>NZ_FNUY01000024.1 GCF_900108245.1 Allobosea lathyri
ATCGCTGCCGTCAAGCTCGTCTTGCCATGGTCGACGTGACCAATCGTACCAATGTTGCAATGCGGCTTCGTGCGCGCGAATTTCTCTTTGGCCATCGTAGCCTCCGTCAGTCAGGTCGTTTTCAATGTTCAGCGAATAGTTTTGTCGGTTCAGGCGTACTTGTCAGGCGTACTTGGCCTGAACCTCGGCGGCGACCGCCGAAGGCACTTGCTCGTAGTGGTCGAACTGCATCGTGTAGTTGGCACGTCCCTGGCTGAACGAGCGCAGCTGGTTGACGTAGCCGAACATGTTGGCCAGCGGCACCATCGCATTCACGACGACCGCGTTGCCGCGCATGTCCTGACCCTGGATCTGGCCACGACGCGAGTTCAGATCGCCGATGACCGAACCGGTATAGTCTTCCGGGGTCACCACCTCGACCTTCATGATCGGCTCGAGCAGCACGGAGCCGCCCTTCTGCAGACCTTCACGCAGAGCGGCACGCGAGGCGATTTCGAAGGCCAGGGCCGACGAGTCGACTTCGTGGAAGGCGCCGTCGATCAGCGTGACCTTGACGTCGACAACCGGGAAGCCGGCGATCACGCCCGATCCGATGACCGAGTTGAGGCCCTTTTCCACGCCGGGGATGTATTCCTTCGGAACCGTGCCGCCGACGACCTTCGACTCGAACTCGAAGCCCTTGCCGGTCTCGTTGGGCTCGATCACCAGCTTGACGCGGGCGAACTGGCCGGTACCGCCGGTCTGCTTCTTGTGGGTGTAGTCGACTTCGACCTTCTTGGTCAGCGTCTCGCGATAGGCCACCTGCGGCGCGCCGATATTGGCGTCCACCTTGTAGGTCCGGCGCAGGATGTCGACCTTGATGTCGAGATGCAGTTCGCCCATGCCCTTCAGGATGGTCTGGCCGCTCTCCTGGTCGGTCGAAACACGGAACGAGGGATCCTCGTTCGCGAGCTTCGCCAGAGCGAGGCCCAGCTTCTCCTGGTCGGCCTTGGACTTCGGCTCGATCGCGATCGTGATGACCGGCTCGGGGAATTCCATCCGCTCGAGGATGACCGCCTTGATCGGGTCGCACAGCGTGTCGCCGGTGCGGACATCCTTGAGGCCGGCCAGGGCGACGATGTCGCCGGCGAAAGCCTCCTTGATGTCTTCGCGGTTGTTCGCGTGCATCAGCAGCATGCGGCCGACACGCTCTTTCTTGTCGCGCGTCGAGTTGATCACGCCCTGGCCCGTCTCGACCTTGCCGGAATAGACGCGGCAGAAGGTGATCGTGCCGACGAACGGATCGTCCATGATCTTGAAGGCGAGCATGGAGAAGGGATCCTCATCCGTCGGATGACGAACGGTCTCTTCCTCGGTCTTGAAATCGATGCCCTTGATCTCGCCACGATCGACCGGCGAAGGCAGGAAGTCGACGACGGCGTCAAGAAGCGGCTGCACGCCCTTGTTCTTGAAGGCCGAACCACACAGCACCGGATGGAAGGCGCGGCGCTGCACGGCGGTACGCACGAGACGGCGCAGCGTCTCGGCATCAGGCTCGGTGCCTTCGAGATAGGCTTCCATCGCCGCATCGTCCATGTCGACGGCGGCTTCGATCAGCTTGCCACGGTATTCGACCGCCTTGTCGAGCAGGTCGGCCGGAATGTCCTTCTCTTCGAAGGACGCACCCAGCGCTTCGCCATTCCAGACGATCGCCTTCATCTTGATCAGGTCGATGACGCCGGCGAATTCCGACTCGGCACCGATCGGGATCTGCAGGCAGACGGGCTTGCCGGCGACGCGGTCGATGATGTCCTGGACGCAGCGATAGAAATCGGCGCCGGTCTTGTCCATCTTGTTGACGAACACGACGCGCGGCACGTCATACTTGTCGGCCTGGCGCCAGACGGTCTCGGTCTGGGGCTCGACGCCCTGGTTGCCGTCGAGCACGCAGACGGCACCGTCGAGCACGCGCAGCGAACGCTCGACTTCGATGGTGAAGTCGACGTGGCCGGGGGTGTCGATGATGTTCAGGCGATGCTCGCGCCAGAGGCAGGTCGTCGCGGCAGACGTGATCGTGATGCCCCGCTCCTGCTCCTGCGTCATCCAGTCCATGGTGGCGGCGCCGTCATGGACTTCGCCGATCTTGTGGGACTTGCCGGTATAGAAAAGGATGCGCTCGGTCGTCGTCGTCTTCCCGGCATCAATGTGAGCCATGATGCCGAAGTTACGATAACGGTCGATGGGATGGGAACGGGCCATTGGACTGCTCTGTCTTTCCGAAGGTGCCGCGGACGATTACCAGCGATAATGCGAGAAGGCGCGGTTGGCTTCCGCCATCCGGTGTGTGTCTTCGCGCTTCTTCACGGCGTTTCCACGGTTGCTGGCCGCATCCATCAGCTCCGAGGAGAGACGCTCGACCATTGTCTTGTCGTTGCGGCCGCGAGCGGCCGTGATCAGCCAGCGGATCGCCAGCGCCTGACGACGCTCGGTGCGAACCTCGACCGGAACCTGATAGGTGGCGCCGCCGACGCGACGCGAGCGGACTTCGATCGCCGGAGCGACGTTCTCGAGCGCGCTCTTGAAGACGGCGAGCGGATCGCTCTTCATCTTGCTCTCGATGATGTCGAAAGCGCCGTAGACGATCCGCTCGGCGGTCGACTTCTTGCCTTCGTACATGACCGAGTTCATGAACTTCGTCACGATGATATCGTGGAACTTCGGGTCAGGAATAATTTCGCGCTTTTCAGCACTATGGCGGCGGGACATCGTCTAGTCTCCGGTAAAATCTTCAAAGCTGCGAACCGGCGGAGGCTTGGCACCCGCCGGTCAGGCAGAACTCACTTAGGACGCTTGGCGCCATATTTCGAACGGCGCTGCTTGCGGTTCTTGACGCCCTGGGTATCGAGCACGCCGCGCAGGATGTGGTAGCGCACGCCGGGCAAGTCCTTGACGCGGCCGCCGCGGATCATGACGACCGAGTGTTCCTGAAGGTTGTGGCCTTCACCAGGAATGTAACCAATGACCTCGAAGCCGTTGGTCAGGCGCACCTTCGCGACCTTACGCAGAGCGGAGTTCGGCTTCTTCGGCGTCGTCGTATAGACGCGCGTGCAGACGCCACGCTTCTGCGGGCAGGACTCGAGCGCCGGAGCGGTGTTGCGCGCCTTGACGGGCGAACGCGGCTTGCGAATGAGCTGGCTGATTGTCGGCATTCTGGCCTCTCGCTCCACTGAGCGTTTGGAAATCTCTAAATCTGATGCCCAGATCGAAAGAAGCCATGTCAAAGACGAAACGGCGCCATCAGCTCCCCGCAGGGGCTTCAGGCGCGTCCGCCAGCAGAGGAACACGGATTGCTCCGCGTTCTTGCATCTTGCCATGTCGTCGATCGACGCTGGAATTCCGATGGAGTTTCGGTCGCGAAGCTCACCCGTTTCAAAACAAGGTGACAAACGTGTCCGACAGCCATCGATAGTGGCGCGCTTATGACTCGCATGCCGAGTCGCGTCAACCCCGAAATCGCATCCATGCGCGAATGCACGGTCTCAAGCTGCGAATTCATCAGTTTAGCGCAGCAAAAGCCCGCGGCTCGAACCTAGCGCCTCCCCGCAGAACGGGCAATGGCTCAAAAAGAAAGGGCCGCCCTGTGAGGCGGCCCTTTCCGATATCAGTGCGATGTCGGAGACATCACTCGGCTGCGGGCAACGCCGCCGCAACAGCCGCTGCCTTGGCGGCGGATGCCGCGGCTTTCGCCGCCGCATCGGCCTTCTGGCCGACGATGAGATCGTCACGACGGGTGGCGACCTGCTTGATGCGGGCAACCTGTGCGCCGGTGCCGGCCGGGATCAGCGAGCCGACGATGACGTTCTCCTTGAGGCCTTCCAGCGTGTCGTACTTGCCGTTGACCGCCGCTTCCGTGAGGACGCGGGTGGTTTCCTGGAACGACGCCGCCGAGATGAAGGAGCGCGTCTGCAAGCTCGCCTTGGTGATGCCGAGCAGGACCGGAACGCCGCTAGCCGGCTTCTTGCCCTCCTCCGCCATCTTGGCGTTGATCTCGCGCAGCTCGATGCGGTCGATCTGGTCGCCCGTCAGGATGTCGGTATCGCCCGACTCCGTGATCTCGACCTTCTGCAGCATCTGCCGGACGATGACCTCGATGTGCTTGTCGTTGATGCCCACGCCCTGGAGGCGATAGACCTCCTGGATCTCGTTCACCAGATAAGCCGCCAGCTCCTCGACGCCCTTGATCGCCAGGATGTCGTGCGGTGCCGGGTTGCCGTCGAGGATGTAGTCGCCCGTCTCCACGACGTCGCCGTCCTGGAGATGGATGTGCTTGCCCTTCGGGATCAGGTATTCGAGCCCTTCCGAGCCGTCATGCGGGGTCAGCGTGACGCGGCGCTTGTTCTTGTAGTCCTTGCCGAAGCCGATGACGCCCGACTTCTCGGCAATGATCGCCGCATCCTTGGGACGACGCGCCTCGAACAGCTCCGCCACCCGCGGCAGACCGCCGGTGATGTCGCGGGTCTTGGCCGAGTCGGTCGAGACACGGGCCAGCACGTCGCCTGCCTTGATATGGGCACCCGGCTCGACCGAGATGATGCCTTCCACCGGCAGGATGTAGCGGGCTTCGCCGCCACGCGCGAGCTTGGCGATCTTGCCGTCCGGACCGTGCACGGTCAGCGCCGGGCGCAGATCCGAGGTACGGGCCGAACCGCGCCAGTCGATGACGACGCGCTTGTTGATGCCCGTCGCCTCGTCGGTCGTCTCGGTGATCGACATGCCGTCGACGAGGTCCTCGAAGCCGACCGAACCGTCGACTTCCGCCAGGATCGGGCGGGAATAGGGATCCCACTCGATCAGGCGCTGGCCGCGCTTGACCTTGTCGCCCTCGTCGATACGCAGCTTCGAACCGAACTGGACGCGGTGAACCGCGCGCTCGGCCCCATCGGGCCCAACGATCACCACGGCGATGTTGCGCGCCATGGCGATGAGGTCGCCGTCCGAGTTCCGCGCAACGTTGCGGTTGCGCATCTTCACGACGCCCTCGAAGTTGGACTCCACGAAGGACTGGTCGGCGATGGTCGCCGCGCCGCCGATGTGGAAGGTACGCATGGTGAGCTGCGTGCCGGGCTCGCCGATCGACTGCGCCGCGATGACGCCGACAGCCTCGCCCATATTGACAGGCGTGCCACGGGCAAGATCGCGTCCGTAGCAGGTCGCGCAGACGCCGTTCTTCGTGGCGCAGGTCAGCACCGAACGGATCTTCACTTCCTGCACACCGGCGGCGTTGATGGCCTCGATGTGATGCTCGTCGATCATCGTGCCCTTCGGCACCAGGACCTTGCCGTCGATATCCGTCACGTCCTCAGCCGCCGAACGGCCGAGAATGCGAATGCCGAGCGAAGCGACGACCTGGCCGGCATCGATGATGGCGCGCATCTTGATGCCGCTCTCCGAGCCGCAATCGACCTCGGAGATGATGGCGTCCTGCGCCACGTCGACGAGACGACGCGTGAGATAGCCGGAGTTGGCCGTCTTGAGCGCGGTGTCGGCGAGACCCTTGCGGGCTCCGTGGGTCGAGTTGAAGTACTCGAGCACGTCGAGGCCTTCCTTGAAGTTCGAGATGATCGGCGACTCGATGATCTCGCCCGAAGGCTTGGCCATCAGGCCGCGCATCGCCGCGAGCTGCTTCATCTGGGCTGGCGAACCACGCGCTCCGGAGTGGCTCATCATGTAGATCGAGTTGATCGGCTTATCGCGACCGTTCTCGTCCTTCTTCACGGTCGAGATGCGTTCCATCATCTCCTTGGCGAGCCTGTCGGAGCACTTCGCCCAGGCGTCGACGACCTTGTTGTACTTCTCGCCCTGGGTGATCAGGCCGTCCTGGTACTGCTGCTCGTAATCCTTGGCGAGCACGCGCGTCGTATCGACGATCTCCCACTTGTTCTCGGGGATCACCATGTCGTCCTTGCCGAACGAGATGCCGGCCTTGAAGGCGTGCGTGAAGCCCAGCGACATGATGCGGTCGCAGAAGATCACCGACTCCTTCTGACCGCAGCCGCGATAGACGGCGTCGATCATCCCGGAGATTTCCTTCTTCGTCATCAGGCGGTTGCTGACGTCGAAGGTCATGTTCGGGTGCTGCGGCAGCGCTGTCGAAAGGATGACGCGGCCCGGCGTGGTGTCGTAGATCTTGGTGTAGGACTTGCCGTCCTGGCCGACGCCGGTCCAGCGGTATTTGATCTTCGAATGCAGCGTCACGACCTTCTCGTGCAGCGCGAATTCGAGCTCGCCGAAATCACCGAAGATCTTGCCCTGGCCCGGCTCGCCGTCCGAGACGATCGAGAGGTAGTACAGCCCGAGCACGATGTCCTGCGATGGCACGATGATCGGAAGACCGTTGGCCGGGTGCAGGATGTTGTTGGTCGACATCATCAGGACGCGCGCTTCCAGCTGCGCTTCCAGCGACAGCGGGACGTGCACGGCCATCTGGTCGCCGTCGAAGTCGGCGTTGAAGGCGGCGCAGACCAGCGGGTGCAGCTGGATCGCCTTGCCCTCGATCAGTGTCGGCTCGAACGCCTGGATGCCGAGACGGTGCAGCGTCGGCGCGCGGTTCAGCATCACCGGATGCTCGCGGATGACCTCGTCCAGGATGTCCCAGACCTCGGGCTTCTCCTTCTCGACCAGCTTCTTGGCCTGCTTGACCGTGGTCGAGTAGCCCTTGGCGTCGAGGCGCGCATAGATGAACGGCTTGAACAGCTCCAGCGCCATCTTCTTGGGCAGGCCGCACTGGTGCAGCTTCAGCTCGGGCCCCACGACGATGACCGAACGGCCGGAATAGTCGACGCGCTTGCCGAGCAGGTTCTGGCGGAAGCGGCCCTGCTTGCCCTTGAGCATGTCGGCGAGCGACTTCAGCGGACGCTTGTTGGCGCCCGTGATGACGCGGCCGCGACGGCCGTTGTCGAACAGCGCATCGACCGATTCCTGCAGCATCCGCTTCTCGTTGCGGATGATGATGTCGGGCGCGCGCAATTCGATCAGCCGCTTCAGGCGGTTGTTGCGGTTGATGACGCGGCGATAGAGATCGTTCAGGTCGGAGGTCGCGAAGCGGCCGCCATCGAGCGGCACCAGCGGGCGCAGATCGGGCGGGATCACCGGGATGATGGTCATGACCATCCATTCCGGCTTGTTCCCCGAAAGCTGGAACGCCTCGATGATCTTGAGACGCTTCATCAGCTTCTTGGGCTTCAGCTCGGACGTCGTCGTCGCGATCTCATGCTTGAGATCGGCGTTGATCTGGTCGAGGTCGAGCGCGCGCAGCATCTCGCGGATGGCTTCCGCGCCGATCATCGCCGTGAAGGTATCCGCGCCATACTCTTCCTGGCAGCGGACATACTCCTCCTCGGACAGGAGCTGACGATCCTTGAGAGGCGTCAGGCCCGGCTCGATGACGACATAGGATTCGAAATAGAGGACGCGCTCCAGCTCCTTGAGCGGCATATCCATCAGGAGGCCGATGCGCGAGGGCAGCGACTTCAGGAACCAGATATGGGCGACGGGAGCTGCGAGCTCGATATGGCCCATGCGCTCGCGCCGGACGCGTGCGAGCGTGACTTCGACGCCGCACTTCTCGCAGATGACGCCTTTGAACTTCATGCGCTTGTACTTGCCGCACAGGCACTCGTAGTCCTTGATCGGCCCGAAGATGCGGGCGCAGAACAGGCCGTCGCGCTCGGGCTTGAAGGTCCGGTAGTTGATGGTCTCCGGCTTTTTGATCTCGCCATAGGACCAGGACAGGATCTTCTCCGGGCTCGCGATCGAAATCTTGATCGCGTCGAAGGCCTGCTGCACCGGCTGCTGGCCGAAAAGGTTCATGACCTCTTGCTTCATCGCCTGTCTCCTGCCGCCGGTGGGGGCTGAAAACCACCCTGCCCGGCCTTTATCATCATCGGCCTGCGGCGTGAGTGCCGCAGGCATTGTCTCGTAGTCGGTACGCCCTAGAAGGACGCGCCGGGCGGCTTATTCGGCCGCTTCAGCCGGCGGCAATTCACCCGGCTTCACCTTGTTGCTGATCAGTTCGACGTTGAGGCCGAGCGAGCGCATTTCCTTGACGAGCACGTTGAAGCTCTCCGGGATGCCCGCCTCGAAGTTGTCCTCGCCGCGCACGATCGACTCGTAGACCTTGGTGCGGCCCGCGACGTCGTCCGACTTCACCGTCAGCATTTCCTGCAGCGTGTAGGCGGCGCCGTAAGCCTCGAGCGCCCAGACCTCCATCTCGCCGAAACGCTGACCACCGAACTGCGCCTTGCCGCCAAGCGGCTGCTGGGTAACGAGCGAGTACGGGCCGATCGAACGCGCATGGATCTTGTCGTCGACCAGATGGTGCAGCTTCAGCATGTAGATGTAGCCGACAGTGACCTTACGGTCGAAGGGCTCACCGGTGCGTCCGTCATAGAGCGTGGACTGGCCGGACGAGTGAAGCCCCGCCTGCTCCAGAAGACGCTCGATATCGGCCTCCTTGGCGCCGTTGAACACCGGAGTGGCCATCGGCACGCCGCGGCGCAGGTTCTGACCCATCTCGACGAGCTCGTCCTCATCCATCGAGGCGATGATCTCGTTGTCATCGTAGACGGCGTCGAACGAAGCCCTGAGCGCCTTGACGTCATGGCCCTTCTTGTAGGCGTCGAGCGCCGCGCCGATCTGCTTGCCCAGACCCGCGGCGGCCCATCCGAGATGGGTCTCCAGAATCTGACCAACGTTCATGCGGCTGGGCACACCGAGCGGGTTGAGCACGATGTCGGCATGGGTGCCGTCCTCGAGGAACGGCATGTCCTCGGCCGCAACGATGCGCGAAACCACACCCTTGTTGCCGTGACGGCCGGCCATCTTGTCGCCGGGCTGGATCTTGCGCTTCACCGCGACGAAGACCTTGACCATCTTCATCACGCCGGGCGGCAATTCGTCGCCACGCTGCAGCTTCTCGACCTTGTCGAGGAAGCGCTGCTCGAGGCGCTTCTTCGACTCGTCGTACTGCTTCCGCATCGCTTCGATTTCGGTCATCAACGGGTCGTCACCGACCGCAAACAGCCACCACTGCGAACGCGGGAACTCGGTCATGCCCTCGCGGGTGATCACCGTGTCCTTCTTGAAGCCCTTCGGTCCGGCGAGACCCGTCTTGCCGGTCAGGATCTCGGCCAGACGCGCAAAGGTGTTGCGGTCCAGGATCGCCTGCTCGTCGTCGCGGTCCTTGGCGAGACGCTCGATCTCCTCGCGCTCGATCGCCTGAGCGCGCTCGTCCTTGTCGACGCCATGGCGGTTGAACACCCGGACCTCGACGATCGTGCCCTGCACGCCCGGCGGCACCCGCAGCGAGGTGTCGCGAACGTCAGAAGCCTTCTCGCCGAAGATGGCGCGCAGCAGCTTTTCTTCCGGCGTCATCGGGCTTTCGCCCTTGGGCGTGATCTTGCCGACGAGGATGTCGCCAGCCGCCACTTCCGCGCCGATATAGACGATGCCGGCCTCATCCAGGTTCTTCAGCGCTTCTTCCGAAACATTCGGGATATCGCGCGTGATTTCCTCAGGACCCAGCTTCGTGTCGCGGGCCATGACCTCGAATTCCTCGATATGGATCGAGGTGAAGATGTCTTCCGAGACGATCTTCTCCGAGAGCAGGATCGAGTCTTCGAAGTTGTAGCCATTCCAGGGCATGAACGCGACGAGCACGTTGCGGCCGAGCGCGAGCTCGCCGAACTCGGTCGACGGGCCGTCCGCGACGATGTCACCCTTCTTGATGACGTCGCCGACGCGGACCAGCGGGCGCTGCGTGATGCAGGTCGACTGGTTGGAGCGCTGGAACTTCTGCAGGCGGTAGATGTCGACGCCAGGCTTGGTCGGGTCCATCTCGTCGGACGCGCGGATAACGATACGCGTCGCGTCGACCTGGTCGACGATGCCGCCGCGGCGGGCAGCGATCGCAGCGCCCGAGTCGCGGGCGACGACCGCTTCCATGCCGGTGCCGACGAAAGGCGCGTCGGCGCGAACCAGCGGCACCGCCTGGCGCTGCATGTTCGAGCCCATCAGAGCGCGGTTCGCGTCGTCGTTCTCAAGGAACGGGATCAGCGCCGCGGCGACCGAAACCAGCTGCTTGGGCGACACGTCCATGAAGTCGACCTTGTCGACCGGCGTGACGATGACTTCGCCGGCGCGGCGGCAGACGATCAGGTCGTCGGTGAGACGGCCTTCCTTGTCGGTCGCAGCGTTGGCCTGGGCGACGTTGTACTTCGCCTCCTCCATCGCCGAGAGATAGATGATCTCGTCGGTCTGGCGGCCGTCGCGGATGCGGCGGTAGGGGCTCTCGATGAAACCGTACTTGTTCACCCGCGCGAAGGTGGCGAGCGAGTTGATGAGACCGATATTCGGGCCTTCCGGCGTCTCGATCGGGCAGATGCGGCCATAATGCGTCGGGTGCACGTCGCGCACTTCGAAGCCGGCGCGCTCACGGGTCAGACCACCCGGGCCAAGCGCCGAAAGACGACGCTTGTGAGTGACTTCCGAGAGCGGGTTCGTCTGGTCCATGAACTGCGAAAGCTGCGACGAGCCGAAGAACTCGCGCACGGCGGCAGCCGCCGGCTTCGCGTTGATCAGGTCCTGCGGCATCACGGTGTCGATGTCGACCGAGGACATGCGCTCCTTGATGGCGCGCTCCATGCGCAGCAGACCCAGGCGATACTGGTTCTCCATCAACTCGCCGACCGAGCGCACGCGCCGGTTGCCGAGATGGTCGATGTCGTCGATCTCGCCCTTGCCGTCGCGCAGGTCGACCAGCGCCTTCACGACCGCGAAGATGTCCTCCTTGCGCAGGATGCGCACGGTGTCCTCGGCGTCGAGGTCGAGACGCATGTTCATCTTGACGCGGCCGACGGCCGAGAGGTCGTAGCGCTCCGAGTCGAAGAACAGCGACTGGAACATGTTCTCGGCGGTCTCGAGCGTCGGCGGTTCGCCGGGACGCATCACGCGGTAGATGTCGAACAGCGCCTCTTCGCGGCGCGAGTTCTTGTCCACGTTCAGCGTGTTGCGGATATAGGGGCCGACTGTGATGTGGTCGATATCCAGAACCGGGATCTCGTCGAAGCCTTCATCGGTCAGCAGCTTCAGCGACTTCTCGGTGATCTCCTCGCCGGCCTCGGCGAAGACTTCGCCGGTCGCCGGGTTCACCAGATCCTCGGCGATGTACTGGGTGTACAGATCCTCGTCCGTGGCGCGCAGGAACTTCAGGCCCTTCTCGGCCAGCTGGCGCGCGGTACGGGCGACGAGCTTCTTGCCGGCCTCGACCACGACTTCGCCGGTGTCGGCGTCGATCAGGTCGACGGTCGCCTTGAAGCCCTTCATGCGCTCGGCATCGTAGGGAACGCGCCAGCCCTTGGCGTCGCGCACATAGTTGATGTGGTCGTAGAAGCGGCTGAGGATCTCCTCGCCGTCCATGCCGAGCGCGAACAGCAGCGACGTGACCGGGATCTTACGCTTCCGGTCGATGCGGGCGTAGACGATGTCCTTGGCGTCGAACTCGATGTCGAGCCAGGAGCCACGATAGGGGATGATGCGCGCGGCGAAGAGCAGCTTGCCCGAGGAATGGGTCTTGCCCTTGTCGTGGTCGAAGAACACGCCCGGCGAACGGTGCATCTGCGAGACGATGACGCGCTCGGTGCCGTTGACGATGAAGGTGCCGTTATCCGTCATGAGCGGCATGTCGCCCATGTAGACATCCTGCTCCTTGATGTCCTTGACCGACTTCGCCTGGGTGTCGGGATCGATATCGAACACGATCAAGCGCAGCGTCACCTTGAGCGGCGCCGAGAAGGTCATGCCGCGCTGGCGGCACTCGTCGACATCGTATTTCGGCGGCTCGAAGGTGTACTTCACGAATTCGAGCAGCGAGGCGCCAGCGAAATCGCCGATCGGGAACACCGACTTGAAGACGGACTGCAGGCCTTCGTCGCCGCGGCCGCCCTTGGGCTCTTCAACCATCAGGAACTGGTCGTAGGACGCCTTCTGAACCTCGATGAGGTTCGGCATCTGCGCGACTTCCTTGAGCTTGCCGAAGAACTTGCGGACGCGCCTGCGGCCCTGGAGCGAATTGACCATGTTGTTCCTCGCGTTCTTTCGGACGGCTCACCCGGGGGTCCGGGCGCTGGCGGCACGGGCCGCCGGGTGAGCCGTTCGGCGCCTGATCGCGCCGACTTCATCTGGATAGACCGACAACGCAAAGTTGCGCTGAGGGCTCTTGCAACCTGTCCGCACCATGGGAGCGGAAACGACGCAACAGCCCCGGAGGCGGCGAACCGCCCCGGGACTGTGCTTAGCGATTAAAGTCGGACCGGCATCATGCCGGTCCTGCTCACTTGAGCTCGACCTTGGCGCCGACGGCCTCAAGCTGCTTCTTCAGCTTCTCGGCCTCGTCCTTGGTCACCGACTCCTTGACAGGCTTCGGGGCGGCCTCGACCAGGTCCTTGGCTTCCTTCAGGCCAAGACCGGTGATGGCGCGGACTTCCTTGATCACTTCGATCTTCTTGTCGCCAGCGGCGGCAAGAACGACGGTGAACTCGGTCTGCTCTTCGACAGCAGCGGCAGCGGGGCCAGCAGCCGGGCCGGCAACGGCGACGGCGGCAGCGGCGGAGACGCCCCACTTCTCTTCGAGAAGCTTGGCGAGGTCAGCGGCCTCGAGGACCGTCAGAGCGGACAGCTCGTCGACGAGCTTGGTAAGATCAGCCATGGTTAAGTTCCTACGTAAAAGAGGTTCGAACGTTGATCAGGGGTAACTGGCCTAAACTCAGGCCGCATCCTTGTCGGCATATGCCTGGAACACGCGCGCGAGCTTTGCGGCAGGCGCGGTCGAGAGCTGGGCGATCTTCGTCGCAGGGGCCTGCAGGAGGCCGAGCAACTTGGCGCGCAGTTCGTCGAGCGAGGGCATCGTGGCCAAAGCCTTGATGCCATCGGGGTTCAGGGCGGTCTTGCCCATCGCGCCGCCGAGGATGACGAGCTTGTCGTTCTCCTTGGCGAAAGCGGTGGCGACCTTCGGCGCCGCGACCGGATCGTTGGAATAAGCGATCAGGGTGGGACCCGTCAGCAGATTGCTGATGGACGCGACGTCGGTGCCTTCAAGAGCGATCTTGGCCAGCCGGTTCTTTGCGACCTTCACGGTGGCGCCATTGGCCTTCATCTCGCGACGAAGCTTCTGGAACTGGGCCACCGTCAAACCCGCATAGTGGGCCACAACGACGACCGACGTGTTCGCAAACACACCGTTCAGCGTCGCGACGGCATCATTCTTTGCCGTTCTATCCACTGGGCTCTCTCCGGTAGGCGGCAGGCCTTGAGGGGCTCGCCGCCGGTTGCACGTGTCGCTCTTAACAAACCCCGGTTGACACCGGCGCTTGATCGGAGCGACGCTCAGTGCCCTGTCCCCGCTCGTGGCTGCTAGGCCGCAAATCGGGCGAGATGGTTCGAACCGTCTTCGGGATCTCGCGATCCCGCTTGAGCTCTTGCACCGTCTATGCAGGCCTCTTGGCGAAATTATGCCCTCGGGCGAACCCTCGGAGCACCTGCAGTCTCAGACAGGACTGGGTGATTCGAACCCGAAGATCACTCTTCAAAGCTCGAAAAACCCATTCTTCGGCGGCGAACCGCCGAAAAACGCGAAACGGACCCCCTCGTGCGAAGCACGCTGGAGCCCACATCACTTATGGAAACAGGCCCGCGTCATAACGCCTTCGCCTGCTTCTGCCAAGTGGGATCTTGACTCCGCAAGATCAAGGGCAGGCATGGCCGGCTCTCAAAGCCGGCCGCCCGACCTCAGCCGCCCAGAACCGTATTGGGCTCGATCTTGACGCCCGGACCCATCGTCGACGAGATCGCGACGCGCTGGATATAGGTGCCCTTGGCGCCGGCCGGCTTCGCCTTGGCGACGGAATCGGCGAAGGCCTTGATGTTCTCGGCCAGCTTCTCGGCCGTGAACGAGACCTTGCCGACGGCGGCATGCACGATGCCGGCCTTCTCGACGCGGAACTCGACCGAGCCGCCCTTCGAGGCCGCGACGGCGCTCGTCAGGTCCATGGTCACCGTGCCGACCTTCGGGTTCGGCATCAGGCCGCGCGGGCCGAGCACCTTACCGAGACGGCCGACCAGCGGCATCATGTCCGGGGTCGCAATGCAGCGATCGAAGTCGATCGTGCCCTTGGAGACGATCTCGACCAGCTCTTCGGCACCGACGATGTCGGCTCCGGCCTTCTTGGCCTCTTCGGCCTTGGCGCCACGTGCGAACACGGCGACGCGCAGAACGCGGCCCGAACCGTTCGGCAGGTTGCAGACGCCACGGACCATCTGATCGGCATGACGGGGATCGACGCCGAGGTTCATCGCGACTTCGACGGTCTCGTCGAACTTCGCGTTGGCGCGCTCCTTGACCAGGGTGACGGCCTCGGTGAGCGGGTAAAGCTTGATACGGTCGATGCCCTCACGGGCCTTGACGACGCGCTTTCCGGTATGTGCCATGTTCGTCCCCTCAGCCCACGACTTCCAGGCCCATGGACCGGGCGGAGCCCTTGATCATGGACGAGGCGGATTCGACCGAATCGCAGTTGAGATCGGCCATCTTCTTTTCGGCGATCTCGTTGATCTGGGCGACAGTAACCTTGCCGACATTGCCGCCGCGACCGGGCGTCTTGGAACCGGCGGTCAGGCCGGCGGCCTTCTTCAGCCAGTACGAGACCGGCGGCTGCTTCATCTCGAAGGTGAAGGAACGATCCTGATACGCGGTGATGATCACCGGGATCGGCATGCCCTTTTCCATCTGCGCGGTCTTCGCATTGAAGGCCTTGCAGAATTCCATGATGTTGAGGCCGCGCTGACCCAGCGCCGGACCGATCGGCGGCGACGGATTGGCCGCGCCCGCCGGAACCTGAAGCTTCACGTAGCCCGTGATCTTCTTTGCCATGATGGCTGCTCCTGCCGTCCGCCCAGTGCCAACCGGAACGACGGCGCCCCGCCCGCGAACTGCTTTCGCTCGGGATCAGGGTGGTTGCAGAGCGTGGTGCGGCAGGGTTATCCGGTTGGCGACCGGCCGGCCTTCCACGCATGTGAGGCGCGGCCTATGGCACAGGCGTGCCGGAAAGGGAAGCCCCTTGCGTCGGTTTGGCCGCTCTGCCCCGGGGTGTCGACGCGCTCGCGCCCGGCATTGAGGCGCAGCGCCTCGCGCGCCAAGATGCGCTCTGCATTAAGAGCGCGGATCGCCGACGATCATCAAAACGCGTTGGCCGCTCATGCTATCCTCCCTGTTCGCGCCTTGGCTGGCGGTCTCGAGGCAGGATAGCGGGAGCGGCCGATTGCGGGTGTTATCCGGTTAACGCGCGGCAGGCGCGGATCAGAGCTTCTCGACCTGACCGTATTCGAGCTCGACCGGCGTGGCGCGGCCGAAGATCGACACGGCGACCTTGAGCCGTGCGCGGCTGTGGTCGACATCCTCGACAACGCCGTTGAACGAGGCGAACGGGCCGTCGGCCACCTTCACCTGCTCGCCGATCTCGAAGACCACGGTCGGCTTGGGCCGCTCGATGCCCTCGGCCACCTGGCCCTTGATCCGCATGGCCTCGGATTCGGGAATCGGCATGGGCTTGGCCTTGTCGGCGCCCAGGAAGCCCGTGACCTTCGGCGTGTTCTTGATCAGGTGATAGACTTCGTCGGTCATCTCGCACTTCACCAGCACGTAGCCGGGGAAGAATTTGCGCTCGGCATCGACCTTGCGGCCGCGGCGAACCTCGACGACCTTTTCGGTCGGGACCAGAACCTCTTCGAACTTGTCGGCGAGATTGCGCTGCGCCGCCTGATCGCGAATCGACTGCGCGACCTTGTTCTCGAAATTGGAATAAGCGTGGACGATGTACCAGCGGGTGCTCACGTCATTGGCTCCGTTCAGCGCGCGCCGAGGATGATGCCGAGCGACCAGCGGATGATCGTATCGGTGAAAAGGAAGAACAGGCTGGAGACGACCACCATGGCCAGCACGAGGCCCGTGGTGATCAATGTCTCGCGTCGCGACGGCCAGGTGACCTTGGACGCTTCGGTGCGCACATCCTGCAGGAAGCTGAAGGGATTGGTCTTCGCCATAAAGGTCACCTCGGGTTCCAATACTGCGTCGCGAGCCGTAGCCGCTGCGCCGAATCGGCCGTCCTGAAACATTCGCGGCGCGGGGCTTCTTCAAGCCGCGCGCCGTCATGAGAGCCTCTTACATCGCGGCGAGGCGTTAGCCAAGCGCCTTTTGAAACTCGGATATGCCGGGCTGGCCGCTTACGCGCGCTGCGCCGCCAATAGCAGGAAAGGCGGGCGCTGCCGCTCCTTGATCCAGTCAGGATTGGCCACGACCTGCTCCGGGCTCGGGCCCCATTCCTTCAGGCGACTCAGCGCGAAGCCCGCCTGCAACAACAGGTCGAGATAGGTCTCGATCGACCGGTGCAGCTTGACGACGCCCTTCGCCAGCCAGTCGGTGCTGCGGGGTCCCTCATCGAGATAGGCGCTGACCGGCCATGTCGGCCGCCCCGCGCCATCCTGCGCCCAGCCCGCGAGCGTCGGCGCCGTCATCATCGGATGCTCGACCGTGCAGACGAGCCTGCCGCCAGGCGCGAGCGACTGATGCACCCGTTCCAGCAGGCCCTTCAGGTCCTGGATGTAGTGGAACGCCAGAGAGCTGTAGACCAGATCGAACGCCTCGCCTTGCGGCTCGAAAGTTTCGAGGTCAGCTCTCGTATAGCCGATGGCGCTGTCATGCGTCTCCGCCACGGCGCGCGCCAGCATCCGCTCGGAAACATCGACGCCTTCGACGCTGGCAGCACCGTTCTCGCGGGCCCAGCGGCAGAACCAGCCGAATCCGCAGCCGAGATCGAGCACGCGAAGCCCGCGCATGTCCGGGAGCAGCGTTTGAATCGCCGGCCATTCGGGCGCACCGGCAAGCCCCTCGACCGAACGCGGCAGGCGGCTGTAGCCGTCGAAAAAGCCGGCATCGTCATAGATGTTCTGGGTCGTGATGCTCTGGGTCATGATGTTTGGTACAGGGCCGCTGGCATCTGTGCTGGTCGGGCGCCTTGGCACCATCGGACAGCTTGGCCGATCGAGCGGCGAGACTGGCAGGGGCGGTAGGGCTCGAACCTACGACAACCGGTTTTGGAGACCGGTACTCTACCAACTGAGCTACACCCCTGTAGTCGGCGATGCTTTGCCCCAATCGCTCCGGCTTTTCAAGTCGAAATTCAAACTCCCTGCATTGCCGGCGACAAAAAAGGGCGGTGTTTCCACCGCCCTTTCCGCAACTCAGTTCGCAACAGTGCGATCAGGCAATGATCGTAGCGACAACACCGGCTCCAACCGTGCGGCCGCCTTCGCGGATGGCGAAGCGCAGCTTCTCTTCCATCGCGATCGGCACGATCAGGTGGACTTCCATGGCGATGTTGTCGCCAGGCATCACCATCTCGGTGCCCTCGGGCAGGTGCACGACGCCGGTCACGTCCGTCGTGCGGAAGTAGAACTGCGGACGATAATTGGTGAAGAACGGGGTGTGGCGACCGCCCTCCTCCTTCGTCAGGATGTAGGCCTCGGCCTTGAACTTGGTGTGCGGCTTCACCGAACCCGGCTTGCACAGGATCTGCCCGCGCTCGACGTCTTCACGCTTCGTGCCGCGCAGCAGCGCGCCGATGTTGTCGCCAGCCTGGCCCTGGTCGAGCAGCTTGCGGAACATCTCGACGCCGGTCACCGTCGTCTTGACCGTGTCCTTCAGGCCGACGATCTCGATTTCCTCGCCGACCTTGACGATGCCGCGCTCGACGCGACCGGTCACCACCGTGCCACGGCCCGAGATCGAGAACACGTCTTCCACCGGCATCAGGAACGGCAGGTCCAGCGGACGCGCCGGCTGCGGGATGTACTCGTCGACCGTCTTCATCAGCGCCAGCACCGCGTCATGGCCGATGGTCTTGTCGCCGTTGTCCAGCGCAACCTTCGCCGAACCCTTGGTGATCGGGATGTCGTCGCCGGGGAAGTCGTACTTCGACAGAAGCTCGCGAATCTCCATCTCGACCAGCTCGAGCAACTCGGCGTCGTCGACGAGATCGACCTTGTTCATGAACACCACCAGCGCGGGAACGCCGACCTGGCGCGCCAGCAGGATGTGCTCGCGGGTCTGCG
>NZ_FNUY01000023.1:0-27500 GCF_900108245.1 Allobosea lathyri
TACGCCTTCATGCGCACCTTCGGCATGGACGAGCCGATGGGCTGCTATGACGATTTCGAGCATGCCGACGCCTTCGTGCTCTGGGGCTCGAACATGGCGGAGATGCACCCTATCCTGTGGACCCGGTTGACCGACCGTCGGCTCGGCCATCCGCATGTGAAGGTCGCGGTGCTCTCGACCTTCACCCATCGCAGCTCGGACCTCGCCGATATCCCGATCATCTTCAAGCCGGGCACGGACCTGGCGGTCCTGAACTACATCGCCAACCACATCATCTCGACCGGGCGGGTGAACAAGGATTTCGTCGACAAGCATACCACCTTCCTGAAGGGCGCCACGGATATCGGCTATGGCCTCCGTCCGGACGATCCGCGCGAGATGAAAGCGCGCAAGGCCGCCGACGTCACCGCCACGACTCCGATCGACTTCGAAGCCTTCGCCGCCTTTGTGAAAGACTACACGCTGGAGAAGGTCTCCGCCCTGACCGGGGTCGAGCCGGGCTTCCTGCAGCAGCTTGCCGAACTCTATGCCGATCCCAAGCGCAAGGTTATGTCGCTCTGGACGATGGGCTTCAACCAGCATGTGCGTGGCGTCTGGGCGAACCAGATGGTCTATAACCTGCACCTGCTGACGGGTAAGATCTCTGAGCCCGGCAACAGCCCGTTCTCGCTGACCGGCCAGCCCTCAGCCTGCGGCACGGCGCGCGAGGTCGGCACCTTCGCCCATCGCCTCCCGGCCGACATGGTGGTGACCAACCCCGAACACCGCAAGCATGCCGAGGAAATCTGGCGAATTCCGCATGGCATCATCCCGGAGAAGCCGGGCTACCACGCCGTCGAGCAGGACCGCATGCTCAAGGACGGCAAGCTGAATTTCTACTGGATCCAGGTCAACAACAACCTCCAGGCCGCGCCCAACAACAGCAACGAGACCTATCCGGGCTATCGCAACCCGGAGAACTTCATCGTCGTCTCGGATGCCTACCCGACCGTGACGGCAATGGCCGCCGACCTGATCCTGCCCGCCGCAATGTGGGTCGAGAAGGAGGGCGCCTATGGCAATGCCGAGCGGCGCACCCATGTCTGGCACCAGCTCGTCGACGCGCCCGGCCAGGCCCGCTCCGACCTCTGGCAGCTCATGGAATTCTCGAAGCGCTTCACGACCGACGAGGTCTGGCCGGCCGAGATTCTCGAGGCCAATCCGAACTATCGCGGCAAGACCTTGTTTGACGTGCTTTACCGCAACGGCAACGTCGACAAATTTCCGCTTTCCGAGATTGAAGCTGGTTACGAGAACCAGGAATCAAAGCAATACGGCTTCTATGTCCATAAGGGGCTGTTCGAGGAATATGCCACTTTCGGCAGGGGCCATGGCCACGATCTCGGACCTTACGACCTCTACCACGAGGTGCGCGGCCTGCGCTGGCCGGTTGTCGACGGAAAGGAGACGCTCTGGCGCTACCGCGAGGGCCTGGATCCGTACGTCAAGGCTGGCAAAGGCGTCGAGTTCTACGGCAACAAGGACGGCAAGGCCCGCATCATAGCTGTGCCCTACGAGCCCCCGGCGGAATCGCCCGATGGCGAGTACGATCTGTGGCTTGTCACCGGGCGCGTCTTGGAACACTGGCACTCCGGTTCGATGACCATGCGCGTGCCGGAGCTCTACAAAGCCTTCCCCGGTGCGCGCTGCTTCATGCACCCCGAGGACGCGCGCAACCGCGGGCTCAACCAAGGCGCGGAAATCCGGATCATCTCGCGGCGCGGCGAGATGCGCACCCGCGTCGAAACGCGAGGCCGCAACCGCATGCCGTCAGGCGTGATCTTCGTTCCGTGGTTCGACGCCAGCCAGCTCATCAACAAGACCACTCTCGACGCCACCGATCCCATCTCCAAGCAGACGGATTTCAAGAAATGCGCGGTCAAGATCCTGGCGGTCTGAGCCTGATGCGCTCCTGGACCCTTCTCGGAACTGCCCTGGCAGCCTTCGTCGTCCTCACCGTCGGCGCGCTCTCGCAGGACGGAGCGCCGATCAGGATCGTACCGCGCGTGACCGGCAACGCGCAGCCCATGGAGCTCGAACGGGTGCCCGCGCTCGGCCGCCCGATCGTCGATGACGTCAGGCGGATGCGCAACTATCCCGAGCAGCCGCCTGTGATCCCGCATTCGATCGACGGCTACCAACTCACGCTCAACACCAACCGCTGCATGGATTGCCACAGGCGTGAGTTTACCGAGGGCTCGGGCGCACCGATGATCAGCATCACCCATTTCCAGGACCGAGATGGCCAGGTGCTCTCGGACGTGACGCCGCGCCGCTATTTCTGCACGGCCTGCCATGTCCAGCAGACCGACGTGCAGCCATTGGTGCCGAACCGGTTCCAGGATGCCAAAGACGTCGGTCGAAAGCCGTAGCGGGGCGGAATGATGGCCAGACTTAAATCCCTCGTCCTTTGGTGTTGGGGCGTAGCCGTTCGCTTCTGGCGCGTCATCAGCCGGCCCAGCGCCTATCTTCCGCTTGGCTTCCTGACACTCGGCGGTTTCGTCTGCGGCGTGATCTTCTGGGGCGGTTTCAACACCGCGCTCGAGGTGACCAACACCGAGAAGTTCTGCACCTCCTGTCACGAGATGCGCGACAACGTCTATCAGGAGCTGACGCAGACGGTGCACTTCTCCAACCGTTCCGGGGTGCGCGCCAGCTGCCCCGACTGCCATGTGCCGCACAACTGGACCGACAAGATCGCTCGCAAGATGCAGGCCTCGAAGGAGGTCTGGGGCAAGATCTTCGGCACGATCTCGACCCGCGAGAAGTTCCTGGGCATGCGGCTCGAACTCGCCAAGCACGAATGGGCGCGGCTGAAGGCCAACGACTCGCTCGAATGCCGCAACTGCCACTCCTCCGTGGCGATGGATTTCACCAAGCAGACCCGGCGTGCGGCGGACATCCACAGCCGCTTCTTGATCCCCGGCGAGAAAACCTGCATCGACTGCCACAAGGGCATCGCCCATCTCCTGCCGGACATGACGGGAATCGAACCGGGCTGGAAGGAGCCGCCCGAGAACCAGGGCAAAGGCAGTGCCTCCTGGCATGAGCCGGAACGCGCCGTGCGCTCTTATTTGGCCGAGATCGAAAAGCGCTAATAGACTTGCGGGGTTCGACTGCGACGCGGAATCACGACACGACTTTCGACGAAGGCTGGCGCCGCCGATCGGCGAGCATCAACCAGCGTCCGCTAGCCGCCCATTGCGGACGCAATCGTATAAGCGCCGACAAATACCCGGCGCTTGACTAGAAGACGCCGACACGCCGACAAGCGCAGCAGCTGGGCAGCGTGCCGGCTCGATCGTCGGCGGATCACCAAGTCTGGCGGTTGTACCAAGTATCGACGTCGGACTTCACCTTGTCCTTCTCGATCCCGTATCGCTCCTGGATCTTGCCTTCCAGTTGGTCGCGCTTACCCGCAATCACGTCGAGATCGTCGTCCGTGAGTTTGCCCCACTGCTCCTTGACGCTGCCCTTGATTTGCTTCCAGTTTCCTTCGACACGGTTCCAGTCCATGGGACTCTCCTTTTCGAGGTGATTGGACTGAATAAACGCAGGAAACTGCAGTTTGTTCGATCACGAAGCTCACGAAGCCCGGGAAGTTTGGCTGCCTCGTCCTTCTTTCCGCCGCGCGCCACCGGGCTTGGCGGTAGTTCCTAGAGAAGAAGCCCGCTATAGCGGGCCGCGGGCTCGAAGGCCTGTCTAGCATCTCCGGCCGGCGCAGCTGCCTCTCAATGCTGCCATGCAGGTCGCCATAGCAAGCCGCCAGGCCTGTTCTCCGTCGTGGTATGGCGGGCTAGACGTGACCCGTTAAGTGAAGGCAGATCGCCGCGGTGCGGTGACCGGATGAACCAGCGGTCATCACGAAAGCCCGCGGCAACGACAAATCTTGAGGCAACGGAATGGCGTACACAGACGAGCTCGAGCCGCTGCTTTCTGTCGAGCAGGACCTTAGGCTGATGATTGCGCAGCGGATCGCGGAAGAAGCCGGCGCGCCAACGGGCGCCACGGCGAACGAGGAGCACACGGCGGCCGCAGACGAGGCAATCGCGTCCTGGGCAAGGGAGGACGAGGACGACCACGACATGCGAGCGTTCCGGCCGCTGGGGCCATTGCAGAAGCTCCTGGTCGCCCACGCGGACTTAGTCGACCGGATTATCGACATAAGAGACCGTCGACTGTCATAAGCGCGGGCCGCAAGCTCTTACCGGCACGACCGATGCGAGGAGCGAGATATCAAGGGGATCAGGGAGAAGCGGCCGTTGCCTTCCTGCGTTCAGAGATCCACCGGCTTAGCGAAATCCGACAGCGGGGCTAAGAATAGCCCTTCCTCAGAATGCTCCCTTGCGTCGACCTCACCGAGCGCGAAGAAGCCGTCGGTGACGAATCGATCTGTGCCACGTATCAGCGCCAGGCACTGTGCTTGCCGGCCCCCGCCGCGCTCAACTGAGGACACGCTATGTCGATCGAACGCATCGGACTGACCCATCGCTGGTGCGATGCCGCTATCTTCAACGGCATTGTCTTCCTGGCCGGCCATATCGCCGAGAAGACCGAAGGGCGCTCGCTAACGGAGCAGACCGAAGAGGTGCTGGCGCTGCTCGAGGAAACGCTGGAGAGCGCCGGCAGCGCCAAGGACCTCATCCTGAGTGTGCAGATCTTTCTGACGGACATCTCGAAAATTGCTGAGATGAACGCCGTCTACGACAAATGGGTCGCTCCGGGCCATGCGCCAACGCGGGCCACGGTCGGCGCTCAGCTGGCGTCGCCGGGCCATGCGATCGAGATCACGGCTGTGGCGGCGAAGCGTTCCGCAGCCTGAGCGAACGCTAGACCCGCCGCGCCTTCTGCGATCGACCAATATCCCTAACACTGAAAGGCCGCCGCCCCGACGGACGGCGGCCCGCGCTCACGAGGACGAACCTCACCCGAAAGCGAACGCCGAGCGGGCTGATGACCCGGCGATGCGGATGAACGCAACAGGAGCCGGGCGAGTTCGCCACTGAAACGAAAAAAGGCCCGGCCTCCTTTCGGAGTGCCGGGCCTTTTGACCGTCGTCGCCTCGAAGCGAACGGCCGCTACTGAGAACCTACTTCGTCGGGCGCCCCGGATCGATGGGGCTCCAAGAGCTCGAAGGCTTCGTATCACCCTTTGTGGGTGACTTCGCCGGAGCAGCATCGCCTTTTCCACTCTTGTGGACGGTCGGCGTTCCGGAGCCGGGTCGAGGCCTGCTGTCGCTCCCGCGCCGAGGCTGACCGACAGTGTCGTCTTTTTTGTCCGTCATACTGTCTCTCCCGAACTTGATTTTGATCGGAGACGAACGCGCGGCCCGCTGGCCAATGGGAGGAAGCAGCGAGCCACGCGACGCCGGAGCGCGCCCGGACAACCGGTTCATCCCGCGCTTGTTCCACACAAAAAAAGCCGGCGCTCCGAAGGAGGCCGGCAAGTGCCATTGCGGCGGCTGGTGGCTGACGCCGCATTTAACGACTACCGGACACGCAACTCGGTTTATTTATTTGTGCCATAAACCCTTCCGCGAAGAAGAAGGACCCGCGCTCGGGGGGTTATGCCCCGAAAGACATAGGGTGACGCGGTCTCAGCTGTTAGCATGGCTTCTCGTGCCGCAGTGTCCCCAGAGTCTTATCATGCCGACAAGCCCACTGTTGTGGAACGCCGACAGCTTGCGATACGCGATCCGAGCAGCAGGTGTCGCCCTGTGGTCCTGGAATGTGGAGACTGACCTGTTTGCGATGGACGAACGGGGTTACGCCTTATGGGCAGTGCCGCACGGGGACCCGGTAAAGTTCGAGGACCTTTCGGCCCGCATCCACCCCGCCGATCGGGATCGTGTTCGAGCTGCTTTCACGGCGACGCGGGCCATCGTCGGCGCTTATGAAATCGACTTCCGCATCATCATCGACAACGAGATCCGGTGGATTTCCGCCCGCGGCATCGGCGACGATTCCAATCTGCAACAGGGCATAGCATACGGCATCTTCCTCGATGTGACCGGGCGCAAGCAGGCCGAAGAGGGCCATGAGTTGCTTGCAGGCGAGATGAGCCATCGCGTCAAGAACCTGTTGGCCATCGCCTCCGGGCTGACGCAGATCTCCTCGCGCTCGACCACAACGGCCAAGGAGATGGCCGTCGAATTGACGGGGCGCTTATCGGCGCTGGGACGCGCACATGATCTGGTGCGGCCTCTTCCCGGCCATCAGGGCCACGCCGCACTGTTGGGCGACCTGGTGTCAATCCTGCTCTCTCCATATGAGGATATGGGCGCCTTCAGCGGGCGCATCCGCGTGGCGGTCCCGCGTATGGGCGTCGGCGAAGGCGCCGCGACCGCATTGGCGCTCGTACTCCATGAACTCGCGACGAACTCGCTAAAGTATGGCGCGCTATCGGCAGAGACAGGCACGCTCGATGTATCGGGTTCCTCGGGCGAGGAGGACATCACGATTGTTTGGACCGAGCATGGTGGCCCCACCGTCGAACCGCCTAACGGCGCCGGTGGATATGGCAGCCGCCTTGTCGTGCGCAGCGTGTCTGGGCAGCTCGGGGGAGCGATCGACTACAACTGGTCACCCGAGGGCGTAATAGTGACACTCCGGATCAATACGTCGAAACTCGCCAATTAGGCGGCTTGGCGAACGGCCTGCAAAACACTCGCTTCCGAGTACGGCTTACGGAGGAACGCCACATCGGTCGGCATTTCGTCGGGCTGTGGACGAATCCTGCCGCCGGCGATGATGATCGCCACTGGCGGCCAGCGGTCGAAGGACAGTATGGCCCATCAACTGCTGCACACCTTCACGTACAGCCGCCAGACGCAGGTCTGTCGCTGTTGCCGGCGAGCCAGGCATCCTGATGCTGCCGCGGCCGAAGGCCCCAAATACGGGGCTATTTCTGAAGGCACTCGACACTATAAGCTATAATTATTTCGCCAGGGCCGGATGTTCCAGCAATTTTTAGGTCTTCCAGACCGCGCTTTATTTTCACTCCCGCGTCCTTCAAGCTATCTTCAAGTTTGGATTTGGCCGATTTGCATCGTATTTCGGTTGAAAATTCCTGAAAAACTACAGTCGGCATCAGCCTCCACTCTGCCCTATCGTTGGTGGCGGCAGGATTAACCGAATACGAGAAGACATACATCAAAACCCACATTGAAATGCTCCCCCTTTCCGGCAAAGTATCCGCTGGTTCATATCCGGCCATTCCCTCGCTCGAAACGCACGCCATTCCGATACTCGGGGATACTGATAACCTCTCCTCTTAACCAGGGCGGAAGCTCTACCTGCTGATCGACGTCAGTTTGCTCGATCTCGGCGATAACGAAGCCGTCCGTGTCACTTGTTCCGAAGGGCCATACTCAAATGACAGAGCAGGAAATCTAACCTATCCAATTTCGCGCGAAGTTCACTTCCTCGCGGTCGCCTGATTTCTGTCGTTTCGGCAGTTTTACCTTCTCCCGCGGCGGCGCTTCATAGGGGACGGAACTGAGAATGTGAGAGATGATATTCAGTCGCGCCTGGCGCTTGTCGTCCGAGTGGACGGCGTACCACGGCGCCCATGACGTATCGCTTGAGCGGAACATCTCATTGCGCGCGCGCGAGTAATCGGACCAGCGCGAGTAGGACTTCAGGTCCATCGGAGAAAGCTTCCATATCTTCCTTGGGTCGTTGATGCGCTCCTGCATGCGGCGCGTCTGTTCTTCCTGGCCGACTTCGAGCCAGTATTTCAAAAGAATAGTGCCGGAATCGACGACGGCCTTCTCGACGCCGGATACACTCTGCAGGAACCCCTTGGCCTGCTCCTCCGTGCAGAAGCCCATGACCCGCTCGACGCCCGCTCGATTGTACCAACTGCGATCGAAGATCACGATTTCACCGGCTGCGGGAAGATGTGGCAGGTATCGCTGGACATACATTTGCGAGCGCTCGCGCTCGGTCGGAGGCGGCAGGGCGACGACACGGAAGACCCGGGGACTGACCCGCTCCGTGATGGCCTTGATAACGCCGCCCTTGCCGGCGCCGTCGCGTCCCTCGAAGACGATACAGACCTTCCCGCCGTCATGTTTCGCCCATTCCTGGAGCTTGACCAACTCTGCATGCAGGTCGCGCAGCTTCCGCTCGTAAGGCTTTCTTTTCAGGGGCTCGCCGACATCGGATTTCATCGCCGGACTCCGTTTGCGCTAGGACCAGCTGAGATAAAACGCGACGTCGCCCGGCAAGCCGCCGGGCCAGTCGATGATCATCGCGCGAAGCTTGTACTTGGCGGGCTGCAGATGCTCCTTCCAGAACTCGTAGGCTTGCCGCGGCCTGCCGGTCAGCGTCGCTGGCCAGCCGGCTTCGGCATTGTTGATCGCCCGGCCCTTATCCACGCAGAGCGCGCTCGGAAAGCGCATGACAAGCACCTCCGTCTCGCCTCGCCCGGCCGCCGCGCGGGTCTTGTTCGCCAGGCTATGTTTGATTTCGGCGATCTTCTCCGGCGTGACGGCGATCTCGTTCTGCAAGGTGGCGACCAGCTTCCGGCGCGCCTCCTCGGCCTTGTCCATGGCGCCAACCAGCTTGGAGGCCTTCGCCATTTCGAGGTCGGTCATGTAGGACCGCAAATCATCCGCGGACATGAAGCTCTCGTCGGCGAGCACGTCCGTGTTAGGATTTTCGTGTGCGATCGACATCGCCTGGAACTCCCCTTCCTAATCGCAGGCATTGCATTACACGCCGGCTATGAGTCACGAACCACGTGCGGCAGAGCCGGCCGGCTCAGTATTTCTGGAAATGGAAAGCTTCGGCGAAGGTCAGATCGACCATGTCGCCGCGCCTCAGTCGCGTGATATCCGCCTTGATGTCGGGGTCGACCACTTGATGGGTCCGCGGTCCGGCCGGGCCGACATAGTTCACGATCCCGGTCGCAGGATCGAAACTCTCGAAGCGCGCAGTCAGTGTCAGCGAGCGCACGACAAATTTGTCCGGCAGGTTCTGGAAGGGCGGTCCGCTGACCGCTTCGGTGTAGACGATGCCCGGCCTCGCCCCTTTCCGGGCACGCCTCGCGCCCAGGATCACGCCATCGATGCGTCGGATTTCGACCCGGTCACCCGTGCGGATGTTCTGCAGGTCGCCGAAGACCTCCGGCACCAGCACACCCCAGCTGCGGCGGCCCTGACGGACCACCACGAGGCGCTCGGCCGGCATGACATTGACGACCTCCACGTTGAGCTGCTCAACTTCGACCGGTCCTACGCCGGCAATGATTACGGTTTGACTGGTCACCGTGGGATAGGTAGCGCATCCCGCAACGACCGCCGCCAACGAGACGGCGAAGATCCAGTTCATGTGCTTGGACATTGGAGTTCTCCACTTTTCAGGGGCTGCTCGAGTTCACATTTGGCGTGGTGTTCCCAACTGGGTCTGTCGCTCGTGAATTGCTTGTCGAAGCTCTGCTTCGAGCCCGTCGACGATATGGCCGTATTCCAGGCAGCGCGCGGCGGCCCCGGTATCTCCTGACGTCTGCCAAAGCTGCAGAGCAGCCTCCGCGTCAGCGAGATCCCCGCACAGTCCGCGGAAGCTCTCGCTGAACAGCACCAATTCCTCGATGGCCTTCTTGTGCCTCGGCAACCGCCGAATGGCCGCCATGACGCCTGGGTCCATTACGGTGAGCCCCGCTGCGAATGACCACAATTATCTGGTCGCCTCGGCCGAATGGGAGTAAATAACGGGAGATTACGCAGGTACAGTCGCTCTTTGTGAACTGGTTCTAGCTTGGATTCTTGGCTTGGGGAGCCAATTCCATGGAACTGCCACGGTTCAATTACGCCGATATTGATGGCTCGTGCGCGCAAGCCGCGTCAGAGCCCGGCGAAGCTGACGTCCGCGCAGAATTGGATCGAATTTTAGCCAGTGCTCAGTTCAGCGTGCCGAAGCGGGTGCGCCAATTCCTGGTCTATGTGATTAATGAGACGCTGATCGGCCGGGGAGATCGCATCAAAGCCTATTCTATCGCCGTCGAGGTCTTCGGCCGAAACCCCAATTTCGACATTCGAAACGATCCGGTCGTTCGCATCGAGGCAGGCCGGCTTCGACGCGCCCTGGAGCGCCACTACCTTCTCGGCGGAAGCTCCGATCCCGTCGTGATCGAAATACCAAAGGGCGGCTATGTGCCCCGCTTCCATTGGCGGCACGAGTTGTCGGGGGATCGGGACCATGAGGCGCAGCCCATACCGTCCGGAAGACGCGAATTCGGCCGGTCCGTCGCTGCGTGGCTGAACCCATGGTTCGTGGGCAGCATGGCTGCAATGGCCGCGATCATCGTCGTCTCGCTAGCCCGCGCGCCAACAACCTCACCGCCCGCGCCTTCCACGACAATGGCTGCCCAGCCCGAGGGACCGTCCCTGGTCGTCAAGCCCTTCGTCAACCTGTCGAGAGATCCCGAGGTCGATTTCTACGTGGCCGGCATCGGGGAAGAGCTCTTGTCACAGCTTGCGCGCTTCAAGGAGTTGACCGTTTTTCGGCGGGAGACGCCGGGCACGATCTCGCCGACAGCCTCAACAGAAGAGATCCGGCAACGGCTCGGCGGCCGCTATATCCTGGAAGGCGGCGTCAGGTTGTTCGAGGGCAAGCTCAGGGTGACCAGCCGCGTTCTCGACGGCGAAACATCCGCCATCATCTGGTCCGGCGCCTACGATGCCGACCCACGGACCAACAATCTCGTCGACATCGAAGCGACGATAGCCGCGAAGGTCGCCACGGCGGTTGCTCAACCCTATGGAATCATCTTCAGCGCGGCGCCGCAGCCCACGCGGAGCGCGCAAAGCCCTGAAATCTATCAATGCTCGTACCGCTTCTATCGTTATCGCACCGTGCTCGACGGGAACGCACATGCCCAGACGCGCGAATGCCTCGAGCAGGTCACAGCGCGTTACCCCGACAATGCAACCGACTGGGCCATGTTGTCCTATATCTATCTCGACGAGGACCGCTTCCAACTGAACCGGCGGCCCGGCCCACCAAGCCCGATCGAACGGGCGCGACAGGCCGCCGAACGCGCAGTGCGCATCGATCCGGAGAATATCCGGGCACTGCAGGCCTTGATGACCGTCCTCTATTTCAGCAAGCAGCCGACCGAGGCTCTGCGGATCGGGGCCAGGGCGCTGCAACTCAATCCGAATGACACGGAATTGCTCGCGGAATTCGGCAGCCGGGTGGCCCAAGCCGGCGAATGGTCGCGTGGGGCGGCCCTCATCGAGGAGGCATTGACCAGGAACGCCGGTCATTCCGATTATTATACCGGGATCCTGGCTCTGGCTGCCTATATGCAGGGCGATGATACACGGGCAGCCGATCTCATCCGGCGTGCCAATCTGCGCCAGTTTGCGCTCTACCATTTCGTTGCCGCACTCATCTTCTCCCGTCTGGGACTTCAGGTGGAGACGGCCCACTGCCGCGCAGAATTCCTGAAATTGCGGCCGAATTTCTTCGACGATTTCGACGGCGAACTCGACAAGCGCAACTTCAATGCGCGCGATCGAGCCATCCTGCTTCGGGGCGCCATTCAGGCCGGCTTTCCGGTACGACCCAGCCTGACGGTCGAAACCAAGTAAAACCGGCACCTGCCGCGTCCGAACAGCACGAATACCCGCTCGCTGTGCGCGTAAATAACCGTAACCTACTACCCGCGAAGCCGTTTGCGGCATTGATTGATGCCTCAAGGGAAGCGAACGCGCAGGCCAGAGGGTCCTCTGTGATGAACGAGCACGCCAAGGGCCACCGCCGCGCGGCCCTTTCTCTTGGGTCGTCTCAACAAGCTGCGTCTGGACTGAGAAGACCGACTGCGAAAACTGGCATGCGCAAGATGTGGAGGCCTTTATGATCGCCGTGAATCATCGCCTTTGCCTGCTTGCCCTGATCCTGGTGGCGGCTCCGCTCGACGGTGCGTGGCCGCAAGCGAACCGTATCCAGGGCGCCTGGCTCGAGGAGGGAGTGTCCTGTGCCAGCGTTTTCGAGGCGAGGACGCATGCGATAGGCTTCAAGCGGTCGGGAAACATCTTTGCACCGGCTTTCATCATCACACCTCGGCGGCTCTCGACGCCATGGGCGAACTGCCGGGTTGTCAGCGTTACGCCGAGCGGCGAGCGGCAGGTCGTTCGCCTCAGCTGCACAACCTCGATCGCGACGGATGCCGCCCGCGTCATATTTGCTCCCTCCGAGGATGGAAGCCTCAACCGATTTAACTCGGTAGAGGGCGGGATCGCGTCGAGATACCGCCTCTGCAATCGGGAATCTCTGAAAACGCCCTAGAATCGCAAGTGCTCTCCGGTCGCCCTGCCGTGAGGTGGGAGCCGGCATGGAATTCGGGGATTAGCCATGTCAGATCTCGTGTATGTCGTTGACAGCGATGCAGCATCTCAGAGTGGAATCGATGATCTTCTCCGGGCCAGCGGTTACCGGACGAAGGCCTATGGCAGCGCGGACGAGATTCTGCAGCAGATGCCGGAGCGGGAAAGCGCAGGCTGCATCGTTATCGACGTGCAGTGTCGCGACAACGCCGCCCCCGATCTCTTCGACCGCCTGAGCAAGGCCGGCTCCAACCTGCCCGTCATTTTCCTGGCCGGCCACAGTGACGTTCGAGCCGGCGTGAGGGCGATCCAGGCCGGGGCCGAGGATTTCTTTACGAAGCCGGTACAACGCGAGGAATTCATCAGGGCCATCGACCGCGCGATCGCCCGGCATCGCCTGACCAACGAGCAGGATTGCTGGGGCCGCAAAGCGATGGCGCGGCTTCACCTGTTGACCCGCCGCGAGCGCCAGGTCTTCGACCTCGTCGTGCGCGCCAAGATGAACAAGCAGGTCGCCTTCGAACTCGGCACGACCGAGCGGACGGTCAAGGCCCACCGTCACAACGTGATGGAGAAGATGCAGCTTCGCTCTGTCGTCGAACTCGTATCCTGCGCCGAACGGCTCGGCCTCCTCAGGCCCGGCATCTCCTAGTTCGGCAAACTCGGCCAGCGCCGCGCGGCGGCGAAACGCCTGGCTAGAGAATTTGCGCGTTCCTTTCCTCCGGCTTCGCGTGTCGAGCCTGTTCCTCCACCAGCGCGCGAACCGCATCCTCGAGATCCTCGAAGACCACACTCGCCCCCGGACCTTCGAAAAAACCGGCGCGTTCCAGGATGTCCCTGGGCTCCTTGTGGAGCTCCGCGAAGGCGAGCTTCAGGCCCTTGGCGGCCAAATCGGCCCGCAGGTTCAGGAGCATGGCCGCCGCCGTCGAGTCGATCTGCGCGACCGCGCTCGCATCGAGCACAAGCCATCTCGTACCCGGCGGCGCATTCCCCGCTATGCTCTCGAAACGGGCGCGGACGTGATCCGCGTTGAAGAACAGCACGCTTCCCTGGATCATGAACAGCACCAGCCCGGGCAACGGCGCGGCATTTTCCGTCCTGTGGAGCTTGTAGAATCCCGGCCGGCCCGGGATGCGCCCCAGCAACGCGTCGCGCGGACGCATCTCCTTGAGAAGGACATGGAGCAACGTGCCGGCGATGGCTATGACCACGCCGCTGAGCACGCCCAGGCTGATGGCGCCCCACATGCTGATGAGCGCGAAGGCGAACTCCATGCGGCTGACCCGCCAGATCTCCCTAAGGCCCGGTACATCGATCAGGTTCAGGGCGGCGAAGGCGAGGATCGCGCCCAGCGCCGGATTCGGCAGGAGGCGCAATGCATCGTTGAGGTAAAGCAGCAGCGTCGTCAGCGCGAGGGCCGCCACGAGCCCCGAAAGCTGTGACCGGCCGCCGGCGGAGATGTTGATCGCCGTGCGCGAATCCGACACCGTGACCGGAAAGCCGCTGAACAGGCCGGAGAAGATGTTGGCGGCGCCCAGCCCCGCCAGCTCCCGGTCGGCATCGACCTCGAACCTATCCTTCGCGCCGAAGCTGCGCGCCGCGACAAGACCCGAACTGACTCCGACCAGCCAAATCGCTCCGGCTCCCAGCAGGAGATCCTTGACGGGAAGTCCCGTCACATTGGGGAAGGCCAGCGCGGGCATCGTGCTCGGCAAAGCTCCGATCACCTTCATGCCGCGGCCCTCGAGATCGAACAGCGCCGACGCCACCCCCGCGACGATGACCACCACCAGAGGTCCTGGAATCGGCGAGCGAAAGCGCGCCGATAATACGAGCAGCCCCAACATCGCGCCGGCGAATATCACGGACGGCCAATGGATCAGGTTCGCGTTCCGAACGATCTCGATCAGCGGCAGCACGAGCCCGTCGGATTCGATGCGTACGCCGGTCAATCGTCCGATCTGGCCAACGAGGATGGAAACCGAGATGCCGCAGATGAAGCCGATCAGGATCGGGCGAGAGAGAAAGGAGGCGACCACGCCAAGGCTGAGCTTGCTCCCGAGGACGCACAGCACGCCGACCATGATCGCTAATGCGGCCGCGGCGGTGACACGGTCCGCCGGGTTGTCCAGCGGGAGGCTCGCGAGCGCGGCGGCCAGCACTGTCATGGTCGCAGCGTCAGGCCCCACGACCAGCTTGCGCGACGGCCCGAACAGCGCATAGCCCACCAGCGGCAGAATGCTCGCGTAGACGCCGACCTCCGGAGGGAGCCCCGCAATCGCCGGGTAAGCGACGGCGCTGGGGATGGCGACCGCCGCAACGGCGAGGCCCGCCGTAATGTCGAAGCGCAGCCATTCCAGACTGTATCCCCGCAGGCCTCTGGGAATCGGGAGTCTGTCGATCATCGGCGTCTCTCCAGGGCCGGCTTCTCCATGCGGCGCGGGGAAACACGACAAGCCCGGATGGCAGGTCAGGTCCTGGCTTCTCGCCCTTGCCGCGCCGGGCTGCCGCCCGGCCCTGCTAAGGCTTTTCCGGCGTTACCTTCTCCCAGCCGTTACCCGGATTGAAGCTCAGCATCCGGTCGGCGATGTAGCGTGTGTCGCGGCCGAGATCCTTTTGATAGACCGTTCCGGCGTGACTGATCAGGAAGCTCGTCAAGCCCGATCTCGCATACTCCGCCGGATAGGCCAGGAGGGCAAAACCGCCGATCATCTTGCCTCTTGCCAGATAATCGATCTTTCCTCCGGGAGCCGCCGGGCCCTGCCGTGTCAGGATCTTGAAATAGTAGCCATGGAAAGGCTGCGGTCCCTCGTCAACCGTGTATCCCTGAGACGCCGCCCGGGCGGCGAGCTCACCGAGAGGACTCTGCTCCTGCCCGGGTTCTGTCGGCCAATACAGACCGTCTTTCATACCAGGCCGGCTGACGATTCTTTGCGCATAGACACCAGCGCCCTGCGAACCAAGATTCTTCGTCGCATACTCCTGTTGCGCATCGAAAAAGGCCAGGCTGGTTTGCACGGCATCAAGCTCGTTGCGGCCGATGCGACGGGCGACGATCTCCTTTCGGCCCATCTCGACATCGAACTTCCAGCCATTATCCGAACGCACGATCGGGATCGGGAACGGGAAGTCGTCCTGCCCGACCAGAAGCGTTGCCGTCGCGTCCTTTTCGCTGATCGAGTGCCGATTGTCGTAGGCCGCGAGGAAGCGCTGGCGATCGCTTGCATCCTGAACCTCGTCACCGGAGAACAGGATCTCGCGACCGGCGAGGCCGAGGATTTTGCGAAAGCGCGCGAAATTGTCGTCGCGAGCAGCAGCCACCAGCGCCGTGGCCGCCTCATCTGGTGACTTGAACAGTTCCTGCGCTCGCGCCGCCGTCGAAAATGCGGCAACTCCAGCCGCGATCGCGCAGAGTAGGCGAACAAGCAGATGCACTGCTGGCCATGTGAGGATCATGGAACTGCATCCCTGTTGAGTAAACCCGCCCTGAAGGCGCCGGTGGTGTGTCAATGTCGGCCGGTGCCCGCCGGCACGCGCGCGCCCGAGGCCTGCCATTGGTCGAAGGTCTGAAACGGAATGCCGAGCTGACGGTAATCGACCCGCAGATAGCCGTCCGCGCCGCGCCAAACGGCGGAAGGTGCCACGCGCTGAACTTCCTGGGCGATCACGCCGACATAGGTCATCGTGGAGCCGCCATATTCGAAGCGATAGAACCCGAGCCCGCTGTCCATGTGCCCGAGCAGCATGACATGGTTCTTCAGCTGGATGTCGGATCGACGCCCACCGCCGCCGCCCCGGCCTCCGCCTCCGCCGCCACCCCGGCCTCCGCCGCCACCAAAACCGCCGCGCGACATATGAGCGCCGCCGCCGCCGCGCATGGCGCCGCCACCGGCATGCATGGCCCGTCCACCGCCGCCTGGCGCACGCGCCATGCTCGCATGCCCGCGCTGTGCCTGGAGGTTCGCCGCCCGGCCTGGCTGCATGTTGCTGAACGCGCTGTCGCGCGTCGGTGCGCGGCGGTTTGCGCCGGCGTCGGGCCGTCTCGGCTGAGTTGCGGGTCGTCCCGCTCCTGCACCGCCAGGCCGCGCGCGATCTCCGCCGCCGGGCCGATCCCCTCGATTCCCCGCTCCTGCGCGGTCGCCTTGCCCGCGATCGGGTCTATTGGCCGCATTTGCACGGTCGGCGGGTCGTTGCTCGGGGCGGGCGGCCGCCCCCGCATTACCACGATTGCCGCCCGGCTGCAGCACCTGGTCGCCGCTGCGCCCGCGAAAATCCATCCTGCCTTCGCTGCCGGCACGCAGATTGTTGTTCGCAAATTTCTGCTGGACTGCATTGTTGCGATACTGGACGCCGTGGCGATGCTGGGGGTTATGCTCCCAATGGGTCACACGATCGCGGTTGATATTGATGTTGTTGTTGTTCCAGTTGACGTTGCCGCCCCAGTAATTGCCGTTGTTCCAGCGCCCTAGCGCATAGCCCGCGCCGAAGGCGAGGCCCGTCGCGACGACGCCGGTGGCGATGTAGCCCGGTGCCGGGAAGTAATAGGGAGGATAGGCCGGATCGGGCCAGGAGCCGTAGACCACCGCCGGATCGTAATAGGGCACATAGACCGTGTCCGGTTGGGCAGGCTCGATCACGATCGTCTGCCTGCCACTCTCCTGCCGGACCGAAACCGTCTGCTGCGAGCCCGAGGACAGCTTCTTGGCGTCATAGGCCCGCGTCCTCATCCGTTGGACGCCGTCCATGATATCGGGCTGCTGGGCCAGGACCGCATCGCCGAGCTTCTGCGTCCAATCCAGGTTTTTGCTCATCATATCGAGCACGGCGGGCGTCGCGACCAGGGATTTGACGCTGACATCCCAGGGCTGCTGCTCGGCGGCGGCCTTCAGCTTGTCGCCTTTGAGATTCTTGTTGGCCGTTACCCACCGGTCCGCCTGCACAACCTCAAGCGGATAAGTCGATGCCATCAGGACCTGCGCCAGCAACGTGTCCGGATAGAGCGCGATCGGCGCCACCAGTGCATCGAGTTGAGCCCCGGGCAGAAGCTGCTCGCTCTGACCCGTCTCAACTCCGACCGGTGGTTGGGGCTGCGCAGGAGGCGGCGCTGTCTGTGCGAGCGCCTGAGACATAAACCCGCTCGCGATGACGCTGGCGAGAACCGTCAGCAGATGGTTGGTTTTCCTGGCCAAGCGCGCCTCCGCACAAACATCTCCCGGGCCAGTGGCACGGTCGCGATCATTTCCTTGCTGGTGGCCGGCTCGCCGCCTGCGGCGCCGCTTGCAACGCACGAAAAGCCTCGACGTTTTCACGGCCCGCGCGCATTGCTTCGCTCATCCGGCCATTCTGCATCATGTCGTGATCCTCAAGCAGAACATCCATCGCGCATCCGGCTGTCCGGTTGCAGGCCGTTGCCGGTTGAGCACCGAGGGTCCAAAGGATCGCTCCGCCGACAATCAGGCACATGATGCGAACAATTTGATTTGCCTGCATTTTATAGACTCCGCAGATCATCAACGATGAACTCAACTTGAATTATCTGTATAGGTCCATTTTTTCGATGCGGTTACAGGATTTTTATCAGTAGTAAAATTGCATGTATTTTTGCCCGAGAGTGCGGCAAGTACTATCACATTCCCGAAAACGGGCACCCTGTCCCTAAGGACAATACGCCGGCTTCTTTCCTTGTGCTGAGCTTGGCCTCCGGCCGCTGAAACGCGGATCGCGCGATCGGAGGAAGGATTCGCGATGGCCTCTGCAGTTCAGGAATCCCGTTCGATCGATCATTTCTTCTCGGCTCCTTCCGGCCGCACGGATCGCTGGCGGGACCTTCACGCGGTCGCGCGCTCCTGGTCCAGGGGTGAGACGGCCCGCAGCATGGTGGAGGCGACGCTCCAGGAGCTCGGCGCGATCGAGGAATTCCATGCCTTCCCGGGCCAGGAGCTTCTGGCCGCCCTCCGGGAGCGGTTGCAGAGCGATGATGCCAGCGGCTTTCTCGCCCTGGCCAAGCGGATTTCGGTCGCGATCATCACGGGTAATTACAAGCACGACTCCAAGGAGTGGCAGGCGGTCGATCTGTCGATGGCGGATCCGGTCGACATGCTTCCATCATCGCTGGGAGAGTCATCGACCTATCGGCCCTATTTCGAGATGCTGGCAGTGACACCGGCGCCGATGGCGCGCTGGCCACATATGGCTGCGGAGTTCCGCAGGCTGCGGCGGCCCGAGGATGCCTTCGTCTACGAGACGGTCCTGGTCGGCAGTCTGGAGGATGCGGTCTGTGCGGCCGTGCTCAACCCGAACATCGCCGCCGTCGTCATCTATGAAGGCTTCGCGTTGAAGTCGCGGCACGATGCCCCGGTGCTGCGCAGCGTGATCGCCGCGCAGCAACCCTATCTCGACAAGGCTGATGAGGCCGATCTGGCGCTGCGCCTTGCGGCCGGACTCAAGGCCATCCGGCCCGAGCTCGATATCTACCTTTTGTCGGACCGGCGCGTCGAGAAGCTCGCAGGCGACCCCCGGGCCGCCATGATCCGCCGCGTCATGTATCAGATCGAGGAGCCGCTCGAACTTCATCTCTCGGTGCTCGAAGGCATCGAGGCGCGCTACGACACGCCGTTCTTCGACAACCTCAAGCGCTACGCGCAACGGCCTGTCGCCACCTTCCACGCCCTTCCGATCGCACGCGGCAAGTCGGTCTTCCGCTCGCCCTGGATCCGCGACATGGGGCAGTTCTACGGCATCAATCTCTTCCTGGCGGAAAGCAGCGCCACGACCGGCGGTCTCGATAGCCTTCTGGAGCCGACAGGCAACATCAAGCGGGCACAGGAGATGGCGGCGCGCGCGTTCGGCGCCGACCAGGTCTTCTTCGTGACCAACGGAACGAGCACCTCCAACAAGATGGTGCTGCAGGCGCTGATCGGGCCCGGCGACATCGTCATCCTCGATCGCAACTGCCACAAGTCCCACCATTACGGTCTGATGCTGTGCGGTGCGCAGCCCTTCTACGTCGATGCCTTCCCGATGACGGAATTCTCGATGTACGGAGCAGTGCCGCTGCGCACCATCAAGAAGGCCCTGCTCGACCTCGAGGCCGAAGGCCGCCTCGACCGCGTCAAGATGGTCGACCTGACCAATTGCACCTTCGACGGCCACATCTACAACACCCGGCGGGTGATGGAGGAATGCCTTGCCATCAAGCCGGACCTGATCTTCCTGTGGGACGAGGCCTGGTTCGGCTTCGCGCGCTGGTCGCCTTTCCTCAGGCCACGGACCGCGATGGGCGCCGCCGCCGATATCGAGGCATGGGCACAGGATCCCGACGCGGCCGTCCAGCACAAGAAGCAGCGCGAGGGGCTCGGCGCGAACCCATCCATCGAAACGCTGCTCGATACGCGCCTGGTGCCCGATCCCGCCGCGCTCAGGCTGCGCGTCTACCAGACCAATTCAACGCACAAGTCGATGTCGGCAATCCGGCAGGGGTCGATGGTGCTCGTCAGGGATGTCGACTTTCACAGGGTCGAGGCGCAGTTCCACGAGGCCATCTTCACCCATGCCTCGACCAGCCCCAACCAGCAGCTCATCGCCAGCCTCGACGTCGCACGCCGGCAGATGGAGCTGGAAGGCTACGGGCTGGTGATGAATGCGATCGAAGTCGCGCTCGACATCAGGCACGAGATCGCCGTGCATCCGGTCATCTCGAAATACTTCAGGGTCGTGGGCGCCGACGGGATGGTCCCGCGCGAGTACCGAACCAGTGGCTTCGTCGATTTCCTCGCGCCCGACACGCATTGGGACGATCAGCTGCGCAGCATGCGGGAAGACGAGTTCTGCCTCGATCCGACCCGCATGACGCTGGTCTGCGGAACAGCGGGTTTCGATGGCACCTCGTTCAAGGGCCTGCTGGCCGCGCAATACAACATCCAGGTCAACAAGACCTCACGCAACTCGGTGCTGCTGCAGTCCAACATCAACAACACCCGCAGCGATGTCGCGCTCCTGATCGGCGTTCTGCTCAAGATCAGCAATGAGATCGAGGCGCGCCTGCGCCAGGGCGGCGAGGACGAGCGCAAGGCCTTCGCCGCTCGCGTGCACAGCCTGATGAAGGATGTGCCCGACCTTCCGAATTTCAGCCGGTTCCACGACGCGTTTCGCACGGATGCCGGAAAAACCACTCCGGAGGGCGACATCCGCACTGCCTTCTTCTCTGCCTATAAGGAAGAGAAGTGCGAGTATCTGCGCATAGACAGCCCCGAATGCGACCGCCGCATCGACAAGGGCCCGGCGCTGATCTCGGCCAATTTCGTGATTCCCTATCCGCCCGGCTTCCCCATTCTCGTGCCCGGTCAAGTCGTCACGCATGAGACGATCACCTTCATGCGCAAGCTCGATGTGAAGGAAATCCACGGCTACGAGAAAGCAAAAGGCCTCAAATTGCTGAAGCCGGACGTCCTCGCAAGCAAGAAGAAATGAGAATGCCAGGCAAGCCCAAGCTCTAACGGGCTGGCCGGCAAGCCGGCGGCCTCGAACTCCAGCAAGAGGGGATCGGAATGTTCGACTGGTTCGTTAGCACGTTACGCAGTTACCCCGAGATCGCACTCTTTCTGTCGCTGGCGATCGGCTATTACGTCGGCGGCTTCGCCTATAAGGGCTTCAGCTTGGGCGCAGTGACCTCGACGCTCATCGCCGCGGTCGTGATCGGGCAGCTCGGCATCACGATCTCCCCCAATGTGAAATCGACGTTCTTTCTGATGTTCCTGTTCGCGGTCGGCTACGGGGTCGGACCCCAGTTCGTCCGGGGCATCGCCAAAGACGGCGCGCCGCAGGCGATCTTCGCGGTCCTCGTTACCGTGTTCTGCCTCGCGGTCCCCGTCATCATCGCCAAGTTTGCCGGGTACCATCCAGGATATGCAGCTGGCCTCTATGCCGGCTCGCAGACGATCTCGGCCTCAATGGGCCTGGCGACCGACGCGATCAACCGCCTGGGGCTCTCTGCCGAGCAGACCAAGGAATATCTCGACGCGATGCCGGTCGCCTATGCGGTTACCTATATCTTCGGCACCGTGGGCTCTGCCATGGTCCTGGCGCTGCTGGGACCGAAGCTCCTCGGCATCGATCTCGTCCAAGCCTGCAAGGACTACGAAGCACGGCTCGGCGGTGGCGCGGAGCTTGGCGGCCCCGGCTCCGTCTGGCGGCGCTTCGAGTTGCGCGCCTTTCGGGTGCGTAGCGGCGCCAAGGTTATCGGGATGCGCGCGGCGGACGCCGAAGCGCTCGTGCCCGACGCGCGCGTGTTCGTCGAGCGTGTGCGGCGCAATGGCCGCATCGAGGACGCCACAACCGATACGATCCTGCAGGAGGGCGACATCATCGCCATCGCAGGGCCGCGCGATGTTCTCGTCAACCTGATCGGCCAGAACGCCGATGAGGTCGAGGATCCGGAACTTCTCGATGTGAAGGCCGAAGGCGTCGATGTCTACGTCACCAGCAAGGACGCCGACGGCAAGACCCTCGCCGAACTCTCGCAGATGCCTGCGGCACGCGGCGTCTTCCTTCGAAAGATCGTTCGAGGCGCCACCGCCGTGAACATCCCCATCCTGCGTGACACCGTCATCCACCGCGGCGACATCATCACCATCGTCGGCCGGACGCAGGATATTGCCGCGGTCGCCAAGGTCATCGGCCATGCCGACCGCCCGAGCGACGTCGCCGATGTCGCCTTCATCGGTGCTGCCATCACGCTCGGTGCGTTGGTTGGCGCGCTCGTCTTCAAGGTCGGAGGCGTCCCGCTGACGCTGTCGACCGCGGGCGGCGCGTTGATCTCGGGCCTCGTCTTCGGCTGGCTGCGTTCGGTGCGTCCCGTCTTCGGCCGCATTCCCAGCTCGACCGTCTGGTTCATGAACTCCGTCGGCCTCAACATCTTCATCGCCGTCGTCGGCATCTCCGCCGGCCCGGGCTTCGTCAAAGGGCTGCAGACGCAAGGGGTCGGCCTGTTCCTCTGGGGTGCGCTCGCCACCGCCATCCCGCTGATCCTCGCGATGCTCGCCGGCAAGTATGTGTTCCGGTTCGATCCAGCCATCCTACTCGGCGCCTGCGCCGGCGCTCGTACGACAACGGCGGCCCTCGGCATGATCTGCGAAACCGCAGGAAGCCAGGTTCCGGCGCTCGGCTACACCGTGACCTATGCCGTCGGAAACACGCTTCTGACCATCTGGGGCATGGTGATCATCATGCTTCTGGCCTAGCGGCGCCTCGAATTCATTCGATTTCATTCTTGTCGGGAGAACGTCATGGATCCTGTCACCCTGCGGACCTTCGAGAAACTCAGCCCCTTCGAGATCAAGGACGAGCTCATCCGTCTCGCCAAATTGACCTCGCAGGAATCCTCGATCGCTCTTCTCAATGCCGGCCGCGGCAATCCGAACTGGGTGGCGATGACACCGCGCGAGGGTTTCTTCCTGCTCGGGCAATTCGCGATCACGGAGAGCCGGCGCGTAATGAACAAGCCGGCCGGCATCGGCGGGATGCCAAAGGCCGATGGCATCGCCAAACGTCTCGAGGACTGGCTGGCGGAACACAAGGATGCGCCCGGCGCCACCTTCCTGGGCGACATGGTCTCCTTCGCGGTCAAGAAGTTCGACTTCAAGCCGGACGCCTTCGTCCATGAGCTCGTCGACTCGATCATCGGCGACAACTATCCGGTGCCCGATCGCATGCTCGTCCATAACGAGCGGATCGTGCACGAATATCTGATGTGGGCGATGTGCGGCGATCCGCGCCCATCCGGCCAGTTCGACCTCTACGCCGTCGAGGGCGGCACGGCGGCGATGTGCTACATCTTCAAGTCGCTGAAGGCCAACCGCCTGCTGAACGCCGGGGATACGATCGCGCTGGCGACGCCGATCTTCACGCCCTATCTCGAAATGCCGCATCTCGAGGATTACGGGCTCAACATCGTCTCGGTGGCAGCGCCGCAGGAGAACCGCTTTCAGTTCACGGATGAAGAGCTGAAGAAGCTCGAGGACCCCAAGGTCAAGGCCTTCTTCGTCGTCAACCCGGGCAATCCCTATGCGGTTGCCCTGAGCGAAGAGACGATTGCCAAGATCGTCAAGCTGGTCGAGACGAAGCGCCCCGATCTCCTGCTGCTGACCGATGATGTCTACGGGACCTTCGTGAAGGGCTTCCGCGGCCTGCTTGGCGCACTGCCGCGCAATACGATCGGCGTCTATTCCTACTCGAAATATTTCGGCTGTACCGGCTGGCGGCTGGGCGTCATCGCCATCCATCGCGAGAACATCTTCGACAAGGCGATCGCCGCTCATCCGGAGAAGATTTCGGCGGCGCTCGATTCCCGCTACGGGCCGCTGACGCTGAAGCCGCGCGACATGAAACTGATAGACCGCATCGTCGCCGACAGCCGCGACATCGCACTCAATCACACCGCCGGGCTCTCGTTGCCGCAGCAGGTGATGATGTCGATGTTCTCGCTCTCCGAATTGATGGACGAGGCCAAGCTTTACCAGAAGACCTGCATGGGCATCGTCAGGGCTAGAGCCGAGCGGATGATCGAGGGGCTGGGCATCGAGGTGCCCGAGAACCTGTTGCATGATCGTTATTACGGCCTGATCGACTTCGAATTCTGGGCCAACAAATATGTCGGGCCGGAGGTCGTGGCCTATATGAAGGAACACGTTCACCCGCTCGACATCGTGTTCCGGCTCGCGGAGGATCACGGCATCGTGCTGCTCAATGGCGGCGGCTTCCACGCGCCCGACTGGTCGGTTCGCGTCTCCTTCGCCAATCTCGACGACGAGGTCTACGGCCAGATCGGGCGGGCCACGCGAGCGGTCGCCCGCGGCTACCGGCAAGCCTTCGATGCCTACAATCTCGCCCTCACCAAAACGAAATCGCCTGGCGGCGCGGCGCCCGCCAAAGCGAAGTGAACTAAGGCCGCATTACGCGCAGCAGCTCCATCGGGCAGTCGACCGGTTCGTCTCGCCGGTCGATCATCCGGTCATTCTGCAGAAAGGTCCGGCATGAATTTCGTGGTGGAGGCCCTGCGGAACAACCCCGAGCTCGCCATATTCCTGACGGTCGCGCTCGGCTTTCTGATCGGTCGGCTGAAATTCGGGAGCTTCAGCCTGGGTGTCGTCGTCGGCTGCCTGCTGGCGGGGGTGCTGGTCGGCCAGCTCGACATCAAGATTCCCCCGACCGTCAAAGCGGTCTTCTTCGACCTGTTCCTCTTCACGACCGGCTACAAGGTCGGCCCTCAATTCTTCCGGGCCCTGAAGAAGGATGCGCTTCCGCAGATGGCGCTCACGGTCGTCCTGTGCGTGACGTGTCTCCTGATGGCGCTGACCTTCGCAAAACTGCTCGGCTACGACATGGGCACCGCGGCCGGTCTCCTGGCCGGTGCTTTCTCCGAATCGACGGTCATCGGAACCGCCGGAGAAGCGATCCAGCGGCTCGACCTGCCGGAAGCCGAGCGCCGGGCGCTCGTAAACAATATTCCCGTGGCCTACGCCGTCACTTATCTGGTCGGAACAACTGCGCTCGTCTGGTTCCTGCCAAAGATCGGCCCCAAGCTCATGGGGATCGACCTGCGCGACGCCGCTCGCAAAGCCACGGCAGCATCGCATTCCGACAAGACGGGCTCGGCCGGCGAGGCCGATGGCATCACATCGGCCGCTCGCCTGTTCGATGTGCGCGCCTATCGGGTCGAGAACACCCAATTATTCGGCAAGACGATTGCGGAACTGGAGGCCCTGCCAAAGAAATCTCGCATCTTCGTCCTGCGTGGCCGTAGTGGCGATGTCCTGTTCGATTATGCCTCGGAGCATCGCGTCCGGGCCGGCGACGTCATCGCGGTCATGGCACGCTTCGAGGTGCACGCAGCACGCGGCGATGTCATCGGCCCCGAGGTCAGCGACCCCGAGCTGCTGGACATTCCGCTCGAAGCGCTCGACGTGATCGTGACAAGCCGCAACCTCGACGATACGTCTCTGGCCGAATTGGCTGAGGGTCATTTCGCGCGCGGGGTCTTTCTGGCAAAGCTGACACGTTCGGGCATCGCCATGCCGGTGATCCCGACGACGCGGCTCAATCGCGGCGACGTCATGTCACTGGTCGGGCCGCTGACGGAGGTCGAACGCGTCGCGGCCGTGATCGGCTATTCCGACAGGCGGACGCCGGCGACCGACATGGTCTTCGTAGGGTTGGGAATTTTCCTGGGAGGCCTGTTCGGCCTGCTCTCGGTCGTCGTCTGGGGGGTGCCGCTCACGCTGACCGCCAGCGGCGGCGCCTTGTTCATGGGCCTGCTCTTCGGATGGCTGCGCTCCGCCTACCCGTTCTTCGGCCGCATTCCAGAACCAGCAATCTGGATTTTCGATACGGTTGGACTCTGCATGTTCATCGGCATCGTCGGGCTCGGTGCCGGCCCAAGCTTTGTCGCCGGCCTGAAAGCGACGGGCCTCAGCCTTGTCGCAGTCGGGCTGGTGTCGTCCCTCCTGCCGCATACCGTCGGGATTCTGTTCGGTCGCTATGTTCTCAGAATGGATCCGCTGATCGTGCTGGGCGCCTGCGCCGGTGCCGGCACGATCACCGCTGCCCTCAGGGCGATTCAGGACGAGGCCCAAAGCAGCATCCCGGCTCTCGGCTACACGGTCCCCTATGCCATCGGCAACATTCTTCTGACGGCCTGGGGCCCCGTGCTGATTGCGCTGATGACAATCTGATCGAACGTTCGATGGGACATGTCCGTCAACGTTCGATCCTGACGCCTTTGGCTACTCGGCATCGCACCGTCTCGTAGGGCCTACCCCGAAGAACGATTGATGGAGGTAACAATGAAGCTGCTTATCGCTATGTCCGCACTGGTCGCGACCTTCGTCTCAACCGGTACCGAGGACGTCAGTGCCGCGGTCTACTGCCAGTACGTCAGCTATCCTGCTGGCTGTATCGCACGCCCTGGCGTCGTGCTCCGGCCAAGGCCGGTCGCGCGTGCCGTGGCAACACCGGGTGTCGGCGCGCCAGGCGTGGGAGTGCGGGCGGGAACGCCGATGAATCGCGGTGGCCCGGTCAACCGGGCGGGAAGGCGCTGAAAGCGCCTGCTCGGCCGTGTCCGGCGGAGCTCCGCCGACGCTCCTGGCGCCAACTGGCCAGTCCAACTCAGGTTGGGCTGGCTATTGCGCCGGGCGCGCAAGCTTGCGCGATGCGTTGAGCAAGGAACAGAGCCATGGACAGGAAGGCGCCGAACCTTCGCGACCCGATCGAACCCTCGACCTTGATCGACAGCGCGATTCGAATCGGGCTGGTGGGCCTGCTGGTCTATGCCTGTGCCCGGATCGTCCTACCCTTTGCTTTCCTTTTGATCTGGTCTGCGATCCTGGCGGTGATGTTGCACCCGCTCCATCGGCGTCTGGCGCCGCGGCTCGGTCATCGCGGCTCGGCACTGCTGATCGGCCTGATCGGCGTGGCTCTGATGCTGGGACCGATGGTGATATTGGTGACATCCTTGGCGACGTCGCTCTATTCGGCGGTTTCGAGCTTGCAGGCCCAGGGCGTGACGATGCCGCAGCCACCGCTATGGCTCGACGGCACCCCACTGGTCGGCAAAAAGCTGACGGAGATCTGGACACTCGTCGCTTCCAACCTGCCCGCTGCACTCTCAAAATATGGCCATCTGGTGAGCGGCCCAGTGGCATGGCTCGCCTCCTTCGCCGGTGACCTCGCCATCGCCGAATTGTCGTTCGTCGCTTCTTTCGCGATCGCCGCCGTGCTCATCGTTCACGGTCAGAGGGCGGCCGGGTTTGCCCACCGCACGCTCGAGCGGATTACAGGAAGTGACGAGCGTGCGGCGCGGCTGGTCACGTTGACCGCGGCCACGATCCGCGGTGTGGGGCTCGGCGTCGTAGGCGTGGCGCTGATCCAGTCGCTGCTTCTTGGCTGCGGCTTCTTCGCCATCGGGCTCCCGGCAGCTGGTCCGCTGACGCTTGTGGCGTTGCTGCTGGGCATCATGCAGATCCCGTTGATCCTGCTGACCCTGCCCGTTGTCGGTTACGTCTTTTATTTCGAGGCAACGCAGCCGGCGACCATCTTTCTCATCTGGAACATAGTTGTCGGTCTCAGCGACAAT
>NZ_FNUY01000025.1 GCF_900108245.1 Allobosea lathyri
ATGCCGCTGACCAGCTTCTGCATCTGCTCGTCGGCCTGCTCGATCTGCAGCCGCGCGCTGAAATCGCCCGCCGCCGTCGCCGCAACGACGTCGCCAACATCCGAAACCACCGCTTCCATCGACTGCACCCGCTCAAGTCGCGCAGCGGCGGCCTTGCGTTCCTGCTCCTGAAGGAGCGCGACCTGCTCGCTGCTTTGGCGCAGCACCGCGACCGCGCGGGCCATCGTGCCGATTTCGTCCTGGCGCCCGACATGGGGCACGTCGATCTGGGTTTCGCCAGCCGTCAGGCGCTCCATGACGGCGCTGAGGTCCAGCAGTGGCTTGGTGATCGAGCGCTGCGCGAAGAGCAGCGCTGTCGAGATCGAGGCCAGCAGGGTCGCCAGCAGAACGGCTGGCAAAATCCACTGCACCTGGCTGGTGAAAGCGGCTGCTTCCTCGCTGAGCCTGCCGCCGGCCCGCTCGTTGCGCTGGCCGAAGGAGACGAGGAGATCGTTCAGGGCTTTCCGATTGGCGCGGTTGAGGTCGTTATTGCCCTGGGTATTGGCTGCCGCTGGCGAGACTTCGCGTCCGAGCCGAACCGTTTCCGAGCGGAAGCCGATGAACTCGCCGATCAACTTGTCGATCTGCGCAGCATTTTCGCGTTCGCCGGCGGGAACGAGGCGGACCAGATCAGCTGCCTGCTTGCGCATGAGCGGAAAGCGGCTTTCCAGTCCCTTGGCATAGGTATCGGCCTCCTGGGTCGATTTCGACATGTAGATTCCGCGCGAATCCATCACCACGCCGATCACCAGCGAATTGAGCCGTTCGGTGGCAAGCGCGATGTCGCCCTGCAGGCTCGATCGGGCGTTGAGATCGCTGGATTTGGTGAGGGCGTAGAGGCCGAGTGCTGCCGACAGGATCGCGCCGCCGGCAATAATGGCCAGCACGGCCAGGATCTTAACGCGAATGGATTTCATCGTGACCTACCCCGAAGCGATCGGCGGGCCGGCTAAGCCGCCACCTGCCCTAGGGTCATGGCCTAAATAAATAAAAGACCGATTAAGTTTGGCTCTTATCCAAGGCCTTGCACCGGGAAATTCTGACACAAGTCCGATCCGCGTATGATTTCACTGGGGAGCGCCCGGGCCGTCGATATGCTCAAAGCCTGAGCGGCTTTCGCCGCTAAAACTCCTCCCAGCCGGCGTCGTTTGCGCGTCCATTCGCGACCTTGCGTGGTGCGGGCTTGGGAGGCGTGGCCTTGGTCTGGGCGAAGGCGGCTTCGGCGAGGTTGCGCAGCCGCTCCGGCTCCGAGCCGGCGCCCGAGGCGGGCGTGGTCTTGTCGGCGCTGCGCAAGGCGGGTGGCGCATAGGCGGGTTTGCTCGCCGCAGCGCGCACCGGCGGTGCGGCGCGCAGGGGCGGCTGCACCGGGGCCGCCTCATGGCCCGTCCTGAATGCGGCGACGAGGTCGTTGAGCTGGCCGATCTTGCCCGTCAGCGAGCTGGCGCTGGCGGCGCTCTGCTCGGC
>NZ_FNUY01000010.1:0-173710 GCF_900108245.1 Allobosea lathyri
GCATATTGGCGTAGGCCCTGGCGATCGGGAACTGGATGCCCTGGTTCTGGCCGATCGGCCGGCCGAAGACCTGGCGTTCCCTGGCATAGGCCGAGGCCTTCTCGACGAACCATTTGGCATCGCCCACGCATTCCGACGCGATCAGGATGCGCTCGGCATTCATGCCCGAGAGGATGTAGCGAAAGCCCTTGCCCTCCTCGCCGACGAGATTGGCGGCGGGTACGCGGACATTGTCGAAGAACACCTCGGTGGTGGCGTGGTTCATCATCGTGCGGATCGGCCGGATCGTCAGGCCGGCTTTCAGGGCCTCGCGCATGTCGAGGATGAAGACCGACAGCCCCTCCGTGCGCTTGGCGACCTCCTCGCGCGGCGTGGTGCGGGCCAGCAGCAGCATCAGGTCGGACTGCGCCGCCCGGCTGGTCCAGATCTTCTGGCCGTTGACGATGTAATGATCGCCCTCGCGCCGGGCGGTCGTGCGCAGGCTTGTCGTGTCGGTCCCGCTCGTCGGCTCGGTGACGCCGAAGGCCTGCAGCCGCAACTCGCCCGAAGCGATCTTGGGCAGATAGGCCTGCTTCTGCTCGGCCGAGCCATGCCGCAGCAGCGTGCCCATGATGTACATCTGGGCATGGCAGGCCGCACCATTGCAGCCCTGGCGCTGGATTTCCTCCATGATCACGCTCGCAGCCGATAGCGGCAGGCCGGCCCCGCCATACTCCTCCGGGATCAGCGCCGAGAGAAAGCCGCTTTGCGTGAGAGCATCGACGAACGCGCTCGGGTAAGCCATCTCGCGGTCGAGCCTGCGCCAGTATTCGCCCGGAAAGCCGGCGCAGAGCCTGGCGACGGCGTCGCGGATGTCGGCGTGGTCGTTGTCCTGCATCGTGCTCGTCTTCTGCTGACCTCTGGATATTCAGGCCGAGCGTGTGGCTGCCAAGGGCGCGAATTCGGCACGCAGCGCCGCCTCATGCTCGCCCAGCCCCGGCACGCGGCGCATCGTGGCGCGCTTGCCGTCGACGATGGCAGGTGGCGCCAGGACCTCGATTGTGCCGGCCGGCGTTTCGACCGGGAGAGTGGTTGCGGCCGGGTGACTGATCAGGTCGCCGACGCTGGAGACGGCGCCATAGGCGATGGCGGCCTTGTCCAGCGCGGATGTCAAATGGGTGAAGCTGCGCGAGATCAGGATGGCCTGGATCGCTTCGTCCAGGGCCTTGCGATCCCGGACGCGCAGCACATTGGTGGCAAAGCGGGGAGCATTGGCGAGTGCCTCGCTTGAGAGGACGTCGCGCGCCAGGATCTGCCATTCGCGCTCGCTCTGAACGGCGAGCAGGACATTGCCGTCAGCAAGCTGGAAGACGCCGTAGGGGGCAATCGAAGGGTGGGCGAGGCCGAGCCGGGGCGGTTCGATGCCGCCATAGCGCCGCGTCAAATAGGGCACGTTCATCAGTTCCGCGATGGTGTCGAAGAGCGAGAGCGCGATATGCGAGCCCTCGCCGGTGCGGGCGCGCCGCAGCAGCGCCTCGAGGATCGCCGCATAGGCCGCCTGGCCGGTCGAGATATCGGCGATCGACACGCCGATCCGCGTCGGGCCCGAGCTTTCATTGCCGGTGATCGACGACAACCCGGCTTCCGCCTGCACCAGCAGGTCATAGGCCTTGCGGGTGTAGTGCGGCGTGCCCGGCGCATAGCCGGAGACGTCACAGGTGATCAGTCTCGGATGGCGCTTGCGCAGGTCGGCACTGCCGATGCCGAGGCGGCCGGTCGCGCCGGGCGCGAGGTTCTGGATGAAGATATCGGCCTGGCCGAGCATCGCCTCGACCATGGCGAGGTCGCCCGGCTGCTTCAGATCGACCCGGCAGGATTCCTTGCCGCGGTTGATCCAGACGAAATAGGAGGACAGGCCATTGGCATAATCGTCATAGCCCCGCGAGAAATCGCCTTCCGCCCGCTCGAGCTTGATGACGCGCGCACCGGCATCGGCGAGCCGACAGGTCGCGATCGGAACGGCGACGGCCTGTTCCAGTGCAACCACCACTATGCCTTCGAGAGCGTCCGCCATCATTGCGCCGAGTCATTGTTCCCAGAGCGCCGAAAGCGAACGTTTGAGCGGTTCAAGTCAAATAATGTTTTGCGATGGGCTCCATAGCCAAAACCGCGCTGGCGCCGGGCTCTATAGATTATCGCTATGGCGTTCATCGTTTTATCCTACTTGTGGCCCTTCAACGCCCATGCACCCCTTCTGCCCAGGCAGCGCGCCGCCAAGAGCGTGCTCCACGAGGATTTCAGGGAGAGCATCATGGTCAGGATGAAGATTGCCGCCGCAGCCTTCGCGGCAGGCACCTTGCTGGCGCTGCCAGCGGGCGCGCAGGAGAAGCCGAAGGAGCTGGTGGTCGGCGTCGCGACCTTCCTGTCGGGGCCGGCCTCCGTCTTCGGCGTGCCCGGCAAAAACGCGGCCGACCTGTTCTTCGACGAGATCAACGCCAAGGGCGGCATTCTCGGCGTGCCGGTGAAGCCGGTTTATGTCGATGAGGGCGCAGGCACGAACCAGCTGATCTCGGAATACCGCCGCGTCGTGCAGGATCAGGGCGCCCAGGTCATGCTGGGCGCGATCTCGTCTGGTTCCTGCAACGCGCTGGCCCCCGTCGCCGAGGACCTCAAGGTCGTCAATGTGATGTGGGATTGCGGCACGCAGACCATCTTCGAGGAGGGCAAGTGGAAATACTCGGTGCGTACCGGCGGCCATGCCGGTTCGGAGATGATGGCGACGCTGCTCTACCTCATGAAGGTCAAGCCGGACTTCAAGACGGTCGCGGTGGTCAACCAGGACTATGCCTGGGGCCGTGAATCCTGGGCCTTGCTGTCTGCCGGCCTCAAGGCGCTGAAGCCCGACGTCAAGATCGTCGCGGAGCTGTTCCCGAAATTCGGAGCGCCTGATTTCTCGACCGAGATCACCCGGCTTTCGGCGCTGCGCCCCGACGTCGTGATCTCGACCTCATGGGGCGGCGATCTCGACACCTTCGTCCAGCAGGCGGCGGCGCGCGGCCTGCTGAAGCAGTCGACCTTCGTGCTGCCTTTGGCGGAAAGCTCGTTGGAACGTCTCGGCGCGGTTCTGCCGGAGGGCGTCATCGTCGGCTCGCGCGGCGACCACTATTTCCTGCACCCGAAATACAAGAACTCGGCCGAAATGCAGGCCTTCGTGAAAGCCTACAAGGCCAAGACCGGCGTCTATCCGATCTATCCGACCTTCCACATGAATCAGGCCGTGACCGGGCTGGTAAAGGCCTATGAGAAGGCCGGCGCCGCGGCTGGCGGCAAATGGCCGAGCAAGGAGCAGGTCATCGCTGCTTTCGAGGGGCTCGAATTCAAGTCGCTGACCGGCACCATCACGATCCGCTCCGACCATCAGGGGCTGGAAGACCAGATGCTGGGCACGACCAAGCGCGTTCCCGAATATCCCTTCGCGGTCTACGACAAGATGGCGCTCTATCCCGGCAAGCTGGTGACGACGCCGCTCGGCGAGAAGTCGCTCGACTGGTTCGCCAAGGTGAAGCCCGAACTCGGCAGCGACAAGTCGATCGAGACCTTCGACTACACGAAGTGACCAAACCCGCGTCGGCCGAAGGGCCATCGTAAGGCGTCATTCTCGGGCTTGACCCGAGAATCTCATGACCAGCTTGCTGGTTCCCGAGATGGTCGGGGCAAGCCCGACCATGACGCTGCCTTCGATGGATCCCGGATCTCCGCTTCGCTGCGTCCGGGATGACGTCGAGAGGCTGAAACGGCAAAACGAAACGACCCCGCAATGCCTCCTGAAATGATCCTTCTCGCCGCGCTCGACGGCCTCGCCTACGGCTCGCTGATCTTCCTGGTCGCGGTCGGGCTGTCGCTGATCTTCGGCGTCCTCGGCGTGCTCAACATCGCCCATGGCTCGTTCTATGCGATTGGCGCCTATGTCGCGGCCAGTGCCGTGCTGGCTGCGGCGGGGATGGGCCTGCCGACCTGGCTCGCCTTCCCCCTGTTCCTGATCTCGGCGATTCTCGTTGGCGTCGTCGTCGGGGGAACGGTGGAGGCGCTGCTGCTGCGGCGGGTCTATCGCAAGGAGGAGGTGCTGCAGCTCCTCGTGACCTTCGCGGTCTTCATGATCCTGGAGGATGCGCAGAAGGTGATTTTCGGCACGCAGCCGCTTTTCGCCAATGCGCCGATGAACTGGCTCGGCACGATCGAGGTCTTCGGCATCTTCTATACGAACTACCAGCTCGTCCTGATCCCGCTGGTGGCTCTCGCTGTGCTCGTCGGCCTGCGGACCTTCCTGCGCCGCACCAGCTTCGGACGTGCCATCGTCGCGGTGACGCAGGATCGCGAGGCCGCGATGGCGATGGGCATCGACGCGACGCGCGTCTACCTCATCACCTTCATCATCGGCGCGAGCCTCGCCGCGCTCGGTGGCGCGCTCTCCTCTTCAACGACATCGCTGACGCCCGGCATCGGTTCAGGGATGATCGTGCTCTCTTTCGCCGTCGCGGCGACCGCAGGCCTCGGGCGCATCGAGGGCGCGGCGGTTGCGGCCCTGATGATCGGGCTGGGCCGCTCGGCAGCCGTCTATTTCGCGCCGGAGTTCGATGTGCTGATCCCCTATCTCATCATGGTCGTGGTGCTGCTGATCAAGCCCGAGGGCCTCTTCACCACGCTGCAGACGAGGAAGGTCTGATGTCGCGCCAGATTGTCATCGGCGCGGGGCTGCTCATCGCGCTCGTCGTCTTCCCGCTGCTGTCGCCCTGGTCGACCGTCATCCTCACCGTCGCACTTTGCGAGGGGCTGGCGGCGCTCGGCATCCTCGTCCTGCTCAGGGCAGGGCAGGTCTCCTTCGGCCATGGGCTCTACTTCGCCTTCTCGGCTTACGTCGTGGCCTTCATGGCAACCGCGCGCTTCGGCCATGAGGTGCTGCTGCTGGTGCCCATCGCCACCGCCGCCTCGGGGCTGCTTGCGGCGCTGATCGGCCTGTTCATCGTGCGCTACCGGGCGATCTTCTTCGGCATGCTGAACCTCGCCATCTCGATGGTGTTCTTCTCGCTGCTGGAGAAGCTGTTCTCGATCACCGGCGGCGCCGACGGCAAGCGCGTGCCGCGCCCGACGCTCGCCGGCATGACGCTGGAACGCGAAAGCTTCGAGTTCTGGATGTTCTACATCACGCTGGCGCTCTGCGTCGTCGCGGCGCTCTTCGTGGCGCGCTACCTGCTCTCGCCCGGCGGCAAGGCTCTCGAAGCCATCAAGTCGAACGAGACGAGGCTGGAATATCTCGGCGTCTCCAGCCGCAAGGTCCTGTTCGGCGCCTATCTGCTGTCGGGCCTGCTCGCGGGACTTGGCGGCGCGATCATCGCGCTGGTCTCGGGCCATGTCACGCCGGAGTTGGCCTATTGGGTGCGCTCGGGCGAATTCGTCTTCATCGCCATCCTGGGCGGGGCGGGGGGCGTCGCCGGCCCCTTCCTGGGCGCGCTGATGTTCCAGATCATCCGGGGCTATGCAGCGGTCTACGCGCCCGAGACCTGGCATGCGGTGCTTGGCGTCATGCTGCTGATCATCATCTTCTTCGCGCCGACCGGGCTTTACGGGTTGATCGCCGGCAAAAAGCGGGCAGCTAAGCCGCCGGCCGCAGTCGAGCGCGCGGGGGCGGGCCAATGACCGACCTCATCCTGGAAGCCCGGGAGCTCGAACTGCGCTTCGGCGGCGTGCAGGCCGCCAATGGCGCGAGCCTTCAGGTCCGGGCGAACGAGCGCATCGCCATCATCGGGCCCAACGGCGCCGGCAAGACCACCTTCATCAATCTCTGCACCGGCTACATCAAGCCGCAATCGGGCCGGGTGATCTTTGCAGGCCAGGACGTCACGGCGCTCAGCCCGCGCGCGATCACGCGGCTCGGCATCGGCCGGTCCTTCCAGATCCCACAGCTCTTCATCGAGAACACGGTGATCGAGAACCTGCTGCTGGCGCTGAGCGCCCGCGAAGGCACTTGGTCGCCCTTCCTGAAGCTGACGAAACATCCCAAGGTCGACGAGATGTGGGTGCTGCTCGAAATTGTCGGGCTGAAGGACACCGGCCATCGCATCGTCCGGGAATTGCCGGAGGGCATGCGCAAGCTGATCGATATCGCCGTCGCACTCGCGCTCGAACCCAGGCTGATCTTCATGGACGAGCCGACCAGCGGCGTCTCCAGCCATGAGAAGTTCCAGGTCATGGATACGCTGACCCGCGCGCTCGACGCGCGCGCCACCACCGCGATCTTCGTCGAGCACGACATGGATGTGGTCGCCCGCTACGCCAGCCGCGTCGCCGTCTGGTCGGGCGGCAGGATCGCATTGGAAGGTTCGCCCGACGAGATCCTGAACCATCCGGAAGTCCGCGAGACCGTGATCGGGGCGGGGGTCTGATCATGCTGGAGATCAAGGGATTATCCGCGGAGATCGAAGGCGTGCAGGTGCTGCGCAAGGTCGATATGTCGCTCGGCGAAGGCGCGACGGTCGCGCTGATCGGGCGCAATGGGGCAGGGAAGACGAGCCTGTTGCGCGCGATCATGGGCTTCATGAAGGTGACCGGTGGGACCATCGGTTTCGACGGCAGGCCCATCCTCGACGTGAAGCCGCATGAGCGCCCGCGACTGGGCATCGGCTACGCGCCGGAGGACCGCCGTCTGTTCTCGTCCTTCACCATCGAGGAGAACATCCGCCTGCCCGCCGAGGTGATGAAGGTGCCCGGCCCTGAAATCGCGCGGCGGCTGGCGGATATCTACCAGGTGCTGCCGGAACTCGCCGATCTGCGCCATCGCGCCGCCGCCGGCCTGTCGGGTGGGCAGGGCAAGATGGCGGCGCTGGCGCGAGCGCTGATGGTCGGCACGCGCATCATCCTGCTCGACGAGCCGTTCCAGGGTCTTGCGCCGGTGCTGGCCAATCGCTACGCCGCTGCCCTGCGCGCTTTGCGGGACAGTCATCCCGACATCGCCTTGCTTATCACCGAATCCAACCCCAGCCTGCTGAGGAATTTTGCCGAGCGCAGCTATGCAATCGAGCGGGGCGAGGTCACCGAAATATCGGGTGGACTCGCGGCGACCTCGCTCGCAGCGGCCGATCGGCACTGACATCTGGAGAAAGCCATGACTCAACACTTCATCAACGGCCGCCATGTCGCTGGCCGGACAGGCGAAACCATGGCCGTGCTCGCGCCGGCGACGGGCGAGGAATTCACCCGCATCGCCTGCGGCACAGCCGAGGATATCCACGATGCGGTGAAGGCGGCCCGCGCCGCCTATGAGGGCGCCTGGGGCAAGCTCACGGCTGCCGAGCGCGGGCGGCTGATCGCGAAACTCGGCCTCAAGGTCCTCGACAATTTCGACGAGCTGGCGCGCACGGAAGCGCAGGACACCGGCAAGCCGATGGCGCAGGCCCGCGCCGATATCGAGGCGACCGCCCGCTATTTCGAGTTCTATGGCGGCGCGGCCGACAAGGTGCACGGCCACATCATCCCGTTCCTGAACGGTTACAGTGTCAATGTCATCCACGAGCCCCATGGCGTCACCGGGCATATCCTGCCCTGGAACTATCCGGCGCAGATGTTTGGCCGCTCGCTCACGGCCGCGCTCGCGATGGGCAATGCGGTGGTCCTGAAGCCCGCTGAGGAAGCCTGCCAGACGGCGCTGCGGCTCGCGGTCCTGGCCTCCGAGGTCGGCTTCCCCGATGGCGCCATCAACATCGTCACCGGGCGCGGGCATGAGGCAGGGGCTGCGCTCTCCGCCCATACCGGCATCGACTTCATGTCCTTCACCGGCTCGCCGGAGGTCGGCAAGATGGTACAGCACGCCTGCGCCGAGCATCTGATCCCCTGCACGCTCGAACTCGGTGGCAAGTCGCCCCAGATCGTCTTCGACGACGCCGATTTCGACGCCGCCGTGCCGATCGTCTGCAAGGCCATCGTCCAGAATACCGGGCAGACCTGCTCGGCCGGCAGCCGCGTGCTCGTGCAGAAGAATGTCTACGACGAGTTCATCGGCGCCGTCGCCAAGGAGTTCGTCAAGCTGCGGGCCGGCACGCCGGAGATGGATCTCGATTGCGGCCCGGTGATCAACGCCAAGCAGCGCGGCCGCGTGCAGAGCTTCATCGACCAGGCGCGCGAGGCCGGCATTCCCGTGCTCGCCGAGGGCGAGATCGCGCAGGGCGTGCCCAATGGCGGCTTCTACGTCACGCCGACACTGTTCGGCTCCGTGCCGCGCGGCAACCGGCTGGAGCAGGAAGAGGTCTTCGGGCCAGTGCTCGCAGCCTTCCCCTTCGAGGATGAGGCCGACGCGATCAAGCTCGCCAACTCCACGGATTACGGGCTGGTCGCGGCGGTCTGGACCGGCAATGGCGGGCGCCAGCAGCGCGTCGCCAAGAAGGTCCGCGCCGGCCAGGTCTTCATCAACGGCTATGGCGCGGGCGGTGGCATCGAGCTGCCTTTTGGGGGCACCGGCAAGAGCGGCCATGGTCGCGAGAAGGGTTTCGCCGCGCTTGAGGAGTTCGCGGTCACCAAGACCATCGTGCACAAGCATGGCTGACGCCGTGGCCCGGCCGACCGGCGACACGCTGGGCGAGATCGAGGCGATCCTGTCTCCACTTCAGGGTCGCCGCATTCTCGATATCGGCTGCGGCCCCGGTTATCTCGTGAAGGCGCTGGCGGCGCGTGGCGCCGTGGCCGCCGGCATCGATCCCGACGAGGCGGCGCTGGCCAAGGCGCGCCTCGCTTCGCCCTCCGCCGACATCCGTTTGGGACCGGCCGAGGCGCTGCCTTTCGGGGATGGCGCATTCGAGGCGGCCATCTTCCTGAACAGCCTGCATCACGTGCCGGTGGCGAGCATGACGGCGGCTTTGGCGGAGGCCGTCCGCGTCGTAGGTCCAGGCGGAACGGTCATCGTGGTCGAGCCGCTGGCCGAGGGCAATTTCTTCGCCGCGCTCGTGCCCGTCGAGGACGAGACCGAGATCCGCCATGCCGCCCAGGCCGCGATCGGCCAGGCACTGGCGGCTGGAGCGCTCCTGCTCGTGCGCGAGGTCGAGTACGATCGCGCCGAGACCTATCCCGATCTGGAGGCTTTCCTCGCCCGCATCGTTGCGGCCGATCCGGAGCGGCGTCCGCGCCTGGCGCAGGCTCGCCCGGAGGTGGAGCGGCGCCTGAATGCCCTCGCCGAGCACACGGCGCAGGGCTTTCTGCTGCGTCAGCCGCTCCGGCTCCACCACATGAAGGCGCCGGGGTAAAGCATGCTGATTGCGTTCGGAAACACTGGGTCGTCCCGGGCTTGACCCGGGATCCATCGAAAGGCACCGGAGCCCGACGATGGATCCCGGATCTCCGCTTCGCTGCGTCCGGGATGACGTGTGTTTCCCGGCTTGCGTCGCGCCTCTCAGAACGAAGCTTTCACATCACGATCACATGCCGGATCGTCCGCCCCTCGTTCAAGGCATCGAAGCCCTCATTGATGCCGTCGAGGTCGCTCGTGCTGGTCAGGAGCTTGTCGACCGGGAGCTTGCCGCGCTGATAGAGGTCGATGAAGCGGGGAATGTCGCGCATCGGGATACAGGAGCCGACATAGGAGCCCTTCAGCGTCCGTTCCTCGCCGACGAGCCGCACGGGTGAAAGCGCCAGCGTGTGGGTCGGGTTGGCGAGCCCGGCGGTCGTCGTCGTGCCGCCACGCCGCGTGATCTGATAGGCGAGGTCGAGCGCCTTGACCGAGCCCGCCATCTCCAGCCCGTGGTCGACGCCGCCCTTGGTTGCGGCACGGATCGCTTCGACGACGCCGGGATCGCCAGCATTGAAGGTGTCGGTCGCGCCGAGATCACGCGCGATCGCGAGTTTCTCCTCCGAGAGATCAACGGCGATGACGCGCGAGGCGCCACAGGCGGCCGCGCCCATCAGCGCGCTCAGGCCGACGCCGCCCAGGCCTACGACAGCCACGGTCTCACCGGCGCGGACCTTGGCCGTATTCACCGCGGCTCCGACGCCGGTCAGCACCGCGCAGCCGAACAGCGCCGCGATCTCATGGGGCAGATCGGCTTCGATCTTCACCAGCGAGTGCCGCGAGATCACCGCATATTCGGCAAAGGCGGAGACGCCGACATGGTGATGCACCGGCTTGCCATGGGCAGAGAGCCTGCGCCCGCCGCCGATGAGTTCGCCGACGCCATTGGCGGCATTGCCGGGCTCGCACAGCGCCGGCCGTCCCTCGCTGCAGGGCGAACAATGGCCGCAGGACGGCACGAAGACCATGATGACCCGGTCGCCCTCCCTGAGGTCGTGCACGCCGGGGCCGGCTTCCACGACCTCGCCGGCTGCCTCATGTCCCAGCACCATCGGCACGGGCCGGGGCCGGTTGCCGTCGATCACCGACAGGTCCGAATGGCACAAGCCCGCAGCGCGCACCTTGACCAGCACCTCGCCGGGACCGGGCGGTGCGAGGTCGACCTCCTCGATCGAGAGCGGCCGGCTCTTGGCATAGGGCGCGGAGACGGGGCTGGCATTCAGGACGGCGGCGCGGATTTTCACGGGCGTTTCCTCGGGGGGCGGACGTCTTCTTGTCTGTCCACCCTCAGCCCTCATCCTGAGGAGCCGCGGTCGCGGCGTCTCGAAGGAGGTTCCAAAGCGCGCTGGAACCTCCTTCGAGACGCAAGGCCTACGGCTTGCTCCTCAGGATGAGGGCTGAGGATGAATGTCGGAGGTTCAGTCGCGGAGTTGATCCTGTCAAAGACGAAAACGCGATCAGCCGTATAAAGCCGGGTGATCGCCATCTTCACCCAGCGTCGCGGTCCAGGTCTCGTCGGCGACGAGACCGCGAAGGATGTCCCAGGAGAGCTGGCCGATCGCGCGCACGGCGGCGGGCATCGGGCGCTCGGTCGAGTAGGCCAGATAGACCTTGCGGTAGAGCGTCGGCTTCTCGATCGGCCATGTCCGGAACACGCCGGCCTTCTCCTGGGCCCGCACCGCCATGCGCGGCAGGATGCCATAGCCCAGCCCGCGCTCCGCAAGGCGCTTGATCTGGGTGTAGGATTCGATCTCGATTGCCGGCTGGATCGTGGCCCGCACGCTCGCGGCCGCGGCGTCGATCTGGTCGCGCAGGCCGTGCCCGATGCCGGGCAGGATCAGCTCGACGGCGGCGGCTTCCGCCAATGTTACGGCGCTGCCCGGGGGAGTCTTGATCGCGCTCAGGGACGGTGGTCCGAACAGGCAGAGTTCCTCGGTCAGGATGTGATGGACGCCGAGCCCTTTGGGGTCGGCGCTGGAATAGATCACCGCGAGATCGACCTCGCCGCGCCGCAGCCAGTCGAGCACGAAGCCGCTCATCGCCTCGGCGATGCGGATGCGCACGGCCGGGTAGCGCTCGCGGGCCGCCTCGATCAGCGGCACGCTGAACTGCTCGCTCACGGTTCCCGGCAGGCCGATGCGGACCTCCCCGCCGGGCGCAGCGCTCGCCCCGCGCACGCTGTCGCGCAGCTCGGCAAAGTCGGCGAGGATGGCGCGTGCACGTTCCAGCAACCGCTCGCCGGCTTCTGTCGGCAGCACGCCGCGTGTGCCGCGATGCAGGAGAGCGACGCCGAGCTCATCCTCCATATGGCGCAGGTGCTGGCTCAGCGCCGGCTGCGCGACGCGCAGCTTGGTGGCGGCCTTCGAGAATGAGCCCTGTTCGACAATGGCCGTGAAATAGCGAAGCTGACGCAGATCCATCGTTGTTTGTGTCTCTGATCAGCTGCCGAAGTCCATTGGCTGTTGGTAGCGTCCTGTGCGCGCCATAGCCAGTATGCGCCGCCAGCTTTCGCTTATGCGCCTTAGAGCGAAGCGTTATTGGCCGTTCCCCTGAAGGCCGGTGCATCCTCCTCCGCGAGGCGGGAGGCTGGTGCATCGTCAGGCGAGCATCGCTCACTGCGCCCAACCACAGGAAACCGGCGAAACGGCCGGATGGATTCAATCAGGAGGAACGCCATGTCCAATGATCTGATTCTGCCGAATACAAGTCGTCGTGGTTTTCTGGGCGGCGCGGCCGCGCTCGCCGCAGGAAGCGCTCTGCCCCTGGGCGGCCATGCCCTTGCGAAGGCTCCGCTCACAAACACGCAGTCGCCCTATTTCTACCGTTTCGCCCTGGGGACGGCCGAGGTCACGGTCGTCTCGGATGGCCCGTTGCCGCTTGGCGACCCCGGCACGAACTTCGTCGGCGTGCCCAAGGAGACGGTCTACGGCATGCTGGAGACAAATTTCCTGCCCAAGGACAATGTCGTCCTCGAACAGAACATACCCGTCGTGAATTTCGGCGACCGGTTGGTGATGTTCGACACCGGCATGGGTTTTTCGAAAGCGTTCGGGCCGACCACGGGCCGCCTGCAGAAGAGCCTCGAGGAGGCCGGCATCAAGCCTGGCGATGTCGACGCCATCGTCTGCAGCCACGCCCATATCGACCATATCGGCGGCATCTGCACGGCCGAGGGCAAGCCGCTATTTCCCAATGCGCAGATCTATATCAGCCAGATCGACTTCGATTTCTGGACCGACGAAAGCAAGTTGAACTCACCGCTAAAGGCCTTCGTCGAACACGCTCGCGCCAATCTGCTGCCGGTGCGGGAGCGCATCGTCTTCTTCAAGGATCAGCAGGAGTTCCTGCCGGGTGTGCAGGCGCTGGCGGCGCCCGGCCACACCGCCGGCCATCACATCTTCCAGGTCGCTTCGGCTGGAAAATCCTTCGCTTTCCTCGGCGACCTTACCCACCACGCCATCCTGTTGACGGAAAATCCGCGCCTGGAATTCGCTTATGACAGCGATCCCAAGCAGGCCGTGCAATCGCGGCTCAAGCTGCTCGGCATGCTCTCGGAGAGCAAGACGCCAGTGATGTCCTATCATTTCGCCTGGCCGGGCTTCGGCAACCTGGCCAAGGCCGGCGACGGGTTCCGATACTATCCGGCGCCGATGCAGATGCTGCGGGGATAGGGACGGAATCGGGCCGTCAGCTCGGGCTCGACCCGAGCATCTCCACAAAGGAGTTTCTCGGGTCGACGCTTCGCTTCGCCCGAGAATGACGCGTGTGGGTCAGTCCCTGAGCGGGCGCGGCATCGTCACCGGCCGCGCCTCGCGCGCCTGCGCCGCCAGACGGACGGAGGCGTTCACCGCTCCAAAGCCGACATAGCCACCGCGCCGCTCGACGATCTCGAAGAAGAAGCGCTGGGCGAAAACGTGGGTGTAGACCTGCAGGAATTCGGCATCGCCGTCGCGGTCATAGAGGATGTGATGCTCGCGCAGCGCGTCGATATAGTCCGGGTCCAGCCCGTGCCGCGCTTCCAGATCCTCGTAATAGTTCTCGGGAATGTCGAGGAAGGAGAGCCCGGCCGCACGCATGGCCTTGACCGCGGCGAAGATGTCGGGCGCGGCGAAGGCGATATGCTGCACGCCCGAGCCGAAATGCTCTGACACGAAGCGCGAGGACAACGTGCGCGTCGCCTGCGAGCCGTTCAGCACGAAGCGTAGCGCGCCGTCGGGACTGACGATCGGACGGCTCTCGACAAGTCCGGCCGGGTCGGCGATGGCAAGCTGCGGCACGCGCTCGAGCGCGAACAGGGAGGTATAGAACAGCAGCCAGGACAGCATCTCCTCATAGTCCATCGACTGCGAGATATGGTCGACGCTGTCGAGCAGGGCAGGCGCGGAGGAGGTGGGTGCTTCCGGGTTGAAATCGGCCTCCCAGATATGGGCGAGACTGCCTTTGGGTTCCGTGAAGTAGATCAGCGAGCCGCCGACGCCACGAATGGCGGGGATTTCCATTTCACCAGGGCCAACCGGCTGCTCGAACGGCGCGATCTTCAGCGCCCGTGCCCGCGCCATCGTCTGCGCGACGTCGGCGACCCGCAGCGTGATCGCGCAGACGCCGGGGCCGTGCATGATCGCATGCGATTGGGCAAAGCCGTCCTTCTCGGTGTTGAGCACGAGATTGATGCCGCCCTGCGACCAGCGCGTCACTGATTTGCTGCGATGCGTTCCCGTCCGACGGAAGCCCAGCGCCGAGAACAGGGTGGCGAGATCGTGGGCGGTATCCTCGTCCAGTGCGAATTCGATGAATTCGACCCCGAGGATATCGGCACGCGGCGGCAGATGCGGCTTCGTCTGGTCTGCGAGCTGAATCAGCGAGCGCATGCCGTCGGTCGCCAGCCGGCGCGCGGAGCCTGCCCGGAACTGGTCGTTGAAGATCTCATGCGACAGCGGCCCGGAATAGCCTGTCTGCTCCACGGCCTTGACGAAATCGGCGACGGCAAGGTCGCCCTGGCCCGGGAAACAGCGGAAATGCCGGCTCCAGCTCAGCACATCCATATCGAGTTTCGGCGCATCCGCGAGCTGGACCAGAAAGATCCGGTCGCCGGGAATCGAGGCGATCGGCTCCAGCGGCGAGTGACGCGCCAGCGTATGGAAGGAGTCGAGGATCAGGCCGATGCGCTCATGCCCCGCCCGCCGTACGATCTCCCAGGCGTCGCGATAATCGTTGACATGCCGGCCCCAGGCCAGCGCCTCGAAACCGACACGCACATCGTATTTGGCGGCGAGCGCGCCCAGTTCCCGGAAGTCCGCGGCAGCCCGGTCGATACCACCCAGCGATTGCGGCGAAACGTTCGAGCAGATCAGCATCAGCTCGGCGCCGAGTTCGTTCATGATCGCGAATTTGCGCTCGGCCCGCGCGAAGGTGCGCGCGCGCAGCGGCTCCGGCATGCCCTCGAAATCGCGGAAGGGCTGGAAGGCGCAGATCGTCAACCCGAGATCGGTGATCATCTTGCCGACATCGCGCGGGCTGCCGTCGAAGGTCAGGAAATCGTTCTCGAAAACCTCGACGGCGTCGTAGCCGGCGGCTGCGATCGCCTGCAGCTTTTCGGCCAGATCGCCGCTGAGGGAGACGGTTGCAATCGAGGTCGCGTTCATGCCGCCTGAGCCTTTGCCTGATGTTTCACGGTCGCCAACCCGCCATGCCGCGCAGCCTCGCCGACAGCCTCGACCACCGCAAGCGTGCGGGCGGCATCGGCTGCGTCGGTGATCGGCTGCTCCTGCCCGCGAATGACAGCGCAGAAATGGCGCAGTTGCTCCGCCAGCGGCTCGACAGGCGCAACCGCAAGGCTCTCCTGCAGCAGCGGCTCCCACCAGCCCTGCCGGCCCTCATAGCGCCAGAGATCGAGCTTCGGCAGGGATAGCGAGCCCTCGCTGCCGGCGATCAGGTAGCAATGACCATCGCGCTGCGGATAGGCTTTGTTCTCGCCGGAGCTGAGTTCCCAGCTCCAGGGCGCGGGCGTCACATCCGAGACGGTCGCTGTGCCCAGAGCGCCATTGGCGAAGCGGAAGGTCAGGGCGGCCGTATCCTCGACCGAGAAGCCGCGCGTCGCGTTCGAGGTCATGGCCTGCACGGCGTCGATCTCGCCGCAGATGAATCTGAGATTGTCGATGTCGTGGATCAGGTTGATCAGCACGGGGCCGCCGCCAGCCTCGCGCCGCCAGGCGACATCGAAATAATCGTCCGGCTTGCGGATCAGGAAGAGCGAGTTGACGGCGACGAGCCGCCCGATGCCGCCCTCCCGCACGATCCGGCGCGCCGCCTTGACGATCGGGTTGTGGCGGCGGTGATGGCCGGCGAGCACGGCAACGCCGGTGCGCGCCTGCGCCTCGACCAGACGCTGCGCGGCGGCGACAGTCTCGGCCAGCGGCTTCTCGACCAGAACCGGCACGCCGGCTTCGAGACAGTCGATCGAGCCTGGCACATGCAGTGCATTGGGCGTGGCGATGATCGCGCCGTCGGGCTTCATCGCTTCAAGCATTTCGCGCTGCGACGGAAACCAGGGCAGGTCGCGTTCGGCCGCAAGCGCCTTGGCGGCGTCGGTCGGGTCGCAGATCGCAGCGCAATCGCATTCCGACGAAGCGATGAGGCGCTCCAGATGGGCGCGTCCGATGAGGCCGGCGCCGACGAGTGCTATTTTGAGGGGAGCAGTCACAGTCCAGAACTCCGGTTGAAGCCGCGACCGGCCCCCTCTCCCCTCGCGGGAGAGGGTTGGGGTGAGGGGGCGCGCGACATTGACGGGGAGGCATTCGAAATCGCGCTAAACGGAAACGTCGAGCGCCCCCTCATCCGTCTCGGCTTCGCCGATCCACCTTCTCCCGCGAGGGGAGAAGGAAGGCCCGGTCGTCGCGCCAGACCCCCGACCATCACGCCGCCTCCGTCATCGCGCCACCGAGGAAAAGCTGGCCGACGCGCGGGTCGGCCAGGATTTCGGCGGCCGGGCCCTGCATGCGGGTCTGGCCGAGTTCGAGCACGAGGCCTTCATCCGAGATTTCCAGCGCCGAGCGCGCATTCTGCTCGACCATCAGGATGGTGACGCCGCGCGAGCGCAGGTCCATCAGAATGCCGAAGGTCTCCTGCACCATCATCGGCGAAAGCCCGATCGAGGGCTCGTCGATCAGGACGAGCTTGGGGTCGAGCAGCAGCCCGCGCACGATCTCGAGCTGCTTCTGTTCACCGCCGGACAGGGTCGAAGCCTGCTGGTCGGCCTTGCGGCGCAGCGCCGGAAAGCGGTCTAGCGCCGCTTCCAGGCGCTTGGGCATGTCGGTGATCTCGGAGCCGGCAGCGACGGCGCCCAGCTCGATATTGTGGCGCACCGAGAGCTCCGGAAAGATGTTGCGCCCCTGCGGCACATAGCAGATGCCGGCCTCCAGCAGCTTGCGCTGGGTCCAGTTGGTGATGTCGGTGCCGTTGAGGCGGATATGGCCCTCGCGCACTTTCAGAAGGCCGAATATCGCCTTGAAAACAGTCGATTTTCCCGCGCCGTTGGGTCCGATCACGGTGGTGATGGCGGCGCGCCGCACCTTGAACGTCGTGCCGTTCAGGATGGTCATGGCGCCGTAGCCGCCGACCACGCCGTCGAGTTCGAGGATGGGGGTGCTCATGGCGTCGCTCCTCAATGCCCCAGATAGGCTTCGATGACGGCGGGATTGGCCCGGACCTGCGCCGGCGTGCCCTCCGCCAGCACCTTGCCCTCGGCCAGCACGATCACGCGCGAGCACAGCGACATCACGAAATCCATGTTGTGCTCGATCACAACGAAGGTCGCGCCCTGCTCGGCGTTGATCGCGCGAAGCCGCTCCTTCAGATCGCCGAGCATGGTCAGGTTGACGCCGCCGGCCGGCTCGTCGAGCAGCACGAGGCGCGGGCCGGCCATGAAGGCCATGGCGGCGTCGAGCAGCTTCTGCTGGCCATAGGACAACCCGCCCGCCTTGGCGTCGATTAGATGGCCGAGCTTGAAGAAGCCGATCATCCTGTCGGCCTTTTCCGACAGGCCCGCATCGCGAGCCCCGAAAAGCCTCGACAGCATCGAGCCCTCATGCTCCTGGCCGGCCAGGATCAGGTTCTCCCGGACCGAGAGCTCCGGAAACACCTGCAGTAGCTGGAAAGTGCGGCTGACGCCGAGCCGGTTGAGGTCGGAGGGGCGCTTGTTGGTGACGTCTTTCCCGTCGAGCCTGACCGAACCCTCGGTCGGCTCCAATTGGCCGAGGATGCAGTTGAACAGGGTCGACTTGCCGCAGCCATTGGGGCCGATGATGCCGAGTATCTCGCCCTCTTTCACCGAGAAGGAGACACCGTTCACCGCCTTGATGCCGCCGAAGGCCTTGTGGAGGTTGGTGACTTCCAGGACGTTGTTACCCATCAGAACGTCCCTTTCCTGCCGCCAGAGTTCTTGCCGCCGGAGTTCTTGCCGGTCAGCCTGGCCCAGCCGCGCTCGAACAGCCCGCTCACACCTTGCGGACAGGCGATCAACAGCAGCATGACGATCGAGGCGAAGATGATCAGGTAGAGCGAGCCGGCAAAACGCAGCCATTCCGGCAGCACGACACCGAGCAGCGCGCCGATGAAGGGGCCGAGCAGATAGCCCGAGCCGCCCGCCACCACCATCAGCAGCAGGAAGAAGCTCTGCGACAGCGAGAAGGGCGAGGGGTCAATGAACTCCACTAGCGGAGCGTAGAGCGCGCCGGCGAAACCCGCATAGGCCGAGCCGATGGCGAAGGCGAGCAGCGTGTAGGTGCGCGTATCGACACCCAGGCTCGCGGCCCGGATCGGGTTCTCGCGCAACGCCATGAAGGCGCGCCCCCAGGGGCTGCGGATCATCCACCACAGCGCGACCGCCAGAATGAAGGTGATCACGACCACGAAACGGTGGAATTCGAGTGCGCCGAACAGCTTGATCCCGAAGAACTCGGGCCGGTTGATGTTCGAGATGCCGAAGACGCCACCGGTCAGCCATTGCTCGTTGCGCAGGACCAGCCAGATCAGCGTCGAAAAGGCGAGCGTCACGAAGGCTAGGTAGTGCGCCTTGACGCGCAGCGCCGGGAAGCCGAGCACGATGCCGACCGCGAAGGTCAGGACACCCGACAGCGCGAAGGCCGCATACCAGCTCACGCCGAATTTCGCCGTCAGGATCGCGGTCGTATAGGCGCCCAGCCCCATGAAGGCGGCCTGCGCCAGCGATTTCAGCCCGGCATAGCCAAGCGTCAGGTTAAGTCCCATCACGGCGATGCTCATGACGAGCCAGAGCGAGAGGACATAGGTGCCGTAGCGGCCCATGCCGACGGGTGCGAACCAGAGGATCGCGGCGCCCGCCACCAGCGTGAGCAGGATGCCGTCGATGGAAGCGGGGAGGGCGAGGCGGCTGCGCTGCGGCAGGCTTTCCTGGCTTGCGGGCGCGGTCATACGCGGCGCTCCTCTTTGCGGCCCATCAAGCCCTCGGGCTTGAGCAGGATGATGACGACGAGCAGGATCAGCGGCACGGCCAGCCGATATTGCGTCGAGATGTAGGCGGCGGCCATGCTGTCGACGATGCCGACGATCAGCCCGCCGACGAGCGCCCCGCGCACCTGGTTGAAGCCGCCGACGATCGCCGCGATGAAGGCGAACAGGCCGATGACCTCGCCATTGGAAAATTTCGCCAGATAGATCGGCGAAATCAGCACCGAGGCGACGACGGCGAGCGCCGCGTTGATGACGAAGGTCAGCAGCACCATGCGCTCGACGGGAATGCCGAGAATCCGCGCGACTGTCGGGTTCTGAGCGGTTGCCTGCATCTGCCGGCCGAGCTTTGTGCCGCCCACGAACCATTGCAGCAGCCCGATCACCGCGAAGGCGCAGGCGATGATCGCCAGATGCTGCAGCGAGATCGAGGCGCCGAAGACCGAGATCGTCTGCGTCGGCACGAAGGACGGGAAATTCTGGGCTTCGGCCGAGAAGCCGTCCTTGGCGCCTTCCTTCATGATGATGGACAGCGCCATGGTGGCGATCGCCAGCGGCAGCACGCCATGCTTGATCATCGGATCGACGACCGTGAGCTTGAAGCCGACGCCGAAGATCAGGATGAAGGCTGCGATGCCGACGAGCGCCCCCAGCCAGATCGGCGCACCCAGCAGCTTGATCGCAAGCAGGACGAGCACGGCGGGCAGCATGACGAACTCGCCCTGGGCGAAGTTGATCGTCTGCGAGGTCTGCCAGACCAGCGTGAAGCCGATGGCCGCGAGCGCGTAGATCGCGCCCGTGGCGATGCCGGCGATGAGATAGGCGGTGAATTCGGCCATGGCTTTGTGCCTCGCGATGGGGCGTCATGGTCGGGCTTGGCCCGACCATCTCTCGGTAAGGGGCGAAGCGCGCCCTCCGTCATTGCGAGGAGCGAAGCGAGGAAGCAATCCAGTGGACGTGGAGCAACTGGCCCTGGATTGCTTCGCTACGCTCGCAATGACGGGAGCTCGTTCCGGTCCTTACGGCTTGATCTTCGGCAGCGTCGCCGTGATCACCTGCTTGCCGTCGATCACCTCCGCCAGGAAGCTCTCGCGGTCGAGATCGCCGTTCTGTTCGATCGTGGTCTCCATCAGGATTCCCGGCTCGTCGGAGGGCTTGATCGTCGCGCCGCGCAGCGTGTCGGCAAGGCCCTTCTTGTCGAATTTCTTCTGCTTCTCGGTCGCCCATTTCACCATATGGACGGCCATGTAGCCCTTCAGCCCGTTATGGTCCGAGTTGAAGCCGTACTTGGTCTGGTACTTCTTGCCGAAGTCCTGGAAGGCCGGGATCGGCGCATCGATCGACAGGCCGACATGGCCCTTGACGCCGTTGGCTGCGTCGCCGGCAAGTTCGATCACCTTGGCGCCGAGGAGGGTCGTCTCGCCGATCATCGGCTTGGTGATGCCCTGCTGCTTGGCTGCGCGCAGGAAGCGGGCGCTCTCTTCCTCGTTGAGATAGACGAAGACAGCATCGACATTCGCATTCTTGACCTTGATCGCATCGGCGGCGAAATCGGCCTGGCCCTGCTCGGTCGCGAGGTCGACGGCGACCTTGATGCCTGCTTTTTCGAGTTCGGGCAGGATCGCGTCGCGCCCGCCCTTGCCGAAGTCGTTATTGACCCAGACCACGGCGATCGAACCGGCTTTGACCGTCTCCTTCAGGTATTTCGCGATCTTGGGCATCGCCGCCGTCTGGCTGAGCGAGGTGCGGAAGATGTAGGGGTTGCCCTGCTTGGTGAAGCCGGCCGCCTCGCCGGCGACGATCTGGGCGATCTCGGCGCGCTGCGAGATCTGCATCGAGGCCGAGATCGGTCCGGAGAACACCGGGCCCAACACCGCATAGGCGCCTTCGTCGATGGCTCGCTGCACCGCGGCGCGCGTATTGCCGGGGTTCGTCTGCGTGTCGTAATGCACGATTTCGATCTGCTTGCCGAGAATGCCGCCCTTGGCGTTGATGTCGGCGACGGCGAGATCGACGCCGTTCTTGAAATTGGTGCCGGCAGTGGCGCCCGCGCCCGAAAGCTCGATCACGTCGACGAGTTTGACCTTGTCCTGCGACAGGGCGGGGCTGCCAAGGCCGGCGCTGAGCGCCGCTGCCATGATCCAATGCGATTTCATGTTCTTCGTCTCCTCCAATTCAATCGTTTCGTTTCTTGTCGCGCCCGGTTTGCCCGGGTCGTCGTTCAGGCGGCGCGGTTCGCAGGCTCCCCTGCCGCCATGAGCTGGTCGAAGGCTTGCGCCATCGCGGTTTCGGACGCGTCGATGCCGGTGAAGAGGCGGAACGCGTCGAGCGCCTGATGGATGGCGAGCTCGCGCCCGGCCGTCACCGTCGCGCCTGCTTCTTGCGCGGCTTTGAGCAGCGGTGTCCAGAGCCGATGACAGGCCGCGTCCGCCACCGCTTGAGACTTTCGGATAAGACCGGCGGGCACGGGCGTATCGCGGTTCGGCAGCACGCCGCTAGAGGCCCGCACATGGTCCGTCGCGTTGGCTACAGGAAAAGCCGGCATATCCGTCCCCAATTCGGCTCGCCCATCATCGAGGCGGGCGTTGCCGAACGTCACATAAGCCAATCCGCGATGATAACGCGATAACCAATCCGTCTGGATTACCTAACCTGATGTTATCTTTTTCGTTCGGGCACTGTCGTCGTCGCGACGCGCGGCGTCACCACCGCCTGCATCTCTTCGCGCAGTAGTTTGACGAAGGTCTCGGCATAGAGGGAGGGCGCTTTATCGTTCTTGATCGCGACATAGGTCTGGAACTGCGTCGGCTCGGTGATCGGGATCGCCGTAATGCCCTGCATCGATCCATGCGCGACGGTGAACTGGTCGATGATGGCGATGCCGAGCCCGGCGCGCACCAGCGAGCATACGGTGGTACCGAAACGCGCCTTGATGACGATGTCATAGGCCAGCCCCTGCTGGCTGAATATCTCCGCCATCACGCGGCCATAGGGGTCGTTTGGGTCGATGCCGATGAGCTTGTGGCGCACGATCTCGGCGGCCGATATCGTTTCGAGCTGCGCAAGCTCATGCCCGTCAGGCACGATGCAGAGCAACTCTCCCATCACGAGCGGCTCGAAGTCGATGCCCGGGTGGTCGAGCTTGTAGCTCATCGCCGCGATCTCGCCCTTGCCGAGCAGGAGGTAGTCGATCGCCTCCTCGATCTTGAGGATATTGATGTCGAGGCGCAGATCCGGATGCTTGCGCTTCAGCTTCTCGATCGCGCGGGGCACCATGACGTGGCAGATGCTCGGCACCGACCCCAGGCGCAACTCGATGCCGCCGCCGCGCTCGATCCGGGCCAGCGTGTAGTGGAGGTCGTCGACCTTCTTGTAGACGCCGTTGATCTGCTCGAAGATGTCGTTGGCCTCGGGCGTGGGAACGTAACGCCCATGCCGCCGCTCGAACAGTTTCAATCTCAGCGAACGTTCGGTGTGCTTCATCAGGCGGCTGATGCCGGGCGCGGAGACATTGAGGAGCTTTGCCGCGCCGCTGATCGTGCCGGTGATCATGATGGCGCGGATCACCTCGATCTGGCGCAGAGTGAGCATGGCCGGCGTGTCCCCTTGATTGTTTCGGGGCACGGGAGGCGAGGCGGGCCATGCTGTCAAGCGAGCCGCATGCAAGCCAGCAGACGCGGCGAATCCGAACGTCTTACGACCAGTATGTTCAACCCTTCTCGCTCTTGCTCAAGGCGGTGAGCGCAGTTCTTTCGCCTTGTCGTTGAGCCTCTCCAGGGTCGGCAGGCTTTTGGCCGCGAACGCCTTCAGCTCGGCATCGCTACCATTCTGCGCGTAACGCGAAACCAGCACGACCGCTTCTTCGTGAACGGTCCGCTGGGCCTTCACATAAGCCCTGTCAAAATCCTCGCCTTGCCTGTCGGACAGATCGCGCAGCATGTCGAGATATCGGGAGTCAGGCCGTTCCGGCAAGGCGATGTCGGAGCGCCGCGCCGTGATCTGCCGCAGCCCGCTGCCGGCGGTGGTGTGATCGTTGGCGAGCCGGTGCGCGAAACTCTTGATCTCGGGCGATGCCGTCTTGTGGAGCGCCAGCGTCGCTGACTCCACGCCGAACATGTTGGACAGGGCGGCCTGCGTTGCGAACTCCTGCGGCGGCAGCGATTCCTGCGCCGTCGTGGCGGTGGCCGACAGGGCGAAAGCCATGACGATCGGCAATAGAATTCTCATCCGGATTCCCTTCCCGCTGGTCTTCTGACGCCTCGGATGCGGCGCGCCACGCCAGAGTAGGAAACGGAAAAGGCGGCTCGATGTTCCTGCTATGGCAGGATCCACACGCCAGTCCGGAAAAACACCTGCACCACCAGGGTGGGTATACTGTATGCAGCGATCATGTAGAAACGACGCCTGGCGAGGACGGCAGGGATCCGCCCGCCAGTTCGAGCAAAGACCAGCCTGCGGGAAACGCCATGACCGAACCTCACGCCATGACTGAACCTCACGCCATGACTGAACCTTACAAGGGCATCCTGCCGATCGCGCCGACCATCTTCCACGAGAACGGCGATCTCGATCTCGACGGCAACCGCCGCGTGATGGACCTGATGGTCGACCAGGGTGTCGACGGCATCTGCATCCTCGCCAACTTCTCCGAACAGTTCCTGCTGACCGATGATGAGCGTGACCAGGTCATGCGGCTCTCGCTGGAGCAGGTCGCCGGGCGCGTGCCCGTCATCGTGACCTGTTCGCATTTCTCGACCCGCATCGCCGCCCAGCGCGCCAAGGCCGCGGCCGATGCCGGCGCCAAAATGCTGATGATGATGCCGCCCTATCATGGCGCGCTGCTCAAGGCCGACGAGCAAGGCATGATCGAGCATTTCAAACATGTCACGGAGGCCTGCGGCATCCCGGTCATCCTGCAGGACGCACCGCTGTCGGGCGTCACCATGACAGTGCCCTTCATGGTCCGGCTGGCGAAGGACGTTCCGCTCGTCCGCTATTTCAAGATCGAGGTGCCCGGCACCGCCAACAAGCTGCGCGCCCTGATCGAGGCCGGCGGAAGCGCCGTCGCAGGCCCCTTCGACGGTGAGGAGGCGATCACGCTGATGGCCGATCTCGATGCCGGCGCGACCGGCACGATGACCAGCGCGATGATCCCCGACCTGATCAAGCCGATCCTGACCGCGCATGCGGCTGGTGACCGGAAGACCGCGGCCGCGATCTACGCGCAGGTGCTGCCGATCATCAATTACGAGAACCGCCAATGCGGCTTGCGCTCGGCCAAGGCGGTGCTCAGGGAGGGCGGCGTCATCAGGAGCGAGGCCGTGCGCCATCCGCTGACGCCGCTGCATCCGGAAACCCGCAAGGGCCTGATCGAACTCGCGCGCGAACTGAACCCGCTGGCCCTGCGCTGGGGCAAGTGAGGCACTGAACAACCTCCCGTCATTGCGAGCTAGCGAAGCAATCCAGGGGGCGTAGAGCTCTGCCGTTCTGGATTGCTTCGCTTCGCTCGCAATGACGGGGTGGGTAGGGTCGCGGCCAGACGCTGATCCAGCCGAACCGATGGTTCTTCAGCCCTTCGACCACACCGCGAGCTCGTAACCGTCCGGGTCGGCGAAATGGAAACGCCGCCCGCCGGGGAAGTCGAAGACCGGCTTGACGATGCGGCCGCCGGCGGCCTCGATGCGGCCTTGCATCGCGGCCAGATCGTCTGCGTAGAGAATGACCAGCGGCCCGCCCGGATTGGGCGCTCCTTGCGTGGTGAAGCCGCCCTCCAGCCGGCCATCGGCGAAAGCGCAGTATTCGGGCCCGTAATCGGTCATCGTCCAGCCGAACGCCTGTTCGTAGAAGGCGCGTGCCCGGCCGAGATCGGCGACGTTGAACTCGATATAGTCGATGCGCCGGTCGTTTTCTGTTGCGGTCATGGTCGTGCTCCGGGCCTTGGTTCTATGAATGGGCAACATTCTCGCGCCGCTCGCCGCCGGCTGATGGCAGGAGGAGCGAGCGGCAGAGGTCACAGTCGGCCTGCACCTTGTTCGCCTCCTGCCTGCTGATATAGCAGCTTGGCAGGTGGCGAGCCTCCTGCGCACCATGGCGCCGGTCGGGCAGTACCGACCGAACCACGCAGCCAATAAGGGAAGAGACGCATGCCGACCACCAACGAGATCGTCCGCGACGCGCTGATCGCGGCCAGGCGCGACAGGTCGCTTGTCGAGACGGCGAGCCTGCCCGTGCCGACCTCGGTGGGCGAGGGGCTCGCGGTGCAGGCGGCGATTTCCGGACGGCTGGGCCTGTCCGAAGCGGGCTGGAAGGTCGCCATCGCCGAAGACGGCACGCCAGTCGCGGGGTTGATGCCGGGACCGTATCTCCAGCCCGGCGACGTCTATGAGGGCTCGATCGGTGCCGAATTGCGCGTCGAGATCGAGCTCGGCCTCAGGCTGGCGCGCGATGTGCCCTTCCGCCCCGCCCAGCCTTATTCGCGCGCCGAGCTTCTGTCCTATTGCGACAAGGCGTTTCTCGGCATCGAGATCGTCGAGGGTCGCCTCGCCAACTGGGCCGGGCAGGTCGCGTTCCCGCTCTGGCTTGCCGACGCGCTGGGCCATGGCGGATATTTTATCGGCCCCGATCTCGACATCAAGGTGCTCGACGACCTCACCGGGCTGGGCTGCTTCATCTCGCTCAACGGCGTCACGATCTATGACAAGCCGGCCGTGCACGGAAACGGCGACCCGATGGCGCCGTTCCTGGCCTGGGCCAATCGCAAGACCGATTTCATGACCGGCCTGCGTGCCGGCCAGGTCGTCACCACCGGCAGCCTGTGCGGCGGCGTGTTGTCTCCCGGAAAGGGCGAGATCGTCACGAAGCTGAGCCCGCTGGGAACAGTATCGCTGACGCTTCGTTAGCCAATAGTGCGTTGCGCCGCGAGTGGAGATCAGTCCATCATCGCGGCGCGATCATCTTCAGAACACAGTTCGACCTTATTTGTTGAGTGAAGCGTGGCGTTGCCTGGAGGAATGATGCGGTTGTGGCGGAGGGCGACCCGCGCTGTTGTAAGCGGAGGCAGTTACGCCGTCGTCGCGATGCTGAGCGTCCAGCCTTCGCCTGCGGAAGCCTTCGATTTTTCGTCTCTGGATATCTTCGGGCTGTTTGGCACCAAGGATCAGCCCCCGCCCGCCAACGCCACGACGCTGCCCTATAAGTTGGAGTTCGATCTCGGCGACGCCGCCGATGCGAAAGCGCTGACGCGGGCGCTGCAGGACGCTTCGCTGCTCTATCGCCTGCGTCAGGATGCGCCGCCCGATGGCGAGACGCTGGCGCGCCGGATGGCTGCCGATCTCAATCCTCTTGTCGATGCGCTCTGGTCGCAGGGCTATTTCAACGCGGAACTCGCCATCGCCGTCGATGGCGCGTCGCTGAAGGTCGGGGCCGAGCCGAACGCTACGCTGGTGCGTGCGCTCGAAGCTCATCGCAACCGCGATGCAGTCCCGATCACGGTTCGCGTCAAGCCGGGGCCGGTCTTCGGCTTCCGCAACATCGAGGTGGTCCAGCGCGACGAGTCAGGGCCGCCTGCGATCACCGATCCGGCCAAGGTTTCGCGGCTCAAACCCGGCGATGCGGCAACCTCGGCTGCCTTGCGTTCGGCGCAGGCCTCGCTTGTCGATTATCTGCGCAACCAGTCGCGCCCGCTCGCCAAGATCGTAGAGCTGCGTCCCGTCGTGGACCACGCCACCGGCATCATGGATGTCACCTATGTCGTCGATCCCGGCCCCATCGCCGGCTTCGGCGATGTCACGATCGGCCAGACCGTCGACGTGCCGCCTGCCGTGGTGCGCTCCTTCATCTATCTCGAACCGGGCGATCCCTATTCGCCCAAGGCGCTTGCCGACACTCGCAAGTCTGTCGCCACCATTCCCGCCATCGGCTCGGTGCGCATCCGCGAGGCCGACAAGCTCGACACTGCCGGCAATCTGCCGATCTTCGTCGACATCACCGAGCGGCCCAAGCGGCTGATCGGCTTCTCGGCGCGCTATTCGACGATCGACGGCCCGGCGGTGAAGACCTATTGGGAACACCGCAACCTGTTCGGCGGGGCCGAGCGCCTGCGCATCGAGGGAGACCTCTTCCTCGCACCGCGCATCGACGGCACCAAGATCCAGAAATTCGGCGATTTCGAGCAATCCGACATTGGCGGCCGCTTCGCCTTCAGTTTCCTGAAGCCGGCGCTGTATGGCAGCCGCTATGATTTCCTGCTCGACGGCATGGCGACGCGCGAGCGTGTCGGCACCAACCGCTATGGCGGCTACACCGCGCGCTACGCCAATGTCACCACCGCGATCCGCCGCCGCTTCAGCGATACCTTCTCGGTGCAGGCCGGGATCGAGGTCGAGCGCGGGCAAACCAGCGATGTGCTCGGGCAGATCGACTACACGCTGGTCGGCATCCCGCTCTCGGTGAAATACGATTCGACCGACAGCCTGCTCGACGCGACGCGCGGCATCCGCGCCATCGCCTCGGTCGCGCCCTATCCGACTTTCCTCGGCTCGACGGTCGGTGTCGTCCAAACCAAGGCCGCGCTGTCAGGCTATTACGCGCTCGACGACGACGCTCGCTATGTCCTCGCCGGCCGCATCGGATTGGGCTCGATCGCCGGGGCGGAACTGGCCGAGATTCCGGCGACGCGGCGCTTCTATGCCGGCGGTGGCGGCTCGGTGCGCGGCTATGCCTATCGCTCGCTGGCGCCGCTCGGCCCGCTCGGCCAGCTGACGGGCGGGCGCAGCCTGTTCGAGGCTTCGGTCGAGGCGCGCATCAAGATCACCGATACGATCGGCATCGTGCCGTTCGCCGATGCCGGTACGGCCTTTTCGTCGACCCTTCCCGATTTCAAGGAAAAGCTGCAATATTCGGCCGGCCTCGGCCTGCGCTACTACACCCCGATCGGACCGATCCGCGTCGATGTCGCAGCCCCGCTCAATCCGCGCAAGGGCGACAAGCCTTTTGCGCTTTATGTCAGCATCGGGCAGGCTTTCTGATGAAGCCGGACCTCATGAAACCAGAATTCTTCAAGCGCGGCCTGACCCTGCCGCGCTTTGCGCTGCTGGCCCTTTTCCTGGCGGTCGGGCTGGTGGTCTCCGCGCGCTTCGGTGGTTTCGCGCAGGACGCCCAGACCGATCGCGGCATCGTCGCCGACCTGATCTCGAAGGCGCTCTCGAGCGACACCAGCCAGGTCTCGATCGGGCAAGTCAACGGCGCGCTCTCCTCCGATGTCGAGATCCGCGACATCGTCCTCTCCGATCGGGACGGCCCCTGGCTCAGGCTCGACCGCGCTCGCCTGATCTGGACACGCAGCGCACTGCTGTTCCGCAGGCTGGAGGTCAACCGGCTCGAGATCGGCAAGCTCGAGATCATGCGCAAGCCGGCACCTCAACCCGGCGTCGCCGCCGCTAACGACCAGCCGATCCTGCCCGAACTGCCGCTCAAGCTCATCATCAGCGCCTTCCAGCTGAGCGAACTCGCGTTGGGCGAGCCGCTTCTCGGCGTGCCCGCCCGCCTGCGCGCGACCGGCTCCGCGACGCTCGGCGCGCCCTCAGAGGGGCTGGATCTCCGGCTGGAAGCACGCCGCCTCGATGCGCCCGGCGAATTCACGGTTCGCCTTGGCTTCGTGCCCCAGACCACGCGCCTCCAGGTGGCCGCCAAGGTCGACGAACCGCAGGGCGGCCTGATCGCGCATCTCGCCAATCTGCCGGACCAGCCGCCGGTCAAGCTGGATCTGAACGGGGATGGCCCGCTCGACGCCTTCCGGTCGAACCTGACCTTCACGGCCGGTCCGACCATCGGAGCTCAAGGGTCTGCCAATCTCGACCGTTCCGGAAATGCGCGGCAACTCGCACTGGCGCTGGATGCGCGCGTCGAAGGCCTGATGCCGGCCCCGCTTGCGCCCGTCTTCGCCGGCTCCACCAAACTTGATGGCGCGGTCGGCTTTCTCGACGATGGTGCTGTCGATATCCGCAATCTCGCTTTGGTCTCGGCGCTGGCGCGCCTCGGTATCCTCGGACGTTATGGTGCCGACAAGACCGTCGATGTCCGTGTCACCGCAGCCGCCCGGCCCAATGCCGAGGGCCGCACCGTGACCTCCGGCGCTGAGATCGCCCGGCTCGCTTTCGACGCCACGATCAAGGGGCCGGTCGCGGGCCCGACCGTCGTCGCAACGCTCGATCTGGGGGACGCAAAGCTTCCGGCAGGCCAGCTCGGCAAGCTCGCCGCGCGTTTTACCGCGACGCCGAACGGATCGATCGGAACCGCCGGCACCCGCATCGCGCTGGTCGCCGATGGCGAGGCATCCGGCATCGCGCTCACGGATGCGAAGCTTGCCCGCGCCGTCGGCGATCGCGTGACCTTCACCCTGCGTGGCACTGGCAATGACGACTCCACGGCGGATTTCGAGACGCTTCGGCTGGCGATGTCCGGCGTCGAACTCGATTACAAGGGCAAGTTGGGACAGGCCCGCGTTCTCGGGCAGCTGAAAGCCTTGCTGCCCGACCTTTCGCGCCTGAGCGGGCTCGCCGGGCGGCCACTGGCGGGCCGCGCCGATATTTCGGCCGAACTCGACGCGACGCCCCGCACCCACGCCTATGGCGCAACGCTGTCCGGCCAGGCCGATCAACTGGCCACCGGAGAAGCGGCCGTCGACCGGCTGCTTGCCGGCAATCTCACGCTTGCGGGCCAGGTCAGCGCTCTCGCAGGCGACATCACGGTCACCGGCTTGCGCCTTGCCGGCCAGCACGCTGCCTTCACCGCCGATGGCGGGCTCGGTCCCGAGCGTTCCGATCTGCGGCTTGCCCTCGCATTGCCCGATCTGAAGCGCGCCGACCCGCGCCTGTCCGGGCGGGGCGACGTCACGGCCCAGGTGACCGGGCCGCAGAGCAAGCTCGATGCGACCGCCCGCATTGCGGTGGCCAATGCCACTGCTTTGGGGCGCCCGATTCCCCGACTGGCTATCGACGCAGTGGTTCGCGACCTGCAGGGCGCACTCGATTCGCGCCTGACGCTCGCCGGCGAGATCGATGCCAAGCCCGCAACCGGCACGATACAGCTCGCGCGGCTGCCCGATGATGGCTGGAACCTGTCATCGCTCGCTCTTGCGATCGGTTCCGTCCGGCTGAATGGCGCGCTGACGGTCGATCCGGCGAGCCGCGCCGCTGGCCGCCTGACCCTTGCCGCCCGCAATCTCGACGATCTGTCACCGCTGGCATTGACCAAGCTCGGTGGCCAGCTCGACGCCGATATTGCGCTGGCGGTCGTGGATGGCCGGCAGAATGCCAACCTGACGGCGCGCGGAGCCCGTCTTGCCGGTCCTTCCGTCTCGATCGACCGGCTCGATGCCACGATCGGGGCAACGGACATCCGTGGCCGTCCGGCGCTGGATGCGGCGGTGGCCATCGATCGGGCAGTCGTCTCCGGCGAGGCCATCACCGCGATCCGCTTCGATTCGAAGGGCGCGCCTGATGCCAGCGCCTTCACGCTGAGCGCGGCAGCGCGCGGATTCTCGCTTGCGGGGGCGGGGAAGCTGGTTCCGGGCGATCCGCTGAAGCTGGAGATCGCTTCCTTCGATGCGCGCCGCGATGGCCGCAGGATCGCGCTCGCGAATCCGGCTTCGCTGAGCTTTCCGGCCTCCGGCGTCGAGATCGCCAATCTCGCGCTGGCGATCGATGCCGGCCGTGTGACGCTGGATGGACGCGCCGGCGAGACGCTGGACCTGCGCTTCACGGCCAGCGACGTGCCGCTCTCGGCCGCTCGCATCGCGGCGCCCAAGCTCGACCTTTCGGGCACGCTGAACGCACAGGCGCAGATCACCGGGAAGCCGGATGCGCTTAACGGCCCATGGAACGTTCGGATCGCACGGTTGACGACGCCCGAGACCCGACAGGCCGGCCTGCCGCCGATCGAGATCACCGGGGAGGGCGCGTTCAAGGGCAATCAGACGAGCGTCAACGCAACCGTGAACGCCGGGCGCAGCGCGAACCTGACATTGCGCGGAACCGCCCCGCTGAATGCCACCGGAGCGCTCGATCTCAGCGCTCAGGGCCGGCTCGATGCTGCTCTTGCCAATCCCATGATCGCCGCAAGCGGCCAGAGGCTGACAGGGGCGGTCGCACTCGACATGCGGGCGGGGGGCACAGCCTCCGCGCCTCGCTTGAGTGGCACCGCGAACTTCACCAATGGCAGCTTCACGGATGCGCTTCAGGGTATCCGGCTGACGGCTATCGAAGCCCGCCTGAACGCCAGTGGCGAGAACGTCACGATCGAGCGCGCCGCCGCGCAGACTGCAAATGGCGGCACGCTCTCCGCCAGCGGCCAGGTCAGGCTCGATCCGGCAGCCGGTTTCCCCGGTTCGGTCCGAATCCAGGGCAAGCGCGCGCAACTTGTGTCCAGCGGCCTGGTGACGGCGGTCGCCGATCTCGGGCTCGAACTCAGCGGGCCACTGGCACAGCGGCCGCGGATCGGCGGGCGGATCGATGTCGTCTCGCTCGATGTCGCGGTCCCCGACCGCCTGCCGGCTTCGCTGCGCCCCGTCGCCGGCATCAAGCATATCAAGCCCAAAGGCACGGCCGCGGCCCGCCTTGTCGCAGAGCGAAAAGCCCGGCCGCCCACGCGCGGCAACGCCCGGCCGGCCCCGGCGTTCGATGCGATGCTGGCGTTCACCGTCTCGGCTCCGAACCGCGTCTTCATCCGCGGACGGGGCATCGATGCCGAGCTCGGCGGGGAAATCAGGGTTGGCGGCACGCTGGCGTCCCCAGCCATCAATGGCGGCTTCGACCTGCGGCGCGGCCGGCTGACCGTGCTGAGCCAGCGCCTCGACTTCAGCAAGGGGCGGCTGACCTTCGCGGGCAGCACGATTCCGGAACTCGATTTCGTCGCCGAAACCCGCGCCTCGGACGTGACCGCCAGAATCATTGTCAGCGGCCCGGCCGACCAGCCGGCCTTTGCCTTCACCTCGCAGCCGGAGCTGCCGCAGGACGAAGTGCTCTCCCGCCTGCTCTTCGCCCGCGCTTCCGGCTCGCTTTCCCCGTTCCAGGCTCTCCAGCTGGCGCAGACCGCCGCGCAGTTTGCCGGTGGGGGCGGTGACGATTCGTTCGAGAAGCTGCGCAAATCGCTGGGCGTCGACAATCTCGACATCCAGGTCGGGGCAGGCGGTCCGACGGTCGGGGCATCGCGCTATATCGGCGACAATGTGTCCGTCGGCGTGAAAGTCGGTGCGAAGCCGGAAGACAGCGGCGTTTCGATCGGAATCGACGTGACGCGTCGGCTGAAACTCCAGGCCGAGACCGGGGCGGACGGGAGCGCCGCCGTCGGCGTCGGCGCCGAATGGGAATATTGAGCGTCGCTCCGATTGCCGGGCGATCGAGGAATCACCTGTCGGGAAAGCGGCCATAGAGAACCTCTGATCCGGAGCGATTCTGGTTTGGAAGGTTTACAAAACGTGGCCGCCGGGCGCGCAGGGTTAACGACCGGTAAATTTCGTGTCTCAAAGCGTGGCGCGCCTGCAACACCGAGGTCCAAAGCACCCCTCCAGACCCCTCGGCAGGCTGATCGCGGTTGATCGGCGATGCGGCTTTCGTATGGTGGATGGGCGTCGGGACAACCCCGGTCGCTGTTTTTCGTCTTCGCCTCTGAATGGTTCAGGGACGCGGGCGAAAGGCCGGGAAGAGGCAAGTTCGGCGGTTTTGGTCTCCTGGGACTGTCCGCCAAGAACATGTCAAAGCCCGAGGGTCTCGAAACTCTTTTGGAGGTTACCAATGAAGCTCGTAAAGAGCCTCCTCCTCGGTTCCGCCGCCGGCATCGCCGCGGTCGCCGGGGCTCACGCAGCTGACCTTCCCTCGCGGAAGTCGGCTCCCGTTGAATACGTTCGCGTCTGCTCCGCCTACGGCGCAGGCTTCTTCTACATCCCCGGCACCGACACCTGCCTCCGCGTTGGTGGTCGTGTCCGCGCTGAGTACGCTGTCGGCACCCGCTTCGGGGACTTCCAGGACTCGTACGGCACCCGCGCTCGTGGCCGTCTGAACATCGACGCCCGCACCGCCACCGCTTACGGCACCCTGCGTACGTTCTTCCGTTATGAGCTGACCAACAACTCCGGCATCTACAACGTCGGCGCCATCACGCCGTTCAACACCGGTATCGTTGTTCCCGGCACGACCCGCGCTTTCTCCAGCACCGGCTCCAGCCCGAACCTCGACCTGGCCTTCATCCAGTTCGGCCCGATCACCGCTGGTCGCGCTCAGTCGTTCTTCGATTTCTACGCGAACGACTACAACTTCGCTTCGACCCGTACCTCGGACACCCGTCTGAACCTGTTGGCCTACACCGCCACCTTCGGTTCGGGCTTCTCGGCCACGATCTCGGCCGAAGATCGCGTCTCGGGCACGAGCAACCGCGAACTGCCGGGCGTGACGTTCAACCCGAACACCGGTGCCTTCGGCGCCGCTGTCGTTCAGGGCCAGGACTTCCCGGATCTCGTCGGCTCGCTGCGTGTCGACCAGGGTTGGGGCTCCGCTCAGCTGTCCGGCGCTGTCGGCCAGCGTAAGTACGCTGTCGGTAACACGATCGTCGCCGGCCTTGCGCCTGTCGATGGTGACGAGATGGTCTGGGCGATCCAGGGCGGCGTCAAGATCAACCTGCCGATGCTCGCCGCTGGCGACAACCTGATCCTGCAGGCTGCCTATGCTGACGGCGCTCTCGGCTATCTCGGCTGGTACCCGGGCAGCTTCGGCGTCGGCCGTCTCGGCGCTCTGACCCTTGCCGATGCCTCGATCAACACCCTGACCGGCAGCGTCAACAACTCTTCCGGCTTCTCGCTGGTTGCAGCTCTGAAGCACTACTGGACCCCGCAGCTGCGCACCGAGATCACGGCTTCGTACTCGGAACTGAAGCTCAAGTACAACAACGCTGGCACCTTCGGCGCCTTCCCGCGTTCGCTTGATCCCAAGGAATACAACATCGCTGCCAACCTGATCTGGTCGCCCGTTTCGGGTCTGGATATCGGTGTTGAGGTTCTCTACACGCACCTCGACATCCGTAACCAGGTCGGCGTTGTCGACAACTTCAACAACCGCAGCACCATCCTCGGCATCAAGAACGACGACGCTCTTGCTGGCCGCTTCCGCATCCAGCGCGACTTCTGATCGGTTCTCCGATCCTAGTCGGGAGGCCCCGGGGAAACCCGGGGCCTTTTTTGTTTGTTTTCTGTGAGTTGAATGATGGAAGGTGCTTGACGATCCCAGACGATCCGGACTGACTTGATCCCGGCCTGGGTAGCGTCCGCGGAAGACGTGCCTTCAGGCTGGTGAGAGAGCATACTGCGCGCCGGTGAAGCTCGATGAAGCTGATTCTGGACATGCAGGAAGCCGCTCAACCTGTTGAGTAAACTGTCGTTCCTGCTCTTGCGTGGGCGCTAGGCGCCCCGGGAGCGGAACCGGGATCTGGGGTGCTGGAATGGCGCAGGCGGGGCGTTGGCTATGGGGTCTGGTGCCGCTGACATTGCTCTGGGGCGCCGGCAATATCTTTCTCGATGATGCGATAGAGAGCGATGTCGGCCGGCGCGCCGTTGCCGCCGCAACATCCGTCGCTGGCGAGGCTCCAGGCGCTCGCCCCGTCGTCGCGCTCGTTGAGGGCAGGGACGTCATCATCAGTGGCGAGGCGCTATCCGCCGATGGCGCTGCCAAGGCGATCGCGCAGCTCCGTTCGGAATTCGGCGTTCGTCGCGCTTTGGGCGGGCTGTCCCAGGTGGTCGCACAGCGGCCCTATTCCTGGTCCGCGAGCCGCGCGGGCAACACGGTGACATTGAACGGCTTCGTGCCGGACATGGCGACGGCGATGGCCAATGTCGCAGCGGCAGGGACGGCTCTGCCCGGTCTTCGCGTCGAGGATCGGCAAAGCCTGGCCTTCGGGGCGCCTGCCGGGTTCCAGCAGATGACGACTGCGATCCTGACCGAACTGCCGAAGCTGTCCGCCGGCAAGGTGGCGCTCGATGACACGCGGTTCTGCATCGAGGGCACGGCGCAAACACCTGACGGCTTCCTGGCCCTGCAGGCCTCTGCCGCTCGTCTCGCCCAGGGCGGTTTTCAGGCAGTCCCATGCGGGCTCGAACCGCCGGTCGTGACGCCCTACCGCTGGAGTGCCGAGCGTACGGCCGGCGATATTGTGAACGTAACGGGGTTCTATCCCTCCAGCGAGGCACGCCAGCAGATACTCACGCTGCTGCAGCGCAGCTTTCCCACGCCGATCCGCATCGACGATGCGATGAAACCGGCGCTCGGCGCGCCCAGCGCCTTTCTGGCCAAGGTCACCCGCGCGATTGGAGAACTCGCGCGGCTGAGCCAGGGCAAGGCGGAATTGACCGGAGACGTCTACGCCCTGTCGGGCGACGGCCCCCGGAACTATGAAGCCTGCCAGGCGCTTCGGTTGCAGATCGCGCAGCTGGATGGCCCCGATTCTGTGGCGCGGGCCACCATCATCTGCCCGCCGGCGCCTCCACCTCCGCCAGCGCCGATCTTGCCCGCCTTGCCGCCGCTACCCGAGGTTCCGCCGCTCGTCCTGCCCCCTGCGTCCGCCATTCCAGCCCCCGCCAGTCCGGCGAGCCAAGGTGCGCAATCGGATGGCTCGCAGTCGACGGCAGCCACTGCAGAGCCGGCGCCGCCACCGCCACCGCCCCCGAAGCCAGCTCCCGTGGTGCCCCAGCAGTGGAATGCCAAGGTCGCCAATGGGCAGCTCGCCATGAGCGGTCTTGTCCGCGACGAAGCGACCCGCAGCTCCCTTCTGGAGCAGGCGCGGCGATTATTCCCCGCCGGCGTGACGGCGGACGGTCTGACACTGGAGCCCAATCTTCGCAGCGGACCGGATTTCGGGGCGTCGACCAGCTTTGCGCTGGAAGCCCTGGCCAAGCTGAAATCGGGCTCTGTCTCGCTTGCAGACAAGGAGTTCGCGCTGTCCGGGGACGTGGCCGATGCCGGGGCATGGCGCGAGCTCGATGCGCTCCTGCATCAGCGACCTCTGCCCGCCGGGCTGGCGCTGCGCGCCGGAACGTCTTCGCCGGTTCTGCGTCCCTATGATCTGTCTCTGTCGGTCGACAAATCGGGCGTGAGTCTGGGCGGGCATCTTCCGGACACGCAGACGCGCGACGCTTTGCTGGCCCTCTTCGAGGCATCGCCTCTCGCCGGCAAGGTCAGCGACGGCACAGTCATCGTGCCCGGCGCTCCCGCTGGCTTTGCCGCCGCTGCACGAATGGCGGTGACCAATCTGTTGCGGCTCGACATGGGCTCTGCCTCCATCGTCGACGATCTCGTCACGCTTCGCGGCCTGACCTGTCGCGAACTGATCAAGAGCGAGGTCGAAACCAGCGCCGGCTCCGGCCTGCCTCCGGGCTTCAGGAGCGATGCCGTGATCGGCCTGCGCCAGACCGGCTGCGTCGTCGATCCTCCCGCGACCTGCCAGAACGACCTCGACGCGCTCACCAGGCGCAATACCGTTCTGTTCGGGCAGGGCGTCTCGGTGGTGAACCTCGATGCCACGACCGAGCGCGTGATCGGCGAGGCTTTCACCATCTTAAAGCAGTGCCCGGCCTCCCGCATCACCATCGAGGGGCACACCAATCGCGACGGGGAGTGGCGCGGCTTCGACAATTTCGATTTGTCCGAACGCCGGGCTCTGCGCGTGCGCGATGAACTGGTCCGGCGCGGCATCGATCCGGCGCAACTCGCGGTCAAGGGCTTCGGCACCGAGCGGCCGCTGGTGCCCCATGGCACGCCGGATTCCCGCGCGATGAACCGGCGCGTGCAGTTCACGGTCACGAAATAGAGGAGCCGGACATGCTTTATCTCGCCAGCCAGTTCCTCTGGTTTCTCGTCGCGGCCTTCGTGCTCGGCTTCGTCATGGGCTGGGTCAGTCATGAGGGCGGCAAGCATGAGGGCGGCAAGGCGCGCCTTTGGGGCGGCGTTACCGTTTGGGTCGCGGTGCTATGGGCCTGTGGAGCGGTGCTGACCTGGTTCCAGTTCCTGAACGGCGTCCCGGCGACCTGGGTCGAGACGGCGCTGCTCTTCGCAGCCGTCTATTTCGCGGGCTGCGTGCTGGCGAGCCTCATCTGTTCGGCACTTGCGCCCGCGTTCGAGCCCGCAACTGCAGAGGCTATTGCGAGCCCCATTCCGGTTGCGGCGCCCGTCCTCGCTACGGAGCAGCCGCTTGCCGCAACACCCCCGGCCGTCGAGGGCGAGGCCGATATTCCCGGGCAGCGCCCGGCCGGGCTTGCCGCTGCCCGGGACGGCAAGGCGGACGATCTCAAGCTTATCAAAGGGATCGGCCGGCAGAACGAGGGCCGCCTGCATGGGCTCGGTATCTGGCATTTCGAACAGGTTGCGGCCTGGACGCCGGAGAATGTCGAATGGGTCGGCAGCTACCTCGCATTTCCCGGCAGGATCGAACGCGAGGCCTGGATCGACCAGGCCAGGGCGCTCGCGGCCGGAACCGAGACCGAATTCGCCGCGCGGGCGAAGGCCGGGCTGGTTGCCTCTTCGCGGGATGACGGTTCGCTCGGACGGGGCAATGTCGCGACGCTGAGCGGCGACAGCTTCGAGGGTGAGCGTCCCAATAATACGCTCATCGAGGCGCGAGGCGGCAAGCCCGACGACCTGACCCTGATCAAAGGGGTTGGCCCCGCCATAGCAGGTGATCTCAATCGTCTGGGCATCTGGCATTTCACGCAGATCGCCACCCTGCGCGACACCGAAATCCGCTACATCTCGGCCTATGTCGGCTTTCCCGGCAGGGGTATTGCCGAGAACTGGCGGGAGGACGCCGATATCCTGGCAAATGGCGGCGAAACCGCGCACTCGCGTGCGGTGAAGGCGGGGCGCAAGAAACCGGGGAATTGACGGTGTAGCGATAGAGGCGGTTTAGGGCGTCCTGATCCCACACGGAACCGCGCCGTCATCCTGGACAAGAGGCGAAGCCGCGCAGGTCCGGGATCCATCGTAGGAAACAACGCTCTACGATGGATCCCGGGTCGACCTTCGGTCGCCCAGGATGACGGCGCGTTTTCGAGCTGTAGGTCTTTGATTTTGCACCGGCTTCTTCCGAAAACCGCGTTCCACTTTTCAGGCCGATGCTCTAAGCCGCGCGCCGCTCGGCTCGGCCTATGAGCTTCCCGATCCGGCGGATCATCTCCTTCGATCCCAGCAGCGGCGCATGGCCCTGACCCGGCGCCACGAATGTCTCGCAATCGGGGTGACGCGCGCCCATCTCCTGCAAGGTTTTCTCGGCCAGAAGATCGGAATTCTCGCCACGAATGGCGAGGATCGGCACGCCGTTCAGCGCCTCGAAATAGGGCCAGAGCACCGGCAGAGGCGCCTCCAGATCGAGCTCTTCCAGCACCTTCATCAGATTGGGGTCGTAATCCGTCCTGAAATGCCCGTCGCGGTCGGTCCAGGTTCGGCGCGCCATCATCTCCCATTCGGCATCGCCGAGCACCGGGAATTGCTGGTCTGAGAGACGCTTCAGGATCTCGGCACCCTCACTATAGCTGCGCGGCAACGGCAGCTTGCCGACATAGCCCCGGATGCGCAGCAGGCCGCGCGCATCGATCACCGGGCCTACATCGTTCATCACCACGCCCTTGATCGTGGCAGGCTGCGCGGCGGCCAGCGCCATGGTCAGCAGGCCGCCCCGCGAGGTGCCGACGAAGACCGCCTCCGCAATGCCGGTGGCGACGAGCACCTGCATGACATCGTCGAGCTCGACGCGGATATCGTAATTCTTCCAGTCCTTGTCGTAGCCGGACAGGCCGCGCCCACGATAATCCAGCGCCAGCACGCGCCGCGGCTTGGTTTCGTCACGCGACAGAGCCAGCGCCAGTTCGTGGAAATCGGCAGTCGTGCGGGCAAAACCCGGCAGGCACACTATGGGCAAGGCCTGGGAGGCGAGGGGGCCGTAGTCGCGGACGTGAAGTTTCAGCCCATCCCGCGCACTGATGAAGAGCGGTGTGAAATCGGTCTCGGTCGTCATGCGCTCTCTCGGCAGGCCCGCTGGTCGAGCCACCTAACCACGAATTCGACCCCGCTCAAAAGCCTGACAGCCCCGCACGATCCGGTCTTGCGTCGCGATCCTGATGGCGCGATGCCAAATGTGATTTCATGGCCCAGCCGGACAAGACCCAGCCGGACAAGACAATGAATGCACCAGCACCTGAATCGACCCGGAAGTTCGATCCCGGTCGCGCTGCCGAGTATCAGACCCAAAGCCGCATCGCCTTGGCCGGCTACGATGCCTGCCACGAGCTCAGCGCCTGCATGCTCGCGGCGACGTTGGGCGCCGGGCGCGCGGCCAGATTGCTGATCGTCGGCGCGGGCGGCGGAGCGCAGGAGATCGTCTGCGCAGGCGCGCTGGAGCCGGGATGGCGCTTTACAGCGGTCGATCCATCCCAGCCCATGCTCGACCTCGCGTTGGCGAGGCTGCGCGAGCACGGTCTGCTCGAGCGGACAGATGTGCATCTCGGCTATGTCGAGGATTTGCCGCCAGACGGGCGCTTCGACGCGGCCACCTTGATCGGCGTTCTCCATCATTTGCCCGGCGACGCCGCCAAGCGCGATATCCTCGACGCCGTGGCTGCGCGGCTGAAGCCAGGTGCGCCCCTGATCCTCGCGGGCAATCGCCACGCCTATGCAAGCCAGCCGCTTCTGCTGGCGGCCTGGGGCGAGCGCTGGCGCATGCATGGCGCTTCCGCCGATGAGGTACAGGCCAAGCTCGGCAAAATCCTCCAGGGAGCCGACCCGCCGCGCTCCGAAGCCGAAGTTGCCGATCTGCTGGACGAAGCAGGGTTCGACACGCCGAACTGGTTCTTCTCAAGCCTATTCTGGGGCGCCTGTCTCGCGCGCAAGCGACATTAGCGGCCATGCAGGCCCGTCCAGCCGGCCGCCGCGTTTCAGATCCTGGTCGATCAGATAGGCGGTGCGCTGGTCGAGGCGCTGCCGGTAGACCTGCAGGTTCTCCATGACCCGCTGAACATAGTTGCGCGTCTCGTAGAACGGGATGCGCTCGACCCAGTCTACGGCGTCGATCTCCGGCCTTCGTGGATCGCCATAGGCCGCGATCCATTTCTTCACATTGCCCGAGCCGGCATTATAGGCGGCGAAGGTGAGGATATAGGAGCCGCGCCAGTCCTTGAGCAGGTCATTGAGGTGGGCTGCGCCCATCTGGGCGGAATAGAGCGCGTCATAGCCGAGGCGAGGCAAGTCGAAGGGCAGGTTGGCGCGCCTTGCCGTTTCGCGAGCCGTCGCCGGCATCATCTGCATCAGCCCGCGTGCGCCGGCATGAGATTCCGCAGTCGGGTCGAAGGCGCTCTCCTGGCGCGCGATGGCATGGACGATGGCGCGTTCCATAGGGTCGCCCAGCACCGGGAACTCCGGCACGCCGGAGGTCGGAAAGGCCGCCATATCCAGCGGGAAGCCGCGTTGCAGCGCAGCTTTTCCGACAGCGAGCAAGGCGCGCGTGTCGCCCTCGCGCTGGGCGATGCCTGCGACGGCCTCCAGCGCGGGTGTCGTATGCAGTCGCTGGGCGAGGTCTCCCAGCATGGTCGCGGCAAGGGTTCGCTCGCCGATCTTGTAGAGCAGCAGCGCGCCCCGATGGCCGGGAAGCGTGTCGAGGGCGGCGGAGGCGGTGCGCCGCAGCGGCAGATCTGGGAGCCCCAGACGCGCCCGCGCGAGCTGGCCGTAATAGGCGATCGGGTGCTGGGCGGCGCGTTCATAGGCCGTCTTGGCGTCGTCCGCCTTGCCCAGCGCCTCGAAGGCGCGGCCCTGCCAATAGCCGGCGCGCGAAACCGAGATCGGCGTCTCCGCCTGCCTCAGCGCCTCGGTGAAATGCTTGAGCGCCGTCTCGGCGTCATTGCGGAAGCGCAGCGCGATGAAGCCGGCATGCCATTCGGCGTCGATGCGCTCCGCCGGGCTCTCGGCGCCATGTCCGGCCGCGACCTCATAGGCTTTCGCAGCATCGCCGTCGTCGAGCAGCTTGCGGGCGATCAGCCGCCGCTCGACCCACCATTCATCGCCATCGCCAAGCAGCGTCGGGTCGCGGGGCACGTTGACGAGTGCCTTGGCAGCATCCGCCGGCTTGTTGGCGCGCCTGGCCTGCTGTGCGAGCAGAAAGGAAAAGGAGATGTCGGTTTTCAGCGAGGCCGGCACCGCAGCGATCAGGGAGGGCGCAATCGGCTGCTTGGCCGTGGCGCTGGCAAGCCGGGCCTTGGCGAGGACGACATAATCGGCAGAGACACGCGCTGCATTGCGCAGCGCCGGCGCTGCCTTCTCGCGGAAGAGGTAACGCTCGGTGCGCAGGCGATGATCGGCCTGGGTCAGCACGTCGCCGAACGCAGCCAGCACGATCTTCTCCAAGGGCTCGCCGAGATGGTCCTGACGCCAGCTCTGGCGGATCAGCGCCGCCGCATCCTCGGCCTTGCCGTCGGCCTTGAGGGCGAGCGCGAATGCAACGCGCCCCGCCGGGCTGACGGGACGCTGCCCATAGAAGAAGGCGCGGATCATCTCCGGGCTCTTCTTCTCCGCGATCAGGGCCTCCTCGGCGCGCCGACGGAACAATTGCGTCGCCGGATAGTTCGGATAATTGCGCAGGAAGGCGTCGAGCCGCGAAAACCCGATGTTGTTCGCGGAGCGGATCGCGACCCATTCCAGCAGGGCGCGCGCGGTGCGGTCTCGGATCGCGCTGGCAATCGCGTCGCCGTCTACGAGCGCGCCGCGCTTATACGCGGCGACGGCTGTCTTGATCACGTCCGGATCGGCGGTTTCGCCGGGGCGGATGTGTTCGGCTGGAAGGATCTGGTCGGTCGAAAAGGGCGGCAAGGCCGCGGTTGTCTGGACATCGACAGCGGGAGAAGCGATCGCGGGACGAGGCTGCTGCAGCGGATGATCGCCGTCATTGGATGCCCGAATGCTTGTCGCCACCAGAAATGCGGGAACTGCGAGATAGACCAGCCGTTTTCCGGCGATAGGCAAGGCCATGGGCAACTCCACGGTCGGATGCGCAATGAGTGATGGTCGACCAAGCAGGTTGATGAAGGCTTAACTATGAACGCACGCTTTTTGATGGGTTGCCGGCTTTGCCTGCGGCGGGCGAGGGGGTATGTGTGACGGCCCGTAATTTGGACCTCTGCGTCAGGACGCCGCGCTCATGACCAAGCACACAGCCTTCACCGGTTCGCTTCCCGCGCTGGTGACGCCGTTCAAAGGCGGCAAGATCGACGAGGAAGCCTTGCGCGCGCTGGTCGAATGGCAGATCGAGAGCGGCAGCTCCGGCCTCGTTCCCGTCGGCACCACCGGCGAGAGCCCCACATTGAGCCATGACGAGCATAAGCGCGTCGTCGAGATCGTGGTCGCACAGGCCAGGCGCCGCGTTCCGGTGATCGCAGGCGCCGGCTCGAACAACACGTCCGAGGCGATCGATCTCGCTGTTCACGCCGAGAAGGCAGGTGCGGACGCCGTTCTCGTGGTGACGCCCTATTACAACAAGCCGACGCAGGAGGGCATGTACCAGCACTTCAAGGCGGTGAACGACGCCATCGGTATTCCGATCATCATCTACAATATCCCGCCTCGCTCGGTGGTGGACATGTCGGTCGAGACCATGGCGCGCCTGTATGAGCTCACGAACATCGCCGGCGTGAAGGACGCGACGGCCAATCTCGCCCGTGTCTCGCAGCAGCGTCACGCCATGGGCGCGGATTTCATTCAGCTTTCGGGCGAGGACATGACGGCGCTGGCCTATATGGCGGCCGGCGGCCATGGCTGCATCTCGGTCGTGGCCAATATCGCGCCGCGGCTCTGCGCCGATCTGATGGTTGCGACGGCGAAGGGCGACTATGCCGGCGCGCTGAAGGTGCAGGACCGGCTCGTGCCGCTGCACGACGCCGTCTTCAAGGAGCCGGGACTGGCGGGCGCCAAGCATGGCCTGGCGCTGCTGGGCCGCATCGAGGAAGAGGTGCGCCTGCCGTTGTTGCCGGTCACGCCGGCGACGGGCAAGGTCATTCGCGAGGCGATGGTGTTCGCCGGGCTGTTGAATGCCTAAATAGGGAAGGTCGCGTTCGTCCGGTCATCCCGGCGAATGTCCGGGGAGCTGCAGGATGTATGAGCCGAGCCATTTCAAGGTTGAAGACCGCGACGCGCTTTTCGCCGTCATGCGCGAGCATCCGCTCGCGACGCTGGTCACTGTCGGCGAGAGCGGCTTGATCGCCAATCCGGTGCCCTTCGTCGTTCATGCCGATGAAGGCGCCCAGGGCGTGCTTCGGGCCCATCTGGCCCGGCCGAACCCACAATGGAAAGCGATCGCGGCCGGCGCCGAGACGCTGGTGATTTTCACCGGCGTCGAACGCTATGTGACGCCGGCCTGGTACGCGACCAAGCAGGAGACCGGAAAGGTCGTGCCGACTTGGAACTACGTCACGGTTCAGGTGCGTGGACCGGCGCGCGCAATCGAAGATCCGGTGTGGCTGCGGGCGCAATTGGAATCCCTGACCCGCCAGCAGGAGGCGCCGCGCGCCGAGCCCTGGTCGGTTTCGGATGCGCCCGAACCCTTCGTTGCGGCGCAGGCGCGCGGTATCGTCGGCATCGAGATCGAAATCACCTCGCTGATCGGCAAGTTCAAGCTGAGCCAGAACCGTCAGGAGGCCGACAAGCTCGGCGTTCTCAACGGCTTGGCCACCGATCCCGAATCGGAATCTCAGGCGATGGCGTCGCTCGTGAAAACCTATGCATTGGGCGGGAACGCATGAGCAAGCTGGACACCGAGCGCTTCAAGCTGGCGGCCGACAACCGCAAGGCGCGTTACAATTACGAGATCACCGAGACGCTGGAAGCCGGTATCGCGCTGCAGGGCACCGAGATCAAATCGTTGCGTGGCGGCAGGGCGACGATCGGCGAAAGCTATGCCGGACCGATGGGCACCGAGCTCTTTTTGTTCAATGCCCATATCCCGGAATATCTTGAGGCGAACCGCTTCAACCACAACGTCAAGCGGCCGCGCAAGCTGCTGCTGCACCGCCGCCAGATCAACAAGCTGATGGGGGCGATTCAGCGCGATGGCTACACGGTCATTCCGCTGAAGGTCTATTTCAACGATAAGGGCCGCGCGAAGGTCGAGCTTGGTCTGGGGCGCGGCAAGAAATTGCACGACAAGCGCGAGACCGAGAAGAACCGCGACTGGAACCGCGACAAGGCGCGGATCATGAAGGCGGGTGGCGCCTGACGTTTCAGGTTTCGATGGGCTCGTCGCCCTGGCGGATGCCGTAGCGTCGCTCCAGCCCCGGATGAGCGGGCGTGGCCGGGGCCCCCGAAGCGGGGCGACCGCCAGCGCGTTCGGCCGGATCGCGCCCGACCTTCTGCATCAGCTGTGCGAGTTCGACGAATTCGTCGCATTGGCGGCGTAGCTCGTCGGAGACCATTGGCGGGTTCGTCGAGATCGTCGAGACGACGGAGACCTTCACGCCCTTGCGCTGCACGGCCTCGACCAGCGGCCTGAAATCGCCGTCGCCGGAGAACAGATAAATCTGGTCGAGATGCGGCGCGAGTTCGAGCATCTCGATCGCAAGCTCGATATCCATGTTGCCCTTGACGCGCCGGCGGCCGGCCGCGTCGGTGAACTCCTTCGCCGCCTTGGTGATGACGCGATAGCCATTATAGTCCAGCCAGTCGACCAGCGGGCGGATCGAGGAATACTCTTCGCTCTCGACAAGCGTCGTGAAGTAGAAAGCCCGGATCAGGTTTCCCCGACCCTGGAATTCCTTGAGCAAACGGCGATAGTCCATGTCGAAGCCGAGCTGCTTCGAGGTGGCGTAAAGGTTGGCGCCATCGATAAAAAGCGCGACGCGCGGATCGCCGACCATTGCTATTTCTCCAGGAAGAATCGTGTCGAATGGTCTAAATCGGAAAAAATCACGTTCTAACAATGTCGAAGCGCGAATAAACTGTTGATGACCTTGCCTTCAAGTTGTGGCCTCTCGCCGCAGCCGGCGAATAATTCCGCATCAGGCCGCCAGGCCACGGCTGCCCGGCTTTACGGCCGGGATCGCGGCCAACTCGGGTGGCAGGGCATCGGCAGGGTAGGCCGGAATGTCGAGCCGTATTAGGCTGACGAGCGGCACCCCGAGATCGACACGCCCCGCCGAACGGTCGACGAGACAGGCTGCGCCCAGCATTATACCGGGTTCCCCGGCAATCGACGCCAGGCATTCGCGCGAGGATAGCCCGGTCGTGACGATATCCTCGACCATGACCACGCGCGCGCCCTTGGGGATGGCAAAGCCACGCCGCAGCCGGAACTGCCCGTCCTCGCGCTCGACGAAGATGGCCTTGGCCTTGAGATGACGGGCGGTCTCGTAGCCCGGCACGATGCCGCCGACCGCAGGCGAGACGACATAATCGACCGTGCCGAAGGCGGCCTCGATCTTCTCCGCGAGAGCCTTGCAGAGCCGTTCCGTCCGCACCGGGTCCTGGAAGATGAACATCTTCTGCAGGAAGATCGGGCTGCGCAGCCCCGAAGACAGGATGAAGTGTCCTTCGAGCAGCGCGCCGGCATCACGGAATTCGGCCAGAACGTCGTCGTCGGTCATGGTGCGCGTGCCTTGTAGAACAGGAAATGTTCACGCGTCTTTGCGTCGAAACACGGCCCGATGCAAGATATCGGCCTGCCTAGCATGTGGATTGGCTCTGGCGGCGCGCCCCGTCAACCTAACCTTTTGGGAATTCCAGGCCCATTTCGCGGTACCGCTCCGGGTCGTCGCTCCAGTTTTCGCGAACCTTCACGAACAGGAAGAGATGGACCTTGGCTTCGGCCGCCTCTGCGATTTCGATGCGCGCCTTCTGGCCGATCGACTTGATGGTCTGGCCGCCTTCGCCGAGCACGATCTTCCGCTGCCCCTCGCGCTCGACATAGATCGTCTGCTCGATCCTGACCGAGCCGTCCGGACGCTGCTGCCAGCTCTCGGTCTCGACGGTCGAGCGGTAGGGCAGTTCGTCGTGCAGCCGCTCGAAGATCTTCTCGCGTGTGATCTCGGCGGCGAGGAAGCGCAGCGGCGCATCCGAGATCTGGTCTTCGGGGTAAAGCCAGGGCCCGAGCGGGAGGCGGGTCTCCAGCCAGGTCAGGATGTCCTTGACGCCGTAGCCCGTCAGGGCCGCGATCATGAAGGTTGCTTCGAACTTACCGAGCTCGTTCACCTTGGTGGTGATCTCGAGCAGCTTTTCCTTCGCGACGATGTCGATCTTGTTGAGGATCAGGAATTTCGGCTGCTTCAGCTCGGCGAGCTTCTCCAGCAGCCGGGTATTCTCCTCATTGTCGAAGCGCTCGACATCGATCAGGACGCCGATCAGGTCGGCATCGGTCGCGCCGCCCCAGGCGCTCGTCACCATGGCGCGGTCGAGCCGGCGCTTGGGCGCGAAAATGCCGGGCGTGTCGACGAAGATCACCTGCGCCGCGCCAGACAGCGCAATGCCGCGCACCTGCGTACGCGTCGTCTGCACCTTGCGCGAGACGATGGAGACCTTGGCGCCGACGAGCTGGTTCAGCAGCGTCGACTTGCCGGCATTGGGGGCGCCGATCAGCGCTACGAAGCCGCAGCGTGTGGGCCGAGTCTCCTGGGGGGATTGTCCCGCCTCAGCCATTGTCGCTCTCCATTGTTTCGCTCCACAGGCCTTCGCGCCGCAGAAAGGCTTCCGCGGCGGCCTGCTCGGCCAGTCGCTTCGAGGGGCCTTGGGCCTCCGCGTCGACGAGTCCGTTGATGCGCGCCGCGACCCGGAAGAGCGGCGCATGGTCCGGCCCAGAGCGGCCGCGTTCGGTATAGGTAGGCGTCGGGTAGCCTTGGCCCTGCGCCCATTCCTGCAGCGCCGTCTTGGCGTCGCGCAGCGGGCGGACCGGTTTCAGCAGCCGCTCGCCGAAGGCGCGCTCGATCAGGCCGCGCGCCGCCTCATAGCCGCCGTCGATGAAGACCGCGCCGATGATCGCTTCGCAGGCATCGGCGAGGATCGCCTTGTTCTTGCGCGCGCCGCCGAGGATTTCCCCGTCGCCGAAACGCATGAACTGGCCGAGATCCCAGGCCAGCGCCACCTCGGCGCAGGTTTCCTTGCGCACGAGATCGGCGAGCCGGCGCGACATGTCGCCCTCTGCGGCTTCCGGATAGCGCCGGAACAGCATGTCGGCGATGCCGAGGCCCAGCACGCGGTCGCCGAGGAACTCCAGCCTCTGGTAGCTTTGCAGCCTTGGACCCTCGGCGCTCATATGGGTGAGCGCGGTCGCGAGCAGGCCGCGATCTGCGAAGCTGTGGCCGAGTGTTGCCTCCAGCCGGGAGGGATCTGGCGTCTTGCGCCCGGTTTCGCCCGCTTTACTCACTTGATCGCGCTGAACAAACGGCTCCAGCGAACCGTCGAGGGCCATTCCCAGATCCGCCAGGCGGACGCGCCGTCCTCGATCGAGAAGAAGATGATCTCGGCGCGGCCGACGAAATTCTCGAAGGGCACGTAGCCGACGCTGCGGTCGCGCGAATCGAGCGAGTTGTCGCGATTGTCGCCCATCATGAAGAAATGCCCGGCGGGCACGAGGAACACTGCGGTGTTGTCGAAGGTGCCGGTGTCGCCCTCGCGCTCGATGATCTCGTGGCTGACGCCGTTGGGCAGGGTTTCGCGATAGCGGATGACCGAGGCGTTGCGGCCCCAATTGTCGGTGGTGACGTAGTCGGCGATGCGCTCGCGCTTCACCGGCACATTGTTGATGTGCAGGATGCCGTCGATCATCTGGATGCGATCGCCGGGCAGGCCGATCACGCGCTTGATGTAATCGGTCGAATTGTCCGAGGGGAGCTTGAACACGGCGATGTCGCCACGCTTCGGCTCCGCCGCCCAGACACGGCCCGAGAACAGCGGCGGGCTGAACGGGATCGAGTGCTTGGAATAGCCATAGGTGTATTTCGACACGAACAGATAGTCGCCGATCAGCAGCGTCGGTATCAGCGAGCCGGACGGGATGTTGAAGGGCTGGAACAGCAGCGTCCTGATCACCAGCGCGATCAGCAGCGCCTGCACGACGACCTTGATCGTCTCCAGAATGCCGCCTTCTTCCTTGGCCGTCTTGTTCTTGATGTCGGCGTCGTTGGCCACTCGGGGCGCTCCTGGTTCGTCTTGCAAGGCGCGGTCTAGCGGAATGTTGCGCTGCGGACAACGCGCAAGCACGGTCTCGTTACGGGCGTCTCATACATGACGGCAACATGGCGGAAGTGGCGGGCAACGGCGCGATCGGTAGTAAATGGTCCGCGAATAGGGGAAAACCCTGCGTTGACGTCTTCCGTTTTCGGGAACAAGCATAGTTTTCTATTGTGGCTAGGGGAATCAACATGAGCTCAAAGAAATATGCCGCCGAAGCGATCGGCACGTTCTGGCTTACCTTCGCGGGCTGCGGTAGCGCCGTCATCGCGGCCGGCATTCCCGATATCGGCATCGGCCTTCTCGGCGTCTCGCTCGCATTCGGCCTGTCGGTGGTGACCATGGCCTATGCGATCGGCCACATCTCGGGCTGTCATCTCAATCCAGCCGTGACAGTCGGGCTTGCTGCCGGCGGCCGTTTCCCTGGCAATCAGGTCGTGCCCTACATCGTTGCGCAGGTGGTTGGCGCCGTGCTGGGCGCGGCGGTTCTCTATCTCATCGCCAGCGGCGCTCCCGGCTTCGATCTCGCCAAGGGCTTCGCCTCGAACGGCTATGGCGATCACTCCCCGGCCAAGTATTCGCTCTTCGCAGGCTTCCTGGTGGAAGTCGTGATGACGATGATCTTCCTCTTCATCATCATGGGCGCGACCCACGGCAAGGCGCCAGCCGGCTTTGCGCCGCTCGCGATCGGCCTCGGCCTTTGCCTGATCCATCTCGTCAGCATTCCCGTCACCAACACCTCGGTAAACCCGGCGCGCAGCACGGGGCCGGCGCTGTTCGTCGGTGGCTGGGCCATCCAGCAGCTCTGGCTGTTCTGGGTCGCGCCGCTGATCGGCGGTGCGTTGGGCGGTATCGTCTATCGCTGGCTGAGCGACGAGCCCCACGGCGAGGTCACTGGAACGACGTCCTCCAAATAGTATCGGCTTAAGCTGAAAGAGGTGGAGCGGTGCGAATCAGCGCCATTCCACCCAACGACCATGAAAATCGGCACGAGCGATCTCGCGCTCCTGCCCATCCGGCCAAAGGGTCAGCGTCACGGCGGCGCTGGCCTTTTGCATGTCGGCCTCCATGCGCAGCCAGGCGAAGGGGCGCTCGATTGTCGCCTCCGCGCCGGCTCGGGCGATGGCGGCCGCGATGCGCCCCTGGATCGTGCCGGGCAGGTATTGCCACATGATCGTATGCATCAGCACGCGCGCCCGTCCGCTAGGCGCATTCTGCGACAGCTGCGCCTCGACCCAGTCGGCTGCATCCGCCCGCTCCACGCGCCATGGCATGGCGGCGGCCGCGTCGAACGCCGCTCCCGTCGCGGTGAGACGATCGGCCTGATCGGGCCAGATATAGGACATCACCCGGCTGCGGTCGGCCGGGTTGGCCGGATCCAGCGGGTTCAGGTCGCAAGCGCGCCGCGTCGCTATCGTGAGGGAGGCGTCGAGCGGCGGCAGGGCGCTGCCGCGCCACTCGCTGCGCACCGTGACCGGCGCTGTTGAGGCGCCCCAGCTCGCGCCGCCCAGTTCGTAGCCATAGCCGTCGAAGCCGAGATTGAGGCCGGCGCTCGCGCCGATCTCGAGAAGATCGAGCGCCATGCCCGTCTCCCGCGCGATGATGAGCGCGCCGCCGAGGAGCACGGCGCAGCGCTTGACCTCGTTGGTCTGTGGCGCGCTGTCGAGATAGGCAGTCAGGAACGCGTCGTGCTCGCGCAATGCGGCGACGAGACCGCTCCAGAGCAGCTCGGCGTCCGCCCTGGCGGGCGGATAGAGCGCCTGCAGGGCCGGCGCACGCCCCGAACGCGCCAATGCGTTGAAGGCACCGGCCGCGCGCAAGGCGAGCGCGTCGGCGCGCGGGTTGCCCGGCCAGTCGAGCACGCGTCGGCCGAAGGCGCTGTCGCGGTCGAGCCGCGCTGCCATCAACTCGCAGAAAGAGGCGGTGAAGGGCGAGCCCAGGCTTCGACAGGCTTCGGCCTGGCCGACGAAATTGTCGCGAGCGGCCGCTTCGGCCGACATATCGATCGGGCGCGCCATCTCGGGTCGCTCCATTCAGCTGGTCGGGCGCGCCTCGATCACGACGAACGCCTGCGCCAGCGGCGGGTCGTCGGTCAGCGATACATGAACGAAGGCCTCATGGCCCGGCGGCGTCATCGCTTTCAGCCGTTCGGCCGCCCCGCCGGTCAGGCGCATGGTCGGCTGGCCGCCGGGCAGATTGACGACCTCCATGTCCCGCCAGAACACGCCGGCACGCAGGCCCGTGCCGAGCGCCTTGGAACAGGCCTCCTTCGCAGCGAAGCGGCGTGCATATGAAGCCGCTCTCGTGGAGCGCCGGTCGGATTTGGCCCGTTCGCCTTCGGTGAAGACGCGATGGGTGAAGCGTTCGCCGAACCGCGCCAGCGATTTCTCGATGCGGGTGATGTCGCAGAGGTCGGAGCCGATGCCGAGGATCATGGCTCCGATCTAGAGCATGAAGCCCGACCGTGGAAGGTGGTTTCGGAGCTACGCCTGCTCGGGAACGTCACCCTCGAGCGCGACGCCGAGCGAACCGAGTGCCCACCAGTAGCCGGGATAGGTCTTGGCGACGCAGTCTGACTCCAGAATGGTGATGCCATGCACCTTCAATCCGGCCAGCGCGAAGCTCATCGCCATGCGATGGTCGGCACGGGTGTCGATCGAGGCCGGCAGGGTCCGGCCGGCAAGTGAAGGATCGGAGGCGACCAGCAGATCGTCGCCCTCTTCGCGGCCGAGGCCGGGCGAAATCTCGGACAGGCCGACCGCGAGCGCCGCTACCCGGTCGCATTCCTTGACACGAAGATTGGCGATGCCGGTGAAACGTACCGGCGTCTCGTTGAAAGCGGCGAGCACCGCCAGCGTCGGCACGGCATCCTGCATCTGCGAGCCGTCGATGACCGCGGGGAGGTGAGGGAAGCTCGCGATGAGCTCGTAGGCGCGCGCATCCGGTTGCGTGAACGCCGTCGCAGGCACGCCGAGATCGATCGCGCCGCCGGTCAGCACCTCCGCCGCCCAGAGATAGGTTGCGGCCGACGCATCGGGCTCGATCGCGAAATCCACCGCCCGGTAGCCGGTCGGCGCAACGCGCCAGCTCGACGCGCTCTGCTCGACCCGGGCGCCGAAGGCGGCCATCGCGGCCAGCGTCAACTCGATATAGCCGCGCGCGCCGATATCGTCGCCGGCCAGCACGATATCGACGGGCCCCGAGCCGCAGGCGGCCATCATCAGAAGCGCCGAAACATATTGGCTGGAAAGCCCGCCATCGATCTCGACGCGCCCGGCCGCAAAGCCGCCCGTGCCGCGAATCGTGACAGGCGGACAGCCCGTCTCCGAGCTGGCGTCGATCCCCAGCGAACGCAAAGCCGTCAGGAGCGGGCCGATCGGCCGCTTGCGCATATGCGCGTCGCCGTCAATCACGACCTGCCCGTCGACCAGCGCAGCCGCCGCCGTCAGAAAGCGGGTCGCCGTGCCGGCATTGCCGAGGAAGAGCGGTGCGGCAGGCGCCCGCAACCGGCCGTCCCCAGTCACGATGAAGCTGGTCTCGTCAGGCTCGGCGATGGTGACGCCCATCGCGCGCAAGGCTTCGGCCATATAGCGGGTGTCGTCGCTCTTGAGCGCGCCGGTGAGATGGCTCGTGCCCTTGGCCAAAGCGGCCAGCAGCAGGACCCGGTTGGTGATCGACTTCGAGCCGGGAGGGGCGACCCGGCCGCGTAGCGGATGAGTCGGCGGAATGACCGTGATGGCCTGCCTGTCGCGATCGTTCATGGCTTTCCGCCTCTCAGGTCATTGGAAGGATAACGCACCGGCCCATGGCGGCGCGTAGGCCTTTGATTCGCATCGGCTTCTTCCGAAAACCGCAATCCACTTTTCGGGCCGATGCTCTCAGGATCAGATCGCGGCGCGGCCGTCGTCCATCGCCAATCGCATCCTGCGGATCGCGGTGTCCAGGCCGACGAAGATTGCCTCTCCCATCAGAAAATGGCCGATATTGAACTCGACGAAATCAGAAACGCGCGCCAGCTGCCGCGCCGTCTCGTAGTCGAGCCCGTGCCCGGCATGGACTTCCAGCCCAAGCGAGGCGGCGTAGGCTGCACCTTCGGCAAGGCGCTGAAATTCGGACGCCGCCTTATCGGTTTCCCCGGCGACGACCGCATGGCACCAGCTGCCGGTGTGCAGTTCGACGACGGGCGCGCCGAGTTTTACGGCCATCGCGATGGGCGCGCGGTCCGGTTCGATGAAGAGCGAGACGCGGCAGCCTGCCGCCTTCAGCCGCTCGATCCGTGGCGCGAGCATGGCCTGCTGGCCGACAACGTCGAGCCCGCCTTCGGTTGTGCGCTCCTCGCGCTTCTCCGGAACGAGGCAGGCGGCATGCGGCTTGAGGCGCTCGGCGAGCGCCAGCATCTCGTCGGTCGTGGCCATCTCGAAATTGAGCGGCTTTGTCAGTTCCGTCGCCAGCCGCTCCACATCGGCGTCGCGGATGTGGCGGCGGTCTTCGCGCAGATGCGCGGTGATGCCGTCGGCTCCGGCCGCGATCGCGAGATGGGCGGCGCGAACAGGATCGGGCAGGGCGCCACCGCGTGCATTCCGCAAGGTCGCGACGTGATCGATATTTATGCCCAGGCGCAGCCGGCTCGTCATCGATGCAATTCCCCCGAATTCGGAAGCCGTGCATAGCCCCGCGATCGTGCGGGCTCAAGGCAAGGAATGTGATCCTCCTCCCCACGATTACTGATCAATTCGCCACAAGCTGGCCGCGTCGTCTTGCCGATTTGGTAACCGCGTCGTCAGCGGCCGGACGTGCGGGGCGCCACGATAGGCAATCGTAAAGGCCTCCGCGCTAGCGTTTTGGATCGTGATCGCGAGATTTGGTGAGGCGCAATGCAGCTTGCGGTGAAGACGGGAGCATTCGAAGCCGATGCCGCGCCGGACCGGCGTGAGGCCGGCCAGCAGCCCGACCGGGCTTTGGGACGTGTCGTCTCGTGCCAGGGCTCGCGCGCCACGATCCTGGGCGCCGTGTCCGGAAACGGTCTGATCGGGCCGGATTCCTGGACCATCGGCCGCATGATCTCGATCAATCTCGGGAACAGCCGCATCGTCGGTCTGGTCTACGAGCTCCGCTCCGTCAGGCCGGCCTGGGAAGAGGCGGGAGACAATGCGATTCAGATCGAGGTCGAACTGCTCGGCGAGGTGATCGACAGCTCGGACGGCTCGGCGCGCTTCCAGAGCGGCATATCGAGCTATCCGCCGATCGGCGCGATCGCCCATCGTATCCGCGCCGGCGACCTCGCGCTGGTGCATGATCTCGGCTCCCGCGTCGGGGTGGCCATCGGTGCCCTGACGCAGGATTCCGCGATTCCCGCGACGGTTTGCGTCGAGGACATGCTGTCGCGCCATTTCGCGCTGCTCGGCACGACCGGCGTCGGCAAGTCGAGCGCGGTAGCCCTGCTGCTGCGCAGGTCGGTCGCGGTGCGGCCGCGCCTGCGCGTGCTGATTCTCGATCCTCACAATGAGTACGCCAACGCCTTTCCCGATCTGGCCCTGACGATCGATGGCGATGCGCTCGATCTGCCGTTCTGGATGTTCAAGATCGAAGAACTCAGCGACGTCGTTTTCCGCGGCCGCCCGGCGATGGAGGAGGAGGGCGACATCCTGCGCGAGGTCGTCGCCTCCGCACGCGGCCGCTATCGGCTGCCTGCTGTACATGATCTGGCGCGGGATCTCGGTTCGACGCTGCTCAAGCGCCCGCTCGACTTCGCCGGATCTCGCAGCGCGCCGGAAGCAACGAGCAGCGCGATCGACCCTTCGACGCCCTACCGGATGAAGGACGCCTTCGCGATCATCGACGAACTGATCGGGCTGCACGAAATCCGCTGGCCGCGCGCCTCGCTACGCTCGCTCAAGGTCCGGCTGGAGGCGCTCTATAACGACCCGCGCTATCGCTTCATGTTCGCTCGCGCCAACATGTATGAGACCATCGCGCCGATCGTCGGGCATGTCTTCCGCGTGCCGCATCATGGCCGGCCGATCACGGCGTTTCAGCTCGGCGGCCTGCCGGCCGATGTCGTCAATGCCGTCGCATCGGTTCTGTCGCGGCTCGCTTTCGATGTCGCGGTCGCCAGCCAGGGCGCCTATGAAGTCCTGGTGCTGTGCGAGGAGGCGCATCGCTATGTGCCGTCCGACCCCGCGCTCGGCTTCGCACCGACCCGTCAGGCCATCGCGCGCATCGCCAAGGAGGGCCGCAAATACGGCGCCTATCTCGGCGTGGTGACGCAGCGGCCGGGCGAACTGGACCCGACGATCTTGTCGCAATGCTCGACGATCTTCGCAATGCGGCTGTCGAACGAGCGCGACCAGCAGATCATCCGCTCGGCCATAGCCGATGCCTCTGCGAGCACGATCAACTTCCTGTCCTCGATCGGCAACCGCGAGGCGATCGTTTTCGGCGAGGGCGTCGCCACGACGATGCGGATGCGCTTTGCCCAGCTCCAGCCGCACGAGCTGCCGTCGATGGCGACGGTGCGCACTGCCGATGGCGCAGGGCGCGGCGAACTCGGTCTCGATGAGATGATCAGGCGCATGCGCAGCTGACGAGCTGGCGCGCGGCCAGCAAAATCTTGCATCCTGTCGGCTTTGGCTGTAAGGCCGGGCAACACAACTTCCCTGCATCGCTGAGATCAGAAGGAGCCGCCCATGGCTCGCGTTACCGTTGAAGATTGCATCGACAAGGTCGACAACCGCTTCGAGCTGGTGCTCCTCGCCAGCCATCGCGCGCGGATGATCCAGTCCGGCTCGTCGATTCTGGTTCCCCGCGACAACGACAAGAACCCTGTCGTCGCCCTGCGCGAGATCGCCGACGAGAAGCTGAAGCCGGAGGATCTGAAGGAAGACCTGATCCACTCGCTGCAGAAGCATGTCGAGGTCGACGAGCCCGAGGCCGAGACCGTGCCGCTGCTCACCACCTCCGTTCCGAATTCGGCGACCCCGGATTCCGAGGTCCAGTTCGACCGCATGAGCGAAGACGATCTGCTGCGCGGCCTCGACGGTCTGGTGCCGCCGACCGAGAGCGCCGACGACGAAGACTGAACGAAACCGTTCACCAGACTTCGCTAAAGCCCGGCACTGCCGGGCTTTTTCATGCCCGCCTTGTGAGATTGCTCCTTGCCGCCCGAACCGCCCAAGCCGATATTCGATCATTGCAATCTTAGGCAGGCGTTACAGGGGCCCGCATGGGCATGATGCGGCAATATGAGCTCGTTGACCGGGTCAGGAGCTACAATCCGAATACCGACGAGGACCTGCTCAACCGGGCCTATGTCTATGCCATGCGCGCGCACGGCACGCAGAAACGCGCCTCCGGCGACCCCTTCTTCGCCCATCCGCTCGAAGTTGCAGCCCTCCTCACCGATCTGAAGCTCGATGACGCGACTATCGTCGCTGCCGTGCTGCATGACACCGTCGAGGATACCGCTGCCACGCTCGAAGAGATCGAGAGCATGTTCGGGCCCGATATCCGCCGGCTGGTGGACGGGCTCACCAAGATCAAGAAGCTCGATCTCGTCTCCAAGAAAGCCGCGCAGGGCGAGAATTTCCGCAAGCTGCTGCTAGCGATCGTCGACGATGTCCGCGTGCTCCTGGTCAAGCTCGCCGACCGCCTGCACAACATGCGCACCCTGCATTTCGTCGCGCCTGAGAAGCGCCTGCGCATCGCCGAGGAAACCGCCGAGATCTATGCGCCGCTCGCCGGCCGCATGGGCATGCAGGAGCTGCGCGAGGAGCTTGAGGAACTGGCATTCCGCCATATCAAGCCCGAGGCGCACGCCACGGTCACAAAGCGGCTGGAAGAGGTGACCGAGCGCGAGGGCAAGGTCATCAGCGCGATCGAGAAGGACCTGAAGGACAAGCTCGCCGCGCGCGGGATCCAGGCTCAGGTGCTGGGGCGGCGCAAGCGCCCCTATTCGATCTGGAAGAAGATGGAGCGCAAATCGGTCTCCTTCGAGCAGCTCTCCGACATTTTCGGCTTCCGCGTCATCGTGGATTCGCCGGAGGACTGCTATCGCGTGCTCGGCATCGTGCACATGACCTGGCCGATGGTGCCGGGCCGCTACAAGGACTACATCTCCACGCCCAAGCAGAACGACTACCGCTCGATCCACACCACTGTGGTCGGTCCCGGCCATAGCCGCGTCGAATTGCAGATCCGCACCGACACGATGGACCGCATCGCCGAATACGGCATTGCCGCCCATGCCCACTACAAGGACGGCCGTGCCGCCGAGCTGACCCAGTTCGCCGATGAAAGCCGGGCCTATCAGTGGCTGAGGCGCACGGTCGACCTGCTGGCCGAGGGCGACAGCCCGGAGGAGTTCCTCGAGCACACCAAGCTCGAACTCTTCCACGATCAGGTCTTCTGCTTCACGCCGAAGGGCCGGCTGATCGCGCTGCCGCGCGGCGCGACCCCGATCGACTTTGCCTATGCCGTTCATACTGATGTCGGCAACAGCGCCGTCGGCGCCAAGATCAACGGCCGCATCGCACCATTGCTGACCGAGTTGCAGAATGGCGACGAGGTCGAGATCACCCGTGCCGAGGGCCAGGCCCCACCGGCCGCCTGGGAATCGCTCGTCGTCACCGGAAAGGCCCGCGCCGCTATCCGCCGCGCCACGCGTACGGCCGTGCGCCGCCAATATGCCGGGCTTGGCCGCCAGATCCTGGAGCGCGCCTTCAGCCGGGCGGAGCGCCCCTTCTCCGATGACAAGCTCAAGGCGGCTCTGAAGCGCCTGGCCCGCACCGCCGTCGATGACGTGCTGGCAGCCGTCGGTCGTGGCGAGATGTATTCCGGCGACGTCGTGAAGGCCGTCTATCCCGATCTGGAGCCGGAGAAGCGCGGCCCGCCCGAGCCCAAGGCTGGAGCGGGCACTGGCAATGGCAAGGGCTGGTTCGAGCTTCGCAAGGGCGACAACCTCAAATTCAAGCTCCCCGGCGAGACACCCGGCGAAGACGCGATTCCGATCCGCGGCCTGGGCGGGGATCTGCCCGTGCGCTTTGCGCCCGATGGCGGAGCGGTGCCGGGAGACCGCATCGTCGGCATCCTGACGCCGGGCGAGGGCGTCACGATCTATCCGATCCAGTCGACCGCACTGGCCGCCTTCGACAACGAGCCCGAGCGCTGGCTCGATGTCCGCTGGGATCTCGACGACAAGGCGCCGCAGCGCTTTCCCGCGCGCATCATGCTGAACTCGATCAACGAGCCGGGCTCGCTGGCGCAGATCACGACGACCATCGCCGAGCATGACGGCAATATCGACGCCGTCGCGATGAACCGGCCCAACCCGGACTTCACCAATGTCACCATCGACCTGACGGTCTGGGACCTGAAGCATCTCAGCGCCATCATCAGCGAATTGCGCGAGAAACGGGTGATCAGCCGGGTTGAGAGGGTGGTGGGGTAGGAGGCGAGCGCGACTGGCGCGCATTCACCTTCAGCCCTCATCCTGAGAGTCTGGCCGATAATGATATCTCAGTTTTCAAGGACCTGAACATCAGCGGAAAACGCACTGTCATCCCGGACGCAGCGAAGCGGAGATCCGGGATCCATTCCGGAACCCCACCGGCAAGCGCTCCGGAATGGATCCCGGGTCTCCCTGCGGTCGCCCGGGATGACGGCGCGTTTCGATGCGAAACGCCAAACGACTGAAATCGTTCACGACATTCTCGCCCAACCTCTCAGGATGAGGGCTCAAGGGGCGCTACTCTCCGCTGCGGCCGGAACGCCGCAGCCAGCTCCCGCACCAGGGCTCTCGCGCGCGGCGTCGTCACCTGGCTGCGCAGAACCACCTCCGACCTGCCCAGCGTCGGCAGTCCCCAGGCGGGTCCGACATCGACAGTGCCGGCCGGCGCCATGCGCGTGGCCAGCGGAGTGACACCGAGGCCGCCCGTGACTGCGGCCATAACCGCCGCCATGCCGCCGCCGATGAAGGCCTCGCGCCAGGGCAGACGAGCTTGCGCGAGCGCATCCATGGCCAGCCGCCGCAGCCCACATTCCGCGACGAGCGTCACCAGAGGGAGTGGCTCCAGCGGCCGCTGGACCTGGTTTGCCGCAGCAAACCAGCCAAAACCCTCCTCGCACAGAACCTCGCCGCTGCGGCCGGGGCCGAACCGGCGGATCAGCGCGACATCGAGCTCTCCGGCCTCGAAGGCGCGTTCCAGCGCACCGGAAGGCTCGATGCGCAGGCTGATGACGAGACCGGGCTCGCGCGCGCCTAGTCGCGCCAGCACGGTGGGAATATCGGGCCCGACAGCCTGCTCGCTGATGCCGAGTGCGACGTGCTCGGCGGCGTCGGTGAAGGCCGACAGCGCGCGGCCGTGGGCTGCCATCAACTCCCGCGCCGCCGGCAGAAAGCGTTCGCCCTCCGGCGTCAGCCTGACAAGCCGCGGATGACGCTGCAGCAGCAGCCGGCCGAGACTGCTCTCCAGCCGTTTGATCCGTGTGCTGACGAGCGATTGCGTCGATCCAAGCGCCTCGGCTGCGCGCGTGAAACTTGCCAATTCGGCCGTCCGCAGGAAGGCCGAGACGGCTTCGATATCAAGGGATGCCGTTGCCATAAATCGCAAATCCATATCTTTGATATCACCAGAAATACTATTTTCAGATGATCGGTTCAAGCCTAACTTCGCATCGTCAGCGGCGCCGCTCGGCCCGCATCGCAACGGAGTTCGACCATGCCTCTAATCCGTATTTCCATGAGGAGAGGCCGCCCTGCCTCTGAGCCCGCCGCGATCGTCGACGGCATCTACAAGGCGCTGCGCGAGACCTTCGAGGTGCCGCAGGACGATCTTTTCGCCGTGATCCACCAGCATGACGCCGAGGAGTTCGTCTATAACGCCAATTACTTCGGCTTCGCGCGATCAGACGCGATGGTGATCATTCAGATCACCGTCAGCAGTTCGCGCGGCGTCACGCAGAAGAAGGCGCTGTTTGCGGCGATCGCGGAGAATCTGCGCCGCGAGCCGGGCTTGAGGCCCGACGATATCTTCATCAACCTCATCGAGACGACGCGCGAGAACTGGTCGTTCGGGGCGGGCGTCGCGCAATATGCGTAAGGCGGTTTTGCCGGCGGTGCGCCGTCATCCCGCGAAAGAAGGGATGAACCCGGCTTTCCGCTGAGTTCTGACGGGGTGACGGCGAGGATGAAATTGCCGTGCTGAACGAGCGGCCCTAAACCCTTCCAGATGGAATGGACCGACGAGGGCACGATCATCGGGGTCAGGCAGCATGGCGAGAGCGCCGTGATCCTGGAGGCGATGACGCGTGAGCATGGCCGGCATCTCGGCCTCGTGCGCGGCGGGCGCTCGTCAAAGGTCCAGCCCGTGCTGCAGCCCGGCAATTCCGTCTCGCTGACCTGGCGCGCGCGGCTCGACGAGCATCTCGGCGAGTACAAGGTCGAGCTGCTGGCGTCCCATGCCGCGAGGCTGATTTCGGCGCCGGTTGCGCTCTATGGATTAGCGACGGTCGCCGCCTTATTGCGCCTGCTGCCCGAGCGCGATCCGCATTTTGCGCTCTATGAGGGCCTGTCCGTGCTCGTCGAACATCTCGACGAACCGCGCCTTGCGCCTGCATTGGTCGTGCGTTTCGAGGTGGCGATGCTGGCCGAACTCGGCTTCGGTCTCGATTTTTCGCGCTGCGCGGTGACGGGCAGCCCCGACGATCTCAGCCATGTCTCGCCGAAATCGGGCAAGGCGGTCAGCCGGAAGGCCGCCGAACCCTGGCGCGATCGGCTGCTGGCGCTACCGGCCTTCCTCGCCGAAGGGCAGGGCGCGCGCGCACCTGCTGCAGCCGACATCGCGGCGGGCTTTGCACTGACCGGCTATTTCCTGCGCCGTCACGTCTTCGAGCCGCGCGGCTTGGGCGAAACGCCGGAGCGGGCGCGGCTGGTCGAGATCGCGGCGCGCGCATCCTTGGCGTCGGAGGTCTGAGCGCTGCGCAGCTCCTGCAGCAGTTCGATCTGCACCTCCTGGATTTCCGCCAGCCTTTGCCATTGCCGGTTGACGAGATGGTCCATCTTCTCATGGAGGTGCCTGATCTCGAGCTCGGCCTTGAGGTTGACCTGGTAGTCGTTGCGCGAGCGGGCGCGGTCTTTCGCCTCCTGCCGCTGCTGGCTCATCATGATCACCGGGGCCTGCACGGCCGCAAGGCAGGACAGCAGCAGGTTGAGCAGGATGAAGGGGTAGGGGTCGAAGGTCGTGGCGCCCGCGACATTGAGCGCCATCCAGAAGGCGATGACGATCCCAAACGAGATCAGGAAGCTCCAGCTGCCCCCAAAACTGGCGACGATATCGGCCAGGCGCTGGCCGAAGGTCCGCCCGCGGTCGATTTCATCATCCGTATTGGTGGTGATCAGCTCCGAGCGGGCCAGGCTTTGCGCGACCTGCTGGTCGAGGTCGCTCAACTCCCCTCGTTCGGTCACGAGCATCTGGTTGACATAGCGCGACCGATAAAGCGCCACCTGGTCCTGGCCGATCAGCGCGTCCGCAGCCAGTTCGGGATGGTCTTCGCGGATGGCATCGGCGAGCGCCGGCCGCAGATGATCGAGGCTGACGAGTTCCCGTCGCGGCAGCTTGCGCCCCGTCAGCGCGCAAGTCGCCTGAACGGCACTCGATGCAGACTCTTTCATGGCGTCGTTCTCCGCTGTGATCTGATCGTATGGGGCGATTGCGCGCAGTGATACGGCTCGGCATCGTTCTAGCCGGGCGATTCGCGCTATGCGATAGAGACGGCGTCATCGTCGCAGCAGAGGTAGGCACGTAAATGGGAAAACCGGTCGATCCGCCGCCGGAGGACGAATCCGAGCGCATCGATCTGAAGACGGCGCTCGAAGAGCGCTACCTTGCCTATGCGCTGTCCACCATCATGCATCGCGCCTTGCCGGATGCGCGCGACGGGCTGAAGCCCGTTCACCGCCGGATCCTGCACGCCATGCGCCTGCTCAGGCTCGACCCGGGCCAGGTCCACAAGAAATGCGCCCGCATCGTTGGCGACGTCATCGGTAAGTTCCACCCGCATGGCGACCAGTCGGTCTATGACGCGCTGGTCCGCCTCGCCCAGGATTTCGCGCAGCGCTACCCGCTCGTCGATGGACAGGGCAATTTCGGCAATATCGACGGCGATAATGCGGCCGCCTATCGGTACACCGAGGCGCGGATGACCGAGGTCGCTCGCCTCCTGCTTGACGGCATCGAAGAGGACGCGGTCGATTTCCGCGAGACCTATAATGGCGAGGATGAGGAACCCATCGTCCTCCCGGCCGCCTTCCCGAACCTGCTTGCCAACGGCTCGCAGGGTATCGCGGTCGGCATGGCGACCTCGATCCCGCCTCATAACGCCGCCGAGCTCTGTGACGCCGCGCTCTATCTGATCCAGCATCCGGAGACGACCTCCGAGCAGCTGATGACTTTCGTGCCCGGGCCGGATTTCCCGACCGGCGGCATCATCGTCGAGAGCCGGGCCTCGATGGCCGAGAACTACCGCACCGGGCGCGGCGCCTTCCGCACAAGGGCGCGCTGGGTCAAGGAGGAGCTCGAGCGCGGCGCCTGGCAGGTCGTCGTCACCGAAATCCCCTACATGGTGCAGAAGGGCCGGCTGATCGAAAAGATCGCCGAGCTGCTCAACGACAAGAAACTGCCGCTCGTCGCCGACCTGCGGGACGAATCCGCCGAGGACATCCGCGTCGTCATCGAGCCGCGCGCCCGTAATGTCGACGCCAATCTGATGATGGAATCGCTCTTCCGGCTCTCCGAGCTCGAAGCGCGCATTTCCATGAACATGAACGTGCTGACGGGTGGGCTGGTCCCGCGTGTGCTCGGGCTGAACGAAGCCCTGCGCGCCTGGCTCGACCACCGCCGCGAGGTGCTGCTGCGGCGCTCGCGCTTCCGTCTCGGCCAGATCGAGAAGCGGCTGGAGATCCTGCGCGGCCTGCTGATCGTCTATCTCGACCTCGATCGCGTCATCAAGATCATCCGCGAGGAGGACGAGCCGAAGATCGAGCTGATGCGCTTCTTCGAGCTCAGCGAGGTTCAGGCCAACGCCATCCTCGACACGAGGCTGCGCGCCCTGCGCAAGCTCGAGGAGATGCAGCTCAAGACCGAGCTCGACGAACTCACCGTCGAAAAGGGCCAGATCGAGGGTTTGCTCGCCTCCGACGTCACCCAGTGGAAGATGATCTCGCATGATATCCGCGAGGTGAAGAAGCATTTCGGACCGGAGACCGCGATCGGCAAGCGCCGCACCAGCTTCGCCGACATGCCCGATACGACCGATGTCGACCTGACCCAGGCGATGATCGAGCGCGAGCCGGTGACCGTGGTGATCTCGAAGAAGGGCTGGATCAGGGCTCTCAAGGGCCATGTCCAGGACTATGCGACCCTGACCTTCAAGGGCGATGACGGCCTGCGCACCGCCTTCTTCACGGAGACGACCGCCAAGATCCTGGTGCTGGCGTCCAACGGCAAGGTGTTCACCCTGGAGGCATCCAAGCTGCCCGGCGGGCGCGGCTTCGGCGATCCGATCCGGCTGATGATCGAACTCGAGGAAACCGCCGAGATTGTCTCGGCCTTCCCCTATCGGCCGGGCCTCAAGCTGTTGATGGTGACGTCGGACGGTCGCGGCTTCGTCGGCTTGACCGACGAGATCGTCGCCAACACCCGCAAGGGCCGGCAGGTCCTGAACGTGGAGGCGCCCGTCGCCGCTTTGCTGGCCGTGCCGGCGGAAGGGGACCATGTCGCGATCATCGGCGAGAACCGCAAGCTGATCTGCTTCCCGATCTCGGAAGTGGCGGAGATGGCGCGCGGCAAGGGCGTGCGCCTGCAGCGCTACAAGGATGGCGGCGTCTCGGACGCGAAGGTCTTCAAGCTGGCGGACGGGCTGACTTGGCTCGACACCTCCGGCCGGACCTGGACGGTGGCGCAGACCGAGCTGATGGAATGGCTCGGACACCGCGCGGAAGCCGGCCGCCTGCCGCCCAAGGGCTTCCCGAAGAACAACAAATTCGGGGGGTAGCGACCGTTTGCTTCTCCCGTTGCAGGCCGCGCGCTGTCCAAAAACAAGTTCCCGCGGGGAACCCTGTCCCGTAGGGAGAGGGCAGGGTGAGGGGTCGACCGCTCGACCAGCTATCCTGGAGATGGCCGCCGTCAGCTCACAGCCAAAACGTCCGGGGGCCTACACCTCACCCCTGCCCCTCTCCTTACAGGAGAGGGGTTCCCCGCGCTCTGCTTTGAAAAGGCGGAGAAAGAAAACCGTTACGTTGTCAGCCGCTTGGAGCCAGGTCCGGAATCAACCCCGCAACCGCTTGAATCAAATCCTCAGCGGCAAATCCTCAGCGGATCGCCTGGCCGACGACGCCGACTTCGAGCCCCAGCGTGACATTGTTCGTCACGGCCCATTCGATGCCGGCGCGCGCCTCTGGGCGCACGGCGATGTCGCTGCGCGAGAACGGGCCGGAGAAGGGCGACGCGCCATAGCGCGTCGTTTCGTTGGCGGCGGACATGCCGACCTTGGTGTAGATCAGCACGTTTTCCGCCGCGAGCACGCCGGCCTTGATCTGGAAGGCGCCCGCGAAATCGCGGGTATAGGCGACATTGCCGAAGCTCGGCGTACCATAGCCGCCAATCGCGGGCATGTATTCGACCGCGCCTACTACGCCATAAACGAAATTGCCCTCGCGCCGCATCGTGCCGGCTTCGAGGCCGAATGTCGGCCCGGCATTGGTGCCCAGCCGTTTCGAGCTGGTGACCTGGAAGCCGCTGGAAATCCGGGCGTAGGAGCCATCCCATTTCACGCCGCCGGGCGAGAGCGTGGGCTCGGACCAGGCAAAGGAGGGAAGCGGTGCAAAGCCGTCGAATGGCAGGAACGCCTGGGCCTGGGCTCCACCAGCGCCGAGCACGAACGCGCAAAGCGCACCGGAAAGCAGCGAAAATCTCACGTCGAAGGCGTCCTCGCGCAAAGTCCCTTGATCAGGCTAGCATGTGGGCCGGCGAATGTCGCGGATTTGTGGCAGGTGGCCTGGCCGCCGGTCAGCCGATCTTGGTCTTGAGCTTCAAGAAGCGGAGCGTGCGGTCGGCGGTGGCAGGGTCGAGTTTGCCATAGTCGAGGACGTCGTCGTCGATGTCTTGCGACGAGAAGTAGAGGCGCCGGGCGCGCAAATTCAGGATCGCGCGAAAGGCCTCTTCGCCGACGCCGAGCGAGCGGCATAGCACGGCGATCCCGCTGGCATCCCGCTGCATCAGCACGCGCAGGGCCTGTTCCGTGCCGATATCGGAGATCTGCGCCAGAACCTGCGCCAGGTGATAGGCGCGATCTTCATCGGCCAGCATGAGCAGCACGTCGTCGACTTCGCGGACTTTGGCAACGAGGTCGGCGATGAGAAGCCGGACCTCGAAACGCTGCTGCCTGGCATGCCGCACCACCAGCTGTGCCTTGTTGGGTTGGGCAGAGCTGTCGGAACTCTCGGAAAGCTGCTCGACGATCCGCAGAACGCGTTGAGCGCGGTTGGAAGCAAGGTCCGAGCGCTGCGAGAGCGCCGTCGCTATGTCGCTGTCGTCGCCACCGCGCTCCAGCAGCCGCTCGAAGCCGGTATCGGAGAATTGCGCGCCTTCATTGGCGCTGACGGTGTGCAGGACGGTGCGGTCGCCGCGCTCGACCAGAATATCGGTCAGCCCCTCCGACAGCCGCGCGCGTTCCGCGATCGCCACGAGATGCTGCTGCGACTGGCTGACCGCGATGGCGGCAAGGTCGGTATCGGTGAGCACTGGGGAAAGGGTCAGGACGAGGCGCGCGACATCGGCATTCGTATCGCCAGCCAGGGTCACGGCCACCTTGTGAGGCAGCGTCGGCACTGCGGCGACCTGTTCGGCATAGCCCTTGCGGGCATCGCTTTCCAGATTCGAGAGCGAATGCATCGCGATTTCGCCGTAATGCTCCTTGGCGAGATCGCTGGGCTCCTGATCAAGCAGGAATAGATCCGTGACTGCGTTGAGCAGTTGCCGGCGCGAATCCGACGACATGTCGGCAGGCATCCGGGTCAGTGAACGCAGCATGAAGGCTCCCCAGCCAATGTTGGCATGCCAGCCTGCGTCGGTTCGGCTTGATTTACTCTTAAAATGATCGGCAGTTTTTAGAAGAACGGACGCTCAAGCGTCCGTTCCGCGATTGATATTTCCGAGCCCGTCTCGGAATGAGTGCATTTTTATAGGTTAGATTCTTTTTGTGGCAGTGTTTCGGGTCGTCAGCCAGTCGATCAGCACCATCGCGACCAGCGATGCGCCGACCAGCGGAAAGATCACGCCACCGATCGCAAGCATGGCGACCACGACCGGCAGCGCCGAAGGATGCGCCGGCAAGGGCGGCACGCCCATCGAGCCTGACGGCCGGCGTTTCCACCACATCACGCCGGCTGAAAGCGCCAGCAGGATGATGGCGAGGCAGACCGCGAGCATCACCAGCTTGTTCGCCAGCCCGAATTCCTGTCCCATATGGACGTTGATGCCCCATTCCAGGGCCTTGCCGAGCGGTCCGTAATCGGCAAACCCCATATCGATCAGCACGTTGCCGCTGTATTGGTCGAGATGGATCACGCGCTGGCGTGTCATGTCGTCGGGATACACCGACCCGGTGTACACGCCTTGCGGACCAGCCGGAATGTTGACCGCATAGCCCCGCATGAGCCCAAGCGCATCGAATTTGGCGACGGCTGCGTCGAGGTCGATCGGCCCCGCCGAGGTCTGCGTCGATTCCGGCATCTTCGCCTGTTCCAGCGACCAGGATGTCGGCCCGGCATGGTGCAGATGCTCGTCCGACATCGGCACATTCACGCGCACGCCGGCCGGATAGCCGAAATTGTTGCCGTTGGCCCATTCATTGACCTTGGAGCCCCAGAGCACCGACCAGGGCATTCCCGAAAGCGCCAGGAAGACGATGAACAGCCCGGCAAAGGCGCCGGTGACGGCATGGAGATCGCGCCAGAACAGGCGCTGTTGCGGTTTGCCCCGCACGGAGACGACGCCGCCGCTGCGCTTGCGCGGCCACCACAGAAAGATGCCGGTCGCGACGAGCAGGATCGACCAGCCGCCGACGATCTCGATGACGCCGTTCGCGATCGGCCCGAAATAGGCGAGGCTGTGAATCTGCCGCACGATCCACATGATCGTGCCCTTGTCGGGGATCTGCCCGAGCACGCGGGCGTCGTAAGGGTCGACATAGACGACCATCCGCATGCCGGTGGTGTCGCGGATCGTGACCTCGGCCGACGCAGCGGCGGTTTCGGGCGGCACGTATTTCACAGCCCTGCCGGGAAAGCTGGCGAGCGCCCTGGCGACGATCTCGCTCGCCGGCCGTTGCTCGGCGCTGCGCATCTCGACCTGCTTGAGATCGCTATGGATGAAACCGTCGATCTGATGGCGAAACAGATAGAGCCCGCCTGTGGTGGCGAGCAGGATGAGGAAAGGCAGGGTCAGCAACCCCGCATAGAAGTGCCAGCGCCAGACGGCGCGGCAGAAGGAAGCGGTGCGAGTGCCGGCGCGATCACGCGCGGCATCCGCCGAGAAAACGGAGGTCATGGCTTGGATATCCCGGTCTGAAGGAAAGGTGGTCGCTTCAGGCGGGAAAAGGCGGCGCTCGCGCGCCGAGCGGGTAGGCCGGCCGGGCGTGGCTGGGCGGAAACGTATTGGGACGCGCAAAGGCGACTGCGACAGGCAGCGCCGGACGCTGCCTGACAAAATGCAGCCCGACAGGCGGCAGCGACGTTGCCATTGCGAGGCAGCCGGTGCTGCAGCAATCCGGAACAGGCGCGGACCCCTCGGGCGAGGCGGGCTGCGCCTGGCTGCTCGGAGAACACAGCACATGCAGGAGGTCGGGCGGGCGCTGGGCCGCAAGCCCGGCACTGAGCGCCGCGAGCACGCCCTGCAGGATAAGCACATAGACCGCGACCAGCACGATTGCGCCGTGTCGCCAGCCCGCTTGCTGTCTCATCCCACCCATCTCACTGCGGTAAGGCCGGGTGCGAGGCGGGTCAATCGGGGGCCGGTATGGTCGATCGCAGCGCGTCGCCATGCCGCGGCGATAACCGGGCGTGCGGCTGGCCCGCCTCAGTCGACGCGTTCCCAGCCCTGCTGCATCAGCCGCTCCTGCGGCCGGAAGCGTGCCTTGTAGGACATCTTGGGCGAACCATCGACCCAATAGCCGAGATAGACGTAGGGCAGGCCGAGCCGGCGCGCGCGCTCGATATGATCGAGCACCATGAAGGTGCCGAGCGAGCGCGCCTCAAGCCCGGGGTCGAAGACCGAATAGACCATCGAGAGCCCGTCATTCAACGTGTCGGTCAGCGCCATCGCGAAGAGGTCGCCCTGTCCGCGTCCCGTGAAGCCGCTATCGGGGCCGCGCCGGCGGTATTCGATCAGCGTGGTCTGGACATGGGTGTCCTCGATCATCATGGCGAAATCGAGCGCCGACATCGTCGCCATCCCGCCATCGGGGTGGCGCTCGTCGAGATAGGAGCGGAACAGCGAGTAGTGCTCGGAGCGCGGCTGCGGCGGCAGGGCCTCCCCGATCAGGTCGCTATTGTGGGAAAGCACCCTGCGGAAACTGCGTGACGGCCGGAAATCGTCGACGCAGACGCGCACCGAGACGCAGGATCGGCAGGTCTCGCAGGCGGGGCGATAGGCGATGCTCTGCGAGCGCCTGAAGCCGCCCTGGCTGAGGACGTCGTTGAGGTCGCGCGCCCGCGCGCCGACCAGATGCGTAAACACCTTCCGCTCCTCGCGCCCGGGCAGGTAAGGGCACGCGGTTGGCGACGTCAGGTAGAATTGCGGGGCATCCCGCAACGGGCGCGTCACGTTCGGTTCGCTCCGGAAGCCGCTTTGCAAGTCAGTGTAGCAGCACAGGCGGCAGCAACAAGCACCGTAGAGTTGTTTCACGTCTCGGTTTCGGGTGCCGCATCAACTTAGCCCAGGTCAGCCGAACATCGTCTGCTTGCTGAGCCCGAAAATGTCGCTGGCGAGCGCCGCCGTGACGCCAAGCGCCATCATGAGAAGCCCGATCATGAAAATGCGCTTGGCTCGATCGTAGCGCGCCACGAGCAGCGAATCCCGGCCCATAAGATCGGCGAATGCCTTGACCTGCATGCCGATCCCGACGGCAAGCAACACCAGAGGGAGGCTGTCCAACCGGCCCCAGTCATTGGGGTTGGCGGCCCAGCGGCTCAGAAATGTCAGCGAGAAGCCAAGAATGATACCGACGGCGGTCAGCGAGCCGTTGCGAAACGTCGCGTCGATCTTTTCGGGTTGATCCGGCTCGGCTGTCATCGGTTTTGTCCGCCGCGCGGCGCTTTCGTAGAGAAAGGCACAAAAGCGCTGCGCGAGGCAACTGGCCGGGGCCGTACAGAACGTCTGACGCGGCGAAGGCGAAGCTCTCGATTGCCGCCGCCTCGATCGCTCAGGCGCGCACCACGACCAATCCAGTCAAGAGGTCGTGGCCGAGCCGGCGGTCGGAGCGGGCGACGCCGCACAGGATGTCGAGAACCCAAAGCGCGACAGTCCCGGCCGCAACATAGAACAGCAGCGCGTGCACGGCCGCGGCCAGCCCGTCGGGCCGCCCGCCATCGGCGGTCTCGACCCTGAGGCCTGCCATGCGCATGCCCCATGTCGACTGGCGCGGTCCGCCGATCGTCAGCGCGGCATAGCCCAGCCCGGTCGCAACCGTCGCGATCGGGATCAGCAGCCAGGTCGCCCCAAAGGTCACGACGCCGAGGACGAGCAGGAGGAAGAAGATGAGCCAGCCGAGGATGAAGAGCACGATGATATCCCCGATCCAGGCGAAGAGCCGCGATCCCAGCACGCCGCTGACATTCTGAAGGGGGCGCTCGTTGATCGGGGTGATCGCGGGCTGGCTGTAGCGCTGGTTGCTCATCGTCTTCGATTCTGCTCCTGCGGCGCCGGGAGGGAAAAAGGCGGTGCCGCGCTGATAATGTTTGATCAGCGTCCCGGTTCCGCAAGGCCACGCGGAAAGATACGGCGTGGCGCAAAGCCACTTTCGCGCAGAGCGGCCTCGATCGCGAGCGAATGCGCCTCGCCGCGCGTCTCGACGGTGACGTCGAGCGAGACGCCCTTGGCCGGTACGTCGAGGAAGAGGCGGCCATGGCTGACCTCGAGGATGTTGGCGCCTTCATTGCCCAGCATGCTCGCGACCTTGCCGAGCAGGCCCGGCCGGTCGCTCGTGGTCAGGCGGAAGGCGACGATTCGGCTTTCGCGTTCGAGTTCGCGCACCATGATCGCCGCCAGCAGGCGCGTGTCGATATTGCCGCCGCAGAGCACGAGCCCGACCTTGCGGCCGGCATAGCGCTGCGGCTCCTTCAGCATGGCGGCGAGACCGGCCGCCCCGGCCCCCTCGGCAAGGCTGTGCTGGAGCGAGGCATAGGCGTTGACGGCCCGCTCGATCAGATCTTCGCCGACGAGCACGATGTCGGAGACGAGGCTGGAGACGATCGGCAGCGTCTGCACACCGACGGTCTTGACCGCGATGCCCTCGGCCAGCGTCGCACCGCCGATCGGCATGTCCTCGGCATTCACCGCATTGTAGAAGGACGGGTAAAGCGCAGCCTCGACGCCGATCAGCTCGATGCCGGGCTTCAGCGCCTTGGCCGCGACCGCATTGCCGGCCATCAACCCACCGCCACCCAGCGGGATGATCAGCACGTCGAGATCCGGCTCGTCGTCGAGCATTTCGCGCGCGATCGTGCCCTGGCCCGCCATCACGGCTGCGTCGTCATAGGGGTGGACGAAAACCAGTTCCTCGGCCTGCGCGAGTTCGCGGGCGCGCTGGGCGGATTCGTAGAGCGTCTCGCCATGGAGCACGACGCGGGCGCCATGGGCGCGGGTGTTCTCGACCTTCACCAGCGGCGTCGTCTCGGGCATCACGATCGTCGCGGGGATGCCGAAGCGCCGCGCGTGATAGGCGACCGCCTGGGCATGGTTGCCGGCCGACATGGCGATGACGCCGCGCGACTTCTCGTCCTCGTCCAGCGTTAGGAGCTTGTTGACCGCGCCGCGCTCCTTGAAGGAGGCGGTCGCCTGCATGTTCTCATGCTTGACCAGCACGGTCGCGCCGGTGAGTTCGGAAAGACGCGGCGCCGGCACCAGAGGCGTGCGCAGCACATGGCCCTCGATGCGACGCGCCGCCTCTTCGACATCCTCGGGGGTGATCGCGAAGGGTTCGCTCATATCCGGTTCCGTTCAAACCTGTCGTGGCGCCAGCGCGCCATCGCCGAAGAAGCCGCCCGGGCGCAGGATCAGCACCAGAACGAGCAGGGAATAAACCGCGATGTCGCGCGATTCGAGCGGCATCGTCGACGACCACACCACTTCGAACAGCGCTATGCAGAGCCCGCCGAGCGCCGCGCCGCTGACGGAGCCGATGCCGCCGAGGATAGCGGCGACCAATGCCTTGAGCCCGAGCGAGAAGCCGCCGGCAAAGCCCATGCCGCCATAGATCACCGTGACGATCACGCCCGCCATGCCGCAGGCGGCACAGGCGAGGATGAGCGCGACATCGTGCACCCGCCGCGCTTCGACACCAAACAATGCGGCCGTGCGCGCATCGTCGGAAACCGCGCGCCAGGCCCGGCCATAGGCCGAGTATCTGAGCAGGAGGACCAGTCCGAGCGCCACGCCCAGCCCGCAGGCGGCAAGAACGAGTCCGAGCGGGTTTGCCGTGACGATGAAGCTTCCGGCCCGCGCCACCGCGATGGGCTCGTTGAAGACGGGCGGCAGCCAGCGCAATTCCGGCCCCTGGGCCAGTCGCAGATATTCCGACATGGCGATGGCAAGTCCGATGGTTGCGATCAGCACCTGCTGGCCGTTGGACCGTTCGAGATGGCGCAGCACGAACCGCCCCATCGCAAAACCATGGAAGGCTGCGACCAGAATGGCCACGGCAAAGGCGACGACGAGGCCCGAGGCCGGCGTCGAGACCGCAAGCGTGACCAGCAGCGCAACGCCGACGACGGAGGCCAGCGCTCCCAATGCTGCGAATTCGCCGAAACTCAGGATGATGCGGCCGGTCAGCCCGTAGATCAGTGCGTAAGCCGAAGCGAGGAGAGCGTAGATCGCCGCCGAGGGCAGGGCGCTCATGGCCTGCTGGAGGCCGTAGGCGAGGGCGAAGGGAAGGACCGGCAGGTTTTCGCTGGGCTCCATGCCGGGGTCGGGCGGCGGCTCCGCCCTGTTCTCCAGATAGAAGCGCCGCAGCAGGTAGAAGCTTGCATCGCTCATCGGTCTGCCGTCGGAGGCAACGCCGATCAGCGCGCCGCGCTGGATCGCACCGCCTTCCCCGGCGAACAGGCAGTCGATGCTGCGCCTGCGGGTGGATCCCGAGCCGGACTGGCTGCGGTAGAACAGGCGCAGGGTATTAGGCAGCGGGCCGGCGGTGGCGCGCTCGATGGCGATGCGCGCCTCCGGCGGGTTGAGTGCCGGGATCGCCTGCCGGCACAGCCGCGTCTGGTCGGTGTCAAAGCCCTCGCCGCAGCCGGCGAGCAACAGCAGTGTCGCTAGAATCAGGGGCAGGGCGCGCATCGGGGCAAGACTAGCGCAAGATGCGGCTTGTCGCGCCATTGCCGTCATTGCGAGCGCAACGAAGCAATCCAGGAGGCGTAGAGCAAAGCGCTGGATTGCTTCGCTGCGCTCGCAATAGCGACTTGACCAGTTACGACTTGGCCAATGACGACTTGGATTCGTCGAACGGGCGTGCCTTAGCCGCCCGCCTTCAGCCTTTCGGCCACCTTCGGCGCGAAATAGGTCAGCACGCCATCGGCCCCGGCGCGCTTGAAGGCCATCAGGCTCTCCATCATCGCCTTGTCCCCATCGAGCCAGCCATTCTGCGCGGCGGCCACGATCATCGCGTACTCGCCTGAGACCTGGTAGGCGAAGGTCGGGACGCGGAACTGGTCCTTCACTCGCGCCACGATGTCGAGATAGGGCAGGCCGGGCTTGATCATCACCATGTCGGCGCCTTCGTCGAGATCGAGCGCGACCTCGGCGATGGCCTCGTCGGAATTGGCCGGGTCCATCTGATAGGTGCGCTTGTCGCCGATCAGCGTGGCGTTGGTGCCGATGGCATCGCGAAACGGCCCGTAGAATGCCGACGCATATTTCGCCGCATAGGCCATGATCTGCGTCATCTCGAAGCCGTTGGCGTCGAGAGCGGCGCGGATCGCCCCGACGCGCCCGTCCATCATGTCCGAGGGCGCGATCACATCGGCGCCGGCATCGGCCAGCGCCAGCGCCTGCTGGGTCAGAATGTGGACGCTGGCATCGTTGAGCACGGTTTCGCCGTCCATCACGCCGTCATGGCCGTGCGAGGTGTAGGGGTCGAGCGCAGCGTCGCAGATGATGCCGATCTGCGGAACCTCGGCCTTGATGGCCCGCACCGCGCGGCACATCAGGTTGCGCGCATTGAGCGCTTCCGACCCGGTCGGGTCGCGCAGGGATTTCTCGACGAAGGGGAAGGGGGCGATCGCGGGGATGCCGAGCGCTGCCGCATGCGCGCTCTGGCGCACGGCCTCGTCGATGTTGAGGCGGTCGACACCGGGCATCCAGGCGACCGGCGTGCGGGCTTGGCTGGAATCCATCAGGAAGAGCGGCCAGATCAGGTCATCCGTGGTCAGGACGGACTCGCGCACCAGGCGCCGCGACCAGTCGGCCTTGCGGTTGCGCCGAAGACGCCGGGTCAGTCCCAACGATCCGCCGAAAGCCTCGTCCTGGCGCGCCTGCGGAGCAGGGAACGGTCGCACAACCCGAGATTCCATGATGCCTTCGCCTTGCTCGATCACGATACCGGGGAGGGCATCGGCCCTTCAGGCGGTCTCGTGCTGCGTGCGTCGCGTTTGATGCGCACGCTCCGAAATCCTCCATAGCACATAGGAACCGTTCCAAAACAGGGCGCATGGTCGCAACGCCAGATTGCGCCGCGCGTCTGCCTTCGTCATCGGTGCCAAATCGCGCCGAGCCAAATCGCGCTGTGCATGGCCACGCGTTGACAAGCGTCGGCGCCCCGGCCCAGAACCGCCGCACAAGTTCGCTCAAGGGTACGTGCCGCATGTCGCAGGACGCCGAGATCATTTGCGAGGTGCGGGGCGCCGCCGGCATCGTCCTCCTCAACCGTCCCAAGGCCCTGAACGCGCTGAGCCTCGGCATGGTCAGGGAGTTGGCGCGCGCGCTCGACGCCTGGGAAAACGACCCGGTGGTGACGCGTGTCGTCGTAACCAGCGCCAGCGAAAAGGCCTTCTCGGCAGGCGGCGACATCAAAGCGTTGCATGATCTCGGCCGCGCCGGCCAGTATGACGAGATGCTGTCCTTCTGGCGCGAGGAATACATCCTCAACGCGCGCATCAAGGCCTATTCGAAGCCCTACATCTCCCTGATCGACGGCATCGTCATGGGCGGCGGCGTCGGCATATCCCTGCATGGCAGCCATCGCATCGCCGGCGACCGCTATCTCTTCGCCATGCCGGAGGTCGGGATCGGCTTCTTTCCCGATGTCGGCGCCACCTTCGCGCTGCCGCGACTGCCGGGCGCTGGTGGTATCTACCTGGCCCTGACGGGCGACAGGGTCGGTGCCCCCGATGCCCTGGCGCTCGGCCTTGCGACCCATGCCGTCCCGAGCGCGCAAATGGCGGAGCTGGCCGATGCGCTGACGGGCCGTGGCGCGCTCGACGACATCCTCGCCGGCTTCACTCATGACCCCGGCCCCCAAAAGCTTGCGGGCGAGCGGGCAACCATCGCCGAATGCTTCGGAGGCGCCAGCCTCGCCACCATCCTCCAGCGCCTGAAAGCAGCAGCCGAAGGCGGCAGCGCCTTTGCCGGAAAGCTGCTGCAGACGCTCGCCACGAAATCCCCGACCAGCATCGCGATCGCTTTCGAGCAGATGCGGCGCGGCGCGGGCCTCGATTTCGCCGAGGCGATGCGAACGGAATTCCGCATCGTCTCGCGCATCGCGCGCGGCCACGATTTCTATGAAGGCGTCCGTGCCGTCGTCATCGACAAGGACCATGCCCCGCGCTGGGAGCCAGCGACGATGGAAGCGCTCGATCCCGCCGCGATCTCTGCCTATTTCGCTCCGCTCGGGGCCGATGAACTCGTGCTGGAGGCGTGAGCTTGGGCCTGGGAGGGGATGGCGAGGTCCTGCGCGGCACGCGTGCAGGCGAGCAGGCAACGAAGACCGCCAAGACGCGCTGGCGGCTCGTGCTCGTCTGGCTGCTGCGGCTGCTTTCGGTGTTCTGGATGGCCAAGGGCCTGATGGCCTGGGCCGTGATCTTCGGGGTCAGCGGCGACGACCAGCCACCCTTCGAATCCCGTTTGCTCAGCTTCCAGGCGATCATCGTGTATTTCGCGGTGATCGACCTCGTGGCCGCCGTGGGCCTGTGGCTGACCAGCACCTGGGGTGGCGTTCTCTGGCTGCTGGCCGCTCTCAGCCAGATTCTTCTGGGCTTCTTCTTTCCTCGGTTCCTGCCTATGGCGCCGTGGATGTCGGGCGCCTATCTGGCCTTGATCGCGACCTATTTTCTGGCGACCTGGGCGGCGGAGAATGAGGGCTCCTGACAGGCGTCGAATGGCTCGATTGCGTCCGGCCTTGGTAATAAACGCTTTAGCTTAAGCGTTTCTGGCTTCACTTACGATTCACCCAAAGGGGTAAATCTCCGATTCATCCTGATATTTAAACTCGTTTTCATCCGTGCCGCCTATGGTGTTCTTCAGAAGCGGATCGGGAGTTTAATCCTGACCGATGCTCAACAGGCGGGATATACCATGAAAGCGAGCGTAAAGACTTCAGCTGCTCCCAAGACGGAAGAAGCTGATCTGAATGTGAAGCCACTTTACCTTGAGTCTCTGACCCTGGTTGAACGGCTGCATCGGCGTCTTCTCGACGTCATCAAGGACGAGTTCGAGCGTCGTGGACGCGACGACGTCAACAGCGTCCAGGCGCTGCTGCTCTACAATATCGGCGATGCCGAGCTCTCCGCCAGCGAGTTGCGGACGCGCGGTTACTATCTCGGTTCGAACGTCTCCTACAACGTCAAGAAGCTGGTCGAACTCGGCTACCTCCATCATGCGCGGTCGCGCATCGATCGCCGCTCGGTCCGCATCAGCCTGACCGAGAAGGGCGCCGAAGTGCACAATCTCGTGAAGGGCGTCTACGACAAGCACGTCCGCACGGTCGAGCAGATCGGCGGAATCGCGCCTGACGATTTCGAGCGCATGAACAATGCCCTGTTGCGCCTGGAGCGCTTCTGGACCGACCAGATCCGCTACAAGCTCTGAAATCGGCCGGTCCGGGCTCGCTTTCAGGCCGTCGAACCGCTGACACTGCTCCCGGGCGCAAGCCTCGGGGGCTGTGCCGCGTTGCCCTCGCGTTGCCCTCTCCGGCAACTGTGGCACGCGCGCCATGCATGCGGCAGAAGGCTGGCATGCCCTAAATTCGCCGCTCTCATCACGCCACGTTAACCGTGCTACGACACCGTCGCCTGGATGGGCGCTGTTCGCGATCGCGGGCGCCGCCTTTTCGGCGACGTTTTCACGCGGCCCGCCGGTGAACGAAGTTGCGGCCCGCTATATGGGCGAAGTCAAAGAGGGAAGCGATGTCGAATATGAGCCTGACCCGACGCGAAACCGTGCTCGCGCTGCTTTCGGGCGCTGCCACGGCAGCGTCAGTCCCGGCCTTCGCGCAGCAGGCGGAGTGGCGCCAGAGCTATGATGCCGGCGCGCGCAACGCGGTCGCTCGCTCTTCGACACCGATGCTCTCGCCCGAATCACTCCAGGCGACCGAGCAGGCCATCGTCGCCTATCGCGATCTTGCCGCCCGCGGCGGCTGGCAGCCGGTACAGATCGGCGACAAGCTCGCCATCGGCTCGCGCGGACCTGCCGTCATCGCGCTGCGCCAGCGCCTGATCATCACGGGCGATCTCGACGCCTCCGCCGGCACCAGCAACGTCTATGATTCCTATGTCGAGGCTGGCGTTCGCCGCTTCCAGTCCCGCGTCGGGCTGTCGACGACGGGTGCGATCAACCGCGCCACCGTCAACGCGCTGAACGTGCCGATCGACCGCCGCATCCGCCAACTCGAGACCAATGTGGTGCGCCTGCGTTCCTGGTCGGGCAATCTCGGCAACCGCTACGTCGTCGCCAACATTCCCGCCGCGATGGTCGAGACTGTCGAGAACGGCCATGTCGCGACGCGCCACGCTGCCGGCGTCGGCAAGATCGACCGTCAGTCGCCGCTGCTTCAGACCAAAATCCCTGAGATCAATTTCAATCCGACCTGGACGGTTCCTGCCTCGATCATCCGCAAGGATCTGATCCCGAAGATGCAGAAAGAGCCGAACTATCTGACCGAGAACAAGATCAGGATCATCGGCCCCAGCGGCGAGATTCCGCCCGCCCAGGTTAACTGGCGCTCGGACGAGGCGACCCGCTACACCTTCCGCCAGGATCCGGGCGGCGATTTCAACTCGCTCGGCTTCGTGCGCATCAATATCCCGAGCCCTCACGGCGTCTACATGCACGACACGCCGGCCAAGGGCGTCTTCGGCGACGACTATCGCTTCGTTTCGTCAGGCTGCATGCGCGTCCAGAACGTGCGCGACTATGTCGCCTGGCTGCTCAAGGAGACACCCGGCTGGGATCGCGCCAAGATCGACGAGACGATCCTGTCGGGCGAGCGCGTCAACGCACGCATCAGCAATCCGGTGCCGTGCTACTGGGTCTATGTCACCGCCTGGGCGACGCCCGATGGTGGCGTGCAGTTCCGCGACGACATCTACAACAAGGACGGGCTTGGACCCGCACCTGTGGCTCAGCTGCAGGGCGATCAGGATATCTGATCGGCTGACGGCCTGAAGCGACCATCAAACCCCGGCCGTCGTGCCGGGGTTTTCGTTTTTGGGAGGTTTCGCGGGTGCGGCGCATGCCGTGCGGTCATGTCGCCCGCATCGGTGCTTGGAATGACCCGCTTGCGCATGCTACGCAGCCGGCGAACCGAGACCGCCATCTGCGCCCGATCTGGCGGCCCGCGACGAGCCAAAGCGCCGAGGAGACAGCCATGAGCCGTGACGCCGCCGCCGACAAGCATTTCTCCAATTCCTTTTTCGCGGCCTCGCTTGCGGATTCGGACCCCGAGATCGCCCGCGCGATCGAACTCGAACTCGGTCGCCAGCGCGACGAGATCGAGCTGATTGCCTCGGAGAACATCGTCTCGCGCGCCGTGCTCGAAGCGCAGGGCTCGGTGATGACCAACAAATATGCGGAAGGTTATCCCGGCCGCCGCTATTACGGCGGCTGCCAGTTCGTCGATATCGCCGAAAAGCTCGCGATCGAGCGCGCCTGCCGACTGTTCGGTTGCTCCTTCGCCAACGTCCAGCCGAATTCCGGCAGCCAGGCCAATCAGGCGGTCTTCATGGCGCTGATGCAGCCGGGCGACACCTTCATGGGGCTCGATCTCGCTGCCGGCGGGCATCTCACTCATGGCGCCCCGGTCAACCAGTCCGGCAAATGGTTCAACGTCGTGTCCTATGGCGTCTGCGTCGTCGACCAGACCATCGACATGGACGCGCTGGAGCGCCTCGCCATCGAGCACAAGCCCAAGGTCATCGTGGCCGGCGGCTCGGCCTATGCGCGCCATTGGGACTTCGCCCGCTTCCGCGAGATCGCCGACAAGGTCGGCGCCTATCTGTTTGTCGACATGGCCCATTTCGCCGGCCTCGTAGCTGGTGGCTCGCATCCCTCGCCATTCCCCCATGCCCATGTCGCATCGACGACGACGCACAAGACCCTGCGCGGCCCGCGCGGCGGCATGATCCTGACCAATGACGAGGCGCTGGCGAAGAAGTTCAACTCCGCCATCTTCCCGGGCATCCAGGGCGGACCGCTGATGCATGTCATCGCCGCCAAGGCGGTGTCGTTCCAGGAAGCGCTGCAGCCGGAGTTCAAGGTCTATGCCCGCGCCGTGGTCGAGAACGCCAAGGCGCTGGCCGAGACCTTGAAGACCAAGGGCTTCGACCTCGTCACCGGCGGCACCGACAACCATCTGATGCTGGTCGACCTGCGCTCCAAGAAGATCACCGGCAAGGCGGCGGAAGCCGCTCTCGGCCGCGCCCACATCACCTGCAACAAGAACGGCATTCCCTTCGATCCCGAGAAGCCGATGGTGACCTCCGGCATTCGGCTGGGCACGCCGGCTGCGACATCGCGCGGTTTCGGCGTTGCCGAGTTCCAGCGCGTCGGCGAGCTGATCGCCGAGGTTCTGGATGGCCTTGCAGTGAATGGCGAAGAGGGCAATGCCGCCGTCGAGCAGGCGGTCAAGGCCAAGGCGCACGAGCTGACCGCGCGCTTCCCGATCTATTGAGACGGGGGCAGGCGGCGGTCGCCTCGCGCGCCGCCGCCCGTTTCTGTCCAACTCACCTTTGAGAACCCGCCATGCGCTGTCCTTATTGCGGTTCCCTCGACACGCAGGTGAAGGATTCCCGTCCCACCGACGATTCCGCCTCGATTCGCCGCCGCCGGGTCTGCCCCGATTGCGGCGGCCGTTTCACGACCTTCGAGCGCGTGCAGCTGCGCGAGCTGACGGTGGTCAAGCGTTCCGGCCGGCGCACCGCCTTCGACCGCGACAAGCTCCAGACCTCGATCGATATCGCGCTGCGCAAGCGCGCGGTTGCGCCCGAGCGCGTCGAGCGCATGGTCAACGGCATCGTGCGCCAGCTCGAAAGCTCGGGTGAGGCCGATATCGCGAGTTCCGCCATCGGCGAACTCGTCATGGAGGGCCTGAAGGCGCTCGACGATGTCGCCTATGTCCGCTTCGCGTCGGTCTACAAGAATTTCCGCGAAGCCCGTGATTTTGAAGAGATTCTCGGCCAGCTCAGTGCCGATGAGGAGGAGGGCGCAGTCGCGCCGTCGCCAGTCCGCAACGATGACTGACAGTAGCGCGATCGATCGCGCCTTCATGCGGCAGGCCCTCGATTTCGGGGCGCGCGGGCAGGGCACGACCTGGCCAAATCCTTGTGTCGGCGCCGTCGTCACGCAGGATACGCAAGACGGTCCCGTCATCGTCGCGCGCGGGCATACGCAGCCCGGCGGCAGGCCGCATGGCGAGGCGAATGCGTTCGACCGGGCCGGGCCGAACGCTGCTGCCGGCGGCACGCTCTACGTCACCCTCGAACCCTGCTCCCATCGCACCATCCGCGCCGCCACGCCTTGCGTCGAGCGCTCGATCCTGGCCGGGGTGAAACGGGTCGTGGCCGCAATGGCCGATCCGAACCCGCGGTTTCGCGGGCTCGGCTTCGCGCTGCTGCGGACGGCCGGGATAGCGGTGACGACAGGTGTCCTGGAGGGCGAGGCGCAGCGCACCCATCGCGGCCATGTGCTGCGCGTCACGCAGGGGCGGCCGATGGTGACCTTCAAGGTCGCGCGCACCGCTGACGGCTATGCAGGCGGGGCCGGCAACGAGCGTATCGCCGTATCCTGTCCCGCGGCCAATGGCTGGGTCCACCTAAAGCGCGCCCATCACGACGCGATCATGCTCGGCATCGGCTCCGTACTGGCCGACGATCCGCTGCTGAGCGTGCGCCTGCCCGGCATGGCGGCCCGCTCGCCGATCCGCGTCATTCTCGATTCGGCCCTTCGCCTGCCGCTGCACGCTCAGCTTGTGCGGACGGCTGGCGAAATCCCAGTCTGGGTCATTGCAGCAGAATCGGCACCGGTCGATCGCGAACTGGCGCTGGTCGCGGCCGGTATCGAGGTCATGCGCGTCTCGGCAGGCCCCGACGGCCATCTCGACCTCGGCGAAGCGTTGCGCCTGCTGGGTACGCGCGGGATCACCCGCGTCTTTTCGGAAGGCGGCCCGACCATCGCCGAGAAGCTGGCTGTGGCGGGGCTCGTCGACGAGGTCATCGTCTCGACCTCGCCAAATTCGCTGGGGCGTCCCGGCGTTGTCGCCATACGTCCCGGTCTTGCGGGATTGCTGGCCAATAGAGATGTTTACGCCCTGATCGAGACCGGGTTGATCGGTCACGACCATTTCGAGCATTTTGAGAGGACAGGCTGATGTTCACCGGCATCGTCACCGCCATCGGCACGGTTGTGGAGGCCGAAAGCAAGGGCCCGAGCCTGAAGCGTCTCGCCATCGCCAGCCCCTATGACGCCGCCGGCATCGAGATCGGCGCCTCCATCGCCTGCGCCGGCGTCTGCCTCACCGTCACGGCCCTGCGTCCGCGCAACGATGGCCAGCCGGGCTGCATCTTCCAGGTCGAGGCCGCTGCCGAGACGCTGTCCAAGACGCTGGTGGGCGATTGGCAGCCGGGCACCGCGGTCAATCTGGAGCGCTCGCTCAAGGTCGGGGACGAGCTCGGCGGCCACCTCGTCGCCGGCCATGTCGACGGCGTCGCAAGGATCTTGACGATCGATCCGATTGCCGCCGATCCCGATGCACCATGGGGCGCGACGGCGCGCTTTCACATCCGCGCGCCGCAGGGACTTTCTTCCTTTATCGCAACCAAGGGCTCGATCTGCCTCGACGGGACCTCGCTGACCGTCAACGGCGTCGAGGGAGATGTCTTCACGGTGCTGCTGATTCCGCACTCCTTCAGCGTCACCACCTGGGGCGAACGCAAGGCGGGCGATCCCATCCATATCGAGGTCGATTTGATGGCCCGTTACGCCGCGCGGCTTGCAGAGGCGCGTCGGGAGGGCTAAGAGCCCGTTTCAACTCAGCCCTCATCCTGAGGAGCCGCGGAACGCGGCGTCTCGAAGGATGCTTCCAGTGCGCGCTGGAGCATCCTTCGAGACGCCATTTCTGCCGAAATGGCTCCTCAGGATGAGGGCTGTAAGTGCTTTGGGCTCTGCTGGCCCGGTGCCCTTCGTATTCAGAGGACAAGAACCATGGCCGGACCCCGGCAGATCTCGGCCGACAAGGCCGCAACTCCTGCCGTCTCGCTGGACGGCGCCCGCGTGCTCGTCATCGAGGCGCGCTTCTACGACAAGCTCGCCGATGAATTGCTGGAGGGTGCGCTGGCCGTGCTCGACAAGGCCGAGTGCCGCGTCGATGTGGTCACCGTGCCCGGCGCATTGGAAATTCCCTCGGCCATCATCATCGGCATGCGCGCGGCCGACGAGTCGGTCGACCCTTACGAGGCGGTGATCGCGCTCGGCACGGTCATTCGTGGCGAGACCGGCCATTACGACATCGTCGCCGGCGAAAGCTCGCGCGCGTTGATGGACATCTCCGTGGCCTTCGCCCTGCCGCTCGGCAACGGCATCCTGACCGTCGAGAACGAGGCGCAGGCCTGGGCTCGCGCCAACCGTTCCGAGATGGACAAGGGCGGCGGTGCGGCTGAAGCGGCGCTTGCCGTGCTACGGTACAAGCGCTCGCTGGCGGAGCAATCCAGTCTTCCTGCCAGCCTTCCTGCCAGCCTTCCTGCGGAGCAACTGAAGTGAGCCGGGCCGAGATGCGCCGGGGCGCGCGGCTTTCCGTCGTCCAGGCGCTCTACGAAATGGAGATCGGCGGGCGCGGCGTGGTCGAGGCCATGGCCGAGTTCGAGTCCTTCTGGATCGGCAAGGAGGTCGAGGATATCGAGCTTCCCAAGGCCGAGATCGCCTTCTTCCGCGATCTGCTCGGCGGTGTGGTTCGCGAGCAGCGGCTGGTCGATCGCTCGGTCGACGAGGTGCTTGCCTCCGGCTGGCCCCTGAAGCGCGTCGAGGCGGTCGTGCGCGCGGTGCTGCGCGCTGGCGCCTATGAGCTCGCTTTCCGCAAGGATGTGCCGGCCCGCGCCGTGATCTCCGAATATGTCGCGGTCGCGCGCGGCTTCTACGATGGCGAGGAGATCGGCATGATCAACGCTGTCCTGGACAAGATGGCCCGGGACTTCCGGGCCGACGAGTTCGACGCGGCGACGGCCTGACATCGCCATGGCCGCCGCAAGCGACCGTCCCGGCGAATTCGAGCTGATCGCCCGCCATTTCGCTCCGATCGCAGGGGCTGGCGGGCTTGGACTCGTCGATGATGCCGGCCTGCTCAGGCCGGCGCGCGGCTACGAGATCGTCGTCACGACCGATGCGCTGGTCGCGGGCGTGCATTTCTTTCCCGACGATCCGCCCGCCTCGATCGCGCGCAAGGCCCTTGCGGTCAATCTCTCCGATCTCGCCGCCAAGGGCGCCCGGCCCGACGGCTTCGTGCTGACCCTGGCGCTGCCGCAAGGCTGGACCGAAAGCTGGCTCGCCGATTTCGCGGCCGGACTCAGCCGCATCGCGGGCGAGGGCGGCTGCCCCCTGATCGGTGGCGACACGGTTTCGACGCCCGGCCCCCTGACGCTTTCCATTACCGCCTTTGGCAGTGTTCCCGCCGGCCGCATGGTGCCGCGCTCAGGCGCGAAACCCGGCGATCTCGTGCTGGTCTCCGGGACGATCGGGGATGGCGCGCTGGGATTGAAGGCTCATGGACCCGCCAGGCCGGCCTGGGTCGCCCAGCTTGGCGCGGCCGAGCGGGATTTCCTGGCCGATCGCTATCTCCACCCGCAACCGCGCCTGGCGCTGGCAGAGGCGCTGCAGCGTCATGCTTCTGCCGCCATGGACGTATCGGACGGGCTGATCGGAGACCTCGCCAAACTGCTCAAGGCCTCTGGCGTCGGCGCCGATATCGAGCTGGATGCGGTTCCGCTCTCGCCTGCGGCCCGCGCGGCGGTCATGGCCGATCCCGCGCTTGCGGAACTGGCCTGGACGGGCGGAGACGACTACGAAATTCTCTGCACGATGCCGGAAAGGGAATATTCTGCTCTGATGGCCGGTGCGGGGGAAATATCCGTCCCGCTGACGCAGATCGGCCGTATCACTGCGGAGGCTGGCGTGGTGCACTATCGCGAGAAGGGCAGGGTGCGCGAATTCGCGCACGGCTCCTTCTCTCACTTCTGACGGCGGCTCGCCCGGCTGCCAATCTGGATTGGCAGCTTCCCGATGAACCAGCATGTCCCCGCGAGCGATGGCGACGCCCTGGCCAAGCGCAATGCTCTGGTGCTCGCCTGCGCCCAGGCGCTTGGCGGTGCGAGCCCCTCGATCGTCATCTCGCTCGGCGGCATCGTCGGCTCCAGCCTTGTCGAGGACCAGACCTTCGCGACGGTCCCGGTCAGCCTGATGCAGTTCGGCATCGCCTGCGGCGTCATTCCCGCGGCCATGCTGATGCGCCGGCTCGGGCGACGCGATGGCTATGTCATCGGGGCCCTGATCGGCGCCATGGCGGCGAGCATCGCGGCGGCGGGAGCAGGCTCGCGGCTGTTCTGGCTGTTCTGCCTGGGCACCTTCATGTGCGGCCTCTACGGCGCTTTCGTCCAGAGCTACCGTTTCGCTGCGGCCGATACCGCGACCGAGAGCTTCAAGCCGCGCGCGATCTCATGGGTCATGATCGGCGGCATCGCGGCCGGCGTAATCGGCCCGCAATCGGTCTATTGGACGCGGGACCTGACGCCCGCGGCGCCCTTCGCCGCGAGCTTCCTGGCGCAGGGCTGCCTCGCGCTGATCGCGATCCTCGTCGTCATCCGCCTTCGGGCCCCGCCCGTCGCGGCGGTGAAGACGGCGGGCGGGCGGCCGCTGGGCGAGATCATGCGCCAGCCGAAATTCATCGCCTCGGTCATAGCAGCGCTCGTCGCCTATGGGCTGATGAGTTTCGTCATGACGGCCGCTCCGCTCGCCATGGTCGCCTGCGGCCATTCGGTGGGTGATGCCGCGCTCGGCATTCAATGGCATGTGCTGGCGATGTTCGGGCCGAGTTTCTTCACCGGCCGGCTCATCGCCCGCTTCGGCAAGGAGAAGATCACGGCTCTGGGGCTGATCCTGACGGCGCTCGCGGCCATCGTCGGGCTGTCCGGCCTGAGCGTCGCCCATTTCTGGATCGCGCTGGTGCTGCTCGGAATCGGCTGGAATTTCGGCTTCATCGGTGCGACCGCGCTGGTCACCGACTGCTACCGCCCCGAGGAGCGCGTCAAGGTCCAGGCAGCCAATGACTTCCTGGTCTTCGGCTCCGTCGCGATCGCTTCCTTCTCGTCGGGCGGCCTGCTTCATGCCGGTGGCTGGACCAGCGTGAACTGGCTGGTCTTCCCGCCTGTTGCCATCGCGCTTGCGCTGGTTGCGTGGCAGGCCTTATCGCGGCGGGCGGTGCCGGCCTGATCATCATCGTCGGCAGATGTCGAACAGGAGGAAAGCGATGCGTCCCCACCAGTTTCCCGTCACGGCCGGGCGTCTTCCTCCCGGAGCGATCGGCCACAACCGCGGCGTCGTCCGCCCGAACTATGCTTTCATGCCGCCCGAAGGCGTGCTGGTCAGCCGCCTGCCGCATTTCGAGCGGACCATCGCCCGGATCCTCGCCGCTCCCGTGCTCGGCGCCCGCTTTGCGCAATATGTGCTGGAGATCGAGCCATCAGGCGGAACGCGCGCGCCCTTCCGCGAGGACGGAATCCAGCATTTCTACTATGTCCTGTCCGGTCAGGCGCTTTTCACGGTCGATGGCGGCGCCCCGCAGGCCTTCACGCCCGGCAGCTTCGCCTATGTCCCGCCTGGAATGGCATTCTCGTTGCGCAATGACGGACCGGAGCCCGCGCGCGTGCTGGCCCTGCGCAAGCGCTACGAGCCCGCCGGCCTGCCAGTGCCGGAGGCGATCGTCTCGCATCGCGACGCTGTGCCGGTGACCAATCATACCGGGTTCGAGGGGCGCGGCTTCCAGTTCCTGCTGCCTTATGGCGACATGCGCTTCGATTTCGAGATGAACCTGATGTGGTTCAAGACCGGCGCATGCTTTCCCGATGTCGAGACCCACGTCATGGAACACGGGCTCTACATGCTGGAAGGGCAGGGCCTCTATTTCCTCGGGACCGAATGGCACGAGATCTGGGAGCGCGATTTCATCTGGATGGGCGGGTATTGCCCGCAGCAATTCTACCCCACAGGCTTCGCCGATGCCTGTTATCTGCTCTATAAGAACGTCAATCGCGACGTTGCGCTCTGACCGGCATTTCAGGCGCCGGTCTCGGTGCAGGCGAAACCTGAACTGAACGGCTTTGGAGGTGATCCAGAGTGCGATGAGCGCGTTTGCGATTTTGTTCGAAACTTGGCACAAATCGAGCTGACACTGACGATGCGCTGCGGGTGCTGAGTCCTTCGGCCCCCGCATTTTCATGAGTCTGGCGTCCAAGAACGTTAAGGGAAGCGCAAAGCCTTCCCGCGGGTCGAACGCTCAAGGTCAGGAAATCGAATGTCAGCTCTGCCTCTCATCATCATTCTGAGTGCGTTATCGATAGCCTATGGCGTCTGGGCCTATGGCGATGTCATGAAGCGCGACGCCGGCAACCAGCGCATGCAGGAGATCTCCGCTGCGGTCGCCGAGGGCGCGCAGGCCTATCTCAAGCGCCAGTACATGACGATTGCCATGGTCGGCGTCGTGCTCCTCGTGATCCTGATCTATCTCCTTGGAAAATGGGTCGGCATCGGCTTCCTGATCGGCGCGGTATTGTCTGGACTCGCCGGCTTCATCGGCATGAACGTCTCCGTGCGCGCCAATGTCCGCACCGCGCAAGCCGCGATGCAGTCGCTGGGCGAGGGCCTCGACGTCGCCTTCAAGGCGGGCGCGGTCACCGGCATGCTGGTGGCAGGCCTGGCCCTGCTCGGCGTCGCCGTCTATTACGGCGTCCTGACCTCCTTCCTCGGCTTTGCCCCGTCTAGCCGTACCGTGATCGACTCGCTCGTCGCGCTGGGCTTCGGCGCCTCGCTGATCTCCATCTTCGCCCGTCTGGGCGGCGGCATCTTCACCAAGGGCGCGGACGTTGGCGCTGACCTCGTCGGCAAGGTCGAGGCCGGGATCCCGGAAGACGATCCGCGTAACCCCGCCACGATCGCCGACAATGTCGGCGACAATGTCGGTGACTGCGCCGGCATGGCCGCCGACCTCTTCGAGACCTATGCGGTGACGCTGGTCGCGACCATGGTGCTGGCGGCGATCTTCTTCGCGGGCCAGGCGACGCTCGGCACGATGATGCTCTACCCGATGGCGATCGGCGCGGCTTGTATCGTGACCTCGATCATCGGCACCTTCTTCGTGAAGCTCGGCGCCAACCAGTCGATCATGGGCGCGCTCTACAAGGGCTTCATTGCAGCAGGCGTGCTCTCCGTCGGCGCGATCGCGGCGGTGAACTACCTGATGTTCGGCGGTTTCTCGGCCTCCTTCACCACGGTTCAGGGCGTCACCTTCACCTCGGGCGGGCTCTTCGCCTGCGCGCTGGTCGGCCTCGCGGTCACGCTGCTGATCGTCGTCATCACCGAATACTACACCGGCACGGGCAAGCGCCCGGTCGTCTCGATCGCCCAGGCCTCGGTCACAGGCCATGGCACCAACGTCATCCAGGGCCTCGCGGTTTCCCTGGAATCGACGGCGCTGCCGACCCTCGTGATCGTCGCCGGCATCATCGTCTCCTATGGCTTTGCCGGCCTGTTCGGCATCGCGATCGCCACCACCGCCATGCTGGCGCTGGCCGGCGTGGTCGTGGCGCTCGATGCCTTCGGCCCCGTCACCGACAATGCCGGCGGCATCGCCGAAATGGCGGGCCTGCCCAAGGAAGTGCGCCACTCCACGGACGCGCTCGACGCGGTCGGCAATACCACCAAGGCGATCACAAAGGGCTATGCTATCGGCTCGGCCGGCCTCGGCGCGCTCGTGCTGTTTGCCGCCTACACGTCGGACCTCAACTTCTTCATCGGCGAGGCCAACAAGGCGGGCTCGACCACATTCCAGTACTTCAAGGGCGTGGTCGTCGATTTCTCGCTGTCGAACCCCTATGTCGTCGTTGGCCTGCTGCTGGGCGGCCTGATCCCCTTCCTCTTCGCCGGCATGGGCATGACCGCGGTCGGTCGCGCTGCAGGTTCGGTGGTGGAAGAGGTCCGGCGCCAGTTCAAGGAGAAGCCCGGCATCATGAACGGCACGGAGCGGCCCGATTACGCCCGCGCCGTCGATCTGCTGACCAAGGCTGCGATCAAGGAGATGATCGTGCCTTCGCTGCTGCCTGTGCTCGCGCCGATCGTGACCTTCTTCGCGATCAACGCCATCGCCGGCAAGAACCAGGCCTTTGCGGCTGTCGGCGCCATGCTGTTGGGCGTCATCGTCACCGGCATCTTCGTCGCGATCTCGATGACCTCGGGCGGCGGCGCCTGGGACAACGCCAAGAAGTCCTTCGAGGACGGCTTCGTCGACAAGGACGGCGTCCGCCACATGAAGGGCTCCGAGGCACACAAGGCCTCGGTCACCGGCGACACCGTCGGCGACCCCTACAAGGACACGGCGGGCCCCGCCGTGAACCCCGCGATCAAGATCACCAACATCATCGCACTCCTGCTGCTGGCGATACTCGCTCACTCCTGAGCTGTCAGCGACTGCGTCAATCCAGAAACCCCGCGGAGCGATCCGCGGGGTTTTCTTGTTGGGCCATGCATTCGTCCCATCGCCCTTGCGGCAAAATGAGCCTAATAATAGATATTGATCGAGGGAATTAAGGAGGAGGTGTCCATGGCAGTCAGCGCGGAACTCGGCCGACGCCTCGAAGATATTGTCGAGACACTCGTCGCTTCGGGCCGGTATAACTCGAAGAGCGAGGTGTTGCGGGAAGGTGTTCGCCTTGTCGAGGAACGTGAGAAGCGCCTGATACTGCTCGACCGCGCGCTCGAAGCCGGTGTGGCAGAAGCGGATTCTGGAAACCTGATCGGAGGCGAGAGCGTCTTTGCCGAGCTCCGTACGCGCTACGGCGGCAAGGCCGACAAAACGGAATGATGCTCTCATTCACGCCAACTGCGCGCCGGGATCTTCAGGAGATCGGAGACTACATCGCGCTCGACAGTCGGCGGGAGGCACTGCGTTTCGTCACGACGCTCGAACAGTTTTGCGCAAAGCTGCTCGCACAACCGGAACGATTTCCGCTCTCACTGCGCCACGCGCAGCTGGGCATTCGGCGGGCGCGCCATCGAGACTACCTGATCTTCTACCGCGTTCGCGACACGACCGTTGAAATCCTGCGCATCTTGCATGCGGCGCGCGATGTCGAGTCGATCACCGAGAGTTTGTAGCGTGCTTTTTTAAGTCTCAGACCATGCGTTGCACTGAATTGTGGGTTCGAATTCCAACCACCTCGCATCGGTCTCCGAAGCTACGGCCGGTACCGTAGCGTTCCCGCAAGCTCCTGACGCCCGGCCGTGACATGGTTTCTCCAACCAAGGAGAGAGCCATGACGACGCAAGCCATCGCCAGCCCAGCCGCCGGATCGAACCGTGCCACCGAGATCGGTCTGCTGCTCGTGCTCGCCACGCTCTGGGGCGGCTCCTATACCTTCATCAAGATCGGTGTGGAGACGATCCCGCCGCTGACCCTCATCGCGGCGCGCACGCTGATCGCGGGAACGATCCTTCTCGCCGTCATCCGTTTTCGCGGATTGAGACTGCCGGCTGATTTCGCAACCTGGCGCCGCTTCGTCATTCAGGCCTGCCTCAACAGCGTCGTGCCCTTCACGCTGATCGCCTGGGCCGAGCGCAGCGTCGATGCCGGCCTCGCCTCCATATTGAACGGAACGACGCCGGTTTTCGTCTTCCTGATGGGGCTGGCGATGACGCCGCGCAAGCGTCCCGACGGGCGCAAGGCCTTTGGCGTGCTTGCGGGCGTTGCGGGCATCAGTCTGATCGTCGGCGTCCAGGCGCTCGGCGGGCTCGGCAGCGCGGTCGTCCCGCAACTGGCGATCGTGCTGGCGACCGTCGCTTATGCTTGTGCAGCCCTGTTCGGGCGCAATTTTAGCGGCATGGATCCGCTCCTGCCTGCGGCCGGCTCGATGCTGGCGGGTGCGGCCATTCTGCTGCCGGTGGCGCTGGTGGTCGACCAGCCCTGGACGCTCACACCATCGCATGAGTCGCTGCTGGCCCTGCTGGCGCTCGCAATCTTCTCGACGGCGCTCGCCTTCGCGATCTATTTCCGCCTCATCCATACGTTGGGGGCCGTCGGCACCACGGCAGTGTCCTATCTGCGCGTACCGATCGGCGTTGCCATTGGCATCCTGTTCCTCGGCGAGAGCCTCAGCCCGACAGCCTGGGCAGGGCTCGGCCTGGTCGTGGTCGGCGTCGCCGCCATGACCTTGCCGGAAAGAAAACCGTCTCCAGTTTGATTTGCGGCAAGGTCCGCTTCCAGGCGCAAGCGGCTAAAGAAAAACCCGCGGCGTGAGCCGCGGGTTTTGCGTTGATCGATGCAGGTCGCGCGTCAGGCGCCGAAGGGCGTGAACTTGGTGACGCCGCGGAAGAGATTGCGCACGAAGCTCTGCTCCTCGCCGCCGGTCGCGGTGGTGCGGCTGATGAAGTCGAAGATCACCCCGTCCTTCAGGCCATAATTGGCGATGCGCTCCACCTTGAAGCTCTTGTTGAAATAAATCACCAGCACGTTCTGATCGACCACGGTCAGGTCCTGGAACTGGAAAGTCCGCTTCACCCGCTGGCTGATGTAGTAGAACGTCCGGTTTCCGACCGTCGACGTGGTCGAGGGCGTGCCGAGCGTGCTGAGCACCGTCTGCACATCCATGCCCGGCTTGACCTGGGCGATCAGCGCGTCGTCCATGACGAAGCCGCGCGTATATTCCTCATTCATTCCGGCCGATGTCGGCAGCCTGAAGCCGCCTGCATCCGCGCCGCAACCGGCCAGTGCCAAAGAGGTTGTCGCAAGGAGGCCGAAAACAGCCGCGCGGCGGGAGATAACGGTCATACGGACAATATCCAAGGCCGGTGCGACAAGGCCGCGAGGCCAAGTCGCTTGTCAAATGGGTAAGGCTTGGCGTAACGCCCGAGGATGGCTTTGGCAAGGCGAGGATGGCTTTGGCGCGGCCAGGACGTCCGCAGGGACATCAGGCAAGGATGAAGACGTGATTTTTGGCTTGTTCGGCAAGCGCGAGGACAGGCGCGCGCCTGTCGACGCGCTGTTTTCGCGTGTCGCCGAGGCGTCGCGGCGGCCAGCGCTGTATCGTGAAGGCGGCATTCCCGACACATTCGAAGGGCGCTTCGAATCGCTGACGCTGCATGTCTTCCTGGTTTTGCGCCGATTGCGCGAACTCCCGCCGCCGGCAGACGATCTGGCGCAGGAATTCGTCGATGCCTGCTTTGCCTATCTCGAACTCGGCTTCCGCAATGCCGGGATCAGCGATATCGCGGTGCCAAAGCGTATGAAGAAGATCGGGCAAAGCTTCTATGGCCGCGTCCAGGCCTATGAAGCGGCGCTCACCGCGCCGGAACCCGATGCTCTCGTGGATGCGCTGCGGCGCAATGCAAGCCCGGGCGAGGGCGCTTCCGCATTGGCGGGCTATGTCCGACAGGCGCAGCAGGCCATGGCCGGCCGCGATATCGACGCGATCCTGAGCGACGACATGCTGTTTCCGGCGCTGGCCGGAGAGGAGTTTTCCAATGGCGCCTGATCCCGGCAAGCCCTTGCCGCTTGTTCACCCCGTTGCTGTCGACACGCTCAAGCTGCGCACCTCCAGCGTGACCGTCCGTGCGCAAGCCGAGCAGTTGCCGGCGATTGCCCGCATGCTCGATCTCGCCTCGGTCGAGGCGCTCGAGGGACGCTACGCGCTCTCGCGCAATGGCGACCGGGTGAAGATCGAAGGCGAGATCGAGGCGGCGGTGCACCAGACCTGCATCGTCACGCTCGAGGCCTTCCCCGTGAAGCTCGTCGTACCCATCAGGCTCGATTTCGCCCCGCCGGTCGAGGAGGTCGAGAATCCGCGTCGCGGCGATGCAGGCGACGCCGACAACGGCAAGATCGATATCGAGGTCAAGCTGAACGAGGACGATCCGCCGGAGCCGATCATCGACGGCATCATCGATCTCGGCGCCGTCACGCTCGAATTTCTGGCGCTGGCGCTCGATCCCTATCCGCGCAAGCCGGGAGCGAGCTTCGATACCTCGGTTGCCGGCGATGTCGTGGAATCGCCTTTTGCGGCGCTCGCCAAGCTGAAACGGGACAAATGAAGCACTCACAAGGGTTTGGACCGGCTTGCGGCGGCGGCCCAAGTCGCTATTGTCCCGCCCGCATCGAGCCGCCCCTGATCGAAGGGCGGCCGCTTCCGGGATCAACCATCACCTCATGACACGACCGGTTACAATCGCGCTCGATGCGATGGGCGGGGATCACGGTCCCGCCATCGTGATTCCTGGCGCCGCGCTGACACTTGAGCGCCGTCCCGATGCACGCTTCGTGATTTTCGGCGACGAGGCGCAGGTGAAGCCGCTGCTCGCCGCCCATCCCAAGCTCAACGCCGTCACCACCTTTCATCACACCGAGGTCTCGGTGAAGATGGACGACAAGCCGAGCCAGGCCCTGCGCTATGGCCGCTATAAATCGTCGATGTGGCGCGCCATCGACGCCACCAAGACCGGCGAGGCCGACGTCACCGTCTCGGCCGGCAACACCGGCGCGCTGATGGCGATGTCGAAGTTCTGCCTGAAGTCGATGCCGGAGGTCGACCGACCGGCCATCGCCTGCCTGTGGCCCACCGTGCGCGGCGAAAGCATCGTGCTCGATGTCGGCGCCACGATCGGGGCCGATGCGCGCCATCTCGTCGATCTCGCAGTGATGGGCGCGGCCATGGCACGCGTCGTCTTCGATCTCGACCGGCCGACCGTCGGCCTGCTCAATGTCGGCGTCGAGGAGATCAAGGGCGTCGAGGCGGTGAAGGAGGCTGGCCGCATCCTGCGCGAAAGCAACCTGCCGCATATGACGTATCACGGCTTCGTCGAGGGCGACGATCTCGGCAAGGGCACCGTCGATGTCGTGGTGACCGAAGGCTTCACCGGCAACATCGCCTTGAAGACGGCCGAAGGCACGGCCCGCCAGATCGGCGAATATCTGCGCGCGGCCATGAGCCGTTCGCTGATGGCCAAGATCGGCTATGTCTTTGCGCGCGGCGCTTTCGCGGCGCTCAAGGACAAGATGGACCCGCGCAAGGTCAATGGCGGCGTCTTCCTCGGGCTCGAGGGCATCGTCATCAAGAGCCATGGCGGGACGGATGCGGTAGGGTTCGCCAGCGCGACCGAACTGGGCTATGAAATGGCACGCGAGAACCTCATGGCGAAGGTCCGCGAGATGGTGGCGGCGTCCGCGCGCGCCGAGGCTGCGGCGCTCCAGGCGACCAACGCCGAATAGGGAATCCTTTCTTGTCCATTCTGCGCTCTCATATTCTGGGCTGCGGGTCCTATCTTCCCGCTCGCATCGTCACCAACGCCGAGCTGGCTGAGCGTGTCGACACCACCGACGAGTGGATCGTCCAGCGCACGGGCATCCGCCAGCGCCATGTCGCTGGTGATGACGAGCCGACCTCGGTGCTCGGTCTGAAGGCCGCGCAGGCTGCGCTGGCAGATGCCGGCATGGACGCCTCCGAGATCGACCTGATCATCGTGGCGACGGCGACGCCCGACCATACCTTTCCGGCAACCGCGACGCAGATCCAGGCGGCGCTGGGCATCAATGGCGGCGCGGCCTTCGATCTCCAGGCGGTCTGCTCCGGTTTCGTCTTCGCGCTTGCGACCGCCGACAAGTTCCTGACCACGGGTTCGGCACGGGCCGCTCTGGTGATCGGCGCCGAGACCTTTTCGCGCATCCTCGACTGGGAGGACCGCACGACCTGCGTGCTCTTCGGCGATGGGGCAGGCGCTGTCGTGATGAAGGCGATGCCCGGCGAGGGCACGCTCAGCGATCGCGGCGTGCTGGCGACCCATATCCGCTCGGACGGCCGCTACAAGGACAAGCTCTATGTCGATGGCGGCGCCGGCTCGACCAAGACGGTCGGCTTCCTGCGCATGGAGGGCAAGGAGGTCTTCCGCCATGCCGTCGTCAATCTGGCGGAGACGGTTCGCCATACCTTCCAGGAGACCGGCCTGAGCGGCGCCGATATCGACTGGTTCGTGCCCCATCAGGCCAACCGGCGTATCATCGACGCGACCGCCCACAAGCTTGCCATCGACCCTGAGCGCGTGGTGGTCACGGTCGACCGCCACGGCAATACATCAGCGGCCTCGATTCCGCTCGCCCTTGCCGAGGCGCACCATGATGGCCGGATCAAGCCCGGCCAGCTCGTGCTGATCGAGGCCATGGGCGGTGGCTTCACCTGGGGGTCCGCCCTGATCCGTTGGTAAGCGCGGTACGTCTGAATTTTAGCGATTTGTGACGATTTTTCGCCAGTTTCTGTCCGATTTTCGCGCGATTGGCTCATAAGCCACTGTTCGAGGATTGACCGGCGCGGCCGGGACGCCTAGCGTCCGCCGTCCGTAATGGCGAAGGGCAGGCGGTGCGCCCGCCGGCCGATAACGCCTTGGAGGATATATATGACGGGGCAAACGGTGACTCGGGCCGATTTGTGCGAGGCTGTTTATCAGAAGATAGGTCTGTCGCGGACGGAGTCGTCCAAGCTTGTCGAAACGGTGCTCGACGAGATCTGCGATGCGGTCGCGCGCGGTGAGAACGTCAAGCTTTCTTCGTTCGGATCGTTCGTCGTGCGAGACAAAGGCGAGCGAATCGGGCGTAATCCCAAAACGGGTGTTGAAGTTCCGATCGAACCGCGTCGTGTGATGGTGTTCAAACCCTCCAACGTGATGAAGGCCCGCATCAACGGGCAGTCGGGTGAGGGCGACGAAGAGTGATTCTGGAGTTCCACGCCGGCGACAACGAGGCCGAATTGGACGCCAAGAGCCCAGACGCTTTCCGGACGATCAGCGAGGTCGCAGACGACCTCGACATACCCCAACATGTGCTGCGTTTCTGGGAAACGCGCTTCAGCCAGATCAAGCCGCTCAAGCGTGGCGGCGGCCGGCGCTACTATCGTCCCGACGACGTAGCGCTGCTGAAGGGCATCCGCCGGCTGCTCTACGGCGAGGGCTACACGATCAAGGGGTTGCAGCGCATCCTCAAGGAGCAGGGGCCTCGCCATGTCCAGGCGATCGGCCGCGGCGCGCCGATCGGCCCCCAGCACTCGGAGGCGGCGCCCCGCCGGGAGGCCGGCTCGGCGGCCGACCCGTCCCGGCAGTCCGACGACATGCAGGACGGCGCGCGCCCGGTCCGCAACCCCGTTCCGGAGGGGCTCGACGACATTACCCTGCTCACGGCGGTGCTGGCGGAGCTAGGCGAATGCAAGCGCATTCTCGACCGGGCCTTGCAGCCGCCGCCCACGGCTGACGGCGCCTGACTCGAGCGCGCTCACGAACGGGATTGCTCAGGACGTGGGTACTGCCTGCGGCGTGTGAAGCCTGTCGACGTCCCGGCGCCTCGGGGCCAGGCCGCGCCGGTTCCCGGAACGGTCGGCGGGGCCTGATCTGCGCAATGGCGCCAGCGTGGCGACGACGGGATTGGGATAATGCTCGAGCGTCGACCCGGTCGCCGCATCGACGCCCATGCCGATGAGCCCGCCGACCAGCACGTTGCCGGCGAAACCTGCAGCGCCGCTGCCGGCGATGCGGGTCGCAACCGGGATCTGCATGCTTTCGTAGCCGTCCTTCGTGAAGGTCACGACAAATTCAGCTTTGCGGCTCACATCCCAGGTGCAGGGCGTCGCCGGGCAGGAATGACCGAGCGACGTCTGCGCCTCGGCCGCCGCAGGTATGCTATTGACGGTAATCTGATCGGTCGTGCCGCGCGTGACGGTGGCGCAGCCTCCCAACGCGCCTGCAAACGCAGCCGCCGCAATAACTCGCATGTTCAATGTGTTAGCCCCCGGTAGCAAGTTCATGTGACGTAGCGTCATGCTGGACTGGCGGCAACGGTCGCATGCGGGGAAGTTGTGTTTAAGTTGCACTATCGGAATGATCGCGTCGGTTGATGTTTTACTGCCACACTATAAGTTGGGCCTTGAGGACGACCTCGGCGAACAGCCTTTCCCCTATCAGGCGTGGACGACCCCGCCCTTCATGCAAGGAGCGGCGTCATGGCCTGGCTCTATCTTTTCATCGCGGGACTGTTCGAAATCGGCTGGGCGATCGGCCTGAAATATACGCATGGCTTTACGCGGCTCGTGCCGACAGCTCTGACGCTGGCAAGCATGGTCGTCAGCCTCGGCCTGCTCGGCCTTGCGCTGAAGAGCCTGCCCGTCGGCACGGCCTATGCGATCTGGACGGGGGTCGGCACCATCGGCACGGCGACGCTCGGCATCCTCCTGCTGGGCGAGCCCGCAGGCGCGCTCCGCATGGCCTGCATCGGCCTGATCGTCGCCGGCATCGTCGGCCTCAAACTCGTGTCCTGAAGACTGGATACCCTGCCGAAGGCCGGCCACCGGCTTTCGGCGGCACCTTCGCCTGCGGCGCCATCAGCGCCGTTGGAAGGCTTCAGGCCAGTAACCGCCTCTCTCAAGCGCAACGATGAGCACGATGACGGCGAGCGTCACGAGGAGCGTCATGACCTTGGCATTCCACGGCGTGCCGCGGCCGATCAGCCAGATCAGGGTCATGCCGATCAAAAGGGGGACGAAGATCTCCATGGCGACGAGCTTAGAGCGTTTTCGAGCGAAGTGGCTACCGGCTCAGGCAAAAAACCGGAACCCATCGCCACCGCGCACGTTGCATCGTCGGGGAAGCGCACCGCCTCCGGGCGTGCCGGCCTGTCTCGGAACGCAATCAGCGACAGGAGCTTCAAAATGGGACTTTTTTCCAAGGATATCAAGACGATGGATGACCTGTTCGTTCATCAGCTGCAGGACGTCTACTATGCCGAGAAGCAGATTCACAAATCCCTGCCGAAGATGATCGACAAGGCGACCGACGCCAAGCTCAAACAGGGTCTCGAAGCGCATCGGATGGAGACCGCAGGCCATATCAAGCGGCTGGAACAGGTCTTCAAGCAGCATGGCGCCGAGGTGAAGGCGGTCAATTGTCCCGCCATCGACGGCATCCTGAAGGAAGCTGACGAGGTTGCCGGTGAAGTGGCCGACAAGCAGGTGCTCGACGCCGCCATCATCGCCGCAGCACAGGCCGTGGAGCATTATGAGATCACCCGCTACGGCACGCTGACCGCCTGGGCCAAGCAACTCGGCCGCGAGGATTGCGCAAAGCTTCTCCAGCAGAATCTGGACGAGGAATTTGCTGCCGATACGAAGCTGTCGAAGCTCGCGGAGTCGGGGATCAACCGCAAGGCTGCTTGATCTCGCCTGTCAGTCAATCGCGCCCGCAGCAGTCAAAAGCCGCTGCGGGCGGTCTTTTTTGGCCATGCAACTCGGGCGGCTCACGTCGGATTGCCCGGCTCTCCGGGGCGAACCTTGGGCGCCTTCTCGCGTCGCAGTCCGCGCGCCCAATAGCCCGCCAGCGCCAGTCCGGGCGGGATCGATAGAACCAGCATCCAGACCAGAAAACTCCAATCGCCGGGCATAAAGAGTTTGTGTCCCCTCGCTGTCGATCGGGCCGATCGACTCAACGTCTAGCACGTAAGCGGCGCTACTCGGCTGTATTGTGGCGCGGGGATGATCCCTGGCGTGGCGAGATCGCCCTGTCGCCTTCGATCAGCGGTTTCATCCGCCCAAGCTCCGTTGCCATGAAATCGAGGAACAGGCGCACGCGTGGCGAGTGCCGTAGGTCTGGATGGGTCAGCAGCCAGAGATCGGCCGCAAAGCCGGGGTCGGGCGCGGCCAGTCGCGTCAGGCCGGGCTTGGTGTCGGCGATGAAGCAGGGCACGAAGCCGATGCCGATTCCGGCCTCGACCGCCTCGGCGAGGCCCAGCACCGTGTTGACCTTGTAGACGATGCGCTCCGGCGCGACATGCTGGCTCAAATAGCGCACAGCGCGCAGCATCGTGAACTGGTCCCCGAGCGAAACCCAGTTGCGCTCCCACAGGCTTTCGATGCCGACATCGCCGGCGTCGCTGAACTCGCTGGCACGCCCGTAAAGCGCCCAGGCGATGCGCGCGGCACGTCGGCCGACCAGTGTCTCGGGCGGATTGTCCGTCGCGCGGATCGCGACATCGGCGTCGCGTTTCGACAGGTTGAGCGACTGGTTGCTCAGCAGGATGTCGAGCCGGATGTCGGGGCACTGCGTCAGGAAGGCGGCAAAGACAGGTGTCAGCAGGTCGACCAGCAGCGTGTCGTTGGTGGTGACGCGCAATTCGCCGGCAGGCTTGATTTCCTGGCCGGCGAGCTTGCGCGCAAAGGCGGTGATGTCGCTGTCGACGCGCTCTGCCAGCTGCGCCATCTCGTCGCCGGCCGGTGTCGCGACATAGCCGCTGCGGTGGCGCTCGAACAGCTTGACGCCGAGCGCCTCCTCGATCTGGCCGAGGCGGCGGAAGACCGTCGAATGATTCAAGCCGAGCGAGGTTGCCGCTGCGGGCAGGGCCCGTCTTTCGGCGATCGCCTTGATCAGCCTGAAATCGTCCCAGGCCAGGTCTTTCGTAGTGACGCTCTTCGGGGTGGTGCTCTTCGTGGTGGTGATCATGGCGGGCACTGTCAGGCATGCACTCGCCGTCATCAAGGCTTGCTGGCCTTGATGACGGCGAAAGCGAGAAACGGAAGCGGGTGTCAGGCCGAGACCGGCGCAGTGTTCCAGCTCAGGCGTGCGGGCTTCAGTGCAAGCGCGCCGTCGCCGATCAAGCCATGGGCCAGCGCGGTGAGCGCCAGGAAGGCCGGATATTCCCAGCCGCCATTGGGGGCATTGAACACCCAGCCATTGGGAGCGTGCACCATCAGGGCGCCGAGCAGCACCGGCAGCAGCAGCAGCGAGACATAACGGCCGTAGAAGCCGGTGAGGATCGCGAGGCCGCCGAGCAGTTCGGCCAGGATGATCGGCCAGGCGAGGAAGGCGGGCAGGCCGACCTGCCCAAGGAAACCGGCGAAACCGGCGGGGGTGAAGATCACGAGCTTGAGATAGGCATGGGCGATGAACATCAGGCCAAGGGCGATGCGCAGGCCAAGCGCGCCATAGGGGGCAAGTCGATTGTCGATCATGGGGGCAATCTCCAAAGGGACCGGGTTGGTCTCAACCCAGAAAATGCGCCAGTTCTCGTGCAATGCAAATTGTAACATGCCAACAGTGACATTGCGCTAATGCAATGGAATGGCTCTGGCGCTTTCGCTCGCCGCTACCGATCTTCCCGTCCAACGGGGCGACAGCCTCTCAAGCGTCCGGAGGACCACATCATGCAGATCAACGGCATCCATCATGTCACGGCGATCGCCGGCCCCGCGCGCCGCAATCTCGACTTCTACGGCCGGGTTCTCGGACTGCGGCTGGTCAAGAAGACCGTCAATTTCGACGATCCCGGCACCTACCATCTCTATTACGGCGATGCCGCAGGGGCGCCCGGCACGATCCTGACCTTCTTCCCGTGGGAGCATGCCGCTCCCGGCCGGCTCGGTGTCGGCGAGACGCAGGAGACCGTGTTCCGGGTGCCGGAGGGCGCGATCGGCTACTGGGCGCATCGCCTGGTGGAGCATGGCGTACCCCATGACGTGCCGGTCCGGCGCTTCGGCGAGACGGTGCTTGCCTTCCGCGATCCCGATGGGATGCGCCTTGCCCTCGTAGGTCTGCCCGGCATTGCCGGCGAAACGGCCTGGGATGGTAGCGACGTGCCCGCCGAGCATGCGATCCGCGGCTTCCATAGCGTCAGCCTGCTGCTGGACGATGCCGCGCCGACGGCCGCGATCCTGACCGATGTGTTCGGGTTCAGGGAGATCGGCCGCGAGGACACGCTGATCCGCTACAAGGCGGAAGGCGCGCCTCTCGGCGATGTCGTCGACCTCCGGGTCGCCGGCGGCTTCCTGCCGGCGCGCCAGGGGGCGGGCTCGGTGCATCACATCGCCTTCCGCGCCGCAGATGATGCGGCGCAGGACGAGATGCTGCGCCGTCTTGCCGCCAATCACGGCATCCGCACGACCGAGCAGAGGGACCGGAACTATTTCCGCTCCGTCTATTTTCGCGAACCCGGCCGCGTTCTCTTCGAGATCGCGACCGATGTTCCGGGCTTCTCGATCGACGAGCCCACCGAGAGCCTCGGCCAGGCGCTGAAGCTCCCGGCCGGGCTGGAAGCCCAGCGCGTCCATATCGAGGCTGTTCTGCCGGAACTCGTCTGACCCGTGAACTCGTCTGACCCATGAACTAGTCTGACTCACGCCGCCCTGCCGGGCTTTCGATCCGGGCAGGGCGGTTTTCTCCCTCATTGGAGGATTATCGAGATGACCACCGTCGCGACCACCGACTTCATTCACGTCTTCGAAGAGGGTAGCGAGGCGTCGCGTGCTCCGCTGCTGCTGCTGCACGGCACCGGCGGCGACGAGCGCGACCTGCTCCCGCTCGGCCGCATGGTCGCGCCGGGCGCAAGCCTGCTCTCGCCACGCGGCAAGGTTCTGGAAGGCGCGATGCCGCGCTTTTTCCGGCGGCTGGCGGAGGGTGTCTTCGACGAGGCCGACCTCGTGCGCCGCACCCATGAGCTGGCGGATTTCATCGTGGAGTCGCGCAAGCGCTACGATCTGCCGGCGCCGGTCGCGCTCGGCTTCTCGAACGGCGCCAATATCGCAGCGAGCCTGCTGCTGCTCCGCCCGGAGGTACTGGCCGGCGCGGCGCTGGTCCGCGCCATGTCGCCCTTCAAAAGTGAGTCGCCCTTCGCAAACGCGCCGAAGGCCGATCTTGCGAAGGCCGATCTGGCCGGCAAGCCCGTGCTCGTCCTGTCGGGCGCGCTCGATCCGATCATCCCAGCGGAGGATGCGGCGCGTCTGGTGCGGACCCTGACGGCAAACGGGGCGGTGGTCGATCACCGCACCCTGCCAACAGGCCATGGCCTGTCGCAGGCGGATGTCGGCTTGCTCAGCGGCTGGCTCGACCAGCTCTGACCCTCGCGCGGGCAGCCTTTCCGCTTATGTCGAAGCGGCGGCCTTGGTCTTGGTTGCCTTCTTGGGGGCTGGTGGTGCGGGCGGCTCGGCTGCCTGCTTCGCCAGCCTCAGCGCTTTCAGCGCCTCGATCTTCTTGCGCGCCGCTGCCTCTTCGGCAGCAATCCGGCCGCTCGATTTCTGCTTCTCGCGCGGTGCTTCCTGAACACTATGCACATCGTGCCAGGCGCGTGGTCCGCGATCGTCCCCTGCCATTGGTGGTCTCCCTCTGTCACACACGCCGCGAACGCGGGAGCTTACGCGTGAACGCGTATGGATACGAGCGCCATTGCGGCCCGATAACGGTGAGTTGTACCGCCGCCGCTTCAGGCTAGCAGCGGCAAGACCAGCGCCATGGCGATGGCCAGCACCACGAGCGCCCGCATCAGAATGGCACCCTGGCTCGAAAACTGACTTTCCAGCGAACGTGAAAGAGCATGCATGAACGACTCCTGACAACGCGACAGGCTTACGTTCGGTCAGATATTTCCCCGCGACAAGTCAGATCTTTCCCCGCGACAAGTGGTGTGGAGCGCGAACTGTGGACAATTGGCAAAGCGAGCCGCTATCGCCTCTCGAAGTCCCGATGCACATCATGCGCGACGATGCCCGCGCCATCGGGCGGGATCGTGAGCCAGTCCTTGCGGGTCAGCGTCTGCCTGGTGTCCTCATAGCCGGACTTCCAGTGCTCCTGCATCGAGGTGCGCGAGAACTCGTAATCCTTGGCATGGCCCTCATAGGATTTCTGCTGGTAGATGAGCTGGAGGATGGTGTGCTCCGGCATCAGCGCCAGCTCGTCGCGCATCTCGCGCTCTTCGTCGCTCAGGCTGGCCTCCGGGATTTTGGCCAGCGCCTGATGCGTCTTCTTCTTCCAGTTCTGGATCAACGCGAACAGGTCGGTGGTGAGACGCGTGCGCGAGGAATAGGTGATGTCCTTCTGCCGGCCCATCACATCCTGCAGCGTGCGCGGCAGCGGCCCGCGCGCCGAGAACAGATCGACCTGGAAGATCAGCGAATTCAGCGTGTCGTCCTGGGCGAGCAGATGCTGCAGCGGCGTGTTGGAAACGATGCCGCCGTCCCAATAATGATCCGTACCGATCTGCACGGTCGGGAAGGCCGGCGGCAGCGCACCCGACGCCATGATATGCTCGGGCGCGATCGTCTCCTGGCTGTTGTCGAAATAGACGAAATTCCCGGAGGTCGCATTGACCGCGCCGACCGAGAACCGCACCGCCTGACTGTTGATCAGATCGAAATCGACCAGTTCCCGCAGCGTCTCGCGCAATGGCGCGGTATCGTAGAAGCTGGTGGCATCAGCCGCGCCGGCGGCCGCGACCCAGGGGCTGGTCCGGCGCGGCTCGAAAAAGCCGGGCTGCCCCAGCACGGTCGTGAATAATGACGAGGTCGCGTTGCGGGCCTGGCGGAAGATGTCACCTTCCGGCGTGAACCACCAGACCTTGCGGTCGGTGATGCGCTCCCAGAATGCCTGCAGCCGTTCCAGCCGGCGTTCGCGCGGGTTGCCGGCGATCAGCGCCGAATTGATCGCGCCGATCGAGACGCCGGAGACCCAGTCGGGCTCGATATCGGCTTCGTGCAGCGCCTGATAGACGCCGGCCTGATAGGCGCCGAGCGCCCCGCCGCCCTGCAGGACAAGCGCGATGCGGTCGCAGCGTTCCGGCCGCCAGCCGAGATAGCGACTTCCGGACAGGGATGCGGTCGAGGGAGCATTCATGGCGCCGATGTCCTCACAGTGTTCGCACTGCAGCAATCCTACTGCTGAGTGCCTCGAGGTGACAGCGATATGACGCATGCCGCCGGCCGTGCGCCGTCACTCTTCCGTCAACCAAGCTTCATCGCAACGTCAGCTTACACCGCCAGGTCTGAGGCACGGTTTTTGCGGCGCAGAGCGCGCCGGCCGATCGACAGTACAGCCGATCGACAATGCAGCCGATGGACAGCGCAGGAGAGCAGCATGCTGAAGGGCAAGACCGCCGTCGTCACCGGCTCGACCTCCGGCATCGGCCTGGCCATTGCCCGCGCCTATGCGCAGCAGGGCGCCAACATCGTCATCAACGGCTTCGGGGCGCCAGACGAGATCGAGCGGGAGCGCGCCGGCATCGAGGCCGATTTCGGCGTCAAGGCGCATTATTCTCCTGCCGACATGGCCCATGGCGGCGCCATCGCCACCATGATCGAGGAGACTGAGCGCGAATTCGGCTCCGTCGACATCCTCGTCAACAATGCCGGCATCCAGTTCGTCGCTCCGGTCGAGGAGTTTCCCGTCGAGAAATGGGACGCGATCATCGCGATCAACCTCTCGGCCGCCTTTCACGCGATTCGCGCGGCGCTGCCCGGCATGAAGCAGCGCAAATGGGGCCGCATCATCAACACCGCATCCGCGCACGCGCTCGTCGCCTCGCCGTTTAAATCGGCCTATGTCGCCGCCAAGCACGGCATTGCAGGGCTGACCAAGACGGTCGCGCTGGAAACGGCGACCTTCGGCATCACCGCCAACGCGATCTGCCCCGGCTATGTCTGGACGCCGCTGGTCGAGAAGCAGATCCCGGAGACCATGGCGGCGCGCGGCCTGACGAGGGATGAGGTCATCAACGACGTTCTGCTGCACGCGCAGCCGAGCCGGCAGTTCGTCACCAGTGAGGAGGTCGCGTCGCTGGCGGTCTTCCTGGCGTCGGATTCCGCGAAATCGATCACCGGTGTCATCCTGCCTATCGATGGCGGCTGGACCGCGCAGTAAGAGGGACGGACGCCATGAACCGCAAAGATATTCTCGACCTGCCATCGATGCCGCTGGCCGGCCCGAGCTATCCAGCCGGCCCCTATCGTTTCATCGACCGCGAATACATGGTCATCAGCTACGAGACCGATCCCGAGCTGATCCGCCATCATCTCCCCGAGCCGCTGGAGCCGCTCGCCCAGCCGATCGTCAACTACGAATGGATCAAGATGCCGGATTCATCCGGCTTCGGAGATTACACCGAGACCGGCATCGTCATCCCCTGCAAATTCGGCGACGAGGAGGTCAATTTCGTCTCGCAGATGTATCTCGATGTCGAGCCGCCGATCGCGGCTGGCCGTGAGATCTGGGGCTTCCCGAAGAAGCACGCGCACCCCAAGCTCGAACTGGTCAAGGACACGCTGACCGGCACGCTCGAATATGCCGGCCAGCAGGTCGCCATGGGCACGATGGGCTACAAGCATGAGAGTCTCGCCGGCAACGGCGTCAGGACCACCGCGATTCTCACCAAGACGCAGGTCAACCTGAAGATCATTCCCGGCGTCGATGGCGAGCCCGAGATCTGCCAGCTCGTGGCGCTGAACCTCACCGACATCACGGTGAAAGGCTCCTGGATCGGGCCCGGCCGCCTGCATCTCGTCCCGCATGTGAATGCGCCGGTGGCCGACCTGCCTGTACGCAAGGTGCTTGGCGCGCACCACTTCATCGCCGACCTGACGTTGCCCTTCGGCAGGAAGATCCATGATTACATGAAGGGGTGAGGGCGGCGGGCCGCGCCGCTCGCGATCGCCGGAATGGCCTCGACAGCGTCAGAGCCTCAAAGCCACTGAACGATGCTGCCCGGGCCGATCTGGTGCATGTCGATCTCGGTGTCGCTAAGGCGGCGCTCGAGCCGCAGTTTCGGATCCGGCAAGAGGCCCGGCTGCTGCGACACGACTTGAAGCGCAGCGGTTTCCGATTCCGCCTCGACGAAGAACACCTGTCGCCCGCTCGACGTCGACGACTTGACCTCGACCTGAAATGCTTTCGTCAAGCTCATCGCGTTTCCCTGCCTTGCGCGCATCGATCCAGCGGCGCCTCGACGCCCTGGGCAGCCCGCGCAAACAGCGAGCTGGTCAGCCGAGAATCTGGCGGCTCATCGGCTCCGTAGCACCTGCAGCCCAGGCAGCAAAGCCGAACGGTCAGGCGATTCGGGAGATGATGTCCACGAGAAGCGGGACGACACCGCCGGCGTCCTCCAGTGGCGCCGTGAACGTCACGATCTTTTCGCTGAAGGTCGTAATCGTGAGTTGAAGGGTGAAGCCGCCCGCACAGATCAGCTTCATCTCTTCCAGCATGGCTCGCGGCTCGATGCGGGCGATCCTGCCGGAAAACCAGCCTTCATACAGGCCCGGCCTGCGGGCGGGCTCGTAATTGTAGACACCTGCCACGCCACTGCCGCAGCGCGACACCAACCGACCTCTGCCTGTCACCATAGCAAGACTTCCAGTGGGGATTGGAGACCTTGGAGGCGGCCAATAGCTTATCGCCGGGCGGCTTTTCTATGTCCAAGCGAGCTGGGCGTCGGCTTGGCTGGGAGTTCGGCAGGCTATCCCGTTTCCCGCCCCGGCATCGTCGACACCGGTCTGGCCTTCGGTTCGCTTATGAGCGATCCGGCAGAATATTGATGGGGTTGGGTAAAATGGTCGGAGCGAGAGGATTCGAACCTCCGACCCCTTGTCCCCCAGACAAGTGCGCTAACCGGGCTGCGCTACGCTCCGACGGCTCGGCTTATAGTGTCGGGTCGGCGCGGATGCAATGCGCTTCGACCACTTGATTGCAAGAGATGTGTGGGTTCGTGCATTTGCCCCGGCGCGGCACAGGCCGATGCAGGTGCGATTAACCCTGGCTTAAGGCTTCGATTGCCGGCGCGGGCTTATGGCGACATCGTTCCGGCGGACGGGGAGGATTTTCAGGCGGAGAAGACGATGTCATTGGCGACTGCTGCCGTCGGTGGAACCAGGTCGAGCCAGCTCTCGCCCGCAAAGGCGACCGGCTCGGTCGCGAGCTTTTTCCGGGGCATCGTGCCGGATTGGCACTCGGACTGGGCCTGGGACCATTACGAGCCGACAATCCTGGCGCTGGCGCATCAGTTCGGCCTGCATCGTGTCTGCGAGATCGGCGGCGGGCGCGATCCCATGTTCTCGCGGGGCGAGGCCGCCAGACATGGCCTTGAATTGACCGTCAACGATATCGATGCCGGCGAACTGGCCCTGACGCCGGCCGGCCTCAAGACGGCGCGCTTCGATATTGCGGGCGATCTGTCGGAGCCCGACATCGCGCGCGGCGGTTATGACCTGATGGTTTCGCGCATGGTTTTCGAGCATGTCGGCGATGTCGAGCGCGCCTGGACCAACATCCACGCTCTGCTGGCGCCCGGCGGTGTCGCGCTGGCCTTCATCCCGACGCTGTGGGCGCCGGTCTTCGCGCTCAACCACATCCTGCCCGAGAAGGCCTCGCGCGCGATCGTGCATGCGCTCTTTCCGGCGCGGCGCGATGGCGGTGGCGCCCCCAAATTTCCAGCGCTCTACGATTGGTGCCGTGGCAGCCGCTCGCGGCTGGAGCCGATGCTGAACCGCGCCGGCTTTCGCGACGTCCATATCCAGCGCTTCTGGGGACATGACTATTTCAAGCGCATGCCCGGGCTGAAGCAGGCCGACCACGCTTTCAACGCGCTGGCCGCCAGGATCGGCTGGGATTTCGTGACAACCTACGCCTATGTCGTCGTGCGCAAGGACAAGGCCTGAGCGTCGCTTTCGGGTGGAAACCCAGTGGGTTCTACCTGAAATTTGAATCAGTTTCTTATCTGACGACGGGCGCGGTCTGCTGGCAATCGGCCGCCCGCATTGTTCCTGCTTTCGCTCTATTGCCGCGCGCCGCTTGCGGGGCAGTGGCCGGCACCGGCAATGCGGCCAGGCCCCAGACCAGGCCGAGCATGAGGTAGAGATGGCGCCAGTGGTCGGTGTCGATCTGGAGCCCCTGCAGGATCGTCACGAACAGCACCGACCACAGGACGATGGCGTGATTCTGCCAGGGGGTGCGCAGGAAGACGAGCCGCCAGCCGACATAGCAGGTCGCCGCCATCAGTCCGAGCCAGGCGAAGCCGCCGAGCCAGCCATAGGACGCGAAGGCGTTGATGTAGACGTTGTGCGGGTCCTCGGGAAAGAACTTGCGGAAGCGCAGGGGCCCGAAGCCGTTGGGCGCGTCGAGCAGCAGCGGGATCGAGCGCAGCTGGTTGCCGAAGCGCCCCGTGACGCCCTGGTCGTAGCTCTGGTCGAGGCTGGCGCGGGTCTCGAAGACGTCGCGGATGTTCTCGAAGGACAGCGCGATCAGCAGCGCGATGATGACGAGCATCAGGGCCGCGAGCGTCAGGAACACGATGCGGGTGCGCCGCGAGGCGCTGGGCGAGGTGAGGAAGGTCAGCGCCACCATCAGCAGGCTTGCTGCGACGAGATTGCCCCAGGCGCCGCGCGAGAAGGTCAGGAAGAGCGCCGCCAGCGGCAGGCTCATCGCGATCAGGCCGCGAACAAGTCCCACCCGGCCGATCAGGACATGGTGAAGCGCATAGAGGATCGGCAGCACGAGGAAGGGGCCGAGCACGTTGGGGTCCTTGAAGGTTCCCGAGGCGCGTCCATACAAGGTGAAGGGCCCGCTCAGGCCGGCAATGTCGAAATAACCGAGAATTGCGGCGAAGCTCGCGCACCAGGCGGCGAAGAGATAGCCCTTCCGCAGCGTCTCCAGCCGGCCGTAAGCATCCTCGGCCATGATCGCGGCAAGGAAGATCGCGGTGATCATCAGGTAGACGGAGACTGCGGTGAAGCGAACCGAGTCCGGATCGTCCATCCAGGGAATCAGGGAGAACGTTCCGCCGATATTGTAGATGAGCAGCAGCACTGCCATCGGCAGCAGCTTCTGCGAGAAGCGGATGCCGGTCAGCGCGAAGACGAAGACGACGAGCAGGAAGGCGACTTCATAGGGCGAAGGCTCGACCAGCGCGACGCCGCTCGATGCGGTCAGCAGCCAGAGCGCGCCGCGCTTGATCGCGGCATAGGAGATCGTCAGGCCGCGTCGGCGGCCCGTTTCGCTTGCCCCGTGGTCGGCCAGCGCGCTCAATAAGCGTTCTCATTCTTGGTCATCAGCGAGAACGGGGTCTTGAGCAGGATGTACAGGTCGAGCAGCACCGACCAGTTCTCGATGTAGTAGAGGTCGTGCTCGACGCGCCGCTGGATCTTGTCCTCGGTGTCGGTTTCGCCGCGCCAGCCATTGATCTGCGCCCAGCCGGTGATGCCGGGCTTGACCTTGTGGCGCGCGAAATAACCGTCGACGACCTGCTCATAGGCGCGGTTGGACGCGGTCGCATGGATCGCGTGCGGGCGCGGCCCGACCAGCGAGAGATTGCCCTTGAACACTACGTTGAACAGCTGCGGCAGTTCATCGAGCGAGGTCTTGCGGATGAAGCGGCCGACGCCGGTGACGCGCGGGTCGTCCCGGGTGACCTGCTTGGCGGCGGCGAAGTCGCTCATCTCATGATAGAGCGAGCGAAACTTGAGCACCTCGACCATTTCATTGTTGAAGCCGTAGCGCTTCTGGCGAAACAGCACTGGCCCCTTCGAATTCATTTTGATCGCGATCGCCGTCGCCAGCATCACCGGCGAGAGTGCGATCAGCGCCAGCGTGCCGACGAGCTTGTCGAACATCCATTTGACGACGATGTCCCAATCGGCGATCGGCCGGTCGAAGACGTCGAGCACGGGCACTGCGCCAAAATACGAATAGGAGCGCGGCCGGAACCTGAGCTTCGACATATGCGCGGAGAGGCGGATGTCGATCGGCAGGATCCAGAGCTTGCGCAGCATGGTGAGAAGGCGCGCCTCGGCCGAGATCGGTAGCGTGAATATCACCAGGTCGAGCTTGGTGCGCCGCGCGAACTCGACGAGGTCGTCGATGGTGCCGAGCTTGGGATAGCCGGCGACGAGATCGGGCGAGCGGTCGTCATTGCGGTCGTCGAAGACGCCGCAGATGCGCAGGCCGGTGTCGCGCTGCGCCTCCAGCGCCCGGATCAGCGCCTCGCCCGCCTCGCCACCGCCGACGATGGCGGTGCGTCGTTCGAGGCGGCCGGAACGGGTCAGATAGCGGACGCCGAGCGTGACGAAAAAGCGCTCCCCCAGCAGCGCGGCGACGCCGGACGCATAGAAGCCGAGCAGCCAGACGCGCGAGACCTGGTCGCCGATCTTCAGAAAGAAGAAGATCGCAAGCGTGATCAGGAAAAGCATGGTCCAGCCCGTCACCAGCCGGACCGCGGCGGCGACGAAGTTGCGGAGCGCTCCGACATGATAGAGTTGCAGCGCCTGGAAGCAGCCGAGCGTGCCGATGGCCAGAGCCGGGATCGTGATCTGATAGGGCAGGAAGTTGTCGACATTGCCGGCGGCGTAAAGCCAGTAGATCAGCCCGCCGGCCAGGATGACGGCGAGCGCGTCGAAGAGCCTGACGCAGCCTTCGATCATGATCGGCGAGAGCGTCGGCTTGACCGGTATCGCGGCAATGCGTTCGGCCAGCGGATGGAAAGCGCGTGTCGCGCCGCCAAGGCTTGGGCCGAACATATCCGGAGTGGCCGAGGCGGCCGCGTCCGCCTTGATCATATCGCGGACATCGAAAGCACCCATGACGCGTATCCCTGACCCGGACGGCGTCGCCGAGGCACGCCGATCCCGCCTGTCACATATCTGAAATTGTTCACGGAAGACTTAATCGGAACACTCGTTGTTTTCCGGGATCGAGGCCGCCGGGACCCGTCCGCCGGCGCCTGAATGAGCCCTCAAAACGGTTCTTTTTTCGGTGATTGCGAAATCTCGATTTTCCCTCGTGGCGCCAAGGTATTAGCGCGGGTTTTCCGAGGGCGTTCAAGTCACTGTTTTGCTGCTGTTCTGCGCGTCCCAAGTCGTTTTGAGTTGACGCAAAGCAGTGTTTCGGGCATATCTGCCTGCGATGAGTGTCTGAGAAGCACATTTTTACGCGCCTGATGTCCTTGGCCTTTCCGGCTGTTGGGCGGACGCTGTGCTGCTTTCGGTGAGGTAGTCACCGAGAGCGTTTTATCCGGAACTCTGATTTAAAACTCGAACTTTTGCTGAGCTGCCCGGCATCGCCCCCGCGATGTCCAGTGATGGCTTCGCCTGTGTGCAACATGTCTTTCCATTGGTTGATTCTGCTCGCGGCCATCGCCGTCGAGATCGCCGCGACGACCGCGCTGAAGTCGGTCGTCTCCGCGCCCTGGTTGATTACTTTGGCCCCGCTCATCCTGATCGGGCTGTCATTCGCCCTGCTCAGCGTCGCGCTGCGCGTCATCCCTCTGGCGGTCGCCTATGCCGTCTGGGAGGGTCTCGGCATCGTCGGCATCGCCGCCACCGGTCATCTCATGTTCGGTGAGCATCTCACGCCGGGTCGCATCCTGGCGCTGGCGGCGATCATCGCCGGCATCGTGCTGCTCGAGCGTGGCGTGGCGCATGGAACAGAGGAGAACGACGGGAGGCTCGCGTGATCACGCCCCTCCTGCCGCAGACGCTGGCCATCGTCTGGCTGGCTCTGGCGGTCGTTCTCGAAGTCTGCGGAACCTATCTGCTGAAACTCTCCGACGGCATGAAGCATCGCCTGTCGGGCGGGTTTGGTGTCGTGCTGGTCGTGGGTGCCTTCGCCGCGCTGGCTCAGGCCATCCGGGGCATGGACCTCTCGGTCGCCTATGCCGTCTGGGGTGGCGCCGGTCTGGTGATCACCGCGATCGTCGGCGCGCTCGCCTTCGGCCAGCGCATCCGGCCTTCGGGCTGGGCCGGGATCGTGCTCGTCATCGTCGGTGTGGTCGCCTTGAAGCTGATGTGAGCACGAGAAGGCGCGTCGGTCCGGCGCGTTTTCCGCTTCACTGCATCGATCCGAAAAGCCGAATGCGATCTAGCTCAGCTTGCGAGCGGCCATCGCGTCGCGATAGGCCGCGATCACGCCGTCGACCATCGCGTCGATGCGGAAATTCTGGCGGACATTGGCTGCGAGATCCGTGGCCACTGCCCGCCGCTCGGCCTCCGGAAGGGCAAGGATCGCGGCGATCGCGTCTGCCAGGATGACCGGCTCGTCTGGTGCGATCAGCCTGTGCCTGTGATCCGGGCCGTAGATCTCCTTGATGCCGCCGACATCGGTGGAGATCAGCGGCTGTGCTGCGGCCGCTGCCTCCAGGATGACATAGGGCAGGGATTCGGCCCGCGACGGGATCACCATGACATGAGCTCGCGAAAGCGCCTTGCGGATCGGTCCTGGCGGTTCGAAGACGCATTGCGCCGCGATGCCGCGATCGACCGTCAGTGCCCGCAGCACGGCTTCGTCGGGTCCGGAGCCGACGATCAGGATGCGAGGTGTCAGGGCATCGCGCGTCTTCAGCAGGCTGAGCGCGTCGATCAGCGTGTCGACGCCCTTGGCCGAGCGCAACTCGCCGAGATAGAGCAGGTCGAAGCTCGCCGCGCTGTGGTCGATCGGCTCGAACTCGGCTTCGGATACGCCGTTCAGCACGATCCGGTGCGCGGTGCGCGGCACGTGCCCGATATGGGCCTCGAAACGGCCCGCGATGAAGCGGCTCTCGAACAGGAACATGTCGGTGGCGCGCTCAAGGAGGCGCTCGACGGCCATATAGACCTTATGTTCGGTGCCGCCGGGCTTGTAGTTGAAGCTTCCACCATGGGGCGTATAGGCGGTGATATAGCGCCGTCCGGGGCTGACCAGGGCCGGCAGCCGTCCATAGACGCCTCCCTTCGAGCCGTGGCAATGGATGACGTCGGGCTTGAGCCTGGCGCGGGCGGAGATCTCGCTCATCTGCGCCTTGGCGTCCATCGCGCTGGGATAGCGCGACATCGGCACGCGGATGATGCCCAGATCGAGCGTAGCCAAAAGTTCGGCGAAGACGTCGTCGGCGCGGGTGCCTCCGGTCGTCGAGTCGCAGAAGATGCCAACATGGTGCCCGCGTTGCGCCTGTCCGCGCGCGACATCCAGCACATGACGGAACAGTCCGCCGAGCGGCGCCCGGAAGACATGGAGAATCCGCAGCGGGCGCGTATCGGAAGCGTCCGACATCAAAGACCCCCCGGCCGGATCAGAACCAGCGTTCTTTGATGACGATCGTGTCGCCCGGCTGCACCGCATAGGTGATCGGCACGGTCGCGGTCACCAGCTGGTCCTCGACCTGCCGTGTCACCTCGGCATAGGAGCGCTGGCCTCGCGGCGTGAAGCCCCCGGCGATCGCGACTGCCGTCTGGACCGTCATGCCATGGACAAAGGGGAACTGGCCGGAATTGGTCACTTCGCCGAGCACGAAGAAGGGGCGGTAGGTGTCGACCTCGACCGAGACCTTCGGCTCGCGCAGATAGCCGGCGCGCAGCCGCTGTTCGATCGCCTTCTCGAGCTGCTGCGTGCTGCGCCCCTGTGCGTCGATCGCGTCGATCAGCGGCATCGAGATCCGGCCCGAGCCATCGACCGAGTAGATGTTCGACAGGTTGTCCTGGCCGAAGACGATGATGCGCAGGCGGTCGCCGCTGGCGAGCTTGTAGGGGCCGCTCGGCTGCGCGAGCGCGATGCCCGACGCATCGTAGCGCGGCGCGCAGGCGCCTGCCGTCATTGCGACGGCCAGAGCGAGAGAGGCGAGACGTCGACTCATCACTGGCGATACCCATGCGGAAACATGGCCGCAGTGTTAGGCGTCATATGGTTAACAAAGGCTTCAGCCTCGCGATCTCGTTCTGGCGGCGAAATCGCGTTCTTAACTCGCCACTAACCTTACTGAGCTTTCATTGACGCTGCGTCCTGTCCAGGGCGCGAGAGTTTTGCGTGAATGGATGGGTCATGACCGCTCACACCGAGAGCCATGCGCGAGAGGCGGCCACGCGAGAGACCGGCCAGGGGCGCGGCGACATGCTCGATCTGTCGGCCCTCTGGGCGGCGATCAAGCGGCGCAAGCTCTGGATCATCGGGCCGACCGTGGCCGTGCTCGGCCTGTCCTTCGTCGCGGTCAATCTGGTTCCGGCGCGCTACACCGGTGAGGCGCGCATCCTGCTGGAGAATCGCGGCAGCTTTTTCACGCTGCCCGGGCAGGCGGGTTCCGAAAGCTCGGGCCAGCAGTTCGACTCCGAGGCCGTCCAGAGCCAGGTCCAGCTGATCATGTCGCGTGATCTGGCTCGCGAGGCGATCAGGCGGATCGGTCTCGTCGGCAATTCCGAGTTCGACTCGGGCGCAGGCGCAATGAATGCGGTGAGGAAGATCGGCGTCCTCGTCGGCCTGGGTTCCCATCCGGCCGACCGTTCGCCGGAGGATCGCGTGCTCGAAAAGTATTTCGAGCGCCTGCTGGTCTATCCCGTCGGGCGCTCGCGCATCGTCGCCGTCGAGTTCACCTCGCAGGATCCGGCGCTGGCGGCCAGGGGCGCCAACGCCATCGCCAATGTCTATCTGGAGATGCAGGAGGCGGCCAAGCAGGACACCGCTCGCAGCGCCTCCTCCTGGCTCTCGACGACGATCGAGCCGTTGCGCAAACGTGTCGCCGAGGCCGAGGCCAAGGTCGAGGAATACCGCTCGCGCAATGGCCTGCTCGTCGGCGCCAACAACGCCACGATCACCTCGCAGCAGCTTGGCGATCTCTCGACCCAGCTCTCGGCGGCCCGCAGCCAGCAGGCCGAGGCGCAGGCCAAGGCCGGCCTCATCCGCGACGCGATCAAGCAGGGCCGCACCTTCGAGATCCCCGACGTCGCCAATAACGAGCTGGTCCGGCGCCTGATCGAGCAGCGGGTCAACCTGCGTGCCCAGATCGCGCTGGAATCCCGCAACCTTCTCTCCGAGCATCCGCGCATCAAGGAGCTCAACGCCCAGCTTGCCGATCTCGAAGGGCAGCTGCGCGCGGCGTCCGAGCGCACCGTGCGCACGCTCGAGAACGAGGCTAAGATCGCCGGCCAGCGTGTCGAGAGCTTCACGGCCGCGCTCGACGGCCAGAAGAAGAATGTCTCCACCGCCAATGACAGCGAAGTGCAGCTGCGCGCGCTGGAGCGCGAGGCCCGCACCCTGCGCGAGCAGCTCGAACAGTACATGCTGCGTTATCGCGAGGCCGTCGCCCGCGACGCCCAGAATGCGACTCCGGCCGATGCACGCGTGATCTCGCGCGCCGTCGAGCCGGTGGAGCCGTCCTTCCCCAAGAAGCTGCCGACGATGCTCGTCGCGACGCTGGCGACCTTCCTCGCCTCGCTTGCGACTGTCGTGTCGCGTGAACTGCTCAATGGCCAGGGCAACGCCACGCCCGAGCCTCGCCGCGCGCCCGGTTGGGTTGGCGGCGCAGCGTCAGGACAGGCACCCGCCAGCGCCGGCGGCCGCAACGATCCGCGCCGCGAACGCGTCGCCGGCCTCCTGACCCATGGCGGACGCCTTGGCCAGATCACGCTCGATCTCGACTACCCCGAGCAGACCCTGGCCGAACTCGCTGAACGCATCGACGAGCCCCCGCGTGGCATGGCGCCGCTTGTCCTTGTGCTGGATGGCGGCGGTCCTGGCGCGACCACGCCGCGCGATCTGGCCGAACTGCTCTCTCAGCGCTGCCGCTGCATCATCGTCGATCTCACCTCCGACGATGCGCGCAGCGAGCCCGGCTTCTCTGAGTTGCTCGCCGGCGAGGCGCTGTTCTCCGACATCATCATGCGCGAGCCCGGCTCGCGGCTGCATCGCATCGGCCCCGGCCGCGCTGGCCGCGACGCGGTCCTGGCCGCGCCCGATCTCGTCGAGGCCGCGCTCGACGCGCTCTGCGAGACCTATGACTGGGTGCTCGTCGCTGCGGCCTCGAATGACGCCAACGCCGTGCTCGCCCCGGTTGCCGGCCGTGCGCAGGGCGGGCTCGTCATGACCGGACAGGTCGGCAACGGCCACGCCGTGGAAACGGCCTATCGCATGGCCGAGCTGATGAAGGCGCCGGTCGCGCTGGTGCTCGATGCGAGCGGCGGCATCACCATCCCGCTCGACAGCCGGCAGCGCGACGAAGCTGAGGTTTGAGGCGGAAATCCCGCGTCCCCGGGGGCGTTCCAGACCGCAGCCCTCATCCTGAGGAGCCGCGAAAGCGGCGTCTCGAAGGATGGTTCGAGAGTGCGCTGGACCCTCCTTCGAGACGCGCCTCCGGCGCTCCTCAGAGCCTGGCCGATAATGTATTGAATGATCTCAGTCGGTTGGAATTTCGCATCGAAACGGGCGGTCATCCCGGGCGACCGCAGGGAGACCCGGGATCCATGCCTGAACCTTTCGGAATCAACGTTCCGGAATGGATCCCGGATCTTCGCTTCGCTACGTCCGGGATGACCACGCCTCTTTTGCCGATACTCAAGCTCTTGAAAACAAGTCCATCATTATCGGCCAGGCTCTCAGGATGAGGGCCGCGGGGGGATCGACGCTATTCGTCGGCGCCCCGGACCGCGCCACGTTTCATCCAGCCCGAGACACGATGGGCGAGCTTCAGCGCGACGGGCGAGGCCTTGATCCAGCGCTTGCCGGCGCGCTTCGCCTGGGCAAATGCCGAAAAGGCGCTCCCCTTCAGCGTCAGCGGCAGGAAGGTGTCGACCAGCTCGTCGCGATCGTCGCAGATCGTCGTCTTGTAACGGGCCTCGCCGACGCCGAGATCGAACACATCGATGCCGTCGCGGCATTTCAGCCTGATCAGCTCGACCAGCAGGATTTCGCCTGGGCTGCTCTTGGCGGTTTCGCTGGCCATGTCGAAGGAGGTCGCCATCCCCGAAAAGCGCCCGCCCTGTACAGCGCCGACATAGGTCGCGACCGAGCGGCCGTTCAGGTCGAGCGTGTAGAGTTCGAGCGTCGGCGCGCGCTCCGCGACCGGCCGGGCGGCCTGTTCGAGGAAGCCGCGCATCGCCGGTTCCGCAAACGGGTCGGGCACGCCCATCGCCTTGAAGCGCTCGGACTTCTGTTCGAGGAAAGCGTCGATCACCCGTGAAATCTCGGCGGGGCTCCGGGCCTTGATCAATTCTGACGGGCCATAGCTGCCGAAGCGGTTGCGCTTGTTCTTCAGCTTCTTCTGGGCATGGCTGCTCATCGAGCGCCGCAGCGTGCCCTCGGCGTCGCCGGGGATCAGAGCAAGCTTGTAGGCGCCGCTGGGGCTAGGCCCCGCCGCTAGCAAGGCCGTCGGGTTGGGCACGCCCTGCCACATCGTCGGCTGGTTGACGAAGACGAAGGCATCGAGCCCGCCGATCGCCTTGCCGATATCGACGAGCATCGTGCGGGCCGAGCCGGCATCGAGTGCGGCGGCGAACTCGGGACGATAGATCCCCATATGGTAGTTGGCGTGCTTGCCGCCGATGAATTCGGCAAATCGGATGCAATTGCGGCGCGTCACGACGAGCGGCAGGATCGCGAGCAGCCCGTTGCCGGCATCGCGCAACGTGACATAGCGGAACGCCATGCCATGGGCCGCGCCGACGGTCTCGACGAAGGGGCGCACCCACCCATAGGCCTGATACGGCGTCACCAGCGCGCGCTCTTCCAGGGCACGCCAGTCGGCCTCGATCGCGGCGATATCGGAGACGACCGTGATCGCACGCCAGGGCAGAGTCGTGCCCGCGCTCCGGCTTTCGGTGCGCGATGGAGCCGAAGGATGTTCGGCGAGTGCGGACATGCTCAAGGCGGCCTCTGCGAGCAAACGATACGCCCTCTTAACCGGCCATTGTGAACAGACCGGTCAAACTTCATAGGTTCGATGCCAGCATCGGCGAACAGCGTTACCGAGCGGTTGCCACGGATATCCCATGAATCTGCGCCATCACGCCTTCTCCGCCGTCTTCAAGGCGATCGCGCTGAGCCGCGCCGACCGCTGGGGCAGGGGCCTCTCGCAAGGGGCAGGCGTCATCCTGACGCTGCATCATGTCAGGCCGCGACGCACTGCCGGCTTCCAGCCCAATGGCCTGCTGGAGATCACGCCCGAATTCCTCGACAGCGCGCTGACCCTGATCCGCACTGAGGGCTACGACCTCGTCTCGCTCGACGATGCCGTTATCCGGTTGAAGAACCCGAAACCGGGCCGCTTCTTCGTCGCATTGACCTTCGACGACGGCTACCGCGACAATATCGAGCATGCCTGGCCGGTGCTGGCGAAGCACAATGCCCCCTGGACACTCTTCGTCACGCCGGGCTTCGCCGAACGCAGCGCCCGGCTCTGGTGGCTCGAACTGGAGGAGGCGATCCGCGCGCTGCCGCGCCTAGGCCTGTCGCTGCCCGATGGCGAGTTCGCCGCCCGGACGGAGAGCGATGCCGAGAAGCAGCGCGCCTTCGACCGGCTCTACTGGCGCCTTCGCAAACAGCCGGAAGCGATTCTGCTCTCAGCGATTTCCGAACTCGCGCAACAGGCTGGAATCGACGCCGCGGCGCTCGTCGAGCGTGAATGCCTGCCCTGGGAGACGCTGCGCTCGCTCTCGGGCGCGCCGGGCGTCACCATCGGTGCGCATACGCTGAGCCATCCGATGCTGGCGAAGCACGCTACCGATTTCTCCCGGCGCGAGATCGTCGAGAGCAAGGCGCGGCTCGAGGCAGAGCTCGGCATGCCCATCCGCCATTTCGCCTATCCGGTCGGCGACCCGACCTCGGCCGGCCCGCGCGAATTCGCCATGGCGCAGGCGGCCGGCTTCACCAGCGCCGTGACGACGCGGCCGGGGCATCTGTTCCCGGGGCATGCAGCCCATCTGCATGCCCTTCCGCGCGTCTCGCTGAACGGTCTGCACCAAACGCAGGAGGCTGTCCGGGCGCTGCTGTCGGGACTGCCCTTCCTGCTCTGGAACCGCGGGCGGAAGGTCCATGTGGTTTGAAGCTTGCCGTCATTGCGAGCGCAGCGAAGCAATCGAGCACTACGCCCTGAACGCTGGATTGCTTCGCTGCGCTCGCAATGACGAAGCCAACCAGATCTCAAACCTCGTCCTTGCGCTCCATCCACTTGATCAGCGGCAGCAGCGGCAACACCCAGGCGAGCCCCAGCGCGATATAGGCGATGGTCTGCACCAGTTTCGGCGCATCGGTGATCCGCCCCTGCGCCAGCGCCATTGCAACCAGCGCGTAGACGCAGACGAAGACCAGGATAGCGACCGTACCGATCAGCTTGCGGTGGCTTTGGGTCATGGCGATCTCCATCGCGACTGCGGCAATGCGGGCGTTGTCGCGCTTTTGCGACGGGTCTATCTGTCACCGGCGACAGCGCTTGTGAAGCGTGACACATGCGACAGAAGGCTCCGCCTGCGTGACAATAGCTCTGGATCAGCCGCTTGTTGAGACGAAACCGGCTTCCGGCCATGCCGGCATCCGCCGCTGGCTCTGGCTCGTCGCCGCGCTCGTCTTCGTCATGGTCGTCGTCGGCGGCGCCACGCGGCTGACGGGATCGGGCCTCTCGATCACCGAATGGAAGCCGATCACCGGCGCCCTGCCGCCCCTGTCGACGGAAAGTTGGGCCGCCGAATTCGAGAAGTACCGCGCGAGCCCGCAATACCAGCTGCTCAACAGCGGCATGAGCCTGGGCGAGTTCCAGTTCATCTACTGGTGGGAATGGGGCCATCGCCAGCTCGGCCGCTTCATCGGCTTCGTGTTCCTGGCCGGTTTCCTCGTCGTGGCGCTGCGCCGGCTGCTGCCCTGGCGGCGCACGCTGACCCTGTTCGGCATGGGCCTGCTGCTGGGCCTGCAGGGCGCGATCGGCTGGATCATGGTGGCCTCGGGGCTGGAGCCCGGCATGGTCGCGGTCGCGCCGGTGAAGCTGACGCTGCATCTGACCTTCGCCGGCCTGTTCTTCGCCTCCGTCGTCGCCTTCGCGGTGTCGCTGACGCCGCCACGGCGGATCGAGCAGGCGAGGGCGCGCGGCGCGGCCTGGGCATTGCTGGCATTGACCTTCGTCCAGATAGCGCTCGGCGGCCTGGTCGCCGGCTCCAAGGCGGGTCTGACCTTCAACACCTGGCCGCTGATGGATGGCGCCTTGGTGCCGCCCTCATCGACGCTGTTCGCGCAGTCGCCCTTCTGGGAAAATTTCGTCGATAACGTCGCTTTGGTTCAGTTCAATCACCGGCTCGGCGCCTATCTGCTGCTGGCGCTGGCGCTCTGGCACGTCGTCGCGCTGCGTCGGGCGGCGCCGGGTTCGGGCGGTGCCAAACGGGCGACCGCGATCGCCGGCATGACGCTGGCGCAAGGCCTGCTCGGCATCGTCACGCTACTGCTGGCGGTGCCGATCTGGGCAGGGCTGGCGCATCAGGCGCTCGCCTTCATGGTGCTGGCGATGACGGTGGTGCATGTGACGCGCAGTAGCCTCCTTCTCCCCTTGGGGGAGAAGGTCCCGGCAGGGGGATGAGGGCGCTCCGACTGGGTGCGCCCTCCTTCCCTCATCCGTCAGCGCTTCGCGCTGCCACCTTCTCCCCCGAGGGGAGAAGGATTCAGACGAGCGCCTGATCGAGATCGTCGATCAGATCGGCGACGTCCTCCAGCCCGATCGACAGCCGCACCACCTCCGGCCCGGCGCCCGACGCGGTCTTCTGCGCATCGGTCAGCTGGCGGTGGGTGGTCGAGGCCGGGTGGATCACCAGCGAGCGGGTGTCGCCGATATTGGCCAGATGCGAGAACAGCTTGAGGTTCGAGACCAGCTTGACGCCGGCATCATAGCCGCCCTTGAGGCCGAAGGTCAGAACCGCGCCGGCGCCCTTGGGGCAATAGCGCTTGGCAAGCTCGTGATACTTGCTGTCCGGCAGGCTGGCATAGCTCACCCATTCGACAGCCGGGTGGTCTGCCAGATGTTTCGCGACCGTCAGCGTGTTCTCGCAATGCCTCTGCATACGCAGCGGCAGGGTCTCGATGCCCGTCAGGATCAGGAAGGCGTTGAAGGGCGAGAGCGCCGGGCCCATGTCGCGCAGGCCGAGCACGCGGGTCGCGATGGCGAAGGCGAAGTTGCCGAAAGTCTCGCCCAGAACCATGCCGTTATATTCCGGACGCGGCTTGGAGAGCATCGGATAGCGCTCGTCGCCGACCCAGTTGAACGAGCCGCCATCGACGATGATGCCGCCGACCGAATTGCCGTGCCCGCCCAGGAACTTCGTCGCCGAATGCACCACGATGTCGGCGCCGTGCTCGAAGGGGCGGATCAGATAGGGGCTGGCCATCGTGTTGTCGACGATGAGCGGGATGTTGTGCTTCCTTGCGATCGCCGCGATGCCGGCGATGTCGACGACGACGCCGCCGGGATTGGCGATCGATTCGATGAAGATCGCCTTGGTCTTGGGCGTAACCGCTGCGGCGAAGCTCTCAAGATCGTCGGAATCGGCCCAGATCACGTTCCAGCCGAAATTCTTGTAGGAGTGGTTGAACTGGTTGATCGAGCCGCCATAGAGCTTCTTGGCGGCGACGAACTCGTCGCCCGGCTGCATCAGCGCGTGGAAGCACAGGAACTCGGCCGCGTGGCCGGACGCGACTGCGAGCGCGGCCGTGCCGCCCTCGAGTGCCGCGACGCGCTCCTCCAGCACCGCATTGGTCGGGTTGCCGATGCGGCTGTAGATATTGCCGAAAGCCTGCAGGCCGAACAGCGACGCGGCATGGTCGACATCGTCGAAGACGAAGGACGTCGTCTGGTAGATCGGCGTCGCGCGCGCGCCGGTGGCGGCGTCGGGTGCTGCGCCCGCATGAATGGCGAGCGTATGGAATCCCGGTGCGCGGTCTGACATGGCGTGCTCCCTGAAAATATCTGATTTGATCTGACTATGAGATGAGGCGTTCGTTTTAACGAACGCATCTGGCGGCGTCAATTCAAGGACGGGGCGTCAGCTCCGGCCCGATATGCTCCGGCCGCACGCCCATGCCGACCATCCGTGCCGGAATTCGGCGCAGCGCCGGAAACCATTTCAGCAACCGAAGCACGAAAGGCGGGCGGACAGGCGCTGCGCCCGCCAGCAGCGGCGTGATCACCCGGTTCTGGATCGCGATCTGCATTGCCTGCGTCACCTTGGTCGGGAACATCCTGCGCCCCTGCACGGCGGCGAGATCGACATCGCTCAGCCGTTTTTCGCGCAGCGGAGCCGCCAGCCGGTTCGCTGCGGCAACTGCATCCTGGATCGCCAGGTTCACGCCGACGCCGCCGATCGGCGACATCGCATGGGCGGCGTCGCCGATGCAGATGAGGCCCGGCTTCCACCAGCGTGCAAGCCTGTCGACCGCGACCGAGAGCAGCTTGATGTCGTCCCAGCCCTTCAGCTCGGCAACGCGGTCGGCGAGTGAAGGGGAGAGCGCGACGAGGTTTTGGCGGAACGCTTCGAGACCCGCCGCACGCAGCTGCTCCAGCGAGCCCTTGGGAATGACGAAGGCGCATTGCCAATAGTCGCCGCGATTGAGCATCACCATGAAGCGACCCTGCGCGACCTGCCCGAAGGTCTGGTTGTCGTCGCCGGATTTGCGCGAGAGGCGAAACCACAGCACGTCGATCGGCGCGCCGAGCGTGGTCACGGCAAAGCCGGCCGCCTGACGGATATCGGAATGGCGCCCATCGGCCGCGACGACGAGATCGGCCTTGATCGAGATCTCGCGCTCCGGCGTCCGCGCCTTCAGGCCGACGACGCGGCCGCCAGCGCTGATCGGCGCCTCGCCCCTGGTGTTCATCAGCAGGCGGAAACGCGGTAGCTCCCGGCCGCGATCGGCCAGGAAATCGAGAAAATCCCATTGCGGCATGAAAGCGATATAGGGCGCCTTCACCGACAGATGGCTGAAATCGGCAATCGGAATGGCCTCGCTGCCGAAGCGGGCGACAATGTGTCTTTCCTTGGTGTGGGGCAGCTTGAGGAATTCGTCGAGCAGGCCGAGCTCATGCATCAGCTGCATCGTCGAGGGGTGGATCGTGTCGCCCCGGAAATCGCGCAGGAAGTCGGCGTGTTTCTCCAGCACGATCACGTCGATGCCGGCCCTCGCGAGCAGGAAGCCGAGCATCATCCCGGCCGGGCCGCCGCCGGCGATGCAGCAGGTCGTGGTGAGGTCTGCCATGCTCAGCCTCCTGCCTTCGCTCTCCATTTCAACCCTGAGCCCTCATCCTGAGGAGCCGCGGAACGCGGCGTCTCGAAGGATGCTCCAGATGCCTCCCGAGTCTGCTGAAGCATCCTTCGAGACGCAAGCCTACGGCTTGCTCCTCAGGATGAGGGCTGTGGTTGGGAGATGGTCGGGTCAAGCCCGACCATGACGCACGCCTCACGTCCCCGGGCGGTGGATCGTCAGCTTCTGGAAGCCCTTGCCCGCGAGCACGGGTTTCTTCGACGAGAGAATACGCGAATTGATGCCCTGCCAGCCGATTTCGCCGGACAGCCGGCCATACTCGATCTTGGGGCAGCGGTTCATGATCACCGTCAGGCCCTTCGCCTCGGCCCGCGCGGCGGCTTCGTCATTGCGCACCGAAAGCTGCATCCAGATCACCTTGGGCAACGGGTCGAGCGCCAGCGCCTCGTCGGTGATCCGGCCGGCGGCCTCCGAATTGCGGAAGATCTCGACCATGTCGATCGCGCCGGGGATGTCCTTCAGGGAGCCGTAGACGGTCTTGCCCAGCAGGGTCTGCCCGGCGAGACCTGGATTGACCGGGATCACGTCATAGCCACGATCGAGCAGGTATTTGGTCACGATCCAGCTTGGCCGCGCCTCGTTGCTGGAGGCGCCGACGAGCGCGATGCGCTTGACGCTCTTCAAAATGTCGCGGATCAGGCTGTCGGAATAGGAGTCGTGGTTCAAGGCGCTGAATCCAAAGGCGAAAAGAGCTGCACCCGGCGGGAGCGACGCTCACGATTGCGCAGGTCCGAACACAGCTTCGCCACTCTTTTTTGCTTCACTCAGGCCACGGGGAGAACCCGGGGCTGTTCATCGCGAAAGGAGGGCCTGCCATGTGCGATTACAGTCTGCATCATGTGATGTCTACTCCAGCCAAAGTTGGCGATGTGCTGAAATCGACCAGCTTCTCCAACTCGGGTACGCGTGGCTTCTGCGTCGCCGCTCAACCGGCTGTCGCGGTCTGCGTGCTTCCCGGCACGGAGTTGGCGTTCGACAACGACATCGAATGCGATCGGCTGGTCGGCTTCCTGCCGCATCGCAAGATCGCGGCGCGGGTCGGACGCTTCCGTCAGGTGGATCCCGACAACCCCTATGTGCATCATGACGCGATCGAACTGCCCGATGGGCAGATCATCATGGTGACGAACCTCTCCGAAGGACAGAGGGTGACCGTGCTGCAACTGCCGGCCGTCCCGCAGCCTGAGGGCGAGGCCAAGGCGTTGCCGGCGGAAGACGCGCTGCCGCAGGCGCAAGAGCTGCCGAAGCAGGAACGCGCAACCACCTGAGGACGCGGCGGACCGTCTTGAGCGGCGGGCCGGGAGGCCCGTCGCGCAGGTGATCTCCTCTCGCGAGCACATGTCGCGTGGTCAGGGTTCGCGCCAGACCGGCGCGCGCTTTTCCATGAACGCGCCGATGCCTTCCTCGGCATCGCGCGCCAGCATATTCTCGACCATCACCGCCGCGGCATGATCATAGGCCGCAGCAAGCCCCATCTCGCGCTGCTCATAGAAGGCGCGCTTGCCGATCTTGACCGTCGCGGGGGATTTGGACGCGATCACGGCGGCGAGCCGCTGCGCTTCTGCCAGAGCCTGACCGGCCGCCACGACGCGATTGACCAGCCCCATGCGCGCGGCCTCCTCGGCCGGCACCATCTCGCCGAGCAACAGCATTTCGAGCGCATGCTTGGCAGCGAGATTGCGCGAGAGCGCCACCATCGGCGTCGAGCAGAACAGGCCGATATGGACGCCGGGCGTACAGAAGCGAGCCTCCGCACCGGCCACCGCGAGGTCGCAGCTTGCAACCAGTTGGCACCCGGCCGCCGTCGCCGTGCCCTCCACGGCTGCAATCACCGGCTGGGGCAGGTTCATGACCTGCTGCATCACACCAGAGCAACGGCCGAGAATATCGGTGAAATAGGCGCGGCCCCTGTCGGCGTCGGCGCGGTGCGCGCTCATCTCCTTGAGGTCGTGCCCGGCTGAAAACACCGGGCCCGCCGCGCTCAGCACCACGACGCGGACCGAACGGTCGGCCGCGATCGCCGTGAAGGCCTCGGCCAGAGCCGCCAGCATCGCCTCGCTCAAAGGGTTGCGCGATTGCGGGCGGTTCAGCGTCAGCGTTGCTATTCCACCCGCATCCTCGCGCAGCAGCACGGGCGCGGCATCGGGCTTGTGATGGGCGTTCATGGGCTCGGCCTTTCGCGTCTGTTCCTATTGTCGCGGCCGGACTGCCATGCTGCAAGGGACAGAACGTCTCGCCAGCCTCCGGTTCCCTGCATGACAACCCGCATGACCGCCTCCCAGATCGAGGATTATCTCGATCAGGTTTTCCCGCAGCTCCATTTTGGCGGCCGGACCTATTTCGTCGAAGAGGTCGGGCCGATGAGCGCCCGCATGCGCTGCGACTATCATGAGCGGCACCTGCGCCCTGGCGGCACCATTTCCGGGCCGACCATGATGGCCCTGGCCGATCTTGCGCTTTACGTCGCGATCCTCGCCCAGATCGGCCCGGTCGGCCTCGCAGTGACGACGAGCCTCAACTACAATTTCCTGCGCAAGCCCGGTCAGGCGGCCCTGATCGGCGAAGCGAAGCTGCTCAAGCTCGGCAAGCGGCTGGCGGTGGGGGAGGTCGCTCTGTTCTCGCAGGGCGAGAGCGAGATGGTCTGCCATGCGACGGGGACGTATTCGATTCCCGCAGAGCGATAGAGCCTGACGGTTTCACGCGTTTTGACGGAACCACACCGTCATTCCGGGGCTTCGCAAAGCGAAGAGCCCGGAACCCATAACCGATGCCGGTGCGGATGAAGCGCGCCCAGGTCGGTGCCTCAGTGAAGCCGCGCGCCGGTTATGGGTTCCGGGCTCAGCCCTGCGGGCTGCCCCGGAATGACGCCGTGGCTCCATGGAGACTCAGTCATCATGCGCGCGCCGGCCTATTGCTTGACGGGCAACGGCTCCAGCCCCGTCTTCTTGATGACGGGCGCGGAGTCCGCCGAACCAAGGCAGGCGATCAACTTCTTGGCGGCTTCAGGCTCTTTCGATCCGGCCGCGAGCCCGGCCGAGAATACCGTCACGCGCTGGACCTCCTCCGGCAGCGTGCCGACGAAATCCAGCCCATCGATCGAGATCAGCTCGCTGACCTGCTGGAAGCCGAGCTCGGCTTCGCCGCGCACCACCACCGTGCCGACGCGCTCGCTGAAAATCTTCTTCGATTTCGCCATCACCGCCCCGCTCGGATCGAGCTTGGGGAACAGTTCCTCGGAGAGATAGGTCCCGCTGGCGCTCGCAGAATAGGCGATCGACTTCGCGTTCATCAGCGTCTTCTTCAGCGCCTCGACACTGGAGATGTCGGGCTTGGGCGCGCCGGCCTTGACCGACAGCCCGATCGCCGAGCGCACCAGATCGACCCGGCTGCCGGGAATGCCCTTGCCATCCTGTGCGAGCTTGTCGAAGGCCTCGGCCGCAAGGATGACGACATCGGCCGGCTCACCCCTGGCCAGCCGGTTCGGGATGGCGTCAGGCGCGGCCCCCATCGAAGCGCCATAGGCGCTGACCACTTTCTGGCCGATCTTGACCTCGCAGCCGGCGACGAGCTCCTTGTAAGCAGCGGTGAAGCCCCCGGAACTGATCACGTGGACCTCGGCGGCGGCCGCCGAGATCGCGGCGAGAGACGCGGCGGTCCCCAGGATGGCGGCGAGAAACGAAGCTAGCGTGTTCTTATGCATCAGGTTTTCCTCCTGCCGCAGGATCGCGCAACCGCGTCGGGAAACGCAAGCTCAGGGTGCGGACATAATGCGTCGAGCATAGTACGGTATCCAAATACCGTTTCCGGCATCCTCTTTCAGAATATGAGTTTTCTGGCGCGATGAAGAGATACGGAGTGCTTGACATCGCCCCCGCCCGCCCTTAGTCCCGGCCTCACATCGCCGCCGGTCTCCGGCGGCTTGTCATTTTCTCTCAAGCCACCGAAGGGGTGCCCGCGATGAAGACCATCTCGCTCAAGCCCGCCGATGTCGAAAAGAAATGGGTTGTGATCGACGCCTCCGGGCTCGTCGTCGGCCGTCTCGCCTCCGTTGTGGCGATGCGTCTTCGCGGCAAGCACAAGGCCGCCTACACTCCCCATGTCGACTGCGGCGACAACATCATCGTCATCAATGCCGACAAGGTCGTCCTGACCGGCCGTAAGCGCGACCAGAAGGTGTACTACCACCACACCGGTTACGCTGGCGGCATCAAGGAGCGTTCGGCCAAGTTCATCCTCGAAGGCCGCTTCCCGGAGCGGATCGTCGAGAAGGCCATCGAGCGCATGCTGCCGCGCGGGCCGCTGTTCCGCCAGATCCTCGGCAACCTGCGTGTCTACAAGGGCGCTGAGCATCCCCACGCAGCCCAGTCGCCGGAGGCGCTCGACGTCGCCGCGCTCAACCGCAAGAATGCGAGGGTCTGATAATGGCCGAGGTTCTTCAGTCTCTCGAGCAGCTCGGCCAGGTCGCCAAGACCGCGCAGCCGGATGCTCCCGTCCACGTCAAGAAGATCGACGCGCAGGGCCGCGCCTATGCCACCGGCAAGCGCAAGAACGCCATCGCCCGCGTCTGGATCAAGCCCGGCTCGGGTAAGATCACGGTCAACACCCGTGACCAGGAAGTCTACTTTGCGCGCCCCGTGCTGCGCATGGTCCTGCAGCAGCCGCTGCAGCATGTCGATCGCCTGACCCAGTACGACGTCGTCGTCACGGTCAAGGGCGGCGGCCTCTCCGGCCAGGCCGGTGCAGTTCGCCACGGCATCTCCAAGGCACTGACCTTCTATGAGCCCGAGCTTCGCGGCCCGCTCAAGAAGGAAGGCTTCCTGACCCGCGATTCGCGTGTCGTCGAGCGTAAGAAGTTCGGTAAGGCCAAGGCCCGCCGCAGCTTCCAATTCTCGAAGCGCTGATCGCACTCTTCGCAAGAGTCGAAAATTCGGAAGGGTTGGCAGCAATGCCAACCCTTTTTTCGTTTGGGGTCGCGGCCTGTCGTGACTCCGACATCATTTCCGTATTCGGCTGACATGCATGGGCGCGGCATCCATCCATGTCGCAGTCGCGCGACGACTGCGACATGGATTAGTCTCGCGTAGAGGCTCTTTTCAGCGCCACCCCCGATCGGAGCACCGGAAGTGGGAGCCATGGAAGTCATCCCGGAGATTACCCGGCTCACTCACATCTTTTCGCATGCCGTCGCCCCGGCGTTCTTCCTGGGCGCGGTTGCCGCTTTCGTGGCGCTGATGACGGGCCGGCTCACGGCAGTGAGCGAGCGCATCACGTCGCTGCGCGCAAAAGCGGTGCGCAAGGATGCCACCAGCAGCGACAGTGCAAGGCTCGACCGCCTGATCACCAGGGCACGCATGTTGAGCGATGGCATTCTGCTGTCTCTCGCCAGCGGCATATGCGCGACGCTCCTGCTTGCAGTGCTGTTCGCAAGCCAGTTCTTCAAACTTTCGCACGCCTATGGCTCCGCAATCATGTTCATCGGCGCAACCTTGCTGCTGGGAGCCGCCTTGTTTCGGTTCGCGCAGGAAACGATGTCTGCAAGGCGCGAACTGGAAGAAGAGTGGGTCAGCCCCGATAGCGACGAGGTATCCAGCTGAGGCTGTCCGGAGCCGGGGGCGATTTTCTTGAGGGCGGCTCGCAAGGGCCGCTCTTTTCGCGTGCTATAGGCGAGTCGTTCCGGCCGTCAGCTCAAGCGCAGCTAAGCGAGGGCGGCGCGATGAACGAAGCCGAGGGAGACCAACCATGACAGCCCGCCCCGTTCTTCTCGTCACCGGCGGCAGCCGTGGCATCGGTGCCGCGACCTGCATCATGGCCGCAAGGCGCGGCTACGATGTCGCGGTCAACTACCAGAGCAATGCCGCTGCGGCGGCCGCTGTCGTCGCGTCCTGCAAGGCAGCGGGTGCAAGGGCTGTCGCGCTTCAGGGCGACATGGCCAATGAGACCGACATCATCCGGATCTTTGCCGAGGCCAAGGCGGCGCTTGGACCCCTGACCCATGTCGTCAACAATGCGGGCATCACCGGCAAGTCGAGCCCGTTGGCGCAAGCCGATACGGCCGTTATCCGCTCCTGCATCGACATCAACGTCACCGGCGCGATCCTGGTGGCCCGCGAGGCGGCCCGTGCACTTGCCGCCAATGCCGAGGCCAAGGGCAGGGCGCTCGTCAACATCTCCTCGGCCGCCGCCACGCTTGGCTCGCCCGGCGAATATGTCTGGTATGCGGCGTCCAAGGGGGCGATCGATAGCTTGACCGTCGGCCTCGCCAAGGAGCTTGCCCCGGCCGGCATCAGGGTGAACGCAGTCTCGCCCGGCATCACCGAGACCGACATTCACGCGATGTCGACGGGCGAGGCCGGCCGGGTCGATCGCATCGCCCCAATGGTCCCGCTCAAGCGGGCGGCGACACCCGACGAGATCGCCGAGGCCGTGCTGTTCCTGCTTTCGGACGCGTCAGCCTATACGACCGGCGTCGTGCTGCGAGTCGCTGGCGGGCGTTGAGGTTATCATCCAATAGAAGGGCGCCCGGCTCTTACAGCCCGGGCGCCCGTTGATCTCCGCGACGATGCAGCCGGAGGATCAGTTGCAGACTTCGACCTGCGTCATCCGTCCTGCGACGAAAGCCTCCGTGAAATGGCCCGGCATGAGATCGGCCTTCGGGATCACAGCCGCCGCCATGAGGCTGTAGCGCGCCGCACTTCATGCTAAAGGCGGGCGTCCCGCCCAATCCGGTTTGCCATGCGCATCGTTCTCGTCCTCATCGCTTTCGGCATGATCGCAGTGCCGGCGCTGCTCATGCTGGCGCGCGACGATCTTCCGCGCGGCCGGCGCATCGCCCGTGCGCTGGTGATCTTCCTCGCGCCTGCCTTCGCGCTGGGCCTCATTCATGGCGTGCCCGAGCTCAACGGGCGCGCCCTCCAGAACCCCATCGCCTGGACCACGCTGAGGCTTGTCCTCTCGGGTCTCGCCTTGATCCTGCCCTGGTGCCTTTATGTCTGGCTTGCCGGACCACGGCGCTGATACCTGCGGACTGCTGAGATGACCGAACCTGCCGAAACCCCGCCGATCGACCATGCCTTCCTGGGCGACAGGCGCGGTCCCGCCCATGACCCGACCTATGCCGGCGCGCTCTCCTTCATGCGCCGTCGCTACAGCAAGGACGTCGCGGGCTGCGATCTCGTGGTCTGGGGCGTGCCCTTCGATCTCGCGGTCTCGAATCGTCCGGGCACCCGCTTCGGCCCGCAGGCCTTGCGCCGCGCCAGCGCGATCTTCGACGGCGACGCGCAATACCCCTCGCGCATCGACCCCTTCGAGACGCTCAGCGCCGTCGACTATGGCGATTGCGTCCTGCCGCGCAGCGACCTGCAGGGCTGTGCGCGCGCGATCGAGAAGGAGGCGGCCGGCATCATCGCCTCGGGCGCCCATCTCGTGACGCTGGGCGGGGACCATTTCATCACCTTGCCGCTGCTGCGCGCCCATGTCGCCCGTCACGGCAAGCTGGCGCTGGTCCAGTTCGATGCCCATCAGGACACCTGGGACGACGGCGTCGGCGCGATCAGCCACGGCACCTTCGTGCTGGAGGCGGTGCGCGAGGGCTTGATCGATGTCGAGCGCTCGATCCAGATCGGCATCCGCACCGTCGCCCCGCGCGATTGCGGCATCGAAGTCATCGACGCCTATGCGGCGCATGCGCTTGGCGTCGAGAATACCGTCGCCCGCATCAAGCTGCGAGTTGGGGCAGGGCCGGCCTATCTCACCTTCGATATCGATGCGCTCGATCCCGCCTTCGCACCCGGCACGGGCACGCCGGTCGCTGGCGGCTTCACCTCGGATGAGGCGCTGCGCATGGTCTGGGGCATCCGCGATCTCGACTTCCGCGGCATGGACGTCGTCGAGGTCTCGCCGCCCTACGACCACGCCGATGCGACCGCGATCGCAGGCTCCGCCGTGGCGCAGCACTACATTCAGGCGCTGGCGCTGAAGAAAGCGGGTTGAATCGGTTTGCGAGACAAATCCTGCAACCGATTCAAATGACTCGATGATACCGCGCCGTCATGCTCGCCCCTGTGGCGAGCATCGACGTGTTGAACACGGCAAGACGTAGATGGCCGGGTTTAGCTGGGGTGTCATCCCGGCCGTAGCGAAGCGGAGAGCCGGGATCCATTCCGGAACGGTGCAGGAATGGATCCCGGGTCTCCCTGCGGTCGCCCGGGATGACCCGCGCTTAAAAAATCGACCGCGCGTCGACCTGACTTCACAGTCTTGCCTCCGTCGCGCGCGGCGATTGACAGCAAGACCCGGCTCCATCATATCCAACCCATGATCACGAACCCGATCCGACGTCGCCCGATCTTGGCCGCCCCTGCGCGACCGCGATGACGCTCGGCTGATGTCCGACCGCCCGCGACCGCGCCCCGAGCGCGGTTTTTTTATGCCTGAAGCCGACCAATCATCTCGCCTGAACCTGCATCGGGGACCCTGATGAGCCAGAATTTGAAATCCATCTTCATCGACGGCGAGGCCGGAACCACCGGGCTCGGCATCCGCGACCGGCTGGCGGCCGTGCCCGAGGTTGAGGTCCGCAGCATCGCATCCGACAGGCGCAAGGACCCCGCTGCCCGCAAGGACATGATGGCGGGCGTCGACCTCGTCGTGCTCTGCCTGCCCGATGATGCCGCCAAAGAATCGGTGGCGCTCGCCGACGAGCTTGGCTCGGATGCTCCCAAGATCGTCGATGCCGCAACTGCGCATCGCATCGCGCCCGGCTGGGTCTATGGTTTCGCCGAGCTCGAGCCCGGCCAGGCCGACAAGATCGCCAATGCCAACCGCGTTTCCAATCCGGGTTGCTATCCGACGGGCGCGATCGCGCTGCTGCGCCCGCTGGTCGATGCCGGGCTGCTGGCGCAGGACCATCCTGTCGCCGTCAACGCGGTCTCCGGCTATTCCGGCGGCGGCAAGTCGATGATCGAGGCCTATGAGGCGGGCACGGCGCCGGCCTTCGAGCTTTATGGCCTCGGCTTCCAGCACAAGCACCTGCCGGAACTGCAGACCTATGCCCGGCTGACACGCCGCCCGATCTTCATTCCCTCGGTCGGCAATTTCCGCCAGGGCATGCTGGTCAGCGTGCCCCTGCATCTCGACCTGCTGCCGGGCAAGCCCCGGGTTGCCGACCTGCAAGCGGCGCTGGTGGAGCGTTATGCCGGCTCGACCTATGTCAGCGTGGTGCCGGCAGCGGAGGCCGGCGGCAAGCTGGAGCCCGAAGCGCTCAACGACACCAACAAGCTCGAATTGCGGGTTTTCGGCAGCGATGCGGTCGGACAGGCGGTGCTGATTGCAAGGCTCGACAATCTCGGCAAGGGCGCGTCGGGGGCGGCTGTGCAGAACATCCGGCTGATGCTGGGATTGGCTGAGGGCTGACATCGTCCCCAATGCGGTGGCAAGGCGCGCAGCCCCGTCCCCCAAAAAAGCCCAGCGCCCTCATCCGAATGGAGGAGGGCAAAAAACAGTCATTCGGGTAAGGATGCAGCGAGACCGGAGAGCTGCGCCTTGCCGATCGCAAATGACACCGAAAACACGCTGATCGACCGCATCTATGAGGCTGCGGTCGTTTTCGAAGGCTGGCCGGAGACGCTGCGGCAAACCGCGCAGGCGGTCGACTGCAAGGACGGCGTGCTGGCGACCGCGCTGGGCGATCAGGTGCGTTTCGTCACCTCGACCGAATATTATGAGCAAGCCCTGCACGAAATGCTGGAGCGCTATCCGCTCTCGGTCAACGAGCGCACCGTCCGGCTCCTTGCCGCCAGATATGAGGGCTTCCTGGTCGATCAGGATGTCTTCTCGGCCGAGGAGATCGCGCAGGAGCCCGTCTATCAGGAGATTCTGATTCCGCAGGGCTATGGCGCCGGCGTCGCGACGGCCATTCCGGTTCCGTCCGGCGACACCGTCATCGTCCATTGCGAGCGCGCAATCGCGAAGGGGCCGGTTACGTCATCCTCCGTCGCCCTGCTGGATCGCTTGCGGCCGCATTTCGCCCGCGCCGGCCTGCTTTCGAGCCGGCTGGCGCTGGAAAAGGCCCGCGCCGCTGCGGAAGCCCTCGAGATGATGGGATTGCCCGGCGCTGTTCTTGGGCCTCGCGGGCGCATCCTGAGCGCCAACTCCCTGCTGACCGATATGATGCCCGGGGTCTTTCGCGACAGGCCGGCGCGTCTCGCCATCGTCAACGAGGCCGCCGATCACCTGCTCGAACTGGCCGTGGCCGACGCATCGCTGAACCAGCACGCAGCCGCGGTCCGTTCGATCCCCATCCCGGCAGGCGAGAACCAGCCGCCGATCGTCGTCCATCTGACGCCGGTCAAGGGCCGTGCCCGCGATGTCTTCGCCAGCGCGGTCGCGATACTCATAGCGACGCCGGTCGTGCCCCGGCAGGTCGAGGGCGTCGGAGTGATCCAGGGGCTGTTCGATCTGACCCCGGCCGAGGCGAGGCTGGCGGCTCTGATCGCTACCGGATACACGCCGCGCGAAGCCTCGATACGCCTCGGCGTCCGGGAGGGCACCGCACGGACCACGCTGAAACGCGTTCTGGAGAAGACCGGGACGCGGCGTCAATCGCAGCTTGTCGGCTTGCTGCAAAGCACGGCGAAGCCCGGCTGAGCGGGAATGGCCGATCCCCCCAAATGGGGGGTGATCCTACGGAAGTTCTATGAAATATCCTTAACAGAGCTTCGCTCGATCTGGCTGTCGGATGGTGGTTTCACTCCGGCCATCGACGCTGGTGCCGCTCTTCAGCCAGGGGAGAGCGGCCTCCTGGTCAGATCTTACGCCGCCATGGCCGGGTCAAGCGGCCGTGGCGGCGTTTCTTTTTATCAGGCCGATCTTTGATCAGGCCGTTCTTGGATCAGGCCGTTCTTGGATCAGGCGCTGAACGGCACGAAGTTCTGCTTCTGCGTGCCCAGACCCTCGATGCCCAGGGTGATGACCTCGCCACCCCTGAGGAAGCGCGGCGGCTTGAAGCCGAGGCCGACGCCGGGCGGTGTACCGGTGGTGATCACGTCACCCGGATCGAGCCGCATGAACTGGCTGATATAGTGCACCAGATAGGCCGCGCCGAAGATCATCGTCTTGGTCGAGCCGTTCTGGACACGTTCGCCATCGACTTCGAGCCACATGGCGAGGTTCTGCACATCGGCGATCTCGTCGGCCGTGACCAGCCAGGGGCCGAGCGGGCCGAAGGTCGGGCAACCCTTGCCCTTGGCCCATTGGCCGCCGCGCTCGGTCTGGAACTCGCGCTCCGAGACGTCGTTGCAGACGCAGAAGCCGGCAATCGCCGCCATCGCATCCTTCTCGGCGATGTAGGAACCGCCATCGCCGATGACGATGGCGAGTTCGACTTCCCAGTCCGTCTTGACCGAATTCTTCGGGATCATGACGTCGTCATTGGGGCCGACGATGCAGTTCGGGGCCTTGTTGAAGAGAATGGGCTCCTTGGGGATGGCAGCGCCGGTCTCGGCCGCGTGATCGGCGAAGTTGAGGCCGACCGCGATGAAGTTCCTGACATCGCCGACGCAGGCGCCGATGCGTGGCGAGCCCTGGACGGCCGGCAGCGATTCGGGCGCCAGTGCCTTGATCTTGGCCAGTGATGCTGATGTCAGCGTCTTGCCGGCAAGATCCGGAATCGTTCCCGAGAGGTCGCGCAGCACGCCTTTCGAGTCCAGCAGGGCGGGTTTTTCCTGGCCGAGCGCGCCATAGCGTAGCAGTTTCACGTTGTTTCCCCCGTTTAAAACGATCTGATTGGGCGCGCGATCCTGACCGGATGGAGCGACCAAAAACAAGTCCGTTCCGGCGCATGGCGAAGCTGCGTCTCCGGGTCGACCGATTTGTTGCCCGAATGCAACGACCACTGCGAAAGCGACCGACCCGAGGATAGAGGGCCAAGGGGAGGTGTTTTGGGAGGCAGGCGCAAAAACGCAGGATAGTTCGCATATAAACCATCCTTTCCGCCGAGGTGGCGAAGCCGGACTGCGAAAAACCGCTCATTTTGGTCGATTTTGTCCCGTCCCGCTTGATCCCGGAGGCAGACAAGGCCGAATTGTGGCAAGAAATGCGTTATTGCGGCGTTAAACGGGCCGCGCCATGCTCGGAATCAGGCGAGGCGGTCAGGCCTCGAAAAAAACGATATGGGATGGACTCGATGAAGGGCCTTGTTCGTACAACTGCCGCAGCCACGGTCTCCGTCGTTGCGCTCCTTGCTGCCGGAGCGGCGTCGGCGAGCTCCTTCTCGCTGCGCAGCGGATCGAGCGCGGAGGGGCTCGGCATGGCCTATGCGGGCGCTGCCTCGGGCGGCATCGGCATGGGCTCCATGGCCTGGAACCCGGCGACAATCACGATGTTCCCCGGCCGCCACAGCAATTGGAACTTCACCTATATCGGCCCGAGCGCCAGCTACGACCCGACCTCGCCGACACGCGTGCGCCTGCCCAACGGCGCCGTGGTGCCGATCGGCGCCGCTGGCGGCAGCTCGCTTGGAACCGGTGAGCTTGGTGGCGATGGCGCCTTCGTGCCGGCCTCCTACTCGGCCTGGCAGCTGAACGACCGTCTCTGGATCGGCATGACCACCGGCGCGCCCTACGGTCTGCGCTCGAAGCCGGAGAATCAGGTCAGCGCCTCCCAGATCTACGGCCGCTCGGCCCGGGTCGGAACGTTCAACGTTTCGCCGACGATCGGTTATCAGGTGAACGACTGGCTCGCCGTCGGTGCCGCCGTCCAGGTCCAGTACTTCAAGACCAATCTGAAGCAGGCGGCCGGCATCGGCCCCACGGCGCCCAACACGATCCTCGAGGGCGATTCGATCGATTTCGGCTACCGGTTCGGTGTGACGCTGACCCCATGGCAGGGCACCAATATCGGCCTCGCCTATCGCTCGATGATCCACCACTCGCTGGAGGGGACATTCTCGACCCCGGTCGCGGTGCCGCCGATTCTCGGTTTCGGCTCCAACCCGATCAAAGCCAACCTCAACCTGCCCGATTCCGTCGTGTTCGGCCTGTCGCAGGTCATCAACGATCAGTGGCAGGGGCATCTGGGCGTCGAATGGACGAACTGGAGCCGCTTCCGCCGCATCCCGATCGTCGCGGTCAATTCGGGCGTTCCCTTCTCCAGCCTGAACTTCCAGTATGATGACAGCTGGTATTTCTCGGCCGGCCTGGAATATCGCTACAATCGCGACCTGACGCTGCGTGCCGGTGTCGCCTACGAGCTCTCGGCCGTGAACGACGAGAACCGCACGGTCTTCATCTCGGACAATGACCGCCTCTGGCTTTCCGCAGGTTTGAGCTATCAGGTCACCGATCGGATCAAGCTCGATCTCGGCTACAGCTACATTCACGTCCAGAACGCGAGCGTGAACTATTCGGGCAACCACCCGCAGCAGGGCGCGGTGCTCTATACCGCCGAAGCCAAGCCGCATATCCACATCGTCTCGGCCGGCCTGACCTATCGCTGGGACGATCCGTCCCAGACGATCCCGGCGCAGCCGGTCGTCCGCAAATACTGAGCTGATCGCTTCGCTCGACTGAAAAAGCCGGCCTTCGGGGCCGGCTTTTTGTTGGGCGGTATGAGTCAAGGCTCACGATCCGGCGAATGTCTTAACGGGATGGTCAGCAGACAAAAGCTGAGAGCCTCATCCATATTCGCTGTGGCCCATCTTGGGGCTTCAGCCGCCGCCTTCACACTTGTCGGGGGACATACTAGAGCCCGTTCGGAAATTCCTGCAGCCCTCATCCTGAGAGCCTGGTCGATAATGATATCCCTGTTTTCAACGACTTGAACATCAGCGAAAAACGCGCCGTCATCCCGGACGCAGCGAAGCGGAGATCCGGGATCCATTCCGGAGCGCTGACCGGTGGGGGCTCCGGAATGGGTCCCGGGTCTCCCTGCGGTCGCCCGGGACGACGGCACCTGTCGATGCGAAATGCCAACCGACTGAAATCGCTTACGACATTATCGGTCAGTCTCTGAGGAGCCATTTCGTCAGGAATGGCGTCTCGAAGGATCCTCCAGATGGTTCGGGAGCCTCCTGAATCATCCGTCGAGACGCCGCTTCGCGGCTCCTCAGGATGAGGGCTGATTTATCAAAAAGTCTCGTAGGGCCGACGATCGAGAGCGGCCTGATCTTGTCGGCCGTCACAGAGCAGGAGCCCATCACTCGGTTTTCGTGTATTAAGAGTGCCGCGGGGCAATGCTTACTTTTTGCCGGAATGTCGAGACGGAGAGAAGGATGCCCATTTTTCTTGATCGGCATGATTTGAAAGGTCTCACCGCAGCCGATATCGCCGAGGCCCATCGCAAGGACTTGGAGGTGCAGGAGCGTTACGGCGTACGCTTCCTGACTTATTGGTTCGACGAAGCAAGGGGTACGGGATTCTGCCTCATAGACGCACCTGACATCCAGGCGGCAATGCGGGTGCATGACGAGGCACACGGAGATTTAGCCAAAGATGTCATCGAGGTCGATATTTCCGCTGTCGAAGCCTTTCTCGGTCGCGTCTCGGACCCGGCTCCAAAAGGGGACAGCCCTCATGCAATGTTTGATCCGGCCTTACGCACCATAATGTTCACCGACATTGTCGACTCGACCGGCATGACCGCGAGGCTAGGCGATCTAAGGGCGGTTGAGATGACCAGAGCCCATGATTCCCTGGTACGCCGCTCCCTCAACGACAAGGGGGGACGCGAGGTCAAGCACACCGGGGACGGGATCATGGCTTCGTTCTATGAGGTCGCTGCAGCGGTGGATTGTGCCCGTACAATTCAGCAGGCCTTCGATGCCTTCAACCTTGCGAGTAAGGAGAAGTTACGGGTGCGGATCGGGTTAGATGCAGGTGAGCCCGTTGCCGACAGTAATGACCTGTTCGGAGCGACAGTTCAGACGGCGGCTCGCCTATGTCAGGCGGCGGAACCTGACACCATTGTCGTGTCGGGGGCAGTATCAGAGTTGGTTCTGAACCGGTTCGCCCTCGTTTCTCTCGGTTATAAAGCCTTGAAAGGCTTCGCGCATCCCGTAGCAGCGTTCGAGGTGAACTGGCGCTGAGATCATAACTTTCGCCGATGATAGTGACGCGCCGGGGCGCGCTGTACACTCCGCAACGGGTCGAGCGCAGACTGTCCCGATCTCCAGCGGCAGCGCCGCAATCAGACCTTCGTCCTGACATAGGTGCCCGGCGCGTCCTCCAGCGCCGGCAGCTTGCCCGCACCCGGCTCGCGGGCTGCGACACGTTTGGGCGCCTGCTCCTCAACCCATTTGAACCAGTGCGGCCACCAGGAACCGGCGTGCTCGCTCGCCCGGGCGATCCAGTCGCCATAGTTCCCCTCGGGCGCGCCGCCGGTCCAGTACTGGTATTTGACCTTGCTGGGCGGGTTGACCACGCCGGCGATATGGCCCGATCCGGCGACGACATAGTCGACCGGCCCGCCGAAGCATTGCGAGCCGATGAAGACCGACTGCGCCGGAGCGATATGGTCCTCGCGCGTCGCCAGGTTGAAGACGGGGATCGTCACGGCCTTCAGGTCGAGCGTCTTGCCGGCGATCCGCATCTCGCCCTTGGCGAGCTTGTTCTCGAGATAGCAGTTGCGCAGATAGAAGGAGTGGTTCGCCGCCGGCATCCGCGTCGAATCCGAGTTCCAGTAGAGCAGGTCGAAGGCCGTCGGGGCCTTGCCCTTCAGGTAATTGTTGATCGCATAGGACCAGATGAGGTCGTTGGGGCGCAGCATGTTGAAGGCGCCCGCCATGCGCGCGCCGTCGAGATAGCCGCTCTTGGCCATCTGTTCCTCCACGGAACGAATCTGGTCCTCATCGACGAAAACCGACAATTCGCCGGCCTTCGAGAAATCGACCTGCGTCGTGAAGAATGTCGCGCTATCGATGCGCTTGTCCTTCATGGCGGCCATATAGGCCAGCGTCACCCCCAGCAGAGTGCCGCCAACGCAGTAGCCGATCGCGCTGACGCGCTTCTCGCCCGTCGCCTGTTCGATCGCGTCGAGCGCCGCGAAGATGCCCTCGCGCATATAGCTCTCGAAATCCTTGGCGGCGTGCCGCTCGTCGGGATTGACCCAGGAGATGCAGAACACCGTGAGACCCTGCGCCACGCACCAGCGGATGAAGCTCTTCTCCGGGTTGAGGTCGAGGATGTAGAACTTGTTGATCCAGGGCGGAACGATCAGGAGAGGGCGCTTGAGCACCTGCTCGGTCGCAGGCGCGTACTGGATCAGCTCCATGATCTCGTCGCGATAGATCACCTTGCCCGGTGTGGTCGCGATATTGACGCCGACCTCGAAGGCGCGCCCGTCCGACTGGCGGATCTTCAACTCGCCGCCGCCGGCCTCGATATCCTCCGCCAGCATCTTCATGCCGCGCACGAGGTTTTCGCCGTTCTGCTGCAGGGTCTCGCGCAGCAGTTCCGGATTGGTGGCGACGAAATTCGAGGGGGAGAGGGCGCTGGCGATCTGCTTGACGTAGAAGCGTGCCTTCTCTCGCGTGTGGGGATCGAGGTCCTCGGCCTTGTCGACCATCGATTCGGCCCAGCGCGAGCCGATCAGATAGGCCTGCTTGACGAAGTCGAACATCGGATGGCTCGACCAGTCGGGATCGGCGAAGCGGGCGTCGCGTTTGTCGGGCTCGACGACCGGCTTGGCCTCCTCGCCGCTGGCGCGCTTCAGCGTGGCGCTCCACAGGCTCAGGAAATCGGCGGTGATCGAGGTCTGAGCCTCCATGATCTTCCGGGGGTCGGTGACCCAGCGCTCGGCGACGCGGCCGATCGTCTTGACCATGTCGCTGACTTCGTCGGCCTGGCCGGACTTGGCCTCGCCCCGTTCGATCGGCTTGAGATAGGCGGCAGTGACCTTGCCGTATTCCTCGAGCAACCGGCCCATATTCTGGGCGATCTTGTCGAAATCCGGCGTCGCGGGCTCTGCGGCGTCCGCGCCGTCTTCCGGCTTTTCGTCTTCACGCCGGCTCATGAGGCGTCTCTCCCATCGCGCTCATCTGCGGGGTAGCTTGTCGCTCCCCATTTTGGTCCTAGTAAGGACGTAGCTGATGTGATTGACAAAGAGAATTCTACAACCCCCCGGACCGAGCCATGCTGATCGATTTTCCCACGCCAAAGCTGCTCTTCTCGTTCCTGCTTCTGGCCGCGACCGGCCTGGTCATGGCGGGCTGTGCCAATGACGGCGCGGGCAAGGCGGTGGCGGAGGCTGCCGGCATGGCGACGACGCCGCAGGAATCGAAGCCCTTCGTCAAGGAAAGCAGGCTCGCAGGCGCGGACTACATCCCCGTCGGCAGCGTGATCACGCGCGAGGCGAAGCGAAAGCCCGTCGCCGAGTTCAAGACGCTGGAGACCGAACTGGAGGCCAAGCGCCTCGGCAACGAGGCGGCAGGAACACAGGCCAAGGCGCTCGGCGCCACGCCGCCACCCCAGCCCGCCATCGTTCCCACCAACTGAGGCTCGCCAACCGGCTGAGGATTTGCGGGCCGCGCAGCCGAAGCCTGTCGCCATTTGGTCGCACCTGATGGAATCTTGCGTTTTTCGGACTGCCCTGACCGAAGATGCGGTGCTAAGGACAGTCAACGCAAAAATATGACCGAGGCGCGCTGGTCGGGCTTCGTCGAAGGAACTGTTCGAGATGGCCGATTTTCATCGCATCAAGCGTCTGCCGCCCTATGTTTTCGAACAGGTCAACAAGATCAAGGCAGCCGAGCGCGCCAAAGGCGTCGATATCGTCGACCTCGGAATGGGCAATCCCGATCTGCCGGCTCCCAGGCATGTCATCGAAAAGCTGGTCGAGACCGCCGGCAAGCCCCGTACGGATCGCTATTCGGCCTCAAAAGGTATCGGTGGCCTGCGCCGCGCCCAGGCGAATTATTATGCCCGCCGTTTTGGCGTGAAGCTTGATCCCGACACGCAGGTCGTCGCCACGCTGGGCTCGAAGGAGGGGTTCGCCAATATGGCGCAGGCCATCACCGGCCCCGGTGATGTCGTGCTCGTGCCTAATCCGAGCTACCCGATTCACGCCTTCGGCTTCCTGATGGCGGGCGGGGTTATCCGCTCGGTTCCCGCCGAGCCGACGCCCGCCTTCTTCCCGGCGCTGGAACGCGCGATGATGCATTCGGTGCCCAAGCCGATCGCACTCGTCACCTGCTATCCGGCGAACCCGACCGCCTACACCGCCTCGCTCGATTTCTACCGCGACCTCGTCGCCTTCGCGAAGAAGCACGAGTTGATCCTGCTCTCCGACCTCGCTTACGCCGAGGTCTATTTCGACGACAACGACCCGCCGCCCTCGATGCTGCAGGTGTCGGGCGCGATGGATGTCGCGGTGGAATTCACCTCGATGTCGAAGACCTTTTCGATGGCGGGCTGGCGCATTGGCTTCGCGGTCGGCAACGAGCGCCTTCTGGCCGCTCTGGCGCGCGTGAAATCCTATCTCGACTATGGTGCCTATACCCCGATCCAGGTCGCGGCCGCCGCGGCGTTGAACGGCCCCGATGACTGCATCCGCGAAATGCGCGAGATCTATCGCAAGCGCCGTGATGCGCTGGTCGAGAGTTTTGGCAAGGCCGGCTGGGATATCCCCGTGCCGCAGGCCTCGATGTTCGCCTGGGTGCCCATCCCCGAGAAATTCCGTCATCTCGGCTCGCTGGAATTCTCGAAGTTGCTGATCGAGAAGGCTGAGGTCGCGGTCGCGCCCGGCATCGGCTTTGGCGAGCATGGCGACGATTACGTCCGCATCGCCATCGTCGAGAACGAGCAGCGCATCCGGCAGGCCGCCCGCAATGTCGCCCGCTTCCTGAAAAGCGCCGACCAGACGCTGCACAACGTCATTCAGATATCCAAGGCCGGCTGAACTGAGCTAAGACCCTCGGCGACGGACGGCGAGGACGACTCGCCCGCCGGCATCTGATGGTCTGGCATAGGGACGCGGCACGATGACGACAGGCCGGTTGATCGGTATCGGCTTCGGCCTGTTCGCCTTGGTTTGCGCAGTCGCCACTTACGATTATTCGCGTGGCCGCCTGCCGGAAACGAATTCGCCCCTGGTTGCCGAAGTGCTCGCCGCGACCACGGCGCGCGAATGCGGCCGGGACGCGACCGAGATCGTCGGGCGCTTCCTTCCCCTGGGAATGGAGCAGGCGGAGGCCGAGCGGGTTCTGGAAACCATCGCCATCACCCCGCCGAAGCCCTGGTTCTGGCGGCCGGCGATCGAGAACGCCACGACCTGGACGGGGTCGACGCTGGAAGCGCTGCGCACCATCAAGGCCACGGCCTTCGGCAACAATCTGCTGCGCATGCACCTGACCTTCGCCGAGGGCAAATTGAAGCGCCTCGCCGCCGAGGTCGTCTGCCGGTTCGACTGATATCCGAAATCCAGCCCTCATCCTGAGGAGCCGCAAAGCGGCGTCTCGAAGGATGCTCCAGTAGCTTCGCGAGCCTCCTGAACCATCCTTCGAGACGCCATTCCTGACGGATTGGCTCCTCAGAGCCTGGCCGATAATGTATTGAATGATCTCAGTCGGTTGGAATTCGCATTGAAACGGGCGGTCATCCCGGGCGACCGCAGGGAGACCCGGGATCCATGCCTGAACCTTTCGGAATCAACGTTCCGGAATGGATCCCGGATCTTCGCTTCGCTACGTCCGGGATGACCACGCCTCTTTTGCCGATACTCAAGCTCTTGAAAACAAGTCCATCATTATCGGCCAGGCTCTCAGGATGAGGGCTGGATTTCGATGATTTTGTGTGGAAACGCGACGCCGTCATCCCGGGCGCAGCGCAGTCTCCCTTCGGTCGCCCGGGATGACGGCGCCGTTCCATGCCAGCACACTCTGACTTCGTTGCCGCGCAGCCCTCTGCTGGCGTAGGGTGGAAAGCCGCAGGACAGGCGCCCAATGGTGCCTCCCGTCCTGCCCAGTGCCGAATTCGACGTTCTGTTGCACAGGAGCGCGCTATGGCATCGACGGACAAGCTCTTCGCCGGGCCGATCCCGGAACTCTACGATCGCCTTCTCGTCCCCATGCTGTTCGACACTTACGCGGCCGATCTTGCCGAGCGCGTGGCTGCTGCGAAACCGCAGCATGTCCTGGAGATCGCAGCCGGGACGGGCGCGCTGACAAGGGCGATGGCGTCGCGGCTCGATGCAAAAGCGAGCCTCGTGGCGTCCGACCTGAACCAGCCCATGCTCGACCGGGCCGCCGCGCGGCAAGGCGAGGATGCAAGGATCGTCTGGCGGCAGGCCGATGCCACAGCCCTTCCGTTCGACGATCAGAGCTTCGATGTCGCGGCATGCCAGTTCGGAGCGATGTTCTTTCCCGACAAGGTCCAGGCCTACCGCGAAGCCTGGCGCGTGCTGAAGCCGGGCGGCCGCTACCTCTTCAATGTCTGGGAGGATATATCGGAGAACGACTTTGCCCGGGTCGTCTCGGATGCGTTGGCGACCTTGTTTCCCGAGTCCCCACCACGCTTCATGGACAGGGTCCCGCATGGCTACCACGATCTCAGCCTGATCCGTCGTGAACTCGCCGATGCGGGCTTCGACGGCGTTTCGGTCGAGACGCTTCAGCGGACGAGCAGGGCCAGTTCTGCCCGAGAGGCGGCCACGGCCTATTGTCAGGGAACGCCGTTGCGGGCCGAGATCGAGATGCGGGACCCATCGGGGCTGGAGAGGGCAACGCAGGTCGGTACGGAGGCCCTTGCCCGCCGCTTCGGCGAGGGCGCGATCGAAGGCCGGATCAGCGCGCATGTTATTTCCGCGATGCGTCCCTGACCGGAGGCGCCCCTTTGATGCCGGAACCGGCAGGCTCGCACCTTATTCCGGCACGGCCCGGACATGCGCTCCGTTGACTCGCCCGTTTCCGCGTGCGACCCCGGCGCAATGACCATGCTCGCTTCCTCCTCCGGTCTCGCACCCCTTCGTATCGGCCTTGCCGGCCTCGGCACTGTCGGCGCCTCCGTGCTGCGCATCCTGCGCCGTCAGGAGAATGCGCTGGCGGCCCGCACGGGGCGAGCCATCCGCGTCACCGCAGTTTCCGCGCGCGATCGCAGCCGCGATCGCGGTGTCGATCTCGCCGGGCTCACCTGGTTTGACGACCCCGTCGAGCTGGCGAAGTCCTCGGAGATCGACTGCCTCGTCGAATTGATCGGTGGCTCGGACGGGCCTGCGAAGGCCGCCGTCGAGGCCGCTCTCGCGTCGGGAAAATCGGTCGTCACCGCCAACAAGGCGCTGCTCGCCTATCACGGCGTCGCGCTGGCGACGCTGGCCGAAGAGCAGGGCGTGGCGCTCGCCTTCGAGGCCTCATCCGCCGGCGGCATCCCCGTCGTGAAGACGCTGCGCGAGGCGCTCTCGGGCAACAATGTCACGCGGCTCTACGGCATTCTCAACGGCACCTGCAATTACATCCTCTCCCGCATGGAGATGGAGGGGCTGACCTTCGAGGCCTGCCTGAAGGACGCCCAGCGGCTCGGCTATGCCGAGGCCGACCCGACCTTCGACGTCGAGGGTTTCGACACCGCCCACAAGCTTGCCATCCTGACCAGCCTCGCATTCGGGACGAAGATCGACGCCGAAGCGATTCATGTCGAAGGCATTTCCTCGATCACGCCGCTCGATCTTAAGATGGCCGAGGAGCTCGGCTATCGCATCAAGCTGCTCGGCGTCGCCGAACGCACCAAGACCGGCATCGAGCAGCGCGTACATCCGACGATGGTGCCGAAATCCTCGGCCATCGCGCAGGTGATGGGTGTCCTCAACGCTGTCACGGTCGATGCCGATGCGGTCCGCGAGATTACGCTGGTGGGTCCCGGCGCCGGTGGCGACCCCACCGCCTCGGCGGTTGTCGCCGATATCGCCGATGTCGCGCGCGGCACGGCCGGGCTGCCCTTCGGGTTGCCGGTCGCGCGCCTCGAAGTGCCGGCCCGCGCGCCGATGCAGCGGCATGAGGGCGGCTATTATGTTCGCCTTGCCGTGCTTGACCATCCAGGCGCCGCAGCCGCGATCGCGACCCGCATGGCGGAAGCCGACATCTCGCTGGAAAGTATCGTCCAGCGCCGTTCGGAAGCCGCCGCCAGCCGTGACCCGACGGGCCGCTCCGGCGCGCCGGTTCCGGTCGTGCTCATCACCTACGCCACCAGCGAATCCGCGATCCGCGCGGCGTTGGAAAAGGTCTCCGCAGACGGCCATATCGCGGAACCGCCGCAAGTCATCAGGATTGAACGGGAGTAGGCGAAGGGTCGTTGGCCGTCGATGATCCAGACGGCCGATTGCTCGCAGCCGACTGTTCCAACCGCAAGGAAAACCGCCCATGTCCGAAGATCTCCGCATTTCCCCGTCCCAGATCATCGAGCGTTATCTCTCGATGGAGCTGGTCCGCGTCACCGAGCGCGCCGCCGTGTCGGCTGCGCGCCTGCGCGGCCACGGCAACGAGAAAGCGGCGGATCAGGCGGCGGTCGACGCGATGCGGCGCGAGCTCAACCGCCTGCCGATCGACGGCGAGATCGTCATCGGCGAGGGCGAGCGCGACGAGGCGCCGATGCTGTTCATCGGCGAGAAGGTCGGCACCCGCCAGGGTCCGAAGGTGCATATCGCGGTCGATCCGCTCGAAGGCACGACGCTCTGCGCCAAGGATATGCCGGATTCGATCGCAGTGATGGCGATGGCCGAGGCCGGCAAGCTGCTGAACGCGCCCGACGTCTACATGAACAAGATCGCCTGCGGCCCGGGCTATGCCCATGGCGTCATCGACCTCGACGCCTCGCCGACCGACAACATTCACGCTCTCGCCAAGGCCAAGGGCGTTAAGCCCCATGAAATCTCGACACTCGTCATGGACCGCCCGCGCCATGCCAAGCTGATCGAGGAGATCCGCAAGACCGGCTGCTCGATCCGCCTGATCACCGATGGCGACGTGGCCGGCGTGATCTATTGCACCGAGCCTGAGAAAACCGGCATCGACCTTTATCTCGGCATCGGCGGCGCGCCCGAAGGCGTTCTGGCGGCGGCCGCGCTGCGTTGCGTCGGCGGCCAGATGCAGGGCCGTCTGATCCTCGACACCGAGGAGAAGCGCGAGCGGGCGCGGGGCATGGGCGTGCTCGACCCCAACAAGAAATACGACATGTCGGAAATGGCCTCGGGCGACGTCATCGTCTGCGCCACTGGCGTCACCGATGGCGGCATGCTCTCGGGCGTCAAGTTCAAGAAGAACGTCATCCTCACCGAAACGATCGTCTACCGTTCGATCACCGGCACCACCCGCCGCATCTTCGGCGAACACCGCCAGTTCGAGAAGTTCAAGCTCGATTGAGCGGGCAGGGCTGAGCGCTGCATAAGAGCATGCGGCGTTTTCGGAAGCGCGGGTCATCCCGGCCGGAGCCCTCGGGTCCGACCTTCGGTCGGCCCAAGGATAAACTCCGCGTAGAGCCGGGATCCATTCCAGAAGCTTTATCGCAAGCGCTCCGGCATGGATCCCGGGTCAAGCCCGGGACGACGGCGTGTTTCCGAGTGAAATCAGCCCCCTCGGGCACGCATCGATTGCGCGCCGACCTACAAGACCTTGCGGAAAAAGACGACGCGCTCGGTTTCCTCGAAGCCCAGGGCCGCATGCAGCATATGGCTCGTCGCGTTATCGATCAGGGCATCCGAGGCAAATTCGGAACAGCCCAGCGAAGCCCCCCAGGCCTCGACCGCATTGCACAGCAGCCGCGCCACGCCTTTGCGCCGGTCTTCGGGTCGAACATAGATCCCCTCGAGGAAAACCACGGGTGAACTGTCGCATCCGTTGACATAGTCGTCGCGCAGGGCCGCCTCCGCGAAGCCCACGATTTCAGCCGTATCGCTGACGGCCATGAAGGCGGCTTCCCGCCCGTCGCCGACCAGAAATGTGGAGGTCAGGTCTTCGCGATGCTCATCCAGCGAGCCGTCCGGCCACAATTCGCAACGCAATTGCGCCCATGCCTCGACATCGTCGGTGTTTCCAACCCGGATTTGCATCCTGCCATCCCTGATATGCGAGCAATACGCCGCCGACATCGGCATAGCATATCTGGCGACGCATACGGGACGTGCCGTTCAGCGCCTGAAGTCCTGGCGAGTGTCCCCGTATGCCACGGGCCTGTTCCGGCCGTGGCATACGGGGACCGGGATCGCCTTACTCGGCAAGCTGTGACAACAGCTGATGGGCGGCCTTCACTCGGGCATCGTTGGGATAGTTCTTGTTCGCCAGCATGACGATCCCGATCTTCTTCTCGGGGACATAGGCGACATAGGCTCCAAAACCATTGGTCGAGCCGGTCTTGTTGAGGATGACGTCGGCTCGCGGTGCCATCGGCGGATCGATCGCGGTCACGGGACCCGAATTCATCTTGGGCGAATTGCCGGCGACGAAGTCATCGAGCGCGACCGGATAGGGATATTGCTCCCAGATCAGGTCCTGGATTCGCCCGCCAGAGCGGAAATATCCGATATGCGTCGCATCGACGGCGCGCGCGAGCTTTCCGGGCACTGTGCCGATGCCCATGTTCACTTCAAGAAAGCGGATCATGTCGACGGCATTTGATTTCACGCCATAGGCTTCGGTCGCAAGCATGCCGGGGGAGACGCGGACGGGTTTTCCGTCGCGATTATATCCCCAGGCGTAGGACTTCAGCTCGGTCGTGGGAACGCTGATATAGCTGCGCCGGAGCCCGAGTTCCGGGAACAGTCGCCGCTCCACGAGCGTCTCGTAGCTTGCCCCCATGGCCTTCGCCGTGACCATTCCGAGCAGGCCGATGCTCGGATTGGCATAGTCGCGATGCATGCCGGGGTCGAACCGAGGCTTCCATGCGCGAAAATAGGCGATGAGCTGCTTTTGATCCTTCACCTCATCGGGCAGCTGAAGCGGGAAGCCGCCCGCCGTATGCGTGGCGAGATCCAGCAGGCGCACAGCGTCGAGCGCACTGCCTTTCAGCTCGGGCATGTGCTCGCTCACGCTGTCTTTCAGCGACAGCTTGCCCTCGACCTCGGCGTAAGCAGCCAGGGTCGCCGTAAACGTCTTGCTGATCGAGCCGAGCTCGAACAGCGTATCGCGCGTGACGGCAATCTCGGGCTCCTTCGAGGCCAGCCCGTATTCGATGAAATGGCGCTTGCCATCGATCGTCACGGCGATTGCCAGTCCCGGAATTGCATAGTGTTCGATCACCGGCTTCATCGCTGCATCGACAGCCTGACGGACCTTGGCGTCCTGGTCGGGCCCTGCAGCATGGGCATTGGACAGGCCGCCCAAGGCGCAGGCGAGAATGCTGGCTGCCAGTCTGGGATAAGGTCGCTTGGACAAGGGCATCTCCTTTGGGTTCGGGATGCGCCGTTTATGACCCCTTCGAACTTCCGGCAAACGATGATAAATCGGATCAGCTATAAGCTTATCTTGGGCATCGATGGTTCGACCTTATCTTCCACTGAATGCGTTGCGGGCGTTCGAGGCGTCGGCCCGGCATCTCAGCTTTACGCGGGCCGGCATCGAACTGCGCGTGACGCAGGCCGCAGTGAGCCAGCAGGTCCGGTCCCTCGAACAGCGGATGGGGGTTCAGCTGTTTCGCAGGCTGCCGCGCGGGTTGCTGATCACGGCGGAGGGGGAAGCCCTTCTTCCTGTCGTCGGGGACGCCTTCGACCGCCTGGCCACGACGCTCGATCGGGTTGGATCGGGCAAGGTCCGCGAGCTGCTCGTTGTGGGCGCGGTCGGGACCTTCGCCGTCGGCTGGCTCCTGCCGCGGCTGGAGGATTTCCGGCGCGCTCACCCTTTTGTCGAGCTGAGGCTCTCCACCAACAACAACCGCGTCGACATGGCCGCTGAAGGCTTGGATTTCTCCATCCGCTTCGGCAATGGCGCATGGCATGGTCTCGATGCGACAGAGCTGTTCGATGCTCCCCTGACGCCGCTATGCACGCCGGCCTTGGCTGCGGGCATGCAGGCACCGGAGGATCTGATCGAGCTGACCTTGCTGCGGAGCTACCGCACGGACGAGTGGGCGCGCTGGTTCGCCGCTGCGGGCGTGGAGCTTCCGCAGAACATTGCAAGCGCCATCGTGTTCGATTCGTCCCTCGCGATGATGGAAGCAGCCGAGCAGGGCGTAGGCGTTGCCCTGGCTCCGGCCCTGATGTTCTCGCGCCAGATGCGGAACGGCTCGATCAGGCGGCCGTTCCCGGCCTCGATTTCGCTCGGCAGCTATTGGCTGACCAAGCTGAAATCAAGGACGCCGAGCGCTGCCATGACGGCCTTCGCCGAATGGATCGCTGCCCAGGCGCCGGATTCCGCCGCACCGCCTGTTCCATCGCTCGCCAATGACGCCTTTGCCGACGTCACTAGTTGCCGGCTTTCCCCATGGCCTCGACCTTCTGCATGACCTCGTCGAGATTGAAGCTGGCCGGTTTCTGGCGCGGCGGAAAGTCCTTGAAGCTCTGAAGCCAATTTGCCGCGAAGGACTGCATCGGCACCTGCACAAATGCCCGATCGGCCATCCACTTGTTGTACAGGATTGACTCGTCGCCCCTCTCGAACGGGTCGGAGCGCAGGTTGAACAGCTTGGGTAGGCGTAGGGTGGTGAACTGGCCTGACCAGACACCGATGCCCTTGTTGTTCTGCTCCAGGAACACAGCCTTCCAGGCCTCGTATCGGATCGCGACGAGCTGGCCGTCGTCGTTCCAAAAGATGAACTCCTTGCGCGGCGTTTCCTTTATCTCGCCCTTGAAGAAGGGCATCAGGTTGTAGCCGTCCAAATGGACCTTGAAGGTCTTATTGCCGATCTGCGCACCCTTCAGACATTTGGAGACGATATCCGGATCGCCCCCGGCCGCCGCGAATGTCGGGGCCAGGTCGTAGTGCGAGAAGGCCTCGTTATACGTCGTTCCCGGCGGGATCGTGCCAGGCCAGCGGATAACCATCGGCACGCGATACCCGCCCTCCCAATTAGTCGCTTTCTCACCGCGGAAGGGCGTCGTGCCGCCATCCGGCCAAGACATCACCTCCGCGCCATTGTCGGAGGTGAACAAGACGATGGTGTTGTCGGCTACGCCCAAGTCGTCGAGCTTCTTCAGGAGCTGCCCGACATAACCGTCCAGCTCGACCATGCCATCCGGGTAGGGGCCGAGCCCCGTCTTGCCCTGTGACGCCGGCTTCAGGTGCGTCCACACATGCATCCGGGTCGGATTGAAGTAGCAGAACCAGGGCTTGTTCGCCTTGTGCTGGCGATCGACGAAATCGAGCGCGGCCCCGAGGAACTCCTCGTCGACCGTCTCCATGCGCTTGGTCGTGAGCGGGCCAGTATCCTCGATTTTGCCGTCCGCCGAGATTTTCAGAACGCCGCGCGGACCGAATTTCTTTCGGAACTCCGGGTTCTTCGGATAGTCGGGGTTTTCCGGCTCCTCCTCGGCATTGAGATGGTAGAGGTTGCCGAAGAACTCGTCGAAGCCATGGGCGGTCGGCAGGAATTCGTCCTTGTCGCCGAGATGGTTCTTGCCGAACTGGCCCGTGGCGTAGCCGAGCGGTTTCAGGAACTCCGCGACGCTGGGATCCTCGGCACGCAGGCCAATGTCGGCGCCGGGAAGGCCGACCTTCGTGAGGCCGGTCCGGATCGGCGATTGGCCAGTGATGAACGCGGCCCGACCAGCGGTGCAGCTCTGCTCGCCATACCAGTCCGTGAATAGCGCACCTTCCCTGGCTATCCGGTCGATGTTGGGCGTCCGGTAGCCCATCATGCCGTGGTTGTAGGCGCTGACGTTGAACCAGCCTATGTCGTCCGCCATGATCATGAGGATGTTCGGCTTGCGACCAGCGGTCGAAGGCCTTGGCGGCGGTTGTTGCGCCTGAGCCGTTTGTACCCCCGGCGCGGCGAGGCTCGACGCAGCGAGGGCTGTTCCACCGAGAAGAATTGTTCTGCGAATAGGATCAGGTCGTTCGGTCGCCATGCAGGCCTCCATTATCCCTCAGAGCTCAAGCTAAGGCTGCTGATTGAGGGAAGCCATCCGAAATTTTGGCGCTGGTGATGAAGTCTTTACCTTCAGAGAGCGGACCTCCTTACTTGGTCCCGAAAGGCGATTTTGCTGGGGACGGCTTGATGCACACACCCAGCCGGCAAGCGCGGGAGCGATGGGGGCGCGCCTTTGGAGCGAACGGCTCCATCAAACTTATCCCCGCGCCCCAAACGGCCCTTATCCTCCGCTCACCTCATCCCCGAGGGGCAGCCATCCGGAGGCATGTCGTTTGGCGGGGATGGGGGCGGCGCCTGCGGGTGGCTTTGCACGCCACACTCGGGAGGCTTCGGGAACCGCTCTGGGGGTAATACGGGCCCTGCGCGAGGAGCTCGCTAGGCTGATGGTCGAAGCGGCCGGTTGAAGGATGGGCGGCCCTGCTACCCGATGAGGGGATACGGGGCCAAACGACCGACAGCCTGCCGCGGCCACACGGAAGCGCGGCCCGGAGTCAAAAATCGCCGGAGGCGGAGCGCCACGGGGCGTGCGGACAGTGGCTCAATCTGTCCGCGCTGCATCCTGGCTCAATGGATGCGGACACTACAACTCGCGCCTCGCGGCGCTCCGCTGCCCCTCATCTCAAACCGCTGCGGCAACGCGAGCGGGGATTTGGCGTGGCTCAAGCGCCTCAGCTCGCTTGAGGCGCCTGAAATATCGTTGGAAAGGTTGACGCAAAGGCTGTGACGCGCGACGGCATCCCGCATGAGTCCAATGCCTCCGCGCGCCTTTCTCGGCGTTACCCGCTCCGTGCTCGGCCGCCCCTGGCGCGACAGGCTGGATGCCGCCGGCCTCGGTCGGGCCGAAGCGCTGTCGCAGATCGAGGGTATCCCCGACATCCTCGCCCGCCTGCTCGCCGGGCGTGGCGTCGAGGCCGAGGAGGCCGCCCGCTTCCTCGAGCCAAAACTGCGCGACCTGCTGCCCGATCCCGCGACGCTGATCGATATGGAGGCCGCAGCCGCCCGCCTGGCTCGGGCGGCTATCCGGCAGGAGAAGGTCGCGATCTTCGGCGATTACGATGTCGATGGCGCCTGCTCGGCTGCGCTGCTCGCCGGATTTCTCACCGAGGCTGGCGCGAAGCCGCGCATCCATATTCCCGATCGGCTGATCGAAGGCTATGGGCCCAACAGCGAGGCGATCGGCATGCTCGCGGCCGAGGGCGCGACGCTGCTCGTCACCGTCGATTGCGGCACCACCAGCCACGAGCCGCTGGCAGAGGCGCGCCGGCTCGGGCTCGATGTCGTGGTGCTCGACCATCACCAGGCGCCCGAGCTGTTGCCGCCGGTCGAGGCGCTGGTCAACCCAAACCGCCAGGACGATCTGTCGGGGCTGGGCCATCTTTGCGCGGCCGGCGTCGTTTTCCTGGCGCTCGTCGCGACCAGCCGGACCTTGCGGCGGCAGGGCTTCTGGGCACAGCGCGGCACGGAGCCGGATCTGCTCGCCGCTCTCGATCTCGTCGCGCTGGCGACGGTCGCCGACGTGGTGCCGCTGCGCGGGCTCAACCGTGCCTTCGTCCGGCAGGGCCTTGCCATGCTGCGCGGCCGGACGCGGCCGGGGCTCGCAGCCTTGATGGACGTTGCGGGTCTCGATGGGCCCGTGCAGCCCTGGCATCTCGGCTTCCTGCTCGGTCCGCGCATCAATGCCGGCGGGCGCATCGGCGACGCGGCGCTGGGCGCACGGCTTCTCCTGACGGCCGACGAGATCGAGGCGCGCATGATCGCGACCGAACTCAACCGCCTGAACCAGGAGCGTCAGGAGATCGAGCGGCAGGCTGTGCTGGAGGCTACGGCCGAAGCCGAGCACGCCTTGATGCACGCGCCCGACCAGGCGGTGCTGCTGGCGGCCTCGGCAGATTGGCATCCCGGCATCGTCGGGCTTGTCGCTGCGCGGCTCAAGGAGCGCTTCCGCCGGCCGGCCTTCGCGCTGGCGCTGAACGGGGAGGGCGGCGCGACCGGCTCTGGCCGTTCGGTGGCGGGCGTCGATCTCGGCCGTGCCGTCCGCGCCGCCGTCGAGGCGGGGCTCGCCGTCAAGGGCGGCGGCCACGCGATGGCGGCTGGCATCACGCTGGCGGCCGGCCAGAGCGCGGCCTTCCACGCCTTTCTGGTCGAGCGGCTCGCAGCCGATGTCGGCGCGGCCAGCGAAGGAGAAGCACTCTTTGTCGATGCCGCATTGAGCGCGGGCGGCGCCAATCCGCGGCTGCTGGCCGAGATCGACAAGGCCGGCCCCTTCGGGGCGGGCAGTCCCGAGCCTGTCTTCGTCTTTCCCTCGCACCGTCTGACGGATGTGGTCGAGATCGGCAGCGGCGGCCATGTCCGCGTCAAGCTGAAGAGCGGCGATGGCGCCAGTATCGGCGGCATCGCCTTCCGTGTCGCGCAGGAGCCACTCGGACGCGCCTTGCTGGCTGCGCGAGGAGAGGTGATTCACCTCGCCGCGACCTTGACGCTGAATCGCTGGGGCGGGACGGAAGCAGCCGAACTGCGCGTGCTGGATCTCGCGAAGTCGAACTGACGGCCCTCAAAAGGCTCTTTGGACGCCGGCAGCCTGATTGTTAGTTGACCACAACTCTTGCCAAACTGGCCCTTGCAGAGCGCGGGCCCTCCTACTATACCTCGCCCCGCTTCGACGGATCGCCCGCCGGTCCAGAAGCGTGCGACCTTCGTCTATCGGTTAGGACACCAGCCTTTCACGCTGGGGAGACGGGTTCGACTCCCGTAGGTCGCGCCACCCTCCAATAGGGGTGTTAGCGCGTTTAAGAGCGCCTTGGCCGCGGCCGAAACGGATGCCCCCAAACCAGAACTTGTCCGTGGCCTGCCGCGAACTCAACGGCATCTGTCGTTGCCCGTAACGGGCCGGCCACGTCATGCAACGTTTTCAAGCACCTAGCTGGCAGACTGTGGGTTGATCCCGGCATCAACCCACTCACGCGTCTGTTCCAGGATCTCGTCCGAAAGTGCTGGGTCGTCGATCGCGCGGGCGAGGATTACGGCCCCCACCATCGCTGCAAAGTTTCCGATCGCCGCGCGGCGCCTGTCCGCCGCATCGAGCTCCGGGAGCGCCTTGCCGATACGGTCGATCTGCGAGCGAAGGCCTGCGGTCATGGCCGCGCGTGCCGCGGGTGTCTGAAGGCGGATGGCCGCTGCAAGGCCCGCCGTCGGGCAACCCCCGGCGCAGTCGTCACGATGACGGGGCGACAGATAGGCATCCACATAAGCGCCGAAATCGCCTCCTTCGCCTGTGCCCGCGGCGAGGACATGGGCAACGGTCTGCGCGATCAGGTCGTCCTTCGAATTGAAATGGCCATAGAAGCCGCCATGGGTGAGCCCGGCGGCTTTCATCACCTCCGCCACGCTGACCGCGTCGAACCCCTTGTCGCGAAACAGCCGGCTGGCAACCTCCAGAATCCGGCGACGGTTCTCCGCCATCTGGTCTCGACTGACCTTCATTTCAAAATTCTCCGCCGGCTCCGTTGACATAATCATGATGGGCATCATATTAAATATCAATCATGATAACCATCATGAATATAGGTTTTAGCACAGAAAAGAGCAATGCCATGACCGCCAGTCCGTCAGTCCTCATCACAGGCGCCTCCACCGGCATCGGAGCCGCCTACGCCGAGCGCTTTGCACGGCGCGGGCACGACCTCGTGCTGGTTGCCCGTGATGTGGCACGAATGGAGGCCCTAGGTGCCCGTCTGCGTCAGGAAACTGGCGTGGCGCTCGACATCATCCAGGCTGACCTCACCAAGGCCGACGAGCTTGCAACGGTGGAGACGCGGCTGCGCGATGACGCCCGCATCGGGATCCTCGTCAACAATGCCGGAACGGCGATCGGCGGAAGCTTCGTCGAGCAGAGCACCGACGATGTCGCACGGCTGGTTGCGCTCAACACGACCGCGCTTCTGCGGCTTGCCAGCGCCATCGCCCCGCGTCTTGCGGCGGCCGGCGAAGGAGCGATTGTCAACATCGGCTCCGTGGTTGGCCTGGCGCCGGAGTTCGGCATGACGGTCTACGGCGCAACCAAGGCCTTCGTGCTGTTCCTGTCGCAAGGGCTCAGCCTCGAGCTCGGGCCGAGGGGCGTCTACGTCCAGGCCGTGCTTCCCGCCACGACGCGAACGGAAATCTGGGGGCATGTCGGCGCCGACGTCAACACGCTGTCCAATGTGATGGAGGTGGGCGATCTGGTCGATGCGGCGCTGGTCGGCTTCGACCGTCGCGAAGCGGTGACGATCCCGCCGCTTCCCGATGCCGGGCAGTGGGACGCGCTTCAGGCCGCGCGCCAGGCCATGCTTCCGAACTATCGGAACGAACATCCCGCCGAGCGGTACCGCACGGTCGCCTGATCAGCAGCCGAGCCATCTCGACAAATGACCCGCTACCGCGCGGACAACTGAAGGTGACCCATGACGAGCAAGACCCTGTTTGAGCCCTATATTCTCGGCTCGCTGATCCTCTCCAACCGGATCGTGATGGCGCCCCTGACGCGTAATCGCGCCGGCCCGGGTTTCGTGCCGGGCGACCTCGCCGCGGAGTACTACGGCCAGCGCGCGACGGCCGGCCTGCTGATTTCCGAGGCCACGCAGATCTCGCGGCAGGGACAGGGTTATCAGGACACGCCCGGCATCTACTCCCAGGCGCAGATCGACGGCTGGCGCAAGGTCACGACCGCCGTGCACGCCAAGGGCGGGCGGATATTCCTGCAGCTCTGGCATGTCGGCCGCGTCAGCCACGTCGATCTCCAGGAGAACGGGGCGTCTCCCGTCGCGCCGTCGGCGATCCGGGCCGCGACCAAGACCTTCGTCAACAACGGCTTCTTCGAGGTCTCGGAGCCGCGCGCCTTGGCCCTCGACGAGCTGCCGGGCATCGTGAGCGACTTCCGGCAGGCGGCCGCGAACGCGATCGCGGCCGGCTTCGACGGTGTCGAGATCCATGGTGCCAACGGCTATCTGCTCGACCAGTTTGCCAGGGACGGCGCCAATGTCAGGACGGACGCATATGGCGGATCGGTCGAGAACCGCGCCCGGCTGATGCTGGAGGTTTCGGCTGCGGTGGTCGACGAGATCGGCGCCGGGCGCACCGGAATCCGGATTTCGCCGGTCTCACCGGCCAACGGTGTCTCGAGCAGCGATCCCCAGGTCCAATTCGACTATATCGTCGATCAGCTCAATGCCTTGGGCATCGTCTACATCCATGTCGTCGAGGGCGCCACGGGTGGACCGCGCGATGTCGCGCCGTTCGATTTCGGATCGCTCCGCCGCCGCTTCAGGAATGCCTATATCGCCAATAACGGCTACGATCTCGACCTCGCGACCTCGCGGCTGGCCGAGGACAAGGCCGATCTGTTCGCCTTCGGCCGCCCCTTCATCGCCAATCCTGACCTCGTGGAGAGGCTGGAGACCCGCGCGCCGCTAGCGGCTGTCGACCCGGCTACGATCTATGGCGGAGGCGCGGCGGGATACACCGATTATCCCGCCATCGCCGCAAGCAACTCCTGACCCGTCGGGTCGCCCTGTCGGCGAGATTGGAGAACAGACACCATGAGGGCCTTCATTCTCGATAAATACAAGAAGAAGGGCGCGCTGCGGCTCGGCGAAATGCCGGAGCCGACGTTGCGGGATGACGACGTTCTCGTCCAGGTCCACGCGGCCGGGCTCAACCTTCTGGATTCCAAGCTCCGCGACGGCCAGTTCAAGCTCATCCTGCCGTACCGTCCGCCCTTCATCCTGGGACACGACGTGGCGGGCACGGTGGTCCGCATCGGATCGAATGTCCGGCACTTCAAGCCGGGTGACGAGGTCTACGCCCGGCCGCGCGATGGCCGGGTCGGGACGTTCGCGGAGTTCATCGCCATGAATGAGGCCGACCTGGCGCTGAAGCCCAAGAACCTCACCATGGAGGAGGCGGCTTCCATCCCCCTGGTGGGGCTGACGGCCTGGCAGGTGCTGGTCGAGCGAGCCGGCCTGCGGAAAGGGCAGAAGGTCCTCATACACGCCGGCTCCGGCGGCGTTGGCACCTTCGCCATCCAGCTTGCCAAGCATCTCGGCGCGACGGTTGCGACCACGACGGGCACGGCGAATGTCGAGCTGGTCAGGAGCCTCGGCGCCGATGTCGTCATCGATTACAAGAAGGAAGACTTCGAGAAGCTCCTGTCCGGCTACGATGTGGTGTTGAACAGCCTGGACAACGACACGCTTCAAAAATCCCTGAATGTGCTGAAGCCCGGTGGCAAGCTGATCTCGATCTCCGGTCCGCCGGATCCCGAATTCGCCAGGGAACAAGGGCTCAACTGGGTCCTGCGTCAGGTTTTGCGCCTTCTGAGCTTCGGCATCCGAAGCAAGGCCAAGCGCCGCCGCGTCAGCTATTCGTTCCTGTTCATGCGCGCGAATGGCGAGCAGTTGCGCGAGATCACATCGCTGATCGAAGCCGGGATCATTCGCCCCATCATGGATCGGGTCTTCCCGTTCGAAGCTACCAACGAGGCCTTGGCATACATCGAAACGGGACGGTCAAAGGGCAAGGTCGTCGTCAAGTTGAGGTGAGGGCGGCGTCGCGCGTGTCATTCGTCGCCTCCGCGCGCGGCCTGGTCAGTCCAGCGCCGGAACAGCACGCTGGCGTTGACGCCGCCGAAGCCGAAGCCGTTGGCGATCGCGTAGTCCGTAGCCACCGGCCGGGCCGCGTGCCTGACGAAATCGATTCCGTCGCCGGCCGGATCGGGCGAGTCCAGATTGAGGGTCGGCGGCGCCACCTGATGCTTGAGCGCCAGAATCGCGAAGATGGCGCCAAGGCCGCCTGCGGCCCCGAGCAGGTGCCCGGTCGCCGATTTCGTCGCGCTGACGGCGACCCCGCCACCGGAGCCGAACAGCGCCTTGATGGCGGCAAGTTCTCCGAGATCGCCGATGGGGGTCGAGGTGGCATGGGCATTCAGATGACCGATTTCGCGCGGGGAGATGCCCGCTTGTGCGATCGCGATCTCCATGGCGCGCCGCGCGCCATTGCCGTCCTCGGGACCGGAGGTGATGTGATGCGCATCCGAGGTGGTGCCGTAGCCGACGAGTTCCGCGAGCGGCGTGGCGCCACGCGCCATGGCGTGGTCGAGGTCTTCGATCACCAGCATGCCGGCGCCTTCGCCCATGACGAAGCCGTCACGGGCCGTGTCGAATGGGAGCGAAGCCTCGGCCGGCTTGTCATTGAAGCCGGTGGACAAAGAGCGTGCAGCGGCAAAACCTCCCAGGCTGACGGTGTTCATGCAGGCTTCCGTTCCGCCACACACCGCGACGTCCGCTTCCCCCGCGCGGATCAGCCGCGCCGCGTCCCCGATTGCTTGGATGCCAGCCGCGCAGGCGGTGACGGGTGCGCCGAGCGGGCCTTTGAAACCATGCCGGATCGAGACATGTCCGGCGGCGAGGTTCACGAGGAAGGACGGGATCGTGAACGGCGACATGCGGCGCACGCCGCGGGTATCGACCGTACGCACCGCTTCGGTGATCGCCGGAAAGCCGCCGATGCCCGACGCGATGATCGTGGCGGTGCGCAGGCGTTGGGCGTCTGCGTCAGGCTTCCAGTTCGCCTGCGCGAGCGCCTCATCGGCCGCCGCAAGCGCAAACAGAATGAACCGGTCGATCTTCCGCTGGTCTTTCGGCGCCAGAACGGCGTCAGGATCGAAGCCCGCCTCGGCATCGTCCTGGCTTGAGGGAACCACGCCGCCGACCTTGGCTGACAAATCACCCACCATGTCGTCTGACAACCTGCGGATGCCCGACCGACCTTCCAGCAGGCGCGCCCAGCTTGGCGCGACCCCAGAAGCCAGCGGCGTGACCGCTCCCAGACCCGTGACAACAATCCGTCGCATTTAGCCTCCGATGGTTTCTGGCACGCCGGCAAAGCCGCTGGGTTCCGTCCGGCTTCTGCGTGGGAACAGGATCCCCCCTGTCAGCCGCTGGCCCGTGGGCGCGGTCATTGAAACATCCCGCGTGGGCTCAGCGCCCGTATCAGTTGCGATGCGGGCCTCGGCCGAGGACATCGTCATTGGCGCCGGCTCGGCTGCGCGTCGTCCGCTGATGACTGCGCCAATACGCTTTCGGTCGCCGCTTGCAGGAACCGCTTCGACATCTGCTCGTCGTTGACGGCGCGTGACAGGAGCACGGCGCCCACCATCGTCGAGAGCATGGCCATGGCCTTGCCGTCGGCATCGTCGCCATCGGCCTTGCCGGTCCAGCGACCCATCAGGTCAAGATAGTGTTTGATCCCGCCTTCGAACGCCGCCTTCACGTCCGGGCCTTGCCTGGCAGCATCCGAACCGAGCGCGACCACCGGGCAACCATCCGTCTTTTCCGCGCAGTGACCCATGCTGAGATAGAAATCGACCACCGCTGCCAGCGGGGCTTCAGGATTGGACTGGGCGGCATCTGACCACCGACTCAAGGCGCTCTCCAACGCGCGCTTCGAGGCCTGCGCCGCCAGATCGTCCTTGGATTGGAACTGCTTGTAGAAGGCGCCCTGCGTCAGCCCGGCGCCGGCCATCAGATCCTTCAGCCCAATGCCGTCGAACCCATGCTGCCGGAACAGACGGCTGGCCACGTCGATGACCGTCTGCCGGTTTTCCTCGGCCTGCTGCCGCGTGACACGCATCGGGACCTCCATAATTAGATTGCGTTCGACTTCTATATCGAGCATAGAGTTCGAATGCAATCTAATTGGTTCAGGGCGATGGGCAAGAAAAAGAAATCGGTCATCGTAGCAGGGGGCGTTGTGCTCGCGGCAACGGCGGCGGCGGCGTTGGTTACGCTTTCCGCCCGCCCACAGAACGCGTCTGCAATCGGCGATCCGCGGCAAAATGTTCCGATCGTCAGGCTGGTGACGCCAACACCGGTCGTGGATGCGGAGCGCCGCTTCACAGGTACCATCGCAGCGCGTGTTCAAAGCAATCTGGGCTTCCGCGTTGCTGGGAAAATCGTCGAACGCCTGGTGAATGTCGGGCAGCCTGTGATCGCAGGTCAGGCGCTGATGCGGATCGACGAGACCGACCTGCGACTCGCGCTTACGGCGAAACGCAACGCCACCGCTGCCGCTCGCGCCGTCCTGGTCCAGGCCAGGGCGGACGAAAAGCGCTACGCCGTTCTGGTCAAGGATGGATTTGCGGCAAGCCCGCAGCGCTACGAGCAAGCGAAGGCAGCGCTCGACACTGCGGCGGCCCAATTGGCAGCCGCGGAAGCGGACGAGAAAGTGGCCGAGAACGGATCGAGCTATTCGGTCCTTGTCGCGGATGCCGACGGCATCGTCGTCGAAACATTTGGCGAGCCCGGACAGGTCGTGACCGCCGGGCAGACCGTCGTCAGGCTCGCCCAGGCCGGACCGCGCGAGGCGGTCGTCGCTCTCCCCGAGACGATCAGACCGGCCATCGGCTCGGCCGCCGTGGCCAATCTCTTTGGAGCGGAGAACCGTCGCTATTCAGGTACCCTCCGGCAGCTCTCGGATTCAGCCGATCCGCAGACCCGCACCTATGAAGCGCGCTACGTCCTTGATGGCGAGGCCGCCGCAGCTCCGCTCGGGGCAACCGTGACCATCCGGCTCACCAATCAGACAAGCCAGCCCGAGATGGAAGTGCCGCTCGGCGCCTTGATGGACGATGGCCAGAAGACCGGTGTCTGGCTTCTGGATGACGCCACCTCGACTGTGAAATTCCGTCCGATCACGCTGGTCCGCGTGACCAGCGAGACCGCCATCATCTCTGGGCTGACCGAAGCCCGGCCGGTGGTTTCGCTTGGGGCTCACCTGCTGCAGGACGGCGCACGCGTCAGGACCGTGTCCCAGAACAGGGGCACCAAATGAGCCTCAATCTTTCAGCGATCGCCGTTCGCGAACGGGCCGTCACCCTGTTCTCGATCATCCTGCTGGTCGCCGCCGGCATCTACGCCTTCTTCATGCTCGGCCGGGCGGAAGATCCGAGCTTCACCATCAAGACGCTGACCGTCACGACCGTATGGCCGGGCGCCACCGCGCGCGAGATGCAGGACCTGGTCGCTGAGCCGCTGGAGAAACGGATCCAGGAACTGACCTGGTACGACCGCGTCGAGACGACCACGCGGCCGGGCTACGCCTATATGACGGTCACTCTGAAGGACAGCACGCCGCCTGCCGCGGTTCAGGAAGAGTTCTATCAGGCCCGCAAGAAGCTTGGCGACGAAGCCCGCAACCTGCCGCCTGGCGTTCTCGGCCCCTTCGTCAACGACGAATACTCGGATGTGAGTTTCGCCCTCTATGCCTTGAAGGCCAAGGGGATGCCGATGCGCGAGCTGGCGCGGCAGGCGGAGACCATCCGCCAGGAGCTCCTGCACGTCCCGGGCGTCAAGAAAATCAACATTCTCGGCGAGCGGCCCGAGCAGATCTTCGTCGAGTTCTCGTATTCGAAGCTCGCGACGCTGGGCGTATCCGCGCAGGACATCATCACGGCCCTGCAGAGGCAGAACACCGTCACGCCGGCGGGCTCGATCGACACGAGCGGGCCTCAGATGTTCATCCGGGTCGACGGTGCCTACCAGGGCCTGAAGACGATCGCCGACACTCCGATCGTGGCTGCGGGACGAACGCTCAAGCTATCCGATATCGCCGATGTGCGTCGCGGGTACCAAGATCCCCCGACCTACCTGATCCGGCGTCAGGGCGAGTCTACGATCCTGGTTGCCGCCGTTATGCAGGCTGGCTGGGACGGGCTCGCCTTGGGCAAGGCCCTGGAAAACAAGACCGCGGAGATCGCACAGACGCTCCCTCTCGGAATGACGCTCGACAAGGTGACGGACCAGGCCGTCAATATCACCTCGGCGGTCGACGAGTTCATGATGAAGTTCGCCATGGCGCTGGGCGTCGTGCTGCTGGTGAGCCTGCTCAGTCTCGGCTGGCGCGTCGGCATCGTCGTGGCCGCCGCCGTGCCGCTGACGCTCGCCGTCGTGTTCCTGATCATGCTGGAAACCGGACGGTTCTTCGACCGCATCACGCTCGGCGCCCTGATCCTGGCGCTCGGCCTTCTGGTCGACGACGCCATCATCGCCATCGAGGTCATGGTGGTGAAGATGGAAGAGGGCATGGATCGCATCAAGGCAGCGGCCTATGCGTGGAGCCACACGGCCGCGCCGATGCTGTCGGGCACGCTGGTGACGATCGCCGGGTTCCTGCCAGTCGGTTTCGCGCGTTCGACGGCCGGCGAATATGCCGGCAACATCTTCTGGGTCGTGGGCTTTGCCCTGATCGTCTCCTGGATCGTCGCGGTGGTCTTCACGCCCTATCTCGGCGTGAAGATGCTGCCCGACATCAAGCCGATCCCGGGCGGCACGCACGCGATCTACGACACGCCGAACTACCGGCGCCTGCGCGGGATCATCACCTTCGCCGTCCGCCACAAGTTCAAGACCTGCGCCATCGTCGTCGTCGCGTTCGCGCTGTCGGGCATCGGCATGGGCGGCGTCAAGCAGCAGTTCTTCCCGACATCGGACCGCCCCGAAGTGCTTGTCGAGGTGCGGTTGCCGGAGGGAACTAGCATCGAAACGACGACGGCCGCCGTCGAGAAGCTGGAACGCTGGCTGGGCGCCCAGCCCGAGGCAACGATCGTCACCAGCTATGTCGGCCAGGGCGCGCCGCGCTTCTTCTTCGCGATGGCGCCGGAACTGCCCGATCCCGCTTTCGCCAAGATCGTGGCCCTGACACCGGATGCCGGGGCGCGTGAAATCCTGAAGCACAGGCTCCGCGAGGCCGTGTCCCAAGGCCTTGTTCCCGAAGCCTTCGTTCGCGTCACGCAGCTCGTATTCGGACCCTATACACCGTTCCCGGTCGAGTTCCGGGTGATGGGGCCCGATCCGGCGCAGCTCTATGCGATTTCCGCCCAGGCGCTGGAGGTGATGCGGGGCGTCGCGGACGTCCGGCAGGCCAACCGCGACTGGGGCAACCGTACGCCGGTGCTGCGCTTCGTCCCCGACCAGGACCGGCTGAACCTCATCGGTCTGTCGCCGGCGGCGGTTGGCCAGCAGCTTCAGTTTCTCCTCACGGGCGTTCCCGTCACGCAGGTCCGGGAGGATATCCGCAACGTGCCAGTGGTGGCACGAAGCGCCGGCAGCGAGCGGCTCGACCCGGCGCGTCTTGCGGACTTCTCGCTGATCAGCCGCGACGGCCGCCAGATTCCACTCGACCAGATCGGCCACTCCGAAATGCGCCTGGAGGAGCCGATCCTGAAACGCCGCGACCGCACACCCGTGATCACCATCCGTGCGGATATCAACGAGGCCACCCAGCCTCCGGAGGTCTCCAAGCAGATCGTGACGGCACTTCAGCCACTGATCGCTTCGCTTCCGGCGGGCTATCGCATCGAGACCGGAGGATCGATCGAGGAGGCCGCCAAAGCCAATGTCGCCCTGGGCAAGGTCTTCCCGGTGATGATCGCCGCCACGCTGATCGTCATCATGCTGCAGGTGCGCTCATTCTCGATGATGGCGATGGTGCTGCTGACAGCGCCGCTTGGCGTGATCGGCGTCGTGCCGACATTGCTCCTCTTCAATCAGCCATTCGGGTTCAATGCCATCCTGGGTCTGATCGGCCTGGCCGGCATCCTGATGCGCAACACCCTGATCCTGACCGAGCAGATCGAGGAAAATCGCGCCGCCGGTCTCGACGACTACAACGCCGTCATCGAGGCGACGGTGCAGCGGACGCGGCCGGTGATCCTTACGGCGCTCGCGGCCGTATTCGCCTTCATTCCCCTGACGCACTCCGTCTTCTGGGGATCGATGGCCTACACGCTGATCGGCGGCACCGCCGTTGGCACCGTGCTGATCCTGCTGTTCCTTCCCGCGTTGTATACGGCCTGGTTCCGCATCAAACCGACTGCGGATGAGAACCATGAGGTTTCGCAGGAGGAGCCAGCATTGCGACCAGCAATGGCCGCCCAGTAAGAAACCGATTTGGAAAGAGATCGTTCAGGGCTCTGAGTCGGAACAGTGTCCCCGATCGTGAGGTTCCGCTTTCTGGAAGGCATCAAATGTCCGCAGGTGGCGCATTCCCCGGATTCGACGTCAAGTCATGTCTTAAGCAATGAGATGGCTGTGGAACCATAGATGGCGTTCAACCGATCGTAAGGCTCGGCGGCCGTCTCGTCCCCGGTGTGCCGGGGGACGCCGGCGATCCGAACGGCATCTCACGCGTCGGGCTTTATGGACAATTCGAAATCTGCTGGATCGCAATTGCGACCGCCTCGCGCAGGCTGCTGGGCAGCGGCTGGATCGGCAATGGCGGTGCTCCGGGTTTCAGGCCAAGCTGTTCGGCGATAAGGTACATCACCCGCAAGCTGCCATGAGCGCGAAACAGCGACCAGAGCGGCTCAAAAGCGGTGTCGATCGCCAGGGCGCCCTCCCGATCGCCGGCCAGTGCGACACGCGTCAGGTGCAGCGCCGCAGTCGGCAAGAGACCGGCGACGACGCTGTACCAAGCATCGGCTCCCGCCAGAAGCGCAGGGGCGGCGCCCCAGTCGCCGCTGTATCCAATCATCATCCCGTCCCTGCAGGACGATCGCAGCCGGCCGATCTCGCCTTCGAAATCACCATCGGCAGGAAGCGGCAACTTGATCGCCGTGATGTTCGGCACCTGGGAGAGGCGCGACACCAGCTCCGACGCGAAGGTGAAATGGGTCGTGCTGGGGTTGTTGTAGATGCAGACAGGCAGGCCCGTCGCGGCCGCGGTCGCCTCGAAATGGGCGAAGACTTCGTCCTGCGTCAGCGGCGCATAGGAGACGGGCGCCAGCAGCAGCCCATCGGCTCCCAGGCGCTCGGCCTCGCGGGCCAGCTCACGGACCCAGGATGTGCGCATGGCACCGATGCCGGCGATCAGCGGGACGCGGCCGGCAACGGTTTCGACGGCGGCAGCCAAAGCGCGCGAGCGCTCGCTGCGGTCGAGAAAGGCATAGGTGCCGGTGCTGCCGAGTACGGAAATGGAATCGACGCCGGCCGCGACGAGCCGGTCGAGCATGAGGGCGAAGGCGTCGGTATCGACAAGGCCCTCGGCATCGGCCGGCGTGAGCGGAAAGGCGGAAAGCCCGCGAAAGATCGATGCGTCGGTCATGAAGTCGGGTGTTCCTGAGAAAATTCGAATGCGAGGTTAGGACGACGGGTGCCGAGACACATCCCCGCGATCAGCCCGCAAATGCATCGCGCAGCAGGCTCGTCGAGAGGGCCAGCATCATGACACCGATCGCCAGATCGAGGATGCGCCATGCTGCCGGCCTGGCAAAGAGCGGGGCCAGGAAGCGCGCGCCGAATCCCAGCGAGGCGAACCAGATGAAACTGGCGCTCGCCGCTCCGATCATGAAGGGCGGGCGCTCGTCGGAAGGCAGGCTCGTTCCGACCGCGCCCATCAGGAGCACGGTGTCGATGTAGACATGTGGATTGAGGAAGGTGAAGGCCGCCGTTCCGGCGAGCGCGGCGCCGAGTGTGATGCCCGCCGTCCTATCGACGACCAATGCGGACGAAGTGGCTGCCCGTCGCAGCGCCGAGACGCCGTACCAGGCCAGGAAAGCCGCTCCACCCAGGCTAAGTGCCATCGCCAATCCCGGAACGACCGACAGCGCGCTGCCAAGGCCGTTGACGCCAGCAACGATCAGCGAGGCATCGGCCGCCGCGCAGAAGAGAACGATGGGCCAGACATGCTCGCGCCGAAGCCCGTGTCTCAAGACGAACATGTTCTGGGCGCCGATGGCGGCGATGAGCCCGAGCGAAAGGCCAAAGCCCTTGGCGAAGGCAGGCAGGAGAGCGCTTGTCATGGCTCTTTGATGCGCGCGGGCATCGGTGTAGTCTAACTAAACATTCTAACTTTGAATTAGGCAAACTAATGCTCGACTATCCCTCCCTCGCCGCTGTCGCAGCCGTTGCACGCGAAGGCAGCTTCGAGAAGGCCGCAATCGGTCTGGGCGTGACGCCGTCGGCTGTCTCCCAGCGCATCAAGGGGCTCGAGGATCGTCTCGGCGCAATCCTGCTGATCCGAGGATCGCCCTGCCGGCCGACCGAGATCGGCGGCAGACTGTGCGCCCATATCGAGCAGGTCCGGCTGCTCGAAAGCGAGGTCATCGAAACCTTGCCCGGTCTGACCTTGCAGGTCGTCGGACCTGCTTCGATCCGGGTCGCCGTGAATGCCGACAGCGTCAGTACCTGGTTCCCCAAGGCGGCGGCGCTGTTTGCCGGCGAAACCGGCGGCCTGCTCGATCTCGTCCTCGACGACGAGGCCCATACGGCGCAGCGCCTGCAGACTGGCGATGTCCTGGCTGCAGTTACGGCCGACCCTTCGCCCGTCGTCGGCTGCCGGATCCATCCTCTCGGCCAGATCGAATACATGGCCGTGGTAGAGCCGGCTTTCGCGGCTCGTCACTTTCCCGGGGGCGTCGATAATCTGAGCCTGCAGCGGGTACCGATGCTGCGGTTCGACCGTCGCGACGACCTGCAGTTCCGCTGGGCACGGGAGGCCTGCGGCACGACGATCTCGCCGCCGACCCATTGGACCCCGTCGACGCAGGGTATGCTCGACATGACGCTTGCGGGGCTTGGATGGTCGATGGCACCGGTCGCGCTCGCGGAGCCTTTGATCGCAGAAGGCAGGCTGATCGAGCTGCCGCCACACAAGCGGATCGCCGTGACGCTGTATTGGCAGCGGACGCGATTGGCGGCGCGACTGCTCGATCAGCTCACGCAGGCGGTCCGGGCGGTTGCTGCGAAAGACCTTCAATCAGCAAGTCATCTTGGTCGGCCAGGCAGCGGCTGAGTTCGCCGTATCCACGAAAATGAACCCTGCCTCCGAGCGTCTGGTCTCTGGCGGCAGTCCAAACTCAGCAATGCGGCAGAGTGCCGTAGATCGACGCTCATGAGCGGGCCGGCACGAGCCTCGATCGCAGCCGGCAGGGTGTTGCGCATCGGTTCGCGATCTACGGCATCTGCCGTATTGCCTCCCGCTGCTGTCGCCTGCGACAGTGGCCACAAGGGACGGTTGCCGCAAAGCGGGGATCGAGCCTCATCCAATCGGCAGGCCGAGGCGCACGGCGAAGGTGGCCAGCTCCGCTGCGCTATGGAGTTCGAGCTTGCGCATGAGGTTTTCGCGATGCTTGCGAGCGGTGAGGGGGCTGATGCCGAGGCGGGCGGCGACGTCGCGGGCGGTGGCGCCCCCGGCGATCAGGACGAGCAGCTCGCGCTCCCGCCGGGTGAGCGGAACGTGACTGACCGCATCGAAGGACACGCTGTCCGGCGCGCCATCGGGACCCCCTTGCGGCATGACAGCCCTGAGCGGCGGGCTGAGATAGGTCTCGCCGCGCTGCAAGGCCGCGAGCGCCTCGAAAAGTTCGTCGAGATGAGGCCGGCTCCACGGCTGCGCTGACCAGCAAGGGCGATGACACCAGCCTCGGCTATTCCACGCTGGGTCTGCGCGCCTCGGCCAGCCTCGCTTTGCAAAGCATGGAGCTGACCTTGCGCGGCGGGCTGGCCTGGCGCCATGCCTTCGGCGATGTGACGCCGGCCGCGACGCTCGCCTTCGCCGGAGCGAGCGCCTTCAGCGTCGCCGGGCTGCCGATCGCGAAGGATGCCGCCCTCGTGGAAGCTGGGCTCGACCTTGCCATCAGCCAAAGCACTTCGCTCGGCCTGTCCTATACCGGTCAGCTCGCCGGGAACGCTCAGGACCACGCCTTCAAGGGCGTGTTCGCCGTCAGGTTCTGATGGGACGAGCTTTTGACAAAGCCGCAAAGTGTCGTGCCCTAGGTTCTGAGCCCAGGCCTTGAATTCATCGGGGGTAAGGCAGCGCTCCCGTCCTTGCCGAGCCGGCTAGGCAGCGGTCACGCGCAGCTTGCGAAGCTGCTCCAGCTCAGCTGGGGAATAGCCGAGCTCCGCGAGAAGCGCCCCAGTATGTTCGCCCATGTCCGGCGGCGGGCGGCGAACGGCACAAGGCGTTTGGCTGAGCTTGATTGGGAAGCCGAGCATCCGCACCTCGCCGTGATCCTTGGTCGGGACGTTCATGACCATTTCCTGCGCCAGGATCTGCGGATCGGAGAACACGCCGTGCATGTCGTAGATCGGGCCGCATGGCACGCCGGCGGCGTTGAGCTTGGTGATCCAGTACTCGGAATCGCTATGGCCAAGTTGCTCTTCGACCAAGGCGGTCAGCCGTGCGCGATGCAGGACCCGTAGATCGTTACTGACGAAATCCGGGTGCGTCTTCAGCGCGGGCAGTTCCAGCGCATCCATCAACCGGCCGAAGAAAGTGTTGTCGCTGGGCGCGATGGCGATCTGCCCGTCACGCGTGCGAAACAGCCCGTAAGGCGAGGCGATCGGGTGATCGTTGCCGGTCTTGGGCAGCACCTCGCCGGTCGCGAAATAATGCGAGGCGACATATGCAAGCAGGCTGACCATCGAGTTGGTCAGGCTGATCTCGACATGTTCGCCAGTCTGGGCGCGCTCGCGCCGCACCAGCGCGGCACATACGCCAAGCGCGCCATAGAGGCCGCTGACCAGATCGCTGATCGGCAGGCCGGTGCGGAGCGGCGGGTCTCCAGGCCCGCCATTGACGCTCATGAAGCCGCTCATCGCCTGCGCGATGAAGTCGAAGGCCGGGCGATCACTATAGGGCCCTGTCGAACCGAAGCCCGTGATGCTGCACGTGACGATCCCTGGTCGGATCTCCTGCAGTCTCGCTTCGTCGAACCCCAGTCGGGCGAGCACGCCCGGCCGGAAATTGTCGATCACCGCATCGGCCGTCGCGATCAGCCTTTCGAGAGCGACACGGCCTTCCGGCGCTTTCAGGTCGAGCGTGACCGAACGCTTGTTGCGGTTGAACGAGGCGAAGTACCAACTCATGCCATCGCGGCCGGCGCCTTGCTTGCGGATCGGATCGCCTTCGCCCGGGGGCTCGATCTTGATGACGTCGGCACCGAGATCGGCCAGCATCATTGTGCAAAACGGCCCGGAGATGACGCGTGTGAGGTCGATGATGCGGAAACCTGTCAGAGGCATGGTGTTCGATTCACAGTGCGATGTTGGGGAGCCAGGTCACGAGACCGGGAAAGATGGAGATCAGGACCAGGACGATCAGGGACCAGCCGAGGAACGGGAACAGCTCGACGGCAATGGGCCAGAGCGGCACGCGGCCGACCGCACTCGTCACGAACAGGAGAAGTCCGATCGGGGGATGCAGCATGCCGATCATCAGGTTGAGGATGACAATCATCGCGAACTGGATCGGATCGATCCCAAGTTGCGCCTGGATGGGCAGAAGCGTTGGCACGAACATCACCAGCGCCGGCAGCGGTTCCAGGATCATGCCGACGATGAACAGCATGATGTTGACCACGAGCAGGACGATGAGCGGGTTTTCAGAGATGCTGAGGATGCCCTGCGAAATGCGCGTTGCGATGTGGGATTCGTTGAGGAGCCAGGAGAACGGCCCGGCCGCCGCCAGCAGGAACAGGATGACGGCGGAGGTCTTGCCTGCCGAATAGAAGACCTGCCCGAGCTCCCTGACGTGAAGATCGCGATAAATCACCATGCCGACGACCAGCGCATAGACGCAGATCACGCCCGCGGCCTCGGTTTCGGTCATGAAGCCCGAGCGGATGCCGATCAGGATCAGCACCGGGACCATCAGCGCCCAGATCGACATGCGCGTCGCGGTTGCCCTCTCGCGCCAGCTCGCACGCGGCTTCGAGGCATAGCCCTGCCGGCGCGCCACGATGGCGCAGATCACCATGTAACCGGCGAACAGCATCAGGCCTGGAACGACGCCAGCCATGAATAACTTGGCGATCGAGAGATTGGCCATGATCGCGTAGATGATCATGGGAATGGATGGGGGCAGGATCGGTCCCAACATCGCACCGGCGGCAATCACGGCCGCAGCGTATCCGGGCTTGTAACCCTCCTTCTTCATAGCCGGAATCAGCAGGCTGCCGGTTGCCGTCGCATCGGCGACCGCCGAACCGGAAATGCCCGCCATGATCAGGTTGGTCGTCAGCGCGACCTGCGAGAGCGACCCGCGAAAATGCCCGACCATCGCGGTCGACCACTGTATCAGCCGGCGGGTGACGCCGCCCTGGTTCATGATTTCGCCGGCAAGCACGAAAAGCGGCACGGTGATCAGCGCAGCACTGTCGACGCCGGAGACCAAGGTCAACGGAGCCATGACCGGATCGATCGCGCCGTGCAGCAGCATGCCGAACAGCGCGGCCAGAATCATCGCGAAGCCGACGTCGAACCCAACGACAAGTAGAATAAAGAAGACCAGGGTACTAATGATGATCATCATGCTCGGATACCGGCGCGTCGACACCCAAACGTCCGCCCGAGAGCGTGTTCGCGATGCGGAGGATGAGGAAGACGGCGAGCAGGATCATTCCCGTCAGGAGCGCCCCGTACATCACGTCATAGTAAAGCGAAGTGCCCATGATGGCCTGGAACGAGCCAATTTCGAGCAGCTGCCACCCAACGGTGATGATCAGCACTGTTACGGCCAGCATCAGGATGTCGAGCAGGAAGGCGGCAATCTGCCGGGCCCCCGCTGGCAGGAAATGCTGCACGACTTCGATGCGGATATTGGCCCGCTCCCTGACCCCGATCGCGAAACCGAGGAACACCAGCCAGACCATGCCGATGCGCGCAATCTGGTCATGCGCATCGAACTGTGACTTGAGGAAGTAGCGGTCGGCCACCTGCCCCACGGTGAAGACGAGAACGACGGCCAGGGCAATGATCACCGCCGCCCTGACCGTCGCGGCAAGGAGACGCACGGGCAGGGTCAGCAGCCGGAACTCCGGCTGCTGCGCGGCGACCGCCGGCGTCGTATTGAGGCTGTCCGCCGGTTCGGTCATCAGGCTTCCTGCAGCTTGCGCAGGCGCTCGACCAGGCCGGCCGGCCACATCTTGCCTTCCAGCTCGACCTCGACGCCGGCCACCGCCTTCCTGAAGGCATCACGGTCCGGCACGACATAAGTCACGCCAGCCGCCTTCAGGATTTCGATCGCGTCGGTATCGAGCTTACTAGTCAGCGCCGTCGTTACCGCGCCGGCCTCGCGGGAAGCCTTCTTGAACACTTCGCGATCCTCGGAGGAAAGCCCCCGCCAGAAGCGCTCGGAAACGAAGAAGCCGACGAGTTCGTTGACATGGTCGGTGGCTGACCAGAACTTTGCTGCCTCATGGAAGCGAGGCGGAATCGCCAGGTCGAAGCCGTTGTCCTGGCCGTCGACCGTGCCGCGCGACAGCGCGCTGTAGATCTCGAGCATGCCCAACGGCGTGGACTGCACGCCGAGACGGTCGAACATGGCCCGCAGCATCGGGATGGGCGGAATGCGCAGGCGCATGCCTTTCACATCCTCAGGCTTCAAGATCGGGCCCTTGGTGCTCTGGATCGCCCGGGACGAACGCTGCCCCCAGGCACCAAAGACGCGCACGCCCGCCGTCTCGCCGATCTTGGAGAACATCTCCTGGAACTGCGGGTCGGTGTTGATGATCTTTTCGCCCCATTCCCCGCTCTTGAAGAGATAGGGCACGTAAAGGACGTTCAGGGCCTCGCCGCCGCGCACATAGCTGATCGAGGACAGCCCGAAATAGGAGAATTCGACGGTCCCTAACTGCATCGCCGAGAGCAGTTGGTTGATGTCACCGAGTTGGCCGTCCGTGTAGACGCTGATCGTGTAGCGCCCCTTGCTATCGGTCTCGACGACTTCCTTGAAGCGGAGAAGCGCCTTGTGCCAGGGGCTGTTGTTCAGGGCGATGGTCGCGATCTTAAGGTTCTTGGCCTGCGCCCGGGCGATCCCCGGAGCGCCGATGGCGGCGGCAGCGCCACCGAGCAAGGCACCGCCAAGCAATCCTCGGCGGCCGATCTTCAAATCGATCATGGTCGTTTCTCCCGTTTGCGGTGGCGTTCTGGCGCCCCGCATTATTGTTCTGAAGGTGGTTCGCGCAGGTCGGCCGAGTTCAAAACTCCCACTGAACCGGCGGAGCGCCAGCAACCGGGGAGCGGAAGGAGGCTATCCGGCTGCCAAACAGCGAGCCCAGATAGACGGTCTTGAGATCCGCGCCGCCGAACGCGATGCCCGAGAGGTTGCCCAGCGGCCGCTTACCGCCCAGGTCCAGATGCGCGCGGGTATAGGTACCATTTTGGAATGCCGCTTCGGCGGCATCGACCGCAGCACTGTCGCAATCTTCCAGGACGATGTGCTGCTTGCCGTCCGACGTCACCCGGATCACCCGGTTGCTGACCACGCTGACGGTCCACAGGCCCCCTTCGGCATCGAAGGCGAAACCGTCCGGGAATGTGCCTGCGCCGTACTGGGCGAACACTTCCTTGGCTCCGAGCGAGCCGTCGGCCTGGATCTCGAAACGGCTCGTGCAGCGCGAGATGGTCTCGTTCACATAAAGCCAGCGGCCGGTCGGATCGACGATCGCCTCGTTGGTGAAGCCGATATCCTCGGCAACGATGCGAGCTCCGCTCGCATCGAGCATGATGATGTAGCCATCGGCATGACCCTTCTTCATCGAGCCTTCGCGTGGGATCAACCGAGTGCTGACGCTGATCCACGTCCTTCCATGGGCATCGATGCCGACGAAATTGGTCGGCTCAAGATGCTTGCCGTCGATCTCCATGAGCTTGGGCGTCAGCGTGCCGTCCGGCGCCATGTGCCAGACGCCGCCATCGGGGCCCAAATCAGCGATGAGGAAGCTCCGGCCGGGGAGAAGGGCAAAGCCATTCGGCATGAAGCCCTGAGGCGCATTGCGCCCCAGGATCAGCTCGGTCCGGCCATCGGCACGTACGACGCTGATGCCGCCACGCTTGTCGGGCATGAAGATATCGCCAGAGCGCGTCGACAACACGCATTCCGGGCGCGAAAGATTCTCGCCGAGATACGTAAGGTCGCTCAGATCAACAGAAAACATGTCCCCTCCATGGCCCAATCGCCTCGCTCCCATGCACGAGCCCGCGCTTGCCGCCGGGCCTGCTTTATGATGCTTGTGGCCGACGCTCGCGGCTCTTCACACCACCCTATCCAATGGCGAATGGCCGACTAGTCGTGAATTGGAACCCCGCCGTTCTCGTTACGTGAACCCGGCCTGCCGTAGCCTGTGAAAGACCTTCCTGCCTCATGATTCGTGCCGACCTGACCACGTTGCGAATGTTCCTTGCCGTCTACCGACAGGGAAATATCACCAAGGCCGCGGAGCGTGAGCACATCGCGCCTTCGGCAATCAGCAAGCGCATCCAGGACCTCGAGGCGGAAGTGGGCGCACCTCTGTTCTATCGCCATGCCAGAGGCATGACCGCTACCCCGGCGGGCGAGACGCTGGCACGGCATGCAGGCGGGCTGTTCGAGCGCTTCAACCATATGGAGGCCGATCTCAGCGCCTTTGCGACTGGCGAACGCGGGCTGGTTCGCATTCATGCCCACCAGTCGGCCGTCGTCCAGCATCTGCCGCAGGATCTGGCCGCCTTCCGCCATGCCCATCCCGATATCAACGTCATCCTGCGCGAGGAGACCAGCCCGAACGTCCTGCAGTCGATGATGGACGGGCTGGGCGATATCGGCATCTTCGCCAACAACACGCAGGTACCGGACGGTCTTCAACTCTTCGAGTACAAGCTCGACCGGCTCGTCGTCCTGCTTCCGGCTCACCATGCGCTGGCAACCCTCGACGCGATCCGTCTCACCGACCTTGCCGGCGAAGATTTCATCAGTCTCGAAACCGGGAGCTCGCTGCAAACGCTCGTCGCAAGATCGATCACGGATACGGGTATCAAGATCAGCACCAGCATCGAGGTGGTGACGTTCACGGCAGCGGTCCGGATGGTGGAGGTCGGCCTCGGCGTGACGATCGTACCTGCGGGCATCGCCACGATCTATGGCGCCAACCCGCATGTGAAGAGCGTGCCCCTGCTCGACGACTGGGCCTGCCGCAAGCTGCTGATCTGCGTTCGCGACGAGACCAAGCTGATGGTCGCCGCGCGCCTTCTGCTCGGGCATCTGCGCAATGGCACGACGCCCTGACGACCTCGCGGCCCGACAGATCCGCGTCTTGTCGAACGACGAAGCTGCGCGTTCCCAATCGATAATGGTCAGAGCAAGCCGGCTTGACTATCCCTCGACGTGCAGGATGAGCCGTGGCTCCAACAGCCGCGGATCGGGAGGACGAAGATGAGCAAAGTCGAAATCGTTGAGGTTGCGCCCCGCGACGGCCTCCAGAACATTGCGCGCTTCGTCCCGACCGAGGACAAGATTTCCTTCATCAGGAAGCTGCGGGCGACCGGGATCGAGCGGATGGAAATCGGCTCCTTCGTTAGCCCCAAGGCCATCCCGCAGATGAGCGACATGGAAGAGGTCGTGAAAGGCCTCGGCCCAATGCCCGGCCTGCGCACCGTGGCACTCGTCCCCAATAGCAAGGGCGCCAGCCGGGCCATCGCTTCGGGCATCAGCGATCTGATCTTCGTTATCTCGATGTCAGAGGCGCATAACATGAGCAATGTGCGCCGCTCGGTCGATGCATCTATCGCGGATTTCGGGCGAACGCTCGCCGAGATCGACCCCGAGAAGAAGCTCTCGATCCGGATCGGCCTAGCGACGACCTTCCATTGTCCGTTTGTCGGTGTGATGGACGAGGTCGAGGTCCTGCGCACCATGTGCAAGATCGTCGCCCTGCGCGAAGGAATTGAACTGACCCTCGCCGATACCACCGGCATGGCGGAGCCGCAGCATGTGGGCCGCTTCGCCAGGCGCTGCCTCGCCGAGTTCGGCAATTCGGTGCAGTGGTCGTTCCACGGGCACGACACGGCAGGCTTCGGCATCGCCAATGTCCTGGCCGCGCTCGATGCGGGCGTCCGTTCGTTCGACGGCGCCGCAGCTGGCCTTGGCGGCTGCCCCTTCGCGCCCGGTGCGACAGGTAACATCGCGACCGAAGATCTCGTCTATCTGTTCAGCCGCATGGGCATCGAGACCGGCATCGATCTTGCCAAGCTTCTGGAGGTCGCAGAAATCGCCGCCTCCCTCTCTCCCACTCCTACCGGTAGCCACGCGCTAGCGATGCCGCGTGCGCGAGTGCTGGCTGGAGGCGGTCGCCTCTCAGCCTGACGCAAGAGCAAATCGCTCTATTCCATGTAAAATTTGGCATCGACAGGACGCATGCGCCGACATGAGCCGCGCGACCTGCAACGACCGGGTTCCCGATGCGAAACCCAAATCGGCTCGCTCTTTTCAGCACAGTGGACCGGACGTCAGAGAGCGCGACAGGCCCGGCCGCGCCGCGCAGCTTGAGGGCGTGTCGTAGCCCGGCGACGTAAAGCCGTCGAAGCCGCCGGCCGCCGTCCCGCCATAGGGAGTGCCGCCTGTCGGGGTCGGTTCGGGAGTTGGGCTGCCAAAGGTGCCGCCGAAGTCAGATGACAGCGGCATCGGCGGTGTCGGCGATGTGCCGCCCGATGCGCTGGGCGAGATCGTCAGAACGGCTGAGAGAAAGCTCAAGGCATAGTTGTTCGAGGCCGCGAGCGTGCCCTGGAGGATGGCATATCTGCCGGCTGGCGATGTCGATCCGGCGGTCGTGGCCAATCCGCCGACAAGCGTGTCGCCGTTGACCAGCCCGTTGCCGCCCACCGTATACGTCAAGGACGGGTTGGCGTTGCCATAGATGCGGCTCAGCGCGTCGGCGGTCACCGTGAGCGGGCGGGCCGTGACCGACAGGGCGGTCGCGTTGCCCGTGGCCTGCGCGAAGACGTAATTGCCGTTGTTGAGGGTCAGCCCCAAGCCGTTGATTGCGTAGCTGCCGACATTGCT
>NZ_FNUY01000010.1:174435-206018 GCF_900108245.1 Allobosea lathyri
GACGAAGCCGGTGACGGCGCCGGTCAACGCCGGGTTGGCGTCGCCGTAGAGGCGGGTCGCTGTCATCGCGTCATAGGTGAGCGTCGCCGGGGTGATCATGCCGACGGCGCCCGATGCGGTGGTCGAGGCGAGCTGATAGCCATAGACGTTGATCGCACCATTGCTGGCCGAGGCAATATCAAGGCCGCTGGCGGTCACGATCTTGCCGGTGCCGGCATTGGCCGTGTCATAGGCGATGCCTGCGAGCGAGGTCAGTGTCACACTGTCGCCACCGACCGTGGGCGACATCGCATAATTGCCCGAAGCCAGGGTCGCCGTGGTCGTGCCGTCATAGGTTTTGGTGGTCGCGCCCGTGAGGCTGGCGGTCAGTACTGGGGCCAGCGTATAGAGCAGGCCATTGCCGCTGGTCTCCGCCACGGGGGTGACGCCATAGGCCGCGTTGTACTGGATAAAGCCCGGCGTCAGCCCGCCCAGCCTGTTGTCGGCGGGGTTGGCCGAATAGGCCAGCCAGCGATTGCCCGCGTTCAGCGCATTGGCGCCGGCAATGTTGGTGAAGGCGCCGCCCGAAGCGAGCGTGATCGTGTTGGCCGTGATCGTTTCGGCCAGTGTGAGCGGGCCATTGGCGACAAGCGTAACGTCATTGCTGCCGAGCGCGAGCGCGCTGTCGAGGGTGAAGCCGCCGGCCCCGGTGGCATTGACCCTGATCGAGCTGGACGCCAGCGAGGTTGCGAGAGCGGCATAGCGGTCGGTGCCGAAGGCCGTCATCGGCGCTGTGATAAGCGCCGACCAGGTCGGTGCGGCGGAGGTGATGTCGCGCCAGCCCGAGGCGATGGACAGGCCTGCCAGATGGCCATTGGCACCGATCGTCAGGCCATCGCTATAGCTCAGCCCGCTGGGCGCCGTGGCGCCGGCGAGCGTGATGCTTTGGCCCAGACTGCCGCCCGAGGCCAGCGTATGGGGAGCGACGATGGCATAGTAATAGCCATTGGCGCCGGTGGAGATCGTGCCGCCCAGCTGGTTGCCACCCTGGTAGAGGGCAACCTGCGCCGCCACGGCGGCCGCGCCGGTGCCGGTGGTGGCATAGCCGGAGATGGCCTGCACATAGCCGGGATAGAAGTGGCTCAGAAACGGATAGACGCCGTCCATGCCACCCGAAAAATAGTTCGTCAGATTTGCCGCGACGGAAAAATACGTGCTGCCCGAGAGCGGTTCGAGGCCCTGCAACTGCCGGGTGGTCAGCCCCGTGCCGCCCGCGCTGCCGGATTGGCCGCTGGTTTGAATATCCCAATAGCCGTTGGTGATGGTTGCAAGATCATTGAGCCCGACAAGCCCGCCGACATTGGTGGTGCCGCTGACTACGCCAGTCGAGTAAGTGCTGGTCACATAGCCGTATTGGCTGTTCCCCAGATCACCGGAAGTCTTGCCGATCAGGCCGCCGACATTGCTGGTGCCGCTGACGGCGCCGGTCGCGTAGGCGAAGCCCACATTACCCTTGTAGCTTTCCCCGACCAGGCCGCCAACATTGCTGACGCCGCTGACCGCGCCGGTGGCGAAGGATAAGCCCGTCGAGCCGTAGCCGACCGGACCTTTGGACAGGTATCCCACCAACCCACCGACCCTGTTGACGCCACTGACGGCGCCGGTGGCGTAGGAAGCGGACGACGCCGCCTGATCGGAATGCCCGACCAGCCCGCCGACATTGTTGATGCCGATGACCGCGCCGGTGGCATGGCTCTGGTACACGGACTCTCCCGCCGTGTGATATCCGACCAATCCGCCGACATTGTCCGAGCCGGTGACGGCGCCGCTGGCATGGGATTCGCTCGCGCTGCCCGATCCGACCAGGCCGCCCACATTTGTGGTACCGGTGACGGCGCCCGTGGCGTAGGAGCGCCCCACCCCCCCAGATCCGGCCAGCCCACCGACGTTGCTGATGCCGGTGACGGCGCCCGTGGCGTAGGAATCTGCCCCCGAGCCATATCCCAGCAACCCGCCGACATTGTTGAAACCAATGACTGCGCCGGAGGCATGGTTGCCGAACACATTGCCTTGGCCGTACCCGGCCAGTCCACCGACATTGTCGCGGCCGCTGACCGTGCCGGTCGCGTAACTGCCACGGACATCCTTCAAATTATATCCGACCAGCCCGCCGACATTGTCGCGACCGCTGACCGCGCCGGTGGCGTATGAATTGCCCACCCTTGGCTGAAGATTTACGGACTGGATCGAATTGTTGCCCACCAGGCCGCCGATATTGTCGCCGGAACCGGTCACCGTGGCTGAGGCATGGCTCGAATCCACGTTGCCCGAATTGCTGCCGACGAGCCCCCCCACATCCCCAATGCCGCTGACCACGCCGCTGGCATAGGAATTGTTGATCGTGCCGGTCTGAAAGCCGACGAGCCCGCCGATCACGCGCAAGCCGCTGACAGTGCCCGCGGCATGCGAGGCCACAATCAAACCGTTGTTCTCGCCCACCAGGCCGCCAATTACGCTGGTGCCGCTCACGATACCGGCGGCGTAGGAATTGCTCACCGTGCCAGCGTTGCTGCCCACGAGGCCGCCGGTGTAGCTCGCGTCAAGGTCAAGATTGTAACCGGTGACACGGGCGGTGGCGTAGGCGTTCTGCACGAGGCCCTGGTTGTAGCCGATCAGGGCACCGGTATAGTTCCTGCCGGTGATCGAGCCGCCGATCACACCGATATTGCGGACTGTGCCGGTAAGTTGTCCGATCAGCCCGACATAGTCGTAGTGGAAGAATGAAATGTCTTCGACAGGGATGTCGTTGATCGTCAGGTTGGAGATGGTGTGTCCAAGCCCGTCCAACGTGCCATTGAAGATGGTGGCCACGGCCCCCATACGGTTCGGGCCGGCATCGAGATCATGCGCCAGCGCGTAGCGGCCCGTCTGGTTATCGATGCCTTCGATACCCGCCATCGAGCGCACCAGCATGTATTCATGGCCATTGACATGCAGCGTCTGGCCGCTCTGGCCATCGGCAAAGGTCAGGGCGCTGCCGGCGCCGAAGGTCAGCCCGCCGGTGGTTGTGTTGGCGGTGGAATGGCTCAGCCGCACCTGGCCGCCGCCGGTGACGGATATCGGCGCATTGATCGCCAGGTCGCCGGCCGAGGCCATGGTCAGCGCATTGCTGCCCGCCAGCGTGATCGATGCCGCGACGGTCAGCCCGCCGGCCGTGGTCTGGACGCCGAAGCCGGACGAGAGGTCGAGCGTCTGGTCGAGCGTGAAACCGCTCGCATGGGTGGCGATGTAGAAGGGCGCGAGTGCCGCCAGCGCGCCCTGCTGGGCGCTGCTCAGCGAAGCCAGCGTACTCGCACGCTCGCTCTGCGCCGTGGAATAGAGCGTGGATGTGGTCGATGAGCGCAGATAGCCGCCATAGAGGTCGACGCCGGCGGCGGTGCCGGCGGCCTGCACCAGGTTGGCGCCAGTCATGGTGCCAGTGGCTGCATTGTTGGCGGTGGTATAGGCGAGGACCCGCGTTCCGCCGGAGGCCAGCGTGCCGTTGGGCATGAGGATGTAGTAGTAGCCGTCGGCTCCGGTCGTCACCGGGGCCAGGTTGGCGCCACCGGCGCTGGCGAACACGTATTGCGCGCCGCCCAGGCCCGAGGCGAGCGGTGTCGTTCCTGCGTTGGAATAGGCATAGCCGGAAATGGCCTGTACACCGTCCGGATAGAAGCTGGCCAGGTAGGGATAGAGTCCCCCCGCGCCGCCGGCAAAGGCACTGCCCAGCGCGGCGGCGCCGCCCGACTGGAACTGCGCGGTGGTCAGGCCGGCCCCGCCGCCGGAACTGGTCGATTGCCCACTGGTCTGGGTGTCCCAATAGGCATTGCTGGTCGTGCCGGAGGTGGCAAAGCCCACCAGTCCGCCGGTATTGGTGTTGCCGCTGACCGCGCCGGTGGCATAGGCATTGGTCACAGTGCCGCTGATACCTTCGCGGGCCCAGAATCCCAACCCCACCAGGCCGCCGACATGGTTGGCGCCGGTGACCGCGCCGGTGGCATAGGCATCGATGACCCGCCCCGAGTTGAGCCCCACCAGCCCCCCGACACTATCGGCGCCGCGGACCTCACCGGTGGCATAGGCACCGGTCAGCCTGCCCAACTGATTCTCCCCGGCCAGCCCGCCGACGTTGTTGCCGGTGCTGCTGACCGCGCCGGTGGCGTAGATGGCTTCCAGATAGGCCATGTTCGTGCCGATCAGCCCGCCGACATAGTCGCCGGTGCCGGTGACCGCGCCGGTCGCATGGGAGCCGCGCAGACCGCTGGTGTTGTGACCTATCAGTCCGCCGACGAAATTGCGTCCGCTGACCGCGCCGGTGGCATATAGAATATCGGTGCTGAAGGGGCTGTCACCGTTGTACCGCCCCGCCACCCCGCCGACGTAGTCGGCGCCGCTGACTGCGCCGGTGGCATAGGCGTTGGTCAATCTGCCGTCGTGAAACCCCACCAGCCCGCCGACATAGTTGCCGGTGCCGTGAACCGCGCCGGTCGCATAGACGTCGGTAACGACGCCGCCGTACCCGCCCCCTGAAAAACCGGACGAGCCAATCAGTCCACCGACATAACTGCCGCCGCTGACCGTACCGGTGGCATAAGAGTTGGTCACCATGACGAGGCCAGAGTTGTGAATGGGATCGGCGATACTCGCCCCCACCAACCCGCCAATGGAGTCGTGGGCGTTCGGGCCCGCCACGGCGCTGACCGCACCGGTGGCATATGAGCTGATGATTCTGCCTTCAGTGTTGACGCCCACCAGCCCGCCGACCCGGAATTCGCCGCTGACCGTGCCTGTGTTATAGGCGTTGCTTATCGTGCCGCCGTTGTTGGCTCCCACCAGCCCGCCGGTGCCCTCGGGGCTTTCAAAGCCAATTCCGCCGCTGACCACCGAACCGCCGACCAGACCGATGTTGCGCACCACGCCGTCCGTGCCGTTGCCCGCCGCGCCGTAGCGGCCGAGGCGGCCGATCAGCCCTATCGGACCTGAAACGCGTGAGATAATCGTCAGGTTGGAGATGATGTGCCCCGACCCCTCCAGCGTTCCGTAAAACGTATCGGAGATGGTGTTCCCGATCAGCGCATCGTTATAGGTCCGACCGCTGGCATCCAGGTCATGCGCCAGCGCGAAGTAACCTTCGCCGAAGTTCTGTCCCGGCAAGGTCTCGACGTCAGACATCGAATAGAGCAACGTATAGGCCTTGCCATTGATGCTCAGCGTACCGCCGGCGCCGGACGTCAGGGCGGCGCCGGTGGACGACCGATAGGTCAGGCTGCCGGTGAAACCGCTGCCTGTCAGGCCGAACGAGAGATTGGACGTCGAAGCGGGATTGTAGTTCAGGGCGACCGCGCCCGCGCCCCGCACCTGGATCGGGGCATTGATGGCCAGGGCGTGGGTGGCGTTGAGGAACAGCCCCGCGCCCGTCGCGCCGCCGAAGGTGATGGGGGCGTTGATGGTGATGTCGTTGGCGGCGGTCAGCGTCAGCGCCGTGCCGGCGGTCCATGAAATCGCGTTGGCGACGGTGATATTGCCGGCCTGTGCGCCGCCCGAGCCGGTGGAGATCGAGACGTTGGCGCCCGCCAGCGCGGCCTGCAGCGTTGCCACACTGATGACGCTGTCGTTGCCGGTCGCGGTGAAGCCGGAGGCGTTGCTGTCTGCGTCGCCGGAGATGGTGACGTTGTAGGGGTCGAGCAGCAGGGTGCCGAAGCGGCCGTTCGCCGCCGAGAGATCGGTATAGCCGGTGTAGTCGAGCAGCGCCTTGCCGGAGACCTCGACCTCGCCGCCATCGCCAGACAGCGCGCCGCCCTTGGCGGAGATCAGGCCGGCGAAAGCCGTCCTGACGTCCGACCACACCACCACATCGCCGCCATTGCCGGTGCTGGTGGCGTCGGCCTTGATCGTGCTGGCCGCATCGATCGAGACCGTCTCGGCACGCGCCAGCGTGCCCTTGCCCTGCCTGTCGCCGCCGATCCTGACCGTGCCGCCGCCGGTCTTGCCCGACGCATCGAGCGTGGCGCCGGCCAGTTTGATGTCGCGGCCGGTGACGGTGACGCGGCCGCCCTTGCCATCGCGCGAGGCGACGTTCAGCTTGCCGGCGACCACGACCGCGCCATGGCCGCCATCGAGCGTGATGTTGCCGTCGCGGCCGGAGACCGAGCGCGCCGCGACGACCCCGGACATGTTGATCGCCTGCCGCGCCGCATCGCGGGCCGCGGCCGCCTTGATCTCGACCGTGCCGCCATTCGCCCTGATCTTGCCCGAGTTCGAGACGAGCGCTCCGGTCCCCGGGGCATTCGTGGGCACGCCGACCTGCAGGAAGCCGTCGCCGGAGAAGTCGAGCGTGGCGAGTTCGCCGGAGCCGAGACCGACCTTGCCCATCGGCACCGAGATCGTGCCGGCATTGTCGACCGTGCCGCCGATCAGCGCCGCATAGCCGCCGGGGCCGACGGTGATCGTGCCGGCGTTCGAGACGGCGCCCGATGCGCCATTGCCGGTGAAGCCGCGCTTTCCGTTGAGGAAATCGCTGTCGGAGATGCCGAGCGTCGTCGCCACGAAGCCGGAGCCGGCATTGACCGTGCCGGTCGGCGTGATCGAGATGCCGTTCGGGTTGACCAGCACGAGCTGGCCCGTCGCCGTCAGGCTGCCGGCGATGGTGGAGGTCGTGGTCCCGGTGACCCGCGCCAGCATCGCCGCCGACGTCGAGGGCTGGACCACGGCGACGCTGCTGCCTGTTCCAATCGAGAAGGACTGCCAATTGGTGACCGCCGCGGCGGAGGATTGATTGACCACGAGCCGGTTCGGCGCAGCCTGATTGATCGTGACGGCGCCTGCTGCGACCGTGCCGCTAGTGGGCAGCGATTGCGCGACCGCCACCATCCGTGGGAGGCCGACCAGGAACAGGCTCGCGGAGGCGAGCGCGGTGGAGGCCAGCAGCGAGCGAAGCAGCCGATGCCTGGAGTGACGGCCGACGGGCGTAACAAAGCGGGTCATGCGACGCCTCAAAACTGGAGTGCGGACGATATCGTGAAGCGGTCGGCGGCAGCTCTGCCGTCGTTGCGATATTGGTGACCCCATTCGAGCGACAGCGCCGCCTGGGCAATGAAGCCGCTGAGGTCGTTGGTCTGCGGACTGCCCGGCGGGTTCGGCGCGGCGCCGAAGCGAATGCCAAGGCCGAAGGATCCAGCTGTCACCTGCCTGCGCTCGACCGATGTCGGCTGCATCAGCCAGACGGAACCGATGGCGCCGAAGGCGTAAGGCGAAACGCTCGCCGCGCCGGTGCCGAGATCCACCGCCCATGGCGACGACAGCTCGGCCCGGCCGACGATGCCGCTGTCGCCCTGGAACGTGCCGGCGTCGAAGGTCGAGAGCGCGTTGCTCCCGACGATGCCGATCTGCTCGGCGCGCGGCAGGGGCTTGCCGAACGAGGTCTGTGCCCGGGCGAAGAGGTCCAGCCCGAGATGCTCGGCGAGAAGCTGGCTGTAGCGGCCGGAGAGTTCGAGCTTGCCGAACGACGCGTCTGCCCCCTGCCGCGACAGAGGCAGCTCCGCCGTCGCGCCGGCTGCATCGCGGGCACCCAGCCCGTCGATCCCGAGCGAGGCGATGACCCTGCCCGACATGAACGCTCCGCCCGGCGTGAGGCCGGAGATCTCGGTGGTGCTGCGCAACACCCTGAGCCGATCGAGCGAGAGCGGGGCCGCCACGGGCACGACGAGGGACAGGGTTTCCTGTTCGGCGTCGAATGCCAGTTCCGACGACAGGTTAAAGCTGCGCGAGCGGACCACCGCGTATTTCAGCCGGGCCGAGAAGCGCTCGAACTGCGAATAGAACTGCTGGCCGGCCGACGCATTGGGGGCGGTATCGGTGCGGATCGCCTCGATATTGGCACTCCAGCCATCGGCACCCAGAGGCAGCACCATGCCGACCGCAAGCTGGCGGTTGGTCGGGTTCGACCGGAAGAAGCCATGGCTGCCGCTGAGGTCCGGATAGCCCGCGACCTGAACGTAGAGCTGCTCGCCCAGCCGGAAGGCCGAATTCAGCTGCAACGCCAGCGCCGGATTGACCCTGCCGAGCGACGGGCCGAGCGTGTTGTCGATGCTGAGCGAGCCCGTGACGGGCTTGTACCGCGCCTCGACGACCAGCATGCTGCTCCCCGGCTGCTTGCCGGCGGCAAGGGTCGATTTCAGCAGGGTCCCCGGCGCATCGCCCGCCAGCACCAGCGCCCGCTCGATCTCGGCCAATCTGAGGGATGTCCGCCCGACGATCGGCGCCAGCACCGCCTCGATCCGGGATTTGACCGGCTCCGGCACGTCCTTGGTCTCGATTCGCTCGATGAAGCCATCGATGACGACGATCTTCAGCGTCCCGCCGTGCTTCAGGCTCTGCGCCGGCACGACCACGCGGGTCAGCACATAGCCGGATTGCCCGTAAGCCGCTTCCAAGGCGCGTGCCGCCGCGAAGATCTGCGCGACGGTGACGGTCTGGTTCGTCAGCGCTTCACCGAACGCCGCCCGCGCCGCCGCAACGCTCGCGTCGGCGGCATCAAAACCACCGCCCCCGATCACGACGCCGGCCAATCGCACTTTCAGCCGCTCGGCCCCTTTCGGCGCGTCGGGCCCCGACAGCTCCGGAACCACGACCTCGCTCAGGGCAGCTCGCGCCTGCGGGCGCACCGTGGCAGGCGTGATCTGCGACGCCGTCTGCGCGAAGGCGGCGGGCACCCCAAGACCGAGGATGAGAAATGTCGCGCAAAGGCGACGCAGGACACGACGAGCGGTCATCGCGGACACGCGACGCCGGCGCAATCTCTGGCGGCTTGTCCTGAGGCTCGCATGGGGTCAGAGACGTTCCTTCGCGAGCGCGTCGAGCGCTTGGCCCAGGCCCCGCAACGACAACGGAATCGTCAGCTCGCGTCCCGACGAATCCTTGAAAACGATGCGGCCGGCCTGACTCGCGCCGCGCCAGCGCCTGAGCGCGTCGTCGTCCAGGGCCGAGTCCGCGAAGCATCCGCTCGGCAGACAGCGCCGCCAGGGCAGATCGACTGTTTTGACGTCCTTTTCGTCGGAGGCGATCTGGACGCTGCTTGGAAAGGAGACGCTGACCGGCAGCGCCGCCGTCAGACGCAACGGGTCCGCCGGCTTCAGCCGGCCGATCGCGACCTGCGCGATCGGCGCGGCCTGCCCCTGCACCTGAATGGCCTGGCTGACCTCGCAGACACGCCCGACCTTGCCATCGGAGTCCAGGCGCTGGCACCGCAGGCTCCAGTCGCCGAAGCTCGCCGTCGTCACGCCCGGCTCGGACGGGACGGGAGCCGGGACTGCCGCAGGGGCTGGGACTGCCGCAGGCGGCGCAGCTGTCTTGCTCCCCACCGGCTGGGCCAGTGCCGACGGGGCCGACAGGAAGGCGCCCGTCACGAGCAGGACGCCTGCGCGTCGAACGAGAGGTCCGAGGGTTGGGAAGCGGCGGATCATGGAGACTCCAGCGACGTGTGGCGTTCGGTTGTCAGCGCGGCGCGCTTCGTGAGGCGCGCCGCCACGAGACGCAGCCCTCGCGCTGGCATTGTCGTGATAGAGAGCGGCTTTTGGGCCGCATAGCTGGCAGCCCGCAGAAAACGGCCGCCCCCCAAAAATGGTCAGATCGGCGCTCGTCGCTGGCTTCACGCCGATATGGCATTGCTGAGACCCGGGCCGTGCGCGCCTTCGAAACAGGCTTCGAAGGCCGCATCGATGATCGCCAGCTTCACGGCCTGCGCCGCGTGATACTCGCGCCGAAAGCCGTCCGAGATCCAGAGCGGCGAACGGCCCCGCGTCCCGTTCCAGCCGATGCTGCCCATCGCCTCGGCGGTGGCGAGCTTGCGTCCGAGCTGGGTGCGCGACAGGTTGAGGCGCCGTGCGAGCCCTGACACAGACGTCACGTCGGTTGTCACCCGCCCCAGACCGGCTTCGACGATGCCTGTTTCGGTCTCGCCTTCTTCGAGCCTGCAACGGGCGATCAGGCGATCCATCACCACGCCGCCATCATTGACCCAGGTGAACAGCGAGAAGGTCTTGTCGGGCTGGCGAACCTCGCGCGACGCCAGCAGGCCGTCGGCGATCAACGGCTGAATCGCGCCCAGAAGCGCCGGCTGGGCGGACAACGCCGCCGACCGCTGGCCGCCATCGAGCGCGTCCAAAGTCGTCAGATGAATTGCGAGCCACTGCAGCAGCAAGGCGAGTGTCGACGGCGACGGTTCGAACGGCCGCCTCCGCTTGTGCTGGCTGCAGGCGATGTGGCGCAGGATGTCGTATTTCAGCATCTCGTTGACGAAGGCCGCCGCGGTATTGCGGCTGGCGAGATCGTGACGCACGACGAGTTCGCCGACCCGCTCCGCCAGCAGGCCGCTGCCCGGCTCGGAGGTTTCGTTGCGGAAGTATTGCGCGAGCGCCGCTTGCGACATCAGCCAGCGCTGCTGGGTCGCAAACGGCGATGCCACGCGTGGGCTCGCCTGATGGAGGAGCAGAAGCGCCTGCGCCTGGCTGCGAGCGCAGGCGCCAAGGGCTGGATGCGCCAAGACATGGTTGGCATTCACCGCCATGGGCCGATCGTTTCGCTTCCCGGTTCACGCAGTTGTTGCCGCGACGGACCGGCGGATCCCCCGCCGATATCAAGACGTTGGATTTGGACGTCGTAACGGAAACCCAACTACGGTTTCGACATCCGCTTCGTCCTGAAAGGAAGCCGCGCATTTTTTGAAAGTTTTCTGATATCTTGCTTCAGGCGGCGCCCCGGGCTGGGTTTTTGACATTGCCGCAACGTCGTTTGATGTAGCTGCACGGCGGAATAATCGGGGCGTTTGAAGGCATGTTGCTGCGGTTTGCGGGTTTTGAACTGGATCGGCAGCGCGCCACATTGCGCCGCCCCGTCGGCGAAGCCGTGAAATTCCGGCCGAAAACCCTCGCGATGCTCGTCCTCTTCGTCACCAATCCCGGACGCGTGCTGAGCAAGCAGGAATTGATGGACGCGGTCTGGCCGAACGTCCATGTCGGCGAAGACAGCCTGTTTCAATGCATCCGGGAGATCAGAACCGCGCTTGGCGACGATCGACGCCAGTTGATCCGGGTCGTGTCCGGCAGCGGGTACGTGTTCGAGGCCGAGGTGTCGGCCGAGCCGGCGACCTGCGGCGTGGAGGCGCCGTCGCCCGCGCCCCGCATCTCAAAAGAGGCTGGTCCTGCGGTCGATCCTGTCTCGCCATGGCGTCAGTTCGGGCTGCGCCGCCGCGCAATGGTCGCGATCGTCGGGCTCGGCGTCATCCTCGGACTGGTCATCGTCGCGATGACGGCCGCTCCGGGGCTCCCCCTGGCAGCCAGGACGCCCTCGATTGCCGTGATGCCGATCGCCACCAGCGACGAAAACGGCGGCGCTGCGGCCATGGCGGCCAATATGACGACCCGTCTCGCAGACCGTTTGGCGCAGATCGACAACATCCGTGTCGTGGCGCCGCAGAGCAGGCAGCAGGCGGACTACGTCGTGAGCGGCGAACTTCGAAAAACCGAACGCTCCTGGGAGACGCAGGCGCGCATGACACGGACGGCGACCGGCGAGGTCGTCTGGACCGTGCCGGTTTCCGGGGTGGTGGACGAATCCGACTTGGGCTTGCAGCAATCCCGGCTCGTTGCGGGAGTCGGTTATCCGCTCGCGCTGCGCATCAATGCCCTCATCAATGCCGACACGCAGCCCGTCACGCCCGAGGGTCGCTCGTCGGCCGGCAGCGCCAAGGTCGTGATCGAGCAGGCCACCGCGTCCATCACTCAGACGTCGCGAGAGCGCTTTGCAACGGCGCAATCCATGCTGGAAAAGGCGCTCGGCGAGGATCCAGACAATGTCGATCTCGCCATTGCGCTCGCGGCCCTTCAGATGCGCGGCGTTCAGATGGTCTGGTACGATCCGGCGGAGAGCGCCGCCGCCGAGGCCAGCGCAGAATCGATCCTGAAACGCGCCTTGCGGGTCAAGCCGAGCAGCATCCCGGTCCTCGACGCCTATTGCCGCTTCCTCAACGCCATCAATGAATTCACCGAAAGCCTGGTGGTCTGCGCCAGGACGCTGAACTTCAATCCGTGGCACGCACCGGCGCTGACCCATATCGGTCTCGCCCAACTTCAGGCGGGACGCTTCGAGGAAGCGCTCGCCTCGTTCAAGCAGGCCGATCGCTACGACACGCCGCAGGTCTCCCGCTGGACCTGGCAGCTCAATGTGGGGATGACCTACCTGTTGATGAGCCGCAGCGAAGACGCATTGCCGTGGCTCAAAAAGTCCATCGCCATCACCCCGGCATCCGGGCGCAGCCATATGCTGCTGTCTGCCGCCTATACGGGGTTGAATCAGCCGGCAGAAGCGAAAGCGGCCATGGATAAGGCCATGGCGTTGCGACCGGGGTCCAACCTGGGCAATGTGCTCCTGCCCCCCAAGAACGCCAGCCCGGTCTTCATCAAAGCGACCGAATGGATCGTGAAGGCATTTCTCGCGGCTGGATTGCCCGAGCATTGAGCCCATCATTTGCAAGGACGTGACTCAGCGAACAGCGTAAAATCTTGGCGCTATGATTTCGTCTCGCGCCGAAGTGATGACGCCCCGCAAGCAGCACCGTCCTTGGTTGGCGCGGAGGAGGGCGCTTGGTTGCTGCGTCGTTCGCGCCTTTCGCGCCTTCCTCCAACCGGAGGCGGTTCAGAACCGATGGCGGGTATCGAATCTTTGAATATCTGCATTCCCGCGTGATTCAACCAAGTGTCATAACCGATTTTTAACGATGCCCCGTCGGCTCGACCGCATCCGCGGATAGTGGCCGGACAGTTTTTGCAGGCCGGATCGCGGCCTGAGCCTGAACAGGAGCATCGCCATGACCACGATCGCGAAACCGATCCTCGACTTCATCGCAAAACGCGGTTCGGACGATCGTGTCATCGATCTGAGCCAGATCTTCTCCGGCACGGGTTTGACCTTCTCGGTCACCGGCACGAACGACAAGGTCGCGGCCGCCCGGGTCGAGGGCAGCACGCTCACCATCGATCTGCTCGATACGCTCGGCCACAGCGATCTCCAGATCGTCGCGACCGACGCGGCAGGCCAGAGCGTGACCGATAACGTCCGCGCCCGCGTCACCGGCGAGAACGCATACACTGTCGCGATCCTTCCGGACACGCAGGATTATACCGATACGAACCTCAATAACGCCCGCCGCAGACCTTCTATAATATGACCAATTGGCTGGCGGCCAATAAGGAGTCGCTGAACATCCAGTTCGTCGGCCATGTCGGCGACGTCACGCAGAACAATCAGGCAAGCGAATGGGCCATTGCCGAGAAGGCGATGCGCACGCTCGACGGCAAGATCCCCTATTCGCTGCTCCCCGGCAATCACGACCAGGCCAGCGGCGGATCGGCGGCCGATCACAGCTCGGTTTTCCTCGACACGGTGTTCTCGCCCGAGAAACAGGCGGCGACCAATCCCGGCACTTTCGGGGGCGTCTACGATCAGGAATCGGCCTCGAGCCGCAATAACTACCATACCTTCACCGCGACCGACGGCACCAAATGGCTCATCCTGTCGATGGAGTTCGGCCCGCGCGATGACGTGATCCGCTGGGCGGGCGAGGTGATCGAGACGAATCTCGACCATCGCGTCATGATCATCTCGCATTCGCTGACCAGCTGGGCCGGCCGCCACGATCCCGCCAGCCTGTCGCTCTACGACGAAGGCACGGGCGCTGATTACGGCATGCGCACCGATCCGCAGGGCGCCAATGACGGCGAGACCGTCTACCGCATGCTCTCGGCCAAATATCCCAACGTCGCCTTCACCTTCTCCGGCCATATCTTCGGCGATGGCGCGGAGACCAATGTCAGCTACTCACAGTACGGCAATCCCATTCACGAGACGCTGGTGAACTACCAGAACGGCATCTCGCGCGAGATCACCGGCAATGGCAATGAGGCCCTCGGCACTCGCGGCGGCAACGGCGCCATCCGGCTGGTGACGATCGACCCTGAAAACAACACGATCTTTACCTCGACCTATTTCACCGAACTCGACGATTATCTCGACGGTTACCGGGGCAAGCCGGAGCTCGATCGCGACGGGCTGACGGGCTATTATCGCGGTCACCAGGAAGTGTTCGAGAACGTCGATCTCGGCACTCCCGAGCTCATGGCCATGGCCAAGGCCGGCAATGATAAATTCGTCAAGGCCGAAGCGGGGCAGGACAAGGCGTCGGTCACGTTCGACGGCGATTGGACGCTGAACCCGGGGAACGACACGGGCTTGACCTATCGCTGGACGGATCGCGACGGCAATATCCTCTCGGAGAGCGCCAGGCCAACCCTCGAGCTCCAGGCCGGACGGCATGAATTCACGCTGAGCGTGACCGACACGGCCGGTTATGTGACGACCGACACCGTGACGGCCATCGTCAGCACGGACAACACCCTGCTTCTCGACAGCTTCAATGACGCGAACAGGAATGGCTGGGTGAAGCCGAGCGTCGGCATCGCCACGAAGACCGGCACCGTGTCGAGCTTCAATCTGCCGGCCCTTCCGGGCGGCGACGCGACGGTGACCTATATTCCGGCTCTCAGCTCATCCCAGATCGTCGGGGTTGTAGGCGCGGATTCGCTTCCCGCCGGCACGGTGCTGAAATCCTATTCGCTGGTCTATGATCTGCTCGTACCAGCCGGACAGGGAGCGTATTTCTCCTTCCTGCAGACGGATCTGACCAACCGGACGGATGGCGAGCTCTTCCTCAAGCAGGCGAACGCAGCCAGCGGCGGCATCGGCATCAACAGCGATTACGAGGGCGCGTTTACCTATGGCGCATGGCACCGGGTGGCCTTCACCGTCGAAGACAAGGGCACCAGCGTACTCATCAGCAAATATATCGACGGTGTGAAGGTCGGCGACACGCCGATGTCGGGCAGCAACTATGCCCGTTATGCGCTCGATCTGAACAAGGGGTTCTTCCTGTTCGCGGACGAGAGCGGAGAAACCTCCGGCGCCTATGTGTCGAGCGTGCTGATCACCGACAAGATTTATAGCGAGGCCGAGATGGGCGCGCTCGGCGGTCCGAAGGCTGGCGGCATCGTCGCCACCCCCCCGTCGGACTTGTCGTCGCAGATCAATTTCAGCTCTGCGTCTTCGACCCTTTCCGATGATTTCGGAAAGTCGATCGGGATCATCGCCTCGATCCCGGGCGCCAGCAACTTCCTGGTGAAGGGCTCCGCCGCTGCGCGCACCACGACGGCCGAGCAGCAGGCTGCGCCCGAGGGGCGCGTCTTCGAGCAGAGCGACTCCGCCAACAACATCCTCGTCTGGAACGATCCGGCCGCGCAGGATTGGTCGAACTATGTCTACGAGGCCACGCTGCGGGCCACCGACAATGACGGGATCGGGCTGGTCTTCGCCTTCAAGGACACTGCCAACCATTACCGACTCGTCCTCGACGCTGAAACCAACAGCCGCAAGCTCGTCAAGCTGGTGAACGGCGTCGAGACCGTGCTCGCCAGCGAAACCGGCGGCACGCCCTGGAACCGCGACTTTGCGCTCAAGGTCGCCATGGTGGATGGCAGGATCGACGCCTTCCTCGACGGCCACAGCCTCTTTGGCACCGTGACCGACACGGCCCCGCTCGCGGGCGGCACGGTCGGCTTCTACTCGAACAACCAGCGCAGCTCGCAATTCGACAATGTCACCGTGACCAAGGTCGCGCTGACGGCGCATGCGGGTGACGATGCGCGGGTGATCGATCTCGACGGCGATGGCCGCGTGACCGTCTCGCTCGAGGCCGATGGCTCCTATGGGCTCGCCGACATCGCCAGCTATGTCTGGACGGATGAGACGGGCAATGTGGTGGCCGAAGGCAAGACCGCCGACGCCAATCTGAGCGTCGGCCGCCAGACGCTGACCCTCACGGTCACCGACACGACCGGCAAGACCGCCACCGACACCAAGCTGGTGGAGGGAATCGCGAAGAGCCAGGTGCTCGTCTCCGAGACCTTCGCGGATGCTAGCGCCCTGGCGCGCTGGACCATCGTGGACGAGGGCGAACTCGGCGGTGTCGGAGCGAACGGCAAGTCGTCGCAATGGGAGCTCACGGACGGGCAGCTCGTGCAGCTCTCCGACCTGAAGAGCCGCGAACTCACCTGGAGCGGCGCCACCAACGCCGATTACTGGAAGCGCGGCTGGAGCCCGCTCGGCGACGGCGTCAACATGCTGCGCCGCGGCACCCAGGCCGTCTACAACGATCCGGCCGCGAAGGAATGGGCGGATTATGCCGTCGAGGCCATGATCAAGACGCCCGATAACGGCGCGCTCGGTTTCCTCGTCCACTATGTCGACGCGAAGAACTACTACAAGATCGAGCTCAACGCGGAAGGCACCTATGATCGCTCCGCCGGCAACGGCGCCGGCAGCATCTTCCAGCTCCTGAGCGTCAGCAATGGGGTGGAGCGGGTCATCATGCAGATGCCGGGCAAATACACCCCCGGTCAGGTCTTCAACCTGCGTGTCGAGATCAAGGACCAGAAAATCCAGGCCTTGGTCGACGGGGTGAACCTCTTCGCCTATGCGATCGAGGACCATGCCAATCCCAGGGGAACCTTCGCCCTCTATTCCTGGGGCAATGTGGGCCTGAGCTTCGACGACGTCACGGTGGTCGATCTGAGGCCGATCCTGGCCGGCACCGAAGGCGATGATATCATCACCGGCAGCGCCGGCGACGACGTGATCCGCGGGTTTGACGGCGACGATGCGCTCGCTGGCGGCAACGGCAACGACCGCATCGAAGGCGGCGCGGGCGACGACACGCTCGACGGCGGCGACGGCGACGACCGCATCGAGGGCGGCGCCGGCGATGACGTCATCAGCGGCGGCAACGGGGCCGACCTGATCTTCGGCGGCGAAGGCGACGACCGGATCGACGCCGGCGCCGGCGACGACACGATCGAGCTTGCGATCGGGGCTGGCGCGCCTGCTTTGATCGATGGCGGGGAGGGCTCCGACAGCCTCATCCTCTCGGGCAGCGGCGTCGGCACGCTCGACACCGTCACCGGCGTCGAGCACCTGGTGGTCGGCTCCGGCAGCTGGTCGGTTGCTGAGAGCGAGGCTTTTGACGACATCCGCGTCAAGGCCGGCGCGGTTCTTGCCAGCACGGCGGTGTTGAGCGGCAGCCATCGCCTGACGGTCGAGGCCGGCGCCACGGTTGCGGCGGTGACGCTCAGCGGCGCGCTCAATGGCGCAAGGCTCGACAATGCCGGCGAGATCACCGGCGGCATCGCTGCCGATGCGACCGCGACCGGCACGCTGACGCTGGTCAATAGCGGCAGGATCGCCGGCGGCATCGTCACCGGGGCCGGCGACGACAGCGTCACGCTGCTGGAGGGCTCGGCGGTGACCGGCGCGATCGCGCTCGGCGCCGGGCAGGACGTCTTCATCGGCTCGTTGGCGAACGAGACGGTCGATGGCGGCGCGGGCGACGACCTGCTGAAGGGCGCGGGCGGCGACGATACGATCGCGGGCGGGGCGGGCTTCGATACGCTCGATCTTTCCGATGCGACCGGTTCGGTGAGCGTGAACTGGCAGGCGGGCACGGCCTCGGGCGGCGGCATCGGCAGCGATCGCTTCAGCGGCATCGAGAGCGTGCGGCTCGGTTCGGGCGACGACCAGCTGCGCGGCAGCGCGGCTGACGAGATCGTCGATGGCGGCGCGGGCAAGGACACGCTCGATGCCGGCTCGGGCAACGACCGTCTCACGGGCGGCGCCGGCGACGACGCGCTCAGGGGCGGCTCGGGCGACGATGCGCTCGAGGGCGGCGACGGCAAGGACCTGCTCGAAGGCGGCTCCGGCAATGACCGGCTCTCGGGCGGCGCCGGCGAGGACGACCTCAGGGGCGGCTCGGGCGACGACCGGATCAACGGCGGCGCCGGCAACGACCGGCTCTCCGGCGGCTCCGGCCACGACGTCTTCGTCTTCGAAAAGGGCTTTGGCCGCGACGTGATCAGCGACTTCCAGGCCAGCGGCAGCAGTGCCGACCAGCTCGAATTCGCCACGAGCCTGCTTGCCGACTACGCCGCCTTCACCGCGGCGGCGACGCAGGCCGGACGCGACGTCGTCATCACGCTGGACGCCGAGACCGCGCTGACCCTGACCAATGTCACGCTCGCCTCGCTCCAGGCCGACGACTTCCGCTTCGTCTGACCAGACGGGCCGGCCACGCAACAGAAAGGGGCGCCTGAGAAAGGCGCCCCTTTTTCAGATCATGCTGCGTTTCCGTTGAAACGCGGGTCATCCCGGCCGGAGCGGAAAGCCGGGAACCATACCTGAACGTCGATCGCGAGCGCTCCGGCATGGATCCCGCGTCAAGCCCGGGATGACACGCGTGGTTCCGTGTGAATTCAGCGCGCTCTCCATTCGGACGGAGCGCGCCGAACAATGTCGCAAAGGCGCATTTGTACTCGCAGGCTGACCCAGCTGGATCCGGTGGAAGTCAGGCAACCTCAAGTTGCGACGTCGCGGCGGCTGTTTCGAGCCGTTCGAAACACAGATCGAGCTCGGCGTCGGTCACGGTCATGGGCAGGGAAAAGCCGATGCTGTCGGGGCCCTTGGATGTCGTCGAAAGGCCGGCTGCAAAACAGCTCGACACCAGCCGGGCGGCGAATGCCGGCCCGGGATTCATGCCGAATGCCGCAGGGTCGAACTCCAGGGCGAGCAGCAATCCGCGCCCTCTAATACCGACGATGGCAGGGGCTTTGACGGCGAGAGCGGCGATGCGCGACCTGATGCGTTGCTCAAGCTCGGCGGCGCGTTGGACCAGGCCGTCCCGCTCGACGATCTCGATCGCGGTCAGGGCCGCCCGCGAGGTCAGCGGGTTCTTTTCATGGGTGTAGTGGCCGAGATCGAGCTCCGGGGCGATATCCAGCCGCGCGTCGGCGATGATGGCGGCGATCGGCAGGACCCCGGCGCCGAGCGCCTTGCCCAGCACCACCATGTCGGGCATGGCGCCGACATGCTCGAAGGCGAAGAAGCGGCCGGTCTTGCCGAGGCCGGACGGAATCTCGTCGAAGATCAGCAGGGTGCCGTGTTGGTCGCAGAGCTCGCGCACCTCAGCCCAGAGCCCGTCCGGCGGGACATGGCAGTTGGAGCGGATCGGCTCGGCCACCACGGCGGCGATGCCGGTCGGCGACTGCGCGAAGGCTTCGCGCATCTCCGCGAGCATGCGCCGCGCGCCGTCTTGCACCCAATAGGGCGTCACATGCCGGCGCCCCTGCAGAAAGGGGCCGAGACGCGGATCGGCAGCGGCTTTCGACAGGCCGAAGGCGCCGAAGCCATGGCCGTGATAGGAGCCTTCGAGCGAGATCGTCTCATGGCGGCCCGTCGCCACGCGCGCCAGCTTCAGCGCGATCTCGATGGCATCCGAGCCGCCGGTCGCGAAGAGTACCTTGGCGCGCGCGCCGGGCCAGTGCGCCAGCAGCTTTTCGGCGAGCGCGACCGCGGGTTCATTGGTGAAGCGGCGCGGCGAGAACGCCAGCGTGTCGAGCTGACGCTTCAACGCCGCAATCACCTCCGGATGACTATGCCCGATATGGTGCACGGTGTTGCCGTGCAGGTCGATGAAGCGCCGCCCCTCGATATCCTCGAGCCAGATGCCCTCCGCCGCGCGCAATGCCGACAGGCAGGGACTCGACCCCCTCTGGTGGAAGAAGGCGTCAGCGTCGCGCGATACGAGATCATCGGTCATGGCCATGGTCATTTCGAGAGTGCCGGGAAGCGTGGCAGGCCCAGGCCGCGCGGGAGCGAGAACCGGCGCCGGCCAGGCTCCCTGCGCTTCTCGACCAGCCTGGCGAGGCCGATGGCTGCGAGCGCGAAGGCCAGCAGAACGAGGCTCTTGGCGGCGGCATAGCCATATTCGCCTGAGCTGGCGTGGTTGAAGATCGCGACCGAGGCGAGCTTGTGGTTGCCGGAGACCAGGAAGATCACCGAGGACAGCGTCGTCAGCGCGTCGATGAAGACATAGAGCATGCCGAGCAGCAGGGCCGGCAGCAGGATCGGCAATGTGACGTTCAGGAAGCGCGAGACGAGGCCTGCGCCCAGGCTCTCGGCCGCTTCGTCGATGGAGCGGTCTATGCGCTGCAGGGCTGCGCGGGCGGCGAGAACGCCGACGAAGATGTTCGAGAACAGCACGTTGATGACGAGGATCGCCGAGGTGCCGGTCAGCGACAGGCTGGGAATGCCGAAGGGGAGGTTGAAGGCCACGATATAGCCGATGCCGAAGATGATGCCGGGCAGGATCGCCGGTACCAGCACGAGAAAGACGATGAGGTTGGCGCCCGGCGGCCGCAGGCGCTCGACGACATAGGCGATCACCACCGCGAACAGCCCGCCCAGAGGGCCCGCGATCACGCCGATCCGCAGGCTTTCCCAGACGAGGTCGAGACCGCGCTCGGAGCTGCCATAGCCCGCGCCGGCGAGGCCGATCTTGACGCCTTCGCCGGTGAAGTAGCCGAGCGTCAGGCCCCAGTCGCTGCCCCAGACCTTCGTCACCGCGCCGAGCGCCATGGTGCCGTAGACCGCGAAGATCAGCGCGGCGACCGTTCCCGCCAGCGCGGTCAGGCCGATGCGCCAGGAGCGCGGCATCGGCAGCTCGGAGCGCCCCGCGATGCTCGCGCTCGAATAGCCCTTCCGGCGCCCGAGCAGTTCGAGGCCGAGATAGAGCAGGAGGGAGGGGATGATCATCCAGACGCAGAGCGCCGCCGCGAGCGGCGTGTTTCTGTAGGCGGTGATCTCGTCATAGACGATGCCGGCGAGAACGGGGGTGTCGCGGCCGAGAATGAGCGGATTGCCGAAATCCGTGAGGCTCATGATGAAGACGAGCACGATCGCGCGCTTGATCGCGGGCAGGGCCAGCGGCAGCGTGACATGGCGAAAGGTGGTGAAGTGGCCGGCGCCGAGCCCGGCCGCCGCTTCGTCGATGCGGCCGTCCTGCCGGCGCAGAACGTTGTCGAGAATGATCAGCGTCGCCGGCATGAAGGACAATGTCTGTGCCAGCACCACGCCCAGCAGGCCGTAGAGATTGGTCTCGTCGGCATCGATCAGCCCGAGCCCCCGGTCGAGGAGCGAATGCGTCACCAGCCCGCGCCGGCCGAAGAGCATCACGGTGGCGGTTGCGATCAGTACCGGCGGCGCGACCAAGGGCATCAGGAAGACGCCTCTCATCGCGGAGGGCCAGGGAACACCGCCGCAATTGATGCCGTAAGCGAGCGCGAAGGCGAGGGGGACCGTGAAGAGGACCGACAGGCCGGCGAGCGTCAGGCTGTTGAATGCGGCGTTTCGGAGATAGGAATCCTCGAAGACCTTGAGATAGTGGTCGAGCCCCCAGCGCTCCTCGGAGCCGTTGCGCAGCGTGTCGAACGCCTGCTGGCCGATCAGGGCTTTCACCCTGAAGGCGAGCGCGGTCCGCTTGTGCAGCATCACATGCGCGAGCACCTGATTGTCGACGACTTCGGCCCGGTCCTGCGGCGTCAGGGCGACCAGTGCCGTCTGCATCGCCATGGCCTGATCGGAATAGGGCGCCTTGCGATCCCAGGGTGGCGCAAGCCCGGCGAGCCGGAACGCGGTCGCGCCCGCTTCGACGCGTTCCGGCTCGGTCGCCGTTTCGCTCCAGCGGCGTATCAAGGCCGCGCTGTCCTCCGCCGGCAGCCGGGCGAGCGCATCGGCCGTGACCGCCTTGAGGCGCACTGGGGGCATCGGGCCGGAGATGACGAAGCTGTTGACCAGTACGGCGCCGATCGGCACGCCGATGAAGACCACCAGCAGCAGCGCGACGACGCCGCTTGCGAGCGCACGCGGCAATTGGCGCAGCAGGCGTGTCACGGCTGACTCCGCCCGGGAATCAGCGCCGCACGGCGCGCATCGGGCACGACAGCGACCGGCGCGCCGCGTCCGCCGATCCGCTCGGCCTCATGCGACGGGCAGTCGGCGATGACGGTCCGGCCTGAGTCGAGTGTCACCGTGAGGCGCAGGACCGCGCCGAGGAACGCGGAACTCGCGATCCGCCCTGTGAGCCCCATTGCTTCGGGGCCCGCCGCCGCGACTACCGCAATATGTTCAGGCCGGTAGACCGCCGTGACGCGTTCTCCGGGCTTGATACGGGGCGGGAATACCAAGGGCCAGATCTCGCCATAGGCGTCCACACCGCGGGCAACCGCATGGCCTTCGACGAGGTTGGATACACCGATGAACTGGGCCAGGAAGGTGGAGGCGGGCCGGTGATAGATCTCGGCCGGCGTGCCGATCTGCTCGATGCGTCCGTTGCGCATGACCGCGACCCTGTCGGACAGGGCCAGGGCCTCCTCCTGGTCATGCGTCACGTAAAGCGTGGTGATGCCGAGCCTGTCGATGATCGAGCGCAGTTCGGTGCGCAGCTTGACGCGGATGCGGGCATCCAGAGCCGACATCGGCTCGTCCAGCAGCAGCACCTCGGGATCGGAAGCGAGCGAGCGCGCCAATGCGACGCGCTGCTGCTGGCCACCGGATAATTCATGCGGATAGCGTTCGAGCAGTCGCTCCATCTCGACGAGACGCGCCAGCTCGGCGACGCGGCGCTCCCGCTCGTCGCGGCCGCGCGAGGCGATCGTGAGCGCGAAGCCGATATTCTCGGCGACGGTCTTCGTTGGAAACAGCGCATAGGACTGGAAGACGAAGCCCATGCGCCGGCGCGCCGGGGCCATCTCGGTGACGTCCTGTTCCGCGCGCAGGACGCGCCCGCCATCGGGTTGTACAAAGCCGGCTATAATCCTCAGCAGGCTCGTCTTGCCGCAGCCGGAATCGCCGAGCAGGGTGACGAACTCTCCCTTGGCGAGATCGAGCGAAACGCCGTCGACCGCCCGGCTGGCGCCACCATAGGATTTGACGATGTCGCGCACCGCCAGATGCGGCCGGCCCTTCGCGAGGGCCGGCCGCTCCGCGGCAAGGGGCGGAGCCGCCAGTTCGATCACGTTTCCAGGCCCGTCACTGCTTGAGGATGCGGCTGGCGAATTCGCGCCGGAAGGCGGTCATGTCGACCGGGCGGCGCATCTGCCAGAGCGTGATCTGTTTCAGATCGACCAGTCCGTGCCCGGGCACGGCCGTGGCGCCGACAACCTTGCCGAGCACGGCAGCCGCGTCATCGCCCGCCATGAAATCGAGGAAGATCTTGGCCTCGGCCGGGTTGGGGCCGCCGGCGACCAGGCCGCCGCCTTCGGTGACGTTGGGCGTGATCCGGCCATAGACGATCTCGACCGGCCTGCCCGAAGCCTTGGTCTCGAAGCAGGTGGTGTCGAAGGTCAGGCCGATAGCGACCTCGCCCGCGCCCGCCAGTTGCGCGCCGCCGGAGCCGCCATCGGAATACTGGTAGACGTTCTCGTTGAGGTTCTCGACGAAGGGCCAGCCGAAAGCGTCGACGAAGGTGGTGAGGATAGCGCCGCCAGTGCCCGATTTGAGTGGCGACGGCAGCGCAATCTCCTTGCGGTAGACCGGCCTGATCAGGTCTTCCCAGGTCGCGGGCATGGGCAGGCCCTTCTGCGCCAGCCGTTCCTTGTTGACCACCATGCACATCGTCGTCGCGAAGTACTTGCTGTAGAAACCATCATCGTCGCGGAAGGCGGGCAGGATCTTCGAGCCCTTCGGCTCGTAGGGCTCGAACACGCCGGCCTGCTTGAGCTGCTCCAGAGCGGCGTTGTTGACGAGATACACGACGTCGGCCTGCGGCTTGGCCTTCTCGGCGATGGCGCGCTCGGCGATCGGGCCGGTCGAGCCCGAGACGAACTTCACCTCGATGTCAGGGTGCTTCTTCTTGAAGGCGCTGACGAGCGCGTTGTTGACGCTGTCGGAGGCGTTGTAGATCACGACCTCTTTGGCGAGCGCGGCGCCGCCCGCCAGAGTGAAAGCGGCCGCCGCGATGGCGGCGATCCGCGCGAGGCTTTTGGTGCTGAGGCTTCTGGTGCTGGGGGTTGGCATCGATGTCTCCGTGCCCTTGAGCGCTGTCGTGATATAAGTGTCGCTAAATCGTGTGACACTGGAATGAAGCTGAACTTATTCGAGCGCCGGCCTGCCCCATGAACCTGTCCCAACTCCGTGCCTTCCACGCCGTCGCGAGCCATCGCACCTTCTCGGCTGCCGCCCAGGCGCTGGGCGTCAGCCAGCCCGCGATCACGCAGCACGTAAAATCCCTTGAGGATGCAGTCGGGACGCGACTGTTCCAGCGCACTGCCGGCGGTGTCGAACTGACCCTGGACGCGCTCGACCTGCTGCCGAAGGTCCGGCAGGCGATCCTTATGCTCGACGACATCTCGGCCCGGATGAGCGACGGCCGCAGCCTTGCCACGGGGCACCTCGCCATCGGCCTGTGTGCGCCCTATGTCGCCATGCCGATCCTGGAACGCTTCACCACCGATCATCCGGGAGTGCAGCTCGACGTGCGGCTCGAAAATTCCAGCAGGCTGCTGGATCTCGTCGCGCAGCACCGCGTCGACATCGCCATCGCGACACTGCGCGAGCCGCATCCCGATTTTGCCTGCGACTTCCTGCTCGACCAGCGGGTGGAGATCCTCGTCCATGCCGGCCATTCCTGGTGGGAGCGCGGAGAGATCGAGGCAGGCGAGCTCCGAGGTCAGCGCCTGGTGACACGGGAGGCCGGCTCGATGACGCGCCATCTCTTCGAGGCGGCGCTGGCGGAGCGCGGCATCGAGCTTGCGCCTCATCTGGTCCTCGGCAGCCGCGAGGCGGTCAAGGAGGCGGTGGCGGCCGGGATCGGCATCGGAATCGTGCTCGATCGCGAGCGCGGCTTCGACCCCCGGCTGCGCGCGCTGGCCGTCTGCGACTTCAATGTCCTGGCTGGAGAGTATCTGGTCACGCGGCGGGAGACCCGCAGCCTGGGAAGCGTCGGCGCTTTCGTCGCCATTGCGCTCGCTGCCTTCAAAGAAGGCGCGGCGGATCGCCGTCAGAGCGTGCTGAATTCACTCGGAAACACTGGGTCATCACGGGGGTGACCAAGTGTTTCCGCCTGTCTGAACCTTGGCCGTTGCGGCGCGCCGTCATCTGCGGCGTTCGAATTGGATGCGAGCCGTCAAGAGTTCGGGTGGAGATGATGGGCTGGAAGCGGGGATCGCGGCCGATGCGGCAGCCTGCTATGATGACGCCGTCAGGGGGACCGAAGCTTGGCCCGGGTCGATACGCGCAACAGCTCACGCTATTGGAAGGACCCCCATGTCCCGGGGCTGAGCTGTCTCGCTGCCGACTTCACCAGCCATGATTATGCGCCACACAGCCACGAGGCCCTCGTCGTCGCCGTAACGGAAGACGGTGGTTCGCAATTCAAGAGCCGCGGTTCGACGGAGGAGGCAAGCGCGTCTGCGCTGCTGGTGTTCAACCCCGCCGAGCCCCATTCCGGGCGCATGGGCTGGAGCCGGCGCTGGCAATATCGCGGCCTCTATCTGAGCCAGCCCGCGATCGATGCGATCGGTCGCTCGCTTGGCATTGCCGCGACGCCATACTTCACCGCCAACGTCTTCAGGGATGATGCGCTTGTCGCGTCCTTTCTGTCGCTGCATCGAGCGCTCGACGCGGGTCGCGATCCGTTCGAGGAGCGCGAGCTGCTGGTGCGTAGCTTCGGCGTGCTGTTCGGTCGTCATGGCAGCGGCGGAGAGCGCATCCCGGCAGCGCCCCGCGACAGCCAGCTTGCAGGCAAGGTGCAGGCGCTCATGAGCGACCGCTATGCGGAGGAGTTGACGCTCGACGGCATGGGTGCGGCTGTGGGACTGACGCCGTTCCAGCTCATCGGGCTGTTCAAGCGCGCGACCGGGCTGACCCCCCATGCCTATCTGACGCAGGTCCGGTTGAAGGCGGCGCTGCGCGAGCTCAGGGCGGGCGCGCCCATCGTCGAAGCGGCCCTTGCGGCCGGGTTCTGCGACCAGAGCGCGCTGAACCGGCATTTCAAGCGCTGCTTTGGAATCACGCCGCTGCAATGGCTGCGCGCCGCGCGGCGCTGAGGGCTGGCATCGGCGAAAAACGTCGTCATCCCGGGCGGAGCGCAGCGCAGACCCGGGATCCATTCCGGAACCCTCGTTCTGATAGGTTCCGGCATGGATCCCGGGTCTCCCTTCGGTCGCCCGGGATGACGACGGGATTTTCATCAACGGGCAACCACCCGGAATATTTGGCGATATTGTCGGCCAGCCTCTGGGAGTGACGGCCCAAGTTCTCAAACGGCCTCTCCCGCATTCCGCAATTCCAGCCAATAGCGGCCGGCGCAACTCTGCCACCCTCTCCTGATCTCCGGTCCGCCGGCCACCGCGATGCGGTGCCGTCCGCGCTCGCAAATTTCAGGATATCTTCGGCATGGGTCGCTATTATTGCCTCGACAACCCGGACACGCTGACTCTTTCGACCGTTGTCACGGCCTCGATGCCAGGCCGGCTGCTCCTGCGGGAGAGCCCGTTCTATCCCGGAGGCGGAGGGCAATTGGCCGATCGCGGTCTGCTGCGCTGGGCGGATGGCGAGAGCGCGGTCATCGGCTTCGAAGTGCAGGACGGTGAAGTCTGGCATTTGTTGGCGGAGGCGGTCGAAGCGCCCGCCGGGCCGGTCGAGGCTGAGGTCGATCCCGCCTTCCGGCAGCTGATGCGCGAGCTTCACACCGGCCTGCATATCGTCAACGCGCTCGTCTACCAGTCTTTCAATGGAGCGCTCGTCACCGGCGTCCAGATGAACGGCGATGGCACGGCCCGGATCGATTTCGATCTGCCCGAGGCCGATAATGATCGTTTGAAGGCCCTTGAACCGGCGATCAACGATGTCATCCGCCAGGACCTCGTTGTCCGCGATACGCTCGTGACCCAGGCGCAGGCCGGCGCGGAGCCGGGCCTGATCCGGTCGCGCTCTGTCGCGCCGCCGCCGACAGCTGACGGACAGGTGCGGATCGTCGAGATCGTCGGGCTCGATCGCCAGGCCTGCGGCGGCACGCATCTCGCCTCGACGGGAGCCTCGCGCCCCTTCCGAATCCTCAAGATCGACAATAAGGGCCGTCACAACCGGCGCCTCCGCCTCGGCCTCGAAGGTCTTGCGCGTCAGGGCATGACATGAGGGCGCTCCTCGCGGCGCTCTGGGCGCGACCGGCGCTGCTGCTGTGGCTGCCGCCCTTGTTCTGGGCCGGCAACCTCGTTCTCGGCCGCGCGCTCGGCACGACCTTTCCGCCGGTCTCGCTTGCCGTCGGGCGCTGGCTGGTGGCGCTGTCCGTGCTCGCACCCTTCGTGGCGCGGCGCGCCTATGAGCAGCGGCAGCTCTTGCGCCGGCATGCCCTGCTCATCTTCGGTTGCGGCGCCTTCGGCATCGCCGGCTACAACGCGCTCGGCTATCTCGCCTTGCAGACTGTGCCGGCCGCAAGCGTCGCGTTCCTGAACTCGACCCTGCCGCTGATGGTGCCGCTGGCCGCATTCGCGCTCGGCGTCGAGCGGGTCGCGCCGCGGACGCTCTGTGGCGTCGCCCTGTCTTTCGTCGGCGTCACCTGGATCGTGTCGCGCGGCGATGTCGTTAGCCTCCGACAGCTCTCGCTCGGGGGAGGCGAGTTGCTCGTCCTCGTCGCCGTCGCCAATTACGCACTTTACTCGGTCCTTCTCCGGCGGAAGCCCGCCGAACTCGACCCGCTCGTCTTTCTCGCCGCAACGATGGCTGCTGGCCTCGTCGTGCTGATGCCCTTCTGGATCGTTGAGCTTGGCCATGGCGCGACGATCCCGCTGGACGCTGGTTCGCTCGCCGCCGTGCTTTATATCGGCCTCTTCGCCTCGCTGCTGGCCTTCGTGCTGTGGAACCGCTGCGTCGCCACGCTCGGCGCAACCGCCACGGGCGCCTCGTTCCATCTCGTTGCCCTCTTCACCGCCGCGCTCGCCTTCCTGGTGCTCGGTGAGCCCGTCCGGTCGTTTCACCTCATCGGCATCGCGCTGATCCTGGCGGGCTTTGCTCTCGCGACCATCAGCCGAAGGGCGCCCCACGCGACTGGCCTGACAGCCCCATTGCCACGTTCCTGACCCTGCCGGCGGAGCGCCACGAACGGACGACTCGGTCTCCCTGCTGCGAACTCTGGTCGGGTTCGACATTCGATCGGCCGCATTGGGCGCACGCCCCCGGCTCCAAGCCATTTCATCGCGGCCCCAGTGGCCCGTGCAATGTTGGAGCAAACCTGCGCGGCAACCACTCCACGAGAGTCACCGTGGAGCGGAATGCGATGAATCCCAGGGAAGAGCGGTCTGCAATGATCGCCGACGCGGTTCAAGCCGGAGATACCCGGAGCCAAGCCGTGGGAAAGAAGCCGGGAGCCGTTCATCGCCATGACCTGGCATGGGCAGCAGATGCTGAGCCTGGCCGCATTGGTCGGGGCGCCGAAGACGGCGGTCCTGGCATCGCTTCATTTCGACGGCGCGGTGGTCGCGTCTGCGGTGAAACGCGCTGGGCATCGCGTCATTCGCGGGTCGGGGACACAGAGCCGGCCGAAGATTCAGGCAAAGCGAGGCGTTCCAGCCTTCATCGAGATGCGTGACGCGCTGCGCGGCGACACCAGCGTGCTGCTGACGGCCGACGTTCCAAAGATCTCGCGGGTTGCCGGCCGGGGAGCCGTTCAACTGGCGAGGGCGTCCGGTCGGCCGATCTATCTCTTCGCAGCGGTGACCACGGCACGCATGGACCTCGAGAACTGGGACAAGGCCAGCATAGCGCTGCCCTTCGGGCGAGGCTGTGTGATCTGGTCCGACCCGCTTTATGTCCGCGCGACCGCCGACGATCGCGAGATCAGCATGACGGCGCTGGAGATCACGTCGCAGCTCGACCAGCTCCATGTGACGGCACATCAGCATCTGGCGCGCCGCGCTTAGGCGACGCGCGGGAGGGTACTCGCGCTCACGTTCTAGCGCCGTGGGGGCTGCAGGCAATCGGACGGGTTGGTGCAGATGTTCGCAGGCGGGCGCAGGGCGCCGGGATCGACGGCGGGCTCGATACGAATGCGGCTGACATCGCCCGACAGGCGCAGGCCAAGGCCGGAAGAGATCAGGACGATCCTGGCACGATCGGATGCGAGGATCGTAGCATTCGCGCCTGCCAGGAAATGGGCGCTGCCGCCGAGGCTGCCATAGGTGCCGAAGACATCCTCGGGGCGGTCGAGGCCATAGACCAGCATGATCACCCGGCCATAGTCGGCGCCAAGCCCGATGCCGATCGACAGCGCCGACCAGGTCACCGGCATGGGCGCGCCTTCGGCGAACTGCAAATGCCCGACACCATGCCGCCCGCCGACGACGAAGGAACCGCTGAGTTCGCCGCCGACGATATAGGCATTCGGTTCGCCGAAGAGCGACAGCGAACGCTCGACGGCCACGCTGACGATCTTCGACGTCTTATCGAAAACCTGCTCGACCGATCCCAGAATGGCCTGGCGCGGGGTCGGCGGCAGCTGGCCCGGCTTGATGCTCTCGTCGGCGCGTGCCGCCGTGCCCAGCACCAGCAGAAACGCAAGGGCGGCGGCAGGGAGGAAGCGCAGGTGGAGCTCCCGCCATCTGGCTCTTTGCGCATTCATGAGGCAAGCGTACTCGAAGCAGAACTGAACGAAGACGTAAACGCAGATCATGACCATGACCAGCGGGCGCTGACCGATCCGCTCGTCATAGCTCGACCGAGGCTCCGTGACGATACATAGCTCGACGCGCCGCCCGTTGCCGACAGGCCAGACGCGCCGGCCCAATGCCTTCCGGAGCCTGCCATGATGTCGCTGTCGCGCGCCCTGACGATACGGCTGACATTGCTCGGCGTTGCGATTTTCGCAGCCGGAATCGCCGCCGTTCTGGCTTTCACCTTCATCACTGAGGAACCCGCCTCGCTACGCAACGACGTGACCTCTGAAATCATTCGGCAAGGCGTCCGCCAATCTGCCGAAGGATTGCTGATGGACAAGACGCCGGAGCTGCTGAAGATCGAGAGCGCCAGCCCGTTGCTCTGGTATGTCGTGTCCGATGGACGATCCGTCGTAGAGTATGCCCGAGAATTGCGGCCGAGCCTGCCGATCGACGTTCGGCTCGACGGGCCGACCATCGCGGCGCAGATGCGGGTCGGCGGCGGCGGAGAAAATGCCCTCACTTTCGATATTCTCGAAAGGGATGGGGCCCGTATCATTGTCGCGACCGGCGGCGGCGTACCCGGCTGGGACCTGATCCTCGTCCATTTCCTACGGGCCATCGCCGGCCCGGCGCTCGCGATCTCCCTCGTCTTCGGGATCGTCATCGCGGCGGCTATCTCCATGTCGGTGTCCTATATCGCCGGGACGTTGCGGCGCGCGGCCGAAGCGGCCGCCAGCATCGACCCACGGGCCCCGCGCGGGCTGCTGCCGACGCTGAAGACGCCCGTCGAGCTGATGCCGCTGACGAATGCGCTGAACTCCGCGCTCGACCAGATTGCCGGCAACATGGATGTGCAGCGGCGCTTCATGAACAACGTTGCCCATGAGCTGCGGACACCGCTCGCCATCATGCGTACCAGGGTCGATGCCGTCGCCGATGCGGGCGCGCGTGCGGCGCTGGCGACCGATGTGAACCGGCTGACCACCATCGTGTCGTCGATGCTGCAACTCGCGCGGCTGCATAACACCGAACTGCCCTTCGAGCCGGTTCAGCTCAATCGTGTGGCGCGAGACGTGCTGGTCGATCTGGCACCTCTGGTGCTCGGGAACGGCATCGACATCGCCTTCGAGGAAGAAGGGGATACGGAGCGGAGCATCGAAGCCAACGAAGCCACCGTCCGTGCCGCATTGGCGAACCTGGTCGACAATGCGATCCGCCATGCGCAGGTGCGCTCGACGATCATCGTACGGGTCATCGATGGCAACAGGCTCGAAGTCGCAGATGACGGCGTCGGTATCGTCGCGACGCAGCGCGCGCAGATGACGGAGCCGTTCAATCGCCTGTCGGCGCATTCGGCTGGAGCGGGGCTTGGCCTCACGATCGTGCGCGACATCATGGCAGCGCATCTGGGCAAGCTCGAAATCCTCGACACGCAAGGCGGGGGCACCACCGTTCGCCTGCTGTTTCCCGACATGGCCGGCGGCTCTATTTGAGGGGCGGCCTTGCTCTAAGAGCCTGGCCGAGAATGTCGTAAGCAATTTCAGTTGGGCATTTCGCATCGAAAGGCGCCGTCGTCCCGGGCGACCGCAGGGAGACCCGGCAACTGTGTCGTTTGGGGTCATGTCTGGAAGGCTGTGTTTGTTTTGAGCATGGCGTTGAGGACGGTGATGAGCTTTCTTGCGACGGCGATGATGGCGACTTTGGCGGCGGCGCTTCGGGCGCGGATGGTGTCGTAGAAGGTCTTGAAGCGCGGCGATGTCCGGATGGCGGCAAGCGCGGCCATGTAGAGGGCTCGCCGGACGCGGCGCCTTCCGCCCCTGATCATGCGCTGGCCGCGCCTGCGTCCGCTGTCGTTGTTGAAGGGCGCGAGGCCCGTCAGGGCAGCGATGGCCTTTGGCGAGACGTGCCCGAGTTCGGGCATCA
>NZ_FNUY01000001.1 GCF_900108245.1 Allobosea lathyri
GCCATCGCGATCATCACGCGCTGGCGCATGCCGCCGGAGAAGCGGTGCGGATATTCGTGGAAGCGCGACTTGGCCGCGGGGATGCGGACCTTCTCGAGCAGCCGGATCGTCTCGGCCTCGGCCGCCGAGCGGGACAGGCCGCGATGCAGGATCAGCGCCTCGGCGATCTGGAAGCCGATGGTCAGCACCGGGTTCAAGCTCGTCATCGGCTCCTGGAAGATCATCGCGATCTCGTTGCCGCGGATCTGGCGCATCTGCGCGTCGGGCAGGGTCAGCAGCTCCTTGCCCGAGAGCTTGATCGAGCCCTCGATCTTGCTGTTGCCCGAGGGCGTCAGCCGCATGATCGACAAAGCCGTCACGCTCTTGCCCGAACCGGACTCGCCGACGACCGCCAGCGTCTCCTTCGGCGCGATCTCGAACGAAACGTCCCGAACGACTGGCTTCCACTGACCCTCGACCCGGAAGGACGTCGAGAGGTTAGAGACGGACAGGATAGGGGTGCTCATGTCGGTATCCCTGATGTTGCTTCAGATGACGCGGCGCGGATCGAGCGCGTCGCGAAGGCCGTCGCCGATGAAATTGATCGACAGCACGGTGAGGAAGATGGCGGCGCCGGGGAACAGCGCCCAATGCGGCGCGGAATCGAGATGATCCTTGGCGTCGAACAGCAGCCGGCCCCAGGTCGGGATGTCCGGCGGGAAGCCCAGCCCGAGGAAGGACAGGGTCGATTCGGCGATGATCGCCGAGGAGACCTCGATGGTCGAGGCGACGATGACCGGGCCGATCGCATTGGGCAGGATGTGGCGAACCATCTGCCGCATCTTGGTGGCGCCCGACGCACGCGCGGCCTCGACGAATTCCTTCTCGCGCAGCGAGAGGAACTGGGCCCGCACCAGCCGCGCCACCGGCATCCAGCGCAAGCCGCCGATGACCACGACGATCAGCACGAAGACGCCGCCCTCCACCCCGAAGGCAGCCTTCAGCTGCTCGCGGAAGAGATAGATGATCAGCAGCAACAGCGGCAGCTGCGGCAGCGAAAGGAACAGATCGGTCACCCACATCAGGATCGGGTCGACGATCCTGCGCGACATGCCGGCCAGCGCGCCGATGCAGACGCCGACTGTCGTGGCCACCACCATGGCGGCCAGCCCGACCGCGAGCGAAATGCGGCCGCCATACATCATGCGCGCCAGGATATCCTGGCCGAGATCATCCGTGCCGAAGGGATGGTTGAGCGAGGGACGCTGAAGCTGCGCCGTGAAGTCGATCTCGTTGATCGGCACAGGCCAGAGCCATGGCCCGATCACGACCCCCAGGATGAGCAGGCTGAGGATGACCGTGCTCGCCATGGCCAGGCGATGCTGGCGAAAGCGTCGCCAGGTCTCGCGGCCTGGCGAGATCACTTTGGCCGTAGTCACTGCGCCCAACACAGGATCAGCTGAAGGAGATGCGAGGGTCGAGCCAGCCATAAAGGACATCCGCGATAAGATTGAAAATGACGACCAGGCAGGCGAAGACGAAAGTCACGGCCATGATCACCGGGGTATCGTTGGCGAGGATCGCGTCGATCAGCAGCGAGCCGATGCCGGGAACGCGAAAGATCTGCTCGGTGACGATGGCGCCACCGAAGACAGCCGGCATCTGCAGCGCGACCAGCGTGACCACAGGGATCAGCGCGTTGCGCGTGATATGGCGCAGCGTCACGGTCTTTTCGCCCAGGCCCTTGGCGCGGGCGGTCGTGACATAGTCGAGCCGGATCACGTCCAGCACCGCCGAGCGCACATAACGGGTGTAGGACGCCGCCTGGAACAGCCCGAGCACGCAGATCGGCATGATCGCCTGACGGAACATCTCCCAATACCAGCGCCAGCCGGTCGCCGCGATGTCGGAGCGGTAGACGAAGGGGAACCAGTCGAGCGACACCGAGAAGATCAGGATGAAAAGCAGGCCGGTGAAGAAGGTCGGCAGCGAGAATCCCACGAAAGCCAGCGTGTTGGCGATCTGGTCGAAGACCGAATAGGGCCGGGTCGCCGCGTAGATGCCGACCGGAAGCGCGATGCAGAGCGCCAGGATTTGCGAGGAACCGACGACGAAGAGCGTGGTCGGGACGCGCTGCAGGATGAGCGTGTCGACATTGATGCGGCTGGCGAAGGAGAAACCCCAATCGCCCTGAGCCATCGCGCCCAGCCAGCGCAGATAACGCACCATGATCGGGTCGTTCAGGCCGAAGCTGGCGCGGATCGCCTCGCGGACTTCAGGCGGCACATTGGGATTGGTCGCCATTTCCGAGAACGGATCGCCCGGCGCGAGCGCCAGCACCGTGAACAGGATCAGGCTGATGCCGAGAAGGCTCGGAATCGCGATCAGCAAGCGCCTTAGCAGGTAAGTAGCCATATTTTACGTCTCTTTGAGCCTGCGTTCAGGCGCCGCTGGCTTGAGGGGACCGTCGACCGGCGCCCATTTTACACGAAATGGTCCGGCTCCGTTTTGATGCGGAGCCGGATGGCCCCTTACACGGCCTTTGATGGCGGCGTAAGGGGCGTGCCTGCAGGATCAGCTACGATACCAGGCAGCCAGGTTCCAGGTATCGACATCCCAGCCGCTGTGGTCGTGCGTCAGGTTGTTGACCGACGCGGCGACGCGGGTGCGCGACAGCAGCGGCAGGATGATGTTCGCCTCGCAGAAGATCTCGTTGACCTTGATCAGAAGCGCGGCGCGCTTGACCGGGTCGAGCTCCTTCTGGGCGGCCTTGTAGGCCTCGTCTGCAGCCGGGTCGGAGTAGCGCGAGACGTTGCGGCCCAGCCACTTGTTCTCCTTGGTCGCGACCTCCCAGGAGGTGAACTGGTTGAGGAAGCGCTCCGGATCGGGCTGCGGCTGGGTCGTCGTATACATCTCCATGTCGACATAGAGCTTGGTGTAGGTGTCGGGGTTCGCCACATCCGAGGAGAAGAACACCGAGGCCGTCACCGACTTGAGTTCCAGATCGATGCCGGCGCGCTGGCAGGCCTGCTTGATGATGGCCTGGGTCTTCTGGCGCGGCGCGTTGATCGAGGTCTGGAAGACGTATTTGAGCTTCTTGCCGTCCTTCTCGCGGATGCCGTCGGCGCCCTTCTTGTAGCCGGCGTCGTCGAGGATCTTGTTGGCCTTGTCGATGCTGAATTCGTATTTCAGCTTCTGCGACTTGAACTGCTTGGGCTCGTTGACGAAGCTCGCCGTCGCAATGCCGCCGCGGCCATAGATGAACTTCTGGACGGAGTCGCGGTCGATCAGCAGGTTGATCGCTTCGCGCACCTTCGGATCCGAAAGCGTCGGATGCTTGGTCTTGACGCTGGAGCGCTCGCCATCGACCTCGGTCCAGGGATCGGTCGGGTTCAGGATGATGAACTCGATATCACCAGAGACAACCGCGCTGATCTTGCCGCGCCCGCCCGTCTCCATGCGCTTGAGGACTTCATCCTCGACCTGGAGATTCCAGGCATAGTCGAATTCCCCGGTCTGCAGCACGGCGCGCGCCGCAGACACCGCATCGCCGCCGCCCTTGACTTCGAGCGTGTCGAAATGCGGCTGGTTCTTGACGTGATAGTCGGTGAAGCGCTCGGCCGTGATGATGTCGCCGGGCTTGAAGTCGACGAACTTGTAAGGGCCGGTGCCGACGGGCTTCAGGTTGGCCGGGGCCTCGCGCGATTTGGCGCCCTTATACTCGCCGAAATGATGCTTGGGCAGGATCTGGCCGGTGACGCCGACAAAGGCGTCGGCCCAGAACGGCGTCGCTTCCTTGAAGACGATCTTGACGGTGTGCTCGTCGACCTTGGTAACCGTGATGTCCTTGTAGGCGCCGGTGGTATAGGCGGCGGTCGCAGGATCGGCGGCATATTCCCAGGTGAAGACGACGTCGTCGGCGGTCAGGGGCTTGCCGTCATGCCATTTCACGCCCTGCTTGATCTTCCAGATGACTTCCTTGCCATCCGCGGAGAGGCCGCCATTCGTCTTGCTGGGAATCTCGGCGGCGAGCTGCGGGATCAGGTTGCCTTCCTTGTCCCAGCCGGCGAGCGGCTCGAAGAAGATGCGCGAGGCGATCTGGTCCTTGGTGCCCGAGGCGAAATGCGGGTTCAGCAGGGTGGGGGCCTGCCAGAGCAGGATCTTGAGCGGCCCGCCGCCGCCGGCCTTGGTCGGCTTGTACTCGACGGTGGCGTTCTGCGCCATTGCGACGCCGTTGAAAGCCAGCATCTGGTTGGCGAGCGGGGCGGCCAGGCCGACCGCCGCTACCTTTTGTATGAAGGAGCGTCGCGACAGCGCGCCATCCTTCACATTCGCGATCAGTCGTCGCAAATCCTGTTCGTTCATGAATATGCCTCCGCATGTAAGCCAGGTACCGAAATCGCGGCGGTTATTGCGCCATTTTTTCATTCGGGCCTTCAGCAAGGCATGTGCCAACCGATGCGTCAACTGTGCAGCGCAGGGCAGACGCGCGTTCACGGCAAGGCGATATCCCCGCTTATGCCTCATTATACAGCACAGGGCGCACGCCAGGAGGCGATTGAGGGTGCAGCGACGCGGTGCGGCGATTTGCCCGGCTTCTACCAATTGCTGTGAACAGAAGGTTTCACGCACCGCATGCCGAGGTGCCACGGTCGCGCTGCGCCTTTATATCGGCCGCCTTGACTTCGTCCTGCTTAAAACGGAATGTTTATTCCAATAATCAGGAAATCAAAAAATTCCTGCCGTTTTGCACTTCGGGGAGATGTGCGCCTGGTGTCCGACTCCATGCCATTCAGCCGTAATCTCGACGGCAAAGCCGCAATCGTGACCGGCGGCAGCCAGGGGCTTGGCGAGGCGATCGCGCGCGAATTCGCGGCTCGCGGCGTGTTGTCCTTGCTTCTGACCGGGCGCAATCGCGAACGGGGCGAGGCCGTTGCCGCGAGCCTGAAGGCCGATGGCTGCGACGCTCGCTTCCATGCCGTCGATCTTGCCGATCTCGCTGGAGTCAGGACCATCGTTCCCGCTGCCGAGCAGGCCTTCGGGCGGCTCGATATCCTGGTGAATGCGGCTGGCGACACCGATCGCGGCACGATCTTCGACACCTCGCCCGAGCTCTACGAGCGGATCATGGCGGTCAATCTGCGCGCGCCGTTCTTCCTGATCCAGGATGCGGCCGAAATGATGCGTCGCCAGAAGATCGAGGGCGCCATCGTCAATATCCAGTCGATGTCAGCCCATGGCGGGCAGCCCTTCCTGTCCGCCTACAGCATCTCGAAGGGGGCGCTGGCGGCGTTGACCAAGAATGCCGCTTTCGGCCTGATCTCGCAGCGCATCCGCGTCAACGGCCTGAATATCGGCTGGATGGCGACGCCCGGCGAAGATGCGATCATGCGCCGGCGCCATGGCGCACAGGATGGCTGGCTCGACGATGCAGCCGCCGGCCAGCCTTTCGGGCGCCTGCTCGATCCGCGCGAGGTCGCCAAGGCCGTGGCCTATCTGGCATCGCCGGAATCGGGGCTGATGACCGGTGCCAATATCGATTTCGACCAGACGATCCTGGGCGCACATGATTGACGGGGGCGAGACGATTCGCCCGGTGACAACAGGACAGATGACGACGATGCGAATGGGATTGCTGGGCGCGGGACGGATTGGCCGCATTCACGGGCTGAACGTGGCCGCCAGGGCCGATGCGAGCCTTGTCTCGGTGGGCGATGCGTCGCCGGAGGCAGCCGCTGCTTTGGCGGCATCTACGGGGGCGAAAACCGCAACCGCCGAGGCGATCATCAGCGATGCCTCTATCGACGCCATCCTGATCTGCACGCCCACCGATACCCATGCCGACCTGATCGAAGCTGCCGTCTCCGCGGGCAAGGCCGTGTTCTGCGAGAAGCCTGTCGATCTCGACGCCGACCGCATCCGGCGCTGCCTGAAAGTTGTGGAGCGTTCCGGCAAGCCGCTGATGATCGGCTTCAACCGCCGTTTCGATCCGAATTTCGCCGCTCTCGAAAGCCGGCTGCGTGCCGGCGACGCTGGCGCGATCGAGATCGTCAGCGTGATCTCGCGCGATCCTTCGCCGCCGCCGGTCGATTATGTGAAGCGCTCGGGCGGGCTGTTCCGCGACATGATGATCCATGATTTCGACATGGCGCGCTTCCTGCTGGCCGAAGAGCCGGTCGAGGTCTTCGCGCTCGGCTCGGCTTTGGTCGATCCCGCGATCGGCGAGGCGGGCGATGTCGATACCGCGGCCGTGCTGATGAAGACGGCCTCGGGCCGGATCGCGCAGATCTCCAATTCGCGCCGGGCGACCTATGGCTACGATCAGCGCATCGAGGTCCACGGCTCCAAGGGCATGCTGCGCGCCGGCAACATCCACGAGACCACCGTCGAGATCGCGACAGGTGCCGGCTTCCGGGCCGATCCGGTGCAGAACTTCTTCCTCGAACGCTACGCGGCAGCCTACCGGGCCGAGCTCGACGCGTTCATCGCGGCCTGCAAAGGCGGCAAGGCGGCGACGCCGTCGGGCCTCGACGGGCTCAAGGCCCAGATCCTGGCCGACGCCGCGACGGAATCGGCACGTACCGGCAAGCCGGTTTCCGTGACGCTGGGAGCATTGTGATCATGACGCCGGCCGAACTCGATCTGCGCCAATACGCCGTGCTCGGCCTCGTCACCGAGGCAAGCCGGATGGCGCTCGATTATTTCAACAAGCGCGACAGCCTCGGCATCACCATGAAGGGCGCGCAGGATTGGCTCACCGTCGCCGACGGGGCGGTCGAGGATTTCCTGCGCCAGCGCCTTGGCGTGCTGTTCCCCGGGGATGCCGTCATCGGCGAGGAGGGCGGCGGGCAGGCCAGCGATAAGGTCTGGATCATCGATCCCATCGACGGCACCTCGAATTTCGCCCGGGGCGACCGCAACTGGTGCGTTTCGATCGGCTTTCTGCTGAACGGCGTGCCCGAAATCGGCATCATCGCGGCCCCTGCGATGGAGGAGGTCTATGTCGGCCGGCGCGGTCGTGGCGCCACCATGAACGGCCAGCCGATCAAGGTCTCCGGCGCCAGCGACATCACCCGCGCCTATGTCGAGTTGGGCTGGTCGACGCGTGTGCCCGCGGCGAACTACCTGCCGGTTATCGAGCGCGGCTATGCGGCCGGCGCCTCGATGAAGCGCTCGGGTTCGGGCGCGCTCGGCATCTGCCATGTCGCCAATGGCCGGTCGGAGGCTTACGCGGAGCTCCATATCAATGCCTGGGATGTCGCGGCCGGTGTGGTGATCGCCAGCGAAGCTGGCGCTACGATCAATGATTTCTTCGCCGGCGATGCGATCGCCAAGGGCAATCCAATCCTGTGCTGTACGCCGGCCCTGGTCGGTCAGCTCCAGGCGATCACGGGGATCATTTAGCCAGCACGATAGCCGTTGATATTTCGACGAAAGTCGTCTCAGTTTCACACCAAAGACAGAAGAACGAAACGTTCTCATCAGGGAGGTTACCATGCAGACCAAATCCTGGCTCAAGGCGGGCCTGTTCGCCGCGGTCGCCACCGCATCCTTCGCCGCCGTGCCGGCCCGGGCTCAAGGGGCGCTCGTGATGTATTGCGGCGTGCAGGAAGAATGGTGCCGCGCCATGTCCACGGCATTCGAGAAGGACACCGGCATCAAGGTCGCGATGACCCGCAAGTCCGCGGGCGAGATCTATGCCCAGCTCAAGGCTGAATCCGCCAATCCGCGCGGCGACATCTGGTGGGGTGGCACCGGCGATCCGCATCTCCAGGCGGCGGAAGAGGGGCTGACCCAGGAATATGAGTCCCCGGTCAACAAGGATCTGAACGACTGGGCAATCTCGCAATGGACCGCTGCCAAGAAGCGCTCGATCGGCATCTATGCCGGCGCGCTCGGCTTCGGCTTCAACACGCAGCAGATCAAGCAGAAGGGCATTCCCGAGCCCAAATGCTGGGCCGATCTGCTCAACGCCAAGCTGAAGGACGACGTACAGGTCGCCGACCCCAATTCCTCGGGCACGGCCTACAACCTGCTCGCGACCGTCGTTCAACTGATGGGCGAGGATAAGGGCTTCGAATATCTCAAGGCCCTGCACAAGAACATCAGCCAGTACACCAAGTCGGGCGCAGCGCCCGCCAAGGCCGCGAGCCTGGGCGAGACCGCGGTCGGCATCGTCTTCATCCATGACGCGGTGGTCTTTGCCGTGCAGGGCGACCCGATCAAGCCCGTGGCGCCTTGCGAGGGCACTGGATACGAGATCGGCTCCATGTCGATCGTCAAGGGCGCGCGCAATCTCGACAACGCCAAGAAGTTCTATGACTGGGCCCTGACGCCTGCCGCCCAGGCCCTGGCCGCTCCGGCGAAATCCTATCAGGTGCCCTCGAACAAGAACGCGCCGGTGCCGGCCCAATCGCCGAAAATGTCGGAGATGAAGCTGATCAACTACGACTTCGTGAAATACGGCTCCTCGGCCGAGCGCAATCGCCTGCTCGCGAAATGGGACAAGGAAGTGAAGGCGCTGCCGAAATAAGGCAAGGAACGGTCACGGCGTTTCCATCGGAACCACCGCCGTCATCCCGAACGCAGCGAAGCGGAGATTCGGGATCCATCGTGGAGCGCCACCGCCCTTCGATGGATCCCGGGTCAAGCCCGGGATGACGGCGACGGTTCTGTCGTAAAATCAGATCTGTGGTCGCAAAAGCCGTCATAATCGGCGGGCCACAAGTGAAATGAGGGGACAGGGCAAGGATGCGCGCCGCCACGAAGCTTGCGCTGCTGCTCGGCTGGCTCGGCTATGCCCTGCTGCCCTGGTATTTCGTCGAGGGGATGAGCCTGACCGAGTTCGGTTGGCTCGCCGGCTATCCCCTCGGCAAGGCCGGCAGCGCGCTCGTGCTGGCCCTGTCGGGGCAGGCGCCCTGGCTCCTGCCCATCGGCGTGGCGCTGGTCGCGGCGACCGCCGTCATGTCCAGCCGCGACACGCCACGGGTCGCGACCGTGCTGGTCTGGGCCGGTCTTGCCGGCATGGTGCTGTTCTTCGCGCAGGGCTTTGCAATTGCCCTAGAAAATCAGGGCATTCCCTGGCTTGCGGTTCTGCTTGGCGGTTCTGGCGCGACGCAGCGCGGCATGGGCGCCGGCGGTTTCCTGGCGATCCTGTCGCTGCTGCTCCTGCTCTGCCATGGGCTGGCCTATCGCGGCGTCTGCCGGGGCGACCTGTTCACGACCTCCTCGATCGGCATCGTCATCCTGCTGATCGGGCTGTTCATCTTCTTCCCCGTAGCGACCATTCTGAGGAGCGCGCTGGTCGATCAGGCCGGGGCTTTCGCGCCCTCGGCCTTCGTCGCGCGCTTTTTCGATTCCTCGATCTGGGGGCTGGGCTGCCTCAGCGCCAACGTCAATTGCGGCGTGGCCTGGAACACCCTGGTCCTCGCTGTCCTGACCGGCGTCATCACCACGCTGCTCGGCCTCGCCTGCGCCCTCCTGATCCTGCGCACCGGCATGCCCGGCAAGCGCGTCATGCGGGCGCTGACGGTCCTGCCGATCATCACGCCGCCCTTCGTCATCGGCCTGGCGCTCATCCTGCTCTTCGGCCGCGCGGGGCTGGTCTCCAGCCTGCTCTATGAATGGTTCGACGTGCCGCGTTCGCGCTGGCTCTACGGCCTGCCCGGCATCCTGCTGGCGCAGGTGCTGGCCTTTGCGCCGATCGCCTTCCTGGTGCTGATCGGCGTCGTCCAGGGCATCAGCCCGAGCCTCGAAGAGGCCTCGCAGACGCTGGGCGCCAAGCGCTGGCAGACGTTCTCCACCGTGACCTGGCCGCTGCTGCGGCCGGGCATCGCCAACGCCTTCCTGCTCGGTTTCGTCGAGAGCATGGCCGATTTCGGCAATCCGCTCGTGCTCGGCGGCAATTTCGAGGTGCTGTCGACCAAGATCTTCTTCGCCGTCGTCGGCGCGGCCTACAATCAGGGGCAGGCGGCGGTGCTGGCCATCGTGCTGCTCGCCTTCACTCTGGGCGCGTTCTGGATCCAGCAGCGCTGGCTCGGCAACAAATCCTACACGACGCTGACCGGCAAGGGCGATGCCGGGCTGCCGACGCCGCTGCCGCGCCGCGTGCAATGGCTCGCCGGCCTGGTCATCGTGCCCTGGGTGGCGCTGACCTTCATCATCTATCTGGTCATCCTGATGGGCGGTTTCGTCAAGACGATGGGCCGCGACCATACCCCGACGCTGGAGCATTACCGCACCGGCTTCGCCATCGATTTCAGCCGCGGCATCTTCTTCGAAGGCGCGGCCTGGAATTCCTTCTTCACCACGCTCAAGGTTGCCGCGATCTCGGCGCCGCTGACCGCCATCATCGGCCTGCTCACCGCCTATCTGCTGACGCGGCAGAACTTCCGCGGCCGCAGCAGCCTCGAATTCGCGACCATGCTGAGCTTCGCCATCCCCGGCACCGTGCTGGGCGTCGCCTATATCCTCGCCTTCAACGTCCCGCCCATCGAGATCACCGGCACGGGCCTGATCCTCATCATCGCCTTCGTCTTCCGCAACATGCCAGTCGGCGTGCGCTCCGGCATCGCCGGCCTGTCGCAGATCGACAAGAGCCTCGACGAAGCGTCGACGACGCTGCGGGCGCGCAGCTTCACCACGCTCTGGCGCGTCGTGCTGCCGCTGCTGCGGCCGGCGCTGGTCGCGGCGCTGGTCTACAGCTTCGTGCGCAGCATGACGGCCGTCAGCGCTGTGATCTTCCTGGTCTCGGCCGAGTACAACCTCGCCACCGCCTATATCGTCGGGCGCGTCGAAGCCGGCGAATTCGGCCTCGCCATCGCCTATTCCTCGGTGCTCATCGTCGTCATGGCGATCGGCATCGGCCTGATCCAGCTCGGTGTCGGCGAGCGGAAACTCGGCCGGCGCAAGGTCGTTGCGCTGTCCAGTTCGGTCTCCGACCCCATCAATCAGGGAGCAGTGAGTTGACGAAGGCCGGACCCGCTTCAGTCGAATTCCGCAATGTCAGCATGCGCTATGGCGCGGTGACGGCGGTCGACAATGTCAGTTTCAGCATCGAGGCTGGCAAGCTGGTGACTCTGCTCGGCCCCTCCGGCTGCGGCAAGACCACGACTTTGCGCATGATCGCGGGGCTCGAGATCGCCAGCGAAGGCCAGATCATGATCGGCGGCAAGGATGTCACAAGGCTCTCGGCGGCCGACCGCGATGTGAGCATGGTCTTCCAGTCCTATGCGCTGTTTCCGCATATGAGCGTCATCGAGAACGCCGCCTATGGCCCGACCGTCAAGGGACTCGGCAAGGAGGTGGCGCGCGACATGGCTATGTCCAAGCTGGAGCTGGTCGGCCTCAAGGGCTTCGAGAACCGCTTTCCCTCCGAATTGTCGGGCGGGCAGCAGCAGCGGGTCGCGGTCGCACGCGCGCTCGTGCTGGAGCCGCAGGTGCTGCTGTTCGACGAGCCGCTCTCCAACCTCGATGCCAAGCTGCGCCGGCGGGTTCGCGAGGAAATCCGCGAATTGCAGCAGGATCTGAACCTGACCGTCGCCTATGTCACGCATGATCAGGAAGAGGCGCTGGCCGTCTCCGACCGGATCATCGTGATGTCGAACGCCAGGATCGCGCAGGAGGGCGCCCCGCGCGACCTCTACGAGCAGCCCGCCAACGCCTTCGTGGCGGATTTCATCGGCGATGCCAATCTGATCGACGTCACCGTCAAATCCGTGGCGGACGGGCGCGCCGAAGTCGCGATCGGGCCGGTGAGCGTGCCCATGCCCGCGCGCGGGCTGGGTATAGGGCCCGCCAAGGTCGCGGTACGGCCCGAGAGCCTGCTGATCGGGCATGAGGCCGACGCGATGGCCTTGCCTGGCACGATCAAGAAATGCGCCTATCTCGGCAATCACCTGGATATCATGGTCTCGACTGCGGTCGGCGAGCTTTTCGTCATCCAGTACGGCGCGCGCGACATGCTGGAGCCGGGAATGCCGGTGTGGCTCTCCTTCGCGAAATCCGGCGTGACCCTGATTCCCCCGGTCTGAGCGCCCCGGCGGCCGCTCCGCCGGAAAAATGGTGATTTTTATATCGAAAAAAATCGGTGTTCTGCCGCAATATCAGCACGTTCCGCTGATATTGCTGTTGAGTTGGCTAATGAAAAATCAGTAAATTCAGGCTAATAGGGCGATGTTGAATCGGGGAAAGACCCAGCGAAAATGAGCACGAGCGAGAGCGCAACCACCATCCTGATCCACCTGGCCGGCGGCGTCGCGCTGCTGATATGGGCGGTGCGGCTGGTGCGAACCGGGGCGATGCGCGCCTTCGGGGCCTCGCTTCGCCATGCGCTCCAGGCCTTCACCCGCAATCGCTTCGCCGCCTTCGGCAGCGGCATTGCGGTCACGATGGTGCTGCAGAGCTCGACTGCGACGACCTTGCTGGTCTCGTCCTTTGCCGGGCGCAGCCTGATCGGCGCGGCCATGGCGTTGGCCGTGCTGCTCGGCGCCAATCTCGGCACCTCGCTTGCCGCCTTCGTGATCTCGATGGATCTCGGCTGGCTCTGGGGCCTCTGCCTCGCGATCGGCGTCGTGCTTTATCTCTCCAACGAGGCGATGGAGCGGGCCCGCAATATCGGCCGGGTTCTCGTCGGCATCGGCCTGATCCTGCTGGCCCTGATCGAGTTGAACCAGGCGGCAGCGCCGCTGGCGCAGTCGCCGACCTTCCGTATCCTCCTGAGCGCGCTGGGCTCCGAGCCGCTGCTGGCCGTGCTGGTCGCGGTGGCCGCGACCTGGCTGACGCATTCCAGCATTGCTGTCATCCTGTTGATCGCGACCTTTGCGGCGTCTGGCCTGTTTCCCCCGGCCACCGCTCTGACGCTGGTCGTCGGCGCCAATCTCGGTAATGCCCTGATCCCGGTGCTCGATCAGCTTGGCTCGCCGGCTGCCCAGCGCCGCGCCGCTGTCGGCAATCTCCTCACCCGGCTTGTCCTTGCGCTGATCGTGCTGCCCTTCGTCGGGCCGCTATCCAACGGGATGCTGGCTCTGCCGACGCTCGATACGCGTCTGGCGATCGAGTTCCACGTCGCGCTCAACCTTGTCGGCGCGCTGCTGTTCCTGCCCTTCGTCGGGCCGATTTCGGCGCTGGTCGGGCGGCTGATGCCCGATAAGGAAACCGCTGATTCCGTCGTGGCGCCGCGTTATCTCGACCCCAACGCCCTGGACAGCCCGACCGAGGCGCTCGCCTGCGCGATGCGCGAGGCGCTGAACCTCGGAGATCGCGTCGAGCTGATGCTGCGCGATACGATGACGCTGCTGGAAAAGGACGAGCTCAAGCTCTCCCGCGCCATCGCCCAGGCCGATGACGGCGTCGACACGATCCATGAATCGATCAAGCTCTATCTCGTGCAGGTCTCGCGCAACGAGTTGAGCGAGGAGGAGAGCCGCCGCCTGCTCGAGATCATCACCCTGATCACCAATCTCGAGCATATCGGCGACATTATCGACAAGAACCTCCGCGAGCTCGCGGAGAAGAAGATCCGCAAGCGCTATACCTTCTCGCCGGAGGGGCTGGCCGAGATCCGCGAGTTCCACCAGCGCGTCGCCTCGGGGCTGGTTCTGGCGCTCAACGTCTTCGCGACGCGCGACCTGACGCTCGCACGCCAGCTCTTTGCCGAGAAGGCCGTGATGCGCGATGCCGAAAGGCGGGCCACCGAAAGCCATTTCCAGAGGCTGCGCAGCGGGCGCCCGGAATCGATCGAAACCAGCGCCATCCATCTCGACATCATCCGCGATCTCAAGCGCATCCACGGCCACATCGCCTCGATCGGCTACCCGATCCTGGAGAGCGCCAATGTCCTGCGCGAAAGCCGGCTGATGGAGACCAAGGAAGCCCGCGCGCGCCAGGAGCAGGGCGCTCTCGTTCCTGCGCCGCATTCCGGTGCGTGAGCCGGTGCCATTGGAGAGCGTTTGAGACACCTCTCAGCCCTCATCCTGAGGAGCCATTCCGTCAGGAATGGCGTCTCGAAGGATGGTCCAGCGAGGCTCCTGAGATAACTGAAGCATCCTTCGAGACGCCGCTTCGCGGCTCCTCAAGATGAGGGCTGAGGCAAGCCGAAAGGATCCTTACGCCGCCAACGCGGTCTCCAGCTTGCGGATGGCGGTGCCGAGTTCGGGCTCGTCGACGAGATCGGCGGCGTCGGCCAGCTTGAACCATTGACTACGCCGCTGGTGCTGCTCGGCCCAGCTTTCGAGCTGGCGTTCGACGTCGAGCAGATAGAGCTTCACCTCGCAGAGGACGAAGTGGTCGGACATGCGCTTCCAGTAGAGATAGCTGCCCGCTGGCGTCTCGCTGACCGTGCCGATGACGCCGGCTTCTTCCATGGCCTCGCGTGCGGCGGCTTCATGGTCCTTAAGCCCCTTGATCGGCCAGCCCTTGGGCACGATCCAGCGCTGCGTCGTACGCGAGGTCACGAGCAGGATTTCCGCCGAGTCGTCGTCGGCGCGCCGGATCGGCATGGCCGCTATCTGCGCCCTTATTTCACCGGGCACGCGCTTCGATTTCTTCATTAAATGGTGGCGCCTCCACGGCCGCCCGCAACCTAGCGCAGGTGTCGTGATTCGTGCGCCTGCGAACGACGCAAGCATCGCGCTTTGGTTCCGATTTAGCTAATGTATTTTTTGTTATGTGACTGTTTTGTGACGTCTTGCGAGGCGCCGCTAAGGGCGTTTTTTCGCCGATGTCAGCCGCAGCAGCGCCCAGCCGGCAACACCCGCGATCAGCGAGCCCGCGAGCACACCGATCTTGGTCTGGTCCTGCAAGGCCGGCGATTCCGGGAAAGCCAGCAGGCCGATGAACAGGCTCATCGTGAAGCCGATGCCGCACAGCAGCGCGATGCCGTAGAATTGCAGCCAGGATGCACCCGCCGGCAGGTCCGCGAGGCCCGCCCGGATCGCGGCCCAGCCGAAGCCGAAGACGCCGATCTGCTTGCCCAGGAACAGGCCGAGCGTGATGCCCAGCGGCACCGGAGCGAGCAAAGCGGACGGCCCGAGCCCCGCGAAGGAGACCCCCGCATTGGCGAAGCCGAAGATCGGGATGATCAGGAACGCGACCCAGGGGTGCAGCGCATGTTCGAGCTTGTGCAGCGGCGAGTCCGCGCTGTCAGGCGTGCCCCGCGACGTCTTGAGCGGGATGGTCAGCGCCAGCGCGACGCCGGCAAGCGTGGCGTGGATGCCGGATTTGAGCGCGAGGAACCAGAGCAGGGCGCCCAGCACGAGATAGGGCGTGAGGCGGGTCACGCCGAGCCGGTTGAGCGCGAACAGGGCAATCAGCGTCAGCGCGTCGAGGCCCAGGAATAGCGTGGAGAGGTCCGCCGTGTAGAAGATCGCGATGATGATGACGGCACCGAGATCGTCGAGGATCGCGAGCGCGGTCAGGAAGACCTTGAGCGAGGCCGGCACGCGCGAGCCCAGCAGCGACAGAACGCCGAGCGCAAAGGCGATGTCGGTCGCGGCGGGAATGGCCCAGCCGCGCAAGCCTTCCGGCGAGCCGAGATTGAACGCGACATAGATCAGGGCCGGCGCCACCATGCCGCCCAGCGCGGCGAATCCCGGTAGCGCCCGGCGCGACCAACTCGACAGCTGGCCATCGAGGAACTCGCGCTTGATCTCCAGCCCGACGAGCAGGAAGAACACGGCCATCAGCGCGTCGTTGATCCAGTGGAGGATCGAGAGGCCGGCCACATAGGTGCCGAGCACCTTGAAATAGAGCGTCGCGGCCGGCGAATTCGCGACGAGGATCGCGATGAGCGCGACCGCCATCAGGATGATGCCGCCGGCTGCTTCGCTCTTGAGAAAGTCGCGCAATGCCGAAGGGTGTTTCCGAACGACCGACTTCGCCATTATCCGCTCTTCCAATCCATACGCGTCAGTGGGTTGCCCACGCGGCAACGGCCCAGCAGGCGCGCTTATCCCTCGATGCTTTCGACCCCGCACCACTCCGCCACGAACAGCGCCATCGTCCCGGTGATCCGTTTCAGGGAAGCGAGGCTGACGCGCTCGTCGAAGGCGTGAATATTCTCAGTGATCGGTCCATAGCATAGCGCTGGAATCTTGTCGTAGAGCGCATAGACGCGGGTATCGAGATATCCCGCGGTCATAAAGCTCTTCAGCGGTTTTCCGGTCGAGCCCTCATGGGCCCGGCCGAGCACGGCCTCGGCCTCGCTGCCGGGCTCCAGGACATAACCCTCCGAATAGAAGCCGTTGAAGTCGATCTGCGGCGGGTTGTTGGCGAGGAATTTGTCCTGTCGGGCGAAGCCGCGCACGCAATCCTCGATGCGCCTGGCGAGCGATTCTGCGCTCACCCCGGGATAGAGCCCGATCCGGCAATCGATCTTGCACCAGCATGGCACCGAAGAGGCCCAGTCGCCGCCTTCGATCTTGCCGATATTCAGGTTGATCGGGTGCGCCTCATTCTCGAAATGCTCGCGGCCGACCTTTTCGGCGTTGATCTCTTCCTCGAGCCCGCGCAGGGCGGTGATGACGCGGTAGGCCGCGTCGATCGCGTTGGCACCGGCGCCCATCTCACGCACATGCATCGGCACGCCACGCACCTCGATTTGGAACCAGAGCACGCCGGTATTGGCGCGCACCAGCATCTCCTCCTCAGGCTCGGGGATCAGCACGGCATCGGCCTTGTAGCCGCGCAGATGCGTCATCAGCGCGCCGTTTCCGGTCGATTCCTCCTCGACGACCGACTGGACATAGACGGTCGCCGCCGGCTGCAGGCCGATGCGCCTGAGCGCATCCAGGCAGAACAGATTGGCGGCATGCCCGGCCTTCATGTCGGCGCCGCCACGGCCATAGAGCCAGTCACCCTCGATCACCGGGTCGAAAGGCCGATGGGTCCAGAATTTTTCCGGCCCGGTCGGCACGACATCGACATGCGCCTGCAGGATCAGCGAGCGGCCCACCTCCTCGCGCGGATGATGGATGCCGACGACGATCGGGGCGTCGGAATGCTCGTCCGAAAAGGGCGCGCCGCCGGGATGGGCCGCGATCGCGGCACGATCCATGCCGAAGCGGTCCATGGTCAGGCCGCGATCCCTCAGCGCCCGGAACACGAAATCCTGACAGGCATGCTCCTGCCCGCGCAGCGAGCCGAAGCGGATCATCTCCTGCGTGAAGGCGATCTGTTCGGCAAAGCCCGCTTCGACGGAGGCGAGGATTTTTGCGCGCAGGGCGGGGTCGAGAGGCATGGCTGGGCTCCTTTGGGCGTCCTGGTCGGGCTTGACCCGACCATCTCTTTGACCAGTAGGCATTCGTCCTGAGATTCTCGGGTCTGCGCTGCGCTCCGCCCGAGAATGACGCGGGTCGTCTCAATGCCCGAACCGCGCGCCACCGGGCACGGCGGCGAGCAGAGCCTGCGTATAGGCATGCTGAGGGGCAGCGAAGAGCGCGGCTGTCGGGCCGGTTTCGACGATTCTGCCGCGTTGCATCACCGCGATGCGATCGCAGATCTGGGCTGCGACGCGCAGATCATGCGTGACGAACAGGATCGCCAGGCCAAGCCGCTGCTGGATCTCCTTGATCAGCGTCAGGATCTGGGCCTGCACGGAGACGTCGAGCGCCGACACGGCCTCGTCGGCCACGAGCACGTCGGGTTCGAGCGCCAGCGCCCGGGCGATGCCGACGCGCTGGCGCTGCCCACCCGAGAATTCATGCGGATAGCGGTCCACCGCATTGGCGGAGAGGCCGACGAGTTCGAGCAGCTCCTTTGCCCGCGCCAGCGCGTCCTTGCGCGACGTGCCATGCGCCACCGGCCCATCCGAGATGATGCGCCCCACCGTCTGGCGCGGGTTGAGCGAGGCGAACGGGTCCTGGAAGATCATCTGGATGCGCTTGCGGTGCTGCCGCAGCGCCGACTTTCCGAGATCGCTCAGCACCAGGTCGCCCAGCATGATGCGCCCGCCATCGGGCTCGATCAGGCGCAGGCAACAGCGGCCGACGGTCGATTTGCCGGAGCCGGATTCCCCGACGAGGCCGAGCGTCTCGCCCTTCGCCAGCGTGAAGCTGACATTGTCGGCCGCCTTCACCTCGCGCGCGGCGCCGAAAAAGGAGCGCTTGCGGTAGACCTTGCCCAGATCGGTCACGCTGAGCACCGGCTTGCTCTCGACGATGGCCGGCCGCTGCGGCGGTATCAGCGATGGCACGGCCGCGAGCAGCCGCTTGGTGTAGTCGTGCTGCGGGTTCGAGAGCACCTGATCGGCCGTGCCCTGTTCGACCAGCTTACCCTGCTGCAGCACGGCGATGCGATCGGCGATCTCGGCGACGACGCCGAAATCATGGGTGATGAACAAGACCGCCGTGCCGTGCTTCTGGCGGAGATTGTCGAGCAGCTTCAGGATCTGGGCCTGCGTGGTCACGTCGAGCGCGGTTGTCGGCTCGTCGGCGATCAGCAGCTTGGGTTCGAGCGCCAGCGCCATGGCGATCATGACGCGCTGGCGCTGCCCGCCGGAGAGCTCGTGCGGATAGGCCTTGGCCAGCCGCGCCGGATCGGGCAGGCCGACCTCGGTCAGCAGCGCCAGCGTACGGGCCCGGCGCTCGGATTTGGCCAGCAGCCCATGCGCCTCGAAGGTCTCGAAAATCTGGTCCTCGATCCGCATCACCGGATTGAGCGAGGTCATCGGCTCCTGGAATATCATGCCGATCTCGCGGCCGCGCACATCCTGCATCGCAGCCTCGTCAAGGCTGAGAAGGTCGCGTCCGGCAAGCTTGATCGCGCCGCCTTTGGGCTTCACCGCCTTGGGCAGCAGGCCCATCACGGCATGTGCGATCATCGACTTGCCCGAGCCGGATTCGCCGACGATGCAAAGCGTCTCGCCGGGAGCGATGCTCAGGCTGACATTCTCGACCGCATGGGCGCGGTCGGCCAGCGGCGGCAGCGCGAGCGTGAGGTTCTCGATGGAGAGGACAGGCTCGGCCTTCGATACGTCCGCCATCACTCGCGTCCCCGTGCCAGGCGCGGATTGAGCGCGTCGTTCAGGCCCTCGCCGGCGAGGTTCAGCGCCAGCACCGTCAGGAAGATCGCAAGGCCGGGGAAGAAGCTGATCCACCAGGCGTCGATCAGCCGGGTGCGCCCGGCGCCGACCATGTAACCCCAGCTCATCAGGTTGGGATCGCCGAGCCCGAGAAAGGACAGCGAGGATTCGAGCAGGATCGCCGAGCCGATCATCAGCGAGCCCAGCACGATGATCGGGGCGATGGTGTTGGGCAGGATCTGGCTGAAGATGATGCGCGGTGTCGACTGGCCGATGGTGACGGCGGCCTGGACATATTCGCGGGTCCGCAGCGAAAGCACCTCGCCGCGCACCAGCCGCGCCACTGGCGGCCATGACACGATGCCGATTGCGAGCACGATCGACCCGAGCTGGGGTTGCAGGATCGCCACCATGACGATGGCGAGCGCGAAGGAGGGGATCGTCTGGAAGAACTCGGTGAAGCGCATCAGGGCGTCGTCGACGAAGCCGCCGGCATAGCCCGCAACTGCGCCCAGCGGCACGCCGATCAGCAGGGACACAATCGTCGAGACGACCCCGATCATCAGCGATACCCGCGCGCCATGCACCATGCCGGACGCGATATCGCGTCCCAGCGTGTCGGTGCCGAGCGGGAAGCGATCCAGCGCAAGCGGCGCCATGAAGGGCCGCCCGACCATGCGCCAGGGCGATTGCGGATAGAGCGTCGGCGCCAGCAGCGCGAAGGCGACGACGGCGAGCAGGATGGCAAGCCCGATCAGGGCTCCGCGATTGCGGGCGAAGCGCTTGAAGAAATTCATGAGGCAGCCTCGATGCGCGGATCGGCCAGGCGGTAGACGAGGTCGGTCAGGATGTTGAAGCCGACGACCATGGCCGAGGAGATGAAGAAGACGCCCAGCAGCACCGAATAGTCGCGCTGCACCAGCGCGTCGAACATCAGCCGCCCGATGCCGGGCCAGGCGAAGACGGTCTCGGTCAGCACGGCGCCGCCGACGAGCTGGCCGGCCTGCAGGCCAGCCAGCGTCACCACCGGCAGGATGGCGTTGCGCGCCACGTGCCGGCGCGAGACGATCGCGGGCGAAAGCCCCTTGGCGCGCGCGGTCTTGACGAAATCGGCTCCTGCGACCTCCAGCATCGAGGCCCGCATCATCCGGGCGTAAAGCGCGGTGAAGAACAGGCCCAGCGTGATCGACGGCAGGATGAGATGGTGGCCGATATCCAGCGCGCGGGCGAGGCCGGTATAGTTCGCGCCGATGGTCTCGAAGCCGACATTGGGCACGAGCCCGAGCTTCAGCGAAAACAGGATCTGGCTCATCAGCGCGATCCAGAACAGCGGTGTCGCGTAGAATACCAGCGACAGCGTGGTGATCAGGCTGTCCGACCAGCGCCCGGCCCGCCTTGCCGCCAGCGCTCCCATGACCACGCCGAGCCCCAGCGAGACGATGAAGGCCGCCCCCGTCAGCAGCAGCGTCGCGGGCAGCCGGTCGAGCACGAGGTCGAGAACCGGCCGCTGCTGGCGATAGCTGAAGCCGAGATCGAGCGTGGCGTAGCCCTTCAGATAAATCCAGAGCTGCGTCAGCAGCGGCTGGTCGAGCCCGAAGCGCGCCCGCAGCTGTTCAAGCAATTGCGCATCGGCCGCTCCAGCCTCGCCGGCAAGGACCTGGGCGGGGTCGCCGGGCGCGGCCCGGATCAGGAAGAAGTTCAACAGGGCGATGGCGAAGAGCACGAGAACGCCCTTCACCAGCCGGCCGGAGAGGAATTGCAGGAGGTTCATGCGGCAAAGTCTCGGCGGTTGCTCAAATGCACACCGTCATCCCGGACGCAGCGAAGCGGAGATCCGGGATCCATGATCGAGCCAAATCCGTCAAAGAATCGGGCCTCCGATGGATCCCGGATCGGCGCCGCTGCGCGGCTTGTCCGGGATGACGGTCGAGGTTGGTCACACGCTTCTGTTCAATCGCGGAAGAGGCGTGCCCGGAAATGCCTGCCTCCGTCACTCTTTCCAGGCGTCGCGGAAGCCGTCATCCACGCCGATCCCGGTGGTGACGAGGTTCTTGACATTGCAGCGATAGATCGTCGGGAAATCCATCTCGAGCAGCCAGAGCACCGGCAGTTCGTCGGCGAGGATCTTCTGAACCTTGGTGTAGGCTTCCTGGCGCAATGCGTCGGTCGGCGCGCTCGCGCCCTCGGCGAAGAGCTTGTCGACTTCGGGATTGGAATAGCCGCCGACATTGGCGAAAGGATTGCCCTTGGCGATGTTGCTCGAAACATAGGAGCGCGCCACGCCCGTCGCGGGATCGCCGAGCTGGTAGAGGAAGTTGAAGTTCAGGTCGAAATCCCAGTTGCTGGCCTTCTGGGTCCAGCCGGGAACGTCGGTGTTCTCGATCTGCACCTTGACGCCGGCATCCTCGAGATTCTGCTTGATCGCTTCCGACCAGCGGCTCCAGGTCTCGCCATAGGGCAGGTTCAGCAGCTTGATCGTCTCGCCCTTGTAGCCGGAGGCCTTGATCAGCTCCTTCGCCTTGGCGGGATCATAGGTGTATTTCGGCACGTCGGACGAATAGAAGCGCGTCTTGGATGAGATCGGCCCGGTCGGCAGCTTGCCGAGGCCGCCCCAGACGACGTCGCGGCCGAATTCGCGGTCGATCGCGTACATCAGGCCCTGGCGGAACTGCTTGTTGCCGAGAATGCCGTTGCGGACATTCGGCGTCAGCCACGCATGGGGGGCAAACATCTCCCAGCCCTTGGTGGTCATGCAGGTGTTCGGCAGCTTGGAAAGGCGGGCGACGTCATAGACATCGACCGAGCCGCCGGTCAGCACATCGACCTTGCCGGTCTCGTAGGCGACGGCGCGGGCGGCCGCGTCGGGGATGATCTGCCAGTAGATCTCGTCGAGGTTCGGCTTGCCCTTCATCCAGTAGTTCTCGTTCTTGACGAGGTGGATGTAGGAGCCCTTCTTCCACTCCTTGAGCTTGAACGGGCCGGTGCCGATCGGCGTGTTGTTGGCCGGATTGGCGCGGTAGTCGGTGCCGTCATAGATGTGCTTCGGGATCATCGGCGCCGAGGCGACTTCCTGCGACATGATCATCGGCCCGAAGGGCTGCTTCAGCGTGATCCTGACGGTGAGGTCGTCGACCTTCTCGATCGCTTCGACCTGCGTGTTGACGATCGGCCGCCAGCGCGGATGGACCTCGCGCAGGAACTTGTCGAGCGTGAAGACGACATCGTCGGCGGTGAAGGGCTTGCCGTCATGCCAGGTCACGCCCTCCTGCAGCTTGAAGGTGTAGACCTTGGCATCGGGAGAAATCTCCCAGCTTTTCGCCAGCGAGGGCTGCGGATTGAGCTTCTCGTCATAGCGCAGCAGGGATTCGTAGATGTTGCCGGCGACCATGTTGGTCGGCCCGTTCTGGTTGAGGCCCTGCATCAGCATCGGCGGCTCGGGCTGAACCACGACATGAACCGTTCCGCCCTTTTTCGGCTCCTGCGCCTGCGCGGCCATCGGCGCGAAGGCGAGGGCGACGAGCGCCGTGGTCACGGCAAGGCGCCGGCGGATCTGTGAATTCAGCATCATCTTCTCCCAATGCTTCGATTGTCGCACACCAGCGGCGTCTCGATCCGCCCCGCTCCGAACTAGATCATAGCTTGATCGGGTCGGACAGGGCCGGAGATGCCGTCGGCTGCAGATGGATCATTCCCCTTATTGGCCGAGTCGGCGGGACCGCCCGGCCTCGATCGCGACGTGGCCTGATCCGGCGGCTTGGCGCCGCGCTTTCGATCTGTGGGCCGCGAGCACGTCTTGTAGGGGAAACGATAACGAGAAAGCGCTCGACCGGTCTAATAGGCTGTCTCTATGTGAAGAATAGGCGGCGAGTTGAAATGTCCCGCCGCAGCGCGATGTCAGCTCCGGCCGATTTCAGCCTGCAATTCTGGAGTCTGTTGCCGCGGCAATGCCAAAAACTAAGAGAACGGGGCGGTGTCCGAACGCACCGCGCGCGGATTCCTGTTCACAGCTTTTTGCCGTCCTTGTCGAACTGCTTGAGGAAAGCGGTCAGGTCCCGGATTTCCTTCTCGTTCTTGATGCCGGCGAAGATCATCTTCGTGCCCGGAATCTTCGCCTTGGGATCCCTTATGTATTCGGCGAAGACGGCCTCATCCCAGGTGATGCCCGATGCCTTGTTGGCTGCCGAGAAGCTGTAGCCCTCAACCGTGCCCGAGTGCCTGCCGAACAGCCCGTTCATCTGGGGGCCGACGAGATTCTTGGCGCCTTCGCCGATCTGGTGGCAGGCGCGGCACTTGTTCCAGGAGCGTTCGCCTGCGCTGGCATCGCCTGTCCCCGCATCCTGGGCCAGCGCCGGGAGCGTAAACAGCAGCGATGCGAAAAGCGCGGTGCGGGCGAGCGTTTGCATGACGAGGGCTTGCATGAGGCGTCCTTCGAGTGCGGGGCCGGTTGGGGCCTTGCTACTTTAGAACGCTGACATAGCGCGCGGCGCAGGTCGCGCGGATGAGCCAATTCGACGCGGCGACAAACCGGCCGCCCCCGCCGCTCAGGGCTGACGCGACCGCGCTTGTCCGAGGGACCTTCGCGTCAGCGCAATTCCCCGACCCACTCGGCGACCGTCGCGGTGAAGGCGTCCGGCCGCGAGACGGGAAACAGGTGCCCGCCCGAATCGAGCATGGTCTTCCGGCATCCCGGCAAAGCGGCGGCAAGCGCCTCCTGCAGGAAGGCCGGCACGACCATGTCGTCGCGCGCGCCCAGAATCAGGATCGGCATCATCAGCGAGGCGATCGCCGCCGAGCCGTCGAAGGCGAGCAGGGCGTCGATGCGCTCGCGCACCACCGTCTTGGCATGTGGCGTCATCGGCGCCGCTTCCAGCCCGGCCTCGTAGATGTGCCAGTTCGCCTCGATCCAGGCCGGCGGATAGGCCGACAGCACGGATGTCGCGGCATAGGCGTGCGGGTCGGCGTCGACGATGGCCCGGCGCGCCCCGAAAAGCCCGCCCATATACAGGCTTGGCCGCAGCCAGGAGGCGCTGAGGATCAGGCCGTCGAGACGGTCGGGCACCTGCCGCGCCAGCGCCTGGCCGATGCAGCCGCCGGTCGAATGGCCGAGCACGACGGCCCGTTGAATGCCGGCCGCATCGAGCACGGCAAGGCAATCCTCGGCCAGCCGGTCGATGGTGCACTCCGCGTCGCCGCGCGTGCTCCCGCCGATCCCGCGCTGGTCGAAACGGATGACGCGGAACGAGCGCGCAAAGGTCGATGCGATATCGTTCCAGAACCCGGCCGTGCCGCTCAGGCCGCTGATCAGCAGCAGGGTCTGTCCATGGCCCTCCTGAAAGGCATGCAGGACGGCACCGTCACTGGTGGTGGCCTCGAAGCGGGCCGGGCTCGCTGTCGTATTCATGGTCGACCTGACAGGGCGCATTGCCCGACCGTGCGCTGTTGGCGCTCTTGTTCGATCATTGGCGTATCCTCCCCGTGCGACTCATCGCCCTCGCTATCTTGCCCGCCGCGCAACTGCAAAGCCGGGCAAGCGATGTGAGGATGGCGCAGCCGGCGCGTCGCCGCCATGGCGGCAATGGCGGGGGCGGGACGCGGTCGACGCAGGGCGCGCGGTTGTTTTAGTTCACGCGCCGAGGGCTTCAGAGCCAGATCATCGATGTCTTCGGCAGGGTCAGCGAGACCGCCGCGCCGATGTCGTGCAGTCCCTCGCCGGAATGGAACGGCTGGTCGACGGCGACTTCTGTGGCTCCGACACGCACGCCGTAACGCACGCTGGCGCCGAGGAATTCGCGATGCGAGACGATTCCGGGCAGCGCGATCGAAGCGGTATCGCTCGGCTCGCGCAGTCCGAGTTCGGCATGCTGTGGCCGGAAGACGAGCTTTGCTCCCTCGGGAATAACGGCACCGGGCGGAACGGGAACGCTGATGCCGCCCTCGATCTCGAAGATGCGGTCGGCCCCTGTTCCCTTCACTCGCCCTTCGAGGATGTTGGCGGTGCCCAGGAAGTTCGCGACGAACAGGTTCGCGGGGCGCTCATAGAGCTCCATGGGCGTGCCGACCTGCTGGACTGTGCCGTCATTCATCACGGCGATACGGTCGCAGATCGTGTTCGCCTCTTCCTGGTCATGGGTGACGAAGATCGTCGTCAGCCCGAGCCGCTGCTGCAGGTCGCGCAATTCGCGGCGCACCTGCACGCGCATCTTGGCGTCGAGATTGGAGAGCGGCTCGTCGAGCAGCAGCACCTTGGGCTCGACCGCGACCGTGCGGGCGACCGCGACCCGCTGCTGTTGGCCGCCGGACAATTGCGAGGGCCGTCGGTCGCCGAGATGGCCCAGGCCCACGAGATCAAGCGCGACGCCGACGCGCCGCTCCACCTCGGCGCGCGACACGCCCCGTTCCTCCAGTCCGAAGGCGACGTTGCGGCGCACGGTCATGTGCGGCCAGAGCGCATAGGACTGGAAGACCATGCCGACATCGCGCTTCCATGGCGGCAGCGGCGAGATATCGCTGCCGCCGATCAGGACGCGGCCCGTATCGGCCTGGTTGAAGCCGGCGATCAGGCGCAGCAGCGTGGTCTTGCCGCAGCCCGAGGGGCCGAGAAAGGCGAAGAATTCGCCGGGCTGGATCGCGAGATTGACGTCCTTGAGGACATGGTTGTCGCCATAGGACAGGTTGACGCCCTCGATATCGACGGAGACGGCGGGCGTGGCGAGAGATGCGATGGCGTTCATATCAATGTCCCATGCCAATCAATGTCCCATGCCCTTGGCCTTCTGGCTGCGTTCGATGATGAGATGCGAGAGGAAGGTGCAGGCCGCGACGAGGATGACGGCGACGACGCCCAGCGCCGCGCCGGGCCCGCGTCCGGCCGCTGACTGCATGAACACGTAAAGCCCGTAGGCCAGCGGCGCGTCCGAGTTCGACTGGACCAGCATGAGCGTTGCCGAGAGTTCGACGGCCGCCGTCGAAAACGAGGTGACGAAACCGGCGAGGATGCCGCCGGCCATCAGCGGCACCACGACCCGGCGCACGGTCCGGGCCTTGGTCGCGCCGAGGTTTTCGGCCGCCTCCTCCAGCGAGACCGAGATCTGCTGAAGCGCCGCATAGCAGGCGCGCAGGGCATAAGGCAGGCGCCGGATCGCCAGCGCCAGCACGATGGTGATCCAGAGCGAGGCAAGCGGCGTCCCGTCCGGCAGAGTGACGCCGTAGAAGGTCCTGAGATACCCGATGCCGAGCACGACGCCGGGGATGGCGAGCGCCGCCGACGCCATCCAGTCGAGCCATTCGCGCCCGACCAGTTTCGTGCGCAGCACGAGATAGGCTATGGCGACGCCGAGCACGACATCGATACCGCCGGCGATCGACGCATAGATCAGCGTATTCTTGATGTAGAGCGAGCTCTCGCCGAAGACGCGAGCGTAATGCGCGGTGGTGAAGGCGTCGGGCAGCGGCGAGAACGACCAGATCGTCGCGAAGGACAAGAGCAGCAGGCCCAGATGTGGCGCCAGCACCAGCGCCAGGATCAGGATGACGACGCCATAGCCGAGGATCGCCTCCATCGGCGTCATGACGCGCTTGGCGAGGCCGCCGCCGCCGCGCTGCGTCGTGGCGTAGTCGCGCCCCCTGAGCGCCCGGGCCGAAAGCCACATCGCGACGACCGAGGCCACGATCAGCACGACCGAGATGACATAGCCCATCGGGTCGGCGATGCCGATCGAGGTCACCCGCAGATAGGCTTGCGGCGCCAGCATGTCCTTGACGTTGAGCAAAAGCGGCGTCGCGAGGTCGTCGAAGACCTTGACGAAGACGAGCGAGGCGCCGGCGAGATAGCCCGGCATCGCCAGCGGGAAGACGATGCGCCGGAACAGCCTGAATCCCGATGAGCCCAGATTCTGGGCGGCCTCCTCCATCGCACGGTCGATATTGCGCAGCGCGGCCGAGAGATTGATCAGGATGAACGGGAAATAATGCACCGACTGGACGAAGATGACGCCGTTCAGCCCCTCCATGAAGTCGATCTTGAAGCCGAACCAGTCATCCAGCAGCAGGTTGACCGAGCCGTTTCGCCCGAAGAACAGCTGCATCGCCACCGCGCCGACGAAGGGCGGCATGATCAGCGGCAGGAAGCCGAGCGTCTGCACCAGCGCCGCCCCGCGAAAGGCGAAGCGCGTCGTCAGATAGGCCAGCGGCAAAGCGAAGACCGAGGACCAGACCACCGACATCGCCGAGACGTAGAACGAGTTCCACAGCGAGCGCATAAACAGCTCGGTGCGGACGAAATCGTAGAAATTGACGAGCGTGAACGTGCCCGTGCCCTTCTCGGTGAAGGCGACATAGATCACCGTCGCCACCGGCAACACCAGGAACAGCATCAGGAACGCCGCGATGGCGAGCGCGAGCGCGATCTGCCCGGGCGTGGCCGACAGGCGCCGGGCGCGGGGGGCGGGAGCTGGGATGGGAACGGCGGTCATCGTCGATATCCGATTGAGGCTGTAGCCGTGATTCCACGCGCGCCGTCATCCCGGACGCAGCGAAGCGGAGATCCGGGATCCATCGGAGGGAACTGCGCTCTACGATGGATCCCGGATCGGCGCCGCTTATGCGGCTTGTCCGGGATGACGGCGGAGGTTGAACAGCCTTACTTCGCCGCCTTCAGCGCTTCCTCCGCCTTGGCCTTCGCCTTGGCGTAGTTGTCGCGCGCGAAGCTCGCCCATTGCGCCTCGACCTCGGCCTGCCGGGCACCCTTCTCCTTGGCGCCGGTGAAGGCGCCGCGCAGCTCGGGACTGGCGGCCTGCGCCTCGGTGACGGGCAGCGCCGCGATCAGGCTGCGGGCCTCGTCGGCCAGCGCCTTGGCTTGCGGGTTGGGCTTCTTCACGAGCGCTGCATCGACCTCGTGCAGCGTCTTGGTCACGCCCTTGAGCGCGTCGAGCTGAAACGAGATCAACTGGTCGAACAGCGTGTCGACGACCGCAGTCCGGGCCTCCGACTTGTCGACATCGAAGCCGATCATCTTCTGGAAGCGCGGATCGGTGAAGGGGTTGGGATAATCCGCTCCGGCCTTGGCGTAGACGGCTGGATTGACCGGCAGGCGCCGGATGCCGGGCTCGAGCAGCACCTCCTGGCCGGCGGGCGAGAGCAGGAACTCGACGAAGGCCTCGGCCGCCGCCTTGTTGGGCGGGTTGGCGATGATGCCGACATTGGCGGGCACGACGGTGGTGACGGTCGGGTAGACGAACTTGACCGGGAAGCCCGAGGCTTGCGCCGAGAAGGCGAAGAAATCGATGACGATGCCGACGCCGACCTGCCCGGAATTGACCGCCTCGGGCACGCCGAAGGAGCGATCCGTGATCGTGCGGAAATTGCCCGACATCTCCTTGATCGTGCGCCAGCCCTTCTCCCAGCCCTCGCCCTGGAGAATGGTCTCGATCGTCAGATGCGTCGTGCCCGAGCGGGCGGGCGAGGCGATCGAGACATGATCGTAGAAGATCGGCTTGGCCAGATCCTGCCAGTCCTTGGGATCGGGCAGTTTGTTCGCCTTGGCATAGCGCTCGTTCCACATGATGCCGTAGCCGGACGCGGCGAAGCCTGCATAGAAGCCCTGCGGATCATTGATCGGGTAGGAGCCGATCTTCTCGGGAATGCCGGTCGCCTTCGGCTTGTAGGCTGTCAGCAGCTTCTTGCCCTTGAGCACCTCGAAGGCGTCGGGCGCCGAGGCCCAGAACAGATCGACCTGATTGTTCGCCTTGGTTTCCTCGACATATTTCACGCCCGCATTGGTGTTGCGGTTCTGGACCTCCAGGGAAACGCCGGGCACCGCCTTCTCGAAGGCTTTCTTGATGGGGTCGGTCACATCCTTCGAAAAGGAGGTCACCACGGTGACCTTGCCGACAGGCGCTTGGCCCGAGGGAGCCTGCGCCAGTGCTGCCGGCGCAACAAGGCTCAGCCCGATGCTGGCCGCAATCGCGGCCCTGCGTGAAATCATCATATCCTCCCGGCTTATAAACGTGGTCGGCGTCGAGGCCGATCGCGCCCATTAGACAATAGGGAGGCAGCGTCGCAAAGTTATAAAACAGTCATAATCGAATAGGGCGGTGCAGCGAGCTGCCGACATGCGCCTCAGCGGCGCCTGTTCGCCGCCCCGGGGTCCGATTGCCAGGTCGCAACCGGCATGGTCGGCAGGTCGAAATAATCCCGCGTCGTCGCATAGCCCTGTCCGCCCATGCGGCCGATGGCATCGAGCGCGACGGGGTCGACATAATGCCTGTCGGCATCGATCGTGTCGGCGCGGAAATGCGCATAAACGACCTCGCCCAGGATGATCTCGCGCGAATTGCCGATGCCGAGGCTGGTGTGGTGGCGGCATTCGAAGGCGGCCGGCGCCTGGCCGATCCAGGGGCAGGGCACCTTGACGCCGGGCATCGCGGTTAAGCCCGCCTGCTCCAACTCGTCGATGCCCGGCTCGAACGGCGTGGCGCAGATGTTCATGCCCTCGACCAGCGCGTCCGAGACGATATTGACGGTGAAGGCCAGCGTGTCCCGGACATTGCGCCCGGTATCCTTCTGTCCGCCGGTCGGGCGGTATTCTACACCAAGCGCCAGGATCGCGGGATCGGCCGAGAGGCAGTTGAAGAAGCTGAACGGCGCGGCATTGACGACACCGTTCGCATCGACCGTCGTCACCAGCGCGATCGGGCGCGGCACCACCGCGCCGATCAGCAGCTTGTAGCGCTCGCGCGGCGTAAGCGTCGCGAAGTCGAAGGTCACGATCGATGCGGCCTCGCGCGCCGCTCCCGGTGTGGTCAGCATGTCGGTCACGGTGAAGTCAGTCCTTCGCTGAGGGCGTAAGGGGCAAGCAGGTCCCGGATGTCGCGTTCGGCGCGCGGCGTCAGCAGCGCCCGTGTCACGACGGACTGCAGATGGTGGTCCATCAGATGGGCGGCGCGTGCGGCGTCGCCGTCGCGCAGGGCCTCGATCAATTGCCGATGCTCCGACACGGCGCATTCCGACGAATGCGGTCGCCCGTAGATCGCAAGGATCAGCGAGCAGCGCGAGGACGCCTCCTGAACATAGCGCAGCAGCAGCGCATTGCCGGTCATCTCGGCGAGCTTGATGTGGAATTCGCCGGAGAGGCGGATCGATTCCGGCCCGTCGCGGCCATGCGCCATTTCCTCCTGGCGGACATGGGCTTCCAGCTCCGCAGCCTGCGCCGCGGTGAGGCGGCCTGCGAGATTCTCGGCGACGAGGCGCTCCAGGCCGCGGCGCACGTCGAAGACGTCGCGCGCCTCCTCCAGCGTCGGATAGGCCACGGAGGCGCCGCGATTGGGCTTGAGTTCGACGAGCCCCTCGACGGCCAGGCGCCCCAGCGCCTCGCGCACCAGCGTGCGGCTGACGCCGAGCTGCTCGCCGATCGAATCCTCCGGCAGCTTCATGGCAGGCTTCAGCGCCTGTTCGATGATGGCGCGCCGGAGCGCGTTGTAGACGGATTGCGCACGCAATCCCGGAGCGCGGGGGGGCGTCATGGTGTCCCGTTTCTGGTTCGGTTCGGCCTTCTGAGGCTCAATCCATGTCACGGGATTCCGCACTGCTCCAGCTTTCCACTTGTGTTCGATAATCGCATACAATACGATATCACTATCGTATGCAATATTGATTATTAATCGCACACGAAATGCCGCACAAACAGCCGACCGGCCTAAAAAAGCGGCAGTGACGAGGGGTAGCGAGCTCAGCGAGCGTCAACAGGCGCCGGAGCTCTTCAAGAGGAGAGGTCGATGAAGAGGCATTGGTTGCTGGCGGCCGTGGCTGCCTTCTCGCTGAGCGGCATGGCCGAAGCGAAGACGCTGAAATGGGGCGCCGCACGCGAGATCGCCTCGCTCGACCCTTACTCCTATGGTGACACCTTCACGCTCTCGGTCTTGAACCACGTGTATGAGGGGCTGGTGCGCTATACCGGCGACCTCAAGATCGAGCCGGCGCTGGCGCAGAGCTGGGAGACGGTGTCGCCGACTGTCTGGCGCTTCAAGCTGCGCCCCAACGTCAAATTCCATAACGGCAACCCGTTCACCGCCGACGACGTCATAGCCTCGCTGGAGCGCGTGACACATCCGGACTCGCCGCTGAAGGGCAATCTGCCAGCCTATAAATCGTCGAAGAAGATCGACGACCTGACCGTTGAGATCGAAGTCAACGGCCCCTATCCGCTGCTGCTCAACGACCTCACCAATATCTTCGTCTTCGACAAGGAATGGCTGGTCGCGAACAACTCGCTGCTGCCGACCGATTCCGGGAAGGGCGTGAAGGGCTACGCCACCGACAACGCCAACGGCACCGGACCTTTCGTCGTCGAGAGCCGCCGCGCCGACGCTAAAACGGTCTATGTCAAGAACCCGAACTGGTGGGACAAGCCGCAGCATAATATCGACATCATCGAGTTCCTGCCGATCGCCTCGGCATCGACCCGCGTCGCCGCGCTGCTCTCCGGCGAGATCGACTTCACCAATGTCGCGCCGCTGCAGGATCTGCCGCGGCTTTCCGCTTCCCCTGACGTCAAGGTGCTGCAGACCAACGAGCTGCGTTCGGTCTTCTTCGCCTTCAACCTCAAGGACGCGTTGGTCGAGAGCGACATCAAGGACAAGAACCCACTGAAGGACGTCCGGGTGCGCGAGGCGCTCTACCGCGCCATCGACATCGACGCCGTGCAGAAGCGCGCCATGCGCGGTCTCTCGCGCAACACCGGAGCGCTCGTTGCCCCGGCCATTCCGGGCTACGAGCCGTCTCAGGACGCGCGCCTGCCCTTCGATCTGAACGGCGCCAAGAAGCTGCTCACGGAGGCAGGCTATCCCAACGGCTTCTCCTTCCAGATGAACTGCCAGAGCGACTCGCTCGTCAACGAGGAGGAGTTCTGCCAGGCGGTCGCCTCGATGTGGTCGCGCGCCGGCCTGAAGCCAAATTTGAGCCTCGCACCGCGCAGCCAGCAGACGCCGAAACGGGTCAAGGGCGATTTCGACGTGATTTCCTTCGGCTGGGCCAACGAGCCGATGATCGACGCCTATTCGCTGCTGGTGCAGGTGTTGCGTTCAAAAAATGGCACCGGGGGCGTCTTCAACTGGGGCAACTGGGGTGATCCCCGCATCGACGCGCTGATCGACAAGGCCGGCGTCGAGCTCGACGATGCCAAGCGCATCCCCATGATGATGGAGGCGCTCAAGATCGCCAAGGCCGAGCATCTGTTCATTCCGCTGCACCAGCAGCCGATGGCCTGGGCGATGCGCAACAGCGTGGCCTCGACGGTGCAGGCCTCCGACAACAAGCCGCGTCTCTGGCTGACCATGATGAAGTGAGGGGCTGACCGCATCTATCCCTCAGCCCTCATCCTGAGGAGCCGCGAAGCGGCGTCTCGAAGGGTGGTCCAGATGGTTCCCGAGCCTCCGGGGACATCCTTCGAGACGCCATTTCTCGCGAAATGGCTCCTCAGGATGAGGGCTGAGGGGAAACGTCGGATAAAAGGAGCAGCCGATGCCGAGCTTCCTGCTGAAACGATTGCTGAACGCGGCCGGCGTCATGCTTGCGGTCGCCTTCCTCGCCTTTCTGATCTTCCGCTTCGTCGGCGATCCCGTCGAGCTGATGCTGAACGAGCAGGCGAGCCAGGCCCAGCGCGACGAGTTGCGGGTGCGGCTCGGCCTCGACAAGGGCTTCGTCCTGCAATTCGCGACCTTCGTCGGCAATGCGCTGCGCGGCGATTTCGGCATCTCCTATCGCAACCAGCAGGATGTCTTTACGTTGATCGCGGAGCGCTTCCCGGCGACCTTCGAACTCGTGCTGGTCGCGACTTTCCTCTCGCTCGCTATCGGCATCCCGCTCGGCGTCTACACGGCGATCAAACGCGACAGCCCGTTCGCCAAGGCGCTGCAGTTCATCTCGGTGCTCGGCGTCTCGCTGCCGAGCTTCGCGCTCGGCATCCTCTTCATCCTGTTGTTCTCGGTGACGCTGCAATGGCTGCCGGCGTTCGGGCGCGGCGAGGTCGTGCAGATCGGCTGGTGGAGCACCGGCCTCCTGACCCCGTCGGGGCGGCTCGCCCTGATCCTGCCCGGCATCACCCTCTCGCTCTTCCAGATCACGCTGGTGATGCGGCTCGTTCGGGCCGAGATGCTGGAGACGATGCGCACGGATTTCATCCGCTTTGCCCGCGCGCGCGGCCTGCCCTCGCGTTCGGTCCATTTCAGCCACGCGCTGCGCAACTGCCTGATGCCGGTCATCACCGTGACCGGCCTCCAGATCGGCAATCTCATCGCCTTCGCGCTGGTGACAGAGACGGTGTTCCAGTGGCCGGGCATGGGGCTGCTCTTCGTGCAGGCCGTGACCTTCGTCGATATTCCGGTGATGGCGGCATATCTGATCGTGGTCTCGTTCATCTTCGTCTCGCTGAACACAGCCGTCGACCTCCTCTATGCCTATGTCGATCCGCGCCTGCGCGAGGATGCGGTGACGGGAGCAGCCAATGCCCGCTGAAACTGCAAAACCTGTCGAGACCGGCAAGCTCTTGGAGGTCAGGAAGCCTGGCCGCCTGTGCCGCTTCCTCGACAGCGATATCGGCTGGAGCTTCCGGCGCACGCCTGCAGCCTGGCTCTCGGCGCTGGTGCTGGCCCTGCTGATCGCGACGGCGTTTCTCGCGCCGCTGATTGCGCCGCAAAACCCGCATGACCTCGCCCAGGTCTTCATCGACAAGGCCGAGATCCCGCCGATCTGGAGCAAGGACGGCGAATGGCCCTTTCTGCTCGGTACCGACCCGCAGGGCCGCGACGTGCTCTCGGCCATCCTCTACGGCACGCGCGTCTCGCTGATCATCGGGCTCGCGGCCGTCATCGTCTCGATGGGGCTGGGCGTCACCATCGGCCTCGTCGCCGGCTTTCATGGCGGCCGCATCGACAATCTGCTGATGCGGCTCGGCGACACCGTCCTCTCGATCCCGACGCTGCTGATGGCGATCCTGGTCAGCGCGATCTTCCGGGAGCTGTTGCCCCCTAACCTGCGCGAGCCCTTCGCGGCGGTCGTGCTCGTCGTTTCGATCTCGCTGACCAACTGGGTGCAATATGCCCGCACGGTGCGTGCCTCGACCATGGTCGAGCGCCGCAAGGAATATGTGCTGGCGGCGCGCATCATCAAGGTCGCGTCGACCCGGATCATGCGTCGGCACATCCTTCCGAACACGCTGACGCCTGTGATGGTCGCAGCCACCCTCAATCTCGGCCTGGCCATCCTGTCGGAGGCGACGCTCTCCTTCCTGGGCGTCGGCATGCCGATCACTCAGCCCTCGCTGGGCACGCTGATCCGCATCGGCAACCAGTATCTCTTCTCCGGCTCCTGGTGGCTCGTCGTCTTCCCCTCGCTCCAGCTCGGGCTGATCGTGCTCTCGGTCAACCTGCTCGGCGACTGGCTGCGTGACGCGCTGAACCCGAAGCTGAGGTGAGGTCGCGTGAACCCTTCCGTCATTGCGAGCGCAGCGAAGCAATCCAGGAACGGCAGCACTCGACGTCCGCTGGATTGCTTCGCTGCGCTCGCAATGACGAGAGCCGCAAGCCCGACCGTGACGCACTAAAAAACTAAAGAGGAAACGCCTGAAATGACTGCCTCAATCCTGCTGCGAAACGTCCGTCCCTATGGCGAAGCCGCCACCGACATTCTGGTCGAAAATGGAAAGATCACGCGTGTCGCCCTCGGCATCGACCCACCGGCAGGCGTTCCAGTCGAGGATGGCCGCGGCGAGATCGTCATCCCCGGCCTGGTCGAGGCCCATACCCATCTCGACAAGAGCCTGTGGGGCCTGCCCTGGTACACCAACGAAGTCGGCCCCAAGCTGCTCGACAAGATCGACAATGAGCGCCTGAACAAGCGCCGGCTCAATATCGATCCCTACATCCAGTCGGCCCGGCAGAGCATCCAGTCCTCGCTGATGGGCTCGACGCATATCCGCAGCCATGTCGATGTTGACACCGACCATGGTCTTTGGGGCGTCGAGGGCGTGATGCGCACGCGCGACGAATACCGCGACATCGTCGACATCGAGCTCGTCGCCTTCCCGCAATCGGGCCTGCTGCGCCGGCCCGGCACGCTGGAACTGATGGACCAGGCGATGAAGGCCGGCTGCGAGATCGTCGGCGGGCTCGACCCCTGTGCCATCGACCGCGATCCCAAGGGCCATCTCGATGCGGTGTTCGAGCTCTGCCAGCGCTATGGCAAGCCGCTCGACATCCACCTGCACGAGCCCGGCGAGATGGGTGCTTTCTCGACCGACCTGATCTGCGAGCGCACGAGGGCGCTCGGCATGCACGGCAAGGTCACGATCAGCCACGCCTTCTGCCTGGGCACGCCCGATCCGGCCCTGATCGACCCGCTGCTCGCCCAGCTTGCCGAACTCGACATCGCGATCATGACGACGGCGCCATCGGGCCGTCTGGCGCCGGTGGTCAAGACGCTGCTGGCCAAGGGCATCCGCGTCTGCTCCGGAAATGACGGCATCCGCGACACCTGGGGCCCATATGGCAATGCCGACATGCTGGAGCGCGCCATGTTCATCGGCCAGCGCAACAATTTCCGCCGCGACGACGAATTGCGGCTGGCCTTCGACGTCTGCACGGCGGAGGGCGCCAGGGTGATGGAGATCGCAGGCTACGGGCTCAAGGAAGGTTGCGCCGCCGATCTCGTGATGCTGCCGGGCGAGACGCTGTCGGAGGCGATCGTGACGCGATCGCCCAAGCGCCGCGTCGTCAAGGCGGGCAAGATCGTCGCGCGCGACGGCGTCTCGATCAGGACCGCACCGTGACGGCTGGAGCAGAAAAGCGGACGGGAAGCACGACGCGTTCCCTTCCCCCCGCTTGCGGTGGGGAAGGGCTAGGGATGGGGGGGCGCAAAGCAGGGTTCGATCTTTCGTCGTCGTGGCGCCGAGCGGCACTGCCCCCCACCCAACCCTCCCCACCGCAAGCGGGGGGAGGGCTTGAGTCCTGCCGCTTGGTCGAGCGAATTCTTCGAGGAGGCGCGCGATGAATCTGCGTCCAGCCAAACGCCCCGAGGGCCGCATCCTGCTGACCGCGCGCTGGCTCGTCGGCCATCGCGGGGGGCGGCATGTGCTGATCGAGAACGGCGAGATCGTCTTCGAGGACGGCGCGGTCGTCTTCGTCGGGCACCGCTTTTCCGGCGAGATTGCCCGCCGGATCGACTATGGCAACGCGCTGATCGGCCCGGGCTTCGTCGATCTCGACGCGCTCTCGGATTTGGACACCACGATCCTCGCCTATGACAACCAGCCGGCCTGGAAGAAGGGCCGCGTCTGGCCGCGCAGCTATCTCGATGCCGGTCCATACGAGATGTATTCGCGCGAGGAGCTGGCCTTCCAGAAGAAGCACGCCTTCGCGACGCTGATCCGCAACGGCATCACCACGGCGCTGCCGATCGCCTCGCTGTTCTATCGCGCCTGGGGCGAGACGCCCCAGGAGTTCGATGACGCGGCCGAGGCCTCCGCCGCTCTGGGCCTGCGCACCTATCTCGGCCCGGCCTACCGCACCGGCAATCAGGTCGTCGAAGTCGATGGCCGCATCACGACGCATTACGACGAGCCACGGGGGCTCGCCGAACTCGACGCGGCGATTGCCTTCTGCGAGCGCCATGAAGGCGCGGCCGGCGGCCTGATCCGCACGATGCTGGCGCCAGACCGGATCGAGACCTCGACGGCGCAGCTGCTGCGCCGCACGGCCGAGGCCGGACGTGCGCTCGATGTGCCGGTGCGGCTGCATTGCTGCCAGTCGAAGATCGAATACGATCTGGTGCTGGCCCAGCACGGCATGAGCCCGCCCGAATGGCTCGAGAGCCTCGGCTTCCTCAACGAGCGCGCATTGCTGCCCCACGGCACCGTGGTCTCGGGCAGCCGCCTCGTCACGCGTCCCGGGCGCGATCTCGAGATCATCCGCGATTCCGGCGCCGCGATCGTGCATTGCCCGCTGGTCTCCGGCCGGCACGGCAATGCCATCGACCATTTCGGGCGCTATCGCGACATGGGCCTGAAGATCGGCATGGGCACCGACACCAGCCCTCCCGACATGATCATGAACATGCAGGTCGGCATGATCTTAGCCCGCACGCTTGCCGGGAATGTCGCCGCCTGCCGCAGCGAGGACTACTATGACCCCGCCACGGTCGGTGGGGCCGATGCGCTCGGGCGTTCCGATCTCGGGCGGCTGCAACCAGGCGCGCGCGCCGACATCACGGTCTTCGATCTCGATCGACCGCATCTGGGACAGGTGATCGATCCGATCCAGACCATGTTGCTCGCCGGTCATGGCCGCGATTTTGCTGATGTCATCATCGACGGGCGCTTCGTGATGGAGGACCGCATGATCCCCGGCGTCGACGAGGCAGCCGACAAGGCGAGGGCGCAATCCCAGTTCGAGGGTGTGATGGCGCGCTATCCCGAACGCACCCATGGGCACCCGGCCGCGAGCGAGATCTTCTCGTCGAGCTATCCGGTCGAGCGTGCGGAGGCACGAGCATGAACGCCGTTGCCACAGAGCCGCTGCTCTCGGTGCGCGACCTGCGCATCGTCTTCGATGGCCGCCACGGCCCGCTTACCGCGCTCGATGGCGTCTCCTTCGACATCGCGCCGGGCGAGATTCTCGGCGTGGTCGGCGAATCCGGCGCGGGCAAGTCGCTCACCGGCACGGCCGTCATCGGCCTGCTCGATCCGCCCGGCCGCATCGCGGGGGGCAGCATCCATCTCGCCGGGCAGCGCATCGACAATCTCCCCGCGGAGCCGATGCGCAAGCTGCGTGGCCGCCGCATCGGCGCGATCTTCCAGGATCCACTGACCTCGCTGCACCCACTGCTGACGGTCGGCGACCAACTGGTCGAGACCATTCTTACGCATCTGCCGGTCAGCCGCTCCGAGGCGCGCGAGCGCGCGCTCAACCTGCTCAAGGAGGTCGGCATTCCCGCGGCCGAGACCCGGATCGACCACTACCCGCACCAGTTCTCCGGCGGCATGCGCCAGCGTGTCGTGATCGCGCTCGCGCTTTGCGCCGAGCCCGCGCTGATCATCGCGGACGAACCGACGACCGCGTTGGACGTCTCGATCCAGGCGCAGATCACGACGCTGCTGAAGCGGCTCTGCCGCGAGCACGGCACGGCGATCATGCTCGTCACCCACGATATGGGCGTCATCGCCGAGACCGCCGACCGCGTCGCGGTGATGTATGCCGGGCGCATCGTCGAGATCGGCCCGGTCGAGGAGGTCACGCGTCGGGCGCGCCATCCCTATACGGCCGGCCTGATGGCCTCGATCCCGAGCGTGCACACCCGCAATGCGATCCTGAACCAGATCGACGGCTCGATGCCGCGCCTGAACGCGATTCCGCCCGGCTGCGCCTTCAATCCGCGCTGCGGCATCGGCACCGATTTTTGCCGCGAGCACAGGCCAGGCCTGCCGCCTTCGCGCCATGCCGCCGCCTGCCATTTCCCGCTGCGGGAGGCACCCCATGCGTGATCCCATCCAAACGAGCCCTCATCCTGAGGAGCCGCGCAGCGGCGTCTCGAAGGATGCTCCAGCATTTTCGGTAGCCTCTACGACGATCCTTCGAGACGCGCCTGACGGCGATCCTCAGGATGAGGGCTCGCGTGGGGAACGCGCTACCATTCTCGACGTACACGGCGCTTCATGCCGTTTCGAGGTCTCTCAGCCCTGGCTCGCTCGGGTCGTCTCGCGCTCGCCGCGCCGGGTCCTGCGCGCCGTCGAGGATATCTCGTTCAAGGTCGAGCGCGGCACCACCTTCAGCATCGTCGGCGAATCCGGCTGCGGAAAATCGACATTGGCGCGCATGGTCGTCGGCTTGCAGCGTCCTACCGAGGGCAGCCTGCGCTTCGCCGACATCACGCGCGCCGACGGAACGATCGGGCCGCCGCGCGTACAGATGATCTTCCAGGACCCTTATGCCAGCCTGAACCCGCGCTGGCGCGTCGGCGACATCATCGCCGAGCCGATCCGCGAACTGAAACTGCGCAAGGATGAGGGGGAGACCATCGCCCGTGTCGGCGATCTCCTCGAGATCGTCGGTCTGTCGCGGGGCGATGCCCTGCGCTTTCCCCATGAATTCTCAGGCGGCCAGCGCCAGCGCATCTCGATTGCGCGCGCACTGGCGACGGAGGCCGATTTTTTGGTCTGCGACGAGCCGACCTCGGCGCTCGATGTCTCCGTGCAGGCGCAGATCCTCAATTTGATGGTCAGGCTCCAGAAGGAGTTCGGGCTGACCTATCTTTTCATCAGCCACAATCTCTCGGTCGTCAGACACATGTCGGACCATCTGGCGATCATGTATCTCGGCCGCTTCGTCGAAAGCGGGCCGGCCGAGGAGGTCTTCAACCACCCGCGCCACCCCTATACCCGCCTGCTGCTCGACACGATTCCCGATGTCGAGAAGCCCAACCGCGAGCGCCGGCCGATGTCGGGAGAGGTGCCGAGCCCGATCGCGCCGCCGCCCGGATGCGCCTTCCACCCGCGCTGTGCGATGGCCGGCGACATCTGCCGAAGCGAAAGACCGATCCTGCGCGAGGTCGCCGAGACGCAGCTGGCCTGTCACTTCGGCTGAGAGCGTGCTGTCTTCCAGTCGGGACCAAGTCATCCCGGACAAGCGGCGAAGCCGCGCCGATCCGGGATCCATTCCTGAACCCTACCGACCACCGCAGCGGAATGGATCCCGGGTCTCCGCTTCGCTGCACCCGGGATGACCCCGCGTATCCCAATAAAGCAGTATGCTCTGAAAGAGCGAGGCGCGGTCGTCAGACCAGCGTCGCCTCGAGGGTGATCTCGGCCTTGAGGACCTTCGAGACCGGGCAGCCTGTCTTGGCCTTGTTCGCCAGCTCAACGAAAGTGGCCTGGTCGGTGCCGGGCACCTTGCCCTTGAGCGTCAGATGGACCGCCGTGATGGCATAGCCGTCGGCGACCTTGTCGAGCGACACCTTTGCCGTCGTCTCCAGGGAATCCGCTGTGAGCTTGGCTTCACCGAGGATCAGCGACAGCGCCATGGTGAAGCAGGCGGCATGCGCGGCGCCGAGCAGTTCTTCGGGATTGCTTCCCGGCTTGCCCTCGAAGCGGCTTGAAAAACCGTAAGGATAGGCCTTGAGCGCGCCGGTCTCGGTCGAGATCGAGCCCTTGCCGTCCTTGATGCCACCGGACCATGCGGCCGAGCCCGTCTTTTGGATACTCATGATGCTGCGCTCCTGTTTGGTTGTTGCCCGCCGGTATTGCGGCGCGACCATAGGACAACCGGCGAGGCGGCGTCTGGTTCGGCCGGGCGGCAAGATCGTTGTCCAATAAGCCGGTGAGGCGAAGCTTCCGATGTCGGCCTGACAAGCAAAAGGCCCGCATCCCCCGGAGGATGCGGGCCTCGATCAGGCTATGAGTGTTTGCCGTCTCAGCGGAACAGTGCGAGCGACTTGGAGAGCGTGATCCAGACACCCCAGGCCAGCGGGATGCCGACGACGGCCCAGGCGAGCGCGGCCGTGCCATCCAGCCCGCCCTTGCCGATGCCGAAGGAACCGGTCTGCACGCCGGCACTGGCGCTGGCGGTCTTGGCCTGAAGGGCTGCAACTTCCGCATCCTTCATGAACCATTTGGTCGCCACGGGCCGCACCAGGAGGTTGGCGAGGAAGCCCACCACCAGCATGCCGGCCAGGATGTACATTGTCCGGTCATAGACCTGCGCGCGCGGCACGCCGGCATTGATCTGCGCCTCGCGGATGTAGTTGACCACGACGGGGCCGACGATGCCCGCCGTCGACCACGCCGTCAGGAGCCGGCCATGGATGGCGCCGACGAACTGCGTGCCGAACATATCCGCGAGATAGGCCGGAACGGTCGCGAAGCCGCCGCCATACATCGACAGGATGATGCAGAAGAAGGCAACGAACAGCGCCAGCGAACCGATGCTGGCTGCCCAGGGCGAGAGGCCGTAGAGCACGATGCCCAGCCCGAAGAAGGTCGCGTAGGTCAGCTTGCGCCCGAGCTTGTCCGACAGCGAGGCCCAGAAGAAACGGCCGGCGATGTTGAACAGCGAGAGCAGGCCGACGAAGGCGGCGGCGATCGTGGCGATCTGGCGCTTCTGGTCGGCGTCGAGCGCGGCAAAGGCCACCTCGGGCTTGCCTATCAGCGAACCCGCGAAGATCTCCTGCAGCATCGGCGAGGCCATGCCGAGAACGCCGATGCCGGCTGAGACGTTCAGGGTCAACACCGTCCAGATCAACCAGAACTGCTTGGTCTTGTGCGCGTCCTTGAGGTGGACATGGCCCGATGTGATCATGGCGTTCTGGGTCGCCGGCGGAGTCCAACCCTCGGGGCGCCAATTGGCGGGCGGGATGCGGTAGCCGAAGGCGCCCGCCATCATGAAGACGAAATAGATCGCGGCCATCACCACGAAGGTCTGCCAGACGCCGACCGAGGTCGGGGTCTTGAAATAGTTCATCAGGATGTCGGCCAGTGGCGAGCCGATCATGGCGCCGCCGCCAAAGCCCATGATCGCCATGCCGGTCGCCATGCCGCGCCGGTCGGGGAACCACTTCACCAGCGTCGACACCGGCGAGATATAGCCGAGCCCAAGACCGATGCCGCCGATGACGCCGGAGCCGACCCAGAGCATCCAGAGCTGGTGGGTGTAGACGCCGATGGCCGAGATCAGCAGGCCGCCGCACCAGCACAGCGCCGAGACGAAGGCGGCCTTGCGGGGCCCGGAGCGTTCGAGCCAGCCGCCCCAGATCGCAGCCGAGGACCCCAGCAGCACGAAGAAGAGGGTGTACATCCAGCCGAGATCGGCGACCTTCCAGTCGCAGGATGTGGTGAAGAGCGAGCCGATCAACCCGATATCGGCCGCGCAGGCGACCGGTTTGGTGATGCCGATGGCCTGGCTGAGCGGCAGCCAGAACACGCTGAAGCCATAAGCCATGCCGATGCAAAGATGGATGCACAGCGCGGCCGGCGGCACGAGCCAGCGGTTGAAGCCGGCCTTCGCGATGATGCGCTCGCGGTCGAGCAATCCCGGGCTCGGCGCGACCCGTCCAATATCCTGCGCTATGCTCATGTCAGTTCCCTCTCCCCAAAGCTTTGCCGTTCGGGCCGGATTGCATTCCGGCTCGTTGAATAGTCTGTATGTGCTGCCTTGCGGCCGCGCTCTGCCCCGTTATCCGCCCCGTACTGCCTTGATCCGTGGTAGCGCGCGCCGCACGAGGGGGTGGAGTTCCTGGGAATTGGCATCGAACGACGCGAGAAAATCCCCGCGCATGCGTCGACTCCAGAATTGGTTGATGTGCTCGGCGATGGCCGGAACCGCCTCTTCGTCCGGATAGGATTTGAAGAACTCTGCGATCTGACCGGCCATGCGCAGCAGCGTGGCTGCCTTCTGCGCGCTGTGCTCGTCCTGTCCGTTCGCGGGCTGGAGCGTGGCCTGGCTCATCGTGTCTCGGCTTCCAGTTCCTGGCGCAGGGCGCCGGCAAAAACGGTGCAGCCACCGCCGCGGGCAACGCAGACGAGGCTCAGGCCCAGCAGCCTGGCCCGCTCGATCGCGAGCGAGGTCGGGGCCGAGATCGAGACGAGCGTGCCGGCACCGAAGATCGCGGCCTTCTCGACCATCTCGAAGGAGGCACGGCTGGTCACGAGGACGAAGCCCTCGGCTGTGCCATGCCCGGCGTGAAGGCGTGCGCCGATGAGCTTGTCCAGCGCGTTGTGCCGGCCGACATCTTCGCGCGCGGCCAGGATGGCGCCCTTGGCGTCGCACCACGCGGCGGCATGTACCGCATGGGTCAGCTGGTTGAGCGGCTGATGCCGCTCGATCGCGGCAAGGGCAGCGTCGATCGCGGAGGCGGGGATCGGCTGGCGTCGTGCACTTGCGCCTTCGGCCATCGGCATCTCGGCGATGGTCTCGACCCCGCACAGCCCGCAGGAGGTCCGCCCGGAAAGATTCCGACGTCTGGCGAGATGGTCGCGGAACCGGCCGGGCGCGAGTTCGACCGTGACCACGATACCCTCGGCCTGGGGCGTGACAGTGATACCCCTGATCTCATCGACCGAACGAACGATGCCTTCGGTCAGACTGAAGCCGGCGACGAAATCCTCGAGGTCGGACGGCGTTGCCATCATCACCGCATAGGGCAGGTTGCCATAGACGATGTTGACCGGCGCCTCGACGGCGACCTCGACCGTTGCGGGCCCGAGCCGCCCGCTGCCGAAGCGGACAGGCTCGGCCGGCATGGCGCAGCTCGCTGGCGGCTGGGCGGGGAGACTATTCCGCGGCATCCGGCAACCGTTCCGCGATCCGCCGCAGGGTCACGTCCTCTTCGCGGTTCTTCTCCTGCCACTGCGAGTAGTAGTTCGTCCGCCGGACCTCGACCGCCGTCACCTTGTATTCCGGGCAATTGGTCGCCCAGTCCGAATAATCGGTGGTGATGACGTTGGCGCCGGTCTCGGCATGGTGGAAGGTGGTGTAGACCACGCCCGGCTGCATCCGCTCCGAGACCTCGGCCCGCAGCGCGATGTCGCCGGAACGGCTGGCAAGCGAGACCAGATCGCCCGATTTGATGCCGCGATTCTCGGCGTCGAACGGATGGATCTCCAGCACATCCTCGTCATGCCAGGCCTGGTTCGCCGTGCGCCTTGTCTGCGAGCCGACATTGTATTGCGAGAGGATGCGCCCGGTCGTCAGGATCAGCGGGAAGCGTGCCCCCGTGCGCTCTTCCGTCGGCACGAACTCGGTCAGCATGAAGCGGCCCTTGCCGCGCACGAAGCGGTCGACATGCATCAGCGGCGTGCCGGCCGGCGCCTTCTCGTTGCAGGGCCATTGCACCGAGCCGAGCTTTTCGAGCTTGTCGTAGGAGACGCCGGCGAAGCTCGGCGTCAGCCTTGCGATCTCGTCCATGATGTCGGCAGGATGGGAATAGGTCATCTCGTAGCCGAGCGCCCGGGCCAGATCGATCGTCACCTGCCATTCCGACTTGCCCGAGAGCGGCGCCATCACCTGCCGGACGCGGTTGATGCGGCGCTCGGCATTGGTGAAGGTGCCGTCCTTCTCCAGGAAGGACGAGCCGGGCAGGAAGACATGGGCGTATTTCGCCGTCTCGTTCAGGAAGATGTCCTGGATGACGACGCATTCCATCGAGGACAGCCCGGCCGTGACATGCTGGGTGTTGGGGTCCGACTGGGCGATGTCCTCGCCCTGGACATAAAGGCCCTTGAAAGTGCCCCCGACAGCCTCGTCCAGCATGTTGGGGATGCGCAGGCCCGGCTCCACATCGAGCGGAACGCCCCACATCATCTCGAAGATCTGCCGGGTGGCGTCGTCCGAGACGTGGCGATAGCCGGTGAACTCGTGCGGGAACGAGCCCATGTCGCAGGCGCCCTGGACGTTGTTCTGGCCGCGCAGCGGATTGATGCCGACGCCGTCGCGCCCGATATTGCCGGTCGCCATGGCCAGGTTCGCCATCGCCATCACCGTGGTCGAGCCTTGGCTATGTTCGGTGACGCCGAGCCCGTAGAAGATCGCGCCGTTGCCACCGGTCGCGTAGAGCCGCGCCGCGGCCCTGACATCAGCCGCAGGCACGCCGGTGAACTGCTCGCTCGCCTCGGGAGAATTGTGCTCCTGCGCGATGAAGCGGGCCCAGATCTCGAAATCGGCGAGATCGCAGCGCTCGCGGACATAGTTCTCGTCGATCAGGCCTTCGGTGACGACGACATGCGCGAGTGCATTGACCAGCGCGACATTGGTGCCGGGCATCAGCTGGAGATGATAGTCCGCCTCGACATGGGGCGATTTGACGAGGTCGATCCGGCGCGGATCGGCGACGATCAGCCGCGCACCCTGGCGCAGCCGCTTCTTCATCCGCGACGCGAAGACCGGGTGCCCGTCGGTCGGATTTGCGCCGATGACGAGAATGACATCGGCCTTGGCGACCGATTTGAAATCCTGCGTGCCGGCCGAGGTGCCCAGTGTCGTCTTCAGCCCGTAACCGGTCGGCGAATGGCAGACGCGGGCGCAGGTATCGACATTGTTGTTGCGGAAGGCGGCGCGCACCAGTTTCTGGACGAGGAAGACCTCCTCATTGGTGCAGCGCGACGAGGTGATGGCACCCACCGATTCCCGGCCATATTGGCCCTGGATGCGCTTGAACTCCGAGGCCGCATGGGCGATCGCCTCGTCCCATGACACTTCGCGCCAGGGATCGGTGATCTTTGCCCGCACCATCGGCTTGGTGATGCGGTCCTTGTGGGTCGCGTACCCCCAGGCGAAGCGCCCTTTGACGCAGCTATGGCCCTCATTGGCCTTGCCGTGCTTGTAGGGGACCATGCGGACGACCTTGTCGCCTTGCATCTCGGCCTTGAACGAGCAGCCGACACCGCAATAGGCGCAGGTCGTGACCTTGGAATGCTCGGGCTGGCCCATCTGGATGACGCTGTTTTCCATCAGCGTCGCGGTCGGGCAGGCCTGTACGCAAGCACCGCAGGAGACGCATTCGGAGCCCAGGAAATCGGTCGGTCCCGCGGCGACGCGTGAATCGAAACCGCGCCCGGTGATCGTCAAGGCAAACGTGCCCTGCACCTCCTCGCAGGCGCGCACGCAGCGATTGCAGACGATGCATTTGGTGGGGTCGTAGGTGAAATACGGGTTGGAGGTGTCCTTGCCCAGGAAGAGATCGTTGGCGGCGCCGTCCTTGCCCTTGGCGAAGACATGGTTCTCGCCCTCATAGCCATAGCGGACTTCGCGCAGGCCGACGGCGCCCGCCATGTCCTGCAATTCGCAATCGCCATTGGCCGAGCAGGTCAGGCAGTCCAGCGGATGGTCGGAGATGTAGAGCTCCATCACGCCCTTGCGCAGGCCAGACAGGTTTTCTGACTGGGTGCGGACGATCATGCCCTCTTCGGCCGGCGTGGTGCAGGAGGAGGGCGTGCCGCGCCGTCCCTCGATCTCGACGAGGCAGAGCCGGCAGGAACCGAAGGGTTCGAGCGAATCGGTCGCGCAGAGCTTGGGGATCTTGGTGCCCATGCTCATCGCGGCGGCCATCACCGAGGTACCGGCCGGCACGGTGACGCTCTCGCCGTCGATCACCAGCGTGACCTGCTTCTCCGCGAGGCGGATCGGCGTGCCGAAGTCGATCTCCTTGATCAGGCTCATCAGACGCTCCTCATTCGGCGGCCATGGGCAGGGACTTCGACGGCGGCACAGGCCGGTCGAAATCCTCGGAAAAATGGTTCAGCGCGCTCAGCACCGGCACGGGGGTCAGCCCGCCCATGGCGCAGAGCGAGGCGTCGGTCATCAGCTTGGACAGATCGCGCAGCACGGCGATGTTCTTGGGCCGCTCGACGCCGGCGATGATGCGGTCCATCACCTCGACGCCGCGCGTCGCGCCGATGCGGCAGGGCGTGCATTTGCCGCACGATTCCTTGGCGCAGAATTCGAAGGCGAAGCGCGCCTGCCTGGCCATGTCGACGCTGTCATCGAACACCACGATGCCGCCATGGCCCAGCATGGCGCGCATGCTGGCCAGCGCCTCGTAATCCATGGGCACGTCGAGCTGGGCCGCCGTGAGATAGGCTCCCAGCGGGCCGCCGACCTGCACGGCCCGGATCGGCCGACCCGACAGCGTTCCCCCGCCGAGATCCTCGATGATCTCGCGCAGCGAGATGCCGAAGGCGAGCTCGATCAGCCCGCCGCGCTTGACGTTGCCGCCGAGCTGGACCGGCAAGGTTCCACGCGAGCGGCCCAGCCCGAAATCGGCATAGGCCTGCGCGCCATGCTGTAGAATCCAGGGCACGGCGGCAAAGGAGAGCACGTTGTTGACGACGGTCGGCTTGCCGAACAGGCCCTGCAGGGCCGGCAGCGGCGGCTTGGCCCGCACGATCGCGCGCTTGCCTTCGAGGCTCTCAAGCAGCGAGGTCTCTTCACCGCAGATATAGGCGCCGGCACCGAGCCTGACTTCGAGATGGAAGGCGTGGCCCGAGCCGAGCACGCTGTCGCCGAGCAGCCCTGCATTCTGCGCTTTCAGGATGGCGCGCTGAAGCGTGCGATGCGCATGCGGATATTCCGAGCGCAGATAGATGTAGCCCCTGGTCGCCCCGACGGCGATGGCGGCGATCGCCATGCCCTCGATCAGCATGAAGGGATCACCCTCCATCAGCATCCGGTCGGCGAAGGTGCCGCTATCGCCCTCATCGGCGTTGCAGACGATGTATTTCTGCTCCGCTTGGGCGTCGTGCACGGTCTTCCACTTGATCCCGGTCGGGAAACCCGCGCCGCCGCGTCCGCGCAGGCCCGACGCCTTGACCGCCTCGGCGATAGCAGCGCCGGTCATGCCCAGAGCGGCCTTCAGGCCGGCGAGCCCGTCATGGTCGCGATAGTCGGCCAGCGAGAGCGGATCTGTGACTCCGATGCGCGCAAAGGTCAGGCGCTGCTGGCGCTTCATCCAGTCGAGTTCATCGGTGAGGCCCAGCCGCAGCGCGTGGCTGCCGCCGCTCGTCAAGCCGGCGTCGAAAAGCGCCGGCACGTCCTTCGCCGCGACCGGCCCATAGGCGATGCGCCCGGCAGGTGTCTCGACCTCGACCAGCGGCTCCAGCCAGAGCATGCCGCGCGTGCCGTTGCGGACGATCTCGACCGCGACGCCCCGCGCCTGCGCCTCGCGGGCAATCGCCTGGGCGACGCCTTCCGCGCCCACCGAGAGTGCGGCGGCGTCGATCGGCACGAAGATCCGGATGGTTTGTGCGGGCGTGTTCACGTGCGCACTCCCCGGTCGGAGCCGGCACAGAGCTCGCTGAGGCGAGCGGGATCGATGCGGCCGATCAACTCGCCATCGACGAGGGCTGCCGGTCCAAGCGCGCAATTGCCGAGGCAATAGACGGTCTCGACCGCGACATCGCTCGTCTGGGAATGGGCGTCGACCGCGATGCCATGATCCTGAGCGAGATGTTCGACCAGCGCCTCGCAACCCAGGGCCTGGCAGGCCTCGGCGCGGCAAAGCTTGATCACGCGCCGTGGCGCCGGCGACGTCCGGAAGTCATGGTAGAAGGAGATGGCGCCATGGACCTCGGCGCGCGACAGGTTGAGCGCGTCGGCAATCAGCGGAACCGCCTGCGGATCGACATGGCCGAACTCCTCCTGCAGGGCATGCAGGATCGGCAGGGTGGCGCCTTCGAGATGCGCGAGCCCAGCAACGATCAATTGGGCGCTGTCCTGGTCCCAGGCTGGATATCCGGCCATCATTCCTCCATCCGGCGCGGTTTTCCCGGCGGTCTCTTGGATGGAAGGGTGGTCAATTCTAGAATGATTTCAAATCGTTTATTTCAACTGCGTGATAGTTTTTAACTATCATAAATTGAGCCGCGCCTCTTGAAGGTGCGCTTTTGCCGAAATTCTCCGCCGAGAAATTTCGCCGAGGCTGCATTTTGCGGCGCACAATGCCGTGTTGCGCTGCCCGCGATAGGAGAAAGCTATCTTACGATGGGGCGTCGCGGCAGGCCGGCATCCTCGACCAGGCGCGACATCATCAGCAGGTTGCGCGCAAGCGGCGCGAAAGGCTGCCGGTCGGCGACGATCAGCCCGATGGTGCGCTGGGCGGTGGGTTCGACGAGCGGCAGCGCCTTTGTGCCGAGCGGCACGCCGAAGAACTCCAGCAGCTGTAGGGAAACGATGCTGGAGACGCCCTGTATCCCGGCATGGGAGCATAGGTTGAAGATCGAATTGGTCTCGATCGCCGGGCGCGGCGACTGGCCCACAGAGCGGAAGATGCCGTCGATGATGCGGCGGTTCTGCATGTCGGAGGTCAGGAGGCAGAGCTTGAGCTCGCCGGCTTCGGCCCAGCTGATGGTCTCATAGCCGCCGAGCGGGCCGTCCTCGCGCGTCAGCAGGACATAGGCCTCCTGATAGATCGGTTTCGAGATGACGCGGTCGAGCGGCTCGTTGTCGAGATAGGTCAGGCCGACATCGAGTTCGAAATTGTCGATCCGGTCCTGGATCTCGGTCGAGGTCAGCGACAGCACGGTCAGAGAGACCGCCGGATAGCGCGAGGAGAACGGCGCCGTGATATGCGCGATCATCGGTAGCGCGGTCGGGATCGCGCCCAGCCTGATCCGGCCGCTGACGCCCTCGCGCAGCTCCGCGATCGATTCCTTCATGAGATCGGCTTCGGCGAGGATGCGCCGCGCATGGGCGAGGACGACGTCGCCCTCCTTGGTCAGGCCCTGAAAGCGCCGGCCGCGCTCGACTATAAGGACGCCGAGTTCCTCCTCGAGCTGCACGATCGCTGCAGAGAGCGTCGGCTGCGAGACATGGCACGCTTCGGCCGCCCTGCGGAAATGCTTCTCGCGGGCCAGCGCGTCCAGATAGATCAGCTGGCGGATGATCATGATGCGGTTGCACTCGGCTCGGCGGAAGGTCCGTCTCAGGCGCGGCTGTCCGCGCCGCGCGCAGCATTCCCGCCATTGGCGGGATGTTGCAAGCCTTCGCTAGGTCGAGCCTTCTCGTGACCTACAGGGTCGGCGCCGCCTCGGATGGGGCCCGCAACGTCCTGCGGCTCAACCACAGCCACATCGTGATCGCCGCGAGCGCCAGCGCGCCGCCGAGCTGCGCCGTCTCGAACGGCAGGAACAGGCAAATCCCGGCGGCAAAGAGCAGCGCGCGCTTCGCCATGTCGAGCATGACGAGGAAATAGCCTTCGATCGCGGCATTGAGTGCGAGTACGCCAAGCGCCACTGCGCCCGCGGCGGCGATGATCTGCCAGGCCGATCCGACCAGCAACAGCGCCGGCTGATAGATGAAGACGAAGGGCAGGATGAAGGCGACCATCGCGATCCGGCAGGCGACGGCCGCGATCCTGACCGGGTTGGCCTTGGCGATCGATGCCGCCGCGAAGGCGGCCACCGCGACCGGTGGCGTGATCGCCGACATCGAGGCGATATAGACGATGAAGAGATGGGCCGGCAGCACTTCGATCCCGAGCGCGATCAGCGCCGGAGCCGCCAGAACCGCGGACAGGGCATAGACAGCCGGCGTCGGCATGCCCATTCCCAGCACGATGATGACGAAGGCCGCGACGATGATCGTCAGGAAGGGACTGCCCCCCGCCATATGGAACAGGCCGGAGCTGATCTTGCCGGTCAGGTCCGTCATCGACAGCGTGCCGACCACGAGCCCGGCCACGGCGCAGGCGACGCCGACCCCGATCATGCCGCGCATGCCGTCGCTCAGGCCGAAAAACAGCGTCTTCAGCAGGCGTGTCGGGCTCCGGTCGCGCAGCAGCGCCACCGGCAATAGCGAAGCAAACGCGATCGCGCCGGCGAAGGAGGGGCGGTTGAGGCTCAGGACGCCCCAGACCAGCAGGCCGATCGGCAGGAGATAGACCCAGTCGCGGCGCAGGATCGCGACGATCGACGGGGTCTTGCCCGTCGACATCGGCTGGAGCCCGTCGCGATGCGCCTTGAAATGCACGGCGAGGAAAACGGACTGATAAAACAGCAGCGCCGGCACCAGCGCCGCGAGCGCGATCGTGGCATAGGGAATGCCGGTGAAATCGGTCATCAGGAATGCCGCCGACCCCATGATCGGCGGCAGCAGCCCGCCGCCGGCCGAAGCCGCGGATTCGATGGCGCCGGCATAGGTCCGGCTCATGCCTGTCTTGATCATCAGCGGAATGCTGAAGGAGCCGGTGGTGACCACGTCTGCGGTGGGTGAACCCGAGATCGAGCCGTAGAGGCCGGTCGAGACCACGGCGACCTTGCTGGCGCCGCCGACCTGCTTGCCGACAAGGCTGTTGGCCACGTCATAGAAGAAATCGGCACCGCCGACACGATCGAGCAGCGAACCGAAGATCACGAAGGCGAAGACCAGAAAGGCTGCGACCTCCAGGGCTGGCCCAAACAGCCCATTGGTCGAGAATACCAGGTGGTCGACGATCTCCTGCGTGCTGAAGCCGCGATGGGCGAAGGCGCCGCTGAGATTGCTGCCGAAGATCGCATATCCCAGGAAAAGCAGCACGAGCGTGACGAGGATCATCCCGATGCAGCGCCGCGTCGCCTCCAGCACGAGCACGATCAGCACGGCAGATGCCGCGATGTCGGCGTTCGACAATTCGTCGATCATCGGCAGCCGCATCTCATGCACCGGGTGCATTGCGATGAAATAGCCGCAGGCCGCGACCGAGAGCGCCACCAGCCCCCAGGCCAGCCATGACCGGCCGCTGGGCCGCAACGGGTTGGCGGTGGTGGTGAGGAAGGCGAGCGACAGGATCGCGCCGAGGAAGAGAAACAGCGCGATCTCGCGGTTGACGTACCAGCCGAAGGCGATCGCCAGCAGCATCGCGCCCGTGGCGAAGCCGATGACGTGAACCGTCCACTGCTCGGCGGCGTCGAGCCTGCGCGATTGTCCGGGAGCGAGGAGCTGAAGCAAAGACGGCATTGCAAACCTCGCGGCGGGTGCAGGTTCAGGGCAGGGCGTTGATCGCTTCCGGGCGCATCACTTCAAAACGCCCGCCTTCTTGTAGGCGGCCTCAGCGCCCGGATGCAGCACGAGCGGGGCAGTCTGCGTCAGGTTGACGGGCTCGAGCCGAGCGAGTGTCGCATGGGCCTGCTTCAGATAGCCGAAATGCTTCAGCATCCCCTCGGTGATTGCAGCCGCATCCTCGTTCTTCATCGCCGATGAGGCGAACAGGACGACGCTGCCGGTGATCGTGGCGATATCCTGCGGCTGGAACGCATAGGTCCCGCCAGGGACGGTGATCGGCGTCGTCCCCAGGACATCACCGAGTTTGGCGCTGACTGTGGGGCTGATCCCGATCATCCGGACCTTCATCTCGCGCGTCGCGCTGCTGATCTGTCCGGAGGGGAAGGCGAGCATGTTGATGATGATGTCGACCTGGCCGTTCTTCATCATCTCGAGGCCGGCATTGTAGTCGACATGGTGGATGCGGCCGCCCCAGCCTTCGATGTCCTTGGCGGTGATCCCATAGGCCTTGAAGATTTCCTCGCCAGTCACCGCCATCAGCGTTCCCCGCTGGTTCAGCGCGATCCGCACCGGCATCTTGGCGGCAAGCACCTTCTCGAAGCTGTCGATCCCGGAATCCTCGCGCACGAGGATCTGGACGGCCGCCTGCGGATCGATCAGCGCGATGGCGCGCAGATTGGTGATGGGCGCCTTGAACGGGTCCTCGCCGGCCTGCGCCCGTTTGATCAGCTGGGCATGGGCGATGCCGAGCTCGACCTTGCCCTGCGATACCAGCTGGATATTCGCCGCCTCGCGGCCTGGCTCATAGCTGAACGCCGCATTGGGAGCCTCGCGCCGGATCGTCTCGCCGATCGCATTGCCGATCGCGCTCCAGGCGCCGCCGATCGAGCCGCCGGACAGGGTGATCTTCCTGTCGGGATTTGCCTGGGCCTGCGCCGTGCCCGTGCCGAGGCCGAGCGACAGGGCGATGACGGACGCGATAGCCAATCTCTTCATGATCGCCCTCCCAGGGCTTTGGGTCGTGCAGGCTTTGGACGGTGCAGGCCCTTGCGCGGCAAAGCAGCGCCGTCAGCGATCCTGCCGTAGCTGTTGTTCCCCTGTGACTTCAACCCGCTTTTACATCGGGTAGGTCTCGCGTCGATATGAGCAGCTTGTTGGTATGCATACGACTTGTCAATGGCGCCGAATGGCCATTCTATGGGCTCGCCGGGAAGCAATTGAACTTCGAATGGGCATGGAATGGGCATGCAATCGCCGCGTGCATCGCAGCATTACAGCGCGTTTCAGAATTGGGCTGGGGCCTGTCCAGCAAAGCGCAATTCGTCACTTGACAGCTTCATTGGCCGTCAGCATCGTTGGTACACAAACGGTAATACTATCTCGCCGCGTATGCTATCCGCTGTCCACGGTCCCGCCCGAGCATGCTGCGAGGCCCCCAGTCGAGGACTGACGAATGCGAGGAGCCACGAATGTATGACCGTTTCGCAACCACACGCCTGATCGATCTATGGCTGACCGAGGATATCGGGTCCTGCGACCTGACAGTTCAGGTCATGATCGAGCCCGGCGAGACCGGTGCCTTCCGCATGAACGCCCGCGAATCGATGGTGGTCTCGGGAATCGAGATCGCGGCGACGGTTTTTCGCCGCTACGAGCCGGCGCTCGACGTGAAGGTTACAGCGGCCGACGGAGACCGCGTTGAGGCCGGAGCGACGTTGCTCCTCGTCAGCGGCCCTGCGCAGGGCATCCTGACGGCGGAGCGCACGGCGCTCAATATCGTGCAGCGCCTGTCGGGCATTGCCACCGAAACCGCCCGCTATGTCGATGTCATCAAGGGGACGTCGGCACGCCTTATCGACACCCGCAAGACTACGCCGGGACTACGCATGCTGGAGAAGCACGCCGTCACCTGCGGCGGAGGGCTGAACCACCGTCTGGGTCTCGATAATGGCGTGATGATCAAGGACAATCATATCGCAGTTTGCGGCGGCATTGCGCAGGCGGTCGCCCGCGCCCGCCTGAAGCTGCCTGTGCTGACCAAGATCGAGGTCGAATGCGACCGGCTGGAGCAGGTCCATGAGGCCGTCGCCGCGGGGGCCGACGTCATCATGCTCGACAACATGCCCGTGCCGCAGATGCGCGAGGCGGTCGCCTATGTCGCGGGCCGCACCAAGCTGGAGGCCTCCGGCGGCATCCGCTTCGAGACCATCCGCGCCATCGCCGAGACCGGCGTGGACTACATCTCGACCAGCAAGATCACCCAGTCGGCGCCGGCCGTCGATATCGGACTCGACGAGGCCTGAAGCGATGCTCCCGTCATGAGGCCCGGAATTCTCTTCGTTGTCGTCGGCCCCAGCGGGGCCGGCAAGGACACGTTGATCGACGGGGCCAGGGCTGCGCTCGGCGGCGACGGTCGTTTCACCTTCGCCCGCCGGCTGATCACCCGCAGTGCCGATGCTGGCGGCGAAGACCATGAGGCGATCGGCGAGGATGCCTTTGCCGCTCTGGAGCGCGATCACGGCCTGCTGGCCTCCTGGCGCGCGCATGGCCTGAGCTATGGCTTGCGCGCCGGCCTCCGCGACGAACTCGCGCGGGGTCGTCATGTCATCGCCAACGGCTCGCGCGCCGCGCTGGAGGCGCTTGTCGGCGCGGTGCCGCGCCTGATCGTGCTTTCGGTCACGGCCCCGCCGCATATTCTTGCCCAGCGGCTGGCCTTGCGTGGCCGCGAGAGCGCAGAGGATATCGCGGCACGCCTGTCCCGCGCGCCGCCTGCCTTGCCGGGCCTTGTCGAGACGCTCGTCGTCGAGAATGACGGGACGGCCGAGGATGGCATCGAGCGCTTTCTCGCCGCGATCGATTCCGCGGTTCGGCGGCTGGTGCTGAAGCCGATCCCGATCGATGCCTGGCGCGACAACATCGCCTATTTGCCCCGCGACAGCATTCTCGGCATCGAGGATTTCGACGGGCCGGGCAAGGTCGATGTCGCGGGTGTAGATGTCGCCGGCAAGGATTGCAGCATTCGCGCCCGCATCAATGTCGTCGAGCCCGGCTGGCTGCTCGAACCCGACGAGATCGGCCTGTCGCGCGAGGCTTTTGCCCTGCTCGGCCTGCCGGCCGGCAGCGAGATCCTCCTGACGCGCACGCCGCCCCAGCACAGCCGCGACGCATTGCGCGCCAAGATTCAGGGCCGTGAGCTTGGCGCGGCCGAATACGAGATGCTGCTGCGGGATATCGTCGAGGGGCGCTATCCGGAGGGCGAGATCTCGGCTTTTCTCGTCGCGGCCACGCGCTCTCTGAGCGATGCCGAGGTCGGCGCGCTCGCCAGCGTCAGGGCCAGGTTCTCGACGCCGCTGCACTGGGACGAGCCGATCGTCGTCGACAAGCATTCGATGGGCGGTATCCCCGGCAGCCGGATCACGCTGATCGTCGCGCCGATCGTCGCCGCCCATGGCCTGGCCATGCCCAAGACCTCGTCGCGCGCGATCACTTCGGCGGCCGGCACTGCCGATGCGATGGAGGTCCTGGCCAAGGTCGACCTGACGGTCGACGAAGTGCGCCGCACCGTCGCGAAGGCACGGGCCTGCATCGCCTGGAACGGCCGCCTCAACCATTCGGCCGTCGACGACGTCATGAACGCGATCACGCGTCCGCTCGGCATCGATTCCAACCGCTGGTCCGTCGCCTCGATCATCTCGAAGAAGCTCACGGCCGGCTCGACCCATGTCATCGTCGATCTGCCCTATGGCAAACGCGCGAAACTGCGCGGCAAGGCGGAAGCCGACGAGCTTGCCCGGCTGTTCGAGACGGTCGGCCGTTCGGTCGGATTGCATGTCGAGGCTTACCCGACATGCGGCGCGAGCCCGATCGGACGCGGCATCGGCCCGGCGCTGGAGGTGCGCGATGTGCTCTGGGTTCTGGAGGGGCATGCCGACGCGCCGGCAGATCTGCGCGACAAGGCGCTCGCCTTCGCCGGACGCATTCTCGCCTGGGACCCCGCCATCGCCACTCCGGAGCGCGGTCGCGCGCGGGCCGAACAGCTCCTGTCATCGGGCGCGGCGCGCGAGGCGATGCAGAGCATCGTGACGGCGCAGGGCCGGCGCGAGGCGATTGTGATGCCGGGCGCGCAGACGCATACGGTCAGGGCAAGGCGCGCTGGCACCATCGGAGAAATAGATGGCTGGCGGATCGCCGGCATAGCGCGTCGCGCGGGCGCCCCGCAGGACAAGAGCGCGGGCATCGATCTGCTCAGGCGGATCGGCGACGATGTCGCGGCCGGCGAGGCGTTGTTCGTCATCCACGCGGCGGCGGCACCGGATCTGCAGGCAGCGGTCGCCATGGCCGTCGAGGATGATGGCTTCCTGCTCGGCGGGCATGGTTTGCCGGCAGAGACTCTGGGAGCGGCGGCGACAGGCCGGGTCTGAGACCCGTTGCGCCCGCAGGTAGCGCTTCCTACTTGTCGACCGTCCGCACAAAACGCTCCTCACGACCGCTCCCGGCCCCGCCGGTGAACGGCCGGCAATCCCAGTAGATCATCCCATGGCACAGCATCTCGAATTCGGGCTGGATACGTTCGGCGACGTCACCTCCAGGCCTGATGGCGCCCTGCTGCCGCATGCGCAGGTCATCCGGAACGTCATCGAGGAAGCTGTGCTGGCCGATCGGGTCGGCATCGATTTCTTCGGCGTCGGCGAGCACCATCGCGCCGATTTCGCGATCTCCTCGCCTGAGACGGTGCTGGCGGCGATCGCGGGGCGCACCAGCCGCCTCAGGCTCGGCTCGGCCGTGACGGTGTTGAGTTCGGACGACCCGATCCGCGTCTTCCAGCGTTTCTCCACGGTCGATGCCGCCTCGAACGGGCGCGCCGAGGTCATTCTGGGCCGGGGCTCCTTCACCGAATCCTTTCCGCTTTTCGGCTTCGATCTCAGACAATACGAGACATTGTTCGAGGAGAAGCTCGACCTGTTCGCGGCCCTGATCGCAGGCGGCCCGGTGAGCTGGAGCGGCAGCACGCGCCCGCCGCTCGTCGACCAGCGCGTTTTCCCGCCGATCGAGGCCGGCACATTGAAGACCTGGATCGGCGTCGGCGGCAGCCCGGAATCGGTGGTGCGCGCCGCCCGTTACCGCATGCCGCTGATGCTGGCGATCATCGGCGGCGATCCCAAACGCTTCAGGCCCTATGTCGATCTGTACCAGCGCGCTTTCGGCGAGCTTGGCGAGGCCGTGCCGCCGATCGGCGTGCATTCGCCGGGCTATGTCGCCGATACCGACGAGCAGGCGCGCGAGGAGCTCTTTCCGGACTACAAGCGCATGCGCGACAGGATCGGCGCTGAGCGCGGCTGGCCGCCGATGGGGCGCGCCGAATTCGAGCAGGAGGCCGAGCGGGGCTCGCTCTATGTCGGCTCGCCCGAGACTGTCGCCCGAAAGATCGCGGCGACGGTGAAGGCGCTGGACGCCTCACGCTTCCAGCTGAAATACAGCGCCGGCCCGCTGCCGCATGACAAGCTGATGCGCTGCATCGAGCTTTACGGCAGCAAGGTCGCCCCGCTGGTCCGCGAGATGCTGGGGTGAGCGTTTCCCGTCATTGCGAGCGAAGCGAAGCAATCCAAGGGGCCGTAGCGCTCTGCCGCCGCTGGATTGCTTCGCTTCGCTCGCAATGACGGCATCGGCGTCTAAGGCATTTTCAGCGGATCGACCGAGATCGACCGCTTCAGCGCCCTGAGGCCGAAGGTCGTCCGGGTCTGGCGGATGCCGGGAATGCGGTAGAGCGTTTCGCGCAGGAAGCGCTCGTAATGGTCCGTGCCGCTGACGATGACCTTGGCGAGGTAATCGTATTCGCCGGTGACGAGATAGGCCTCGACCACCTCCGGCGCGCGCGTCAGCGCCTCGCCGAACTGGTCGAGCACCCTGTCGTCATGCTTGTCGAGAGTGATCTCGACGAAGACGACATTGTTGAAGCCGAGCACCTTGTGGTCGAGCACGGCCACATATTTCTCGATGACGCCGCTCTCTTCCAGCCGCTTCACCCGCGTCCAGCAGGGCGAGGGCGACAGGCCGACCTTGTCGGCAAGAGCGTTGGTGGTGAGCCGGCCATCTTCCTGAAGCGCGGAGAGAATCCGTCGATCGATCTGGTCCAGATCGTCGTTTCGTCTCGGCTTGCCCGTCATCGCGAGAATATTCCGTCAGATGATCATATCGCGGAAACTATTCCCGTTCGATTGCCATAGCGCAACCAACTTCGGGAGAAATCTTTTCCGATGGCGGGCTAGCTTGCTGGTTCTGGAGAATGCCGCCGGCGCCGGGCGGTCGGGCATGCGCAGGGCATCACGCTCGGAAACGAGAAGATGTCTTGCCGTTTGAGCCTGACGGCGGAATGCTGGTCGGCGGGTCACGATGGAGCGCGGCAATGACGAGCGAAACTCCGCTTAAGTTCCATGTGCCGGAGCCTGCGAGCCGTCCGGGCGGGCAGCCCGATTTCTCAAATGTCGTGATCCCGGAAGCCGGCTCGGTCCGGCGCCCGCCGGTCGATGTGGCGCCCGACGAGATCCGCGATCTCGCCTATTCGATCATCCGCGTGCTGGATCGGGACGGGCAGGCCGTCGGTCCATGGGCTCCGCCGCTCGACCAGGACGATCTGGTCCGCGGCCTGCGCCACATGATGACGCTGCGCACCTTCGACGCCCGCATGCAGATGGCCCAGCGCCAGGGCAAGACCTCGTTCTACATGCAGCACACCGGCGAGGAGGCCGTGAGCTGCGCCTTCCGCATCGCGCTCTCGCCCGGCGACATGAACTTCCCGACCTATCGCCAGGCGGGTCTGCTCATCGCGAACGACTACCCGCTGGTCGACATGATGTGCCAGATCTACTCCAACGAGCGCGACCCGATGAAGGGTCGCCAGCTCCCGGTGATGTATTCGTCGAAAGAGCACGGCTTCTTCTCGATCTCCGGCAATCTGACCACCCAGTTCGTCCAGGCCGTGGGCTGGGCCATGGCGTCGGCGATCAAGGGCGACAGCAAGATCGCAGCCGCCTGGGTCGGTGACGGCGCCACGGCGGAATCGGATTTCCACGCCGCACTGGTCTTCGCCTCGACCTACAAGGCCCCCGTCGTGCTCAACGTCGTCAACAACCAATGGGCGATCTCGACCTTCCAGGGCATTGCGCGCGGCGGTTCGGGCACTTTCGCCGCGCGCGGACTGGGCTTCGGCATCCCCGCGCTGCGCGTCGACGGCAACGACTACCTTGCGGTCTATGCCGTTGCGCAATGGGCGATCGAGCGGGCGCGGCGCAATCTCGGCCCGACGCTGGTCGAATACGTCACCTACCGCGCCGGCGCGCATTCGACCTCGGACGACCCTTCCGCCTATCGGCCCAAGCACGAGTCGGAAGGCTGGCCGCTGGGCGATCCGCTTCTCAGGCTGAAGGCGCATCTGATCGCGACCGGCGCCTGGAGCGAGGAGCGCCACAAGCAGACGGAGGCCGAAATTCTCGCCACCGTCATCGCCGCGCAGAAGGAGGCCGAGAGCTTCGGCACGCTGCATGCGGGAGGCAAGCCGTCGGCGCGCGATATCTTCGAGGACGTCTACGCCGAATTGCCGCCGCATCTGCGCCGGCAGCGCCAACAGATCGGAGTCTGAGGATGATGCCTTCGCGTCGACCCCCTCTCCGTCATGCTCGCCCTTGTGGCGAGCATCCACGTCTTGAACTCACGCCACGTCTTGAACTCAGGCTTGGACCAGCCAAGACGTGGATGGTCGGGACAAGCCCGACCATGACGAGGTCGCCCTGCCGCCCGATCGGAGCTCGCTGAATCATGGCCCGCATGACGATGATCGAGTCGATCCGTTCCGCCATGGACGTCTCGATGGGCCGCGACGACAATGTCGTGGTGTTCGGCGAGGATGTCGGCTTCTTCGGCGGCGTCTTCCGCTGCACCCATGGCCTGCAGCAGAAATACGGCGTCAGCCGCTGTTTCGATGCGCCCATCAACGAACTCGGCATCGTCGGCACGGCGGTCGGGATGGCGGCCTATGGGTTGCGCCCCTGTGTCGAGATCCAGTTCGCCGACTACATGTACCCGGCCTATGACCAGATCGTCTCGGAAGCGGCTCGGCTGCGCTACCGCTCGGCCGGCGATTTCACCTGCCCGATCGTCATCCGCATGCCGACCGGCGGCGGCATCTTCGGCGGCCAGACCCACAGCCAGAGCCCGGAAGCGCTCTTCACCCATGTCTCCGGCCTGAAGACTGTCGTCCCGTCCAACCCCTACGACGCCAAGGGCCTGCTGATCGCGGCGATCGAGGATCCCGACCCGGTGATCTTCCTCGAACCGAAACGGCTCTATAACGGCCCCTTCGACGGCCATCACGACCGGCCGGTGACGCCCTGGTCCAAGCATGATCTCGGCGAGGTCCCAGACGGCCATTATGCCCTGCCGCTGGGCAAGGCCGCGATCCGCCGCGAAGGCTCAGCCGTCACCGTCATCACCTATGGCACCATGGTGCATGTCGCGCAGGCCGTGGCCGAGGAGACCGGCATCGATGCCGAGATCATCGACCTGCGGACGCTGGTGCCGCTCGATCTCGATACCATCATCGCCTCCGTCGCCAAGACCGGCCGCTGCGTCGTGCTCCACGAGGCGACCTTGACCTCGGGCTTCGGCGCGGAACTGGCGGCTCTGGTCCAGGAGCACTGCTTCTACCATCTCGAGGCGCCGGTGACGCGTGTCGCCGGCTGGGACACGCCCTATCCGCATGCGCAGGAATGGGCCTATTTCCCCGGCCCGGCCCGTGTCGGGCAGGCGCTGCGCGACATCATGGAGGCCCGCTGATGGCCGAGCGCATCATCAAGCTTCCGGACGTGGGCGAAGGCATCGCCGAGGCGGAGCTCGTCGAGTGGCACGTCAAGGTCGGCGACATCGTACGCGAGGACGATCTGCTGGCCGCCGTGATGACCGACAAGGCGACCGTCGAGATTCCCGCACCGATCGACGGAGAGGTGCTGTGGATCGGCGCCGAAATCGGCGACACCGTCGCGATCGGCTCCGCGATCGTACGTCTCAAGATCGCCGGCGACGCAAATGCGGCCGATGAGCCAGAGCCTGCCGCGGAAGAGGCGCCGGCGGAGAAGCCAGCAGCGGCAACACCCCCGGCCAAGCCGAAAGCTGCCGAGTCGAAAACTGGCGAGCCGAAAGCCGCCGAGCCTGCCGCCGACGCGCCGCCCCGTGCCCTGCTGACGCCCGCGCCCAGGAAAGCGCCCACGCCCGCTCCAGCGGCGTCGCCCTTGCCGCGGCGAGCGGTCGGCGAAAAGCCGATCGCCTCTCCCGCCATACGCCTCAAGGCCCGCGAAGCCGGCATCGATTTGCGCCAACTCCAGGGCTCCGGCCCCGGCGGCCGCATCACGCATGAGGACATCGACGCCTTCCTGCTGCGCGGTCCCGAAGCCGGACATGCGCCGGGGCTGGCCCAGAAGACGGGCGTCACCGATATCAAGGTCGTCGGCCTCAGGCGCAAGATCGCCGAGAAAATGGCGCTGTCGAAGTCGCGCATCCCGCACATCACCATCGTCGAGGAGGTGAACGTCACTCCGCTCGAAGATCTGCGCGCGACGCTGAACAAGAAGCCCACGCCCGAGCGGCCCAAGCTGACGCTGCTGCCCTTCCTGATGCGCGCCATGGTCAAGGCGATCTCGGAGCAGCCGAACCTGAACGCGCTCTATGACGACGATGCCGGCATCATCCATCAGCATGCCGGCATCCATATCGGCATCGCCACGCAGACCCCGTCGGGGCTGATGGTTCCGGTGGTCAAGCACGCCGAGGCCCGCAGCATCTGGGACTGCGGCATCGAGCTCAATCGCATCGCCGAGAAAGCACGCGACGGCAGCGCGACGCGCGACGAGCTGACGGGATCGACGATCACCATCACCTCGCTGGGCGCGCTCGGCGGCATCGCGACAACGCCGGTGATCAACTACCCGGAAGTGGCCATCGTCGGCGTCAACAAGATGATGATCCGGCCGGTCTGGGACGGCACCACCTTCGTGCCGCGCAAGATGATGAACCTGTCCTGCAGCTTCGATCATCGCGTCATCGACGGCTGGGACGCCGCCGTCTTCGTCCAGCGCCTCAAGGAGCTGATCGAGAACCCGGCCACGCTGTTCGTGGATATCTGATGTTGAGCGTTCGGACACGGACCGCACGAACCCGTCATTGCGAGGAGCGCAGCGACGAAGCAATCCAGGAAGGCGTAAAGCCCAATCCTGTGGATTGCTTCGCTGCGCTCGCAATGACGATGTGGTTCCGCCGTATCGATCCGACCATTTGGGGCGAGGACTTCGCATGACCGAGATCATCTGCAAGCTGCTCGTCATTGGCGCCGGCCCCGGCGGCTATGTCTGCGCCATCCGCGCCGGCCAGCTCGGCATCGACACCGTCATCGTCGAGAGCACCAAGCTCGGCGGCAGCTGCCTGAATGTCGGCTGCATCCCCTCCAAGGCGATGATCCATGTCGCCGAGGAGTTCGAGAAGGTCGCGCTCGCGGCCGCCGGCAAGACCCCTTTCGGCTTGACGGCCTCTGCCCCCGCGCTCGATCTGAAACAGGCCGTGGCCTGGAAGGACGGCATCGTCCAGCGGCTCAACAACGGCGTTGCAGCGCTGCTGCGCAAGTCGAAGGTCAAGATCGTCCACGGCAAGGCCCGTTTCCGCGACGGCAAGACCGTCGTGGTGGAAACCGAGACCGGCCCTAAGGTGATCAGGGCGGAGATTATCGTCATCGCCACCGGCTCGGCGCCGGTCGAGCTGCCCTTCCTGCGCTTCGGCGGCAACATCATCTCCTCCACACAGGCCCTGTCGCTGGCCGAATTGCCCAAGCGGCTCACCGTGGTCGGCGGCGGCTATATCGGCCTCGAACTCGGCACGGCCTTCGCGAAGCTTGGCTCTAAGGTGACGGTGGTTGAGGCGCTGCCCCGCATCCTGCCGCTCTATGACGAGGAGCTGACAGCCCCGGTGGCGAAACATCTCGCAGGGCTCGGCGTCGAGGTCCTGCTCGGCGCCAAGGCGAAGGGCATGACGCCGAAGGGAGACGCGCTGCGCATCGAGACCGCTGACGGGCAGGAGAAAAGCATTGCCTCGGACAAGATCCTCGTCACGGTGGGCCGGACGCCCACGACCGCGAGCCTTGGCCTCGAAGAGCTCGTGCTCGACATGGACGGCCGTTTCATCCGCATCGGCGAACGCTGCGAGACCTCGATGCGCGGCATCTACGCCATTGGCGACGTAACGGGCGAGCCGATGCTGGCGCATCGCGCCATGGCGCAGGGCGAGATGGTCGCCGAGATCGTCGCCGGCCTGCCGCGCGCCTGGGACAAGCGCTGCATTCCCGCGATCTGTTTCACCGATCCGGAGATCGTCTCCGCCGGGCTGTCGCCCGACGACGCCCGTAGCGCCGGCCTCGCCATCAAGACCGGGCAGTTCCCCTTCGCCGCCAATGGCCGTGCCATGACGCGCCATGGCGAGGTCGGCTTTGTCCGGATCGTCGCGCAGGCCGAGACGCAGGTCGTGCTGGGCATTCAGGCAGTGGGGCAGGGCGTCTCCGAGCTGTCGACGGCCTTTGGCCTCGCCATCGAGATGGGCGCGACGCTGGAGGATATCGCCGGCACGATCCACGCCCATCCGACGCTCGGAGAAGGTTTTCAGGAAGCGGCGCTGAAAGCGCTCGGCCACGCCATCCATATCTGAGGGCGCGGCCGGCCTGAGCCTGCTGTTCTCGGAACCACACCGTCATTCCGGGGCGACCCGCAGGGTCGAGCCCGGAACCCATAACCGCCGGCGGTTCAGGACGAAGCGGTCCGCCGCTTCTGGCCTAGCTTGCTGACACCCGAGGTTATGGGTTCCGGGCTCTTCGCTGCCGCGAAGCCCCGGAATGACAGAACGCTTCCGCCAAAACGAAGCGTGCTCTACAACCGCAGGCCCCCGTCGACGGCGATCTCCGCGCCGTTGATGTAGCCGCCCTCGACCGAGCACAGCAGCAGCGCTGTTCCCGCGCAATCCTGCGGCTCGCCGATCCGGCCCAGCGGGATGCGTTCCAGCACAGCTGCTTCATAGCTCCTGTCGGCGAGGACGGTCCGGTTGCGGTCGGTCAGGATCGCGCCGGGCTTGATCACGTTGAAGGTGATGTCGGACGCGCGGATCGTGCGGGCGAGGTTGAGGATCATGCTGGTCTGAGCCGCCTTGGTCGCGGCGTAATAGAGGCAATCGGCATTCGGCCTGCTCTCCTGCACGCTGCCGATCGCGATGACCCGGCCGAATCCGCGTGCGATCATGCCGGGCAGGAAAGCCTTGATCAGCCGCGCTGTCGCATGGAGATTGACCTCGCTCTGGGTCGCGAGCGCGTCGTCGTCGACGGCGTCCCAGCGCTGCCGGATTTCCGCCGAGGCTGACAGCACCAGGATATCGGGCTCGCGCTGCAAAGCGACGAGGTCAGCCTGCATCAGCGCCGGCGCCCGCGGATCGACGAGATCATGGACGAGCAGGCTCGCTTGCAGTCCATCCTCATGCAACTGCGCGATGGCCGCGCTGGCTTCGACGCCATCGCGGTCGTGCAGCACGCTATGCGCGCCAGCTTTGGCCAATGCGGCGGCGATGGCGAGCCCGATCCCGCGTGCTGCCCCGGTGACGAGCGCCGTGCGGCCTGAAAGAGCGCCCATCCTTTAGCCGAGCAGCGGACGCACGCGCTTCACCGCGTCGTCCATCGCGGCTTGGGCCGGCTTGATGCCGAGGATGGCGGCCTGGGTTTCCTCGATGAAGATGTCATGCGCGCGCGCCTGCTCGTCGAAGGCCGGCAGATGGATGCGCGAGGCTTTGAGCGCCGCCGCCTCGTCGGCCGCATAGGGCATGGCGGCCATCAGCGCCGGGTCGGCATAAGTCGAGATACGCGTCGGGCCGTTGCCGTTCAGGGCCATCGTCCTGGTGCCGGCTTTCGAGGAGAGCGCGCGGATCAGATCCCAGGAGAGCGGCTTCTGTTTCGCGTTTTTCGGGATGACCAGCGACCAGAACTCGACGGTCGGCGCATAGGCGACCTTCCCCGCGAGATCGGCGGACATCGGCGGCAGCAGCGATTTGAAGCGCCCGCCATACTTGCCCTTTTGTGGATCGTTATAGGTGACCAGCCGTGCGAAGGGGTTGATCGTCATCGCGGCGCGCCCCTGCTGCATCCAGGTCGTGATCTCCTCGTTGTTCACGGTCGCGAAATTGCGCGGCAGGACGCCCGCCTTGTAGAGATCGGCAAGGGTCGAAAGCGCCTTCACCATCGGGGCCTCGGCCGCGACGAGCTTGCCGTCTGGCGTCATGTAGTCGCCGCCGAGGCAGCGCGCGAGGGTGAGGAAGTTCGAGGCGAAGACGGCGGTGAAGGCCAGCCCCTGAACCTGCGTGCCGTCATCGCGCTTGAAGGTCAGCTTGCGGGCCAGCTCGACCAGCTCCTCGAAAGTCGCCGGCAGCTTGGTGACGCCGCGCTCCTCGAGGATCGCCTCGTTGTAGATCAGTGCATTGGTGGCGTGCCGGACCGGAATGCCGTGCAGGGCGCCGTCGAGCTTCAGCGGCGCGATCAGCCCCGGCGCGAAATCGTCGGGGGCTTCCAGCGGCGCATCCTTCATCAGCGCGTCCAACGGCTCGAACAGTCGGAGATTGCGCGGCACGGCCCTGCCGTTCAGCAGATAGCCGACATCGATTGAGGTTTCGCCCAGCGTCACCTCCCGCAGCAGCCGCTCATGGATGGCGTTGTTGTCGCCGAAGGTGACCCAATTGACGCTCGCGCCGGCCTGTTTGCGCCAGGCTTCAGTGGCGTCTCCGGCCGGACCGGTCGTTGCGGAGGTCTGGTGGACGCGGTGGCCGAGCGCTGTCAGCGCCTTGCCTTGCGCGAAAACGCTTCCGCCAAGAGCGAGCGAGGACGCAGCACCCGCGGCGAGCAGGCCCAATCCGCGTCGCGAAAGGGGGAGCGAGATTGGTGGCAGTTGCTTCGACATGGCGTATCTCCCGTTGGCATGCCTGCCCTGTTCCGGGCAGTTCGACGTGGCTCAGGCCGGCAGCAACGGCTTCACTCGCTTGACCAGGGAGGCCATCGCTTCCTCCGGAGTTTTCATGCCGAGCACGGCCGCTTCCGCCTCTTCCTTGAACAGGTCGCCGGCGCGTGCGGCCTCGTCGAAGGCCGGCAGCGGCACGCGCGCGACCTTGAGCACCTTCAGCTCCTCGGCGGCATAGGGCACGGTGTTGGCGAAGCCCGCATCTGCATAGGTCGAGGCGCGCACCGGGCCGTTGCCGTTGAGCGCGGCCTTCAGCGTGGCGTCCTTCGAGGCCATCGCCTTGATGAAGCTCCAGGACAGGTCTTTCCGCTTGGCGTTCTTGGGGATGACCATGCCCCAGAACTCGACCTTGGCCGGCGCGGCGTCGTATTTGCCGGTGAGCGTCTTCGACGCGGGAACGGCGATCGTCTTGATCTTGCCGGGGAATTTCGACTTCTGCGGGTCGTTGTAGATGCGGTTGCGGCCCATGCTCTGCAGGCTCATCGCGGCGCGTCCCGTCTGCATCCAGACATTGACGTCTTCGGTTGAAAGCGTCGCGAAGGTGCGCGGGAAGGCTCCGGCCTCGAACAGGGACCGCAGCAGCTTGATCGCGTTAAGCATCGGCGGCTGATCGGCGACGCATTTGAAGTCCGGCGTGATGAAGTCGCCATCCCAGGCACGAGCGATGTCGATCACATTGGGATAGGTCACGCCGGGCATGCACAGCCCGACGACCGCCGTCCCGTCGCTGCGGCGATAGGTGCAGGCGCGGGCGATCTCGATCATCTCCTCGATCGTTGCCGGCGGCTTGTTGAAGCCCTTCTCGGCCAGCAATTCCTCATTGTAATGCAGGCCGGAGGAGGCATGGCGGAACGGCACCGCCAGTTGCTTGCCACCGACCTTCATGCCGTCCATCAGACCGGGGAAGATGTCGGCGGCGTCCTCCAGCGGATCGCGCTTCATATAGTCGTCGAGCGGCTCGAACAGGTTGGTGGCGCGCGGGATGGCCTGCGTGTTCAGGAGGAAGCCGACATCGACACTGGTCTCGCCGAGGCTCGCCTCGCGGAATAGCCGCTCCTGCAGAGGGCCTGTGTCGAAAGTGGTCCACTGGATCGTGCCGCCGTTCTTTTCGGCCCACGCCTTGGTGATGTCGCCGCCCTGAGCGCCGGTCGCGACCGTCTGCATGACGCGATGGGCGAAGACGTTGAACGGACCGCCTTGCTGGGCAAGGGCCGGCAACGTGGCGCCTCCGAAGCTTAGCCCGATGAAGCCGCCCAGCAGCTCTCTACGGTCCAGCCCTGTCCTTATGGTCATGGTGATCCTCCCTGCGATTCGCGATTTCCGCGATGGCGACTTCAGCCGCTTCGAAATGTGTGTTCATGGCGGCTTCCGCCGCCGTGGCATCGCCGGCAATGATCGCCTCGACGACGCGGACATGCCGTTCATAGGTCTTGAACCAATCGGAGGTATTGCGCGCCTCGCGCGAATTGAAGCTCTCCATCACCTCGCGGATCACCGGCCTCAGGCCCTGGATCTGCAGGTCGAGCAGGCTGTTGCCCGAGGAGGCGGCCAGCGCCTCGTGAAAGTCCAGATCGGCCTCGATCCAGCGCGGCACGTCCGACAGGGCCGCCTTCATCCGCACCAGAATCGCGCGCAGGCGCTCGATATCGGCGGGCGTGCGGCGTTCCGCGCTGTAGCGCGCGATCGGTGGCTCCAGAATGCGGCGCAGCTCGATCGCTTCCATCAATCCGGTCTTGCTGCCGCGCACCGCGAAACGGAAGAAGCGGTCGAGCGGGCCGGCGTCGAGCGCCTGGATCCGCGTCGGCTTGCCCTGCTGGATGTGGACGACGCCCATCGCCGCGAGCTGGCGGATGGCTTCTCGCGCGATCGGCTTGCTGACGCCGAACGAGGCGGCGATCCTGGCTTCGGACGGCAGGGCGTCGCCGGGCTTCAGCCGGCCGTCATGGATCGCCTGCGTGATCCGCGCGATCAGCGCATCGCCCAGCCGCGTCGGAACGACATCGGACGCCGCGAACGGGTCGGCGTCGATCTCCGGGGCAAGGGCGGCATCACTCATCAAAATCTCCATGACCGGATGATTGACATATGCTGCGCAGGTTTGCAATTGATCAACCTATCAGATAAGTAGATAAGTGAAGTGAGAAAGCCCGGATGTCCTCCCGCAGCATCGCCAAGATCACCTCCCATCCGTTGCGGGCCGTGCTGGAGAAAACCCAGCGGACGTCGCAGGGCGACTATCCAGCCATCGAGCTCGTGGTCGTCGAGGTCACGACGAGCGATGGCGTGGTCGGGTTCGGCGAGGGGCTCGCCCGGCGGGGAGCGGCCGGATATGCCCGGCTGATCGATGACGTGCTGACCCCGCGATTGATCGGCCGCGATCCCGCCGACCGCCGCGCGCTCTGGAAGACGATGCGGGCTGCGCTCTCCGGCCAGCCCGGCGGGCAGCTCGTCGAGGCGATCTCGGCCGTTGACATCGCGCTCTGGGATATTGCCGGCAAACTCGCGGGATTGCCGATCCACAAGCTTCTCGGCGGCATGGGGCGCACCAGCGTCCCGGCTTATGCATCCTCCATCAACTGGCTCGACGATGCCACGGTCGAGGCCGAGGTGGCGGCCGTGCTCAAGGCCGGCTTCCGCGAGATCAAGGTCAAGCTCGGCCACCCGCTCAAGGATGCGATCGCCCGGGCGAAATTCGTCCGCAAGCTCGCAGGCGACGATATCGCGCTCTATGTCGACGCCAACTGGGCCTATGATGTCGATGACGCGATGATCGTCGGGCGCGCACTCAGCGATCTCGGTTATGGCTTCTTCGAGGAGCCGATCGCCCCTCACGACCGCGCCGGCTATGCCCGCCTCGCGCAGCACCTGCCGATCAGGCTCGCCGCCGGCGAAAGCGACTATGTCGCCTCCGAAGCGCTGGAGATGCTGAAGACCCGCTCGCTGGGCCTGATTCAGCCCGACGTGACCCGTTCCGGCGGCATCACCGAAACCTGGCGCATCGCCGAGCTCGCAGCCGCCTTCAATACGGCGTACGCGCCCCATGTCGGCTGGTCCGGCGCGATCTGCGTCGCCGCCAGCCTCCAGCTCGCCGCCGCTGCCGAAACCCTGCGCACCTTCGAGTGCATGGTCTACGCCAACCCACTGCGCGATGCCTTCGCCCATCCGGTCGTCGGGGAGGGGCATCAACTGGTCGAGGGGCAATTGCTGGTGCCGCAGGGTCCGGGTCTCGGCATCGAGATCGACCGCGAGATGCTCGCGCGCTACCGGGTCGCGTGACGATGGCTCCTCACTCACCGCCACTCGCCGGCTCCCCGCTGAGCCCTCATCCTGAGGAGCGCCGCAGGCGCGTCTCGAAGGATGCTCGTCGAGGCTCCGGTGCCGTCTGGACCATCCTTCGAGACGCCGCTTGCGCGGCTCCTCAGGATGAGGGCTTCGGTAGGGGCGCGGATGAAGGAAACGAAGCTTGACCGTCCGCACGCCTCTTTCCGCCCTGGCCCTCGTCAGCCCGGTCCAGCTGATGGTCGGCGGCATCATCTTCCTGCCGGCGATCTATGTGTTCTGGCTCAGCCTGAACCAGTCCTCCTTCGGGCAGGCGATGAGTTTCGTCGGCTTCGCCAATTACGCGAAGGTGCTGGGCGATCCCTATTTCTGGCGGGCGCTCCTCAACACGGTCATCGTCGTTGTCGTCGTCGTGCATGTCGAATTGCTGCTGGGCCTGCTGATGGCGCTGTTCTTCGCCTCGGGCGTGCCGTTCCGGCCGATCCTGCTCGCCATCGTGCTCGCGCCCTATGCGGTCAGCGAGGTCTCGGCCGTCGTGATGTGGCGTTATCTGTTCGAGCCCGATGTCGGGATGATGAGCCAGATGCTGGCCTGGTTTGGGCTGCCGCCGATCGAATGGGCGGTGAAGCCGAGCCATGGGCTCTTCATGGTCTCGCTGCTCTCGATCTGGCTGCACCTGCCCTTCAGCTTCATCATCATTTACGCGGCGCGGCTCTCGGTACCCGGCGAACTCTACGAGGCCGGCGCCATCGACGGTGCGACTGGCTGGACCGCGTTTCGCCGTATCACCCTGCCGCTGCTGATGCCGGCGCTGCTGATCGCGGCGTTGTTTCGCTACATCTTCGCCTTCCGGCTGTTTTCCGAGGTCTGGCTGATGACCGGCGGCGGGCCGGCGCGCACCACCGAGGTGCTGGCGGTTTATCTCTATCTCGAAGCCTTCCGGTACAACGCCTTCGGCTCGGCGGCGGCAACCGGTTGGCTGCTCGTGCTCGCCTCGCTCCTGCTCGCGCTGTTCTACCTGCGCGGGCTCTACAGGGAGATGTTTGCCAAGCATGCCTAAGCTCATGGATAAGTTTCCGCTCCTTCGCGCCTTCCTCAAAAGCCTCGGCGTCCTCGTCATCCTCGCCTGGTCGATCCTGCCGATCGCGCTGATCGCGATGTCGTCCTTCAAGGCTGATCGCGACATCTTCTCGCTGACCTCGCGCTTCAGTTTCACGCCGACGCTGGCGAATTACACGCTGCTCTGGGAGCGCTGGGGCGATTTCTTTCACGGCCTCTGGAACAGCTTTCTCGTCACGGTCGGGGCGACGGTCCTGGCCGTTACGGTCTCGCTGCTGGCCGGATTCGCCTATTCGCGCCATGCCGGCAAAGGCCTGCAGGCGAGCGCCTTCTTTCTGATCTTCATCCGGCTGATCCCGCCGATCGTGATCACCCTGCCGCTGTTTCCGGTGGTGAACTGGCTCGGGCTCAACGACACGCATTTCATCCTGATCCTGCTCTACGCGACCTTCTTCGTCTCGCTCGGCACCATCGTGATGCGCACCTTCATCGACCAGATCCCGCGCGAGCTGGACGAGTCGGCGATGATCGATGGCGCCTCGCAGTTCCAGATCGTCCGGCGCGTGATCTTTCCGCTCGCGGCGCAGGGCATGCTCGCCGTCGCGGTCTTCGTCATCGTCTACGCCTGGAACGAGTTCCTCTTCGCCTTCATCTTCACCACCACCAAGGCCAAGACCGCGCCGCTGGTCGTTGCCGAGATGATCGGCGCAGTCGAGGGCGTGGAATGGGGCGTGCTCTTCGCCGCTTCCACCCTTCAACTCCTGCCCGTGCTCGCCTTCGTCATCCTCATGCAGAAGCATCTCGTCGCCGGGCTCACGGCCGGCGCGGTGAAAGGATAGGTCATGACCCAACTCGACGATTTTCGCCGCGCCATCCGCGAGGCCGACCCGCAACTCAGCCGTTTCGACCCCTTGCCCCGGATCATCTGCCTCGATGATTTCGACCGTGGCATGTGCGGCTGGACCCAGCTCGTCGGCAATTACGAAGTCTCGCTCGACGCGATGCTGCCGGGCTACGCCCAGCACACGCATGCGATGCTATCGACCCTGCCAAACTGGGATTTCGGCTCGCATGGCGGCGTCGATGGCTCCTATGCGCTGAAGCTCGCGACCCGCCCCAGGGCCGGCGCGCAGAACGTCACGCTGAAGCGCCTGACCTTTCGCAAGGCCGGGCCGATCCGGATGGAGTGCTATTTCACCTTCAAGCCCGAGGCGAGCGAGATGGAGCTGATGGAGACCGATGTCCGCTCCTTCGGCTTCCTCTACGATCTCCAGGTCGGCGATCAGGTCGGGGCCGGCGGCGAGCGCGTGATGCCGCATCTGCGCTTCCTCAACGCCAAGGACGGCGAGCACCTGCAGAAATGGCAGTTCAAGCGCAAGACGACGCCGATCAAGCCGATCGGCCATGCCGGCAAGACCATCTCGCACTACCATCTCGCGGAATCGGATTGGGAGGACCTGCCCGGCGGCGAGCAGCGGCTCTGCTACAACGAGATCCCGACCAAGATTAACTGGCATTATCTGCGCTTCGATTTCGATCTCGCCACGATGAAGGCCACCGGCTTCCAGGTGAACGATCGCAGCTTCGATCTCTCGACCTTCGAGCCGATCCGCATCCCCGCGATGAAGAACCTCTGGTGCATGCTCAATCTCTGCTTCTTCGTGGAGACCGACACCGACAAGCGCGCCTTCGCCTATCTCGACTCGGTCTGTCTTTCGGGGGATTTCTGATGCTGCCTGAAAACCTTACCGCCATCGTCGCCCGCAACGAGATCTGGACCGGCGAGGCCGCGACCGAACCCTATGAGGCCGGCTGGGCCAAGGAGGCGGTCGTCTTCATGCGTGCGCTCAAAGCTCCGAAAGGCACGCTGCCGAAGGCGCGCATCGAGATCTCGGCCGACGGCATGCATTGGGTGCCGGAAGGCTCGGTCTTCGACATGCCCGCCGCGCTGGATGCCGTGACCTTCCAGCGTGTCGCGCATTTCGGCAATTTCCTGCGCGTCGCGGTGTCCCTGCCGGCCGGAGCCGAGATCACTGTCCTGGTCACGTTCCATTTGAAGGCGTGACGGATACCCGGGCGCGGCGTAAGCGCGCACGCTGCAACGATTGATGCATACAATATTGACATTGTATTGATCGGGCATGATGTGAAGGGCGACGCCGATTGATCGGCGCCGCCTCAAGGAGCCCGTCATGTTCGCCGAGCAATGGCCACCCCTGTCGCCGATGCAGACGGGCCTGCGCGGTCGCTGCCCGCGCTGCGGGCAGGGCAAGCTGTTCGACGGCTTCCTGAAGATCCGGCCGAAATGCGAAGCCTGCGGCCTCGATTATTCCTTCGCCGATCCCGCAGATGGCCCGGCCTTCTTCGTGATGATGTTCGTCTGCGTGCCCGCGGTCGCCTTCGCGCTCTGGCTGGAAATCGCCTATGAGCCGCCGATGTGGGTCCATCTGGTGACGACGCTGCCGGTCGTGCTGCTGACCTGCATCCCGCCGCTCCAGCCGCTGAAGGGCTGGTTGATCGCGGCCCAGTTCTTCCACAAGGCCGAGGAAGGCCGCCTCGCGCGCCCTAAAAGCGAGGACGCTGCCGCCAACTGAAGCGCATCGACAGGCGCGCATCAAACGATGGCGTGATCGGCCGTGCTGTCGCTCCCCATGATCGACGCGAGCGTCCGGAGCGCGGTAGCGAGACGTCCGCGCTCGGGCACGCCGCCCAGTGATATCCTGACAGCGTCGGGCGCCCGGCCTTCCGCGCTGAAGGCGTCGGACGGCGTCACGCCCAATCCCTCCTGGCGGGCCGCTTCGATCAGGCGATAGCGGTCCCAATGCGCCGGCAGGGGCTGCCAGACATGCAGGCCGTTCGGATGCGCCCGGGCCGAGGCCGGCAGGATCGACCTTGCCAGCAACTGGCGCTCCGCCGCCTCCCGCCGCACGCCTTGCAGAATGTCGTTTGCAGCGCCGATCCGGATCCAATGGGTCGCCAGCGCCGTCATCAGCGGCGCCGGCATGACGCAGATCGCGCGCAGGTTCGAGACGAGGGCGTCGCGGCTTGCGCCGGCGGGAACCACGACGAAGGCTGTCCGCAGCCCTGGCGTGAGCACTTTCGAAAGCGTCGCGACATGAAAGGTCCGCTCCGGCGCCAGCACGGCGAAAGGTGGCGGCGCATCGCCTGCCAGGAGGCTGTAGGGGTCGTCCTCGATGATGGTGAGGTCGCGCGCTCGCGCGATGCGCACGATCTCCTGACGGCGTCCTGCCGGCATGGTCACGGTCGTCGGGTTCTGGATGGTCGGCGTCAGGCAGATGAGTTTCGAGCCATGGTTGCGAGCCGCCTCGTCCAGGGCCTCCGGCAGAACCCCCTCCGCATCGGCTGCGACGGACACCGGCCGCATGCCGCGATGCCGCGCCGCAGCGAGCAGGCCGGGATAGGTCAGGGGCTCGGTCAGAAGCGCGTCGCCGGGGCCGGCCTGCAAGGCCAGCAGGGCCAGCAGCGCGGTCTGTGCGCCGGGCGCGACCACGAGCCGTTCCGGCTCGACGCGACCCAGGGTCGGCTCCAGCCAAGCGCAGCCCGCCGCCCGTTCGGCGAGCGAGCCTGCGCCGACATGGTAGGTCATCAGCAGATCGGCGCTGGAACGCGCCAGCATCTCGGCGAGGCCACGCTGCATCAACTCCGCCAGACGCACGCCCTTGGGCGCCGGCGGGATATTCATGCTGAGATCGATCGGCGGCCCGGATTGCTCCTTGCGCGTCGACACGAACGAGCCGCGCCCGGTCACGGCGTCGAGCAGGTTGCGCTGCCTCGCCTCGGCATAGGCGCGCGTCACGGTGGTCAGGTCGACATCGAGAAGTTCGGCCAGCTTGCGCTGCGGAGGCAACTTGTCGCCGGGACGCAGCGTTCCGGCCGCGACCGCGTCGCCGATCAGGGTGACGATCTGCAGATAGCGCGGGCCGGCCGCAGGATCGAGGCGGCTGATCCAGGATGCCGTCTTGCCACCCAGCGCCATATGAAGACCTCGCGCTTCCATACATTGTCGATATTGTCGGCATGCGATATCGCAATCGGCGCGGCAGGGCTAGCCACGCCGGCAGGGCCCATCGAGACGCCGGGGAAAAATAGTCCAATCCAGCCCCAGCGGTTTGAGGCTAGGTGCAGGTCATCACAAAGGATTGTCAGACCATGGTGCCGAACATCTTTCTTCTTGAGCGCGCAGGCGGAAAGCCGGTCGCTACGGCGTTTCGCACCGAGGGCCTGAGCGCTGCCGATCCTTTCGCTGATGGTCGCGAGATTGCCTGGAACGAGCCCGGCCGTATCGCGGCCGGCCGCGTGGCCTGGAGCGGCATGCTCGACAGCGCCGCCTTCCCGCATACCGAGACGCTTGTCGTCCATGCCGGCGAAGTCAGGCTGTCGAACGGAGCCACGACCCTCGTGCTCCGGCCGGGCCAAAGCGCCGTCATCACGCGCGGCACGGCCGTGCAGATTGCAGCCGAGCCGGGATCGCGCTGGGCGTTCTGCGCCGCGACCGGGGAGACCTCTGCCGAGCCGGGCTTGCAGGAGCTGCTCGCCGACGCGCCGCTGACGCCCTCCAATCCGCCTGCTGCGGCGATGCTCATCGGGGAGACGCCGAGCTGCCGCAGTTGCAATGCTTATGATGACGACGCCGCCGGCATCCGCGCGGGAACGTGGGATTCAACGCCCTATCGCCGCATCGTGCGGCCGCAACCCGTCGCCGAGCTGATGCATCTGCTTGCAGGCAGCGTCGAGCTCGCCGATGCCGACGGCAAGGTCACGCGGGTCGAGACGGGCGATACCGTCTTCGTTGCGCAGGGAGCGCCCAGCGCTTGGGACAGCCGCGAACATGTCGCCAAATTCTATCTCGTTCAGGAGAATGGCGGCTGAGCGCCGCGCCCTGTCGCTGGTCTTTTCGGGAAAATCGTCATGTCGGAAGCAATCGTCGAGCCGGCCCTGAGCCTGCGTGCCGCGGAACCCGGCGATGCCGCGGCTTGCCAACGCCTGTCGAAAGCGGTCTCCTGGCCGCATCGTGCCGAGGATTGCGCGTTGGCGATCCGGTTGGGGCGCGGCATCGTCGCGACACTCGACGGCACGATCGTCGCCACTGCGATGAGCTGGCCCTATGGCGACAGCCATGCCACGCTCGGCATGATCATCGTCGACCCCGGCCATCAGGGGGCAGGCATCGGCAAGCGCCTGATGCAGGCCCTGTTCGCCGAGGTGGCGGGTCGTTCGCTGTTGTTGAACGCAACCGTGGCGGGGCGGCCGCTCTACGAGAAAACCGGCTTCGTGCCTTGCGGCGGCGTGCATCAGCATCAGGGCGTGGTTCCCGCTGTCCCGGCGCCCGCGCTGAACCAGTCGGAGCGGCTGCGAGCCGGGAGCCCGGCCGATCTGGCCTTGCTGGCGGGGCTCGACACTGCTGCTAGCGGCCTCCCGCGCGACAAGGTGCTGGCGGCTCTGCTCGAATACGGCGAGAGCGTCGTGCTCGAGCGCGAGGGTGTTGCCGTGGGCTTCAGCATCCTGCGCCGGTTCGGCCGAGGTTTTGCGATCGGACCTGTCATTGCCGATGACATCGCTTCCGCCCGGCTGCTGACGGCGCATTGGCTGCATAGCAAGCAGGGTGAATTCGTCCGGATCGATCTCCTTGCCGGCGCTGGACTTGACGGTTTCCTGGTGGAATACGGGCTGGCATGCGTCGGGGTGGTGGAGACGATGGTCCGAGGCGACAAGCCGGTTCCCGCCGGCCCGTCCAAGATCTACGCGATCATCAATCAGGCCCTCGGCTGATAGGCTGAACAGGAAAGCGCCCGCCATGACGTTCCTTTACAAGTCGGAGTCGCTTCGTGGCGCCGAATGGGCCAAGCTGTTCGCAGCGAAGGCGCCCGACATTCCGTTCCGCATCTGGCCCGATATCGGCGATCCCCGCGAGGTCCGCTATCTCGGAGCATGGATTCCGCCAGATGACATCATGGCGGCCTTCCCCAATCTCGAGCTGCTCATTTCGGTCGGCGCGGGTGTCGATCAGTTCGACTTGTCGAAGCTGCCTCCGGAATTGCCGGTCGTGCGGATGGTCGAACCCGGCATCGTCGACGGCATGGTCGAATACGTCACGATGTCGGTGCTGGCGCTGCATCGCGACCTCGTTCCCTACATCGCCCAGCAAAAAGGCCAGATCTGGAAGCAGATCAGGGTGCTGCCGGCCTCGACGCGTCGCGTCGGCGTGCTCGGGCTCGGCATGCTCGGCGAAGCCGTCGCCCGCAAGCTCACCGGCTTCGGCTTCCCGGTTGCAGGCTGGAGCCGCACGCAGCGCACGATCGAGGGCGTCACCTGCTATTCCGGCACGCAGGGCATGTCGGATTTCCTTGGACGGACCGACATCCTGATCTGCCTGCTGCCGCTGACCAGCGAGACGCGCGGGATTCTCAATGCGGACCTGTTCTCCAGGCTGCCGCATGGCGCGAGACTGGTGAATACCGGCCGGGGCGGCCATCTCGACCAGGACGCGCTGCTTGCCGCGCTCGATTCCGGCCAGATCTCGGCGGCGGTGCTCGATGTCACCGACCCCGAGCCGCTTCCCGCCGGCCACGCGCTCTGGAACGATCCCAGAGTGCTGGTGACCCCGCATATCGCGAGCATGACCCAGCCGGACACGGCAGTTGAGGTCGTGCTGGAGAACCTGCGACGTCACCGGGCGGGCGAGCCGCTGATCGGCCTCGTCGATCGCAGCCGGGGCTACTGAGGCTGCCCCGACCCATGCCGGCAAGGACAGCATGATGTGCTGTTGACCGGCGCCAATAGCGCAGCTGATGTCGGGCGGTGCCGTTTCGCAGGCCCGACACCACTTCTAAGCGCCTCTATCCTCGTAGTCGTGAGGCAGCGTGGTTGCTGCCGGCGAGGAAGAGCGGATTCATGCTTGAACCATCGAGTGCACTCGGTGAAGCGTCGCCAGCTGGTATCAGCCCTGGGATCCGGCGGGCGCTGAGCCATATCGAGCGCCATTTCACCGAAACCCTCTATCTCGAAGAACTCGCCGGGCTCGCCGGCCTGAGCATCTGCCGGTTCGTCACGGTGTTTCGCCGGCAGGTCGGGCTGACGCCGCATCGCTTTATCTGTCATCGCCGCATCCGCTACGCCAAGGCGCTGCTGCGCGACGGCATGCCGCCGGCGCTGGCCGCCTCGGAGGCCGGTTTCTTCGACCAAAGCCACCTGTCACGCCATTTCAAGAACATCTGCGGCATCACGCCTGGCCGCTATCTGCGCGATATCGAGGCGGCGCCGCAGCCGTCCCGGCCGCGCCCCGGCTATGCCGGCGCCATTGCCCTGTGAGCGCCGTGATTGAGTTGATTTGGAACCGCATCGTCATCCTGGACAAGCGGCGAAGCCGCGCAGCTCCGGGATCCATCGTAGGGAACGGAACTCTAGGATGGATCCCGGGCCGACCCCCGGTCGCCCAGGATGACGGTGTATTTCCACGCAAAAACATCAAACTCTAAAACACGCTCGATAATTTCCTTTCTGCCAAGAACTTCCTTTCTGCCAAGAACTTCCTGTCTCCCAAGAAGGTCAGCCTCATGTCCGTGAACTCCCTGGAAGCCCTCGACCGCAACCATTGGGTCCATCCCGTCGCCTCCTGGGCCGGGCATGAGAAGCGCGGCGTCACCATCATGAAGTCGGCCCGCGGCGCCTTCGTCACCGACGCGGATGGTCACGAACTGATCGACGGCTTCGCCGGTCTCTGGTGCGTCAATGTCGGCTACGGCCATGAAAGCATCGTCCAGGCCGCTGCCGCGCAGATGCGCGAATTGCCTTATGCGACCGGCTATTTCAGCTTCGGCAGCGAGCCGGCGATCAGGCTCGCGGCGCGGCTCGCCGAACTGACACCGGGCGATCTCAACCACATCTATTTCTCGCTCGGCGGCTCGGACGCGGTCGACAGCGCGCTGCGGCTGATCCGCTATTACTACAACGTCACCGGACGGCCGGCGAAGAAGCAGATCATCTCGCTGGAGCGCGGCTATCACGGCTCGAGCTCGACGGGAGCCGGCGTCACCGCTTTGCCGGCCTTCCATCTGCACTTCGACCTGCCGGCCGAGGGCCAGCACTACATTGCCTCGCCCTATCCCTATCGCAATCCAGCGGGCTCCGACGATGCGGCGGTGATCGCCGCCAGCGTCGCGGCGCTGCGGGCCAAGGTCGAGGAGATCGGGGCCGACAACGTCGCGGCCTTCTTCTGCGAGCCGGTGCAGGGGTCTGGCGGCGTCGTCGTGCCGCCGCGCGGCTGGCTCAAGGCGATGCGCGAGACGGCGCGCGAACTCGACATCCTCTTCGTCGCCGACGAGGTCATCACCGGCTTTGGCCGCACCGGTCCGATGTTCGCCTGCGAGGCGGAGGACGTCGTTCCCGACATGATGACGATGGCCAAGGGTCTGACCTCCGGCTACGCCCCGCTCGGAGCGCTCGCCATCAGCGAGCGCGTCTACCGCGCCATCGCCGACAATGCCCCCGCCGGTTCGCCGATCGGCCACGGCTACACCTATTCCGGGCACCCGGTCAGCGCCGCCGTGGGGCTGGAGGTGCTGCGCCTCTATACGGAAGGCGGCATCCTCGCCAATGGCCAGCGCGCCGGAGCTCATTTCGAGCGCAAGCTGGCGGAACTGGCCGATCACCCCTTGGTCGGCGAGGTCCGTGCGCGCGGACTTCTCGCCGGTATCGAACTCGTGGCCGACAAGGCGACCAAGGAGAAGCTGCCCCGCGAGGCCAGGCTCTCGGAACACCTGTTTGCGCGCGGCTACGCCAATGGCGTGATCTTCCGCGCCTTCGCCGATGATATTATCGGGCTTGCGCCGCCGCTGTGCTGCAGCGAGAGCGAGATCGACCTCATCGTCGCGCGGCTGCGCCAGACCCTGGATGACATGCTCGCCATTCCGGAAATCAAGGCGGCGCTACGCTGAAGGACGCCCTCGCGGCACGATCTTCGCTTGTGCGCAGACGGCCGGATCGCGGGGTGCCAGACGATCCCGGACGGAGACCGCGCCTGTGGCTCCATCCGGGTCTGAATGCGCCACTCATCAAGGAGTTAGGGCTGATATAGCCTGAAAACCGGTTTCCACTTTCCAGTATCATGCTCTAAGGTTTCGGGGCTGATGCGATGTCCAGATGCGTCAGCCACGTCCAGTTCTTGCAGAGGCTACCCTCGTGACCCCAGGCGTGCGCCTCGACCGCATCGACATGAAGATCCTGGTCGCCCTGCAAGGCAATGGCCGCATGACCAATGTCACGCTGGCCGATGCGGTGGGGCTTTCGCCGAGTCCCTGCCTGCTCAGGGTCAAGCGGCTGGAGCAGGCCGGCTTCATCTCCGGCTATGGCGCCACGATCAACCTGCAGAAGCTCGGCGAGACCATCACGGTCTTCACCGAGATTACGCTGGCCGACCATACCAAGGAGTATTTCATCCGCTTCGAGACAGCGCTGCGGCGTGTCGACGAAGTCGTGGAGTGCCATCTCGTCAGCGGCGGCTACGACTATCTCGTGAAGTTCGTCACGCGCGGCCTGACGCATTACCAGTCGCTGATCGAGAACCTGCTCGACCGCAATCTCGGTATCTCCAAATATTTCAGCTACATCGTCATCAAGTCGCCGATCCAGAAATCCGGCTACCCGCTGCCGGTCCTGTTCGACATCTGAACCTGGCGGTGGGCGGGAGTTCCTAGCCCAATGCCTGGGTGACCAGCCCGAACGTGCGCGCTGCGCCTTGCGCACCATGGCTGCGCCCCCGGATCATCGTGGTGACGCTGTCGAAGATCGTCATGCCGCAGGCTTCGAGGAAGCCGCCGAAAAGCCCCTGTTCCTGAGCCGTGTCGACCCGCAGGAACTCGCCTTCATGCGCGGCCACATGGGGCTGCAGGAGAGCGATCGCCGCCGCGTCATCCTCCGCCACGATCGGCCCGACGACATGGCCGCGGCCGAAGCGACGGCAGAGCGCGAATCCGACGGGCTCGCCGTTGCGCTCGACGAGCGTCCCGACCGATTGCGGCAGCAGCGCTGCGATAACGCGCGTGCGGTCGGCGCCATAGGCCAGCCGATCGAGCCGCGCCAGAGCGTCGAGATCGCTGTCGACGACCGCCCTGACCGTACCCGTAGTGCTCGCATCCGCCTCGGCCACCAAGGCCCGGCCCTGATGCTGGAAGATGCGCCCGACAGGCTCGAAACCGAGCGAGCGGTAGAGCCGGTACCCAGCACGCGTCGAGTTAAGCCGCAGGTCGCGCGCGCCCGATTGCTCGAAGATGGTGTCCATCAGCCGGCGTCCGGCGCCCTGCGCCTGCAGCCTCGGCGAGGTGATGACCATGCCGATCGTCGCGAAATCCTCGCCGAAGGGCCACCACATCGCTGACCCCAGCGCGCGGCCGATCGCATCGCAGGCGACGAAGCCGTGGCCGACCGCCAGTATCAGCCGCCAGTCCTCCGGACGATGCGGCCAGCCGACGCCGATCGAGAGCTGATGCGCCTGGGCAAGGTCGGCCTCCGTCATGGGGCGGATGTCGATGGCGTAATCGAGGCGGCGCTGGGCCGTTCTGTTAACCACCACTGTTCGCCTTGCTCCCCATAAAGTCCGAGTATAGGTCGCGGCGCCGGTTTCGAGAATAGTAAGTTTCATACAATACAGCAGCTTAGATTAGCGCATGGTGGTGTCTTGGGGCTGAAACAGTCCCGGACCGACACTGGTTCCGGGGCGGTCCGGCACGCCCATTGAAATACGCTGCCGGTCACGGCGCGGTGCGGAGTTGATCGCCATGAAGCTCGAACCCTATTGGCTGGCAACTGCGCCGAAATTCGGTGCGGCTGCGTCCGGCCCCGTCTCGGGCAAGGTCGATGTCGCCATCGTCGGGGGTGGTTTCACCGGGCTGTCGGCCGCCTTAGCGCTCGCGAAATCGGGGGCTAGCGTCGCTGTCCTGGAAGCGGGCAGGGTCGTCGGCGAGGCCTCGGGCCGCAATGGCGGCCATTGCAATAACGGGCTGGCGCATGATCTCGGCGGACTGGCGCAAACGCTGGGCTTGGAACGCGCAAGCGCGCTCTATCGCGCCTTCGACGTGGCCGTGGATCAGGTCGAGGTGCTCATTGCCCGCGAGGCGATCGACTGCGATTTCCGCCGCACCGGCAAGATCAAGCTCGCGGCCAAGCCTGGGCATTTCGCCAAGCTCGAAAAGAGCGCGGAATTGCTGAGGCGCGAGGTCGAGCCCGATCTCGTCGTGGTCCAGCCACGTGACACGAGGAGCGAGATCGGCTCTGACGGCTTTTATGGCGGGCTCGTCTTTCCGCGCGGCGCGCATATGCACATGGGCCGCTTCGGCGTCGGACTCGCCGAGGCCGCGGCCCGTGCCGGCGCGGCCATTCATGAAAACGCGGCGGTGACGGGTCTGCATCGGCTGAGCGGCTATGCCCATCGCGTCGTGACCCCGCGTGGAGAACTCGAGGCCAAGCAGGTTCTGCTGGCGACCGGGGCGTCCCGGCAAGGTCCCTTCGCCTGGCTCAGGCGTCGGATCGTCCCGGTCGGCAGCTTCATCATCGCCACCGAGCCGCTATCTGAGAATCTGGCAGGCTCGATCATGCCGACGCGGCGCACGGCGACGACGACGAAGAATATCGGCAACTATTTCCGGCTGACGCCCGATAACCGGCTGATCTTCGGCGGGCGCGCCCGCTTCGCCCTGTCGAGCCCGACCTCGGACGCCAAGAGCGGCGCCATTCTCCAGGCACGCATGCTGGAACTCTTCCCGCAACTGGCCGGCACGCGCATCGACTATTGCTGGGGTGGTCTGGTCGACATGACCTCCGACCGCCTGCCGCGCGCCGGGGAGCGCGACGGCATCTTCTATTCGCTGGGATATAGCGGCCACGGCACGCAGATGTCGGTGCATATGGGGCAGATCATGGCCCGCGTCATGGGCGGGGACACAGCAGCCAATCCGCTTGCCGGCCTCGATTGGCCGGCGGTGCCCGGCCATTTCGGCCCGCCCTGGTTCCTGCCCTTCGTCGGCGCCTACTACCGCTATCAGGACTGGCGGCACTGAAGGCGGCATCGCCGTCATTGCGAGCGTAGCGAAGCAATCCAGAGGGCCACGCTGCGCCGCCGGGACTGTTTCGCTACGCCCGCAATGACGTTGGAAGGGTGCGTCTTACGCCCCGATGTCGATCAGGACCGTCTTGTGCCGCAGATTGGCTTCGACTGCCTGCCGGCCAAGGTCCTTGCCGATGCCGGAGCTCTTGTAGCCGCCGGTCGGCAGGATGAAATCGAGCGTGCGGCTATAGCGGTTGATCCAGACGGTGCCGGCCTTGATCCGCCGGACCGCCCGCAAGGCGCGGCCGAGATCTGCGGTATAGACGCCGGCCGCGAGCCCGTATTCGGGATGGTCCGCCAGCGCGAAACCTTCCTCCTCGGTCTCGAAGCTCTGGATCGTCAGGACGGGGCCAAAGATTTCCTCGCGCACTGCGGCGTTGTCGCTGGTGACGCCGCCGATCAGCGTCGGCTGGTAGAACGCACCGCCCAATCCCTCGATCCTGCCGCCGCCGAGCAGGATTTCCGCGCCCTGCTGCGTGCTGCGCGCGACAATGCCGTCGATGCGCCGTGCCTGCAGCTCTGAGATGATCGGCGCGAAGCTTGTCGAGGATTGCCAGGTCGGGCCGGGTGCGGTCCGCACCAGTCGCCTGGTCAGGGCCTCGACCAGCGCGTCATGAACCGGACGCTGCACGATCAGCCGCGAACCGGCGACGCAGGCCTGCCCGGCATTGGCCAGCAACGAGCCGGCAATGCAATCGGCCGCCTTGTCGAGATCGGCATCGGCGAAGACGAGCTGCGGGCTTTTTCCGCCCAGTTCCAGCGTCACCGGGCGGATGCCGGACTGCGCGGCGGCGGTCATGATCGCAATGCCGGTGCGGGTCGAGCCGGTGAAGGAGAGCTTGCCGATGCCGGGATGGCGACTCAGCGCGTCGCCGGTGATGGCGCCGCTTCCCTGCACGATGTTGATGATACCCGCGGGTATGCCGGCCTCGATCGCGAGCTCAGCCAGCCGAACCGTCGAAAAAGGCGTCAGCTCGGACGGCTTCAGCACGATCGCGTTGCCGGCGGCGAGCGCCGGGCCGATCTTCCATGAAGCCATGCTGAGCGGAAAATTCCACGGTGTGATCGCCCCGACGACGCCGTATGGTTCCGAGACGATCATGCCGAAATGGTCGCTGCGGGTGGCCGCAACCTCTCCGCCGAGCTTGTCGGCATATTCGGCGAAGAAGCGGATGCCTTCCGCCGTGCCCGCGACGTCGCCGGTCACGGCCTGCGCGATCGGCCGCGTCGATCCCAGCGCCTCGAGGCGGCCGAGTTCCTCGCCGCGCTCTTCGATCAGGTCCGCCCAGCGGCGGATCGCCTTGGCGCGTGCGCGCGGGGGCTGCGTTGCCCAACCGCTGCGTTTGACCGCTTCAGCCGCGCCGACCACCGCCCGGTCGACGATCTCGGCCGAGGCGATCGGCAGGTCGGCATAAGGCTGACCATCGGACGGCCGGCTGACTTCGATACGTTCGCTGGCGTGGTCGACGACCTCGCCACCGATGAAATGGCCTCGGGCGAATGCCACGGCAGCGGGGTCGAAATCACGCATGTCTGAAAGTCCGGTCGTGGCAGGGCGGTTGCGGCGCGGGTCTCAAAGGCCGAGCAGGCCGGGCAACTCGCCAATGCCCTTGATGTCGGTGTAGCCATAGGCGGGGATGCCAGGCTCGTGGCCGCGATTGACGAAGACGCGCCGGCCGATCTTGAGGTCATAGGCGCTCATCAGGTCGTAGCGCAGGCTGGAGGAGCAGTGCACGACGTCCTCCGGACCGCAGCCCAGCATGTCGAACATGTATTCGAAGGCCTGCAGGCGCGGCTTGTAGGCCTGCGCTTCCTCCGCCGTATAGGCGGCATGGAAGGGCGCGCCGAGCTTGACCACCGAATGGGGGATCAGGTCGGTCATCGAATTTGAGAGGATGACGAGGGGAATCTCCTTGGCGACCTTGGCGAGGCCTGCCGGCACGTCCGGATGCGGGTTCCAGCTCGGGATCTCGTCATAGATCTTCTGGGCGTCGGCCGGGTCGAAGGCGACCTTCCAGAGGTTGCACGTGCGCTCGACCGAATTGTGGACGACCTCAATGAAGGGCTTCCAGGCGCCGAGAACCTCGTCGAGGCGGAAGCCCCTGAAGGACTCGCAGAAGCCATCCATCACCTCGGACGACAGGCGCGCGCTGTAGACGCGTCGTGCCGCTGGGCCCATCTCGAAATCGATCAGCGTGCCATAGCAGTCAAAGGTCACGAATTTAGGCCGCAGGGTGCTCATGGGGGTGCCCGTCTTCAGCTGAAGGCATGACGGCCAGATCCGCCATGCTGCACCTCAGATTAGAGCGCGCCGGCCGATGCAGACTTGGAATTGCATGAGGCACGGCCAATATTCTGCCGATCCGGTGGCGACGTTCGGCATGGATTGCCGCGAGGTGCGAAAGGATGCCCGGCGCGGCCAGCCTGCTCTGATAGAGTGCCGGCATCCTCACAGCGCCTGCCGGACCAGGCTGGCGCATCAAGCCGATGGCAGACGCCTTATGACCGTGGAAACCGTGCTGGCCGATCTGGTCGCGTTCCCCTCCGTGTGCCGCACACCCAATGGCGCCATCGTCGATCACGTGCGCGCCTTTCTCTCCGGCCATGGCGTCGAGAGCACGATCCTGCCCGGCCCTGAAGGCGACCGTTCGAATCTCTTCGCCACGATCGGCCCTCAGCTGCCCGGCGGCGTCGTTCTGTCCGCCCATCTGGATGTCGTGCCGGCGCCGCCCGAAGGCTGGCTGGGAGATCCTTTCAGCCTGCGCCGCGACGGCGACCGCCTGATCGGCCGCGGCGCGGTCGACATGAAGGGCTTCGTCGCCTGTGTGCTGGCGAGCGTGCCGATGCTGGTCGCGCGCAAGCTGGAGCGGCCGATCCACATTGCCTTGTCCTATGACGAGGAGGTCGGCTGCATCGGCGTGCGCCATATGATCGCGCGGCTGCCCGAGCTCTGCGCACAGCCGCAGGGCTGTATCGTCGGCGAGCCGAGCGGGCTGCATCCCGTGCTCAGACACAAGGGCAAGATCGCCCAGCGCGTCACGGTCAACGGCAAGGCCGGCCATTCCTCGCGGCCCGATCTTGGCGACAACGCCATTCACTACGCGTCCCAGCTGATCTCGGCAGTGCATGCGGAGGCGCTCAAGCATGCGGATGAAGGTCCATTCGCTCCCGCATTCGCGCCGCCCTATTCGACGCTTCAGGTCGGCACGATCCAGGGCGGAGCGAGCATCAACATCGTGCCGGCCCGTTGCGTCTTCGAGGTCGAGGCCCGCGCCATTGCCGGCCAGCAGCCAGCCGAGCTGCTTGCCTTCCTGCCGGGCGAGGCCGAGCGCATCCGGCTGGCTGCCGAGCGCACCGGGCACAATGTCGCCTTCGGCTTCGAAACGATGAGCGACTATCCTCCTCTCGAACTGCCGGAGGGTGATCCGTTGGTCGCGTTGACCGAGGCGGTGTCGATGATGCCGCGCCAGCAGGCGGTCAGCTTCGGCACCGAGGCTGGCCTGTTCCAGGCGGCCGGCATCCCCGCCATCGTCTGCGGGCCCGGCGACGTCAATCGCGCCCACAAGCCGGAGGAATACATCACCGACGGCGAACTCGCGGGCGCGATGGCGATGATCGCGCGGCTGGCGGATCGGCTGGAAGGCTGAGCCGACGCCGGTGCGCGGCGGATCGCCGAGCGGGCTACAGCGCAGGTTTTGGAGCGCGATGATCTGATCTGGAAACGCCCCGTCATCCTGGACGAGCGGCGAAGCCGCGCAGATCCGGGATCCATCGCAGGAAGCCGAGCCCTCCGATGGATCCCGGGTCGACCTGCGGCCGCCCAGGATGACGGCGTGTTTCCACGCAAAATCAGTAGACGCTAGAATTCGCCGATCTCGCCCTGCGAACCATCGAGCAGGCGCGAATGCCGGAAAGGCCGGGGATCGACGATTGGTGTGTCGTTCACCGCAAGGTCGGCTGCCAGATGTCCCGCCGCCGGGCCGAGCCCAAAGCCATGGCCGCTGAAGCCGGCCGCGAGCACGAAGCCCTTGAGCCCGGCGACCGGCGAGATCACGGGCACAGCGTCGGGCGTCGAATCGATATAGCCGGCCCAGCTCTCGCGGATCCCGACACTCTTCAGCGCGGGGTAAAGCGCGCGCGCACGCGCCATGGTCTGCTCCACCGTCTTGCGGTTGGGCTTGGGGTCGAGCACGCGGATACGCTCGAACGGTGTCACCTCGTCGAAGCGCCAACTTCCCAGGGCCTCGGGCCCCCTGAAGAACGACGAGCCGAAGCCGAATTCGACCGCCTTGATCCGCCGGATGAACATCGGCAGGAAGTCGCGGGCGTAACGCAGCCCCTGCGGTGTCAATTCCAGCGTGCCCTTGCCGCTGATCGCGATCGTGTAGCTGCCGTCAAGCCGGCGCGTCATGGCACATTCCGGCGTGTAGAGAGCCTCGATCAGCGCCGGTGCGACCTCCGTGCGAAGGCTGGTCTGGCGAATGCTCGCCTGAGGAAAGGAGATGCCGTGGCGGCGGCAGAAGGCCGAGGCCCAGGCGCCGCCGGACAGAATGACCGAGCGGGTCCTGATCGTGCCCTTTTCGGTAATGACGCCCGTGACGGCGCCATTGCTCACATCGAGGCCGCGCGCGGCACAATTCTGGTGGATCGTCGCGCCGTTCAGCCGTGCGCCATGCGCCAGCACCGGCGCCGCCAATGCCGGCTCGGCCTTGCCGTCGCTGACCGAATGCACGCCGCCGAGCCAGTTGCGGCCGCTTCCAGCCGTCTTTTCGGCCGCCTGCGCGCCCGTCAGCATATGGGTCTCAATGCCGAAATCGCGCGCGGTCGTGCGCCATTTCTCCCATGTCGCGATCTGCTCGACATCGTTGCTGGCATAGACCAGGCCGCAGGGCCGGAAGCCGAGATCGCGGCCGATCTCCTGCCCGAGCCTCGCCCATAATTCCATGCCGCGCATGGCGAGCGGCAGTTCTCGAGCGTCGCGATTCTGCTGCCGGCACCAGCCCCAGTTGCGGCTCGACTGTTCACCACCGACCACGCCCTTCTCGAGCAGCGCGACACGCTGGCCGCGCTTCGCCAGGAAATAGGCCGCCGCGCTGCCGACGATGCCGGCGCCGATCACGACGACATCGACTTCGGCCGGCAGGCGCTCATCGCTCGCGATGCGCTCGATCGTGGGGGACATGGATTCAGGGCTCCGGAAGCATATGGCGGCGCGACATTACCGCCTGCGCCGCTGCCGGCATTGGATCATCTTTGCGCTCGGGCCGGATTTACGGCCGAAGCGCGGCCTCGACGGCGGCGGCGATCGCGAAAAGCGCGCGGTCCGTGCCGGTCTCGCCCATCAGCGTGAGACCGACCGGGGCGTCCCCGGGCTTATGGCAGGGGAGGCTGATAGCGCAGCGGTCGAGGAAGTTGCCGAGGCTCGGATTGCGCAGCAGCAGGCCGTTCAGCCGGAAGTATTCTGCATCCTCTGTCAACTCGTCGATCCGCGGTGCGATGATCGGGCAGGTCGGCATCAGCACCGCGTCGTAGCCGAGGGTGAGGGCATCCATCGCTGCGATGATGGTGCGCCGCGCCGCGACGAGATCGAGATAGTCGGCTGCGATTATCTGCGCGCCGGTCGCTATACGGCTGCACACGCGCGGATCGTAAAGATCGCCCTTGGCCGCCAGCAGCGCACGATGCCAAGCGTAGGCTTCGGGCGCGGCAAAGCCCCCCTTGCTCGTCGCCTTTCCGATCTCGGAGAGGGGTGCGAAGTCGACTTCGGTGATCAGCGCGCCCTGTGCGCTCAGCCGCGCGACGGCCCTGTCGAAAGCGGCCGAGACAGCCTGATCCATGCCGTCACGAACGATCTGTGTCGGAATCGCCAGCCGCAGGCCCGACAACGGCCGCACAGCCGGAGAGACCGGTGTTTCGCCCGCCAGCACGCCATCGACGATGGCGCAGCAGGCAACGCTCGCGCCGAGCGGGCCGATCGAATCCAGGCTCTGCGACAAGGGCACGACACCTGCCAGCGGCACCCGTCGCGCAGTCGGCTTGTAGCCGGTGATGCCGCACAGCGCCGCCGGAATCCGGCACGAACCGCCGGTGTCGCTGCCGAGCGCAACCGTCGCCATTCCATCGGCCACGGCGACTGCCGAGCCTGACGAGCTTCCACCGGGGATGCGGCGCGCCTGCTTGTCCCAGGGCGACAGCGGTGTGCCGTAATGCGGGTTCGCGCCGATGCCGGAATAGGCGAACTCGGTCATGTTGGTGCGGCCGATCGGGATGAAGCCCGCCGCGATCATGCGCGCGATGACCGGTGCGTGCTGTCGCGCCGGCTTCGCCTCGGCAAGCGCGCGCGAGCCCGCCATGCTGCGTTCGCCGGCAACATCGAACAGGTCCTTCACGGCGAAAGGGATGCCGGCGAAAGGCCCGGCCTCGCGGCCGGCGCGCCTCAAGGCATCATGCGCATCGGCGGCGGCCCGCGCCGAATCTGCGGAGACGGAGATGAAGGCGCGGGCGCCTTCTCCTTTGGGGTCGGCGATGCGCTCCAGACAGTCCTCGACGAGCGCCCGCGAGCTGATCCCGCCACTCGCCAGATCCTCGGCACATTGCTGCAGGGTGCGCATGGTCAGGATCCTCTTGGGTCGGCGGGGATGTGGCTGGAGTGGCGCTTGTCCGTGCGCCGGCAGGACGTCGATGGATATCCGGTTTCGCTCATTCCATCGAACGTTTCCAGCCCCTGGCGCTCACATCATGCCGGGTTCGCCGAGATCGGTGCCGTCGATCATGCGGCTGTAGCGATAGGGATGGGGATCGACGATCGGGGTGTCGTTGGCGATTAGATCGGCCGCGAGCTGGCCCGCAGCCGGGCCGATGCCGAAGCCATGGCCGCTGAACCCCGTCGAGATGTGGAAGCCGGGCAACGCATCGACCGCCGAGATCACGGGAATCCAGTCCGGCGTGAAATCGACCAGGCCACCATATTTATGCGCGACCTTCAGATTGGCGAGCTCGGGATAGAGTTCGCCCAGCCGCTTCAGGCCGAAGGTGACGAGTTCTTCCTGCGCCGGCGGGTCGAAGGTGCGGATGCGCTCGAATGGCGAGACGCTGTCATTGGTCCAGCGCGAGAACGCCTCCGGTCCCGCGAAGAAGGAGCGTCCGGCCCGGATCTTCAGGCCCCAGCGCCGCTTCCGGAAGGTCGGCCAGAACTGCTGGGTGTAGAGCATGCCCTGCGGCGTCAGCTCGAGCAGGCCGCGCCCGCTGATGCCGACCGTGTAGCCCCCGTCGAGCCGGCGGCGGAAGGTGATGTCGGGCATCGACAACCCGCCTTCGATGACTTGGGGCGCGGCCTCGGTGAAGAAAGAGGTCGAGCGGACGCCGGCCTGCGGCAGCTTGATGCCGTGATGGCGGCAGAACATCGAGGTCCAGGCGCCGCCGGCCGCGAGCACGGCGCCGGTGCGGATCGTGCCTTTCTCCGTGACGACCGCCGAAACCTTGCCGGCCGTGGTTTCTAGCCCGCGCGCGGCGCAGTTCTGATGGATCGTGACGCCAAGCCTGCGGGCCCCCTCCGCGATGGCCGGCGCGGCGAGCGCCGGCTCGGCGCGCCCGTCCGACGGCGAATGCACCCCGCCGATCCAGTTGCCCGTGCTGCCCGTTGTCATCGCCTTCGCCTCGGCCGCAGTGAGCATGCGGCTATGGACCTGGTAATCGCGCGCCCGCTCGACCCAGCTCGACCACAGGTCGAGGTCGGACTGCTTTTCGGTGACGAAGAGCAGGCCCGTCGGACGGAAGCCGGTTTCCGCGCCAAGCTCCTTGTTCAGCCCGCTCCACATCGAGACCGCGCGCTGCGCTAGCGGCAACTCGCGCAGATCGCGGTTCTGCTGGCGGCACCAGCCCCAGTTGCGGCTCGATTGCTCGCCGGCGACATGGCCCTTCTCGATTAGCGCGACCGAATGCCCTTTCTTCGCCAGCGCATAAGCTGCGGTGACGCCCGCGATGCCGCCGCCGATAACGACGACGTCGGCGGTTTCAGGCAGCTTCTCGTCGCTGTGAATGCGCGTGACGGGAGGAGACATCGGTTGAAAATCCTCGAGGTGATGAAGCGTTGCGCGGCCGCGTCGCGTCGGACGAAGTGTATTCGGCGAAATACCTCTCCCGATACAACCTGATCGAGACAGAAGCCTGTGCCAAAGACCGTCGTCGAATCGGCAGATTATATCCCTGCCCCCGCAGCGATCGGCACCCGAACGACGTTGCGGTAGGGCTAGATGAGCGAGGGCTCGGACGGTGGTCCTCGTCGCGAAGGAGCGCCCGCTCTGATTGGGGAGCGCTCCTCGGTGTTCAAGGACGGGCTCACTGTCGAAAAGACGGGAGGCCGGCGCTGCGGATCGCAACGGAGCCTGCTCCTGGCCGAATTCCTGCTTGCCTCATAACCTAACCACAAAAGGGGAATATCGATGTCCAAGCGTCCTGTCGGGACTATCTCTGCAAGCCTGCCGATGCCGGCACTGCATCGGCGCGATATTCTGGCGCTTGGCGCAGGTGCGCTTGCTGCCTCCTACGGTTTCGGCGCGCGCGCTCAAACGACGAAGGCTGCGCCGCCGCCTCCGGCCAAGCCGACCGGCCAGGTCGTGGTCGGCCTGTCGCAGGAGCCGACCGCTTTCAATCCGCTGATGCCCGGCATCGAGGTCGATGAGACCGTCTGGATGCAGGTCTTCAACACGATGTGGGTGGCCGATCCGCAGGGCAACCTCATCGCCGACCTTGCCGCCGAAGTGCCGACAGAGGCCAATGGCGGCATCTCCGAAGGCGGCCTCGCGTGGAAGGTCAAGCTGCGCGAAGGTGTGACCTGGCATGACGGCACGCCCTTCACCGCCGAGGACGTCAAATACACCCTCGAACTGATCAACGCGCCGGGCTTCAAGAGCCGCACCCGCGTCGGGCACGCGCTGGTCAAGGACATCGTGGTAAAGGGCCCCCACGAAATCTCCTGGCGCATGGAGAAGGCCTACTCGCCTTACCTCGCGCTGCTCTCCAACACCTACATCGTCCCCAAGCATCTGCTGGAGAAGGCGTCGGACCCCAATACCGCACCATTCAATGGCGCCCCGGTCGGTACCGGGCCGTTCAAATGGGGCCAGCGGACGCCGGGCGACAACATCATGCTCGTCGCCAACGAGAAGTATCACGGCAAGGGGCCCTATCTGGAGCGGGCGGTCCTGAAATATGTGCCCGACCAGGTCGCGCTTTACGCGCAGTTCCGCACCGGGCAGGTCGATCTGATCATCGGCACCGGCATCCCCGCGAATTTCTATGCCGAGGCGGTCAAGCTGCCGGGCCGCAAGGTCGTGAAGATCCCCAACGCCTCGCTCGAAATCCTGATGCCGAACCTGGAGCATCCCGTGCTGGCCGAAAAGGCCGTGCGGCAGGCGCTCTACGCCTCGATCAACAAGCAGGCGATCATCGACGTGATCTTCTACGGCCTGCACAAGCCGACCGAGTCCTTCGCGCCGCAGGAATCCTGGGCCTACAACCCCAACCTGCCGAAGCAGGAATACGACCTCGCCAAGGCCAACAAGATCCTCGACGATGCCGGCTGGAAGCGCAGCGGCAGCGGCACCCGCATGAAGAACGGCGTGCCGCTCGAATTCGCGGTCTCGACCACCACCGGCTCCTCGCTGCGCGAACAGTGCCAGCAGCTGATGATGCAGGATTGGCAGCAGGTCGGCGTCTCCATGAAGATCGCCAACATGCCGGCAGCCGTGATCTGGGGCGATTTCTATACCCGCTCGAAATTCCAGTCGCTGCTGGTCGGCACGGCCTTCCGCACCGTGATCGATCCCGATCCGGCCTCGCGTTTCGCCTCGGACGCGATTCCCGCCAAGAACGGCAACGGCGCCAACCAGATGCAGTGGCAGAACGCCGAGGTCGACCAGTTGCTGAAGGCCGGGCAGGAGACCTTCGACCAGGCCAAGCGCAAGGCGATCTACTGGAAGCTGCAGGAGATCGCCCGCGACGAGCTGCCGATCCTGCCGATCTACCAATACGTGCCCGTAGAAGGCTATAAGGAAGGCCTTGTCGGCTACGAGCCCAACATCAATGCCCGCCAGAACACCTGGAATATGGGCTCCTGGTACTGGGCTCGCTGAGCAGGGAACTGAACCGTGGGCGCGTTCCTCCTTCGCAGACTGCTGCAGTCGCTCGGCCTGCTGCTCATCGTCTCGGTGATCGGCTTTGCCATCCTGCATCTGGCTCCCGGCGGGCCGCTCTCGCAATTCGCCGCCGGAGGCGAAATGACCCAGGCCGATCTGGACCGCATCGCGGAACAGCTCGGCCTGAACCGGCCCTTGCCGATCCAGTATCTGGAATGGCTTTGGCGCATGGTGCGCGGCGACTGGGGCGTGTCCTTTCGCGACCAGCAGCCGGTGCTGCACATTATCGGCTCCCATATCGGGGCCACCCTGGAGCTGATGCTGACCTCGACGCTGCTCGCCATGCTGATCGGCGCCTGGGTCGGCATTCTCGGTGCGATCAAGCGCTATTCGCTCTTCGATGGCCTCGCCACGATCGGCGCGATGATCGCCCTGTCGATCCCGACCTTCTGGTTCGGCCTCGTGGTCATCTATGTCTTCTCGGTCGGGCTTGGCTGGCTGCCAGCGGGCAATCGCTACACGATCGGCGACGGTTCGTTCTTGAACCAGCTGCATCATCTGATCGGCCCCTGCATCGTGCTGGCGCTGGTCTCGACCGCCGTCTGGAGCCGCTACATGCGCTCCTCGATGCTGGAGGTGATCAACCAGGACTATGTCCGCACGGCCAGGGCCAAGGGCCTGCCCGAACGGACGATCCTGCTGCGTCACTCCTTTCGCAATGCGCTGCTGCCGATGATCACCATCACCGGCCTGCATGTGCCGACGCTGCTCTCGGGAGCGCTCGTCACCGAGACCGTCTTCACCTGGCCCGGCATGGGTCGGCTCTTCCTCGATTCGATCAGCTATCGCGACTATCCGGTCGTGATGGGCATCCTGATGTTCACTGCCGTGCTCGTCCTGCTCGGCAGCCTGATCGCCGATCTGCTCTATGGGGTCGCTGATCCCCGCATCGCGAGGGGCTGATGAGTTCGCAAACAATCGCCACGCCGGATCTGCCGCTGGCTCCTCCGCCCACGTTCTGGAACAGTCCCGGGCTGCGTCGCTTCAGGCGTCACAAGCTTGCGGTCTTCGGCGCCGCAGCGATCATCGTGATGACGCTCGCCTGTATCTTCGGGCCGATGCTGCTGCCTTATAGCGATACCTTCATCGACATCCGCCAGCGTTTCGCGCCGCCCTTTTCGGGCCCGCATGTCCTCGGCACCGACCCGCTCGGCCGCGACATCCTCGCTCGCCTGCTGATGGCCGGGCGGATTTCGCTGGCCGTCGGCTTCTCGGCGATGCTGATCAGCATGGCGATCGGCGTCTGCATCGGGCTGATCGCCGGCTTCTACGAGGGTGTCATCGGCTCGGCGCTGATGCGTTTCGTCGACGCGATGCTGTGCTTCCCGTCGATCTTCCTGCTTCTCGCCATCTCCGCTCTGATCGAGCCCTCCGTACCCTCGATCGTGCTGTTGATCGCGATGACCTCCTGGATGGAGGTCGCCCGCGTCGTCGAGGCGCAGATCCGTTCGCTGCGCACCCGCGATTTCGCCGTCGCCGCCGTCTCCATGGGCTCCAGCAACACGCGCATCATGTTCCGCGAATTGCTGCCCAACGCAGTCGCGCCGATCGTCGTCGCGGCGACGCTGAACGTCGCGCATGCCATTCTCGCCGAGAGCTACATCTCCTTCCTCGGCTATGGCATCCAGCCGCCGACGCCGAGCTGGGGCAACATGCTGGAAAATGCCCAGAGCTATCTGACGAGCGCGCCCTGGCTCGCGATCCTGCCGGGGGCTGCGATCACGCTCGCCGTCACCAGCTTCAATTTCGTCGGCGACGGCCTGCGCGATGCGCTCGACCCCCGCATGGACAGCCACTGACCATGCCGGGCCTGCAACGCGAGCCATCTCTTGCGCTGGCGGAGTTCGGCGGCGCGGAACCCCAGCCGGGCGGCCAGGTCGCTGCTCTCTGGCGCTACCCGGTGAGCTCGATGGCGGGCGAGCGTCTTGATGTCGCTCCCGTGCAGTACTCCGGCGTCATCGGAGACCGGATCTGGGGCGTCGTCGATGCCTCCAGCGAGCGGATCGCGTCTCCCGGCCGGGAGAAGAACTTCATCAGAGTGCCCCATGGCCATGCCCGGTTCCGCGGGACCGGCGTCGAGGTGTCCGTCGACGGACGCGACTGGGCCGCGCCGGATGACGCGCGCGTACTCGACGAGTTATCCGCCCTCTTCGGCTTCCCGGCGAGCCTGCGCCCGTTCCAGCCGGCAGGCGAGGCGGGGTTCCGGCCTCGCTACGAACATGCGCCCATCCACCTGATCACGACGGCAGCGATGCGCACGCTGCAGCGGGCGCTGCCCAAGAGCGTCATCGACGAGCGTCGTTTCCGTCCCAACATCCTCGTGGAACTCCCCGACGGGCCAGAACCCATTCCGGAGAACGGCTGGATCGGCCGCGAAATCCGCATCGGCGATCTCGTGCTTAGAGGACGAGAGCCCTGTGGGCGCTGCGGCTTCATCACGATCGAGCAGGATGGCTTGCCGCTCGATGTCGAGGTGCTCCGCACCATCGTCAGGCAGCACAGCCGCAATTTCGGGGTCTATTGCGATGTCATCTCGCCCGGCGAGATCCGGACCGACGATGCGCTCGCGATCGGCGGTCGCGACGCCTGAACCACGCCCCGCCGAAGCGGGGTATCTTCGACAAGGGAACCAAGCATGAGCCGCATCGTCATCATTGGCGCGGGCGTCGTCGGATTGTCCGTAGCGCGCGCCGCCCTCAAGCGCGGCCATCAGGTCACCATCCTCGAACAGGGGACGGCGCCGAACCCGCAGGCCGCCTCCTTCGATCTGCACCGCATGATCCGCTACCCCTACGGTTCGGCGCAGGGCTATACGCGCATGGTCACGCAGGCCTTCGGCGCCTGGGACCGGGTCTGGGCCGATCTCGGCACGACGCATTTCGAGAATACCGGCGCGATTGCGATCTCGCTGGAAGCTGGCGACTACGCGCAGAAGACGCTCGACAGCTTCAAGGCGGTCGGACAGCCCCATGAGGTGCTGTCGCGCGACGGCGTCGAAAAGCTCTGCCCGCATCTGACCTTGCCAGAAGGGGCCTGGGGGCTGGTCTCCTTTCCGGGCGGCCCGCTCTTTGCCAGCCGCATCGTCACCGAACTCGCGCAATGGGTCCGCGACCATGGCGGCGTGATCGAGCATGATTGCCGGGTCGCTCATGTCGATCTCGAAGCCGGCATCGCGACGCGCGCCGATGGTTCGCAGGTCGAGGGTGACCTTCTGCTAGTCGCGGCCGGTGCCTGGCTGCCGGGACTGATGCCGGACCGCTTCGGCGATGCCAGCGTCTACCGGCAGGGGCTTTGTTATGTCGAGCCACCTGCCCAATACGAGCAGTCATGGCGCGATGCGCCAGCGATCGCCTGCATCGGCGACCATACCGGTTACACGCTGCCCGACCGCCGTGGGGCGGGCCTCAAGATCGGCTACTCCGCCCATCGTCGGCTGGCGCGGCCGGAGGTGGATGGCTTCGGCTCGGACCTCGACAGCGAGAGCAGCGCCATTCTCGGCGCCTTCAAGCCGTATTTTCGTGATTTCGAGGCGTATCGGCCGACCCGCATTCAGGTCGGCTATTACGTGCTCGACGCCTCGCGCCGCTTCAAGGTCGAGCAGGCCGGGCGCGGCCTCGTCGTCACCAATTGCGATGGCCAGATGTTCAAGTTCGGCCCGCTGCTCGGCGAGCGGATCATCGGCATGTTCGCAGGCGAGGAAAGCGCCGCCGATCTGGCGCATTGGGCCGCTGGATATTGATCGTATTGGAAACACAGCCCTCGTCCTGAGGAGCGCCGCAGGCGCGTCTCGAAGGATGGTTCCAGCGTGTTCAGGCCAGATGCCGCCGTGGACTATGTCGTCATCCTGGCCGGAGCGAAGCGGAGTGCCGGGATCCATCGTAGCGTGCAGTGACCTCCGATGGATCCCGGATCTGCGCGGCTACGCCGCTTGTCCAGGATGACGTGCAGGACTTCGTGACGACATCCGAATCCAAGGCCTGCCCGCGATCTCAGCCGCTCGCAGCCCCCACACCGGGCACCTGCGGATAATCGCGACGGACATTTCCGAATGCCGTGGCGACATCAGGCTTCCGACCTCCCGACATCTGGCGCATCGCCGCAAAAATCTTGGTCTTGGTGAAGAAGCGCCAATGCACGGGCAGGGCGGCGAGAATGCCCGTCAGTTCGGCATAGTTTTCGGCATCCCAGACGCGCTCGAACGCGTCGCGCTCCGGTCCGAAATGGAAATGCGTGCCATGCGCGAGCGTGGCCAACTCCGCCCGGCGCGCAAGCGTCGCGGCCATATCGACAGCGCCATCCTCGATCACGACACCGTACAGGGATGCCGCGCCCTCTGCGCTGACATAGCCGCGCGCGACATCGAGCAGCACCCGTTCGGGTTCGCGCTCGAGGGGCGAGCCGCGCCCTCCGCCGCCCGGTGAGTGGATGTGGATGACGTCGCCGGGCTCGGCGATGGCGATGTCGATATTGCCGAGAACGCGCTCGTTTGCCGCGCCGGGATTGATGATGAAGTTCGACGGTTCCGAAGAGCGCCCGCCGAGCGTTCCCCAGGGGCGGAAGCGCGAGCGGTCCCGGTTGCGCACGGTGATGCGGGTGTTGGGCGCGAAGACCTTGAACTCCATGACGGTGGCGAGCCCGCCGCGCCAGCGCCCGGCGCCGCCCGAATCCGGCAGGAGCCCGTAGCGCACGAACTGGATGGGTACCTCGGTCTCGGTGATCTCGATTGGCGTGTTCTTCAGATATGCGCTGTCAGCGCCCGAGCCGTTGGGGCCGTCGCGATGGGGCATGCCGCCGCCGCCGCCGACGACCGGATTGATCGCCGCGATGACGCTGCGATGCGTGCGCTCGTCGGTCGTCATCACATTGACGATGGAGCTCGATCCGGCGGGAGCCGCCGGCATGCGGCCGGGGATGGCCAAGCTGAAGGCGCCGAAGATCAGACTCCGCAGTCGCGCGCAGGTCAGGCTGCGCATCCCCACGGCGGCCGGAAAGACCGGGTTCAGCACGGTGCCTTCGGGCGCGATGCAGGTGAATGGCCGCGTCAGGCCTGAGTTCAGCAGCAGCTGCGGGTTCAGCGTGTAGAGCACGTAATAGACGCCCACGAGCAGCAGCGTGTGGCGCGGGTCGCTCCCGGTTGGCACGTTCAGCGAGGAGGTCAGCTGCGGGTCGGAGCCGGTGAAGTCGAGGATCGCCTCGTCGCCCGCTATCGTCAGTTTGATAGCGAGGCGACAGGGATTGCCGTCGACGCCGTCCTCGTCGGCATAGTCGGAGAAGACGTAGTCGCCATCGGGGATCGAGCGCAGGATATCGCGCGCCTGATGCTCGGCATAATCCATCAGGCCGTCGAGACCATCAACGAAACCCTGGGCGCCGAATTTCCGGATCATAGCCTGGATCTTGCGTTCGCCGGTGTTGAGCGCGCCAGCCAGCGCCTTGAGGTCGCCCATGTTCAATTGCGGCTTGCGGACATTCATCATCATGATCCGCAGGATCTTCTCGTCGAAGACGCCATCGCGCATCAGGGTCATCGGCGGGAAGCGGATGCCCTCCTGATGGATCTCGGTCAGCGAGCGCGACAGCGAGGCGGGCACCGCGCCGCCCATATCGGTATTGTGGACATGCCCGCCGACGAAGCAGACGATCTCGCCTTCGTGGAAGATCGGCTTCCAGAGATGCGTGTCGGGCGCGTGGGTCGCGAGATAGCCGCTATAGGGATCGTTGGTGAAGGCGATGTCGCCGGGCCGGTATTCGTCGACGAGGTCGATCGCCCGGTTGTAGTTCATGCCGGGATACCAGGTCGCGCCAAGGTCCATCGGCACGGCGACGACGCGGCCGGTGCGGTCCATCACCATCACCGTGAAATCCTCCGTCTCCTTGACGAAGGTCGAATGGGCCGTGCGGTAGAGCGTGTAGGCCATGTTCTCGGCGGCGGCGCGGCAATGGTTCGCGAGAACCTGCAGGGTGACCTTGTCGACCATGATCAGGCGTCCGTCTGCAAGGTGAGGTGAAGGTTGAGGCTGGCATCGACATGGCCGTCGAAGCCCGCGGGGATGCAGATGGTCGTGTCGTCCTGCGCAACAACGGCTGGACCGGCGAAGCGGTGGCCGGGCTGCAGGATTTCGCGGTGATAGAGCGCGACCTCGCGGCTGGCGCCATCGAGCCAGACGGTGATCATCTTTTCCGGCTCGAGTGGTGACGTTGCCTGCGGCGTCAATGTCAGAACCGGGCGGGCCGTCGCTCCGGCGACCACGAGCCTGAGATTGACGATCTGCACCTCCGCCGCGTCGTCGTTGAAATCGTAGATGGCGAGGTGCTGGCGGTGGAAGGCGTCGTTCAAGGCGGCGACATCGCGTTGCGTGATCCAGGCTTCGGACAGCGGCACCTCGATCTCGAAGGACTGGCCGTGATAGCGCATATCGGCCGAGAGGCTTTCGATGACGTTGCCCGCAAAGCCCTGCTCACCCCTGATCCAGGCCTCGCCATCGGCCTTGAGGCGGGCCAGTGCTGCGTTCAGCAGGGGCATCGAGGCCGGTTCAGACGCCGCGAAGATCGTCTGGATGAAGTCGCCCTTAACATCGGCGATCAGACCGCCCAGCGCGCTGACCACGCCCGGCCTTGGTGGCACCATGATGCGGGGGATGCCGAGTTCGCGCGCCAGAAAACAGCCGAGCATCGGCCCGGCGCCGCCGAAGGGCATCAGCGTGAATTCGCGCAGATCGACGCCGAAGCGGGCGACGAGCTTGTTGACCTCGACGAACATCTCGGAGACCGCGACCTCGATGATTGCTTCGGCCGTGGCCTGCAAGGGATGGTCGAGCCGTGCGGCGAGTTCGCCGATGACGGCCTCGGCGCGCTCGCGCTGCATGCCGATCTGGTTGTAGGCGATCGGCGCATGGCCGAGGAAGCCGCAGGCTGCCATCGCATCGGTGATGGTGGCGCGGGCTCCGCCGCGCCCGTAGCAGGCCGGTCCCGGCGTCGAGCCCGCGCTTTCCGGCCCGACCTTCAGCACCCCGAACTCGTCGACCCAGGCGATCGAACCGCCGCCGCTGCCGATCGAGGTGACGGAGACACTGGGCACGAAGAGCGGGAAATCGCCGATAACCTCGCCGGTGCCGAATTGCGGCTTGCCATCGATGATCAAGGCGAGGTCGGCGCTGGTGCCGCCGATATCCAGCGTCAGCACATTGGCGACATCGGCCTGCTCGGCGAGATAGGCCGCGCCGATGACGCCGGACGCGGTGCCCGAGAGCAGCATGCTGACGCAGGACGTCTTGCCGGCCTCGACATTCATGATGCCGCCATTGGACTTGGTCAGCATCGGCGCAGCCGGCACGCCGCGCGAGGCAAGCGCGGCTTCGAGCGAGGCCAGATAGCCCGCGACGCGTGGATGGACATAGCCGTTCAGGATCGCGGTGGTGGTGCGCTCATATTCGCGGATCACCGGCCAGACCGCGCTGGAAGCGAAGACGAAGAGATCGGGTGCCAGAGCCTCGATCTGCGCCTTGGCCTGCGCTTCATGGGCGGGGTTGCGATAGGAATGCAGGAAGGACAGGATGATGCCGTCCGCGCCCTTCGCGCGGATGCGCACCACCGCTTCTGCAAGCGCCTCGGCGTCGAGTTCCCTGGCGACCGCGCCGCTCGACAGCATGCGCTCGGGCACGCCGAAGATCATGTCGCGCGGGATCAGCTGTTCGGGGCGGGCGCAGAACAGCGAGTACATTTCCGGCATGCGCAGGCGTGCCAGCTCGATGACGTCCTCGAAGCCCGCCGTCGTGATCAGGGCGAGTCGGCTGCCCTTGCGCTGGATGATCGTGTTGATGCCGACGGTGGTGCCGTGGACGAAGGACGTGACCTCGGCCGGCGCGATGCCGTGACGTTCCTGCAGGAGCGTCAACCCGTCGAGAAGCTCCTTCCCGGGCTCGTCGGGGGTCGTCAGCACCTTGATCGTCTCGAGCCGGTTGGTTCCGGTTTCGAGCGCGCAAAAATCGATGAAGGTGCCTCCGATATCGACACCAATACGCCAGCTCATGGTTCAACCGTCCAGCAGGAGAGGGCGGCAGTGTCGGGCGGGGTAGCCGCGCCGTCCAAGATCAAAAGCCCGCAATGCCATAAGAGAGGCTTATGCGATCAATCTTCCGGCTGCTCCAGCCCGAGCCTCTTGCAGGCCGTGCGGATGTGACTGCGCAGCAGTTCGTGGTTGCGCGAGAGCGGCCGCCGCGCACTCGTCAGCAGGCAGAGCGGCAACGCAACGCGCGGCAGGAAGGGGCGCGTCACCAGGCCGGGGAAGCTGTGCCAGGGCAGCAGCCCGTCGACGATCGCGATGCCCAGCCCTTGCTGCACGAAGGCAAGCGCGATGATCGAGACGTCGATCTCCATTTCCGGCTGGAACGCGACGCCTTCGTGGCCCAGCGCCTCCCGCAGCAACTGCCCGGGCAGGGATTCCGAGCGGTAGGAAATCAGCGTCTCACCGGTGAGGTCGGCGGGCCGGATCGCCTCGCGCTCGGCCAGCAGATGTTCGGCCGGCAGCACGCAGATGATCCGGGTATGCCCGATGATCTCGGTGTCGATCAACGGAAAGGCCTGGTCGGTCATGGCGATGCCGAGCCCGGCCTGACCGCGGTCGAGCATGGAGATGATCACCTCGGCGGGCACGACATAGGACAGGATGCGGATATCGGCATGGGCCGCGCGGAAATGGCGCAGCGCTTCCGGCACCAGCGAGAGCGAAGGCGGCGCGGAAGCCGCCAGACGCACCACGCCGGATTTGCCCTGCCGCAAGCTGGCGGCGCGCTGCCGCAGCCCTTCGAGATCGCTGAACAGCCGGTCGACCTCGGGAAAGAGCTCTTCGGCTTCGGGCGTCGGGATCAGCCGTCCCTTGACCCGCAGGAAGAGCTTGAAGCCGAGTTCATCCTCGGTATGCAGCAGGATCTGGCTCAGCGCCGGCTGCGAGACGTTGAGCGCCTCCGCGGCGCTGGTGATCGTGCCGCAACGCATCACCATGCGGAAGACTTCGAGTTGCCGCGCACGCATCAGCTCTGTCCCATAATTGATGCTTATAGCATGCACGGCTTATGGGATTGGATAAAGCTCCTGCATATGGGGCGCGGCCGTCAGACCGCGCCGATCGTTCGATCTCGTCCGGACCCGGCCTTCAATGGGCGCCGGCGCTGACGAAATTGCGCAGTTCCGGCGTCTGCGGATTGGCGAAGAGTTCCTTGGAGGGGCCGCTTTCCCAGATCTTGCCCTGATGCATGAAGATGGTGGTGCTGGCGACGTTGCGGGCGAAGTTCATCTCATGGGTCACGAGCAGCATGGTCATGCCGTCCTTGGCGAGCTTTTCCATGACCAGCAGCACCTCGCCCGTCAGCTCGGGATCGAGCGCGGAGGTGACCTCGTCGAACAGCATCACCTTGGGCCGCATGGCCAGCGAGCGCGCAATGGCGACGCGCTGCTGCTGCCCGCCCGAAAGGTTGTCGGGATAGCTGTCGAACTTCTCGGACAGGCCGACCTGGGCCAGCACTTCGCGCGCCAGCGTCTCGGCCTGCGCGGTCGGCACATTCTGCGTGATGCGCGGCGAGAGCATGATGTTCTGTCCCACCGTCAGATGCGGGAACAGATTGTAGCTCTGGAAGACGATGCCGACATCCTTGCGCAGCTCGCGCAGATGTTTGGGGTCCTGGTCGAGCTTGTGACCGGCGACCTCGATCCGCCCCGCATGGAAGGCTTCGAGCCCGTTGATGCAGCGCAGAAGAGTGCTCTTGCCCGAGCCGCTGCGCCCGATCAGGGCGACGACTTGGCCGGATTCCACCGTGAGGGAGACGCCTTTCAGCACCTCCAGCTGGCCAAAGCGCTTGTGGACGTCTTCAATGAGAACGGCTGGCATTCATCACCTTTTCGAGATGGCGGCTGAGCCGGGACAGGGGGAAGCAGATCGCGAAATAGATCGCTCCCACCAGGGTGAAAATCTGGAAGGCCTGATAGGTCGCGTTATTGACCAGCATGCCGGCGCGCATCAGGTCGACGAAGCCGACGACCTGGACGATCGAGGTGTTCTTCACGAGCTGCACCAGGAAGCCGACGGTCGGCGGCAGCGAGATTCGGATCGCCTGCGGCAGGATGATGTAGCGGTATTGCTGGGTGGTGGTCAGCGCCAGCGAGGCCGAGGCCTCCCATTGCTGGCGCGGCACGGATTCGATCGATCCGCGCCAGATCTCGGCGAGATAGGCGGAGACGTAGATCGAGAGCGAGGCCGACGCGGCGAAGAAGGGCGGCAGTTCGATGCCGATGGCCGAGAGCCCGTAATAGCTCATGAACAGAACCATGAGCACCGGGATCGATTGGATAACCAGGATATAGCCGGCGGCGAAGCGGCGCAGCGCCTTGACCCGCGACAGGCGCATGATCGCGAAAATGCCGCCGATGATGCTGCCAATGAAGAATGCGATCGCCGTGAGCGCCAGTGTCCAGCTCGCGGCACGCAGGATGAAATAGGCCTCGGGCCAACCGAAGGTCTGCATCAGGCGGCCTCCCCATGCGCTTCGGTGAGGCGGGCAAGGCCCGAGACCTGCGGGAAGAGCTTCCGGCCGAGCCAGTTCAGGAAGAGTTTCAGCGAGAGCGCCAGCACGAGGTAGATGATGGTGACGATGATATAGGTCTCGAAGCTGCGGAAGGTGTCCTGCTCGATGATCGCGGCCGTGCCGGAAAGCTCCTGCACCGAGACGAAGGAGCAGATACTGGACGCCAGCATCATCAGCACGAACTGGCTCGACAGCGCCGGCCAGACGCGAGCGAAGGCCGGCTGCAGGATGACATATTGGAGAACCTGGCGCTTGGTCATCGCCAGCGCCATGCCGGCCTCGACCTGCGATTTGTGGATCGAGTCGACGCCCGCACGGATGATCTCGGTCGCATACGCCGCCAGGTTGAGCGTCATCGCCAACAGGGAGGCTTCAAGGCCGTTCATGCGGATGCCGATCTGCGGCAGACCGAAGAAGATCATGAAAAGCTGCACCAGGAAGGGCGTGTTGCGCATCAGCTCGACATAGGCGTCGACGATGTAGCCGGCCCAGCTGCCCGCGAGGCTTCGCAGCGCGGTCATCAGCGTCGCGAGGACGAGACCGAGGCCGATCGCGACGAAGGACAACAGAATTGTCAGCATGACCCCGTTCAGGATCATCGGCCATCTGGAAATGACGTCTTGGAAGAGCAATGGCGGGCTCCTTCGGCCTTGGAGGTCGAGGGCCGGCGCACTGGATCGCGCGCCGGCTCGTCTATGGGGTCAGTCTGGAGCGTGACGATTTATGTGGAAGCGCGTCGTCATCCTGGGCGACCGGAGGTCGGCCCGGGATCCATCATAGGGTTCAGTTCCCTACGGTGGATCCCGGATCTGCGCCGCTGCGCGGCTAGTCCAGGATGACGGCGGAGCGCGTTTCAGACCATCGCCGCCCAACAACTCAGATCAGAAGGTCGGGAGCGTCGGAAGCGGGCCGCCGACCCACTTCTGCGAGATCGCGTCGAGCTCGCCGTTCTGCTTGACGTAGTAGATGAAGTTGTTGAGCCACTGGCGCAGTTCGTAAGCGTCCTTGCGCATGGTCATCGAGTTGGGCTGCATGCCGAAGACGAATTTGAGTTCCGTCTCGGTCTCGCCGCGTGCCTTCATCGCGGCGTTGGCCTGGGCGTCCGGGCCCGCGATGGCCTCGACCTGGCCGGAGAACAGCGCCTGCATGGTGGTGGCGTCGTCCTCGAAGCGCAGGATGGTGAGGTTCAGCTCCTTCTCGCGGCTGGTGAATTCGCGCTCGACGCTCGAGCCGCGGTTGACGCCGACCTTCTTGCCCTTGAGGTCGTCCCAGGTTTTGATCGCGACGTTCTTCTTGGCGTAGATGCCGGTCTGGAATGCGCTGTAGGGGATCGAGAACATCACCGCCTTGGCGCGCTCAGGGGTAGGGGCGAGCGTGGCGACGAGGAAGTCGACCTTGTTGGCCTCCAGGGCCGGGATACGGGCCGGCGGGGTCAGCTGCACCATCTCGACCTTGACGCCGAGATATTTGCCGATCAGGGCGATGACGTCGGCATCATAGCCGATCGCATTGCCCTGCGAGTCGACCGAGCCATAGGGCGGGGCGCCGATCAGCACGCCGATCTTGACCGAGCCGCGCTTGATGATGTCGGTGATCGACTGGGCCGAGGCTTGGCTGGCGGCCAGCATGCCGGCGCCCAGCGCCAGCAATGTGCCGGCGATCTTGAGATGTTTCAGAATGCTCACTTGTCGTCTCCTTGCTTCGCGGATCGTCCACGTTTCGTTGCCCGGCTTCGTTTGGCCGGTTGATCGGAAAACTTAAGCTGTAGCGCGCCCTTCCTTGACGACATTGACGAGCTTGCCGCCGTCGAAGCGCAGTTTGATGTTGTCAGCGATCGTCTGCTGGCGCCGGCGAATGGTTCCGCTGGTCCAGCCCGACATATGCGGGGTCATTAAAACGTTTGAAAGCTCGTGAAAAGGCAATTTCGCGGGCAACGTATCCGGCTCGGCCGCGCTCGGATACTGATACCATGTGTCAATGATCGCGCCGCCGATCTGCTTGGCCTTGAGGGCCTCGAACAGCGCCGTTTCATCGATCGTCGGGCCGCGCCCGACATTGACGATGACGGCGTCCGGCTTCATCGCGGAGAAGGCCGCGGCGCCCACGATGCCCTTGGTCTCGTCGGTCAGCGGCACGGAAACGACGATGAAATCGGCCGAGCCCCAGAAATCCGACAAAGCGTCGAGCGTATAGCTGCGGTCGACCAGGGCGGAGGTCGGCACGGCGCTGCGATTGGCGACATGGACCTTCATCTCGAAGGCCTTGGCCCGGGCCGCGATGGCCTTGCCGATATGGCCGAAGCCGAGCAGGCCGATGGTCTTGCCCGCGATCTCGTCATGGACGCGGTCGGGCGAGCCGGCCCAATAGGCCCAATCGCCCTTGCGCAGGCGCTGGTCGGCATCGACCAGCGGCACATGGCGGGAAAGCAGCGCCGTCATCACATATTCCGCGATCGCCTGCTCATGGCCAAAGCAGTTGCAGACCGCAGCCGTTGGCGGCAGCAGGCCGAGATTGACCGCGTCATAGCCCGCGCCCGGCACGTGGAAGAGCTTGAGCTGCGAGGGGACCGGCAGGCTGGCATCGTATTTGACGCCGACGATCACGTCGGCTTCCGCATAGGCGCGCTGATCATCGGCCGCGGCGAGGTTGTCCGGCAGGATGCGGATCGTGGCCTGCGGGCCGACCAATTCGGCAAAGCCGTTGCTGAAGGAGGCGGCATTCTCGCCGTGGAAGATGATGCGCATGGGCTTGAACGTGCTTCTTGAGGTTCAGGCGCCGAGCAGGGGCTCGACGCTGCAATCCAGGAGGGAAGGGTCGATTTGGGCTTCCATCTCGTCGAACATGCCGTCGACGAAATCGATCAGGGCGTCCGATGCCGCGACGGCTCTATCGACATGACAGGTCGCGATGCCGTTGAGCACGGCGAGATGGTGGTCGATCGTGCCATCGAGGCTGTGATGGCCGGGCATATGGCTGTGATAGATGAAGCCGATGCGCCGGAAGATCGTGTGCAGCGGCCGCAGCGTATGCTCCAGGAAGGGCTCGCCGGCCGCAGCCAGGATCATCTGGTCGATGCGGCGGTCGAGCGTGTTGAATTCGGCCAGCGTCAGCCCATCGCGCCGGTCGCGCAGCAGCCGGACCATGTGCAGAAGCTGGTTGCGATGTGTCGGGCCCGCCCGTTCGGCCGCCAAGCGCACGACGAAGCGCTCGAGATCGCTGCGCAGCCGGAGCAGGACCCGTTCGCGGGCCAGGTCGATCGGCGCGATCTGCAGTCCATGGCGCGGGCGGATGATGATGAGCGTGTCGGCCGCCAGACGGTTGACCGCATGATGCACCGGCGTGCGGCCGAAGCCGGTCATGTCCTGAAGGTCCTGCATGGTGAGCAGGCGGCCCGGCCGTAGCGCGCAATCGATCAGCATCGCCTCGATGCGCTCATAGGCGAGTTCGAAGAAATTCAGTCGGTTGCGACGCGGTTGCGTCTCCATCGCACTGACTTCGACGAGCTTGGGGTGGCCTTTGCGCGGCGGCATTCCAGCGTTCCTCCTTGGCGAAGCTCTTGTCGGCCTGCCTTGATCGAGATAATAAACATATTGTGATATTTCACAAGCGCCCTTATGCTCTGGGTGTTCTGCCACGCATCGTATGCTGGCTTGATCTGATTGCACAACAAACCAAGCGATCCGTGGCCTGAAAGCCAACGAGGCCGCGTTCTGCCAGGGAGGCAGGCTTTGAAAATCACCGCGATCGAGACGCTGCGGACGGAAGAGTTCGCCAATGTCCTGTGGGTCAGGGTTCATACCGATGCCGGCGTGATCGGCCTCGGCGAGACCTTCTACGGTGCGGGCGCCGTGGAGGCCCATCTGCACGATACGCTGGCGATGCGCCTGCTCGGCAAGAACCCTCTTCATATCGAGGCGCTGCACAAGGAAATGTCGAACCTGCCGATGGCGCAGGCCTCGACAGGCGCCGAATCCCGCGCCACTTCGGCCGTCGACATCGCGCTCTGGGATATCTTCGGCAAGGTCTGCAAGCAGCCGGTCCACCAGATGCTCGGCGGCCTGTGCCGCGACAAGCAGCGCATCTACAACACCTGTGCTGGCTACAATTATGTCCGCTCCCAGAACATCAAGCCGGTCTCGACTTGGAACCTCGGCGCGACGGAAGGTCCTTATGAGGATCTCGACGGCTTCATGAACCGCGCCGACGCCGTCGCCGAAAGCCTGCTGGAAAGCGGCATCACGGCGATGAAGATCTGGCCGTTCGATCCGGCCGCGATCGAGAACCAGGGCCTCTACATCACGCCTGCGCAGATGAGGAAGGCGGTTGAGCCTTTCGAGAAGATCCGCAAGGCCGTCGGCGACAAGATCGAGATCATGGTCGAGTTCCACTCGCTCTGGAACCTGCCGACTGCGATCAAGATCGCCCGCGAGCTCGAGCAGTACAGCCCGACCTGGTATGAGGATCCGATCCGGATGAACTCACCGCAGGCGCTTGCCGAATATGCGCGCTCGACGACGGTCTCCGTCTGCGCCAGCGAAACGCTGGGTTCGCGCTTCCCCTACAAGGAGATGCTCGACCGCGACGCGATGCACATCGTCATGGCCGACCTGTGCTGGACCGGCGGCCTGACAGAGGGCCGCAAGATCGCGGCGATGGCCGAGACCTATCACCGCCCCTTCGCACCGCATGACTGCATCGGCCCGGTCGGCTTCATCGCCGCAATCCACGCCTCCTTCAGCCAGCCCAACACGCTGATCCAGGAATCCGTGCGCGCCTTCTACTCCGGCTGGTACAACGAACTCGTCACCACGATGCCGGTGATCAAGGACGGCTATGTCCTGCCGATGGAAGGCGTCGGCCTCGGCGTCGAACTCCTGCCTGCCGTTTTCGAGCGTTCGGACCTCTCCGTCCGCCGTTCCAGCCTGTGAGTGTGGCCACGATGAGCAATCCCTTGTTCGATCTTACCGGCAAGACAGCGCTGGTCACCGGCTCTTCACGCGGGCTGGGCCGCGCCATGGCGGAGGGGCTGGCGGTTGCCGGCGCCCGCATCCTGATCAACGGCACCGATCCGGCGCGCGTCGCCGAGACGGTCGCGGAGTTCCGCGCCGCCGGCCATGCGGCGGATGCTGCCGCCTTCAACGTGACGGCCGAGGATGAGATCCTGCGCGCCTTCGAGGGCTTCGATGCGGCTGGCATCGCTGTGGACATCCTCGTCAACAATGCCGGCATCCAGTTTCGCAAGCCGATGGTCGAACTCGCCACGGCCGACTGGCAGCGCGTGATCGACACCAACCTGACCAGCGCCTTCATGATCGGCCGTGAGGCGGCCAAGCGCATGATCGCCAGACAATCGGGCAAGATCATCAATATCGGCTCGCTGACCAGCGAGCTCGCCCGTGCGACGGTTGCGCCCTACACGGTCGCCAAGGGCGGCATCAAGATGCTGACCCGCGCCATGGCGGCGGAATGGGCCGAGCATGGCATCCAGGCCAATGCGATCGGGCCGGGCTACATGATCACCGACATGAACCAGGCGCTGATCGACAACCCGACCTTCGATGCCTGGGTCAAGGGCCGCACGCCGGCCAAGCGCTGGGGCAAGCCCGGCGAATTGGTCGGCACGGCCGTCTTCCTGGCCTCGTCCGCCTCGGATTATGTCAACGGCCAGATCATCTATGTCGATGGCGGGATGCTGGCCGTCCTGTAGCGCGCGCAGGCTGCATGGAGTGCGCTGCGCGATAGCAAGCAAAGCCCGAATTCGGATAGAACGGCGAGCCGGCGGCTCGCCGGCGCCGGAGACGAGACATGACGACCGTCCGCCTGGACGCGCTGGATCGCAAGATCATCGCGGAACTTCAGATCAACTCGCGTCTGACGATCCAGGAGCTTGCCTCGAAAATCGGTCTGTCGGCCTCGCCCTGCGCGCGGCGGGTCCGCATTCTCGAAGAGACCGGCGTGATCAAGGGCTATGCGGCGATCATCGACCAGACCAAGGTCGGCCTTCCCATCAGCGTCTTCGCCTCGGTCAAGCTGGAGCGCCAGCGCGAGGAGGAGCTCGATCGCTTCGCGCAGGCGGTGGCGCGCTGGCCCGAAGTCGTCGACTGCTACCTGATGACCGGACAGCGCGACTATCTGATGCGCATCGTCGTGCAGGATCTGGAAGCCTATGAGCGCTTCCTGAAGGAGAAGCTGACCCGGCTCGATGGCGTCGCCTCGATCGAATCGAGCTTCGCGCTCGGCCAGGTGAAGCGATCGAGCGCGCTGCCGATCGGCGCGGCCCTATCCGCCGAACCGACCGGGCGCTCGACTTGAAACTCCACCGCAGCGGCCCGAACGAACGGGCCGCTGCGGTGGTTTTTGTCCTCAGGCCGCGGCGTAGCCGACGGTACCCTTGATCTCCAGGAACTCCTCGAGGCCGAAATCGGCGTATTCGCGGCCGTTGCCGGACTGCTTGTAGCCGCCGAAGGGCGCGCCGGCGTCCCAGGCGGGATAGTTGATGTAGACATTGCCGCTGCGCATCTGCGCCGCGACCTTGCGGGCGCGCTCGAGCGAGCCGGACTGGACATAGGATGCCAGGCCATAGGGGGTGTCGTTGGCGCGCTGCACGACTTCGTCGTCGCTCTGATAGGGTAGGATCGACAGCACCGGCCCGAAGATTTCCTCGCGCGCGATCGTCATGTCGTCGGTGACGTTGCCGAAGATCGTCGGGCGGACATAATAGCCGCGATTGAGACCCTCCGGACGGCCCGAGCCGCCGGTGACGAGGTCGGCGCCTTCCTTGATGCCGGCTTCGATCAGCTTCTGGATCTTGTTGTACTGGGTCTCGCTGACGACCGGGCCGAGGAAAGTGTCGTTCGAGGCGGGTGCACCGACCTTGAGCGGCTCGGCAACGGCTTTGGCGATGGCGACTGCTTTGTCATGCAAGGCGGCCGGCACGAACATCCGGGTCGGCGCGTTGCAGGACTGACCGGAGTTGCGCATCACGCTCTCGACGCCGAGCTTCACCGCCCTGTTCAGGTCGGCATCATCCAGGATGATGTTGGCCGACTTGCCGCCGAGCTCCTGATGCACGCGCTTGACCGTGTCGGCCGCAGCCTTCGCGACGAGGATGCCGGCGCGGGTCGAGCCGGTGAAGGAGACCATGTCGACGCCAGGATGGCGCGAGATCGCCTCGCCGACGGTCGGCCCGTCGCCGTTGACGAGGTTGAACACGCCCTTGGGAATGCCGGCCTCATGCACGATCTCGGCGAAGATGATCGCATTGAGCGGCGCGATCTCGGAAGGCTTCAGGACCATGGTGCAGCCGGCGGCGAGCGCAGGCGCGACCTTGCACATGATCTGGTTCATCGGCCAGTTCCAGGGCGTGATCATGCCGACGACGCCGATCGGCTCCTTGGCGATCAGCGTGGTGCCGCGCAGCTCCTCGAACTCGAAATTCTCCAGCGTCTCGATCATCTTGGCGAGATGCCCGGTGCCCATCGCGGCCTGAGCCTTGTGGGCGAGTTCGATGGGGGCGCCCATTTCGCGCGACAGTGTCTCGGCGATATCGGCATAGCGCGTCTTGTAGACCTCGAGCAGGCGGCGCATCAGCGCCAGGCGCTCCTGCTTCGATGTCGCGGCGAAAGCCGGGAAGGCGGCGCGCGCTGCTGCCACGGCCTTGTCGACATCGGCCTCGTTGCCGAGGGCGATGGCGCCGATGGCCTCTTCCGTCGAAGGATCGATCACGTCGAGCGTCTTGGAGCCGGAAGGCTGGACCCACTGGCCATCGATGTAGAATTGCAGATTATGCGACATGATGCGTTCTCCGAAAGGCTGGTCTCAGCAGGGCTCCCGCGCCGCCTTGAGCGGCGTGCGGGCAACAGGGCGATCGATCGATCTGGTCTCTACCGCTTGGCGCTCCAAAATCCCGGCGGACGCGGCGCGGCCCGATCTCGCATGCGAAAGCCGCGAGGCTCTGTCCGTGCTCTGGTCGCACAAGCGTCGCGTTGTGTACGCGCAGCTATAACGTAGGCGGGCGCCCGCCGGATGTCACGGGCGCGGGGGCCGGTATTCGGGAATGGCGGTCATGCGGACAAAGCTGCGCCTGATCCGAGAAGGAGCTGGTCCGGCTCAGGCAGCGTGTCGGTCCCAGCTCGGAAACGGGTCTTCCAGCGAGAGCAACGACTTCGTCAGGCCGGTTGCGGGGCTGCCCGTCAGGCAGGCATCGAGCGCGGCACGGATAGCGGCCTCGTCCATCTCCGCGCCGCCGATGAAGACGAGCTCCTGGCGACGGTCGCCCCAGATCTGCGACCAATGTTTGCGCATCAGCGAGCCGAACTCCTCCGAACGCGGCCACCGTTCTTTCGGCACGGCGGCCCACCAGCTCCCGAGACCTTCGGTGCGCGTGATCCGCCCGGCCAGCGAGTACTCGCCGACCCAGTGCGGCCGCGTCGCCAGCCAGAAATGGCCCTTGGCGCGAATGACTCCGGCAAGGCGTATCGCCAGCAGGTCGTGCAGCTTGCGCGGATGGAACGGCCGCCTGGCCCGGTAGACGAAGGAGCGGATGCCGTACTCCTCGGTTTCCGGCACATGGTCGCGGAAGCCGAACAGCTCCTTGTGCCAGAGCGGGTGCTCCTGCGCCTTTTCCTCGTTGAAAAGCCCGGTATTCAGCAACTGGTCCAGCTGCACGCGCCCATGGTCGGCCTCGACGATGCGGGCGTCGGCATTGAGGCCGCGCACCACCTGCCGAACCTTCTCGCGCTCCCCGGCAGTGACGTCGGTGGCTTTGTTGATGACGACGACATCGGCGAACTCGATCTGCTCGACCAGCAGATCGACCAGCGTGCGCTGATCGCCTTCACCTGCCGTCGCGCCGCGATCGTCAAGGAAATCGCGGCTGTCATAGTCCGCGAGAAGATTGATGGCGTCGACGACCGTCACCATCGTGTCGAGCCGGGCGACGTCGTCGAGGCAAAGATCGTCCTCGTCGCGGAAGGAGAAGGTCGCGGCGATCGGCAGGGGCTCGGCGATGCCGGTGCCCTCGATCAGCAGGTAGTCGAACTTCCCTTCGGCCGCGAGGCGGCGCACCTCGATGAGCAGGTCGTCGCGCAAGGTGCAGCAGATGCAGCCATTGCTCATCTCGACGAGCCGCTCCTCGGTTTTCGACAGATCCGCTCCGCCTTCGCGGACGAGGTCGGCATCGATATTCACCTCGCTCATGTCGTTGATGATGACGGCGACGCGCTTGCCTTCGCGGTTATTCAGGATGTGGTTGAGTAGCGTCGTCTTTCCGGCGCCGAGGAAGCCGGAGAGAACCGTAACCGGCAGGCGGCGGTCGGTCAGAAGCGGGGATCGGGTCATGTGAAGTCCGGATGGGTTTGATGATCGTAATTGTTACAGTATAACATTACAAATATGTCAACCGCCTTCCCCAAGTCGTTCTGTGGGCATGTCGCGGTGAGATCGGCCGCGCAACCGGTCGCGGCAGCAAAAAACCCGCCCCCCGGAATCAACCGGGAAGCGGGCTCTGTGGCCTGAAACGCCAGGCGGGCTAAGCCTTGGGTCTAGATGCCCCCGGTGGGCTCGGTCGCCAATACAGCCTTCGCATCGGTCGTGCCGGTTTTGGCCTCGCGCGGCTCGCGCCAGGCGACGAGCCGATAGAACATCGGGATGAAGAAGGTCGCGATGAAGGTCGCCGCCAGCATGCCGCCGATCACGCCCGTGCCGATCGAGTGCCGGCTGGCCGAGCCGGCGCCGCTGCTGATCGCAAGCGGCACGACGCCGAGGATGAAGGCGAGCGACGTCATCACGATCGGCCGGAAGCGCAGCCGGGCCGCCTCCACGGCGGCATCGAGCGCGCTCATGCCCTCCTGCCGCATCAGCACGGCGAACTCCACGATCAGGATGGCGTTCTTGGCCGCGAGGCCGATCAGCGTCACCATGCCGATCTGGAAATAGACGTCGTTCGTCAGGCCACGGGCCCAGATCGCCACCAGTGCCCCGCATATGGCGAAGGGAACGGCCAGGATGACGGCCAGCGGCAGGCTCCATTTCTCGTATTGCGCGGCGAGGATCAGGAACACCATGATGATGCCGAAGATCATCGCCTGGGCGCCTGAGCCGCTTGTCGCCAGTTCCTGATAGGCCGAGCCGGTCCAGGCGATCTGGAAGCCCTGTGGCAGGACCTCCCGGCCGATCTCCTGCATGGCCGCGATCGCGGCGCCCGAAGTGTATCCGGGGGCCGGATTGCCCATCACCTTGGCTGCCGCGAAGGCGTTGAAGCGCTCGAACAGGTCAGGGCCGACCACGCGCTCGGCTTTGATCAGCGTGTCGAGCGGCACCATTTTGTTGTTGGTCGAGCGGACGAAGACCTGCTTGAGGTCTTTCGGAGCCTGACGGAAGGCGGCTTCCGACTGCAGGTTGACGCGGTAATTGCGCCCATACAGCGTGAAATCATTGACATAGAGGCTGCCGAACGTGCTCTGCATCGTCTCGAAGACCGAGTTGATGGGCACACCGAGCGCCTTGGCCATGTCGCGGTTGAGATCGAGCCGGTATTGCGGGATATTGGTGTCGAACGTCGTGCGCACGCCCGCCAGTTCCGGCCGTTTCGACGCCGCTTCGACCAGCTGGCTGGTGGCCGTGGCGAGCGACTGGATGCCGCCTCCGGTGCGGTCCTGAACGTAGAACTCGAAGCCGCCGGTGGTGCTCAGGCCGCTGATCGGCGGCGGGTTGAAGAACAGCACCATCGCGTCCTTGATGCCGGCATTCATCGCCATGAACGTGCCCGTCAAGTTGCGGGCATCGAGGGCGGGCGTGGTGCGCTGGCTCCAGTCCTTCAGCGTGACGAAGGTCGTGGCGGCATTCGTCTTCTCGCCTCCCGAGAGCAGATCGAAGCCCGAAATCGCAAAGACGTTCTCGACGGCTGGATGCCGGCCGATATTGGCCGCGGCCTCGTCCATCACCGCGATGGTGCGGTTGAGCGAGGCGGCCGCGGGCAGGATCGCCACGCCGAATACGACACCCTGGTCCTCATCGGGGACCAGCGATCCCGGGATTTTCTGGAACAGGAAACCGGTGCTCGCGAGAAGGCCTGCAAAGAGCAGCAGGCCGATGGCGAAGCGCTTGGCCATGAAGCCGACGCCGCGGACATAGCCATGCGTCAGCCTGTCGAAGAAGCGGTTGAAGATCCGGAAGGGCAAAGCGGGCTCATGATGCCCCGGCTTCAGGATCAGCGCGCACAAGGCCGGCGTCAGCGTGAGTGCAACGATGCCGGAAATCGTCACCGAGACCGCGATCGTGATCGCGAATTGCTGGTACATCGCGCCGGCCAACCCGCCCATGAACGAGACGGGGACGAAGACGGCGCAGAGCACGAGCACGATGGCGATCACCGGGCCGGTCACCTCGCTCATCGCCTTGATCGAGGCTTCGCGCGGCGGAAGATGCTCGGTCACCATAATCCGCTCGACATTCTCCAGGACCACGATCGCGTCGTCCACGACGATGCCGATCGCCAGCACGAGGCCGAACAGGGTCAGGAGGTTGATCGAGAAGCCCAGCAGATACATCCCCGCGAAGGTGCCGATGATCGAGATCGGCACGGCGATGACCGGGATGATGGTGGCCCGGACATTCTGCAGGAACAGGAAGACGACGAGGATCACCAGGACGATGGCTTCGATGAAGGTCTTGACTACCTCCTGGATCGAGACCTCGATGAACTTCGTGGTGTCGTAGGGAATGTCGTAGGTCATCCCCTCCGGGAAGGTCATCTTGAGCTCGTCGAGGCGGCTGCGCAGGGCCTTCATGGTATTCAGCGCGTTGGCGCCGGTCTGGAGATAGACCGCGATCGGGATCGCCGGCTTGCCGTTGAGCTTGCTGTCGACGGTGTAGCTGGCCGAGCCGAGCTCGACGCGCGCGACATCCTTGATCCTGAGCGTGGCCGCGTTCAGATCCGAGCGCAGGATGATGTTGCCGAACGCCTCGGCATCGGGCAGGCGCCCCTGGGTCGTCGCCGAATAGGTGAAGGGCGTGGTCGGGTCGTTGGGCTCGTCGCCGAAGCGGCCGGCCGCGAACTGCGCGTTCTGCTCGCGAATGGCGATGGCGACATCGGTCGTGGTGAGGCCGTATCTGGCGAGCTTGTCTGGGCTCAGCCAGATCCGCATCGAATAGTCGCGCTGGCCGAAGAGCGAGGCATCGCCGACGCCGGGGATGCGCTTGAGGTCGTCGATGACGTTGAGCAGCGCGTAATTGCCGACATAGGTCGAATCGTAGCGGCCGTCCTGCGAATACATCGCGACGAGGCCCAGGATCGAAGCCGAGCGCTGGCTGACCACGACGCCGAGGCGGGTGACCTCCTGGGGCAACGTCGGCGTCGCCCGCTGCACGCGGTTGTTGACGTCGATCGTCGCCTGGTCGGGGTCGGTCCCCTGGGCGAAGGTCACGGTCAGCGTCATCTGGCCGCTGCTGGCGTTCGAGGACTGCATGTAGAGCATGCCCTTGACGCCGTTGATCTGCTGCTCCAGCGGAGCAGCCACTGTCTGCGCGATCGTTTCGGCGCTGGCGCCGGGATAGGTCGCCGTGACGATGATCTGCGGCGGCGTCAGCTCCGGATACTGGGCGATTGGCAGGGCGCGCATCGCGACGATGCCGGCCAGCACGATGATGATCGAAATGACCGCTGCGAAGACGGGCCTGTCGATGAAGAAGCGGTTCATGGCTTGGCCGTTTCGGCCGGCTTCATGCTGACCGTGACCGGTGCGCCGGGATGGACCTTGATGATCCCTTCCGTGATCAGCTTATCCCCGGGTTTCAGTCCCGATTTGACGATCCAGCCGGATGGTAGTTCGCGCCCCAGCTCGATTGGTCGGAGCTCGGCCTTGCCCGCGCTGTCGACGGTATAGACGAATTGCCCCTGTGCGCCCTGGGACACCGCGACATGCGGGACGACGATGGTGTTGTCGAGATAGAAGCCCGAGACGACCGCACGCACGAATTGGCCGGGCAGAAGAAGGCCCTTCGGGTTCGCCACGACGGCGCGCAGGCGAAGCGTGCCGGTCTCAGCGTCGAGCCCGGCCGAAGCGAAGTCGATGGTGCCGGTCTGCGGATAAACCTGGCCATCGCCGAAGACGACCTGGACCTTCAGGACCTCGCCCGCACGGTCCCAGACGCCTTGCGCTTCAAGCAGAGTGCGAGCCTGCGCGATCTCGTTCTCGCTGGCGGAAAAGATGACATAGACGGGGTCGCGCTGCGTGATCTTCGTCAGGAGCCCGGCATCGCCGGTGATACCGATCAGGCTGCCTTCGGGCACCTGTTCCAGGCTGGTGACGCCGCTGATCGGCGCCTTCACCTTGGTATATCCGAGATTCAGTTCGGCCAGGTTCACATCCGCCTCGGCGATGGAAACCGCGGCGGCGGCGAGTTCCTTGGCCGACAGGGCGTCGTCGCGGGCCTTGTCGGTGCCCGAGCCGGTCGCCGCCAGCCGCGTATAGCGCTCGGCGTCCCGGCTGGCCTGCGCAAGCTGCGCCTGCGCCTGCTGCAACTGCGCCCGCGCCTTCACGAGCTCCGCCTCGTAGCGCTTGGGGTCGATCTCGAAGAGCGTGTCGCCCGCCTTGACCAGCGCGCCCTCGACGAAATCCCGCTTCAGCAGGATGCCGCCGACTTGCGCCCGGACCTGCACCTCCCGCGAGGCCTCGACGCGCGCTGCATATTCAAAGCTCAGCGGAACCTTGCCGGCCTTGACCTCCACGACCGTCACTTGCGGGGGAGGCGCTGCGCGAGGAGCCTGCGCCTGCGCCCCGCCCGCTGCACCGAAAATCTGGCAGGCGAGGGCGATGCCCAGGAGAGTGGGACGCCGCCGTGGTTCGATCGCTGTCATCGGTCGCGTGCTCCTGCGGGGTAGGCAACGTGAAGGCCGGTCGTAGAACTTCGCCCGGATCAAGGGTGGTCTTTCATAACTGTGGCATGGCTTGATGACGATAGGAGGTTCGATCGAGATCGTCGCGGACTCCGCCGGAAACGCTGAAGACGCGTTCTACAGTTGCGACTGGATCGGCAGGAGCCCAACCGCGAAGGCAAGCAGGCGGCGGGGAAGGCTCGCCTCGGGGTCGCGGTCGAACTGTCGCGCCTGACTGTCCTCCAGGCTGTTCCAGCGTAGCGAGCCCTTCCTGAGCGACAGGCCATAGCTGGCCTGCGGCGCCGTATCCAACTCGAACAGCCTGTGCATCTCGGCGGCGAGCGCCGGCTGCTCGAAGAGCACGCCCATTTCGGTGTTGAGCGATGCCGAGCGCGGATCGAAATTGAAGGAGCCGATGAAACCGCATTGCCGGTCGATCGTGAAGGCTTTGGTGTGCAGGCTCGCACCGCTTGAGCCGAACACCGAAATCTCCTGCCGGTGCGCATAGGGTTGAAGCTCGTAAAGGCGCACGCCCGCCTTTAGCAAGGCCTCCCGATAATGCGCGTAGGCACCGTGGACCGCCGCGACATCCGTTGCCGCCAGCGAGTTGGTGAGAACAGCGACATCGACCCCTCGGCTGACCATCCCGGCAAGCCGCGCCGTGCCTTCGTCGCCGGGGATGAAGTAGGGCGAGATGATCTCCAGCACGTGCTTGCTCTCGGCGATGACGGGGGTCAGCTCCGCCATCAACCAATTCTCCGGCTTCCCGCCGACCGCCTTTTCGGGCGGGTCCGAGATGACCTTCGCCTCGCTCGACCAGTGGATCTTGCCGGTAAGATCGATCATGTCCGACATCGACATGCGCTCATGGACCCGTGCGATATAGGGTTTCGCCAGGGCGCCGTTGGCGAGCGTAGCCAGGGTTCGCCGCAGTCGCTTCAGATTGGGCTTGCGCAGGGTCGCCAGCGCGCCGATCGGGATGACGACATCGCTGTTCCAGAACGCGTCGAAGATCACCTCGGTCTGGCGCACTCCCGCACCGAGAAGCAGGACGTCGAGATCGCGGAAATTCGAGGTTCTCGCCGCGGCGAAATACTCGTTGCCGATATTGCGCCCGCCGATGACGGCCAGCCGGCCATCGGCGATCCACGCCTTGTTGTGCATCCGGCGCGTGACCGAGAAGGCGCGCAGCGCCATCTCGATGCCGCGTCGCAGCCCGCTTTGCCGGGCGCGGCTCGGATTGAACAGTCGCACCGAGATGTTCGGGTGGTCGTCGAGGGCGAGATAGGTCGCGTCGAGGCCGCGCGTGTTGATGTCATCCACCAGCACCCGCACCCGCACGCCACGGTCGGCCGCCTGGAGCACCTCATATGAAAGGAGCTGTCCCGTGAGGTCTTTCTTCCAGATGTAATACATCAGGTCGAGGCTGCGGCCGGCGCTGCGCGCTGCCAGAGCCCGCGCGGCAAAAGCGTCGAGATTATCCGCTATCAGCGCGAGCCCGCTCTCATTGTCCCGCCCTGTCACAAGCTGGGACGAGGCCCTATCGATCAGGGTCTCGCCCTCGGCTACCGGCAAGGCGCTGGACGGCTTGCCCTTGGCACGCCTGGCGAAATGGCCAAAGGAATAGGTCGCCAGGAAGGACGCCAGGGCAAACAGGCCGGCAAAGGTGGAAATGATCAGGAACAATCGCATCATGCTGGTCTGTTAAGCCGGATGCCGTTGAAGAAGCTGTCCAGCGGGTCTCCTCGTAGTCTGCCATATTGGGCGCGTCGCGATTGCGGGTGCGGCGGGCCTATTCCGGTATCGGGGTATTTCTGAGAGCGATGGCGAAAATCACCATGGCGATGCCGTGGAATGTCAGGTCCATCGCCAGCAGCAGCCCGATGAACCAGCGGCTGTTGAGCGGCCAGCCGGCGAGCACGAACACGCCGACGAAAAGCGTGATCGCGCCGGCCACGAGCAGCCAGCTCGCGAATTTCGTCGGCCGAAGCGACAGGCCTGCGAGAATGCGCAGCAGGCCGACGACGAGCAGGCTGATTGCCAGCAGCAATGTCAGGAACGAGGACGCCAGCAGCGGATTTACGAAGGCAAGAACACCGGCCAGCGCATAGACCAGTCCGATCATCAGCCAGGACAGGAAGGATCGCCAACCCCGCAGCTGGAAGGCGTGGGCGATTTGCAGGATGCCGGCGACCAGCATGCTTGCGCCGACATAGTAGATCGACGCCACGGTCGCGATGACGACGTTGAAAAAGGCGAGCAGTCCAAGAGCGACGATCGAGAAACCGAACGCCAGCAGGATGCCCCATTTGCCACGCAGCAGCGCGAGGTCCTGCCTCGTGAAAACGCCGCCCAGGGTCATCGCCATCATTGTTTCTCCGCCGAGCCGTTGTCGCCGAGTTTTCTGGCGCCGAAGCCCGGCCGCCCTCACTGAACCATAATCGAACCGGATTACAATCGTTCCGGCGTCCCTCTCCGGATCGCCGTACTGGACTCCACTGCCGGTCCGGATCTAGGCGGGACCGGGAACCGCAGCCCGGCTGCGGTGTTCGCCCTATGCGGCGCGGCACCCTGTACCCTTCCGGCGCCGCGATGAGTAGACTATGGAAGCGACAACCGCCGGAGATGCGTCCCCCATGCTTCGAAAACACCGTGACACGGGGGCTCTCAAGACCCTCGGTCCGCTGATGGCTTCGAAACTGCGACAGCGGCGAAAGGCCTATGCCAACGGCGATGCCCGCGAGGACGACGTGACGGCGCTCGTTGCCTCCTACAACATCCACAAATGCGTGGGTCTCGACCGGCGGTTCAACCCCGAGCGGATCATGGCGGTGATCAGCGAGATCGGTGCGGATGTGATCGCGCTGCAGGAGGTCGACCAGCGCTTCGGCGCGCGCGCAGGCCTGCTCGATCTCGAAGCATTGGAACGCGACAGCGGATTGTGCCCGGTCCCGCTGGACGGCACGCGCAACAACCATGGCTGGCGCGGCAATCTCGTGCTCGTGCGCAACGGGACGGTGGATGGTGTGCGCCAGATCGTCCTGCCCGGTGCGGAGCCGCGCGGCGCGCTCGTCGTCGATGTGACGCTGGCCGCGGGACCGCTGCGGATCATCGCTGCCCATCTGGGGCTGCTGCGCCGCTCGCGAGCGCGCCAGATCAGGGCCATTCTAGCCGCGGCCGAGACGGAGGATGGCAGGCCCGCCGTTCTGATGGGCGATCTGAACGAATGGCGTCTGGGCAAGCGCTCGTCCCTGCAGGCGCTTGACCCGACCTTCGGTCCGTTGGGCGCGACGGTCGCGAGTTTCCCGTCGCGCTTTCCGGTCTGGTCGCTCGACCGGATCCTCGCCAATCCACATGATCTGGTTTCGCGCATCGACGTGCACAACTCGCCGCTGGCGCAGGTCGCCTCCGATCATCTGCCGATCAAGGCGGTTCTCAGGCTGGCACAGACCGAGCGACCCGAACGCGAGGGCGCCGAAATGGCCTCCGCCGCCTAGAGCATCGGCCCGAAAAGTGGAACGCGGTTTTTCGGAAAAAGTCGATGCAAAATCAAAGGCCTACAGCATCGGGCCTAATACAATATTCGGTCCGATGCTGTAGGCAGGGCCATTCCGGCCGCGATTGCGCCCCTCAGGCCGCGTGCTTCTTCACCCAGGCGAGGTAGGCGTTCATCCAGCCCTGCAGGAAGGCTTTGCTGCCTTCGCCGATATCGCCGGCTTCCGTGAACAGCTTGTCATTGGCCTGGAGGAAAGCTTCCGGCTGCCCCAGCGTCGGCACGTCAAGATAGGCCAGCACATTGCGAAGATGCTGCTGCGAGAGGGCGGTGCCGATGGCGCCGACGGAGACGCCGAGAACGCCGGCCGGCTTTCCGGCAAAGGCGCTTTGGCCGTAAGGCCGCGAGGCATGGTCGATCGCATTCTTCAGCACGCCGGGAATTGAGCGGTTGTACTCGGCGGTGACGAAAAGGAGCCCCTGCGAACCCGCGATCTCGGCCTTCAGGCGCTTGACCGCGGGAGCCTGATTGGCGTCGTCATCCTGATTGTAGAGAGGCAGATCGCCGATCTCCAGCTGGGTGAAAGAGAACTCCGGCGGCGCCAGTTTGGCGATCGCGGTTGCGAGCTTGCGATTGAAGGAGTCGCGTCGGAGGCTGCCGACAATGACGGCGATCTTGTAGCTGGCCATAACCATGTCCCATCAGGAAGATTGGATCGTCCGCGCAGAGTAGAGCGTTTTCAAGCGAGGTGGCTACCGGTTTGCACTTCAGCTTCAGGCATGGTGGCAGGCGACCAGGGCACCGTCCGGCCTGACAGTCAGCTCCGGGCGTTCAGCCGTGCAGACCGCCGTTGCTGCCGGGCAGCGCGTATGGAAGGCGCAGCCGGAAGGGACGTTCGACGGGCTCGGCAGTTCGCCGCTCAGCATGCTGCGCGTCTTGGCGCGTTGCGCCACCGGGTCGGGCTCCAGCACCGAGGCCATCAGCGCGCGGGTGTAGTAGTGCCTGGGATTGGAGAACAGCGTATCGCGCGAAGCCAACTCCACGATCCGGCCGAGATACATCACCGCGACGCGGTCGCAGATATGGCGGACGACTGCCAGGTCGTGGGAGACGAAGAGATAGGACACGCCCATGCGCCGCTGCAGGTCGACCAGCAGATTGAGAATCTGGGCGCGCACGGAGACGTCGAGCGCTGAGACCGGCTCGTCGCACACCACCAGCGCCGGCTCCAGCGCAAGCGCGCGGGCTATCACGACGCGCTGGCGCTGTCCGCCCGAGAACTGATGCGGATAACGGGCGGCATGCTCGGCCTTGAGCCCGACCTGCTCGAGCAGATTGGCGACCCTGTCCTTAAGCGCCTGGCCCCTGGCAATGCCGTGCACCGCCAGGGGCTCGGCAATGGCGGAGCCGATCGTCGCGCGCGGGTTGAGCGAGAGCGCCGGGTCCTGGAAGATCATCTGGACATTGCGGCGCACCACGCGCAGCAGCGCCGTATTGGCGCCCGCGATCTCCTGGCCCTGGATCCTGATACTGCCGCGTGTCGGGCGCAGCAGGCCGACGATGGCGTTCGACAGGGTCGACTTGCCACAGCCGGATTCGCCGACCAGCCCGACGGTCTCGCCGGGCGCGACGCTGAGGTCGATGCCATCCACGGCGCGCACCGGCGAAGGCAACGGCTTGAACAGGCTGGCGCGCGCGCCGAAATGCACCGCGACATCGTTCAGTTCGAGGACAGGCGTCACCCCGTTCATGCTGCGGCTCTCGCGATCTCGGACACCCTGTCGGCATGCCAGCAGGCGGAGAAATGCCCGGGCCGGTGCGCGAGCAGGGGAGGTGTATCGATCCGGCAACGCCCGTCGGCGAGGGGACAACGCTCGTTGAAGCGGCAACCCGGCCCGAAGCGCTCGGGCGAGGGCACGCTGCCATCGATCGTCGCAAGCCGCTCCTTGGGGGAGACGTCGAGGCGCGGCACGCTGGCGAGCAACAGTGCGGTGTAGGGGTGTGAGGGCTGCGCGAAGATGTCGTCGACGGGGCCGATCTCGGCGATGCGGCCGGCATACATCACCGCGACCCGATCGGCGATATCGGCGACCACGCCCATGTCATGGGTGATCAGCACGATGCCGGTGCCACGCTCTGCGACCAGCTGTTTCATCAGGTCGAGGATCTGCGCCTGGATGGTCACGTCCAGCGCCGTGGTTGGTTCGTCGGCGATCAGGATGTCGGGCCCGCAGATCAGCGCGATGGCGATCATCACACGCTGGCACATGCCGCCCGATAGCTCGAACGGATACTGCGTCAGGCGCCTGTCCGGATCGGGAATGCCGACCGAGACCAGCATGGCGCGCGCCTTGGCCAGCGCCTCGCGCCGGCTGACCTTGTGGTGCAGGCGATAGGCCTCGGCGATCTGCGAGCCGATGGTGGCGAGCGGATCGAGTGATGCGGTCGGTTCCTGGAAGATGATCGAGAGCTTGCTGCCGCGCAGGCGCCGCAGTTCCCGCTCCGACAAGGATGCGAGGTCAAGCCCGTCGAGGAGGATATGCCCTTGCGTGACCTCGGCGGCATCCGGCAACAGGCCGAGCAGAGCGAATGCGGTCAGCGACTTGCCGCAGCCGGATTCGCCAACCAGCGCCATGACCTCGCCACCACCAACGGAGAAGGACACGCCATCCACCACCGACGCCCCGGCGATATCGATGCTGAGATCCTCGACCGTCAGGCCCGCCATGCCCTGCTGCCTCATCGCGCGAAGGTTCCCGCCGTCATACTCTTGCAATGCCCTTGGCCTGACCGAGTTCGCCGCCCTCGAAGGTGCCGATCGAGTTGCCGCCATCGACGCTCAGCACCGCGCCAGTGATGAAGCTCGCTCTATCCGAGCAGAGATAGGCGATCGCTTGCGGCGCATCATCAGGACCGCTGGTGCGCCCGAGCGGGATGCGCGCGGTCATGCGCTCGATATAATCGGGGCTCAACGCGCTGACCTCGCTGCCCGGCGCAAAGCCGGGTTCGACCGCGTTGACGCGGATGCCATGGCCAGCGAGTTCCAGCGCAAAGCCCTTGGTCAGCCGCTCCAGCGCGGTCTTGGAGGTGCAATAGGGCACCGAGCCGTTGCGCATCTGGCGCGAGGCGCCCGAGGAGATGTTGACGATCGCGCCCTTGCGCCCCTCCGCGACCATCAGCTTGGCCATCTCGCGGGTAACGAGGAAGGGCGCCCGAAGATTGACCCCGAAGATCAGGTCCCACTCGGCGGCCGACATCTCCAGCAGCGAGAATTTCGGGTAGAGACCGGCATTGTTGACGACGATGTCGGGCGCTCCCCAGGCGGTTTTGAGCGTCGCCGCGAGATCGAGGATCGACGCTTCGTCGGTGAGTTCGGTCCTGTGCAGGAGCACGCGCGCCGGATCGAGCTTGAGTTCGGCAGCCAGCGCGTCGAGCGCCTCCTGCCGGTTGTCGGAGAGGCAGAGCTTTGCGCCCTCGCGGGCAAAATGCGCGGCGATCCAGCGCCCGAAAATGCCTGCGGCTCCGGTGATGACGACGGTCTTGTCCGAGAATTCCATGATGACCTCAGCGCGAGCGCGAACGGGGGTCGAGCTTGTCGCGCAACCAGTCCCCGAGAACGTTGACGGAAAAAACGAGCAGGAAGAGGCAGGCGCCGGGAAAGGCGACGATCCACCAGGCGCGTTCCACATATTGCCGGCCGACGCTCATGATCGAGCCCCAGCTCGGTGCCGGCGGCTGGATGCCCAGTCCCAGAAAAGACAATCCGGCTTCGAACAGGATCATCAGGCCGAATTCCGCCGTCGCCACCACCAGCAGCGGCCCGGCGATGTTGGGCAGCACATGCCGGAACAGGATGCGCAGCGTGCGCGCTCCGGCCAGTTCCGCCGCCTTGATATAGGGCAGGTTGGCGACCTGCAGCGTCTGCGCATAGGCGACGCGGGTGTAGCGCGGCCAACGCGTCAGCGCGAGAACGAGGATCAGCTTGAGGAAGCCCGGGCCGAGCACCGCGACCGTGAGCACCGCAAGCAGAACGGCGGGGATCGACAGCATGATATCGACGAAGCGCATGATCAGCGTCTCGACCCAGCCGCGAAACCAGGCTGCCGCCATTCCCAGCGATACGCCGACGACGGTGGAGACCACTACCGAGAGAAAGGCCACCGCGATCGAGATCTGCGAGCCATAGAGGATGCGTGACAGCAGATCGCGGCCGAGATCGTCGGTGCCCAGCAGATAGAGCTGGCCTGCCGACGATACCGAGCCCGGCGGCTTGAGCCGCATCAGCAGGGTCTGGCGCGTCGGGTCGGCAGGCGCGATCCAGGGCGCGAGCAAGGCAAGCCCGACGATGAGGACGAGGATCGCGGCGACGATGATGATCGCCAGCGGCACGGCAGGCTGGACGCGGCGCGTCTTGCGCCGTGGCGTTGCCGCGCCCGGTGCGGGGAGCGCGCTCATGAGGCCAGCCTGATGCGCGGGTCGAGCAGCGCATAGACGAGGTCGGCGAGCAGGCTGGTCAAGACGTAGACGATCGAGATCAGCAGCACGATCACCTGCACGACCAGGAAATCGCGCGACTGGATCGATTGGATCGCAAGCTGGCCGATGCCGGGCCAGGCGAAAACGGTCTCGACGATGACAGCACCGGCCAGGAGATTGCCGATCTCGAGCGCTGCGACCGTCACCACCGGGATCGCGGCATTGCGCAGGACATGCCGCTCCACCGCGCCAGCCTTCGAGAGCCCGCGCGCCCGGGCTGCCCGCACATAGTCCTTGCCGAGTTCGTCGATGATGGCGATGCGAGCCATCCGGGCGAAGGTCGACATCGAGAGCGCGCCCAGCGCGATCGAGGGCAGGATCAGGGCGCGGATATCGCCGGCCCCCGATGTCGGAAGCCAGCCCAGCACCACGCCGAAGACGATGATCAGCAGCATGCCCGACAGGAAGGTCGGCAGGCTCTGGCCCGTCAGAGCCAGTGCCGACAAACAGCGCTCCAGCCAGCCGCCGCGCCAGACCGCCATGGCGATGCCTGCGGGCAGGCCGACGAAGAGCGCCACCGCGAGCGCGCCGAGCGCCAGCATCACGGTATAGGGCACGCGCGAGGCGACGATATCGATAGCAGGTATCCGCTGCACCACCGAGATGCCGAAGTCGAAACGACCGAGCGACTGCAGGTAGTCGAGATACTGGATGACGACCGGGCGGTCGAAGCCGAGTTGCTTGCGTAGCGCGTCGACCGCCTCCTGCGTCGAGCCTTCCGGCACCAGCAGCAAGGTCGGATCGCCTGAAAAGCGCATCACGATGAACACGATCGTGAGTACGCCGAGAACCGCGATGGCGGCCTGGACCAGGCGCCCTGCCGCATAGCGCAGCATCAGCTAAAGCCTTTCCATCCGCGGACGCGACATCAACGCTTCCAATTCATGTCCATGACGAACAGGGACTCGTTGGAGGTCGGCTGCCATTGCAGCTCCTTGCGCGCGCCATAGCTGGCGAAGGCCTGGTAGAGGCCAAGCCCCGGCACGTCCTGGCGCAGCACTTCGTAGGCGCTCTTGTAGGCGGCCATGCGCTTGGCCTCGTCGAGCGTGCTGCGCGCGGCGTCGGCTGCCGTATCGAAGGCCGGATTGGAATATTTCGACCAGGTGCTGCCGGTGCGGAACAGCGGGAAGATGATGCCGTCGGCATCCTGGCAGGCGCAGGACCAGACGCCGATGGCGAGCTGGCCGGCTTCCGCGGGCGTGCCCTGGCGGCGGCGCAGGAAGGTGGCGTGGTCGAGCATCACCACATTCACCTTGAGGCCGACATCGTTGACCATCTGCTGGATCGCCTCGACGATCCGGCGATCATAGGCCGGCGAGGTCAGGAAGGTGAGCTCCGCCCCCTCGGCCTTGGCCTCCTTGACCAGAGCCTTCGCCTTGGCGGGATCGTAGCCATAGCCGGCAATATCGGCCTGATAGCCGAAGATCGGGTCGGCGCCGATGCTGTTGACGGGTTTGCCGAGGCCTTGGAGCAGCGCATCGATGATACCCTGCTTGTCGACGGCATAGGCGATCGCCTGCCTCACCTTGAGATCGGTTGTCGGCCCGGCCTGAGCGTTGATGAACATGTAGCCGACGCGCTCGGTCGGAACGGTCAGGACGTTGAGCGCCGGCTCCTTCTTCAGGGCGATGGCCTCGTCGGGCGGCAGCAGGCGCACGAGATCGGCTCGCCCGGTCTTGAGATCGGCGATGCGGGTCGAAACGTCGGGGACGGCCCGGAAGACCACGGTCTTGAAGGGCGGCTTGCCGCGCCAGTAGGTATCGACCGCATCGACCGTCGCCTGGACGCCCTTTTGCCATTCGCGCAGCTTGTAGGGGCCGCTGCCGACGGGCTTCAGGTTGAACTCCTGATCGCCGACGCGCTCGACATAGGCTTTCGGCACGATCGAAAGCTTGACCAGCTGCGCGAGCAGGACCGGGTAGGGCGACTGCGTGGTCAGCACGACCTTGCCGGGGCCTTCCGCCTTGGCGTCGACGATCTGGTTGAACTGGCTGAGCTGCGAGCTCTTGAGATCGGGATTGGTGATGCGCTTGACGCTGAAGACGACATCGTCGGCGGTCAGGGCGGTGCCATCATGGAACTTGACGTCCGTGCGCAGGTCGAACTCGACATGGGTGTCGTCGAGCGTGCGCCAGGCGGTCGCGATCTGCGGCACGATCTTGCCGCTGGCATCGCGGGTCACGAGATTGTCGAAGATGTTGCGGTAGACGCCGTAGCTGTCGGCATCCCATTGCAGATGCGGATCGAGGGTGGCGGCGTCGTTTGGCGCGTCGATGGTGAGGACGTCCTTCGTCGCTTGGGCGGCGGCGGGCGCGATCAGGCAGGCCAGGATGGCCGCTGCCAGGGATAGTCGTTTCATGTCGTCCCTCCTCGTCCGTTATGCGGTGCTCGAAATCTAGCTCTTTGTTTTTGCATCGGCTTTTTCCGAAAACCGCATTCCACTTTTCGGGCCGATGCTCTAGCGCTGCGGCCATCCCGCCTCGGTGGCGCAGTAGGCCGCGATCTCGGCATGGGTGGCGAACCAGACCGATCCCTTGGCCTTGGCCGCGCGAATGATCTCGTCGAGTATCCAGATGCGCGAGCGATGGCCGCTATGGTGCGGGTGCATTGTCAGCTGGAACAGCCCGCCCTCCTCGAACGCCACATCGAGTTCGCGCCGGAAAATGTCGAACACCATCTCCGGCCCGCCATAAGGCCGCAGCGACATGGCGCGGTCCATGTTGAAATACACGGCGTCGTCGCGGATCCATTCGACCGGAAGTTCGACGATGCCGGTGGCCTCGCCGCCATCGAGCAGTTCGTAGGGCTCGTCATCGGCCATCAGCGAGGAATCGTAGAGCAGCCCCATCTCGCGGACGATCTTCAGCGTCCACGGGCTGAAATCCCAGGAGGCCGTGCGCATGCCGACGGGCAGCTGGCCGCTCAGGCTTTGCAAGGTATCGCGGGCGCGAAAGGTCAGGTCGCGCTCGGTGTCATGGTCGAGCCGCGAATTGCTCTCATGGATCCAGCTGTGGATGCCGACCTCGTGCCCGGCCTCGCTGACGGCCTTGATCTCGGCCTCGTTCAGCATGGCCGCCACCGCCGGCATGAAGAACGTCGCGGGCACGCCGTGGCGGGCGAGCAGCTTCAGGATGCGCGGCATGCCGGCGCGTGCGCCGTACTGGCCCTGGCTGATCCGCGAATAGGATTTGCCGCCATTGCGCAATTCGATCGTCTCGTGGTCGCTGTCAAATGACAACGCGACCGCACAGGTGGCCCCGTCCTTCCACCGCGCCGGCTTGAGCGAGCGCCCGGCCCGGACATGATTGACGATGCCGCGCCAGGTTTCCTCGGGCCAGGTCCAGGGATTGCCGTCGGCGGATGCGGGAGCGTTCATCGTCGGCCTGTCAGCAATTGTAGTGGAAGCCGTCGACCGTGAAGGTCTGGCCGGTGATGAAGCACGGTTCGGAGGTCGCGAGGAAGACCACGAGCTGAGCGATGTCGTCGGGGCTGCCGAGCCGGCGCAGCGCGATGTCGCGGGCGGCGATCTCCGGGCCGCGGGCGCGCGTCACGGCATTGCCGAGCTCGGTCTCAATCAGGCCGGGGCAGATCGCGTTGACATGGATGGCGGGCCCGAGCTCCTTGGCGAGCGAGCGCGTCATGCCGAGGATGCCAGCCTTGGCCGAAGCATAGGCGAAGCGGCTGACAGCCGCCGTGACACCGCCGGACAGTGCATTGAGCGAGGACATCGAGGCGATGCGGCCAGCGCCCTGTTCCAGCATCAGCGGCGCAACGGCACGGACATAGTTGAAGCAGCTCTTGAGGTTGATCGCGAGCGTGCGGTCGAACTCCTCCTCGGTGATCTCCAGGATGCCTTTCGGCATCGCCTTGCCGGCATTGTTCAGCAGGAAATCGATGCGGCCGAATTCCGCCTTCGCGGCGTCCGCGACCTCCTGCGCCCGCCCGAAGGAGGCCACATCGGCCTCGAAGATCGCGACCTTGCGGCCGGACTCGCGGATTTCGCCGGCAGTGCGCTCCATCTCGGGCAGCAGCAGGTCGACCAGGACGATGTCATGGCCCGCCGCCGCCAGTGCCCGGGCGCAGGCCCGGCCGATGCCACGTGCGCCACCTGTCACCAAAGCGACCTTGCCTGTGCCTGCTGCGCTCACGATAGGCCCCTTGTCTTTTCGGTTGAAGGGGAGGCTAGCCCTGCCTATGCTGTTCAGCAATACGAATGTGGTTCAGATATATGAATCTCGAAGTGAAGTCCGCCGCCCGGGTTCTCGAGCTCTTGGAGTTTCTCGCAGGCTGCTCTGAGCCTGTGATGCTCAAGGACATTTCGCGCGAACTCGGTTTTCCAAAAAGCAGCGCGCATGCCCTGGCGCAGACGCTGGTTTCGCGCGGCTACGCGATCCAGGATTCGACCGAACGCTATGTGCTGGTGCATGGCAGTCGCCATGGCTCGGCCCAGCGCGCCCGCGAAGCGCGGCTGCTCTCGGCGGCGCATCCGGTCATGGAGCGGCTGCGCGAAAGCTCAGGCGAGACGGTGATCATCAGCGTGCGTACCGGTCGCGGCGAGGTGCGCAGGCTGGCGAAATGCGTCAGCCGGCAGGTGGTGCGCTTCGATGTCGCCCTCGATGCGCCCAGCGAGGCCTATTGCACCGCAACCGGCCGCATCCTGCTGGCCTATTGGGACCCAGCCTCGGTCGAGACCTATCTGACGCGCAAGCAACTGGTCGCCTATTCGGCGATGACAGTGACCGACATCGAGGAACTCCGGCAGATCCTCGTGCAGGTGCGCGAACAGGGCTTTGCGGTGAACGATCAGGAATATGTAATTGGCTCTACCGGCATCGCGGCCCCGGTGCGCGACCGCGAGGGTGTGGTGGTCGCGGCGCTGAACCTTGGCACCTTGACGAGCCGGTTCCATGAGCGCCGCGCGGAGATCATCGAAGCGGTCAAGGCCAGCGCGGCCCAGATCAGCCGGCGCATCGGCTTCAGCGCCGGATAGCCTTAGTCCGGAGCCCCTGCCCATCCCGGACCGCTGCGTCTCGCTGTCCCGCTGCGCCGTGGCGTCAAAAAGGGATTAGTCCGTATGCGAGTACCGACCTCCTCCGGCGGTTCGGTATATTTCCTGCTCCATGGAGTGGGAACGTCAACGTGCGTCCGGAGCCAGCAACAGCCTTCAAGGAGATGCCGGCTTCCCAGCCGCCGGTCCCCTTTGGCCGGGACACGTCTAGCCAAGACACGTTTGGCCAAGACTCGCTTGGCCAGCATATCGCCACTTCAAGCCAGGGCATGTGCAGTGCAGACCACGCGATCTCGGTGGAGATTGCGACGCCGGACCGGTTTATCGCGATGGAGCGGGAGTGGCGGGATCTGACGAGCCGCGCGCTCGAACCCAACATCTTCATGGAGCCCAGCCTGGTCGCCGCGGCCGCGCGATCGGACGATGCCGTCATCCATGTTCTGCTCGTCTGGGGCAGGACGAGGCCGGCCACTCCGCTTTGTCTCGTCGGTGTGTGGGCGTTCGCCTGCCGGCGTCCGTCGTCGAGATTGCCGCTCACGGTGTTGAAATCCCCGGTGCACGATCACGCCTATCTCGGCATCCCCGTGCTCGATGCCGATCGCGGTGCCGATGCGTTGACGGCGATGCTCGATGCGATCGCGCGGGAGCCGTCATTCCCCAAAATGCTGGAGGTGGGGAGCTTCGACGCAGATGGGCCAGTGGCGGCACTCCTCGCGGACGCTCTGGCCAGCCGAGGTTCGCAGCATCTGCGCCTCGAGCCTCGGCTGAGGCCGCGACTGAGGCTGGGCGACAGCGGGGCAGAAGCCGCCCCGCTTTCTGCCAGCCGCGCCAAGGCATTGCGACGGAGGCGAAAGCATCTCGACAAGCAGGGGCCGGTGACCCTGACCCGCCATCGTGATCCGGAGGGTGTTCGCACGGCGCTGGAGGAGTTCCTGATTCTCGAAGCGTCGGGCTGGAAGGGCAGGGCCAGCCAGCGCGGCCGGGCGATCCTGCGCATTCCATCGCTCGACAGCTTTTTCCGCTCGGCAGTCGCGGGACTGGCGGCTCGTGGGCAGCTTGAGATCAGCGCGCTACGGAGCGATGGCCGGCCAGTCGCGATGCAGATGACGGTTCGCTCCGGCGCGACGGCGTTCACCTGGAAATCGGCCTATGACGAAGCACTGAAGGACTGCTCTCCCGGGATCATCCTGCTTCAGGAGGTGACGGCATCCCTGCTATCCGAGCCGGGCCTGCGCAGCGTCGATTCCTGCAGCCACAGCGACGAGAGCTACATGGCCGAGTTCTGGAGCGGGCGTAAGCCTGTTCTGGATTTGGTGATGGATGTGAGACGGGGAACGACGGCTGCCTTCCTGCTCCTCAGTTCCGCCGAGCACGTGCGCCGACAACTCCAGTTTGAAGCCCGGCGCATGCGTCGGGTGCTGCAATCCGCCCAAAGGACGGCCTCGTCCGCCTGCAGCTCGATCCTGTCCGCATGTGCGCGACAGGTGCACGGAATTGCGGCGAAGGTCATGCAATTGCGCAGAGGCTCCGCCAGTCCCCATGCGCCTGGCGAGGAGGTCGTGCGATCCGCCGCAGTCGACCGGCGAGAGGGAGGGCGTGGCCGATGACGACGATCTCGAAGCTTCGCGACTCCCTCGGCAACACGCCTTCAAGCCGCGACGCCGTCGCCACCTATGAAGGGTCGGTAATGGCCGCCACATCGCCATTGGAGGACATCCGCATCGAAGTGGCCGATGCCGCGCGTTTCGCCTCGATCGTCGATGCCTGGATGTCGCTGGCGGCGCGGACGGGCATCCCCAACGTCTTCATGGACCCGGCGGCGGCGCTCGCCGTTGCCGAAGCCTGGCCGCGTCCTGTGAAAATCCTGCTCGGTTGGGGCGAAACGGGCGAACGGGATACCTCGCCTCGGCTCATCGGCGTATGGATGCTCATCGAGGGCCGTCCGCGCCTGGCCTGGCCCTATCGGGCGCTGGTCAGCCCGACCTGCAGCCTCGCCTATCTAGGCACGCCCGTGCTCGATCCCGATCATGCCCGCACGGTTCTCGCCGCGATGTTCGCCCGCATCAGGGAAACGCCGGGCCTACCGAAACTCCTGCAGGCCGGGGACATGTCCGATAATGCGCCGCTGATGGGCGCGCTCAAATCGGCGCTGGCCGAGGGCTCCGGTGCCTGGGCATCCGTCGAACGGCGCACGCGTGCGAAACTCGCAACGCAGCTCGATCCAAAGCTCTATTGGGCCAACTCGATGTCGGCGCGCGGCCGCCAGGGCTTTGCGCGCAAGAGGCGCCAACTCGCCAAACTCGGTCGTTTGGAATTTTCGTCCGTCGACGAGCCCGATGCGGTACGCGCCGGCCTGGAAGAGTTTCTGGTTCTCGAGGCGTCCGGTTGGAAGGCCGCGCGGCAGAGTGCGCTGGCCTCCGATACGGCCACCGCGCGCTTCACGCGGCGCATGGTGAGCGGCCTGGCCGCGCGCCGTCTGGCCGCCATTCAGTCTCTTCGCCTGGACGGCCAGCCCGTCGCGATGTGGATCATCCTGTATTCCGGCTCGGGCGCTTTCACCTGGAGAACGGCCTATGACGAGAACTATCGGCGGTTCTCGCCAGGCGTGCTCATTCTCGAGGACAGCACGGAGCACCTGCTGTCGAATCCCTTGGTCGCGTCGACCGATTCCTGCAACCATCGCGATACCGGCTACCAGGCCGAGCGCTGGGCGGAGCGGCATGACGTCGTTGACCTCCTGATCGATGTCGGCCCGGCGCGCCCGCTGCGTCTGGCGTTGCTGGCATCGAGGGAACGTGCCTTTCGCCGCTGCAAGGACATGGCGCGGCATGGCTATCATCTGGTTTGCCGCATCAAGGCTGGATTGACGTCCCGTCTGCGTGGGCAGGGGGCGCAAGCCTCCGGGGGCGGGGAGTGACGTCATGGAGGCCACGGCGCGCCAGGCTGACATCGTGATCGTCGGGGCCGGCCTGGCGGGTTCAAGCGCTGCCGTGATGCTGGGCCGCACCGATCACGAGATCGTCCTTGTCGATCCCCATCCGGGCTGCCGCCCCGATTTCAGATGCGAGAAGTTCGATCCCTCGCAGATCCGCCTGCTGCGCCGCATGGGCCTTGCCGGGCTGGTATTGCCGCTTGCGACGCGCAGCCGTGAATTATGGGTCGCGCGCTTCGGCCGTCTGATCGACAGGATGCCGGTCGATCAATACGGCATCCTCTACCAGGATCTCGTGAATGCGGTCCGCGCGGGCGTGCCCGATCAGGTGGCGCAACTGTCTGGAACGGTCGCGGCCATCGAGCCCGGCGACAACCGCCAGATCGTGACGCTCCTGAACGGCGACAGGATCGATGCCCGTCTGGTGGTGCTGGCGAACGGGCTGAACTGGGCCTTGCGACGCTCGCTCGGCATCACCTGCGAGATGCTGAGCCCGGCGCATTCCACCACGATCGGCTTCGATATCGCGCCATTGGACCGCAGCCGCTTCCCCTTTGAGTCGCTGACCTATTACGGCGAACATCCGGGGGACCGCACCGCCTATCTCACGCTGTTCAGGCTAGGCCAGGGCATGCGCGCCAATCTCATGACCTATCGGGCGGCGGACGATCCGTGGCTGCGGGATTTTCGCGACGATCCGGAGGCAACGCTCCAGCGGTTGATGCCGGGCCTGGCCGCTCTCATCGGGCGGTTCAGCATCGCGCCCTCCATTCGCGTGAGACCGGCCGATCTCTACGCTGCCGGCCATGTCGAGCGGCCCGGCATCGTCCTCGTCGGCGACGCATTTGCCACGTCCTGTCCGGCCGCGGGAACGGGAACCAACAAGGTCCTGACCGATGTTGAGCGTCTTTGTGCCGTTCACGTTCCACGATGGCTGGCGACCCCCGGCATGGACCAGCGGAAGATAGCCAGCTTCTACGCGGACCCGGAGAAGCAGGCGGCGGACCTGCATTCGCTCCATGCGGCCTATGAACTGAAGTCGCTGTCGATCGCGGAGGGACTCATTTGGCGCATGCGGCGCGCAGGGCGATTCTGGGGTCGGCTGCTCAAGGGCCTGCTGCGGCGCAGCCTGGCCTGGCCAGGTGCGAGCCCGACGACCGCGGATGGCATCGGGCAGGGCGATGCTGCCCGGCTCCGCAAGTGATGCCGCAAGTGACGCCGCAAGTGAATCCGCAACTGACGCCGCACCGGACAAGGAGGAGATGATGGCTGGATCGTCGATTGCTGCACTCCTTGAGCCGGCTGCACCGCGGGCCCGCCAGTCGGAGGTATTGCGGTTCGAGACATATGCTAATGTCGCACCGCTCTACGAGAGCTGGTGCGACCTTGAACAGCGTAGCGCGGACGCGACGATCTTCCAGTCTGCCGATTGGTGCCGGGCATGGGTCGAGGCGTCGGAAGCTGCAGGCGTGGCCGAGTCTCCGCGGATCGCGACGGTCTGGCGGGGGGACCGGCTCGTCCTGCTGTGGCCGCTGGCGATCCGGCGCCTTTCGGTGTTCCGGATCCTCCATGCTCTCGCCGAGCCGGCCACGCAATATGGCGATATCCTCATCGATGCCAGGGAGGACCGGGCCGCGCTTTTGGATATGGCCTGGAAAGAGGTCCGTTCGTGGGTTGGCATCGACGCGATCGAACTCCGCCGTGTTCGGGATGGCTCCGCCCTGTCTCGTCTTCCCGAGCTGGCGCGGCATGATGTGAAGGGCTCGCAAGCCAGCGCGCCGCTGCTCGACTTCCGCCAACTCGACGCCGACAGCGCCGATGGGCAGCGCACGAGCAAGACACGGAACGCGCTACGCCGACATGAGCGCCTACTGGCAGAGCTTGGTCCCGTCGCCTTCGACATTCTCGACCGGCGTCAGGATCAATGCGACGTTCTCGCGGAAGCCTTCAGGCTCAAACGCGAATGGCAGAAGGAAAAATCCGCAGTAAGCGCTGGCTATGCGCATCCCGCGAGCGAGGCCTCGCTCCTGCGGCTGGCGGGGGATGGGCAGCTGTTTGCAGCCCGACTGCGTGTGGGGAAGGATACGGCGGCGATCGAGCTCGGCGCTGTCCGGAACCGGCAATACTGGTCGCTGGTCCAGAGCTATGATCTGCGCTTCTCCAAACACGCGCCTGGACGGCTGCTGTTCTGGCATCTGCTCGAGACATGCCCCAGCCTCTCGATCGATGTTTTCGACTTTCTGGCCCCTGCCCACCGGCACAAACTCGAGTGGTCCAACCGGGAAACCGGCATCCGCGACTATCTGATGCCAATCTCGATCAGGGGGCGCGCTGCGGTATCCTATCTGTTGAACGTCAAGCCGAGATTGCGTGAGCTCTATATCCGGCTCCCAGCTGGACTCCGCCGTCGCGCGGCGCGGCTGGTGCATGAGTTGAGTTGAACTCGTTGAGCTGAACTCGTTGAGCCGATCTCCGCTTGAAAACGGACGAAGGCTGTCATGCGTTGCAGGGCCGGATACCCCCTTGGTGCATCGGTAGTACCTCCAGCGCCGGGCTCGACTGAGGCATCGCCGCCGCATCTTATTGATAGGTGCCGCTCATGCGCAGACGCCGCGTCCTGGCCCAGGAGTTCACATGCAAAGCGGCGTCCACGCCGGACGGGCGGCTGCGCGAGAACCGACGATGCCGCAGCCTGACGCAACGGCTATCACGACCATGCCGGCCCAAGCCGCCGGACGCGAGCGTGACTTTGGCGATTACTATCTCCTGTTCCTGTGCGTCCTGCTTGCGGGATACGCGAGCTTCGGAAAAGGCTTCGCCTATATCGGCGTCCCCCCGCTGTTCATTGGCGAGATCGCGCTGGGGCTCGGGCTGGTTGCCTTGATGCTGTCGGGCTGCTGGCTCGCCATGATGATGACGCTGCCAAGCCTGGTTCTACTGGCGCTGATGGCATGGGTCGTCATTCGCACCCTGCCTTATTTGGGCATCCACGGTGTCGACGCTCTGCGCGACAGCGTGCTCGCCGTATACGGCGTCTTCGCCTTCATCATCGTCGGACTGATCCTGCAAAAGCCGTCGCGCCTTGGCCGGATGATCAGGATATATAGCGGGTTCGCGCTGTTCTACGGCTTTGCGGGGGCTGTGCTCGCCTATACGACGAGTACGCTGTCCGACATTCTCTCCTGGCCGTTCTCAGGTGTTCCCGTCGTCTATGTCCGGATGGGCGAGGCCTCCGTTCACCTCTGCGGTGCCGCTATCTTCGTCCTGCTCGGCTTGCGGCGTGTCCCGCTCCTGTGGACGCTGGCGATGCTGGTGGGCTTCGTCATGATCTCGATCAGCAGGGGGGCGATGCTGGCCTTCCTCCTCCCGGTATGCGCCGCGGCGGTACTGGGCGGCAAGCTCCATCGCCTGATGCCGATCCTGACGGGCGGGGGGGCGCTCTTCGCGATCATGCTGGCGCTGGGGCTGCAGGTCGAGCTCGCCGGAGGCCGTGTCATCGGCCCGACCCAGCTGGTCAATAATTTCGAGAGCCTGCTTGGCCATAGCGAGGCGGCAAACCTCGATGGTACCAAGACCTGGCGCTTGCGCTGGTGGCAGTCGATCCAGGACTACACCCTGCATGGCCCGTACTTCTGGGCCGGCAAGGGTTTCGGGGTCAATCTTGCCGAGGATGACGGATACGTCGTCGGGCAGGAGACGGGCGGCACGCCGGTTCGCGCGCCGCACAATGCCCATCTCAACATGCTGGCGCGTGCCGGCGTGCCGGGGCTGGTGCTGTGGACGCTGACCGCCGTGACGTGGTTTGCGATGCTCATGCGCTGGATGGTCGTGGCGCGACGCCGCGGCGATGTCGACTGGGCCAATCTCTTCATCTGGATTGCCTGCTACGGCCTTTCGATGCTGATCAACGCCTCGTTCGACGTGGCGCTCGAGGGGCCGATGCTCGGCATCTGGTACTGGTGCATTATCGGGCTCGGCATCGCATCGACGATGATCTACGCGGCATCGCTGGACACGCAGCGGCGCAGCCTTTCAGCTCTCCGCGCACCTGCCGCGTCGTCGCAAAATCTGCCTTTGAAGCAAAGTCTACCTTGGGGGACACAGCGGTGAATGCCGCCATCTGGGCCGTTCTCGCCGTCACGCTGTCGGCGGTCTCGGCCGCGGCGGAACAGGGCGTGGGGGAAGCCTGCCCGGCCGATGCAATCCGGATCGACCAGGGCCAATCCGTCGGGGACGCCGTGGAGCGGGCGGCGCCGGGCGCGGCCTTCTGTATCGCGGCAGGTACCCATCGCATGCAGTTCGCCGTGCCGAAATCCGGTCAGCGCTTCTTCGGCGAGCCGGGAGCTATCCTCAACGGCGCGAGGGTCGTGACGAATTTCCTTCGCCTCGGCGAGATCTGGGTCGCAGGCGGCCAAACCCAGACCGGCGTCGAACGGGGTGTCTGTGCGAGTGGCTATGAAGCCTGCGCGCTGTCGATCGGTGTTTTCATGGACGGGCAGCCGCTGCGACAGGTCGCCGGCCGGGGGCTGTTGCGGTCGGGCACATTTTTCTTCGACCGCTTCAGGCACGAAATCGTCCTGGTCGATTCCCCCGATGACAAGCTCGTCGAGGTCTCGGCCACGCGCTACGCCTTTCGCAGCGCGGCCGATGGCGTGGTGATCCGCGGCCTCGTCGTCGAGAAATACTTCAACCCCGCGCAGGAGGGGGCAATCCATGGCGAGGGCAGGGGCTGGCGGGTGGAGAACTGCGAACTGCGCCTGAACGGCGGCGCCGGCGTCGCCGTCGGGTCGGACAGTGCCGTGTCCAATTGCAGTATCCATCACAATGGCCAGATCGGCGCGACGGCGGACGGCTCCAACATCCTCTTCGATTCCAACGAGATCTGGTCCAACAACATCTATGGCTTCGATCCCGGTTGGGATGCGGGCGGTATCAAGATCACCGTGAGTTCGCAGCTCGTTTTCCGCAACAACCATGTCCACCACAACAACGGGCCTGGCCTGTGGTGCGACGAGCGCTGCGTGGACGCCCTGTTCGAAGGCAATGTCGTCGAATTCAACCAGTCGGCCGGGATTTTCTTCGAACTTTCGTCAAAGGCTGTGATCCGTCGCAACACGCTGCGCCAGAACAACCAGGCGGGGTATTCCTGGCTCTGGGGCGCCGAAATCCAGATTGCGGCTTCCGAGGATGCCGATATCTACGAGAACACCCTGATCGTCCGGGATTCCGGCCGGGCGGTCATGCTGATCGATCAGAACCGCTGGAAGGTCGGCGGTGGCTTCTACAAGACGCGCCGCAACCGCGTGCACGACAACGATATCAGCTTCCTCGGCACCGGCGCTGCCGGCGGCGCCTCCAGTTCGGACAGGCAGGCCGAGAATTTCAGGATCATCACGACGGGCGGCAACAGCTTCGATCGCAACGTCTACCGCTTCCGTGGCGGTCAGCCGCCGATCTTCATCTGGGACACGCTCCAGATGGATTTCGCCGGCTTTCGCAAGCAGGGCCAGGAGCGCAACGGCTCCATCAGCGTCGGCGAACCGCCCAAACCATAAACAAACGAAAGGCGGTCGTCGGAGCCGCCGCTCAAGTTTCGGGAGGGCGGTTCACCTGCCGTTACAGCGCCGACGGCACTGGCTTTCCGGCGGGTATCACGGGGCTCCTGCGCCGCAGTCTCCGGTCTATCGGCTTCTCGACGGTGACGAAGACGAGGACCCCCACCGCGATGCTGAAGGCGATGCCGACGATCCGCACCGGCACGTCGAACGATGCGGGAATGTCAAAGCGGCCGAGCAGTTTCCCGCAGGCGGACAGAACGAGCCAGTGCGACAGATAGATGCTGAAGGAGGCGTCGCCGAGCTTCCAGACGAAGCGGTTGAGCGCGTCGTCCACGAAAATCCTGCGGCAGGAGATGAAAATCGCGAAGATGAGGGATGCGACGCCGATGCGGTAGCTGGACAGCAATCCCCATTCCGGTGCGAGCCACAACGGCGTTATGGCAAGCAGCCCGAAGGGGAGCGCATTCAGCCCCCTTTCATGCGGTTTCATCTCTTCGAGCAGGCGCATCAGCCAGCCGAAGCCGAAGGCGAGCATGAACGGGCTGAAGATGTGGGACAGGATGGCATTGGAACCCGCTCCGGGTGCGCCGGCAATCATCGGGCTCGGCGGTCCACCCATGATGATCCCGATCGCGCCCAGAGCGGCGAGCAGCCAGGCCAGCAGGAGTTTGGCCGAATTGCTGCCCCCGATCGTCAGCAGCATCACGGCAACCGAGCCGTAGAAGATCATCTCGTATTCGAGCGTCCAGCCGACTCCGAGGATCGGAAAGCCCATTTGCGGCAGGATCAGATAGGATTTCGCCATGGAGACGAAATCGGGGGCGAAGTTGTTCAGATGCCAGGTGGGATTGAGCAGGTAAGCGATGACCGCAAGGCTCGTGAAGATCCAGTACATCGGATAGAGGCGCAGGATGCGGGAACCGAGGAACGCTCCCGCCTTCTGCGATGGACCGACCCTCATGCAGATCACATAGCCGGAGACGACGAAGAACAGCTCCACGCCGATCGCCGAGAGTGGCTGGTACCAGGACGGCGTGATCGTGCCGGTCGTGAAATGCTTCGTCAGCAGGTTGGAGTGGCAGATCACGACCTCGCAGGCTGCCAGCGCGCGCAGCCATTGTATCTCGGTCCGTCGTTCCACCTGCGCAGTCATAGCTTTTTGCCGGATAGCCTAGGCAATGCGGGAGGGCTGGAGCCACGTCGCTCCGTGCTGCCGCACGCGAATCCGGCCCTCTCTCATTTGGCGCCTCTTGCCGTGAAGACGGCAGGAAACGTCTCGATGATGATGTAGAGATCGAGCCAGATCGACCAGTTCCGGATGTAGAACAGATCCTGCTCCTGCTGCACGTCGATGTCGCCGCCACTGCGGGAACTGACCTGCCAAAGCCCGGTCAGACCTGGCGGAACGCTGACGCGCAGGGTCTGGAAGGCCGTATCGAAGCTGTTCATGTGATAGTCGGGGAAGGGCCGGGGGCCGACCAGGCTCATCTCCCCGCGCAGGATGTTCCAGAGCTGCGGCAGCTCATCGAGGCTGGACCGGCGCAGGAAATGCCCGATCGCGGGAAGCACCCTCGGATCGGCGCTGAGTTTGAAGAACCGCGCCCATTCCGCCTGTGCGTCGGGATTGTCCTGCAGATGCTCGCGCAGCCGCTCCTCGGCATTGCCATACATGGTTCGCAACTTGAGCACGTTCAGTACCCGCCCGTCCCGGCCGACACGGCGTTGGCGGTAGAAGGCGGGGCCCGGGTCGGCGAACTTGATGGCCAGAGCGAGGATCGCGATGAGGGGAGCAGCCACGATCGTCGCGGGAATGGCGACCAGCAGGTCGACCGCGCGCTTGACGGCGAGATTGCCCGACCGAAACAGATCGAAGCGCACTTCCAGCCCGACCGCACTCCCGAGATTGCGGGTGCGCAGGCCCAGATTGGGGATGCCGCCCGTGCCTTCCGCGACGATCACATGCGCGAAGGGCAGCCGGGACAGGTGAGTAGCCTCCGCGACCTCCGACCCCTTCAGATCGGACGCCGCGATGATCGCGACCTCGACGACACCGGGGAGGCGATGCATGTCCGCCATGCCGCAGAGCACCGGCAGGGCTGTGTCGGGCCACTGACCGCTTTCGGGCGGGTCGCAGACGATGCCGATCGGGTTCAGGCCGAGCTTGGGCTGTTCCAGCAGGGTCCTCGCCAGCTGCGCGCATTGCTCGGGCGAGCCGATCAGGACGGTGGGCGCGCCCCATAGGCCGCTCTGCATGAGAGGCAGCCGCGCCATGCCTTCCAGATAGTAGCCGATGATGAACAGGAGCGCGGTGACGACGCCGATGGCGGCCATGTCCGCAGTGGAGTTCCAGGCGGCGGTGACGGCAACCATCGCCACGCCCAAACCCATAGCGCCCAGGGCGCGAAGCCGAAGCCGGGCGATCGGACAAGGTCCCCAGCAGCCATAGAGGCCGATAAAGGCGTGGAGGGGGGCAAGCGCGGCGAAGAGTACGAGCGCGCCCTCAGCCCAGGCCCAGCTTGCAGGCGGCACCAGGATTTCGCTGGCTGCGACCGCTATGGCCGCCGCCAGATAGTCGCATGTCATCAGCGCGGCAACGACGACCGCCCGACGTGGCGACCACCTGAACGCGTGGTGAGAACTGGCCGTGGACGGAGCAAGCTTGCTCCAGTCCATCTGTGCCGTTGCCGATGGTACGCCCCATTGCATGGCGCTCCGACTCCCGTCCCTGGCGCCCCCGGCCTATGTGCCGGCTCAATTTATTCCGCAGCCTGGCTCGCCGGGACGTGCACCTCGCCGCGGCCGCCAGTGACCATGTCCGCGATCCAGCGATAGGTTGGCACCATCCCGTCCCGCAGCATGATGCGCGGCTCCCAGTCGAGGATCTCGCGCAAGCGGGAGTTGTCGCTGTTGCGCCCGCGCACGCCCTGTGGGCGCGAGGTGTCATGGCGCTTGACGAGGGTCTTGCCCGCGATCTGCGAGACCAGATCGACGAGCTCGTCGACCGTGACCAGCTCGTCCGTCCCCAGATTGAGCGGGCGGTCATAGTCGGACTGCATGATCCGGAAGATGCCTTCGACGCAGTCGTCGACATGCATGAATGAGCGCGTCTGCTGGCCGTCACCCCAGATCTCGATCGTGCCGCCATCGGGAAGCCCGGCAATCTTGCGGCTGATAGCGGCAGGCGCCTTTTCCCGTCCACCGTCATAGGTTCCCAACGGACCATAGACGTTATGGAAACGGACCGTTCTTGTCTGAAAGCCCCAATCCTCGGTGAAGTACTGGCAGAGCTTCTCCATGTAGAGCTTCTCGAGGCCGTAGCCCTCTTCGGGATCGGCCGGGAAGGCGTCGTCCTCGCGCAACGGCGTGACGTCCGGCTTGGTCTGCAGATATTGCGGATAGACGCAGGCCGACGACGAGAACAGGAAGCGTTTCACGCTGTTCTCGCGGGCCGTCTTGAGCATGTTCACATTGATCAGGGTGTTGTGCAGCGCAATGGCTGCATGCGAGGTCGTGATGTATCCGATGCCGCCCATATCGGCCGCGAGATGATAGACTTCATCGACGCCGGCCGTCGCGATCGCGCAGTTCTTCTCCACGCGGAGATCGAGCAGCTTGAATTCATGGGCCGATGTCGGCGCGTATTCGGGGCTCTTGATGTCGACGCCGCGGACCCGGCGTCCCTTCTTGATGAGGTGGTCGACGAGGTGGTGCCCGATGAAGCCGCCGGCTCCCGTGACAAGTGCGATTTTCTCAGACATATCCCGCTCCTTGGTCCTTGAAATGAAATGGTAAAATGACGTCGAGGTTCATCCGATGGTCGGCGGTCGCAAGCGCTGCGCCGCTCTGAGCCTGAACGTGGATGCGGCCCGTCTGACGAGCTGCCCACTCGCGGCGATCAGGAAGCCCGGCACGATCCAGAGGTAGCGGCGGAACAGCCGCCGCGGCTCCTGGCCCAGCCGGAAGAGCCATTCCAGGCCATTGCGCTGCATCCACAAGGGCGCCTGCGCCTTTCTGCCGGCCAGAAAATCGAAGGCGGCGCCGACACCGATGAGGACGGGAGCGTCGAGGCGCCCGACATGGGCCGCCATCCAGTATTCCTGCTTCGGCGTGCTCAGGCCGACCCAGACGATGTCCGGTTTTGCCGCGTTGATCTGATCGACGATGTCGAGGTCTTCCTCGTTCGTCAGAGGCCGAAAGGGCGGGCTGAGCGTGCCGGCAACATCGAGGCCCGGATAGGTCTGCGTCAGCGCGGCGGCGAGGGTGTCGGCAACACCAGCATCGCCCCCATAGTAGAACTGGCGGTAGCCGCGCTTGGCCGACAATGCGCTGAGTGCCCGCATCAGGTCGGGCCCGTAGACGCGTCGCGTCTGGGGCTGACCGAGCAGCCGGGACATCCAGACGAGCGGCATGCCGTCGGGCGTGACGAGACCGGCCTGATTGTGGATCGCCCGCAAGGCCTCGTTGCGCTGGCTCTCCATGACGCCGTGGGCGCCGGTGATGCAGACATAGCGCTGCTTGCGTTCCGCGATCCAGGACGAGATCGTATCGAGAGCCCTGGGAATCGTGATCGCGCTGACCTGGACGCCGAGGATGTCGACGCGCGGCGGGTCCGCCTGGGCGCGGTGGAGCGTCATGCCACGACCCTCCGTTCGAGATGTTGTGGCGGGGCGATGGCCTTGCCCAGCAGTTCGTCGAAATAGGCGATGGTCCGAGTCAGCCCTTCCTTGAGCTCCACCCGGGGCTGCCAGTGAAGAAGATCCGCCGCACGGGTGATGTCGGGGCAGCGCTGGCGCGGATCGTCCTGCGGCAGCGAACGGTATTCGATCGTGGATTGCGAGCCGGTCATCTCGACGATCATCTCGGCGAGCTGACCGATGCTGATCTCGTTGGGATTACCCAGATTGACCGGACCGGCGACCTCGCCGGCGACATTCATCAGCCTCACCAGGCCTTCGACGAGGTCGTCGACAAAGCAGAAGGACCGCGTCTGGCTGCCGCTGCCATAGATCGTGATCGGCTCGTTGCGCAGTGCTTGAACGATGAAATTGGAGACCACCCGCCCGTCCTGCGGATGCATGCGGGGGCCATAGGTATTGAAGATGCGCGCGACGCGCACGTCGATGCGGTGCTGGCGCTGATAATCGTAGAACAGCGTCTCGGCGCAGCGCTTGCCTTCGTCGTAGCAGGCGCGCGGGCCGTTGATATTGACCAGGCCGCGATAATCTTCCCGCTGCGGGTGGATCTCGGGGTCGCCATAGACCTCGCTGGTCGAGGCCTGCAGGATGCGGGCGTGCAGTCGTTTGGCCAGCCCGAGCATGTTGATCGCGCCTATGACGCTGGTCTTCGTCGTCTGGACGGGATCATGCTGGTAGTGGACGGGCGAGGCCGGGCAGGCGAGATTGTAGATCTCGTCGACTTCGACATAGAGCGGAAAGGTAATGTCGTGCCGAACGATCTCGAAGCTCGGATTAAGCAGCAACTGAGAGATGTTGGTACGATTGCCCGTGAAATAATTGTCGAGGCAAAGGACATCATCTCCGCCATGCAGGAGTTTTCGGCACAGATGCGAGCCGATAAACCCAGCTCCGCCGGTAACGAGAATCCGTTTCATTTTAATATTCCTTGAGAGCCACGAATTTCTTTCGAGACCCGACCGTCAAATATCGTCAAATATGAAGAGGGGACCTGAGATACATGAGGCTCCTCACGGCGATCATCGTTTACTTGATGGTCCGCCGAGGCAATTGACGCTTTCGAGGGACCACCCGTCTGGGCTCGGTCTTTTCGGAGTACCCCGGTGAAAGCGGGTGTGGAGCCTGTCCTGGCCCTGGAACCTGTATTGGCGTTGGCGCGGGCTGGTTGAGAACGATGACGTCCCGCGAAATCACGCCGGGGGATCCGGACGGCCAGACAGTCGCGGACAGCCGAAGTGCCGGCTCCTCCTGCGGAAGCTGGATTGTTTTCCGTCACGACCGCCTTGGCGGAGCGGATTTTCGCGCAGGCCAGGCCCGTTCGATCCTGCCCGAGCCTTGGGAGTAACTCCATCGCGCCCGTGGATTTCTCGGAATAGCGCAGGGTTTCTCGTCGCCCTGTTCTAGGCTCGTAACCCCGCGTGCCTCTTGGCTCGCATGGTCGATACGGACCTGCGGTTGCCTATGCCGGGCACAATCCGTGGGGGCGTCGATGAGGGGCGAGCCATGATGTCAGCACGCGTTTCCACCATTCTGCCAGATGCGCTTCCTCGGGACGGCAGGCGCCCGGGCACGGTCGCTGCATTGGCGCGTGTGGGGCTTCTCCTGCTTGGAAGTTCGTTTCCGGCACCCGCATTCGCAGCTCCATCCGACGAGCCGCCGATCTATCGCGTCGCGCCCGGCGACCGCATCAACGTCACCGTCTTCGGACAGACGGATCTCTCCGGCGATACAGTCATCGACGGCGCCAGCAGCGTCACGGTGCCGTTGATCGGGCCGATCTCGGTCCGCGGCCTGAGCATCAAGGAAATCGAGCAGCGCATCACCCAGCGCCTGTCCGATGGCTATCTGCAGAAGCCGGTCGTCTCCGTTCGGCTGACGGAGCCAAGGCCGATCTATGTCGTCGGGGACGTCAAGACCTCCGGCAGCTATGCCTATCGCTACGGTGTTTCTGTGATGGGGGCCGTGGCGCTTGCGGGCGGTTTCACCGTTTCCGAGGAGCAGGCCCAGGCGGTGCTGCGGACGGATTTCCTCCAGGCCGATGAACGGGTGCGCACGCTGGAGGTCACGCGTGTCTCCTTCCAGGCGCGTCGGATCAGGCTGGAGGCGCAGCGCGATGGCCGGCCCACTCCCAAGTTCGACGAACTGACTGGCCCCGCCGCGACTGGTGAGCAGGTCAGCCAGATATTCCAGAACGAGGCGCAGATGCATGCCTTCCAGATGGCGGCTCTGCAACAGCAGGTCGCGATGCTGGAGCAGCAGGAGCCGAGGCTGCAAACAAACAAGCAGTTTCTTCAGGAGCAGCTGGCTTCCGAGAAGCGTCAGCTCGAACTGATCCAGCAGCATCTCGTCGATTACAACGCGCTCGTCAGCTCAGGACTTGCCCGACGCTACACCGGCATCGAGCTGCAGCGCGAGGAGGCGCGGAATCGCGGCAACATCGCCCGCTTCTCCGGGGACATGTCCAATATCGACGTCAGCGTCGGTGAACTGAAGATCCGTATCCAGGAAGCGCGGGATGGCTTCCAGCGCCGAGTCCGAACCGAATTGCAGGACACGCTGCAGCGCATTGCCGAAATCGAGGTGGCGCTGCCAGCGGCGCGGGCCGCGCGGGAACTCAGGCTGCGCCAGGTCGGCTTCGTCGCGGATGCTGGCGGTGCGCCTCGCCGCAGCCTCTTCGTGACCCGCACCAGCGACGAAAAGAGCGAAACTTTTGCCGTGACGGACAGCGCCTTGCTCGAGCCGGGCGACATTCTTCGCGTCGAGAGACAGCGCGACCCGAGCCAATCCGCCGAGCCGGTTTCGATCACCTGGCGGTGATCGGCAAATTGCTGCTTCGTTTGAGATATTTGCCTTCATGTCCCCGCCGCGATTGGTTTTGCGGTGGGGATTTTCGCGCCAGCGTCGGTTTTCCCGGCACAGTGCGCAGGATTTGAGCCTTTCCGACGTCACGAGCCGCGCAGCGCAATGGGATTACTCCCAGAGCCCCCCTTCCATGCGCCAGCGCAACTCCGTCCAATCAAGGGACCAGATGTCACCAAGAACACTGTCGGCAAAAGCCGCCATCCAAAGCCGCCACCAATGAACCCCGTCCTGGGACAGCCGTCGTGGAACATATGAACTGGGCCTTTCAGAATCCGATCCGCCTGGAGGGAAACGTCCGTCGGCATTTCGAGAGCGTTGGTCTCAACGCGATGCTTACCCTGTGGCGGCGCAAGCGCCTGATCCTGGCACTGATGGGGCTGGCCATGATCGGGGCACTGGCCGTGCTGCTGACGAGCGAGAAGCGCTATACGTCCAATGCTCTGGTTCAAATCGACTTCAGCCGGGACGATCAGTCTGGCAGCGCCCGGCAGGGCTCAGGCTTTCCAGTCGATCTCGCCGCCCTCGTCGAGACGGAGGCGCGCTTCGTCCGCTCGCGCGCCATCGCCCGGCAGGTTGCCGAACGGCTGGCCGCGGAAGGCAGAACGAAAGACGAGCGGGGCCTGCAAGCGGGCACCGTGCCTGAGGAGCGCGACATTCTGCTGTTGATGCGCGATCTGACCGTGCGCAACGACAGCCGCTCCTATCTGATCGACATCGGCTTCACTGCGAACGATCCCAAACGCGCCGCGGAAGTCGCCAATCTCTTTGTCGAGGTCTATCTCAAGAACCGCAGCGAAACGAGTTTCGCGGCCGCGCGCCGGGCCAGCGAATGGTATGCGGCGCAGATCAAGGACACCCGGACGGCCCTTGAAGTGGCGGAGACTGCCGCTTCGGAATACCGCGCGACTTTCAGCATCGTTGAGACCTCATCGGAAGGCGGCGCCCTGCAACAGCAGCGGATGCGCGAAGTCTCGAGCCAGGCGAGCGCCGCCACGCTCGTGCGCCTGAACGAGGAGGCTCGTCTCGACCGCGCGCTGAGAGCCGTAGCCGGGGGCAATATTCCGCCCGACATTGCAGCGCTGCCGCAGATCCAGCGCTTGATCGAGAGCAGAGAGGCCGCGCAGCGACAGGTCGCGGAACTCGCGGCGTCGTCGGGCGAGCGCCACCCCAATGTCGAGCGCGCCAAGTCGTTGCTGGCGGAAATCGAGAGCCGCCTGCGCGAGGAGGTCCGTAAGGCCGTCGCCACGATCACGGAGGATGCGAGCAACGCGCGCAAGGTCGAGGCAGAACTCGAAGCCAATGCGCAGACGGCGAAGCAGGCGCTGATCGGGAACAGGTCCCGCGAGGCGGAACTTCGCACCCTGCAGGGCAGGGCGGACGCGATCCGCGCGCGCCTCAAGACGCTGGGAGAGAACTATGTGCAGGCCCAGGCGCTTTCGGATCTGAAGCCCGTGGCGGCACAGGTGATGATCGCAGCCGAACCGATAGAGACACCATCGGGCCCCAGGGCAACGCTCATTCTGGGCTTCGCCATGCTGGGTTCGGCAGCGCTGGGAGCGGGCATGGCCTTCCTGCTCGAGCGTCGCGATACCGGCTTTCGCACCGAGGACGAAGTTCCCCAGGAGACCGATTGCCCGTGTCTTGGCCTGGTCGCGGCGAGGTCGCGCACCGATGCGCGACACGAAGTTGCGGAGCGGCGCGAGGCCGTGCGGGGGATTGCCGCCTCATTGGGCCTGACCTCGTTTCAGGCAACTTCGAAAGTCGTTCTCATCACCTCGGCGCTTCCTGGCGAGGGCAAATCCCTGCTGGTGGACTCGCTCGCTCTGTGCCTGGTCGAGATGGGCCGCACCGTTCTCATCGTGGATGCCTCGCCGCGCAGCGAGCCTGGCGACAGCGCCCGGCCTGCACTCGAGGACATGGTCGCGGATACGGTGAGCCGCCGCCAGTTCCTCGACCGCAGGCATGTCGAACCCTTGCCGGTTCTCCAGCGCCGGAATGCGATCATGCGCAACAGCCTGCCCGTAGTCGCGGGCGAGCATACGACGTCGCTGTCGATCGTCCAGCGCCGCACGGGCCTGTCGGAAAGTGGAGCGGTCTTCGCCAACGCCGCGATCGGCGAACTGGTCAAGGAGGCCTGCTCGAAATTCGACGTGGTCCTGATCGAGGCGCCCCCGGTGGTGCTGGTCGCGGATTCCCTCATCCTCGCGCAGGTCGCCGACATCGTCGTGCAGGTTGTGCGGTGGCACGAGACGCCGAAAGCGATCGTCGCGGCCGCCTTGAAGCGGCTTCGCGATACATCGACCCGCGTCCACGGAATCGTGCTGACGGGCGTCAGAATGAACGAGTACCGGACCTATCAGGCGTTCCGCGGCGCCTTCTCTGCAAAGAAATCCCGCAAGTATTACGCGGCATTCGATTGACCTTCGATGGAGGCGAAATTGAGCGGACATGATCGTATCCTGATCACCGGTGGCAATGGCTATGTCGGCCGGCAGGTCACTCGCCTGCTATGCGGCGCGCATCAGGTCTGCGTCGTCGACAACATCCGTTACGGCCAGATCCGCTTCTCGGACAGCGAGCTCGGCCGTATCCGCCTGGAGAAGGTCGACATCACCGACAAGCGCGCGATCACGGATCTGGTCGCGGATTTCCGCCCCGACGTCATCATCCACCTGGCGGCGATCCACTACATTCCCGAATGCGAGCGCGATCCCTCCCAGACCCTGCTGACCAATGTGGTCGGCACCGTGAACCTGCTGCTCGCCGCGCCGCCTGAGACCCGCTTCGTCTATGCAAGCAGCGGTGCGGTCTACAAGCCCGACACGCTCCCCCATTGCGAAAGCACGGCGCTGCTGGCGCCGAGCGATATTTACGGCTTGAGCAAGCTCCACGGCGAACATTACGTCCGCCATCTCGCGCAGCAACGTTCGCTCGCTGCGGTCGTCGTGCGGCTCTTCAATGTGGTCGGCCCCGGCGAGACCAATCCGCATCTCCTGCCCGAAATCGTCGCCCAGCTGAAAGCCGGCCGCACCACCATCCGGCTCGGCAACCGCTGGCCGAAGCGGGACTACATCCATGTCGAGGACGCCGCGCGTGGCTTCGCGACGATCGGCACCAGCGAGACGACGGTGCCGGGCACGACCGTCACGGTCAATCTGGGGACGTCGCATCCCTATTCCGTCGACGAGATACTGCACAAGCTGAGCGACATCTCGCAGATCCGCTTCGAGCTCGAGCAGGACAGCGAGCGCGTCCGCGCCGTCGACCGGCCATTCCTTGCCGCCGACACGACGCAGATCCGCCGCCGCTTCGGCTGGGAGCCCGCCTTCACGATCGACGATGCGCTGAAGGACCTCTGGCGCGAGCCGGACCTCTCGGCCTCACTGACGGCAAAATACCAATGATCAGGGTCCTCGCAGCCATCGTGGCTCCGCCACATCTGTCGGTCAGCGGCGCAGGGCGGGCCGGTGAACAGCTGAGTATCGCGCTGGCGGAGCATTGCGAGGTGACCATCGCCAGCATGATGGCGCCTCAGACGGCGGCGGTGGACGACAGTAGGGTCAAGCGCGCGGCTGTGAAGGTAACGTTGCCGCCGCCGCTGTCATGGCTGCGCCTGCCCAACAAGTACCGCACCCTGTTCTATCGCTCGGACATTCCGCAGCTGATCCGCTCAGGTCGCTTCGATCTCGTGCATCTGCACAATCCCATGCCGGCGCTGGAGCTCGCGCGGATCGCATATGCCTGCCGGCAGGCAGGCGTCCCTTACGTGATCTCCACACACGGCTTCAACGAAATCGCCAATGGCGCTCGCATCTACGGCTTCGGCCTGCTGCGGCGCCTGGCCTGGAAGGCGCTGGTGACGATGCCGGTGTCCTTTGCGGTGCGGCGTGCGTCCGCCATCTTCGCGCTGTCGCCGGCCGACAAGGACATCGCCCGGCAGATGGGCTTTGCTGGCGAGGCGCTCGCGATCGTTCCCAACGGCGTGCCGGCTGCGCGCCCGGCAGATGCGTCCGGCGATGCCGCCCTTTTGGGCCGGCTGGGCCTGCCCGAACGGCGCGCCGGTCAGATCACCTGTATGTTCCTGGCCAACCATACGCCCAACAAGGGCCTGCCGGTATTGCTGCAGGCGTTCTCGCAGTTGAAATGCCCTTATCTGCTGATCGTCGGCGGTGAGAAGCGGCCGGAGATCGACTATGGCCTCGCGGCCAGGCAACATCGCCCCGACCAGCAGATCGTCATAACCGGCCGGATCTCGGACGATGAGGTCGCCGCCCTGTTCAGGCGCTCCGATCTCTTCGTCTTCCCGACGCTGGCCGATACCTTCCCTTTGGCGATCCTCGAGGCGATGTCCTACGGGCTGCCGGTGATCGCCTCGCATGTCGGCGGCATTCCCTATCAGCTCGACGACAAGAGCGGCGCGCTGGTCGAGCCCGGCGATGCCGGCGCGCTCGTCGATACCGTCACGCGCTTTGCCGGGATGCCCGCGGGCCTTCAGGAAATGGGGCGCCATGCCCAGGCCCGTGTCGCCACGCAGTTCACCTGGAAGAGCGCCGCGAGCCGCGCTTTCACCGAATACGAGCGGCTGCTGGCCTTGCCGCCGCCGGTTCCATCGCGAGCGCGGGCCGATCGCGATGGCGCCAGTCCAGTGCAGAGAGGAACGCTTGCATGAGCACGTCTGGAACAGAACGGCTGGCCATCATCGGCTGTGGCGCCGTCGTGGACCACCACCTCCTGCCGTCGCTCCGGCGCATCGGTTGGCTGCCGAGCGTGCTTATCGACCGCTCGCCCGAGCGCCTGGCCCTTACGGCAGGCAAGCTCGGGAGCAAGGGTCGCGCCGTCGTCAGGGCGGCCGACTGGCGCGAAGCCGCCGATCATTTCGACGCGGCGATCGTTGCCATTCCGCATGTCCTGCACGGTCCGGTCGGCCTCGATCTTCTGCTCGCCGGCAAGCATCTCTTCATGGAAAAGCCGCTGGCGGTGACCACGGCGCAATGCGAGGCGATGATCGAGGCCGCGCGGGAGCGCAGGCTTTCGCTCCGGGTCGGGCTGCTGCGGCGCTATCTTCATGCCGCCCGCTGGCTCAAGGCGCTGCTCACTGCCGGAACGCTCGGCGAGATCAAGCGCTTCAGCATCCGCGAGGGGTTCGTCTTCAACTGGGCGACGAGTTCGGACGCCTTGCTCCGGCGCGATCTGGCGGCCGGCGGAGTGCTGATGGATACCGGTGCCCATACGCTGGACCTGCTGCTCTGGTGGCTCGGAGATGTCGCCTCGCTGTCCTATCGCGACGATGCGGAGCACGGCGTCGAGGCCGATTGCATCCTGGATTGCCGGATGGCGTCGGGGGCTATCGGCCGGGTGGAGCTCAGCCGCACGCGCGAGTTGCGCGGCACCATCATCATCGAGGGAACGGACGGTTTCGTCGAGGTTCACCTGGCGAAGAACCAGGTCCTGGCGGGATCTCCCAATGCGCTCGCCTTCCGGCATGAGGGGCGGTTGGCGGCCGAGCTGCCGATGCAGCTTTTCCCCGAACTCTTCGATTCCGAATTGCGCGATTTTCGCGGCAGCGTCGCCGGCGATACCGACAAGGGGATCTCGGGCGCTGAAGGTCTCGGCTCGGTCGCCCTGATCGAGCGTTGCTATGCCAGTCGCACGCCGCTCGACATGCCCTGGCAATCGCTATCGCCTGCCGCTGTCGCCAGGGACGAGTTGCCGAGCCTTCCCCCGGGCAGCACGGCCCTAATCACGGGGGCGACCGGCTTCATCGGCGGGCGGCTGGCGGAGCGCCTCGTCGAACAGGGCGTCCGCGTGCGCTGCCTCATCCGCAGTTTCGGGCAGGCGACGCGTCTGGCGCGGTTGCCGGTGGAGTTCATCAGCGGCGGCCTCGATGATCCCCAGGCTGTCGCGCGCAGTGTCGACGGCGTCGATTACGTCTTCCACTGCGCCTATGACCCGCGCTCCCGCAAGGCCAATCTCGATGGTCTGGAGCAACTGATCGCAGCCTCCGCACGGCGCAAGGTCGCCGGCTTCGTCTATGTCAGCAGTTTCTCAGTCTACGAGCCGTTTCCCGACGGCGTGCTGACAGAAGAGACGCGCGATGGCGATGTCTCCTGGACCTATGCCCGCAACAAGCTCGACCTCGAGGCGCGCGTGTTCAAGGCGGTGCGCGAAGACGGTCTCAAGGCGAGCATCGTGCAGCCTACGATCGTCTACGGGCCCTTCTCGAAGCCGTGGACGAATGCGCCCGCTGAAATGCTTCTGACCGGCGAGGTCATCCTGCCCGATCACGGCGAGGGCCTTTGCAATGTCCTCTACATCGACGATCTCGTCGATGCGCTGGTGCTGGCGGCAAAGCGTCCGGAAGCGGTTGGCGAACGCTTCATCGTCTCGGGACCCGAACCGGTGAGCTGGGCGTCGTTCTTCGAGACCATTGCCCGCGCCCTGCAGATTGCCCGGCCGACCTACTGGCCTGCGGACACCATCGCCAAGGCCAATCATGGCTTCATGCGCGATCTCAAGATGGTGCTCGCCAATCCGCGGCGCCTCATCCAGATCATCGTGCGCTGGCCAGCCGCGCGCCAGGCCCTGCAATCGGGCTATGACGCGCTGCCCAAGCCGCTGCATGACTTTGTGACGCGCACCTATTTCGGCGGCGGCGGGCGGCGGTTCGGGATGCAGTATTTGCCGGACCCGCAGGCGCTGGCCCTCTATCGCTCGCGTGCGCACGCCAGCAGCGAGAAGGCTGCCCGGCTGCTGGGATATCGTCCACGCTTCGATTTCGACAGCGGGATGCGCGAGACCAGCGCCTATCTGGTCTGGGCCTATGGCGATCTACGCCAGCAAAACGGAGCACCGAACGCCCGGCCGGCCATCGCCGAGGGCGTTGCGGCGAAACTGGCCAATGCGAGTTAGCACGCATCTGCGGCGCACGTCCTGGACGCTCCTCGACCAGGGCGTCGTCAGCCTCGGGACGTTCCTGCTCAACATCGTGCTGGCACGTCATCTGTCGCCCGCCGAATACGGCACTTTCGCGTTGGTGTTGGGAACATTACTGCTCGTGCAGGTGATCACCAGCTCGCTGGTCTTCTACCCGATGTCCATTCGCAGCGCGGCTATGGCTGCCGGCGACAGGCCGAGACTGATCGGGCGGAGCCTCGCTCTGCTAGGTCTTCTCGGCGTGCCGCTCATCCTGATCGTCGGGGCCGGACTGGCCGTCATGGGCCGGACGGAGCTGCTGTTTCCGCTACTGGCCTATTTCGTGGCCTGGCAAACCCAGGAGGCGTTGCGGCGCAGCCTTTTTGCCGAATTCCGCCACCGCGATGCGCTGGTCGGCGATATCGTCGGCTATATCGGCCCGGTGCTCGTGGTCCTGTTTCTGCTGCAGCGTGGTCCCCTCGTCCTGACGGATGTGTTCCTTGGCCTTTCGCTGGCATCGATGGCGGCATTGGCTGTCACCTATCTTCAGACGCGCCCTGATTTCCGCGACCTGGCTTCGCTTCGGGTGACGATCCGGGAGTTCTGGTCGCTTGGCCGCTGGTCTCTTGCCAATAATCTCACTGGTGCGTCGCGCATCCAGATCATGCTCTGGGGTCTAACGGCCCTGTTCGGCGCGGCGGCGACGGCATCCTTCCAGGCCGCGCTGAACGTCATCAACCTCGCCAATCCGGTGCTGCTGGGCCTGTGCAATGTCATTCCGCAGGCGGCAGCGCAGAAGTTCCGGGACGGATATGGCACCGCGTGGCAGGCCGCGCGCGTCTATGCCCGACTCGGGGCGGCGCCGATCCTGCTATGCTATGGCGTGCTTCTGGCTGCTCCCGAATTCGTCCTGCATATCCTCTACGGCGCGAATTCGGCCTATATCGGTCTGGTCCTGCCGATCCGCATCCTGGCGGTGGGCTGGCTGCTCGGATACATGGCGGACATGGTCTGCTCCTACATGCACGGGGTCGACGCGGCGCGGCTCGCGCTCCTCATCAACGCAGTCGGTGCGATCTCGGCGGCAGCGCTTTTCCTGCCGCTCACGATCAGCCATGGCATTGCCGGCAGTTGCATCGCCCTGGCCGTGTCGAGCCTGGCCCGCCTGATCGCATCGCAATGGATCCTCACGAGGATGATCGCCGATGACCGTCGATCTGTTGCATGAATCGAGCGCCGTGGAGGCGTCGGCAGCCGCCGCAGGCGGCCGCATCGCGCTGACCATCCGCCATGTCGTGATCGACGATGGTGGACCTCACCCTTCAGCCGCCAACGGCATTCACCATGTCGTCCGGAGGATCGCGCGCGAGCAGATCGCAGCGCGCGATGACGCCGGAATCATCTTCCTGCGGCAGCCGGGCAAGGGTGATGTGGCAGAACCGCTCGATGTTCCGACGCTCGTGCTGCCGCTCGATGGACGTAAGCTCGGGCGGCATGTCGTCGGCCTCAGCTCGCTGACGCTCGCAGCGCTCACGGCCGGAGCCGGGCCGGACACGATATTCCACATCCACACTGCACGGCAGCCGCTGCTGCTGGCACTCGCGCGTGAACTCGCCCGTCGCGGCTTCGCCTTCGGCATCACCGTCCATGGCCGCTATTCCCATGTCATCGATGGGAACGGTCGCATCACGAACTGGAAATCCGCGCTCTATCTGCGGCTCGTCGAGCGCCGCGCGATCGAGAGGGCACGGTTCGTCCAGGCGGTCTCGACTGGCGAGGCCGAGATCGTCAGACGCCTCGCCCCGGGCGCTCGGATCAGCGTGGTCCCCAATGCCGCCTATTCCAGCACGCTCGATGGCGTTCCTGCCTTGCCGCGCCGCACGACGTCCTTCGCGGCGTTTCCGACCTTCGGCTATTGCGGCCGCTACGAGATCGTCCACAAGGGGCTCGATCTTCTCATCGAAGGCTTCGCAGCCTTCCATCACGCGACCGGAAGGGGAAAGCTCGTCTTCATCGGCACCGGGCCGAAGCGCGACATCATCGCCAGAATGGCGACCGCGCTCGGCGTTGCCGGCGCCGTCGAAATCCACGGCCCATGCTTTGGAGCGGCGAAACAGCGGATGATGGAAGGATGGGACTTCTTCGTGCAGCCATCACGCTTCGATGGTGTTCCCATCGGCGCCCTCGAGGCGGCTCTCGCAGGGCTTCCCCTGATCGTCTCCATGGAAACGGGCCTTGCCGGTCAGATCACCTCGACAGGGGCTGGGATCGTGATCGGGAATCTGACGGCCAAGGCGGTCGCTGCCGCCCTTGTCGAAGCCTCAGCCATCCCGCCCGACGCCTGGAGCGCGATGGCGACGAACGCGCACTCCATGGCGATCGAGATCGGGGACTGGACGCCGATAGCGGAGAGCCTGCGGCGGCTCTACCAGCCAGCCTAAAGGCCGTGACGGAGCCTTACGGGCTTCATCACGGCCTAGTCACTCCTCAAGGCGACATCTGCTCAGGGCGACATATGCGCCCTGTTCAGCGAGTAGGTCGATCCATTTGCGCCCGCGATCGCTGGCATGGGCTCCAGGCGGTTGACCGCCCAGATTGCAGCCTGGGTCCGGTTCTGGACGTGGATCTTGCGAAGTATCGCCTTGATATGCACCTTCACCGTAGCTTCCACGATCGCGAGATTGCGCGCGATCATCTTGTTGGATTGCCCTCTGACGAGGCATTGCAGAATCTGCGTCTCCCGGGCGGACAGGGTACGGGACGAATGCGAAATCTGCTGCGTCTCCGCAGGGAGTTCTTCATCGATCTCGATGTCCGCGTCGTGCTCTGTCTCGACATGCATCAGGATCGCCGACGGGAAAATGCTCTCTCCCAGCATGACAAGTTCAAGCGACTTGATCAGAGTCGACGAATTGATGGTCTTGATCAGGTATCCGCGCGCGGACAACCTGAATGCGGTGTGGACCTGATCAGGCTTGTACTTGTCGGCGAGCACAACGATCCGAGCGTCGCCAAACCGGGCACGAAGCGTCCGGACGTTCTTTTCGAACCAGATGTCGTCGTCCTTGGTTCCGATGATGATGAGTTCCGGGTCAGATTCCGACGAGCTTCCGGATGTGATGTCCTCAACATTTGAGGTCATCATGGTAACGTGAAAGCCACCTTTTGCTAAAAGTTTGCTGAGGCCTTCGCGAAATAATGTGCTTGTGTCTATTAATGCTGTGGGGACGCTACGCATTGTTACTACCCCTTAATAAAAATTTGATTTTAAATTATGTTAAAATATCAGAATGTGCAGTTCTTAATTGCAGTAAATTATGCACAATTTCGGACGGATTCCCAGAATTTTTTTTAGCCATACCTCTTCTTGGGTTAATTTGAAAATTGAGGCGGACCCTGTAATCGTTCGGCAGTATGGTGCTAAATTAAGGGTGTGATGCGAGATAATTACCAAATTTAGATTCATGTATTTGAAAATGATGAACTAAATACAGATATAGATGAATATATTTACTTAAGTTTAAATAATAATAACATAAATTTAACTTATAAGTTGTTCGTCTGAGTTCGTATTTTTTTGCTGTTGGTTGGTTTTTATATTGCAAAATTACTCCTGCCCCACGAAGATCCACTCCTGAACGGAACAGGGTTGTCGCGCCGCCTGTCACCTGTCGGGGCCATTTGCGGAGCTGGCTGATCATTACTGCGTGATCGGCGGCAGCGTCGGCGGCGCGGCCAGGAAGTCGATCTGGATTGCGCGGCGGGTTTGGCGGCAGCATCCCAAGAGCTGATTTGCTTGCAGCCCTCGTCAGCGCCTCTCCGGGCAGGGTCCGGCATTTTGCTGCTCGTCCTCGCAACTGCCCTGGCCCCGTCAGGATTCCCGGAACGCGCGCGCCATGCTGTCGCGGATCGGCTGCATCAGATATTCGAAGAAGGTGCGTTCGGTCGTCTGGATATAGACTTCTGCCGGCATTCCAGGCGTTGGCTGGAAATCATGGATGGCGGCGATGCTGCTGCTTTCGAGGCGCACGCGCACGACATATAGGTCTGACGTGCTCGGATAGGAGCGCTGCCTCTCATCGGGCAGTGCGTCGGCGGAGATATAGATGACCCTGCCGTTGATCATCGGCGTAGTCCGCTGGTTCAGGGCGGTCAGGCGTACGGTTGCGATCTGGCTGTGCCTGATCTTGTCGATGTCCTGCGGGCGCACACGCGACTCGATGATCAGCTCCTCCTGAAGCGAAACGATCTCCATGATGCTCTTGCCGGCCTCGATGACGCCGCCGGTCGAATGATAGCGCATCTTGACCACGGTGCCTCGGACCGGGGTGACGATCCTCGACCGGTCGAGCACGCCCTTCACTGTGTGAATGCGCTCGCGAACGTCGTTCAGCTCTGCGCCGATATCCTGCAATTGCTCGGAAGCGGTTTTGATCGCCGTCTTGCGCACGCCGTCGATCTGCTCGACGGCACGCGCGATGCGCTCGCGGGCATCGCCGATATCGCCGGTGATGCGGCCGGCCTCGCCTTGAAGATTGGCGGCGCTCCGCTGGAGCGAGAGCACCTCGGGCTTGCGGATATAGCCGCGTTCGAGCAGCGCCTGCTTGCCCGCGAGCTCTTCCTTGAGCAGTTGGCCCTGCTGGGCGACAGCGGCCAGTTGGGCCTTGCTGCCGGTGATCTTCTCTTCGAGCCCGTCGATACCCTTCTGCTGTGCCGCGATGTCATTGGCGATGTTGTTCTGCCGCGCGACGAAAGTCGCCGTCTGCGACCTGAGCATGGCCACCGCGTCGGGATCGGCGCTGCGCGCCAGGAGATGCGCCGGAAATTCGAGCCGTGTCTGCCCGGCCGCCTCGGCATTCAGCCGCGCCTCGATCGCTTCCAGGCGGATCTGCTTGAGCAGGTGCCGGCGCAGTTCCGCCCGGGGCGAGGTGTCGTCGAGCTGCACCAGCAGCTGGCCGGGCATCACGATGTCGCCCTCGCGGACCATGATCTCGCGGATCACGCCGCCTTCGAGATGCTGGATGGTCTTGTTCTGCCCGGTGGTGACGAAGACGCCCGGCGCGATGACGGCGCCCGAGATCGGTGCGGTGTTGCCCCAGACGCCGAAGCCCATGACTGTCGTCGAGACGATGACGACGCCGCTGATCTTGGCCCAGCGCGTGCTGCGCGGAACATCTGCATACCAGGGCTGAGCCCCCGCCGTGATGGCAACCATCGTATCGTCTCCCCGGTCGTTTATGTATTCGACAGGCCGATCGAGCGGCCTTGCCGGTCTTTGAAGGTCAGTTCGGCTAGTTCAGTTAGGCCTGGGCTGCGGGCTGTCGATGCTGCGCTGCCCGACGATCAGCGGCAGGATCTCGTCGCGCGTGCCGATGGCCTGCACGGCGCCATCCTTGATCATCATGATCTTGTCGACGCTGCGCAGCAGCGCCGGTCGTTGTGTTACCGCCACCACGGTCATGCCCCGCGCCTTGGCGCGCTCGAAGGCGCGTGCCAAGGCGTTCTCGCCGATCGTATCGAGATTGGAGTTGGGCTCGTCGAGCACGACGAGGCGCGGATTGCCGAAGAAGGCCCGTGCGAGCCCCAGCCGCTGCTTCTGACCGCCCGAGAGGGGGCTGCCGTCGATGCCGATCTGGGTCTCGTAGCCGTGGGCGAACTGCGCGATCATCTCGTGGATGTCGGCGATCTCGGCCGCCTCGTACACGGCTTCATCCGTGGCGTCGTCCTGCATGCGGGCGATGTTGGCCTTGATCGAAGCAGGGAAGAGCTGGGTATCCTGCGGGAGATAGCCGACGCTCTCGCCGAATTGCCGCGGGTCCCAGTTGCGTTGCTCCATCCTGTCCAGACGAACGGTTCCCGCCGTCGGGCTGATCGAACCCACCAGCATGCGCGCAAGCGTCGACTTGCCACTTCCCGAAGCGCCGACGATGGCCAGGGAATCGCCCGGCTCCAGGCTGAAGCTGATGCCGTTGAGGATGACCTTCTTGCTGGGCGGCGGCACATAGAGGATGCGCTCGACATCGAGCCGGCCCTTGGGGTTGGGCAGTTTCAGGCGGTCGAGATTGAGCGGCGAGCTCTGCAGCAGGGCCTGGACGCGCGAATACGCTGCGCGCGCATGGATGAAGCTGCGCCAGCCTTCGATCGTGCCCTCCAGCGGCGCCAGCGCCCGGCCGGCCACGACCGAGGAGGCGATGACCATGCCGCCGGTGAGCGACCCTTCCAGCGAGAGCCAGGCGCCCCAGCCGAGCATCGCGATCTGCGTCCCCAGCCGGAAGAACTTCGAGAGCCCGGTCATCATGATGTTGCGGTCTTGCGCGCTGACCTGCGCCTTCAGCGATTCAGCGGTTTCCCGCCCCCAGATCAGCACGCCCTCGGGGATCATGCCCATGGCGTTGATGACCTGCGAATTGCGCGACATCGCCTCCGACTGAAGGTTCGCGCGCGTCGAGAAGGCGCTCGACCGGGCGAAGGGCACGGCCGTCAGTTGCTGGTTCAGATAGGCGACGGCGACCAGGATCAGCGCGGCGACGGTGACGATGTAACCGAGATGCGGGTGGATCAGATAGACGGCCAGCAGGTAGATCGGTGCGGTCGGCGCATCCAGCATCGTCAGGATGACCGGGCCGGTGATGAAGCTGCGGATCTGCTGGAGATCGGCAAGGGTCTGGAATTCGCGGTTGGAGCCGGTCTGGGCGGCCTTTGCGGCAGCGCTCAGAACCGGCCCGCCGAGCCGGCTTTCGACATCGACGGCAATCCGCATCAGGATGAAGCGGCGCATCATGTCGAGCAGGACATGGGCCAGAATCGCGACCATGACGATGATCGATAGCATCACCAGCGTGTCGAGGCTGCGGCTGGTCAGAACCCGGTCCGACATCTGGAACAGGTAGATCGGGACCGCCAGCACCAGCGTGTTCACGACAAGCGAAAAGATCGCGACGACCACCATGTTGCGGCGTGCATCGTTCAGGCCCCTGCCCAGAACCTGCTTGAAGTCGCGGTCGCCGAGACGCTGTTCGAGTGGCGAGCCTCGGCCCGAGCCGCCACCGCCGCCGCCTCCAGACCCGCCGCCCTTTCCTCCGCCGCCATGACCGTTCTGCGTCGGGGTGGATTGTCCTCCGTTTACGATGCCTGCCGGGCGAAGGGCCGCGACACCGTCTGCCGCCGGTGCGCCATGCTTGGCCTCTGCCTTGACCTCCACCCGCGCCGGGGTGGCCGCTGGCGTTTGCTCGGTCGCCTTCTCGTTGGAGTTCGCGACATCGGCGAAACGCGACGTCGGCATGTCGACGGCGCCAGGCATGTCGACGGCGCCAGGTATCCCGACGGCGCCAGGTATGCCGACGGCGCCAAGCATGCCAGCGGCCTCGGGCCGGCTGTCGTCATAGGCGCGCCTTAGTTGAGAAAATGGCTTGGCTTCTTCAGTCATGGAGTGCCCCCGACCCTAGGTCGCCTCAAGACAGCATGTTGGACATCAGGTGATCATGTTGCGCGGGATCGACGAAGACTGGCCGCGTGTCGATGCAGCCTTGCTCGTATTGCGCCTGCGCCTCATGTGCGAAGGCGACAAGCTCGGGAACAAGCGTGCTCGTATCGTGGATCGTCACCGTGTCGCTGTCGGTGATCATGTTGACCTGGATCAGCACGCTTTCTTCGTAAGCCTCGCCGCCGAGATATTTGGAGTCCGAGAGCGTGCCGGGGTCGACGATATGCGCTTCGTTCAGCGCCGTGTTGCCGCCGAGCGCCGCGCCCTGGGTCGCGCCCTCATGGCCGTTGGCCTGGATCACCTGGTCGGCATCCACCAGCATGTTGACCTGGGTGATGACGTTGACGTCGTAATAGTCGCCGGAAACGTAGAGGACCTGCAGCGTGCCCGATCGGTTGCCGTTCAGGTCCCAGTCCGGGTTGGCCGTCAGGATCGTGTAGCGGTTGTCGAGCGCCTCGAGCAGATTCCAATGCGCTGGCAGCATCGGCTTGAAGCCGGCGCTGTCATAGGTGGTGATGTCGGCGATGTTGGTCAGCTGGTTGAAGCCGGCCGTGACCTCGGCGCTGTCGGCGGCGCTGCCCGTGGCGTAAAGCTTGGCGCTGTCTGAATCGAGCACGATATTGTACTGGAAGATCCAGTCTGCCCGGTGATAGTCGCCGCCGATGATGATGATGTCGTAGCTGTCGAGCCCGTAGACCTTGGCGAGATTGAACTGTTCGTTTCCGCCGCTCTTGACGTCGAAATATGTGCCCTGCTCGGCCTGGACGATCCGGTCGCTGTCGTTGAGATCGTTGAACTGAACGATTGTCTTAACGTCGTAGAAACTCCCCGACATGATGTCGATCGACCAGAGCGGCGTGGCAGCTGCGCCGTTGGGACTGCCGGTCATCACATGGGTGATGAACTCGGCGACGTTGTGCACCTCGTTGCCCGCGGTCAGTGCGCTTGCCGTCAGCGCCCCGTCTATGGCGATGTCGACATGGTCGCTGTCGGTGAGAACATTGATCTGCACGATGCCGCGGCTGAAGTAGGAATCGCCACCGACGATCATCGAGCCCGTGGCCTCGTTGGCGTCGACGATGACGGCGGCATTGACCTGGGTGTTGAGCCCGGTCTCCACGACGACTGCGACCCCGCCGGTCGGTTCGGCGCTGGTCAGCGTCTTGGTGATCTCGTGGCTCGGAGCCTCCTCGACAGGCCGCCAGGGCGCGATCTCCACAATGGTCGGCGCGGGCAGCTCGGCGGAACTCGCGACACCGTCGACGATGCGGCCTTCCGGCGCGTGCTGTGCCGGGCTGCCGTCTGAATTGGGGCTGCCGGTCTCGGACCAGCGGTCGTCGCGCGCTGTGAAGCTCTCGATTGCGCTCTGGGTGTTGCCGCCGCTGATTTCATGCAGGGGCGCGGGTACGGCTTCCTCTGCAGACCGGATCATCGCGGTGAACGTCTCGGAGAGATCCAGCTCGGGCGGCACGACCAGGCTGCCGTCGGAGTAGCGGATATCATCGGAGGTCAGGAGATCGCGGTCGTTCTGATGGTTGGTCTGATGAATGTTGATGAGGGTTTCGATGCCGCCATCCTGATACTGGACGGTGATAAGTCTTTCCGAGCGAATGCTGTAACCGAAAGCGGTCTCGGGGTTTTCGGACGGCTCGAAATGCTTGAGCGGAGGTGGCGCCGGCGGGGGAGCCTTGATCGGCGGTGAAAAAGGCGAAGCCGCCAGTTTGTGGATCGGAGGGGCGGTTTCGGGGAATGAGTCCGGGCGAAAGAAGACGGGCCGTGACAGCTGTTCTTCGTCCGTGAAGCGCGGGGCGCGGTCGCTGTGGGAGCCGCTATGCTCATCGGAAACGATCCGTTGGGGGTCGCCAGAATAGGCATCCTGCTCGCGCACCACATCCTCGAAAGTGCGAAGATAGCCGGCAAAGTGCCAAATTGTCTCAGTGAAGCCACCGGAAGTCATGGCGCACTCCTCCGTGTCGTCCGGCCGGACCGGTCGAGATTGGTTCGGGCGCAGCACCCGTTATCGGGTTTTATTGTCCTAGGGCGGGAAACCGCGCGGGAGCTGGCTCCCGCGCGTTCGTTTCCATGCTCGCTTTGGGGGCGATGTGGCGCTTAGAGCGCGTCGCTGATGTCGCCGCCGACAACCTGCAGATGGTCAATGGAGTTGAACTGGATGTTCGCGCCCATTGCGATGTGCTGGGTGAAGGCTTCCTGGGTCAGCGTGGCGTTAGCTGCCGCGGCGCCGATGCCCGCAAAGCCGCCATCGTCGCCGGTGATGTCGCCGACGTTGGATGTCGCCTCGCCACCCCAGGCTTTGGCAGTCATCGAGAAGTCGCCGACCGCTTCGGGGGAGGAGTAGCAGCAAGCATCGGCAAGTCCACCTGCGCTGTAGCTCACCGAGGCGCCATGGATCGAGTCGTTATCGGCCAGGTTGTTGACCTGATCGATGTTGAAGTTGTTGCCGTTATAGGTCGACTGGTTGACGACATCGGGCATGATGATCGAGTCGGTGATGCACGAGATCTCGTCGATATCGATCGCGTCATTGTCGGCGGGAGCGGTGAGGGCTCCGCTGAGATCGAGATCGACCGTCACGTTGACGACGTTGTCGACCTGGTTCTGGACGTGATTGATGTTCTCGTTGAAGTTCAGGTTGCCGTTGGCATTCAGATTGCCATTGCCGTTGAGATTGAGGTTGCCGTTCTCATTGGCGGAGCTGTTCCAGACGCTGGTATCGACGGCCTGGGCAGCAATCTGGCCGGCGTACTGGCTCTGACCCTGGCTCTGGTTCGAGTTCTGGCCCTGGTCCTGTCCCTGGCCTTGACCCTGTCCCTGGCCTTGACCCTGCCCCTGAAGCTCAGCCTGAGCCTGCAACTGGGCCTGCAGTTCGGCCTGCCCCTGGAGCTGGCCCTGGGTCGGGTCGTCGTGGTTATTGTTCTGTCCAGACATGATGCTCTCCTGAAGAATTGGAAGACATCGCGCATCTGAGCCGGACACATCTCTTCTGGGTTGTGCCAGCCATTTGCGGAAGATGTCGATTGTAAAATGAAGTTTATTGAATTTGAGTCAGTCCTCGTAGAATTAGAAAGGAAGGACTCCTAATGAAAGCGCCCTAAAACGAAGAGCGATCATGCTATGCGCTATGGCATGGCGGGGCCTCCTTGGTTTTGTTTCTATTTTCGTAATACATAAATATAGTAATAAATTTTATTTTAAATCTTCAATAACAAAAATATCGAACCAAATATGACTGAAACATAATTACCACTATAATATCGTTATACGATCGCGCTCAAAATCAAGTAATATAAGTAGACAATTCCAGAATTTATTTAATTTCTGGGTCTTTTTCTTTTCTCTATATAATCGATTTTATTCTATATGGTCACGCACATGTTATTCGCGTTTCCGAATTCGATCGATTACGTCTGTGACCATCCAACGCGGGGGCTATTCCGTCAATGTGTCGAATTATTACCCGGTCTTAACATTTTATTGACTTTTAACGACCCAGCCACAACTGTTCGGGGTGTCGGGAGTTGTCCATGCCCTATGCCGTCAGAATGTATGACGAGCGTGTCGCGTTCCTGTCGCTTGAACGGCTGGTGTGGCCGGACGGACCCGTGTGCCCGCATTGCCGTGAAATGTCGCGGCTGGGCCGGCTCAATGGTCTCAGTACTCCGGTCGGGGCCTGGAAGTGCTATTCCTGCCGCAAGCCCTTTACGGTCCGGCACGGTACGATCTTCCACAACAGCCATGTTCCGTTGCATGTCTGGATGCAGGCGCTGTATCTGATGACCGCGACGGCGCAGCGGGTAAGTTCGCAGCGGCTCGGGCACATCCTCGGTGTTTCCGTGCGGACGGCCTGGCATCTCAAGGTCAAGATTGCCACCGGCCTCGATACTGCGGAGATCGAGCGGGAGAACAGCGGGCTCTGGCGGCCAGAAAGCCAGGTGATCCGATGTCCGGTCGTGGGCGAGTCCGCCGAGGCGCAGCCGGGTTGGGCGACATGCGCGACCCGCTACAGTCGCTTTCTCGCTGTGCTCGAAGGGGTGGCGACGGAAGAGGTCGACAGGAGTTTCATTGAAGCGCTGTATCGGCTGCTGCCTGTTCAGCCGAAGCAGGGCGTCGTGCCAGACGACACTTGCGTCGAACAGCAGCTCGAACTCGGCCTGTTCTCGGAGCCGGGCTGCCAGCTGGATTCCGGCTTTTCGGGGCCAGGAGCTTAGCCGACGGCCCGAGCTTAGCCGACAGCCCGTGCCCGTCTCATGCCGCTCTCGACATGTTCCTCCCAGAGCTCGTCGAGCGTGCTCCGCCGCCGGCTGTCGAGATCAGCCCCCTGATCGGGCGTCTCCGATGCGTCTGCCGCCGCTGATGCTGTCGATCCGAGCGCTTCGAGGAAGGCGAGTGCGCCGAAGGAGCCGGCTGCGAAGGCCGGGTCGCGGCGGCTGCTCAGCAGGCAGATTTCCTCGCCGATCAGCTCCGGCCCGATCCCCGTCAGGGTGTTCAGGACATTCGACTGGACCGAGGCCAGCGCATGCGTGCGCAAGGCGCCGCAGCGGCGCTGGGCGATCAGCGTCACGAACGTAGCCAGGAATCCGATGATCTGTGGTTGCAGCCAGTCGCCGGCATGCGGGACATTGCCTTCGAGCGTCGTCCGGTTGACGAAAGGTTCGAGCGCGGCATAGGCCTCGCGGCGCGCCTGGCGTACTCTGAAGAGATCGAACATCGCGACCTACCGGGTCTGGGCCAACGGCAATGGTGACGGCTATGCGCAGACGAAACCGTGAGCAATCGGTCTTGCCGCCGCGTCCCGATTTCGACGCGCTGGAAGCGGCAGCCCGACGCTCAAGCGAGCAGAGGTTAACTCTGCTGGCCCAGATAGGCGATCTGAATTTCGCCTGGTCCAACAATGAGAGCATGTTCATTTACGTGCTGATGCTGTTGCTGGACACCAGCGAGCCTGCCGCCGCCATAGTGTTCTCCACTCTGAACACCACGCGCGCGCGCCTTGATCTCGTGCAGCGCCTGGCGAAGATAAGTCTTTCCGACAAGGCTTTGCGGGACGAGCTCACGGAGATCGTCAAGGATTTCTCTGACGGCACCAAGCTTCGCAACGACCTGAACCACGCCTCCTTTGTCATCAGCGAAAGCGGCGAGATCACCCATACCCAGAACATGAAACTGGAGGAAAGCAGGGGCAACCTGCGCTTCGGGGTCAGGCGGCCCGTCGACAAGGCCAGGCTCGATGAGATCGCCACGGCAATCGGCAACCTCTATACGCTGAACCGTCGGATCTGGGACTTCATCCCCAGGCTCGAACGCGCCACCGACTGATCTTCTGCTGCATCGGGACAGCGTGTTGCAGCTGTCGGTCCGGCAGGGCTTTCCTGTCAGCCTGCCGTTCCCGGCTTGGCGAGGATGGCGAGGAGATCGGTCTGGGTGATCATTCCCAGCAGGAGGTCGGTCTCGTCGGTGATGACGACGGCGTGGTTTTGCCCATCGGTGAGCGGCGCGATCAGCTCCAACGCAGCCTGGTCGGGCCGCGCCATGCAGGCCGCCGACATGATGTCGGCGATGCGGCTGCCCGGCCTTGTCAGTTCGCGCAGCCCGACCGAGCCGAGAACGCGGTTTTCATGATCGACGACGGGGAGCGTTCGCACCTCATGTTCGAGAAGCAACGTGCGGGCGCGCCCGGGGGCGGCGTTGCGGTCGATCCGGACGATGTCGCGCGACATGATGTCGGCGCAGGACAGCCTGCCATGCGACCGTTCGAGCGCGCGTAATTCGACCCGTCTCAGCAGATGATCGAGATCGGCGCGATCGATGTCGAAGGTCTCGCCGAGATCATCGAGCGCCTTGTCGATGTCATCGTCGTTGAAGCCCACGCGTTTGCGCGACGGCAGGTCGCTCGTGCCATGGGCATTGCCGGGGAGCGCGGTGGCGACGTGCGGATAGGCGTGGCGCGTGAGCTTGTGAAAGCCCCAGCCGAGCAGTGTCAGCACGACGGAATTCAGGCCCACCGGCACGAACGCGAAGGCGTAGCCATAGGCTGCGACGGCAGGACCACCCAATGCGGCGGTGAGGGCGGCTGCGCCGCCAGGCGGGTGCAGGCAGCGCGCCAGCGACATCACGCAGATCGCGAGCGCCACGGCGAGGCCCGCAGCGAGCGTTGGGTCAGGCACGAACCGCGCGACGGCGAGCCCGACCGTCGCGGACAGGATGTTGCCGCCGATAATCGGCCAGGGCTGCGCCAGCGGGCTGGCCGGGACGGCAAACAGCAGCAAGGCGGAGGCGCCCATCGGGGCGACAAGCAGGGGCAAATGCGGGTCGTCGCCGGAGAACCAGGCTGCAGATCAGTCCGGTCGCGCCGACGCCAAGCAGCGCGCCAAGGCAGGCAATCGCGCGATCGCGCAGCGTGGCGCCGGCCAGGATCGGCGCAAAGAATCTGACATACCGCCTTCTTCCGTGCGGTTGTGGTGGATCGATCGGGGCAGGCGTCATGATGTTCCAGCGCAGGGAGCGAAGCGATGCCGAGGTCGCGAGCCCGGCATTGCAAAATGGTGGCCGGCTTCTGTCCGAGAGTGGGGAGCGTCGGCTCGGCCGTTCGGCTTCATGGCCGACCCCAGGGTGAATTTTCAAGGGCCACAGCAAGATCTCAGGTGAAGAAGCGGTTCGCGGGGCGCGGCAGGCCCAGATTCTCGCGCAGGGTCTTCCCGGCATAGTCTCTTCGGAACAGGCCGCGCCGTTGAAGCTCCGGCACCACCTTGTCGACGAAATCATCGAGCCCCTCCGGCAGATAGGGGAACATCACGTTGAAGCCGTCGCTGCCGCGGGCGTCGAGCCACTCCTCCATCGAATCCGCGATCGTCTTGGGAGTGCCGACAAGGGCGAGCCCGCCATAGCCGCCGAGGCGCTGGGCAAGCTGGCGCACGGTCAGCTTCTCGCGCCGCGCCAGTTCGATCGTGCGCTCGCGCCCGCTCTTGCTGGCATTGGTCTCCGGGATGTCGGGCAGCGGTCCGTCGGGGTCGAAGCCCGAGGCGTCGTGGCCGAGCGCGATCGAGAGCGAGGCGATGGCGCTGTCGTAATGCACTAGGCTGTCGAGCAGGGCGCGCTTCTCGCGGGCCTCCTCGACGCTGTCGCCGACTACGACGAGGACGCCGGGCAGGATCTTGAGGTGGTCGGGGTTGCGGCCGATCTGCTTCATCCGTCCCTTCACATCGGCGTAGAAGGCCTGTCCCTCCGGCAGGGTACGATGGGCGGCGAAGACGACTTCGGCCGTCTCCGCTGCAAGCCGGCGGCCCGCTTCCGAGGCCCCGGCCTGGACGATCACTGGCCAGCCCTGTGGTGTCCGGGCAATATTGAGCGGGCCGCGCACCGAGAGGTGCGGCCCCTTGTGATCGAGGACATGCATCTTCGCGGGATCGAAATAGAGCCCGCTGCCGCGGTCGCGCGTGAAAGCGTCGTCGGCGAAGGAATCCCATAGCCCGGTGACGACATCGTAGAACTCGCGCGCCCGGTCGTAGCGCTCGCCATGTTCGGCATGTTCATCGAGGCCGAAATTCAGCGCTGCATCCGGGTTGGAGGTGGTGACGATGTTCCAGCCGGCCCGGCCGCCGCTGATATGGTCGAGCGAGGCGAAGCGCCGGGCAATGTGATAGGGCGCATCGAAGGTCGTCGACGCCGTTGCGACAAGGCCGATATGCTCGGTGACGCTGGCCAGCGCCGAGAGCAGGGTGAAGGGCTCGAACGAGGTCACGGTGTGGCTGCGCTTCAGGGCCTCGACCGGCATGTTCAGCACGGCGAGATGATCGGCCATGAAGAAGGCGTCGAATTTGCCGGCCTCGAGCTTCTGCGCGAAGCGCTTCAGATGGCTGAAATTGAAGTTGGCGTCGGGATAGGCGCCTGGATAGCGCCACGCTCCGGTATGGATGCTGACCGGGCGCATGAAGGCGCCGAGATGAAGCTGGCGTTGGGATGTCATTGGCGCAGCCTGTGCTGGGGCTCGAACCCGGACAGTTAAGGTCGGGCAGCTCGGTATTTCTACCGGGCGCGGAACAAAGCGATATTCCGTGTGCCGCAGGCCATGCGGCGGGATCACCGTTCTCCTTGCAGGCCGCGTGAGGGAATAATTGCCTCACGTCCCGGCATGGGCTCTCTGTGCGCAGATTGCGCAACATGTCTGGAATGATGGAGGGAGGCTGTCTGGCAAGAATCTAGCGCCCTATGCCGCCCTATTTGTGGTCGATATTATCGTATTGCGATAATAATATTCATATCAGGTTCTGGGTTCGCGTTCTCGCGTCTCTTCTGCCATCGCCGGAAGGAGTGCATATGGAGCGGTCGCAGCGCTTTAGCTGACGCCCGGCCATGCCGTGACTCGGAAAAGGCGATGTGGGCCGAGCTCGATGCGACTGTGCGCCCACAGCGCTGTTAGTGGCGTGAAACGCGGGCCTCACTGATCCAGCAATAATTGACAATTATCTCATTAAATGAGAGTAACGATGAAAATCACGCTTGGCCAAGTCGAGCGATAAAAATGATCGTGTTCTCAGGGAGGTGCATCATGAATCTCAGACTGGCCGCTCTCGCGTTGGGGTCTCTTGCGCTGTCGGCGCAGGCGTCACAGGCGCAATTCAGCGATAACGTTCTGCGCATCGGCGTGCTCAACGACCAGGCCGGCATCTATGCGGATATGGCGGGGCCGGGCTCCGTCGTTGCCGCGCAGATCGCGGTTGACGAATTCGGCGGCAAGATCGGCAATGTGCCGATCGAGATCATTCGCGGCGACCACCAGAACAAGCCCGATATCGGCCTGAACATCGCGCGCAAATGGCTGGATGCCGATGGCGTCGACATGATCGCCGACATTCCCAATTCATCGATCTCGCTGGCGATCTCCGCTCTGGTCAAGGACAAGAACAAGGTCGCGGTGATCACGACCTCGAACAGCAACCGTCTGACAGCCGATTCCTGTACGCCCAACCATGTCCATTGGACGCTCGACAATTACAGTCTGGCCAGGAGCACCGGCTCGGCCGTCGTGAAGTCCGGCGGCAAGAACTGGTTCTTCCTCACCGCCGATTATGCCTTCGGGCATGACATGGAACGCGAGGCCGGCGATTTCGTGAAGCAGGCCGGGGGCTCCGTGGTCGGGGCGGTCAGGCACCCGCTGAGTTCGTCGGACTTCTCGTCCTATCTGCTGCAGGCGCAAAGCTCGAAGGCCAATGTCATCGCACTCGCCAATTCCGGCAGCGATTTCACCAATTCGATCAAGCAGGCCGCCGAGTTCGGCATCACGCAGAGCGGTCAGAGCCTGGCCGGTCTGGCCGTCTATCTGACCGACGTGAAGTCGCTGGGGCTTGAGAGCGGCAAGGGCATTTATCTCAGCGAGCCGTTCTACTGGGACCTCAACGACCAGACCCGCAGCTTCGCCAAGAAATTCGGCGAGCGTCATGGCGGGGCCATGCCGACCTCGTTCCAGGCCGGCGTCTATTCGGGCGTACTGCATTACCTGAAGGCGGTCGCTGCCGTTGGCAACGATACCGACGGGCGCGCCATCGTCGCCAAGATGAAGGAACTGCCGACCGAGGATCTTGCGTTCGGGAAGGGCTCCGTGCGCATCGACGGCCGCAAGCTGCACCCGATGTACCTGTTCCGCGTCAAGTCGCCGGCGCAGTCGAAGGCTCCCTGGGACCTCTACGAGAAGGTCGGCGAAACCGCAGCGGCCGAGGCCTTCAAGCCGCTCGACAGCGCCTGCAATCTTGTCGGCAAGTAAGCCTTAGCGAGCGGATCGCGGCCGCGAAAATGCGGCCGCGCGCCATCTCCGCCCGCGCCATCTCCGCCAATGAGATGAGACCGAAAATCCTCGCGAAGGCCTCCTGCCCGTGGATGGTCTTCCCGGCCCAGCCGGTCACGACATCACCGTCCAGTCGCTGAGTATCTGCGCCGGTGTGCGCTCGCTTGGCCGAGACTTTCCCGTACCGCCTGAACCCATTGAGCGAGAACGTCATGATCGTCGAAGAGCGCATCTACGTGCTGCACACCGAGGTCAATATCAAAGAATACTTCCGCATCTACGAGAGCGAGGGCTTGCCCGTTCAGCGCGAGATCCTCGGCGGCTTCCTCGGCTATTTCACCACCGAGATCGGGACGCAGAACCAGCTCGTCCATCTCTGGGCTTATTCCGACCTGGAAGATCGCCGCAAGCGCCGCGCTTTGCTCGCCGAGCAGCCGGCCTGGCAGGGGTGCCTCGCCAAGATCCGCCCGATGATCCGGACGATGGAAAACCGCATCCTGCTTCCGACGTCGTTCTCGCCCTTGCCCAGCTCGGTGTTCGGCGGCGCACGCTGAGACTGTCGGCGGCGGGCTGCGGGCTCGCCAAACGGGACGATCATGGCCCAACCAGGGCCGACTTGATGGAGAAAAACCATGAGCTCGCTGAAAGACAAGGTCGCACTGATCACCGGCGCCGGAACCGGAATCGGCGCTGTTGCTGCCGGGTTATTCGCGCGCAAAGGCGCCCGTGTGGTCGTCGCCGAGATCAACGCGGAGCAGGGCAGGGCGGTCGTCGAGCAGATCAGGGCCGAGGGTTTCGAGGCTGAATTCGTGCAGACCGACGTCACGGACGCAGAAAGCGTCCAGCGCTGCATCGCGAAGGCAGTGGCGACATTCGGCAAGCTCGACGTCATCTACAACAATGCCGGCGGCTCCAGCATGCGCGACGGCGACGTGACGCGCGTGGAGGTTGATGAATTCTGGCGGGCGATCAAGCTCGATCTCTTCGGCACCTGGCTCGTCTGCCATTACGGCATTCCCGAGATCATCAAGGCGGGCGGTGGCGCTGTCGTCAACGCGACGTCGGTGGTCGCATTGATGGGCTGGCCCGGCAAGGACGCCTATACGGCGGCAAAGGGCGCCATTACGGCCCTGACACGCTCGATGGCGGTGGAGTTCGCGCCGCATCATGTGCGTGTCAACGCGGTCGCGCCGGGCACGACGCGCACGCCTCGCGTTGTCGCACAGCTTGCTCAGCTGGAGACGACGCAGAAGCTGACGGCAGCCCATCTGCTGGGCATGGTCGAGCCGCTCGACGTTGCCAATGCGGCGCTCTTCCTCGCCTCCGACGCCTCGGCCCGGACCACGGGCCACATTCTTGCGGTTGATAGCGGGCTTTCGATTTCCTGAGCCGGCCTGCCGAAGGAGCCTGATGATGTATCCCAATGCGAATGCGATCCGCAGGGTCGCGGTCGTCGGCGCCGGCACGATCGGGGCCAGCTGGGTGACCTATTTCCTTGCCCGGGGGTTGGACGTGGTCGTTGCCGAGCCGATGGCGGAAGCGCGTGACCGGCTGCGCCCGGCGATCGAGCGAAACTGGATCGCGCTCGGAGCTGCCGGGCTGGTCGATCCCACGGGATCGGCCGAGCGGCTGGTCGTGCTCGAGGACGTCGCCGCGCTTGCCGGCCTCCGGATCGACTTCGTCCAGGAGAACGCGCGCGAGCAGCTCGATCTGAAGCAGGCGACCCTGCGCTCGCTCGATCATGTTCTCGCGCCCGAGGTGATCATTGCGTCCAGCACATCGGGGCTCAAGGCCTCCGATCTGCAGGAGGGCTGCCTCCATCCCGAGCGCATTCTCGTCGGCCATCCGATGAACCCGCCGCACCTGATCCCGCTCGTCGAGATTGTCGGCGGCCGGCAGACCGCCCCCGAGGCCGTCCAGGCGGCGGTTGCCTTCTATGCCGCCATCGGCAAGCGGCCCGTTGTCCTGAACAAGGAGGTCATCGGCCATCTGGCGACACGCCTTACCGTGGCGCTCTGGCGCGAGGCGGCGTTTCTCGTCCAGAATGGCGTGGCCTCGGCCGAGGATGTCGATGCTGCCGTCACGCATGGGCTCGGCCTGCGGCTGGCAGTGGCCGGTCCTCATCTGAGCTATCATATGGGTGGCGGGGAGGCCGGTCTCGCCGGCTTTTTCGCCTGGGCTCGTGGGCCTCTTGCGGAATGGTGCGCCGATCTCGGCGCCCCCGGGATCACGCCGGAACTCGAGGCGACCCTGGTCGAGAGTGTGAACGCCGCAACAAGGGGCAGGAGCGTCGCGGAGCTGGCGCTGCGCCGCGACGAGGCGCTCGCGACCGTGCTCAGGCACCTCCATGCGCCCACGCCAAAAAGCCCGTAAAGCCGATATCGATAATTGCCAACTATATCGTATTATGCGACAAGTGTCTAAATGAGAGCGCGCCCTGACGCCGCTCCAGCAACGAACGGCAGAGCTTCAGCGGCCGTCAGGAGGATATCGATGGACTTGCGACCAGTTCCTCGCGCTTGTTGCCCGGTTTTTGCCGAGGGCCGTGCATATCGGTCGGGCGCTGCAGGGCAGGCCGGAGCATGCTGATCCATGTCCTCAACGGGCTCGTCTATGGCGGGCTGCTTTACCTTGTCGCCGTCGGACTCGTGTTGATCTTCGGGTTGCGGCAGGTGGTGAACTTCGCCCATGGCAGCTTGTTCATGCTCGGCGCCTATGTCGCGTATGCCACGATCGCGATTGCCGGCTTCTGGATCGGCCTGCTGGCCGCCGCGATCGTGCTCGCCCTGCTCGGCCTGCTGCTCGACCGCACCGTGTTCCGGCAGCTTCAGGATCAGGATCCGATCGTCACGGTCCTCGTCACCTTCGGCTTGCTCCTCGTGCTGGAGGATTTCGTCCGCACCGTCTGGGGGCGGGATAACCTGACCGTGGCCGTTCCCCAGCTGTTGCAGGGTACCGTCGATATCGCCGGGGCCAGTTTCCCGATCTACCGGCTCTTCGTCATCGCGGCGGCAGCTGTGATCGGGGCCGGCCTGACGATCTGGCTGAAGACCAGCCGGGTCGGGCTCTATGTCCGCGCCTTCGCCGCCGACCCTGTCACCACCGGCATGCAGGGCGTCGACACCGAGCGGGTCAGCGCCTCCGTCGTTGCTGTCGGCGCAGGCCTGGCGGGCCTGTCGGGCGCGATCGCCTCGCCGCTATTGGCCTTGTCGCCCGCGATGGGCGGTTCGATCCTGATCGAGAGCTTCATCGTGGTGGTGGTGGGCGGCTTCGGCAGCTTTTCGGGCGCCTTCGTCGCGGCGCTGGTGATTGGCCAGCTCCAGAATTTCGGCATCGTCTTCGTGCCCTCGATCGCCTCCATGGTGCCGTTCCTGCTGATGATGGCCATCCTGATCTACCGGCCGGAAGGCCTTGCGGGGAAGGCATCATGACCTCGCTCCCCGAAAAGCTGATCGGCGCGGCAGCCCCGCGCCCGCTCGACGCGCAGCGCTCGAAGTTGCCCTTGCTGCTGGCGCTGGTCGTTGCTGTCGGCGGATGCGTCTTCCCCTTCGTCGTGACCTCGACCTTGACCCTGTCGCTGCTGACGCAAGCGCTGATTGGCGCGATGCTGGCCACCGGCGTCGGCTTCCTGGTGCGCCAGAACGGCATGGTCAGCTTCGGCCATGCCCTGTTCTACGGGTTGGGCGGCTATATTCTCGGGGTTCTGGTTTCGCGCGGCATCGTTCCGATCGAACTCGCATTGATCCTCGCCATCGTTGTGCCGACGGTGCTGGCTTTCGTGCTCGGCCTCGTCATCACGCGTATCCCCGGCGTTGCCTTCGGCATGCTGACGCTCGCCTGCGCTCAGGCCTTCTATGAACTCGCGCTCAAGGTCCGCGGCCTCGCCAATGGCGATGACGGCCTCGCCGTCACCTTTCCGGCGCGCATCTTCGGCGTCCCGGTCAGCCTGTTGCAGGACCCGCATTCGATGTTCGTCATCTGCTGGGTCGTGCTGATGATCGCGCTCGGCAGCCTCTGGCTGCTGATGCGCAGCCATTACGGCCTGCTGACCTTCGCCATCAAGGCAAACGAGGAACGCGCCCGCTTCATCGGCTACGAGACGCTGGTGCCGCGTGCCGCGATCTACGCGATCTCGGCCCTGCTTGCCGCGACGGCCGGCGTGCTCGCGACCTTCTACAACGCCTTCATCTCGCCCGACATGCTGCACTGGACCCTGTCCGGCTCGGCCCTGATCATGGCGATCATCGGCGGCACCAAGGCTGTCTGGGGGCCGGCGCTCGGCGCCGTGGTGTTCTTCTTCATCAAGGAGATCGCCGGCGATGCCACCGAACATTGGCCGGCCGTCATCGGCGGCATCCTCATCGTCGTCACCGTCTTCGTGCCGATCGGCCTGAGCGGACTGCTGGTGCGCGTGTTCTCCGGGAGGCGCGCATGAACGCGACGTCATCGCAGCCCTTCGCGTTGCAGGGCCTTGATCTCAGCCGGGTCTATGGCGGCTTCCGGGCGCTGGACGGGGTCGCAATCTCCGTTCCCAAGGGCGAGGTCCGCGGAATCATCGGCCCCAACGGCGCCGGCAAGTCGACCCTGATGGATGTGCTGTCCGGCCGTGCCGCGAGTTGGGGCGGAACCGTGCGCCTCGGCGGTCGTGATATCGGCGCCCTCTCGCCGCGCGAACGCCGGCAGGCCGGTCTCGCGCGGTCCTTCCAGAAGACCAACGTCTTCGCGGAGCTGACGATCGACGAGCAGATCCGTCTGGCTGCCCGCAGCGTCGAGATCGACAACAGCGCCGAGGTTCTGGACAAGCTCGAACTGACCGCGCTCCGGAGCCGCCTAGCTGCCGACATCTCCTATGGCGACCGGCGCCGTCTCGATCTGGCGCTTGCGCTTGTCGGGCGACCTCAGGTGCTGCTGCTGGACGAACCCGCAGCCGGTCTGACGGTCGAGGAATCGCTGGCGATGGCCCGGCTGCTGCGAGACCTTGCGCTCGAGTGGCAAGTGACCGTGCTGCTCGTCGAGCACGACATGGAGGTCGTGTTCGGCATCTCGAACAGGATCACGGTGCTTCATCTCGGCAAGGTGCTGGCAGAGGGCACGCCTGACGAAATCCGCAGCAATCCGGTCGTCGTCTCGGCCTATCTGGGGAGTTCGGTGGAATGAGCCTGCTCGCGTTCCGCGACGTCGATTCCTTTTACGGCCGGGCCCAGGTCCTGCGCGGCGTCAGCTTCGAGATCGGGGCCGGCGAGCGTGTCGCCATCCTCGGCCGCAACGGCGTCGGCAAGACGACGGTCGTCAACACCTTCCTGGGCATCGCTTCGCTCGGCAAGGGCGAGATCACCCTGGCGGGCAAGCCGTCCGGCCGCATCCGCAACTACACGGCGGCGCGTGCCGGGATCTCGGTCGTGCCGCAGGGGCGGCGGATCATCGGGGCGCTCAGCGTGAAGGAGAATCTGGTTCTGGGTTCCGCCGTCGACCGCAAGGGCTCCTGGACGCTGGAGCGGGTCTTCAACCTGTTCCCGATCCTGCGCGAACGGCAGGACACGTCCGGCACCGCGCTCAGCGGCGGCCAGCAGCAGATGCTCGCGATCGGCCGGGCGCTGATGGCCAATCCGGCCTTGCTTGTCCTCGATGAGCCGAGCGAGGGGCTGGCGCCCGTCATCATCGACGAGCTCGCCGACGTCTTCGTGCGCCTCGCCGGGGAGGGCACCAGCCTGCTCCTGATCGAGCAGCATATCAGCCTCGTACGCCGCGTGGCGCAGACCTACCACATGCTCTCGAAGGGCGCGGTGGTGGAAAGCGGCACGCTCGCCGAACTGACCGACGAACAACTGAAGCGGCACGTCGCCGTCTAAAACCAATCGACAGGGAGAGAATCATGAAGCGGACTCGGAAGACTGCAACAGCCGCACTCGCGGGCATGCTGACGATGGCGGCCGGCTCAGCACTGGCGCAGGAGCCGCTGAAGATCGGCGTGCCCACCGCCCTGACCGGCACCTATGCCGACCTCGGCAACCAGGCCAAGCGCGCCATCGAGTTCGCCGCGCAGCAGGCCAATGCCGCCGGCGGCATTGCCGGCCACAAGGTCGAGGTCGAATATCTCGACACCGAGGCCAAGCCCGATCTGGCGCGGCGGCAGGCCGAGAAGCTCGCCCTTCAGGGCAACAAGGTGCTGATCGGGGCCGTCGCCTCGGGCGAGGCGCTGGCGATCGCGCCGCTCCTGGCCCGTTGGGATGCGCTCTACGTCGCCACCATCAACAAGAGCGACAAGATGACGGGCGACAGCTGCACGGCCCGCATGTTCCGCGTCAACAATGCCGATTCCTCCGACGCAGCGACAGCGACGCCCTGGCTCAAGGAGCGCAAGGAGACGGAATGGGCTGTGATGGCCGCCGACATCGCCTGGGGCCGCGACGTCGCCGCCAGCTTCGCCAAATCCACCGAAAGCCAGGGCAAGAAGGTCGTCTCGGAGAACTTCTCGCCGCTCGGCACCAACGATTTCGCGACCTATATCCAGAAGATCAAGAATGCCGGCGCCAAGGGTGTCTATGTCGCGCTTGCAGGCCGTGACGCGGTCAATTTCGCGACGCAGGCCAAGCAATACGGCCTGCTGGATTCGGCGACCGTGGCCGGCGTCAGCTTCGTGACCGACAACACCGTCGCCTCGATCGGCGAAGCCGCCAAGGGCATTTCGGGGATCATCAACTACTCCTCGACGCTCGACACGCCCGCCAACAAGGAGTTCGTCGCGGCCTGGGAGAAGTATTATCCCGGCACGACGCCCTCCAATTTCGAGGGTGACACCTATGTCGGCATGCAGGTGATCTTCCAGGCCGTGAAGGCGACGGGCAGCGTCAAGGCGGCCGATCTCGCCAAGGCGATCCCCGGGCGCAGCTACGACACGATCCTGGGCAATGTGCTCCTGCGCAAGGAGGACAACCAGCTCGTGCGTCCCAATTATTTCGGCATCGTCGAGCAGAATGGCGGCAAGCTGCGTCCCGTGATCAAGATGTCGGTTCCCGCCGAAATCGCCACGGTCGCGCCGAGCCCGGCCTGCAAGCTCTGAGCGGCATTTTCCCACAGGAGCAGGACATGTCGTCCGAGTTGTTTTCTCTGCAAGGCCGCGTCGCACTGGTGACAGGTGCGGCGCGTGGCATCGGCTGGAAGATCGCGCAATCGGTCGCCTCGGCCGGTGCGCATGTGGTCGTCAACGACCTGGACGAAGGTGCGGTCGCCGCCCGGGCGACCGAGCTGCGAGAGGCCGGGTTCTCGGCCTCTCATGCAGCCTTCGATGTCACCGACGAGGCGGGGGTGAATGCCGGTGTCGCTGGCATCGTTGCCGACCGCGGGGCCGTGGATATCCTAGTGAACAACGCCGGTATTCAGCGGCGCAAGATGTTCCACGAGTTCAGCTATGCCGAATGGCGCGCTGTGATCGACACCCATCTCAACGGTTCGTTCCTGGTCACGCGGGCCGTCGTGCCCGGCATGATCGAGCGGAAGTTCGGGCGGATCATCATGCTCGGATCGATCGCGGTGCAGCAGCCCAAACAGGCCTTGTCCGCCTATGCGGCGGCCAAGGGCGGGCTGACCTCGCTCGTGCGGGCGCTTGCGGTCGAGCTGGGGCAGCACGGCATCACCGCCAATGCGCTGGCGCCGGGCTTCATCGCGACCGAATTCACGCGCGCGTTGCAGGACGACGAGGTCTTCACGCGCAACATGCTGGCGCGTGTGCCCTCAGGCCGCTGGGGCGAACCCGGCGATCTGGCTCCGGCGGTCATCTACCTGGCTTCGCCGGCCGGTGCCTTCGTCAACGGCAGCATCCTGACTGTGGATGGCGGTTTCCTCGCCGCCGGCTAGAGCATCGGCCCGAAAAGTGGAATGCGGTTTTCGGGAAAATTCGATGCTGTAGGGATCAGGCGATCGCCTTTTCCTTGGGTTCCTTGAGGGCGCGCGCCTTTCGCGGGCGCGCCGCTCGCCCGGCGCCGGCCGAGCCCGCCTCCGACCGCTTGGCGATGTCGTCCGTGATAGCGGCGGCGAGCGCAACGATCTCCGCCGTGTAGGGCGCGTCGGGATTGGCGTCGTAGCGCTGTTCGGGGATGATCAGGACCGCGCTGCCGAGCACCCTCTGCTCCGCATCGAAGATCGGCGCGCTGATGCCGATGAGCCCTTCGAACACCTCGGCGCGCGAGACGCAGAAGCCGGCCCGGCGCAGCCGCGTCATGCGGGAGCGGAAATCCTCCCAATCCTCGCCGAGTCCGGCCTCGCGGATGCGTTCGCTGTGCCAGAGCATCATGCTGCGCAGCTGGTAGGGGGTCAGGTTGGCGAGAATGATCTTCGCCATCGCGCCGCGGAACATCGGCATCGGCCGGCCGCGCTCGTAGATTTCCTCGACGCTGTGGTCCGGCCAGGCGAGATCGGCGCACATCACCTTGTCGCCGTAGAAGCTGCACAGCATGATGTTGATGTTGAGCCGGACGCTCGCGGCCCGGATGAGCGGGCTGGCGCTGCTCAGCAGCGGGTCCATCTTGCGGACGAGCCGGTCGAGCTCGATGATGCGCGGACCCAGCACATAGCTTCCCCCCGCCGCAGGGGCGAGCAGGCCGCGATGGCAGAGGGACTGGATGTAGCGATAGGCAGTCGCCTTCGAAGCACCTGTCGCCTGGACGGCGTGATCGAGCTGGATGCTCATCAGGTTTTCGTCGAAGAGATCGAGGATGGTCAACATCCTGTCGAGGCTGCTCATCGGTTCTCCTGGCGCCTGGCTTCGTCGCGACAGCGGCGGCAGGCGCGGTTCTGATCGGTTTCGGCGCTCAATCTACATGGCCCATCCGGCAAATGGAACGACCGCCGTCTCCTCGGGCACGCTGTCTGACCGGGGAGTTCGGGAACGGCTGAGGGCTTGCCCCGAACTCTCCGGCTCGTTCAGTTTCAGGCGCAGTTTCAGGCGCGCCTGTAGCCTTCCAGCGTCGAATCATCGACGTCGGGCAGGTTGACGACGATGTTCTCCGGTGTCCTGGCCGTGAGCCAGACGAGGTCTTCCGTCACGCTCATATTCACCTCGACATGAGGCATATGCGGCGGGACGAAGACGAAGTCGCCTTCGGTCATCGTGACATGCTCGGCATAGTTCTCGCCGAAATAGATCCGGCCCGTGCCCTGGAGGACGTAACCGCCCGTCTCGGCCTCGCCGTGATGATGGGGCAGCGACCGGTAGCCCGGCTCGTTGCTGACCTTGCCGAACCAGATCTTCTGCGCCGGCGTGTGCTGCGGGCTGACGCCGGAGATGCGCACGGCCCCGCCGGACTGGCCGGTACTCCGGTTCTCCTGGCCCTTGCGGGTCACGATCGGCTTCACATCCGTCATTGGTGTCTCCTTTGAGCGGGTTCGGCCATTCCGGCGATGACCCGCCGCGTTCCTCGATGCTGTGCATGAGTCCGGCGCCCTGCGGCACCGTCAAAAGCTTGCCGGTCGCGCTCGAGGGTTGACGATCTCATGTGCGTTCATTAATCTCATAATTCAATAAAAACGACAAGTCTAAAGTCGCAATACCGTCTGACAGGGAGCAGGGCGCCTTATGGGTAATGGCGATGCAATGAGCCGGATCGCGCCCCGGTCGGACGCTTGTTCAGTCGTGCTGGATGTCATCGACCTTTGCAGCGCGCCAGTACCGGTGCTCCCGCGCCTCGGCTGAAGGCAGCGCGCCTTCCAGCCCGTGCAGGCGCGGTCGATACCCCAGTTCAGGAACCGGATTCCAAACATGCTCCAGCCCTCGGCCCTCGTCATCGGCGCCAATGGCATCGTCGGCAGCAACATGCTGGCGATGCTCTGTGCCGGGACGGATTGGACCGTGCACGCGGTTGCTCGCTCGCATCCGCCGTCAGACGACCGGGTGCGGCGAATCGCGGTGGATCTGCAGGACGAGGCGGCGAGCCGGATTGCGCTCGCTGCGCTCGGTCCCATCGACTACGTCTTCTTCGCGGCATTGGCGACCGGCAGGACGCCGGCCGCGCAGGTCGGGCCGAATCTGGCGCTCCTGCGCAACGCTGTTTCACCGCTGATCGGGCGCGGATCAGGTCTGCGTCATGTCTGCGTCGTGCAGGGCACCAAATGGTATGGCAGTCATCTCGGCCCCTATCACACGCCGGCCAGGGAAGGCGATGCCCGGCATGACGGCCCCAATTTCTACTACGATCAGCGCGACTGGCTGAGCGCCGCCCAGGCCGGAAGCGACTGGAGCTTCTCGACGCTGCGGCCGCATTTCATCAGCGGCTTCAATGTCGGCAACCCCCACAACATGATGGCTGCGGTCGGCGCATACGCTGCCATCAAGCGCGAACTCGGCGATGCCCTGGATTTCCCGGGCACGCCGGCCTGTTTCCAGACGCTGTCCATGGCCACCGATGTATCCCTGCTCAACCGGGCGATGCTGTGGGCCGCGACCACGGCCGAATGCGCCAACCAGGACTTCAACATCAGCAATGGCGACTATTTCCGCTGGCGGGACCTCTGGCCGGCCATCGCCGGCAGCTTCGGCATGCCCTCGGGCGTCGTGAAGCCTGTGCGGCTCGCGACCTACATGGCCGACAAGGGCGCGGTCTGGGACGCCATCGTGCGGCGCCATAGCCTTCGCTCCACGCCGCTCGACAAGGTGGTCGACTGGAACTGGGCCGATTTTCTGTTTCGGGGCGATTGGGACGACATGTCCTCCACCATCAAGGCGCGGCGCTACGGCTTCGATGACTGCGTCGACACCCAGGACGACATGCTGACGGCGCTGGCGCGCTATCGTGAGGAACGTGTCCTTCCATGAGCCCCGGCAGCAAGCCCCCCATCGCCATCAACCAAAGGCCAAGGACATGAAAGCCCCCTATGATCTCAGCGGCATGCGCATTCTCCTGACCGGAGCGGCGGGCGGAATTGGCTCGGCCACGGCGCGGCTCTGCGCGTCGCTCGGCGCCGAAATGATCCTCACAGATGTCGTCGAGGATGCGGCCCTGCTGGCCGAGCTACGCCAGGACGGACGCAATCACGTCTTCGAAACTTGCGATGTGCGCTCGCGCGCCGAGGTGGAGACGTTCTGCACCCGCAATTTCCCGCTCGACGCGCTGATCCTGAATGCCGGTATCTTCCCCAAGGAGGATTGGCTTGGCGACGACTGGCATGAGCAGTTCCGCGAGGCCATGGATGTGAACGTCGCCGGCCCGGCCAATTTCGTGCGCGCGACGCTCGCGCATATGAAAGGACGAGGCGCCGGGCGCATCGTCCTGCTCGGCTCGATCGCTGCCCATACCGGCGGAACCCACGCCCATTCGCCGATGCATTACGGCGCGTCGAAAGGCGCGGTCCACACCTTCGTGCGCTGGCTCGCCCGGCGCGCGGCTCCCGAGGTTCTGGTCAATGCTGTCGCCCCGGGCTCGACCCAGACTCGCATGGTCGCGATGGCAAGCCCCGACGCGCTCAAGGGCATGCCGATCCCGCGCTTCGGTCGGCCGGAGGAAATCGCCTGGCCGCTGGCGTTCCTGTGTTCCCCGGGCGCGAGTTTCATGTGCGGCGCGATCGTCGACGTCAATGGCGGCGCATTCATGGGCTGAACGCCCGGATTTATGAGGATTTAGAGATGCTTTTGTCGAACAAGGTCGCGGTCGTCACCGGCGGCGGCAATGTAAAATCGATCGGTTTCGCGGCAGCGCGGATGTTCGCGGCCCACGGCGCCAAGGTTGCCATACTGGATGTCGACCAAAGCGCGCTCGACGAGGCTGCGGCCCAGATCCGCGAGAACGTCCTGGCGCTGAAGGTCGATGTCAGGTCGCAGGATGCCTGCCGGGAGGCCGCGCAGCGCATCAAGACACAATGGGGCCAGGTCGACGTCCTCCTGAACAATGCCGGTGTCGTGCAGACGCGCCGCATCGCGCAGGTCACACCTGAGGACTACGACTTCGTGCTGGACGTCAATCTGCGCGGAGCTCTTCAGGTCTCGCAGGAAATCCTGCCGCTGATGGGGGCGGGTGGATCGATCATGTTCATCGCCTCGATCGCGGCACAGCGCGGCGGCGGACTGATGGGCGGGCCCCATTATGCCGCTTCGAAGGGCGGCATCCTTGCTCTCGCCAAGTCGATGGCGCGCGAGTTGGGGCCTGCGGGTATCCGCGTGAACGCCGTCAATCCCGGCGTCGTCGACACCGCAATGACCGAGAACGGCTACAGTCCCGAATTGAGGGCGAGCGTCACGGCAACCATTCCGCTGGGTCGCTTCGGAGTTCCCGACGATATCGCATCCGCCTGCCTGTTCCTGGCCTCGGACATGTCGAGCTACATCACCGGAGCCTCAATCGACGTCAATGGCGGGCAGCACATCCATTGAGGCTGTTTCAGCCGCTCCGTCCTGAGGCGGAGCGGCCGAAAAATATTGAACCGGGGCGGATTTCCCATCCGCTCCGTTGCTGTCACTCGTGGACCGAGCGGTTCTGGATGATCAGCACGGCGATGACCGTCAGGGCGCAGCAGACCATCAGATAGGCCGCGACCAGCGTCGGCTTACCGTCCGCCGCAGCGACCAGGGCCGATGCGATCAGAGGCGTCGGCCCCGCCACGAGCACGCCATTGAGCTCCCGCGACATGGCAAGGCCGGAGAAGCGATAGCGTGTCGGGAACAGGTTGGAGAGGAAGGCGCCTTGCGCGCCGGCCATGGCCCCGAAGCCGATGCCATATCCCAGGCTCATCCCGAACGCGGCCCAGTAGATGCTGCCGGTGTCGAGCATCATGAACAGCGGGTAGGACAACAGGAAGACGAAGGCGGCACCGCCGATATAGACCTTGGCGCTGCCGATGCGATCCGCCAGAAGCCCCATCAGCGGCACGCCGATGATGCCGCAAAGCGACGCGAAGGTCACGGCGATCAGGCTGTCGGGCCGGGTCATGCCTACCGTGTTCGTCATGTAGCTGATCGAGAACGCGCTGAGGATATAGGCGTTGGCGTTGTGGCCGGTGACAGACAGGAAGCCGAACAGCACCTCTTTGGGGCTTTCGCGCATCAGTTCCTTGAGGGGAACCTTCTGCTCATGCTTGGTCTCCTGGGCGCGCGACATCGCCGCGACATATTCCGGCGTCTCGTCGAGATGCTTGCGGATGTAGAGCGCGACGATGAACAGCACGCCCGACACCAGGAACGGGATGCGCCAGGCCCAGCCGAGCAGCGTTTCCTCGGGAAGATAGGAAATGCCGAGGAAGGCCGCTGTCGCGAGCATGATACCGACCAGCGTCGCCGCGTTGGGCAGCGAAGTGTAGAAGGCGCGGCGTCCAGGCGGCGCGTATTCCGCAACGAGGACGATCGCACCGGCCAGCTCGGCGCCAGCGCCGAAGCCCTGAAGCAGGCGCATCAGCACGAGCAGGATCGGAGCCAGCGCGCCGACCTGCGCATAGGTAGGCAGCAGGCCCATGCCGACCGTCGCCAGGCCCATCAGGGCGATGGTCAGGATCAGCGCCGGCTTGCGGCCGATCTTGTCGCCGATATGGGAGATGACGATGCCGCCGAGCGGACGGATGAAATAGCCGACCGCGAAGGTGGCGAAGGCGGCCAGGACGCCGCTGAGCGGCGACAGCGTCGGGAAGAACAGCTTGTTGATGATCAGCCCGGAGGCCGCGCCGTAAAGGGCGTAGTCATACCATTCGATCACCGTTCCCACGGTCGCGGCCGCAACGGCCTTGCGGACGTTTGCGGTCTTCGCGGCCTGCAGGCCGGCCTTGTCGGCAACGTTCAGCATATCGTCTTCATTCCCATAGAATTCCGGTCTGGCCGACCGGTCACATGATGCCGGTCTTGTTGAAGATCTCGACGGTCGTCTCCCCGGCCAGGATCATGTCCCGCACGCTGTCCTCGCCTTGCACCTTGGCGAAGGCAGCTGCCAGAATCTCCTGTTCGCGGGCCGCCGGAACGACCACGACACCGTCGATATCGCCCACGACAAGGTCGCCGCTGTTGACGCGGCAGCCGTTCCGGAAGGCGATCGGGCAGCGATAGTCGATGACGCGGCCACGCACACGCTGGTCCTGCGCATAGCTGCCGGCCGAAAAAACAGGGAACTGAAGTTCGAGGATTTCGCGGGTGTCGCGATGATAGCCGTCGAGAACCGCGCCGGTCGCGCCCAGCGAACGGGCGCGCGTGCTCATCAGGCCGCCCCACAGGGCATAGGTCGGGGAGGAGCCGGTGCAGATATAGATCTCGCCGGGCTTCAGGTCGTCGAGGGCCTCGAACATCAGGCCGAAGGGCTCGGCCTTGCTGCGGCTGCCGGCATCCACGGCACAATCGGCCTCCTGCACGGTCATGGCCCGGCCGGCGATGACGGTGCCGGGAACCAGCGCCCGAATTTCCGGCGGCAGGAACTGCTGGGTGAGCCCGATCACATCCATCACGTCGCCGAGCACGGCGGTATAGAGCTGCGAACGGATTTGCTCGAACAGGGCCGCGTCGGGCCCGGCGATCGTGTTGGTCATCGGATTGTCCTTAGTTGGTCTGGGGGCCACGCCTGAGGCGGCCCAGGGCGGAATCGAAATGGGTGGCCATGTGCCGTCTTGCGCCGGCGGCATCGCCGGCGATCACAGCGGCGGCCGTGTTGCGGTGAACGGCGAGGATGACATCCCATTCCGCGTCGGTGCGGGCATATGCCAGCCCGGTCCGCGTGGATTCGCGGGCGACGTCGGCAATCCCCGACAGCATCGACGACAGCAGGATGTTGCGGGTTGCTACTGCCAGCGTGCGATGGAACAGCACGTCGATCGGCGAGAAGCGCGAGACGTCGCCATGGGCCTCGACCATCAGGTCGGCGAGATCGCGCAGGGTGGCGGCCTCGTCCTCGGTGCGGTTCAGGGCCGCGAGCTCGGCTGCGACCTCTTCCAGCCCCCGGCGCACATCCAGAACCTGGATCATCGAGACCTGGCGCGTGGCGAGGCCATGGGTGAACAGGTCGGCGAAGGAGCCCTTCGTTAGCGGCAGGACTTTCGGGCCCCGGCCACTGGTGATGGCGATGAGCCCACGGCCCGCCAGCGCATTCGTCGCCTCGCGCACCGCCGGACGGCCGACGCCGAAACGGCGGGCCAGCTCGCTCTCGCTCGGCAGATCGTCGCCGGGCGCGAGCTGCCCATCGGCGATCAGTTGCACGATGTAGCTCGCGACCTGATCCGAGATTTTAATCTGCCGGATCTGATCGAGGCTGGGCACGGGTTCGTTCATCCGGGCAATCAAGCCCGGTGAAGCTTACCTGTCAACCTGTAATACAGGTTTGCGATGACTTGGCGCTTGGGCCGGAAGTGGTCATATGCCCGAGGGATACGGCCCGAGCTGTGTCGCATGGCGTTTCACCAGATCCTCGCCGAACACCGTCGGGCGCAGGGCCGGCGCCCGGTCGTGGATCGTCAGGCCGGCGCGCGCTGCGAAGATGCGCTTGCCATAGCAGAGCAGGCTCTCGATCGATTGCATGATGAAGACGATCGTCGGCAGGGCCTCGCGATAGGCTGCCTCGGCCCCGGCCTCGTCGCCGGCGGCAAAGCGATTATAGGCCCGCAGCGCATGGTCGATCGTGTCCGGTGCCAGGATCAGACCGGCGCATCCGGCACGCAGATTGTCGAGCAGTTCGAGGCCGCCGCGGCCGTTGAAGACCGGCAGGCGCCCTTCGGTCAGCGCGATCAGCGGCTTGATCTCGACCGCCGCTCCCTCGCCCTTGACCAGGCTGATATTGGGATGCTGGCTCACCAGATCGCGAATGTCCTCGGCCGAAAGGCCGCGTCCCATATAGGCCGGCGCATTCTGGATCGCGACGGGGAGGGTGGTCGCGTCCGCCACGCGACCAAAAAAGCGGATGTATTCAAGCGCGCCGAAAGTACCGACCATAGGCGGCTGCAGAATAACCCAGTCCGCCTTCGCGGCTGCGGCGGCATGAACCTGTTCGATCTGTTCGGCGACCGACGATCCGAAAATCGTGAAGGCCAGCGGCACGCGTCCGGCGGTATCCTCGGCGACCCATTCCATTGTGGTGCGGCGCTCGGCCTGGGTGAGCTTCGAGACCTCCGTCGCAAGCCCCAGCGCTGCCATGCCATGCACGCCGAGCGCCAGGCAAAGCTCGGTCTGGCGCCGCATGGCCGCGCGATCAAGCCGTTCCTGGGCATCGAATAGGGCGTAGGCCATGGCATGAATGCCCGCAAATGGCGGCTTGAAGCCCATCTTTAGTTCCCTCTGGCGTGCCGGTCGTAAAGCGTTTCGAACATCTGATGTTAAACATCAGATGAATGGTTGCGCGCAAGCCCCGAGCATGGCAGTTTCCCTCGCCGTCGGCGGAAAGGTCGCTGCCGGCAGGGAGACGCAGGACAGGCATGCAGCGCGGTGTGAAGCCCGGAAAGATCGGCGCGATGGTCTCCACGCTTGGGGCCGCTATCGTGCGTGGCGAGATCGAGCCCGGGATGGCCCTGCCGCCGGAGCACGAACTCGAAGCGCATTACGGCGTCGGGCGCAGCGTCGTGCGCGAGGCCATCAAGACGCTCGCCGCGAAGGGGCTCGTCAGCGTCCGGCCGCGCCACGGCACCCATGTCCGCCCGCTCCATGACTGGTCGCTGCTCGATCGCGATGTGCTCGGCTGGCTGCGCACGGGTGGCGGGCTCGACCCCGCGCTGCTCGCGGCGCTCGAGGAAACACGCGCGATCATCGAGCCCGCTGCTGCCGCCCTGGCCGCCGCGCGCGCCACGCCCGAGGATTGCGCCCGCATCGACGCCGCGCTCGCGGCGATGGAGGCCGGGCAGCATGATCCGCAGGCCGCGATCGCCGCCGACAAGGCCTTTCACCTCGCAGTGCTAGAGGCCACCCACAATCCGGTGCTGCGCAGCTTCCGCGGCGCGATCGACGCCATCCTCAGCGCCGTCTTCGACATCACGGTCGGTGTCTTCGCCGGCAACCTGCCCAACCATGCTGCCGTGGCCGAGGCCATCGCCGCTCACGATCCGGCCCGCGCCCGCCGGGCCATGGAAATCCTGCTCGGCTACACGCACAGGCACCTGCTTTCAGGAGAGCTTATTCCGCCTCCGCAAACTCGGTAACAAAACGTCAAAAAACGGGAGAAACGCCATGAAATTCAAGACGATGATGGTCGCCGCCATGATGACGGCGACAGGCTTCTCTGCCTCGGCCGCCTGGCCAGAGCGGCCTGTAACGCTCGTCGTGCCCTGGGCAGCCGGTGGCGGCACCGATGCCGTCGCACGCATTCTCGCAGCCGGCCTGGAGAAGGAGCTCGGCAAGCCGGTCAACGTCGTCAACCGCACCGGCGGCGGCGGTGTCGTCGGCCATACCGAGATGGTCAACGCCAAGCCGGATGGCTACACGATCGGCCTCGCCACTGCCGAGGTCACGACCTTCTACTGGTCGAACACCGCGCCCTTCACCTATGAAAAGCTGACGCCGATCGCGCTGGTGAATTTCGATTCCGCCGCCTTCAACGTCGGCTCCGACAGCCCATGGACGAACCTCCGCGCCGCGCTCGACGACATCAAGAAGCAGCCGGTCGGCCGCTACAAGATGTCTGGCATGGCGGCAGGCGCAGCCTACCACCTCGCCTTCGCCGGCCTGCTGCAGCTCGAGGGTATCGATCCCAAGGCCGTGGTCGTCGTCCCCAGCCAGGGCGCAGCGCCCGGTTTCCAGGAGCTCGCTTCGGGTGGCGTGCAGGTCGTCCCGTCCTCGCTGCCGGAGGGCAAGCCGATGATCGATGCCGGTCGCGTCAAGTCGCTGGCCGTGATGTCCAAGGAGCCGATCGGTGCCTTTCCGGCGGTTCCCACCGTCAAGCAGGCGATCGGCAAGGATTATGAAGGCGGCACCTGGCGCGGCCTCGCGGCGCCCGCCGGCCTGCCGGCCGACATCACGGCCCGCCTCGTCGAGGCCGCCGAGAAGGTCGCCAATTCCGACGCCTACAAGACCTTCCTGGCCGATCGCGGCTTCGGCTACGCCTACGCCAAGGGGCCCGCTTTCGGCGAATTCCTGGCGGCGCAGCACAAGCAGAACGGCGAGATCATGAGCGCGCTCGGCCTGCGCCTGCGCCAGTAGCCCCGCCCGACGATACGCCGGCAGCAGCCGGAGCCTGACAGGACGCGGCGATGCATGCCGCGTCTTCACCACCTTCCATTCTTGCGCCGGATCGGTCCGCATGAAGTTCAACGATGTTTTCGCCGGACTGGCCTTGCTGGTCCTGTCCGCGCTGGTGGCCTCTGCCGCCTGGAACCTGCCCAATCCGGCACAGCAGCCGCTCGGACCTTCGGCCTTCCCGCTGATCCTCGCCGGGCTGCTGGCGCTTTGCGCCGTGATCCTGGCGACCACCGGCAGCCGTGTGGTCGAGCGTGGCCCGCTGTTTACGCGAGCAGACTGGGCACGCAGTGCAGCGCCGGTGCTGCGGCTGCTGCTCGTGCCGGTCGCGGTCATCTTCTACATCGCCTTCGCCGAAACGCTCGGCTTCCTGATCGTTGCGCCGCTCGTCCTGCTGGCCCTGTTCCTGGCCGGCGGCGTGAAGCCCGCGCTCGCCATCGCGCTCGCATTGGCGTCGGCGCTGGCGATGCACGCGATCTTCTATCTCGGCCTCGGCGTGCAATTGCCCTGGGGCCTGCTCGAACCCATCCGTTGGTGAGGCCGCCATGCTCGATGCCTATGTGACAGCGCTGGGGATGGTGCTCGATCCCTATGTGCTTGCCGTCATCGTCGCCTCGGCGATCTACGGTCTTATCGTCGGCTGCATTCCCGGTCTTTCGGCCACGATGGCGACCGCGCTGCTCGTGCCGCTGACCTTCTTCATGCCGCCGGTGCCCGCGATCGCTGCGATCGTCACCACCAGCACGATGGCGATCTTCTCCGGCGACATTCCCGGTTGCCTGCTGCGCATTCCCGGCACACCCGCCTCTGCGGCCTATGTCGACGATTCCTACCAGATGACACTGCGCGGCGAGCCCGAAATGGCCTTGGGGATCTGCCTCTGGTTCTCGGTCATCGGCGGCCTGTTCGGCACGGCGGTGATGATGGTTGCCTCACCCGCAATCGCCGATTTCGCGCTCGGCTTCGGCTCCGTCGAATTCTTCTGGATCGTGATGCTGGGCCTCGGTGGCGCGGTCTTCATCGGCTCTTCCTCCCCGCTCAAGGCCTGCATCGCGCTATTGATCGGGCTGATGCTCGCCATGGTCGGCATGAACAACCCGGCCGGCCAGCCGCGCTTCACCTTCGAGTCGACGGAAATGCTCGGCGGCGTCTCGCTGATCCCGATGATGGTCGGCATGTTCGCCTGCTCCGAGGTCATGCGCCACATGATCAGCGACGGCAGCGCGCCGCAGGTCGCGATCAAGAAGATGGGTCCGATCTTCGCCAATATGTGGCGGCTGACCAAGCAATACCCGTGGCAGCTCGTTCGCGGCAGTGCGCTCGGGACCGTGGTCGGCATCCAGCCCGGCAGCGGCGCCGACATGGCGGCCTGGATGTCCTACGCCATGAGCAAGCGCTTCTCGAAGACGCCGGAGAAGTTCGGCACCGGCCACCCCGAAGGCCTGATCGAGGCCGGCGCCTCCAACAACTCCTCGCTCGCCGGCGCCTGGATCCCCGCGCTTGTCTTTGGCATTCCCGGCGACTCGATCACGGCGATCGCCATCGGCGTGCTGATGATGAAGAACATGGCGCCGGGGCCGACGATCTTCGTCAACAATCCCGAGAACGTCTACGCGCTATTCCTGGTCTTCGTCATCGCCAACCTGCTGATGCTGCCGCTCGGCTGGGCGATCATCAAGGTCGCCTCGCGCGTATTGCAGGTGCCGCGAAAGGTGCTGATGCCGATCATCCTGCTCTTCGCCATCGTCGGTTCCTACGCGATCAACAACTCGCTTTTCGATGTCGGCCTGATGCTTGGTTTCGGCGTGCTCGCCTTCGTGATGGAGGAGAACGGCTTTCCCGTCGCGCCGGTCATTCTCGGCGTCGTGCTCGGGCCGCTGCTGGAGGAGTATTTCATCAACTCGATGATCAAGTCGGATGGTAGCCTGATCGGGCTGTTCAACCGGCCCATCGCAGCGGTATTGGCCGCGATCACGATCGGTATCATGGCCTGGACGATTATCGCCGCGCTGCGTCCGACGCGCGCTGCACCCAGGCCGACACCTCAGGATCTCTGAGAGCTTGATCGGTGATTCCTGCAGCCCTCATCCTGAGGAATTCGTCAGGATGAGGGGGCTCGAAGGATGTTCCAGATCGTTCGGGCGCCACCTGAACCATCCTTCGAGACGCGTTTCGCGGCTCCTCAGGATGACGGCTGAATTCTCAAACAGTCTCGTGGCAGCAAGCGCCGGCCCGGAGGGCGGTGTCCATGCACCTCTCCGGACGTCCGACTGCCGCTGACCATGGCGACGGCCGAGGCGGCCATCGCCGTGCGTCTGGCGCTGGAAGCTGTCTCGCGGAGCAGGACCGGGACTGTGTGGCGCATCCAGTAAAGTGGCCGGCCTGAGCCGCGGCTCTACGCGCGGATGCCTATGACAATCATATTTTCAGACCTTTGGTCTCCAATCGAAAAGATATGAGTGCGTTGATAGGTTCATGGCAGAAGGAAACGCCGACATGATCCATCGCTTAGGCATGTATTACCTCGCGCAACAACTGCAGCAATCCCAGGATGCGAAGGCGGCGATCCGCACGCGTCAGCGAAGGTCGGGCGGGCCGTCGGCATCGGATCGCGAGGAGCTTGGAATGCTCGTGCGCACCGGCCTTGCGGTTGCCTCGGCCCTGGGTGCCGTGGCGCTCGTCCTATGGGCCGCCAGCTGACGCTTTGCGCGCCGGAGAGCCGTTTTCCAGGGAAAGTCGGGCGTTATGACTACCGCAATGCAGAAATCCTTTCCTCCCTCCGGTGACAGCCGCTTCGTCATCGGCCGGGATAGTCAGGGCCGGTGGGTCGTATGCGATCAGAAGGGGCTGGTGGGCGGCCTGTTTACCGACCGGGATTCGGCGGTTCATTTCGCGGTGTTCGAAAGCGATCACGCTCCTGGTGCCGTCTGCTGTGCGCCCGACGATGCGGTGGTATCTTTGGGGCAGGTATTCGAAGCAGGGCATCTCGAAGCAGAGCAACTGGCTCCCGCGGATCAGATGGCGCATCGGCCAGCGACGCCTCGCTAGACGTCGGTGCGATTTCGCTTGACGGAGGACGGTGGCTCTCAAGGTCTTGCTCGGCCACGATAGAGGACAGCTCTTCCCAGGCACAATGAGCCGACCGCAAGGGGGCATGTGCAAGCAATTGCCACGTGGAAAAATCCCGGGCGCTGTGGCAGCTTGCAACGCCAGGGCCTGCGGGCGCCGCGCGATCACGAAGGGTTACGAGCTATGCCAAAGGGCTCCGACGTTCTTATCGCCGCGCTTGAGAATGAGGGTGTCGACCGCATTTTCGGCGTGCCGGGCGAGGAAAACCTGGATGTCGTCGAGTCCCTTCGGACATCCTCGATCCAGCTTGTTCTGACGCGGCACGAACAGGCGGCCGCCTTCATGGCAGCGACACATGGCCGGCTGACCGGCAAGCCCGGCGTCTGCATCGCGACGCTCGGGCCGGGCGCCTTGAACTTTTCGACCGGCGCGGCCTATGCGCATCTCGGCGCCATGCCGATGATCATGATCACCGGCCAGAAGGCGATCATGACCGCCAAGCAGGCGCGCTTCCAGATCGTCGATGTCGTCGCCTCGATGAAGCCGCTGACCAAGATGACGCGCCAGATCGTCAGCGTCGCCAGCATTCCCTCGGTGGTGCGCGATGCATTCCGGGTCGCGATGGAGGAGCGACCGGGGCCCGTGCATCTCGAACTGCCCGAAGATGTCGCCGCCGAGGAGATCGATGACGCGCCGGTCATTCCGCTTCACCCGCTCGAGCGGCCGGTGGCGCAGGCGGCTGCGCTCGATCGCGCGGCGGCGTTGATCCTCAGCGCGAAGCGTCCGCTCATCATGATCGGCGCGGCCGGCAACCGGCCGCGGCTGGTCGAGGCGCTGTCGGCCTTCGTGCGCCGCACGCGATTGCCGTTCTTCAATACGCAGATGGGCAAGGGCGCGGTCACCGGCGGCTCCAATCTCTATGTCGGAACGGCCGCCCTGTCGGAGAAGGACTATGTTCACGAGGCCGTCGACCGGGCCGATCTGATCATCTCCATCGGCCACGACACGGTGGAGAAGCCGCCCTTCCTGATGAAGAGCGCCGGTGGCCCGAAAGTCGTCCATATCGGCTACATCTCCGCCAATGTGGAGCAGGTCTATCACCCCGATGCCGAGGTCATCGGCGACATCGGCGCAACCGTCACGGCGCTCGCCGACAGGCTCGGCGGCAAGCTCGACCCCGACCAGACGCTGCTGGGCCTGCGCCAGAAAATCCTCGAACGGCTTAACGACCGCGCCGACGAGGATCGCTTTCCGATCACGCCGCAGCGCATCGTCCATGACGTTCGCCAGGTCATGCCGGAGGACGGCATCGTCTGCCTCGATAACGGCATGTACAAGATCTGGTTCGCCCGGAACTACCGCACCCATGTCGCCAACACGCTGCTGCTCGACAATGCGCTGGCGACGATGGGGGCAGGGCTGCCATCGGCGATGATGGCGGCGATGCTCTACCCCGAGCGCCGCGTCATGGCCGTCTGCGGCGATGGCGGCTTCATGATGAACTCGCAGGAGATGGAGACGGCGGTCCGCCTGGGGCTCAACCTCGTCGTCGTCATCCTCAACGACAACGCCTATGGCATGATCCGCTGGAAACAGGCGGTCGATGGTTTCCCGGATTTCGGCATGAGTTTCGGCAACCCCGATTTCGTCCGCTATGCCGAGGCCTATGGCGCAAAAGGCTCGCGGGTCACGGCAGTCGAGGAACTCGCACCGACGCTCGAGGCGGCCTTCAAGGGCGGCGGCGTCCACCTTGTCGAGGTGCCGATCGACTATTCCGAGAACACCCGCGTCCTCGTCGAAGAGCTGCGCAACCGCACGCCCAACGTCGAACTCGCCTGAAGCAGGAGAATGACGATGCTGCAGGTCGTTCAAGCCTTCGATCGCGCACCGATCGCCGAGATCGAAACCGATGGCGAGGCTGCACTCGAAGCGAAGCTTCAGGCGGCCGAGCGCGTGTTTCGCGATCGCGACCATTGGCTGAAACCCTATGAACGCATCGCCGTGCTGCGCCGGCTCGCCGGGCTGCTCGAAGCGCGGCGCGATCATTTCGCGATGCAGATCGCGCGTGAGGGCGGCAAGCCGCTAACCGACGCCATCGTCGAGACCACCCGCGCCATTGATGGCGTCCACAATGCCGCCGACGAGCTGCGCAATTTCGCCGGTCGCGAAATCCCGATGGGGCTCTCAGCGGCGGCTGCCAACCGCTGGGCCTTCACCACCCGGGAGCCGATCGGCATCGTCGCGGCGATTTCCGCCTTCAACCACCCGCTGAACCTGATCGTGCATCAGGTCGCGCCGGCAATCGCTGTGGGCTGCCCGGTCATCATCAAGCCGGCGGGCACGACGCCGCTGTCATGCCGGGATTTCGTCGCGCTCGTTCAGGAGGCCGGCCTGCCCGAGGGCTGGTGCCAGACCTTCATTCCCGAAAGCACCGAACTCGCCGAGAAACTGGCGACAGACTGGCGCATCGGCTTTCTCAGTTTCATCGGGTCGGCGAAGGTCGGCTGGTATCTGCACAGCAAGCTGGCCCATGGCGCGCGCTCGGCGCTGGAGCATGGCGGAGCAGCACCGGCCATCGTCGACCGCAGCGCCGATCTCGGCAAGATCATCGAGCCGATCGTGAAGGGCGGCTACTACCATGCCGGGCAGGTCTGCGTGTCCACCCAGCGCCTTTTCGTTCACGACGACATCGCCGACAACTTCACGCAGGCTCTCGTCGCGCGCGTTGCCAAGCTGCGTGTTGGCGACCCCACCCTGGCCGATACCGAGGTCGGCCCTCTGATCCACCCGCGCGAGGCCGACAGGATCGCGAGTTGGGTCGGCGAGGCCGTGAGCGGTGGTGCCCGGCTCGCCATCGGCGGCGGACGCATCTCGCAGACGATGCTGGAGCCGACCGTGCTGCTCGACCCTTCGCCCGAAGCGAAGGTGTCCCAGCTTGAGGTCTTCGGGCCGGTGATCTGCGTCTACCGCTACGCGAAGCTGGACGAGGCGATCGCACAGGCGAACTCGCTCCCGGTCGCTTTTCAGGCCAGCGTCTTCGCGCAGGATATCGACATCGCCATGCGCGCCGCCAACCGGCTCGATGCCTCCGCCGTCATGATCAATGATCCGACGGCGTTCCGGACCGACTGGATGCCCTTCGCGGGCAGGCGCGAATCCGGCTACGGCATCGGCGGCATCCCCTACACCATGCGCGAGATGGCGCAGGAGAAGATGATCCTGATGGCGCGGCCCTGATGCGCGCGGAGATCGCTGCGTTTCAGTACGCGACGATCAGGTCGTAGACGCCGCGTTCCAGAACGTCGCCGCCGAGAGCGCCTCCAATCTCTTGGAGCGCGGTTCGCAGCCCCGCGCTGTCCGTCCCGCTCGCCAAGGCGATGCGATGGGGCTGCGATGCCGGGTCGGCGGGAAAAGCGGGATGAGGGGGCGTCTCCAGCAATCTGCCGACCCGCAGCGAGACGATGCCGGAATTGCCTATGAGCTCTGCAAGGGATGCGAGATCGGCGGCTTCGTTCCCCGACGGGGCCGCCCAGCGCAGGATGCCGAGATGGCGGCCGCAGCCGGTGCCGAACCGCGCCAGTTCGCCATAGACGAAGCGCTGGAAGGCGCCCATATGCGGGCGCATCTGCCGGGAGGTTGGCGTCGGGTTGGCGAGAAGGTGCAGGTACTCCGCGGTCTCCAGCGCTTGGGGACCTTCGAGATCGTAGAGGGTCAGGTAATGCTGGTCGTCGCCGCGATCCTGCACGAAGCGGCGTCCGGCCATGAAACCCGGCATCGTCAGGCGTTCGGGCACGTGTTCGAAGGTATGCCAGGCCTCGTATGCGGCCCGCATCGCCGGATCGACCGTGTTGGCGATGGCGAGGAACGCCGTCCCCCACCCGTTCGCGGCGCTATCGGAATTCATGGCCGCAACATGATCTTGGAGGCGGAGCGGCTCTTGGCCCTGGCGAAGGCGTCGAGCGCCTCGGTGAGGGGAACCTCCTCCGTCACCATCTTCGACACGCGCTCGGAGTTGTCCGCGAGATAGGCGAGCACGCGCGGCCATGTCGCCAGCGGCGCGCGATAGCTGCCGCGTATCTGCTGGTGGCGGCGAACCAGCGCCGTCAGATCGACCGTTGCCGGCTTTGGATGGATGCCGCAGATCGTCAGGACGCCGCGCAAAGCGAGCAGATCAAGCGCCTCGCCGACAAGTGTCGGTACGCCTGCCGCTTCTATGATCGCATCATAGCTCAAAGGGAGTCCGGCGCGAACAAGCCCCTCGCGCAGCGAACCGCCGCCGGTGTCGACGACATCCGCGAAGCCCATCGCGCGCAAAGTGGTCAGCCGGGCGGCATCGTCACGTCCGGCGATGACGACGCGTGCTGCGCCGGCGGCTTCCGCGAAGAGCGCCGCACCCTGGCCGATTGTGCCCGGCCCGATGATCAGGACGGTGTCGCCGGGGTTCACGCCGGCGGTGTCGACCGCTTCCGCCGAGACCGTCATGGGCTCGGTCAGTGCGGCCAGGCCATCGGCCAAGGCGTCGGGCACCGGCACGCAATTCTCGGCCGGCACCACGGCCAGCGCCGCAAAGCCGCCATCGCGCATGATGCCGATGCCGCGCCGAGTCACGCAGTCTTCCGCTCGCCCGTTGCGGCAGCGCTCGCACCTCCCGCAGACGACGGAAGGCCTGATCACGACCCGGTCGCCCGTTCGGATGGTCGAGACGCCTTCGCCCAGCTGCGTGACCGTGCCCATGAACTCATGCCCGAGCGTCACGGGCATTACCTCCGTCATCGCGGCATAACCCGCCGTCCAGTCGGCGACATGGAGATCGGTGCCGCAGATGCCGGCCATGCCGACCTTGACGATGACCTCGCCGGGCGGCGGTGCCCCCGGCTCCGGGACATCGCACAAGGCAAGGCCGGCTTCAGGCGCGAGTTTCCGCAGCGCAAGCATCGTGCGTTCTCCCGCCCGCTACTCGGCCTTGATGCCGGCGGCCTTGATCACGCCGGCCCAGGTCTCGGCATCCTTGGCCATGAAGGCGGCAAGGCTTTCGGGCGTGCCCGGCGCGGGCTCGGCGCCGATCTCGATCAGCCTTGCGGCAACCGCCGGCCGGGCCAAGGCCGCGTTGACGGCTGCGTTCAGAACCTGGACCACGGCTGCAGGCGTTCCCTTCGGCGCAACCAGGGCGACCCAGGCGGAAAGGTCGTAGCCGGCATAACCCTGTTCGGCCACAGTCGGCACGTCCGGCAGCAGGCTGGTTCGTTTCGCCGTCGTCACGGCCAGCGCGCGCAGCGTGCCGCCCTTGACCTGTCCGGACGCTCCGGCCAGCGTCGAGAACATCACATCGATATTGCCGCTGATCGTGTCGGTGAGGGCAGGGGCCTCGCCGCGATAGGCGACATGCTGGACCTTGGCCCCGGAGAGCAGCCCAAAGAACTCTCCGGCCAGATGCGCCACCGTATTGGCGCCGCCCGACCCGAAGGTGATCGGATCGCCACGGGTTTTGCCGAGCGCTTCGAGCTCCTTCATCGTCTTGACCGGTAGCTTAAGTCCCGCGGAGACGACGAAGGGCAGGGTAGCGATCATCGCAACCGGCACGAGATCGCTCTTCCAGTCGAAGGGCAGGTTGCTGCGCAGGGCGGGGTTGATCACCATCGTCGTCGGCGCGGCGAGCAGGGTGTAGCCGTCCGGCTCGGCCTTCGCGACGGCCTGCGAGCCCAGGACCGTTCCGGCGCCGCCACGGTTCTCGATGACGAAACGCTGCTTGATGATGTCGCCGGCGGCTTCCGCCACCACGCGCGTAACGACATCGACGCCGCCGCCTGCAGCGAAGGGAACGATCAGCTGGATCGCACGGGTCGGAAAGGACTGCGCGAGAACGGGACGGGCCGCACCCGTGGCGAGCAGAGCCAGCGCTGCGCCCATTGCCTGCCGGCGCGACAGGACTGCGGAGGATTCACCGCGACCATCATTCAGCATTCTTCATCCTCCCGGATCGTCTTCGTCATTCTTGCTTCAGCCTACAGCATCGGACCGAATATCCGGCCCGATGCTGTAGACCTTTGATTTCGCATCGGCTTCTTCCGAAAACCGCATTCCACTTTTCGGGCCGATACTCTAGGGAGCCACCGATCGGGAGCTGCCACAAGCGCGGCTTTTGCCGCAATCCATAGCGTGAGGCTATACTCCGGCCCCGAGAATCTGGGCCTGAAGCCGCAGCGCCGTCTCGAAGCGCTGGATCAGGCGGCTTCGCGCCCGCTCGATCTGCCGGTGCAGATAGACCTCGTAGAGCGGCGGATGATCGAGCCGCCGTACCGAGACTTTCGTGCGGTCGGCGGCCAGGGCGCTGAACGCATCGACGATCGCAATGCCGATTCCCGCCTCCGCCAGCCCGATCGCGGTTTCGGCGAAGCGCACGACATGGGTCCGTTGCGGTGTGATGTTGCCGGCGCGCAGGACCGCGTCGACCGCGACGCCATGCACCGATTGCGGCTCGAACACGATGATCGGCCGCCCGGCCAGGGCAACTGGCGCGATCGGCCCCGTCTCGGTCGCGAACCAGCCCGGCGGGGCGACCGCCATGACCGCGGCGCGAGCCACCGGAACGCTGCGAACGCCGGCATGCAGGATGGAAAACAGGGTGACGGCGCATTCGCCCTGTCCGGACAGAAGATAGTCCATGACCTGGCTGACAGAGAGAATGTCGACATGCAGGCTGAGGCTGGGATGTTCCTTCAGCAGGTCGGCGGCCGCTTGCGGGACCAGCACCCGCCCGACGCTCGGCGAGGCGCCAAGGCGCAGCGAGCCGCCATCGGCCTGTGCAAGGCGCAGGGCACGCGCCAGCGCTCCTTCCAGCTGCTCGAAGGCCAGAGCGACCTCGCCTTGCAAACGGTGAGCTTCGGCTGTCGGCACCAACCTGCCGCCATGCCGGTCGAACAAAGCGAGGGCACAGACATCCTCGATGCGCCGAATCGTCTTGGTGACGGTCGGCTGGGCGATGCCCAGTTCCCGGGCCGCGCCGACCACGGTGCGGCAGCGCATCAGCGCCCGGAAGACTTCGATCTGGCGCAGCGTGAGCAGCATGGCGGCGCCTCCTCTTCGCGCGGTTTCAGTGGTGGAACGTCCATAGCAGGCTCTCGCTGAGACTCTGCAGGGCCTCGACCGCATCGGGCCGTTCGCGGGCCAGCGTGGTGATCAGCGCGTCCGCCACGGCAAAGGCTGCCGTCGGCGAGTTGGGCAGGAAGCGATTGCGCGCCGGGGCGAACAGGGTCATGTCGGCAATGGCCGCCAGAGGCGACGAAGGTGCATCCGTGATCGCCAGCAGCGGCGCGCCGCGCTTCCTGGCGAAATTGCCGAGGTCCAGCGTCGTGCGGGAATAGCGCGGCATCGAGATCGCGACGACGAGGTCGTCCGGACTCGCAGACAGCATGTGGCGGATCGCTCGCTCCGGCCCGCCGCGCGAGGCGGCGAAGACCACATCGGCTTCGAGATAGAGCGCCAGCCCGTCTTCGAGAAAGGCCGCGATGTGATGGCTTGCTCCCGAACCGACGATGAAGATGCGGCGCGCCTTGAGCAGCGCGGCAACGGCGCGGTTCACGGTCTCTTCGTCCATCATGGACAGGGCGTCGTCGAGATTGGCGGCCTCGTCCTTCAGCGCGATCGTCATCGTCGAGAAGACCGAACCGGCGACAGCCCGTGCGCCGGCAAAGCTCTCGACCGGCGCCATCGCGAATTTCAGTGCGGCCGATAGCGAGACACGAAAATCGCCATAGCTGCGATAGCCGAGCGCGCGGACGAAACGCGTCACCGTCGCAGTCGAGGTGCCGCTTTTCGCCGCGAGCCCCTCGATCGTCATCGTTGCCGTATCCAGCGGATTTTGCAGAACGAAATCAGCCGCTTTGCGATGGCCGTTGCTGAGCGAGGGGTAAACCCGGGCAATGCGGTTCGCCAGATCCGTCGTCGGCTTCAAGGCGCGGGACATAGCTCTCCTGCTGATTGACGTCGGATTATTTTCATGTTTGCTAGCCCGCGAAAACAAAGCTGTCAAAAATCATGACTGCTGGGGAACGGAGAAAAACCGATGCGTCATCGCGCGCTGCTCACCATTCTGCTTGGCGCCAGCCTGCTGAGCGCTCCTGCCTGGGCGCAAAGCCTGCGCATCGCGCTCGCATCCGAGCCGACGGCCGTCGATCCCCACTATCATGACCTGACGCCCAACAACGCGCTCGCCGCCCATATCTTCGACAGCCTCGTTCGCCAGGACGAGATGCAGAAGCTGCATCCGGGCCTTGCCAAGTCCTGGGAGAACGACGGCAAGAATCGCTGGACCTTCAAGCTGCGCGAGGGTGTCACCTTCTCGAACGGCAAGCCGTTTACCGCGGAAGACGTGATCTTCACCTTCTGCCGCACGCTGAAGAACGAGACCAAGGTCTCCGACTCCTTCGCCGACATCACCGGTAATTTCGCCTCTGTCGAGGCGCCCGATGCCCACACGCTGGTGATCAACACCAGCAATCCAGAGCCGCTGATGCCGAATCTGCTTTCGGCGCTCGGCATTCTCTCAGCCTCGACCGTCGAGCATGGCGCGATCAGCTACGACGTTCCCAAGAACTGCGGCGTGACCGGTCCCTGGCCCACAGTGAACGGCTTCAATGACGGCAGCCTCGCGATCGGGACCGGCCCCTACAAGCTGAAATCCTATGTGCGCGGCTCGGCGATCGAGCTCGAGCGCAATGCCAGCTACTGGGGTCCGGCCGAACCTTGGGCAACCGTGCGCCTGCTGCCTGTGACCAATGCCGGCCCGCGCCTCGCCGGGCTGCTCGCCGGCGATTACGATGTGATCGAGAACCCTGCGGCGCGCGACCTCGGCCGCATCAAGGACGACAAGCGCTTCGGCCATGTCATCACGCCCTCGACCCGCGTGATGTACTTCCAGCTCGACGTCGCCCGCGACCAGAGCCCGTTCGTCAAATCCGAGGACGGCAAGAACCCGCTCAAGGATGCGCGCGTCCGCAAGGCGATGTCGCTCGCCATCGACCGTGATGCCATCGTCAAGCGCATCATGGATGGCGCGGCCGAGCCGGCCTACCAGTTCCTGCCGACCGGCATGTTCGGCACGCTGCCGAACCCGCCGAAACTGGCCTATGACCCCGCCGCAGCCAAGAAGCTGATGGCAGAGGCCGGCTATGCCAAGGGCTTCCAGCTGACGCTCTCGGCGACCAATGACCGCTACATCAACGACAGCCAGATCACCCAGGCCGTCGCGCAGTACCTGACCCAGATCGGCATCAAGACCGAGGTCGATGCGATGACGCGCGCGATCTATTTCCCGCGCCGCGCCAAGAAGGAATTCAGCGTCGCGCTCGGCGGCTGGGGTTCGGGCACCGGCGAGGCCGCGTCCTTCCTGCGCCAGTGGCCGCCGACCCCCAACGACGCCAAGACGCTGGGCGGCTCCAATTATGGCGGCTACAAGAACGACGAGTTCGACAAGGTGATCCGCGCTGCGGTGACGACGCTGGACGATGCCAAGCGGGCGGAGCTCCTCCAGGAAGCCGCCAAGCTGGTGCTCGCCGACGGTGCCTTCATTCCCCTGCACTTCGAGAGCGGCATCTGGGCCTTCAAGTCCAATCTCACTGTTACCGGCCGCGCCGACCAGTACATGCTGGCGATGTCGGTCAAGCCGGTGGCCAACTAAGTACGCCCTTAAGCTAAACGTCACCTCCGCGTAGCAGATCGAATCCACGCAATGACCGCCTATATTTTGCAGCGGCTGATTCAGAGCGTCCTCGTTCTGCTCGCGGTCTCGGTCGTGGTCTTCTTTGCCGTCTATGGCATTGGCGACCCGATCGAGCTCCTGGTGTCGCCACAGGTCAGCCAGGCCGAGCGCCTGGCGCTGATCAAGCGCCTCGGCCTCGACCTGCCGGTCTGGCAGCAATATCTCACCTTCATGGGCAATGCCCTGAAGGGCGATCTCGGGCGCTCCTTCGTGCATGGCGTCTCGGCGATCGAGCTCATCCTGGCGCGCGCGCCGGCGACCTTCGAGCTGGTGCTGCTGGCGATGTCGATGGCGATCGCGGTCGGCGTGCCGCTGGGTCTTCTCGCCGGGCTCGATCCCGAGAGCCGTCCGTCCCGGATCATCATGGCCGGCACGGTGCTGGGTTACTCCCTCCCGAGCTTCTGGAAGGGCATGATGCTGATCCTGCTCTTCGCAGTTCTGCTGGGCTGGCTGCCGACGGCCGGGCGCGGCGAAACGGTCACTGTGCTCGGCATCCAGACCAGCCTGTTCACGTTGGACGGGCTGCGACATCTCATTCTGCCGGCGCTGAACCTGGCCATTCCCATTCTCGCGCTGGTCATCCGCCTCGTCGCGGCCGGAGCCGCCGAGGCCATGACGCAGGATTATGTGAAATATGCCCGCGCCAAGGGCGTGCGTGCCAAGCGCATCATCGGCCGCCATGTCCTGCGCAACATCCTGATCCCGGTGGTCACCGTGCTCGGCATCGAGTTCGGCAGCCTCGTCGCCTTTTCGACCATCACCGAGACGGTCTTTGCCTGGCCGGGCATGGGCAAGCTGCTGATCGACTCCGTCTATCAGCTCGATCGTCCGGTCGTGGTCGCCTATGTGCTGCTCGCGACGCTGCTCTTCGTCACCGTCAATTTCCTCGTCGACATCCTCTACGCCGCGCTCGATCCGCGCGTTAAACTGACCGGAGAGATGGCGTGAGCGTGCCTGCAAGCATCCCGACTGAGGCCGACACGCCGCTGCGCCGCAAGGTGCTGCAGCGGATCAACAGCCGCCCCACCACGCGTGGCGCGGCGATCCTGCTCGGCATCATGGTGCTGCTGGCGCTGCTGGCGCCGGTCATCGCACCGCAGAACCCCCATGACCTAGCGTCGCTTAGCGTGATGGACAACCGCCTCGCGCCCGGCGAGCGCGGCATGAGCGGTATGCTGTTCCTGCTGGGGACCGACGCGCAGGGCCGCGACATGCTCAGCGCGATCCTCTACGGCCTTCGCACCAGCCTGATGGTCGGGCTCGCAGCCACAGCCTGCGCGCTGGCGATCGGCATCGCGGCTGGGCTAGCCGCGGCGCAGTTCGGCGGTGTCGTCGATGCGGTTTTGATGCGGATCGTCGACTTCATGCTCGGCTTTCCTTCCATCCTCGTCGCGCTCGTGCTGCTGGCCTCGATCGGGCGCGGCGTCGATAAGGTCATCCTCGCCATCGTCCTCGTGCAATGGGCGCAATATGCGCGGCTGATGCGCGCGGCAGCGCTGGTGGAGCGGCGCAAGGAATATATCGAGGCAGCCGTCAATTTCGGCCTGCCGACGCGCTACATCATGTTCACGCATCTGCTGCCGAATTCGGTCGGCTCGGTGCTCGTGGTCGCATCGATCAGCATCGCCGGCGCGATCACCTTGGAGGCGACTTTGTCCTTCCTCGGGGTCGGCGTGCCCGTGACCGAGCCCTCGCTCGGGCTGCTGATCGCCAACGGCTTCGAGTTCCTGCTGTCGGGCGAGTACTGGATCTCGGTCTTCCCCGGCATTGCGCTGGTGCTGCTGATCATGTCGCTCAACCTCGTCGGCGACCGCCTGCGCCGCAGCTTCAACGTGCGCTCATGATCGCTGAACCCTTGTTGCAGGTCCGGGGTCTGCGGACCGTCTTCCACGCGCTGGACGGTGCCTGGGCCGCCGTGGACGGCGTCGATTTCACCGTCGCGCGCGGCGAGGTCCTCGGGCTCGTCGGCGAGTCCGGCTCCGGCAAATCCGTCACCGGCTTTTCGCTGGTCCAGCTGATCGACGCGCCCGGCGAAATCGTTGCCGGCGAGGTGCTGTTCGAGGGGGCGGACCTGCGCGCCGCCTCGCAAGAGCGCCTGCGCGAATTGCGCGGCGACCGGATCGCGATGATCTTCCAGGATCCGCTGATGACGCTGAACCCTGTGCTCAGCATCGGCGAGCAGATGGCCGAGGCCATTCTTGAGCATCGCAACTGCAGCCGCGACGAAGCGCTGAATACAGCGGCAAAAGCACTGGCCCGCGTCGGCATCTCCTCGCCGGAGACGCGGTTGCGGCAGTACCCGCATGAATTTTCGGGCGGCATGCGCCAGCGCGTCGCGATCGCGACCGCGCTGCTGAACGAGCCGGATCTGATCATCGCCGACGAGCCGACCACGGCGCTCGATGTCACCATCCAGGCGCAGATCCTCTACGAGGTGCAGAAGCTCAGCCGCGAGACCGGCGCCGCCGTGATCTGGATCACCCATGATCTCGCGGTCGTCGCCGAACTCGCCGACCGGGTCGCGGTCATGTATGCCGGTCGCATCGTTGAGATCGGGCCGGTCGATGTCGTGCTCGACCGTCCCTGCCATCCCTACACGCTTGGCCTGCTGAACTCCTCGGCGGCTCTCGTCGAGCCCGGCGAGCGACTGCACCAGATCGACGGCATGGCGCCGCGCATCGATTCCAGGCCGTCTGGTTGCCCGTTCCGTCCGCGTTGCGAGCGGGCGCTGCCGCTTTGCGCCGAACAGGATCCCGCGCCACGCGAACTCGAAGGCCGCAGCATCCGTTGCCACAACCCGGTGCAGTTGGGAGTGGCGGCATGACCGCGCCCCTGTTCGAACTGCGCGGCATCACCAAGCATTTTCGCGGCAAGGCGACGCTGGCCCAGCGCCTCCTGACAGCGGTCGGCCAGCATGCTGCGCCGCCGGTTCTGCGTGCCGTCGACGGCGTCGATCTCACCGTGGCGCAGGGCGAGGTGCTCGGCCTCGTCGGCGAATCCGGCTGCGGAAAGTCCACGCTCGCACGCATCGCCACCGGTATCCTGAAGCCGAGCGCGGGCGAAGTCGTCTACCGGCAGCGTCCCGTCTCGGGCCTGAAGGGCAAGGAGCGGCTCGACTACCTGCTCAAGGTCCAGATGATCTTTCAGGACCCGTACGCCTCGCTCGACCCGCGCATGCGCGTCAGCCGCATCGTCGGCGAAGCCCTGTCGGTGCATAAGCTCGTGCCCAAGGCCGAGATCGGCCCTGCGGTGGATCAGGCCCTGAGCGAGGTCGGGCTCGATCTCGCCTATCGCGACCGCTTTCCGCACCAATTCTCGGGCGGCCAGCGCCAGCGCATCGGCATTGCCCGCGCGCTTGCGGTGAAGCCCGATTTCCTGGTCTGCGACGAGCCGGTTTCGGCGCTGGATGTCTCGATCCAGGCGCAGGTGATCAACCTGTTCATGGATGTGCGGGCGCGCTACGGCCTGACCTATCTCTTCGTCAGCCACGATCTGAGCCTCGTCCGGCATATCAGCGACCGCGTGGCGATCATGTATCTCGGCCGCATCGTCGAGATCGGCTCGGCCTCGGCCATCTTCGCCGAGCCGGCGCATCCCTATAGCGCGGCCCTGATCAAGGCGATCCCCTCGGCCGCCCGGCGCAAGAGCGCTTTCCAGCCGCTCAAGGGCGAATTGCCCTCGCCGCTGCATCCGCCGAGCGGTTGCCCGTTTCATCCGCGCTGCGAGCACGCCATGCCGGTCTGCCGTGAACAGCGGCCCGCGCTGGTCGAGATCGCGCCCGGCCGCAGCGCCGCCTGCCATTTGCACAATGCCTCGGAGGCCGCATGACCACGATCACGCTCGACCCGCAGGAAGGCCGCAGCACGCTGCCCTTCCTCGATGCCTATCATCCGACCCGGCCGCTGGAGGTGAATTTCTACCGGCCTGCCGCTCACGGCCCCGACGACCCGGTCGTGATCGTCCAGCACGGCATGATGCGCAATGGCGACGACTACCGCGATTTCTGGATCGAGGCAGCCGAGAAGTACAAGATCCTGATCGCCGCGCCGACCTTCGGCAACGAGCATTTTCCCAAGGCCGAGGGCTACAATAACGGCCTGGTCATCGCAGCCGACGGCGCCATCACACCGTCGCAGGACTGGCTCTACAGCGTGCCAGCGCGGGTCTTCGCCGCCTTGCGCACGAGCGGTGTGACGCGTCGCGAGCAGGCGCGGCTCTTCGGTCATTCGGCGGGTGGCCAGTTCGTGCACCGCCTGCTGGCGACACAAAGCCATGCGCCTTTCGAGGCGGCCATGGCGGCGAATTCAGGCTGGTACACGCTGCCGACGCTGGAGAAGCGCTTTCCCGAAGGGCTTGCCGGCCTTGGGCTCGACGAGGGCGCGCTGGCGCGCTGGTTTGCCTATCCCATGGTGATCTTTGCCGGTGATCAGGACATCGACATGAGCGACCCGAACCTGCCGGCCCAAGTCGAGGCTCTGGCGCAGGGGCCGATGCGCTATGCCCGCGCCCATTTCATGCTCGATTTCGCCCAGCGCGAGGCAAAGCGCCTCGGCGTTGCGCTGAACTGGCAGCTGGTCTCGGTTCCCGGCGTCGGCCATGACGGCGCGGCGATGTCGCGCGCCGCCGCCGCCTGGTGGTTCGAGGGACGTTTGCCGGCAGCCGGGGAACTGCAACTGCAGGACACGCCGGTCCACTGATCCAACGGATTCGAGCGGGCCGTTGCCCGGTCAGTCCGGCCGCTTCTGCGCGTTCGTGGCGAGCATAACGAGCACGAAGGAAGCGGCAGTCAGCAGCGTCGAGATCGAGGCGATCGTCGGGTCGATTTCGTCGCGCAGCGCCGTGAACATCCGCCGCGTCAGCGTCTGATACTGCCCGCCGGAGACGAAGAGCGCGATGATCGTCTCGTCGATGGCCGAGATGAAGGCGAAGATGCCGCCCGCGAAAACGCTGGCCTTGATCTGCGGCAGCGTCACCGAGAGGAAGGCGCGAAAGCGATTCATCCCGAGGCTGCGGGCGACCATTTCCTGCGTCGGGTCGAAGCTTTGGAGGCCCGCGACGACCGAGGTGATGACATAGGGCAGGCCGAGCATGACATTGGCCAGCACGAGGCCCGGCAGCGTCGCGATCAGCCCGACCTTGGCGTAGACGAAGAAAATGCCGATCGCGATGATGATGATCGGCACGATCAGCGGCAGCATCAGCACCATGTGGAGCGAGCGCATCAGCCGGCTCTTGCCGTTGCTGATGGCGTAAGCCGCGGCAACGCCGAGCGGGGTCGCGACGACGACCGTCAGGGCCGCGATCGTCAGGCTCACCCGCGTCGCCTGCATCCAGGCGGGATTGCCGAAATACTCGGCATACCAGCGCAGCGAGAAGGAGGGCGGCGGGAAGGTCAGGAAGCGCGTGCCCGAGAATGACATCGGCACGATGATCAGCAGCGGCAGGATCAGATAGGTCAGCACCAGCCCGACGAAGACGGTGAAGGCGATGCGCGGGAGCAGTGGCTGTTTCATTTCTGCCCCAGCATCTTGTCGAGCGGGATGATACGGCCCACAGCCATGAAGATCGCGAGCACGCAGACCAGCAGCACGACGCCGACCGCGCTCGCCGCGCCCCATTGGTTGTAGAGTTCGACATTCCGGCTCACCACCATCGAGATCATGATGGTGCGGCCGCCGCCGAGCAGTTCCGGCGTGATGTAGAAGCCCAGGCAAAGCACGAAGACGAGCGTCATGCCCGCGACGACGCCGGGCAGCGACAGCGGCAGGAATATCCGCAGGAAACTGTGCAGCGGCCCGCCGCCCAGGCTCGCGCCGGCCAGCATCAGTTCGCGCGGAATCTTCTGCATGGTCGAGTAGAGCGGCAGCACCATGAAGGGCAGGAGGATGTGGACGGTCGCGATCACCGTGCCGAGTTCGTTGTGCACCAGCGCCAGGGGTTCGGTGATCAGCCCGAGCCGGTCGAGCACCTGATTGGTGACGCCGGTGCGCTGCAGCAGCACGAGCCACGCATAGGCGCGCACCAGCACGCTGGTCCAGAACGGCAGGATGACGAAGGCGAGGATCAGCACATTCCAGGGCCGCCGGGCATGGGCTGCGGCATAGGCGACGGGATATCCCAGCAGCAGCGTCAGCATCGTCACGAGCAGCGCGATGCGGAAGGTCAGCAGGAAGCTGCGCCAGTAAATCTCCTCGGTGAAGATGCGCCGGTAGTGCTCCAGCGTGAAGCCGCCATCATAGAAGGACTGGCCCATCAGCCAGCCCACGGGCAGCACCACGAGCGCGACGATCACGAGCACCGCAGGTGACGCGAGCAGGAGCATCAGCCCCTGTTCGCGGCGCTGGTAGCGGAGGGATGGGTCGATCGCGCTCATGGGGTCTCCCTCGTCACGCTCGGGCTTGACCCGGGCATCTCCTGCAAGAGCTTCTCGGGTCCGCGCCAGGCGCGGCCCGAGAATGACGCCCTCGGCTGCCTCACTTCTGGGTGAAGGAGAGCCAGCGTTTCTCGGCGGCTTCGCCAGCTGGCGAGGTCCACCAGGCATAGGACATCAGGGCCTGGACCTTGGCGTTCTCCGGCGCGCTCGGAAGTTCGCCGACGCGGGTCGCCGGAATGACGCCGGTGTCATAGGCCTTCGGGTTGGCCGGGCCGTAATCGATATGCAAGGGCAGATTGGCCTGATGCACCGGGTCCACCGCCTCGTTCAGGAATTTGATCGCGGTTGGCAGGTTGGGCGCGCCCTTGAGCACGCAAAGCGAGGTGCTCTGCAGGATGCCCTGGTTGTAGGTGTAGGCGACCTTGGCGCCTTCCGCCTTGAGCGCGCTGATGCGGCCGTTCCAGGCCATCACCATGTCGACTTCGCCATCATTGAGCAGCTGCGCCGACTGCGCGCCGGACGTCCACCACACCGTGATGTTGGGCTTGATCTCCTCGAGCTTCTTGAAGGCGCGGTCGACATCGAGCGGGTACAGCTTGTCGGCCGGTACGCCATCGGCCATCAGCGCGGCCTCGAGCGTCGCGAGCGGGTGGTTGCGCAGCGCGCGGCGGCCGGGGAACTTCTTAACATCCCAGAAGTCGGCCCAGCTCTTGGGTGCGGAGCCTGCGTCCGGGAATTTCTTCAGGCTGTAGCCCATCACGCTGGAATAGAACTCGTAGGCCACCGAATAGTCGCTCCGATATTCCGCCGGCATCGCCGCCGCATTGGGAATCTTGCTGAAGTCGAGCTTCTCGACGATGCCCTGCTCGCCGCCGCGCAGGCAGAAATTGGTGGCGACGTCGACGACGTCCCAGGTCGGTTTGCCCGTGGCGACCTGCGAACGCATGATCGGCCAGGCATCGGGCACGCTGTCCTGGTTGATGGTGATGCCGAGCTTTTTGGCGGCAGGATCGAGGATCGCGATCGTCTGCGCCTTCTGATAGGCGCCGCCCTGCGAGACGAAGAGCATCTGCTCGGCGGCATTGGCCGGGACCGTGCTCATCAGCGCCATGGAGAGGCCCGCCGCAGCGCAGGCAAGCCGGGTGTTGAAGTGTCGTTCGGCCATAGTGAGTCCCCTGTTTTTGGATCGGATCTTCGAGCTACCGTCCGATCGCGTCTAGAAACTGGTACCAGCCGGCGACCATGCGCATGGCGGGTTCCCGAAGCGGATAGAAGGGCACGCGCCGCATGCGGGCGGCATCGAGCAGGCCGACATCGGGCGTCTCGCCGCGCGCGAAGGCCGCGAGATAGCGGCCCATCAGGCTCGACATGGCGACGCCCGCGCCATTATAGCCCATGGCCAGCAGAACGCGGTCGTCGACGCGCCCGACATGGGGCACGGAATCGAGGGTCATCGCGACGAGACCGGACCAGCGATAGGCCAGCGGGACATCGGCAAGCTGCGGGAAGATGCCGGTCATCGCCTTGTGCAGGGCGCGGAAGGCGGCAGGTGAATCCTGCTTTCCGAAGGCGCCGCGCCCTCCAAAGATCACGCGGTCGTCGACCATGCGGAACCAGCGCATCATCCGCTTGGTCTCGGTATAGGTCCGACGCGTCGGCATCACGCTGGCGGCGAGATTGGGTGAGAGTTTTTCAGTTGCGATGATGGCGCTGCGGAACGGGATCAGCGTGTTCTGATAGGCGCGGGTCGCTCCGGTCAGGTCCGAATAGCTGTTGGTGGCGATGATCGCCTGTCGCGCCGTCACGATGCCTGTCGGCGTTTCGACCACCACGCCGCTCCCCTCCCGCCGCAGGCGCAGGGCCGGTGTTTGCGCGTGAATGCGCATGCCGGCTGCCGCAACGCCCTCGGCGAGGCCGTGGAGATAGTTCAGCGGATGGATGCCGCCCGAGCCCCCATTGAGCACGCCGCCGACGAAGCCGCTGGAGCCGGTTTCCTCGCGAACCTGGTCCGCGCTCAGCACGGACATCGTGCTGTCGCCGAGCTCCGCCTTCAGCCACTGCGCCTCGGTGACCGCGTATCGCAGCGTCTCGTGGTTATGCGCCGCCTTGACCTGGCCCGAGCGCGTCAGGGCCGCGCTTTCGATGCCAAATTGGTCGACGAGTTCGGAGACGATATCCACCGCCTCATGGGCGATTTCGTACATCCGCCTGGCCATTTGGCGGCCATGCGCAGCCGCGATCGCCGGGAAGGACAGCCGGAACTTGGCGGTGATGACGCCGCCATTGCGTCCGCTGGCGCCCCAGCCCGGCTGGTTCGCCTCCAGCACGATCGGCTCGAGCCCCGACGCCGCCAGATGATGCGCCGCCGACAGCCCGGTATAGCCGGCGCCAATGATGACGATGTCGGCCTGCGCGCTTCCCTGCAAGGCCGGGAAGGCGCGCAAAGGCGTCGCCGTGTTCGCCCAGAGCGAGGGGGCCGATGGCCGGACATGCCAGGGCGCGTTGTCGGACACGAGCTGCGCCTAAACCTTCTCGACCGCGTCGGCGAGCGCCTTCAGCGTCGGGAAATGATAGTCTGGCTTGGTCAGCTGCGGCACGGCGGGTGTCCCGCCGAAGCCCTTCTGTCCCTGGCGCCTCTCGATCCAGCAGGTCTTGTAGCCGAGCGATTTGGCGACGCCGATATCGTGGTGCTGGCTCTGGGCGACGTGCAGGATCTCCTCCTGCTTGTAGCCGAATCCGGACTGTCGGCCGCGATTGAAGGCGAAGAACTGCGGATCGGGCTTGGCGCAAAGCGCCTCGTCGGCGGTGACGCTGTCGTGGAACGGATTGCCGAGCGTGTGCGAGTAGAAGGAGAAGGCCGAGCGGTCGGCATTGGTCATGGCGACGAGCCGGAAATGCTTGCGCAGGCGCTTCAGCGCCGCGACCGAATCCGCGAAGGCCGGCCAGCGCAGCACGGCGAGCTGGAAGGCGTCGGCCGCCTGCTCGTCGGTGGGCAGCCCAAGCTCCTTGGCGAGATGGAGATAGACCAGCGCCATCACCTCGCTGGAGCGCTCGTAGTTCAGCTCGCGCCCGCGCAGATAGGGGGTGAAGATCTCGTCGTCGCTGAGCTTGGCTGCTGCCGGGCCACCGATGCGCCTGACCGCCTGGAGAATGCCGGTTTCGAAGTCGATCAGCGTGCCGACGACATCGAATGTGAGGACCTTGAAATCACTGAACGACATGGTTTCGTCTTCTCTTTGGTGGTCGAAAATGGAAAGGCGCGATCAGCCGCCGGTCTTCGGCACGATGATCGTGTCTTGCGGATGCAGGCTGACTTTGAGGCTCTGGCCGATTGGCGGAATGCGGCTCGCCGCCTCGTAATGGCTGGGTTGGCGCAGGCTGAGGGTCGAGCCGTCCTCGAGCGCCAGGAAGACACGCAGGCTCTCGCCCTGGAAGACGATATCGGTCACCCGCGCCGAGAAGCGGTTGCGCTCGGCGGAGCCGGTGCCGTCCTCCACCAGCAGCTTTTCGGTCTGGATCGCCAGGACGAGATCGCCGGCCGGCGCGATCGGCCGGCTGGTGCGCAGGACGGTGCCGCCCAGCGCGACGCTGCTGGAATCGATCCGCCTGACCGGCAGCAGCGTTGCCTCGCCGATGAAGCTCGCCACGAAGGCGTTGGCGGGATGATCGTGCAGTCGTTCCGGCCGGTCGATCTGGACGAGTTTGCCATCCTTGAGAATGGCGACGCGATCGCTCATCGTCAGCGCCTCGCGCTGGTCGTGCGTGACATAGATGATCGTCGCGCCAAGCCGCTTGTGCAACTGCCGCAATTCGATCTGCATGGTCTCGCGCAGCTGCTTGTCAAGAGCCGATAGGGGCTCGTCCATCAGGATCAGGCGCGGCTCGAAAATCATGGCGCGCGCAAGCGCGACGCGCTGGCGCTGGCCGCCCGAGAGCTGCGAGATGCCGCGCTCCTCATAGCCCGCGAGGTCGACCATCGCGAGGGCGCCGCGCACACGCTCGGCGAAGCTCGATTTAGGCAGGCGCCGCGCCCGCAGCGGAAAGGCGACGTTCTCGCCGACATTCATATGCGGGAAGAGCGCGTAGTTCTGGAAGACGATGCCGATGTCGCGCTTGTGCGGCGGCGTGAAGGTGACATCCCGGCCGCCGAAATGGATCGATCCGCCGGAGGGCTGGACGAAGCCGCCGAGGATGCCGAGTAGCGTCGTCTTGCCCGAGCCTGACGGGCCCAGCAGCGACACGAACTCCTGGGGCGCGATGTCCAGCGATACGTCATCGAGCGCCCGCACAGATCCGTAGATCTTGCTCGCGGACCTGATCTCGACGCGTTCGCCACCGGACTCTGCCATTTGCACTCTCCCGTCTCGATACAGCGGCGGCTGGCTGGCGCGGGCAAAGACCGATTTTAGGTCATGCCATAAGTCGGTCTTATGGCGCGTGGAGGCGCCCGACACGTGCCCTTCGGCGGCGCGGATCTCTGTGAACCCGTCGCCGCAAGCTGCATTCGATGCGACGATGAAAGGGCTTTTAGCCGACGGCGGCAATTGCCAAATAATCAGCAGCATCATAACCTGATGTAATGTCAGAGCTGCGCCGCATGGTGTCGTCGAGCAATGCGCTCTTTGTGTTCGAGGCTGCGGCCCGCAGTGGCAGCTTCACGCGTGCCGCCGAGGAATTGAACGTCACGCAGCCGGCTGTGAGCCGCATGCTGTCGCGCTTCGAGAGTTATCTCGGCGTGCGGCTGTTCGAGCGGGCCGGGAAGGGCGCCGCCCTGACCCAGGAGGGCGAGGCGCTCTATCGTCGCGTCGCCGACGGGTTCCGCAGCATCGAGACGGGGCTGCGTGAGATCGAGCAGTTGCGCGCCGGCAAGGAAACCGTGACGCTTTCGGTCTCCTCGGCCTTCACCACGCATTGGCTGATGCCGCGCATGGACCGCTTCCAGCGCAGTTTCCCCAGTGTCGATCTGCGTTTCCAGATGATTGCCGGCTCGCTGCGAGGTCTGGTCGAGAATGTCGATCTCGGGATGCGTTTCGTCGGGGCCGACGAGATCAGCCAGCCCGGCTCGCTTGTCGTCAGGGAGGTCATGCTGCCGGTCTGCAGCCCCGGCTATCGCCGGCACGGGCGCGATGGTCCCGGACATCTCGATGATGGCAACACCATCATCCACCTGACGGACAGCTCATCGGACTGGCCGAGCCAGTATCCGCCTTTCGAGACCGGCCGCGTTGGGCAGATCAAGACGCTGAGCTTCTCCGACTATGCGGTCGTCGTGCAGGCGGCGCTGCTCGGACAGGGGATAGCCTTCGGCTGGAGCACGGTCGTGGCCCATGCGCTGATCTCGGGCGCACTGGTGCCGGCATCCGCGCGCCTCACCGCCGGGGAGCGCGTCTGCGTGCTGATCACACCGCGCAACCGGCCGGTCCGGCCGATCGTCAAGGAGATCCGCGACTGGATCGTCAGCGAACTCAGGGCCGAGATCGAGGCGATCGACCAACTCTATCCCGATCTCGGCCTGCTCGACGCGAGCTACTGACCATCACAGCGCAGCTGACGCCCTAGCGGAGGCTTCACGCCGGCCTGTGCGGGATGCGCGGCAGGAGGATGGTCAGGAGCCCCAGCAGCGGCAGATAGGAGCAGATGCGATAGACGAAGGCGATGCCATGCGTGTCGGCGAAGCCGCCGAGGAGAGCAGCTCCCAGGCCACCCGCGCCGAAGGCAAAGCCGAAGAACACGCCGGCGATCAGCCCGACACGGCCCGGCACCAGTTCCTGCGCGAACACGACGATGGCGGAGAAGGCCGAGGCGAAGATCAGGCCGATCACGACGCTGAGCACACCGGTCCAGAACAGGTTGGCATAAGGCAGCAGCAACGCGAACGGGATGACGCCAAGGATCGAGAACCAGATCACGAAGCGCGCGCCCATCCGGTCACCGATCGGGCCGCCCATGAAGGTTCCGATCGCAGCGGCACCCAGGAACAGGAACAGCATCAGCTGAGCGTCACGCATGCCGAGCTGGAACTGATCGATGACGTAGAAGGTGAAATAGCTGGAAATGCTGGCTATGTAGACGTTCTTGGTCGCGGTCAGCAGCACGAGGATCAGCATCGCCTGGACGACCCGCCCCTGCGGCAGAGGCAAGGCGCGGCTGGCAGGCGGGCGGCCGGCATTCTGCCTGCGGTGGCCCGCATACCAGGTGCTGACCCAGCTCAGGATGACCATGCCCAGCAAAGCGATGACGGCAAACCACGCCACGCTGCCTTGCCCGAACGGCAGGACGATGAAGGCCGCGAGCAACGGCCCGATGGCCGAGCCGACATTGCCGCCAACCTGGAACAGGGATTGCGCGAGGCCATGGCGCCCGCCCGAGGCCAGCCGCGCGACACGTGACGATTCGGGGTGGAAGACCGCCGAACCGAAGCCGATCAAGCTGGCCGCGACGAGCAGCAGCGTGAAATTATGGGCGTTGCCGAGCAGGATCAGGCCCACGCAGGTGCTCGCCATGCCAGCGGGCAGCGAATAGGGCATCGGCCAGCGATCGGTCACCATGCCGACGACGGGTTGCAGCAGCGAGGCCGTGACCTGGAAGGTCATGGTCAGCAGGCCGATCTGCACGAAGTCGAGATTGTAGTTCGCCTTGAACAGCGGATAGAGCGAAGCGAGCAGCGACTGCATGACATCGTTCAGCAGATGGCCGAAGCTCACTGCGAGCACGATCGAGAGCGTCGTCTTCTCGACGCGGGCCTGGCTCTCCGGGAATGCTGCAACCATCGACATCGTCTCCTTCACGCGGCAGCAGCCAAGCTGTCGTGCCCTGGCCTGTCGCGTCGGCCTCCTTCTACAGCCCTTGTGAGTGACCTTCATTTGTGTTTCGGTCGATTTCTTTCGCGATCGGGCCAAAGAATGAAGAAGCCTCCGCAGCAACTGCTCGACGTGCTCGCCGATCGCCATCGCCGCAATCTCGGCTGGATCGCGCAGGCCGAAGGCGATGTGCTGCTGAACAGTTCGGACAATCCCGCCGGCTATACGGTTCCCCTGCATAGTCACCAGCGGGTCCAGCTGCTCTGCGTTCTCTCCGGCGTCGTGCTGGTCACGGTCGAGCGCAGCCGGTGGATGATCCCGCCCGGTCACGCGCTTCTCATTCCCCACGGCCTGCAGCATTCGGTGGAGATGCTGAGCGATGTCAGCGTGAAATCGATCTACCTGTTTCCGGAAAAGTCGGCGCTGGCGCAGCGCACGCCGCAGGTGCTCGAAGTCACCGAGCTCGCCCGCACCCTGATCATCGAGGCGATCCGGCTGCGCGACCTCGCGGCCGACAACCGCAAGGCCGATCTCGTCCTGAAATTGCTGATGGAGGAGATCGCGTCGCTTGAGCCGCGGCCCCTTGGCCTGCCCTTCCCGGCTGACAATCGCCTGTCCCTCCTGTGCCGGGCCTATATGGCCGCGCCATCGGCGAATGCGCGGCTCGACGATTGGGCTGCCAAGCTCGCGATGAGCAGGCGGACCTTCACGCGCTTCTTCCTCAAGGAGACAGGGGTCAGCTTCGTGACATGGCGCCAGCAGGCGAGCCTTTTCGCCTGCCTGCCCAAGCTCGCCGAGGGCGCGCCGGTCACTCACATCGCGATGCTGGCGGGCTACGACAACGTAGCAGCCTTCACCACGATGTTCAGGCGCCTGCTGGGGACGCCTCCACGCAGCTACATGCGCGCCTCCGCCACCGGCGCGCCGCGGCGGCCGATGGCAAAGGCGAATGTCCGATTGGGATAGTGTGTCCTAGGCGGCGATGGCAGCCAGAGAGGCCCGGTCCAATCCGAGAGCCAGCAGGGCCGGCAGGATGTCGTTGTCGACCGATAGGTCCCGCCCGTAGAGCGCCGAAAAGATCGCAAGCCCGGCCTCATGAAGCGGGGTCGCGACGCCGACCAGCGTCCCCAGCGTGACCATAGGCAGCAGGCCGAAGGGCACGTCCTCGAGCGTGTAGCGGGTGTCGATCGTTGCCGGTCCAAGCGTCGGCTCCTGTCGCGATGCGAGCAGTGCGGCGGTTTCTCCCAGCGGGGCGTCGGGCACGCCATAGGTCAGGGAGTAATGCTCGCGCATCGTGCGCACCTCGACGCCAAAGGCCTTGGCGACAGCGAGGCGCTCGGCGTCGATCGCTTCGAGCAGGCTGCCGACCGCCATCGTCATATGCTCGCTCTGGCCCCAGGCCTCGGCCTTTTCCATGCGGGTGAAGTTGCAGAGCGCCAGCGCCATGTGGCTTTGCGGATTGACGTTGCTCAAGGCCACCGCGAGGACGTTCGAGATCGCGCGGAAGCGGTCGCCGAACAGGGCCTTGCAGACAGTCAGGCCGCGCTCGGCAGCATCAGTCGGCAAGGTCGACATATCCACCTTGCCGCGAAGGGTCGCGACTTTCACTGACGTGTCGCTCGTCTGGCGCGCACGCAGCACCGTCGTGCTGAGCGCCGCGACCGGGATGTCGAGCCCGCGATCGGCGATCAGCCGCGCCAGATAGACGGCGCCCAGCGAAGCGTGGGAGCTGATCACCACCGTCTGTCCGGAGACGAGATGGGGTGCCATCGCATCCATCACCGCCTTGTGGCCGTTTGCTGGGAGAGCGATCAGGATGGCATCGGCCCCCGCCAGCGCCGAGGCGCAGTCCGTGGCGATCGTCGGCTTGAATTCGCCGGCGACGACGCCCTCGCTGCGGAGCGGCTTGCCCTGCGCCAGCGCGGTCGTGCGGCGGCCGGACGGCGACCACAATACAGCTTCATGGCCGTTCTGGATCAGCAGCGCGGCGCTCGCATAGGCGATTGCGCCTGCGCCCATGATGGCGACTTTCATGTTCGAACCTCGTGCGGTCGTCAGTTGAAGAAGCGAGCGGGCCGGAATTCGGCCAGTTCGGAGCGGGTGCGTCCTCGCACGAGTTCGTCGGCAATGGCTTCGCCCAGGAAGGCGCCGAGCGTCACGCCGCTATGCGTGACGGCGACGTAATAGTTGTCGAGCCCCGGAACCGGTCCGACCGCCGACAGCGTGTCGCGCGGAATCGGCCGGATGGCGATGCGCACGGCCTCGACCTCGATGGCGCGTAGCGCCGGGATCGTCGTTTTGGCGCGGGCAAGCAGCTCCTGGGCCTGCGGATGCGAGGGCAGGGAGGCGGCGTCGGCGGCAACAAGCCGGTCGAGTTCGTTCGAGCGCAGCAGGAACCTGCCGCCGCCATCAGGCCTCATATTGAGCAAAGGGGTCCGCAAGGCGCTGCGAAGGGTCACACCCGCCGGTGGCGTATAGGCGACGAGGCCGACAGTGGGGGCCAGCGGAACCTGATGTTCCCGGCGATTGGCGACGTCATTGGACCAGCGTCCCGAGCAGTTCACGACGACGTCGGCATGGATTGGATCGCCGCCTTCGATCTCCACGCCGTCGCAGCGGCCGCCGTTGACGATCAGGCCGGAGACCTTGGCGTTGACGTAATGCGCGCCGTGGCGCTCCTGCGCGGCGGCGACGAGCGCGCCGGCATAGGGCACGGGGTCGAGCCAGCCATCGCGGGGGTAGTGGATCACCGGCGCATTGCCGATGACATCGGGATCGATCTCCGGCTCCAGTTCGCGGACCTCTTCCAGGCTGAGCAGTTGTGCCGGATAGCCCCAGTCGATCAACTGCTTCAGCTTCACCAGCGGGTCCGTGCCGTCGCGCGCGCCGGCTTCGGCCTCCGCATTCTGCCACTGCAGCACGCCGGGGCGATGGTACCAGTCCGCTCCGGGAAACTCGGAGAGAATGTCTTCATGGGCCTGCCGGCCGGCGAAGTTCAGCTTGTAATAGGCGTGCGAGGTCAGCTTCTCGCAGGCATTGACCCAGGCATAGGTCACGCTGGACGTGCCGCCGCCGATCCGCCTTTCCTCGACGACCGTGACCTCGGCACCCGCCTGGGCGAGGCGATAGGCGACCGACGAGCCGATGACACCGGCACCGACGACGATGGCTTTCATCTTCAGTTTCCCTAACGATTGAGACGAGGAGGCTCGGCGGACCGCGCTGTCAGCCCTTGCCGACCAGCATGCGGTCGAGCCCGTAGATGCGGTCGACGAGGAGCATCAGCAGGAAGGTCAGCAGGATGACCACGGTCGAGACCGAGGCGACCAGCGGGTCGATCGATTCCTCGATGTAGTGGTACATCTTGACTGGCAGCGTCATCGATGACGGCGTCGCCACGAATACGGTCATGGTCACCTCGTCGAAGCTCTGGATGAACGAGATCACCCAGCCTCCGGCGACGCCCGGGATCATCAGCGGAAAGACCACCCGCCGGAACACCGTCCAGCTCGAAGCGCCCAGCGAGATGGCGGCGCGCTCGATGGCCGGGTCGGCCGCAGTCAGGGCGGCGAGCACCAGCCTCAGGCCATAGGGGAAGATGATCAGCACATGGCTGGCAAGCAGGCCCGCAGTCGAGCCGGTGATGTTGACCTGCGTGAAGAAGCGCAGGAACGCCACGCCGAGCACGACATGCGGGATGATCAGAGGCGACAGGAACAGCCCGACAAGCGCCTCGCGCCCGGCGAAATTATGCCGCGCCAGCGCCAGCGCGGCGGGAACGGCGAGCGCCATCGCGCAGGTCGCGGCGACGACCCCGAGCACGATGCTCATCCAGAAGGCCGAGACGAACTGGGGATTGGCCAGGATGGCCTTGAACCAGCGCAGCGAGAACGAGGTGGTCGGCAGCGAGAGCAGATTGCTCGGCGTCAGCGACATCCACATCACCACGATCAGCGGCGCGAGCATGAAGACGACGAAGAGGCTGTGGCAGAGCAGGGCGACAGGACCGTTGCGGTTCATCGGGCAAACCTCGCATAGCGCCGCTCGAGCATGCGGTTGTAGGTCAGCATGATCGTGGCGTTGACGATGAGCAGCACGATTGCGATCGCCGCGCCGAGCGGCCAGTTCAGCGTGCCCAGGAACTCGTCATAGGTGGCGGTGGCGACGACCTTGAGCTGGCGGCCGCCGATGATGGCAGGCGTGGCGAAGGCGCTCGCGGCCAGTGCGAAGACGATCAGCGAGCCCGAGAGGATGCCGGGCAGGATCTGGGGCAGGATGATCCTGATGAAGATCGTGACCTCGCCGGCGCCGAGCGACTGCGCCGCGCGAACCACTTTGGGGTCGAGGCGCTGGAGCGCGGCCCAGACCGAGATGATCATGAACGGCACCGCGACATGGACGAGCGCGATGACGACACCTTGTATGGTGTAGAGCATCGGGATCGGCCCGCTCGACAGGCCCAGGGCGGAGACGACATTGTTGATGACGCCGTTGCGTCCGAACAGCAGCGCCCAGCCGAGGGTCCGCACCACGACCGAGATCAGCAGCGGGCTCAGCGTCACGATCAGGAAGATCGAGCGCCAGGGCGGCCGCATGCGCGACAGGAAATAAGCCTCTGGCGCGCCGATCAGCGCGCAGATCACCGTGGTCGCCAGCGCGATCCCGACGGTCCGCAGGAAGATGGCGTGGTAGTAGGGGTCTCCCAGCGTATCCGCATAGTTCGACAGCGTTGCCCCGCCGGTCGCGCCGGTCGCCAGGTCGAAGGACTGGAAGCTCAGCACGGCGATCATCACCAGCGGCGTCACCAGCAGCGCTGCGAAGAACAGCAGCGCCGGCAGGCTGAGCCAGAACGGAACCCGGCTTTTCGATGCGTTAGCCATTGCGCTTGCCCGCGATGATGGCGGCGTCCTCGGGCCGCCAGTCGAGCCCGACCCGGTCGCCCTCGTTGAAGGCGGGCGCCCCGCGATGCGGTTCCGACGACAGGACCGTGCCGACGGGCGTCTCGATTGCAAACAGCCAGGAACTGCCCTGGAAGACACGCGAGGTCAGCGTCCCCGCGAGAAAGCCTTCATCCGCTGAGACGAGGCGAACCTTTTCGGGACGCAATGCGATCACCACGTCATTGCCCGCCTGAAGAGATGGCTGCATCGTGCCGGGCACGGCCCGGTCGACGCCGTCGATCCAAAGCGTACAGCGCCCGCCATCAATCGAGACGATCCTCGCCTTGAGCTGGGACGAGCGGCCGACGAAACTCGCGGCGAAGTGGCTCGTCGGTGCGTCGTAGAGCGTCAGCGGGTCCGCGAGCTGGACGATCCGCCCGGCGTCCATCACCGCGATGCGGTCGCAGGTCGCCAGCGCCTCGGCCTGATCATGGGTCACCATGATCGTCGTCGTGCCGACGCGGCGCTGGATCGCCCGGATCTCGACCTGCATCTCCTCGCGCAGCTTGGCGTCGAGATTGGAGAGCGGCTCGTCGAGGAGCAGGAGGGCGGGCTCGATGGCAAGTGCCCGCGCCAGCGCCACGCGCTGCTGCTGCCCGCCCGATAACTGCCGGGGATAGCGATCCGCGAGATGAGCGAGATGCACCAGATCCAGCGCTTCCCTTACCTTCTGCTGGCGAGCCGGCTTGGCAACCTTCCGCATCTCGAGCCCGAAGGCGACGTTTTCCGCCACCGTCAGGTGCGGAAACAGCGCATAGCTCTGGAAGACGATCCCCATGCCGCGCTGGCTGGCCGGAACGCCCCGGAGGTTGCGCCCGTCCAGCATCACTTCGCCGCTGGTCGGCTCCTCGAAACCGGCAACGATGTTCAATGTCGTGGTCTTGCCGCAGCCCGAGGGGCCCAGCAGCCCGACGAATTCGCCGGGCTCGATCGCCAGGTCGATTCCGTCGAGCGCCGTGAAGGCAGCAAAGCGCTTGGTAAGCCCGCGAAGGGCGATCTTGGCCATAGTCGACTGTGATCCATGAAATGGCCTGCGCTGCGGGCGCAGGCCTTGGGTCCGGGACAGGCCTTACGCCCGGGGGCAGGCCTTATGTCCGGAGAGGGAGCTTCAGCGCTCGATTTCGCGATTCCAGCGCTGCGTCCACGCCGCCCGGTTCTGGTTCACCGTCGGCCAGTCGATCTTGGCGAGCTTGGCGACGGCCTCGTCGCCAACCGCAAGACCAGCAGCCTCGTCAGCTGTCAGTTCGGTCTTGCGGTTCACCGGGCCATAGCCCGCCCCGGCAAAGATCTTCTGCATGGCGGGCGACAGCATGTGCTGGATGAATTTCTGCGATTGCGGCGCGACGTCGCTATCGACGACGGGGCACATCGTCACCATCAGCGCGCCCGCACCTTCCTTCGGCTCGGCAACCTCGAGCGGCAGGCCTTCCTTCTTGAGCGCGACGGCGCGCGAGCGCGAGATCACCGTCAGCGCGATCTCGCCGCTCTGCAGGAGCTCCTCGAGCTTGGGTGCCGACGGCGCGAAGGTCAGGATATTCGGCCGGATCTTGTCCCTGAAGGCGACGAAGCCGGGATCGATCTTGGCCTCGCCTCCCCCTTCGGCGCGCGCCACCATGATCAGCCCATGCAGGCCCGTCGTGCTGGCGGCTCCGAGCAGGGCAAGCTGGCCCTTATAGGCGCTGTTGCCGAGGTCACCCCAGGATGTCGGGACCGGCCAGCCCTTCTCCTTGAAGATCTTGGCATTGTAGACCGGGCTGGTGACGCCGATCCCGAAGGCGATCGCCTTCTCGTCCAGCTTCGCGATCGGGTAGACGTCGTCCAGCACGGGCGCCTTCTCGATCGGCGCGCAGAAGCCGAATTGCACCGCCTGATACATCGGGCCGTCATCGACGATCGCGATGTCGATCTCCTGCTTGCCGCGCTGGGCCTGCAGCTTGGCGAGCGTCGCCGTCGACTGCCCGGCGACATACTCGACCTTGACGTTGTTGGCCTTCTCGAAGGGCGGGATGATGTCGTTGCGCATCAGCCGCTCGAAGGAGCCGCCATAGCCGGCGACATACATCGTCTGCTGGGCCAAGGCCGCAGAGCTGAGTGCGCTGCCGATAACGAGCGAGACGGCGAAGAGAGATCCCAGGCGGGCTGGATGCTGCAGATGAGCCACGACAAATTCCCCTGTTTGGCCGGGAGCATTCCACCCCCGTTGCCACCAAGGTTCGCGAGACCGCCCCATCTGTCAATTGACTGATTCTGGATCAAGTCATTCGGATTTGATATGATGGCGGCTGTATTTTGAGCCATGGCCGATTTATGTCCGCGCAGCGGGTCGCTTAAGCGGCTCTGGAACAACGGAACGGGGCTGCCTGATTATGTCTCACATCACGCACAAGCATCTCGAAGCGTTCAACGCGATCGTTCATGTCGGCAGCTTCACCAAGGCCGCGCGCGTGCTGCGCACCTCGCAGCCTTCGATCAGCAGGTTGATCAAGGAGTTGCAGGAGACAGTCGGCTTCGCGCTGTTCACGCGCGTCGACGGCCAGACTGTGGCCAGCCCCGAGGCGCTGGCGCTACACCAGGAGGTGGATCGCAGCTTCGTCGGCTTGGACCGGATCACCGAGCGCGCCGCGCAGATCCGCGAGCGCAGGGTGGAGCATCTGCGGATCGTGAGCATGCCGGCGCTGGCGCACACCTTCCTGCCGGTTGCGCTGGCCGGCTTCCTGCGGGAGCGGCCCGGGGTGGTTGCCTCCATGCAGGTGCAGCGCTCGGAGACGATCGCATCCTGGGTTTCGACGCAGCAGTTCGATGTCGGCTTCGCGATGATCCCGATGGAGAAGCCCGGTGTCGAGATCGAGCTGTTCGATCCCGCGATCGGCGTCTGCGTCATGCCGGCCGGTCACCTGCTTTCGGCGAAGGTGCAGATCGGCCCACATGATCTCGACGGCATGCCCTTCGTCGGCAAGGGAGCGGGTAGTTTCATGTATCGGACGCTCCAGCAGGTGCTCGACGATGCCGACGTGCGTTGCGACGTACGTTTCGAGACCCCGATCGCCGCCATCGCCTGCCAGATGGTGGCCCAGGGGCTGGGCCTGACCATCGCAGACCCGTTCACCGCCAAGGCGTTCGAAGCGCAAGGCCTCGTCTCGCGCCCTTTCCGACCCAAGATCCCTTATAATTTCGGGGTTCTCTTTCCCTCGCACAGCGTCCGGTCCCGGCTGGTGGTCGAGTTCGTCGAGCATCTCGAAGCGGAACGTTCGACACTGCTCGGCGATTCCGACATGCCGCCGCCCTCCTGATCTCTACGGCACCCAGGTGGTTTCCGGTGCAGCCTCGGTGCCGGCCGGTGCGAGCCTGATCTTCTCGGGCGGTCTGGTGTGGAGCGGGCTGACTTCGAGAAGCCGCGTCACCTGGGCGATGTCGCTCACGCCTTCCAGCGTCTCAAGACGTTCGAAGAGAGGCGCCACCTGCTCGCGCGGCAGTGTGCGTTCGGCGCAATCGGAGAACTTGTCCCAGAGTTCGTCCGATGACATCGGATAGGCGCCACCGCGTCCGACGAGGTTCTCGATGCGCCGCTGCACGGTGCGGCCGTCCTTGAGCGCCACGATGACTTCGGCGCCCCATTGCTCCTCGGCATCATCAAGCATCTCCGGATGGGGCAGCGCCTGCGTGATCTCGAGCAGGCGCGTGATCGCGGGGTCGAAATGCGCCTCGCCTTCGAAATCCTTCAGCCGGACCGCCCCGTCCTTCAGCGCTCGCGCGCAGACATATTGCACGCTGAACTTGGCTTCGAGCGATGTCTGCGGCCTGGGCGTGTTAGTGTGCTTCAGCCTTCGGCCATGCGGCAGCAGCGTGATGCCGGCGACGTCGTCGTGGCGCAAGCCGTGCTCGCGCTTCAGCTCCTGCATCATGAAGATCGCCGAATGTGTGCTTCCGCAGCAGGGATATTGCTTCAGGCCGATCGTGTCGGCGGCGATCTCCAGCGGCGCGGCCCAATTGGCGAAGATCTTTTCGGCGTCGAAGGTTCCCGGCCCGTTGAAGACGTTGAGGAAGCCCTGCTTGTGCTCCATCACCTGGAGCGAGGCGTCGAAGCCCCGCTCTGCCAGCAGCGCAGCGAGCAGGCCATTGCGGCCGCACTGGCCGATATGCAGCGGCTTCGTCATGGTGCCGAAATTGGCCTTGAGCCCGCTCGCGAGCGAGGCCGCGATTGCCAGCGCCGTTGCGGTCCGTTGCGGGCCCAGTTGCAGCAGATGCGCTGCCGCCGCGACGGCTCCGAAAATGCCCAGCGTCGCGGTTGGATGCCAGCCCTTGTCGTAGTGATGGAAGTTGACAGCGCGGGCGAGGCGGATTTCGGTCTCGACCCCGACGACATAGGCCGTGATCAGCGCGCGACCGGTCGCGCCGCGCTCCTCCGCAAGCGCGAAGAGCAGGGGAACCAGAGGCACCGACTGGTGGCCGCCGAGCACGCCGCTGAAATCGTCGAAGTCGAGCGCATGCGACGCGGTCCCGTTCACCAGCGTCGCGTCGAGCGCGCTGGTGCGCCGGCTCGTGCCCATGATCAGGGATTTACCTGGAGAATCGGCGACGCCCGGCGTTTCCTTGAGGATGCGCGTGCAAGGCTCCTCGGCGCCCGCAAGGGTGACGCCGATCGTGTCGAGGATGCAAGTCCGCGCCTGTTTGAGCGCCAGCGGCGTGACCTGCTCCGCTTTGAAGGCGCAAACGAGCTCCGCCAGCCGGACGATGATGGGATCTGACTTGGTCGCGTCGGCCTGGCTCATGGCAGCCTCACATCGTTGCGGCGTTGCGGCCGGCGATGCGGCCGAAGGTGGCGCCCGAGACGAGCCCCGTCCCGGCCGGGTAGTTGTCGTAGAACAGGCCGCCGACCATCTCGCCGCAGCAGAACAGGCCCTTGATGACGCGCCAGTCGGTGCCGACGATCTGGGCGTTCTCGTTCACCTTGAGCCCGCCGAAGGTGAAGGTGATGCCGCCGGTCGCGCTGTAGGCGACATAAGGCGGCTTATCGAGCTTCACCGCCCAGTTCGTCTTGGGCAGAGCCAGCCCGTTCGTGGCGACGCCGTCCTTCTTCGTCGGGTCGTAGCGCTCGTCGGCGACGTTGGCGGCGGCGTTGTATTCGGTGATCGTCCGCAGCGCCTGGGACTTGTCGTCGATGTCGAGCTGGTCTAGCAGGCCCTCGATGGTGTCGGCGGTGATCGGCGTACTGGTCTGGTAGCGCGGCTCCAGCAGATGAATGACCTTCTGGTCGAAGATCTGCCAGGCTTTGGCGCCCGGCTCGGCCAGGATCGCGCGGCCGAATTTGGCATAGGTGAAGAGGGCGCCGTCCTCGCCCTCGTCGACGAAGCGCAGGCCCTTGCGGTTCAGCATCACGCTGTAGACATAGCTCAGCCGGTTGCTTCGGTCGGTCAGTTCGCGCGGCGCGAAATCGCCCCAGTCGGCGCTGATCGGGGTGGCGTGGCAGCCGCTCCACTGTCCCCAGGGCATGGCGCCGATCGCCATCGCCATGCGCAGGCCATCGCCCTGATTGTGAGGCGTGCCGCGCACTTTCGCGGCGCCGACGAGCGGGCCAATATGCTGCGTGCGCATCTGCACATTGGCCTCGAATCCGCCGCAGCCAAGCACGATGGATTTGGCGTGATAGGTCTTGAAGCCATCGTCATCGCGCACTTTCACGCCAGAGGCCCGGCCCGAAGAGTCCTGCAATAGCTCGACTGCGGCACTGCCGTAGCGGATGTCGACGCCCATGCTTTCGGCGGTCTGGAACCAGCTCCGGGACAGGCCGACGCCCTCATGCGCTGCCCGCACGACCAGTCCGCGCGCCCATACCATCGTGTTGCCCTTGCGGACGGCCGACAGTGTGATGGCCGGTTCCATCTTGATGCGGCCGGTCTGGTTCATCCAGAAAACCGTGTCCTTCGAATTGTCGACGAGAACCCGCGACAGCACTGGATCGGTGCGCCCGCTGGTCACGCGCATCAGGTCGCCGTGATAGTCGCCGCGCGTATAGGGCTGGATGCCGTCGTAGAAATTCTCGAACTGCTCTTCGGCGTCGGGCACCAGCGGGCCGATCTCGCGCGGATCGTCGAAGGCGAAGCGCAGGACGCCGCCGCTCCAATGCGTGTTGCCGCCACGCATCTCGCGCGGGGCCTTTTCAAGGACAAGCACGCGATTGGCGCCGTTCTCCTTGGCCGAAACGGAAGCGGCCAAGGCCGCATTGCCGGCACCGACGACGATCACATCGAATTCTTCCTGCATCATCTCGCTCCCTGAAGCCGCACAGGCTGCGCCTCTCATCGATGCCGAGAGGTTCGTTCAAGCAGCGTGCATTCTGGTGAGTACTTCTGTATACAAACAAATGCAAGCCAGTTTCGAGTCGAGGCGGCGACGTGCCGAGGGGCAGGTGGGATGCTGAATGTCCGAACGCAGCCACAAGCACTGCCCCGCCCGGCGGTCGGGCCGGGCGTGCCGCGGGGATGGTCGGGACTCACCGTGAAAGGGGACGCGGCTTTGCGCGTCGACCGGCTGGCTCAGAAGACCGGGGCGGGCGTGCCGGAGGCTTCCAGCTCCTCGAGCCGCTTCACGACATGCAGGCGCGAGTTGCGGATATGCGTGCGCATTGCGGCCTCGGCCGCGTCCGGGTCGCGGGTCCGGAGCGCTTCGAGGATCGTGAGGTGCTCGTCATAGGCGTTCTTGGCCCGCCCGCCGAAGGTGCTCGAACGATAGCGATAGATCCGCAGCAGGTCGTACATATCCGTGCACAGCATCTGGATGAGGCGCTCGTTGCGGCTCGCCGTGACGATCTTGAAATGGAAGTCGAAATCCCGAGCCTGCTGGTAGTAGCCGGTGCCGGCCTGCACGCTGTGCTGCTCGCCATGCTCGGTCAGCAGGCGTTCGAGGTCGGCAAAGTCCGCCGGCGTCATCACCTCGGCAGCGAGGCGGCACGCCATGCCTTCGAGAGCCTCCCGAACGATCATCAGATCCGTCAGGTCCCGCCACGAGAGCTGCGTGACGTGGACGCCGATATTGGCGGTGCGCTGGAGCAGCTGACGACCTTCGAGGCGCCGGATCGCCTCGCGCAACGGACCGCGGCTGACGCCGAAGGACGTCGCCAGTCCCTGTTCGCTGAGCCGGCTGCCGGGCGCGAGTTCGCCGCTGATGATGGCGGCTTCCAGGCGCTCGGTCACGACGTCGACGAGCGAGCGAGCTTTTACGCGGCCACTGAGAAGTTCACTCATGGGAGTTCATGCGCCCGATTCATACCGCCGATGCCAGTTGCTTATGCAGCAGCGCGCTCGGGGAGTAAACTGTTGACACTTGGCCTGCCGCCGACCGTATTCGACTGAAAACGCGCCGACAGATGCGCTCGAAGGAGGACTACCATGGGAGCCGCTGCAACACCCGCAATCTCCATCGCCAGGGCAAGGAGTGGCGCCGCGCCGGCCTCTGCGCTGGCGCAAATGGCCGCGAACCTGACATGCGAGGCGGTGCCGGAAGCGGCGCGTCACCGGGGCAAGCTTTCGATCCTCGACGCGCTCGGCGTCGGGCTGGCTTCGAACGCCTTTCCCTATGCCGACCGCGCGCTGGCTGGCATCACGGCGCTTGCCGGCGAAGCCGGATCTGGCAGCGTCATCGGACGGCATGAGCGACTGCCGGTCCGCGATGCGGCGCTGGCCAATGGCATCCTGATCCATGGCCTCGATTTCGATGACACGCATCTCACCAGCATCGTTCATCCGACCGCCGCATGCCTGCCTTGCGCCTTGTCGATGGGGGAGGCGCTAAAGGTCGATGGCCGCACATTCCTCGCCGCCTTCATGGCCGGCATGGAAACGGCGGTCAGGGTCGGAGCGGCCGTGAAGGGCGGCTTCCACCATGTCGGCTTCCACGCGACTGGCATCGTCGCCCATTTCAGCTCGGCGGTCATCGCGGCGAAACTCCTGAACCTGAGCGCGGACCAGATCGTTGGCGCGCAGGGCATCGCCGCCAGCACGGCCTCCGGGGTTCAGGTCTTTCTGGAGGAGGGCGCCTGGACGAAGCGCTTCCATCCCGGCTGGGCAGCAGTCGCGGGGATCACGGCGGCGAGGCTGGCGCAGGCCGGCTTTATCGGCCCCAGCCGCCCCTATGAGGGCAGGTTCGGGCTGTTCGACACTCATCTTCAGGCCAGGGCAGATCATGTCGACCTCGACGTCATCGTCGACGATCTCGGGACGCGCTGGCATTTCGCCGATACCGCGCTCAAGCCTTATCCGGTCTGCCATTTCATTCATGGCTGCGCCGATGCGGCCATTGAGCTCAGCGCCTCCATCGAATGGCGCGATATCGCCGCCGTCGAGGCTTTCCTGCCCAAGGACACCATGCCGATCGTCGCCGAACCGGCTGCTGCGAAAGAGCGCCCGACGACGGATTACGAGGCGAAGTTCAGCGCGCAATTCGTCGTCGCGACCTGCCTGATCAAGGGACGCTTCAATCTGCCGGAGCTGCGCGACGAGGCCCTGCGCGATCCCGACGTGCGCGAACTCGCCACGCGGGTGAAATGCTCGGTCGACGGTGCCTCGGCCTTCCCGCAATACTTCTCCGGCGGCGTGAAACTCACCCTCAAGGACGGGCGCGAGCTGTTCCGGCATGTGCGCGTCAATAGCGGCGCCGGCGAGCGCTCGCTCGACACGGACGGCGTCTCGGCCAAGTTCATGGCCTCGGCATCGCTGGCGGTCGACGAGGCTCAGGCGGCTGCGGTGCGAGAGGTCGTTCTCGACATCGAGAACCGGACGGTCGCCGACCTTACAGCCGCGCTTCGCGCAAGAGGTTGAGGACGACGGCCGATCGCTGCCCGCAGCGGGTTCGAAGCGTCAGGGGCTTGGTTGCCCCGGCGCTGCGAGAATGCGGATCGGGCTGCCGGCTCGCCAGGCGCGGATCCCGTCGACCATGTCCTGATAGAAGGCGCGATAGGCGCCTTCGGTGACGAAACCGAGATGGGGTGTCAGCACGACATTGGGCGCATGCCGCAGCGGATGGTCTTTCGGCAGCGGCTCGATATCGAAGACGTCGAGCCCTGCGCGAATGCGGCCATCCTGGAGCGCGGCGAGAAGCGCGGCCTCGTTGACGATGGGGCCGCGCGATGTGTTGACGAGGATGGCGCCGAGCTTCATCGCCGCCAATTCGGCCTCTCCGACCAGATCCTTGCTCCGCTCGCTATAGGGGACATGGATCGAGATCGCGTCGGCGGTCTTGAACAGCGTCCGCTTGTCGACTGCGGTCACACCATGCTCGGCCGCGCGCTCGGCGGTGAGGTTCTGGCTCCAGGCGATGACCGACATGCCGAACGCCTTGCCGATCGGCGCCATGCGGCTGCCGAGCTTGCCGAGTCCGATCAGGCCGAGCGTCTTGCCGCCGAGCGTCGTCCCGATGGTCTCCTGCCAGCCATTGTGGCGCATGCGCTGATGTTCGTCGGGCAGATGCCGCGCCGCAGCCAGCATCAGCGCCCAGGCCAGCTCAGGCGTGGCATATTCGGACTCGCCCGCGCTGGTATGGCAGACCGTGATCCCCCGCTCGATCGCCGCCGCGAAATCGATGACGCGCGTCCGACCTCCTGTGACGATCACGAGGCGCAGCGCCGCCAGCCGCTCGATCAGCGAACGCGGCAGCGGCAGGCGCTCGCGCATCAGGCAGAGAACCTCGTATCCGGCAAGCCGCTCGGCGGCCGCCTCCACGGACATTGGCTCGTTGAAGACATCGACGACGACGTCCGGTCCAAGGCTGCTCCAGTCTGCATATCCACGAGCGACGTTCTGGTAATCGTCGAGCACCGCGATCCGGATCATCTGAAGGTTTCCACTTCGACTGGGAAGAGCTCAGCCATATCGTCCACCTCCATCAGATGGAAGACGTTGAACCGATAGGCGGGGCCGGCCATCACCTCGGGCGGCGTGAACGGGAAGGCGAGGTTCCCGGCGGTCGACAGGCGCCCCTCATAGCCATGGTGAAGGAGGTATTGCTTGGTCGTCCGGATCACCTCTTCGGCACGCTCCGGCGTGGGCGCAATGCATTCGCCCATCACGAAAGCCTCGCGTGGAAGCTGTTCCGGGGGAAGCCCCCAGTTGCGGACTCCGTCGACCCCGTAGAGGCGGAAGCCCAGACGGTAATCCTCGGCAGTGTCCTCGCAGACGAGATCGCGAACGACCTGAGCGACGGCGGCGAAGATCTGCTGATGCTGGGCGATGAAGCGCGGGTCGGCTGCCCCGGCGAGCAGAAGCGCGCGATGCCCGACGAAGGCCGCGCCTTCCAGCTTCAAGGTGAGCGTCCTCGCCGGTTCGAAGGTTGCGCCCTCCACCCGCGTGCGCCGGGCGTCGAGTGCGCGATAGGTCACGTTGCGAAGGTCGGCATGACCAGCCGGTTCGCGGATCTCGAACGGATCAGCCTGCTCGTAAAGGCTGTGCGCTGCCACCGAAGCCGGAGTCGCGGCGCGGTTGGGCGCCATGCTTTCGAGCTCGAAACCCTCGTCGTCTAGGATGCCGAGGATCGTGTCGCGGCCGCCGGGCGTACAGCAGAGCGAGGCGCATTCGACGATCTTGGCCATATGCATCGCGAGCCCGGGCGGAAAACCCAGCATTGCCGGAATGCTGGCGAAGATGCCGGTATCGCAGGCTCGGCCGAGCACGACGACATCGACATCGGCCTCCAGCGCGCGCCGGAATGCCTCCAGGCCGAGCTGGCCGACGAGCTGGCTGGCATCGTCGACATCCGCCTCGGTGAGACCGGGCATCGTGTCCATCGGGCGGACCCGTCCGGCACGGATCGCCTGCTTCACCCGGTCTCGCGGGATGTCGGCGGCGACGACGCCCATGCGGAAGCTTAAACCCTCCTCGGCCGCGATCTCGCGAATGATCTCCAGCGTCTGGTCGAGATGGGGTTTTGCGCCGGCCGAGCCGGCCGAACCGACGATGAGAGGGATGTCGAGCCTGCGCGCCGCGAGCAGCACCTTGCGCAGGTCGCGCTTGGCTCCCACCCGCGTCGGTGCCAGCTTGCCGCTGCCGAGATAGTTCGGGCCGATATCGATCGAGCCCATATCGACGCCGATCATATCCGGGCTGCGCGCGAGCCCGGCCTCCAGGGCCGGCGTCGGAATGCCGTAGCCGAGCTGGCCCGAGGCCCCCAGAGAACGCAGAGGCCGGCGCTGCCGCGCAAAATCGTCGAGAAGCCGCCCGATCGCCGTCATAGCTCGATATCCAGCAAAGGCGCGTGCTGCTGTGCGCCATAGACGTCGCGGTCGCCGATGTCGCCGGAGACCACGTCCCGAGGCAGGGTGATCTTCACCGCCAGTGCCGGCGCGTAGGCGAGCACGACGACCTCGTTCTCACTGCGGCCATAGGCGATCGCCACCTTCTGCCGCAGCGTGGCGATCCGGTCGCTGACATAGGAGAAGGTCGCCTCGTCGGGCAGCATCAGATCGAATGTCAGAAGGCAGGGACCCGCATTCTTGCTGCGGATCACACGGGCCATGGTCTCCATGCGCAAGGTCGGGCCTCCCCGCATCAGCTCAGGAATGGCGGGAGCGCCACGCCGAGATCTCGCGCGGCCTTGGCCAGCCCGTCGCGATCCTCCTTCGCCAGCGGAATGCCATCGCGAAGCCGCTCGGCCTCGATGCGCGCCTCAGGCTCGCCGGGAAAGAGTATCTCGCTGCCGTCTTCAAGGGGAGGGGTGGCCTTGGCTCGCGCTGCGAGCTGGTCCATCCGCGAGCGGTACTCATCCCCGGACATGGCGAGCTCCGGCCGCAGCGCGACGAACATATGGCCGACATTCTGCGGCCGGTCCTCGTCGCTGTACTGGTTGCCGACCTCGCCGCCAAAGGCCGAGCCCGACATCACGCCGCCCAGCACCTCCATCATCAGCGAGAGGCCGGAGCCTTTCGGCCCGCCCATGGGCAGGATGATGCCGTCATAGCCGGCAGCGGCATCGGTCGTCGGCCGCCCGTCCTTGTCCAGCGCCCAGCCCTCGGGGATCGGCTGACCCGAGGCGGCGGCGCGGCGGATCTTGCCGCGTGCGACGACGGAGGTCGCCATGTCCAGCACGATCGGCGGGCCGTCATGGCCGCCGGGCGCGCCGAAGGCGAAGGGGCTCGTCCCGAGAAATGGGGTGCGCCCGCCCCAGATCGGCATGGCGGGCGACGCGTTGGTGAAGACGAAAGCCGCGAGCCCGCCATCGATCGCCTGCTTCAGATAGCTCGCGGCCATGCCGAAATGTGTGCTGCGGCGGACAACGACCAGCCCGATGCCGAAGTCTTTGGCGCGGAGCATGGCCTCGGCCATCGCGCGCCTTGCGACGACGAAGCCCAGGCCGTTGGCGCCGTCGACCCGCGCGGCGACAGGCGTAAGGGCCTCGACAGTGATCGGCGGCCGGGAATCGACAAGGCCGATGGCGAGACGATGCAGGTAGATCGGAACCCGGCCGACGCCATGCGAGATGACGCCCCTCAGATCGGCCTCGACCAGGCAGCGGGCGGCGATACCCGCATCCTCGTCGGGAACGCCGGCCTTGGCGAACAGCGCCGCGACGAAGATTTCGAGCTCGTTTGCTGCGACATGGGCGGCGGTCATCAGCGGGCCTCGCCGCTCAGCGCCACCAGACGGCAGAATTCGGGCGCGAACCGCAGCGTGACCTCGGTGCCAACGTCGAAATCATCGCGCGAATGGACCTTGACGCGGGAGCCGGAGGCCTCGACGTGATACTCCGTATAGGCGCCGAGATAATGGCTCTCGACCACGTGGCCATGCAGGACATTGACCGCGTCGTCGGCCTGTGCGGATGCCGATCCGCCGCAGATATCGACGCTCTCGGGGCGCAGCATCGCCTGATAGCGTTCTGCCGGCGGCGCGCCGGCATCGTCGAGGCGCAGCTTGGTGCCCCCGGTCGTCGCCCAGCCCGCGCCATTGACGCGCATGATGTCGATGAAGCTGGCCCGGCCGACGAAATCCGCGACGAAGCGGTTGGCAGGCCGGCGGTAAAGCTCCTTGGGAACGCCTGCCTGCGTGATCCGCCCGCCATCCATCACGATCACCCGGTCCGACATGGACAGGGCCTCTTCCTGGTCATGGGTGACATAGACCGTGGCCACGTCGAGTTCTCGCTGCAGGCGCTTGATCTCGGCGCGCGTGCCCTCGCGGAGCTTGGCGTCGAGATTGGACAGGGGTTCGTCGAAGAGCAGGACCTGCGGCCGCCCCACGATCGCGCGTGCCAGGGCCACACGCTGCTGCTGGCCGCCCGAGAGCTGCGACGGGTGCCGCTCGCGCAAGTGGCGCATGCCGACGATCTCGAGCGCTTCGTCGACCTGCTTCTCGACATCGGCCGCGGAGACTTTGCGAATGGCGAGCGGGAAGCCGACATTGCCCGCCACCGTCATATGCGGCCAGATCGCGTAGGACTGGAACACCATGCCGATCTGGCGCTCGTGCACAGGCACGACGACCCCCTGCTCGGGGGCGGAGACGATCCCCTCGCCGATGCGGATCACGCCGCCATCGGCATCCTCGAGCCCGGCGATGCAGCGCAGCGTCGTCGTCTTGCCGCAGCCGGAGGGACCCAGCAGCGACATGAACTCGCCTTTGGCGACAGTGAAGGAAATGCCGTGGACGACCGTGAGGGCGCCGTAGCGCTTGGTCAGATTCTCTATGCTGATGCTCATTGCAAAACCTTCGTCACCCGCGCCGTGCGGTCGGCACCAGGCGCATGATCAGGGCCATGGCGATGAAAATGATGAGCGTGGCGACGACAGCGAGCGCGCTTGCGAGCCCCCAGTTCGCCTGCTCGAAGAACGACCAGATCGAGATCGAGATCACCGAGGTGTTGACCGAATAAATCAGGATCGCCGACGAGATCTCGCGGAAGAACGCCATGAAGAGCAGGAAATAGGCGCCCTGGAGCGATGGCGAGACCAGCGGCAGCAGAATCTTCGTCACGCCCTTGATCCGAGTTGCCCCGTTGACCCACGCGGCCTCCTCCAGGCTCTTGTCGATCTGCACCATCTGCCCGCCGATGGTCTCCGTGGCGTAGGGCAGGAAGCGCGTGACGAAGGCCACGATCATCAGTGTCAGCGTGCCATAGAGCGGCAGCGGCAGATAGGCATAGGCCCAGAGCAGGCCCAGACCCAGCACCACGCCGGGAACGCCGAAGGGCAGGCTGACCAGGAAATCCAGCGTCCGATAGCCGCGCGGGCGCAGCCTGAGCGTGAAATAGCAGCACAAAAGCCCGAGCAGAACGCCCGCCGCAGCACCGACGCCGGAGACGATGAGCGTGTTGGTGAAGCTGCGCAGCGTCGAGCCGCTCTCCCAGATGAAGACGTAGTTTCGGAGCGTGTACATTCCCTCGAACGGGTTCACGGTGAACCACTTCAGGACCGAGGTGTAGAGCAGGATCACCATGGGCATGACGAGCCCGAGGAAGACGAAGCCGAAGCACAGGAGATTGGCGGCCCAGCGCCAGCGGCCGAGCGGAATGGCCTTCATGCGCCCGGCCTTGCCGGTCACCGTGGTCAGGCGGCCGGCCGTCGTCACCCGCCGCTGTGCCCAGATGGCGGCGCCGGTGATCAGGCTGAGCGCGACGCCGATCGCGGCGGCCAGCCCGTAATCCGTCGGCGAGAAGCGCACCAGCAGATAGAGCTGCGTCGCAAGCATTGTCACCTGGCCGGGAATGCCGAGAAGCGCCGGGATCGCGAACTGCTCGATCGTCATGACGAAGGTCAGGATGAAGCTCGAGATCACCGAGTAGCCGAGCAGCGGCAGGGTGATCCGTGTCAGCACCTCATGCGGTTTTGCGCCCGAGGCGTTCGCGGCCTCCTCGAAGATCGGGTCCATGCCGATGATCGGCCCGCGCATCGTCAGATAGACGAAGGGCACCTGATGCAGGACCATGACGAAGACGATGCCGAAGGCGGTGTAGATGTCGGCTCGCAGCCACGGCATGCCCAGCATGTCGTCGACGATGCTGTTGTAGATGCCGCCGGGCGCTCCGACGATGATCCAGGCCATGGCAAGGATGAAGGACGGGAAATAGAAGGTCAGGCCGATCAGCGGCATCACGATGCGGCTGTAGCGGAAATCCGTCCGGTGCAGGATCAGCGCGATCGCCGTGCCGACGATGATCGAGAGCACCGAGGTGAAGAGGCCGATGATCAGCGTCGTCGTCATCGACGACAGCACGCCCGAGGAGGCGAGGCCGGCATAGTTGCGCAGCGTCCACTCGCCCGGCAGGCCCGGCGCGCTCGTGCGGAAGCTGCCATAGACCAGCGCGATGACCGGGATCGAGACCATCGCCAGCACCAGGGCGAAGGTCACCCAATAGAGCGCGGTCAGGACTCCGCTGGTGCCGGAACGCCGGGCCGCGCGGGCTGCGGGCAACCCCTGAGCAGATAGTGTTTGTTCGGACATGGGCCGATCTCCAGAGCGTCCTCGGACACGGTGGCGAGTGCGGAACGGTTCGTTCCGCACAACGCTTTCGCGGGTCTCAGCGGATGCCGAAGACAGAGCGCCATTTGTCGACGATGACCGCCTGCCGCGCCGGAGTGAGGATCGCCTCGCCATCGACGACATTGCTCAGCTGCGCCGTCGCCGGCAGCTTGCTCAGGGGAGGGGCACCCTTGCGCGTCACCGACAGCCCGCAATAGGTCTGCAGATGAACCTGGCCTTCGGCGGTCATGAGCCAGTTCAGGAACACCTTGCCCGCGTTGGGATGGGGCGCCTTGGCCGCAACGAAGGCCTTGTTGGCCGAGAGCGTCGTCCCCGATTTCGGATAGATGAAGCCGATCGGCGCGCCGTCTTCCAGGAGCGGATTGAGCGGCAGGTCGGTCAGTTCGGCGACGCGGACATCGCCGCGCACCACGGCCTGGATGATGCCTCCGGAGCCCTCGAAGAAGCGCACTTCATTGGCCTTCAGCCGCTCGGGCGCATCCTTGATGCCTATATCCTCCCAGAACGCGCAGATCTGCTGGATCGAGACCGAGCGCCAGGGCGGGTTCATGCCGACACGCCCCTTCCATTTCGGATCGAGCAGGTCGGCCCATTCCTTCGGAGCATCCGCCGGCCTGACCTGGGTCTTGTTCCAGATGATGCATTCGCGGGCGTGCTGGATCGTGAACAGCATGTCGCTGTTATTGTACTCGGCCGGAAAGTTGCTGAATTCGGGTGGCGTCCACTTGGCCATCCAGCCCTGCTTCAAGCCTTCGTCGATGCGCTCATCGGGGAAGGTGACGAGCACGTCGCAGAGATTGCGCCCGGCCACGAACTCGGTCTGGAAGCGCTCGATCAGCGGGTTGCTGCCGAGCCGGATCTGTTCGGTCCGGATGCCGGGGACCGCCTCGCGGAAGCGCTGGAGCAGCGGCTCGATGCCGTTGGGCTGCCAGTTGTTGTAGACGACGACCTGCCCCTCGCGCCGCGCGGCCTCCAGGTCCAGCGCAGCCGACTGGGCCTGCGCCGCGCCTGTAAGCCCGAGCGCCGCGCCGCCTGCGAGGACGGTGCGACGCGTCAATCCGTCGGCCCGATACTGCTGATCAGCCATGGTGTTTTCTCCCGTTTTGCATCTCTGACCGGATGCTCGTTTTCAGATTGGCCTACACGTCTGTTAACTGTCAACAGTTGACTTGTTGCGGGGCGCGGCGAATATTCGCCGCGAGAAGCGGGCCCATCCGGACCCCATCACCGAGCTTGGGACTGCTATGCTGAAGACCGTCGACACCGTGCCGAAGACCGCTCGCCAGCGCCTGCGCGATCTGGTCGAGCAGCGAAACGCCTTCATCCTGCCGGGTGCGGCGAACGCCCTGACCGCGCGCATCATCGAGGATCTCGGCTTCGAGGCCGTCTATCTGACGGGGGCGGGTTTCACGAACACCCAGCTCGGCATGCCCGATCTCGGCCTGCTGTCTGTGACCGAGCTTGCCGACGCGGCTGCGCGGATCAGCGACGTCACGACGATCCCCCTGGTGGTCGATATCGACACCGGCTTCGGCAATGCCCTCAACGTCTACCGTACGGTCCACCTGCTCGAACGTGCCGGCGCGGCCGCCTTGCAGATCGAGGACCAGGTCTTCCCGAAGAAATGCGGACATTTTTCCGGCAAGGGCGTCGTTCCGCTGCCGGAGATGCTGGGCAAGCTGCATGCCGCGCTCGATGCGCGCCGCGACCCCGGCACCATCATCATTGCAAGGACCGATGCGAGGGCGGTCGAAGGCTTCGAGCGGGCGCTGGAACGCGCCCATGCCATGACAGAGGCCGGCGCCGATGTGGTCTTCGTCGAAGCCCCTGAATCGGTCGAGGAGCTGCGCGCCATCGGCCAGTTGCCTGCGCCGCAGATCGTCAATGTCGTGATGGGCGGCAAGACCCCGATGCTGCCGCGCGAGGAACTCGCCGCGATGGGCTTTTCGATGGCGCTGTATGCGAACGCCGCGCTGCAGACGATGATCCGGTCCATCCAGGAGGTGCTGGGAACGCTGAGGGATAAAGGTTCGCTCGACGGTGTCGAAGACCGGCTCGCCAGTTTCGTCGAACGACAGCGTATCGTCGGGAAGCCCCGGTTCGACGAGCTCGAGGCCCGCTACAAGGGAGCCTAGAGGTCGTTTCATGCATCGTCCTGATCGGTTCGGGCACTAAGGCGCCGTTCGCGCTCCAGGATTGCGCGGCGTACATCGAGCGCGCCCAGGATATGGGCGCGGGCCAGCCGGTCGGCCAGGGCGTCGTCGCGCTCGGCGATGGCTTTGACGATGGCGGCATGCTCGGCATGGGCGATGACGGGGCGGCCGGTTGCAGCCAGCGTCGTCGGACCGAGCAGGGCGATGGCGTCATGCAGGGCGTGAAGGCTCTTCTCGAGATAGCGGTTATGGGCCGCCATGTGGATGGCCTCATGCAGTTCCCGGTTGTGCCGGTAGAGGTTCAGCGGTTCGCTGCCGAGCCCCGTTTCCTCGTCGAGAAGGCGGGTCAGCAGGGCGAGATCGCGCGGGCTGGCATGTCGCGCTGCCATGCCCGCTGCCGCGCCTTCAAGCGCCGCGCGCATTTCGTAGAGTTCCTCGACGGCATCCATGTCGAGCACCGAGACCACGAGCCCGGCTCGGGGGCGCAGGGCGAGAAGGCCTTCGAGTTCAAGCCGCGACAGCGCCTGCCGCGTCGGTGTGCGGCTGATGCCGAGGCGCTGGGCGAGTTCGATCTCGCGCATCCGGCGGCCGGGTGCGAAGCGCCCCTCGACGATCTCCCGCCGCAACGTCGCATAGGCGTAGTCGGCTGCCGATGCGAATTTGTCCCGGTCCGGCAGTATTGTCTCGTCGCTCATTCCCGTCTCCTCGGTTCGGCCGCCGACCGGCCGGCCGCCTCGCCAGCGAGACGTCCGAACACGGCACCGGACATCAGGCCGGTACCCCCGGGATAATTGAAATAGAACAGACCTCCTACCATCTCGCCCGCCGCATAGAGCCCGGGAATGCCCCGGGCATCGACGTCGAGAACCTGCGCCTCCTCCGTGATCCGCAAACCGCCAAAGGTGAAGGTGATGCCGCAGGTGACAGCATAGGCCTCGAAGGGCGGTGTATCGAGCCTGTTGGCCCAGTTGGATTTCCGCGGCGTGATGCCGGTGGCGGCGCGGCCATCCTTGACATTGGGATTGAAGGGCGTGTCCGTCGCCACCGCCGCATTGAAGGCCCGCGCCGTCTCCAGAAAACCTGCAGCATCGACGCCATCGAGACGGCCGGCGAGTTCTTCGAGCGAGTTGGCCGAGACCTTCGTCACCTGCCGGATGCGATACTCGTCGCGCAGCAGATGCTTCACCTTGGCGTCGAACACCTGCCAGGCGAACTGGCCGGGCTGTTCGAGGATCGCGCGCCCGTATTTCGCATACGTATAATTGCGGAAATCCGCGCCCTCGTCGACGAAGCGCTCGCCGCCTGCGTTGACGAGGATACCGAACGGATAGGAGTGTTTCTGGAACTGATCGCCCACCGCGAGATCGCCGAATTCGGGCGCGTTCCTCTCCCAGCCGACTGCATGGCAGCCTGACCAGTTGCCGGTCGGAGAAGCACCGATCTTCAGGGCCATGGCGAGGCCGTCGCCGGTGTTGAAACGCGTTCCACGCACCTTGGCGAGTTCCCAGCCCGGCCCGAGATAGCGCGTGCGCCACTCGGCATTGGCCTCGAAACCGCCTGCGGCAAGCACCACCGCCCGGCAAGGCAGATCGTGAAACGCATCGGCATGGCGCACGCGCACGCCGGCCACGGCGACGCCGTCCATCACGAGGTCGACGGCTCTGGTGTCGTAGAGGATCGCGATGCCGTCGCGCCGGGCGGCCTGGGTCAGGCCATCGACGAGACCGGGGCCGCCGCCCCAGGCCTCGATCGTCAGGCCACCCCAGAACTTGAAGCGGCCGTCGACCTTGAAGGCCTGGCGCCCATAGATCGGGACGAAACGGATGCCCTTCTGCCGCATCCATTGCAGGGTCGGCCGGCTTTGCTCGACCAGCAGGCCCGTAAGTGTTGGATCGCAGCGATAGTCGGTGACCCGGCCCATGTCGTCGTAGAACTGGTCCTTGGTGTAGCTGCCGAAATCGGTTGTCTCGATCTCGGTCGGCGACAGGTCGGGAACCACGCTGAGCAGGTCGTCGAGCCCGTCATAGGCGAAGCGGATCGCGCCTGCGGTGAAGCGGCTGTTGCCGCCGGCCTCGTCGACGCCCGCGCGCTCCAGCACGAGCACCTTCGCGCCCTGTTCGCGTGCTGCCAGCGCCGCGCAGAAAGCCGCGTTGCCGCCGCCCACGACGATGACGTCGAACGCACCGCCGGCGGCCTGCTCAAGCACTGAATCGGTCTCGCCTGCCACAGATGCCTCTTATTTCCTGCTCGTGCCGCATGCGCGCCGGTCGCATGGGCGACCTTTTCCGTCTGCGCGTCGACAACTCGATAGCATTGCTGTACGTAGATGTATACATAAGTATCCCATCATCGTTCTGGCAGGCCGCCAATGTCCCAAAGCCGTTTGAGAGCGACCTTCATGCGTGGCGGCACGTCCAAGGCCGTCGTCTTCAACAGTCGCGACCTGCCAGCCGATCCCGCGCTCTGGGACCCGATCTTTCTGGCGGTGATGGGGTCTCCCGATGCCAATGGCCGGCAGCTCAACGGGATGGGCGGTGGCCTGTCCTCGGTATCGAAGATCTGCGTCGTGGGGCCGCCGACACGTCCCGATGCCGATATCGACTACACATTCGCGCAGGTCTCGGTGAAACAGGCCTCTGTCGATTACAGCGGCAATTGCGGGAACATGTCGTCGGCCATGGGCCCGTTCGCGGTCGAGGAGGGGCTGGTCGAGGCTCCCGCCGACGGAGACGCGGTCGTCCGGATCCACAACACCAACACAGGGAAGGTCATCATCGCCCGCTTCGCCATGCGCGATGGCGAGGCTGATGTCGATGGCGATTTCGCAATCGACGGCGTCGCTGGCACCGGTGCACCTGTCCGACTCGAATTCATCGATCCCGGCGGCACAAAGACGGGGCGTCTCCTGCCGACGGGACGCGTCCGCGACATCCTCGACATTCCCGGCCTCGGACAGGTCGAAGCCTCGCTGGTCGATGCCGCCAACCCTTGTGTGTTCGTGGACGCCTCGGCGCTGGGCAAGCAGGGGACCGAACTGCCCGAGGCTCTGGAACAGGACCGCGCGTTCCTTGAACGCATGGAGGCGATCCGCTGTGCCGCCTCGGTCGCCATGGGGATCGCTCCCGACATCGCTGCCGCTGCCGCCATTCCAAGCGTTCCGAAGGTGGCTATGATCGTTTCGCCGCGCCGGATGGAAACGCTTTCGGGGCGCGTGCTCGATGCAGGCGAGATGTCGCTGGGCATCCGGATGATCTCGATCGGCCAGCCGCATCGGGCCGTGCCGATTACGGGCGCGACCTGCCTCGCCATAGCCGTGCGGGTCGTCGGCTCCCTGCCGCATGCCCTAGCGTGGGCAGGCGATGGGCCAATCACGGTTGCGCATCCCTCCGGCGCGACGGTGGTCGATGCCGCCGTCGAGAATGCCGATGACCCGGCCCGTGCACGAGCAGTCCATGGCGCGGTCTATCGAACCGCGCGGCGGCTCTTCGAAGGGCAGGTCTTCTATCAAGCGCCTCGGCTGGCGCAGGCCGGTCAGGTTGCAGCCGAATGAGCCTGACCGCCGATTTTGCCGGATATCTCGCGAAACTCGCAGCGGATGGGCTCGATGATGCCGCGCGCCTGAGCGCAACGTCGCTGGTGCTCGATGGTCTCGCCGTCGCAGCACTGGGGTCGTCCGAGAAAGGCCCGTCGATCCTCGCCGATGCCGCGATTGCCCCAGTGAGCGGCCGCTCGGCCAGCCTCATCGGGCGGACGCAGCGGGCATCCGCCGCCGACGCAGCCCGCGCCAACGGCGCCGCCATGCATGTGCTCGATTTCGAGCCGATGTGGAATCCGGCGAACCACTCGCTGTCGACGACCCTGCCGGCCCTTCTCGCGCTGGCGGAGACGGAAGCCGACGATGGCGAAAGCCCTTTGGGCGAACGCATCCTGACCGCCCTAGCGATCGGTATCGAGACCCAGGAGCGGCTGCGCCTCTCGTCGCAGCAGTTCGAGCCGGCGAGCCTCGTCTTTCATCCGCCTGGTTCGGTCGGCCCGATCGGAAGCGCTGTCGCCAGCGGTCTCTTCATGAAGCTCGACACGACCAGCCTGACCCACGCCATCGCCATCGCCGCATCGCGCGCGGGCGGGGTGCAGGCAAATATCGGTAGCATGACGAAGGCGCTGCATTGCGGGCAGGCGGCTGCCTCCGGGCTGGAAAGCGCGGCGCTGGCGGCCCGCGGTTTCACTGCGGATGCCGACGCCATCGGAGATCCGCGCGGCTATGGCATGGCGTTTTTCGGCGAAGCCTTTTCGCCGGCCGAACTCGCCCGCCGCCATGATGCCCTCCAGATCGTACGGCCCGGCCCGGCCTACAAGCTCTATCCCAGCCAGTACGGCACGCATTTCGTGATCACGGCTGCGCTTGCCGCGCGTGCGGCTATGCCGGCGGGCCGGGCGATCACGAAAGTGGTCATCCACAGCCCGTCAATGCCCTATGTCGACCGTCCCGATCCCGCGACCGGGCTCGCAGGCAAGTTCAGCTTCCAGTACACCGCCGCAGTGGCGCTCCTCGACGGCGCGGTGACGGTTGGCAGCTTCACCGACGCGCGGCGTTTCTCGCCCGATATCGTCGAACTCCTGCCACGGATCGTGATCCTGCCGGATGCAGGCCGTCAGGGCCGGTTCGATGCGATGACGCTGGCCATCGAGGTCGAATGGGAGGGAGGCAGCGCACGTGGCGAATGCGATGGGCCGCCCGGAATCTGGGGGCGGCCGGTGCCAATTGAACGACTGCGGAGCAAGGCTGCCGATTGCCTATCGACGGCGCTGGGGGCTGAGGCGACCTCCGAGATCGTCGGTCTCGTCGACCGGTTCGCGACTCTGGATCGAGATGGCTTCACGCGTCTGATGGCCTGCCTGGCTCGGCCGAAGCGCGGAGCCGGGGAGTTATGACGATCGAGGTGCAGGAGGACCGCCCGGTCCGCACCGTTGCGCTCTCCGAGCTCTTTCTCGCCTTCGCGGGCATCAGCATCATGGGCTTCGGCGGCGTGCTGCCCTGGGTGCGTTGGATGATCGTCGAGCGCCGGCGCTGGATGAACGAGGAGGAGTTCATCAACGCGCTCTCGCTCTGCCAGCTCCTGCCCGGCGGCAACGTCATGAATATCTCGGTTTATGTTGGGGAGCGTTTCGGCGGTCTGCCGGGTGCTGTCGCCGCGCTGGCGGGGCTGTTGCTGGCGCCCTGCCTGATCGTGATCGGCCTCGGCGGCCTGTTTCAGGCCTATGGCCATCTGCCGGCGGTGCAGGGCATGTTTCGCGGCGTATCGGCGACGGCGGCCGGCCTGATCCTCGGCATGGGGCTGCGCATGGCCTGGCGCTATCGGCGGGATGTCCGCGCTCTGCCGGTGCTGGCCGCGACGATCGTCGCGATGGCCTGGTTCAAGCTGCCGCTGCTGGTGATCCTGGCGACGATCCTGCCGGTGAGCCTGATCATTGTCTGGACGACGAGGCAGCGATGAACGAGCGCTCCGTCCTGACGGATCTCGCGGTCCAGTTCGCATTGCTCTCGCTGATGTCCATCGGTGGCATCATCGCGGTCGTGCCGGAAATGCACTCGGCCGTGGTCGAGACCCACAACTGGATGTCCAGCACGGATTTCGTGACGCTTTTCGCCCTGGCGCAGGCCGCGCCGGGACCCAATGTGATCGTGGTGACGCTGATCGGCTGGAAGGTGGCAGGGGCGCTGGGGGCGCTGGTTGCGACCGTAGCCGTTTCGACCCCGTCCTTCCTGATCGCCTATACGGCCTCGCGTTTCTGGAGCCATTTCAACGCGCTCGACTGGTATCGCCTGTTCGAGCGTGGCATCGCCCCGGTCACGATCGGCCTCATCCTGTCCAGCGGCTTGTTGCTGACCAATGTCGCGACCAACAGCTGGAGCAGCCTGATCGTCAGCGCGCTGACCGTGGCTTCCCTTCTCAGATGGGCAAACAGCCCGCTGATCGCGCTGGGCTGCGCGGCTTTGGCGGGCCTGGCCGGCTTCGTCTGAACGAAGCCGGATCGCCGTCAGCCAGCCTGGCACTGCCAGCGTGTTTACGACCTCGCCGCCAGCAGCCGCTCGATGAAGCCGTCCAAAGCGGATTTGTCGATCCAGCGCAGAACCGCGACGAGGTCCTGCTCGGGATCGAGCCAGATCGCGTTGGTGCCCGCGCCGAGCGCATAGACGGCGGTAGCGGGCACGTTCGGCTTTGCCGTCGCACCCCGGTTCAGCCACCAGAGATAGCCATAATTGTCTAGCGTCGGCGACGGCGTCAGCATCGCCTTGATCCAGGCCGGCGAGAGCAGCTCCTTTCCGGCCCAGACGCCACCCTGCGCGATGAGCAGGCCCAGCCGCGCATGGTCTCGCGCGCTGATGAAGAGCCCGCCGCCCCAATGGCCGCCCCCCGGCACGGACTGGACGCGCCGCCCATCGAGCTCCAGCCAGGAGGTGCTGTAGCCCTGCCATTCCCACGTATCGGAGGCGCCGATCGGGTCCATGATGCGCTCGCGAAGCACCTCGGGCAGAGGCCGGCGAAACCGCTGAAGCAGGCAGTAGGCCAGCAGGTTCACCCGGACGTCGTTGTATTCGTAATAGCTGCCCGGCTGCTGCAACTCACGACGCTGGCCCTTGCGGCTGTTGTCGGCGCCGGGCCCGATCTGCCGGTTATGGTCGACCTGATCGGATTTTCCGAAGATCTCGCCCTGCCATTCGCTCGACTGCTGCAACAGATGGCGCCAGGTGATCGTGGCGTTGTGCGAGCTTGCGAACCAGGGGCCCTCGACGGTTGCCGCAACGGGCTCGTCCACATCGCGGATGAGGCCGTCTGTCACCGCAAGGCCGGCCAGTACGGCGATGTAGCTCTTCGCGATCGAGAAGGTCATGTCGGTGCGGGCGGTATCGCCCCATTCCGCAACCACGCGACCGCGCTTCAGGATCAATCCGGCCGGGCCGCCGCGTTCCCGGACCGGGCCTGCGATATCGCTCCAGGGGCCGCTCTCGTTCCACTCGACGAGCCCGACATAACGGCCATCAGGATAATACAGACTGCGCGGCCAGGAGCTTTCATTGGCCTGGGCGAAGCCGACCGCAGCCTCCAGACCAGCGGCATTGAAGCCGGCTTCACCGGGCGAAATCCTGTTCCACTCATCGTCATTCGCCGGCGGGGCATAGATATAGGCAAGCTCGGTCACGTGGCTGGTCCTCGAAGATGGCGGCCTGCTGCGGCCCGATCATGTGAAGCGATACCATATCCGCCAGCGGCAACCGCCACGTCACATGCAGGGTCGCGTCCTCGATAGCGGGCATTGACAGGGGCCGGTCCGGGGGGCGGACGGTTGCACGGCTTCCGCCCCCGGACTTTGCGAAGGGCGTTTTGCCAATGGGGGTTCGGTGCGCGCCGACACAAAAAAGCCGCCAGTTAGGGGGTATTTGAGTCAATCCAAGGTCCTCAACTCCTTACTGGGAGACTGACCATGGTGACAGGCAGAGGTCGTCTGGTGCCGCGCTGCGGCAATGGCATCGCTGGAGTTTACAACTACCAGCCGGCCCGCAGAGCGGGCCTGTATGAGGGATGGTTTACCGGCAGGATCGAGCGGATCGAGCGCACATCCATGCTGGAAGAGATGAAGCTGATCTGTGCCGGCGGCATGACGCTCGAGATTTCGATCACGACCTTCGGCGCAAAAATCGTGACCTTCACTGCACCGTTTGATGAGATCGGCACCGTCGTGCCCTGGCGTGCCGATGTCAGACGGGGCCAGGCCGAGCAGCCAGACGTTAAAGCCAGGCGCCAGCTGCGTCGCTGGGCAAGCGCCGCAAGGCGGGCATGAAGAGCTGTCCGGCCGACTTGTCGGCCAAGCCATTGAAAGGACCATTCTCCGACCCGCCGGCTTACGCCGGTCGGGCGGCAGGTCTTCCAATGATCTTGATACTCATCTTTGGAATCAAGGGGTTGGTAGCCCCCTTGAAGATGAGTGGTGCCCAGGAGAGGACTCGAACCTCCACGCCCTTGCGAGCGCCAGCACCTGAAGCTGGTGCGTCTACCAATTCCGCCACCTGGGCAACGGCGGTTCGTTTACGGGGGGCAGATGGTCCTGTCAACGGGGATAGTGCGCCGGCGTTCCATGCCCTGTGGGCGGCATGCGCCAACGCAGCGCCTTCACAGCGCGCGCCCAATGACTTAGGAGGGCAGGAGCAATCTCAAGGGAGCCAAACGGATGGCAAATCAGCCCCCGGCCTCGCAACTCGTCACTGTTTTCGGTGGCTCCGGTTTCGTTGGGCGCCATGTCGTGCGCGCACTCGTCAAGCGCGGCTATCGTGTCCGCGTCGCCGTGCGCCGGCCCGATCTCGCCGGATTCCTGCAGCCGCTGGGCATGGTCGGGCAGATTCATGCCGTCCAGGCCAATCTGCGCTACCCTGATTCGGTTGCCGCGGCGGTCAAGGGCGCCGATGCGGTGATCAATCTCGTCGGAATCATGAAGGCAAGCGGCCGTCAGACTTTTGCTAGCGTGCAGGCCAATGGCGCCCGCGCGGTGGGCCAGGCCTGCGCGGCTGCCGGCATCAAGCGCCTGGTGCATGTGTCGGCCATCGGCGCGGCAACTGATTCGCGTTCGCTCTATGCCCGCAGCAAGGCCGAAGGCGAGGCTGCGATCCTTGCCGCTGTGCCCGGCGCTGTCGTGATGCGGCCGTCGGTCATGTTCGGCCCCGAGGATGGCTTCTTCAACCGATTCGCGTCGCTGGCGCGCATGCTGCCGGTCCTGCCGCTGATCGGCGGGGGCGAGACGAAGTTCCAGCCCGCCTTTGTCGGCGATGTCGCCGAGGCGGTTGCGCTTGCCGTGGATGGATCGGTCCCGGGTGGACGCGTCTACGAACTCGGCGGGCCCGAGGTGAAGAGCTTCAGGGAACTCGTCGCCTATATTTGCGAGGTCACGGGGCGCAAGCGCCCGCTCGTCTCGCTGCCGTTCCCGCTCGCGCGTCTGCAGGCGCGCGTCCTGGAAATCACGGATACGCTGACGCTGGGTTTGCTGCCGGCAGAGCTGATGCTGACACGCGATCAGGTGACATTGCTCGAAAGCGACAACATCGTCTCCCACGCCGCCAGGGCCGAGGGCCGCGACTTCGAGGCCATTGGGATCGCGCCGGTGTCGGTGGAGGCGGTCGTCCCATCCTATCTCTGGCGCTTCCGCAAGACCGGCCAGTTCGACGCAGCGCGGGTAAGCTGAGGCTGGTTGCTACGATGAGCTTCGACCTGATCATCTATGACTGCGATGGCACGCTCATCGATACCGAGACGCTTTATGGCGAGGTCAGTCTCGCCGCCTGCCATGCGCTCGGCCTAACCGAATGGACCCTCGACCACTACGTCGACCAGATCGTCGGCATTCCCTGGTCGGACGGTGTGAAGATCATCGAGGCCGCGCATGGCCGCCCGCTGCCGGCCGATTTCGAGACGCTGATCGAGAATGCCGTTGCGCTGCGGCTCGAGAATGAGGTGCGAGCCCTGCCGGGCGTCCGCGAGGCGGTCGTAGCAATCGGCGGCCGGCGCTGCGTCGCCTCATCGACGAGCCTGGCGCCGTTGCGCCGCAATCTCGGCATTGCCGGTCTGGTCGACCTGTTCGACCCACACATCTTTTCGGCTTCGCAGGTTGCCCGCGGCAAGCCTCACCCAGATGTTTTCCTGTTCGCGAGCGAACAGATGGGCGTGGCGCCGCGCAATTGCCTGGTGATCGAGGATTCGGTTCCCGGCGTGCTGGCGGCCCGCGCCGCGGGGATGACCGTCATCGGCTTCACCGGCGTCTCGCACGACAAGCAGCGTAGCGCAGCCCGCCTGAGCGAGGCCGGCGTTGTGCAGGTGATCGACCATTTCGGGCACTGGCCTGACGCTGTTGCAGGTCTGGGCGCGCCAGCCGCGGCTTAAGGCCGAATTCGGGGACGGCGAGGCCAGTCTCGCGATCGTCTCAAAATCCGTTCGGGATGTCCCACAGCCCTCATCCTGAGGAGCGTGGCCGAGAATGTCGTAAGCAATTTCAGTCGGTTGGCATTTGGCATCGAAAGGCGCCGTCATCCCGGGCGACCGCAGGGAGACCCGGGATCCATTCCGGAGCGCTTGCCGGTGCGGTTCCGGAATGGATCCCGGATCTCCGCTTCGCTGCGTCCGGGATGACGGCGCGTTTTTCGCTGATGTTCAAGTCCTTGAAAACTGGGATATCATTATCGGCCAGACTCTCAGGATGAGGGCTCGAATGCTCGGACGGGCATTTCAGAGCATGCTGGGCAGCACGCGGTCCGGCGGCTTGTGGCCATCCATGAAGGTCTTGATGTTGACGATGACCTTCTCGCCCATGTCGGCGCGGCCCTCATGCGTGGCCGAGCCCATATGCGGCAGCACCACGACCTTGTGCTGACGCGCCAGCTTGAGCAGGCGCGGATTGACCGCAGGCTCGCTCTCGAAGACGTCGAGGCCGGCACCGGCAAGCTCCCCTGCCTCCAGCATGCGCGCCAGCGCTGTCTCGTCGACGATCTCGCCGCGCGCCGTGTTCACCAGGATTGCGTCCGGCTTCATCAGCTTCAGCCGGCGTGCCGAAAGCAGGTGATAGGTCGCCGGCGTATGCGGGCAGTTGACCGAGACGATGTCCATTCGCGCGAGCATCTGGTCGAGCGAATCCCAATAGGTCGCATCGAGCTTTTCCTCGGTGCGGGCGTCGACCCTGCGGCGGTTGTGATAGTGGATCGACAGGCCGAAGGCGGCGGCGCGGCGCGCGACCGCCTGGCCGATGCGGCCCATGCCGACGATGCCCAGCCGCTTGCCGGTGATGCGGCGGCCCAGCATCCAGGTCGGCGACCAGCCGGCCCATTCATCGTCGGGGATGACGCGCGCGCCCTCGCTGATGCGCCGCGCCACCGCCAGGATCAGCGCGATCGTCATATCGGCGGTGTCGTCGGTCAGAACGCCGGGCGTGTTGGTCACGGTGATGCCGCGCGCGACGGCGCTGGCGACGTCGATATTGTCGACGCCATTGCCGAAATTCGCGATCAGCCGCAGCTGGTCGCCGGCCTGGGCGATCAGGGCGGCGTCGATCTTGTCCGTCACGGTCGGAACGAGCACGTCGGCGGTCTTGACCGCCTCGACTAGCGCGGCCTGCGACATCGGCTTGTCGTCGATGTTGAGACGCGCATCGAAGAGCTCGCGCATGCGTGTTTCGACCACGGAAGGCAGCTTGCGCGTGACCACGACCAGCGGCTTTTTCTTCGACATCGACGGTTCCTCTCCGCTGGTCGCCGCGTCCGCCGCCTTTTGGCCTCAACCCGCCGTTAACCGCAGCGCATCAGGAATGAGGGGCAGCGTAATCGCTCGACTTCGCCAGTTGTCTAAGTGGCGGCGCGGCGGATGACAACCTGACCCTTCGCCGGGGGCAGGAGCGTTGCCGGGGGCAGGGATGTTGCGCTGCTTGTATCGTAGGAGATTGGACGGATGGTGGCCTTGTTGATGCGACGCGTCGTTTTCGCGCTGGCGCTTGTCGCTGCTGCCGGGACCGTCTCCGCCGCGCAGGCTCAGGACGTGCAGGCCGGTCCGGTTTCGGGGCTCCCTGTTCCACGCTATGTCAGCCTGAAATCGGATCGCGTGAACCTGCGCGAAGGCCCGTCCAAGGAACATCGGACCCGCTGGGTCTATCAGCGTGCCGGACTTCCCGTCGAGATCGTCGCGGAATTCGAGACCTGGCGCCGCGTCCGCGATGCCGACGGCTCCGAGGGCTGGGTCCTGCACAGCCTGCTGTCGGGGCGGCGCACCGCCCTCGTCGCGCCCTGGTCCAAGGTCAAGGACGAGAGCTTCACGCTGCATAAGACGGCCGATGAGGGCTCTGCCGTCGTGGCGCGGTTGCAGCCGAGCGTGATCGCCAATGTCACGTCCTGCGCCAATTCATGGTGCCGCGTCAGCATCGGCACGACGGAAGGCTATCTCCGCCAGGACCGGCTCTGGGGCGTCTACCCCAACGAAAAGATCGACTGAGGTTGAACGCGTCCCCTATCGTCATTGCGAGCGCAGCGTAGCAAGCCAGGGGACGTCGAGCGCTGCCGCTCTGGATTGCTGCGCCTTACCGGTAGATATCAAAGGCCGCTGGTACTAGTCGTCGCCTCAATCGGCGATCTTGCGCAGCCGCACGACCACGTCGACCCGGGCGATCTCGTAGCCCGCAGGCGGTTCCGGCAGGGCGGCGACGTCGACGGCCGAAGCCGGGATGTCGATCACGGTATTCTCGCCATCGACGACGAAATGATGATGTTCGCTGTTGTCGGTGTCGAAGAAGGTCTTGGCGCCGTCGATCGCGAGTTCGCGCAGCAACCCGGCCTGGGTGAACTGGTGCAGCGTGTTGTAGACGGTCGCAAGCGAGACCGGCACGCGTTCCTTCATCGCCTCTTCATAGAGCATCTCGGCGCTGATGTGGCGCTGGCCCTTGGCGAAGAGCACCCAGCCGAGCGAAACGCGCTGTCGTGTCGGGCGCAGGCCGACGCGGCGCAAGCGCTGGCGGATGTCGTGAAACGGGCAGCCCTGCCTTACGGTCGATCCATAGCCCTGGTCCTGGGAGATCAGATCGGTCATGCCTTGGGTTGGCCTCTTTGGCGTGTGGCGCAGCTTGGGGGTGCGGCGCGGCTTGGCGCATGTTGCGTGTTCATACACGAAATGTAGGGCTTGGGCAGGACGGTCGCAAGCGCATGAGGGTCTACGCTGACCTATCCTCTTGACGATCCGGTTCTCGCCGGCCCTTCCGTTAACGCGCGGCGGCGTGTTAGGCACGGCTGACAGATCGACCGTCGGCTCCCCGGCGGATGGAATATGGAGCGGAACGGGAATGCAGCGGCAATCGTCATTCAGCTACGAGGAGATCCTCGCCTGTGGCCGCGGGGAGCTGTTCGGGCCAGGCAATGCGCAACTGCCGTTGCCGCCAATGCTGATGTTCGATCGCATCAGCGAGATCTCCGAGGATGGCGGCCCCAACGGCAAGGGCTTCGTGCGCGCCGAGATGGATGTGCGGCCCGACCTCTGGTTCTTCGATTGCCATTTCAAGGGCGATCCGGTGATGCCGGGCTGCCTCGGGCTCGATGCGCTCTGGCAGCTCACCGGCTTCTTCCTGGGTTGGCTCGGCCTGCCCGGACGTGGGCGCGCCCTTGGCGTCGGTGAGGTGAAGTTCGCCGACCAGGTGCTGCCATCGGTCAAGCACGTCGTCTACGGCGTCGAGTTCAAGCGTGTCTTCAAATCGAAGCTCGTGCTGGGCATCGCCGATGGCTGGCTGGAGGCTGACGGTAAGCGAATTTACACGGTCAGCGACATGCGCGTCGGCCTGTTCAAGCCCGAAAGCGCCTGAGGAAAAGCGCGCATCGATCTTGCGCGCGCCATCTGCGCAGTCCATTTGCGCGGTTGAAGATATAAGAGCGCGCGCCGGGAGCCTGACTTCGGCCGCGCGCGATTTAAGGCGGAGAAGCGAGCATGAGACGCGTTGTAGTCACCGGGATGGGCATCGTCTCGTCGATCGGCAACAACACGCAGGAGGTGCTGTCCTCTCTGCATGAGGCCAAATCCGGCATCGCCTTCATGCCGGAATTCGCCGAGCATGGCTTCCGCAGCCGCGTCGCCGGCGCGCCGACACTGGACCCAGCGACCGTCCTGGACCGACGCGCGATGCGTTTCCATGGCGGCGGCTCGGCCTGGAATCAGGTCGCGATGGAACAGGCCATCGCCGATTCCGGCCTCGAGACCTCCGAAGTCAGCCACGAGCGCACCGGCATCATCATGGGCTCCGGCGGCCCGTCCACCCGCGCCCTGATCGACGCCTATGACAAGGCTCGCGAGAGCGGCTCGTCCAAGAAGGTCGGCCCCTTCGCCGTGCCCAAGGGCATGTCCTCGACCGCTTCGGCCACGCTCGCGACCTGGTTCAAGATCAAGGGCGTGAATTATTCCATCTCGTCGGCCTGCGCGACCTCGAACCACTGCATCGGCAATGCCTATGAGACGATCCAGTGGGGCAAGCAGGATGTGATCTTCGCGGGCGGCTGCGAGGAGCTCGACTGGACCCTGTCGGTTCTGTTCGATGCGATGGGCGCGATGTCGACCGACTTCAACGAGACCCCGTCGCGCGCCTCGCGCGCCTATGACGTCAACCGCGACGGCTTCGTCATCGCCGGCGGCGCCGGCGTCGTCGTGCTAGAGGAACTGGAGCACGCCAAGGCGCGCGGCGCCAAGATCTATGGCGAGATCGTCGGCTACGGCGCGACCTCGGATGGCTACGACATGGTCGCGCCTTCGGGCGAGGGCGCGGTGCGCTGCATGAAGATGGCGCTGCAGGGCGTCAACGCCAAGGTCGACTACATCAACCCGCATGGCACCTCGACGCCGGTCGGCGACGCCAAGGAGATCGAGGCGATCCGCGAGGTCTTCGGGGCCGGCGAGAAGGCGCCACCGATCTCGGCGACCAAGTCGCTGACCGGCCATTCGCTGGGCGCCACCGGCGTGCAGGAGGCGATCTACTCGCTGCTGATGCTCAACAACGACTTCATCTGCGAGAGCGCCCATATCGACGAGCTCGATCCCGCCTTCGCCGACATGCCGATCGTGCGCAAGCGCATCGACAATGCCGGTCTCGGCTGCGTGCTCTCGAACTCCTTCGGCTTCGGCGGCACCAACGCGACCATCGTGATGAAGAAGCTGGAGGCTTAAGCCGCGTCATGCTGTTCATGGTGATCGAGCATTTCGATCAGGCGCGGGTGAAGGACATCTATCGCCGCTTCCATGAGCGCGGTCGCATGACGCCCGAAGGCCTGACCTATGTCGACAGCTGGATATCGGCCGATCTCGGCCGCTGTTTCCAGGTGATGGAATGCGACGACGTCAGCCTGCTGCAGGAGTGGGTGCTGGAATGGGGCGATCTCGCCCGCTTCGAGATCGTGCCGCTGGCCTCATCCAAGGCGACGGCCGCGGCGGTGAAGAAGCATCTTTAGCTGCCGCTCGGTCGCTCCGGACACTCATGTGATTGATCAACACGCCTTGACTGACACCGCCGTTTGACAAGTCTTCGACGCTGACCTTTCGGGATATCCCTATGCTCCCCCTCATGCACAACAAGCGCGGCCTCGTCATGGGCGTCGCCAACCAGAACTCGATCGCCTGGGGCATCGCGCGCACGCTGCATGCCCATGGCGCCGAGATGGCCTTCACCTATCAGGGCGATGCCCTGGGCAAGCGCGTGAAGCCTCTGGCGGAGAGCATCGGCTCCAAGCTCGTCCTCCCCTGCGATGTCGAGGATATCGGCACGGTCGACGCGACCTTCGCTGCGATCGACGAGGCCTGGGGCGGCGATCCCGAGCGTAATACGCTCGACTTCGTCGTCCATGCCATCGGCTTCTCCGACAAGAACGAGTTGAAGGGGCTGTATGCCGACACCAGCCGCGAGAACTTTTCGCGCACGATGGTGATCTCCTGCTTTTCCTTCACGGAAACTGCCAAGCGCACCGCTCAGCGCATGCCCAAGGGCGGCAGCATGATCACGCTGACCTATGGCGGCTCCACCCGCGTAATGCCGAACTACAATGTCATGGGCGTCGCCAAGGCGGCGCTGGAAGCCAGCATGCGCTATCTCGCCGCCGATTACGGCCCGCGCGGCATCCGCGTCAACGCGCTCTCGCCCGGTCCCGTGCGTACGCTTGCAGGCGCGGGCATCTCGGATGCGCGCGCGATGTATTCCTGGCAGCGCGCCAACTCGCCCTTGCGCAAGTCGGTTTCGCTTGATGAGATCGGCGGCTCGGCGTTGTATTATCTGTCAGATCTGTCGGGTGGCGTGACCGGCGATATCCACCACGTCGATGCCGGCTACAACATCACCTCGATGCCGGCGCTCGAAGGCCTGCGTGCGGCCGACACAGGCAACGGCGAGTAAGGAACTCGCAGGCGCCGCGCGCAGTTCTGTTTGCAGAAGCAGGAGAACGCGATGGTCATGGTTAAATACGAAGTCGTCGAGCATGACGGCGGCTGGGCCTACAAGGTCGGCGACGCCCTGTCGGAAACCTTCCCGTCGCATGATGCCGCGCTGAAGGCGGCGACCAAGGCCGCGGCGCGACAGACCCTGAACGGGACCACGGACGGTATCGTCTATCAGGACAAGGACGGCCGCTGGCACGAGGAACTGGCCGATGGCCGCGACCGGCCGGCGACCAGGGTCGTCGACCGCTCCTGAGCGAACTCCTGCGCTGCTGCGTTACCTGGCGGTGAAGAATGTCAGCAGAACCTTGCCCTTCTCGCCGATGAGGCAGAGGAAGCGGCGCGGCTTGTCCGAGCGGTCGGTGCGCAGATAGGCCTCGCCCATGATGATGCGCGTGATCGGCGTGTCCTCGACCTTTGTCTCGGACGTCGCGATCGTGGCACCGTCCTCATCGATATAAATGTCCTTGATCTCCGGGTCCTTGGCCGAGATCGTGTGAAGCGCCGCTGCCTTGCAGGACGCGATCTCGGGCGATGCCGGCTTTTCGGAGGGCACTCCCGAGGTCGGACCGGCGGTCTGGGCGAAGGCTGGGCCGGCCAGAAGCGCGGCGATCAGCAGGGCAGGGGCGATGAGACGCGTCATGGGGGCACTCGGGTTAAGGGTGCAGGCTCAACGCGCGTTGCCCGTAAAGGTTGCCGCGGGTGCCATTTCGAGCGCGCTGCGACGCGAAGCTGGCCCGGTGCCATCCCGTTTCGACATCCGCCGGCAATGCACCGGCAATCCGCAGCCGCGACCTTGAACCCGAGCCGCCAGCCTTCGGCGCGGCATAGGATACCCAAGGTCCCGAATGACTGTTTCAGTGATCCCGCCAATCGATACGGCCGCGCAGGTGGTGCCGGCGGCCAGCGAGTTTCGCGAGCCGCCACGCGAAGCCTGGTATTGCGCCAAGAGCAAGGGACGGCTCGCCCCCGGCGCCCGCGAGAGCGTGACGATCCTTGGCGAACAACTCGTGATTGGTCGCAAGCGCAGTAGTGAAGTCTTCGCCCTACGCGATCGCTGCCCGCATCGGGGCGCGCCGCTGTCACAAGGAGAGTTCGACGGCGTCGCTCTCACATGTCCCTTCCATGGCTGGCGCTTCGGCGTGGACGGCCAGTGCCTGGCCATGCCGACGCTGGTTCATGATGATGCGACGGATCCCGCCCAGGTCAGGGTCCAGGGCTTTCCCGTGCGGGAGGCGGACGGCATCATCTGGGTCTATCTGGGCTCGCAGCCGGCCGAAGCCCCGCCGGTTCCCGAACTGATGCTGCAGTCGGCGCCTCGCTGCCGCGTCGCCGTCTCCGTGCTGGTCGAGGCTTCCTACGATCTATGCGTGCTCAGCCTGATCGATCCTGGCCATGTCGGCTATGTCCATAATTCCTGGTGGTGGCGGCCAACCGCGACGGCGCGGGAGAAAACCAAGGATTTCGTCCCCCTTCCATTCGGTTTCCGGATGACGGCCCATACGGCGGCGGCGAATTCCCGAGGCTATCGGTTGCTTGGCCGGCCGCAGACCCAGGTGGATTTCCTGCTGCCGGGCCAGCGCATAGAGCGCATCACCGTGGGCAAGCGCACCATCGTCAACGCGACCTTCGCGACACCGATCGATGCGAAGCGGACCCTGCTGACGAACGTGCTGCTCTCCGACCTGCCGCAACTGGCGCCGCTCGCCCTGCCGATCCGCTGGGCGGCCAGCGCCTTTCTGCGTCAGGACCAGGATATCCTGGAGCTCGCGCAGCAGGGCCTCGAGCGCAAGCCGACGATGCTGCTGATGGGCCAGGCCGACCGGCTGGCGCAATGGTATTTTCGCCTGAAGCGTGACTATGCCACGGCCCGGCGGACGGGCACGGCTTTCCACAACACGCTGGCGCCGGAGCGTTTGCGCTGGCGTACATGAGGCTGCAGAGCAGGGCAGTCAGGGCCCGGGAAGCTCGGCCGGAGCGCTGACGCTATCCCGATCATCGGTAGCGCGTTCTGATCGATTTCAACCAGCCTCAGCTGCGCGACCAAGCCGTTCCTCGTCCGGTCCCCTTCGCGTGCTGCAGCAGCCAATGCTGGAGCACGCGAAGGGCAATCCCGATCAGAGGCCGAGCTTCTTCTTGCGCTGGCCGAGCGTCCGCAGCCGCAGCGCGTTCAGCTTGATGAAGCCGGCGGCATCGCGGTGGTCGTAGGCGACGGCACCTTCCTCGAACGTGACGAGATCCTGGTCGTAGAGCGAATAGGGGCTCGACCGGCCGACCACATGGACGCCGCCCTTGTAGAGCTTCAGGCGGACCTGCCCGGCAACATATTCCTGGCTCTTGTCGATCAGGGCCTGCAGCATCTCGCGCTCGGGCGAGAACCAGAAGCCGTTATAGATCAGCTCCGCATATTGCGGCATGAGCTGGTCCTTGAGATGGGCCGCGCCGCGGTCGAGCGTGATCGATTCGATCGCACGATGCGCCGCATGCAGGATCGTGCCGCCGGGCGTCTCATACATGCCGCGCGACTTCATGCCCACAAAACGGTTCTCGACCAGATCGAGACGGCCGATGCCGTTGTCGCGGCCGAGATCGTTGAGCTTGGCCAGGAGGCTGGCGGGCGAGAGCGCGACGCCGTCGATGCCGGTCGCATCGCCCTTCTCGAACTCGACGGTGATGTAGGTCGGCTTGTCCGGGGCGTCCTCGGGCGAGATCGTGCGCGAATAGACATAGTCCGGCACCTCCTGCGCCGGATCCTCCAGCACTTTTCCCTCCGAGGAGGCGTGCAGCAGGTTGGCGTCGACCGAGAACGGCGCCTCGCCGCGCTTGTCCTTGGCGATCGGGATCTGGTGCTGTTCGGCAAAGGCGATCAGCTGCTCGCGCGAGCGCATGTCCCATTCGCGCCAGGGCGCGATCACGATGACGTCGGGCTTCAGCGCATAGGCCGTGAGTTCGAAGCGGACCTGATCGTTGCCCTTGCCGGTCGCGCCATGGGAGACGGCGTCTGCACCGACCCGCTCGGCGATCTCGATCAGCTTTTGGGCGATCAACGGCCGCGCGATGGACGTTCCCAGCAGATAGACGCCCTCATAGGCGGCATTGGCGCGGAACATCGGGAAGACGTAGTCGCGCACGAATTCCTCGCGCAGATCCTCGATGAAGATGTTCTCGGGCTTGATGCCGAGCAGCAGCGCCTTGTCGCGCGCCGGTCCGAGTTCCTCGCCCTGGCCGAGATCGGCGGTGAAGGTCACGACCTCGCACTGATAGGTGGTCTGCAGCCACTTCAGGATGATCGAGGTGTCGAGGCCCCCGGAATAGGCGAGCACGACCTTCTTCACGCTTGTATCGGCCATTTGGATCATCTTCCTGCTGATGGGGCAGTCCAGCCTTGCGGGCCGCTTTTTGAACGCAATGGCGCACTATCGCAGGCATCGGAGCGACGCAATCGGAACCTTCTGATCGATCCCGCGTCTTCCCGTGATGGATCGGTGTTGATGACCCCGGTCACGTTCGAGCGAGCACGCGTCCCGCCCTTGCGGTCGGGCGTCCGGAAGCCGAAGCTTCGGATGCGCGACTCAACCCCTGACGACTGACTTCGGAGGCTGAATGCCGAATCGTCCTGTGCTGGACTTCTGGTACGAGTTCGCATCGCCCTATTCCTTCCTGAGCGCGCTGAGGATCGAGGCTTTGGCTGAGTCCGCCGACGTGACGCTGCGCTGGCGACCGTTCCTGCTCGGGCCCATTTTCGCCGCCCAGGGCTGGACCACATCGCCCTTCAATCTCTATCCCAACAAGGGCCGCTATATGTGGCGCGACACGGCGCGCCGCGCCGGCCGCAATGGGTTGAGCATCGTGAAGCCCGAAACGTTTCCGCAGAATTCGCTGATCGCCGCAAGGTTAGCTCTGGCCGGCCGCGAGGCGGGCTGGATGCCGGCCTTTTCGAAAGCACTGTTCCGGGCCGAATTCTGCGAGGGCCGCAACATCGCCGAAGAGGCCGTCCTGAACGCTGCACTGAAAGGGGCAGGCGCCGATCCCGGCCAGGCCTTCCCGGCCTCGCGCAGCGAAGAGGTCAAGGGACGGCTCAGGGCGGAGATCGAATACGCCAAATCGCTCGGCATCTTTGGAGCACCAACCTTCGTCACGCAGGATGGCGAATTGTTCTGGGGCGACGACAGGCTCGAGGAAGCGCTCGACTGGGCCAGGGACGGCCGCTGAACCTCCTTTAGTTAGCGCGGTCACGGGCTGGCGCTGCCGCCTGTCGGACGGTCCCAGGGGCCTCGCGCCGCCGATTCCTCGACCATGGTCGGCAGGGCCTGCCGCTCGGCGAGCCTGGGTGGATGCGGCGGCATTGCAGGCATGCGCCCTCCCGCCGTTTCGACGAGGGCCTGCACGCGCTTCGTCACCGAGGGATGTGTCGAGAACAGATCGGCGAAATCGTCGGGATCGTTTTCGAAGCACATGTCCATGACGCCCGATGGCACGCCGTCGATATCGGCGCGGCCGGCGATCTTCAGCAGGGCCGAGATCATCGCATCGGGATTCTTGGTCAGCTCCACCGCCCCGGCATCGGCGAGATATTCGCGCGAGCGCGATAGCGACAGCCTGATCAAAATGGCGAGGAACCATGAGAGAGCGATGACGGCGAAGCCGATCAGGATCGCGATGCCGTTGCCTTTCTTGGAATCGTCGGAGGACGAAACGCGGATGCTGCTGCGCGCAAGGCCGCGAAACACCACCTCGCCGATCAGCGAGATCACGCCGGCGATGACGATCGCGATGATCATCAGCCGGACATCGCCATTGCGGATATGGGTCAGCTCATGGGCAAGCACAGCCTCGACCTCGGCGTCGTTCAACTGTGCGAGTAGGCCGCTCGTCACCGTGACCGTGAACTGCTTGTCGTTGACGCCGCTGGCAAAGGCGTTGAGGGCGTCGCTTTCGACGATGGAGAGCTTGGGCACGCTCAGCCCCCTGGAGATGCAGAGGTTCTCCAGCATCCGGTAGAGCTTCGGATTGTCCTCGCGCGCGATCCCCTTCGCTCCGGATACGGCACTGACGATCCCGACATTGATGCGAAAGCCGATGAACACCCAGGCCAGGGTGCCCAATGTGATGAAGGGGAACCATGACCAGAACGCCCGTCCGGCCTCGCCAAAGGCGCTGCGGCCGCGCGGAACGCCGCCATAGCCGTAGCCGATCAGGATCAGGCCCCAGGCGGTCAGATAGGCCAGCGCAAACAGGCCCGCGATCAGGAAACCCGACCTGATCCGGTTGTTGCGCATGTGGGTGTAGAGCCCGAAGGCCTGGCCCAGCATCGTTGCCGCCCTATTCGCCGAAAATCGCCGGCTGTCAGAACTTCACGCTCGGCGGCGCCTCGATCTGCGTGCGCACGGTCTCGCCGACATCGAAGAACTCGCGCTGGGCGAAACCCATCTGCGGCGCGAACAACACCGCCGGAAAGGCCTGGATCGCGGCGTTGAACTCGCTGACGGCGTTGTTGAAAAAGCGCCGTGCTGCCGCGAGCTTGTCCTCGACGTTGCCGAGATCGACCTGGAGCTGCTGGAAATTGGCGCTGGCCTTGAGGTCCGGATAGGCCTCGCCCAGCGCCAGCAGGCGGCCGACGGCGCCCGAAAGCTGCTGCTCGGCTGCCGCCTTGTCATGCACGCTGCTCGCGCCCTGGGCTGCGTTGCGCGCGGCGACCACGGCATCGAGCGTCGATTTTTCGTGAGTGGCGTAGCCCTTCACCGTCTCGACCAGGTTGGGAATGAGATCGTGGCGCTGCTTCAGCTGCACGTCGATATCGGCGAAGGCCTGGTTGACGCGCTGACGCATCGCCACGAGGCCGTTATAGGTCATGATCAGGTAGACGGCGAGGGCTGCGATCAGCCCCAGAACGATCCACATCGGCGTGCTCCCCAAGCGCGGACGAAATCCGAGGCGCAACCTTGCATGAAGGCCGACCCGGGGGAAGTCGCGGCAGGCCTGCGGGTTTCGTCGCGTTATTGCCGTGCTACCCTTGCCCTGAGGCTGCCTTTCCACTACATCCCCCCTGTCCGAAGGGCCGTGATCGATCACACCCGGGGGCGGCCTTTGCGGCTGGCTCCCGTTTCGTGTTGGAGGCGTATCGTTCGGATGCGGATTGAAACCGGCGGCCAAGCGCCGCTCGCTCTCCTCCCGGCGCCATGAGCGCGGAGAGAGCGGGCCAGCCTCGCAAGAGGCGCCGACGGACAAATCCGGTCTGTGGCACCAACCCAATCGGCGCTTGCCGGCTTCGCGGAATACGCAGCCGGCGTCAGGAGCAAGAATGTCAGCCGTAGAAAGCTACCACTCGGGCCGCGAGGATTTCGCAGCCCTTCTCGAGGAATCGTTCGGTCAGAACGAAGCCCTCGAAGGTTCCGTCATCAAGGGCATCGTCGTCGCCATCGAAAAAGACATGGCGATCATCGATGTCGGCTTGAAGACCGAAGGGCGCGTCGCGCTCAAGGAATTCAACGGCCCCGGCCGTGACCAGGACATCAAGGTCGGCGACGAGGTCGAGGTCTATCTGGACCGGATCGAAAACGCGCTCGGCGAAGCCGTCATCTCGCGCGACAAGGCTCGCCGCGAGGAGAGCTGGGTCAAGCTCGAGAAGGCCTTCGAGGCTCGCGAGAAGGTCTCTGGCGTCATCTTCAACACGGTCAAGGGTGGCTACACCGTCGACCTCGACGGCGCCGTGGCCTTCCTGCCGCGTTCGCAGGTCGACATCCGTCCGATCCGCGACGTCGGCCCGCTGATGGGCCAGCCGCAGCCCTTCGAGATCCTCAAGATGGATCGCCGCCGCGGCAACATCGTCGTGTCGCGTCGTACCGTTCTCGAAGAGACCCGCGCCGAGGCTCGTTCCGAGCTCGTGGCTTCGCTCGAAGAGGGCCAGGTCATCGACGGCGTCGTCAAGAACATCACCGAATACGGTGCGTTCGTTGACCTCGGCGGCATCGACGGCCTGCTCCATGTCACCGACATGGCCTGGCGTCGCGTCAACCATCCGTCCGAGGTTGTGACCATCGGCCAGACGGTCAAGGTCAAGATCATCAAGATCAACCAGGACACGCACCGCATCTCGCTCGGCATCAAGCAGCTGCTTGCTGACCCGTGGGATGGCATTGCGGCCCGTTACCCCGTCGGCGCGCGCCTCAAGGGTCGCGTCACCAACATCACGGACTACGGCGCGTTCGTCGAAGTGGAGCCGGGCATCGAAGGCCTCATCCACGTCTCCGAGATGTCCTGGACCAAGAAGAACGTCCACCCCGGCAAGATCGTCTCGACCTCTCAGGAAGTCGACGTCGCGATCCTCGAGGTCGATCAGGTCAAGCGCCGCATCTCGCTGGGTCTCAAGCAGACCCTGCGCAACCCCTGGGAGGTCTTCGCGGAGACCCATCCGAGCGGTGCGGTTGTCGAAGGCGAAGTCAAGAACAAGACCGAGTTCGGTCTGTTCCTGGGCCTCGAAGGCGACATTGACGGCATGATCCATCTCTCGGATCTCGACTGGAACCGTCCGGGCGAGCAGGTCATCGAGGAATACAAGAAGGGCGACATGCTGCAGGCTGTCGTTCTCGATGTGGACGTCGAGAAGGAGCGTATCTCGCTCGGCCTGAAGCAGCTCGGCGGCGATCCCTTCGTGGATGCCGGCGAGTTCAAGAAGGGCCAGGTCGTCACCTGTGAGGTGATCGAGGTCAAGGAAGCCGGTCTCGACGTCAAGATCGCCGGCACCGACATGACCACCTTCATCAAGCGCGCCGAGATCGCTCGCGATCGCGCCGAGCAGCGCCCAGAGCGCTTCGCGGCTGGCGAAAAGGTCGACGCTCGCGTCATCCTGTTCGACAAGAAGGCTCGCAAGATCCAGGTCTCGATCAAGGCTCTGGAAATGGCCGAAGAGAAGGAAGCGATCGCCCAGTTCGGTTCGTCCGATTCCGGCGCCTCGCTTGGCGACATCCTTGGCGCCGCCCTCAAGAAGGCGACCACCGAGAAGAAGTGATCGTTCGGCCGCCTCGGCGGCCGGCTCATCAGACCAGCCCGCGCGGAGCGATCCGCGCGGGCTTTTGTTTCGGCCGAGACCCTCAGCCCTCATCCTGAGGAGCCGCATAGCGGCGTCTCGAAGGATGTTCCAGAGCGCGCTGGAACATCCTTCGAGACGAAGCCTGCGGCTTCTCCTCAGGATGAGGGCTGCGGGGACGGGCACCAAAAAGAAAGCGACCACCATGACCACCGCGGCGATCGGCATCGATTTCGGCACCACCAACAGCGTGGTCGCCCTGGCACGCGCCGATGGCTCGGTGACGACGCGCAGCTTCGCGACGAAGCAGGGCGCGGTCGACGCTTACCGCTCGGCGCTGATGTTCTGGCGCGAAGGCCGTCCGCCCAAGACGCATGTCGCCCATGTCAGCGGTCCCGATGCGCTCGACATGGCGCTGGGCATGACGACCGAGCACCGCTTCCTGCAATCGCTGAAGACGCATCTCTCCAGCCGCGCCTTCCAGGAGACCCGGCTGTTCGGCAAGCTGTTCCAGCTGGAGGACCTGATCGGCGTCTTCCTGACCGATCTCGTGGCCGGTCTGGACGATGTCGCGCAGACGCCGCTCGTCTCTGGCCGCCCCGTCGTTTTCGCCGGCGAGCGGCCCGATGAGGAGCTTGCGCTGGGGCGGCTGCGAGCCTCCTACGGCAAGGCCGGGATGCCCGCCGTCGATTTCGCCTATGAGCCGCTGGGCGCGGCCTATTGGTACGCGCGCGAACTGAAGACGCCGCAGACGATGCTGGTCGCGGATTTCGGCGGCGGCACCAGCGATTTCTCGGTGATGCGTTTCGAGCCGGGCGGGGCCGGGCGGCTCGACGCCATCCCGCTGTCCCATGCCGGTGTCGGCGTCGCCGGCGACACTTTCGACTATCGCATCATCGAGCATGCCATCTCGCCGCGCCTCGGCAAGGGCACGCAGTATCGCTCCTTCGAGAAGCTGTTGCCGATTCCCGCGCATTATCATGCCGCCTTCGCGCAATGGCACCGTCTCTCGCTGATGAAGAGCCGCGAGACGATGGCCGAGCTGAAGGCGCTGATCCGCGATGCCGTCGAGCCCGCCAAGCTCGAGGATCTGCTGACCGTGATCGAATACGATCTCGGCTACGAACTCTATCGCGCCGTCTCCGCCGCCAAGATCGCGCTCTCGGGCGCTGACGAGACCGTCCTGCGCTTCGAGCAGACGGGTATCTCGATCGAGCGCACGATCCGCCGCAGCGATTTCGACAGCTGGATCGCAGAGGATGTCGGGGCGATCGAGACCGCGCTCGACCGGGCGCTGGCCGAGGCGAATGTCTCTGCCGGGTCGATCGAGGCGGTGTTCATGACCGGCGGCACCTCGCATGTGCCGGCCGTCCGCGCGCTGTTCGACCGCCGCTTCGGCGCGGGCCGTGTCCATATCGGCGATGCCTTCCGTTCGGTCGCCAGCGGACTTGCTTTGCTGGCTCTGGATCGGGCGCGCGCCTCCGTCGCGGCCTGAAGCCCTTCGCCCGCCTTGCCCGGTTGCCTCGGCGAGGCTACATCACGGTCCCGAAGCTGACAGGAGCGCCCCCCGATGTCGTCCGACGCCGATATGCTCGCCGACCGTCGTAACCTGCGCCGAAAGCTGACGCTCTGGCGGCTTCTCGCCGTGGTCGGCGTCGTTGCCGCGGCTGTGGTGGCGGGGATGGCCTGGACCGGCCGGACGCCCGGCTCGATCGCGCAGGCTCATATCGCCCGCGTTACGATCTCAGGCTTCATCTCCGGCGACCGGCGCACGCTCGAACTGATCAAATCGCTTGAGAACAGCAGCGCGGCCGCCGTGCTGGTCAAGATCGACAGCCCCGGCGGCACCGTCTCCGGCTCGGAGGCATTGTACGATGCGCTGCGCCTGCTTGCGGCCAAGAAGCCGATGGTCGCGGTGGTCGACGGGCTGGCGGCCTCCGGCGGCTACATCGCGGCGATGGGGTCCGACCGGATCGTCGCGCGCCAGACCTCGCTGGTGGGCTCGATCGGCGTGCTCTTCCAGATTCCCAATGTCGGACAGTTGCTTAACACCGTCGGCGTCAAGGTCGAGGAGGTCAAGTCGAGTCCGCTCAAGGCGGCTCCCAACGGCTTCGAACCGACTTCGCCCGAGGCACGTGCTGCGCTCCAGCGCGTCGTCGACGACAATTACGACTGGTTCAAGCGGCTGGTGCGCGAGCGCCGCAAGCTCGCCGAGCCGGACGTCGCGACGGTCTCCGATGGGCGTGTCCATACCGGGCGCCAGGGCCTCGCGCTCAAGCTCGTCGACGAGATCGGCGGCGAGCCGGAGGCAATCGCCTGGCTGGAACGCGAGAAGGGCGTTGCCAAGGATCTGCGGGTCCGCGACTGGCGTCGCCGCAGCGAATCCTCCTCCTATGGGCTGTGGAGTCTGAGCGAGGCGCTCGCGCGTGGCGCCGGCCTCGAAACGGTTGCGGCGATCATCGCCCGCGCCGCCGATCAACCGCTTGGTTTGCGGCTTGACGCGCCCTTGGCGCTCTGGCAGCCTGCGGTAGAAAAGTGATGTTGATACAAGCGGTTATATTGGAACAATGATTAAATCCGAACTCGTTCAACGCATCGCCGAGCGCAACGCCCACCTGTATCAGCGCGACATCGAAAACATCGTGACGGCGATCCTCGACGAGGTCGTCAAGGCGCTTTCGCGTGGCGACAGGGTCGAGCTTCGAGGGTTTGGTGCCTTCTCGCGCAAGGCACGTTCGGCACGCGTGGGTCGCAACCCCCGCACAGGCGACGCGGTCGAGGTCGAGGAGAAGTTCGTTCCCGTCTTCAAGACGGGCAAGGAACTGCGCCTGAGGCTGAACGGCAAGCCCAACGGCAAGGCTTGAGCGTCCGCATTCGCCGTAGAACTCCAGAGCGAGCCGGTTGCGGTCGAATATGTTCATGGCCGCATGAATTCCAGCGCCTTGCCTCGTTCCGGCCGGTATGACGTGGTGAGTTGCAGTGCGGCGGGCAACATGACGACGCCCACGTCCCGTTCATCGTTCGGTTCGAGAATTTCGAGGGAAACCCGATGAAATCGTTCTTCAAGGCACTGATTCTCGTGCCGATCGCTTTGCTGATCGTGCTGTTTTCGGTGGCGAACCGCGGCTCCGTGCGCGTCTCCTTCGATCCGATAAGCCGCGATGTTCCCGCGCTCGCTTACGATCTGCCGCTCTTTGCCGTGGTGCTGGCCGCGATTGCCGTCGGTGTGCTCGTCGGCGGTCTGGCTTCCTGGCTGGCGCAGGGCAAGCATCGCAAGGCCGCCCGGCGCGACCGCCGCGAGGTGGCGACGCTGCGCTCGGAGACGCAGATGCTGCGGTCCGCCGTGCCCGATTCCGCCCTGCCGGCGCTGACGAATGGACGTGTCTGATGCGGCTTTTCAGCCTTGACGAGATCGACGCCGCTCTCACATTTCCTGGCCTGATCGAGGCTCTCGACACAGCCTTCCGCAGCGATGTCGTGATGCCGCCTCGCGTACAGCATGGCATCGAGCGGCCCGATGAGAGCGCCGTGCTGCTGATCATGCCGGCCTGGAGCGCGCCGGGCGACGAGAACCCCTATATCGGCACCAAGGTGCTGTCGGTGTTCTTCGGCAACGGCAAACGCAACCTGCCCGGCGTTATGGGCGCGTATCTGCTGATGGATGGCAAGACCGGCCTGCCGCTCGCGGTGATGGACGGCAACAGGCTGACCCTGTGGCGGACGGCGGCGGCCTCGGCCCTGGCCGCGCGCTATCTGTCCAACCCCAATGCGAGCCGGCTCTTGATGGTCGGCGCCGGGGCTCTCGCCCCGTTCCTGGTGAAAGCACATCGCACGGTGCGTCCGCTGACCGACATCGCGATCTGGGCTCGGCGTCCCGAGGCCGCCGAGGCTGTCGTCGCCGAGCTGGCCAAGGACGATATCGAGGCGCGCGTCGTCACCGATCTCGAAGGCGAGGCGCGCACCGCCGATATCATCTCCTGCGCGACGAACGCTACTGAGCCGCTGATCCACGGCCGCTGGCTGAAGCGCGACGCCCATCTCGATCTCATCGGCGCCTTCACCATGCAGATGCGTGAGGCCGACGCCGAAGCCCTTGAGCGGGCTCGCGTCGTCGTCGATTCCAAAAAGGCGATTGATGAGGGCGGCGACGTTGCCGTCGCCATCGCGGAAGGCAGCTACAGCGCCGACAGGATTGCCGGAACGCTCGCCGATCTCTGCCATGGCCGGATCGCCGGCCATGCCGAGGGCGGCGAGATCACGCTGTTCAAATCCGTCGGCGTCTCGCTCGAGGATCTCACTGCGGCGATCGCGGTCTGGGAAAGCCGCGCGATCGCCTGATCGGCCAAGTCACCTGATCGGCCAAGTCATCGGACCGAATACCGTATCCGGCCCGATGATCTATCCTCTGCCTTCGCATCGGCATTTTTCGAAAACCGCATCCGCTTTTCGGGCCGATGCTCTAGACGCGGACAGGCGCGCCTCCGAGCGCGCCGAGCAGCCAAAGCACCAGCACGATCGTGAGCACAAGGCCCAGCACGCCGCCGAGGCCTGCCGTGCCATAGCTCCGGTGGCCATAATAACCGCCACCGCCGAGCAGGACGATCAGCAGGACAATGATCAGTATCGTGGACATGGCACGCTTCCTCCAAAGAAAACCGCCACGAGCGGCGGCGCATATGCTTGAAGAACGTTAGCCGCGACTTGGAAGTTCCACGCAGCGCCAGCGCCTGCTGAATTCACGCGGAAACACGCCGTCGTCCCGGGCTTGACCCGGGACCCATGCCGGAGCGCTTGCGATCAATGGTCAGGGATCCCGGCCCGCGCGGAGTTTATCCTTGGGCCGACCGGAGGTCGGACCCGAGGGCGCCGGCCCGGCTGACCCGCGTTTCCGCGAGAACGCAGCCTGTTCGGCGACGCGGGCCCGCTCACTCGATCTTCACCCCGACCTCCCGGATCAGGTCGCCCCATTTCTTCATTTCGGTTTGCAGGAAAGCGCCGAGTTCAGCTGGCGTATTTCCCACGGGCTCTGCCGCCAGCGCATCCATTTTGGCTCGCAGCGCCGGGTCGGCGATGCCGGCCTTGGTGTCCCCATAGATCTTGTCGATCACGGCCTGTGGCGTTTTGGCGGGTGCAAACAGCGCAAACCAGGACGACACGTCGAAGCCTGGCACGGTCTCGGCTATGGGCGCGAACTCTGCCGCGGTGGGCGAGCGCTTGGCTGTGGTGATGCCGAAGCCGCGGATCGAGCCGGCGCGGACATGGGGCAGCGCCTGGGTGATGTTGTCGAAGATCAGATCGATTCGGCCGCCGATCAGGTCCTGCGTGGCCTGTGCCGTGCCGCGATAGGGCACATGGACCATCTTGGTGCCGGTCAGCTTCTGGAACAGTTCGCCGGAGAGATGCACGGAGGTGCCGACCCCGGACGAGCCATAGGTCAGCTTGCCCGGATTGGCCTTCGCGTAGGCGATGAGTTCGGCCACGTTATTCGCCGGCACCTGCTTGCTGACGACCAGCAGGTTCGGCACGAGCGCAACCATGGTGATCGGGCTGAGGTCCTTGGCCGGATCGTAGTTCAGCTTGGGATAGAGATATTGGTTGGTCGCCATGCCGACCGAGACAATCAGGATGGTGTCGCCGTTTGGCTCCGCCTTGGCGACGACATCGGTGCCGATATTGCCGCCCGCGCCGGGACGGTTCTCGACCACGATATTGGTGCCCCATGTCTGCCCGAGCTTGTCGGCCACCAGCCGCCCGAGGACGTCGGTCGCACCGGCCGGCGGAAAGGGCACGATCAGCTTCAGCGTGCGACCCTGCGGCCATGTACCCTGCGCGACGCTGGTAACGGGTGCGGCCAGCGTGGCCCCAAGGCAGCTAGCCCCAAGACCACCGAGCATCACGCGGCGGTCGATCCTATTGTGCACCATTTTCGATCCCTCCCTCTGCAGATGAACGCGGGACTGTTTCGCCCGCCTGCTGCATGGAGTGGAGGCTGCAACCTGAGGGACGTCTTGTCCAGTCATCCCGGCGCTTGACCTTTACGGCCGATCGCGGCGATTCTCGCGCCATGCGCATCCTGAATCGCCGACTTGCCACCATCGCCCTGTTTCTGGTCGCGGCCTTCGCTCCGGCGCTGGCCCACGCTCAATCCACCGCCGAGGATGAAGCCAAGCGCCGCGCCGCCAATATCGCGGCCTTTCCAGATGCGGCGCGCGCGCTGTTTGGCCAGAAGACCGCCCCCGCCAGCATGCAGGCGCGTGCCATCGGCTCCTATGCGCGCGGCTGCCTTGCAGGCGGTGTCGCGCTGCCGATCGACGGTCCGAGCTGGCAGGTGATGCGCCTTGCCCGCAATCGTAACTGGGGCCACCCGGTGCTGATCGACTATCTCGAAAAGCTCGCTCGCGACGTGCCACGCATCAATGGCTGGCCCGGCCTGCTCGTCGGGGACATTTCACAGCCGCGCGGAGGCCCGATGGTGACCGGCCACGCCTCCCATCAGATTGGCCTGGACGCCGATCTCTGGCTGACGCCGATGCCGAAGGGCAGGCTCGACAGCGGCGACCGCGAGAACATGTCGGCCGTCAACATGGCGCGGGCCGATTGGCGCGACGTCGACCCGAAGAACTGGACGCCGGCGCATACCAGGCTGATCAAGGCCGCCGCGAGCGAGCCCCGTGTCGAGCGCATCTTCGTCAACCCGGCGCTGAAGGTCGCCCTTTGCCGGGAAGCCGGTGCTGACCGGGCCTGGCTCAACAAGGTCCGGCCGATCTGGGGTCACAACTATCATTTCCATATCCGCATGACCTGCCCGCCGGGCGTGGAAGGCTGCCAGCCGCAGGAGCCGCCGAATTTCGGCGATGGCTGCGGCGAGGAGCTATCAGGCTGGATCGAGCGTCAGCACACCGCGATTTTCAACCCGCCCAAGCCGCGCCCCGGCCCCAAACCGAAGCCCAAACCGCCGATGTCGCTGGATGCGCTGCCGGCCGAGTGCCGGCAGGTTCTGGTCTCGCGCTGAGACGTCTGATCAGTAGCGCGGCCGGCTGCCGGTTTGCCCGGAGCTATAGGCGAACGGATCGCGCTGCGGCGTGATGGCGGGCTGGGCCTGATCGTAGCCCTCCTGATCGAGCACGCCGGTGCCGTCCTCGTCACCCACGATCATCTCCTCGGTCGGTGGCACCGAGCCCGGCAGAGCCAGCGGTCCGCGCGCCTCGCTTGGCAAGGGTTGGGGCTGGTAGCGTGGCGGGTTCAGCGGGGTCCGCGAGGGCTCGTCGATATAGCGCCTCTGCGCATCGAGGCTCTGACCATTCAGGCTTTGGGCGCCCTGACCCTGGGCATGCCCATAATTGGCGACCGGATAGCCGCCCTGAACCGCGCCCGGCGGTCTCAAGCCGTCGCTCGGCTGGCGCATCAACCCGCCTGCCACCATGGCCGGATGCGAGCTGCTGTCGCGCGGCTGCGTCTGCGCCGAGGAGAACGGACGCGCCGGGTCAGGTGGCGGCAGGTTGTAGTTCGGGGTGTATTTGATCACCGGCTTGCAGATGTGCCGGCCCTTCGAGTGCCGCGCCAGATCGATGTGGAAATGGTCGTAATGCAACGGGTCCGCGCCAGGGCCGAGCACGGTCGAGAAGTGTTCGCAGGCGCCGACGAAGACCTCGCGCAGGAAGTTCTGCTCCTCGGGCGAGCCGCGCCAGCCGTCCTTCACGGTGACGTTGCGGCCATCGTTGAGGCGGAATGAGAACACGTCGACGGCATTGCCGAAGGCATGTTCCGAGGTCCGGCTGGTATTCGTGCCGTTGTTCATGGCCCGGCAGGAATAGGAGCCGGCGCGCATCTCGATGACCTGCGCGCCCAGGATGTTCTGCGCGGCGGGCTGCACGATTTCGGCGAGCCATTTGTCGGTGGTCGCGACCACGGGGCAGGAGAGGGTGGCATTGCTGGTCAGCCCGATGCCGCCATTGGCGAAAGCCGAGACCTTCAACGGCTTTTCCATGCCGCAGGTGCCCGGGCCGTCGATCGGCTTGTCACGCAGGCTGACATAGGCGGACAGCTGGACCTGACGGGAGGCCAAGCAGGCAGCCTCCGCCTGGTCGCGCCAGGCCGCGCGTTGGGGCTTCTGGAATTTGCCGCAGCCGGCGAGACCGGCGGCGCCGGCAAGGCCAAGAGCGATGAGGGCGAGATGAGCGCGTCGCATGACCGATCAAATGCGACCGGTTTGGTGAACGGTTTCTCAACCGACTGAGCCCCGAACGCCACAGCCGCATTAACTTTGGCTGGGCGGTTAACTGACCCTTAACGCGGCGTGGATGCCTGCCCCAAGGTGATCTGATGCATTAGACGACCGGGCATGAGCGTGAAGGCTCCGGCGATGACGAGGCCGAGGAGCAACGAGATCATCGCGCTTCTATGGGCCCTGATGTTGCCGCGCCGGCGCATCAGCACACCATAGGGTAATGCGACGACAGTCAGCGCCGTCAGCAGGTGGATGGCACTGAAATGACCATCGCGCATGATGAAGAGCGAGGTCAGCGCGGTGACGCCCATCGCTACGACAAAGGCCCAGCCGATGCGCCGGTGCAGCGCGGTGCCCTTTCTCAGCGCGATGGTGACCACTCCGGCCAGGAGGGCGATGAGCGCGGCCGCGACATGGAGTTGGATGGCGGCCGGAGCGGCGGCGATCGGTACGAGCGTCAATCCGGCATCCTCCCCAGGCTCTCAAATCGGGACATCGAATGTTAATGTTATTAACATCTGCATTCGATGTTCGGGACCTGTCAAGCGCATGGAGCGCAGCGGCTGTTCCTGAAAGCGGTTGGCCCGACATCTGCTTCATGCGAGACAAATCAATATCAATGGCCCTTGAGCGTGAGGGCCAAGGCCTTTTTGCGTCATTGCGAGCGAAGCGAAGCAATCCAGAAAGTCTCGCTCGACATTCCCCTGGATTGCTTCGCTTCGCTCGCAATGACGACAAATCAGCTTCAACACACGTTGGTATTACGGGGCGGCAGGACAACAGTATGACAGGCAAGGCGCGTTTCATCTTTCCGATCCTGATGTCCGGGATCATGGCCTTCCTGATGACGGCTCTGGTGACCTATCTCAATCTCGGCTTTCCCGCCGATTTCCTGTCGCGCTGGATGCAGGCCTTCGTCATCGCCTGGCCCTGCGCTGCCTGTTCGGCGTTCCTGGCGATCCCGCTGGCACGCCGCGGCACCGCCCACATCGTCAAGCTTGTCGGAGAATAGGATGCTGAGCGCACGCGAGACGGCCGGGCGAATTGCCGCCGGCGAGACCACTGCCGCGATAGAGCTGGCCCGCAGCGCAGCGCTGATCGACGAGCTGGAGCCGAAGATCCGCGCCTTTGCCAGCCGGCCGGGCGAACTCGCGGCGGGCACGGGCCCGCTGGCGGGGATTGCCTGCGGCGTGAAGGACATCATCGACACCGCCGATCTGCCGACGCGGATGGGCTCGCCGATTTATGAGAGGTGGCGGCCGCGCGCTGACGCATCGATCGTCATGGCGCTGAAGGCCGCGGGCGCGACGGTCGCCGGCAAGACGCACACAACGGCTTTCGCCTTCCTCGATCCCGCGCCGACGCGCAACCCCCACGATCTCACGGCAAGCCCCGGCGGCTCCTCGGCGGGGTCCGCGGCGGCAGTTGCGGCGGGCATGATCCCGCTCGCAGTGGGCACGCAGACCGGCGGTTCTGTCATCCGCCCCGCCGCCTATTGCGGTGCGGCCGCCATCAAGCCGTCCTACGCGCTGCTTCCCACGGTTGGCGTCAAGGCGTTCTCCTGGTCGCTCGATACGCTCGGCCTGATGGCGGCGAGCGCCGACGATCTTAGCTTCGCGCTAGCCGCCATCATCGGCCGGGCCGAGCTCGATGCATCCGCAGCAAATCTGAAGGGCCTGCGCATCGGCCTGCATCGCCAAGGCTTCGCCGGCGCGCCCGAACCGGCCTCGGAGCTGGCTTTGCAGCACTTCCGCAAGCTCGCCACCGAGGCCGACGCGACGCTGGTCGAGCTCGCGGACGAGGCTGCCCTGGCCGAGGCATTTCATGCTCACGGGCCGCTGCAGGACTATGAGGCGAAGCATGCGCTGGCATGGGAATATGCGGAGCATCGCGATCTCTTGCCGCCCAAGCTCAGGGCCTATCTCGATACGGCCAAAGCGGCGACAGCCGAGAGCTATGACGAAGCCAGGCGCGTCTCGCGGGAAGGGCGCAGGGCGGCGCATACGGCGTTTCGCGAAGTCGATGTCGTCGTCAGCTATGCCGCCCCCGGCGAGGCCCCCGATACGCTGGAATCGACCGGCGATTCACGCTTCAACCGTCTCTGGACCCTGCTCGGGGTGCCCTGCGTGACGGTGCCGTTGATCCGTGGCCCGCGGGGGCTGCCTGTGAGCATTCAGATCATCGCCGGATTCGGGCATGACGAAAGCGTCATTGCTGTGGCGAAGGGCTTGGAAAAGCTTGTTGCGCCCGTTGGCTAGCGCAGATTATCCACAAAACTATTCAATGAGTTAACCCCTGTTTAAGCATACTCTAGGCTGCGCCGTGGCCTCGCCACGCTGCTGCCCCCTTGCGGCCTTCGTCAGTTCTGCTAGCTTCGCGACAGGTCAATGACAAAGGAGGGTGTGATGAGCCTCACGCTACGTCTCGACCGATTGGTCATGGGTGCGGCATTCGTTTTCATGATGGCGATCGTGCTGGGAGCGTTCTGACGGACGTCAGTCTCAAGTCGCTAGGACCACAAGAACCTTAAAGTCGCGCCGCCGGGAATATTCCTGGCGGCGTTTTTCATTGGCCAAGTTCTTTCTTTTATTGGCCAGTTTTTTCTCGGCCCAGATCTGTCTGGCGACGGTCCTGGCTGGCGGCGGTCATCGCCGGAGCATCAGCTGTCGGGACAGGGATTCTCGCTGATTTCCCAGGACATCATGTTGATGACGCGGCCGCATTGGGCGAGGCGACGTCCCTGCGTCGTGCGGATGCAGGCGCTCGCACCTTCGGCGATCTTGCGGCCGTCGCTCCAGCAGAAGCACAGCGGCTCCGGAGCTTGCGCCAGACGCGGCGGGTCCAGTGCGATGGCGCGTTCGCCAGCGCTTGCCGCAGATCCGAGCATGAAGAAGATGGCCGCGACAAGGGCCGCAAATGCAATCTCGCGGTGAAGCCTCGGTGTAATTCCGATCATGGCTCACTCCCCCGCGGCCTGTCGCAAGGGACGGCAGCGAATGTCCCAGTTTAGCACGGCTTTTCGCATGATCCCAAATCCTTTCCCGGCAACAGAAATATCAGGACATGCAGAGACTTAGCCGGCCTCATCTTGCAGGATCGAGGTGGATCGACCATATTCTCCGGAAGTGAGCCCGAGGGGGGCTCCGGGAGGAACCATGTCTATGATTTCGCTTGCCCGGCGTGGCCGGGTCGTCGCAGTGCTCGCTGGCGCGCTTCTGCTCGTACCGGTGCTCGCCGAAGCGCGTCCCGGTGGCGGCAAGGGTTTTGGCAGCCGCGGATCGCGCACTGAATCCGCCCCGGCGCGGACGGATACGGCGCCAAATGGCGCCCAGCCGTTCCAGCGCAGCGCGACCCCTGCGCCATCTCCGTCGCTCGCGGGCCCCGCCGCTGGTGCGGCTGCCGCGCAGGCCGCCCGGCCTTCGATGGCGCGTAACCTGATGATGGGCCTCGGCGCCGGCCTGCTTGGCGCTGGCCTGTTCGGCATGCTGTCGGGCTCTGGCTTCTTCGCCGGCCTGGCTTCGCTTGCCGGAATCATGGGCTTCCTGCTGCAGCTCGCGCTGATCGGCGGAGCGATCTGGCTGGCGATGCGCTTCTTCCGTCGCCGCGCCGAGCCCCAGCTCGCCGGCGCAGGTGCGCCTCTTGGCCGCGAGACCTATCAGCCGCAGCCTGACGCGCGCATGGCGGCGATGGGTGGCGGCGCGGCCCGTCCGGCCGCGCCCCAGACCACCGAGATCCAGCTCTCGGGCGAGGATTTCAACGCCTTCGAGCGGCTGCTCAGCGAGGTCAATACCGCTTACTCCAACGAGGACGAGCGCGGTCTGCGCGAGCTCGTAACGCCGGAAATGTTCGGCTATTTCGACGAAGACCTTTCGGGGAACGCCCGCAAGGGCCTTGTCGACCGGGTTTCCGACGTGAAGCTGCTCAAGGGCGATCTCGCGGAAGCCTGGCGCGAGGGCAATCTCGACTACGCCACGGTCGCGATGCGCTTCAGCCTGATCAACGCTCTCTACGAGCGCTCCAGCGGCAAGATCGTCGACGGCAACGCGACCGTCCCGCAGGAGGTCACGGAGCACTGGACCTTCGTTCGCGAGCGCGGCGGAGCCTGGAAGCTCTCGGGTATCCAGGGCGCGGCCTGATCCAGCGTCTTTGAAGAAACAGGACGGCCGGGGCAACCCGGCCGTTTTTTGTTCGAGCCAGGTTTTGGGTGTCGCACGTGCCCGATCCGTCCTATAGGCGCAGCATCTCGGCCAGGCGCTGTATCCTGCCTTGGCGCAATATCGCGGCCGTCCTTGCTTTCTGGAGTTGTCTTCCATGGCTGACATGCGTCTCGTCGTCGTTGGTGCTGCCGGGCGCATGGGCCGGATGCTGATCAAGGCGATCCACGAGACGGAAGGCTGCGTGCTTTCCGCTGCCATCGAGCGGCCGGGCGCGGCGACGATCGGGCAGGATGCCGGCATGCTCGCCGGTTTGCCGCCCTGTGGTGTCGTGGTGAGCGATGAGGCGCTGCCGGCCTTCGTCGAGGCCGAGGGCGTGCTCGACTTCACGACGCCGGACTCCACCGTCGCTTTTGCCGCGCTGGCTGCACAGGCGCGCATCGTCCACATCGTCGGCACCACCGGGCTGGAGCCGCAGCATCTGGCCAAGCTGGAGGCAGCGTCGCGCCACGCGGCAATCGTCCGCTCGGGCAATATGAGCCTCGGTGTCAATCTGCTGGCGGCGCTCGTGCGCAAGGTCGCGGCGACGCTCGACACGAACTGGGACATCGAGATCGTCGAGATGCACCACCGCATGAAGGTCGATGCGCCGTCGGGCACCGCCGTCTTGCTGGGCGAGGCTGCGGCGACGGGCCGTGCCGTCGATCTCGCGGAAACCCGCGTAGCAGTCCGCGACGGGCAGACCGGCGCCCGCCCGCCCGGCGCGATCGGCTTTGCCGCCTTGCGGGGCGGCACCGTCGTCGGCGATCACAAGGTCATCTTCGCCGGCAATGGCGAGCGGCTGGAACTGGCGCATGTCGCCGAGGATCGCTCGCTCTTTACGCAAGGCGCGCTCAAGGCCGCGTTGTGGGGCAGGGGGCGCAAGCCCGGCCTCTATTCGATGGTCGACGTGCTCGGTCTCGACAGCCTCTAGGCCATGACGCGCGTCGCGATAGCGCCGGGCGTAACGCACTGGCCGGGCTACCTGCAGGCACAGGAGCAGGCCGCCCTGCTGGCCGAACTGCGCGAGGTCGCGCGCCAGGCGCCATTCTTCGTGCCGCGCATGCCGAAGACCGGCAAGCCGTTCTCCGTGCGAATGACCAATTGCGGCTCGCTGGGCTGGGTTTCCGACGAAAGCGGCTATCGCTACCAGCCGCTCCATCCCGGTACGGGCACAGCCTGGCCCCCGATGCCGGAGGTGCTGCTGAAAGCCTGGGGCGAGCTTGCGGGATATCCGCATCCACCCGAAGCCTGCCTCGTCAATTTCTACGAGGCGAGCGCAAGAATGGGCCTGCATCAGGATCGCGACGAGCAGGATTTCGATGCGCCGGTGCTGTCATTGTCGCTAGGGGATACCGCGATCTTCCGCATCGGCGGCACGGTGCGCGGCGGCAAGACGGTTTCGCTGAAGCTCAATTCGGGCGATGCGCTCCTCTTCGGCGGCGAGGCGCGTCTGGCCTATCACGGTATCGACCGCATCCTGGCAGGCTCGTCCAGCCTGCTGCCGCAAGGGGGCAGGATCAATCTGACGCTGCGGCGCGTGACCAAGCCTGCCTGATCTGAGCCTGCCTGATCTGAGCCTGCCTGATCGGAGCCTGCCTGCTCGGGCGTAGCGCTGGTCAGGGCGCGCTGGAGCCCGAGCCCGGCAGATTGGGAAACGACCAGCCGAACAGGATCGAGCCGGCGCGCAGGCCAAATCCGGCAAGAATCCCGCCGATCATCACGACGGCCGGCTGCATCCCCAAGCCCGCCAGAAGCGCCGTTGCACCGGCGCCGGCAGCGGCGGCCGTGACGTAGAAATCCCGGCTCCACAGCACCAGCGGCCGATCTCCTGCCAGGATATCTCGCAGGATGCCGCCGAAGGAGGCCGTCATGGCACCCAGCGCCATGGCCGACAGCACTGGCACGCCGGCACTGAGGCCTTTAAGCGTGCCGATCACCGCGAAGAGCGCAAGCCCGGCCGCATCGGCCCAGATCAGCAATCGTTTGGCGGCCCAGCCATCGAGCGTGCCCGGCCGCCAATAGGCGATCCCCCAGGACACGAGCGCAACCCCGCTGCACAGCACGACGTCGAGCGGGTTCTGCACCCAGAAGACCCCGCGATCGAGCAGCAGGTCGCGCAGCGTGCCGCCACCGACGCCGGTGACGGTTGCCAGCAGGATGAAGCCGAACGGGTCCATGCCCTTGCGGGCTGCAACCAGGGCGCCGGTCAGCGCGAAGACCAGGATGCCGGCGGCTTCAAGCACCTTCAGTTGCCGCTGGTGCTGCCGTCCCCGGTCTCGTCGGTGGGCGGCACTGCGGGTTTCGGCGCACCGGCCGACACGCCGACGAGAGCAGGCCTCAGCACGCGCTCGCCGATCTTGTAGCCGGACTGAACGACCTTCGAGACCAAGCCCTTGGGCGTCACCGGATCGGGAGCCTCGAACATCGCCTGATGCAGGTTCGGGTCGAATTTTTCGCCCTGCGGGTCGATCTTGCGAACGCCATGGCGCTCCAGCGTCTTGAGCAGGTCGCGCTCGGTCAGCTCGACGCCTTCGATCAGCGCGCTCAGGGCGGCTTCCATGCTGACGCGTGCGGATTCCGGCACGCTCTCGAGCGCGCGGCGCAGATTGTCGGCCGAGCCGAGCATATCGCGGGCGAAGCTCGTCACCGCATAGGCCTTGGCGTCGGAGATCTCGCGCTCGGTGCGGCGGCGCAGGTTTTCCATGTCCGCCAGCGTCCGCAGGAGCTTGTCCTTCAGGTCGTTGCGCTCGGCCTCGATCCGGGCAAGCTCCGATTCGGTGGTCGTCTCGATCACCGGAGCCTGCTCTGGCGCATTCGTTGCGGTGTCCGGGTTCGGCTCTTCCATCGCAGGGTTTTGCGTCATCGCGTCATCCAATTCTGTGTCACGTGGCTGGTCTGCGCCGTCCCCTGCCGGAGGCGGGGCTGAATCATGTATCTGGCAAGACCGCGTTCGAGGCCGATATCGGGCTTATGCGGGCTTAAATCAAGCGCGGGCAGGGACTTTGACCTTGGGCGCATGGGGTTTGTCCGGCTCATAAGTGAACACATCCAGCAACGCATTGCGGATTGTGAGCTGTCGTCCGGTCGAGACGATCTTCGCATTCGTCAGGTCTGTCACGTAAAACACATCGACCGCCTTTTCGCCGAAGGTGGCGATATGCGCCGAGGCGATGTTGAGGTTGAGCTTCCCGATCGCGGTGGTCAGATCGTAGAGCAGGCCGGGACGGTCCAGCCCCGAAACCTCCAGCACCGTGTGGCGGGCCGACAGCACGTTGTCGATGATGACCTCCGGCGCGACCTCGAAAGTCTGTCCCCGCGAGGGCGGCGCGCGGCGCTGCGCCACCAGATCGGCGATCTTGATCTCGCCCTTGAGCGCGCGCTCGATCGCCGCCGCGATCCGTTCCGCCCGCCGCACTTCGTCATCGTCGCGATCGAAGGCGCGCGATACCGAGATCGTGTCGAGCACCAGCCCGTCCGTGGTCGTGAAGATCTGCGCATCGACGATGTTGCCGCCTGCTGCCGCGCAGGCTCCGGTGACGATGGCAAGCAAGCGCGGATGGTCGGGTGCCAGGATGGTCAATTCGGTCACGCCGCGGAACTGGTCCGTCTCGACTGCGGTCGCGGTGGTGCGGCCCTCGCTCTCGGCCTGCCGGAGGAAGCGCGCATGCTTGTCCTGCCGGGCGACGTCCACCTTGATCCAGTAGGCCGGGTAATGCCGCGCGATATAGGCCTCGCGATCCTCGCTGCGCCAATCGGCGAGGCGCTCGCGCAGGGCGTCCTGCTTCTTCTCGACGCGGGCTTTGCGCTCGATCGCGGAATGGCCGCCGGTGAGCACGACCTCGGTCTCGTAATAGAGCGTCCGCAGCAGCTGGCCTTTCCAGCCGTTCCAGACGCCGGGCCCGACGGCCTTGATGTCGGCGACGGTGAGGACCAGCAGGAGTTTCAGCCGCTCCAGGGTCTGCACTGTCGCAGCAAAGCTCTCGATCGTCTTGGGGTCGCCGAGGTCGCGGCTCTGGGCCACGCTCGACATGTCGAGATGGTGTTCGATCAGCCAGGCGGCGGTGCCGGTCTGCGCTTCGGTCAGGCCCAGCCGCGGTCCGAGCTTGCGCGCGATCCGGGCGCCGGCGATCGAATGGTCTTCGAGCCGGCCCTTGGCGATGTCGTGCAGGAAGAGCGCGACATAAAGCGCGCGCCGGTTGCTGATCGTCGAGAAGATCGTGTTGGCGAGCGGGTGTTCCGCTTCGAGCGAGCCGGCATCGATCTCGGCGAGCACGCCGATCGCGCGGATCAGATGCTCGTCGACGGTGTAGTGGTGATACATGTTGAACTGCATCATCGCCACGACACGCCCGAAATCGGGAATGAAACGCCCGAGCAGGCCCGATTCGTTCATCCGCCGCAACACGGCTTCCGGCGAGCGCCGCGCCGTCAGGATTTCCAGGAAGATCCGGTTCGCTTCGGGGTCGTTGCGCAGCTTGGGGGTGACGAGTCGCAGCGACTGCGTCACCAGCCGGCTGGCATCGGGGTGGATGGCGAGGTCGTCGCGGCTGGCGATCTCGTAGAGCCGAAGCAGGTTCACCGGGTCGCGCTTGAAGGCGTCGGGATCGACCACGTTCAACCGCTGGCTCTTCAGCGTGAAGTCGGGATGGCCGAGCGCGCGCACGCGCTTGCGCTTGGTGAAGGAGCCCAGCAGGCGCGTCAGACTGGCGCGCGGCTTCTGCTGGCGCGCTTCAAGTGCCGCGCAGACGATCGCGGTGAGGTCGCCGACATCCTTGGCGACAAGGAAATAGGCCTTCATGAAGCGCTCGACCGGCGCCTGGCCGCTGCGACCCGCATAGCCGATCGCTGTCGCAACCTGGCGCTGAAGATCGAAAGAGAGACGCTCCTCGGCCCGGCCCGTGATGAAATGCATCCAGCAGCGCACGCGCCAGAGGTATTCCTCCGAGCGCTGGAACATCAGCAGTTCCTTGCGGTCGAAGAGGCCGGCGGCGACAAGCTCGCGCACATCGTCGACGCGATAGGCGTATTTCGCGATCCAGAACAGCGTGTTGAGATCGCGCAGGCCGCCCTTGCCATCCTTGACGTTGGGCTCGACCAGATAGCGCGAGGTGCCGGCCCGCCGGACGCGGGTCTCGCGCTCTGCGAGCTTGGCCTCGGTGAAGGCAGGCGCCGTGCCCTCGACCACTTCGGCGCCGAAGCGACGCACCATGTCCTCGAAGAGCGGGCGGTCTCCGCAGAGGAAGCGGGCTTCCAGCAGGGCGGTGCGGATCGTCATGTCGGCCCGCGCTTCGCGCACGCAATCATCGATCGAGCGAACCGAATGCCCGACCTTCAGCTTCAGGTCCCAGAGCGGGTAGAGCATGGATTCGACCACGCTCTCGCCCCAGCCGGTCTGCTTGTGCGGAAACAGAAACAGCAGGTCGACATCCGAACCGGGTGCAAGCGTGCCGCGGCCATAGCCGCCGACCGCGACGACCGCGATCCGCTCGGATTGAGACGGGTTGACCGCCGGATAGAAATATCTGGTCGCGGCGACATGCAGGCAGGCGACGACGGCGTCCATGACGGCTGACAGGCGCTGCGCGCAGGCGAGGCCGTTGCGCGAGCCGGCCAGCAGCTCCCTGGCCGAGGCATGGCCGTCATCGAGCGTGCGGCGCAGCGTCGCCGTCAGCTCCTGGCGTAACGCGTCAGCCGGAGGCGCGCCGGGGCGATCGAACACCCGCGTGACGGCTCGGGCTGGATTCTCCAGCACCTCGGCAAGCGCAGGATATGGCTGATCGGCGACAGATGACACGACGGCTACCCTTGGCGCGGGACCCTTGGCGCGGGCGCTGTCCAATGCCCGTTCCGCTCCTAACATGATGTGGGGATTCGCGAAAAAGATAAATTATACATCTATGAACTGTTGAATAAAATTCAAGCCGCTTTGAGATGTCTTGTTTGACATACCGAACGAGCGGACCTACAAGTCGGATACGCGCCGATTTGAGCCAGCAGCTTGCGGGCGCGAAATAAGTGCAGCTAAAGCGTCGGGGCCAAGGTCAGGCTACGAGTCTGTCCCGATCCCTGCGCGTCATCGCAACAGGGAATCGATCATGACCACCATCACGCGCCGCCTCGCCATCGCCGGTTTCGCCGCCGCCTCTTTCGCTTTGGGTGGCACGAGCGTCTTCGCGCAGGCTCCCAAGGAAATCCGGATCGACTACGCGACCTACAACCCCGTCAGCCTCGTGCTGAAGGAGCGCGGCATCCTCGAGAAGGCGCTCGCCCCCGAAGGCATCACGGTGCGCTGGGTGCTATCGGCCGGCTCGAACAAGGCGCTGGAATTCCTCAACGCCGGCTCGATCGATTTCGGCTCCACGGCCGGCGCCGCAGCCCTGATCGGCAAGATCAACGGCAACCCGATCAAGTCGATCTATGTCTACTCGCGGCCGGAATGGACGGCTCTGGTGACGGGCGCCAAGAGCGACATCACCAAGGTCTCCGATCTCAAGGGCAAGCGAGTCGCCGTCACGCGCGGCACCGATCCGCACATCTTCCTGGTCCGCGCGCTGGCCGAGGCGAAGCTGACCGAGAAGGACGTCAAGCTCGTCCTGCTGCAGCATGCCGATGGCCGGCTTGCCCTGGAGCGCGGCGATGTCGACGCCTGGGCTGGTCTCGATCCGCTGATGGCGGCAGCGGAAGTCGAGAGCGGCGCAAAGCTGTTCCACCGCAAGCCGGAGGACAACACCTGGGGCATCCTCAACGTGCGCGAAGCCTTCGCCAATGAGCAGCCGGCGCTCGTGCGCAAGGTGATCGCGGCCTATGAGGAGGCGCGGGCCTATGCGCTGGCCAATCCGGCCGAGCTGAAGAAGGTCCTGGTCGAATACACCAAGCTCTCCGATACCGTGATCGAGCGCCAGCTCACCCGCACGGAGCTGACGCATTCCAGCATCGGCCAGGCGCAGGCCGACACCATCGTCGCGGCCGGCATCGCCCTGAAGGACGCAGGTGTGCTGCCGGCGACGACCGATGTGAAGGCTGCGGTCGACGCGCTGCTCGACCGGCGCTTCGCCGCCGCCAGCAACTGACGTCTGCCTGACGTCAAAGCTGCCGGGGCCGATGAGCGCGCTTGAGATCGAGAGGGCTGTGGCCGGTCGGACACCGGTTGCGCCCGCTCGCGCGTCGCGCCGGTTCGGACTGGCCGGGTGGCTCCTGCCGATCGCGCTTGCCGCGCTCTGGGAGATGCTGGTCAGGGCGGGTATCGCCAATGGCCGGCTGATGCCGCCGCCGAGCGTGGTGGGCAAGACTCTCTGGAGTCTTGCCGCTTCGGGCGAACTCCTGACCCATGCCAACGCGACGCTGTGGCGGGTGGCGGCCGGGTTCGGGCTGGGGGCGGGCGCGGGCACGCTTCTGGGCGCGCTCACCGGTGCCCTGCCGGTGGCGCGCGGACTGCTCGACCCGACGCTTCAGGCGCTGCGCTCGATTCCCTCGATCGCCTGGGTCCCGCTCTTCATCCTCTGGTTCGGCATCTTCGAGGCCTCCAAGGTCGCGCTGATCGCGGTCGGTGTCTTCTTCCCTGTTTATCTAGGGGTGGCCGCCGCGATCCAGGACATCGATCGCAAGATCATCGAGGTCGGCCGCGTCTTCAGGCTCGGCCGGCTCGCGATGATCCGGCGCGTGATGCTCCCGGCGATTCTGCCGGCCTGGTTCACGGCACTGCGCTCCGGGCTAGGCCTTGGCTTCATGTTCGTGGTCGCAGCCGAGATCATGGGCGCGAGCGAGGGGCTGGGATATCTGCTCGTGGACGGCCAGCAGCTTGGCCGCCCCGACTCCATCATCGCGGCCATCATCAGCTTCGCCGTACTCGGCAAGCTGGCGGACGGGCTGTTGCTCGCCATCACGCGGCCTTTCCTCGCCTGGCAGGATCTCGGTCGCGACAAGCTCTGAAAGGCATCCTCGATGCTGAGCTTCGAGACACTCTCGAAAACCTATGCCGACGGCACGCACGCCCTGTCGGCCATCACGATCGACGTTGCAGCGGGTGAAATCCTCGCGCTCGTCGGTGGATCGGGCTGCGGCAAGACCACGCTGCTGCGCCTGATTGCCGGGCTCGACCAGCCGAGCGCGGGCCGCATCCTGCTCGATGGCGAAGCGATCCTCGAGCCGCGTGCCGATGTCGGCGTGATCTTCCAGGAGCCGCGCCTGTTCCCCTGGCTCAGCGTGTCCGAGAATGTCGCCTTCGGGCTGTCGCATCTCTCCGCCTTCGAGCGCGAGGGGCTGGTGGCCAATGCGCTCGTGCGCGTTGGCCTCGCCGGCTATGAGAAGCGCTGGCCGCGCGAGCTCTCGGGCGGCCAGCAGCAGCGGGTCGCGATTGCCCGCGCTCTGATCACTCGGCCAAAGCTCCTGCTGATGGACGAGCCCTTCTCGGCGCTCGACGCGACGACGCGGGCGAGCCTGCACGGGCATCTGCTGGCGCTCTGGGCGGAAAGCCGTCCCACCGTCGTGATGGTGACCCATGATGTCGAGGAAGCCGTGACGCTGGCCGATCGCATCATCGTGATGCAGCCCAAGCCCGGGCGCATCTTCGATGAGCTCGACAATCCGTTGGCTCGCCCGCGCGACCGGCTCTCGCCGTCCTTCGAGGCGACCAAGCGCGAAGCGCTGCGTGCGCTCGACCGTTCGCTGCGCGACGAGGAGCCGCGGCAGCACAAGACGGCCGAGACGGCGGGGATGTGGTGGTAGGCGTGCGGTCCCCGCCTGCTCCGGCAGGGCTGGTCTGATCAGGAAAGCGGCGCTATCTGCGACGTGACACTTCTGCTCGCGACATAAGGTTTGAAATCATGGATGTCACAGCCCTGCGCGCCCTCCAGGCACCGCTCAAGGACAAGTATCGCGAGACGCCCGAGGCCGGTGTGGTCACGCTGAAAGCCCATGGCGAGCTCGACGACCAGCACATTGCCTGCAAGGTCGAGACCGGCCGGGCGATTGCGCTTGCGGGCCTGCACCCCGCCACCGGCGGCTCGGGGGCAGAGCTCTGCTCCGGCGACATGCTGCTGGAGGCGCTGGTCGCCTGCGCCGGTGTGACGCTGAAGGCGGTCGCGACCGCGCTCGAGATCGAGCTCAAGAAAGGCATCGTTCGTGCCGAGGGCGATCTCGATTTTCGCGGCACGCTCGGCGTCGCCAAGGATGCGCCTGTCGGCTTCAAGGCGATCCGCCTCTCCTTCGACGTCGAGACCGACGCACCGCAGGAGAAGCTCGACACCCTGCTCAAGCTCACCGAGCGCTATTGCGTGGTGTTCCAGACCCTGAACGTGAAGCCGGAGCTCTCGGCGGTGCTCAAGGTCGCCTGAGCGGCCATCATAGAACTGTCAGATCGCAGCGATAGGTGTTCCCCGCCATTGCGCGCTCGGGTTGTGTTGACCTGGGCGCGTCGAACCGGACGGAGACGCCGCCATGCCTGCCCTCGTCGCCATCGTCGGCGCGATCATGTCCGGTGTCGTGTACTGGTTCATTTATGGGAAGGGCATGGAGCAGGTCGATCATTGGCTGAATGATCGCCGCAACACCAAGCGCCGTCTCGCCGCCAGGGAAGCCGCGGGCCGCGCGCCGCTGAAGGCGATGACCGAAAGCCGGGACGGGGCGGTCGCGCTCATGCTGCTGATTGCCGGCGAGCGCGGCGAGCCGACCACCGAACAGCTCGACGCGATCAGGGCCGAGATGCGGGACCTGCTCGAATTCGGCGATGATCTCGAAGCGCGCTTGGCCGTGGCCCGGCACGCGGTCGCCTCCGCGCCCTCGATTCAAGCTGCCATCGACGATCTCAAGGATTTGTTTCGCAGCAACCTGAGCAAAGCCGAGGTCAACGAACTCTGCATGATGCTGCGCAAGATTGCGGCGCTGCATGGCGGGCCGACCGAGGGCCAGGAACGGATGATCGGCTATGCCGAGCGTCTGTTGCGGGCGCCGCAGGGCTGAGCGCCTGGCAACGGTCTTCCAAACGCACTCTTATTCAGCCGCCGCCTTGAGCGGCAGGCCTTTCGCGAAGGGCAGCGCCGGCTCGCCCTTGGCGTCGTCGAATTCCAGCGCGCCGATCTTGTCGGCGCGGCTGGTGACCTTGCCGGCGGAGGTGCGGATGCCCGCGACATCCTCCTGGGCCTGACGGAAATGCTGGTCCAGTTTTTCGGCCCGGTCTCCCAGGCGCTTGACGTCGGCGAGCAGCTTGCCGACCTCGGTCTGGATCACCTGCGCCTCCTCGCGCATCCGAGCATCGCGCACCAGCGACTGCATCAGCTGGATCGCCAGCGCCAGCAGCGAGGGCGAGACGATCATCACGCGGGCGCGATGCGCCTTCTGAATGACGTCGTCGAAATGCTCGTGCAGATCGGCATAGATCGACTCCGAGGGCACGAAAAGCAGCGCCATGTCCTGCGTCTCGCCGGGCAGGAAATAGCGCTCGGCGATATCCTTGATGTGCTGGCCGACATCGCCGCGCACGCGCACGCCGGCAGCCTTGCGCATCTCCTCGCTGCGCGACTCCCGCAGCATGGTGAAGCTTTCCAGCGGGAATTTCGCGTCGATGACCAGCCCGCGCCCGTCGCCCGGCAGGGTGACGAGGCAGTCGGGCCGGTTGCGGTTGGAGAGCGTCGGCTGGAAGGTGAAGAAGGCGCTGGGCAACCCGTCGCGGATGATGGCCTCCATCCGGCCCTGGCCATAGGCACCGCGCGCCTGCTTATTGGAGAGAACATCTTTGAGCGTCACCACCTCCGACGTCAGGTCGGTGAGGTTCTTCTGTGCGCTGTCGATGACGGCGAGCCGCTCCTGCAGCTTGCCGAGGCTCTCATTGGTCTGGCGCACATTCTGCTCCAGCCCCTGCCCGACCTTATGGCTCAACCCGTCCATACGGTCCGCGACGAGGCGGGCGAGATCGCCCTGCCGGGTCGACAGGATCTCGGCCATGGACTGCATCCGGCCGGTCAGCTCGGCCTGGAGCCGGTTCATCTCGGCGACCTTGTCGTCCATTTCGCGAGCGCGTTCGGCGGCCATCGCGACCTCGATGGCGCGTCCCCGGCCACCGCGCCATGACGACACCACGACCAGAACGAGCAGCAGCAGGCTCAGCGCCGCAAAGCCCAAGGCAGCCTCGGCCCAAGTCACGGGCCGCTCGAGAAGGATGAAGGCAATCTCTTTCATCGGGGCAGCCTAACCGATTCGCGGGAGAACTTCGAACGAAAGCGGAACGGTTTGACCCGCCGTGCACAAGAGCTTATGTCGCCGGGACGTCACGAAACCCCCGCGCAGAAACTCATGGCCATTCGTCCCCTCGTCATCCTGCCCGACGCCCAGCTCCGTTTGGTCTCGGCTCCCGTCACGGCGATCACGCCCGAGATCAAGGCGCTCGCGGCCGATATGCTCGAGACGATGTACGATGCGCCCGGCATCGGCCTCGCCGCGATCCAGATCGGCGTGCCCCAACGGGTGGTGACGATCGACCTCGCCAAACGGGCCGAGGATGCGGATGCGGATACGGATGGGGAAGGCGAGGAGGGCGGCGAGGAGCCAAAACGCCCGGTCGATGAGCCCAGGCCTTCGGTCGATGAACCCAGGAACCCAATGGTCTTCGTCAACCCAGAGGTCGTCTGGTCCTCCGAGGAAACGAGCGTCTACGAGGAGGGGTGCCTCTCCATTCCCGAATATTACGAGGAGGTCGAACGGCCGGCCTCGGTCAAGGTCCGCTACATGGATCTCGACGGCAAGCAGCAGGAGATCGCCGCCGACGGCCTGCTGGCGACCTGCCTCCAGCATGAGATCGACCACCTCAACGGCGTACTGTTCATCGATTATCTCTCGCGCCTGAAGCGCGAGCGCGTCACCAAGCGCTTCAGCAAGGCGGCCAAGCGCGAGAGCGCGGTTTGAGCGCGGCGGGTGCCATCAAGGCGATGTTGAACGCATGAGCTTGCGCGTCATTTTCATGGGCACGCCGGATTTCGCCGTGCCGACCCTGACCGAGATCGTCGGCCAGGGTCATGAGGTCGTCAGCTGCTACACTCGCGCTCCGGCGCAGGCCGGGCGCGGACTCGATCTCAAACCATCCCCCGTGCAGCGCGCGGCCGAGCGTTTCGGCTTTCCGGTGTTCACTCCGACGACATTGAAGACGGCTGAGGCCTCCGAGATCATCGCCTCGCATCAGGCCGATGTGGCGGTCGTGGTCGCCTATGGCATGATCCTGCCCCAGGCGATCCTCGATCTGCCGGAACTCGGCTGCCTCAACCTGCACGCCTCGCTGCTGCCGCGCTGGCGCGGCGCGGCGCCGATCCAGCGCGCGGTCATGGCCGGCGATACCGAGAGCGGCGTCTGCGTCATGAAGATGGAAGCCGGGCTCGATACTGGCCCGGTCGGCATGGTCGAGACGCTTGCGATCGGCCCCGACATGACCGCCGGCGAGCTGCACGACCAGCTCGCGCCGCTGGGTGCAGACCTGATGGTGCGCGCGCTTGCCGCGCTCGGGCGCGGGGGCTTGCGCTTCACGCCGCAGACCGAGGAGGGCATGACCTACGCCGCCAAGATCGCCAATGCCGAGGCGAAGCTGAACTGGGCGCGCCCGGCGCAGCAGGTGCATGATCTCGTTCGCGGTCTCTCGCCGTTTCCCGGTGCTTTCGCCGAGATCGATCTCGGCAAGGGGCCGGAGCGCCTGAAGGTGCTGCGCACGGCCCGTGCCGGCGGCGCGGCCGAGCCCGGCACGTTGCTGGACGATGAGGGCACGGTCGCCTGCGCGGTTGGGGCGGTGAAGCTGCTTCAGGTCCAGCGCGCCGGGCGTGCGCCGATGAGCGGGGCCGAGTTCCTGCGGGGCGCGAGGCTCGGCGCCGGCAGCAAAATCTGATGCCACGCTACAAGCTCGTCATCGAATATGACGGCACGCCGTTCTCGGGCTGGCAGCGCCAGCTCAACGGCCCGTCCGTCCAGCAGAGCGTCGAGGAGGCGGTGGAGGCCTTTTGCGGCCATGCGGTCCGCCTGCACTGCGCCGGCCGAACCGATGCCGGCGTCCACGCGACCCATCAGGTCGCTCATGTCGATATCGACAAGGATTGGCGCACCGATGTCGTGCGCGATGCCACCAATGCGCGGCTGAAGCACCTTCCGGTCGCGGTGCTCAGCGCCGAGGCCGTTTCAGACGCGTTCGATGCGCGCATCTCGGCGCGGCGGCGCTACTACATCTACCGCATCCTCGACCGCCGCAGCCCCCCGGCGCTGGATCGGGACCGGCTCTGGCATGTTCCCTTCAAGCTCGACCATGAAGCGATGGACCGGGCCGCGCAGGCGCTCGTCGGCCATCACGATTTCACGGCCTTCCGGGCCGCCGAATGTCAGGCCAACGGCCCCATGCGCACGCTCGACCGCTTCGACGCGCGCCGCGAGGGCTCCGAGATCGTGATCTACGCCCATGCCCGCTCCTTCCTGCATCATCAGGTCCGCTCGATGGTCGGCTGCCTGAAGATGGTCGGCGCCGGGCGCTGGCCCGAGAACAAGGTCGGCAAGGTCCTGGCAGCGCGCGATCGGTCGCAATGCGCCGCGCTGGCGCCTTCAGCCGGCCTCTATCTCGCTGGCGTGGACTATTGAGGGCTCAGATCAGCCCGAAAATCCGGATCACGCCGTAATCGGCAACCACGCTTGCCATGATGATCAGCATGGCAATGCCGCTTTCCGCGCCGAAAATCGCACGCGCCACGCAATAGCGCAGGCGCAGCACGATCACCGCGAAGGTCGCAGCCTGCAGTGTTGCAAGCCCGGGCGGCGACCAGCCGATTGCGAAGACGGCGGCAGGGACCGCCATCAGGCTGGCAGAGACGATGCCGGCCCAGTTCCAGGCGATGACGAAGCTCGTGAAACGCGAAGCGTGGGCGAGGCGCGGGATCAGGCCGATAAGCAGGGCGGGAACGGCGAGGATCGCGAGGCACTCGGCCGCGATCACGGCTGCGACCAGAGGTGGCGATCCAAAAAGTCCGGCTGAATTCGGCAACCCGGCCAGCACGCGAACCGCCGCCAGCATCGCGATCGTGGCCGGCAGCATCAGCGCGAAGGCAGCAAATGAGCGCCAGAAGCCGTCGCGGCTCAGATCGAGTTCCGGCAGCGCCTCGGCCCCTCGCGTCATCAGGCGCCAGGACCCCCGCAGGGAGCGTGCGACATCGTCGGCGGCAAGCCCCATGACCGGGCCTCCATCTATCCGTTCTTAGACTTTCGTCTAACAGAGATAATGGCGGCTTGTTCCGCGAAATCAAGCTTTATGTTGCGCTGCGAAATAGGTCCCGAGCAAACGACGCGTGATCCGCTCGAGCGTGACGAGGTCCGCCACCGCCACGCATTCGTCGACCTGATGCATGGTCTGGCCGACGACACCGTATTCCACCACCGGGCAGTAGTTCTTGATGAAGCGGGCGTCCGAGGTGCCGCCCGTAGTCGAAAGCGCGGGCCGCTTGCCGGTCTCGGCCTCGACCGCGTCCGCGACGAGGTTCACGAAGGGGCCGGGCTCGGTCATGAAGGCGACCGCATTGGTCGGCTGGACAACCAGCTCGTAGCGAATGCTGTTTCCGGCGGCGTCGCGCAGGCGCCGCTCGATTTCGGCGGCGAGCGTCTCCGGCGTCCAGACATCGTTGAAGCGGATGTTGAAGACGGCCCTGGCCTGTGCCGGCACGACATTCGACGCGGGGTTGCCGACATCCAGTGTCGTCACTTCGAGATTGCTCGGGTCGAAATGCCGGGTGCCCTGGTCGAGGGGCGTCGCCTCGAGCGCGGCGAGCAGGCGGACCATGCCGCGGATCGGATTATCGGCGAGGTCAGGATATCCGACATGCCCCTGCTTGCCGTTGACTGTGAGCTTTCCCGTCAGCGAGCCGCGCCGGCCGATCTTGATCATGTCGCTCATGCTGGCCGGGTTGGTCGGTTCGCCCAGCAGGCAGTGATCGAAGCGTTCGCCGCGCTGATGCGCCCAATCCAGCAGCTTGACCGTGCCGTTGACGGCGGGGCCTTCCTCGTCCCCGGTGATCAGAAACGCGATCGAGCCGGAAGAGTCGGGATTCTCGCGCCGGAAGCGCAGGCTCGCCGCCATCATCGCCGCAAGCCCGCCCTTCATGTCGCAGGCGCCGCGGCCATGCAGAATGCCGTTCTCGACCGAGCCGGCGAAGGGATCGCGCGTCCAGGCGGCTTCATCTCCGACCGGCACGACGTCGGTATGACCCGCGATTACCAGGACCGGGCCTTCGGTTCCGAGCCGGGCGTAAAGATTCTCGACATCGGGCATGCCGGGCGCGCTGAAGACGGGCCGATGCACGGTGTAGCCCTCGGCCGACAGCACGGCGTCGAGCAGCGCCAGTGCGCCGCCCTCATGGGGCGTCACGGAGGGGCAGCGCACGAGCGCCTGTGTCAGGGCGACGGGGTCGGCGGGATCGAAAACGGCCGGACCGAAATCGGAGAGGGGGCGTTGGGTCGTGTCCATGCTCCCGCTTTAGCACCGGCTTCAGCTGCCGCAACCCGATCCTTGTCGTGCAGGGATGGCAGCAGGCCCAGATCGACCAGCGCGATCAGCCAGGCGACCAGCGAGATGGTGTGAAGCGAAGGCCCCCAGAAGAACGGCAGGAACGGCCGCAAATGCCCTGGCAGTACGATGGCGCAGATCAGCAGGATGCCGAAAAGCGCGGTGCTGCCGCGATCATTGGCCCGCTTGGCGGCAAGGGCCGCCCAGGGAAACAGCGCAAAGGCATTGGCGAAGGCGAGGACGTGACTGGCATTCCGGCCGAAAAGGACGGGCGCGCCCTGCTGGATTGCGAGCAGGAGGACGGCCACCAGCGCGCTGCCCAGCCAGAACCGGGCGAGGCCGATACGTCCGTCGAAATCGGTGAGCAGGCGAAAGAGGGACATGGATCAGGCTCCGATGTCCCTTTCATATCCGGCATCTTCGGAGTCGCGAAGCTTATGGTGAATAAAAGGTTAACGCGGCAGCTCGATATGAAAACTTGATAAAAAGGCTTGAAGAGTGCCTTGCGCACCGCTAGCTGCGACGCGGGTGTCGGCATTGCGCAGGCGAGCCAGCGGGTTGGGCCGGGTCGGACCGCATCCGGTTTCAGACGGCGCGATGCGCCCGAGCGAGGTTTTCAGCATGACGATCCGTTTCCATCGCGGCGATCTGCCGGACGGCTATGACGCCGGCTCCAGCGTTGCGATCGACACCGAGACGCTTGGCCTCAATCCGCATCGCGACCGGCTCTGCGTCGTCCAGCTCTCGCGCGGCGACGGCACGGCTGATGTCGTGCAGATCCTCAAGGGCGGCGCCCGGCCGGAAAACCTGATCCGCCTGCTGACCGATCCCGCAGTCCTCAAGCTGTTCCATTTCGCGCGTTTCGATGTCGCGGTGCTCCGCCATGCCTTCGGCGTGGTGACGGGCCCGGTCTACTGCACCAAGATCGCCTCCAAGCTCACCCGTACCTACACCGATCGGCACGGCCTGAAGGATCTGGTCCGGGAGCTGCTCGGCGTCGAACTGTCGAAGCAGCAGCAATCCTCGGATTGGGGCGCCGAGACGTTGAGCGAGGCGCAACTCACCTACGCAGCCTCCGACGTTCTGCATCTGCACGCGCTGCATGCGCGCCTTGAAGCCATGCTGGCGCGGGAAGGCCGGACGCATCTCGCCAAGGCCTGTTTCGACTTCCTGCCGTTCCGTGCCGAGCTTGATCTGGCCGGTTGGGCGGAGAACGATATTTTTGCGCATACTTGACAAATTCTAAGGCTTCTTACGTCAGTCTCGACACAGACGAACAGCGCGGGGGCGCGTTGCGGTTCGTCCCGGCGACACGAAAAAGCCGTTAGCAACTGCCATTGCGCGGGGCATGACTGTGGCAATGACTTCGAACGAGTGGACCGCCCCCCCGTCCCGACGCCTGGCGCGCCGGGACGCAGCCTTTGGCGCGGCCCGGCGACACACCACGCTCGTGCGCTTTTTGCGGCGCGCTATACCGGTTGGCGCGGTCGTTGCGGTGCTGGCTCTGATCGTGGCGCCGTTCCTCAACCCCTTGCATGGCGTCGCCAGCCTTTCGCTCGGCGCGGTCGGCATTTCCGGCGGCAAGGTCAAGATGGAAACGCCGCGTCTGTCGGGCTACCGGAAGGACAACCGGCCTTACGAAGTCACGGCCGTGGCGGCCTTGCAGGAAATCCGCAATCCGACCCAGGTCGAGTTGCAGACCCTGACGGCGCGGCTGCTGATGGAGCGCGAGGGCTGGGTCACCGTGAACTCGAAAACCGGCCTGTTCGATACGCAGAAGGAAAAGCTGCGCCTGATCGACGATGTGCGCGTGCGCACCGAAGGCGGCTACGACATCCGGATGCGGACCGCCGACGTCGATTTCAAGGGTGGCACGGTGGTGTCCAAGGAGCCGGTCAAGGTCATCCTGGGCACGACGACCGTCGATGCCGATTCGCTCGACGTGAAGGATAATGGCGCGCTGATCGTCTTCGAGGGCCGCGTTCGCGCCTTCATCAAGGATGCGCCCGCCAATACGATTGCCGGTCCCGAGCGTGAGGGCAGCAAACCTCAGCTGGAACTGCTAACATCCGAACGGGTTCAGTCTTCGGGCGATGCTTCGCCTGCGGACGGTGACGCGACCGAGAAGAGACAGTGACATGCAAGCAATCGTTCAGACGCTCCGTATTCACCGCGGTTTTCTTGAGTTGGCCCGGCCTGCGGCGTTTGCCCTGACCGTCGGCTTCGTCGCCGGCCTCTGCGTGCCGCAGGACGCTTTCGCGCAAGGGCGCGGGCGCGCCGGTGCCAGTTCGCCACTGGGCGGCCTCGGCGGCGACAGCAAGGAGCCGATCAAGATCGACGCCGACAAGCTCGACGTTCTCGACAAGGAGAACAAGGCGGTCTTCACCGGCAATGTCGTTGCCGTGCAGGGCGAGACGACCGTGCGCTGCACGGTCATGACCGTTCTCTACGAGGGGCGCGGCGGAGCACCGGGCGGAGCCGGCGCGGCTCGCGCCGCTCCAGCTGCCGCACCTGCTACCCCCGCCAATGGCGCAGCGGCCGCGCCGGGTCAGTCCAACGACAGCAGCATCAAACAGATCCTGTGCAAGGGGCCTGTGACTGTGGTCTCCAAGACCCAGGCGGCGACCTCCGACAATGCGGTCTTCGACCGGGCGGCCAACACCGTCATTATGACCGGCAATGTCGCCCTGAATGACGGGCCCAACATCACGCGCGGCGAGAAGCTGACCTACAACACGGTGACTGGCATCGCCAATGTCGAGACCTCGAAGGGCGGGCGCGTACAGGGCTTCTTCGTGCCGAATTCGGGCGAGGCCGGCAAGGCGGGACCGGGCGCGAAACCTGCTCCCGGGGCCAAGCCGGCAGCGCCGTCCAACTGACCAGCCGGCAATCTCGGCTGGCATCGCCCCTTCAATCCACTTTTCCTGATCAGGCGCAGCGCTTCGCAGTGACCATCTCCGACATGTCCCAGCCCAACACCGTGCCGACCCGTGGGGCGCCGACAGCGCATCAGCGCGGGCCGGGTATGTTCAGCCGCATCCGTGGCCTTTTTGGCGCGCGTGAGCGGGAAGAAGAGGCGAAGGTTTCCACTGCCTCCTCGATCGGTGGTCCGGGCGTGCTGGCCGTGAGCGGCCTGCGCAAGAGCTATGGCGGTCGCACGGTCGTGAGCGATGCCAGCCTGTCCCTGCGCCAGGGCGAGGCCGTCGGGTTGCTCGGCCCCAACGGCGCCGGCAAAACCACGATCTTCTACATGATCACCGGGCTGGTCGGAGCCGATCTCGGCACCATCTCGCTCGAGGGCAACGACATCACCGAGCTGCCGATGTACCAGCGCGCCCGGCTCGGGATCGGCTATCTGCCGCAGGAGGCCTCGATCTTTCGCGGCCTGAGCGTCGAGGACAATATCCGCGCGGTGCTCGAGGTCGTCGAGCCCAACCGCAAGAGCCGCGAGCGCCAGCTCGATACCCTGCTCGAAGAGTTCAACATCGCCCGCTTGCGTAAGGCGCCCTCGATCGCGCTGTCGGGCGGCGAGCGCCGGCGTTGCGAGATCGCGCGCGCGCTGGCCGGAAAGCCCTCCTTCATCCTGCTCGACGAGCCCTTCGCCGGCATCGATCCGATCGCGGTCGGCGACATCCAGGCGCTGGTGCGGCAATTGACCGATCGCGGCATCGGCGTGCTGATCACCGACCACAATGTCCGCGAGACGCTCGGTCTGGTCGACCGCGCCTACATCATCCATTCCGGCCGCGTGCTGACGGAAGGCTCGCCGGCCGAGATCATCGCCAATCCCGATGTACGCCGCGTTTATCTCGGCGAGGATTTCCGCCTCTGACAGCCCGTTCGAAGCGTCCTTGAGCCCTCATCCTGAGGAGGCATTCCGCGAGGAATGGCGTCTCGAAGGATGCTCCAGTAGGCTCTGGAGGCATCTGAAAACATCCTTCGAGACGCGCCTGCGGCGCTCCTCAGGATCAGGGCTGGAGGTTCCAGGCGGTCGCAGAGGTGGTTTGCGGGTGGCTCCTGCCGCAATCCTGCTCTTATGTTGCGGTGCATTAACTTCCCTGCTCATTGTCGAGGCAAGGGCTTTGACGCGCCGCTTCGGCGACGCTAGGCTCTTCGTCACAGGCAAGAAGCGTGCCGAAACGGCGCGCTGCCATGAATGGGGTCGAGAGCGCAATGGCCATGATGCCGCGCATGGAGCTGCGCCAGGGGCAGTCCCTGGTGATGACGCCGCAGTTGCTGCAGGCGATCAAGCTTTTGCAATTGTCGCATCTGGAACTGCAGAACTTCGTCGAGGGCGAACTCGAGCGCAACCCGCTGCTGGAGCGCGACGATGCGCCGGAGCTGCCGATCCATGCCAATGGCGGCGACGGGCCGCTGGCGGTCGACGCCGAGACCTTCGCCCGCTCGGAGAGCCTGAACAGCCAGCAGGGCATGGAAGACCGGCTCGGCACCGGGCTCGACAACGTCTTCCAGGGCGAGCAGCCGAGCGTGGCCAGACTGGAGACTCGCGGTGCCGAGAGCCTGCCGATCGTCGGCGGCGCCTATGGCGGGGCGGGGGGCTCCTTCGAGGATGGGCCAGAAGGCTTCGAGAGCGGCCTGACCATCGAGATGTCGCTGCAGGACCATCTCAGTGCCCAGCTCGATCTCGCCGTCACCGATCCAGCCGATCGCATCATCGGCCGCCACCTCATCGATGCCGTCGACGATTCCGGCTATCTTGGCGAGCCCCTTGGCGGTATCGCCGAGCGCCTCGGCATCGCCATAGCCAGGGTCGAGGGCGTCCTGCGGGTTGTCCAGGGTTTCGATCCCTCCGGCGTCGCGGCGCGCGATGTCTGCGAGTGCCTCTCGATCCAGCTCCGCGACCGCAACCGCTTCGATCCGGCGATGCAGACGCTCGTCGCCAATCTCCATCTTGTCGCCAAGCGCGATTTTGCCGCGCTGAAGCGCATCTGCGGGGTCGATGACGAGGATATCGCCGACATGGTCGCCGAAATCCGGCGGCTCGATCCCAAGCCGGGGCGCGGCTTCGGCGGCTCGACCGCGGAGACGGTGGTTCCCGATGTCTTTATTCGCGCTGCGCCGGACGGCTCCTGGCTCGTCGATCTCAACCCCGATACCTTGCCGCGCGTGCTGGTCAACCAGACTTACCACGCCCGCGTCTCGAAGGCGGCCCGCAGCGACGGTGACAAGGCCTTCATCGCCGAATGCCTGCAGACGGCCAATTGGCTGACGCGCTCGCTCGAGCAGCGCGCCCGCACCATCCTGAAGGTCGCAAGCGAGATCGTGCGCCAGCAGGATGGCTTCTTCGCCTATGGCGTCGAGCATCTGCGCCCACTGAACCTGAAGACGGTGGCGGATGCCATCGGCATGCATGAATCGACGGTTTCGCGCGTCACCTCGAACAAGTACCTGACCTGCTCGCGCGGCGTCTTCGAGATGAAATATTTCTTCTCAGCCGCCATCGCCGCGACGGGCTATGGCGAGGCGCATTCGGCGGAGGCGGTTCGCTTTCGCATCAAGCAGATGATCGATGACGAGGCGCCGGCCGAGGTGCTGTCCGACGATGCCATCGTTGCGAGGCTGAAGGCCGGCGGCATCGACATCGCCCGACGCACGGTCGCCAAATATCGCGAGTCCCTGCGTATCCCCTCGTCGATGGAGCGCCGCCGCGAGAAGGTTGCGATGGCCATGGGAAGCCGTTGAAGGCTGACTATGCGTTAGCGTTGGAGCCGCCGCGCGCATGCTTGCCATGCTTTGCCCCTCGCGCATTGACATCGCCTCTACCCCGTCCTTACCTCCTAGAGATGGCCGAGACTGGTCATGGCTGAAGAAGGGGAAGCACTCCATGAGCTTGCGAATCTCCGGCAAGAACCTTGATGTCGGCGAGGCCCTGCGGGGCCAGGCCGAAACCCGCGTTGCGGCCGCTCTGAGCAAATATTACGAGGGCGGCTACCAGGGGCACGTCACGGTTGCCAAGGATGGGACGGCGTTCAAGACGGACGGCGTGCTGCATCTCTCCTCGGGGATCACGCTCGAGGCCTCCGGCACGGCACATGATGCCTATGCCAGCCTCGACAAGATGGCGGAGCGCATCGAGAAGCGGCTGCGCCGCTACAAGCGACGTCTCAAGGATCGCTCCACGCCGGCAAACGGGCGAGAGCCCGGAATCGAAATCCCCAGCTATGTGATCGCGGCGCCGGACGACGAAATCGAGGAGATCGAGGTCGATATCATGGGCGATAACCCCGTGATCGTTGCCGAATCGACCAAATCCTTCCATGTTCTGACGGTTGGAGACGCTGTTGCGGAGCTTGATCTGACAGGCGCGCCGGTTGTCATCTTCCGCCATGCTGGCAATGGCCGGATGAACGTCGTATACCGCCGCCGCGACGGCAATATCGGCTGGATCGATCCGCCGGCATCGCTTTCGTGAGGCCGGCGGGCGACCGCCCCGGTCGTCAAATCTGACCCGTGCCATCAGGCGTAAAGCTCGGCACGGGACATGCATGGACGGGCCCATGACGCTGACGGATCTCCTGACACCTGCCGCGGTGATTTCGCCGCTACGGGCCAATGGCAAGAAGCAGGCGCTGCAGGAACTCGCACAGCACGCCGCGCTGGTGACAGGGTTGCCCGAGCGCGACCTCTTCGAGGCGCTGCTGCAACGCGAGCGCCTCGGCTCCACCGGCATCGGTGACGGCATCGCCATCCCGCATGGCCGCATGCCTGGAATCGATCGTCTGGTCGGCCTCTTTGCCCGGGCCGAGAAGCCGATCGACTTCGATGCGCTCGACGGCCAGCCCGTCGATATCATTTTCGTGCTGATCGCCCCGGAAGGCGCTGGCGCGGATCATCTGAAGGCGCTGGCCCGCGTCGCCCGCGTGCTGCGCAACCACGCCGTGCTCGAGCAGGTGCGCAAGATTCGCGATCCTGCGGCGATTTACGCCGTCCTTGCGGAATCGGCTGCCAAGGCGGCTTGAGCAGGCGGCTTGAGAAGGCCGCTTGACTGGAAGGGTTCAAGGCTGGACTTGGAGCGCGCAACGCAAGCCGTTATGACGCCGGGCATGTTTCCGGCGCGCAGAGACGGCTCTGATCGCGCTGCCCCATTTTGCCTCGGAGCCACGACCCATGGCCTATACCCATGTCGATCTCTTCCCGCTCGGTGAAGACACCACCCCCTATCGAAAGCTTGGGACGCAAGGCGTCTCCGTCGAGAAGATCGGCGATCGCGAGGTCCTGAACGTCTCGCGCGAGGCCATCCGCTCCCTGAGCGAACAGGCCTTCATCGATATCAACCATCTGCTGCGCCCGGGCCATCTCTCCCAGCTCGCCAAGATCTTGGACGACCCCGAGGCCACCTCGAACGACAAATTCGTCGCCTACGACTTGCTCAAGAATGCCAATATCGCCGCCGGCGGTGTGCTGCCGATGTGCCAGGACACGGGCACCGCCATCATCATGGGCAAGAAGGGCCGCAAGGTCTGGACCGATGGCGAGGACGAGCAGGCCTTGGGCGAAGGCGTCGCCGATGCCTATTTCAAGCGCAACCTGCGCTATTCCCAGGTCGCTCCGCTCTCGATGTTCGAGGAGAAGAACACGGCGACCAACCTGCCGGCGCAGATCGACATCTATGCCGAGGGCAAAGGGCACAATGAGGACGCCTACAAATTCCTCTTCGTCGCCAAGGGCGGCGGCTCGGCCAACAAGACCTTCCTGTTCCAGGCGACCCCGTCGCTCCTGACAAAGGAGCGCATGATCGCCTTCCTGAAGGAGAAGATCCTGACGCTGGGGACGGCGGCCTGCCCGCCTTATCACCTCGCCATCGTCATCGGCGGCACCTCGGCCGAGCAGAACCTCAAGACCGTGAAGCTCGCCTCGACCAAATATCTCGACGCGCTGCCGACCACGGGATCGCCCATGGGCCATGCCTTCCGCGATCTGGAGATGGAGGAGGAGATCCACAAGCTGACGCAGTCGCTGGGCGTCGGTGCCCAGTTCGGCGGCAAGTATTTCTGCCACGATGTCCGGGTGATCCGGCTGCCGCGCCATGGCGCTTCGCTGCCGATCGGGCTCGGCGTCTCCTGCTCTGCCGATCGTCAGGCCAAGGGCAAGATCACCAAGGACGGCATCTATCTCGAGGCGCTGGAGACCAACCCGGCCAAGTATCTGCCCGAGGTCGAGGATGCTTCGCTGGGCGGCGATGTCGTCAGGATCGATCTCAACCGACCGATGCCTGAAATTCTCGCCACACTCTCGCAATACCCCGTGAAGACCCGGCTCTCGCTGACCGGGACGATCATCGTCGCCCGCGACTCGGCCCATGCCAAGATCCGCGAGCGGCTGGAGAGCGGGCAGGGCATGCCGGATTATCTCAAGAACCACCCGGTCTACTATGCCGGCCCCGCCAAGACGCCCGATGGCATGGCGTCAGGCTCCTTCGGCCCGACCACGGCCGGGCGGATGGATTCCTTCGTCGACCAGTTCCAGTCATTCGGCGGCTCCATGGTGATGCTCGCCAAGGGCAATCGCTCGGCGGCCGTCCGCGAGGCCTGCGCCCGTCATGGTGGCTTCTATCTCGGCTCGATCGGCGGCCCGGCGGCGCGATTGGCGCAGGACTGCATCAAGAAGGTCGAGGTTCTCGAATATCCGGAACTCGGAATGGAAGCGGTCTGGCGCATCGAAGTCGAGGATTTCCCGGCCTTCATCGTCATCGACGACAAGGGCAACGACTTCTTCAAGGAGTTGAACCTCGGATGAGGTATCGCGTTGCCGCCTGCGCCCTGATCATCGCGAGCCTCTCGGCTGGTGCGGCCATGGCGCAGGCCCGGCAGGCTGCGCCGGCGACCTGCTCGCGCGACCTGTTCCAGAACGAGGCCGGGTTTCGCCTACAGCAGACGCGGCTGGCCGCGGTGGGTAATGCCGACCAGGCGACGCAATGCATCGCCTGGCGCCAGCATGTCGCCTATCTCCAGAAGGCGCGCGCCGTGTTCGCGACCTGCCAGAGCGGGCGCGAGCGAGAGGAGAATGTCGGCCTGATGGATACCGGTCTCGCCGAATACCGTGTGCTGCTGGCCGATCGTTGCGGCAAACGCGCTCCCTGACATTCCCACACGGAAAGCTTCATGTCCGATCCAGCTCAGTCTCCGATGAATGTGGCCGTCGTGCCGGTCACGCCGATCCAGCAGAATTGCTCGATCGTCTGGTGCACGCGAACCAATGAGGCCGCCATCGTCGATCCCGGCGGCGATGTCGCGCAGATCCAGGGCGCGTTGAAGGAACTCGGCGTGAAGCCGGTCGCGATCTGGCTGACGCACGGCCATTTCGACCATGCAGGCGGGGCAGCCGAACTGGCGGAGGCGGTCTCGGTACCGGTGATCGGTCCCCATGAAGCCGACAAGTTCCTGCTCGACGACCTGCCGGCGTCGGGCCTGCGCTTTGACATGCACGGCATGCGGGCGGTGACGCCGACCCGCTGGCTGGTGGAAGGCGACGAGGTCGCGGTCGGCGATCTCACATTCACGGTCCAGCACGTGCCCGGCCATACGCCGGGCCATATCACCTTCTTCCAGAAGGATGCGCGCTTCCTGCTGGCGGGCGACACCGTCTTTGCCGGGTCGGTCGGTCGCACGGATTTTCCCTATGGCAGCCACGACACGCTGATCGCCGGCATCAAGGCCAAGCTCCTGCCGCTGGGCGACGATGTCCAGTTCCTGCCCGGTCATGGCCCGGCAAGCACGCTGGGCGAGGAGCGGCGGACCAATCAGTTCCTGCAGGGCTAGGCGTCATTCTCGGGCTTGACCCGAGAATCTCTTGCCGGAGATGCTCGGGTCAAGCCCGAGCATTACGCACAGCGCATACGAAAAGACCCGCAGCGAAAATTCGCTACGGGCCTTGGAAGAACCAACGGCCATGTCCTGAACGGCTGCGCGTACATCCGGCGTCAAACGTTCGGCTCATGGCCGTTTTCACCGACGCTGGAGGGCAGTGGAACGCCCTCGACATCGCCGTGATCCCAAGATGGGGAGGGCGGTTCCCGATTACAAGGGGCCGGTTCAGGCGTCGTAGACGTTGCCGAGAAAATCGCCCTTGCCGATATGGATGCCGTTCTCGCGCAGGATCGCATAGGCGGTCGCGGCGTGGAAATAGAAGTTCGGCACGGCAAAGCGCGTCAGGTAGACCTCGCCCTTCATCGTCATCGTGGCCGAGGGGCCGCGCGGGAAGGTGACGTCCTTGGCGACACCGGCCTCGAAGGCGGCGTCGTCGATGCCTTCAACGAAGGCCAGCACCTTGGCGATGCGCGCCTTCAGCTCGTCGAAGCTGGTCTCGACGTCGGGAAATTTAGGGTTCTCGCCGCCGCTGACGCGGGCCGCCGCGTTCTTGGTGAAATCGCAGGCGAGCTGGATCTGGCGCGTGAAGGGCAGCATGTCGGGCGAGAGGCGCGCATTGAGCAGGACCTCGGGCTGGATCTTGCGGGCCGTCGCCTGTTCCACGGCCTTGTCGAGGATGGCGTCGAGCGCTGTCAGGGTCTGGATGAAGCCGCTGAGTACGGCGGACCGGGCGGTAATGGGCATGGAGTGCATCCTCGAAACGAGAACGGGCCCGGATGGGCCCGTCGCGATCCCGATATAGTCGCTGCGCCGCCATTTACAGCGGCGCCTTCGCGATCAATCTCAGCCGATCCGTGACTGAGCCCGTGCCTCAGTCCTTGGCGCGCTCGACATAGGCGCCGGTCTCGGTCAGCACCACGATGCGGGTGCCCGGTCCGATATGCGGCGGCACCGCGGTGCGCACGCCGTTGACCAGGATCGCCGGCTTGTAGGAGGAGGAGGCCGTCTGACCCTTGGTGACCGGCTCGGTCTCGGCGACTTCGACGGTGACGCGCTGCGGCAGCTCGATCGCGACGGCCTTGTCCTCGAACACCGAGAGCGAAACCTTCATGCCCTCCTGGAGATAGGGGGCCATGTCGCCGACCACGCCGCCATCGACATGGATCTGGTCGAAGGTCTCGGGGTTCATGAAGACGTATTGCTCGCCGTCCTGGTAGAGATAGGTGAAGTCGCGGTCCTCGACATAGGCGCGCTCGACCTGCTCGGTCGTCTTGTAGCGCTGGGTCATCTTGGTGCCGTCATGGATGCGGCGCATGTCGATCTGCGTCGTCGGCGTGCCCTTGCCGGGGAAGAAGCTCTCGGCCGAGAGGACCGAGCAGAGATGTCCGTCGAGTTCGAGCACGTTGCCCTTGCGAACGGATGAGGCGATGACTTTGACCACGTGAGATGTCCTTGCTGGTGCGCGGCGTTCGCGCGCGTTATGCGAATTCGTTGCCGCGCAACTACCTCATTCGCGGGCGAAACGGAAGCTTGCAGAGAATGCCATCGGACGATGCTCCATGCCTGACTTGAGCCCGCCCTACTGGCGGCCGGACATTCACGCCGATCGTCGCCCGGCGCTGCTGGCGCGCGGGCGTATCAGGACGGCGCTGCGCCTCTGGTTCGAGGCGCGGGATTTCATCGAGGTCGAGGCCGCAATCCTGCAGATTTCGCCGGGCAACGAGACCCATCTGCACGGTTTCGCGACGACGTTGATCGACGATGCCAATGGCTCGCATCCCTATTATCTGCATACCTCGCCGGAATTCGCCGCCAAGAAGTTGCTGGCAGCGGGCGAGCGCCGCATTTTCGACTTCGCCCGTGTCTTCCGCAATCGCGAGCGCACGGCGCTGCATCATCCCGAATTCACCATGCTGGAATGGTACCGGGCGGGTGAGGGTTACGAGACATTGATGGTCGATTGCGCCGCGCTGATGGCGGAAGCCGCGCGAGCGGCAGGCGTGAACACGCTGCAATGGCGTGGTGTCCCGGTCGATCCGTTCGCGCAGCCCGAGCGGCTGACGCTGCAGGACGCTTTTGCCCGGCATGCCGACATCGACCTGCTCGCCACCGTGACCGCCGGCGGCGTGACGGATCGCGAGGCGCTGGCAACCAAGGCCGTGGCGGCTGGCATCAGGCTCGCCGGCGACGACAGCTGGTCGGACATCTTCAGCCGCATTCTTGCCGAGCGCATCGAGCCCCATCTCGGCCGCGACCGCGCCACGATCCTTTGCGAATACCCGATCTCGGAAGCGGCGCTCGCCCGGCCCAAGCCTGGCGATGGCAGGGTGGCCGAGCGCTTCGAGCTTTATGCCTGCGGCGTCGAGCTCGCCAACGCATTCGGAGAACTCACCGACGCAAGCGAGCAGCGCCGGCGTTTCACGGCGGACATGGACGAGAAGCAACGCATCTATGGCGAGCGCTATCCGCTCGATGAGGATTTCCTGACAGCGCTGGCGCAGATGCCGCAGGCGTCGGGCATCGCGCTCGGCTTCGACCGGTTGGTGATGCTCTGCACCGGCGCGCGGCGGATCGAGGATGTGCTCTGGACGCCGGTGGCGGAACCGGGCAGGACGCAGGCATGACCGTCCATACGCCTCTCCGCAGCATCGACGCGCTGGTCGCGCGCGGGCTCGTCGCGCCCGAGCGGCGTGAGCCGCTGGACGCGGTCGCGAGGCGCTACGCCGTCTCGGTGACGCCGGCGATGGCTGAGCTCATCGACCCGGCCGACCCGGCGGATCCGATCGCACGCCAGTTCATCCCCGATGCTGCCGAACTCGTCACCCTGCCGCAGGAACTGGCCGATCCGATCGGTGACGCCGCGCATTCGCCGGTCGAGGGCGTCGTCCATCGCTACCCCGATCGCGCCTTGCTCAAGCTCGTCCATGCCTGCCCGGTCTATTGCCGCTTCTGCTTCCGGCGCGAGATGGTCGGGCCGGGGGGCGATGCGCTGACCGGCGGCAAGCTCGATGCGGCATTGGCCTATCTCGCCTCCCACCCGGAGATCTGGGAGGTCATCATGACCGGCGGGGACCCGCTGATCCTCTCTGCGCGGCGCCTGCGCGAGATCGCGAAGCGGCTGGCGGATATCGGCCACATCAAGATCGCGCGCTGGCATACGCGCGTGCCGATGGTGCAGCCCGAACGCATCACCGCTGACTATGCCCGGGCGCTGCTGATCCCCGGCAAGGCAAGCTATATCGCGGTTCACGCTAACCATCCGCGCGAGTTCTCGGAGGCTGCGCGCGTCGCGCTCGCTCGCCTCGCGGATGCCGGCCACGTGCTGCTGAGCCAGAGCGTGCTGCTCAAGGGCGTCAACGCCGATGTCGCGACGCTGGGAGCGCTGATGCGCGCCTTCGTCGAGAACCGGGTCAAACCCTATTACCTGCACCATCCGGATCTGGCGCCCGGCACCTCGCAGTTCCGGCTTTCGCTGGAAGAGGGGCAGGCCCTCGTGAAAAGCCTGCGCGGACATCTTTCAGGGCTGTGCCAGCCGACCTATATCCTCGACATCCCCGGCGGTGCGGGCAAGATTCCGGTCGGCCCCGCCTTTCTCTCAGGCTGCGAGACGACACCCGGCGTGGAAGCGTTCGCCGAGGATCGCCATGGCGAGCTTCATCGCTACCCGCCGGCCTGACGCATAAAATGCCGCAGCAGCCGGCCATGGAAGGACATACCATGCAAGAGAAGATGCCGATCGCGATTGTTTCCGACGTCGTCTGCCCCTGGTGCTTCATCGGCAAGGCGCGGCTCGAAAAAGCCCTGGAGACCCATGGCCTGACCGACCGTGTCGCCATCACCTGGCTCCCCTACGAGCTTAACCCCGACATGCCGGCCGAGGGCATGGACCGTACCGCCTATCTCGACGCCAAGTTCGGCCCGGGCAAGCGCAAGGAAATCGAGATCAGGCTCTCGGAAGCCGCGCTTGAAAGCGGTGTCACCTTCAACTGGAGCAAGGTGACGAGGAGCGTGAACACGCGCATGGCCCATATGCTGATCGCCGCGGCCTCGACTGTGCAGCGTGGCAGCGACATGAAGGCGGCTTTGTTCAAGGCCTATTTCCAGGACGGGCGCGATATCGGCGATATCGATACGCTCGTGGCAATCGCAGTCGAGCAGGGCTTCGACGAGCAGGCGGCGCGCGACGAATTGACAAATGACGAACTGCGCGAAACCATCATCGGGCTGGAGGCCCACGCCCAGAAAGTCGGCGTCACCGGCGTTCCGTTCTTCATCATCGACGGCAAGCTTGCCGTCTCCGGCGCGCAGACGGGCGAGGTCTGGGCTCAGGTGTTCCAGCAGGTGATGCAGGGCGCGGAGTGACGCGTCGCGATTACGGGTCGGCGGAGGCTTCTCCGCTGCGAGCGAGAAGCTGCCGAAGCGCCGACCACCGCCGCGAATCGTGCTTCGATAGCACGGAAATATCCCGCCTTCCGGGAGTAGCGAAGCGGAAGTCCGGGATCCAACCTGAGCGGCGATAGGCAGCACGTATCAGTGCATCGGCAAGTCACGCCAACTTGCGTCCGCGCTCGAATCATGTCCCTTCCCCGCAAACAGCGGAGGCCGCTCGATGACGCAGAAGATCAACGACTTGCGCGACCGGATGATCGTCGCGCTCGACGTGCCGACGATCTGGGATGCCTATCGCATCGTGTCCCAGCTCGGCGACGAAGCCAGTTTCTACAAGATCGGTTACGCGCTCGCCTTCGCCGGCGGGCTTCAGCTCACCCAGCAACTGGTGGCGGAAGGCAAGAAGGTCTTCCTTGATCTCAAGCTGCACGACATCGGCAACACGGTGACCGAGGGCGTGGCATCGTTGAGCAATCTCGGCGTCGATCTCCTCACCGTGCACGCCTACCCGCAGACCATGCGCGGCGCGGTGGAGGGACGGGGCGAGGCTGCGCTCAAGCTGCTCGCGGTCACCGCGCTGACCTCCTATGACGATGGCGACCTGCGCGATGCCGGCTATGGCCTCGCCGTGCGCGATCTGGTCCGTCTGCGCGCCGAACAGGCCCGCACCACCGGCATCGACGGCATCGTCTGCTCTGCCGCCGAGACCGAGATCGTTCGCGACATCGTCGGCAACGACATGCTGATCGTCACGCCGGGCATCCGCCCCGCCGGCAGCGCTGTCGGCGACCAGAAGCGCACGCTGACCCCGGGCGAAGCCATCCGCGCCGGCGTCGATCATCTCGTGATCGGGCGTCCCATCATTCGCGCAGCCGACCCGCGCGCAGCGGCGGCCTCGATCATGGACGAGATCGCGGCGGCTTCGTAAGCTGCACGCCACAAGGCCGAACCTCCAGATACGGATGCTGAAAATGCCCAAGGGATATGTGATTGGCCGCGCCAAGGTGACCGACGCGACGAAATGGGCGGTCTATGCCGCCAGGTCTTCCGAGGTGATGAAGATCTATGGCGGCACGCCGATCGTGCGTGGCGGCCAGATGACGGTTGCGGAAGGCGAAGGCCGGGCCCGCAACATCATCATCGAATTCGCTGACTTCCAATCGGCCAAGGCCTACGCGGCGTCGCCCGAATATGCCGAGGCCCGCAAGCTGCGCGAAGGTGCCGGCGAGATCGATCTCGTCGTCGTCGAAGGAGCCTGAGCCATGGCGAAGGGCTATTGGATCGCGCGCGTCGACGTCGAGAATGACGAGGAATACGCCAAATATCGCGGCTTGAACGCGGTCGCCTTCGCCAAATACGGCGCGAAGTTTCTCGTTCGCGGCGGCGAATACAAGCTCGCGCGCGGTGAGGGCCGCAAGCACAACGTCGTCATCGAATTCAAGGACGAGGCGACTGCGCGCGCCTGCTACGCCTCTCCCGAATACCAGGAGGCGATCAAGCATCTGGCGCAGGCCGGTCAGTCCGATCTGGTCATCATCGGTGGCTATGACGGCTCCCAGCCCGGCGAGTAGCCTTCCGGTGGTTTAATGAACCCACAGTCATCCCGGGCGACCGCAGGGAGACCCGGGATCCATTCCGGAGCCTGACGGGGTAGCATTCAGGAATGGATCCCGGGTCTGCGCTGGGCTCCGCCCGGGATGACCGTCCTGTATTGTCATGAAATGCCGGGGTCTCATGCGGTCTTTGGAACAGGGTAGCCTCACCGCGATCGGCGTCATCAGCGGCACCTCGATGGACGGCATCGACGTCTCCGTCGTCACCAGCGACGGGCGCGATGCGGTGTCGTTCGGCGCGGGCGCTTCTTATCCCTATCGCGACTCGACGCGCCGCGACCTGCAGGCGCTGATCGCTGATGCCGATCGTGCATCGGCCGAGCCGCTGGTCGAACTGGAGGCCGCCGTCACGGCCGACCATCTCGCGGCGATCGAGCGTTTCATCGCCGACCACGGGCTCGACAAAGCGGCGATCGATCTCGTCGGACTGCACGGCCAGACGGTCTACCACCGCCCGCAGCGACGCTTCACCCGGCAGATGATCGACGGGCCAGCTGTCGCGGCTGCTCTCGGCATCCCCACCATCGATCGTTTCCGCTATGCCGATGTCGCGGCTGGCGGGGAGGGCGCGCCCTTCGCGCCGCTCTATCATCGCGCCCTGGCGCAGGGGATGGAGCAACCCGTCATGGTGCTCAATCTCGGCGGCGTCGGCAATGTCACCTATATCGACGGGGAGGCGGTCGTCGCCTTCGACACCGGCCCCGCCAGCGCGATCCTCGACGATTTCGTGCTGCGCCGGCTCGGGCGGCCCTATGACGCCGACGGCGCGCTGGCGGCGGGCGGCAAGGTCCATGACGATCTCGTCTCCGGCTTCATGGCCAACCCGTTCTTCGACCGGCCGGCGCCGAAATCGCTCGACCGCAATGATTTTCATCGCCGGGCGCAGGTGGTCGAGCCGCTGTCGGACGCCGATGGTGCCGCGACGCTGGCAGCCTTCACCATCGAGAGCCTGGTCGCGGCTCTGCGCCATGTTCCGCGAGTGCCCAGACGCTGGCTCGTGGGCGGTGGCGGCCGGCTCAACCGCCATTTCATGGCGCGGCTGGCGCAACGCCTCGGCGTGCCCGTCGAGCCGGTCGAGGCCGCGGGCTGGGACGGCGATGCGCTGGAAGCGCAGACCTTCGCCTATCTCGCCATACGCTCGGTCAAGGGCCTGCCGCTCAGCCTGCCCGGCACGACAGGCGTGCCCGAGCCATTGACCGGCGGCAGGCTGAACCGGCCGGATCAGGCGCGGTAGGCCGCGCCGCCATCGACATCGAGCACGGCGCCGCTGACATAGCCGCAAGCCGGCGATGCCAGGAATGCCGCCGCGCTGGCGATCTCGTCGGGCTCGATTAGCCGGTCGAGCGGCAGGTTCGTCAGAACCTCCTCCCAGCGCGATTCGTCGCCAAGATTCGCCTTTGCCCGCGTCTTGCTGAGCGAGATGATGCGGTCGGTTCGCGTCTGCGAGGGGTTGATGCCGAAGACGCGCACGCCCCAATCGACAGATTTGCCGCCGACCGCGCCGGTGAAGGCCATCAGCGCCGCATTGCCGGTGCCGCCACAGACATAATCGTAGCGCGGGCTGCGTCCGGCGCCGCCGATGATGTTGACGATAACGCCCGAGCGACGCTCCTTCATCTGAGCAAGATAGAGCTTGGTCAGGTGGATATAGCCCATCACCTTGAGCGCCCAGGCCTGCTCCCATGTCTCCATCGACAGGTCGAGCAGGCCGCCGCCGGGAATGGCGCCGGCATTGTTCACGAGCACGTCGACATCGCCGAAGGCGGCGGCGACACGCTCGCGCTCCGCACCCTGCGACAGGTCGGCGGCGAATGTCGCGACACGGTTGGCTTCCCCGAGCGTGGTGGCGGTCGCAGCAAGGCGCGTCGCGTCGCGGGCCACGAGGACGACGGAGCAGCCCTCGGCCAGGAAGATGCGGGCGCAGGCCTCGCCTATGCCCTTGGAGCCGCCGGTAATCAGCACACGACGACCGCTGAGTTTCAGGTCCATGTCACAATCCTCGATCGTTTGTCCGGTTGGATATCATTCGCCGCTGAAGACGGGCTCGCGCTTGTCCCTGAAGGCCTGCTGACCTTCCAGATAATCGGCGCTGGCGAAACAGGCGGCGATCGCGGCCTCCACTGAAGCAACATCGCGCTCCGCTTCAGGCCGGGCCAGTTCGATCATGGCCCGCTTGACCGCATTCAGCGTGAGGGGCGCGTTGCTGGAGACCTGGGCGAGATATTCGCAGACCTCCCGCTCGAACCGCTCGGCAGTCCAGAGCATGTTGACAATGCCGAGCCGCAGCGCCTCTTCGGCGGCGACGATTCTCGCACTCAGCAGAAGGTCGGTCGTGGGTCCCATTCCGAGCTTGGTCACGAGCATGCGCACGCCCTCATAGGCATAGCCCAGGCCCAGGCGCGCGGCGGGAATGCGAAAGCGGCTGTCATTGCGCGCGAGCCGCAGGTCGCAACTCATCGCGAGCCCGAAACCGCCGCCAAAGCAGATGCCACGGATGACAGCGATGCTCGGCTTTCCGGCGCCGGCCAGAGCAGCGCAGCCCCGAGCGAAAACGTCGTCATAAGCCGTCATGGCCTGCTGGCTGTCGCGCTTCTCGCCGAATTGCGAGATATCGGCTCCAGCGCAGAAGGCGCGCTCGCCCTCTCCGGTGACGACGATGGCGCGCACGCTCCGGTCGGCTTCCGCGCGAGCGACAAGCCCGGGCAGGCTTGCCCACATCTCGAAGGTCATGGCGTTCAGCTTGTCGGTTTGCGCAATCACCAACCGCGCAACGCCGGCTTCCGTCTCGTAGCGAATGCTCGCCATGCCGATCTTTCCCATGTCCGAGCGCGAGCCGGGCTGTTTTTACCCGCCGCCGCGCAGTGCTGCCGGCAGGCTAGACCATTCCTGCCGGCGTGACGTCCGACAGTGCGCGGAACCGCCGGCCGAAAAATGCATGCCTCGATCGTCGCGCTGGGAGTATGCGGCGGTTCCTGCAATGCGAGGCCCCAGTTGGGAGGTGCCAAGGCGATGTTTGAAGGATCTTATGACGAGAGAATGCCGACTATTCCCGTGGCGAAAATCAGATGGCGGTCTCGTATTCGCCTGACCAAGCGTTCCTCCGAATAGTCATGCGCGGGGCGCACAGAACAGGTCGGATTCGGCGGTAAATCGCGGGTTTCACCGGAATGAGCGCGCAATTTTATCCGTCATTTGAATGACGAACATATTTGCGGGACAGAGATATAATTTGATCGAACGGCTGAAATGGAGCCAGATTTATGTCTTCGCCCTAAGAGATATCTGCTTTTCGATCTTCTTCACGAGTCCTGGTATTTGCTTCGGGGTAGCCGATGAAATCCGGATCGTCTCGACCGCCTCCCAAGGGCTCTTCGCCGTGCCGCCTCCACCTAGCGCGAACGCAGCGGCAGGGCGGCGCTGCGCAGCAGCGAGACGAGCTGGCTCTGCTGGCGTGTGTCGGTCTTCTGGAAAATGCGCGCCAGATGGGTCCGCGCCGTCGAGATGCGCACGCCCTGAACCTCGGCCGCCTCGGCGAGGGACATCCCGCCGGCGAGAGCGGAGGCGAATTTCGCCTCGGTATCGGTCAGGTCGAAGAGCTGCCGGGCGCAGGCGATGAGATCGGTCGCCATCTGCAGCGGCCGGAGCGCGATCATGACCCTGCTATGCGGCTCGACGAGCGCGGAAGCGGCTACTGCCGGCATGACGCAGGCCGAGAGAGGGTGCACCCGATCGCCGCCGCCCTGAACGATCATGCTGCAGCGTTGCTCGGCCAGCGGGTCGGCTGCGGCGCGCAGCGCGCCCTCGACAAGCTGCTTCAACTGTCGCTGGTCGATCGCCGCCCGCGCGAACAGACGGCCCTGACGAAGGCCGATCGCGGCTTCCGGGTCGGCAAGGATCTCATCGGCCCCCTCATTGGCGTAGACGATGCGCATGTCGCGATCGACGATGACGATTCCCAGCGCCAGCGTATCGAGCGCCCCACGGGCCTCGTCCCGTTGCATCCGCAAGTGTCCGACCTGACGGCTGATCTCGGAAACCCGCCTCAGCACCGGAAACAGTCTTTCGAGCAAGGCGCAATCGGCAGCGTCGAACGCATCTTGGGTTCGCCCGCGCTGAACGTCGAAGAACCAGAAGGACTGGCCCGCTTCGAGCAGGCGGCAGGCGATGCCGCCATACATGTCCTGTGGCGCCATCCATTCCTGCCACATGCGGCTGGAGCGCAGGCCGTTTTCGCCGAACACGTCCCGGTCCCGATAGACATCGCCGAGTGGAATGGCCCTGACGACATCGGCCATCACCGCGAAATCCTGGGCGAGATCGCCAAAGCAGCGCCGCTCCAGCGCTTCGTCGGCGTTGGTGCCGATCGCATCGCCGCTTTTCATATTGGGGCCGACGCGCGCGAAGCAGGCTTTCGATCCGTCGAAGAGCTGCCGGAGTTGTTCGATCGCGATCGGCATCTGCTCCGCGTCGAGCGCGCCCGCAAGCAAGGTGTCGACGGCAGTCATCACGGCATCGACGTTCGGACCCGACATGATCGCCCCTCGCATTGACACATCGGCAGCCTCTGGCGGGCTGCGTCAACGGAAAGCTAGCAGTATGGACTTCTTTCGGAAAGTCCAAAAACAATCCATAATCACAGCCGGTGAGCGGCGTGGTTTTCAGGCCGTTTCCGCGATCAACTCCTGCATCGCATCCCGTGTCGGCAGGGCATCGAACACGCCAGCACGGATCGTCGCCAGCGCGCCGGCGGCGGCGGCGTGGAGCAAGGCTTCGGAAAGGTTGATACCCCTAGACAGGCTGACGCCGAGCGTCGCGGCAAAGGCGTCGCCGGCCCCCAGCGAATCGATCGCCGCCACAGGCAGGGCAGGCTGGGAGATCACGCCGTCCGCCGTCATCGCAATTGCGCCGGCCGCTCCCCGCGTCAGCACGACGATCCGCGGGCCGAGCGCCAGAAGCGCGGGGCCTAGTCGGGTCGTAAACCAAGCGGGGTCGGCATTGTCAGGGCCGATCGCCAGAGAGCTTCCCAAAGCCTGCGCCTCGGTCTCGTTCACCACCAGGATTTGCGTATTCGCCAGGATGTCGGCCGCAATCGGGCGATACGGCGAGGGGTTCAGGAGAGTCGCGACGCCGGCTTTGCGGGCCAGCGCGAAAGCCTCGCGGATCGGCTCATCGCCGATCTCGAACTGCGCCATCACCATGGCCGCCGCGCCGATCTTGCCGGCGACCGCGCGGACATGCCCTGCCGCAAGCGCCAGGTTGACGCCGGCATCGACGGCCAGGCACGTCTCGCCGCGCGCATCGGTGAAGCCGACGCCGCTGCCGGTCTTGCCCGGCAGGCGGATCAGCATTCCCGCGGGCAAATCCGCGCGCACAAGCGCAGGAGCCGCGAAAGCGGAGGCGACATCGTCCCCGATCGCGAGCAACCCATCCACCTGCGCGCCCATTCGCCGCGAGGCGATGGCGAGGTTCAGGCCTTTGCCTCCGGGCTCGATTGTCACAATCTCTGCCGCAAGCGACTCACCTGCGCGTGGAAAGCGCGGGACCTTGGCCGAACAGGAGACGACGAAGCTTCCCAGAATGAATATGGACTTGTCGGCCATTCCGTTTGTTCCCCCCATATTCCCAGCTCTCTTATCGGCGCCTCGCCACGCTCATGTCACCACCTTCCACGACCGCGCCGCCCGTTCCGCCGAAGCCGCCGTTCCAGGATCTGCTGGAACTGCGCGACGACACCGCAAAGCCGCTCTATCAGCAGCTTGAAGATCAGCTGACGCAGTTGATCGACGACGGAACGTTGCCTCCAGGGATGACGCTGCCAGCCGAGCGCCAGCTCGCTGAGCGGCTGAAGATCAGCCGCGCCACAGTCCAGCGCTCCTACAACGCGCTTCGCGAGCGGAAGTTGCTGAGTGCGCAGGGCAGGCTCGGCTCGATCGTGCAGGGTACGGGTCCTCGCCTGCATTCGGGCATGGACCGGCTCAAGGGCTTCACCGAGGAGATGCGTGATCTCGGTCGCGTTCCCTCGACGCGGATACTGGAGCGGGAGGTCGTGACGGACCGCTCGATCGCCTCGATTTTCGGACGCCCCTCCCACGCGCGCTTCCTGAAGCTCGTGCGTGTCCGCAGCGGTGACGGCAAGCCGATGTCGCGCGAGGTCGCCTGGTACAACCTCGAACGCGCGCCTGATCTTGCGCAGGCCGACCTGAGCGGCTCCGTTTATGCGATGCTCGCCACGCTCGGCGTGCCGCTGGTGTATTGCGACCAAACCATCGAGGCTGCGGAACCGACCGGGGAGGAATGCGCCATCTTCGGCTTCGACCGGCCGCTGCCCTGCCTGCTGATCAAGCGGCGCAGTTTTGGCGAGGATGGCGACATGCTCGAATATGTCGAGGGGCTGTTTCGCGGCGATACCTACACCTACAAGCTGTCTTTGCGCATCTGAAGTCCGGAGGGTGCGGAAGGCGTTGCCACCGGGCGCGCTGTGCCGATCCGGCTTCGTTGGTCGTCCACATCAAATCCGCTCGATTGCTCGGGGCTCATCCTCTGGTCAGAGGGCGTGCGCCGCGCCGCATGACCCCGCGCGATCACCGCGCCGGCCATGACTTTACCGTCTGATCCGGGCGGAAGGCACATCCGCCAGGAGTGAGCAAGAGCGCCAGCGCGGGGAGCCGATGCGCGCGAAAGAACTGGCCGCGCCGGCAACAACCGATCAAGCTAGCTAAAAAATAGGCAGGGACGGGAACGATGAGGTCAACGAGACGATGACGCGACGCGTACTGATCGCGGAATTCATGCATGAGACGAACACCTTCAGTGTCCAGCTCACCGGCGAAGAGGCCTTTCAGGCGCATGGCGTCTATCTCGGTAACGAGATTCCACAAGCCTTCCGCAGCAGCCGCACGTCGATGGGCGCAGCCTTCGAGGCCGCCGACAGATTCGGCTGGAACCTCGTCCACCCGCTTGTGACCGGTGCCAACCCGTCTGGACGCGTGACCGATTCAGCCTTCGAGCTCTTCGCGGGCCACATCCTGAACGCTTGCGACGGTGTCGACGGCGTGTTGCTGCATCTCCATGGCGCGATGGCGACCGAAAGCTCCGATGATGGCGAGGGCGAATTGCTTGCCCGGCTGCGCAAGCGCCTTGGAGCGGATATCCCGATTGTCGCGGTGCTCGACCTGCACGCAACTCTCACGCAGATGATGGCGGACAATGCCAACGCGCTGATTTCCTACCGGACCTATCCCCATATCGATCAGTACGAGCGCACCTGGCAGGCGGCGGAACTGCTGGAGCGGGCAATGGCCGGCGAGATCAGGCCCCGCGTCGCGGTCGCCCGTCGTCCCATCCTCTATGCGCTCGACGGCGGACGCACGACCTCACCGCCCTTCAAGGAGCTGCTGCGCCGCGGCGACGCCATCGAAGCGGCGGGCGACGCGCTGGTGGTCAGCGTGCAGGCAGGCTTCTCCTCCGCCGATGTCCACGATATCGGCCCTTCCGTGGCGGTGACAGCAGATGATCGCGGCAGGGCGCAGGCCATTGCCGAAGAGCTGATGGACTATGCCTGGGAGCAGCGTCGCTTCTCCTCGATCAGCTTCACGCCCCTGGCCGAGGCCATGGCCCGCGCCAAGGCCGGAGAAGAGCTCGGTGGCAAGCCGCTGTTGATGTCCGACTATTCCGACAATCCGGGCTCCGGCGCCTATGGCGACGCCACCAACCTCCTGCGCGCCGTGCTTGCGGCAAAGCTCAGGAATGTCGGCTTCCACGCGATCTGCGATCCGCAAGCCGCGCTCGCCGCCCAGGCTGCCGGCGTCGGCAAGACCGTCCGGCTCGCCCTCGGCGGCAAGGTCGATCCTTCAACAGGCGGCGGTCCGCTCGAACTCGACGCCCATGTCGTAGCGCTGACCGACGGCCGCTTCATCTGCTACGGGCCGATGGCCGGCGGCGTCTGGCGCAATTATGGCCTGTCGGCGCTGCTGCGGGTCGACGATGTCGAGATCATCGTCATCACCCATAACGGCCAGGCGACCGATCTGGCGCAGTTCACTTCGCTGGGCGTCGATCCGACGCGCAAATCGACCCTGATCGTCAAATCGATGCAGCACTTTCGGGCGGCATTCGAGCCGGTGGCGCGCGAGGTGCTGGAGGTCGACACAGGCGCGCTGTCGACGCGCAACTTCAAGGAGCGGCCTTACCGGAATGTCCGGCGGCCGATCTTTCCGCTCGACGACATCTGAGCGCTTCTTTTTCAGGAATCACTGGCCGCCAAGCGCCGGGAACGACACAAAGCCGGAGGAACATCATGACGAAAGCACAGGCATCGACGGCGAGGGGCGGCGCATGAGCGTGCAGGCCGATATCGTCTTGAGGAACGGCCCGATCTGGTGTGGGCGCGAGGAAGGCGTGGTCGAAGCGCTGGCGCTCTGGCAGGATCGCGTTCTGGCAACCGGAAGCGATGAGGAGATCGCGGGGCTGATCGGCCCGAAAACCCGCGTGATCGATCTGAAAGGTCGGCTCGCGACGCCGGGCCTGAACGATTCCCACCTTCATCTGATCTCGCTCGGCCTGACCATGGACTGGGTCGATTCGCGCCCAGCTGCTGCCCCCACGCTGGAGGCGCTGCTATCGGCCATTGCCGCGCGCGCCGCCAAGTCCAGGCCCGGCGAATGGATCCTGTCGCGCGGCTACGACCAGACCAAACTCGATACTGGCCGCCATCCCTATCGCGAGGAACTCGATCGCGCTGCGCCGGACAATCCGGTTCTTCTGGTGCGCACCTGCGGTCACATCGCCATCTGCAATTCGGCGGCACTGGCGCTGGGTGGAATCGACGAGGCCTCGGTGGCGCCCCAGGGCGGCGTGATCGAACAGGAAAACGGCCGGCTCACCGGCATGCTCGCCGAGAACGCCCGCGCTCCCGTCCAGGCCGCGATTCCCCAGGCGACCGAGGCCGAGCTCGTTGCCGCGATCGAGCGTGGAGGGCGCTATCTGCTCTCGCTGGGCATCACCAGTTGCATGGACGCAGCCGTGGGCCAGAAGGCCGGTTTCGCGGAGATTGCCGCCTATCACCGCGCCAAGCGCGACGGCCGGCTGCCGGTGCGGACATGGCTGACCCTGCTCGGCGATGAGGGCCGCTCGATCGTGCCGCAATGCCATGCGGCCGGGCTGATCTCCGGCACCGGCGACGACATGCTGATGGTCGGTGCGGTGAAGCTCTTTCTCGACGGTTCGGCCGGCGGCCGCACCGCCTGGATGAGCGAGCCCTATCTCGGCGAGGACAAGACCACCGGCGTCTGGATGGTCGATGATGCCGAGCTCGAGCGCATGGTCATGGACGCCCATGAAAAAGGCTACCAGCTCGCCTGCCACGCCATCGGCGATGCCGCGATCGAGCAGCTGATCACGGCCTATGAGAAGGCGCTTGCCGCCCATCCCGACCCCGACCGGCGCCACCGCATCGAGCATTGCGGTTTCTCGACGCCGGCGCAGCATGAGCGCATGGTCGCCGCCGGCATCTACCCCTGCCCGCAGCAGGTCTTCATCCACGATTTCGGCGACGCCTATATCAAGGTGCTCGGACCGGAGCGGGCGCTGTCGAGCTATCCCTTCAGGACCTGGTTCGATCTCGGCCTGAAACCGGCAACCGGCAGCGACGCCCCGGTCTGCGACCCCGATCCCTTCCCGAATTTCCACACGATGCTGACCCGGAAGACCGGGCGCGGCACGGTGATGGATGAGCGCCAGCGCGTCTCGATCGAGGAAGCCTTGCAGGCCTACACGGAATTCGGCGCCTTCTCGCAGAAGCAGGAGGCGGTCAAGGGCCGGCTCGCGCCCGGCCTGCTGGCGGATGTCGCGGTGTTCTCGCGTGATCTTCTGAGCGCGACGCCGGAGACGATCCTGAACGATACTCGCTGCGATCTGACGATCCTCGGCGGCGCGGTGGTGTTCGAGCGGGAGGGCGACTGAGACGTCACGTTCTGAAGGTCGAGGGCTGCCGGAAAACCGGCTGGGCTTCATCGAGACAATCAAAAGAGGCCACCGTCCCGCCGATGAGCGGCGGGAACGGACGGCACGATATGGGAGGACTAAACATGTTCAAGAAACTGGCATTCACGACCGCGCTGACACTGGCGGCTTTCGCCGTCCAGGCCCAGGTTCAGGCCCAGGCCCAGGAACCGCGCAGGGGCGGCACGATCCGCTTCACCGCGCCCTATGCGGCATCCTTCGTCAGCAATGACAGCCACGTCTCGAACCAGGTTCAGGACGAGATCTACGGCTACGGACTACATCGCTCGCTCTACAAATGGGATGCCGCCAACAACAAGCCGGTTCCCGAACTGGCGACGAGCGTCACCGCATCGGCTGATGGGCTGGTCCACACCTTCAAGCTTCGCCAGGACGCGCTGTTCCACAACGGCCGCAAGATGACCGCCGACGACGTCATCTGGAGCCTGACGCGCATCATGGACAGCACCAAGAGCTATCCCGGCGCGCGTCATGTCCGGCGCATCAAGGGCGCGGTCGATGTCGAGAAGGGCCAGGCCAAGGAGATTTCGGGCCTGAAGAAGATCGATGATTTTACCATCGAGATGACCCTGAACGAGAAGGCCGAGCCCGGCTTCTTCTTCTTCAGTGCGATCACCTCGATCTACCCGGCCAAGGAAGCGCAGGCCCCCGATTTCTTCAACAAGCCGATCGGGCTGGGTCCGTTCAAGTTCGTCGAGCATGTTCCCGGCTCGCGCATAGTGCTCGAACGCTGGGACAAGTTCTACCGGGCCGGCAAGCCCTATGCAGACAAGGTCGTGATTTCGCCGATGGGTGAGGCGGCTTCCCGCGACATCGCCTTCCGCAACAAGGAGGTCGACGTCTCGATCCTCGGCCCGACGCAATATGTCGCCTACAAGGCCGACGCGAACCTGTCGAAAGGCATCATCGAGGTCGCCGAGGTGTTCACGCGCAACATGGGCATGAACCCCAATTTCAAGCCGTTCTCGGACAAGCGCGTCCGGCAGGCGGTGAACCACGCCATCGACAGCGAGCTGATCATCAAGCGTCTCGTGCGTGACAAGGCCTATCGCGCCACCGGTTGGCTGCCATTGTCATCGCCGGCTTACGACAAGGACATGAAGCCCTACGATTTCAATCCGGAGAAGGCCAAGAAGCTGCTCGTCGAGGCAGGCTATCCGGATGGTTTCGAGTTCGAATGGACGGCGTCGCCCAACGAGAGCTGGGGCATCCCGATCGCCGAGGCCGTCATCCCCATGCTGGCGAAGGTCGGCATCAAGGTGAAGATCAAGCCGGTCGAAGGCTCGGCCTTGGGCGGAATCGTCTCGAAGGGTGATTTCCAGGCTTATATCTGGTCGAACACGTCGGGTCCCGACCCGCTGACCGCGATGAAGTGCTTCCATTCGGCGACGCCGCAGAGCGCCTGCAACTACGCCATCTACAAGAACCCCGCGGTCGACAAGCTGATCGACGAGGCCGGCGCGACGGATGATCCGGCCAAGCGTCTGGAGCTGCTGAAGAAGGCGAATGCCGCCGTCTATGACGACGCCCCCGTCTGGTTCTTCAACTATAACAAGGCGGTGATGGCGCATCAGCCTTGGCTGCATGGCCTGCAGCCCAACGCGACCGAGCTCGCGCTGCAACATTACGAGGATCTCTGGGTCGACGCCTCGTCGCCCGCGGCCAAATAGGCCAAATCCTCCATCCAAGCCCGACATCCGGCGGTGAACGCCGCCGGGTGTCGCTGGCCAGGAGACCCTCATGCTGCCCTATGTCTTCAGGCGCCTCTTGCAGGCGATACCGATCCTGCTTGCGGTCGCTGCGCTGATCTTCCTGCTGTTCAGCGTCATTCCCGGTAATTTCGCCACCAGCCAGATCGCCGATGGCCGTAGCGCGATCGATACGGAGGCCATCGCGCGGATGAATACGCAGTTCGGTCTCGACGATCCCGTACCGCTGCGCTTCGTCAAATATATCGGCAACCTGGTGACGCTCGATCTCGGCATCTCGTTCCGGACCCGGCAGCCCGTGCTGGATTCGGTGTCGGAGCGGCTCTGGCCCAGCCTCAAGCTCGCGCTGGCTGCGATGTTCTTTGCCGTGATCGTCGGCGTGCCGCTGGGATTCCTGGCTGCGCTGAAGCCCGGCAGCTGGCTCGACACGCAGTCGATGGTCGTCGCAGTGTCCGGCCTGTCATTGCCACAGTTCTGGCTCGGCCTGCTGCTGATGTACACTTTTGCCTTGCTTCTCGGCTGGTTCCCCAGCTTCGGCTATGGCGACGGCGATCCGCGCTATCTCGTGCTGCCGGCCATCGCGCTCGGCGTCGCGCCGCTGGCGCTTCTGGCGCGGACATCGCGGGCGGCCGTGCTCGAGGTGATGAATGCAGATTTCGTGCGCACGGCCCGCGCCAAAGGCGCCAGCGAGGTCAGGGTGATGCGCTGGCATGTGGCGCGCAACGCCATGGTCATCGTCCTGACGACACTGGGGCTCCAGTTCGGCTCCGTGATCGGGCAGGCTGTCGTTGTCGAAAAGCTCTTCGCCTGGCCGGGCCTCGGTTCGCTTCTCGTCGACAGCGTCTCGCTCCGAGACATCCCCGTCGTGCAGGGCTGTATCCTGCTGATCGTGCTGTTTTTCCTCGTCGTGAACATCATCGTCGACGTGCTCTGCGCGATGATCGATCCGCGCATCTCATATAGTTAGGTCGGACGAGACGATGAAATTCCGCGGCAATCTCTGGATCGGAAGCGCGCTCTTCGCGACCGTCCTGATCGCGGGCGCGCTCGCGCCCTGGCTCTCCCATACCGACCCGGTGATGGATGCCAATCTGATGAATGCCGAGGTGCCGCCCGGCGCCGAGTTCTGGTTCGGCACCGACGCGCAGGGCCGCGACATCTACAGCCGCGTGCTGCATGGCGCGCGGATTTCGCTGACGGTCGGCATCGTCTCCCAGTTCATCAATACCCTGATCGGCGTCTGCCTCGGGCTGTCGGCCGCCTATTGGGGCGGCTGGTGGGATGATTTCGTCAACGGCCTGACCAATCTGATGCTGGCCATTCCCTCGCTGATCTTCGCGCTCGCCATCATGGCGATCCTGACGCCGGGCCTGACAAGCTTGCTGATCGCGCTCGGTCTGACCAACTGGTCCTTCACCTGCCGGCTGACCCGGGCGGCGACGCTTTCGGTCAAGTCGCAGGGCTATGTCGAGGCGGCTCGCTCGCTCGGCTATGGCGACATCCGCATCATGCTGACCCAGATCCTACCCAATATCGCTGGCCCGATCATCGTCATCGGCACGCTCGGCATGGGCGGGGCGGTGCTGGCCGAGGCATCGCTTTCCTTCCTCGGGCTTGGCATCCGTCCGCCCTTTCCGAGCTGGGGCAGCATGCTGTCGGATGCGCGCGACCAGATCACTACGGCGCCGTGGATTTCGATCTTTCCCGGCTTGGCGATCTTCATGACGGTGCTAGGACTGAACCTGCTCGGCGACGGCCTGCGCGACATCCTCGACCCGCAATCGCAGTCGCGCCGCACCTGACCTGCCATTCCACCGATACCGAGATAGACGCGAGACCGACCTATGACGACGCCATCGAATGCCGACCCTGAAAGCCGCATGCAAGAAAACCGCATGCTGGACCTGCGACCGCTCGAAAGCGTGCGCTTTCACGGCCTCAAGGCGGGGCCGAAGCTGCTCGTGCTCGGCGCAGTGCATGGCAATGAAATCTGCGGCCCCAATGCGATCGCGCGTGCCATCGAGGATTGCCGGACGGGCCGGCTGACGGTCCTGCGCGGCGACGTCACCTTCGTCGCGGTCGCCAACCCGAAGGCCTATCGCCAGAACACGCGCGAAGGCGACCGCAACCTCAACCGCGACCTACGCGAAAGGCCGCTGCCTGAGGACAATGAGGACAGGATCGGCAACCCGCTCTGCGCCCTGCTGCGCGAGCATGAGGTCCTGCTCGACATCCATTCCTTCACCGCGCCGGGCCAGCCCTTCGTCTTCTTCGGCCCCGAGGACAATACGGGGGATCTCGAACCCTTCCGCCATGCTGCGGCTGAAGCGGCCTTCGCCGCCTGCCTGGGCACCGATATCCTGATCCATGGCTGGCTCGACATCTATGTCCGCCTGATCGCGGCACGCGAGCGGCTGAATCTGCCGAGACTCGCGGTCACCGAAGGCTTCGGCACCACCGAATACATGCGCTTTGCCGGCGGCTACGGCGTCACGCTGGAATGCGGCACCCATGAGGACCCGCACGCAGCCGATGTAGGCCTTGCCGCGATCCACAATGCCCTGGCGCATCTGGGCATGGTCGATGCTCCGCCGCGCCCTGAGCCGAGGCCATCGGTCATCCATATGGCCGATCTGGTGATCTGCGAGGCGCAGGGCGACCGGCTCGAAGGCCAATGGAAGACCGGCGACGCGATCGCCGCCGGCCAGATCATCGCGCGCCGCGCCGGAGGGGAGGCAGTCGCCGCGTCGGAAAATGGCTTCGTCATCTTCCCCAATGCCAAGGCAAAGCCGGGCGAGGGCATCTGCTACCTCGGCGTGGCCAGCACGCGCGCGCTATAGGGACCGCCGTATCAGCTCGGAAACGCGCGTCATCCTTGACAAGCCGCGTAGCGGCGCAGATCCGGAATCCATCGGAGGGCTCACAACTCTACGATGGATCCCGGCGCTCCGCTTCGCTTCAGCCAGGATGACGGCGCGTTTTCCGAGCATACGAAAACGCTCCCAGGCATCCGGTCCTAGTCGAGCGCTACCCATTTGTCGGAGCGGCTCGCGACGCGGCCCTCCGATTGAAGCTTGAGGAGATGGGCGGTGACATTGCGCTCCGCGGCGCGTCGCAGCCACGGGTCCGTCTTGGAATAGAGCCGGTCGACCAGATCCCACGTCCCCACCGGCCCATCCTTGAGAGCCGCCGCGATCTCGTTCTCGCGCTTCAGCCGGTGGTCGAGCAATTGCCGCACATAGGGCTGCGGCTCGGGCAAGGGCGGGCCATGTCCGGGCAGGAACAGCGTGTCGTCGCGATCCAGCATGAGCTGCAGGCTGTTGAAATAGTCGATCATGTTGCCGCCCGGCGGCGAAACGATGCTGCTCGACCATGACATGACGTGGTCGGCGCTGAACACCACCCCGTCCTCGCGTGCGAAGCAGAGATGATCGCTGGCATGGCCGGGCGTATGGAGCGCGGTCATTCCGAGCACGCTGTCGCCATCCCGCAGCAGGACATCGGGCGCAAACGAAGGATCGGCGCTCAGGTAAAAGGCGTAGGTCGTGGCGCCCGTGCGGGCCTTCAACGCGGCCGTCGAGCCGAGATGGTCGGAATGGGTATGGCTCAGCAGAATTGATCGCACCGCCCCGCCCGTCGCCCTCAGGATATCCTCGATATGGCCGTCATCATCGGGCCCGGGGTCGAGAACGGCGAAGCTGCCCTCCGCTTCGATCAGATATGTGTTGGTGCCATGATAGGTCATCAGGCTTGGATTATTGGCGACGATGCGGGAAATGCCGGGCAGCACGGGGTGGGGTACGCCGCGTTCCGGCTCCGCCTCTTTCAGAAACGCCATTCATCAAGTCCCGGCTCAAGCGGCATAAATCGCAACACCCGGTTCCGGGTGCGCCCGCGATCATCGCAGAGCCGCGCTTAAGCAGCCAGCCCGGAACGCCCTCCCGGCGGCAGGGCAGGGCTTCCTGACGCGCAGGGCTTCGTGTTGCGCAGGGCTTCGTGTTGCGCAGGGCGGCTGGGATTCCCGGAGTCAGGCTCCGTGCTTGATCAGCTCCCTGGCGATGATCGTGCGCTGGATCTGGTTGGTGCCTTCATAGATCTGGGTAATCTTGGCATCGCGGTAGAGCCGTTCGACCTCGACACCCTGAATATAGCCGGAACCGCCGAAAATCTGCACGGCATTGGCCGTCTGCGCGACCGCCATGTCGCTGGCAAAGCACTTTGCGATCGAGGCTGCCGAGGTCGCCGAAGCGCCGCGGTCGATCATGCCGGCGGCGCGTTCGACTAGAGCCCGCCCGGCCGCGATGTCCTTGGCCATGTCGGCCAGCATCCATTGCAATCCCTGATTTTCGAGGATCGGCTTGCCGAACTGGCGCCGCTCGCGGGCATATGCCAGCGCCGCTTCCAGCCCCGCCTGCGCGATGCCGACCGCCAGCGCGCCGATGCCGACGCGCCCCTTTTCCAGAACGCTCATCATGATGTGGAAGCCGCGGTTCATCTCGCCGAGCAGGGCATCCTTCGGCACCAGCACATTGTCGAAAGTCAGGCCGCCGACCTGGCTCGCGCGCTGGCCCATCTTGTGTTCTTTCGCGCCACGCGTGACGCCTTCGGCGTGCAGGTCGACGATGAAGATACTCATGCCGCGATGCCCGGCCTGCGGCTCGGTCGAAGCCAGCACGAACCCCAGATCCGCGACGGGCGCATTGTGGATCCAGAGCTTGCCGCCATTCAGCAGCCAGCCTTCGGCAGTCGGCTTCGCGGTCGTCTTGACGTTTGAAAGATCGGAGCCCGCTTCCGCCTCGGTCAGGCAATAGGCGATCCTGACGCGCGCGGCGAGGATATCGGGCAGGTGGCGCTGCTGCTGCTCGGGCGTCCCGTAACGCGTGAGGAGGGTCCCGATCAGCTCGACCACGCCGCATTGGTCGGCCACAGAGGCATAACCACGCGACAGCTCCTCCATGACGATCGCATAGGCCAGCGTATCGAGGCCCGCGCCGCCGAGTTCGCTGGGAACCGTGATGCCGAAAAGCCCCAGTTCGCCCATCTGGCGATAGATTTCAGCAGGAAACGCCTCGGTACGGTCGAGCTCGACCGCTACGGGGCGAACGACATCGTCGGCGAAGCGGCGTGTCGTGTCGCGGATCTGGTCGTAGATGGCGCTGTCGATTGTCATGGCTGTGGCCGGACCTTCGTGTTCGGGGAATGCGAGCGCGAGACAGGCGCTGCGCGAGTGCGCGAGGCTTCAGGCAAGACCGTTGAGCGCGCAGAGCTGCTTCATCCGGCTCGCTGCGCGCTCGGGATCGGTGAAGAGATGCGCCCGGTCGGCCAGGCGAAAAAGCTCGGCGTAATGCAGGATGCCGCGCGCCGATTCCGCGCCGCCGACCATGCGGAAATGGGATTGGAAGCCGTTCAGCCAGGCCAGGAACACGACGCCGCATTTGTAATGCTGCGTCGGTGCCTCGAAGAGGCGGCGCGACAGCGCGACGGTCGGGTCGAGTATGGCATGATAACCGGCGAGGTCGTCGGCCGCGAGACGATCGAATGCGGCGGCGGCCGCCGGTGCGATCGGGTCGAAGATGCCGAGCAGGCCGTGGGAGAACCCTTGCGCGTCGCCGGCCATCAGCTCCGCATAATTGAAGTCGTCGCCGGTATACATGACGACCCCCGCGGGCAGCAGGCGACGCATGACGACCTCCTTCTCGGCATCGAGAAGCGAGATCTTGATGCCGTCGATCTTGGCCGCGTTGTCGCGGATCAGCGTCAGCACGGTCTCCATGGCCGGCGTGAAGTCGCGCGATCCCCAATAGCCCGCCAGCGCCGGATCGAAGGCTTCGCCGAGCCAGTGCAGGATCACCTTCTCTTTCGTCTGCCGGATCAGATGGCCGTAGACGCGCAGATAATCATCGGCGTTGCGTGCCGCACGGCAAAGGGCCCGGCTAGCCATGAGGATGATGCGCCCGCCATGGCGCTCGACATGGGCGATCTGCTCCTCATAGGCCGCGATGACGTCCTCGAGCGAATGCTCCGCGCGCAGGTCGAGCTGGTCCGTGCCCGCCCCGCAGGCGAGGTCGGCGCCCGGCGTCGCCCTCGCTTCCGACAGTGAACGTGCGATCAGCTCCGAGGCGTTGCTCCAATCGAGCCCCATTCCGCGTTGGGACGTGTCCATCGCCTCGGCGATCTTGAAGCCCAGCCCCCAGAGATGGCGCCGGAATGCCAGCGTGGCGTCCCAATCGACGGCCGGGCGCTCCCACGGTGTGATCAGCCTGAGCGGGTCGGCCACGACATGCGCGGCCGCATAGACGGTGCGTTGTGCCGGCGCCTCATGGCGTGTCGGGTAGGGCGATGCCGGCGACAACACGAAATCCGACAGCGTTCCGTCCAGAGCCGGCAGGGCGATCGTGACCATCAAGGCCTCCAAAAATGGAACGTTCCATTATTATTATGCTGTGGAACCCTCAAATAGCGCCATTTCGCGGCGATTGAAAGCGTTCTTGCGATTATATATTCCGCATGATAGGGAACGTTCCATTAGCCGGGGCAAGCCCATGACCGAAGCTGAATCCGACAAGGGGCGCGTGACGATCATCGAGATCGCCAAGGCGGCCGGCGTGTCCAAATCGACCGTCTCGCTGGTTTTGACCGGGCGGGGCAGCGTCAAGCGCGAGACCGCCGAGCGGATCCAGCGCGCCATGGATCAGCTGGGCTATGTCTATAATCGCGGCGCGGCAGGGCTGCGCAATGCCGGCTCCAACATCGTCGGCATCGTCATCAACGACCTCTCGAACCCGTTCTTCGCCGAGCTGTCGATCGGCATCCAGAACGTGCTTCAGATGTCCGGTTACGTCGCCTTCCTGGCGCATACGGGCGAAAGCGTCTCGCAGCAATCTCAGGTCATCAGGATGATGCGCGAGAACGGCGCGCGCGGGATCATCCTGTGTCCGGCTCTCGATACGCGGCCCGAGGATGTCGAGGGGCTGGCGAGCGGCGATGCCTCGCTTGTCCTGTCGATCCGCCGGATCGCGGGCTCGCAGGCTTCGCTGGTCGTGCCTGATAACCGAGCCGGCGCCGCCCGCATCACCCGCCATCTTCTGAATCTCGGCCACAGGCGCATCGCCTATGTCGGCGGCATGGGCTCGATGGTGGTTCGCCAGGATCGGTTCCAGGGCTTCGCTGACGCGATGGCGGATGCGAAATGCGCGATCGATCCGGGCCTCAACATCGAAAGCCTGCCGACCAAGGATGGTGGCGTTCGCGCGATGGGCGCGGTGCTGGCGCTCGCCGATCGGCCGACGGCCGTCGTTTGCTACAACGATGTCGTCGCCATCGGCGCGATGCTGGCGGCAGCGCGGCGAGGGCTCTCGGTCGGGACCGATATCGCCGTTGTCGGCTTCGACGATACCGAGGAGGCGCGCCATGTCGTGCCGGCGCTGACGACCGTGTCGGTCGATGCGGTCGGTCTCGGCGAACGCTCGGCGCGCATGCTGCTCGACCAGATCGCGGATCGCAATGCGGCGGGTGCGACGTATGTCGGCGAGGCCAAGCTGATCATCCGCGAATCCTGCGGCATTCACCACCGGGCTCTGGCGGCTGCGGGATGACGTCTCACCAATACCGGCCAGCCCGCGATCGCGCGGCCAATCCTGCCAATGCCCGCGGTCGACGCGCGGCTGTCCAAGAGGTCTGATCGATCATGGCATTCCCAACCGTTGTCTCGGCTGACGCTGCCGCCGCACTGATTCCCGATGGTGCGATTGTGACGGTGTCGTCCTCGTCGGGGCTTGGGTGTCCGGATGCCGTCCTGGCCGCCATCGGACGTCGCTTCGATGCCGAGGGCCATCCACGCAACCTCACCACGCTGCATCCGATCGCGGCCGGCGACATGTGGGGCATCAAGGGCGTCGATCACATCGCCAAGCCCGGCCTGCTCGCCCGAATCCTCGGCGGATCCTATCCGTCGGGCCCGTCCTCGGCAGAGCCGCCCGCGATCTGGAAGATGGTTACGGGGAACCAGATCCCGGCCTATAACGTCCCGACCGGCATTCTCTTCGACATGCATCGCGAGGCCGCAGCCAAGCGGCCGGGCGTCCTCACCAAGGTCGGCATGGATACCTTCGTCGATCCCGCCCGCGAGGGCTGCGCGATGAATGCCAAGGCGGCGGAAGAGGCCATCGTCAAGCGCGTCACCTTCGATGGCGAGGACTGGCTCTACTTCAAGGCGATCGTGCCCGATGTCGCGATCATCCGCGCGACGACGGCCGATGAGCGCGGCAACCTCTCCTATGAACATGAGGGCGGCTATCTCGGCCCGCTCGATCAGGCGCTGGCGGTCAGGAACAATGGCGGCATCGTCATCGCTCAGGTGAAGCGTCTCGCCAAGAGCGGCACGCTGAAGCCGCATAATGTCATGGTGCCAGGTGTGCTGGTCGACGCGATCGTGGTCGCGCCCGACCAGATGCAGACGACGCAGACCCAGTACGACGCGGCCATTTCCGGCGAGGTCTTCCGCACCCTGTCGAGCTTCGAGCTGCCCGAGTTCAACCCCGCCAAGGTGATCGCCCGGCGCGTGGCGCAGGAGCTGCGCTACGGTAATGCGGTCAATATCGGCTTCGGCATCTCTGCCAACGTGCCGCGTGTCCTGATCGAAGAGGGGCGGCATGGCGACGTGACCTGGGTCATCGAGCAGGGAGCGGTCGGCGGCGTGCCGCTGCTCGACTTCCAGTTCGGCTGCGCCTCGAACGCCGAGGCGATCGTGCCATCGCCCTATCAGTTCACCTATTTCCAGGGCGGCGGCTTCGACGTCTCGCTGCTGTCCTTCCTGCAGATCGATGCGAATGGCTCGGTGAACGTCTCGAAACTCGGTGTCCGCCCGCATGTGACGGCCGGTGCCGGGGGATTTGTCGACATCACCGCCCGCGCCAAGCGCATCGTCTTCTCCGGCTATTTCACCGCCGCCGCGGGTCTCGCGATCGAAGAGAAGGAGCTGAAGATCGCTAGGGAAGGCAAGATCATGAAGCTGGTGAAAGAGGTCGAGCATGTCTCCTTCTCGGGCCAGCGCGCCGTCGCGCAGGGGCAGGACATCACCTACATCACCGAGCGCTGCGTTCTCAGGCTGACGCCGAAAGGCATAGAAGTGACCGAGATCGCGCCCGGCGTGGACCTCGAGCGCGATATCCTGGCTCAGGCCGAATTCCCGCTGATCGTATCGGATAATCTCAAGGTCATGGATGCGAACCTGTTCGATCCCGCGCCGATCGGCCTCGATATCGGGGGAGGCAGGGCATGAGCGATCCAGTCCAGAGCGACCCGGTCCAGCTCGTCATTGCCGATCATGTCGCGATCATCACGCTCGCACGGCCCGAGAAGCTCAACGCTCTCGACGAGACGATGGTCGCCTTGCTCGGCGAGGCCGCCGACAGGATCGACCGTGATCCGTCCGTTCGCGTTGCGATCCTGACCGGGGCCGGCAAGGCCTTCTGTGCGGGCGGCGACATCGCGGCCTGGGGTGCGCTCAGCCCGCTCCAGATGGGGCAGGATTGGGTGCGCACCGGGCACCGCGTCTTCGACAAGCTTGCGCGGCTGAAGGTTCCGCTGATCGCGGCCTTGAACGGCCACGCGCTCGGCGGGGGGCTGGAACTCGCCGCGACTGCCGATTTCCGCATCTGCGAGGCCCAGGCCAAGATCGGGCTCCCCGAAACCGGCATCGGCATGATCCCGGGCTGGTCGGGCACGCAGCGTCTCGTGGCCCGCTTCGGCGCGGGCGTCGTGCGGCGGCTTTCGCTGATGGGCGAGATCGTGACGGCCGAGCGGGCGCTGTCGCTGGGTATCGTCGACGACGTCGTCGAGACTGGCTCTGTGTTGAACGCCGCGCGGATTGTCGCCGAGCGCGTGTTGGCGCGCGGGCCGGTCGCAACGACGATCGCCAAGCAGCTGATCAACGCGGCTGAGGGAGAGGATGCGGCGGCTGCGATGGAAATCCTCGCCGGTTCGCTTGTCTCCTACACCGACGACGTCAAGGCGGGCGTCGGCGCGTTCCAGCGGAAGCAGAAGCCGGTCTTCCAGGGCTCCTGACATGGCAGCGGACGCGGGTGGCGCATCGACAAGGGATGATCTCAGCATGACACGGCCAGTTGCCCTGATCACTGGTGCCCGCCGCGGAATCGGGCGCGCCATCGCCGTCTCTCTCGCCCAAGCGGGATATGATATCGCCTTCACCGACATCGTCGCTGACGCTGCGGTGGACGAGACGACTGCAGCGCTGGAGGCCGAGGGTGCGCAGAGCCTGTTCGTGGCGCATGACGTTGCCGCAACCGAAAGCCATGCAGGCGTGATCGATGCCGTCTATGCGCGCTTTGGCCGGCTCGACTGCTTCGTCTCCAATGCCGGCATCGGAACGCCGGTTCGCGGCGACATGCTCGATCTCGCGCCCGAAACCTTCGATCATGTGCTCGGCGTGAACCTGCGCGGAGCCGCCTTTCTCAGCCAGTGCGTTGCACGCGCGATGCTGAAGCGGGAGGAGGGTGGCCGCACCATCATCTTCATCACCTCGGCCAGCACCGAGATGGTCTCGCCCGATCGCGCCGACTACTGCGTTTCCAAGGCCGCGCTGTCGATGTGGTCAAAGAACCTCGCCATGCGTCTGGCGCCGGAGGGATTCGTCGTTTTCGAGGTGCGTCCCGGCATCATCCGCACGGATATGACTGCGGTCGTCGCAGCGAAATACGACCGGCGCATCGCCGAAGGCCTGGTTCCCGCCGGCCGGTGGGGCGAACCGGCCGATGTCGGCCGGCTTGTCACGGGGCTTGTCTCGGGGGCCTTCGCGTTCTCCACCGGCTCGGTCTTTGCAGTCGATGGTGGATTGCTGGTTCCAAGACTCTGAAGAATACAGTTGATAGGCGTTGCCGTTTCCCCGAACAAAGCGGCACGAGCGTGAGAGCGAAACAGCAGCCGGATTCAACCGGCTTCAGAACGAGGTGGAGAAGAAGACGTGGTCTTGATCGAGCCTGCGCCGACCGCATGCCTGTGCTGTACGCAACGTCCTGAGCGGGCGTCGCGCTGACATGGCGTATCAATTCGAATTTGCCGACGTCTTTGCGTATTGGCCGGAGCTGCTCAGGGGCGCCCTGCACACGCTGGTGCTGTCGGGTCTCGCCATGGTGATCGGCATGGTCGTGGCCGTGCTCGGCGCTCTCGGCAAGACATCGGGCCCGCGCTGGCTGCAATGGATTCTCGACGCCTATATCGAGGTCATCCGCAACACGCCCTTCCTGATCCAGATCTTTATGATCTATTTCGGCCTGCCGGCGGCGGGCGTCCGGCTGTCCTCGGAGACGGCCGCGCTGCTGGCTCTGGTGGTCAATGTCGGGGCCTACGGCATCGAGATCATCCGCGCCGGCATCGAGAGCATTTCCAAGGGCCAGATCGAAGCCGGCAAGTCGCTGGGCCTGCGTCCCCTGCAGATTTTCCGCTACATCATCCTGAAACCGTCGATCCAGGCGATCTACCCCTCGCTGACCAGCCAGTTCATCCTGCTGATGCTGAACTCGAGCGTCTGCTCGGCCATCGCCGCGGGCGAATTGACGGCTGCGGCCGGCGACATCCAGTCGCGCAATTTCCGCAGTTTCGAGGTCTATTTCGTCGTGACCTGCATGTATTTCGCCATGTCGGTGCTGTTCTGGGGCGCGTTCGCCGCCATAGAACGCGCCTGGCTGCGCAAACCCAGCCTGCGCTAGGAGAACCGGCATGCGTGTCCTCAGCGAAGGCGATATCCTTTTCATCATCATGGCGGTCCGCTGGACGCTGCTCCTGTCCATCGTTGCCTTCATCGGCGGCGGTATCGGCGGGCTCATCGTGGCGCTCGCGCGGACCAGCGAATTCAAATGGCTGCGCTGGCTGGCGCTCAGCTACATCAAGGTCTTCCAAGGCACGCCCCTGTTGATGCAGCTCTTCCTGGCCTTCTTCGTGCCCGGCATCTTCGGCATCGACGTCGATCCCTGGGGGGCTGCGGCGGTGGGGCTCTCGCTGCACGCCAGCGCCTTTCTCGGCGAGATCTGGCGCGGCTCGATCGAGGTCGTGCCACGCGGTCAATCCGAAGCCGCGTACTCGCTCGGACTGACCTATGTGCCGCGCATGTTCCTGATCATCATTCCGCAGGCCATCCGCATCGCGATTCCGCCGACGATCGGGTTCCTGGTTCAGCTGATCAAGGGCACCTCGCTCGCCTCGATCATCGGCTTCGTCGAGATCACCCGCGCGGCGCAGATCATCAACAACGCCACCTTCCGCCCGTTCACGATCTTTGCGCTGGTGGCGCTGGTCTATTTCCTGATTTGCTGGCCGCTATCGGCCTACAGCAAGGTCATGGAGCGAAAACTGACCGTCGCAAGCCGGTGAGTGGAAACGACCCAAACCAAGATCACTGCATGACAGTGGGAGGAGCAATGATGACCTTGATGAAAAAGATCGTTCGCAGGAGCCTGGGCCTGATGCTGGCGGCCGGCGTTGCCGCAGCCGTGCTGCCCTTCGGCCGCGATACCGCCCAGGCCGCCACGCCCGACGAAATCAAGACCCGCGGCAAGCTTCTGGTCGGCGTGCTGACCGACTACCCGCCCTTCGGCGGCACCGATGCGAGCCAGAAGCCGGCCGGCTATGATGCCGATGTCGCGGCGCTGATGGCGAAGGCGATGGGCGTGCAGCTCGAGCTCGTGCCTGTGACTGGCCCCAACCGCATTCCCTATCTGTTGACCAACAAGATCGACGTCCTGATCGCGACCTTCGGCATCACGGCCGAGCGTTCCAAGCAGGTGCTGTTCTCCAACCCGTACAGCTCCCTGACGATCTACGTGCTGGCGCCGAAATCGGTTGCCGTGAAGAAGCCTGAGGATCTGAAGGATGTGACGATCGGCGTCGCGCGTGCCAGCACCCAGGACACCGCGATTTCCGCCATCGCTCCGTCGGGCACGGCGATCAAGCGCTTCGACGACGACGCCACCGCCCTCCAGGCCCTGATCTCCGGCCAGGTCGCTGCGATGGGCGCCAGCAACACCATCCTTGCTCAGCTGAACAAGGACTATCCGCAGATGAACATCGAGCCGAAACTGACCTTGAAGGAACAGGCCAACGGCATGGCCTTCCGCAAGGCCGACACGGCTCTGACCGAATGGTCGAACAAGTTCATCGCCGAGGTCGCCGGCAACGGCCAGCTCAGCGAGATCAACAAGCGCTGGTTCGGCATTCCGCTGTCGCAGCTGCCGCCGATGCCGAGCTTCTGACGCAGCATAATCTGTCGACGCGGCCGCCCTCATATGGCGGCCGCGTGGATCTTGTTTGGAAGGATGCCTTGATGGCCATGCCGCAGGCTGCAACCGCGCCAGGCCCGGATTCACCGGGCTCGGAGCTGGGTGACGTCATCATCGAGATGAAGAAGGTCAACAAATGGTACGGGACGTTCCACGTCCTGCACGATGTCGACCTGCAGGTGCGGCGCGGCGAGCGCATCGTCATCTGCGGCCCGTCCGGCTCGGGAAAGTCGACGCTGATCCGTTGCCTGAACCAGCTCGAGGAGCATCAGCAGGGCGAAATCGTCGTCGATGGCGTGACGCTGAACGCGCATATGCCGCGCATCGACGTCGTGCGCCGCGAAATCGGCATGGTGTTCCAGAGCTTCAATCTGTTTCCGCATCTGACCGCGCTGGAAAACTGCATGCTGGCACCGATGAAGGTGCGCGGCCTGTCGCGTGAGGAGGCCGAGCGGATCGCCCGGACCTATCTCGAGCGCGTGCATATCCCCGAGCAGGCCGGCAAGTTCCCGGTCCAGCTTTCGGGCGGCCAGCAGCAGCGCGTCGCGATCGCGCGTTCGCTCTGCATGAACCCGAAGATCATGCTGTTCGACGAGGCGACTTCGGCACTCGACCCGGAAATGGTCAATGAGGTGCTCGATGTCATGGTCTCGCTCGCCGAGAGCGGCATGACCATGCTCGTCGTGACACATGAGATGGGTTTCGCGCGCCGCGTGGCGGATCGGGTGATTTTCATGGACGCGGGCGAGATCGTCGAATCCGCGCCGCCGAGCCAGTTCTTCGCCAACCCGCAAAACGAGCGCACAAGGCAGTTCCTCGGCCAGATCCTGTCCGGGAACCGCACGCCGGCGCCGGCTTGAGGCCGCCGGTCACGCTGGCATTTGGGAGCAGGTTTGTTCGGTCAGCATGCCGCAAGGCGACCATGGCTGTTGCGTGACGACCATGGCGCGGCGCTATGAGCCTTCCGATCCAGAGGGGCCGGCGTCGGTCGACGGCAAGGGACAGCGCGCCGAGTAGCATGGGACATGGCCTTGGCCATCGCCGCCAGCCCGCAGACGGTACGCGGCCGTCAGTCTCGAAATCCCTTCTCGGGCTGACGGAGTGGGCGGGTTTGGGGACCGGCAGGCTGAAGCACGATCAAGCCCGCCAGATTGTCGTCAGCTGGCGACAGTCATGAACCTACAATCGTCGAAGGGCCCCCCGAATCGACATGTCATGTTCGGCCGATATGTGCTGAACGCAGCCCAGCGGCAGTGTGGATATGTGTTGATTCACCGAGGGAATGCTGGTGCTGCGAGAGAGGATTGAACTCTCGACCTCTCCATTACCAATGGAGTGCTCTACCACTGAGCTACCGCAGCAGGACCGTCAGCCATCAAGCGCATCGATCGTCGGTGAGGGCGATCAGGAGCGCGGCGTCGTTCCGAAGCGGCGTCCTGATGCCACAAGCCTACTGCCGACGCAACCCGGCAAGGTGAACTCTTCTCAATCTGGTAACAGCAACCGCTCGTCGATGCGGAAGAGCCGGCTGTCTCCGAGCATATGCGCACTCAGGCCCTCGCGGAAGAGCGGCCGGAAGGCGCGATCGCGCAGGTTTAGTCCGCCGGCATAGGCGCCCATCGCCGGCATCACGCAGCGCCGCGGCGACAAGGCGAAGCAGCGCCGCCGCAAGGCGCGCCCGCGCATCCTGACCTTGGCGGCCGGATGGAGGTGCCCGGCGATCTCGAAACCGGTCTCCTGCTCGTCGGGCTCATGGCGCAGGGCGATGCCGGCGATGCTGATCATGGCGGTGGTCTCTCCGCCCATCTCCGTGCTGATCTGCGGGTCGTGGTTGCCGGTGACCCAGAGCCAGTCGCGTCCCGTCTGAAGCTGCCGCAGGGCAGAGACGCTCTCCAGGCTGATCCGTGTATGCGCCTGGCGGTCGTGAAAGCTGTCGCCGAGCGCGATCACGCGGGCCGGCGCGTGGCGCAGCACGGCGGCCGCCAGCGCGGCGAGGGTGGCGGTCGAATCATAGGGCGGCAGGAATACGCCGCGCGCGGCATAGGCCGAGCCCTTCTCGAGATGCAGGTCGGCGACGACGAGCGTGCTCTCATCGGGCAGCCAGAGCGCGCCCGAGAGATCGGGCACGATCGCCAGCCGCCCCAGCATGAAGGCTTCGCTCATCCGCGAGACCGCGTTGGTGGCAACCGTCACGCCATCGCCTCTTCGATCAGCATCGCTTCCGCCTCCGCCAGGATTTCATCGGCCGCCTCGCCATAAACCGCCTCGCGTCCGATCTCGAGCATCACGGAGACACCGAGCGGCGACACATGGTCGAGTGGCTGATGCACGATATGGCCGCTGATTCGTGTCAGCATCTGACCAAGCCGCTGAATATCGAGCAAGCCCGTGGCGGCGTCCGCCCGCGCCGCCTTGAGCAGCACATGGTCCGGCTCGTGCCGGCGCAGAACATCATAGACCAGATCCGTCGAGATCGTGACCTGCCGGCCGCTCTTCTCCTGCCCGGGAAAGCGCCGCTCGATCAATCCGCCGATGATGGCGCAGGAGCGGAAGGTGCGCTTCATCAGCGCCGATTCGGCGAGCCACTCCTCCAGATCGTCGCCGAGCATGTCCTGCGCGAAGAGATCGTCGAGGCTCAAGGCGCTGCGCGAGATCGCGGCGCTCATGTCGCCGAGGCCCCAGACCGCAATGCCGTAATCGTTGCAGACGAAGCCGAGCGGCCGCATCCGGCTGCGCTCCAGCCGGCGCGTCAGCAGCATGCCCAGCGTCTGGTGGGCGAGACGGCCCTCGAACGGGTAGGCGACGAGATAGAAGCGTCCGCCGCGCGGAAAGGTTTCGACCAGCAATTCGCCGGGTTTCGGCAACCGCGACTTCCGTTTCTGCGCGTGCAGCCAGGAGGACACCTCGTCGGGCAGGGAGGCCCATTCCCGGGGGCTGGCCAGGATCGTGCGCACACGGGCGGCCAGGAAGGTCGAGAGTGGGAACCTGCCGCCATTATAGGAGGGAATCTTGGGGTCGGTGCCGGGCGCGGCGCGCGAGCAGATGGCCTCGTTCTCGGTGATGCCCTCGAAGCGCAGCACCTCGCCGGCGAAAATGAAGGTATCGCCGGGCGTCATCGTCTCCGCGAAATATTCCTCGACCTCGCCGAGCACTCGGCCGCCCCGCGTGATCATCGAGGGCTGCCCCGGCTTTCCGGCCCGCGCCCGTCCGAGCCGGACCTTGAGCATGGTCGATTCGACGATGGTGCCGACATTCATGCGGTATTGCTGGATCACCTGGGCGTTGCTGGCGCGCCAATGACCGATCTTGTCCTGCCGCAGCTTGGCGAAACGCTCATAGCTGCGCAGCGCGTAGCCGCCGGTCGCGACGAAGTTGACGACAGCGTCGAAGTCGGCGCGGGGGAGACCGGCATAGGGGGAAGCCGTGCAGACCTCCTCATAGAGCGCGTCTGCATCGAAGCCATCGGAGCAGGCGACGCCGAGCACATGCTGGGCGAGCACGTCGAGCCCTCCGGTGCGGGCGTCCGCCGTGTCCTGCGCAGCTTCCGCGACGGCGTCCAGCGCCGCACGACACTCTAGCAGTTCGAATCGGTTGGAGGGCACCAGCAGCGCCTTCGAGGGCTCGTCCATGCGGTGGTTGGAGCGGCCGATACGCTGCATCAGCCGGCTGGCGCCCTTGGGTGCGCCGATATTCACGACGAGGTCGACATCGCCCCAGTCGATGCCGAGATCGAGCGTGGCGGTGCAGACCACGGCCTTGAGTCGGCCGGCCGCCATCGCCGCCTCGACCTTGCGGCGCTGGCCCGCGTCCAGCGAGCCGTGATGCAGCGCGATCGGCAGATTGTCGTCGTTGATGTTCCACAGGGCCTGGAAGGCGAATTCGGCCTGCATGCGCGTGTTGACGAAGACCAGCGTCAATTTGTGGGCGCGGATGGCGTTGTAGATCTCGCCCATGGCATGGCCGGTCGTGTGACCGGCGAGCGGCAGGCGGCTTGCGGTTTGCAGGATGCCGATGCGCGCGCTGGCCCCGCCCGTCACCGTGACGAGACCCGCAGGCGTCTCCGCGCCGCCAAGGAAGCGTTGGAGGTCGGCAGGTTCGCGAACCGTCGCCGAAAGCCCGACTGCGCTGAGGTTTGGCGCGAGGCCGCGCAGGCGTGCGAGATCGAGCGAGAGCAGGTCGCCGCGCTTGGATGTCACCAGCGCATGCAATTCGTCGAGAACGATACGGCGCAAGCCGGCGAAGAAGGGTTTTGCGTCGCGATGCGAGACCAGAAGCGCCAGCTGCTCCGGCGTCGTCAGCAGGATGTCGGGCGGCCGCGCGATCTGGCGGGCGCGCTTGGCGGCCGGGGTGTCGCCGGTGCGGGTCTCGATCTTGATGGCAAGGCCCATCTCGGCAACCGGCATCTCCAGATTGCGGGCGATGTCGACGGCGAGCGCCTTCAGCGGCGAGACATAGAGCGTGTGCAGCCCCTCACGTTCGCGGCCCGGCTCGGTGAGTTCGACCAGCGAGGGCAGGAAGCCGGCGAGCGTCTTGCCGGCCCCTGTCGGAGCGACCAACAGCGTCGAACGGCCCGCGCGAGCCTCTTCAAGCAAAGCGAGCTGATGTGGCCGTGCGTTCCAGCCTCGGCTGGCGAACCAGGCCTCGAATGCGGGCGGCAGGACTGCGTTCGGGACGGCGGTGGGGGCGGTCATTCTCCCCAGAGATAGGCGCTGCGGGCGGGGAGGGGAATGGCTGGCGGTGCGGTCGGCGCGCTCAGCTTTTCTCCGCCACCACGATCAGTCCGGGAACCGCGACGCCGCGATCCTGTCGCGTGCTGGCAGTCTCGACGCTTAGAGGACGCAGGCGTGCTTCTTCCAGCCGCTGCCGGAGCCAGCTTTCCGCATGCGCAAATCTGCGGTCCGCGCCGACGACGACGCCATCGCCGGGGTGGCTCTGCACGGTGAAAGCCAGCAGGCCGCCTGGCTTGAGGACGCGCGCGCTCTGCGCGAAGACCGGCCCGAGTTCGCCGAGATAGACGAAGACATCCGCCGCTATGACCAGCTCGGCGGAATGGTCGGGGCGGCTGACGAGGAAGCTGGTGAGGCCGGCGACCGCGAGCTTGTCGTAGAGCGGTTCGCCATCAGTGCGGAGCTTGGTCCGTGCGCGTTCGATCATGCGCGGCGAGAGATCGCAGCCGGCGAGGAAGCCGGTTTCCGCGCGGATGGCTTCGCCCATCAGCCCGGTGCCACAGCCGAGATCGTAGACCGTCTCGAACCGAAACGCCCTGCCTGCGTTATCGCTGATGCGCGCGAGCGTTTCCTTCAGCAGGGCAGGGGCGTTGTAATGCAGGGCTTGCGTCAGATGGTTGTCGAAGCGTTCGGCATAGCCGTCGAACAGGGCGCCGGAAAAATTCTCGGAGGTCGCATCCTCGGCCGCCATGGCGCCGATGCGGGCGAGGTCGAGCCGCGCGCCGAAATGATCGTTGGGGTCGAGCGTCAGGCATTGCCGCCAGGCGGTCGCTGCATCCTCGTTGCGGCCGAGCATCTCCTGCGCCAGCCCGTAAAGGTGCCAGGCGGCGGTGAAGTGGTAGGCTTGCGCCAGCGTCTGGTCGAGGATTTCGACCGCGGCCTGCGCGTCGCCGTCCTTCAGCGCAGCCTCCGCCCAGGCGTAGCGACGATCGAGCGTCGGATCGCCCGAACTGGCGGAATGCGTCGTCGAGCCCTTTTCGATCATGTGCGCGGGTCTATCTGAGGAGCATGACACTGGCCAGACAGCGCTCCGATCAAATTTGGCGCCCCTCGCAGCTGCTGATCCCGACGCCGGCCGGCCTCTATTGCCCGCCGGCCGAGATTTACATCGACCCTGTGCGCCCGGTCGCTCGGGCGCTGATCACCCATGGCCATTCCGACCATGCCCGCGCCGGCCACGGCGCCGTGCTGGCGACGCGCGAGACGCTCGCCATCATGGCTCTCCGCTATGGCGAGGGCTTTACGGGAGAGCGGCAGGAAGCAGTCCTTGGCGCGGTGACGCGGATCGGCGAGGTCGATTTCCGCTTCGTGCCGGCAGGCCACGTGCTGGGTTCCGCCCAGATCGTGGTCGAGAGCCGGGGCCTGCGCATCGTCGTCTCCGGCGACTACAAGCGCGAGCGCGACCCGACCTGCGCTGGCTTCGAGCCGGTTGCCTGCGACGTCTTCATCACCGAGGCGACTTTCGGCCTGCCGGTTTTCAGGCATCCGCCGGCGCATCTCGAAGTCGCCAAACTGTTGGAATCGGTCAGGCTGTTTCCCGAACGCACCCATATCGTCGGCGCTTACTCGCTGGGCAAGGCCCAGCGCGTCATGGCGCTGATCCGCGAGGCCGGCTACGAGAGACCGATCTATACCCATGGCGCGATGGATGCGCTGACCGCGTTCTATATCGCGGAGGGAGCGGTTCTCGGCGACATCCGCAAGGTCGCCTCTACCGACAGGAAATCGCTGGGCGGCGAAATCGTGATCTGCCCGCCGAGTGCGATCCAGGATCTCTGGGCACGAAAGTTCCCCGATCCCGTCACCTCATTCGCGTCGGGCTGGATGCGGATCCGCGCCCGGGCCCGGCAGAAGGGCGTCGAATTGCCCCTGATCATCTCGGATCATGCCGATTGGGACGATCTTCAGGCGACGATCCGCGAAGTCCGGGCCGGCGAAATCTGGGTCACCCATGGCGAGGCGGATGCGCTCGTGCACTGGTGCGGCACGGTCGGCCTGAAGGCCAGGCCATTGCATCTCGTTGGCTATGGCGACGAGGGCGAGGCCGAATCGACCGGGGAGGCGGCCAGTGCAGTTGCCGGCTGAGGTTGGATTACCGCGACTGCGCCACCACGGCGCGCGGCGGCGTCGCCATGCCGACGAGCGCCGTTGCCATGTCGCGGGCGAGGCAGTCATAGCCGGCATCGCTCATGTGGAAGCCGTCGGACGACAGCGCGCTGGTGAAGCCTTGTGCATCCCGGCCGTACCATTCCCGCATCGCATCATAGCGCGTGAAAACCGGGACCGATTGCAGCCGGGCGGTCTCGGCGATCGCCTCGACGAAGCTGCGATAGCGTTCGGGCTCGCGGACGCCCGGGAAAAACTGCGGATCGAGGATGGCAAGGCTGGGGCCGGCCTGCCTGACCATGGCGATGCCCTCGGTGACCATGCTGCGGAACTTGGCGAGATCGCCGCCATTGACGGCGTCATTGGTGCCGACCTGCCAGATCACGAGATCGTAGCGCCGCTCGGCCAGCGCCTTTTTCAGACGGACCAGGGTTTGCGGGGCTGTCTCGCCGCCGATGCCGGCATTGACGATGTCGACCGAGAGATTGGGCCAGGCCTTGCCGAGCATAGCCCTGAGCCGGGCCGGATAGGTCTTGTCCTTGGCGGACGCACCGATGCCTTCCGTCGAGGAGGAGCCGATTGCCAGAATCTCGAGCGAGCGGCCTTGCGTGACGCGTGTGGCGAGGCCGGAGAGAGCTGCTACGGGCTGGACGATCGGCGTCTCGCGGCAGGAGAAGGTTCCCGCCTGAACGGAGGTTCCCGCCAACATCGTCGCCGCGAAGAGATTCAAGGCCAGAAACCGTATCGCGGCTCGCATCGGCATCATTCTCCCAAGCTCTCCTTTGCCGGTAAGGTTTCCTTCATGAATGGTAGCTGAACGATGCAAGGCAGCATGTGGAAAGGTGCCGGCTGTGGCAGGGGGGCGACGCGATGAACCGCTTTGCCTGGCTGCTCGACCGTCTGGCCTATGAGCCGCGCCGCAATGCGAAACTCGCCTTGATCGCGGATTATCTGCGCACCACGCCGGATCCCGACCGCGGGCTGGCGCTGGCGGCGATGACCGGCGGTCTGGTCTTTCGCAACGCCAAGGCGGGGCTGATCCGCGCACTGATCGCCGAGCGGACCGATCCGGTGCTGTTTGCGCTGTCCTACGACTATGTCGGCGATCTCTCGGAGACGGTCGCCCTGATGTGGCCGGGCCAGCACGGCGCCAACGACGTGCCGCATCTGCCTGATGTCGCCGCCGGCCTGCGCAATGCCGGCAAGACCGAACTCCCGCGCCTCGTCGCCTCATGGCTCGATGCACTCGACGAGACGGGCCGCTGGGCCCTGCTCAAGCTGATCACCGGCTCTCTGCGCATAGGAGTGTCCGCTCGCCTCGCCAAGACGGCGGCCGCAAGCCTAGGTGGCGTGCCGGCCGATGAGGTCGAGCAGGTCTGGCACGGTCTGGAGCCGCCCTACACCGCGCTCTTCGACTGGCTGGAGGGGCGTGCGACGCGGCCGGAGGCCGACGATCCCGCGCCGTTTCGGCCGGTCATGCTCTCGCATCCCATCGAGGATGGCGATTTCGAGAAGCTCGATCCCGCCGCTTTCAGCGCCGAATGGAAATGGGACGGCATTCGCGTCCAGGCCGTCAGCGGTACGCGCCCCGACGGGACGCGCCTGACGCGGCTCTTCTCCCGCACCGGCGAGGATATCGCCGGCGCATTCCCCGATCTCGTCGAGGCGCTGACGCAGGACGGCGCGCTCGACGGCGAATTGCTGGTGATGCGCGAGGGCGCCGTCCAGAGCTTCAACACGCTGCAGCAACGCCTGAACCGCAAGACGGTGACAGTAAAGATGCTCGACGAGTACCCGGCCCATATCCGCGTCTACGACCTCTTGGCAGACGGATCCGACGATATCCGCGCCCTGCCGCTGATGGAGCGTCGCGCCCGGCTGGAGACCTTTCTGGGCCGGCTCGGCAGCGACCGCTTCGATCTCTCGGCGACGATTCCCTTCGCGAACTGGGGCGAACTCGCCGCAGCACGGGCCGACCCCGCAGTGGCAGGCGCCGCCGCCGATGCCGAAGCTGTCGAGGGCTGCATGATCAAGCGGCGCGACTCGCCGTATCTGCCCGGACGTCCGAAGGGCTATTGGTGGAAATGGAAGCGCGAGGCGCGGCTGGTCGATTGCGTGCTGATGTATGCCCAGCGCGGCCACGGCAAGCGTTCCTCCTTCTATTCCGACTTCACCTTCGGCGTCTGGCGCACGACGCCCGACAGCGACGAACTCGTGCCGGTCGGAAAGGCCTATTTCGGCTTCACCGATGAGGAACTCGTCGAGCTCGACCGCTATGTCCGCAAAAACACGCAAAACCGCTTCGGCCCGGTGCGGGAGGTCACGCATACCATCGAGAGCGGGCTCGTCTTCGAAGTCGCGTTCGAGGGCCTGCAACGCTCGACGCGTCATAAATCGGGGCTCGCCATGCGCTTTCCCCGCATCAGCCGCATCCGTTGGGACAAGCCGCCACGCGAGGCCGACCGCATCGAGGCGCTGGAACAACTCCTGCCGGCGGGCGGCTAAGCCAAGGCCTCGGAACTGGGCACGAACTGGTGAAGCTCGTTCCGGGTACCATGACGAAGGCGTATAAAGGCCTTCATGGCCGGCGCCGCACGGGCGTTTCGCACCGTCGATTGTCGGTTTGGCCCGTGACGGCTTGCGCCGCCAGCCGCGTGGTGCTTGAGATCGCCTTGACGCACCGGGCAGGATGGCATCGGCCAGGATGTCATGGGGCAAGATGCTGGCCGGGCGGAAACGGGGATTGATGCGATGAGTCGGCAGCCTGCGACACGGATCGTCATCGCGGACGATCATCCGCTCTTCAGGGGCGCCCTGCGGCAGGCGGTCTCGCATGCTTTGGCTGGCGCCGAGGTCAGCGAGGTCGGGTCTCTGGATGCGCTGACGGAGGCGCTTTCGACCGGCGGCGACGCCGATCTCGTCATGCTCGACCTGACCATGCCGGGCGTTCAGGGCTTCTCGGGCCTGCTCTTCCTGCGGGCCGACCATCCCGAAATCCCCGTCATCGTCGTCTCGGCAAATGATGACCCTGCCGTGATTCGCCGCTGCATCGAGTTCGGCGCGCTCGGTTTCCTTCCCAAGACGGCCGATGTCGAGCAGATGGGCGAGGCCATCCGCGCCGTGCTCGATGGCGGCGTCTGGACACCGCCGGGGATCGATCTGGCGGCGCCTGTCGATGCGGAGGTCGCCGACATGGTACGCCGCCTCTCGACGCTGACGCCGCAGCAGGTGCGTGTGTTGATGATGCTGTCGGAAGGACTGCTCAACAAGCAGATCGCCTATGAACTCGGCGTCTCCGAGGCGACGGTGAAGGCTCATGTCTCGGCCATCCTGACCAAGCTCGACGTCGATAGCCGCACGCAGGCCGTGATCGCCGCAGCCAAGATCGCCGGCACCGCCTGGGCCACCGCAGGCGCGTCCGCGACGGCGTGAGCGCGATGGGCTATAGCCCCGCACGGTGTCGTTCAGATGCCGTTCAAGCAGCTTGGGCCCAATGTCGGGCCTCTCGGAGGATCATGAGACGATGAGCAATGGCAGTGTCGATCGCTTTCTCGGCGGTTCACCGCTCGGCGTGCTGGTCCGGCTGATCTTCATCTCGCTTCTTGTCGGCGCGGCGATGGCCTTTCTCGGCCTCTCGCCACGCTCGCTCTATGAGGCGGTGGCCCGGTTCGTGCGCTCTCTGGGCGATCTCGGCTTCGGCGCCGTGCGCGAAGTCGGCCAATGGGTCATCGCCGGTGCGCTGATCGTGGTGCCGCTCTGGCTGCTGGCGCGCCTGTTCGCGGCGCGCCGCTGAGCCCTAGAGCGTCTCTCCGCGTGCGATCGCAGCCGCATCGCGCCCGGTCAGCATCCCGATCCGCTCGACGCCGGCCTTCCGGGCTTCCGCCGCCAGGCCGGTCTTGATGGTTTTCACCAGGCCCGGACCGTGGAAGACCATCGCGGTGTAGAACTGAATGAGCGTCGCGCCCGCCCGGATCTTGGCAAAAGCGGTCTCGGCCGAATCGACCCCGCCGACACCGACCAACGGAAACTGACTTTCGACACGAAGGAAGGTCTCCGCCAGTATCCGGGTGGAAACGGCAAAGAGCGGCCGCCCCGAAAGCCCGCCGGTCTCGGCCCTGGCTTGCGCGCGCAAGCTTTCCGGCCGCGCCACGGTGGTGTTGGAGACGATCATGCCGTCGATCGCGCGCTTGCGCGCCACGGCAACCATGCCGTCGAGTTCGGGCAAAGTGAGGTCGGGTGCGATCTTCAGCAGGATCGGAGTCCGCCGGCCGCTCGCCGCTGCGACCTCATCGCGCGCCGCCAGCGTCCGCGCCACGAGATCGTCGAGCGCGGATTCGGCCTGAAGGTCGCGCAGGCCTGGCGTATTCGGCGAGGAGACGTTGATGGTCAGGAAGTCGGCATGCGGGGCGAGCCTGCGAGCCAGCACCGCATAATCGGCGGCACGGTCGGATGATTCCTTGTTGGCGCCGAGATTGACGCCGACGATTCCGCCTCGCCTGCGCCGGGCGGCGAGCCGCTGCGCCACGATCTCCATGCCCTCACTGTTGAGGCCGTAGCGGTTGATGACGGCCTCGTCCTCCAGCAACCGGAACACGCGCGGCCGGGGGTTGCCGGGTTGCGGCAAGGGCGTCACGCCGCCGACCTCGACGAAGCCGAAGCCAAGCCCGAGCGCGCCATCGGCCGCTTCGGCATTTTTGTCGAAACCGGCCGCGAGGCCGACCGGGTTGGAGAAGGAGAGGCCAAAGGCCTCGCTCGCCAGAACGGAATCGTCGGCGGCGGGCTTGAGCGGCGGGGCGGCTGCGAGCGCCGCGACCGTCATGCGATGCGCCGTCTCGGCATCGAGCCGGTGGATCAGCGGCCGGGCGAGGGTGAACAGGCTGCCGATCACGCGATGTCCTCCGCAATGAGATGTGTTCCGTCCGCCCTGAGCGGCAGCGGTGCGATCCAGCGCACGGCCTTCGGGTCGAGCTGGGCATAGAGATGCGGGAACAGGGCTCCGCCGCGCGAGGTCTCGTAGCGCAGGTGCCCGCCGAGCCTTGCCTCGTCGATGGCGATCAGCAGCAGGTCCGTCTGCCCGGCGAAATGTTTCGCTGCCGTTTCGCGCAGCTGACCGCCGGTCGAGAAATGAATATAGCCATCGGCGAGATCGACCGGAGCGCCTGAAAAACGCCCCGCCGTCTCGGCTTCCAGCCACAAAGCCTCGGGGCAGATCTTGTAGATGAGCGGCACGGAGAGCCTCGCCTGATTGCTGTCAGCTAGGGCATAGCGACTGGCAGTAGGCTTGGGCAAATCTTATCCGAATTTCCGCAGGAATCGGATTGAAATCTTACTCAATAGGGGATATTTCCTATTTTCATCCCCGCCAATCGGCAACATCAGCAGCGAGGCCTCCGCGGTGCTGTCACATGACCAGATCTGGAGCGCGATCGACACGCTCGCTCAGCGCTACGGCTTCACCGCGTCAGGTCTGGCGCGCAAGGCCGGTCTCGACGCCACGACGTTCAACCGCTCGAAGCGGGTCGGGCCGGATGGGCGCGAGCGCTGGCCCTCGACCGAATCGATCGCAAAAATCCTCGCTGCCACCGGCGCTTCGCTCGACGAATTCATGAGCGTCGTGATGCGGCGTGGTGCGGCGCCTGTCCGCACCATCCCGCTGATCGGCTTTGCCCAGGCCGGCTCTGGTGGTTTTTTCGACGATGGCGGCTTTCCGGTCGGTACCGGCTGGGAGGAGGTCGCCTTTCCCGGCGTCTCCGACGAGAAGGCCTATGCGCTGGAAATCTCTGGCGATTCGATGCTGCCGCTCTATCGCGATGGCGACACCATCATCGTCTCGCCGACTGCGACCGTGCGGCGCGGTGACCGGGTCGTGGTCAAGACGGTGGAGGGCGAGGTGCTGGCCAAGCAACTCAAGCGCCAGACCGCCAAGACGATCGAGCTCGCCTCGCTCAACCCAGAGCATCCCGACCGCGTGCTGGGTCTCGCCGACATCGCGTTCATGGCCCGGGTAATTTGGGCGAGCCAATAGTGGTATCAGTTCGCTCCGGGCTTCTGCCCGGGCAGCGTGACCTTGAACACCGCGCCCATTTCCGATGGCTCGAGCTCGATCGCGCCGCCATGGAGGCGCACGAGTTCGGCGGCAACGGCGAGGCCGAGCCCGGTGCCGCCGGGGCTGACCGAGCCGCGGAAGGCCTGGAACAGGTTCGCGCGTGCCCGCTCGGGCACGCCGGGGCCGTTATCGGCGACGCGCAACGTCACCGAGCCGTTGAGGCGCTGGGCCTTGACTGCAAGCTGGGGCCGCCCACCCTCATCAGCTCCCGCCTGGGTCAGCGCCTGGACGGAATTGCGCATCAGATTGAGCAGCACCCGCGCCATCTGGTCGGGGTCGCAGGAGGCGATCAGCTCGGCTGGAACCTCGTTGCTGAAGGCCAGCATCTTGTTGTCGGGCAGACCGAGCATTTCCGCCTGTTCCGCCACCAGCTGGCGCAGGGCCACATCGCGAAGGGAGGGCGTCGCCTCTGCCGCCCGGCCATAGACAAGCGTCGCCTGGCAGAAATCGATGGCGCGGCCGAGCGTCGCGATCAGCCTGGGCGCAAAGCGCCTGACCTTGGCGTCGCGCGTATCGACCAGCTGGTCCGACATGAGCTGCGCCGCCGCCAGCATGTTGCGCAGATCGTGATTGATCTTGCTGACCGCGAGGCCGAGTTCGGCGAGGTGCTTCTTGGTCCGCAACTCGCTGGCCAGCGTCATCTGCATGCGTGCCAGCGCCCGCTCGGCCTCGCCGATCTCGTCGGCGCGCTGCGACGGCTCGATGATCCGGCGGGGATTCTCGGGGTCGGCCTCGAACTCCATGACATTGGCGGCGAGGTGCCGGATGGGCCCGACGATCAGCCAGTTGAGCGCGACATAGACGGCCACCGCCGTCATCCCTGTGATCAGCAGCGAGAGCAGCAGCAGATTGCCGGAGAACTTCAGCATCGCCCGGCGCAAGGGGGCTTCGTCGATCACGATCTCGACGAAGTCGGCGCCACCGACCGCCTCGCCGACGACACGGATCGGCATCTCCGAGGCGGGGGACACCAGCACCTCGATCGCTTCCTTTATGGCTCCGATCCAGTCCAGCGTTCGCAGGTCGACCGCGCGGGCGACTTCGGGAGGCGGCATCGAATCGAGACTGAGCAGGCGTCGCGCGCCCCCCACACGCGCCGCGATGGCGCGCGCGCCGACACCCATCAGCAGGCGGTTTTCGCTCCCCTCGGGCAGCCCATCGACGGGCGCGCCTTCCAGGACCAACGCGGCGACCTGTGCTGCCGCCAGCCTGTCGTTCAGCCAGTTGCGGCGGAAATTGGCGATCGACGGCAAGTAGATCAGCACCTCCGCCAACATGACGAAGAGCACGGTGATGACGAGCAGCTTGGCCGACAGGCCAAGCCGGGTCAGGCCACGCGGGACGCTTATGGACAAAGCGCTTTTGTCGAACTCGGATTGTGGCATCGGGCGCGATCTTATCCGAAACGACGCAAAAAGCCGATAAGACGGCGAATACCCGGCTTTGCGGCGAGCGGCGCGTGGAAGGAGACCGCAGCGCGGCCCGATGTCTGCGACAGGCTGGGATAGGGGGCGACGAGGTCCGCCATGTCCTGGACCGTCATGCCCTTCTTCAGGGCGAGACACCACGGGACGATCAACTCGCTCGCCTGGTCACCGACGATAGTGGCGCCAAGCAGACGCCCTTTTTTGTCGGTCACGAGCTTTACGAACCCTTCTGTCTCCCATCCGGCCTGCGCCTGGTCATTCCCGGCGAAAGGCCAGCGCAGGATGCGGATGTCACCCGCCTTCTTGCGCGCGGCGGCTTCCGACAAGCCAACGCTGGCGAGTTCGGGCCGGCAATAGACGGCGCGAGGCGCGGTTGCGATATCGATCCTGATCGGTGTGCGGAAGAGCGCATTGCGCAGGACGAGACCGGCATGATTGTTCGCTGCGTCGGGGAAATCCGGATCGCGCGCAGCGCCGCCGGCGCAGTCGCCGATGGCGAAGACACGACGGTTGGCGGTGCGCAGGTGTTTGTCGACGACCACTCCGCCAGCATCGCTGATGATGCCAGCCATCTCCAGGTCGAGCGCCGCGATCTCGGGCGTGCGACCGGTCGCGACCAGAAGATGCGTTCCCTCTATCGTCTGCTGCGGACCGCGTTCGGGGCCGGCCAGCACCACGCGGATGCTGCTCCGCTGGCCCTTTATGCTCAGCACCTGTGTCCGTTCGTACAGGACGATGCCTTCACGCAGCAGCTTGCGCCTGATGATGGCGACAGCCTCGGCGTCCTCCTGCGCCACCAGCAGCTCGGGCTCGATGACTGTAACCGCGCTGCCCAGCCGTCGCATCGCCTGCGCCGCTGCGACGGCACTGGCCCCGCCGCCCAGCACGATCAGGCGTTCGGGCAGGCGCGTCAGCGCGAAAAGGCCATCCTCTGAGAGATAGGTGACCGAATCCAGCCCTGGAATCGCAGGCGTGGCCGGTCGCGAGCCGGTGGCGATGACGAAGCGGCGGGCCTTGATCCTGTACGCGCCGACGCTCACGCTGTTGCGGTCGATGAAATGCGCTTCACCCTTGATCACCGTCGCGCCCAATGCGGTGAGGCGCTCGGCCGAATGATCGGGCGCGTTCGCCGTCAACACACGGTGGATGTGATCATGAACCTGGGCGTAGTTTACCTCTGGCTCGCCGGCTGAAATGCCGAAGCGCTTCGCTTCCCGAACCGCGTGGGCTCGCGCGCCAGCCGCGATCAGCGCAGCGGAGGCGAGGCCATGGCGGTCGCCTCCCATCGTGCCACGTTCGACAAGGACGACCGCAACGCCGAAGGCGGCTGCGGCAGTAGCCACGGATAGTCCGGCAGCGCCCGCCCCGATCACGCAGATGTCCGGCGTCAGCGGCACGGCTTTTGCCGCTGGTGTGATATCGCTCACGCCGTCCTCCGGGTCTGCATCGGGTTCGAGAACTGGTGATGCGTTGTCAGATCAGCGGAATCAAGGCCGCTGGGCTGTCGAGTGACGGCAACGCCTGGCGATGAGCCGAGGTTCCCCGGGGTAACCGGGCTGGTTGCCCCGGCTTTCGAGCGCTGCTCAGGCGACGTGGCGGCCGCCGCGGGGGGCGAGCTGCGACAGCGGTTCAGGCTTGCCGAAGAGGAAGCCTTGCGCGCGCTGGGCGCCCAGCAGCTGCACGGCGATGCGCTGCTGCTCGGTCTCTATGCCCTCGACGACGACATTCATCTGGAGCCGGCGCGCAAGCTGGCAGACGGCTTCGATGATCGCCTTGGACGCTTCGCTCGAATGCACGCTTCTGGTGAAGCTCTGATCGATCTTCACCTGGGCGAAGGGGTAGGTCGAGAGATAGGCAAGCGACGAATAGCCCGTGCCGAAATCATCCAGCGCAAAGGCGACGCCCAGCGCCCGCAATTCGTCGATGACGGCAAAGGTGACCTTGTTGTCTTCGATCAGCAGCGATTCCGTGACTTCGAGCGTCAACTGGCGCGAGCTGAGATTCGACGCGATCAGCGCCTCCTTCACCGTCTCGACGATGCGGCGTGGCTCACGAAACTGCAGGGGTGAGATGTTGACGGAGACACCGATGCCGGGCTCCCAGGAGGCTGCGTCCTTGCAGGCCTTCTGGATCGCCCAGTCGCCCATATTGGCGATCAGGCCCGATTGCTCGGCGATCGGGATGAAGATGCCGGGAGGCACCATGCCGCGAGTCGGGTGGCGCCAGCGCATGAGGGCTTCGCGCGACACGACTTCCTGAGTCTTCAGGTCGATGATCGGCTGATAGTACAGTTCCAGCGAGCCGTCGTCGCAGGCCCCGCGCAGTTCGACCTCGATCTCGTGCCGCTCGAGCATCTCCTCGGCCATGGCCGGGTTGAAGAACATCAGCGTGTTGCGGCCGGCGCCCTTGGCCTTGTAGAGCGCGGTATCTGCATGGCGCAGCAGGTCGGCGGGGTTTGCGCCGTCATGGGGCGCCATCGCGATGCCGATGCTGGCCGTGACGTAGACGGTCTTGTTGTCGAGGTGGAAGACCTTGGTCATCGCGTCGATCATGCGCTGGGCAATGCTCGTCACCATCGCATGGCTCGCCGATGGCAGGATCAGCAGGAATTCGTCGCCACCGAACCGGGCCAGGAGATCGTTGCTCCGGATCACGCCGCGCAGGCGGTTGGCCGTCTCCATCAGCACGCGATCGCCAATGTCGTGGCCTAGATTGTCGTTGACCTGCTTGAAGCCGTCGAGATCGACATAGAGCAGGGCGAAAGCTTCTCCGGTTCGCTCCAGCTTCGCGAAGGAATCCTGGATATTCGTGTTGTACTCGAAGCGATTGGCGAGACCGGTGAGCTCATCGAAACGCGCCATCTGCTCGATGCGTGCCTCGGTCGCCTTCCGCTCGGTCGCGTCTTCGGTCAGCATCAGGATGCCGCCCTCGGCCGCCGGTGCGAAGGTGATGACGAGCACAAGCCCGCTGCGCGTCACGACCTCGCGGCTGGCTGCCTGCTGCGTGGCCTGAACGGTCGTGAGCGCCATCCTGATGTCGCGCAATTGCTCGGGCCCGATCACCTGTCGTTCGACGAGGAAGCGCGCGATCGCGGTCAGGGGCGTGCCAGGTAGGGCCAGCGTTTCGGGAAGGCCATAGAGCAAACGGTGCGGCGCGTTGCTGATCGCCAGCTTGAGACCGCGATCGAACATCGCCAGCCCATGGATCATCGTATTCAGCGCAGCGTCGAGGGTCAGATTCTGCGAGTGCAGGGCCGATGCGAGCGCCTTCGACTGCTTCGTCGCGTCGCTCAGCGCGAGCAGGTTGCGGTGCAGCGAATTGGTGATGGCGATGTTGGCGGCGACATACAGAAACGCGAAATAGCCGATATAGTGATAGTAGACGTTGTGCGCCTTGATCAGTCCGACTGCCATCGGAACGCAGAAGGTCAGTAGCTGGACCGCGACGAATTTCGGCCGACCGGCATTGCGCGAGACATAGCCGGATGCAAGCGCGATCGTCGAGGACACCGAGGTGATGTGGGCGGCGGCATCGTCGGTGAAGACCAGCGCGGCATAGCAGCTGTAGCCGAGCACCGCGCTGAACGCTGTCGCGCCCATGAAATAGTCGCGATCCCAACGCCGCGTATCGGCGAAGCTGTCGTCGGAGTGGTCCCGTCGGCGATAGGAGATGACGGTCATCAGCCGCAGGATCACGACCACGGACACCAGCGCCGTCAGGCCGAGAAAAAGGTCCATGCCGGTCGAGACCCAGCACAGGAACGGAGTCAGGATGCCAGCGATCCCGCCGGGAATGATCGAGGCGGGCGACGAGAAGAGCGAATGGACCAGCAGCCGATAACCGGACAGGTCGAGGCTTTCGCCCTGATCGCGCGCGCCAGCGTTCACCAGTCGCTTGAGAGCGCCCGCCATCTACTCCTGCCTTCTGACGACCGCGCCGGGTGGCGCCGACGCGCGACACGTGGAAATCCACGTCATCTAAAAGATTTAGACGCTCAGAAGTAAATGTTTCGTATGATCGTGCAGGTTGTAGGTGCTGCGGGCCAGTCGGGAAGGTTTAAGCTGAGACCAGATGACGCTGGTAGACGCGCGCTAGCATTCGATCCTGCGTTTGCGCAATCCGCTGCAATTTCGAGATCGCGCTCGGGCTGAGCCGCAGCATGCAATCGGTCCAGATCTGGCCGAGATGTTCGAGTTCCGTGCGCAGATCGCCGGCGCGGCGGTTGAAGGCGGAGAACAGCGCCGTCTTGGCAGCGTGGATCGGCAATGAGTCGCTCGCATATTTGCGAATCCAGGCCTCGCCGGTGCCGGTCGGGACGACGGCTTCGAGAGCGCCGGCTTCCATGAACTGCTGGGCGGTCAGTTCCTCGCCCGAAAGCAGCATCTGCTCGGCGGCCCGGGGCCCCATGCGACGCGACAGGATCGCCACCGCGGTGATCGGGAAGTGGTTGAACTTGATCTCGGGGTAAACGAACGACGCCTGCTCCTCCGCGATCATCACATTGCAGGAGCGCGGCGCATCGATGCCTCCGCCGATGGCCTTGGCGTGGATCGTCGAGAGCGTCACGACGAGGCCGTTCAGGCCGCTCGCATTCCAGACGGCGCCCTCGCTCGACAACCGCGCATATTCCGCAAGCGCGGCGCGATCGTTCTTGGCCAGGCAGTCGAGATAGAAATCGAGATCGCCGCCGAGCGTGAAGAACGGGCCGGCACCACGGAAGGCGAGGAAGCGCACGGGCGCCCGATGATACTGATCCGGCGCACCCCATAGGGCGAAGATCGCGCTTTGGATCTTCACCAGGCTGTCGAGCAGCTGGAGCGTGAAGACAGGCTTCAGCTCCGGCCGGATCGTGACCCAAAGCGTCTTGATCTCAGGCTCGTAGGCCAGCTGCACCTCGGGCAGGAACCCGGCCCGGTGCCTGATGGAATCGATGACCTCACAACTTTCGATCACCGCCGAGGCGGTACGGTCGGTGATCGTAGCGAGTGATTGGAACATGCCGCTGCTCTCATGTTGCTGCGCACCAAGGACGCCTGAGCAGGGTAATCGAAGTTAATGAACTGTAAACGCAATCCGGCGGAAATGGTTAATTCCATTAAGTTTTCTGGTTTACCTATGGTGATGGCGAGGGTTGAAGATTTCGTGCCGATGCATGAGCGCCGGACGCAGGTGCGGTTGAGCAACGCCCGTGCCGAGCTGCACGAAACGCGAAAAATTCTATGAAAAGAGTGTGCCTGCGCAGCGGCGCCGCCATTGAGGAGAACGACATTCTCCAGCCGCGCGTCGGGCGGGAGGCAGGCATGTTCTCGCACTGGAATTCCCAAGGTTCGGCCGGGGAATCTGCAGGTTCGGCCTGGCCATCCTTGGACACAATGAGCCTATGGTGCTGTTCTGGAGCACACCGCTTGTCCGAATCCGCGCGCGGCGCTATCGATGCGCCGCGAATTCGCCGCGATCCGAGCGTTGAACCTTTGATGCCGAGTTGATGCCGTGAACCGCCAGACGTCCGATGACGAGAAGAAGGCGCGCCTTGCCGCTGCCCTTCGCGAGAACCTGAAGCGCCGCAAGGCGCAGGCTCGTGCTCGCCGCTCGGACGAGGCGGTCGCTCAGGAACCGGCATCGCAAGCCCAGGCCGAATCCTCCCGGTCCTGATTCTTCCCATGCGCCGCGGGGCCTTTCTGCTCCGGCCGGCTTAGCAGGACCTGACGATGGACAAGATCCGCATCACCGGCGGCCAGCGCCTCAATGGCTCGATTCCGATCTCGGGCGCGAAGAACGCAGCCTTGCCGCTGATGATAGCGAGCCTGCTGACCGACGAGACGCTGACGCTCGCCAATGTGCCGCGCCTCTCCGACGTCAGCTCGCTCTCGCGCATCCTGTCGAACCATGGCGTCGACCGTTCTATCGCCGGCAAGCGCATCGGCCAGTCCGCCGAAACCGGCCAGACGATTGCGCTGACGGCCCGCCAGATCGTCGACACCTGCGCGCCCTATGAACTCGTCTCGACCATGCGCGCGAGCTTCTGGGTCATTGCGCCGATCCTGGCCCGCATGGGGGAGGCTAAGGTCTCCCTGCCGGGTGGCTGCGCCATCGGCACGCGCCCGGTCGATCTTCTGCTGATGGCGCTGGAGAAGCTCGGCGCCGAGATCGAGATCGAGAACGGCTACGCGCTGGCGCGGGCTCCCAAGGGGCTGAAGGGCGCCGAAATCGTTTTCCCGAAGGTGACGGTGGGCGGCACGCATACGGCGCTGATGGCTGCCGTGCTGGCGCAGGGCACGACGGTGATCGAGAACGCCGCGCGCGAACCCGAGGTAACGGACCTCGCCGCCTGCCTGATCAAGATGGGCGCGAAGATCGAGGGCGCGGGCACCTCGCGCATCGTCGTGACGGGTGTCGCGCGCCTTGGCGGCGCCCATCACGCCGTCCTGCCGGACAGGATCGAGACCGGTACCTATGCCATGGCAGTGGCGATGACCGGTGGCGATGTGCTGCTCGAGGGCGCGCGGCCGGATCTGCTGCAGTCTGCGCTCGACGTGCTCGTCAAGGCCGGCGTTGATGTGAGTTCCACGAATGAAGGCATCCGCGTGCGTCGCAACGGCCAGGCGTTGAACGCCGTTGATGTCGACACCGACCCCTTCCCGGGCTTCCCGACCGATCTCCAGGCTCAGTTCATGGCCCTGATGACGCGGGCGAAGGGCACCTCGCGCATTCGCGAGACCATCTTCGAGAACCGTTTCATGCATGTTCAGGAACTGGCGCGGTTGGGCGCGAAGATCCGGCTCGACGGCGATGCAGCCCATGTCGAGGGGGTCGCCAAGCTCACAGGCGCGCCGGTGATGGCGACGGATCTGCGCGCCTCTGTCTCCCTCGTCATCGGGGGGCTCGCCGCCGAAGGCGACACCACGATCAACCGCGTCTACCATCTCGATCGCGGTTTTGAGGCGCTGGAAGCGAAATTGACCCGTTGCGGCGCCGTCGTCGAACGTATCAGCAGTTGACGTTGGCGAAGCGCCTCGCCAGAACACCCTGATGTCGGACGATGTCGCAGACCCGTTGAAGCTCATCGCGCTTGATGCGGATGATCTGGCGATTGTTTCAGCCCACCTCCAGGACGCCGTCCTGAAGGTGGCGGACTTCGTCTATCTCCCTGCCGAGAGGCGTTTTGCGCTCGCCGCACGCCGTTTTGATTGGGAGGGTGCTCAGCACGGCCATCGCCGGCGCAGGCTGGCGGCCTTGCATTTCGAGCGCGTGTCGAGTGTTCGGAGCTCGAAGCTCGACCCGAAGGCGACAGATCAGGTGCTGAGCCTGCTGGCGATCACCTTCGCGACGACCGATGATCCGGCCGGCATCGTCACGCTGAATTTTTCCGACGGCGCAGCGATCCAGCTCCAGGTCGAATGCATCGAGGCCCAGATGAAGGACCTTGGTCCGGTCTGGGAGGCGGTGGCGACGCCGGAGCATCCCAACGGCGCCTGACCGTTCTTAGGGAACATGGTACCGAACGGCCGCTCCGGAATGATCGAACCTGGCGACATGATCCTCCAGGCCATCGACAAGAGACAGATTTCAGGGATTTGCGATGCCAATCAGGCTCGATGACAAGGAGGCATGCTTCGAGCAGGATTTTGCCGCTCTCCTATCCGCCAAGCGCGAAGTCTCGGAAGAGGTCGACCGCGTCGCGGCCGATATCATCGCCGAGGTCAGGGCAGATGGCGACAAGGCCGTCACGGCCTTCACCAGCCGCTTCGACGGCCTCGACCTGACCCCGGAGCGCCTGCGCGTCAGCGAGGCCGAGATCGAAGCCGCCATCGCGGCCTGCTCGCCGGAACTGCTCGCGGCGCTGGAAACGGCGCGCGAGCGGATCGAGACCTATCACCTGCGCCAGAAGCCGGCGGATTCCTGGTCGACGGACGCGATCGGCGTCGGGAGCGGCTGGCGCTGGAGCGCGATCGAGGCCGTCGGCCTCTACGTGCCCGGCGGCACGGCGAGCTATCCCTCCTCGGTCCTGATGAACGCGATCCCCGCCAAAGTCGCAGGAGTTCCTCGCGTCGTCATGGTCGCGCCGACGCCGCGTGGCGAGACCAACCCGCTGGTGCTGGCGGCTGCAAGGCTTGCCGGTGTCGACGAGGTCTATCGCATCGGCGGGGCGCAGGCGGTTGCCGCGCTCGCCTATGGCACGAAGACCATCGCGCCCGTGGCCAAGATCGTCGGCCCCGGCAATGCCTATGTCGCCGCCGCCAAGCGCCGCGTCTTCGGCCAGGTCGGGATCGACATGATCGCGGGCCCCTCCGAAGTGCTCGTCATCGCAGACAGCACCGCCAATCCCAATTGGATCGCCGCCGACCTGCTGGCGCAGGCCGAGCACGACGCCTCGGCCCAGTCGATTCTGCTGACGGACGATGCAGGGCTGGCAGCCGAGGTCGAAAAGGCCGTCATCGCGCAACTCGCGACGCTGCCGCGCGCCGAGATCGCCGGCCGAAGCTGGAAGGATTTCGGCGCAGTGATCCTCGTCTCGGATCTGGAAGGCGCGATCCCGCTGGTCGACCGGCTGGCACCCGAGCATCTCGAGATCATGACGGCCGATCCCGAGCGCCTTTCGGGCATGATCCGCAATGCCGGCGCGATTTTCCTGGGCGGTCATACGCCCGAGGCGATCGGCGACTATGTCGGAGGGCCCAATCATGTCCTGCCGACGGCGCGCTCGGCCCGCTTCTCCTCAGGTCTAGGCGTCGTCGATTTCATGAAGCGGACCTCGCTGCTGAAATGCGGCCCTGATGCCCTGCGCGCCCTGGCCCCGGCCGCGACGCAACTCGCCGAGGCCGAGGGCTTGCAGGCGCATGGCCGTTCCGTGACGATCAGGCTCAATCTCTGAGCGCGGCACGGCTGGGTGCTTTCAAGTGAATTGGGGGAACGGAGGTTCGATGTCCGAAGGCTCACCACCCTCCAAGCAATGCCTGGTTGCCGTCACGCTCGACGAATCGTCTCTCGGCAGGGGCTCTCCTGATCAGGAGCATGAGCGGGCGGTCGCAATCTACGACCTGATCGAGCGCAACCAGTTCGCGCTCCCCGATCACAATGGCGGTCCCTACCGCGCCCATCTCGCATTGGTCGAGCGCCGGCTGGTCTTCGAGATCACGCAGGTCGATGGCTCTCCTGTCGTTACGCACCACCTCTCGCTGACGCCGTTCAGGCGCATCGTGAAGGACTATGAGATGGTCTGCGAGAGCTACTACGCCGCCATCCGTACGGCGACGCCGGCACAGATCGAGGCGATCGATATGGGGCGGCGCGGTCTGCATGACGAGGCTGCCGGCATTCTGGTGGACCGGCTGGCGAGCAAGGTCGAGATCGATTTCGATACGGCCAGACGCTTCTTCACCCTGATCTATGCGCTGCACTGGAAAGGCTGACGCTTGGAGCCCGCGGCGCCTCGCAAGGTCCAGAGCGTCCTGTTCATGTGCGCGCAGAACGCGGTGCGTTCGCCTATGGCCGAAGCGATGGCCAAGCATTTCTTCGGCAAATCGATCTATGTCCAGTCGGCCGGCGCTCGCAAGGGCGAGGTCGACGGCTTTACGCTCACGGTTCTCGACGAGATCGGCATCGATGCTCACAAGCACAGGCCGAAATCCATCGATGAGCTCGAAGAGTGGGAGGGGCTGAATTTCGACCTGATCATCTCGCTTTCGCCGGAGGCCCACCACCGCGCGCTCGATCTGACACGCACTGTCGCAGCCGAGGTCGAATACTGGCCGACAGCCGATCCCACGGCCGTGCAGGGTTCGCGCGAGCAGATGCTGGAGGCCTATCGCGAAGTCCGCGACGGCTTGATGCGCCGGATCACGGAACGGCTGAAGCCCTGAGGCGCGGTTACCTCGCCCAGGTCGAAACGTGCAGCGCACTGCGGCGGGCCGTTGGGTGGCTGCCGGGAGCTCGACGTTGGAAGGTAAATGCGCGCGAAACCATGCGGGAAAGGTCCACGCGGAGCCCTTTCCTTAAGTAAAATTTTACAGGAATCGCATGAATACGACGGGCCGCGCGATCGATGAGCGGCTGCCTGGGAGTGTTGATCATCAATGCCACCGAAGTTTCCGGTCGGTGCTGCAGACGGTGACGACAGAGCTCTGTCGGGCATTGACGGCCTCATCATCGCTTTCGTTTTTCTGCTGGCCAGCGTTGCCGCGGCAAGCAGCCTGCCACAGACCGCGCCGCAGCAAGGGGCGCCGATGGCGGTCCTCTTTCCACCCTGGATTTCGAGAGCCGATGCCATTGCCAGCAGTTTCGCTGCCGGGCATCTGGTGCTCCGCACCGGGCGTTTGTCTTCCATCGTGATCGTGGCGTCCGGAACGGAGGCCTCCACGAGAATGGCAAGGCCAGCGGGCGCATGGATGACGCTGGCACTCGCTGGCCTCGCCGGTTGTCTCGACATGCCCGTTACGCTGGAGCCGTCACCATGACATGGACCTTGACGGTCGTTCGCCAGCGCGTCGCGCAGGCCCTCCTCGTGCTCGCCTTCCTTCACGTTCCCCTGCAGGCGCTGGCCGTTTGGCGGCGCGGCGTCGACGATCTGTCGCCGGTTGGCTTCTGCCTCGCGCTGGCGCTGAGCGCATTGCTGACCTATCGCCGTTTCGGCGTAGCGATCGTCACCCGGCTCGTCATTTCGCTCGTGCTGATCGGCCAGGTATCCATGCTGGTCTTCAGCTTTGCCGGCCATCCCTGGCAGCCGGACATCCATATGTATTACTTCGCCATTCTGGCGTTGTTGGCCGGATTCTGCGATTGGCGGCCAATCATCATGGGCGCGCTGCTGACCGCGCTGCACCATCTGATCCTGCAATACGTCTTGCCCGCGGCGGTGTTCTATCAGGGCGGCAGCTTGTGGCGCGTGCTGTTGCACGCCGTCATCGTCGTCGTGGAGACGGGGTTCCTCGCGACCTTTGCCGTGATCATGGCGCGGATGTTCGCGATGAACGAGGCCGGGTTGCTGCGGGCGCAGGAGATTGCCGAGCGCGAACGGGCGACGAGCGAGCGGGAGAAGCGGCTGGCGGAAGAGCTTGGACTGCGTGCCACCGCCTTGCGCGAGATCGTGGCCGGCTTCCGCGGCCAGATGGAACAGGCCATGGCCGTTCTCGACCGCTCGGCGGAGGCCATGAAGGGCGAGTCGAGGGCCTTGACCGGAACGTCCGACCAGGCACGCCAGCAGACCGCGTTCGTGTCCGATGCCGCAGCCGAAACCATGCAGGGTATCGACCAGCTATCCGCCGCGAGCAACGAGCTCGCCGCCTCGATCAATGAGATCGGCCGGAATGTGTCGCAATCCGCAGCGGGTTCGAAAGGGGCTGCCGATCTTGCACGTCGCGCCAGCGGAGAAATCGAGAACCTCGCGCGGAGCAGCGAGAGCGTCGGAGCTGTGGTCGAGATCATCCGCAACATCGCGGCCCAGACCAGCATGCTGGCGCTCAATGCCACGATCGAGGCGGCGCGGGCTGGCGAGATGGGCCGCGGTTTCGCCGTTGTCGCCAGCGAGGTCAAATCCCTGTCTGCCCAGACCGCCAGGGCGACCGACGAGGTGTCGGGCCAGATTGGCGCGATGCAGGAGGTCTCCCAGCGTTCGCTGAAGGCGATCCGCGACATTGTCGATGCTATCGGCGAGGTCGAACACGTCGCGGATGCGATCGCGTTCTCCGTGCATGAGCAGGGCCGCGCCACGTCCGAAATTGCTCATCAGGTCCGGCTTTCATTCGAAGGCGCGCGGCGCAGCGCCGGCGCTGTCGGCAGTTTCGAGACGATGACCGCGCGGACCCATGACGCCGCAGAGCAATTGCAGCAGACGGCGGACGCGCTCGCCACTCAGGCGCAGGGCATCCGCCGGGAGGTCGCAGCCTTCTGCGGTCGCGTCGCAGCCGCCTGAACTACCAGGGGCGGCCGGGGCCGAGGCGGCCGATGCCGAGATGCAGACTTAAGGTAGCTGCGATATCGGCGAAGCTCTCGCGCCCGCCCAGTGGACCGCCCGCTATTCGCGGCCCGAAGGCGAGGATCGGCACATGCTCGCGGGTATGGTCTGTGCCGGGCCAGGTCGGGTCGTTGCCATGATCGGCCGTGATGACCGTGAGATCCCCGGGCCGCAGCTTCGCTTCAAGGCGGGGCAGCAGCGCGTCGAAAGCCTCGAGTGCCGCAGCATAGCCCGGCACATCGCGGCGATGGCCGTATTCGGTGTCGAAATCGACGAGATTGACGAAGCAGAAGCCGCCATCGGGCAAGCGGTCGATTGCGTCCAGCGCCGCCTCGAACATGGCGGCGTTGCCGAACGGTTTGATTTCCTCGCCGGTCGCGCGATGCGCGAAGATATCGCCGATCTTGCCGACCGTGATGATGGCCCGGCCTTGCGCCGCGAGACGGTCGAGGATCGTCTCGTTCGGTGGGGGAATCGCGAAATCCTTGCGGTCGCCTGTCCGGCTGAAGCCGGTCTTCGCCGTGCCGACGAAAGGCCGAGCTATGACCCGCCCGATCCTGAGTGGGTCGACCAATGCGCGGACCTTCCGGCAGAGGTCGTAAAGCCGCTCCAGTCCGAAATGCTCCTCATGCGCTGCGATCTGCAGCACCGAGTCGACCGAGGTGTAGCAGATCGGCTTGCCGGTCCCGATATGCTCTTCGCCGAGTTCATCGATGATTGCGGTGCCCGAGGCGTGCCGGTTGCCGAGAATGCCGGGCAGGGCGCCGTCCCTGATGATCGCAGCCACGAGATCGGGCGGAAAGGAGTTCTCCAGCGCGGTGAAATAGCCCCATTTGAACGGCACGGGGCAGCCGGCGATCTCCCAATGGCCCGAAGGCGTATCCTTGCCCTGGCTGATCTCTACGCCGTAGCCGAACTGCCCGGTCGGATCCGCGGGCTTGGTGACACCGGCGAGCGGACGCCCTGTCGAGGCCTCGCAGGCATGGGCGAGACCGAGCCTGACCAGATTGGGGAGCTTCAGAGGGCCCCCACGCAGCCCGTCCCTGTCGCCCCGCCCCTCCGCGCAGGCCTGCGCGAGATGGCCCAATGTGTCCGCGCCGGCGTCGCCATAGGCATCAGCGTCCTCGGCGGCACCGCAGCCGACCGAGTCGAGGACGATCAGGATCGCGCGTGTCATGCTCAGTTGCTGACCGCGGCGACGCCGACAGGTTCGAGATTGAGTGCAGCGGCGAGCAGGGCCTGCGTATAGGCCTCGCGCGGCCGGGCGAAGATCTCTTCTGCCGGGCCTTCCTCCACGACCTTGCCGTGCTGCATTACTACAACGCGGTGGGAGAGGGCGCGAACGACCTTGAGGTCATGGCTGATGAAGAGGTAGCCGAGCTTGCGGCGGGCCTGCAGGTCGCGCAGCAATTCGACGATCTGCGCCTGAACCGACATGTCCAGCGCCGAGGTCGGCTCGTCCAGCACGACGAATTTCGGATCGAGCGCCATGGCGCGGGCGATCGCGATGCGCTGACGCTGGCCGCCGGAGAATTCATGCGGGTAGCGGTCCATGGCGCTCGGGTCGAGGCCGACATCGCTGAGCGCGCGCGCGACGATCTCGCGGCGCTGGCCGTAGCTCAGGCCGCTCTGCTGGACGGTCAGGCCTTCTGCCACGATCTCGGCCACCGACATGCGCGGCGAGAGCGAGCCATAGGGGTCCTGGAAGACGACCTGAAGGTCCTTGCGCTTGGGGCGGACGGCGGCGCTCGCAAGCCCGTCGATCCGGTCGCCGAGGAAGACGATTGGCCCCTCCGACGAGATCAGGCGCAGGATCGCCAGCCCGAGCGTGGTCTTTCCCGATCCGGATTCGCCGACGACGCCGAGCGTCTCGCCCTCGCGCACCCTTATCGAGATGCCGTCCACGGCCTTCACATGGCCGGTCGTGCGGCGCAGGAAGCCCGACTTGATGGGGAACCAGATCTTCATCGGGCCGGCTTCCAGCAGCGTGGCAGCCGCGTCCGGGACCGGCGCCGGCCGTCCCTTCGGCTCAGCTGCCAGCAGGCGCCTGGTGTAGTCATGCTGCGGCTGGTCGAAAATCTCGGCGACGGGCCCCTGCTCGACGATCTTGCCCTTCAGCATCACGCAGACCCGGTCGGCGATACGCCTGACGATGCCAAGGTCATGGGTGATGAACAGGATCGCCATGCCGAGACGGCCCTGCAACTCCTTCAGAAGGGCCAGGATCTGCGCCTGCACGGTGACGTCGAGCGCCGTCGTGGGCTCGTCGGCGATCAGGAGATCGGGCTCGTTGGCGAGCGCCATCGCGATCATCACCCGTTGGCGCTGCCCGCCCGACAGTTGGTGCGGATAGGCATCCAGCCGGCTTTCGGCATCTCGGATGCCGACCAGCGCGAGCAGTTCGAGCGTACGGGCCCGAGCCCTGTCGCCGCGCAGGCCCTTATGCAGTTCGAGGATTTCGCCGATCTGCCGCTGGATCGTGTGCAGCGGGTTGAGCGAGGTCATCGGCTCCTGGAACACCATGGTGATGTCGTTGCCGCGCACCTTGCGCATCGCATCCTCATCGGCCGCGATCAGGTCCTGGCCCAGGTCCCGGCCATTGAACATCACCTTGCCCGACGGGTGATGGGCCGCGGGATAGTTCAGGAGCTTCAGGATCGAGAGCGCCGTCACGGATTTGCCGGAGCCGGACTCCCCGACGATAGCCAGCGTCTCGCCCCTGGCGATCTGGAACGAGATACGGTCGACGGCCAGCGTCTCGCGGCCGCCCTGGCGAAAGGCGACGGAGAGGTCTTCGACGGAGAGGAGGGGGGAGGTGCTCACGCGAACGTCTTCCTCGGGTCGAATGCGTCCCGGACCGCTTCGCCGATGAAGATCAGCAGCGAGAGCATCAGCGCGATCACGATGAAGCCGGACAGGCCGAGCCAGGGCGCCTGCAGGTTGGCCTTGCCCTGCGCCAGCAATTCACCCAGCGAAGGCGAGCCGGGCGGCAGGCCAAAGCCGAGGAAGTCGAGCGAGGTCAGCGTCGTGATCGACCCGTTCAGGATGAAGGGCAGGAAGGTGAGCGTCGCCACCATGGCGTTGGGCAGCAGGTGCTTGACCATGATCGCACGGTTGGACAAGCCCAGCGCCCGGGCCGCCCGGACATATTCGAAATTGCGCGCCCGCAGGAACTCGGCCCTGACGACGCCAACAAGCGCGACCCATGAGAACAGCAGCAGGATGCCGAGCAGCACGAAGAAGCTCGGCGTGATGATGGCCGCCACGATGATCAGCAGATAGAGCGCCGGGATCGAGGTCCAGATCTCGATGAAGCGCTGGAAGATCAGATCGGTCCAGCCGCCGAAATAGCCCTGCACGGCGCCAGCCGCGATGCCGATCATCGAAGAGATCGAGGACAGGATCAGCCCGAACAGGATCGAGATGCGGAAGCCGTAGATCAGCCGCGCCACCACATCACGTCCCTGGTCGTCGGTGCCGAGCCAGTTCCATTCGAGGTCGCGGCAGCCTGTGCCGCCCGTGCGCTCGGCGATGACGCGACACTGCTCGTCCTTGAGCATCCAGGTCGGCGGAGCCGGCGCAGGCACCGGCAGATCCAGATTATGCGTGCGGTAGCTGTAGCGGATCAGCGGCCAGACGGCATAGCCATGGGCCGCGATCTCCTTGGATATGACGGGGTCGCGATAGTCGGTCGTGGCAAGGAAGCCGCCGAACTTCTCTTCGGGGTAATTCACGGCAACCGGAAACAGCCATTCGCCCTTGTAGCGGACGATGAGCGGCCGGTCGTTGGCGATGAACTCGGCGAAGAGCGAGAGGATGAACAGCGTCAGGAAGAGCCAGAGCGACCACCAGCCGCGCTTGTTCGCCTTGAAGTTGTTGAGGCGTCGCCGGTTGATCGGCGTCAGCTTGAGCCAGCCGGAGCTCGCTTCGAGCGGAGCCAGCGGAGCATTGCTGCGCAAGGCGGGTGGAGCGTCGATCAGCGTATCGCTCATGCTCATGCCTCCCGCGTGTCGAAATCGATGCGGGGGTCGACCCAAGTATAGGTCAGGTCGGTGATGAGATGCACGACGAGGCCGATCAGCGAGAAGATGTAGAGATTGGCGAAGACGACGGGATAGTCGCGGTTCACGATCGCCTCGAAGGACAAAAGGCCCAGCCCGTCCAGCGAGAAGATCGTCTCGATCAGCAGCGAGCCGGCAAACAGCGCGTGCACGAAAGCACCGGGAAAGCCGGCGATCACGATCAGCATCGCGTTGCGGAAGACATGGCCATAGAGCACGCCCCGCTCGCTCAAGCCCTTCATCCGCGCGGTCAGGACGTATTGCTTGCGGATTTCGTCGAGGAAGGAGTTCTTGGTCAGCAGCGTCGAGGTCGCGAACGCACCAAGCGCCATCGCGGTCACCGGCAAGGCGATATGCCAGAGATAATCGACGGCCTTGCCGAACAGGCTGAGCTCGTTCCAGTTCTCCGAATGCAGCCCGCGCAGCGGGAATATCTGCCAGAACGAGCCGCCGGCGAAGAGCACGATCAGGAGGATCGCGAACAGAAATCCAGGAATGGCGTAGCCGACGATCACGACCGCGCTCGTCCAGGTGTCGAAGCGCGAGCCGTCCTTCACCGCCTTGCGGATGCCGAGCGGGATCGAGATCGCATAGGACAAAAGCGTCATCCACAGGCCCAGCGAGATCGAGACCGGCAGCTTCTCCTTGATCAGTTGGAGGACTGGCGCGTCGCGAAAATAGCTGCGGCCGAAATCGAAGCGGATGTAGTCGCCGAGCATCTTGACGAAGCGCTCATGCGCCGGCTTGTCGAAGCCGAACTGCTTTTCCAGCTCCTTGATGAAGGCGGGGTCGAGCCCCTGCGCCCCGCGATAGGACGAGTTCGCATCGCCGCCCATCTGCGCGCCTGAATCGCCGCCCTGGCCGCCGCCAACGCGATCCGACGCGCTCCCGGCATTCGGGTTCTGCAACTGCGCGATCACGCGCTCGACCGGCCCACCGGGCGCAAACTGCACGATGATGAAGGAGATCAGCAGGATGCCGAACAGCGTCGGCACCATCAGCGCGATGCGTCTCGCGATATAGCTCAGCATGCACTACGTCCGCCATTGCCGCCGCGCGTCATGCTCGCCCTGGTGGCGAGCATCCACGTCTTGAACGCTGTCTTCGATGAAAGAAGACGTGGATGGTCGGGACAAGCCCGACCATGACGAAGGAGGCAAGCCAACGAACGATGCATCACGCCTTCCCGATCCGCTTGGCTTTCTCGGCATCGTACCACCAGATCGCGGGGGCGCCGGAGCCGTATTTCGGCTTGGTCTGCGGCCGGTCGAACATGTCCCAGTAAGCCAGCAGTTCGGTGGCGTTCCACCACATCGGGATCCAGTAGCGCCCCGCTCGCAGCAGCCGGTCGAGCGCCTTGGCGGCGACGACGACCTCGGCATAGCTGTCGGCCTGGCCGATCTTTTCGATCATGGCGTCGATAGCGGGACTGGCAATGCCGCCGGCATTGCGGGAACCCCGCGTTTTGGCCGCCTCGGAGCCGTAGACGATGCGCAGGCTGTCGCTCGGGATCGCGCTGCCGCCGAGCGCCCGGCTGATGATGTCGAAGTCGAATTCGTCGAGCCGGCGCTGATATTGCGCACCATCGACGATGCGCGAGGTCGCGTTGATACCGAGTCGCTTGAGATTGGCCTGGAAGGGCTGGGTATGCGGCTGCAGGGCGGGCTGCGAATCGAGGAACTCGATCTCGAAGGGCTTGCCGTCGGGCAGCTTCAGCACGTTGCCGTCACGCTTGCACCCTGCGGCGCGGAACAACTCATCGGCCTGGCGAAGCAAAGCGCGGTCGCTGCCCGAGCCGTCGCTGACCGGTGGCAGCCAGGGCTCGCCGAAGACCTCGTCGGGAACCTTGCCGCGGAAGGGCTCGAGCAACGCCAGTTCCTCGGGCGAAGGCTTGCCGACAGCCTTGGAGTCGGAATTCTCGAAATAGGACGTGAGGCGCGAATAGATGCCGAACATGATGTTCTTGTTCGTCCATTCGAAGTCGAAGCAGAGCCCCAGCGCCTCGCGGATGCGCGGGTCGGCGAACTTGTCGCGGCGCAGGTTGAAGATCCAACCCTGCGAACCCGTCGGATCGGTTTTCGGCAGAGCTTCTTTCTTGACCTTGCCTTCGTGGACAGCCGGAAAATCATAGCCGGTCGCCCAGATGCGCGCGGTGAACTCTTCCTGGAAGGTGATGACGCCGCTTTTGAAGCCCTCGAACGCCACCTGCCGGTCGCGGAAATACTCCCAGCGCACCCGGTCGAAATTGTTGATGCCGACATTCACGGGCAAATCCTTGGCCCAGTAGTCCGGCACGCGCTCGAACTCGATGAAGCGCCCCTGCTCGAAGCGGCCGACCTTATAGGCGCCCGATCCCAGCGGCGGCTCCAGCGTCGAAGCCTCGAAATTGCGGGTTGACCAGAATTTCTCGGAGAACACCGGCAGTCCGGCGACGACGAGGTGCAGGTCGCGGCTGCGCTTGGCCGATAATTGCACGACGACGATGTCGTCGCCCTCGGCTTTCGAGGAGGCCAGCTCGTTCAGCATCAGCCGGTAGGAGGGGTGCCCCTTGGCCTTGAGCAGGTTCATGCTGAAGGCGACATCGCCAGCCGTTACCCGCGAGCCGTCATGAAATTTTGCCTCGGGCCTCAGGCGGAACCGATAGCTCAGCTTGTCCGGGGAGATGGCGACGCTCTTCGCCAGCAGGCCGTAGAGCGAGCCCGGCTCGTCGCCCGAGCCCGCCATCAGGCTGTCGAAGCAGGCATCCATGCCGGCCGCGCCGTCGCCCTGCAGGACGAAGGTATTCAGCGTGTTGAAGGTATCGAAACTCTGGTTGCCGCCAGCGCGCTTGATCTGGACCGTCAGCGTGCCGCCCTTGGGCGCCCGGGGGTTCACATAGGCGAAATGCGGAAAATCGGGCGGCAGCGCGAGTTCGCCGAAGGTGGAGAGGCCGTGCAACTCGGCGTCCGCAGCAAGCGCGCTCCCGGGCAGAACCGGCAGGCCGGCACCCATCGCCATGGCGCCTCCGGCTTCGAGCAGCCTGCGGCGTGTGATGCGCATCGCCATTGTCTCGCGTCTCCCTTCGATTCGCTGGCCGATTATGTCGCACTCAACCCGCGACGCCAGCCATAGCGGCATTTGCCGCCATGGTGAGGGCGATACCATGGCGCCTACAAGCAAAAGCCGGGCTAAGCGGCCCGGCTTGGCTAGATGTCATGCGCGCTGAATCGACGCAAACGTTCCGGCGATTTTTCTCAGGCCTTGGCAGGTCTCAAGGCTTGGCAGTTCTCAGGGCTTGGGCAGCGGCTTGGGCGCGTCCGAGAGTGTGTTGAGATAAGCGATGACATCGGCGCGTGTATCGGGCTTGCCGATGCCGGCGAAGGCCATGATCGTGCCGGGCACATAGGCCTTGGGGTTCTTGATGAAGTGGTCGAGCCCGTCGGCATCCCAGGTCTTGTCGTTGCGGCCCTTCATCGCGGCAGAGTAGCCGAAGCCGGCGACCGAGCCTTCGTTGCGGCCATAGACGTCGAAGAGATGCGGGCCGACCTTGTTGGCGCCGCCCTTCTCGAAGGTGTGGCAGGCCTTGCAGGCGCCGACAGCCTTTTCGCCCTTTGCCGGATCGGCCTTGGCGAGACGCACCGCGATCGGCTCGTCGGCGACGGGGGCTGCAGCTCCTGCTGCCGCGGCCGGCTCTTCGCTCGGCAGCTCGAAGCCCGGGACCACGGGCTTGTGCGGCGCGAACACGATGCCCGCTATCATGTTGAGGCCCAACACCACGAGCAGCGTGGAGAGAACCGCTCCGGCGATCTTGTTGGTTTCGATATCCATCGTACCCGAACCTTGGGCCCGTCCGCAGCCAAGGCGCGGGAGGCGAGACAGCGCTTCGGCCGGAGTCTTGAAACGCTCCAGCCTCAAGCCGTTGCTTAACCGCTTTGCGCGCTTCATTGCAACTCGTATAAGCACGCTCCGCTTTGAGACCTTTTGACGCTTCCCGTCGTTTTGCGCGACGCTTACGCCGAGCCCGCCCGCCTATGTCGAACCCGCTGATCCTGATCCCTGCGCGCATGACCGCCACGCGCCTGCCCGGGAAACCATTGGCGGACGTCAATGGCGAGCCGATGATCGTGCATGTCTGGCGCCGCGCCGTCGAAGCGAATATCGGCCCTGTCGCGGTCGCAACCGACGCACAAGAGATCGTCGCGGCCATCGAGGCCGCCGGCGGCCGCGCGGTTCTGACCCGCGACGACCACCCCTCCGGCTCCGACCGCATCAAGGAAGCCGCCGACATTCTGGACCCTGAGGGCCGGCACGATGTCATCGTCAACGTTCAGGGCGATCTGCCGACGATCGATCCGCGCGTCATCGCGGCGTCCGTCGAGCCGCTATCCGATCCGGCTGTGGATATCGTGACGCTGGCCGCCGTGATCACGCGCGAGGACGAGAAGACCGAGCCGAGCGTCGTCAAGGCGATCGGAAGCGAGATCGCGCCAGGCCGCATGCGCGCGCTGTATTTTACCCGCTCGACAGCGCCGAGCGGGGAGGGGCCTCTCTACCATCACATCGGCCTCTACACCTATCGCCGCAAGGCGCTGGACCGCTTCGTCAGCCTGCCGCCGTCCCCGCTGGAAAAGCGCGAGCGGCTGGAGCAGCTGCGCGCGGTCGAGGACGGCATGCGCATCGACATCATCGTCGTCGAGGATGTGCCGCTCGGCGTCGATACGCCCCATGACCTGGAACGCGCCCGCGCGATCCTCAAATCCCGCGCCGGAGCTTAAGCGTTTCATGTCTGTCGTCGTTTCCTACCAGGGCGAACCTGGCGCCTTCTCCTCGCAGGCCGCCCTGCAGGTCTTCCCGGATTGCCAGCTTCTGCCCTGCGCAACCTTCGAGGACGCGCTGGCGGCTGTGAGCGACGGCACCGCCCGCTACGGCATGATCCCGATCGATAATTCGATCGCCGGGCGTGTTGCGGACATCCACAACCTCCTGCCCAATTCCGGCCTGCACATCATCGGCGAGAACTTCCTGCCGATCCGCTTCCACCTGATGGCGGTGAAGGGCGCGACTCTGGCCACGCTGAAGACCGTGCAGAGCCACATCCACGCGCTCGGCCAGTGCCGCAAGATCATCCGCAAGCTCGGCCTCAAGGCCGAAGTCGCGGCCGATACGGCAGGGTCGGCCCGGCAGGTCGCCGAGGCCAACGATGTCACCAGGGCCGCCATTTCCCCGCGGATCGCAGCGGAGGTCTACGGGCTCGAGATCCTGATGGAGGATATCGAGGACGAGAAGCACAACACCACGCGCTTCGTCGTTCTCTCGAAATACCCGGAATTCGTCCGCCACGGCGCGGGCAAGACGGTGACGACGCTGGTCTTCCGGGTGCGCAACATTCCCGCCGCGCTCTACAAGGCGCTGGGCGGCTTCGCCACCAACGGCATCAACATGACCAAGCTCGAGAGCTACATGGTCGACGGTCATTTCTCGGCGACGATGTTTTATCTCGATGTCGAGGGCCATCCGGAAGACCCGGATCTGAAGCGGGCACTCAAGGAACTCGAATATTTCTCGCGCGAGATGAAGATCCTGGGCGTCTACCCCGCGCACGAGTTCCGTTCGACGCTGGCCGAAGCGGGCGAGTAGCCTGGCTCTGCAACGGGGTATTCGAAGCAACCATCCGCACGTCATTCCGGGCGCAGCGAAGCGAAGACCCGGAATCCATCGTAGAGCTCCAGAGCCCTCCGATGGATCCCGGATCGGCGCCGCTTCGCGGCTTGTCCGGGATGACGACGCGGATCAGAAAAGCGCCGAAGCTTAAACCGCTTCGCCCTCGACGGCCCAGGCTTTCAGGAGCGTGTTCGCGATCGCCATATGCGGCGGGCAGAACAGGTTGTCGGGGTGAGTGCCCTCCAGCATCTGCAGGGCTTCCTGCCGCGAGAACCAGCGGCCCTCTTCGAGCTCGGTCATGTCGAGCACGATATCGTCGTTGAGCGCCTCGGCGATGCAGCCGATCATTAGCGAGGACGGGAAGGGCCAGGGCTGCGAGCAGAGATAACGCACGGCGCCGGCGCGCAGGCCGGCCTCTTCCCAGGTCTCGCGGCGCACTGCGTCCTCGAAGGTCTCGCCGGGCTCGACGAAGCCGGCGATGCAGGAAAACATCCCCGGCGCAAAGCGGGCCTGACGTGCCAGCAGACAGGCGTCGCCGCGCGTCACCAGCATGATCACGACGGGGTCGGTGCGCGGAAAATGCTGCGCGCCGCAGGCGCTGCATTCCCGTTTCCAGCCGGAAGCCCCGGCCGTCGTCGGGCCGCCGCACTGGGCGCAGAAACGGTGGCGGGCATGCCAGTCGAGCAGCGCCTTGCTCTCCCCCAACGGACCGAGCTCGTCATCGGGCACCAGGCGCTTCAGGGCGACGGATCTCAGATCGGTGAGCAGCAGCTCGGGTCGCTCACGCAGGGGCTCGGTATGGGCCCTGTCGATCAACCGGGCAAAGCGGGGAGCGCCGTCGGCGGTGAGACCAAGAAAGGCCTCTTCCAGCGCTTCGCCCAAGAGCTCCGTCTCGCCATGGCTGAACCAGACCGAATGCGCCTCTCCATCGAGGCGCTTCAGGATCGGCGTTTCGCCGGCGACGACGGCGAGCCGCGTGTCCGACCGATGGCGCAACGCGTTGACGGCGTCCGACTTGCTGCGCAAGTCCTCGCGACGGTCGAGGCGGTTGGTGGAGAAGCCCGTGAGAGACGAGCGTTCGCGAGGATGGGAGGCGTCGTTCATACCCTCCGTCCTAGCGGTTCCTCACGGGCCCATGCAAGCGCCCTTCACGCCTCCGTGCGCCCGCGCAGCAGATGAATGATGGCGGAGAAGTCGGCGCCACCCTCGCCCCAGGCATTGTGGAGGCCGTAGAGCTGCGCCGCAGCCGCTCCGAGCGGGGTCGAGGCGCCCGCCGCCTGCGCGGCCTCCTGCGACAGCTTCAGGTCTTTCAGCATCAGGGCGGAGGCAAAGCCGGGCTTGTATTCATTGTTGGCGGGCGAGGTCGGCACCGGCCCCGGCACGGGGCAATAGGTCGTCAGCGACCAGCACTGACCCGACGAGGTCGAGGCGACGTCGTAGAGCGCCTGATGCGACAGGCCGAGCTTCTCCGCGAGCACGAAGGCCTCGGAGACGCCGATCATCGAGATGCCCAGGATCATATTGTTGCAGATCTTGGCAGCCTGCCCGTTGCCGGCCGAGCCGCAATGCACGATGCGCCGGCCCATTTTGGCGAGGATCGGCTCTCCGACCGCGAAGGCCTCGTCCGAGCCGCCGACCATGAAGGTCAGCGTCCCGCCCTTGGCGCCGCCGACACCGCCCGAAACCGGCGCGTCGAGCGAGAGGCAGCCGCGTGCCTCGGCCAGCGCATGCGCCTTGCGGGCGCTCTCGACGTCGATCGTCGACGAATCGATCAGCAGAGCGCCGGGCTGCACCGAAGGCAGGATATCGGCCCAGACGGAGAGAACATGCTTGCCAGCCGGCAGCATGGTGATGACGATGGCTGCATCCGCCACCGCATCCTTCGCGGAGGCTGCGATGCCGACACCGAGTTCGGCCGCTGCATCCTTGGACGCCTGGACAAGGTCGAAGGCGCTGACCGTATGGCCGGCCTTCACGAGATTGCCGGCCATGGGGCCGCCCATATTGCCGAGCCCGATAAAGGCGATGATAGCCATGGTCGTATTCTCCCGTTCGATTTCGTTGAACTTGTCGAGCTTGGGGTAGGGCGGCGGCGTCAGTTTCCCTTGGCTCGCCCCACAAGCCCGCGTGCCACGATCATCCGCATCACCTCGTTCGTGCCCTCCAGGATCTGGTGGACACGCAGGTCCCGCACGATCTTCTCGATGCCGTAATCGGCAAGATAGCCGTAGCCGCCATGGATCTGCAGCGCCTGATTGGCGACCTCGAAGCCTGTATCGGTGGCGATCCGCTTGGCCATGGCGCAAAGCTTCGTCGCATCGGGTGTCTTGGCGTCGAGCGCTGATGCTGCCCGCCACAGGAAGGTGCGGGCCGCTTCCAACTCGGTCGCCATGTCCGCGAGTTTGAACTGCAGCGCCTGGAAATCAGCGATGCGGGTACCGAAAGCCTTGCGCTCCTGCGCATAGGCGATCGACTTGTCGAGCGCGCCCTGCGCTCCGCCGATCGAGCAGGCGCCGATATTGAGCCGACCACCATCGAGCCCGGCCATGGCGATCTTGAAGCCGATGCCTTCAGGCCCGATGCGGTTGGCGACGGGGACGCGGCAGTTCTCGAAGATCACGGCGCGTGTCGGCTGGGCGTTCCAGCCCATCTTCTTCTCATTGCCCCCGAAGGAGAGGCCCGGCGTGCCCTTCTCGACGACGAGCGTCGAGATGCCCGAAGGCCCGGCTTCGCCCGTGCGAACCATCACGACATAGATGTCGGAGACGCCGGCGCCTGAGATGAACTGCTTTTGCCCGTCGAGGACGTAATGGTCGCCGTCGAGAACTGCCTTCGTCTTGAGTGCTGCGGCATCAGAACCGGCGCCGGGCTCCGTCAGGCAATAGCTCGCCAGATGCTCCATCGTGCAGAGTCTGGGCAGGAACTGCCGGCGCTGATCGTCCGAGCCGTAGCGGTCGATCATCCAGGCGCACATGTTGTGGATCGAGATATAGGCCGCAACGGTCGGGCAGCCCGTCGAGAGCGCCTCGAAGATCAGCGTCGCGTCGAGCCGGCTCAGGCCGGAGCCGCCGACATCCTCGGCGATATAGATGCCGCCCATGCCGAGCGCAGCGGCCTGGCGCATCTCCTCGACCGGGAAATGCTTCTCCTCATCCCAGCGAATGGCGTGGGGAGCGAGGGTCTCGGCGGCGAAGGACGAGGCCATCTCCTGGATGGCGCGTTGGTCTTCGGTCAGGGAGAACTGGGTCATGTGGGCCTCAGAGCTCGATCAGTTTCACGAGGCGGGCGTATCGCGTTCCCGCGAGTTTACGTGACAGCCGTTCATCCGCCGTTGCCATCGGGCTGCTCTGTCGTTCGGCCAGCGCGAGGAAGACACAGTCTGGCGCCGGATGGGCGACTTCGAGCGAAAGCTCGAAAGCCCGTTTCATGAGTGGCTGGGATGGCTCGATATCCGGCATCAGTTGCAGTGCGAGATCGTAGCTGGCTCGGGCACCGTCAGGGCTGAGATGCTTGCGCCGAACCGCGCGGGTCAGCGCGCTTGCGATCTCGACCTCGATCAGGTCTGGCGCGGAAACCTGATCGAGTTGCGAGATGAACCTCGCCGTCGCGGCGTTTCGCGGCCCGTCGACGACGAGATCGAACAGGACGCTCGTGTCGAGGATCACAACTCCTCCTCGTCGTCCCGAATTGCCCTGACGATCTCCGCCCCGCTGATATCGGCTCTGGGTAGCTGACCATTGCGGCGTGCGTTTTCGAGGATCGCGAAACGCTCCGCACCGGTCATCGACGTGCCTCTGCCGAGGGCCCTGCTGGCCTCGTATTGAAGCGATGTCTTGTTGATTTTTGCCTTGAGCTTCAGCCGCTGCACAAGCTCATCCTCGACATCGCGGATCAGTAGATTGCCCATTGTTGAACCTCCCCCCAATGCTAGCAATTATGATAGCACGGGGGGGCGTTTGATCTCAACCCATCGTCGGAATGACGAAGCTCGCCCCGTCCTTGATGCCGCTCGGCCAGCGCGACGTCACCGTCTTGGTCTTGGTGTAGAAGCGGATCGAGTCCGGGCCGTGCTGGTTGAGATCGCCGAAGGAGGAGCGCTTCCAGCCGCCGAAGGTGTAGTAAGCCAGCGGCACGGGGATCGGGATGTTGACGCCGACCATGCCGACCTGGACGCGCGAGGCAAAGTCACGCGCCGCATCGCCGTCGCGAGTGTAGATCGCAACACCGTTGCCGTATTCGTGGTCGTTGCAGAGCGCCAGGCCCTCCTCATAGTCCTTGGCGCGGACGACCGAGAGAACGGGGCCGAAGATTTCTTCCTTGTAGATGCGCATGTCCTTGGTGACGTTGTCGAACAGGCAGCCGCCCATATAGAAGCCGTTCTCATAGCCCTGCATCTTGAAGCCGCGGCCGTCGACGGCGAGCGTCGCGCCTTCCTCGATGCCAAGCTCGACATAGCCCTTGATCTTCTCCAGCGCCGCCTTGGTGACGACCGGGCCGTAATCGGCCGACGAATCGGTGGAGGGGCCGATCTTGAGAGCCTCGACGCGCGGAATCAGGCGTTTCACCAGCTCGTCCGCTGTGGCCTTGCCGACCGGCACCGCCACCGAAATCGCCATGCAGCGCTCGCCGGCCGAGCCGTAGCCCGCGCCGATCAGCGCATCGACAGCCTGATCGAGATCGGCGTCGGGCATGATGATCATGTGGTTCTTGGCGCCGCCGAAGCACTGCACGCGCTTACCCGCCGCGCAGCCGCGCGAATAGATGTACTCGGCGATCGGCGTGGAGCCGACGAAGCCGACGGCCTTGATATCGGGATCGTCCAGGATCGCATCGACCGCGACCTTGTCGCCGTTGACGACGTTCAGGATGCCGGGAGGGCCACCAGCCTCGATGAACAGCTCCGCCAGCCGCATCGGCACGCCGGGATCACGCTCGGAGGGCTTCAGGATGAAGGCATTGCCGCAGGCGATCGCGGGACCGAGCTTCCAGAGCGGGATCATCGCCGGGAAGTTGAACGGCGTGATGCCGGCGCAGACGCCGAGCGCCTGGCGCATCGAATAGATGTCGATGCCGGGGCCGGCGCCGTCGGTATATTCGCCCTTCATAAGGTTCGGGATGCCCAGCGAGAACTCGACGACCTCGACGCCGCGCTGGATGTCGCCCTTGGCGTCGGCAATGGTCTTGCCGTGCTCGCGGGCCAGCAATTCGGCCAGCTCGTCATTGTTCCTGGCGATCAGGTCGAGGAATTTCATCAGCACGCGGGCGCGGCGCTGCGGGTTCACCGCGGCCCATTTCGGCTGCGCGGCAGCGGCATCTTCGACCGCGACACGCATTTCGGCGGCCGAGGCGAGCGCGACCTGGCCGATCACGCTGCCGTCCATCGGCTGGTAGATGTCGGCGGTGCGGCCTGAGGTGCCTGCGACATGCTTGCCGCCGATGAAATGCCCAACCTGACGCATCGCGTCCTCCTACTAATGGGTGGTGTGATCTTGCCGATCTCTCCCTACCATTCCTGTTTGTGCACGGCTATAGCGGGAGAAGGATACATGCTGTGCGGAAAAGCCAATATCGGGGAGAGCGCCTTGGAGCGGTTCGACTGGGACGACCTTCGCTTCTTCCTGGCCGTGGCAAGGTCGGGGCGGCTGACGGCCGCGGCCCGGCGCCTCGGCGCCGACCATGCGACGGTGTCGCGCCGTGTCACCTCGCTGGAGGAATCGCTGAAGGCCAAGCTCTTCGAGCGTCGGCCGCAGGGCTACACCCTGACGGCACATGGCGAGCGGCTGCTGGCAAAGGCCGAGACCATGGAGACGGAAGCGCTGGCAATCCAGAGCGATATCGGCGGCGCCGATATGACGCTGGCCGGCACGGTCAGGATCGGCGCCCCCGACGGTTTCGGGACGGTCTTCCTCGCGCCGAGGCTGTCTTCGCTCGCAAAATCCTATCCGGGTCTTGAGATCCAGCTCATCGCCATGCCGCGCCTGCTGTCGCTCTCGAAGCGCGAAGCCGACGTCGCGATCACGCTGGCTCCACCCAAGGAGGGCAAGGTCGTCGCGCGCAAGCTCTCGGACTATCGCCTCGGACTTTATGCAAGCCAAGCCTATCTGGATTCGATGCCGGCGGTGACGAAGCCGGAGGATCTCTTCGACCACCGTGTCGTCGGCTATATCGACGATCTGATCTTCACACCCGAACTCGACTATCTCGACGAGGTCGCCAAGGGCTTGCGCCCACAGGTCCAGAGTTCGAGCGTGCTCGCCCAGATGAACGCCGTCGTCGCCGGAGCCGGCATCGGCGTGATCCATCACTTCATGGCGGAGGGCGAGACGCGTCTTGTCAGGGTTCTGCCCGAGACGGTTTCGATCACGCGCTCGTTCTGGCTGCTCGTCCACGCCGATCTCAAGGATGTCGCGCGCGTTCGTGCGATCGTCGATTTCATCGTGCGGGAGACGAAGCAGTCGCGGGCGCTGCTGATGGGTGAGCCTTCAGTCAGTCGCCACGACTGAGGTCAGCGCGACCTCAAAGACTATTTGAGAATTCAGCCCTCATCCTGAGGAGCCGCGAAGCGGCGTCTCGAAGGATGGTTCAGGAGGCTCCCGAACCATCTGGAGCATCCTTCGAGACGCCATTCCTGACGAAATGGCTCCTCAGGAGGAGGGCTGTAGGAATTTCCAAACAGGTTATCATGCCGTATCGAGGCTGACCTGATTGCGGCCGTTGCGCTTCGCTGCATAGAGCGCCCGGTCGGCAGCGGTCAGCGCTTCGTCCAAGCTGCCGTTCTCGCCGATTTCCGCGACGCCGATCGAGACCGTGACGCCGTCCTTGTGCTCGCCGAGCTCCAACGCCTCGTGAGAGACATCGAGCCGGATGTGGTCGCTCTGCCGCATCGCCGCTTTCGCGTCGAGCCCGGGAAACAGGATGGCGAATTCCTCGCCGCCGATGCGGGCGAGGAGATGGCCGCCGCCCTCGGCCGATTGCGCGAGGCAGCGTGCCACGCTCTTCAGTGCCTGGTCGCCGAAATCATGCCCGTGATTGTCGTTGAGACGCTTGAAGTCGTCGATATCGATGATCGCGACGGCGCTGCTGCGCTTTTTGGAGCGCGCCCGGTCTATCAACGGCCCGGCCTGCTCGAAGAAATGACGGCGATTATAGAGCCCGGTCAGGGAATCCCGCGAGGCCAGATTATGCAGCTGGGCGATCTGGGCCAGCGTTTCGACGTTGCTCGCGATCCGGCATTGCAGCTCTTCGGGAATGAACGGCATGGAGATGAAGTCGTTGGCGCCGGCCTTGAGGAAGCCGACGGAAACCATGCGGTCGTTCGAGGACGAAATGCCGATCACGCGCAGCCTGTCGGAGCGGAACTGCCGGCGAATGCGGCGCGTGAGCTCATAACCGTCCATCTTCGGCATGTGGTAGTCGCTGACGACGAGCTGGATGTCCTGATCCCTCTCCAGCAGCGACAGGGCCTCGGCGCCCGAGCCGGCCTCGACCACGTCATATTGCTGGACCTTCAGCATCCTGGCGAGCAGCTTGCGGGTGGCCATGACGTCATCGACGATGAGGATGCGCGTCCGGCGATTGGCAAGCGCCCGCGCGACGGTGCCCATCAGAACGTCGAGGGCAAACTCGCTGTCCTTCGGCACGTAGTCGATGACGTCGCGCTCCATGATGCGGTTGCGCGTGTCCATGTCGAAACTGGCGGTGTGGACGATTGTCGGAATGCCGCGCTGGACAGCGAAATCGATCGCCTCGCCATGCGGCGCGTCGGGAAGATTGAGATCGACGACCGCCAGCGTGAAGGCGGCGCGATCGTCGGTGACGGCTTCGTGCAGTTCGTTGAGCGAGCGGCAGGCCACGAGCGGCAGGCCGATATCTTCCCTCAGGCGGCGGCACAGGGCGGTCGAGTAGGTCCGCGAATCCTCCACCACGAGAATCGTGAGGTCGCCGTCCCCCGGCCCGTGGCGACGATCGGCTGAGCGGTAAGCCATTGAACAGTTAGGTCCTCGGTCGGCGCCGGCCGATTCCGTCGCAAAATTCGGGCGCGCCTTTGCGGACAGAGGCGTGCTGCGTCGCGGCGGAATATCCTGCCGCTGCGTTAATTTCCGCTGAACTATGTCGGTGAACTGCGAGGCGGATGCCTGAATTCTGCGGGCGTCCGGCGTTAGATTCGCCAGGGCAGGACGTTGTCCGGCAGGCGCTTGGCGAGGAGATCGAGCGCCAGCATCACCGCGAGGATGATGACCGAGGCGCTGATCGCGACCGCGGCGGCCTCACCGGCGAGGCCGGCCTCCTTGAGCGAGAACAGCACGACGCCGAGCGTCTCCGTGCCTGACGACCAGAGCAGGGCCGAGACGGTCAATTCGTTGAAGGCAACGAGAAAGACCATCAGCGCGCTGACCGTTGGCGCCGGTGCGAGGATCGGCGCGACGATGAAGCGCAGCATCTGCCACAGTGTTGCGCCGTCGAGTTTCGCCGCCTCCTCGTGATGCGCCTCGATCTGCGCCATGGCCGCCACCGGCGCCTTCAGTGCCAGAGGAAGAAAGCGGGCGAGATAGGCGAAGAGGATGATGAAGGGCGTCGCATAGATGCTTACGCCCAGCAGCGGCAGCGGCTTGAGGAAGATCAGGATGCAGGCGATCGCAAGCACCACGCCCGGCAGCGCATAGGGCAGCTCGATCATGAATTCGACGATGCGTCGGAGCTTGCCCATCCGCCGCTCCAGCGCATAGGCGAAGGCGATCGAGATCAGCGCGAGCAGCAGCGCAGCCGTTCCCGCGAACAGGAAGGAGTTGCGGAAGGCCCGGATCGTCACATCCTGCCGCAGCAGCACCTCCGCGAACTTGTCGAACGTCAGGCTCTGCCAGGACAGGGCAACGCCTAGCGCCGGCGTCAGCGCCTCGCTGAGCAGCGCGAGAAAGGGCAGGCCGAGCTTCAGGGCGAGTAGCGCCCACAGCCCCCCGGCAACCAGGGAGCGCCCGCGCCCGAGCATCCAGAAGGGCACCAGCGGCCGCTCGATCTCGACCTTGCCTCCGGCGCGACGCGTCGCCAGTACGCTGGCGAGGATGCCTAGGCCGGCGACGATGGCGACGAGAATGGCGAGCGCCGCGGCATCGCCGAGACCGGCCGGGCCGAAGCTCGACAGCCGGCGATAGATCAGCGTCGGCAGGGTGAGGTAATTGACCGGCAGGCCCAGCAGCGCCGGAATGCCGAAATTGCCGACGCCGGCGACGAAGGCGATCAGCGCTGCCGCAATGATCTGCGGCCGCAGCACCGGGATGACGATACGCCCGACGATGGTGGCGGGACCTGCGCCCTCCATCTGCGCGGCCTCGATCAGCGAATGCGGAATGCTGCGCAGGCCCGTCCAGAGCGTGATCGCGACCAGCGGCGCATGGTGCAGGGCCATCACGAGGATGATGCCGCCGCGCCCGAGCAGCGGGTTTGGCGTGCCGGGCGCCGGTGAAAGCCCGAGCACGGATAAAACGACCGAATTCGGTGCGAACAGGCTCAGGAAGGCGAGCGCCGCTACCTGCGGCGCGATCATCATCGAAAAGACGAAGGCGAAGGCGAGCGGGCGTTTGCCCCGCACATCGGTGACGCCGAGCAGCAGCGCCACCATTCCGCCCACCAGCAAGGCGCCGAGCGCTGAGGCACTGGCGGTTTCCAGAGTGTGGAGTGTTGCGTCGATCGCCGCGCGGCTGCCGATCTCGGCAAGCGCCGCCTCGGGAGCAAAATGCCAGCCGGGCGCGAAGGCCGCGACGACCAGCCGGAAGAACGGCAGCCCACCGAGCAGAAGCGCGGCGAGCGTCACCAAAGCCGGCAGGCCGAGGCCTGCCGGAAGACGCAGGCGGGGGAAGGCTGCGCGTGCAGTCTCCTCCCGCCAGCTGGGTCGGACGGCCAGCGTCATCGTATCGCCCGCTGCCGCATGGGTGTCGTCAGGCTCACTCGAAGATCGCGCTGAAGCGCTTGCGCGCGGCCGTCTCGTTGGCAAGCGCCTTGGCCGCGTCGAAGGGCAGGAGCTTGATCGCGGTGCGGGCGGGGTAACCGGCGGGCAGCGCAACATCGGGATGAGCCGCGACATAGCCCTGCTTCAAAGCGAGTTCCTGGCCGTCCTTCGAGACCAGGAAGTCGACGAAGGCCTTGGCGGCTTCGGGGTTCTTCGTGCTGGAGAGGATCGCCACCGGCTCGCTGACAGCCGAGACGCCTTCGCTCGGGAAGACGAACTCGACTGGCGCGCCCTTGGCCTTCTCGCGGATCGGCATGAAGTCGACGATCATGCCGTAGAGCTTCTCGCCGGTCGCGACCTGGCGGAGGATGTCGCCATTGCCACCGGCCGCAAGTGCGCCATTGGTCTTGAGCTGTTCGTAATAGCTCCAGCCGTCCTTGAGACTGCCGGTCAGCGTCATCGTGTGAATCAGGGCGGCGCCGGAGCTCAGCGGGCTCGGCATGGCCAGCAGGTTCTTGACCTCCGGCTTGGTCAAATCGGTCCAACTCGTCGGCTTCATCGTCGTCTTGGTGTTGTAGACGATGCCGGTGGTGATCAGCTTGGTCGCGAACCACGACTTGGCGGGGTCGTGGATGCCGGCCGGATAGGCCGCGACGTCCGCCTTGTCATGAGCGAGCAGGCGACCTTCCTTCTTCAGGCCCTCCATCGTCACGGAATCGGCGATCAGCAGGACGTCGGCCTGCGGGGCGCCGGCTTCGAATTCGGCGCGCAGCTTCGCCATCACGCGCGGTGTGCCGTCGCGCACGAAGCTGATGTCGACCTTGGGGTACTTCGCCTTGAAGGCGTCGATGGTCTGCTGGGCGTCCGTGTTGGGCTGGCTCGTATACAGCACGAGCTTGCCCTCGGCGGCCTGAGCCTGAAGGGACATCAGCGTGGCGATGGCGATGCCGGTCGTCATGAGTGCGGTGAAGGCCGTGCGGCGCATGGGTCTCTCCTTAATGACTTGCCCGATCAGGGGCGCGCCGTGGCGGTAGACCCCGCATATGACAGATTCATGAAGTCCATCTCATTCATGCCTCGGATGCGACATTTGTTCACGCTCGGCCCGAGGCCCGGCAGGATATCATGCGAGTGCAGGCCGGCTGTGCGGCGAGCCTGCTTGACCATGCCCGAACGACGCCGCAGGGTCGCGTGGTATTTTTGACATCGGATTCCAGCAGGACAGCCATGACCGCCTCCAAACTCGACCAACTCCGCGAGATGACCACGGTCGTCGCCGACACCGGCGATATCGAGGCGGTGCGGCGGCTCAAGCCCGTCGATTGCACGACAAACCCGACCCTGATCCTCAAGGCTGTCGAGACGCCGGCCTATGCCCATCTCGTCGACGAGGCGATTGCTTGGGGCAGGAAGAGCGGCGGCGGCGAAGCGGCCGTGCATGCGGTCTGCGACCGGCTGGCCGTCACCTTCGGCGCGGAACTGACCAAGATCGTGCCCGGTCGCGTCTCGACGGAGGTCGATGCCGATCTCTCCTTCGATACCAAGGCCTCGATCGACAAGGCGCGCGCCATCATCGCCGCCTACAAGGAGCGCGGCATCGCGAAGGACCGCATCCTGATCAAGATCGCCTCGACCTGGGAAGGCATCCAGGCCGCCAAGGTGCTGCAGGCGGACGGTATCGACTGCAACCTGACCCTGCTCTTCGCGCTGCCGCAGGCCGTTGCCTGCGCCGACGCCAAGGCCTTCCTGATCTCGCCCTTCGTCGGCCGCATCCTCGACTGGCACGTCAAGGCCGGCGGCGGTCCCTACACGGCGGAAACCGATCCCGGTGTGGTCTCGGTTCGCAACATCTACGCCTATTACAAGACCTATGGCATCGCGACCGTGGTGATGGGCGCGTCCTTCCGCAACACCGGCGAGATCGAAGCCCTGGCCGGTTGCGACCGGCTGACCATCGGGCCGGGCCTGCTCGACGAACTCGCCGGCGCGACCGGCGAATTGCCGCGCAAGCTCAAGGCCGATGCTCCGGGAGCAGCCCCCGACAAGCTCGATCTCGACGAAAAGGCCTTCCGCTTCGCCATGAACGAGGATGCGATGGCGAGCGACAAGCTCTCCGAGGGCATTCGTGGCTTCGTCAAGGACCTGCGCGCCCTGCGCAAGCTCGTGGCTGCCAAGCTCGCCTGAGCCATCCTCCCCGGAGCTGTGCCGCCGTACCCGATGGCGCAATTCCGGCGAGCGAGCCATCACCTTTGCGTGTGAGACGGCCGGTCGCTACGGCCCGGCCGTCCAGCCCGTGATATCAAGTGCCATGCGTCCGTCACTTGCTCTAGCGGTCATGGCATTGCTCTTCGCCGAACCTGTTTCGGCGCAGACGACCTGGCGTTTCGATCGCGCCACGACGGATATCAGCTTCGTCACCCACCGTTTCGGCGCAGCCGTCGCGACCGGCCGGTTCGAGCGCTATGACGGGACGCTCGCTCTGGATTTCGACCAGCCCGAGAAAAGCCGGATCAGGGTGGTGATCGAAACGGGTTCGCTCCAGGCCGGCTCGGCCCTGATGGATGGCTTCATCAAGGGCGAGAGCATGCTCGATGTCGCCCGTTATCCCACGGCGAGCTTCGCCTCGGCGCGCGTCACCCGCACAGGCGAACGAACCCTGGAAATCCGCGGGCAGCTTTCCATCCGCGCGATCACGCAGCCTTTCACGGTGACGGCGGTGGTCGACGGCGATATCGATAGGGCCAGGCGCGGCGAGAAGCTGCCGTTCCACGCCAGCGGTTCGTTCCTGCGACCGGCCTACCAGCTCGGCCGCGACGTCAATGTCGTCGACGACGCAGTCGAGATCGTGATCAAGGGGCAGCTGTCGCGATGATCGACAGGGCAGGGCGGCCGGCGCGCTGGCACCCGGCCATCGTCGCGCTGCATTGGCTGACGCTGCTGCTGATCGTGATCCAGTTTCTGCTTGCGTCCCCGATGCGCGACGAGACCCGCAATCTCATCGAGCGCTTCGAATTCTACCAGCTGCACAAATCGGTCGGGCTGACCATCGCGGCCTTCGTCGTGCTCAGGCTCATCCTGCGCCTGGGCCTGCCGTCACCGCCGCCGCTCAATGCCGGGCGCTGGCTGCGATGGGCTGCCGATGCGGTCCATGGCGGACTCTATCTCTGCGTGATCGCGCTGCCGCTGACCGGCTTCCTGATGGTGTCCTCGGCGCCGGTCCAGATCCCGACTTTGTATTTCGGCTGGTTCGCCATTCCCCACCCCATCGTTGCGGACAAAGCGACCTATGAGCTGATGCGCAGCCTGCATGATTGGGCAGGCGACGCCCTCATCGCGCTCGGCGCCGTTCATCTCGGCGCTGCCGTGGTCCACGTTCTGATCTGGCACGACAATCTGCTGCGCCGCATGTGGTTCCGCCGTGGCGGTGCGGCGCAGAATTGATCTCGTTCAGCCCTGTGCGGCGAAGGCTTCCGCCCGGATCGTCGACAACGACTTGGCCGGCGTGATCGCCTCGGGATCGAGGATGCAGTGCAGGATTGCGGGCTTGCCCGAAGCAACCGCGCGCTCGAAGGCCGGTCCGAACTCGGCGGTGGTTTCGACGCGCTCGCCATAACCGCCGAAGGCCGTCGCATAGGCCGCGAAATCCGGGTTCTTCAGCGTCGTCGCCGAAACGCGGCCGGGATAGTGCTTCTCCTGATGCATGCGGATAGTGCCGTACATGCCGTTGTCGACGACGACGACGATCACCGGCAGCTCGTATTGCACGGCGGTGGCAAAATCCTGCCCGTTCATCAGGAAGCAGCCGTCGCCCGCAAAGGCGACGACGGTGCGCTCGGGGAACAGTCGTTTGGCGCCGATAGCGGCCGGCACGCCATAGCCCATCGAACCGCAGGTCGGCGCAAGCTGCGTCGCGAATTTGGTGAAGCGGTGGAAACGATGCACCCACGTCGCGTAGTTGCCCGCGCCATTGCACAGGATCGCGTCGTCGGGCAGGTAGCGCCGCAGCCAGGTCACGGCCTCGCCGGGGTGGAAGGTACCAGCGACCGGCGCAGGCTGCTCGCTCCAGCCGAGATAGGCCTCATGCGCCTCGGCTGCTGCCCCCGCCCAAGGGATCGTCTGCGGCGGATGCACGGTCTCCAGCGCGGCGCAGAAGGCCGTCGGCGAGGCGTTGATCGCCAGCGAAGGCCGGTAGACGCGGCCGAGCTCTTCCGCGTCGGGATGGACATGCACCAGTGGCCGGCCGGGATTGGGGATGCCGAACAGCGTGTAGGACTGGCTCGGCATTTCCGAGAGACGGCCGCCGACGAGCACGACGAGATCGCTCTCCTGAATGCGCTTCAGCAGCTTCGGATTGGGGCCGATGCCGAGATCGCCTGCGAAATTGGGATGGTCGGCCGGAAACAGCATCTGCCGGCGGAAGGATACTGCGACGGGCAGGTCGAAACGCTCGGCGAACCGCGTGAAGCGCTCGATCGCCTGCGGATTCCAGCGCGAGCCGCCGAGGATCGCGATCGGCGACTTCGCCGCCCAGAGCCGCTTCTGCAGGTCGATGGTCTGCAGCAGCGAGGGATGGGTTTCGGTGACCTGATAGGGCTCAGCATCGGCGACATCGGCGAGATCGGTCAGCACGTCCTCGGGCAGTGCGATCACCACCGGGCCGGGCCGGCCGGCGGTCGCGACATGGAAGGCGCGGCTGATGATCTCGGGGATGCGCGCGGCATCGTCGATCTCGGTCGCCCATTTCGTCATCGTGCCGAAGACGGCGCGGTAATCGAGCTCCTGGAAGGCTTCGCGCTCGCGCATGCCGCGCTCGATCTGCCCAACGAACAGGATCATCGGCGTCGAGTCCTGGTCGGCAATATGGATGCCGGGCGAGGCGTTGGTGGCGCCGGGGCCGCGCGTCACGAAGCAGATGCCGGGCTTGCCCGTGAGCTTGCCAGCGGCTTCCGCCATCATGCTGGCGCCGCCTTCGGCCCGGCAGATGGTGACCTTGAGCTTGGCGTCATGCAGCGCGTCGAGCACGGCAAGATAGCTCTCGCCCGGTACGCAGAACGCGTCGGTTGCGCCATGCAGGATCAGTTGATCGACGAGAATTTGCCCGCCAGTGCGATTAGCCATGTCGTCCACTCCAGACGGGGTCGTTCAGGATTTCGTCTTTGTGCTCGCCGAGCCGTGGGCTCGGCCGGTTTGCGACCTGCCGAACGCCATCGATCACGATCGGGGAGGCAACGGTCGGTATTGTGCCAGCAGCGGCAGCGGGGGCCGGCAACTCGACCCGTACGCCACGCGCCACCACCTGAGGATCGGCAAAGACCTCGTCGATCGCATTGATCGGCCCCGCCGGCACTCCGGCCTGCTCCAGCCCTGCCAGCAATTCGAGCTTGTGACGCCGTGAGGTCAGCGAACCCAGCATGGGGACCAGCACGGCCCGGTTGGCGACACGCATCTTATTGTCGGCATAGTCGGGATGGCCGCCGAGATCGGGCCGGCCCAGCACGTCGCAAAGCCGCCGGTATTGCCCGTCATTGCCGGTCGCGATGACGATGTGGCCGTCCGCGACAGGGAAGACTTCATAAGGCACGATATTGGGATGGGCATTGCCGAGCCGGCCCGGCACCTTGCCCGAAACCAGATAGTTCAGCGCCTGATTGCCGAGCACGGCGACCTGCGTGTCCATCAGTGCGAGGTCGAGCGTCGCGCCTTCGCCGGTCGCGTCGCGCCGCCGCAAGGCCGCCAGCAGGCCCACAGTGGCGTAGAGCCCGGTGAAGATATCGGCGGTGGCGTAGCCAGCCTTGATCGGCTGTCCGTCGGGCGATCCCGTTACGGACATCGGACCGGCCATGCCCTGGATCAGGAAGTCGTAGCCCGCGCGCTCGGCATAGGGGCCATCCTGTCCAAAGCCCGTGATCGAGCAATAGATCAGGCTGGGATGAAGCTTGCGCAGCGAGGCTGCATCGAGCCCGTATTTCTCCAGGCCGCCGACCTTGAAATTCTCGACGACGATATCGGCATGACCCGCGAGCTTGCGGACCAGCGCGCGGCCTTCCTCGGTGCGGAAATCGGCCGTGATCGAACGTTTGCCGCGATTGCAGGAGTGGAAATAGGCGGCAGACAGGTTTTCGCCATCCACGCCTTCGACGAAGGGCGGCCCCCATGAGCGGGTATCGTCGCCCTCAGGACTTTCGACCTTGACGACGTCGGCGCCGAGATCGGCCAGCAGCTGGCCGATCCATGGTCCGGCAAGGATGCGCGCGAGTTCGAGGACGCGCAGGCCGGCGAGGGGAGGGGATTGGGACATGGTTCGGCGTTGCCCTTGGCCGCTTCCGTCATGGTCGGGCTTGACCCGACCATCTCTTGGGGGAGGTTGGCTCTGGTGGAGATGGTCGGGTCAAGCCCGACCATGACGTCGTCGGCTCAGAAGAACCGGCTCAGAAGAACGCCTGCAAGCCCGTGATCGCCCGGCCGAGGATCAGCGCGTGAACATCATGCGTGCCCTCATAGGTGTTCACCGTCTCGAGGTTCGCGGCGTGGCGCATCACCTGGTATTCGATCGAGATACCGTTGCCGCCGTGCATGTCGCGAGCCTGGCGGGCGATGTCGAGCGCCTTGCCGCAATTGTTGCGCTTGACGAGCGAGATCATCTCCGGGGCCATCCGGCCTTCGTCGAGCAGGCGCCCGACGCGAAGCGAGCCCTGCAGGCCGAGCGTGATCTCGGTCAGCATGTCCGCCAACTTCTTCTGGTAGAGCTGCGTCTGGGCCAGCGGCTTGTTGAACTGCTTGCGGTCGAGCCCGTATTGGCGCGCACGCTGGAAGCAGTCTTCGGCGGCACCCATCACACCCCAGGAGATGCCGTAGCGCGCCCGGTTGAGGCAGCCGAACGGACCTTTGAGGCCGGAGACGTTGGGCAGCAGGTTCTCTTCGGGAACGATGACGCCGTCCATGACGACTTCGCCGGTGATCGACGCCCGCAAGGAAAGCTTGCCCCCGATCTTCGGCGCCGACAGGCCCTTCATACCCTTTTCGAGGATGAAGCCGCGGATCTGATTGTCATGCGCGGCCGATTTCGCCCAGATCACGAAGACATCGGCGATCGGTGAATTCGAAATCCACATCTTGGAGCCCGTGAGCTTGTAGCCATCGGCCACCTTCTCGGCGCGGGTCTTCATGCCGCCGGGATCGGAGCCGGCATCGGGCTCGGTCAGGCCGAAGCAGCCGACCCATTCGCCCGAGGCGAGCTTGGGCAGGTACTTCTTACGCTGGTTCTCGTCGCCATAGGCGTAGATCGGATACATCACCAGCGAGGACTGCACCGACATCATCGAGCGGTAGCCCGAATCGACGCGCTCGACTTCGCGGGCGACGAGCCCATAGGACACATAGTTCGCGCCGGCGCAGCCATATTCTTCAGGCACGGTCACGCCGAGCAGGCCGAGTTCGCCCATCTCGTTGAAGATAGAACGCTCGGTGGTCTCGTTGAGATAGGCTTCGGAGACGCGCGGCTGCAGTTTCTCCTGCGCGTAAGCGCGCGCGGCGTCGCGGATCAGCCGCTCGTCTTCGGTGAGCTGATCGTCGAGCAGGAAGGCGTCATCCCAGGTGAACTCAGCCAGCTTATGGCTGGGCGCGTGGTGGCTGCGGGCGGCCTCGGTCATGATGTGTTCCTTCCCTCGTCTTATTCAACCGCGCGTCATCCCGGACAAGCCGCGAAGCGGCGCCGATCCGGGATCCATCCTTGGGCGTCATTCTCGGGCTTGACCCGAGAATCTTGTGACCAGCTGGCTGGTTTCCGAGATGGTCGGGTCAAGCCCGACCATGACGCCCGATGAATCACGCATCCACATCGAAGCTGACGCCCTGCGCCAGCGGCAATGTCGTACCGTAGTTGAGCGTATTCGTCGCGCGGCGCATATAGGCCTTCCAGGCATCGGAGCCCGCCTCGCGGCCGCCGCCGGTTTCCTTCTCGCCGCCGAAGGCTCCGCCGATCTCGGCGCCGGACGGGCCGATATTGACGTTGGCGATGCCGCAATCCGAGCCTTCGCCGGAGACGAAGGTTTCGGCCTCGCGCATGTCGAGCGTGAAGATCGAGGAGGACAGGCCGGCGCCGACCGCGTTCTGGATCGCGATGGCCTCGCCCAGCGTCTTGTACTTCATCACATAGAGGATCGGTGCGAAGGTCTCGCGTTCGACCGGGCCGGTCTGCGAGGGCATCTCGACCAGCGCCGGGCGGACATAGAAGCCGCCGACGCCGACATCGACTTTGTCGCCGCCATGCACCTTGCCGCCAGCCGTCTTGGCCTCGCCAAGCGCCGTCTGCATGCCCTGATAGGCGGCCTCGTCGACCAGCGGGCCGACCAGCACGCCGGCCTGCCGGGGATCGCCGATCTTGACCGAACCATAGACCTTGATCAGCTTCGGGATCAGAGCGTCATAGATGCTCTCATGCACGATCAGGCGGCGCAAAGTGGTGCAGCGCTGGCCAGCAGTGCCGATCGCCGCGAAAGCGATGCCGCGCAGCGCGATGTCGAGATCGGCCGAGGGCGCGACGATGGCAGCGTTATTGCCGCCGAGTTCGAGGATGGCGCGGGCGAAGCGCGACGCCAGCTTCTGGCCGACTTCCTTGCCCATCCGGGTCGAGCCCGTGGCCGAGACGACCGGAACGCGGTGATCCTGCACCAGGATATCGCCGATCTCGCGGCCGCCGATCAGCACTTCCGACAGGCCAACCGGAGCCTCGGGCCCGAAGCGCTTCATAGTGCGCTCGACGATGGCCTGCACGGCAAGGCCGGTCAGCGGGGTCTTCTCGGAGGGCTTCCAGACGACGCTGTCGCCGCAGACGAAGGCGAGCGCGGCATTCCACGACCAGACGGCCACGGGAAAGTTGAAGGCCGAGATCACACCGCAGACGCCCAGCGGGTGCCAGGTTTCCATCATGCGGTGGTGGGGGCGTTCGGTGGCGATGGTGAGGCCGTAGAGCTGGCGCGAGAGACCCACCGCGAAATCGCAGATATCGATCATCTCCTGGACTTCGCCCAAGCCCTCGGACGTGACCTTGCCGGCCTCGAGCGTCACCAGCAGGCCGAGATCGTCCTTGGCGGCGCGCAGTTCCTCGCCGAGCAGCCGGACGAACTCGCCGCGGCGCGGCGCGGGGACCTTGCGCCAGAGCAGGAAGGCGGATTGCGCCCGGCCGATCGCGGCCTCGGCCTCGGCTGCGCTGGTCTCGCGCAGCGTTCCCACGGTCTCGCCCGTGATCGGCGAGCGGGCGGTCATGCCCGTCTTGGCGAAGACGCTATCGGACACGCCGAGGCGTTTCAGCAAAGCGAGGGCATCTTGGGGCAGGGGCGAAGTCATGAATTCCGAGCCTTTACACTGTTAGTCGCGGGGACGTGTTCCAACGCACCGTCATCCCGGACGGAGCGAAGCGGAGATCCGGGATCCATCATAGAGCGCGAGTGGCCTTCGATGGATCCCGGATCTGCGCGGCTTCGCCGCTTGTCCGGGATGACGGCATGGTTCGGGGGCGTCCTAATTTCTGCTGAACAATGCCCTCTTCCACCCCATCGCGGCAACCGATATGTTCTCACGACTTGATGAGAAGAAGTCATGAATTTTGAACTCGTCCCAGGCCGCCTTTCGGTGCCCTCGCTCTCGGCGCTCGCCGCCTTCGAGGCGGCGGCGCGCCATGGCAGTTTCACGCGCGCCGCTGAGGAATTGAACCTGACGCAAGGGGCGGTCAGCCGGCAGGTGGCGCAGCTTGAGAAGCTGCTCGGAGTTGCCCTGTTCGAGCGGGTCAAGAAGCGCGTGAGCCTGACGCCGGCGGGCAATGCCTATGCGGCTGAGATCCGCGATGGCCTGTCGCGTCTGGCGGCCGCCACTGTATCGGCCATGGCCTTTCGCGGGGCTGCCGGCGTGCTGCATCTTGCGATCCTGCCGACCTTCGGCACGCGCTGGCTGATCCCGCGTCTGCCGCGCTTCATCGAGGCGCATCCGGGCATCACGATCAATTTCACAACCAAGCTGGTCCCGTTCGATTTCGCCCGCGAGCAGGTCGATGCCGCCGTGCATTTCGGCGATCCGGTCTGGCCCGGCGCACGGCTGCACCGGCTGATGGGCGAAGAGGTCGTGCCCGTCGCGGCGCCCTCGCTGGTCGAGCGCGTCGGGATCAGGCAGCCCGCCGACATGCTGCGCGCACCGCTGCTTCAGCAATCGACCCGGCCCCGGGCCTGGGCGACCTGGCTGGAGCGGGAGGGGTTGGCGCCGGAGCGCGCGATGATGGGCCCGCGATTCGAGCAGTTCGCCATGGTCTCGCAAGCCGCCGTCGCAGGCCTGGGGCTGGCGATTGTGCCGCGCTTCCTCATCGAGGAGGAACTGCGCTCGGGCGCGCTCGTCGTGCCGGTCGACCGGCCGGTGACCGGGACCGAGGGTTATTATCTGGTCTATCCGGAGACGAAGGCTGGCTTGCCCGCCGTGATCGCTTTTCGCGACTGGCTGGTCGGAGAATGTGCCGGGGCGGTCTGAGAGCCTCTCGACAATGCTGAGTTCTCGCGCCATTCATGCGCAGAGTTCATCAACCTTGGCCGCCGGACGATGCGGTCACCATAGCCGAGGGCCACCATGCCGTCCGTGTCCGAGACCGCCGATGTCGTGATTTGCGGTGGCGCCGCCATCGGCTCCTCCGTGGCCTACAACCTCGCCGCCGATCCCGGCTTCAAAGGAAGGGTCGTGGTGATCGAGAAGGATCCGACCTATCGATACTCCGCCTCGGCGCTGTCGGCGGCCTCGATCCGCCAGCAATTCTCCAGTTCCGTGAACATCCGGATTTCGCTCTTCGGCATCGATTTTCTGCGCAACATCGGAGCCCATCTCGCTGTTGATGGCGAGACGCCGGAGATCGATCTGCATGAGGGCGGCTATCTCTATGTCGCGAGCGAGGAAGGCCGTCCGGTTCTGGAAGCCAACCAGCATCTGCAGCAGCGCGAGGGTGCTGATATCGCGCTTTATGCTGCAGATATGTTGCGCAGCAAATTCAGCTGGCTAAATGTTTCCGACCTCGCCTGCGGGACCTATGGCGTCAGCGGCGAGGGCTGGTTCGATGGCTGGGCCCTGCTGCAAGCCTTTCGCAAGAAGGCACGCAGCCTCGGCGTCGAATATCGCCAGGGCGAGGTCGCGCGCTACCTGACGGAGGGTGGGCGCGTCACGGGCGTGGAACTCGCCGATGGCAGCCGGATCGCCTGCGGCGCCGTCGTGAACGCCTCGGGCACGCATGGCGCGCGGCTTGCCGCGACGGCCGGTGTCATCATCCCCGTGCAGTCGCGCAAGCGCTATGTCTTCAGCTTCACCTGCAAGGGCGAGGTGGACAACTGCCCCCTGCTGATCGACACCTCTGGCGTCTATTGCCGCCCCGAAGGCAAGCGCGGCAGCGAAGGGCAGATGTTCATCTGCGGCGCCTCCCCCTCGGAGGAGACGGATACGAACTGGATCGAAAGCGATCCCGCGGTCGAGGATGTCGACTGGTCCTTCTTCGAGGAGACGATCTGGCCGGCGCTCGCCCATCGCATCCCGGCTTTCGAGCAGATCAAGCCCGGCCGCGCCTGGGCCGGCCCCTATGACATGAACCTCCTCGACGCCAACGCCATCGTCGGCCCTGCGGTCGAGGTGCCCAATCTCTATCTCGCCAACGGCTTCTCGGGGCATGGCCTGCAGCAGTCGCCTGCGGTCGGACGCGCGCTCGCCGAGCATTTGGTGCATGGCGGCTATCGCACGCTCGATCTTGCCGATCTCGGCCATGCGCGCATCGTTGCCGGCAAGCCGCTGCTCGAGGCAAACATCATCTGAGGCAGCACCATAGGAGAGGATGCCAGCCATGGTGGACCCTGCCTTCGTCCAGACGATGGCGCGCTACAATAGCTGGCAGAACCGGAGCTTGATGGCTGAGGCTGACTTGCTCGGCGACGAGGCGCGCCGGCTCGACCGGGGCGCCTTCTTCAAATCGATCCAGGGCACCTTCAACCATCTCCTCTGGGCCGACGAGATTTGGCTGCATCGCCTGATCGGGACCGACAAACCGGCGATCAGTGGCAGGGACTCGCCGATCTACGTCAAGGACTGGGCCGAGTTCTGCGCAAGGCGAAACGAGCGCGACGCGGCGATCGAGACATGGGCCGATACTGTCGAGCCCAACTGGCTGCGCGGCACCCTGATCTGGTATTCGGGCGCCGCCGGGCGCGAACTGGGAAAACCGCGCGCCTTTGCCCTCATGCATATGTTCAACCACCAGACGCATCATCGCGGACAGATTCACGCGATGCTGACCGCAGCCGGTGCAAGGCCGGGAGATACCGACCTACTGCTCGTCGACGAGCCGCGATAATCAGAGGTATTGCGAGTTCGGTCGTTTCCTCGCCGATCAGCCAGCTTTTTTACGCGCGGCCGATCTCGCTCTGTCCGCTTCCGGTTTTTTTTCGCCCTCGTCCCTCTCGGGAGGGATCGCGGCCGTTGCGTTCTGGCTGAGCTTCTGGAAGAGGCCGAGCCCGACCATGGCGAGCACTGCAAGCAGGATCAGGAGACCGGGATAGACGATGTCGGACATTCTCGTCTGCGAGGCCTTGGTGATGAGCACCAGGGACTCCAGGCTCAGCGCGATGATGATGATCGTCATGAACTTGGTCAGCGATCCCCGCGCTTCTGCGGGCCGCCTTAGCTCGCGGTCGTTGACCACCTCTTCCTCGAACAGGAATTTTCCGACGTCGGCGACGGCCACCGCGATGATGATGAGGCCGATCCCGTCGAGCATGGTGTCAAGCGCGCCGTCGCCGGTCCAGAAGCCGGTCGCCGTGCGCCAGATCGCAACGCCGATCAGCAGGACCGAGGCCGCCAGCAGAGCGCCTGCAATGGCGGTGTAGAGAATGCGGCTGAAGAGCGTCATGGCGGCTCGGTTCTCGGCGGGGCGGTATGATCGGCGGGAAATGCCGCTGCGACAACCCTGCAACCCGCCGACGTCACCCGGCGTTCCCTGTGCCCGTCAAGGCTGCCATGTCTCCTGCGCACGGTCGGCCCTCTTGCAGGCTTGCTCGGGCTCGACGCAATGTCGCTGGCCTCCGGGGATCGACGCCATGCCAGACATCAGCAATCTCACTGCCTTCATCCTGCTCGCCTTCGGCATGGTGCTGACGCCCGGGCCGAACATGGTCTATCTGATCTCGCGGTCGATCTCGCAGGGCCCCGGCGCCGGCTTGATCTCGCTGGGCGGCATCGCGCTCGGTTTCCTCGTTTATGTGCTCTGCGCCGCGTTTGGCATCACTGCGCTCGTTTTCGCGGTGCCCTTTGCCTATGACGCCCTGCGGCTCGCGGGCGCGGGCTATCTTCTTTATCTCGCCTGGCAGGCGTTGAAGCCCGGCGGCAGCTCGCCCTTCCATGTCCGGAAGCTCGCCCATGACGGCCCGCGCAAACTCTTTGCGATGGGCTTCCTGACCAGCGTGCTCAACCCCAAGATCGCCATGTTCTATCTCGCGCTGCTGCCGCAATTCATCGATCCGGCGGCCGGCAGCGTGCTCGGTCAGTCGGTCATGCTCGGCTTCATCCAGATCGCGGTCAGCGTCAGCGTCAACACGCTGATCACGATCGCGGCCGGCAGCATCGCGCTTTTCCTGCGCACGCGGCCGTTCTGGTCCCTGGCTCAGCGCTGGTTGATGGGGACGGTGCTGGCGGGCTTTGCGCTGCGCATGGCGTTCGAGGCGCGCCGCTGATCGGTCAGGGCAGGTTGACCTGCTGAGGTTCGACGCCGTGCACCTGCCCGGCCGCAGTGCTCGCAAGCTGGCCAACCTCGGTCAGGATGCGCCCGAGCGCCTCGAAATCCTGCCGCCGGGGCGATGATCGGCGCCAGGCCAACCCGATCGAGCGGCTCGGCTGCGGCTCGGCGAAACGGAACAGCCGCACCGGCATATCCGCGCGCAACTCGATCGGCAGCGCCATCGCCGGCATCAGCGTGGTGCCAAAACCATTGGCGACCATCTGCATGATGGTCGAAAGGCTGGAGGCGCCATATTGCCGGCGCGACTCGATGCGGGTCGTGCCGCAGAAGCTGAGCGCCTGATCGCGCAGGCAATGCCCCTCTTCGAGCAGCAGCAGATTCTCACCTGACAGCGCAGCTTGCGGCGTGAAGGGCGCCTCGTTCCCCGGCGAGCCCGAGGGCACGACCAACAGGAACGGATCGTCGAAGAGCGGCAAAGTCTCGAGCCCTGCCCGGTCTATCGGCAAGGACAGCAAGGCGACGTCGAGCCGCCCATCGGCCAGTTCGTCGAGCAGGGTCGCCGTTTGCGTCTCGCGCAAGCGCAGGCCCAGACCGGGATAGCGTCGCTGCAGCATCGGCAATGTCGCCGGCAGCAGATAAGGCGCGACCGAAGGGATGACGCCGAGGTCGAGATCGCCGCTCAGCAGGTTTGGCCGGTGCCGCGCATGGTCGACGAGATCGCTGGCCTCCAGCAGGATGCGCTTCGCCCGCTCCGCGATCTCGTGCCCCGTCTCGGTCAGCGCGATCGCGCCACGCCGCCGCTCGACGAGCTGGCAGCCGAGATAACCCTCAAGCTCCTGAATCTGCAGCGAAAGCGCGGGTTGGCTGACATGGCACTCCTCGGCGGCACGCCCGAAATGGCGATGCCGCGCGACCGCGGAGAAATAACGGAGCTGTTTCAAAGTGACCATGTCGATTTGATAAACTTATCGCACAAGCGGGTAAATGGTATTGGACATCATCGTCGCAAAGCGCTGTTACTTCCTCCAATTCAAAACCGGCCAGTTGCTCTATTGGGTTGCCGGCAGTTCGCCAGGAGGAGAAATCATGTCCGACAACAAGACCATGACCACGACGGCCGGCGCGCCGATCCCGGACAACCAGAATTCGATCACTGCTGGAGAGCGCGGCCCCGTCCTGATGCAGGACTATCAGCTGATCGAAAAGCTGGCGCACCAGAATCGCGAGCGCATTCCGGAGCGCGCCGTCCACGCCAAGGGCTGGGGCGCGCATGGCACGCTGACCATCACCGGCGACATCTCGAAATTCACCAAGGCCAAGTCGCTGCAGCCGGGCGCCGTCACCCCGATGCTGGCCCGCTTCTCGACGGTTGCCGGCGAAATGGGCGCGGCCGACGCCGAGCGCGACGTTCGCGGCTTCGCGCTGAAGTTCTATACGCCGGAAGGCAATTGGGATCTCGTCGGCAACAACACGCCGGTCTTCTTCGTGCGCGATCCGGTCAAGTTCCCCGACTTCATCCACACCCAGAAGCGCCACCCCAAGACCAATATGCGCTCGCCCACCGCGATGTGGGATTTCTGGTCGCTCAGCCCCGAAAGCCTGCACCAGGTCACGATCCTGATGTCGGATCGCGGCCTTCCGACCGACGTGCGCCACATCAACGGCTACGGCTCGCACACCTATTCCTTCTGGAACGACAGCGGCGAGCGCTACTGGGTGAAGTTCCACTTCAAGACCATGCAGGGCCACAAGCACTGGACCAATGACGAGGCGTCCGTCGTCGTCGGCAAGAGCCGCGAGACCACGCAGGAGGACCTCTACAACGCGCTTGAGCGCGGCGAGTACCCGCGCTGGAAGGTGCAGGTCCAGATCATGCCGGAGCTCGACGCCGAGAAGACCTCGTACAATCCCTTCGACCTGACCAAGGTCTGGCCGCATGCCGAATATCCGGTGATCGACATCGGCGTGATGGAGCTCAACCGCAACCCGGAGAATTATTTCGCGGAGATCGAGAACGCGGCCTTCTCGCCGTCGAACATCGTGCCGGGCATCGGCTATTCGCCGGACAAGATGCTGCAGGCCCGTGTCTTCTCCTATGCCGACGCTCACCGTCACCGGCTCGGCACGCATTACGAGAACATCCCGGTCAACCAGCCGAAAAACCCTGTTCATCACTATCATCGCGATGGCCAGATGAACACGTATGGCGGCATCCGCACCGGCAATCCCGACGCTTACTATGAGCCCAATTCCTTCGGCGGTCCGGTCGAGGCCCCATCCGCCAAGGAGCCGCCGCTGAAGATCTTGGGCAATGCCGACCGCTACAACCATCGCATCGGCAATGACGATTATTCGCAGCCACGCGCTCTCTTCAACCTGTTCGACCAGGGCCAGAGGGAGCGGCTGTTCTCCAACATCGCCGCCGCGATGGGCGGCATCCCGCGCGCGATCGAGGAGCGCCAGCTGGCGCATTTCGACAAGATCCACCCGGACTATGGCAACGGCGTGCGTCGCGCCCTGTCGAAGGCCGACGGCAACGAGCGTCCGGGCATCTCGGTGACCAAGGACACGCCGCAGCAGGCAGCGGAATAATTCTCCGCCCTTCGTCGGACTCAAGGGCCGCGGCGCAAGCCGCGGCTCTTTTTTGTAGAACGTGCCGGCACAGCCCTCATCCTGAGGAGCCGCGAAGCGGCGTCTCGAAGGATGCTCCAGCGGTCGCCGGAGCCCCCTCGAACATCCTTCGGGACGCGCCCCTACGGAGCGCTCCTCAGGATCAGGGCTCGGCGGAGTTGCCGGGCGATCAGCAGACCCAGTCAAACCCGCTACCGCGACGCCCTGCCTTTGGCTAAGCTCGCAGCATTGTCCCGTCTGGAACGAATGCGAGTCTGTACAATGAGCGAAATGACGCCTGAAGAAACCAAGGTCACGGCCTGGCTCGCCAGCCGCAAGGACGCGATGGTCGCGCTGCTACGCGAGATGGTCGACACCGATTCAGGCTCATACGACAAGGCCGGCGTCGATCGGGCAGGGCAGGTGCTCGCTCGTTTCCACGAGACGAACGGGCTCAGCGTCGAGATCGTCCCGGACAGCCGCTTCGGCGACGCCGTAAGGGCACGCCTGCCCAACCCCTCCGCCAATGACCAGCGTCCGGTTCTGCTGCTTGGCCATCGCGATACGGTGTTTCCGCAGGGCGAGCCGACGCGCCGGCCCTTCACCATCAAGGGCGGCCGCGCCTATGGGCCTGGTGTCGCCGACATGAAGGCGGGCGTCGTCATCGAGGCCTTCGTCGCGGCTGCCTTCGCCGAATGTGGCGGCTTGCCGGCGCCGCTGATGATGCTGACAACGAGCGATGAGGAAATCGGCTCGCCGTCCTCGCGCCCGATCATCGAGGCTGCCGCCCGCGAGGCGCGCTGCGTCTTCAACGCGGAGCCAAGCCGCTTGCCGGCCGGCACCGAGTTCGCGCGTGATCAGAAGCAGTCGATCACCTCAGGCCGCAAGGGCGGTGTCTTCATGCGCGCCGAGTTCATCGGCAAGGCGGCCCATTCCGGCGCCAATTACGAGAAGGGCGCCTCGGCCATCGTCGATCTCGGCCACAAAATCCCCAGGCTTCAGGGCCTGACCGATCTCGAAAAGGGCGTCACTGTCAATGTAGGGCTGATCGGCGGCGGCCAGACCGTCAACACCATCGCCCCCCATGCCTGGTGCGAGATCGACCTGCGCTATGTCACCGCCGCCCAGCGCGACGAATTGGTGGACGCGATCCGCGCGATCATCGAGACCCCTGTCGTCACGGGCACGAGTGCGGCCCTGACAATCAAGGGCGAGTTCGTGCCGCTCGAAGGGACGGCGGAGTCGCAGAAGCTGTTCGAGACCTATCGCGAGGCTGCTGCGGGCTACGGCATCAGTGTCAGCGCCGAATTCACCGGCGGCTGCGCCGATTCCGGCTTCACCGCGGCGCAGGGCTGCCCGACCTTGTGCAGCGTCGGGCCGATTGGCGGTATGGCGCATACGCCTGAAGAGTTCCTGGAGGTCGAGAGCATCGTCCCGGCAGCGCAGCTGCTGGCGCTGGCGGTGATGCGCACCGCAGCCCGGATGGAGTGACGGCCTCAGTAACCCTCAGCGGCAGAGCAGATCGACCCGGCGCGCAATCACGCTTTCGTCGTCGATCTGTTCTGTCAGCGACTGGAACCAGTTGAAGCCGACCCAAAGGGCCAGCCGATCCTCTACCTCGCTTTCGGCGATCTCTCCGCGCAGGGCAGCCCTGACGAAGATCGCGCGCGCCGCTTCGAGCCGCGCGCCCAGGAACTTGTGGCGCAGCGCGTCGAGCGCCGCCGCTCCCCCCTGCGCTTCCGCGACGAGTCCGCGAAAGGCGCTGCCCGCCGGGTTGCCGCGCCAGAAGCGCCAGAGATCGATCGTGTAGCGAATGAGATCGCTGCGCAGGTCGCCCAAATCCGCAGCCACGACGGCAGCGGCCTTTTCCGCGGAATAAACGGCGACGAAGAGATCGGCCTTGGTCGACCACCAGCGGTAGATCGTCGGCTTGCCCGCGCCGGCGCGCCTGGCCACCTCGTCGATCGAGAAACCGGCATAGCCTCGCTCGACCAGCAGTGATCGTGCAGCTGCAAGCACCGCCGCCTCCGTGTCCGGGTTTCGTCTGGCGCCGATCGAGGCGCGGCGGGCGGGGGGCTGTGCGGCGGCCATCTCGATCCTTCACATCATCTAACACCACTTGACTTAACGAAACGGGTCGTTTAGATCAAGGGCCATACGAAACGTACCGTTTCGATTGAAGGGAAATCCCTCATGATCATCCGAAGCTTTGCATCTCTGTGGGCCAGAGGCCGTTTCCTCGCCGTCGCGATGGTCGGCGCATATCTGATCCTGAACACATTATTGGCGCTGCTCGCGCCCCTGACGGCGCATTGGCCGACCTATGCGGTCACGGCCGTGGCCGTGCCTCCGATGGTCATGGCGATGGTCCATCTCGTCATCCCGTTGGCCAAGCGAGTCTGACCTGGCGTCAGTGCAGCCGCGGATTCGCTGCATCAACTAAGGCATTCTTGATCAACTAAGGCATTCTTGGAGGTCGTCACGATGTCTCTGCGCAATCTTGCAGGCACCGCTTTTCTGCTGGCCGCGGTAGGTGCGCCAGCCATGTTCGCATCGAGCGCTTTTTCATCGGAAGGAACGATCGTGACATCACAGCCGGCGGTCCAGCTTGTGCCCCGCAAGACGCTGCCCATTCCTGAAGGCTTCGAACAGGTGAGCGCGACGGATGTGCGCGTCGATGGCGAAGCGGCACGCCTTGTCCGAAGCGAGAGGACGAATGGGCGCAATGGCGGGCTGGAAGGTGAGCATGTCAGCATGCTGGTCACCCCGGCGGGTCGGCTCAAGGGATTCGTCCGCATGGACGGTTCATTGCGAAACCTGGCACTCCCCAGCCGGGAGGACACCAGAGCGATCGCGATGGCGTTCCTCTCGGATCATGCGCCCGATCTTCTGCAGGCTCTCGCGATCAGTTTCATCGAGCCACATGACGAGGTTGTACTGCTTGACGGCCAGCGTGAGGCGCTCACGGGCATGAAGGTCAAGATGCGCAATCTCTCTGACGGTCGCTGGTTCTGGGTCATCATCGGCGGCGACCGCCAGGCAATGGTCTTCGAGCGCGACATCGTCTGGGCAAATCTCAAGGGCCGTCGGCAAACCGAGAAATGGCTCCACGATTCCTGGCTAAAGGACCGTCGCGCTCGAAACCGACCGTGACGGGTTCGGGGTGCCGCGCTCGGCTCAGAACGCCTCTTCCCAGTTGCGGCTCAGCCGCATTGCCGAGTTGATCAGGCCGACCATCGAGTAGGTCTGCGGGAAATTGCCCCAGAGCTCGCCGGTCTTCAGATCGGCATCCTCCGAGAGCAGCCCGAAATTGTTGCGCCGCTTCAGGATGCGCCCAAACAGTTCCTTGGCTTCGTCGCTGCGGCCGATGGCGTGCAGCGCATCGACATACCAGAAGGCGCAGATCAGGAAGCCGGTATGCATGAAGCCGAAATCGTCCTGCGTCGCATAGCGCAGCAGCAGGTCGCCGCGCGTGAGGTCACGCCCGATCGCCTCGACGGTCGCGATGAAGCGCGGATCGTCGGGCTTGACGAAACCCAGTTCGGCGAAGAGCAGCAGCGTCGCGTCGAGTTCCGTCCCGCCGAAGGTCGAGACGAAATGGCCCTTCTCCTCGTTCCAGATATGGTCGGAGATAACGCCCTTCAGCCGCTTCGACTCGCCCTTCCAGTATTCCTTGCGATCGGCCCGGCCGAGCGTGCCGGCGATGCGGGCCAGCCGGTCGCAGGCGGCCCAGCACATCACGCTGGAAAAGGAGTGCACCGCCTCCTTCTCGCGCAGCTCCCAGGGACCGGCATCGGGCTTGTCGAAATAGGCGATGGCGAGCTCGCCCATGCGCTCCAGCTGGCCAAAAAGCGAGTCCTTGCCGGGCTGGATCAGGCGCTGGTCGAAAAAGGAGTGTGTCGCTGCCAGCACGACGGCGCCATAGCCGTCATTCTGGATCTGCGTGGCCGCGCCATTGCCGAAGCGCACCGGCTGGTGGCCGCGATAGCCCGAGAGGTTAGGCGCCTCGAATTCGTCGAGCGCGCCGCCGCGCGTGATCGGGTAGAGCGGCGGCAGATGTTCGGCGCCGCTCTCGGTGAAGGTGTCGACGATATTGGTGATGAAGCCGAGATAGTCCTCCATCGTCCGCGTCGTGCCGAGCCGGTTCAGCGCATGCACGACGAAATAGGCATCGCGCAGCCAGCAGAAGCGGTAGTCCCAGTTGCGCTGCGTGCCGGGTGCCTCGGGGATCGATGTGGTCAGCGCTGCCACGATCGCGCCCGATTCCTCGAAGGAGCACAGCTTCAGCGTGATCGCGGCGCGGATCACCTCCCTTTGCCAATCGAACGGGATCGACAGCGAACGCACCCAGTCGCGCCAGTAATCGGTCGTCTTGTCCAGGAATTCGCGCGAGGTCGTCTCGATCTCGGCGCGCAGAGCCTCGTCCGAGCCGATGAAGAAGGAGAAAGGCCGGTCGACAGCGAAGGGAATGCCTTCGATGACATAGGAAATCGGTGCATCGGTGGTCAGCCGGATGGTCTGGTCGGCGCCGACGAAGCGGACATGGTTGGAACCGCGGGTCATCTCGTCGGGCTCTTCGCCCAGGCCGAGGCAGGGCTTCACGATCACGCGGATGCGCGGCCTGCCCGAAATCCGCCGGACGCGGCGTACCAGCTGCGGCGGCCTGAAGAAGCGCTCATAGCGCACGAAACGCGGCGCGAAATCGAGGATCTCGATGGCGTTGCCGCTGTCGTCGGACAAGACGGAGGAGAGGATCGCGGTGTTGTCGAGATAGCTTTGCTCGCAGCGGGTCATCCCGACCATTTCGATGGCGAAGAAGCCCTTCTCGGGCAAGGCGTCGCCATCATCGGCCTTGTTGTCGATCAGGGAGCAGAAGACCGGGTCGCGGTCGAAGCGCGGGAAGCAGCCCCAGACGATATGGGCTCGCCGGTCGATAAGCGCGGCAATCGAGCAGTTGCCGATCACGCCGAGGTCGAGCGAGGCGGAATGCCGCCCCGCGGTCGTCGTCGATACTGTCATCGTCAACCTTATGAAAAGCTGGAGGCGGTCAGGCTGCCACGTTCGGCGGCCGCCAGAAGGATGGTGCGAAGGTCCGTCGGAGATTCGATGCGACGGGTGGCGCAGGTGTCGCCCCCGCCGATCCGGATCGAGAGGCCGCCAAGCGCGTTGACCGCCTCGAAGCCCGCTTCGTCGGTGATGTCGTCGCCGATGAAGACAGGCCTGCGCCCGGCATAGGGCGTTATCTGCATCATCGATGTGATCGCGGCGCCCTTGCTGGCGCCGGCCGGCACCAGTTCGGCGACGGATTTGCCCTCCTGAAGCCTGACCCCGGGACCCATCCGCTTGGCGACGGCGCGCATGAGGTCCAGCGCCTCGTCCTTGAGCTGTGGCGCGAGGCGCCAATGCAGGGCCGCAGAGATACGCTTGTCTTCGATGATGATGCCGACATTGCTGTTGGCGAAACGGACGAGATCGCGCATCGCCTCGCGCATCGCCACGGGAACGTCGGCCTGCGACAGGATCTGGCCGTTGACCCGAATCTGTGCGCCGTGAAGCCCGGCGGTATCGAAATGATAGGGAGTGAGGACCTCGTCGAGAAAGGCGACGGGCCGGCCCGAGACCAGCGCCAGCGCGCCGCCGAGGCTCGTGCGCAGGGTTTCCAGCGCGGGAGCCACGAGCCTGTCGAGCCTGACATCGTCGGGCGAGGGCGCGATTTCGACAAGCGTCCCGTCGAAATCAAGAAATAACGCGATGTCCTGCTCCGCCGCGGCGAAGTCGCGGATTTCGCTGACAGAATCTGGTTCGATCAATGTCATCATCTGGGTCTGTCTGAGTGAGAAAGGCGGCTAAAACACGGCCTCACGACTGAGAATTCCTTATCTGCGGCATTTCGAATGAACGGCCCGGCGGCGGCTGTTCTCGAACTTGCCACATTCTGCTTCCAGCTTGCACCCGCTGCCACGGTTTCAACGTATAACCGACATCGCTTCGCCACCGATCAGCGCGGCCATCTGGAAACATTACGTTTGCAGCTGCGTTCTGTTCCTGCCGCCGGGATTTTTGCGGCCCGAATTTTTAATGCCCGAGTTTTTGTCCGTGACGAAATCTGGGCGAAATGAACTTCGGGCGAACGGCTGAATAAGGAGTGCTTCCCCGCCATGCGTCTCGTCATCGTCTCGAACCGCGTCACTGTCCCGGAACGCAGCGAAAAGGCTGCTGCCGGAGGGTTGGCGGTGGCGCTGCGGGAGGCACTCGAGAAACAGGGCGGGCTCTGGTTCGGCTGGAGCGGGGCGATCAGCGAGGGCACGTCCCACCCGGTCAGGACAATCCAGCGTGGCAAGGTCACCTATGCGGTCACCGACCTCAGCGAGGCCGAGCGGCAATCCTATTATCTTGGCTTTTCGAACCGGGCCTTGTGGCCGCTCATGCATTATCGGCTCGGGCTCACCGAATTCTCCAGGACCGACTACACCGGCTATCTCGCGGTCAACCGTCGGTTCGCCAAGGCGCTGATCGCTCTGCTGGAGCCGGACGACGTGATCTGGATCCATGATTATCATCTGATCCCGCTTGCCGCGGAGTTGCGTCGGCGTGGCGTGACCAACCGGATCGGTTACTTCCACCACATCCCCTGGCCGCCGTCGGAGGTTTTCGGCGCTCTGCCCTTCAGCTCGACCCTGATCAGCACGATAGCTTCCTATGATCTGGTGGGAATGCAGACGGTCGTCGACGTCCGCAACCTGATCAGCGGTCTTGAAGCCATGTGCGGCGCCAAGTCCGACGGCCGGAAAGTCCGCGTCGGCCGACGCGAAACGGTCATTCAGGCGTTCCCGATCGGCATCGATGTCGAGGCCTTCCGGAAGCTAGCGGCGGCATCGGTCCGTTCCGCGACGACGCCGCTGAAGACGGCCAAGGAATCGCTTGGCGCCCGCAAGCTCGTCGTCGGTGTCGACCGGCTCGATTACTCGAAGGGGATCGTCCAGCGCCTTGAGGCTTTCGGCCAGTTCCTGCGAAGCCATCCCGAGCACAGGGGCAGCGTCAGCATGCTGCAGATCGCGCCGCCCTCGCGCAGCGACGTGCCCGAATATGCCGAGCTCGACCGGCAGTCGGACGAGACGGCGGGGCGACTGAATGCGGCGCTGGGGGAATTCGACTGGACGCCGATCAGGGTGGTGAAGAAGGCCTATTCGCGCAACGCGCTGGCGGGCTTCTACCGGCGCGCCCAGGTCGGGCTGGTCACGCCGATGCGCGACGGCATGAACCTCGTCGCCAAGGAATACATCGCAGCGCAGGACCCGCTCGATCCCGGTGTGCTGGTGTTGTCGCGCTTCGCCGGTGCAGCCCAGCAGATGGGGGAAGCGTTGATCGTGAACCCCTACGATACGCATGGCGTTGCCGAAGCCATTCGCACGGCGCTCGCCATGCCGAAATCGGAGCGCATCCGCCGCTTCGAGGCACTCTATGCCACGATCGACGCCACTGATATCGACTGGTGGACAAAGCGCTATCTCGATGCGCTTTCGGGCATCGATATGGGTCTGCCGGACGTAGCGCCCCCGGCCAAGGCGAAAGCCAAGCCGAAGGCGGCGGCCAAGACGGCCCGCCCGGGAACGCGTTCGGCGGCAAGGCCTCGCGCGGTCACGGGAACCTCAAAAGCCGCCCCCCGTGCCAGACCGGTGGCGCATCTTCCCTGAAATCGTGACGGCCTGATCCTGTCGGCACGATATGGCCAGCCAAACTAAACCTGGCGCGCGATCCCGAAAACTCGCCTCCACTTTCCGGATTCATTGAGGAGCCCTTGCCGAACACTGCCTTTGCTCGTTAGAAGGCGGCATGATCGAGGGTCGCTTGCGACTCGGCCATAAACTCGGCCATGACAGGTGTCGGGTCTGCGATGGATATCGGCCGCAATGGCTGAGGAGGCGGGCGGAGGGCAGGATTGATGCGAGGCGCTCTCGGAGGATCGGGCGTTCTGCTGCGCCGTCTCCGCGAGGTGATGGCAGCGTCGATCAGCCCTCAGGCGCGGCTGGATCGGCTTGTCGTACTGATCGCAGGCAATCTCGTCGCGGAAGTCTGCTCGGTCTATGTCCTGCGCGAGGACGGTTCGCTCGAGCTCTATGCCACCGAAGGCCTCAACCGCGAGGCCGTCCACCTCACCCTGATGCGCGCCGGGGAGGGCCTTGTCGGCCTGATCGCCAGCGAGGCAGAGCCGCTGGCGCTGTCGGACGCACAATCGCACCCATCCTTCTCCTACCGTCCCGAGACGGGCGAAGAGATCTACCGCTCCTTCCTCGGCGTTCCCATCCTGCGCGGCGGTGCCGTGATGGGCGTCCTCGTCATTCAGAACCGCGCTTCGCGGGTTTATAACGAGGAGGAGATCGAGTCTCTCCAGACCACCGCCATGATCATGGCGGAGATGATCGCTGCTGGCGGCCTGAAGTCGCTGGCGCGGCCGGGCGCCTCGATCGGGCTGGATCGGCCGATCCATGGCATCGGCGTTGCGCTCGCAGACGGCGTCGGCCTTGGGCATGCCGTGCTGCACGAGCCCCGCGTCACGATCACCAATCTGATCGCCGAGAATCCGGCCAGCGAAGTCCGGCGGCTGGAGGCCGCGATCGGCGAGATGCGCACCTCGATCGACGAGCTGATCGAACGCGGTGACGTCGCCCATACCGGCGAGCACCGCGATGTGCTCGAAACCTTCCGCATGTTCGCCCATGACCAGGGCTGGCTTCGCCGCATGCGCGAGGTCGTGCTGACCGGGCTGACGGCGGAGGCTGCGGTCGAGCGCGTCCAGTCCGACACCCGTGCGAAGATGCTGCGCCAGACCGACCCCTATCTGCGCGAGCGCCTGCACGATCTCGACGACCTCGCCAACCGGCTGCTGCGCACCTTGGTCGGCAAGGCCAACGGCGTGGCGCGCGAGGAATTACCCGAGAACGCGATCCTGATCGCGCGCTCGATGGGGCCTGCCGCGCTGCTGGACTACAACCGCGCCAATCTGCGCGGTCTGGTGCTGGAGGAGGGCGGTCCGACCAGCCATATCGCGATCGTGGCGCGCGCGCTCGGAATCCCGGCCGTCGGCGAGATCGTCAATGCGACGGCTCTCGTCCAGGCCGGCGACGCCGTCATCGTCGACGGCCAGGCCGGCGAGGTGCAGATCCGGCCGCAGCCCGACGTCGAGAACGCCTATAAGGACAAGGCCCGCCTGCGTGCGCGCAAGCAGAAGCAATACGAGAAGCTCAAGGAGATGCCCGCCGTCACGCGTGACGGTGTCGAGATCACCTTGCAGATCAATGCCGGGCTCCTCGTCGACATGCCCAATATCGAGGCGACTGCGGCCTCGGGAATCGGCCTGTTCAGGACCGAGCTGCAGTTCATGGTCGCCCAGCACATGCCGACCACGGGCGAGCAGCAGGCGCTCTATGCCGCCGTGATGGAGGCAGCGCAGGGCAAGCCGGTGACCTTCCGCACGCTCGACATCGGCGGCGACAAGGTCCTGCCCTATATGGAACGGGTCGAGGAAGAGAACCCGGCGCTCGGCTGGCGCGCCATCCGGATCGGGCTCGACAAGCCCCGCCTGCTGCGGGCGCAGCTGCGCGCGCTTCTGCGGGCCGGCGCCGGCCGCGACATGAAGATCATGCTGCCGATGGTCGCGACCGTCGACGAGTTCCAGCGCGCCCGCACGATCGTGGCGCGCGAGCAGGCGATGCTCGCCAAGCAGGGCCATGCCCCGCCGCGCACTCTCCAGCTCGGCGTTATGGTCGAGGTGCCCTCCCTGCTGTTCGAGCTGGCGGAGATTGCGCGCGAGGCGGATTTCCTCTCGATCGGCACGAACGACCTGATGCAATTCCTGTTCGCCGCCGACCGCGAGAACAAGCGCGTCGCCGATCGCTTCGACCCGCTTAGCGTCGCGGCGCTGCGGGCTCTGCGCAGCATCGTCGAGGCAGCCTCGGAAACCGGCTGCCCGGTCACCGTCTGCGGCGAGATGGGCGGCAAGGCCATCGAGACGATGGCGCTGATCGGGCTGGGCTATCGCTCTTTCTCGATGTCGGCGGCTTCGATCGGGCCGGTCAAGGCGATGTTGCGCTCGCTCGATGCCGGCAAGCTGCGCGAGCGGCTTGACTGGATGCTCGCCACGCCCGAAGTCGTTGCGAGCCTGCGGCCGCAGCTTTCGGCATTCGCGACCGAGTTCAAGGTTCCGGTCTAGCGAGACAGCCTTCGCTGCCGGCTGCGCCTCCTCATTTAACTGTTTTCGAGTTCCTTTATGTCCCTTCAGCTTCCGCAAGATCGTCTCGACGGCATCGTGGCGCGCCACGCCGCCGCTACCGACGAGATCAACCGCTCGGCTGAAGCGACCCGCACGGTCGAGCTTGCCAAGGAATTGTCGGAGCTTGAGCCAGTTGTCACCGCGATCGCTGCATGGCGTCGGGCCCTGTCGACACTGGCCGAGGCCGAGGCGCTGATCGAGGACCCGTTCACCGATACCGAATTCCGCGATCTCGCTTATGAGGAGCGCGATGCCGCCCGCATCGAGATCGAGGAGCGTGCCCGCGAGATCCTGATCGCGCTGCTGCCCAAGGATGCCGCCGACGAGCGCGGCGTCATCCTCGAAATCCGGGCCGGCACGGGCGGCGACGAGGCCTCGCTTTTCGCCGGCGACCTGCTGCGCATGTATCAGCGTCACGCCGCCCAGAAGGGCTGGAGCGTCGATATCATGTCGGAGAGCGAAGGCACGATGGGCGGCTTCAAGGAGGTTATCGCCGAGATATCCGGCAAGGGCGTCTATGCCCGGCTGAAGTTCGAATCCGGCGTCCACCGCGTCCAGCGCGTGCCCGATACGGAAACCAGCGGCCGCATCCACACCTCGGCCGCCACGGTTGCGATGCTGCCGCTGGCCGGCGATGTCGATATCGTCCTGAACGATTCCGAGATCCGCATCGACACGATGCGCGCTGGCGGCGCCGGCGGCCAGCACGTCAACAAGACGGAATCGGCGGTCCGCCTGACCCATTTGCCGACGGGAATCGCGGTCGTCGTGCAGGACGAACGCTCGCAGCACAAGAACAAGGCCCGCGCCTACGATCTGCTGCGCGCACGCCTCTACGACATGGAACGCAGCCGGGTCGATGCCGAACGCTCTGCCGACAGGCGTGCGCAGGTCGGCTCCGGCGATCGCTCGGAGCGCATCCGCACTTATAATTTTCCGCAGGGCCGCGTCACCGACCATCGCATCAACCTGACGCTCTACAAGCTCGACGAGATGATGCAGGGGATGGTGCTCGATGAGATCATCGATGCGCTGACGGCCGAGCACCAGGCCAAGCTGCTGGCCGCTGAAGGCGTTGCGTAGCTGCAATGAAACCAATTGCTTCCACGGGAGTTCATCTCGCATCGACATCCAACACGGCGGGAGCCTCCCATGATCAAGCTCGTTTCCAGCATCGCGATGGCCAGCATGATGACCTTGGCGTTGGGCAGCGCGTCCCAGGCCCAGGAGCAGACGATGCGTCGCATCACGTCGGGCCAGGCGGCGCCGTTGCAGAAGGCGATGACCCAGTCGCAGGCGCGTCGCGCCTGTCAGACGGAGATGCAGGGCTCGCGCGAAAGCAAGTCGGCCCTTCGCACGAAGATGAATTCCTGCATCGACGGGAAGATGCAGGGCAACTAGACCGGGCGGACACCTCGGATTCAGCGGGGAGGCGGATTATCGCCGGTAGTCCTGACCAAAGAGATCGAGAAGCAAGCGACGCCGCGCCGACGATAGTCGAAGCGCGGCGTCTCCTTGCGGCGCGCTTGCGCGAGGCTGGCGGGCAAACCGCGGCTCTTGATGCACGCCTTCTCGTGGAGGGTGCCCTTGGAGCGGCATATCCGGATGCGGACCTTCTCGACACGCTGGATGCGGCGACCCTTGCCAGATTGGAGGGCTTCGCCGAGCGCCGCCTCGCAGGCGAGCCGGTCTGGCGCATCCTGGGCGAGCGCGAATTCTGGGGCCTCACTTTCAAGCTGTCTGCGGCGACGCTCGAGCCCCGTCCCGATAGCGAGACGCTGGTCGAGGCTGCTCTCGAAATGCTCGGCACCCGCCGTCAGGACCCTTTGTCGGTGCTCGACCTGGGCACGGGGACGGGGTGCCTGCTGATTTCGATCCTGAGCGAATGCAGGAACGCCACCGGACTTGGGATCGATCTTTCCGAAGGAGCCTGCGCGACTGCGGCGTTGAACGCTGCCGCCAATGGCGTAGCGGATCGGGTCCGGTTCCGTCAGGGCGATTGGGTCGAGGGGCTGGAGGGCCGATTCGATCTCATCGTCTCCAACCCGCCCTATATTCCTGCAGGCGATATTGCGGGACTTTCGGTCGAGGTGCGCGATCATGATCCGCGTCTTGCGCTTGATGGCGGCCGCGATGGGCTCGATCCGTACCGTATTTTTGCAGAGCAGCTCCCGCGTTTGCTGGCGCCTCGCGGTGTTGTGATTCTGGAGATAGGGGCCGGGCAGGAAGGCGACGTCGTTTCGCTGATGAGCGGCGGGGGCCTTGCATTCCAGGGGCCGCGTTACGATCTTGGCGGCCATCCGCGAGCCCTGATCTTCGCCCGAGATTAAAGATAAGCGGGGTTTTGTGCGATTTTGCTTGGAACCTGGCCGGAAAGCCGCTATGCAACTTCTCAGCCGAAGCTGGTGCCGTCAGCGCCGAGCCTTGGGCAACCCCCTCAGTAACTAGGCGTTGCCTCCGGACTTGTCCGTAGATTGACGGAACTGACGAAACCAGATTGGACACCGACGGCGCCGAGGCGCCAATCGGCTCATGGGGTTTGAAGCCCCTTTTGGAAAAGAGCGCGTGAAGACCAGAGACGGCGTATCGCCCCTTCAGGTCAACTCAGTCCGATGCAGCGTCGCAACCCGCTGTGCATCGAAACGCGCATGATGATGCCACGGTTGCTTTGAGCACAGAGCGCGAGACAGACGCGAATGAGACCAGGTCAGAACCGGCGTATGCGCGGCCGTAACAACAATAATAACAGCAGTAGCAATAACAACGGCAACCGCAAGGCACCGAATCCGCTACAGCGGAGCTATGAGTCGAACGGGCCGGACGTAAAAGTTCGCGGCACGGCGCAGCATGTTGCAGAAAAATACTTGCAGCTTGCGCGTGATGCGCAGTCCTCGAGCGATCCCGTGGCGGCTGAGAATTACTTTCAGCACGCGGAGCATTATTATCGCATCCTGCTCGCTGCGCAGGAGCAGATGTCTCAGCAATTCGGTCACAGCTTCCCGCCGAACCGAGCCTTCAACGATGACGGCGAAGAGAGCGAGGAAGAGGGCGACGAGGACGGCCTGCCGATGCAGCCCGGCACCGGTCCCCAGCCCGACATGCGCCCCGCCAACAATGGCGGCGTGAACGGCAACGGCTACAATGCCGGTGGCGGTCAGCGTCAGGACGGCGAATCCGGCGACGGACAGCAGAACAACAACCAACGCTTCGATCGTCCGCGCAACAATAACGATCGGAATGCCCAGGATCGGAACGCCCAGGATCGTAATGGGCCGGACCGCAATGGTCAGGATCGGTTCAATAACGATCGCAACGGCAATCGCCGCTTCGACCGCAATGACCGTCCCGATCGTGGCGAGCGTCGTTTCGATCGGCCCGAAGGCGGCCAGAACGCTCCCGGCGGTTATGCGCCGCGCCCCGATGCGCCGCGTTCGGATATCCCGGTCGCAAACGAGCAGCCTGAGGCCGCTCCCGAGCAGAATCAGCCCGAGCGCAGCTTCCAGCGTCCCGAGCGTGCTCCGCGTCCGGAGCGTGCCGAACGTCGCCCTCGCCGCGAGCGTGAAGTCGATGCCGAGCCTACTGATGACGTCGCCTCGGCGCTGCCATCGTTCCTGACGACGCCTGTGCGCGTTCCGATTGCGGTTGCCGAAGAGGCGGCGCCAGAGCCGGTTGCCGCTTCCGAGCCGACCGAGGCGGTGTCTGCCGAAGCCGCGCCCAAGCGTCCGCGTCGCCGCCGCTCGCCGCGCGAGGTTATGGATGCGCTGGGTTCGGAGACGGACAACGTCAGCGAGTGAAAGCTGGCGCCACACGCGACATAGACAAAAAGGGGCCCGCCGGGCCCCTTTTTCTTGGGCTATGCGACTTTCTTGGGCTATGCGACGCCCAGCGGTGCGGGGACCTCGACGCTCTCAAGGCTTTCGCCTTCGGAGAGCGTGCCGCTCGCGAGGATCCGGCAGTAGATCCCGCAATCGACATGGCCATAGCCCTGCATCAGGGCCTTGGGGATCTGCATGTCGCGGGCGCCGGTCTGCGGATCGACATTGGTCGCCGCACAGCGCTCGATGCGCTTGATCACGCGTAGACGCAGGCCAGATGGTGTCGCGAGCTCGCTGCCGACGAGCTCATTCTCCGCCCATGGCGCGATGTCCTCGACCATGATGTTCCCGCGAAATCGCAGGGGGTCGACAGGCGCGCCGATCCGCTCTCCAAGCGCCGCGACGCTGGCGAGATTGATGATCGAGACGAAGCCTGAGCGGGAATCGGTGAAGCGATAGCTGTCCGGCGCGCGCAGCAGCTGTGGTTTTCCGCGCAGTTCGTCCGGCATGAACCCTTCGAAGAAGCGCGAGATCTGCTCCCGCCCTGCCTCTGTCGCTGTGCTGGCGCGCAGGGCCTCGCTTCCTTCATGGGCGATGACGAGATCGCCGCTGGCATCGTCATAGCGGGTGCGCAGCCGGGCCAGCGCCTCGTTGCGCATCAGCATCAGATATTTGATCTTGGGCTGATGCACCGGCTCGGCCGGGTCGAAACCCGATGGCCCGTTCTCGATGGCAAACAGGCGGTCGCCCGGAAAATAGCGCCCCTCTTCGAGCGCGGCCCGTGGCAATCGCTCCGGCGTGAGACCCTTCACGGGATAGCGGTAAAGCGAAGCGATGCGCATGAAGAGGTCCCTAGCCAGTCAGCTTGTGGCGAAGATAGCGGTTCGGCCGCCATTTGACCGATCAAATCCTTGCATCGGTCCGATCAGATAGCCTCGGTGTCCTCGCCATCGCTTACCGAGCGCTGGCAGCCCCAGCCGGTCAGGACAGCGTCGGTCTCGTCGGCCACGAAGAAACGGGCGGCGTCGCGCTCATAGCCTTCCGCCAGCAGCCTTTCGTAGTCGGTGTGGACATGGCGGATATGGCTGCCGAGCGACAGCCACAGCGCGGTCGAGGGCGGAAGCTCTTTCATGTGCCGACGCTCGGCCAATGTCAGCACCGCCTCGGCATCCACCAGCGGAATGCCAGGTGCAAGCGCACGGAGCGCTCGGCGAATCGCTTGTTGGCGTTTGGTGCCGGCCATGCGCTCAGGCTTTGCCGGCCGTTTGATCCACGTCAACCATCCTTGCGGCGACCCCTTCCGTTGCGCGGATGCCACACCTATCTCTAGCAGCGAAGGGCGGCCCGTCTGGGAGCCCTATCCTGATGAAAGGCAGCCGGACTGCGTCGCTACGGGGCGCGCCGGCGGGCGGAGTGAGAGAATGAACATCGAAAAATACACCGACAGGTCCAAGGGATTCTTGCAGGCCGCGCAGACCATCGCGCTGCGTGAAGGGCATCAGCAATTCACACCCGAGCATCTGCTGAAGGCGCTGCTCGACGACAATGAAGGCATGGCGGCCGGTCTGATCGACCGTTCGGGCGGCCAGTCGAAGCTCGCCTTGCAGCTGACGGATGCGGCGCTTGCCAAGCTGCCCAAGGTCAGCGGCGGCGGTGCCGGCGGCCTCAACCTGACGCCGGGCCTTGCTCGCGTCTTCGATACCGCCGAGAAGGCGGCCGACAAGGCCGGCGACAGCTTCGTCACGGTCGAGCGGCTGCTGCTTGCGCTGGCGATCGAGAAGGACACCGAGGCCGGCAAGGCGCTCAATCGCGCTGGCGTGACTCCTCAGGGCCTTAACACGGCCATCGAGGCGATCCGCAAGGGCCGCACCGCGGACTCCGCTTCGGCCGAGCAGTCCTATGATGCCCTGAAGAAATATGCCCGCGACCTCACAGCCGCGGCGCGCGAGGGCAAGCTCGATCCGGTGATCGGCCGCGACGAGGAGATTCGCCGCACCATCCAGGTGCTGTCGCGCCGTACCAAGAACAACCCCGTCCTGATTGGCGAGCCCGGCGTCGGCAAGACCGCGATCGCCGAAGGGCTGGCGCTGCGCATCGTCAATGGCGATGTGCCCGAGAGCCTGAAGGACAAGGAGCTGCTGGCGCTCGACATGGGCTCGCTCATCGCTGGCGCGAAATATCGCGGCGAGTTCGAGGAGCGGCTGAAGGCGGTGCTGAACGAGGTGTCCTCTGCCGAGGGCGGCGTCATCCTGTTCATCGACGAGATGCACACGCTTGTCGGCGCCGGCAAGACCGATGGCGCGATGGACGCATCCAACCTGCTCAAGCCGGCGCTTGCGCGCGGCGAACTGCATTGCATCGGCGCGACCACGCTCGACGAGTACCGCAAATATGTCGAGAAGGACGCAGCTCTCGCCCGGCGTTTCCAGCCCGTCTTCGTCGACGAGCCCTCAGTCGAGGATACGATCTCGATCCTGCGCGGCCTGAAGGAGAAGTACGAGCAGCACCATCGCGTCCGGATCACGGATTCGGCGCTGGTCGCGGCGACGACACTGTCCAACCGCTACATCACCGACCGCTTCCTGCCCGACAAGGCGATCGACCTGATGGACGAGGCCTCGGCGCGGCTCCGGATGCAGGTCGATTCCAAGCCCGAGGAACTCGATTCGATCGATCGCGAGATCGTCCGCCTGCGCATCGAGCAGGAGGCTCTCAAGAAGGAGAGCGATGCCGGCTCGCAGGAGCGGTTGAAGCGGCTCGAATCGGAGCTTGCCGATCTGGAGACACGTTCGGCCACCATCACCGCGCGCTGGAAGGCGGAGAAGGACAAGCTTGGCGCCGCCGCCGAGATCAAGACGAAGCTCGACAACGCCCGTAACGAACTCGCCCAGGCGCAGCGCAAGGGCGAGTATCAGCGCGCCGGCGAGCTTGCCTATGGCGAGATCCCGCAGCTCGAGAAGACGCTGGCCGAGATCGAGGCCATCGGCGAAAGTTCGGGCATGGTCGAGGAGGCCGTCACGGCCGACCATGTCGCCCAGATCGTCAGCCGCTGGACCGGCGTCCCGGTCGATCGGATGCTCCAGGGCGAGAAGGAAAAGCTGCTCCGCATGGAGGAGGTTCTGGCCGCCCGCGTCGTCGGGCAGCGCGAGGCGGTCGAGGCTGTCTCGACGGCGGTGCGGCGTGCCCGCGCCGGCCTGCAGGACCCCAACCGGCCGCTCGGTTCCTTCATGTTCCTCGGCCCCACCGGCGTCGGCAAAACCGAGCTGACCAAGGCACTGGCGTCGTTCCTCTTCGACGACGACACCGCGATGGTCCGCATGGACATGTCGGAATATATGGAGAAGCACTCGGTCGCCCGGCTGATCGGCGCGCCTCCCGGCTATGTCGGCTATGAAGAGGGCGGGGCGCTGACCGAGGCCGTGCGGCGCAGACCCTATCAGGTCGTGCTGTTCGACGAGGTCGAGAAGGCCCATCCCGACGTCTTCAACGTGCTCCTGCAGGTGCTCGACGACGGGCGTCTCACGGACGGGCAGGGCCGCACGGTCGACTTCCGCAATGTGCTGATCATCATGACCTCGAACCTCGGTTCGGAATATCTGGTGAACCAGCCCGACGGCCAGGATTCCGACGAGGTGCGCGACGAGGTCATGGGCGTGGTCAGGCAGGCTTTCCGGCCGGAATTCCTGAACCGCATCGACGACATCATCCTGTTCCACCGCCTGCGGCGGGAGGATATGGGCGCAATTGTCGACATCCAGATGGCACGCCTCGCCACGCTTCTGACCGATCGCAAGATCGTGCTGGAGCTGTCTGACGAGGCCCGCCAGTGGCTCGCCGACAAGGGCTACGACCCGGCCTATGGCGCGCGCCCGCTAAAGCGCGTCATCCAGAAGTCGGTGCAGGACCCGCTGGCCGAGCTGCTGCTCTCCGGCAAGGTCCATGACGGCGAGACCGTGCCGGTCACGGTCGGCCCGACCAGCCTGATGCTGGGCGATGTCGCAGCGGTGAAGGAGAAGCGCCCGGCTGGCGTAGCGCTGAACTGACGCCCGCAACCTTCTCCCCTCGGGGGAGAAGGTGTCTGCGCAGCAGACGGATGAGGGAAGGGCCGCGCAAGCGGCCCTTTCTGGTTTCCCGTCGAGGCGCTGCCCTCATCCGTCATGGCTTCGCCATGCCACCTTCTCCCCCGAGGGGAGAAGGAACTAACCCCGCTTCAGCAAGAACACCGCCTGCGCGCCAAACAGGTTCCAGAACCACCAGGGCGCGCTGACGCCGACCCGGCCGCCGGCGGCGTCGAGCGCGACCGCCCGCTCCTTGACCGCGCCGACCGTGTCGCAGAGCACGACGAAGTCCCGGATCGTGCAGAAATGGATGTTGGGCGTGTCCCACCAGGCATAGGGCAGGGAGTCCGTCACCGGCATGCGGCCCTTGAAGAACACCTGCGTGCGCATGCGCCAATGCCCGAAATTCGGGAAGGAGATGATGGCGCGCCGGCCGATCCGCAGCATGTGCTCCAGCACGAGGCGGGGATTGCGCGTCGCCTGGATCGTCTGGGACAGGATGACATAGTCGAAGGAATCGTCCGGATAATCAGCGAGGTCGGTGTCGGCGTCGCCCTGGATCACCGACAGTCCCCGCGCGACGCAGCCTGCAACGCCCTCGCGCGACAATTCGATGCCGCGCGCATCGACGCCGCGCGTCTCGGACAGGAGCGCGAGCAGGGCGCCGTCGCCGCAGCCGACATCGAGCACGCGCGAGCCCGGCGTTACCATCTCGGCGACGAGCTTCAGGTCGATGCGGTTGGTCTGGAGTTCGATCAGGGCCATGATATGCAAACCTTGTCATTCCGGGGCTTCGCGCAGCGAAGAACCCGGAACCCACGACGGGGCTCCGCACGGGAAAACGCCTGTTTGATAGGGCTCGCCTGGTCGTGGGTTCCGGGTTCGACCCTTCGGGTCGCCCCGGAATGACAGGAGAGGTTCCTCATCAAATCCCCCGCGCCCGTGCCGCTGCGCCGATGAAGCCGCGCGTCGTGGCGAACAGATTGGGCTCTTCCAGCAAGAAGGCATCGTGGCCCTTGTCGCTTTCGAGCTCGACGAAGGAGACGGAAGCGCCGGCTGCGTTCAGAGCATGCACGATGGCGCGCGAATCCGCGGTCGGAAACAGCCAGTCCGAGGTGAAGGACGCCACGCAGAAGCGCGTCTTCGTGCCCGCGAAGGCCTTTGCCAGCACGCCGCCATGGTCGTCGGCGAGGTCGAAATAGTCCATCGCGCGCGTGACATAGAGATAGGAATTGGCGTCGAAGCGCTCGACGAAGCTGACGCCCTGATGGCGCAGATAGCTCTCGACCTGGAAATCCGCATCAAAGGAGAAGGTCGGCGCTTCCCGGTCCTGCAGCTTACGACCGAATTTCCGGTGCAGCGCCGGTTCCGAGAGATAGGTGATGTGCGCGCCCATGCGCGCGACGGAAAGCCCTTTGGACGGTCGCGTGCCCTCTTCGAGATAGCGTCCGCCGCGCCAGTCTGGATCGGCCATCACAGCCTGCCGGCCGACCTCGTGAAAGGCGATGTTCTGGGCCGAATGCTTGGCCGCGGTCGCCAGCGGCAAGGCCGAGAACACGCGTTCGGGATAGCTGGCCGCCCATTGCAGCACCTGCATCCCGCCCATGGAGCCGCCGGCAACGCAAAACAGCGTCTCGATGCCGAGCGAGTCGACCAGCGCGGCCTGCGCCCGCACCATGTCGCGGATCGTCACCATCGGAAAGGCGAGCCCCCAGGGCTGGCCCGTCTCGGGATTGGTCGAGGCCGGTCCCGTCGTGCCGGTGCAGCCGCCCACGACATTCGCGCAGATCACGAAGAAGCGCTCGGTGTCGATCGGCTTGCCCGGCCCGATCATCGCCGTCCACCAGCCGCCCTTGCCGGTCACGGGGTTGCGGCTGGCGACATGCTGGTCGCCCGTCAGCGCATGGCAGACCAGCACGGCGTTCGACCGGGACGCATTCAATTCGCCATAAGTCTGGTAGGCGATCTGCCAATGGCCGAGCGACACGCCGCAATCCATCAGCAGCGGTGTCGCCGGACCAAAGCGCGCCACCGGGCTGGAGGGCTCGTTGGCCTCTTTCAGCGGGTCTGCAAGGCTGTGGCTAAAATCGCTCATCATCGTCCGCTTTGACAGGATGATTTGTCTTGCCGGTCGGCTTGTTCGAAAGATCGAACTCTAGCGATGCCGTGACGCAAGCGCGCTGTCAACGCGCGGATGCGCGAGACGGCTTTGCCAAGGGCCGAAGGGAGCGCTAAGAAACTTGACGACTCCCTAAGCCCTCATCCTGAGGTAGCCGCGGAACGCGGCGTCTCGAAGGATGATCCAGCGGGTTCGAGAACCTCCTGGAGCATCCTTCGAGACGCAGCCTTTCGGCTGCTCCTCAGGATGAGGGCTGATGCAAGTTTGGCCAAAGATCCGTCTCCATCATGACCGAAGCCGCTCCGACCACCCTTGCCGATCTCCGCAGCGAAATCGATCGCATCGACAGCGAGATGCACGCGCTGCTGATGGAGCGGTCCTCGATCATCGAAACGCTGATCGCGGTGAAGAAGACGCAAGTGTCGGGCTCGGCCTTCCGGCCGGGCCGCGAGGCCGATATGATGAAGCGCTTGGCCCTGCGCCATAAAGGCCTCCTGCCGCTCGACACGATCGAGGGCATCTGGCGCATCATCATCGCGACCTTCACCTTCGTGCAGGCGAATTATTCGGTTCATGCCGATGTTTCGGGCGGCGACGCGGCGATGCGCGATTCCGCCCGCTTCCATTTCGGCTTCACAGTCCCCTTCGTCACACATGAGGATGCGCGCGCCGTGATCCGGGCCGTGGCGGATTCGGCGGGTGATCTCGGCATTTTCCGCATGGATCAGGGCGCCAGCGCCGGCATCTGGTGGCGCGACCTGATTGGCGTTGAGCGGCCCAAGATCATCGCGCGCCTGCCCTTCATCGAGCGGCCCGACCATCCGGCGGGAACTCCGGTCTATTGCATAGCCAAGCCGCTGGCCGACGCCGCCGTCCGCGAGATCGTGCTTTATGCCGCGCGCGTCGAGCGCTGGTCGGAAGCCTTGCGCTCCGGCCTCGCGCAGCATCTGGCCGAAGTCTCCGCCAGCGCCGCCGATGGCTCGCATCTCTCGCTGCTGGTCGCCGCGTCCGGAGAGGTCGACCACAGCGTCATCCGCAAGGCGCTGGAGCCGGCAGGGCTCAGCGACTTCTCCGAGATCGGCAGCCACGCCGCCCGCTTCGCCGTCAAATCCGCCCGTTCGTGAACTGATCCATGATGCCCTCCTGAACCTCCTCGTCATCCCGGACGCAGCGAAGCGGAGATCCGGGATCCATCGTAGAGTGCCGAGCCCTCCGATGGATCCCGGGTCGACCTTTGGTCGCCCAGGACGACGGCGAGGCAAACGAAACTGAAAGCGCGACTGCCATGGCCACTGCTTCCCGCCCCGTGCCCCGTCCCGGCGTCCTCGATATCGAGGCCTATGTTCCCGGAAAATCGGCCGCGCCTGCCGGCGTGAAGCTGCATAAGCTCTCCTCCAACGAGACACCGCTGGGGCCGAGCCCGAAGGCGGTCGCCGCCTATGGCGCGCTTTCCGGCAAGCTCGAACTCTACCCCGACGGCTCTGCCACCAAGCTGCGCGAGGCGATCGCTGGTCGCTATGGTCTCGACGCCAGCCGCATTCTCTGCGGCACCGGCTCGGACGAATTGCTCCAGCTCATCACCAAGGCCTATCTCGGCGATGGCGATGAGGGTGTTTTCACCGAGCACGGCTTCCTCGTCTATCGCATCGCGATCCTCGCTGCCGGCGGCAAGCCCGTCGTCGTCAAGGAGAAGAACTTCACGGCCGATGTCGATGCCATCCTTGCCGCGGTGACTGCTAGGACGAAAATCGTCTTCCTCGCGAACCCCAACAACCCGACCGGCACCTATCTGCCCTTCGACGAGGTCAAGCGGCTGCAGGCCGGCCTGCCGTCGAACGTGTTGCTGGTTCTCGATGCAGCCTATGCCGAATATGTCCGTCGCAACGACTATGCCTCGGGGCTCGAACTCGTCGCCGAGAGCGAGAACGTCGTGATGACGCGGACCTTCTCGAAGATCTACGGCCTCGCCAATCTGCGCCTGGGCTGGCTCTACGGGCCGGCCCATATCGTCGACGCGCTGGAACGCATCCGCGGGCCCTTCAACGTCAACGGCGCCGCCATCGAGGCCGGCACGGCGGCGATCGCCGACGAGGCCCATGTCGCGGCCGCTATCGAGCACAATGACAAATGGCTGGCCTGGACGACGGCGGAGCTGGGGAAGCTCGGCCTCACCGTCACGCCCTCGGTCGGAAACTTCATCCTGATCCACTTCCCGCAGACGTCGGACAAGTCGGCGAAGCAGGCCGATGCGTTCCTGACGCAGCGTGGGCTGATCCTGCGCGCTGTCGGCGCCTACGGGCTGCCTGACTGCCTGCGCCTGACGATCGGTTCCGAGGAGGCAAACCGCCTCGTCGTCGCCGCGCTCGCCGAATTCCTCGCGGGCAAGGCATGACAACGCCAGCCGAGAGCTTTGCACCGCGTCGCGCCGAACCGATCTTCGCGCGCCTCGCGATCATCGGCATCGGCCTGATCGGCTCGTCGATCGCGCATGCCGCCAAGGACCTCAACCTTGCGGGCCGTATCGTGCTGTTCGACCGGGACGAGGCGGTGCGTGCCCGCGCTCGCGAGCTCGGCCTCGGTCACGAGATCGCGGAGACGGCGCGCGATGCCGTCCGCGATGCCGACCATATCATTCTCTGCGTGCCCGTCGGAGCCTGTGGCGCGGTCGCAGCCGAGATCGCGTCTGAGCTGAAGCCCGGCGCGATCATGTCCGATGTCGGCTCGGTCAAGAATGCGGTCGTCGAGGCTGTCGCGCCGCATCTGCCCGAGGGCGTGCATTTCGTGCCGGCCCATCCGGTCGCCGGCACCGAGAACTCCGGCCCCGATGCCGGCTTCCCGAGCCTGTTCCTCAACCGCTGGTGCATCCTGACGCCGCCTGAGGGCACCGACGAGGCCGCGATCGCGCGGACGCGGCAACTCTGGGAGGGGATGGGCGCGATCGTCGAGATCATGACCGCCCCGCACCATGATCTCGTGCTTGCCGTCACCAGCCATCTGCCGCATCTGATCGCCTACAACATCGTCGGCACCGCCGAGGATCTGGCGGCCGTGACGCAGTCCGAGGTGATCAAGTTTTCCGCGGGCGGTTTTCGCGACTTCACCCGCATCGCTGCCTCCGACCCGACGATGTGGCGCGATGTCTTCCTGCACAACAAGGATGCGGTGCTGGAGATGCTCGGCCGTTTCAGCGAGGACCTTTCGGTGCTGACGCGAGCGATACGCTACGGCGACGGCGAGACGCTGCACAAGCACTTCACCCGCACCCGCGCCATCCGCCGCGGCATCGTCGCGCTCGGCCAGGAAAAGCCCGAGACGGAAAAATTGCGCAAGGACTGAGCGGCGGGAAGTAGTGAGCCGCGGAGTTGGGCCCGGCGATTTCGAGCGAAATCGCCGAAAAGCCGGCACCGTCTCTCAATCTGAGCGTTGAGGCCAGGATTTTTGTGAAAAGCCGGTTCCGACTTTTTCGCATCCTGCTCCAGCCTCGCCTTGCCAAGAATCGGCCATGCTGGTACAGCCCCACCCGTCGCCGCAATAGCTCAGCTGGTAGAGCACCTCATTCGTAATGAGGGGGTCGGGGGTTCGAATCCCTCTTGCGGCACCATCCAACCTGTTGAGGTTGTCGATTTTACTCGCTAATTTCGACCTGAAGCCGCTCCTTGGTACAAAAGGGCGGTACACATGGCCTTGCGAATGGCGAAGCTAGAACGAGACCCCAAGACCGGAAACTGGCGAGCCCGTAAGGTGATTCCTACGGACTGCCGGGTCGAATTCGGCAAGCGAGAAGAGAAACCCATCTGGCCCGCGAAGCTCTCTGAAGGAGAAGCTCGGGAACAGTTCGGGATCTGCTGGCAGCCACGGAGGGGCGCACTGAAGCGATCCGTCAGCGCAAGGCATTCCCTGTTATCTCAGAGCTGACGGACTTCCATACCGATCGGCTGGCTCGTCTCTGGCACGCCCATCTCCTTCAGGAGGATGAGGACCTGCGCAGTGATGGCCTGTCCGACAGTGGGTTTCGGAAACACGGCGAGACGCTCCAAGGCGCGGACGCTGTCAGCGGCTACGATGTCGCTCGTGGCAATGCCGCGCTCCTTCAGCCAGAGATTGGCGACTTCATTCGCGCTTTCGGTTTCGAGGTCGATTCCGGCTCGCCGCAGTATCGGAAGCTCTCCCTGCGGTTCCTGAAGGAATACCGGCTGGCGACGAAAGGGGCCGTGGCGAGGCAAGAGGGGGAGATTGTCGAGACCCCGAGGGGCCCTGAAGAGGTCGAGCTTCTCACAACCACGGAACTTTTCAGGCGTTTCGAGGAGGCGAAGAAGGGGCGGCTGGCTGATGTCACCCTGCGGGGTTACGGCCGGAAACTGGCGTCGTTCGCGGAGTTCGTGAAGGGGAGGGACGCGCGGTCCCTGACAGATGACGACGTGTATGCATGGGCCGCCCATCGCGAGAAGGAAGACAAGATCAAGCGCCGTCGACAGGCCCGACTGTCCTGGGCCCGATCTACCAGCCCGGAGCGCCTGTCTACGAGGCCTATGGCCAGGTTCTGCAGAGCCTGAACGAGCTGCAGACCCTGCGTCAGCGCGTCGGCGAGCGCTTCGAAGGCCGGACAGACCACACGTCGAACGCGGCGGGCCGTGCCATCTGGGCTCGCATCGATGGAGCTCATAGCCGCGTCACGCCGAACTTCTCGACGACCGGCAAGAGCTACATGATCGATAGCTGGCGCCTGCAGGCAGGCGCCGACGGGCAGGTCTTCGCGAGCGATGCCGGCACGCTGGTCGGGGGTGTCTCGCTGCATCATGGCGAAGCGCTGGCCGATATCTCCTCGGTCTTCGGGCGTGGCAAGATCAAGGCCGCGGGCAGCGGCTTCGGCGGGGCGCTGACATGGTATGGTGCGTCGGGCTTCTATGCCGACGCACAGACCAAGCTCAGCTGGTTTGATAGCGATCTGTCCTCAACAACGGCCGGGCGTCAGCTCGCCAAGGGCAAGGCCGGCTTCGGCTACGCGCTGGGGCTCGAATTGGGGCAGCGCTTCGCGCTGTCAGGCGCATGGTCTCTGACGCCGCAGGCGCAGCTGACCTATTCACATGTCGATGCCGACCGCTTCATCGACCCGTTCGGCGCCCGTGTCGCCCTGGGTGACGGCGACAGCCTGCGCGGACGGCTCGGCCTGTCCGCTGACTATCGGCAGAGCTGGCGCGACAATGCGGGGCAACAAGTCAACGCCTCGCTCTACGGCATCGCCAACCTGCACTACGAATTCCTCGGCGGGACGACGGCAACGGTCGCCGGCACGCCCTTGACCAGCCGCGGAGAACGGCTCTGGGGCGGGCTCGGCCTCGGCGCCAAATACGAATGGGGCCGCTATGCGCTCTATGGCGAGGTCGAGGCCCAGACCAGCCTGGCCCATTTCGCCGACAGCCATAGCGTCACCGGGCGGGCCGGCCTGCGCGTCGGTTGGTAAGAAATCAACCAATGTCTCGTTCGGCCCAAAGTGGCCGTCCGAGACTGAGAACGTACACAGGTCGGAATGCGCCACAATCAGTCATTGGAGCGCGCCCCGGAAGCGGACGTGCGTGGGGCCAAAATCGTGGCTGTTGTGATAGGGATCGACTTCACGGCAGATCAATAATCTCAATCCAGTTCGGATTCTTGCCAAGCCCGATCCGCTGGAGTTCCTTCAGCGCGCCAGTTTCCGGGTCGATGGCGTAGAGCGTCGCCGAATTCGACTTCTGGCCGACCGCGACGAGGAAGCGACCGCGCGGATCGATGTTGAAGCCGCGCGGCTGGGTTTCCGTTGCGAAATTGCCCGCGGGCGTCAGGGCGCCCGTCTCGCCGTCGACCTTGAAGGCGGCGATCGTGTTCGAAGTGCGCTCCGACGCATAGAGGAAGCGCCCATCCGGCGATATGCGGATTTCGGCGCTGGCCGGCGCGCCGCCGCTGAAACCTGGCGGCACGATGCTCACACTGCCGAGCAGTGAGAGCGTTCCCTTGGCCGGATCGAAACGGTGGCTGTCGAGCGTGCCGTCGAGTTCGTTGACCAGATAGAGAAACCGGTCGTTCGGGTGGAAGACGAAGTGGCGGGGCCCGGCTCCGGCCTTGGTTTCGATGAAGGCTGGCTCGTTGGGCGCAACCTTCCCAGTCGCGGCGTCGAAGCGGTATTGCAGCAGGATGTCGCCGCCGAGATTGCTGGCGAAGAGATGCCGGTTCGAGCGATCCGTCAGGATCGCGTGGGCGTGCTTGCGCGTCTCCAGCACCTGAACCGGCTCGCCTTGCACGAAACCCTGCGGGCCGATCGGATTGATCGCGATCTTGTGGCCGGTATAGGAGGCGCTGAGCAGGAAGCGGCCGGTCCGGTCGGTCGCGACATAGGCCATGTTGTCCGGCAGCGGCACGGTCGAGAGCAGGTCGAGCTTGCCGCTTTGCTGATCGATGGCGAAGGAGCTGACCGAGAAGGGCTGCGAGCGCAGCGAGACATAGAGATGATGGCGGTCCGGCGAGATCGCCATCGGCATCGCGGTGCCGCTCACGGCGACCGTCTCGACCGGCTTCAACTGGCGTGACGATGCATCCAGTTCCAGCACGCTGATCTCGCGGCTGTCGGCATTCGAGACATAGACGATGGTCTTCGCGGTTGCGGGCATGGCGCCCATGATGAGCGCAAGCAGCGTCGCCGCGCCAGTGTTCTTCCTCGGCATGGTGTTCCCCCTGATGGTCTTTCGTCCGCCATGGCTGGCGCGTGACCTTGAGGGAGGATTATTCGGGGCCGGATCGACCACGGATAGCTCAAAGGGCGTATCGACCGATCCAATCGACGCATCGTGGAACGGATTGCGCCGGCAAACGAAAACGCTGCCACACCGATAGGGTGCGGCAGCGTCGGGGACTTCGCGGAAGTGAGGCTCAGGCGGCGGCGCGCTCGCGCGTCGCGAACTCGCTCTTGTCGAGCTTTGCGACGAGGGCGGCCAGTTCGGCGATCTCGCTCTCGGTGAGATCTGTCAGCGGGGTCCGCACCGGGCCGGAATCGCGCCCGATCACCTTCATGCCGGCCTTGATGATCGAGACGGCATAACCGCGCTTACGGTTGCGGATCGCGATCAGCGGCAGGATGAAGTCGCGCAGGCCGGCCTGCACCATGTCGCGGTCGCGGCGGCGCACGGCGGCGTAGAACTTCGTCGAAAACTGCGGGACGAAGTTGAACACCGCCGAGGAATAGGTGGTCACGCCCATTTCGAGATAGGGCAGCGCAAAGGTCTCAGCCGTCGGCAGGCCGCCGATATAGGTCAGGCGATCGCCCATGCGCAGATGGATGCGCGTCATCAGCTCGATGTCGCCGATGCCGTCCTTGTAGCCGACGAGGTTGGGATTGCGCTCGCAGAGCTTGGCCAGCGTCTCCTCGGTGATGATGGCGTTGTCGCGGTTGTAGACGATGACGCCGAGCTTGGTCGCCTTGCAGACCGCCTCGATATGGGCGGCGAGCCCCTCCTGCTCGGAGAAGACCAGATAGGGCGGCAGCAGCAGGATGCCGTCGGCGCCGGCCTGCTCGACGCCGGCCGCAAGTTCCGTCGCGATCTGTGTGCCGTAGCCGACGCCTGCGAGGACCGGTACGCGACCCCTCGTCTCCGCCACAGCCGTCGCCACCACCTTCACGACCTCGGCCGGCGAGAGCGAGAAGAACTCGCCCGTACCGCCGGCGGCGAAGAGGCCGGCGACCTCGTAGCCGCAGAGCCAGTCGAGATTGGAGCGGTAGCGCGCCTCGTCGAAGGCGTTGCCGGTCGTGAAGGGCGTGACGGGGAAGGACAGCAGGCCGTTGCCGATATGCCGTGCCATCTCCTGCGGGGTCATCTTGCTCATGATCGGCTCCTTCGCTGAATTCTGCCGCAGGATTAGATCAAGAACGATGCCGAAAGTGACCAAACACTGTATCGGGCGATCCATTCATTGGATCGCTCTGCCGGATTTTCACCGGGTCCTGCGCCACGCGTTTTGCGAGTGCGGCGACGATCGGCAGAAGCGGGTTGTCGTTGTCCTCGCGGCTGACGAAGAAGAGCTCGGCGGGACGCTGCCGCGGCAAGTCGACCGGGCGCAGGGCAACGCCGCTGAAATGCAGGTTCATCGCGGCTTCCGGCACCAGCGCGACACCGACGCCGGAATGGACCATCGCCAGGATCGAGTGGATCTGGGCGAGGTGCTGGACATAGTTCGGCACGAGACCGGCACGCGAAAACAGCTCGACCAGCAGATCGTGGAAATAGCGGGCCTCATAGGGCGCGTACATGATGAAGGGCTCAGCCGCGAGGTCCTCGATCGCAATCGTCGTGGAACGCGCCAGCGCGTGGCCGGCGTTCACCGCCGCGATCAATGGCTCGGCCGTGACGCGAAAGGCGCTCAGTCCGGTGCGCGGAATCGGCGGCCGCAGCAGGCCGATGTCGATCTCGCCTGAATCCAGCCGCTTGAGCTGGTCGCCGCTGACCATCTCCTTCAGGGAAATCTCGACATCGGGCATCTCGCGGCGGCAGGCCGCGACCAGCTCCGGCACATAGGAATAGGCCGATGTCGCGGTGAAGCCGATATTGATCGACCCCGCCTTGCCGTTGGCGACGCGCTTGGCCAGCAGCGCAGCACTCTCGGCAAGCTTGAGCAGGCGGCGCGCCTCGGCCAGGAAACTCTGGCCGGCGGGCGTCAGTTTGACGGTCCGGTTGCTGCGCTCCAGCAGCACGACGTCGAGCACCCGCTCGAGGATCTGGATCTGCCGGCTAAGGGGCGGCTGCGTCATGTTGAGACGCAGCGCCGCCCGGCCGAAATGCAGCTCCTCCGCGACGGCGACGAAGCAGCGTAGCTGGCTCAGCTCGAACATCCCCGGCCTTCCCTCACGCCGCCCTTGCACCGATCCTGTCGGGCGGGACCTCAGTTCTGGATCGTGATGCCAGCCTTGTCGATGATGCTCTTGAACTTGGCGATCTCGGTCTGCGCCTTCGCCTTCGCCTCCTCCCCGGTCGATGGGGTCGTCGCGGCGCCGAGTTCCTCGAAGCGCGCGACCACAGTCGGGTCCTTCAACACGGCCTGCATCGCGCCGGTGAGCCTGTCGCAGATCTCCTTCGGCGTGCCTCTGGGGGCCAGGAAACCGTTCCAGGAGCTGATGTCGAACCCAGGCAGCGTCTCGGCGAGCGCGGGCACCTCCGGCGCTATCTTGGCCCGCTCCGTCGAGGTGACCGCGAGCCCACGCAGCGTGCCGGCCTTGTAGTGCGGATACGGCGAGGTGAAGTTGTCGAAGGAGACCTTGACGTTGCCCGCGATCAGATCCTGCACCAGCGCACCCGAGGAACGATAGGTGACGTGCTGCATCTTCACGCCGGCGAGCTGCATGAACAGCTCGCCGGAGAGATGGATCGAGGTGCCGATGCCCGACGAGCCGAAATTCTCCTTGCCCGGATTGGCCTTCAGATAGGCGATGAATTCAGTGACGTTCTGCGCCGGGATCGACGGATGCACGCAGAGGAAATTCGGCTGCGACGAGGCCAGCGAGAGGAACTCGAAATCCTCGAACGGCTTGAATGGCAGCTTCTCCTTGTAGAGATTAGGATTGATCCCGTGCGTCGATGGCGTGGTCATGCCGATGGTGTAGCCGTCGGGCGCGGCATGGGAGAGCGCGGCCACCCCCGTATTGCCGCCGGCCCCGGCGCGATTCTCGATGATGAAGGCCTTGCCCATCTTCTGCGTCAGCTTCTCGCAAATGATGCGGCCGACGAGGTCGGTCGTGCCACCCGCGCCGAAGGGGATGATGACCGTCACCGGCTTGACCGGATAGGTCTGGCCGAAACCACTGCGCGAAACCAGCGGCGCGGCGAGCGCACCTCCGGCGAGGCTGAGTGCAGCACGGCGCGTGATCGATCGGCTCATCGTTTCCCTCCCAGGATCATGTCGCGGCTTTTGCCGTCTGAGCTTCAGACTAGGCGCGGGCCGGTTCCCGGCAAGCCCCTTGGCGCTATCGTGCAATTCAAAAAAGGTATGGTTCCATTGCCAATCTAACTCACTGGCGCATCGTGCCTGACCTATCCTGCGATGGACAAGACAGCTCCAAGACTGTCTGCGACCTCGGCCAGCGGGCCGGTCCGCACCCCCACAGGAGGACATGATGACCCCATCCCGATTCCCGTTTCGTCTTTCCGCAGGCGCTCTAAAGGGTGCCGCCCTCGCGATGCTCGCCGGCGCTACGCTCGCCACCCAGCCGGCCACGGCCCAGAATTTCGAGCGCCCCGTACGGCTCGTCGTGCCGTTCGCACCGGGTGGCACCTCCGACATCCTCGCCCGCCTGATCGGCCCCAAGCTCTCGGCTGCGATCGGCCAGCCCGTCGTGATCGAGAACAAGCCGGGCGCTGCCGGCAATCTCGGTGCGGACGCCGTCGCCAAGGCACCGGCGGATGGCCACACCTTGCTGCTGATGGATGTCGGCTCGCTGGCAACCGCGCCCAGCCTGTTCTCGGACCTGACCTATGATCCGGCCAAGGATCTCGCGCCGGTCTCGATGGTGATGTTCGGCCCCTATGTGCTGGCCGTGCACGAATCCGTCCCGGCCAAGACGGCGCAGGAGCTGATCGCCTACGCCAAGGCCAATCCCAACAAGCTGGCGATCGCCAACTCCGGCGTCGGCGCTGCCAACCACATCACGGCCGTGCAAATGGCCAAGGAACTCGGCATCACCTGGAAGAACGTGCCCTATAAGGGCGGCGCGGCGGCTTCGCGGGCGGTCGTCTCGGGCGAGAGCGGGGTCATCATCAACGGCTCGACCGCGACGCTGCCCTTCGTCTCCAACAAGCAGCTCGTCGGACTTGCCGTCACGGGGGAGGAGCGCGTCGCGGGGCTGCCGACCTTCAAGGAAGCCGGATTGCCCGGCGGCGACGCGGGGACCTGGCAGGGCATCCTGACCCGCGCCGGCACACCGCCTGCCATGGTCGCGCGCCTCAATGCCGAGATCGGCAAGATCCTGGAGACGCCCGACATCAAGGCCAAGATCGCCGAGCAGGGCGGCGTCGTCCGCACTGGGACTCCGGCGGAATTCTCCACCTGGCTGAAGGACGCCACCACGCGCTGGGGCGGCATCATCAAGGAAGCCGGCATCAAGGGTAGCTAAGGTGAGCAACCCGATGACCCGTTCGCGGATCGACTGGCGGGATCTCCTGTTTGGCCTGTTCCTCGTCGCCGTCGCGGCAGGCGCGCTGGTCGCGACGCGCAACCTCAATGTCGGCCATGCCGCCGATATGGGGGCCGGCTACATGCCGCGTGTCGTCTCGCTGGGCCTGCTCGCCTTCGGCCTGTTCTTCTGCGCGCGCAGCCTCTGGCGCGCAGGTTTGGCGCAGACAGCCCTGTCGATCGAGCCCGTGCAATTGCGGCCGCTGCTCGCGGTGCTCGGCGCGGTCGGCATCTTCGCACTGACGGCGGAAAAGCTGGGGCTCGCCATCGCCTCTGTCGTCACCGTCATCGTCGCGAGCTTCGCCACCCGCGAAGGGCGCCTGCGCGAAACGGTCCCGTTCGCGCTGCTGCTCTCGGGCGCGGCCGTGCTTCTCTTCATCAAGGTTCTGGCTTTGCCGGTGCCCGTCTGGCCGCGCTGAAAGCTGTCCGCCATGGACCTGTTCGACAATCTGCTGCTGGGGCTCTCGACCGCCCTCGAACTCAACAATCTCGGGCTTTGCCTGCTCGGCGTGCTGATCGGCACGGCCATCGGCGTGCTGCCGGGCATCGGGCCGATCCCGACGGTGGCGCTGCTGCTGCCCTTCACCTTCGGACTGAACCCGGCCGGCGCCATGATCATGCTCGCCGGCATTTTCTATGGCGCGCAATATGGTGGCTCGACCACGGCCATCCTTGTCAATGTCCCCGGCGAGACGTCCTCGGTCGTGACCTGCATCGACGGTCACGAGATGGCCAAGCAGGGCAAAGCCGGCACGGCGCTCGCCATCGCCGCAATCGCCTCCTTCTTCGCCGGGACGATGGCGACCGTCGTCATCGCGCTTTTGAGCGTGCCGCTCTCGGTGCTCGCGCTCAAATTCACCGCGGTCGAGTATTTCAGTCTGCTCGTGCTCGGCCTGATCGCGGCCGTCGTGCTGGCGCATGGCTCGGTCGCGAAGTCGCTGGCGATGGTGCTGCTCGGTCTGTTGCTCGGCCTCGTCGGCATCGATGTCAGCTCCGGCGCGGCACGGATGACCTTCGGCATCGCCGAACTGTCCGACGGGCTCGACTTCGTGCCGATCGCGATGGGCCTGTTTGGCCTCGGCGAAATCATCGCCAATCTCGAGCGGCCGGCCGAACGCCGTGTCGTCAGCCAGAAGGTCCGCGACCTGATCCCGAGCCGCGCCGATCTGCGGGCCGCCTTTCCGGCGATGGTGCGCGGGACGGCGCTCGGTTCGGTGCTGGGCGTGCTGCCCGGCGGTGGCGCGGCGCTTCCGCCCTTCTCCTCCTATGCGCTGGAAAAGAAGCTGGCGAAGGATCCCTCCCGCTTCGGCAAGGGCGCGATCGAGGGCGTTGCCGGCCCGGAGGCCGCCAATAATGCTGGCGCGCAGACGAGCTTCATTCCGCTGCTGACGCTGGGCATTCCCGCCAACGCGCTGATGGCCCTGATGATCGGCGCGCTGATGATGCAGGGCATCCAGCCCGGGCCCCAGATCATGACCGAACAGCCGAAGCTGGTCTGGGGCGTGATCGCCTCGATGTGGGTCGGCAACCTGATGCTATTGGTGATCAACCTGCCGCTGATCGGGCTCTGGGTCTCGATGCTGAAGATCCCCTATCGCCTGCTCTTCCCGGCGATCGTGCTGTTCTGCTGCATCGGCACCTATGGCATTGCCAACAGCCTGTTCAATGTCTGGCTGATGCTCGGCTGCGCGGGGATCGGCTACTTCTTCATCAAGATCGGCGTCGAACCGGCGCCCTTGCTCCTCGGCCTCGTGCTCGGGCCGCAGCTCGAGGAGAATTTCCGCCGCGCCATGCTGCTGTCGGACGGCGATTTCTCGGTCTTCCTGGCTAGACCGATCAGCGCGGTGCTGCTGGCCGTGGTCGCCATGCTCCTGCTCGCCATGCTTTCACCTACGATCCTGCGAAATCGGAAGGCTGCTCTGGCAGAGTAGGCGGAAGAAATCCGCAGATCCGATTCCATAGAAATTCACCGGATCAGTTGCGAACTCGCGCCGATTCCGGACGTTGGCCCTTGCCTGGAAGCGGGCATTCTGTGGGTCGATTGGCGGCTCCTTCAGCAGCCAGCAACTCATGCTTCATCCCAATCAACAGCCGCACCATGCTCCTGAAGCGCGTTCAGCACGTCCTCAAGTTGATAATTGGGTATTGCTTCGCTGGTGGCATGACGCGTCCAAACGGTAACCGGTTCGAAAGGATCGTCCCTGACGCTGACTGACGCGACCCCACAGGGTACGGGGCTGGTCACTTCCATCAGCTATGGGATGCGGGTGCTCGGCGGCTCGACCGCGACCTTGAATCGCGGATCCATCGCGACCGTTGGACGCGACAGCCCCGGCATCGCGGCCTCTGGCGGTGGGAGTGTCAACGCGACTGGCGTCATTGTCACGACGAGCGGCACCGATAACGCCATGGGCGTGATTGCGGATCTCGATGGCCGGATCACCTTCAACGGAGGCAGCGTGACGACCTCGGGCAACGAGGTCCGGGCGGGAGCCCGGCCTCGCGCCTTCGCCGCCCGCAACCCCGGCGGCGTGCTCACTTCGGACGGCACGATCCTGTCGACCTCGGGCCTGCGCGCCATGGGCGTCGTCGCCGATGACGGCGGCATCGTCAATCTCACGCGGGGGGCATCACCACGTCGGGCATCAGCGGCATCGGCATCTTCACTGTCACGGAACAGACGGGCGCGCAGTTCGCCGCCGCCACGACGGCAAATGGCCTCACCATCCATGCGGCGGCTCGATGCTTCGAGCCGCCGCATGCCGCCAGCGTAAGCAAATGCAGTCGGCGGAGCGTCCCGGCGCGGGCTCTTCACCGGCTGCGACGCCAGGAAGCCCGCAGGGTTCGGGCTTCACCCGAAAGCAGACGCTATGTGTGTCCCCTAAGGGCCAGAGCCGCCGGTCGTTCGCCGAGTTAAGATGCGCCAATTGCAGAACCGGGGTCATCGCCCGGAAGCGGACATTCACCGGGCTCACGAGTATGGTCCTTTTGCACGCCAGTTTCTGAAGCTGTGGAATGCCAGCAATAGTCTGCCTTACAGCCTGTTCTGCGGCGACCGCGAAGCTGATCTCGCCCTCTCAACTTTCGCGGCCATTGCCAGGCTGGTGCGGTTCAGCCTCGCCAAGCTCATTATGATGCTAGACGCGCACCATATCGGCATCCCAAACCCCGCGTCCCATTCGTCATATCCATGAAGACTTCGATCCGCGAAGCACGAAGGACATGAGGACGGCGGTGAAAGACGGGTTATCGGATCCGAGGACGCAAGTTTCGCCGCTGCGCTCTGCCTTGGCCTCTCAAGCGGCATTCTGGCCGGAAATCAGGGTCGAGCTTGGCGGGATGGAGCCCGGTTGGACAACCGCCGAAGCATTCTTCGCCAATGATACGGTGATCGAGGAATTCCTCGACTACGAAGGCTCATTCAACGCGGGGACCGACCGAAAGGCGTGCGGTTCCTTGATGATGACGGATTATGCATACGTCTTCGCGCTCGCCACGGTGCCCGCCTTCCTCGGCTTCGCCATCCTTCCGGATCTTTCCCCGTCCCGCTTCGCTCTTCAATTCCACACGACCCAAGACGAACATGACGGTCACACGCACGAAGTCCGACGCGCTCATGTTCGCTATCTGTCGGGCGGCTTCTGCACCAGCCGAAAGGACCACGCCGCGCATCCGGATGGGCGGGGCCCGATGACTCACAACCAGATCGCAGACGCGTTTTGCACTGCGGTAAAGGCCCATTTCGAGCCGCTGATCGAGCAACTCCATGCGAGAACGAAGCTCTCTCGCAATGCCTTCTGGCGACTGGTCGCCGATGCGCTCGCGGGATGGTTTATCGAGGCGGGCCGCCGGCTCGGCTGCCTGGAGGCTGCGAAGGCCTCGGCCATGGCCGTTCTCAAGCGACCGGGATCGCCGCTGAACAACCGTCAGCTTCACTATTTCGATTTGTCTGTCTGCGATCGGGCAGGGCAACCGTTTTCCCACACGTTTCGTGGGCGCGGGGGCTGCTGCCGCTTCTATACGGTGGAGGGCGGAGAGTATTGCTCGACCTGCGTGCTGAAGGATCCGCGGCAGCGCGACGATGATTTGCGGCAGGCCATGCGCCGTCATCTCGGTCTGACCGGCGCCGAGATCGCGTGAGTCCAGCCGTGCCAGCCGCATGGGGCGCCGAGAAGACGGCCGCGGAATAAATTCTGCCGGGCAGAGTCCCAAAGCCCTGGCGCCAATCGTCACCCCAGGGAGCGGATGAACAGAATCCGCGTCGAGGACGAAGTGCGGCACCTTGAACGCCGCATGGACGGGGGTTTCGATGGCTGCGACGGTATCTGACAACGCAATCTCGGGAAGCGCCGGAAGGCGTCGACGTTTCGCTTTCCTGGCCGGCACGATGCTGGCTCTGTACGGCGCCGCGCCTGCCTCGGCGCAAACCGCCGCCTCGCCCCAGGCCGCGAGGGAAGCCATTTCGATCCCCGCCGGCCCGCTGACGCCGGCTCTCAATCGTCTAGCGGTGCAGGCGGGGCTTCAGATCCTCTTCGACGCGGAGCTCACCCGGGCGAAGACGACGCGTGGCGTTCGCGGCGCGCTCGCGCCGGCGCAGGCGCTTGATGCGCTGCTGGCCGGCACGGGCATTGACGCACGCTTCGCCGGCAGCAATCAGGTCGTACTCAGCAGCAATCCAGCCCCCGCGACCACCGGTGCGCTCCCGGACGGAACAATCTCGCTCGACGAGATCAGAATCTATGGCGCACGTGATGCCGCGACGCTCGGCGACACATCGGCCAGCGTCGGCGTCGTGACGGCGAAGGATATCGAATATGGCCAGATACGCGATTTCCGGGATGCCTTCCGGCGCATGGCCAACGCCATGGACGCGGACTGGATCAATGGCGGCTTCATCCTGCGCGGCGTGAATTCCGAAGGCTTCGCCTCCGGCAACAACCCGATCGGTTCGCTCTATATCGACGGCGTCCTGCAGACGCAGGAGGGAACGCGACGCGGAGCGCGCGCACTCTGGGATGTCGAGCAGGTCGAGGTCTATCGCGGGCCGCAATCGACGCTCAGCGGCCGCGCGGCGATGGCGGGCGCGATCTACATCAAGACCAAGGACCCGACTTTCAAGCGGGAGTTCGAGGTCCAGGGCACGGTCGGCAACGACCGGCGTGTCGGCGCGGCCTTCATGGTCAACGCCCCGCTGCTCGAGAACCAGGTTGCCGCGCGTATCGCAGGATCGTTCGAACGATTCCGCAGCAATCTGAACGCGCCGTCCTTCGTCGCCTTCCAGCGCTACGACGAGTGGATGACCGACTCCAACTACAATGTCCGCGGCAAGCTGTTGATCACGCCGACCGGGCTGCCGGACACGAAGGCAATGCTGAGCTACTCCTTCGCGAAGGATGCTCCGCGCGAGCGCGACATCGGCGGCCCGGGGATGGGGCTGCCCTGGCGGCAGAAGCGCTCGGACTTCTATCTGCCGATCTATACCGAAGTGCGCTCGACCCGGGTGCACAACGTCGGGCTCGAGGTCACTCACAACATCTCGGATGCGCTGCGCTTCACGTCGCAGACCGGCATCACCCATGATTTCCATCAGCGCCCCTCGATCAATCTGGGGACCTATGGCGAAACCAACGTGCTGCGCGGAGACCGGACGAGCACGCAGTTCACCCAGGAATTCCGGCTGAACTACGATCTCGGCCCCTGGAAATGGGTCGCCGGCATCTATGGCAGCCACCTCGACTGGCGCAACTGGTATGACGGCCGGATCAGCACGACGACGATCTACCAGAAGGACAGCAAGAAGACCTCCAATGCAGCCGCCTTCGGCGAGGTGACATACGAGTTCTTCCCGAGCTGGAAAGTCACGGCCGGCGCACGCCTCGACTACACCGACCAGTCCGTGGAATATTATTATCGGCGCGGCAATCTGCGAACGCGCACAGCGGCGATCACGCGCTATTCCGGCAGCACGGACGAACTCAACGTCCTGCCGAAGCTCGGCATCTCCAAGGATTTCGGCGACCGTCACACGGCCGGCTTCGTCTATTCCCAGGGGTTCCGGAACGGCGGCATCGCCTATGACAACGTCCGGATGGCGACCTACACCTACGATCCGGAAAAATCTCACAACTTCGAGCTGTTCTACAAGGGGCGCTGGCTCGACGACCGCCTGACGATCAACGCGAACGCCTTCCACACCCGCTTCCGCCGACAGCAGGTCGACATCGAGGACTTCGTCAACCTGAACAACCTTATCGCCAACGCGGCGAACTCGCGTTCATGGGGTTTCGAGTTCGAACCCTCTTTCCGCATCACGGATCAGTTCACCGCCTTCGCCTCGATCGGCTATCTCGACACGAAGTTCGACAGGAAGAGCCAGCACGGCCTGATCGAGCTCGCGGGCTATCCGTTCCCCGAGGCGCCCGAATGGAGCCTCGGCCTCGGTGGCCGCTATGAGTTCACGAACGGGTTCTATGTCGGCGCGGACGCCAAATACAACTCCAGCTACATGGCGCGCTTTTCGGTGAATTCGCCGAACAGCTTCGTCGGCGACCGCGCGATCGTGAACGCGCAGGCCGGCTACAAGCGGGAAAACTGGGAGGTCAACGCCTTCGCCCAGAACCTGCTCGACGAGAAGTATCTGACTTATCTCGACGGCGACAGCATGGCGACGCTCGGCTCGCGCAGGAGCTTCGGCGTCAGCCTCAAGGCGAAGTTCTGAGATGCGGACGACGGAGGTCGGTCGAACCGGCCTCGACTTCGCAAAGCCGGACATACACTGACATGCATCGACTGCTGCTCGCTTTTTTCATCTGCGTTTCAGCGACCTCCACAACGATGGCGGCCTGCGAGGGGCGCATGGTCTCGTCCGGCGGCGCCGATGCGGGCGTCTGCATTCCCATTGCGCCACAGCGCATCGTCGCGCTTGATCCGGCGTTGACCATGGGCATCCTGCAGGAACTTGGCGCCCCGGTCGTGGGGGCCCCGTTGTCGGCCATCCAGGAGCCGTTCGTGCGCGAAGCCGCGCGACGATCCTCCGTCTCGGATGTCGGGCACCCCCTGCAACCGAGTATCGAGCGCATCATCGCCTTGAAGCCGGACCTGATCGTCGGGAGCGCGGAGATGCATGGCCGCATGCGCGACAGCGCCTCCCGGATCGCGCCGACGCTCCTGATCGACCAGATGGACTGGACGAGGCAGTACCGGCTCCTGGCCGAGATCACCGGCCACAGCGACAAGGCGCAGGCCGCTCTGGACGAATACGAAAAGCGTGTGGCGGAGATCCGGGCGCGTGTTACGGCGGCGCCAGTCTCGGTCGTGCGGGTCAGGCCGAGCGGCTTCCATGTCTATCTCGACGGCCCATCGGCCTATGCGCCCTATGCGGTGCTGCGGGAGGCGGGCGTGACGCGCACCGCCTACGAGACTACGTCGGACGGCGCCGTGCTCAAGCGACCGGACTGGGAGGAGATCTCCGCCCTTGAGGGCGAGGTCCTCCTTTACGTTGTGGTGAGCGGCTTCGACCCTGCGCCCGATGACGCGCTCGCCGCTTCCACCGTCGCGAACCCTTTATGGAAGATGCTGCCCGCGGTTCAGACCGGCCGCGCCCATCGCGTGGACCGCGCGACCTGGATGGGGTTTCACGGCATCGCCTCGGCGCACCGGGTCCTGGACGACGTCGAACGTTTCGTCCTGAAGGTGCCGTGAGCGATAACCGGATCATCGCCGGCTCGGGTCCCGCTCTCCCTGCGCCAGTTGGAGACAGAGGGAGGGCGGTTGCCCTGATAGCGCTCTGCTGTCTTCTGGCGCTCGTCGCGGCATGGTCGGTCACGCTGGGCACGGCACGATTTCCGTTTTCGCGGGTGCTCGGCGCCGTTTTCGCCTTCGACGGCTCGCGCGAGCATCTGGTGATCGCGTCGATCCGCCTGCCGCGCCTGCTGGCCGGCCTGCTGGCGGGCGGCGGACTGGCCGTCGCCGGCGCGATCGTGCAGGCGGTCACGGGCAATCCGCTGGCCTCGCCTGGGCTACTCGGCATCAATGCCGGTGCCGCCTTCGCCGTGGTCATCGCCATCGCCGCGGCCGGAGCTGGATCTGGCGACGTTCATGTCTGGTACGCCTTCGCAGGGGCGGCGGCAGCCGCCGCAACCGTCTATGCGTTGGGCTCGGCCGGTCGCTCCGGCGGCACTCCGCTCCGGCTGGTTCTTGCCGGCGCGGTGCTCGCCGGCTTCCTCACCTCGCTGACCACCGCCATCCTGATTTTCGACCAGGGTACGCTCGACGCCGTACGGCTGTGGACCGCCGGCTCGCTCTCGGGCCGGTCCATGGCCCAGGTCGCCGCCATTGCGCCCTATACGTTCGTCGGTCTGGCCGCAGCCACACTCTCCCGGCGTCACATCACGACATTGAGCCTGGGTACCGACATCGCCCGGTCGGTCGGTCAGAGCCCGTTGGTCTGGCGCGGCCTGTCCGTCGGGATCGTCGTCGTGCTTGCCGGCGGAGCGGTGGCGCTCGCCGGACCGATCGGCTTCGTCGGCCTCGTCGTGCCGCATATCGCAAGGTTCTGCGTCGGCGCCGACTACCGCTGGATCATCCCCTTCAGTGCGCTCGGCGGCGCTCTGCTGCTCGTCCTGGCCGATACCGCCGGACGCATGTTCTTCGGCAGCCAGAGCTTTCCGGCCGGCGTCACCATGGCGCTGATCGGCGGCCCGTTCTTTCTCTGGCTGGCGCGCTACCGCGCGGGTGGCCGCCCATGAAGCCGATCGTCGCCGCCCTGCTCGTCGCGCTGGCGGGGCTGTCCGCCGCCAGCCTTGCCCTCGGCGACGTCACCATTCCCGCAGACGAACTGGTGCTCGCCATCGTGAACCCCGCCGCCGCAGCGCAAGACACGCTTATGATCGTGCTGGAGTTGCGCCTGCCGCGCGCGCTGCTCGCGCTCCTCGTCGGGATGGCGCTGGCCGTCGCCGGGACGATCGCGCAGGCGGTGATGCGCAATCCCCTGGCCGAACCCGGCATCCTCGGCATCAATGCCGGGGCAGCACTGGCGGCGATGCTGCTGATCGTGGCGTTGCCCGGCGCGTCTCCCGCGCTTCTGCCCTGGGCGAGCTTCGCGGGAGCGGGCGCCATGGCGGCGGCGATCTATGCGCTTTCCTGGCGCGGCGGCACCTCTTCGCTGCGGATCATCCTGATCGGCATCGGCCTGAGTTCGCTGGCGGGTGCGGCCACCACGCTGCTGACCGCCTTCGGCGAGATCCGCGACGTGCAGCGCGCCATGATCTGGCTCGCCGGTAGCGTCTACGACGCGGACTGGAGAAAGGTGCGGCTTCTCGCTCTATGGCTGTCCGGGCCGCTGGTACTGGCCTGGCTCGGAGCCCGCGAACTCGACCTCGTCCGCTTCGATGACGATACGGCGCGCGGTCTCGGCCAGCGCGTCGATCTCCTGCGCGCCCTGACAATCCTGCTGTGCACGCTGATCTCGGGCGCCGCCGTGGCAGCCGCCGGGCTCATCGGTTTCGTCGGGCTGATCGCGCCGCATCTGGCCCGGCGCCTCGTAGGCCCGGCTCATTCCCGGCTTATGCCCGTCGCAGCGCTGACCGGCGGGGCACTGGTGATGGCCGCCGATCTCCTGGGACGGACGGTCATCGCACCAGCGCAGCTTCCCGCTGGCCTGGTGACGGCTCTGATCGGCGCCCCCTTCCTCGGCTATCTCCTGTGGGGGCGGCGCCATGTCCCGGCCTGATTCGAACGACCGTGCCACTCTCGCGGCCGAGCGGCTGTCTCTCGCCTATGGTCGCGTCAGCATCGTCGACAGCCTTGACCTCATCGTACCCGACCGCGCCTTCACCGCGCTCGTCGGCCCCAACGGCAGCGGCAAGTCGACCATCCTGCGGGCGCTGGCCGGCCTGCTGGCACCCAGGGACGGCACGATATTACTCGACGGGCGCTCGATCGCCAGGCTTCCGGCGAAGGAGATGGCTCGGCGCGTCGGTGTGCTGTCGCAGGGGCCGGGCGCTCCGGAAGGGCTGACCGTGCTCGATCTCGTTCGGCAGGGGCGCTATCCGCATCGCTCCCTGTTCGGGCGCTGGTCACAGGCCGACGAGGACGCCTGCGCGCGAGCCCTGTGGCTGACGGGCATGGACGCGCTGTGCGAGCGGCCGCTCGACAGCCTGTCGGGCGGCCAGCGTCAGCGCGCCTGGATCACGATGGCGCTGGCGCAGGAGACCGACATCCTGCTGTTGGACGAACCAACGACCTTCCTCGACCTCGCACATCAGATCGAGGTGATGGAATTGATCGCCGCTCTCGTCGGCGATCGCGGCAAGACCGTCGTCGCGGTGCTGCACGACCTCAATCAGGCGGCCCGCTATGCGGACCACATGGTTCTCCTCAAGGCCGGACGTGTCGCCGCAGCGGGCCGGCCCGATGAGGTCATGACCGTGGAATCGATCGACGAGGTTTTCGGCGTCACGGCCTGCATCATGTCCGATCCGGTCACGGGCACGCCGATGTGCATCCCACTCACTAGAGGGCGGCCAGCGACCCACAGCAGGGGCGACGCGCTGTTGCGCGAAGGCAACGAATCCGGACATTCACGCTCATTGCGCCTGCAGCCGCAATCCTGCCTCGGGCGAAATCCCGATGGAAAAACAGAGGTTAAGCCTGCAGCGGAAAAACAAACCTAGATTAATTATAAACTATTGTTATTGCACGTCTTTTCAGTTCCGTCTACGCAAGTTTCCGCCTGATCGGACGATCCGACGGGCGATGTCACCGGCGGTCGCTGGCGGATCGGAAGCGAGACGGGATGGGACAGCGGCGCGATGCCCGCTTCCTCTTCTGGAGCTGCCGCATGTTTGCCAGCACGCCATAGGCGGTCCGGAACGAAACCGAAGCAATGCCGACGCTGACTGGCGCCATATCCGGGCTGAACGACGTTGATAGCAACGAGTTGCTGAACCGCGCGATCGAAGCCCATTATGAGGAGATCGTCGCAGCCGTCGGCCGGCGTGGCCATTCGCGCGGCGCGGCGCGCGATATCGTCCATGACCTCTATGTCAAACTCGCCGCGCGGCCGCATGTCCTGCGGGAGAAGCGCTCGATCGGCGCGTTTCTCTGCCGGGCTGCCATCAATCTCGGCATAGACCACTTCCGGCGCGAGCGCTTCGAGGCGCGCCTGTTCTCCGGCAGCGAACAGGAAGCGCAGTCGGCCGTCGCGGAGGGCGCCGCGCCGGACCGTGCTCTGGCGATCGAGGCGCGTATCGCGATCCTGCGCGATGCGATCGGCGAATTGCCGGTGCGCCGCCGCGCCGTCTTCATCCTGCACAGGCTCCATGGCCTCACGCCGGACGAGATCGCACGGAAGCTCGGGATCTCCCGCAACATGGTCGACCGGCATCTGCGCCACGCGCTGGCGTATTGCCTCGATCGCCTCCTGCAGATCGGCTAGAGAAGTCCCAAACTGACAGGCCCATTCGTCTATCGGTTGAGACTTGGTGATCTTAAGGACTCCCATGCCGGGCAGGCGAGCGACCCGCGCGCAGCGAAAGCGCCACGAGGATGCGGCGGGCTGGCTCCTGCGCAACCGGGAAGCCGGTCAGCCGGCGGCGGAGCAGGCGGCATTCCGGGCGTGGCTCGACGAGGCCCCGGAGAACCGGCGTACATATGAGGTGGCTGAGCAGCTCATGGGCGAGGCTCGAACTGCCATCGCCTCCGATCCGGCGCTGGCGGATTTCGAGGTCAAGCCCAGTAGCGCGACCAAGCCGGTTCTCGGCATGCTCTTGGCCCTTGCCGCGACCGGCACGCTGTTCATTGCGCTCGACGGGCCCATGCGTCTCCGGGCGGATGCGATGTCGGGCACCGGCGAGATGCCCGTCTTCATGTTGGCGGACGGCTCGACCGTGCAGCTCAACGCTTCATCGGCCGTCGCCTATGACTACACGACCGGGCGCAGAACGGTGCGGTTGCTGCGAGGGCAGGCCTATTTCGAGGTCGCGCGTGACCCTACGCGCGTCTTCACGGTCGAAGCAGGCACCACCCGCGTGACCGCGCTCGGCACGGCTTTCGACGTCCGCCTCGGCGATGCGGAGACGGACGTCACCGTGACGCACAACGCCGTTCAGATCGCGTTCGAGGGTGCGGAGCAAGCACCGCTGCGCGTGACGCGGGGCGAGCAGGCGGTCTATGATCACAGCACGGGAACCAAGGAAATACGGCCAAGCGACGGCGTGACGGCGCTCGCCTGGCAGCGCGGGCAACTCGTCGTCGACAACGCGCCACTCTCCCATGTGGTCGAGGAGATGAACCGCCATTTTCCCGGTCGGATCGTGATCGCCAACGGCGAACTGGCACGGCGGCGCGTCAGCGGCACATTGATGATCTCAGACACGAATGCGGTTCTGGTCTATCTGGAATACGCGCTGCGCGTGACTACGAACAGGATCGGCCCGTTGATCGTCATCCGATGAGTGACGCTTGCCCCGACATTGTTGCCTTGGAGGAGCAGGCTCAGTTCTTCAAGTTTGACCCTGCGGGGTGCGCGCATACGGTTGTCGGAGCCCTACGGCGAAAATTTCCGGCGCGGTGGTTGTCCGCCGCGCCGGCTTTGTTACAGATCTGTCTGCTCAGACAAGAGCAGTGCATCGTCAACATCGATGCCAAGGTAGCGCACGGTGCTTTCCAGTTTGGAGTGCCCCAGTAGCAGCTGGCAGGCGCGAAGGTTGCCGGTGCGCTTGTAAATCAGCGCGACCTTCGTGCGGCGAAGGCTGTGGGCTCGTCCCCCTGCTTCCCTTGGCACAGCAGTTTTTCCAGGGCGCTGACGGCCGACCCCATTTTGGTTCGCTTGCCTGCATTTGGGCCCGGACTGGCCAAAGCAGGCTCATCCAAAATCGCGAAAACGGAGCGGAACCGAGATGCATTCTGGTCGTTAGGGAGTCGCCCAACATCGGAGGAAAAACACATGGCAAACGAACCCAAAACCCTCGACGACCTGTTCCTCGATACGCTCAAGGACATCTATTACGCTGAAAAGCAGATCCTGAAGGCGCTTCCGAAAATGGCGAAGGCGGCCAAATCGCCGGAGCTCAAGCAGGCCTTCGAGAAGCATCGCGACGAGACCGAGACACATGTCGATCGCCTTAGCGACGTGTTCGAAATCATCGGCAAGGCGCCTCGCGGCAAGACCTGTGACGCGATCCTTGGGATCATCGAGGAAGGCAAGTCGATCATCGAGGAATTCGAGGGCAGCCCGGCGCTCGACGCCGGCCTCCTCGCTTCGGCTCAGGCCGTCGAGCATTACGAGATCTCGCGCTACGGCACGCTGAAAGCCTGGGGTCAGCAGCTCGGCCTCGCGAATGCCGTGAAACTGCTCGACCAGACGCTGACCGAGGAACTGAAGACTGACCAGGCGCTCTCGACGCTCGGCGAAAGCAAGGTCAACAAGCAGGCTCAGGCCAAGGCTGCGTAACTCAAAGCGGCTCCGCCATGCCGGAGCCGCAATTTCCTTTACGAGGGTGTCATGCCCGACAAAACCGATCCGATTTCCAGTCTTGGCCAATCGTCGCTCTTCACCCGACTGTCGCAGGCAGTGGCCCGCTACGCCGGTAAGCCTGCCACATCCTTCATCGCGCTTTCGGTCGTGATCGTGTGGGCGCTGTCGGGGCCTCTCTTCGACTTCAACGACACCTGGCAGTTGGTGATCAACACGTCGACGACGATCATCACCTTCCTGATGGTCTTCGTGATCCAGAACAGCCAGAACCGCGACACGGCCGCCATGCAGATCAAGCTCGACGAGCTCCTTTCCAAGGTCGAAGGCGCGCGCGAGGAGCTGATGGACCTCGAGGAGCTGGACGAGGAGAAGCTGGCGACAATCCGTGACGACTACGAGAAGCGCGCGGCGACAGCCCGTCGCGAACCCAATTGCAGCGTGCCGGGACTGACGTGAGTGAAACACAGCCAACCGTAGACACGCTGTCAGGCGAGGCCCGGTCGCCCTCCCGGCCGGCGACGCCCTCTTGGCGGGTTCGTGACCCACCTCGCGGCGGCCAAGACCGAGCTCCTCGACGTCCCGATAAGTGTGATCGAAACGCACTCTGCCATGTCGTGCCCAGTGGCGCGCGCCATGGCCGAAGGCGTTCTGGCGAACACGGCGGCCGATCTTGCGCTAGCTATTGCTGGGTTACCGGCCCTGTCCCCGATGAGCGCCGAAATCCGTTCGGCCGCGACTTTATTGCAGCGGCCTCCAAGGCGGGCGAGCGCATTGAACACCGTTGCGAATTTGGCCCGTTTCCGTCGCCCGTCCTGCTCGATGCCGCCCTTCGAACGGCCATCGATTTAGGTCTCGAAGCTGTGCGATCGCACCGTACACGCGACGCTTGGGCAGTCCTGCCGTCTAAACTCTAGAATCCTTCGAACTGATCGCCCGCAAAAGCGTTGGAGGCTCAAAACCACAGGAGGTTTTGCCATGAACGCGATGCGCGAACAGAGCCTGTCAGTCTGGATGGATATCGAAGTCGCCTCCGATGCCGCTCCGCTTACCGAAAACACGAAGGCGGACGTGGCCATCGTTGGCGCAGGGATCGCGGGCCTATCGATCGCCTACGAGCTGGCGCTGCGCGGCCGCTCAGTGATCGTTCTGGACCGCGGACCGATTGCCGGTGGCATGACAGCGAGGACGACCGCGCACCTCGCGCCCATCTGCGACGACTCGCTTTCCGAACTGCTTTCAATGCGAGGCCAGGAATTGGCACGGGGTTTTCAGGCTAGCCAGAGCGCAGCCGTGGACCGGATCGAAGCCATCCAGCGCGACCTCGCGATCGACTGCGAATTCCGCAGGCTGGATGGCATTCTTTTCCTGGATCCTGCAAGCGAGCCATCCGTTCTGGACGACGAGGTCTCGGCTGCCAGCGCGATCGGCGTAAAGGTCGAGCGCGGCAAGGGATTGCCGCTGGAGACGCTGCAAGACCGACCCTTTCTGCGCTACCCCGACCAAGCCACGTTTCATCCCCTCAAATACCTTCGCGGCCTTGCCGAGGCATTGGAGAAGAAGGACGTGCGGCTGCACGCGTTCTCAGCGGTCGAAGAGATTTCTGAAGACCAAGGCCGCGTGCAGCTACGTCTCGCATCCGGCCATATGGTTGATGCGTCTTACGCCGTCGTCGCGACGAACTCTCCGATCCATGACCTTTTCGCCTTGCACACCAAGCAGGCGCCTTACCGCACCTATGCCATGGGCTTCGAGATCGAACGCGGAGCCCTGGCGGACGCACTCTATTGGGACACCGAAGATCCCTACCACTACGTCCGGCTGGCCTCGGGCGCTGACGGGAAGGATGTCCTGATCGTCGGCGGCGAAGATCACAAGACCGGCGAGGCCGACGACGCGCCGGCACGTTTTGCGGCTCTGGAATCCTGGATCAGGATGCTGGTGCCGCATCTGGGTCCGGAACTCTACCGCTGGTCCGGTCAGGTCATGGACACGCTCGATTATTGCGCTTTCATCGGGCGTGAGTCGCAGCGCGAACGCACCTTCGTCACCACCGGCGATTCTGGCCAGGGCATCACACATGGGGTTGTTGCCAGCCTCATCATCCCCGACCTGATCGACGGCAGGGACAACCCCTATGCTGCCGTCTACGATCCCGGCCGCAAACCGATCAAGGCCGCTGCCACCTTCGTCGCCGAAAACAGCACGCTGGCGACCAACGTGGCGCAATATCTCATGCCGGGTGAACTTGAATCCGTCGACGAGCTCCAGCCCGGCCAAGGCGCGATCATTCGCGATGGTCTCAGCAAGATCGCGGCCTATCGCACCGAGGACGGCACTCTCTATCAGCGATCAGCCGTGTGCACCCATCTCGGTTGCCACTTGCAATGGAACAGTTTCGAAAAGTGCTGGGATTGCCCCTGTCACGGCTCGCACTTCGCACCCGACGGCAGCGTGCTCAACGGTCCGGCGATTGTGCCGCTTGGAGAGGTCGACAGCGGCCAGCATGCCAAGGCGGCCGAATGACGGGCTCCTGGATCACCTTGCTCGGCTTCGTTAAGTTACCGCCCATCTCCAGCTGTCAGCCCCGCGCCAACTCGGGACGTTGAGACATTGCCCGGAATCGGACATTCGTCGCTGGCTCAAGCGACGTCGGTCTCCAACGTCCTGAGGTCGACAGACTGTCCCCATGCGTCGGCTGTGGTTGCAACGGCTGGGGCAACTATCCTGTACCTTTGCTGCGGATCATCATCCCCCCTCAGAAGCTGACCCTGAGCTGTGCCGATCCGCCGATGCGGGCACTGTTGCCGGAGAGTTCCCCGTCGAGATTGAGGCCGAGCGAGACGCGCTCGGAGAGCCTCGCCATCATGCCGGCGCTGAGGAGTGCACTGTTGCGGTCGACCTCGGCGCCCGTCGCGGTGAAGACGGCACCGGGCAGCCCGGTTAAGCTCGCGGTCAGATCGACATCGCGCTGGACGTAATGCGCCCAGGCGGCCCGGACATGACCGGTGACCGGAACGCCGCCGAATACCGTGTCGGCATCGAGCTGTACGCCGAGCTCGCTGCGGGCGGTGGCGTCGTTGCGCTTCGCCAGTGCCAGCACCCCGGCATCGGCTCCCGCCCAGTTCGCCTCGACCACCGCCGGGCTGCGCGCCCGCGTCGCCTGGATCGCGGCCAAGGGCGAGACCGACAGTCCATTCCAGCTCAGCAGGGCGGCGCTGGCCTGCATCCGTCCACTCCAGGCCGTCGTCGCATAGGAGGAGGACAGGCTCGAGCCCAGTGCCGGGATGCCGCGGCTTACGTCGTTCTCCAGCCGCGCATAGCTCAGCGCGCCCCCGAGCTTCACGGGGCCGAGCTGCATCACGCCATAGAGGCCGGCCTGCAAGACATCCGCATCGATCTTGCCGCGCAGGCCCGGCAGCGACGCGCGTGCGGTGCCGCCCGAAACCGCGAGGCCGGCGACCGCGCCCGGCATCAAACGGATATCAACGCCCGTCGCCAGATGGGCATCGTCGATGTTGCGCCTGGCGGAGCCGATGCCGGCGTTGCCGTCGGTGCGGCCATGGGAACCATAGGCGGAGCCCCAGACCGAGTAGAACGGCATGTCGAGCCGCGAGGGCACCACAGGCTGATCCGCGCCCTTGCGAGCGAGACCGGAGAGGGCTGCCGTACCCGGCCCGGCGCTGCCGGCGCCGAGCCGGCCGGCCGCGGTCGGATCGAGCATCGTGCGCAGGAACTGGTCGGAGGCGACATGCGCCATGGCGGGCGCGGCCGTATGAACCTCGCCCGAGAGGCTGTTCACCGCCGCCGGGATCGAAGCCGCCGGCAGGTCGTAGATCCCGAACAGGGCAGACGGATCGCCGCCGTTCGCCACTGCGGCGTCGATGGCCGAGGCGATGGCATAGGCATTGGCCGGGCGACCGACGCCGAGGCGCGGGCTCGCCGGCTCCGGCGTCGGCACGACAGGGTCGACGATCGGGGTCAGCGGCTTTGGCGTCAGCGTCAGCTGCACAGTGTTGGCGGTGTAGCTCACCGCCGTGGTGACGCCGTCACCGAAGGAGCCGGTCGTGTCGACCGGGCTGAAGCTCGTGCCACCGAGCCCGCCGGCGGCGGAGAGCAGCGTATAGGCGCTGTTGAAGCTGTAGGCGCCGCCCAGCGGCATCAGCCTGAGCGTACCGGCGAGGCTAGCCGTGCCGGTGACGTTGACGCGGTCGGACACTGCGCCCTGGATCTCGGCGAGATAGGTCGAGCCGGGGGTAAGCGTCAGGTTGCCGTTGACCGTCAGCGTTCCCGGCGAATTGCCCGGCGAGAGCGTGCCCCCATTGATCACCGTCGTCGGGACCACGCCCGAGCCGCCGAGCGTGCTGCCGGCCGCCACCGTCACGCCCGACGACGCCGCGATCGAGCCGTTTACGATCAGCGAACCGGCGCTGACCAGCGTCGCCCCCTCGTACTGGTTCGTCCCGTTCAGGGTGAAGCTGCCCGTGCCGACCTTGGTCAGGGAGCCATCACCGATAACGCTGCCGATGGTGCCGCTGAAGACGGTGCTCGTGTTGTTCGCGCCCGTTGTCAGCACCGCTCCCGGGCCGAGGATCACACTCGTATCTGCCTCGCCGGCGAGCGAGCCGATCCGCTGGTCGAATACCGTTTCGAACTGCGAACCGGCCCCGGCCAGGGTGACCGCCCCCGTGGGTGACAGGGCGTTGGGCTCGTAAACGGCGAACCGGGCGCCGTTGGAGACATTGATCGCCGCCGAGTTGCGGATTGAGCCGTTCTGGCCAATTCTCAGCGTCCCGCCGGCGACGTTTGTCGGACCGGAATAGGTATTGGTCCCAAAGATATTGAGACCCGCCGATCCCGTCTTGGTCAGGCCGCCCGAGCCGGAAATATCACCCCTGAAGACAAAAAAGGCACTGTTGTCGATGGTCAGCGTCGCCGTGCCCAGATTAACGGCTGTACCGGGGGCGTTCCCTTCCAGTCTCCTAACGGTCTGGTTGTAGCCATTGAGGTCCCAGGTGCTGCTGCCCTGGAGGACGATACCGGCAGAAGAAGCCAGGGCATCGGCCGTGCCCATCCGCAGCGTACCTGCCGAGATCGTCGTGTCTCCGGTGTGGCTTTGCACTCCGGCCAGGGTGAGGGTGCCAGTGTTCGTCTTCGTGAAACTGCCATCGCCCGAGATGGTCCCGGAATAGCTGCCATCCGCGCTCTGATCGAAGATCACGCCGCGCGTGCCGGCACCGGTCGCAAAGGTCAGGTTGCCGGCCATGCTGGCGGTGTTGCCGCTGAGAGTCCCTTCCCGGATCGCCCAGTTCTGGTTGCCGGCTCCCGACAGCGCCCAGGTCGAGGAGCCCGTCTTTTCGTAAGCCGAGAAGCCGGTATGCGAGCTCACCAGATTGCCAATATCGACGGTGCCATCCGCGCTTCCGCCCAGCGCCAGCATATTGTTGGTGCCGCCGCCGTGGACCAAGACATTGCCGGTGGTCGTCGATCCCGACCAGATCTCGAAGCGGTTGTTGCTGCCGAAGAGCGCGACCGCATTGGCGCGCACGCCGTCGCCGGAAAGCCCGCCGGAGATCGATCCGGAATTGATGATCGAGATGCCGCCGCTCGCCGCGCCGACGATGCCGACACCGCCGGGACCAAAATTGCTGCCGGCAACGACCGTGCCGCCATTGCCGCCGCGGATCGTTCCGGCATTGTCCAGGCTTGCGCTCTGGCCATCCCGGAACACCACGCCAGCACCGCCGACGCCGGCAGCATAAACCGGGTTGGTCGATGTCTGGTTGCCTCCGGCGCCGCCCGAGATGACGCCGGTCGCAGTGTTGGCAATGGTCCCGCCCCAGGCTTCCAGGCCCGCGCCGCCCGATCTTCGAGCGGACACGCCATGGCCCACATCGGCATCGCCACTGCCGCCGCCGGTGATCGTGGCCCGGTTGTCGATGGTGCCCTGATTGCTCAGGACGCCCGCACCGCCATGGCCGACAAATTGGCCCGACCCGCCGGCCCCACCTGTGATGGTGCCAGCCTGGTGGGACAAGGTGCCGCCATTGCACAGGAACAGCCCGGCGCCGCCGTTCCCGGCATAGGAGCCGTCGCCGCCTTGCCCGCCGGCAATGGCGCTGGTGCCGCCCGCTCCGGAGCCGACGGTGACCGTGCCGCCGTCGAGCAACACCAGCCCGGCACCGCCACCACCGCTGGCATCAGCGCCCGCGCCGCCCGCGCCGCCCGTGATGGCGAAGCCGTTCGTGTCCAGCGTGGCGCCGGCGCCTGTCAGAACAAGGCCGCCAGCACCGCCGCCGGCACTGCCATCCCCGGCCAGGCTGCCAGCCGGACGATTCAATCCAGCCGCGCCAGCTCCGCCGGCAAAGCCCGAGCCAAGCTGGAAGGGAGATGTCGTGTTCAGGACAGTGCCGACGCCTCCGGCTCCGCCCGCTCCGCCATCGCCGGGAAATGCGTTGTCGAGGCTGCCCTCACCACCGCCGCCACCACCACCGGCCGCGAGATCATTGGGCGTTCCGGGGGCCCCGCCTGCGCCGCCGAGCCCTCCAGCGCCATTATCTCCGGTTCCGCCCGGCGAGGCGGAGCCGCCGGGAGTCTGCGCCGCATCGCCGCCAGCCCCTGTCAATCCAAGTGACCCGCCGCCGGCCCCGCCGCCGCCACCTGCGATGCCGCCAGCTCCATAGCTCGTGCCAGTGCCACCACCCGTACCGCCACCCTGAGTGATCTGCTGCGCGGCAGCCGGGTAGGGCAACAGCAACAGCCCCGCGCCAAGCGACAATCCCAGCGAAAGGCAGGTCCAGGAGGTCGTCATACGCAGGCTTTTCCGCCGCCGCGAAACGGAACCGGCACGCGTGCCAATCTCCCCACCGGCATCGGCGAGCAAACTTGATCGCGACGCCGGCGCCGCGATGGCGCAGTGAGACGCAAGCGGGCGCATCAGCGAACCGCGTCCGCGAACCGTCATGGAAAATCCCCCTTCTGTGGCGCGAGCGGGCCGACGGCCTTTTCAGCACCGCTCCGATCGCGCGTCCCTCTCCGGAGCGCCACGTCCGGCCCTTGCAGCCGAGCTGGCGAACGCGACTGCCACGCACCGACACCCCAACAGCGTCTCCACAAGTCGTCCGGCGGACAGCGAGGCGGATTCGAAGCAGGATAAATCCCCGACTCCCGGCAACGCCATCAATCAATTCTGCTGAATTCTGACCAATTCTTGCAGGACTTCTGCCGGAGCGGCGAAGGCGACTGCCCATGCCAAAAAAATGGCCGCATCGCCCCGTGACCCACCTGGCGCAGAGGCTCGGGACGTGCCGCGCAGCCCTTTTCTCTTCGGGCGCTCAAAGAAGTATTGTTGATGCTTAAATTTATCGTGGACAACCTGTCTAGCAATCAATTCTGACAAATTCTTGCAATCGAACCGCACTTGCACGACCATTTAACTCCTGCAAAGTGTAGGCTTCTCGCACTTGTCGAATGAAGCGGGCGGGACAGGCTCATGAAATTGCGCAGAAATGCTTGATCTCAAAACCGTTCTGGTCGTTGCGCTGGCGACTGCCAGCTTGCAGGCCGTCGCCTGGATATTTGTGTGGCGGGCTTGGCGCCATCTCTACGAACTCAAATTCCTCGCAGCAGGCTTTGGAGCCATTGCGGTAGGCCTTCTCCTGATGCTCGTTCGCGGCGCGGAGCCGGCCGCTTCAGCCATCGTGCTGCACAACACGGTCATCAAGCTGGGCCTCGTGCTGCTCGCCGAGGGGCTCGCGCGCTTCCTCGGGCAGCCGCGCTACACATGGATCGGCGTCTCGCTGCTCGTCTTCCAGATCGTCGTCTGGAGCGCTGCCGTGGTGATCGACCCCGACAACCTGGCGATCCGCATCCACAGCTCGACCGTCTTCACCGTGGTCATGATGTCGGTGATGTGCCTGGGGCTCGGGCGAGACAGGACGCAGCCTCCGCTCCTGCGCTGGATCACCATTGGGCTTCTCGCCGAGTACATGGCGGCCAGCATCCTGCAGAGCGTCATCGAGTATCGTCTGCCGGCCGAGTTCGACAGCGGCCCGATCCTGGCGGACCGCAACGCCTGGTATCTGTTGCAGGGCACGCTTTTCCTGATCGCGCTTTTCGCCTGCCTGCTCTTCATGGTCAGCGCGAGGCTCTCCGCCGACCTGCGCAGGAATCACGATGCTCTGCTGCGGGAAGTGGAGGAGCGGCGAAAACTCGAAAGCCGGCTCAGCGCCAGCCTGGAGGCCGAGCGTGCGTTGCGCGACGAACAGGCGGACTTCATGCGCGTCGTGAGCCATGAGTTCCGCACGCCGCTCGCGATCATCCGCAACGCCGCCGACATGATCGGCTTGGTTGGCGACACATCGCCCGCCGCGACCCGGGAGCGGCTCTCCGGTATCGGCGAGGCACTCAACCGCCTCTTCTCCCTGATCGACAGGTTCATGGCGGATGACCGGGAGAGCGGCTTTCGGCCGGAAGCGCTCCAGCTCGGCGCGCTGATAGGGGACGCGCGGCTGCATTTCGAGATGACGGCTCGTGGCGACCGCCTGCAGTTTACCGTGGAAGACGAAACAGCCTCTTTCGACGCCGATCCGGAGATGCTCGCAACGGTCATCATCAACCTGATCGACAACGCCTTGAAATACTCGCCGAACGATCAGCCGGTCCACATAGCAGGCAGGGCGGAGCATCGAGTCATCGTCATCGAGGTCCGGGACCGCGGCATAGGCATTCCCTCTGCCGAGCTGAGCAAGATCGGACGCCGCTTCTTCCGAGCGTCCAATGCCAAGGCGAGCACAGGCACCGGCCTTGGGCTCTACTCGGCGCGCAAGCTCTTAGCCTATCATGGGGGAACGCTGCAGCTGCTTTCCAACGATGAAGGGGGAACGACAGCCACCGTGAGCCTGTCCTTGCCCCGTGAGGCGTCCGGTGCCGAGTTGCCAGAGGAGACGACGGCGTGACGCATATTCTGATCGTCGAGGACGAAACAAGGCTGCGCAAGGATCTGATCGATTTTCTCGGCCTGTGCGGGTTCTCAGCCAGTGGGGTCGCAACGGCGCAAGAATTGCGGCAAGCGCTCGCGGACGGCAATTCACCGGATGTCATCATTCTCGATGTCGGCTTGCCCGACGGGAATGGATTTGAGCTCGCAAGCCAGATTCGCGAAGCCCATCGCTGCGGCATCATCATGCTCACGGCGCTTGGCGACAGCGACGACCGTATCAGGGGGTTTGAGAGCGGCGCCGACATCTATCTCGTCAAGCACAGCACATTGCGCGAGATCGAGGCGGCAATCCGTAGCCTGCTGCGTCGAAGCGCCAGCCTGCCCAACGCGGCAAACGGGAATGGCGATCAATGGGTGTTGGACGGCACGAACTGGATGCTGGTCGCGCCCAATCACCGTTCGCTCAAGCTGACGGCAACCGAATTCGCCTTCATGAGTGTGTTGTGCAGTTGCGGTGGCGACATCTGTCAACGCGAGAGCTTGATGGAGACGCTCGCTCGTCCCAAGTCGAATTTCGGCAACCGTCATCTCGATGCCATGGTCAGTCGGTTGCGTCGCAAGATTGAGGAACGCACCAACCTGCCGGCGCCCATCAAGGTCGTCTATGGCGTCGGTTACACCTTTACGGCCACCGCGGCGGTGCAATGAGCATCCGTTGAACGATTGCTTCGGCTTTCCGCACCAGCGCGCACCGCGGATTGCGCCAACTCGACGATCAAGCGTCGCCCGAACCGGACACTCAGTGACAAGCAAAGGCGGCGCCCCTCAGGGACGCAGACGGATCATCGCGCCCGTTTGGGCCAGGCTGCTATGCCGATGCCGGCTGTGACCCCGACAAGCCCCGCTGCCAGGCTCGCACTCAAGCTCTCGCCCAGCATGGGCACTGCAAGAAGTCCGGCTGATATCGGGTTGACGGCGACGGATACGGCGACCAGCGTTGGCGAGGTCCTCCCGAGCGCGTATGCCCAGAGATAGAAGATCAAAGCGCCGCCGATTACGGCGAGATAGGCGAGGGCGGACCATTGCAGGCCGCTCATCTGAGGAAACGCGGAGGCCCGTCCGCTCACCAGCGTCAGCAGAACAAGGGCGCTGGCTCCCACAGCCATTCCGGAAGCGGCGAAGGCGATCGCCGTCGAACGCGCGACAAAAGGCCGTGACCAGACGTTATAGAGCGCCATGCAGCCAGCCGCTGCGACCATGATGAGGTCCCCGCGCCAGGCGCCGGCAGGGGCATCGTGCAGGCTGCTTGCCAAGGCGACCGCAACGCCGGCCATCGCGACCAGTACACCGATCGACTTACGCAGCGTGAGGGCCTCGACACGCAACATCGCTGCCGCCGTCATCGTCAGCAATGGCAATGTCGAAAGAGCAAGGGCGGCTCGTGCCGCCGTCGTATAGATCAAGGCGGCGTTGAAGAGGATCGGGAACATCCCAAAGAACAGCAGCCCCAGACCAGCAACGCCGGCCCAGTCGGACCGCGCAGGCCAGCGTTTCGGCTGCGCCATCGTGAGTGCCAGCAGGACAAGAAAGCCGCCGCCGAACCTGAATGCACCCATCGTGATCGGATCGAGCGTACCGGACAGGTAGCGCGTCGCGACAATGGCAGTGCCTCCCAATGCGCTGGACAGGATCGCCGCTGCAAGGCCCGCATTCATTCGCAATTGTCTCCATTGCCGGCGCGCTTGTAACCCGCGAGGCCTTATTTCAGAATGAAATAATATGGATGATGATCACAATGAATTCGCATGAGGTCGACGGTGCTGGATCCTGATCTTTTGCGCGTCTTCGTCACTGTGGCCGATAGCCTCTCGTTCACACGGGCGGCTGAGCGGCTCAACCGAACGCAGGCAGCTGTCAGCGCGCAGATCAAGCGACTGGAAGAACGGGTCGACGTCCAGCTTTTCCGCCGCTCTACGGCCCGTGTCGAGCTGAGCGAACACGGCGAGCTTTTGCTGGCCGATGCTCGCCGAATCCTGGCCCTGCAAGATGCCGCAATCGCGCGCCTGGCGGGCCGGAACGCGCTCATTCATCTGCGGCTGGCGATCATGGAGGATTATGGCACGAAGCATTTGCCGCAAATTCTGGCCGAGCTTGCCGAAAGGTTTCCTTTGGCGCGGGTCGATGTCGAAGTCGGATTGACCTCACGCCTGTTGACGAGGCTCGGTCGGTCCTTCGACGTCGTCATCGCCATGCACCCGGCTGGAACGGGCGAGGGCGAATTGATCTGCCGGGAGAATGCGGTTTGGGTTGCATCGGCGAAGCGTCAGGTCGAGGAACTCGATCCGATGCCGCTCGCTCTCTCCAATCCCGATTGCCTGTTTCGGAACTGGGCTAGCGCTGCGCTCGATGAGATGCAGAAGCCGTGGCGGCTGGCTTATCTCAGTCCAAGCTTTGCGGCTGTGGAGGCGATCGTTGAGCAAGGTCTCGCCATAACTGTGATGAAGGCCAGCCTGATAACGTCACGGCTGCGCCAAATCTTGCCACCGCAACTTCCGGCCTTGCCGTCTGCCGAGATCCGACTTCACCGCACGGCGGGACTTGCCTCTCGGGAAGAGGTTCTTGTCGACCATATAGCCGAGCGGCTACGCGCTCTCGCCGGGCTGTGAAAAACTAACCCGTTCTTGCGCCAGCGTCGCAAGCTAGGACGCCGCCAGAACGCGGATCATGGCGAGTCGAGGAACCTTCAATCCCGCGCGCCGTAGCTCAATCGCGATATGAGCGCGTCGACAACTGGCGCCGGACCAATGAGCATGGGTTGCCGTGTCGGAAAGCCGTAATCTGGTTTGAGAAGATCAGACAGATCCAGAGCGGAGCCGTCCAGATAGCGCTCCACATGGCCAAGCGCCCGTGTGAATGGCAGCGCGGGCGCGAGATCCCACAGATAGCAGGGGCCGGTGATAATGGCGTCGCAGCGGCCCGCGGCCAGCATCATGAGATGGTACAGGTTGGAGCCGAGGTTATGGAGCCGATAGCCTTCGACCCGGCGAACGTCGATCGCGTCATGAATCGAGGTGATCATGATGTTGCGGGTGTCGGCCGCCACGGATTCCGGGCGGCGGGGCATGGGCTCGCCGTTGAGAAGCGCCCTCCCGTCTTCGAAAATAAAACTCTGGCGCGGGATCGGGAAATGCAGATATCCGCTGACGGGGGTCGTTCCGTCGATCAACCCCATGCCCAGCCCCCATATAGGCAAACCGCGCGCGAAAGAGGCCGTCCCGTCGAGAGGATCTATCGCCCACTGACGGCTCGCGCTGGGCAGATACGATTCCGCCTCCTCTTCCGAGATCACGCCGATATCAGGCGTATGGGCCATGAGCCGCTCGAGAACATGGGTTGAGGCGGCTTGATCGGCCTCTGTCACCGCGGAGCCGTCGCTCTTGTCCTGTGCGCTCAGCTTGCCGTGAAGAGGCAGCGTGATCTCGTCATATTCGCGGAACACGCGCGTCACGAAGTCGAGATGGCTGGTGGCGCGGGGAGGATGAAGAAGGGTCACGACATGCCTTTGACGAGATACTTTTGGGCGACGAAACACAGGACGATGACCGGGAGCACGGCGACAACGCCGAGAGCGGAGACTTCGCCCCACAGGATGCCGCGCTCGGTCTTGAAGAAAACGACCGCGGTCGAAACCATGTTGACCTTGGACGAGCTGAGAAACAGCGCGTAGGTGAACTCGTTCCAGGCGGCGAGGAAGCACATGATCGCCGTCGCAAACAGCCCCATGCGCACCTGCGGCAGCACGATCCTGACGAGAACGCCAAGACGGCTGCACCCATCGAGCATCGCCGCTTCCTCGACCTCGGGCGCGAGCGCGGCAAGGTAGCTGCGCATCATCAGCACGACGAACGGAAGGTTGAAGACCATGAAGGTGACGATGAGGATCGTGTAGGTGTCCAGCATCTCGAAGGTGAGGCCGATGACGTAGAACGGCAGGACCAGCGCGATCGACGGGAAGATGCGGGAGGAAAGGATCGCGAAGACGACGGCCTCCTTGCGCGGGAAGCTGAACTTGTGGATCGCATAGGCTGCGACCGTGCCAAGTGTCAGGCACACGGCGACGTTGCTCAGCGACACGATCAGGCTGTCGACGATGTAGCCGTACAGCCCGTGATTGACGATCGCGGCCTGATAGTTCTCCAGCGTTGGGCTGAAGATGAAGCGCGCCGGCTCATAGAGCATGGCCCGCGTCTTGAACGATGTGACCAGCATATAGAAGACGGGGAAGGCGGCGAAGGCGCAGGCCAGCGCCAGCCAGGCATAGTCCCGCAGGCGAGCCTGCATCATGTCGGCTGCCCCTTGCGGCCTGTCACCACCATCAGCGCCGAGAGGGCCGTGATGATGAGCACGAGAATGACGGCGGCTGCCGCGGAAAGGCCGATAGCACCCAGCGTGAACGCCGTTTTGTAGACGTAGAGCGGAAGAATGGTCGTGGCGTTGCCGGGCCCGCCATCGGTCAGAGTAAAAATCGGGCCAAAGGCCTGAAAAGCCAGAATGGCCTGGAAGATGCTGCTGCTGAGGATCACCGGCCGCAACTGCGGAACGATGATGAGCCAGAAGACCTGGCGATCGCTGCAGCCGTCGAGTCGCGCGGCCTCGAGCGGCTCGGGGGCGATATTGCGAAATCCTGCGAGGATCATCAGGGCCGACAGCGGGAAATGCATCCAGACCAGCACGATCAGGACAGATAGCAGGGCGTAGTTCTGGCCCAGCCACACGATCTTCAGCCCGAAAAGCCTTTCCGTAGCAGCGTTCACGATGCCAAAATCATAGCCCAGCATCAGCTTCCACATCAGCCCGGCAATGGCGGGATTGACCGCCATGGGCAGGATGATCAGCGTCGTCGCGATGTATTCGAGGCGGATTTTCTTGCTTAGCAACGTCGCGACGCCGAGCCCCAGCAAGGTCTTCAGCACGACGCTGATCACGGTCACGAGCAGACTGAGGCGAACGGCAGGCCAGAACTCGACCTCCCGCCCGGAAAGTAGCCGGCGGTAATTGTCCAGCCCGACGAATTCACGCTCGGACCACGTATATCCGATCTCGAACGAGGTAAGGCTGATATAGGCCAGCAGCGCCACGGGTACCGCGCTCAATAACAGGAGCGGCAGGGCCGTGGGCCCTAGCCAGAGCCATGGCACGAAGCGCTTCATCGGGTCGGTTGCCGGTTTTCGATCATCGGAGCTGCGATCAGTTGCTCTTCTTGATTCGCGCGGAGATCTGCTCCAGATCCGGTCTGGCGGCAGCCAGCGCCTCCTTGGGCGTCATCTTTTTCAGCAAGGCCTGTCCTGCGTAAAAGCCGGCCGTCTGCTGGATCTTGTTGGCTTCCGCGGTCTGCGGGACCCAGTTGCGTCCAATCGCCAGAAGATTGCCCGCGGCATCCAGGCTTTCCTTGATCGCGCGGGCGAGATCGGGGTCCTTGCCGACGAAGTCGGAACCGGTCAGCGTCGATACGCGTGACGGCACGCCGCCTTTCGCGATGACGTCCTTGGCCTTCGCCTTCGAGGTCATCCAGGCGATGAACGCCCAGCCGGCTTCCTTGTTGCGGCTGTTTGCGGGCAGGCCGAGGCTCCAGCCACCAACAGGGCCGAAGCGCCCCTTCGGGCCAGCAGGGGGTGGCACGTAGCCCACTTTGCCGACGACCTTCGATTTGGAAGGATCGGTGAGCCAAGGCTGCAGGGAAGTCGCGTCGAACCACATCGCGGTCTTGCCGGAGGCGAAGGCGGAGACCGCCGCGTCCCAGCTATAGGTTTCGACATCCGGCGGCGCGTTCGACAGGAGCGCGAGCAGGTATTCCAGGGATTGCAGCGTCTCGGAACTGTCGACGGCGACGTCCCAGGTCTTCTGGTCGATGATGTTGGCGCCGAAAGCCGGCGTGAACAGCTCCCAGCTCAGGGCCAGCGTGCGGCCGGTCTCGGCCCGCATCGAAATACCGGACAAGCCGGGTTCCTTGTTCTGGAAGAAGCGCGCGGCGTCCAGCAACTCATCCATGGTCTGGGGGGCGGCTCGACCGTATTTCTCGAACAGATCCTTGCGATAGGACAGGAAGAAGGTTTCGCCGGCTACGGGAATGCCGAGCACCTTGCCCTTCGTGCTGCCGATGCCCTGCCGATAGGCGACGTGGATGTCCTCGAAATCGTAGTCGTCCGGCGTCGCCGCCGTATTCTGGATGAGGTCGCGCAGGTCCGTCAGCATGCGCTTGGCCTCGTATTCGGCCAGCGCGGTGCCCCTGACCATGTAGACGTCGTAGGACGTGTCCCGCGCCGTCTGCGCGAGAAGCTGCTTCGACATGATCTCGCCGCTCCCGACGACTTCCCACGTCACCTTGATGCCGGTCGCCGCCTCGAATTCAGGGGTCAGCGCCTTCATTGCATCCGAGGCCGGATGGGAGATCGCGAGAATGCGAACTTCGCGGCCCGGCTTGCTCTTCAGCGCGGCTTCCCAAGCGGCGAAAGGCGCGGCTTGAGCAAAGCCCGAAGGCAGGCCCGCCACTGAGACAGTCAATCCTGAAAGCAGAATTTCTCGACGAGACAGCGCCATGATCCAACTCCCTAGACTGGGCTTGATCGCCCATTTGAGCGCATGTATGCACATATGATGCATAGCGGTCAATTTGCTGATTGTGCGATCTGGATGGGGCGTCGCGGGGCGCCGAAGCGGCTGTCGTGGCAAGGACGGCTGCTTCGGACGAACGGGGCATGAAATCGGAATGCTGAAGAGCAAGGCTCAACCAGCGGCATGCGATGATGTACCTACTCACCAGCGCCACCTGGGCGTGGTGATGGAGTTGGCCATGGCAAGGAAACCGCGCGACGAAGCCGGGTCGGTACGAAAGCAGGACAGCAGGTCGGCCGCGCGCACGATCCAGCTTCTTGAGGTCGCGCGGCGCTTCTATCTCGATACGGAGTCGAAGGTGGTTATCGCCAAGCGTCTTGGGATCAGCCGCTTCACGGTGTCACGCCTGCTCGAGCAGGCAAGAAGCTCGGGTCTCGTCCGGATCGATATCCGTCCGCCGGCGGATGTGGACTTCGCGCTGTCGTCGGCCCTGATGCGGAAAACCAGCCTCAAGCGGGCCATTGTCCTGCCCTCGGTCGATCCGGGTTCCGAACTCGGACTCCTGGCGGATGCCGCGGCGTCATATCTCGTCGAGGTGGGCGTCTCCGAAGATGTCCTCGGCCTCGTCGCGGGACGGACGACCAGCCTGATCCTCGATCGCATTGAGGAACTGACAGCCTGCTCGATCGTGCAGCTGTCGGGGGTCAGCAGGGCATCGTATTTCGAACACAGCCCAGCGGAGACGATCCGGGCGATGGCCATGCGCTTTCGTGGGCAGACCTATCCAATCTATGCGCCGCTTCTATTGGATGATGCCGCGCTCGTGGCGTCCCTGCGCGAACAGATCGGCATCGCCGACAGTGTCGCCCAGTTTCCCAGGTTGACGCGGGTGCTGTTCTCCGTGGGCGCCTGGAAGGATGGCGGTTCGGGCCTTTACGAAAGCCTCGATCAGGCAGGGCGGGACAACGCCGCAAAAGCTGGCGCGGTGGCCGAGATTTTGGGGCATCTGCTCGATGCAAGCGGACGGCGCATCTGCCAATCGCTGTCGGACAGGTGCCTCACGATCCCGTTCGACTGTCTCAATGCGGTTGCAGACCGGGTCGCTGTCGGGGGCAGCGCGCGCGCCCAGGCCGTCCTTGCTTGCGTAAGGGCCGGTGCGGCAACCACTCTCGTAACCGATTCCAGGACGGCGGAATTTGTCCTGGCGGAACTGGGATGATCGGGGTGGCGGCGAGCGCTGGGCGGCCTGGATCGGGTGGTCGTACCTCTTGGCGTGGATCATGCCATCGCGGGCTGCGCGTTGGGGCGAGCCATGCTCTCATTCGTATCGAGGGGCTTGAAACATGACGATACTGGTGTGCGGGGAGGCGCTCGTCGATCTGTTTGTCCGGACGGACGAGGTTGGTCTGAAAAGCGAAACCGTGCTCGGCGGATCCCCGTTCAATGTGGCGATCGGTCTGGCAAGATTGGGGGTGTCCTCATCGTTTCTCGGCGGCATATCATCCGATGCATTCGGCGAGGCCATCAGGGCGCGCCTCCTGGCCGAGACAGTCGATCTCAGCCATGCCGTCCGTTCCGACCGGCTGACCACGATAAGCGTTGTCGCGATCGATGCGGCCGGCCACCCGGCCTATGCATTTCACGGAGAGAACAAGGCGGATCGCGAGATCCGGGTCGATGATCTGCCGCAGGCGCTGGGTGAGGACGTCACGGCTATCGTGCTGGGCTCCTATACGCTCGCGGTCGAGCCGGTCGCCTCCTCGCATCTGGCCCTGGCGCGCCGGGAGGCCGGCCGACGCCTCATATCGATCGATCCCAATCTCCGGCCGAGCGTGACGCCGGATCTCGCGAAATGGCGAGACCAGTTCGCGAAATTCCTGCCCTTCGCGACAATCGTGAAGGCGAGCGAAGAGGATCTCGCCGTCGCCTTTCCGGGCGTCGATCATCGGGACTTGGCGCAGATGTGGTTTGGCCTGGGCGTAAGGCTATGCGTAGTGACCTGTGGCGCGCGCGGTGCGGTCGCGCTGCGGCCGGGCCGGTCTCCTCTGAGCGTGCCTGGCCTGGCGGTCAACGCTGTCGATACGGTGGGAGCCGGCGACAGCTTCCACGCCGCTCTGCTCGCCCGGCTGGAGCAAGTCGGCCACCTGTCGCCTGAAGGGCTGTCGGGCCTAAGCGATGCGTTGCTGAAGCAGGTCATCGAGTTTGCGGTCGCCGCCTCGGCACTCACCTGTTCGCGGCGGGGCTCCGATCCGCCCGGGCTCGCCGAGATGACATCGGGAACGATCCCGTCGCCTTCTGAAGCGACGGCCTGAACCAGAACGTCCACCCCATCCTAACGCTGCTGACGGACCTGCCATGACACCGATGCCGTTGAATCGCCGGGCTCTCGCGACGCTGCCGCCTTCCGTCGAGGGCCCCCGGTTTGATCCGTCCCGCGTCCGGGCCGGCATCGTGCATATCGGGCTGGGTGGATTTCATCGCGCTCACATGGCGCGTTACACGCATGAGCTGATGGAGCAGCAGGCTGCCGCTCTCGATTGGGGTATCGTCGGCGCCGTGCTGATGCCCAACGACCGGCGCATGATCGAAAGCCTCGCTCCCCAGGACGGTCTCTACACGCTGGTCGAACGCGAGGGCTCGGTGGAACGAGCCCGGGTCATCGGGTCGCTCGCGGGCGTGGTGGATGCGACGGAGTCCAGCGAGCCGCTTCTGGCCGTTCTCGATGATCCCGCCATCCGCATCGTCAGCCTCACAGTGACCGAGAACGGCTATTGTCTGAATGCCGCAACCAAGCGGCTCGATCCCGACCACCGACTGATCCGCGCGGATCTCGCACAGCCCGAACGTCCGCGAAGTGCGATCGGCGTCGTCGTCGAGATGCTGCGCCGGCGCCGAGAGAAGGGATTGTCGCCTCCCACCGTCCTCTCCTGCGACAACATCCAGCACAATGGCGATGTGCTGCGGCAAGCCGTGCTCGCGCTGTCCGCTCTCAGGGACGATGACCTCCGGGGCTGGATCGAAAGTGCCGTGAGTTTTCCCTCGACCATGGTGGACCGGATTACACCTGTGACCGCCCCGGCCGATATCGATGGCCTCGCCTCGCGCCATGGGCTCATCGATCGCTGGCCCGTGGTCTCCGAGAGCTTCAGCCAGTGGGTTATCGAGGACCGGTTTCCCCAGGGCCGGCCGGCCTGGGAGGCCGTGGGCGCGCAGTTCGTCGGCGATGTCGCGCCCTACGAATTCATGAAGCTGCGACTCCTGAACGGCAGCCACCTTGCAGTGTCCGGCCTCGGCCAGCTCGCAGGCCATGTCACGATCGACGAATCTCTGGCCGATGGGCGTATCCGGGCCGTGATGACGGCGCTGATGGATCGGGAGACGGGACCGACGCTTCCGGTCATCCCGGGCGTCGATATCGAGGCTTACAAGGCCAGGCTGGTCGAGCGCTTCGCCAATGCGGCGATCCGCGACACCGTGCAGCGCGTCAACTCGGATGCGCCGATCAACGTCCTCGTCGATCCGATCAGGGACCGGCTGACAACGGGAGGCGACATCACCTTTCTCGCGCTTGCGCTCGCCGCCTGGCTGCGCCGCGTGCGAGGCATCGACGAGAGAGGCGCCCCGCTTCTGGTAACGCATCCTCTCGCCGCTCTTCTCCGGGAGAAGGCATTGGAAGGCGATGCCGATCCGCGCCCGCTTCTGTCGATCGGTTCGCTGTTCGGCGAACTTGCCGATGATCCGCGCCTCGTCGCAGCGGTCGGGCACTGGCTTGAAAGCCTTTATCGCGAGGGCATCGAGGCAACGCTCGACGAAGCCGCGCGACGGGCGGGCTGAAGCCCTCTCGCTGCGGCAGCCTTGGACGTCCTGCTATCGCAGCGAAGCCTGCGCGATGGCGCGCGTCAGACCGCCCTAGCGGTCAGCAGTTGCAGGGCAAGATCGGGGCGGTCGCTCGTGATCTGCGCGATCGGCTGGGCGAGCCAGTAATCGAGCTCGGCGACCGTGTTGGGTACCCAGACGCCAAGCCGCTCGCTTCCGACTATGCCGACGGCACGATCGAGCGCCAGACGCAGCATGGACTGCTCGACGGCTATGGTGCAGCCGAGATCGACGAAGCGGCCAAGGGTGCGGTCGACACCGCCGAATGCCTCGCAGGAGCGGCGGTCGACCGAGGCCAGCCGACGCATGGCAGGCGCCTTGGTCCTGATCTCCTCGATGACTTCGGGGACAAAGCAGGTGAGGACGATGCGATCCGCCAGGCCGCGAGCCTCGACCAACGCGATGACCTTGTCGAGAAGGCAGGGATAGGGACTTCCCAGCGCGTCCATCTTCATCTCGATTTCGAGTTCGATCGCCGTCTGCGCGAAGACGTCGAGAACCTCCGACAGGGTGGGGATCGTTTCGCCCAGCGTATCGTGCAGCGCCACCTTGCCCAGAGCCTCGCGGCTCAGCCGACCGACAGGGCCCTTATGATCGGTGGTGCGCTCCATAAGCGGATCATGGATGACCATGATCTCGCCGTCGCTCGACAGGTGAACGTCAAGCTCGACGGCATCGACCCTCAGTCCGCAGACATTGCGGAAGCCGCTAAGGCTGTTCTCGGCCCAGATGTTTCGCGCGCCACGATGGCCGATGATCCGCATGATCGACGTTCCGCTTTTTCGTTACTGTTCGTATTACTTGCCACTGTCGACCAGCCCCTTCACGAACCAGCGCTGCAGCAGCAGGATGATGATCGTGGGAGGCAGCATCGTCAGCAGCGCCGCATTCATCAGCAAATGCCAGGTCGGCACGGAGTCGCTCTGCGGCATCAGTTTCTTGAGGCCGATCACGGCCGTCGACATGTCGGGATCGGTGGTGAGCAGGAGCGGCCAGAGATACTGGTTCCAACCCATCAGGAAGAGGATGATCGCGAGTGCCACGATGTTCGAGCGCGAGAGCGGCAGCAGGATCAGGCGGAAGAACTGCCAGGCACTCGCGCCGTCGATCCGCGCCGCGTCGCAGAGTTCGTCGGGCACCGTCAGGAAGAACTGCCGGAACAGAAAGGTCGCCGTAGCCGAGGCGATCAATGGAAGGATCAGGCCGGGATAGGTATTGACCATGTTCCAGTCGAGATCGACGAGGGCCTGCAAGCCAAGCCAGCCGCCGAGGATGTTGAGCGGCAATGCGACATTGGCCGCCGATTCATAGGTCGGCACGATGCGGACCTCGATCGGGAGCATCAGCGACATGAAGATCAGCCAGAACGCCGTCAGGCGAAACGGAAAGCGGAAATAGGTGACGGCGAAGGCTGCAATCACCGAAACCGCCAGTTTGCCGACGGTGATCCCGCAAGCGACGATGAAGGAATTCAGCAGCAGCCGGCCAAAATTGGCGCTGCGCAGCACGGTCATCGTGTTCGTCAGAAACTGGTCGCCCGGAAGCCAGGAGAGCGGCACCCGCATCACCTCCTGCTGCGACAGGGAGCCGGTGACGAAGACGAAGTAGATCGGCAGGCAAACGAGGCCAGCACCGAGCAGCAAAATGAGATGGCAGACGATATCGAGGACGGGGGTCCGTTCGTTCATGGCGTGGCGCCTAGACGCTATAGTTCACGCGCCGCTCCACGAAGCGGAACTGGGCGAATGTCAGTAGCAGCGCAAGAGCCATCAGCACCACGGATTGCGCCGCCGAGGAGCCCAGATCCAGGGTGACGAACCCGTCCTGATAGACCTTGTAGACCAGGATCGACGTCGAGCCGGCCGGGCCGCCGCGCGTCGTCGCATCGACGATGGCGAAGGTTTCGAACAGCCCGTAGACGAAATTGATGACGACGAGGAAAAACAGCGTCGGCGCGATCATCGGCAAGGAGATGCGCAGGAAGCGTTGGATCGGCCCGGCGCCGTCGAGATAGGCCGATTCCAGAATCGAGTGCGGGACGGAGAGCAGCGCCGCCACGAGGAAGATGTAGTTGTAGCAGATGTGCTTCCATGAGGCCGCCATCACGATCAGCGCCAGCGCGTGCATCGAGTTGCGGTTCGGGTCCCAGTCGAAACCAGCAGATTGCAGCATCTGGGCGATCGGGCCGACGCGCGGATTGAAGAGAAAGGCCAGCATGATGCCGGCGATGGCGGGAGCGATCGCATAGGGCAGCAGCAGCACTGTCCTGTAGGCGCCGCGGCCGCGCGCGATATGGTTCGTCGCGAAGGCCAGCAGCAGTGCGACCGACAGGGTCAGGACATTCTGCGCCAGCGTGAACACCAGAGTCACCTGCACCGAGGTCCAGTAGACGCTGCTGCGGAACAGCCGCTCGAAATTCTGGAAGCCGACCCATTGGGTCATCGCGCCGAACGGATCGGTCAGCTGGAAGGCCTGCACCAGCGCCCTGATGGAGGGGATGAAGAAGAACAGCAGCAGGATGAAGAGCTGAGGGGCCAGCAGCCAGAATGGCAGGCGCCACTCGTTGAAATGGGCCCGCTTCAACCCGCTCTCTGGCTGGCCGGCGCTGGCGGCCGGCTTGCGCAGGAATGGCCAGCGCAGGCGCGGCACGCGACCGCCTTCGGACAGGGCGGGGCCGGCGCTACTTCTTGCCGGCATTCAGCTGCTCGTACCGGCGCAGGGACTCGTTGCCGCGGCTGACGGCATCGTCGAGCGCCTGCTGGACGGGCTTCCTGCCGAGGAAGGCGGCCGAGACCTCTTCCATGATGGCGACGTTGATCTGATTGCTGTTGCCGATGCGGAATCCCAGCGAATTGTCGGTGGGCGTGCCGCGCATGAGCTGGACAACGGCGATCGCCCGCGTCGGGTTCTTGTCGTAATAGCCTTGCGCCTTGGCGGCCTCGTAAGCCGGCACGGTCACGGGGACGTAGCCGGTCGCCTGATGCCACCAGACCTGGGTGTCGGTCTGGGCGAGGAAATCGTAAAAGGCGGCAACGGCCTTGTACTTCTCGGGCGTGTGACCTTTCAGGGTCCAGAGCGCGGCGCCGCCGATGACGCTGTTTCGAGGCGTCACGCCTTGCTCGTAGGGCAGTTCGGCTGCGTTCCAGTCAAACTTGGCGGCTGCGACCACGGCTGCATGCGTTGCGGTCGAGGCGATGATCGTCGAGCACTCGCCGGAGGTGAACAGCTGGACAGGAATCACGCCCTGTCCGGCGATCTGCATCACGCCCGAACCGATCAGGCGCTTCATGCGCTCGACCTGACCGACCAGCTTGCCCTTGTTGAAAACGAAGCTTGTGTCGAGCCCGTCCATGCCGTTGCGCTTGGTCGCGTACGGAATGTCGTTCACCGCGCTGTAATTCTCGAGGAAGCTCCACTCATAATCGCCGGGAAGGACCATGGCGCATTTCGAAATGCCCTTGTCCTTGATCGCGTTGAGCTGCGGCTCGAGCTCCTGCCATGTCGCGCCGGGCTTGTCGAAGCCCGCGGCTTTGAAATGGTCCCGGTTGTAGAACAGGATCGGGGTCGACGAGTTGAACGGCATCGCCTGCAGCTTGCCGTTGATGGTGTAGTAGCTCACGACCGGCGCGATATAGGTCGAGGGATCGAGCTTGCGGTTCTGCTCCGCCATCAGGTCGGCCGTGGGAACAATGGCTCCCGAATTGACCATGGTCAGGAACGACCGTTCGTTCGACTGAACGATCTCCGGCTGCCGTTTGGCGCGATAAGCGGCGATGGTGCCGTTCAGAACCTCGTCATAGGTGCCCTTGGGGATCGCCTTGACGACATAGTCCTTCTGCGAATCGTTGAACTTCTTGACGAGTTCATCGACCCGCTCGCCGAGCGCGCCGCTCATCGCATGCCAGAATTCGATTTCGGTTGCGGCGCGGGCTGGCCCCATGCCGGTTAGCACCAGGGCACCCGCGCAAGCCAGAGCGCGATAAAGCGGTCGCATCACAGCCTCCCTTATCATTCTGCGAGCATATGCTCATTATTGAAATAGATGCTCGCACACTGGCGCTTTATGTCAACCGTCGAAGACAGATTGATGACGCCTTGCGGGATTCCAGCTTTTGCTGGGCCGGCCGTGACAGGTCGGCCATCGCAACGCGTGATGAGCCCGCGATCGGCGCGCGCGGGCGCATCGGCCGGAGCGGGCGCGGTCGGCATGTACCAGGTGAGACTGTCTAATCCGCCAGGATGGCGCGGGCGGTGGCTTCGTCGGTGATGAGCCCGTTGACGATGCGGCCCGTCAGTGCGGCGCGAAGCGGCAATATTTTTGCAGCACCTTGGCCGATGCAGATCCGCAGTCTCGGACTGCCGGGTTCAGGCGGAACGCTGGTCACCCGCAGGTTCGTGCCTCGATCGAGGATTTTTCCCGCCGCATCGAAGACCCAGCCGGTCACCTCTCCAACAGCGCCGTGCCTCACGAGTTCCAGCAATTCGCTCCGGGTCATGAAGCCGTCGCGGTAGAGAACGGCGTCATCGCCGATCTGGCTGATGCCCATGATCCAGAGATCGGCCTCGCCGGCGATGGCGCGAATCCGCCGCACGGACTCGATCTTGAGCAATTGCTCCCGCTCTTCCGGACTGGAGACGTAGAGCGGCAGCGGCATCGGAAAGTGCTGCGCCTTGGTGATCTCGGCCAGCTTGACCAGCGTGTCGAACGGGCTCGCCGAACCATCCGGCGAGATCGTGCCGACGAGCGACACGAGCCGGTGAAGCGGGCAGGACATCGGCGAAACGCGCTCGATGCTGGCGCGCATCGAGCGTCCGGTCCCAAGCGCCATCACCAGGGAGGTTCGTGATTTCAACCAGCGCTCGATCAGGAGCCCACCGAGCGAGGCAACGCCAAGACTGGCCGTTTCGCCCGAACCGTCGGATGGAGCGACGTCGCAATGCAGCAACTCGTAGCGGTCGCGCAGGCGTGCCGCCAATTCCATGCAGGCGTTGATCGGGTGGTTCATCCGGAAGCTGATCAGCCCCTCGGAGCGGCACAGCGAAACCAGGCGTTGCGCGGCAGGCCGCGAGATATTCAGGGCTTGCGCGATGTCGTCCTGAGTCCGGCCCGCGATATAATAGAGCCAGCCGGCCCGGGCCGCGTCGTCCAATCTGGAATTGTCGCCATCGGCCATTGGATGTCAGCGCGCCATGACGGGTGACAGCTCGTGCCAGGCGTCGATCACCCGGTCCGCCCCGGCTTCGACAAGTGCTTGCCGCTGATCGAGGATGGCGAAATGGCTGCCGGCGGTCAGGCCGTAGGCTGTCATGCCCGCAGCCTTTGCTGCTGTGACGCCGCTGACGCTGTCTTCGATCACCAGGCAGCGGTCAGGGGAAATGCCGCGCTCGCGAGCGGCGAGAAGGAAAAGGTCCGGGGCCGGCTTGCCAAGTTTCACGCGGGTCGTGCTGAAGATTCGTCCCTCGAAGAGGTCCCACAACTCCGTGGCGCGCAGGCAGTGCTCGATACGCTCCTCGTCGCTGGACGATGCGACGCAATAATCCGCTCCGAGCGCCTCGACGGCCTGCCGGACGCCGTCGACAGGCTTCAGCCCGGCGGAGAATTCCGCAAAAAGGCGGGCTCGCCAGCTCTGCGTGAAGCTGTCGGAAGCGGGGCTGCCGGTCAGTCTCTCATAATCCTCCAGGACGATGCTCGACGAGCGCCCGAGATAGCGGCGCATCACATGCTCGACATCATATTCCGGATCGAAGGGCGACAGAATGTCGGACAGGATGCGGCAGCTGATCGTCTCGCTGTCGACCAGCACCCCGTCGCAATCGAGGATGATGAGATCGAAGGGGAGTGCAGCAGCGTTCATGGATCGAGAGCATGTCTGAGCATTTGCTCCAGCATAGAGCATTTGCTTGAAATACTGTCAAACCACTCAATGTGACCTACCGAGCTCCCGATCGAAATGAGCGGCGCGCTGCCAAAGTTCATATCGCTCGCGATAGGCGCCGACCATAGCAGCATCCGGCTCGAAAATCTCGACCGCGCCGGCTGGAGGCAGGCAGACAGAAGACGGGTCTTCTTTGGTCTGTGCCAGGCGCGCCAGCCGCGCTGCGCCGAATGCCGCGCCGGTCTCGCCGCCGGAGCTGCGGCGCATCGGCATGTCCAGCACATTGGCCAGGATCGTCAGCCATAGCCGCGAACGCGAGCCTCCACCGATGACCTGTGTGCTCTCGATCCGGCCGCCACCGCTTTCCATCGCAATCTTGCCGTCGCGAAATGCGAAGGCGACACCTTCCAGCACTGCAAGCGTCATTGCGGCACGATTCGCCTCATGCCCGATCCGCGCGAAGCCACCGCGCATATAGGGATCGTTATGCGGCGTCCGCTCGCCCGAGAGATAGGGTGTGAACAGCACGGGGGAGGGGCGGTCGGCGGTCTCGCCGAGCGGCGCCAGCAATTGCGCCTCGGTTTCACCGACGATACCGGCCCACCAGCTCAGGCTGGCGGCGGCCGATAGATGCACCGACATCTGGTGCCAGAGATCAGGCAGGGCATGACAGAACGCATGGATCGCGCCTTGAGTGCGAGGTTCGAAGCGAGCGGTCGTGCGCCACAAGACGCCGGATGTGCCCAGCGACAGGAAGCTGTCGCCGGGCGCAATGGCGCCCAGCCCGATAGCCCCGGCTGCATTGTCGCCCGCTCCCCCTGCCACCAGCGGCGGCACGGCAAAGCCGAGTTGCCGGCTCAATTCCGGCCGTAACCTGCCGGCGGCGTCACAGCCTTCGACAAGGCGCGGCATCTGGCTGCGGTCGAGGCCGCACGCGGCAAGCATCTCGTCCGACCAGTCGCGCCGGGCGATATCGAGCCAAAGCGTTCCCGAGGCGTCCGACATGTCCTCGATGGCTTCGCCGGTCAGCGCGAGACGCAGATAGGCTTTCGGCAAAACGACCCGCCGTAATCGCTCGAAAATGTCAGGCTCGTGCTTGCGGACCCAGGCCAGCTTGGGCGCGGTGAAGCCGGGCATGGCGATGTTGCCGGTCAACGCTCGCGATGTCGGCACCATGGCTTCGATCTCGATGCACTCGGCTGACGACCGGCCGTCATTCCAGAGAATGCACGGACGAAGCGGCCTGTCGCGATGGTCGAGCAGCACTGCCCCATGCATCTGGCCGGAGAGGCCGATGCTGACGCAGGCACGGAAACCCTCTGGTTGGGCATCCCTTATCTCGGCGAGAACGGCGAGAGTCGCTTCAATCCAATCGTCGGGATCCTGCTCCGCCCAGAGCGGCGCCGGGCGATGAACAACAATTTCACGCGCAGCGCTGGCGAGCACGCGTTGCTCGTCGTCGACGAGGATGACCTTGATCGAGGATGTCCCGAGGTCGATGCCGATATAAGTCATCGAGCGCGTTCTGGAACGAAGGGTACGGCAATCGCGTGGGTACCATGCTGGTAATGAGGGAAATTACTGCCCCAGAGCCCGGCTGCGGCCTTATCAATCAAAGCATCTGCAGACGCCCCGTTCCGCGAACTGAACGGAGTGCCAAGCGCATTGGCTGCATTGCGCGGAAAGATGTGTTGCGACATCGAAAATGCTATCCCACAATAGAATTCGACAGCTTTATGTTACGAATTACGTTTAGTTGAGGTCAAGCTGACGGTAGCCGATAATGCGCCAGAAATACTTGGTCGCGACCGCGATGAGAATGGATCGGGAACTGATGAGCGACAAACCGCTCCAACGCCGATCTAAGGGGCGACTTTCTCAACGGCATCCGTCAACTTCAGACATTGGCTCGACGCCGGAAAGCAACCTGGTCTGCTGTATGGTGCAAGGTCGGCCAAGTTCCTCTGCGGACCAACACTCGTTCAAACGCGCTTCGTGCTGTTCTCTTGCCGGCGCAGCGCCTTGAGCCGGCCGATCAGATTGCGAGCTCCCATCAATATATGCTGCTCGAGATGGTCCTTGGCCCGTTCGACATCGCCCTGGCGGCAAAGTTCCAGGAGCAACTGGTGCTCCCTGTGCATTTTCTCGCGACCCCCCGTTAGCCGGATCGGGAGGGGGAAATGGCGATAGGCATTGAGATAGAGCTTGCGGATCAGCGCCAGTGTCTGAGGCCGATTGGATGGGGCGTACAGCGCCGCGTGAAAATTCCAGTTCAGGCTCGACCAATGCTCGTCACGCTGGTCGTCAGCCATCTGCGCCAATAGCGCCTCGGCATCGAGATAGTGCTGCTCGGTGAGCAGAGGCATGGACTGCTCCAGCAGCCAGGTCTCCAGGCGCGCCCGAATTTCGTAGACTTCCTCCAGATCGTCGATCGACAGGCTGGATACGACCGCGCTCTTATGGGACTTCATCGTCACCAGCCCTTCGGCTTCGAGCTGGTGCAAGGCTTCGCGGATCGGCAACTTTTGCATCGCGTCGGCCTCCTGCCCGAGCATGCCGAGCGTTACCCGCACCAATTCTCGGGCGGTCAACGCCAGCGCATCGCAATCGCGCGGGCCCTTTCTCTTTCTCCCGACTTCATCATCGCCGACGAAGCCGTCTCTGCCCTCGATGTCTCGGTCCGCGCACAGGTGCTTAACCTGCTCGTAGACCTGCAGGAGGAGCGGAACTTGACCTTTTTATTCATCTCCCACGATCTTGGGACGGTGCGACAATTCGCTGACCGGGTGGCGATCATGCAGGGTGGAATGCTGGTCGAGGAAGGCGAGACCGAGCAGATTTTCGAGGATCCGCGGGAGGAATACACCAAGGCGCTGCTGCGCGCCGTCCCGCGCATGACGCCTCGAAGCGACCGGCGCCGTCGCCCACTTCCCGCACCATGATCGAGCCTGCGTGCGACAGCGAGGCGCTGACTCAGGTCCTGATCGACACGCCTTACGGCGGTATCCTGCTTGGCATTGACGAGCGGCGCGCGCCCCTGACGGCCGCAAATTTCCTCGCCTATGTCGATCGCGGTTTTCTCGCACAGGCCAGCATCTATCGCATCGTCACCCTGGACAATCAGGCACCCGGCAACAGCCACCCGATCGAGGTCATCCAATGGGGCTGGCCGGCGCCCGATGCAGGTTTTGCCCCGCCGCTACCGCCCGTGCCGCATGAACCGACCTCTCAAACAGGCTTGCGCCATCGCGACGGGACACTGTCGCTTGCCCGCAACGCTCCAGGCAGTGGTGGGCACGGCTTCTTCATCTGTCGCGGAGACCAGCCCGAGCTCGACGAAGGCGGCCGCCGCAACCCCGACCTGGCCGGCTTTGCCGCTTTCGGCAGGATTTTGGCTGAAGCCGAAACGATCTCTCGCATAATGGCCAGAGCGGAGCGGACGGAATATCTCCAGCTGCAAATACCGATTCTGGACGTTCGCCGCCTAATGCGGGCGTAATTTTTCGCAATTCGACAGCAGGCACGACGGGCTCTGAAAGCGCCAGTCGATGGGCACGCTTCAGTCTCGCCGGACCATTTGCCCTGAGCGTGACCGCTGCTCTGACGCGTAGTTCAACAATTCCATCGCCGTACGCGAAGGGCCCGCCGACATGGCGGGCCCTCTTTCGATAGACCGATGCGAAGAGTTCCCGGCGCAATGCGCTCAGGCGTTCTCCAGCTCCCGCTTCATCTCGTCCATGTCCTGGAAACGGTCGGCGAGACGCGGATGAGCCCGGCTGTTGTCGCAGGCGCCGATGGCGACCAGCACCTCGTCGGCGGCCGGGGCATCCGGGATCTGGAAGTTCGCGGTCAGGAAATGCGAGCGCTTGCCGGTTTCGCTCTTGTGGATCATCGGCAGCGAGAGCAGTGCGCCGGGCGCATTGCGGGTGTTGGTGAAACTGAGAAAGGCCGTGCCTTTGACGGCGTCGCGGAACATGTTGCCGAAGCGCAGCGTGTGGATCAGCGCCGAGGCATGCTCGATCTCGCCATTGGTGCCCACCGCCGCCGCCTTGCCGTAGGCCTCGACCTCTTCGGCCGGCATCAGCGCGACCAGGCGCTTGGTCAGCTCGGTGCCGAGATGGGGCGCTATGCGCAGGATCTCGGGCCGCAGGTTCTCGACGAAGCCCTGACCGGCCCAGGGGTTCCGCAGCACGGCGGCGACGATGACCATGCGGACCGGCCGGTCGGTGGCCTTGCCGCCCTCGATGAAGGTTTCCTCGACGAAGGTCGAGATCTTGCGCAAGCCGAAATCCATGGGGTGTCCACCTGTTGTGATTGTCCGATGCCGCCGGAGGTTAGCGGTCCCGTTCCGCGAACGTCTTCCGTCGGATCGCTGGAAGATCGTCCTGACTACCCCTGCGATGCGGGGTAAGGTCAGGGATGCTGGCAGTGGAGGGGTGAATGGCGGATCAGGCATCGCAGATGCGCTCGTTGCGGGATGTCGCAAGCCGGATCAATTCCGACGGCGATCTCGAAACGATCCTGCGCGACCTCATCCACGCCGCCTGCGAGCATGGCGGCTGGACACTGGGATCGGTCATGGCGATCGAGGCGGCTCATGGCGAGGCGCACGTCATGGTCAGGCATGATCCGACGCTGCTGCGCCGGCCGCTCGAGAACCGCTGGGAGCTGGCGACGAGTCCCGCTTTGATCGCTCTGCAACGCAACGAACCGGTCTACATCCGCGACGCCCGCGCCTCCGACGAGTTTCCGGGCTATCGCCGCGAGGCCTTCGAGCGCGATTATCGAACCGTGCTGGTGCTGCCGATGAGCTGCGCCGATGCCGAAGGCCGGCCGATGGTGCTGAACGTCGTCTCGCGCGGTATCACCGAGGTCTCGCCGGACGATCTCGCCTTCATGAGCATGATCGTCCATCTCGGCGGGATCGCGGTCGAGCGCGAGCACCGCCTGCGGACACAGCGCCAGGCCGCCGGGCAGTTGCAGAAGGCGCTGCAGACCCAGACGGCGCTGCTCCAGGAGGTGCTGTCGGGTGGCTCGACCTCGGCGCTATCAGCCATGCTGGCCGATCTGTTGCCCGAGCCCGTGCTGGTGGTCGATTTCGCTGGCAACACGCTCGTCGCGAGCCGCTCGCCGGTGCCGCTGCATTTCGACGATACGGCATGGCAACGGGCGGTCGATGCCGGCCTCGGCAGTCAGATCGTCGCGAACGCGCGCGACTCCGTGGCGGCAGGGCGAAGCGAACCGCAGAGCCTGCGCCTCGATGACGGTTCACGGCGCCTGCAGCCGATGGCTCGCATCGAGCCGCTCAACGTCGATGGACAAGCTGTCGGGGCGCTGGTGATCTTTCACACATCGCAGGCCAGCGGCGATCTCGAGCGCCTCCTTCTCGACAGCGTGAAATTCGCTCTCAGCGTGCAGATGATGCGCAGCGTCATCCGCTTCCGCTTCGAGACGCGCACATTGACCGAGCTGTTCTTCGAGATCGTCGAGCGGCGCTGGCGCGATGCCGAGGATGTGCTGCAGCGCGGCCGGCGCCTCGGACTTGCTCTGGGTGCTCCGGCCCGCATGGTCGTCGTCGATTTTCCCGACATGCCGTTGCTCCCGGCCGATATCGCGGTCGACAGCCACCATGCGGTGACGCGACTGGCGCGGCAGCAGAATGTCCAGGCCAGCGTCGTCGCGGTCGGCAGCGGGCTGGTCTGCCTGCTCCCCGGCAATGAGGAGGGCGATCTGGATCGTGTGACCCGCCTTGCGCGCCGCATGGTCGAGACCTTGCGGCACAGCTTCAACCGGGAGCCGATCGTGGTTCTCGGCGGCCTCTGCGAAGGGCTCGACACCTATCCCAAGGAATGGGAGCGCTGCTGGCGGATGATCCGTATCGCGCGCGCTTTCGGTCGCACGGGGACCCTTTCGGCCTCGGATTTCGGCCCGATGCCGATGCTGATCGGCGCTGCTGAATCGGCCGATGTGCGCAGTTTCGTCGATGGCAGCATCGGCATCGTGGTCGCGCATGACCGCAAGCACGACACACCCTATCTGGAAACGCTCGCCGCCTATTTGCGTGAAGGCTGCCGCGCCCAGGCCTGCGCCGATGCGATGGGGCTGCACGTGACGACGCTGCGCTACAGGCTGGCGCGCATTCAAGACCTGTTCGGCATCGATCCCGAGACGCCCGACCGCCGTTTCGCGATCGAACTCGCCATTCGTCTCCATGGCGTCATCGAGAACGGGAACGCGGCCGGTCGGTGACCGTGAAGCGCATCAATTCCTACGGTCCAGTGAGGAAGTTGCCGCTTTCATCCTTTCTTTCATAGGAAGAACAGGCGATGCCTGCCGCCTAGCCTGTCACCACGATCCAAGATCGATCGAGGTGAAGCGCATGCTGGCCCAGGCCGTTACCACTCAAAATGCCGTCGACCCGGTCGCGCTGCGCCGTGCCTTGGGGACCTTCGTGACCGGCGTGACCGTCATCACGACCCATGACGCAGAGGGCATGCCGCGCGGCATGACCGCCAATTCCTTCACCTCGGTTTCGCTCGACCCGCCGCTGCTGCTGGTCTGCGTCGGCCGCGGCGCCCACAGCTTCGCAGCGTTCAACGCCAGCTCCTCCTTCGCGGTCAACCTGCTGCATGAGGGGCAGACGGATGTCTCCAACCTGTTCGCTTCGAAGGCCGCCAACAAGTTCGATACGATCAGCTACGATCGCGTCCATACGGGATCGCCGATCCTGACGGACTGCCTGTCCTGGTTCGATTGCACGGTTCATCGCCGCGTCGATGCCGGCGACCATGTCGTGCTGATCGGCGAGGTGCAGGCCTTCGGCACCAGCCCGTCCGCGCCGCTTGGATTCTGCCGGGGTCGCTACGCCAACGTCAAGGATCCGCTGCCGCCGGGCTGGCTCGCCTCCCATGGCATGATCGTGGGCTATCTCATCGAGGCTGACGGGCATCTGCTGCTGCGTTCGGACGGCAAGGGTGGCTGGGTGCTGCCCAGCGCCATGCGCCGGATCGCGGACAACGAACTCAAGCTCGAAGGCGGCGACGCGCTGACGCTGGTTCCCGACGACACCTTTCTCTACTCGGTCTTCGACGTCGCAGATGGCGACCCGGGCTACCTGATCTACCGCGCCCGCCTCGCGCAGGATCCCGGCTCGGCGGCCCTCTCGGCGGGGCTGAAATTCTTCCCCCTCGACCAGCTTCCCTACGACCATATTCCGACGCGCGAGATCAGCGCGATGCTGCGCCGCTATGCGCGCGAAAGCGCCAGCAAGCGCTTCGGAATCTACATGGATTCCAATGATGGCGGGCGTCTCGCCATGGTCGGCGAGGCCCAGCCCTGGGCGAGCAGCCCGCAATCCTGAGTTGGCAGAGCAGAACGCATGAAGACCACCGTCAAGACCCTCGAAGGCTCGCGCCAGAACCTTTTCATCGACGGCCGTTTCGTGGCCCCGAAGAGCGGTGCGTATGTCCAATCCTATGATCCGACGACCGGCGAGCCCTGGTACGAGTTCGCGCAAGCCGACGCGGCCGATGTCGATGCCGCCGTGCGCTCGGCGCGCGCCGCGCTGGTCAATCCCGCCTGGCGGCGCCTGACGCAGACCGATCGCGGCAAGCTGGTCCGCCGTCTCGCCGAGCTCGTGCTCGAGAACGCCGACGAGCTGGCGATGATCGAGTGCCGTGACAACGGCAAGCTGCTCAAGGAGATGCGCGCCCAGATGCGGGCGATACCGGACTCCTATCTCTATTTCGCGGGAATGGCCGACAAGCTCCAGGGCGACACGATCCCGGTCAACAAGCTCGACACGCTGAATTTCAATCTGCGCGAGCCGATCGGCGTCGTCGGGATGATCATCCCCTGGAATTCGCCGCTGATGATGCTGACGGGCACGCTGGCGCCCTGTCTCGCCATCGGCAACACCATCGTGGTGAAACCCTCCGAGCATGCGACGGCCTCGACGCTGGCGCTGGCCGAGCTCGTCATCGAGGCGGGGATTCCGCCGGGAGTCGTCAATGTCGTAACCGGCGACGGCGCGACGACGGGCGATGCGCTGACGCGCCATCCCGGCATCGCGAAATACGTCTTCACCGGCTCGACCTTCACCGGCCGTAAGATCGCGGGGAACGCCGCCGAAAACCTCGTGCCCTGCCAGATGGAGCTTGGCGGCAAGTCGCCCCACGTCATCTTTTCCGATGTCGATATCGACAAGGCGGTGAACGGCGTCGTCTCCGGCGTCTTCGCTGCTGCCGGCCAGACCTGCGTCGCGGGCTCGCGCTGCTTCGTCGAGCAGCCGATCTACGACCGTTTCGTCGAGGCGCTGGTCGAGCGCACGCGGCGGATCAAGGTCGGCCATCCCCAGGTCGAGGACACCGATATCGGACCGCTGGCGCTCTCCGCGCAACTCGCCAAGGTCGAGGACTATGTCTCTTCCGGGGTGCGGGAGGGGGCGAAGATCGCAGCCGGCGGACGCAAGCCGCAGGACGGCGAACTCGCGCGCGGCTGGTATTTCGAGCCGACGGTGATGACCGAGGCCAGCAACGACATGCGCTTCATGCGCGAGGAGATTTTCGGGCCCGTGGTCGGCGTCGTGCCGTTCAAGAGCGAGGAAGAGATGATCGCGCTCGCCAACGACACCGAATACGGCCTGGCATCCGGCATCTGGACCCAGAACATCGACCGCGCGATGCGCTTCGCCCGCAACATCGAGGCCGGCACCGTCTGGATCAACACCTACCGCTCCGCCGCCTACATGTCCGCCAACGGCGGCATGAAGAACAGCGGCTACGGCCGCCGCGGCGGCTTCGAGGTCATGCGCGAATTCTCGCGCCTGAAGAACGTGGTGATCGACTATTCGGGCGCCATGCAGGACCCGTTCGTGATCCGCCTGCGCTGAGCGGTCACGGCCATAAGCCTAGAACGGAGGACACCATGAAATTCGCCGTTTCCATCAGCATGGAACGCTTTTCGCCCGACGCCTCGATGCAGGACGCCGTCAAGAACTTCCGCACGCTCGCGCGGATCGCCGACGAGGGCGGGTTCGAGACCTTGTGGACTGCCGAGCATCACACCATCGAGTGCACGGTCTCGCCCAATCCGTTCACGGTGCTGACCTGGCTCGGCCAGCATACCGACCGGATCAGGCTGGGCACCGCGACGCTGGTCGCGCCCTACTGGTCGCCGATCCGGCTGGCGGGCGAGGCCGCGCTCTGCGACCATCTGACCGGCGGCAGGCTCGAATTCGGCATCGCGCGCGGCGCCTACCAGTATGAGTTCGACCGCATGGCCGGCGGCATTCCGCAGCAGGAAGGCGTCGCCTTCATGAAGGAACTGGTGCCGGCGGTGCAGAAGCTCTGGGCCGGCGACTATGCCCATGACGGGCATTACTGGAAGTTCCCGCTCGCGACCTCGGTGCCCAAGCCGCTGCAGCAGCCCCATCCGCGCATCTGGGTGGCGGCGCGTGATCCCGGCACATTCGACTGGGCGGTCGGCATCGGCGCCAACATCCTGTCGACGCCGCTTTCGGCCCCGGCGGCCGAGGTTGGCATTCTCGGCGAGAAGTTCCGCAAGGCCGTGGCCGACCATCCCGAACATCCGCGCCCGCGCCTGATGATGCAGCGCCGGACCTGCGTCTACGACCGTCAGGACGACTGGGAGACGGCCGTGCGCCATTCGGTCGATTACGGCCGCTATTTCGAGAACCTGATGCAGAACATCGGCACCGTGACCAACGGTTTTCCCGAAGCGGTTCCGTTCGAGACCGTCGCCAATCGCGACAATTACAACCCGCAGGCGGTTCGCGAAAACCTGATGTTCGGCACGCCGGACGAGGTCATCAGGAAACTCCAGGTCTATGAGGATGCCGGCGTCGACCAGTATTGCCTCGGGCTGTCGTTCAACCTGCCTTTCGAACTGCAGGTGAAGACGCTGCGGCTGTTCATCGACGAGGTGATGCCGCATTTCGCCGCCCGCGAACCGGAGCGCGCCGCATTGCCGCGCTTCGCCGCAGCCGGGTACTGAGCCATGGGCGCTGCGACACAGGCGGCGCGCGCGCCGAAGGACGAGGGCGCGACGAGCCTGACGATCGGCGACGTCACCCTGAACTATCGCCTGCAGGGCAGCGGCACGCCGCTTATCTGCATTCACGGCGTCGGCTCCTATCTGGAAGCCTGGGAGGGGGTGGCCGAGCGTCTGGCGGATCGGTTCCGCATCCTGACCTTCGATCTGCGGGGTCATGGCCGCTCGACCAAGGTCGGCGGGCGCTATGAGATCGACGATTTCGTCGGCGATGTGCTGGCGCTGGCCGACCATGCCGGGTTCGAGACCTTCCATCTCGCCGGCTTCTCATTGGGCGGGCTGATCGCGCAGCGCCTGGCGCTGACGCATCAGGAGCGGATCCAGCGGCTGGTGCTGCTCGCGACCGTGGCCGGGCGCACCGAGGACGAGCGCGAGCGTGTCGCGTCCCGCCTGGCGGCGCTGCAGGCGGGCGACCGGGGCTCGCATTACGACGCCTCGCTGTCGCGTTGGCTGACCGAGGATTTCCAGGCGCGCAATCCCGAATTGATCGCGATATTGCGCCGGCGTAACGCCGAGAACGACCCGGAATGCTACGCCGCCTCCTATCGCGTGCTGGCACAGACCGATTTCGGCGGCCTGCTCGACCAGATCCGCGTGCCCGTGCTGATCGCCACGGGGGAGGAGGATGCCGGCTCCAACCCGCGCATGGCGCACTACATGCACGAGCGCATCGGTGGCTCGGAATTGCACATTTTGACTGGCCTCCGTCATTCGATCCTGACCGAGGCACCCGAGCAGGTGGCCACGTTGATGCGTCGATTTCTCGGCAGCAATTCCGGAGATGCACGATGATCGTCGAGGAGCGAATCTACCGCATTCGCAACGGGCGGATGGGGCGTTATCTTCAGCTGGTGCGCGACGAGGGGCTGGCGATCCAGCAGCCCATTCTCGGACATTTGATCGGGTATTTCACAACCGAGATCGGCCTGCTCAGCCACGTGACCCATCTCTGGGCCTATACCGATTTCGAGGACAGGACGCGGCGGCGCCAGCAGCTGGCGGATGATCCGCGCTGGCAGGCCTTTCTGCCGAAGCTGTCGGAGAACATCGAGCAGGCCGAGAATCGCATCCTGTTGCCGACCGATTTTTCGCCGCTGCGCTGAGGGTGTGGACCACGTGACGCGCCGCGATTGCACTTGCCGCTTTTCCGATAAGGGACAGCAGTATTCATCCTCCGGATCGCAGGAAGACGGGCAACGCGAGCGGGCCCTTAATCCGTAGCGGCGGGGGTCGGACAAGCCCGAAGACATCGGGCGCCGAGAGGAGGGGTTTTCGGATATGACCGAGCGACTGCAGATCCAGAATCTGTACAAGATATTCTCCGCCAACCCGGAGGCTGCCTTGCAGATCCTCGCGAATGGCGGGGACAAGAACACGGTGTTCGACAAGCTCGGCGCGGTCGTCGGGCTCAACAACGTGTCGTTGAGCGTGCCGCAAGGCGCCATGTATATGGTCATGGGCCTGTCGGGCTCCGGCAAGTCGACGCTGGCGCGCTGCATCAACCGGCTGAACGAGCCGAGCGCCGGCAAGATCCTGCTCGACGGGCGCGATATCGTGCCCCTGAAGGAAGAGGAGTTGCGCGAGGTTCGCCGCACCCGCATCTCCATGGTCTTCCAGCATTTCGCGCTCCTGCCCAACAAGCGCGTCATCGAGAACGTCGAATTCGGACTGAAGCTCCGTGGTGTCTCACCGGCAGAACGTCGCCGCCGGGCCGACGAGGTGCTCAGCGTCGTCGGGCTCGCGCGCTGGGGCTACCATTTCCCCCATGAGCTGAGCGGCGGCATGCGGCAGCGCGTCGGCCTTGCCCGCGCGCTCGCGACCGATGCCGACATCCTGATCATGGACGAGGCGTTCAGCGCGCTCGACCCGCTGATCCGCACCGAAATGCAGGACGAGCTGCTGCGTCTGCAGCGCACGCTGAACAAAACCATCCTGTTCATCACCCATGATTTCCAGGAGGCGCTCAAGCTCGGCACGCGCATCGCCATCATGTCGGAGGGCGAGCTGGTTCGGGAGGGTACGCCCCAATCGATCGTCCTGGAGCCGGGCAGCGACTATGTCGCGGCCTTCACGCGCGAAATCGACCGGGCCAGACTGTTTGACGCACGCTCGGTGATGCGTGCGACGGCGCCGATCCTGCAATCGGAGCGTGGCATCCTTGTCGGCGATGCGGCGGGCGCCGCGGGGCCCGGCTTCGTGCTCGACGGCGAGGGCAGGGTGCTTGGCGCACTCGACGCTGCCGCGCTCGGTCGCGCTCGCGCCAGCGGCGAAATGGGCACGCCAAGCAGCGACTATGTCAGCGTCCCCGGCAACGCCAAGCTCCTCGAAGTCGCGCGCAGCTATCGCGACGGCCGGCCGATCGCGGTTGTCGATGAAGACGGCAGGTTCGTCGGCACGCTCGGTGTCGATGAGCTGCTTTCCCGAATTTCCTCGACCTCCGCCAAAACCGCCTCAGCTGGAGATCGCCATGTTTAAGGCCGACGATCTTGCCATTTTCCCGATCGACAGCTGGATCCAGCATGGCGTCAGCTGGGTCGCGCTCAACCTGCGCCCGCTCTTCCTCGCCATCAAATGGCCGGTTGAAGCGCTGCTCAGCCTGAACGACGCGGTGCTGCACGCGATTCCGTTTCCGGTTTTCGTCGTCGGCTTCACCTTGCTGGCATGGCGCCTGGCGACCCCCGGCATTGCCGCTTTCAGCGCGATATCGCTTGTGGTGATCGCGATGCTCGGCGTCTGGAACGAGGCGATGACGACGCTCTCGCTGATCTCGACCGCAATCGTGTTCTGCGCGGTGATCGGCATCCCGATGGGGATTTGGTGCGCGAGCAGCGACCGCGTCTGGAACGTGGTCCGGCCGATCCTCGACATCATGCAGACGACGCCGAGCTTCGTCTATCTCGTGCCGGTGGTGATGCTGTTTGGCGTCGGTACCGTGCCGGGCGAAGTCGCCGTCGTCACGGCCGCGGCGCCGCCGCTGATCCGCTTCACCAATCTCGGCATCCGCATGGTCGAGCACGAGATCGTCGAGGCCGGCCTCGCTTTCGGCGCCGACAAGCGACAGCTCCTGTTCGAGATCCAGCTCCCCCTTGCCATTCCGACCATCCTCGGCGGCCTCAACCAGACGGTGCTGACCGCGATGGTGCTCTCGGTCGTCGTCGCGATGATCGGGGCCGAGGGACTGGGCCTCGTCGTCCTCCAGGGACTGGGGCGGCTCGATGTCGGTCGCGCGGCGGTTGGCGGTATCGCCATCGTGCTGCTGGCGATGGTGCTCGACCGCATCACCCAGAAGCTGGCGGAACCCAGGCGAGGCGGCGCGGCGCAAACCTCGCTGCTCGCGACCGTGATGCGGCTCTTCAAGGGCGGGCGGCCAGAAGAGCCAGCGGCCACTGCGATCGCGGCCAAGCAGGCGCTCTGACGCCCATCGCTGCAAGGCAAGGCCGCAGGAATAGCCGGCACGCGATGGCGCGCCGGCTCGAAGACCCGCCGCGAGGCGGTCAGGGGAACCATAAGACGATCGAACAGATCGGCACCGAGCAGGAGAATGCAATGACAGGTACAAGCAGATTGAAGGCATTGGCGGCGGCCGTCGCCATGGGCGCGCTCGCATTCGCGACGATCCCCGCGGCTGCGCAGGAACTTCCGGGCAAGGGCAAGACCGTCCGCTACGCCCAAAGCGACAGCCTGGGCGCCAATTATGTCGTCGCGCAGATCATGATGAAGGCGATGAAGCAGCTCGGCTACGACGTGAAGCTCAGCACCGTCAATACGACGCTGTTCTTCCAGGCGGCGGCACAGGGCGACCTCGACATCGCAACCGACGTCAATTTCCCGCAGCGCGAACCCGGGTTCCGCGCGGTCGAGAAGCAGGCCGAGATCGTGGGTGCCGGCCTGATCGTCGGTGGCGGCATCAATGGCTATCTGATCGACAAGAAGACCGCGACCGCCCACAACATCACCACGCTCGAGCAGATGAAGGATCCCAAGATCGCGGCGCTGTTCGGCCGGGACGGCAAGGCGGATCTGATCAATTGCGATCCCGGCTGGAGCTGCGGCGACGTGGTCGACTTCCAGATCGACAAGTTCGGCCTCAAGGACACCGTCAAGTCGATCCGCGGCAAATACGAGGCGCTGATGGTCGAGGCCGTCGCGCGCGTGAAGCGCGGTGAGCCGGCGTTCTTCTACGCCTGGAGCCCATCCTGGATGAACAATGCCCTCGTCCCCGGCCAGGACGTCGTCTGGCTGCCGACACCGGCCGACGCGCTGCCGCCCTCCGTGCCGAACAAGGGCTCGGCTCTGGTCAGCGGCGTCAAGGGCTGCGCCGGCGGCGCCGATCCGTGCCGCATGGCGATGTCCTCATGGAACTGGTCTGCCGTCGCCAACAAGGGCTTCGTCGCTGCCAACCCTGCGGTGAAAGCCTTCGTGGAGCAGATGAAGTTCCCGCTCGAAGACTGGTCGAATTGGGAAGCCAGCATCAACAAGAATGGCGGTAGCACTGCCCTCGTGACCAAGATGGCCGATGAGTGGGTTGGCTTGCATAAGGGCATGTTCGACGGCTGGATCGAGGCCGCTCGTTCGACAAAATGAGGCTGGTTGTTTCAGGCCGGGCAAGCGAGCGTCGGAGCCTTCGGGCCGGATCGCCCTGCGAATGGCGATGCTCGACCAGGCAGCGCTTCCCGGCAAAGCTAGGGCTGGCCGACGCGCGAAGCCGCGTCGTTTAAGCATGGCGTGATGGACCGGCGCCGCCTTCCGCAAATCTGGACGGCGGCGCCTGGCGGGTCTGATCACCCCTCCAATGGCGTGCCGATATTGCCGATCAACTGCTTGGGCGAGACGAAGGCGTGTTCCGTCTGGCGCAGCACATAGCCCGGCATCGGAGACGCGATCACTTTTGGCGCACTGCGCTCTCCGGCGGCTGGATGGAGCAGCGCGACGCGCTGGCCTGCCGTGACCTCGTCGCCCAGCGACACCAGGTGTTCGACGAGACCTGCTTCCGGCGCGAGATACTGGCCTTCCGGCCCGGCGGTGAAATGCACGCCGGAAAACGGCACAGGCTCCAGTTTAGGCTTGATGGCGCCGTAGGCGGCCAGGGCACGCAGGAGACCATCTTCCATGATCGTGAGCTCGGCGGATTTCATGCGGCCGCCACCGCCTTCGACTTCGATGGAGGCGAGATCGGCGAGCTTGGCGGCGCCGCAGGCGGTCTCGTCGATGCCATCGACATGCTGGACGAAGCGGTAGCCCCATGCCTCCATCAGGCGCTTCAGGCCGGCATCGTCGACGACGCTTTTCGGGGTCGTGAAGCCGAAGACCATCGGCACGACGGAGACGTCGCTGCCCCCCGCATGAACGTCGATCAGCAGGTCGACGGCCGGAAACAGGGTCCCCGTCATGAAGGCGCAGAGCCGCTCGGTCGGCGTCCCCTCGGCCTTGCCGGGGAAGAAGCGGTTCATGTTCTGCCCGTCGAAGGGCGAGAGCCGCTTGCCCTTCTGCGAGGCGGGAAAATTGATCGACGGCATGATGATGACGCGGCCGGTCACATCCGCTGGCTCGAGTCTCTCTGCCAGGCGGCGCAGCACGATCTGGGCTTCGTATTCATCGCCGTGAATCCCCCCGCAGAGCAGGACGGACGGGCCGGTCCCATTGTTGATGCAGCAGACATAGTCGGCGGAGAGGCCGTCGAGCGCACCGGTGATCGGGCTCAGGTCGTAAAAGGTCTTGCCAGCACGGCTGGGATCGAAATCGGTCAGCATGGTCGTTTCCTTGCGCGCGGCTGACGCGGCCAGGAGCGTGGCCGCGTGAGCGCGTCGTCGAGAGGCTTTGGCGAGAGGCTTGGGCTGGTTTCAGGCTGCGACGCGGCCAAGGGGCGCGGCGGCGAGGATTTCGGCCGGCCTGTGGAAACGCATCGGCGAGAACGGATCCAGCGCCTCGGGCTTGACCCCGGTCTGGATCCACTCGGCGAACAGCTTGGTGAAGCCCAGCGAGATCGCGAAGCCATGGCCCGACCAGCCATAGCCGTAGATCATGTTGGCGAGCCCCTCGGCCTGTCCGATCAGCGGAATGTGGTCGACGGAGACGGTCTCGACCCGCGACGCGTCGGCCTTGAGGAAGGTGGAATTGTCGATGAAGGGGAACGTCTGGACGGCATCGGTGACATTCTGGGTCATCGCGCTGAGCGAGCCCTTCCACAGCCCTTCCGGCGTGTAGGCGACATGCGCGCCGCCCGAGAGCATCAGCGTGCCGTCGGGAACCTGCTTGACCGCGAGGCGGCGATGCGCGTGCGAGAGCAGATGGTTGATCGTCTTGTTCAGCGGATTCGAGACATAGAGCATCTGCGGCATCAGATTCCAGATCGGCCCGAGCTCGTGCGGCTTCAGCACGGGCTTCAGCAGGGCCTCGGCGCCTGCATTGGCGACGATGACCAGCCGGTCCCCGACAGGCACGATCTCGCCGCTCTCGAGCTTCACTCCCGTCGCGGTACTCTTCGTGTGGACGATCTCGCTGACCTTGGCGCCGGTCCGGATGATCGCACCCGCTTTCGCCGCTTCCTTGGCGAATTGCCGGGTCGCAAACGTATGGTCGCCGACGCCGTCATTGGGGCAATAGATCGCGCCGACGATAGCGGGAGAGAGTTCCGGCTCGCGTGCCAGCGCCTGGTCGCGCGTCAACACTTCCGACGGTGTGCCGAGCATCGACTGGGCCGCGGCATTGGCCGCCATGCGTCCGAGAACCTCATGCTCGCGGTGACCGTAAGACACGTCATAGACCTGCAGGCCGCCAAGCCGGCGGTAGCCGACGCCACCCTCGAATGTCTGCTGATATGTCGCCCAGAGTCCCTGTGCGATGGCGCAGACCGGCAGCTCGCGCAGATCCCTGCCATTGGCGCGGACACCGCGCTCTCCCGGACCGCCGGAGGCGCCGCCGGCGATCTCGCCGGCTTCGAGCAGCGTTACGGTCTTTCCCGCCAGCGCGAGCTGGTAGGCCAGGCTCGTGCCATAGATGCCGCCGCCGACGATGACGACTTCGGAGGCATTGCTGTGATCGGACATCGACTATTCCTTTTTATCGCGTCAGTCGTGAGAAACGGGGAGGGGACTCGCCGCGAAATGGCACGTCGCGGTGCTGCGGCCTCCCGGCGCCGCATGGGGGAGTGGGACGTCTTCGGCGCAACGGCGCGGGACGCGTCCGTCGGCGGTCTGAATGATGTCGGCGCCATCGACGGCGGCAAGACGCCGGGCGAGCGGGCAGCGCGTGTGAAAGCTGCAGCCGGAGGGGATCGCGAGCGGGCTGGGGATCGAGCCTTCCAGCACTGTCGCGGGCTGATCGCGGTTAAGAGGCTCGATCTGCGCCGCGATCGCCATCAGGCTCTGCGTGTAGGGATGCCGAGGCGCCCCGCAAACCTGTTCGACATCCCCCTGCTCGACGAAGCGGCCGAGATACATCACGCCGACCGTGTCGGCCATGTGCTCCACCAGCGCCAGGTCATGGGTGATGATCAGATAGGTGAGGGCGAGCTTGGCCTGGAGATCGGCGAGCAGGTTGATGATCTGGGCCTGCACGGAGACATCGAGCGCGCTCACGGGTTCGTCGAGCACCAGCACTTCCGGTTCGCAGATGATCGCCCTCGCGATGGCTGCGCGCTGGCGCTGCCCGCCGGAAAGCTCGTGCGGATAGCGGCCAAGATGTGCCGGGCTGAGGCCCACCAGCGCGATCACGGCCTTGACCCGCTCGAGCCTTGCCTCGCGTCCGGGATGGAGGCGGTGCACCGTCAGGGCCTCGCAAAGCGTGTCGAAGATCGTCATGCGCGGGTCGAGGGAGGCGCGCGGATCCTGGAGGACGAGCTGCACTTTGCGTCGCATCGCGCGCAGCCCGACCGGATCGAGCGTCGAGAGGGCAACGCCGTCGATCGTGACCTCGCCGGCAGTGGGCCGGAGAAGGCCGACGACGAGGCGAGCGAGCGAGCTCTTGCCCGAGCCGGATTCACCGACGATGGCGAAGCAGGTTCCGCGTGGCACCCGGAACGATACGTGATCGACCGCACGCACGACGGGAGCCGCGACGGCGCTGAACAGGCGCCGGCGCCCGCCGAAGTGACGGCTGGCGGCGTCGACGACAATGACATCGTCGTCTTGAGGGATCGCACCCCCTTGGGGCATCGGGAAGGGGGCATTCATCAGCAGGCCTCCTCCGCGAAGCAGCAGGCGACCTGCCGGCTTGCCACCAGACGTATGGCCGGCTCCTCCGCAAAGCACTGGCTGCGGTTCTGGCTGCGCTGGCAGCGGGGGCGGAACGCGCAGCCCGAGGGTAGCGCGCCGATCATCGGCGGTTCGCCGGCGATCGTCAGCAGGCGCTTTCCACGTCCCTCCGCCCCGCCGGGCGCGGATGCGCGCAGCGCCTGCGTATAGGGGTGGAGCGTGCGGGCCAGGACCGTGGCGACATGTCCGCTTTCGACGAGGCGCCCGGCATACATCACGGCGACATCGTCGGCAAAGCGCGCCACGAGGTTGAGGTCATGCGTGACCAGCAGGATCGCCATGCCGCGCTTCCGCTGCATCTCGCGCAGCAGCACCAGGATCTGCTGCTGGATCGTGACGTCGAGCGCGCTGGTCGGTTCGTCGGCGAGCAGCACGTCGGGATCCTGCGCCAGCGCGATGGCGATGACGATGCGCTGCTTCATGCCGCCCGAGAACTGGTGCGGATACATGTCCAGGCGCCGCTCGGGGTCGGAGATGTTGACGTCGCCCAGCAGGTCGATGCAGCGCTGCCGTACGGCCGCGGCGTCAAGGCTGGAGCCGGTCTGCACGGCCTCCGTGAGTTGCTGGCCCACCGTGAGCACGGGATTCAGCGCATTGGCGGCGTCCTGGAAGACGATGCCAATCTTGCGCCGGCGCAGGTCGCGCAAGGCCTCCGGGGCAAGGCCCAATGCCGACTCGCCGCCGATCTCGATCGTGCCGGCGGTGACCGCGACCTCCTGGGGATTGGCAAGCGTGCCGATCGCCCGCAACAGGGTCGACTTGCCGGAGCCGGATTCGCCGACCACCGCGAGGGTGCGTCCCGGCATGATGTCGAGATCGACGCCACGCACGACTTCGAGCAGCCCCTCCTGGCTATGATAGGCCATGCGCAGGCCGCGTACGGAAACCGCAGCCCCGGGCGATGGAGGCAGCAGGGCGGCGGTTGGCGCGGCAGGCGCACGCTTGCGGCGCAGGAGATCCAGAAACCGGGCGGGCCGCGCGGTGCGACGGCTCGTAGGGTCGTAGATGGTGCGCAGCGCGTCGCCGAGCAGGTTGAAGGCGAGGGCGGATACCGCCAGGAACAGGCCGGGGAAGGTCGCGAGATAAGGGTGGCTGCGGATATAGGAGCGGCTTTCGCCGAGCATGGTGCCCCATTCCGGATGGGGAGGCTGCGTGCCGAGCCCGAGAAAGCCGAGGCCCGATGCGGACAGCAGCGTCGAGGCGAAGAGCAGGGTCGAGAGCGTCATCAGCATGCCCGAGATATTGGGCAGGACATGGCGCAGGATGACGCGCGCCGGGCTGGCGCCGAGCGAGATCGAACCCTCGATATAGGGCTCTGCGAGAATGCTGAGCGTGACCGCCCGGGCGGTGCGGGCGAAGACCGGGATCGAAACGACGCCGACCGCGATGATGACGTTCTGCGTGCTCGCGCCGAGGATCGCGACCACGGCCAGCGCGAAGACGATGTCGGGAAAGCTGAGCATCACATCGATCGCCCGCATCACCACCGCCTCGACCCAGCCGCGCCGCCAGGCCGCCAGAACCCCGAGCGGGACGCCGATCAGGAAGGCGAAGGAGACGCCGCCGACGCCGATGCCGAGCGTGGCGCGGGCACCTACCAGGATGCGGCTGAAGACGTCGCGGCCGAGTTGGTCTGTGCCGAACCAATGGGCCGCGGAGGGGCGCTGTAGTGTCTGCGCGAAATTCTGCCGGAACGCGTCCTGCGGTGCCAGCGCGGGCCCGAAAATGGCGAGCAGGAGATAGAGGACGACCAGCGTCAGCCCGACGATGCCCTTGGGCTGCGAGACCAAGCGGCGCAGCACCGTCCAGCGCGATTTCGGGACGAAATCCAGAGCGCGATCGGGAGCGGGGCTTGAGGCGACAGTATTCATCACGCTCATGTCGCCCTCTCTTCGTCGCGCGTGCGCGGATCGAGCCATTGCGTGATGAGGTCGGTGGCGAGATTGATGAAGACGAAGAAGAACGCGAACATCAGGATCGCGTACTGGATGACGGGGTAATCGGCGCGGGAGACGGCGTCGACGAGCAGCCGCCCCACGCCTGGAATGCCGAACACGGTTTCGGTGACGACGGAACCGCCGAGCATGCCGCCGAACTGGACGCCGGCGACGCTCACCGCCGCGATCAGCGAATTGCGCAGCGCATGGAACAGCAGCACGCGCGTCTCGCTCAGGCCCTTGGCGCGCGCGGTGTCGAGATAGTCCTTGCCCATCGCCTCGAGCAGGCTGGTCGCCACCAGCCTGCTGAACATCGCGGCGGGGCGGGTCGCTATGACCAGGATCGGCAATACGAAATGGGCCGGCGTGGTCGCTCCCGCCGCAGGCAGCCAGCCGAGATTGACGGCGAAGAACCAGATGCAGAGAAGGCCGAGCCAGTAGATCGGCATCGAAATGCCGGCGAGCGTCAGCAGGGTGATCACCATGTCGGCGATGCCGCCGGGCCTGAGGGCGCAGACGATGCCCGAAATCGTGCCGACGATCAGCCCGATCGCCAGGCCGCCGATCGCCACGATCAGCGTGTTCGGCAGCCTTTCGGACAGTTCCACGACGACGGGGCGGTGGGTGCGAAACGATGTCGCCGCCGTCGGGTCCCACATGCCGCGCAGGAACTGGCCATAGCGCGTGAGCAGCGGTTCGTTCAGCCCAAGGAACTTGCGGATGCTCTCGATCTCTTCGTTCGAGGCGGTCGGCCCGGCAAGTATCTGCGCGGGGTCGCCGGGGATCAGGTCGACGAAGAAGAAGACGAGCAGCGACACCGCAAACAAGGTCGGCAGCGCGCTACCCAGGCGTTTGAAGACGAACATGGCGGTTCACCCACTGGTTGAGCCGAGGCCTATTTCAGGGTGACCTTGTCGAAGACCAGCGTCTCGTTGGGCTGCACCTCCAGCCCCTGCACGCGGTTGGCGACGCCCAGCGCCTGGGTCTGGTACCAGAGGTAGAGGAAGGGCTGCTCGTTCCAGACGATCTCCTGGACGGCGCCATAGATTTCCTTCTGCTTGGCGGTATCCGTGGTGCTGCGGCCCTCCTTGAGCAACGCATCGACGCGCGGGCTGCTGTACCCCGTGCGATTGGCGCCGACCCCGGTGAAGAACAGGCGGTAGAGCGTGTAGTCCATGCCGGCCGTGGCGCGGCCGACCATGCCCATATTGTCGGTGCGGGCGGTCGGCTCCATGCCGACGACCTTGCTCCAGGTTCCGCGATCGACAACGAGCGGCGTGGCCTTGATCCCGATATTCTCGAACGACCCCGCCAGCGCCTGGCAGACCTGCGCATCCTTGATGTAGCGGCCGGTGGGGCAGGTGAAGCTCAGCTGGAGCTGGCCGGGCTTGTAACCGGCCTCGGCGAGCAGCTTCTTGGCGCCTTCGGGGTCGAAAGCGATCGGCGGGAAGGTCTTGCGCAGCTCGTCCTGGGTGCCTGGCCCGACCATGCCGACCGAGGGCGTGCCGAGGCCGCCGAGGATGCCCTTGGCTATGCCTTCGCGGTCGATCGCGAGATTCAGTGCTTTTCGCACGCGGGCATCGGCCAATGGTCCGCGCAGCACCATCTCCATGTTGATGGAGAACATGCTGGGCGGGTTGATGACCTTGGCATCCTTCAGGGCATTGATCGCGGGCATCGATTCCGGCGGAACGCGCTCGACGACATCGACACTGCCGGTCTCCAGCAGGGCCATGCGCGAGCCGTCCTCGGGCACGACGGTGAAGTCGATCGCCTTCAGCGTCGCCGGATAGGCGCCGCTATAGGTGGGATTCGGGACAAGGCGAAAACCTTCGCTGCCGACGAATTTCTCGACCATGTACGGGCCGGAGCCGACCGGTTTGCGGCCATATTCCGCGCCCATGGCCTTTACGGCCTTGACGTTGACGATGCTGGCGGCGGTGTTGGCCAGGAGCATCAGGATATGGCCGTTGGGCTCGGCCATGTGAAACTCGACGGTATCCTCGCCGGCGGCCTTGACCGTGCCCAGCGAAGCGTAGAGCCCGCGGTAGATCGAGCCCGTCTTCTCATCCAGCATGCGGTTGAAGCTGGCTGCGACGGACTCCGCATTGAGAGGGTCGCCATTGCTGAATGTCTTGCCGGTTCGGATCTTGACCGTGAAGATCTTCCCGTCCTGCGAAAACGAATAGTCGGTCGCGAGGTTCTTCTGCACGTTGTTTTGCGGATCGAGCCGAAACAGGCCTTCCAGAACGGCAAGATCGACCGCGTTGCCGACAGGCAGATCATTGAAGGCGGGATCGAACGTCGCAGGGTCGGCACCAACAGCGACGCGCAGGACGCCGGCCGGCTGTGCCTGTGCGCTGACCGCGATGAGAGAGACGCCAACGGCGAGCGCAGCGGCGTAGCAGGATTGGCGAAGGTTGTGCATGTTCGACTGGTCCCCAAGCTCGCAAAATGATCATTCCACGACGAGGCGGGAAGGGCGCTTAAGCCCAGCCGAACCCCATGGTGGGATTGCTGTTTTAGCTTTCTTGGTCGCTTTCGCGCGGCGACGGGCCGGGCGCAGAAAAGCCCGCGACAGCCATCAGAGAACCACACGTATTGATCTGCCTCAAATTCATAATTATGCGATGTATATGAACTCAGGTTATGGCCAGGCTGCATGAACTACCGGCAGGTCGAGGTTTTCAAAGCGATCATGGATTCCGGTTCCATCACGGAAGCCGCGGTCATGCTGCGCATATCGCAGCCGGCTGTCAGCAAGGCGCTGAAACAGCTCGAGGGCGAGCTGGGACTGCAGCTCTTTTCGCGCACCACGAAGGGGATCGCCGCGACTGAAGAAGCGCGAGCGCTCTATGCCGAGGTCGAGCGCACCTATTTCGGCATGCAGAATCTGGCGCGTTTTGCAGCCAATCTGCGCGATCGCAAGCAGGGCCGTGTCGTGGTCAGCACCATTCCAGCGCTTGGCATCGAGTGGCTGCCGGCTGTGGTGGCCGGGTTTTCCGCAGCTCACCCGCATGTCACGATTTCGCTGCACTCGAGCAACTCGACGGACGCAGCCCGGCTTGTCGGTACGGGCGAGATCGATCTCGGTATCGCTCAGCTTCGCAGCGAGGAATATAATCTGTCGCGTCGCAAGCTGTTCGATCTCGAAGGGGTCATCGTCTTGCCCGCTGGGCACCGCCTGGCGAGCAGGCCCGACATCCGCGCGGAGGACTTGGCCGACGAGACGATCGTGGCGCTTGGACCCGATGACGAGTTCCGACGCAGGCTGACCCAGGCTCTGGATGCTGCGAGCCTGCGCTATCGTTCGATGATCGATGCGAGTTTGGCGGTTACCGTCTGCACCCTCGTCGCCGCGGGCTGCGGCGTCGGTATCGTGGACAGCGAAGCTGCACGCACCCAGACTGGAAAGGGCCTGGTCTTTCGCGCCTTCAGTCCCCGGATACGCGTGCCAATCTATCTGTTTCGTCAGCGCGGCAGGCCGACGAGCAAGCTGGTGGAGGCGTTCAGCGCCGCCCTGTCGCCGCCGCCGTCCTTTCGCCGGGACGGCGATAGCGGCGAATGACAGCTGCGCCGTTGCCCTGCAGGATGTTGATACGGGCGGCAATCGCTCGCAAAGCCAGAAAATCTGGCCTGCCGGTGCTCCGAGACCAGGCACGGCATCCACAGCGAAGCTCCGCTGCGGGGCTGACAGCAGCCAGCCTTCAATCGTACCCAGCGACATCCGGTCGCCAGTCGAAGGAGAACGCGCGATGCTTCGTTGCGTCCGCATCATCATGATCTTCGTCGACAACCCCGCGCACGCCGCCAACTGGTGGGCCGGATTCTTCGAGGCCGAGGTCCATCTCGATGTGAACGGCTCGAACGTCTATGCTTGGCTGGAGATCGATGGCGTGGAACTGGGCTTTCATCAGGCCTCAGCCGAGAAGAACCCTTCCGGCAGAAGCACGGTGCCGTATTGGGCCGTCGATGATCTCGATGCTCAACGCCAGCTCTTCCTCGACGCCGGCTGCGCTCATCTGCGTGGTCCGCTGGAGATCAGCCCCGGACGACGCGTCTGTCAGCTGACCGACCCGTTCGGAACGGCCTTCGGCCTGGAGGGCCCATAGGCGCGAACACGAACGACGCCCGGCTCTTTCAGGGCGCCGGGCGCCCAATCATCGTCGCTGTGGCAATTATCCGCGACGAGGCGGGTGCGGGGGCCGGGCTACGCCGCTCTCACCGGTCAAAGGGCGCCAGAAGGCAGGTCGAACGACCTTGCCGGTCTGGCTGATCCATACACCGCCTTCTTCCCCCGGCTTCCACCAGATTCGTTGCTCACGCGGCGTCTCGTCGGGAAGGACGGCTTCCAGGACGACCGGCACTCCACCGGGATCCGCCTTGGGGGCCGTACGAACCGGCTGCCAGCTGTTTGGGGGAGCTTTCGATATGTCTCTTTTTGGCAGCAGCTCTTCTGCCTTGTTCAGCAGAGCCAGCAGCTGTCGCGACTTCCATCTTTCAACATACCCGCCATCTCGACTTTCAAATTCGTCACAGGCGCAGCGCCGCACATAGCTCGTCAGATCGTGTAATGCCTGCGCCAGCTGGCTATTCTGCGCCTTCAAATTCGCTACGCTCTCCTTGGTCGCCATACGAGCCCTCACGCCAGTTTTACCTCCCCCGATAAAATCTGATCCGGAATCGCACCTGTCTCCACCTCCCAAATGGGGGCAAAGGTAAAATTTAAGCGACGCTGCGAGGGGAACGGAGCAAAAATCACCCGCTTGCTCTGCGTTGGAGGGCCGAATCTTGTCCCTCTCGGAGGCTAACGCTCCGTTTCCAGTACGAAGGCGACAGCAGCCGGACTGGCGCGCGATGGACCGAAATCACGTCATCCAGTAATTCCAGCCGTACCATCCCACTGGGACGGCAAGAAGCATGATCGCGGTTACGCATATGGCGAGAGTCATATTGTATCCCCCAGATGGACAATCATAGGTTGAACTGTCTGGGTAGGCACTTTGTTCCGCGTGTGCGCTTCGGCGGCAAGCCGACCTGCAGGGAGTCTCGCGGGATCAGCGAGCGGCGAGCCGGCTCTTTGGATCGATATCTGCGATCTGCTCGAACGCTGCTCCTATCGAATGAAGGCTTCGCCAAGCAACGCGTGCGGTTCGGTTGAGATCCAGGGCCGGAACCGACAGCTCGAAAATCTCCGGAACATCGAACCCGATCGGCACGCGAAGCTTCACGCCGGAGGCGGATACGTCACGCACCATGCAGGGGTACGAGCGCGAGCCGCCGATGGCCCGGATCGAGCCGGATTGAACCATCCGCTTGCGGGTATGGCGCCGATCTTCTGAACCGTCCGACAACAACGAATCCCCAGGTAGCGATGTGGGGCCACACTACTCGTTGCCGGCCGCCGGTCCAGAAAGAACGAGCATCGATTTTGCCAGTGGTGCTGTTTGCGCCGGCTGGCGAGCCCAAGGGAATTTTGCGGCTCAGCGCAGCTTCAGCGCCCTGATCGCAGCACCGAGGCCGGGGTCGTCGACGAGGTCGGCTGCATCATGCAGCTTGAACCAATGGAACAGACGCTCGCCACGCTCGGGCCAGTTCTCGAGCTGACGCTCCGCATCGAGAATGAACAGCGAGACCTTGCAGAGCGCGAAATGGTCGCGCATTCGCTTCCAGTAGATGTAGCGCCCGACCGGTTTTTTCTCGATCCGGCCGACGACCCCGGCTTCCTCGCGCGCTTCCCGTGCGGCGGCCTCGCTGTCGTCCACGCCCTTGATCGGCCAGCCCTTCGGCACGATCCAGCGGCGCGTGGTGCGCGTCGTGATCAACATGATCTCGAATACGCCATCAGCGACCCGGCGGATCGGCAGGGCGGCGACTTGCGAGCGTGGTTTGCCACGCATCCGCTTCATCTTCATCGAATCGTTAGCCCTCCTTCGCAAGTGGGAGAATAAACCATCCGGGCGTCTATGAAAATGGAACGTTTGCGTCATCAATCATTGCGATGCTGGCGCGGCATCCCGAGCAGCGGAGGTCTTGCTCTTCCGGCCAGTGTCGGATGGCCAACTCCACCGCGCCGATCCGGCCATGCCTTGCCGATCGACGGGACTTGTGATCGAGGATATTGCCCGGAGGTGGCCATGGTTTCGCTGATTCAGCTCATAGCGGCGCATTCGGATGCGACGATCCTGGTTGTCGGGGCTGTTTCTACGGTTGCCCTTGCGCTGGCGCTTGCCTTTGCCGCGCATCACATCTGGTTTGCAGGGCGCCTCGATGCCCTCGAGGAACACACCAAGCTCGCCGAACTCGTCCACGGCAGCCTGCTCGCTTTTACCGTTTTCGTCCTCGCTCTCGTGCTGTCCGACGTGCGCACGAATCTTGGGCGGGCGGATGATGCCGTATCGCGCGAGGGCTCATTCGTTGCGCGCCTGGACCGCGATCTCGGAAGCCTCGGCGGTGAGGAAACCGTGCGAGCGCGCGGAAGCCTTCGGGCCTATATCGACACGATCGTCAGGGACGAATGGTATTCGCTTTCGCTCAGGGACCCCGCGCTCGCTGCGAACAGCGACCAGGCGCTCGCGACGCTTGTAGCAGGCGTCCGCGCAGCCGGCGCGGCCCACCCGGAATCCGCGGGGGCTCTCAGGGGGCTGCTGGATAAGCTTGAAGAGTACCGGCAGGGACGCCTGGAGGCTGCGACGAAATCGGTCCCCAGCATCTTCTGGTGGATGATCGCCGTCTTCCTGCTCGGCGCCATGGCGATGAACGGCCGCCACAAGCTCAACTGGACGGCTGTCTCGTTGATCGCGATCCATATGGCCGCCATCGGAATGGTGCTCGCCCTGATCGTCATCATGGACGAACCATTCCGGGGCGAGACGAGCATTTCGACGGCGCCCCTGACGAAGGCGCTTGCCACGCGGCCGTGACGCGCTGTGGCGGCACGGGCTCATGGCCCGCACCGCGTGCCGAATTGATCGGGCGCCGTTCGCTACTGAATGATTCCGCGCTTCTCGCCGAATCCCTCAATGTAGCAGCGGCAGCTCGAGCCGACCGGCGTAGGCCGGGTCTCGCAGGTTCCGCGCGACGTCTCGCACATGTCGCCGAAGCGCCGCGCCCTGTAGGGCCGGTCATAGCCCCGGTCATCATTGTAGCGGGGCCGGTCGTAGCCATAAGGCGGCGGTGGGCGATCATAGTCGTAACGCGGCGGCGGCGGCCGGCCATAGGGATCGTAATATTGTGCGCCGGCAGGAGCCGCGCTCAGCAGGACAACGCCGGTGAGGGCTGCGAAGGCGAGCTTTCTGGTTAGCATGCCTGGTCTCCTAAGCTTGGCCCATCCATGACGAATCGATTGAGGGCGGGCACCGAACCTTCTCGTAGCAGCCGCCGCATGAACGGTTCCTGACTTGCCGCCAGCGCGGCTTTCTCAGGGGCGCGATGCACGATCGCCTAGAATGCGAAGGATTGCGCTGACGGAGTTTTAGGCGGGAATCGATAGATGCGTGCCCATGCACTATCTCGCGCGACCACGCAGACGGGCCTCACGGCTGCCGGCGGAGATTGAGATCGAGATCATCTCTCGGCTCTTTCAGGCGCTGCCGCAGATCCTGTGCATTTCGACGGGCCTCATCATCGGCTCTGTCATCATGGCCGTGCAGACCGGGGCTGGCATTTTCTGGTGGATTACGGGCGCCGCTGTCGCCACCACGGGGGCGCGAATTGCCAATATCATCGGCTTCAAGCGCCGGGATCCATCGCGGCGCCTGACCTTGAAGGAGGCACGGCGCTGGGAGGCCGGCTACGCCTACGCCGCCTTTGCCTTCACAGCGGTTCTGGCGGTGCTGACCATCACGGTCTTCAGGCTGGATTATCAGGGTGGGCATGTTCTCAGCCTGGGCCTGACCATGGCGCTGACCTCAGGCTCCTCTCTGCGCACGCTGCGCTACTGGATCTGCGCCGGGCTCTCGACACTCGCGATGGGCACGCTGATCGCCGCCTTCCTGATGTCGGGCGACCCGCTCTATCAGGCGCTCAGCCTGCTCCTGGCCGTCTATCTCTATTCGATCTACGAGGGCTCGGACCACATCATCGGCCAGTTCGAGGAGCTTCTGATCGCCCGCCGGGAGCTCGACTTCGCCGCCCGTCACGATCCTCTGACCGGCCTGGTGAATCGTCGGGGCCTCGATCAGGTTCTCGCAGAAGCCTGCGAGCGGGACGAGGCGCTGGGCCTGCTCCTGCTTGACCTCGACGGCTTCAAGCAGGTCAACGACCTGCATGGCCATTCCGCCGGTGACGATCTGCTGAAGCAGGTTGCGCAGCGCCTGCTGGCGATGATCCGTTCGGAGGATCTCCTGGCGCGCCTGGGCGGCGACGAGTTCGCTATCGTGATCCGAGATACCGACGATGTCGAGAAACTGGCCGAAGTGGCGAACCGCGCCGTACTCGCGATCAGCAGGCCGTTCACCGTGCTCGGCAATATCGTCAGGGTCGGCACCAGCGTCGGCGTCGCCGTCAAGGCATCCGACGATCGCACGGTCTGGACTGCCGAGACACTGACGCGTTCGGCGGATGGCGCGCTGTACGATGCCAAACGCGCCGGCAAGGGCCGTTCGAGGGTCGCCCTCTGGGACGACGCGGCCTAGCCAGCGCCATATCGAGTTGCCGCGCTGCGACCCAGTCGCGACACGGCGCGCAGGCCATTCTCGCCGTCAGGCCGTTTCTATGGCCATCAGGATGTCGCCGGCCGCCGCCGTCGCGCCCGCACGCGTGCCGATCCGCGTGACGGTGCCTGCAGCCGGGCTCTTGAGCTCCATGAAAAGCTTCATCGACTCCAGGATAGCGACGACCTGCCCTGCCTCGACCACGTCGCCTTCGCAGACATGAAGCGCCGCCACCGTGCCCGGCATCATCGCGCGCACGGTGTTTCCGGCCTCGGCGTTCGCGCCGCGTTGCGCGGCTTCGGCGGCGACAGTGAGCGCGATTTCGACCCGGCCCTCGATATCGCGATGTCGCAGGAAGATCCCTTCGCCGTCATGAATGGCATCGACGCGCGCAGAAACGCCGTCCACTGCAACGATCCAGCCGGATGAATCGCCTGCCGGACGCAACACGATGTCCCTCGCGCCATCAGGGCCGATGATGCGCAGGAAGCCGTCATGGGTCTCGATGATGAGACGGGTGGCTTGCCCGTCAGCCTCGACCGCAAGATGGCTGGTGGCAGGCCGTCCTGCAGGCGCGAGCAGCCGAAAACCGGCGAGCGCCCCCCATGGCCCCAGACGCGCATCCGCCGCATTCGCAGTCAGCCAGATCGCGGCGGCGATGGCGTTGCGCTCGTCACCATGTGTCTGAGGTCGGTGCCAGCCTTCCGGCCAGGTTTCGCTCAGGAACAGCGTCGTCGCCTCGCCACGGGCGAAGACGGGCTCGCGCAACGCATCGACGAGGAAACGCCTGATCGTCGCCGGCCCGAGCACCACCAGCCGTTCGAGTCCATCGGCCAATGCGCGAACGGCGCTCGCGCGATCGGGAGCATGCGCGATGACCTTGGCCAGCAGGGAATCGTAATGTGTCGAGACCTCGCTGCCTGCAGCGGCGCCGCTGTCGACGCGCAGCCCCGCAGGCTCGCGCCAGAGCCGGATGACACCGGTATCGGGGCGAAAGCCCTCATCGGCCCGTTCCGCCGTCAGCCGTGCCTCGATGGCGTGGCCGGAGCAGCGGATCTGATCCTGTGAGCAGGGAAGCGCCTCGCCGGCCGCGATCCTGATCTGCCACTCGACGAGATCGAGCCCGGTGATCGCCTCCGTGACCGGATGCTCGACCTGCAGTCGCGTGTTCATCTCCAGGAAAAACACGCCCTCGGTCGCCGCATCCACGAGGAACTCGACCGTCCCGAGATTGTCGTAGCCGATGGCGCGCGACAGCCGCAGCGCATGGTCGTGTAATGCGGTACGAGTGGCCTCCGAGAGATTTGGAGCCGGAGCCTCTTCGAGCAGTTTCTGGTTCGAGCGTTGCACCGAGCAGTCGCGTTCGAACAGGTGGACGATGTTGCCGTGCTTGTCGCCGGCGACCTGCACCTCGACATGGCGCGGCCGCGTCACGAATTTCTCGATCAGCAGCCGCCCATCGCCGAAGGCGGCTTGCGCCTCGCGGCTGGCCGCGACGATCGCCCCATCGAGATCGGCCTCGAACTCGACCTTGCGGATGCCCTTGCCGCCGCCGCCGGCCGACGCCTTGACCATCACGGGTAGCCCGACGCGCAACGCCTCGGCGCGCAGGACCTCCGGCGACTGATCGGCGCCGTCATAACCGGGCACGCCGGGAACGTTCGCCTCGCGAGCGATCTGCTTGGAGCGGATCTTGTCGCCCATCGCATCGATCGCAGAGGCTGACGGGCCGATGAAGGCGATGCCGTTGGCCTCACAGGCGGCGATCAGGTCGAGCCGCTCGGACAGGAAGCCGTAGCCCGGATGGATCGCCTGTGCGCCGGTCGCCAGCGCCGCCGCGATGATCGTGTCGGCCCGCAGATAGCTCTCGCGGGCGGGCGCAGGGCCGATATGCACCGCGATATCGGCGAGGCGCACATGGAGCGCCTCCCTGTCGGCTTCGGAAAAGACCGCGACAGTACGGATGCCGAGCCTGCGGCAGGTCTTGATGATGCGGCAGGCGATTTCGCCGCGATTGGCGATCAGGATGGTGTCGAACATGGGGTGCCGATCATCGGGAGAGCAGGAAGCGCTTGCGAGCCAAAGCCGTCATTCCGGGGCGACCCGCAGGGTCGAGCCCGGAACCCATAACCACTGTCGTTCTCGAAGAAGGCGACACGGTTGGGAGCCTCGCTAGGCAAATCCTGCGGTTATGGGTTCCGGGCTCAGGCCTTCGGCCTGCCCCGGAATGACGGCGGAGGTCTTCGCGCATTGCCGTCACATCCTGTAGACAGGGCGCGGGGAGGTGTCGTGCGGCTCGCCGGCCGACAATGCCAGGCACAGGCCCATCACGTCGCGGGTCTGCCGGGGCTCGATGATGCCATCGTCCCAGAGCCGCGCCGTGGCGTAATACGGGTCGCTCTGTTCTTCGAACTGGGCGCGTGTCTTGGCGTCGAGTGCGGCGATGGCTGCCTCGTCGGCATTGCCCTTGAGGCTCTGCCGGCGAAGCTCGGTCACGACATTGGCCGCGACGTCCGGGCTCATCGTCGCGATACGCGCATTGGGCCAGGAAAACAGGAAGCGCGGCCGGAAACCCCGCCCGCACATGCCGTAATTGCCGGCGCCATACGAGCCGCCGATCAGCACGGTGTATTTCGGCACGCGCGCATTCGAGACCGCGTACACCAGCTTGGCCGAGTGCTTGGCGATGCCGCCGCGCTCGGCCTCCGTGCCGACCATGAAGCCGGTGATGTTCTGCAGGAAGAGCAGCGGAATCTGGCGCTGGTCGCAGAGCTCGATGAAATGCGCGCCCTTCACGGCCGATTCCGAGAACAGCACGCCGTTATTGGCGATGATCCCGACCGGGAAACCGTGGATATGGGCAAAGCCCGTCACCAGCGTGGCGCCATAGTCGGGCTTGAACGCGTTGAAGACGCTGCCATCGACGATGCGCGCGATCACCTCGCGCACGTCATAGGGGCGGCGCAGATCGGTCGGGACGATGTGTTCGAGCTCGTCGGGATCGAGCTTGGGTGCTGTGGGGGTGGTCGTTGGCACGGCGAGGCGGCCGCTCTCGCCAAGCGAGCCTACGATCTCTCGCAGCTTCGCCAAACCCTCCATCTCGGAAAGGACCAGATGATCAGCGACGCCCGAGACCTGTGTGTGCATCTCGGCGCCGCCCAAGGTCTCGCCATCGACGATCTCGTGGATGGCGGCCTTCACGATCGGCGGACCGCCCAGATGGATGCGGCCGGTGCCCTTGACCATGATGACCTCGTCCGACAGCGCCGGGATATAGGCCCCGCCGGCTGTCGCGCCGCCGAAGACGATCGAGATCTGCGGGATGCCCGCCGCCGACATTCGGCATTGGTTGTAGAAGGAGCCGCCGAAATGGTCGCGATCCGGAAAGACCCGGTCCTGCTCGGGCAGGAAGGCTCCGCCACAATCGACGAGATAGAGGCAGGGCAGGCGATGCTCTTCGGCAATCTCCTGCGCGCGCAGATGCTTGCGCACCGTCTCGGCGAAGAAGGAGCCGCCTTTCACCGTCGCGTCGTTGGCGATCAGCATGCAGGCACAGCCATTGACGATGCCGATGCCGGTGACGATGCCCGCGCCGGGCACCTCATTGGCATAAAGCCCCCAGGCGGCGAGCGGCGAGAGTTCGAGAAACGGCGTCTGCGGATCGAGCAGCAGGTCGATCCGCTCGCGCACCATGATCTTGCCGCGCGCTTCATGGCGCTCGCGCATCTTCGCGCCGCCGCCAGCTGCGACATGGGCGTTGCGCTCGCGCAGCGTTGCGAGCATGGCCGATAGCGGGGGAGGGGCAGCCGCCGTTGTTGTTGATTGTGACATGGACCTCCGACCTCTTCTGCAAAGGCGCGTCATTCCGGGCGTAGCGAAGCGAAGACCCGGAATCCATCGAAGGGCTTTGGCGCTCTATGATGGATTCCGGATCGGCGCCGCTGACGCGGCTTGTCCGGAATGACGGCACATCCTGTCGTGCCAGTGAAGAAACCGAGAGACGACTTGAACGTCTCGGCCAATTCACCTACCGTCCGTTAGGTAGGCGGATTGAGCCGCATAGGTCAAGCGTGGGAGAACGCCATGTCGGCAGTCGCGAAATCAGGCTCGGGCGCGAAATCAGGCTCGGGCGAAGGCCAGCGCCGCTCGCCCTATTTCACCGAAGAGCATGAAGCGTTGCGGGATCAGGTCCGCCGCTTCGTCGAGACCGAGATCAAGCCGCATGCGCTCGCCTGGGAAGAGGCCGGTTCGGTGCCGCGCGAAGTGCTGCGCAAGATGGGCGCGCTTGGCTTCTTCGGTATTCGCTACCCCGCCGAGTATGGCGGCTCCGAGATGGACACGATGGCGACCGTCGTGCTCGCCGAGGAGCTCGGGCGTTCGACCTTCTCGGGCGTCGCCATTACGGCGCTGGTTCACACCGATATGGCCTCGGTTCATATCGCCAATGCCGGTTCGCAGGCGCAGCGCGACAGGCTCATGCCCGACATCATCGCGGGCGAGAAGATCGTCGCGGTCGCAGTGACCGAGCCCGACGCGGGCTCCGACGTGAAAGGCATTCGCACCACCGCCCGGCGCGAGGGCGATACCTACGTGCTCGACGGCGCGAAGATGTTCATCACCAATGGCGTCCATGCCGACCTTTACTGCGTCGCCGCCAAGACGGACCTTTCGGCCAAGCCCTCGCAATCGGTCTCGATCTTCCTGGTCGAGAAGGGCACGCCGGGGTTCAAGGTCTCCCGTGCGCTCGACAAGCATGGCTGGCGCTCGTCGGACACGGCCGAGCTCGTCTTCGAGGATTGCCGCATTCCGGCCGAAAACCTGCTCGGGCAGGAGGGGCGCGGCTTCTATGCGATCATGAGCAATTTCCAGAACGAGCGCACCGTGATCGGCGCGATGGCGATGGGCGAGGCTCAGGCCGCAATCGATCTCACGCTCGACTATGTCCGTACGCGCAAGGCCTTCGGCGCGCCGCTCTGGGACAAGCAGGTCATCCGCCAGAAGCTGGCGACGCTCGCGAGCAAGGTCGAGGCCGGCCGCCAGTTGGTCTATCACGCGGCCTGGCTCGATGCGCAGGGTTTCGAGGCGACGCGCGAGGTTTCCATGGCCAAGGCCTATTGCGGCGAGTTGGTCAACGAGGTGATGTATGCCTGTCTGCAGTTCCATGGCGGCATGGGCTACATGCGCGAAAGCACGATCGAGCGCATGACCCGCGACGCCCGCGTCCAGGCGATCGGCGGCGGCGCGACCGAGGTGATGCTGGAAGAGGTCGCGAAGCGGCTGTGATTCACCTCCGTCATTCCGGGGCTTCGCGCAGCGAAGAGCCCGGAACCCATAGCCGCAGGTTCAGCCGGATGAAGCGCATTGGCCACAGCACCTTTTTTACCGCGCTCCGCGGTTATGGGTTCCGGGCTCGCGGCTTCGCCACGCCCCGGAATGACGGTGGAGCCTCATGAGCGCGGCGCTCGACAGATCCGCCGATGGACCTATCGAGGGCGGCTCGCGCCGGCTCATCCTTGATACGGCCGCGCGGCTGCTGCGCGGCGGCGGCTATCACCAGACCACGCTGCGCGAGATCGCCGAGGCCGTCGGCATTCGCAAGGCGAGCCTCTACTACCACTTCGCCTCGAAGGAGGAGATCGTCGAGGCGGTGGTCAACGACGGCGTGCGCTTTGTCCATGAGGCCGTGGTCGCCGCGCTCGCGCAGGCGTCGGATGCAACGCCCCGCAAGCGGCTGGAAGCGGCGATCCGCGCGCATCTGACGGCGCTGCATGGCCATGGCGACTACACCTCCGCCAGCATCAAGGTCTTCACCTTTGGCGCGACGCCGACGCCCGACAGCGTGCGCCGCGTCCGCCGCGCCTATGAGGATGTCTGGCGCGCCCTGATTGCCGAGCTTCAGGAGGCCGGAGCGCTGTCGCCGCAACGTGCGCCCGACGCCTTGCGCTTCTTCCTGCTCGGAGCGCTGAACGGTTCGACCGACTGGTATCGGCCGGACCGTTTCGACCTCGCCGACCTCGCCCGCGAATTCACAGGCCTGATCACGCATGGCGAGCAAGGCGGTGCGGCAGCGATGGCGGCTGACCTCGCGTCGGCGAACCGTTAGCTTCGGATCTGGCGAAACGCTCGACATGGCGTTTCCGAGGACTCAAGAGGACGGTTTTGCATGCGCGCTTTCTATCACCCCGATCAGTCGCTTCATGATCCCCAGCAATATATGCGCTTTGGCCGCATCGTCGCGCCCAAGGATCTGCCGGAGAGGACGGCGCAACTGCTGGGAGCGCTGAAGAAGCACGGCATCACCCCCGAGCAGCCGGCCGCGGCGGGCCTCGATCCGGTTCTGGCCGTCCATGACGCCGGCTTCGTGCGCTTCCTGGAGACGATCTGGGCGCGCTGGCAGGAATTGCCCGAGCGCGGCCCGGAAGCCTGGCCCAACACCTTCCCCTATTGGAGCGGCCGTACCGACGAATCCGTCCGCCCGCCCTGCCGCCCGACCGGGATCATGGGCCAGCTCGGCTGGTATCTCGGCGATCTCTCCGTGCCGGTCGGCGAGCATTGCTGGACCTCGACGCAGCGCTCGGCCGACACGGCGGTCGCCGGCGCCGACGCCGTGCTCGCAGGCGAGCGCGGCGTCTACGCGCTATGCCGCCCGTCCGGCCACCATGCCCGCGCCGACCGTGCCACCGGCTTCTGCTACATCAACAACACGGCGGTCGCGGCCCAGCGCCTGCGCTCGAAATTCGGCAAGGTCGCAATCCTCGATGTCGATGCCCATCACGGCGACGGCACGCAGCAGATTTTCTATCGCCGCGATGACGTCCTGACGATCTCTGTTCATGCCGATCCCGTCGACTACTACCCGTTCTTCACGGGCTATGAGGACGAGCGCGGCAACGGCCCGGGCGAGGGCTTCAACCTCAATCTGCCGCTGGCTCACGGCACGGGCGGCGCCGCGATGAAGGCCGCAGTCGAGCGGGCAGGCGAGGCGATCCAAAAATTCGGCGCGGACGCACTGGTCATCGCGCTTGGATACGATGCCCACAAGGACGATCCAATCGGCGTGCTCAAGCTGGAAGCCGCCGATTTCGGCACGATCGGCGCGCAGGTGAAGGCGATGGGCCTGCCGACGCTGGTGGTGCAGGAAGGTGGCTATGCGATCGAGGCGATCGGCGGCTGCCTCGACGCGTTTTTGGGCGGGTTCAAGTAGGGCGTGCGTCCTTCTCCCCTCGGGGGAGAAGGTGTCTGCGCAGCAGACGGATGAGGGAAGGGTCGCGCAAGCGGCCCTTTCTTGTTTTCGGTGGAGGGTCTGCCCTCATCCGTCAGCGCTACGCGCTGCCACCTTCTCCCCCGAGGGGAGAAGGAAGAAGTCAGATCACCGCCTCGATCAAAAACGGCCCCTTGCGGCCAAGCGCGGCCTCGAACAGCCTGGTGAACTCCTCGGCAGTGGTGGCGCGTCCGGCTTCGACCCCCATGCCCTTGGCCATCGAGACCCAGTCCAGCGCCGGTTCGTCGAGATTGAGCATCAGCTTGGCATTGCGGCCGAAATCATTGACGCCGACGGCGCGCATCTCGCCATGCAGGATCTGATAGGTCCGGTTCGCGAAAATCACCGTGATGACATCGAGGTTTTCGCGCGCCTGCGTCCAGAGGCCCTGCACTGTGTACATGCCGGAACCGTCGGCTTGCATGCCGATGACCTTGCGGTCGGGGCAGGCGACGGCCGCGCCGACGCAGAGCGGGATACCCTCGCCGATCGCGCCGCCGGTGAGCTGGATGTAATCGTGCTGCGGCGCGTTGTGGCACTGCTGATAGAACACGCGTCCCGACGACACGGATTCATCGCAGATGATGCTGTTCTCCGGCAGCAGCTTCGCGACGATTGTGCAGACCTTGTCGGCGTCGAGCGTACCGGTCGGCAGGGCGCTGGCGTCTTCACGCTTCGGGGCGATGTAGGCCGGAGCCGTCAATGTCGCGCCGAGTTCGTCGGCGAGCGCAGCGATCGTGCCCGGCAGATTGTCGCCGGGCTTTGCCAGCGTCGTGATCGTGCAGCCTTCATGGGTCAGCGGGCCGGGCTTGCCGGGATAGGCGAAGAATCCGACCGGTGCCTGCGCACCGATCAGGATGAGCAGGTCGATGTCCTTGAGCTGCGCCAGCGCCATGTCGACGGGGTAGAACACCTTCGGCAGGGCGACGCGGCCGGCGCCGCGCTCGATGCGTCCGTTCGACATCTGCCCGAACATCTGGGCGCCCGTCGCCGCGCAGATGCGAGCCGCCATCTCCATGGGCCTGGCCCGCAGCGACAGGCCCGACATCATCAGCGCGGCGCGCGAGCCATGCTTGCGCAGCGCCGCCGCGACATCGCGAATGGCGGCGGCGTCGACCGTCTTGAGCGCCGGCACCTTCGTCGCCGAGAGTTCGGCCGGCTCGACGCTGCCCCAGGCGCAATCGGCCGGCAGGATCACCGTGGTCACGCCGGGCAGGGACAGCGAGGCGGCATAGGCCTCGCCGATGGCCGGCCCGACATCCTCGGGCGTCGCGATGCGGCGCACGAAATGCGACATCGGCCGAGCCAGGCTCTCTATATCGCTGGTGAGCGGGGCGTCGTGCTTGAGGTGATAGGTCGCGTGATCGCCGACGACATTGATCATCGGCGTCCAGGCGCGCCGGGCATTGTGCATGTTGGCGAGTGCATTCGCCATGCCCGGCCCGCAATGCAGCAGGGTCGCCGCCGGCTTGTCGGCCATGCGGGCATAGCCGTCGGCCGCGCCCGTCACCACGCCCTCGAACAGGCCGAGCACGCAGCGCATCTGCGGCTTGCGGTCGAGCGCCGCGACGAAATGCATCTCGGACGTACCGGGATTGGCGAAGCAGACATCAACGTCATTGACGAGGAGCGTATCGCAGAGGCGGTCGGCGCCGTTCATTCAGGTCGTCCTTGCAAGCGGGCAGATGTTTGGGGGCGGGCGGATTCGGGAGGGAGAGCGCAGCGCGGCGCGCGGACGCACGAAGGGGCGGATGCACGAAGGGGAAGGGATGTCTCCCGCGCTGTCAAACAAGAGAAATTCATTGGCTTCGTGACGAACGTTGATCGGCTCCTTGACGGATTTGCATATGCATTTAACCTGTTTTGGAACGAAGGTTGCATATCGCCGCGCTTCAGGCTGCGATAGCGGCGTACCGCGCGATATCATCAGGGGAAGGTCGGGGACATGACGGGTTTGAAGCGGTTTTCAGTGTTGGCCGGCATTGGCCTTGCGGGTCTCATGATCGCCGGCGGGGCGCAGGCGCAGACCAAGGTTTCCATCGGCATTTCCGGCTGGACCGGCTTCGCGCCTCTTGTGCTGGCCAAGGAGGCCGGCATCTTCGCCAAGAACGGCCTCAACGTCACCATCAAGAAAATCCCGCAGAAGGACCGCCACCTTGCCATCGCCTCGGGCGACATCCAGTGCGCCGCGACGACTGTCGAGACCTGGATCGTCTGGGATGCGGCTGGCATCAAGACCAAGCAGATCTTCCAGCTCGACAAGAGCTATGGCGCCGACGGCATGGTGACGCGCAACACGACCGCCTCGATCAAGGACCTCAAGGGCAAGACGGTCGCTGCCTCTGCCCCCGGTACCTCGCCCTATTTTGCGTTGGCCTGGATGCTCAAGGAAAACGGCATGTCCGTGAAGGACGTCACCGTCGTCAACATGGAGCCGGGCCCCGCAGCTCAGGCCTTCATCGCCGGCCAGAACGACGCGGCCCTGACCTATGAGCCCTATCTCTCCGCCGTGCGCGACAAGCCCGATGCCGGCAAGATCATCGCCACCACACTCGATTATCCGATGGTGATGGACACGCTCGGCTGCACGCCCGCTTTCCTCGCCGCCAATGACGACGCCGCCAAGGGCCTGACCAAGAGCTATTTCGAGGCGCTCGAGCTGATCAAGGCCGACCAGGCCAAGGCCTATGGCATCATGGGCGCGGATGTGAAGCAGAGCGGCGAACAGTTCGGCAAGTCGGCCGGCTACCTGCGCTGGTCGGATGAGGCCGGCAACAAGGCCTTCTTCTCCGGCGAATGGCAGGCCTTCTCGGCCAAGGCGGCCGACTTGCTGCTCGAAATCGGCCTGATCAAGTCGAAGCCCGATCTCGGCACGTTGGTCGAGACGAAATATGTCGTCGGCAAGTGAGGCCGGGCAGTAAGTGAGGCCTGAAGGACTGGCCACGACCGTCATGCTCGCCCTTGTGGCGAGCATCCACGTCTTGAACGCTGTCTCGCATAGGCGGAGACGTGGATGGTCGGGACAAGCCCGACCATGACGCTGGAGCAGCCCATCCTGCCTGACGTTCTGCGTCCCGGCCTGCGCATCGTGTTTTGCGGCACGCAGGCAGGAGCGGTCTCCGCACGTCTCGGGGCTTATTATGCCGGGCCGGGAAACAAGTTCTGGAAAACTCTTCATGAAGTCGGGCTGATCGCCGATCAGCTTGGCCCGGCGGACTTCCCTGACCTGCCGGACTATGGCATCGGCCTGACCGATGTCGCGAAGGCGACGTCCGGTCCCGATACCGCATTGCTGCGGTCCCATTTCGACATAGAGGGCTTCATGGCCAAGATGCGAGCGCACGCTCCCGATATCGTCGCGTTCAACGGCAAGCGAGCGGCGCAAGCGGTGCTTCAGCCAACCGGCCTGCGCCTGGACTATGGCGCGCAGCCGGACAGGCTCGCAGGCGCGACGGTCTTCGTCTTGCCGTCGACCTCGGGCGCCGCAGCCGGGTTCTGGTCGATCGAGCCGTGGCGGCAACTGGCCGCCGTCGCACAGGTCGCGGGAGCTGCCGTATGAAGCCGCTTCAGCCTGTCTCGGCGCCCTATCGGATCGGCTACGGCATCGCGTTCTTCGCGCTGTTCGTCGCGTTCTGGTCGGTCGCGACCTTCGGCGGCTTCGTGCAGAAGCTCTTCCTCGCCGACCCCTTCACCATGGTGCGTGAGGGCTACAGCCTGCTGGTCGAGTATGGCTTTGCCTTCGACATCGGCATGACGATCTGGCGCGTGCTCGGCGGCTTCGTGCTGGCCGTTGCCGTGGCGCTGCCGCTGGGCATCCTGATGGGCGCCTACAAGCCGGTCGAGGCCTTCCTCGAACCCTTCGTCTCCTTCGCGCGCTATCTGCCGGCCTCGGCCTTCATCCCGCTGCTGATCCTCTGGGCCGGTATCGGCGAGGCGCAGAAGCTGCTGGTCATCTTCATCGGCTCGGTCTTCCAGCTCATCCTGATGATCGCGGTCGCGGTCGGGAGTGTGCGCCGCGACCTTGTCGACGCCGCCTATACGCTGGGCGCCAGCGACCGCTCCGTCGTGCGCCGCGTGCTGCTGCCCAATGCCGCGCCTGAAATTGCCGAGATCTTTCGCCTCGTGCTCGGCTGGGCCTGGACCTATGTCATCGTCGCCGAGCTGATCGGATCGTCCTCGGGGATCGGCCACATGATCACCGACAGCCAGGCCCTGCTGAACACCGGCCAGATCATCTTCGGGATCATCGTCATCGGCCTGATCGGTCTGATCTCCGACTTCCTGTTCAAGGCGATCAACCAGCGCCTGTTTCCCTGGGCGCAACGATGAGCAAGCTTCTGATCGAAGGCGTCGGAAAGACCTTTCCGGCCCAGCGTGGCGGCCAACCGACGCGTGCGTTGATGCCGACCACCCTCAGCGTCGGCGACAACGACTTCATCACCATTCTCGGCCCCTCGGGCTGCGGAAAGTCGACCCTGCTGCGCATCATCGGCGGGCTGGAAACGGCAAGCGAGGGGCGCATTCTGCTCGATGGCACGCCGGTCTCCGGCCCGGGCGCGGATCGCGGCTTCGTCTTCCAGAGCTACACGCTGTTTCCCTGGCTGACGGTGGTGCAGAACATCGCCTTCGGCTTGCGGGAGAAGGGCATTGCCGAGCGCGAGCGTCTCGATCTCGCTCGCGACTGGGCCGGGCGGGTCGGGCTCTCTGGCTTCGTCGATCATTTCCCCAAGCAGCTCTCGGGCGGCATGCAGCAGCGCACCGCGATCGCCCGAGCGCTCGCCAATGACCCGAAGATCCTGCTGCTCGACGAGCCCTTCGGCGCGCTCGACAACCAGACCCGCGCGCTGATGCAGGAGATGCTGCTTGGCATCTGGGAGCGCGAGCAGAAGACCGTGCTCTTCGTCACCCATGATATCGAGGAGGCGATCTTCGTCGGCTCCCGCGTCGTGGTGATGAGCGCGCGCCCCGGCCGGATCAAGGCGGATATCGCTGTCGATCTGCCCCATCCCCGGCCTTATACCATCAAGACCACGCCGGAATTCGTCGCGCTGAAGGAGCGGCTGGTCGAGGAGATCCGGGTCGAGGCGGTGCTGGCCGCAGAAGTGCACTGAAGACGCTCCGCGACAGATTGACACGGCGGCGCAACAATGGTTCCTTCCTCGGTAATTGGCCTGACCACATGGCCAAAGCGACCTTCCCTTATGGGTGGGCGGGGATTCAGACCAGGGAGTGAACTGTGCCGCTCGAAGTCGTCGAGTCGCCGCGCCTGTATCGGCAGATCGCCGATCAGCTGCGCGGACTCATCGATCGTCACGAGTTTCCGGTGGGCTCGCGCCTGCCTCCCGAGCGCGAGCTGGCCGAGAAGCTCGGCGTCTCCCGGCCATCGGTGCGCGAGGCCCTGATCGCGCTTGAGGTCGAGGGCAGGGTCCGCATCCGCATGGGGTCAGGCGTCTATGTCGTCGACCCCCGCCCGGCAGCCGATGCGCCATCGGCCGGGCCGGTTTCCGAGGGGCCTTTCGAGCTCCTGAAGGCGCGGGAGCTGATCGAAAGCGCTGTTTGCTTCGAGGCTGCCGCACGCGTTGAGCCGCAGGATATCGCAACGATCGATGCGGCCTTGACGGCGATGGAGGCTCCGGGCCTTTGCGGCGACGAGTTGGTGGCGCTCGACCGCTCCTTTCATGTCGCGATCGCCGGCATTCTGCATAATGCGGTTCTGGCCCGCTTCGTCGGGGAACTCTTCGACCAGCGCATCAACCCGTATTTCCAACAGCTCGCACGCTATTTCGAGAATGCCGATTCCTGGCGCGCGGCGGTGACCGAGCACCGCGCCATCCGCGACGCGCTTGCAGGGCGGGACGGGGCAGCGGCGCGCGATGCCATGCGCCGGCATCTGCAGTGCTCGCAGGAGCGCTTCTCGCAGAGCTTCGGCGACGTTCGGGCTTCAGGCAACACGCTTTCAAAGGGCAAGATTTCGAACGGGAAGGCGAGCGTCAGCGCCCGCCCGGCAAGACAGAATTGACGCGCTATCGATCGCAACAGATCCAGGGAGGATACGCGATGAAGACCTATCTGACTTTCGCTGCAATTGCCGCCGGCCTCGCCCTCGTCGGCGCTCCGGCGCAGGCGCAGACCAAGCTGAAATGGGCCCATGTCTACGAGACCTCGGAACCCTTCCACACCGAGTCGGTCTGGGCGGCGGACGAGTTCAAGAAGCGGACCAACGGACGCTACGAGATCACCGTCTATCCGGCCTCGCAGCTCGGCAAGGAAACCGACATCAACCAGGGCCTGACGCTGGGCACGGTCGACATCATCATCTCCGGCTCGAGTTTCGCGGCGCGCGCCTATCCGCCGATCGGCGTGACCTACTATCCCTTCACCTTCCGCGGCCCCGAACACCTGCTCGCCTACACCAAGAGCGACGTCTACAACGAGATGGTGAAGGGCTATCAGGAGAAGAGCGGCCACCAGATCGTGGCGGTCAGCTATTACGGCACCCGTCACACCACCTCGAACAAGCCGATCAAGACCTGCGCCGATATGAAGGGCCTGAAGATCCGCGTGCCCGACGTGCCGGCCTATCTCGCCATGCCGCGCGCCTGCGGCGCCAACACGGCGCCGATCGCCTTTGCGGAGGTCTATCTGGCCCTGCAGAACGGCACCGTCGAAGCGCAGGAGAATCCGCTGACGACGATCGAGGCCAAGAAGTTCTTCGAGGTCCAGAAGCACATCGTCCTGACCGGCCACATCGTCGACCACCTGAACACCGTGGTTGCCAAGCAGCTCTGGGACAAGCTCTCGCCCGAGGATCGCAAGATCTTCACGCAAGTCGCGCTGGAGGCGGCCGAACGCACCACCAAGAAGATCCAGGCCGACGAGGTGAAGCTCGTCCAGCTCTTCAAGGACAAGGGCCTGACGGTCACCGAGATCGACAAGGCCGACTTCCTCGCCAATGTGCAGAAGAACGTCACCTTCGAGCAGTTCGGCTACCGCAAGGCCGATTGGGACCGCATCCAGGCGGTGAAGTAATCGGCCGTCCGGAGCCCGGCGGCCTGCCGCCGGGCTCCCCCGATCATGCTCCCTTGAGCACAATTCCGAGGTCTGCCGTGACGAGCGACATCAAGCAGGAAATCCATACGCCGGTGACAGGGGAGGAGCTTGCCCATGTCTTCGACGAAGCGCCGCCACCGGCCGATCTCAGCGTCTATGGCATCGAGGATTGGGTGACGCTCGCGGCCTTCTGGCTGATGGTCGGATGCGTCATCCTGCAGTTCTTCACCCGCTATGTCCTCAACGACAGCTTTGCCTGGACCGAGGAGATCGCGGTCTATGCGCTGGTCGTCGTGGTGTTTCTCGGCGCTTCACTATGTGTGCGGTCCTCGCGGCATATCCAGGTCGATTTCATCTACCGCTACCTTCCCCACCCCGCCGGCCGGGCGCTTTCGACCGGGGTGGATGCCGTGCGCATCGGTTTCTTCGGCTACGGCACGTGGCTGATGTACAAATATGCCTCGCTCATTCCCGACGAGATGATGACGACGGTCGACCTCCCCAAATCGATCGTCTTCAACGCGGTTGTCCTCGCCTTCGCGCTGATGACGCTCCGCTCCCTTCACGTCGCCTGGCAGAACTGGCAGCGCGGCTACTCGGTGCTGGAAAATCCGGCCGCATTCGACGGCTCGGAGGCCTGACGCATCATGCTGATCCTGCTAGGCTCTTTCCTTACGCTGATGATCCTCGGCGTGCCCGTGGCGATTGCCATGGCCGTCGCCTCGCTCACCTTCATCGTGATCTCCGGCTCAGTGCCGGACGTCATCCTCGCCCAGCGCATGATTGCCGGCATCGAGAGCTTCCCGCTGCTGGCGGTGCCGTTCTTCATTCTCGCCGGCAACCTGATGAACATCGCCGGCGTCACCGGCCGCATCTACGCCTTCGCGGTCGCTCTGGTCGGCTGGATGCGGGGCGGCCTGGCGCAGGTCAACATCATCGGTTCGGTGATCTTCTCGGGCATGTCGGGCACCGCGATCGCGGATGCAGCCGGCATCGGCACGATCGAGATCAAGGCGATGAAGGACCATGGCTACCCGATGGACGTGGCGGTTGGCGTCACGGCGGCCTCGGCGACGCTGGGCCCGATCATCCCGCCCTCGTTGCCCTTCGTCATCTACGGCATGATGTCGAATACCTCGATCGGCGCGCTCTTCCTCGGTGGCGTCATCCCCGGCGTCGTCATGACGCTGTTCATGATGGTGACCGTCGCGATCTTCGCGCGCCTGCGCAACTGGGGCTCCGACGCGGCGTTCTCGATGAAGCAGATCGGCACGGCGGGCCTCGAGGTCGCTGTCGTCTTCGGCTTCCCGCTGCTGGCTTATGGCTTGGTCTGGGCCGGGCTTTCGGTGAATGTCGCGATCGGCCTGGCGCTCGCCGCCCTGCTCGCGCTCGACTATTATTTCGACTTCTCGGCGGTGATGGCGCTGATGACGCCGGTCATCCTGATCGGCGGCATGACGCTCGGCTGGTTCACGCCGACGGAGGCCGCCGCGGCTGCCGTGATCTGGTCGCTCTTCCTCGGCCTCGTGCGCTATCGCTCGATGACGTTCCGCACCCTGACCAAGGCGACCTTCGACACGATCGAGACGACGGCCTCGGTCCTGTTCATCGTTACCGCCGCCTCGATCTTTGCGTGGTTGCTGACCGTGTCGAACACGGCCCAGATCATGTCGGACGCGATCCTCGGCCTGACCCAGAACAAATGGGTGTTCCTGATCCTGGTGAACCTGCTGCTGCTCTTCATCGGCTGCTTCCTCGACACCATCGCCGCGATCACCATCGTCGTGCCGATCCTGCTGCCGATCGCGCTGAAGCTCGGCGTCGACCCGATCCATTTCGGCTTGATCATGACGCTCAACCTGATGATCGGGCTGCTGCATCCACCGCTCGGCATGGTGCTGTTCGTGCTGTCGCGCGTCTCCAAGCTCTCCGTCGAGCAGACCACCATGGCGATCCTGCCCTGGCTGGTCCCGCTCTTTGCGGCGCTGATCGCGATCACCTTCATCCCCGAGCTGACGCTGTGGCTGCCGAGGACAATGGGCATGGTGAGGTGATCCGGGGCTGAACCCGACAGGATTTGGCGTGACCGCGCAGCAGCGGTCATGCCTTTGGCAAGGATCGGCCGTGCATGAGTGGAGTTGCAGCAAGCTTCGGGGCACGCCATCTTTTTAGGAAAGGGGCACTGCCAGCGAGGTGGAGCCATGCGTGCACTTGTTGCCAGAATGCTGTCGCGGTTGGTGAAGGAGCCGCGCATCGATGTGATCTTTCCCGACGGATCGCTGCAATCGGTCGGAAGCGGGGATGCGCCCGCGCTGAGAATGCGCATCGTCGACCGGCCGACGGAACTGAAGCTGGCGCTGAATCCCGAACTCGCGCTCGGCGAGGCCGTAATGGACGGCCGTGTCGTGGTCGAGCGCGGCAGCCTCTATGATCTGCTCGATCTGCTCATATCGAGCGCGCACCGGCAGCAGCCATCCGCCTGGGTGCATACGCTGTCGGGCCTGCGCACCGCGGTGCGGCGCTTCAAGCAGCACAATACGCTCGCTTGGTCGCAGCGAAACGTCGCCCATCACTACGATCTCAAATCCGACTTCTTCCGCCTCTTCCTCGATGACGACATGCAGTATTCCTGCGCCTTCTTCCCGCATCCCGATACCACGCTCGAAGAAGCCCAGCAGATCAAGAAGCGCAGGCTGGTCGCCAAGCTTGCGATCAAGCCCGGGCAGCGCGTGCTCGACATCGGTTCCGGATGGGGCGGCCTCGGCCTGACGCTCGCGCGCGAATCGGGTGCGGCGGTGACGGGCATCACCCTATCGCAGGAGCAACTCGCCATCGCGAAAGCGCGCGCGGCGGAAACGGAGCTTCCGGTCGATTTCCGTCTGCAGGACTACCGCACCATGGCGGGAAGCTTCGACCGCATCGTCTCCGTCGGCATGTTCGAGCATGTCGGCGTGGGCTATTATCGAGAGTTCTTCCGCAAGATTTCCGAGCTTCTGACACAAGACGGCGTCGCGCTGGTCCACACCATCGGGCGCAGCTCGCCGCCCGGCGCGACCAACCCCTTCATCGCCAAATACATCTTTCCCGGCGGCTATATTCCGGCTCTGTCGGAGGTGTCGGCTGCCATCGAGCGGGAAGGGCTGGTCATCACCGATGTCGAGGTGCTGCGCCTGCATTACGCCGAGACGCTGAAGGCCTGGCGCGAGCGTTTCCTGGCGCGTCGGAGCGAGGCCGTCGCCATGTATGACGAGCGCTTCGCCCGGATGTGGGAATTCTATCTGGCTGCGTCCGAAGCGAGCTTCCGCCATGACGACCTCGTCGTCTTCCAGCTCCAGCTCGCCAAGCGGCTCGACACGCTGCCGGTCACGCGCGGCTATATGGAGCGATGAGCCGCGTACCGGTTTGACGCGGAATCGTGAGACCGAAGTGAAAACGCCGGGCGAAATCCCGGCGTAACGCTCACGGCGTTGTTCCGGTGGAGCCGTCGCATGAAATTCCTGCCCTTCGTTGCCGGCCTCTTTCTGATGCTGCCATTCGCGGGTCGTGCCGCAGCCGAACCGGTCACGCTCACGGCCGCCGACAAGGTCAAGGTCTTCGCCACCTATTATGGCGACGCCGACAAGGCCAAGCCCGTCATTCTGCTCTTCCATCAGGCCGCGTCGAATTCCGGCGAATACGCCACCATCGCGCCGCGCCTGAACACGCTCGGCTTCAACGCGCTGGCGCTCGATCAGCGTTCGGGCGGGACAGGCTGGGGCCGCGACAACCAGACGGCCAAGGCTTTACGTGGCAATGCCGGCTTCGAGCAGACGCTGCCTGATCTGGAGGCGGCGCTCGACTGGGCCAGCTCGGATGGACGCAGCGGGAAAGTGATCCTCTGGGGATCGAGCTACTCGGCTTCGCTGGCTTTCCTGCTGGCGGCAAAGCATCCCGACAAGATTGCGGGCCTGCTTGCCTTCTCGCCGGGAGAGTATTTCGGCAAGCGCGACACGGTGCGAAAGGCCGCCGCGAAAGTCGGCGTGCCGATCTTCGTATCTTCGGCCAGCGATGCGAGCGAGATCGCGCAGGCCAAGGCGATCATTGACGCCTCGCCGGCCAAGGTGAAGGTGCAATACCGGCCGAAAACCGGCATCCATGGCTCCTCCACCCTGCGCGCCGACCGCAACCCCTATGGCGCGGCCGAGAACTGGCAGGCTGTGGAGCCGTTCCTGGCAGGGCTGAAATAGCCGCCGGCTTGTTCGAGCGGGCGCAGAGATCAGCGTGAAGCGTCGCTCCACAGCTCGATCAGAAAGAGGCCGCCGCCGTCGTTGCCGGTAAGAACGGCTTCCTCAGCATACTCAAGCAGGACGCTGTCGCCCATTTCGAGGTTCGCCCGCTGCGCCTCCGTTGCCACCGACCAGCCGGTTGAACAGGCGATGACCACCAGCAGACGACCGCGCGGTGAGACCTCGATCGGACCGGGACCGGCAATGGGCGTGACGTCGTGCCGCCAGCGTCCGCGCCGCGTCATGACGTTGAGGTCGTCGATCGGGCCGTCGAGCAGCCGGCCCTCGACATCCCGGTCGGCGGCGAAGGCGTAGGGCGCGGAATCCCGGCGCAGGCTCGTCGTCTCGCCATCGCTGAAATGCAGCGCGATGCCATTTCCAGAGAGGACGGACAGCGTCCGGTCGATGCCGGGGAAGCTGGAGAACAGCCCATCCATACCGACATGGGCCTTCGATATCCGCCAGTCGAAGGCGTCGAGCGAGGCGCCGGGTGGATGCACGGCGATCTCGGTCGTGGTGCCGCCGCCATTCTTCCACGGCATGACGCGGCATTCACTGGCGCGGATCAGGCGCATGTCAGCGCAGGATGCCGGGCAGCTTCAGCCCCTTTTCCTTGGCGCAGTCGATGGCGATCTCGTAGCCGGCATCGGCGTGGCGCATCACGCCGGTGGCCGGGTCGTTCCAGAGCACACGCTCCAGCCGCTTGGCGGCTTCCGGCGTGCCGTCTGCAACGATGACGACGCCCGAATGCTGGGAATAGCCCATGCCGACGCCACCACCATGATGCAGCGAGACCCAGGTCGCGCCGCCGGCCGTGTTGAGCAGGGCATTCAGCAGCGGCCAGTCGGAGACCGCATCCGAGCCATCCTTCATCGCTTCCGTTTCACGGTTAGGGGAGGCGACCGAGCCGGAATCGAGATGGTCACGGCCGATCACGACAGGAGCTTTCAGCTCCCCCTTGGCCACCATCTCGTTGAAGGCGAGGCCGAGCCGGTGCCGGTCGCCGAGCCCGACCCAGCAGATGCGTGCCGGCAGGCCCTGAAACTGGATGCGCTCGCGCGCCATGTCGAGCCAGTTATGCAGATGCTTGTCATCAGGCATCAGTTCCTTCACGCGCTGGTCGGTGCGGTAGATATCCTCGGGGTCGCCCGAGAGCGCCGCCCAGCGGAACGGCCCGATGCCCCGGCAGAATAGGGGCCGGATATAGGCCGGCACGAATCCGGGGAAGTCGAAGGCGTTGGCGACGCCCATATCCTTGGCCATCTGGCGGATATTGTTGCCGTAATCGAGCGTCGGCACGCCCATTTTCTGAAAGTCGAGCATCGCCTGCACATGCACCGCCATCGAGGCCTTGGCGGCCTGGATCGTGCCGGCCGGGTCGCGCTCCCTGCGCTCCTCCCACTGCTCCAGCGTCCAGCCGGCTGGCAGATAACCGTTCAGCGGATCGTGCGCCGAGGTCTGGTCGGTTACGACGTCGGGACGGATGCCGCGCTCGACCATATCGGGAAAAACTTCGGCGGCATTGCCGAGCACGCCGACCGAGACGGCCTTGCCCTGCTTATGCGCCCGCTCGACGATTTCCAGCGCCTCGTCGATGCTATCCGCCTTCTCGTCGAGATAGCGTGTGCGCAGACGGAACTCGATGCTGGAAGGCTTGCACTCGACTGCGATCATCGAGGCGCCGGCCATGGTCGCGGCCAGCGGCTGGGCGCCACCCATGCCGCCGAGCCCTCCGGTCAGGATCCACTTGCCCTTCAGCGAGCCGTCATAATGCTGGCGGCCGATCTCGACGAAGGTCTCGTAAGTGCCCTGAACGATCCCCTGCGTGCCGATATAGATCCAGGAACCTGCGGTCATCTGGCCGTACATCATCAGCCCGAGCTTATCGAGCTCGTGGAAATGCTCCCAATTGGCATAGGCCGGCACGAGGTTGGAATTCGCGATCAGCACGCGCGGCGCGTCCGCATGAGTGCGGAAGATGCCGACCGGCTTGCCCGATTGCACCAGCAGCGTCTCGTCTGCCTCGAGCGACCGGAGGCTTGCGCAGATCCGGTCGAAATCCTCCCAGGTCCGGGCGGCGCGGCCAATGCCGCCATAAACCACGAGCTCGCCGGGCTTCTCGGCGACTTCGGGATCGAGATTGTTCATCAGCATGCGCAGAGGCGCTTCCGTCAGCCAGCTCTTGGCGGAGAGTTCCGAGCCGCGGGGACTGCGGATGACGCGGCTGTTGTCGATGCGGGTCATGCGTGGCTCCGTTCGTGAATGACGGCTGCGGCAAGCGCGGCGTCGATAATGTCTGCAAGGGCGGTCTGGAGGCTGGCGGCCTTGGCCGCGTCGAAAGCCCAGGGCGGCGCTTCCTCGGCAAGATAGGCGCTGAGCGCGATCTCCATCTGGAGGGCATGCACATGCTCGTCGGGCCGGCCGTAATGCCGCGTGATCCAGCCGCCCTTGAAACGACCGTTCGTGACCTGACTGAAGCCCGACGCCTCCAGAGCGGCTCGCGCCTCCTGCTGCACCGCCGGGGCGCAAGCCGCGTCCGAATTGGTGCCGAGATTCAGGGTCGGCAGCGTGCCGGGGAACAGGCGCGGGATCTCCGATTTGATCGAGTGGCAGTCCCACAGCAGGCAGAAGCCATGCTCGGCCTTGACCCGCGCGATCTCGGCCGCCAGCGCCTCATGATAGGGTTGGAAATAAGCCTCGCGCCGCCTCGCGATCTCGCTCGCACCGGGCGGCGTCGCCCAGATCGGCTCGCCGGCGAAGGTCGTGGTCGGCACGAGTTCGGTTGTCGCCTGTCCGGGATAGAGCGAGGCGCCTGATGGATCGCGGTTGAGGTCGATGACGAAGCGCGACAGGCCGGCTTCCACGATCGTTGGCTGGAAGCGCTCAGCGAAAGCGTAGAGCTGGCGCATATGCCAGTCGGTGTCGGGCACGGCGCGGCCGGTCTCGTTGAGCGTCGCGCGCACTTCGTCGGGCAGGCCGGTGCCGGGATGCGGCATGGACAGGACGAGCGGGCCGGAACCACGGGTGACGGTGACGATGTTGGTCATGGGCGCTGTCCTCGCACGCGCTTTCCCTTCTCCCCTCGCGGGAGAAGGTGGCTCGGCGAAGCCGAGACGGATGAGGGGGCGCGCTGGTCTGAATCGTTGGCAGGTGTCGAAAAAGCGCCGACGATGAACGTCGCGCGACCCCTCACCCCAACCCTCTCCCGCAAGGGGAGAGGGGGCGCGTTGTGGTTCGCGGGCCTCACGCGCCGAACTCCGCGAAGCTGTCCAGCCCTGCCGCCTTGCCGAGTGCGCCGCTCAGTACCAGCTCGGTCGCCGCCGCAAGATCGGGCGCGAGATAGCGGTCGGCCGTCAGCGGCGCGATCCGCCCGCGCAGCAGCGCCAGAACCGGCTCAAGCCGGGGGCTCGTCTTCATCGGCCGATGATGCTCGATCGCCTCCGCAGCCGCCATCAGCTCGACGCCGATGATGCTGGCGGCGTTCCTGGCCATGTCGAGCAGGCGATAGGCGCCATGCGTCGCCATAGAGACATGGTCTTCCTGATTGGCGGAGGTCGGGATGGTGTCGACCGAGGCCGGATAGGCCTTCTGCTTGTTCTCGGAGGCGAGCGCAGCTGCCGTCACCTGCGCGATCATGAAGCCTGAGTTGAGGCCGGCATCCCGCGCCAGGAACGGCGGCAGGCCGCTCATCACGGGGTCGACAAGCAGCGCCATGCGCCGCTCGGAGAGATTGCCGATCTCGCAGAGCCCCATGGCCAGGATGTCGGCGGCAAAGGCGACGGGCTCGGCGTGGAAATTGCCGCCCGAGACGATCTCGCCCGGTCCCAGCACCAGCGGGTTGTCGGTCACGGCATTGGCTTCGATCGCCAGCGTCGCTGCGGTGTTGCCGAGCAGGTCGCGCACGGCGCCCATCACCTGCGGCTGGCAGCGGAGTGAATAGGGGTCCTGCACCTTCGAATCGCCGAAGCGATGGCTGTCGCGGATCTCGCTGCCGGCGATCAGCTCGAGCAGGATGGCGGCGACCTTGATCTGGCCGGGCTGGCCGCGCAGCGCCTGGATGCGCGGGTCGAAGGGCGTGTCGGAGCCCTTGAGCGCGTCGACCGAGAGTGCTCCCGCGACCAGAGCGGCATCGAACACCCGGGCGATGTCGTTGAGAGCGGCGAGCGCGATCGCGGTCGACACCTGGGTACCGTTGATCAGCGCCAGCCCTTCCTTGGCGCCGAGCGCGAGCGGCGCCTGCCCTATGCGGGAGAGAGCCTCGCTCGCGGGCAGAATCTCGCCCTTCAGCCTGATCTCGCCGACGCCCATGAGGGCGGCCGTGAGATGGGCCAGCGGTGCGAGATCGCCGGACGCGCCGACAGAACCCTTCGCCGGCACGACCGGCAGCGCATCGGCCTGGAGCGCCCCGATAAGGGCGTCGACCACGACAGGCCGCACACCCGATGCGCCGCGCGCCAGGCTGGCCGCCTTCATGGCGAGGATCAGCCGCACGACGCTGTCGGGCAAGGCAGGGCCGGTGCCGACCGCATGCGACAGGATCAGATTGCGCTGAAGCGTCGCCAGATCGGCATCGGCGATGCGCACGCTGGCGAGTTTGCCAAATCCGGTGTTGACGCCATAGGTCACCGTGCCGGCCGCGACGATGTCGTCGACGATGGCCTGGGCCGAAGCGATCGCCTGCGCACTCGCAATCGAGAGCGTGACGCTGGCGCCGTCGAGCACATCGCGCCAGTGCGGCAGGGCAGCCTGGCCGGGATTGATTGAGAATGAGCCGGTCATTGTCCGTTCCAGATGCGTGTGTGAAGCGGGTTGAACCCGATGCGATAGGCAAGCTCGGCCGGGCGCTCGATGTCCCAGATCGCGAGGTCGCAGGCCTTGCCGGCCTCGAGCGTCCCGATCTCGTCCTGAAGGCCGAGCGCTTGCGCGGCATGGCGCGTCAGCCCGGCCAGCGCCTCCTCCGGCGTCAGCCGAAACAGGGTGCAGGCCATGTTGAGCACCAGCAAGGGAGAGGTCAGCGGCGACGAGCCGGGGTTGGCATCGGTGGCAAGCGCGATCGGCACGCCATGCTTGCGCAGGAGTTCGATCGGCGGCTTTTGCGTTTCACGCAGGAAATAGAACGCGCCGGGCAGGATGACCGCGACGGTGCCGGACTTGGCCATCGCGATGACGCCGGCTTCGTCGAGATGTTCGAGATGGTCGGCCGATAGCGCGCCCATTTCGGCGGCGAGCCTTGCCCCTTCGAGATTGGACAGCTGCTCGGCGTGGATCTTGATGGCGAGGCCCTTGGCCTTCGCCGCAGCAAAAACGCGCGCAGTCTCCTCGGGCGAGAAGGCGATGCCCTCGCAGAACACATCGACGGCATCCGCCAGCCCCTGTGCCGCAACGGCGTCGAGCATCGGCCCGGCTACGAGATCCGTGTATGCGCCGGAGCGGCCCTTGAATTCGGGCGGCACGGCGTGGGCGCCGAGGAATGTGGTGCGCACCCTCAGCGGCCGCTCGCGGCCAATCCGGCGCGCCACCGCAAGCTGCTTCAGCTCGGTATCCTGTTCGAGCCCGTAGCCCGACTTGATTTCAACCGTGGTGACGCCTTCCGCCATCAACGCGGAAAGGCGCCGGTCGGCGCTGGCGAAGAGCTCGGCTTCGCTGGCCGCGCGCGTCGCCTTGACCGTCGAGAGGATGCCGCCGCCGGCCCGCGCGATCTCTTCATAGCTTGCGCCCTGCAGGCGCAGCTCGAATTCATGGGCGCGGTCGCCGCCATGGACGAGATGCGTGTGGCAGTCGATTAGGCCGGGCGTGATCCAGCGGCCGCCGCAATCGATCGTTTCGCGGGCCATGAATTCGGGCGCGTCCTTGCGGGCGCCGGCATAGAGAATCCGGCTGCCGCTTGCAGCGATCACACCATCCTCGACCGCGCCATAAGACGCGGCGACCTTGGTCGAGAACGTCGCCAGCCGCGCGTTCGTCCATAGCTTTTCGCAGATCAGGGGTTCGCCGGGGGGCTTCGCCACGTCTCGTCCTCTCGACTATCCTTGGTTGCGAACTATGCTATCTAATTGCATATGCAAATGACAAGACCCTAATTGCATATGCAATTGATCGACGGAGCGAAGGCGTGACCCAGACCCTGCATCTCGCGCAGGCCCTCCTGCCGGACGGCTTCGCCGACAATGTGAAGCTCGTCGTCGCGAACGGGACGATCACCTCGGTCGACGCAGGCGCGCAACCCGGCCCCGATGACGAGCGCCTCGCGGGCCTGACATTGCCGGGCATGCCCAACCTGCACAGCCACGCTTTCCAGCGCGGCATGGCCGGCCTCTCGGAGCGGCGCGGGGCGCCGGAGGATTCCTTCTGGACCTGGCGCGAGGTGATGTATCGCTTCCTCGACAGGCTCGATCCCGACGATGTCCAGGCCATCGCGGCCCAGGCCTTTGTCGAGATGCTGGAGGGCGGCTTCACGGCGCTGGCCGAGTTCCACTACCTCCACCATGACAAGGATGGCCGCGCCTACGGCGATATCGCGGCGATGGCGGGCGCGATCGCAGCCGCCGCCGAGGAAACCGGGCTGGGCCTTACGCTCCTCCCTGTGCTCTATCGGTTCGGCAATTTCGGTCAGGCGCCTTCGGTCCATGGCCAGCGCCGCTTCGTCAATGATCGCGACAGCTATCTGCGCCTGATCGAGGCGAGCGAGGCTGCCATCCGTACCTTGCCCGATGCACGGCTCGGGCTTGCGCCGCATTCACTGCGCGCGGTGGCGCTCGATGATCTCGACTGGCTGGCGAAACTGCGCCCGGATGGCCCGCTGCATGTCCACGTTGCCGAACAGATGCGCGAGGTCGAGGACAGCCTGAAGATCACCGGCCGCCGCCCGGTCGAGCTCCTGATGGAGCATGCCGAGCTGAACCCACGCTGGTGCCTGATCCACGCGACCCATCTCAGCGATGGCGAGCGCGACGCCATCGCTGTTAGCGGGGCGGTCGCGGGCCTTTGCCCGATCACCGAATCGAGCCTCGGAGATGGCATCTTCGACGGCGTGCGCTATCGCGACGCCGGCGGCCGTTTTGGTGTCGGCAGCGATTCCAACATTCAGATCGATGCCGGCGCGGAATTGCGCCAGCTCGAATATTCGCAGCGCCTGCGCGATCGTCGCCGTGCCTTGATGGCAGAGGAGGACGCCTCGACCGGTGTCGCTTTGTGGCGGGCCAGTGCGCTCGGTGGCGCACAGGCCTGCGGACGTTCGATCGGGCGCATCGCGCCGGGCTGCCGCGCCGATCTCGTCACGCTTGACGACGACCATCCGGCACTCGTCGGCAAGGCGGGCGAGGCCGCGCTCGACAGCGCCGTCTTCGCCGCCAACGCATTGCCTTTGCGCGATGTCTTCGTCGGTGGCAGGAGAGTGGTTGCGGATGCGCGCCATCTCGCCCGCGAAGCGGTGAAAACCCGTTTTGCGACCGTGATGCGAAAGCTGCTGGGAGCGTTGTAAGGCCTGCGATGACGGAGACCCGACTCGATGCGGTGAAGCTGGACGGCGCTGGCCCGGTCTATGACCAGATCCGGCGCTCGATCCGCGATCTCGTACTGGATGGCAGCTGGCCGCCAGGCACCTCGGTTCCTCCCGAACATGCGCTGATGGAGCAGCTTGGCGCCTCGCGGATGACGGTGCATCGCGCTCTGGTCCAGCTGGCGCGTGAGGGGCTGATCACCCGCCGCCGCCGCTCGGGCACGATCGTGGCGAGCCCGCCGGCCAGTCACGCCATGCTCGACATCCTTTCGATCCCCGACGAGGTTCGCCGTCTCGGGCAGAGTTACGCCTTCGAGATTTTATCCCGCCGCGACGGCAAGCCCTCGGCCGAACTCGCGGCGCTCTTCGAACTCAAGCGAACCGAGCCTGTCGCCCATCTCGTCACGCTGCACCGGAGCGGTGGGCAGCCGCATGTGCTGGAAGAGCGGGTGATCCATTTGGCGACAGTGCCGGCTGCGGCAGGCGAGCGTTTCGAGGACACGCCGCCGGGCGATTGGCTGCTGAAGAACAGCCTGTGGTCCGAGGCCGAGCATGCGATCAGCGCCATAGCGGCGGGGCCACGCGAGGTCGAGCTATTGGCGGTCACGCGTGGCGAGCCCTGCCTGCTCGTCGAACGCCGGACCTGGAACCAGGGCAAACCCGTCACGGCGGCGAGATTGCTCTATCCCGGCGGCCGGCATCGCTTCGTTGGACGCTTCGGACCTTATGGCGCCGTCTGACGAGCCTGCATCCAAGACCTCATGAAAAAACCTGCCGCCCGCGAGGGCAACAGGTTCCGAATGAAAACGTCCGGGTTTGGACCCCTGGGTTTGGACCCTGGATCTGAGACCTGGATCAGCAGACGTAGCGAAGATCAGCAGGCGTAGCGAACGCGGCGACCCCATTCGTCGCGGCCGTAGCAGACCCGATCAGGCGTGGCAGCCGAACCGATGATGGCGCCACCCGCACCGCCGATGGCAGCGCCAGCGAGCGCGCCGCCGGCGCGGCCCGTGGCAAGGCCACCGATGACCGCGCCAGTACCTGCGCCGATCAGCGCACCGGTTCCGGCATTCTGCTCACGCGGAGTGCAGGCGCCGATGGATGCCGCGAGGGCGGCGAGAATCAGGATTTTCTTCATTGCAAATCTCCTTGGCGTCGAAACGGCGACCTTCACTTCGTACCAGCAACGAGCCCGCCAGTGAAAGGTTCCGGCGAAAATAAAGGCACGGCCGCATCCGTTTCGTCCCTCAGGGGCAGGAACCTTCCCTGGGATGTGACGTTGTTCCGGTAATCCCGCAGCAAGCCATGCTGCTCACCATGGAGGAGGCTGCAGATGTCAGTTCAAAGCACGGCCATCTCGTCAAACCCGCTGATCGCCGGAGCGCGCGTGGCGGGGACGGATGTCTACAACACAGCCGGAGATCATCTCGGCGAAATCTATGACGTGATGCTCGACAAACAGTCCGGAAAGGTCGCCTACGCGATCATGTCCTTCGGCGGCTTTCTTGGACTAGGCGAGAAATACCACCCGATTCCGTGGAGCGTGCTCGACTTCGACACAGAGCGCGGCGGCTATGTCGTTCCCTTGACCAAGGAAAAGCTGGAAGCCGCGCCGATGTATGACAGCGAGGGCGAGCCTGACTGGGACGACAAGGCCTATGGCAAGCGCGTCCACGATTATTACGGCACGATGCCCTACTGGATGATGTAGGGACGCCGCCAGTCGCTGGTCGCGGCGGTTGCTATCCCCCCAGCCGAACCGCCGTGGCGGCGGGATGCGGGCCGAAAGGCCCGCATCTTCTTTTTGTGAGGGTCGCTGGAACTGCCGCTCCTTTTGAGCGTCTGGTTTTTCAGGACATCACGAAAAATGGCCGGTCCGCCGCGACCGGGATCGCCCTCGACTTGAGGCCGGGCGATGGAAACCAGGAGAGCGCCATGCGCATCCGTTACGGCTACCATATCGAGCTTGTTTGCCAGCAGGAACTGCCGCTGGTCACGCTGCTCGACGTGCATCCGTCCCGCCGACACGATCTGACCAGGCCCGACGAGATGGTGGCGACATCCCTCGTCGATCCATCGGTCAACCTGCCGATCGAGCAGCATCTCGACCAGTTCGGCAATATCTGCCGCCGGCTGACCGCGCCGCCAGGGGGCGTCGTTCTGCGGTCCGAGGGGGTCGTTTACGACACCGGCGAGCCTGATCCCGTAAACCTGTCAGCGCGGGAGGTCCCGCCTTCGCGTCTGCCCGATGAAGCCTTGGTCTATCTGCTCGGCAGCCGCTATTGCGAGACCGACAAGCTGGCGTCGCAGGCCTGGAGCCTCTTCGGCCAGGTTGCCCCGGGCTGGTCGCGCGTGCAGGCGATCGTCGACTTCGTGCACAACCACCTGACATTCGGATATGCTTTCGCCCGCGCCACGCGCACGGCGGCGGAGGCGTTCGACGAGCGCATCGGCGTCTGCCGCGACTTCGCTCATCTGGCCGTGGCGCTGTGCCGGTGCATGAATATTCCCGCGCGCTACTGCAATGGCTATCTCGGCGATATCGGCGTGCCCCTGAATCCGGCGCCAATGGATTTCAACGCCTGGTTCGAGGTCTTCCTCGGCGGGCGCTGGTACACCTTCGACGCCAGGCACAACATGCCGCGCATCGGCCGTGTCGTGATCGCGCGCGGGCGGGACGCGACCGATGTCGCGATGGTCAACTCCTTCGGGCAGCATACGCTGCAGCGCTTCGAGGTCATCACCGAGGAGGTCGAAGATATGATGCCGGAGATGTCGGCGATGTCAGCCGGGCGCCGCGTCGCACATCACGTCATGTCGCCCTGACGGGCTCCGTTTGAGATCGTCGCGCTCGCGGTTTTGCCGCCACCTGTTTTCGGCATTACTCTTCGGGCTGCCATGCATCATACGGTCGTCGTCAATGCCCGCGCCGGAACGGTCCTCGAAGCGGGGGCCGAGGCTTTCGCGGCGCGCATCTGTGCTGCTTTCGCGGGGCATGGCTGCTCCGCGGAGGTCAAGGTCGTGCACCCCCGCGAACTCGACGACGCGCTGGCGCTGGCGATCGAGGCGGGCGGTTCCATCCCCGTGATCGCGGGCGGCGACGGCACGATCAATGGCGTGCTCCCCATCCTGCTTCAGGCCGAATGCCCGGTCGGGATCCTGGCGCTGGGCACTGTCAACGTGCTCGGCCGCGATCTGGGGCTCGTCGGCTCGCTGGAACATCAGATCGAGGCGCTCTGTAACGGCCAGCCGGTGACGATGGATATCGGGCGCGTCAACGACCGGCTGTTCCATTCGATCTCGGGCATGGGCTTCTTCAGCCTGATGGCGCGCGAGCGCGAGCATGCGCGCCGGCGTTTCCCGTTCAGCCGCGCCGCCGCTTTCGTCTTTGCCGCGACACGCTCGATCCTGTTCACCCGCGCCATCACGGTCGATATCCGCATCGGCGGCGAACGCCGTGTCGTCGAGGCCGATGCGGTGCTGGTAACCGTCAACAGCTTCGAGGGCGCCGATTGGCGACGCTCGCAGCTCGATGGCGGCCTTTTCGAGGTGCATATCCTGAATGCCGGCGGGCTTTATTCGCGCTGCAAGGCGGCTCTGTCGGTCGTCTCGGGCAAGTGGAAATCATCGCATAACCTAATCTCCCTCACCGGCGACGAGGTGACTTTGACGCGTCGCGACGACCGGCGCGGCCACATCACCTTCGACGGCGAGGTCGAGCGCAAGGGCGGCCAACTGGCCTATAAGATCCTGCCCCGGGCTATCCGCGTCATTGCGGCGCGGAATCAGACTGTTTGACACCCGGGCTGCTGCGTCTATCTCCAGTGGCAGGCCTTTCTCCAGTGGCGGGCCTTTTCGTCAGGACCCTGATCTCAAAATCCGCGATGTCCAAATCCCCAATGTCCATCCCTCGCGTGTCAATGTTTCACCCGCGCGTCCTTATCCCCGTCGCGGCCGCCTCGACCTTCCTCGGACTTGCAGTGTTCATCGTATCGGGGCGCAGCTTTGCCTTCGATACCAGCCTTCTGCTGCTGTTCCGCGAGGCCAACGACACCTCGATCCCGATCGGGCCGGCATGGCTGCGCGAGGCGATGCGCGATGTCACGGCGCTCGGCAGCTTCGTTGGACTGGGGATGATGACGATCACCGCCAGTCTCACGCTCTGGCTTTGCCGCTACCGCCACCTTGCTGTTGGGCTTGCCGTCAGCGTGGTGCTCGCGACGCTCGTCAGCACTCTGCTCAAGATTGGTGTCGGACGCGCGCGTCCCGATATCGTCGAGCAGGTTGCCTTGACCTTCACGGCGAGCTTCCCGAGTGGCCACGCTTTCCTGTCATCGGTCACGCTGCTGAGCATCGCCGGCTTTGTCGGCCTCGCATCGCGGCGCGAGGATATCGCCCGGCTCTGCGTGGTGCTCGCCTGGGTGATGATCGTGCTGATCGGCATCAGCCGCATCTATCTCGGCGTGCACTGGCCCAGCGATGTCATCGCGGGCTGGTGCCTCGGGGTTGCCTGGTCGAGCACCGTCGTCGCGTGGCTTGGACGCAGGATGGCTTCGGCGGATCCGATCGATGTCGAGACAACGGCCCCGAAGCCTCTATCCTGATTAGCGCATGTCGATCGTGGCGTTGACGCCGAGATCGGGCGTGCGCCCCAGGATTTTCGCGGTCGCCAGTTTGAAGGCGACGAGAACGCTGCTGGAAGGCGCGTCCCAGATTTCGGCCGAAATCGGCGTCAGCGCGAGCAGCGTCGCGTCTGGATCGTCAGGTCCGTTGGGAAACCAGGCGCTGGCCATCGGTGTCCAGATGCGCCGGAGCAGCTCGCGATCCTCGATCTCGGAGGATTGGCAGGCGATCGCCGCATAGAAATTGCGATCTTCGTGGCTGATGGCAATCGAGATCGAAGGCGACCGCAAGACTTCGTCGACCGCGCCCGTATGGCGGTGGGTCACGAACAGGATGCGATGGTTGTCGCGCTCGACATGGCCCGACATCGGCCGCGTCTTTATCTCGCCATTGACGGCGGTCGTCACCATGCAGACCGGATGGGCATCGAGCTCCGTCCAGATGCGTTGTTGAAAATCGGTATCCGCCATTGTCGCGCTCCTGACGCGACGATTATGTCACGCCTCCCCCATTTTGAGAACGCAAACCACGCCCCGACGTTCCCCAGCGAAGCACATATGCGCCAGCAGGCGTGGAACATTGCGCCGCACAAAGGGTTCATGCTGCGCCGCAATGCCCGCGGCGTTTCAGGACTCCTTCATGCTCGCATCGCGCAACCTTCTGATCGCACTCGTCGTCATCCTCGTCGCTGGCCTGGCAGCCACGGGCTACGCGCTCTATCAGGAGAAGAAGCAGCCCGAGGGCGTCGAGATTTCGGTCGGCAAGAACGGTCTCTCGATCAAGGAGAAGTAGGCCATATCGAGCAGCCTTCAGCTGTTGGCGAGGATCATGTTCCGGACGATCGGATAGATCTGCCCATCCCATTTGCGGCCAGAGAACACGCCGTAATGGCCGACGCCAGCCTGCATGTGGTGGCGCTTCCGGAATGGCTTCAGCCCGGTGCAGAGGTCATGCGCGGCCGATGTCTGGCCGAGCGCGCAGATATCGTCGCGCTCGCCCTCCACGGTGAGGAGGGCGGTCTTGCGGATCGCGCCGCAATCGACCTTATCGCCGCGATAGGTCAGCGTACGGTTGGCGAGGCGCGCCTCCTGGAAGATCCATTGCACGGTCTCGAGATAGAATTCCGCCGGCAGGTCGAGCACCGCGAAATACTCGTCATAGAAGGTCTTGATCTTGGCTGCGTCCTCGGTCGCTCCTGTCGCCAGATGCGTGAACATGTCGATATGCGCGTTGACATGCCGGGTCATGTTCATCGCCATGAACGCGCCCAGCTGCACGAAACCGGGATAGACCTTCCGGCCCGCGCCCGGATAGCGCGCCGGCACGGTGGCGATCAGGTTCTTGGCGAACCAGCCGATGGGCTTTTCGTTGGCGAGCTTGTTCACCGCAGTCGGGTTTATGCGCGTGTCGACCGGCCCCGCCATCAGGGTCATGCTGCGCGGCTGGAATGCGCTGCCGGCCTGCGCCATCACCGCTGCCGCCGTCAGCACCTGTACGCAAGGCTGGCACACGGCGACGATGTGGGTTTCGGGGCCGAGCGTCTCGATGAAGCGGATCAGCGTGTCCACGTAATCATCATAGCCGAAGGCGCCGGCCTCCAGGCTTACATCGCGCGCATTGTGCCAGTCGGTGATGTAGACGTCATGGTCGCGCAGGAGCGTCGCGACGGTGTTGCGCAACAGCGTCGAGAAATGGCCCGACATCGGCGCGACGACGAGCACTTTTGCCTGCGCCGACGTGCTGTCTTTACGGAAACGCAGGAGACTGCCAAACGGCAGCGACAGCGTCACCTCCTCGCTCACCGGCACGTCGCGATTGCCGTCCATGACCTCGGTGATCTCATAAGGTGGGCGCTCATGGGACAAACCGGCCCGTGTCACCATTTCATAGGCCGCCGCCGCAGCGCGGACGTCGACAGGCTGCCCCATCAGCGATCTCGCGCCGAGCACCGCAAGCGCGGCTTGCGCCATGGAGCGGGCCGGATTGATAAAATCGGACTGGGCCTGGTAAGCGGCATAGAGCATCGCGTGCGACCTCGAACGGACGGGCTATGGGGTCGCGGGCTGGCCGAGATGCCGCCCGCTTCAGTCCCGCGTCACGCTCATGTTGCACTGCAAAAGCATGCTTTCGCAAGATTGTTCTAAAGCAAGGCTGCTTTGGAACAGCTCTTGCTACGATCCCGCGCCATCCCGCCGAGGACATCGACATGAGCCAAGCGACCCTTACCATCAGCAGCCGGAATTATTCCTCCTGGTCGCTGCGCGGCTGGCTGCTCTGCGTCATGGCTGGCCTCGATGTCGAGGAGCGCATGCTCTCGGTCGACGATCCCTCCGCCCGCGCCGAGCTGCTGTTGCTCTCGCCCTCCTTTCTCGTGCCTTGTTTGACCCATGACGGCGTCAAGGTCTGGGACACGCTCGCCATTGCCGCCTATCTCGACGAGATCACGCCCAAGGCGGGGCTTCTGCCGGCTGAGGTGAAGGCGCGCGCGCATTGCCGCTCGATCTGCGGCGAGATGCATTCCGGGTTCTCCAACCTCCGTTCCGCCCTTCCGATGAATCTCAAGGCTCATTATCCGGGCTTCAAGGTCTGGGCCGGAGCGCAGGCCGATATCGACCGCGTCACCGAGATCTGGCGCGATTGCCTGGACACCTATGGCGGGCCCTATCTGTTTGGCGCGCTCAGCATGGCCGATGCGATGTATGCGCCGGTCTGCCTGCGCTTCCTGACCTATGACGTCCCGCTCGACCCGGTAAGTCGCGCCTATTGCAGCACGATCGCGCAATGGCCCGTGCTCCAGCAGTGGATCGAGGCGGCGAAAACGGAGCCCGAGGAGCTCGAGGAACTCGACGCCGAGTTCTGAGCCCGCCACCGCAAAATGCGGCTAGGGAGCATCGCCACCGGCGCAGGCGCATTGGCCTTCCCCGGCCAAAAGCGTTAACACCGCCCACGAACGCCAGAGTCCCGTGGGAGGATCTTACCAATGACTGAAATGTTCAAAAACCTGATCGCGGGCGAGTGGGCCAGCGCCGGCAATGCCTCGCGCAACATCAACCCGTCGAACACCGGCGATGTCGTGGGCGAATATGCGCAGGGCTCGGTCGACGATCTGAACAACGCCGTCGCCGCCGCCAAGGCCGCATTCCCGGCCTGGAGCCGCACCACGCCCCAGGAGCGCTACGAGATCCTGAAGAAGGCTTCGGACGAAATCCTCGCCCGCAAGGAAGAGCTTGGCCGCCTGCTGTCGCGCGAAGAGGGCAAGACCCTGGCCGAAGGTATCGGCGAGGCCGGCCGTGCCGGTCAGATCTTCGCCTTCTTTGCTGGCGAGTGCCTGCGCCTGGCCGGAGAGATCCTTCCCTCGGTGCGGCCCGGCATCGGCGTCGAGATCACACGGGAGCCGGTCGGCATCATCGGCATGATCACGCCCTGGAATTTCCCGATCGCGATCCCCGCCTGGAAGATGGCGCCCGCTCTGGCCTATGGCAATTGCGTGGTGATCAAGCCGGCCGATCTCGTTCCGGGCTCCGCCTGGGCGCTGGTCGACATCATCCAGCGCGCCGGCCTGCCCAAGGGCGTGCTGAACCTCGTCATGGGTCGCGGCTCGGTCGTCGGCCAGGCGCTGCTCAACCACAAGGATGTGCACGCCATCTCCTTCACCGGCTCGGTCGCGACCGGGCGCAAGGTCGCGGAAGCCTGCATCGCTTCTTCGCCGATGAAGAAGATCCAGCTCGAAATGGGCGGCAAGAACCCGCTCGTCGTGCTCGACGATGCCGATCTCAAGGTTGCGGTCGAGGCTGCCGTCAACGGTGCCTTCTTCTCGACAGGCCAGCGCTGCACGGCATCCTCGCGCCTGATCGTCCAGGCTGGTATCCATGACCGCTTCGTCGAGGCCGCGACCGAGCGTCTCAAGGGCCTCGTCGTCGATGACGCGCTCAAGGCCGGCACGCATATCGGCCCGGTCGTCGACCAGAGCCAGCTCGACCAGAACCTCAAATACATCGCCATCGCCAAGGATGAGGGCGCCAAGCTCGCCTGGGGTGGCGATCTCTTGCAACGCGAAACTCCCGGCTTCTACATGCAGCCGGCGCTCTTCACTGAGACGACCAACGCCATGCGCATCTCGCGCGAGGAGGTCTTCGGCCCCGTCGCCAACGTCATCCGCGTCAAGGATTACGAGGAGGCGCTGAGCCTCGCCAACGACACCGAATTCGGCCTCGCCGCCGGCATCTGCACGACATCGCTGAAGCATGCGACGCATTTCAAGCGCAACAGCGAGGCCGGCATGGTGATGGTCAACCTGCCCACGGCTGGCGTCGATTATCACGTGCCCTTCGGCGGTCGTAAGGGCTCGAGCTACGGCTCGCGCGAGCAGGGCGCTTACGCCAAGGAATTCTACACGACGGTGAAGACGGCCTACACGCTGGCCTGAGCTTTCGGCACCGCATGATAGGTTGGGCCGCGCCTCCACAGGCGCGGCCCTTTTTGCTGGCCGTCTGGCTTTGCCGCCCGGCTTGACTTGGCCTGACGCCAAACCTACAGCGCGGTGAGGCTAGGAATCGCCGGTCTGTCCGCTGAAGCCTCGCTTTTCCACTGCGGGCTGTGCCTGATGACGAGCGTTGCTGAAATCCCAGGCGCCAGGGCTGCTAGCCGGACCCGGCCGCAGCGCATTCGTCGCAAGAGCCGCGCCGCCTATCTCCGCTTCAAACGCAATTTGCCGCGACTGCTGCGCAGCGACGATATTTCGCTCGTGCTGTTGGCGGGGCTGATCGGCGTCGGGGCCGGCCTGCTGGTCACGGCGATGGTCGGCATCTCCAAGGCGTTGCATGCCCTCTTCTTCGCGACGCGGCATGGCGAGGTCAGCGGCGCGGTGCTGGTGGATCCGTTGCGCGCTCTCGGCATGCCAGTTCTGGGTGGGCTGGTCATGGGAGCGATCGGCATCCTCCTCGCCCGTCGCGGCCGCGGCACGGTTGTCGATCCCGTCGAGGCGAATGCGCTGCATGGCGGGCGCCTGTCGATGAAGGACAGCCTGATCCTGGTGATCCAGACCATGGTCTCCAACGGTTTTGGCGCCTCTGTCGGCATGGAAGCGGGCTACACCCAGGGTGGCGCGGCCTTGGCGTCGGGCCTCGGGCGGCTTTTGCGCGTCCGTCGGGCCGATCTGCGCATGCTCGTCGGCTGCGGTGCCGCAGGCGCGATCGCCGCAGCCTTCGATGCGCCCCTGACCGGCGCCTTCTACGCTTTCGAGCTGATCATCGTGACCTATACGATCGGCTCATTGGCGCCTGTCGTGGTCGCCTCGATCTGCGCGGTCGGCGTCACGCGGCTGTTCCTGACGCCCGTGACATTGCAGTTCGGCTTTTCGGGCCCGCTCTCGAGCTCGGACTACGTGCTGGTGGTGATCATGGGCATCCTGTGCGCAGGCCTCGGCATCCTGCTGATGCGCGGCGTCGCGCTGGCCGAAAGCCTGTTCCGCCGCAGCCGAATCCCGCTCGCACTGCGACCGGCTGTCGGTGGTCTGCTTGTCGGGCTCATGGCACTGGTGACGCCGGCTGTCCTCTCGTCGGGCCATTCGGCGCTGCATGTCGGCTTCGACGCTTATTATCCCGCGAGCTTTCTCGTCCTGCTGATCGTCCTGAAGTCGCTGGCATCGGCAATCTCGATCGGCTCCGGCTTTCGCGGCGGCCTCTTCTTCGCCTCGCTGTTCATCGGCGCGATGTTTGGCAAGCTCGTTGCGGTCATCTGGATCACCGGCTTCGGCCTGCAGACGCCATCGGTGGTCATCGCGATCGTCGGCATGAGCGCGATGGCGACCGCGGTCGTCGGCGGCCCCCTGACGATGTCGTTTCTGGCGCTGGAAACGACGGGAAGCCTGCCGCTGACGATCGCGGTGCTCGCCGCCTCCGTGCTGTCCTCGATGACCGTGCGCCGTACCTTCGGCTATTCCTTCGCCACCTGGCGCTTCCATCTGCGGGGCGAAACCATCCGCAGCGCCGCCGATATCGGCTGGATGCGCGATCTGAGCGTCGGCCGGATGATGCGCCGGGATGTGCGGACCATTCCCGCAACTCTGACCCTGGAACAATTCCGGCGCGATTTCCCGCTGGGTGCCAATCAGCGGGCGGTCCTTGTCGATGAACTCGGTCGCTATGCCGGCATCGTCCTCGTCGCGGATGCTCATGGCGCCGATGTCGAGGTCGCAACGATTGCGGAACTCGCCCGCAATCGAAAGGACATCCTGCTGCCGCATATGAACATCCGCGAGGCCGCGAGCCTGTTCGCGACCTCGCAGACCGAGGAACTCGTCGTCGTCGACGGCCGCGAGACCTTGCGGGTTATAGGCCTGCTCACCGAACAGTTCGCCCTGCGGCGCTACAATGCCGAGCTCGACCGGCAGAGCCGGGACCTCACCGGCGCCTGACAGCATCCGAGTACTGCCCGTCAGAACCCCTCCAGCACGATCTTGCCCTTGGCGCGATTGCTTTCGATCAGCGCATGCGCCCGCTTGAGGTTGGCCGCGTTGATCGTCCCGAAGGTCTCGGTCAGCGTAGTTCGGATCTTGCCGGCATCGACCAGCTGCGCCACCTCGTTGAGCAGATCGCCCTGCGCCTGCATGTCGGCGGTCTGGTGAAGCGAGCGGGCGAACATCATCTCCCAATGCAGCGACAGGCTCTTGCCCTTCAAGGGCATGACGTCGAGCGTCGGGGCGTCGTCGATGACCGCGATCCGGCCTTGCGGGGCGATCAGCTTGATGATCTCGGACAGATGCGCTTGCGTATGGGTGGTGATGAAGACGTTGCCGGGTGCACCGAGGCGCAAGGCTTCGACTTCGGCCGCAAGCGGCTTGCTGTGGTCGATGACGTGATGGGCGCCTAACTCGCGCGCCCAGGCCTGGGTCTCCGGCCGTGAGGCCGTGGCGATCACGATGAGGTCCGTCAGCTGCCGCGCGAGCTGGATCGCGATCGAGCCGACACCGCCTGCGCCGCCGACGATCAGCAGCGCCTTCGCCGCGCCCGGCACCGCATCCGTGATCTTGAGCCGGTCGAACAAGGCCTCCCAGGCCGTGATCGCGGTCAGCGGCAGGGCGGCGGTTTCCGCGAAGTTCAGGCTGGCGGGCTTGGCGCCGACGATGCGTTCGTCGACCAGCTGGAACTCCGCATTGGAGCCGGGGCGGTCGATCGCGCCGGCATAAAATACGGCGTCACCCGGCTTGAACGCTTTCACATCGGGGCCGACTGCCTTGACGATACCGGCTGCGTCCCAGCCCAGCACGCGCAGCTCGCCCTTGGTCGCTTGCGGTCTCTGGCGGACCTTGGTGTCGACGGGATTGACCGATACGGCCTTCACCTCGACCAGCAGGTCGCGCCCGGCCGCCATTGGCACGGGCAGGTCGAGATCGATCAGGCTGGTTTCGGCGCTGATGGGTTGCGGTTCATAAAAGCCGATGGCGCGCATGGGTTGTCTCTCCTGCATTGCAATGCGGGCGAGATGCGCCTTACAAGCGGTCTGCGCAAGAACGCACATTTTCCGCCTATAGTATCGAAAAGGATACTGTGATGCCGCCCCGTTTCCAGAAGCCGTTCAACTCCCCGGCCTGCCCTGTGGAGGCCGCTCTGGGGCTCATCGGCGGCAAGTGGAAGGGGATCGTGCTCTATCACCTGCTCGGCGGCACGCTGCGTTTCAACGTCATCCGCCGCTACATTCCCGGCGTGACGCAACGTATGCTGACCGCCCAGCTGCGCGAGCTGGAGGCCGATGGTCTCATCGTCCGCGTCGTCTTCGCCGAGGTGCCGCCGCGGGTCGAATACAGCCTGTCTGCCAAGGGGCGGACGCTGGAGCCGCTCATCATGGCGCTCAGGGCGTGGGGCGAGGAGCATGTCATGCCATCAAGCGATGCCGAGGTCGCAGCCTGAGGCTCAATAGGGCAGGCCAACATAATTCTCCGCCAGCGCTGCCATCGCGTGGTCGGAGGAGACGAGATAGTCGAGCTCGGCTTGCTGCATGCGCTGGGCGAAGGGGCCGTTCTCCGGAAACTGGTGCATCAGCGAGGTCAGCCACCAGGAAAAGCGCTCAGCCTTCCAGATGCGGGCGAGGGCCTTTGCCGAATAGCCGTCGAGCCCGGCCGGCGATCCTTCGATGAAATGCTCGATCATCGCTTCCGAGAGGTAATGCACGTCGCTCGCCGCGAGGTTCAGGCCCTTGGCTCCCGTCGGCGGCACGATATGGGCGGCGTCGCCGGCCAGGAACAGGCGGCCGAAACGAATCGGTTCGGCGACGAAGGAGCGCAGCGGCGCGATCGATTTCTCGATCGAGGGGCCGGTGACCAAAGCCTCGGCCGTTTCTGGATCGAGACGCCGCCGCAACTCGTCCCAGAAGCGCGCGTCAGTCCAGTCATCGACACGTTCGTCCTGCCCGCATTGGACATAGTACCGGCTGCGCGTGCCCGAGCGCATCGAGCACAGCGCGAAGCCGCGCCCGCTGCGGGCATAGATAAGCTCATGCGAAACCGGCGGCACATCGGCCAGAATGCCGAGCCATCCGAACGGATAGACGCGCTCCAAGATCGTCAGCGCACTCTCGGAAACGCTGGCGCGGGAAACGCCATGATAGCCGTCGCAGCCGGCGATGAAGTCGCAATCGAGCCGTTGCGTGACGCCGCCCGTCCTGAAGGTCACGTATGGGCTGGCTCCATCGAAGTCATGGAGCGCGACATCCCCGGCCTCGAAGACGGTCTTTCCGCCTTGGGCCGCGCGCAGATCCATCAGGTCCCGCGTCATCTCGGTCTGGCCGTAGATCGTGACGTGCCGGCCGCCGGTCAGCCTGTCGAGCGCGATGCGGTGGCGCTGGCCGCCGAAAAGCAGGTCGAAACCGTCATGGGGCAGGCCCTCCGCATGAAGCCGGCTGCCGGCCCCGACCTTGTCGAGGAGGCCGACCGTGCCCTGTTCGAGCACACCGGCGCGGATGCGGGCGAGAACATAGTCGCGGCTCTTGCGTTCGAGGATCACCGTGTCGATGCCGGCGTCATGCAGCAACTGGCCGAGCAGCAGTCCGGACGGGCCCGATCCGATGATGGCGACTTGCGTGCGCATGCGTCCTCCCGGCCGCGCTCTGCCCGACTCGCGTCTTCACGAACTCGGCGGCGCCTTGCCAAACAAGTTGCCATAGCAACCAACCAAGGGGAAGCGCATCTTCGCGACCCATCGCCGGCGCCGTGCAAATCGCGGAGGCTGGTTAGAACATGGTGATTTTGCGTGGAAACGCAGCGTCATCCTGCGCGACCGCAGGTCGACGCGGGATCCATCGTAGACCTCTGTTCCCTACGATGGATTCCGGATCTGCGCGGCTAAAGCCGCTTGTCCGGGATGACGGCGCGGTTCCGGATCAAATCAGCACGCCGCCTCAGAGGACGGGGATGACGTCCACGGCGATGCCGATCTTCTGCGAGCCGGGGCCGATCAGCACGCCGTCGAGCGGCGAGACATCGGCGTAGTCGCGGCCGAAGGCGGTGACGATATGGTCGTCGGCGACGATGAGATCGTTGGTCGGGTCGAGCCCGATCCAGCCGGTCTCAGGCCCGCACCAGAGCATCACCCAGGCATGGCTGGCGTCGGCCCCTTCCAGCCGCTTCTCGCCCGGCGGCGGGATCGTGCGAATGTACCCGCTGACATAGGCGGCAGGCAGGCCGAGCCCCCTCAGGCCCGCGATCATGATATGCGCGAAATCCTGGCAGACGCCGTGCCGCTGCGCGAAGGCCTCGGCGAGCGGGGTCGAGACCTCGGTCGCCTCGGGATCATAGGTGAAGTCGCGGCGGATGCGGGCCATCAGCTCGCTCGCTCCTTCCAGCACGGGGCGCAGCGGCGCAAAACTCTGGCGCGCATAGGTGACGACCTCGGCCACATCAGGCACCAACCGACTGGGATAGAGATGATGCGCTGGCGAATCCGGCGCCAGGCTGTCGGAGGCCAGCGCCAGGGCGGCAACCTCCTCCCAGTGCCGGGTCAGGCCGGGAAAGGGTGCAGGCGCCCGGCGCACCTCGACCCGGGCGCGCATCTCGACCTTCAGCTCGCGATGCGGCTTGGAGATCGTCAGCGTCGTCATCTGGTTGCCGAAGAAGCACAGCTGGTCGGTGCGCTCGGCCGGACGCGGCGTTATCAGGAGTTCGCTCTTCCTGACATGCTGCCCGCCATCGTTGCGCGGCAGCAGGCGCAGGATGCAACGCGCGAAGGGCACCGGCCGGCTGTAGCCGTAGGTGGTGATGTGACGGACGTCGTAGATCACGCGATGCCCGTCATCCGCGAGCCTTCCGGGCCGCTGTTTTGAAGGAAGTAGCGGTCCGCAATCGCGCTCGACAGACCCATGAGCAATTGCTCGAACAGCAGGATGCTGGTGCGGTCGAGCCGGCTGGCTTCCGCGGTGCGGCATTCGGCGGCGAGCTTCAGGATCAGCCGGCGCGGGGCTTCCAGCATGCCGTCATCCGTTAGCGAGGGCAGGTCGGCGATTTCGGTGTCGAGCCGGTCGACCTGGAAGGCGACCGAGCGTGGATTGTAAGGGTCGAGCATGACGAGATCGAGAACGGGCTGCAGGCTTGGCACCAGCAGATAGCGCGAGCGATAGGTGATCTGGGAATCGGTCAGGTCGAGCAGGGCGTCGAGGCCGTCGCTGGACGCCGTCGTTTCGGCGAAATGCCGGGCGAAGCGGCAAGTGGCGACACCACGTTCCAGCCGCCGGCCGATATCGAGGAAACGCCAGCCCGGCCCGCGCACCATGTTCTCCTGGCTGAGGCCGGAGAAGGCGGCGAGCGATTTCAACGCCCTGTCGGCGATCTCATAGGCTTCGCCGGCGCTCGGCGGCTTTCCGCCCTCGCGCGTCAACTGGCGCTGCATGTCGCCAAACAGCCGCCAGGCATCGATCGAGAGCCTTTCGCGGATGACCGACGCGGTCCGCCGCGCCTCGCGCACTGTCGCGTTCGCCGAGCCGTACTGATCGAGGCTGTGCAACGCAGCGGAGGCTTGCGATGCCGGCGTCTGGCCGCGCCCGCCCGGCGACGCGCCCCAGGCGACGAGGAGATTGGCGAGCCGCTTCAGCGTGTCGGCGCGTCCGGGCGCCGTATCGGCGTCGATCAGCCGGCCGAGCAGTGCACGGACGAGGCGCAGCGTCGCTTCAGTGCGTTCGAGATAGCGCCCGAGCCAGAACAGATTGTCGGCCGCGCGGCTGGGCAGCGTACCGGTGACGCGCCGGATGCTGATGCGATCGGCCGTCGGCAGCAGCGTCACCTGCTCGACGGGGGCATCGGACGTCACCCAGACATCGCTGGAGCGCACACCGCTGCGCATGCTGACGGCGCGGGCGTCGGGTTCGTCGGAGATGCGGCAGAAGCCGCCGGGCATGACCTTCCAGCCATCCGGAGTGGCCGCCGCGAAGACGCGCAGGGTCACGGGGTGAGGGTGCAGCCGTCCGTTCTGGAAGACCGGCATGGTCGAGAGCCGCACGATCTCCTGCCCGACATAATCCATGCCGCGTGCCTTGATCCGCGCGCGCAGGGCCTCGCGCTCGGCATGGGGCAGTTCGCCTGCGAGGATCGGGCCGCTCTCCAGCCCATCGCCCATGCTGCGGAAGGCGGGGGCGATGCTCATCTCGTCGAGCCTGTCGAGCACGATGGCGCGTTCGCGGTGCTGGCCGCACCACCAGGTCGCGACATTGGGCAGGATCAGCTCCTCGTCCAGCATCTGCTCGGCCAGCGCAGGTAGGAAACCCATCAGCGCACGCGATTCGACGACGCCTGAGCCAAGCCCGTTGGCGATATGGACATTGCCCTGCCGCACGGCCTGGACGAGGCCGGCGACGCCCAGCGCCGAGGCCGCATTCAGCTCCAGCGGGTCGGAAAAATCTCCGTCGATACGCCGCCAGATCACATCGGCGCGCTTAAGCCCGCCGATGGTGCGGACATGCACGCGGCCCTCGCGCATCACGAGGTCGCCGCCTTCGACGAGCAGGAAGCCGAGATAGCGCGCGAGATAGGTCTGCTCGAAATAGCTCTCGTTGAGCGGGCCGGGCGTCAGAAGGCAAATACGCGGCTCGACCCGCTTCGAACGCGAGACGAGGCCGGCGCGCAACCCCTGGAAGAACGAGGCGAGCCGCTCGATGTTCATGCTGCGGAACATGTCGGGGAAGGCGCGCGCCAAAGCGAGCCGGTTCTCCAGCGCATAGCCTGCACCCGAAGGCGCCTGCGTGCGGTCGCCCAGCACCCACCAGCGCCCGTCGGGGCCGCGGCCGAGATCGGCGGCATAGAGCTGCAGCGCGCCGGCTCCGGGTGCGCCTTGCAGGGGGCGCAGATAGTCGGGGCTGCCGGTCACGATCGCAGCCGGCAGCATGCCATTGGCGATCATCTTCGCAGGGCCGTAGATGTCGTCCAGCAGGGTGGAAAGCAATTGCGCGCGCTGCGCCACGCCGGCCGCGATGGTCTCCCATTCGGCGCCGGGGATGACGAGCGGCACATGGCTCAACGGCCAGGCACGCTCGCCGGCTGTCGGATCGCGCTCGTCGATATCGCCGTGGACACGATAGGACACGCCGGTGTCGTGAACGTGCCGGTCGGCAAGGCCGAAGCGCTGGTTCAGCTCGTCTGTCGAGAGCGCACACCACTCCGCAAGGAACGGCTCCCAATGCGGGCGCACGGCGCCGTCAGGACCGATGAACTCGTCATGCGTACCCGGCAGTGGCCGATACCCGGCCAGCAGCGCGTTGCGCCGCTCCGCTCTGGTGCGTGTCGACGGGGTTCGGCCCTGCAACGCCATGCTGACGATCTAGACTCCTGGTGGGCGGCGCAAATCCAGCGTGAGCGGAAATTCGGCGCTGCGCTCTTCAGGCGGAATCGCCAGCGCGCCGGGACTATGACCGATCGCCTCGAAACGTGCGAGCCGGCGGGCCTCCGCTTCATAGGAATTCACGGGAGGAGTCTCATAATTGCGCCCTCCTGGATGCGCGACATGGTAGACGCAGCCGCCCAGCGACCGCCCGACCCATGTATCGACGATGTCGAAGGTCAGCGGCGCATGCACCGGAATCGTCGGATGCAGGCCGGATGCCGGCTGCCAGGCCTTGAAGCGCAGGCCCGCGATGCTTTCCCCGGAAGTACCCGCCGCTGTCATGGGCAGCCGCCGGCCGTTGCAGGTGATCAGGTGGCGGCCGGGCACCAGCCCTTTCGCCTTGACCTGGAGACGCTCGACCGAGCTGTCGACATAGCGCACCGTGCCGCCTATCGCCCCTTCCTCGCCCATCACATGCCAGGGTTCGAGCGCCTGCCGGATTTCGATCTCGACGCCGCCATGCTCCACCTTGCCGAAGAAGGGGAAGCGGAATTCCGCCTGCGCCTCGAACCAGACGGGATCGAAGGCATAGCCGGCGCGCCCGAGATCCGCGAGCACGTCCTTGAAGTCCTGCCAGACCATCTCCGGCAGCATGAAGCGGTCGTGCAGGGTCGTGCCCCAACGCACCAGATTGCCGGCCTGAGGCTCGCGCCAGAACCACGACACCAGCGCCCGGATGAGCAATTGCTGCGCCAGCGACATCCGCGAATCCGGCGGCATTTCGAAGGAGCGGAACTCGATCAGCCCGAGCCGGCCTGTCGGGCCATCAGGCGAATAGAGCTTGTCGATGCAGATCTCGGTGCGGTGGGTGTTGCCGGAGACGTCGACGAGAAGGTTGCGGAACAGCCGGTCGACCAGCCAGAGCGGGATCCTGGGGGCGCCCGGACCGGGCACTTGCGCCAGCGCGATCTCAAGTTCGTAGAGCTGGTCGAAGCGCGCCTCGTCGATGCGCGGCGCCTGGCTGGTCGGGCCGATGAACAGGCCAGAGAACAGAAAGGACAGCGACGGGTGCCGGTTCCAGTAGAGGATGATGCTCTTCAGCAGATCCGGCCGGCGCAGGAAGGGCGAATCGGGTGGTGTGACGCCGCCGAGCACGACATGGTTGCCGCCGCCCGTGCCGGTATGGCGGCCGTCGACCATGAACTTCTCGGCGCAGAGCCGCGACTGCCGCGCCTCCTCATAGACCCCTTGCGTGATCGCGACGGCCTCGCGCCAGTTCTTGGCCGGGTGGATATTGACCTCGATCACGCCGGGGTCGGGCGTCACCTTGATCACGTTCAGGCGCGGATCGTGCGGCGGCGAATAGCCTTCGATATGAACGGGCAGGTTGAGGTCGCGCGCCACCGACTCGACGCTGGCGATCAGCTCGAGATAGTCCTCCAGCTTCTCGACCGGCGGCAGGAAGACACACAGGATATTGTCGCGGACTTCGAGGCTGATGGCGGTCCGCACATGCTCGCCGCCGATCTCCTGCTCGGTGCGATCCTGTGCGGTGCCGGCAGGTGTCTCGCCGGCGCGCGACATCTGCGTGGGATGGCTTGGCGGCTTTGCAACCGTTTCGCCCCCGAAGCCCTCATCCTGAGGAGCGGGCGCAGCCCGCGTATCGAAGGATGTTCCAGAAGGCGCGCTTCCGGTGCTAGCTGAAGCATCCTTCGAGACGCCGCTGCGCGGCTCCTCAGGATGAGGGCTCGCGTTCTGAGCTGAAAAAGGCGGCAGCGGCCCGCGCGGCTCCATCGGGTCCTGCGGATGGATATGCGGGAATTCGTCCTTCGGCACGACCGGCAGCGAGCCCAGCGGCAGGCGATAACCCACCGGCGAATCGCCTGGAACCAGGAACAGTTTGCCGCGCCTGAGCGACCATTTCTCGGAGCGCCAGCGTCGGTCGCCAGCCTGGGACTGCCAGCGCTGTACCGGAATCACATAGCCGCGCGGCTTGCCCAGGCCCAGCTGGAACACCTGCGCCATCCGCGCGCGCTCCTCGGGATCGGCAAGGCGCGGGTCGAGCGGATCGACATTGTCGGGAAGCTGGGCCTCCTTCAGCAGCCAGTGGCCGGTGTCCTCATAGGCGGGCAGCACATAGTCCGCGCCGAGGCCGAGCTTGTCGGACAGGCCAGCGGCCAGAGCCTCGACGTCGCGGATCGAGGCCGCAGCTTCCAGTTCGCGGTCGCCGCCCGTCGCCGCGCCCGGCTCGCGCGCGATCAGCGCGGCATCGCGCCAGATCGGTTCGCCATCATCGCGCCAGTACAGCGCGAAGGCCCAGCGCGGCAGGCTCTCGCCGGGATACCACTTGCCCTGGCCGTAATGCAGCATGCCGCCCGGTGCGAAGCGCTCGCGCAGCCGCCGGATCATCACATCCGCGCGCTGGCGCTTTGTCGGGCCGACCGCGGCGATGTTCCATTCCTCGCCGGTCTGGTCGTCGATCGAAACGAAGGTCGGCTCGCCGCCCATGGTGAGGCGCACGTCCTGGGCCTTCAGGTCGGCCTCGACCTGTTCGCCGAGCCGGTCGAGGCGCTGCCAGGACTCGTCGGAGAAGGGCAGGGTGATGCGCGGCACCTCATGTACGCGCGCGACGCTCATCGAGAAGTCGAAAGTCGTCTCGGCAAAGCTCGCTATGCCGGAGACCGGCGCGGCCGAGCGGTAGTGCGGCGTCGCCGCCAGCGGCAGGTGGCCCTCGCCGGTCAGCAGGCCGGAGGTGGGGTCGAGCCCGATCCAGCCGGCGCCGGGGATGTAGACCTCCGCCCAGGCGTGCAGGTCGGTGAAGTCCTTGTCCGTGCCACGCGGACCCTCCAGCGGGTCGATATCCGCCTTCATCTGGATCAGATAGCCCGAGACGAATCGGGCCGCGAAACCCAGATGCCGCATGATCTGGACGAGCAGCCAGCTGGTGTCGCGGCAGGAGCCGGACTTGATCGCAAGCGTGTGCTCGGGCGCCTGCACACCTGGCTCCATGCGGATGCCATAGGCGATACCTTGGGCGAGCCGGGCATTCAGGTCGACGATGAAGTTGACCGTGTTGGTCGGCTCGCGCGGGATGGTCGCGAGATAGGCTTCCAGTAAAGGGCCCGGCGGCTCGGTGACGAGATAGGGCGCGAGTTCCGCGCGCAATTCCTCCGGATAGGCGAAGGGGAAGATTTCGGCATCGGTTTCGACGAAGAAGTCGAACGGGTTGATGATCGAGAGTTCGGTGACGAGGTCGACCTCGATGCGGAATTCATGCACCGGCTCAGGGAAGACGAAACGCGCCAGCCAGTTGCCGCTCGGGTCCTGCTGCCAGTTCACGAAATGCTCGGCCGGCGTGACTTTCAGCGAATAGCTGTTGATCGCGGCCCGGCAATGCGGCGCGGGCCTCAGGCGGATGATCTGCGGCCCCAGCGTGACCGGCCGGTCGTAGCGATAGTGGGTGACGTGATTGAGCGCGGCGATGATGGCCAAGGGCAGGTCCCTGCTTTGTCGTCGCGAGGCGGAACGCCAGGCCGCTCCACGTTAGCGACGCATAAGAGGCCCGCAAAGCTGCAACTTGCGCAAGGACACGCCGGCAAAACAGTCCGCTGCGTAAGAACTGTGCACTTTCGTCTCAGAGCCCCTTTAGGAGGCGTCCACCCGCTGGACATCCGCCATCGAGTGGTCCCACATTGCACCGAATGGCCGCCGTTGCGGCCTCAGACATAAAATGATGGGGATTTTTCATGCGTCACGTTGCGAAATTGATGGCGGTATCGGCTTTCACCGCGTTGATGGCGACGACGGCCTACGCCCAGACACCGAAGGACACGGTGGTCATGGCCAAGCAGATCGACGACATCATCTCGCTCGATCCGGCCGAGGCTTTCGAGTTTTCCGGCGTCGAGGTCGTCACCAACCTCTACGACAAGCTGATGGGCGTCGATCTCGCCAAGAACAACGAACTGGTCAACGAGCTCGCCCAGAGCTGGACCGTAAGCCCCGACAACCTGACCTACACCTTCAAGCTCAGGCCCGGCGTCAAGTTCCACTCCGGCAATCCGCTCACGGCGTCGGACGTGGCCTACTCCTTCCAGCGCGCCGTCACGCTGAACAAGTCGCCGGGCTTCATCCTGGCCCAGTTCGGCTTCACCAAGGAGAATGTGACCGAGAAGGTGAAGGCGGTCGATGACGGGACCCTCGTCATCACGGTCTCCAAGCCCTTCGCCCCGACTTTCTTCCTGAACTGCCTGACATCGGGCGTCGCCAGCGTCGTCGATTCCAAGCTGGTCAAGGCGAACGAGAAGGATGGCGACTGGGGCAATGCCTGGCTCAAGCTGAACTCCGCCGGCTCCGGCGCCTACAAGGTTCGCGCCTACCGTCCCAACGAGCAATATGCGCTCGATGCCAACGAGAGCTGGTACAAGGGCGCGCCGAAGAACAAGCGCATCGTCGTGCGCCATGTCGCGGAGCCCGCCTCGCAGCGCCTGCTGCTCGAGAAGGGCGATGTCGACATGGCCCGCAACCTGTCGAAGGACCAGCTTGCCGGCGTCAAGGGCAAGGCCGACATCTCGATCGTGCAGGGCGACAAGGGCTATATTCTCTATCTTGGCCTCAACCAGAAGAACCCGAACCTGGCCAAGCCCGAGGTGCGGGAAGCGCTGAAATGGCTGGTCGACTACGACTCCATCGAGCGCAACATCGTCGAGGGCACCTACAGGCAGCACCAGTCCTTCCTGCCGCAGGGCTTCCTCGGCGCGATCAGCGACAAGCCCTATAAATTCGATCCGGCCAAGGCCAAGGAACTGCTCGCCAAGGCCGGCCTGCCCAACGGCTTCTCCGTCACCATGGATACGCGCTCGGTCAATCCGATCACGGATATCGCCCAGGCGGTCCAGTCCAACTGGGCGCAGGCCGGCATCAAGCTGGAACTTATCCCCGGCGACGGCAAGCAGACGCTGACGAAGTATCGCGCCCGCACGCATGACATCTATATCGGCCAATGGGGCCCGGACTATCTCGACCCCCATACCAACGCCGAAACCTTCGCCATCAACGAGAACAATGGCGAGGACGCGAAGTCCAAGACGCTTGCCTGGCGCAACGCCTGGGACATTCCGGAGATGACCAAGGTTACGCAGGGTGCGGTTCTGGAGACCGATGCCGCCAAGCGCCGGGCGACCTATGAGGCGCTCCAGCGTGAGCACCAGAAGGTCTCGCCCTTCGTCATCATGTTCCAGCAGATCGAAGTCTCGGCCCAGCGCAAGGGCGTGAGCGGCTGGGTCATCGGGCCGAGCTCCGACACCAACTTCTACGCGCCGATCGTCAAGAACTGACACCCCCGAGATGAGGAACCCGCCACGGCCCTGAAAGGCCGCGGCGGGCTTTTTGCTTTGAGATCTGGATTGTCATAGCCCTGCCGGCGGATTTCGGCAGGGCTAGACAGACTCAAGCGATCAACAAGAAACGGACCCGATCATGACGAGCGTGGCGGAGACCTCCCCTCGAAAATCCTCCTATGGCGGAGCCGCGCGCCGCTGGAGCGCGATCGTCTGGCGCGAGCTGAGCACGGTCGCAATCACCATGTTCGGCCTGCTGCTGATCACGTTCCTGATCGCCCGCGTCGTCCCTATCGACCCTGTGCTCGCAATCGTCGGTGATAACGCCCGGCCGGATGTCTATGATGCCGCGCGCGCCGAACTCGGCCTCGACAAGCCGCTCTGGCAGCAATTCGCGATCTATATCGGCAAGGTTTTCACCGGCGATCTCGGACGCTCGGTCCTGACGTCAAATACCGTGGTCGACGACATCAAGCGCGTCTTCCCCGCGACGCTGGAACTCGCGACGCTGGGCACGATCTTCGGCTGCGCGATCGGCATTCCGCTCGGTGTTCTGGCCGCGGTCTATCAGGGCCGCTGGCCCGACCAGATCGCTCGCGTCATCGGCCTGTTCGGCTATTCGATCCCGATCTTCTGGATCGGCCTGATGGCGCTCCTGCTGTTTTACGCCAAGCTCGGCTGGGTCGCGGGGCCCGGACGCGTCGGTGTCGCCTTCCAGGATTTCGTCACCCCGATCACCGGCATCGTCGTCATCGATGCGGCGCTCGAGGGGGAGTGGGAGGCATTCTGGGATGCCTGGTCGCATCTCATCCTGCCGTCCTCGGTGCTGGCGCTGTTCAGCCTGGCCTATGTCAGCCGCATGGCGCGCAGCTTCATGATCACCGAACTGCAGCAGCAATATGTGATCGCGGCGCGGGTGAAGGGCATGTCGGAGTTCCGCGTCATCTGGCGCCATGCCCTGCGCAACGCCTTCGTGCCGCTGATCACGGTGATCGCGCTGTCCTATGCGCATCTGCTGGAGGGCTCGGTTCTGACCGAGACGATCTTCGCCTGGCCGGGGCTCGGCCGCTACATCACCAATTCCCTGCTGAACGCCGACATGAACGCCGTGCTCGGCGGCACGCTGGTGATCGGCGCGGTCTTCATCGGCGTCAACCTGCTGTCCGATATTCTCGGCCGCCTCGTCGACCCACGGACGCGATAATGATGATTGCGAAAACCTCAGCCCTCATCCTGAGGAGCCGCGCAGCGGCGTCTGGAACGATGGTTCAGCGGGCACCGGAAGCATCCTTCGAGACGCCGTTCCTCGCGGAACGGCTCCTCAGGATGAGGGCTATCTACGTCATCGGCCAAGAGTGGGGGACAGTCCGCTGACAAACTGGACCGACTATCTCATCACGGATTCGCCGAGCTCGCGCCGTCAGGCCCGCCTCGGCCAGTTCTACCGGCAATGGCTCGCCTTCAAGCGCAATCGGCTGGCCATGCTGGGGCTTGGCATCGTCGTTGCGCTCCTGCTGGTCGCCGCTTTCGCGCCGCTGATCGCCACGGCCGATCCCCTGGCGCAAAACCTGGACAAGCGCCTGCTGCCGCCATCGCTGGTCAACTTTTTCGGCACGGACTCGCTGGGCCGCGACATATTCAGCCGCATCGTCTTCGGCACGCGCGTCACCCTTGTCATCGTGATCCTCGTCGTGATCACGGTCGGGCCGGTCGGCCTGCTCATCGGGGCGGCCTCCGGTTATCTCGGCGGCTGGGTCGATCGGCTGCTGATGCGAATCACCGACGTCTTCCTCGCCTTTCCGCGTCTGGTGCTGGCGCTGGCTTTCGTGGCCGCACTCGGGCCCGGATTGGAGAACGCGGTCATCGCCATCGCGATCACCGCCTGGCCGCCCTATGCCCGCGTCGCCCGCGCCGAGACGCTGATCATTCGCCAGCAGGACTATATCGCAGCGGTGCGCCTGCAGGGCGCCTCGCAATGGCGCATCGTCTGGAAGCATGTCGTGCCGATGTGTCTGCCTTCGCTGATCGTGCGCACGACGCTCGACATGGCCGGCATTATCCTGACCGCAGCCGGTCTCGGCTTTCTCGGCCTCGGCGCGCAGCCGCCGATCCCGGAATGGGGCGCGATGATCTCGGCCGGCCGCGAGCAGATCTTCGACCAGTGGTGGGTCGCGACCTTCCCCGGCCTGGCGATCTGCATCGTCGCGCTCGGCTTCAACCTGCTCGGCGATGGCCTGCGCGACGTCATGGATGCGAGGTGAGATGATGCGCGCGCCCGACACACCCACCGAACAGCCGCTGCTCGAACTCGACAATCTCCGGGTCAATTTCCACACGGCCACAGGCATCGTTCGCGCAGTGCGCGGCCTGTCCTTCACGCTCGGGCGCGAGCGGCTGGGCATCGTCGGCGAATCCGGCTCCGGCAAGTCGATGACCGGCCGCGCGATCCTCGATCTGATCCCGCATCCCGGCGAGGTCCTGGCAGATCGCATGGTCTATCGCGGGCAGGACCTGCTCACCATGGACAAGCGCACCCGGCGCAAGCTGCGCGGCCGCCATATCTCGATGGTGATGCAGGACCCGAAATTCTCGCTCAATCCGGTCCAGACTGTCGGAGAGCAGATCGCGGAGGCCTATCGCGTTCACCACAAGGCGAGCGCGCGGGAAGCCAAGCAGCGCAGCCTCGCCATGCTCGAGCAGGTGCAGATTCGCGAGCCCGGCCGGGTCTACGAGCTCTATCCCCATGAGGTCTCCGGCGGCATGGGCCAGCGCGTGATGATCGCGATGATGCTGATCGCGGAACCCGACATCCTGATCGCCGACGAGCCGACCTCGGCGCTCGATGTCACCGTCCAGCTCCAGATCCTCAAGATCCTCGACGATCTCGTCACGCAGCGCGGCATGGGCCTGATCTTCATCAGCCACGACCTGCATCTGGTGCAGTCCTTCTGTGACCGGGTCATCGTCATGTATGGCGGGAAGGCGATGGAGACGCTGCCGGCCGCCGAACTCGCCGACGAGACCGCACGCTCGCGCCGCCACCCCTACACGCTGGGCCTGCTCGGCTGCCTGCCTGATCTCGACCACCCCAAGGCGAAGCTCGCCACGCTCACCCGCGACCCGGCATGGCTGGCATGAGTGCTTTTCGGTTGAACCTCCACCGTCATTGCGAGCGCAGCGAAGCAATCCAGCCTCGTAGCGCTCGACGTCGCCTGGATTGCTTCGCTGCGCTCGCAATGACGATCGGGATTAAGGATGGCAGCAGTGTTCATGGGTTTCGGGCTCATCGCTGCGCGATGCCCCGGAATGACGGAGGTGTCTCCACATGACCACCCAACCCGCCATCACGCTCGACAGGCTCAACGTCTCCTTCGGCGATTCCCATGTCGTGAAGGACCTCTCCTTCGAGGTTCGCCCCGGGGAGAGCTACGGCATCGTCGGCGAATCCGGCTCGGGCAAGTCGACCGTGCTGCGCGTGCTCGCCGGCCTGAACCGCGATTGGAGCGGGGATGTCGCGATCCTCGGCCAGCCGCAGCCGAAGATCCGCAACAAGGCCTTCCATCGCGCCGTCCAGATGGTCTTCCAGGATCCTTACGGCTCGCTGCATCCCAAGAAGACCGTCGATGACGCGCTGGCCGAACCGCTGATGATCCATGGCATCCGCGATGCGGAAGGCCGGATCGGCCGCGCCATGGCCGATGTCGGCCTGCCCGCCTCCTTCCGCTTCCGCTATCCGCACCAGCTTTCGGGCGGCCAGCGCCAGCGCGTCGCGATCGCGCGCGCGCTCGTGCTGGAACCGACGATCCTGCTGCTGGACGAGCCAACCTCGGCGCTCGACGTCTCCATCCAGGCCGAGGTCTTGAACCTGCTCCAGACGCTTCGGCATGAGCGGAAGCTCACCTATATCCTGGTCAGCCACGATCTCGCCGTGGTCGCGCATATGTGTGAGCGCCTGCTGGTGATGCAGTTCGGCCGTGGCGTCGAGGAGATGACGGCGGCGACATTGGCTGCGCGCAGCCCCAAGACGGCCTATGCCCAGCAATTGCTGACCGCGAGCGAGGGCTTTCGCCGCAAGGCAGGCTGAGCGGGCGGGGCTGGCGTGCGTCGCTTGGGTCTTTGGCGCGCGGGCAAAACCGTCTAAGTCTCGTCGCAGCTATCGGCTAGACTACAGCCGAAGCACTGCTACGGAGTCGAACGCCATGGATGCCATTGTTGATCGCGCCCTTCGGCCGGAGACGATACCCGAGCGCAATCCGGTGCCGCCCTTCGATCTGGTGATTTTCGGCGCCGGCGGCGACCTCGCCTTGCGAAAGCTCTTCCCCGCGCTGGCGCAGCGCAATCAGGAGGGCGTGCTGCCGGAGGAGAGCCGCGTCCTCGCCATCGTCCGCAAGGCCGAGGATGTGGAAGGGCTGCCGAATCAGATCGCCACCCGCCTCAAGGAGGAAGGGCTGGCGCCTGAACAGATCGCCGCCTTCCTGCGTCGCCTGACCATGGTGCTGCTCGACGCGCTGAAGCCCGAGACCTATGCCTCGCTGAAGAAGGCGCTGGGCAAGTCGGAGCGCGTGCGTTCCTTCTATCTCTCGACCCCGCCGGACCTGTTCATCCCGATCTGCGAGAACCTGGCCAAGGCTGACATCCTGACGCCGACATCGCGCGTCATCCTCGAAAAGCCGCTGGGGCGCGATCTGGCTTCGGCCCGCGAGATCAATGACGCGGTCGGGCGCATCCTGCCGGAAAGCCGCACCTACCGGATCGACCATTATCTCGGCAAGGAAACGGTTCAGAACCTGCTCGTGCTGCGCTTCGCCAACACGCTGTTCGAGCGGTCCTGGTCGAGCCGCGATATCGACAATGTCCAGATCACGGTGGCCGAGACGGTCGGGCTCGAAAGCCGCGCCGGCTATTACGACAAGTCCGGGCACATGCGCGACATGGTGCAGAACCATCTCATGCAGCTGCTCTGCCTCTTCGCCATCGAGCCGCCCAACATGCTGGAAGCCGGCGCCGTTCGCGACGAGAAGATCAAGGTGTTGAAGGCCTTGCGGCCGATCGTCGGCCCCGATGTGCAGCGCTACACCGTGCGCGGCCAGTATGGGCCGGGCCAGATCGACGGCCAGCGCGTCAGGGGCTACACCGACGAATTGGGCCGCGCCAGCAACACCGAGACCTTCGTTGCCGTGCGTTGCGAGGTCGACAACTGGCGCTGGGCCGGCGTGCCGATCTATCTGCGCACCGGCAAGCGCATGGCGCAGCGCTATTCCGAGATCGCCGTCACCTTCAAGCCTGTGCCGCATTCGATCTTCGGAGGCACTTCCGCCTGCGATCGGCTCGACGCCAACCGCCTGGTCATCCGACTTCAGCCCAATGACGGGCTCCAGCTGCAGTTGATGATGAAGGTGCCGGGCTCCGGCCGGCTCAAGATCGTGCCGCGCCAGCTCGACCTGCGCTACGAGACCGCCTTCAACGAACGCACGCCCGACGCCTATGAGCGCCTGTTGACGGACGTTATCCGCGGCGACCAGACCCTGTTCATGCATCGCGACGAGGTCGAGCAGGCCTGGGCCTGGGTCGATCCGATCATTTCCGGCTGGCAGGAATACGCTCCCCATCCGCAACGTTATGCTGCCGGAACCTGGGGGCCGTCGCATGCTGTCGGGCTGATCGAACGCGAAGGGCGTTCCTGGGCCGATCCGGATTTCACGGAATGAGCGCGGCGGGGCCAGTCGCCTGGCATCGCTTCGAGACGCTGTCCGATGCGTCCGAGGCCTTGGCGGAAGCGGTCGCGATCCGGCTGCGCGCGGCGCTCGCCGAGCGCGGCTCCGCGCTGATCGCGGTGCCCGGCGGTACCACGCCGGCCCGCTTCCTGGCGGCGCTGGGCGAGCGCGATCTCGCCTGGGACAAGGTCACATTGCTGCCGACTGACGAGCGCTTCGTCTCTCCCGACGATGCCGCCTCGAATGAGCGCATGATCCGCGCCGCTTTCGCGCCGTTGAATAAGGGCAGGGCGCGTTTCCTCTCCTTCCATGGTCATGGCGACGATCTCGACGCGGCGGCGCGGGTGCTGTCATCGCAGCTCGCCGCCCTGCCGCCGATCGACATCCTCATCAGCGGCATGGGCGCAGACGGGCATATCGCGTCGCTTTTTCCGGGCGATGATGCCGCCCTTGCAGCTCCCGATCCGGTTCAGGCCGTGGCGGCGCGTCCCGCAGGCCTGCCACCACGCATTTCGCTGTCACCAGCACGGCTCGCGGCATCCGGCTGGGCGGCTTTGCTCGTCGCCGGTCCAGACAAGGCCGAGACATTGGCGAGTGCGCAGGCCCTGCCTGCCGCTTTTCCCGTGGGCCTGCTGCTTGGCCGTCCGCAAGGGCTCGACGTTTACTGGGCCAAGGCTTAAGCCGGCTGCGTTCAAGGAGATCGTTTCAGCATGTCGGACCAACCTGAAATCGCGCGGCTCGCCGCCTGCGGCGTCGTCCCGGTCGTCGTCATCGAAGATGCGCATCTTGCCGTGCCGCTGGCCCGGGCGCTTCTGGCCGGTGGCATCGACGTGATCGAGGTCACGTTGCGGCGTCCGGCTGCGATGGCTGCGCTCGAGACGATCGCGCGCGAGGTTCCCGACATCCTCTGCGTTGCCGGCACGGTGGTGACGCCCGCGCAGGTCGTCGACGTCCAGCAGGCTGGCGCGCAGGCGGTGGTCAGCCCCGGCTTCAGCGAGGCGGTCGATGATGCGATGCGTGCGGCGGGCCTGCCTTGGCTCCCGGGCGTCGCCACGGCCTCCGACTGCATGCGCGCCGTCTCCGCCGGCCGCCTGACCTGCAAGTTCTTTCCCGCCGAGCAGGCTGGAGGAACGCCTGCGCTGAAGGCGTTGTCCGGGCCGTTCCCGCAGATGAAGTTCTGCCCGACCGGCGGTGTCGGCCTGAACAATCTCGCCGATTATCTGGCGATGAAGCAGGTCATCTGCGTCGGCGGCTCCTGGCTCGTACCAGCCGATGCCATCGCCAATCGCGATTGGTCGCGGGTGACGAAACTGGCGAAAGAAGCGCGCGAACTGGTCAAGGCAATCAGGGGATGATTGTCGTCATTCTCGGGCGCAGCGAAGCGCAGACCTGAGAATCTCCGGCAGACATAGCCTTCTTGTCCTGAGATGCTGGGTCAGGCCCGAGCATGACGAGGCGCCTCAGCCAGCCAGTCTCTCGACCACCATATCCGCGATCGCCAGCGAGGAGGTTAGCCCCGGGCTCTCGATGCCCAGCAGGTTGACCAGTCCCGCGACGCCGTGGATCTCCGGCCCGTCGATGCGGAAGTCCGGCATCGGCTCGTTCGGTCCATGCAGCTTGGGGCGGATGCCTGCATAATCGGCGACGAGCGCGCCATTGGCGAGCCCCGGCCAATAGGTGCGGATTGCCTCATAGAACCTGTCGGCGCGGGCCGGATCGACGACGAGATCCTGATCATCATCGACCCATTCGACATCGGGGCCGAACTTGACGCGCCCACCCATGTCGATCGTCGCGTGAATGCCCAGGCCGGCAGCCTCCGGCACCGGATAGACCAGATGCGTGAAGGGCTGCTTGCCGAGCAGCGCGAAGTAGTTGCCCTTGGCGAAGGACTGCTTCGGGACATGAGCGGACGGAAAGCCCGCGAGCTGTCCGAGCAGCCGCGGGGCACCATGCCCGGCCGAGTTCACGATGGTCCGGACGGAATAGGTCGCGGGCTCCTCGCCGCCGAAATCGACGCTGAAGCCCTCGGTCTCGCGCCGCCAGCCGCTGATCGGCGTGTTCAGCGCCAGCGAACCGCCCGCCGCCTCGCATTCGCCGAGCAGCGACAGCATGAACGCGTGGCTGTCGACCACGCCTGTCTCGGGCGAGAGCAGCGCGATCTGGCAGGCGACCTCCGGCTCCAGGGCACGCGCCTGTGCTGCATCGAGCCAGCGCAATGAGCTGACGCCGGAGGCCTCCGCCCGCGCCGCAATCGTTTCGAGCGCCGGCTTCTGCTTCTCTGAGGTCGCGACGATCAGCTTGCCGCAGGCCTTATGCGGCAGGCCGCGCTCTGTGAGGTAGGCGTAGAGGCGCTTGCGCCCCTCGACGCAAACCTTCGCCTTCAGCGAGCCCGGCGGATAATAGATCCCGGCATGGATGACCTCGCTGTTGCGAGCCGAGGTCTGGGTGCCGATACCATCCGCCGCTTCGGCGATGACGACCTCGCGCCCGGCCAGCGCCAGCGCCCGCGCCGTCGCGAGGCCGACGACGCCGGCCCCGATCACAAGGCAATCGATATCGCTCATCGATCCTGAAGCTCTCAGCCTCGCTGCGGCATGGCGATCTCGACCAGGCTCGCCCAATAGGTCACGCCAACTGGGATCGCCGCATCGTTGAACTCATAGGCGGGGTGGTGAAGTCCGGCCGAATCGCCGTTGCCGATGTTGATGAAGGCGCCGGGACGCTCCTCCAGCATGTAGGAGAAGTCCTCCGAACCCATGGTCGGCGGAACGTCGGTCGTGATCGCGTCGGAGCCGAAAACCTCCTTGGTCACGCTGGTGACGAAATCGGTCTGGCCGGCATGATTGAACGTCACGGGATAGCCGAGATGGTATTCCAGATCGTATTTCATGCCGTAGGCAGCCATCAGCCCCGCGGTGATCTCGGTGATGCGCTTCTGGGCGAGTTCACGCATCTTCGGCGTCAACGTACGCACCGAGCCCTTGATCTCGGCCGTTTGCGGAATTACGTTGAAGGCTTCGCCGGCATTGAGCGCCGTCACCGAAACCACGATCGAATCGAGCGGGTCGGCATTTCGCGAGGACACGGTCTGAAGCGCGGTGACGAGCTGGCAGGCCGCGACGATCGGGTCATTGACGTGGTGGGGCGCAGCAGCGTGCCCGCCCTTGCCTTCGATCTTAATGTGGATGCGGTCGGCGGCTGCCATCGCCGGCCCCTTGCGGATTTCGAAGCGGCCCACCTCGAGCCCGGGCCTGTTATGCATGCCGTAGACTTCCTGCACGCCGAAACGGGTCATCATGCCGTCGTCCAGCATCGCCTTGGCGCCGGCGCCGCCTTCCTCTGCGGGCTGGAAGATCAGCACGGCCGTGCCGTCGAAATCGCGGGTATCGGCGAGGTATTTCGCGGCGCCGAGCAGCATGGCGGTGTGGCCGTCATGGCCGCAGGCATGCATCTTTCCCGGAACCGTCGAACGGTGTTCGAGATTGGTCTGCTCATGGATCGGCAGCGCATCCATGTCGGCGCGCATGGCGATGACTTTGCCGGAGCCCTGGCCCTTGCCCTTGATGACGCCGACGACGCCGGTCTGGCCGATGCCCGTCACCACCTCGTCGACACCCCAGGCCTTGAGCTTGTCGGCAACGATCCCGGCGGTCCGGTGAACGTCGTACATCAGCTCGGGATGGCGGTGAAAATCGCGACGCAGCGCAGTGATCTCCGGCGCGAGCGCCGCGATGAGTTCGGATTTGGGCATCTTGTCCTCGAAGGAAAACGGCTTGGCAGAATGCAGGATGGCAGAACGCGGGTTGGCAGAAAACGGGTTGCCAAGCCCGCACGCTAGCGCGGGTCGCCTGCCGCTGTCCAAGCCTGTTCCGGCATGAGGGGGCAGAGGTGACGGAATAGGGCGCGCCTGAACCGATCCGGGCTGACTGGACTAAGGGCGGTCGGGCAGGTCGGAAGCCGGTCCGGCGCCGGCTAAACGCCGAATTCGCTCCGCCAGCGCGCGATATCCTCCAGCGCCACATTCGAGCCGCAGAGCACGAGTCCGACCCGCTCGCCGGGCTTGAACATGTCCTTGTTGGCAATGGCGGCGGCGACGACGCAGCCGGCTGCCGGCTCCAGCAGCACGCGTCCGTTCTGCAGCACCCAGACCATTTCGCGCACGGCCTCGGCGTCGGGCACCACGATGATGTCCTCCAGGAACTGGCGCGCAGCCGCCATGGTGCGTTCGGTCGCGAAGGGGGCGCCGAGTGCGCGCGCGATCGAGGTCGGGCGCAGCGAGACCGGCTTTCCCGCGGCCAACGCCTGCGTCATCGTCGTCGCGCCCTCGGTTTCGACGCCATGCATCCTGACGGCCGGGTCCAGCCCCTTCAAGGCCGCGCCGACGCCGGCAGCGAATCCGCCGCCGCCGATCGAGATGAAGACATGGTCGAGCCGGCCGCCGGCATCGCTGGCGAGTTCGAGGCCAAGCGAGCCATGCCCTGCGATGATCGCCGGGTCGTCATAGGAATGGACATTGGTCATGCCCTTGGCGGCGTAGGCGTCGGCCTTGGCGAAGGCCTCGATCGCGTCCTCGCAGAGTTCGACCTCGCCGCCCATCTGGCGGGTCAGTTCGATATTGAAGGGGGCGACGTTCTTGGCCATCAGCACCAGGGCCTTGGCGCCCATGGCGGTGGCGACCATCGAGACGGCAATGGCGTGGTTGCCGCCGGAAACGGTGACGATGCCGCGCTTCAGCTCCGCCTCGCTCATGCCCATCAGCTTGTTGAAGCAGCCCCGAACCTTGAACGAGCCGCCGAGCTGGAGGCTCTCGACCTTGACCACGGTCTCGACGCCGAGGCGGGCGGAGAGGCCGGCGCTATGGAAGGTCGGCGTGCGCCGTACTTTTCCGGCGATGCGGGTGGCGGCGGCCTGGATGTCGGCGAGGGTGACGTCGAAGTTCATGCAGGCGAGCCTTCTGTTGCGCGGTGCCTGTTATAGGCGAGCATTGGCGGCAGGTCAGCGCACCACGCGCAGCCCCGTCAAGCACCATGGCGATTGACCCCGCTGCGCAGGCGCTTAGCCTGCTGGTACGAAACCTGCCTTCCGGCGACAATTTGGAGAACTGCAACCGTGAACCTGACGCCGAAGGAGATGCTCGCCAAGCTGGTTTCGTTCAACACGGAATCACAACGCAGCAATCTCGAACTGATCGATTTCTGCCGTGACTATCTCTCCAGCCACGGCGTCGAGAGCACGCTCGTACCCAGCCCCGACGGCCAGAAGGCCAATCTCTACGCGACCATCGGCCCGAAAGTGGACGGCGGCGTCGTACTGTCTGGTCATACCGATGTCGTGCCGGTGGCGGGCCAGGACTGGACCTCCGACCCCTGGACCCTGACCGAGCGCGATGGCAAACTTTACGGGCGCGGCGCCTGCGACATGAAGGGGTTCGACGCCATCGCGCTCGCGCTCGTGCCGGAGATGGTCAAGGCGCCGCTGAAGCGGCCGGTCCATATCGCGCTGTCCTATGACGAGGAGGTCGGCTGCATCGGCGCCGCCATCATGGCCAAGGCGATGACGGCGGCCGGGCTGAAGCCTGCGGCGGTGATCGTCGGCGAGCCCTCGATGATGCAGGTGGTCACCGGCCACAAGGGCGGCACGCGGCTGAAGACGACGGTGCGCGGCCATGCGGTTCATTCCAGCCGCGTCGACATCGGCGTGCCCGCCGTGATGATCGCCGGGCAGCTGATCGCCTGGAGCGCAGAGACGATGGCGCAGAACAAGGCCCGGGCGCGCAACGACAACGGCTTCGAGCCGCCATACACGACACTGCATGTCGGCACGGTCCAGGGCGGCACGGCGGTCAACATCACGGCCGAACTCTGCAGCTTCGCGCATGAGGTCCGCGTCGTTCCCGGCGACGAGGGCACCGATTATGTCGGGCTCTACAAGGCGCGGGTGGCGGAGCTTGAGGCGCAGATGAAGGCGATTGCGCCTGACAGCGGCATCAAGGTCGAAATCACGTCCATGACGCCGCCGCTCGCGCCGGAGGTCGATGGCGAGGCCGAGCGGCTGTCGCGCCGCCTCACCGGCGATAATGGCAGCCATGTCGTCGCCTACGGCACCGAGGGCGGACTCTTTCAGGGCGAAGGCTGGTCCACCGTCGTCTGCGGCCCCGGCGACATCGCCCAGGCTCATCAGCCTGACGAGTTCATTACCGTAGCCCAGCTCGACGCCGGCACCGCCTTCGTGCGCGGGCTCATCGCCGAGCTGTCGCGTTGAGGCGCGTGCGGGCCACGAGAGACCGAATTTCGGAAATTAGTTCAATCTGGAACGGTTGCGGCGGAACTGACTGGACGCCACCGTTAAAGCGTCTCTAATCTGCCGTCTGCGGTGATCGCGCGCCAACGCATGTGTGCGATTGCCTGACCGCTCCGGGGAGGAGTGGGCTTAACAGCTTGGGAGCAGCCGAACATGTCGTTCAAGACCACTTGCCTTGCCGCGGTCGCGGCCTTGGCGCTCATGTGCGGCAGCGTACAGGCGCAGACCCTGCGCTACGCCAACCAGGGCGAGTTGAAGTCCCTCGACCCCTATACCGTCAACGAAACCACCACCAACGCCCATCTCGGTCATCCCTATGAAGGGCTGACCGCGCGCGGCAGGGACCTCAAGATCGAGCCGGCTCTGGCCGAGAAGTGGGAGATTTCTCCGGACGGCCTGAAATGGCGGCTCTTCCTGCGCAAGAACGTCAAGTTCCATGACGGCTCGGATTTCACGGCCGATGACGTGCTGTTCTCGGCCGACCGTGTCCGCGCGCCCGGCTCCAATTTCACGACCCGCATCCCGACCGATGCCAAATTCGTCAAGGTCGACGATTACACGGTCGACGTCGTCCTGACCTCGCCGAACCCGATCCTGAACGCCCAATGGGACACCTGGTACATCATGTCCAGGAAGTGGGCGGAAGCTAACAATGCCGTCGCCCCGACGCCTGCGGCGGCAACCTCGCCCAGCTTCGCCTCGCTCAACGCCAACGGCACCGGCCCCTTCAAGATCGAGAGCCATCAGCCCGGCGTGAAGACCGTGTTCAAGGTCAACGAGAACTGGTGGAAGAAGCCCGAGCACAACATCAAGGAAATCATCTTCACCCCGATCGCCTCGGACGCGACGCGTGTCGCGGCCCTGCTGTCGGGTGAGGTCGATGTCATCGAGCCCGTTCCGATCCAGGACATCCAGCGTGTCAACGGCGCCGGCAACGCCCAGGTACTGACCGGGCCCGAGCTGCGCACCATCTTCCTCGGCATGGACCAGACCCGCGACGAGCTGCTCGAATCCAGCGTCAAGGGCAAGAATCCGTTCAAGGATATCAAGGTCCGCAAGGCCTTCTATCAGGCGATCGACATCGAGACGATCAAGAGCCGCGTCATGCGCAATCTCTCGACGCCATCCGCCTTGATGATCGCGCCGGAGCTGTTCCCGCAGACCGATTTCCCGCGGCCGAAATTCGACGTCAACGAATCCAAGAAGCTGCTCACTGAGGCCGGCTATCCCAACGGTTTCGAGATCGGCATGGACTGCCCCAACGACCGCTATGTGAATGATGGCACGATCTGCCAGGCCGTGGTCGGCATGCTCGCGCGCGCCGGCATCAAGGTGAACCTCAACGCCCAGCCCAAGGGCCAGTTCTTCGCGAAGGTGCTGAAGTCCGGCGGCTACAAGACCTCGTTCTATCTGCTCGGCTGGACGCCCGGCACCTTCGACAGCCACAACGTGCTCAACGATATCCTGGGTTGCCGCGACGTCGCCGGCTCATCGCGCGGCGAATCCAACCTCGGCAACTACTGCAACAAGCAGCTCGATGCGCTCAGCGACAAGGTTCTCGTCGAAAGCGACACGGCCAAGCGCGATGCCATGATCAAGGAAGCCTACAAGCTCGCCTATGACGAGTTCGGCTACATTCCGCTGCACCAGCAGGCGCTGGCCTGGGGCGTGTCGAAGAAGGTCAAGCTGACCCAGCGCGCCGATAATTCGGTGCTGCTCTACTACGCGACCAAGGAGTGAGCAGGAGACGTCGGGTCGCATAGGGCGGCTGAACTACACCGTCATTGCGAGCGTAGCGAAGCAATCCAGGGGACGTAGATCTCTGCCGCTCTGGATTGCTTCGTCGCTCCGCTCCTCGCAATGACGGGGAGCAGGTTCCTGCAAGGCTCCCATGCTCGCTTTCATCCTGCGCCGGTTGTTCCAGTCGCTCATCGTCATGCTGAGCGTGGCGCTGATCGCCTTCGCCATGTTCCGCTTCGTCGGCGACCCGGTGAATCAGATCGTCAGCCTCGATACGCCAGCCGAGCAGGTCCGGCAGATCCGGCAGTCGCTTGGTCTCGACGATCCCTTCCTCGTCCAGTTCGCCCGCTACATCTACAACGCCGCGCGGCTCGAATTCGGCGTGTCCTACCAGTTCCGCCTGCCGGTGATCTCGCTGCTGGGCGAGCGCGCCCCGGCGACGCTGGAGCTCGCCTTCTGCTCGGCCCTGTTCTCGCTGCTCGTCGGCATTCCCATGGGGGTCTACACGGCGCTGAATCGGGACAGCTGGCTGGCAAAGCTGTTCCAGGCGATCTCGCTCATCGGCATCAGCCTGCCGACCTTTCTGATCGGCATCCTGCTGATCTACCTGTTCTCGGTCACGCTGGGCTGGTTGCCCTCTTTCGGGCGCGGCGATGTCGTCAAGATCGGCTCCTGGTGGACGACCGGGCTGCTCACCGTCTCCGGTCTGAAGGCGCTGATCCTGCCCTCGATCACGCTCGGCCTGTTCCAGATGACGCTGATCATGCGGCTCGTGCGGGCCGAGATGCTGGAGGTGCTGCGCGCCGACTACATCAAATTCGCCCGCGCCCGGGGGCTGACGACACGCGCGGTCCATTTTGGCCACGCGCTGAAGAACACGCTGGTACCGGTCATCACCATCGCGGGCCTCCAGCTCGGCTCGATCATTGCTTTCGCCATCATCACCGAGACGGTGTTCCAATGGCCGGGCATGGGGCAGCTGTTCCTGCGCTCGGTCCAGAACGTCGATATCCCGATCATGGCGGCTTACCTGATGCTGATTTCCTTCCTGTTCGTCAGCATCAACCTCATGGTCGATCTGCTCTACGCCATGGTCGATCCGCGCCTGCGCGCGACGGTCGGCGCACATTGAACGGGGAGGGGATAATGGCTGGCTCAACCCTCGCAGCACGTGCCCCGTCATGGTCGGGCTTGTCCCGACTATCCACGTCTTCGTCGATTGAGGGCGGTGTTCAAGACGTGGATGCTCGGCACAAGGCCGAGCATGACGGCGTGGGCTCTCGCGGAGTGACGTCATGAGCCTTACGACGCCTCCGGTCGCCGCCTCCCGCTGGGCTCGCTTCCGTGACAGCGACATCCTGGCGAGCTTCCTCAAATCCAAGGTGACGATGGCCGCAGCCTTCGTCGTGCTCATGCTGTTTGTCGGAGCCGCCTTTTCGCCCTGGCTTGCGCCGACCAACCCCTTCGATCCCGCAAGCGTGTTCCTCTCGGATTCGATGATTCCGCCCGCATGGCAGGATGGCGGCGATCCGCGCTTCATCCTGGGCACGGACGATCAGGGGCGCGACCTCTATTCGGCGATCCTCTACGGCATGCGCGTCTCGCTTATCGTCGGCGGGCTGGGTTGCCTGCTTGCGGCGGTCATCGGTATCACGCTGGGCCTGCTCGCCGGATATCTCGGCGGCCGGGTCGATTCCATCATCATGCGCATCGCCGATGTGCAGCTCACCTTCCCGGCTATCCTGATCGCGCTGCTGATCGACGGCGTCGTGCGCGGCCTCTTCAAGAACGCCTCGCGCGAGGATACGGCGATCTATGTGCTGGTCGTGTCGATCGGCCTGTCCTTCTGGGTGCAATATGCCCGCACCATCCGGGGCTCGACGCTGGTCGAGCGCAACAAGGACTATGTCATGGCGGCCCGTCTCGTCGGCCTGCCCGCACCGTTGATCATGCTGCGCCACGTCCTGCCCAACGTCATCGGGCCCGTCCTGGTCATCCTGACGATCAATCTCGGCCTCGCGGTCATCACCGAGGCGACGCTGTCCTTCCTCGGCGTCGGCCTGCCGCCGACGCAGCCATCGCTGGGCACGCTGATCTCGATCGGCAACCGTTACCTTTTCTCCGGCGATTGGTGGATCGTCGCCTTTCCGGGCGTGACGCTGGCGGCGCTCGTGCTGGCGGTGAACCTGCTCGGAGACTGGCTGCGCGACGCGCTCAATCCGAGGCTGAGGTGACAGGAATGCGATATCCTCAGACGTCATTGCGAGCGCAGCGAAGCAATCCAGAAGGACGTAGCGCTCTGCCGCTTCTGGATTGCTTCGTCGCTACGCTCCTCGCAATGACGGGGAGGCGCTGACGTGACCGGTCAATCCAGTTCCGTCCCCGTCCTCTCGGTCCGCGATCTCACTGTCGAATTCGTCACCCGGCGCGCGACCCTGCGCGCGCTCGACGCGATCTCCTTCGACATCGCGCGCGGCGAGGTCCTCGGCGTGGTCGGTGAGTCCGGCGCCGGAAAGTCCGTGACCGGCTCGGCCATCATCGGCCTGATCGATCCACCCGGCCGCATTGCCGGCGGCGAGGTCGTGCTCTCGGGCGAGCGGATCGACAACCTGCCGCCCGAGGCGATGCGCAGGATCCGCGGCAAACGCATCGGCATGATCTTTCAGGACCCGCTGACCAGCCTGAACCCGCTTTACCGGGTGGGCGAGCAACTGGTCGAGACGATCCGGACCCATACCGATCTCAACGCGGCCGATGCCCGCAAGCGTGCCATCGCATTGCTCGACGAGGTCGGCATATCCGCGCCCGAGCGCCGCATCGACGGTTATCCGCACGAGTTCTCCGGCGGCATGCGCCAGCGCGTGGTGATCGCGCTCGCGCTCTGCGCCGAGCCGGAATTCATCATCGCCGACGAGCCTACAACCGCGCTCGACGTCTCCGTGCAGGCGCAGATCATTACCCTGATCAAGCGCCTGTGCTCGGAGCGCGGCACGTCGGTGATGCTGGTCACTCACGATATGGGCGTCATCGCCGAGACGGCCGACCGGGTCGCGGTGATGTATGCCGGCCGCATCGCCGAGATCGGTCCCGTCCGTGACGTGGTCAAGCAGCCGCTGCACCCCTACGCAAAGGGGCTGATGGGGGCGATCCCCTCTCTCGAGGGCGATGCCGAGCGGCTGGTGCAGATTCCCGGCTCCATGCCGCGCCTGTCGGCTATCCCGAGCGGCTGCGCCTTCAACCCGCGCTGTTCGCGGGTCTTCGCGCGCTGCCATGTGGAGCGGCCCGAGCTGATCCAGGTGGGTGATCGCAAGGTCGCCTGCCACCTCTACGACATGCCGGAATCCTTGCGCGGCAAGGCGGAGATCGCAGCGTGAGCCAATCTTCGACGCAAAATCCCGGCTTCGTCCAGGTCCGCGATCTCAGGCGCGATTTCGACGTTTCCAAACCCTGGCTCAACCGCGTGCTCGAACGCGCGCCGAGGCAATATCTCAAGGCCGTCGACGGCGTCTCCTTCGATATTCGCAAGGGCGAGACCTTCGCGCTCGTCGGCGAATCGGGCTCCGGCAAGTCGACGGTCGCGCGCATGGTCGTGGGACTTCTGCCGCCGTCGGGCGGCACGGTTTCGATCGCCGGGATCTCGATGACCGAGCAGCGCGCCTCGCAGGAGCGCCAGCGCCTGCGCCGACGCATCCAGATGATCTTTCAGGACCCCTATGCCAGCCTCAATCCGCGCTGGCGTGTCGGGCGGATCATCGCCGAGCCGATCCGCGCCTTCGACATCATTCAGGGCGAGGCCGATATCACCGCGCGCGTCGGAGAGCTGCTCACGCTGGTCGGCCTGCATCCCGATGACGGCAAGAAGTTTCCGCACGAATTCTCCGGCGGGCAGCGCCAGCGTATCGCGATCGCCCGCGCGCTTGCCTCCAATGCCGAGTTCATCGTCTGCGACGAGCCGACTTCGGCGCTGGATGTCTCCGTGCAGGCCCAGATCCTCAACCTGATGCGCGATCTTCAGGAGAAGTTCGGGCTGACCTATCTGTTCATCTCGCACAATCTCGCGGTGGTCAGGCACATGGCAACGCGTATCGGCGTGATGTATCTCGGCCGTCTCGTCGAGGTGTCCGAGGGCAAGCAGCTCTTCTTCGTGCCGCGCCACCCCTATACGCGCATGCTGTTGGATGCGGTGCCGGACATCGCCATGGTCGGCAAGTCGCGCGAGGGCGTGAAGGGCGAGATTCCCAACCCGATCAGCCCGCCTTCCGGCTGTACCTTCCATCCGCGCTGCCCGCTGGTCTTCGACCGCTGCCGGATTGAAAATCCGCCGGTGATCGACGGCGTCGCCTGCCATGCGGTGAATGAGGGGCGCGTCGCGGCGGCGTGAGCCGTCGCGCAAGACCGCGCCTTCAGTCGGCAGTTCCGCTGTGGTTGCCGGCCTTGGGCCGCCCGCCGCCGGCGGGCTTGAGCGACAGGGGCGCGATCGGACGGTCCGTGCGGTATTGGCCGCGCGCGATCGCGCCGAACAGCAGGACGACAGTGGTCAATGTCATCAGCCACCATGGCTGCAATGTCGCAAAGCCCAGCGCGCTCAGCGCGAAGGCCGTCGTGAAGGCCGCGATGCCGCCGGCGGCCAGCGCCACCGGCATGCGTCCCGCAGCGCGGATCGCGAAATAGAGGCAGGTCGAAGCGGCCGCCGCGCCGACGATGCCGAGCTCGTACCAGGTCTCGAAGAGCAGCGTCGTCGGTGTTGTCGGCGGCAGGCTGCCGGTCAGCCGCCCGCGCAATACGGTGTCGAGGCCATGCCCGGTTATCAGCTGGATCGGCTCCCGGCTGACCACATCGGCCCAGACGGCAAGCGACTGCGCAAAATCGCCTGTATTCTCCGGGAAGCGAGAGACGATCGGGATCAGCAGGAACGGCAGGATCGGCGCGACCAGCATCAGCCCGGCAATGATGGTCGCTACGATCCTGGCAGCGATGTCACGATTGGCGCTGACGGCGCCGAAGGCGACGGCGCCGCAGATCATGGCGACGGCTTCGCCATCCTCGAAACGCGTCAGCGCGAGCAGGCCGACCACGAGCGCCAGCCCGAGCGCGCTCAGCCCCCTGTCGCGTGACAAGAGCCAGGCCAGTGCGGGCCAGGCCATGATCAGGACGACGCTGATGCCGCGCTCGACGCTGCCGGCCTCGGCTTCGGCATGCCGCAGCGCGGCAACCACGATCAGTGCGAGCGCGAAGATGCCGGCAATGCCGGTGCCCAGCGCTGCGAGATTGAGGTTGGCGGCGCGCATGCGTTCGGGCAGGGCGGCGATGCCGCTAAAGCCGAGCACTGCGGCGAGCAGCAGGTTCCCGGCCTTTTCGCTGGCCGAGGATGTGAAGGGGCTCCAGACCAGCGACAGCATGGCCCAGCCCACCAGCCCGGTCAGGATCAGTGCGGGCAGGCTCAGAAAGGTTCGCTTCAAAGCGCCGACGAGCCGGCCGGGATCTTCGATCAGCGCCGAAATGATCAGGAGGACGACGCCGATCGGCGTCAGCACGACGGCGGCGCGGCGCGAGACCATCGACGCGATCGGCAAGGCGAGTGCGAGCGTGCCGAAGCCGATACGGCGCAGCAGCAGGGCCGCATCAGCGGCGGGGTCGAGCGGGGCCTGGGCGTTCTGGCGGATCATCTGGTCAAGCTGCACAACAGGCCCCGTCCGGAAAAAGCGCCGGGCATCAGCCTGCCCGCACCCTAGCGGGCGTATGCCGACGCGACTGTAGGTGCGGCGCAACACTGTGCCGGCATCTCATTGGCATCGCCGCGCCCGGCTGCGCCGGAAAGCGCTCTGGCCGCGTCGACGCATTCATGGGATGAGAGAGCCATGACGACGCTGGCCGCGATCCCCTATCTGCCCGGTTTTCAGATCGACGACTTCATGGCTGGCCTGGCTTCGCGCCTCAAGCTGCGTGGGCTCCGGCTGGGTGGCGTCGTCCAGCGCAATGACGACGATTGCGGCGAAGGCTGCCTCTCGATGGCGCTGGAGGATCTGGCCAGCGGCGCACGCTTTCCGATCAGCCAGGATCTTGGCCCCGGCGCCGATGGCTGCCGGCTGGATGCGGCAGGCCTTGCCGCTGCGGGCGGGGCGCTGGCGACGGCGCTCGCCGGCGAGGCCGATCTGATCATCGTCAACAAGTTCGGCCGCCAGGAGATGCTGGGGCAGGGGCTGCGGCAGGAGATCGCGGCCACTCTGCTGGCTGGCCTGCCTTTGCTCATCGCTGTCCGCAGGGACTTCCTGCCGGCGTGGCGGGAGTTCGCCGGCGAGGACTGGACCGAACTGCCGCCGGAACCCGCCGCGATCGAGGCCTGGGCGCTGGCGCGGTTGCCTCTATCGGCCTGACCGCCTCAGCCTTCGAGCAGCGCCTTGAGGGCGGCGAGGTCGCGCGCCACCATGGCTGCGTCAAGCGCGGTGTCGTCATCCGACATGTCCTCGCGCTGAAACAGCGTGAAGACGACCTCGCTCCCGGTATCGTTGCGGATCACGCGCATCGGGTTGTGCATGGCGGGGCCGTCGTCGGGAATGACGGCGTGGTCTAGCACGCCATGCCGGTTGGGCTCGCTGAACAGCACCCGCATCGGCCCCATCGGAGTCTGCGCCTGCCATGTCATGCCCTCGACATGGACGAAGCCGTGGCCGAGGCCTTCGGCCCAGCTGGGGAAATTCCGGGGCTCGGCGAGGAAGGCATAGACCTCGTCCGCCGGTCGATCGATGCCGATGCTGATATGGCGCGCAGGCCGAATGGACATGAGCCCACCTCTTGTTCGTTGAGGAACAAAAGAAGAACAGCATTGGGTCGCTGTCAAGGGACCGTTTGCCCGCGCGTTATTCTATGACGATGCGCGGCGCGGCCCTGACTGTCCCGCCCAGACCTGCCTGCACCTGCCGCGCCAGCGCGACATAGGCCTTGGCATGGGCGCTGCCGGGGTCGCTCGCGACGATCGGGCGGCCACTGTCGGAGGTCTCGCGGATCTGCATGGCGAGCGGGATTTCGCCGAGGAAGGGAATGCGCAGCCGTTCCGCCTCGCGGCGCGCGCCGCCATGGGCGAAGATGTCGGAGCGGTGACCGCATTCCGGGCAGATGAAATAGCTCATGTTCTCGACGATGCCGAGGATCGGCACCTCGACCTTGCGGAACATGGCGACGCCGCGCCGCGCATCGAGCAGCGCCAGATCCTGCGGTGTCGAGACGATGACGGCGCCCGCCAGCGGCGTCTGCTGCGCCATGGTCAGCTGCGCGTCGCCGGTGCCGGGCGGCATGTCGACGACGAGCACGTCGAGCTCGCCCCAGGCGACTTCGCGCAGCATCTGGGTGATCGCCGAGATCACCATCGGCCCACGCCAGATCATCGGCGTCTCCTCGTCGATGAGGAAGCCGATCGACATGATCTTGAGCCCATAGGCCTCCATCGGCGCGAGCGTGCGGCCCGAGACCAGCTTTGGCTTTCCGGTGATCCCGAAGATCTTCGGCACCGACGGGCCATAGATGTCGGCGTCGAGCACGCCGACCTTCATGCCCAAAGTCGCCAGTGCGACGGCGAGGTTGGCCGTGGTCGTGGACTTGCCGACGCCACCCTTGCCGCTGGCCACCGCGATGATCTGCTTGACGCCGGGCACGCCGGCGGCCTTGGGCGGAGGTCCGCCCGGGCCTGCGGCAGGACGATGCGCCTGTTGCCGCGCCTGCATGCCGGCCGATGGTGCAGCCTTGTCGGCGGTGAGGCCGACGAGAACCTGGGTCACGCCCGGCAGACCGCTGACCGCGCTTTCGGCCGCCTTGCGGACCGGCTCCATCGCGTCGGCTTCGGTCGCGTCGATACCGATTGCGAAGATCACCTTGCCGCCGTCGACCAGGATGTTGGCGATGCGGCCCGAACTCGTCAGCGATTGCCCGCTCGCGGGCAGCTTCACCAGTTCGAGCGCGCGCAGGATGTCGGCTTGGGTAACGGTCACGTCGGCAAACTCCGGTCGATATGCGGATTCAGGCCGCGGCCTTGCGAATGTGAAAGACGAGCACCTCGCCCTCATTGTGGCTCCGCTCGATCGCATCGCCGGTCTCGCGCATCAGATTGGGCAGGTCGATCGCGGTCATGGGGTCGGTGCATGCGACGACGAACAGGGCGCCATTCTGGGCGCCTTTTAGCGCCTTGCGAACCCGCAATGTTGGAAGCGGGCATTTCAAGCCGCGCAGATCGAGCGGGATCGGGTTCATGAGCGCAGCGCCGGTTGAATTCGCCATGCTTCATATGATGGCTTTTTCGGCAGGAGCAACAGCCGGCTTGCCGTATTGATCTGTCGGTGCCTGAGGCGACGCTGCGCCTGCCGGCTTGACCACGCGGTCCGATCTGAAAGATGACAGCCGGATGTAATGGGGTGGAACTGGGATATTCGAGGTGATGAGCGGACGTTGTTCTCCATGCGTGTGATCGGCCTGGCTGGGTGGAGCGGCGCGGGCAAAACGACCCTGCTGAGGCGGCTGATCCCGGAGTTCGCCCGGCGCGGCCTCTCGGTCTCGACGATCAAGCGCGCCCACCACAGCTTCGATCTCGATACGCCGGGCAAGGATTCGCATGTCCACCGCGAGGCCGGCGCGCATGAAGTGCTGATCTCCTCGGGGCAACGCTGGGCGCTGATGCATGAATTGCGGGCAGAGTCGGAGGCTCTGCTCCCGGAGCTGCTCGCGCGTCTTTCCCCGGTCGATCTGGTGGTCGTCGAGGGCTTCAAGCGTGAGGGGCACGCCAAGATCGAGATCCATCGCGCCGCCAACGGCAAGCCGCCGCTCCATCCTGGCGACCCGACGATCGTCGCTGTCGCGAGCGATGTTCCTTTCCCGGAAGCTGGGCGCCCGGTCGTCGGGCTCGACGATATCGCGGGGATTGCCGATATCGTGATGGACAAGGCCGAGCCGCTCGCCGCCGTGCTGGCGCGTCTCGGGCCGCGGGGATAAGCGGACGGTCCGTGCCTGTCCCGGGTCAATGCCCCAAGTGCCAGCTCTCAATCCCGCCTGAAAACGACGCTGGCGCCCCAGCCGAAGAACAGCGCCAGCAGCACCGTGGCGAGGCCGTAAAGTAGCGGCAGATCATACGCGCCCGAGGCCAGTCGCTGCTCGATACCGGTCTTGATCACCTCGAAATTCGTCGTCTGCCGCGCCAGCGGCACGCCGCCGGAGTAAAGCACGAGGTCGATCGCATAGGAGCCTGTTGGCGCTGTGGCCGGCACCTCGATGGGCGCGCTGAACAGCGTGTTCGAGAGGAAGGTGACGCCGCGCCCGTCATGGCTGTACAGCCCCTTGCCCTCGAGGATACGGATCATCCCCTCGCGGAAACGCGCTGTGCTGACGTCGAAATCCCCCCAGGATTCGGCCGGGCGGTCGGCATTGGCGAGACCGATGCGTTCCCGCCGGGCCATCTCCTCGCTCATGATCTCGTTGATCGGGCGATTGCTGGAGACCGAGAGAAAGACCGAGCTGTCCGGAAAGCGGCGCTGCGTGCGGTTGATCCAGATCGGCCCGAGGCGCTCCTTCTCGCGCACGAGCAGCATGCGCTTGGGGCCCCGCACGGTCACGATGATGTCGTAGGGGTCGCCACGTCCGGCGGTGCGCCCGTCACGCTCTACCACGCCGAATACCGTCAGCTGGCTGCCGGTATAGTTCGAGTTGATCTGGATCTGGTGGCTCGACATCGCCGCGATCAGCGTCTCGGCACGGGCGCCCATTGCGGAGCCGGCGAGCATGATGAAAGCGAGCAGTGCGGTCAGCCGTTTCATCGCGCGCTCTCCGGCAGCACGACCGAGAACGGCTCGTTGGGGCGGATGAAGAGCTCGACCGCGAAGCGAAGGCCGACCGACAGGATCAGCAGCGCCAGCAGGAGCCGGAAGGATTCGACGTTGAGGTTGCGCGCCGCCCGCCCGCCGAACTGGGCGCCGATCACGCCGCCGATCAGTAGCAGGATGGCGAGGATGATGTCGACGGACTGGTTGGTGAGGGCGTGCAGAACCGTCGCCCCCGTCATGGTCATCAGGATCTGGAACAGCGAGGTGCCGACGACGACGGCGGTCGGGATGCGGAAGAAATAGATCAGGCCGGGCACGAGGATGAAGCCGCCACCGACGCCCAGCACTGCGCCGATGAAGCCGATGACGATGGCGATGCCCGCAATGGGAATGATGCTGCAGTAGAGCTGCGAACGGTGGAACCGCACCCGCCAGGGCAGGCCCATCCACCAGGGATGCGTGCCCGCCCGCCTGCGCAGCCGCGCCGGCTTGCCGGATCTGGCGCGCAGCATCGCCCGCACCGCATCGTAGAGCATCAAACCGCCGATGATGGAGAACAGCGTCACATAGGACAGCGTGATCACCAGTTCGAGCTGGCCGAGGCGTCGCATCGAGTTGAAGAACAGCACGCCCAGAAGCGTGCCGAGGATGCCGCCGCTGACGAGCACACCACCCAGTTTCAGATCGAGCGCCTTCCTGCGCCAATAGGTCAGAACGCCCGTCATCGAGGAGCCGGCGACCTGTGCGGCGACCGTCGCGACCGCGACGGCGGGCGGAATGTCCAGGAAGATCAGGAGCGGCGTCAGCAGGAAGCCGCCACCGACGCCGAACAGTCCCGAGATGAAGCCGACGGCACCGCTGAGACCCAGCACCATGAGGACACTGATCGGGAGTTCCGCGATGGGAAGGTAGATCTGCACCCCTGGGTCCTCATACGCCGATGCGTCCCCGCGACGGACTGACGCCGGGTCGTCCCAGATTGCACCAAATCGGTTAAGGCAAGATGCCTGAAATGGAGAAAGGGGCGGTGCCGGCCCATCTGGGGCGCTGCCACCCCCAGATGCCGCCTCAACACGTCGAAACCATGACATGCCTCGGTATTTGGCCGGGGGCGCGCTGAGGCCCCGGCCAATGGTGCAGGTTTAGCTGCGCGCGGGCTTTGCCGGCTTCTTGGCTTCCGCGGTCGGCGTCACGTCCCAGCCCTTGGCGGGAGCAACGACCTCGTTTGCGGCGGCGTCGAGCGCCTTTGGCTTCCAGCTTCCGGCCTCGCTCTTGGCGGTCGCAAGATCGGCCGGGGTAAGCCGCTGGGCGACCTCGTCGCGCTTGCGGCCGGCATCTTCGTCGCCCTGGCCGGCGGCGACCGAGAACCAGACATAGGACTGGCTGAGGTCGGCCGGAGCGCCAAGGCCGCGTCCGAGGAGCACCGCGAGATTGTACTGGCTGTCGCGGACGCCGAGTTCGGCGGCGCGGCGGAACCACTCCGTCGCCGTGGCGTAGTCGGGCTTGCCGGAGATGCCCTCGGCATGAAGCACGGCGAGATTGTGCATGGCCTTGGCGTTGCCGCGTTCTGCGGCGCGCATGTACCAGACCCGGGCCAGCGCGATGTCGCGGGTGGTGCCGGTGCCCTTCTCGAACATGTTGCCGAGGCGGAACTGAGCAGGGGGCAGGCCAGCGACGGCAGCGCGTTCGAACAGGCGCAAAGCGAGCTTGAGGTCTCGCGTTGCTGCGGGTCCGTCGGCTGCCCGGCTCGCCAGCTCGTAGACGGCGCGTGCATTGCCATCGAGCGCAGCCTTGCGGAGCCCTGCGCTGCCGAGCCCGGCAGGCAGTTCCCCGATGCCGGTCGCGGCCAGCACGGGCTCGGACGTGACGGCAGGCGGCGGAGTGACTGCCGGTGCGATCTGGGCGGGCAGGGGCGGCGTCGACAAGGCCTGCGCCGACAAAGGCTGCGTCGACGAGGGTTGGCTGGTCGAGCTTGTCGTCTCGGCCGCTGCAACCGACGTCGCTTCCGGGCCGGGGGCCGTCGGCGGCAGGGCGGACGCCTGGTCCTTGGCCGGCTTGGCAGGCGCTGCGTCGGTCGCGGCCTCGGGCGGCGTTGCGGAGGGCGCGATCAAGCTCTGAGTGGCTTCGTTTCCAGCCGGCTTTGTCTTGTCGCCTTTCAGCGCGCCGGTGACGATATGGGCAGTGCCCATGGCGAGAACCAGGGCGGCGAGCCCGAGAAGCAGCGGACGTTTCCGCTTCTCCATGATCTCCTTGAGACGCCCGGCGTTCTTGGTGGGCTCGGCTGCAGGAGCCGGCGCACCAGAGGCCGCCTCGCTTGCCGCCTTGGCGGAGCGGCGGGCTGCCGCGATGAGGTTCTGGCGGATCGACTGCGCATCATGGCCGCCCGCGAGGGCAGCATCCGTGCGCGGCCGGCCCGAGCCCGGCTCCAGAGGCAGGTCGAGCGAGGGGATACCGCCGGCAACCGGCGTGGCCGCAGCGGGAGCCGCTGTGACCTCGACCTTTGTCGAGCCGGGCATTTCGGCGACGAAGCGGTCTCCGGCCGCCACGCTCATGCCGGCCATCGGCTCGGGCGAGCGCGCGACCTGCGGGGCGGAGGGGCGGACCGAAGCCGCCGCGCGGGGCGGAATGACCGGGCGCGGCGCGGCGCCCTGGCGCTCAGCCAGAAGTTCTGCTTCCAGGCTGGAGAGGCGCGAGATGATGGTCTCGAGCGTCTGATGGACGGCGCCGATCGCGTCCTGCGTCTGCCGCCCGGAGGAGACATGGGTGTCGCGCAGGCCCGACATCAGGCTGCTGAGTTCGGCGATGCCGCTTGCTGGCGCGACCGTGCTTGCCATCTCCGCGATCGCGGCGCGCTGAGCGCGTTCGGCGGCGGTCTCCTCGCGCAGCGACCGGAGATGGACGACGAGGTCCTGCAGCGTCCGCTCCATCCCGGTTTCGGCGGAGCGTGTTGCAGCCGCCGCGTCCAGCCGCGTGGCGATGCCCGAGATCTGCTGCTCGAGCGCGTCGAAGGCTTCCGATCCCGCGCCAGGGCTGCCTGCCTCGTCGATCTTCTCGGCCAGGCTGCGCAGCATGTCCTCGACGGGTCGCAGATCGACCTGCGCGACCTGAACGGATTTCCCTTCGTTGACGAGCTGCGTCAGGTTGCTGGAGGCGGCGAGCGTCTCGATCCGCCCGGCCAGCGCCTCAATCTGCCTTGTGACGGCGGCGGGACCCTGTTCGACGAGCGATTCGATGTGCTGCTGTAGCGCGTCGATCCGGTCTTCGAGCTCGCCTGCCGGCCTGCGGTCCCCGAGATCCTCCAGCTTGATCGCCAGGGCCTCGATCTGCCGCGAGAGTGCGGCCATTGGCGCCGTGTCGGCCTGGCGATCCTGCGCCCGGTCGGAGAACACCGCGTTGCGAACGTCCTCGATCGCCATCGACAGGCCGCGCAGCTCGCGGCCGTCGGGCTGCGCGTCGCGTAGGCGGCCCATCTCGAAGGAGAGCGAGGAAACCTGTTGGGACAGGTCCTCAAGCCGCTTATCGCCGCTGCCGGCTTCGAGCAGGTCGCGAAGCTCGGCGATGTCATGCAGAACAGGCGCGAGGATCGTGCGATCGCCCCCGCGCGCCGCCAGAGCATCGACCTTGGCCGCCAGGTGAGCGATCTCCTGCTCGAAGCGCTGGTAGCCCCCGCCGGAACGATCCTGCGACAGGCGCGACACCTCGGATTCGATCCGCGCCAGCGGCTTCATGATCGGCTCGAGCCGGTCACGCTTGTCGAGCCTGTCGAGGCGGCTGCCGAGCTCGGCGAGCATCGCTTCGATCTGGCCAAGCTGCGGTTCGCGCTGGGCAGGCTGCGCTTCCTGTCGAACGGCCGTCGCGCGCATCGGCGGATAGGTTGGCTCGGCGCGTGCGCTGGCTGGCGCGATGCGGGCGCTGAGTTCGCGCAAATCGTCGCGCAGGGCGGAAATGCGGCTTTCGGGAATGCGGCTTTCGGGAATGGTCGCGCTGCCGGGAATGGTCGAGCTGCGCGAAGCCGGATCCTCGTCAAGGGCGCGCTGGCGCGTGCGGATATCGGTGACGGCGGCGGCCAGCCCGTCCCGGCTGAAGGCGAGGCGGGGCGCCTGTTCCGGCTGGACCGGCGCGCGCTGCGCTTCGGCGGTCTTGCGCTCGATGTCGACGATGCGCTCGCCCATCGTCTTGATCGCCTCGGCGATGACGCTGGTGGCGCGCTCCTGACGCTCGGCGGCAGCCCGTTCGCCGGAGCTGATGCGATTCTCGGTCTTTTCGATCCAGCGCGCGATGGAATCGAGTGCGCCGGCGGTCTTGGCGCTTGATTCGCGCGTCAGACGCTCGGCGCTGGCGGCCTGGGTGATGACGGCGTCGATCTCGTTGCGCGAGGGGACGGCCCTGACAGCCTTCGGCGGGGCGCTGAACGCCTCCTGCGGAGAGGTGTCCATCTGGCCCTGGGAGAGCTTGGCGAGGCGCTCGGACAAAGCCGCTATGTCGAGCTGCTCCGGCGGGGGGGCGGGCTGTTCGGCGCCGTCCTCGTCGCGAATCTTGAAGTCGAGCCATTCGCCGAGCGTCATTCCGGCGCGCCGCGCCGCTGCTTTGGCTGCGTCGCGGGTGCGGGGGTCGACGCCCTTGACGCTCCAGGGCAAGCTAGTGGCCATGTTGACGCTCGCCTACGGGGCTTGTCCTTGATCGGAAAGCGCAGGCCCCTGGAACCGCTGCCTTCCTCGCGAACCCGGTCAATCGTGAAAATAGCGTTGCTGATGCCACGATGCTGATCCGCGATGCCGACTTTTGGCCGCCGTGGTAAACAGCCGGTTAAGATTTCGGCCCCATCGGTTAATTTTTCACGAACGCGCCCTCCGAGGGGCCGCGAGCGTGGGGCGTGTAACGGTAACTTACCCGCCTCTTTAGCCACATTACCTGACGCTAGGAGATGTCTTCGCCTATATGGGGAGCAGCCATGGTCGCCGCTGTTTGCGCGGCGAGCCGATGCAACCCTCAAGGATTGACAATCAATGTCGCGCCACAGCCTTGCTCTGGCGGCCGCTCCGAATCGTGAAGGCCGCTCCAACAGTTCCACCGCCGACGAATCCGACACGACCGGCGGTTTCACCATCAGCGACCTCGCTCGTGATTTTGGCGTTACTCTTCGCACCCTCCGCTTCTACGAATCGCGTGGCCTGATCGCTCCAGCCCGCTCCGGCATGACGCGGATCTATTCCGGTCGCGACCGGGCCCGCCTGGCCCTGATCCTCAAGGGCAAGCAGCTCGGCTTCACCCTTGTCGAGATTCGCGCCATGCTCGCCAACGAGGACAAGAAGGGCGGCGAGTCCGGTGACAAGTCGGCCTCGGTCGGCGGCCTTCAGCTCAGCCAGGCGCAAGTCGTCGAGCAGCTGGAATTACTGCGCAGCCAGCATTCCGAGATCGAGGACGCCATTGCCGAACTCGAAGCTTCGCTTGCTCGCTTTGCCAAAGCCTGAACGCGCGAAGGCTTGAACGCGCGCAAGTCTGAACACGCACAGGTCTGAATACCCGCTGGGATCGCGCGGAAGCGAATACCCCATACGGTCGATCCCAGGCGTATCAGCTGACAGTCATGTGAAAACCCCGGCTTCTCGGCCGGGGTTTTTTGTTGCTTGATGTCGACCGCGTTCCCGTCACGACCCGGAAGCGCGCGCCATGAAAATAACCCGCCCCCGTTGCAACGTCAGAGAGATTGTTTATATATGAACTATTCGGACGGGCCGCCTGCGGGTGGCGCGCCGCTGCACGACGAGAGGGAGGATCACCATGCCGGTCTACAAGGCGCCCGTCGAAGACACGCTTTTCCTGCTCAACGACGTCTTCAACATCGAACGCTACAACAACCTGCCCGGCTTTGCGGATGCGACGCCCGATGTGGTCGAGGCCGTGCTGGGCGAGGGAGCGAAGCTCTGCGAGGAGGTGCTGCAGCCGCTGAACCATTCCGGCGATCAGGAAGGCTGCAAGCGTAACGCCGATGGCAGCGTGACCACGCCGAAGGGCTTCAAGGAGGCGCACAAAGCCTATGCCGAGGGCGGCTGGATCGGCCTGGCGATGGACCCTGAATATGGCGGCCAGGGCCTGCCCTATACGCTCGGCGCCGTGATGAACGAATATGCCTCCTCGGCGAATATGGCCTTCGCCATGTATCCCGGCCTGACCATGGGCGCGATCGCCGCGCTTTATGTCCACGGCTCGGACGAGCAGAAGCGCACTTACCTGCCCAAGATGATCGAGGGCACCTGGTCGGGCACCATGAACCTGACCGAGCCGCATTGCGGCACCGATCTCGGCCTGATCAAGACCAAGGCCGTGCCCAATGGCGACGGCTCCTACGCGATCACCGGCACGAAGATCTTCATCTCGGCCGGCGAGCAGGACATCACCGAGAACATCGTCCATCTCGTGCTGGCCCGCATCGAAGGCGCGCCTGCGGGCGTGAAGGGCATCTCGCTCTTCGTCGTCCCGCGCAACAAAGTCGGCGCCGATGGCTCTGTCGGCGAAAACAACCACGTCTCCTGCGGCTCGATCGAGCACAAGATGGGCATCCACGGCAACTCGACCTGCGTCATGAATTATGACGGCGCCAAGGGCTGGCTCATCGGCACCGAGAACAAGGGCCTCAACGCCATGTTCGTGATGATGAACGAGGCGCGGCTCGGCGTCGCGATCCAGGGGCTGGCTCAATCCGAGGTCGCCTATCAGAACGCTGTCGTCTACGCGAAGGAGCGTATTCAGGGCCGCTCGCTCACCGGCGCGAAGAATCCCGACAAGGCTGCGGACCCGATCATCGTCCACCCCGACGTGCGCCGCACGCTGATGTCGATCAAGGCCTTCAACGAGGCGGCCCGCGCCTTCGTGATCTGGAACGCGATCAAGTCCGACATCGCGCATCGCTCCGGCGACGCCGCCGAGCGCCAGGCGGCCGACGATCAGCTCGGCCTGATGACCCCGGTGCTCAAGGGCGTGCTGACCGATACCGGCTTCGACAATGCGGTAAAGGCCCAGCAGATGTTCGGCGGCCATGGCTACATTGCCGAGACCGGCGTCGAGCAGTTCGTCCGCGATGCCCGTATCGCCATGATCTACGAGGGCGCCAATGGCGTGCAGGCGATGGACCTCGTCGGCCGCAAGCTTGGTCGCGATGGCGGGCGTGCCATCATGGCCTTCTTCAACGAGGTCGGGGGCTTCCTGAAGGACAATGCCGAGGACGAGGCGCTGCGGCCCTTGCTCGCGCCCCTGCAGGTCTCGCTGGGGCATCTTCAGCAGGCGTCGATGTGGTTCATGCAGAATGCGCTCGCCAAGCCCGACAATGCCGGTGCCGGCGCACATGACTACATGCATCTGCTCGGCCTGGTCTCGCTCGGCTATATGTGGGCCAGGATGGCCAAGGTCGCGCAGGACAAGCTCAATGCCGGTGCCAATGGCGCGACCGAGCGCATGAACACCAAGCTGGCGACCGCCCGCTTCTTCATGGAGCGCTCGCTGCCCGAGACGGCCGCACATCTGGTCAGGATCACCAGTGGCGCGGATTCGACGATGGCGCTGAGCGCCGAGCAGTTCTGACGACAGCCGTCATGGTCGGGCTTGACCCGACCATCTCTTGCAGAATTTGCATCTCTTGCAGAACCCGCTGGATGACGAGATGGTCGGGTCAAGCCCGACCATGACGTCCGGCACGAGAACAAGCCGCCACGCTGCGGCCAGCCCGGGAGGCCCCGAATGGCAGACGCATTCATCTACGACCATGTCCGCACGCCGCGCGGCAAGGGCAAGGCCGATGGCTCGCTGCACGAGGTCACGGCGATCGAACTCGGGACCCAGACCCTGCGCGCCATCAAGGCCCGCAACAAGCTGGACACCAAGCTGGTCGAGGACGTCGTCTTCGGTTGCGTCGACCCGGTCGGCGAGGCCGGCGCCGATATCGCCCGCACCGTCGCGCTGAAAGCCGGCTACGGCCAGGAAGTGCCGGGCGTGCAGATCAATCGCTTCTGCGCCTCGGGGCTCGATGCTGTGAACCTCGCAGCGGCGCAGATCATGTCCGGTCAGAAGGACATGGCGATCGGCGGCGGCGTCGAGAGCATGAGCCGCGTCGGCATGGGCGCTTCGGGCTTTGCGCTTGCAGTCGATCCGTCAGTTGCGATCGACACCTACTTCATGCCTCAGGGCGTCTCGGCCGATCTGATCGCGACGAAATACGGCTTCTCGCGCGATGATGTCGACGCCTTCGCCGTGCGCTCGCACAAGCGCGCCGCCGCTGCCTGGCAGGAGGGCCGCTTCAAGAACTCGGTCATCCCCGTCACCGACGTCAACGGCCTGATCCTGCTCGATCGCGACGAGACCATCCGCCCCAACACGGATATGCAGACACTGGCCGGGCTGAAGGCCTCCTTCGTCCAGATGGGCGAAATGGGCGGATTCGATGCGGTCGCCACCGCCGCGCATCCGGATGTCGAGTTCGTCAACCACGTCCATCACGCCGGCAACTCCTCAGGGATCGTCGATGGCGCGGCGGCCGTGCTGCTCGGCTCCAAGAAGGGCGGCAAGGCCGCCGGCCTGAAGCCCCGCGCCCGCATCCGCGCTTTCGCTACGATAGGCTCGGATCTCGCGCTGATGCTGACCGGGCCGGTCGACGTCACCGAACTCGTGCTGCGCAAGGCCGGCATGACCACCAAGGACATCGACCTGTTCGAGCTGAACGAGGCCTTCTCCTCGGTGGTGCTGCGCTATCAGCAGGCCTTCGACATCGATGACGCCGTGCTCAACGTGAATGGCGGCGCGATCGCGATGGGGCATCCGCTTGGCGCGACCGGCGCGATGATCCTCGGCACCGTGCTCGACGAGCTGGAGCGCACCGACAAGACCGTCGCTTTGGTGACGCTCTGCGTCGCCGCCGGCATGGGCGTCGCCACCATCATCGAACGGGTTTGAGGAGAAAACAGATGAACCTCACCAATTTCCGCTTCGAGACCGACGCCGACGGCATCGCCACCGCGACCTGGGACATGCCCGGCCGTTCGATGAACGTCATCACGCCCGAACTGATGGCAGAGCTCGACCAGATCATCGACAAGGTCGCAAGCGACGACGCGATCAAGGGCTGTGTCATCACCTCCGGCAAGGAGAGCTTTTCCGGCGGCGCCGACCTGACCATGCTTCAAGGTCTGCGCGATCTCTATGTCGGCCTGGCCAAGGAGAAGGGCGAGCAGATCGCGATGCAGACCTTCTTCGACGAGAGCCGCAAGCTCTCGCTGCTCTATCGCAAGCTCGAGACCTGCGGAAAGCCCTTTGCGGCTGCGATCCACGGCGTCTGCCTGGGCGGCGCCTTCGAGCTTTCACTGGCCTGCCAGTATCGCGTCGTCTCGGACGACGCCTCGACGCGCGTCGGCCTGCCCGAGATCAAGGTCGGGCTCTTCCCGGGCGCGGGCGGCACCCAGCGCGTCTCGCGCCTGATGCAGACCGGCGACGCGCTGCAGATGATGTTCAAGGGCGAGCAGATCAAGGCGCTGCCGGCGCGCAATACCGGCCTCGTCCATGCCGTCGTGCCGCGCGACCAGTTGATCCAGAACGCCAGGGACTGGCTCAACGCCAACCCGCAGGCGAAGGCGCTCTGGGACGATCCCAAGTTCAAACTGCCCTCCAACAAGGTCTATTCGCCGGCCGGCATGCAGATCTGGCCGCCCGCCAGCGCGATCTATCGCCGCGAGACCAACGACAACTACCCGGCCGCCCGGGCCATCCTGTCGGCTGTCTATGAGGGGCTCCAGCTGCCGATCGACCTCGCGCTCAAGGTCGAGAGCCGCTACTTCGCGAAGATCCTGCGGACGAAGGAGGCGGCGTCGATGATCCGCTCGCTCTTCGTCTCGATGCAGGAGCTGAACAAGGGCGCGCGCCGTCCCGCCGATGTGCCGCCGAGCAAGCTGAAGAAGATCGGCGTCGTCGGTGCGGGCTTCATGGGAGCCGGCATCGCCTATGTCACGGCGCTGGCCGGTATCGAGGTCGTGCTGATCGATCGCGACCAGGAGGCGGCCGACAAGGGCAAGGCCTATTCGCACAAGCTGGTCTCCGACCAGATCATGAAGGGGCGCGCCAAGACGGCCGATCGCGATGCGCTGCTCGGGCGCATCAAGGCCAGCGCCGACTACGCCGATCTCAAGGGCTGCGACCTCGTCGTCGAGGCCGTGTTCGAGGATCCCAAGGTCAAGGCCGAGGTGATCGCCAAGGTCGAGGCCGTGATCGGCCCCAAGGCGATCTTCGGTTCCAACACCTCGACCCTGCCGATCACCGGCCTCGCCGAGCATGCGGAGCGGCCGAAGAACTTCATCGGCATCCATTTCTTCTCGCCCGTCGAGAAGATGCTGCTGGTCGAGGTCATCATGGCCAAGAAGACCGGCAAGAAGGCGCTCGCGGTGGCGCTCGATTTCGTCCGCGCGATCAAGAAGACGCCGATCGTCGTCAACGACACCCGCGGGTTCTATGCCAATCGCTGCGTCGGCAACTACATCCGCGAAGGCCATCTCATGCTGATGGAAGGCGTACCGCCGGCGATGATCGAGGCTGCCGGCAAGCAGGCGGGCATGCCGGTCGGGCCGCTCTCGCTCAATGACGAGGTCGCGGTCGATCTCGCCTGGAAGGTGCTGAAGGCGGCCAAGGCGCAACTCGGCGACGGTGCCGTCGACCCGGCGCAGGAAAAGCTGCTCTCCGACATGGTCGAGAAGCACGGTCGCCTCGGTCGCAAGAACAAGAAGGGTTTTTACGATTACCCCGAGGGCGGTCCCAAGCGCCTCTGGCCGGGCCTCGCCGATCTCGTCGGCAAGAGCCTCGACCCAGACACTGTCGACATGGAGGAGCTGAAGCACCGTTTGCTGGTGACGCAGGCTTTGGAGGCCGCCCGCACCTATGAGGAGGGCGTCGTCACCGATCCGCGCGAGGCCGATGTCGGCTCGATCATCGGCTTCGGCTTCGCCCCCTATTCCGGGGGCACCCTGAGCTATATCGACAATATGGGCGCCGCCACTTTCGTGAAGCTCTGCGAGGCCCTGGCGAAGACGCATGGCGAGCGCTTCAAGCCGAACCGGCAGCTCAAGCGCATGGCAAAGACAGGCGAGAGCTATTACGGCGCTGCGGAGAAGAAGGCGGCGGCCTGATCGTCCCTTCTCCCCTCGGGGGAGAAGGTGGCAGTGCGAAGCACTGACGGATGAGGGCCGAACCACATCCAAAAGCAAGAAAGGGCCGCATGCGCAGCCCTTCCCTCATCCGCCTCACTGCGTTCGGCACCTTCTCCCCCGAGGGGAGAAGGAAAGACCCTCAGTTCGCCACCGACCGAATTCCCCGGCGCAGCTTGTCGACCAGCTCGCCGACCTGGCTCTCGGTGATGATCAGCGGCGGTGAGAAAGCGATCGTGTCGGCGGCGGTGCGGACCATCAGCCCTTCATCGCGGAAGAGCCGGTCCATCGCCTCGAAGGCGCGCTTGCCGACGCCATCGGCTCGCGGCGCGAGATCGATGGCGCCGACCATGCCGACGGTGCGGATATCGACGACATTGGGTTCGCCCTTCAACGTCATCAGGGCATCGGCCCAGGCCGGCTCCATCGCGAGGGCGCGCTCGAACAGGCCCTCCTCGCGGTAGACATCCAGCGTCGCCAGGCACGCGGCGGCCGCCAGCGGATGGCCGGAATAGGTGTAGCCGTGGAACAGCTCGATGGCGTTGTCGGGGCCGTTCATGAAGGCGTCGTAGATGTGCTTGCGCACGATCACGCCGCCCATCGGCACCGTGCCGGAGGTCACGCCCTTGGCGAAGGTGATCATGTCGGGGGTGACGCCGTAGCGCTCGGCGGCGAAGGCATGGCCGAGGCGGCCGAAGCCGGTGATGACCTCGTCGAAGATCAGCAGGATGCCGTGCTTGTCGCAGAGTTCGCGCAGCCGCTTGAGATAGCCCTTCGGCGCCGGCAGGCCGCCGGTCGAGCCGGCCATCGGCTCGACGATGACGGCTGCGATGGTCGAGGCGTCATGCAGCGCGACGATACGGTCGAGATCGTCGGCGAAATGCGCGCCGTAATCCGGCTCGCCCTTGGTGAAGGCCTGCTTGTCGCGGTCGTAGGTGTGGGGCAGGTGGTCGGTGCCGGCCAGTAATCCACCGAAAAATTTGCGGTTGTTGACCATGCCGCCGACCGAGATTCCGCCGAATCCGACGCCGTGATAGCCCCGTTCCCGGCCGATCAAACGCGTCTTCGAACCCTTGCCCTGCACGTTCCAGTAGGCGAGCGCGATCTTCAGCGCGGTGTCAGCCGCTTCCGAGCCGGAGCCGGCGAAGAAGACGTGGTCAAGATCGCCCGGTGCCAGCGCAGCGATGCGGGCGGCGGCGGCAAAGACTTTCGGATGGCCGAACTGAAAGGAAGGTGCGTAATCGAGTTCTTCGGCCTGGGCCTGAATGGCCTGGATGATCGGCTTGCGGGCATGGCCTGCATTGCAGCACCACAGCCCGGCCGTGCCGTCCATCACCGGCTTTCCTTCCGGCGTATAGTAAAACATCCCCTCGGCCCGCGAAATCATGCGCGGATTTTGCTTGAACGACCGGTTCGCGGTGAACGGCATCCAGAAGGCTTCGAGGTCGTTCGGCGTATTGATCGGGCTCGGGGCTGAGGTCATCAAATTGTCCTGTTGGGATTATGGCCCCCTCAACCTAGCAGCACGGTACGGGCTGTAAATCGCCGGCCCGGCGGGGCATCCCTGCGCCCGGCGAGAGTCGGGTCATTCGCCGGCAACAGGGTGACGTTGCGTCGCGGATGGCGTAGTCTCAGGCGTAGGGGGAAGCAAACTGAACCGGACCCCTATGACCGACGGCCTTCCCGAACGGCTGGACGAGCAGTCCGTCGCGACTATTCGCGCGGGCCTGCGGCGCGTGCTTGCCGCCGACGCATTCCGCGCCGCGCCGCAACTTTCAGCCTTTCTCGCTTTCATCGTGGAGCGCACGATCGATGGTCGCGGCTCCGAGTTGAAAGGCTATACGATCGCCGTCGAGGCCCTCGGCCGCCCTGCGGAATTCGATCCGCAATCGGACCCGATCGTCCGGGTCGAGGCCGGCCGCCTGCGGCGAACGCTCGGCCAATATTATGCCGGCGAAGGGCAGGGGGATTCGGTGCGGATCACCATGCCGGTCGGCGGCTATGTCCCTGTCTTCGAGTTCACAGAGAACGCCCCAATCGATCGGCTCCGAACTGAGCCGGTCGGGGAGTCTTCGTCCCCTGCAAGGGACGAGTCGATAACCGCATCGCCCGACGAAATCTCCACCTCGCCCGCAGAGGTCGCCGACGACGTCATATCCCGCCGCTGGCCTGCGGCGGCGATCCTTGGGCTCGCCATCGCGCTGATCGCGCTTGGGGCCTGGTACTTCGCTTTCCACGCCAGCGGCCCGGTTGAGCCCGAGCGCCAATCGCATGCACCGCTCGCTGCAACGACTGCGTCGCGCGCGCCCATCGCGCAATCGCCGAGCAATCTGATCGTCATCGCGATCACGGCGGCGGATGTCCCAGCCGATCCGAAGCTTGCTGAAACACTGCGCCGGTATTCCAGGCTGCTCGTCGACGCCATGGCGCGTTTCGACGATCTGGTCACGATCAAGACCCCGCCAGTGGGCTCTGCCTTGACGCCTGATGTCGATTATGTGTTCGAAATTACCGCCCAGTTGGTCGACGGCACAGCCGAGGGTTTCGGTCGGCTGCGGTCCGTGCGGGATGACCGCATCGTCTGGACGGCCTCTTCGAGCCGCGCCCTGCCGACGGGCAAGGATCCGGAACAGGCAGAGCGGGCGCGTCGGCTCGCCATCAGGCTGGCGGAGCCCTTCGGCATCATTCATGCCGATTTCCGTCAGTATTCGGCGTCTCCGGTGATGAGCTGCATTTTCCAGGCCCTCGACTACCGGCGTACGCCGAAAGCGGACGATTATGGCGGTGCCCGGACTTGTATCGAGGAGCTGATCGTAAAGGAGCCCGGCTTTTATCCTGCCTGGGCGCAGCTGACGTTCCTGCTCCTGGGTGACTACGCATCCAGCCTCGACCCGGTGGCGGGACCTCCGCTCGACCGCGCTCTCAATGCTGCGGTGACGGCGGTGCGGCTCGCGCCGTCCAGCGCGCGTGCGCAGCAGGCGATGATGGATGCGCTGTTCGCGCGGGGGGCGACCGAAGAGGCGATCAAGGCCGGGCGTGAGGCCTTGACCCGCAATCCCTATGATCCCGCCATCATGGCCGATCTCGGCGCGCGCTACGTTCAGTTGAACCGACCTGCCGAGGGCCTTCCGCTGCTGGAGCGGGCGATCGAATTGAGCGCGGGGCGGCCGTCCTGGTATGACTTCTTCGCTTTTCTCGGAGCCCGCCTGATCGGCGCGAGGCGCTCGTCCGAACCCTTTGCGGCGGTGCTAGGCGCGGATTCCACTCCCCTCAGCCTTCTGGGGCGTGCTCTCCAGGCCGCTGATAGCGGGGACCGGCGGGGGCTGGAAATGGTGCTGAAAAACCTGTCCGCGAAGGCACCGCTATTTGGCATGGACCCGGGGCTCTATCTGTCGCGCAGCGGCTTCAGCGGGCCGGTCGTCGATCGGATACTGAGCGATCTCGGCCTCGAGACGAGATTGCGATAGCGCTCGCGGTCGCCAGGATGCCGCTTCCCCCAATTTTCTTGCATTTGGCGCGTCGCTTGCACCTGCATTGCTCGCATGAGGTCAGACGCCCGGTTAATGTAGCGAAAGCGTTGTGATTCGTTTTCGTCCCGATCAACCTCCCGCGCGAACGCTGCCTTGGCCCCTGTCCGCCTGAAAGCCCTTCACCCTCTCGCCAGCGCCGTCACCGGTTTGTCGATCGGCGCGGTCGTGACCATTCTCCTGCCGAGCGGGCTGGGCTCTGGGCTGGGCCTGCTCGCGGCAGGCGCGGGATGGATCGGTTCGGCGATGGTCATGGAACGGCGCGGCCAGTCGCAGCGCGAGCAGGTGCTGGCAGCGATCGGCGAGGTCAAGGTCAGGCTCGCGACCAATGCGATCCGCCTCGATTCACTGTCGCAGCGCGTCGAGCAGATGCCGATGCGCGATGTCGACGCGGCGCCAGCGCGCGCGGCGATCCACGAGCTGACCGCCGAGGTCGGGCTGCTCGGCGATCTCATCCACCAGGTTGCGACGACATTGTCTGATCACGACAATGTACTGACGTCCCTGTCGCGCGCGCCGACGCCGGTCGTGACCGCGCCCGAGGTCGTGATCGACCCGGAGGCGGCCCGCAAGGCGCGGATCGAGGCCCTGGCGGCCGAACGGGCGGAAGCGGCTCGCCTCGCGGAGGAACGCGCTGCCGGTGAGCGGGCCGCCGTGATCAGCGCAGCCCTCACCGAAGGCCGCGTCGAGGTTCATCTGCAGCCGATCGTCCAGCTGCCGCAGCGGCGCACGCGTGGCTATGAGGCGCTCGTGCGCCTCAGGCTGGACGAGAACACGCTGCTTTTGCCGCATGAGTTCATCGCCACGGTCGAGGAACGCGGTTTCGGGCCGACGCTCGATGCGCTCGTGCTGACGCGAGCACTGGCAATCGCCCGCCATCTCGGCTCGAAAGAGGGCGGCATCTTCGTCTCCTGCAATTTCAGCGCGGCGACCTGGAACTCGTCGAAGGCTCTGGCGGCGTTGTCGCGCATTCTCGACAAATATCGCGAGCATACCGGCCATCTGGTCGTCGAGATGCCGCAGAGCGTTTTCCGCGCGCTGGATCCGACGAGCCTGGGCCTCCTGGGCGCCATGTCTGCCAATGGCGTGCGCTTTGCGCTCGACCAGCTCAATGATCTCAGGCTCGACCCCGTTTCCCTGTTCGATCGCGGCATTCGCTTCGTCAAGGCGCCGGCCGAGCTGCTCCTGGCCCAGGTCTCGGCCCAAGCCAGCGGCCAGACGGCGACCGACATTGCCGCTGGCGATCTCTCGGCACTGCTGGCACGGGCCTCGATCGTCCTGATTGCCGAACGGATCGAGGACAACCCGACCGTTGCCGACATGATCGACCTTGGGGTCACCATGGCGCAAGGGTTGGTCTTCTCGCCGCCGCGCCCGGTCAAGCCCGAGGTCTTCGCCGAGCCCGAGGCGGCTGCCGAACTTGCTCCGGCTCCCCTGCCAGCAGCGCAGATCCCGGCGCGTCCAGCCGCCGACATCGTCGGCTACCCCGCGCCCGCAATTGCGCCGACCGGGGCGGGGCTGGTCGAGCCGAAGCCCGAACGCCTGCCGTTCCGCTCGGTGCTGCGCCGCGCCACGGCCTGAACAGGCGCAAGGTCCGCGAAACGCGGCAGCCGGGCATGCCGAGTTCGGGTTTCCTCTTGTTTCCATCTGCTCTAGAGCGGTGTCACCCAGCCAGAGGGAGTAACCGTCTTGTCGTCAGAGAGCCCCGCCACCCGCGCTTTATCGGGCTTTTCCGAGATCGCTGACCGCTTCGATCTGTGCCTTTGCGATGTCTGGGGTGTCGTTCACAACGGTGTCGTGGCGCATCGCGGCGCGATCGATGCGCTGGTTGCCATGCGCGAGCGCGGCACCAGCGTGGTTCTGGTCACCAATGCGCCGCGTCCGCGCGAACTGATCGCCGCGCAACTGGCGATGTTCGGAGTTCCGCAGTCGGCCTGGGATGCGATCGTGACCTCGGGCGATGTCTGCCGCGCGCTGATCCAGGCGCGCGCCGGCGAGCCGATGTACCGGCTCGGGCCGGACCGCGATCTTCCGCTGATCGCCGGCCTCGACGCTCCGGAAGTTCAGCCGGAAAAGGCGGGTTACGTGCTGTGCACCGGCCTGCTCGATGATGAGACCGATACGCCGGCGACCTATGCCGACCTGCTCACGGGCTTTGCCGGGCGCGGCCTCACCATGATCTGCGCCAATCCCGATCTCGTGGTCGAGCGTGGCGGCCGTATCGTCCCCTGTGCCGGCTCGGTGGCGCTCGCTTACGAGGAGATTGGCGGCAAGGTCATCTATGCCGGCAAGCCGCACAAGCCGATCTATGAGCTTGCGCTGGCAATCGCCGAGGAGAAGCGTGGGGCGCCGATCGCGAGAGACCGCGTCTGCGCAGTCGGCGACGCGATCCGCACCGATATTGCAGGCGCCGAGGCCTTCGGCGCGGCCGGCATCATGGTGCTGGCCGGGATTCACGCCCAGGATCTGATGGAAGCGTCATGGGATGAGCGCCATGGCTGGTTCGGGCAGCAGAGCCACCGTCCGGCCTACGCGCTGCCGCATCTCGTCTGGTGACGGCCGCTGCCAAGCAGGCGACCCTTCACTGAGCCCTCATCCTGAGGAGCCAGTCCGCAAGGAGTGGCGTCTCGAAGGATGCTCGAAGGGGCTCCGGAAACATCTGGATCATCCTTCGAGACGCCGCTTCGCGGCTCCTCAGGATGAGGGCTGAATTTTAAGCGGCCGTCAGGCCGGGCAGACCGACTCGATCTTCGATTTCAGCGTCTGCGCGTTGAACGGCTTGACGATATAGTTGTTCACGCCGGCCTTCTTGGCCGCGATGACGTTCTCGGTCTTCGACTCGGCGGTGACGATGATGAACGGCGTGCGCGACAGCGTGTCTTCCTCGCGGACGCGTTGCAGCAGCTCGAAACCCGTCATCGGCTCCATGTTCCAGTCGGAGATCACGAGGCCGTATTTCTTGTCGCGCATCTTGGCGATGGCGGTCGATCCGTCGGATGCGTCGTCGACATTCTCGAAGCCGAGCTGCTTCAGCAGATTGCGGATGATCCGGACCATCGTCTGATAGTCGTCGACCACCAAGATTGGCATGGAGGGGTCTAGAGCCATTGTACTGCTCCACGGAAAGACGGTTACGGCGCTGGGCAATACCTGCGCCGCGCCGCCTTACGAAAGGCGGCGGCTAGTGGCCACCCTCTTAACCGGGCGGCGTTTCAAAGCGGTTAATCCAATGCCGGAGTGACGCAGCGGCACGCGGGTCGTCGAGGGCGGTTACCAAAGTCCAATTGCGCTCATGCTGCAGTTGCGAGATGTTCGTGTCACGACAGATCAATCGCACGGGCGCGGCAATGCCCCGACCGGCGCCCAGACGGGCAAGGCTGATGCACAGCACCCTGTACAATGTCCATGCATTCGAGGATTTGGCCCTTGGCCAGAGCGAAAGCCTGATGCGGACAGTGATGGAGCGCGACGTTTCGCTCTTCGCCGAATTGTCGGGAGACGCCAACCCGATCCATCTGTGCGACCGCTTCGCCGCCAACACCAAATTCGGCCAGCGCATCGCGCATGGCATGCTGACCGCGAGCCTGGTCTCGGCGCTGCTGGGCACGCGCCTGCCCGGCCCCGGAGCGGTCTATCTCTCGCAGACGCTGACCTTCCTTGCCCCGGTCAAGATCGGCGACGTCGTCACCGCCCGTGTCGAGGTGGTGGAACTGGTGACCGAGCGTCGCCGGGCTCGGCTGTTCTGCGAGTGCCTGGTCGACGGCAAGGCCGTGCTTGAAGGGGAGGCCTGGGTCGCCATGCCTCCGACCCGGGCGAAAGCCTGAGGGCTTGCCCGTTCCCGTGGCCTACCTGCTCCCGATGCAAGGCGGGGACCGGGTGACGGCGCTTGACGCCTTCGCGGCCTTGAGGCCAAAGACTGTGCCGGCTCGGGGCTTCCCGGGCAGTCGGACGCTTTCGATCGATGAAATCCCCTGCTGATGTGCAGCCGGACGATGCGCATGCCGCCTTTGTCCTCGACCTCGAGAAACCTGCCCCGGATGCCTTGCGCGGCGCGGTCCTCGCGCTTGGCAATTTCGACGGCGTCCATCGCGGCCATGCCGAACTGGCGCGGGTCGCGGTCGCCATGGCGCGGGAGCGGGGCACGACAGCTGCGGCGCTGACCTTCGAGCCGCATCCGCGCAGCGTGTTCCGGCCGGATCAACCGGTCTTCCGCCTGACGCCTCCGGTGGTGAAGACCGAGTTGCTCGGGCGCGTCGGCCTGCCGCTGACCTTCGTCCTGCCCTTCGACCGCTCTATCGCCGCGATCAGCGCCGAGCGTTTCGTCGACGAGCTTCTGTTCGGCAAGCTCGGCGCGGCCGGGCTGGTCTGCGGCTACGATTTCCATTTCGGTCAGGGGCGCGCCGGCTCGCCGGAGATGCTGCAGGCGAGGGCGGGCGCCGCGAACATTCCCGTCACCGTGGTGCCGCCCTATGCGTGGGCCGGCGAGCCGGTCTCCTCGACCCTGATCCGCACGGCGCTGGAGCAGGGCGATGTCGCCCGTGCCGCCGATTTTCTGGGCCGGCCCTGGTTCGTGCGCGGTGTCATCGCCCATGGCGACAAGCGCGGCCGCGATCTCGGCTATCCCACTGCCAACATGCATCTCGCTCGCGACTGCAAGCTGCGCTACGGCATCTATGCGGTGCGGATGAAGATCGACGGTGTCTGGCATGACGGGGTCGCAAGCTTCGGCAGCCGCCCGACCTTCGATGACGGTGCGCCCCGGCTCGAAACCTTCGTCTTCGATTTCTCCGGCGATCTCTATGGCAAACAGGTCGATGTCGCGCTGGTCGAATGGCTGCGCGGCGAGGCGAAGTTCGATACGCTCGATGCGCTGATCGTGCAGATGGATGCCGACAGCGTCCGCGCACGCGACATCCTGACGAAGACAGCGCCCTTCCTTCCCTAACGCGCCTTTGCTAAAGCAGGCTGGAATTCAAGACCGCGTCCGTCATCCTGGGCGATCGTAGATCGACCCGGGATCTATCGTAGAGCTCAGTACCCTCCGATGGATCCCGGCGCTCCGCTTCGCTGCGGCCAGGATGACGAAGAGGTTCCTGACAGAGCAGTTGTGATCAAGAAGCCCGTGATGACCTCGTTCCGCGCCAAGACAAGAAGCATTGACCGGCGAATTACGGGCCCGGCTGCCGCCTCGCGCTAGACCGGCGCGGGCGCCGCGCAAGCCGGGATGACCATCGCCTTCCCCTGAGTTTCACGGATGGACCAGCGCAGCGCCTTTTGACATGGCCCGCTTGTCCGCATTGCCCCGAGCCGGACCCGAAATGACCGAAAATACCGCCGACAAGGCCGCCGCCGTCGATTATTCGCAGACGCTGTTCCTGCCGCAGACCGAGTTCCCGATGCGTGCCGGCCTGCCGCAGCGCGAGCCGGAACTGCTGGCGCGCTGGGCCAGGATGGACCTCTACCGCAAGCTGCGCGAGGCGGCGAAGGGACGGGACCGCTTCATACTGCATGACGGCCCTCCCTATGCGAACGGCAACATCCATATCGGCCATGCGCTCAACAAGATCCTCAAGGACCTCGTCGTGCGCTCGCAGCAGATGCTCGGCCACGACTCAAATTATGTGCCCGGCTGGGACTGCCATGGCCTGCCGATCGAATGGAAGATCGAGGAGCAGTATCGCGCAAAGGGGCTGAACAAGGATGACGTTGATGTCGTCGAGTTCCGCCGGGAATGCCGCGCCTTCGCCGAGAGCTGGGTCGATATCCAGCGCAACGAATTCAAGCGGCTGGGGGTCGAGGGCGACTGGGCCGATCCCTATCTGACCATGGCCTATGGCGCGGAAGCGCAGATCGCCCGCGAGATCATGAAGTTCGCCGAGACGGCGCAACTCTATCGCGGCTCCAAGCCGGTGATGTGGTCGGTGGTCGAGAAGACCGCGCTCGCCGAGGCCGAGGTCGAATACGAGGAGCATGTCAGCGACACGGTGTTCGTGGCGTTTCCGGTGCTGGGCGAAGACCTGCTGGCCGGCACCTCCGTTGTCATCTGGACGACCACGCCCTGGACGATGCCGGGCAACCGCGCGATCTCCTTCCACCACAAGATCGCCTATGGCCTTTACCGCGTCACCGCGGCGCCCGAGCAGAACTGGGCCAAGGTCGGCGCGACCTATGTGCTCGCCAAGAACCTGGCAGAGTCCGTGTTCAAGGCGGCCAAGGTCGACGCCTTCGAACTGGTTCGCGATGTCGATGCGGCAAGCCTCGCCGATCTGACCGCAGCCCACCCCCTGCGCGGCAATGGCTACGACTTCGACGTGCCCCTGCTCGACGGCGACCATGTCACCGACGAGGCCGGTACGGGCTTTGTCCACACCGCGCCCGGTCACGGCCGCGAGGACTTCGACATCTGGATGGCCAATGGCCGCCAGTTGCAGGCACGCGGCATCGAGACCCACATTCCCTACACCGTCGATGCCGATGGCCGCTTCACCAGGGATGCCCCAGGCTTTGAGGGGGCTCAGGTCATCACCGACAAGGGCGAGAAGGGCAACGCCAACGAGGTCGTCATCAAGGCGCTTGCCGCCTCTGGAAATCTCGTCGCGCGCGGCCGCCTGAAGCACCAGTATCCGCATAGCTGGCGCTCGAAGAAGCCGGTGATCTTCCGCAACACGCCGCAATGGTTCATCGCCATGGACAAGGCGATCGGCGAGGCTCCGTCTCCCACCGGCATCGGCGAGATCGCCCCATCGCTCGGCGGCAATGTCGACACGCTCCGCAACCGCGCGCTGCGGGCGATCCAGGAGACCCAGTGGGTTCCCGCCGCCGGCGAGAACCGCATCAACGGCATGATCGCCAACCGCCCCGACTGGGTGGTCTCGCGCCAGCGCGCCTGGGGCGTCCCGATCACGGTCTTCGTCGAGAAGGAAACCTCTGCGATCCTGGTCGATGCCAGGGTCAATGCAGCCATCGCCGCCGCCTTCGAGGCTGAGGGCGCCGACGCCTGGTTCACCGACACCGACGGCGCGCGCTTCCTTGCGCCTTTCGGCTACGAGCCCGCGAAATACGAGCGCGTCACCGACGTGCTCGACGTCTGGTTCGATTCAGGCTCGACCCATGCCTTCACGCTGGAGAAGCGGCCCGATCTGCGCGCCCGCCGGCGTGGCGACGGCGGCAACGACCGCGTGATGTATCTCGAAGGCTCCGACCAGCATCGCGGCTGGTTCCATTCGAGCCTGCTCGAAAGCTGCGGCACGCGCGGCCGCGCGCCCTATGACATCGTCCTGACCCACGGCTTCTGCCTGGACGAGAAGGGCGAGAAGATGTCGAAGTCGAAAGGCAACGTCACCGCGCCGCAGGACGTCATCAAGGACAGCGGCGCCGACATCCTGCGCCTCTGGGTGGCAGCGTCGGATTATTCCGACGATCTGCGCATCGGCAAGGAGATCCTCAAGACCTTCGTCGAGACCTATCGCAAGCTGCGCAACACCACCCGCTGGATGCTCGGCACGCTCGCCCATTTCAGCGAGCATACCCGTGTCGAGGAGCCTGCCTCGATGCCGGAGCTGGAGCGGCTGATGCTGCACCGGCTGGCCGAACTCGGGCCCCAGGTCGCGGATGCCTATCGCACCTACGACTACAAGAAGGTCGTAAACCTGCTCTCGCAGTTCATGAATACCGAGCTTTCGGCGTTCTATTTCGACATCCGCAAGGACGCGCTCTATTGCGATCCCCTGTCGAGCCATGTTCGCAAGAGCGCGCTGACGGTCGTCGACCATCTTTTCCGTTGCCTCGCCACCTGGCTGGCGCCGATCCTGGTCTTCACGACCGAGGAGGCCTGGCTGGAGCGTTATCCCGAGCTGAAGGGTCTGGACGGCTCCGTCCATCTCGAACTCTTCGCCGAGGCACCCGAAAGCTGGCTCGATCCGGAACTCGCCGAGCGCTGGAGCAAGATCCGCCGCGTCCGTCGCGTCGTCACCGGCGCGCTGGAGCTGGAGCGGGCGGGCAAGCGCATCGGCTCCTCGCTGGAAGCGGCGCCGACCGTCTTCATCAGCGATCCTGACCTGCATGCGGCCCTGTCGGGGCTCGATCTCGCCGAGATCAGCATCACCTCGGGCATTGCGATCATTGCCGGCGAGGGGCCCGAAGACGCCTTCCGTCTGGCTGATGTCCCGGGCGTCGCGGTGGTTTCGACCCGCGCGCCGGGCGTGAAATGCGCCCGGTCGTGGAAATATTTCGATCCAGCGACGGCCGATCCGGCCTATCCCGAGGTGACCGCGCGCGATGCCAAGGCGCTGCGCGAACTCGGGAAGCATGCGCGATGAGCCCAGTGCGTCGTCTGGGGCTTGCGATCGTGGCCATCGTCTTCCTGGCCGACCAGGCGCTCAAGCTATGGCTGCTCTTCGGGGTGCGGCTGGCCGAGACCGGCCCGTTCGCGGTCACGCCCTTCATGGACATCGTGCTCGCCTGGAATCGCGGCATCTCCTACGGGCTGTTCCAGCAGGATGGCATGATCGGGCGCTGGTTCCTGGTCGTCGTGTCCTTCATGGCGGCCATCTGGCTGTGGCGCTGGATGTGGCGCGCCGAGGGCCGCCTGACGGTGGTGAGCCTTGCGCTGATCATCGGCGGCGCGCTCGGAAACGGCGTTGACCGCGCGGTTTACGGGGCGGTCGTCGACTTCGTGCACCTCTATTACGGCAGCTTCAGCTGGTACATCTTCAACATCGCTGATGCGGCCATCGTTGTCGGGGTGCTCGGTCTGCTATATGAGTCCTTCCGTCCGAATGCTGAAAAGATGGCTTAACCTGGGTTCCGCCATCGTTTTGCCGTTCGTCTAGGGTTGAGACGGGGATGAGATTTTCCCGAGGGAGATTTGACATGGCTCATCGCACCCGCGTGACGCATCTTCTGCTGGCCGGCGGGCTTCTGCTCGCTGCGTCGCCGGCTTTCGCGCAGGAAGGCGTCCTTTTTCAGAATCTGATGAAGGGCGTCATCGGCACTGGCGGTGCCGACGACTCGATCGAATATCGTCAGCGCCCGCCGCTCGTCGTTCCCCCCGGTTCGGCCTTGCCGCGCCCGCAGGAGCCTTCGAGCACGCGCAATGCCGCCTGGCCCAACGACCCCGACGTTGCCAAGAGGCGCGCCGACAGCGCCGCTGCCCGCGTTCCGGCGGGAACGAAGGAGGCGTATCGCAACAACCCGATGCTCAGCCAGGAAGAGCTGCGGCGTGGCCGGATCGCCCGTGGCGAAGAGGCGCCGATGACGGTTGAGGAGCATAGCAACTACAACAACCAGATCGCTCCGATCCGGATCGGCAAGGAAGTTGCCTCCCGCCGCAACCAGACCGAGATCGACACGCTCGCCTATGGCCAGGAGCCGCCGCGGCGCCTGCTGTCCGAGCCTCCTGTCGGCTATCGTCGTCCCGCCGGCAGCGCGGCGCTTGGCCCCGGCCAGGGTGGCCCGGTCGAGGACAAGCAGGCGGTCGGTCAGCGTGAATTCGCGACGGGCGCCGGCCCGGTCATGCAGTAAGACGCAGCCGCTCGTTCCGCGTCGGTGGAAACGAGCGGTCGCCAATCGGCAGCCGGGCTCTGGCGCCGCCGGAGCTGCAGCACTATGTCCTGAGCGACGGGATGTCTTCCCGCACGATCCATTGCGATTCTCGATCCGTTGCGATTCATTCCATTGCGATTCATGGAGACGGCTTCAGGTGAACATGCATTCGCGCCAATCCCAGGCCGCCCAGCCGGTCGAATCGTTCCGGCTCGGCAATGGGATGGATGTCGTGGTTGTGCCCGACAGGCGCGCGCCGATCGTCACCCACATGGTCTGGTATCGCAACGGCTCCGCGGATGATCCGGCGGCTAAGTCCGGCATCGCGCATTTCCTCGAGCATCTGATGTTCAAGGGCACCGCGCGCTGGCCGGCCGGCGAGTTCTCCAAGATCGTCGCCGGCTTCGGCGGCCAGGAGAACGCCTTCACCTCCTTCGACTACACCGCCTATTTCCAGCGTGTGCCGAAGGAGCATCTGCGCGCGATGATGGATTACGAGGCCGACCGGATGACCGGGCTGGCCTTCGATGAAAGCGTCGTCGGACCCGAGCGCGACGTCGTGCTGGAAGAACGCCGCATGCGCGTCGATTCCGACCCGGCAGCTCAACTCGGCGAGGAGTTCTCCTCCGCGCTCTTCGTGCACCACCCTTACGGCACGCCGATCATCGGTTGGGAGCACGAGATCGAGGGCTTGAGCCGCGACGACGCCTTCACCTACTATCAGCGCTTCTACACACCCGAGAACGCGATCCTCGTGGTTGCCGGCGATGTCGAGGCCGCGGAGGTGCGCAAGCTCGCCGAAGAGACCTATGGCGCGATCGCCGCACGCGGCGCGCCGCCGGTCCGCAACCGCCCGATCGAGCCCGATCCGCGCGCCTCGCGTCGCGTGACCCTAAACGATCCCCGCGTGCACCAGCCCTCGCTCAGGCGCGGCTGGCTGACACCCACCTACACGAGTGGCGACCGCAACGAGGTCTTCGCGCTGGAAATCGTGGCCGAGATCCTCGGCGGCGGCACGACGTCGCGGCTCTATCGCAAGCTTTGCGTCGAGGACGAACTTGCCGCGGGCGCCAACGCCTATTTCATGGGCTCGATGGTCGATCGCGCCGCCTTCCAGCTTTCGGCGAGCCCGCGACCCGGCGTCGAGATGGCGGCGCTGGAGGCTGGGCTCGATGCGGCGCTGGCAGCCTTTCTCGCTGACGGTCCCAGCGAACTCGAATTAGCCCGTGCCCGCACGCGGCTGGTGGCCGAGACGATCTTCGCCCGCGACAGCCAGTCCTCGCTGGCTCGCATCTTCGGCTCCTCCCTGGCGGTCGGCGAGACGGTCGCGGACGTTCTGGCCTGGCCCGAGCGTATCGAGGCGGTGTCGCGCGACGCCGTTGTCGAGGCGGCCCGTCGCTATCTCCGGCCCGACCGCTCGGTCACCGGCCTTCTGCTGCCGGCCTGACCGGACTGCTCCATCTTGAACAGGCGGGGCGATGTACTCCCGCCGACAGGAAGCGACATGAACGCGCCCATCCCAGCCGCTCTTTCGACGCTTGCCGGCCCCTCGGTCGCCGTGCAGAAAATCCGCTCTCCCGCCGGGGTCGAAGCCTGGCTGGTTGAGGAGCACAGCCTGCCGCTGATCGCCGTCGACTTCGCCTTCGATGGCGGCGCGGCGCGTGATCCAGAAAATGCCGCCGGCAGCGCCTATCTGATCTCCGGCCTGTTGGACGAGGGCGCGGGCGATCTCGATGCCGAGGCGTTCCAGGGCAAGATGGCCGACCATGCCATCAGCCTGGGTTTCGACGCCCGCCGCGACGATTTCCATGGGCATCTCCAGACGCTGTCGCGCCATCGCGACACCGCCTTCGATTTGCTCGCGCTTGCCGTCAACGCGCCGCGCTTCGACACTGACGCGGTCGCGCGGGTGAAGTCCCAGATCATCGCCGGCCTGCAACGCCAGGCGCAGAATCCCGAAACGCTCTGCCGCAACGCGCTCTTCGCCGCCGCCTATCCCGGCCACGCCTATGGCCGCCCCGAAAAGGGCGATGTCGACAGCGTCTCGCGGCTTGAGCCGGCTGCGCTGAAGACCCTGTCGCGCAATTTCCTGAGCCGTGCCGGCCTGAAGGTGGTCGTCGTCGGCGATATCACGCCTGAGGAACTGTCGGCGCGTCTCGATCAGATCTTTGGCGCGTTGCCGGTCGGAACGCCGCGCGCGCTGCCGGGCGAGGCCCTGCCCATCCAGGGCCTCGGCCAGACCCATGTCATCGATCTCGACGTGCCGCAGACCGTGCTGCGTTTCGTCGGCCCGGGCCTGATGCGGCACGATCCTGACTTCATCGCGGGCAACGTGCTCAATCATATCCTCGGCGGTTCGGCCTTCACCTCGCGCCTGTTTCTCGAAGTGCGCGAGAAGCGCGGCCTCGCCTATGGCGTCTCCTCCAGTCTGCTGCCGCTGCGCGAAGGCGCGATGCTGGTCGGCGGCACGGCGACGCGCAACGATCGCGCCGCGGAATCGCTTGTCGTCATCCGCGAGGAGATGGCCAAGCTCGCGAATGAAGGCCCCAGCGAGCATGAGGTCCAGGAAGCCAAGAACTACATCATCGGCTCCTACCCGCTGCGCTTCGACACCTCGCCCAAGATCGCGGCGGAATTGCTCGGCCTTGCGATCAACGGCTTCGAGCCCGAGTTCCTGGCGGAGCGCAACCAGCTTTTCGCAGCCGTGACGCTGGCCGATGTCCAGCGCGTCGCCCAGCGCCTCTTCGGCGATCCGCGCCTGCTCGTTCAGGCCGTCGGCCGCCCGGCCGGCCTGGTCTGAAACCTGCTTCCCATCCTCCACCGCCTAGTGACGGATTGTCTCCAATGCTCCAGCAAAGCTTCGATCTCGCGCTCGAATCCAAGGTCGGCAAAGGGGGCATTCCCGATGCGGCTTTCGAGAAGGCGCTGGCGGATGTGGCGCCCGCGCTGGCAAGGCTGAAGGGGCAGGCTGACGATCGTTCGCTGCCGCTGCTGCACTTGCCGTCCGACACCGCCGATCTGCCGCCGGTCCATGCCGCGGCAAAGCGCTTGAAGCAGGGCGCGACGGATATCCTTGTGCTCGGCACCGGTGGCTCCAGCCTCGGCGGTCAGACGCTGGCGCAGCTTGCCGATTACGGCATCAGCGGCATTTCACGCTTCGCGCCTGACCCGCGCGTGCATTTCATCGATAATCTCGACCCGGAGACCTATTCGAAGCTCCTTGCCGATCTGCCCTTCGCGACGACGAAATGCGTCGCGATCTCGAAATCGGGCGGCACCGGCGAGACATTGCTGCAGAGCATCGCCGTGATCACCGCCATGCGTGCGGCCGGCTTGAGCGATGGCGAGATCGGCGAGCGCTTCCAGGGCCTGTCCGAGCCTGCCAAGCCCGGCAAGCTGCATCCTCTGCGGGCGCTGCTCGAACCCTTCGGCGTGCCCTTTCTCGAACACCACACCGATATCGGTGGCCGTTATTCCGTCCTGACCAATTGCGGCCTGCTGCCGGCTGCCGCCCTCGGTTTGAACATCGAGGCTCTCCGTGCCGGTGCCGCCAAGGCCGTCGCCCCCGTGCTGGCGGGCAAGAGCGTTCGCGAGACGCCCGCTGCCATCGGGGCTGCCCTGCATCTCGCGGCCATGCGTTCGGGCAAGAACATCGCCGTGCTGATGCCCTATGCCGACAAGCTGGCGCTGCTGACGCGCTGGTGGATGCAGCTCTGGGCCGAGAGCCTCGGCAAGGACGGGCAGGGGACGCAGCCCGTCGGCGCGCTTGGACCCGTCGACCAGCATTCGCAGCAGCAGCTCTATCTCGCCGGTCCCAAGGACAAGTTCTTCACGGTCCTGACGGTCGGCGCCAAGGGCAAGGGCCCCAAGATCGATGCGGGCCTGGCCGGCAAGATCGGGCAGGATGATTTCGCCGGCAAGACCATTGGCGATCTCGTGGCGGCCCAGGGCGTCGCGATGATCGACACCTTCGCCAAGAACGGCTGTTCGGTGCGGCGCTTCCATACCGACCACATCGACGAGACCGTTCACGGCGAATTGCTGATGCATTTCATGCTGGAGACGATCCTGACCGGTTACGCGATGGGTGTTGATCCCTTCGATCAGCCGGCGGTCGAGGAAGCGAAACTCCTCGCCAAGCGCTATCTTGCCGAAGGGCGCAGCTGAACGATTCGTCGCCGGTCGCGTCATGCTCGGGCTTGTCCCGAGCATCTCCTGCAAGAGATTCTCCGGGGTCTGCGGTTCGCATCGCCCGAGAATGACGAGAGCGCTTTGAAGCCATGACCGTTCGCCGCCTCGATCCTGTTCTCGTCGACCGCATCGCCGCCGGCGAGGTGATCGAGCGGCCGGCTGCTGCCGTGAAGGAATTGGTCGAGAACGCGATCGACGCCGGCGCCCGCGCGATCACGGTGACGATCGCCGCCGGCGGGCGCGAACTGATCCGCGTCGTCGATGACGGCGCCGGCATGACGCCCGAGGATCTGGTGCTCGCGGTCGAGCGTCACGCCACCTCGAAGCTGCCGGATGGCGACCTGTTCGCGATCAACTCGCTCGGATTTCGCGGCGAGGCCCTGCCTTCCATCGGCTCGGTCGCGCGGCTCTCGATCGCCACCCGCCGGCATGATTCAGCCCATGGCCACGGGCTCGTGGTCGAGGCGGGCGAGAAGGGCGTGGTGCGCCCGGTCGCGGCGGCGCCCGGCACGCGCATCGAGGTCAGCGATCTCTTCGCCTTCACCCCGGCCCGCCTCAAATTCCTGAAGAGCGACCGCGCCGAGGCGCAGGCCGTTTCCGACATGCTGCGGCGCCTCGCCATCGCCCATCCCGCGATCCGCTTCGCTCTGGAGGGCGAGCATGTCAGCCCCTTCGACTGGGCGGCCGAGGCGCTGGGCGAAGATGGCCAGCTGCGCAGGCTTGGCCGTGCGCTCGGCCGCGATTTCCCCGAGAACGCGCTGAAGCTCGACGCCGCGCGCGAAGGCTTCCGCATCACCGGCTTTGTCGGCCTGCCGACCTTTCATCGCGGCACCTCGGCGGGCGTGCATCTGGCGGTCAATGGCCGGCCGGTGCGTGACAAGCTGCTGCTCTCGGCGGTGCGCGGCGCCTATGCCGACGTCGTCCCCCCCGACCGCCATCCCGTGCTGTTCCTCGACGTGCTCTGCGAGCCGCGTCTGGTCGACGTCAACGTCCACCCGGCCAAGAGCGAGGTGCGCTTCCGCGACCCGGCTTTGGTGCGCGGGCTTGTGGTTTCCGGACTGAAGGCGACGCTGGCCGAGGCCGGCCACCGCGCCACGACGACGGGTGGCGCGCGAACGCTGGAGGCCTTCCGCGCGGTCTTTTCCGGCGGCTCGGGAAACCTCTCCGTACCCCGGCCGAATTTTGCCGCAGTGCCCGCCTGGCCGCTGCCTTCGGACGGGTTTGGAGCAGTTCCGCAGCACGGTTTCGAGGGTTTCGCCGCCCCCTCCGCCGATGCTCGCGCCCATGCGGCCGAGCCGGCCCCGGACGCTTTTGATCGGCCGCTTGGCGCTGCGCGAGCTCAGTTGCACGAGACCTATATCGTCGCCCAGACGCGCGAGGGCGTGGTCATCGTCGATCAGCATGCCGCTCATGAGCGATTGGTCTATGAGCGGCTGAAGGCCGAGCGCGCCAGAACCGGCATAGCCCGGCAGGCACTGCTGCTGCCCGAGGTCGTCGAACTCGACCCGGTCGATGCCGACCGGCTGAATGCCTCCTCAGACGAGCTTGCGACATTGGGGCTCGGCATCGAGCCCTTCGGTCCGGGCGCGGTGCTGGTGCGCGAGGCGCCGAGCCAGCTTGCCGGCGGCAATCTCCAGAAGCTGGTGCGCGATGTCGCCGATGCGCTGGCCGAGCATGGCACTGCAGGCTCGCTGGAGCGCCGCCTCGACCATGTGCTGGCGACGATGGCCTGCCATAATTCGGTGCGCGCCGGCCGGCGCCTGCGGCCCGAGGAAATGGACGCGCTCCTGCGTGAAATGGAAGTCACGCCCAATTCCGGCCAGTGCAACCACGGCCGGCCGACCTATGTCGAGTTGAAACTGTCGGATATCGAACGGCTGTTCGGGCGGCGGTAAGCGCTACTCAGCGCGCAGGATCATGACCTGCGTTTCGCCATAGTCGCGTCGTTCGAACGTCTCGAAGCCCTCAGGCAAGGTGATCTCCACGCCAGTCGCTTCTTCAAGGACGACGAGCGCGTCCTTCGTCAGCCACCCTCCGTCGCGCGCAGAGATCAGCGCCTTTTCGCCCAGCTCCTTGCGATAGGGCGGATCGCAGAAGATGAGGCTGAAAGGCGCCATCGGGCCGATTGCGCCGAGCTTCGTCGCATCGCGCCGGAAGACGCGGCTGTGGCCCGCAAGGCCAAGCGCCATCTGGTTTTCCCGGATTAGCCCACGCGCTTCGGTGCCGTCATCGACCAGCAGCGCGAATTCCGCACCGCGCGACAGGGCCTCGAACGCCATCGCGCCGGTGCCGGCGAAAAGGTCGAGCACGCGCGCGCCCTCGACCACGTCGTCATAGGCGTGCGCCAGCACGTTGAAGAGCGATTCCCGCAGGCGATCCGAGGTCGGGCGAATGGTCCCGATCCCCGGCTTGGGCCCGACGAGCGGCCGCCCGCCGAAGCGTCCGCCGACAATACGCATATCGCTTAAGCCTCAGTCACGCTTGCCGCCGGGACGGCCACCACCGCTGGGGCGACCGCCAGGGCGCCCACCACCGGAAGGACGCCCACCACCGGAAGGACGCCCACCGCCTGGTTTCCCGCCGAACGGCCGGCCACCGGCGGGTTTTCCTCCAGACGGCTTGCCGCCGCTGCGCTCGCCACCGGCGCTGCGGCCAGCAGGCCGCTGGCTCGAGCGCGCCGCATAGCTCTGGCCGGCCGGTTTGTCGCCGAAGCTGCGACCGCGTGGCTTGTCGTCGCCACTGCGCTCGGTGAAGCGGCGCGCGGGGCGCTCCGCACCCTCACGCGGGGCACGTTCCGGGCGGTCTCCGCGCGGCGCGCTGTCCTGCCAGGGCCGCTCATCGGCGCGGTCGCGTCCCCCTGCACCCTCGTCGCGGGGACGGCGCGGCGGCCGTTCGCCACCAGCCGCCCGGTCGAAAGAGCGCGGCGCGCGCGTGTCGGCCCCACCGCGCTCGTCGCGTGGCTTGCGGGAAGGCGGCCGCTCGCGGGCCGGAGCCTCATCCCTCGCGGTTGAGCTGACGCGCTCGACCAGCACGCGGCGGCCCTTGGGATCGGCGATCGCCTTGCCGCGCTTGCGCTCGACCTGGCCTGTCGCTTCGCGTGTCTGGCGCTCAAGCTTGGGGTCGGCGCCGCGCCTTGGCGGCGCCTTGCGCTCGCGCTGCGGCTCGGCCTCGGCATCGCGCCAGACGGTGCGCTTCCACGGCTTCTCGCTGCGATCGTCCTGCGACGGCGTGCGCACGACATCGCTGCCGCGGTCGCCGCGCTCTGCCCCGTCACGGCGGCGCTGACGGTCGTCTCCACCGGGCGCGCGCCGGCTCTCGCTGCTCGCAGGCGGCTTGGCCGCCGGCATCTCGTCGCGGCGCGGCGCTTCCAGATCGACGCCGGCCCGGGCGATCAGATCCTCGCCGAGCTGATCCCGGATCACGCGCGAGCGGACCTCGTCGGCCTCGCCCTCGGACAGGTCGCCAAGCTGGAACGGCCCGAACGAGACCCGGATCAGCCGGTTCACGACGAGGCCGAGATGTTCGAGGACCGTCTTGACCTCGCGGTTCTTGCCCTCGCGCAGATCGACCACCAGCCAGGTGTTCGCGCCCTGCTCGCGCTCGAAACGCGCGACCACCGGGCCGTAATTCACACCCTCGATGGTGACGCCATCGCGCAGCGTGTCGAGCCTGTCCTGCGTGATCGAGCCGAAGGCGCGCACGCGGTAGCGCCGCAGCCAACCGGTTTCCGGCAGCTCCAGCATCCGCGCCAGACCGCCATCATTGGTCAGCAGCAGCAGGCCTTCGGTGTTGATGTCGAGCCGGCCGATCGAGAGCACGCGCGGCAGGTCTTCCGGCAGGGCGTCGAAGACGGTCGGCCGGCCTTCGGGGTCATGATTGGTCGTCACCAGCCCACGGGGCTTGTGATAGAGCCAAAGCCGTGTGCGCTCGCGGGCCGGCAAGGGCTCGCCATCGACCAGCACGACATCGTCGGGGCCGATATCCAGCGCGGGGCTTTCCAGCACCTTGCCGTTCACGCTGACGCGGCCTTCAGCGATCATCGCCTCGCTGTCGCGGCGCGAGGCAACGCCGGCGCGCGCCATCACCTTGGCGATGCGCTCGGGCTCCTGGATCAGCGAAGGCAGCAGTTTCGCTTCGGTGGCCGGATCCGCCTCGCGCGCATGCCGGGGCCGCTCGCTGGCGCCGCGCGAACGCTCGGGCCTGTCGGAGCGCGGCCCGCGCGGAGCACCGCCCTCGCGCGAAGGCCTGCTCGAACTGCGCTCGCCATCGGGCCGTGCACGGAACGGCCGCTCGCCGCCCTCGCGCGGCGGCCTGCTCGAACTGCGCTCGCCATCGGGCCTTGCGCGGAACGGCCGCTCGCCGCCCTCGCGCGGAGGTCTGCTCGAACTGCGCTCGCCCTCGGGCCTTGCGCGGAACGGCCGCTCGCCGCCCTCGCGCGGAGGCCTGCTCGAACTGCGCTCGCTATCAGGCCTGGCACGGAACGGTCGCTCACCGCCCTCACGCGGAGGTCGGCTTGAGCTACGCTCGCCATCGGGCCGGGCGCGGAACGGGCGATCACCGCCCTCGCTGGCACGCGGGGGGCGCTCGCCGCCTTCGGGCCGGCTGCGGAACGGCTTGCGTTCGCCACCCGCCGACGCGCCGGAGCGCGCGGGGCCGCGGCCGTCTGCGCTACGGCCGAAGCCGCCGCCGCGAGAACCGCCATCCTTGCCGCCACCACGGCCGCCGGTGCCGCCGCCCTTGCGCGGGCCCCGGCTTTTCTGGTTGTTATCGTCGCTCATCACCGCTCCTGACATGTTCCGCAAAAGTGGAATGCTCTTTTGCGAAAAGGACATGCCCGAATTTTTGCTATAGCCGGCGCTTGTAGCAGACCCCCCCGGCCCCTGCGAGCGCCAAAGCTGAGGTTCGATGACGCAATTGAGGCCGATGCCGACGATCGACGCGATGGCGCTTGCGCTGGACGAAGCTCGCAGCGCAGCCGCGCGTGGCGAGGTGCCGGTCGGCGCTGTCGTGATGCGCGACGGCGCGGTGCTCAGCCGCGCGGGAAATCGCACGCTGGAACTCAAGGACCCGACCGCCCATGCCGAAATGCTGGCGCTGCGCCTGGCCTGCGAAGCGATCGACAGCGAGCGGCTCGTCGGCTGCGATCTCTATGTCACCCTCGAACCCTGCCCGATGTGCGCGGCGGCGATCTCGTTCTCCCGCATCCGCCGGCTCTATTTCGGCGCGGGCGATCCCAAGGGCGGCGCGGTCGAGAACGGCGTGCGGCTCTATGCCAGCCCGACCTGCCATCATGCGCCCGAGGTTTATGGCGGCCTGAGCGAGAGCGAAGCGGCGGGGTTGCTGCGGGAGTTCTTCAGGGCGAAGCGTTAGGACGTGCGATCTAGCGCCGTAAGGTCGGCGGACTGCTATGGGTGGGAAGCGGAAGTCGAGGGCTTGCCCGGAACCGGACGCTGGCAATTTCGGTCCGCCGCTCAGACCAGCTACCTATCAAGTCGCAGCGTATGATCTCCTCAAATGCGACCCGTCGGCATGCTCAAAGCCGCTCGGAGGGATGCCATCGACGATTTCAGACGCCGCGAGACGACCCAGGAGCGGCGCCAGTATCACCCCCGGATGACCAACGGCGAAGTAGAGCCCCTTGCAGCCGTCAGCATAACCCGTTCTGGGAAGGTTGTCTGAAAACACTGGGCGATGACCGATGACGCCGTCCTCGAACTCAATGCGTTCGCTACCCGAAACGAGTTCGCGAATACGCATCAGCATCTCCAGCCCCATGCCATCGATGGCTGAGGTGTCCGGCAACGGGTCTTTCAGGCTTTTGGCGACGAGCATCATGTTGTCCGGTAACTGCCTTATCTCCAGTTCTGGGCTTTTGATGATGTGCGACAGCAGCTGCCGATCCGAGGAGTAGCGCAGCAGGAGTGCTGGCGAGACAAGAAGGCCGAGCGACAAACCGAGCGGCCGCAACAGTTCCTCGGTCCACGCTCCGGCAGCCAGGACGACGAGATCGAACTCGACCGTCTCGCCCCCGATGATAAGGCCGGTTACGGCACCGTTGGAGGTGTGAAGGCTGGTGACCCGACTGTTTGCGAAGAACTTCGCGCCACGCTCGACCGCAGCCGCCATCAGGGCTGAGGCCAAGGCTGGCGGCTGCAAGGCCATGTCCTTGGGCGACGCAAGCGCGCATACAGGCACATTTCGGATGAGCGGCTCGCGCCTCACGAACTCGGCTCGCGCGATGAGTTCCACGTCCAGGCCCTCTTTCCGAAGCACCTCGACGAGGCTCTCGGTTTCGTCAGGCTCGCTTTTCCACAACAGCGAGCCGCGGCGCATGTATTGGAACGCACTTGGCAACTGTTCGGCGAGGCGTTCGTACTCGGCCGTGGCAGCGCGGCGCAGCGCTAAGACTTCTTGGTCGGACGGATCGACAAAGAGCGTGTTGACCCAGCCGAAGGCGTTACCGGTCGTGCCCGACGCAGGACCCGGTCCTCTTTCGACGACGCACACATCGATATCGCGCTGAACAAGGTGATAGGCGATAGAGGCGCCGATGATGCCGGCCCCCACGATGGCGACGCGGCGCTTCTGTTGGTTCGGCATTAATTCGGCGGGCTCACTATGATCGGCTTTTAGCCTAGGCAAGCCAGCAGAAAGAGCAAAAACAGGTGACCGCGATATGACAGAAGGGCACCTACCCAGATCAACAGGCTAGCGCACCGGCCAGGCTGCTTGCCAGCAGACATGCGCGAGGTCCGACTTGGGTCGATTGCAGACCTCGCTGCCAGCAAATCCCAGCGTTGTCTGGCAATCCCAATTGCCCGCAACGCTCAAGGTCGAGACGTCGATGACGACGACAGGGCAGCCCTCGCCTGCGCTTCCAATTCCCTCTCGTGCCGTCGTAGGAAGACGATGCCTGCCGCAACCAAGGCGATTGCGCAGGCGAGGATAAGCAGCCCTGCCGGCCCCGCGACGAGCTTGATCTTTTCGCCGAACAGATAGGCCGCGCCGCCAAACAATGTGGCCCAGACGATCCCTCCGAGCGCGTTCATGAGCAGGAAGCGCGGCCAAGGCATGCGGTTGGCTCCGGCGAGGAGGGCAGCGAAGGCCCGGAGGAAGGCGACGAAACGGCCGAAGAAGACGATCTTGCCGCCATGCCGCAAGAACAGATACTGGCCGATCTTGAGCCGGCCCTCGTCGAGGCGAACGTATTTGCCGTAACGGACGATCAAGGGCAGCCCGATCGACCGGCCAATGAGATAGCCGATATTGTCGCCGATGATGGCGGCAGCAGCGGCAACGCTCAAAACCGCGAGAATATCGATGTGATGCGTGGAGCCAGCGTAGAGGGCCGCCGTCAGCAGCACGGTTTCTCCGGGCATCGGCACGCCAATGCTTTCAAGCATCACCACTGCGAAGACCACCCATAGCCCATAGCTCTGGATCAGCTCCTGAATCCAAATGGGTGACATCGGCGGCGCGCCCTTCCGGTCGGTGGCCGGATGGTAGCAGCAGTGCCGACCACCGTCAGCGGGCGCGGAGTCGAGGGAACAAGAGCCCAAACCGCGCCTCGCCGAGACCTACCTCATCCCAACGCCCGCACCACCAGATACCCGCCCAGCAGCAAAAGCCCGGCGAAGAAGCACATCTTGAAGGTCGCAGCCGAGATCCGCTGCCTGATGAACTGCCCCACGGACATGCCGGCGAGTGCCGGGAGCAGGGCCAGCAGCGAATTCTGGGCGACGCCGATATCGAGCGCACCGGCGCCGATCAGTCCGATCGACAGGGCCAGCGTCGAGACGATGAAGGAGATGCCGAGCGCCTGGACCAACTCGTCCTTGTCGAAGCCGAGCGCCTGCAGATAGGGCACGGCCGGCAGCACGAAGACGCCGGTGGCGGCGGTGGCGATACCGGTCGTGATGCCGATGATCGGCCCCAACCAGCTTTCCGCCTTTGCCGGGACGCGCAGCTTCGCCGCCTTGAGCCCGACTAGCGCGTAGAGCACCAGCGCGACGCCGAGCCAGAGCGTGGCCGAGCCGTCCTTCTGTTGCTGGAGCAGGCCGGCGCCGGCCCATGTGCCCAGGCAGATGCCGGCCAGCATCGGCCAGAGCCGCAAGGCGATCGCCTTCAGGCCCGGCCCGGTCGCGATCTGCCAGCCATTGGTGATCAGGTTGGGCACCACCAGCAGCGCCGCGGCCTGTGCGGGCGCCATGACCACGCCGAGAATGCCGACCGCGATGGTCGGCAGGCCCAGCCCGATGACGCCCTTGACGAAACCGGCGAGCAGAAAGGTGGCGGCGATGAAGAGAATGAGAGTTGTGCTGTCCATGGCTCGCTTGTGGCATCGGCGCGCGCCTTTGTCTCCGGTCGATGCTACGGCCGTGGCCGTATCGTTCCCGCTTGCCCGGCACCATGGATGGCGCAAGATGGTGGTAGGAGACGACTGCCAGCATGGTCGTAGGAGACGACTGAAATGAGCACCAACGGACCCTATCTCGCCGAAATCGCCCATCTGATGGGCGATCCCGCTCGCGCCAACATGCTGCACGCCCTGATGGACGGGCGCGCGCTGACGGCCAAGGAACTGGCCTGGCTGGCTGGCGTCGCGCCGCAGACGGCGAGCGGCCACCTTGCCAAGCTGATGCAGGGCGCCCTGCTCGCGGTCACCGTGCAGGGTCGCCATCGCTACTACCGGCTGGCGGGGCCTGAGGTTGCGGCGGCGCTCGAAGGCCTGATGGTGCTGGCCGGCATGGAGCCGTCGCGTCGTCGCCTGCCGTCGCGCGTCGGCGAGGAGTTGAGCCAGGCGCGGACCTGCTACGACCATTTCGCCGGCCGGCTCGGCATCGGCATCCATGATGCGCTGGTCTCCGGCGGCCACCTCACGGTCAGCGAAGGCGGCTATGGTCTTACCGGATCGGGCGAGGCGGTATTCGCAGCGCTCGGCATCGAACCGGTACAGGCCAGCAAGGGGCGCCGCGCCGCCTTGCGGCCGTGCCTCGACTGGAGCGAACGACGGCCGCATCTGGCGGGGCATCTCGCCGCGACTCTGGCCTGCCGCTGCTTCGAGACCGGATGGGTGCGCCGCAAGAAGGACAGCCGTGCCGTCGTTCTGACCGAAGAGGGCAGGGTGGCCTTGACCAGGGCTCTGCCGGGTTTCCGCTGCGACGAGCCCGAAGCGCTCAGGCCCGCTTCTCGAAAGCCCGAGCCAGCGCTCGCTTGACCTCGTCCTTGACCGGCTCGGACGCATCCAGGATTGCCTGCGCCTTGAAGAAATCGAGCCCGCCGATGCCGTCGACCCCGGCGCGGATCAGGATATCGGGCGGCTGGCGTTCGATCATGCGCTGAACGATCGAGCGCGTCAGGATCTGGCTGACCCCAACCATCGCCTCCAGCGGCTCGGGGATGCGGCTGTCGCTGACGGTCGCCGGAGCGCTGGTGTCGACCGCCATCACGATACGTCCCGGCGCCAGCAGACGATCATAGGGCAGGGGGTTGATCGCCCCACCATCGATCAGCACGCGCCCGTCGATGACGACCGGCCGGATCAGACCGGGAATCGCCAGCGATGCCGCCACTGCCGGCGTCAGCGGACCGCTCGACAGCGAGACTTCGGCGTGGAGATGATAATCGGCCGCCAGCGCCGCGAAAGGCGTCTTCAATTCCTCGAAACGGTCCGGAACGGCTTCCGGCCAGAACAGGTCGAGCATCCGCTCGCCATCGATCAGCACGGGGTTGCCGAGGCCGCGCATCAGATCCGTGAACTTGCCGACGCGGGCGTCGAGCAGCCGCGCGATCACCCTTGCCCTGTCGCGGAATGTCAGCGCGACATGCTCCCGCAGCTCTTTGCCGGATAGTCCGGCGGCGTAGGCTGCGCCGACGATCGCGCCCATCGAGCAGCCGACGATCAGGGCTGGCTTGATGCCGAGCTCGTCGAGCGCTTCGAGCACGGGGATATGGCTCAGCCCGCGCGCGCCGCCGGCGCCCAGCACCAGAGCAAGCTCCGGCTCGCGCCGTTCGGGCTGACGTATCGCAAGTAGGGCAGGCTGAGACATGGCGCGACTTTGGGCCTGCGGCCGGTATCAGGCAACGGTCTTCGCCAGGAAAGGTTCGAGAAGAGCCAGCGTCGCCGACGGGTTCTCCTCGGGCAGGAAATGGCCGCTGGCGATGGCCTGGCCCTCGGCTTGTGGAGCAAAACTCTCGCGCCAGACATCGAGCGGGCTTGAACCCTTCGCCGGAATCCCGCCATCGCCCCACAGGATCAGCGTGGGACACAGGATGCGTTTTCCGGCCGCCCGGTCCTGCGTATCATGATCGAGATCCGTGGTCGCGCCGGCGCGATAATCCTCGCAGGCCGCGTGGATGCGAGCGGGGTCGTTGAAGGATTCGCCATAGGCCTTCAGGGCCAGAGGATCGAAAACGTCGAGCTTTTTGGCGCGCGTCCAGCTTGCGATCGTATGATCGAGCCAGCCGAGCGGATCGGCCTTGATCAGGTTCTCGGGCACGGGCTCGGGCTGGGCCAGGAAAGTCCAGTGATAGACCTCCATGGCGCGCGCTGCACTCATGCCCTCCCACATCGAGAGCGTCGGCAGGATGTCGAGCAGCGCCAGCCGTTCGACACGGCCGGGATGGTCGAGCGCCAGGCGATATGCCACCCGCGCCCCGCGATCATGGCCGACGACTGCGAAGCGCAGATGTCCGAGCGCCTGCATCACCGCGACGATGTCCTCGCCCATGCCGCGCTTGGAATAGGTTTCCTTGCCGCCGTCGCCATGCGGCGCCGCAGACCAGCCATAGCCGCGCAGGTCGGGACAGACGACCGTGTGGGTCTTGGCCAGCTCCGGCGCGAGCCTGTGCCATTCGGCATGGGTCTGCGGAAAGCCATGGATCAGCACGAGCGGCGGCCCCTCGCCGCCGACGCGGGCGAAGATCTTGCCGATGGGGCCGTCGATCCAATGCGCCTTGAACCCGGGGAAGAGGGAATCGAGATTGCTCATGGACGGGCTCCCGTAACGAGGGCGGAGGCGATGTCGGTCCGGCTGAAATCGTCGCCCTTGAAGAGGAGAGGGGCGTTCAGCGATTTCGCCAGAGCATAGGAGAAGCAATCGCTCATGTTGAGGCGGGCCGGGTGGCGGCCCTTGCCGAAGCGGAGGAAGGCGGTTGAAGCTGCCATTGCCTGTGCTTGGTCAAGCGGCACTGTGGCAATCCCGAGATCGTCGAGCAACTCGGCATGAAGTTCTGGCGGAGAGCCTGCGTTGCGGCTTGTCGCGACCATGTAGCTCTCGACGAAGGTGACCGTCGAGCAGAAGCTGCCTGCGCTCGCGTTCAAAACCGCCTGGAAATCCGGACTCTCCGACTCGCCCCGGAGGATCGCGATGATGGCGGAACTATCGACGACAACCGGCGAGGCCATCAGGAAGGCAAGCCATTTTCGTCATATCCAATGATCTCGTCATCGGTCAGATGGTCGTTGATCCTCGGATAGGATCGGATTCTGGCTAGGGTTTGCTCCAGTTTCGCTTTGTCGATGCGGCCTCTTTGCGGTGGTAGCCGCGTCAGTCTTTCGGCGGCCGCGATCTTCACGGCCTCAGTAATTGTCTCACCCGTGCGTGCCGCCAACTCTCGCACGATCCGGTCGGCTTCCGGGTCCTTGATCAGCACCGCCATTTCGGCCTCCAGGGTATATATCGGTAGTGTCCCAGTATATACTGCGCGGAGCCTTCTGTCAGCCTTCGCGCTCGCGCTTTACTGCCTGCCAGCCGATATCGCGGCGACAAAAGCCTTCCGGCCAGTCGATCGCGTCGACCGCCGCATAGGCGCGGTCTTGAGCCTCGCCGACGCTTTTGCCGAGGCCGACGACATTGAGCACGCGCCCGCCATCGGCAACGAGATCGCTGGCCGTCTGCTTGGTCCCGGCATGGAAGACCAGAACCTTGTCCAGGGCCTCCGCCTTCTCGACATCCCGGATGACGCTGCCCTTCTCCGGAGAGGCAGGGTAGCCCCTGGCTGCGAGCACGACCGTCAGCGCCGCCTCGTCCGACCAGCGCAGGTCGACTGCATCGAGCACGCCGTCGCAGGAGGCCAGCAGGGCCGGCACGATGTCGCTGCGCAGGCGCGGCATCAGCACCTCGCATTCCGGATCGCCGAAGCGGACATTGTATTCGATCAGCTTTGGCCCCTGCGCGGTGATCATCAGCCCGGCGAAGAGCACGCCCTTGAATGGGGTGCCTCGCTCGGCCATGCCGGCAAGCGTCGGGCGTATGATTTCGACCATCACCCGCTCTTCCAGCGCCGGTGTCATCACGGGGGCGGGCGAATAGGCGCCCATGCCGCCGGTGTTGGGGCCTGTATCGCCGTCGCCGACCCGCTTGTGATCCTGCGCCGAAGCCAGGGCCAGCGCATGCGTGCCGTCGCAAAGGGCGAAGAAGCTCGCCTCCTCGCCGATCATCCATTCCTCGATCACGACCTCGGCGCCAGCCGCGCCCAGCCCGCCCGCGAACATCATCTCGATCGCGTCATCAGCCTCGGCCAGGGTTTCGGCCATGACCACACCCTTGCCGGCAGCGAGCCCGTCGGCCTTGATCACGATCGGCGCGCCCTGGGCGGCGACATAGGCCTTGGCGCTGACGGCGTCGCTGAAGCGGCCGAAGCCCGCTGTCGGAATATTGAACTGTGCGCAGAGCTCCTTGGTGAAGGCCTTCGAGCCTTCGAGCTGGGCTGCCGCTTTCGACGGGCCGAAGACCTTGATGCCGGCGGCCGAGAGAGCGTCTGCGATGCCGTCGACCAGCGGCCCCTCGGGGCCAACGACGACGAATTCGATCCCTCGCAGCTTGCAGAAGCTCGCCACAGCCTGATGGTCGGCAATATCGATCACGACGTTCTCGCCGCATTGCGCCGTGCCGGGATTGCCCGGAGCGATGTAGAGCCGGTCGCAGAGCGGGGAGGCCGATATCGCCCAGGCAAGCGCATGCTCGCGTCCGCCCGAACCGATCAGAAGAATCTTCATCGCGTTGTCTCCGCCGGTCCGGCCATCTGCGTTGAGCCGCACCCTCATCGTGCAAAGGGCGCAATAACCCTCGTCCGCGCCCGGAGCAACGCTTCAGCTATCGCGCCCGCGCCGCTATGGTCGCGCGATGGACACCGAGTCGCCCGACACCCTCCCTTCCAATGCCCCCGAATGGTCGGTCTCCGATCTCTCCGGCGCACTCAAGCGAACGCTGGAGGATGCCTTCGGCTTCGTGCGGGTGCGTGGTGAAATCTCAGGCTATCGCGGCCCGGTCGCCTCCGGCCACGTCTATTTCTCGCTGAAGGACGTCAACGCCAAGATCGATGCGGTGATCTGGAAAGGCGTCTTCGGTCGCCTCAAGACCCGGCCGCAGGAAGGGCTGGAGGTGATCGCCACCGGCAAGATCACCACCTTCGCCGGCAAGTCGAGCTACCAGATCGTGATCGATTCGCTGGAGCTTGCCGGTGCCGGGGCGTTGATGGCGTTGCTGGAGGAGCGTCGCAAGCGGCTCGCCGCCGAGGGCCTGTTTGCCGAAGAGCGCAAGCAGCTCATCCCCTATCTGCCCCGCGTCATCGGCGTCGTCACTTCGCCGACTGGCGCGGTCATCCGCGACATCCTGCACCGCCTGGAGGATCGTTTCCCGCGCCATGTCCTGGTCTGGCCGGTGCGCGTGCAGGGCGAGACCAGCGCGGCCGAGGTCGCAGCCGCGATCAACGGTTTCAACGCGCTCCCGGTAGGCGGGCGTATCCCGAGGCCAGATGTCATCATCGTCGCACGAGGCGGTGGTTCGCTTGAAGACCTGATGGGCTTCAACGAGGAAATCGTCGTCCGCGCCGCCGCGAATTCGCAGATCCCGCTCGTCTCGGCCGTCGGCCATGAGACGGACTGGACGCTGATCGACCATGCCGCCGACCTGCGCGCGCCGACGCCGACCGGCGCCGCCGAGAAGGTCGTCCCCGTCCGGGCCGAGCTGATGGCGATGGTCGCCGATCTGTCGCGCCGACAGGCGGGCGCGATGCGCCGCCTGTCGGATCGTCGCCGCGGCGATCTGCGCGCGCTCGCCCGTGCCTTGCCGGGGCCCGAGGCTGTGCTCTCCGCGCCGCGCCAGCGGCTGGACCTCGCCGCGACGCGGCTGGCGCCGGCTCTGGCGCGCAATGCGCGGGCTCATGAGATGCGGTTGGCAGGCGTGGCGCAGCGGCTCGGCCGGCATTCGCCGACAGCTCGGCTCGCCGGCTATGCGGCCCGGCTCGATGGGCTGTCGAACCGCCTGCGCGCTGGCCGTGACGCCCTGCTGCGCGCGGAAAGGTTGCGAGTCTCGCGCGCCGGAGAACGTGTCGAGGATCTCGCCCAGCGCGCCGCTCGCGCCTTCGCGCAGAATATCGGCCGCCGCCGCGATCGACTGGGTTCGCTCTGGGCGCTGGTGCGCTCGCTCGGTCCCGATGCGGTGCTGGCGCGTGGCTATGCGCTTGTCCGTGACGAGGCCGGCACGCTGCTGCGTGGCGTGGCGCAGGCGCAGCCCGGGCATCTGCTGAGCGTTCAGGTCAGCGATGGCCGTTTCGATGTGACGGTGGCCGGAGGCGGTGAAGCGCCGCCGAAAGCGGCCCGCCTGCCGCGCAAGGAGCTGCCCAAAACCTCGCAGGGCGATCTGTTCTGAAAGGTTGAGGCCTCAATGCCCTCTGAGGAATGCGCTGACGCGCTTCAGCGCATCTTCCCGCGCGGCCGGGTTGGTGCCGACCATCGCCTTGCCGGTTCCGGTCGCAGAATAGGCGATGTCGCTGCGCTCTTTGACGTCGAGCCGGGGGTGGTCGAAATCATGCAGCGCGCCGGGATAGACGACGAGCTCGACCTTTTCGCCGCGCGCCTGCGCGGCCTTCGCGAGGTAGCCGCAGGGAGCGGCGGGCGTCCAGTCGTCGGCATCGCCCATCAGGATGAGGGTTGGCATGCGCGCTGCGAAGCTCGGCGATTCCGACTGTATCCGGCAGCTCGGGTAAAAGGCAGCCGCCCGGGTGAAATCTGGCTTGTCGTCGCCCGGTCGGCGATCCCTACGGATTGCAGCAAGGACTGTCGAGCCGCCGCCCGACCAGCCGAGCAGCGCGATCATGTTCGGGCGGATGTCGCTGCGCGTCTGCAGCCAGCGCCGCGCGGCCCCAGCGTCCGCGACGCGCTCCCGACTTGCCCGGACCGTCAGTTCCTTGACGCCGCATTGCGAGCCGAGCCCGCGTGAGCCGTAGCTGTCAGGCATCAGGACGGCGAAACCCTGATCGGAAAGCCGCTCGCCCCAATCGGCGTGCCGCATCGAGAGCTTGCCATTATCGCGCCACAGACCTCCGCAACCATGCAAGGCGACGACTGCCGGAAACGGACCCGGTCCAGCCGGCCTGTAGAGCACCCCATCGAGATGCCCGTTATCCATGGGGATATGCACGCGCTCGTAACCGCCGGCCTGGGCGGCGTTGACATGGAGCAGTGCGAGGCCGATCACGGCCGCCGCGAGGCGCAAGGGACTGGACATCATCGGCCGGAACGCTATCACAAACTCTAACTATCCTGATATTTCGTTTCACAATCAACGGTTTCGATGCAATCCCGATGAACATCAGCGAACGCCCTCCGGTTCCAGGCCCAGAAGCGACCCTCGATTACGGTCATGGCGAGTTCCGCGTCGTGCGTCCGGGCGCCTTCGTGCGCTGCGCGGTGACGGGTGCGCCGATCCGCCTGGAAGAGCTGCGCTACTGGTCTGTCGACTGGCAGGAAGCCTATGCCTCCCCCGAGGCCGTCCAGCTAAGGTTGCGCCGCGCGGGCCGGGCCTAAGGCTGCCGCGACGATCGCGGCGATCTGTGCCGGCTTCTCGAAGACCAGGGTGACCGGCACCACGACGAGCCTGTCGCGTTCGGCCGGGGGCCAGAGCGGCCCGAGCTTGGTGAAATCCTTTTCCGTCGTTGCGATCAGGCAATTGCGCGCCTTCGCGTCGGCGATCATCGCCGCGACATCGCCCGCGTCATAGGCGTGATGATCGGCGAAGGCCCGCTCCGCCACGACATGCGCGCCGGCCTCGCGCAATGTGGTGCTGAATTTATCGGGGCGACCGATGCCCGCAACCGCGATCACGGCTTGGCCCTTCAGCCGGGCCTTGGCCTCGGTCGCCGGTTCGAGACGCGCCTTTACCACCGCCACGCCGCGCGAGCGCGCCATTGCCGCGACGGCTTCGCCCGGTGCTCCGGCGCCGATGACGATGACCGCATCCGTTGACGCCAATTGGCCGCCAACCGGCGCACGCAAGGGGCCGGCGGGAACGCACAGGCCATTACCGACCCCGCTCGCGCCGTCGACGACGGCAAGGCGCAGCGTCTTGGTGAGCGCCGGGTTCTGCAAGCCGTCATCCAGCACGATCACGCTGGCCCCGAGCGCTCTGGCGAAGGCCGCGCCGGCCGGACGGTCTCGCGCGATGATCGTGCGGACATGTCTTGCCATCAGCAGCGGCTCGTCGCCGACATTGCCCGCGGCATGGTGCGCGGGGTCGACCTCCACCGGTCCTGCAAGCGCGCCGCCATAGCCGCGCATCAATACGAACGGCGTCTCGCCGCGTTGCGCCAGGAGCGCTGCGAGCGCCATCGCGGTCGGGGTCTTTCCGGCGCCGCCGGCGACGAAATTGCCGACGCAGATAACGGGCACTCCGGCCTCGCTGCCGGTGCCCTGCATGCGCCGCAGCGTGATCGCGCCATAGAGCCATCCCAGCGGCCAGAGCAGCCAGGCCAGCGCTCCAGGCGTCGCTCGCCACCAGAAGCGCGGCGCACGCATCAGAGGCTGCTGTCGCGCTGGCCCAGCGCCATGCGCATCAGCAACGGCTCGAGCGCCTGCATGGTCCGCCCCAGCGCGCCGCCGAGCTGCGTGCTCGTCTGGGCTGAGGCACGCGCCGCCTGCCTTGCGCTCGCGGGGTCGCTGAGCCAGCGATGCACGGCACCGGCCAGCGCCTGCGCATCGGCGACTTCGCGTGCGCCGCCGCCCTGGTCGAAGGCGGCGAAGATCTCGGCGTTGTTGTGGACATACGGCCCGTGCAGCAGGGCGCAGCCGAGCTTGGCGGGCTCGATCGGATTATGGCCGCCGATCAGCGGCACGAGCGAGCCGCCGAGGAAAGCCACCTGCGACAGGCGGTAGAACAGGCCGAGCTCGTTGACCGTGTCGGCGATATAGACCTCGACATCGCGCTCCGGCATGTCCCCGGAGGCTCGGCGCGCGACTGCTATGCCGTTCGCCTGCGCCAGCGCTTCGATCTCGATGCCGCGCTGCGGATGGCGCGGCACGATGATGGTCAACAGTTTCGGCAGATGCGGCTTGATCCCGAGATGGGCTGCGATCACCAGCTCTTCTTCGCCGGGATGCGTGCTGGCGGCGATCCAGACCGGACGGCCGGTGGTGAGTCCGTCGAGCATCGCCAGCGTGTTGGCGTCGGCCGGCGGGGCCGGCACGTCGAATTTGAGGTTGCCGGCGATGCTGACCCGCGGCGCACCGAGCTGGGCCAGCCGCTCGCCATCGCCTTTCGACTGGGCCAGGCAGGATTCGAAGCAGGACAGCAGGAAGCGGGAGGTCTGGGGCGTCTTGTACCAGCGCGCGAAGGAGCGCTTGGACATGCGCGCATTGACCAGAACGAGTGGAACAGCGCGCCTGCGCGCCTCGATCAGCAGATTGGGCCAGATCTCGGATTCGCAGATCAGCCCCAGCTCGGGGCGCCAGTAGTCCAGGAACCGGCGCATGTAGCGGGGGACGTCGAGCGGCAGATATTGATGGATGACGCCGGCCGGAAGCCGCGCCGCAAGGAGCCGTGCCGAGGTCACGGTGCCCGATGTCACGAGCACCGCCAGCCCGCGCTTCTGCAATTGCGCCACCAGCGGCAGCAGCGTCACGGTCTCGCCGACGCTGGCGCCATGCAGCCAGACCAGCGTCTTGTTGGGGCGCTTTACGCCGGGATAGCCGCGGCGTTCGGCAAGCCGCGTGGGATCTTCCTTGCCGCGCCGGCGCCGCCAGACCAGCAGGCCGGCGGCCGCAGGTTCGAACAGCGCGGTCAACAGGCGGTAGCCCGTCAGGATGGATCCCTTGCCGATCATGCCGGCTTGCCTGTGAGGGCAGGCTGCGCCTGCCGCAATCCGGCGCCGGGGTCCTTGCTGCCGATCAGCGCATAAGCGCGGGCATGGACGGCGTCGAGGCTCGCTTCGAGCGCAAGACGCGCTGTTTCGCAGGTTGCGTCGTCGGCATGGCGATCGACGCGGATCGCGTCGCCCACGACGATCGCACCGCGCCCGAATGGCAGCCCGATCGAGGCGCGGTCCCAATTGTTGAAGTCGATGCGCCGGCTGGTGACGACGGCGATCGGATGGATCGGGCGCCCCGAAGCCCGCGCCAACGCGATGATGCCGGGGCCGGCGACGCGGGCGCGTTTGGGAATGTCGGCGGTAAGCACCATCGTGTCGCCCGCTGCCAGCCGCCGGACCATGGCGAGGAAGGCGCTCGCGCCGCCCTTTTCCCTGACCTTGCGGCCAAGAGCGCCGGAGCCGCGAATGGCACCGATGCCAAGCTCGCGCAGGGCGACCGCATTGAAGCCGCCATCGCCATGACGTGAGACCAGCGAACAGGCGGGCATCCATTCGGGGCGCGCGAACGGGATCATGATGTGCTGGCCGTGCCACATGGCGATGATCAGGGGCAGATCCGGGCGCACGCGGTCATAGATGTCGGCGGGCTCGACGACGATCCGGTTGGTGCGGCGCACAAGCTTGAGATACCCGGCCAGCAAGCGGCCGAGCGCTTCCTGCGCCACGCGTGTCTTGAGTATCGAAAAGCCCATATGTCCTGTCCGAACCGTTCAGCGGTTCAGGATGTCGCCGTTTCGGGGTCCAGTAGCCTGTGCAGGTGCACGATGAAATAGCGCGTCTGCGCCTGATCGACTGTCGCCTGCGCCTTGGCCTTCCAGGCCGAATGCGCGCTGGCGTAGTTCGGGAACACGCCGACGACGTCGAGCTTGGCGAGATCCTTGAAGGTGATGCCTTCGAGCGAGCTCAACTCGCCACCGAAGACGAGGTGGAGAAGCTGCTTCTGTTCCGGTTCCGCGCTCATCGATCCCTCCAGTCCGAGTCAGTCACGCCCGCGAGCACATCAGCGATGAGCAGGCCGTGTCGCGGCACCAGATAAGCTATCCGTGCCGCAGGTGCGAGTGCTGAACGGCGCGGTTGTGCCGCAGCTTGCTCCGCCACGCTCGAAAAATCGTCAGATCCGCTGCGACTGTCCGTCGCGCATGCGTTGCAAGGCCGACATCAGCGGCGCTGCAAGGCTCGCGCTGCTGGCGACCAGCATGCCATGGACCGGCGTCTCGCGGTTGTAGATGACGGGTTGCCCCGTGCCGCCAGTGAGCGTCCCCCCGGCCTCGCTCAGCACCAGATCGGCGGCGGCGATGTCCCAGTCGCGCGCATCGGGCGAGACCAGGCCTGCGTCGATCGTCCCATCCGCGATCCGCACCAGCCGCAGCGCGAGTGAGGGAATCTTCTCGGTCGGCTCGAAGGTCTCCAGCCGCGCCAGCGCATCGAGCATCGGCTTGGGGCCGGCGATGCGCGCCGCAGCGAGGCTTGTCTTCAGCGATGCCGCGATGGTCACGCCATTGCGCTGCGCCCCGCCCCCGAGCAAGGCCGTATAGGTTGCGTTGCAGGCGGGCGCATGCACGACGCCGAGGATCGGCTTGCCCTCGTCGAGCAGGGCGACGCAGACCGCCCAATCCGGCGAACCGTTCATGAAGGCGCGTGTCCCGTCGATCGGATCGACGACCCAGACGAAGCGGCGCGACAGGCGCAACTCGTCGTCGACAGTCTCCTCCGAAAGCCAGGCCGCCTCGGGCATCAGCACGGACAGGCGGATGCGCAGGAAGGTGTCGACGCCGATATCGGCCTCGGTCACCGGCGACCCGCCGCTCTTCGACCAGGTGCGTGCCGCCGTCATGGCGCCCGGACGGAACAGGGCAACGGCGATCTCGCCAGCTTCGAGGCAGCTGTCGCGAACCGCCCGCAGCAGATCGGGGGCGATGGGTAGCGGAGATGCACTCATGCTCAATCCGTATCCAATGGGGTCGCTCCGGTTCAAGCCGAAAATGCACGCACGCACCGAAAGATTCCGTCAAGCATCAGGCATGAAACAGCGCGTTTGGAGCGTCAGTAGGGCGAAAACACAGTCCTTTAACCGAACCCTTTAAGCGCTCGGAGACGGCTGGGGCACAATCTCGACCTGCAAGCACGAGGGGCCCGGACTTCACAGAGGCCCCCGTAGCGGCAGGGATTAATAGAGAGGCGTTATAACCGATGGCCAGTGTCACGCCCGCGACCGGAGAGGCCGGCTTCATGCCGCACCTCTCCGGTTACGCGACGACCTCAGCGATAGTGTCCCGCAATCCGATGCCGGCGCAGCCTGAAGCGCCGCGGATCGAACGGATCGGCACCGTCAGAATCCTGCGCGGTTCCGCGGGATGGCGCGGCATCGCCCTGCGTATGGCCAATGCCACGGGCAATGATGACTGTTTCGCGCTGGCCCTGACCGCTGGCGACGGACGCTCGATCACGGTCGCGCTGGTCGATCAGGACGATGCCGTGGCGCTGTGGCGCGATTGCGGTCGTGCCAGCGGGCTGCCGCTTCTGCTGGAAACCAGCGAGGGCACGATCTCGGAGCCATTCCCGCAGATCGGTCGTCTTGCGCTCGGTCCGATCAGGATCAGGCGGCGTCATTCCTTCCTGAACGGTCGTCGTCCGCGCTTCCTCGTGCGGCGCAAGACCGGACGCCTGGCCGACCGACCCGTCATCGTCGCCGGCGAGCGGCTGACGGATTAGCTCTGCAAGGCGAAACCTTGGCTCCATTCCAGATCGAGTAACAGCTCGGTCTCGCTGTTCGGCAGGATTTTGCCAGTTTCCTGGAAGCCCATTGAGCGATAAAATCCCAGTGGACTTGCGGCGCCAAGGACAACGCTTGTTTTCAAGAGCTTGAGCCCCCGCGCGCGAAGCTCTTGAAACAGCAGCATCAAAGCTGATCGCGCATAGCCTTTACCCTGGTGCCGATGGTCGATCATGAAACGCCACAGATAGGCGGTCTTGGTATCCACAGTCGGTCGCCACATCAGAAAACCGACGGGTGTTTCGCCGCCATAGATGGCGCTGAAGCTTGCAGTCGGTTCAAAGTGCGCTTGTGCGATCGACACGGAATTCGGCGCCACGAACCCCCGTTGGTCTTCCCGGACCTCCAGCGCACAAATCATGCGCACCGTCGCTGCGGTGACCGGCCGAAGGGTGATTTCAGACATCGCCCGAATTTAGCCACGTAGCGCGTCGCAGCCAAGCCGCGCCCATCTCGTGACGTCAGCCCTGATCCACCCTGCTGTTCAGAGCGAGGGGAGGCCGAAACGGCTCAGCGCGTCCAGTGCAAAGCCGGCGGCCAGCAACAGGCCGGCATTGCGGTTCGAGCGGAACAGGCGCAGCGCAACCGGCGAGGTCGCGCCCTTGATCTGCGCGACCTGCCAGCCGAGGTGGCCGGCAAAGGCGGCGATGCCGATCCAGGCGAATACGCCGCCACCGACCAGCCAGGTCGCCAGCCCCGCAAGCAGCACGGAAAGGGCAAAGCAGAGCCCCACCGCCTCGCGGGCATAGCGGCCGAAATAGCGCGCGCTCGACTTGATGCCGGCGATCACGTCATCCTCGATATCCTGAAGCGCGTAGACCGTGTCGTAGCCGATGGTCCAGACCACTGCGGCCGCATAGATCAGGTAGGCCGGCGCATCCAGACGGTCGAATACAGCGCTCCAGCCGAGCAGCCCGCCCCAGGAAAAGGCGAGGCCGAGCACGAATTGCGGCAGGTTGGTGATCCGCTTCATGAACGGATAGACCGCCACGATCGCAAGCGAGGCGATGCCTGCCACCACCGTGAAGCGGTTGAACTGCAGCAGGATCGCGAGCCCTGCGAAGGACAGGCCGAGCATGAAGAGCGCCGCCGCCCGGGTCGTGATCTGGCCCGAGGGCAAGGGCCGCCCACGTGTCCGCGCGACCTGCGCGTCGAGCTTGCGGTCGACGATATCGTTGAAGGTCGATCCGGCCGCGCGCATCACGATCGCGCCGATCAGGAAGAGCAGGCAGTGCCAGGGATCGGGAAAGGGCTGCCTGCCCGCGATCGCCGCCAGCCCGGCCGCCCACCAGCAGGGCAGCAGCAGCAGCCACCAGCCGATCGGCCGTTCGATCCGCGCGAGCTTGAGATAGGGCCGCATCCAGAGCGGCGCCCTGGTATCGACCCAATGTCCTTTAAGGGCGTCAGGAAGCGGCGCATCCTGCCCCGATGAAGCGTTCGCCGGCGCCGGATTCGGCATGAGCTCTTGCCTGCAGCTGGAGCATTTTCAGGCGAGGCGAGTGCCGGTTCGCCGGAAGAAATGCGTCAAATCAGAAAGGCTGGAACCGATTAACGTTCCAGCCAGGCCGGGCCTGGCGCTAGAGCGCGCCCTGCGGAATGCGCATCGCGCCGCCGGTGATCGAATCGCCGCCGCCGAATGGGTTGCCGCCACCCTTCTGCTGCTGTTGAGCCTGCTGCTGCGCCTTGCGCTGCATGGCGGCATGCTGCTTCACCGCATTGCAGGCCTGGTTGCGGATGCCCGCGGCCTTTTCATTGTCGGCCTTCATGCCGTCGATGAAGGTCGGCGGAATCTGGCACCAGTCCATGTTGGCGGAGGCGAATTTCAAGGTGGCGCTGCCGTTGTTGACCAGCGTGCCCAGCGTGCTGCAGGCCTCGGCAGGCGTGAGCTTGCGCTTTTGCTTGGTGGCGGTATTCAGCCGGGCGACGATCGACTGCCGCTCCTGGAGCAGCTTCTGCATCTGCTCGCAACCGGACGCCTGGGCGTTCGCGGGAGCGACATCGAAAAACGAGGCCGCTGCGATGCCGAGTGTCGCGATCACTCCTGAAGCCATCCTTAGCCGCATGGTGGGTGTCCTGCTCCGAATTGCCTGTTCGCGGGGCGCCTTCGATCCGCGATTTCCTTACCAGCAACGCCGTGTTAGCGCCAACGACCCTTGCGAGTCTACTTGTCGGTTGCCGGGAAGCGCTTGCTGATAGGCCGGGATTGTGGCGGTTTTCGCGCTCGAACCTGCGCCATGAGCCTTTAAGTTGGAGCTGGCCGCGAAGATGTCCGTCCCAGATTTTGCCCGTCACCGCCTTTTTCTGGACCATGCTCTGGCGGCTGGAAGCCGGCTGCCGCTTGAGCGGGAGCAGGCGAATTACCTTCTCAACGTGCTCAGGATGAAGTCGGACGATACGGTGCTCGTCTTCAACGGGCGCGATGGCGAATGGCTTGCGGCCGTCAGTGCCGAAGGCAGAAAACAGGCCAGCCTGGGGCTCTTGCGCCAGACCCGCGCCCAGCCTTCCGAACCTGATCTCCATTATCTCTTCGCGCCCCTGAAGCATGCGCGGCTCGATTATATCGCCCAGAAGGCGGTCGAGATGGGCGCTGGCGTGCTTCAGCCCGTGTTGACCCGCCGCACGCAGGTCTCGCGGCTCAATCTCGACCGGATGCGCGCCAACGCGATCGAAGCCGTCGAGCAATGCGGCATCCTCACCCTTCCCGAGATTAGAGCCGAGAGCCCGTTGCAGGCCGTGCTCGCCGCTCTCGAGCCTGAGCGGCTGCTGGTCTTCTGCGACGAGGCGATGGCGCATGCGAGCCCGGTCGCGGCTCTTGCCGCGGCCCCGGCCGGACCTGTCGCTGTCCTGATCGGCCCCGAAGGCGGCTTCGACGAGGCCGAGCGCGATCTAATTCTGGCGCGGCCAAAAACGCTGGGGATATCGCTGGGGCCGCGCATCCTGCGCGCCGATACCGCCGCCGTGGCGGCTCTGGCCTTGGTTCAGGCTGTCATCGGCGATTGGCCCAGAGAGGGCTGATTCCATCGGAAAACCGAATAGGGCTTTCATCGAAGGGCCAAGGCGCCGCCAGGATGGGAACGCCTGGCCGTTTCGAGCGTTCCCCGAGATGCTGGGTGCTTTCGCGATCCATTCGCGATCAGGCTGCCGCGCCCGGCACGTGGACGGTAAAACCTCCAGCTCGACTGACGTGAATGGCCTGACGGGATGACAACATGAGCGACGCCTGCCGCTTCGGAATCGAAGAAGAGTATTTTCTCTCAAACGCGGCAAACCGCAGCATCGCGCGCAAGGTTTCATCGAAATTTATTGCCGCGGCGCAGGCGGCGTTCCCTGATGAAGTGCAGCGCGAGATGCTGCAATCCCAGATCGAAGTGGCCACCCCCGTCTGCGAGACGATGGAGGAGGCGCGGCGATCGCTTGCAACATTGCGAACCGGGCTGGCAAATCTCGCGCTCGAACACGAGATGCTGTTGCTCGCCTGTGGAACGCATCCGAGCGCCATCTGGTCGCGCCAGCGAGCCACCGACGCCTCGCGCTATGACAAGCTGATGCGTGACCTGCAGATGCTGGGCAGCCGCAATCAGCTCTGCGGTCTTCACGTCCATGTCGAGGTGGACGATGCCGATCAGCGCATTCGCCTGATGTCGCGCATGCTGCCCTTCCTGCCGCTGTTGCTGGCGCTTTCGACGTCCTCGCCGTTCTGGCAGGGGCAGCGCACCGGGCTGCTCGGCTACCGCCTCTCCGCCTATGCCGAACTGCCGCGCACCGGGCTGCCCGAACTCTTTACAGAGCCTGATGACTACCGCGCCTATGTCGAGACGCTGGTGGAAGCGGGCGCGATCAAGGATGCGAGCTACATCTGGTGGGCGATCCGGCCCTCGGAGAAACATCCGACGCTGGAATTGCGCATAGCCGATAGCTGCACGCGGCTCGATGATACGCTCGCCATCGCTGCGCTCTATCGCTGCCTGGTTCGCCATCTGCTGCGCAAGCCGAAGCTGAATACCGGGTTGACGGCCGCCTCGCGCGCCATCGCCGCGGAAAATCTCTGGCGTGCGCAACGCTATGGTATTCACGGTGGACTGATCTGTGCCGAAAGCCGGAGCATGCGCACCGTTCCAGACATCGTCGACGAGTTGGTCGAGCAGCTCTCTGACGATGCCGCAGCCCTTGGTTGCCTGCCGGAACTGGCAGCATGCAAGGCCATCGCCTCCAACGGCACCAGCGCCGATGTCCAGCTCGCTGTCTACGAGGAGGCCAGAACACGCGAGGGCGGGCAGGCGGCCGGGTTGGCCGCGGTGGTGGATTGGATTGCCTCCGAGACCCGCCTGGATCGCGCCGCATTGCCCAAGGGAGAGGCGGTTTCCCTGCGCCACGCGGTCTGAACCGCTTGCAGGATTGCTCGACCCCCGCCACCAGCGCCGGTCACTCTATGCATCAACGCACGACGGAGGTCGTTGTCGTGTGTTCTGTGCTCGCCTATGTCTGGCGCTCCGAGCCATGATCCCTTCGTCTTTTGCAGGCGGCGGGACGCCTGGCCTTTTATTGTTTCTGCCGGAGCGCCCATGGCTCGCGATGTATCCGACTCGACCTCGATCGGTTCCAAGGACGAACTGATTTCCTGGATCGCCGCCGGCGAGAAGCCGCCTTCCGATTTCAGGATCGGCACGGAGCACGAAAAATTCCCGTTCTATCGGAACGACCTGTCGGCCGTGCCCTATGAAGGGCGCGCCGGCAGCGGCGGCATCCGCAGTCTGCTTGAAGGCATGCAGGCCAGGCTTGGCTGGGAGCCGATCATCGATGCCGGCCATATCATTGGCCTTGCCGGCCCCGAGGGCGGCGGCGCGATCTCGCTGGAGCCCGGCGGCCAATTCGAACTCTCAGGCGCGCCTGTCGAGAACCTGCACGAGACGGCTGACGAGCTTGCGGCACATCTCGCCGATGTGAAGGCGGTGGCTGAGCCACACGACATCGGCTTCGTCGCGCTCGGCCATTCTCCACTCTGGAGCCGCGAGCAGACGCCCGTGATGCCCAAGGGGCGTTACAAGATCATGGCCAACTACATGCCGAAAGTCGGCACGCGCGGGCTGGACATGATGTTCCGCACCTGCACCGTGCAGGTGAACCTCGACTTCGCGACCGAGGCCGATATGGTCAGGAAGCTCAGGGTCTCGCTCGCCTTGCAGCCGATCGCGACCGCGCTTTTCGCAGCCTCCCCCTTTACCGAGGGCAAGCTCAACAGCTTCCAGTCGATGCGTTCGGAAATCTGGCGCGACACCGACAAGGCCCGCTCGGGCATGATCGCCTTCGCATTCGACGAAGGCATGTCCTATGAAGGCTATGTCGACTGGGCGCTCGACGTTCCCATGTATTTCGTCAAGCGCGGCTCGGTCTACCATGACGTCGCCGGCGCCTCCTTCCGGGATCTTCTTGCCGGTCGCCTGCCGCAGTTGCCGGGCGAGCGGGCGACGATTTCGGACTGGGCCAATCATCTCTCCACGCTGTTTCCCGAGGTCCGGCTGAAGCGTTTCCTCGAAATGCGCGGGGCCGATGCCGGTCCGCCGGATATGCTGAACGCCTTGCCGGCCTTCTGGGTCGGCCTGCTCTACGATCAGGCCGCGCTTGATGCCGCCTGGGAACTGGTGAAGGGCTGGACCACCGAAGAGCGTCAGGCCCTTCGCGATGCGGTGCCGAAGGCCGGGCTGGCTGCGACGATCGCCGGGCGTTCGGCGCGCGACGTGGCAATCGACGTCTTGTCGCTGTCGCGCCAGGGTCTGGCGCGACGCAACTGCCGGAATGCGGGAGGACAAGACGAGACGGTTTATCTCGAGCCGCTGAGCGCCATTCTCGCAGGCGACAAGACGTTCTCGCAGGAACTCGTCGAACGCTACGAGGCTGAGTGGGGCGGCAGGATCGAGCCCCTGTTTCCGTCGCTTGCGCTGTAAGGGTTCGGGCAGGCGGGGGGCGTCGAGAATCGACGCTTCCAGTGCATTGCAGAGGCCATATTAACGATTTGGCCGAGATTATCAGGTAATTCCCTGATCATGGAACGGATCAGGGTCACCTGTCTTAGGCTTGTGCGGGACGAGCGCGGGGTCACCGCAATCGAATACGCGCTCGTTGCTAGCATTGTCTCGATTGTGATCGTGACCTCGGTCACCCTCATCGGTACCAAGGTGAACTCGTTCCTGGTCTCGGCCGCGAACGCGTTCGTCACTCCCTGAACGATTTTCTGCCCGCCATCGCCGAGGCCGCCGCGCCGCTATTCCGCCGCCGTCTTGAAGCTCGCGAGATTGTCGAGGCTCTGGATGATGTGATCAGCCAGCGCATTGGACAGGACTGACGGGTCGAAGCGCGTCCGCAGCAGCCCGATCTTGCAGGATGGCAGCGTCGCATAGCCTTCCGATGGCCCGAGAATCCGCATGCCCGGCCGGATCGCGCTTTCCGGCAGCACGGAAACGGCCAGCCCTGCCACGACAGCCGCGCCCACCGCAGTGGAGTTCCAGCTCGCATAGAGAACCCGGAAGCGCCGACCCTTGGTCTCCAACGCATCGACTGCCGCCTGCCGCCAGTTGCAGGTCGGCCGGCCAAGCGCGAGCGGCAGCGGATCCTCCTCATGCACGCCGTGACGGGCCGAGGTGACCCAGAGCAGCGGCTCGATGCGGATGATCTCGCCCTGGCCCCGGCTTTCGGTATGGGTCACGATCGCGAGGTCGATGTCGCCCGTTGCGATTCGTTCGGCCAGCATCGGCGTCGGCTCGCAGACCACCGTGACCTCGGCGCGCGGGTTCGAGCGGGCGAAGCGGGCCAGGATCTCCGGCAGATAGCGGTCGGCATAATCGTCGGGCACGCCAAGCCTGATGCGACCCTTGAGGTCCGCGTCGGTGAAACTCGCGACGCATTCGAGATTGAGCCGCACGATTCGTCGCGCGTAATCCAGCAGGCGCTCGCCATCTTCGGTGAGTTTCGCGTGGCGCCCGTCGCGGCCGAACAGGGGCCGGCCCACCCGCTCCTCCAGTCGCTTCATCTGCATGGAAACGGCTGACTGCGTCTTGAAAACGATCTCGGCGGCGCGCGTGAACGAGCCGGTGTCGGCGATCGCGACGAAGGTTTTCAGCTGATCGGCATCGAGCACATGCACCATGGCGGCCCCCACTGGCGGTTCATCAATATCCGTGTTGTGAAGCATCATAAGCATTCGTTTGGCTGATGACCAGCGCGAAGCTAATCTTTGCTTACTCTCCAGGCCTTGCCAGCGGTGCGTCCAGGCCAAGCCAGGAGATGTCCGTCGCTGTGAACCCTGAGGAGGCCCGTCATGCTGATCATGACCCTAGTCACGAAGTCGCTCTCGTCCGTTTCGGCCGGCGTCACGCGTGTTGCCGCCACGGGATTCGCGCCGATCGTGTACCTCGTGAAAGCATTTGTGCACCGACGCGAAATTCTGCGCCTGGCTGAGCTCGACGAGCGCGGCCTCAAGGATATCGGCCTGGTGCGGTCGGATATTGAAGGCGCTCTCGCCACCTCCTGGCTGAAGGATCCCTCCACTGTGCTGGCCAGCCGCTCTCAATCGGTTGCGGACGTAGCGGCAGCTCGCCGTGAGACTGGGGTTCGGCAGGCTCCGGTGGACGCGCCGATCGTGAAGGTCCGTCGCGACATCGTCGCCATCGACAATTCGATTGCGTGCAGCGCCTGACCCCTTGGCTCTGCGCGTTCCTGCGGGCGGGAGCTTCGTGCTTCCGCCCTTTTTTATGCCGATGCTGAAAGATGCCGCATTGCGCCGGCCAAAGCCGTCAATTTTCGGCGGTTGAGCGGCTTTCTAACACAAAATTCACCATTCTGTTCAAAATTCCCTTGGGGGTAGCACTGCCATGTCCGGCGGCGCTCGACGTCATGGGCATGCCGAACATGAAGTTTTCGCTGCGCTTCAGTGATCTCAGGATCAGGACTAAGATCGCGATCCCGCTGGTGGTGATCGGACTGATCAGCGTTGCAACTGCGATCTATGCAGGGCGCGAATATGCCCGCATCCAGAACAGCTATTCCGAGCTGATCGACCAGCGCGCCACGGCGATCCTCGACTCGGCTCAGGCGACGCTGGCCACCAGCGACATCCTGCGCCATCTCTACAAGGCGATCGCCTATCCCGAATACATGAAGCAGAACGCGACGAGCATCGAGGATGTTCGCAAGGGCTTCGACAAGGCGCTGCAGCAGCTTGTCAATGCCAAGATCAGCTTCCCCGAGATGCATGCCGAATTCGACGCTTTGTCCCGCAGGATCACGGAGACGAAGCCGAAGATCGACGATGTCATGGCGCAGGCGTCCAGGGATGAAGACCTGCCGGCCCTGTCGGTGATGTCGGAGCTCGATCGTCTGCTCGGCGAGATCGTCGCAGATGCGGTCAAGCTGAACGGCACGATCAAATCCGATACGCAGGCTGCGACGGTGGTCCTCAACGCCGAGGCGCAAGGCCTCAATCAGCTCATTCTCGCCCTGTCGGTGGCGGGAATGCTGTTAGGCCTTGTCGGCGCGGTGCTGCTCGCCCGTCGCTCGATCACCGGGCCGCTCGATCAGTTGAAAGCGCGGATGGATGGCCTGGCTTCGGGCGATTACGGCGTCGCCATCGACGGCCAGACGCGCAGGGACGAGATCGGCGCCATGGCGCGTGCAGTCCAGATCTTCAAGGAAAACGGGCTCGCGGTGCGAAGGCTCGAAGCCGAGACCGCAGAAGGACGCGAGCTTTCCGAAGCGCAGCGTCTCCAGGTCGAGGACGAGCGTGCACTCCGCGCCCGCGAACAGCAACAGCTGGCCTCCGAGCAGCGCAGGGTGATGGACATGCTCGGCGATGGGCTCGACCGTCTTTCGCGCGGCGATCTGACCTGCCGCATCGATGACGAGATGACCGCCGAATACGAGAAGCTGCGCGACGATTTCAACCTCGCGGTCGGCCATCTCTCCGAGACCATCAGGACGATCCAGGAGACTTCGGGCGATGTCGGCCAGGCCGCGCGCGAGATCAACATGGGCGCCGACGATCTCTCGAAGCGCACCGAGGAGCAGGCCTCCTCGCTGGAAGAGACGGCGGCGACGACGGAGCAGCTGGCGGCATCGGTGAAGGCCTCCGCCACGGCCTCCAAACAGGCGGTCGCGCTGGCGGACGAGGCGATGGATGTCGCGCGCAAGGGCGGCGCGATCGTCAGGGACGCGGTCGACGCCATGGCGCGCATCGAGACGGCGTCGCGCAAGATCTCCGACATCACTTCGGTCATCGACGAGATCGCCTTCCAGACCAATCTCCTAGCCCTCAATGCGGCGGTGGAGGCGGCTCGCGCGGGCGATGCCGGCAAGGGCTTTGCGGTCGTCGCCTCGGAAGTGCGCACGCTTGCCCAGCGCTCTGGCGAGGCCGCCAAGGACATCACCGCCCTAATCACCGAATCCGGCAGCGAGGTCGCGCAGGGCGTCAGCCTCGTCCGCTCCGCGGGCGACGCGCTCGATCGCATCGTCGATGCCTCACGCAAGGTCTCGGCGACCGTGTCGGACATCTCGGCGGCTTCGGCGGAACAGGCCAACGGCATCGACGAGATGAGCCAGACAGTGGCGCATATGGACGAAATGACCCAGCAGAACGCCGCGCTTGCCGAGGAGAGCGCAGCCTCGGCGACGGCGCTCAGCAGCCAGATCCAGCGCCTCAACGGACTTGTCTCGAGCTTCCGGACGCGTGACGGCGTGGCAGACTTGCAGGGCGCTGCCGAGGCGATGGCCCGGGTCGCCGATCACGCCGATACATGGCACGAACGCCGGCGCGCCTGATCCATGTCCGTATGACCTGAGAAAGGCGAGCGCTATGGCGCCCGCCTTTTTCGTTTCAGCGGCGCGACTGTCCGCCGCCGAGCATGGAGTCGAGGATCGACTTCAGCGCGTTCTGATGGTCGTCCTGGACCTGCCGGCCGTGCTCGAACATCTGGTTCAGCGCATCCAGTCCGATGGACCCAGGACCAGGGCCGGAGGAGGGCGGCGGCGCCTCTTCCTCTGCCGGTTCGGCCGGGCGGCTGGTCGGGGCAGACGGGGACGTGCGGGTGTCCGGCTGCTGCGCGCCGCCGAGCATGCCGGTCAGAATCTGGCCGAGCATCCCGCCGTCGAAAGGATTGGCTCCAGGCTGTGCGCTCCCGGCCTGTCCACCGGGAGCCTGGCCGGGATTGGTGGGCGGCGCATTGCCGAACATGCCGCCGAAGATCGTGTCGAGCGGGTTTGCCGGGGCCTGCTGCTGTGGTTGCGGTGCCGGCTGCTGGCCGGGCATCTGCCCGCGCATCATCTCGGCGAACTGCCCGAGTATGCCGCCCAGCCCCTGATTGCTGGTCGATTTGACGAGCCCGCCCATCACCATCGAGGCGATGATCGGCAACATCTGCTTCAGGATCGCCTGGCTGACGCCGCTGGTTGCCGCGGCCTGCGCCGCAACAGCCTGGCTGACCTCCTTCGAGCCGAAAAGCTGGCTCAACACATCATTGCCGGCGGCCGTGGCGCTGGGCGGAATCGCGCTGCCACGAGCGTCGAAGATGTTGCCGAAGGGCGAGGCGGTCATCATCTGGGCCAGCGAGCCGAAGGCTTGCGGGTCCTGTGTCTGCCGCTGCAGCCCCATCGAGAAGGCCGGCAGCAGTGCCTCGATCGCCGATTGGGTCTGTTGCTGGCTCAGACCGTATTGCCGGGCGAGGTTTTGCATCGCCTGGCCGTTCTGGGCCGATTGCATCATCTCGAACAGGTTCATCATCTGAGCCTCCGGCCGGTTTGCCACGCTAGCGCCGTGTCTCGCCCGACGATAGCAGGGCCGGCTCCTCTGGCAAACTGGCAGCGACGGCTTCCGTCGCCTTGCGCTCCAGCCGCGCGATGCCGCGATAGGCGAAGATCAGGGCGATGATCCCGAAGGCGACGGCCCCCAGCGCGGAGCCGAGCAGCGCGCCTTTCGGCCCGGCATAATGGGCGCCGATGAAGGCGAGCGGCATGGTTCCCAGCGTAGCGCGGCCCCAGCTGAACACGGTCGACAGGATCGGCATGCCCAGATTGTTGAAGGCGGCATTGGCGACGAAGAGCAAGCCGACGAAGATCCACATCGGCCCGGCGATCAGGCAGAAGAACTCGACCAGCTCCGCCGTCAGGCCGGTGGCGCCGAAGGCGGCGACGATCGGGCCGCGCAACAGCAGCAGCGCAAGCCAGGCAAGGCCAACGCAGGCGATTGCGAACATCGCTGAATCGGTCAGTCCGCGGCGCACCCGGTCGAACCGGCCCGCACCCCAGTTCTGTCCGAGAATCGGGCCGATCGAGCCAGAAAGCGCAAACAACGCCCCGAACGCGACCGGGACGAGCCGGTCCATGATCGCCAGCGCCGCAATCGCGGCATCGCCGAAGCGCGCGATCACGGAGGCGAAGACGGCATTGGCGATTGGGTTCGACAGATTGGTCAGGATTGCCGGGCCGGCGATCGCCAGCATGCGCCCGGCATCCTGCCGCATCGCAGCGATCGTCGGGCGGGCGACGATGTCATGGATCTTGACGGCGCCGTGAAAACCGATCGCCGTGATGATGATGCGCGCCAGAACGATCGCCCAGGCCGCGCCATTGGGGCCGAGCCCGAAACCGAAGATGAAGAGCGGATCGAGTCCCGCCGTGACGATCCCGCCGCCAAGCGTGACGAACATGGCGCGGCGCGCATCGCCGGTGGCGCGCAGGATGCCGGAAAAGCCCATGCCGACGGCCATCAGCATGTTCGACGGCAGGACGATCCACAGGAAGGAGAGGGCGACCGCATAGGATTCGCCATGCGCCCCGAGCAGCCGCAGCAGCCAGGGCAGGCATGGCAGGACGACGGCCGAAAGGACGAACGCGACGATGGCCGTCAGCGCCAGCGTCGAGCTCGCCAGGCGCCTGGCTCCCATTCGGTCGCCGCTGCCCAGACTGCGCGCGGTCAGCGCCGTGATGGCGATCATCAGCCCGACATTGATCGAGACCATCAGGTAGAGAACGATGGTGGCAAAGCCGATGCCGGCCGTCGCCTCCGGCCGGCCGAGCCAGGAGACATAGAGCAGCGACAGCAGGTCGACGACGAAGACGGCCATCAATCCGATGGAGCCCGTCGCCGTCATCACCGCGACATGACGCATCAGCGAGCCGCTGACGAACACCGCTTGAGGGTTGGCAGGCCGATTCATGGAGCAAGTCGATTCATGAAGCAGGTCGATTCATTAAGTTTGGTGTCCGAGGCGTGCAGTAGCGTCTTGCAACGACGCCGCGAAATTGATCACGACCTGATGTCGCCGGCTGGATCGCGATTGATCCGGGATAGCATTCGCGATCATTCCTGAACTGCCCGAACGAGCGGCGGCGCATCGCCGCAGCTTCCTTGACATCATCCGCGCGAGCCCGAAAGAAGGCGTCGACCGATACGGAGCCCCGCCCGCACGTGACCAAGCCGCCGCTCGACATTCTGCTTTGCGCCCCGCGCGGGTTCTGCGCGGGTGTCGTACGCGCTATCGACGCGGTCGAGAAGGCGCTCGCGCTGCATGGCGCCCCGGTCTATGTCCGCCACGAGATCGTGCACAACAAATATGTCGTCGAGTCGCTCAAGCGGAAGGGCGCGGTCTTCGTCTCCGAGCTGTCGCAGGTTCCCGACGCGACGCGGCCTGTGATTTTCTCGGCCCATGGCGTACCCAAATCCGTGCCCGCCGAAGCGCAGGGCCGCGCCCTCTTCGCCATCGACGCCACCTGCCCGCTGGTGACGAAGGTGCATCGCGAGGCGGAGGTCCACCACAAGCGCGGCCGCCACATCCTGCTCGTCGGTCATGCCGGCCACCCCGAGGTGATCGGCACCATGGGGCAACTGCCACAAGGCGCGATCACCTTGATCGAGACGCTGGGCGATGTCGCGGAACTCTCGCCCCCGCTCGATCAGCCGCTCGCCTATGTCACCCAGACGACGCTCTCGGTCGATGACACCCGCGAGATCGTCGAGGCGCTGCAGGCGCGTTTCCCGCAGCTGATCGCGCCGCACAAGGAAGACATCTGCTACGCCACCACCAACCGTCAGGAGGCGGTGAAGCGCGTCGCGCCGCTGGTCGAGGGGCTGATCGTGGTCGGCTCGCCTAACTCCTCCAATTCGCAGCGCCTGCGCGAAGTGGCTGAACGCGCCGGCTGCCCGGTCGCGCGCCTCGTGCTGCGCACCGACGAGATCGACTGGTCGGTCTTCGGCAATATCCGCAGCCTCGGCATCACCGCCGGCGCCAGTGCGCCCGAGGTTCTGGTCGAGGAAATCATCGACGCCTTCGCCGAGCGCTACGAGGTTCGTGTCGAGACCGTCTCGACGGCCGACGAGAACGTCTTCTTCCCGCTGCCGCGCGAATTGCGGGGCGGGCCGACGCCGTCAGCGGCAAAGTGAGACAAGCGTTTTCGAGCGAAATGGCTACCCGTTCGCGTGAGAAAAGCGCGACAAAACAAAAGACTGGGGCTTTTGCGATCCGGCTGGATCGGAACATGCTCTAGAAGCATCGGCCCGAAAAGTGGAATGCGGTTTTCGGAAAAAGTCGATGCAAAAACAAGGAACTAGATCATCGGGCTGGATACGATCCGGGTCGATGATCTAGAGCGAAAGAGCAGGATCTTGGCCGTCTATACCGAAGTACCCGACGACGAAATGGCCGCCTTCGTGGCGCGCTATGGCATTGGCGAACTGCTCGCGGTGAAGGGCATCGCCGAAGGCGTTTCCAATTCGAATTTCCTGCTGCATACGACCAAGGCCTTCTACATCCTGACCCTCTATGAGGAGCGGGTCGATGCGGTGGACCTGCCTTTCTTCATCGGCCTGATGGAGCATCTTGCCGATCGCGGATTGATCTGCCCGCAGCCGGTGCGGACGCTGGAGGGCAGCGCGGTCGGCAGGCTGGCGGGCCGCCCGGCGGCGATCGTCACCTTTCTCGACGGGCTCTCGGTGCGCCGTCCCAACGCCATGCATTGCGGCGAGGTCGGGCGCGGCCTTGCGCTGCTGCACCAGGCGGGAGCGGATTTCACCATGCAGCGGGTCAATTCGCTGTCGGTCCCGGACTGGCGGCCGCTGGCGGAGCAGGCCGGCGCAGCGGCAGACACGGTCTCGCCCGGTCTCGCCCAGCGCCTGCTCGCCGAGATCGCGGTGCATGAGCGCTCCTGGCCGCAGGACCTGCCCAGCGGCGTCATCCATGCCGATCTCTTCCCCAACAATGTGTTCTTCATCAAGAACCGGCTCTCGGGCCTGATCGACTTCTATTTCGCCTGCACGGACGCCTTCGCCTACGATCTCGCGATCTGCCTCAATGCCTGGTGCTTCGAGGCCGATTCCTCGTTCAACCTGACCAAGGGCCAGGCGCTGCTCGCAGGCTATGAGAGCGTGCGCCCGCTGACGGGGGCCGAAGTCGACGCGCTGCCGCAGCTCTGTCGCGGCTCGGCGCTGCGTTTCCTGCTGACGCGATTGGTCGACTGGCTGAATGTGCCGCCCGGCGCCTTCGTCAAGCCGCTCGATCCGCTCGAATACGATCGCAAGCTCGCCTTCCACCAGCGCGTCACCGGCGCAAGCGATTATGGGCTGAAGCGATGAGCGACGCTGTCGAGGTTTGGACTGACGGCGCCTGCTCGGGCAATCCCGGCCCCGGCGCGCTTGGGGCCCGCCCCATTCGCGCACAGCAAGATCGCCGGGGCACCTGCCATGACTGACGCTGTCGAGGTTTGGACTGACGGCGCCTGCTCGGGCAATCCCGGCCCCGGCGGCTGGGGCGCGGTCCTGTCCTATAAGGGCAAGGAACGCGAGCTGTCGGGCGGCGAGGCGCAGACCACCAATAACCGCATGGAGTTGATGGGCGCGATCGCGGCTCTGGAGACGCTCACACGCCCCTGCACGGTCGCGCTGCACACCGACAGCCAGTATCTGCGCCAGGGCATCACCGCCTGGATTCATGGCTGGAAGCGCAATGGCTGGAAGACGGCCGACAGGAAGCCGGTGAAGAACGAGGAGCTCTGGAAGCGCCTCGATGTCGCGCTCGGCCGCCACAAGATCGAGTGGAAATGGGTCAAGGGCCATGCCGGCGACGAGATGAACGAGCGCGCCGACGCATTGGCACGCGCGGGCATGGCGCCGTTCAAGCCGCGGCGCTGAGGGCGAGCGAGGGGCAGCGCCTGGGCCTTGCAGCCGGCAGATGCCGCAGCGTCACAATTTGCAGCCATTCAAGCCAATGTGAGGGAACAGCCGGCGCATCTGCGTGTTAATTTGTGGTTGTTGAGTGAACTTGGTTGTTGAGTGGGAGGTCGCCATGCGCCGCCTGATCGTTCTCGCCGCTGCTCTCGTTCCCCTGTTGACCTTCGCTGCCGATGACGCGTCCGCGCAGCGACGCTTCGGCGGCGGAGGAGGTTTCCACGCCGGAGGTTTCCATGGCGGAGGTTTCCGCGCTGGAGGTTTCCACGGCGGCTTCGGCAATCGCGGGTTCGTTCGTCCGGGCTTCGGCGGCTATCGCGGAGGGTTTGGCTACGGGCCCGGCTGGAGAGGCGGCGGCTGGGGCTATGGCTATCGCGGCGCATACTGGAGGCGCGGCTACGACAACAATTGGGGCTGGGGTGCTGCCGGCCTTCTCGCCGGCGCAGCTCTCGGCGCCGCAGCGACCTATCCCTATTACGATGCGCCTTATTATTACGGCTCGCCATATTACAGCGCGCCCTATTACGCCGCTCCCGCCTACTACGCCGCTCCCGTCTATGCGGGCCCGGTTTCCTCCGCGATCGGCGGCTATTGCACGACGCCGGTACGAACCTGCGCGCTGATCAATCCGGCCGAGATCGGCGCAGGATGCTCCTGCCGCGTCAGCGGCGGGCGTGCCCGCGGCTCGGTGATCGGCCCGTAGTCAGGGAGCAGGACGCGCGTGCTGCTATATCGCCACGCGGCAGCAATGGTGCGGAACTATCGCCTGTAGCTCGCGCTCAGCCCAGCGCCTGCCGGTAGACGATGAAGCCCGATTTCTCGGCGACTTTGTCATAGAGTTCCTGCGCCTGCAGGTTCGTCTCATGCGTCTGCCAATAGACACGGAAGGCGCCCTTTGCCTGCGCCATCTCCCGCACGCTCTCGATCAGCTTGCGCCCTGCGCCGCTGCCGCGCGCGTCGGGCGTCGTGAAAAGATCCTGCAGATAGCAGATGTCCTTGGCGCTCCAGGTCGTGCGGTGGAGCACCCAATGGACGATCCCGATCGCCTGTCCGTCGCGCTCGGCAATGAAGCCGCCCATCGGGTCGGAGCCGCCGGTGAGCCGGGCGAAGGTGAGGTCGTGCTGTTCGGGCGGCAGGCTGCTCTTGTAGAAGGTCAGATAGCCCTGCCAGAGCGGCCCCCAGGCTGCGCGGTCTGACGCTTCGAGCGGGCGGATGGTGATCTCGGACATCGGTGTCTCCTGGCAGGTTGCAGGAGGCTAGCGTCACGCCCGGCCCCTGTCTCATGACAAGGCGATATCGCATTGATCACGCGCTGTTGGGCATCGGCCGAGAAAGTTGGCGAAGACGACAATCGCGCACAAAAAAGCCCGCGCGGCGCGAGGCCGGCGCGGGCTTGCTGATAGTGAATAGTCTCAGAGCTGCTCGAGCAGAGCCTCGGCGCCGGAGACGTCGGCCTTGCCGGGTGCGTCCTCGATGTTCAGCGCCTGCACGACGCCGTCTTCGACGATCATCGAATAGCGCTGCGAGCGGGTTCCCAGGCCAAAGCCCGAACCGTCCAGCGAGAGGCCGATCTCCTTGGCGAAATCGGCGTTGCCGTCCGAGAGGAATTCGATGACGCCGGCCCCGCCGGTCGCCTTCGACCAGGCGTCCATCACGAACACGTCGTTGACGCCGGTGACCATGATCGCGTCGACGCCCTTGGCCTTGATCTCGCTTGCCTTGCCGAGATAGCCGGGCAGGTGATTCTTGTGGCAGGTCGGCGTGAAGGCGCCGGGAACGGCGAAAAGAACGACCTTCTTGCCCTTGAACAGGTCATCCGTGGTCTTGGCGGCCGGACCGTCTGCGGTCATGATCCGGAATGTCGCCTGGGGAAGCTTGTCACCAACCTTGATGGTCATCGCGCCTGTTCTCCGTGAAGTCTGCGGCAGGGTGCCGTCCGCGTCACGAATTAGGGCTTGGCGACGGGGATGTCGAGTTCAAGTCGCGTCTCGACCGACTTCGGCGTTCCCCGCAGCGTGAAGATGAAGGGGATCGGGCCGGCCGCGCCCTTGGGCCGTTCGTTGATGCGGATCTGCGCGACCAGGCTGCCATCTGCCTGCTGGCTCAGGCGCGATTTGCCGAAGGACCACATGCCGGGTCCCTCGATGAAGACATCCTCGACCTTGCCGTCGGGCGGAACCTGCAGCACGAGGCGAAGGCCAGGGTCGACCACTTCATCATCGAGCTTCGCTTCGATGACCGAGGGCTTCTCCTTGTGCGGGCCAAGCTTGACCGGCACGGGCACCCGCGCCTCGAAACTTTCCAGCCGTGGCGAGGTCACGGAGGTCACGCCGGGTTCCAGCCAAAGCCGCGTCTCGCCGGTGGCGGGAACGCAGATCTTTTCGCAAACCGCATAATCGAGCTTCAGCACCAGCATGACCGGTTTCGCGGGGTCGACAGGCTGGACCGACACGGGAATCACGACTTCGCCGACATAGCCGATCGAATAGCCCGCCGAATCCTGGAAGCGCTCGGGCGCCGGCCAGCGCACGTCGAGACCGCCGATATTGGTCGAGCCGCTCCAGTCGAACACCGGTGGTACGCCGAAATCGCCGGGGCTGCGCCAATAGGTCTTGTAGCCGGGCGCCATCACGATCTCGACGCCGACGCGCTGCTTTCCGGACGGCGCGGTGGCGCCCGCGATCAGGCGCAACGAGGAATGGTCACCCTTCGACCAGTTCGAAGTAGCCGCCTCCTGCGCCAAGGCAGGGGTGCCCAGCACGAACGCTGCGGCCGTCAGCAAAGGAAAAAACTGTTTCACACTGCTGACTTATGCGTTGCGAGACGAAATTGCGAACAAAACCTCTTCCTTTGCGCGATGACCGCGCAATGGGGCGATGACTGCGGAACGATCACAGATGCGAATATTGACCCATGAATGGGGCGCAATCGCGATGTCGGTTTTTCAACCTGCGCTACCAGTTCACAGCGAGGGTGAAAGTGCTCTAGCATGCAGCCATGAAGATCGGCTCAAATCAGCGTGTCAGTGGTCGCAGCTATCTCGACGGACAATGTCTGATCGCGATGCCCGGCATGTCCGATACCCGTTTCAACCGCAGCGTCGTCTATATCTGCGCGCATTCGGAGGATGGCGCGATGGGCATCATCCTCAACAAGCCTGCGCCAGACACGAAATTTCCCGACCTTCTTGTCCAGCTCGATGTCATTCCCTCCGAGGAGCTGATCCGCCTGCCGAGCCAGGCCGAGCGCATGCAGGTGCTGCGGGGCGGACCGGTGGAGACCAAGCGCGGCTTCGTCCTGCACTCTGCCGATTTCTTCCTGGAATCAGCGACGCTCCCGATCGATGACGGTATCTGCCTGACGGCGACGCTGGACATCCTGCGCGCCATCGCCATCGGCAGCGGCCCCGAGAATGCTGTGCTGGCGCTGGGTTACGCAGGCTGGGGCGCCGGACAGCTCGAATCGGAAATCCAGTCGAATGGCTGGCTGCATTGCGCTGCCGACGCCGCGCTGCTGTTCGACGAGGTCATCGAGACCAAATATCACCGCGCGCTTGGCAAGATCGGCATCGATCCCGCCTTCCTGTCCCGGGAAGCCGGACACGCCTGAGCTGTTAGGCTCTCCGACGGAGAGCGAGCCTCAGGCCGCCTCGGTGGAGGCGGCGCGCGCGCCCATCAGCCGGCGTGCCTCTGCTGCCGTCATCGGCTGGCCGAAGATGTAGCCCTGCGCATATTGGCAACCGAGCTGGTAGAGCTCGATCGCATCGGATTCGGTCTCCGCGCCTTCTGCTACGACATCCATGCGCAGGTCAGCCGCGAGCTGGACGATCGAGCGCAGGATCACCGGCGGCTTGCCGTTGCCCATCTGCCGCACGAAGCTCTGGTCGACCTTGATCGTGTCGAAGGGGAAGCGCTGCAGATAGGACAGCGACGAATAGCCCGTCCCGAAATCGTCGAGGGAAAGACCGGCGCCGAGTTCGCGGATGCGGCTCAGCATCTGCGCGGCATATTCCGGATTCTCCATCACCAGGCTCTCGGTGATCTCGAGCTTCAGCGTGCCCGGCAGGATGCGCCGGCGGCCCAGCACCGTCTTGACGTCGTGCAGCAGGTCGTGCCGCAGCAACTGCCGGCTGGAGACGTTGACGCTGGCGAAGATCGGCGGGTCGACCTCGAGCGCCGCCTGCCACGCTTCCAGCTCGCGCGCCGTGCGATCCATTACATAGACGCCGAGATCGACGATCAGCCCGGTTTCCTCGGCGATGGAGAGGAAGTCCTGGGGCATCAGCCGGCCTTCGCGCGGATGGTCCCAGCGTACCAGAGCCTCGAAGCCGGCAATGGTCCGGTCCTCCAGCCTGACGATTGGCTGGTACATCACCTGGATCTCGCCGCGCTCGATCGCCCGGCGCAGGTCGCTTTCCAGTGCGAGCCGGTCGTTGCGGTCCGTCCGCATCGCCGGCACGAAGACTTCGATCTTGTTGCCGCCCTGCCGCTTGGCATGGGCCATGGCGAGTTCGGCGTTCTTCAGCGCATCGTCCTTGCGCGCGGCGGGCGCTGGATCGAACAACGCGAGCCCGATAGATGGCGTCAGCACGATCTCGCGCTCGGCAAAAGTCACGGGAGTCGAGACGGCGCGGCGCACCAGTTCCGCCAGCGCCAGGATGCGCTCTGGGTCGCGCTCCGAGACCAGGATCATCGCGAAAGTGTCGCCGCCGATGCGGGCCAGCGTGTCCTGAGCCCTGAGCAGGCGGCCGAGACGGCGCGCCAGCGTCAGCAGGATCGAATCGCCTGCCGAGAAACCGACGGATTCGTTGACCTGCTTGAAGCGGTCGATATCGATGACGAGCACGGTCGGGCGGATGTTCTCGTCGGCGCGGGTGAAGCCGAAGACTGCCCCTAGCCGGTCCTGGAACAGCTTGCGGTTCGGCAGCCCGGTCAGATTGTCATGCACGGCGTCGTGCAGCAGGCGCTCCTGCGCGGTCCGCTGTTCGGTGACATCAGACAGCGTGCCGATGACGCGGATGACCTCGCCGTCCGAGCCGATGACCGGCCGGGCCTTGAGGTTGAACCAGTGATAGGCGCCATTGGCCGAGCGCAGGCGCACGTCGAGATAGAGCTTGCCGCGGCGCTGCTCCAGCACGGCATCGAGCGTAACGCGGTAGCGATCGCGATCGGCCACATGCATGTGTTCCAACCAGCGCGAGGCCGAACCTTCGAGTGACCCGCGCGGCAGTCCGAGCAGCGTTTCGATCTGCGGCGAGACGAAGATCTTGTCGGCGCTGACATCCCAGTCGAAGACGAGATCGCCGGAGCCCGACAAGGCAAGCGCGCGACGCTCGGTATCGGAGACCAGCCCTTGCGACAATGCGCCGCCGGCAAAGGCGTGCTGGATCACCGTGAAGCCGATCAGCAGGACGATCAGGACGAGACCGCCCAACAAGGCAGGCGCGACCAGATCGCGTTGAAATTGCCCGGTCACCGTAAAGCCGGCGGCCGTGACCCAGACCGCCAGGAGGAACCAGGTCGGGATCAGCATCACCGCCCGCTCATAGCCATGCGTCGCCAGATGCAGGATCAGCACGAAGCCGACAGCCGCCACCGCCGCGATCGATATGCGCGCGATGCCGGAAGCCATCGGTGCGTCGAACACGGCAAGGCCAGTCAACCCGGCAAGGCCGAGGATCCAGATGATCGTGACGTGGCTGTAGCGCACATGCCAGCGTGACAGGTTGAGATAGGCGAAGAGAAAGACGAGCAATGTCGCCGCCAGCACGACCTCGGCGCCGGCTCGGTATATTCGTTCTATCGCCGGGGTCAGCGGGAAGATGCGCTGGAAGAAGCCGAAATCGAGACCCGCATAGGCCAGAACCGCCCAGGCAAGCGCGGCCGCCGCCGGGAAGATCACCGCGCCCTTGACCACGAAGATGATGGTCAGGAACAGCGCCAGCAGGCCGGCAATGCCGATGATGATGCCCTTGTAGAGCGTCAGCCCGTTGGTCTTCTGGCGATAGGCCTCCTGCTCGAACAGATAGAGCTGCGGCAGGTTCGGCGATTTCAGCTCGGCGACGAAAGTGACCGTGGTTCCCGGGTCGAGCGTGATCAGGAAGACATCCGCGTCCGGGCTCGCCTCGCGTTCGGGCGAGAGGCCCTGGCTCGCGGTCACCGCTTCGATGCGGGTGTCGCCGAGATCGGGCCAGATCACGCCGGAGCCGATCAGCCTGTGGAAAGGCGCGACCAGCAGCCGGTCGATCTGCTCGTCCGAGTCGTTGGTGAGCGCGAAGACGATCCAGTCGGGCCTTGCGCCGGATTCGCGCGCGCGCACCGCGATGCGGCGCACGATGCCGTCAGGCCCCGGCGCCGTCGAGATCTGGATGACGTCGCCGTCGGATTTGTTGCGCTCGACGACATTGGTCAGGTCGATCACGGGGACATCGACAGGCACACGAACGGCTTCGACGGCCAGGGCCGGATTGGTAGCCGCGAATGTGAACCACAAGGCGAGCCCGGCGACGGCGAGGCCAAACCGGAGGAGTCGGTCGGGAATGGACAAGCGGCGCTCGCGGCTGGGACGGAAGACTGTCATTACAATTTGAGCGACCAGTCCTATCGGCGGCTCATGGCGAGGGCAAGGCATGGAGTGCCCCGCCGAGCCCCACCTGATCACCGGTTGTCCCCCGGAACGTGGTCGCCCGAGAGGGCGGCATAGAGCAGATGATCGGCCCAGACGCCGTTGATCCGCAGATAGGAGCGCGCCACGCCCTCATGCTGGAAGCCGACGCGTTCCAGCAGCCGGCGCGAGGGCTCGTTATTGGGCAGGCAGGCCGCCTCGACCCTGTGCAGCGCCAGATCAGAAAAGGCGAAGCGCAACGCGCCCCGCACCGCTTCCGTCATGTAGCCCTTGCCGGCATGGCGCTGGCCCATCCAGTAGCCCAGCGTGCAGGCCTGTGCGACGCCGCGGCGCACGAGCCCGAGGGTCAGGCCGCCGAGCAGCGCGTCCGAACGGCTGTCGAAGATGAAGAGCGAATAGGCCTCGTCGCTGGCGATCTCGCGTGCCGCGCGCTTGGTCCGGAGGCGAAACGAGGTGCGGGTCAGGTCGTCCTCGTTCCAGACCGGCTCCCACGGCGTCAGGAAGGCGCGGCTTTCCATGCGCAACATCGCCCAGTCCGAATAATCGGCGGCCTGGGGCGCCCGAAGCACGAGATTGGGCGTGCGGAACAGGGGGCGTGTCGGGGGCTCGCTCGGGAAGCGGAAGAGCGCCATCGCCGGTCAGTCCGCTGCTCGCGCCGCATGCAGCAGCCGCTTGGCTGGCGGCAACCCCTGAAGAGGACCCACAGCCGCGATCGTCGGCTGGTGGCCGAGCAACGAGCGCCCGGCAGCGCGGACATCGTCCAGCGTCACCGCGTCTAAGCGCGCCGACAGCTCCTCGCGAGGGATGGCACGGCCGAAGAGCAGGACCTGCCGCGCCATCTGCTCGAGCTTGCCACCGGGACTTTCCAGCGAGGCGAGCAGCCCGACCTTCATCTGGGCGCGGGCGCGGGCGACTTCGACTTCACTCACATCTTCAGCCGCCTTGCGCAGGCTGGCGAGCGCGACTTCGATCAACTCCGCGACATCTTCGGGCGCTGTGCCAGCGCTGATGCCGAAGACACCGCAATCCGAGAATGGCCAATGGAAGGCGTCGATGGCATAGGCCAGGCCGCGCTGCTCGCGCACCTCCTGGAACAGCCGCGACGACAGGCCGCCTCCCAGCACCGAGGAAAAGATCTGCAGCGGGTAGTGCGCGCCGTCCTTGAAAGGCAGGCCCGGGAAGCCGAGCACGAGATGAACCTGCTCCTCGTCGCCCTTGATCCGCGCTTCGCCACCGACATAGCGGCCATCGGTGCGGGCCAGCGGCGCTGCGGGCTTTGCGGGCAACGCGGAGAGATGCTGCTTGGCCAGCGCGACGAGCTGCTCGTGATCGACCGCGCCCGACGCCGCCAGCACCATGTTGCCGGCGTGATAATGCCTGGCGAGATAGGCGCGGATCGCATCGGGCGTAAAACCCTTGACCGTCTTTGCCGTGCCTAGGATCGGCCGGCCGAGGGGCTGGTCCGGGAAGGCGGCCTGCAGGAAGCGGTCATAGACGAGATCGTCCGGCGTATCCTGGACGGCGCTGATCTCCTGCAGGATCACGCCCTTCTCGCGCTTCAGCTCCTCATCGGTCAAAGCCGGCGCGGTCAGGATATCCGAGAGGATATCGACAGCGAGGCCCAGGTCAGAGCCGAGGACGCGGGCGGTGTAGCAGGTATATTCGACTGAGGTCGCCGCGTTGAGATCGCCGCCGACGCTCTCGATCTCCTCGGCGATCTCCAGCGCGTTGCGCCGCGCCGTGCCCTTGAAGGCCATGTGTTCGAGCAGATGGGCAAGGCCATGCTCGTGAGGAAGCTCGTCGCGCGAGCCCGCGCCGATCCAGATGCCGAGCGACACGGTCGCCGCATGGTCCATGCGCTGCGAAACGATGCGCAGCCCCGAAGGCAGGATCGTCAGGCCGACATCGGGGTCGTGCTTGCCATGGCCATCGGGAACCGGAGCCACGATCGCAGCCGTCTCGGCCGGCCCTGTCGCGCTCATGCTGCCGCTCCCCTGACCGCGCGCGCATTCTGCCGCACGAAATCCTCGACGCGGGCCAGATCGTTGGGCAGGCAGGTAAAGCGCTCCTTGCGCTCCATCAGATCCGCCAGATGTGCGGGCAAAGCAGGCGTCACGCCGCTGGCGGCTGCGACCGCCGCCGGGAATTTGGCGGGATGAGCGGTGCCGAGCACGATCATCGGCGTGGCCGGATCTGCCTTCAGACCCTGTCGCGCCGCGCCGACGCCGATCGCGGTGTGGGGATCGAGCAGATAGCCGGCCTCGCGCCAGGTCCGGTCGATCTCGGCGGCGGTGGCTGTCTCATCGATCGCTGCCGCATCGAACTCGCTGCGGATTTTTGCGAGCGGTTCGGCCTCGATCTCGAAACGCCCCGACTGCTGCAAGGATTGCATCAGGCGGCGGACGGCGGCGCCGTCGCGGCCATGCACCTCGAACAGCAGCCGCTCGAAATTGGAGGAGATCTGGATGTCCATCGAAGGCGAGGTCGTCGCCGCCACGCCGCGCATCTCATAGGCGCCGCTGGCCAAGGTCCGCGCCAGGATGTCGTTGCTATTGGTGCCGATCAGCAGCCGCTCGATCGGCAGGCCCATGCGCTTGGCGACGAAGCCCGCCAGAACATCGCCGAAATTGCCGGTCGGCACGGCGAAGGAGACCTTTCGCGCCGGCCCGCCGAGCGCCACCGCGGAGGTGAAATAATACACCACCTGCGCCGCGATCCGGGCCCAGTTGATCGAGTTGACGCCCGACAGCCCGATCTCGTCGCGGAATGCATGATGGTTGAACATCGCCTTCAGCAGGTTCTGGCAATCGTCGAAGGTCCCGTCGACCGCGATGGCATGGACGTTGGGCGCATCGACCGTGGTCATCTGCCGGCGCTGCACATCCGAAACCCGGCCCTGCGGATAGAGGATGAAGACATCAACACGCGACAGGCCCTTGAAGGCGTCGATCGCGGCGCCGCCGGTATCGCCCGAGGTCGCGCCGACGATCGTGGCGCGCTCTCCGCGCAAGGTCAGCACATGGTCCATCAGCCGCCCGAGCAGCTGCATCGCCACGTCCTTGAAGGCGAGCGTCGGTCCATGGAAGAGTTCGAGCACGAAGAGGTTGTCGCCGAGCTGCGTCAGCGGGCAGACGGCCGGATGCCGGAAGCTGGCATAGGCCTCGGCGATCATCTCGCTCAGCGCCTTGCTTTCGATATCGCCATCGGTCAGCGCGCCCAGGACCCGCTCGGCAACCTCGGCATAGGGCTTGCCGGCGAAACCGGCGATCTCGCTCTGATCGAGCACCGGCCAGCTCTTCGGAACATAGAGCCCGCCATCGCGGGCAAGACCGGCAAGAAGAGCGTCGGAAAAGGAGAGCGCGGGAGCTTCCCCGCGGGTGGAAACATGCAGCACGGTTTCGGGCCTCGATGATCGTGGCTGATGCTATAGGCCGGGAGCGGAATTAGGGCAAAGGTTGCTGCGGCCTGCCGGCCATTCCTTGAGGGAAGGCGCGCCGGCGCTATGGCCGGACGACGCGGTAGCGCAGCGGCACGACGATCGGGCGTGAGAGCCTCAGACCGAAGGGCGCTGCCGCCCCTGCCATGCGAAAGCGCCGAACACGCCAAGCAACGTCAGCGCCAGACCGAACCATGTCAGCGCATAGGACAGATGGTTGTCGGGTATCCGGGCGATCAGTTCTTTCGCGTCCACGCCGGCCGGTGGGATGAGGCCGTTACCCTCACGCTCGGCTTCGAGATAGAAGGGCGCGGCATTGGTCAGGCCGAGCGAGGCTGCGATCGCGGCCGGGTCGCGCGTGTAGAATTCGCGGTTTGCCGGCAGGTCGGCGGGGGTGAAACTGCCGCGTGCCTCCGGCGCGCGCAGGAAGCCCGTGACGCGGGCAGGGCCGCTTGCCGGCGTGATCTCGCCGAGCCGGCCCTCGGGCACGAAGCCGCGATTGATCAGGATGAGGCCGCCGTCATCCAACCGAAAACCCTGGAAGATCCAGCGGCCGAAGCCGGATAGCTGGCGTGTGCCGGGAGCGCCGGCGGCGATCGTCGTGCGCACGCCCGCGAAGGCGCCGTCCACGAAGGTGCCGCTGGCCGCGACCCGCGTCAGGTCGAGTTTGCTCGGATCGAGATTGGCCCAGTCCGCAGCGGCAGGCATCGAAGCGGGCGCCCCGCTCGCCTGCGCTTCCAGCCTTGAGATGAAGGCGTGCTTTTCGCCCATCCGCATGATCTGCCAGCTGCCCAGCGTGCAGAGCACCAGCGTTCCGGCAATGGTGAGCAGCGCCGGCAGCAGCAGCGAGACGCGTCGCGTGGGGGCCGTCATCTCGCTCACGTCTCCCGCCGGCCTTCCTCGGCCTTGTGGGCATATTGCAGGGCGACAGCGAGCCCTTTCATCGGCCGCAGCAAGGCGAGGCAGACGATCACCGCCAGCGGCAGCCAGATCACCATGTGCAGCCAGATCGGCGGCTCATAAGCGATCTCGACATAAAGCGCCGCCCCAAGCACGGCGAAGCCCGCGATCAGCATGATGAAAACGGCCGGGCCATCGGCTGAGTCGGCGAAGCTGAAATCGAGGCCGCACGCATTGCAGCGCGGCCGGACCTTCAGGAAACCCTCGAACAGCTTGCCCTCGCCGCAGCGCGGGCACCGGCCCGCGATTCCGGTCTTGAAAGGGGAGGGCGGGGGCGTGTGATCGTCGGCCATGATGGCCTCCAGAAAGAGCAAAGGCGGCCTCGCGGCCGCCTTACGTCGTCATTGCGAGAAGCGAAGCGACGAAGCAATCCAGGGTATGTCGAGCGCGGCCGCCCCTGGATTGCTTCGCTATGCTCGCAATGACGGGTGAGGTCAGTGCGCCGCCGCAGCGACGCCGGAGCCCGCGCCCCAGACATAGATCGAGGCGAACAGGAACAGCCAGACCACGTCGACGAAATGCCAGTACCAGGCGGCGAACTCGAAGCCGAGATGCTGGTCCGGCTTGAAGTGGCCGAGATAGACCCGGTACAGGCAGATCGCCAGGAAGATCGTCCCGATGATCACATGGAAGCCGTGGAAGCCGGTCGCCATGAAGAAGGTCGAGCCGTAGATGTGTCCGGCGAATGCGAAGGTGGCGTGGGAGTACTCGTAGGCCTGCGTCATCGTGAACAGGATGCCGAGGATCACGGTCAACCACAGGCCCTGCTTCAAGCCCTTGCGATCGCCATGGATCAGCGCGTGATGCGCCCAGGTCACTGTGGTGCCCGAGGTCAGCAGGATCAGCGTGTTGAGCAGCGGCAGGTGCCAGGGATCGAAGGTGGCGATGCCCTTGGGCGGCCAGACGCCGCCGGTGAACTCCTGCCGGGTGTAGTTGATCGCCTCGCCCGAGAAGAGGCTGGCGTCGAAATAGGCCCAGAACCACGCAACGAAGAACATCACCTCGGAGGCGATGAACATCAGCATGCCGTAGCGATGGTGGATCTGCACGACCTTGGTGTGGTGTCCCTCGTGCTCTGCCTCGCGGGTCACGTCCATCCACCAGGCCAGCATCGTGTAGAGCACGCCGAGCATGCCGACGCCGAAGATCAGCGGGCCGAGCTTCATGCCGCCGATCGACATGGCCTTCATCCACATCACCGCGCCCATGGCCAGCACGGTCGCGCTGGCGGCGCCGACGAGCGGCCACGGGCTCGGATCGACGAGATGGTAGTCGTGGTTCTTGGTATGGGCCCCGGCCATCGTATCAGTCTCCGCGTCCGACTTTTCGCTCAGCGCTCGTTTCCGGCGCAATTTTTACAGGTTCGATTTGCTTGCGTCACCCTTGGCGGGGTCGCTTTTGCCTTCGGCTACCGGCTGCCCCGCCTTGGAGGCGAAGTAAGTGTATGACAGCGTGATCGAATTCACGCCGTCGAGCTCGCGGTTCTGCGCGATCTCGGGATCGATATAGAACACGACCGGAGCCTCCAGCGTCTCGCCCGGCTGGAGCGTATGCTCCGTGAAGCAGAAGCACTGGATCTTGACGAAATAGGCGGCGCCCTTTTCCGGCGCGATATTATACGTCGCGATACCCGTCGAAGGCCGGCTCGTGCGGTTGGTGATCTTGTAGAACACGGTCTGCGTCTGGCCGACCCGAAGCTTGATCTCGGGGCTCTCCGGCTCGAACTTCCAGCCCAGCCCGGGCGAGACATTGGCGTCGAAGCGCACCGACATCGTGCGGTCGAGGATGGTGCTGGCGCCGGCCGTGCCGACCATCGGGGTGCCGCCAAAGCCCGTCGTCTTGCAGAACAGGTCGTAGAGCGGCACGGCCGCAAAGGACAGGCCGGTCATGCCCATCGCGACGCCGGCGCAGATCAGCGCCGTGCGGCCGAGATTCTTGGGCCTTTCGACGTTCTTGGGCCTTTCGACGGGAGACGGCGCGGCGCTCATCACAGCGGCCGGTTCATGATCGCGGGGCCGGTCTTGACCAGCGTCACCACGAAGAAAAACACCACGAGCCCGGCCAGCACGAGCGCGAGCGCGACGTTGCGACGCCTGCGGCGCGCCATATCCTCGGGCGAAAAGGCGGCGGGAGCCACCGGCTGCTTGCGCGGCTCGTTCATCCGATCACCTTGGGCAGGGCCCACATCAGGCCCAGGCTGTTCTCGGCCAGAAGCACTGCGAAAAGCAGGAAGAGGTAGAGGATCGAGAAGCCGAACAGCGAATAGGCCGCCTTGTGCGCCGCGTCGCCCTCGGTCGTCCTGAGCACGCGGACCGCCAGCGCGATCATGGCCAGGCCGGTCACGACGGAAACGACGAGATAGATCAGGCCGCCGAAGCCCATCAGCGCGGGCAGCACGGCAACCGGCGCCATCACCAGCGAATAGGCAAGGATGTGCCGGCGGGTCGAGGCGGGTCCGGCGACATTGGGCAGCATCGGGATGCCGGCGCGCGCATAATCGGCCGATTTGACCAGTGCCAGCGCCCAGAAATGCGGCGGGGTCCACAGGAAGATGATCGCGAACAGCACGAGCGAGCGGATGCCGAAACCGCCGGTGACGACCGCCTCGCCGATCATCGGCGGGAAGGCGCCCGCCGCGCCGCCGATGACGATGTTCTGCGGCGTCCAGCGCTTCAGCCACATCGAATAGACGACGGCGTAGAAGAAGATCGTGAAGGCGAGCATGCCCGCCGCGAGCAGATTGGCGACAAGCCCGAGCACTAAGACTGCGCCGATCGACAGCGTCAGGCCGAAAGCGAGCGCCTCGGAAGGCAGGATGCGGCCGGCCGGTATCGGGCGCTTGGCGGTGCGGACCATCAGTGCGTCGATGTCGGCGTCGTACCACATGTTGAGGCAGCCCGACGCGCCGGCGCCGACCGCGATGGCCAGCAGCGCTGCGAACCCGATCACCGGATGTACGGTGCCCGGCGCGGTCGCCATGCCGGCAAGCGCCGTCACGATGACCAGCGACATCACGCGCGGCTTGAGCAGCGTGAAGAAATCGCGCGCCTCGCCGGTGGAGGTCAGCGCCGTGCCGTCGGTGCGGGGATCGAGCTTGTCGAACACAGCGGACATGGGTTCAGTCGTTTCAATTCCTGCAGCGCCACTTCGCGGCGCGTGATCTTCGGAAGCGGCTTTGCCGCCCGTCTCCGAAACGTCCGATAGGGCGTTCGGGAGAGAGGCGGCGGCGGGCGCTGGGCCCGCCGCCAGAAATTCTCAGTGGTCCGAGCCGGTGATGCGCGGCAGCGTCTCGAACTGGTGGAAGGGCGGCGGCGAGGGCAGCGTCCATTCCAGGGTGGTTGCACCTTCGCCCCACGGATTGTCCCCGGCGAGTTCCTTGCGCGTGAAGGCGACGAACACGCCGTAGAAGAAGATCAGCAGGCCGAAGGCAAAGATGTAGGAGCCGATCGAGGACACGAAATGCCACCCGGCGAAGGCATCGGGATAGTCGGCATAATGCCGCGGCATGCCGGCCAGGCCGAGGAAGTGCTGCGGGAAGAACAGCACGTTCGCGCCGACGAAGGCGACCCAGAAGTGCAGCTTGCCGATCCAGTCCGGGATGACGTAGCCGCTCATCTTCGGGAACCAGTAGTAGAAGCCGGCGAAGATGCCGAACACGGCGCCCAGCGACAGCACGTAGTGGAAATGCGCCACGACGTAATAGGTCGCATGCAGCGAGCGGTCGACGCCGGCATTGGCCAGCACGACGCCGGTGACGCCGCCGACCGTGAACAGGAAGATGAAGCCGATCGCCCAGATCATCGGCGCGGTGAAGCGGATCGAGCCGCCCCACATCGTCGCGATCCAGGAGAAGATCTTGATGCCGGTGGGCACCGCGATGACCATCGTCGCAAACACGAAGTAGCGCTGCGTGTTGAGCGAGAGACCGGCCGTATACATGTGGTGCGCCCACACGATGAAGCCGACGACGCCGATCGCGACCATGGCGTAGGCCATGCCGAGATAACCGAAGATCGGCTTCTTCGAGAAGGTCGAGATGATGTGGCTGACGATGCCGAAGGCCGGCAGGATCATGATGTACACTTCGGGGTGGCCGAAGAACCAGAACAGGTGCTGGTACAGGATCGGATCGCCGCCGCCGGCCGGATCGTAGAAGGTCGTGCCGAAATTGCGGTCGGTCAGCAGCATGGTGATGGCGCCGGCGAGAACGGGCAGGGCCAGCAGCAGCAGGAAGGCCGTCACCAGCACGCCCCAGGCGAACAGCGGCATCTTGTGCATGGTCATGCCGGGAGCGCGCATGTTCAGGATCGTGGTGATGAAGTTGATCGCGCCCAGGATCGAGGCTGCGCCGGCAAGGTGCAGCGCGAGAATGCCGAAATCGACCGACGGCCCGGGGTGGCCCGCCGACGAGAACGGCGGATAGATCGTCCAGCCCGTGCCGACGCCGTGCGCGCCCGGCGCGCCTTCGACGAACATCGAGGTGATCAGCAGGATGAAACCGGAGACCGTCAGCCAGAACGAGATGTTGTTCATGCGCGGGAAGGCCATGTCCGGCGCGCCGATCATCAGCGGCACGAACCAGTTGCCGAAGCCGCCGATCACGGCGGGCATGACCATGAAGAAGATCATGATCAGGCCGTGGCCGGTCACGAAGACGTTGTAGCTCTGGCCGTTGGCGAAGATCTGCATGCCGGGCTGCTGCAGCTCGATCCGCATCATGATCGAGAGGAAGCCGCCGACGAGCCCGGCCATGATCGAGAAGATCAGGTAGAGCGTGCCGATGTCCTTGTGGTTGGTGGACATCAGCCAGCGGCGCCATCCGGTCGGATTGGCGTGCGCTTCGTCATGTCCGTGGGCGTGAGCGTGCGGAGCCGCTGTTGCCATCGCCTTGGTCTCCTCGTGCGAAATCTGTTCGCGACAGTCAGTCAATCAGGTTCGATGCGGGCCGACGGCCCGCGACGGGGTTCACTTCGACGAGATGGCGAGCTTGCTGCCAGCATCTTCGGCGTTGGCGAATTTCTGCTTCGCCTCGGTCAGCCAGGCGGCATAGCGCTCGGCGCTGACGACGCGGAAGGCGATCGGCATATAGGCGTGGTTCTGTCCGCAGATGAACGAACACTGGCCGTAATAGATGCCTTCGCGATCGGCCTTGAACCAGGTTTCGTTCAGGCGGCCGGGAATGGCGTCGATCTTGATGCCGAAGGATGGCACCGTGAATTTGTGGATGACGTCGGCGCCGGTGACCTGGACGCGCACGATCTTGCCGACCGGCACGACCGCCTCGTTGTCGACCGCGAGCAGGCGCGGGGCCTCGGCGGCGGCGATCCTGTTGCTGCTGATCGCCTCGGCGCGCTGCTTCTCGTCGAGCATCAGCGAATCGAAGCCGAAAGTGCCCTGGTCCTGCGCGTATTCGTAGGACCAGTACCACTGCTTGCCGGTCACCTTCAGGGTGAGGTCGGCCTGCGGAATCTCGAGCTGCAGCTTGAGCAGGCGGAAGGACGGGATGGCGATGACGACGAGGATGAGGACGGGAATCACCGTCCAGGCCACTTCGAGCAGCGCGTTATGCGTGGTCTTCGAGGGAACCGGGTTGCTCTTCTCGTTGAAGCGCCAGGCGACATAGAGCAGCAGGCCGAGCACGAAGATCGTGATCGCGAAGATGATCACGTTGAGCCAGTCATGGAACCAGTGGATGTATTCCGAGACCTCGGTCGCGGCACCCTGAAGGTTCAACTGCCAGGGGCTCGGCATGCCGGTTCCCGCGCTGGCGCTGCCGGAAACAATTGCCGTCGCTGCGACGGCAAGGGCTCCAGCGGCCACGGTTGCAATGGTCCTGCTCAGAAATCGCATCGATCCGACATAGCTCCTCATCGTGCCCGGCATGGAGCCCCTTGATAGGCTCATGTCCATGCATGGCAAAGCGCGACCGCGAGGCCACCTTGCTCTTCGAGATTGCGATAAATCAAAGATCACGCTTGCGCCAGAGGGGCAATGCGAGCCGTCCACCCCAGCCGTGCGGCATAATCACGCTAGGCCGGGCAGAAGCCGCGGCCGCATTGCCGTCCGCGCCTTGACAGGACCGGGCCTGCATGGTCCCAACGCATTCAACGCTGAAGCAGCAGTCGGATTCATGGAGCACGGGCCGGTTTTCCGCCTGAATTCTGCTCCTTAAACGTCATCAGGCCCGGCCGCTGCGCCGGTTTGGAGGGTTAGCAGGGATGGGCAAGATATTCGGACCTGTCTGTGCGGCGGTCTTCGCGGTGATCGGCGCCTGTCTCGCCATCGGCCCGGCTTTCGCTCAGGGCGCGGTCAGGTCGACGCATGGTGACTGGCAGATGCGCTGCGAGGTGCCGCCCGGCGCCAAGGCAGAACAATGCGCGCTCGTGCAGAACGTCGCGGCCGAGGATCGGCCGAATCTGACGCTCCTCGTCATCGTCCTGAAGACGGCGGACCAGAAGAGCAGGCTCCTGCGCGTGGTCGCGCCGCTCGGCGTGTTGCTGCCCTCGGGGCTCGGTCTCAAGATCGACGACAAGGATATCGGCCGCGCCGGCTTCGTGCGCTGCCTGACGACGGGTTGTGTTGCGGAAGTGGTGATGGACGATACGCTGCTTGGACAGCTCAAGGCTGGCAAGAGCGCCACTTTCATCGTGTTTCAGACGCCGGAAGAGGGGGTGGGCGTGCCCGTTTCGCTCACCGGCTTCGGTCCTGGCGTGGAGGCCTTGCCGTGATTGTTGCGAATTTTCGCCAGCCGCGTTGGCTGATTCTTCCGGTTCTATGCCTGGGCCTGGCCGGCTGCGGCTCCTCGGGGTCGTCCTCGGGCCAGCCAAGCGCGTTTCAGAAATTCAGCAACGTCGTGATGTTCCAGTCGACGACGCCGCCGGCACCCAACCAGTTGCCGAAGGAAGAGCAGGAAGAAACTCAAGTCTGCCCCGAGGTCATCATTGCCGATGGCGGGGCGGCGCTTCGTTCCCAGTCGGGCGGCGATAGCGGCAGCCTGCGCCATCAGATCTCGATTCTGAACGTCGCTCGCGAGTGCACTCCGACAGGCGGCGGCGGTTTCCGTCTCAAGGTCGGCGCGGAAGGTCGCGTGTTGCTCGGCCCGGCCGGCGGCGCGGGCAGCTATAGCGCGACGCTGACCATCCAGGTCCTGCGTGGAACCACCGTCGTCGCGCGCCGCGCCTCCCGGGTTGGCGGCACGATCCCCAGCGGCCAGGGTGGAACCGACTTCTCGCATGTCGAAGATGGGATCATCGTCCCGCCCGGTAGCGGCGATGTCGAGATCATCATCGGCCTGAGCGCCGGCGGCGCTGCCACGCCTGTGCGCAGCCGCCGCAGATAGCCACAGCGATAGCCGGGAAACGAGACGGCGCCCGATTGACTCCGGGGGCCGGTCTTGTATCTCTGCCTCAGCCGTAAAATCCCCGCGGGAGAGACCGGGTCCGGACTTAGAAATCCGGATTCGGCGCCGAAGGCGCAACCGCCCCGGAAACGCTCAGGCAAATGGACCGCGTGGGACTTGGCGCTCTGGAAAGCGGCGGAAGCGATTCCGCCCACCGACGGGTGTAACTCGTCCGGCTGATTGCGCCGGTGCGGGGAAATCTCTCAGGTTCCAAGACAGAGGGGGCGCGCTCCGGACAGTTCCGTCCGGGGCTTGCGCTTGACTCTGGAAGGGGCCGTCCATGGCTGCCGAGGCCGCTGAATCCGACATTGCGAGCGCTGTTGCGCCGCTCAAGACCCCGCTCCATTCCCGTCATGTCGCATTGGGCGCCCGCATGGTACCTTTCGCCGGCTACGACATGCCGGTGCAGTACCCGTCGGGCATTCTGACCGAGCACAACTGGACGCGCGAAAAGGCCGGCCTTTTCGATGTCTCGCATATGGGGCAGGCCTTCCTCATCGGCCCCGACCACGAGACGACGGCGCGCGCGCTCGAGGCGCTGATTCCCGCCGATATCCTGAACCTTGCTCCAGGCAAGCAGCGCTATTCGCAGCTCCTGAACGAGGAGGGCGGCATACTCGACGATCTGATGGTGACGCGCTCAGCCGATCCCGACGAGGACGGCGCGCTCTATCTGGTGGTCAACGCCGCCTGCAAGAATGAGGACTATCCCCATATCGAGGCGCGCCTGCCCGCCAATGTGAAGCTCGTCCGGGCCGAGCATCGCGGCCTGATCGCCATTCAGGGACCTGCGGCTGCCGAGGCGCTGGCCGCGCTTGCGCCCGAGGCTGCCGAGATGGGCTTCATGACCTCGCGCTCGATGAAGGTCGCCGGCATCAAGGCCAATCTCAGCCGCTCCGGCTATACGGGCGAGGATGGCTACGAGATTTCCGCCGCAGCCGGCAAGATCGGCGAGATCTGGGACACGCTTCTGCTCGACGCTCGTGTCAAGCCGATCGGGCTTGGTGCGCGTGATTCGCTCAGGCTTGAAGCCGGGCTTTGCCTCTACGGTCACGACATCGACACCACGACCTCGCCGGTCGAAGGCGCGCTGACCTGGTCGATCCAGAAGCGCCGCCGCGAAGAGGGCGGTTTTCCCGGTGCTGCCCGCATCCAGCGCGAATTCGCGGAAGGTGTGACCCGCGTTCGCGTCGGCCTGCTGCCGGAAGGCCGTGCCCCCGCGCGCGAAGGCGCGGAGATTGCCACGCCCGAGGGCGAAATCGTCGGCAAGGTCACCTCGGGCGGCTTCGGCCCGACGCTGAACGCACCTCTTGCCATGGGCTATGTCGCAAAGGCTCATTCGGCTCCTGGCACGCGGCTTGATCTGATCGTGCGCGGCAAGCCGCTGCCGGCCGTCGTCGCCGCGATGCCCTTCGTCCCCAACCGTTACAAGCGCTGATCCTTCATCCCCTTTCCGGAGACAAGACCATGGCCGAGACCCGCTACACCAAGGACCACGAATACATCCGCATCGAAGGCGATACCGGCATCGTCGGCATCAGCGACTACGCCCAGTCGCAGCTTGGCGATGTCGTCTTCGTCGAGCTCCCTCCTGTCGGCAAGGCGATTGCAAAGGGAGCCGAGGCGGCGGTCGTCGAGAGCGTCAAGGCCGCGTCGGAAGTCTATGCGCCCGTCTCCGGTGACGTCGTCGCGGTCAACAGCGAACTCGAGGCTGCCCCGGGAACGGTGAACGAGGATCCGGCCGGCAAGGGCTGGTTCGTCAAGCTCAAGCTCAGCAACGCCGCCGAGCTGGAAGGCCTGATGAGCGAGGCCGAGTACCAGGATTACGTCAAGACGCTTTGAAGCGACCTCGCCGTCATTCCGGGGCGCTGCGAAGCAGCGAGCCCGGAACCCAGAACCGATGCCGGTTCCGGAAAGTGGCGGTCCGTTCCAGCTTCCTTGCACCACTTTCGTTTCTGGGTTCCGGGCTCCTCGCTGCGCTCGGCCCCGGAATGACCGAGGAAATTCCATGCGCTATCTCCCCCTGACCGACACCGACCGCGAGGACATGCTCGCGCGCGTCGGCGTGCCCGACATCGACACGCTGTTCAGCGATGTCCCCGCCGGCAAGCTGCTCAAGGCGCCGCTGGATCTGCCGCGTGCCAAGGGCGAGCTCGAGGTCGAGCGGATCATGGGCCGCATGGCCGCCCAGAACATCGCGGCGTCCTCCGTGCCCTTCTTCGTCGGCGCCGGTGCCTATAAGCACCATGTTCCGGCGACGGTGGACCATCTGATCCAGCGCTCGGAGTTCCTGACCAGCTACACGCCCTACCAGCCCGAGATCGCGCAGGGCACGCTGCAATATCTCTTCGAGTTCCAGACCCAGATCGCCGCCCTGACCGGCATGGAGGTCGCCAACGCCTCGATGTATGACGGCTCGACCGGCACCGGTGAGGCCGTTCTGATGGCTCATCGCGTCACCAGGCGGCGCAAGGCCGTGCTGTCGGGTGGCCTGCATCCGCATTACGCCGATGTGGTCCGGACGCTGTCGGAGATGGCGAACGACACGGTCGTGACGCTTGATCCCGATGTTGCGGCCAATGAGGACATCCTATCGCAGATCGACGACGAGACCTCCTGCGTCGTCGTGCAGAACCCCGACGTCTTCGGCAATCTGCGCGACCTCAGCCCCATCGCCGCGAAGGCGCAGGCTCATGGCGCCCTTTTGATCGCGGTCTTTACCGAGGTCGTCTCGCTCGGCGCGGTCGTCCCGCCCGGCGCGATGGGGGCCGATATCGTCGTCGGCGAGGGCCAGTCGATCGGCAACGCCCTGAACTTCGGCGGACCCTATGTCGGGCTGTTTGCCGCCAAGACCAAGTATCTGCGTCAGATGCCGGGCCGGCTCTGCGGCGAGACGGTCGATGCCGATGGCCAGCGCGGCTTCGTGCTGACGCTTTCGACCCGCGAGCAGCATATCCGCAGGGACAAGGCGACCTCGAACATCTGCACCAATTCCGGCCTCTGCGTGCTGGCCTTCACCATCCATATGACGCTGCTGGGGCAGGCGGGTCTCGCGCGGCTGGCCGAGGTCAACCACGCCAATGCCGTCAAGCTCGCCGACCTGCTCGCCGGCGTGAAGGGCGTCTCCGTCCTGAACGAGAGCTTCTTCAACGAGTTCACGCTGAAGCTGTCCAAGCCCGCCGCACAGGTGGTCGAGGCGCTGGCCGACAAGGGTGTGCTCGGGGGCGTGCCGGTTTCGCGCCTGCTGCCGAATGCCGGGCTCGACGATCTCCTGATCGTGGCCAACACCGAAATCAATACGGATGAAGATCGGGCGGCCTTCGTCAAGTCGTTGGGCGAGGTTCTGGCGTGACGCCGACAACAGCGCTCGACCTGTCCCCTTCCCCCCGCTTGCGGTGGGGAAGGGTTAGGGATGGGGGGGCGCAAAGCCCGAGCGCCATCCTTCGTCGTCGCGCCGAGCGGCGCTGCCCCCCACCCCAACCCTCCCCACCGCAAGCGGGGGGAGGGGGTAGCGCGCGCCCTGCATCAGCCACAGCGACCGTCCTGACAGGAGCGACGATGAGCTCTTCGAGCCGCAAGGACCCACGCACTACCAATGCAAGGCGGCTTCGTCGCGAGGCGACATCTGCCGAGAAACGTCTTTGGCTTCATCTGAAGCAGCTGGAGTTGCCGGGCGGCCACTTCCGCCGCCAGGCTCCGATGGGGCCTTACTTCGCAGATTTCGTGCATTTCGGCATGAAGCTGGTGATTGAACTCGATGGCGGACAGCACGGTCTGCCCGAGTTCGCTGCTCATGACGCGCGCCGCACCGCCTATCTCGAGGCGCAGGGCTTCCGCGTCATGCGTTTCTGGAATCACGAACTCACCGACAATCTCGACGGCGTCGTCGAGACGATTTTTCGCGCCCTTCACGATCATTCCAACCCGACCGGAGCCCTCCCATGCTGAACCGTCAGGGACGTCCCACCCAGGCTGGCGCTTCCGCCGTCGAAACCCACGCCACCTTCACCGGCAACAAGGCGCTGCAGCAGATCGAGCCGCTGATCTTCGAGATCGGCCATCACGAGACGACCGGCGTCGACATCGATAAGCCCACAGCGTTCAAGTCGCGGCTCGGCAAGCACGCTCGCAAGGGTGAGATCGGCCTTCCCGGCCTCTCCGAGCCCGAGGCGATGCGCCATTACGTCCGCCTGAGCCAGAAGAATTACGGCATCGACACCGGGCTGTTCCCGCTCGGCTCCTGCACTATGAAGCACAATGCCCGCCTCAACGAGAAGATGGCGCGGCTGCCGGGCTTCTCGGACGTGCACCCGCTCCAGCCGCTGACGACGGTGCCGGGCGCGCTCGACGTGATGCTGCAGCTCTCGCATTATTTGATGACGCTGACCGGCATGCCGGCGGTGGCGCTGTCGCCTAAGGCCGGCGCGCATGGCGAGGCCTGCGGCATGATGGCGATCAAGGCCGCCATTGCCGCCAAGGGCGAGGGCGCGACCCGCACCGTCGTGCTCGTCCCGGAATCGGCCCATGGCACCAATCCGGCCACCGCGGCTTTGATCGGCTTCAGCGTGAAGTCGGTGCCGGCGCGTGAGGATGGCACGGTCGCGGTCGAGGACGTCAAGGCGCTGCTCGGACCCGACATCGCCGCGATCATGCTGACCAACCCGAACACCTGCGGCATCTTCGAGCCGCAGATCGTCGAGATCGCGGCTGCGATGCATGAGGCCGGCGCCTATTTCTACTGCGACGGGGCCAATTTCAACGCCATCGTCGGCAAGGCGCGGCCGGGTGATCTCGGTGTCGACGCGATGCATATCAACCTGCACAAGACCTTCTCGACGCCCCATGGCGGCGGCGGGCCGGGTGCCGGTCCCGTGGTGCTGTCGGAGCGTCTGGCGCCTTATGCTCCCGTGCCCTTCATCCATGTCGAGGCCGGCAAGCCGCGTCTCGTCGAGCAGAAGAGCGATGCCCCTGCGGGCAACGCGCCTTTCGGCCGCATGACCGCCTTCCACGGCCAGATGGGCATGTATGTCCGGGCGCTCGCCTATATGCTCAGCCACGGCTCGGACGGCATGAAGCAGGCTTCCGAGGATGCGGTGCTCAACGCCAACTACATCCGCGCCGGCCTGTCCGACCTGATGTCGCTGCCCTTCCCGGACCACCCCTCGATGCATGAGGCGTTGTTCGACGACGAGTGGCTGAAGGGCACGGGCGTCTCGACGCTCGATTTCGCGAAGGCGATGATCGACGAGGGCTATCACCCGATGACGGTGTATTTCCCGCTCGTGGTCCATGGCGCGATGCTGATCGAGCCGACCGAATCGGAATCCAAGGCCTCGCTCGATCTGTTCGTCGCGACCTTGCGTGACCTCGCCATGGCCGCGAAGGGCAATGACAAGGCGCGCTTCACATCGGCGCCGCATCACGCCCCGATCCGCCGTCTCGACGAGACCCGGGCGGCGCGTCAGCCGGTGCTGAAATGGGTGAAGCCGCAGCCTATCGCCGAAGCGGCGGAGTAATCCGCCGTCATTGCGAGCGCAGCGAAGCAATCCAGACGTCTCGCTCGACGTCCTCCTGGATTGCTTCGTCGCTTCGCTCCTCGCAATGACGGTCTGGCCAGCAACGCATTCCGGTGGGTAATTTCTGCGCCGCCTTAAGGCTTCCTTGACCATGTGCGAGGGATGATTCCGGCATGCGCCTTTGCGCATTCTGGGATCGATCCATGGACCTGCGTTCCTTTACGGCCCCTGCCGCGCTCGCGCTCGCGGTTTCCCTGTTTCTGGGATCCGCGGGTGCGCGTGCCAATGAGCCGAGCTACGGCCCCAATACCTATGACCGCACGCTCGAGGCGTTGATCGCCTATGAGGACATCGCCAGTCGCGGTGGCTGGCCCGTGCTGCCGTCGTCGGTCTCGGCGCTGAAACCCGATGCGCTCGGGCCCGACGTTGTGGCGCTGAAGCGGCGCCTGATCATGAGCGGGGATCTCGCCCCCGAAACGCTGCCCGGTGACGTCTATGACGCGAACGTGGTCGCTGCGGTCAAGCGCTTCCAGATTCGCCATGGCCTGTCGGACCTCGGCACGGTCGGCCGCCTGACGCTGAAGGCGATGAATACGCCGGTCGAAGCCCGGCTCAATCAGTTGACCGCGACGCTGGAGCGGCTGAAGGGCAACGGCTTCTCCTTTGCCGAACGCTATGTCGTGGTGAACATCCCCGGTGCGAGCGTCGAGGCTGTGGAGGGCGGTGTCGTCCAGCGCCGGCACCTTGCCATCGTCGGCCGGCCGGACCGCCCGTCACCCGTGCTGCAGGCCAATATCACCTCGGTCAATCTCAATCCCTACTGGACGGTGCCGACCTCGATCGTGAAGGCGGACATCATTCCGCATATGCGCAAGGACCCGGGCTTCATCACCAAGTCGAACATGAAGCTGCTTGGCGCCGAGAATCGCGAGATCGACCCGGCTACGGTCAAATGGGCCAGCCTGACCTCGCCCTATTTCACGGTGCGGCAGGATTTCGGCCCGACCAACTCGCTGGGCCAACTCAAGATCGACATGCCGAACACCGAAGCCGTCTATATGCACGACACGCCCAAGAAGACACTGTTCCGCAACGACGTCCGCTTCAACTCCTCCGGCTGTGCCCGTATCGAAGGGGTGCGCGATCTCGCCGCCTGGCTGCTCGAGGGCACGGAGTGGACGCAGGCCGGCATCGAGGCCGAGATTGCCAAGAACGAGCGCAAGAACATCCCACTGAAGAAGTCGGTGCCCGTCGCCTGGGTCTATCTCACGGGCTGGCAGGGGGCGGATGGCTTGATCCAGTTCCGCGAGGACATCTATTCGCTCGATACGCCGCAGGGCATCGTCACCTCGACGATCGTAGCGCGCAAGCCAAAACCCAAGCCGCTGGCTGCGACGGGAGAGCCCAAGCCGCCTGTTGTCAAGGCGACGCCGCCTGCGGCCCGCGCGCCGGCCAAGACCGTGACAGCGGTGAACTGAGACGCTGATTGTCTTGAGTTACAAGACTCGGACGGACGGCCAGGATGCCGGCTGCGTCTGAGCGCGGCCGCCTTTTGAGCATGCTGCGGTTTCGAGGAAAGGCGGGTCATCCCGGCCGGAGCCCTCGTGTCCGACCTTCGGTCGGCCCAAGGATAAACTCCGCGTAGAGCCGGGAACCATGCCTGAACGATGACCCCAGGCGCTCCGGGATGGATCCCGGGTCAAGCCCGGGATGACCCAGTTTTTCCGAGAACAATCAGCATGCTCTGGAGACCGATTCCCGAGGCCACGCCTCGACCCAACTTTGATCATGGCAGCCCGCCGCCAAGCTCCAGCCAGCGCTCCTCGCAACACATCAAAGCCCCTCAACGGCGAACGCCGCGATCCCCTGGGGGATCGCGGCGTTCGATGTCGTGCGGCAGAAGCTGTGACGCCGAAAGGCTCAGTTCAGCTTGGCCTTGACCTCTTGCAGCCCGGCGGCGAACAGGGTTTCGCCCGTCTTGCCGCCGACCTGGGAGCGAATGATCACCTCGGCGGCGCGGGTTGCAGCCTCGGCGGCAGCGGCGCGAACTTCGGCTTCGGCCTGGCTCTCGGCGAGCGCGATCTTGTCTTCGGCCGATTTGGTGCGGCGCGTGACGAAATCGTTGAGCTTGGCTTCGGCCTCGGCGGCGAGACGCTTGGCCTCGTCATTGGCAGCGGCGATGATCGCGGCGGCCTCGGACTCGGCGGCCTTACGCTTGGCGTCGTATTCGGCGAGCAGCTTCTCGGCCTCCTGACGCAGGCGCCGCGCTTCGGCGAGCTCCTGCGCGACCTTCTCGCCACGCGAATCGAGCGCGGCGACAATGGCCTTCGGCACGCCGAAATAAACGAGGACACCGAGGAAGATAACGAGTGCGACGCCGACCCAGAACGTATCCATCTGTCTTCTCCTCAGCCGCGCGCCAGAACCTGATCGACAGCATCCGACGCCTCGGTGGCGCTGGGCGCTTGGCCGGTCAGCTTGGTGACGATCGCGACCGCAACCTCGCTGCCGAGCCCGCGAACGTTCTTCATGGCCTTGGCCTTGGTGCCGGCGATGGTGGTTTCGGCCTGACCGAGCTTGGCGCTCAGTTCGGCCTCGACCGCATGGCGACGCGCGTCGGATGCCTTGGCGCCGGCATCTCGCGAAGCCTGCGCGATGCCTTGCGCATTCTTGCGGGCTTCCGCCAGGGCCTTCTCATAGGCCTGAGCGGTCTCCTCGGCCTTGGCCTGCATCTGCGAAGCCTTGTCGAGATCGCGCGAGATCGTGTCGGCGCGCTCTTCGAGGATCGCTCCCACGCGCGGCAGGGCGATCTTGGACATCAGCCAGTACAGCACGCCGAAGGTGATCGCGAGCCAGAACAGCTGTCCGGCGAAGGTGGACGAGTCGAAGGGCGGGAAGGAGGCCTTCTTGGCGCCGTGCTCGGTCGCGGCCTGCGCAGCACCCGCCAGCAGAGTGGCGAATGAGGCGGAAGCCACCGGAACGGCCCATCCTCGTCCGACGAACCCTGAAGATCGAACCGGCATGGGATGCCTTTCAGCGGAAGGAAACAGAGTGGTCGCGCCCGACGCTCTTGCGAGCATCGAGCGCGACGAGACGTAGGCCGACGAGAGCGTCAGACCACGAAGAGCAGGACGAGCGCGACAACGAAGGCGAAAATGCCCAGGCCTTCGGCGAGCGCCGCGCCGATGAAGGCGCGCGGGAACTGGCCATCGGCCGCGGAGGGGTTGCGCAGAGCGCCCGAGAGGAAGTTGCCGAAGATGGTGCCGACGCCGATGGCGGCGAGGCCCATGCCGAGCGAGGCGAGGCCAGCGCCGATGTACTTGGCTGCAACGGGATCCATGGTCTTTCTCCAGTGTGAAAAGCTAAAGGGTGGGTTGAACTCTCGCGAACTCTGGCTGGCTCAGTGGCCCGGATGCAGAGCGTCGTTGAGATAGACGCAGGTCAGGATCGCGAAGACATAGGCCTGCAGAAAAGCGACGAGGAACTCGAGTGCCGTCAGGGCGACGGCGAGCAGCAGCGGCAGCGGCGCGATCACATAGCCGAACACGCTGGTGCCGGCGAGCAGCGCGACCACGAAGCCGCCGAACACCTTCAGCGCGATGTGGCCGGCCAGCATGTTGCCGAACAGACGCAAGGAAAGCGAGATCGGGCGCGACACGAAGGAGACCGCCTCGATCAGCACCATGAAGGGCATCAGCCAGCCCGGCACGCCTGACGGCACGAACAGGCCGAAGAAATGGCTGCCATGCTTGACGATGCCATAGATCAGCACGGTGCCGATCACGAGGAAGGCGAAGGCCGCGGTCACGACGATATGGCTGGTCACGGTGAACGAGCCGGGCACCATGCCGAGCATGTTGCCGGTCAGCACGAACATGAACAGCGAGAAGACGAGCGGGAAGAAGCGCATGCCGTCCTTGCCCATCACGCCGGTGACGGTCGAGGCGACGAATTCGTAGATCATCTCGGCGAGCGACTGCAGACGTCCTGGAACGGTCGCGCGCTGGCTCGAGCCATAGATCATGATGATCGAGATCACGGCCACGATGATGACCATGAGCAGCGAGGCATTGGTGAAGGACAGGTCGAGCCCGAGCGGCTTCAGCCCCACGATCGGCTTGATCTCGAATTGGTGGATCGGATCGATTCCGCCGCCAGCCGCCATGTTTACGTCCCTTGTCGCACAGCCTTCGGCTGCCTGCCTCGGTCACTTCTCTTTCGGCGCGCTGTCTTTCGACCCGGAGGTCGGACGCGAACCGAGCCGATAGACGGAGCGGAAACCGGCGATGGCACCGATCACCAGAAAGGCGATCAGCAGGAACGGAGACGTTCCCAGCCATCGGTCTCCAAGAACCCCGATCAGGGCCCCCGCAATGATGCCGCCTGCGAGATCTGTCGCGGCGCGAAAGCCTGAAGACATGGCGCCAGCGAGGGCACCGTCCGGTCCAGCCGCGCTCGCGCCCGGCTTTTCGCTCTCTTCAGCCCGCTCCAGAGCGGTCTTGAGAGAGCCCAGTCTTGCGCGCAACTCCGAATCTGAGGCGTTTTTGTCAGGTTCCGACATGGCAGAGGCTCCCTCTGGATCGTGAAATGGCCACGATCGAGCAAAAAACCACTATAACCCTGTCCAAACCCGCGCATCGAGCCGTCGTCAGCACGGCCTCCTTTATTGCCCGGCCTCCGTGCTGTCAAGGCAGGCAAACTAGGCTTAACACATTGGAATATTTAGAAATTCAGGCGAGGTGCGACATTCTTGCCGCATTGCGGAGACGATTGTGGCATTTTTTCAGCCCGCCTCAGGGGATCGTTTCGAAAGATAGCCCTCATCCTGAGGAGCCGCTCAGCGGCGTCTCGAAGGATGCTCCAGTTGTTGCCGGAACCTTCTGGAGCATCCTTCGAGACACCATTCCTTGCGGAATGGCTCCTCAGGATGAGGGCTCAGGAAATGATCGCACTGAATCTCAGCCTGCCTCGCGGATGCGTTCGGCCGTCGAAAGGTCGACCGAGACCATCTGGCTGACGCCGCGCTCGGCCATCGTCACGCCGAAGAGCCGCTCCATCCGCGCCATGGTGATCGGGTTGTGGGTGATCAGGATGAAGCGCGTCTGCGTGTCCCGCGCCATCTCGTCGAGCAGGTCGCAATAGCGCTCGACATTGGCGTCGTCGAGCGGCGCATCGACCTCGTCCAGCACGCAGATCGGCGAGGGGTTGGTCAGGAACACCGCGAAGATCAGCGCGGTTGCGGTCAAAGCCTGCTCGCCGCCCGACAGCAGCGTCATCACCTGCGGCTTCTTGCCGGGCGGTCGGGCGAAGATTTCAAGCCCCGCATCCAGCGGGTCTTCGGAATCGACCAGCTTCAGCTCGGCGGTGCCGCCGCCGAACAACACACCGAACAGGCGCTGGAAATGCGCGTTCACCACCTCGAAGGCGGCGAGCAGGCGTTCGCGGCCCTCGCGATTGAGCGCGCCGATCGCCTGACGAAGCCGCCTGATCGCCTCGCTGAGGTCGTCGCGCTCGCCGGTCAGGCCCTCGCGCTTGGTCTTGACCTCGGCGAGTTCGTCCTCGGCCCGCAGATTGACCGCGCCCAGCCGCTCGCGCTCGGCCTTAAGGCCGGAGAGGCGGTGTTCGATCGTGTGCTGGTCAGGCAGGTCCTCGCCCGCCTTCAGCCCCGTCAGTGCCTGCAGGCCGTTCAGATCGGCCTCAAGCCCGTCCTCGATCTGGCGCGCGACATCGGCGACGCGTTGCCTGGCGGCCTCGAGCCGTGCTTCCGCCGAGGCACGCTGTTCGCGCGCACCCGAGAGCCCTTCGAGCGCGGCGCGTGCCTGCCGGTCGGCCTCTGCAAGGGATACCTCGCCGGCCGCCAACCTGTCGGCCGCGCTGCGTCGCGCGGTCTCCGCGGCCTCGATCTCGGCAAGCAGCCGTCGGCGCTCGGTCAGGAATGTGTCGGGCGCTTCGAGCAGGGTCTTCTGCTCCGCGCTGACCGCCGCGATGCGCCGACGTGTTTCGTCGGCGGTCTGGGCGCTTGTGGCGGCCCGCTCCTGCCAGGCCTTGATGTCGGCGGCGATCGCTGCGCGCCGTTTCGTCCGCAGATCCGCCTCGCGGGCCAGCGTCTGGACATGGGCGCGGGCGTCGGATGCGGCGATGCGCCGTTCCCCGAGCAGGACCCGCGCCTTCAGCAAGGTGCTTTCAAGCTCGATCAGGGGCGCAAGCGCGGCGAACGCCTCATCGTGGGTGGCCACCTGCGCCGCCGCCTCCGCAACATTCTGGCCGGTCCGGCCGATCGCTTCCGTCAACGCCGAGCGTTTCGCAGCGGCCTCGCCGGCCTTGCGTTCGGCGCTGGCGAAATGTTCGCGGGCCTGATCGAGGGCGCGCCGCGCCAATCGCGCGGCTTCGAGCGTTGCGGTTTCGGCCTGTCCGGCCGTCCTTGTCTCGACGCTGGCTGCATTCAGCCCCTCGCGCGCTGCCTCGGCTGCCTTGCTCGCGGCTTGAGCTTCCTGTTCGAGATCGCCGAGGCGGTTCTTTTCGGCCAGGCGTCGTGCAGCAGGTGAGGGCGCCTCGGCCGCGCTGGTGAACCCATCCCACCGCCAGATGTCGCCTTCGCGCGAAACCAGCCTTTGGCCAGGCTTCAGCGCCTCCCGCAGACGCGCGCCGTCGGCGCGCGCGACCACGCCGATCTCGCTGAGACGCCGATTCAGCGCAGCCGGACCGCGCACATGCTGCGCCAGGGCCTCGACGCCCTCTGGCAAGGCGGGGTCTCCCACGCCCGGGCCGCTATCGCGCCAATGGGTTGGCGCCGAGACATCGCCGGCCGCGTCGAGATCATCGCCCAATGCCGCTCCAAGCGCGATCTCGAAGCCTTTTGCCACGGTGATCGAATCGAGGATCGCCGGCCAGCGACCGCCGGTCGCCGGTGCCAGCAGCTTCTGCAACGTCCTGATTTCGGTTTCCAGCCGCTGCGCCTTGCGGTCGGCCTCCGCGAGCGGGCCGCGCAACTGCGCTTCGCGCTCACGCGCTGTAGCCAGGGTCGCGCGGGCAGCAGAGGCGGCGGCATCCGCATCCCGCATCGCCGCTTCAGCGCCCGCGAGGGTTTTCCGCAGGCTGTCCAGCGGCGTCGCGGCATTGGCGGCGTCGAGGGCTGCCTGATCGCGCAGCAGGCGCTCGCGTTCGGAGGTGGCTCGGGCTTCGCGCTCGCGGGCCTCGCGCAGGGCTCGCTCCAGCGCGCCGCGCCTCGCGCCGAGTTCGGACAGCGCGGCCTGCGCCGCCCCATGCTCCGCCTCGGCGGAAGCGAGCGCAGCTTCCGCCGTCTCGAGCGCGGATTTTGCCGCATCCGCGCCGGCTGTGGCGCCGTCGCCTTCGCGGTCTAGGCCCCAATCCTCTTCCGCGAGCCGTGTCAGGCTTTCGGTCGCGTCGCGTGCGACATTGTCCTGGCGGACGAGATCGGCCTGCAGCTCCGTCAGCCTTCGGCCAAGCTCCTCGGCCCGTTGCTTGGCGCGCCGATTCTCGGCCTCCAGTTCGTCGAGCCCACGCTTGAGGCGCACCAGCGCTGCGGCCGCCGAAGCCTCGCCTTCGCGCAAGGCGGGCAGCTCATGGGCCGCGATCGCCTGCTTTTTCGCGGCTTCCGCCTGTATTCCGGTCTGTTCGGCGACGACGCGGACGGCCGCCTCCAGCGCCCGCTCTGCCTGTGCCTCCTGCCCGCGCGCCTGGTGGTGGGCGATCAGCGCCAGCGTCGCCTCGGCCCTGCGGATGTCGGAGGCGATGCTGCGATAGCGCCCCGCCTGCCGAGCCTGCCGCTGCAGGGCCTCGATCTGCGCATCGATCTCGCCGAGCACGTCCACCAGCCGGACGAGATTGTCCTCGGCCCCGCGCAGGCGCAGCTCCGCCTCGTGACGGCGGCTGTGCAGACCGGCGATGCCGGCGGCGTCTTCCAGAATTCGCCGGCGCGATTGCGGCTTGGCGGAGATGATCTCGCTGATCTGCCCCTGCCGCACGAGGGCGGGCGAGCGTGCGCCCGTCGCGGCATCGGCGAAGAGCAGCTGCACGTCGCGCGCGCGCACCTCCTTGCCGTTGACGCGATAGGTCGAGCCTTCCTCGCGCTCGATCCGGCGGGTGACTTCGAGGATATCGGTCTCGTTGAAGGCGGCGGGCGCCTTGCGGTCGCTATTGTCCAGCGTGAGCGCGACCTCGGCCATGTTGCGGCCCGGGCGCTCGTTCGAGCCGGCGAAGATGACATCGTCCATCCCCGAGCCGCGCATGTTCTTGAACGAACTTTCGCCCATCACCCAGCGCAGGGCTTCGACGAGATTGGATTTGCCGCAGCCATTGGGGCCGACGATGCCGGTCAGCCCCGGCTCGATCAGGAATTCCGTCGGTTCGACGAAGGTCTTGAAGCCGGTGAGCTTGAGGCGCGTCAGATGCATGGGCAATCTCCCTTCTCCCCTCGGGGGAGAAGGTGTCTGCGCAGCAGACGGATGAGGGCAGTCACGCGCTGCCCTGCCATCCTTCCCTCATCCGTCAGCGCTTCGCGCTGCCACCTTCTCCCCCGAGGGGAGAAGGGAAACCCGCGCGCTTCTTCAGCCCGCGAGAAGCGGCTCCAGGATCTTGTCGAATTCGGCGATCGAGAGCGCACCTGAACGCTTCTGCCCGTTGATGAAAAAGGTCGGTGTCGAGTCGACGCCAGCCTTGGACCCACCATCCTTCACTTGCGTGACGGCGTCATAGATATCCTGCCGTTTCAAGCAGGCTTCAAACGATTCCTGTGTGAAACCGGCCTGTTTGACCAGGGCCGAGAGCGCATCGACCGGCTTGTCGGTGAAGGCCCAGCCCTTCTGCTGCGCAAACAGCAGATCGGTCATCGGGAAATACTTGTCGTTGCCGTTGCAGCGGGCAAGCATGAAGCCCGCCGTCGCCAGCGGATCGAGCGGGAATTCGCGCAAGGTGAAGCGCGCCTTGCCGGTGTCGATGTATTTCGCTTTGAGCGCCGGCCAGGTGTCCTTGTGGAAGGTGGCGCAGTGCCCGCAGGTCAGCGACGCGTACTCGATGATCGTCACCTTGGCGTCGGGCGATCCGAGCCAGACATCGCCGAGCGGGCCGGCCGTCTTCAGATCGGCCTGGGCCTGCGCGGTCGTTGCGCCGAAGACCGTGGCGCCGACCATTGCGGCGGCTGCGATCCCGGCCGTTCCGGTCAGAAGCTGTCGCCTGTTCGTCATCGTAAAAGTTCCTCAAGGGGGTCGAATTGGTGTCCGGACCATAGAGGCGATCAAGATTGTGGCAAGATCGGTTCGTGCCCGCAGGGCCCAACCTCACGAAGCCGTGTCGAGTTGTGCCCGGTTTGCGTTCTGCGCCACGGATCGACCCAGCCGCTCCAGCGCTTCGCGCAGGCCCGCATCCTCGATGCCCGCGACCTGCGCGGCGACCTGGGCGACGATCGCGGGATCGGGCGGGAGCGGCGCGGCCTTGACGACAGGCGCTTCCACCGGCCCCTGTTTCAGCACGAGCTTGCCGACCGCGCGCCAGCCGAGATGGGTGTTGACCCGCTCCAGCACCAGCGGACCCATTTGCTGCATCTCCAGCGCAAAGGCGCCCTCGACCCGGACCACCATCGTGGCGGGCTCCGATATCTCGCCCGGCGATGGCCGCCGGCGCGGCCAGTCGATCTTCAGCGGTCGCGTGCGCATGGCCAGCCGCTCGCCCACGATCTCGGGCCAGAGCGACACGATGGCGCGGCCGGCAAAGCCCTGCGCTGCCAGAGCAGGCGCGAGGCAGTCGTCTATGAGGTCAGCGAGCGGTTTGGCGGCCATGTGCCATTGTGCGGGAGCGGCGCGGCTGCGGCAAGCCGAGTCTCCGGAAACAGTGTCTAACGCGCCGCGCGCCGCGCCCGCCATTCGGCAGCCGTGAGTTCCCAGATTTCGGCGAAATGCGATCCGGAGACATAAGCGCGCATTTCCGTGCGAATGATCCTCATCCCCCCGCGTTCCGAGATTCGACGCGAGGCGATGTTGGCGCCGGCCTTCGGGACCTGCAGGACCTCCTGCCCCAGCACGTCGAACCAGAAATCGGTCACGGCGTCGCAAGCCTCGCTCATCAACCCCTGTTTGCGCCAATCCGGCGCAATCCAGAAACCGCGATTGTCGCCGGGGCGCGCCATCAGGCTGATTCCGCCGATCAAAATCTCGGGTTCTAGCTTCGGCCGCAGACTCCAGTGCCATTCCTCGCCGCACGCCATGCCGGGCAGGGCTACATTGCGCAAAAAGCTCTCGGCGCCGTCAGCCGGATAAGGCCAGGGAATGCTGTCGGTCAGGTAGCGCACGATCTCCCATTGCGGAAACAGTGCCTGGATGGCGGGAGCATCGGAGAGAGCGAGCGGCCTGAGCTGGAGGCGGCGGGTCTCAAGGGTGGGGATTATGTCGGGCGTTTGCGGCATCGGGTCAGCTCTGTGGTTTCGCATGGCGCTTTCGTCAGCGCGCTTGCGGTCCAAGGCAGGCAGGCTAAACCGGGATCATGACCCTCGCAACGCGACAGCCTGCTGCAAAGGCGGCCGACCTCCTCAGCTGGTATGATCGCCACCGTCGCGCCTTGCCCTGGCGTGCCCTTCCCGGCGAGAGCCCCGACCCCTATCGTGTCTGGGCGTCCGAGATCATGCTCCAGCAGACGACGATCACGGCGGTGAAGCCCTATTTCGAGCGCTTCATGGCGCGGTTTCCCACGGTCGGCGCCCTTGCGGCTGCGCCCTCGGAGGAAGTCATGCAGGCCTGGGCCGGGCTCGGCTATTATTCGCGGGCGCGCAACCTCCATGCCTGCGCCAAGGCGGTCGTCGAACAGCATGGCGGACGTTTTCCCGATACGGAGGAGGGCTTGCGCACCCTGCCGGGCATCGGCGCCTATACGGCAGGCGCCGTGGCGGCGATCGCCTTCGACAGGCCCGCTGCTGCCGTCGACGGCAATGTCGAGCGCGTCATGACGCGGCTCTTTGCCATCGAGGCGGTCCTGCCCGGCGCGAAACCGCTGATTCGCGAGCATGTGCTGACGCTGCTGCCGGCGGCGCGGCCCGGCGATTTCGCGCAAGCTTTGATGGATCTCGGCGCCACGATCTGTACGCCGCGCAATCCCGCTTGCGGTATCTGCCCCTGGCGCGACCCTTGCGTTGCGCGGCTTGAGGGAACGCAGGAGACCTATCCTCGCAAGACCGCGAAGAAGGCGGGTTTCACGCGCTATGGTGCTGCTTTCGTGCTGATGCGCGAGGATGGCGCGATCCTGGTCCGGACGCGTCCGGCCAAGGGCCTGCTCGGCGGCATGGCGGAAGTGCCAACCAGCGACTGGCGTCCCGATTACGAACTGGACGGAGCCGCGCAGGATGCGCCGGTCGTCGCCCGCTGGCGCAGGCTCGATGTCCCCGTGCGGCACGTCTTCACGCATTTTCCGCTGGAGCTGACGGTGCTCGTGGCGAGGGCGGGCGAAAAGGCGCAGGCCCCTCAGGGCATGCGCTTCACGTCGCAGGGCCGGCTCCGCGAAGAGCCGTTCCCGAGCCTGATGCTCAAGGTCGTCGAAGCCGGGCTGGAGGCCCTCAGGCCGCCGCCATCTCCGCCCTGATCTCGCCGCGCAGATTGTCCAGCAGCATCAGGCCCGCGGGCCGCTCGACATGCCAGAAGGTCCAGCCATTGCAGGCGGGCAATCCCTGAGCCAGTGCGCCGACCTTGTGGATCGAGCCGACCGCTGGACCAAGAGCCAGCGTGCCATCGGCCCGGATCGTCGCCTTGTGACGGCGCTTCTCGTCGACGACGATCTCGCCCGCCTTCACCAACCCGGCCTCGACGAGGCTGAGGAACGGCACGCGCGGCTCGCTGCGCTTGGACGGCGCGGTCGAGAACGCCTCCGGCGGCAGCGGTTCGATCGCGGCGATGCGCTTGCGGGCAGCCTCGGCATAGACGGTGTCGCGTTCGACGCCGATGAAATGGCGCCCGAGCGCCTTGGCGACGGCGCCGGTCGTGCCGGTGCCGAAGAAGGGGTCGAGGATGACGTCGCCGGGATTGCTCGCCGACAGCATGACGCGGGCGAGCAGGGCCTCGGGCTTCTGCGTCGGATGCACCTTTGCTCCGGCGCCGTCCTTCAGGCGCTCTTCGCCCGTGCAGAGCGGCAGATACCAGTCCGAGCGCATCTGAAGGTCTTCGTTGCCGCCCTTCAGAGCCTCATAGTGGAAGGTATATTTCGAACGCTCGCCGCGCGCCGCCCAGATCAGCGTCTCATGCGCATTGGTAAAGCGCCGGCCGCGGAAATTCGGCATCGGATTGGCTTTGCGCCAGACGATGTCGTTCAGCATCCAGAAGCCGAGATCCTGCAGGATCGAGCCGACGCGGAAGATGTTGTGATAGGAGCCGATGACCCAGAGCGCGCCGTCGGGCTTCAGCACGCGCCGGCAGGCGGTGAGCCAGGCGCGGGTGAAGGCGTCGTATTCGGCAAAGGACGAGAACTTGTCCCAGTCGTCATCGACGGCATCGACGAGGCTGTCGTCGGGCCGGCGCAGATCGCCGCCGAGCTGGAGATTATAGGGCGGGTCGGCGAAGACGAGGTCGACACTCGCGGCCGGGAGACGATCGATCGCAGCGACGCAGTCGCCGATGAGGATCTGATCGAGGGGGAGTTCCAGAGGAAGGCTTGCAGCCTTTATCCGAGACTCCAGCGCGGGCCGTCCGGTACGCGGAACTTGAATCCGGACGGCGGCGCTGGTGGTCCCGGTACGCAAAATACCCATGAGTGCTCAAGACCGTTACGCAACTTCAACAGTCACGATCATGCCGAGTCAGGGTAAAAGCCGGGTTTCCACGATGAAAAAAATGCGTCCCGTTTTGGGGCTGCAGGATTTGCCTAGCCCTTTGGAACTCAAGCCGAATTGCTAAATTCGGGTTAACGGCGCGCCCGCCTCGGCGGGGTAGTTCAGCGCCGCCAGACGCCCTTGACCGGGGCGAAGGAGTAGCGGTGCTCGGGGCAGGGGCCGTGCTCGATGAGCGCGGCGCGATGCTGGGCCGTGCCGTAGCCGACATGCGCCGTGAAGCCATACGCGGGATAGCGCCGGCCGAGCCGCACCATCATCCCGTCGCGCGTCACCTTGGCTACGATGGACGCTGCCGCGATCGAGGCGACAAGCCCGTCCCCCTGGATGATCGCCTCGCAGGAGCAGCCGAAAACCGGCGGATCATTGCCGTCGACCAGCACGCGCAAGGGCGCGACCGGCAGCGCCGCCACCGCGCGGCGCATCGCCAGCAGCGTCGCCTGCCGGATGTTGATCGCGTCGATCTCGGCCGCAGTCACGCTGGCGATGCCGATGGCCAGGGCGGATTCGGCGATGTCGCGGAACAACTCCTCGCGGCGCAGCGCGCTCAGCCGCTTCGAATCGTCGAGCCCGTCGGGCACGGCCTTCGGGTCTAGAATGACGGCGGCTGCCACCACCGGCCCGGCCAGCGGCCCGCGCCCGACCTCGTCGACTCCCGCAAGGGGCCATAATCCGTCCGTGATGGCTTGCCGCTCGCGGCTGAAATCGGCGCTCATGGCGCGGCTTATGCCGCAGGTCGCCGGGCTAGAACAGGCTGAGTTGCGCCTTTTCCCGCTCCGGCTTGAGAAACAGGTCGCTGCGCAGCCGCAGCCGCGTCCCATTGAAGCCGAGCCGCTCGGCCGCCATCTCGAAGCGCCGGCCGATCATCCAGGCATAGGGACCCGAGCCGACCTGACGCTGGCCCCAGGCAGCGTCGTAATCCTTGCCGCCGCGCGTCGAACGGATCAGCGAGACGACATGCCGCAGCTTGTCGGGATGATGCGTCAGCAGCCAGTCCTGCACCAGATCCTTCACCTCCAGCGGCAGCCGCAGCAGGACATAGCCCGCCTCGCGCGCCCCAGCCGCCTTGGCCGCGTCGAGGATGCGCTCGATCTCATGCTCGTTGATTGCGGGAATGATCGGCGCGACCAGAACGGTGACGGGGATGCCGGCCTCCGACAGGGCCTTGATCGTCTCCAGCCGCTTGATCGGGGAGGCCGCCCGCGGCTCCATGCCCCGCGCCAGCTTCGGGTCGAGCGTCGTCAGCGAGATCGCCACCTTGGCGAGCCCCTTTGCCGCCATCGGCGCGAGGATGTCGATGTCGCGCTGGACCAGCGCCGATTTCGTCACGATCCCGACCGGATGGTTGAACCGCTCCAGCACTTCCAGGATCGAGCGCATGATGCGCAGCTTTTTCTCGATCGGCTGGTAGGCGTCGGTATTCGTGCCGATCGCGATGGTGCGCGGCTGGTAGGACGCGGCAGAGAGTTCCTTCTCCAGCAGGATCGCGGCATCGGGCTTGGCTGTCAGCCGGCTCTCGAAGTCGAGCCCCGGCGACAGGCCGAGATAGGCATGGCTCGGCCTTGCGAAACAGTAGACGCAGCCATGCTCACAGCCGCGATACGGGTTGATCGAGCGATCGAAGGAAATATCGGGCGAGTCGTTTCGCGTGATGATGGTGCGCGGCTTCTCGATCGCGACCTCGGTCTTGAACGGCGGCAATTCGCCGAGCGAACCCCAGCCATCGTCCTCGTTGACACGCTGCTCCGACTCGAACCGGCCGCCGGGATTGATCGTCGCGCCGCGCCCGCGCCGCCGTTCAGGGTCGATGCGATGGCCGGCATAGGCGAGCGGCTCGATGGGGGCGATGCGTGCCGAGACCGATGCCGAGACAGACATCGGTTCGCCGTCCTGCCGCCTGAGTGGCTGGGCCGGAACGGGCCGGGCAGAGGGTCTGCTCGACGAGCTTGCAAAGGGTTTGGCCTGGCGCATGCGCTGAACCGTCCTGAAAGCGCCGGGAATCGGCGCCTGATCACATCTTCAATGTGAACGTATAGAGAACAAATTGCAAGTGACAGGATTGCGACATGTTGCGTCGCGTCATATTGCTTTGCGCATGCTCACAGCCGTGATCCGAGCCGCTGGCTCGCCCAAAGCACTCGCCGCGACCTTTTCTGTCCTGATCCCTGCCGTTGCGGACGGCTTTCTGGGCCATGCGGTTGTCGTCGATGCGATCGGCAGCAGCGATATCGAGCGGCTCGCCGACGCGACCGGCGCGAGCTATCTGCGGGCTGGAAGCGCCGATGGCTGGCACCTGGGCGGCGCACAGGCGCGCGGCGACTGGCTGATCCTGCTCGATGCCGGCGACGTGCCTCTGCCCCATTGGACGCAGGCCGTGGAACGCCATCTCATTCTGGCACCGGACGTGCCGGCGCTGATTCCGTTGCGTGGCGTCGCCGGTTCGCTGCGCGAGCGCGCTGCAGTCTCGTTTGGCGGCCGTCGGCTGCGCGCCGGCCTCGTCGTGCCCAAGGGGCTGGTGCTCGCGGGCAAGCTGGGCAGCGCCCCGCGCCGCCTCGCTATACGCCGCGAGCGCGCGGAGCCCTGAACGTCAGAGCTGGTTGGTCCGGAAGGTATCGCAGCTCTGCATCGAACCCGTCGTCAGCCCGGTGTTGAACCAGCGCGTGCGCTGTGCCGACGAGCCATGCGTGAAGGAGTCGGGCACGACCTGACCCTGAGACGCCCGCTGCAGGCGGTCATCGCCGATCGCGGCGGCCGTCTTCATAGCCTCCTCGACGTCGCCGGAGTCGATGCGTCCCATCGCCTGGACGTTATGGGCCCAGACGCCGGCAAAGCAGTCTGCCTGCAATTCGATCCTGACCGAGATCGCGTTCGCATCGCGCTCGGAGGAACGCTCGCGCAATTGATTCGCCTTGGGCAGGATGCCGATCAGGTTCTGGATGTGATGGCCGACCTCATGGGCGATGACATAGGCATAGGCGAAGTCGCCGCCGCCGCCGAGCTTGCGCTGCATCTCCTGGAAGAAGGACAGGTCGAGATAGACGCGCTTGTCGGGCGGGCAATAGAATGGCCCCATCGCGGCCTGCGCGGTGCCGCAGCCCGAGCGGTCGACGCCTGAGAACAGCACCAGGCGCGGTGCCTGGTAGCGCGTATTCGCCTGCTGCGGCAGAACCTTGGTCCAGACGTCCTCGTTCTGGGCCAGCACGGCCGAGACGAAGCGGCCCATCTCGTCCGAAGGCGGACCTGCTGATTTGCGCGTCTCCTGCGTCGGAGGGCTGCGTCCGCCGATGCCGCCGATCATCTCGGCACCGCCAATCAGGATGCGCGGATCGATGCCCAGCGCCCAGCCGACAAGGCCGAGCATCACCATGGTGCCGATGCCGAGCCCGCCACGACCACCGGGCATGCCGGCAAAGGTGCCGCCCCCGCCGCCACGCCGGTCCTCGACATTCTCGGACTGACGATAATCTTCCCACTTCATGGCTCAGCCCCTCGAACGCGTCCGCGCAATCTCGTGGACAGACGGCGAGAACTCAAGCCGTCATTCCAAGAGAAGGTAATACACGAGACCGAGGACGGTTCCGGCGCAGCTAGTGATAGCCGCTATCGGCCCTGACCTTGCCCCTGAAGGTCCAGTACACGAAGGCGGTGTAGAACAGGATCATCGGCAGCAGGAAGCTGACCCCGATCAGCACGAAGACATGCGACGATGGCGCCGCCGCAACGTCCCAGATCGTGAGGCTCGGCGGGACGAGGAAGGGGTAGTTCGAGATCGCCAGCCCGAGGAAGCAGAGCACGAAGATCGCGATGGTGAAGGCGAAGGGCGTGAACTCGTGCTGACCGTGCAGCCGCTTCCACACCATGTAGCCGCAATAGGCGGTGAGCAGCGGGAACGGCCAGAGCAGCATCATGTTGGACGGGGTGAACCAACGCTCCGCGATGCGCGGGTGAGCATAGGGCGTCCAGAGCGAGACGAGGACGGCGAAGGCCATCAGCCCGAGCAGCAGCATCTTGGCTTGGCCGCGGGCGCGCTCGGCGACCTTGCCGTCGGTCTTGTAGACGAGCCATGTCGCGCCCAGCAGCGCATAGCCGACGACCACGCCGACGCCGCACATCACGGTGAAGGGCGTCAGCCAGTCGAAGGGGCCGCCCGCGAATTCCCGATTCACGACGGTGATGCCCTCGATCATGCCGCCGAGGATGAGACCCTGCGAGAAGGCGGCAACGGTGGAGCCGAGCCAGAAGGCGAGATCCCAGACCTGATGCTTCGGCTTGGCGACCCAGCGGAATTCGAAGGCGACGCCGCGGAAGATCAGGGCCAGCAGCATCAGGATCACCGGGATATAGAAGGCCGGCATGATGATGGCATAGGCCGTCGGGAATGCGACCCACAGGCCGCCGCCGCCCAGCACCAGCCAGGTTTCATTGCCGTCCCAGAACGGCGCGACCGAATTCATCATCTGGTCGCGCTCGCCCTCGTCCTTGGTCGTGGGGAACAGGATGGCAATGCCGAGGTCGAAACCGTCGAGGATGACATAGAGCAGGACGGCGATGCCGATGAGCCCGGCCCAGATTACGGGGAGATACCATTCCATCTGATCTCTCCTCAGTTCGCCGGTTGGATCTTGTCGTCGCCGGGATGACCGTCGCCGAAGATTTGGGAGGCCGGCCCCTGAGCCGCCTTGAGCGGGCGCCGGGATGGCTGTTCCGGCGGGTCATCCGCGCTGATCTCGTCGGGCCCCTTGTCGATCAGCCGGTTGATCAGGGCGATGCCGGCCGCAAAGACGACGGAGTAGACGCAGAAGAAGAGGGCGAGCGAGATCGCAACCTGCGTCGTCGTCACCGGAGAAACCGCGTCGACCGAGCGGATCACCCCAGTCGCCAGCCAGGGCTGGCGGCCGACCTCGGTGACGAACCAGCCCGACAGGATGGCGATGAAGCCGAGCGGCCAGGTATATTGCGCCACCCAGAGCCAGCGCCGCGACTCGAAGACCGTGCCCCGCCGCCAGAGCCATGCGCCGAGCCATCCGAATGCGATCATGCAGACGCCGATGCCGACCATGATGCGGAAGCCGAAGAAGGGAATTTTCACCGGCGGCCGGTCCTGGACGGCGAAATCGTTCAGGCTCGGGAACAGCGCATCCATGCTGCCATGGGTCAGCAGGCTCGCGACGCCGGGAATCGAGATTTCGAAGCGATTGACGCCGGCGACCTCGTCGGGCCAGGCGAACAGCACCAGCGGGGCGGGCTTCGACGAGTCCCAATGCGCCTCGATGGCAGCGAGCTTGGCCGGCTGGTATTTCGCCGTCTGCTTGCCGTGGAAGTCGCCGATCAGGGCCTGCGCCGGGGCGGTGATGGAAATCATCAGGATCGCCATGCGCACCATCGTCTTGGCCGATTCCGTGCGGTGCCCGACCATCAGATGGCGCGCGCCGGTCGCCAGCACCACGAAGGCGGTGGTGAGATAGGCCGCGGTCATCATATGCGCGAAGCGCAAGGGGAAGGTCGGGTTGAAGACGATCTGCAGCCAGTCGACCGGGTAGGCGATGCCGTCGCGAACCTCATGGCCCGCCGGATACTGCATCCAGCTGTTGGCCGAGAGGATCCAGAAGCCCGACAGCGCCGTGCCGCCGGCGACGATGAAGGCCGAGAGGCAGTGCAGCCAGGGCGGCACGCGCTTCCAGCCAAACAGCATCACGCCGAGGAAGGAGGCCTCCAGGAAGAAGGCGGTCAGCACCTCATAGCCGATCAAGGGGCCGATGACATTGCCGACGGCAACCGAGAAGCGGCTCCAGTTCGTGCCGAACTGGTAGGAGAGCACGATGCCCGAGACCACGCCCATCGCGAAGGAGACGGCGAAGATCTTGGTCCAGAAGCGCGCCAGCAGATGGAATTTCTGGTCGCCGGTCCTGATCCACAGGGCCAGCAGCGTCGCGATATAGGCCGAAAGGCCGATCGTGAAGGCTGGAAAGACGATGTGAAAGGAAATGGTGAAGGCGAACTGGATGCGCGATAGCAGAAAGGCGTCGATGATCATCGCAAGGCTCCGTCCGGCTTCACCGCGAGAGCGGCTGGGACGACACTGCCCTGTCAGCAGCATCGCTGCATATGATCTACGTCAAAACCGGTGCGCTCACCTTCTGCTGGCAATGTCGCAGGCGGTCATGTGTTCTCCTCGAGCGCCGATTTCAGCGCCCGCATATCGCGCCAGGCCAGGCGTTTCTGCAGCGGCTGGCGCAGCAGATAGGCCGGGTGCAGCGTGGCAAGCGCGCGGATTCGCCGCGTGCCGGTATCATACTCCACCCATTTGCCGCGCGAGGCCAGAATGCCCGTTAGCCCCAGCAACCCTTGAGCCGAGGGGCCGCCGACGCAAACGAGGATGTCGGGATCGGCCAATTCGATCTGGCGCTGGATGAAGGGGAGGCAGATCGCGACCTCCTGCGGCGTCGGCGTGCGGTTTCCCGGCGGCCGCCATGGCAGAAGATTGGCGATATAGACGTGTTCCTTGCGGCTGAGGCCGATCGACGCGAGCATCCGGTCGAGCAACTGGCCGGAGCGACCGACGAAGGGCAGGCCGAGCCGGTCCTCGTCGGCGCCCGGCGCCTCGCCGACCAGCATCACGCGTCCCGCCGGGTTGCCGTCAGAGAAGACGAGGTTTTTCGCCGTGGCCTTGAGCGCGCAGCCTTCGAAGCGCCCGAGCGCCTCCTTCAGCGCCTCCAGATTCAATGCTTCCTGCGCCAGAGCCTTTGCGCTGATCGCCGCATCGTCGGGCGCGGTGGCCGCCGCCGGCATCGGCCGCGTTGCCGAAACCGCCCTGCCTGACGACGGAACCGCGCGTAGCGCGGGCGATCGCATCGCGGCATTGGTCTGGGGCAACGGATCGGCGAAATGGTTGTGCGGCGTCTCGTCCAGCGCCTCGGTGATGCCCATTTCGGCATACCAGGTCACGAGTTCAGTGGGATCGAGGGAGACGGACAAGCTCATGGCCGTCAGCCTATCACGTCTGAAGGGCTCTTCGCGAGCCGCTGCGGTTGCAAATTGGAACGCGCGCTTGGATAGAGGGTTTCCAGACTGACGCACCGTGCGCGATTGAGCGCATGGAAAATATGGTTCATATATAAACTAAACAGGTTTGAGGCCGGTTGGGGCCTTCGGAGGGCGGGATGGATCTCAAGGAAGCGCAGAGCGAACCACGCGAGAGCATGGATTATGACGTCGTCATCGTCGGCGCCGGTCCTGCCGGCCTCGCGGCGGCGATTCGCCTGAAGCAGCTGGACGAGACCATCTCCGTCGTCGTGGTCGAGAAGGGAGCCGAGATCGGCGCCCATATCCTTTCGGGTGCGGTCATCGACCCCATCGGCCTCGACAAGCTCCTCCCGGACTGGCGCCAGGACGATGCCCGCCCGCTGACGACCGAGGTCAGCGAGGACGTATTCTACTTCCTGACCGAGCCCAACGGCATCCGCCTGCCGAATTTCGGCATGCCGAAGCTGATGAACAATCACGGCAATTTCGTCGGCTCGCTCGGGCTGGTCGCCCGTTACCTTGGCGCCCGTGCCGAGGCGCTGGGCGTCGAGATCTATCCGGGCTTTGCGGCAGCCGAACTGCTCTTCGACGATAATGGCGCGGTCCTGGGCGTCGCGACCGGCGATATGGGCATCGCCAAGGACGGCACGGTCTCCGAGCGCTTCACCCGCGGCATGGAATTGCGCGGCCGCTACACGCTGCTGGGCGAGGGCGCACGCGGCTCGCTCTCGAAGATCGCGATGCGGAAGTTCGGTCTGGACAAGGACCGCGAGCCGCAGAAATACGGCATCGGCCTGAAGGAGATCTGGCAGGTCAAGCCGGAGAAGTTCCACAAGGGCCGGGTGCAGCACTCCTTCGGCTGGCCGCTTCAGAACGGCACCGGCGGCGGCTCTTTCCTGTACCATTTCGACGATAACCTCGTCACCGTCGGCTTCGTCGTGCACCTGAATTACGACAACCCGACGCTCTCGCCCTTCGACGAGTTCCAGCGCTTCAAGACCCACCCGCTGATCCGCGATCTCTTCGACGGGGCCAAGCGCCTCTCCTATGGCTCGCGCGCGATCACCGAGGGCGGCTGGCAGTCGGTGCCGAAGCTCACCTTCCCGGGCGGCGCGCTGATCGGATGTTCGGCAGGCTTCGTCAACGTGCCGCGCATCAAGGGCAGCCACAACGCCATCCTGTCGGGCATGCAGGCGGCCGAGCATCTCGTGCCTGCGCTGGCCGCCGGCCGTTCGCATGACGAGGTCATCGAGATCGAGCAGGGTTGGCGCGATTCCGAGATCGGGCGCGACCTCAAGCCGGTTCGCAACGTCAAGCCGCTCTGGTCGAAATACGGCACCTTGCTTGGGATCGGCCTTGGCGGCATCGACATGTGGCTGAACCAGCTCTTCGGCTGGTCGCCTTTCGGCACGCTCAAGCATGGCAAGCCGGACTATGCGACGCTGAAGCCGCTCAGCGAGGTCAAGCCGATCTCTTATCCGAAGCCCGATGGAAAGATTTCCTTCGACAAGCTGTCATCGGTCTTCCTGTCCTCGACCAATCACGAGGAAGACCAGCCGGCCCATCTGAAGCTGCTCGACCCCTCGATCCCGATCGCGAAGAACCTGCCTCTCTATGGTGAGCCGGCGCGGCTCTATTGCCCGGCGGGGGTCTATGAGGTCGTCTACAAGGATGCCGAGGCGAAAACCGAGCCGCGCTTCGTGATCAACGCGCAAAATTGCGTGCACTGCAAGACATGCGACATCAAGGACCCCGCCCAGAACATCAACTGGACGGTTCCCGAAGGTGGCGGCGGGCCCGGCTACTCGAATATGTGATCGGGTTGCGGCATCGGAACTGTTGCCATTTCAACGAAAAAGGCGCGCCGTGAGCATGGCGCGCCTTTGTTGTTTTCGACCGTTAGGTCGGGGTCAGCCCTTGCGGATGACAGTCGGGGCCGGCTTCTCCGGCTGGGCGCAGCCAGCAGCAAAACCCGCCAGCATGAAGACGGCGGCAACGCTGAGAACGATCTTTTTCATTTGAATGATCCTAGACGAATCGTCGCGACACGTGCGAGCGAAATAAGCCTAGTCCCGAAAGCTTGACGAATAGAGAATGATTGCTTGCGAACGCCGCGTTTTGGCGTGCTTTTCAGCGAGTGTTGCAGCGCCGCTACGCAGGCGCGGCATTCGCGTTGGGGGCGGCTTGCCGGCCTGCCTGGAAACGGCCATCTTGACGGCATACGCGAAGCGGTCACGGTCGCGCTGAAGGACCACGCCCCCCGCGACAGTCGAGGCGGCGGACCGAAGGAGAATGGCAGTCGTGACATTTCTGAATAAGGTCCGTGGCCCGGGCGCGGCGGCCGCTCTGGCATTGCTATTGGCCTTGCCGGTCGGAGCAGCCGCTGCGCAGGGAGCGACCCCCGTCCGCACGACCGACCAGCTTGAGCCGGCCGAGAGCCTGGAAGGCAATTATCTGGCAGCGATCGTTGCCGGGGCCGGGCGCGATCTCGGCGCGGCATCGATCTATCTGCGTGAGGCCATCAAGGGCGATCCGCAGAACAACGACCTGCTGGAGCGGGCCTTTGTCGCCTTCCTGGCCGATGGCGCGATGCCCGACGCGTTTCGCGCCGCCGACAAGCTGATCCAGCGCGATCCCAGCAACGGTCTGGCGCAGCTCGCGATCGGCATCCGCGCGATCAAGCAGAAGAGCTACCAGACCGCGCGCAACCATCTGCAGCGTGGCGGCAGGGGGCGCGCTGCCGACATCACCGCGACGCTGCTCTCGGCCTGGTCCTATCTCGGCTCCGGCCAGTCGACACGGGCGATCGAAACGCTGGAGCGCCTGAAGGGCGAAACCTCCTACAATCTCTTCCGCGATTATCACGCGGGGCTGATCCTCGATGCGGCCGGCCGCAAGGCCGACGCCGAGAAGCGGCTGAAGAGCGCATATGACGCCGAGAAGACGACCTTGCGCCTTGTCGATCTCTGGGCCCGTTTCCAGGCTCGCAGCGGCGATCTCGACGGCGCGTTGAAGACCTATGGCCATTTCGATCGCCTGCTTCCGAATCATCCGATCATCCGGGACGGGATGACGCGCATTGCCGCCAAGGAGGCCCCGGCACGGCAGATCTCGACGGCGCAGCAGGGCGCGGCCGAAGTGCTCTACGGGCTCGCCAGCGCCGGAAACCGCCAGGGCGACGAGGCCGCGGCGCTGCTTTATCTGCGTCTGGCCATCTATCTCGATCCCTCCCACGACCTCGCCATCCTGACGCTCGGCGACATCCTGGAGCGTGCCCGGCAGCCGGAGGATGCGGTTGCGGTCTATGACAAGATGCCGGCATCCTCGCCGCTGCGCCCCAATGCCGAGATCCAGGCCGGTCTCGCGCTTGAAAACCTCGGCAGGTCCGAGGAGGCGGTGAAGCATCTCCAGAAGCTGATTGCGGAGCGGCCCGACGATGTCGATGCCCTGTCGGCGCTGGGCAATATCTATCGCTCCCGCAAGCTTTTCGCCGATGCCGCCGACACCTACGACAAGGCCATCTCCAAGATTGCCTCGCCGGGGCGCGCGAACTGGGACCTGTTCTATTTCCGTGGTATCGCCCGCGAGCGCACCAAGCGCTGGCCCGAGGCCGAGGCGGATTTGCGCAAGGCGCTCGAACTCCTGCCCGAGCCGCTCGGCCGCGAGCGGGCGCTGGTGCTGAACTATCTCGGCTACTCGCTGGTCGATCAGCATCTCAAGCTCGACGAGGCGCTCGACATGCTGCGCCGGGCTGTCGAACTCCGCCCTCGCGACGGCTACATCACCGATTCGCTCGGCTGGGCCTTCTATCGGCTCGGGCGTTATGACGATGCGGCGCGCGAGCTGGAGCGCGCCATGGAGTTGCGCCCCTCCGATCCGGTGATCAACGACCATCTCGGCGATGTCTACTGGAAGACCGGGCGCCAGCTGGAGGCGAAGTTCCAGTGGAACCACGCCCGCGATCTCAGCCCCGAGCCCGAGGATCTGGCGAAGATCCAGCGCAAGATCGAGCGTGGGCTCGACGAGCCGCCATCCGCCAATGCGGCAGAGCCCGGCAAGGACGAGTCCAAGAAGGACGGCGGCTGAGACCTGGTGTTTGAGGTCTGGCGTTTGAGGACTGGCGTCTGACGCCATTGCTGCGAGCATGACGTGCCTTCGACGCTGACGACGCGCGCCCGCGCCAAGGTCAATCTGAACCTCCGGGTGATCGGCCGGCGCGCCGACGGCTATCACGAGCTCGAAAGCCTCGTCGCTTTCGCCAGCGTTGGTGACACGCTGACGCTTGAGCCGGCGCCGGAGCTGTCGCTGACCATCAGCGGCCCGTGCGGCAATGGCTTACCGGTCGATGGCGACAATCTCGTCCTGCGCGCCGCACGCGCGCTTTCTGGCGAACTCGGCGCATTGCGCTGGGGCCGTTTTCATCTCGTCAAGCGCTTGCCGGTGGCCTCGGGCATCGGTGGCGGTTCGGCCGATGCGGCCGGTGCGCTGCGCCTGCTGGCGCGCCTGAATGGATTGCAGCCGACCATGCCGGCTTTGCTCGATGTCGCGGCCAAGGTCGGTGCCGACGTGCCGGTCTGTCTCGAATCGCGGGCGCGGCTGATGATGGGTATCGGTGAGTGCCTGGGGCCGCCCTTGCGCCTGCCGCCGCTTTTCGCCGTTCTGGTCAATCCCGGCGTGCCCGTCGAGACGGTCGCGGTGTTCCGGAAGCTGGGTCTTCAGGCGGGACAGGCTCTTTCCTCGTCCCGCACGCTGCCGGAGACGAATAGCGAGACAGCCCAAGACCTGATCGCCGTACTCTCACGATCCGGCAATGATCTCGAAGGCCCGGCGCGAGCGGTGGCACCGATCCTCGATACTGTTCTGCCGACGCTCGCCGGGCTGCCGGGATGCAGGCTCGCCCGCATGTCAGGATCGGGCGCGACCTGCTTTGCCCTGTTCGACGATTGCCGCGCCAGCGCCGACGCCGCCAAGTCCCTGCAGCGGTCCCATCCGGGCTGGTGGGTGACGCCGACGCTGCTGCGCTAGCCGCCGGCCGCGCGCCTCAATGCGCCCGCGCGACGCAGAAATCGACGGTCTCGTTCAGCGCCTGCTTCATCGGCGAGGCCGGGAATAGGCCCAGCGCATCCTTGGCCATCTTGGCATAGTGCTCGGCCCGCTCGATCGTGTCGTCGAGTGCACGATGGCGGCGCATGATGCCTTGAGCCTCTTCAAAGTCGCCATCCTTGATCTCACCGTCTTGAAGTGTGCGCCGCCAGAAGGCGCGCTCACTGTCGCTGCCGCGCCGGAAGGAGAGCACGACCGGCAAGGTGATCTTGCCCTCGCGGAAATCGTCGCCGGTATTCTTGCCGAGCTTGGAGGCGACGCCGCCATAGTCCAGCGCATCGTCGATGAGCTGGAAGGCGATGCCGAGATTGAGGCCGTAGCTGCGGCAGGCCGCGGCATCGGCCTTGGACGAATTGGCGATGACGGGGCCGACTTCGCAGGCCGCCGCGAAGAGTTCCGCCGTCTTGCCGCGAATCACGGCGAGATATTCGTCCTCGGTGGTCTCGGTGTTCTTGGCGACGGACAGCTGCAGCACCTCGCCCTCGGCGATGACGGCGGCTGCTGTTGAGAGAATGTCGAGTGCGCGCAGCGAACCGACCTCGACCATCATCTTGAAGGCCTGGCCCAGCAGGAAATCGCCGACGAGCACGCTCGCCTCGTTGCCCCAAAGCATGCGGGCGGCGAGCTTGCCACGGCGCATGTCGCTCTGGTCGACGACATCGTCATGCAGCAGCGTCGCCGTGTGCATGAACTCGACGGAGGCCGCGAGCTTGACGTGGCCTTCGCCGCTATAGCCGCACAGCGCAGCGGTCGCGAGCGTCAGCATCGGTCGCAGCCGCTTGCCGCCCGATGAGATCAGATGGTTGGCAACCTCGGGAATCATGGTGACGTCCGAGCCGGTGCGCGACAGGATCATCGCGTTGACGCGCTCCATGTCGCTACGGGTCAGGTCGACCAGGGTTTCGATGCGGGCCTGGCCCACTTCCTTGTCTTCGAACGGTACGACGACGCCCACTTGATACACTCCGGCCAGCTTCCGCATTACGCGGCGCGGTGACTGTTGCCCTCTCACAACCGTGGCATGGGCGGCAAGCCCCCGCAATTGCACCCTGACGCCGCACCCGGTTTTCACCGGAAAACCGGCGGGGACTTGCGCACAGGCCTGCGCTTGCGCTCCATGCACCGATGCATGAGCTCATCCGCACCAACGACATCGTTTTGCTCGGGGCCATCGAGGCCCTGCTGGCGTCTGCGAATCTCGATTGCCTGATCGCCGACCAGCATATCAGCGCGCTCGAGGGCATGATCGGCGTGTTCCCGCGCCGCCTGCTGGTTCGCGATGCCGATCGCATGCGGGCCCGCGCGCTGCTCGTCGAGGCTGGCTACGGCGCCGAATTGCGCGATGCTTGATGCCGGGGCGACATCCGCGCTCGGCGAGATTGTCACGGACCGGCTGCTCGACGGGCGCCTGATCGTGCGCCAGCCCAAAAAGGGCCATCGTGCCGGCAGCGATGCGATTCTGCTGGCGGCGGCCTTGCCCGAACTGGGCGAGGGACCCTTGCTCGATATCGGCGCCGGTGTCGGCACGATCGGGCTTGCTGCCGCACTGGCGCAGCCCGCCCTGCGGGTGACGCTGGTCGAGCGGGATCCCGATCTCGCGGCGCTGGCTCTTGAGAATGCCGCGCTCAACCAGCTCTCGGAGCGCGTCGATGTGGTCGCCGCCGACATCGCCGCGTCCGTTGCCGTCCTGTCGGCAGCAGGGCTGCGCCCGGCCAGCTTTGCCTGCGTCGCGATGAACCCGCCCTTCTATGCGGCGGCGGAAACCAGGGCCTCGCCGGTGCCGAACCGGCGCGCCGCCCATGTCGTCGAGGGTTCGCTGGCGCCCTGGTTCAAGACGGCCCGGCGCGTCCTGCGTCCCGGTGGGCAGATCGCGATCATCCACCGCGCGGAGGCGCTGGCGGAGCTTCTGGCAGGGCTGGCAACCGGTTTCGGCGGCATTTCCATCCGGCCTATCCATGCGCTGGCGGACCGGCCCGCCATTCGCGTCGTTGTGACGGCTGTCCTGAACAGCAGAAAGCCGGCAGAGCTGCTGCCGGCTTTCGTTCTCAATGGGCCTGACGGCCGCCTCACTGAAATCAGCGATGCGGTTCATCGTGGGCGCACGACGCTGCGCTGACGGCCGCGCCCGACGTGGCGATTACCAATGGCGATTACCAGTAGTAGCGCGGTCCGTAGAAGGGACGCGGACCATAGAAGCGCGGCGGTCCATAATAGCGCCGCGGGCCATAGTAGCGCGGCCCGTAATAGCGCGGCGGACCATAGTAACGGCGCGGGCCGTAATAGCGGCGCGGACCGTAATAGTACTGCGCCTGCTGCACCATGTCGCCCGAGGGCTGTGCCAGCTGCCCGGCGGCGATCGGCGCAGCCGAGGCTGGCGCTGCAGCGAGAGAAACGCCGCCAAGTGTCGCGGCTGTTGCGAAAGCGAGAAGCATTTTGCGGAACATGAGATCCTCCTCAATGTGGCGCCGGCGGCCCATGCCGCACGATCGACCGTCGTTCCTGAGTGGAAGACTAGGCTCCCGAACCTGAACGGCACGAAACCGCGCCGTTCAGCTTGTCGTCAGATTGCGGCGTCATCTCGGCAGGCCTTGTCGCGGTTAACCTTCTCAGCGGCAGACGCGCACGGGGCGAACGACCCAGCCGTAACCGGTCCAGACGCGTCGGTTGGTGTAGAAGCAGCGCGGGCGATAGACCGGCCGGCCATAATAGCGACGCGGACCGTAATAGCGGCGCGGGCCGTAATACTGGGCCTGCTGCACGAGATCGCCCTGCGACTGCGCCGTCTGAACAGTCCCCATCGAAACGGGTGCGGCAGAGGTCGGGGCGGCGGCGAAGGCCGCGACCGCCAGGGTGAGGGCGCCAAAGGTTGCGGCGGCGATGCGGGATGACAGCATATCGGTTCTCCTGGTCACTATGGACCGCCGATCCGGCTCAAGCGCTCGCCCCGAACGCCGCGAATCCACGGTTCAGGCGAACATTACCCGGCTCAGAATGAACGTAACCTGTCCGGAGCAGCGACAGCGCCATGCTTGACCTTGGCAGGCGCCACCCCCTAAGCACACGGCGATCCCCGGATAATCTGGAAGGCTCAAGCCTTGTCCGCTCCCGCCGAACTGCCCGATTCGCTGAACCCGACCCGCTCGTTCCAGGGCCTGCTGCTGACCTTGCAGCGGTTCTGGGCAGAACGCGGCTGCGTCATTCTCCAGCCCTATGACATGGAGGTCGGTGCCGGCACCTTCCATCCGGCGACGACGCTCCGGGCGCTTGGGCCAAAGCCCTGGAAAGCGGCCTATATCCAGCCCTCGCGCCGTCCCAAGGATGGCCGCTATGGCGAGAACCCCAACCGGCTCCAGCACTACTACCAGTTCCAGGTCATCCTGAAGCCGTCGCCGCCGGACCTGCAGCAGCTCTATCTCGACTCGCTGAAAGCCATCGGCGTTGACCTTGCCCTGCACGATGTCCGCTTCGTCGAGGACGATTGGGAAAGCCCGACGCTGGGTGCCTGGGGTCTTGGCTGGGAATGCTGGTGCGACGGCATGGAAGTCAGCCAGTTCACCTATTTCCAGCAGGTTGCGGGTGTCGAATGCGCGCCTGTCGCGGGTGAGCTGACCTACGGGTTGGAGCGTCTGGCGATGTATGTCCAGGGCGTCGAGAACGTCTACGACCTGAATTTCAACGGCCTCGATGGCGAGGACCGCATCTCATATGGCGACGTCTTCCTGCAGGCCGAGCAGGAGTTCTCGCGCCATAATTTCGAGCATGCCGACACGGCCATGCTGTTTCGCCATTTCGCGGATGCCGAGGGCGAGTGCAAGGCGCTGCTCGCGGCCGGCGAGGCCAGCGAAGGAGCCATTGATGCGCGCCACAGCCTGGCGCTGCCGGCCTATGACCAGTGCATCAAGGCGAGCCACATGTTCAACCTGCTCGATGCGCGCGGCGTGATTTCGGTCACCGAGCGCCAAAGCTACATCCTGCGCGTGCGCGAACTGTCCAAGGCCTGCGGCGCGGCCTGGCTGAAGACGGCCGGCGGGGGAGCCAACTGATGCCCGATCTCCTGCTCGAACTCTTCTCGGAAGAGATCCCCGCCCGCATGCAGCGCAAGGCGGCGGAAGACCTGAAGAAGCTCGTCACCGATGCGCTGGTCGAGCGTGGTCTGGTCTATGAGGGCGCGAAAGCCTTCGCCACGCCGCGCCGGCTGACATTGCACATTGCCGGCCTGCCCATTCGCGGCCGCGATGTCCGCGAGGAGCGCAAAGGCCCGCGCGTCGGTGCTCCCGACGCCGCCGTGCAGGGCTTCCTCAAGGCAGCCGGTCTGGCTTCGCTCGATCAGGCGACCATCGTCAGCGATCCGAAGAAGGGCGACAGCTACATCGCCGTCATCGAAAAACCCGGTCAGGAGACGGTTGCGGCTATAGCCGAGATCGTGCCCGCCGTGATCCGCAGCTTCCCCTGGCCGAAGTCGATGCGCTGGGGCAAGGCCTCGACTGCCGGCGCCAGCCTGCGCTGGGTGCGCCCGCTGCACTCGATCCTGTGCACCTTCGGCGCCGAGACCGAGGAACCGGAGGTCGTGCCTTTCGATGTCGACGGCATCATCTCCGGCAACACCACCTATGGCCACCGCTTCCATGCGCCGGGCGCGATCACGGTGCGGCGCTTCGATGACTACGTGTCGAGCCTGGAAAAGGCGAGGGTGGTGCTCGATGCCGACCGCCGCAAGGAGATCATCCTCACTGACGCCCGCAATCTCGCCTTCGCGCAGGGCCTCGACCTCGTCGAGGATGAGGGCCTGCTGGAGGAGGTCGCAGGGCTGGTCGAATGGCCGGTCGTGCTGATGGGATCCTTCGAGGAGCGCTTCCTGGAGATTCCCGCCGAAGCGATCCGCGCCACCATCCGCGCCAACCAGAAATGCTTCGTGCTGCGCGATCCCATGAGCGGCGCGCTCTCCAACCGCTTCATCCTGGTCTCGAACCTCGTCGCCAGCGACGGCGGCGTGGCGATCACCGCCGGGAATGGCCGCGTCGTGCGCGCGCGCCTCTCCGACGCAGCCTATTTCTTCGCGACCGACAAGGGCTCGCTGCCCGATCTCGACACCTTCAGGGAGAGCGCCGAAAAGCTCGAGCTCGATCTGTCGAAGCCGCTCGACCAGCGCATGGCCAAGCTCGACAAGCTCGGCGTCGTCTTCCATGCCAAGCTCGGCACGCAAGGCGAGCGCGTGCAGCGCATCGCCGCGCTGGCGCGCGAGCTCGCTGGTATAATTGGCAAGGACTTGCCAGACGCCGAGCGGGCCGAGCTGGTAAAGAACGCCGAACGCGCGGCAAAACTTGCCAAGGCCGACCTTCCTACCGAGATGGTCGGCGAATTCCCTGAATTGCAGGGGCTGATGGGGCGCAAATACGCCGAGCTTCAGGGCGAACATCCGTCTGTCGCCGCAGCGATCGAGGAGCATTACAAGCCAATGGGGCCGTCGGACCGCGTGCCGACTGATCCAGTTTCGGTGGCCGTGGCGCTCGCCGACAAGCTCGATACGCTCGTCGGTTTCTGGGCGATCGATGAGAAACCGACCGGGAGCAAAGATCCTTATGCGCTGAGGCGGGCGGCGCTGGGGGTGATCCGGTTGGTAGTTGAGAATGGGGTGCGGTTGCCGTTGTTTGACACTGGTATTGCTGCGCTTAAGCCAGTGCTCGGCACGATGTACTACACCAATAAAATGGCTTCGTTGGGAGCGGTCGAGGCTTTGAGCGGCCTTGGAGTACAGGACGATATCATTGAAGACGCAGCCACGCGCTTTGGTGGAAGCGTAAAAGCGGTAGATATCTTTGAGGATATAGTTCCCGGGTACGAAGCTTGGGCTGACGAGAAAATTGGAGACCTCCTCTCCTTCTTCCACGACCGCCTAAAAGTCATGCTCCGCGATCAGGGGGCGCGACACGACCTCGTCGATGCAGTTCTCGCAGGCTCCCCTTCTCCCCTCGCGGGAGAAGGTGGCGCGGCGCGCAGCGTCGTGACGGATGAGGGGGCGCGCGACGCTGCCAGTGCTGGCGCTCTTCATACGCAAGCCGGGGAGGGCACGGCGCCCCCTCATCCGTCTGCTGCGCAGACACCTTCTCCCGCGAGGGGAGAAGGGCAGCCCTCCGACGACCTTCTCCTCATCACCCGCCGCGTCGCGGCACTCTCGCGCTTCCTCGACACCGAGGACGGAAAAAGCCTGCTCGCCGGCTACAAGCGCGCGGCCAATATCCTCAGGGCTGAGGAGAAGAAGGACGGCGAGGGCGCTTTTGCCGGGGCCGCCGATCTCCAGCTCATCGCCGATGCCGGGCTGATCGAGGAGAAGGCGCTCGCGGTGGCTCTGGCCAGCGCCACACCGGCCGCGGAAGCCGCGGTTGTCAGGGAAGATTATGAGGGCGCCATGACTGCGCTCGCCGAATTGCGCCCGGCGGTCGATGCCTTCTTCGATCAGGTCACGGTCAACGATCCCGATCCGGCGCTCCGGGCCAACCGCCTGCGCCTCCTCAACCAGCTCCGCGAGGCGACGCGCGCAGTGGCCGATTTCGGGCGAATCGCCGGCTGAACCCTATGCCGCGAAAAGCGCGGGGAACCCTCTCCCGGAGGGAGAGGGCAGGGTGAGGGGTAAGGCCGTTTGTCGTGAGAGCCGCGACCCGACCGCGCGCAATTCCATCACGCGACTGGTCGAGGGGCCGACACCTCACCCCCGCCCCTCTCCTTACAGGAGAGGGGTTCCCCGCGCCTTTGCCGGCAAGGCATCGTGCCACCGCAACGGAACCAATTCCCACCCTGCGACGTTCTGTCAGCGGAGCTTGGCGCTGCGAATGCGTTGCGGGTGCAGGTTCCGGGGGGCCGGCTCTCGGCCGAGATAAAGGATTTAAATCATGGGTCTTCTGATTTCCCTTCTCATTACCGTTCTCGTCATTGGTCTCGTGCTTTATCTCGTCCGCATGCTGCCGCTCGACGCGCAGATCAAGAACATCGTGCAGATCATCGTCATCGTCATCGGCATCATCTCGCTGCTGCGTTATCTCGCCGTGTTCTGAGCGCGCTCGATCGTCTAGCGCCTGCCGTAACGGAATATCTGCTGGCCGATTGACGCCGCTCTCGCATTAAGTCACATTTTGACAGGTCCAGAGGGCCCCGGACGACCATCGTCCCGGGGCCCTTTCCTATTTGCAGGGCGAACCCGCGATGACCCAGCAGAACCGCACGACGCATATCCGCCTGACCTCCCATCCCGAACCGGGCAACGCGGCCACGCGCTTCCCGATCCGATGGGGCGCGGACAGCATCGCCGAGCGCGGACCGGTCATCGCCTCGACCACCAGCCCCGGGGACCGCAACGTCATCGGGGCCCATGGCGGCTCCTATTCGGTCTACCGGGCGCTCGCGGTCTCCGCCCGCGCGATGAACCCGTCGCAGCGCCCCGACCTGACCAACACCTATCCGACAGCCGAGATCGCGCCGCAGCCGCAATGGTCCGCGCCCGGCAGGATCGTCTCGCTCGACCCCTTCGGACACCGTGTCGCGCAGGATTTCGGGCAGCTGATCGGCGAGGGCGTCGATATCCGCCCGACCATCGCCATCACCAAGGCCCGGCTCAACCTGCCGGAGATCCTGGCGGCGATGGGTGCGCACAGGCTCGCGGCGGATGATCACATCCTGCATAAATCGGGCGATATCAGCGTCACCAAGATCGCGATCGACCCGGTCTGGCACCTGCCGGGCATCGCCGAGCGCTTCGGCACGAGCGAGCACGAACTGCGCCGCACGCTGTTCGAGCAGACCGGCGGCATGTATCCGGAACTGGTGACGCGGCCTGATCTGCGCGTCTTCCTGCCGCCGATCGGCTCGATCACGGCCTATATCGTCGGCGATGTCCAGGCGATCACGGACCCCAAGCGCCGGGTCGCCTGCCGCGTCCATGACGAGTGCAACGGCTCGGACGTCTTCGGTTCGGACATCTGCACCTGCCGGCCTTATCTCGTGCACGGCATCGAGGAGGCCGTGAAGGAGGCGCAAGGCGGCGGGGTCGGCGTCATCGTCTACAACCGCAAGGAGGGCCGGGCGCTCGGCGAGGTCACGAAGTTCCTCGTCTACAACGCCCGCAAGCGCCAGGAGGGCGGCGATTCGGCCGCGACCTATTTCGAGCGCACCGAATGCGTGGCCGGCGTCCAGGATGCGCGCTTCCAGCAGCTGATGCCGGACGTGCTGCACTGGCTCGGTATCACCCGGATCGACCGGCTGATGTCGATGTCGAACATGAAATACGACGCCATGGTCGAAAGCGGCATCGAGATCGGCGAACGCGTCGCGATCCCGCCCGAACTGGTGCCGCCCGATGCCTCGGTCGAGATCGAGGCCAAGAAGGCGGCCGGCTACTATTCCCCCGAGGGTGCGCCCGGCGACAACGCGCTGAAGGCGACTGTCGGCCGCGACCTCGATAAATTCTGAACCCGCGAGCCGATATGCCAGATCGTGATCCAGAGGCGTTTCGCCTGTTGCTCAAGCCTGCCGCCGTCCGCGAGCGGGCGCAGGAAATGCTCAGGCTCGGCATTGCAGGCGAGCTCCTGCATTTCGCAGTGCATCCGGAGCAGATGGAAGGCTGCGCCGCCTATGTGCTGGATACCATCAAGGTGAACTACCCGACGCTCGACATCCCCTTCCACGCGCGCTGGCGCCATTTCGTAGCGGCGGGAATCGATCGCTGGAGCGTGCTGGATCTCGGCGCCAATTTCCATGATGCCGGCGCGCGTGGCCGGGCCGCTTATGATCTCGCGATCGTCAGCGTGCTCCTTGACGCCGGCGCCGGCCCCGATTGGCGCTACCACGATACCGCCTCGAGCACCTCGATCGGCCGTTCCGAGGGGTTGGCTCTGGCCTCGCTCGACATGTTCGGTGCGGGCCTGTTCTCGAGCGACCCGAAGCAGCCGCTGCGTGCCGACGCCACGGCGCTGAAGCGCCTCGATGCAGCTGCGCTGGCGGAAGGCTTCCAGACCGGTCCATCGAACCCGCTGCTGGCGCTGGAAGGCCGCGCTGCCTTGCTCAACCGGCTTGGCGAGGAGCTTGAGCGCCATGGTTTGGAGCGTCCCGGTGACCTGTTCGACCGGTTCGTCGGCGTAGCCGAGACCGGCACGATCCGGGCCGGCCACATGCTGGCGGAGGTTCTGGCGCGCTTTGGTGGCATTTGGCCGTCGCGGTTGACGCTTGCCGGCGTGGCCCTGGGCGATACCTGGCGTCACCCGCTGATAGCGCCGGGCAGCGCGACCGAGGGGCTCGTGCCCTTTCACAAGCTCTCGCAATGGCTGACCTATTCGCTGATCGAGCCGCTGCAATGGGCGGGCATCACCGTGCTCGATATCGACGACCTCACCGGCCTGCCCGAATACCGCAATGGCGGCCTCTTTCTCGACTGCGGCGTGTTGGCGCTGAAGGACGAAGCCGATCGTCAGCGCGCTCACGAGGTCGGCTCACCGCTGGTCGTCGAGTGGCGAGCCTTGACCGTGGCGCTGCTCGACGAAATCGGTGCGTCGATCCGGGGGAGTCTTGGATACAGCCGGGATGAATTGCCCCTCGCCAAAGTGCTGGAGGGCGGCACCTGGGCGGCCGGGCGCCGGATCGCACGCGAAAAACGCGTGGATGGCGGCCCGCCCTTGACCATCATCAGCGATGGCACGGTATTCTGAATTGGAAACACCCTCAGCCCTCATCCTTCGAGACGCGCCTGCCGCGCTCCTCAGGATGAAGGCTGAAGTGGCAAAGAGGGGCTTGCAGGAATGACCACCATCCAGGACGGCGTCACCGTCGTCGATCACCCGCTGGTGCGGCACAAGCTGACATTGATGCGCGAGAAGGACCGCTCGACCAAGAGCTTCCGCCAGCTGCTCAACGAAATCGGCATGCTGCTCTGCTACGAGGTCACGCGCGACCTGCCGATCGAGATGATCGAGATCGAGACGCCGCTGACCAAATCGATGCAGCCGATCATCGCCGGCAAGAAGATGGTCTTTGCGCCGATCCTGCGGGCCGGCGTCGGCTTTCTCGACGGCATGCTGGAACTGGTTCCCGCCGCCCGTGTCGCCCATATCGGGCTCTATCGCGATCCCGACACGCTGCAGGCGGTGGAATACTACTTCAAGGCGCCCTCGGACGTCGCCGACCGCATGATCGTCGTGATGGACCCGATGCTGGCAACGGCCAATTCAGCGGTGGCCGCGATCGACCGGCTGAAGGAGCGCGGCGCGAAGGACCTGCGCTTCGTCTGTCTGCTGGCGGCACCGGAAGGCATCGCACGCCTGCGCGCCGCCCACCCTGATGTCCTGATCTGGACGGCGGCGATCGACGAATGCCTCAACGACCACGGCTATATCGTGCCGGGCCTGGGCGACGCGGGCGACCGCATGTTCGGCACGCGCTGAACCATAGACGGCCCGCGCCGTTTGCCGACGCGGGCCTTCCAAGGTTCCTCATTCAATGGATGCCGTCAGTCGATGATTTCGACCACGCGACGGGTGCGCGGCTCGATGATCACGGGCTCGTCGTTCACGACCGTGTACCGGTAGCCTTGTGCACCGTATTGCGCCGGTACCGCGCGATAGACGACGCCGCGCGCCGGCAGCACGGTGCCGACCTGGACGGGCTGACCATACTGATACGAGTGGACGCGCTGGCCCATCACATAGGTCCGAAAGCCCTGCTCGTCGCTGATCATCGTCCCGCCCGCCGGATCTCGCGTGAGAGTCGGATAGAACATTTCCGTCCCGACCAGAGCGGGATCGCGCGTGACGCCGCCCGTAGGATCGCGAATCAGGGGACCCGCGGTCTGCGCGAAGGCGGTGACGGGAAGGGCAGTCAGAACTGCAGCGAGTAAGATCCGCTTCATCATGGTTGATCTCCGATATGCCCAGCCTCACCCGAAAAAACGCCGGTGCTACGCCGAGGTTCCGGACGGCGTGATCACCAAAAGGTGAGGCCCGCCCCGTCGCCGGGCCGGGCCGGGCCTCGCTTTATTCACGGGCCTCGCTTTATTCAAAAGTCCCGCGTCGGTTATTCGATGACCTGAATCACACGGCGGCTCTGCGGCTCGACGATGACAGGGCGATCATTCACCACCGTGTAGCTGTAACTCGAAGCGGACGGGCCGTATTCGGCCGGCAGGCGATGGTAGACGACGCCTTCCGACGGCAGCACCGTGCCGACCGTTACGGGCTCGGCATAGGTGTAGGACGGCACGCGCTGCTCGACGACATACTGGCGGAAACGCGGGGTCTGGTCGCCGATGATGGCGCCGACGACGGCACCGCCTACGCCGCCGACGACAGCGCCGACAGGACCGCCGACGATCGCGCCGCCGACAGCGCCGCTGGCGGCGCCGCTAGCTGCGCCACCAGCCGCACCCTGCGGGTTCTGCTGTGCGAAAGCCGTGGCCGGCAGGATGGCGATGGCGGCAACGAGGGCAAGTTTCTTGATCATGGTCGTTCTCCTTCCAAGAGACGTTGGGAGGAAAACGAGCAAGCGCCGATCTGGTTCCTGCGGGGGGCGTCACGAGATGTGACTAATCGTTACCCAAGCGGGAAAAATTCCTGCAACATCAACGCCTCAGCCCGTTCACTCTGATCCGCCGCCCTGCTCTTGTCGCTTCTGGAGCGTGCCGGCTTCACTCGGAAATACGCAGCATGCTCTAACGCCGGTGGACGAAGTCCGGTTTTGAGCTGGTATCTTGAGGAACGTCACAAAAAAAGGCGGGCTGAGCGGCCCGCCGTTTGAAGGTCGTGTCGGGCCGGTTACTTCGGCGCGGCCGACAGGGCCGGGCTGAGCTTGTCGGCGTCGCGCTTGATCAGCGCGGCGAAACCGGCCGGCGTCCGCTCTTCGGCGGTGGGCAGAACGGTGCCGAGATCGAGCAGACGCTTCTTGGTGCCCTCGTCATTCAACGCCTTGTTGAGTGCGTCGACCAGCCTGTCGACGGCTTCCTTCGGCATGCCCTTGGGGCCGGCAATGCCGTTCCAGGCCTCGATCTGATATTCGGGCAGTCCGGCTTCGGTGGTCGTCGGCACGTCCGGCAGGGCCGGCGAGCGCTGCGCCGAGGCGACGGCATAGGCCTTGATGGTGCCGGCCTTCACCTGCTCGGCGACGCTGACGATCTGGTCGCACATGAAGTCGATCTGGCCGGAGACAAGATCGTTCAGCGCCGGGCCCGTGCCGCGATAGGCGACGGCATTGAGCTTGGGAACGCCAAGCTGGCCCTTCAGAAGCGTGCATGTCGTCCACGACACCGAGCCGAGGCCGGCATGGGCTTCGTTGACCTTGTCGGCATTGGCCTTCACATAGGCCACGAACTCCTTGAGATCCTTCGGCTCCAGGTTCTTGCGCGCGACGATCAGGATCGGCGTGCCGCCGGCCAGGCCGATGGTCTGCATACCGTTGATCGGGTCGTATTTCAGACCCGGATAGGTCGCAGGCGCGGCCGAGAAGGTGCCGAGATGGCCCATCGCGATGGTGTAGCCGTCAGGCGCTGCGGTCACCGCGCGGGTGATGCCCGTGGTGCCGCCGGCGCCGGCGACGTTTTCGATCACGAGCTGCTGGCCCAGCGTCTTCGACATATGGTCGCCGACGATGCGCGCGATGATGTCGGTCGGTCCGCCGGCCGCGAACGGCACGATCATGGTGATCGGCCGCGTCGGATAGGCCTGGGCCTGGGCGCCGCCGGCAAGCGCCAGCGTCATGGCGGCCGCAAGGCCGATGGCAAGCTTCTTCATTGGTAGTTCTCCCTAGGATTTGCTTTGGAATGAGACTGGGGCAGTGCGATTGACGCTACAACCCCGTCATTCGGTGAAGACCTCGTCGCGCTTCTTGTTGATCGACGGCAACAGCGCGATCACGAGGATGGCGACGGCGACGACGAGCAGCCCGGCCGAGATCGGCCTCTCCAGGAAGGTCATGAACGACCCACGCGAGATGATCAGCGCCTGACGCAGCTTCTCTTCCATCAGCTTGCCGAGCACGAAGCCGAGCAGCATCGGCGCGGGTTCGAAGCCGAGCTTGATCAGGAGATAGCCGAACAGGCCGAACATCGCTGTAAAGGCAACATCGACCGGCTGGTTGTTCACCGAGTAGATGCCGATGCAGCAGAAGATCAGGATCGACGGGAACATCAGGCGGTAGGGAACCTGCAGCAGCTTCACCCAGACGCCGACCAGCGGCAGGTTGATGACCAGCAGCATCAGGTTGCCGATCCACATCGAGGCGATCATGCCCCAGAACAGTTCCGGGTTCTTGGTCATGACCTGCGGGCCGGGAATGATGCCGTGAATGGTCATGGCGCCGACCATCAGCGCCATCACGGCGTTGGGGGGAATGCCCAGCGTCAGCAGCGGGATGAAGGCGGTCTGCGCGCCGGCATTATTGGCCGATTCCGGCCCGGCAACGCCTTCGATCGCGCCCTTGCCGAAGCGGGACGGATCCTTGGCGAGCTTCTTCTCGAGCGTGTAGCTCGCGAAGGGGCCGAGCACCGCGCCATTGCCCGGCAGAATGCCGAGGATGCCGCCGAGCAAGGTGCCACGCAGCACGGGCTTGATCGACTGCTTGATGTCATCCCAGCCGGGCAGGAGCCGGCCGATCTTGGCGCGGACGACATCGCGCGTCTCGGTGTTCTCGAGATTGCGCAGCACTTCCGCAAAGCCGAACACGCCCATCGCCAGCACGGCGAAGTCGATGCCGTCGGCCAGAGGCGGAAAGCCCATGGTCATGCGTTCCTGGCCGGTCTCCAGATCGGTCCCGACCGTCGAGAGCAGCAGGCCCAGCATGATCATGCAGAAGGCCTTGAGGATCGAGCCGCGCGCCAGCACGACGGCAAAACAGAGACCCATCACCATCAGCGAGAAATATTCAGCCGGCCCGAACAGCAGGGCGAGCTTGGTCAGCGGCGCGCCGAGCGCGGCGATGAAGAGGGTGGCGACGCAGCCGGCGAAGAACGAGCCGAGCGCGGCGGTGCCCAGCGCAACGCCGGCCCGACCCTGCTTGGCCATCTGGTGGCCGTCCAGCGTGGTGACGACCGAGGTCGCCTCGCCGGGGATGTTGACGAGGATGGCCGTGGTGGAGCCACCATACTGAGCGCCGTAATAGATGCCGGCGAGCATGATGAGCGCGCCCACCGGATCGAGCCCGAAGGTGATCGGCAGCAGGATGGCGATGGTTGCGATGGGGCCGACGCCGGGCAGCACGCCGATCAGCGTGCCCACCAGACAGCCCGCAAAGCAGAGCGCAAGGTTCTGCAGCGACAGCGCGACGCCGAAGCCGAGGGAGAGATTGGAGAACATATCCATGGTGCTCAGATTCCCAACAGCCAGGGGGCGAGCGGAATTGGCAGCGACAGCGCGTATTTGAACAGCAGCGCGCAGGCCGTGCTCATGACGACCGCGAAGATCACGAGTTCCTTCGGCTTCAGATCGTCGGCTGCGAGCCCCGAAATCAGAATCACGAGCGGCCCGGCAACGGCGAGGCCAAGCTGCGGGACGTGGATCGGTCCAAGATCGAAGCCGCGAATGCACAAAGCGAAGACGCAGGCCGCGCCGAGCACGAAGAACACGCCGCGCCAGGACCAGCCCGACAGCTTCTCGCCGTGAAAGCGCAAGGAGGAGATGACGAGGAGCGCGCCGAGCGCCGCGCAGATCGCCGCGAAGGATTTGGGCAGCATGCCCGGCCCAAGCTGGCGCAGCGTGCCCATCGGCAGTTCATAGGACATCACGAAGGCAATGCCCGCGAGCAGGATCATGAACAGTCCTGCGGCCAGGTCCTGGGACGAGCGCACGCGTAGACCCTGCGCTCGTTCGATTTGGTTCAAACTCATCAGGCTCCTCCGACTGACTACCCGACGGCGCGGGCGGTCCGTTTCAGTTTCGTTGAGGGGACGGCGAACGGCAGGACATGGCGTTCGTCGATCAGGGTGACGCTTTCACGCAGGATCGCAAGAAAATCGTCGCGTGAAGCGAGCTTCTGGTGTGGACGCCAGGCGATGCCGACCAGGGCTCCCGGCGGTGGAGGGTCGAGCATCGCCCCGCGCAGGCGGCGCATCGTGACGCCGGGAAAGCTCAGCCGCGACACCCAGTCGGGTGCGAGCGCCATGCCAAGCCCCGCCGCTACGGCAGACATCATAGCTGGCTTCTCGGTGGCTTCGATGATGACGTTGGGCACGGCGCCGACGCTTTCGAAATACGACATGACAAGATCGTAGGCGAAGGGCCGGATGCGCTTGGAAGGCACGACGAAGGGCTCGCCGACGAGGTCGAGCATGGTCAAGTATTCGCGCGCGGCGAGCGGGTGCTGCTCGTTCAGCACCACGATCGGCCGTTCGACGCGCAAAACCTCGAAGGCGCAGTCGGTGGGCTTGCGGGGCGGGCGTGTCAGCGCGAGATCGAGCTTGCCGGCTTCCAGCATCTGGATCAGCGCGGCGGTCATCGCCTCGACGAATTTGATTTCGACGCCGGGATGGCGCTGGCGGAAACAGACGAGCGCTTCGGGGACGAAGCTCGACGAGGCCGCATCGATCGCGCCGACCCGCAGCACCTTGCCCGAAGCAAGCGATGCCTCACGCACGGCACGCGAGGCATGCTCCATCTTGACCAGGATGCCCTTGGCCTCTTCGAGCATGATGAGGCCGGCGCGGGTCATCGCGACCTGCCGCGTCGTGCGCGTGAACAGGCCTACGCCGAGTTCGTCCTCGAGCGCGCTGATCTGTCTGGACAAGGCTGGTGGTGCTACGCCGAGCCGCTCGGCCGCCCGGCCGAAGTGCAACTCTTCCGCCACCGCGATGAAGCACCGCAGTTGCCGAACATCCATGGTGGTCCCCTGTTCCCCTCTGGCGTATCGTTTTTTACGATATCTTCCAGTCGTTCCCGTTATGGCCAATAGCGTCTGCTGCGGATTAAGCGACCCTAGAGCAATTCATAATTTTTTGGCAATAAAGGGAAGGGCAATAAACGGCCCGGCGCTCAAGCTGTGCGCATGAACGTCTCCTTGCGACGGAACATCCGCCCGTCGATCAGGGCTAGGCCGGCGAAGATCGCGGCCATTCCGATGAAGTGCCGTGGCAGCAGCGCTTCGCCGAGGAGCCCCCAGCCGAGCAGGATCGCGCTGATCGGGATCAGGAAGGTGACGAGCATGACATTGGTGCCGCCGGCCCGCCGCATGATCCGGAAGAAGATCACATAGGCCAGTGCCGTCGAGAGCAGAGCGAGCCCGACAAGGGCCAGGCCGGTTTTCATCGAAGGCATCGGCAGCAGCCAGGGCGGATGAAAGATCAGGACGAGCGGGATCGTCATCATCGTGGTGGCGCTGACCTGCCCCGTCGCAGTCACGAGCGGAGGCAGCTCCCGGAAGCGGCGACCAAAGAGACCGGCAAATCCGTAGGAGAGCGCGGCGGCGAGGCAGGCCAGCTGTGGCAACAGGGCGCCGCCAAGTCCGCCGACCGCGTCCGGCCCCATCAATATCGCGACCCCGACGATGCCGGCACCGACCCCGGCGAACTTGAGGCCTGTCGCCTTCTCCCCGCCGAAGAGATGAGCCACGACGACGCCAAACAGCGGTGTCGTGGCATTCAGGATCGAGGCCAGGCCGCTTTCGATCTGCGTCTGGCCCCAGAAGATCAGGCCGAAGGGGATGAGATTGTTGATCAGCCCCATGCCGAAGAAGGCGAGCCACATCCGGCCACCGACCGCCATCGAAAGACCGGAGACCCGTACGGCGAGGTAGAGCGCTGTGGCAGCGAGCCCGACCCGCGCCAGAACCACCGCCAGCGGCGGCAGTTCAGCGACCGCGATCTTCCCGAAGAAGAATGCGCCGCCCCACAAGACCGACAGGGCGATCAGCAAAAGCCAGTCGCTCATCGTCATGGCTGGCGGCGGCACGGAGGGGTTTGACATGGCGCAGAGACCTGACGTGAGCGGGCGGGGCGCCTGCCACTAGCTGGTGGCGATACGCTCCCGCGGCAGGAGCTGCCACCCGGTTCCTGTCTCAGGCGGGCTCGGCCTCACGGGCCTGCCACATCGCCTGGAAGGCCGGGCGTTCATGGCAGGCGGCGAGCCAGGCCTTCACATGGGGCGCGGCTTCGAAGAGCTGCGTGCCCGGCTTGGCGTAGCGGATGACCTCGGCGACGTTGATATCGGCCACGGTGAAGCGGCCGCCCATGACGAAGCCGCCGCCCTGCGCCAAGGTCTTGTCGAGCACGGCGAATGGGGCCGCCAGCGCGGCAAGTGCCGCCGTCACGAGTTCCGGCTTGCGCTTCTCGGGCGGATAGGCCGCCAGATGGTACTGCAGGTTCAGTGCGTGGGTCTCGCATTCCGTCGCCGCCCACAGCGACCACATCACGGCGAGGCCTTCTTCCTGTGCATTGGCCGGGGCGAGCGGGCCGCCATGCTTGCGTGCCAGATAGAAATTGATCGCCAGAGACTCGTGCAGATGGAAGCCGTCATCCGAAATGGCAGGGATGCGGCCATTGGGGTTCACCTCGAGGAAATCGGGAGATCCCGTATGCAGCGGCGCGTCGGGAGCGTTGGGATCGGGCAGGCGGTAGATCTGGACGACGGGGACATGTTTGAACGGCAGTCCGAGCTCGTTGGCGAGCCAGATGGTGCGCGTGGCGCGCGAGCGGTAGCAGCCATAGATGGTGAGCGACACGGGGCAGGTCTTTCGGCTTTGAGCCAGGTCTTTCGGCTGTGAACGACGTCGCGACACAGAATCCTCTGCCGCGCCGACGCACCCTAGGGGCCAGTCCGCCGGTCGCCAACCGGGGCAGCCTGCACGCCCGGAAAAAAAGTCGCGCGTCGCCCGGATGAGCCGGCAGGCCGGGCTGCCTCACGCGGTATCGCCATCCACGACGACGCGGTTCCTGCCGGCATCCTTGGCCAGATAGAGCGCGCGATCCGCCGCTGCGACCAGCCTCGGCCAGGCATCGGCCTCGTTCTCGATCAGGGCCGCGCCGAAGCTGGCGGTGACCTCCAGCGTCTGCCCGGTGTCGAGTTCGAACCGCGGCGATTGCAGGGTCCGCCGCAGCCGCTCGGCGATCTCCAGCGGCGGTTCGATGTCCTGTCCGAGCAGGAGGATGGCGAATTCTTCGCCGCCGAAGCGGGCGATCACATCGTCCTGCCGCAATGCGGCGCGCAATCGCGTCGCGGCCTGCTTCAGCACATCGTCTCCGGCGGCGTGGCCGAAGCTGTCGTTGATCGCCTTGAACCGGTCGATGTCGAGCAGGATGAGCCCGATTCGCGCAGGGCCGCTTCCCCGCTCGGTGAGGCGCGCAGCCAGCCTTTCCAGCGCTCCGCGATTCAGCACGCCCGTCAGCCCGTCAGTATCCGCCTGCCGCTTGAGCTGGGCTGCGAAGGTGGCGCGTTCCCGGTCCAGCGCGTTCCGGTCGATCAGCCTGCGGCGCAGGGTATCGAGCGCCTGGAACAGGCCGAGCATCTCGCCCTTCATCCCAAGGCTCGTGATCGGCTCGTCGACCTTGCCGTCGGCGAGCGCGACGATGCGGTCGCGCGCGGCGAGCAAGGGACGGAACAACAGCCTCTGGCTGGCGACGAGAAGGAGGAATTCGAGGACAAGCACGAGCGCGGTCGCGACCGTGACGGCGGTCAGCCATCCCCGTGCGGCTGCATCCTGAGCCCGCAACCGTGTGATCGTCACATCCAGGAAAACGTCGCGAAGCTGCTCCAGTGGTCCGAAATGCGGCACGATCGCATTGGTGAACTCGGCCGTGCTGAGCCCGAACCGGCCTGTATTGCCGGCGGCCAGCGTCCGTTCGAGAAGGGACATTCCATCGCCGAAGAAGCGCGCGACGACGGCTTTGTGGGCCGCAGCCAGACGTTCGTCGCTGCTCGTGCCGGTCTGCTGCCGGGCAAGCTGCCAGAGTGCAATGACTCTTCCCCGCGTTTGCTCGAACGCCGCACGACGCTCGGTGCTGATCGGCTCGCCATGCGCGATCGGGATGACGAGATGGGAGCCCAGCCGCCCGGCATGTTCGCGCAGTTCACTCAGCATGCGTGCGACCAGGGCTCGACCGATCAATTCGGGGGCATCGGCGATCAGTTCGGTCATCGCTTTGTCGATGAGCGGCTGGGTGGCGTCGAAGACGCCGAACATGGTCTCGACCACACGCTCGATATCGGCATTGCTGCGGGCAGCGAACGGCAGTCTGGCCAGCGCATCCACTTTCTGCCGCGCCAGCGCCAGCGAACGCTGCAAATCGTGCACGGCTTCCGCGAGCGGCTCGATCGACGCTGTTCGCGCCAATGCCAAATCGGTGGTGGCCCGAAACTGGCTCAACCGTTGGCGAGAGGGGCTTTCGGCGAGTGGCTCTTCGCCCAGGACGCTATTGGTCGGTCCGCGTTCGGCGGTAATACTATTTGCCGCGTTAATGACGTGACGGAAGGCCATCAGTTTCGCAAGGCTGTTGCGGTTGTCGTCCAGTTCTCGGTAGTAACCCGCGATGAGGGTGAGGCCGAGCGAGAGGGAACAAGCCAATATGATAACAATGGCCACCAGAAATCGGCGGTTCAAAGTAATATGACTCGGAATAATATATCGGTTTTTATAGATTTATTGTCAAAAATCATCTGAAGGTGAAATCCATCCAGACGGAGCGTTCAGAAAACTCTGTGGTCGGAGGTTTCCGGCGCGGCGTGGCAAATCTAGATCTGTCGATCTGTATTGCTATTGGCAGATTGGGTTCCCGCCTGCAACCAATACGTGTTGAAAAAACCGGATCGGTCGTTGCGTCATTGCCGAACCGAGCCGAGCCGAGCTGAACCGCATTGCGGCAACCGATTGGTCGGCATGGAGCACGGGCATTTTCGGCGCTAAGGAAAGCTCGCCGCGCTCGCGTTTGTGCAATGCAAATTTTATTTGACGGCAACCGCGACTGGGCGCATTGCGCTGTCGCACCGCCAGCGGTCACGCAAGCGGTCTCACAGGAAACCCGAACCCAAATGCCAACCGACAGTCCAAGCCGACAGTCGAAGCCGTCCGCCGCCGCTCCGCGCGCCTGACCGGGTTTTCCGGCTCGCCTGCGATCGGCCCGTGACGGCCGATCGAAAAGGATAAGAGCCATGAATGATGTGACCGCACCACCGGCGCGGGATCTCCTCGCCACGACCCTGGCCTGCACCTTGGCGCAGGACCATGTCGCCGACATCGTCGAGACGCTGAACGACCAGGATACGGGGACAGTCGCCAATGTCCTCCTCGACCTGCCGTTCGAGCGCGCCGTCGAGGTCCTCGATCAACCGGAGCTGGTGGAGGCGGCCGAAGCGCTGTCGCTGCTTCCCGATCAACGCGCGGCGGCGTTCCTGTCGGCCATGTCGGCCGACCGCGTCGCCGACGTGTTCCAGGATATGCGGGAGCCCGTCCGCGAACGCCTGATCGCCCAGGTCGACCACGAGACGAGGTCCGCCCTGACCCGGCTGCTGGCCTATCCCGAGCACAGCGCGGGCTCGATCATGACCACCGAATTCGTCAGCGTCCCCAACAGCTGGACGGTCGCGCAGACGCTCGACCATATCCGCCATGTCGAGCGCTCGCGCGAGACGGTCTATGCGATCTATGTGCTCTCGCCGGTCACGAAGGCGCTGGAAACCGCCGTGCCGCTGCGCCGGCTGATCAGCGGCGATCCCGAGGCGCCGGTCGCCTCGGTCGTGGCCGCGCGCAAGCCCATCCGCGTGACGCCCGACGTCGATCGCGAGGACGTCGCCCGCCTCATCTCGAAATACAACCTGCTTGCCGTGCCGGTCGTCGACGCCAGCGAACGCGTCATCGGCATCGTCACCGTCGACGATGTCATCGACGCGATGATCGCCGAGACGACGGAAGACGTGCAGAAGCTCGGCGGCATGGAAGCGCTGGACGAGCCCTATAACGAGATCAGCTTCATCCGGATGATCCGCAAGCGGGCGGGCTGGCTGAGCATCCTGCTCGTCGGCGAGATGCTGACCGCGTCGGCGATGCAGTACTTCCAGGACGAGCTCGAGAAGGCGATCGTGCTGACCCTGTTCATCCCGCTGATCATGAGCTCTGGCGGCAATTCCGGCTCGCAGGCGACGTCGCTGATCATCCGGGCGCTGGCGCTGCGCGAGATCAGCCTGAAGGATTGGTGGCGGGTCGCCTTGCGGGAGCTGCCGACAGGGCTGACGCTGGGCGCAATTCTCGGCGCGATCGGCATCATGCGCATCGTGACATGGCAGAAGCTCGGCATCTTCGATTATGGCGAGCACTGGGTCCTGATCGCCGCGACGGTCGGGGCCGCGCTCCTGGGCATCGTCACCTTCGGATCGCTGGTCGGCTCGATGCTGCCCTTCATCCTGAAGCGCCTCGGTTTCGATCCCGCGAGCGCATCGGCGCCCTTTGTCGCGACGCTGGTCGATGTCACCGGCCTCGTGATCTATTTCGGCGTCGCGGCTTTCATCCTCAGAGGCACGCTGCTTTAGAGACGTCCCGTAACGCTCGGAGCCACCGTCATCCCGGACGCAGCGAAGCGGAGATCCGGAATCCATCGCAGAGCGCAGTTCCCTACGATGGATCCCGGATCTGCGCGGCTTTGCCGCTTGTCCGGGATGACGGGCTGGTTCGGGGCATGAACCTTCCCTTTGGATAGTGATGCCGGCTCGAAAAGCTGATCTCAGGTCGGATGCACGCCCTGGCCCGCCACCGTCACGGTATCGCCGTGGTGGCGAAGCTCGTCGATCTGCTTCTTGTGATCCCGGAACTCCAACAGCGCCGCGCCCGTGAGGGTGCGGCCGCTGGGCAGCTTCACCTTCATCGGATCGACGAAATGGCCGTTGGTGGTGACCTCGTAGTGCACATGCGGGCCGGTCGAGAGTCCGGTCGTGCCGACAAAGCCGAGGATGTCGCCCATATGCACGTGAGCGCCGGGTTTGATCTGGCGGTTGATGCTGGCCATGTGATTATAGGCGCTGGCATAGCCATTGGCGTGTTCGAGCTCGACCCTGTTGCCATAACCCGAGTGAAGGCCTGCGGCCACGACCGTGCCGTCTCCTGCAGCCATGATCGGCGTGCCGCGAGGCGAGGCCCAGTCAACCCCGTTGTGCAGCCGGGAATAATGCAGGATCGGGTGGCGGCGCATGCCGAAAGGCGAGCTGATCCGCCCGTCCTGCACAGGCTTGCGCATCAGAAGCTTTCTGAGCGAGACGCCGTCATCGTCGAGATAGTCGCACTCCCCCGTTTCGGGCGCGACATAGCGATAGACCTGCTGTGTCTCGCCGCCGGTCGATAGCGCTGCATAGAGCAGCTCGCGATGGCCGGTCGGCGCGGCCTCGTCGTCGGTGAAGACCATCTCCAGCCGGTCGCCGGTGTTCACATGCTGCTTCAGATCCAGGCCGGCTGCGAAGATGTGGATGAAATCGTCGATGACATCGGTCGGGACGGCGCTCTTCAGCGCGCTGGCATAGGCGCTTTGATAGAGCGTGGCGCGGTTGCCGTCGTCGCTGCCATCGTCCTCGTCGTCACCATCGGTATTCGCGCCGTCATGGCCGCGCCCGGCCTGGGTGACCGTGACGAAGCGCCCGTGATCGTCGGCGGCGACGGTCTGCTGCGGGCCAGTCTCGTCGAACAGGGTGACGCGCTGGATCGCGCGTCCCCCTGTGTCGGGGCCGATTAGCAGCCGCACATGCTGTCCCTCGGGCACCTCCTTCGCTCGCCGGCCGAAAGGAGCGAGGATGGCTGCGATGCGCGCGTCGGTCGCCCCATTCGCCTTGAGGGCGGTCGCGAGCGTCTCGCCATGGCCGACCACGATGTCGAGATCCTCGAAGCGCTCGCGCTCGTCGCTCGCCGGCGGGATGTCCGTGACGTTTTCCGGGACAATCCGGACCTCGATCGCGCTGAATGGGGCCGCTTCACCCGACTCTGCGCCAGTATTGCCGGGATCGCCGACCATGCGCAGCGTACGCGAGAGGATGCGCTGATTCGAATAGTCGGGCGGCAGTTGCGGTGCGTCGGCCGAAAGCCGGGCCACCTCCGCCACCTGCTCCTCGATCGCGGCATCGGACAGTCCTGCTGCGTCGGCTGCGATCGTCAGCCCGGCGAGCTCCCGCCGCGTGACGGAAACATCCGCATCGGCAGGGTCGATCGGCTCCTGCGCTGCAGCCTCGCGCCCCGGCCCGGCCATGAGCCGCGCGGCATCGAAGCTCGGAATATCGGGATTGGAGACGGGCAGGGGGGATAGATCGGCCGAGACATGAACAAGCGCATGCACTTTGGTGATTTCGCGCTCGCCGGCTGTTTCGGTGAGGGGCGCGCGGAAATGCCGGGTCGTGCCGATGGAGAAGCCATGCTGGACGAGGAGGTCCGCCTTGCGGGCGGGCTGGCCGGCTGCTGGCTCGCTGCGCTGCGCCTGCACCACCTTGTCGGGGCGTTGCGCTGCCGCCTGGTCGCCCTCGGATACGTAAAGCGACGATCCCAGAAGGCCGGCGCCGACCACGCCGATCAAGGCGCTGGCGGCGAGCCAACGCCAGTTGACCAGGTGACGATCGAGAAAACGAGCCTTCGAATAAGGATCGAACGGATCGGCTAAGGGGTCGGCGCTGTCGTAGGGGAGGTTCAACTTCGCTCCGTCGATCCCGGAAAGATCGCCGCGCCATTGACGGCAGATACCGGCGTCGCCCTGTCTATGCGACGCCCGAGGCGGCGAAACTATGACCGCCTGATCATCGGACTGGATAGCGTATCCGACCTGATGATCTATCTCTTTGTTTTTGCCTCGGCTTTTCCCGAAAATAGCACCCCACTTTTCGGGTCGATGCTCTAAGCCTTTGTCCCCTGTACAAGGCCCGCCGTGCGGACGTGTCAGCCGGCGAGCACGCGCTGCGGCGGGAAGGTGATTTCGACCAGCGTGCCCTCTTTCTTGACGCTGGTGATCGACATCGCGGCACGGTTGGCCTCGACCAGCGCCTTTGTCAGCGGCAGGCCCAGCCCGGTGCCGCCGGCCCGGCGAGTCGTCGGCACCTGCCGGAAGGGCTCGAGCGCTAGCGCGATCTCGCTATCGTCCATGCCGATGCCGGTATCGCGCACCCGCAGAATCGCCTCGCCCTGGTCGCCGAGCGCGGTGGAGACGATGACCTGGCCACCCGCATCGGTGAACTTCACGGCATTGGAGAGCAGGTTGATCACGATCTGGCGGATCGAACGCTGGTCGGCGACGACGGGCGGCAGCTTCGGCGCAAGCCCTGAGCGCAGCACGACACGTCCGCGCTGGGCTTCCGGCTGCAGCAGCGCGACCGTCGACAGCGCGATCTCGTTCAGGTTGACGCTGACGAAATCGAGATCGAGCTTGCCGGCCTCGATCTTGGCGAGGTCGAGCAGGTCGTTGACGAGGCTGATGACGTAGCCGCCCGACTGGTGGATGTCGCGCAGATATTCCTTGTAGCGCTCGTTCGCGATCGGCCCGAAGCGCTCCTCCGCCATCACCTCGGCAAAGCCGATGATGGCGTTGAGCGGGGTGCGAATCTCGTGGCTGATCTTGGCGAGCACGTCGGATTTCTGAGCGCTCGCCTTCTCGGCCGCCTTGCGCGCATCGACCAGTTCGCCTTCGGTCTTCTTCCAGGCGGTGATGTCGCGCAGCACGGCGCAGAAACGCCGCTCCGGACCCTCGGCGATCTGGCCCATGGTCATGAACAGGGGGATCTTGCCGCCCTGGCGCACGCGGCCGACGACCTCGCGCCCGTCATTCATCACCGAGGCGACGCCGCCGCCTTTCAACCCTTCGAGATAGTCCAGCCCGGGCGCATGGCTCTCGGCTGCGAAAAGCAGCGTGAACAATTCGCCGGTGACCTCGCGCTGGTCGTAGCCGAACAGTGCCTCGGCGGTCTTGTTGAGCGAGAGGATGCGGCCGCGCTCGTCGACAGTGACGACGCCGTCGGTCGCGGTGTCGAGCATCGCGATCAGCTCGCCGATGCGGGCCTCCTTCGCGTCGGCATCGAGCCGCAGCGCCTCGACGCGGGCTGCGCTCTCATAGTCCTCGGCCTCGAATTCGGCCGCGAGTTCGGCTTCCTCCGCCTCCTCGGGCGTCAGGACCTTGACCTCGCCGCCGCCATCGGGATGGCGGAAGGCCATCAGCGTCGCAGGCTCGCCTTGCCACCCCACGCTGGAGAGAACCGCATCGACGCTGATGAGATGGCCGCGACGATCGATCAGGATCATGGCGCCGCCATCCGAGCGTGCGGCTTCCTTGATCAGGCGGCTGACGCCGCCGCCTGCCGTCAGATCATCGAGGTCGGCATAATCCAGCAGATCGAGCAGGGTACGATTGGCATAGAGGGCCTCGTCGCCGCGATTGACCAGCACGGCGATCGGCAATTTGTCGAGCAGATCGGCATGGGAGTTGGGCAGGCGCGGGCGCCCAAACGCGGCAGGCGCATCGGCCTTGCTCTCGGTCTCCGCGATATCGGCCTGTACCGTGGTTTCGGCAGCGGTCGAGGCCGGCTTCTCCTGAGCGGGCGCAGTCACGCCTTCCTTCAGCTGCAGCGGAGCAGCTGGCGGCAGGCGCGGGCTGACGACTTCGTCATCGCCGGCGATGCGCGCGCCGAGCGCCTTGGCGATCTCTCGGAAGGCGTTGCGCTCGGCTGAGCTCAGATTCGGCTTCGAGGGTTCCAGCACCGGCCGGATCGATGTGATCTGGCCGTTGCGGATGGGCACGATATTCGCTGCCGGCGCGGGCGCGGGCGCTTCGTCCAGCTCCTGATCAGGCTGCGCGGGCTCGACGGAAAGCGCTTGCACCTCGAACGGTGCGGCCTCGCTGGTCGTGGCGTGCTCGTCCACCGGCTCGGCCAGCGCAACGACGGCCGGAGGCATCATGGGCAAAGAGGTCTGAGACAAGACAGTCTCGTCGCTCGCCTCGGTTGCTGCGTCGTCGGCGGATTCCGCTGTGGTCTCGGCGATGTCCGGTTGGGCAGCGACATCGGCTGGCGCCACCGAAAACGGCTCGCGCTCGGTCAGTCGTGCCAGTCCGAAGCCACGGAAGCCGAGCAGTTGCCGCGCGGTGTCGAGGACCGGAGTTCCCGAGAGCTCGACGCGCGCGCCTTCAGCCGGCGTATCCGTGCGCCAGAGCACTTCATGGCCGCTCCAGGTCGCAGGCGTGGTCAGGCGGTCGGCCAGGCCGCCCGCACGGTCGATCAGCTCACGGCCGATGAGATCGGCCCAGCTGCGGCCGGGCAGGGCGGCCGCGTCATGCGCGCCGATCAGTTCGGCGATGTTGGGGGAGATGCTGGTGAAGCACCCCGAGGCGTCGCTCTGCCAGAGGAAGCGCACCGTGGCGCGGCGCGGAGCGGCGGGCGCGGTCTCTTGCGACGGCGCGGCGGCCGCGAGGTGAGGCAGGCTGGAGGCCGGTGCGGCGTCGGGTTCGGGGATGGTGATCCCCAGACGGCGCAGTTCCGAAGCCTGGATCGCGATCGCCAGCACGGGCTCACCGCCATCCTGCACCAGGAGCTTGCAGCCGCAGGTGACGGGAATCGCCGCAAATCCCGAGGTCAGCCTGAGACGCTCGAGCCTGACGCCGTCGCGCGAGGCAAGCCCGCTGGAGAGCAGGCCGAACCTCTGGCGTGTCTGTGTGGGCAGATTCGCGCCCGAGGCGTCGCCACCCAGCATTGCGCGCCCGGCTGCGTTGGCGTAGCCCGGCCGTCCGGACGCGCTGTCCCAAAGCAGCAGCGCACCGCCCGCGGCAAAGGACGCCAGCGCGGCATCCTGCGCCGCAGCCGCGCCCAATCGCGCCCAGTCCTGTCCGGCTTCGCTCATGCTTGCCCGCTCATTCGGTCCACGCCATTCCAGCCCACGCCAATATGGCTAACAGATCTTTAATAGCGCCCAAATCTTTGCAAATCCATGGAACCCGACAAGGCTCTCCCGCTTCTCTTCCAAACAGCGTTAACATGGGGGCCGGCTTGCCTCTCGGTCCAAGGCTTGCCTCTCGGTCCAAGGCTTGCCTCTAGGTCCAAGGCTTGGCCGGGTCCAAGGCTTGTCTCTGGTTCAAGGCTTGCCCCTCGGTCATTGTCATTGCAATGCAGCAATGATATTGCATTGCACAATGACCGGAACGGTTTCATTGCTCAAAAGGAGGACGACCCCATGAATGGCAAGACGCCTTACGAAGTGCCGGCCGAAATGCGTGAGTTCGCCGAGCGTAGCGTCGAACAGGCCCGCAAGGCCTTCGATGGCTTCATCGGTGCCGCGCAGAAGGCGGTCGAGACCGCCCATGGTTCGGCCGAGACCGCTCGCGTCAACACGCATGATGTCAGCCGCAAGGCCATCACCTATGCCGAGAACAATGTCGCCGCGGCGTTCGATCTTGCCCAGAAGCTGGTCAAGTCGAAGGACCTGACCGAAGTCATGCAGCATCAGGCCGATTTCCTGAAGGCGCAGATGGCCGCGCTCCAGACCCAGTTCAAGGAAATGGGCGCAGCGGCGCAGGACGTCGCGACGAAGGCTGCCGAGACGGTCAGCGAGACCGTCAGCAAGGCCACGAAGGCGAAGTGATCCGCCGCTGATGCATCGCTCTCCCCCGGGGAGGGCGATGACGAGCAAGCGGCCGGGCATATTGCCCGGCTTCCGCTGTTTTAATGTTGAAGGAGAGCTGTGATGGTCAAGCCTGCTCCGACCCGGACCATGTCCAAGGCCCCGGTCAGCCTGTCCCCGGTCAAGGCGTCGCCTGAGACTTCGTCCGCCGATGTGAAAGCGGCGCCCGCCAAATCTGATGCGCCTGCCGGATCTGCAGTGCCTGCAAAGCCGGATGTGCCCTCTGTCGCCCCCGTTGTCGCCAAGCCTCTCGGAGCAGGGGCTTCTACTGGCGAAGCGCCGAAGGCGCCGATAGTCCAGGCCCCAACCTCTCCTGCGCCTGCCGTCACGGCTGCGGCGCCTTCGGTCCAATCTGCGCCTCTGACGAAGGTCACCGCTCCGGCGCCGGTCACGCCTGCGGCCGTTGCGCCCGCGCCGGCCGCTTCCGTCCAGGCCAAGCCTGTCGAGACCAAATCTGCCATCGCCAAGCCGACCCTCGCACCTGTCGTCGCGAAACTTGCTGAAGCCAAGCCTGCTGAAGCCAAGCCTGCTGAAGCCAAGCCTGCTGAAGCAAAGCCCGCAGCGGCCAAATCAGGTACGCCTGCCAGCCCCGCCAAGGCCGGGACTTCTGCAAAAGCGAAGTCTCCAGCGACATCCAAGCCTCCGGCAAAAGCCAAGTCGCCCGCAAAAACCGCCGCGCGCGTCGCTTCGACGAAAGTTCGCCTCGAAAAGCCCGCAGTCAAATCCACGGCGGTCAAGCCAATTGCCGTGGCCGCAAAGGCTCAGACACCAGCCAAGGCGAGCGAATCGGTGGTGAAGGCTGCCGTCGCGGCGAAGGCTCCCGTCGAGGCTGCCGCCAAGGCGGTGGTCAAGTCGGTCGAGGCCGTCAAGACGGCGGCGAAGGCGGCTCCCTCGCTCACCTCGATGCCTCTGCCGCGCCCGCCCGAATTCGTCTCCGTTACCAGCGCGACCGTGATGACGCAGGCGGTTGCGATGGCCAAGGCGTTCGGCGCATTGCAGGCCAAGATGCTCGACCACGCCTGCGCCGAGCTGAAGGCGACCCTCACCGATGCCGAGAGCCTGGCTCGCACCGACAGCCCCGCCGATGCCGTGGCCTTGCAGGCCAAGGCCGTCAGGCGCAGCTATGAATCCTATGCCGATCACCTGAAAGAGCTGGCGCGGATCGCCAGCGGAGCACTCCGCAAGGAGCGGTGACAGGCCTCGCGGAGCGCGCTATTTTTTCTTTGGTGCGCTTCGCCATTTCCCCGGTTGCAATCGTGCGGCGTCGGCTCTAGGTTCCGCGCCGCAGCGGATCACGCAAGTGAGACCGATTGCAAGCGCCCGGGGTGCGGGCAGCCATAGCTCAGTTGGTTAGAGCGCTAGATTGTGGATCTAGAGGTCCCCCGTTCAAGCCGGGGTGGCTGTACCACCCGGACACCCCGCTCTTGGCATGTGCCCGCTTTTGACAGGCGTGTTGAGGCGGTTTGGGGCCAAGTGCCCGGCGGTCATGAAGTGGCCCTTGAAGCATCGTCACCCATTCGCCATATCCTAGGGCAAGCGGAAGGGTTCGCCTTTCGCCCGCGGGATGCTGCCACAAGCGGGTCCCGATTGATCGAGGAGGCGCCTTTCGGGGGCTTTCGGCAGGGTCTTGGGAATGACGCGTACGCCTAGCCTGTCTCATCCGTTTCTGCTTGGGTTCGACGATATCGAACGTGCGCTGGACCGGGTCGCCAAAGGCGCGAGCGAGGGTTATCCGCCCTATAACATCGAGCGGATGCCACGCACGGAGGACGAGCCTGATCGACTCCGGATCACGCTCGCGGTTGCGGGGTTCTCGCGCGAACAGCTCGAGATCACGCTGGAGGAGAATCAACTTACGATTCGCGGACGTCAGAGCGATGACAAGAATCGGCAGTTTCTTCATCGCGGCATTGCCGCGCGCCAGTTCCAGCGCAGCTTCCTTCTGGCCGAGGGCATGCAGGTGATGGGGGCCGATCTCTCGAACGGCCTGCTCGCAATAGACCTGGTCAGGCCGGAACCGGAACGGCTCATCAGGCGTATCGATATAGTGAGCCGGGACTGAAGCCTGCAGGACTGAACACTTGCAGAACCGAAGACTTGAAGGATGCAGCGCGGTTTTTGCATCCGTTCATGATTGTAGTCGTATCCTTATAACCGCACTCGCACTGCTCTGAAGGAGGGCGCGATGAACGAAGACAGGACGATGATCCAGACGAACCCCCTCACCCCCGCCGAATTTGCGGCTCTGGGCACAGGTCAGGTCGCCTATCTCAAGCCGATGAGCTCGGACGAGCTGCTGCGGATTTTCCCGCAGGCGCCGCAGATCGAGCCCGGCCTCCAGCTGTTTGCGCTGCTGTCGGCTGACGGCGCGCCGATTCTGGTGACCGATTCGCGCGAAGCGGCCACCGCCAATGCCTGGGAACACGATCTCAGGATGGTCAGCGTCCATTGACGCCCGTTCAGGGCGCGGTCGCCATTCCAGCGACCGCTGCCTGCAGGCGGGCGATGTCGGCCGTTGTCGAGAGGCGGTGATCGCCATCCTTGACCAGCGTGAGCACGGCCGGGTCGCTGCTTAGATGTTCCATCAGCTTGATGGCGTGCCGCCACGGCACATCCGGGTCACGCATGCCCTGGAGGATGTGAACCGGGCAGCCGGTCGCGATTTCACCCCCGAAAAGCAGGTGCCTGCGCCCGTCCTCGATCAGCGCCCGCGTGATCGGCGTGGGCTCGGGCGAGTATTCGGAGGGGCGCTGCCAGACGCCGTCGCGCAGGATCGTCTCGCGGATCGCATCGGGCATCTGCGCCCACATCAGCTCCTCGGAAAAGTCGACGGCCGGTGCGATCAGCACCAGCCCGGCGGGGGCGAGGCGGGTGCCGAGCAGATTTCGCGCCGCCAGCAGCGCGATCCAGCCGCCCATCGAGGAGCCGACGAGGATAGGCCTTGCCCGGCAGTGAGCTCCAATGACGGCCAGCGCATCTTCGAGCCAGTGCGACAGCGTCCAGCGTGCAAAATCGCCGCCGCTCTCGCCATGGCCGGCATAATCGAAGCGCAGAAAGGTGCGGCCGGCGTCCGCAGCCCAGTCCGACAGAGCCTCGGCCTTGGTCGCGCGCATGTCGGAGCGGAAGCCGCCGAGCCAGACCACCGGCGCGCCTTCGCCGTCCTGCGCGAGCAAGGCGATGCGACGCTGATCGGTGCCTTCGCCAACCTCCAGCCATTGCGGGGCTTGTGGCTCCACCTGAAATCTCCTGTGACGAATCTGCGTTGCGGGGCGAATATAGGCTGCGAGGCCGGAGTGCACGTGGTCTTACTGAAGCGCAGCTGAAAAGATCCAGACCGGCTTTTCGCCTGAATCGGGCTTTAGGCCAGACCGAACGAGTTTTTTGAAACGTGAGCATGTCTTTCCAGCCAGGGGCGCATCTTTCGCTGCCATCGACCGAAACCCATCCGCTCAGCGGGCGGACGATCCTGCAGATCATTCCCGAGCTTGAGGCCGGTGGGGCCGAGCGCACGGCTGTCGACATCGCCAAGGGGCTGACCGATGTCGGCGCTCGTGCGCTGGTCGCGACCGAAGGTGGGCGTCTCGTTGCCGAGCTGCAGGCCAAGGGCGGGGTCTGGCTGCCCTTTCCGGCGGCCTCGAAGAATCCCTTCGCCATGGCGCTCAATGTCCGCAGGCTGGTGCTGCTTTGCCGGCACGAGGGGGTCGAGCTGATTCATGCGCGCTCGCGAGCGCCGGCCTGGGTCGGCCTTGCGGCAGCGAAGGTTCTGAAGCTGCCCTTCGTCACCACCTATCACGGCTCCTATGCGAGCCGCTCCGGCGTCAAGACGCTCTATAATTCGGTGATGGCACGTGGCGATGTCGTGATCGCCAATTCCGCCTACACCGCCGAGTTGATCCTGGCGAAGCATGGTTTCGCCCATGAGCGCATTCGCGTCGTCAATCGCGGCACCAATTTTTCCGCCTTCGCGCCGGCCGTGGTCGGCGCCGACCGGGTGCAGGCATTGCGCAAGGCCTGGGGCATCGAACCCCATCAGCGCATCGTGCTGCTGCCGGGCCGGCTGACCGGGTGGAAAGGCCAGCGCGTCCTGATCGAGGCCGCCCGCATCATGCGCGATGGCGGCGATACCGATACCGCCTTCATCCTGGCCGGAGATGCGCAGGGCCGGGACGGCTATGTCCGTGATCTCGACCAGCTGATCGCCAAGGCGGGGCTGGAAGCCCGCGTCAAGCGCGTCGGTCATTGCACCGACATGCCCGCCGCCATGCTCGCCGCTTCGGTCGTCACCGTCCCTTCGACCGAGCCGGAAGCTTTCGGCCGGGTCGCGGTCGAGGCTCAGGCCATGGGTGCGCCCGTGGTGGTGTCCGATTTGGGAGCGGTGCCCGAGACCGTGCTGGCTCCGCCGCAGACGAGCGCCAACGAGCGCACCGGCTGGCGCATTCCGCCCGACGATGCAGCCGCGCTCGCAGCCGGCCTTGCCGAGGCCTTGGCCCTGAGACCGTCGGCGCGCGACGCTCTCGCCCGCCGCGCCCGCCAGCATGTCGAGCGGCATTTCTCGCTGGAATCGATGGTGAGCGAGACGCTGGACGTTTATTGCGCCCTACTGGGTCGTTAACTCCGCCTGAATCTGATAGAGGCTGACCGCTCCTGCCCACCGGTCGTTTCAGCCTCGTCCATTGACAACGCCCAACTTTGTGCAATGTGTCTGCCTACGGGCGCCTACAACGCCAATCACAGGAGAATACCCCCATTCGTCGTCCTTTCCGCGCTGCCCCAACCCCGACCAAAGACGGCCCGCGTTCCAACCGCGATATTCGCGGCGTCCGCGATGTTCAGCTCATCGACGATACCGGCGCCAACCGTGGCGTGGTCTCGTTCTTCGAGGCTTTGAAGATTGCTGAGGATGCTGGTCTCGACCTCGTCGAGATCTCCCCCAATTCTGAACCGCCGGTCTGCAAGATCCTCGACTACGGTCGCTTCCGCTTTCTGGAGCAGAAGAAGGCTGCCGAGGCGCGCAAGAAGCAGCGCACCATCGAGATCAAGGAAATCAAGCTCCGACCGGGCATCGACAAGCACGACTACGAGGTCAAGATGAAGGCCATGCATGGCTTCTTCGAGGAAGGCGACAAGGTGAAGGTCACCCTGCGCTTCCGCGGCCGTGAAATGGCTCACCAGGATCTCGGCGTGAAGGTGCTCGAGCGCGTCAAGGCCGATCTCGTCGACGTCGCCAAGGTCGAGAGCGACTGGCAGCTCGAGGGCCGCCAGATGGTGATGGTCCTCGCGCCCAAATAAAGGTCGCGTCGGGCGGTTGCCCGGCGCACTCATCCGATTCGTAAAAAGGCCCGGCACAGCGCCGGGCCTTTTTGTTTTTGCGCTCAGGCAGCGAGGCCGAGCAGTGCCCGCGCTTCCGCTGCCGTTGCCGGCCGCCGGCCGTATTCGGGGCAGAGCTCGACGATGCGTTTCACCAGCGCCGCGTTCGAGGGTGCGAGCGTGTCGCGGTCGAGCCGGACATTGTCTTCGAGCCCGGTGCGGCAATGGCCGCCGAGTTCGAGCGACCAGCGGTTGAGGGTGATCTGGTCGCGCCCGATGCCGGCTCCGGTCCAGGTCGCGTCCGGCGCAAGCCGCTTCAGCGTCGCGATGTAGAACTCGAACACCGCGCGATCGACCGGCATGGCGTTCTTCACGCCCATCACGAACTGCACATGCAGCGGCCCTCTGATCGCGCCCGCCACCTGCATCTCGACGGCCTTGAAGATCATCGAAAGGTCGAAGGACTCGATCTCGGGCTTGACGCCATGGGTCAGCATCTCGGCGGCCAGCCAATCGACGAGATCTGGGCTGTTCTCGTAAATGCGCGTCGGGAAATTGCAGGAGCCGGTGGAGAGCGAAGCCATTTCGGGCTTGAGCTGGATCATGCCGCCGCGCTCGCGGCCCGCGCCGGAACGACCGCCGGTCGAGAACTGCACGATCAGGCCGGGGCAGTGCTTGCGCAGGCCGTCCAGCAGCAGCGCGAAACGGCCGGGGTCGGAGGTCGGCATGCCCTCGTCGTTGCGCACATGGCAATGGGCCAGCGTCGCGCCGGCCTCGAACGCCTCCTGCGTGGATTCGACCTGTTCCGAAATCGAGATCGGCACGGCCGGATTATCGCGTTTGGTCGGGAGCGAACCGGTGATGGCGACGGTGATGATGCAGGGTGTCATGGGCTTCTCGCTCAGCGCTGGTCGTGCCGGGATTAAGGCCCGTCGAGGTGCCGTTACGCAAGCCTCCTCAGTGGGCCTGTGTCGGTTGGAGCAGAAGACCGTCGAGCATGACGTTGAAGGCAGCGATCGCCTTGCGCGAGACGGCCTGCGGGTCTGACGCATGGGCGATCCATTGCGCCGCATGCTGTGTCGCGCCCATCACGAGCCTTGCTGCTGCCTCCGGATCGACGGGCACGATGATGCCCGCCTTGGCGAGCCTGCCGATATCGTCGGTCATCGAGCGGATGCAGGCGTTCTGGATCGGCCAGTTCCAGGGATCGCCGAGCACGGCAGGCCCATCACGCAGCACGATGCGCTGGATCTCCGGTTCGAGCGCCATCTCGATATAGGCCGCGCACTCGTCGCGGAAGCCGGTCCAGGCGTCTGCAGCGCCGTGGGAGACGGCACGAAGCCGCACGGTCATTTCCGCATCGACCTGATCGATGACGGCGACGAGCAGCCCCTTCTTGTCGCCGAAATGGTGATAAAGCGCGCCGCGGGTCAACCCTGCTGCATGCGTCAGCTCATCCATTGAAGCTTCGGCGTAGCCGACCGTTCCGAAGGCATGGCGGGCGGCAGAGATCAGCCGGGCGCGGGTTTCCGCGATCATATCGGCGCGTGGCTTGCGGGCCATTCATGCCTCTTTCACATTGACATACGCAGCGTATGTTAATTGACATGCGCTGCGTATGCAATTAGTCATTAGCATACGCTGCGTATGTAAGCGGCGTTTTGCCTCAATGAAGATCGCTGCAATGGCCAATCCCTATCTCGAGCTCTTCAAGGCGCCTGGCGCCATCGCGTTCTCATCCGCCGGCTTCGTGGCCCGCCTGCCGGTCTCCATGGTGACGCTGGGCATCGTCACCATGATCTCGCAGGCGCGCGGGGAGTACTGGTTGGCCGGCGCGGTTGCTGCATCCTTCGCGCTCGCCAATGCGATGATCGCGCCGCAGGTTTCGCGCCTGGTCGATCGTCACGGCCAGCGCCGCGTGCTGATTCCCGCCGCTATCGCCGCTGTGCTCGCTTTGTCGGGCCTGATGCTTGCGACGCGGCTCGACGCGCCGGTCTGGCTGCTTTTCGCCTGCGCTTTCCTGTCCGGCGCGATGCCCAGCATCGGTGCAATGGTCAGGGCGCGCTGGACCGAACTCTACCGCGATACGCCGAAGCTGCGGACTGCCTTCGCCTTCGAATCGGTCGTGGACGAGCTGATCTTCATGGTCGGCCCGATCGTCGCCATCGGGCTGAGCGTCACCTTCTTCCCGGAAGCCGGTCCCCTGGCCGCGACCCTGTTCTTTGCCACGGGAGCCGTCCTGTTCTGTGCGCAGCGTCGGACTGAACCGGCAGTGCGCGTACGGGATGTGCGCGACGACGGGTCTGTGATCCGGCTCCGCCCGATGCAGGTCATCGCCCTCGTCATGGTGGCGATCGGCGCGATCTTCGGCACGTCCGAAGTGACGGCCGTTGCCTTCGCCGAGGCGCAGGGACAGAAGGTGGCGGCAAGCCTCGTTCTGGCAAGCTATGCGGCGGGTTCGCTGGTCGTCGGGCTGATATTCGGCACGCTGAAGCTGCGGGCGTCCCTGGCGACGCAATTTCTTGCTGCGATCATGCTCGCGGCGGCGACGACACTGCCGCTCTTGGCGATCGACGGGCTGGTTTCGCTGGCAGCCGTCCTTTTCCTCGCTGGAGCGTCGGTTTCGCCGACCATCATCATCGCGATGGGGCTGGTCGAGCGGATCGTGCCGCCATCCAAGCTTACGGAAGGCATTACCTGGGCGATGACCGGCATTGGCGTCGGCATGGCCTTGGGATCGTCTGCTTCGGGGTGGCTGATCGATACCTTCGGTGCCCCTAGCGGCTTCTGGGTGTCCGTAGCGGGCGGCGGCGTGGCGCTGGCGATCGCGCTGCTGGGCTATCGCAGTTTAAGTGGAGAAACCCGCAGCGTCGCGACCTGCGACGCCGCGGCATAGAGCATCGGCCCGAAAAGTGTAAAGCGGTTTTCGGAGAAAAGCCGATGCAAAATCAAAGACCTACACGATCGGCCCGAATATAGTATTCGGGCCGATCGTGTAGTCAAAGGGATGGTGAGAGCAGGGCTTGGCTCACCGAGCCTCAGCCATTGACCAAAGCCAGCGCTTCATCGCTGTAGCGCTTGCCTGCGACGCGGGCAGGGGACATCGCCTCGCCGATTCCGGCCAGCTCCGCCGGGCTGAGCGTGATCGCGGCCGCAGCCGTGTTCTGCTCGAGATGGCCGATCTTGCGCGCACCGGGGATCGGCACGATGAAATCGCCCTGATGCAGCACCCAGGCGAGTGCGAGCTGGGCGGTGGTGACCCCCTTCTGTCGCGCCAGCCGGGTCAGTTCCTCGACGAGCGCGGCATTCGCGGCCATTACGTCGGCCTGGAAGCGCGGCTGGCTGCGTCGCCAGTCATTGTCGCCGAGTGCGTCGGTATTCGGCAGCGTGCCCGTCAGAAGGCCGCGACCGAGCGGGCTATAGGGCACGAAACCGATGCCGAGCTCGCGGCAGGCGCCGAGCACCTCGGCCTCCGGATCACGGCTCCACAGCGAATACTCGCTCTGGACGGCGGCGATGGGGTGGACGGCATGCGCCCGGCGGATCGTCGAGGCACTCGCTTCCGACAGGCCGAGCGCCCGGACCTTGCCCTCGCGAACCAGCTCGGCCATGGCGCCGACAGTGTCCTCGATCGGCACGGCGGGGTCGACGCGATGCTGATAGAACAGGTCGATCACATCGATGCCGAGGCGCTTGAGCGAAGCTTCGGCCACGGCCTTGAGATGCTCGGGCCGGCTGTCGATGCCGGTCATGCGCGCCATGCCTTCGCCTTCCGGGCTGATCTTGAAGCCGAATTTCGTGGCGATCACCACCTTGTCGCGCACAGGCTTCAGGGCCTTGCCGAGCAGGATCTCGTTGTCGAAGGGGCCATAAACTTCGGCGGTGTCGAACAGGGTCACGCCGATATCGACGGCGCGACGCAATGTGGCGATGGCCTCGCTTTCCTCCTGGCCGCCATAGGCGAACGTCATCCCCATGCAGCCGAGGCCGACAGGGTAGACGCTCAGTTCCGTTCCAAGCTTGCGGTTTTGCATCACGGGCTCCTCTGCTGTGATGGCCGGGAAATGGGGCCGATCTCGCCGTTCGATAATTGGCTTGAACTCGCACGCTCTGATCTATGAAATAGATCAATGAATCGAAGCTATCTCTCCCAGCTGGTCGTTCTCGCGGCGGTCGCCCGCAATGGCGGCTTTCGTGGTGCGGCGAAGGAACTGGGCATAGCGCCCTCGGCTATCAGCCACGCGGTGTCCGCGCTGGAGAGCAGCCTCGGCGTGCGGCTGCTGGCGCGTACCACGCGTAGCGTCGCGCCGACCGAGGCCGGCGCTCAGCTTCTGGAACGGCTGGGCCCAGCGCTGTCCGAGATCGATCTGGCATTGGAGGCGGCCATCGGCTCGCGCGATGAGCCCGCCGGCAATCTCCGGCTGACCGTGCCACGCACGGCCGCCCATACTGTGCTGGAGCCGAAACTTGGCGCCTTCGCCGCCGCCTTTCCCGAGATCGTGCTGGACGTCGTCATCGAGGACAGGTTCACCGATGTCGTCGAGGGGGGCTTCGACGCCGGCGTCAGGCTTGGCGAGAGCCTGCAGCGCGACATGATCGCGGTGCGCATCGGGCCGCCGATTCGTTTCGCGGCTGTCGCCGCGCCATCCTACTTCGCTTCAAGGCCCCGGCCAGCGACGCCGCAGGATCTGGCGGGCCATCGCTGCATTCGCTTTCGCTTCGCCAGCGGGGTGATCTATCGCTGGGAGTTCGAGAAGGACGGCGTCGTCGTTGAGCCGCAGGTCGAGGGACCGCTGATCCTGAGCGTGGACCACGGCATCGTGCAGGCAGCGATCGACGGCGCCGGAATCGCCTTCCTGTTCGAGGACTATGCCCGCGACGCGATCGCGGATGGCAGGCTGGTCCGCGTGCTCGAAGACTGGTGCCAACCCTTCGACGGCTTCCACGTCTATTATCCCAGCCGTCGCCAGATGCGCCCGGCGCTGCGCGCCTTCATCGACTTCTTTCGATACGGCGCTGGGTAGGCTGTACTGCCGGGGATGCGGATGATTTCGCTGGCGAAGTGTGTGTCCTCGGCTCGATAGTGCCTGAGCGACATGGTGGAGTGGGACATGGACATGAACATGTCAGCACCGTCACGGCTCCGCGCTTGAAAGGCCGATAGGCAGCGCTCCTTCGAGACAAGGCAGCGTCGTGGCAGGTTGGATTGCCTGCGATCGGCGATCTGCCGCGTGCCGCACAGGGGCGCTGCAGGCTGGATTGAGCGATCCGGACATGGGCTCGCTTGCCACCACCTGCCTTTTCTGTCATATGCCCGGCCTTCGATCGCCCGGCTGATAAGGGCTGCCGTGGCGGTCGTGCTTTGCTTCCCCAAGAACCATTCTTGAACAAGCAAAAATGAAGCGGCGCATTGTTCGCGTCCGCGACCCATTGAGGAGTTGAAATGCCCAAGATCAAGACGAAGTCGAGCGCCAAGAAGCGCTTCAAGATCACCGGAACCGGCAAGGTGCTCTACGCACAGGCTGGCAAGCGTCACGGGATGATCAAGCGGACCAACAAGCAGCTCCGCAATCACCGCGGCACCAACGTTCTCTTCGAGGGCGATGCGGCCAACGTGAAGAAATATTTCCTCCCCAACGGCTGACGCCCCCTAACCTTTCCGGAGATCACACATGGCTCGCGTGAAACGGGGCGTAACGTCCCACGCCAAGCATAAAAAGACACTCAAGGCTGCGAAGGGTTTTTACGGCCGTCGCAAGAATACGATCCGCGCCGCCAAGGCGGCTGTCGATCGCTCGATGCAATACGCCTATCGCGACCGCAAGAACCGGAAGCGCTCGTTCCGCGCGCTCTGGATCCAGCGTCTGAACGCGGCAGTGCGTGAGCATGGCCTTGTCTACTCGATGTTCATCAACGGCCTTGCCAAGGCTGGTATCGAACTCGACCGCAAGACCCTGTCGGCAATGGCGATCGACGACGCAACGGCGTTCACCGCCGTGGTCGATACGGTCAAGGCCGCGCTTGCGGCCGAAGCCAAGGCCGCCTGAGGCGACCCACGCTCTTTATGGATAAGAAATAGGCCGGCAGCGATGCCGGCCTTTTTTCATGTCTGGAGCATGCTGTATCTGCTCGGAACCACCACGTCATCCCGGATCGCCGCCGCTTCGCGGCTTGTCCGGGCTGACGATGTGTTTTCCGTGAAAGTCGGAACGCGCCACGTCGATGTATGAACCTGTGGCGCGTCCCGGAATGACGGCAGTACCCCGTCATTCCGGCTTGATCACGTCTGCACGCTGTCCTTCGCCGCCGGTGTCCAGTCGTCGCCGGCGCCCTCGATGATACGCGCATAGGCCTCCTCGGGCGTATCGGCGTAGCAGAACAGTTGGAGGTCCTCCGGACGGATGAACCCGGCCTGCGCCATCGTCTCGAGATTGAGCAGGCCTTTCCAGAAGGCGCTGTCGTAGAGCACGATCGGCACCGGCGACATCTTGCCGGTCTGGGTCAGGGTGATGATCTCGAAGAGCTCGTCGAGCGTGCCGAAGCCGCCCGGAAACACGACCAGAGCCGCCGCCCGCATCGCCAGATGCATCTTGCGCATCGCGAAATAATGGAAGCGGAAGGTCAGGTCCGGCGTCGACCAGGCATTGGGGTCCTGTTCGTGCGGCAGGGTGATGTTGAAGCCGATCGAGAGCGCTCCGGCTTCCGTGGCGCCGCGATTGGCGGCTTCCATGATGCCCGGCCCACCCCCTGTCGCGATGACATGGTTGCGGCCGCTTTCGCCATCCGTCAGCGCGCCGCCGCGTTCAGAGGCGATGCGAGCGAAGGCTCGCGCCGCCTCATACCAGGGATTGCCTTCGCGCACGCGCGCCGAGCCGAAGACGACGATGGTCGAGACGATGCCGCGCGCCCGGAGATGCTCCTCGGCCTTCTGATATTCGAGCATGAAGCGCACGCCGCGCGTCGAATCGCTCAGGATAAAGTCGGGGTCGAGTGCTGCGAGCCGATAGGAGGGGGAGGTCTTCTGGGCGATGTTTTCAGGCATGGCGTCCATTCCGATGGGGCGTCCTGCATATCCGCCCGCAACTATCCTGTCGCCGCCGGCCGCAGCGACGAGGCGTCACGCCAGATATTTGCGCAGGATCCCAGCCAGGCGTTCGGCCCCCGAATTATGTGGCAGGAGCGTCAGGAAACGCCCATCGCGCCCCATCAGATCGGTCAGCGAGCCGTGGTCGACCGCATAGTCGCCGGAGGCATGATGGGCTTGCGTCAGCTTGCGGCGATGCACCTTGTAGGCCTTGGCGACTGCGGCGATCTCCTCTTCGCTGCCGGTAAGCCCGATCAGGCGCGGATGGAAGGCCGCGACATAGGCGGCGATGACGCCCGGCGTGTCATGGGCCGGATCGACGGTGATGAAGAGCGGCGCGACCTTCTCTGCCAACGGCCCGATCGCATCGAAAGCCTGCGCGATGATCGGCAGGTCGACCGGACAGGTATCGGTGCATCGGGTGAAGCCGAAATAGACCAGCATGAAACGGCCCAGAAAATCGGTGTCGCCGACGCGCTTGCCCGAATGGTCTGTGAGCGTGAAAGCACCGCCGAACTGCGTGGCAAGGCGATCTGGAGACGGGTTGGCCGCTATCGGAGCGGGCTGGTGGCCCGAATGCCCCTGCGCCGTCGCGCGCCCGGCGACGAAGGCGGCGAGGGCCGCCAGAACCTCCCTGCGCAGCATGATCACGGCTTCGGCTTGGGCAGCAGGCCCTTGATGCCGAACGGGCCGTCCTCGGCGATGATCCGGTTGGCCTGGGGATCGGCGCGCCACCATTCGGCAGCCTGGCCGTTGCGGGTCTCCCACTCGGCCTTGAAGCGCTCGGTCGGCGTAAACGGCAAAGCGGGGTCGGTTCGCACGCCCTGCACGAAGAACACTGTTATCGCGGGGTTTTCGATCAGGAGCCCGTCCGCTTCGATGTCACGGCCGCAATAACCGATCAGGTCGGGAACGGCTCCGGCGAAGTCGACATTGCCCTTCGCGATCAGCCGGAATGTGCCGTCTGCCAGCACGAGCCCGAGCTGCCGCTTGCCGCCGCCGCAATCGGGCGCACATCGGCCCTTGAGCTGGCAGAGCGCATCGACGACGCGCCCCTTCAGCACCGCCGCCTTTTCATGCGGAATGTTCCAGGCTTCGGCGGCGATGGCGTGAGCAGAGGTGAGAGCTCCTACCAGGACGAGACCTCGGAACCAGGTTGCGGCCTCGCCTTGAGTCCTCATCCTGAGGAGCCGCGAAGCGGCGTCTCGAAGGATGATCCAGAGACCGCTGGGAGCATCCTTCGAGACGCCATTCCCAACGGAATGGCTCCTCAGGATGAGGGCTCGGATGGGGCTGGCGTGACGTGGCGCCGTCACCGCTCAGTTCCCGAACGGCTGAATGCCGTATTCCTCATGGGTCATCGTGATCACGCCCTTGTCGTCGGCGATGCGGTCGACCAGCAAGTATTTCACGCCGTCGCGTTCCAGCAATTCTCCATCGACGCTGACCTCATGGGTCGCCATCCGCGCCACCCTGGGGTTGGCGACGCTGTCCTCGTCGTCGCCGATCTTCAGGACCAGATAGAGGTTGCCGCCGGCATCGCGGATGCTGACGGGAATGCCACCCAGGGCGCACCAGACCGCGCATTGATGATGGGCCGTGCCCTTGGCGAACATCAGCCCGCTGATCGAGCACCAGGTGTCGCTGATTTCGCCGGTGATGGTGACGCGCTGGCCGTCCTGCGCGAGCGCCGGCGTGAAGCCTGTTGATAGCAGCCCCGCAACCAAGATTGCCGCCCGCCATTGAGACATGATTGTCATGCGACTGCGCTCATCGGTGGGTAACGGCCCGGATTCAGCCCGGTGGCGATGCTTTGCCAGCGTGATTGCCTCTAGCCTCGCCGCTGGCGACACCCTAGAAGATGCCTCGCAAACGGACCAGAGCAGGTATGAACGAGATCGATAACTTAGGCGTGAGCCTCCTTGCCGACATCGCCGGTGCGCAGGACGAAGCCGCGCTGGAGCAGGTCAGGATCGCGGCGCTGGGCAAGGCGGGTTCGATCTCGGCCCTGCTCAAGACGCTCGGCGCGATGACGCCCGACGAGCGCAAGGAGAAGGGCCCGCTGATCAACGGGCTGCGCGACCGCGTTCAGGGTGCGCTCTCGGCTCGCAAGGACGCGCTTGGCGAGGCCGCGCTGGAGACAAGGCTCGCATCGGAGCGCATCGACATCTCGCTGCCCGTGCAGGACGGGCCGGAGGCGCGCGGCCGCATCCACCCGATCAGCCAGGTCATCGACGAGATCACCGCGATCTTCGGCGATATGGGCTTTGCCATCGCCGAAGGCCCGGATGTCGAGACCGACGACCTCAACTTCACCAAGTTGAATTTCCCCGTCGGCCATCCGGCCCGCGAGATGCACGACACCTTCTTCTTCCACCCGGACGCGAATGGCGAGCGTAAGGTTCTGCGCACGCACACCTCGCCGGTGCAGGTCCGCACCATGATCGCGCAGGAGCCGCCGATCCGCGTGGTCTGCCCGGGCCGGACCTATCGGATGGATTCCGACCAGACGCACACCCCGATGTTCCATCAGGTCGAGGGGCTGGTGATCGATAAAAAGGCCCATATGGGCCATATGAAATGGGTGCTCGAGGAGTTCTGCAAGGCGTTCTTCGAGATCGACAACGTCAAGATGCGCTTCCGGCCGTCCTTCTTCCCCTTCACCGAGCCATCGGTCGAAGTCGACATCCAGTGTTCGCGCAAGGGCGGCGAGATCCGCTTCGGCGAGGGCGACGACTGGTTGGAAATCCTCGGCTGCGGCATGGTTCACCCGAACGTGCTCAGGAATTGCGGGCTCGATCCCGAGATTTATCAGGGCTTCGCCTGGGGCATGGGCATCGACCGCATCGCCATGCTGAAATACGGCATGCCGGATCTGCGCCCCTTCTTCGAGGCCGATGTCCGCTGGCTCGCGCATTACGGCTTCCGGCCGCTCGACCTGCCGACGCTGACAGGCGGGCTGTCGTCATGACCATGCCGGCGGGCCGAGGGAGGCAGCGATGAGTCTGGCGGGATGGGCAGGGCTGTTCGCGGCGCTGGCCGTCGCGACCAACCTCCTGTGTCAGGCCATCGCCTTTGTGCGTCTGCGTCGCAAGGATGCCGGCTCGGCTTTGCTCGACGAGTTGCCGCCGGTCACGATCGTACGGCCGGTGCGCGGCATCGAGGCCTTCAGCCGGGAGACGCTGACATCGGGCCTGACGCTCGACTACCCCGACTACCAGACGAGTTTCTGCGTCGCCGATGCCGACGATCCGATCGTACCGCTGATCGAGGAGCTGATCGGGCGCTACGGCTCCGACCGCGTGCACCTGATCACCGGCGACGTCGCGGTCAGCGCCAATCCCAAGCTGAACAATTGCGTCAAGGGCTGGGAGGCGGCGACGAGCGAATGGGTCATCCTGGCCGATTCCAACGTGCTGATGCCCAGGGACTATATCCAGCGTCTCATGGCTTCGTGGCGTCCCGATACCGGGCTCGTCTGCTCGACGCCGGTGGGCTCGCGCCCGCAAGGATTCTGGGCCGAGCTGGAATGCGCCTTCCTCAATACCTTCCAGGCGCGCTGGCAATATGCCGGCGAGGCCTGCGGCTTCGGGTTCGCCCAGGGCAAGTCGATGCTCTGGAACAAGCCTTTCCTCGACGCCAATGGCGGCATCGCGGTACTCGGCGAGGAGATCGCCGAGGACGCAGCCGCAACCAAGCTCGTGCGCCGCGCCGGCAAGCACGTTCACCTTGTCGGCCAGCCCTTCGAGCAGCCGCTCGGCGAGCGTTCGCTCTATGATGTGGTCCAGCGGCAGTTCCGCTGGGCGCGTTTGCGGCGGGTGACGTTCCTGCCCTTCTTCGCTCCGGAGATCCTGTCGGGACCACTGTTGCCGGCCCTGGCCGCCGCCTTTGCCGGACCGGCTTTCGGCCTGTCCGCCTGGCTCGGCCCCGTATTGGTCCTGTTGCCCTGGTATGTCGCCGAAATCGGGCTGGCCTACGGTGTCGGCTGGTATCTGTCCTGGCGCATGCCCTTCGCCCTGCTGTTGCGCGACCTGATCTTTCCCTGCGTCTGGGGTTATGCCTTCATCGCCGGCGAGGTCAGCTGGCGCGGTAATTCCATGAAGATCCGGACGGATGGGGAGGATGAGCTCAACGCTTCCGCCCCGACCCTGTCCCCTGCCAATTTGAGAAGCGACGGACGCCCATGAAGTTCACTCTGTCCTGGTTGAAAGACCATCTCGACACCGATGCGTCCATCGACACCATCGCGGACACGCTGACCCGCGTCGGCCTCGAGGTCGAGGGCGTCGAGGACAAGGCCAAGGCGCTGCAGGCCTTCACCATCGCCTATGTCATCGATGCCAAGCAGCACCCCAATGCCGATCGCCTGCGCGTCTGCATGGTCGATACCGGCAGCGGCGAACCCGTCCAGGTCGTCTGCGGCGCACCCAATGCCCGCACCGGCATGAAGAGCGTATTTTCGCCGCCGGGCACCTACATTCCCGGCAAGGACATCACGCTCGGCAAGGGTGTCATCCGCGGCGTCGAGTCGAACGGCATGCTCTGCTCGGCGGCCGAACTGCAGCTCTCCGAGGATCATGACGGCATTATCGACCTGCCCGAGGATGCTCCCGTCGGCCAGCCCTACGCCACCTATGCAGGCCTCAGCGATGCGGTGATCGAGATCGCGGTGACGCCGAACCGCGCCGATGCGCTCGGCGTCGCCGGCATTGCGCGCGATCTCGCCGCGGCCGATATCGGCACGCTGAAGACACCCTCGGTGGGCCCCCAGCGCGGCGGCTTTCCCTGCCCGGTCAAGGTCAGGCTCGACTTCGCGCAGGACGACAGGAAGCTCTGCCCGGCCTTCGCGCTGCGGCTGGTCCGTGGCGTCAAGAACGGTCCCTCGCCGGATTGGCTGCAGGCGCGCCTGCGCGCGATCGGGCTGCGGCCGATCAATGCGCTGGTCGACATCACCAATTTCATGACCTTCGACCGCAGCCGGCCGCTGCATGTCTTCGATGCCGCCAAGGTCAATGGCGATCTCACGGTCCGTCGCGCCAGGGCCGGCGAGACGATCCTGGCGCTCGACGGCAAGACCTACGCCTTGACCGACGAGCAGGTCGTGATCGCCGACGCTCATGGCGTGGAATCGCTCGCCGGCATCATGGGCGGCGAGGCGTCCGGCTGCGATGAATCCACCACCGATGTGCTGGTCGAAAGCGCGCTCTGGGATCCGCTGAACATCGCCCGCTCGGGCCGCGCGCTCGGCATCAACTCCGATGCGCGCTATCGTTTCGAGCGTGGAGTCGATCCCGATTTCTGCCGCCCGGGCCTCGATCTCGCGACCGCGTTGATCCTCGAACTCTGCGGCGGCGAGGCCTCCGAGATGGTGTTCGAGGGCGATCTGCCCGAAAGCGCCGGCTCGATCGATTTCCCCTGGTCGGAGGTCAAGCGCCTGACCGGGCTCGATCTGCCGCAGGCCGAGATGAAGCTGGCGCTGACCTCGCTCGGCTTCCATGTGTCAGGCGCGGGCGAGCGCGTCCGCGTCGCGGCGCCGTCCTGGCGCGGCGATGTCGGCGGCAAGGCCGATCTGGTCGAGGAAATCCTGCGTATCGCCGGGCTCGACCGCGTCACCTCGACGCCACTGCCGCGCATCAAGGGCGAGGTCATCAAGCCGGTCCTGACCGTGCTGCAGAAGCGCACGCGCGCTGCCAAGCGCCTGCTTGCCAGCCGCGGCCTGGTCGAGGCGGTGACCTGGTCCTTCATCTCGCATGATGCCGCAAAGCTCTTCGGCGGCGGCTCTCGCCAGCTGACGCTGGCCAATCCGATCGCGGCCGATCTCTCGGACATGCGGCCTTCGCTGCTGCCGGGACTGATCCGCGCGGGGCAGGTCAATGCCGATCGCGGTTTCGGCGATGTCGCCTTGTTCGAGGTCGGGCAGGTCTTCAAGGACGATACGCCCGATGGGCAGCTGATCGCGGCTGCCGGACTGCGGCGCGGCTCCGCGCGGCTTGAAGGCACCGGCCGGCATTGGGACGGGGCGGCCAAGACAGTCGATGCCTTCGACGCCAAGGCCGATGTGATGGGCCTGCTGGCCGGGCTCGGCGTCGCCGTCGGTGGCCTGCAGATCGTGGCCGGTGGACCCGCCTGGGCCCATCCCGGCCGCTCGGCGACGCTCCAGTTCGGCCCCAAGGGCATCATCGGCGCCTTCGGCGAAGTGCATCCCAAGGTTCTGAAGGCGCTCGACGTGAAGGGACCGCTGGTCGCCTTCGAAATCCATCTCGATGCGCTGCCGCTGCCGAAATACAAGCCGACCAAGGTCAAGCCGAAGCTCACCCTCTCCGGCTTCCAGCCTGTCATGCGAGATTTCGCCTTCATCGTCGAGAAGAGCGTTGCGGCCGGCGATATGATGAAGACCGCGCAGAACGCCGACCGCGCTCTGATCACGGAGGTCGGCGTGTTCGATCTCTATGAAGGGCCGGGCGTCGATGCGGGCAAGAAGTCGGTCGCGCTGGCGGTCACGCTGCAGCCCCTCGAAAAGACGCTGACGGAAGCGGAGATCGAGGCGGTGGGCGCCAAGATCGTCGCCGAGATGGCCAAGCGCTATGGCGCCGCGCTGCGGGGGTAGGGGGGCGTCATGGTCGGGCTTGACCCGGCCATCTCGGAAACCAGCTCTCCCGGCATGGAGATTCTCGGGTCTTCGCTTGGCCCGAGAATGACGGGCCGCCGCTATTGATCAGGATTGTGTAATAATCAACGCGGGCAATCCCTGAGAAATCGGGCTATCGCCTTTGGATTGTTGCAACCTTGCGGCCCTGATGCGCGTCACTGAAATTCCTGTCGAAGACAGCCTCTTTCCCGGTTTCCGCCTGCTCGATGTCGCGACATCGGGTGCGCGTATCCGTGTGCGCACGGGCGGCGAGGGGCCTCCCTTGCTCCTGCTTCACGGTTATCCGCAGACGCATGTGCTCTGGCATAAGGTCGCAAACCTGCTGAAGCACCGCTTCACGCTCGTCTGTGCCGATCTGCGCGGCTATGGCGACAGTGACAAGCCGCTGACCGATGGCGAGCATTTCCCCTATTCCAAGCGCGCCATGGCGCTCGATATGGCGCAGGTTATGAGCACGCTCGGCCATGAGCGCTTTGCCGTCGGCGCCCATGATCGCGGCGCTCGTGTCGCTCATCGCCTGGCCCTCGACCATGCCGATCGCGTCACGCGGCTGGCGACGCTCGACATCGCGCCGACGCGCGAGATGTATGCCAACACCACCGACGCCTTCGCCCGCGCCTATTGGCACTGGTTCTTCCTGATCCAGCCCGCGCCGTTTCCCGAGCGCATGATCGAGGCCGATCCGGAAGCGTATTGGCGCAAGAAATGCGGCTCTGGTTCTGCTGGACTCACGCCCTTCGCGCCGGAAGCGCTGGCGCATTATCTGCGCTGCTTCTCCGATCCCAGGACGATCCATGGCAGTTGCGAGGATTATCGCGCCGCCGCGACCGTCGATATCCACCATGACGATGAGGATGGCGGCCGCAAGCTGACCCAGCCTTTGCTGGCATTATGGGGCGAGAACGGCGTGATATGCCGCTGTTTCGAGCCGCTGGCGCTCTGGCGCGAGCGCGCGCACAACGTCCAAGGCCACGCACTCCCGGGCGGGCATTATCTGGCGGAGGAGATTCCTGATCTCGTCGCCGCCGAATTCACGGCCTTTTTTGGAGAAGCCCCATGAGCGTCACTGGCAAGTCCGGGACCAATCGCGTTTACCGCATCGCCGCCATCGCCGGCGACGGCATCGGCAAGGAAGTCATGCCCGAGGGCCTGCGCGTCCTCGAAGCCGCCTCGAAGAAATACGGCTTCGAAGTGCAGCTCGACGAGTTCGATTTCTCGTCCTGCGACTATTACGCCAAGCACGGCAAGATGCTGCCCGACGATTGGAAGGACCAGATCGGCGGTCATGACGCGATCTTCTTCGGCGCTGTCGGCATGCCCGCACAGGTGCCCGACCACATCTCGCTCTGGGGCTCGCTGCTGCTGTTCCGGCGCGAATTCGACCAATACGTGAACCTGCGCCCGGTCAGGCTGATGCCCGGCGTGCCCGGCCCGCTGGTCGGCCGCAAGCCCGGCGATATCGACTTCTTCGTCGTCCGCGAGAACACCGAAGGCGAATACTCGTCGGTCGGCGGCAGGATGTATGCCGGCACCGAGCGCGAAATCGTCATGCAGGAGACGGTGATGAGCCGCGTCGGCGTCGATCGCGTGCTGAAATACGCCTTCGAACTCGCCATGCGCCGCCCGCGCAAGAAGCTGACCTCGGCCACCAAGTCGAACGGCATCGCGATCACCATGCCCTACTGGGATGAGCGGGTGAAGGAGATGGCCAAGAACTATCCCGACGTCACCGTCGACCAGTACCATATCGACATCCTGACCGCGCATTTCGTGCTGAATCCTGATCGTTTCGACGTGGTCGTGGCCTCCAACCTGTTCGGCGATATCCTCTCCGATCTCGGCCCGGCCTGCACGGGCACGATCGGGATCGCGCCGTCCGGCAACATCAACCCGACCGGCGATTATCCCTCGCTGTTCGAGCCGGTCCATGGCTCGGCGCCCGATATCGCGGGCAAAGGCATCGCCAATCCGATCGGCCAGATCTGGTCGGCCGCGATGATGCTCGATCATCTGGGCGAGACGGAAGCCGCCAAGGGCATCGAGGCCGCGATCGAACGGGCGCTGGGCGATGCCCGCACCCGCACCCGCGATCTCGGCGGCACGCTTGGGACGGCCGATGCCGGCAAGGCGGTGGAACAGGCGCTGGGCTGAGAGCTGACGCTTCCAGCTGGAACGGGACAGAACCCGTCGAGTTGGCTAGAAGTTTGGGCGCGATGCCGGAAGGGGCTGACTTGATGGATATGTCTTCGATTTCTTTCGTCGATCCCCTGATTTGGGGGAAGCTGGTCGAGATCATCGCGCTCAATATCGTCCTGTCCGGTGACAATGCGGTCGTGATCGCGCTGGCGTGCCGGGCGCTGGCGCCCAACCAACGTGCCAAGGGGATCGCGCTGGGCGCCGGCGTCGCCGTCGTCCTGCGCGTCCTCTTCACGGTGCTGATCGCGTCGCTTCTGAACGCGCCCTTCCTGCGCATCATCGGCGCGGCGCTGCTGATCTGGATCGCGGTCAAGCTGATCCTCGAAGACGGCGAGGGCGATGAGAACGCCGTCGCCGCCAGCAGCAAGCTCTGGAAGGCGGTGCAGACGGTTGCGATCGCCGACATCGTCATGAGCCTCGACAACGTGCTGGCCATCGCCGCCGTCGCCAAGGACTCGATTCCGCTGTTGATTGCGGGGCTGGTGATCTCGATCCCGTTGATCGTGCTGGGCGCCTCGCTCATCACGAACCTGCTGACGCGTTTTCCGATTCTGGTATGGGCCGGGGCGGCTCTGCTGGGTTGGGTGGCTGGCGACATGTTCGACAGCGACCCTTGGCTCATCACGCGCTTTGGCGCGGATGCGCTGCACAGCCTCGAATATCCGGTTGCTGCTCTGGGCGCGCTTCTCGTGCTCAGCCTTGGCTACTGGTTCAAATCACGCCGGCCTGATCCGGCCCTCTGACACAGGGACAGACCGAACTATGGATTTCTCATCATCCCAATTCTGGGTGTCGTTGCTCCAGATTATCTGGATCGACCTCCTTCTATCGGGAGACAACGCGGTCGTGATCGCGCTCGCCTGCCGGTCGCTGCCTGAAAAGCAGCGCAAGGTCGGCATCTGGCTGGGCGCCTCCGCGGCAATCGGCCTGCGCATCATCTTCGCGCTGGTCGTCAGCTATCTGCTGGGCGTGCCCTTCCTCAAGGTGATCGGCGGCGTGCTGCTGTTCTGGATCGCCATCAAGCTCGCCATGGGCGAGGAGGAGGTTCATGGCGAGATCGCAGCCAGCGAAAGCCTCTGGAAAGCGGTTCGCACGATCGCGATCGCCGATGCGGTGATGAGCCTCGACAACGTCATCGCGATTGCCGCTGCCTCGCGCGGACACCCTGAGCTGTTCATCTTCGGCCTGCTGCTCTCGATCCCGCTGATCATCATGGGCGCGCAGTTCCTGACCGCGATCATCACGAAATACCCGATCCTGATCTGGCTCGGTGCTGCCCTGCTGGGCTGGATCGCGGCTGAGATGCTGCTTAGCGATATCGCCGTTCTGCAGTGGCTCCAGGTCAATATGCCGAGCTGGGTCGCGCCTGTGCCCACCGATGTCAGCGCGATCGGTATCGGCCCTGCCAAGGTGCCGCACTATGTCAGCTCCGTGCTGGGTGCCCTGTTCGTCTGCGCGGTCGCCTATGTGCTGAAGAAGCGTCGTCCGGCTCAGACTGTCTGAGCCTTCGACTTCAATCGAGAACGATTATCGCGGCGGCCAGGCTTTCCTGGCCGCCGTTTTTTATGAGGCGGGTGTCTCCCTCGATTCGTAGCTTGCGCACAGGGTCGGTCAGGAAGAACCGCTGCCCCGCCGAAAGCGTCACGGCAAAACTCTCCGGCGAGCGGGCAAAGCCGGTGCCCAGCGCCTTCACATAGGCTTCCTTGGCGCTCCAGATCTGCGCGAAGGCGGCGGCGCGCTTCGCTGCCGGCAATTCGAGCAGCGCCGCGCGCTCGTCGGGGTGCAGGCTGGCGAGCGGTGGCTCGGTCGTGCCTTCGATCTGCTCGACGTCGATTCCCGTCGGCCGCTGTGCCAAGGCGATGGCCACTACGCCAGCCCGTGTCGCCAGCGAGAGATGCAGGCCGAGCGGCACGGGCCCCAGCAGCAAGGGCTGGCCGCGTTCGTCATGCCCGATCTCGATGGCATCGTCGGGAAGCGCGAGCTGCCGGGCGATGATGCCCCGCGCCGTCTCGCGCCGGAGGCTGGAGCGCCCCGGCAGATGCTCCGGCCGTTGATCGGTCGCGATCAGCCAGGCGGCCGGCAGCGCAGTCGCGATCGCATCGGGAGAGGTCAGCCAGATCATCGGCGGCAGGTTAGCTGCCAGCCCGCGCCCTGTCGCCGCCTTGCGCGCCGAACATGCGGTGCCGTTGTGGAAGCCCGTTGACCTGCGAGCCGCTTCGGCCTTTGGAAAGAGCCATGACAATGCCCGAACCGAAGCCGCAGGCAAAGACCCTGATCACATCCGCGGGCATGCTGCTCGGTGTCCGCCGGGTGTCCGTGCTGATGCCGGGGATCGTCGTCTTCGCCGTCGCCTTCGGCGCGGCGGCGTCGGCCAAGGGCTTGAGCCTGTTCGAGACCGTGCTGATGAGCGCCATCGTCTATGCCGGCGTCGCGCAGCTGGTGGCGATGGAGCTCTGGCGTCCCGAATGGACCTGGGGAGCGATCGCCGGTCTGGCCGTCGTCACGGCGACCGTGAATGCCCGCATGGTCTTGCAGGGCGCCTCGCTGCAGCCCTGGTTCGCGCCTTACCCGAAATGGCTCAACGCGCTGCATCTCTTCTTCTTCACCGACGCCAACTGGCTGATCGGCACGCGCTACCATTCCGAAGGCGGGCGCGATCTCGGCGTTCTCGTCGGCGCCGGGCTCGCTCTGTGGCTGGTCTGGATCGCCGCAACCATTCCCGGCCATGTGCTGGGAGCGCTGATATCCGATCCCAGGGCCTATGGCATCGATCTGGTCATGCCGATCTTCTTTGCCGCCATGATCGTGCCCCTGTGGCGCGGACGGCGGGCCCTGCTGCCCTGGGCGGTGGCGGGCGCGGTCGCCCTGGTCACGGCGAAGCTCGTCGACGGCTACGCCTTCATCATCGTCGGCTCGCTGTCGGGCGCGCTCGTGGGAGCGTTTTCCGATGACGCTGCCTGATCCCGGCGCCTGGGGCGCGATCATAGCAATCGGCGCCATGGCGCTGGCGACCTATCTGTGCCGGATCTCGGGCGTGGCGATGATGGGCTTCATCCCGCTGACCCCACGCGTCAGGCGCGGTCTTGCGGCTCTGCCGGGCTCGATCGTGGTCGCGACGGTGGTTCCCCTCATCGAGCGCCTGGGAATGGCGGCGGGGCTGGCCTTGCTGGCGGCTGTCGGCAGCATGGTGTTGCGGCGCAGCGAATTGCTGGCGCTGATCGTGGGCATGACCGTCGTGTCGGTCGCCCGCGCATTCGGCCTCTGATCCATCACCTGTTCCGATTGCTTCCATCACATCCCGTCATCACGGCTTGAGGGTCTGTCTGTTGACGCGGACGGGCGCGCGGCAGACGGTGGCCCGGCAGATTTGAGACAGCAGGAGTGCCTTGATGGCCTGGTATTCGCAGACATGGACCTGGTTCGAAGGAGCTTGGCACGAAGGTAATCCCGGCCTTGTCGGCCCGCGCAGCCACGTGATCTGGCAGGCCTCCTCCGTCTTCGACGGCGCGCGTTACTTCGACGGCGTTGCGCCTGACCTGGCCCTGCATGCCGCTCGTGTCAACCGCTCGGCCGCTGCGCTCGGCCTCAAGGCGACGGCGACCGTCGAAGAGATCGTCGGCAAGACGCTCGAGGGCGCCAAGAAATTCACCAGCGGCGTGCCGCTCTATGTGAAGCCGATGTACTGGGCCGAGGCCGATGGCGTTTCGACCATCATCCCCGACGCGGAATCGACCAAGTTCTGCCTCTGCCTGTTCGAGGCGCCGATGGGTGATCCGGGCGTCGGCATGTCCGTGACGCAGGGCGCGTTCCGTCGCCCGACGCTGGAGACGATGCCGACCGACGCCAAGGCGGGCTGCCTTTACCCGAACAATGCCCGCGTCCTGCGTGCCGCCAAGGCCGCCGGCTTCGACAATGCGCTTGTGCTCGACATGCTCGGCAATGTCGCGGAGACCGGAACGTCCAACATCTTCCTCGCCCGCGACGGCGTGGTGAAGACCCCCATCCCGAACGGCACATTCCTGAACGGCATCACCCGCCAGCGCGTGATTTCGCTGCTGCGTCAGGATGGCGTGACGGTCGAGGAAACCAGCCTGCGCTATGAGGATTTCGTGCAGGCCGACGAGATCTTCTCCTCGGGCAACTACTCCAAGGTCGTGCCGGTCGGCCGGATCGACGACAGGGTTCTCCAGCCCGGCCCGTTCTATCGCAAGGCGCGCCAGCTCTACATGGACTTCGCCCACTCCAAGGCCTGAGGCGGGCCGGCGGGCTTGGGCCTGCTGATTTCGCTTGGAGCATCGGCCCGAAAGTGGAATGCGGTTTTTGAGAAAAGCCGATGCAAAAACAAAGAGCTGGATCATCGGGCCGGATACGATATCCGGTCCAATGATCTAGCGCAGCAGCCGGAGCAATCCGGCTGCCTTCAGCCCGCCCAGCACGATCGGCACGTAAAGCCCGGCGGCAACCAGGCCGGCAATCGCAAGCGCGACAAGGCGCGGCTGCACGGGGAAACTCGCCAGAGCCGTGAGCAGGACGGGGGCGAGCACGCGGGCGGCGAGCCCCGCAATGACACTGCCGGCCAGCGTGATGACGACAAGGCCCCAGAGATGCCTGTCGGGCCGCGCCCAGCGTCGTCTGACGCCGAGCACAAACAGCAGCACGACATTGATCCAGGCCCCGGCCGCCGTCGCCAGCGCCAGCCCCGGTGCACCCCAGTCGCGCCAGAGCAGCAGCTTCAGCCCGACATTGGCGGCGATGGCGCAGAGCGAGACGATCATCGGCGTCGTCGTGTCGCCGCGCGCCTGGAACGTCGAGACCTGCGTGCGGATCAGCACGATCGCGGGCAGGCCGATGGCATAGGCGAAGAGCACGGCGCCCGCTGCCTGGCTGGCGGCGGCGTCGAAGCGTCCACGCTCGAACAGGGCGGAGACGATGAGTTCGGGGATGGCCAGGAAGGCGGCGGCAAAGGGCGCCGCGGCGACGATCGTCAGCGCCACCGCCCGGTTCTGCGCCTTGTCGGAGCCGGAAAGATCTCCGGCGGCGATCAGGCGGCTCATCGTCGGCAAAAGCACCGTGCCGACGCCGATGGCGATCACGCCGATCGGCAGCTGGTAAAGACCGCCAGCGTAGTACAGCGCCGAATAGGCGCCCGCCGGCAAGAGCGAAGCGATGATCGTATCGGCGAAGAGCGCGATCTGCACGCCCGCCGATCCGATGACGGCGGGTCCGAAGGCCTTCAGGAACGCCTTGACGTTGATGTCGAGGCGAGGGCGCGTCACCGCGGCAGCCACGCCCGCCCGGCTTGCCGCGAACGCCACCAGCAGCCACTGCAGCAGGCCGGAGATCGCGACGCCCCACGCCGCTGCATAGGCCGCGCTTGGAAACAGGAACGCGACGGTCAGCGCCGCGATCAGGCTGAGATTCAGCAGGATGGGCGCTGCTGCGGCGGCCGCGAATTTGTCGACCGCGTTGAGATTGGCCGAGAGCAGCGTCACCAGCGTGATGAAGAGCAGATAGGGAAAGGTGATCCGGGTCAGCGAAACCGCAAGCTCGAAGCGCTGCGGGTCGTTGACGAAGCCGGGCGCGAGCATGCGCACGATCTCGGGCATGAAGGGCAGGGCCAGCGCCAGCAGCGCGATCTGGACGATCAGGTTGAGGCTGAAGACGCGGTTGGCGAAGAGCGTCGCCGTGGCCTGATCCGCCTGCTGCCTGATCCGCGAATAGGCCGGGATATAGGCCTGATTGAAGGCGCCCTCGCCGAAGATGGTCCGGAAATGGTTAGGCAGGCGCAGCGCGACCGAAAACGCATCCATCATCGGCCCGGCGCCAAGCACGGCTGCAAGCACGATGTCGCGCACGAAGCCCGACATGCGCGAGAGCAGCGTGAAACCACCGACGGAGAGGATTTTTCGGAGCATTGCTTACCTTGGGCGGTCCGGGGCTTGAGCCCTCATCCTGCGAATCTGGCCTGAGAATAGGATTGAGCTTTCAACGGCCTCGCGATCATCGAATGAAATGCCGTCATCCCGGGCGTAGCGCAGCGAAGACCCGGGATCCATTCCGGAACACAGGTCGGCCATGCCTGGGAATGGATCCCGGGTCTCCCTGCGGTCGCCCGGGACGACGGCGTTCTGGTGAAGACTATCCAAGCCGTTGATTCCGCCGCCTGCTTTCAGACCGGACTGTGGACAGCCGCATAACGGCGTCTCGAAGGATGGTCCAGTTCCCCTTCAGCGGATCAGCGGCGGCAGGGCGTCGCCGCGCGGGTGGTCGACGGTGCGCGCGTCGAAGCCGACGCGCTCGCCGATCAGATAAAGCGGCCTGCGCTTCACCTCGGCGAAGATCCGCCCGACATACTCGCCGATCAGACCCAGCGAGATCAGCTGGATGCCCGAGAAGAACATGATCGAGACGATCAGCGAGGGGAAGCCGGGCAGGTCCGTCCCATAGAACAGGGTCCGGATCATGAAGTAGAAGGCCGTGCAGGTTGCGATGATGGCGATGACGACCCCGGCCCAGGTCGCGACCTTCAGCGGCACGGTCGAGAACGAGGACAGGCCGTCGAAGGCGAAGCGGAACAGCTTGCGGAAGCTGAACTTGGATTGGCCATGCTCGCGCTCGGCGACCTCGAAGGTCACGCCGACCGAGCGGAAGCCGACCCAGGCGTAAAGCCCCTTGGAGAAGCGTGCGCGCTCGGGCAGCGCCCGCAACGCATCGACCACCTTGCGGTCGAGCAGGCGGAAATCGCCGGCGCCCTCGGGCAGTTCGGTTTCGCCGAAGCTGGCGAAGAGGCGGTAGAACAGCTTGGCGAAATTGCGCTTCAGCCGGCCTTCGCCCGCGCGGTCGGCGCGCTGGCCGTAGACGTTGAGAAAGCCCTCGCGCCATTTCTCGAGGAACAGCAGAATGGTCTCCGGCGGATGCTGCAGGTCGGCGTCCATGATCACGACCGCGTCGCCCGAGGCATGGTCGAGCCCGGCCGCGATCGCGATCTCCTTGCCGAAATTGCGGCTGAACGAGACAGCGTTGATGCGCGGATCGGCAGCGCTCAGCAGCTTGAGCACAGACAGGGTCCCGTCGCGGCTGCCATCATCGACGCAGACCAGTTCCCAGGACGAAACCGCTCCGTCCAGCAGGGGCCGCAGCCGCTCGACCAGCAATGGCAGATTATCCGCCTCATTGTGGACGGGCACGACGATCGAGAGCTCAGGCCGGGCGGATTTGGCCGGAGGCACCGCCGAGGATGGTATGGACGACGTTTCAGACACGAATGACCTTTCGGCACCTACCGCTTCGACACGGGTGACGCGCCCCGCACAGAACCGTAAAGCATGCGGGCTCACAAGCCCGTGCCGGGCTTTAGAGCATGATGCCGAAAAGTGGGAACCGGTTTTCGGATACCATCATGCGCCCTCCAGAGTTCATGATGCCGAAAAGTGGGAACCGGTTTTCGGATACCATCATGCGCGCTCCATTTCGGACTACGTCATCGTCGAACTTTACAGTGTCGTGACTGAACCAGGGACAACAAACGAAATGGCAAGCGGTTTTGTTCTCTGCGCCGACGATTTCGCGCTGACCGAGGGCGTCAGCCGCTCGATCCTGGACTTGCTGGAACAGGGCAAGCTCTCGGCCACGGGCGCGATGACCAACCGGCCGCATTGGCGCAGGCTGGCGGGCGAACTCGGACGGTTCAGCGGAAAGGCCGATCTCGGCCTCCATCTGAACCTGACCTGCGCCGCGCCGCTCGGCAAGATGCCGCGCCTCGCAGCGGGAGGCGAGCTGCCGAAGCTGGGCGAGCTGGCGCGGGCTGCCGCGACGTCGCCCAGCGCGCGCAAGGAGATCGCCGCCGAAATCACGCGCCAGCTCGATGCGTTCGAGGATGCGCTGGGGCGGGCTCCTGATTTCGTCGACGGGCACCAGCATGTCCACGTGCTGCCCGGTGTGCGCCGCGCTGTGCTTGATGCGGTGGCGCGCCGCTATTCTGCCGGCGCGATCTATCTGCGCGATCCGGCGGACGCTGTCGGCGCAATCCGCGCGCGTGGCGTGGCGGTTGGCAAGGCGTTGACCATCTCGACGCTGGCGCTGGGCTTTCGCGGAGCGGCGCTGCGGCGCGGTATGCGCGTCAATCGCGGCTTTTCAGGCGTGGCGCCTTTCGATCCCACGCGCGATTTCGGCGCCGACCTCGCCCGTTTCCTCGTCCAGCCCGGCCCGGCCCATCTGGTGATGTGCCATCCCGGCTTCGTCGATGACGAGCTGGCCCGGCTCGATCCGGTGATCGCGACGCGGCCGATCGAGCACGCCGCGCTGGCGGCTTTCAGTCCGCCGGCAGCGCTGCCGATGGTTCGCTTCGAGGTCTTGCGATAGCCCCGGAAGTACAATTGACCCAGCGTAAATCGGGGCTTTCCGCAATCGATTGTTTACCAAGCTCGGGCAGGGTGAATGCGGGGGCTTGCCGGGGGCGGCTTCCGCAGTTGTGGCCGGGTCCTAGGAATATCAGCTCAATGATGTGGTTCAGGCGAGCGGGTCATGCGACTGGCACAGCGCCGGCGCTTGCGACCGGCAACGGCTCGCGTTCGCTCAGCCGCCAGATCGCCGCAGCTGCCGTGGCGATCGTTGCTGTGGCGATCGTCTTCGTGGTGCTCGCAGCTGCCCGCTACAACGATACCCGGACGCGCGACGATCTCGAGCAGAAGATGACCGCCCTGACGCTGATGGTGGTCAACGCCTCGCCATCGCTGATCCTGGCGCGCGATACCAACACGCTCGGCTATATCCTGGAATCCCTGCGCCGCGACCCCGATTTCGATGCCGGAATGGTCGCCGACGATGTCTCGACCCTGGCGAGCTCAGGTCGCACCGAGGAATCGCGCCTGTCCTTGACGCCCCGTACGCTGAAAGCCGCGCTGGGCAAGGATCCCTGGGAGGCGCTGGCGAACTCGACTTCAACCGAGATCGAGGACAAGACCTTCGTCACGAAGATCCATGTCGTGCGGGTCGGCGGTCATCAAAAGCAGATCGGCTACGTCGCCATTCGTTTCGACAAGACCCGCCTCGTCGCGCGCGTTGCCCTGGAGCAGTTCGTCACGATCGGCTTCGGCATCCTGATCCTGATCGTGCTGGGGCCGCTGCTCTGGTACTCGCTGTCGCGGACCATGAAGCCGCTGAAGAGCATGACCCGGGCGATCGTCAGCATTTCCGATGGCCAGCTCGACACCCCGATCGACGCGATCGGCCGCCGCGACGAGATCGGCGCTATCGCCCATGCGCTCGGCATCCTGAAGATTCGTCTGGCGGAGCGGGCGACCCTGCAGGAGAAGCAGCATCTGTCCGAAGCAGAACGCCAGCAGCACCAGCAGGGCATCGATGAGGCGATCGACCTGTTTCGTGGCGAGGTCGGCGTGGCGCTGGAAGCGTTCAAGAGCAATGCCGACCGGATGAGCGAAGCCTCGGACGGTCTCGCCCGCGTCGCGGCGGAATCGTCGGGCCGCGCCGCCCGCGCCGCGCAGAACGCCCATGGCGCGTCGGGCAATGTCGAGAACGCGGCCCAGGCCGCGGAAGAAATGGGCGCCGCGATCCGCGAGGTCGAGTTCCAGGTTCGCCGCGTCCGCACCGAGATCGTCGAGGCTGCATCGATTTCGCGCGACACTGCCAGCTCCGTGCGCGCCCTCGACGAGACCGCCCGCGCCATCGGCGAGGTCGTCAATCTGATTCGCGATATCGCTGCGCAGACCAATCTGCTCGCGCTCAACGCCACGATCGAGGCGGCGCGTGCGGGCGAAGCCGGGCGCGGCTTTGCCGTCGTCGCCTCCGAGGTCAAGAGCCTGGCCTCGCAGACCGCCGATGCGACTGATCGCATCGTCACCCAGGTCGGCGCCATCCAGGGCGCGACCGGCGAGGTCGTTGGCGCGATCCAGAACATCGCCGAGCGGATGAGCGCAATCGAGAAGTTCGCCAATTCCGTTGCGACCTCGATCGAGCAGCAGGCTATCGCGACCGGCGAGATCGCCAGCGGCGTCGCAATGGCAAGCTCCTCGGCGCTTTCCGTTTCCAGCGATCTCAGCGTGCTCGCCGACAGCGTGGAGGAAACCGGCCGCTCAGCCGAGCAGGTGCGCGGCGCGGCCGGCGAGGTCGCCGCCCAGGCGCTTCGCCTGCGCTCGACGGTCGATCAGTTCCTGCACAGCGTCGCAGCCTGAGAGACCGTCTGAAAATTCCTACAGCCCTCATCCTGAGGAGCCATTTCATCAGAAATGGCGTCTCGAAGGATGCTCCAGCTGGTTCGAGAGCCTCCTGAAACATCCTTCGAGACGCCGCTTCGCGGCTCCTCAGGATGAGGGCTGAATTATCAAACAGTCTCTGAGAGGCGAGGCATTGCAGACAAGAAAACGGGGCCGTGAGGCCCCGTTTCCGTTCGATAGCTTACGTGAGCGGTGCTCGGCTGCTCAGGCTTCGGCCGTTCAGGCCTTGGCGCCGTCATACATCTCGGCGACGTATTCCCAGTTCACCAGGCTCTCGAGGAAGGCCTTGAGATAGTCGGGACGACGGTTGCGGTAGTCGATGTAGTACGAATGCTCCCAGACGTCGCAGCCCAGGATCGGGGACGCGCCGTTGACCAGCGGGCTCTCGCCATTGGGGGTCTTGCTGACCGCGAGCTTGCCGCCCTTGACTTCGAGCCAGGCCCAGCCCGAGCCGAACTGGCCGACGCCGGCCGCGACGAAATCTTCCTTGAACTTGTCGACCGAGCCGAAGGAGTCGACGATCGCCTTTTCCAGGGCGCCCGGAATCTTGCCGCCGCCATTCGGCTTCATCCACTTCCAGAAGTGGAGATGGTTGTAGTGCTGGCCGGCATTGTTGAACACGGCCGGGTTCTTGCCATGCGAGGCCTTGACGATCTCCTCGAGCGATTTGCCCTCGAATTCCGTGCCCTTGATCGCGTTATTGCCGTTGGTGACGTAAGCCTGATGGTGCTTGTCGTGGTGGAATTCGAGCGTCTCCTTCGACATGAAGGGCTGGAGCGCATCATGGGCGTAGGGCAGATCGGGAAGGGTGAAGGACATGGTTGCCTCTCCTTGGGCTGTCAAATCGCTTGAACTAAGAATGGCTTGCCGATGAACGGTCAGGGTCGGGGCTATCCCGAAATGTGCCCCGCCATTCGGGCTGATAGTTAAGCCTCCGGCGCTCCGCCGACAACCGTCGCGCTTGGGAAAAGGCCATGTCAGGATGCATGTCAGGTCGGCCCGACCGCCTCACTGCGGACAAATTCCTCGCCTTATGCCAAACTGAAATTGAAACTCTCTCTTATTCAATACGTTAGTAGATAACCGGTGGGGTCAGCCAAAGCGGGCCGCCCGAGATCTTGCCAAGGATACTGAATTGATCGCGATCTTCGTTTTGCTGGGCTTGGGGTTTCTCGGCGGTGGCGCGGCAGCCATCGTCGATGGCTTGCCTTATCTGGTGCTGGAGCGTGGCTTCACACAGGTCATCATCGGCACCGTCGTAGCGACGGCTGGCGTGATCCTGCTCGCTTTGGCCTGGGTGCTGGTGGAAGTCCGCCGCGTCAAGGCGACGCTTGCCAATGCGGCGATGGCGATGTCTGTCGCCTCAATGGCTTCAGCCCCGCAGCAGCAGGATCTTGCTGTTGCCGCGCATGATCTCATGCCCTCGCGCGACCTGCCGCCTGCAAGTGGCGCGGGTATGGCCGGCGCAGCCATCGGAGCCGCAGCGGGGGCAGGGGGGGTGCTAGCGGCGACGCATGCGTTCCAGACCTCGTCTCCTGCTGATGCCGCTAATGACGAAGCCACCTCGGCGGAGCACGCCTCCGTCGAACGGGATCTCTTCGGTGATCAGGCGGCCGAGAAGAATCAGGTCGAGCGAAGCGAGCAGGAACCCGCGAACCCGCCCGAGCCGGCCCCGGTCCTGCCCGTTGCCGAGGCGTATGCTTTTCCGGCTTTCGATCCGTTCGCGTCGATCGATGCGCCCAGCACCTCGAACGCGCAAGAGAGCTCGAACACGCAAGAGAGCTCGAACGCCACTGAGCCTTTGGAGGATACGCCGGCTGTCGCTGCGGGCGCGACCGAACTTGTGTCCGATGAGCCGGCCGAGGCGATTCCCGACACGCAGGATACCGAGGACGCTGTCGAGGAGACGGCCGAAGACCATGTCCCGGCTGACGCGAATCGCGCCGAGGCGGAATCAAGCGAGCATGCCGGCCCCATCGACTGGCCGGATCGTGACGCGCCACATGTGCCCGAACCCGAACCGGTCGATGTCGGGCGCGGTACGGATGAATTCAGCTTCCTCCGTGAAAGCCTGACCGGCCGGCAGCCGGAGCGTGATCAGGCTGGGGGGCGTATCGAGCCATCGCTTGAGCATGGCGACGAAACGGCTGCCGCGACGGGCGATGCCGATGCCTGGATGCATCCGGCATCGCGGCGCAAAGACCCGTGGTTTGGCGACACGCCCATTGCAAATGATCCCGATCAGGCCGAGCCCGGGCTCGACGAACCCGATTTGGATGCGCCCAATACAGAAGCGCACAAGACAGAGGCGCCCAAGATGGATGCGCCCAAGATGGATGCGCCGCCCTGGCCTCCTCAGACACGCGGGGCTGCGATGTCTGATCGCGATGCCGAGGAGGAGAACCACTCCGCGGTCGACGATACCGGATCGGCTCTTTCGGAAAACGCACATGCACCGTTCCCGGAGCATGATGAAGCCACCAGCGCCGCCGCGCCCGAGCCGGAGGCCTCTACCGATGCACCGGCCGCCTCGAATGAGGGGATCGTCGGCGCCTATCAGGTCGGTGACGCGCATTTCACCATCTATGCGGACGGGTCGATTCAGGCCCGCACGCCCGATGGCAATTACAGCTTCGCCTCCATGGACGAGTTGAAGGTCTACCTCGCCAGCGAGAAGAGCCGGCTCGGCGCCTGACCGACGCCGGCCCGATCAGCTTGTGCTGATCGTCGCCTGCGGCCAGGCCTCTCCGACTGCCTGGATCGCGAAGGCGTAGGACAGCGCCGTCTCCTTCAGCGAATCGAAGCGTCCGGCCGAGCCGCCATGGCCCGCTTCCATATTCGTGTGCAGCATGACCGGGCCGCCCCCGGTCATGGTTGCGCGCAGCCGCGCGACCCATTTCGCGGGTTCCCAGTAAGTCACGCGCGGATCCGTCAGGCCGCCCATCGCCAGGATCGGCGGGTAGGCCTGCGCCTGGACGTTGTCATAGGGCGAGTAGCTGCGGATCAGCTTGAAGGCGGCAACGTCTCTGATCGGGTCGCCCCATTCCGGCCATTCCGGCGGCGTCAGTGGCAGGGTGTCGTCCAAGATGGTGTTGAGGACGTCGACGAAGGGAACCTCGGCGATGATGCCGGCGAATAGCGATGGCGTCATGTTGGCGACCGCGCCCATCAGCATGCCGCCGGCGCTGCCACCCTCTGCCACGATGCGGCCGCGCGCGGTGAAGCCAGCTGCGATGAGCGCTTCGCCTGCCGCAATGAAATCGGTGAAGGTGTTGACCTTCCTGTCGCGCTTGCCGTCGAGATACCAGCGCCAGCCCTTGTCCGTGCCGCCGCGAACATGGGCGATGGCGTAGACGAAGCCCCGATCCACCAGGCTGAGCGGCCGGGTCCGGAACGAGGCCGACATCGCCGAGCCATAGGAGCCGTAGCCGTAGAGCAGGCAGGGGGCGGAGCCGTCGAGCACTGTATCGGCACGATGCAGCAACGAGATCGGGACCTGCGCACCATCTTTCGCGGTCGCGAATATCCGGCGCACGCGATAGGCGGCGGGGTCATGACCCGACGGCACCTCCTGCCGCTTCAGCAAGGTTCGTTCGCCGGTCGCCAGGTCGTAATCATAGGTTTCAGCCGGGCGTGCCATCGAGGCGTAGATGAACCGCAGCGTGTCCGTGTCGAATTCATAGCCGGCATCCATGCCCAGCGCATACGCCTCCTCGTCGAAGGCGATGCTGTTTTCGGCTCCGCTCGCGAGATCGCGGATGACGATGCGCGGCAGCCCGTCCTCACGCTCAAGCCGGATCAGGCGGCCCTTGAGGCAGACATGGCGCAGGATCAGCCGACCGGGCTTGTGCGGCACCAGATCGCGCCAGTTCGCGGGATCGGGATCGGCGACCGGTGCGGTCACGATCTTGAAATCCTCGGCCCCGTCGGCATTGGTCAGGATCAGGAAAACCTCGTCGTGATGCTCGACGGCATATTGCCGGCCGACCTGGCGCGGCGCGATCGTCACAGGTGCCGCATCCGGTTCGAGCAGGTCGACCGCGCGGATTTCCGACGTCTCGTGATCGCTGATCGAAATCAGCAGGAACCGGCCCGACTGGGTCTCGTCGATATCGACGAACATGCCGGCATCGGCCTCATCGTGCAGAAGCACATCTTGCTCTGCCGGCTCGCCGAGGCGGTGTCGCAAAACGCGGGACGGGCGGTGATCCTCGTCGAGCCTGACATAGGCGAAGGCGCGCGAAGCCCCGTCCCAGACGATATCGCCCGTGGTATCGCCGATGACGTCCGAAAGGTCTTCGCCGTTTTCAAGATTGCGGACGCGGATGGTGTGGAGCTCGGAGCCGGCTTCGTCGGCGCTCCAGCCGAGAAGGCGATGGTCGCGACTATGCGCTGTGTCGCCGAGATCGAAGAAGTCCTTGCCATGGGCAAGCTTGTCGGCGTCGAGCATAATCTGCTCGCGTGCTTCGTTGTTGACTGTCTTTCCGTTACGTAATACCCCACTGCGGGGCTTGCGACAGATCAGGGGGTGTTCGCCGCCTTTGCGGTAACGCGAATAGTAGAGGAACGCGCCGTCCGGCTGCGGCACACTCGTATCATCTTCCTTGATCCTGCCGCGCATCTCCTTGACCAGGTCGCGTTGCATGGCGCGCGTCGGCGTCATCAACGCCTTGCAATAGGCATTCTCGGCGTCGAGATAGGCACGGATGTCGGCAGGGAGGGCGTCGGGCTCGCGCAACACGTCTTTCCAGTTCGATGCGCGCAGCCAGTCATAGTCGTCACGAAGCTTAGTGCCATGAACGACGGTCGTTTTGGGACGAATATCGGCGCGCGGAGGCAATGGAAGTCGCTTTTTTTCTTTTGTCGAAATCGAAGCGCCGCGAGAGGGTGAATCCGAGTGCATCAATGGTATCTCCACCAGCGGTTGATGCAGACAGGTAGAGACGATGCCTCGGGCTGGCAAGACAGCCCGTCGCGTTTGCAGCGGCAGCCTGCTGCAACATCCGGTTGCCATAAATATTGCGTGTTGCGACAATATTGATCTCGGATAATCGAATTCGTGATGGTAAAGTTCACTTGCCGCGGTGTTAACTATCGACTACACGCATATGTGATGAATCCGCTCGGGATGGTTCTGAATCCGACCAGTGCTTGACCCACTGCCGGGCAAATTCAGAGCAGGCATCGACGCACAGGAGGTGCGGGCGATCATCTTAGGCCTCAATCGAAAAACGCATAAGGAGTGATGTCACCATGGCTGACAATGACGGGGCGGACTTTATCGAGCTGACTGCGGATATTGTTTCCGCATATGTCTCGAACAATTCTGTTCCTGCGTCCGAGTTGCCCGCCCTGATCAGCGATGTGCATTCTGCACTGAGCCGCGTTGTTGGAGGCGTCGCTCCGGTTGTACCGGCTGAGGCGCCCAAGCCTGCGATCCCGGTCAAGAAGTCGATCACGGCCGATTATCTGATCTGCCTTGAGGACGGGAAGAAGTTCAAATCGCTCAAGCGGCACCTGCGGACACAGTACAACATGTCCCCTGAGCAGTATCGCGAGAAGTGGGGCTTGCCGCCCGACTATCCGATGGTTGCGCCCAACTACGCCGAAGCGCGCTCGCAGCTGGCGAAGAAGATGGGTCTGGGCCAGCAGCGCCGCAAGCGTCGCTGATCTCGCCATCCTGGCATTCGCGGGTCAGAGCCCCGAAATCGCAACGATCTCGAAATCGCAGCGATCCGAAATCAAAAGGCCGCCGGCTTACCGGCGGCCTTTTCCATGCGCGGCGGCCCGATGCGGGGATAAGTGGGATCGGCCGCTTGCCAATTCTTAAATAGGAATATATTCATGTTCACCTGAGCTCGCGGGCGCCTGCCGCGATCACCCAAGGGAACATATCATGAACGCTAATGATGGCAATCCTGACCATTCCATTCGGCAAGCCGCTCTCGCGCGGCTTGCCGAAGTTGCGGTGGCAGCGATGACGCGCGCTCCCCTGATGAACCTGCGCGGCTCGAACCGCGGCCGACTGCCGATCGCGCGGGCACGCCAGACGGCGATGTATCTTGCCCATGTCGCATTCGGGCTGAGTTTCATCCGCATCGGCATCTGTTTCGGGCGGGACCGAACCACGGTGCGCCATGCCTGCGCGCTGATCGAAGATCGCCGTGACGATCCCGCGCTGGAACTCGGGCTCAACGCGATTGAAGCTGGGCTGCTCGCCTTGACGCAGGCGCTGAGCGCGCCAGTAAAGATGGAAGCGCGGTCATGACGGGGCAGGGCGATTGGGAGCAGAGCAGCGGCGACGCTCGTGCCAGGCTGCTGCGTCATCTTGCCGAGCCCGAGGCCTTCGGGGTCGTATCGCCCTTGGGCTGCGGACGCATCGCGCTCTACCGCAGCAAGGCCGGCACGAGCCTGGGCGCAGGCTACGCGCCTGCCGAGGTAGCCGAGGCGCTGGTCTCCGACGGGCTGGCCTGTTGGAGCGGCTCGGGAAAATTGCGGCGCCTGACGCTCGCGATCGCATCCCCCGCACGCGAGTTGGCAAGTGCCGTGGTCAGCATCGACGGAAGGCGGCAAGAGGTGCTGCTCGACGAGCGCGAAAGTCCGCTGCTCTGGCTGCATCGCCGAATGGGCAAGGATGGCAAGCCGCAGATCTCGGCGCAGGAATTTGCGGCGGGCGAACGCTTCCGCGCCGATCTGACGCTGGCGCAGATGATGTCGCGCACGACGATGAACTGGGACGCCGCGCTGGCGCCGGGCCAGCGCGGCCCCGGCGGGCGCGATCCCGCCAGCGCTTCCGATGCGGCTCTCGCGGCTCGTCAGCGCGTCCGGCAAGCCTGCGACCGCCTCGGGCCGGACCTGTCGGGCCTAGCCATCGACGTTTGCGGCTTCCTGAAGGGGCTCGACCAGGTCGAACGGGAGCGAAAATGGCCGGCGCGCTCGGCCAAGGTCGTGCTGCGAATGGCGCTGTCGGCACTCTCCGCGCATTACGGCATTGCGACGCCGGCTGTGAAAGCGCGCCGCAGCGAGGTCTGGCGCAGCGAGGATGCCCGCCCGAACCTCATGCCGGGTCAGGCCATGTGAGGGCTCAGGCCGCAGAAGCCGCAGACGCGCTGCGTGCGTCGGATTTGATCCGCTCGATCATGGCGCGCACGCCGTTGGAACGCTGCGGCGTCAGATGCGCGGCCAGGCCGAGCCGCTCATAGATCGCAAAGGCGTCCGTCGCCAGAATGTCGGACGCCGAATGGCCGGAATAGATCGCCAGCGCGAGCGCGACCAGCCCCCGAACGATATGGGCGTCGCTATCACCCAGGAAATGCAGGCGCGTCTGCGGTCCGGGGCCGCCCTCCCGCCGCATCTGCAACCAGACCTGGCTGGCGCAGCCGCGCACCTTGTTGGCGTCGTCATGCGCTTCCTCGGGCAGAGGCTCCAGGCCCTTGCCGAGTTCGATCAGATAGCGATAGCGGTCATCCCAATCATCGAGCAGTTCGAAATTGGCGATGATCTCGTCGAGGCTTGTGCTCATGTCCCGTCCGCTGCCGGCGGCCGCGCCCGAAAATTTGCGGCTCCGAGGCTCGATTATGACGCCGAGCCGATAGTCCGCGTTAGTGAAAACTGCAAATCGACTGTCGGTCGACATCATATCTCGGTGATGGCCGTCTTCGGCGCGCGACGCGTGCCCGTCAAGCCTTTGCGTGGACCGGGCTCTTTGTTCTTGCATCGGCTTTTCCCGAAAACCGCATCCCACTTTTCGGGCCGATGCTCTAGCGTTCGTGCGCCTGAGCCTTGCCGGCAGCTGCCGCGGCAGCCAGCGCCAGCACGCGCTCGCGGGTCTGGGGCTCGAGCCCGGCCAGGATCTGGGCCGCTTCGCGCGCGGCGGTGAGCCCGTTGATCGCGCTGCGGCCATCGATCTGCGAAGCCGCCTTGACGATATTGCGCGCGGTCTGCGTAGCGTTCTGAGTGGCGTGGTCCTCGCCCGATTTGCTGCCATGGACCGGCGAATTCAGCGCGATCACGCCGACAACCGCCAAGCTTCGCAGGATATAGGCCATGCTGGTCCCCGTTGCTGAAAGGCCGCTCGCCTCCAGACCTCGCCTCGCACTCACCATAGGCAGGGAAGCAGAAAGATCGTGTCATTTGGAAACCTCAATTCCCGACGCCGATCTTCAGCTTCCGTTCACCCTGCTTGGAACATCGAGAGGGCCGTTTCATTGCAGCGGATTTTAATCAACTATCTGAATTAATTCGGTGAATTTCGATTTCTGCCGCTAAGTCAGGCGATTTGGTCGGTAGCGCCTTAAGCCCCGCTTAAATCGCCGGAGGCGAGATTGCACGGACACGGGCGACAAGGCCCGCACAGGTTAGGCGTTGCGATTCTTCATGACGATGACGGCGATCAGGACACAGGTGGCGGCGTTGGTGCACGCATCCGTGCTGCCGAATTCGCTCGAGCGGATGCTCCATGAGCGTTTCATCCTGACGCGTCTGTTGGTTGGTGCCGTCGCGCTCGGCCTCGTGCCGGCTTATCTCGCCTGGCGCGGCACGCTCGGCACGCTCGAAGCCGTGGCCGTGATCGCTGCCGCATTGCCGGTTCTGGCCGTTGTGGTCCTCTCGCGCACCGGCCGGCTCGACATCGCCCACGGCATGTCGGCGACTGCGCTTGCCATGCTGATCGGCGCGATGTCGGGAATGACGGGAGGGGCCACATCACCCCTGCTGCTCTGGCTGGCGGCCATTCCCGCCGAAGCCATGTTCTTCGGTGGCCGCGCTTATGTGGTGCGCGCCAGCGCGATCGCCGCGATGACGCTGCTGGTCGTCATCGCGCTTCAGTATTTCGGGATGTTCGCCGAGCCGGCCTCATGGCCCGGTGGCGCGATGCCGGTCTTCGTGATGGTCGCCATCCTGCAGTCCATGGCGCTTGCGGCCGGCTTTCTGCGCCGCCGCGAGAGTGAATTGCGCGAGCATCGTGCTTCCGATGCGCGCGCTCAGCTCCTGCTCGACCATGTCGGCGATCTCGTCACCTGGCATGATGCCAATGGCGCGGTGATCTTCGCCAATGCGGCCGCCAAGGCGCTTGCTGGCGCGGAGCCGCACGAACTCTTCGGTCGCGGTTTGCTGGAGCGTGTCCACGTTGCCGATCGCCCGCTGTTCCTCAAGGCCTTGAGCGACGTAGCCCACGGCCGGGGCGAGGCGACGGCCTGCTTCCGCACCTTGTTCATCCCGCGCGGCGCCGAGCATCAGGGGCACTTGCCGGTCTCGCTCTGGCTGGAAATGCATGCGCACCGGGTCGCCAATATCGGCGCGGAAGCGGCCGGTCCGAGGGATGGCGTTGCCGTCGTCTGCGTGATGCGCGATGTCACGGCCCGTCGCGCGCTGGATGAGGAACGCGCCCGCGGCCATGCCGAGGCTCTCAAGGCCAACGACATCAAGGGCCAGTTCCTCGCGACCGTCAGCCATGAGCTGCGCACGCCGCTCAACGCGATCATCGGCTTCTCGGAGATGCTGAGCACCGATGTGCAGGGCTGGCTCGACGAGGAGAAGCGTCTCGAATACGCGAAGATCATCCACGCCTCCGGTCATCACCTGCTCGATGTCGTCAATACGCTGCTCGACATCTCCAAGATTGAGAGCGGGACGATGACGATCGAGCAGGAGCCGCTCGACCTCGCCGATGTCGCGCAGGATTGCTGCGTGCTGATGGCGCTGCGCGCCGAGACGGGCGGGCTCAGCCTCGAGCGCATCATCGGCCCTGATCTGCCGCAAGTGCTGGGCGATCGTCGCGCGCTGAAGCAGGTGGTGATCAACCTGCTCTCCAACGCCGTCAAGTTCACACCGGCCGGTGGACGCGTCGTGCTGGCGGTCGTGCGGGACGGGGACATGATCGACCTGTCGGTGTCCGATACCGGCATCGGCATCTCCGCCTTGGACCTGCCGCGATTGGGTGATCCGTTCTTCCAGGCCAAGGGCTCCTATGACCGGGCCTATGAAGGCACGGGGCTCGGCCTGTCGGTCGTGCGCGGGCTCGTGGGCCTTCATGGCGGCCGCCTCACCATCGAGAGCGCGCCGGGCATCGGCACGCGCGTGGTGGTCAGGCTGCCGATCGATGGTGTCGCTTCGGCGTCGCTGCCGGTGAAGATCGCGACCTTCGCACGGGCTCCCCGCCGGGGCCTGGAGACCAAAGTACCTTTCCGTATGACCGCCTGAACGAGCCAGCAGCATGTCCGCCACGATCGCCGCCCGAGCCCATACCGGTTCTTCACTCTCCGCCCCGGCCCGGCGGGCAGCCCCCGCGCGCCGCAAAGCACCCTGGCTTGCCCGGGTCGGCCGCATGGTCCTGCGCCGGCCCGGCCGGGCCTTCGTCCTGCTGGTCTTTGCCGCGGTGGCTGTCGCCATTCTCGCCAATGCGCTGATGTTCCAGAAGGCGCGCCACCCCGCGCCGATGGTCTCGGCGCCGACACAGACACCGGCTGCCCGCTCGGCCGAGCGCCGCGCCGAGCCCCAGGCCGTCCCTGCCGCTCCCTCCTCAGCAGCGGCGACGCCGACCGCGGCACAGCCGTCCACCTTCCCGCCGTCGCGTCCGAGCGATCTTTCGCAGAATGCGCGCGAGACGGCTCCGCGCCCCCCGGCAGCGGTGACCTCCATTCCGCGCACCGCTGCTGCACCCGTCGCGCCGGCGCCCGCACCTGTCGCGCGTGCCGCGCCAGCTCGGGATCCGATCGCGGACCTGATCAATGGCGCCGATATCCGGCCCCCCGGCGAAATTCGTGGCGTGGCAGCGGCGAGAGCCTCGGCGCCCCGTCGCTCTGCCGAGAATTGATGCGTCGGCGGCGCCGGCCATGGCGCGTCTGATCAGCGATTTCTGGGTGGCGGCCTATTTGCGGCAGGCGGCGCATGACGGGCTCGTGGCCGTGCTGCGGCGGCGTGGCTCGCGCGAGGCCGGCGCGATCTTCGTCAAGCTCGACCGTCTCGACGGCACGGCGGCCCTCTACGGTCCCGCGCCGCAGGCCCTCGCCGACGAGGATGGCTCCCGGCGCTTCCAGCTGGTGCTCGACTCCGATCCCGGCAGCATAGAAGAGCGCGTCGCGCGCGAACTGCGCTTCGACTCGGACCTCTGGCTGATCGAGATCGAGAACCGCAACGGCGATGCCCGCCTCGATCTCGTCGAGAGCTGACGCCGGCCCGCTCAGCCCTGTTCGCGGCGCATCCCGATCTTGTCGAGGATATCGCTGAGCGCCGGATGGCTTTCGGTCCGCGCAGGCCCAACGCGGGCTGCCGTGCCGCTCGGGTCCATGGCCGGCTGGTGTTGTCCCTTGCGCTGCGCGGTATGGGAAGGGCCGCCGGCGATCTGCATGACGGCGCGATAGGCGATGGACGGTTTCACCGAGCGCATCAGGGCGACGAGCCCGAAGATGCGATCCACCGAATGAGCGGCATCGTCGCCGAGCCGTATCAGGAAGCGCGTTGCGTCCTCGACTGTGGCTCCGGCGGCGATCAGCGCGAGCGCCGCCAGATCGCGTGAGCGGTCGCTGGCCATGGCCGCACTGAGGGCGGAACCAGCGCCAAGATGGGCCGCGATCGCCCCAAACGCGCTGTCTTGATCATCCCCGGCCATGGCGAGCCAGCCGGTGAACAGATCCCGCGATACGGGCTGGCGACGCTCGGAAGGTCCAAGCGAATCGAGCGCGGCCAGCGAATCGAGCATGGCAAGGCGCCGCTCGGAGCCCGCTTCCAGGAAAAGCGGCGTCAGATCAGCATTGGAAAGCTCCGTGCGCGCGAGCAGACCTTGCGCATAGCTCGCATCGTCGCGGGACCGCGCGATCAGAAGGTCGAGGGCGCCACGGGGCATCGGCGTCGCCATATTGGCGATCAGGCTCAGATCGGTCGTGCGATCGCCCAACTCGACCAGCATCAGCGTCGTCGTTGCAGTGAGGTCGGCGCGTCCGGCCAAAGCGGCCGCGATCTGCAGGTCGCCGGTTTCGGCCAGCGTCTCGACTTCATCGGGCGATAGTGGCAGCCCATGCCGCAGCAAAGTGGTGAGCACGTCGCCACCGCGCGCCCGCAGGGCGTCGAGCACGGGGCGGGGCGCATGGCGCCAGCCGGCAAGCTTGCGGGCGAGGATGATGGCTGTCGCGTCGTCGATACCGGGAATCAGCGCCACCGCCATTTCGCTGAAGGCGGCAAGGTCCTGTGCGGGCGGATTGGGGGTCGACATCAGCAGGTCGGCCTTGACCCGGAGCGACACCTGGCTGAGGTCGAGCCCGCCATCGCGCGCAAGGCGGGCAAGATGGGCAAGCTCGGCGGAGATTCGCGACGGCATTGGGGCAACTCGGCTGGGATTTCGGCAATATCGGGAGAGTAATCCCACAGGCTTTAACACGCCGTTAACCATGTCCGGGCCTGATGCAAATCGGAGGGCCTGAGACACGGGTGCGGATGCCGCACCGCCAATTGCTCTCCTGCGACCGCAACCCTGGCGCAGATAAGGAGGCGCATCATGGCCATCGTTATCCCTCTTGCGCCGCATCGTCGGCCGCAGTCGTCCCCGTCCTCCGAGCCATCCTCGAAGGTCGCCGAAATCCTGTTCTTCACCGGGGTCCGCTTTGAGCGTCCGGCCGAGCCCGTCCCGATGGAACAGCCGGCGCGCCGCAAGCGCTCCCCTGCCGCGGCGCCAAAGCGCGTCCACGTCAAAGGTCCCAAGAACGCCAGGCAGCCTGCGTGATCGCCCGGCCACCAGTTAAGCGGCGTGGCGACAGGCGTCGCGGCAGGCGCGGATTGGCCATGCTGCTCGGCCTGCTGGCGTCGGCCTGCACGACCGGCGATCTCGGCCGGCCTCGGCCGACGGTATGGAGCCAGGTGATCGCGCCCGAAGCCGGTTTCCGGGCGGCCACGGCGCGCGGCGAGGCGGCTTCCTATTTCCGGATCACCGATGACGAGGAGCAACTGCGCGACCGCGCCTGGCGCTTCATCATGCCCGCGCATGAGCGCAGCTACTTCCAGCGCGAAGTTTCGAATCTTGCCTCCTACCGAATCTTGCCGGTCGCGGCGCAGTCGAGCGCCATCTCGGATTATTTCGGCGGATTGACGGCGGGCGCCTATGCCTCGCAGGCCTCGCGCTATTCGCGGCTCGCCGAGGATACCAATGCCGATCGCCTGCTGATCGGGCCGTTCCGCGCCAATGCGATGCGCGTGGTCGCCGCCGACCGCGTCCGCATGCGTGCGCTTGAGGGCTCGGCGCTGGTCCCGGCGGAGAAGCAGGATCCGGCCCTGGCCCGCGTCATCGAGAATGAGGGGCTGATTCTCTGGGTCTGCGAACGGGTCGGTTTCCGCATCGAGAGTTATCGCTATGCGCTGGCCAATCTCGTGGTCGAGATGCCCTCGCGGGAGGCGATCCGGGCCGAGCGCAGCATCATGGCGCTGGAGGCCGAGGCGGCGCCGCTCTGCAAGCTGCCCTTGATCGGTACTTTCGGCGGCGAGGCAAAAAAGCCGGTCGTCTATAAGGGCTGATCTGCCTCAAGCGGCGATTGGTCAGTTGGCCATGCCGCAGGCCACGCCGGTCGCCAGGGCTTCCGCATCGGCGCGGTCCGAAGGCCGCTTGGCCAGGACGCGCGCGACGATCAGGCCCTGGGCGGTGTCGGATACGATGCGCAGTTCGCGGTTCACCTCGCCGTCATCGTCCTGCGCAATGCGCTCGTCGCGCTGCTCCTCGGTCATCACCAGGAATTCAACGACGCCGCGGATCGCGGCACGGTCGGTGATGGCATAGAGCACGCCGCCGCCGCGACGATGCAGGGTCAGCCCGAGCGGCAGCGAGCCGGCGCGGGCGACGACACGCATCGGGCCGGCCGAAAGATCATAGCTGCAGACCGCGGTGACCGCCGCCGGATCGGCCTCTCGCAGAGGCGGCAGATCGCGGGTACCACCGGGAGAGGGGAGCAGCTCGGCCCGCCCTCCGCTGCCCAGCATACGATAGGCGGTGTTCGCATCCCGCTCCGACAGGATCGGAATCAGCAGGATCGTGACGATATGGACGATGCCGGCCAGCACGAGACCGGCGATCGTCGCCAGGACGAAGCGCCCGAACACCGTGCCTATGCGGCTGCGCCAGCGTTCCGGGCGCGGCGTGGCGGCCATGTCCGTGGGATCATGCCCGATCGCGCTCATCGGCAGTCGACCCGCTCGATGCGCGGCAGGCTGGCGGAGCGCGTTTCGCCCGCCTGGCTCGAAATCGGCGTATCGTAAAGCCTCAGCCGGAACTGGAAGCGCCCGCTCGAAGGCAATGGCAGCCAGTTTCCGGCCTGTGGGTCGGCTGCGGCGGCGATGCGCAGATCGCCGCTTTCCTCTCGAACGATTTCCGCATCGGTGAAGCCGTTCCGGTCGAGTGGCAGGCGGAAGGGCCGCCCGTCCTTGTCGGTGACGTCCAAGGTCCAGCCGCGCGTCGTCGGCGTCGCTCCGGCGAGCCGGTAGCGGCAACGGCCGTCCAGCGCCTGGCCGGTATCGTCACGCTCGGCGATCAGTTCCAGTCCTTCGCCTGTGCCAAGCGGCAGGTGAACGCCGCGCGCGAGGAACGCGCGCATATAGGGGTCGATGTCGCGCCCGCCGCTGCGGGGCCATGCGGTCCAGGCGCCGATCTCGACCATTCCGACGAGGGGTCGTCCCGAGACGGCCAGATGGGCTGAACCCAGCCCCAGACCCGCGCCGAGCACGATGACGTAAGCGAGATCGAGAACGCGCACGGCCTTGCCTTCTGCTCCGGCGCTCATGAGGCCGGTGGCGCGAGTTGAACCAGCCGGGCTGCCTGCGTCAACAGCCTCCGCTCGCGACTATCGGATGCGTGTCTCGCTTCCCGTCGGAGACATCTCGCGGATGCCCACCTGGATCGGGCGGCCAGCGGTGCGCGACGGCTCGATCGTCTTGAACATCGCACCGACCGCCGAGAGCACCTCGAAGGACTGGCGCGGCATATGACCGGCGCCGGGGCCGGGCGCCGCCGCGCCGGCGGTGGCCGGGGTGCTGGCCTTGGCGACGGTCACGCCCTTGGCATCGGCGGGCGCAACACCGGGGATCGGCTTCAGTTCGAGCCCCTGATGGGCGAACTGCATGATTTCCTTCCAGGTCATCGCTGGCAGCGAGCCGCCGGTCATGTTGGCGGTCTCCGACGAATCGTCATTGCCGAACCAGACCGCGCCGACGAGGTTGCCGGAAAAGCCGACATACCAGGCGTCCTTGTAGCCATTGGTCGTGCCGGTCTTGCCGGCGGTGATGACGCCATCGAGCGCGGCCTTCCGGCCCGTGCCTTCGGTCGGCACCTTGGACAGCATGAAATTCATGTCCTGCGCGACCTGCGTGCTCAGGACCTGCTTCGGCTCCGGCTCGTCTTTGTCGTGCCGGTAGATCAGCTCGCCCTGGGAGTTGTGGATATCGAACGCCGCATAGGGCTTCGCGCGCTTGCCGCCATTGGCGAAGACGGCATAGCCCGCTGCCATATCGATCACGGTCACCTCGGCTGCGCCGATTGGCAGCGAGACGGTATCGGTGAGCGGCGTCGTCAGGCCCATGGCCCGGCTGGTTTCGATGATCTTCAGCCGGCCGATGCGGGCGGCACGCGCCTCATGCGTCTCGCCCGTCGCCTTGCCGATCGCGATCGACATCTGCACCGGGATCGTATTGATCGACTTGGCGAGGGCCACCGTCAGCGGCATCGAGCCGGCATAGGAGCGGCCGTAATTGTTGGGGCACCAATTGCCGATGCAGACCGGCCGGTCGGTCACGACCGTATTGGGGCGATAGAGCCCGGCCGACAATGCGGTCGCATAGACGAAGGGCTTGAACGAGGAGCCCGGCTGGCGAAGGCTGGACGTCGCGCGGTTAAACTGGCTGGCGCCGTAATCGCGTCCGCCGACGATGGCGCGAACCGCGCCGTCAGGGTCCATCACCACCGTTGCAGCCTGCTTGGCGCGATAGGCGGTACCGTGCTGGCGCAGGATGGACTCGATCGCCTCGTCGGCACGCTCCTGGATGGCCGGATCGAACGGTGTCTTGACCGTCAGCACGCGGTCGGGCCCGACCTTGCCGTCATCGGCGAGGCGTCGAACCTCGTCGAAAGCCCAGTCGAGATAATAATCCGGGCGGGCGTCGCGGCGCCGGTCGATCGGCGTCGCGGGGTTGCGCTTGGCGCTGTCGACCTGGCCCGCGGTCATGAAGCCGGCATCGACCATAGCATTCAGCACATCGTTGGCGCGCGCACGCGCTGCCGGCAGGTTCACATGCGGAGCGAACTTCGTCGGCGCCTTGAAGAGCCCGGCCAGCATGGCTGCCTCGGCGAGCGAGACGTCCTTCACCGATTTGCCGAAATAATATTCGGCCGCGGCAGCCACGCCGAACGTGCCGCCGCCCATATAGGCGCGGTCGAGATAGAGCTTGAGGATCTCGTTCTTGGTCAGCCGGTGTTCGAGCCACAGCGCCAGGAAGGCTTCCTTGATCTTGCGGTCGAGCGAGCGCTCGTTGTTCAGGAAGAGGTTCTTGGCGAGCTGCTGCGTCAGCGACGAGCCGCCCTGCACGACGCCGGACGCCCGCGCATTCACCGTCACGGCGCGTAGCGTGCCGAAGATGTCGATGCCGAAATGGTCGTAGAAGCGCCGGTCTTCCGTCGCCAGAACCGCCTTCAGCAGATGGTCCGGCATTTCCTCGAGCTTGAGAGAATCGTCATGGCGCGCGCCGCGATGGCCGATTTCGGAGCCGTAGCGGTCGAGGAAGGTGACGGCGAAGACCTGGTTGTGCAGCGCATCCTCGCGTCCCTCCTGGAAGGCGGGGATGGCGAGCATGAGTAGGACGAGGGAGCCGGCAATGCCGACATTCAGGCCTTCGCTGGCGAATTCCGCCGCGATCCTCTGGCCGCCCGTGACGGTGAAGCGGTCGGCGAAGCTGCGGATGCGTTCATAGGTGTCGCCGGCGCGTTGCCCGGCGCCCCAGAGACCGGCACCAAGCCATGCGTCGGCGGCGAGCGCGAAGCGCTTCAGCCGCGTCGTCCAGCCTGCTTTCCTGAACTCCATCGCCGTCCTGGCTTCCCAACAAGAGCCGCCGCCATAGTCCTGCCGCTCCGCGATCGTCTTGGCAACACCTTCCGGCCCGACTGCGGATACATATTCGCTCTCCGTGCCAAGGTAAGAGGCAAGGTAACAGTCGAGAGCGATAATCTGTCGTGGACAGCAGATTTCGGGCCGTCGAATCCGTCCCGTTTTGGAGCGTCGCCTTGTCTATACCGATCGTCGCACCCGCCGGATGCGCCTTCCCTCCCGAGGCGCAGGAGCGCATAAGCGGTGGAATGAAGTTCGACCGGCCATCAGACGAGCCTTTCTGGCGCACGACCTCGCTGGAAGCGATGACCACGCAGCAATGGGAATCGCTTTGCGACGGCTGCGGCCGCTGTTGCCTGGTCAAGCTCGAGGACGAGGATACCGGCGCCATCCACGCGACCGATATCGGTTGCCGCCTGTTCGATGCCGGCACCTGCCGCTGCAAGGACTATGTCAATCGGTCGAAGCAGGTGCCCGATTGCGTCACGCTGACGCCAGAGGCCGTGCGCACCTTGCCATGGCTGCCGCCGACCTGTGCCTATCGGCTTCTGGCCGAGGGACGCGACCTGCCCTGGTGGCACCCGCTGGTGTCGGGAGATCCGGAAACGGTTGTCGCGGCAGGCGTCGCTGTGCGTGGCCGCGTCTTCGCCAGCGAGGATGATGTGCCGGATGAGGACATCCCGGACCGGATCGTCAACTGGCCGCTGCGCTGGCCGCGCGGGGCGAAGAGGCGTTGATTTCCAGCACAGCCCGCTAAGCGGCAACCGGCCTGATCCGCGCGATGGCGTCGGACAGCGACGCACGTGCTGTTTCCAGATCATAGTCATCTTGCAGACCCAGCCAGAATTCTGCGGAGGTGCCGAAGAGCTTTCCGAGCCGAAGCGCGGTATCGGCCGTGATCCCGGTCTCCTCGCGGGCGATCCGCTCGATCCGTGTCCGTGGCGTTCCGCATGCCTTGGCGACGGCATAGGCGCTCAGTTCGAGTGGCCGCATGAACTCCTCCCGCAGGACTTCTCCCGGGTGAAGCGGTGGCAGGCGATCGTTGGTCGCGTCCATAATGTGAAGTTCTTCCGATTTCGGGCGGGCGTTTTCAGTGGTAATCGGTGATCTCGACCTCATAGGCATCGCCATCCCTCCAGACGAAACAGATGCGGAACTGGTCGTTGATCGAAATGGCATGCTGGCCTGCGCGGTCGCGCTGCAAGGCGTGCAATCTGTTTCCAGGCGGCGCCCTCAGATCGTCGAGCCGAGTCGCGCGATGCAGTATCCGCAACTTGCGCCGTGCTACGACGAGCAGATCGGCGGGAAACCGCTTGGGCTGCTGGCCATCGAAGAGAAGTTCCGTCGTTTTGTCCTTGAAATTGCGGATCATCAAAAGCCTTCATAGTCGAACGTTGGTATCAAAGAATGATACGAAACTCAAGCCTGCAAGAGTACCTTCGCCATGAGCGCTCATTGATTGTTCAGCCGCTTTTCGGCATGACCACGCCGTCCCTGTCGTCCGGCTGCCAAAGGCTGTCGGCGATACTTCGCAGGAAACTTTTGGATCGCCGCGGCGTTGCTGCGCTCGGCTGGATGAAGAGGCATTTGTGATGGCTGGTGGCGAGACGACGAGCGGCAAGACGGTGAGCGGCAAGGCTGAGAGCGGGAATTGGGTCTACACCTTCGGCGACGGCAAGGCCGAAGGCGAGGCGGGCATGAAGAACCTGCTCGGCGGCAAGGGCGCGAACCTCGCCGAGATGAGCAATCTGGGCCTGCCGGTGCCTCCCGGCTTCACCATCACCACCGAGGTCTGCACCTGGTATTACGATCACGACAAGAGCTTCCCGCCCGAACTTGACGGGCAGGCGAGGGCGGCGCTGGCCGAGATGGCGCGCCTCACCGGCAAGGTCTTCGGAGACCCGGAAAACCCGCTGCTCGTCTCGGTGCGCTCCGGCGCGCGCGCCTCGATGCCGGGCATGATGGACACCGTCCTCAATCTCGGTCTCAACGACGTCACGGTCGAGGCGGTTTCCAAGGCCTCGGGCGATGCCCGCTTCGCCTGGGACAGCTACCGCCGCTTCATCACCATGTATTCCAACGTCGTGCTCGACGTGGATCACGGCCATTTCGAGGAGGCGCTTGAGGACTACAAGGAGCGCAAGGGCCACCATCTCGACACCGATCTCTCGGCCGATGACTGGAAGGTCCTGGTCGGCAAGTACAAGGAGATCGTCAGGAAGGCGCTCGGCACCGAGTTCCCGCAGGACCCCGAGCAGCAGCTCTGGGGCGCGGTCGGCGCGGTCTTCTCCTCCTGGATGAATGCCCGTGCGATCAAATATCGCGAGCTCAACAATATCCCGGCCGCCTGGGGCACCGCCGTCAACGTCCAGTCGATGGTCTTCGGCAATATGGGCGAGACCTCCGCGACCGGCGTCGCCTTCACCCGCAATCCCTCGACCGGCGAGAACGCGCTTTATGGCGAGTTCCTGATCAACGCCCAGGGCGAGGATGTCGTCGCCGGCATCCGCACCCCCCAGGACATCACCGAAGCCGCGCGCAAGGAAGCCGGCTCCGACAAGCCTTCCATGGAGAAGGAGATGCCGGAGGCGTATGCCGAACTCGTCCGCATCTACGGTGTCCTCGAAAAGCACTACCGCGACATGCAGGACATGGAATTCACCATCCAGGAGGGCAAGCTCTGGATGCTGCAGACCCGTTCCGGCAAGCGCACGGCCAAGGCCGCGCTGCGGATCGCCGTCGAGCTGGCCCAGGAAGGCTTGATCTCGGAAGAGGAGGCGGTCGGCCGCATCGAACCCGGCGCGCTCGACCAGCTCCTGCACCCGATGATCGATCCCAAGGCCGAACGCCGCATCCTGACGACCGGCCTGCCGGCCTCGCCCGGCGCGGCCGCCGGTGAGATCGTCTTCAACTCCGACGATGCCGAAGCCGCGAAGAAGGCTGGCCGCAAGGTCATCCTGGTCCGCGTCGAGACCTCGCCGGAGGATATCCACGGCATGCACGCGGCCGAGGGCATCCTGACCACGCGCGGCGGCATGACCTCGCATGCGGCGGTGGTTGCGCGCGGCATGGGCAAGCCCTGCGTCTCCGGCGCCGGCCAGATCCGCGTCGACTACGCCAAGGGCACGCTGACGGTCGGCGTGACCACGCTCAAGGCCGGCGATTTCATCACCATCGACGGCGCCGCCGGTCAGGTGCTGCTCGGCGAGATCAAGATGCAGCAGCCGGAACTGTCGGGCGAATTCGGCACGCTGATGGGCTGGGCCGACAAGGTCCGTCGCCTCAAGGTCCGGGCCAATGCCGAGACGCCGGAGGACGCCCGCACCGCGCGCGATTTCGGCGCAGAGGGCATTGGGCTCTGCCGCACCGAGCATATGTTCTTCGACGAGGACCGCATCCAGCCGATGCGCGAGATGATCCTCGCGCATGACGATGCCGGCCGCCGTGCGGCGCTGGCAAAGCTGCTGCCGATGCAGCGGCAGGATTTCGTTTCGCTCTTCACGATCATGCAGGGCCTGCCGGTAACGATCCGCCTGCTCGATCCGCCGCTGCATGAATTCCTGCCGCATGGCGAGGCCGAGATCGCGGCTGTCGCGAAGGCGCTCGGCGTCACGCCCGAGGCGCTGAAACATCGCGCCACCGAGCTGCACGAATTCAACCCGATGCTCGGCTTCCGCGGCGTGCGCCTCGCCATCGCCTATCCCGAGATCGCCGAGATGCAGGCCCGCGCCATTTTCGAGGCGGCGGTGATCGCGGCCAGGGAAACCGGCAAGGCCGTGATTCCCGAAGTCATGGTGCCCCTCGTGATGGGCGTGCCGGAATTCGACCTCGTCAAGGCGCGCATCGATGCGATGGCCAAGGCTGTCATGGCCGAGAGCAAGGTGGAGCTCAGCTATCAGGTCGGCACCATGATCGAACTGCCGCGCGCCTGCCTGCGGGCCGAGGAAATCGCGAAAACCGCCGAATTCTTCTCCTTCGGCACCAACGACCTGACGCAGACGACTCTCGGCATCAGCCGCGACGACGCGAGTTCGTTCCTCGGCTCCTACACCGCCAAGGGCATCCTCGCGAACGATCCCTTCGTCACGATCGATCAGGAAGGCGTCGGTGAACTCGTCAAGCTCGCCGCCGAGCGTGGCCGCAAGGCACGTCCCGACATCAAGCTCGGCATCTGCGGCGAGCATGGTGGTGATCCCGCCTCGATTGGCTTCTGCGAAAGCGTCGGCCTCGACTACGTCTCCTGCTCGCCCTTCCGCGTGCCGATCGCGCGGCTGGCGGCGGCGCAGGCTGCGCTGGGCGCGGTGCGGGCCAAGGAAGGCTGAGGAAAACCTCCGCCCGTCATTGCGAGGAGTGAAGCGACGAAGCAATCCACGGGCGTAGAGTGCGACGTCTGGATTGCTTCGCTACGCTCGCAATGACGAAAAGCCGCTGGAACGGGTCCATGGCAAAGCTCACCACAATCGGCTTCGATGCCGACGACACGCTCTGGCAGAACGAGCAGTTCTTCCGCCTGACCGAGGATCGTTTCGTCGCGCTGCTGGGCGAACATGGCGAGGCGGCCGAGATTTCCGGCCGGCTGCTGGAGGCGGAGAAGCGCAATCTCGGCTTCTACGGTTTCGGCATCAAGGGCTTCGTGCTCTCGATGATCGAGACCGCGATCGAGATCACGCGCGGACAGGTCTCGGTGGCCGTCATCGGCGAAATTCTCGCCGCCGGCCGCGAGATGGCGGCGCATCCGGTCGAGACGCTGCCGCACGCGCGCGGGACGCTGGAAGCACTGGCGGGCAGTTACAAGATTGTCCTGATCACAAAAGGCGACCTTTTCGACCAGGAGCGGAAGCTCGCGCAATCGGGCCTGGGCGATCTGTTCGACGCCGTCGAGATCGTCAGCGACAAGACCGCCTCGACCTACAAGCGCCTCTTTGCCCGCCATGGCGATGGGGCCGAGCACGCCATGATGGTCGGCAACTCGCTGAAGTCGGACATCCTGCCGGCATTGGAGGCGGGCGCCTGGGCGGTGCACATTCCCCATGAGCTGACCTGGGTGCTGGAGCACGCCGAGGAGCCCACGGACATCAGGCGCTATCGCAAGCTCAACGATCTCGGTGGCCTCCTCGACTTGCTCGCCGAGATCGATCGCTGACGTCAAGATTTCCTGGAGCATGTTGCGTTTTCGTGGAAACGCGGGTCATCCCGGCCGGAGCCCTCGGGTCCGACCTTCGGTCGGCCCAAGGATAAACTCCGCGCAGAGCCGGGATCCATCCCGGAACATTTGCCGGCAAGCGCTCCGGCATGGATCCCGGGTCAAGCCCGGGACGACGGCGTGTTTCTGAGTGAAATCAGCATGCTCTGTTCACGAGATTAGACGCGAATCCCGCTCAATCGACCCAGAATCCGCGTTTGCGGTGCCAGTCCTCGATCGATTCCTCGGGGTATCCGTCGAAGCGCTGGTCGTTCCCGCTGATCGCCGGCTTGACCCAGCTGGCCTTGAACTTCAGCAGGATATGCGTCTTTTCGGGCGCCTGAGGCAGATGGCTGTCGATCGCCGAGGCGAAGGGATGAATCAGCTCCGGCCAGCGCGGGTCGAACAGCCAAAGTGCCGTGCCGCAAGCGGTGCAGAAATTGCGCTGGCCCTCGGATCGCTCGCACCGGCCTTCGTCATCTGCGATCTGGGCCTGAAACACGCCGATCGGGGGCTTTCCTTCCACCTTGAGGGAGGCCGCGTCCGCCGAGAGGTTGATCGCATAGCCGCCACCGCCGGCCGTCTTGCGGCAGATCGAACAATAGCAGAGCTGGTAGGGTACAGGCGCGTGGCTCGCCATCGAGAACCGCACCTGGCCGCAGCGGCAGGATCCCTTCAGTGTCACTGGCATGAGCTGGCTCCCGATATGCGTTGCGATGTCACCCGGCCTCAGCGCCGCCCTTCGAGAGGGGTGCATCCAGATTCGCTCAACGCGCAAGACGCGTGATCGGTTTCTCTGGATCAGGCGTGATCAAGTGAAAAGAGCCGCTGCTGGACCGCGGTTGCAAATTGTGGTAGCTCACCCCACGTAAGACGAGATGCGGCCGGGTTCTGGCCAATCCTCCGCGCGGGTCTCCCCGGTCGGCGGGCACGATTCAGATCCACCACACATCGACTACAAGACCGGAGCGAGGCGTCCGCGCGTCGAGCTTTGGGCCTCATCGAATACGCGGATCTGAAACGTAAGGACTACCTTCCATGGATAAGGGCACCGTCAAGTGGTTCAACACCACCAAGGGCTACGGTTTCATCACGCCTGAGAACGGCGGACAGGACATCTTCGTCCACATCAGCGCTGTCGAGCGCGCCGGCCTGCGCGAGCTGGTCGAAGGTCAGGTCGTGTCCTACGAGCTGATCGCCGACCGCAAGACCGGCAAGTCCTCGGCGGGCAACCTCGCCATCGCCTGAGACTACCCTATACGACCGGGCGGGCGCTCGCGCCCGCCCGGTTTGCAAACGACACCTTCCGGCGCTGTGGCTTAGCGGTTCGCCGGCAGGAAAGAGCAAATATTTATGGCCGGGCGCAATCCGGCGGCACAGCCGATACCCACATGTGCCCCTTGCGCAGCGGCGTCCAGAAAGACCTGTTTTGACACAATTTACCGACCTCGGCCTCGCCGAGCAGCTGCTCAAGGCGCTCGCAGCCGAAGGTTACACCACGCCCACGCCGATCCAGGCGCAGGCGATTCCGCCCATTCTCGCCGGCAGGGATCTGCTCGGCGCCGCCCAGACCGGCACCGGCAAGACTGCAGCCTTCGCACTGCCCTTGCTGCACCGTCTGCTCAGCCAGCCGCGGCGCATGCAGCCGCGCTCGGTGCGCGCCCTGATCCTGTCGCCGACCCGCGAGCTCGCGGCCCAGATCGAAACCTCGATCCGCGCCTACGCGAACTTCACCACGGTCAAGTCGACCGTTGTGTTCGGCGGCGTGCCCGTCGGCAAGCAGATCCGCGCACTCGGCCAGACCGTCGATATCCTCGTCGCCACGCCCGGCCGCCTGCTGGATCTGGTCGACCAGCGTGCCGTCTCGCTGCGCGAGATCGAATATCTCGTCCTCGACGAGGCCGATCAGATGCTCGACCTCGGCTTCATCCATGCGCTGCGCCGCATCGCTACGCTGATTCCGGCCAAGCGCCAGACGCTGCTGTTCTCGGCAACGATGCCCAAGCCGATCCGCGACATCGCGGGTGCTTATCTGACCGATCCGGTCGAGGTTTCGGTCGCTCCCGTTGCGACCACGGCCGAGAAGATCGACCAGCGCGTGATCTTCACGGATGCTGCTCACAAGCCCGCTCTGCTGGCCAAGACGCTGAGCGTGCCCGAGATGCAGCGCGCCATCGTCTTCACCCGCACCAAGCACGGTGCCGACAAGGTCGTGCGTCAGCTCGAGCTGTCGGGCATCAAATCGGCTGCGATCCATGGCAACAAGAGCCAGGGCCAGCGCGAGCGGGCGCTCGGTGCTTTCCGTGACGGCGAATTGCGCATCCTGGTGGCCACCGACATCGCCGCTCGCGGCATCGATGTCGACGGCATCAGCCATGTCGTCAATTTCGACCTGCCCAACGTTTCCGAGACCTATGTCCATCGCATCGGCCGCACTGCGCGCGCCGGCGCATCGGGCGTGGCGATCGCCTTCTGCACGCCGGAAGAGCGCGGCGACCTTGCCGCGATCGAAAAGCTGACCCGCGTCGCGATCACGCCGATCGGCGAGGTTCCGTATTGGGACGGCCGCACACCGAAGAAGCCGCCCCAGAATCAGGGTCGCGGCGGGCGCGGCCAGCAGGGCGGCGGTGGACGTGACAATGGCCGGCCGCAGGGTCAGCGTCAGGGCGCGAAGCCTGCAAATGGTGCCAAACCGGCTCATGCCGGCGGTCAGCGCCAGGAAGCTCGCTCCGAACCGCGCAATGATGCGCCGCGTAACGACCGGCCGCAGCGCAGCGAACAGCCTGCACAGCGAAAAGACGCTGGTTCTGCCAAGGAAGGGCTTGGCGGCGTCGCGTTCTTGCAGCAAAGAACAGATCAACGACGCACCAACGGCGCCCGGCGTCGCGCGAACTGACGCGCAGCACGCCAGAGCCGGATCGGATCGACCCATCAGGTTGATCCGGTCCTTGCGCCAAAGGGCACACGAAGGACGACAGTATGGCTAAAGAAGAACTGCTCGAATTCGACGGTACGGTGGTCGAAGTGCTGCCCGACGGAAATTATCGGGTGAAGCTCGACAACGACCACATCATCCTGGCCTACGCGGCCGGCAAGATGAAGAAGAACCGCATCCGCACGATCGCCGGCGACCGCGTCGTCGTCGAGATGTCGCCCTACGATCTCGATCGCGGCCGCATCAACTTCCGCCAGAAGACGGCCGGTCCCGGCCCCGGCGGCCCACCGCGCAACCAGAACTTCCGTCGACGCTGAGGTTGACCGCAATGCGCTTCACGCGGATCGAATTCGTTTTCGTCGCGCTTGGCGCAGCACTCGGCATCATCGTCGCATTTGCCTACAAGGCGGGCTGGGTCGCGGAATCCGCGGCCTTCCCGCCTTTGATCTTTGTGCTGCTCGGGCTCGGTTTGATCGAGATCGTGGTGGGATACGCCACGGCGCGTCCGCTCGGCAGCCTGGTCGGAACGCCCGCCCGCATCCTCGCCTTCGCCGTCGGCGTTGGCGTCATGCTCATGCTCGGCGGCAAGTTCGCCTGACGAACGCTGAGCTGCCAGAGTCCATTGGATATCGCAGCCCTCATCCTGAGGAGCCGCGAAGCGGCGTCTTGAAGGGTGGTTCAGAGGGCGCTGGAGCATCCTTCGAGACGCCATTTCAAACGAAATGGCTCCTCAGGATGAGGGCTCATCTCACCATCCGCCACCCTTCATGTATTCCCCCCAATCGCGATCCATAAAAAAACCCCGGCGCCAAGCCGGGGTGTGAAGTGGTCTATCCGTGATAAAGGGTCTACATGTAAAAACTCAGTCGAAAAACCTTAGTAGCCGGCACGCGCCCAGTATTGCGAGCCCTGCTTGACCAGGACCTGCCGTTGGCGCGTCTCGTAAACGGCGGGGATGGTGTGATGTTCCACATAGGTGGGACGCACCATCACTTTGCGCTGGCGTTGAGTATAGACCGCGGGAAGCGTCTCGTATTCGACGAAAGCCGCTGAAATCTCGACCCGGCGGCTCTGGTAGCCATATTGCGCGGGCACATCGACCCAGCAGCCGGAGGTGTTGCCGTAGGCGTCGCGGGTGACCTCCCAGCGCCGTGTCGGGCCGGAGATCAGCACCTTTTCGGTGACGCTGCCATATTGCGCCGCCCGATGATGCGGGATCTGCCTGGCCGGCTGGATCATCACGTTCTCGGTGACGTAATCATATTCGGCGGGAACGACGCGGGCCTGGGTCTGCTCCGGGCGAGCGACAAAGGTCTCGCTGATCGAGCCGTACACCGGAGGGGCATCCACGAGGTTGTAGCAGGCCGATCCCCGGCAGCCGCCGGCCTGAGCGCCCTGGGCGCCCAGAAGAAGAGCGGCCGTGAATGTCGAAGCTGAAATAACCTTACGCAACATGTCTGGCCCACCCGCCCTGCGGCATCACCGTGCCGTTCGTGAGTTCAGAAAGCCTTTTGAAAGTGATGAACGCAAGGTAAACGCTAAAACAAGGTAAAATTAACCATGTCGGCCCGGGCAGGCGCGTTCATGGGTCTTGCGATCGCATGAAGGAAAACGCTCGAATTCGAGCAGTTCCGGCAGCTTTGCACCGCAATTTCGGGAGCGTTCGCCCATGTGCGGGGCCGGAGGCCGACGTGGCTTCCCATCGGCGGCAATCGTGAGCCGCGCAAGCCTGACCGTCAGAATCTGACGGCCAATACGCCCTTGAAAGCGTGGTCTTGGGCATCTTGCGCGAACTGACCTGAATAGGTCACGCCGAGCGCTGCGTTCCTGCCGATGGTGACGTCGAGCCCGGCCGCTGCCCCGGCTTTCCGCTCATTGGTGGGGGTAGCAGACAGCTCGCCAATGTCTGTCTCGTTTCACGCTGTGAGACGAACAATCATATGGCAATGGCAGGGCTTAGGCGGGATTGACCGGGATCAGGCGGGATCTGCCGGAAAGTGCCGCAATCCCAAAGGGCTAGAAGGTCGATGGATGGCCCGGTGGTCAAATCCATTGCCATTTGATTGTTCGCTCGAATTGCTGATCCGAAACGTCGCAGTCGCGAAAGTCAGAATTCTGGCCAATGCTAAGTGCTTGAAATCCGGTCGCGGGCGTGTCTGGAACTGCGAATAAATGCGGGTCTGCACGCAGTTTCGTTCGCAGTTCGGAAAAGCGCTTTCGTTTCAAACATGTAGCGCAAGTTAGTCGGGGCGAACTCCAATTTCAAACTGCCAAGCGCCTTCGACTGCTTTCGACCCAAAGCAGGCGTTTGCCAACGGCAGCGTCCGGCAGTTGCGATCATTTAAGTGGAAGTGTTCGCGATTAAGAATAGACCTGCCACCAGAGCAACTAAACCAATCCCAGTATATCCGTCTAACGCATACGCGAAGACTGCAAATGGAACGGCCAGTGCAATGATCAGCGCTAATACGTAGCGCTTCTGGCCCTTGGGTCCCAAGAATAATGCTGGCGCCCAAATGAGAAACGCTACGCCGACAATCCCCAAAGCAACTGCGACTAAAAATCCCATGGTTGCTCCCTAGCGGATCGGAAACGCTATGTCTCACTATGTGTGATACAATCCGTTTAGGAATTGCGGCTTTCCACCCGTTGCGCGCTTTCACACACGCTTTACGTCTGACCCGGCCTGAGCTGGTAGAAGACGTGCTGGCCGATCGTGTCCATCTTCTTGAGCTTCTTTGCCCAGTAAGGCCGCACATAATTCGCGTGGTAGTGCGTGGAGGCGCCGACATCGGCGAGATAGGTCGTGCCCTCATAGACTTCGCGGGCGATGCGGACCGCGTCGCGCCAGGGTGCCGGCTCGGTGATGCGCAGCGACTTGCCTTCGCAGGTGAAGGTGAACTGGCAGGCGAGGTAGCGGTTGCTGTTCTGGTAGACGACGCCGCAGACGCTGTCGGGATAGAGCCCGCTCTTGACGCGGTTGAGCACGACCTGCGCCACGGCGGCGCGGCCCTCATCCGATTCCGAACGGGCTTCGAAGTAGACGGCTTCCGCAAGGCAGCGTTGCTCGCGCGCCATGTTCGCGGTTGAGATCAGGCCGGAATAGATCTGCCGGGGACCGGGCTCGCCCTTGCGCACGCTGCTGGTGCCGGAGGCCGGCCCCTTTGCCAGCAGTCCGGGCCGCGCGGGCGCGGGGGGCGGAGCCAGCGAGGGTGCGAGCGTCGCGACGTTGTAGTCGACGGCCGGCGTCGACGAGCCACGCGCCGTGGCTGTGGGGACCGAAGGTGTCGAGCCGTCGATGCTGTCGAGATAAAGCTCGGCCTGGCGTGGCGAAGTGATCACCCGCTTGGGCGAGCTGGGGGAGGAATCGGACAGCGCAGGGTCGGTCAGCCCCTCGTCATTGGCATAGGGTTCGAAGCCGATCTGCGGCCCGTCGGGCACTTCGGCCGGGCGCAGGGCGTCGAGCGAGAAGCCAGCCGAGATCAGCCCCGGCTGGTTGTCGCCGAAGACCACGCGTTCGAGCTCGCGGGGCGGCGTTGCCGCGAGTTTTGCCGCGAGTTTTGCCGAAAGGCTCGGCCGCAGGCCCGGCAGCAGATCGCCCTTCGCCGTGCGGTCGACTTCCGGAAAGCCCTCGGTCATCCGCTTCATGTCCTCGCGCGGCTGGCGCGGATCGACCACGACGCGGCGCTCGGGATCCTCGAAGGACAGCCGCGCCTGCTGGATCGCCGAGGTCAGGGACAGGCCCGGCAGTCGAAAGGCGCTGGTGGCGATCAGCAGGGAAGGGCCCTCCTCGAGCTCGGAAGCGGGACCCGGTGCGACCCGGCGGATCGACGAGGCCGGCAGGCCGCCATCGCTGCCGAAGTTTTGGCCGGCCGAGGCGGTGAACGAGACCAGAAGCCCGAAGGAGAGCGCCCAGGGAGCAACCGTCGCCACGGCCCATTTGAGCCCGAGCGAGCCGATACGTCTCGTACGCCTGCGCACCCGTAAATGACTCAACCCACTCACCCGTTTCAACACACGAGGGACGACAGGCGCGGCGATGACGCGCTTTCGTTCGATCCCGTTATCACCCCGGTAGGGTTGAGCGGCGGTTAACGGCGGCGCCGCGATCGCAAAAGTGCAAAGCGATATCTGCGCCTGTGATGTCCGATGTAACGAATTCGCGTTGTTCCGGGCGGCGAAACGACGATAACGTGCAGCCACACGTTCCCATTTCTACGGTCCGGAGATTCGTCATGAGTGCCGCTCCCGCGCGCAGCTACGCTCCGGAGGTCATCGTTGCCGCCGGCTGCATGATCGCGCTGATCACTTTCGGCCCACGCGCCAGCGCCGGGCTGTTCCAGATCCCGATGACCACGGAATTCGGCTGGGGGCGCGATACCTTCAGCATCGCGATCGCCCTGCAGAACCTGCTCTGGGGGCTTGGCGCGCCTTTCGCCGGTGCTGTGGCCGACCGTTTCGGCACGGTGCGCGTGCTGTGCTTCGGCGCGGTGCTTTATGCCGCCGGCCTCATCGTGATGGCCTATGCCTCGACGCCCCTGACGATGCATCTGGGCGCCGGCGTGCTGATCGGTTTTGGCCTTTCCGCCTGCTCCTTCAATCTGGTGCTGGCCGCTTTCGGCAAGCTCCTGCCGGAATCCTGGCGGCCGATGGCGTTCGGCGCCGGCACCGCGGCGGGTTCGTTCGGCCAGTTCCTGTTCCCGCCGATCGGCAACATCCTGATCGAGCAGATCGGCTGGCATCAGGCGCTCGTCGTCTTCGCCGGCTCGGTGCTGCTGGTGATGCCGTTTGCCGTCATGCTGGCCACGCGCAAGAGCGGGGCGACGACAGCCTCGGCCGTCAACCTGCCAGGCCAGAGCATCGCGCAGGCGCTGACCGAGGCCTTCAAGCACCGCTCCTACGTGCTGCTCGTGCTCGGCTTCTTCACCTGCGGCTTCCAGCTTGCCTTCATCACCGCGCATATGCCGGCCTATCTCAAGGATGTCGGCATGGCCGCCTGGGTCGGCGGCTGGACGCTGGCGATCATCGGCCTCGCCAATGCGGCGGGTTCGCTCTGCTCGGGCTGGCTGACGACGCGGATGCCCAAGCGCCATCTGCTGGCCTGGATCTATCTCGGCCGCTCGGTCGCGATCCTCGCCTTCATCCTGCTGCCGCCCAGCCCGGCGACCGCGCTGGCTTTCGGCGCCGTAATCGGCCTGTTCTGGCTCTCGACCATTCCGCCGACCTCCTCGCTGGTCATGCTGATGTTCGGCACGAAATACATGGCGATGCTCTACGGCTTCGCCTTCTTCTCGCATCAGGTCGGCGGCTTCCTCGGCGTGCTGCTCGGCGGCGTTCTCTACGAGGCGACGGGCTCCTACCAGATCGTCTGGTGGCTCTCGATCGGGCTCGGCATCGCCTCTGCGCTGATCAACCTGCCGATCATCGAAAAGCCGGTCGAGCGGCCGGTGGCGCAGCCTGCCTGATTCGGTCGTTCACACGCAGCCATGCCGTCATTCCGGGGCGCCGCGGAGCGGCGAGCCCGGAACCCAGAAACGATGCGGCCGGCAGTGACGGGCTGCGTTCTGCCTCGTGCCGTCGACCTGTGGTTCTGGGTTCCGGGCTCAGGCCTGCGGCCTGCCCCGGAATGACGCGGCGGTGACGTTGCCCAATGTGGCGCAGACCAAAGACGCACTGCCCTCGGGCTTGCCTCGCGCGCCTTCGCGCGTATCTCCTGCACCAAAGGTTCAGGAGGAAACAGCAATGTCGACGTTCAAGGCCCTTGTCGCGACCAAGGGCGAGATCGGCCCCAACCTCGCCTTCACCGATTTTGACGAAGCCGACCTGATGGAAGGCGATGTCACCGTGCGGGTCACGCATTCGACGGTGAACTACAAGGACGGTCTCGCTTTGACCGGCAAGGCGCCGGTCGTGCGGCGCTGGCCGATGATCCCCGGCATCGACTTCTCCGGACGCGTCGAGGCCTCCGACCATCCCGATTTCAAGCCGGGCGACCTCGTCATCCTCAATGGCTGGGGCACGGGCGAAACCCATCTCGGCGCCTATGCCCAAAAGAGCCGGGTGAAAGGCGACTGGCTGGTGCCGTTGCCGGCGGGCATGAACCCCGGCGAGGCCATGGCGATCGGCACCGCCGGCTACACCGCGATGCTTTGCATACTGGCACTGGAGAAACATGGCCTCAAGCCAGCCGACGGTCCCGTCGTCGTCACTGGCGCGGCCGGCGGCGTCGGTTCGGTTGCGATCGCGCTTCTGGCCAAGGCTGGCTGGCATGTCATCGCCTCGACTGGCCGGGCAGAGGAAGCCGACTACCTCAAGGGGCTTGGCGCCGCCGAGATCATCGACCGCAACGAATTGGCGGCCGCGGGTCGCCCGCTGGGCAAGGAGCGCTGGATCGCCGGCGTTGACGCCGTCGGCTCGCATACGCTCGCCAACCTGCTCGCCATGACGAAATACGGGGGCGCAATTGCTGCCTGCGGCCTGGCGCAAGGCATGGACCTGCCGGCCTCGGTCGCGCCCTTCATCCTGCGCGGTGTCGCCTTGCTCGGGGTCGATTCGGTAATGTGCCCGAAACCGCGCCGGCTCGAAGCATGGGCGCGGCTCGCGACCGATCTCGACCGCGAGAAGCTCGCGACGATCACCACCTCGATCCCGCTGGAAAGCGTCATCGAAACCGGCAAGGCGATCGTGGAGGGCAAGGTCCGGGGGCGGGTCGTCGTCGAGGTCGGCTGACGCCGGCTATTGAAGTGCGCCGCGTTTTTGTGGAAACGCGGGTCATCCCGGCCGAAGCGAAGCGCAGAGCCGGGATCCATGCCTGAACGATGATCGCGGCGCTCCGGAATGGATCCCGGGTCAAGGCCCGGGATGACCACGTGTTTCCGAGTGCAATCAGCACGCTCTAATGCTTCAGGGCGGCGGCGACGCGTGTCGAAACCGCCTCCCTGTTGGCCTGAAACCCATCCGTCAGAGCTTTCACGGCCGAAATGGTTTCCGGCGACGCGCTGCTCGGCGAACCGCCGGCGAAGGGCGGTGCCGGATCGTATTCGATCATGAGCTGGGCCGCCTTGGCGCGTTCTTCGCCGAAGAGTTGCGCCATCAGGGCCAGCGCGAAATCGATGCCCGAGGTCACGCCGGCGCCTGATATCCGGTTTCGGTCGATGACGACACGCTCCGGAACCGGTTCGACGCCGAACAGAGCCAGCTGCGGCAGGGACAGCCAATGGCAGGTGGCGCGATAGCCGGTCAGCAGTCCGGCGGCCGCGAGCACCAGCGATCCCGTGCAGACCGAGGTCACATAGCGCGCGCCTGCGGCCTGCCGGCGCAGGAAATCCAGAACCTCCGCATCCTCCATGAGGGCGACCTGGCCCGGACCGCCGGGCACGAACAGAATATCAGCCTGCGGACAATCGTCGAAGCTGGTCGTCGGGACGATCCGCAAGCCCGAGACGTCGCGCACCGGTTCGCAGTCTTTCCAGACCAGATGCAGGGTGAGTTCCTTGTAGCGCGCCAGGACTTCGTAGGGCCCTGTCAGATCGAGCTGCGTCAGGTTCGGATAGAGCAGCATGACGACGTTCATAGCGTTCCCTCGATCAGCGCGCGCTTCTTGGCCAGTTCGGCCCCGCAGAAATCCATGAACGCGCGCACCCTCGGCGCGTTGCGGATGTCGGGATGGGTCAGGATCCACAGCCCCGTCGAGAATTCGGGATCGGGCGGCATGAGCCGGGTCAGGCCCGGCCGCTGATCGGCGATGAAACAGGGCAGGGGGCCGATGCCAAGCCCCTGCTCGACGGCCTCCGCAAGGCCGAGCACGGCCGAACTCTTCAGCGCAATCCGCTCCGGAGCGACCTTCTCGCGCACGAAGCGCGCCGCCTTGACGTGGCTGAGCTGGTCGCCGAGCGCGACCCAGTCACGCTGGAAGAAGGCGGCCGGGTCGGCCTGCTCGTCAGGCGTCGGGCCATGCGTCACGCGGCCATAGATCGCCCAGTTCAGTGTCGCCAGCCGCCGCCCGACCAGGGTCTCGCCGGGCGCGTCATTGGCGCGGATCGCGACATCTGCATCGCGTTTCGACAGGTTGAGCGTCTGGTTTCCGATGACGACATCGAGCCGGATCGCTGGATGCGCTCCACGAAACGCCGCGAAGATCGGCAGGAGAACGTTGAGATAGAGGGTGTCGGTCGTGGTCACCCGCAATTCGCCGGAAGGCGCGACATCGCGCCCGGCAAGGCGCCGCGAGAAGGCGGTGACATCCTCGTCCATGCGGCCGGCGAGCGCCGCCATCTCCGCACCTGCGACAGTCGCGACATAGCCGGTCTTTCGGCGTTCGAAGAGCGGCTGGCCGAGCAATTCCTCGATCTGGCCGAGCCGGCGGAACACGGTTGAATGATTGACGGAGAGCGCCGCTGCCGCGCCGGTCAGCCCGTCATGATCGGCAATCGCCTTGATCAGGCGGAAATCGTCCCAGGCAAGGCTGGAGTGCATCGGTTTGCCCGCTCCTCGAGGCGAGACAGGCAAGCCGATATCTTGCGTAGATGCAAGGTTGGCTTTGTCTGGGCGTCAGCGCGGCGCGGCGGCCCGGCGCAACCGGTCGTTGATGGCTTCGCCGAGGCCTTGCATCGGGATGGAGGCGACAGCGATTGCCGCCACGCCTTGCGCATCGAGCCGCCGCAGATGGCCGAAGAGATTGGCTGCGGCCTCCGAAAGATCGCCGGTGAGGCTCAGATTGAGGGATGCTGCGCTCTTTGAAGAGCCTTCCGGCTCCGGCCCGAAGCCGAGCCAGGCCTCACCGAAGCGGGGCGCTTCCGCCTCCAGCCTGACGCGCGCTGCCGGTGCGTAATGCGAGGCGAGCAGTCCCGGCGAGATCGGAGCGGCTCCCGCCTCGCCAGCCAGCACCAGCGCCCGGCCGATGACGCCCTCGATCGCCGCGCGCGGCACGCCGCCCGGCCGCAGCAGACGCGGCGCTCCGTCGAGGCAAGCCACGATCGTCGATTCGACACCGACCTGGGTCGGGCCGGCATCCAGCACCGCATCGATGCGGCCGTCGAGATCGACGAGCACATGCGCTGCGCTGGTCGCGCTGACCCTGCCCGACCGATTGGCGGAAGGCGCCGCAATGGGCCGCCCCGCCGCTTGCAGAACAGCCCGCGCCACGGGATGCGACGGAACGCGCAGGGCGACGGAGTTCAGTCCCGCGCGGGCCAGTTCGCTGACCTCGCAGCCGGGCGAAGTTGCCACCACGAGTGTCAGCGGGCCCGGCCAGAAGGCTTTCGCAAGGGCGAGCGCATTGGCGTCGAACAGACCCTGCCGGCGCGCAGCCGCGAGATCGGGCAGATGGGCGATCAGGGGATTGAAGCTCGGCCGCTCCTTGGCCGCATAGATCGAGGCGACGGCCGTGCCCGAGGTCGCATCCGCGGCAAGGCCGTAGACCGTCTCGGTCGGCAGCGCGACGAGGCCGCCCTGTCGTAGCAGGGTGGCAGCCTCGGCAATGCCAGCCTCGCTCGCCTCCAGGTGTCGCGTCATGCGTTCGGGTGGCACGGTTGACCCATTACTGTTTATATATAAACTAAATCGGACGAGCGCAGCTGACGGGCAAACTGCCAACGCAGCGACCGCCAGCGAAGACTGCGCTCGCCTGCGCTTGGCGTCGGGGATAGTTCCTCGCTAACATCGCGGCAACGCCAAAAGCATGACTTCGCCCGTCGATGCGGGATGCGAAGCGCCAGGGAGACATATGATGAGCTATCGCGCCCCGGTCGCGGACATGATCGCCACGATGCGCCACGTCGCCGGCCTCGACCAGCTTGTGACGGATGGCCTTGCGCCCGAATTGGACGATGGCGTCGTCGAAGCTGTGCTCGATGAGGCCGCGAAATTCGCCACCGACGTGATCGCCCCGCTCAACCGCGTAGGCGACAAATTCGGCTCGACCCTGAAGGACGGCGTCGTCACCACGCCGCCGGGCTGGAAGGATGCCTATACCGCCTGGGCGCAGGCCGGCTGGAACGCGCTGCCCGGGCCGGAAGCCTATGGCGGCCAGGGCCTGCCGACCCTGCTGCAATCGGCCTGCACGGAGATGTGGAACTCGGCGGCGCTGGCTTTCGCGCTCGGGCCTCTCCTGACGGTCGGCGCGATCGAGGCGGTGCATGCCCATGGCTCGGAATATCTCAAGGAGACCTATCTCGCCAAGCTGGTCTCCGGCGAGTGGATGGGCACGATGAACCTGACCGAGCCGCAGGCGGGCTCCGATCTCAACGCGCTGCGCACCAAGGCCGAGCGGCAGCAGGACGGCACCTACCGCATCACCGGCCAGAAGATCTTCATCACCTATGGCGAGCAGGACCTGACCGCGAACATCGTCCATCTCGTCCTCGCCCGCCTGCCCGACGCGCCGGCCGGCACGCGCGGTATCTCGCTGTTCCTGGTGCCGAAATATCTGGTCAATGCGGACGGTTCGCTGGGCGAGCACAACGATCTGCGCTGCTCGGGGCTGGAGCACAAGCTCGGCATCCACGCCTCGCCGACCTGCTCGATGGCCTATGGCGACAAGGGCGGCGCGATCGGCTGGCTGATCGGCGAGGAGAATCGCGGTCTCGCCTGCATGTTCACGATGATGAACAATGCCCGACTGAACGTTGCGCTGCAGGGCGTCGCGATTGCCGAGCGCGCCTATCAGCAGGCGCTCGCCTTCGCGCAGGAGCGCAGGCAGGGCGCGGCGCTCGATGCGCCCAAGGGCGCTGCGATGAGCCCGATCGTCGTCCATCCGGATGTCCGCCGCATGCTGATGGACATGCGCGCCAAGACGCAGGCCTCGCGCGCCATTTCCTATCAGGTCGCAGAGGCACTGGACCGCTCCCATCGCGAGACCGATGCAGGCAAGCGCAAGGCGGCGACTGAGCGGGCCGCGGTCCTCACCCCCGTCGCCAAGGCCTATGCCACTGATATCGGCATCGACGTCGCCTCGACCGGCGTGCAGATCCATGGCGGCATGGGGTTCATCGAGGAAACCGGCGCGGCCCAGCATCTGCGCGATGCCCGCATCTGCACGATCTACGAGGGCACCAACGGCATCCAGGCGATCGACCTTGTCCTGCGCAAGCTGCCGTTGTCGGGCGGCGAGGCGGTCAAGGCGCTGATTGCCGAGATGCGTGGCATCGTCGCGCAGGTCGAGGGCGCCAACGCGCCGGGCTTCGGCCATACCGCAGTCCGGCTGAAGGCGGCCGTCGATGCGCTGGAGCGCGCGACGGAATGGATGCTGGCCACGATGGGCACGAAACAGGGCGATGCGCTCGCCGGCGCGACGCCCTATCTCAAGCTCTTCGCCTTGGCGCAGGGCGGCACAGGGCTGGCGAAGAAGGCACTCGCGACCGGCTCCGAGCCTGATGGGGCAAATGATCTCGCCACCGCCCGCTTCTTCGCCGAGCTTGTCGTCACCGAAGCCCCTGCGCTCGAACTGGCCGTGACCGAGGGCGCGGGTGCGGTCGAGGATGCCGCGGCGGTCTTTGCCGCGTGAGCGGCGAACTCCTCCCGCTCGCAGGCCAGGTCTGTCTCGTCGCGGGCGCCTCGCGCGGGCTCGGGCGCGGCATAGCGCGAGCGCTCGGCGAGGCCGGCGCGACAGTCATCGTCACCGGCCGTTCCAGCGAGGTCGGTCCCCGGACCGACCAACGCCAGGAAACGTTCGAGGATGCGGCGCGCGAGGTCGAGGCGGCCGGCGGCAAGGGCCATCCCTACCGTTGCGACCACACCAATGAGCGGGAGGTCGATGGTCTCGTCTCCTGGGCTTTGCGCCGCTTCGGCCGGCTCGACTGCGTGGTCGATGCGGTCTGGGGCGGCAATGAGGGCTATGACGGCGAGCGTTATCCCGATGGCTCGGCATTCGGCGCGCCGTTCTGGCGCAGGCCCGTCGCCAGGCTCGGCCAGAATTTCGAGACCGGCGTCTACGCGCAGTTGCTGCTGGCGCGGGCGGTCGCGCCGACGATGGTGCAGATGCGCAAGGGGCTGATGGTGACGGTGAGCTTCGACACGCAAGGAGGCTATCTCGGCGATGTCTTCTACGATCTCGCCAAGGCGACGATGAACCGGCTGACTCTGGCGATGGGCGCAGAACTCGAACCCTTCGGCGTAACGGCGCTCGGCCTGTCGCCGGGCCATGTCCTGACCGAACGCGTCCGCGACGCCGGCATGGCCGGGCAAACGACCGAGACGCCGCTCTATGCCGGTCGCGCGGTTGCCGCGCTGGCCGCCGATCCCGACGTCGCCCGGCACAACGGACAGGTGCTGCGTGTCGCAGATCTCGCGCGGGTCTACGGCTTCACCGACCGCGACGGCAGCCAGCCCGCGCCATTCACGATTCCAGCCTGAGGAGGGGACATCCATGTCGCTCAAAAACAAGACGCTCTTCATCACCGGCGGCTCGCGCGGCATCGGGCTCGCCATCGCGCTGCGCGCCGCGCGCGATGGTGCCAATGTTACGATCGCCGCCAAGACGGCCGAGCCGCATCCCAAGCTGCCGGGCACGATCTATACCTCGGCGGCCGAGATCGAGGCCGCCGGCGGCAAATGCCTGCCGCTGATGGTCGATGTCCGCGACGAGGCGAGCGTCGCCGCGGCGATGGAGAAGACGGCGGAAACCTTCGGCGGCATCGACATCGTCGTGAACAATGCCAGCGCGATTTCGCTGACGAACACCGAAATGACCGACATGAAGCGCTTCGATCTGATGCATCAGATCAACACGCGCGGCACCTTCATGGTTTCCAAATACGCCATCCCCTATCTGGCGAAGGCGGAAAACCCGCACATCCTGATGCTCTCGCCGCCGCTCGACATGTCCACGCACTGGTTTGCGCCGCATCTGGCCTATTCCATCGCCAAATACGGCATGAGCCTGTGCGTGCTCGGCCTTGCCGGCGAACTCGCCTCCAAGGGCATCGCGGTCAACGCGCTCTGGCCGCGCACAACGATCGCCACTGCCGCCGTCCAGAATCTGCTCGGCGGCGACAAGATGGTGCAGGCCAGCCGCACCCCCGAGATCCTCGCCGACGCCGCCCATATGATCTTCTCGAAGCCCTCGCGCAGCTTCTCGGGCAACTTCCTGATCGACGACAGTTTCATGGCCGGCGAGGGTGTCACCGACTTCACGCCCTATCGCGTCGACCCGTCCGTGCCGCTGATGCCGGACTTCTTTGTGCCCCGCGACAGCAAGCCGCCCGAAGGCGTCAAGGGCGGCGTCTGAGTTCGCCGCGGAGGTCTGTCATAGGTTTGACATCCTGGCGGGATTGGAGTTCCTGCGGCGCAGCAAAACGGCTGCTCGCCGACGCTGAAAGTTGTCTGCCATGCTCCTGATCCACGGCATCTGCCCCGAACATGGCGACCGCCTGACCCACCAGACCTTGGGCAGGGACGAGCCGATCCCGGCGGGGTCGGTCTGGATCGATCTGCTCAATCCGACCTCGCCGGAGGACAAGAAGGTCGAGACGCATCTGGGCATTTCGATCCCGACGCGCGAGGAAATGCACGATCTCGAACCATCCGAGATCATCTATACCGAGAACGGCGCGCATTACATGACCGCGCGCATCATCTGCCAGTCTGAAACCAATGTTCCGATCCTGGCGGACGTCACCTTCATCCTGACGGAGACGGCGCTGGTGACGGTTCGCTATGACGAGCCCGGCGCCTTCGGCATCTTCCTCAACCGGGTCGCCAAGCCCGGCGGTTGCGGCGTCCAGCCGGAAGCTGTGATGGAGGGGCTGTTCGAGGCGGTCGTGGACAGGGCGGCCGAGGTGCTGCGCGGGGTCGGCGACAAGATCGATAGCGCCTCGCGCCGCATCTTCGATGGCAAGTCCTCCGATGTGGAGCAGGGCGGCGCCTATCAGGGCGTGATCCGCAAGATCGGCCAATACGAGCACATCATCTCGAACGTCCGCGAGAGCATGGTCTCGGTCGAGCGTGTCCTGCTGTTCCTTTCGGCCAACTACAAGCGGCCCAAGAAGGCGATGAGCGGCTTCTCGCCGGAATGGCGCACCTCGATCCGCGACGTGCAGGCCATCGAGGAGCACGCCACCTTCCTCTCCAACAAGCTGCAGTTCATGCTGAACGCCACGCTCGGCCTCGTCAGCCTCGAGCAGAACAAGATCATCAAGCTGTTCTCGGTCGTCGCCGTTGTGTTGATGCCGCCGACGCTGATCGCCTCGATCTACGGCATGAACTTCAAGGCGATGCCTGAACTCGAATGGCCGTATGGCTATCCGATGGCGCTGGGCATGATGGTGATCTTCGCGATCCTGCCCTACCTGTTCTTCCGCTGGAAAAAATGGCTCTGACGATGTCTGCTCTGACTGCCTCGAAGGCCGGATGAACCAGCCGCAACTGCTTTCGATTCTTCTCGTCGCCGGCATGATGGGCGCGTTCCTGTGGGGGCGCATTCGCTATGACATCGTCGCGATGCTGGCGCTGCTGCTGGCCGTGGCGCTGGGCCTCGTTCCCGCCGCCGATGCGTTCAAGGGCTTCTCGGACGACATTGTCATCATCGTCGGCAGTGCGCTGGTCCTGAGTGCGGCGGTCGCGCGCTCGCGGGTGATCGAGCGGCTGTTCTCGAAGCTTGGCTCCGGCCTCGCCTCGACGCAGCTGCAGGTCACGCTCCTTGTCGTTGTCGTCGCGGTCATGTCCGCCATCATCAAGAACATCGGCGCGCTCGCGATGATGCTGCCGATTGCCTATCAGCTCGCTCGCAAGGGCGGAAAGTCGCCTTCCGTCTTCCTGATGCCGATGGCCTTCGCCTCTCTGCTCGGCGGCATCGTCACATTGGTCGGCACATCGCCCAACGTCATCGTCGCCCGCGTCAGGCAGGAGCTGGGCGGCGAGCCTTTCGGCATGTTCGACTTCACGCCGGTCGGCATCGTTGTGGCGCTGGCCGGCTGCGCCTTCCTGAGCGTGGCTTACCGCCTGCTGCCGAGCGACAGGCGCGGGGCGGTCTCCCTCGATCAGGCGATCGACATCAAGGACTATCTCACCGAAGCCAGCGTTCACGAGAAATCGGCGCTCGCCGGCAAGACCGTGGCCGATCTCAAGACCATCAGTGGCGGCGGGGTCGAGATTGCCTCGATCCTGCGCGACAAGCGCCGTGTCCAGGCTCCTCTGCCCGACGCCGTATTGCGCGTCGGCGACACGTTGCTGCTGAGGGGCGACGCCGCTGTGCTCGAGCGCGTCGTCGCCGAGGGCGGGCTGCACCTGACCGGGAAGGACCGTCCCACCCAGAAGGATGACGCGCTCGATCCCGACCAGATCGCCGAAGCCATCATCGGTCCCGATTCGGTGCTGATTGGCCAATCGGCGGGCGATATGGGCCTCCACGCGCGCTTCGGCGTGAACATGATCGCGATCAGCCGCTCGGGCGAGCGCTTCGGCCAGCGGCTGCGCGACATCAGGCTTAGGGCCGGCGATATCGTCGTCATCCAGGGTGACGAGAAGCTGCTGCCGGAAAAGCTGGGCGAGCTCGGCCTGCTTCCTCTGGCCGACCGGTTGGTGCCGCTCGGCTCGACACGCCGGGTGGTCCTGACCCTGACGATCACTCTGGCGGCAATCATCGCCCTTGCGGCCGGCCTCGCCCCGGTGCCGCTCGTCTTCTTTGCCGCGGCCGTGCTGTTGATCGCATGCCGCTGCCTTCCGTTGCGCGAGGCCTATCAGAGCATCGACGCGCCGATCCTGCTGATGCTGGCCGCGCTCATTCCGGTCAGCGATTCCCTGCGCACGACCGGCACGACCGAACTGTTCGCCGCCTGGCTCGCCACGATCGGCGGTGGCTTGCCGGGATGGGCGGCCGTCTCCCTGATTCTGGTCGCGGCCATGGCGGTGACGCCCTTTCTCAACAATGCCGCGACGGTGCTGGTGATGGCGCCCATCGGCGCCGGCTTCGCCACGAAGCTCGGCTACAATCCCGATGCTTTCCTGATGGCGGTCGCGATCGGCGCAGCCTGCGATTTCCTGACGCCCATCGGGCACCAGTGCAACACGCTGGTGATGGGACCCGGCGGTTATCGTTTCAGCGATTATGCAAGGCTCGGAGCGCCGCTCTCACTGCTGGTGCTGCTGCTTGCCGTGCCGATGATCCTGCTGGTCTGGCCGCTGCGCTGACGGGTTTGCGCTCGCAAAAGCCGGTACCAGTTACAGCCAGCCGTTCTTCTTGAACCGCCAGTATAGCACGGTGCAGGACGTCACGATTACGGCCAACACGGTATAATAGCCGAAGTGGAGTTCGAGCTCCGGCATGTTCTTGAAATTCATGCCGTAAATGCCGGCGACAGCGGTCGGGACCGCCAGGATGGCGGCCCATGACGCCAGCCGCTTGGTGATCGCATTCTCCTGGCCCTGGCCGACCAAGAGGCTCGCTTCGAAGGCGAAGGCCAGCACTTCGCGCAGGCTGTCGATCTTCTCCTGCACGGTGCGGACATGGTCGGTGACGTCGCGGAACATCGGCGCCAGCGTCGGCCGCACCTGCGGTACGGTGCCGTTGGTCAGCCGCTGGCAGACATCGACAAGCGGCGCGATGGCGTTGCGCAGGCGCAGCAGATCACGCCTGAGCATATAGAGCCGTTCGATGTCGGCGCGCGCCATCGGTCTGGCGAGAACCATGTCCTCGATCTCTTCGACCTCTTCGTGGATGGCCTCGAGCACCGGCATGTAGTTGTCGACGATGAAATCGAGGATCGCGTAGAGGATGAAGTCCTCGCCCTTCGCCAGCGACGTCGGACAGGTCTCCCAGTGCTGCCGCACCGATGTGTACGAGGTCGAGGCACCGTGGCGCACACTGACGATGTAGCCGCGGCCGACGAAGATATGCGTCTCGCCGAAGGCAATCCGGCTCTCGATCAATTGGGCTGTGCGCGCCACCACGAACAGGGCATCGCCATATTGCTCGAGCTTGGGGCGCTGATGAGCATTGGTCGCGTCTTCGACGGCGAGCGGGTGCAGGTTGAACTGCTGCTGCACGCATTTGAGCAAAGCAGGGTCCGGCTCCAGGAGCCCGATCCAGACGACATGGCCGTCCTTCCGCGCCCAGTCGCCGGCTTCCTCCACCGGGATATCGGCGATGCGGACGCCATGGGCATAGACGCTGGAGGCGACGACGCCGGCTGCATGCAGATGGCCCTGCTCGGCGACAGCATCGCGCGGCCGCTGTTCCGGAGCCGCCGAAGCGGCGAACCTGACATTCGAGACTGCCATGCGACCACCTCGTCGATCGCGGGATCACCAAAGGGCAGGCTAGAACTGTTGCGGCTCCGTGGAAATCACTTTTCCGGCAAAATGATCTCGTCGATGGCGAGCGCTTCCGCCCTCTACGCCAGCACCCCTGCCATCACGGCCTTCAGCCCGTTATCGCCGCGCTCCAGCCAGCCCGGCACGGGCAGGTCCTTCGAGCGCAGGAATTCCGGGTTGAACAGCTTCGACTGGTATCGCGTGCCGTAGTCGCAGAGCACGGTCACGATGGTGTGGCCGGGACCCATCTCCTGCGCCAGCCTGATCGCGCCGGCGACATTGATGCCTGAGGAGCCGCCCAGGCATAAGCCTTCATGCTCCAGCAGGTCGAAGACGATCTGCACGGCTTCCGCGTCGGGAATCTGGAAGGACACGTCGATCGGCGCGTCTTCGAGGTTTTTGGTGATGCGGCCCTGGCCGATGCCCTCGGTGATCGAGGAGCCCTCCGACTTGAGCACGCCGGTGGTGTAGAAGGAATGCAGCGCGGCGCCCAACGGGTCGGCCAGGCCGATCCGGACGGCCGGGTTCCTGGACTTGAGCGCGATCCCGACGCCGGCCAGCGTTCCGCCTGAGCCGACCGCGCAGATGAAGCCGTCGACCTTGCCGTCCGTCTGCGCCCAGATCTCGGGGCCGGTCGTGTCGATATGGCCCTGGCGGTTGGCGACATTGTCGAACTGGTTGGCCCAGATCGCGCCATTGGGCTCGGTCTTCGCCAGTTCCTCGGCAAGGCGCCCGGAAACCTTCACATAATTGTTGGGATTGGCGTAGCCGACGGCGGGGACCTCGACCAGGGTCGCTCCAGCCAGCCGCAGCATATCTTTCTTTTCCTGGCTCTGCGTCTCCGGAATGACGATCACTGAACGGTATCCCAGCGCATTGCCGACGAGCGCGATGCCGATGCCGGTATTGCCGGCCGTGCCCTCGACGATGACGCCGCCGGGTTTCAGCGATCCACGCGTCTCGGCGTCGCGGATGATGGCAAGCGCGGCGCGGTCCTTGACCGACTGGCCGGGGTTCATGAACTCGGCCTTGCCGAGAATGGTGCAGCCGGTCGCCTGCGAGGCGCGCTTCAGCTTGATCAGGGGCGTGTTGCCGATGGCCTCGATGACACCGTCGCGGATCGTCATGTTGAAATTTCCCTGTTTGGCCTCAACCTGATAGGCGAAAGGCCCGAACAGGTCACCAGCAAGTCGACATGCAACCCCACGCCAAGATGACATCCGCCGACGAAAACCCTGCCGGAGGCGATGTGCCGGGGACAATGCTCGCCATGAACGAGACACTCACCATCGCGCGTCTCGGCGCGCGCGGCGATGGCATCGCCGAGACGCCCACCGGCCAGGTCTTCGTGCCCTACACGTTGCCCGGCGAAACCGTGCGCGTGGTGCGCGACGGGGAACGCGGCCAGCTGGTCGAGATCATCGCGCCCGCACAGTCGCGGATCGCCGCGATCTGTCCGCTCTTCACCCGTTGCGGCGGCTGCGCAGCCCAGCATATGGCGCCGGGCCTCTACAGCGAGTGGAAACGCCAGCAGGTCGTAACCGCGCTCGGGCGTGCAGGGATCGAGGCGCCGGTCGCCGAGATCGTCGATGCGCATGGCGCCGGCCGCAGGCGCGTCACTTTCCATGCCCGCCGCGAGGGCATCGGCATGCTCGTCGGCTTCATGCAGGCGCGCAGCCATGATCTGATAGCCGTCGAGGCCTGCCCGGTCCTGGCGCCCGGTCTGGTGCGGGCTCCTGCGGTGGCGCAATTGCTGGCCAACCGTCTCGGCGGCTCCAACAAGCCGCTCGATCTCCAGATCACTGCCTCCGATGGTGGCCTTGATGTGGACATTCGCGGCCACGGCCCGGCCGGCGACAAGCTGAGGCTCTCGCTGACGGAAGCGGCCGAGCGGCTCGACCTTGCGCGGCTGGCAATGCATGGCGAGATCATCGTCGAGCGCCGCCCGCCGCTCCAGCGCATGGGCAAGGCGTCGGTCGCGCCTGCCTCCGGCGGTTTCCTGCAGGCGACCGTGACCGGCGAGGAGACGATCGCCGCGCTGGTGCTGGCAGCCCTGCCGAAGGCGAAGCATGTCGCGGACCTGTTCGCCGGCTGCGGTCCCTTCAGCTTCCGCCTGGCCGAGCGGATGAAGGTCCTGGCGGTCGAGAGCGACAAGGCCGCCATTCTGGCGCTGACCCGCGCGGCCGGCGCGACGCAAGGGCTGAAACCGATCGCCGCGGAGGTCCGCGACCTTTTCCGGCGCCCCTTGCTGGAGCATGAGCTGAATGGCTTCGACGCCGTCGTGCTCGATCCGCCGCGCGCCGGCGCCGAGGCGCAGGCGAAGCGTCTGGCCGCCTCGAAGCTGGGCACGGTCGTCTATGTCTCCTGCGATGCCGGCACCTTCGCGCGCGACGCTGCGATCCTGATCGCGGGCGGTTATGCGCTGGAAGGCGTCACGCCTGTCGATCAGTTCCGCTATTCCGCTCATATCGAACTGGTCGGCGTGTTCAGGCGGCCCAAGAAGTACTGAAGCGCCAGTACTGAAGCGCCAGTACTGAAGCGGCGAAGTCCAAATATTCAAGTCGGAGACATTATGAGCTCATCCATTCTGGACGGAATGGCCGGCATCGTCGGCGCGAAGAACGTGATCGTCGACCCCGACGCCATGGTGCCCTACCTCAGGGAATGGCGGGATCTGTTTCGCGGCAAGGCGCAGGCCATTGTTCGGCCTGGCTCGACGGCGGAGGTCGCGGCGCTGGTCAAACTCGCCGCAGAGACCGGCACGACCCTGGTGCCGCAGGGCGGCAATACCGGCCTGGTCGGCGGGCAGATTCCCGTCGCCGATGGCCGGGAGATCATTCTTTCGCTGCAGCGGCTCGACAAGGTCCGCGCCGTCGATGTCGAGGGCGACACCATGATCGTCGAGGCCGGCGTGACGCTCCAGCGGGCTCAGGACGCGGCCGAAGCCGCCGGCCGCCTCTTCCCGCTTTCGCTCGCATCTGAAGGCAGCTGCACCATCGGCGGCAATCTCTCGACCAATGCGGGCGGCACCGCGGTGCTCGCCTATGGCAATGCGCGCGAGCTCTGCATGGGGCTCGAGGTCGTGTTGGCCGATGGCCGGATCTGGAACGGCCTGAAGCAGCTGCGCAAGGACAATACCGGCTACGATCTGAAGAACCTCTTCATCGGCGCCGAGGGCACGCTGGGCATCATCACGGCCGCCGTGCTGAAGCTGTTCCCGCTGCCCGCCGCGCGTGCCACCGCATTCCTGGCCGTGCCCGGCCCGGAAGAAGCGCTGGCCCTGCTCAACGCAGCCAAGGCTGGCGCAGGCGGCACGCTGACGACCTTCGAGCTGATGCCGCGCATCGGCCTCGACTTCGTGCTGCGCCATGCCTCGGGCACGCGCGATCCGCTGTCCGAGCCCTCGCCCTGGTATGTGCTGATGGAAGTCTCGGCGCAGTCGGCGGCCGGTCTCGACGAGGCCGTCGAGACCTTCCTGGGCGAGGCGCTGGAGAACGGCCTCGTCACCGATGCGGCGCTCGCGAGCTCGCTCAATCAGCGCGCCGATTTCTGGAAACTGCGCGAGATGCTGTCGGAAGTGCAGACCTATGAGGGTGGTTCGATCAAGCACGACGTCTCCGTGCCGCTGCATGCGACGCCGGAATTCCTGGCGCGCGCGATCGCCACGGTCGAGCAGATGGTACCGGGTTGCCGTCCGATACCCTTCGGGCATCTTGGCGACGGCAACATCCACTTCAACGTCAGTCAGCCGGTCGGCAGCGACAAGGCGGCCTTCCTCGCGCGCTGGGAAGAGATGAACCACGCGGTGCACGCCATCGTCAGCGAGATGCATGGTTCGATCTCGGCCGAGCACGGCATCGGCCGGCTCAAGCGCTATCTGCTGCCGGGCGTGAAGGACCCCGTCGAGCTCGACCTGATGCGCACACTGAAGGCAACGCTCGATCCCAAGGGCATCCTGAACCCCGGCGCCGTGCTCTAAACCGCGGGAGACGGCTGTTTATGCTCTTAAACATGCCGTCATCCTGGACCAGCGGCAAAGCCGCGCAGCTCCGGGATCCATCGTAGAGCGCCGATTCTGGCAATGACTTGGCCCTGTGATGGATCCTGGGTCTCCGCTTCGCTGCGCCCAGGATGACGGTGTGGTTGAGAGCCAAGGCCGCGTGATCAGATTGTGAGGGCCACAACGTGTTCGTCTTGGAACAAGCGTCGGAAGCTGACTTCGACAGACTATTCGATCTCAGGATTCTCGCGATGCGCGAGAGCCTCGAGCGGATCGGGCGCTTCGACAGGCAGCGCGCTTATGATCGCTTCCGCAGCACGTTCCGGCCGGAACACACAAGGCTCATCACCGTCGGCGGAGCCTTGGCGGGCTGCGTGGCTCTGGGGATGTCAGAAGACGGCCTGCTGCTCGAGCATTTCTACATTCTTCCTGAGCAGCAGGGCAGGGGCCTTGGGCAAGCCGTCCTGCGGCAGGTGCTGCAGGAGGCTGACGCAGCAGCCCTGCCGGTTCGCCTCAGCGTTCTCCAGAAGAGCGAAGCGGGCCGCTTCTATGCCCGCCAGGGTTTCACCATGACCGGGCAGGATGAGTGGGACGTCTATTATGAGCGCCGGCCTCAGGGCATCGCGACGTAGCCATCCCGCCGCGGATCGGCTGCGCCCGTGAACGCCCCTGTCGCCGGGTTGACGGAGACCGCCTGCATGCCGCCCGTCTTCATCGTCCAGCCGGTGTCGAAGACTTCGATCTCGTGCCCGCGCCGGCGCAGCTCGTCGATCGTCGCCGCCGGGATGCGGTTCTCGATATGCACCGACCGCCCGTCCCAGAGCCTGGCTCGGGGGGCCTCGATCGCCTGCTGCAGGGGCTGGCCGAAATCGAGATACTGGACCATGGCCTGCACCTGCGTCTGCAGGATGCCGTAGCTCCCGGGCGTGCCCAGCGCGAGGACAGGCACCCCATCACGCGTCGAAATGCTCGGCGCCATGCAGATCGGCAGCGCCGAGCCCGGCTGCGAGCGGTTGGGGCTGCCGGGCTGGACATCCGCCCAGTACAGGAAGTTGTTGAGGCAGACCCCGGTGCCGGGAACCACCACGCCGCTGCCGAAAGGGCTGCCCAGGCTCTGGGTCACACAGATCAGGTTGCCCTCGCGATCCGCGATCGAGAAGGATGTCGTATGGCCGGGGTCCTCGCCGGCCCGCGGCATCCATTGCTCAGTCGGCCCGGTAATCGGCTGGCCGTCATGGAGACGGGTACGCAAGGCCTCGACCCTGGCGTCCGACAAGATCTCCGCGAGCAGGTCGGGAGCCGGATCGTTATGGGCGATGCGCACGCCGGCCGACAGGCGGATGGCGCGGTAGAGCAGGTCGAGATGCTCGGCGCCGTTACGCGCCAATCCGGACAGGTCGACACCGTCGAGAATGCGCAGCGCCAGCAGGAACTGGAAGCCTTCGCAGGGTGGCGACGGCACGTGAACCTTGAGCCCCCGATAGCTCACTGCCAGCGGCTCGCGCCAGACCGGCGCGGCCTTGGCGAGGTCCGCCATGGTCAGGCTGCCGCCGAGGCTTGCCAGATGCGCTACGATCTGCTCCCCCAACTTGCCGCGATAGAGGTGGTCGGGGCCTTCGCTCGCAATGGCCTGAAACGTCCGGGCGAGATCGGGCTGGCGCAGGATCGAGCCCACCTCGACGCGCGCGCCATCGGGCAAATAGTTGCGCGCCCAGTTCTCATGCAAAGCAGGATAGGTCGTCCTTAAAGGAAGGTGCTCGTTGAATTCGAGCGCGCCGAACTCGGCGATCGGGAAACCGTCCTGCGCCAGCGCGATAGCAGGAGCGAAAATGTTCGCGAGCGACGTCCGGCCATAGGTGCCGGCCAGTTCGCACCAGCCGGCGAGGTTGCCGGGCGTCGCGACCGGCAGCGCGCCGCGCTCAAGTTCGGCACGCTCCTTGAAACGCTCCGCCGGAAAGCTGGCGGGAATAGCTGGCACGAAGTCGAGAACGCGGATTCGGGCCTCCTTGGCGACCCACATCGTCGCCAGCCCCAGACCGGCAAGGCCCGACATGAACGGCTCGACCACATTCAATGCCGCCGCTGTCGCCGCTGCCGCGTCGAAGGCATTGCCACCATTGGCCAGAATCCGTGCGCCGGCCTGCGCCGCCAGCGGATGGGCCGCGGCGACCATGCCGTGGCGGGAACTCGTCGTCGGGCGGCCACCAAGCATGCGTTCTCTCCCCGTTGTTTGCGCCAGCATGCCCTAGAAGAGGCTGCCCTGGTCATCCGTTTTCGGCATGCGGGCCGGGCGTTTGCGGGGAGGGGTCTCGGCACGCGGCTCGTTCGCCGACACCGGAGGAACGGCGGCAGGATCGAACGGGGCTTGCACCTCTGGCCCGTCATTGGCCACCTTGTTCACCGCAGGGCCGATCCTGACCATCTCCAGCAGATCGTCCGGCGGCGGCCTGAGCATGGCGCCGGCATCGCGCGGCTCGGTCATGGGGTCGAGCCAGGCGTCGAAATCCCTGGGATCGATGATCACCGGACAGCGATCATGGATCGCGGCCATAAGCCCGTTCGCCGGGCCGTTGACCAGCGCGACGGTGTCGATTTCCGAACCGTCGGGCGAATGCCAGGTCTCCCACAGGGCGGCAAAAGCAAAGACGCCGCGGTCGGGGCGTCGGAACAGATAGGCGTTGTTCTGGCCTTGCCGGCCCTGGCTCACGCGGTGCCACTCGTAGAAGGCGTCCGCCGGCATCAGGCCGCGCCGACGCACGAGCGCGGCCCGGAACGATGGCTTCTCGCTTGCGCTCTCGCCACGGATGTTGAGGACGAGCGGAAAGGATTTCACGTCCTTGACCCAGCCGGGAATGAAGCCCCAGCGCATCAGGATGAACTGTCGCGCGCCTTCATGCAGGCGCACCACGGGTACGGGCTGCGTCGGCGCGATGTTGTAGCGCGGCGGGAAATTAGGCTGCTCGCGATAGGCGAAAACCTCGCGCATCGCCTCGGGCGGCAGGGTGATGGCGTAGCGTCCGCACATAGGTGCAGATGTGGCGAGACGAGCGGTCCGGATCAACACTTTATTTGGGTTTGGGCCAGCATAGTCGCGCCGGTTTGGGGCTCATGATGACCGTCTCCGCGACGAAATCGCTGGCTGACATGGCGGATATGGCGGACGGCTGGGCAGGCGCGTCGCAGGCTCCCCGACTCTCGACCGATTTCCTCAATCGCTACAGCGAAGCGCTGATGCTGCTGGAACTGGCGCTCGTCGACGAATCGATTCTCGACGATCTCAGGGCCTGGCGAAGCGTCGGCTATCGCGCGCATTTTGAAACCTCGCAATTGCGCTGCGCCCCCTCGGCGCTGGCGGCTTACGAGCGCATCGACCCTGCGCGCCGCGCCGCATTCGAGGAACTGTGCTGTGCGATGACCCGGCTGGTCACGACGGTGACCGCGCTGCTCCTCGACGCGCCGGCCAATCTGGACCTGACCTCCATTGTCGATGTCGCCAGCGAAGCCCTGCGCAAGCTGATCGGCCGTGCCACGCGTTTCATCAACGCCAATGGCAGCGTCGATGTCGGCACATTCGAGGATCATCACATCCAGGACGAGATCGACGCGCTGCTTGCCGGCTAGAGCGTGCTGATTTCACTCGGAAACATGCCGTCGTCCCGGGCTTGACCCGGGATCCATTCCGGAGCGCTTGCGATCGATGTTCAGGCATGGATCCCGGGTCTCCGCTACGCTGCGCCCGGGATGACCCGCGTTTCCACGAAAATGCAGCACGCTCTAGGCAGGGCTCAGGCCGCGCGCCGCCCCCACGAGAAACTCGCGATTGCCGTCTCCGCCCTCGATCGGGGAGGGGGTCGGCCCTTCCACGGAAAAGCCGAGTTCGCCCAGCAGCGCCACGATATCGGCGCAGACGCTGGCATGGATGGCTTCGTCCCTGACGATACCCTTCTTCAAGGCGGCGCGGCCGGCCTCGAATTGCGGCTTGATCAGAGCCGCCAGCAGGGCGGTCGGCGCGAGCAGCGCCGCAACAGTCGGCAGGACGAGCTTCAGCGAGATGAAGCTGACATCGATCGCCGCCAGCGTCGGCGGCTCCGGCAGGTCGTCCGGCGTCAGAGTCCTGATGTCCTGCGCCTCCAGGCTCAGCACGCGCGGGTCGCCGCGCAGCGAGGCGTGCAGCTGGTCGCGCCCGACATCGACCGCCACCACCTGCCTTGCGCCGCGCTTGAGCAGCAGGTCGGTGAAGCCGCCGGTCGAGGCGCCGACATCGAGACAGACGCGCCCCATGGCATCGAAGCCGAAGACATCGAGCGCCGAGGCGAGTTTGAGGCCGCCGCGCGAGACGTAAGGATGCGGAGCCTCAGCCGTCAATTCGGCATCTTGCGCCACCATCTCCGAAGCCTTGCGGACCGGCGCGCCATTGGCGGTGACGAGCCCCGCTGCGATCGCGGCCTGCGCGCGGGACCGGCTCTCGAAGAAGCCGCGCTCGACGAGCAACTGGTCGGCCCGGCTTTTCATGTCGTACCCCGGCGGCCTCGCGCGTCAGGCAAGCTTGATGGCGGCCGGCGCCCCGAGCGCGCCTTCGACCGTGCGCACGATGCCGGCGGCATCGAGACCGGCCTGCGCATACATGGCGTCGGGCTTGTCATGCTCCTGGAAGACGTCCGGCAGTGTCAGCGTCCTGATCTTCAGGCCGCCATCGAGCAGTCCGGTGCGAGCGAGCAGATGCAGCACATGGGCGCCGAAGCCACCGGTCGAGCCTTCCTCGACCGTGATAAGAATCTCGTGTTCCCGCGCCAGCCGCAGGATCAGCGCCTCGTCGAGCGGTTTGGCGAAACGCGCATCGGCCACAGTGGTCGAGAGACCGCGCTGGCCCAGAAGCTCTGCCGCTGCCATGCATTCGGCAAGGCGCGTGCCCAGCGAGAGCAGCGCGACGCGCGTACCCTCGCGCACGATGCGGCCCCGGCCGATTTCCAGGGGAATGCCGACATCGGGGAGCTCGATGCCCACGCCTTCGCTGCGCGGATAGCGGAACGCGATCGGCCCGTCGTCATAAGCCGCGGCCGTCGCGACCATATGGGTCAGTTCGGCTTCATCGGCCGCGGCCATCACCACCATGTCGGGCAGGCAAGTGAGATAGGCGATGTCGAAGGCGCCCGCATGCGTCGCTCCATCGGCTCCGACAAGGCCTGCGCGGTCGAGCGCGAAACGAACCGGCAGCTTCTGAATGGCGACGTCGTGCACGACCTGATCATAGGCGCGCTGCAGGAAGGTCGAGTAGATCGCGCAGAACGGCTTGTAGCCCTCGGTGGCCAGCCCCGCCGCGAAGGTCACGGCATGCTGCTCGGCAATGCCGACATCGAAGGTGCGGCCCGGAAACTCCTGGCCGAAGGCATCGAGCCCGGTGCCTGACGGCATCGCCGCCGTCACCGCGACGATCTTATCGTCCTCGCGTGCGGCCTTGATCAGCGCGTTCGCGAAGACCTTGGTGTAGCTCGGCGCGTTCGCCGGTGCCTTGGCCTGCTGGCCGGTCACGGGATCGAACTTGACCACGGCATGGTGCTTGTCGGCGCTGGCTTCGGCGGGCGCATAGCCTTTGCCCTTCTGCGTCACGACATGGACCAGGATCGGCCCATTGCCGGCATCGCGGACATTGCGCAGCACGGGCAGCAGATGGTCGAGATTATGGCCGTCGATCGGCCCGACATAGTAGAAGCCGAGCTCCTCGAACAGCGTGCCGCCGGTCCAGAACCCGCGCGCATATTCTTCGGTGCGCCTGGCCTTGTCGTGGAAGAAGCGCGGCAGCCGCTCGGCCAGGCTCTTGGCGACCTCGCGGATCGAGCGGTAGGTCCGGCCCGAGACGAGCCTTGCCAGATAGGCCGACATCGCCCCCACAGGCGGCGCGATCGACATGTCGTTGTCGTTGAGGATGACGACGAGGCGCGAGCCAAGCGCGCCGGCATTGTTCATCGCCTCATAGGCCATGCCGGCCGACATCGAGCCGTCGCCGATGACCGCCACGACATTGCCCGCCCTGCCGGCGAGATCTCGCCCGACAGCCATGCCGAGCCCCGCCGAGATCGAGGTCGAGGAATGCGCCGCGCCGAACGGGTCGTATTCGCTCTCCGAACGCCGGGTGAAGCCGGAAAGCCCGCCCGGCTGGCGCAAGGTGCGGATGCGCTCGCGCCGCCCGGTCAGGATCTTGTGCGGATAGGCCTGGTGGCCGACATCCCAGATCAGCCGGTCGCGTGGCGTATCGAAGACATGGTGCAAGGCGACGGTGAGCTCGACCACGCCGAGCCCGGCGCCGAGATGCCCGCCCGTGACCGAGACCGCGTCGATCGTCTCGAGACGCAATTCGTCGGCGAGCTGGCGCAGCTGCGCGTCGCCCAGCGCCCGCAGGTCGGAGGGGTGGTGAATCGTATCGAGGAGGGGTGTGTGGGGACGTGGCACGAAACGGGCCTGATCTCGTTTTGAAAAGCTGTCGCTGGAATAGTGCCTAAGGGCCAAGCTGGCAAACCCGCCAAGCGATGCAAGCCTATTACGGGATGCAAGCCTATTACGGGATGCAAGCCCATTACGGGATGCAAGCCCATTACGACAGGATTCGGGTGGGAGCAGGAGCGACGGCGTGGAAAAGCTCGCTCTCAGCTTCGACCAGGGATGCACGCAATGTCATCGCCCCTTCTGCCGGCTCTGCTCATGGCCGGAATCATGGCCCAGTTCGCCGACAAGCTGGCGCTCGACACGATTACCCTTGCAGCTACGCAAGGCGGGGCGAGCCCGCGCCTTGTCGGGCTCCTCGTTGCCGCGCAATCGGCCGCCTGGCTCATCGTCTCGCTGCCGGCCGGCGTCGTCGCCGATCGAATCGCGCCGCGCAGCCTGATCCTGCTGGGCGGAGCCTTGATGGTCGTTGGCGCACTCGCCGGAGCAGGCCTGCTCGCGGCAGGCGAGACCGGCGGATGGCTTGCCATCTCCACCTTCGTCGCGGCTGCCGGGCCGGTCGTCATCGCGCTGTCCGTCTTCGTCATGCTGCCGCGCATGGTCGATATCGCCGCGCTGCCGCGTGCCAATGGCCGGCTCGAACTCGGCCGCGCCTGCTTCAGCCTTGCAGCGCCGCTGATCGCCGGCTGGGCCGTGGCGCGGGGCATCGGCGCGCTCGGCCTGCTGCTATGCGCGCTGGCGGGTCTGATGGTGCTGGCTGCGGCAGCGCGACTTCCGCGCGAGCGTCCCGCAATGCCGCCGCGCCAGCCCCTCCACCGCGCCATTGCGGAGGGCGGCGCCTTCGTCGCCCGCCATCCCTATCTCAGGCCGATCGCGCTGTGCGCCATCGGCTGGAACATCGCCTTCTTCGCCTTTCTGGCGATCGTCACGCCTTATGCGGCGCGCATTCTCCTGCTGAGCCCCGAAACCATCGGGCTTGCATCGTCGGTCTATGGTGCGGGTCTGATCGCCGGGGCACTCAGCGGCGCGGCGCTGATCGCGAGGCTGCCGACCGGGTTCCTGCTGGTCTTCGGCCCCGCCTCTTCGCTCCTGGGCGCGGGCCTGCTGGCATTCGCCCCGGCGCAATGGGGCTGGCCGGCTCTGGCGCTCGCCTTCTTCCTGTTCGGTTTCGGGCCGATCCTCTGGTCCATCGTCCAGACCAGCCTGCGTCAGGCGGTGACGCCGCAGATCCTGCTCGGTCGGGTCAGCGCGACGCTGACCACGGCGACCTTCGGCATGCGCCCGCTCGGCGCCCTGGCCGGCGGTCTGGCCGGCGAATGGCTCGGGCTCCAGATGGCAATGTGGCTGCCGGTCACGTTGTTCGCGCTCTCGACGCTGGCGATCCTGGCCTCGGGAATGCCGGCACTGAAGACGATGCCGGCTGGCGAACTCAGGCTTCAGGCAGCGGAATGAACTCCGTCTCGTCGCCGGGCACGGTGTCGAAGCGGCCGGACTTCCATTCCGCCTTGGCCTGATCTATCCGCTCTTTCGAGGACGACACGAAGTTCCACCAGATATGGCGGGGGCCATCCATCGGCTCGCCGCCGACCAGCATCAGCCGGCTCTGGTCGATGGCGAGGATCGAGATGCGGTCGCCGGGCTTGAAGACCAGCAGCTGACCGGCGCCGAACTCATCGCCGGCGATGTCGATCTTGCCGGAGACGACATAGACGGCGCGCTCGTCATAGTCGGGGTCGAGCGGCAGGATTGCGCCTGGAGCCAGCACGGCCTCCGCATAGAGCGCGTCCCACGGGAATTTCACCGGCGAGGTCTGGCCATAGGCCGAGCCCATGATCAGGCTGATGCGCTTGCCGCCTTCGACGATGCGCGGCAATTCGGGCGCGCCATGGTGGATGAACTCCGGCTTGATCTCCTCATGCGTCTTCGGCAAGGCGAGCCAGGCCTGGATGCCGTAGAGCTTCGGCGGTTTCCGGCGCTCCTCCAGCCCCGTCCGCTCGGAATGCACGATGCCGCTTCCGGCCGTCATCAGGTTCACCGCACCCGGCCGGATCGCCATCTCGGTACCCAGCGAGTCGCGATGCGTGATCTCGCCGTCGAACAAATAGGTCACGGTCGAGAGTCCGATATGCGGATGCGGACGGACATCGAGGCCCTCGCCGAGCAGGAACTCGGCTGGTCCCATCTGGTCGAAGAAGATGAAAGGCCCGACCATCTTGCGCCCGATCGAGGGCAGGGCGCGCCGGACCGAGAAACCGCCGAGGTCGCGGGCGCGCGACACGATCACCTCCTCGATCGCCTGGCAGGAGCGGGCATCGCCCGGGATGGGGTCTTCTGCGGGGAGTTGGGACATGGCGTGCTCCTCTGTCTGGCGCGGAGCCTGACGGGAACGGCGCGCTTCGGCAAGGGTGTGCTTCGGCAAGGGTGTGCTTCGGCAAGCGTGTACTTCCGGCAAGAGTGCGCCGGGCCAACCGCAGCATTTTCAGGCGCTCGCGCTTGCGGGCATGGCCCGCGCCGCGAGCCGGCCCAACCTTGCGACATAATGCTCGCCTGCGGCCTGCAAGGCTTCCTCGTCTGCCTTATGGGCATCGTAGATCAGGAAGGGCTCGGCCCAGTCGAGTTTGCAGCGGTGTGCCGTCGCCTGTAGCGGGCGCAGCAGCTCACGCAAGGGGAACAGGTTCTGGCCCTGTGGCGCATAGGCCTCCGGCACATTGCCGGCCGTGGCGGCGATCAACAGCGGCTTGCCGGCGAGCCTGGCTCCCTCCGCTTCGGGATGGATGTAGAACATCCGCGTCAATACGGCGTCCTGCCATGCCCTTAGCAGCGGCGGGGTCGAATACCACTGCACCGGGAACTGGAAGACGATGCGGTCGGCCGACAGCAACTGGCGCACCTCGGTATCGGTGTCGATCTGCCCATCGGGATATAGCGCCTGCATGTCGACGACCTCTGTGCCGGGCATGCTCCTCGCGGCCGCTGCGAGCGCCCTGTTGGCGCGCGAGCGCTCGAAATGCGGGTGGAACAGCAGGATCAGGGTCTTGGTCATGGCAATCTCCTTTGCGGTGATCAGGAGGATGCCGGCGTCAAGAAAATCATTCCAATGGATGGTTTGTATATCGTATTATCGATTTCATGAATTTACGTGGCGTTGATCTGAACCTTCTCGTCATCCTCGATGCGCTGCTCGACGAGGCGCATGTCTCACGCGCCGCCGAGCGTGTCGGCCTGTCGCAGCCGGCGGCGTCGAGTGCGCTGGAACGCTGCCGGCAGCTTTTCGGTGACCGTCTGCTGGAGCGTGGCGCCGGAGGCATGGTGCTGACGCCCAGGGCGCAGGCGCTGGCACAGCCGGTCAAGGACGTGCTGGCCGGCATGGCCGTGCTGCTGGAGCCGCGCCGGCCCGACCTTGGCGCCATCCGGCAGACGGTGAGGGTGCTGATGTCCGATCAACCTGCGGCAGCGATTGCGCCGGCATTGCAGGCGCAACTGGCGCGGACCGCGCCGGGCATCACGCTCGCCATCATGCCCTGGCATGGCGCCGACGCTGCGCTCGAAGGCCTCGCGCGCGGCGCTATCGATCTTGCGGTCTCGGTTTTTCCAATGGTCGAGGCCGATTTCACCCGCAAGGAATTGTTTCGCGAGCGCTATCTGGTCGCGCTGCGCCAGCACCACCCGGCGCTCGACGGGTTCGATCTCGACCGCTGGTTGGCTTTTCCGCATGTGCTGGTCTCGGGCCGCGGCGAGACGCAAGGGGCGCTCGACGAGGCGCTGGCCCGGCTTGGCCGGACCCGGCGCATCGGCTTCGTCGTGCCAAGCTTCCTGATGGTGCCGCCTTTGCTCGCGGGCTCGGACCTGATTGCGCTATTGCCGAGCCGCTGCCTGCCGCCAGCCACGCGCGCCGATCTCGTGGCCTTGCCGCCGCCGATCCCGGTCGAGGGCTTCCCGCTGCATATCGCCTGGCACAGGCGGCGCGGCAGCGACGCCGGCGTCCAGCATGTTGCGGGGTTGGTCGAGTCGCTGATCGGTGGGCTCGAAACCTGGGACGGCGCGGCCGCCTGAGGCCTGCGCGCCTATTTGTCGACGTCGAGTGCCGTCGCGCCCGTCGGCTTGCCATCGGCTCCGAGCGTGATCTTCTCGATCCGCGCCTCGGCATGCTTCAGCAGCGCATCGCAGCGGGCTTTCAAGGTCTCGCCGCGGGTGTAGATGTCGATCGATTCCTCGAGCGGCACGTCGCCGCGCTCGAGACGGGCAACGATCGCTTCGAGTTCCTTCAGCGCCGCCTCGAAGGGCAGGGTGGCGACATCGGCGTTGGTTTTGGCTTCGCTCACGGCATGATTCCCATTTGCGGCAAGCTTATCCGCCGGAGTGGCTCATGCTGCAACCCTCGGCGGTCAAACCGGCAGCGCAGAACTCTTCTTGATGGTGCGCAATGTCAGTGTCGACTGCACGCGGGTGACGCCCGGCAACTGCGTGATGATGTCGGTATGGATGCGTTCGAAATCGGCGCTGTCGCGATAGATCACCCGCATCAGATAGTCATGGGCGCCGGCAAGCAGATGACATTCCAGGATCTCGGGCAGGCTCTGCACGGCCTGCTCGAAACCTTCGAGCGAGGCGCGGCCCTGCTGGTCGAGCGTGACGAAGACGAAGGCCGTGCCCGGAAAACCCGCGATCTTGTCGTCGAGCATCATGGCATAGCCACGGATCAGCCCGCTCTCTTCGAGCTGGCGAACGCGGCGCAGGCAGGCCGACGGCGACAGGTGCACCTTTTCGGCGAGGTCCGAATTGGTGATCCGGCCATCCATCTGCAGGATGCGCAGAATGGAGCGGTCGCGGGAATCGAGTTCGATCGTCATGGCTTCGGCTGGCCCCCTCTTGCGCGATGCATTGTCGCAAATTTAGCCGGAGGCAAGCAATTTTCTGCATCATTCTTGAAATCGAGCGCTCATATCCGCGTCAGCATCGCGATGGGCCGCACGAAGCTGCATGGGCAAAGTGCCTGCCGCTCAGGCCAAGGCGAGGGCGAAAGGCGTGCCCTCGAAGGCATCCGCACCACGGCCAATCCGCTCGATCGCGCTGCTCATCCGGCCCTCCCGGCCTAGCATCTGGTCGGCGATCGCGACCAGCCGCGCATTGGGCGTGGCCGAGGGCGATGCGGCGCGCAGGATCTGCGCGATCTCATCCTCGTCGCGTGCGGGACCAAGCGCACAGGCCGCGATATAGGCGGCGGCCGTCGAGCGGCTGATGCCGGCCCAGCAATGAATGACCAGCGGGGCGTTGCGGTCCCACTCCCTGACGAAGGCCAGGAAACGTCCGACATGTTTTTCCGCCGGAATAACATGCCCGTCCATCGGCGCGACGATGTCGGACATGCCGAGAAACAGGTGGTTGGCCTTGTTGATCCCGGCGGGGCGCTCGACGACGGTGTCGACATTGATCAATGTCACGACATGGCTGGCGTGCACGGCGGCGACTGTTTCGTGCAGCTTCGACAGCGATGAGACATGCAGTGTCGGCATCGGCACAATCCTGATGGTGGCGAGGTTCGGCTAAGACAATACCATGATCGACTTCGCCGGGATCTCCTTTAGAAGCGCCTGAAATCCTCTCGCCCACATCATTTGGAGCCGCGATGAATCTCTGGTTCCGGCTGTTCTGGCTGCTGTTGTCGACGCCGTTTCGGCCCAAGCTGAAGGCGCCGCATGAGCGGTCCCTGCTTCCCTTCCGTGTCTGGTTCCACGATCTCGACACCAGCCTGCACATGAACAATGGCCGCTACTGGTCGCTGATGGACCTTGGCCGTACCGACCTGATGCTGCGCACCGGGCTATGGCGCGCGGTGCTGCGCCATCGCTGGCTGCCGGTGGTCAATGCGGGCACCATCCGCTTCCGGCGCGAATTGCGCCTGTTCCGCCGCTTCGAGGTCGAGACCACGATCCTGTGCTGGAGCGAATCCTGGCTCGTCATGCAGCATCGCGTCCTGGCGACGGGGCGGGACGGCAGCGAGATCGTGGCTGCGGTCGCTCTGGTGCGCGCGGCACTTTATGACAAGGCGGCCAAGAGCTTCGTGCCGGTCGAGCGCCTGCTGGGCGAGATCGGCGCCGCCACGCCAAGCCCCGAGCCTGCCCCGGAGGTCGCCGCATTCCTCGCCTCCGAAGAAGCGATGCGCAGCGCGGCCTCGCGCGGTCGCTAGAACGCGCTGCTTTTCAGCCGGAAGTAAGTCATCCCGGACAAGCGGCGTAGCCGCGCTGATCCGGGATCCATTCCGAAACCTTATCGACCAGCGCTCCGGAATGGATCCCGGGTCTCCGCTTCGCTACGCCCGGGATGACCGCGGGTTTCCTTATAAAAGCAGCCTGCTCTAGGCCGACGCTATTCCGCCGCGATCCGCGTTGCACGCCATTGCGCCAGCAGGGCGCGCAAGGCTCCGGGCTTCAGCGGCTTGTTGAGGAGGTGGATATCCAGGGCGGCCGCCGCCTCGCGCACATAGGGCGTGCGGTCGGCGGTGAGCAGGATTGCGGGCTTTGGCGATCTCGCCCGCTCGCGCAGCGCGCTGATCGCGCTGATGCCATTGCCATGGTCGAGGTGATAGTCCGCGATCACGACATCGGGTTCGTCCTTGCGTCCAACCAGAGCCAGCGCTTCGTCGAGGCCCGCCGCAGTCGCGACGACACAACCCCAGCCCTCCAGCAGCAGCTTCATCCCGTCGAGGATGGATGGCTCGTTGTCGATTACGAGCAGTTTCAGTCCGGCCAGTTGGGCGGCCGGGGTATGGCGAACGCCCGAACCCGTTGCCATGGCCGGTAGCGGCGCGGCGCGCGGCACCAGCACCGAGAAGCGCGAGCCCCGTCCCGGCACCGAATCCAGCGTCAGCCCATGATCGAGCGCCCGCGCGATGCGTTGGACGATCGACAGGCCGAGCCCGAGCCCGCGCGCCACCTTGGCGCCCTGGTCGAGTCGCTGGAATTCGCGGAATACCGTCTTCTGCTTGCTTTGGGGAATGCCGAGGCCGGTATCGATGACCTCCAGCGCGACTTGCGAACCACGCCGGCGGAAGCCCACCAGCACCTTGCCGCTCGGGGTATACTTGATCGCGTTCGAGACGAGGTTCTGCAGCAGCCGTCGCAGCAGCCGGCGATCCGAGCGCAAGGTCAGGGTCGTCGGCATGAAGACGAGCTTCAGGCCCTTCTCCTGGGCGCTTGGCTCGAATTCGCGCTGGAGCTGGCGCACAAGTTCGTCGAGCCGGAATGCGGTCAGCTCCGGCTTCAGCGCGCCGCCGTCGAGGCGCGAGATCTCGAGCAGCGCGGTCAGGATTTCCTCGACCGCGTCGAGGGAGGCGTCGATATTCTCGGCAAGGTCCGGGCTGCCGGCATGGCGATCCCGCTCCACCAGCGACGTCGCGTAGAGGCGCGCGGCATTGAGCGGTTGCAGGATGTCGTGGCTGGCGGCGGCGAGAAAACGTGTCTTCGAGGCGTTGGCGGCTTCCGCCTCGGCCTTGGCGCGCTGCAGCTCGGTATTGACGCGCAGGATTTCTTCGGTGCGCTCGACGACGCGGCGCTCCAGGCTTTCATTGGTGCGCTCCAGATCCTCCTGGGCCTGCACGGCTTCGGTGATGTCGGTGTAGGTCGTCACGAAGCCGCCATCGGGCAGCGGGTTGGTCCGGATCTCGATGACCTTCTTCGACGGGAACAGCTTGAGCCGCACCGGCTCGCGGTCGTTGACGAAGCTTTCGAGCCGGGCCGCCATAAGATCGTCCTGCTCGCCATCGCCATAGGCGCCGCGCGCCGCATTGAAGCGGACGATCTCGTCGAGCCCCGTGCCGAAGCGGACGAGCGAGGGCGGCAGGTCGTAGAGCTGGATGAAGGCCTGGTTCCAGGCGAGAAGGCGCAGGTCGCGGTCGAGCACCGTGATGCCCTGGCCGGCATGGTCGAGCCCGTGCTGGAGAATGTCGCGATTGTATTGCAGCGCAGCCGAAGCATCGTCGAGCAGCTTGAAGGCGGCTTCGGTGGTGAGGTTGCGCCGCTTCAGCAGCAGCGACAGCACGAGCCGCGACGACGCCGCCCCGATCGCCGAGGACAGCAGATGCTCGCCGAAGCGCAGCAGATGGATGTCGGCATCGCGGTTGGCGTTGGGCTCTTCGCCGCGCGATGTCGCAAACCCCTCGAAGGCGCGTTGCGTCCGCTCCTGCCCGAGATAGCGGCCGATGGTCGATTGCAGCTCCGCCTCGGTCACGGTCGAGCGCCAGAGCATGAAGGACTGGGCCATCGTGGCCCGGTCGGATTCGACGAAGGCGTTGGCCTGCAGGCGCTCCATCGCATTGGCCGGCCGCATCAGCGAGAAGCCGATATAGGCCATGATGTTGAGCCCAAGGCTCCAGACCACGCCATGGGCAAGCGCGGGCAGGTCGAGCCCCAGCATGGCTTCGGGCCGCAGCGCGGCCGTGCCGAGCGGTCCCAGCGCGACGATGTCGCTCCAATAGCTGCCGGGATACGCCAGGCTGGGCATCAGCAGCGTATAGGCCCAGGTCACGATGCCGATCACCAGCCCTGCTGCCGCGCCGAGCGCCGTGCCGCGCCGCCAGATGAGCCCGCCGAAGAACGCCGGCGCGATCTGCGCTGTCGCCGCAAAGGACAAAAGGCCGATCGACACCAGCGCCGCTTCGCCCGCCGCGCGGTAATAGGCATAGCCGAGCAGTATCACGACGAGGATGGCGCAACGCCTGATGATCACGATCTGCGAGCCGAGATCGCCGCCGGTCGTGCCGCCGGCTTCGCCCTGGGACTTGCTCGGGACGAGCGATCGGCGGGGGTCGCTGAGGCCGCCGCGGCCGCGCAGCAGCAGCGGCATCACGAGATGGTTCGAGATCATGATGGCGAGCGCGACCGAGGCGACGATCACCATGGCGGTCGCAGCCGAAAGGCCGCCGACGAAGACGAACAATGCGATCAGGCTGGCCTCGCGCTGCAATGGCAGCAGCAGCACGGTCATGTCGCGGTCGATATTGGCGCCGGGCAGCAGTGCCTCGCCGGCCATGGCAAGCGGCAGCACGAAGAGGTTGATCAGGATCAGGTAGAGCGGGAACATCCAGGCGGCGCGGCGGACATCGCGCGCATCGCGGTTCTCGACGATCGTCATATGGAACTGGCGGGCCAGCAGCAGGGCAGCGCAGGACGAGAGCAGCGTCAGCGTCAGGAAAGTCGGCCAGCTCGATGTGCGCTCCCATATCGGCGGCAGTCCTTCGGGAGGCTTCGCCACCTTCGCGAGAAAATCGGCTGCACCGTCGAAGAGGCCGTAGATGATGAACACGCCCAGCACGAGGAAGGCGACGAGCTTGATCAGCGACTCGACCGCGATCGCCAGGACCAACCCGTCCTGATGCTCGGTCGCATCGATATGCCGGGTCCCAAACGCGCAGGCGAAGCCCGCGAGCACGATCGCCACCAGGAAGGCGAGATCGCTGAGAACCGGCACATCGGGTGTCGGGGCGTGGCCTCCGGTTGCCGCCAGGAACACCGATAGCGAATTGGCGACGGCCTTGAGCTGCAGGGCGATGTAGGGCAGGGCGCCGATGACGGCGACGATGCAGACCAGCGCCGCGACGCGCTCGCTCTTGCCGTAGCGGGCGCCGACGAAATCGGCGATCGAGGTGATATTCTGCGATTTCGCGATGCCGACGATGCGCGCGACGAAACGGTGGCCGAAACCGATGACCAGGATCGGCCCGACATAGATGCCGAGGAAGTCGAGACCCGCCCTGTTGGCGAAGCCGACCGAGCCGTAGAAGGTCCAGGAGGTGCAGTAGACGCCGAGAGCCAGCGCGTAGATCGTCGTTCGCGCCCGCCCGGTAATCAGCCGGCGCCCGGACGTGTCGGCGATATGGGCGATGGCGAACAGCGCGCAAAGATACGCCAACGCCGCCAGCACGACGGACCAGGCCGGGATCATGGCGCGTCCCGCAGCAGGAGGCCGGAGCGATGGTCCATGCCGGTGCGTCGTGGGAGCCGGTCTTGGGGCGACATCATGCTTTCGTGGTTTCCAGCTGCCTCTGTATCGTTCAGACGTGCGCCAACTTTAACTTTGCTGGGACACTGTCACCATAGGCCATTCTGCGCAGATCAACGTGAATCTCGACCGGCTTTTGCCTGTGAACCGATCGCTTCGCGGCAATGATCCAGGCTTCTAAGCTGCACGTGGCTGGGTTAGCGTTCGGGTTCCTCAGTGGCACCGGGGCAGCCGGGCCGCGACTACGGAGCCGAAAGGGCACAGCATGCTTGAGGAATTCAAGAAATTCGCGCTGAAGGGCAATGTCGTCGACCTCGCCATCGGCGTGATCATCGGCGCATCCTTCGGCAAGATCGTCGATTCGCTCGTCTCCGACATCATCATGCCGTTCTTCGGGGCAATCGGCGGTCTCGACTTCTCGAACTACTATGTTGGGCTCAACAGCGGCGTCACCGCGCCTGTTCTCGATGAAGCGAAGAAGCAGGGTGCGGTTCTGGCCTATGGCTCGTTCCTGACCGTCGCCCTCAATTTCCTGATCATCGCCTTCGTCCTGTTCCTGGTGGTGAAGGGCATCAACCAGCTGCGCAAGAACGAGGCTGCCAAGCCGGAAACACCGGCCCCGCCGGCCGCCGACGTCGTCCTGCTCACGGAAATCCGCGATCTGCTCAGGCAGAAAGCCGTTTAATCCAGGCACGCCGGTCGCGGTGATTCATCACCGCGACCGATCGACCCGATCTCGCGATTTCATGCTTCCTTTCGCCGTCATCGGCTAAAGGAAGGGCTCCTGATCGCGAGGTTTGATACGCATGACCACCACGACGCTGCCGGGCGCGCGCCTGATCGCCGAATTGAGGCCCGAGGCCCGCAACGCGCCCGAGAGCGGCATTGTCGAGGTGATGAACCACGGCCGCCTCAAGCCGGGCCTGATCCCGCTCTGGGTCGGCGAGGGCGATCTTCCGACGGCCGATTTCATCGTGCGCGCCGCCAATGCCTCACTGGCTGCGGGCGAGACCTTCTACACCTGGCAGCGCGGCGTGCCCGAGCTGCGCCAGGCGCTCGCGGACTATCATGCCGCGCTCTATGGCCAGCCCTTCTCGGCCGAGCGCTTCTTCGTCACCGGCTCCGGCATGCAGTCGGTCCAGATCTGCGTCCGGCTCGTGGCGGGTCCAGGCGACGAGATCGTCATCCCGACTCCGGCCTGGCCGAATTTCGCCGCTGCGATCGGCGTCGCTGGCGCCAAGGCGGTCTGCGTGCCGATGGATCTGGCGGAGGGTCGCTTCACGCTCGACCTCGACAAGCTCGCTGCCGCGATCACGCCGAAGACCCGTGCGCTGGTGATAAACTCGCCGGCCAACCCGACCGGCTGGACCGCGACCAGGGACGAGATGGCGGCGTTGCTCGCGCTCTCCCGCAAGCATGGCATCTGGATCATCGCTGACGAGATCTATGGCCGCTTCGTCTATGACGGGTCGCCTCGCGCCGCGTCCTTCCATGACGTCATGGACGAGGAGGATCGCGTTCTCTTCGTCCAGACCTTCTCGAAGAACTGGGCGATGACCGGCTGGCGCATTGGCTGGATCGAGGCGCCCGCCGCCTTCGGCCAGATCATCGAGAACATGATCCAGTATTCGACCTCCGGTTCGCCGGTCTTCGTCCAGCGTGCCGCGACGGCGGCGCTGACCGAGGGCGAACCCTATATCGCCGAGCAGATCGCGCGCGCATCCGAGGGCCGCAGGATCGTCTCCGAAGGCCTGAAGGCGACGAACCGGGTCTCGCTCGCGGCTCCGGTGGGGGCCTTCTACCAGTTCTTCACGGTCGATGGCCGCAGCGATTCGCGGGCCCTGGCGATCGAACTGGTCGACAACGCCAATGTCGGTCTGGCGCCGGGCACGGCTTTCGGCCCCGGCGGCGAGACCGGCCTGCGGCTCTGCTTTGCCCGCAAATCCTCCGATCTGGTCGAGGCGGTGGCGCGGCTGCAGGGCGCTCTGGCCCAGAGCTGACACGAGTCTGCTGACAGGGGTCTCTCGCTCCGCGCAGGGCCGCCCTGCGCGGCAGGGCCGCATTCCAAATTGACCGGAATGGGCCGTGCCGTCATTAGCTCGTACGGGCGCCGTTCGGCTGCGGCGCATTGTCGAGACGCAATGGCACTGCTGGGCTACCCCACACGGCTGACGATCTGGTCGCGCGAAGCGCTGGTGATCGGCCTCGCCGCGCTGGGCGGCGGGCTCTTCGCATTGTTCGATGTGCCGGCGGCATGGCTGTCGGGTTCCATGCTGGCGATCTCGATCGTGGGCATGGCGCGGCCCTTGCCTTCGCTGCGCAAGCCCTGGTTCGACGCCACCATGCTGCTGTCGGGCGTGCTGATCGGCTCAGCTGCGACGCCCGAGGCGCTTGCCGCGTCCGCGCGCTATCCCGGTTCGCTCGCGGTCATGTTCGTCGGGCTTGGGGCCATCATGCTCACGACGGGCGCCTATCTCCGCTACGTCGCGCGCTGGTCCTGGATCGATTCTCTGCTTGCAGCCTCGCCGGGAGCGTTGGCGGCCGTGATCTCGGTCGCTCAGGCGAAAGGCGCGAATATCGGCCGTATCGCCGTCGTCCAGCTATTCCGAATCCTCGTGCTGGTGGCGATCCTGCCCACGATCATGCAGATGACGGGATCCAGCCCGCCCGGCCAGCTTCCGACCGTTGTGGTCGCCGGGGCGGGGGATTTACTGATTCTGCTCGTCTCGGGCCTTGCGGCCGGTCTCGTCTTCGAGCGCATCGGCGTGACCGCCCCGATCATCCTTGGCGCGACGCTGGCGAGTGCCGTGCTGCATGGAGCCGGCCTGGTCCACGGAACCCTGCCGCAATCAATCCAGATCGCGGTCTTCGTGTTGCTGGGTGCGTCGATGGGCGGCCGGGTCGCGCATGTGAAGCGCAGCGAGATCCTGGCGCTTTTTCCGCTCGCGATCGGGGGCTTCTTCGTCTCGGTCGCGGTGGCCTTCGCCTTTGCCTGGCCGGCCGCCTGGCTTGCCGGGGTGCCCTATGCCAGCGCCATGGCGGCGTTTGCGCCGGGAGGTCTCGAGGCGATGGCGATGCTGGCTTTCGCGATGGGGCTCGACCCGCTCTATGTCGGGGCCCACCACCTCGCGCGCTTCATGCTCGTGGGGCTCGCCATGCCTTTGATCGTGGCGAAGCTGAAAGCCGAACCGCCGAAGGGCTGAGCCTCCGGCAGCTGCGGCATCCGTCACGTCACAGAAGCGAAACCGCTATCCGTGATCGCATTGGTGAAGAGTCTTATCGCTGGTTGCCGCCATTGGCGTTGGTGCTTGGGGGAACCATGTTCGGGGCTGTGCCACGATTGAAATCACTGGGATCGACACCCCTGTCACGACGCGGATAGCCGCCGCCGCCATAGACCGGGCCGCGACCGCCATAGACGGGGCCGCCATAGGCGGGCGGACGCCCATAGCGACGATTGTCATAGCCGCCGCGATAGCGCGGGCCGTAGCCATTGCCGTAGACCCGTCCCACCGGCCGGCCGACACGGAAGCAGCCGCGCGCGTCGCAACGCACCTGGGCCTGCGTCGGCTCGATTCCGCCTGCCGGGACATGCATGGGCATGGCGACGACCGTGGTCACCGATCCCAGAATAAGCGCCGCACCGAAGACGATAGCTTTGAGATTCATGGTCTTTCCTCCAAGCCAACCCTTGTAGCGGCCTCTCCATGAACAGCAGCTGACGGGTAAAGTTCCCCTATTGCCAGCTCGCGCCGTTGGTGTTCGTCATCACCGCATAGAGCGAGGTCGTTCCGCAGATGAACAGGCGGTTGAGCTTGGGGCCGCCCCAGCAGACATTCGCGACGATCTCGGGGATCGCGATCTTGCCGATCAGGCTGCCATCGGGGTCGTAGATGTGGACACCGTCGGCGGCGCTGGTCCAGATCCGGCCGGCAATATCGAGGCGGAAGCCGTCGAACAGCCCGGCCGTGCAGGTGGCGAACACCTCCGATCGGCTGAGCGCGGTGCCGTCCTTGGTGACCTCGCAGGCGCGGATATGGCGTGGTCCGTGCTCGGGATCGTGGCTCGCGCCGGTATCGGCGATGTAGAGGATGCGTTCGTCGGGCGAGAAGGCGAGGCCGTTGGGCTTGACGAAATCATCGGCGACGATGGTCAGCGCGCCGGTCTGCGCGTCGATGCGGTAGACATTGCAGCAGCCGATCTCACTCTCGGATTTGTTGCCCTCATAGTCGCTCAGGATGCCGTAATCGGGATCGGTGAACCAGATCGAACCGTCCGACTTCACCACCAGATCATTAGGCGAGTTCAGGCGTTTGCCCTGCCAGTGATCCGCCAGCACCGTGATCGATCCGTCATGTTCCGTGCGTGTGACCCGTCGGCCGCCATGCTCGCAGGTGACGAGCCGGCCTTTGGGATCGACGGTGTTGCCGTTGGCGTTGCGGGCCGGCTGCCGGAAGACGCTGGTCTGTCCCGACATGGCGTCGAAGCGCAGCATCCGGTCATTGGGGATGTCGGACCAGACCAGCGTGTTGTGCGCGCGAAACCAGGCTGGCCCCTCCGACCAGCGCGCTCCGGTCCAGAGCCGCTCGACGCGCGCCGAACCTGGAATCACGCGATGGAAACGCGGGTCCAGAACCGAAAATCCGGTGCCTTCGATCACGCCGAACATGAGCTTCGTCTCCAGAAGAAAGGGGCGCGAAGATCGTCGATGGCGACGCGGCAGACAAGCTCATAATGCGAGGCCGGCATCCCAGTAGGGCGTCGCTCCATAGAGATCGCCGAGATAGTCGACGAAGGCCCTGACCTTCTGCTCCATATGCCGGCGGCTGGGATAAACCGCATGGACCGCGACGCGCCTGCCGACCGAATAGTCCGGCAGCACCCGTTGCAGGACGCCCGACTTCAGCTCCGGCCCGACATCCCATGTGGAGCGCAGCGCGATACCCAGGCCCGCGATCAACGCCTCGCGAACGACTTCGCTGGAATTCGTCCTGAGCGGGCCGTTGACGCGCACGGAAACGGGACCTTCCGGCCCGTCGAGCCGCCAATGGTCGGCGTTGTGGGCGATCAGCGTGTGTCGCGACAACTCCTCGATGTCGGTGGGCAGGCCCTGGGTTGCGAGATAGCTCGGTGCAGCGCAGAGCACGCGATGGTTCGGTGCCAGCCGTTTCGCCACCAGGCTGGAATCCTGCAGGTCGGCGATACGCACCGCGAGATCGAAGCCTTCGCCGACGACATCGACGAAGGCGTCGCTCAGAACCAGATCGACCGTCACTTGCGGGTTGGCATCGAGAAACGGCTTGAGATGCGGCGCGATGTGCAGCCGCCCGAAGGATGTCGGGGCCGAGACGCGCAGCGTACCGCGCACCTGCCCGGCGCCGCTCGCGACCCAGGCTTCCGCATCCTCGACCGAGGACAGGATCGAGACCACGCGCTCATAGAAGCCCTGGCCGGCTTCGGTCAGCGAGAGCTGGCGCGTCGTACGCTGCAGCAGACGCACGCCCAGCCGCTCCTCGAGCCGCCTGATTCGCTTGGATATGACGGCGGGCGAGAGATTGAGCTGGCGCCCCGCGGCCGACATGCTCTTGGCTGTCACCACATGCGCGAAGACATCGAGATCGCCGAACCGGTCCATGAGACATCCATCTTTTCCGAATTGGAAATAATCATGGACGAAGGCCACGCTGCAAGCGAGTTGGAATTGGTCTAGGGTCTTGACCATCCACTCCCGCGAGCCCTCATCCTGAGGAGCCGCGAAGCGGCGTCTCGAAGGATGCTCCAGCGCGCTCTGGATCATCCTTCGAGACGCGAGCTTTGCTCGCTCCTCAGGATGAGGGCTGAGGGGTGGCGAGCTGGAAGGAGCCTGCCATGTCCGCAATCGCATTTCCCATTCCAGACGCCGATATCCTCGCCCGTCGCGATGCGATCATCGCCGGCCTCAGCCTGCTCGTGCCGCCCGAGGCGCTGATCACCTCGGCCGATGAACGGCGGCCTTATGAGACTGACGCGTTGACGGCCTATCGCCGCCTGCCGCTCGCCGTCGTGCTGCCTTCGACCACGCAGCAGGTCGCGGCGGTTCTGTCCTATTGTGAGAAGCATGGCGTGCCCGTGGTCCCGCGCGGCGCCGGCACCTCGCTAGCCGGTGGAGCGATTCCGCAGGAGGATGCGGTCGTCATCGGCGTCTCCAAGATGAACCGCATCCTGGAGATCGACTACGCCAACCGTGTCGCCAAAGTGCAGGCCGGCGTGACCAATCTCGCGGTCACCGGCGAGGTCATGGCGGAAGGCTTCTTCTACGCGCCCGACCCCTCCTCGCAGCTGGCCTGCTCGATCGGCGGCAATATCGCGATGAACTCCGGCGGCGCCCATTGCCTGAAATACGGCGTCACCACCAATAATGTGCTCGGCGTCACGCTGGTCATGCTGGATGGCAGCATTGTCGAAATCGGGGGAGCGCATCTCGATGCGCCCGGCCTCGATCTGCTCGGCCTGATCGTCGGCTCGGAAGGCCAGCTCGGCATCGTCACCGAAGCGACGGTGCGGATCCTGCGCTCGGCCGAAGGCGCGCGCCCGGTTCTGTTCGGCTTCCCCACCAGCGAACAAGCGGGATCGGCAGTCGCCGCCATCATCGGCGCCGGCATCATCCCGGTCGCGATGGAGTTCATGGACAAGCCGGCGATCGAGATTTGCGAGGCCTTCGCGCATGCCGGCTACCCGATGGATGTCGAGGCGCTGCTGATCATCGAGGTCGAGGGTTCGGATGACGAGATGGACGCCCAGCTCGCCCGCATCGTCGCGATCGCCCGCGAGCACGGCGTCAAGACGGTGAAGGAGAGCAAATCGGCGATGGAGACGGCCGCGATCTGGAAGGGTCGGAAATCCGCCTTCGGCGCCACCGGCCGCATCGCCGACTACATCTGCATGGACGGCACGATCCCGACCGGCCAGCTTCCCCATGTGCTGCGCCGCATGGACGAGATCGTGAAGGGCTATGGCCTGCGCGTCGCCAATGTCTTCCATGCCGGAGACGGCAACCTGCATCCGCTGATCCTCTACAACTGCAACGATCCGGTCGAGGCGCAGAAGGCCGAGGATGCCGGCATGGACATCCTCAAACTCTGCGTCGAGGTCGGCGGCTGCCTCACCGGCGAGCACGGCGTCGGCATCGAGAAGCGCGACCTGATGACGGTGCAGTTCAACGAGGCCGACCTGCACCAGCAGATGCGGGTGAGGGCGGTGTTCGACGGCCAATGGCTCTTGAACCCGGCCAAGGTGTTCCCGCTCGAAGGGCGGGTGGCGGCGTAAAAACTGTCATTCCGGGGCTCGCAAAGCGAGAACCCGGAACCCACGACCGGGTGAGCGTGATGGCCTATTTCGTCTAACTGATGGCGAGCAAACGAAGCGGTACGCTTTATCTCGGCGTTACCAACGATATTGCGAGGCGAGTATATGAGCACAAGTCCAAGCAGAACGTCGGCTTCACGAGTCGCTACGGGGTCGACCGGCTGGTTTGGTACGAGCCATTCGCGGACATACGGGATGCCATCGATCGGGAAAAGGTTCTGAAAAAGTGGCGCAGGGCTTGGAAGATTACGCTGATCGAGGGGACGAATCCCGAATGGAAAGACCTCTATGAAGGGCTCGCTTGACGTCCGTCGCCCCATCGTGGATTCCGGGTTCTTCGCTACGCGAAGCCCCGGAAAGACAGGGAGAGGCGCGTGACCCTCCACATACCCACCACGGAGGCGCAGGCCTGCGCCGTCGTCAAATCCCTGATCGAGAACGCCACGCCGCTGTCCATCATGGGCGGCAATACCCGCGCGGGCCTCGGCCGCCCGACCCAGACGCAGAGCACGCTGTCCAGCGCCGGCCTCACCGGCATCACGCTCTACGAACCCTCCGAGATGGTGATCGGCGCGCGTGCCGGCACGCCATTGGCCCTGATTCAGGAGACGCTGGCCGATCGGGGCCAGATGCTGCCCTTCGAGCCGATGGATCATCGCGCGCTGCTCGGCACCTCCGGCGAGCCGACCATCGGGGCGGTCGCATCGGGCAACATCTCCGGTCCGCGCCGCATCAATGCCGGCGCGGCGCGCGACTCCCTGATCGGCATCCGGCTGGTCAATGGCCGCGGCGAGGCGATCAAGTCCGGCGGCCGCGTGATGAAGAACGTCACCGGGCTCGACCTCGTGAAGCTCGTCGCCGGCAGCCATGGCACGCTCGGTTTCCTGACCGAGGTGATCTTTCGCGTGCTGCCGAGGCCGGAGCGGATCGTCACGCTGGTCTGGCAGGGCCTCGCGGACGAGGCGGCCGTGTCGCTGCTGTCGGCGGCGCTGGGCTCGCCTTTCGAACCCTTCGCCGCCGCGCATCTGCCGGCGGGTATCGGCGGCGATCATGCCCGCACGCTGCTTCGGCTGGAAAATTTCTCCGCCTCGATCGACTATCGTGCCGCCGAACTCGCCAGCCTGCTGAGCGATCATGGCGTGCCTGTCATGATCGAGGGCGCAGACTCGCAGGCGCTCTGGGAGGAGGTTCGCGATGCCCGCTTTTTCGCGGGCACGCAGGAGGCGGTCTGGCGGCTTTCGCTAGCACCGACCAACGGCCCGAAGGCAACAGCCGCGATTGCGCGTGCGCTGCCCCAGGCGCGCTGGTTCTACGATTGGGGGGGCGGGCTCGTCTGGCTCGCGGTGCCCGATGCAGGCGATGCCGGCACTGCCGCGATCCGCGCCGCGATCAAGCCGCTCGGTGGCCACGCGACGCTGGTTCGCGCGTCCGATGGGCTGCGAGCCAGCGTCCCGGTCTTCGAGCCGCTGGCGGAGCCGCTGATGCGGGTGACCGCGGGCATCAAGCAGAGTTTCGATCCGGCCGGCATCTTCGAGCCCGGCCGGATGTATGCGGGAATTTGAGCGGCACCATGCAAACCAACTTCACCCCCGCCCATCTCGCCTCCGATCCGCGCCTGCCGGCGTCGGAAAAGATCCTGCGGACCTGCGTACATTGCGGCTTCTGCACCGCGACCTGCCCGACCTATCTGCTGCTCGGCGACGAACTCGATAGTCCGCGCGGGCGCATCTACCTGATCAAGGACATGCTGGAGAACGGCAAGCCGGCGACGCCTGAGGTGGTGAAGCATGTCGACCGCTGCCTCTCCTGCCTCTCCTGCATGACGACCTGCCCCTCGGGCGTGAACTACATGCATCTCGTCGACCATGCCCGCGCCCATATCGAGGAGACCTATGAGCGCTCCTGGCACGACCGGGCGCTGCGCCGCCTGCTCTCAGTGGTGTTGCCCTATCCCGATCGCTTCCGCCTGGCCATGCTCGCCGCACAGCTGGGCAAGCCCTTTGCCGGATTGCTGGGCGCGCTGCCGGTGGTCGGGGCGCGGCTGAAGGCGATGCTGGCGCTGGCGCCGGGTAGAGTGCCGACACGCTCGGCCATGGAAGGCCCTCAGGTTTTTCCCGCGCCCGGCCCGCGCGGCAAGCGCGTCGCCCTGCTTTCCGGCTGCGCCCAGCCGGTGCTCGACCCCGCCATCAACGAAGCGACGATCCGCCTGCTGACGCGTCATGGCGTCGAGGTCGTGCTGCCGAAAGGCGAGGGCTGCTGCGGCGCGCTCGTGCACCATATGGGCCGCGAGCACGATGCGCTCGCATTCGCCCGAGGCAATATCGACGCCTGGATGGCGGAGGTCGAGGGCGAGGGGCTGGATGCGATCCTGATCACCGCCTCGGGCTGCGGGACCACGATCAAGGATTACGGCTTCATGTTCCGCAACGAGCCGGATTATGCCGAGAAAGCGGCGCGGATCTCCGGTCTCGCCAAGGACATCACGGAGTTTCTGGAGACGCTCGAGCTTGCGCATGCTCGCGACGTCTCCCTGCAGATCGCCTATCACTCGGCCTGCTCGATGCAGCATGGCCAGCAGCTCAAGGACGGACCCAAGCGCCTGCTCTCGGCGGCCGGCTTCAAGGTCAAGGAGGTGCCGGAGGGGCATATCTGCTGCGGCTCGGCCGGTGTCTACAACATCCTGCAGCCCGAGATCGCGGGGCAGCTGCGCGAGCGCAAGATCGGCAATATCGAGAAGACCAGACCCATGCTGGTCGCAACCGGCAATATCGGCTGCATGACCCAGCTGGCGAAAGGTTTCGCGGACAAGGGCGCGAAGACGCCGGTCGTCCACACCGCCGAACTGCTCGACTGGGCGACCGGCGGCCCGCTGCCGGAGAAACTGGCACAGGTGGGAATCGCCGACCGGCCGATGAAGAGCCAGCCGAGCCTGATCGCGGCGGAGTAACGTTTCTTCGCCATGTGCGCGAGTATGGCACGGAACCTCGGCGTCATCCTGGACAAGCGGCGACGCCGCGCAGCTCCGGGATTCATCCTAGTGCGCCGTCCGGCCTATGATGGATCCCGGGTCTGCGCTTCGCTACGCCCAGGATGAAGGCGCGGTTCAGACGCGAACCCGTCTTGAATTAACCGTCTTGCCTCAAGCTCCTCTCCTCACCCGCCATAAAGAACCCGGCGCAGCTTCTGCTGCGCCTCCGTCATCGCGCGCTGCTTCGAACTCATCGCGGCCATCGCGTCCTGGACCTTGGCTCGCAACGCGGCATTCGCCACCTCGACCTGCGAGCCCCTGAGCTTGATCTCGCCCCGGTTGCGTTCGATCAGTTCGGCCAATGCCAGCACCGCGCCAAACGCCTCGTCCGTCGGCGGGAAGATCTCCCGGAAGGTGGTAGCGGGCTGGGTCACCAGCTTGTCGTAGGCGGCGGCATAGACACTGGCGAGATCGTCGGGCTGTTTCAGCGCGGCACGCTCGCTGTCCGCCACCGCGACGGACTGGTTGAGCGCCTCCAACATGCCGGTGAAGCCGGCGCGGACCGTCACGATATCGGCCTTGCGCGCGACGACCTCCTCGATGGAGCGCGGCATCGCATTCGCCATCGCCTGCTGCATCGGCTTGGCCACCGACGCGTCCATGCGGTCGTGAAAGCGGGTGATGACGGCGTAATGCGCGGCGTACTCACCGAAAGGCTTCTGCTTCTCGGCATCGGGGCGTGGCACGCGCGCGCCTTGCCTGGAGAGGACATCCGTCTGCAGGAAGGCGATGAAGGCCTTGCGCTGGTCGGCCTCGCTCGGGCTGCAGGCGCTGAGCACCAGAGCCGCGACCAGGCAGACCGACAGATGTTTGAACCATGACACCATACGTGCTTTTCCCTCGTTGGCGGTCGAGTTCTATGCTGCAAACACGTCGCCATCCAGCGCTGCGCTTGCCCCTGGCGCGCCAGCGGGCTAACCCGACGCGCGGCCTTGTCGAGTAGCCCTATAGCCGCGCATGAAGTGAAAGCAGACCCTTATGTCGAAGCCCGACAAGCTCAAAGCCCGCCAGCCGCGTGGATTCGTCGATCGCGGCCCCGCTGATGTCGCCGCCACCGAACGCATGCTCGGCGTCATCCGCGAGAGCTTCTCGCTCTATGGTTTCGATCCGGTCGAGACGCCCTTCGTCGAGTTCTCCGATGCGCTCGGGAAATTCCTGCCCGATCAGGACCGTCCCAATGAGGGCGTCTTTTCCTTTCAGGACGATGATGAGCAGTGGCTCTCGCTGCGCTACGACCTGACAGCGCCGCTCGCCCGCTATGTCGCCGAAAACTACGACGCGCTGCCAAAACCCTATCGCAGCTATCGCGCCGGATATGTCTTCCGCAACGAGAAGCCCGGGCCGGGCCGCTTCCGCCAGTTCATGCAGTTCGATGCCGATATCGTCGGCGCCGGCGGCGTGGCGGCCGATGCCGAGATCTGCATGCTCGCGGCGGATACGATGGAAGCGCTCGGCATCAAGCGGGGCGATTATGTCGTCAAGGTCAACAACCGAAAAGTGCTCGACGGCGTGATGGAGGCGATTGGCCTCGGCGGCGAGGAGAATGCCGGACGCCGGCTGACCGTGCTGCGCGCGATCGACAAGCTCGACAAGTTCGGGCCCGAAGGCGTGCGGCTGCTGCTGGGTGATGGACGCAAGGATGAGAGCGGGGATTTTACAAAGGGTGCGGGGCTGAGCGATGCTCAGAGCGACGTCGTGCTGGCGTTGCTGAATGCTGATTTCTCAAGCTTCGAGGGGCGAACAGCATTCCTCGATGTTTTGACCGCCGTCGAAGATTGGGCTGTCAGCAAGACAAGCTGGGATTCGATCGCCATGGAGAAGCCTGCTCTTTACGAGGGGGTCAGCACGCTTGATGACATGTCGAAACTGCTTGTTGCTGCCGGCTACGGGCCCGACCGCATTCGCATCGACCCCTCAGTCGTCCGCGGTCTCGAGTACTACACCGGCCCGGTCTACGAGGTCGAGCTGACCTTCCCCGTCACCAATGACGATGGCCAGATCGTGCGCTTCGGCTCGGTCGCGGGCGGCGGGCGCTATGACGGTCTCGTCGGCCGCTTCCGGCCCGAGCCTGTGCCGGCAACCGGCTTCTCGATCGGCGTCTCCAGGCTTTACTCGGCGCTGAAGGCGGTGAAGTCGCCGATCGTCGATGCCCGGAGCGAACTGCCGCTCGTCGTCGTCACCGCCATGGACAACAAATCGCCGGAGCATATGCCGGCCTATCAGGCGATGGTCTCGACGCTGCGTCAGGCAAAGGATGAGAATGGCAAGCCGTTCCTGCGCGCCGATCTCTATCTGGGATCGTCTGGCTTCAACGCCCAGATGAAATATGCCGACAAGCGCGGCGCGATCTGCGCGGTCATCCAGGGCTCGTCGGAGCGCGAGGCCGGCACGGTGATCATCAAGGACCTGATCCTGGGCGCCGAACTCGCTGCCGCCAGCCGCGACGTCAAGGATTCCGCCGAGCATAAGGAGCGGCAGGCGCAGGCGCAGTTCGCCGTGCCGGCTGAGGGATTGGTCGAGGGCGTGAAGCGGGTGCTGGCGCGACACGGCTGACAAGGGCGTCATGCTCGGGCTTGACCCGAGCATTTCTCGCAGGAAATTCTCCGTCTCACTCTGCACCGGGGTGGGGATCACGCGTGAATCTGGAGCCATCCTTCGTCTACATGATGGCGAACAAGCCGCGTGGCACGCTCTACATCGGTGTGACAGCGGAACTGGTTCGGCGAGTTTCGGAACATCGGCTGCTTCAAGGTCGCAACTTCACGGCGCGATACAACCTCGACAAGTTAGTCTGGTACGAGACGCATGATCATATCGACCTGGCGATCCAGCGCGAAACGAGCCTGAAGCGCTCGGAGCGCGCCTGGAAGATCGAGTTGGTCGAGAAGAGTAATCCGGATTGGCTGGATTTGTTCGAGAGCGTGATTTGAGCTCGCGAAGGGAGCCTCTTCCTGCCGGAGATTCTCGGGTCTTCGCTGCGCTTCGCCCGAGAATGACGCCGTGGCGAATTCCCGCTAACCCAATTCCGTCAAAACAGTCGAAAATGCGTGGCATCGCTGCTAGGACAGCGCCCGCAACAGGATGGATCGCCGTGCCCGGAAACAGCGCCAGCATCGAGACCGTGATCGCGCTGCTCGCAGCCGAGGGATATGGCCGCGCCGAGCCCGCGATCCTGCAGCCCGCCGATGTCTTCCTCGATCTGTCGGGCGAGGATATCCGCCGGCGCATCTTCATGACGCAGGATGCCGAAGGCCGCGACTGGTGCCTGCGCCCCGAATACACCATCCCCGTCGCGCTCGATCACATCGCCTCGGGCTCGACCGAACCGGCGGCCTATGCCTATGCCGGCCCGGTCTTCCGGATGCGCTCAGGCGAGCCTGGTGAGTTCGCACAGGCCGGGCTTGAATCCTTCGGCCGCGAGGATGTCTCTGCCGCCGATGCCGAGATCATGGCGCTGACCATCGAGACGACTGCCGCGCTGGGGCTAGCGCAGCCGCGTGTCGTGATGGGCGATGTCGCCCTGCTCAATGCACTGCTCGACGGGCTTTCGGTGCCACAAGGCGCGCGCCGCCGCCTGATGCGCGCCGTCGTGCAGGGCAAGGGCACGGACGCCGTCGAGGCGCTCGATCCTCCGACCGTCGACGGCGACGCGGCCCATGCCGGCCTGCTCAAGGCGCTGGAAGGGCAGGACCCCAAGGCGGCCAGGGCCTTCGTCGAGGACGTGCTCTCTATCGCCGGCATCTCGACGGTGGGTGGCCGCAGCGCTGGCGACATCGCCGAGCGCTTCCTGGCGCGCGCCGCCGAGCGCGAAAACCCTGTGAATGCCGACGTCAAGACGCTGCTCGGCCAGGTTCTGGCCGTGTCGGGCGATCCCGACAGCGCCTCGGCATCCCTGCGCGCGCTGGCCGATCAGGCCTCGCTCGATCTAGGGCAGCATCTCGACGCGTTCGACGAGCGCACCGGCTTTCTCGCGGCGCGCGGCGTCGATGTCGGCGCCATCGCCTTCTCGTCGGCCTTCGCCCGCAATCTCGACTACTACACCGGCTTCATCTTCGAGCTCCACGATGTCCGCCGCAGCGACGGCAAGCCCGTGGCCGGCGGCGGTCGCTACGACAATCTGCTGAGCAGGCTCGGCGCGAAGCGGCCTGTCGCGGCCGTGGGCGCCTCGCTCTGGCTCGATCGACTGACGGAACAAGCATGATGAGCCAAGCGCCGCAGGCCAACCAAGTCCCAGAGCCCGATCAGGCCCCGCTGGTTCTCGCGGTTCCCTCCAAGGGGCGGCTTCAAGAGAATGCCACCGCCTTCTTCGGCCGCGCCGGCCTGAAATTCGTGAAGTCGCGTGGCGAGCGCGACTATCGCGGCACGATTGCCGGGGTCGAGGGCGCGGAGGTCGCGTTTCTGTCTGCATCCGAGATCGTGGCCCAGCTTGCCTCCGGCGCCGCCCATCTCGGCATCACCGGCGAGGATCTGGTGCGCGAACAGCTCGCCGATGCCGATGCTGCAGTCGAAATGCTGACGCCGCTGGGTTTCGGCAACGCCAATGTCGTCGTCGCCGTGCCGCAAGCCTGGATCGACGTGCGCTGCATGGCCGATCTGGAGGATGTCGCCTCCACCATGCGCGCCCGCCACGGCCGCAAGCTCCGGGTCGCCACGAAATACGTCAACCTGACCCGCCGCTTCTTCGCGCAGCATGGGCTGGCCGACTACCGCATCGTCGAGAGCCTTGGCGCGACGGAGGGGGCGCCGGCTGCCGGCACCGCCGAGATCGTGGTCGACATCACCACGACCGGCGCGACGCTTCAGGGCAATGCGCTGAAGATTCTGGACGACGGCATGATGCTGGCGTCGGAGGCCAATCTCGTCGCCTCGGTGCGCGCGCCCTGGGGCCAGCGTGCCAGGGCCGCAGCCAATGCGATACTCTCGCGCATCGCGGCGGAAGAAGAAGCGCGCTCCGTGCGCGAAATTCGCGCCCGCCTGGACGCGGGGACGAATGCGTTGAACGATCTCGAAGCGCGGTTCGGCGCCCGGCTGCCCTTCGGCGCTGCCGTGCCGGGCGGGGTGCTCACCATCCATTGCCCGGAAAAGGCGGTGTTTGCGCTGGTCGATCACCTCGCGCGCGCGGGCGCCGATGATGTCACCGTCAGCGCGCCGGCCTATGTCTTCCGCAAGACCAACCCTCTGATCGAGCGGCTCTCGGCACGCATCTGAATCAGCGCTCCCGGACATGTCTCCGCCGTTTTCACGGCGGTTCAGCCTTGATCCGGGAACAATTGGCCTCTACGCGTTTTAACCACGTTCGGGTGAGCGCTGGGGCAGGATGCCGAACCATGGGATTCGGCGTGCCGAGACCATGATGCTCCGGTTCTGATGTTCCGCATGACTGCAGGTAAGACGACCATGAATCGACGCCTTGGCCTAGCCGCCGTTCTTGCCGCCCTGACGGCGCCCATGCTGATGCCCACCGACGCAGCGGCCCAGCGCCGCCAGCAGATGCCGTCCCGCAGCGACCTCGGCGAAAAGCCGGCGACGCCGATCCCGCCACAGGAAAAGAACTTTCCGCTCGGCGCCGCCTGGAGCGTGGTTTCGCTGAACGGCAAGCCCGTCTCCGACCGGCGCGCGACATTGCAGGTCGACAACAATCTCCGCGGCACCGGCTTTGGCGGCTGCAACACGTTCTCGGCTTCAGCCTATCCCCTGAGGCAGCAGGGTTTCGCCGTCGGGCCGATCGCCTTGACCAAGCGCACCTGCGACAAGGGTCTGGTCGATTTCGAGCGCAGCTTCCTGACAGTGCTGCGCACCGTCAAGAATTGGGACCTGGTCAACGGCAAGCTCGTCCTCAAGGGCGGCGCCGGCGAAGTGACGCTCGACCGCGCACTCTGAAGACCGTTAGAGCGTTCCGCGTTTAGGTTGATCTCGGTTGGTCATCCCGGATCGGCGGCTAGAGCCTGATGATTTTGCGTGGAAACACGCCGTCATCCTGGGCGACCGCAGGTCGACCCGGGCTTCATCGTAGAACGCTGCTCCCTATGATGGATCCCTGATCTGCGCGGCTTCGCCGCTCGTCCAGGATGACGTGGGGTTTCCAGATCAAATCATCGCGCTCTAATGCCGCTTGTCCGCGAGGATCCGCCCTCACCAAAGCCTCATCCCCAGAGGAGCCGCGAAGCGGCCTCTCGGCGGATGAGGCTTGAGCCTGTCCCGGGACGGGCCGGCCGCCGTCACGCCGTAGCCAACGCATCCTTGGCTGTCGGCGTCGGGCTGAAGGTGCCGTCCTCGTTGGGCTCCATCGTCACGATGGCATCGTGCATCTCGCGCAGCGTCGAACGATGGCCGATCGAGACGATATGGGCGTCGGGCAGCTCCGCATTGATCGTGGCGTAGATTTCGCCTTCCAGCTTTTCGTCTAGCGAGGCGGTCGCCTCGTCGAGGAAGAGCCAGTCAGGCTTTGCCAGAAGGGCGCGCGCGAAAGCCAGTCGCTGCTGCTCGCCGCCCGACAGACGCTGCCCCCAGAGGTCGATCTCGTCGAGCCGCTCGGCGAGATGTGCGAGCTTGACCTTGCCCATGGCCTCACGGATTTCAGCATCGCTGTAGCTGTCTTCGGCGGAGGGATAGGCCAAAGCTGCCCGCAGCGAGCCCTGCGGCAGATAGGGCCGTTGCGGCAGCAGCATGATCTGCGCACCGGCGGGGATACCGACCTCGCCCTCACCGAAGGGCCAGATCCCGGCAATGGCCCGGAATAGGGTCGATTTGCCGGATCCCGAGGGACCGATGACCAGCGTCGAGCGCGCCGCGCCGAGGTCGAGGCCATCGATGCGGACAATGGGCTGCCCGTTCGGCAGGTTCAGTGTCGTCTTGCCGAGGCGGACGGACTTCTCGGTCAGCGGCTCGCGACGCAGGCCGGCTTCATCGGCGGCGATCTGCTGAGCGTCTGCGATGGCGCTCTCGAACGAGGTCAGGCGGTTGATCGAGGCGAGGTAGGAGGCGATCGAGGAGTAGCTGTTGATGATGAAGGACAGCGCGGTCTGAACCCGGTCGAACGCGCCGGCGACCTGCATCATGACACCCAGCGTGATCGTGCCCGCGAAATAATAGGGGGCCAGGATCATATAGGGCAGGACGACGCTCAGCTGGTTGTAGGACAGGGTGAAGCTCGTCAGCTTCAGCCGGCGCCAGACCAGGCGGTAGAAGTTCGTGACGATGTCGCCGAAACGCTGTGCGAGATGCCCGCGCTCCGTCGGTTCGCCGACCATCAGCGCGATCTGCTCGGAATATTCGCGAAGCCGCGCGAGCGAGAAGCGGAAATTCGCCTCGCGCTTCTCCTGCTCGAACTCCAGCCTGATCAGCGGCCGGCCGATCACATGGGTGAGCCAGGTCGCCGCCACCGCATAGATGAAGGCGACCCAGAAGATATAGCCAGGAATCTCGAAGCTCGTGCCCGGCAGGGCGAAGGCCACCGGAATGTTCCACAGGATGATCGAGAAGGAGACCAGCGTGGAGACCTGCGAGAGCAGGGGCAGCGCGAAGCCATAGGTCTGATTGACGAAGGAGCGCGTGTCTTCGGCGATACGCTGGTCGGGGTTGTCGACGCTGCCGGCGAGGGCGATGCGGTAATGCGTGGCGTGGTTGAGCCAGCGCGCGCTGTATTCATTGGCCATCCACTGCCGCCAGCGGATCAGGATGGTGTAATTGGCGAACATCTCGATCAGGTTCGTGGCGACCCAGAGCACGGCCCAGAAGCAGAAGACATAGAAGAGCTGGTACCAGAAAGCCGCCGCGTCCTTGTTCTGGAGCGCGTCATACATGTCGCGGTTGAAGTAGCTCAGCCGCAGCGTGATGCCGACCTGTAGCTGGTTCAGCACGATCAGGAAGGTGAAGAGCGCAACGGCGAGCGTGCCCAGCCGGATGCTGAACGCGCCGATCGGCCACAGCCGCGCGGTGGTGATCTCGTCGGATTCGAAATAGGGCGAGGCCAGCCGCGCGATGCGCGCAATCACCGGCACGAAGGAGATGGCATAGATCAGCACGCCGAAGACGCCCACGGTGGTGGGCAAGCTCGTCGGAATCGGCGGTATCTGGAGCGCGGACGGCCACCAGCCGACCAGCGCCAGCATCGCGGCGCCGCCGAAGACGACGTATTCGATCCCGAAGACCCCGGAGAATATCCGTAGGAAGAACGGCAGCCCGGGCGATCGGAAGGTCACGACCGCGAGCAGCAATCCCACGACGCCCATGCCGATCAGGCCGGCATTGCCGCCTTGCTGACCGACGACGAGCGCTATCGCCGCAATTGCGGCTACGGCGAAACTCAACAGGCGCATGGGTGGTTCCTGGTCAATATTGAATCGCGGCGACAACCGCAGTTGCGACCATGTCGCAGCAGATGCGGCTGTTCAATGGCAACACGTGAAGATGAGCGAATTGTCATCCGCGCGACAGAAAAGCTTCGGCTCGCGCGGGGGGGGGTTCGATCGGCGCCGGGGGAGTGCTGAGCGGGATGGCGAGAATGACGACTTTCGTTGTGAGAGCCGGCGCCATCACGCGGCGACGCGCCGTGTATCCGCAGCGGCACAAGCGGGGACGTAGAGTTCGACAGGAAGTTTATGGAAGCGCGACAAAAAAGAAGGCCCGGCTCGCGCCGGGCCTCCGTATCGCTTTCGCGAGGATGGCTTGGATCAGAAATCCATGCCGCCCATGCCGCCGCCGCCCGGCATCGCAGGACCGGAGTCCTTCTTGGGCAGCTCGGCGATCATCGCCTCGGTGGTGATCAGCAGGCCAGCGATCGAAGCCGCGTCCTGGATCGCCGTGCGCACGACCTTGGTCGGGTCGATGATGCCGGCCTTGACCAGATCGCCGTACTCGCCGGTCTGGGCATTGTAGCCGTAGGCATAGTCCTTGGACTCGAGCAGCTTGCCGACCACGACCGCGCCGTCATCGCCAGCGTTGTCGACGATCTGCTTGGCAGGAGCCATGATCGCCTTGCGGACGATCTCGACGCCGGTCTTCTGGTCGTCGTTCTGGGTCTTGATCGCCTTGACGGTCGAGAGCGCACGCAGGAGCGCAACGCCACCGCCGGGAAGGATGCCTTCTTCGACCGCAGCGCGGGTCGCGTTCAGGGCGTCGTCGACGCGGTCCTTCTTCTCCTTGACTTCGACTTCGGTCGCGCCGCCGACGCGGATGACCGCGACGCCGCCAGCGAGCTTGGCCAGACGCTCCTGGAGCTTCTCACGGTCGTAGTCCGAGGAGGTCTCCTCGATCTGCGCCTTGATCTGCGAAACGCGGCCTTCGATGTCTTTCTTCTTGCCGGCGCCGTCGATGATCGTGGTGTTCTCCTTCTCGATGCGCACCTTCTTGGCGCGTCCGAGCATGGCGAGGGTCACGGTCTCGAGCTTGATGCCGAGGTCTTCCGAGATCAGCTGGCCGGCGGTCAGGATCGAGATGTCCTCGAGCATGGCCTTGCGGCGATCGCCGAAGCCCGGAGCCTTGACGGCCGCGACCTTGAGGCCGCCACGGAGCTTGTTGACGACGAGGGTGGCGAGAGCTTCACCTTCCACGTCCTCGGCGATGATCAGCAGCGGCTTGCCGGTCTGCACGACGGCCTCGAGGATCGGCAGCATCGCCTGGAGCGACGACAGCTTCTTCTCGAAGACGAGGATGTAGGGATCCTCGAGCTCGGCAACCATCTTCTCGGCATTGGTGATGAAGTAGGGCGAGAGATAGCCACGGTCGAACTGCATGCCCTCGACGACGTCGAGTTCGGTCTCGGCGGTCTTGGCTTCCTCGACGGTGATGACACCCTCGTTGCCGACCTTCTGCATGGCGGTGGCGATCATCTTGCCGACCGACTCGTCGCCGTTGGCCGAGATGGTGCCGACCTGGGCGACTTCGCCGTTGGACGTGACCTTCTTGGAGTTCTTCTTGAGGTCGGCGACGATGGCCTCGACAGCGAGGTCGATGCCGCGCTTCAGGTCCATCGGGTTCATGCCGGCCGCAACCGACTTCAGGCCTTCGCGCATGATGGCGGCGGCGAGAACGGTGGCGGTCGTGGTGCCGTCGCCGGCGGCGTCGTTCTGCTTCGAGGCCACTTCGCGCACCATCTGGGCGCCCATGTTCTCGAACTTGTCGGCGAGCTCGATCTCCTTGGCGACGGTGACGCCGTCCTTGGTGATGCGCGGAGCGCCGAACGACTTCTCGATCACGACGTTGCGGCCCTTGGGACCGAGGGTGACCTTGACGGCGTTGTTCAGGATTTCGACGCCGCGCAGCATCTTGTCGCGCGCATCGGTGGAAAAGCGGACTTCTTTGGCAGCCATGGAGCTACTCCTTATTGGAAGCGGGGAAGGACGGTCTCAGGCGTTCAGCCGATGACGCCCATGACATCGGATTCCTTCATGATCAGGAGATCCTGGCCATCGATCTTGACCTCGGTGCCGGACCACTTGCCGAAGAGGACGCGATCGCCCTTCTTGACGTCGAGCGGGGTCAGCTTGCCGGCTTCGTCACGGCCACCAGGGCCGACGGCGACGATCTCGCCCTCTTGGGGCTTTTCCTTGGCGGTATCGGGGATGATGATGCCACCCTTGGTCTTCTCTTCGCCATCAAGGCGACGGACCACAACGCGGTCATGCAGCGGACGGAACTTCATGGTTCTGTCTTCCTCTCGGTAGAATTTCGATGCGGGCGTCGTTTCCGACCCGCGATGGGCACCTGTTAGCAGTCTCAATTCCCGAGTGCTAACCGATGGCGCGGAGATAGGCGCGTGCCCCCCGAGAGTCAAGAAATCATCCCGACTTAAAGTGAATGCAGGCTGCGCCATCGCCGGGCAGCAGCGCAGATCTGCGGCTGCCAAGAGCTGTTGAACACGATAGCATGGCGAGATGACGACAACCTCGCCCGACCTCGCTCCAGATCCTCGCCTCGACGACATCGCCCGCTCCTGCATCGCGCTTCATGTCCGCATGACCGCGCGCGCCGTGACGCGGGCCTATGACGAGGCGATGCGGCCGAGCGGCCTGAAGACCACGCAATTCGTCCTGCTCTCGGCACTCAGCACCGGCGCCTGGCGCTCGGTGACGGAGCTCGCCGAACGTTTCGCGCTGGAGCGGACCTCGCTGACGCGCAACCTCCAGCTGCTGGCTGCTGCCGATCTCATCGAAGCGGTCGAATGCAAGGGCAGGGCCTCGATCTATGCCGTCACCGACAAGGGCCGCGCCGCGATCGAAGCGGCCATTCCCTATTGGCGCGCCGCGCAGGACCGGATCGAAGGCGGCCTCGGCAAGGAGCGCTGGAGCGAGACGCGCGACGGCCTGAAAGCGCTGCGCCGCGTCGCCAGGGAGACTCGTTGAGGAGACGCGCTGACTTGACCCCGGCCTCTGCCTGTCCGTATCGTGCATCTACACGAAAGCGAAGGGACGAAGGCAATGGCGCGGGAAATCGGCGTGGTGTCACGCGAGGTTCTTCTGGCGGGTGACGGCCTGAGCTTCCTGCGCGGCATGCTCGAGGGCAGGCATCCCGGTCCACCCTTCGCCGATGCCATGGATTTCGATCTCGTCGAGGTCGAGGAAGGGCGCGTCGTTTTCACCGGCAGGCCGTCGCCGCGCTTCTTCAACCCGCTCGGGACCATTCACGGCGGCTGGACCGCGACGATCCTCGATTCGGCCATGGCCTGCGCCGCCCACTCCACGCTGAAATCCGGCGAGGGCTACACGACGCTGGAGATGAAGATCAATTACGTCCGCCCCGTCATGCCCGAAAGCGGCATGGTGCGCTGCGAGGGCAAGCTGATCCATCGCGGCGGCACGGTTGCGACGACAGAGGGCCGGCTGATCGACGAACGCGGCAGGCTTTTGGCGCATGGCACCGAGACCTGCCTGATCTTTCCGGCCAAGGCGAAGGCCTAGACGGCTAGGCTCACCATCCTGTCCAGGGTGACGGCCTGGTTCGCAGCCAACACAGCGGCGCTAGCTCGCGCGGGGTCGATCGTGGTGCGTACGATAGGCGCTGGGACTTTTGCCCATTGCGAGGCGAAAGCGGCGGTTGAAGGTCGAGAGGTCTCCAAAGCCGCAGTCGAAGGCGATCTGCGCGACGCCATGCTCGGAGCGACGAAGCAACAACGCAGCGCGGTGCAAGCGCGTTCGGAGCAGAAATTGGTGCGGCGTCATGCCGACGACGCCCTTGAACGTCCGCAGAAAATGGTAAGGGCTCATCGCCGCCTCCCGGGCGAGCTGGCTCAATGTCAGTGTCTCGCCGGAGCACGCCTCGATGCGTCGCAGAGCCCGGGTGATGCGCCGTGCGTCGCGGGTTGTCGGCGCGGCCTTCGCCGGCTGTCCTTCCGCCAGCGTCGATGCCACCGCGCCGGCTAGCCTGATCGCAAGCTCCTCATAGGAAGCAGCGTCGCCGCCGCCGGCTTCCATCTCGGCCGTCAATGCGGCAAGCGCCGGGGAAGGCGGCAGATGCGGCCGGGAGAAGCCGAGTCGCCGGGCTCCGGGAACACCTGCAAGGATGCTTTCCAGATAGGCCGGGTCGAACTGGAAGGCGAGGCAACGGTCTCCGGTCGCATGCTCGTGGCCACACTCGAAACAGCTGCCGTGATTGCCGAGCAGAAGCGACCCCGGGGCTAGCAGCGCCGTCCCCTGGGCTGAACGGTACTGGAAGCTGCCGCTCGCGACGGCGGCGATGCAGCAATACGCGTGCTGTTCCTCGAAGACACGGTCGCCAGGCCCCGCCGTGCAGATGATATCCAGCACGCGCCAGCCGGCACCTGAGGCCAGAAGATGGGCCATCGTCATCCTCCCAGTTTAGCAATTTTCCCCAAGTGCGAGGAGAGGCACGTGGTCTAAGCCGGACCATATGATCCTGGCTGGAGCCCGAACATGACAGCAGCGCCAAGGATGCCAGATGGCGCCTTCAAGCCAATGTCCCGTCGCATCCCGGATTTCCCCGACCTACCCTGAACAGGAGACGACCATGCTCGATCATGTTTCCATCGGCGTCAGCGGGATTGCCCGCTCGAAGCGGTTCTACGATGCCGCGCTTGGCGCGCTCGGCTATCGCTGTCTCAGCGAGGACGAGACCACGCTTGGCTACGGCAAGGATGCCGTCGCCTTCTGGCTCGGCGCAGTCGCGACGCCGGTGCCGGCCGACTCCGGCTCAAACCTGCACTTCTGCTTCGTAGCGCCGAGCAGACAGAGCGTGGATGCCTTCCATGCCGCGGCTGTCGGACAAGGCGGATCGGATAATGGCGGCCCCGGCCTGCGGGAATCCTATGGGCCGAACTACTATGCGGCTTTCGTGGTCGATCCGGACGGCTATCGCCTCGAAGCCTATTGCGCGCGGCCTACCGCCGGCTGACCGCGATCGCGCCCGCGACGATCAACAGCGCGCCAGCATAGGTCGTATAGAGCGGCACTTCCGCGAAGACGAAATAGCCGAGCAGGCTCGCCCAGATCAGCGCGGTGTATTCGATCGGCGCGAGCCTGGAGGCTGCGGCGCGGGCAAAGGCGGAGGTCAGGACGAGATGGCCGGCGACACCGAGCGCGCCCGCTGCGAGATAGGCGCCCAGATCGCGCGCCGTCATCGGCACGAAAGCGAAGGCCGCGGGAATGGCAAGGCAGAGCGCCGGCCCACAATTCTGGAAGGCGACGATGACGGCCGGATGCTCCTTCACCGCGATGCGCCGCAGCAGGATGAGATTGAAGGCATAGGAGACCGCGGAGAATAACGCTGCCGCGACGCCGAGCCCGGCGCCGCTGACATGTCCCTGCAGTCGTGGCCACACCATCACCAGCATGCCGGCGACACCAAAGCCGAGCGCCTGCAGAATGCGCGAGTCGAGTTTTTCCTTGAGCAGCAGCGCGCCGAGCAGCGCCACGAAGACCGGCGCGAGGAAGGACAGGGTCAGCGCTTCCGCGAGCGGCAACACCGAGAGCGAATAGAAAAAGCTGCCGGCCGTAACCACCACGAGCGGGATGCGGATGGTGTTGCCGATCAGGCTGTCGCGCGTCGGGAAGGCCGGCCGCGCCAGCAGCAGCACGGCAAGCGCGCAAAGCCCACCCATGGCGAAGCGCATGAACAGCGCCACGATGAACGGCTGGTGCTGCATCTGCCCCTTGATCACGGCGTCCATGGCCGTGAGCAGGGCGATGCCGAGCGCGGCTCGCAGCGCGGTGTTGCCGGTCATGCCTGGCGGCCGCTAAGCGGTTTGCGGAAATGGTATTCCCAGGTCGCCGAGACATCCGCGAGATAGCGTTCGCCCGGCCAGCGGCGAAAGCCGAGCTTCTCGTAGAAGCGGTGGCCGCGCGCAAAGCGCGTATCGGACCACAGCATCATCTCGACATAGCCGCCGGCTTCGCTGAAACGCAGCGCCTCCGAAAACAGCGCCTGCGCCAGCCCCGAACCGCGAAAAGCCGGATCGGCATAGACCTTGGTGATCTCGACGGCGTTCTGCTCGGGCAGCGGCGTGACGCCAAGCGAACCGGCAATGCCGCCGCCCGGCGCGTCGGCGATCCAAAGTCTGCCACCCTTCGCGGCGAAGTGGCTGGCCGGGTGCCTGAGCTCGGGAAACTCGGACCATTCGAAGACGCAGTTCGGATATTCCGCGAAGCTCGCGGCAATCAATGTCGCAAGCGGCTGCGAATCGGTGTCGCGCGCGGCGCGGATCGGCGGGAGCAGGGCTGTCATCGGGTTCGCTTACGGCCAATAGCGTTGCGCGAATAGAGGGTGCGCAAGCACGCCCACCATGCCGTTACCGCAGCAGCGCCAGCGCCGCATGATGTCGCAAGCTTCCCCTTGGAAAAGCATGGCCGGCCCGCTACGCCATGGTGACGGCAGGTTCAACGCCCGCGCCTTGAGTCGCAAGGCCCTTGCCGGATTGGCGCCGTGATCGGGACCGCAGACCAAACCGCATGACCGTCCTGCTGCCCTTCGTGATCAATGCGGGACTGAACTTCGTCCTCGGACTGTTCATCGCCTTTTTTCTCGGCCCCGCCGAGTTCGGCCGTTACGCCATTGGCGCGGCCATCGTCGTTCTCATCAATACGGCGCTGCTCGACTGGCTGAAACTGTCCGCCGTGCGGTTTTATTCGTTGAAGACGCGCGAGACCCAGCCCGAAATCCGGGCGACGCTCGATGTGCTGGTGGCGGGGATCAGCGTCTCGCTCTGCGGCCTGCTGGTCATAGCCATCGCCGTCGGCATCGATTTCAGGCTGCCGGCGATGCTGCTGGCCGCCTCGGTGCTCGGCGGAATCGGGGCCGGATTGTTCGACTATCACGGCGCCATCGCCCGGGCCCGCTTCCTCGACGCCGCCTATGCCCGCCTCGTCATCGTCAAGAACGTGATGGCGCTGATCCTGATGGTCGGGGGCGCCTGGCTGACGAAGGACCCGACCGTGGTGCTGCTCGGCGGTTTGCTCAGCGTCGCCATCTCGTTGTTGGCGGTGCGCCGGTCGCTGGCGGATGCCCCGCTCTCGCTCGCTGCCGGCCGCAAGGATCTGGCATGGACGTTCGCTGCCTATGCGCTGCCTCTGGTCATCGGCAACGCGATCTATTCGCTGATCCCGCTGCTCAATCGCTCGCTCCTTGCAAATGCCCATGGCTTTGCCGAGGCCGGCTATTTCTCGCTCGCCTCGGACATGGGCCTGCGGCTGTTCGGGACCTTGGGCGCGACGCTTGAGATCGTCTTGCTGCGCGAGGTGATCCGGCTCGACGAGACGCGCGGGCGGCGCGCGGCGCAAAAGCGCATCGCCAAGAATATCGTCGTCGTGCTGATGGTTGCCCTGCCGATCGTCACGGGCTTCTGGATGGTGCTGCCGGCCTTCGAGCGGCTGGTCGTTCCCGCGAGTTTCCAAGGCCGCTTCTCGACCTATATGGCGCTGCTGCTGCCCGGTTTTGTCGCGATCACAATCTTTCACGCCGCTCTCTACCCGGTCTTCCTGCTGGGCAAGCGCACAGCGATCACCACCTTCGCCGCCGTGCTGGGGCTTGCCGTGAACCTTGCACTGGTGGCGGGCTTCGCGCCGAGCTCCGCGCCGACGGTCTATGCCGTCGCCCAGAGCGCGGCCTTCCTCGCCGTACTCGTGGTGACCGGTGTCGCGGCGTTGCGCACGCTGCCGGTGCCACCCTCGCTGCGCGATTGCGCCTGCGTGGTCCTGGCTGTGGGCCTGATGATTGCGGCGCTCTGGCCGCTATATGGCCTGTTCGCCGCGCCGATCGAACTCGCGCTGCAGGTCACGCTGGGCATGGCGGTCTACGGCGCGACGCTGCTGGCCTGCGACGTGATGCATTGCCGCCGCGGCCTCTTGTTCTGGTGGTCGACGCGCCGAATCGGTCGCAGCTGAGCGCGTTTCGGTGCAGGGTAATCTCGGTCTGCGCGTGACCTGGTGACGAGGGTCGAAGCATCGCCGCCGCCGATTGCTCTGGAAACGCTTCGTTGACTCTCTCCTTAGCAGGGTTGCTAAGGTTAATTCGTCGAATTCGGGCGATAGCGGGTCGAAAGGCGCCGCCGAATTCTCGGATTCACCAATCCTTTTAACGCTGCTCGGCAGGCTCGCTCACAGTTGATGTCGAGAGAGTTGCGTCATGCGTCCAGTCCTCTTCGTTCCGCTCCTTGTCCTGTCGGGAGCCTGCGTCCTTGCGGGGCCGGCCTCCGCGCAGAACTACGCCTATCCCAGGCCTGCCGATCCTATGACGACCGCCTCGTCGGGGCGCGGCAATTACGGTGGCGGCTTCATCGAGATGCTGATGACCGGCCGGGATCCCACGCCGCAGGGCGGCCGGGGCGGGGCGGTTTACAACCGGCCGGGCGGCTACTCCGCTTACGGACAGAGCGCGCGTGCGCCGGCAGGCTATGAGGCCGATCCCTTCGAGCAGGCGCGGCAGGCGCGCACACCCGGGCGGCGTATGGCGGCGCTGGGCGAGCCGATCGCGGCGGAACGCCCGATCGAGCGGGTCATCGACCCCCGCTTTCACAAGCAGGAGGTCGCTTATGACGGCCCCTACAAGCCGGGCACCGTCATCATCGACACGCCGCAGCGCTTCCTCTTCCTGGTCCAGCCGGGCGGGCGGGCGCTGCGCTATGGCATCGGGGTCGGCCGTCCCGGCTTTTCCTGGGCGGGGATGAAGACGGTCAGCCGCAAGGCCGAATGGCCGACCTGGACGCCGCCGCCCGAAATGCTGAAGCGCCGGCCCGATCTGCCGCGCTTCATGGCCGGTGGCCCGGAAAACCCGATGGGCGCGCGCGCGATGTATCTCGGCTCCTCACTATACCGCATTCACGGCACCAACGAGCCGCACACCATCGGCCAGGCGGTCTCTTCGGGCTGCATCCGCATGACCAATGACGATGTCACCGATCTCTACGAGCGGGTCCGCGTCGGCGCGAAGGTGCTGGTGATCTGAGGCCCGCGACAGGCGGGAGCGCAATCGCTTCCGCCTGCGTCACGAACTGCCGATGAAGATGCCGGTGGCCAGCACGAGCAGGCCGCCTAGCACGATCTGGACGATCGCCGAGGTGAACGGCGTCTCCATGTACCGCCAGCGAATCCACGCGATCGCGATGAGCTCGATCGCGACGACGATGCCGGCGATCGCTGTCGCCGTCCAGAAATCGGGAATGAGATAGGGCAGGGTGTGGCCGAGCCCGCCCACCGTGGTGGCGATGCCGCAGGCGGCTCCGCGCACCCAAGGGTGCCCGCGCCCGGTGATGGCGCCATCATCCGACAGCGCTTCCGTCAGGCCCATGCTGATCCCGGCTCCGATCGAGGCGGCGAGGCCGACGAGAAAGGCGTCCCAGGAGTTCTGTGTCGCGAAAGCGGCGGCGAAGATCGGTGCGAGGGTCGAGATCGAGCCGTCGATCAACCCGGCGAGGCCCGGCTGTACGATCTGCAGAACGAGAAGCCGACGGCGCGTCTGGCTTTCCTCGGCGGCAGCGTCGGGCGTCATGATGGTTTCGCCGAGCCGCAGCGCCAGGCTCTCATGGCTCTTCTCGATCTCGGCAAGGTCCGCCAGCAGCCTGCGGGTCTCGACGTCGCGCGCCCGCTCGGCGGCCCATGCGTAGAAGCGCGACGCTTCCTCTTCCATCAGACCCGCCTGCGCGCGGGCGGTATCGAGCCGCAGACCGTCCATTAACCAGACCGGGTTGCGCTTGAGGAAGCCCTTCACGTCCTGCCGCGTGATATAGGGCAGCTCCTTGCCGAAGCGGCGTTCGTAGAGCGTGAGCAGGCCGTGGCGATGGCTCTGCTCCTCCTTCGCCATCTCCTCGAAAACCCCAGCGGAATGGGGGTAGAGCGGCCGAAGCCGATTGGCGAAGGAGAGATAGATCCGCGAATCCTCCTCCTCATTGGCGATGGCGAGCGCAAGAACCTCGGCCTCGTCCAGCTCATCGATGCGTTTCATGGTTCACCATAGATTAGAATAATTCTAATCTAATACTGATGTCGCGCGATGGGAAGGCCGGAATATGAAAACGGCCCGCCGGGAGGGCGGGCCGTTCTTCGTCGTTTGGAATGGTGCTGCGCGATCAGGCCCAGCTATCGTCGTCGTCTCCGCCGAAGCTGGAGCCGTCGTCATAGCCGTCATCGACCGGCGCCTCATTGGCAGCCTGCTGATAGTTCGCCGCATTGGACGAGCCATCATCATAGTTGGTGGTGTCGCTGGCCGCCTGCGTATTGGTGTCGGCGGGCTTTTCCGCCGCGGTGCTGCTCGCTTCCGAGGCCTTCGCCTCGCCGGGCTTGTTGCCGCCGCCGAAGGCGTTGGTCAGCACATTGCCCAGCATCATGCCGCCGGCAACGCCGGCAGCTGTGGTGAGCGCGGTCGCCATGAAGCCGCCGCCGCCACGGGCCGGAGGCTGCTGAGCCGCCTGATTGGACCAGGGGCCGGGCTGCTGTGCTGCCGGGCCGGGCTGTCCGGGGGCAGGTTGCATGCCCGGTGCCGCCTGCATCGTTCCCGGTTGCTGTCCGCTCCAGGCGCTCGAAGGGGCCTGACCGGCGCGTTGCGGGAAGGACGGCACGGAGCGGGGACGCTCCGGCTGGGCGCCGCCACCGAAGATGCCGGAGAGGAAACCGCCGGACTGGGCGGGAGCCTCGGGCGGACGGGTCTGGAGGTCGCGAACCTGCGCCTGCAGATCCTCGACCTGCGCCTGCAGGTTGGTCAGCGCCTGCTCCTGCACATAGACGGCCTGTGCCATGGCATAAGGCGCGTAGGGCTGTGCCCGCAGGCGCTCGGCGATGAAGTTTTCAGCCTCGGGGTCGCGGGGCTGGTTGGCCGCCTGCGTCAGGCGGTCGAAAATCCCGGCGATCACGTCGCGTTCTTGCGGCGTCATCGTCATCTCCTCTCATTGCGGGCGGCGCGGTTGCGCCGCCGCTCAAGAGGTGGTGCCTGCCTGTGACGGTATCAAGGCGGTCCGAAAACTACAGAACGCCGTCGTCGGAAGGGTCGGAGGTGAATTCGTCGAAGGTCTCGCCCGGCTGGGGCTTCAGCAACGGCCCGCGGTTGAGCACCACAACGGAGGTGCCGGTCGGGACGCGGCTGTGCAGGTCGATGATGTCCTGGTTGAACATGCGGATGCAGCCGCTCGACACCGACTTGCCGATCGACCACGGCTCCGAGGTGCCATGGATGCGATAGAGCGTGTCGCGGTCGCCCTGGTAGAGATAGAGCGCGCGGGCGCCGAGCGGGTTGTCGAGGCCGGCCTGCATGCCGCCGGCCCAGGGGCCGTTCTTCTCGGGATCGCGCGCGACCATGGCCGCTGTTGGGGTCCAGCGCGGCCAGGCTGCCTTGCGGCCGACCGTGGCGCGACCGCGCCAGGACATGCCCTGCTTGCCGACGCCGATGCCGTAGCGGATGGCGCGGCCGTTCTCGCGAACGAGGTAGAGATAGCGGTTGTCGGTGTCGACGACGATCGTGCCGGGCTGCTCACGCGTCTGATAGGCGACGTCCTTGCGCAGGAAGCGCGGGTCGACCTCCGAGAGATCGGTTTCGGGAAGCGGAAACTTCTCGTCCGGCCGCTCGCCATACATCTCCAGATATTCCGGGCTGATGGCCGGAGCGCGGGAAACCTCGAAAGGCTGCGGCCGCGAACTGACGCATGCCGCGAGGAATAGCGGCAGCATCGCGACCGCGAGGCGTCGCGAAGGCAAGGGAGCGTGTGAAGGGGGAAGGCGGTCGGAGGCGTCGGCGGACATGAAGTTTGGCTCTGCTTATTGGTCTTGCGAAGGGCGAACACTAACGGTGAAAAAGCGCTTCTGTTCCATCAGCGGCGCCGTATGACCCTGTTCAAGGCGGTGGAGATGGCCGTGGGGTGGGCGTAATATGGCGAAAATGTGGCCGGCAACAGCTGTTGCGAAACGGCCACAGCACCAAATGGCTCAGCCCAGCGCAACCAGACCGAGCCGCTCGCGCGCCCACCAGCGCCGCAGCATCAGCACGGCGACGATCGCAAGCCCCACCGCAAGGCCGATCCAGATGCCGATGCCGGCCAGCGGGGTCCAGAACCCGAGCAGCATCGAGAGCGGCAGGCCGATCCCCCAATAACCGACACCGGCATAGATCATCGGCAGGCGGGTATCGCCCAGGCCCCTGAGAATGCTGGCGCCGACGACCTGCGCGCCATCGGCGATCTGGAAGATCGCCGCATAGAACAGGAAGGTTATCGCGAGTTCGGTGACGACGCGCGATCCCGGCTTGGTCGCATCAAGGAAGGGGCCGACAAGAACCTGCGGCGCCAGCAACATGACGAGCGCCGTCGCGGTCATGAAGCCGATGGCGAGCACGACTGCCGTCGTTCCCGCGCGCCTGACACCCTCCTTGTCGCCCGCCCCGAAGGCGCGCCCGACGCGGACCGTTCCGGCCTGGCCGATACCCAGCGGCACCATGAAGGTCAGCGACGCGATCTGGATGGCGATCGCATGCGCGGCAAGCGATGTCGGGCCCAGCAGGCCCATCAGGAAAGCGGCGCCGTTGAAGATCACGACTTCGAAGGCGAGCGTCGCGCCGATCGGCAGGCCGAGATGCCAGAAGGCCCGGTAGCGCTGCCAATCGGGAACCCAGAAACGGCCAAGCAAGCGATAGCGCCGGAAGCGCCGGTCGACCGACACGGCTATGACGAGCCCGAGGAACATCAGCGTCGAGGACAGGGCGGTCGCCAGGCCCGAGCCGGGCAGGCCGAGCGCAGGAAAGCCGAGCCGGCCGAACATCAGGCACCAGTTCGCCAGCACGTTGAAGCCGACCGCGAACAGCACGACGGCGAAGGCCCAGAACGGGCGCTGCAACGCCGTCACGAACCCGCGCAGTGAGAGATAGAGGAAGAACGGCAGCAGGCTCCATTGCAGCGTGTGGACATAGGAGGCGGCCGCCTTCGATAGCCCTGCGTCCTGGCCCATCGCCCGCAGGATCGGTTCGGCCTGCCAGAGGAACAGCCACATCGGGCCGACCAGCGTCGCCGCGGCCCAGAAACCCTGCCGCACCGTCCGGCGCAGATCCCTCACCGCATGGCGGTTGCGCCCGAGCTCGATCGCGATCATCGGCGAAACCGCACTCATCACACCGATGCCGAAGATCAGCACGGCCATGTAGAGATTGGAGCCGAGCGCACCGGCCGCGAGCTGATCGGGCCCGAGATGGCCCATCATCACGACATCGGTCGCCGTCATCGCCGTCTGCGCGACATTGGTCAGGACCATCGGCCAGCTCAGCGCGAGCATCGCCTTCGCCTCGGCAAGCCAAGGGTTCGTCGTCGCGGCGCGGATGGCGAGATCGGACATGGGGCGTCGCTTCTAGCGTTCCTTGCCCGCACAGGACAGCGACGAATGCGCCGGCCCGATGCGCGTGGGCGGGTCGACAAGCGCCAGCCCGGCCTGCATCTTGCCTGGGTGCCCACTTTTGATGCGCCTTGCCTTGCTGGCCTTGATGGAGACGAAAGCGAATGAGCAGCAATCTGCGGATCGACGGCGCGAGGCTGGTGTCGCGGCTGGCGGAGCTTTCGAAGATCGGCGCGACGCCTGAAGGCGGCTGCCGGCGCCTCGCCTTATCGGATGAGGACAAGCAGGGGCGCGATTGGCTGGTCGGGCAGATGCAGGCGCTCGGACTCGCCGTGAAGATCGACGCAATCGGCAACATCGTCGGCATCTTGAAGGGGCAGGAGGAGGGGCCCGCCGTCATCCTGGGTTCGCATATCGACACGGTCGGCACCGGCGGGCGCTTCGACGGCGCGCTTGGCGTCATCGCGGGTGTCGAGGTGCTGGCCGCATTGCGCGATGCCGGGCTGACGCCCAGGCGCGACATGGCCGTGATCGCCTTCACCAACGAGGAGGGCGCGCGCTTCCACCCGGATATGCTCGGCTCCTATGTCTGGGCCGGCGGCATGAGCGTCGAGGCCGCCCATGCAGAGAAGGATTCCGATGGTGTGGTGCTCGGTTCCGAGCTCAGGCGCATCGGCTATGAAGGCGCCGAGCAGCCGGGCTTCCTGAAAGCCCATGCCTATCTCGAAATGCATATCGAGCAGGGACCGGTTCTGGAGAGCGAAGGCGGCGGCCTGGGTGCGGTCACCGGAATTCAGGGCATCTGCTGGCTGGAGCTGACCCTGAAGGGCAGGCCCAGCCATGCCGGCACCACGCCGATGGTCTATCGCAAGGACCCGGGGCTGGCCGCCGCGCGCATCAACATCTTCGCCAACGAACTGACCAAGACGATACCCGGTCAGCTCGCCAATTGCGGCGTCATCCGTGTCCAGCCGGGTAACGTCAATGTCGTGCCCGAGACGGTGGTGATGACGCTCGATCTGCGCAATCCGCTCGATGCGCCGCTGGCGCAGGCGGAGGCGGCGGTGCGCAAGTTTTGCGCGGAACTGTCCGAGCGCGACGATATCGCGATCAGCTTCCGCGACCTCGCCCGCTTCCCCGCCACGCCCTTCACCGAAGAGCTGATCGCCGGCGTCGAGCAGAGCGCGACCGAACTCGGCCTGCCGATCCGCCGGATGATCTCGGGTGCCGGGCATGACGCGCAGATGATGTCGCGGCTGTGCCCGACGGCGATGGTCTTCATCCCGTCCATCGGCGGGCTCTCGCACAACCCGGCGGAGTTCAGCACCGACGAGGACATGGTCGCCGGAGCCAATGTGCTCCTCAGCGCGGCGTGGCGCGTGGCGAACGCGTGATTGATACGATCTCGTCGTCATTGCGAGCGCAAGCGAAGCAATCCAGGAACGGCAGAGCTCTACGTCCCCGTGGATTGCTTCGCTTACGCTCGCAATGACGGGATGCGGTTCACACTATCTCTATGATTGGAGCCCAGCCTCATGACGACAATCGCCTCGTTCTCCGCCGTCGAACTCGGCAAGCTCTACGCCGATCGTGAACTCTCGCCGGTCGAGGTCGCCAAGGATGCGCTCGACCGGATCGAGCGCTTCGAGCCCGATATCAACGCCTTCGTCGTGCGCGACGCAGAGATCACGCTAAACATGGCGGAAGCCTCGCAGGCGCGCTGGCTCAAGGGCGCGCCGCTTGGCCCGCTCGATGGTGTCCCCGTCACCATCAAGGACAATATCGGCGTCGCCGGCTGGCCGATGCGCCGCGGTTCCGCGCTTGCATCCTCCGCGCCCTGGCCCGAGGATTCGCCTGCCACGGCTCGCCTGCGCGAGGCCGGCACGGTCTTTCTCGGCAAGACGACGATGCCCGAATATGGCTGGAAGGGCGTCGGCGATTCGCCGCTATCGGGCATCACCCGCAATCCCTGGGATATCGCGACCGGCCCCGGCGGCTCGTCTTCGGGCGCAGCCGCCTGCGCCGCACTCAATCTCGGCTGCATTCATATCGGCACTGACGGCGCCGGCTCCGTGCGCATCCCCGCCGCTTTCACCGGCGTGGTCGGCCTCAAGCCGAGCTATGGCCGCGTCCCGGCCTATCCGGTGTCGACCATGGGCTTCCTCGCCCATCTCGGCCCGCTGACCCGCACCGTCACCGATACTGCGCTGGCCATGAACACGATCGGCCGGCCCGATAATCGCGACATGACCGCGATGATCGACGAACCGCCCGACTATGTCGCCGCCCTCGCTGGCGGCGTGAAGGGCCTGCGCATGGCCTGGTCGCCTCGCCTCGGCGGCGATGTGACGGTCGATCCGGAAATCGCGGCCCTCACGCGTGCCGCCGCCATGGCCTTCCGCGATCTCGGTGCGACGGTGGAGGAGGTCGATCCCGGCTTCGACGATCCCATCGAGACCCTGATGACGATCTGGTCATCGGGCGCTGCCCTCGCTTTGCGCAGCGCAAGCGCGGCGGATCGGGAGCGGATGGATCCAGGTCTCGTCGCGGTAGCGGAGCAGGGCGAGCGCATCCCGGCCTCTGGATATGTCGATGCCCTGCTCAACCAGCGCAATGCACTTGCCCATCACATGGCGCAATTTCATGCACGCTTCGATCTGCTGCTGACACCGACGCTGCCGCTGCCGGCCTTTGCTGTCAGCCGCAACACGCCCGGACATGGCGCCTATGGCGAGGACTGGACGCGCTGGACGCCGTTCACCTATCCCTTCAACATCACGCAGGCCCCCGCGATCTCATTGCCTTGCGGGCTGACGGCTGCCGGTTTGCCGGCGGGATTGCAGCTTGTCGGCGCTTTCGGGCGCGATGCACTGGTTTTACGCGCCGCTGCCGCATTTGAAAATTTGCGACCATTCGCGCGGGTCGATGCGCCCGTTAAAACGGTTTAGCCGATTCAACGCAATTTTCTGCCGTTCGCTATCGAAAGCAGGCACGCCCTGTCGAATTTCCCGGGGGTCCCCTGAACAGGTTCCGTCTGGCACGAACCCTGCACCGCCTCCTTTGACCATAGGTGCCGGGCCAAGCGTGTTGTCATGGACGATTTTTCTGCCCAAACTCGCGCCAAGGTTACCCGACTAGAGGTTGCCGCTTCAGGGGAGAACGAGTGATGGATCGCAGGACATTTCTGAAATCCGCGACGGGTGCCGGCGTGCTGGCCGCATCCAGCGGGCTGGCGATGCCAGCCTTGTCGCAAGGCGCGGCGGCCAAGACCCTGCGGTTCGTGCCGCAGGCGAACCTCGCCAATTTCGACCCGATCTGGGGGACGCAATATGTCGTCCGCAACGCGGCCGCGCTGGTCTGGGACACGCTTTACGGCATCGATTCGAAGTTCCAGCCCCAGCGTCAGATGGTCGAGGGCGAGGAGGTCTCGTCGGACGGCCTGACCTGGACCTTCAAGCTGCGCTCCGGCCTGAAATTCCATGACGGCACGCCCGTGCTCGCCAAGGACGTCGTCCAGAGCCTCAAGCGCTGGCAGGCCCGCGATCCGATGGGCCTGATGATCAAGGCGATCGAGAACGAGCTGGTGGCGGTCGACGATCGCAGCTGGAAGTGGTCGCTGAAGCAGCCCTACCCGAAGATGCTGCTGGCGCTCGCCAAGAACAACGCGCCGTGCTCCTTCATCATGCCCGAGCGCATCGCCAAGACCGATCCGTTCACGCAGATCACCGAATATGTCGGCTCCGGCCCGATGAAGTTCGCCCGCGCCGAATGGGTGCCGGGCGCCAAGGCCGTGTTCGAGAAATTCGCCGATTACGTGCCCCGTTCCGAAAAAGCGGACTGGCTCGCCGGCGGCAAGAACATGCTGCTCGATCGCATCGAATGGGTGATCATGCCCGATCCGGCGACGGCCTCGGCCGCCTTGCAGAACGGCGAGGTCGACTGGTGGGAGACGCCGCTGTCGGATCTCGTGCCGGTGCTCAAGGCCAACAAGAACCTGAATGTCGATATCGGCGATCCCCTCGGCAATATCGGCGCCTTCCGCATGAACCACCTGTTCCCGCCCTTCGACAATGTGAAGGTGCGCCGCGCGGTGCTGACCGCGCTGAATCAGGAAGACTACATGCGCTCGATCGTCGGCGACGACGACAAGCTCTGGAAGGCGCTGCCGAGCTTCTTCACGCCGGGCACCCCGCTCTACACCGAGGAGGGTGGCGATATCCTCAAGCAGCGCAATGTCGCGGCCGCCAAGAAGCTCCTGGCCGAGTCCGGCTACAAGGGCGAGCCTGTGGTCTGCGTCGTCGCGCAGGACATGTCCGCCACCAAGGCGATGGGCGACGTTACGGCCGAGCTCCTGAAGAGCATCGGCATGAACGTCGATTTCGTCGCCACCGACTGGGGCACGGTCGGCTCGCGGCGCGCCTCCAAATCGCCTCCGGGGCAGGGTGGCTGGAGCATGTTCCACACCTGGCATGCCGGCGCCGACTGCATCAACCCGTCCTCCTACACCGCGATCCGCGCCAATGCCGACAAGGCCTGGTTCGGCTGGCCCAACGTTCCCGCCGTCGAGACCGAGGTGACCAACTGGTTCAACGCCAAGGACGTCGCCGAGGAAAAGGCGGCGATGGCCAGGCTCAACAAGGCGGCCATGGAAGAGGTCGTCTATGCCCCGACGGGCTTCTACCTCGGCTACCAGGCCTGGCGGAAGAACGTCACGGGCGTGACCAGCGGCCCGCTGCCCTTCTTCTGGGGCGTCTCGAAAGCCTGACCTCGTAAACGGATTGAACGCGTCACGATGCTAGCTTTTATTGTCAGACGGATCATTACGACCATCCCGGTGATGGCTTTCGTGGCGCTTTTCGTCTTCTCGTTGCTCTATATCGCGCCGGGAGACCCGGCCGCCGTCATCGCCGGCGACCAGGCCTCCCCCGCGGATGTCGAGAAGATCCGGTTGAGCCTCGGGCTCGACCGGCCCTATCTCGTCCGCTTCGCCGAATGGTCCTTCAGGGTGCTGCAGGGCGACCTCGGCACCTCCATCTTCACCTCGCTGCCGGTGACGCAACTCATCGCCCAGCGCATCGAGCCGACGCTGTCGCTGATGGTGCTGACGCTGATCTTCGCGGTGACGATTGCCGTGCCGATGGGCGTCATCGCGGCCTGGAAGGCCGGAACCTGGATCGACCGCTCGGCCATGGCCTTCGCGGTGCTCGGCTTTTCCGTGCCCGTCTTCGTCGTCGGCTATCTGCTCGCCTATGTCTTCGCGCTGAAGCTCGACTGGCTTCCCGTGCAGGGCTACACGCCATTGTCGGAAGGCTTCTGGCCCTGGCTGCGCAACCTGATCCTGCCCGCTGTCACGCTCGGCCTGGTCTATATCGCGCTGATCGCCCGCATCACCCGCGCTACCATGCTGGAAGTTCTCCAGCAGGACTATGTCCGCACCGCGCAGGCCAAGGGCGTCGGCCAGCGCGAGGTGCTGTTCCTGCACGCGCTGAAGAATGCCGCGGTGCCGATCGTCACCATCATCGGCATCGGCATCGCCTTGCTGATCGGCGGCGCTGTCGTCACCGAGAGCGTCTTTGCCATCCCTGGTCTCGGCCGCCTGACGGTCGATGCCATCCTGAGACGTGACTATCCGGTGATCCAGGGCGTCGTCCTGATGTTCAGCCTGGTCTACGTGCTCGTGAACCTGGTCATCGACCTGACCTATACGCTCGTCGATCCGAGGATACGCTATTGACCACGCAGACCTCCATGTCGGCTCCGGCCGGCCTCGCCACCGCCCCTGAGGTGATCGCGCCGCTCGCCGGCCGCTGGACCCGGTTCTTCCGCTATCTGCGCCGGCACCCTTCCGTCGCCATCGGCGGCTCCCTCCTCGTGCTGATGGCATTGATCGGCATCTTCGCGCCCCTGCTCTGGACGGTTGATCCGACCGCGATCGCAACCTCGCGGCGCACCCGCATTCCCTCCGAACTCTACTGGTTCGGCACCGACATGCTGGGCCGCGACATCTACTCCCGCGTCGTCTATGGCGCGCGGGTCTCGCTGCTGGTCGGCTTCAGCGTCGCCATCCTCTCCTCGATCGTCGGGTTGAGCATCGGGCTCTTTGCCGGTTTCGTGCGCATCGCCGATGGCATCGTGATGCGCATCATCGACGGCATGATGTCGATCCCGCCGATCCTGCTCGCCATCGCCCTGATGGCCCTGACGCGCGGCTCTGTGCAGAACGTCATCATAGCCATCACCATCGCCGAGATTCCGCGCGTGGCCCGGCTCGTGCGTGGCGTCGTGCTCTCGCTGCGCGAGCAGCCCTATGTCGAGGCGGCGATCGCCAACGGCGCCAGGACGCCGCGGATCATCTTCCGCCACATCCTGCCCAACACTTTCGCGCCGATGAGCGTGCAGGCGACCTATATCTGCGCCAGCGCCATGATCGTCGAGGCCATCCTGTCCTTCATCGGGGCCGGTATTCCGCCGGCGACGCCGTCCTGGGGCAACATCATGGCCGAGGGCAGGGCACTGTGGCAGGTCCGGCCGCACATCATCCTGTTCCCCGCGATCTTCCTCTCGATCACCGTGCTCGCGGTCAACCTGCTCGGCGACGGCCTGCGCGACTCGCTCGACCCCAGGCTCGCCAAAAGCATCTGACGCGAGCGCATCTGACGACCGGCCCTGGACGCCTCGACAGGCAGTCCGTCAGAGCAACCCTACCCTCTCCCGCCGGCGCTTGACGCGCCGGCCATGCCCAGCCGAGCATCCCCACCATGCCTGACGCGCCATCCACCCTTTGCCGGGCCATCCTTTGCCGGGCCATCCTTCGCCGGCACACGCGAGACCTCCTGCGATGAGCCGCATCCTGACCGTCGCCGCAGCCCAGCTCGGCCCGATCCAGCGCGATGAAAACCGCGCCTCCGCCGTTGCCCGCATGATCGCGCTGATGCGCCAGGCCAAGGGCCATGGCTGCGATCTCGTCGTCTTTCCCGAGGCCGCGCTGACCGCCTTCTTCCCGCATTGGTGGATGGAGAATGAGGACGAGATCGACTCCTATTTCGAGAGCGCCATGCCCTCGAACGAGACCGCGCCCCTCTTCGCGGAAGCGGTGCGGCTCGAAATCGGTTTCCATCTCGGCTATCCCGAGCTCGCCTTCGAGGACGGCCGCAAGCGCCGCTTCAACACGGCGATCCTGGTCGACAAGACGGGCACGATCGTCGGCAAGTACCGCAAGATCCATTTGCCGGGGCATCCCGACCACAAGCCGGCCAACCCGTTCCAGAATCTCGAGAAGCGCTATTTCGAGACCGGCAATCTCGGCTGGCCGGTCTGGCGCACCATGGATGCCAATATCGGCATGATGATCTGCAACGACCGGCGCTGGCCCGAGAGCTATCGCACGATGGGCCTGCAGGATGTCGAGATGATCGTGCTCGGCTACAACACGCCCAAACACAATCCGCCGGCGCCCGACCATGATCGCCTCAGCAATTTTCACAACCAGCTCGTGATGCAGGCCGGCGCCTACCAGAACGCGACCTGGGTCGTCGGCGTCGCCAAGGCGGGGCTGGAGGCCGGCGTCGACCAGATCGGCGGCTCCTGCATCATCGCACCGACCGGCGAGGTCGTGGCGCAGGCTGTGAGCGAGGGCGACGAGCTGGTGATCGCCCGTTGCGATCTCGATCTCGGCAAAAGCTACAAGAACTCGACCTTCAATTTCGCCAGGCACCGCGAGCCGCAGGCCTATGGGCTGATCGTCGAGCGCAAGGGCGCGGTTGGGCCAACGTGAGTATGCGACTTGCCGGGAACAGGGGCAGGTTATATGTATATCCTAATGGGATATACGGAGGTGTCCGATGGTAGCGACCACAAAACTTTTCATGACCAACCGCAGCCAGGCCGTGCGCCTGCCTAAGGAACTCGCCTTTCCGCCGGAGGTGACCGAGGTCGAGATTATCAGACAGGGCTCGGGCGTTCTCATCGTGCCGAAAGGCAAAAGCTGGGACGACTATTTCGATCGGGGAACGCGGGCCAGCGACGACTTTATGGTGGAGCGCGTCCAGCCACCGGCCGATGAGCGGGAGCCGCTGTGACGCTCACCCATATGCTCGATACCAATATCTGCATCTATGTGATGCGAGATCGGGATCCGATTCCGAGGGACCGCTTCCTCGTCCTCGACGGCAAAATATGCATTTCGAGCGTCACAGTGGGGGAACTCGCCTATGGCGCAGAGAAATCGGAGCGCCGGCGTCAGAATCTCGACGAACTCGACGTATTCCTTTCGCGGGTCACGGTTCTGCCTTTCGACGAGGCGGCTGCGCGCCATTATGGCCAGCTCCGTACTGAACTTGAGCGGGCCGGAACGCCCTGCGGCCCCTACGACACCCAGATCGGCGCCCATGCCCGAAGCGAAGGCCTGATCATCGTCACCAACAACCGCCGGGAATTCGACCGTATGCCCGGCTTGCGCGTCGAGAATTGGGTCTGATGATGCCGCTTCCGTCCCGCAAATCCATTTCGAAGCCAGCCTGAGAGGACCCACCGTGACCCATGATCTCATCCTGAAGGGCGGCCGGGTCATCGACCCCTCGCAGAACCATGACGGCGTCCTCGACGTCGCCTTCACCGACGGCAAGGTCTCGGGCTTCGGCAAGGACCTCAAAGGCGCCACGGAAATCCGCGACGTCTCCGGCTACATCGTTTCGCCCGGCCTGATCGACCTGCATACCCATGTCTATTGGGGCGGCACCTCGCTGGGCATCGACGCCGACGAGTTCTGCCGCGCCTCGGGCGTCACCACCTCCGTCGACACCGGCAGCGCCGGGCCGGGCAACTGGCCGGGCTTCCGCAAGCACGTCATCGAGAAGAGCCAGGCGCGTATCCTCGCCTATCTCCACGTTTCGCATGCCGGCATCTATGGCTTCGACCATCGCGTCATGGTCGGCGAGAGCGGCGATCTGCGGATGATGAACCCGATCGATACCGTCGAGGTCGCCGACAAGAATCGCGATCTGATCGTCGGCATCAAGGTGCGTGTCGGCCTGCATGCCTCGGGCAATTCCAGCACCGTGCCGCTCAACATCGCGCTGCAGGTCGCCAACGAGGTCGGCATGCCCCTGATGTGCCATATCGACCATCCGCCTCCGTCCTATGAGGAGGTCATCAACATGCTCAGGCCGGGCGATGTGCTGACCCACGCCTTCCGCCCCTTCCCGAACGCCCCGGCGACCGCGCAGGGCACGATCAAGCCGGAGGTGCTGGCGGCCCGCAAGCGCGGCGTCATCTTCGACATCGGCCATGGCAAGGGCTCGTTCTCGTTCAAGACGACGCGCGCCATGCTGGCCAACGGCTTCGAGCCCGATGTGATCTCGTCGGACGTTCACAAGCTCTGCATCGATGGCCCGGCCTATGACCAGGTCACCACCATGTCGAAATTCCTCGTCATGGGCATGAGCCTCAAGAATGTCATCGCGGCCTCGACCGTGAATGCGGCGATGGCGCTGAAGCGCCCGGAATACGGCTCGCTCAAGGTCGGTTCGCTTGGCGACGCGACGATCCTGACGATCAAGGAAGGCAAGTTCGACTATGTCGACGTGGTCGGCGAGCATCTGATCGGCGACAGGAAGATCGCCTCCGAGGGCGTCGTCCTGAAGGGCAAGTGGTGGCATCCGAAGCGCTCGCGCAAATTCGCCGCCGTGCAGGGCTGAGCTGGAACGCGTAAATGCGACCGCGATGACGAAAGCAGCCGCAGCGGGGCAGGGAGCTGTCTGGCGTGCCATGACGCCGGCCGATCTGGCGGATGTCATGACAATCGCCGCAAAGGTTCACCCGGCCTATCCGGAGGAGGAGGCGGTCTTCGCCGAGCGCCTTCTTCTGTCGCCCTCCGGCTGTCTTTGCCTCGGGGATGGCGGGCGCCTTGTTGGCTACATCGTGAGCCACCGCTGGCGGCTCGGTCAGCCGCCAGAGCTGAACACGCTTCTGGGTGCCATCCCGGAGGATGCATCGAGTTGGTACATCCACGACCTCGCGCTTTTGCCGACGTCGCGTGGCCGAGGGGCGGCGGAGCAGGTGGTCCGGCGCCTTGCTGATCTGGCGCTGGAGGCGCGCTGCTCCAGCCTCTCGCTGGTCGCGGTCAACCAGTCGCTCGGCTTCTGGCAGCGCCAGGGCTTTCAGGCCGTGCAGGACGCCGCGCTCGACCGCAAGCTCGCAAGCTATGACGATACCGCGTGCTACATGGTGCGCGAACTGAATGCCTGACGTGAAACGCGCCGCAAATGCGGGCTGGATGAGGAGACGCCGATGAGCGCCGAACAGAAGTTGAAAGAGCTTGGCCTGGCCTTGCCGCAGGTCGCCTCGCCGATGGCGAACTATGTCCGCTTCAAGCGGGTGGGCGATGTCGTCTATCTCTCGGGCCAGGGCCCCCGCCTTCCCGACGGCACCATGGCGACCGGCAAGGTCGGCGGCGACGTCACCACAGCGCAGGCCTATGAGCATGCCAAGCTGGTCGGGCTCGGCCTGCTGGCGGCGATGAAGGAAGCCGCCGGCTCGCTCGACAAGGTCGAGGTCATCAAGCTGCTGGGCATGGTCAACGGGGTGCCGGAATTCGGCGAGCAGCCCCAGGTCATCAACGGCTGTTCGGATCTGCTGGTCGCGGTGCTCGGCGAGAATGGCCGCCATGCCCGCTCGGCCGTGGGCATGGGCTCGCTGCCCGGCAATATCACCGTCGAAATCGAAGTCATCATCAAGGTGCTGCCGTGACCGCGCTCGCAGAAGAAATCGCCCGCGTCTACGGGACGCCGGCCGTCGTCATCGATCTCGACAAGGTCGAGACCAATATCGCGCGCCTGCAGGCCGCCTGCGATGCGGCCGGCGTCGCCAACCGCCCCCATATCAAGACGCATAAATCGCCGGAACTGGCGCGCCTCCAGCGGGAGGCCGGCGCACGCGGCATCACCTGCCAGAAGCTGGGCGAGGCCGAAATCATGGCCGATGGCGGGATGGACGACATCCTGATCAGCTACAACATTCTCGGCGAGGAGAAGCTCGGACGCCTCGGCGCCTTGCAGCGTCGGGTCCGCATGATCGTGGCGGCCGACAACCCCGTCACCATCGCCGGCCTGCCGAGCGCGGCGGCGATCGCCGGGCGCGATCTCGAAGTCGTGGTCGAATGCGACACCGGCCGCAAGCGCGCCGGCGTGGAGACGCCGGCCGAGGCTGTCGAACTGGCGAAGATGATCGCGGGCTCGAAGGGACTGACCTTCGCGGGCTTCCTGATGTATCCGCCCGAGGATGGCTGGGAGCGCACGCAGATATTCCTCGACACTGCCAATGCCGGCCTGCGCGATGCGGGGCTGGAAGCCGGCATCATCTCGACCGGCGGCTCGCCCAATATCCCCAATATAGGCAAGCTGAAGGGCTCGACCGAGCACCGCGCCGGCACCTCGATCTTCAACGACAGGATGCAGGTCGCAGCCGGCGTCGCCAGCCTCGACGATTGCGCCCTGACCGTCTACGCGACTGTGGTGAGCCGGGCGGGACCAGAGCGCGGCATCCTCGATTCAGGCTCCAAGACCCTGACGAGCGACACCGGTGGCCTCGAAGGCCATGGCTACATCCTCGAATATCCGGCTGCGAAGATCGCCCGCTTTGCCGAGGAGCATGGCTTCCTCGACCTTGCGGCCAGCAATGAGCGGCCCAATGTCGGCGAGGTCGTGCGGATCATCCCCAACCATGTCTGCGTCGTCGTCAACATGGTCGACCGGCTGATCACCGTGCGCGGCGACAAGCTGATCGGAGAGCTGCCGGTGGCGGCGCGAGGCAAGCTGACCTGAGTATCAGGCTGGCTTGAGCCGTGCTCAAACCACGACGCTATGATGCCGCAAGGGCTCCGGAATTCTCAGTTCTGCAGAATTCTGGAGCCTTTCACGATCGAATCCGAAGCTTGCACGGGCGACCGAGCGCGATCTCCTGGCCGCCGCCAGCTTGATGCCGGCCTGGATCGTCATCGTTCCAGACCAGCCTTGCGCCAGGTCAGCCTTGCGCCAGGTCAGCCTTGCGCCAGGTCAGCCTTGCGCCAGGTCAGCCTTGCGGATGTCGCGCATTCCAGGCCGACGCGTAGTCCTCGCAGAATTTGTCGAGTTCGGCGCGATCGGTGAGGCCGGCGGGCCGGGCGCGCGAAGGCAGTGCCCGGTCGAAGGGGACGGCGCGCTGGTGCGCAAGCCGCCAAAGCCGGCGTAACTCGGCGAGCGGGTCGGCATGATCGTCGACGCGGATGTCGAAGCTCGGCACCGGTTCGCCGGCCCAGATCCGGATGGCGCAGGATTGCCGGCCGCGCTTGTCGCCGCCGGCCTTCTCGCCCGCTTCGAGCGCGACCAGCAGCCGCTCGTCGAAATCGAGCGCGGAGGCCGCGATATAGGCCTTCAGCGTGTCCTCCACGACCTGCGGGCCCGCGAGCATATTGCCGGCGACGGAGACCTGCGGCCCGTGCACCGCGCCGCACCAGTCGATGCAGGCCGAGCCGGTATGGGCCGCAATCCGTCCCTCGCGGTCGATGACATGCAACTGGCGATGGCCGCGGCCTTCATCGGCGGCCGTCAGCGTCGCGACGATCTCGACGGCCGAGCGCCCCTCCTGCAGCAGTCGCAGCCCGTCGACGCCATAGAGCGGGTTGACGAGGGCCTGCGTCGCGATCGCGCCGATCCGGCCGCCGCCATAAGGCACGCGCCAGCCGACGGCGAAGGCGCAGGTCGAGACTGCGACGCCGAAGGCGCCGGTTGCCGCATCGCGAGCGACGATGGACCATGTCATAGGCGCAGTTTCCTTACCGTCCAGCCGCGTAGGCCTGCATCAGACGCGGCGTCGCTGCGGCGCGCAAGAGGCCGTCGGCGCTCTTCTCTGCGGCAGTGAGCCGCCCCACCGTCCATTCCGGCGCGCGCTCGACGGCGTGGCCGCGCCGCTCCAGATCGGCCAGCGCCGCCTCGCCGATGCTCTCCTCGACCATCATATGGCCGGGCCGCGCCTCGCGCGGATAGAACGAGGAGGGGAAGTGCTGCGTGTGGAACAGCGGCAGGTCGATCGCTTCCTGGAGGTTGAGGCCGTGATGGACCCGGCGCAGGAACATGCCGAGCTGCCACTGCTCCTGTTGGTCGCCGCCCGGCGTGCCGAAGACGAGGCGCGGCTCGCCGTTCTCGAAAGCCAGCGAGGGCGTCAGCGTCGTGCGCGGACGCTTGAACGGAGCGAGCGAGGACGGCAACCCTTCCTCCAGCCAGAAGCTTTGCGCGCGCGAATTCAGCGGGAAACCGAGCTCAGGGATGACCGGCGAGGATTGCAGCCAGCCGCCCGAGGGGGTCGCCGCGATCATGTTGCCCCATTTGTCGATCACGTCGATATGGACGGTATCGCCGCGCCGCCCGGCCGCGACCATCGAGGCCATGGTGGGTTCGCCGACGCTGGCGCCGCCCTTACCCGACTGGCCGGCGATGCGCACGCCCGCCAGCATGCGCGCGACCTGATCCTCGAAGCCGGCGATCGTGCCCGGCCGCAAGTCATGCGAGGCCTTTTCGCTGATGAGGTTGCGCCGGCCGCGCGCATAGTCTTCCGAGAGCAGCGTCGTCAGCGGCACTTTCACGAAATCAGGGTCGCCGTAATAGGCCTCGCGGTCGGCGAAAGCGAGCTTCATCGCCTCGACGACATGATGGACGAACTCAGCGCTCGTCGGTCCCATCGCGGCGAGGTCGAAGCCCTCTAGGATCTTCAGCGTCTGCAGGAAGACGGGACCCTGTCCCCAGGGGCCGATCTTGAACACCTCCCAGCCATGATATGTCACGCTGGCGGGGGTCTCGTAGCTCGGCTGCCAGCGCGCCATGTCATTGGCGGTGAGCAGCCCCTTATGGCGCTTTCCAGACGAATCCAGCGCTTCGGTCGTGCGGCAGAACTTGTCCATCGCCTCGGCGACGAAGCCCTTGTACCAGGCGTCATAGGCCGCCTGGATCTGCGTCTCGCGATCGCCGCCTGCGGCTTCCGCCTCGCTCAGGATGCGCTTGTAGGTCTCGGCTGCCGCGGTGTTCCCGAACAGCTTGCGGCCTTCGGGAACCTTGCCGCCGGGCAGGTAGACAGCGCCCGATGTCGGCCAGTCCTTGGTGAACAGGTCGGTCAGCGTGCCGATCGTATCGGAGACGCGCGGCAGCATCGGATGCCCGTTCTCGAAATAGCCGATGGCCGGCTCCAGAACCTCGCGCAGGGGCAGGCGGCCATGATCGCGCAGCAGCGTCATCCAGCCGCCGAAGGCGCCGGGCACGACTGTCGAAAGCAGGCCCGAGCCCGGCACCAGATCGAGCCCGAGCGCCTTGAAGGCTTCGATCGTCGCGGCTTCCGGCGCCGGTCCTTGCGCGCAGAGGACTTCGACCTTCTTCGATTTCGCCGAATAGAACACCGCCGGCATGTCGCCGGCGGGGCCGACGAGATGCGGCTCGACCACCTGCAGCACGAAGGCGGCGGCCGCGCAGGCGTCAAAAGCGTTGCCGCCCTTTTCCAGCATGGCCATCCCTGAGGCCGTCGCGAGCCAATGCGTCGAGGTGACGACACCGAAGGTGCCGAGGATTTCGGGGCGGGTGGTGAACATGAGTGCAGTCCTGAAAAAAACGAAAGGCAAAAACGGGGTTGTGCCGTCATCCTGGACAAGCGGCGCAGCCGCGCAGATCCGGGATCCATCCTAGAGCGCGCCCTATGATGGATCCCGGCACTCCGCTTCGCTACGGCCAGGATGACAGAGAGTTGGCGGGTTCGCCGGCGAAAGATGCGTCATCTCACCCCTCCTTCGGGTCGAGCGCGTCGCGCAGGCCGTCGCCGAGCAGATTGAAACCGAGAACCGCCACGAAGATGGCGACGCCGGGCGCGACAGACATCCAGGGCGCCTGTTCCATGAAGTTCTTGGCGACATTCAGCATCTGCCCCCAGGACGGAGCGGGGGGCTGCTGACCGAGGCCGAGAAAGGACAGCGAGGCCTCCAGAATGATCGCCTGCGCCATGAACAGCGTCGACTGCACGACGATGGGCGACATCGTGTTGGGCAGCACATGCACGAACATGATGCGCAGGTCGCGCGCGCCGATCGAGCGCGCGCCTTCGACGAAATCCTCCGCCTTGACGCTCATGACCTGGCCGCGCACCAGCCGGATGAAGATGGGCACGGCCGAGAGGCCGATCGCGATCATCGCATTCGTCAGCGACGGCCCGAGGATGGCGGCAAAGGCGATCGCCAGGATCAGGAAGGGACAGGCAAGCATCGCCTCGGTCACGCGCGAGATCGCGATGTCGATCCAGCCGCCATACCAGCCTGCGAGCAAGCCGAAGGGGATGCCGATCGCCAAAGCGATCAGGACGGAGACGATGCCGGCGAGCAGCGAGGTCTGCGCTCCGTAGAACAGGCGCGAGACCTGATCGCGGCCAAGCTCGTCCGTGCCGAACCAGTAGAGTTCGGATGGCGGCTTGCGGATGGCGAGGAAATTCGACTTCAGCGGATCGGCCAGCGGCAGCAGCGGCGCAAGCACCGCCATCAGCACGAAGATGAGAACCACCGCCCCGCCGATCAGGGCCGAGCGATTGCGGAACAGCTTGGCCAGAGCGCTTCGGCGCGGGCGCGGCGCCGGCTCGATCGCGCCGGCCGGCGTGGCAGCCTCGAGGATCACATCCGCCATCAGCCGCTCCTCAGTCGCGGGTTGACGAGGACGTAGAGAATATCCGCCAGCAGGTTCATCAGGATGAAGCCGATCGCGGTGCACAGCACGACGCCCTGCACCACGCCATAGTCGCGGTTGAAGACGGCGTCGACGATGAGCTTGCCGAAGCCGGGAATGGTGAAGACCTGCTCGGTCAAGACCGCGCCGGCCAGCAGCTCGCCGAACAGCAGCGTCGACAGGGTGATGATCGGCACCAGCGCGTTGCGCAGGGCATGCCGGTTCACCACCGTATCCTCGTCCAGCCCCTTGGCGCGGGCGGTGCGGACATAGTCGGAGCGCAGCACCTCGAGCATCGCCGAGCGGGTATGGCGCATGATGAAGGCGGCAAGGCCGCCGCCGAGCACGAAAGCGGGCATGATCAGCCGTTCGATCGCGGCTTTTGGATCGACGAAGATCGATTCGAAGCCTGAGGCCGGCAGCAGCTTCCAATGCACGGAGACGACGAGGATCAGCATGATCCCGAGCCAGAAATGCGGGATCGACAGCCCGAACAAGGCGACCGCGCTCGCCGTATAGTCGGCCGCGGTGTCCTTGCGCCTTGCCGCGATGATGCCCGCCGGCAAGCCGATGCCGATCGCGACCAGCATCGAGGCGATCGCGAGTTGCACGGTGACGCCGAGCTTTTGCCAGATCAGTCCCAGCACCGGTTCGCCCGTGCGCAGCGAGCGCCCGAAATCGCCCTGCACGACCTGACCGAGCCAGGCGAAGAACTGAACGAAGATGGGATCGTCCATCCGGTAGATTTCGCGCAGGCGGGCGATCACCTCCGGGTCGCGTTCCTCGCCGGCTATGACGAGGAACGGATCCCCCGGCAGCGCGCGCTGCAGGGCGAATACGCCAAGTGACACCAGAAACAGCGTCGGCAGCGCGATCACGATGCGGCGGCCGATCAGGGTGAGCATGGCGGCCTTGTTCTCCTATGAGCCCTCATCCTGAGGAGCCGCGCAGCGGCGTCTCGAAGGATGCTCCAGATGGTTCGAGAGCCTCCTGAAACATCCTTCGAGACGCGCCTGGCGGCGCTCCTCAGGATGAGGGCTGAGGGTGGCTTTGGAGGTGACCCCAATCCCTTCCCCAGAAGGGGGAAGGGATGCGCGTTTGCCTGCATGGGCGCAGCGATCCTCACGAGCGCTTCAGCCCGGAAAGCCGGATCATCCCGTCGGGATTGATCACGAAGCCCTGGATGTTCGAGCGCAGCGCGAAGAAGACGGTCTGGTTGTAGAGATAGACGATCGGCAGTTCGTCCTGGAGGATTTTCTGCGCGGCGTCGTAGCGCTTCTTGCGCTCGGCGACGTCGTAGACTGTGCGGGCCTCGTCGAGCAGCCGGTCGACCTCGGCGTTGGAGTATTTGCCGTCGTTCTGGTTGCCCTTGGTGGTGACGAAGGGATGGATGTTGCCATCGGGGTCGATCCGGCCCGACCAGCCGATGCGGCTCATCTGGAACTTGCCCTGCTGCTGGTCGCGCAGCTGGCTGGCGAACTCCGTCGAGCGGATCTGAACGTCGATGCCGGCCTCCTGCGCCATCGCCTGGACGACCTGTCCGAGCTGCGCATCGACCGGGTTGTTGGTGACGAAGAGCTCGACCGAGACCTTCGACAGCCCGGCCTCCTTCAGCAGCGCCTTGGCCTTGGCCACATCGCGCGCCGGCACCGGGAAATCCGCGCTGAGATAGGGATTGCCGGGGTTGAAGGGCTGGATCATCGGCTCGTAGAGCCCCTCGAACACGACCTGGCTCAACACCTTGCGGTCGATCGAGAGCGAGAGCGCCTGACGCACGCGCTTGTCCATGCCCATCGGCTGCTTGGCGGCATCGCCATTATTCGTGTTGATGGTGATGCCCTGGTAGCCGAGATTGGCGGTGCTTGCGACCTTGAGCGACTTGTCGGCTTGCGCCGATTTCACGTCTGTCGGGGCCAGGCGCTCCAGCATGTCGAGTTCACCGGCGCGCAGATTGGCCAGGCGCACGGTGGTGTCGGGGATCGAGCGATAGAGAATGCGGTCGAAATGATAGTTCGCCGCCTCCCAATGCTCCTTGAACCGCTCCAGCACGATGCGGTCGTTCTGCACCCGCTCAACGAATTTATAGGGGCCGGAGCAGACCGGCTTGGCGGCGACATCGCCGCCCAGGCTCTTGGGCGCCAGCATCATGCCTGCCCGGTCGGTGAGCTGGGCCAGCAGGGTGGCGTCGGGGCGCTTCAGCTTCAGCACGATCGTGCTGGCATCCGGCGTTTCGATGCTGTCGACCGAGGCGAGTTCGGATTTGCGCAGCGAATCGGGCAGTGTCCGGGCCCGTTCGAGATTGGCCTTGGCGGCTTCGGCGTTGAAGACGTCGCCGTCATGGAACTTGGCGTCGGTCCTGAGCTTCATCGTCAGCGTCAGCCCATCGGCCGAGAAGCTCCATTCGGTGGCGAGCCGGGGCACGAGCTTCAGCTCCGGCGTGATGTCGAGCAGTTTGTCGCAGAGGCCTTTGAAGACGATGCGGCCGACGAATGTGCGCGCCTTGTGCGGGTCGAGCATGTCGGGGTCTTCCTGCAGCCCGATGCGCAGGGTCGAGGGCGCCTGTGCCGCGGCCGGCAGCAGGGAGAGCGTCAGGAAGGTGGCCGAGGCCAATACGGTCAGCAGCTTCATCAATATCCCCTGTTGTTATGCTTGCGCTTTTTGCGTCCGGTCGATGGCGTTGCGCGCTGGTGGCGAAGCACATGCGACGAAGACCTTTGGCCACGATGGCACGCAGCCCCGCAGCCTTCTCCTCGGTCTTTCGTCGCGATGCATCGCTGGCACGGTCACCACATCTCGTCCCGGTTGGTACCAACGTGACTCAGATCGAGGCTGGCGTCGATGCCGCGCCGCACCATTTCGTAGCTCGCTTTGCATGCCATTCTGGCCGGGCATTGCATGCAATTTAACGGCCAGTGACGGTTGTTGCCGGCGAGGCCGCTCTTGCGTCGATCTCTGTCGCTTCGCCGGCAATCTCTGACTACAAGAGGCGCGCCTTCGGATTTGGGCGGGAGATGAAAACGAGATGGGTTCGATGCTGCTGGGCGTGATCGCCGACGACATGACGGGGGCGACCGACGTTGCCCTCATGCTCAATCGCGCCGGCATGCGCACGGTCCAGGTGATTGGCGCGCCCAAGCCCGGCGCAGTGCTGCCCGAGGCCGAGGCGATCGTCGTCGCGCTGAAGTCGCGTACCAACCCGGTAGCCGAGGCGGTCGCGGATTCGCTTGCCGCCTGTGAGGCGCTGCTGGCCGCCGGCGCGAAGCAGATCCTGTTCAAATACTGCTCGACCTTCGATTCGACCGCTCAGGGCAATATCGGGCCGGTCGCCGATGCGCTGGCGCAGCGGCTGGGAGCCAGGCTCGCCATCATCTGCCCGGCTTTTCCGGCCAATGGCCGCTCGATCTATCAGGGCTATCTCTTCGTCGGGGCCGTGCCGCTGCACGAGAGCTCGATGAAGGACCACCCGCTGACGCCGATGCGCGATTCGAACCTGATGCGCCTGATGGCCGCGCAGACGAAAGCGCCGGTCGGCCATGTCGACTATGCGACGGTGCTCGCAGGCGCCGACGCCGTGAAGGCGCGCTTCGCCAAGCTGGAAGGCGAGGGCGTGCGTTACGTCGTGACCGACGCCCTCACCAATGACGATTTGCTGGTGCTGGGCGCAGCCGTCGACGGCCATGTCCTGCTGACCGGCGGCTCGGGCATCGCGATGGGACTGCCGCAGAACTTCCGCAAGGCCGGTTTGCTCTCCGAGCGCACAACGCCGGACAGCCTGAGCGCGCCCGCTGGCCGCGCCGGCATCATCTCGGGCAGCTGCTCGACCGCGACCCGCGGCCAGATCAAGGCGGCGGTCGAGGCGGGCTATCCCGCGCTGAAGGTCGATCCGCTCGCGCTGGTCGCGGGCGAGCAGGATGCCGCTGGCCTTGCCGCCTGGGCGCTGGCGCAGCCGCAGGACAAGCCATTCCTGCTCTATTCGAGCGATGACCCCGCCGAAGTCGCCGCCATCCAGCAGAAGCTCGGGCGCGATGAGGCCGGCCATACTGTCGAGCAGGCCTTCGCTGATACCGCCCGTTTGCTCGCCGAGGGCGGCGTATCGCGGCTGCTCGTTGCCGGCGGCGAAACCTCCGGAGCCGTGGTTCAGGGGCTGGGGATCAGGACGCTCGAAATCGGCCCCGAAATCGACCCTGGCGTGCCCTGGACCCGCGTGGTCGATGGGCCCGAACTGGTCATCGCCCTCAAATCGGGCAATTTCGGCACGCCGGACTTCTTCCTGAAGGCCTGGAACCTGCTGCGCTGAGACGCGGTTTCCGCCTGCCCAATCCCGTGTAGGATGCACTGCACATACGAGCATGATGCCGAGGATCGGATCCAGGTTTTCGGTCGATATCATGCTCCAACCCTTGGTGAGAGCCGGCATGGATATGGCGTTTCTCGGCGATCTCTTGACCACCGTGGCCGATCGCGGCCGGGCCTTGATCGGTTTCGAGCGCTTCTTGGGAGGCCGCAACCGGTCGATCGATCGCCTGTGCGAGGATTTGCTGTCGGGTCGTGGCGAGGCTTCCGGCATGGCGCTGGCGCAGGCCGTGCTCGAGGAGTGGGAGCGGCTGGACAAGCCGGCCAGGCTCGCCTTCTTCAGCCTGCTGCAGGAGCGCTTCGGCCCCGATCACGACAAGCTGAATAAGGCGATCGACGCCTATCGCGAGGAGCAGAGCGCCGCGAATATCGCGGCTCTGCATCTGGCGTCGGAACCGCGGCGGCAGGAATTGCTGCGCCGCCTCAATCTCGCGCCGGGCGGCACGCATGTGCTGGTGAGCATGCGCGAGGCGCTGTTCGAGGCGATGGAGGTGCAGCCAGATCTCAAGGCCGTCGACAGCGATTTCCGCCATCTCTTCGGCTCGTGGTTCAATCGCGGCTTTCTGGTCCTGCGCCGCATCGATTGGCGCACCCCCGCAAACGTGCTCGAGAAGATCATTCGCTACGAGGCAGTGCACGAAATCCAGGGCTGGGACGATCTGCGCCGGCGCCTGGAGCCGGGCGATCGCCGCTGCTTCGCCTTCTTCCATCCCCAGCTGATCGACGAGCCGCTGATCTTCGTCGAGGTCGCGCTGACCGGCGACATCCCGCGCAGCATCGGCGAGGTGTTGAGCGGCGAGCGCGAATTGTTGCCGGCGCAGGCCGCAACGACGGCGGCGTTCTACTCGATCTCGAACTGCCAGGAGGGCCTGCGCGGCATCTCCTTCGGCAATTTCCTGATCAAGCAGGTCGCTGAGGATCTGAAGCGCGAATTGCCGGGGCTCGACACCTTCGTCACGCTGTCGCCCGTGCCGGGCTTCGCCCGCTGGCTCGACGGTATCGTTGAGGATCCCGGCGAGTTCCGTCTGACCAATGAGGAGCGCGCCGAACTCGCGCGGCCGGCGGGCGAGACGATCTCGCTCGACGATCCCACCAAAGCGCGCCGCGACAAGCTGCTGGGCCAGATGGCCGCGCAATACATGCTGCGGGCGAGGACGGCGTCGGGACGCGTCATCGACCCCGTCGCGCGATTCCATCTCGGCAACGGCGCGCGACTGGAGCGTATCAATGTCGGCGGCAATCTCTCGGCGCGGGGCCTGCGCGAGTCGCATGGCGTGATGGTGAACTACCGTTACGACCTCGACGACATCGAGACCAACCACGAAGCTTTCGCGACACGAAACACCGTGGTTGCCTCGTCGGGGGTGCGCAAGCTGTTGCGGCCGGCGACGGCCTGACCCTGACCAACCGTAAAAACGCCTGAAAGGACCCGAAATCATGGGCAACTACCTCTTCGACCTCGTGAAGGCGCGCATCCCTGCGCCCGAGGCTCCGTTCGCGCTGCTCGATGACGGCCGCCGCTATTCCTATGCCGACATGCTGGATGCCTCGGCCCGCTCAGCCAATGCGCTGGTCACGCTCGGCGTGAAGCCGGGCGACCGGGTCGCCGTGCAGGTCGAGAAGAGCATCGAGGCTTTGATGCTCTATCTCGGCACGGTTCGCGCCGGGGCGATCTTCCTGCCGCTGAACAGCGCCTATACCCCCGCCGAGATCGAATATTTCCTGGGCGATGCCGGGCCGTCCGTCTTCGTGTGCGATCCCGCCAAGGCCGAGGCGCTGAAACCCTATGCCGAGAAGGCCGGCGCGAAGCTGGAGACCTTGGGCGTCTCCGTGGGCACGCTGTTCGACAAGGCCGCCGCTGCCTCGCCGGACTTCGCCGATGTCGAGCGTGGGGCCGACGATCTTGCCGCCATCCTCTACACCTCCGGCACGACGGGGCGCTCCAAGGGCGCGATGTTGAGCCATGACAACCTCGCCTCGAACGCGCTCGCTCTGGTCGATTACTGGCGCTTCACCAAGGACGACGTGCTGCTGCACGCGCTGCCGATCTTCCACACGCACGGTCTCTTCGTGGCGACGAATGTCGTGCTTTTCGCCGGCGCGTCGATGATCCTGCTGCCGAAATTCGATCCCGAGCAGGTCTTCAAGTATCTGCCCCAGGCGACCAGCATGATGGGCGTTCCGACCTTCTATGTCCGGCTTCTTCAGGATGCGCGTCTGACCAAGGAGGCGACCGCGCATATGCGCCTCTTCGTCTCCGGCTCCGCTCCGCTGCTGGCCGAGACCCATCGCGAATGGCGCGAGCGCACCGGCCACGCCATTCTCGAGCGCTATGGCATGACCGAGACCAACATGAACACCTCCAACCCCTATGAGGGCGAGCGTGTCGCCGGCACGGTCGGCTTCCCGCTGCCGGGCGTGGCTGCCCGCGTCACCGATCCCGAGACGGGCAAGGTGCTCGGACGCGACGAGATCGGCATGATCGAGGTCAAGGGTCCCAATGTCTTCAAGGGCTATTGGCGCAACCCGGAGAAGACCGCCGCCGAGTTCCGCGCCGACGGCTTCTTCATCACCGGCGATCTCGGCAAGATCGACCCGGCCGGCTACGTCCATATCGTCGGGCGCGGCAAGGACCTGATCATCACCGGCGGCTACAATGTCTATCCCAAGGAGGTCGAGACCGAGATCGACGAAATGCCGGGCGTCGTCGAGAGCGCTGTCTTCGGCTGCGCGCATCCCGATTTCGGCGAGGGCGTCACGGCGGTCGTCGTGGTGAAGCCGGGCGCCGACATCACCGCCGCCTCGATTTCCAGGGCGCTCGACCAGCGCCTCGCCAAGTTCAAGCTGCCCAAGCAGGTCTTCATCGTCGACGACCTGCCGCGCAACACCATGGGCAAGGTCCAGAAGAACCTGCTGCGCGAAACCTATCGCGACATCTACGCCCGGCAGATGAAGGCGGGGGAGTAGGGGCAGGCCACCCGCTGGTCGCGTCGCGCGCGAACTACCGCGTCATCCCGGACAAGCGGCGAAGCCGCGCAGATCCGGGATCCATCGTAGAGCTTCGCTTCTGGCAATGAATTGGCCCTCCGATGGATCCCGGGCCTCCGCTTCGCTACGCCCAGGATGACGGGTCAGGGGTTCGGAGCCAACGCTGCGCACAGCAAGACCGCTTGCTCTATGCAGCGACGACCGCTCTGATCTCGACCGTCTCGCCATCCGCGGGGATCAGCAGGCGGTCGGGACCTATCCCGCGCCCGTCGGCCGCCTCACGCAGGGCGGCCCGGCTGATCGTCGCATGGTCGAGCGCCTCCATATGGGTCGCGATCACCGTCGCGCCCGGCGCGGCTTCGCAGAGGTCGAGCGTCTGCTGCGCATCCATCACGATCAGCGTGCCATCCCAGAGCGCGCCGCAGGAATGCGTCACGATGACGTCCGGGTCGGTCGCTGCGATCGCCTCCTGCAGCGGCGGATAGAGCACGCTGTCGCCGCACCAGTACAAGGCCGGCTCGCCCGGCGCCTCCAGGCTGAAACCCATCACCGGCCCCATCGTCTCGACGACGGCGCCGGTTCCGTGCTGGGCCGGCTGCCATTTGATGATGATCGAGCCGAGCCGCTGATAGCAGTCGAGCGGCTTGATCGCGGTGAACCCGGCCTTGGCGATGGCCTCTTCATCGCCCGCCCGGCAGATCAGCGGCAGGTCCTTGGGGACGCACTCCTTGGCGACATCGTCGAAATGGTCCGCATGCAGATGCGACACGATCACGAGATCGACGCCGACAAGGATGTCCTCGATCGGCATGGGCAGGTCGACCATGGGATTGGCGGATTTGCCGGCGAGCGCGCGCCGACTGTGCCGCGCGCCGAAATCAGGATCGACGAGTATCGTCCTGCCGGCATAGCTGAGCTTGAGCGTGGCATTGCGGAGAAGCTGAAGCTGCATGGATTGACCTGGTCCCTGTGACGGTCATGGCATTGTTTCGCCATCGCCGCCCGGCAACCAGTTCGAATTTGTGAAGCACTTCCCACGGATCCGTGAGGTAACGGCAGGCGTCTCAGAGACCGCTCGAGAATTGAGCCCTCATCCTGAGGAGCCGCAAAGCGGCGTCTCGAAGGATGTTCCAGCTGTTTCCAGAGCCTCCTGAATCATCCTTCGAGACGCATCTCCGGCTGCTCCTCAGGATGAGGGCTGGAGACCTTCCCGGCGGTCTCTCAGGCCGCGAATTGCCCGTATGGCACGCTGTTGCGCGCATGGCGCAGCGCGCTTGCCCACCAGTGCAATTGCGCGAGCATCGTTGCCATCGCCTTCTCCGGCCGGTCGGCGTCCACAAGCCGGCCGGACGCGTCGAACAGACTCCAGGCATTGGAAAAGCAGACGCCGTCCCTGATCGTGGTCGCGTGGAGTTCGGAGAAGACGAGCCGCAATTGCTCGACCGCCCGCAAGCCGCCGGAAAACCCGCCATAGGAGACAAAGCTGACGGGCTTGCCGCGCCATTCCGTGCCGACGAGATCGATCAGGAACTTCAAGGCGGCCGGATAGCCGCGATTATACTCCGGCGTCACGATGACGAAGCCGTCGGCATCGTCGATGCGCTGCCTCAACGCCTGCACGGCAGCGTGCTCGGCTCGGGGATGTCGATCCGGCAGGTCGAGCAGGAGAGGGTCGATGATGTCGAGGTCGAAGGGGCCGTCGCCTTCGATCTGTTGCGCGGCCCAGCTTGCGACCCTGTCGCAGAGACGGCCTTCGCGAGTGCTTCCATAGATCAGCGCGAGCTTGATCCGGGGTTCGATCCTGCGGTGCATGGATAGGCTCCGGTTTGCATGTCGGGAGCGCGATCTATAAAACCTCAACCAAGGTTAAGGTCAAGAGGTCGCGTCGATGCCCGGAAACCCAATGCGGCTCGCCGAATTGAGCGTCGGCGACGTAGCCCGGCGCAGCGGGCTCGCCGTCTCCGCGATCCATTTCTATGAAGCCGAAGGGTTGATCCGCAGCCGCCGCAGCGCCGGCAACCAGCGCCGCTATGCGCGCGAGGTCCTGCGCCGGGTTGCGATCATCAAGGTGGCCCAGCGCACCGGCATTCCGCTCAAGACGATCCGCGAGGCGTTCAAGGCGCTGCCGGCCGAACGCACGCCGACCGCCGCCGACTGGGCGAAGATGTCCTCGCTATGGAAGGAGGATCTCGAACGGCGGATCGACCGGCTGACGCGCCTGCGCGACCACCTGACAGATTGCATCGGCTGCGGCTGCCTGTCGGTCAGGGACTGCCCGCTGCACAATCCGTGGGATCGACTAGCCGAGCAGGGGCCGGGCCCGCGCCTGCTCGATCCCGATTGATGTGCAGTCCTGGCTCGGAAACACACGTCATCCCGGACAAGCGGCGAAGCCGCGCAGATCCGAGATCCATCGTAGAGCGATGAGCCCTCCGATGGATCCCGGATCTCCGCTTCGCTGCGTCCGGGATGACGATGTGTTTCGAGCATAGGCAACGTCGTTTTCGCGGGCTGGCCTCAGCCCGCCTTATGCAAATTCGCGAGCGGGAACTTCGCGACATCCGCCAGAAGCTCGGCAAAACCCTTGGCCTGGAAAGCCGCCGTCGCCTTGCCCTTCTCGGCTGTGGCCAGGCTCGCATCGCCCGCTGCGCCCGAGGCGTTGACGTCCTGCGCCATCCAGGCGAACGCGTGCAGCCCGGTCGGCCTCAGCCATTTATAGTCGTTCTGCATCGCGACCGTCAGCGGGTCGAAACGCCCGGCCTGGGTCATGTCGACGAGGTCGGGCCGGAAATGCAGCATCAGCGAGGTCTCGATGTCGCCGGCATGGATGCCGTGATTGGCGTCGAGATCGGCATAGACCCCCTGTGGCAGGCCGAAGGCGCGCCAGGCGGTCGTCACCGCCAGCATGCCATGGCGCACGCGCAGCTCCCGCGCCACGACCTTCATCGGGTCGATATTGCCGCCATGCGAGGTGACGATCACCAGCTTGCGCAGCCCGGCGCGCAGAACGCTCTCGCCGATCTCGATCCAGCTCCGGGTCACGCTTTCCCAGGACAAGGTCAGCGTACCCGGCGAATGCAGATGCTCGTTCGATTTGGCGATGGCAACCGTCGGCAGCACCAGCACATCGAGGCCGGCGGGGACCAGCGGCATCGCTTCAGCCAGCATGGCGTTCATGATGGTGGTGTCGACCGAAACCGGCAGATGCGGACCATGCTGCTCGATCGCCGCCAGCGGCAGCACCGCGACGGTCCTGTCGGCGGACAACCCTTCGAAATCGGTGGTCTTCAGGTCGCCCCAGAAGCGTGCGGTCATGATGCTATCATCCTCGATACGGCCGATGGTCTCATAGGCGGTTGATGTCCTCGCATTCAAGGACGTGCTTGGGCGCGCCGCTGCGCACGACCTTCAGCATCGCCTTGCCGATCCTCTCGGTCGAGGTGACATAGCGCGGGAAGCGTTTTTCCAGCGGGGCCAGCAGCGGGCCGAGCGCCTTGTAGAGCACACGATACAGCGTCGTGCGCGACTGGATGCCATGCATCGGGCGGATCATGGCGGGGCGGAAGATATAGACGCCCTTGAACGGCATGCGCAGCAGGGCGTTCTCCGTCCTGCCTTTGACGCGGGCCCACATGACGCGGCCCTTTTCGCTGCTGTCGGTGCCGGCTGCAGAGGTGTGGACGAAGACCATGCCGGGGTTGAGCCTGAGCAGGGTCTGCGCGGCGGCGACCGGCATCTCATAGGTAATGCGGCTGTAATCGGCTTCGCTCATGCCGGCGGACGCAATGCCGAGGCAGAAAAAACAGGCATCGAAGCCTGTCAGCTCGCTTTCGATCGCGCTGTAGTCGAGCAGATCGGCATGAACGATCTCGCTCAGCTTGGCATGCTGTTGCCCGCTCGGGCTGCGGCCGATGGCGACGACCTCACCGACAGCGGAATCGAGCAGGCATTCGCGCAGCGCGCCTTGTCCGACCATGCCGGTCGCGCCGAAAATCAGGACCTTCACGACATGACCTTCACGACATGACCTTCAAGACATGGCCTTCACGATAGGGACCTTTCCGGCAGCAGGGACGGCATGGCCTACTCCGCGGCCTCGGCGGCCGTCGCCTCCCAGCCCAGCAGCTTGCCGGGGTTCATCAGTCCGAATGGGTCGGCGAGGCGCTTGAACTCGGGCTGCGGCGCATCGATCTGCTTCCAGCCGGCATTGTTGAGCACCCAGCTATGGGGGTTCGAGGCCTGGATGCCGGCGGCTTCTGCTTGCGCCATGATCTCGTGCAGCCGCTCGGCCGTCGAGAAACGCACCAGCGGCAGGCTGGAATGATAGACCTTGCCCTGCCGGCGCTGGAACTCGATGTGGAACAGCACGTCGTCGTGGAAATGCCTCTCGGCCCAGTCGAGCAGTTCGAGATTGCGGCCGGGCGGGAAGCGCAGCTGCAGATAGGTGATGTTGGGGTCGACCTTCAGCGCATGCAGGGTCGTGTGGTTCCAGGTGTATTCGTAGAGCGGCCCCGGCGCGCCCTTTTCGCGATGCTCGCCGAAAGCCGCCGCGCGCGCCTCGGCCGCGCCGCGCGAAAAGGTGACGGTGCCGCCCATCTCAACGATCAGCCGGTCGAGTTCGTCGGCCTGCGGCTCGGAGACCATGAGGATGGCGAAGGCCTTGTCCTCACCGAGATAGGGGCCGAGCCGGCGCAGATAAGGCGCAATGCGCGCGTCGTGGATGCTGACCAGCTTCTTGGCGATGCCGTCGCACTCCGTGAAGGCCTGGCCGAAGGCGGCGGCGGCTTTCAGCGTGTCGAAGGTCGCGATCCGCTCCGACCAGGCATGCGCGGGCGCGAGCGGAACCTCGACCTCGGTGATGATGCCGTTGACGCCATAGGCGTGCATCACCTTGAGGATCTCCTTGCCCTTTAGTTCGATCAGGCGCGGTTCGGGCTCGACGGTCATGACCTCGAGCGCGATCACGGCGCCGAGATTGTCGATCTGGCCCCAGGTGCAGGAGCCGGCGCCGGCCGCGCCACCGGCAACGAAGCCGCCGATCGTCGCCTGCGCCCGCGTCGAGGGGTGCATGCGCAGTTCCTGCCCCAGCGGCGCGAGCGCCTTGTCGATGTCGAGCAGGTTCGCGCCGGCCTCGAAACGGCCCGCGCCGAGCGTTGTCGAGACCACGCGGTTGAGCCGGGTCAGGTTCATGACCACGCCGCCTTCCAGCGGCACCGCCTGCCCGTAATTGCCGGTGCCGCCGCCACGGACCGTCAGCGGGACGCGATGGCGCGCGCAGGCCGAAGCGACACGCCGGACCTCGTCCTTGTCGCGGGGCAGCACGATCAGCTCGGCGTGCTTGTCCTCCAGATCGGGCTTGAGCACCGGCGAGAACCAGAAGAAGTCGCGGCTGTTCATGCGCAGTGACGGCGCATCGTCATAGAGCGTCAGGTCGGCGAGTTCGGCGCGCAGGGCGGCGAGGGCAGGGTGGGGCATGGTGTTACCGGTCACGAGAGTTGGCGTACCTTAGCCGGATGAGCTGCGCTGGGAAGCGCGTGCATGCATGTGCCGGTGGACGGAAACGACATGCCGATGATTTGGGCATATGCATGTTCTCTGTGCGAAAAGGCGCGATGACACATTTCCAGCGCCTTGCCCGGCATGGCATATAGTTTGCTCGCCCGCGGCCGAACACGGCGCTTGCCGAACCTGTTCAGGGAGGTTTCCTGCATGACGATGAAGTATCGCGTGAGCCGGCGCGCGGCGCTCGGCCTGATCGGCGGCTCGGCCGCCTCGGTCCTCGTTCCGGTTCCCGGGGCACGCGTCAACGCGCAGACGCTCGACAAGGTCAGCTACCAGACCAACTGGCGGGCGCAGGGCGAGCATGGCGGTTTCTATCTGGCGCTCGCCAATGGCATCTACAAGAAATACGGCATCGACGCCGAAATCCGCATGGGCGGCCCGCAGCAGAACCCCTCGCAGCTCCTGCTCGGCGGCCGAGTCGACATGATCATGTCGAACTCCTTCGAGTCGATCCGCTATGCCCAGGAGGACATTCCCTTCCTGACCATCGCCTCGATCTTCCAGAAGGATCCGCAGGTGCTGATCTCCCATCCGAACCAGGGCAATGACACGCTAGCTGCGCTCAAGGGCAAGCCGATCCTTGTCGGCGCCGGCGGGCGCGTCAGCTTCTGGCCGTTCCTCAAGGCGAAGTTCGGCTTCACCGACGAGCAGATCCGGCCCTATACCTTCAATATGGCCCCGTTCCTGGCCGACAAGACCATCTCGCAGCAGGGCTTCCTGTCCTCGGAGCCCTACGCGATCGAGAAACAGGGCGGCGTGAAGCCGGTCGTGCATCTCATCGCCGATGCCGGCTTCGAGAACTACAACACCACCATCAACATCTCCCGGAAGATGGTCGAGCAGAAGAAGGATCTGGTGCAGCGCTTCGTCACGGCCTCGCTCGAGGGCTGGGCGGAATACATGAAGGGCGGCCCCGCAGTCGCGGCTGCCAACGCCCTGATCCTGAAGGATAATCCCGACATGGATCAGGAAAAGATCGATTATGCCGTCAAGGTGATGAACGAGCGGGGCATCGTCCTCTCCGGCGATGCGCTGACGCTTGGCATTGGCGCCATGACCGATGCGCGCTGGGCGAGCTTCTACAAGACGATGACCGAGGCCGGCGTCTTCCCGCCCGGCGTCGACATCAAGAAGGCCTACAGCCTCGAATTCATCAACAAGGGCGTCGGCAAGGCATAGGCGCTCTTTCATATTGGCAGGGAAACTCACCGTCATCCCGGGCTTGACCCGGGATCCATCCTAGAGTTCGACGCCCCTCGATGGATCCCGGGGCAAGCCCGGGATGGCGGCGCGGTTGTTGCGATAGTCACAGACAATGGATCATCAGGCTTTGGACACAGCCTATCTGAGCACACCCACCATCAGACGCACCGACGGCAGCAAGCCGCTCGTCTGCATCCGCCACGTTTCCAAGCAGTTCGCCAACGGCACGCTGGCCGTGCGCGACGTCAATCTCGATCTTGGAACGGGTGAATTCATCAGCCTGCTCGGCCCGTCGGGCTGCGGGAAGTCGACATTGCTGCGCATGGTCGCGGGGCTGGGCACGCCTTCGACCGGCACGATCGACTGGCCGACGACGAACCATGACGCGTCGGGCAAACCGCAGCGCGATCTCGGCTTCGTCTTCCAGGACCCGACGCTGATGCCCTGGGCGAGCGCGCTCGCCAACGTCATGATGCCGCTGGTCCTGAAACATGTGCCCCGACGCGAGGCCGAGGCCCGCGCGGTGGAGATGCTGGCGCTGGTCGGCCTCAAGGGCTTCGAGACGTCGTATCCGCGCGAACTCTCCGGCGGCATGAAGATGCGCGTCTCGATTGCGCGCGCGCTGGTGATGAAGCCGAAGATCCTGCTGATGGACGAGCCGTTCGCGGCGCTCGACGAGATCACCCGCCATCGCCTGAACGACGATCTGCTCGAACTCTGGTGGCGCGAGAAGTTCACGGCCGTCTTCGTCACCCACTCGGTCTTCGAGTCCGTCTATCTCTCGAAGCGCATCGTTGTGATGGCGGCCAGGCCCGGCCGGGTGATGGCCGATCTCGATGTCGATGCGCCCTATCCGCGCGACGACCTGTTCCGGACATCGAGCGATTACGCCCATCTTTGCCGTGTCGTCTCGACCAAGCTCAAGGAGGCGATCGGCTCATGAGCTCGTCCCCCGTCGATGCCCTGCAGGCTCATGTTCCCCATGACGGCACCGATGCCGAGGCGCGGCCTGTCTTCGCTACTGAGGCGCGCATTCTCGGCCTGCCGGCCAGCGTGTGGCCGCGCATCCTGGCGCCGCTGGTCATCGGCGTCCTCGCGCTCGGACTATGGGAGTTTCTCGTCCGGTGGCGCGAGATCCCGCCCTATATCCTGCCCGGACCGCTGCTGGTCGGGCAGACGCTGATCGCCGACTGGGCGACGCTGTCGGCCTCGCTCTGGATCACGCTGCGCATCACCTTCCTGGCCTTGGCGGCCGCAATTATCGTCGGCGTCACGCTTGCCGTGCTGTTCACCCAGTCGAAATGGCTGGAAATGTCGCTTCTGCCCTATGCGGTCATCCTGCAGGTGACGCCGATCGTGGCGATCGCGCCGCTGATCATCATCTGGGCCGGCGACATCAACCTGTCCCTGCTGATCTGCGCCTGGATCGTCGCCTTCTTCCCGATCCTGTCGAACACGATCCTCGGGCTGAATTCGGCCGACCATAACCTCGTCAACCTGTTCCAGCTCTATGGCGCGACGCGCTGGCAAACGATGCGCTATCTGAAACTGCCGGCCGCCTTGCCCTATTTCCTCGCGGGCCTGAAGATTTCGGGCGGCCTGGCGCTGATCGGCGCGGTCGTCGCCGAATTCGTCGCCGGCACTGGCGGCAGCGCCTCGGGCCTCGCCTACCGTATCCTGGAGGCGGGATATCAGCTCAAGATTCCCCGCGTCTTCGCGGCCCTGATCATGATCTCGCTGTCGGGTATCGCGATCTTCCTGGCGACGAGCTGGATCTCGCATGTCCTGCTGCGGCGCTGGCATGAAAGCGCGCTGAAGCGGGAGAATTGATGCTTTCGCCGTCATTGCGAGCGCAGCGAAGCAATCCAGGGGGACGTCGAGCGTGCGCCTCTGGATTGCTTCGCTGTGCTCGCAATGACGACCGGCTAATGTCGAGAACACGAGGTACCAGATGAGCGCAATATCCGAGCGCAAGCCGCGCGTTCAGCAGCCTTCCCGCTACGATATCGCCGGCCTCAAGGCCGATCTCGACGGCATCCAGCTGATCGACGAGCCTCAGGTCGTGCGCAAGCGCTCGCGCGACTTCTTCTGGTATTCGCCGATCCTGAACACCGAACTGGCCGATAAATCGGCCGATATCATCGCCTGCCCGCGCGACGAGGCTGAGGTCGTGCGGGTCGCGGCGGCTTGCGCCAGGCGACGCATTCCGCTGACCGTGCGCGCCGCGGGGACGGGAAACTATGGTCAGGCCGTGCCGCTCGAAGGCGGTGTGCTGCTCGACATCACGGCCCTGACCGGCATCGAGTGGCAGAAGCCCGGTTCCGTTCGGGTGGCGGCGGGCGCGCGCCTTCTCGACATCGACATGGCCACGCGCGCATCCGGCTTCGAGCTGCGAATGCATCCCTCGACCAAGCGCTCGGCGACGATCGGCGGCTTCGTCGCCGGCGGCTCGGGCGGCGTCGGCTCGGTCACTTATGGCGGCCTGCGCGAGCCCGGCAACATCCTCGCCGCGCGTATTGTCACGCTGGAGGAGGAGCCGCGCATCCTCGAACTGCGTGACGACGCGGCCCAGAAGGTCAACCGCTCCTACGGCACGACCGGCATCATTACCGCCCTTGAAATGCCGCTTGCGCCGGCCTGGCCCTGGATCGATGTCATCGTCGCCTTCGACGACTATATGGACGCCTTCCAGGCCGGCTATGAGGTCGCGCTCGCCGACGGCATCGTCAAGAAGCTGGTCACGCCGATCTCAGCGCCGATCCCCTCCTATTTCGGGGCGTTGAAGCAGCATTGTCCCGAGGGGAAGAGCATTCTGATCTGCATGATCGCGGAGGCCTCGCTCGGCCCGTTCAAGGCGATCATCGGCAATCGCGGCACGACGACCTATGAGGCGCCATCCGAGGAGGGTCCGGGTACCGTTCCGCTCTACGAATACACCTGGAACCACACCACGCTGCAGTGGCTGAAGAGCGATCGCTCGATCACCTATCTGCAATGCCTTTTCCCGCATGACAGGCTGGTCGAAAGCGCGGCCGAGATGATCGCGCGCTTTCCCGACGAGGTTCTGGCGCATCACGAGTTCATCCGCTTCGGCGGACGTGTGACGGCGAGCGCGCTGCCGATCCTGCGCTACAGCACGCCTGAGCGTCTGAACGAGGTGATCGCGCTGCATGAGGATGCCGGCGTGATGATCGCCAACCCGCATGTCGTCTCATTGGAGGCCGGCAGCCGGCACAAGCGTGCCGATGCAGACCAGCTCGGCTTCAAGCGCGAGGTCGACCCCTACGGCCTGCTCAACCCCGGCAAGATGGCGAGCTTCACGGCAAGTCAGGCGAAATAGGCGAGCTTCTTCCCGACCGGCAGCATGTCGAGTTCGCGTAGCGCGGTCTCGGATGTGCCTCTTGGCGCACGCATGGGCTCGGGAGCAGCGAGGGGCTCGTCGCCGAAATCGCTGAAGACGATATCGTCTTCGAGCAGCTGGATCGTGCCGACCCGCTTTTCCGATGCCGATTTCGCCGGCTGAGGCTGCGGTTGCGGAGCGACGCCGACCGGCGCCGCATGGTCGCCGACCTCGACGATTTCGATATCGTCATAGTTGCTAAGCGGAGAAGCTGTCGGCAAGCGCAGATCGCTTGCGCGCGCTACGGTTGCAGCGGACACGTTCTCGGCGCTGCTGGCTTCCTGCGTCAGGTCGCTGAAGGCGCGCAGGCTTGAATCGAGCATCGCGATCGTATCGGCAATCTTGTCGATCCGCTGCACCGTGCCGTCGACGAGCGCTATCGCTGCGGAGACCTCGCTGGCGCGTCGGTCCAGCATGTCGCACATCGCATTGTCGGCTCCAGCCTCTCGCAGGCTCCACGCGACTTCCTGAATGCTCTCCGTTGCGATGATGATGGTTTCGGCGGCGTGTTCGATACGCACCGCAAGGCCCGACGAGCGCTCTTCGGCTCTGCCGCTGATCCGTTCGAGATCGATGCGCAGGTCGCCGATCAGTGCCGCGGCCTCGCCCAGATTAGGCGTATTGGCCGGTTGCTGGGTGCTCAGGCCCACGACACGTTCGATCCGCCCGATCGCATTCAGCAGCGTCATGGTGTCGGCCTGACGGTTGCGCTTGGCATATTCGGCCATGAACCAGCGGCCGCGCGCCGTCTCCAGGACGGCCGCCTCGATCGCCTCATAGTCGGTTTCGCTCAGCGGTGTCAGCGAACGCGCTTCGCTCATGGCCAATCTGCTCTCGAAGGACTGGCCGAATCACCATTCGTCAGCCGTGATGCTCCAATTGCGGAGCCTGCTCTCCGATTGCTTAAGGAAGTGCTGCCAAGGCGGCGCCACGAATCGCGGCAATCCCGATTTTCATGCGCCTTTCCTTGGCTCTATCGGCCTGTCTGCAGCGTTCCACGCCCTGGTCGGGCTTCGACCGGCCAGACTTGTCTGGTTATGCTTGCCAAGCGGAACCTGCCCGGCGATACAGAGTCCAAGGGGGTGCAAGCCGGCGCTTGGGTGCAAGCGCCGCGGGCTGATGCACGAACCGTCCCGGCTCGCGCGAAGGACACCACGGAGAGCCATGGCGAGCCTCGATACCGCCGAACCGCAAGCCGTCTTTCGCGATGATGCCGGCACGCTCGCCGTCGCTCTCGCGGGCTCGTGGAGTGCCGACAAGGCGCCCCGGATCGAGAAGCTGGTCGAGGAGATCGATCAACGGATCGCCAAGGACGGGACCGGCGCCAGGCTCGACCTGTCCGCTGTCGACAGGCTCGACACGCTCGGCGCCTATGTCCTGAACCGCCTGAAGGCGCGGCGGGAGGCCGCCAATTCCACTATCGAGATCTTCAGCCAGCGGCCCGAACACGCAATCCTGCTGGCCGAGGTGACGCTGCACGACCATGACGTGCCGCGCCCGCCGGAGCATTTCAGCGTCGTCAACGTGCTGGTCAATATCGGCGCCGCCGTGGTCCGTTTTGGCCGCGACATGGTCGGCGGTGCGATGTTCCTCGGCGAGGTGGTCGTCGGTTCGGCCAGTGTCGTGCTGGGTCCGCGCAAGTTCCGCGGCCCCTCGATGGTCAATCAGATCGAGCTGATCGCCTTCAACGGCGCGCCCATTATCATGCTGATTTCCTTTCTGGTCGGCTGCATCGTCGCCCAGCAGGGTATTTTCCAGCTCCAGCAGTTTGGCGCGACGGCCTTCGTGGTCAATCTCACGGGCATCCTGATCCTGCGCGAACTCTCGGTCCTGCTGACCTCGATCATGATCGCGGGCCGCTCAGGCTCGGCCTTCACGGCCGAGATCGGCTCGATGAAGATGCGCGAGGAAATCGATGCCCTGCGCGTGATGGGGCTCGACCCGATCGAGGTTCTCGTCGTCCCCCGCATTCTGGCGCTGGTAATCTCCCTGCCGATCCTGACCTTCATCTCGGCGATGTCGGGTCTGACCGGTGCGGCTCTGGTGGCCTGGCTCTATGGCGGGATCGGCATCGACACCTTCCTGGCGCGGCTGCAATCGGTCATCACCTGGAAGCATTTCGCCGTCGGCCTCATAAAAGCGCCGTTCATGGCTTTCGTCATTGGCCTGATCGCGTCCATCGAGGGGCTGGCGGTGAAGGGCTCGGCTGAATCGCTTGGCCGCCAGGTCACCGCCTCGGTGGTGAAGGCGATCTTCATGGTCATCGTCGTCGACGGGCTTTTCGCGATGTTCTTCGCCTCGATCGAGTTCTGAGGGCGATGAGCGAACAGAACGCCCAGCAGACCGGACAGATGCGTCACGGCAACCCGACTTCGGCAGATGTTGCCGGAAACGGCGAGCCCGAGGCGGTCATCCGCGTGCGCGATCTCAAGGTCGCCTTCGCCGAAAAGGTCATCATGGAGGGGCTCGACCTCGACGTGATGCGCGGCGAGATCCTCGGTTTCGTCGGCGGCTCGGGGCAGGGCAAGTCCGTGCTGACACGCACGATCCTCGGGCTGGTGAAGAAGGCCCGCGGCACGATCGAGGTCTTCGGCGAGAATGTCGACGAGCTCAATCAGGTGCAGCGCCGCGCGCTCGAGCGCCGCTTCGGCGTGATGTTCCAGCAGGGTGCGCTGTTCTCCTCGCTGACCGTCAAGCAGAACATCCAGGTGCCGATGCGGGAATACCTGAAGCTGTCGCCGGCTCTCCTCGACGAGATGGCGATGGTGAAGCTCGATCTCGTCGGCCTCAAGCCCGATGCAGCCGACAAGACACCCTCGGAGCTCTCGGGCGGCATGATCAAGCGCGCCGCCCTGGCCCGCGCCCTGGCTCTCGATCCGGAGATCGTTTTCCTGGATGAGCCGACATCGGGACTCGATCCGATCGGCGCGGCCGAGTTCGACGAACTGATCATGACGCTGAAGCAGACTTTGGGCCTGACCGTGTTCATGGTAACCCACGATCTCGACAGCCTGTACTCTGCCTGCGACCGAATCGCTGCTCTGGCGGATAAGCGGGTGATCGCGGTCGGGCCGCTGGCGACCATGCTGGCTTCCGATCACCCTTGGTTGAAGGCCTATTTCGGTGGCGAGCGGGCGAGGGCGCGCCTGCCCGCAGACCAGCGAGGACAAAGCGTCTAGACGATGGAATCGCGTGCAAACTATGCGCTTGTCGGGCTTTTTACCCTTGCGGTTCTGGCTGCGGTGTTCGGCTTCGTCTACTGGTTCAACAGTGGCGCAGGCGGCCGCAAACAGGATGTGCGGGTCATCTTCAGCGGAACGGTGACGGGTCTCGGGCGCGGCTCCAGCGTGCTGTTCAACGGCCTGCGCGTCGGCGAAGTCACGCGAATCGAGCTTCAGCCGGACGATCCGCGCCGCATCTATGCGGTCATTCAGGTCGACAATACGACGCCGCTGCGCGTCGACACCCGCGCCCGCATCGAAGCGCAGGGGCTTGCAGGCGTGGTCGCGGTCCAGCTTCTGGGCGGCGAGCCCAACTCCCCGGTTCTCACGGCCCAGCCCGGCCAGTCCATGCCGGTGATCGTTGCCGAGCGCTCCGAGCTTCAGGACATCATCGAGACCGTGCGCACCATCGCCAAGCGCGCCGACGAGATGCTTGGAAGCATCGAGGGGCTGGTCAAGGAGAATGCCGGCTCGATCAGCAACACCGTCAGGAACGTCGAGAAATTCTCGGCGGCTCTCGGCAATAATGCCGATGGCGTCGACAAGCTGATGGCGAGCTTTGGCACCATCGCCGATACGATTGCGCCGCTCTCGCAGAAATTGGGCACGCTGAGCGAGGAAGTGACGCAGATTGTCCGTTCCGTCGACCGGCGCAAGGTTTCCGATATCGTCGACAATGTCGACAAGTTCACGGCTGCTCTGGGCGGTTCGAGCGGCGATGTCGGCAAGGCCGTGAAGGATGTCGCCTCGATCACCGAAAAGCTCAACAAGGCCGCCGATCAGGTCGAGGGCGTCCTGAAGAGCGCACAGGCGTTCCTGAATACGGCTGCGGGCGAGGACGGGCGCAGTGCCTTCTCCGAAGTCAGCGATGCCGCCAAGTCGATCCGCGTGCTCGCCGACAATCTCGACAAGCGCACCGCCGAGATCACATCGGGCATCAGCCGCTTCACCGGACCCGGCCTGCGCGACATCGAAACACTGGCGACCGACGGCCGCCGGACGCTGACGGACCTAAACCGCACCTTGCGGAGTTTAGAGCGTAACCCGCAGCAATTCATCTTCGGCGGCAAGCCGCCGCTCCCTCAATACGGTGGATCCCGCTAGCCCTATGATGATCAAGGCTTTGTGCGCGCCTGCGAGGCTCTTCCGCAATCCCGCAATTCCGTTGGCTGTCGCTGGCGCGCTGCTGCTTGCCGGATGCAGCGGCCCGACGCCGACCACGTTCGATCTGTCCGCGCCGAGCAATTTCGGCCGGCTCGGCGGTTCGCGTGCGCCCCTCGTCGTGGCGGAGCCGACGACGGTTCAGGCGCTCGATTCCGATCGGCTGATCGTCAAGGATTCGACCGGCGCCCTGTCCTTCCTCGGCGGTGCGCAATGGGCCGACCGGGTGCCCAAGCTGGTACAGACGCGGCTCGTGCAAACTTTCGAGAACGGCAGCCGGATCGGTTCCGTGGCGCGCCCCGGCGAGCGCATCGTGCCCGATCTGCAGCTCAACACGGACATCCGCAGCTTCAACATCGACGCCGCCAGCGGCACGGCCGTCGTCGAGATCACGGCCAAGCTGGTCGGCGACCGAACCGGGCTTGTGCAGCGCGCGCGAATGTTCTCAGCCCGCGTGCCGGCAAGCGCGGTCGACGGGGCAGGGGCGGCGCATGCGCTTGATCGCGCCCTGTCTCAGGTCCTGATCGATATCGTCCGCTGGGCGCGCTGATTCTGCTCCGCCGACGGTAGCAGCCGATCCGTCGTCAGGTGATGCGCCTTACGCTTTCGGCGATCTCTTCCGGCTCGAAGAGCCTTTTCCAGTCGGGCTTCAGGATCGTATCCTTGCCGAAGACGATCGCCTTGTTGCAGGCGTCAGAGAACACGCCCTGAACCTGTTCGAAGGTCACCGCCGCCAGGATGTTCATGTGGCCGAGCAGGAAATCGCGCGCCGCCTCGCGCGGTACGCCGCGCGAGATCGCTTCTTCCATCGCCTCCCGCATCGCATCGAGCAGCGTGGCGCAGACCGTCTCCGACAGGCCGGGCTCGAGGATCGCCATCTGCTCCACCGTGATGCGGTGCGAGCGCATCACCGGCGCCCAGATAGTCCGGGCGACCTCTTCGCCGAGCGCGTAATGCGCTTCCGGCCCCTGCATCAGGGCATTGACGATGTGCTGCTTGGCGGCGATGCCGCCGAAATGGTCCGCCTTCGCCGCCGGGTCCGTCTCGTCATTGAAGATCGGCGGATGGCAGGGATGGGTGACGAAATAGGTGATGTCGGCGCGCTCGGGCAGGTGCCCGGCATGGGGAGCGGCGGCATCGAGGACGACCACGATCGTGCCGGTCTCCAATTTCGGCAGCAGATCCCGCGCAACCGCGCCGACCGCAGTGTCGGGTACCGCCAGCACCACCACCTCCGCGCCGCTTAAGGCGGCCTCGGCTTCGTAACACGCGACGCCGAAAGCCTGTTTGACGCGGTCGCGTCCTGCGGGGCTGACCTCGACATGCCGCGTCTCGAAGCGTGAGCCGGCGAGGTTGCGGCCAAGGCGCATCCCCATCTTTCCGCCGGCACCGAATAATGCGACCGCAGTCATGTCTTGCTCCCTGAATGCCGCCTGCCGTGCAGGTCTCTTGATATGATGAATCCGTCCCATGATCTTGGGTCGATCGTCAATCCGGCCTCCGTGATGGAACCCGGATTTGCGCGATGACGCTTGGTTCCAGAATCAATCAGCGCGCAATTGAAAAAGGCCGCCCTGGTGAGGGCGGCCTTTTCATTTTGACTGCGATACCGGGATTCGGCGCTTACTCGAACCGCCCGCTGGCATGGGCCAGCATCGTGTAGACCTTGCCCGTTTCCGAGGTGAGATAGGTCTTGGCGACCATCGAATCGCGGTCGTCCTTGGCGGCCTCCCCGAGCAGGCGCTCGAACTCGTCGATATAGCGGTCGACCGTCTCCTTGAACTCCGGATCGCGACGATATTTGCGCCGGATGTCGTCGAAGGTCTGCTGGCCCTGCAGGGTGTAGAGCCGGCGCGTGAAGACGTTGCGCTCGCCGCGCTTGTAGCGGTCCCACAGCTCGACGGCTGCGTCATGGTCGATCATCCGCGCGATGTCGACGGAGAGCGAGTCGAGCTTCTCGATCGAATGCGCGGTTGGCTTCGAGGTTTCCGGAGCCTTGTCCTCGCGCGAGGCGCGATTGAGCAGGTCGGAGAGCCAGCCCACCTTCGCAGGAGGCTGTTGTGTCGACGGGGCCTGCGGCTCCGGCGCCGGCTGGCGCCGCGGCGCCTCCTGTGCGGGGGCAGGGCGGGGCGTAGACTTGGCCTCGACGCGCGGCGGGGTGCGCTCCGGGGTCGGCTCAGGCGTCGCGTCCAGCGACGGGCGCAGCAGCGGTTCCGCCGCGGCGGTGCGGGCCTGCGCGGCCGGCGTATAGGCCGGCTGCGGCGGAGGAGCCGCGGGGGCGGGAGCGGGAGCGGCAGCGCGCCGGAGCTGGCCGTTATCGACCGGCAGGGCGACATCGCTGCGCCGGCCCGAGCGCGTGACGATCTCCGTCAGGTCGTTCAGGGCCTTGATCTGCTCGGCGACGACGCGGCGCATGGCCGAGGTCGATTCCTGCGTCTCGCGCGGCAGGTCGAGCACGCCGCGCTTCAGCTCGGCCCGGGTCTCTTCGAGCTCGCGTTGGATGTCGGCGGTGACGCCGCGCATGTCCTTGGCGGCGACCTGGAAGCGCTCGGTCACCTTGGCAAGCTCGGTGCCGACCTCGTTGGTGACCTGCTCATAGGCCGAGCGCAGGGCATGGGCGGTGCGCTCGCGCTCCTTGCTGCTGGTGGTCCGGATCAGCTCGAACTGCTGCGTGATCGCATTCGTCGATGCTTCCGCCGAATCGCTGAGGACGCCACCGATCTGGCGCGCCCGCGCCTCGGCTGTGCTCAGCGACTCATCCATCAGCGCCGCGAAGGAGCGGGTGATCGATTCCACATCGTCGGTGCGATGGGCGATCAACCCATGCAGCTCCTCGAGCGAGTCCTTGCGCTCGGAAAGCGCCTTGCCCACGCGTGTCTCGACCTGTTCCAGTCGCGTCGCGACTGCGTGCAGCGCGGCTGTGCTGGCCTGGGTGACCTCGCTGAGCGAGGCGCCCTTGTCGTCGAGCTGGCCAACCAGGGCCGTGGTCTCGCGCAAGGTGCCCTCGGAGAAGGTCTTGAGCTCGGCGACCTGCGCCGCGACCTGCTGCGAGGCGCGGTTGGTCTCGTCCATGACGGTGGCGATGACGCTCTGAAGCTCGCCGACGCGGGTCGACAGGCCGCCTTCGACGGCGGCGAGGTTCTTGTTCGCGCCGTTGACGATCTGCTGCATCAGCTTGTTGGCTTCGCCGAGGCGTCCCAGCATGCCGCCCAGCTCGCCGCGCAGCTGCTCATTGGTGTTGACCAGCGCGTCGATCGACTGCTGCGTGCCGGATTCCAGCGTCTCGCGCAGCCCGTTCGAGGACGTGTCGAGCGCCGTGGTGATAGCGGCGCCGCGCTGACGCAGCCCTTCGATCAGCGACGAGCCACGGCTGTCGAGTGCGCGCAGCACGGATTCGCCGACCGTTGCGACCTCGCTGGCAATGGCCTCGCCGCGCTGCCCCAGCGCGACGACCATGCCGCCGCCCTTGTCGTCGAACAGGACGCGGAATTCCTCGGCGCGTTCGCCCAGCGATGCCGCGATGGCTTCGCCGCTCTGCCCGAGCGCCGCGACCATGCCGCCGCCCTTTTCGTCGAACAGGTTGCGAAGCTGCTCGGCTCGTTCGCTGAGCGATGCCGCAATGGCGTCGCCGCGCCGCCCGAGTGCCGCGACCATGCCGCCGCCCGTCTCGTCGAACAGGTTGCGAAGCTCCTGGGAGCGTTCGCCCAGCGATGCCGCGATGGCTTCGCCGCGCAGTCCGAGGGCCGCCACCAGGCCGCCGCCCTTGTCGTCGAACAGGGCGCGGAGCTCCTCAGCACGATCGCCCAGCGAAACCGAGATCGCGTCGGACTTGGTCTGCAGCGTATCGGCGATCTGCTGGCCGCGGGTGTCGAGCGTGCCCGACACGGTGTCGAGCCGGTTGACGACGCGCTCCTCGAAGCGGGCGACGCTCTGGTCGAGCGTATCGGCGATCTGCAGGGCGCGGCCGCCAAGGGTCGCGTTGATCGTGTCGGCCTTGTCGCTGAGCGTGCGGGTGAGGGCCTCGCTCTTCGAGGAGACGACTTCGCCGATCTCGTCGGCCTTGGCTGCAAGCGCGCGGGTGACCTCGCGGCCGCCCTCGGCCAGCACCCGGGCGATGTCGACGGTGCGCTCGACCAGCGCCTCGTTCAGCGCGGTGGCGCGCGAGCCGAGATTGCCGTCGATGCGTGCGATCAGATTGTCGAGCGACGCGGCGATCTCGGCGCTCTTGGCGCCGGAGCGCTCCTCGAAGACCTTGATTTGGTTTTCCATCGAGTCGGCGGCGTCGCGTGTCCGCCCCGCCAGGATCTCGGCCGCCTCGGTGGCGCGGGCGCCGACCTTGTCGGCCAATGCGATGCCGTCCTCGCTGAGCAGCCGCTCGACCTGCGCGATGGCCGCCGCGACAGCGTCGGTGAAGTAGCGCGTATCGTCGGACAGCTTGTTGGTGAGCGCGCCGCCCTGGTGAATGATCACCTCCTCGAACGCGCCGAGCCGCGAGCCGAGAGCGCCTTCGATCTGGCGTCCCTGGACCTCGAACAATTGCGCGAAGGCGCTGAGACGCTGGCCGAGCGTCGTCTCCATCTCGTGGCCACGCTCGTCGAAGAGGCGGGTCAGCGCGTCGTGACGGCCAGCCAGCGCCTCGGTGAGGGCCTGGGCCCGGCCTTCGACCGAGCGCAGCATGGATTCAGCATTCGCCGACAGCGCCTCGTTGACGCGGCCGCCCTGCTGGGTGAGCGCGAGCACGATCTCCCGGCCGGTGCCGGCAAGCAGCGTCCGCGCCTCTTCTGCGTGAACCGTGAAGGTGTCGCGCAGGCCTTGCGTCGCCTCGGTGACACGCTCGGCGACATGACGGCCATCGACATTGATGGTTTCGGTCAGGGTGCGCGTGGCGTCGGTCATCCGGCGCGCCAGATCTTCGCTCTGCTCGCCCAGCAGCGTGTGGACTTCGCGGCCGGTGCTGACGAGATCGCGGATCATCGTCTCGCGCTGTTCGCCCAGCAGGACGCCGACCTGTTCGCTGGTCTCGCCAAGGCGCGACAGGAAGCCGCTCTGCTGGCGTTCCAGGGCCTCGTGGGCACTTTCCGCCGCATCCTTGACCCGGGCCACCAGCGCGATGCCGCGCTCGTCGAGTTTCTGGTCGAGGGTTTCGCCAGCTTCCGACAACCTGGCGATGAGCGCGCTGCTGCGCTCGGCGAGGACGCTGTGAACCGAGCGGCCGACATCGGCGACGCGCGTCGCCAGCGCCTGGCTCTCGTTGCCGAGCAGGTCCTTAACTTCGAGGCCAGCCTGCGAAACCTTCACGGTCATCGCGCCGGCCTGCTCTTCAAGCAATGCGCTGACCCGGATGCTCGTTTCCGAAAGGCCCGAGATCAATGCGTCGCTCTGCGAGCTGATCAGGCTGTGAACCTGTTCGCCCGCCTGGACGAGGCGCTCGACAAGGACATCGCCCTGACGCCCGACGAGGCTCGTGACCTCATCGCCGGCCTCTCCGAGACGCGACACCATCGCCGTGCTCTGGCCGGCAAGCATCTGCTCGACCTCTCTGCCGACGTTCGACACGCGCAGCACGAGACCATTGCTCTGATCTGCGAGCAGCTTGGCGACATCCGCGCCGCTGCCGGAAATGCGAGAGACCAGCGAGTCGCTCTGCTCGGCGACAAGCGCGGCGACGTCCCGGCCTGCCGTGGAAACACGCGAGACGAGACCATCGCTTTGCTCGGCGAGCAGTTTGGCGACCTCGGCACCCGTGTCGGAAACGCGGGAGACCAGGGTGTCGCTCTGCGATGCGACCAGTTCTGCAACGTCGCGGCCAGCGGTGGAGACGCGCGAGACGAGCCCCTCGCTCTGCTCCGCAAGCAGCTTGGCAACCTGCTCGCCCGAGCCCGAGACGCGGGAGACGAGCTTGTCGGCCTGCTGGTCGAGCAGCGTGTGAACGGTCTCGCCGGTCTCGGAGAGACGGGTGACCAGGCTGCCGCCCTGCTCGCTGAAGAGGCCGTGAACATTGGCGGCGACTTCGGTGATCCGGGCCGTGAGTTCGGAGCCATGGCGGCTGACGGTGTCGCCGATCGACTGGCCGGCATCGCCGACACGCAGGATGATCGCGTCGCTGCGCTCGCGCAGCACGTCGTCGACCGTCCGGGCGGTGTCGTTCAGGCGCGTGATCAGGCTGTCGCCCTGGTTGCCGATCAGGCTGTTGACGCTCTCGCCGACTTCGAGCAGGCGCGACGCGATCAGTTCGTTCTGGCGGTTGAGCAGGCCGTGCACGCCGCGCCCGACCTCGGCCAGACGCGTGGTCACGCTCTCGCCTTCGCTGGAGAGCGTGCTGCGCAGGCTTTCGCCGGTTTCGGCCAGTCGTGTCTGCAGGCTCTCGCTATGGCTCTCGATCAGCGCGACCATGCCGCGGCTGCTCGTCTCGAAGCGTTCTGCCGCCTCGTTGCCGCGCGCGGAGATGTCCTGCGCCAGTGTTTCGCCGGTGACCCGCAGGGTCTCGTTGAACGTCTCCACGCGGGCCGCCAGCGAGTCGGCGACCTGTGCGCCGGTCTCGCTGATCGCGCGCGTCACATTCTGTGCGCCGGTGGTCAGTTCGCCCGTCAGCGTAGCGCCGGTGCGCTCCAGCGACGAGGTGATCTCCCTGGCGCGCCCGTCGAGCAGGCTGGAGAGGTTGTCGCTCGCGCCCGAAAGCCGCTCGCTGACCTCGCCCGAGGTCAGCTGAAGCCGCTCGACCAGATCGTTGCCGCGGCCGCTGATCTCGTCGATCATCCGCTCGCCGGCACGGCCCAGCGCCAGCGTGATCTGGTCGCCCTTCTCGCCGAGAGAACCGGTGACCCGATCGCCCGCAAGCGAGACCGCTTCCGCGATGGTGCGGCTGGCGTTGTCGAGGTCCTTGGAGAGGCCTTCATGGGCGCCGCTGATGGCGAACTTGACCCGCTCCGCATTGCCGACGACGGCTTCGCGCTGCGTCACCAACTCGTCGATCAGGGAGCGCAGCCTGATTTCGTTGTCGGCATAAGCGCGTTCGAGCGTGGCGATCTCGCCCCGCACGATCGTCTCCAGCTCGCCGGCACGCGCGACGGCGCGCTCGATGCCATCGCCCATCGCGGCGACTTCGCGGCGGATGGTCTGGCTCAGCGACAGCACGGAATCGGCGCCGACGACCTCGGGCTCCGCCAGGCGCAGCGCGACTTCGGTCATCGCCCGCGAGACGAGCCGCATCTCGAGCGTCCTGCGATAGAGGGCAGCCAGCACGAAGAAGAAGACGACGGGCGCACCGACGCAAAGCGCGAGCAGCGTCCATTCGCCGATGCCGAAGGTGGCGAGCTGTTCGGGCAGGCCGCCGCTGGCCGAGCCGAACCGGCCGAAGAGAACGAAGGCGGCGCCGCCGAGCCAGGCAAGCGCGGCCAGCGCCGCGAACCAGTAGGGCTTCGAGGACGGGCGCGCCGAAAAGGCCTGCACGAGCGAACTTGAATCGCGCCGGTCGTCATTGGCGACGCGGCTGGTGTCGGGCGCGATCGCCGCGCGCGGCGCGGCTTGAGCCGTTGAAGAAGAAGCGGGAGCAGGGCTTGCAAGCGGCGCCGGTTCGATCCGCGGCAGGTCGAGCTTCAGATCGTTTTCCGTCGCCGATGGCAGTCTGGGCTCGGAACCATCCGCCTCGCCGGTTTCCGGCTTGGGCTGGTCCAGGCGGAGCGCTTCCTCGATCGCCGACATGGCGGCCTCAGTCGGGTCCTGGAGCTTCTTTTGCCGATTCATGGTGCCGCCTCGCCACGCTACTGAAGACAGGCGCATAATGTCATCGCCGCACCAGCACGAGCCGCCTCTGGCTCAGGCTGGACGAAGGACACTGCGCCCATCATTTACCAATTGGAAGGGTAGTGGACCCCCACCCCCTTGGAAACCCATTTAAGCTCGCGATTCACAAACGTCGTTAACGCCTCATTCACCATCATGGCGCTTCTTGTAGTGCAGAATGGCCGCATCTGCGGCCGAACACAGTCAGTTGTTTCGAGCGTCCGATGCCCCATTCCGCCATTGATCACGACCATCTCTCCCGCCAGACCGGCGGCGACCACGAACTCGAGCGCGAGCTGCTGGTGCTGTTTTCCCAGCAATGCTGCGGCCATCTGCGCACCATCCACCACGGCGAGAGTCTCAAGGCGCGGATGGATGCGGCCCACACGCTGAAGGGCGCGGCGCTCGCGATCGGCGCCTGGCAGGTCGCGGATGCAGCCGGCCTGATCGAGCAGCAACTGGCGCAGGCCGATCAGAGCCGCGCCGAACCCACCATGGACGCGCTGGCGCTTGCGGCGGCCGAGGCGCGCGCGGAGATCGCAAGGTTCGACTGCGCTGCCTGAATGCGGCTGCGGCCGAAAAGTCCATTCCTCGCGGCTTGGAAATGCTCTAAGCGGAGCGCGTCAAAAGCGCTGCCGGAGTTCATGATGCCGAATATCACCTTCATCGACGCTCAGGGAGAGAGCCGGACCGTCGAGGGCGAGACCGGTTCGACGGTCATGGAAACCGCCGTGCGCAATGGCGTTCCCGGCATCGAGGCGGAGTGCGGCGGCGCCTGCGCCTGCGCCACCTGCCATGTCTATGTCGACGAAGCCTGGGCCGCCAAGACCGGCCATGCCGAGTCGATGGAGGAGGACATGCTCGATTTCGCCTTCGACGTGCGCCCGACCTCGCGGCTCTCCTGCCAGATCAGGATCAAGGACGATCTCGACGGGCTCGTGGTTCGCACGCCGCTCCGCCAGGGCTGACGCTACTCGGCCGCGGCCGGGACAGCCGGCCGCATGACGGTCTCGCTGCCCGGAGCGGGATGGCGCGGCACCAGGAAGGCCAGCGACAGCGATACCGTCGCCACCGCCGCTCCGATATAGAAGACGATCGCCGGGTCGCGGATCCAGATCAGCCCGAAGGTCACCGGCAGCACGACCGCCGCGATGTGGTTGATGGTGAAGGCGACGGCGGATGTCGGCGCGATATCGGCCGGGTCCGCGATCTTCTGGAAATAGGTGCGCTGCGCCAGGGTCAGCGTGAAGAACACGCCGTCCGTGATGAAGAGCGCTCCGGCGATGAAGACGCCCCATCCGGCGAAATGTCCGTGGCTCGCCAGCGCATATCCGACGAAGACGATGATCAGCGAGATATTCTCGAGCTGGATCGTGGCGCGCTCGCCGACCTTGCCGACGAGATGGCCGAGCATCGGGCCCATGAAGGTGTTGATGCCATAGGTCGCCAGCAGCAGCGTTGCCGTCGCCGAGACGTCGTAGCCGAAGCGCTCGACCAGCAGGAAGCCGCCAAAGGCCATGAAGATCTGCCGGCGCGCGCCGGACATGAAGGTCAGCGCATAATAGAGCCAGTAGCGCTGCCGCAGCACGAAGCTCTTGTTTTGCGGCACTGCGCCCTGAAAGCGCGGAAACAGCAGCCAGGCCGCAACCGCGAGCACCACGACGATGGTGCCGGAAATCACGAAGACCGGAATATAGCCGGGCTGGAGCACCCGCCAGATCACTGCGATCGACCCGAAGGCCAGAAGCTGCGCCATGGCAGACGCCCCGGCGATCTTGCCGAGCAGGCGCGGCGCCTCCGCTTTGGGCAGCAGCTGAAGCTGGAGCGATTGCTGCGCCGTCTCGTAATAGTGGAAGCCGAGCGACATGATCGTGGTCGTCAGCAGCAGGCCGCCCAATGTCGGGTAGAAGCCGGTCAGCGCGACGCCGATGCCCAATGTGATCAGGCTTAGATAGGCCAGGATCTGCTCGCGCATGATCCAGAACAGGATGATGGCGGTGAAGGCGAGGAAGCCGGGAATCTCGCGCACCGATTGCAGGATGCCGATATCCTGCCCGGTGAAACCAGCCGCCTCCTTGGCGAAATTGTTCAGCAGCGCGCTCCAGCTCGCGTATCCCAGCCAGTTGATGAAGGCGAGCACCATCAGGAAGACGGTGGGCGAGTGCCGGAATGCCTGGAAGCCACGGGGAGCGGACGAAACGTCTGGCATCGGACTACCGGGCAAGAGGAACGGCGCCAAAACGCCGTTGCGGCTTCACAACCGTGGTCGTGTGCGGCGATAACTCTTAGTCTGCGGAATCGGAGCGTCAATTCCGGTGTGTCATGACGACCATGCAAATGCACCTTTGCGCTGGATCATCGCGAAGGCCTGACCGATCTCTATGATGTAGCGGCAAATCAGCGAGGAGGATGCGATGTACAAGTCGATTCTGGTTCCCGTGGATCTCGCGGAGGCCGACCTCGCGACGCCGGCCATCACGGCGGCGGTCTCCTTCGCCCAGGCTTCGGGGGGCGCCGTCAGGCTGGTTTATGTCCGGTCGCTGGTGCCGATCACCTATATGGAGTTCGTGCCCGCCGATTTCGACGCCGAGCAGCAGGACGACGCGGAGGCCAGGCTGGCAGCCATCGCCGCCAGCGTGCCCCTGCCCGAAGAGCGGGTTTCGGCGAAAGTCCTGATCGGCTCGGTCCATGGCGAGGTGCTGGCGGAGGCCGATGCCAGCGGCGCCGATCTGATCGTCATCGGCTCGCATGAGCCGGGCATGCTGGCCTATGTCATCGGCTCGAATGCATCCGCCATCGTGCGGCGGGCGAAGTGCTCGGTGCTGGTCGTGCGCTGAAGCCTGTGAGGGCGGTCAGTTCGCTGGCCGCCCGGGGACGAGGTCGTCGGGCACCTCGCCCGTCGCCAACTCGCGCGGCCGGTTGAGCTTCACCATCGGCCAGACCTGCCAACTGGACGCAGCGATCAGCAGCAGGCCCAGGAGTCCGGCCGAACTCGCGCCCTGCATGAAGGCGCGCATCGTGAAGAACAGCAACATCAGCAGCGAGAGCGTGCCGACAGCGGCCAGCGCCAGCCAGAAGGCGAAGGGCTTGCCGGCAACGAAGCTGACGCGCGGATTGGCCCGGGTGATGGCGGCCGAGAGCCCGCGGACGAAGCGGTGATAGCCGGCGTCGTCGCGGTCCATATCGGTCAGCGAGCGCCATGACAGGTTGCCGAAGGTGATGACCTTGCCGTCGGTCAGACGCAACTGCGTCCTGAATCCCTTCGAGCTGATATTGCTGGGTGCATAGACGAAGCGCACCTGCTCGACCGCGCCGAGCCGGACCCGGTCGATCTTGCGGGTGGTGTCGATCTCCAGAACGTCGCCATCGATCTTATAGGCGACCTCGAAGCCAACAGGCCTCGGGCGCTGGCGCCAGGAGGGGGGAGGGGCGTCGTTGTCGATATCGTCATGCATGCGGCGAGCCATAGAGCATCGCGCCGAAAAGTGGGAACCGGTTTTCGGTGGACTGTTAGAACATGCTGCATTTTGGTGGAAGCGCGGGTCATCCCGGCCGGAGCCCTCGGGTCCGACCTTCGGTCGGCCCAAGGATAAACTCCGCGCAGAGCCGGGATCCATGCCTGAACATCGATCGCAAGCGCTCCGGAATGGATCCCGGGTCAGCCCGGAATGACCGCGTGTTTCCCAGCGAAATCAGCGCGCTCTAGCCGATCCCCTTCGATCCCATGTTAGCATTTCCTCAGCCCTCATCCTGAGGAGCCGCGAAGCGGCGTCTCGAAGGATGCTTCAGGGGGCGCCAGAGCAATCTGGACCATCCTTCGAGACGCGCCTGCGGCGCTCCTCAGGATGAGGGCTGAGGGAATCTCGAAGCAGTCTTGTCAGCGCGCCAGAACCTTCATCGCGCCGTCGAGCCCATCCAGCGTCAGCGGGAACATGCGCCCGCCCATCAGTCCGCCGATCTGGCGGATCGACTGCGTGTAGCTCCAGAGGTGCTGCTGCACCGGGTTGAGCCAGACCGATTTCTGGAACCTGCCGGTCAGGCGCTCCATCCAGACCTGACCGGCCTCCTCGTTCCAATGCTCGACCGAACCGCCGGGCATGGCGATCTCATAGGGGCTCATCGAGGCGTCGCCGACGAAGACGATCCGGTAATCGGCCGGATAGGTGCGCAGGATATCCCAGGTCGGGATGACCTGATCGTGCCGGCGGCGGTTTTCGCGCCAGACCCGCTCATAGGGGCAGTTGTGAAAGTAGAAATGCTCGAAATGCTTGAACTCGGCGCGCGCTGCCGAGAACAGCTCCTCCGCCAGCTCGATATGCCAGTCCATCGAGCCGCCGACATCGAGGAAGAGCAGGACCTTGACGGCATTGCGCCGTTCGGGCCGCAGCTTGACGTCGAGATAGCCGTGCCGGGCGGTTTCCGAGATGGTTGAATCGAGGTCGAGTTCCTCGGCCGCGCCAGTGCGCGCGAATTTGCGCAGGCGGCGCAGCGCGATCCTGAGATTGCGCACACCGAGCTCGCGGGTGTCGTCGAAATCCTTGAACTCGCGCTTGTCCCAGACCTTGACCGCGCGGAAATTGCGGTTGCCGTCCTGGCCGATGCGGACGCCTTCGGGATTATAGCCGTAAGCGCCATAGGGCGAGGTGCCGGCGGTGCCGATCCATTTCGAACCGCCCTGATGCCGGCCCTTCTGCTCGTCGAGCCGCTGTTTCAGCGTCTCCCAGAGCTTGTCCCAGCCGAGCGCCTCGATCTGCGCCTTTTCCTCGTCGGTCAGGAATTTCTCGGCGAGCTTGCGCAGCCATTCTTCGGGAATGCCGGCCTGTTCGATCGCCTGCTGAAGCGTCTCCATGCCCTTGAACACCTGGGCGAAGACCTGGTCGAAGCGATCGAGATGGCGTTCGTCCTTCACCAGACAGGTGCGGGCGAGATAGTAGAATTCGTCGACACGGTGTTCGGCGAGATCAGCCTCGACCCCTTCGAGCAGCGCCAAGTACTCCCGCAGCGTGACGGGAACCTTGGCGGCGCGGAGATCGGTGAAGAGGCGAAGGAACATGCGCCTAATGTGCGGGCAAAGAGCCCGGGGTCAAGCAGCGCCCGCGCCCGAGGCGAAGGCGCTGCTCGAGCCGGATGGTCGCTTTACGCAACCGCCTCGGCGAGGTCCTTGGTGACCTTGAACTTGACGACGGTCTTGGCAGGAACCTTGATCGTGGCGCCGGTCGAGGGGTTGCGGGCCTCGCGGGCCTCGCGCTTGGCGGCAGACAGCTTGCCGACGCCGCCCAGCGTGATGTCGTCGCCCGACTTCAGCGTCTTTGCGACGACGGCGCCCAGCGAGGTCAGGATGGCTGTGACGTCGGCCTTGGTCTTGCCGGTCTCGTCAGCGATGGCAGCGATCAGTTCGTTCTTGGTCATGAAATCCTCCTTGAGAAGGGTGTTGTACGGCGTTTCGCGCAAGGCCGTGGCGGTTCGTGTCTGCTTATTCCACAAAACGTCACAACCGCAGCGCGATGCGCGAGTCTGGCAGTTGCCACGCTTGTTGTCGAAAGACGATGGCCGTGGCCGTAGATACGCACAGAAATCAGCTTCGTTCCCGGAAACCTAACCGTAAAAAGATACGATTGCGGCTTGGCGGCGGTCGCGATTGACAAATCGCGCCGTATTATTTCAAGCTTGAAATAATTAAGCGATGCTGGGGAACGGCATGAAAGTGATCATCGTCGGGGGTGGAATCGGGGGGCTCACCCTGGCCCTCATGCTGCATGCGCGGGGCATCGCGGCAACCGTCTACGAGCAGTCCTCCGAGATCCGCGAGGTCGGCGTCGGCATCAACACCTTGCCGCATGCGATCCGCGAACTGGCCGATCTCGGCCTCCTGCCGGCGCTGGATGCGGCAGCGATCCGCACCCGCGAATTGATCTACATGAACCGTTTCGGCCAGACGGTCTGGCGCGAACCGCGCGGCCTGCATGCGGGCGCACCGGTGCCGCAATTCTCGATCCATCGCGGCCGGCTGCAAGGCGTGATCCGCGATGCGGTCGTCGAGCGGCTCGGCCCCGGCGCGCTGCGCACTGGCAGGCGGCTGCAGGGCTTCCTGCAGGACGAGGGCGGCGTCACCGCCCATTTCACCGACGCGCGCCGTGGCGAGGCTGGTGAGACGGCACGTGCCGACATTCTCATCGCGGCCGATGGCATCCATTCGATGGTTCGGGGGCACTATTTCCCCGACCAGGGGCCGCCGCGCTGGAACGGTGTCCAGATGTGGCGCGGCGCCTGCGACTGGCCGGTCTTCCTCGACGGCGAGAGCATGATCATCGCCGGCGGCATGGCGGGCAAGCTGGTGCTGTATCCGATTGCGCCAGGAAGCACGCCGCAGACGCGACTGACCAACTGGGTCGTCAACATCCGCACCGGCGACCCCGCCAAGCCGCCGCCAAAGGAGGCGTGGTCGAAACCCGGGCGGCTCGAGGATGTGCTGCCCTTCGCGCGCCGTTTCACGGTGCCAGGCGTCGACATCCTCGCCTTGATCCAGCAGAGCCCCGGCTTCTGGGACTATCCGATGTGCGATCGCGACCCGCTGCCGCGCTGGTCCCATGGCCGCGTGACGCTGCTCGGCGACGCCGCCCACCCCATGTACCCGGTGGGCTCCAACGGCGCCTCGCAGGCGATCCTCGATGCCCGCTGCCTCGCCGATCTGCTGGTCAGGTCAGAGCATCCGCGTCATGCGCTTGCGGCCTATGAGGCCGTGCGCCTGCCCGCGACGGCGGAGATCGTCGCGATGAACCGCGTCGGTGGCCCGGAGCGCGTCATCGATGCCGTCGAGGCGCTTGCTCCCAACGGCTTCGACGATGTCGAGCGGGTGCTGAGCTATGCCAAGCGCGAGGCGATCGTGAAGTCCTATGCGGGGAAGGCGGGCTTTGCGCCCGAGCAATTGCTGAAGCACGCCTAGGCATCGGCCCGAAAAGTGGAATGCGGTTTTCGGAAAAAAGCCGATGCTCTAGGCGCTCAGCCGGCTTCGGTGAGCTGCCGTATCCGCGTCTTGAGCTGAGCATTGTTCTGTTCGGCAAGCTTCAGTCTGCGTGCGAGATCGAGCGGTACGATCTCGACCGCTCCGCCGCCAATCTCGAAGACAATGCCGATGCGCTCGCCGTCGCGCCAGCGCAGGCGCGCCGGGTACGAGCGCTGACGCTGGGGAATAGTGAGATCGAAGGCGATCGGCAGCGCGATGGAGTCGGAGATCAGCAGCAGCGCCCCGTCGTCCGAGATATTGCGAACAAGGCAATCCAGCGTCGACCGCTGCTGATTGAAGCTGACGCGCCCGCCTAGCAGGCTGCGCAGGCGAGGCGTCTTGCGGCGCTCGATCGTCATACTGCTGTCCCCACCGGCATTTGATTACGATACGTAATGCAACCTGTGGATGGTTATGCCCGAGGCGGCGGCGAAAGGCAGCCCTTAGCTTTGGTTAACCTTAACCGCCGCGCCGCTCACGCGCCTTCGGGCGGCGGCGGCAGGAAGTCGATCTCGTATTTCGCCGACAGCGCGACGACTTCGGCCGGGTTCTGCTGGGGCATCGAATGGATCGCCCAGAACAGATCGTAAAGCCGTCCGGTCGGGGCGACCCAAAACAGGCATTTCACGGTCGCGTCGCTCTTGTTGAACAGGCCGTGGGGGACATTGCGCGGCAGCCGGACCAGGTCGCCGGTGGTCGCGACGCTCTCCTGACCGTCGAGCACGAGGTCGAGACGGCCTTCGAGCATATAGACGAACTCATCCTGGGTCGGATGGATATGGGGCGGAACGAAGGTGCCGGGCGGGAAGGTCGCGTGCCAGGCGAATGAGTCCTCGCTCAGCATCTTAGGCACATAGGTCTGGCCCAGAATATTCCACGATATGGCGTCGAGGCCCTCATTGGCCTTGGTCACTCCGGCGGTCAGCGGCTTCATGGCGTTTTCCTCTTTTCGTTTCTTCGTGTCGGTGGGTTGCAAAGCACGACGTCATCCCGGACGCAGCGAAGCGGAGATCCGGGATCCATCATAGGGCGATGTCGAGCCTTACGATGGTCCCGGATCTCCGCGGCTGCGCCGCTTGTCCGGGATGACGGAGTGGATGGGGCATCTGAAAGACAGCCACTTCGATGTGTCATCGGCCTCAAAAATGCAGAAACCGATCCTTCACGGCGCTGTCGCTGCGCAACTCGTCGCTCGTGCCGCGCCAGACGACCCGGCCTTTCTCCAGCACGATGTGACGGTCCGCGAATTTCGCGAGCGCGTCGACATTCTTGTCGATCACGAGGATGGATTCACCCTCGTTCTTGAGGGCGGTCAGGCAGGACCAGATCTCCTGGCGGATGATCGGAGCCAGGCCCTCGGTCGCCTCGTCCAGAATGGTCAGCCGGGGATTGGTCATCAGCGCTCGGCCGATCGCCAGCATCTGCTGCTCGCCGCCCGAGAGCTGGTTGCCCCGGTTCGACCGGCGCTCCTTGAGGCGCGGAAAGAATGCGTAGACACGCGCGATATCCCAGCGCGCCTTCCCGAAGCGGCTGGCGGCGGTCGCGATCAGGTTTTCCTCGACGCTGAGCGTCGGGAAGATCATCCGGCCTTCCGGCACGAGACCGATGCCGGCCTGCGCGATCCTGAACGGCGCGGCGCCGGTGAGATCGCGGCCGGCGACGCTGACGCGTCCGCCCTTGGGGCGGATCAACCCCATGATCGCGCGGATCGTCGTGGTCTTGCCCATGCCGTTGCGGCCGAGGAGGGTGACGACCTCGCCCTCGGCAATCGAGAGGTCGATCCCGAACAGGATCTGGGCCTCGCCATAGCCGGCATCGAGATGTTCGACGATCAGCATGGCGGGGCGACCCCTCCCGTCATTCCGGGGCGCGCAGCGAACCCGGAACCCACGAACAGGCGCGACGCTCCGATGGCGTCATGACTGGCGTACCCGATCGTGGGTTCCGGGTTCTTCGCTATGCGAAGCCCCGGAATGACAGATGTGGAGCGTGTCACCATCATCCCTCCTCGCCGAGATAGGCTTCACGCACGGCGGGGTCGGCGCGAACGGTCGCCGGGTCGCCGGACGCGATCACGCGGCCATAGACCAGCACGGTGACCGTGTCGGCCAGTGCGAAAACGGCTTCCATGTCGTGCTCGACCAGCAGCATCGCATAGCGACCCTTGAGGCTGCGCAGGAGCCCGATCAGGCGTTCGCCCTCCTCGCGTCCCACACCCGCCAGAGGCTCGTCGAGCAGGATCGCGGCCGGCTCCAGCGTCAGGGCCATGGCGATCTCGAGCGCGCGTTTCTCGCCATGGGAAAGGCTGCCCGCAAGGACATGAGCGCGCTCGCTCAGCCCGACGGATTCGATCGCCGCCCAGGCCGGGCGGTTCAGGTTGTCGTCATCAGCCGCATTGCGGAACAAGGCCAGCGGATGACGCGCGCGCGCCTGCACGCTCAGCGCCACATTCTCCAGCACCGAGAGCGAGGCGATGGTGGAGGTGATCTGGAAAGTGCGGGCGAGGCCGGCCCGCGCCCGCTTCTCCGGCGTCAGCGCGGTGATATCCGTGCCCCGGAAGTGGATGCTGCCGGCGTCGGGCCGCAACATCCCGGAGATCTGGTGGACGAGCGTGGTCTTGCCGGCGCCATTGGGGCCGATCAGCGCGTGCAATTCGCCGGGCGCCACCGACAGGTTGACGCCATCCGTGACCTTCAGCGCGCCAAAGGCCTTGTTGAGGCCGGTCAGCGTCAGCACCGGCTCGCGGGCGCGGGACTCAGTCACGGCGCGCGACCCCGAGCTTGCCGAGCAGGCCGACGAGCCCGCCACGCGTGAACAGCACGAACAGCACGATCAGGGGGCCGAAGATCACCTTCCAGTGCTCGGTCCAGCCCGAGAGCACGTCCTCGGCGAAGAGAAAGACAAGCGCGCCGATGATCGCGCCATGCAAGGACCCGACGCCGCCCAGAACCACCATGAAGATCAGCTCGCCCGAACGCTGCCAGGACACGAAGGCGGGACTGACGAATTCGGTCTGGTTGGCGAGGAAAAAGCCGGAGAGACCGGCGATCATGCCGCTTATGACATAGGCGATCAGCCGTATGCGGCCGACATCGTAGCCCGTGACGGTCACACGCGTCGCATTCTCGCGCGCGGCGCGTAGCACGCGCCCGAAACGCGAGGCGACGAGCGTGCGGACGAGGATATAGCAGCCCGCCAGCGCCACGAGGACGGCATAATAGAGCCGGGTGCGGCTGCCGAAGAGGTCGTATCCCGCGACGGTGCTGCGCTCGTAGAGCGTCAGGCCGTCATCGCCGCCATAGCCGGAAAGCGCCTGCGTCAGGAAGAATGCCATCTGGCCGAAAGCCAGCGTGATCATGATGAAGGCGACGCCGCGCGTGCGCAGCGAAACCGCTCCTGTGATCGCAGCGAAAATGGCGCAGAGCAGCAGGATGGCGGGCAGGATCAGCAGGGCCTCGCCGCGTCCCTCGGTGATCATGATTCCGGTGACATAGGCGCCGATGCCGATGAAGGCGGCATGGCCGAAGGAGACGAGGCCGCCGACGCCGAGAATGAGATCGAGCGACAGGGCCGCGATCGCGAAGATCAGGGCGCGCGTCGTGAGCGTTAGCCAATGCGCGGGCAGGCCGACGGAAACGGCGACCGGCAGGAGGGCCAGCAGCAGGAACAGGACAAGGACGATCACCGGACGCCGGCGCGGCGGCGCAGCGGGAAGCGCGGCGTCGGCCGGAACGGGCAGGGCGCTCATGACCGGCCCTTGGCTGGCAGCAGGCCTTCGGGCCGCACGAACAGCACCATCGCCATGACCAGATAGATCAGCATGGAGGACAGCGCCGCGCCCGTCGCCCGGGCCGAGGGCGCGCTCATGAACAGGCGGAGCAGGTCGTTCATGAAGGAGCGGCCGAGCGTATCGACGAGCCCTACGATCAGCGCCCCGACAAAGGCGCCACGGATCGAGCCGATGCCGCCGACGACGATGACCACGAAGGCCAGGATCAGCACCGTGTCGCCCATGCCGGGCTCGACGGACAGGATCGGCGCCGCCATGGCGCCGGCAAAGCCTGCCAGCATGGTGCCGAAGGCGAAGACGATCATGAACAGCTTGCGGATGTCGACGCCCAGCGCCGAGACCATGGAGGGATTGGACGCGCCGGCGCGCAGCAGCATGCCGGTGCGGGTCTTCTCGACGATGAACCAGAGCAGGGCGCCGACGGCGAGGCCCGCGCCGATCAGTGCGAAGCGGTAGGTCGGGTAGAGGATGCCGTCCATCAGCGGGACCGAGCCGGAGAGGAAGGCAGGGACCGGCACGGAAAGCGGGGCCGCACCCCAGACCATCTTCACCCCCTGGTTCAACAGCAGGATCAGCCCGAAGGTGGCGAGCACCTGGTCGAGATGGTCGCGTTCATAGAGGTGTCGGAAGACCAGGAATTCGAGTGCCAGCCCAATCAGCAGCGCGGCGGCCAGCGCCAGCGCCAGACCCAGCACGAAGCTGCCGGTCAGACCGACGAAGGTGACGGCGAGATAGGCGCCGAGCATGTACTGCACGCCATGCGCCAGGTTGATGAAGTCCATCACGCCGAAGACGAGCGTCAGCCCGGCCGCGACCAGGAACAGCAGGATGCCGAACTGGAGGCCGTTGAGAATCTGGACGATGAGGAGGCTTGTGGTCATGGGAATCCGCGATCGCCTGCTCGTAAGGGCGCGGGGAACCCTCTCCCATAGGGAGAGGGCAGGGTGAGGGGTAGGCCCTTGGACGCTTGGGGTGATTCCGGCCCGCCGATCCGTTGCTTCTTGGTGCGCAACTGGTCGAACGGCCTACACCTCACCCCTGCCCCTCTCCTTACAGGAGAGGGGTTCCCCGCGGTTCAGCGGGTCACTTCAGCGCGCAATCCTTCGCGTGCGGATCGGCATAGTCCGTGAACACCTTCTGCGCGATCTCGGTCTGGAACTTGCCGTCGGCGCGCTTGGCGACCTTGACCAGATAGAAGTCCTGGATCGGGTAGCCATTGGTGTTGAACTTGAACTTGCCGCGCAGGGAGGTGAAATCGGCCTTCTTGAGCGCGGCGCGCAGCTTGTCCTTGTCGCCCGTGCCACCCGCCGCCTTGACGGCCGAATCGATCAGCATGGCGGCGTCATAGGCCTGCTGGGCATAGGAGCCCGGCACGATCTTGTAGGCGGCTTCATAATCCGCGACGAATTTCTTGGTCTGCGGGTTGTCCATGTTCGGGGCCCAGGTCATGCCGCCGAACAGGCCGACCGCCGCATCCTGCTGGGCCGGCAGGGTGGATTCGTCGACCGTGAAGGCCGAGAGGAACGGGATCTTGCCCTGCAGGCCAGCCTGCGACCACTGCTTGACGAAGTTGACGCCGAGCCCGCCCGGCAGGAAGGCGAAGACCACGTCGGGCTTGGTCGAGGCGATCTTGGCGATGTCGGAGGCGAAGTCCATCGAGGTCAGCGGCGCATAGACCTCGTCGACGATCTCGCCCTTGAAGTAGTTCTTGAAGCCCGCCAGCGAGTCCTTACCCGCCTGATAGTTCGGCGCGATGATGTAGGCGCGCTTGTAGCCCTGATCCTGCGCGTATTTGCCGAGAACCTCGTGGACCTGATCGTTCTGGTAGGAGGTCACGAAGAAATTCTGGTTGCAGGCCTTGCCCGCCATGGTCGACGGGCCGGCATTGGGGCTGATCAGGAAGGCGCCCGAGTCCAGCACCGGCTTGGCGATGGCGCCGAGGATGTTGGAGAACACCGGGCCGACGACGAAGTCGACCTTGCCGCCCTCGACGAAGCTGCGGACCTTGCCGACGGCAACGTCGGGCTTGAGCTCGTCGTCGATCACGGTGATCTGCACGGCTAAGCCACCAAGCTTGCCGCCGTTCTTGTCGACCGCGAGCTGGAAGCCGTCGCGCACCTGCTGGCCGAGCGCTGCGCCGGGCCCGGTCAACACGCTGACGACGCCGATCTTCATCGGCTCCTGCGCCTGCGCGCCGGCAACGCCGAGCGCGAGCAGGCCGGCACTGAGCGACAGGGTGAATTTGAGTGTCATGTCGAAGGTCCTCCCGGGACGAGCGAGAATGCGGCTGCGCAGCGGAGGTCCCTCAACCTCCTTGACCACGCGATGAGGGTATATTGTTTCAAGCTTAAAATATCTGCAAGGGGTTACGGCGCAAGAATTTTCAACCGTCGGATCCTCCGCCCGTCATCCCGGACAAGCGGCGCGGCTGCGCTGATCCGGGATCCATCAGAAGAGGTCATTCTCGGGCTTGGCCCGAGAATCTCATGACCAGTCAGCTGGTTTCCGAGATGGTCGGGTCAAGCCCGACCATGACGAAGACCGGTCCTCACGCCTGCACGCCGTCGACATACCAGTCCATCTTGGACAGGATCTCGTCGGAAGCGGTTTCGCCCGCTTTCACACGCACCTCGCCCTTCTGATCCTTCAACTCGCCGGTGAAGGGGTGGAGGGTGCCGGCCGTAATGCCCTTGACGAGCTCTTCGGCGGCGGCGCGCGCGGCCGGCGTCATCGCGGGGTTGAAGGGCGCCATCCTGACCATGCCTTCCTTGAGGCCGCCCCAGACGTCGCCGGTCTTCCAGGTGCCGTCCATGACCTCCTTGACGCGCTTGATGTAGTAGCCCGACCAGTCGTCGACGATCGCGGTCAGATGGGCCTTCGGCGCGAAGGCGCTCATGTCCGAGGCCTGTCCGAAGGCGAAGACGCCGCGCTGCTCGGCCGCCTGCAGGGGGGCGGCGGAGTCGGTGTGCTGGGTAATCATGTCCGCGCCCTGGTCGATCAGCGCCTTGGCGGCGTCGGCTTCCTTGGCCGGGTCGTACCAGGTCGAGGCCCAGATCACCTTGGTCTTGAAGTTCGGATTCACCTTCCTGGCCGCCAGATGGAAGGCGTTGATGCCCATCACCACCTCGGGGATGGGGAAGGAGGCGACATAGCCGGCCTGGCCCGACTTCGACATGTGTCCGGCAATCGTCCCGATCACGGCCCGGCCTTCATAGAAGCGGGCATTGTAGGTCGCGACGTTCTCGGCGCGCTGATAGCCGGTGGCATGCTCGAACTTGATCTTCGGGAACTGCTTCGCGACCTGGATGGTCGGGTTCATGAAGCCGAAGGAGGTGGCGAAGATGAGCTGGTTGCCGGCCTGGGCGAGCTGGCGGATGGCGCGTGCTGCGTCGGGCCCCTCGGCGACGTTCTCGATGAAGCTGGTCTTGATCTTGGCGCCATATTCCTTTTCGAGCGCCAGCCGGCCCTGGTCATGGGTCCAGGTGTAGCCATGGTCGCCAATCGGGCCGACATAGACGAAGCCGACGCCGAGCGGCGCCTGCGCCTGGGCGCCCCGACCGAGCAGCGGCAGAGCCGACGCCGCTGCCGCGCCAAAGGTCATCCGGCGGCGGGTGATGATCGAGGTCATGGTGGTCTCCCCTTGAATGCGTGGCGGCGTCACGACGCCGAGAAAGGTTTGCCGAGGCAAGCCGGCGCATCGAGCCGGCCGGTCTTCCGTCCTAGCGACATCATGGTCAGAACCGCAATCGTCGCAAGGTAGGGGGCGGTCGCCAGAAGCTCGGGCGCGAGCCAGGTGACGCCGGCAGCCTTGGCCTGCAGTTCGAGCGTCATGACCGCTCCGAACAGATAGGCTCCGAGCAAAAGGCGCCCCGGCTTCCATGCCGCGAAGACGACTAGCGCCAGCGCGATCCAGCCTCTGCCGGCGGTCAGCCGGTCTGCCCACATCGGCGTCAGCGCCAGCGAGAAATAGGCGCCGCCCAGCCCGGCGAGCGCCCCGCCAAAAGCGATCGCGCCATAGCGTATGGCGATGACGGGATAGCCGATGGCGTGCGCCGAGGCATCGTTCTCGCCGACTGCGCGCAGGATCAACCCGGCCCGCGTCCGGCGCAGGAAGAAGCCGACGCCGAAGACGAGCGCCAGCGAGAGATAGACGACGATGTCATGGCCGAAGACGGCGCGCAGCCAGGGATGGCCTGACAGGCTTTCGGGGAAAACCGGCCCGAGTCGCGTGATCGTCTTGCCGACGAAACCGGCCCCGATCAGCGAGGATGCACCGACGCCGAAGATCGTCAGGGCAAGCCCCGTTGCGACCTGATTTGCGGTCAGGCTCAGCGTCAGCACCGCGAAGACCATCGCAGTCGCGATGCCGGCGATGGCGGCTGCGACCAGTCCCAAACCCGTGCTGCCGGTCGAGAAGGCGACGGCAAAACCCGCGACCGCGCCGCACAGCATCATCCCCTCGACGCCAAGATTGAGCACGCCGGACTTTTCGACGACGAGTTCACCCAACGCCGCCAGCAGGATCGGGGTCGAGGCCGCGACCAGCGTCATCAGGATCGAGACGAGTATGGCGGAGGTCATGGGAGTGCCCCCCAGGAGGGCACGTTGCATCTCAACATTCGCGCCGTCATCCCGGACGCAGCGAAGCGGAGATCCGGGATCCATCGTAGAGCGCAGGAGCCCTCCGATGGATCCCGGATCTGCGCGGCTGCGCCGCTTGTCCGGGATGACGATGCGGGTGTTGGCAGGTGATGCGAAACTTCCGAGGTGCTCGTGCCAGTGCTCACGCCGTCCTCCCCCGCCACCCTATCCGAAACCGCACCAGCACGTCCGTTGCCAGCAGCATGAACAGCAGCAGCGCCTGGAACATCCCCGTCGCCGCCTGCGGTAGCCGCACCGTGGTCTGCGCGATCTCGCCGCCGACATAGGTCGCCGCCAGCACGATGCCGCCAAAAACGATGCCGATCGGATTCAGCCGGCCCAGAAACGCGACGATGATCGCGGTGAAGCCGTAGCCCGTCGGAAACTGCGGGGTGAGTTGACCGAAGGGGCCCGCCGCCTCGAACAGGCCGGCGAGGCCGGCCAGCCCGCCGCTGGCGAGCAATGTCGCCCAGGTGACCGTGTCGGCGTTGAAGCCGCCATGCCGTGCCGCCGCCGGAGCGAGGCCGACGACCTTGACCGCATAGCCGGCGGTCGTCTTCTCCATCAGCAGCCAGGCGATGACGGCGATGACGAGCGCCAGGGGAATGCCGAGATGGACGAGGGATTCCGGGATCACGATGGGCAGGGTCTGGTCGGCCGTGAACATCCGGGTCTGCGGAAAATTGAAGCCCTCGGGGTCCTTCCAGGGGCCACGCACGAGAAAATACAGCACCTGCACCGCGACATAGGTCAGCATCAGGCTGGTCAGGATTTCGCTGACCTGCAGCTTTACGCGCAACAGGGCAGGCATCGCGGCCCAGGCCATGCCGCCGACGATGCCGCCCAGCGCCATCGCGGGCAAAATCCACCAGCCGCTCATGCCATGCGTCGCCAGCGCCACGCCGGTGCCGGCGATTGCGCCCATGACGTACTGGCCTTCGGCCCCGATGTTCCAGACATTGGCGCGGAAGCCGATGGCGAGGCCAAGCGCGATCATCACCAGCGGCGCCGCCTTGACGCCAAGGTCGGGCCAGCGCTGCGGTTCGAGGAATGGGGTCAGGAAGATGTCGCGCACGGCATGGAAGCCGTCATAACCCATCGCGGTGAAGACGAGCATGCCGATCAGCATCGTCAGCCCGATCGCGATCAGCGGGCTTAAGCCCAGCATCAGCGTGCTCGGCTCGCGGCGGCGGCGCCATTCAAGCATGAGCGGCGGCTCCGCTGCCCGGGGCCGTGCCATGTACCCCGCCCATCATCAGGCCGATCTCCTTGATGCTCAGGCTTGCGATCGGCCGGGGCACGGACAGCCGGCCCTCATTGATGACGCAGAGCCGGTCGGCGAGTTCGAGCAGTTCGTCGAGATCCTGCGAGATCACCACCACTGCCGAGCCCTTGGCAGCGAGATCGACGAGTTCCTGCCGGATCGCGGCGGCGGCGCCCGCATCGACGCCCCAGGTCGGCTGCGAGACGACGAGCACCGAGGGTTGCTGGCCAATCTCACGGCCCATGATGAATTTCTGCAGGTTCCCGCCCGAGAGCGAGCGGGCAAGCGCGCTCGTCCCCGTAGTTCGCACGTCGAAGCGTTTGATCACGGCGTCGGAAAAGCGCTTCACGTCGCTTTGGCTGATGAAGCCGAAGGGCGCTAGTGGCAGGCGGTGGCGCGCGGTGAGCACGCTGTTGTCGGCGAGCGAGAAATCCGGCACCGCGGCATGGCCGTTGCGCTCTTCGGGCACGCAGGCGAGGCCGAGCGCCCGGCGTGGTCCTGCGCCGATCTGCCCGATGGGCTTGCCGTCGAGCAGGATGGCGTCGTTTCTCTCGGCCAGCCGCTCGCCCGACAGCGCCGTCAGAAGCTCGGCCTGGCCGTTCCCCGCGACACCGGCAATGCCGAGGATCTCACCGGCGCGCGCTTCGAAACCGACCTGCTTAAGGTCCGTACCAAAGGGAGGCTCGCCTGCCAGGGACAGGCCGGCAACGCTGAGCCGCACGGCCCCGGCGCCGGCGCCGGCGCTATGCTCGATCTGGCGCAATTCGGCCCCGATCATCAGCTCGGCCATGCGCTGGGTCGTCTCGGCTTTGGGGTCGCAGGTCGCGACCACGCGCCCGCCGCGCAGGATCGTGGCGCTGTCGCACAGCGCTTTGATCTCGTGGAGTTTGTGGCTGATATAGAGGATCGCGCAGCCCTGGCCGGCAATCTGCCGCAGTGTCTCGAACAGCCGCTCGACCTCTTGGGGCGTCAGCACCGAGGTCGGCTCGTCCATGATCAGGAGCTTCGGCTTCTGCAGCAGGCACCGAACGATCTCGATGCGCTGGCGCTCGCCGACCGACAATGTATGCACCTCGCGCTCGGGATCGAGCGGCAGGGAATAGCTGTCGAGCACGGCCGCGACGCGGCGCTTCAGCTCATCGCGATCCACGGCTTCGTCGAGCCCCAGCGCGATATTCTCGATCACCGTCATCGCGTCGAACAGCGAGAAATGCTGGAACACCATGCCGATGCCGAGCCGGCGCGCCGCCTTGGGAGAGGGGATCGACACCTGCTGGCCATCCCAGGCGATCGAACCCTCATCGGCCTGCTGCACGCCGTAGATGATCTTCACCAGGGTCGACTTGCCCGCTCCGTTTTCGCCGAGCAGCGCGTGGATTTCGCCGGGCCGGACGCTGAGGCTGATGTCCTCGTTCGCCTTTACGCCGGGAAAGCTCTTGGAGACATGGGCGAGCGCCAGCCGCGGCGGACCGTTGCGCTCAAGCGGCTGCGTCATGGCCGGCCCGTCTCCCCGATGCGATAGCCGCCTTCTCTAGTGAAGACGCCGATTTGTGAGCAAGCAAGCTCCGCACCAGCTCGGCTGCCGTCAAGGCCGCTATCACCTCCGGACGCTTGTCGTCCACATCCGCAGCCCCGATCGGGCAGGTCAGGCGAGCAAGCGCATCCGGCCGCCCCCCGCTGCGCAGAAAGCTGGCCTCGAAGCGCGCCCGCTTCGTGCCGGAGCCGATCATGCCGACATAAGTCGCGTCGCCGCGCGCCAGCGCAGCTTCCGTCAGCCGGTAGTCGAGAGCGTGGCTGTGGGTCAGGATGACGAAGGCCGTTCCGGCTGCCGCGCGCTCGACTGCCTGCACGGGATCGGCCATGCGCACGCAGGTGATCTTAGTCGGGAGGCCGCCAAGGACGTCGTCGCGATCATCGGTCAAGGTGACCGCGAAGGGCAGGGGAGCGAGCGCATGCGCGAGTGCGCGCCCCGTATGCCCGGCCCCGAAGATCATCACCGGGCGCCGCGCGACGGCCTGGGCCATCTCGCTCGCCGCCAGCATGGCCAGCGCCGCAGCATCGGCGCGTTGCAGCCGAACGCCGACCCGGCCGCCGCAACATTGGCCCATCTGCGGGCCGAGCGGGATGTCGAGGTGTTTTTCGCTCACGCCATTCGCCAGCATCTCGCGGGCGATGTCTGTGCAGTGGAATTCAAGCTGTCCGCCGCCGATAGTGCCGGCGCTGGCGCCGGGGCTCACCGCCATGGTTGCGCCGGCCTCGCGAGGGGTGGAGCCCTGTGCTCGCTCGATCAGCACGAGGATGACGCCCGAGCGCAGATGGCGTTCGAGAAATGCGGAGAGCGTCATGACCCACCTCCACCGGCTGAGCTGTAAAGGCACGGGGAACCCCTCTCCTGCAAGGAGAGGGGCAGGGGTGAGGTGTCGGCCCCACGACCAGTTGCGTGAGGGCGCTGCAGGGATGCCGCCGTGAGGTCACGGCCGAAGCTTTCAACGGCCGCCCCCTCACCCTGCCCGCTCCCTATGGGGGAGGGTTCCCGGCGCCTGATTTTTGCAGGGGCCTTGATTTGGCAAGCGGCACTCATGACGCCGCCTCCGCCCTTACCCGCTCGACCGCCTCGAGCACCCGCTCGGGCGTCGCGGGCGTGTCGAGACGCGGGCACACCCGGTGCCCGCCGACGCTGGCGACCGCGTCCGACAGTGCATGCAGCACGCTGATCGCCAGCATCAGCGGCGGCTCGCCGACAGCTTTCGAGCGGCCGATCGTCGGCTCGCGGTTGGGCGCATTCTCCAGCAAGTCCACATTGAAGATGCGCGGGCGGTCGGAAGCGACGGGGATCTTGTAGGTCGAGGGCGCATGCGTCTTGAGCCGGCCCTTCTCGTCCCAGACCAGTTCCTCGGTCGTCAGCCAGCCCATGCCCTGGATGAAGCCGCCTTCGATCTGGCCCCTGTCGATCGCCGGGTTCATCGAGGTCCCGCAATCATGCAGGATGTCGACGCGCTCGACCTTGTATTCGCCGGTCAGCGTGTCGATCGCGACCTCTGCAGCGGCTGCGCCATAGGCGAAATAGTAGAACGGATGGCCGCGCCCGGCCTTGCGGTCCCAGTGGATCTTCGGCGTCGCGTAGAAGCCGGTCGCCGAGAGCTGGACGCGAGCCATATAGGCCGCCGCGATCAGCTCTTTGAACGCGACCTCGCGCGCGCCGATGCGGATGCGGCCCGGCAGGAAGGCAATGTCGTCGGGCCGCTCCTGCCAGTGCTTGGCCGCGAAGGCGACGAGCCGCGCCTTGATCGTCTCGCAGGCGTCGAGCGCCGCCATGCCATTCAGGTCGGAGCCCGAGGACGCCGCGGTCGCAGATGTATTGGGCACCTTTCCCGTCGTGGTGGCGGTGATCTTGATCTGTTCGAGGTCGATGCCGAAGGACTGCGCCACCACCTGGGCGACCTTGATATAGAGCCCCTGGCCCATCTCGGTGCCGCCATGGTTCAGCGCCACCGTGCCGTCGGTATAGACATGCACAAGCGCGCCGGCCTGGTTGAACCAGGTTGCGGTGAAGGAGATGCCGAACTTGACCGGTGTCAGCGCGATGCCGCGCTTGACGATCGGGCTTGCGGCATTCGCCTCGCGGATCGCCATCTGCCGGGCGCGATAGTCGCAACGCCGCTCCAGCTCGGCGATGACGTCTCCGGCAATATTGTCCTCGACGGTCTGGTGATAGGGCGTGATATCGCGCCCCGCGTCGCCATAAAGGTTGAGGCGGCGGATTTCGAGCGGGTCTTTGCCGGTCGCGAAGGCGACCTCCTCGATGAAGCGCTCGGCCCCGACCATGCCCTGCGGGCCGCCAAAGCCCCGGAAGGCCGTGTTGGAGACCGTGTGCGTGCGCAGCGGCTCGGAGCGGGCGCGCACTGCCGGATAGAAATAGCAATTATCCATATGGAACAGCGCGCGGTCGGTGACCGGGCCCGACAGGTCGGCATTCCAGCCGCAGCGCGCGCCATAGACCGTGTCGACCGCGAGAATGCGCCCGTTATCGTCGAAGCCGATCTCGTAATCGCAGACGAAATCATGGCGTTTGCCGGTGATGACCATGTCGTCGTCGCGGTCTGGCCTGAGCTTCACCGGGCGCTTGAGCTTGCGGGCCGCCAGCGCCGCGACGCAGGCGAAGAGATTGGCCTGCGTCTCCTTGCCGCCGAAGCCCCCGCCCATGCGCCGGACCTCGACGGTGACGGCATGCGAGCCGACACCGAGCACGGCGGCGACCATGTGCTGGACCTCGGAAGGGTGCTGCGTCGAGGACAGCACCAGCATGTCCTGATCCTCGCCGGGAATGGCGAGCGCGATCTGGCCCTCCAGATAGAAATGGTCCTGTCCGCCGATCGCGATCGACCCCTTCAGGCGGCGCGGGCTGGCTGCCATGGCAGCAGCGACATCGCCGCGTTCGAGTTTCAGCGGGTCGGTGACGAGTTCGCCGCCCGCGGCGCGCGCCGCCGCGACGTCGAGAAGCGGCGCTGCCTCGTCATAGACCGCTTTGGCCAGCGCTGCCGCCTGCCTCGCTGCCTCGCGGGTCTCGGCGATGACCGCAAAGAGCGGCTGGCCGTGATGCAGGATCGCACCCGTGCTGAAGACCGGCTCGTCATGGCGATGGGTCGACGAGATGTCGTTGGCGCCGGGAATATCGGCCGCAGTCAGGACCGCGAGCACACCCGGCGCAACGCCAACGGGCTCCAGATCGAGCGAAAGTAGACGTCCATGCGCGATCTGCGCCAGGCCGAGATAGGCGTGGACGAGGCCTTCGGGGGCCGCGACATCGTCGATATACACAGCCTCGCCCGCGACATGTTTGGTCGCGGAATCATGGATGCGGGCCGTGCCGAGCGGCCCCGCGCTGGTCTCTTGATCCAACCGTTTGCGTGCGTCAGCCATGGGCTGCCTCCGCCAGCAGGCCCGCGACGCGGGTTTGGACCATCGGCTGCGTCGTTTCGATCAGGAAGCGCCGCAGCAGGTTTCCCGCGACCCGGAGCCGATACTCCGCCGAGGCGCGCATATCGCTGAGCGGGGTGAAATCGCGGGGCAGGGCGGCAATCGCCTCGTCGACGGCGGCCTCGTCCCATGTTTTTCCCAACAGCGCCGCCTCCGCAGCCTTCGCCCGTTTCGGGGTGCCGGCCATGCCGCCATAGGCGAGGCGCGCCTCGCTGATCCGGCCGTCGGCACCGCGCCGCAGGAAGAAAGCGCCGCAGATGGCCGAGATATCCTCGTCGAAGCGCTTCGAGATCTTCGAGACATGAAACAGCGCCTTAGCTGGCAGCCTTGGCACCAGCACGGCCTCGACAAACTCGCCCTTGCGCCGGTCCTGCTTGCGATAGTCGAGGAAGAAGTCTTCCAGCGGAAGCTCTCGCCGGACTATCGCAGCCGAGCCCTCATGCTGAGGAGCGATCGCAGATCGCGTCTCGAAGGATACATCAGAGCGCTCGGAACCCTCCTTCGAGACGCCGCTTTGCGGCTCCTCAGGATGAGGGCTGAGGGTTTGGCCGGAACGTGCCAGCACCAGCGTCGCCCCGAGCGCGATCAGCACCGGCGGCAGGTCGCCGATCGGCGAGCCATTGGCGATATTGCCGCCGATCGTGCCGGCATTGCGCACCTGCTCGCCGCCGAAACGGCGCATCAACTCGTCGATATGCGGCGAGAGGCCGGCCAGCGCCGCGCGGACATCGGCATGGTTCACCGTAGCGCCGATCCGCAGGTGATTGCCCTTGTCGCCTATCGTCCGCAGTTCCTCGATCCGCCCGAGATAGATCACGGGATCGAGCCGGCGCATGTCCTTGGTCACCCAAAGCCCGACATCGGTCGCGCCGGCGACAAGGGTCGCTTGCGGATGATCAAGCACAAGATCGGCAAGGGCTTCGATCGTCGCCGGAGCATGGAAGCGACCGTCCGGACCATCGAGTACAAGCGTCTCGCTGTCGCACAGATCGGCCAGTTGCTTCGCGACCCGCTCACGCTGGAGCGCGAAATGCTCCCGCTCGCCGGCATTCAGCCGATACATCCGCTGTGCCGCCGCGATGATCGGCTCATAGCCAGTGCAGCGGCAGAGATTGCCCGCCAGCGCATCCTCGATGCGCGCAATGCTTGGCGCATCCTCGTTCAGCCAGAGCGCGAACAGCGACATCACGAAGCCCGGTGTGCAGAATCCGCATTGCGAGCCATGGCAATCGACCATGGCCTGCTGCACCGGATGGAGCGTGCCGTCATCGCGCTTCAGATGCTCGACGGTCAGCAGATGGCAGCCGTCGAGTGTCGGCAGGAAGCGGATGCAGGCGTTGATCGCCTCATAGCGCAGCTGCCCGCGATCGAGCCTGCCGACGACCACGGTACAGGCTCCGCAATCGCCCTCGGCGCAGCCCTCCTTGCTGCCGGTCATGCGCTGGTCGAGGCGCAGCCAGTCGAGCACCGACAGCGTCGGATCGCAGGAAGCGATCTCGACCGGCCTGTCACCCAGGATGAAGCGCAGCGTCTCACGCATGGTGACAATGTCCTGGGACTGTTGCTCGGTGGGCTCCCGTCATCCTGGACAAGCTGCGTAGCAGCGCAGATCCGGGATCCATCGGAGGGCTCCGGAGCGTTACGATGGATCCCGGCGCTGCGCTGCGCTCCGGCCAGGATGACGGCGCAGATTGATGATCGCCTCGAACCAAAGACCATGGGCCAACGAAATTCATGCCCGCAGATTAGGCACGATCGAGGCTTGGCCGAAAGCTTTGATTTGGTGCAGATATGACCTGAATTTGAGCCGGAGCATCAGCTGTGAGCGAGACGAAAGCCATTCGTGCCCTGCGCGGCCGCCTGCTCTGGTTCGTGGATGATCCCGATGCGGCCGGCGACGCGGCGTATCGCTATATCGCGGATGGTCTGCTGGTCATGGCGGACGGGCTGATCGCGTCGGTGGGCGAGGCGGCGCAGTTGCTTGCCACGCTACCGCCGGGAGCCGAAATCGTCGACCACCGCCCGCATCTGATCATGCCCGGCTTTATCGACGCCCATATCCATATGCCGCAGACGCAAGTTGTCGCCTCCTATGGCGCGCAGCTGATGGATTGGCTGAACCGCTACACCTTCGTCGAGGAGCAGAAGCTCGCTCAGCAGGGCCATCCCGAGAAGCTGGCGCGCTTCTTCCTCGATGAATTGCTGGCGAACGGCACGACGACTGCGGCGGTGTATTGCTCGGTGCATCCGCAATCGGCGCAAGCCTTTTTCGCCGAATCCGAACGGCGCAACACCCGCATGGTCGCCGGCAAGGTGATGATGGATCGCAACGCCCCGGAGCCGCTGACCGATACCGCCGAGAGCAGCTACGCTGATTCGAAGGCATTGATCGCGCGCTGGCACGGCAAGGGCCGCCAGCTCTACGCGATCACACCCCGTTTCGCGGTGACCTCGACGCCGGAACAGCTCGCAGCGGCGGGCAGGCTGGCGGCGGAACATCCCGACTGCCATGTCCAGACCCATATCAACGAGAACCAGGCCGAGATCGCCTTCGCTTGCGAGCTCTATCTCAAGGCGGCCGATTATGCCGGCATCTATGAGGATTTCGGCCTGCTCGGCCCCAAGAGCCTGATGGGCCATTGCATCCACATGACCAAGCGCGAATGGCGCGCCTTCGCGCAGGCTGGCGCGGTGGCGGTGTTCTGCCCGACCTCGAACCTGTTCCTGGGCTCGGGGCTGTTCGATTGGGACCGCGCCAGGCGCGAGGGCGTGCGAGTCGCGGTCGCGACGGATATCGGCGGCGGCACCTCCTATTCGATGCTGCGGACGATGGCAGAGGCCTACAAGATCCTGCAGCTTCAGGGGCAGTCGCTCTCCGCCTTCGCGGCCTTGCACGCGATCACACGAGGCAATGCCGTTGCGCTCGGGCTCGACCATTGGGTCGGCTCGCTCGAGCCGGGCCATGAGGCCGATGTGGTTGTGCTCGATACGGCAGCGACCCGCGCGATGGCGCACCGGCTGGAGACGGTGCGCGATCTGGCCGAAGAGCTGTTCGTGCTGGTCACGCTCGGCGACGAGCGGAACGTGGCGGCGACCTATGTCGCGGGGGAGGCGATTGCCTCCCACTGACCGGCGTTTCCGTGAGCCACTACGTCATGGTCGGGCTTGTCCCGACCATCCACGTCTTCGTTTATCGAATGCGGTGTGCAAGACGTGGATGCTCGCCACAAGGGCGAGCATGACGTGGTGGGTCTGGGATCAATTCACCCGAGAACGCCACCTTTCCGCGCGAAGGCGATATAAATCTCACGCAGGCGCAGGGCGGTGGGTCCCGGCGCGCCGTTATGGATGGTGTGCCCGTCGATCGTGGTCACCGGCATGACCAGGCTGGTCGCCGAGGTGATGAAGGCTTCCTCGGCGTCGAGCGCTTCTTCGAGCGTGAATTCGCGTTCTTCGAAGGTGAAGCCGGATTCCGCGAGGAAGGCGAGCACCGCCTTGCGCGTGATCCCCGGCAGCACCTTGTTCGAGAGTGGCCGCGAGATCAGCGTCTTGCCCTTGACGATCCAGGCGGTGGAGGAGGCGCCCTCGGTGACAACACCGTCCTCGATCAGCCAGGCCTCCTGCGCGCCGCTCTCGGCAGCGAACTGCTTGGCAAGCACGGGCGCGAGCAGGTTGACGCTCTTGATGTCGCGCCGGGCCCAGCGCAGATCCGGCGTGGTGACGACCTTGATGCCGGTCTTCGCACCCGGCGCATCGACGAAGCTGCGGGCCTGGGTGAACATCACCAGCGTCGGCGCGACATCCTTGGGAAAGGCGAAGTCGCGGTCGGAGGCGCCGCGCGAGACCTGCAGATAGATGCCGCCCTCGTCGAGTTCATTGCGCTTGATAAGTTCCTCGTGAACGGCGACGAGTTCCGCCTTGGACCAGGGCAGCGCGAGGCGGATTTCGCCGCAGGAGCGTTCCAGCCGGGCCAGATGCGCCTCGCAATCGACGAGCTTTCCGCCGATGACCGCCGAGACCTCGTAGATGCCGTCGCCGAAGATGAAGCCGCGGTCGAAGATCGAAATCTTGGCGTCTTCTTCCGGGAGGTAGGCGCCATTGACGTAGACAATACGGCTCATCGCTGCGGTCTCGCTGGTTCAGGGAGAAGCGCCGTTTCTAGCGGACGCATCGGCGAGAGGCGAGCGCCAAAGCGGGGTGCGGATCGGCGTCTCACGCAAGGCGGGCGCATGTCGGCGCTGTCCTTGATCGAGCCTCAGGGCTTCAGGCTGAGAAACCTTGTCGGGATAGCGCCGCGCAAATTCTGCTCGAAGCCGACCAGCTTCGGCGAGACCAGATTCTTGGTGGTGTAGTACATCAGCGGAATCCAGGGCGTTTCCATCGCCAATATGCTGTCGGCCTCACGCAGGATGGCGGCACGCTTGCCCAGATCGATCTCGTCGGCAGCCTGTTTCAGCAGCGCGTCGAACCTTGGATTGTCATATCGGCCGGCGTTGAAGCTCTTGTTGTCGCTCTGGAACAGGAAAAGAAAGTTCTGCGGGTCGGAATAGTCGCCGATCCAGCCATAGCGCGCGACGTCGAAATCGCGGCCCGAATGCAGCAGGCCGAAATGGGTGCTGTTGTCGGTGTTGACCAGCGTCGTCTCGACGCCGACGGCTTTCCATTGGTCGGCGATGGCGACCATCGTGCCCCGGTTGTTTTCGGTGGTGTTGTAGCGCAGTTCCAGCCGGAGCGGCACGCCGGGCCCGAAGCCGGCGGCGGCCAGCAGCTTGCGGGCTTCGTCCTCGCGGTCGAGAATCGATGCGTTCTTGAAATCCGCCTCGGCGCGCTCGCCATAATTGCCGATATGCGGCGGGATCATGCCATAGGCCGGCAGCATCGTGCCGGCCCAGATCCTATCGGCGATGAACTCCCGGTCTATCGCCAGCGAGAGCGCCCGGCGCACGCGGACATCGTCGAACGGGCGCTTCGCGGTGTTGAGGATCAGGAAATAGGTGCCGAGATAGGGCGCGACCTTGACCTGATCTCCCAGCTTTTCGCGCAGCTGTTTGATCTGATCGACCGATATGTCGGTGGTGAGATGCAGCTCGCCGGCCTGGAAGCGCCGCGCCGCTGCCACGAGATCGGAGGAGGGATAGTAGATCGCCGTGTCGATCTTGACGGCTGCCGCGTCGTGGAAGGCCTTGTTCCTGTCCAGCCGGATATGGGAGTTCGGCACGTCCTCCTTGAGCACATAGGCGCCATTCGAGACCCAGTTTTCGGGCCTGACGAAATCCCTGCCGAGTTTTTCAACGGAGGCCGGATGCACCGGCAAGGCCAGTTGATGCGTCAGCAATTCCAGGAAATAGGGGGTCGGCCGCTCCAGCGTGATTTCGAGGTTGCGTGCGTCGAGCGCCTTGACGCCGAGCTCGTCGACGCCTGCGCCCTCCGAGGCCTTGTTGATCTTCTCGGCGTTCAGGATCGGGTAGAAGAGGGCCGCATATTTCGCGCCTGTTTCCGGATTGATCATCCGCTTCAGCGAGAAGGCGAAATCGGCTGCCGTGACCGGATCGCCGTTCGACCATTTTCCGTTGGCCCGGAGCGTGAAACGGTAGGTCTTGCCGTCCGGGCTCATCGTCCAGCTCTCGGCGGCGCCGGGGATGACCTCGCCCTTCATGCTGTGGATGACCAGCCCCTCCGACAGGTCGCGCAGCAGATGCGCCTCCGACACCGTCGAGCTTTTATGGGCGTCCAATGTCTCGGGGTCGGCGTCGTTGCCGCGATGGAACACGACCTGCGCCATGGCGGTTGCCGCGCTCGAAAGGGCGAGCAGCGTGGCAAATGCCCACGTTACGGCCCGGCGTCTTGCGTCGAACATGGAGGCCTCCGCTTCGCGACGGGAATCGCTACGAGGCGATGCCCGGCAGATGAAGTAGAGCCCGTGTTTCAGCGCCTGCCAAGGCGTAATGACGCGTGGAGCCGGTCATTCTTGCGTGCGGCTACCATGCCTCTTCTGGCGCTTCATTCCGGCAGCATCGACTGGTCGTTCTCGAAGGCAATGCTGCAGTCCGTTGCGGCCTTCGCACAATCGCGCAGCGCGCGTTCCTTGGCGAGGTCGAGCGAGCCGCTGCCGAACCAGTAATTGAACTGCTTGCGGCTCCGGCTGAGCGCCATCGCCTTTTCGCCGGGCGCGGCGAAGTAGCGCTCGAAGGCCTCGGCACGAGTCGAGAGCCCGAGATCGGCATAGATCTTTCGGGCGCGCAGCGGCGACCAGGTCGGTAGGTTCCAGGCGCGCAGCGATGCATCCATCTCGCGCAGCCAGACAAAGCGCGCTTGCCCATTGCGAAAGATCAGATGCCCCGTGGGCTTGATCTCGGGCAGCTCGACGAAGCGGATATTGCCTCCGCCATCGAGTGCGGCCGCGCGCATGCGGTCGACCAGAGAGGGCGGAAACAGTTCGTCGTTTTTGGCGTAGATCCAGAGCTGGGGCGGCGCGCCGGGCTTTTGCCAGCTCTTGACCACGTCGACGAGCGCATCGCGCGCCGTCTCGACGCAATCCTCGATATTCAAGCCGCCGGCGACATTGACGACGCCGCGCAGGCCCGCCGGTTTCCTTTGGGCCAAAGCCAGCACGGCCGCGCCGCCGGCGGATTCGCCGATTGCGATGACGCGGTCGGGATCGACATCGTCGCGAAGCTGCAATGTCTTGAGAGCGCCTTCGAGTTCGTCTGCATCCGTATTGAATCGCGCGGAGAAGTCGAGATTCGCGCAGGAGGTCGAGGCCGGGAAGGGGCCGTCCGACTGGCCGAAACCGCGCCGCATCACGACGACGGCGAGCCAGCCGCGCCGCGCGAGGTCGCGGGCGACCGTCGCATAGGATGAGGCCCGCAGGTCGCCCATGCTGATGCTGCTCGACGATTTGCCATGCGTGATCAAGGCCAGCGGCAAACGGCCTATCGCGGTTTCCGGCCTGACCACCAGGGCTTCGAGCCTGACATCGCGCTGGTCGAGCTTGATGCGCAGGAACGTATCCTCCTGCCGCAGGGGCTCCTGAGCCTGCGCGCCATAGAAAGGCACGAAAAGCAGTGCCAGGATCGCGATCCGCGCAAACATCCGGGCAACAGGCATCGCGACCTCCTTGGCGCGCTCAGGAGGATCGCGGGACGGCCGGGCCGGCCGCGCTGACGATCGTCATGGCGTCGCCGACGCCGCCCGCTCCTGCGCCTCCACCACCGCGACCGCCGTCATGTTGACGACGCCGCGCGCCGTGACCGAGCCGGTGAGGATATGCACGGGCTTGGCCGCGCCGATCAGGATCGGCCCGACCGGCAGCGCATCCGCCAGCACCTTGGCGAACTGATAGGCGATGTTGGCGGCGTCGAGATTGGGGAAGATCAGCACGTTCGCCACGCCCTTCAGCGTGGACGAAGGCAGCACCCGGTCGCGTATCAAGGGCAGAAGAGCGGTATCGGCCTCCATCTCGCCATCGCATTCCAGATCCGGGGCGCGCTCGCGGATGAGCGCCAGCGCCTTGCGCATCTTGAGCGAGGAGGGCGTGTCGGCCGCCCCGAAATCCGAATGCGAGAGCAGCGCGATCTTGGGTTCGATGCCGAAGCGAGCGACATGGCTGGCCGCCAGCACGGTCATGTCGGCGATTTCCTCGGCTGTCGGATTGTCCTTGATATGGGTGTCGGCGAGGAAGAACGCGCCCTTGTTGGTGATGATCAGGGTCATCGCCGAGATGTCGCAGACGCCTGGCGCGAGGCCGATGATGTCCTTGATGTGTCGCAGCCGCGACAGGAAGCGCCCCTCCAGCCCGGTGATCATGCTGTCGGCTTCGCCACGCACCACCGCCAGCGCCGCGATCACTGTATTGTTGGTGCGCACCAGCGAGCGCGCGGCCTCGGGCGTGACGCCGCGGCGGCCGGCGATGTCGAGATAGGTCTGGACGTAGTCGCGATAGCGCGGATCGTCCTCCGGATTGATCACCTCGAAATCGACGCCGGGGCGGATCGACAGGCCGAAGCGCTGGATACGCGCCTCGATCACGCTGGGCCGGCCGATCAGGATCGGAATGGCGAGCCCTTCTTCCAGCGCAATCTGGGCGGCGCGCAGCACGCGCTCATCCTCGCCCTCGGCGTAGATCACGCGCTTGGGGTCGGCCTTCGCCTGGGCGAAAAGCGGCTTCATGATGAAACCCGAGCGGAAGACGAAGCGCGACAGATCCTCGCGATAGGCCTCGATATCGACCAGCGGCTTGCGGGCGACGCCGGTCGCCATGGCGGCTTCCGCGACTGCCGGAGCAATGCGCAGGATCAGGCGGGGGTCGAACGGGTTCGGGATCAGCGAGGTCGCGCCGAAGGTCGAGGCCTCGCCGCCATAGGCGCGCGCCGCAATGTCGGAGGTCGCCTCGCGGGCCAAAGCCGCGATGGCGCGCACGGCTGCGAGCTTCATCGCCTCGTTGATCGTCGTCGCCTGAACATCGAGCGCGCCCCGGAAGATATAGGGGAAGCACAGAACGTTGTTGACCTGGTTGGGATAGTCCGACCGTCCCGTGCAGATCATTGCGTCCGGGCGCACTGCCAGCGCGTCCTCCGGGGTGATCTCGGGATTGGGGTTTGCCAGCGCCAGGATCAGCGGCTTGGGGCCCATGCGCTTGGCCATCTCCGGCTTCAGCACGCCGGCCGCCGACAGGCCGAGGAAGACGTCGGCGTTCTCGATTACGTCGTTCAGCGTGCGGGCATCGGTCTCCTGCGCATAGACCTCCTTCCAGCGGTCCATCAGGGTGTTGCGGCCCTTGTGGACGACGCCTTCGAGGTCGGTGACCCAGATATTGGAGCGGGAGGCGCCGAGCTCGACCAGCAGGTTGAGGCAGGCCAGCGCCGCCGCGCCGGCGCCCGAGACGACGATCTTGACGTCGCCGATCTTCTTGGCCGCAAGGTCGAGCCCGTTCAGGATCGCAGCGGAGACGATGATCGCTGTGCCGTGCTGATCGTCATGGAAGACCGGGATCTGCATCCGGGCCTTGAGCTGCTCCTCGATCTCGAAGCATTCGGGGCCCTTGATGTCCTCGAGATTGATGCCGCCGAAAGTCGGCTCCAGCGCCGCGACGACCTCGACGAATTTCTCGATGTTCTTCTGCTCGACCTCGATGTCGAAACAGTCGATCCCGGCGAATTTCTTGAAGAGGACGGCCTTGCCCTCCATCACCGGCTTGGAGGCGAGGGGGCCGATGTCACCAAGGCCAAGCACGGCCGTGCCGTTCGTGATGACGGCGACGAGGTTCTGCCGCGAGGTCAGTTCTGCAGCCTGTCCGGGATCGTCGACGATCGCCTCGCAGGCGGCAGCGACGCCGGGCGAATAGGCGAGCGCGAGATCGCGCTGGTTGCCGAGCGGCTTGGTCGCCTGAATCTCGATCTTACCGGGCTTGGGCAGGCGGTGGTAGACGAGCGCGCCCGAGCGGAGATCGTTGGACAAGGTGCTCTTCATCGCGTGCGTGCTCCCGACTCTGGCGCGTTGCGCCCATTCCGAGCCGAGGTCGCGCGGAAAGGGCAGCGGCGTCAAGCATCGGCGCGGCAACAATCATTCGTTCGCAACGAAAAGGCGCCACGCGACGTCGCCTCACCGGCACAGCTCGGCAGAGTCCGGCGCGCTGCCCCGTATCAAGGTGAGCCCGCGCGAGAACGTGGTTAATGAAATGATAAAATAGATGAGCACGTAACCCGATGAAGCGATTCAGGCTTTGAGGTTGAATCGATACATTAAGGGCGGCCCGTCGCGAGGCATGCGCGCGCAGCGCGAGGCTCGCGCTCGGGCCCGCAGAGAGAACGCCTCAGAACGCCTTGAAGGTGATGATCGTGTGCGTGTCGGCGATCTCGGGGATCGACTGCACCTTCTGTGCGACGAAATGGCCGATGTCGACATCGGCAGCGACATGGAATTTCGCCAGGATGTCGTAATTGCCGGCGGTCGAGTAGATCTCCGAGGCGATCTCGCGATCAGCCAGTTCGCTGGCGACCTCATAGGTCTTGCCGAGCTTGCATTTGATCTCGACGAAGAAGGTCTGCATCGCGCGCTCCGAAACTCTCTGCGTTCTCGATAGAGCCTCCTGCGCCGGAAGATCAAGCGCCCGCGAGCGCGGCGATCCTGCGGGTCATGGCGCTCTGCGGGTCGGGAAGCGAGGCGAGCACGGTGAAATGGTTCGCGCCGGCGATCTCCTCATAGCGCGTCTGCACGCCCGACAGCCCCCAGACATCGGTGATGCGGCGGCTTTGCTTGAGGTATTCGTCGCTCTCGGTCCCGCCGACGACGGCATCCATCACAAGCCGTGAAGGCGCCGGCCAGAACAGCGGGCTTTCCCGTTCCGCCTCCTCGAAGGTCAGCCGCAGTGCGGTATTGATGCTGGTCTCGGTCAGCGGCTTCAGATTGTAGAGCCCGGAGATGCCGTAGGCCGCCGGAACCAGATGTTCAGGCAAATCGGGTTCGACATTCGACCAGTCGGTGGCAAGCAGGCAGGCGGCCAGATGGCCTCCGGCCGAATGCCCGGTCGCGACCACCGGCAGGTTGAAGCGCTGCCAGAGCGCAGCCGCCGCCTGCTGCAGCTCCCAGACGATATGGCCAAGCTCGACCTGCGGGCACAGATCGTATCCCACGACCGCGACGGGAACGCCGAGCTGGTTGAGCCCGCGTGCCATATGCGAGAAAAACCCGCGATCGAGCGCCTGCCAGTAGCCGCCATGGATGAAGAGCGCGATGGCATTGCTCTTGACGTTTTCGGGCTTGAACAGGTCGTAGCGCTGCCGTTCGCTGTCGCCATAGGAGACGCCAAGCTCGCAATTTGCCTCTGCGCGGTAGGCGGCCGCATCGCTTGCCCAGCCGGCGATGATGCCGGGATGTTCGGGAACGCGGGCGCGGTTGTTATATTCGGTCTCGTAGTCCGGTGACATTCCTGGCTCCGGCTGGCCCGTGCGAAGCGCGGGCAAACATCTTGAATGGCAGTGACGCGCAGTTTGCGCCATGGCTTTTGACAGGTCGAGCGCCGAGCGCCAAAAGGCAGCGCGTTCGACGTATAGTCATCGGAGCTGGAGACAGACATGGAAAATCCCGTTCTCGCCGAGGTGACGCGTGGCAACACCGTCGAATCGCGCCATCGTGGCGCGGCGATCGTGCTCGATGCCGATGGCGGCGTGGTGTTTTCCGTCGGGGATGTCGAACGGCCGGTCTTCCCGCGTTCGGCGGTCAAGGCGATCCAGGGATTGCCGCTGTTCGAGAGCGGCGCTGCCGATCGCTATGGCCTCAGCGAGCCCGAGATCGCGCTTGCCGTATCCTCACATTCCGGCGAGCCTGAACATGCCGAAACCTCGCTCGCCATGCTCAGGAAGGCCGGCCGCGATGCCGGCTGCCTGGAATGCGGCACGCAATGGCCGATGGGCGAGGCGGCGGCCCGCGCCATGGCCAAGGCCGGGCAGGAGCCGAGCGCGCTCAACAACAACTGCTCCGGCAAACATGCCGGCTTCGTCTGCCTCGCCTGCGGCCTCGACGAGGACCCCGCCGGCTATGTGAAGGCCGGACATGCGGTGCAGCAGGCGGTGCGCGGTGCACTGGAGGAGGTCACGGGCGCGGCCCATTCGTCCGAGCGCATGGGCATCGACGGCTGCTCGATCCCTTCCTATGCCGTGCCGCTGAGCGCGCTCGCGCTCGGCTTCGCCCGTTTCGGCACGGGACATGGTTTCGGCCCCGAGCGCGCCAAAGCGGCTGCACGCATCCGCAAGGCCGTCGCGGCGCACCCCTTCATGGTGGCGGGCACCGGACGCTTCGATACGCGCGCTATGGAGCAACTCGGCGCGCGTCTCTTCACCAAGACGGGTGCGGAAGGCGTCTATTGCGGCGCGTTGCCCGAACTAGGCTACGGCATCGCGCTCAAATGCGACGATGGCGCCGGCCGGGCGGCGGAGATCGCGATGGCTGCGCTGATCGCACGCTTCCTGCCGATGAGCGAAGCCGAAGCGCAAGCGTTTGCACCCCTGCGCGAGAACATCCTGAAAAACTGGAACGGCGTCGAGGTTGGCCGGGTGCGCGCAGCCGCGTTCTGAGTCCGCTTTAGCCGCCCCGCTCGGCAATGCGCTAGCGGCCGACGCCATCGCCCGGGCGGGAACGTCGCGGGCGATGCTTGCTGTCGCGCGCTTCCTCCCTTCGATCAATGGTCGGCCCTGTCGCCGCTCCAGGCGAGCGGTTGCGTCGATTCGTCAGTGACGTAGCGGAAAAAACAGACCTTCATGTAAAACCTTGCCATATGCGGGATAGTGTTCTTTATATTTTAATATTTTTAACCGATCTTATTTCAACAGTCAGGAGAGCAATTATTAAATTGAAACATATAGTGTATTTGAAATACAAGACGGGATTCCATAGCAGATGTATTCCTCGGTGCGTTCGCGGTTTTATTTCACTTTCGGCAATTTTATGCGTTGCCGGCGCGGTGGGGTCCTCTTGCTTTTCGCCGGCGCGTTGATGCTGCTGCTGCTCGCCGTGGGCTGCGTCATCGATTTCGCTCGGCTGTCCGCGGCGAGAACGACGGCTCAGGCCGCGGCCGACGCGGGAGCGCTGGCTGCAGCGCAGGCGAATTCCGAGAGTCAAGCCGTCATGAGCAAGGCGGCGGAAGATTTCGTCCGCGCCAATACTACCGGCATGGTCTCGGCATCGGCGTCCTTCAAGAAATTGACGTATACTCCGGCGACGAACGACATCACCGTTGTGGTCGAAGGCGCTGCACGCACCTCGATCATGAGTATCGTCAATATTTGGTCGCTTCCGTTCTCCGTCACGGCGAGCGCGACGCGCAACCCTGTCGGATCCACGGAGGTCGTCCTCGTTCTCGACAATACCTGGTCAATGTCCGGCTCGAAACTGGACGCTCTGAAGAAATCCGCCAGTTCGCTCGTCGCTACCTTGAAGAAGGATCCGAAATCCGACGTGAGAATCGGTCTCGTGCCCTATGCCGACTACGTCAATGTCGGCGTAGGCAACCGCAACAGATCCTGGATCTCCGTCGTTCCCGACTACCAGAAAACCATTGGGGGAGCGTGCGAGACGGTTGCGGAAACATGCACGGAAAGCTGCTCGCGCGGACCTGCCCAGACCTGTACGCGCGTCGTCGATGGCGTTACGGAGCGCTATGACTGCACGCCGAAAGTCTGCGGCCAGAAAATCTGCACGCCGATCACGCCGGTGGAGCAGTGCGCGAAGAGTTCGATCAGGTATTTTAAGTGGTATGGCTGCGTCTATTCGCGCAATATCGGAGATCTGCGTCTCAGCGACGGGCAGCCCGACGTTCCCTATAAGTGGAAACCGAGGCTTGACTGGGCTCAGGTCTGCCCCAATCCGATCGTGCCTCTCACGGACTCGCTTTCCACCGTCACCTCGGCGATCAACAGCATGGTCGTCAACATTGGTGGTTACCGTCCCGAAACCTATATTCCCGCGGGGATGATCTGGGGCGTCAACGTCCTCTCGCCCGGCGAACCCTTCTCGGACGGCAAGGCCTACGACCCGGACAACAGGAAGCCGAGAAAGGCGCTCGTGCTTATGACGGACGGCACCAATACCATGCGCTACGAGGCATCGGATGGTAGCCATTTGCCGACCACGAAAACCTCCGATATCGCGCAGACCTACGCTGACATGCTCGCCATCTGCAACTACGCGAAACAGAAGAAGATAGATGTCTTTACCGTTTCCTTCGCGGTCGCCGACGAGCAGGCGAAGGCCGCGATGCAGAATTGCTCGTCGGGCGCGGGCTTCGCCTTCAACGCCGATAACGAGCAGGCGCTCACCGAAGCATTCAAAAACATCGCAGGCTCCCTGTCGAAAATCCGCCTGACGCGCTGAGGGACGAACCGCGCGTTTTGCCTCCGGCAATCGCATTGTTCTCCACCCTGCCGCTGATCGGCCTCGCATCGGCTGCCGTCGAACGAGCGCGCATGCCGATCATCTGCCGGCTGGTGCGGGCCGAGCGACGAGGATTGAGCAAAAGCGTGTTCACTGCACCGCGTTGTTCTCGACCCTGACCCCGGCCGCTCGTGCATCGGCGGCTTTGGTCAAATCTCCGGTCACGATCTTCCCATACTCGGTGCCGAGCACGGCGCCCTTCAGCGCCTCGGCGATGACGTTGTTGGCGATCAGGGTGTTGCGCTCCTTAGGCACCAGCGACACGGAGATGCCGATCCCGGTCTTGCGCACCATGTTGCCGGTGGCAACGAGGTTGCGCATGCCCCAGGACCAACCGAGCGAGATGCCGATCTCGCTGGCGTTCTCGATGACGTTGCCGGTCACCGTGGCTTCCGCCTCGACATGCACGCCGATGCCGCCGACCGGCCCCTTGCCCTTGGGGGCAAGGCCCTTCTGGGCGTTGCGGATGATGTTGTTGGCGAAGACCGAGAGCCGGCCGCCAAGGTCGAAATTGGTGATGTCGGCGCCCTGCGCGCAATCCTCGACGAGGTTGTTGGCGATGATCGCGCCCTCGAAGGCGAATTCGCTGTAGAGCGCGACCTCGCCGCAGCGCCGACCCTGATTGCCGAGGATCTGCACGCCCGAGCCGGAATTGTTGCGGATGAAGGTCAGCGCGCAATCGCGCAGGGTGTTGCCCTCGATGATGACCCCGCCGGCCTTGTAAAGGCTGATGCCGTTGCCGTTGGGGCCGTCGCCGCCGGCGTCCGAGCGAATGCGGTTGATGCGGTTGCTGCGCACGATCGACTGATCGTCTCCCGGCTGGCTGCGCCAGAGCTGGATGCCGTTATTGCCGCAATCCTCGACCTGGTTCTGCTCGATCGAGACGCCGCGCGAGTCCAGCGAGAACAGCGCGGAGTCTCGCATGCTGCGGAAGCGGTTCAATTGGATGCGACCGGCCGTGCGGCCCAGCACCAGGCCGACGGAGCCGGCATTGGCGAATTCGCAATCGCTCACGCTGAAATCGAGGACCTCCTCGGCGCTGACGAGCCCGCTCTTCTGGGTGGCTGGGATGTCAAGACCATCGAGCGACAGTCCGGAGAGCGAGGCCCGCTTGATCCGGCGTGCGAGCAGCATCGGTCCGCCCTGCGCCGTGACGAATTGCGTCGCGCCGGGAACGCCGATCAGACGCGCGCCTTCGGGCAGGATGACATTGGCGATCCTGTAGCGGCCGGGCGCGACGACGAGCGGTGCATCGCGCTTGGCGGCTTCACCGAGCGCATTCTGCAACTGGCGCGACTGGTCGTCCGTAGAGCCGGGACGCAGGCCGAACTGGGCCGCTTCCAGGCCGAATTGCCCAAGCGCACGCGCTTGGGCCTGCCCCGGCGCAGACAACAGCGGAACCGCGCCTGTGCCAAAAAGGGCCGCCGCCAGCAGCGAGCGCCTGGAAAGAGCCATGGAATCCTCCGTGATCGCCTGACGCTTCAAGCCGCATGCCGCGCCGGCCCGTGTCACCACGGGACGGCCTTAGCGTCCGGCGCGCGCCATTGTCCGGCCTATCGCCGCCAAGCTGCTCGCGAGAACCTGCATATCCGGCCTGAACGTCGCAACGCGATGCTTCGGCCGCACGCCCGCGTGAGGCCGCAGCCAGGGCACATGCACGAACAGGACAGACGTGTCGCTGCCTCTGGTTTGCGCCAGCACGGCGGCATAGCTGGCATCGCATAGATAGCGCCCCGCCGAAGGGGAGAGGTGGGCGCGGATGCCGCGTTGCCTGAGAGCCGCGAGCGCACCTTGCGCATTGGCTGTCGTCCTGCTGGGCAAAGCGGGCAGCGCCTTGCGTGCCTTCGGCGTTTCGCCCGTTGCGTCGGGATGAAGCGGGCTGGCATGCCCACGTGCGAAAAGCTCGACGCGGACGAAGCGGGCGCGGGCTGCAAGCCCGAGCATCAGGACGGCCTTTGGCTGCGCTGTCGCCAGATGCTCCCGCAGGGCGGGCAAGCCGGCGCAATAGCTGGTCTCGAGGACGAGCGCCCCAGCATTCAACCCGGAGCGGGCCAGGCGCGAGGCGACGGCGCGGGCCAGCCTTGCCGTCGGGTTGACCCGCACATGCGGGAAGGGGCCGAAGCCGGTGATCAGGATGTCCATCGCGCCAGCATCCCTCGTCAAAGCCCCAGCGCTTTCGCGATTTCCTCGGCCGCGAGCGTTGCCGTCAACTCGCCTGCCGCCACGGCACGCTCAAGCTCGGGCGTGCGCGCCTTCAGGGCGGGATCGTGCCGGAGTTTGGCCTGCAGCCTGTCCTGCACCATCGCCCACATCCATTTGACGTCCTGCCGGCGGCGGCGCTCCGCGATCAGCCCCTTGGCTTCGTGCCGGGCATGATGATCCATGATCTTCGTCCAGAGCGCATCGAGACCTTCGCCCGTCAGCCCCGAGATCGTCACCACCGGCGTCGACCACAGGGCCGATGCGGGCGCCAGGATGTGCAGCGCTGCCCTGTATTGCGCGGCAGCGGCGCGTGCGGCATTCGCCCCGTTGCCGTCAGCCTTGTTGACGGCAATCATGTCGGCCAGCTCGATGATCCCCTTCTTGATGCCTTGCAGCTCGTCGCCGGCATTGGGCAGCATCAGCACCAGGAAGAAGTCGGTGAGATCAGCGACGGCCGTCTCGGACTGCCCGACGCCGACTGTCTCGACCAGGATGATGTCGAAGCCCGCCGCCTCGCAAAGCAGCATGGTCTCGCGCGTCTTGGCGGCGACCCCGCCCAGGGTGCCCGAGGAAGGCGAGGGCCGGATATAGGCGTTGGGATCAACCGCCAGACGGGCCATGCGGGTCTTGTCGCCGAGGATCGAGCCGCCGGTGCGGCTCGATGACGGGTCTACGGCCAGCACGGCGACCTTGTGGCCCTTGGCGGTGAGATAGGTGCCGAGCGCATCGATCGCCGTCGACTTGCCGACGCCGGGCACGCCGGTGATGCCGACGCGCAGCGCACCACCCGTTCGCGGCAACAGCCGCTGGATCAGGGCCTGCGCCTGCTCGCGATGGTCGGCGCGGCGGGATTCCGCAAGCGTGATGGCGCGCGCCAGAGCTGCCCGCTCACCGGCGAGAATCGCGTCGTCCAGCGTAGCGGGAGGGGCGGTGACATCAGTCATATCGCCAAGTAGCAAGGCTTCCGGCCGCGCGACAAGGCTTCGTCTCGCTCATCCAGAGTTTCCCGCGATCTCCGCGTGCACCGGTAATTCATCACTGTGTCACGGAAGCATCTTGATCATCGCTGCCTTGGATGAGACCAGTTCGACATGATGTGCGCGGCGTTGCGGCTTCGGCTGTTTGGATTGGTTCTGGTCGCACCGTTGGCGCTTGGCGCATGCGGCACGCCGCGGACATTGCTGGTCACTTCGGCCCAGAAGGCTGACATCGCCGGCAGGGTCGAGGTCTTCGTCGCAACGACGCGCCAAACCTCGAATGAGCCGCAATATTTCAGCGGCGAGCGCGCGCCCCGTCTGGCTTTCGCGAAGCTCGAGGTCACCGTCCCGCGCGACCATAAGCCCGGTGAGCTGGAACTGCCCGACAGCGGCGCGACCGATCCCGCGCGCCATTTCGCGGTCACCTCGGTCAAGCGCCTCGATCTTGCGCCGGTTGTTGCCGAGGTCCGCAGGGAGATCCTGGCGCGCCCGGCCTCGGAGCGAGACGTCCTCGTCTTCGTCCATGGCTACAACACGAATTTCGCGGATGCGGTCTATCGCTTCGCCCAGATCGTCTATGATTCAGGCTTCAAGGGCGTGCCGGTGCTGTTCACCTGGCCTTCGCGCGGCGAGCTCCTGCAATACCCCTATGATCGCGAAAGCGCGTTCTACTCGCGCGATTTCCTCGAAGCCAACCTGCGCGCGATCTCCCGCGATCTCGGCACGACGCGGATCGACGTTCTCGCGCATTCGATGGGCACGTTCCTGACGCTGGAGGCGCTGCGCCAGGCCTCGATCCGCGGCGACGGCACCTTCGGAGGCAAGCTTCGCGATGTCATCCTGGCTGCGCCCGATGTCGATCTCGACGTCTTCAAGACGCAGATGCGCGAGATCAAGCGGCCGGTGACGGTCTTTGTTTCGGCCGACGACAAGGCGCTCGAATTCTCGCGCCGCTTCGCCGGGGACAAGACGCGGCTTGGCGCGATCTCCGCCAAGGACACCGAGATCGTCACCGATCTGTCGAAGCTCGGCGCGACGATCATCGACCTGTCGGAGATATCGAGCAGCGATTCCCTCAATCATGCCAAATTCGCAGCCTCGCCCAAGGTCGTGCAGCTGATCGGCCGCCGCCTGCAGGCCGACAAGGGCATCGCCACCGCCGGACCGCGCTTCGGCGACAAGCTCGGCGACATTGCCGGCGGCCTCGTGGGTACGGTCGGCTCGACCGTCGATCTGGTGGTCACCGCGCCCGGCGCCGTCATCGGCCGCTGAGGCTCTCCCATCCGGCTGTGGCCAATCGGCCACCGCCGGCCGCATTCCCCCGGCCGCCCATGCATCGCCGCATTCTGGCCGCGTTGGCCTTTGATTAAGGCCTGATTGGCTAGACCAGCCACTTCTCGATCTCATGGATGCCCGATTCGATGCCAGGTTCTCGGCACGCTATCTCTCGCCGGCTGGCGCTGGCCGCATCGCTTTCGCTCGTGCTCTCGGCCTGTGCCCAGACTGAGGCGAGCGTTTCGCCGTTTTCCGAGCCGACGCGCGCCGATGCCTCGGCTCTCGGCAAGGATCCGACGCTGCTCGTCGTCACCACGCGCAAGCCGTCGGGGCCTGTCGCTCCCTTCTTCGGCTCCGACCGTGGCAATCTGACCTTCGCGGAGGCGCAGATGTCGCCGCCCGGCCGCGGGATTGCCGGGCAGGTGTCCTCCGTCGTCAACGGGGACTGGGCCGTGCTGGGTGTCAGCAACCGCACATCGAATGAGGCCGCGCGCGCCTTCGCCGAGGCTGCGAACGGACGCGACGTGCTGCTCTATGTGCACGGCTACAACGAGACCTTCGAATCGGCGGCCCGCAGTGCCGCCCAGCTGTCGCACTCGCTCGAATTCCAGGGCCGCACCGCGATGTTCAGCTGGCCGTCCGGGGGCAAGCTCTTCGACTACGCCTATGATCGCGAAAGCGCGCTGTGGTCGCGCGACGGCTTCGTGCAGGCGCTCAAGGCGCTGGTTGCGAACCCGACGGTCGGACGCATCCATATCGTCGCGCATTCGATGGGCACGTTCCTGACTTTGGAAGGCCTGCGCGAATTGCGCGAATCCTCCGACGTCTATGCCCGCATCGGCTCAGTCATCCTGGCGTCGCCCGATATCGACATCGATGCCTTCGAGCAGACCGTCTCCAAGCTCGGGCCGCTCGCGCGCCGCATGACGCTGATCATCGATCCCGGCGACCGCGCCCTGGCGATCTCGGCCCGGCTTGCAGGCGGTGTCGCCCGCGCCGGCGCTGCCGACCGCTCGCGGCTGGAAGCGCTCGGCGTGCGCGTCGCCGACACTTCGGGACGCGGCTGGAGCATGCTCCGGCATGACCTCTTCCTCTCGAACAGCGAGGTCACGATGGTCGTCCGACGGGCGATGGACCGTTCCTGAAACCGGGGCAGCCGAGGCGTTGTTCGCTCGCCAGTGACGCTCAGATCGGCGGCAGGCCGATACGCTTCTTGATCGTCGCCATCGCGAAGTTGGATTCGACCGACTGGATGCATTTCAGCCGCGTCACCTTCTGCTTCAGGAAGCGCTCATACCCGTCGATGCCATCCGTCAGGACGCGCAGAAGATAATCCTGCGTGCCGGTCATCAGGTAGCATTCGGCGACCTCGCTCCAGCCTTCGACGGCCTTCTCGAACTCGGCGATATGCTCCTGCGTCTGCTGGGTCAGCCGCACCGACACGAAAACGCTGAAGGGCAGGCCATAGGCTTTCGGGTCGACGATGGCCGAATAGCCCTGGATGACGCCGGTCTCCTCCAGCCGCTTCAGGCGGCGCAGACAGGGCGTCGGCGAGAGCCCGATCTTCTGCGACAGCTCCTGATTAGTGATCCGGCCATCCTCCTGGAGCAATGCAAGTATACGGCGATCGGTCGTATCGAGCATGATATGCTCTCCGTTGAACGATTGTTGGCAGGAAGCTGCACAGGCCATTCTATGGTGAGTGCGATCAGCCAAGCAATGCTGCAACAATCCGATTATTCTGAAGGCGAGGCGGCCGGGCTTACGGGGACGGACCGCATGCGACAACGGAGGAAGCGACCATGAGCGGCGACAGCTATCACAAGGACCGGATTTCCAACCGCAAGCTGCATCCGGAAACGCTGATGATGGGCTTCGGCTATTCGCCGGCCATGTCTGAAGGGTCGCTGAAGCCGCCGATCTTCCTGACCTCGACCTTCGTTTTCGAGAATGCCCAACAGGGCAAGGACTTCTTCGACCTGACATCGGGCCGCCGCCGGCCCAATCCCGGGGAGAAGTCCGGCCTCGTCTACTCGCGCTTCAACCACCCCAACATGGAAATCCTCGAGGATCGCCTTGCGATCTGGGACGAGGCCGAGAAATGCGCCGTCTTCGCCTCGGGCATGGCGGCGATCGCCACGACCTGCTTCGCCTTCCTGAGGCCGGGCGACACGGTGATCCATTCGCGCCCGCTCTATGGCGGCACCGAAACGCTGCTGAAGAACCAGATGGGCGCCTTCGGCGTGATCCCCTTCGGCTTCACCGACGGTCTCGACATCGAGCAGATGCGCGCCACCGCCAAGGCCGCGGCTGCGAAAGGCCGGGTCGGCATGATCCTGGTCGAGACGCCGGCGAACCCGACCAATGGGCTGGTCGATCTCGCCGCCTGCGCGCTGATCGCCGACGAGCTTGAGAAGTCGCAGGGCCACCGCCCGCCGGTCGTGGTCGACAACACCATGCTCGGGCCGAAATACCAGAAGCCGCTGAAGCAGGGCGCCGATCTCTCGCTGCTCTCGCTGACGAAATATGTCGGCGGGCACTCGGACCTCGTCGGCGGCTCTATCAGCGGGTCGGAGGCGCTGGTGCGGCAGGTCAAGAGCTGGCGCGGTTCGCTGGGCACGCAGCTCGATCCCAACTCCTGCTGGATGCTGATGCGCTCGCTAGAAACGCTCGACATTCGCATGAGCCGCGCCAACGAGAACGCCAAGCTGGTCGCTGAGTATCTCTCAGCCCATCCGAAGGTGGCCAAGGTCCACTATCTCGGCGATCTCAAGGACGGCGATCCGCGCAAGGCGGTGTTCGACCGGCAGTGCACGGCGGCCGGATCGACCTTCGCCTTCGACGTGAAGGGCGGAGAGAAGGAGGCCTTCGCGCTCCTCGACAACCTCCAGATCATGAAGCTCGCGGTCAGCCTCGGTGGTACCGAGACGCTCGTGTCGCATCCCGCCGCGATGACGCATTCCGGCGTGGCGCGCGAACTGCGCGAGGAGATTGGCCTGACCGATGCCCTGATCCGCATCTCCGTCGGCATCGAGAACATCGAGGACCTGATCTCGGATCTGGCCCAGGCGCTGGAGGCGGTTTGAGGCTTCGGCCCCGGATCGCACCTGTTGTCAGGCGAGGCCCAGAAAAAGCGCAAGCGATCGATTGACCGCGATCGTCGTTTCCGGGTCGAGCCGGCCGAACCGTTGGCCGATCCGGCCGCGCTTCACGGACATGACCTTGTCGATCATGATCTGGGAAGGCAGCCGCAGGCCATTGGTTTCGTTCGGCTCGACAGACAGTCTGATCAAGGGCGCATCGACCGTCTCGCTCGATATAAGCAGGACGGTCACTGTACCGGTCAGTTCGAACTGGTCGGACTGTATAACGAGCGCAGGGCGGGGCTTTCCGAAGTCCCCGCTCATCGCGACAGTAACGAGATCGCCGCGTTTCATTCGCTGGGATCGTCCAGATCAGTCAGGGCCGCGTCCAGGAAATCGCCAAGGCCGACGTCGCGAGCGTCCGCAGACGCGACGAGCAACGATTGCCGGCGGCATTCCGCCGCAAAGCCGGGCTTGCGCGTATCCGGGACCCATATCTGCAAAGGTCTCAGACCTGCCGCCCGCAGAGCATCGCGGCGCTTTTGCACACGTTGATTGGTCGGCGTCGGCATGCGTCCTGCTCCGTCTATTCGTTACATGTAACAAATTGAAGGCACATTCTCAACAGGGTTTCTGCGCTCTGTGTTTGGCAATTCAAATTCCGACGCGTCCCCAGCCCGGCAGCTTCAGCGCCGGCTGGCGGATGTCGAGGCCGGCCACCAGCCCGAGCAGGTTGACCTCGACGCCCTCGACCCAGCCGAGCGTAAATCCGGCCAGCCCGAACAGCGAAGCCTGAATCCCGGTGCGGCTGGGCGTGAGCCCGGCAAAAAACCCGGCATCGCGGAAATCCTTGCCGATCGCGGTCGGCGGCAGCGCCTGGGAGAGTTCGGGCACCTCGGCCAGAACATGCTGGACGAAGCTGTTCGAGTTCGGTCCCGGCCATGCCGTGTAGCTACCGGGCTGCACATAGGCATAGCTTTTCACGGCGTCGCGAATGCGCGGGATGATGCGCTCGGCGGCCTCGCCGCGCAGTTCGGTGACGAGCTCGGGCACATTGCCGAACCAACGGCCATCGGCCTCGCGATGGTTGACGCGCACCGGCGTGCCCCAGCCGACCACGTCGAAGCGGGTATAGGCGCTGGCCCCGCGCTCCTTCACCACCAGCCAGGAGTGATGCGCGAAGACGCCGCGCCAGCGGCCGACGCGGGCGGCAAAGACATGCACCGTCGCTTCCGGTTCGATCGCGGCTGCGGGCAGCAGCTTGGCGCTCGACCAGTCGGCGTAACGCCAATCCTGCGCTGAGGGCTGCCAATACCACCAGGCGGCATGGCTTGCGACCGGCAGCAGGAATACCAGCGAGAACAGCAGGAGGAAATGGCGGGCGATGCGCATGGGAAAGGATATGTGGCCAAGTTGTTGCATCGCAAGATCGCTGGCGATTGCGGCAGCATGACGCGCGCTCGCTATTGCGGGTTGAGGCGCGCGAGCAAACTGCTAGCCTTCGCCGCGATATCAAGGGGGAGTCGAGATACTATGACGGGCCGTGGCTGGGTAAGGCGTGTTGTTTCGGGCGCGATTCTGGGTCTAGCGCTTCTTACGGGCGAGAGTGCCGTCGCGCAGAATGGCGAGCTGCGGATCTTCAACTGGTCGGATTATGTCGATCCCGAGGTGCTGGATGCCTTCAAGAAGGAAACCGGGATCACCGTCGTCTACGACACCTTCGACCAGATGGAGACTGTCGAGACCAAGCTCCTAGCCGGCAAGACGGGTTACGATCTGATCGTGGTCACGGCCTCGTTCCTGCCGCGCCATATCCCGCTCGGCCTGTACACGCCAATCGACGCCGCCAAGGTGCCCAACCTCAAGAACGCCTGGCCGGAGATCCAGGGGCGCCTGTCGAAATACGATCCCGGCAACAAATATGCCGTCAACTACATGTGGGGCACGACGGGCATTGGCTACAACGTTGCCAAGATCAAGGAGCGGCTCGGCCCCGACGCGGTGATCGACAGCTGGAAAATCCTGTTCGAGCCCGAGCAGCTGAAGAAGCTGTCCAATTGCGGCGTGCATGTGCTCGATGCGGTCGAGGAGATGTTCCCGGCCGCCCTGCGCTATCTCGGCCTGAATCCGGATTCGAAGGCTGAGGCCGACCTCAACAAGGCCGGCGAGCTGCTGCGCAAGATGCGCCCGCACATCCAGAAGTTCCATTCCTCGGAATACATCAACGCGCTCGCCAACGGCGATATCTGCCTCGCAGTCGGCTATTCCGGCGATATCCTTCAGGCCAGGAAGCGGGCCGAGGAAGCCAAGAACAAGGTCGAGATCGCCTATTCTATCCCGAAGGAGGGCGCGCTGATGTGGTTCGATTCCTTCGTCATCCCCAAGGATGCCGGCAATCCGGAAGCCGCGCTGAAATTCATCGATTTCGTCAATCGCCCGGCGATGGCGGCGAAGAACTCGGACTTCATCCAATACGCCAACGGCAATCTGGCTTCGAAGCCTCTGCTCTCTGCTGCCGTGCGGGACAATCCCGGCATCTATCCCTCGGAGGCGGTGATGAGCCGCCTCTACACGATAACCCCCTACGACCAGAAGACGCAGCGGCTGGTCAACCGGTTGTGGACCCGCGTCAAGACCGGCAAGTGAGCGCCGGCAAGTGAGCGAGGCCAAGAGGGGCGCCCCGGCCATGCGGAAAAGCTCGCCCGGCAGCGTGCGCCGGGCCTTTCAACCCTGGAACGATCCGGCGGCGAAGCCTCTCGTCGAGTTTCGCGGTGTTACCAGGCGCTTCGGCGCGGTGACGGCGGTCGGCGATCTGTCGCTGTCGCTGTATCCCCGCGAGTTCTTCGCCCTGCTCGGACCGTCGGGCTGCGGCAAGACCACGCTGATGCGCATGCTCGCGGGGTTCGAGCGACCCGATGCCGGCGAAATCCTGCTCGACGGCGTCGATATCACTGCCGTTCCGCCGCATCTGCGGCCGGTCAACATGATGTTCCAGTCCTATGCGCTGTTTCCGCATCTCAACGTCGCCGACAACGTCGCCTATGGCCTGAAGCGCGAGGGCCTGCCACGCGTGGAGATTGCGCGTCGTGTCGAAGAGATGCTGGCGCTGGTGAAGCTGGAGGGGCTGGGCAGGCGCCGGCCCGACCAGCTCTCAGGCGGTCAGCGCCAGCGCGTCGCGCTCGCTCGCGCGCTGGCGAAAAAGCCCAAGCTCCTCTTGTTGGACGAGCCGATGGCGGCGCTCGACCGCAAGCTGCGCGAAGCCACGCAATTCGAGCTGATGGACCTCCAGAGCGAACTCGGCATGACCTTCATGGTCGTCACCCATGATCAGGACGAGGCCATGACGATGGCCGACCGCATGGCGGTGATGGATCATGGCAAGCTCGTCCAGATCGGCCCGCCCGACGTGATCTACGAGGCGCCCGCAAACCGCCACGTCGCCGAGTTCGTCGGCGACATCAACCTGTTCGAGGGCCGGGTCGCGGCAATCGAGGGTGATCTGGTCAAGGTCGAGACGTCATTTGCCGGGACGATCGAACTCGACGAGGAGGCGCCGGCGCTTGGTGTTGGCGAGCCCGTTCTCGTCGGTCTGCGGCCTGAGAAGATCGACCTGGGCCATGACGAGCCCATCGGCGTCGCCAACAAGGTTGCCGGCGAAATCTGGGATATCGGCTATCTCGGCGATTTCACCATGATCCAGGTGATGATCGGCGGGGAGGACGGGCAGCTCCTCAAGGTCGCGCTGGCGAACCGGACGCGGCGGATCGCACGGCCCTTCGCCTGGGAGGACAAGGTCTGGCTCTCCTGGGACATCGAGGCCGGGCTGGTGTTGCGGCCGTGACCAGAGCGGACGATCCCCACAAGTGTAGTCCTCATCCTGAGGAGCGCCGCAGGCGCGTCTCGAAAGGTGGTTCCAGTGCGCGCTGGAACATCCTTCGAGACGCCGCTGACGCGGCTCCTCAGGACGAGGGCTGCGGGGGGCCCCGGACTAGCTTTGGGCAATGGCTGTGAGCGTCGCGACCTCTGCCCGCCGCCTTGTCGTGGCCGTGCCCTATCTCTGGCTCCTGCTGTTCTTCCTCGCGCCCTTCGTGATCGTGCTGCGCATGGCGCTGTCCGATGCCGCAACCGCATTGCCGCCCTATGCACCCCATTTCGAGGGCCTTTCGACGATCGGCAGCTTTCTGTCGCAGCTGGATCTCGAAAACTTCAGCCTGATCACTGACGATCCGCTCTACTGGCAGAGCTATCTCTACTCCCTGCGCATCGCTGCCCTGACCACCCTGATCGCGCTCGGCATCGGCTATCCGCTGGCCTATGCGATGGCGGCGGCTTCGCGGCGCTGGCAGGGGCTTCTGCTCGTCCTGGTCATCCTGCCGTTCTGGACCTCGTTCCTGATCCGGGTCTACGCCTGGATCGGCATCCTCCGGCCCGAGGGCCTGCTCGACATGGTTCTCGGCGGGCTTGGCCTTGCCGGTGAGCCGCTTCGGCTGCTGAACACCGAAACCGCCGTGCTGATCGGCATGGTCTATTCCTATCTGCCCTTCATGGTGCTGCCGCTGTTCACGACCTTGGAAAAGCTCGATCGCAGCCTTCTGGAGGCGGCCGCCGATCTCGGCTCCACGCCGTTGACCGCGTTCCTGACCGTGACGCTGCCGCTGTCCCTGCCGGGCATCCTGGCGGGATGCGCCCTCGTTTTCATCCCGGCTGTGGGCGAGTTCGTGATTCCCGACCTGCTCGGCGGACCCGATACGGTGATGATCGGCAAGGTGCTCTGGAACGAGTTCTTCTCGAACCGCGACTGGCCGCTGGCATCGGCCGTGGCCATCGTGCTGCTGATCGTGCTCGTGCTGCCATTGGTGCTGCTTCAGCGCGCGCGGCTGGCGCGGGGAGGGGCGGCATGAGGCGGCTCGGTCCCGGTCTGGTGCTGGTGCTCGTCGCCGGCTTCGCCTTCCTCTATCTGCCGATCCTGGCGCTGATCGCCTATTCCTTCAACGCCTCGCGGCTCGTCACGGTGTGGGGCGGTTTCTCGACGCATTGGTACGGCGCGCTCATGGCAAACCAGCCCTTGCTCGATGCTGCCTGGCTCAGCGTCCGGCTTGGCCTCGTCTCGGCCACGTTTGCAACAGTGCTTGGAACCCTCGCGGCACTGGCGCTCGTCCGGCATGGGCGCTTCGTCGGGCGCACGCTGTTTTCAGGCATGGTGCTGGCGCCGCTGGTCATGCCGGAGGTGGTCACCGGCCTGTCGCTGCTGCTGCTCTTCGTGGCCGTCGATGCGGAACGGGGCTTCTGGACCGTGACGATCGCCCACGCCACTTTCAGCCTGGGCTTTGCCTGCATCGTCGTGCAGTCGCGCCTCGCCGGTTTCGATCGCTCGCTGGAAGAGGCGGCGCAGGATCTCGGCGCCACGCCTTTGGTCACGTTTGCGACAGTGACCTTGCCGCTGATCTGGCCGGCGGTCGCTGCGGCGTGGATGCTGGCCTTCACGCTCTCGCTCGACGATCTCGTGATTGCGAGCTTCACCACCGGCCCGGGCGCGACCACGCTGCCGATGCGGCTCTATTCGGCGGTCAAGCTCGGTGTCTCGCCTGAGATCAACGCCGCCTGCACGATCATGATCGGCGCTGTTGCACTGGCGGTGATTGCCGCCTCGCTGCTCCTGAAGCGCGAGCAGGTGGCCGGGAGCTGAAGCATGGCGCAAAAAGCTGGGGACCGGTTTCTCGTGCGAGCCATGCTCTGATCTAAACGGCGTGTGAACGACGTCCTCAAGGGTCATTCAGCCGTGACCTGCGAATGTCCATGTCAGGCAAGGGGATGTCCCCTGCCACCAGACAGGACAGGGACCATGTTCCGCAAATTCGCCGGTGTCAGCCTCGCCACCTTCGTCCTCGGTGCGACCGCTGTGGCGGCTGCAAGCTTCGTGAATGTCAGTTCTGCCGAGGCCTTCGGCGGGCGCTATGAGGCGGGCTACGATCGCCCGGCCTATGGCTGGCGTCGGCCGCCCCCGCCGGCATTCCATGGCTATTGGGGCCAGCGCCGCTGGCAGCGCTACAATGATGGCTACGGCTCCCGCCCGCAGCCACAGCGTTACGGCTATGGCTACGGCTGGAGGTAGTGTCGCGCACCGACAGTCGTGACCATGGGACAGGCGCGGCCTTTGGCAGCGCCTGTCTGCTATTCGGCGGCCGTCCGCTGCACATAGCCAAGCCGGCTGTTCAGCTCCTCGAGCAGTTTTTCGGCCGCGTCGGCGATCACGGTTCCCGGCGGGAAGATCGCGCTGGCGCCCGCTTCCATCAGCGCCGCGAAATCCTGCGGCGGGATGACGCCGCCAACCACGATCATGATGTCGGGCCGCCCCGCCTTGGCGAGCGCGCCCTTGAGTTCGGGTACCAGCGTCAGGTGGCCGGCTGCCAGCGAGGATACGCCGACGATGTGGACGTCGTTCTCGACGGCCTGTCGCGCCGCCTCGTCCGGCGTTGCGAAGAGCGGCCCGATATCGACGTCGAAGCCGAGATCGGCGAAGGCCGAGGCGATGACCTTCTGGCCGCGATCATGCCCATCCTGGCCCATCTTGGCGACGAGGATGCGCGGGCGGCGGCCATCTGCCTCCTCGAAGGCCTGCGTCATCATCTGCACGCGCATGACGGCTGGATTCATCGTGCCGACCTCCCGCTTGTAGACGCCCGAAATCGATTTGATCTCGGCCCGGTGGCGTCCGAAGACCTGCTCCATCGCCATCGAGATCTCGCCGACGGTGGCTTTTGCACGCGCTGCCTTGACCGCAAGGTCGAGCAGATTGGCATCGCCCTTCGCGCCATTGGTCAGCGCCGTCAGGGCGGCCTGCACATCCGCTTCGACGCGCTCCGCCTTGAGCCGCCGCAGCTTTTCGAGCTGCTGGCTGCGCACGGAGGCGTTGTCGACCTTGAGTACGTCGATCGAGGCCTCGTTGTCGGGCTTGAACATGTTGACGCCGATGATCGCCTGCTGGCCGCCATCGATGCGCGCCTGTGTCTTGGCGGCGGCCTCCTCGATGCGCAGCTTCGGGATGCCGGCCTCGATCGCCTTGGCCATGCCGCCGAGAGCCTCGACCTCCCTGATATGGCCCCAGGCCTTGGCGGCGAGTTCCGCAGTGAGGCGCTCGACATAATAGGAGCCGCCCCAGGGGTCGATGATCCGGCTGGTGCCGCTCTCCTGCTGCAGCACGATCTGCGTGTTGCGGGCGATGCGGGCGGAGAAGTCGGTCGGCAGGGCCAGCGCTTCGTCGAGCGCATTGGTGTGCAGCGACTGCGTATGCCCCTGCGTCGCCGCCATCGCCTCGATCATGGTTCGCGGCACGTTGTTGAACACGTCCTGCGCCGTCAGGGACCAACCTGACGTCTGGCAATGCGTGCGCAGCGGCAGGGACTTTTCGTTGGTCGGGCCGAAATCCTTGACCAGCTTGGCCCAGATCAGGCGACCGGCCCTGAGCTTGGCGACTTCCATGAAGAAGTTCATGCCGATGGCCCAGAAGAAGGACAGGCGTGGCGCGAAGACATCGACGCCAAGCCCCGCGCGCTGGCCGGCGCGGATATATTCGACGCCGTCGGCGAGCGTGTAGCCGAGTTCGAGGTCCTGCGTCGCTCCCGCTTCCTGCATGTGGTAGCCGGAAATCGAGATCGAGTTGAATTTCGGCATGTTCTGCGACGTGTAGGAGAAGATGTCGCCGATGATCCGCATCGAGGGGGCGGGCGGGTAGATATAGGTATTGCGGACCATGAACTCCTTGAGAATGTCGTTCTGGATGGTCCCCGAGAGCTTCGCCGCCGGGACGCCCTGTTCCTCGGCCGCGACAATATAGAGCGCCAGCACCGGCAGGACCGCGCCGTTCATCGTCATCGACACGCTCATCTGGTCGAGCGGGATGCCTGAGAACAGCGTGCGCATGTCGTAGATCGAGTCGATCGCGACGCCGGCCATGCCGACATCGCCACCGACGCGCGGATGGTCGCTGTCATAGCCGCGATGGGTCGCGAGATCGAAGGCGACCGAAAGGCCCTTCTGCCCGGCGGCGAGATTACGCCGGTAGAAGGCGTTGGAATCCTCGGCCGTCGAGAAGCCGGCATATTGCCGGATCGTCCAGGGCTGGTTGACATACATGGTCGGGTACGGCCCGCGCAGATAAGGCGCGATGCCCGGCAGCGTATCGACGAAGGGCAGGCCTTCGCGATCAGCGGCCGTGAACATCGGCTTCACCGGAATACCTTCCGGCGTCAGCCAATCCTCGCCGGTGGGCAACGTGGCGGAGGCAGTTGCCGGCCCGTCGGCAAAGGCCAGTTTCGTGAAATCCGGGATCGACGTCATGGCTGTCTCCCGTCGGTCATGTCCCACCAATGGTGGAAATGATGCACCGGTCCGTGGCCATGGCCAACAGGAACCTGATCGGCCGCCGCAATGGCGGCCGTGATATAGGTTTTTGCCTGGGCGACCGCCTCGGGCAGCGCCAGCCCCTTCGCCAGACCGGATGCGATCGCCGAAGACAGCGTGCAGCCCGTGCCGTGCGTGTTGCGCGTCTCAAACCGGGGCGCGTTGAAACGCTGCCGCGCGCCGCCGGCGAGTAGCAGCAGGTCGCTGCTGGTCTCACCGCTGCCATGGCCACCCTTGATCAGCACGTTGGCGACCCCGAATGCGGCGAGTTTCTCGGCCTGCTCATCGACGGCGTCGTCGGTCTCGGCGATGCTCGTGCCCAGCAGCGCGGCGGCCTCGGGCAGGTTCGGCGTCACCAGCGTCGCCAGCGGGAAAAGGTGGCGACGGATCGCGTCGACCGCATCGTTTTCGAGCAGCCGCGCGCCCGACGCTGCGATCATCACGGGATCGAGCACGATATTGCGCGCGCCGTGGCGCTTCAGTCCTGCCGCAACCGTCTCGATCAGCTCGGTCGTCGCCAGCATGCCGATCTTGACGGCAGCCACATCGAGATCCTCGAAAACGGCATCGATCTGCTTGGCGACGAAATCTGCCGGCACGGCGTGAATGCCGCTGACGCAGCGGGTGTTCTGCGCGGTCAGCGCCACGATCACGCTGGCGCCATAGACCTGATGGGCCGCGAAGGTCTTGATGTCAGCCTGGATACCGGCGCCGCCACTGGAATCGGAGCCGGCGATCGTCAGGGCGATGGCGGTCAAGATAGGCTCTCCATTCAAACGGTCGTGATGGCGTGCGCGCGCCCGAGGGCATCGAGCACGTCGCAGCCTGCATAGATGAACGACGCCACGCCGGCTTTGTTCAGGGCGGCCTCGCTCTCCCCCGGTCGTCCGGCCAGCCAGACGGTCGCGCCGGCCTGGCTCAGGGCTTCGGCGGCCGCGCTGCCTTCGCTGGCATAATTGGCGTCCGAGCCGCACAAACAGGCGAGGCGTGCGCCCGATGCCTTGTAGGCCGCGATGAGAGCAGGAAGATCGGTGGCGCCGTTCGTGGCAAAACCCTCGGTGCTCGGAGCCGCTAATCCACCGGCTTCGAACAGGTTCCGTGCAAAACCGGCTCGCGTCGCGAAATCAGCGATTGGACCGAGCGTGGCGAGGAAGACGACCGGCCGCTGCGCAAAGGCGTCGGCCTTGTCGCGCAGGGCCTCGAACGGCTCTGACAGGCGCAAGGACGGCAGGGGTTCGGCCCGCAAGCCGTCTTCGGCCGCCGTCAGCGCCTCCGCGCGGGGCGCCCCCTTGATGAGGCGGTCGATCAGCGCGTTCTGGTCCTGCTTGGAGGCTTTCGTCGTCGCAGGGGATGCTTTCGGGCGCTTGACCGGCGCGAAATCGAGCACGGCCACCGCCGTTTCCCTGAGATTTGGAAACTCGCTGGTGCCGGTGATCGGCTCGCGACGGCTGGCAATGGCTTTCGCCCGCAGCTCGCGCTGCTTGGCAAGGCCCGCCTGAACATGACCATTGGCGAGCGCGGCAACGATACCGGGCAGGCCGTCCCGGGCCTCCCGTTCCAGGTCCTGAAGCTTCGTCCAGGCCTGTTCGCACAGCGCCTGTGTCAGCGCCTCGAAACTGCCGGCGCCGGCCGCTGGATCGGCTACGCGCCAGAGGTTCGCTTCTTCGAGCAGTACGAGCTGGGTGTTGCGCGCGATGCGCCGCGCGAAAGCGTCGGACAGGCCGATTGCGGCGGTAAAGGGCTGCACCGTCAGCGAGTCGGCCCCGCCGATGCCGGCCGAAAAGGTCGCGATCGTGCCGCGCAGCAGGTTGACCCAAGGATCGCGTTTCGTCAGCGAGCGCCACGCGGTTTCCGCATGCAGGATCATTGGCTTGGGTTCGAGGCCGCAGGCGCTCTGAACGCGCTCCCAGAGCAGGCGCGCCGCGCGGAACTTCGCGATCGTCAGGAACTCGTCGGTATCCGCGACAAGCACGAAGGAGATCGCATCCCGGGCTTCACTGAGCGTCAGACCCTGCGCTTCCAGCGCGCGCAGATAGGCGATTGCGGTCCCAAGGACTGCGCCGAGTTCCTGCGCCTCGCTGGCGCCGGCCTCGTGATAGGGTCGTGCATCGGCGGTCAGGAATGGCCCCTTGAAGCCACGCCCCTGCAAGGCCCGGATCGTCTCAGCCAGTCGGCGGCCGATCTCAGGCCAAGAGGCCGCAAAGGCGCCTGCGCTGGCCAGAAGCCCGATCGGGTCCAGCCCGAAATCGATCATGGTCGCATCGGGCGTCAATCCGCGCTTTTCGACGAGCGCCGCGAGCATCAGGGCATTGACGCGGCCTTGCGGCGCAGGGTCGATCCGCAGCCGGATCAGATCCAGCATGGCACCGTCGAGGGCTGTGTCGAGCGCAGCGACATCCTCGGCCACGAGCCCGTAGCCCCGCGCGGCACGCGCTCCCGCGAAGGTCAGGACGAGCGAATCCGCGCCACCTTCGAGATCGGCGAGCGCGAGTTTCTGCGCCTCTGCTGGCTCTGGATGATCGACGCGCGCCGCGACATGCCAGCGGCCTGCCTCGCCACGAAGCGGCCGCATCGCCGGATGAGCGGCAGGGTAGAGCGGTTCGATACGGATGCCGTCGGCACTGCGGCCGACCAGCCGCTTCTCGAAATCCCCGCCCTTCAGGACCTTGTCGACGGCCGCACGCCATGTCTCATGCGACGGCGTGGCAAAGGCGTCGAGATAGAGCAGGTCGGATGCTGCGGCCGAGTTCATGCGCGTCGGTGCTCCTCTCTCCGCATTGTGCAATTGCGAGGCGCTGATTGCCATGGGTGCGGGCGCACCGCCATCCCTACTTCGTCGCAGCCGGGGTGCGCAAATGCGGGCGATACGACAACGCCGCCCCGAAGGACGGCGTTGAACGAACTCTGTGGCTGGTAAATGTTGGCTCAGACGAACTGCCCGAGACCGGGAATGGCGCCGACGATCGCGCCCATCGCGTCCTCGCCCGCCTTTTCGCGGCCGACCGCGAACATCTCCTTGGAGACCGACTGGATCTGTCCCATCGACAGGCCGGCACCCATCAGCTGGCCGCCGAGCGCCATCACGCCACCGCCGCCGCCCATCAGGCCGCCGACCATGCCCATCAGGCCGCCCTTGGCGCCGCCCTCGGCATCGGCGAGTTCCTGTGCGCCGGGCAGCGCTGCCATGAGCTGGCCGATCTCGGCGGGAGGACCTTCCTTCTGGAGAAAGGCGAGGATGATGCCGAGCGCCTTGCGTGCGAGAGGCTCGTCGAGCCCGGAAGCGGCGATGATGCGCGAGATCAGTTCATCCATGGTCTTGTCCCTGTCATTGGCGGCGTGATGCGGCCGGGAGATAGTTCATATATTAACGATCTAATCAAGCGGGTATCGGGCTTCCGCCCGCTGGCGCGTTTCGCTAAACCCTTGACCCTGACTTTTCGATAACACAACAGGCGGACACAATGGCGGATGCAGATCTCGTGACGGACAAGGACGCCATCCTGATCGGCAAGAGCTGGAAGCCGGAGAACCTGCTGCTCAAGCTCGCCAACCGCCATGGCCTCGTCACCGGCGCGACGGGCACGGGCAAGACCGTGACGCTGCAGGTGATGGCAGAGGGATTCGCGCGCAACGGCGTTCCGGTCTTCGCCGCCGACATCAAGGGCGACCTTTCAGGCATTGCGGCGCCCGGCGATTCCAAGCCGCCCTTTGTGGCCCGCGCCAAGGAGCTTGGCATCCCCTACGTGCCGGACCAGTTCACCACCGTGTTCTGGGATGTCTTCGGCGAGCAGGGCCACCCGGTTCGCGCAACCATTTCCGAAATGGGGCCGCTGCTGCTCGCCCGCCTGCTCGATCTCAACGACACCCAGGAAGGCGTGCTCAACATCGCCTTCCGCATCGCAGACGAGCAGAAGCTGCTCCTGCTCGATCTGAAGGATCTCCGCGCGATCCTCTCCTTTATCGCGGAGAACGCCTCGGACCTGACGACGAAATACGGCAATGTCACCGCCCAGTCGGTCGGCACGATCCAGCGCTCGCTGCTCGTTCTGGAAAACCAGAAGGGCGACATGTTCTTCGGCGAGCCGGCGCTCGAGATCAGCGACCTGATGAAGACCGACCGCGACGGGCGCGGCATCGTCAACATCATGGCCGCCGACAAGCTGATGGCGAATCCCCGGCTCTACGCCACCTTCCTGCTCTGGCTGCTCTCGGAGCTGTTCGAGCAGTTGCCGGAGGTCGGCGATCTCGACAAGCCAAAGCTCGTCTTCTTCTTTGACGAGGCGCATCTGCTGTTCAACGGAGCGCCCAAGGCGCTGCTGACGGCGGTCGAACAGGTCGTGCGCCTGATCCGCTCCAAGGGCGTCGGCGTCTACTTCGTGACGCAGAACCCGCTGGATATTCCCGATACGGTGCTCGCCCAGCTCGGCAATCGCGTCCAGCATGCGCTGCGCGCCTTCACCCCGCGCGACCAGAAGGCGGTGCGCGCAGCCGCCGAGACATTCCGCCAGAATCCGAAGTTCAAGACGGAGGAGGCGATCACGCAGCTTGCCGTCGGCGAGGCGCTGACCTCGACGCTCGAAGGCAAGGGCACGCCGACCATGGTCGAGCGCACCCATATCGCGCCGCCGATGGCGCAGGTCGGGCCCTGCAGCGTGCAGGAGCGCCAGCAGGCGATGAGCAATTCCGGCTTCAAGGGCAAATACGACACGATGGTCGATCGTGAGTCCGCCTATGAAGATCTGATGAAGCGCAAGAACCTCAACCCGGACGGCAGCGCCGTGGAGGCCTCGGCGACGGGGGACGGCGGCATCATGGACACGATCGGCGGCTGGTTCGGCGGCGGCACGCCCGCGCCTCGTCCCAAGACCGGCCCGGGCAGCCGGGGCGGCGCCCTGCCGCAGAGCATGACCGAGAAGATCATCACCTCGGCGGCGCGCTCGGCTGCGACCTCAATCGGCCGGCAGGTCGGCACCGCGATCCTGCGCGGCGTGCTGGGGTCGATGATGGGCGGGAAGCGCTAGGCATCGGCCCGAAAAGTGGATTGCGATATTTGAAGAAAATCGATGCGAAAACAAGGAGCTGGATCATCGGGTCGGATGCGATGTCCGGCCCGATGATCCAGCGGAGCGCGCCGCCCCCCGCGCGGCGCCTTCAGCCCATCGCGAGGTCGGTCAGTAGCTTCAGATTGAGCAGGATGATGATCGCGGCGATGGTGGCGGCGAAAATGCTCAGCCAGCGCGGTGCGACAAGTGCACCCATCTTTTCCTTCGAGCCGGTGAACATCACCAGCGGGACCACTGCGAAGGGGAGCTGAAGGCTCAGGACGACCTGGCTCAGGATCAGCAGCTTGCCGGTCTGCCCCTCGCCATAGATCATGGTGACGGCAATGGCGGGCACGATCGCGACCAGCCGGGTCAGGAGCCGGCGCAGCCAGGCCGGAAGCCGGATCTCCAGGAAGCCCTCCATCACGATCTGGCCGGCCATGGTTGCGGTCACCGTCGAGTTCAGCCCGCAGCAGAGCAAGGCGATGGCGAACAGGGCAGGGGCGATCGAAAGGCCCAGAAGCGGCGCCAGCAATTCCTGCGCACGGCCGAGTTCCGCGACGTCGGTCTGACCGGTCTTGTGGAATGTCGCGGCGGCGAGGATCAGAATCGAGGCGTTGATCAGCAGCGCGAACATCAGCGCCACCGTCGAGTCTATGGTGGCGAATTTCAGAGCCTCGCGCTTCTCCGGCAGGGTCTCGCCATAGGCCCGGGTCTGCACGATTCCCGAATGCAGATAGAGATTATGCGGCATCACCGTCGCGCCGATGATCCCGAGCGCGATGTAGAGCATGTTGGGATTGGTGACGATCTCGGTCGTCGGGGCGAAGCCGCGGATGACCTGGCCCCAATCGGGGTCGGCAAGCGCGATCTGGATCGCGAAACAGACCGCGATGACGCCGAGAAGCGTGATGATGAAGGCTTCGACCCAGCGGAACCCCTTGGTCTGGAGCCACAGAATAAGAAAGACGTCGAGCGCCGTGATCAGGACGCCGATTTCAAGCGGAATACCGAACAGCAGGTTCAGGCCGATCGCCGTGCCGATGACCTCGGCGAGATCGGTGGCGCAGATGGCGAGTTCCGCCAGAAGCCAGAGCGGCCAGGCCAGGGCGCGCGGATAAGCGTCGCGGCAGGCCTGCGCGAGATCGCGCCCCGTAGCGATGGCCAGCCGCGCGCAGAGCGATTGCAGCACGATCGCCATGATGTTGGAAACGAGCGCGACGACCAGCAGCGTATAGCCGAACTGCGCGCCGCCGGTGAGCGATGTCGCCCAGTTCCCGGGGTCCATATAGCCGACGGCGACGAGATAACCGGGCCCGAAGAAGGCCAGGAACTTGCGCCAGGAGGACGCGCCGGACGCGACTTTGACGGTACGGAACACGTCCGCGAGCGAGGGCTCGCCGCGGGCACGCAACCAGATCGATTCGGGAGGCGGGGGCTTTGTCAGCATGGAAAAACCTTGTTGCGATCTGTTTGCAATAACCAAGCTAGAGGTGGCAGGCTCCCGCTGTCAATGCAGTTGCGAAGCAGTCGCAATAAAACATCTTGGATGCGGTGTCGAAACGCGATGCGCAAGAGGATGCGCAAGAGGACGCGCAAGAGGCATGAGCTATTGAGGGCTGACGCGGGCAGCGCGCCTTGCCATGATGGCGCCATCTGAATCGCACCCGATGGATGCCATGTCCAAGCTCCCCGCCGTTCTCTCCCGCCTCGACGCCGATCTCGAAGGCTCGCTCGCGCGCCTGTCGTCCTGGCTTGAGATCCCTTCGATCTCGACCGATTCAGCCTATGCCGCCGAGAGCCGTCGCGCCGCCGAATGGCTGCGGGTCGATCTTGAATCGCTTGGCTTCAAGGCGTCGTTGCGTGAGACGCCCGGCCATCCGGTCGTGGTCGCCCATCGGCCCAAGCCCGGCGCCCCGCATGTCCTGTTCTACGGGCATTACGACGTGCAGCCGGTCGATCCGCTGAATCTCTGGGATACCGAGCCGTTCAAGCCGATGGTCAAGGAGATCGCGCCGGGCCGCAAGGTCATCGTCGCGCGCGGGGCCTGCGACGACAAGGGACAGGTCATGACCTTCGTCGAGGCGCTGCGCGCGACGCTGGCCGAGACCGGTGATCTGCCTGTCGGTGTCACCATCCTCGTCGAGGGCGAGGAGGAGTCGGGCTCCGTCAATCTCCCGGCCTTCGTCAGGGAGAATGCCGAGGAGTTGAAGGCCGATTTCGCCCTCGTCTGCGATACCGGCATGTGGGACCGCGAAACCCCAGCGATCACGGCTTCGCTGCGCGGCATGGTCTATCAGGAGGTCACGATCACCTGCGCCGATCGCGATCTTCATTCGGGCCTGTTCGGCGGAGCGGCGGCCAATCCCGTTCACGTGCTCTCGCGCATCGTCGCGGCACTTCACGACGAGACCGGCCGGATCATGATTCCCGGCTTCTATGATGGTGTCCTGGAACCTTCGCCCGAGCAGAAGGCGGAGTGGCAGGCGCTGGACCTGACCGAAGAGGAGTTTCTCGGCCAGATCGGGCTGAAGCATTCCATCGGCGAGAAGGGACGCCTGCTGATCGAGCAGATCCAGTCGCGCCCGACCTGTGACGTCAACGGTATCTGGGGCGGCTATACCGGCGAGGGCAGCAAGACGGTGATCGCGGCGAAAGCCTCGGCCAAGATCTCCTTCCGTCTCGTCGGCAAGCAGGATCCCGACAAGATCGCCGCCGCTTTCCACGCATTCGTGCGCGAAAGGCTGCCGGCGGACGCCACCGCCGAGTTCATCGGCCATAGCGGCTCGCCCGCGATCGTGGTGCCCGCGGATTTGCCGGCGCTGACCAAGGCGCGGGCTGCCCTGACCGAGGAATGGGGCCGCAAGGCCGTCAGCATCGGCTCCGGCGGCTCCGTCCCGGTCGTCGGCGATTTCAAGCGCCTGCTCGGCATGGATACGCTGCTGGTCGGTTTCGGCCTCGACGATGACCGGCTACATTCGCCCAACGAGAAATACGATCTCTCGTCTTTCCATAAGGGTCAGCGCTCCTGGGCGCGCATCTTGCAGGCGTTGGGTTCATGAAATCGATTTGTGTCTTCTGCGGTTCGAACCCCGGCAATGAGCCGGTCTATGCGGCCGGCGCACGCGCCATGGGCACCGAGATCGCGCGTCGCGGGCTCGTCCTGGTCTATGGCGGCGGCGCTGTTGGGCTGATGGGCATCGTCGCGAATGCGGCGCTGGAGGCCGGCGGCGAGGTTCACGGCATTATTCCCCGCGCCTTGCGCGAAAAGGAAATCGGCCATTTCGGGCTGACGCGGCTCGAAGTGGTCGACACCATGCACACCCGCAAGGCGCGGATGGCTGAGCTCTCGGATGGTTTCATCGCCATGCCCGGCGGTATCGGCACATTCGAGGAGCTGTTCGAGATCTGGACCTGGGGCCAGCTCGGCATCCATTCCAAGCCGCTCGGGCTCTTGAACATTGCCGGCTTCTACGATCCGCTCGCCAGCTTCCTCGACGGCACGGTCGAAGCCGGCTTCCTGAAGCAGACGCACCGCGCCATAGCGATGACCGATACGGAGCCGGCGACCCTGCTCGACCGCATGGAGCAATATGTCCCGGCGGCAACGATCAAATGGGTCGAGAAGGAGCAGGTCTGATTTTCTTTCGGCCATGCGCCCTAGGGTTGTAGGAATATTATCTTGACATCGTGACGCTGATCGGGTAGACATCAGGAACGCTCACGAAGTGTGACCAGACAGCAAAGCCGCCGCGCTCTCAGCCGGCGGCTTTTGCGTGTCCGGCCGACGGAGATCCCCATGTCCAACGAAGACGACGACGCGCCGGCCTTGCCGGCCGCGCCCGCCCGGCGCTTGCCGGTCGCCCGCAAGGCCGTGATCGGCAAGCTCTGGCGAGCGGCCAAGCGGCAGCTGGAGGCGCACGAGGCCCATCTCGACGAACTGCCGAAAGGCGCTGCCGCGAGCGAAAGCGACGCGAAGGCGCTGGCGACGCTCGCCCGCACGGTCCGCGAACTGGTCGCGCTGGAAGCTTCGACCGTGAACCAGGGAGGCAAAGCCACCGATGACCTCTCGCCTGCCGCTGGATTGCGCCACGTCGCAGAGCTTCGCAAGGAACTTGCACGACGTCTTGAAGTCCTTGCCGCCGAAGAAGCGGGTTCCGCTGCTTCGGCAGCTGCTGGAAACGGCGTCGCCTGACGAATACGAGGTCATCGTCGCCGAATGGATGATTTGGGCACGCCCCGACCAGAAGCCGCCGGAGCAGACCGATTGCTTCGTCTGGCTCGTTCTGGGAGGGCGTGGCGCCGGCAAGACCCGAACCGGAGCCGAGTGGATCAAGGGCATGGCACTGGGGCAGCGGCCTTTCGCCGATGCTCCGACCGGCCGGATCGCACTGGTCGGCGAGACCCAGGGCCAGGTTCGCGATGTCATGATCGAGGGCGTCTCCGGATTGCTGTCGATCCATACGCGCTGGGAACGTCCCACCTGGTCGCCGTCGCGGCGGCGGCTGGAATGGCCCAATGGCGCGATCGCGCAGGCCTTTTCTGCCGAGGACCCCGAAGGGCTGCGCGGGCCGCAATTCGCCGCAGCCTGGTCCGACGAGCTGGCGAAATGGCCGAACCTTCAGGAGTGCTGGGACATGCTGCAATTCGGACTGCGCCTCGGCGACCGGCCCCGGCAGGTGGTGACGACGACGCCACGGCCGGTCCCGCTGATCAAGCGGCTGCTGGTCGATCCTCATGTTGCTGTCAGCCGGGCGGCGACACGGGCCAACCGTTTCAATCTCGCAGCCGATTTTCTGCGCAGCGTCGAGGAAACCTATGGCGGAACGCGGCTGGGCCGGCAGGAGCTCGATGGCGAGATGGTCGAGGAAAGCGCCGATGCGCTCTGGACCCGCGCCATGATCGAGGGCTGCCGCGAACCGGCCGCTCCTGCGCTGGCCCGGATCGTCGTGGCGGTGGACCCGCCGGCATCGTCGTCGCAGCGGGCCGATTCCTGCGGTCTGGTCGTCGCCGGTATCGATCGCGAAGGTCTCGGCCATGTGCTGGAAGACGCGACGATCTCGGGCGCACGTCCGCATGAATGGGCGGCCAGAGCCGTCGCGCTCTACCAGCGGCATGAAGCGGACGCGCTCGTCGTCGAGGTCAACCAGGGCGGCGAGATGGCGAGCAGCGTCATCCGCGAGGTCGATGCCGGCGTGCCGGTGACGGCGGTCAGGGCCACGCGCGGAAAATACCTGAGGGCCGAGCCGGTCGCCGCCCTCTACGCGCAAGGCCGTGTCCGCCATGCCGGGCGCTTCCCGGCACTGGAGGATGAACTCTGCGATTTCGGGCCGGGCGGCCTGAGCTCCGGCCGTTCGCCCGACCGGCTTGACGCGCTGGTCTGGGCACTGACGCATCTGATGCTGGCGGCGAGAGGCAGGCCGCGAGTGCGTGGGATTTAAGCCGCGACGTTCCGGCCGGGGCAGCGCCAGGCTCCGCCCCGGCGGTCACAGCAAGTCGTTCACCGCTCAATAGCGAGACATCCATGCTCAATTTTCTTCGCAACCTGCGCGGGAACCCCGCGCCGGATCAGAAACGCTCGCGCGTCGGACCGCTGATTGCGCTGCACGAGGCGGGGCGAGCGGTCTGGACTCCGCGCGACTATGCCGGGCTTGCCCGCGAGGGCTATGAGCGCAATCCGGTCGTGCATCGTTGCGTGCGGCTGATCGCGGAAGCTGCGGCTCAGACGCCGCTGATCGCCAAGGTGGGCGAGCGCGAGATGCCGGAACACCCGGTGCTGGCGCTGATCGACAAGCCCAATCCCCGTCAGGGCGGCATCGCCTTCCGCGAAATGCTGTTCGGCCACCTGCTGGTTGCCGGCAATGCCTATGTCGAGGCGGTCAATGTCGGCGCCGAGCCGCGCGAGCTCTATGCCCTGCGCCCGGACCGAATGCGGATCGTCCCCGGTCGGGACGGTTGGCCGGAGGCTTACGACTATACGGTCGGCGGCGACACGATGCGCTTTCGGCAGGACGACAATGCACTGCCGCCGATCCTGCATCTGACGCTGTTCCACCCGGTCGACGACCATTACGGGCTGTCGCCGATCGAGGCTGCCGCCTGCTCGCTCGACATCCACAACGCCGCCAGCAACTGGCACAAGGCGCTGCTCGACAATGCCGCGAGGCCCTCGGGCGCTCTGGTCTATGACGGCCCGGACGGTGCGACGCTGAGCGATGCCCAGTTCGAGCGGTTGAAGCAGGAGCTGGAAGAAAGTTTCCAGGGCGCCCGCAATGCCGGCCGACCCCTGCTTCTGGAAGGCGGGCTCGACTGGAAGCCGCTCTCGCTCACGCCGGCAGAACTCGATTTCGTGGCGGCGAAAGGCGTGGCGGCGCGCGAGATCGCGCTCGCCTTCGGCGTCCCGCCACTGCTGCTGGGGCTGCCGGGCGACAATACGCATGCGAACTTCGCCGAAGCCAACCGCGCCTTCTGGCGCCAGACGGCCATCCCGCTGGTGCGGCGCACGGCACAATCGCTGGCGCAGTGGCTGGGCCCGTCATTCGGCGACGAACTCACCCTCGAGCCCGACCTCGACGCCATCGAGGCACTGGCGGAGGAGCGCGAGTCGCTCTGGCGGCGGCTGAGCGCCGCGACCTTTCTCAGCGAGGACGAGAAACGCGAAGCGGTCGGCTATGGCCGGACCGTCAACAAGGGGGACATCGCGCCATGAACGCAATCGACCAGATCCTGACCGCCTTTGTCGGCCGCGCGGATGTCGGCCATCTCGGACTGCTGCTCTGGGCGGGGTCGGCCTCTGCCTTTGCCTATTTCATGCTACGCGAGATGACCGCCGCCAACCGGCGCTTCGACGAATTCGTCCGCGAGCTCAATCGCTTCAATGCCCGCCTCGAGGGAGATCAATCATGAAACGCTCCGGTGAGAAAAAGCCGCAGCCATCCGCATCGTCGGGCCCCGGTCGTGCGCCGCCCGCAAAGCCCGGCCGTTCAGGCGCCAATGCCGAGACGATCGGCCGTTTCGTCCAGAATCTCGCCCGGCTCGAAGGTGGCGCAGGCGAGGGGCGCAAGGCGCGGGAGACCACGCGATGAGGGTGGCGCTATCGGGCGGCCCTTTCGCACGCGAGGCGAAATTCCTGGGCGAGCCACTGATGCGAACCAGGCTCGACGGCATGTTCGAGGGCTATGCCAGCCTGTTCCGCATCGCCGACATGGGCAAGGACGTGGTCGAGCCTGGAGCCTTTCGCGAGAGTCTGGTCCGACGTGGACCGTCGGGCGTGAAACTGCTCTGGCAGCATGATCCGGCCGAGCCGATCGGCCGCTGGCTCAGCCTCGTCGAGGATTCGCGCGGCCTGTTCGTGCGCGGCCAGCTTTCGTTGGCAGTCGGGCGCGCCCGAGAGGTTCACGTGCTGATGCGTGAGGGCGCGATCGATGGGCTCTCCATCGGCTTTCGCCCCGAGAAGGCCCGAACCGAACCTCGCACCGGCCTGCGCCGGCTCGAGAGGGTCGATCTCTGGGAAGTCTCGCTCGTGACCTTCCCGATGCTGCCGCAGGCGCGCGTCTCCGCCGTCAAGGCCGTTCGCCGTGCCCCCGCTTTCCGCAACGCCTGAATCCATTCCACCGAGGAGAGACCATGACCACCTTGAACCATGCTCCCGCTATAAAGGCTCCCGAGACCAAGGCTGCCGGCGCCGATCTGTCGCTCGCATTCGAGGACCTGCGCTACACGCTGGAAAGCTACCGCGTCAGCAATGACGAGCGTCTGGCCGATATCGAGACGCGTCGTGGCGCTGATCCTCTCACCGAGGAGAAGATGGCGCGAATGGATGCCGCGCTCGACGACACCATGCGCAGGATCGACCGGCTGACGCTCGACCGCAGCCGCCCCGCTCTCAGCCATGACGGCCCGCGTGATCCGCTGGTCAGCGAGCACAAGGCCGCTTTCGCATCCTATGTCCGCAGCGGCGAGGCCGGCGGGTTGAAGCGGCTGGAAGGCAAGGCGCTGTCGGCCGGCTCCGGTCCCGATGGCGGCTATCTCGCTCCGTCCACCGTCGAGGGCGAAATCCTGAGGCGCCTCGTCGCCGCCTCGCCGATCCGGGCGATCTCGACGGTGCGGACGATCTCGTCGGGCACCTACAAGAAGGCGTTCTCGACCACGGGCCCGGCTTCCGGCTGGGTGGCGGAAGCCGCGGCGCGTCCGCAGGGCGGCACGCCGACGCTGGCGGAACTGTCCTTCCCGGCCATGGAACTCTACGCCATGCCGGCGGCGACCCAGACCCTGCTCGATGACGCGATCGTCAATATCGACCAGTGGATCGCCGAGGAGGTCGAGAGCGCTTTCGCGGAGCAGGAAGGGGCGGCTTTCGTCTCAGGCGATGGCAGCGACAAGCCCAAGGGCTTCCTTGCCTATCCGACCGTGGCTGATGCCAGCTGGAGCTGGGGCAATATCGGCGTGCTCAACACCGGCGTTGCCGGAGCATTCGCCGCCTCGAACCAGTCCGACATCCTGGTCGACCTCGTCTATGCGCTGAAAGCCGGCTACCGGCAGAACGCGTCCTTCGTGATGAATCGCAAGACGCAAAGCATCATCCGCAAGTTCAGGGACTCGACGGGCCAGTATCTCTGGCAGCCGCCGGCCGCTGTAGGGGCTCCGGCGACGCTGCTCGGCTTCCCGCTGGTGGAGGCCGAGGAGATGCCCAACCTCGCCAACAATGCGATCTCGCTGGCGTTCGGCGATTTCCGGCGCGGCTATCTCGTCGTCGACCGGGCCGGCGTGCGCATCCTGCGCGATCCCTACTCGGCCAAGCCCTATGTGCTGTTCTACACGACCAAGCGCGTCGGTGGTGGCGTGCAGGACTTCGCTGCGATCAAGGGTCTGAAGTTCGCGGTCTGAGCCGCGGATAATCAGCTGGGGCGAGTGGATAGGGCGCTTTGCGCTCTATCCTCAGCGCGAAAACCACCAGCTGTAGCCGGCGTTGGGCGGCGCCGGCGCGTCCTGCTGTCCGTCGGGGCCGCGCGCGAGCAGCCGTGCGCTCGCCTCCGAAATCCAGCTTCGGTACTCGCTGATCGGGGTGATCGCGGTGAAGCCACCGCAAATGCGCCGGACGCGTGAGTTGAGCGGGCCGCTCGACCAACTGACGATGCCGACCAGATCGCGCGAATTGGCATCGCCGCGCAGGACCGGGCCGCCGGAATCGCCGCGGCAGGCGCCGGCACCGGGGCTTTCGCCGCGCGCTTCGATGTCGACGGCGACCTTGACGGTGTTCTGCGTGGTGTAGCTGCCGGCATTCACCAGCGGCGTTTCGCGCAGCCGCCGCGCGGTCTGCTTGTTGTTCTCGGCGGAGAGGCCAAAGCCCGCCATGGTCACGGTCTCGCCCTGCCAGAGCCCGCCGCCGAGCGAAACGGGCTCGATGTCGCGCGGCAGTGGCGCGGCAAGCCTGAGCACCGCGAGGTCGGCGCCAGGCTGTGTGCGCGGCGTCGTGCCGGGCACGAAGGTCGGATGCGGCAGGACAGCGACGACCATGTGCCGGCGGGCGCGAAACCGCGTGTCGAGGCTGACGACGCTGACGGAGCCGCCGCCCATTAGGCAGTGCGCAGCCGTGAGCACGAGTTCGGGCGCGATGGCCGCGCCCGAGCAGAGTTCGCCCCGGCTGGTTTCGACGCGCACCGTCGAGGCGCGCGCGCCGCCGATGTCGCGCGAGGTCGTGCCGCCGACGACGGCCAGGGCCGGCTGCGCGGCGGCGCTCAGTGCGATAGCGATGCCGAAGGCAAGAGAGCGCAATGTCATGATGCGGACCAGTTGGAAGCTCTCGTCAATCTATGGACTGTGGCGTCACAGTCCAGTCCTTCCGTCAGCGGCGTGTCGTCCAGCTGGCGCTTTCGCCCCATTGCGACAGCGTCCGGTCGATCCAGCTGCGTTGCGGCGCGACGAGCACGCCCTGGCTAAGCAGGCCGCAACTCTTGGCTGACGGTCCGGTCGACCAGCTCGTCACGGCGGTGATGGCGCCGTCGCCAAGCATCATCGGACCGCCGGAATCGCCCTGGCAGGCACCGGCGCCCGGGCGCTTTCCGGCTCCTGCAGGGTCGGCCGCCCAGATCAGGATGCTCCCTGGCCCATAGGGTTCGACCGCGACCAGCCCGGCCGAGCGGTATGTGCCGGTGCTGCGCGCCTCGCCCTCGCGCAGAACGCCATAGCCGGACAGCGTGATCTCGGAGCCCGCCCGCGGCAACGGCCCATCGACCAGCTGTGCGGGAGCAAACCGCGCCGGCAGCGGAGCCGACAGACGCAACAGCGCGAGATCGATCGAGCGGCGCCGCGCCGTGATCGCCTTGGCATTGAACTCGGGATGAAGGCTGATCGCGGCCGGCGCGATCAGCACCGGCTCGCCGGCATCCTTCCAGTGAACGCGCAGATCGGTGCCGCCATCGGCGCAATGGGCTGCGGTCAGGATCGCGCGCGACGACAGTACGATGCCCGAGCAGACACCGCCGCGCGCGTTCAGGACCATCAGGGTCGAGCCCGCGGCCGGGCCACCATCGCGGCCGCCGACGACAGCTCCGGCCGGCCAGCAGGCCAGGCCGACGCCGAAAGCGAGGCCGGCGGCAGCGATCAAACGTCCGATGCGCATCACGCGCTCCTCTCGTCGGGGAGGCGCTGGATAGCGCGTCGCATCTCGAAATTGAACCCTGAATCGGAGCGATCATGACGCCGCTTGCCCTGACACCTCCGGCGTTCGAGCCGGTCTCCCTTCCCGAAGCCAGGATGTTTCTGCGGCTCGATGGCAACGACGAGGACAGCCTGCTCGGCACTTTGATCACCGCAGCGAGGTTGATGATCGAGGCGACGTCCGGCCGCTTCCTGATCGATCAGAGCTGGCGCATCGTGATCGACCGCTGGCCACGTGGCGGCGAGATCCGCCTGCCGCTGTCGCCGGTCAGCGCGATCACGGCAGCGCGTGTCTATGACGTGCTCGGCGCCGCGCAACCAGTCGCGGCGACCGCCCTGCTGCTCGACAAGACCGCCGATCCGCCGGTCATCCGCATGGCCGGCGAGTTGCCGGAGATCGGCCGGGCACACGGGGCGATCGAGATCGATGTCGTCGCCGGCTACGGCCCGACCGCCGTCACGGTCCCGGCCCTGCTGCGACAGGCGGTGTTGCGCCTCGCCGCACGCTGGTTCGAACAGCGCGGCGATGTCGTCGGCAGAGATGCCGAGGGGTTGCCGGCCGAAATCATCGCACTGGTCGCGCCGTTCCGTCGCGTGAGGCTTTGAGCATGGCGGGGGCAAGCAATGGAACCGCTCCGATCGGCGCGTTGCGACGCAGGCTGGTGCTCGAAGCGCCGGTTCTCGTTCCCGATGGCCTCGGCGGTGCGACGCAAAGCTACGCGACCGTCGCGGCGGTCTGGGCGCAGGTCGAGTGGCTCTCAGGCAGCGAGCATTGGCGCATGGGGCGGCCTGAGCAGGTCGCGAGCTGTCGCGTGACCATGCGCTGGCGGGCGGGCGTCGATGCGGGCCAGCGCCTGCGCGACGGCGAGCGCATCTTCGATATCCGCGCGGTTTCCGATCCCGAAGACGGGCGACGGCGGCTTGTCTGCCTTGTCGCGGAGGTCGGGACATGAGTGACGCCATTCTTGCGTTGCGAGCTGCGATCCAGGCCCGTCTGGCGGCAGACCCGGCACTGACCGCGCTCATAGGAGCGGGCCGCATCCATGGCGAGGCGCCGCGCGCCGCGCGAGGCGTCTATGTCGTCCATGGCGATGTCGACGCCCGCGACTGGTCGACCGGCAGTGACGGCGGCTGCGAGCAGGACGTCGCGCTGGTGGTCTGGGCCGGCGAGAGCAGCTCAGCGAAACAGGCGCTGGAGGCTGCAGCACTCATCGTCAAAGCGCTCGATGACGCACCGCTCGCGCTCACGGGGCACAGGCTCATCAATCTGAAATGGCAGTCCAGCCGATTGGCGCGTGAAGCCAAGGCCGGGCTCGCTTTCGTCACCATCCGCTTTCGCGCGGTCACGGAAACACTCTGAACTCTTGAGACAGGGAGGCGCCGGATGTCGGCACAAAAGGGCAAGGATCTGCTGCTCAAGGCGGCGGATGGAGGCGGGGCCTTCGTCACCGTCGCCGGGCTGCGTGCCCGGCAGATCGCGTTCAACGCCGAAGCGGTCGACGTCACACATTCGGAATCCGCGGGACGCTGGCGCGAATTGCTGGCGGGGGCTGGCATGCGCCGGGCCAGCATCAGCGGCGCCGGCATTTTCAAGGATGAGACCTCGGACGCGCTGGTGCGCCAGATCTTCTTCGATGGCGCGATCCGGAACTGGCAGGTGATCGTTCCCGATTTCGGCACGATCACCGGCCCGTTCCAGCTTTCGAGCCTGGAATATCGCGGCGACCACGCCGGCGAGGTGACGTTCGACCTCTCGCTGGAATCCGCCGGTCAGCTGACCTTCACGCTGCTTTGAGGAGCCGGACATGATCAACCGCCATCGCGGCGAAACCGCGCTCATGGTCGAGGGCGAGGCGCTCCCGATGCGCCTGACATTAGGCGCGCTCGCCGAACTCGAACATGCCTTCGCCGTCGACAGCCTGCCGGCGCTGGGCGAGCGCTTCATCGGCGGCCGCCTCTCTGCGCGGGACGTGACACGTATCCTCACTGCCGGGTTACGCGGTGCCGGCAGCAGCGTCAGCGAAGACCAGGTCGCGAACCTTGCGTTCGACGGCGGGCTGAACGGGGCGATCAAGGCGGCGATCGGCCTGCTGGAGGCGACCTTCGGCGACGCAGCCGCCGTCGAAGGGGAGCCGGCGCGCCCTCCGCAGCCGCCGGCGATGTGAGCCCGTTGCCGGCGGCACAACCCTTTCCCTGGCGCGACATCATGGCATTCGGACTCGGCCGGCTCGGCTGGACGCCCGAGGCCTTCTGGAAAGCGACGCCGCGCGAGATCGGTGCGGCGTTGCGGGCTCACCAGAGCACCCAGCCATTGGCCGCACCGGAACTCTCGACGCTTCGTAGCCTGATGGCCGCTCATCCCGACGCCTGACGCAGCGTGCTGCTCCCATTCCGAAGAGGCAATTACAATGGCCGATGAAGAGGTCGTCAGTTCATCCCGCCTGGACAATCTCAAGTCCCTGGGTTCGCTGACTCAAAATTTGAACAGATCGGCGGAAGCCTTTGGGAAATCGATCAGCAACGCGTTCGCCAAGGGCATCGTCGAAGGCAAGCGCTTCGAGGATGTGATGCGCAGCGTCGGCAAGTCGATGACCGAAAGCCTGCTCAAACCCGCTCTGAAACCGTTGCAGGGCAGCCTGTCGAGCCTGCTGAGCAGCGGCGTGAAGAGCCTCACGGGGCTCGTCACCAACGTCAACCTCGGCTCGCCCGCCGCGAGTCTGCCGGTCAACGCCTTCGCCGAAGGTGGCGTCATCGCGTCACCCGCCTATTTTCCGCTTGGTCGGGGGCTTGGCCTGATGGGCGAGCGCGGCGCCGAGGCGATCATGCCGCTGTCGCGCGGGGCCGATGGCAAGCTCGGCGTGCGGGCCGGCGGCGAGGCTCGAAGGCCGTTGAGCGTCACGGTCCAGGTCTCGACGCCGGATGCCGACAGCTTCCGCCGCTCTGAGGCCCAGGTCTCCGCTGCGATCGCCCGAGCGGTGGCGCGAGGCAGCCGCGCGCTGTGAGCAATGCGGCGCAAGGCACTGAGCGCAAAGGATAAAGCCGATGACCGATTTCCATGAGATCCGCTTCCCGCTCGACATCGCCCGAGGCGCGCGCGGCGGACCTGAACGCCTGACGCAGATCGTCACGCTGGCCTCGGGACGCGAGGTCCGCAACAGCCGCTGGGCGCATTCGCGAAGACGTTATGATGCTGGTTCCGGCGTGCGGACGCTCGATGCGCTCGCTGCCGCCGTCGCGTTTTTCGAGGAGCGGCGTGGCAGGCTCTACGGCTTCCGCTGGCGCGACCAACTCGACTGGAAAAGTTGTCCGCCTTCGCAGAAACCGACCGCCACCGATCAGGTCATCGGCATCGGCGATGGCGTCACCACCACTTTCCAGCTCTGCAAGGACTACGGCACGGGAATCGCGACCTATCGCCGGGAGATCACAAAGCCCTGGTCCGGCGAGGTCCTGATCGCCGTCGACGGCTTTGTCCAGCCTCAGCCGGGATCGGTCGCCTGCGATCCCGCGACCGGGCTTGTGACCTTCGCCAACGGGCATGTGCCGCCGTCCGCTGCGGTCGTAACCGCCGGCTTTCTCTTCGATGTGCCCGTCCGCTTCGACATCGATGCGATCGAAGTCGATCTCTCGGCTTTCGAAGCCGGCGAAATCCCGAAAATCCCGATCGTCGAAATCATGCCCTGAAGGTGGTCCATGCGCGACATCCCCTCTTCTCTCGCCGCCCATATCGAGCAGGGCGCGACCACGCTCTGCCGCTGTTGGAGCCTCACCCGCCGCGACGGCCTCGTACTCGGCTTCACCGACCATGACAGGCCCTTGAGTTTCGACGGCATCGCTTTCGCGGCGTCGACGGGGCTCGAAGCGGCCGAGACAGCGGCCGAACTCGGCTTCGCCATTGGCGGTGGCGACGTCAGTGGGGCCTTCGCGGCATCGGGCCTGAACGAGGCCGATCTGTCGCGCGGACTTTACGACGATGCCCGCGTCTCGATCTGGCTGGTCAATTGGGCGGCGGTTTCGCAGCGGCTCCTGCTCGAAACCGGTTTCGTCGGTGAAATCCGCCGCGGCGATCTGGCCTTCACAGCCGAGATCCGCGGGCCCGCCAAGGCCTTCGACGAAGAGCGCGGCCGGCTTTACATGCGCTCCTGCGCGGCCGATCTCGGCGATGCGCGCTGTGGCGTGACGCTGACGGCGGCCGAGGGAACGGTGGCCACGAGTGACGGCCGGCTGGGGCTGACGGCGCCGGCGCTCGCTTCCTATCCCGACGGTCATTTCACCGGAGGGCGCCTCGTCTTCACTGGCGGCGGCAATGTCGGCTTCGCGGCCGAGGTGAAGCGCCATGCTGCGGGCAGCGGGCTGATCGCGATCCAGCTCTGGCAGGCCGCTCCTGCGCCTATCATCGCTGGGGACGCCTTCACCGTGACGCCAGGCTGCGACAAGAGCTTTGCGACCTGCCGGTCAAAATTCGGAAACGGCGTCAATTTTCGCGGGTTTCCGCACGTACCCGGCAATGATTTCATCATCGGGGGTGTCAGGCCGGGCGATGGCGCGCTCGATGGCGGGAGCCTGTTTCGATGAGCGGGCCGGTCTCTCGAACCGACATCGTCGAAGCTGCACGGCACTGGCTGGGCACGCCCTACCATCATCAGGCGTCGCTGCGCGGCGTGGGTTGCGACTGCCTCGGCCTGGTTCGTGGCGTCTGGCGCGATCTCTACGGCCCCGAGCCGGAAGCCCCACCGCCCTATTCGCCGAGCTGGGCCGAAAGCCTCGGCGAGGAGACGCTGGCAGTCGCTGCGTCGCGCCATCTGCTGCCGTTGCCGCGCGAGGAGGTTCGCGCGGGCGATGTCGTGCTCTTCCGCTGGCGCGGCCATCTCCCGGCCAAGCATTGCGCGATCCTGACCGCGCATGACCGCATCCTGCACGCGCATGACGGCGCGCAGGTCAGCGAAGTCGCGTTCACATCATGGTGGCGGCGGCATCTGAGCCACGCCTTTTCCTTTCCGGAGGTGACAGACTGATGGCGACGCTTGTTCTGCAAGTCGCCGGAGCCGCGCTCGGCACGGCCTTGGGCGGACCGATCGGCGGGATGATCGGCCAGGCGATCGGCGGGATTGCCGGCAGCCAGATCGACCAGTCCTTTTTGGGTGGCGGCGGCAACCGGAACGTCGAGGGGCCGCGCCTGAAGGAGATCAACGGGCTTGCCTCGACGGAAGGAGCGGCGATCCCACGCGTCTATGGCCGCGCCCGGCTGGGTGGGCAGCTGATCTGGGCAACGCGCTTCGAGGAGGAGATCAAGGTCGGGATCAAGCGCAGCAAGAGCGGCGGCAAAGGCGGCAAGCCGCAGAAGACCTATGAGACGACGTATAGCTACTACGCCAATCTTGCCATCGGGCTTTGCGAGGGGCCGATCGCCTTCGTGCGCCGCATCTGGGTGGATGGTCGCGAGCTCGACGTCACCACAGTTTCGATGCGCGTCCATAACGGCCATGAGGGGCAGGAGCCCGATCCGCTGATCGCGGCCAAGGAGGCAGGTGACGCCCCGGGCTATCGTGGTCTCGCCTATGTCGTGTTCGAGCGCTTTCCGCTCGCAGACTACGGCAACCGCGTCCCGCAATTCGCCTTCGAGGTGGTGCGCGCGGTCGAGGGGCTCGGCGGGATGATCCGGGCGGTGACGCTGATCCCTGGCGCCAGCGAATTCGTCTACGAGACGCGCGCGGTCAGCCATGAGCCGGAACCGGGCGTCACCGAAAGCCAGACGCGCCATCAGCTCTATGGCGGCGCCGACGTCGATACCGCGCTCGGCCATCTCCTCGCGCTCTGCCCAAGCCTGCGGCGGATTGCATTGGTCGTTTCGTGGTTTGGTGACGATCTGCGGGCCGGCAACTGCACGGTGGCGCCGCGCGTCGAGATCGCCCAAAAGCCGACGACGGGAGCGGAGTGGTCGGTGGCGGGCCTGACGCGGTCCTCTGCCCGGGTGGTCAGCGAGGTCGAAGGTCGCCCGGCTTTCGGGGGGACGCCGTCTGATGAAAGCGTCATCAACCTGATCCGCCGGCTGCGTGACGATTACGGCCTTCAGGTGGTGCTTTACCCCTTCCTGATGATGGATATCCCGTCCGGCAATGCGCTGCCCGATCCGGAAACAGGAGAGACAGGCCAGCCCCACTACCCCTGGCGCGGCCGTATCACTTGTGATCCGGCGCCGGGCCGTCCGGGCAGCGCGGAAGAAACGAGCGCGGCCAGCACACAAATCGCGGCCTTCATCGGGACGGTCGGCCCCGCCGACATGTCCGCTCTCGGCGAGCAGATCGTCTGCGCGAAGCCCGACGAATGGAGCTATCGTCGCCTCGTCATGCACAGTGCCATGCTCGCCCAGGCTGCTGGAGGCGTCGACAGCTTCATCATCGGCTCTGAAATGATCGGCTTGACGCAGATGCGGGGAGCGTCGAGCTACCCTATGGTCGACCACCTCGTCGCTATCGCCGACGATATTCGCGCGCTGGTGCCCTCGACAAAACTGACCTATGCGGCGGATTGGACCGAGTACGGCGCTCATATCCGCAATGGCGGGCAGAATGTCAGCTTTCCCCTCGATCCCCTCTGGGCTTCGCCGGCAATCAGCGCGATCGGCATTGACTTCTATCCGCCGCTCTCCGATTGGCGGGATTCCACCGATCATGCCGATGCGGCGATTGCGCGTGGGCCCAGCGACCTCGCCTATCTCCGCGCTCGCCTGAACTCCGGCGAGGCGCATGAATGGTACTATGATGGCGATGCTGGGCGGGTGGCGCAGCAACGCCAGCCGATCACCGACGGTACCTATGGCAAGTCCTGGATCTTCGGGCCGAAGGATTTGCCGGGCTGGTGGAGCAACCTCCATATCGAACGTGTCGGCGGTGTCGAAACGGCCGCCACCGCCTTCGTTCCCGGCGCCAAGCCGATCTGGCTGACCGAGATCGGTGTGCCCGCCGTCGACAAGGGCGCCAATGCGCCCAATGTCTTCCCGGATTCGAAATCGGCTGAAAGCGGCTACCCGCATTTCTCCAGCGGAGCGCGCGACGATCTCGTGCAGGCGCGCGCGCTCGAGGCGATCATTTCGGGCTTCGATCCGGCGCGGGCCGGTTTTGAGGCCAGTCGCAATCCGGTCCATCCCGGCACGGGCATCCGCATGGTCGATCCGGCCAACATCTTTGTCTGGAGCTGGGATGCCAGGCCTTTTCCTGCCTTTCCAGACCTAAACGCGGTCTGGGCCGACGGAGCGAATTACGAGACCGGACACTGGATCAACGGCCGTATCGAGGGAACGCCCGTCGACCGGCTGGTGCGCAAGGTCCTCGCCGATTTCGGCCTGCCGACGGCGGATGAGATCCGGATCGACGGTTTCGTCGATGGCTATGTGCTCGACCGACCGCTCTCCGCGCGACAGGCGCTCGAACCGCTCGGTCAGGCCTTTGGCTTCGACGCCACGATGAGCGCCGGCAAGCTGCGCTTCCATGCCCGCGGCGGCAAGGTCGCTCGTCAGCTCGGCACTGACGACCTGCTGCTCGACCGTGACGGCCGCCCCTATGAATTGCGCCGCGCCCAGGAAAGCGAATTGCCGCGCGAACTGCGCCTGGGTTTCAGCGACGGCGAAGAGGATTATCGCAATGCCACGGCGCGCTCGCGTCGCCTGGCAGGCGCCGCGCGGCGCGAGGTCTCCGTCGAGACCGCTATCGTGACGCGGCCGGCGGAAGGGCAGCGTCTTGCCGATCAGCGCCTGCAGGAGGTTTGGGCAGGGCGTGAAACGCTGGAGATCGACCTGTCCCCGCGCTGTATGGATCTGGAGCCGGGTGACGTGGTCTCGCTGCCTGTCGATGGCAATGATCGTCTCTTCCGCCTGACCCGGATCAGCGATGGCCCTAGCCGAAAGGCCAGCGGTCGTGCCGTCGAACCGGCGATCTATATGACTGCCGGGACGCGGTCCGCGCTACGTCCGCCGCACGTCGCTCCAGCCCTGCCGGGGCGGCCGATGGTGGTGCCGCTCGCTTTGCCGGTCGCGCACATGCAGCCGCCGCCCTTGCTGTCGGTTGCCGCCTTCGCCGCGCCATGGCCCGGCGCTCTGGCGATCTGGCAGGCCGACGGGGAGGGGCTGTTCGAATTCTTACGTCTGATCGAGGCGCCCTCGATCGTCGGGGAGACGCTGACGACGCTGCCGCCCGGACCACTCTGGCGGACGGATCGGCGCGCTGTGCTTGATGTCCGGTTGCGCGGCGGCGTGTTGTCTGCCGTCTCGGCCGAGGCTGCGCTTGCGGGAGCCAACGCTCTTGCGTTGCTCGACGAGGCCGGCGAGGTCGAGATCGTGACGGCATCGCAGGTCGAGCTGATCGGGACGCAGCAGTTTCGCCTGTCCGGCCTGGTACGCGGCATCGGAGGTTCGGAGGTGGCGGCCATGCGCAGCCTTCCGCCGGGCTCACGTATCGTGGTGCTCGACGGTGCCGCCGTGACATTGACGAGCGGCCTAGCCGATCTCCGGCAGTTGCTGCGCTATCGGATAGGCCCTTTGCAGCATGATGTCGGCGATCCCTCGATTGTCGAGATCGTGGCGGGGGTGAGCGACGTGGCGCTGAAACCCCTCTCGCCCGTCCGCCCGACTGCGCGCCGCGTGCCCGGAGGGATCGATTTCGATTGGGTAAGGCGCACGCGAATCGATGGCGATTCCTGGGAACTGGCAGAGGTGCCGGTCGGTGAGGAGGGCGAACGCTACGAAGTCGCGATTCTCGATGGCGACGAGCCGCTGCGCAGCATCGCCACCACCACTGCCGGCTGGACATATTCGACCGAGCTGGAATTGGCCGATTTCGGCACCGCTCAGGCCGAAATCGCGCTGTCGATCGTCCAGATCAGCGCGGCCGTGGGGCGCGGTCACGAATGGCGTGGACGCGTGCCGGTCCGCTGACATAGTCTCCTCAGCGGAACATGGCACTGCATTCATGGCGCGTTCACGCGCGCGGGACTAGCTCATGTCGATGATGCCGGTTGAATCTATTTTCGCCCTAACCCTGTTGGCCTCGCCGCTGCCGATCGTCCGGATTGACGATCCGACGCCTATTTCCTGCTTGTCCGCGGACGAGATGCGCGACGCTGTCGCAGAAGGGCGGGTCATGCAGCCGGCCCAGGCGTCCCGTCACGCCCGCCATGCGGCGCCGGGCGAGGTCGTGCGCATCCGGCTCTGTCGGCAGGGCGAGGATTTCGTCTATGTGGTAACGACGCTGAAACGTGACGGGCGCGTCGCGCGCGTTACGCTCGAAGGCCAATCCGGCAAGGTTGCGACCATACGCTGACCCCTATACCCCGACGCAGCCGGACCGGCGCGCGCCGCATCGCCAACAGGAGCTAGCCGACAGTGAGATTGCTCGTCGTCGAGGACGACAAGGACCTCAACCGCCAGATCGTCACCGCGCTTGAAAACGCCGGCTATGCCGTCGACAAGGCCTTCGACGGTGAAGAAGGCCTGTATCTCGGCGAGACCGAGCCCTACGACGCCGTCATCCTCGATCTCGGCTTGCCGAAGGTCGATGGTGTCGCCGTGCTGCAGGGCTGGCGCCGTGCCGCCAAATCCATGCCGGTCCTGATCCTGACGGCCCGAGACCGCTGGAGCGACAAGGTCGCAGGCTTCGATGCAGGCGCCGACGACTATGTCGTGAAACCCTTCCACATCGAGGAATTGCTGGCTCGCGTCCGCGCGCTGCTGCGCCGTGCCGCCGGCCACGCCACATCGGAACTGATCTGCGGACCCGTGCGGCTCGACACCCGCGCCAGCCGCGTCGTCGTCGACGGCAACCCGGTGAAGCTGACCTCGCATGAGTACCGTCTGCTTGCCTATCTGATGCATCACCAGGGCCGCGTCGTGTCCCGCACCGAACTTGTCGAGCATCTCTACGATCAGGATTTCGACCGGGATTCCAATACGATCGAGGTCTTCGTCGGCCGCTTGCGCAAGAAGCTCGGCGTCGAGGTCATCGAGACCGTTCGGGGGCTGGGCTATATCGCAGCTGCGCCTGAAAAGGTCTGATCGCGGGCGATGCCCTTCAAGCCGCATCGCTATTCGCTGGGGGCGCGCCTCTTCCTCTCGGCGGCGATCTGCTGCGCATTGGTACTGATGCTGGCGGGCTTCGGCCTGACCACCTTCTATCGCCGTTCCGCCGAACGCGGCTTCGACGAGCGTCTCAGCGTCTACATCAAGGAACTTGTCGCCGATCTTGCCGCGCCGCCCGAAACGGAGCGCCAGGCGATCGGCGATCTCGGCGAGCCGCGCTTCGACCTGCCGCTGTCCGGCTGGTACTGGCAGATCATCCGGCTCGACGGCGAGCGGCCGACCGTCCGTTCCTCGCGCTCGCTTGTCGGCGGGCAGCTCCCGAAGCTGCTCGACCAGCCGATCCTGCCTAATGCGCGTGGCCTGCGCGAGAGCTATATTTCCGGCCCGGACGACCGGGCGCTGCGCATTCTCGAGCGCGAGATCGATGTCGGCGAAGATGGCCGGTTCACGGTCGCGGTTGCCGCACCATCCGACGAGATCGAAGGCGACATCCGCGATTTCCGCTTCGCGCTGACGATGACCTTCGTGCTCCTTGGGCTGGCGCTCGTCGCGTCGACCATCATCCAGGTGCGGTTCGGTCTGCGCCCATTGGTGCGGCTGGGTGCCGCCGTCGGCATGGTGCGGACCGGCGAGACGCCGCGGATCGTCGGGCAATACCCGCCCGATCTCGCTCCGCTTGCAGGCGAGCTGAATCAGCTCATCGATGCCAATCACGAAATCCTCGACCGGGCCCGCACGCAGGTCGGCAATCTCGCCCACGCCCTGAAGACCCCGCTGAGCGTCATGCTGAACGAAGCCGAGGCGGGCTGCGGGGATGACCAACTGCCGCAGACTGTGAAAACCCAGGCCGCAATCATGCGCGACCAGGTTCAGTACTATCTCGACCGGGCCCGGGCTGCGGCGCTGTCGGGCGCTCTCGGTGGCGTCACCGAGGTTGCTCCCTCGCTGGACGCGCTGATCCGGACCTTCACCAAGATTTCGCAGGGCAGGGGCATCGCAGGAAGCCACTCCGTTCCATCGCGGATCCGCTTCCGGGGAGAGAAGCAGGATCTCGAGGAAATGCTCGGAAACCTGCTCGACAACGCCTTCAAATGGGCGGAATCGACCGTTGAAGTCAGCTTGGATGCGAAGGAAACATCCCAGGAGCGGATGGCCTTGCTGATCGACGATGACGGGCCGGGCCTGCCCGATGGTGCCATGGCCGATGTCCTGAAGCGTGGCCGGCGGCTCGACGAGACGACACCGGGCTCGGGGCTGGGTCTCTCGATCGTGGCCGATCTGGCCAAGCTCTACGGCGGCGAGCTGTCCTTGCAGCGGTCGCCGCTGGGGGGGCTTCGGGCCCGACTTGCCTTGCCATCGGTTTGAAGGATGCTGGCCCGCGTGACCCTTTGTCGCCATCTTCGGACATGAACCGGGCCGCGCGATTGGCTAAGAACACCGCATGCTGATCTGGATCATCTTCGCGATTATGACTGGAGCGGCGATTTTCGCCCTGCTCTGGCCGCTGAGTCATGGACGCGCGGGTGCCTTCGCCGATGCTGCCGATGCCAAAAGCCTCTATCGTGCACAGATCGGCGAGATCGAGCGCGACATCGCACGCAAGCTGATCGGCCCCGCCGAGGCCGAGGCTGCGCGGGCCGAAGCGGCGCGGCGCCTGCTGCGCGCCGCCGGCGATGAAGGCAGTCCCGCCGGCGAAACTGAATCCTCCCTGCGCCGCCGCCGCGCCAGCTCCGCGCTGGCCTTGTCCTGCGTGCCGCTGCTGGCGCTGCTGGTTTACGGCGCCTACGGCTCTCCCGACAATCCCGACCAGCCGCTCTCCGCCCGCTTGCAGGACGATCCGTCGAAACAGGACTTCGCCCTGTCGTTCGCGCGGATCGAGGCCCATCTCGCCGCCGCCCCGACGGATGCCAAGGGCTGGGCGATCGTCGCGCCGATCTATCTGCGCGAGGGCCGCTACGATGATGCCGCCCGCGCTTTCGCCGCGGCGGTTCGCTATGGGCAGCCAGACACGGAGACGCTGGCTGGCCTGGGCGAGGCGCGCATCATGGCCGCCGGAGGCGTGGTCACCGAAGAGGCGCGCGCAAGCCTGGCCGAGGCGGTCAAGCTCGACCCCAAGAACGCCCGCGCCCGCTACTTCCTCGCCCTCGCAAAGGAACAGGACGGCGACGGCAAGGGGGCGATCACCGCTCTTCGAGACCTGCTCGCTGATGCCGCGCCCGACGCCCGATGGGCCCAGGGCGTTCGCCGCAGGCTGGAGCAGATGGAGGCGGATGCAGGCCGCAATGCCATCGCCGCCCTTGCTCCCGCCGATCAACAGGCTGCGATCCGTGCGATGGTCGACAGTTTGGCAGAACGACTGAAGGCGGATGGCGGAACTCTCGCCGAATGGACGCGGTTGATCCGGTCGCAGACGGTGCTCGGTGACAAGGCGGCCGCGCGCGAGACGGTCGCTATGGCGCGTGAGCGCCTGTCGCAGGATGGTCCGGCGCTCACTGCGCTCGACGTCCTCGCCGGCGAATTGGCGCTGAAGGAGACCGCGCCATGACGATAGCCCAACCGTCTCGTCCCGTCGCCGCAAGGCGCCGCAGCACCCGAAAGCAGCGGCGGCTGATGCTGATCGGAGCCGCCGGCGCCGTTCTGTCTCTTGCGGCCGGTCTGGTGCTGTTTGCGATGCGTGACACCATCGTCTTCTTTTACGGGCCAACGGAGATCACCCAGAAGGGGATCGCGCCGGGAACGCGCATGCGGCTGGGCGGCCTTGTCGAGAAGGGCTCGGTCGAACGCGGGCCGGGCCAGCGCGTCGCCTTCTCCATTACCGACACCACCACCACCATAAGGGTGAATTATGAGGGGCTGCTGCCGGACCTGTTCCGCGAAGGTCAGGGTGTCGTCACCGAAGGCGTGTTCGAGGGGGCAGGGCGCTTCCGGGCCGATTCCGTCCTTGCCAAGCATGACGAGACCTATATGCCGCGAGAGGTTGCCGACACCTTGAAGAAGCAGGGCCATTGGCAGCCTGGCGCTGCCGGTCCCAGCCCCGTTCCGGCAACGCGATGAGGCACGCATGATCGTCGAGATCGGCCATTTCGCGCTAGCCCTCGCACTCGGCGTTGCTGTCGTTCAGTCTTTGGTGCCGCTCTGGGGCGTGTCGCGTCAGGACCGCGCGCTGGCCTCTGTCGGTTCGATGGCGGCGGTCACCTGCTTCCTGCTGGTCGCGCTGTCCTTCGGCGCGCTCGTCGTCTCCTATGTCCGCTCGGATTTCTCGGTCGAGAATGTCGCCTCCAATTCCCACTCGACCCAGCCCCTGATCTACAAGCTGACCTCGGTCTGGGGGAACCATGAGGGCTCGATGCTCCTATGGGTTCTGATCCTGACCCTGTTCGGGGCCATGGTCGCCTTGTCGCGCCGCTCGCTGCCGGCGCGCCTGAGAGCGGGCACATTGGCTGCGCAGGGGCTCGTCACCGTCGCCTTCCTGGCTTTCACCCTGCTGACCTCTAACCCTTTCAGGCGGCTCGTTCCGGCGCCCGCGGAAGGCCAGGATCTCAACCCTATCCTTCAAGATCTCGGTCTCGCGATCCATCCGCCGCTGCTCTATGTTGGCTATGTCGGCTTCTCGATCACCTATGCCTTTGCCGTGGCAGCCTTGATAGATGGTCGCATCGACGCGGTCTGGGCGCGGGCGGTTCGGCCCTGGACGCTGCTGGCCTGGGTCTTCCTGACGCTTGGCATCGCGATGGGCTCGTACTGGGCCTATTACGAACTCGGCTGGGGCGGCTGGTGGTTCTGGGACCCGGTCGAGAACGCCTCGCTGATGCCCTGGCTCGCCGGGACGGCGCTGATCCATTCGACGGTGGTGATGGAGAAGCGCGACTCGCTGAAGGTCTGGACGATCCTGCTGGCGATCCTGACCTTCTCGCTGTCGCTGCTGGGCACCTTCATCGTTCGCTCGGGCGTGCTGACCTCGGTGCACTCCTTCGCCAGCGACCCGCAGCGCGGGCTTTTCATCCTGGGCATCCTGATCTTCTTCGTCGGTGGTTCGCTGGCGCTGTTCGCCTGGCGGGCCCCGCTCCTGCGGCAGGGCGGCCTTTTCGCGCCGGTCTCGCGGGAAGGCGCGCTCGTCGTCAACAACGTCTTCATCGCGACATCCTGCGCCACGGTCTTCATCGGCACGCTCTATCCGCTGGTTCTGGAGATGGTGACCGGCGACAAGATTTCGGTCGGACCGCCCTTCTTCAATGCGACCTTCGTGCCGGTTCTCGTGCCTTTGCTGCTGGTCCTGCCGCTTGGCCAGTCGCTGGCGTGGAAGCGCGGCGATCTGCTGGGCGCGGCGCAGCGCAACGCGGCAGCCTTCGGATTCGCAGTCATCGTGGCGCTGGCGACGGTGGCGGTCACGCAGGGCGGTCCGGTGATAGCCCCTCTGGGCATCGGCCTCGGCGTTTTCCTCGTGACGGGCGCGATCATGGATCTTGGCGAGCGCATCGTCGCACGCGCCAGCGGCTGGCCGGCAATACTGTCCCGCGCACGTGGCCTGCCGCGTTCGGCCTGGGGCACGGCCTTCGCCCATGCCGGCGTCGGGCTCAGCGTGATCGGCATCGCGGCGGCGGCCTGGAGCACGGAGGCCATCGGCGAACTGAAGCCGGGCGAGCGGCTGACGAGTGGCCGCTACACCATCGTGCTGGAGTCGGTGACACCACGCAACGGGCCGAATTTCCGGGCGGAGGTCGCGCGTTTCCAGCTCTTCTCGGGCAATCGCGAACTGGCTCCCGTCGAGGCGGCCAAGCGCGTCTACGTGGCGCGAGCCATGCCGACGACGGAAGCCGGCATCCGCACGGACTGGCTGAGCCAGGCCTATATCGGGCTCGGCGACACGCAGCCAAATGGTGCCGTGGCAGTCAGGCTTTACGACAAGCCGCTGATCCTGCTGATCTGGCTGGGCGCGATCGTGATGGCCTTCGGTGGCGCGCTGTCGTTGACAGATCGGCGCTTCCGCCTGGCTGCTCCCCGCCGCGCGACGCCGTCTCCCGTCGCGGCGCAGCCGGCGGAATGACCGGCATGCGCCGCATCGCGATCATCCTCGTGCTTGGTCTTGCTTTCGCCGGCTCGGCAAGGGCGGTCCAGCCTGACGAGATCCTGCCCGATGCCAAGCTCGAACAGCGTGCGCGCGGAATCTCGGGCGGATTGCGCTGCCTCGTCTGCCAGAACCAGTCGATCGACGAATCCGACGCACCTCTCGCCCGCGACCTGCGGATTCTCGTGCGCGAGCGGCTGACCGCGGGGGACAGCGACGCCGGCGTGCGCGATTTCGTCGTGGCGCGCTATGGCGATTTCGTCCTGCTGCGGCCGCCTTTCAACATCAGGACGCTGCTGCTCTGGGCGGCGCCTTTCCTGATCCTGTTGACCGGGCTCGGCTTCATCTGGCGGCGAGGCCGGCGCATGACGACATCGGTCGGAGTGGTTGCGCCGCTGTCGGAGGATGAAAACCGGCGCGTCGATCGCCTGATGCAGGACGATCGCGGCTGAGCGTCGCTTCCTTGCGGGGGCTGCTTGGCCAGAGTTTCTCGGCCTGCCCCGCTGCAACCTTACGAAAACGTCATCTTCGCGCCAATTCCGGGTAAGGCGGCATCCGCCATGGTCCTCGTCACGAGCAGGGAAGGCCCTGCTGATCGTTTCGAGGTTTTTAGCGATGACCGTCACCACCCCTTCAAAGTCCATCCTGAAGCGCGGCGCACTGATCGCTGGCGCAGCCACCCTTGGCATCGGCCTTGCGGCCGGCCTGGCCGACGGCGCGCTGAAGCTCAACCACAATGCTTTCGCCCAGCCGATCCAGCTGTCGGGCGTCCAGACCCAGCTGCCCTCCTTTGCCGACATGGTCGACAAGGTGAAGCCTGCGGTCGTCTCGGTTCGCGTGAAGACGCAGTCCGTCGCCTCCAATGACGAGGACGGCCAGGGCAGCCTGGACGATCTGCCTCCGGGCCTGCGCCGCTTCTTCGGCGAGCAGGGCCAGCAGCGCGGTGGCCGGCCGCAGCCGCGCCAGGGCATGTCGCAGGGCTCGGGCTTCTTCGTCAGCCAGGACGGCTATGTCGTCACCAACAACCACGTCGTCCAGAACGCCGTCGAGGTCCAGCTCGTCACCGATGACGGCAAGACGCTCGCCGCCAAGGTCATCGGCACCGATCCGCGCACCGATCTTGCGCTGCTGAAGGTCACCGATGGCGGCAACTACCCCTTCGTCCAGCTGGCGTCGGGCAAGCCCCGCATCGGCGACTGGGTGCTCGCGGTGGGCAACCCCTTCGGGCTCGGCGGCACGGTGACCGCAGGCATCGTCTCGGCGCAGGGTCGCGATATCGGCTCGGGCCCCTATGACGACTTCCTGCAGATCGACGCTGCGGTGAATCGCGGCAATTCCGGCGGCCCGACCTTCAACCAGAAGGGTGAGGTTGTCGGCGTCAACACCGCGATCTTCTCGCCGTCGGGCGGCAATGTCGGCATCGCCTTCGCGGTTCCCGCTGCGACCGTCGAGCAGGTCGTCGCGGCCCTCAAGAAGGACGGCACGGTGTCGCGCGGCTTCATCGGCGTGCAGATCCAGCCGGTGACCACCGAGGTTGCCGACGCGATCGGCCTCAAGGATGCCCATGGCGCCCTCGTGGCTTCCGCCGAGAAGAACGGCCCGGCCGCCAAGGCCGGCGTCAAGCGCGGCGACACCATCACCGCCGTCAATGGCGAGAAGGTCACCGATGCGCGCGACCTGTCGCGCAAGATCGCCAAGTTCGCCCCGGGCACGAAGACCACCATCACGGTCTGGCGCGACGGCAAGGAGCGCGAGCTCAGCTTCGAGGTTGGTCGCCAGCCGGCCGCCTGAGGCTCGCGCCTCGAGGAACGTGCGATGCCGAAAGCGGCTTCCAGCCCTTCGGCATCACGCAAATAGAGGTAGGGCAGTTTCCTGGCAGCGTGTCGCCCCCTCCAGGATATTTGCCTTCACCGCGGCAGGCCGGATGCGTAACGTCCGGCCTGCCGTTTTCGCTTTTCGTAAGCTAGAGTTCCGACATGCGCCTCCTGATCGTCGAAGATGATGCCGAAGCAGCGGCTTACCTCGTCAAGGCCTTTCGCGAGGCCGGCCACATTGCCGACCACGCCGCCGACGGCCTGGAAGGCTACGCAATGGCCGAGGGCGGTGGCTACGACGTGCTGGTGGTCGACCGCATGCTGCCGCGCCTTGACGGCCTGTCCTTGATCCGGTCGCTGCGGGAGCAGAGCGACACGACGCCGGCTTTGATCCTCTCGGCCCTGGCGCAGGTCGATGACCGCGTGAAGGGCCTGCGCGCCGGTGGCGACGACTACCTCCCCAAGCCCTACGCATTTTCCGAGTTGCTCGCCCGTGTCGAGGTGCTGTCCCGCCGTCGCGCGGCGCCCGCATCCGAGCCGACGACCTATCGCGTCGGCGAACTGCTGCTCGATCGTCTGGCCCATCGCGTCACGCGCGGGGACCAGGAGATCGTGCTCCAGCCGCGCGAGTTCCGCCTGCTCGAATATCTCATGAAACATGCCGGCCAGGTGGTGACGCGCACCATGCTGCTGGAAAACGTCTGGGACTATCATTTCGACCCCCAGACCAACGTCATCGACGTGCATGTCAGCCGCCTGCGCGGCAAGATCGACAAGGGTTTCGAGCACCCGATGATCCATACCATTCGTGGCGCGGGATACATGGTTCGTGACTCAGCCCGATAACGCTACCGCGCCAGGCGCGGCGGGACAGGTGGCGCCGCGAAAGCGCCAGCGCCTGTTGCCGAACCTGTTCCGCACGACGGCCTTCAAGCTGACGGCGGTCTATCTCGTCGTCTTCGCGATTTTCGCCGGCGTGATCCTCGGCTATGTCGCCTGGAACGCCCAGCGCCTGCTCGACGACCAGATCCGCTCCACCATCGATGCCGAAATCCAGGGGCTGGCCGAGCAGCAGCGGCTTGGCGGGATCAGGCGCCTGGTCAACATCATCGAGCGCCGTTCGCGCGGACCCGGTGCCTCGCTCTATCTGGTGACCACACCCGCCGGCGAAAGGCTCGTCGGCAATGTCGAGGCCCTGCCGCCCGGCGCGCTCGACCGGCCCGGCGAAAGCGAGATCGAATACGCCCGCAACAGCGACGGCGTCGACAAGCCCAGCCGCGCGATCGTGCGGGTGTTCCAGCTTCCGGCGGGCTTCCGCCTGCTGGTCGGCCGCGATGTCGAGGAGCGGGATCGCCTTGGCGTGGTGATCCGGCGGGCGGCAGGCTGGTCGCTGCTGCTCGTCTTCGTGCTCGGCTGCTTTGCCAGCTGGTTCGTGGCGCGGCGCGTCCTGAAGCGCATCGACGACATGACCGAGACGGCGCATTCGATCATGGCGGGCGACCTGAAGGGCCGCCTCGCGATTGCGGGCACCGGCGACGAACTCGACCGTCTCGCGCTGAACCTCAACGCGATGCTGGATCGCATCGGCGAACTCATGGCGGGGATGCAGCAGGTCTCGGACAATATCGCCCATGACCTGAAGACACCGCTGACGCGCCTGCGCAACCGGGCTGAGGAGGCGCTGCGCACGGCCAAATCGCCCGACGAACTGCGCGCCGCGCTCGACGGCTCCATCGACGAGGCAGACAACCTCATCCGCGTCTTCAACGCATTGCTGATGATCGCGCGGCTCGAGACGGGGCGCCTGAATGACAGCATGACCGAACTCGATCTGTCCGAGATCGTCTCCGGCCTGGCGGAGCTTTACGAGCCGCTGGCCGAGGAGGCGGGGCTGTCGCTGGTGACGGCGGTGGCACCCGGGCTCCAGGTTTCGGGCAATCGCGAGCTCATCGGGCAGGCGCTCGCCAATCTGATCGACAATGCCCTGAAATATGGTGAGCCGGCCGAAGGCGGGGATGCGGCCGTCACTGTTTCGGCCACGCAGACAGGAGCGGAGATCGAGCTTGCGGTCGCCGATCACGGCGTCGGCATTCCCGAGGCCGATCGGGCCCGGGTGCTCGAGCGCTTCGTCCGGCTGGACCAAAGTCGCAGCAAGCCGGGCTTCGGCCTGGGACTTTCTCTGGCAGCCGGCGTCGTGCGCCTGCATGGCGGAGAGATGCGGCTGGAGGACAACGCCCCGGGCCTGCGCGTGGTCATCCTGCTGCCGGCATTGCCGCCCAAGCCTGTGGACATAGCCGCGCCGACAGGGCTTCCCGCCTCGACAGAGCTGACAAACCCTGCTGGCCTCCAATCCGTCTGACGGACGGGGAATCTCATGGGCGGGCTGCTGTGTGACAGGCTGGAGGCGGCGTCGGTTTTGCCGGCTCGCGTCAAGGCGGAGGCGGTGCTCACGCGCGAGCTGATCGAGCGGCTGCATGATGACGCGGCCGCCGAGGCGCTGCGTCGCCATTTCGCCGATCACCCACGCTCCACTGCCCTTGTTGCCGGGGTGCTCGCGCATGCGCCCTTCCTCACGCAGATCACGCGCTTCGATCCCGATGGCCTGCTCGCCTGCCTGGCGACGGAGCCGGAAGCGCGCCGCGATGGCCTGCTTCAGGGCATGCTCGCCTACGGCACAACAGCAACGGACACCGCCGATCTGATGCGCGAGTTGCGGCGGTTCCGCCGGGCGATGGCCCTGCTCATCGCTCTGGCGGATATCGGCGGCGTCTGGGACGTCGAGACGGTGACGTCGGCGCTGACCGCGACAGCCGACATGGCAGTCAAGCTCGCCACAGATCACGTCCTGCGACAGGCCGCCGAACTCGGCCGCATCAGGTTGGCCGATCCCGCTACGCCCGGCATCGGCTCCGGTCTCGTCGTGCTGGCGCTCGGCAAGCACGGCGCCGGCGAGCTGAACTACTCCTCCGACATCGATATCGTCGTTTTCTTCGATCCCGACGCAGCCGAGGCCGCTGGCGTCGCCGAGCCGTCGAGCCTGTTCGTCAAACTGACGCAGCAGATTGCCCGCATCATCCAGGAGCGCACGCCGGACGGTTATGTCTTCCGCGTCGACCTTCGGCTGCGTCCCGACCCAGCCTCGACCCATGTCGCGGTCTCGCTGCCATCGGCCTATTCCTATTACGAGACGGTCGGGCAGAACTGGGAACGGGCCGCCATGATCAAGGCGCGCCCGGTGGCCGGCGACATCGCGGTCGGCCAGCGCTTCATCGGGGATCTCGCGCCGTTCATCTGGCGCAAATATTTCGATTTCGCGGCTATCGCAGACATTCATGCGATGAAGCGCCAGATCCAGACCGTGAAGGGCCACGAGACGATCGCGGTCGCCGGGCATAACGTGAAGCTGGGCCGTGGCGGCATTCGCGAGATCGAGTTCTTCGTGCAGACACAGCAGCTCGTCTTCGGTGGGCGGCGGACGGCGTTGCGCGGTCCGCGCACGCTCGAAATGCTGGCCGAATTGACGAAGGAAGGCTGGATCACACCGCAGGCGCGCGATGAACTGGCCGAATCCTATCGGTGGCTGCGCACCATCGAACACCGCCTGCAGATGCGCCATGACGAGCAGACGCAGACCCTGCCCAAGCAGGCCGCCGATCTGGAAGCCTTCGCCCGCTTCTGCGGCTATCCCTCGACCGCGGCCTTCGGCAAGGCGCTGACCGCTCATGCAAGACGCGTCGAAGGGCATTACGCGCTGCTCTTCGAGGAGGGGCCGAGCCTTGCCAGCGAAGCCGGCACGCTGAGCTTCACCGGCACGGAGCTTGATCCCGACACGCTGGAGACGCTGCAGAAGCTTGGCTTTCGCGATGCCAGGACCGCGGCCGAGACGGTGCGCGGCTGGCATTTCGGCCGCCGTGCGGCCGTGACCAGCGCGCGGGCCCGCGAGGTGCTCACCGAGCTCACTCCGGCGCTGCTGGTCGCGCTCGGACGTACCGCCGATCCCGACGGCGCGCTCGCCCATCTCGACAACGCCTTCGTGCGCATGCCCGCCGCTGTCGAACTGCTGACGCTGCTGCGCTCGCATGGCTCGCTGCTGACGATCTTCACCGAAATTCTTGGCAGCGCCCCGCGTCTCGCCAAGGTCGCTGCGCTCCACCCCCATGTGCTCGACGGGATCATCGACCCGGCCTTCGGCTCGGCGACGCTCGATGCCGATGCCCTGACGAAGCGCGTCCGCAGCGTGGTCGGCGCGCCGCCGCCAAGCGTGGAGGATGGGCTCGACCGGCTGCGCGATGCCGCCCGCCAGGAGAATTTCCTGGTCGGAGCCCGGCTGCTTTCGGGCGTCTATCCGGCGCAGGCCGCAGGCCAGGCCTATTGCGCCGTGGCGGAGGCCTGCCTGCGCGTGGCTTTCGAGGATACGCGCGACGCCTTCGCCACCGATCATGGCGTGGTCGAGGGCGCGCAGGCCGTGGTGCTCGGGCTGGGACGGCTCGGCGCGGGTGAACTCACGCCTTCCTCCGATCTCGACCTCATGCTGATCTATGATCGGCCCGAGGAGGCCGAGGCCAGCAATGGCCGCAAGCCGCTCGACCCCGTGACCTGGCATGTCCGTTTCACGCAGCGCCTCGTCGCCGCGCTGACCGTGCCGACGCGGCGCGGCACGCTCTACGAGGTCGACATGCGGCTGCGTCCCTCCGGCAACAAGAGCCCGGCGGCGACGCAGTTCGCCGGCTTCGAAGCCTATCACTCCGGCGAAGCCGAAATCTGGGAGGAGATGGCGCTGACCCGTGCTCGCGTCGTGGCGGGCGACGACGCTCTTGCAGCGCGGGTCGAGACAGCGATCCGGGCGATCCTGACGCGCCAGCGCGATCCCGCCAAGGTGGCAGCGGCTGTGGCCGAGATGCGGGTGCTGATCGCCAAAGAGAAGGGCGAGAAGAACCCCTGGGATCTGAAGCTCGCGGCCGGCGGCCTGACCGATCTGGACTTTCTGGCTCAATTTCTGGTGCTGGCCTATGCCAGCGCGCATCCGGGCCTGCTCGTCAAGGATACGGGCTCGATCTTTATGGCTGCGCGCGAGGCGGGCCTGCTGTCGCCGGCTGATGCCACGGCGCTGGGCGAGGCGCTTCGTCTGATCGGCGATGTTCAGCTCTGGCAGCGCTTCACGGTCGAGGAGGCCTTCGATCCCGCCGCTGTCCCGGCCCGTGTGCTGCGTCGCATCGCGACGGCGGTCGGGCGGCCCGACGTCAAGGTGCTGCGGGCGGAAATGGATGAGGTGCGCGGCGGCGTTCGGGCGATCTTCACCCGGATACTCGGCGCTGCCCGCTCAGGCTGAGGCTCACGCCGCCTTGGCGGTGATCCGCCCGGCGCCGCCATCCAGCGGCAGATGGACCATGACGATTGTGCCGGCGCCGATCGCCGAGCGCAGGCGCAGCGAGCCGCCATGCAGTTCGGCAAGCGAGCGGGCGATGGCCAGACCCAGCCCCGAGCCCTTGTAGCTGCGGGTGAGGTCGCCCTCGACCTGCTCGAAGGGGCGCCCGATGCGGTCGATCTTTTCCTTGGGAATGCCGATGCCGGTGTCCTCGACATAGATATTGATCGCGCCGGGGACGTGGCGGGCGCGGATCGCGATCTTGCCGGATTCGGGCGTGAACTTGACCGCGTTGTCGAGCAGATTGCCGAGGATCTGGTAGAGCGCGTGCGGATCGGCCTCGATATGGGTGTCCAGCGGGCCTTCGATCGTGAGCGCGAGCTGCTTGCGCACGATCTCGTCCTGAACCCGGCGAACGGCCTCGTCGAGCACGGGGCCGACCGAGATGTCCGACTTCTCCAGATGCAGGCGGCCGGATTCGATACGCGACATGTCGAGGATGTCGTTGATGACGCTGAGCAGGTAGCCACCGCTGGAGCGGATGTCGCGGACATAGTCGAGATAGCGGTCGCAGCCGAGATTGCCGAAGAGGCCGTTCTCCATGATCTCGGAGAAGCCGATGATGGCATTGAGCGGCGTGCGCAGTTCATGGCTCATATTGGCCAGGAATTCCGATTTGGCGCGGTTGGCGGTCTCGGCCGCCGCCTTCTGTTCGAGATAGCGCTCGGCCATGTCGGCCAGCTGCTGCGCCTGCGCTTCCAGCTTTTGGCGCGAGGCCTTGAGATCGGTGACGTGCATCAGGAGCTGGTGCTCGGACTGCGTCAGCCGCTCTTCCTGCTGCTTGAGCTTGGTGATGTCGGTGCCGACCGAGACCGAGCCGCCATCCTTGGTGCGGCGCCCGTTGATCTGGAGCCAGCGGCCGTCCGAGAGGCGCGCTTCGTAGGACGAGGAGCCGACCGTGCCGCGCATCGTGCGAACCGGCTCGCGGTCGATATTGGGCTGTGCGCTTAGAGCCATGATCTCTTCATGGCTGGCGCCAAGCTGGAGGGCGTCGCCCGGCAACTGATGCAGTTGCTGGTATTTGGCGTTGCAGAGCACGAGCCGATTGTCGGCATCCCAGAGCACGAAGGCTTCCGAGATCGCCTCCACCGCATCGCGCAGGCGGGCATCGGCGGTCGCGGTCTGCTCGGCCATGCGGCGCTGTTCGGAGATGTCGACGACGATGCCGACGAGATGCTGAGAATGGGTGCGCCGGTCGACGACGAGCTCGGCGCGGGCCTTGAGCCAGACCCAGCCGCCGGCGCTGTCGCGGACACGGAATTCCTGATCGAGATGGCTTGCCTCGCCGCGGCTGATCGCGTCGGCCAGGGCATAGAGATCGACATCGTCGCGATGGATGAAGCCGCTGACCTCGCCGAAGGACATGTATTGGCCGGTGCGGTCATAGCCCAGCAAAGCGTACATCGAATCCGACCAGTAGATCCGTCCGCGCGCCAGGTCCCAATCCCATAATCCGCAATGGCCGCGGTTGAGGGCGGTGTCGATGCGCTCGCGAACCCGGTCGCAATCCTCGTCGGCGGCGCTGGCGCGCTTGGACTGCAGGATGAAGGCAAGGGTGATCATGCCGAGAACCAGGGTGGCCGAGCCGAAAAGCACGGCGAGCCCGTTGCGGCGGTCCTCCCAACCGGACAAGGCACGCGACACCGGCTGGAACACCGCGACCTGGCCGAGGGGGGCAGCCAGATTGCGCACGGTCGCGAACACGTCGGCGCCGCCCGGCAGGGTGATCCGCATCACGCCGGCGCGATCGCCGAATACGGTGAGGGGCTGGGTCTGGCCGAGGAAGTCGACGAGCGTCCGCTGGGTCTGGCCGATCACCGGCTCGCTGGCGACGATGCGACCGTCGGCCGAGCTGACATGGACGATACGGCCCTGTGTGGCGAGGTGCTTCGAGGCGATGCCGGCAAGGACGGCGCCGAGCTCCTTTTCCGCCCGCGATGCGGCGTCGAGTTCACGTGCGATGAGCGAGGAGATGAGGTCGATATCCGTGCTGGCTTTTGCCAGCGCATCGTCCCGCATCGCCGTGGCCTGGATCACGGCCCCGGTGCCGAGGATCGCCATGAACATCACGACGAGCGCTGGGATGACGGTGCGGAATGTCGGTTCCAGGCTCTCGAACCGCTGGAAAAGCGGATGTGTGAGCGACCTGGCCACACCCAGAATCGAATCTGCGCGCACAGGTGCGCAGCTCGCGTTGGCACGCGTCATGCCCGTCCCCCTTCGGAAGTCATACCGTAAGTAAGATCGGGAGACGTGCCGCATCCCCGCGAATCACGTTCAATAGAATCCGAGGACGTTGCTTTGTCTAGCTTTGAGTTGAGTAAACCCGTACGAATTCGCCTTAAGGTTGTGGGGATTGGGCGAATGAATCCTGTGCGGGTAATAAAACGTTAATGTTTCGGACAGGTGCCGCCGAACGCGCTCAGGCGAGCGCGCGTTCGGCGATGTCGGAGACGTCGCGGGAGAGGTTCGGCGTCCGCGCGACCATGGCCAGCGCCTGCTCCGCCAGAGCCTTTCTGCCGGGCTCGAGCATGCGCCAGCTCTTGAACGATCCGAGCAGCCGCGAGGCGACCTGCGGATTGCTCCGGTCGAGCGCGATCACGATATCGGCGACGAAACCGTAGCCGGCGCCGTCCGGCCGGTTGAACTGGGTCAGGTTGGCGGCAAAGCCCCCGATCAGCGAGCGCACGCGATTGGGATTGCCGAGCGAGAAGGCCGGATGCTGCATCAGGCTCTTCACGCGCTCCAGCGTTCCAGCCTCGGCAATCAGCGCCTGCGCCATCAGCCATTTGTCGAGCACGAGCGGCTCGTCCGCATAGGTCTTCGCGAAGCGCTCGATCAGCTGCTCGCGCGCCGCGCCGGGGATCAAGGTCATCGCCGCGAGCGCCGCCAAGCGGTCCGTCAGGTTGTCGGACTCCGCGAACTGGCTCTCGGCAAGCTGGGTTCCTCTAGCCGGATCGGCGATTGCGATCAGCCCGAGCATCTCGTTGCGCAGGGCTCGTCGACCGGCCGATGTCGCATCGGGCTTGTAGTGTCCGCCGGTCCCGAGCGCTTCGCGCAGTTCAAGCAACACCGGCACGAGCGGGGTTCCGATGGTCGCCGCCAGGCTGCGATGAGCCGCGTGGATGGCCGAGGGATCGACATCGCCGCCGATCTCGCGGGCGATATCGGCGAGTGCGGGCAAGCGCAGCACCTGTGCGGCGAAAGCCGGGTCCGCCAGTGCCTGCTCGCGCAGGAAATCGTCGAGCGCCCCGGCAAGCGCGCCGGCAGTCGCACTGAGCGCACGCTGGTCCGCGCCCTTGCGACCGGCGGAGACGAGCGCGCGGGTCGCGACGCTCTGCAGGGCCTGCCAGCGATTGAAGGAATCGCTGTCGGCTGAGAACAGCCGCAGCAGATCGGCGTCGGCGAGATCGAGCTCGAGCCGCACGGGTGCGGAAAACCCGCGCAGCAGCGATGGGATCGGCGGCTCCATGACATCGGTAAACGTCACCGAGACCGATGGCTGGTCGAGTACGATCAGCCCGTCGCCGGCATAGGCGTTGGAGCCGGTCTTCAGCGGGATGTCGCCGGCCTTGCCGACGAGACCGAGCGAAACCGGCAGCACGACGGGCTGCTTTTCCGGCTGGCCCGGCGTCGGAGGCGTGGTTTGGGCGAGGTCGAGCGTGTAGCTCCTAGCCGCCGCGTCATAGCGGCCCGTGGCCACGATGGTCGGCGTACCCGCCTGCTCGTACCAGCGCGCGAAATGCCCGAGATCCTTGCCGGAACTCTCCGCGAAACAGGCGAGGAACTCCTCGATCGTGGCGGCCGTGCCGTCGCAGCGCTCGAAATAGAGGTCCATCCCGGCCCGGAAGGCATCCTCGCCAATGAGCGTCTTCAGCATGCGGATCACCTCCGCGCCCTTCTCATAGACGGTCGGCGTGTAGAAGTTGTTGATCTCCTTGTAGGCGCGCGGCCTCACCGGGTGGGCCAACGGGCCGGCATCCTCCGAGAACTGCGTCGTGCGCAGCGTCCGCACATCGGCGATCCGCTTCACCGAGCGCGAGCGCTCGTCGGAGGAGAATTCCTGGTCGCGGAAGACGGTGAGCCCTTCCTTGAGACAGAGCTGGAACCAGTCGCGACAGGTGATGCGGTTGCCGGTCCAGTTATGGAAGTACTCATGCGCGATGATCGCCTCGATCGAGGCGTAATCGCCATCGGTCGCGGTCTGTGGGTCGGCGAGCACATATTTGTCGTTGAAGATGTTGAGGCCCTTGTTCTCCATCGCGCCCATGTTGAAGTCCGACACGGCGACGACGTTGAACACGTCGAGATCATAGTTGCGGCCGAAGACCGCCTCGTCCCAGCGCATGCAGCGCCTGAGCGAATCCATCGCCCAGCCGGCGCGGCCCGCCTTGCCGGGCTCGACATAGACAGCGAGTTCGACCTTGTGGCCATCGGCCGTGACATAGTCTTCGCGGACCTTGTCGAGCGCCCCGCCGACCAGCGCGAAGAGATAGGCCGGCTTCGGATGCGGGTCGTGCCAGACGGCGAAATGGCGGTCGCTGCCCGCGACTTCGCCGGCCGCGACGAGGTTGCCGTTCGAGAGCAGTACGGGCGCTTCGGCCTTGGCGGCCTCGAGCCGCACGGTATAGACGCTCATCACGTCCGGCCGGTCGAGGAAATAGGTGATGCGGCGGAAGCCGTCGGCCTCGCATTGTGTGCAGTAGACCTTCGAGGAGCGATAAAGCCCCATCAGCTTCGTGTTGACGGCGGGATCGAGCGTCGTCTCGATCGTCAAGGTGAAGCCGCGCTGCGGCGGAGCGTGAACCGTCAATGCCTGCGACGTCGCGCTGTATGCGGCGTCATCGAGAGCGGCGCCGTCCAGTTGTACCCGGCCTAGCGTGAGATCGTCGCCGTCGAGGACGAGCGGCGCGCCCGGCTGGCCCGCGGGATTGGGGCGCAGGCCCAGCAGCGCCCGCACCTGCGTCTGGTGCGGATGAAGGCTGATGTCGAGATCGACCGTGTCGATCAACCAGTCGGAGGGGCGGTAATCCTCGAGGCGGATCAGCGGGGCGTCGTCGGTGCGCATGGAAACCCTGGATAGGCGAAGCTCGGGTTTCGTATGTAGCCCCTGCACGGCGATGCCGGAAGAGCGGGCGGCGACTGTGGCTACTGCCGTGTCGCCTCTAGTTTTTCGCGTTTAGGTCGCTTTTAGAGGGCTGGTCATCCCGGACAAGCCGCATAGCGGCGCCGATCCGGGATCCATTCCAGAACCTCCATCGTCAAAAGCTCCGGAATGGATCCCTGTTTGTCAGATTCGTGTCATGTTTGGTGCGGGCGGGAAGCCGTTGGATCCCTGGTGGGGAACACCGTGTTCCGGCTCGGTTCCCGCCCGCGTTTGCGTAACCCCATCCTGAACAGTTGACCGAGGCCGCTAGCACCGGACCTCGCAGCACAGGGACAGGCACCATGACCATACACCCCTGCTTCATCGGTTGCGATATCGCCAAGCATCATCTCGATCTGTTCGACGAGACGAGCGGGCAGAGCCTTCGCATCGCCAATACGGGCGCGGCGATCG
>NZ_FNUY01000019.1 GCF_900108245.1 Allobosea lathyri
AACGAACATGCCCCGGCACGCCGCGCAGGATGAAGAGGTCCGACAAGACGTCAATGACATCGGTGGACTTGAGCTTCCGGTCTATCCGGATCGCGATGCATTCGCGGGTAAACTCGTCGACCACGTTCAACATGCGGAACTTCCGGCCATCATGGGTGCGATCCTCGACAAAGTCGTAGGACCAGACATGATTGGGATGCTCCGGTCGCAGCCGCACGCAGGATCCATCGTTCAACCATAAGCGGCCTTTCTTCGGTTGCTTTGCAGGCACCTTGAGCCCTTCGCACCGCCAGATCCTCTCGACACGTTTGACGTTCACGGCCCAACCTGACGAACGCAGCATCGCTGCGATCCGGCGATAGCCATAGCGGCCATACTGGGTCGCAAGCTCGATGATGTCGGCTGTCAGCGCGGCCTCGTCGCTCCGTCCCACCGGCACCTTGCGTTGCGTAGATCGATGCTGCCCCAGGACCCGGCACGCCAACCGCTCCGACACGCCAAACTTCATCATGGCGTGGTCGATGCAGCGTCGGCGGCGGGAGGGGCTCAGAAGTTTCCCGAGGCGGCCTCCTTGAGAATGAGCTTCTCAAGCGTCAGATCCGAGACAGCCTTCCGTAGCCGCTCGTTCTCCTTCTCCAGATCCTTCAGCCGTTTCACCTGGTCGCTCTTCAGGCCGCCAAACTCCTTGCGCCAACGGTAATAGGTGAATGCCGTCACACTGATCGTTCGGATCGCTTCCGCGACTGGGCGCCCCTGGGACAGCAGCACGTCGACCTGACGTAGCTTCGCGACGATCTCTTCAGGCTTGTGCTTCTTCTGCGGCATTACGGGCATCCTCCAAAGGCTCGAAAGCCTACTTCAGGGAGGGCCACTTTTCAGGGGGCAGACCAAGTGCGCCATAAAGCGTTCGTGTGTACATACCAGATTCACATAGAGTTCTAAGATAAGAACATTTGTCGATATTTCCGGCCACGCATAGCTTCATGCCTTGGAAGTAGTTGGGCAGGTCATCGAGCGCGTCCTAGCGTCGCGGGCGTGTAGGCACGGTCAGTTCGATCCGAGCTCCCTGCACTCTGAAAAGTCCGCTCCCTGGAGGGAATGCGATGGCAAGATGTTCATCGATCTGACGCACGAATTTCACGATCGGATGCCGAGCCCGCGGCTTCGCGCCGGGGAAGTCGGGGTGCGTATCGAGCCGTATCTCACGCACGCTGAGACGTCGGACGCCTACGATCATAAATCCGAGTTTGAGATCACCAAAGTCAGCTTTCAAACGTCCGTTGGAACTAAGCTCGATGCGCCGCGGCATAGGTTCAGAAATGGCGAGGATATTGGCACCATTGGCTTGGAGCGGCTGGTCGTCGAGGGAGTTGTGGTGGATGCTCGCCACTGCAAGCCGGGCCAAAGTCTCGGCCTGGCGGATATCGACCTGCCGGATGATCTCGCAGGCCGGGCGTTGCTGGTGAATTTTGGCTGGGATCTCCATTGGGGAACCCCCGCCTTCCATCAGCATCCCTATCTCTCACGCGAAGTCATCCAGCATCTGCTGAAATCGGGAACCTCCATTCTCGGCGTCGATTGCGCAAATGTCGATTCCACCGACGACATGGAGCGCCCTGCCCATACCTGGCTCCTCGGCCAAGGCTGCCTGATCGTCGAGAACCTAAGGGACCTGGCCCGACTGCACGGTAAGTCCTTCAGGTTCTTCGCCATACCGCTGCCAGCCAGAGGGGCAGCTGCGTTTCCGATACGAGCGTTCGCAGAGCTTCGCTGAAAGGCCGCGAATTCTACCAGAGGTCAGCTCCGTTTGACTCGCTGGGCCGCAGGGCTCGCATGTTCGCCGCGAGCTCACACCGTCGGAGGCCGCCTCAGCCCATCGTTGCGGGAAAACCCGCGCCGAACTGACGCAACCATTCCGCATGGCGCGTGCGGATACGGATAGAAGCCGCCGTGCCCCCCGTGTCCCAGACCTGGATCGACAATGCTTGAAGTTGCTGTCGCCATTTTCGCATTCCTGTTCGCAGGCACCATCAAGGGCCTCTCCGGCTTTGGCCTACCTCTCGTCGCCCTGCCGATACTCGCGATGGTCCTGGACTTGCCAACATCAATCGCGATCCTCGCCCTTCCGACTGTTCTCACGAATGTCTGGCAAATCATCGAGTTTCGGGAGCGGGCCGGAGAAGTTCGACCGCTTCTGACTTTCTTCGTCGTTGGCGGCGTCGGCGTGATGCTGGGGTCACTCTTTCTCGTCTCTGCACCGGAATCCTTGCTTAAGACGGCGTTGGGGGTAGTGATCTTCGCCTATCTGGCGTTACGCATCTCGCGACCGAGCTTCCACCTGACCCGCCAAATTGCGAAACAGCTTGCTCCTTTCGTAGGGCTGGCCGCAGGTGTGTTGCACGGACTAGCAGGTCTTTCCGCGCCGATCAGCGTGACGTTCGTTCATGCCATGAGGAGAGAGCGCGAAACGATGGTATTCCTGATTTCCGCCATCTTTCTCGCCTTCACCTCGCAACCTTGGCGGCCATCGGCCGGGTTGGGATCCAGAATCTGGCGTTTGGTTTTGCAGCGTTGATACCCAGCCTGATCGGGACCGCTTTCGGCAGTAAGCTGGCTGGGCGCCTCTCGACTATCGTCATCGACCGGCTGGTGCTGAGCATTCTGGGCGTGATGGCCGCGCAACTCACGTTCGGACCTTGGATCTGAGCAACCGGCCTGCCCGTATACCAAAATCACATCGCCAGCTTGCCTCGTAGCATTTTCAGCGATGGGATGCGGCGATTAGGCTAGCCGCCTGAAGCTCGCGATGCAGAGCGAGCGGTGGGTAAGGGGCGGAGGCTGCTTATGAGCCGGTACTGGGTGGAAGGTGTCAACCTTCCCAATCTCAAGCAGCCGCCGGTCAAGGACCTGCGTACATTTTGGACCCCTACAGACAAGGTGTTCTTGCTGAACCACGTCGGCGTGCCCCGCACCGACGGGGCCGAGAGGTCAATCGCCATCAAGGGCCTCGTCGCGCGCGAAACCACGATCGCCATCGACGACCTTCGCGGGATGCCGCAGCACGAGGTTGCCGCATTCCACGAATGTGCCGGCCACCCGCTCCATCCCACGGTTGCCGTACGTCGAGTAGCGAATGTCGTCTGGAAAGGCGTTCCGCTGAAGCATGTGCTGGCCAAGGCCGGCGTGCGACCGGAAGCGCGCTTCGTTTGGTCCGCTGGCGCCGATGGTGGCGACTATCACGGCATCGATATCCCGGCCTTCGTCAAGGACCTGCCGATCGGGGAGGCCGAGCGCGGCGACGTGATGCTGGCGTTGCAGATGAACGGCGCCGACCTCGACGCCGTTCGCGGCGGGCCCGTTCGGCTCGTCGTGCCAGGCTACTACGGGACGAATTCGACGAAATGGCTCGTTGGGCTGGACCTCCAGCCCGAGCGTTCGCCGGGCTATTTCACGACGGTCATGTACAATGATCGCCGGACCGAGAATGGCCGCGAGATCGCAACGCCGGTCTGGCGGGTCGCCCCTCATTCGATCATCGTCGAACCAGCGCACGCCCAGCAGCTGGTGCTCGGTCGAGAGAGTCGCATCAGGGGCTGGGCCTGGGGTGCCGACCCGATCCGCACCGTGGAGGTCAGCACCGACGGCGGCGCGACCTGGATAGCGGCGAAGGTCGAGCCGCGCGTCCAGCATTCATGGCAGGAATTCTCGCTGGCCTGGAGCCCGACAAGCGCCGGCGACTATTGCCTCCGGTGCCGCGCCATCGACGAGCACGGCAGAGGTCAGCCGCACGAGGATGCAAGAAACAGCGTCTTCTCAATCGATGTCTGCATATCGAATCCCTGAATCGCAAGCGGAACGCTATCACCATGACTGACTCTTCACCTGTCGCGCGTCAAATCGGCGACGACTCGTTCAATTACTTCTTCGGCTACTACAACAAGACGAACTGGGATGAGAGCGGCCGCTTCCTGCTTGCCCATCAGGTGCCGTGGGTCAATCACAGGATCGAAGCCAATCTCAGCGCGCGCGTCGGCTACTTCGACACGCATTCTGGCGATCGCTTCACCACCATCGGAGAAACGACGGCGTGGAACTGGCAGATGGGCGCACAACTGCAATGGCTGGGGGGGCAGCCGCGGCCAACGGTGATCTACAACGCGCGACGTTTCGGAACGCAGGACCGGTTTCCGGGGTTCTGCAGCGTCGTCCAGGAGATCGAAACGGGCCAGGAACGGCGCCTGCCGCTGCCCATCTATGTCGCCTCTCCCGACGGCCGCTGGGGTTTGTCCGTCAATTATCGACGCCTGTGGGTGGCTCACCAGACCATTGGTTACAGCGAACTCGGCGCCGCGTCGGAGCTCGATCCCTACCCGCAGGACGATGGAATCTACCGCATGGACCTGTCCAGTGGAGCCTACGATCTGCTCATCAGCTACGCAGCGCTGCGCGCGTTCCACCCAAAAGACTCCATGCAGAAGGCCCTGCACTGGGTCAGCCATATCGAGATCAACCCCAGCTCGAACCGGATCTTGTTCCTGCACCGCTGGACGGAGCGGGTTGCCGACGAAACCTGCTTCCTGCACCGACTAATCACGGTCAATCCCGACGGCTCCGACATGCGGCTGCTGGAATGCTCGGACCATCCCCTGCCGCATTTGGAAGCGGATTTCGATCCCAGCTCCGTGGGCACGTTCGATTACGAGAAATCCGAATACCAGATTTCCCACCCGCTATGGAAAGACGACCGTCACATCATCGTCTGGGGGCCACATGCTGGCGAGATTCACTACCATCTCTATGAGGATGCGGCCGACGGGTCCGTGCAGGTCATCGGGCGCGACATTCTGACAGAGAACGGCCATATGAGCTTTTCGCCCACGAACCAGCGCTGGATGATCAGCGATACCTATCCGGATTCGCAGACATCGATCCGGGAGCTCTTCCTGTTCGACATGGACGACGAAAGCCGGACATCCCTCGGCGGCTTCTACACCAGCCCCGATCTCGGCAAGGAAAACCGGTGCGACCTGCACCCGAGATGGAGCCCGGACGGAACACAGGTCTGCATCGACTCGATCCACGAGGCGCGCCGACGGCTGTATGTCGCCGATGTAAGCTCGATCGTAACAAGCGCTGGGCGCTGACTGGCGACCCCGCCTGTTTTGGCTGTTTCACGCACAGCGATGGCAGCCTCGTTTACGACCGAGGCTGCCGGCGGCCGGCCCTCACGGGCGCTTTGCCTGGTCGGGGATAATGTATATCAATCTGACATACATACCCTTCCAAATATCATTTACTGAACTAGCATAGCCATTCCTAGAGTAGCGCCATGGAGACGCTGCTCACATCTCGGCCATCGGTCGGTTCGGCCAGGGCGATTGCCCGGTCGATCCGGGAGGGACGCGCGACCGCCGAGGCTGTCGTAAGCAAAAGCCTGGAACGCGCCGCCGCATCGGAGGCAGTTCTCCAGGCATGGCACGCCTTTGAACCAGAGCTCGCTCTGGAGCAGGCCCGACGCCTCGACCGGCAACCGGCAAAGGGCCTTCTCCACGGCGTGCCGATCGCGATCAAGGACTTGAGCGATACGTCCGACCTTCCGACTGCATACGGATCTCCAGTCTACCGGGATCATCGTCCCGCAATGGACGCCGCTTGCGTCGCGGCGCTGAGAGCGGCCGGCGCGGTCGTGCTCGGCAAGACGGCGACCGTCGAGTTCGGCGCCAGCAGGCCCTGCGCCACGACCAATCCTCACAACCCGCTGCACACGCCCGGTGGCTCGTCGGCGGGCTCGGCCGCCGTCGTCGCCGACGGCCAGGTTTCTCTCTCTACGGGCACGCAGACCGGTGGCTCGATCATTCGCCCGGCCGCGTTCTGCGGCGTCGTCGGATTCAAGCCGACCTTCGGCAGCATCGCGGTCGCTGGAACGAAGTCCTACGCCTGGTCGCTCGATACGGTCGGGGGGTTCGCGAACTCTGTGGCGGATGTTTCTCTCCTGTTCGAGGCCATGAGCGGGCACGAACGAAGCCGGTTTGATGAGAGTGACTGCAGGCCTCCAAGGATCGGTATTTTCCTGGGCCCCTTCGCCGACGTCGCCGCCCCTTCGACGGTCGATGCTCTGATGCGCGTCGCTGCCGCCTGCAGCCGCGCCGGGGCGACCGTGCGCGAGATCGATGCTCCCGCAATTTTTCGACACACGCTGGAATGGCAGCGGGCAATCTCCCGATACGAGATGGGACGCTCGCTGCTGCCGGAGACGCGTGCCTTCTCGCCGGAAGAGCTCGGCGAAGTGCTGCTGGCTGAAATCAGGGCCGGACAAGCCGTTCCCGAAACCTCTTACATCGCCGCGAAGGCCGGAGCCTCCAGGCTGGCAACCGAATTGCAATCGCTTTTCGCCGACACGGACCTGCTGCTCGCGCTGTCCACGCCAGGCGAGGCACCCTTTGGACTCGCCTCGACGGGGGACGCTACCTTCTGTCTGGGTTGGTCCCTGCTGGGCCTGCCAACGCTCAACCTGCCTGCCGGTACCGGGCCGCAGAACCTTCCCCTGGGGGTGCAGCTCGTGGGCCCGCGCTACGGCGACGAATGCCTCCTGCGGTTCGCCGCATGGGTCGAACGCGTTGTTTCGGACGCATAAAAAAGGAAGAAGCTTCATGAGTTTCGCAGAGGACCGTCAGCTCCGGTATATTCGTACGGACGGAATCGCAGCGCCGATCTGGCAGTCAGACGCCGTTCGGGCGGGTGACTTCGTCTTTACATCCGCCGCGCTGGCGACGGATTGGCTCAACGGCATCGCTCCGGAGGCGGCGACCAACGAACACCTTCCGTATCTGGCGACGCCCTCGGAGCGGCAAACGGAATACATCCTCCGCTCTCTCGCCCGGACGCTTGAACTCGCCGGCAGTTCGCTCGATCATGTGGTCAAGGCGCATGTTTTTTTGTTGGCCGGCGAGGAATTTCCGGGCTTCGACCGCGTCTGGAAGCGGTTCTTTCCCACCCCCCCGACCCGCACCACCGTCGGTGCCGCCGGGTTGCTTGTTCCCGGCGCCCGGGTGGAGATCGCGCTGATCGCGCTGGCCTCCGATGGCGCGTCGAAGAAAACTCCCGCGAAGTCGGACGCGCCCCGCCCCCTGACCAAAAAGGTCGAGGCGATGTCGGCGGGCGATTTCGTCTTCACCTCGGGCCAACTGGCGCACAACGCCGTCGACGGCGTGCCGCCGGAAGCGGGCGGCAAGGGCGCCGATGCCGATATGCGCAAGCAGTCCGATTACACGCTGCGCAACATGTTCAAGTCGCTGGCGGCAGCCGGGGCCGAGCCGAAAGACATCGTTAAATGCCAGGCCCTACTCCTCGACACCCCTCTGGAGGACGGCTTCCTCCAGGCCTGGGAGGGCGCCGTGCCCCGGCCCGCGGCGGTGGCCGTGACCGGCATCGGCTCGCTGCTGGTGACCGATACGATCATCGAGATCGATCTCACCGCCTATAAGGGCTCAGACCGGCGCGTGGCGCCCGCGACGACCGCGCGCGGGCCCGAGGCCATCGGCTGCGGCGACCTCGTCTTCTCGGCCGGCATTTTCCCCGGATTCGACACGGGCAGGCTTCCGGAAGATTGCGTCGTGCATTCCGCCTACCCGCATTATTCGTCCGCAATTCAGCTCCAGACGAACTGGGTGCTCGACCGGCTCGACGCAGCCCTGAAGTCGGTCGACAGCGACCTCTCCCGCGTCGCAAAGGCGCAGATCTTCCTGACTGATCTCGACGATTTTCCGCAGTTCGATCAGACTTGGCGTTCGCGTTTTCCGCATGCGCCAGCACGATCCGTTGTGAAGGCGTCGCCGCTTCCATTGGCCGAAGCAAGAATCGCGATCGAGGTGATCGCGGTCACGGCCTGAGCCGCCAGACATCGTGACGGCCGGCCGGCGGCCGGCCGTCACATCGATGCAGCTCGACAACATAAACAAAAAAGGGGAATACGATGATCCGCACCATCCTTGCTTTGACATTTGCCGCGACCATGATCGCAGGAGCCGGCGCGCAGCCGGCAAAGACTGCGCCGGCCGTCGCGCAGCCCGGCAAGCTCAGCTATGCCGTCGCCGGTTCCTTCGCACCGTTCGCGTTCGTGCGAAACGGAACGCTCGTGGGCTTCGATGTGGAGATGGGCGACGAGCTCGCCAAGCAGCTCGAGCTCCAGCCCAACCCGCTCAACATCGAATTCAAGGGAGTCATTCCCGCCCTGCTCGGCGGGCGGGTCGACATGATCAACGCCGCAATGTTCATCACCGAGGAGCGCGCCAAGCAGGTCGAGTTCGTTCCCTACCTGCGCGTGGGCACGGAAGTGGTCGTTACGAAAACCAATCCGTCCAAGATCACGGGCCGCGACGACAGCCTGTGCGGGAAGCGGATCGCGGTCACATTGGGCGGCATCCAGGAAACCTATGCCCGAGCCGACGATGCCCGCTGCAAGGCTGCAGGCAAGGACTCCATCACCGTGATGACGCTGCCGACGGCCCAGGACTCGCTCCTGACGGTCCGGCAGGGCCGGGCCGATGCGCTGTTCGACTCCACGCCCGGCGCGATCAAGGCGACGACTGAGCTTCCCGATGTCTTCATGACCGTGGGCACCACGTTCGAGGCCAAGACCCGGCTCGGCTATGCGGTCAGAAAGAATGATCCCCAGATGAAGGCGGCGATCGAGCAGGCCCTGGCGGCGATCGTGAAATCGGGCCGCTACCGCGAAATCATGCAGAAATGGGCGCTTCCAGCGACCATGTCGATCTTCGATTGAGGAGGGCGGTCGACTCCCATGAACATTTCATTCGATCTGGTCCTACAGTACCTGACCTCCCCCGCCTTCCTGCGCGGCGCGGGAATGACCTTGCTGCTCACAGGCTGCGCTCTGGTCGGGGGCATCGTGATCGGGCTCGGGCTAGCCCTGTTACAGGATGCACGTGCGGCGGCCCTTCGGAGCGTCGCGGTGGCCTATGTCTGGCTCTTCCGCGGCACACCCGTCCTGTTTCAGATCATCTTCATCTTCAACGTTCTGCCGGCTGTCGGCGTTACCCTGTCGGGCTTCACCAGCGCCGTCGTCGCACTCTCGCTGAACGAGGGCGCCTATATGGCAGAGATCGTTCGCTCAGGCCTGAGGGCTGTGCGGCAGGGTCAACGCTCGGCCGGTCTTGCGCTCGGCATGAAAAACGCGCAGTTGATGCGTTTCGTCGTTATCCCCCAGGCCCTCAGGGTTGTGCTGCCTTCGCTTGGCAATCAGGCCATCGGCATGCTGAAGCTGACGGCGCTCGTTTCCGTCATCGCGGTGGAGGAGTTGCTGCTCGTCGCCAATCAGACGGCAAGCGCGGACTTTCGCTACCTCGAGGCGCTGATCGCGGCCGGCTTCTATTATCTGGCCATCACCACGGTCTTCATGTTCGGCCAGTCCTGGATCGAGCGCCGCCTCTCCACCAGCCGCCAGGCGCGCGACAAGCGCATTTCCCTCACGCAGCGCCTGCTGGGTGCCACGTCCAGCGCGGGAGCGATCAGATGAACGCCATGTCCGAGACTGCCGAGCCGCTCGTCATGACGATGAGCGGCATCAACAAATCCTTCGGCGACTTTCACGTCCTCAAGGACTGCGCTTTGGACGTTCCCGCCGGCTCCACAGTGGTCATTGCGGGCCCTTCTGGCTCGGGGAAATCGACTCTGCTCCGCTGCGTGAACCTGCTGGAATTCGTCGACAGGGGATCGATTATCTTCGAGGGGCAGGAGGTGGCCCGCGAACGCAAGCGGGCCTTCGCGATAAGGCGAAAAATGGGAATGGTCTTCCAGAGCTTCGAGCTCTTCCCGCATCTGACGGTGCTGGAGAACATCACCCTCGGGCCGCAACACATACTCGGTGTCGATGCCAAGACCGCCCGTGACGAGGCGCTGGCGCTTCTGGAACGGGTCAAGATCCCGGCGAAGGCCGAGGACTATCCCGAAAGCCTGTCCGGCGGCCAGCAACAGCGCGTCGCGATCGCGCGTGCCTTGGCGATGAAGCCGCGGCTGATGCTCTACGACGAACCGACCTCGGCGCTCGACCCGGAAATGATCAAGGAGGTGATCGACGTGATGGCGGAGCTCAGCGAAGCCGGCATGACCAGCATCGTGGTGACCCATGAGATGGGCTTCGCCAGGCGGGCAGCGGATCGCATCGTCTTCATGGAGGACGGCGTCATCGTCGAAGATGCGCCGACGGACGTCTTCTTCTCCTCCTCGGCCAACCCCAGGACACGGTCCTTCTTGGAGCAGCTCGTTCATTGAAGTCGACGATATCCGGGGCGACCGCTGCACCGGTCCAGGCGGACGGTCGGCCTATGTAGATGTGATGTTGGCACGGCGCCGTAATCAAAGTGCCTTTCAATCACTAGGTGTTTAGTCCCGGCATTTGGTGGATTGGATCGAGATTGAATCGCCCTGGCTCGATTGTCCATCGTTTGCAGATGAACTCGTAGGGCGTGAGGCCCTTGAGCGTCTTGAGCCGCCGACCGAAGTTGTAGGCTGAGACGAAGTCATCGAGGTGGCGTTCGAGCTGCGCGTGGCTGTCGTAGTGGTATCTTTTGACGGTCGCGTCCTTGATCGTGCGGTTCATCCGTTCGACCTGGCCGTTGGTCCGGGGTGGTTGATTTTGGTGAACCTGTGCTCGATGCCGTTCTCGCGGCAGCGCATCGCGAACATGTGCGTGATGTAGCGGGCGGTGGGGCCGTTGGCGTAGCGCGGTGGGAAGCGGAATTGGATGCCGTTGTCGGTCAGGATCGTGTGGATCTTGTAGGGAACGGCCGCGATCAGGGCGACGAGGAAGCTTGAGGCCGTGACCCTGCTGGCGGTTTCGACCAGTTGTACGAAGGCGAATTTGCTCGTCCGGTCGATCGCGACGAACAAATAGAGCTTTCCTTCGGCGGTCTGTACTTCGGCGATGTCGATGTGGAAAAAACCGATCGGATAGGACTTGAACCGCTTCTTCGGCTCCTTGTCCCCCTCGATCTCCGGTAGCCGGCTGATCCCGTGCCGCTGCAGGCAGCGATGCAGCGACGAACGGCTCAGGACCGGAATCGTGGCCTGGAGCGCGTAGAGGCAATCGTCCAAAGGCAGCAGGGTATGTCGCCGAAAGGCGACGATGACCGCTTCGTCCTCGGCTGACAGGACCGTCGAAGCCGGCTCCCTCGGTCCCGTCGGCCGATCGGCCACAGAGGTCCGCTTCTTCCACTTCGCGACCGTCTTCTGGTTGATGCCGTAACGCTTCGCCAGAGACCTCAGGCTCGCTTGACTATGTTGTATCGCTCGACGGACCGCCTCCGTCGTTGTGGCGCTCCCGTGCAGAACCTGGCCCATAGTGCCTCCTTCCATTCAATGGAAAAGATCGCACCATCAAACTCCGGGATCAAACATTGCCGCTGCTGCGTGAAGAGGAAACGCTCCCTCAGGCGCTTCCGGCACCGCTCTGAGCGGCGCCGGCAAACCGCACCGAGCTGGCTACACCGCCTTGGCGACCGGCTGCCAGGCCTCGGAAAGAGCGAGGTTTCCGCGCAGGGTGGACGTGGCATAGTCCTGCCGGAAGGCCTTTCGCTCCTGCAGGATCGGAATGACCTTATCGACGAATTCGTCGAAGCCGCCGGGCGTGAGATGGGGCGCGAAGACGAAACCGTCCGCCGCATCCGCCTGAACATAGCAATCGATCTCCTCGGCGACTTGGGCCGGGGTCCCGACGAACTGCTTGCGCCCGGTCACCTTGATGATGAGCTCGCGGATGCTGAGCTTCTCGCGCTCGGCCAGTTCGCGCCAGGCACGCGCGGTTTCCAGGCGGTTGTCGTAGCGGGCGGCACGCCCTTGGGCGAGCTGCTCAACGGCGACATCGGGATCGACCTTCGGCAGTGGGCCGTCCGGGTCGTAGGCCGTGAGATCGCGATTCCAGACCTGTTCAAGAAAGACGATGGCGTTCTTCGGACTGACCTGTTGCAGGCGGACGGCCTTCTGCTTTTCTAGCGCGTCTTCCAGCGTCTCGCCCAGGATGAAATTGGCCCCCGGGAGGATTTTCAGGGCATCGCGGCTGCGCCCGTATTTCGCGAGCCGCTGCTTCACGTCGGCGTAGAAGGTCTGCCCTTCCTCGAGGCTTCCATGGCGTGAATAGATGAGGTCGGCATGGCCAGCGGCGAGCTCCCTGCCGTCATCGGAATCCCCGGCTTGCGCGATGACCGGAGCGCCTTGCGGCAGTGGGCCAGAGCCAGCGCGGCCCGCAATATCAAAATGAGACGAGCTGGCGTAGAAATCGCCGCCCCGCCAGATCGACCGCGCGGTTTCCAGGAAGTCCCGTGCACGCTCATAGCGCTCGCGGAACGGCAGATAGTCGCCGCGGCGGAAATTCGCTCCGGTGAAAGCCCCCGGCGAGGTGACGACGTTCCAACCGGCCCGCCCGCCGGACAGAATATCGAGCGTCGCGAGCTGGCGCGCCAGCGGATATGGCTCGTTGAATGTCGTGGTCAGCGTTCCGATAAGCCCGACATGCTGGGTGATAGAGGCCAATGCAGTGAGGATGGCCAGCGTGTTCGGGCGACCGACGACATCAAGCTCATGGAAGCGCCCCTTCTGCTCTCGGACCCTCAGGCCTTCAGCCAGGAAGACGAAGTCGAACTTGCCGCGCTCGACGGTCTCGGCGAAGTGCCGGAACGAGGAGAATTCAATCTGGCTGCCGGCGGCTGGATCGCTCCACACCGTGAAATTGTTAACGCCCGGAAACTGCGCCCCGAGGATGATCTGCTTCTTTGACATGATATTCCTCCGAGCTCAGGCGGCCGCAGCGTAGCGATTGCGGACGGCAGGCAGGCCGAGGCGGCTGCGCAGATTTCCGCCCAAGGGCGGACCGATCAGGACGTCCGCGCGTAGAAAGGGTACCAGTGTGTCGATGACATGAGCGATCTGTCGATGCGGGGCAGGCAATATCAGACGGACGCCGTGGGCTCCTTGAGCCGCAGAGGTCCTGACGGCGGCGACCAGCTCCGTGGCGTCCGCTCGATTGGGCCTGATGTGCAGATCGGCAATGACCTTCGGCCCCGTGCCTGGGCCATTGCTTTGAAGCGTCGCCACCATTCCGGCGAGGTCCCCCTCCACCGGCACGAAGACCACGTCAGCAGCGCGCGCGAGCGCCAGATCCGCTTCCACTGCCCAGCTAACGGCGACGACCGGTTGGCCCTGGGGAGGTCTGGGCGTGATCGACGGCCCCAGCACGCGGAAATCGGCGCTCAGGAAGTCGATATAGTGAAGCTTCTCGCCATCGACATAGCGTTGGCTCGCGACGTCGCGGATGATCGCATCATCCTCCCAACTGTCCCAGAGCCGCCTCACCACGTCGACCGCAGCAAGCGCGTCGCGGTCGAGAGACGGCTGATCGACCGCCGGAAAGCCGTTCAGCGCTCCGATCGCGCGGCCGGCCTCGACGCTCTGCTGCTGGTCGAGGCGCTGGGCCAGGAGGCCTGCCCTACCCTCGCTCACATAGTCCAGGGTGGCGATCGCGGTCGAGACATGGAAGGGCTCAACGAAGTTGAGGGGCGCGCCAGCGATGATGCCGATGTTGCGGCTGCGCGGCGCGAGCCAATTGGCCAGAAGGATCGCGTCGAGCCCGTCCTGGCCGGGATCGGCAAAGCGATCTTCCAAGGTCAGGAATTCGGCCGCGCCATCGAGCTGGTCGACCAGGCCGCTCCAGAAGCCGCGCCAGTCGGGATCGTCCCCATGGGCACCGGCGTGGAGTCCAAAGCCCAGCAAGAAGGTGGATTTCTGTGTCATCGTTCGATCCGATCGCGTAGGTGCTCAGGCCGCTGAAGCCAGATAGATCGCCAGCCGTGCGGATACCTTCGCCTCCTGATCGGCCTTGATCGCGGCGACGCGCTTCGTCGCGTCCTCCAGTGACGCAGCGGGCGAGTACACGGGATATGTGCCGGCCTGCCCCGCCTTTGCGCCGATATGTTTCTCGAAAGGCAGGGAGCGGTAGAGGGTGGGATCGACGGCGGCATCGAAGAGCGGCCGATAACCAAGGGTGATGTACAAAGCCGAGGCTTCGGGCTGCCGATAGCCGGTGGTCAGATACGCCCGCGTATAGCCAAGCTCGGCCGCCGCCTCTTCCAGGGCGAGGACAATTTGTCGCGCAAGCCCTTGCCGGCGCAGGTCCGGGCGCGTCCAGATGCGCTTCAGCTCTGCCGTCTCCTCGTCGTGGCTCATGAACGCCCCGCCCGCGATCGTCACCCCGTCGCGCTGCAAGAGCAGAAAGACGCCGAGCGGCGGCGCAAACGCCTCGGCCGGGTAGCGCAATATCTCGGAACGAGCCCCGCCGGGACGGCTCGCCGCGCCGTAGCGCCCATCATACTCCGAGATCAGCCCCTCAAGGAGCGGCTCCGCCACCGGGTCGAGAGGCGAAGACCGCACAAAGACATCAGCCATAGCATTCTCCGAAATTGCGGCGGCTTAGCTCGCTTGCTGCCACTTGATCAAACATCCTATTAATTCTATAGACTATTAGAACAACATCGTCTGTCAATGCCTGGCGAGGCCAAATGCCCTATCGACTGAGCTTCCTCGACAAGAGCCCCCTTCAGGCTAATGAGGCCGCCGCCGACGCTCTCGCGCGGACGCTCTCGCTGGCCAAAGCGGCTGAAGAGCTCGGTTTCGCGCGGTTCTGGGTGGCTGAGCACCACAACTCGGCAAAGCTGGCGAGCTCGTCGCCGGAGGTGCTGATCAGCTTCCTGCTGGCACACACCCGCCGCATCAGAGTCGGCTCCGGCGGCGTGATGCTCCAGCACTACAGCGCCTACAAGGTCGCCGAGAACTTCAACCTGCTTGCAGCGCTGGCGCCGGGGCGCGTGGATATCGGTATCGGCAAGGCACCGGGCGGGATGCCGCTGTCGACCGATGCGCTGCAGGGAGCCTACGATACGGCCCGCAAGCCGAGCTTCGACATGCAGCTCGTGGAGCTTGACCGCTTCCTGCGCGAGCACCATGACGGCAGCGACGCCGGCAATCAGCTCGCAGCCTTCCCGGCGCCAGCGCAGCCCCCCGACCGCTTTCTGCTCGGCGCCAGCGTCGAGAGCGCGCGGCTCGCAGCCGGCCTCGGCTGGGGCTTCGTCTATCCTGGCCATATCCATGGCGACGAGGCCGCCATCGGTGAAGCCCTGTCGGCCTATCGTGCTGCCGGCGGCACGTCGGCGCTGCTCGCCGTGGGGGTGGTTACCGCAGAGACTGAGGACCTAGCACGAACTCTCGCGCCCGATGCACGTCGCTTCCGCGTCGATATCGAGAACGGCCAGGGCGTCAACGTCTCCAGCCATGAGCAGGCCGTTGAATACGTCAGGCAGACGGGCTCGCGCGAATACCGCATCGAAGAGCGCAGCTCGCTGCTCCTGCGTGGCGTGCCGGCACGGATCCACGCCGAGCTGCAGCGGCTGCACCGGGCCCTCGGCATCGACGAGTTCATCGTCGACTGCCCCGTCAGCGAAGGCGCATGGCGCCTGAAGACGATCCAGCTTCTCGCGGCCGCGGCCCGCGCCTCCCTCGCCGCCTGAACCAGCCAGAAGGGTTCGACATCATGATCACACGAAGGACACTCCTTGGCGGAGCGGGAGCAATGGCACTGGCGGCGGCAGCACCGGTCCGGGTCGGCGCGCAGACGAAGACCGCGCCGGTAAAAGGCGGCGCCCTGACCTGGGGCGTGGAGACCGAACCCAACACCCTCAACCCTCATCTCAACGGCCAGGCAAAGGCCAAGCTCATCCTACGCAACGCCTATGAGACGCTGCTCGCCCGCACGCCCGATGGCGGCTACGTGCCCTGGCTGGCAAAGGACTACGCGATCTCGGAAGACGGCAGGACCTACACCTTCACGCTCAGGGACGACGTGACGTTCCACGACGGCGAGAAGCTGGATGCCGCCGCCGTCGCCCTGAACTTCGCCAAATTGAAGGAACCGACCTATTCTGGCAGCATCAGCGCCGGCCACGTATCCCATGTCACCGAAGCCATCGCCGTCGATGCCCGCACGCTCGTCCTGAGGCTCAGCCGGGTCTACGCCCCCTTCCTCGACGGCGCGGCGGGGATCGAGATCCTGTCGCCGAAATCCTTTGCCTCGGCGCAGCTCAAGGCCGGCGGGCCGGAGATCGCCGGAACAGGCCCCTTCAGGATCGAGCGCTACGTGAAGGGACAGGAGATCCGTTTCGTCAGGAACCCCGCCTACAACTGGGCGCCGGCCAATGCCGGGCATCAGGGGCCTGCCTATCTTGACAACGTCACCTACCGGTTCCTGCCCGAAGCCGCGGTGCGGACAGGAGCCCTGTCCTCGGGCCAAGTCGACGTGATCGAGGGCATATCCGGCAACGACGCCGGGCTGTTCAAGGACAACCCCGAATTCACTTATCAAAGCGCGCTCAATACCGGCACGCCCTACACGCTCTACCTGAACGTGGCCCAGGGACCGAGCGAGGATGTGCGCGTCCGGCAGGCCGTCCTCGCCGCCGTCGATGTCGAGCGGGTCATCCGCTCCGTCTATCGCGGCGAACGGCAGCGCGCCTGGGGCATCCTCACCCCGGCCGACACCGACTTCTACGACCGCAGCATCGAAGGCAGCTATGGCTTCGACCCGAAGCGCGCGAACCAGTTGCTTGACGAGGCCGGCTGGAACAGCCGCGATGCGGAGGGCTTCCGCACGAAGAACGGCAAGCGCCTGACGATCGAGATCGTCCAGTCGCAGGCGACGTTGCGCGACCAGCGCGACATCCTGCTTCAGGCCGTGCAGGCCCAGGCACGGCAGAATGCCGGGCTCGACCTGGTGCTGCGATACGTCGACGCCGGCACCTACACGACCCGGCAGAACGATGGTCAGTACGGCATCATCCCGAACTCGACCACGACGCAGGAAAACGGCGTAACCATCTATTTCCACTACCTGCCCCGCGATAAGGGCGGCTCGATCAACTACAGCCGCACCGAAGCCCCCGAGATATCGGCATGGCTGGACGAGGCTGCCTCGACGCTCGACGCGAAGAAGCGCTTCGAAATCTACGGCCGGCTCCAGCGATTCACCCTGCTGGAACAGGCCTACGGCCTGCCGCTCTATGTGCCCGACGATCAGATCGCGGCTTCCGCGCGGGTCAAGGGCGTCGGCTTCCGGCCGTTCAAGCGCCTTCCCGAAAACGCCTATGACATTTGGCTGCAGAGCTGAGCCCGCAGCCCGTCAATCAACTCACACGGAGACCTATCGCACATGCTCGCACGCAGGCATTTCCTGAGCCTGAGCGCCGCGCTTCTGGCGGCGACCGCCCTCTCCTCATCCATTCTGGCAAGCGACCGAAAACCTGTTAGCGGCGGCAAGCTGACCTGGGGCGTCGAGACGGAACCGGCGACGCTCAACCCGCAATTGAACGGCCAGGACAAGACCAAGCTTCTGCTGCGCAACGCTTTTGAATCGCTCCTCGCCCGCAGTGCTGATGGCGGCTACGTGCCCTGGCTTGCGACCGGCTACGAGATCTCGCCGGATGGCCGCACATATACTTTCAGACTCCGTGAAGGGGTGAAATTCAGCGATGGGCAAGCCTTCGACGCGGCCGCCGTCGCCACGAACTTCAGTAAACTGAAAGATGCGAGTTATTCGGGAAGTGTTAGTGCGGGCCCGGTCGCCCTGATCGTGAAAATCGATACGCCCGACACGCGAACCATCTCCTTCACGCTTGACCGGATCTACGCGCCGTTCCTCGACTACGCCGCCGGTCTCGAACTCCTCTCGCCCGGCGCCTTTGCCTCCGCCCAAATCAAATCGGGCGGCCCCGAGATTGCCGGCACTGGCCCCTTCATCTTGCGGCGCTACGCCAAGGGCCAGGAAATCCGCTTCGTCCGGAACCCCGACTACAACTGGGCGCCGACCAACGCGGGCCATCAGGGTCCGGCCTATCTGGACGAGGTGACCTATCGCTTCCTGTCGGAATCCTCGGTGCGCACCGGCGCCCTCGCCTCAGGCCAGGTCGACGTCATCGAAGGCGTCTCCGGCAACGACGCCGGCCTTTTCAAAGGCAGCGCCGACTTCAGCTATAAGACGGCGCTCAACACCGGCACGCCCTATTCCCTGTTCCTGAACGTTACTTGGGGCCCGACCCAGGACGTCAAGGTGCGCAAGGCGCTCATCGCCAGCATCGATGTCGATGCTGTGCTGAAATCAGTTTATCGAGGCGAGCGCACCCGTGCCTGGGGCATCACCTCGCCCATCGACACGCAGTTCTACGACAAGTCTATCGAGAAGACGTACGGGGCCGACCCGAAACGAGCCAACCAGCTTCTCGACGAAGCCGGCTGGACCAGCCGCGACCCACAGGGCTTCCGCACGAAGGAAGGGAAGCGTTTGACGATCGAGGTCGTGCAGGCCCAGGCGACCGTGCGGGACCAGCGCGACGTCCTGCTTCAGGCACTGCAGGCGCAGGCGCGGCAGAGTGCCGGCATCGATCTCGCCATCGTCTTCGTCGATGCCGGCACCTATACCGAGCGACGCAAGACGGGCCAGTTCGGGTCGATCGCCAACTCCAATACCCCGACCGACGCGATCGATGTCGAGTACCACTACCTGCCGGTCGACCAAGGCGGCTCGATCAACTACAGCCGCGCCGCCGCCCCGGAACTGTCGCTGTGGCTGAAGGAAGCTGCCTCGACGCTCGATCACAAGACGCGCTTCGATCTTTATGCCCGGCTGCAGCGTTTTGCGATCCTCGATCAGGCCTACGCCCTGCCGCTCTACGAGCCCGAAGATCAGGTCGCGGCGGCACGTTACGTCAATGGCATCGGCTTCCGCCCCTTCAAACAGATGCCCGAGAGCGCCTATGACCTCTGGCGCAGCCAATAGCCGATCTCACCTCATCCGCGGCCGGCACCCGCCGGTTCATGCGCTGGAACGGACAAGCATGGACTCCCAGAACACATCGGCTATCAGCTCCGCGCCCACCTTCTTCGCGTCCCACCGGCTGCGGCGCAACGGCCTGGCGGCACAGATCGCGGGTCGGATCGGCTCCGGCATGCTCGTGCTCTGGGCCGCGGTGACACTGAGCTTCGTCAGCCTGCAGCTTGCCCCCGGCGACATCGTCAGCCTGCTGATCGGCGAGCAACTGCGGACCCCGGAGGTCGAAGCGGCCATCCGCGCCGAATGGGGTCTCGACGAGCCCTTGCTGTCCCAATATCTCAGCTATCTGACGCGCATCCTGCACGGCGATTTCGGCCGCTCCTATATCCTCCAGACGGAGGTTTCGCAGCTCGTGCTGTCGCAGATCTTGCCGACCCTGAAGCTCACCACTGCCGCACTCTTCGTCGCCATCATTTTCGGGTTGGTGAGCGCCGTGCTGACCGCCGGCCGGCGCATCCCGCGCGGCATCGCAGGCGCTCTTGAACTGACGCTCGTCTCGACGCCTTCGTTCTGGCTCGGCATCCTGCTGCTGTACCTGTTCTCCTTCACGCTCAAGCTCTTTCCGGTCTCCGGCGACCGGAGCTTTTCAGCTCTGGTGCTGCCGGCGCTGGCGCTGGGACTGCCGCTTGGAGCGGTGGTAGGACAGGTGCTGCGGCAGGGGCTGGAACGCGCCCTGGAGGAGCCTTTCGCGCTGACCGTCCGGAGCTGGGGCACCAGCGGGCTCGTGCTTCGGCTGCGGCACGGCCTGCGCCATGCGGCCTTGCCGGCGGTCACCCTGACGGGCTGGCTCGTGGGCAGCCTGCTCTCCGGCGCCGTCATCACCGAATCCGTCTTCGGCCGGCCGGGCCTCGGCCGCGTCACGGTCGAGGCCGTGCTGGGCCACGACCTGCCGGTGGTGCTGGCCGTCGCGATCCTCTCCGCCTTTGTCTATGTGACGCTGAGTACGCTGGTCGATGTGCTCTATCTGTGGCTAGACCCGCGCCTGCGCAGCGACAGCCCGGAGGCAGCCCGATGAGCGCGCTTCCAGCCCCCGCAGAGCATGAGACCGCACCCGCCAGCCAGTTCCTGCGCCGGCTGCCAACAAATCCGGGCCTGGCCCTGGCCGCGCTGTTCCTGGCGGTAATCGCGATTGCCACTGTTTCGCCGGCCCTTCTGGCAACAGCGGACCCCATTGCAGCCGATCCGTTGCAAGCCCAGCTCCCGCCCTCCTGGGAGCACTGGTTCGGCACCGACCATCTCGGTCGCGACGTCTTCTCCCGCGTCGTTCATGGCGCGCGCTACTCGATCCTCATCGGCGTAGGCGCGGTCGCGCTCGCCGCGACGGCTGGCTCCTTCCTCGGCCTGGTCGCAGGCCTGTCCCGAGGCCTCATCGACGAGATCATCACCCGCCTGCTCGATGTCGTTTCGGCCTTTCCCGACCTGCTGCTAGCACTGGTGCTGATCTCCTTTACCGGCCCGGGCACGACTAACCTGATCTTCGCGCTGGGTGTCGCCTTCATCCCGCGATTCGCGCGGGTTGTCCGGGCGCAGACCTTCGTCATCGCCCGCAGCGGCTATGTCGAGCAGGCCCGAACCTTCGGCCTGAGCCGGACCGTCCTCGTACTGCGCCATGTCCTGCCGCATGCCGTAGCGCAGGTGCCGATCCTCGCCACCATTGGCCTCGGCACCGCGATCATCGGCGCAGCCGGCCTCAGCTTCCTCGGCATGGGCCCGCAGCCCCCGGCACCGGAATGGGGAGCGATGCTGGCCGAGGCGCGCAACTACCTCCGAGTCGCCTGGTGGATCGGTGTCTGGCCCGGCCTCGCGATCACCCTGACGGTCATCGCAATCAGTGTGCTCGGACGGCGCTGGCAGACAGCTTTCGAAGGCCGGAGGTCAGAATGATGCCGCTCGTCGATATTCGAGACCTCACCATCGCCTTTCCGCGCGGCAGTCAGGAAAACCGCGTCGTCCACGGCATCAACCTGACGATCCATGAAGGCGAAACCGTTGCACTGGTCGGCGAGTCAGGTTCAGGCAAGTCAGTCACGGCTCGCGCGCTGATCGGCCTGTCCGGCGCCGTCGTCGGCGCGAGCCGCTTCGACATCGTCGGAGACGGCGTCCTTGGTTTTCGCGAACGCGACTGGCGGCGCTTGCGCGGCAGCAAGATCGGATTCGTTCTGCAGGATGCGCTCGTCTCGCTCGACCCGCTGCGCAAGGTGTCGCAACAGCTCGCGGATGCATTCGGCCATCCCGGCTACTTCGTCCGCCGAGACGTCCGAGAGGAAAGCAGGGCCCTGCTGCACTCCGTCGGGATTCCCGATCCCGAGCGGCGGCTGCCACAATACCCCCATCAGCTCTCGGGCGGCCTGCGGCAGCGCGCGCTGATCGCCACCGCGATAGCTCGGCGGCCCTCGCTTCTGATCGCGGACGAACCGACCACCGCACTCGACGCCACCGTCCAGAAGCAGATTCTCGACCTCTTCGCGGAGCGGAAACAGGCCGGCCATACGCTGCTCCTGATCAGCCACGATCTCGCCGTCGTCGCGCGTTTGGCCGACCGGGTGCTGGTGATGAAACAGGGGAAGATCGTCGAGGAAGGGCCGACGAAGCAGATCCTGTCCGAGCCGGCGCATCCCTATACGCGCCGGCTCCTCGATGCCGTGCCTTCCGCCAGCTCCCGAGGCTTCCGGCTATCGCCGGCGACGCAAACCGAAGACAACGCGCCTTCGTTGCACGCCACGGTGGTTTGCCAACGCCTTCCGCTCCCGCCGAAGCGCATCGACGCGGCACAGCGCGTGCTTTCCGCCAGTGGCCTCGTGAAGCGCTATGGTGGCGGCTTCGCGGTCAACAACGTCTCCTTTGAACTCGCCGCCGGCGAGGCGCTCGGCATTGTCGGCGAGTCGGGCTCGGGCAAGACAACCGTTGCGAAGATCGTGCTCGGCCTGATCGAGCCCGATTCAGGAACGGTGCTCGTCGATGGCCAACCCTGGAGCCACCGCAGCGAGGCCAAGCGGCGGGCCCGCCGCGCCAGCATGCAGTTGATCGCTCAGGATGCGCTGAGCTCGTTCGATCCGCGGTACACGGTGGAGAAGATCGTCGGCGAAAGCCTCGACACCGTCGGCGTGTTCGGACGGGATCGCCGCCGGCGCGTCATCGAGGTCCTCGACGCCGTACGTCTGGGGGCGACCTTCCTCGACCGTTATCCGCGCGAGCTGTCCGGAGGGCAGCGCCAGCGCGTTGCGATTGCGCGCGCCTTCGCGCCCCGCCCGAAGCTCCTGATCGCCGACGAGCCTGTCAGCGCACTCGACGTCTCGGTTCAGGCACAGGTGCTCGATCTTCTGGCCGAGCTCCAGGCGGCCTCCGGCACCGCCCTGCTGTTCATCTCCCACGATCTCGGAGTCATCCATCACCTGACCGACCGCGTGCTGGTGATGAAAGACGGACGCGTCGTGGAAACCGGTGCGGTCGAGACGGTCTTCGCCTCTCCGACACACAGCTACACCCGCGCTCTGCTCGATGCTGTGCCCGCCCTGCCCTGAGCAGCGCTGGCTACTACGTCGCGTCGCCTCCCTCAGTCGATAATCGATCAGGATAAGGATGCTCACATGTCGTCGACCACTCGCCGCCGCCTCAAGACCCTGATGGGCGCCTCGAACGTCATCGCCGCTGTAAACGACGCCGACCCGGCCACCGGGGCGAAACGCGCCGCCGAATTCGCCAGGAGGGCCGAGGCTGAGAAGATCACCGGGCTCTTCACCGCCGACTTGCTGCAAATCGACCCGGCTGGCCTCGCCGGCACCGCCGGCGTGCAGGACCCGCTGATCGCGCTCGCCGCGTTGAGCCAGGTCACGTCGCATATCGGCCTCGTCGCGACGATCTCGACGACCTTCCACCATCCCTACAACCTAGCGCGCCTGATCGGCACGCTGGATCATGTCAGCGGCGGCCGCGCCGCCTGGAACGCGGTCACCTCCTCGGTCGGCGAGGAGAATTTCGGCTCAAACCTGCCTAGCCCCGAGGATCGCTATGCCCGCGCCACGGAATTCATCGAGGTCGTGAACGCGCTATACGACGCGAATGAGCGGGATGCGGTGACGCGCAAGGCCTCCGGTGGGCTCGCACTCGATCCGGCCAAGTTCCATCGCATCGACTATCGCGGCCGGCACTTCACGGTTCAGGGCCCGCTCAACGTGCCGCCCCTGCCGCAGCGCCGCCCCGTGCAATTCCAGGCCGGCCAGTCCGAAGCGGGCATCAATGTCGGCGCACGCTACGCCGAGGTCGTCTACACCTCGCAGCCGAAGCTGGAAGGTGCGATCGCCTTCGTGACAGAGCTGCGTCGCCGGGCCAGGAGTTTCGGGCGCGGCGACAACCTGCCCTTCGTGATGAACTCCTTCCACTCAGTAATCGGGGAATCCGATGCGGATGTCGCCCGGCGCCTGAAGGAGAAGCATGAGCGCATCGATTACGGACTCGGGCGCCTCAAGCTCGCCGACATGCTCGGCGGCGATGTCGACCTGTCCGGGCTGCCGCTCGACAAGCCTCTGCCCGACAGCCTGCTGCCGGAGGTCACCAGCACCAACCGGCGGCGCGGGCGCGCAGAGATCTTCAGCCGCTACGCGAAGCAGGGCCTGACGCTTCGCGAGCTGATCATCGAGGCACAGGAAACCGGCCACTGGTCAGTCGCGGGCACACCTGAACAATTGGTCGATTCCATCGAGGAGCGTTTCCGTGCCGGCGTGCTGGATGTCCTCACCCTTCATGGCCTCGGCAATCCCGACCAGGAAGACCTTCTCCTGAACGGCCTCCTGCCGGAGCTGCGTCGACGCGCGCTGATCGACACCGACTATGTCGGAGACGATTTCCGCTCCAACCTCGAGCTGCCTCCCCTGGCGCCGGCCGTCTCTCTGGCCTTGAGCGCCTGAGCACTTCGAAGGGAATGGGTCCACCACTCCTTCCCCTCCGTCGTGGAGATCGTTTTTCTCCGCTAAGAACGATCATGTTGATTATAATCTAGAACTTGATAGAAAAACTCTACATTCAACATAGGGTGGCTCTGTGCTGACCAATAAGGGGAAATACGGCCTCAAGGCGATAGTGCATCTTGCCCGGCTCGAAGCTGGGGAGACTGCGCAGGTCGCCAACGTGGCCCAGCGCAACAACATTCCCAAGAAATTCCTCGACGCTATCCTGCTCGACCTGCGCAATGCCGGCATGCTGCGCAGCAAGAAGGGGCCGGGCGGCGGTTACGCCCTGGCCAAGCCGGCGCGTGCGATCAAAGTTGGCGCCGTGATCCGCGCCCTGGAGGGGCCGATCGCGCCGATCGCCTGCGCCAGCCGCTCTGCCTTTCGTGCCTGCGAGGATTGCGGCGACATCGATACCTGCCCAGTGCGATCGGTGATGAGCGACGTGCGCGATGCCATCGCGGGGATCGTCGACAACACAACCGTGGACGATCTGGTCCAACGCTCGATAGCGCGCGAGCCGCTTCATGCGGATTACGCAATCTAATTATCTACTAATTTTATAGACAATAAAATTGGCGCCGCTTAAAATGCGCAGGCGGCGTTCGGAGCCGCATGAGGATGCGGTCACGAATGAATCAGCAGTCTTCACCTGTTGGCGTGCACGACATTCACGTCGACGCATTCAAGGCCGTGATGAGAAACGTCGCGGGTGCTGTGAGCGTCATCACAGCGACCCATGAACGGCATCGCGGGGGCCTGACTGCGACCTCGCTGACGGCACTTTCCGCCGATCCGCCGACTGTCCTCGTCTGCATCAACCGCAATGCCTCGGCCTGGCCGACCATCGAGGCTGCCGGCCACTTCGCGATCAACGTCCTCGCCGCCCGGCATCAGAGCATCGCGGATCGCTTCGCCGGGCGCGGCGGCTTCAAGGGCGAGGCCCGCTTCGAGGAAGGCCAGTGGGCGCGCATGGCAACCGGTGCTCCGACGCTCGACGGCGCTCTTGCCGTGCTCGATTGCGAGACCGAGGAGGCGATCGAACGCCACTCTCACACGATCCTGATCGGCCGTATCAAGGCAATCCGGCATGCGCAGGACGAAGGCGCCCTGCTCTACTGGCGAGGCGTCTATGGCAAGCTGGACGAGAGCTTGCAGTACGGCGCCGGCATCTAGATCGCCGCGCCCGCGACCGGGCGACCTTCGAATCGGGCGAGATAGCCATCCCCTGAATCCGGCGCCGCGGCAGGGAACCGTCCTCTAAACCAATCCAAATTTGCCAATACGTTTCATTGACCGAACACATTGGTCGAGCTGATTATTGACGCAGCACGAGGGAGCTGCACCATGTCCGTCCTCATCGTTCCCGGCCTTCACGATTCCGAGCCCGCACATTGGCAGAGCCGGTGGGCCGCCGACATCGACCAGGCCGAACGCGTCCAGCAACAGAACTGGCACCGGCCGGACCTCGAATCCTGGCTCGATGCACTCCATCGGCATGTGCTGCGACGTCCGGGAGCCGTGCTCGTCGGGCATAGCCTCGGCGCCACGCTCATTGCGCATCTGGCGGCGCGCTTCCCCGAGTTGCCGATCGGCGGCGCCCTGCTAGCCGCGCCGGCCGATCCCGAGCTTAGAGTCTCGAAGGTTCACGGCATCGCCTCGTTCGGGCCATTGCCGGACGTGCCCTTTCAGTTCCCCGCGATCGTAGTCGCCAGCCGCACCGATCCGTACATGGCGATCGAGCGCGCGCGGATCATCGCCAACATGTGGGACGCCGCCTTCGTCGACCTCGGCGATGCCGGGCACATCAATGTTGCCAGCGGCCATGGCGGCTGGGCCGAAGGGCTGCGCCTGCTCGACCAGCTCCTCTGGCGGCGGAGCGCCGGGCGGGAGCATCAGGTCGCGCGGACGGGCGCCGTATCCCGGCTGCATTGAAGCCGCATGCTTCGCCGATGCTGGACCGGGCTCTGCGCGAGCAGCGCCTTTGTCCCAGAGGTCAGTCTCGAAGGCGGTTCTTAGCGCAAAGGCACCCAGAAAGGGTGCTTGGGCGTCACTGCGGATATTGGTCGCGACACGTTCCCTGCCAGACACCAACTATCGATCATGCTCGTTAAATGAGCGAGACGATGAACCGGCCGGCGATGACGAGCAGGAACAGGCCAAAAGCAACTTCGAGCCGTCGCTTGGACAAACGGTGGGCGAGGCGCGCGCCGATCGGGGCCGTCCAGATCGAGGTCGGGATGAAGAGCAGGAAGCCGATGAAGGAGACATAGCCGAGCGACAGCGGCGGCAGCAGGTCCATCTTTGGCCAGCCAGCATAGATGAAGCCGAGCGCGCCGGGGATCGAGATCAGGACGCCCAGCCCCGAGGAGGTCGCGACGGCCTGGTGGATCGGGCGGCCATAAAACGTCATGAACAGGCTCGAAAGCTGGCCGCCGCCGATGCCCATCAGGGCCGACAGCACGCCGATGACACCGCCATAGATCGTCATAAGCCCCTTGCCGGGCATTTCGGTCCCGAGCTGCCAGCGATCCGAGGCGAAAAGCAGGCGCAGCGCGCTCGCGACCGCGACGACGACGAAGACGATCTTGAACAGGTCGGGCGGCGCGAAGCGGGCGATGTAGCTGCCCAAGATCACTCCGAGCACGACCGGCACGGCCCAAACCTTGAGGATGTCGAGATCGACCAGCCCCTTGGCGCGATGGGCGTTGAAGGAGCGGATCGAGGTCGGGATGATGATCGCCAGCGAGGTGCCGACGCAGAGCGGCATCCTGACCTCTTCGGGCACTCCGATGACGCGGAAGATTTCGTAGAGGATCGGCACGATGACGGCACCTCCGCCGACGCCGAAGAGGCCTGCAAGAACGCCGGTGAAGGCACCCGCCACGACAAGCGACGCTGCGAGAAAGGCGAGTTCGTTCAGCGGAATTCCAGCAAGCATGACTCAGTCCTGTAGCGGGTGATGGCCTGCATCGCATATTGTCGCGACGGCTAAGCGGACGTTCGAGTGAGTCGACTGCTCTTGGGCGTCACATCCCCAGAGCGCAGCCGTCCTTGCGCTGGTCGGATCCGGCGATCAGGGTCCGGTTTGCGCGGTCGATCCAGATCGCCTGGCTGCCACCCAGGGGTAACTGGCGTGGCTTGAGAACATGCCCGCGCCGCACCAATTCGGCGAGATCGGCCTCGGGGATCGTCGGCTCGACTTCGAGCACGCCGCCGTGGGCGAAGGATCGCGGGGCATCCATCGCCTGCTGGATGTCGAGCCCGAGGTCGAGCATGTTGGAGAGAAACTGCGCGTGCCCGGCAGCCTGGTAATGGCCACCCATGACGCCGAAGGGCATGGCGACCTGACCATCCTTGCGAAGCAGGCCGGGGATGATCGTATGCAGCGGTCGCTTGCGGGGCGCGATGGCGTTGGGATGCCCCTTGATGATGCGGAAAGACGAACCGCGGCTGTGTAGCAGGACGCCCGTCGTCGGGTCGACATGGCCGGAGCCGAAGCCGTCGAAGATCGAGTTGATAAAAGAGATCGCATTGCCGTCACGATCCACCACGCAGAGGTAGATCGTATCCTTGTGCTCGGGTTCGGACCACAGCACTGGAGTCGAAGCGCGGTCGAGGCGTATTCGGGCGCGCAGGATGTCGATGATCTCGTCGCTCAACATCGACATCGGCTCGGGGCAGAAAGCCGGGTCGGCAAGATAGGCGTCGCGGTGGTGATAAGCGAGCTTAGTCGCCTCGGCATGGAGATGAATGCGATCAACCGGCGACAGCGCGGCGATGTCGAAGCCTTCGAGTATCTTCAGGATCATCAGCGCGATGATGCCCTGGCCGTTCGGAGCGCACTCGACCACTTCATAGCCGCGATAGCTTGCAGAGACGGGAGTGGCGTAATCGGCGCCGTCCTGGGCCTCGGCGAAATCCTCCAGCGTATGCAGACCGCCCAAGCCGTTCAAATAAGCGACGAGCGATTGCGCGGTTTTGCCCGTATAGAAAGCTGCCGCGCCGTCGCGGCCAATCTCGCGCAGGCGCTGGCCGAGCAGGGGCTGGTGGTGGCGCTCGCCCTGTTTGGGCGCGCGGCCGCCGGGCAGGAAGGTCGCCGTTGCGCCTGCGGTCCTGGCGAGCAGATCGACCTCGCCGGCCCAGTCGCAGGCGACGCGGGCGGCGACCGGATAGCCGGTCTCGGAGTAGTCGATCGCGCGCTCGAACAGCCGCGACAGCGGCAACCGGCCGTAGTCGCGATGGAGTTTCGACCAGGCCGCAATCGCGCCGGGAACCGTTACGGAATGCGGGCTAGTCTGGCCAATCTCGTTGACGCCGAGCGATAGCAACCGCTCGACGGTCGCTGCGGCGGGCGCGCGCCCGCTGCCGTTCAGGCCGACGACCTCGCCCCCCGCCGGCTGGTAGAGCACGAAGCAGTCGCCGCCGATGCCGGTCATCAGCGGATCGGCAACGCATTGCACGGCCACCGCGGCGATCGCGGCGTCGACCGCATTCCCGCCGGCACCCAGGATGTCTAGTCCGGCAGCCGTCGCCAGCGGGTGCGAGGTCGCGATCGCGGCATTGCCAGCAATCAGGGGTGCGCGGCCGGGGCGGAAGAAATCGTGCATCGTAGAATTCCTTGAAAGGGTTGAGGAGGTCAGGTCTTCACCATGGTTCGGGTCGTTGGCCCGCGCGCGGAGTCTCAGATCTGCGAACGTCTTGCCGTGACGCCTCAGAAGGCCTTCGGCTCTCCCCGATACGTCTCTCGCCTCATCCGGCGAGGAACGTCTTGAAGCGAGCCGATGTCGACCTGTTGAAGACCACGTCGGGCGGTCCCTGTTCCTCGACGACGCCTTTGTGCAGGAAGATCACCTCGCTTGACACGTCCCGTGCGAAGTTCATCTCGTGGGTCACCACGAGCATCGTTCGGCCTTCCGCCGCCAATGATCTCATCACCCGAAGCACTTCTCCGACGAGCTCTGGATCAAGGGCCGAGGTCGGCTCGTCGAACAGCATCACGTCGGGCTTTTGCGCCAGAGCCCTGGCGATGGCTGCCCGTTGTTGCTGACCGCCGGAGAGATGGCTGGGATAATGGTGCCGCTTGTCAGCGATCCCGACTTTTTCGAGCAGGGCTTCGGCCTCGGCGATGCATTCGGCCCTACCGCGCTTCTGCACATGGACGGGCGCTTCGATCAAATTCTCGAGGATTGTCAAATGCGACCAGAGATTGAAGCTTTGGAACACCATCGACGCACGGGTTCTAAGCCTGTCGATCTGAGCCTGACGCGCGGGCACGACGCCGCGGTTCGTCTTCTTCAGTTCGATCAATTCCCCGCCAATGCGGATCTCGCCGCCATCGGGAACCTCGAGCATGTTGATGCAGCGAAGCATTGTCGACTTGCCCGAGCCCGAAGAGCCCAGAATGGAGATCACGTCCCCTTTCCTAGCCTCAAGATTGATCCCCTTTAGGACCTCCAATGCCCCGAAGTTTTTGCGAAGGTCCTTGACCGACACGGCGGAAGATCCGGCGCCCGAACGGGTGGCAAGCTCGTTAGACATGTGCGATCTCCGAAGGAAGAATGCTGCCCGGAGCCGCCCGAAGATGTGGCGACAGCCACCGCTCGACCGCCGCGATTGTCTGGGCGACCATGAAGTTGATCGCCAGGTAGATGGCGCCCGCCATGACGAAAACCTCGATGACGCGGAACGACTCGGCTATCAGCTTCGCCGCCAGACCGGTGACTTCCATCATTGTGATGACGGAGGCCAGGGACGTGCTCTTGATCATGATGATGATTTCGCTTCCGTAAGCTGGCAGGGCCTGGCGCAGCGCGATCGGAATAATGATCCTACGATACAGCAGCAGGCCGGACATGCCGACGGCCCGCGCCGCCTCCACCTGGGCGGCCGGAACCGACAGAAGACCACCACGGACGACTTCGCTGGCATAGGCGGCCGCGTTGAGCGTGAGCGCGAGGAGCGCGCACCAATAGGGCTCGCGCAGGAACGGCCAAAGGCCCCAGGCCTGGAGCGTGGGCCTGAACTGGCCCAGTCCGTAATAGATCAAGAATATCTGCACGAGCAGCGGAGTGCCGCGGAAGAACGAGACGTATCCGATCGCAGTAGCCCGCGCCGGTGCGACGTCGGACATCCGCAGCCAGGCGAGCCCGATCGCCAGGATGGAGGCGGCCACCATCGACACGGCCGCGAGATTTAGCGTCAGCGGAAGTCCGCGTAACAGCGAGACGAAGGCTTCCGCCATGAATGGCATGTCCATTAGGCCATTCTCCCGAAACCTTTGGACATACGCGCCTCGACCACGTTGAATATGCGCGTCGAAGAAATCGCGATGATGAAATAGATCACGCACGATAGAATATAAAATTCGAATGGCCGTCCCGTCGAACCGGCGGCGACGTGCGACTGCCGCAGAAGTTCGACGAGCCCTGTGATAGATATCAACGCCGATTCCTTGAGGACGAGCTGCCATACATTGCCCAGTCCCGGCATAGCCAAACGCAGAACCTGGGGAATAACGATGCGGCGAAACATCAGGACGCTCCTCATCCCCACGGAGCGGGCAGCCTCCAGTTCACCGCGGCTGACGGACTGGAACGCGCCGCGAAAAACCTCGGCCTGGTACGCCCCCGAAATCACCCCGATGGCGGCGGCGCCAGAGGCGAAGGCCGGAACGCCGACGAACCCGTCGGCTCCGAACATCCGGCCCGCTGAAGTCAGGAGTGCGCTCCCGCCGAAATAAAATAGGTAGATGACCAGCAGGTCGGGAATGCCGCGCAGGACCGTCGTATAACCGTTCGCCGCGGCACGGACGACGCCATTGCCTCTCAGCTTCGCCCAGGCGACGAGGCTGCCGATGATCGAGCCCAGCACGAACCCGCAGGCGGCGACGGACAGCGTCATACCCGTCGCCTTCAACAGAGCGCCGCCCCACCCGGTCGGCCCGAATCCGAACAATGTCAGGATGTCTTCCATCGGAGCCTGTCGTTTGACTTGCGGAATGTTGTGCGAGAGGCGCGACGGCGGGTTGGGCCGCGCGCCTGAAGCAAGATTCAGACTCTGGCGTTAGCGCTTGTATTGCGGGGTCGCGTCGTAGCCGAAATACTTCTCGGAGATATTCTTGTAAGTGCCGTCCGCGAATGACGCGATCAGCGCCTCGTCGAGCATGGCCTTCAGTTTCACGTCCGACTTGCGCAAGCCGATCGAGGAGCCGTTTCCAAAGACGCCACCGATGAAGCGCGGGCCGGCCGTCAGCATGTCGCGGTTGCCGGGCTTCTTGGCGGCATCGAGGATGTAGTTGTACGACGCCACGATGGCGTCGATGCGCCCTGCAGACAGATCTAGATCATGCTGCGTGGTCGCCTTGTACTCGCGGACATCGACGATTCCCTTGAGGTATCGATCGAGGAAGGACGCGTTGATGCTCGCAGCCTGCACGCCGATCGTCTTGCCTTTCAACGCGGCCTTCAGCTTCTCGATCTTGTCCAGCGCCGACGCCTCGTCGTTCAGGTTGATGAGCTCGCCTTTGAACGGCAGCGCTTCCAGCGGGCCGCCCTTCTGGATGCCGAAGGTTTGCCCGCCTGTGGCATAGGGCTGTGAGAACGCAATCACCTCGGCGCGCTTTGCCGTGGCGCTCATGCCGGACATGACCGCATCGATCTTGCCGACGTTCAGCGCGGGAATGAGTCCGTCAAAATCCTGGACGATGAAGCTGCATTCGAGCTTCGCACGCCGACAGATGTCCTCAGCGAGATCGATCTCGAGCCCCTTTAGCTTGCCGCCCTCCTCGTAATTCCACGGCGCGAAGCTGCCTTCGGTGCCGATGGTGATCTTGGTCCACTGCTTTTCCTGCGCGTTCGCGCCGTGACCCAACAACAGACCCACGACCGCGACGGCCGCGATGATCGAATTAAATGACGTCATGATCCCCTCGTTCTCTTTGGTTTGAATTGATGTCGGTGGACGATCGTTTCTCAGGCCTCGGCCATCGCCAGCGGCGGGGCCGTATCGGGACCAACGGGATTGTTGAAATCGTTCTTGGCCCGAAACACGTCGAATTCGGTCTTGGCCGCTTTCAGGAGGTCAGGGTCGGCGAAGATGTCTTTCGCCACCCCGGCCATCGCCTTCGCGGCCAAAGCGATGCCCTTGTGAGCCGCCGGCGCCTTGCCTTGCGCGACGAGTTGCCAGGAATGTCCGGGCGTGCCGACCGCGTAGCACGCGACGCGACACTGGACCGTCGGAACGACCCAGCTCACCGTGCCCACATCCGTCGAGCCGACAGATTCCGTCAAGACGCGGCCGGGCAAGTACACGTCGTTCGACAGCGGCTCATCGCTCACGGCCAGTCCGTGTCGTCCATAGGAAGCTTCTATATCCTGCGAAGGAATGGACTTCTGGATCTCGGCCGCGAACGGCTTGTCGGTCTCGTCGAAGCCGGGGCCGCCGAGACGCATCAGGTTGCGGTGCATCAGCGACTCGAGAGGCGCATTACCGACGAGATTGGCCTCGCCGGACAGCTGTTTGCTCTCGACCGTCGTCTCGGTCATCAAGGCGGCGCCATCGGCGATCTTCTTGACCCGTTCGACGAGGCTCCACATGTCATGAAGCGTTCGTGCCCTGACCAGATGGCGGACGACCGCGCGCGCCTGCACCACGTTCGGCGCAATTCCGCCGCCATCCACGAGCGCATAGTGAACTCGTGCTGTCGACGGCATGTGCTCGCGCATGTAGTTGACGCCGATATTCATCAGCTCGATGGCGTCCAGCGCGCTTCGACCCAGTTCGGGCGCAGCGGCGGCATGGGAGGCGCGTCCGTTGAAGGTGAACTCCAGTTCGACGCAGGCGAGCGACACCGCTTCGGTGACGCCGGTGAACGTCGCAGGATGCCAACTGATCGCGATGTCGACGTCGTCGAAGGTACCCGCCTTGACCATGAAGCTCTTCGACGACCCCCCTTCCTCAGCCGGACAGCCATAGTAGCGGACCCGGCCCGGAATGTTATTCTCGGCCAGCCATTGCTTCAGGCTCGCGGCCGCCAGTAAGGCGGCCGAACCCAGCATGTTGTGGCCGCAGCCATGGCCCGAGCCGCCCGTGACGATTGGATCCTGCTGTGCCACGCCGGCCCGCTGGCTCAAGCCGGGCAATGCGTCATATTCGCCAAGGATGGCGATCACCGGACCGCCGGCGCCGGCCTCTCCCATGACAGCAGTCGGAATGCCGGCAATCCCGGACGACACCGCGAACGCTTCACGCTCCAGAACGGCGGTATGTTCGGCTGCCGCATGGAATTCCTGGTAGTTCAGCTCCGGCTTGTCCCAAATCCGGTCGCTGAGACCGAAATACGCAGGCGCCTTTGCATCGACAATCGTCCAGATCCGGTCTTCATTCTTCGACATGACACGATCCCCAGAGCAATGTCGCTGCGATGCGCGAGCAGGCTGTGCTTGGGCAACATATCTTCCACTTTATGCAGCGCCATTCGGCGTTCTTGGCGGTGACATTGCTGAATATCGGCGTAGATTGAACTCAAACGACGGATTTGTGCGCCTGGCCACAGGAACGGCAGAGAAGCTGATTTTTTGATCGCCCCGATCCTATGATCGTTCGGTACATCATCGTGACGCTGACAGGTAAACCTGAGCTGAGCGCGAAGTTCGACGTCGCCTTGTTCCCAAGCTCTTTCCGAGATGTCCCGGTATTTGGTCGATCCCGTCGTGGACGGGTCAGGGGATGATTGCTGGTGATGAACGATCATCTGCATCGAGGAAGCGTCTTGCGGCGGCAACCAGCGTCGCCACGCCGAGCGGCAGCGCTGCCTCGTCGACCCGAAACTGCGGGTGGTGCAGAGGGTGCACGCTACCGGCAGACTCATCGCGGATGCCAAGCCTGAAATAGACCGACGGGCATGCCTCACTGTAGAAGCCGAAATCGTCTGCGGCCGCCCACCCGGGAAGCGCGACGAAGGCGCTCTCGCCTGCGACCTCCCGGATTAGTTGGACCATGGCAGCATCGTTCTGGACCGATGGTTCGCCTGTCGTGATCTCGATCTCGGCTTCGCCGCGATGGAGGGCAGCGATTCCGACTACGATGTCCCGCAGGCGCCCGTGGGCCCGCCAGCGGGTTTCGGGTTTCCCACACCGGATCGTTCCTTTGAGGACCGCGTGATCGGAGACGACGTTGTAACTGGCGCCGGCCTGGAATGCGGTCACCGAGACAATCAGCGCATCGAAGGCGTCGGTTTCCCGCGAGACGATCTTCTGCATTTCGGCAATGATCGCCGTGCCGATCGCGATCGCGTCCACGCCCTGATGGGGCGTGGCGGCATGGGCGGAGCGTCCCCTGATCGTGATGTCGAAAATGTCGGACGAGAGCGTGACCGAACCGCTGACCGCTCCAAGTCGGCCGGTCTCCAGATAGGGGTCGACGTGGATGCCGATGGCGGCATCGACACCCTGCAGTCGCTTCTCCTCGTGGACCACGCGCCGGCCGCCGAGAGGTTCCGCCTCCTCTGCTGGCTGGAAGATCATCCTGACCGTGCCGCGAAACTGATGGCGGGAGCGGTGGAGGAGCGCAGCGGTCGCCAACCCCATTGCGGTATGGGCGTCATGGCCGCAAGCGTGCATGATACCAGGCCTGGTCGACGAGAACGCGACCCCCGATCGCTCTTCGATCGGCAGAGCGTCGATATCGGCACGGATGGCGAGCGTCCGATGGGAATTGCCGGCCGTCCCGATGATATCGACGACAGCCCCCGTGCCGCCCGCCGACTCCGCATCGCCGATGCCTTTTTCCCTAAGCCAGCTTCGAATGAAGGCCTGTGTGTGATGCTCGTCGTTGGACAGCTCAGGGTGAGCGTGGAGATAGCGACGCGCCGCGATCATCTCGTCGTGCAAGGCTTGATCGAGCGCGACGACGGCCTGAGAGTTGGAACTGGCTGACGTCATCGCTCAAACCTTGACGAAGATCTCACGGGGGAAGCTGGTCAACGTCTCGCATCCCCGCTCGGTGATCAGGATGGTCTCGCTGATCTCGATGCCCCATCCTTCCATCCACATCCCCAGGATAGCGTGAACGACGTGGCCGGCCTGAAGTACGGTTGTGTCACCTTGGCGCAAGCTGATCGTATGCTCGCCCCAGTCCGGCGGGAAGGCGACGCCGATCGAATAGCCGATTCGGGACTCCTTCTTGAGGCCATGCCTGTTGATGGCCGCGCGCCATGCAGCTTCGACATCGTGGGCGACCGTGCCCGGTCGGGCCGTTTCAAGGACGGCGTCCATGCCTTCGAGTACGGCTTTCTCGACATCCGCCACATGCCGCGGCTTGATGCCGAGCTGCATCGTACGGGCAAGCCCGGAGGTGTAGTGGCGGCAGGCGCCCGCGAGCTCGAGCGCGATCGTCTCGTTCGCCGTGAAGGCGCGATTGCTCCACATCAGATGCGGCGCGGACGCGTTCTCGCCCGCGAGGATCGTCGGCGGCAGGGCGGTGATGTCACCGGCATGATCGCGCAGGCCGCTATACTGCGCGGTCTGGATGGCCGCGATCGCGTCGCATTCGCGGATGCCCGGCGAAATTATCTCGTAGGCCTTCGCGACGGCCGCTTCCGCCAGACGGGCGCCGAGCCGCAGGTAAGCTATTTCCGCTGGCGACTTGACGGCCCTGACCCAGTTAACCAGCAGATCTGCATCGACGAAGACCGCATTGGGCAGCGCCATCGTGAGGCGCGCATGCGCCTTGGGCGAGTAGTAATAGGCTTCGAGCTCAATGCCGATCCGGCCCTTGCCCCACCCCTTCTCGGCAATCCAGCGCCCGATCCAGTCCATCGGGTGCCGTTCGGGCGTTTGAACGTGATCTTCGGGATAGCCAACGACGTTCTCTGGCTTCATCCAGGCCGTCAGCCTGCCGCCGACGGCGTCCATATTGCGCCCGAGCCAGACCGGCTCGCCGGTCAGCGGCACGACGACGACCTGCGGCGTGTAGAATGACCAGCCATCGTAAGCGGTGAGGTAGTGCTGGTTCGCAATGTCGTTGACGATTAGGAGATCGAGCCGGCGCTTGACCATCTCGTTGCGGACCTTGGCCAACCTCGACTGATATTCCGCACTCTCGAAAGGGGAGGAGATCATTGCAGTGTCCGCACTAAAAAGGGGCCTGAATCCAAATGCGCCGCACGATGCCTGAGTTATAAAGCGTTCGGCCGCCGATTTTCGGCTTTCGATGCCTTTTAAACGCTTTTGCGGGCCTTATCTCCGGCGTGACGCAGGATTCATGCGCGAGGCCTCGGACGGGCACCGCAGCGCGGATGCCCGACGACCGTCTCTCCCGTCGACGTCGGCCCTGGGCCCCCGTCGCCTATAGCGGTCACCAATGGGGTCGCGTTCATCACGCGGATACCCGGCATGGTCGCCAGATGGCGAGCCGACGACCGACCAAATGCCAAGGGCCGCTACTTAAAATCGATTTATTTTTAAGCAGGCTGCTGGCGCTTCATGACAAATCGTCGAGATTTCTAAATGGAATTGAGCGCCACCGGCTGTTATGCGTATGGAGCCACGTAAGCACGCCAGCGACCCAGGCAATCGCCTTGACAAATAATCGATTAAAAAAGAAGGTTTGGGCGAAGGAGTGAGACATGCTCATTGCAAGCGAGGCCGACGTAACTACCGCTGCCCTTGACGTGATGGCGCGCACCGACAATCTGCGATTACGCGAGATATTGGTGTCGCTTGTTCATCATCTGCACGGCTTCGTGCGGGACGTGAGGCTGACGGAAGCGGAATTCCGGGAGGCTGTCGCGCTCCTCAACGAGGTCGGCCAGCTCGCTTCGGACACGCACAACGAAATGATGCTGATGGCCGGTTCGTTGGGCGTCTCGTCGCTTATATGCCTGCTCAACAATGGCGATGGCGGAAACACCGAGACGTCGCAATCGTTGCTCGGTCCCTTCTGGCGCCTCAACTCTCCACGCGTGGAAAATGGCGGCTCGATTGTCCGGTCCGACACTCACGGCGACCCGCTTTTCGTGACGGCGCGCGTGATCGACGGCCAAGGCCGCCCGATCCCCGGCGCGGAGATAGATGTCTGGCATGCCTCGCCGGTGGGTCTGTACGAAAACCAGGATCCCGAGCAGGCGGAGATGAACCTCCGCGGCAAGTTCACCACCGACGGGGACGGCCGCTTCCGGTTCCGATCCGTGATGATGATCGGCTATCCAATCCCGACCAGTGGGGTCGTCGGGCGCCTTCTGAAAGCGCAGCGTCGCCACCCGATGCGGCCCGCACATCTGCACGCGCTGATCTTCAAGCCCGGCTTCAAGGTGCTGATCTCGCAAGTCTACGATCCCAACGACCCCCATATCGACTCGGACGTTCAGTTCGGCGTGACGCGATCGCTGATCGGTGACTTCGTGCGGCACCAGGAGCCGCATCCCGTGCAGGCGGACGTGGCCGGTCCCTGGTACTCGCTCGATTACACCTATGTCATGGAACCGGGCGAGGCGATCCTGCCGCGCCCCCCCATTCGCTGAGACGAAGGACCAACCCATGCTGACGGAAGACGAACGGCGCGAGGCAGCCGCCGCGATCCTGCGGGCCGAACGGGACCGCGTCCCCTGCCCTCAGCTTTCGCGCACTTATCCGCACATGGAGATCGAGGATGCCTACCGTGTACAGGACATCTGGGCCCAGGCACGCATCGACGCGGGCGCACGGGTCGCCGGTCACAAGATCGGCCTGACCTCGCGTGCCATGCAGATGGCGTCGAAGATCAACGAACCCGACTATGGGCGCATTCTCGACGACGCCTTGTACAATGACGGCGCGCAGATCCGCGCCGACCTGTTCATCAAGCCTCGGCTGGAAGTCGAACTGGCCTTCGTGATGAGCGAGGATCTGCAGGGTCCCAACTGTCGAATCTACGACGTCCTACGCGCCACCGAATTCGTCGTGCCGGCGCTGGAAATCATCGACTACCGGACCGAGGTACCGCGCGCGATCGTCGATACCATCGCGGACAACGCTGCGTTCGGGGCGATCGTCGTGGGCGGGAGGCCGATCCGCCCCATGGACGTCGACATCCGCTGGATCGGCGCGACGTTGGCGCTCAACGGCATCATCGAGGAATCCGGAGTTTCTGCGGCGATCATGGGCCATCCCGCTGCTGGCGTCGCCTGGCTCGTCAACAAGCTGCACGCCGTCGGCACCAAGCTCGAAAAGGGGCAGATCGTGTTGGGCGGATCGTTCACGCGGCCGGTGGACATCAAGCGCGGCGACGTGGTCACCGCGGATTACGGTCCGATCGGCGCGATCTCGGTTTCCTTCGTATGAGCGCGGCCATGGAGCTGCCCCGCAATCGCTTCAAGCAAGGGTTGCTCGCCGGCCGCCAGCAAATCGGCCTCTGGTGTTCGTTACCAGGCTCGTATGCGGCTGAAGCCGTCGCGGGCGCCGGATATGACTGGTTGCTGTTCGACACCGAGCATTCGCCCGGCGACCCCTTGACTGTCCTCCCTCAGCTACAGGCCGTCGAGCCCTATCAGGTGGCGGCCGTGGTCAGGCCGGCGTCGAACGACGTCGTTCTCGTCAAGCGCTTCCTCGATCTGGGAGCACAGACCCTTCTCATTCCATACGTCCAGGATGCGGACGAGGCAGCCGCGGCCGTCGCGGCCACTCGGTATCCGCCGGCGGGTTTGCGCGGTGTGTCCGGCCTCACGCGCGCAACACGGTTCGGGCGAATTCCCGGCTACGCCAAGCGCGCCGCCGAGGAACTTTGCGTAGTCGTCCAGATCGAGACAGTCGAGGCCTTACAACAGCTTGAGCGCATCGCTAGCGTCGACGGCGTCGATGGGATTTTCATCGGCCCTGCCGACCTCGCCGCCAGTCTTGGACATGCCGGAGAACCCGGTCATCCATCGGTGGAGGCCGAGGTTCTCGCCGCCATCGGTCGAATCCGCTCAGCGGGGAAGCCTGCCGGCATCCTGACGCCGGATGAGGCGTTCGCGCGCCGTTGCATCTCGGCGGGGTCGTCGTTCACCGCCGTCGCAATCGATGCCGGCATCCTTGCGCGCGGAACCGAAGCCGTCGCTGGCCGATTCAGATAGCGGCGACGCCCGACCGCTGGCGTGCCGCCTTGAGCGTGTTTTGCAACAGGTAGGCGATGGTCATCGGACCGACGCCGCCGGGGACCGGCGTTATGGCTCCCGCCCGATCGCGGACCTCGTCGAAGGCGACGTCCCCGATCACACGGTGGCCATTGTTTGCCGCGATGCGATGGATGCCCACGTCGATGACGAGCGCGCCGCGCTTGATCCAGTCGCCGCGAACCATTTCCGGTTGCCCTGTCGCTGCGATGACGATGTCCGCGGCGCGGCAGAGTTCAGCGACGTCGCGAGTGCGGGAATGGGCGATCGTGACCGTGCAGTTCTCGCCCAGCAGCAACTGACCCAAGGGTTTCCCGACGATGTTTGACCGCCCGATCACAAGGGCATGCGCACCGGTCAGGTCCGCTTCGACGCATTTCAGCAGATGGATGCAACCGAGCGGAGTGCAGGGCGTCAGGGCGCGCGCATCCCCCGTCGCTAGGCGGCCGGCGTTGATCGGATGGAAGCCGTCGACATCCTTGGCAGGATCAACCGCCGACAGGAGCGCAGCCGCGTCGATGTGAGGCGGAAGTGGAAGCTGTACCAGGATTCCGTCCACGGCGAAGTCGTGGTTGAGAGTCTCGACCAATCGCATCAGTTGGTCTTGCGACACATCTTCTGGAAGTCGATGCTCGAACGACCGCATCCCGGCTTCGACGGTTTGCCGAGCCTTCGCGCGGACGTAGACGGCGCTGGCGGGATCGTTTCCGACGAGCACGACGGCAAGGCCGGGCGTTCGGCCAGTCTTGCCGAAAGCCTCGACTTTCTCCTTAAGCTCAGCCAGCAACCCCGCGGCTGTAGTTTTGCCATCGATGATACGAGCTGCCATGGCCTAATCCCGGAAAACGACGGTCTTGGAACCGTTGCGCAATACCCGACCGTCGAGATGCCAGGCTATCGCCCGGGAAAGCACGCGCCGTTCAATGTCGCGCCCCTTGCGAACGAGATCGTCTGGCGTGTCGACGTGCGATATCCGCTCGACGTCTTGCTCGATGATCGGACCCTCATCCAGATCGGAGGTGACGTAGTGCGCTGTCGCCCCGATCAGTTTGACGCCGCGCTCAAACGCCTGATGATACGGCTTGGCTCCCTTGAACCCCGGCAGGAACGAGTGGTGGATATTGATGCAGCGATCCGCGAGCTTCGTTGCCAAATCGTCCGAAAGGACCTGCATGTACCGCGCCAGGATCACAAGGTCGGCACCCCGGTCCTGGACGACCCGCCAGACCGCCGCTTCCTGTTCCGGCTTCGTCTCTTTGGTGATCGGCAAGTAGTCGAACGGGATGTCCCCGAACTCGTGGGCCGCATAGGTCTCGCGCGGATAATTCGCGATGATGCCGACGATCTCCATGTCGAGTTCGCCCATCCTCCAGCGATACAGGATGTCCGTCAGACAGTGATCGAATCGGGAGACCATGATGACGACGCGCTGCTTGTCGCGGCGTGGGCGCATCGTCCAATCCATGCCGAACGTCGTGGCGACCTCGGCGAAGCTGCCGCGAAGTTTTTCCGGCGATGCCGCATCCGACATGAGACCGAAGCGGACGCGCATGAAGAAGCGCCCCGTCTCCTCGTCGTCGAACTGTTGGGCGTCCTGAATGTTCGCGTCGTGCAGGAACAGGTGGGTGGCGACCCGCGCCACGATGCCTGGGCGGTTCCGGCACGAAAGGGTCAGGATATGTGTATCGGTCATGGCCATTCGGTCCCCCGGCATCTCATTTGCGCCCGCGGCGTGAGCCGGGTCGGCCAAGCACAATAAATCGATTTTTGAGACGATTTTGTTCACACGATCAACATTCAGACGGGCTCACCATAGAGGGCTGGTGAGCTATTTCAGGAGCAATTCGCAGGCAATCGCCTCAGGACACCCGAGTCATTTGGCGCTTCCGTTCTGTATAATAATCGATTATAAGTCAATACCATTCCAGCAAGGAACGGGTCGCTGGCGACGTCGGCTCGGCTGTCGCCCCTGCATCGGGTTTGCTAAACGAAGATGTTCGGCGGTGAGATTGTCGTCTCGCCAAATGGCTAGGCGGACAGCGATATTGGAAATGGTGCGTCGGCTCCGTCGAGCCAACCAATCGGAGGACGACGTGGCGAAAGACGATCGCACCAAGGCTTCACCTTCCCCCTCGATCAACGGGCGACCTTCCACCGCCTCGGCGACGTCCCCCCAAGGAGGGACTGAGGAGAAAGAAAAGCACACGATTTCGACGCGCCTTGTCTCGCGGATGCGGGAAGCGATCTTGCGAGGCGAGCTTGCACCGGGCTCTAAGATCAACCTGGACAAGGCTCGCAAAACATTCGACGTGAGCCTGAGCCCGATGCGGGAAGCCCTTGCCCGACTGACGTCGGTGGGCCTCGTCGAACTTCACGACAATCGCGGTTACACGGTCGCACCCGTTTCGTTGTCGAACTTGCGGGAGATCACGCAGCTCCGTGCCGAGTTCGAATGCCTCGCCCTCGACATCGCCATGCAATACGGCGACCTCGCGTGGGAAAGCGCGATCACCAGGGCCTTGCACAGACTGAATCGCATCCATCGAGAGGCGTCAGATACGGCGAGCCTCGAAGCCTGGGAGGATGCCCACAGGGACTTCCATCTCACCCTGATCCAGGGGTGCGACATGCCCATCCTGCTCAATTTCTGCACGACGCTGCACAATCTGAACGATCGCTACAGACGGATTTTCCTCACCCGCACTGGAGGCGACGCCAACGTCGAGCAGGAACACAATCAGATCGCCCAAGGCGCCGTTGCCCGCGATCGTGACTATGCGCGCGACAAGCTGCGCGAGCACATCCTAAGAACCGGACGCAATCTGCAAAATGCGTTGTCCGACGAACGCGCAGGGGCAATCCTCGCTCCTGGCCAACCCAAGCGCAGGCGGTCGGCCGGAGCTAGGTCAGACGCTTAGGTAGCGCCCCTTGAGAGAGGGCTCGGACAGGAAAGCCTGCGACGGCCCCGACCACACAGTACGCCCCTTCTCGATGATGTGATGCCGGTCCCCGACTTCCATCATCTGCCGCAGGTTGCGGTCGATGACGAGGATTGAAAGACCTTCGGACTTCAGCTGGCGCAACGCGCTCCAGATGACGTCGCGCACGATCGGGGCCAATCCTTCGGTCGCCTCGTCGAGGATCAGCAAATCCGGATTGATCATGAGTGCGCGGCCGACGGCGAGCATCTGCTGCTCACCACCGGAAAGCTGCGAGCCCCAGTTGCCGAGCCGCTCTCCCAGGCGGGGAAACAGCGCGAGCACGCGCTCTAGCGTCCAGGGATCGGGCCTGCCGGAACGATTGGCCGCCGCGGCCACGAGGTTCTCCCGAACGGTCAGGTTGGGAAAGATGCGGCGGCCCTCGGGAACGAGCCCGATGCCCATCCGCCCCAGGAGGTGTGAGGGCGTCGACCGGATGGACCGCCCCTTGAAGATGATATCCCCGCCCAAGGTCGGAAGCTGGCCGGTGACCGCTCGCACGGTCGTCGTCTTGCCCATGCCGTTGCGGCCGAGCAGTCCCACCATCTCCCCTGGGCCTACCGTCAGGGAGACGTCGAACAGGATCCGGGACTGTCCGTAGGAAGCCTGCACCGCTTCCAGCCGAAGCAAACTTTCCATCATGCGACGTCTTCCTGTTCATGCCCCAGATAGGCTTCCCGCACGCTGGCGTTCGATCTGATTTCCTGGGGTGTGCCGGAGGCTACGAGGCGTCCCCCGACGAGGACGCTCACGGTGTCGGCCAGGTTGAAGACGGCGTCCATGTCGTGTTCCACGAGGACGATCGTGTACTCGGCCCGCAGGGAGCCGAGGAGTTCAATCATGCGCTCGGCCTCCGCTGGTCCCATGCCCGCCATGGGCTCGTCGAGCAGCAGGACGCGCGGCTGCATCGCCAAGGCGATCGCCAGCTCCAGCTGCCTGCGCTGGCCATGCGACAGCACCCCGGCGGGCACATCTCCGAAATCGGCAAGACCGGTTCGCTCCAGCACGGATCGCGTGGTGTCCGCCAGTGCCCGCACGCCTCGCGGCGCCTGCCAAAAGCGAAAACCATGTCCTTCCCTGATTTGAGCCGCGACGACGACGTTGTCGAAGACCGAGTAGTCGTCACAGACGCTCGTGATCTGGAAGGACCTCAGGATACCCAATCGGGCCCTCCCACCCAGGTCGGCCGAAGTGACGTCGCGTCCCTCGAAGTGGATCCGCCCCGCAGTCGGCCTCAACTCGCCGGAAAGTTGCGACAGCAAGGTCGTCTTGCCGGCTCCGTTGGGCCCAATCAAAGCATGGCAGGTGAGCTCCCGTATCGCCAGCGTCACGTCGTCGGTTGCGGTGAGGCCGCCGAACCTCTTGATCAGTCCCGTTGCCTCGAGGATGGTCGTCGTCATGTGCTGCCACCCCGCCCCAGCACCAATCCGAAGAGCCCGCGTCGCGCAAGCAGCACAAAAACGATGAGCATCGGGCCAAACACGATCTGCCAATGCTGCGTCCACTCGCTCAGGGAGAATTCCAGCATCAGATAGGTCCCCGCCCCCACGACGGAGCCGAACAGCGTCCCCAGCCCCCCGAAGATGGCCATGATCAGGATGCTGCCCGAGCGGGTCCATGACAGGTCGGCAGGACTGACCAGCAGCTCGGCGTTAGCCAGCAGCACGCCTGCGACGCCCGCGATCACGCCCGATATCACGAAGAGAAGCAGCTTGTAGAGGTAGGTTCTGACGCCGAGCGCCCTCACCCGCCTTTCGTTTTGCCTGCAGGCCTGCACGATCATACCGAAGCGCGAGTTGACCAGACGCCAGCATAGAAGGAGGCACAGCGCTAACAGACCGAGCGCGAGGTAATACAGCGTTGGCCGGTTTCCGAGGTCGATGAACGGCAGGGTCGAGCGTTGCGAGATCTGCAGGCCGTCCTCGCCCCCGTATATGCTGGGGGTGCTGGCAAGATAAAACAGCATCTGAGCGAAGGCGAGCGTGCTCATGATGAAATAGAGACCGCTCGTCCTGAGCGCGATGGCCCCGATCGCCAGTGCCATCGCCGCCGCGCTCGCGATCGCCAGCGGCCAGGCGACCAGCGCGTCGTGCGTGCCTGCCAGTACGATCGGCCCCAACGCCAAGGGCTCGCCGTGGTCGAGGTGCCAGCCGAGGATCGCGACGGCATAGGCGCCCGTGCCGACGAATGCGGCATGGCCGAAGCTGACCAGGCCGCCGAATCCCGCGACAAGATCGAGGCTCAGGACCATGAGCGCGAAAATGACGATCCGCAGGAACAGCCGCAGAAGGAATGGGTCGTCGAGCCAGGCCGACAGGGTCGGCACGAGCGCGAGCGCGATCATGCACAGGCCCACGACCGACGCAGTCACACGTTGCCGCGACTTGGAGAGCGACCACAGGATCGTGACCCGATTTCCGTTGTCGCGAGCCTCGACCTGCGGCGGAGCCGACGCCGCGAAAAGGCCTTGTGGCCTGACGAACAGAACCCCGGCCATGAAGATGTAGATTGCGATCGTGGCGATGGCGGACGGCAGGAAAAGGCGGCCGAGCGTGTCGATGAGGCCGATGACGATCGCGGCGTAGAAGGCGCCCTTGAGAGAGCCGATTCCGCCGACCACGATCACGACGAGCGCCATGATGAGGATGTTCTCCCCCATCCCGACGTTGACGGAGTAGAGCGGCCCCGACATCAGGCCAGCCAGGGCGGCCAGGGCCGCCCCGAAAGCGAAGACGAGAGAGTAAAGCCACGTGATGTTCACGCCAAGAACGGCGATCATCCCGCGATCCGAGGCGCCGGCCCTGATGAGCATTCCTAGGCGCGTCCGCATCACGACGAACGACATTCCCGCTGCCACGACGAGCCCCACGCCGATCACGGTCAAGCGGAAGAGCGGGTATTGGAGCCCAGGCAGCAGCGTCACGCTCCCGTTGAGCAGTGGCGGGATCGGAGACGCGAGCGGTTGGGGACCAAAGATCAGCCGCATGGACTCGTTGAATAGGTAGATGAGTCCGAAGGTCACCAGCACCTGATCGAGATGGCTACGCGCATAGAGCCGCCTGGCACAGACGTACTCGACGGCCAAGCCTGCAACGGCGGCGCAAACGCAAGCCCCCACCGCGGCGACGACGAACGATCCCGTCCATAGCTGGAGCGATACGGCCGTGAAGGCCCCGATCATGTAGAACGAGCCATGCGCCAAATTGACGAAATTCATGATGCCGAGGACCAGGGTCAGGCCCGACGCGATCAGGAACAGCATCACGCCGGACTGGAGCCCGTTGAGCATCTGTTCGATAAGGAGTGGCAGTGTCATCGATGACGTTTCCTCAGCGTCCCGGGCCGTCGCAGTGACAGCGCCGTGGGCTCCGGCCAGGTGGCGCCAGCATGCGCGCTCAGTTCAGCGGAAGCCCCGTGTAGTTTTCCGCGAAGGACACAGCCGCATTCCGGTTTTCCACGATGTGCCTGAGAGCCGCGAGGTTAAGCGCTTGCTCGAAAGGATTGTCAGACACATGAAGGGCATGGGTTATCCATGCCGAGAAGCGCTGCACCTGCCAGACGCGACGCAGGCATCTATCGGAATAGCCGTCGATGCCCGATTGGTCGCCATTCCCGAAATACCGCTTCAGCGCGTCGCCCAGTACCGCGACGTCCGCAGCGGCCAGATTGAGCCCCTTTGCTCCGGTCGGCGGCACGATATGGGCGGCGTCACCTGCGAGGAACAAGCTTCCATGCCGCATCGGCGCGGCGACGAAACTACGCAGATGGATGGTCGAACGCTGGGTGATGGCTCCCTCGCGCAGAGGCACGGGTTCGCCGTCGCGCAACCTAAGATCGAGCTCCGACCAGACCTGGTCGTCCGACCAAGCTTCCGCATCAACATTCATCGGCACCTGAGCGTAGATGCGACTGACGGTCGGGGAGCGCATCGACATCAGCGTGAAGCCGCGTTCGTGCGCCGCGTAGATCAGCTCGTGGCTAGGAGGAGGCGTTTCCACCATGAGAGCGAGCCACTTGTAGGGATAGTCCTGCTCCCAGATCCTCAGGTCCCCGGAAGGCAGGGCCTGCCTGCTTGGGCCATGGAAGCCGTCGGCACCGACGACGAAACGGCACGCGATGGTTTCGCGTGCACCATTCCGTTCGACCGTGACCGTGGGCGCATCCGAAGCTATGCCACTCAGCTCGACGACAGGGGTTTCAAAAAGAATCGGATCGCCGGCGCCTAGCCTTGCGGACACGAGATCGGCGACGAGCTTGTGCTGCGGATAGATCGTGATACCGCGGCCGACCAGTTCCAGGAGATCGAGGCGATGAGTTCGGCCCTCGAAGCGGAGAGCAGTACCCTCATGGACGATGCCCTCCTTGAGCGCCCCGTCTGCGACGCCGGCCTCGCGCAGGATGTCCACGGTCCCGGCCTCGATGACCCCAGCCCTTATCCGGTTCTCGATATAAGCCCGGCTCCGGCTTTCGACGACGATGCTCTCGATGCCAGCGCACTTCAGCAGCTGAGCAAGAAGCAACCCGGCGGGACCGGCGCCGATGATGGCGACTTGAGTCTTCATGTTTTGTCAGTTCCGCGAGCCCGGGTGCCAGCCTGGGCTCCGGAGGTTTCCATGTCGTTCCGTCGAGGGTCGCCGCCGCGGCCGCTATCGGCGCGGCTCAATCCTTGATCGGACATTTCTCGGCCAACTCGTCCTTGAGGTTGGGCAAGGTACTCCTCACCGCGTAGCTCAATCCCGTGCTCGATCGCTCGATCTTCGTGACGTAGAAGTTCTGGATGGGAAACTGGTTCGAGGCGAAGCTGAATGCCCCTCGCACGGACGGGAAGGGCGTCGTCTTCATCGCCGCCCGGAGGGCGTTCATCTCCGTCTTGCCGCCATTGCGTTTCAAGGCGGCATCGAGAAGGACGGGGAGATCGTAGGCCTGGGCCGCAAACGCGCTCGGCGTCCGACCATATGCCTCGCGGAAGGAGGTAACGAAGCGCTTGTTTTCAGGATTGTCGAGCTGTTCGGTCCACAGGCTGACAACGTTGGTGCCTGCAACCTCTGGCCCGACCTGCGTCAGCATGATGTGATCAAGCGCCAGATAGGATCCGACCACGCGGTCCATCGCGTAACCGACCTGGGTGAGTTGCTTTAGAAAGTTCACCCCGACCTGGCTTGGGTAGAAATAATAAAGCCCATCCACGTCCAGGGCTTTAAGGGAGGTGATCTCCGCGGCGAAGTCCTGCTGGGACGGCGGTGTGTAGATCTCCTTGACGACCGTGCCGGGAAAGGCTTGCTTGAAACCTGCCGCGAGGTCGCGCGCGCCGGGCGTGTTCCACCCCATCATGGCGACCTTCGAGAAGCCGAGTTCCTTCGCCGCCATGCCGGTGGCCCGGCCGATGGTCTGATTCTCGAAGCCCAGGACGAAGAAATTGGGACTGCACTTCTCTCCCGCGAAATCGGAAGGTCCGGAGTTGATGCTGACAAGGAGTCGCTTAGCATCGCTGACCGGCTTAGCGGCGGCCAGGAGCATATTCGTGATGATTGGACCCGTCACGAGATCGACGCGCTCCCGTTCGACAAGCCGTTCCGCAGCCTGCCGAGCGACGTCGGGCTTCTCCTGATCGTCCGCGACGATCACTTTGACGTCGCTGCCGGCGATCTTCCCGCCCAGATTCTTAATGCTGAGGTTGAAGGCGTCGATCATATCGCGAGCAACCGGCGCCTGAGAGCCGGTCACGCTCGTAACAAAACCGATCTTGAGCTCGGCGGCGGGCGCCAGCGCGGGCAATGACGCCGATGCCAGAGCGAGGAACAGGGTCCTGATCTTCAAAGCAACCTCCCTACCGTTATTTTGGGCGAAGCTAGCCACGCGCCCGAAATCCGTCAACAAAAATCGATGAAATTGCCGATACTTATTTTGCGGACCGCGCCAAAATGGCCAACATCACCATTTTATGGCTTGTTATCGCAAGAAATGGCGGCACTTGCCGCGAATGATCGAACGGTGTAGAACATAAAAAATCGATTATCATGCGCTGCCCCCCGCAGCGGAAACGATCCGGCGCCTCGTGCCGGTGTCGATGGCGAGATCTTCAGATGACCGACTCCTATCTTCAGCCCGCTCGAAGCTACGGCACGCTAGGCAGCCTGATCGAAGGCTTCTCGCTGGAAATGACGGCGCGAGATGCGGACGTGCTCGCCGAGGCCGTCGGCGACTTGCCCGCCGCCACGCGGATCGCTGTCACCTATCTGCCCGGCGAGGAGATGGCCGCGCGCGTGTCCGCCGCAGCATCGATCCGGAACTATGGCCACATACCCGTCCCGCACATCTCGGCCCGCCGGCTCACCAGCGTCCTGGAACTGGAGAGTTTCCTAGACCGGCTTTCCATCGAAGCGTCCATTGATCGCGCCTTCGTCGTCGGCGGCGATCTGCGCGCGCCCGCAGGTCCCTATCCCGATGCGAAGTCCGTGATCGCATCGGGCTTGCTGGCGAAGTACGGCTTGTCGAGAATTGGTGTCGCCGCGTACCCCGAGGGGCATCCGTCCATATCGGAGCACGATCTGAAGCTCGACTTGCACACGAAACTCGCGATGTTACGCGATCTCGGCCACGAAGGCGTCGTGAACACCCAATTCTCATTCGATGCGGGGGCCATCCTGCAGTGGCTCGAAGCGCTTCGAAACGACGGCGTGACGGCCACGGTTCGGGTGGGCATCCCCGGCCCGACGACGGTGAAATCGCTCTTGCGTTTCGCGGCGCGGTGCGGCGTCGGGGCATCCACTGCGGTGCTGCAGAAATACGGCATATCGCTGACAAAGCTGCTGTCGCCGGTTGGCCCGGATCGACTGCTTGCAGAACTCGGCGCACGGCTCGACGCTGAAAGGCACGGCGACGTGAGGTTGCATTTCTATCCATTCGGCGGGCTGGCTGGGACTGCACGCTGGGCAAAAACGCTCGTCCGCTGACGATACGCCGTGTCCGCCGGCTTTCGTCGAATCAAAGAAACATCGAATAAGAGGCAGGAAACGCAATGAACCAAGTCACGGGACAGCCGTCGCTCGAGGAATTTCTGAAGGGCATCCCCGATCTCGTCGATTACTTCTACAACGACACCACCGCACCCCACAGCAAGGACCGATCGGGCCTTACGCCAGTGCCGGCCGAGTTCGGCAACTGGGTCGATGAGCAGAAGGCATGGCGCGACGGCGCGGTCCTGTTCGACCAGTCGCATCACATGCCGGAGATGTTCCTCAAGGGACCGGACGCATTTCGAATGCTCAACGGCATCGGCATCAACAGCTTCGACAAGTTCGTACCGGGCAAGGCCAAGCAATTCGTCGCGTGCAATCATGACGGACACATGATTGGCGAGTGCGTCTTGTTCTATCTGGCCGAGAACAGCTTCGAGCTGGTCAGCGGCATGCACATGCAGAACTGGGTCGAGTATCACGCCACGACCGGCGGCTACGACGTGACCATCGAGCGCGACCTTCCCACCTCGGTCAACCCGCGCGGCCGCACCCAGTTTCGCTTCGGCCTGGATGGCCCTGCGTCGGACGAGATCTTCGCCGCCGTCATCGAGGGGCCCGCGCCGAACATCCCCTTCTTCAATTTCGCCCGGGTCAGGATCGCGGGTTGCGACGTTTTGGCGCTTCGGCACGGCATGGCCGGAGGCCGTGGCGTGGAGCTGGCGGGCCATATCGCGGACGGCCCCAAGGTTCGGGAGGCCTTGCTCAAGGCGGGCGCTACGCTCGGACTGCGGCCCGGCGGGACCTCCGCATATTTCAGTGGCAACACGGAAGGCGGCTGGATGCCCTATCCGTTGCCGGCCGTCTATACCGGCACCGAGCTCAAGGCCTACCGCGAGTGGCTGCCTGCGAGCTCGTGGGAAACCAGCTCTCAACTCGGGGGCAGTTTTCGCGCCCGGAGGATCGAGGACTACTACGTCACGCCATGGGACATGGGCTACGATCGGATCCTGAAGTTCGATCATGACTTCATCGGTGGCAAGGCGCTCCAGCGCGCGGCCGAAGGCCCGCGCCGGACGGCCGTGACCCTGGTCTGGAACGTGGACGACGTCGTCGACATCTTTCGGTCCCAGCTCGAAGACGAGATGCCTTACAAGCAGCTCCGCTTCCCAATGGCTTCCTACAGCTTCCAACAAAACGACGAGGTCCGCGACGCCAGCGGCGATCTGATCGGCCTTTCGAATTTTTGCGGATACAGCGCCAACGAGCGAAAGGTCATGTCGCTCGCGAACGTCGCTCGCGACAAGGCCACCCCGGGGTTGGACGTAACGGTGACCTGGGGCGAACCCGACGGCGGGTCGCGCAAGCGCCACGTCGAGCGGCATCGGCAAAAGGTCGTTCGCGCGCAAGTCGCGCCTTGGCCATACGCGATGGCGGCGCAGCGCCGTCCGACGTAAAGGGCGCGTCGCGATAAAATCCGGCGGCAGGCACTTGCTGGGACATCTTTGTTTCCCTCGACGCCTGCCGAGCGGCCCGCAGCATTCTTTGCCACGCCCCAAAAGCTGGTCGGCACAATGAACTGGGTGCCGAAAATGGGCCCAATGCCCTAGCCTTCACGCGCAGAACGTCCGTCGATTTCCGCCCTCCACAAACAATATAGTTTGACATCCAACTGTTTGAGATCATACTATCTTGAAATTAGAGGGCGCACCTCGGCCGATATCGGAGAGAGCGCGCTGGTTTATATGGAAAGCGCTGGATGCCCGAAGCGCCCCGCCCCCCGGCAGCGAATGTCCACGGGACCAAGATGTCCGAGGAGCATGACGAACGTTTCTTCCCAGCAGTCTTCAAGGAGGTAGTGGGCTTTCATTTGCGGATCGCACAGGAGGCCTCGTTCGAGGCGTTCGGTGTGATGGCAGGAAAGGCTAACCTGAAGCCAGGTTGGTACGCTTTGCTTACGATATTGAACGAGGCGGGATCCATGACGCCAAGTGAACTCAGTAAGCATTGTGGACGTGACCGCTCGACTTTGACCTCGACATTGAAAGCACTCTCCGCACGAGGGCTTATTCAACGGGAACGCAAATCCGATGATCAACGGAGCTACGAAGTCAGACTTACTGCCGTCGGCTTCGATATTCAACGTCGCCTGCATGCAATCGCCATAGAGCACGAACGCCGCCTCGATGAAATACTTGGACAGGACAAAGACATGCTGCTCACAATGCTGCGCAGGATCGCATCGCGCATCTAGAATGTCCGCCAAACAACACGCGATGGAAGTAGGAGTATTTCTAAGCATTACTGCGCAAAAACGCGATCAAGAAACTAGATAACAAGACAAAACGAGGGGGAGGTAAAATGACCAGAATTTCAAGGCAAACGCTTTACGGATTGGCTGGTGCAATAGCCTTGTTTCTGTGCCCGGCGACCTCGCCCGCACAGTCGCAGGAAAAACCGATCCAACTGAAGATTTCACTCTTTGTCCCGCCCGCACATCCGCTCGTCCCATCGGCCAAAGAATGGGCCGAAAGCCTTAAGAAGGCCTCCGGCGGGTCGATCACGACAACCATTTTCCCCGCCGAGCAACTCGGCAAGGCGTTCGATCAGTACGACATGGTGAGCAATGGTATCGCAGACGTGGCGCTCGTAAGCCCCGGGTATCAGCCGGGACGCTTTCCGATCATCAACGCTGCCCAGTTGCCCTTTATGGTAGCCAACGCGGATGGCGGCTCTGCCGCCGTCGATGAATGGTATCGCAAATATGCCTCCCGCGAGATGAGCGACACGCACTTCTGTATGGCATTCGTGCATGATCCCGGCACGTTGCACTCGCGCAAGAAAATTGTTCTGCCCGGCGATGTGCGTGGCCTCAAAGTGCGGCCGGCCCAGCAAGCCATCGGGGAACTGATCACGACGCTAGGTGGCACGAACATTCAGGCGTCGGCCCCGGAGTCGCGGGACGCCCTCGAGCGCGGTGTCGCAGACGCCATCACGTTTCCGTGGAATTCGATCTTCCTGTTCGGAATAGACAAGGTCGCCAAGTATAGTTTGGATGCTCCACTTTACACGACGTCCTATACTTGGTCCGTTAACAAGGCGGTTTATGATCGGGCGTCCGCCCCTCAGAAGAAGGTGATCGACGATCACTGCACGGCGGATTGGGCCGTCAGGATCTCGCATGCCTGGACGGTCTTCGAGGCAGAGGGGCGCCAGAAGATGCGCAAAGCTTCTGGTCACGAAATCACCGAACTGACTCCCGACCAGTTGAAGCAATGGCGCGATGCAGCGGCACCGCTCGCAATGAATTGGGCGAATGCAGTGCGCGCCAAGGGGCTCGATCCGGACGCGGTTCTGACCGAACTCAGGCAGAAGCTATCGGACCGCAAGGCCATCTACTGATCCGAGGATCCGGCTGGACATCCTTTTCGCCAGCGGCTCCTCCCCGCCCTTCGCCAGCGGAGCTTCCCGCATGGGTGAAAGAGCCTTCGCCGCACCTGTCCGGGAGCTTGCCCTATGGAGCACAACGCACTGCCGCCGCCGGCGGAGACGAGCCTTCCGCGCAAGAATGCGACGGATCGCTTCATTGAAAGCATAGAATGGATTGCCGCCGCCGCTGTAGGCATTGTTGCAGCCAATATCTTCATCTCGGTACTGCTGCGCTATTTTTTCAGCGTATCCATACCAGACAGCTATGATTTCGGCCGCATGCTTCTCGGCATCCTCATATTCTGGGGAATCGCCGCGACGAGTTATCGCGGCACGCACATCACCGTCGATCTGATCTGGGACTTCGCCGGTCCGCGCGGAAAGCGCCAGATCGACATCTTTGCCACCTTGGTTCTGCTTTTCGTCGTTTCGACGCAGACGATCATGCTCTTCGACAAGGTCGTCACGACAAAAGCCCAGAACATCCTGACCTATGATCTGCAGATACCGACATGGCCGTTCTTTGCAATCGCGTGGCTCGGGGATGTCTCGGCAGTGATCCTGATCGCCGTGCGTACGGCCCGCCTCATCGTCAACCCGATCCCGATCGACGAACCCCGTAACCTCGAAGCGACGGAGTAGCCGGCGATGTCCCAAGATGTCATCGCCGCCGGAAGCTTCGTCGTACTGTTTGCCTTGATGCTGCTTCGCGTGCCGGTTGGCATGGCGATGGGGCTTGTCGGCATCACCGGCTTTGGCCTGATCACGGGGTTTGGGCCTGCCCTCAAGCTCGTCGGCCAGACGTCGATGCGAACCGTGACGGACTACACGTTCGGCGTCATTCCCATGTTCCTGCTGATGGGCGCGTTCGTGACCAACTCCGGCATGAGCCGGGAACTGTTCCGCGCCGCCAATACGTTCATCGGCCATCTGCGCGGCGGGCTCGCCTTCGCGACGATCGTGGCCTGTGCTGGCTTTGCCGCCATCTCGGGCTCATCGGTCGCGACCGCCGCGACCTTCTCGACGGTCGCCTATCCCGAGATGCGGCGGGCGAAATATCCGCGATCCATTGCGGCCGGAACCATCGCCGCGGGCGGTACGCTGGGGGCCATGTTCCCGCCATCGACCGTCCTGGTGGTCTACGGCATCATCACCGAGCAGGACATCGCGAAGCTGTTCATGGCGGGCGTCCTCCCGGGTCTCCTGGCCGTGGGGATGTATCTTCTCACGATCGCGCTCATCGGCTTGGTCCGGCCGGAACTTGTGCCGGCCGGCCCGCGAAGCTCCAATTCGGAGCGTCTAGCCGCCGTAAAGGACGTCTGGGCCCCTTTGTTGCTCTTTCTGTTCGTGATGGGCGGCCTCTACGGCGGATTGTTCACGCCCACGGAAGCCGGCGGCATGGGTGCTAGCGGCGCGTTCATCATCGGCGTCGTACGCGGGAAGCTTCCGCGAAAGGCAATCCTGGCGTCCCTGCTGCAGGCGACACGGACGGCGGCGGCCGTGTTCACCATTTTGATCGGCGCCTTGCTTTTCGGTTACTTTCTCACCATCACCGGAACACCCCAGCGGATCACCGAATTCCTCACCGGCCTTGGTCTGGCTCGCTACACCATCCTGATCTTGATCCTGGTGATGTATCTAGTTCTCGGCTGCCTGATGGACGCCATGGCGATGATCATCCTGACGGTGCCGATCATCTTTCCCGTGATCGTAGCACTGGGGTTCGACCCGATCTGGTTCGGCGTCATCATCGTGATGACGGTGGAGTTGGGTCTCATCCATCCTCCGGTGGGCATGAACGTCTTCGTCATCAAGAGCGTCATTCAGGACATCAGCTTCTCGACGATCTTTCGAGGGGTTGCGCCTTTCATCGTCACCGACCTGATCCGCCTGGTGATCCTGGTCGCGTTCCCGGTGATCGCCATATGGCTTCCGAGCCGAATGTAGACTGCCTTCATCGACAGGGGGCACGACGGCCGGCGTACTCGAGAGGCGGAACAGCTATCGCAGACTGACGAGGCCCGTGGGCCAGATGGAACTGAACATGCAGAGAATAGACAATGGAATTTCGGCTTCAAACGGCGTGTCGATCGCGAGGAGACCAAACTCCAGCCCGATCGGCCATGTCGGCTTCGCCGTCGCGGAGGCGTTGAACAGCCTCAACGCAGCAATCTGCTTTGGCGTATCTGGTTCGACCAACTACTACGTCTGCGAGGCCCTGGGGCGACTCGGCGTCCGCTACATCGCCGCAGGACATGAATGTAATGCGATCGCGATGGCAGACGCATTCGCGAGGCATAGCGGAAGACTGACCCTGGCCAGCGTTCATGCAGGGCCGGGTTTGACCAATGCGATCACAGCGATAGCGGAAGCGGCCAAGGCCAGAACGCCCCTTTTGGTACTTGCCGGCGACGTTGCAGTTGGAGATGTCCTCTCCAACTTCCACATCGATCAAGATGCGCTCGTCCGATCGGTGGGAGCCGTCCCGGAGCGGCTTGGATCGGCCGCATCCGCTGTCGAAGACGTCGTCCGCTCGTGCGAGACGGCCATACGCGAGAGGCGGACCGTGGTGCTCAGCATGCCGCAGGACATCCTGCAGTCGCCGGCGCCCCCCGTCGCCATTCGCCTCCTTGAGCGGAAACCGCCAGCGGAACCGGACAGCGGGCTCGTTCATGAGGTGGCCCAGCGGCTCGTCGCGGCAAAGCGGCCCCTCATCCTGGCCGGGCGAGGAGCGGTCATCGCCGACGCAGGCCAGATCCTTGGCCAACTGGCTGCGGAGGTCGATGCCTTGCTGGCGACCACCGCCCGCGCACACGGGCTCTTCGCCAACGAGCCATGGTCTGTCGGCATCATGGGCGGGTTTTCGCCACCGGCAATGGCCGAGCTGATACGTCAGAGCGACATCGTGGTCGGGTTCGGCGCGACCTTTACCCACTGGACCACCCAAGCTGGTCGGCTTATCGCCAGCGACGCCACCGTGATCCAGATCGATTCCGATGTTTCACGGCTCGGGTGCCAGCGCGGCGTCGATATCGCTCTATTGGGCGACGCGCGCGTCACCGCGGAAAAAATTCTACACGCCGCCCAGGAGTTGAAAAGGGGTGGTGTGAAAGGATGGCGAAACGAGATGACCGCCACGGTCTTGGCAGGCCGCGAAGGCGATTTGCGATCTTATGCCGATACATCGACGACGGAGTTTATCGATCCGCGCACGCTGTGTATCGAGCTCGACGCACTACTACCGCCTGAACGCACGATCGCGAACGATGGCGGCCACTTCCAAGGCTGGCCTCCTTTGTACCTGACCGTGCCCGATGCCGCAGCCTGGTCCTTCGCGATGTCGTTCTCGTCAACCGGCTTGGGGCTGGGAACGGCGATCGGCGCGGCACTCGCCCATCCAGAACGACTTACCGTCCTGTGCGCAGGCGATGGCGGGTTCATGATGTCGCTTTCCGACCTCCAGACCGCGGTGAACCTCAAGTTGCGCATGTGCATCGTTATCTTCAACGACGCCTCCTACGCTGCCGAAGTCCATGAGTTCGGTCCGCTGGGCTATCAAACCTCCATTGCCACTTTTCCGGTCACCGATTTCGCAGCCATTGCCCGGGGGACTGGTGCGGCAGGCACGATCGTGCGCACGAAGTCTGATCTTGCCGACCTTCGCCAATGGGTGGGGCAAGGCTGCAACGGGGTTTATCTAGTCGATGCACGGATCAATCCGGACCTCGCGGCGGACTGGTTTTCGGAGCTTCTAAGGCAGAAGCATGCGCATTGAGGTCAGTCCCTGCCAGGCCTCGAGCACGGCCTGCGCCAGCGCCATGCCCGAGGCCTCCCGTGGCCTGACAAAAGATTCGCAAAGACCGTCGATCGGACGCGACCGGCTGCCATGCTCGCGATTAAGCCGGATAAGCGCACGTCCGTGATCGGCAACGCTTGTCAAAAGTTCGCTGAGAAAGACCTATCCATGCGATCATTCCGAATCCCGGATCCGAAAGACCATTCGAAGGCCGAGCTGGATGGAGCGCATATGGGGCTTCGAATATTACGCGAAGAGTTCGCGTGAGCTGATGCTACGTCCCGAGCATTCGCACACTTCACCTGCAAGGCTTGCGAGGCCTTGTTGCGAAATGCACCCGAAAATCGAGCGCAAAAAACCTCTCCACTCAGTATGCTTCGGCCATCTTGGCGGATGGAAGGCCCGTTCGCAGCTATCGAAGCGGAGCTAAGCATGTCGTTCCCGGGCTCAGGTCTATTGGACTCGATTGAGATCGTAGATGCCCAAGCGCGCTCCGCTGCCATACGTCGAGCTCGCGCTCGCGGGGTTCGGCTTCCGACCTTTTCGCAGCTGGCAGGCATCACTCCGATACCAGCTGATATAACTGCAAACCTTCAGGGCGTGGATCCCGATGCGCCCGAATCGGACAATCTCTGGCGGGTCAATTGGTTCAACGCGGAGGATCGCAGAACAATTGCCGGACTTCCTCGGCATTTTGTGCTGCCGAAGGCATTGACGGGCGTTGATGCGCCAATTGTGGTGATGGTTGGGGCCCATTTTCCCATGATCGGGGCGCATAAAGTGCTCCCGGCTTACGCCGGTCTCGTGACCAAGCTTGTGTCCGGCAGATTCGACCCGGAGCGCCATCGCGCAGTTTGGCCCTCGACTGGGAATTACTGCCGCGGCGGCGTTGCGATCTCCCGGATACTCGGTTGCGACGGATTAGCCGTGTTGCCGGAGGGAATGAGTCGCGAACGCTTTGAGTGGTTGGAAAGGTGGGTCGCAGATCCGTCCCACATCATCCGCACGAAAGGCACCGAGAGCAACGTCAAGGAAATATACGACGCATGCCATACCCTTGAGCTCGATGACAGCAATGTCATCCTCAATCAGTTTTCCGCATTTCCTAACTACATGGCTCATTACCTCTGCACTGGGACGGCGTGCGGAAAGGTGTTCGAGAATTTCGCACGAAAGGCCGCGGGCTCCCGATTGGCAGCTTTTGTCGCTGCTACCGGCTCGTCCGGCACCATCGCCGCCGGCGACTACCTCAAGGCGGTGTACGGCACACGGATCGCCGCGGTCGAAGCTCTAGAATGCCCGACATTACTCGAAGGCGGTTACGGAGAGCACAACATCCAAGGCATTGGCGACAAGCATGTGCCCTTAATACATAATGTAATGAATTTAGATTATATTATCGGCGTATCTGATCAATCGACCAACGCATTAAACGTTCTGTTTAGAGGTGAGTCGAATCGCACCGCGTTGAGAAAGCTCTTGGGTGTCCAACGATCTGATCTTGTGAGTTTTGATAACGTTGGCATCTCGGGCTTCGCCAATATCGTCGCTTCCATCAAACTCGCGAAATACATGGATTTTGGCCCCGACGATGTCATCGTCACGATGGCTACTGATGGCGCTCAACTTTATGAGAGCGAAGCGGCAGCTATGATCGAGAGGCACATTCCGAAAGACATCCCACAGAATGACTTTCACGCCATGCTTCGGCGTTGCCTGCATGAGCCTGTGGCAGACTCAGTAATCGAAACGACGGGGCGCGACCGACGCAGAGTTTTCAATCTTGGCTACTACACCTGGGTCGAGCAGCAGGGCGTGAGCGTCGAGGACTTCGATGCACGCCGCAGCCAAGCTTTCTGGAAGGGAGTCGCCAGCTCCTATCAAGCCTGGGACGACTTGATCGAGGACTTCAATGCGGAAGTTGGACTGAACTAGCACTACTTTGGCAGATTCTTAGAACTGAACCGGCGGTGGCAGTCCGGACATCGGTTTCGGGCGGCCGTTCGAGTGCGGCCATGGTAGCTGCGTGGATAGCCGGAAGGGTTGGCTAGGGCGGCGGGCCCTGGATTCTTTTTTCCCGCTTCGCCTGCTTGAGGCGCAGGCATTGAAGGGAGGAATAGGCTCATGGTCATTGAGCGCGTGCCGGTGCAGCCCCCGTCCATGATCGTCCCTCGAAGTGGTCGAGGCCAAGGTCCTTCTTCAGTTGCTGATGCGCCTGCTCGCAGATCCAGCGCGGCTCGATGACGCCGGCCAAGCGCTTGAGTGACGTGTCGGCGGGCAGGTTAGAGAGGCAGGTTACACAAGCCTCCTCTCCCGCAGTGTTGCTGTCCCATGTCGCCGAACCTCTTGGGCAGCTCGTCAGCCAACTTGATCCGCATGGCGGCGAAGCGGGCCTTCAGCGGCCCCTTGTGCCGCGCCGCCACTCAACGTGCGCCAGGGCGCCGCCGCCAGCGTCATCTCCACCGATATCGACTTCGCGTCGGGCACGTGTTCTGCGCGGGCGGCCGCGCCCGGCGACGCGAAAGATGAAGTCAACCGGATAGACCTTCTGGCGCGCCCCAATGCCGACGGCCCAGGCGAGTCTACAGTCGCTCAGACCCTGCCGGAACCGCGCGGAGAGGCCATAACCGGTATCGGCCAGCACGCAGCCGAAGCGCAGACTGACAGTGCGTGCCCGGTCGATCTCAGCGAGCGCATCTCGGGCTTAGTCCGATAGTCTCGGTGACCGTCCGGCACGCCGGCCCGGCCCAGTCGCGCGGGATCGCTCGTCGAACTCTCGGGCAGGATCAGCCGCAACCCCACCATGAAGGGAACTTCGCCGGAAGCCAGCGTCAGCGACACCAGTGTCTGGCAGTTGGCGTTCGCTGCCGCCGCCGCCGCTTGGCGAAGATGCACCGCCAGCCATTACACCGCCAAAACGACGCGTCCTCCTTGCATAAAAAGTGTCACCTTGCTGAACTGAGCTCCATGAGCGGCATACATCCCAAACACCGCCAGCACGGGTTCGGGCGCAATCGCCAATTGCGGCGGCAGTTCCACCGCGACTGTTTTGGGCTCGCTCTCACCCAAAAAGCTTGCCCGCTTCGCGACTTCCCCAAAACATGTCAAAGGCATAGGCGGGCTCTTCCGATGAATGAGACGGACAATATGGTGGATGTGTGAGGACCATGGACTTGGACTCGTCAGAATCCATAGGCTGAACACTCAAGCAGGGCCGAGAATGCTAGCGCATTGCCCCCTAAGTCCCATGCCCACCAGAAGGCGGACTACTCGTCCTCATCCTTCGGCAAGCTTATGGCCATGGAGACTTTGACCCGATCCGTCACGACTAGAATTTTAAAGTGCTTGATATTTTTGTCTTCGAAGAAGAGCCTTTTTATCAGCTTCTCATAATACTGCATAGTCGTCACGGTAATCACCAACATGAATTCAGTTTCACCAGCAACATATCAGCACTGCTGCACTTCTGCCGCTGAAGAGAAAAATAATTTCTTCGCCTCAAGGCGGTCGATACGCTCGTTCTCAATTTCAACCTCTACCAGGACTGTGATTGGGTTCCCTAATGCTGCTGGGTTCAGGATCGCCTCGTTGCCGGAGATGACACCACCCTTTTGCAAGCGGCTGATGCGCCGCTGCACCGCCGCTGTCGAAATGTTCACGAGTTCACTGATCCGACGCTGCGGACTCGAGTTGTCGGGCTGAAGGATGTCGAGGATCGCCAGATCATGACGATCCAGATCGCGCGCACAAAGTCTTCGGTTATCGGTCATGGAATGGGACAAATCTGCGGGCTTCACTCAACAATAGAGGCGTTTTCCCGCCCAGACGCAATATCTTACTCGCGCTGAACCTTGGCCGGCCGGAGGGCGGCCGGCCAGCGTTTGGCCGCTCGATAAGGAAAAGGGATAAATGACCTCGATATTGCGACACAACCTCCCGAGCATGCCGCCTTCCGTCTCGCCCAGCAGCCATGCTGTGGAAGCGGACGGGCTGGTGTTCCTGACTGGACAGTTTGGTCGAGATCTGAAGGATCCAGAAGCGCCTCTTCCACCCGGTATTGCTGCCCAAACCAGGCGGACGCTCCAGAACATGCGTTCCTGTTTGGCTGACCTGGGCCTGGACATGCGAAATGTCGTCAGCGTTCGCGTCTTCCTCACTGAATTCAAGCGCGACTACGACGAGATGAACCAAGCTTACGCTGAGTTCTTTGAAGTAGAACACCGTCCAACACGGACGTGTGTTGGCGTAACCTCCATCGTTCGCGATGCACTTGTGGAGATCGACTGCATCGCAAAGCGTTAAAAACAAACCTCAAAACAAGAAAGTGTAGGAGCGGAATATGGCCCAACCTTCGGTTTCATCGCGCCTAGAACCTCTCGCCGAAGCCGCACCTAGAACCGCCTAAAGCTGAACGACGGGCCGGCAGTTGGAGAGCACCATGCACGACATCCCCATGGAGAAGAGACTGGATCTCAGCGATCCGGCCATGATCCGGAAATCCATTCGGGCGCGCGCCTATCGTGGATATACCGCAGGCCTCGCACCCGCACGCGTTCAGGCGAACATCTGCATCTTGCCGCGTTCCCACGCTGAGGATTTCCTTCTCTATTGCCAGAGGAATCCTCAGCCCTGCCTGCTCCTGGCTCGATCCGATGTCGGCGACCCGTTTCTTACGCCTCAGTTAGCCGTCGCTCATGCACGACCGCCGCTGTGCGTCACGCACGCTCCCTCCAGCATGCTGGTCACTGACCTCAGAAACGCGAGCCTCGCATCCTTCTGACCGATCGAATGAAAGCCAATCATGAGAAACTTTGAACTTCCAGGCCGGTCCGAGGCGTTTGGCGTCAACGGAATGGTGGCTACCACCCATCCCCTCGCCTCGATGGCCGCGATCGATGTTCTGCGCGGAGGCGGGAACGCCATCGACGCTGCGGTGGCTGCCGCCGCGGTTCTCGCTGTGGTCGAACCAAGCCAGACCGGCATCGGCGGGGATTGCTTTGCGCTCATCAAGCGCGAGGGCAAGCCCGTTGTCGCCATCAACGGATCTGGTGCCGCGCCCTCGAACATCGATGTCGAGCGCCTGCGGCAAGAACACAAGGCTGTGCTGCCCGGCGATAGCGTGCATGCCGTTACCGTCCCTGGCGCGCTGCGCACATGGGAGAAGCTCGTCCAGGATCACGGTAGCCGAGAGTGGGCCGGCCTCCTCGCGCCTGCAATAAGCGCCGCGGAAAATGGCTATCCGGTAACGGAGCGGCTCGCCCTCGACTGGACTAGACAGACGGAGAAGCTCTCGAAGCTGACAGACACAGCAGCGATTTTCCTTCCGCATGGCAGGGCGCCGTCGGCTGGCGACGTACACGTGCAGCGGAATCTTGCGAAGGCGCTTAGAGAGGTTGCCGCGTCGGGGGCTTCCGCCTTCTACGACGGCTGGATCGCTGAAGATATTGTCGCCTCGTTGAACGCGCTGGGAGGGTCTCATCGCCTGCAGGAGCTCGCCGCTTTCGAGCCGCGTTACGAGACCCCGATTTCCGCTGAATACAGGGGTCATCAGCTCTGGGAATGCCCGCCAAACGGGTCCGGCGTCACAGTGCTTGCGATGGCAACTCTGCTCGATCGCTTCGATCTGTCCGCACTCGATCCGCAATCTCCCGAGCGATATCATATCCTGGCCGAAATCGCCCGGATCGCTTATGCGGAACGTGATGTGTTTGTTGCCGATCCGGACAAAGCTCCGGTGCCTCTCCAGCACCTTTTATCTGCTGGACGTGCAGATGCGCTTTTCCCACGGATTTCAAATTCCGGCCGTATCAGCGATCTGACCCCGATTCCGACTCCAGAACACAAGGACACCGTTTTCCTAACGGTCGTTGATAAAGACCGCACTGCGGTTTCGTTAATCAACTCGATTTTCGATGATTTCGGCAGCGGCATCGTCTCTTCCAAGAGCGGGGTGCTGTTTCACAACCGGGGCTGCGGGTTCGTCCTCGAGGAGGGGCATCCCAACGTCCTCGCGCCCGGTAAGCGGCCTCTGCACACCATTCTGCCCGCGATGCTGACGAAAGATGGTGAGGTGGAATTGGCCTTTGGGGTGACCGGCGGTCACTTCCAGCCGATCGGCCAGATCCAACTCCTGTCCAACATCCTCGATCATGGGATGTCCGTGCAGGAAGCGATCGACGCTCCCCGGATTTTTGCTCGGGGCGACGTGCTCGACTTTGAGCACACCGTGCCCGAGGCCGCGCTGGCGCGGCTCCGAGCATTGGGTCACCGCCCAACCCCGGCCCCTAACCCGCTCGGAACCGCCCAGGCGATCTTCATAGACCGAAAGCGCGGCCTCCTTCGGGGTGGAGCGGATCCGCGCCGCGACGGCGTAGCCCTCGGATATTGAGATCAGGACCATGACAGCAGTTCTCAACGACAAGTTCAGCCTTCATCTGCATTCCCGGCCCGTTCGCACTGAAGCCTACGGCACCCAGGACCGGACTGAGATCCTCAGCCTCGCGGCCTTCGACCTTGCCCGCGAAGAGATCACCTCGTGGCCGGGGTATCACCAACGGCCATCCTGTCTGAGCATCTTGCGAAGTTGAACGGTCAGATCAGCTTCACGGCGGTTTGCGACGAGGTGATGTTCGGCACCCGGGGCACGGAGGCAATTCTGCGGGAGCAGCCTGGCTTGGCAGGCGACTTCATGATCAGCGCCGAGGGCCCGGGCTATATGGATCTGGCGGTTGCCGAGAAGGGGCTGCTCTGGGTCGATGTCGAAGTAACTGGACCTTCCGGCCACTCATCCCGCGCACTGCGGAAGGAAAGCGCGGTTGGCAAGCTCGTCGCGTTTATGACCGAGATCGACAAGCTGAACGACGAGTATGCGGCGCTTCCCGCTGAACTGGACGGCGTCTCTGGTAACGAAGACAACCTGGGGCTTCGCCTTTCGGCAAGCGCCGGCGTAGTTGGTGCGGGCACCGTGCGGAGCCTAATGGCACCCATGGCGTTCGCTCATTTTGATTTCCGGCTACCGCCGGGTATCCCGGCTTCCAACGTAAAGCAGCGCCTGCTGGCGCTCGCAAACCGGTTCGAAGGAATTCAGCTGAGTTACCCGAAGGAGTGGGATCCGAACTGGGAGCCCTCCAACAGCCGATACGCCTCCCTCCTCTCCGACACGATCGCAACGGTCCGTGGGTCGGCTCCGCGGATGGTGGTTCGCCTCCCGGGTAGCGATGCTCGACATTGGAGAAACCGGGGCGTGCCGGCGATTTGCTTTGGCCCTAAGCCAACCCTCTCCGCCGGAGTGGACGACTACCCCAATGAGCAAGATGTCGTCGATTGCGCGAAGATCTACGCCCTCGCTGCCCTCAAGCTCATGGCCTCGGTATAACCTGCGGTCCTGACACGCAGCCGCTTCAGCGAAGCTGGATTTGAACAGACTCAGATTGGGCCGCGAGACTACCCCTGCGGGCCCTTTTCACATGAGCACATCAAAAGCGCCGGTTTATGCCGACTGCTTCGCTGTCGAGAAAATCTCCCCCAGCGCGGCCGGGTGGCGAGCGAATATTGCAAATGGCACCGAGAAAAAGAGCCCCTCGTTCGCTCAATTCAAGTAAACTCTTCATATAGCGAGCTCTTGAATGGGCTTGAACCAATAAGGGATCAAGATGATTGCTGGAATTCCACTTGGCGATCTCGCCTTCCTAGCCGTCTCGTTGGTCGCGGCGGGTGCCATTACCGGGATCCTGGCAGGACTTTTCGGAGTTGGAGGCGGCGCCGTAATCGTGCCCATTCTCTATGAAGTTTTCCGGGTGATCGGCGTATCGGAAGAAATCCGGATGCCGCTTTGCGTCGGCACGTCTCTGGCGATCATTATTCCGACCTCGATCAGATCGTACAATTCTCATCGAGCCAAAGGCCTCGTTGATACGTATATTCTCAAGGTGTGGGCGGTGCCGGTCCTGCTGGGCGTCCTGGCTGGAAGTTACGTCGCGAAATACGCTCCGCCCGACCTCTTCAAGATCATCTTTGTCGCGGTCGCGGTGGTCAGCGCAATGCGCCTTTTGTTCGCGTCGGAACGCTGGAAGCTCGGCGATGACATGCCGAGCAACCCACTGATGGTTTTGTACGGTCTTATCATCGGCGTTCTGTCCGCTCTGATGGGCATCGGCGGCGGGCAGCTTTCAAGTCTGTTCATGACTTTCTACGGCCGACCGATCCATCAGGCAGTGGCTACCTCGTCGGGATTGGGCGTTCTAATCTCAATCCCCGGAGCACTCGGCTATATCTATGCGGGCTGGCCGAAGATGGATGTGCTTCCGCCTCTTTCCCTAGGCTACGTATCGCTCATCGGCTTCCTTCTGTTCATTCCTACCAGCATCTGGACGGCACCGATCGGCGCTCAGCTGGCGCACCGGCTCTCAAAGAGAAAGCTAGAACTCGCATTCGGCATATTTCTGCTCGTCGTCGCGAGCCGTTTCATCATCTCCCTAATTGGATGATCTGGCTGCCTTCTGGCTGCCGCTCTCGGCTGAGCTTCGAGTACAACACCGCACAATAAGAATTCTTGGATACGGGAAGCGCCAATGACGGGCCAGATCACGAAAATTCTCGTCGCAAACCGATCTGAGATCGCCATCCGTGTCTTCAGAGCGGCAACCGAACTTAATATCGCAACAGTGGCCGTCTGGGCGGAAGAAGACAAATACTCGCTGCATCGCTTCAAGGCAGACGAATCCTATCAGATCGGTCGCGGGCCCCATCTCGCCTGCGATTTGGGGCCGATCGAGAGCTATCTTTCGATCTCCGAGATCATCCGCGTTGCCAAGCTCTCTGGGGCGGATGCTATCCACCCGGGATACGGTCTACTATCCGAAAGCCCGGAGTTCGCGGAAGCCTGTGCCGAAAACGACCTAATCTTCATTGGCCCTAGCCCCGAAACAATGAGGCGCCTCGGCAATAAGGTCGCAGCGAGGAATCTGGCCATAGAGATCGGGGTGCCGGTCATTCCGGCAACCGATCCCCTCCCCGACGATCCAGATGCTATTAAGAAGCTTGCGGCTGAGGTTGGCTATCCCGTGATGCTGAAGGCGTCCTGGGGTGGCGGCGGCCGAGGCATGCGGGCAATCCGTAGCGAGAGCGACCTCCTCGCGGAAGTCGCAGAAGGCAAGCGGGAAGCTAAGGCCGCGTTTGGCAAGGATGAAGTCTACCTCGAAAAGCTGATCGAACGCGCCAGGCACGTCGAAGTGCAAATTCTTGGCGACCGGCTCGGCAATGCGGTTCACCTCTTCGAGCGCGATTGCTCGATCCAGCGTCGCAATCAGAAGGTTATTGAGCGGGCACCTGCCCCTTACCTCCGCGAGGACAGGCGTACCGAGCTCTGTGGCTACGCACTGAAGATCGCTAGAGAGACCGCCTATGTCGCGGCCGGAACGGTTGAGTTCCTCGAGGACACTGATACCGAGAAATTCTATTTTATCGAGGTCAATCCACGCATTCAGGTCGAGCACACCGTGACCGAGCAGGTCACCGGCATCGACATCGTTAAAGCTCAGATCAAAATTCTTTGCGGCGAGACGATCGGCGACGCCGCGTCAGGCGTCCCCAGCCAGGAGAATATCCGGCTCAACGGCCACGCGCTGCAGTGCCGCGTAACGACCGAAGACCCGGAACAGAGCTTCATCCCCGACTACGGGCGCATCACCGCCTATCGAGGGGCGACGGGCTTTGGAATCCGGCTGGACGGCGGAACCGCGTACTCAGGGGCGATCATTACCCGCTTCTATGATCCGCTCCTGGAAAAGGTGACCGCCTGGGCGCCCACTCCTTCCGAGTGCATCGCGCGCATGAATCGCGCGCTTCGGGAGTTCCGTATCCGTGGCGTGGCTACGAACCTCACTTTTTTGGAATCTTTGGTTGGCCATCCGGCCTTCGCAGACTGCTCCTATACAACCAGATTCATCGATACCACTCCCGAGCTATTCACCCAGGTGAAGCGGCAAGACCGCGCTACGAAGCTCCTTAGCTACATCGCGGACGTTACCGTGAATGGGCATCCGGAAACCCGTGGAAGACCGGCCCCACATCCAGACGCCGCGACTCCGGTCGTACCCTTCTCTCCCAAGGAAATCCCCTCCGGAACGAAACAGTTGTTCGATCAGCTGGGGCCTGAGGGTTTCGCCGCCTGGATGCGAGCCCAGCAGCAGGTACTGATCACCGACACCACGATGCGGGACGGGCATCAGTCGCTGCTGGCAACCCGTGTGCGAAGCCGAGACATCGTGTCGATCGCTGACGCCTATGCGCGCGAACTGCCTCAACTCCTTTCGCTCGAATGCTGGGGCGGGGCGACTTTCGATGTCTCGATGCGTTTTCTCTGTGAAGATCCGTGGGAGCGACTGTCGCAGCTACGAGAAAAAGCCCCCAACATCCTGCTCCAGATGCTGCTCCGCGGGGCGAATGGCGTCGGCTATACCAACTATCCCGACAACGTCGTCACAAATTTTGTCCGTCAGGCTGCAGTTGCCGGCATCGACCTCTTCCGGGTGTTTGATTGCCTCAACTGGGTCGAGAACATGCGTGTCTCGATTGACGCGATCCGCAACGAAGGAAAGCTCTGCGAAGCAACCGTCTGCTACACGGGCGATATCCTGGACCCGGATCGCGCGAAATACGATCTGAACTATTACGTTTCGCTGGTCAGCGAGCTGGAGGCGGCAGGGGCCAATATCATCTGCGTGAAGGACATGGCTGGCCTTCTGAAGCCCCGCTCGGCCTCGGTTTTGTTCAAGGCTCTAAGGGACACAACAAACCTGCCGATCCACTTTCATACCCACGACACCTCTGGAATTTCCGGCGCCAGCGTTCTGGCGGCCGTGGAGGCAGGTGTGGATGCCGTCGATGCCGCGATGGACGCCTTTTCCGGCAACACGTCACAGCCTTGCCTTGGCTCGATCGTGGAAGCGCTGAAGGGGACAGAGCGGGATACGGGCCTGGACCCGGTTTGGATCAAGAAGATCTCGTTCTACTGGGAGGCAGTTCGCAATCAGTACGCGGCTTTCGAGAGCGATCTGAAGGGCCCGGCCTCCGAGGTCTATCTTCATGAGATGCCGGGCGGCCAGTTTACGAACCTGAAGGAGCAGGCTCGAAGCCTTGGCTTGGAGCCCCGGTGGCACGAGGTCGCTCAGACCTACCACGACGTGAACCGCATGTTCGGCGACATCGTGAAGGTTACGCCGTCATCTAAGGTCGTGGGTGATATGGCGCTGATGATGATGTCGCAGCACTTGACCATCGCAGACGTGGAGGCACCTGATCGAGAGATTGCCTTCCCTGAATCTGTCGTGGCCATGTTGCGAGGCGACCTTGGCCAGCCGCCAGGTGGCTGGCCCAAGGCCATCCAAAGCAAAGCACTGAAGTCAGAGCCCGCCATCACGGTTCGACCAGGCTCGCTGATCGAACTCACCGACTTGCCTGAGCTTCGGGCCGGTCTTGAGATGCGGCTTGGACGCGCAGTGAGCGACCAAGAGTTTGCCTCCTGGACGTGTACCCAAAGGTCTTTTTGGATTTCGTTGCCGCCCGAGGCAACTACGGTCCGGTCAGTGCGCTTCCGACCTTGTCCTACTTTTACGGGATGAAGGCCAGCAACGAGGTCCTCGTCGATATTGAGAAGGGAAAAACCCTCGTCATTCGCTGCCTCGCAATTGGAGAGCTCGACGACAAGGGCATGGTCACCGTGTTCTTCGAGCTCAACGGGCAGCCAAGGCACGTCAAGGTGCCTGACAGAGCCCATGGAATGGCGAATGTAAAGCTGCGCCGCAAAGTCGATCAGGCTGACGCTGCCCAAGTGGGAGCGCCTATGCCCGGTGTCATCTCGCAGCTAGCGGTCTCGGTCGGCCAAGTGGTCAGGAACGGGGATCTTCTGGTCTCCATCGAAGCCATGAAGATGGAGACGGCCATCCGAGCGGAGCGAGACGGCACCGTTTCCGAGGTGCTGGTGAAGGTCGGCGATCAGGTCGATGCCAAGGACCTTCTGGTCTGCGTAGGATGAACAACGACGCTACAACCGCCGCCCGACCGTGCGGCAGTTATTTCCCTGCACTAGACCAGTTGAGAAAAATGAAAATCGGCGACGACCGTGTGAGTTGCTCACCCAACTGAACGGCCATGATTGCCGTCCGTGACGCGCGCGGGCGAACGTCAGTTCTTCGTCAACAGCTCGAACGTCGGCCGACTGGAGCTTGGAGACATCAACGGCTCGGCCCAGGTGCTTACTGGTTTTCTGCAGAACCCGAACGTTGCGCCCGATTTTAGCCGCGTTTCTGCAGATTTTTTCAGATTGCTGAGTTTGCGAGAGCAAACGAACAACCGCAGCACGGGCATGTTCCAAGCCGTTCCGGATCGTTCAGCACAGCGATGCAGTCCGCGAGAGCGCGTGCCATCGTCAACCGTGCCTCGGGGCTAGTAACCGCCGTCGCACCAGCAGGAGAGAGTCTCGTTGAGCCCCTCTAAGCACATTTTCTATCGCGGGTATCGAAACGTGGAAGCTCGAGTTGGTCCGGCCATTAGAAGAGCGCGAACTTTTAGAAGACGAGCCGCGATGCAACCCAGCATCGCGGCCATCATTCTCAGCGGATCGGTGGAGAGTAGTGGAGGCCGCCCTTTTTCCACGACGCGTTTAGACCGCGATCGATCTTGAGTGGGCTGTCCTTGCCGATATTGCGTTCAAAGATCTCGTCGTACGCCCCGACCTTTTTGATGATATTATAGGCCCACTGATTGGAGAGCCCCATCGACTCGCCAATTTTCCCTTCCTTTCCAAGCAGCCGGAGGATGTTGGGATCGTTTGTCGACGAGGCAACACTGTCCACGTTCTTAGAATTCAGACCGGCCTCTTCCGCGGCATGCAGCACATGTGAGGACCACTTCACGACGTTGTACCAGGGATCATCTCCTTGGCGGACGGACGCCGCGAGAGGCTCTTTCGACAGCGTCTCCTCGAGGACAGCGTGCTTTTCGGGATCGGGAAGCTTCGAACGGAAAGCGTAGAGGACCGACTTATCCGTGCTAAAGGCGTCGCATCGACCGGATGCGTAGGCCTGCAGAGCCTCTTCCTGCGTGGAATACGCAACGATCTCGTTCTTCAGACCGTTTGTCCTGAAAAAGTCCGTCAGGTTGAGCTCTGTCGTCGAACCCTGGTTCGTGCAGACGGTCGCCCCATTCAATTCCTTGGGACTGTTGATGACGCCGCTACGGACCATGATGCCCTGGCCATCATAATACGTGACGGTGGCAAAGAGACTGCCGTTTGTCGTCTCACGACCGAGCGTCCACGTGGTCGTCCCGAAAAGGACGTCCACCTCGCCCGATTGGAGTGCAGTGAAGCGAACCGCCGGCATGAGAGGTACGATCATCACCTTCTCGGGATCGCCGAAGATCGCGGTAGCGATTGCTCGACAGAAATCGATTTCGAGCCCCGTGTGGCGGCCATTGGAGTCAGCAATGCTGAATCCAGGCGTCCCCACCGTCGAGCTGCATTTGAGCTGCCCACGGGCCTTCACATTTTCAAGCGTCCCCGCCTGAAGATCGCCAGCAAAAGCCAAGCAGGACACGGCTGCCAGATTCGCAAGTGCCTTGAACATTCATTTCCCCAGTCTGTTAAGTGATTGTTTTAGCATCGCTGAAAGTTGCCTCCCGAAGCCGACGTCGCGAATTCCAACGTCCGGCTCGGCAAGTGACCAGGAACGCAACCAGCCACGTGAGCAAATTGCTTAAGTGTTCTTCTAGACCAGGGACGCGACCCAGGATCTTTGGTCTTAGTTGCTTTAAAGATAGGACGCGCAGCCCGAGCGATGCGCTCTTTTTCAGGCCAGGCAGCGCATCAATTCATCTGAGAACGCCGCCACGATGAATTTTGGTTCCACGACCAGTTATTTCCATTCGGTCCGCATCGCGAATGCGGCAGAAACGCCTACACCTTAACGGCAAGTAGGAGAAACGCGCGTTCACGCCGAACACGGGGCTACGGCCAACGGACCTCCCCCGTCAATGAAAGCGTTGCTCATTGGCAACGCGGCATGGTGACTATCAAGGCTAGGTGCCCTTCGCTGTCCCGGTGCTATGGCCATTGTCAGCGCCGCCTGCTTTTCGGATCTACGGCAATACGGATGCCGTCACCAAGCAGGTTCACTGCCAGCACCATAGCCGCCAACGCTATGCCCGGCGCAAAGACGGACCACGGCGCAACCGGAAGATAGATCCTCGAGGCAGAGATCATATTTCCCCAACTCGGAATCTCAGGCGGCACTCCTGCGCCCAGAAAGCTCAACCCCGCCTCGGTGAGGATCGCGTTGGCGCAAACATATGCGCTTTGCACGATCAGCGGCGCGACCGTGCTCGGCAGGATGTGCCGCAGCAATATCCGAGGAGTGCGGGCACCGGCACAAACAGCCGCTTCGACGAAGGGCAGTTGCTTGGTGCTGAGAACCACCGACCTGACCAGACGAGCGACACTGGGAATCTGAGGAATCATGATGGCGATCACCAAGATGCCAATGCCGCCCCCGCTAATCGCAACCATAGCGATGGCTAGGAGGATCGTAGGAAGCGACATGACGCCGTCCATCAACCTCATGACGATGGCATCCACGCGGTGGCTGTAACCCGCCAGAATGCCGATGATTAGGCCGAAGATGATTGCGCAACCCGCGGAAGCCAGCCCTACGAGCAATGACACGCGGCCACCAAAGACCGTTCGAGCGAAAACATCGCGTCCCAGGTGGTCCGCGCCTAACAAGAGCTCGCTAGAAGGCTTTTGCAGCCTTCGAAATGGGTCGAGCGCCAGCGGATCTCCTGCAATTAAGGGAGCAAACACGGCCAGCGCGATCAGGGCCACCAAAAGCAGTGTGCCGATGACGAGTTTGGGATTACGCAGAGCGACCTTCCAGCCAATGAATTTGAGGCCCGGTTCCTGAGGGCCCAGCTCTGATAACCCGTTGCTGGATGCCATCTCTCAGTACCTGATGCGAGGGTCGATCAACGAATAGGAAAGATCGATGAGGAGATTGATTAGGACATAGGCTCCCGAGCAAAGCATCAACACGCCCTCGATAATGGGGTAGTCGCGATTGTTGATGGCATCGACAATAAGGCGCCCAATTCCCGGAATGTTGTATACGGTCTCGGTAATGACGACCCCGGATATGAGGTAAGCAATACCTAGTCCAATGACCGTAAGCACGGGAACGCCGGCATTCTTGAGTGCATGCGTGAAGAGGATCGTCCTTTCCGGGACTCCCTTCGCCACAGCCGTACGTATATAATCATCCGACATAACTTCAAGCATGCTCGACTTTGTTATTCTGGCAATTAGAGCGATATAACTCAAACTCAATGTGATCGTCGGCAATATTAACTGCGTTATCCATCGCACAGGATCTTGCTCGATGGGCGTGTATCCTTGCACTGGAAACCATTTGAGACCAATTGCAAACCAGTAAACAAGGAAATATCCGGCAACAAACACTGGAATTGAAAATCCGAGCGCCGAGAACAAGGTCAAAGATTTATCGACTAGGCCTTCCGGTCGCCTGGCAGCTAGCACGCCATAGATAACACCCGTCGAAATCGATAAGATCAGGGTCAGGGCGGACAACGAAATCGTTGGTTGTAAACGCTGACCGAGCAGGGTGAGAACTGGCTGCTCGGAGAATATCGAATTACCCAGCTCGAGATTTACGATATTCCAGCCCCAACGCATAAATTGAACGACCAGCGGGTCATTCAGACCCAGCTTCGAGCGAATTCCTGCAATGACCTCAGGTGTCGCAGTATCACCAGCTATGATTGCCGCCGGATCGCCCGGCGACATTCTTAGAAGTAAAAACACAAACAACCCGACGAGGAGCATTACTAAGGCCGTCGACATGAGTCGACGGATCAAGTAATTCAGCATCCACGTTAACCCTTTTTAACATTCCACATCGGAATGACTTCCGGAATATGGATGAATCCGGAAATGTTCTTGCGATAGGCAACGGGCGACTGCCTGGTTCCGATATTCACGGCTCCGACGAAATCCCACCAGCGTGCTTGCATCTGACGGGCGAGAGCCTTGCGCTCGTCGAGCGACGCGGCGTCAGCGTACTTGCTACGCAGCGCTTCGTATTGATCGTCCTGAGGCCAGCCGTACCAAGCCTTCTCTCCATTCGCGAGAAGGAACGAGGTGGTTAGCGGCTCTCCGTGGGAATAATCGGAGTCGAGCGAAATGAACATGCTCCAGCCGCCTTCGGCTATAGGCTGCTTGTTCGCACGGCGTGTTACGACCCCGCCCCAATCGCTAGGCGCTAATTGAGCATTCACCCCTGCTTTACGCAGGATGGATGCGAGGTACTGGGACGCGTTATCCTGCCATGGGCTGTTCGTAGGTTGCAGGATGACGACCGGCTCCCCCGCGTAACCCGAATCCTTGAAGAGCTGCCTGGCCTTTTCGAGATCGCCGCCCGGCTTGTACCAGCCAGTGCTTTCGTCGTTGCTGATTGGGTTATTGTTGCCAAAAAGCGACTTGACGGGCTTGTAGTACCTGGGATCGGCAAAGGCCGCCCTCATGAACCCTTCCTGGTCAACAAGGTAGAGCAGGGCCTGGCGGGCCTTCACATTGTTAAAGGGCTTGTGGAGGAAATTCACCCGAATGTACGCGTCATCACCGCCCTTATCGAGAATGTCGACTTTGATGTTCGGATCCGCCTCCAGGACGGGAAGCAGGTCCATGGGTAGCCGTTCTAGGTAGTCGATCTCACCAGCTTGGAGTGCCGCCATCCCGGTCTGGGAGTCAGCGATATACTGCCAGACGATGCGGTCGACCTTCACTGCCTTCCCGCCGGCCATTCCGCTCGGAGGCTCGTTTCGGGGAACGTAATTGGGGTTGCGGTCGTAGGTGAAGCTCACGCCTGGTTTCGCCAGAGCCTTGTTGAAGATAAACGGTCCGGAGCCGATATTATCGGAAACCTGTTCCGTCCCCGGCCGTTTCGCATCCTTCTCGCGCATCACGAACAAGCACGGGGTAGAAAGCTTGGCCAGGACGTCGATCAGGGCCCCAAATGGCTCCTTCAGTTTCACCTCGAAGGTCTTATCGTCCTTCTTGGAGATGTCCTGGGCGCGAGACATAACGAGCTGCCCGCCGGCGTCGACCTCTCCCCATCGGCGAATTGAGGCAACACAATCGGCCGCGGTGACGGGCGAGCCGTCATGCCAGCCCAGCCCGTCCCGAAGCTCGAAGGTGTACGTCTTCTTATCCTCGGAGACGTCCCATCGACCCACCATTTGTCCCTTCGCCTGGTAGTTCTCGTCCAGACCGAACAAAGTGTCGTAGATCATCGCGCCGTGGTCAGCGGTGATATTGGCGGTCGTCCATACCGGATCAAAAACCCGCAGGTCCGTGGACTTGACGACATTCAGCGTTCGGGAGGCAGGGACATTCTGGGCGCGAGCGCCGATGGAAAAGTAGCCGCCTGCGGCAACGGACGCGCCGCCGATGAGAACGTCACGGCGAGAAGCTTTCATGGTCCTATCCCCTTATTGTTTTGTGGTGACCGAATTTCACTTCGCCCGGTGGGCCGGCAGGTCCGGAAAAGCGTCATCCGGAATCGGATCCAGGAAGGGCGTCTCTTCCAGCAGTCGTCGGTGCTCCTCCTGGACACGCCGACGCAGCTCGCCATCCTGAATGAGCTCTAGCCCGGTGCAGGCCATCGCTTTCGCAGCGTGCTCCATGCCCTTGTGGGCGGCTGGCGACTTTCCCTGCGCAGTAATCTGCCAGGAGTGTCCGGGCGTTCCGATAGCGTGCGTCGCCCCGCGCATTTCGACGGTCGGCACGATCCAGCTAACGTTTCCGACATCGGTGGAGCCAACCATAGTCGGCGTCGTGTTGCGCGGCGGCACGAGTTCGTCGGCCAGAGAGACATCGACTTTCGGCTTCAGACCGACGTTGGCATAAGCGGCTTTGACGTCTGCTGTTGAGAAGGTTTCTTGGATCTTTTGCGCGAAAGCACGGTCCTCCTCCGAAAATTGAGGCGGTCCAAGTCGTTCGATCTGACCGAACAGCGCGTGCTCAAGGGTTTCGTTGCCCAGCATGCTCGCCTCGCCTGTAAGGACGCGATGGCTCACGGATGTTTCGGTCATCATCGCGGCCGCTTCAGCGATTTTCATGACGCGAGCGACCAGGCTCTTCAGCTCAACAGGGTCGCCACCCCGAACAACGTACCGGACGGTTGCTCGGGCTTGGACGACGTTCGGCGCATGCCCGCCCGTATCGGTCACGGCATAGTGAATTCGTGCCCGGCTCGGCATGTGCTCACGCATGTAGTTTACGCCTACATTCATGAGTTCGACGGCATCCAGCGCGCTCCTTCCCAGATGCGGTGATGACGCGGCGTGGGACGACTTTCCGACGAAGTTGAAGTTAATCTCGTTGCAGGAGAGGGTTATCGGATTTCCAACCCCCACGAACGACGAGGGGTGCCAGGTGATCGCTGCATCGACGTCATCAAACAGACCCGCGCGGGCCATGTAACCCTTGCCGGAACCGCCCTCCTCGGCGGGACAGCCATAATATCGGACTCGACCAGGGAGGCCCTCCTTTTCGAGATAATCCTTGAGCGCCACCGCGGCTTGGATTGAACCAACTCCCAACAGGTTGTGCCCGCACGCGTGCCCAGGGGCTCCCTGCGTAGTCGGAGCATGCTCAGCAATACCTGCCTCCTGGCTATGATCGGGGAGCGCGTCGAACTCTCCCAGAAATGCGATAATGGGGCCTTCTGATCCGGCCGTGGCCATGATCGCTGTCGGCAGTCCCGCAACACCTCGCTGGACGTCGAACCCTTCGACTTCAAGAGCAGCGGGCTGGACCGCTGAGGAGCGGTATTCCTCGAAATTTAGTTCAGGTGTGGCCCATATCTCGTCGCTCAGGTCGAAATACTTCTGCTTCTTTGATTCAACGAACTTCCAGATCTCGTCGGAGTTAGGTGCATCAGCCATTCGAGCAACCTCGCATCAAGCAAAAAGATCTCACCACTGCAATTGTATTGCCGAGCCTCAAAGTTTGCCGCCGGATGAATTAGATTATGAGATTGATGCGATTTTTGCGCTTGAATTTTGGGTTAGATTCGAAACAATTCCTCAGCCAACCCTGGCGGAGAGAGCGAATTTTGCATTCCAGCAATATATATAATAGTTATGCCACTGGTTCTCAGGGTCACTTTATAATCCCAGCTGCCACAGCATTCCGTTCGGCTGGGCAGCTTATGGGGTGATCTTGTGATGGTTGTAAGTCGGCCCCACGACTAGAGATCGGGATCAGCCATCGAGGGCACTCCCGTTTCGCCATCCCAGTGTTGCGGGGATAATCCGCGCCCTCGCGCTCAGTGCAGGATCTGGCTGAGGAAGAGCTTCGTGCGCTCGTGCTGCGGGTTCTTGAAGAACTCGTTGGGCTCGTTCATCTCGACGACCTGGCCGGCATCCATGAAGATGACGCGGTCGGCGACCTGACGGGCAAAGCCCATCTCGTGGGTGACGCAGAGCATGGTCATGCCCTCATCGGCGAGCGAGACCATGGTGTCGAGCACCTCCTTGACCATCTCGGGATCGAGCGCCGAGGTCGGCTCGTCGAACAGCATGATCTTCGGGCTCATGCAAAGCGAGCGGGCGATCGCGACGCGCTGCTGCTGGCCGCCCGAGAGCTGGCCTGGATATTTCAGTGCCTGCTCGGGAATCTTGACGCGCTTGAGATAGTGCATCCCGATTTCCTCGGCATCCTTCTTGGGCATCTTGCGGACCCAGATCGGCGCCAGCGTCAGGTTCTCCAGGATCGTCAGATGCGGGAACAGGTTGAAGTGCTGGAAGACCATGCCGACATCGCGGCGGATCTCGTCGATCTTCTTGAGATCGTTGGTCAGCTCCGTGCCATCGACGATGATCTGGCCCTTCTGGTGTTCTTCCAGTCGGTTGATGCAGCGGATCATCGTCGACTTGCCCGAGCCTGACGGGCCGCAGATCACCAGCTTCTCGCCGCGCTCGACCTTCAGGTTGATGTCGCGCAGGACATGGAACTCGCCATACCACTTGTTCACGCCGATCATCTCGACGGCGATGGCCGTATTCAGCGAGGTCTGCTTCAGCGCAGCGGGACGCGAGTCGGTGGTCTTCAAATCTGCCATTGCCATGATCGTGGTCCCTCTCAACGTTTTTGGCCGGCGGCGAGGCGCTTCTCGACTGCTATCGAGTAGCGCGACATGCCCCAGCAACACA
>NZ_FNUY01000009.1 GCF_900108245.1 Allobosea lathyri
GATGCCCGAACTCGGGCACGTCTCGCCAAAGGCCATCGCTGCCCTGACGGGCCTCGCGCCCTTCAACAACGACAGCGGACGCAGGCGCGGCCAGCGCATGATCAGGGGCGGAAGGCGCCGCGTCCGGCGAGCCCTCTACATGGCCGCGCTTGCCGCCATCCGGACATCGCCGCGCTTCAAGACCTTCTACGACACCATCCGCGCCCGAAGCGCCGCCGCCAAAGTCGCCATCATCGCCGTCGCAAGAAAGCTCATCACCGTCCTCAACGCCATGCTCAAAACAAACACAGCCTTCCAGACATGACCCCAAACGACACAGTTGCCGGGTCTACGCTTCGCTGCGCCCGGGATGACCAACCGAGGTCAGCCGGAAGACCGATGATCTTAGTTGGTTCCGCCCAGCACAGCCGGTTCGGCGTGGCTGACGAGGCGGCAGACCTGCGGTCGTGCGATCCTGACCGCGCGTTCGATCGCGTCGACGGCCGCGTGCACGGCGGCGACGTCCAGGGCGGGGTCGACGCGGCAGTGATAATTGACGACGAGGCCGTTAGCCGTTTGCCGCACGCGAACGCTGTGAATGTCGTGGATCGGCCCCGAGAGCTTGGTCGCCTCGCCCGCCAGTGCCTTGCCGATATCCTCGACCGTCTCCCACGCGGCATTGTGCCCCGCCGGAGCGCCGGTATCCATCGGCTCGATATGGGTCTCGACCTCGGTCTCGCCGCCGAACTCGGCCCGGATCGCGGTTTCGAGCCGGGTCGCGATCTCATGCGCCTCACCGAGGGGGAGCCTGGCGTCGACCTCCATGTCGAGGCTGACCGAGAGCCGCTCGCCGATGGTGTACACGGTGACATGATGCACCGGGATCTTGAGTTTCAGCGAGATCAGCAGCACGCGCTCCAGCGCGGTCTCGTCATCGACCTGTACCGGATCGGTCGTGATCGTGATCTCGGCATCATGCTCGACCTTTCGCAGGGCGGCACTCAGCGCGTCCTTGATCGCGACGACGCGGTCGAGCGGCAGGGTGCGGGAGACATTGATGCCGATCTCGCCATGGACGCGCCCGCCTGTCGGCCGGACCTTGAGCCAGTTGATGCTGACGACGCCGGGCACGGCCCGCGCCACTTCGCGCAGCCGCTCGCTGACGCCTTCGGGAGCTGTGTCGAGAAGCGTGTCGAGCGTGCGGCGTCCGAGCCGGAAAGCCGAAAGCGCGGTGAAGGCTGCGATCGCGAAGGCCGCGATCGTGTCGGCGCGCGGCACGCCGTACCAGACGCCGATCAGGCCGGCGAGAACCAGCGCCGAGCCGACGAAATCGGTCGAGAAATGCGTTGCTTCGGCTGCCAGCGCCTCGCTGCCGGTCTCCTTCGCGACCTTCGTCAGCGAGCGCCAGCGAATGGCGTCGACCGTCATCGACAGCAGCATCACGCCGATCACGAGCGGCGTGACCTCGACATGCTCGATCAGGCCGGTCCAGAGGCGGTTGCCCGCTTCCCACAGGATCGCGCCGGCAAGCGCGAAGAGGATGGCGGTCTCCACCAGCGCGGCGACGGCCTCGACCTTGCCATGCCCGTAATGATGCTCGTCATCGGCCGGCTTGTCCGAGGCGCGCACGGCAAACCAGGTGAACAGCGTCGAGCCGATATCGACGAGGCCCTGCAGCGCATCGGTCAACAGCGCCAGCGATCCCGACAGGATCGCACCGACGATCTTGGCTCCGGTCAGGAGCAGCGTCGCCATCACCGAAAGAATCGCGGCCCGCTGCTTGATCTGCGCGATCTGGGCCGATGTGGCGCGAACAGGCGCCTGCTCCGGTCCGTCTTGCGTTGAGGTCATAAGGCGTCCTGACTGCGATCTCTTGGAGCGGCGATGCTTTCGCCCGATTTCGGGGTAGGATCAACCCGATCTTGGCCTAAAAAGGAATCGTCCACGATGCGATATCTCCACACCATGGTGCGTGTCACCGATCTAGATGCGGCGCTCGACTTCTATGTGACCAAGTTCGGGCTGGTCGAGACCCGTCGCATCGAGAGCGAGAAGGGGCGCTTCACCCTGGTCTTCCTGGCGGCTCCCGACGAGGTCGAGACCGTCCGCGAGCAGGGCAGCCGCGGCCGTCCGACACTGGAGCTGACCTATAATTGGGATCCCGAGGTGTACACAGGCGGGCGCAATTTCGGCCATCTCGCTTATGAGGTCGACGATATCTACGCCACCTGCGACAAGCTCATGAAGGCCGGAGTGACGATCAACCGTCCCCCGCGCGATGGCAACATGGCCTTCATCCGCTCGCCCGACAATATCTCGATCGAAATTCTGCAGAAGGGCGATCCCAAGCCGCCGGCCGAGCCGTGGCTGAGCATGCCGAACACTGGCGTCTGGTAGCCAGAAACGACTCCGGATTGTCGCTTTCGCCCGCCATGATTTCGAGGAACGCTAGCATCGAGGGCGACATGGGTATTCTCGTTCGCGACCAAAAGATCGAGCGCCAGGTCCGGGAACTGGCGAAGCGCGACGGCCTGACGTTGCAGGGTGCCATTGGCATGGCTGTCGAGCGTGAACTGGCGTGCAGGGCAGAGAAGCAGACTACCGAGGCGACCCGTTGGGCGCAGGAGATTATGGCTGGATCACCGGTTGTCGACGAGGGTATGACGCACAGGGAGACGAGCCGGAGGCTGTAGAGATCGGGGCAATGATTACGTCCAAATCGATATCGACGGCGTCCGCTTCGGAGCCTGAAGCCGAGCGGAGGCTCAGCCCTTGACCAAAGCCGTGATCGGTACGCTCGCCGATGGTACGCCGATCCATGAGGTCACGCTCCGCACGCCGGCCGGCGCCGAGGCCAAAGTGATGGAATGGGGCGCTGTGCTGCGCGATCTCGTCGTGCCGCTCCACGATGGCGGGCGCCAGCGCGTCGTGCTGGGTTTCGCGGATTTCGCCGACTATCCCGCGCATTCGCCCCATATGGGCGCGATCGCCGGTCGCTACGCCAATCGTATCGCGGAAGGCCGCTTCGTTCTCGATGGTCGATCCTATCAGTTGCCGCTCAATCAGAACGGCCGTCATTCGCTGCATGGCGGCGGACAGGGTTTCGGCGTGCGGCCCTGGACGATCGTCGATCACGACGAGATGAGCGTAACGCTGGCGCTGGTCTCGCCCGATGGCGATGCCGGCTATCCCGGCACGCTGCGGGTCTGGTGCCGCTACAGCCTGGAGGGCGATGCGACCTTGCGCGTCGAACTGAGCGCGACGACGGACGCAGCCACGGTGCTAAACCTCGCCCACCACTCCTATTTCCGGCTCGACGACGGCCCCGACATTCTCGACCATGAGCTGCAAGTCGGCGCCGATCTCATCACGCCTGTCGATGCCGATTTGATCCCGGACGGCTCGCTGGCCGATGTCGCGGGAACGCCCTTCGACTTCCGCAAGGCCCGGCCGATTCGCCACGCCGCAGCCGACGGGGCGCGCTTCTCTTACGACCACAATTACATGCTGCGCCGCGAACGCTGCGAGCCGAGCGGGAAGTCGGGGCAGGCGCTCGCCTTTGCGGCGTCCTTGCGATCCACCCGGAATGGCCTTGCGATGGAACTCTGGACCACTGAGCCTGCTTTGCAGGTCTATGATGGTGCCGGTCTGGATACGCCGGTGCCCGGTCTTGATGGCAGGCGCTATGGACCCGGTGCCGGCATCGCATTGGAGCCGCAGCATGTTCCCGATTCTCCCAATCTGCCGCATTTCCCGTCGACCGTCCTGCGGCCGGGCGAGGTCTACCGGCAGGTCAGCGAATACCGCTTTGACGGCTGAGGCATCATGACCGGCGTTTTCTGTCTCGGCATTGCCACGCTCGACTATGTCTACAGTGTCGAGACCATGCCGACGCGCGGCGAGAAATATCGCTCGCGCGGTCTGGCGGTGGTCGGCGGCGGCTGTGCCGGCAATGCCTCGGTCGCGGTGGCCAGGCTTGGCGGGCGCTGCTGGCTGGCGACGCGCCTTGCCGAGGATCTGACCGGCGACCAGATCGTCGCCGACCTCGCTTCGGAAGGTGTCGAGACCCGCTTCGCTCATCGGGTCGCCGGATTGCGTTCGCCGGTCTCAGCCATTCTGGTCGATGCCGAGGGCGAGCGCATGGTGATCTCCTATTCCGACCCGGCCATGCCGGAGACGGTCGAATGGCTGCCGCAGCGCCTGCCCGAGGGCGCCGGTTCCGTGCTCGCCGATACGCGCTGGGGCGAGGGCGCGCTCGCCGCGCTCAGGCTGGCGCGCGAGGCGCGTGTTCCCGGTGTCCTCGACGGGGACCGCAGGCCGCCGCATGACGATCTCGTCGCAACCGCGAGCCACGTCGCCTTCAGTGCCCAGGCCTTGCGCGAGCTGTCTGGCGAGGACGATCCTCGACTGGGTCTGGCCAAGATCGGCAGGGCCGAGTCCAGTTGGCTCGCCGTGACGCTCGGCAAGGAGGGCGTGCTCCTCCTCGACAAGGGGGAGGTCGCCCATATCCCGGCTTTCGCGGTCGAGACGGTCGATACGCTTGGCGCGGGCGATGTCTGGCACGGCGCTTTCGCCCTGGCGCTGGCGGAGGGAAAGGACGAGCGGCAGGCGATCCGCTTCGCCTCGGCCGCGGCTGCGATCAAATGCACGCGCTTCGGTGGGCGCACAGGCGCGCCCGATCGGGCCGAGGTCGAGAGTTTTCTGGCGCAAACGATCTGATCGTCACGGCTAAAATCGCGCCGTGCCTGAAATTTGAGCAGGCAGGGGCATGCAGCCTCTTGCCCGGCAAACAGGCAAGCGAAAGATTGTCAGCTCCTTTTCGTCGAGACAGTGCATGTTCGCGCCGCCCGTTCCGGCAGCCAATGATCCGCTCCTGCCGGCCTATGTCAGGGCATGCGGAGGTGTGCGACTGCGCTTCGGCAAGGTCGGCGCACGCACGCATCGCCTGGAGCTGGCTGAATCCGGCGGCTATCGGGCCCGTTTCCCCACGACCTTCGACACGACCAGCGAAGCCGTGCTGATCAACACCGGCGGCGGTATGGCCGGCGGCGACGCGATGCGCGTCGAGGCGGTGCTGGAGCCGGAAAGCGATGTCGTCATCACCTCGCAGGCGGCCGAGAAGGTCTATCGCAGCCAGGGCTCCGATACGCGCATCGAGACGAATCTGACGGTCGGTGCCGGCGCCAGCCTTTCCTGGTTGCCGCAGGAGAGCATCCTGTTTTCCGGCGCGCGTCTTTCGCGGAGCTTGACGATCGATTTGGCCGCGGACGCCCGGCTGATCGCTTGCGAATCCGTCTTCTTCGGCCGCAGCGCCATGGGCGAGGCGATGCTTCGCGGTTCACTGCGCGACCGCTGGCGCGTCCGTCGCGCGGGCAGGCTGGTCTTCGCCGACGATCTGCGGCTCGACGGCGCCATCGCCGAAACGCTCACGCGCCCCGCTATCGCAGCCGGTGCGCGCGCGACGGCGACGCTGCTTGCAGCCGGCCCCGGTCTCGCCGAAAGACTCGAAGAGCTTCGCCTCCTGTTCGGGGAAAGCGCCTTTGCCGAGGTCGAGGCCGGTGCCGGCCTGGTCGCGGACCTCCTCCTGATCCGCCTGCTCTCTCCCGATGCCCAGCTGTTGCGTCGCGCGCTCGTCACGCTGCTCGGGCATCTGACCGGACGTGCGCTGCCGCGCACCTGGTCAACATAAGGAGAGCATCATGCTGGCGATCCAGGGTCTGAAATGCATCTATGACACCGGCGCGCGGGGCTGGGCGATCGAAGTCACACTCGATGGCGAGGGCGAGAATGCGGCGCGCCGCTTCGACGTCGACGGGCCCGATGACGCGGAAATGCTGATCGAGGCTTTCGAGGATTCCTCGTTCAGCACCTTCGATCCCGCGACCGGCGAAATCGTCTTCACCTATGAATATGCCGATCTCGACGGCGACGAGGATGAGGAAGACGAAGACGCCGAAGTGGGCGATGAAGACGAGGACGAGGATGAGGACGTCTCCGAAGACGAGACCTCTTCCGACGAGGACGAGAAGGCCAAGGCATGAATTTGACGCCGCGCGAAAAGGACAAGCTGCTCATCGCCATGGCTGCCATGGTGGCGCGGCGAAGGCTCGAGCGCGGCGTCAAACTGAACTATCCGGAAGCCGTCGCGCTCATCACCGACTTCGTGGTCGAGGGCGCGCGCGACGGCAAATCCGTGGCCGAATTGATGGAGGCCGGCGCCCATGTCATCGCCGCCGATCAGGTCATGGATGGCATCGCCGAACTGATCCATGACGTTCAGGTCGAGGCGACCTTTCCCGACGGGACCAAGCTCGTCACCGTCCACGAGCCTATTCGCGGCTCGGCCGGCCGCCTCAAGCCCGGCGAGATCACGACGCTGCCCGGCGACCTTATCATGAACGAGGGCCGCGAGAGCCTGACGCTCACAGTCGCCAATACCGGTGACCGCCCGATCCAGATCGGCTCGCACTACCATTTCTTCGAGGCCAATCCGGCGCTCCGCTTCGAGCGCGATCGGGCGCGCGGCTTCCGGCTCGATATCCCGGCCGGCACCGCCGTGCGCTTCGAGCCCGGCCAGACCCGCGAGGTCCGGCTCGTCGCACTCGCCGGCAAGCGCGAGGTCTACGGCTTCCGGCAGGATGTGATGGGCAAGCTCTGAGCAGCGGCCTCGAGGAGACCAGACAATGCCCTTCAATTTCCCGCGCAATGCCTATGCCGCGATGTTTGGCCCGACCACCGGCGACATCGTGCGCCTCGGTGACACGGAACTCCGCATCAAGGTCGAGAAGGACTTCACGACCTATGGCGAGGAGGTGAAGTTCGGCGGTGGCAAGGTCATCCGCGACGGCATGGGGCAGTCCCAGGTCACGAATGCAGACGGTGCCGTCGACACCGTCATCACCAATGCGCTGATTCTCGACCATTGGGGGATCGTGAAGGCCGATATCGGCATCAGGGCAGGGCGCATCTGCGCGATCGGCAAGGCGGGCAATCCCGATATCCAGGCCGGCTTCGGCAATTTCGATCCGACCGAGACGATCATCGTCGGTCCCGGCACCGAGGTCATCGCCGGCGAAGGCAAGATCATCACGGCCGGCGGTTTCGACAGCCATATCCACTATATCTGCCCGCAGCAGATCGAGGATGCGCTGATGAGCGGCCTCACCACCATGCTCGGCGGCGGCACCGGCCCGGCCCATGGCACGCTGGCGACGACCTGCACGCCCGGCCCCTGGCATCTCGGCCAGATGATCCGCGCCGCCGACGCCTTTCCGATGAACCTCGCCTTCGCCGGTAAGGGCAATGCCGCGCTGCCCGGTGCGCTGGTCGAGATGGTCGAGGCCGGGGCCTGCGCGCTGAAGCTGCATGAGGACTGGGGCACGACGCCCGCCGCGATCGACAATTGCCTCTCGGTCGCCGACGATTACGACGTCCAGGTGATGATCCACACCGACACGCTGAACGAGTCAGGCTTCGTCGAGGACACGATCAAGGCCTTCAAGAACCGCACGATCCACGCCTTCCATACGGAAGGGGCGGGCGGCGGCCACGCGCCCGATATCATGAAGGTCGCGGGGCTGCCCAACGTCCTGCCATCCTCGACCAATCCGACGCGGCCCTTCACGGTCAATACGCTCGACGAGCATCTGGACATGCTGATGGTCTGCCATCACCTGTCGCCCTCGATCCCTGAAGACCTCGCCTTCGCCGAAAGCCGCATCCGCAAGGAGACGATCGCCGCCGAGGACATCCTGCACGATCTCGGCGCGCTCTCGATGATGTCGTCGGATTCACAGGCGATGGGCCGCATCGGCGAGGTCATCACCCGAACCTGGCAGACCGCGCATAAGATGAAGGTGCAGCGCGGGGCGCTGCCGCAGGATGTCGGCACCGGCGCCGACAATTTCCGCGCCAAGCGCTACGTCGCGAAATACACGATCAACCCGGCGATCTCGCACGGCATCTCGCGCCATATCGGCTCTGTCGAAATCGGCAAGCTGGCGGATCTTGTGATGTGGTCCCCGGCCTTCTTCGCGACCAAGCCGGACATGGTGATCAAGGGCGGCATGATCGCAGCCGCTCCGATGGGGGACCCCAACGCCTCGATCCCGACACCGCAGCCGGTCCATTACCGGCCGATGTTCGGCGCATTCGGCAAGGCCGTGACGACGACCTCGCTGGTCTTCGTGTCTCAGGCCGCCATCGCCAACGGTCTCAGAAACCGGCTGGGCACCGAAAAGGAGATGGTCGCGGTTGAGAACACCCGCGGCGGCATCTCCAAGAAGAGCATGATCCATAACGACGCCACGCCCGACATCCAGATCGACCCGGAGACCTATGCGGTGGTGGCCGATGGTGAGTTGCTGGTCTGCGAGCCCGCCAAGGAATTGCCGCTGGCGCAGCGCTACTTCCTGTTCTGATCAGGGGCGTACTGGCGATCGCGGAACCTGCCCTCACAGGGCGGCGTTCACTCCCTGTGCACACCCAGGGAGGGTTCCATGACCAAGAAATCCGCGACTCCGGCAGATGGCCAGCAGCCGGAGGCTCTGGCGACGTTTGCGGCAAGCGCGCGCAATCAAGGCAAGAAGCCCGGTGATATCGGGCTGAACGCAACGGCAGAAACCGCACCGCTTCCGACCTCCTCCAAGAAGAAAGCGGACGCGGCTACGAAGGTTTTGCGCGAGGGGGTGCTTGGAACGGATCAGGGCGCCGAGGAGGCTGTCGACCGGCTCCCGGACCGCACGCGCAGCTCCTGACATTCAAGCATGCTGTTTTCCTTGGAGACGCGCCGTCATCCTGGGCGCAGCGAAGCGGAGGCCCGGGATCCATCGTACGGCTCCGCAGCCCTACGATGGATCCCGGAGCTGCGCTCCAGGATGACGCGTGGTTCGGCACGGCATGTCTCGGCTCACTGCAGTTCGTGACTGCCTGATTGACAGCCATCTCTTCCCGCGATCATCTCGTCGGCTAACAAAAAAGAGCCAATCGGGAGAGGCAAATCCGTGTTCGGTATCCGCCAGTTTCATCCAGTTTCCGCCGCCATCGTCGGCTTGGCCTATATCGCCCTCGCCGCGCCAGCCGCAGCGCAGGGCCAAGTCACGGTTTATTGCTCGATCCTCGAGGAGCAATGCCGGGAGGGCGCGGCGATGTTCGAGAAATCGACCGGCATCAAGGTCGCTATGGTGCGCAAGAGCACCGGCGAGGTCTATGCGCAGGTCAAGGCAGAGGCCTCCAACCCGCGCGGGGATGTCTGGTGGGGCGGTCCCGGCGAGCCGCATCTGCAAGCCGCCGATGAGGGGCTGCTCGACGACTATCGCTCGCCCAGGTTCACCGAGCTGCATGAATGGGCGCAGCGCCATGCCGAGCAGTCGAAATTCCGGACTTCGGGAATTTATCTCGGCGCACTCGGCGTCGGCTACAACACCGAAGTCCTGAAGAAGAAAAACCTGCCCGAGCCGAAATGCTGGGCCGATCTGCTGGATGCGAAATACGCCGACGAAATCCAGATCGCCGATCCCAGTTCGTCGGGAACGGCCTATGTCTTCCTCGCAACCACCGTCCAGCGCCTGGGTGAGGAGAAGGGCTTCGACTACCTGAAGGCCCTGCACAAGAACATCAACCAATACACCAAATCCGGCATTGCCCCGGTCAAGGCGACGGCGCTGGGCGAGACTGCGATCGGCATCGCCTTCATCCACGACATGCTGACGCAACAGCTGCAGGGCGCCCCGATCAAGACCGTCGCGCCCTGTGAGGGTACTGGGTATGAGACCGGCTCGGTCTCGGTCATCAAGGGTGGCAAGAACCCGGAGGCGGCGCGCCGCTTCGTCGATTTCACGCTCTCGCCGGCAGCGCAGGACATCAACGCCAAGCTGAAGATCAACTCGATCCCGTCGAACAAAAATGCGCAGCTCTCGCCCGACGCGCCGAAATTCGCCGAGATCAAGCTGATCGATTACGACACGCCGCGCTGGGGCAGCCCTGCCGAGCGCTCGCGCCTGTTGAAGAAGTTCGACACCGATGTGAAGGCCCTGCCGCGATAGATCATTGCGCGTTTAGGTTGCTTTAGAGGCTCGTCATCCCGGACAAGCCGCATTGCGACGCCGATCCGGGATCCATTCCAGAACCTCCATCGTCAAGGTTCAGGAATGGATCCCGGGTCTCCGCTTCGCTGCGTCCGGGATGACCACAGAAATAAACCTGAACGCGAAATGAGGCGCGAGCGCCCCTCGAACTTAGTAGCACAAACATCAATCTGTGCTACTAAGTTCCATGCAGCGCATTCCGCTCAATATCCAGACGCTCTACGCCGACCTGCAACAGCAGGTTGCGGTGGCCTCGGCCGATGAGGCTACAGTCGTCGCGACCTCGATCGGGGGTATCCGCTATCTGCGCCTTCAGCGCTGGGTCGGTGCGAGCCGCACGGTCGAGCATCTCGGCCGCGCCGATGATGTTGCCGTCATGGCACGGGCCGAAGCGGCGCGAACCGAGATGGCGCACCGGCAGGAGCGTCGCCGGCTTGTTTCGACCTTGCGCCGTCTCATTCCCGGCCCGACGGCGACGCTGGGTCGCGTGCTGGATGCGATTGCGCATGCGGGACTGTTCCGGCGCGGAGCCGTTCTGATTGGGACGGCTGCCTATCAGTGCTATCCGCCGCTTCTCGGCGCTGTTCTGCCCTCGGCGACGGTGATGACGCAGGATGCGGACCTGGCGACCGCGGATCTCGCTTTGGAAGGCGAGATCGCGGGCGACAGCATGACCGCCATCCTCCAGCGCGCCGACGCCAGCTTTGCTGCCCTGCCGGGGCTGGACCCGAAGGCGCCGCCAGCTCGCTTTCGCAATGCCGAGAGCTTTGTCGTCGATCTGCTGACACCACAGCGTCGCCGGAGCGATCGCGACCCGATGCCGCTCAAGGCGCTCGCCGCTGGCGCCACCCCCTTGCAGCATCTCGACTGGCTGATCGAAGATCCCGTTCCAGCCGTGGCCCTGCATGGCGCCGGTGTCGCCGTCATGTTGCCGCGTCCTGCCCGTTTTGCCGTGCACAAGCTGATCCTGGCGCAGAAGCGCGGTGCGCATGAACTCGCCAAGAGCCGGAAGGATCTGGCTCAGGCGGCAGCCATGGTCGCAGCACTGCGGCTGAATGCGCCGTTCGAACTCGACGACGCGCTCGATGATGCGAGAGGGCGCGGGCGCGATGGCTGGGCCAGGCCGATCGAACGCTCGCTTGCACAGATAGGCGATCTTACGGGCAGATAGTCGCCCGTCAGGGCCGTCGTCAGCCGACTGGCGGGTCGCAGCAATGTCCCGGGAGCCGGTCCGATCGACGGGGCTTAACGATCCGTAAAGCATAACGTCGCCGCTGCTGCATCCGGCAGCCGAGCTGCCCGCGTAGACGCCTCACCTTTATCAGCAGTGAGTTTCAAGCAGGATGTCAGATCCGGTTATCGTCATCGCACGGGCCCGCAGTCGTCCGGATGCCCGGGCGCGCTTCATTGCCGCAGCCCTGGAATGTATTGCCGCCACCCGGCGAGAACACGGCTGTCTCGCCTACGACATGCATGAAAGCGTCACCGAGCCCGGTCAGTTCGTGTGCATCGAGAGCTGGGAGCAGCGCGAGCACGTCGATGCTCATATGAAGCAACCCCACGTACTGGCCTTCCTCCAGGAGGCCGGGGCTTGCGTCACAGCTCCTACGGTGATCGAAGTGGTGCAGCCGCGATCGATCGATCGCCTCTGATCCAACACTGATACGGGTTCATCATCATGCTGCGTGCCACCTCCGTCGTTCGCAAGGCTGCGGTCAGGGCGGACAAGGTCGTCGAGACGTTGACGCTCGACCATGAGGACCGCAATCGCCGTCGCCTGGCGCTGAAAGGCGATGGCGGCCTCGATATCCTGCTCGACCTCGACAAGGCGACCGCGCTCGGGGATGGCGACGCCGTGAAGCTGGAGGATGGTCGGCTGGTGCTGATCAAGGCGGCTGCGCAAAGCCTGCTCGAAATCCGGGCCGAGAATCCGCTGCGGCTGATGCGCGTCGCCTGGCATATCGGCAACCGCCACACGCCAGCGGAAGTCACGGCCGACGCGATCTATATCGAGAACGACCATGTCCTGGCGGAGATGGTCCGAGGGCAGGGCTGCGCGATGAATGCGGTCACGCGCCCGTTCCAGCCCGAGCGCGGCGCCTATGATCATGGCCACGACCATGACGGATGCGACCACCCCAGCCACGCCCACGGCCACGCTCACGCCCAAGGCCATGATCACGGTCATGAGCATGGTCATGACCATCACGGGCATGATCATAAGGCTCATGAGCATGAGGCGCATGACCACAAGGCCCACGAACATCATGCCCATGGTTCAGCCTGTGGCTGCGGTCATGATCACCACGATCACGGCCATGCGCATGATCACGGCCAAGATCACGGGCATGATCACAAGCACGACCACGGCCACAAGCATGGCGCCGAGCATGGCCACAAGGGCCATTCGCACGATCACTGACCTCAGCGGATGTCTGCCCATCTGCCGTTGATGGTCTGGCTGTCACCGTCCTTTCCGGTGGGGGCCTTCGCCTATTCGCACGGTCTCGAATGGGCGTTCGAGGCGGGCGACCTGCATGATGCTGCGACGCTGCGGGACTGGCTGGAGGCGCTCGTCGTCCACGGCTCGCTGCGCAACGATCTCATCCTGTTCGCCTGCGCTTTTCGCGCCGCTGTCGACAGGGACGAGGCCGCGCTAGCTGAGACCGCCGAACTGGCCCTTGCTCTGGCGACCTCCTCGGAAAGACGGCTTGAGACCGTCACGCAGGGCAATGCCTTCGTCGCTGCGGTGCGCGCCGCCTGGCCTTGTGCGGCGATCGAGCATCTGCGCGCCAGCTGGCCGGGGGACATCGCCTATCCCGTGGCCGTGGCCTGTGCGAGTGCCGGCCATGGCGTTCCCTTGCTGCTGGCGCTGGAGGCTTATGGTCTCGCCTTCGTTGCCAATCTGGTCTCGGCTTCGGTGAGACTCGGCATCATCGGCCAGACCGATGGGCAGAGGATCACGGCCGGCTTGGTCCCGGCCTTGCATGAAGCGGCGGCTGCTGCCGAGGTGGCGACGCTCGATGATATCGGCGGCTGCGCCTTGCGGTCCGATCTCGCTTCGCTGCGCCATGAAACTCAATATTCGAGGCTGTTTCGCTCATGACCCGCTCTCCCCACGGCCCCCTGCGCGTCGGCATCGGCGGCCCCGTTGGCTCCGGCAAGACCGCGCTGATCGAAGTGCTCTGCAAGCGCATGCGCGATCAATACGACATCTGCGCGATCACCAACGACATCTACACCAAGGAGGATGCCCGCCTGCTGACGGTGGCGGGCGCGCTGCCGCAGGAGCGGATCATGGGTGTCGAGACCGGCGGTTGCCCCCATACCGCCATTCGCGAGGATTGCTCGATCAACCTCGCCGCCGTCGAGGAGATGCGAGCCAAGTTCCCCAACCTCGACATGATCCTGATCGAATCGGGCGGCGACAATCTCGCCGCCACCTTCTCGCCCGAGCTCGCGGACCTGACGATCTATGTCATTGACGTCGCCGCCGGCGAAAAGATCCCGCGCAAGGGCGGGCCGGGCATCACGCGCTCCGACCTGCTCGTCATCAACAAGACCGATCTCGCCCCCCATGTCGGCGCGGATCTTGCTGTCATGGACCGCGACTCGCGGCTGATGCGCGGCAAGCGGCCCTTCGTCTTCACCAACACCCGGGAAGGCGAGGGCGTCGATGCGGTGGTCGATTTCATCGAGGCGGCCGGTGGGCTGAAGGCGGCTTCGGCCGCGTGACGACAGGGGAGAACGGGATCATGCAGGCGGTTGTGAAGCGGATGGGCATGGCTTTGGTGACGGTGGCTCTGGCGGGGCCGGCGCTGGCGCATACCGGAGCCGGCCCGGTGCACGGATTTGAGGCAGGCCTGATGCACCCGTTGTTTGGAATCGACCATGTTCTGACCATGGTTGCGGTCGGCCTTTGGGCCGGTCTTGTCGGCGGCAAGGCGCGCTTTGCCTATCCGGTCGCCTTCGTATCGATGATGGTCGTGGCGGGTCTCTGGGGCATGTCGGGGGCCGAGCTTCCGGGCGTCGAGATCGGCATCGCGGTGTCTGTCGTCGTGCTCGGCCTCGCGATCGCCCTGAACCTCACGCCGCCGCTGGCAGCCGGCACGGCAGCCTGCGCCATCTTCGCGATCTTCCACGGGCATGCCCACGGTGCCGAACTGCCGCAAGGTGCGAGCGGTCTTGGCTATGCGCTGGGCTTCGTCCTGGCGACAGCGGCGCTCCACGGTGTCGGCCTCGCCTTTGCGAGCCAGATCGCGACGCGGGCGCCGCTGCTGGCGCGCGTTGCAGGCGGCGGTCTGGTGGCGGCCGGCGTCGCCATCCTCGCCAGCTAGATCATTTTGGGTTTAGGTTGGTTGGGGCGTTGTCATCCCGGACAAGCCGCGGAGCGGCGCCGATCCGGGATCCATTCCGGAAGTTCTATCGGAAGCGCTCCGGAATGGATCCCGGGTCTTCGCTACACTTCGCCCGGGATGACCCAGCCACAATTACTCGACCGTGAAATGATCTGGGTGCTGCGCTCAGGCGGGCGGTTTGCGACATCCCCCCGTCATCGCATTGTCATGATGGCGTCCCAGACGCGCCGCTCACGATGGCGGCGGAGACGACTGTGGCACTTCATATTACCGGGGGCAGGGTGCTGGCGGATGGCCTCGCCCCGCTCGACATCGTCACAGACGGATCGTTGATATCGTCGATCGGCGGAATCGCGGGATCGAGCGCTCTGCACCTCGATGCCACCGGCCTGCTGGTGCTGCCCGGCATCGTCGATTGCCATGGCGACGCCTTCGAACGCTACATCATGCCCCGTCCCGGCGTGTCCTTCGATATCGATCTCGCGCTGCGCGATGCCGACCGGGCGCTGCTCGCAAACGGCATCACCACCGCCTTCCATGGCGTGACCTGGTCCTGGGAGCCGGGCCTGCGCGGGGCCGGGAATGCGCGCCGGCTGGTCGAGGCGATCGGGCGCCTCGGACCTGTCCTTGGCGCCGACACCCGCTTTCATTTGCGCCACGAGACCTTCAACCTCGATGCCGAGGCCGAGATCGTCGACTGGCTCGGTGCCGGCAAGATCGGTGTGCTCGCCTTCAACGACCACACCGGCGGCATCCTGAAATCGACCGGCCGCCCAGACAAGATCGCCAAGATGGTCGAGCGTACCGGCCTCTCCCATGGCGATTTCATGACGCTTGTCGGCAATGTCGCCCGCCGCCAGGACGAGGTCGCGGGTTCGACTCAGCGCCTTGCCGCCGCCGCGCTCGCCGCAGGCATTCCGACGCTCTCGCATGACGACATGACGCCGCAGATGCGCAGCTGGTACCGCTCGCTCGGCGTGACCGTCGCCGAATTCCCGATCAACGAGGCGACGGCGCAGGAGGCCGCCGCACATGGCGAGGCCATCGTCTTCGGGGCGCCCAATGTCGTGCGCGGCGGCTCGCATATCGACTGTCCGGGCGCCGAGCAGATGGTGAGGGCAGGGCTCTGCACCATCCTCGCCTCGGACTATTATTATCCTGCGCTGCCGCTCGCGCCCTTCATCCTTGCACGCAAGGGCGCAGCCTCCTTCGAGGATGCCTGGAAACTGGTCTCGCAGGCTCCGGCCATCGCATTCGGCTTGACCGATCGCGGCGTCGTCGCGCCGGGCAAGCGGGCGGACCTGATCCTCGTCGAGGACGGCCCGAACCCGCACGTGGTGGCGACGATCGCGGGCGGAAAGCTGGTCCATCTCGCGGACCAGCGCATCCTCGCCTGATCAGGCGTCGTAGCCGCGCAGGCCGCTGATCGCGGTCATCACGCCGCGCAGCTCGGCAAGCCCACGCAGGCGGCCGACCGCCGGATAACCCGGGAAGCTGCCCTTGCCGACATCGTCGAGCAGGGCATGGCCGTGGTCGGGCCGCATCGGGATGCGCCAATGCGGCAGGCCGGCGGCCTTGCGCCGCTGCTCCTCGCTCATCAGCGCCTCGACCAGCGCCACCATGTCGGTATCCCCTCCCAGATGCTCGGCTTCCATGAAGGAGCCGTCCGGGTCCTTGGCGACATTGCGCAGATGCGCAAACCAGATCCGGTCGGCAAAGCGCTTCGCGATCGCAGGCACGTCGTTCTTCGGATTGGCGCCCAGCGACCCCGCGCACAGCGTCAGCCCGTTGGCGGGCTTGTCGACCGCGTTCAGGATGAAGGCGATGTCGTCCTCGTCAGAGCAGATGCGCGGCAGGCCAAACAGCGGGCGCGGCGGGTCGTCGGGATGGATGCACATCCGGATGCCGACCTCTTCGGCCGTCGGGATAATGGCCTCCAGGAAGCGCTTCAGATTGGCGCGCAGGCGCTCATGGCTCATGCCACGATAGCGCTCCAGCATGCGCGCGAGCCCAGGCACATCATAGCGGTCATAGGCGCCGGGCAGCCCCGCCATGATATTGGCGAGCAGCCTGTCGCGGTCGCTTTCCGAGGAGCGTTCGAACCAGGCCTTGGCGCGGTCCATCACATCGGCCGAATGCCCTTCCGCCGATCCCGGCCTCTTCAGCATGAAATGGTCGAAGGCGACATATTCATGGATGTTGAAGCGCAGCGCCGTGCCGCCGCCGGGCAGGGGATAGGCAAGCTCGGTGCGGGTCCAGTCCAGCACCGGCATGAAATTGTAGCAGATCACCTCGAGCCCGCAGGCGGCGAGGTTGCGCATCGACTGGCGGTAGTTCTCGAAGATCGGCTCGAGATCGCCTTCGCCGATCTTGACGCTCTCATGGATCGGCAGGCTCTCGACCACGGTCCAGCGCAGGCCGAGACTGGCGTCGGCGGCGATGATCGCCTTGCGCGCCTCGATCTCCTCGACGCTCCAGACGACGCCGTAGGGAATCTGGTGCAGCGCGTTGACGATGCCGCTCGCCCCGGCCTGTCGGGCCTGGGCCAGTGTCACGACATCGTCTGGCCCGAACCAGCGCCAGCATTGTTCCATGGTCGCGTTTCCTTCGTAGTGTTCTTGTGGGGAGTGGGGGTTCTTGCAGGGAGTGACGCGGGCGCGTCAGTCCAGTCGCAACGGCGGGGCTGTCCCGGCGAAGGCATCGACATGGCTCTGCGCGATGGTCTGAATGGCGTCGAAGACGGTGCGCAGATGGGCGCGCATCGCCTTTTCCGCCGCGGCCTCATTGCCGGTTATGACGGCCTCGGCGATCTCACGATGCTGCCGCAGGATCATGCCCGGCCATGCCGCGCTTTCCAGCGACAGGCAGCGGACCCGGTCGAGCTGCGCCTTCACGCCTTCGATCAGGCTCCAGACGGATGGATGACCGGCCAGCCGCGCGAGTTCGGCATGGAACTGGTCGTCATGCTCGAAGAAGCCGGCGCGGTCGCCGATGTCGAGATCGCGTTCCTGCTGCACGACATGCTGTTCGAGCGCGGCCTTGCCGGCATCATCGATATGCTTGGCCGCCAGCACGACGGTGCGGCATTCGAGCGTCTCGCGCACGAACTGGCTGTCATGCACAGAGGCAAGGTCGATCGGCGCGACGAAAGTGCCGACCTGCGGCACCACCATCAGGAAACCTTCCTCGACCAGCCGCTTGAAGGCCTCGCGCACCGGTGTCCGGCTGACGCCGAATCGCACCGCCATGCGCGCCTCCGACATCGCCTCTCCCGGCCGCAGAACCGCAGTGAGGACGTCGGTCCGCAGCAGGCGGTGGATCTGTTCGGTGCTTTGTCGTGCTGCTGCGATGCCCATTGCCAAGCTCTGGTCGACTAGTATACTAGGATACCGACTAATTCGGGTCGGCGTCAACTTATACGCCGCGCGAATTGTGGTTCCAGCCTCGGAAATCGGCCGGCTGGAGCCCAGAAGACAATAAGGCGGGAAACCCGCATCCGGAGGAAGAGACTATGGTTCAGGACAGCATCAATCGGCGTGTTTTCCTCGGTGGCGTCGCTGGTCTGGCCGGTGTTGCGGCGCACGGACCTGTGGCTTTCGCCCAGCAGCTCAAGCTGCCGACATCTCCCGTCACGCTCTCCATCGTCGACGTTGCCGGCAATCTCGCCCTGACGCAGCGGGCGATCGAGAATTATCGCAAGGCCAAGCCGAATCTGGTCTCGCGCATCACCTTCACCAAGGCCCCGGCGCCTGAACTGCCCGGCAAGATCAAGGCACAGCAGGACGCCAACCGCGTCGACATCGACATGGTGCTGACCGGAACGGACGCCCTCTCTGCCGGCGTCGAGCAGAAGCTCTGGGTACCGCTGCTGCCCCAGCATGCCGCCAACCTGCCTAAGCTCGACGAGATCTTCCTCGAAGGCGCCGCCAAGATGCAGGGCCTTGCCAGCGGGCAGGGCGTCGTCGTGACCTACTACCCGTCCGGCCCGCTGCTCGAATACATGCCCGACAAGGTCAAGACGGTTCCCGCGACCGCCGAGGAACTGCTGGCCTACACGCAGCAGAACAAGGGCCGCTTCATCTATCCGCGTCCCGCCAATTCCGGCCCCGGCCGCACCTGGATGATGGGCCTGCCCTATCTGCTCGGCGATTCCGATCCCAAGGATCCGGTCAAGGGCTGGGACAAGACCTGGGCCTATCTCAAGGCGCTCGGCGAGAACATCGAGTATTATCCCGGCGGCACCGCGGCCGTGATGAAGGAACTCGGCGACGGCTCGCGCGACATGACGGTGACGACCACTGGTTGGGACATCAACCCGCGCGTGCTGGGTGTCGTGCCGAAGGAGGCGAAGATCGCCGCCCTGAAGGGCTTCCACTGGGTCACCGACGCGCACTACATGTGCATTCCCAAGGGCGTGTCCGACGAGAAGCTCGCGGTCCTGATCGACCTGATGAACTTCCTGCTCACCAAGGAGCAGCAGGCCTATACCTATGACGAAGGCTATTTCTATCCGGGTCCGGCCGTGAAGGGCGTCACGCTCGCCATGGCTCCGGAAGACAGCCAGAAGTCGATCAAGGAGTTCGGCCGTCCCGAATATGACAAGCTGATCGCCGAGAACCCGCTTGAGACCCCGCTCGATCCTGACAAAATGGTCGTCGCCTTCCGCATCTGGGACGAGCAGGTCGGCGGCGCCAAGCGTAAGTAAGCCACGCGGCGATGGCCGGGCTGCGCGCCGGGCCGTCTCCATCAGAAATTCGCACCTGACTCCAGCACCCGGTAGCCATGACGATCAACGCAGCATCCTTCCGCGAGCTCAGGCTCGACGGCCTGAGCCGGGACTTCGGCACCCACAACGCCTTGAAGAACGTCTCCCTGACGATCGGCAAGGGCGAGTTCATCGCCCTTCTCGGCCCGTCGGGCTGCGGCAAGTCGACCACGCTCAACATCATAGCGGGGCTGCTGCCGGCGACCGGCGGTGGCATCTGGCTCGATGACAAGCGCATCGACCCGCTGCGTCCGGAAGAGCGTGGCTTCGGCATGGTTTTCCAGAACTACGCACTGTTCCCGCATATGAGCGTGAACAAAAATATCGGCTTCGGCCTGAAGATGCGCGGCGTGCCCAAGGCCGAGATCGACCGCCGCGTCGGCGAGGCTGCCGCGCTCGTCAGGCTCCAGGGCCAGACCGAGAAACTGCCGGGCCAGCTTTCGGGCGGCCAGCAGCAGCGCGTCGCCATTGCACGCGCCATCGTCGTCGAGCCGCCGCTGGTGCTGATGGACGAGCCGCTCTCGAACCTCGACGCCAAGCTGCGCCTCGAGATGCGCGCCGAAATCCGCCGCATCCACAACACGCTGGGCGCAACCACGATCTACGTCACCCACGATCAGGAAGAAGCGCTGTCGCTTGCCGACCGCATCGTCGTGATGCGCGATGGCGAGGTCCGTCAGGTCGGCGTGCCCGAGGATCTGTTCTCCCGGCCGGATCATCTCGACGTCGCCGAGTTCATGGGCTTCCGCAACAAGGTCGCCGGCCGCGTCGCCTCGGTCGAAGGCGAGCGTGCGACGGTTGCCGTGGACGGCGCGTCGATCGTCGGCCGCTCGCGCAACGCTGTCGCGCCGGGCGTGGCTGCGCATGTCGCCATCCGCCCCGAGGATCTTCACCCGGTCGCTGAAGGCGTCCCAGGCCTCAAGGCACAGGTCATCTCGACGGAATTCCGCGGTCGCGAATTCGTCGGATTCGCCCGCATGGCCGATGGTACGGATCTTTCGTTCCTCGCCCATGATCGCATCGCGGCCGGAGCCCAGGTCACGCTTGCCGCCGAGCCCGATCGTGTTCTCGTCTATGGGGACAAGGTGTGAGCATGTCGGCCCCCACGATACCGCTGAGCCAAAGGCTCGCCGCACGCGGGCTGGACGGGTTGACGCTGCTGGTCCTGCCGGCCGTCCTGTTCCTGCTGCTGCTGTTCATCTACCCGTTCTTCTACGGGCTGTTCCTCTCCTTCAATCCCAAGGCCGGCGGCACTTTCGCGAATTACAGCCGGTTCTTCTCCGACTCGTTCCTGTACGGCACGATCGCGACCACGCTTTGGCTGGCGCTGCCGGTGACGGTGCTGACGCTGGTAATGGCGGTGCCGATCGCTTTCCGCGTCAGGCTGATGAAGCATCAGCGCCTGCTGACCACCATCCTGGTGATCCCGATCACGCTCGGCACCGTGCTGGTGGCGCAGGGTCTGTTGAACTATCTCGGCCCGCAAGGCTGGTTCAACCGCACGCTGCTGACGCTCGGCCTGATCTCGACGCCGGTGAAGCTGCTGCACAATTATTGGGGCGTGATGATCTCTCTGGTCATCACAGGCTTCCCCTTCACCTTCCTGCTGACGCTGTCCTATCTCTCGGGCGTCGACCCGGCGCTGGAGCAGGCTGGCGCGACGCTGGGGGCCGGTCCCTGGCAGCGCTTCAAGCACATCCTGCTGCCGCTGCTGCTGCCGGGCCTCGCCATCACCTTCTGCCTGAGCTTCGTGCAAGCCTTCTCGGTCTTTCCCTCCGCCGTGCTGCTTGGCGCGCCGGCCGGGCCGACGCGGGTGATTTCGATCGCGGCCTATCAGGCGGCCTTCGAGGAGTACGATTATTCCATGGCCTCGGCCGTCGCGATGATCATGGGGCTGGTTCAGCTTGCCATCGTCGTGGCCGTCCTGGCCGCGCGTGGCCTGCTTTATCGTGGCCCGGCCGGCGGCGGAAAGGGCTGAGTCATGGTCAAGGATAACCGCCTCTCGGCCAAGCTCTGGGCCTTCGCCAACTGGGCCGTGATCGGCTTCTTCATCCTGAATCTCTTCGGGATGATCGCCACCGTGGTCACCAGTTCCTTCGCCACACGCTGGCTCGGAACCTGGTTCCCGGCGGGCTGGACGACGCGCTGGTATTCATCGGCCTGGAACGAGTTCCAGCTCTATGAAGTGCTGAGCGTCACCTTCCAGATCGTCTTCCTCGTCGTCTTCATCTCCGGCCTGATCGGCGTGCCCGCAGCCTATGCGCTGGCGCGTCGCGATTTCCCGGGCAAGAAGCTGGTGATGCTGCTGTTCCTGCTGCCGCTGCTGGTTCCGCCGATCACCTTCGGCATTCCGCTGGCGACGGTGCTTTACCGCGCGGGGCTTGCCGGCGGCATGTCGGGCGTGGTGCTGGCCAATCTGGTGCCGACCGTCCCGTTCGTGATCCTGGTGATGATCCCCTTCATCGAACAGATCGACACCAAGATCGAGGCGGCCGCACGCGTCTTCGGCGCCAACACCTTCAAGCTGTTCATCTACGTCCTGCTGCCGCTGCTCATGCCCGGTATCCTGGCGGCGCTGCTCCTGGTTCTGGTCCGCACGATCGCGATGTTCGAGTTGACCTTCCTCACGGCCGGTCCGACCAGCCAGACGCTGGTGGTGGCGCTCTACTATGCCGTCTTCGCGGCCGGTGTGCGCGCCGTGCAGTCGATCGACGCCATGGCGGTGATCTACATGGTGACGACGCTGATCTGGCTCCTGATCGCACTGCGCTTCGTCAACCCGACGCAGATCGTCGCCCGGGCCAAGAAGTAAGCCGCTAAACTAAGTAAGACTGCAAAAACTCCGGTGCCCTCGGGAACCGGAGGCTGCCTGGGCGATTGAGGCCAAGGCAGCGCGGGCGAAACCCCATACATGTCCCGCGCCTTTTTTTGGAGCGCGGGACATGGAACAAATGATCGTTGAGGATGCTTCGCGTCCTGCCGCCGCACCGGGCCGCCTGAAACGGGTGTCGGCCACGGCCTTGACGATCACGCGCCGCCGCTTCGGCCGCGGCTTCGCCTATCTTGATGCGCAAGGGCGCCGCATCGTCGATGCCGAGACGCTGAAGCGCATTCGCTCGCTCGCCATCCCTCCAGCCTATGTCGACGTGCAGATCGCGGCCGATCCCCGCGCCCATCTTCAGGCCATTGGGCATGACGAAGCCGGCCGCGCCCAGCACCGCTATCACCCCGAATGGGACAAGGTTCGCGAGCGCCGCAAGCTCAAGCGGTTGCAACGCCTCATCGATGCGCTGCCGAAGTTGCGCGCCGCAATCGCGCGCGATCTGAAAGGCCGCGACCTCAGTCAGGACAAGGCATTGGCCTGCGCCGCCGCGATTATCGATCGCTGCCATATCCGCGTCGGCAACGAGACCTATGCCAAGGCGAATGGCAGTCACGGCGCCTCGACCTTGCTGAAGCGCCATGCCGCGCTGAGAGGGAGCCGCGTTGAGCTGTCCTTTCGCGGCAAGAGCGGCAAGGAGATCGGCTGCGCTGTCGAGGATGCAGGCCTTGCCCGCGCCTTGACCCGCATCATGACACTGCCGGGGCGCAGGCTGCTGCAATATCGACGCGAGGATGGTTCCGTCGCCGAAATCCACGCAAGCGATATCAACGCCTATCTGAAGCGCGTCTCTGGTCTCGCCATCAGCAGCAAGGATCTGCGCATGCTCGCCGCCAACGCTGCCGCTGCCGAATTGTTGCTGGCCAGCGAAATCGTCGCGACCGAGACCGGCAGGAAGCGTCAGCTCGCCGATATCATGCGCGCGATCTCGGAACGGCTGGTCAACACGCCAGCCGTGGTGCGCAAAAGCTATGTCCATGAGATCGTGCTGCGCTCCTATGCCAGCGGCAAGCTGAAGCGCTGCTACGACAAGGCGAGACCCCGCGCCGGCTGCTCGCGCATCGAGCGTGCCCTGGGCAGGCTCACCGCTTGAGGCGCGCCGGGGGTGCATGGCCGCGCATTTTGCGCTAGTGAGCCGCCATGATCGCCCTCACGCCCCAGGACCTGCGCTTTTCCGTCGCGCCGATGATGGATTGGACGGACCGGCATTGCCGCGTCATCCATCGCCTGATGTCGCGTCGCGCGCGGCTCTATACGGAGATGGTGACGGCGCAGGCCGTGATCCGTGGCGACCGCCAACGCCTGATCGGTTTCGATGCGGTCGAGCATCCCGTCGCGCTCCAGCTTGGCGGCAACGATCCGACGCTTCTGGCCCAGGCCGCCAGGATCGGCGCCGATTTCGGCTATCACGAGATCAACCTGAATTGCGGCTGCCCCTCGGACCGGGTCCAGGGCGGGGCGTTCGGCGCCTGCCTGATGCGCGAGCCCGCTGTGGTCGGCGACTGCGTCGCGGCGATGAAGGCCGCGGTCTCCATTCCCGTGACCGTGAAATGCCGGATCGGCGTCGATGATCAGGATCCGGAAGCGGCGCTCGATGCGCTCGCGGCGAGCGTCCGCGCCGCCGGCGTCGATGCGCTGGTGGTCCATGCGCGGAAAGCCTGGCTGCAGGGCCTTTCGCCCAAGGAAAATCGTGAAGTGCCGCCGCTCGATTACGATCGCGCCTATCGGCTGAAAGCGGCCAATCCTGACCTGCTGGTGGCGATCAACGGCGGCATCCGCGAGCCCAATGAATGGATCGCGCACCTCGCGCAGCTCGACGGCGTCATGATCGGCCGCGAGGCCTACCAGAACCCCGAGATTCTGCTTCAGGTCGATCCGCTGCTCTTCGGCGAGGCTGCCCCCGTTGCGGATGCCTTCGCCATGCTGGAGGGCCTGGCGCCGCATATCGCTGACCATATCGAGCGCGGCGGGCGACTCCATGCCTTTACGCGCCATCTCGTCGGGCTCTTCCCGGGGCAGCGCGGATCCCGCCTGTTCCGCCGCCATCTTGCCGAGCACTGTGTCGGCGCCGAAGCGGGACTTGCAGATCTGCGCGCGGCCGTGGCTCATCTCTCGCGCGAGCCGGCCGAAGCCGTCGCCGCTTAGAGTCTGGCCAATAGTGATATCCCAGTTTTCAAGGACTTGAACATCAGCGGAAAACGCGCCGTCATCCCGGGCGCAGCGAAGCGGAGATCCGGGATCCATTCCGGAACCAAGCGCTCCGGAATGGATCCCGGGTCTCCCTGCGGTCGCCCGGGATGACGGCGCGTTTCGATGCCAAATGCCAAACGATTGAAATTGCTTACGACATTCTCGGCCAGGCTCTTAGGAAAGTTCGCTCATGCCGGACGATATGCAGGACGAAATCCGGCAGCGCATCGAGGCGAGTTTCGCCAAACAGGTGTTCATGACGACGCTGGGCGCGCGGCTCGTCCATGTCGCCGCCGGCGAAGTCGAGATCGAACTGCCGGTTTCAGCCCATCTCGCGCAGCAGCACGGCTTCGTCCATGCCGGCGCCGTGGCCACCATCGCCGATTCCGCTGCGGGCTATGCCGCGCTGACGATGATGCCGGCGGGCGCCGGTATCCTGACGGCCGAGTTCAAGATCAATCTGCTGTCGCCGGCGGCTGGCGAGAGGCTGCTTGCGAAGGGCAGGGTGGTCAAGGCCGGGCGCACCCTCACGCTTGCCATGGCCGAGGTCTTCGCCATCTCGGGCGGCGTCCCCAAGCTCTGCGCCATGATGACCGCGACCTGCATGGTCATCGCGGGTCGCGAGGGCGTTTCGGACTGATGTTAAGGCAAGCCGGAGCCCGCCTCGCAATCCACTGGTCCACCTCATAGGATATTGAATTTATTGACAATTTGTCTGGGTGGCTCGAGTTGAGCTAGTGCGGTGAAGCCAGGGCGCTCCCTGCGGCCGGTCGGCGCAGCGCCAGGAACGGAGTTGCATCATCGTCCGACAGCGGATCGGCTTTGCGCCCCAAGGCCGTGCCGTGAGCACGGCCTAACGGAGCTTGGCGATCCCGATGCCGTCGAGTTTGGCGCGGTCTTTGATGGATTCTTCGCTGCGGGTCATCGCTTTCGAGATCGCCTTCAGGGCCATGCCCTTCTTGGCGAGCAGCTTTAGCTTCTCGAGCTCCTCATGTGTCCAAGGTTGGCGATGCCGTTCAAATCGCTCGGTCACAATCTGCTCCTGCTCTGCCGGGACATTCTTGGCATTCGCGCCATCTATAGCAGTGATGGCACGAATTGGGCGCACATATGGACGAGTGCCGAGCCCAGCCGCCGCTCGGCGCCATCGAGTGATGAACCAAAACCGGGCGTTGCCGGCCAGCCGAGGCCAAGCCTCATCGGCCAAGCCTCATCGGCCATCTCTCATCGCGACCCAAGTAAGTCATTCGCCCGGCTATTGTGTTGCGGCCGAAGTTGGCCTTTATTCCTGAACCTCTACCAGTCATCCATTCGAACCTTTCTTGATTTGCAGATCAAATCCGGAGGCCGGCAATAGGTCTCAAGCCGGATTGCTTTTGAAAAGGGAGAAGCCCGATGTTGAAGCAGATAAGCTTGATCTTTGCGGTCTCGCTGGCGGTGGGAGTTGCGGGCTGCGCGACCGATCCGACCGTGACAAGCCGGACAGTTATCGTCGCCGGCGTCGGGCCGGTGGAAATCGAGCAGCTTGATGTCGAGATCGCCGATGTGAACGCCGCGGAGCGCATGGTGATCGTCCGGCAGGGCCGTCAGACATGGCCTGTCGCGGTGCCCGAGGTGTTTGGCGATCTGCAGAACATCAACGCCGGTGACAGGGTCCAGATCCGGCGTGTCGAAGGCGTCATCCTTGGTGCCAAGCGCGCCCGGAAGGGTGCCAAGCCGGCAATCGTCTATACCGAGGCGGTCAGCGGCCCCAGCTTCCAGAACCTGCCCGACAAGTTCGTCGTGCGGACACTGACCTTGACGGCGAGGTTCGAGAGCTTCGATCCGGCGACAGGCATCGTGAGTTATGTCGGGCCGCTCGGACCCCGGACCCGCACAGTGTCGGATCCCGGCATTCAGGACGGGATCAGGCGCCTGAGGCGCGGCGACATGGTGGAGCTTACCTTCGCCGAAGGCTTCCACTTCCAGAAGTATTGAGCCCGTCGGCTCTCTGCCGCATGTGGATGGCCAAGCTAGGTGCGAGCTCCAATCCGGAAGGAGGCGAGCATCGCACCTGGCTGCAGCCAGCGCGCCCGTCAGCGACCGAGACACCGTCGATCGTCGCGCAATGAGGCCTGACATCTGCCTCGCGTCACAACTGGATATTCGAAGATTGCCCTAAACGGCCGGTATCCGTTCGGGAATGTGGCTGCCTGCCGCGGGGAGCGGCCGGCATGACAAATAGCTGCCTTGAGGCGAACCAAGACCCACCAGTGTAGGGAAAGGCGAAGTTTGCCGCACTGGCTGTCAAGCCCCTCCATAACCCATTGAAATACCTGCATTGGGATTTCGGGGTGTTTAAGCTAAAGTGCCGCAGTTAAGGCGAAGTGCTTCCGCAACCTGGCCATTGCGTACCAATCGAGCGGACCGTGCAGGCTGATCCTCAGCCCGCTTCCGGCAAGATCAGCTTCCGAATCTGGCCCGTTCCTGACCTTTTCCAATGTCGGCTTGCGGACAATCTGGCGTCGGTTTCGCGCAGCGATACGCAGCGAAACTCGCGTCGCATTTGATAGCTTACACAAAGGGCGCCGCCCCGGGGCCGCGCGTTTCCGACGTGGCGCTGAAAATCTGCCGTGCCATCTCGGCAAGATCGGCACATTCGGCTGCCGATTCATTGTCCCACCACATCGCGCAGAGATTATGCGACGGAATGGCGGGCTCGGGCTCGAGGACGCGCAGATCCAGATCGTGCCCGGAGAGGCGCAGCATTTCTCTTGGCAGCATCGCCGCGCCGGTGCCGGCATTGGCCAGTCGCGCGATCACTGTCAGCGGGTTGCAGGTGTTCAGCCGGTTGGGCTTCAGGCCATGGGTGCCGAACCACATCTGAATCGTCGTGAACAGGCCCGATGGCGGGCTGTTGGTGAAGATCGGCAGGTCGACCAGCTTTCCGGGTGTCGCGATGTCGCCCTCGAAATCAAGGCTCTTGCCGACGACCCAGACCAGGTCGATCAGCCAGAGCGGGGCGATGGTGATGCGCTCATGCACGCGCGGCTGCGACAGGAAGGCGATATCGATCGAGCGGTCGAGCAGCAATTGTTCGAGTCGCAGGCTGAAATCCACGGTCACGTCGACCTGCAGCGAGGGGCGGCGCGTGGCCAGCGAAGCCAACAGATCGGGGAGTATTAGCGCCGCGAAGGAATCGGCGGCGCCGATCCGCAGCAGGCTGCGCATCGGCTCGGCGTCCTTCGAGCGACGCTGGACCTGTTCGGCATGGCTGAGCATGCGCTCGACATCGGCATATATCGCGCTGCCCAGCGTCGTCGGTACCGGCCGGTAGAGCGTGCGGTCGAACAACTCGCCGCCCAGGATCCGCTCCAGTTCCTTCACCCTGAGGCTCACCGTCGGCTGCGACAGATTGAGATGGGTCGCGGCCGCGCGGAAGCCGCCGAGTCGAGCCACCCAGTAGAATGCTTCAGCCTGACCGAAGGTATACCGCATGCGATAAAGACGATAGCCCGCGACTATCGAGCAGCCAACAGTTCTTATTTTTATTCGGGGCGGACGCGATGTTACGCTTTCCGGGTTCAGCGCGACGCCAGCGTCCTACGCTGCAAGGCATTGCCACATAAAAAGGGGATGTTCGATGGCCAGTTTGCCGACAAATCGCCGACAGTTTCTTGCGGCCGGCGCAGGCGGCGCTTTCGCGTCGCTGCTTCCCGCCAGCCTGCTCCATGCCCAGCCGACGAACGGCAAGACGCTGACGATCGTGCTGCCGAGCAATCCCATCACCATCGACCCCATCAACCAGCTCAATCATGACGCGATGGTGCTGGGCCAGACAGTGTTCGAGAACCTCGTCGAATACGATGCCGACGGCGTGCTGAAGCCGCAGCTCGCCAAGGCGCTGCCGGTGATCTCGGCCGACAAGAAGACCTATACCTTCGAGCTGCGCGATGACGTCACGTTCCAGAACGGCAAGAAAATGACCGCCGAGGACGTGAAATACTCCTTCGACTACCTGCTCGACGCCAATAACAAGGCGCTGCGCCGGCCGTTGTTCACGCGCATCACCAAGGTGACGGTGCTCGATCCCCTGAAGGTCCAGTTCGAGCTTTCGGAACCATATGGCCCGTGGCTCTACTTCCTGACCAAATATATGGGCATCTTCCCGGCCGGCTCGCGCAAGGAGCACGGCGACGACTATTTCAAGACGAAGCCGGTCGGCATGGGCACGGGCTTCGGCATGTTCGAGGAGTGGAAGCCCAACGACTATATCAGCTTCAAGAAGAACCCGAACTACTGGCGCAAGGGCCTGCCCGCCTGGGACCGGCTGGTGGTGAAGATGATCCCGGAGGATGCGACGCGCGTCGCCTATCTCCTGACCGGCCAGGTCGACATCATCAGCGCGCCGCCGCCGCGCGAGTTCAACCGTCTCAAGACCATGCCTGGGGTCACCGGAGCCTCGCGCCCGACCTTGGGTGGCGCGCTGCTGATGTTCACCAACAACCTCAAGGCGCCGCTGGACGATGTGAATTTCCGCAAGGCCCTGTCCTGCGCGATCGATCGCAAGACGATTGGCGACAAGGTCTATTACGGGTTGCTCGACCCTTCGGCCGTTCCGGCGCCGCCGCGCGGCTACTGGTATGACGCAGCCGCCGACAAGGAGCTCGGCTTCGATCTCGACCGGGCCAAGGAGTATCTCGCCAAGTCGAAATACCCGACCGGAGCTGAGATCGACATCAGCATCCAAGCCGAGCCCTATCTGCTCGACACCAAGGATGCGGCCATCTTCCTGCAGGCGCAGCTCGCCAAGATCGGCGTGAAGATCAACCTCAAGGTCTATGAGTTCTCGGTGCTGATCCAGCAGATCGCGCGTGGCGAACATCAGATGGCGATGCAGGTCTTCATGTCACCGGGCGAGGCCAGCTACCTGATCCAGAACACGCTGACGCCGGGCCAGTTCCTGTCGAAAAGTACAGGCTACGACAATCCCGAACTCAATGCGCTGATGGTCACAGCCTTCGCCGAGACCGAGCAGGCGAAGATCAAGGAGGTCTATGGCAAGATCCAAGCGATCATCGCCCGCGACGCGCCGCTTGGGGTGCTCGGCTATGTCCATGCCTCGAACCTGTGGCGCGACAGCGTCAAGGATTTCAAGGTCAACCAGGCGCTGACCATCAGCGTCGGCGAGGTGAAGGTCTAGCGTCGCCGATACCCCCGTCATCCCGGCCGTAAGCGAAGCGGAGATCCGGGATCCATCGGAGAGCGCGCCGCCTTTCGATTGGATCCCGGGTCAAGCCCGGGATGACGCGGTGGTTTAAGCGAACAATCTGACAGCCGCAGATCACCAAGCTCCAGGACCGCCCGCCCATGCTCCGCCTGATCGCCGGCCGGATCGTTTCGTCCATCGGCACCCTTCTCTTCGTCGGGTTTGCGCTGTTTGCGCTCACGCGCTCCGGTCCGGGTTCTCCCGCCCGGATCGTGCTGGGCGCCGACGCGACCGCGGAGCAGATCGCGCAGTTCGAGCAGGCCAACGGGCTCGATAGGCCCTTCGTGGCGCAATACGGCTCCTGGCTATCCGACATCCTCCATGGCGATTTCGGCAGGTCATTCGTCACCGGCCGCGACGTCGCGGTCGAGATCTTCAATTCGCTGCCCGTCACCTTGTCGATCGTGCTGTTCGCCTTCGCGATAGCCGTCGGCTTCGGTGTCGGCATCGGCATACTAGCCGCCCTGAGACCGGGCGGCGTGTTCGATCGCGTCTCCCGCTTCGCCTCGGTGGTCGGGCTCTCGATCCCCGCCTTCTGGCTCGGAATCGTGCTGATCCGCTTTATTGCTGTCGATCTGCGCTGGCTGCCGCCGGGCGGTTATGTGCCGCTCTCGGCGGGCCTGAGCGCCCATCTGAAGACCATCCTGATGCCGGCAGTGTCGCTTGCGATCTATTATGTCGCCGTGCTCGCACGGATGACGCAGGCCAGTCTGCAGGAGACGTTGCGCGGCGATTATGTCCGCACCGCCCGCGCGATGGGCCTCTCATCCCGCCAGGTCGTGCTCTATGCGCTGGTCAATGCGCTGCCGCCGGTGATCAATCTCGCGGCGCTGTCCTTCGGCTACATGTTCGGCTGGGCGCTGATCATCGAGCAGGTATTCAACGTTCCCGGCCTGTCGCGCGCGCTGCTCAATGCGATCTCCCAGCGCGACTTCCTGCTGCTGCAGGGCATCGTCTTCCTCTTCACCGTCATCTTCGTCGTCGCCAATCTCGCTGCCGACCTCGTGAACCGCGTACTCGATCCGCGCCAGCGGGTGGCGGCATGACGCGTTTCTCGCACGCGCTGCGTGGCATCGGCTGGACCGGCTGGCTTGGCGGCGCGATCGTCGTGCTGATGCTGGCGGCGGCGATCTTCGCGCCACTGATCGCACCCTTTGATCCGGTCGCTCTCAGCATCGAGGACCGCTTGCTGCCGCCCGATGTCGCGCATTGGCTCGGCACCGACCAGGCGGGGCGCGATGTGCTCAGCCGGGTCATTTACGGCGCCCGCGCCTCGCTTGCGGTCGGCATCGGGGCGGTGGTGATCGGTGCGTTGATCGGCGTCTCAGCCGGGCTCTTTGCCGCCTATAAGGGCGGTCTTGGCGATCAGCTGGTGATGCGGATCGTCGATGGCGTGGCCTCGATCCCGCTGCTGGTCTGGGCGATCGCGATCGTCGGCATCTTCGGCGTCGGGCCGGTGCGCGTCGGGCCGCTGCTGCTCCCCAACGAGGTCAAGATCGTCCTGCTGGTCGGCGTATTGTTCTCGCCGGTCTTCGCCCGCGTCACCTATGCGGTGGCAAGCCGCATCGTCGGAGCCGATTATGTCCGGGCGCGCTATCTCCAGGGCGCGGGGCATTGGGAGATCGTCGCCGGCGACATCCTGCCCAACTGCCTGTCGCCTATCATCGTTCAGGCGACCCTGCTCGTCGCGATCGGCATCGTCGTCGAGGCCTCCGTCAGCTTCGTGGGGCTCGGCGTCCAGCCTCCCCAGGCCAGCTGGGGTTCGATGCTCTCGGATGCGCGCAACGCGATCTATTCCGGGGAATGGTGGCTGCCGGTGTTCCCGGGCCTGGCCATCTCGATCACAGTGATCGGCTTCAATCTGCTCGGCGATGCCGTGCGGGACCTGTTCGATCCGCGCAGCGAAACCAGGACCCTCGTCGCATGAGTGCCGCTCGTCGCATGAACGGCGCCCTGCTCAGCATCGAGGGCTTGCGGGTCGGCTTCCGCAATGCCTCGGGCGGCGTCATCGAGGCCGTGCGTGGCGTCGATTTCGCCGTCGCTGCCGGTGAGGCGGTGGGCGTCGTCGGAGAATCCGGTTCCGGCAAGAGCCTGACAATGCTCGCGGTGATGCGACTGCTGGGCGCGCCCGCCCGCACGACCGGCGGACGCGTGATGTTCGACGGGCAGGATCTGCTTGATGTCGACGAGGCCCGCATGCGCGCCATCCGTGGCCGCGACATCGCGATGGTCTTCCAGGACCCGCAGAGTTCGCTCAACCCGGCACTGACGATCGGCCGGCAGATCACCGATGTCGTACGGGCGCATCGGCGGGTGTCCGCAGGCGAGGCCCGCCGCATCGCAGGCGAGTCGCTGGAACGCGTCGGCGTTCGCGAGGCAGGCAAGCGCCTCGATGCCTACCCGCATGAGTTCTCCGGCGGCATGCGCCAGCGCGCGTTGATCGCCATGGCGATCGCCTGCCGGCCGCGTCTGCTCATTGCCGATGAGCCGACGACGGCGCTGGACGTTACGGTGCAGGCCCAGATCGTCGACCTCATCGCCGAACTCCGCCGCGATCTCGGCATCGCGGTGCTCTTCATCTCGCACAACCTCCAGCTCGTTGCCGAGATCGTCGACCGCGTCGTGGTGATGTATGGCGGCAAGGTCGTCGAGGACGGGCCGGTGGAGGCGATCGAGCTCAGCCCGCGCCATCCCTATACCGGCCTGCTGCAGGCTTGCGTGCCGAGCCTGACCGCACCGGTCGGCCCGCTGGTGGCAATCGAAGGTGCGCCGCCGCGCCTGGGCCGCATGCCGCAGGGTTGTCCGTTCTCGCCGCGCTGCCCGCGTGTCGTCGCGCGCTGCGAGCTCGAGATGCCGGCACTGCTGACCGAGGGCGAACGCCGCTTCGCCTGCTGGAGGCCGCTATGAGCGGGCCGATCCTCTCCCTTCGCGGCGTCACGAAATCCTACGCGCAGGGCAATGCGTTCGATCGGCTGCTCGGCCGCGACACGCGCTTCGTCGCGCTCGACGGCATCTCGCTGGAGGTCGCGCGCGGCGATATCGTCGGCATCGTCGGCGAGAGCGGCTCGGGCAAGTCGACGCTTGCGAACATCGCGGTCGGGCTGACGAAACCGACATCGGGCGACGTGCTGCTCGATGGCGAGCCATTGTCCGTCTTGATGCGCGACCATGCCGGCCCCTGGCGCCGCCGCGTCCAGATGGCCTTCCAGGATTCCAGCAGCGCGCTCAACCCTCGCAAGACCGTAAGCCGTTGCCTGACCGAGACACTGGCGCTGCGCGGCGTGCCGCGCGAGCAGCGAGAGACCGAGGCTCTGGCGATGCTCGAACTCGTCGGGCTCGGCGCCGAACTGGCGCCCCGGCTGCCGCATGAACTCTCCGGCGGCCAGCGCCAGCGCATCGGGTTGGCAAGAGCGCTGGCGATGAAGCCCGACATTCTCATCGCTGACGAGCCTGTATCCTCTTTGGACGTCTCGCTGCAGGCACAGGTGATCAACCTGCTCAGCCGGTTGACGCGCGAGCTTGGCCTGACCCTGCTCTTCATCAGCCACGATCTCGCACTGGTCCGGACGCTGTGCTCGCGCATCATCGTGATGTGCAAGGGTGAGATCGTCGAGCAGGGCGCCTGCCTCGACGTGCTCGATCGACCGAGCCACCCCTACACCCAGCTTCTGATCGCGGCCGTGCCGAAGGGCATCGCCGGCCGCCGCAAGCCGACCTCCGCTCCATCCCGAGGCCACGCGCAAGACAGCGTCGGCTGACCGCCGTTCTTCAAACCACGAGACGAAAACGCCATGGTGCAACACAGCTACAGGATCGGCATCGATATCGGGGGCACCTTCACCGATATCGTCGTCGCCCGCGACGACGGGCTGATCGAAACGCGAAAGGTGCCTTCGACGCCTGACGATTACAGCCGCGGAATCGCCCAGGCGCTCAAGGCGTTGGTCCAAGAGTATTCGACGACGCCAGACCGCATCACCGGCATCGTCCATGCGACCACGGTCGCGACCAATGCGATCCTGGAATACAAGGGCGCGCGCACCGGGCTTCTGACGACCGAAGGGTTTCGCGACGTGCTCGAGATGCGTCGCCTGCGCATTCCCGTGCTCTACGACCTGCAATACGACAAGCCCAAGCCGCTGGCCGCGCGGCATCTGCGGCTCGAAGTCAGAGAACGGCTCGGGCCGGATGGCACAGTGCGCATACCGCTCAACGAGGCCGACGTCCGCGAAGCCGCGCGCCGCTTTCGCGAGGACAAGGTCGAGGCGGTCGCGATCAGCTTCCTGCACGCCTATGCCAATCCCGACCACGAGATCGCGGCCGAGGCCATCCTGCGCGAGGAACTCGACGAGAGCGTCTATACCTGCCGCGGCTCGGAAATTCTGCCGGAGATCCGCGAATATGAACGCACCTCGACCGTCGTCGTAAACGCCTATATCGGCCCGGTGGTACGCAACTACGCGGCGGCGCTGACGACGCGCCTCGCCTCGATCGGCGTCACCTGTCCAGTCGAGATGATGCATTCGGGCGGTGGCATCATGCGCTTGGGCTCGGCGGTGAAGCGCGCGGCCTCGCTGGTCGAATCCGGGCCGGCGGCCGGCGTCATCGCCTGCGCAAGGCTGGTCTCAGGGAGTAACGAGCCGAGCATCATCTCCTTCGACATGGGTGGCACCACCGCCAAGGCCGCGCTGATCGAGGATGGCGAGCCCGCCCGCACCACCGAATACGAGGTCGGAGCCGGTATCAATCTCTCCAGCAAGCTGGTGAAGGGTGGCGGATACCCGATCAAGATGCCCTTCATCGACGTCTCCGAGATCGGCGCCGGCGGCGGCAGCATCGTGGCGATCGACAAGATGAACCAGGTTTCCGTCGGTCCCCAGAGCGCGGGCGCTTATCCCGGACCGGTCTGCTACGGGCTCGGCGGCAGACAGGCGACCCTGACCGACGCCTTCCTGACCCTTGGTTACATCAACGATGTCGCACTCGCCGGTGGGACTTTTCCGCTGCAGGCCGACGCTGGCCGCGCGGCGCTGAACGACCAGGTTGCCCGACCGCTCGGCCTCGACCTGACCAAGACGGCGCGCGGCGTGCTGACGCTGGCCGTCACTACGATGACGCGGGCAGTGAAAGCCGTCTCGACCTATCGCGGCCGCGACCCGCGCCATTCGACGCTGGTCGCCTTCGGCGGCAACGGCCCGGTCGTGGCTGCCGAAGTCGCCAAGGCGCTCGGTATCAGGCGGGTGGTCGTCCCGCGCGCGGCCGGCGTGTTCAGCGCGCTGGGACTGCTGCGCTCGGATGTCGAGCAGGAGTTCGTGCGGCCCTCGCGCCGCCGAGCCGGTGAGCTCGACGATGCCGGGCTGGCCGAGCTCTACGGCCAGCTGACCGAGGATGCCCGCCGGGTTCTGACGCTCGAAGGCTATGAGCTGTCGGGCGCGGAATTCCGGTACGCCGCCGATCTGCGCTATGTCGGGCAGGCCTATGAACTGACCGTCCCGGCGCGGCGCCTCGTCTTCGAGGAACTGGCGGAGCTGTTTCATCTCGAGCACGAGCGCACCTATGGCCACCGTTCGCAGAAGGACCAGGTCCATCTCATCAATGCGCGGCTCACCGTGCGGCTGCCGCTGGTGGCGCCGCCGCAGAGATTCGGCGCAGCGCCGCCGCAACGCCGCGTCGACCGGCAGGTTTCCTTCGAGGAAACCGGCACGGCCTCAATCGCGGTGATCGGCCGCGCCGATCTCGATGCATCGCCGCGACGCGGCCCCTTCGTCATCGAGGAATATGACTGCACCTGCGTCATCGGGCCGGGCCAGACCGCCCGCCTCGACGATGCCGGCAACATCGACATCGCGTTGGAGGCCGCATGAAAACCGCAGAAACCGGCGCCGAAAAGATCGATCCGATCACCCTGGAGGTGATCCGGAACGCGCTCGCCTCCACCGCTGACGAAATGGCGCTGATCGTGATGCGCAGCGCCTATTCGCCGGTGGTGCGCGACATCATGGATTACTCGACCGCGCTCTGCGATGCGCAAGGCCGCGTGATCGCGCAGGGTCTGACATTGCCGATCCAGCTCTGCTCCTTCCCGCGCATCATGGGTTTCGTGCGGGAGCGCTATGGCAGCACGCTGAAGCAAGGCGATGTGCTGATCGCCAACGATCCCTATGGCTCGGGTGGCCAGCATCTGCCCGACGTCTACATCCTCAAGCCGATCTTCGTAGACGACAGGCTCGCGGGCTTTGCCGCCACCGTTGCCCATCACACCGATCTCGGCGGCATCGTGCCCGGCAGCGTCGCGATCTATGCCACCGAGATTCAGCAGGAAGGCCTGCGCCTGCCACTGCTGAAGCTCTACGAGGCCGGCGAGCCGGCCGAGTCGGTGTTTCGCATCATCGAGGCGAATACGCGGGCGCCCGTCGAGGTTCTGGGCGATATCCGTGCGCAGATCGCGGCCTGCAACGTCGCCGAGGAAGGCCTGCGCTCGCTGATGGCCCGCTATGGGCCGGCGATGCTGGACCGCTACATCGACGCATTGCACGACCATGCCGAGGCGATGATGCGCGACGTGATCCGCGCGCTTCCCAACGGGATCTATCGCGCGACCGACTATATCGACGGCGTCGGCGAGAACCCGGTGCCGCTGCCGATCGTCGCGACGGTGACCATCGCCGACGACACGATCGACATCGATTTCACCGGCACGGCCGATCAAGTGGCGGCCTCGATCAACTGCCCGATCTCGCTCCCGGAATCGGCGGCGTTTTGCGCAATTCGCTGCCTGTCGCAGCAGGACATTCCCAATTGCGAGGGCTACCTGCGCCCGATCACGGTGCGCGCGCCGGAAGGCTGCCTGGTCAATCCGCGCTATCCCGCGGCCTGCGGAGCGCGCGGCGTCGTCGGCTACCGGGTGTTCGACGCGATCATGCAGGCGCTGGCCCAGGTCGTGCCCGAACGCGCCATCGGCGGCTCGGAGGGCGGGCCTTATCTGCTCGCGGGCGGCGGCGTGCATGAGGGCAAGCCCTTCGTGCTGAACGAGATGGTGGTCGGCACCTGGGGCGCACGCTCCGGCAAGGACGGCATCGAGGGCATCTCCAATCCGGCGGCCAATCTCTCCAATCAGCCCATCGAGATGGTCGAGACCGATATGCCCGTCGAGGTGCTGCGCTATGGGCTCGTGCCGGATTCAGGCGGCGCGGGTGAGTTTCGCGGCGGACTCGCCTTCGTCCGGGAGTTCCGTTTCCTCTCCGATGCGCGCTTTACCTTGCGGGGCGACCGGCGCGATCATCCGCCCTTCGGGATCGAAGGCGGCGGCACCGGCGCGCCCTCGGCACATCTCTTCATCCAGCGCGACGGCACGCAGCGCCATCTACCGACCATGCCGATGGAGAGCTTCAATGCTAGGCGCGGCGACATCTTCCGGCTCACCGGGGCCGGTGGCGGCGGCTATGGAGATGCCTTGAAACGTGAGCCCTGGCGCGTCGCCGACGACCTCCATGAAGGAAAGGTCACTCTGGCGGGGGCGGAGCGCGACTATGGCGTGATCTTCGCAGCCGACGGCGCAACCGTCGACCTACCTGCGACCCAACAGGCGCGGGCTGCGCGGATGGGAGAACGGACGTGACGCTGCAGCCTTTCGGAGCCGCCGCGCTCAACCTGCCGATGGTCGGCGAGGCCGGCAGCCGCGCCCGGCTCGAGACGCCGGCCGCAGTGCTGGACCTTGAGATTTTCGAGCGCAACATCGCGACGCTGGCGCAGACCTGCAAGCGCGCCGGCATCGGCTTCCGGCCGCACGCAAAATCTCATAAATGCGCCGAGATCGCGCGGCGGCAGATGGCGGCGGGAGCCTCGGGAATCTGCTGCGCCAAGCCCGGCGAATTGCTGGCGCTGTTCGAGGGCGGCGCCAACGACCTGATGCTGAGCGCGCCGATCGCCAGCCCGGCCAAGATCGATGCGCTGGCACGGGCGGCGGCCAAGGGCGCGCGCATCGGCGTGGTGGTCGACCGGCTCGATCTCGTCGCGGCCTATGCAGCAGCGGCCGCACGGCACGCGACCCGTTTCGACGTGTTCGTGGATCTCGATACCGGCCTGAAGCGCAGCGGCGTCGCCAATGCACAGGAGGCGGTGGCGCTCGCCAGGGCGGTGACGTGCGAGGCGAACCTGCGCTATGTGGGCGTGCAGGCCTATCAGGGCAAGGTCCAGCATATCGACGATTTCGCCGCGCGCCGCGCCGCAAATGCCGAGGCCAGCCGCACCCTGCGCGATATGCTGACCGTTCTGGAGCAGGCCGGTCTCAAACCCGGCATCGTCTCGGGCGGCGGCACCGGTAGTCACCTGCTAGATTGCGAGGAAAAGGTTCTCACCGAAGTCCAGCCCGGCTCCTATGTGTTCATGGACGAGGCCTATAATTCCGTCGACGTCTATGGCCGGGGCGGGCCGGAGTTCGGACCCGCACTGCGGGTCGCGGTGACTGTGGTCGGGCACAGCTCGGCGGGCTTTGCCATCACCGACGGCGGCAGCAAGAGCTTTGCCCTCGACGGACCGGCGCCGCGCGTCTTCCTCGGCACCGAACTGGTCGGGCGGATCGAGTGGTGCGGCGACGAGTTCGGGCGCGTCCTCCCCGAGGCCGGGCGTTCTACCCTTGCGATCGGGACAGTGGTGGAATGCACGGTCCCACATTGCGACCCGACAACCAATCTGCACGATTTCCTGCATGTGGTCTCCGGCGACAGCCTGGTCGCACTCTGGCGTGTCGAGGCGCGCGGCCGGGCCGATTGACGCCGCAGACGAACTGATCGCAACAGGATGGAGCCATCATGGCAGAGCCAGCGCTTCTCACCATCCGACGCGACTGGCGCAGGCCGGACGAGGTGGCGATCGCGACGCTGAGGGGGGTATCGACCGGGCTCGTGGCTGATGCGCTGGGCCGCTCCGGTGCACTCGATCATCGCATCCGGCCGGTCTGGGACGGACCAGCCTTCGTCGGCGCGGCGCTGCCGGTCGCGACCGCCCCCAAGGACAATCTCGCGCTCTATGCCGCGCTTAAATTCGCGCGGCCCGGCGATGTCATGATGATCGCGACGGATGCCTATGAGGGCGCGGCCGTGATCGGCGACCTGCTGATCGGCCTGATGCGCAATGCCGGCATCCTGGCTGTCGTCACGGACGGCCTCGTGCGCGATGTGGTAGGGATTGTCGAGACCGGGCTCCCGGTGCATGCCCGCGGCGTTTCGCCGAATTCGCCGTTCAAGCACGGACCTGGCAGCATCGGCCTGGGCATCGCGCTTGGCGGCGTCCTCGTGCAGCCGGGGGATGTGGTGACGGGCGACAGCGACGGTATCGTGATCGTGCCCTCCGGCAGGGTCTCCGATGTGATCGGGCGCCTTGCTGCGCTCAAGGCCAAGGAGGCCGAACTCGATGCGCTGGTGAAGAGCGGCGCGACGATGCCCGCCTGGGTCGATACGATCCTTAATGGCGGGAATGTGGCATATGTCGAAGATGCGATGGCCTCCCGCGCGGGCTGAAGGGCTAGGTCGTGATCCGTTGCCGGCGTTCACAGTTCTTGGCGCGGCGACTTCACTCGGCCCTCGAACACTGCCTTTGAGCGTGTGAGCGCCGCGCGGCCGGGGTTTCCACGATGGGTGGAACTCGTTGGGCTGGCAGAGTGTGCTCCGAAAATCTCAACGGCGTTGACGATTGGCGTTCTCCCCGAAGGCGCCATAATAGCTGCGACGGGAGATTATGACGTGACGCCCGGCGTGGAATTACGCAACGGCTTGCAAGGCCGAGATGGCGTCTGCCCCGACCAAGGGTGATAGGACGCTAGCGGGGTTGGCTCAGCAGCTTGACGTCCACGCCAACCGGTCACTTTTGCAGGTCCGCTTCGCGGCGACGATTCAACGGCGGCTTTTGGCGCGAACGAGCCGGCGAGAACTGGGCTTTGACACCGAGGGCTCCGTCTTGCTTGATATCCCAACTGCCATGATCTGACGCCGCCATAGTGGAGCGTCGATTGCCGATGAAGGGTCGCGGGTTACGGCGCGTTGACCGGTGCATCTGCCGCAAGGGCGAGACATCATGACGGATCAGATCCTCAAGGAGGCGGGGCAAGCGTCGGCTGAAGCGGCGTTTGGGCGCTATGTCAGCCTGCATGACTGGCGCCGCCAGATAGCCGATCTCTATGCCGCGGTTCGGGCCATGCCCGAGGAGAAGGGCTGGATGCATTGGCGCGGGGTGCGTGACCGGCTGTTCCGCGAGCATTTGCAGTCACCTCTGTCGCCGGCGCGCAGGGCCCAATTTCGCGGAATTGACTGCTTTGCCTATGATCCGGCGCTGCGCTTCAAGGTCGAACTCGGCCCAGCACTCGGCTGTGAGATGATCAGGCTGGAAGCTGGCAAGGACGGAACGGTGACGCTCGTGCCGTTCGCCATGACGATCGGGCTGGAGGCCGCGCTCGGCAAGGAGCTGACGCTCTACTGGATCGAAGGCTATGGCGGCGGCGTCTTCCTGCCTTTCGGCGACGCAACCAACGGCCAGGAGAGTTTCGCCGGGGGACGCTATCTTCTCGACACGATCAAGAGCGCCGATCTCGGTAGCGCGGGCGACGGGCGGCTGATCCTCGACTTCAATTTCGCCTATTATCCCTCCTGCGCCTATTCGGAAGCCTGGGTCTGCCCGCTCTCGCCGATCGAGAATCGTCTGCCGGTGGCAATCCGGGGCGGGGAAAGAAACGCACCGCCCTGAGCCTTGTCGCAAAGATCGTCCTTCCATCGGGCGTAACGATGGAAACATCACCATTCTTTGTCTCGACCGCTCCTTGCATCAGCCGCCTCGCTTGATAGCCTGCCCCCTTCAGACGCCAAGGAACCAAAGCCATGCGCCTTCTCAAAACGGTCATTGCGGCTGCTGCAGTGCTGGCGACCGGCCTTTCCGCCGCCTCGGCCCAGACCATCAAGATCGGCTCGAAGAACTTCACCGAACAGTTCGTCGTCGCGGAACTGTATGGCGCGGCGCTGGAAGCCGCCGGCTTCAAGGTCGAGCGCAAGATCAATCTCGGCGGCACGCTGGTCGCACATGAGGCGCTGAAGAGCGGCGCGATCGATCTCTATCCGGAATATACCGGCACCGGCCTCAACGCCGTGATGAAGGCGCAGGGTGTCACCGAGACCGACCCCGAGAAGGTTCGCGGCATGGTCAAGGCCTTCTACGAGAAGGAGTTCAACCTGACCTGGTTGAAGCCGTCGGGGATCAATAACGGCTATGCGATCGTGGTACGGCCCGAGACCGCCAAGGAGTTCAACCTCAAGACCCTGAGCGATCTCGGCAAGGTTTCGTCCAAGCTCAGGCTCGGTGCCGGGACGGAGTTCGTCGACCGGCGCGACGGCATCGCAGGATTGAAGGAAGTTTATGGCGCGCAGTTCGCCGAGTTCAAGCAGTTCGCCGCATTGCGGCTGCGCTACGAGGCGCTGAACCAGAAGCAGATCGAGGTCGCCAACGGCTTCTCGACCGACTGGCAGATCGCAGCCGAGAAATTCGTGGCACTCGACGACGACAAGTCACTGTTCCCGCCCTATTTCCTGGCTCCCGTCGTGCGACCGGAGATCGCAGCCAATGAGAAGATCGTCGCCGTGCTGGAAAAAGTCGGCGCCGCGCTCGACAACCCGACGATGCAGGAGCTCAATCGGCAAGTCGAGGTCGACAAGAAGGAGCCCCGCACGGTTGCTGCCGCCTTTCTGAAGGCCAAGGGACTGGTGAACTGAGCATCGTTTCGACGCCAGTGCATGATACGGCTGCGAGACCGGCCGCGCCGATCATTATCGGCGAGGTCGCGATCGGGATCGAGGCGGTCATTGCGGTTGCGCGGGACTTTGCTCCTGTCGCCTTGCACGAATCCCTTGGCCCGCGGCTGCTGGCTGCACGCGCCGTCGTGCTGCGTGCGCTCGAACGCGGGGAGAGCGTCTACGGCCTGACCACCGGGCTGGGGGCCGCCGTCGATACGCGTCTTTCGACCGAGGCCATTCCGGCTTTCCAGGCGCGGGCCATCCGGGCGCGAGCGGTCGGCGTCGGCGAGCTGATGACGACCGAAGAGGTTCGCGCGCTGCTGTTCGCGCGTCTTGTCAGTATCTGCCATGGCGCATCGGGGCTGTCGCCGGTGCTGGCAGCGACGATTGCCGCCATGATCAACGCTGGTGTCCACCCTGTCGTGCGCAGGATCGGCTCGCTCGGCGAGGCCGATCTCAGCCCGCTGGCGCAGGCCTTCCTGCCGTTGGTTGGCGCGGGCGAAGCCGAATTCGGGGGCACTGTCCGGCCTGGCGGCGAAGCGATGACGGCAGCCGGCATCGCCCTGCCGGAACTGGGCCCCAAGGACGGGCTCGCGCTGCTCAACGCCAACTCGCAAAGCGTCGGGTTGGCGGCGCTGGCCGTCGATGCGTTGAGCACGGCCTTGCAGGTCAGCGTCGTCGCGGGTGCTCTTTCGTTGGAGGGTTTCCGCGCCAATCTCTCGCCGCTGGACGCCGATCTCGCCGCGATGCGGGGCATGCCAGGCCATAGTGCGGGCGCCGATCGGCTCCGCGCGCTGCTTGCCGGCAGTGACCTGTTTGAGCCCGGCACGGCGCGGAAGGTTCAGGACCCGCTCTCCTTCCGGTGTCTCGCTCCCGTTGCAGGCCATGCATCGCTTGCCGTCGCAGCGGCAAGGGCGATCGTCGAGGCCGAGCTTGCCAGCGTCTGCGACAGTCCGGCCGTGCTGGTCTCGCGTGACGCCATGCTCTCCAGCGTCAATTTCGACACGACGGAACTCGCCCTGACGCTGGAGGCGGCAGGCCTCGCGCTGGCCCATCTCGCGACAACATCGGCTGCGCGCGTCATGAAGCTGATGTCGCCATCGATGAGCGACCTGCCGCGCTTCCTGACGCGGCATGGCGGCTCGCATTCGGGTTTCGCGACCTCGCAGAAAACCGTCGCGGCGCTGGAGGCCGAGATTCGCCATCTCGCCCTGCCGCTCGGGGGGATGACGCTACCCGTCGCCGACGGCGTCGAGGATTATGCGCCGATGACGCCGCGCATCGTCGAGAAGACGCATGCGATCGCGAGGCGCCTGACGCGGCTGGCTGCGATCGAACTCGTCGTCGCGGCGGAGGCGGTCGATCTGCGCGGCGACATCACGCTCGGGCGCGGAACCGCGGCCGCGCACGTCTTCGTCCGCCGACACGTCGCCCGCCTCGATGACGACCGCCCGATGGGGCGCGAATATGAGGCTTTGGCTCTGACCATCGAAGCCGGTGGACTGGCCTGGGCGGATATGGCGACCGGCAAAGACTCCGCGCCATGAGCTGGACGATCGAGAACTATGACCGTCTGCTGATCGCACTGTGGGAGCATATCCAGCTCGTCGGCGTCGGCCTCGCCATCGCGCTCGCCATCGGCCTGCCGCTCGGCGTGCTTTCGGCGCGGCGGCCGGGTTTCGCCCTCGTTGTCCTGCTGGTTTCGGGCGCGCTCTATACCGTGCCGGCGCTGGCGATCTTCGCGCTGCTGATCCCCTATTTGGGACTGGGCTTCTGGCCGGCGATCGTCGCGCTCGTCGCCTATGCACTGCTGATCATCATCCGCAACGTCGCCACCGGACTCCGGGAGATCTCGCCAGATATCCTCGATGCCGCCGACGGCATGGGCTATGGCCGCTGGCGCAGGCTGTTTGCCATCGAGCTGCCGCTGGCCCTTCCCGTCATCATCGCCGGCATCCGGATCACCGTGGTCACGCAGGTCTCTGTCGCGACCGTAGCCGCCTTCATCAATGCGGGCGGGCTCGGCGACATCATCTTCCAAGGCATCACCCAGGATTTCGGCGAGAAGGTCGTGGCTGGCGCGGTGGTGACCTCGGCTTTGGCGATCCTTTGCGACGAGAGTTTGCGCCGGGTCGAGCTGCGCCTGCGCGCCAATCAGGCGGAGACTGCCTGATGGCAGGATGGATCGCCGCCAACCCCTCGATCTTCATCGTCGCGCTGCAGAACCATCTCTGGCTGACCGGCGTGGCTTTGGCCGCCGTGCTGCTGATCGCGCTGCCGCTCGGGCTGGCCCTGACGCGCCATCGCCGCTTCGCCAATGCCGCGATCGCAATCGTCAATATTCTGCGGACCGTGCCGTCGTTGGCGCTGCTCGTGATCATGCTGCCGCTGCTGGGGACGGGCTTCCTGCCTTCCGTCGTGGCGCTGACGCTCTACGGACTGCCAGCTTTGCTGCTGAACACCTATACGGGGCTGACCGAGGTCGATGCCGACATCGTCGAGGCGGCGCGCGGCCAGGGCTTGTCCGACAGGCAGGTGATGACACGCATCGAGATCCCGCTGGCGCTGCCGGTGATCTTCGCGGGCATCCGCACGGCCGCGGTCCAGATCGTCTCGGCGGCAACGCTGGCGGCCTTCATAGGCGGTGGGGGCCTCGGCGAGCTGATCACCGCCGGCATGGCCAATTTCAACTTCCCGCAGCTGATCGCCGGCGCCGTCGCGGTCGCCCTTCTGGCATTGGGTGTCGAGATCGTCTTTGCGGGAATCGAGCGGCTGATGACACGCCAGCTGCGGATGGGAACCTCATGACGATCCGGCTGGAGAAGGTCACCAAGCTGTTCCCCGGCGTCGCGCGCCCCGCTGTGGATGGGCTCGACCTGACGATCGAGAAGGGCCGGGTCTGCGTGCTGATCGGTCCCTCGGGCTGCGGCAAGACCACGACGATGCGCATGGTCAACCGGCTGATCGAGCCGACGTCGGGGCGCATCATCGTTGGTGACAGGGATGTCACCGAGGCCGACCCGGTCGAGCTGCGCCGCCATATCGGCTACGTTATCCAGCAGATCGGCCTGTTCCCGCACATGACGATCGCGCAGAACGTCGCCACCGTCCCCAAGCTGCTCGGCTGGGACCCGCAGAAGATCAAGGCGCGCAGCGAAGAGATGCTGGACCTCGTCGGGCTCGACCCCGCGCAGTACCTGTCGCGCTATCCGCGCCATCTCTCGGGCGGCCAGCGCCAGCGCGTCGGCGTGGCGCGCGCGCTCGCAGCCGATCCTCCGGTGATGCTGATGGACGAGCCCTTCGGGGCGGTCGACCCGATCGTGCGCGGCCGTTTGCAGGACGAGTTCCTGGCCATACTGAAGCGGCTGAAGAAGACCGTGATCCTGGTGACGCACGATATCGACGAAGCGATCCGCATGGGCGACGTCGTCGCGATCATGCAGGACGGCAGGCTCGTGCAGTACGACACGCCCGACCGGCTTCTGGCTGCCCCCGTCAACGCTTTCGTCGCGGATTTCGTCGGCGCGGACCGGGCGCTGCGGAGATTGTCGCTGGTGCGGGCGGCCGATGCGGTCGAGCCCGGCGAGGCCCACGATGGCTTCGCTCTGCCGGGCTCGCTGTCGGTCCGGGAGGTGCTGTCGGCGTTGCTGGCGGAGGCGCGCGACGCTGCGACCATCCTCGGCGAAGGGGGCAAGCCATTGGGACAGATCACGCTGGCCGGCATCCGCGCGCGGAGTGCTGGAGTTACCCTGCCCCCCTGACGTCATCCTGGACAAGTCGCGAAGCGACGCCGCTCCGGGATCCATCGGAGGCCACGCGCTCTATGATGGATCCCGGAGCTTCGCTTCGCTGCGTCCGGGATGACGGCGTGATTCTGCACGCAATCAAAGCTCACTCCGGCTGCAAATAACCCGCGCGATCGGCGGCATCCGCCTCCGCGACAAGCACGCGATAGGCGGCAGGATCGAGCGCCGCGAAGCCGGACAACCGCAGGCGGGCGAGAATGTCGCGCATGGCGATGTCGCTATCCGCTTCGAGAAGCGCCGCCCTCAGGCGGGCAATAATCGTCTCGTCGATCCCGCGCGAAGCCACCAGCAGCGGCATCGGCCGGGGTTGCGTGGTCTCGACGATGCGCAGGCGCGCCGCGGTGTTCGGTTCGGCTGCCAGCAGGAGGTCGTAGAAATAGGAATCGAGCGGGCCGATGTCGATTTCGTTGGCCAGCAAGGTGTCGATCACCCGGCGCGGGGTCAGCAGCGGGCCGATGCTGTCGGCATAGAGCGCCCCGCGCTCCTGCCGACTCGCAAGCAGATGCGTCCGCAACGCGTTGAAACCGGATTGCGAATGCGCGACCGTCCAGCCGAGCCGGCGGCCAAAGCTCTCTCGCAGACTTATGATGTCACTATCGGCCCGCACGACCAGATGCGTCGCATAGAGCGGCCGGCCGTCGCCCGAAGCGGGGATGGGTGCGGCAACGGGAAGGACGGGAAAGCCACCGCGCGCGAAGGGATAACCGCAGATGAAGGCGAGCCCGAGATCGCCGCGCCGCCAGAGGTCCTCGAGCGGCGCCGGTGCGGGATGCGCGAAAACCGTGAGATCTACCCCACTCGTTTTCGCGATGCGGGCGAAGAAGGCCGCCCACGTGGCTGTCGTTGCGGCATCGACGGCGTACATCCGCGCATTCGCGATCAGGCTCACGCGTAGCGCAGGCGCTGGCCGAGGCCCATGGTCTTCGCCTTCTCCAGCATGAAATGCCCGAGCGCGATGTCCGAGAGCGAGAGGCCGCGATGCCAGAACAGGATGGTCTCGTCCTCGTTTTGGCGCCCGGGCTTCAGCCCTGCGACGATCTCGCTCATCTCGGCATGCAGCGTTTGCTCGGAGAGCTTACCCGCCTCGACATGGGCGCGCAGCGAGCCGAAAGGCCCGCCCTTGCACTGGCCCCAATCATCGACGACGAGCTTGCTCATGATGTCGGTCAGCGACAATTCGACCGCGCTCATCGTGCCATAGGGAACGACGAATGCACCCGGCTTGATCCACTCCGTCTTCAAAATTGGCTCAGGCGCATTCAGCCGCGAGGCTTCGACGACGATGTCGGCGCCTTCAACGCAGGAGCGCCAGTCATCCGTCACGATCACGCGCTTGCCCAGCTCAGCCGAGAGGCGCGCGCCGAAGGCGTCGCGGCTTTCGGGCCGGCGCGAATGGACGCGGATCTCGTCGAAATCGAACAGCGAATCCAGCAGGCGGACATTCCAGTAGGCGGTGCCGCGCGCACCGATATGGCCGAGCACCTTGGAGTCCTTGCGCGCGAGATATTTGGCTCCGATCGCGGTGATCGCTCCGGTGCGCATGTCGGTCAGGTGGCTGCCGTCGACGATCGCGGTCGGCACGCCGGTCATCGGGTCCATCAACAGCAGCAGGCCCATCTCGGAGGGAAGGCCGAGCTTGTAGTTGTCGACGAAATCCCCGATCACCTTGACGCCCGCCCGGTTGATCGGCGCGCGGAAGGCGCCGCGCAGCACGTTGAAATGGCCGTTGGCCCCGGCCTTCGGCATCAGATGCACGCGCGGTTCGATCTCGGTCTGCCCGTGGCCCTGGGCGGCAAGCCCCGCCTCGACAGCGGCAATGATCTCCGCGTCGGTCAAGGCCAGCGCCTCGACATCAAGCGCGTTCAGGAAATCGATGTGGATCGGGGGATGGTCCATGCCTGTACCTCAGCACAACTGTCCCGGGGCGTCCAACTTTGACCGGTCAGATCCATCACATTTTGCGCTGACAGATTGCGAGATTGGGATTTGGCAGATCGCAGCCAGCAGCGCCTTGATCGCGTCCGGCGTCGGCCTCGCCTAGCTGGTTAGCTCTCCCGATGGCGACCGACGCCGTCATTTCTGCCCTGACTTGCCATGCATGACCAAGCGAAAGCAGTACAGCTTGCGCTCGCGAGTGTTCATGCCGGGCTTCAGTTGTGAGAAAGCTGCCCGACGTCGTCTGAATGGGGGAGGCCGCGACGAAGTTCGGGTGATTAACTAGGCCGAACTCGATAAAACCGGAGGGCGCAATGACCGAAAATCGCTTGCTCGCCGTGGTGATTGCCATGACTTCGCTATGGCTCGCCGGCCTCGGAATAGGGCTCTACTTACTGTTCTTGTGAGGCAGGCATGCCAGGACGACCGGGCGCGCCGCCGAATAGCTGCGGCAATGCGGCCAGACAGGCAAATTCGGGCGTGAATATCCGGGCTCAGTGCGTTGTCCAGGGCGCGCTTTTGCAGCAAGCCAATCCTCGGCTTGCATGGTAAATTCGCTAGGGTCCGAGCTCGGTCCCAGGGCTCTTCGACATGACGCAATCTTTCGACGCCATCATCATCGGGGCCGGGCAGGCCGGTCCCTCGCTCGCCGGACGGCTGACTGCTGCGGGGATGAAGGTTGCGCTCGTCGAGCGCAAACTGTTTGGCGGAACCTGCGTCAATACCGGCTGCATGCCGACCAAGACGCTCGTGGCCAGCGCGTATGCGGCCCATCTTGCCCGGCGAAGCAGCGAGTATGGGATCGCGATCGAGAGTCCGATCCGGATCGACATGAAGCGGGTCAAGGCCCGGGCCGATACAGTCTCGACCAATGCCCGCACGGGAGTCGAGACGTGGCTGCGCGGCATGGGCGGCCTGACCGTTATCGAAGGACATGCCCGGTTCGAAGGCCCGGACGTCGTGCGGATAGGCGAAAGCCTGCTGAAGGCGCCGCGCATCTTCATCAATGTCGGCGGGCGCGCCAGCGTGCCCGATCTGCCCGGTGTCGGCACGGTGGAGCATCTTACCAACACCTCGATCCTCAAGCTCGAAACCGTCCCGAGGCACCTGATCGTCGTCGGCGGAAGCTATATCGGGCTCGAATTCGCACAGATGTACCGGCGGTTCGGCGCGGAGGTCACGATTGTCGAGAAAGGACCGCGGCTGATCGCGCGCGAGGACGAGGACATCTCCGAGGCCGTGAGGGAGATCCTCGTCGATGAGGGAATCGTCGTGCGCACCGACGCCACCTGCATCGCCTTGAAGCCTCATGCGGACGGCATAGCCGTCGGCATCGATTGCACCTCCGGTGAGCCTGTCGCGGTGGGCTCGCATGTTCTGCTGGCGGTGGGGCGCCGTCCCAACACGGATGATCTCGGCCTCGACAAGGCAGGAGTCGCGGTGGATGCCCGGGGCTATATTGGCGTGGATGACGGCCTGGCCACCAATGTCCCCGGCATCTGGGCGCTCGGCGACTGCAACGGCCGCGGAGCCTTCACCCACACCTCCTACAACGATTACGAGATCGTCGCCGCCAATCTGCTCGACGGCGCGGGCCGTCGCGTGAGCGACCGGATCAGCGCCTACGCGCTTTATGTGGATCCGCCGCTCGGGCGCGTCGGCCTGTCGGAAGCGGAGGCGATGCACACAGGCCGCAAGCTGCTGGTATCCAAACGCCCGATGACGCGGGTTGGACGCGCGATCGAAAAGGGGGAGACCAAGGGCTTCATGAAGGTGGTTGCCGACGCGGAGACGAAGCAGATTCTGGGGGCAGCCATCCTCGGCGTCAGCGGCGACGAAGCGATCCACGGCATCCTGGACATGATGAATGCCGGAGCCTCCTATCCGGTGCTGCAATGGGCGGTCCCGATCCATCCGACCGTCTCGGAATTGATCCCGACCGTTCTGGGAGACCTGAAGCCCCGCACTTAAGCCCCTGACAGGTTGCAGTTCGGACATGCGGCATCCGAGGCCCGCGCGCGGGAAGGGTTTGGCAACAGAGCGGTCTGCGGATCTTCGCTATTGTGAAGGTTTCAAGCTCCGCTTGCGGGCGCCTGCCCGATGTCTGCTAACCACCTCATCCCTTGCAGACATCGGTATTCGACGCTGGACGAACCAGACGAGAGAGCTCTCGCGCTCTAGCTCTTTGTTTTTGCATCGATTTTTCGCGAAAACCGCATTCGCCTTTTCGGGCCGATGCTCTAGCTCGCCGCGCGTCGTTTGCGATATTCCGGGACGGGCAAGCCGCCCCAGCCCCAGTTTTCGAGCTCGACCTCCTCGATCACAACGAAGGTCGCGTCGAGCGGCTTGTTGAGCACATCGAGCAGAAGCTGGCTGACGCCGGCGATGAGTTGCGCCTTCTCTTCGGGCGTAACCGAGACGCGTCCGGGACCGGAGCCCTCGCGCGTGACCTGGATGGTGACGATAGGCATGTCCCTTCCTCCCTCAGTGCCCGGCGCTCTGGCCGCCATCGACATGCAGGATCTCGCCGGTGACGAAGCCGGCGCTCTCCAGGAACAGCACGGCCTCCACGATGTCGCGGATGTCGCCCATCCGCTTCATCGGATGCAGGCCGGCCAGGAACTCATGCGTCTGCGGCGCATGCATCGGCGTCTTGATCACGCCCGGCGAGACTGCGTTCACGCGGATGCCCTGGCCGGCATACTCTATGGCGAGCGCCTTCGTCGCTGAATTGATGCCGCCCTTGGTCAGGTTGGCAAGCACGGTCGGGACGCCGGCGATAGCATGGTCGGTCAGGCTGGTCGTGATGCTGACGATGTGACCCGAGCCCTGCTTCAGCATCGCGCCCGCGGCCTGCTGCGTGATGTGGAAGAAGCCCGCTAGGTTGGTCGCGATCTTGCTCTCGAAATCGGCGGTCGTGTAGTCGGTGAAAGGCTTGGCGATGAAGACGCCGGCATTGTTCACCAGCGTGTCGACCCGTCCGAAGCGGGAGAGCGCCTCGCGAACGACCGCCTTGGCCGTCGCCGGATCGGCGATATCGCCGGGAACGGCGAGAATGTCCGGGTCGCTGCCCTGTTTGATCGAGCGCGACGTCGCCACGACGCGATAGTTGCGGTCGCGAAATCCCTTCACCAGGGCCGCGCCGATGCCCTGCGAAGCGCCGGTGATGACAGCCACTTTCCGTTCGTCGCTCATGATGATCCTCGTGTCTTCGACAGCGAGCGGAATGACCGCTGTCCGGCCCGTCTGGCCTGGTGAGAATCATTTTGAAGATTTCGCGGATCGATTGAATGCCTGTCGTTCGGCAGGCATTCTTCCCTCAAGTGGAAGAATGCCTCGTATCAGCCGCGCATCGCGATCGAGGCAGCCGATAGCCGGGCGAAGTCGGCGCGCAGGCGCGGCACCGCGAAGTCCAGGAACGCGCGGACCTTGGGAACCGAGGAGCGGCCCTGCGGCAGAACCAGATTGACCGGGCGAGCCGGCGGCTCGGTGTCCCGCAGCAGGAGGACCAGCGAGCCGTCCTGCACGCGCTCAGCCACCTGATAGGTGAGCAGACGCGTGACGCCCAGGCCGGCTACGGCCGCGCCGAGCGCCGCCCTGACGCTGTTGACCGTCAGCCGTGGCTTGAAGGGCACGGAGCGGGGGATGGAGCCGCCCTTCGCTGGCGGAAAGACCCAGGTGTCACGCCCGAAATCGGTGCAGGCGATGATGCTGTGCCTGGTCAGGTCGCTGGGGTCGTCGATGCGGGGATGCTGGCTCAGATAGCGCGGCGAGGCCACGATCACGGGTTTGACGTCACCGCCGATGCGGATGACCGTCATCGAGGAATCGGGCAGCTCCAGGATGCGCAGAGCGATGTCGATCCCTTCCTCGATCAGGTTTGCGCTGCGTACGAGCAGAACGAGATTGACCGAAACAGCTGGGAAGGCCTCGATATAGGCATCGACGATCGGGCGCAGGATCTCCTCGCCGCTGATCGGCGGCGCCGTGATCGTCAGGGTGCCGCGGGGAGCGACTCGCTCGCCCGCCCCAACAGCCTCGGCTTCCTGCAACTCGGCGAGGACGCGGCGGCAAGCCGCGGCATAGCGCTCGCCGATTTCGCTGAGCCTGATCGCCCGGGTGGTTCGGTGCAGCAGCGTGGCGCCGACCTGCTGCTCGAGGAAGGCCACCGCACGGCTGACCGCTGCCGGGGAGCGGCCGAGCTGGCGGCCCGCCCCGGCGAGGCTTCCTTCATCGAGGGCGGCGATGAACACCCTCATCGCATCGATGCGATCCATGCACGCCCTGCGCCCCCGCGAGGCGCTTAAACTCGGTCATTCGCCGACCAGGTTCAAGCGCGATCGACCGCGATGATCGCCTCGGCGAAGGCTGCCGGCGCCTCCTGCGGAGGGTTGTGCCCGATGCCGCCGGAGAGGGTCCTGTGCTGATACCGGCCCGAGAACTTCTTGGCATAAGCTGCCGGGTCCGGGTGCGGTGCGCCGTTGGCGTCGCCTTCCAGCGTGATGGTCGGCACGGCGATCGACGGAGCCTGGGCGAGCCGCTGCTCCAGATCGTCATACTGGGCATCGCCCTCCGCCAGGCCGAGCCGCCAGCGGTAGTTGTGGATCGTAATGGCGACGTGATCGGGATTGTCGAGAGAGGCGGCGCTGCGCGCGAAGGTGGCGTCGTCGAAAGCCCAGCGCGGCGATGCGGTCTGCCAGATCAGCCGCGCGAAATCATGCGTGTTCTGCTGGTAGCCGGCCCGGCCGCGCTCGGTGGCGAAGTAGTACTGGTACCACCATTCCTGCTCGGCCTTCGGCGGCAATGGCATCCGGTTCGCGCTCTGGCTGCCGATCAGATAGCCGCTGACCGAGACCATGGCCTTGACGCGCTGAGGCCAGAGCGCAGCGACGATGTTGACCGTTCGCGCGCCCCAGTCGTAACCGCCGAGCACGGCCTTCTCTATCTTGAGTGCGTCCATCAGCGCGATCACGTCGATTGCGAGCGCCGATTGTTGTCCATTCCGCGGCGTCGCATCCGACAGGAACCGGGTCGTGCCGTAGCCACGCAGATGCGGCACGATCACGCGGTAACCTGCAGCCGTCAGCAAGGGCACGACATCGACATAGCTGTGGATGTCGTAGGGCCAGCCGTGCAGGAGGATGACGACGGGGCCGCTGGTCGGGCCGGCATCGACATAACCGATATTAAGGAGCCCGGCGTCGATCTGCTTGAGGGAGGGGAAGCCGGAGGCGCCCGATGGGGCTGCCGCCGGCTGGGCGGCCGCCGGGCTGATCGGGCCGAGCTGCGTGGCCGCGAGAGCCGCGGCCGCGCTTGCCAGCAGGCGGCGGCGGCTCTGGTCGACGGATTCAGCGGAGCGGGAAGATTGCATTGTCATTCTCCGAAGATTGCTTGCGGGGGCTGAAAGCGCATCTGGATCGGCTACTTCAGCCGAAGGTGAAGGCGTAGGCGCGCACGCCCGGATCCAAGAATTCGATTTCGACGGTTCGTGTCGCGACCGGCCCGGCCTGGCGCACGAGCTGGTAGAGCCGGCCGTCGCGAACAGTGCCGAATCCCTGCTCGTCGGTGTCGGCGCCATGGCTTGCCCCTGGCGCGGCACCGTCGATTCTAATACGAAACCGGACCGGGCGGTCGGGGGAGCCCGGAACCAGCACGAGATGCAGGTCGCGGGCATGGACGCGATAGCGCAGCCCGCCTCCGGCCGCGTTAGGCACCGCGAATTCCGAACCGACTGTCCAATTCCCCGACAAACTCCAGAAATTACCTGGTTGCGTGGCAGGATGCTGGTATTCGCGCGGCGCGTCCCTGGTGAGGCCGCCGGGAGAGGCGAAACGCTCGGCCTTGTCATGCCCCAGATAGGTTTCGGGCGAGCGCAGATTGGCCCAGTCGGCCTCCTTCTGGGTGCCCTGGCCTTCGACCGGCTGCCTGCCATCGGCGGCGCCGGGGGCGTTCGCTTCAGCCAGCAGACGCCGGATTGCCTGCTCGGACTGGTCGTAGCGGCCTTCGCCGGTCGCCTGATGGCGAATGCGGCCGTCAGCGCCGACGATATGGATCCCCGGCCATCCCGAGTTGCCGAAGGCTCGCCAGATGCGGAAGTCGTTGTCGAGCACGACCGGATAGCTCACGCCGAGCGCCGCTTTGGCTCGCGCCACATTGTCGGGATCTCGCTCAAAGGCGAATTCAGGCGTGTGAACACCGATGACGACGAGACCCTGTGCTTTGTACGTCTCCGCCCAGGCCTTCACATGGGGCAGGGCGCGCAGGCAGTTGATACAGGAATAGGTCCAGAAGTTGACGAGCACGACCTTGCCGCGCAGCGCTTCGGCGCGAAGCGGCGGCGAATTGATCCAGCCCTGCCGGTCGAGCAAGGCGGCCAGCGGGCCTGACAGCGTATCGGGGACTGCGGCCTCGGCAGATTGCCCCCAGCCGCCAAGCGGCTTTGCGAGTTTCGTCAAGAGCGTGTTCTCCAGCTTGGCGGTCTGTTCGGCGGAGAGGCGCTGCAGCAGGCTGGTGTCGAGGCCCAGCCCCAGCAGCACCACGCTGCCGACCACGGCGACCCCGGCGAGCCGGCGCGTCCGCTCGACCCAGAGCAGCGATGGCCGCAGCCGGCCGAGGATCTGCCGGCCGGCCAGCAGGGCCGCGCCCAGCGAGGTGGCGGCTCCGATACCGTAAGCGAGCAGGAGCGCGCTGGCCTGAGGACCGGGCCCGCTCAACGCAGCGCCCGAGAGGATCAGCCCCAGGACCGGGCCAGCGCAGGGCGTCCAGAGCAGTCCGGTGGCAACGCCGAGGACGAGCGACGAAAGCGTGCCCGCCCGTCCGTCCTGCGCCCATGTCGTCAGCCGCGAGCCCGTCGTCACCAGCGGCGCAGCTAGCCGGGCGGAGAGCGACGGAAAGATCAGGCCAAGACCGAAGGCCGCCAGCAGAACCAGCGCGGCGGCGCGGCCAAAGCGGTTCGCCTCGACAGCCCAGCCACCGGCGACCGCCGCCAGGCTCGCCACCGCGGCGAATGCGAAAGCCAGTCCGAGCAGCATCGGTAGACCGCTGCGATGGAAGGACTGGTTCGCGCGCGCCAGGATGAACGGCACGACCGGGAGAATGCAGGGCGAGAGGATCGTCAGCACGCCCGCGAGATAGGCCAGGATGAAAAGGGTCATCGGTGCCTTTCGTCTCAAAGCAAGGGTTTGCTCAAAGCAAGGGTTTGCTCAGTGCAGGGTTTGCTCTGGGCAAGGTTTGCTCAGTGCAAGGGTTGCGTCGGCGTGGAGTTGGAAGCCAAGGCCGGCTCCACTGGCCGGCCCGGGAGGACCTTCCGGCCGGGCGGCCGCACCCTTGCCGAGGTGGCAGTGCGGTCGCCGGAGCCGTGCAGATGGTCAGACGACAGTGGTCACCACGTCGATATTGCCCTGTGTGGCCTTGGAATAGGGGCAGGTCTGGTGCGCGGCTTCGACCAGCGACTGGGCGATCTCGCGCTCGATCCCGGGAAGGCTGACATTGAGCCGGGCGCGCAGGAAATAGGCCCCGTCGGTATTGGCGAGATCGACCTCGGCATCGACGGCAGTGTCGGCGGGCAGCTGGATCTTGCGTGCGCCAGCGGCAAGGCCGAGCGCGCCGATGAAACAGGCGGACCAGCCGGCGGCGAAGAGCTGCTCGGGATTGGTGCCGGCGCCCGACGAGCCGGGCGAGGAGAGGGCGATATCGAGGCGACCGTCGGAGCTGCGAGCGGCGCCCTCGCGCCCGCCGGTGGTGTGCGTCTTGCCGGTGTAGAGGACCTTGGTGGCCATGGCGGTATCCCTTTCTTTTAACTCGCATCCGCTTTAATCGGATACGAGTTAAATTGGGGATGCGCCTTGGATTGTCAACCCCCTTCCGATTTAATCGCATGCGATTTATATCTGCTTGTCCGGCCCATGCCGGAACAGGAGGCGTCCATGACCAAAACGAAGCAAGAAGGCCTCGCGACGGCGAATCTCGCCGATTTCATGTGCTTTGCGGTCTATTCGGCCAACCTCGCCTATGGTCGCGCCTATAAGCCGATCCTCGAGGCGCTGGGCGTCACCTATACGCAGTGGATCACAATCGTGGCGTTGTGGGAGGAAGACAACCAGACGGTGAAGAGCCTGGGCGAGAAGCTGTTCCTCGAGTCGAACACGCTGACGCCAATGCTCAAGAAGCTCGAGGAACTGGGCTATCTGCGCCGCCGACGTGATCCCGACGATGAACGGCAGGTCATCGTCAGCCTGACCGAGACGGGGCGCCACCTGCGCGAGAAAGGGGCGCAGAGGACACTGGTCAAGGCGACCGGCATGGATGCCGATGAGTTTGCGGAGACGCAGAAGTCGATCGTCAAGCTCCGCAACAATCTGATCACGCACGCGCGGAAGTGACGGCTCGCGTCCGGCATGGGACATGCACCTATCGAAAGCAAAAACCTGCCTCTCGAAAGCTGAATGTCCAGGTGATGTCGGCTCGGGCGACCTCTCCAACGGCCGCAATCGGCCTGAAGTGAAAACCTGCTTCCAGGCAACACGCCAAGTTTCGCAATCGGCGCCTACCGAACCTCGTTTATGTAAGCGTGAGCGCGCGTGCTGGCGCGGTGCCAGCCGAGAATGGTGGGCAGGCCCGCCTGGTCGTAAGCAACCTCGTCGATGGCCAGCACCGCTTCCCGCCCGGCGAGATCCAGAAGGGCTATGTCCTCGTCATTGGCGAGGTCAGCTGTGATCTGCTCGCGAACCGCCGAGATGCGGATGCCGTAGCGCTCAAGCAAATGAAGATAGAGCAGCGGCGGCAGGGCTGCCGGTTCGCGGGGTAGGTCCGGAAATCTTTCTTCGGCCAGCAACAACTTGTCATGCATGACGGGGCGGCCATCCGCATGCCGAATGCGATGGATCGCGACGACACCGCCACCTTTGATCTGCAAGCGCTGGGCTTGTTCGGACGTAGGCTCCCGCGTCTCGATCGTTAGGAACTGGCTCGTCGATCTTGCCAGGCTGCCATCGGCTCGATGGAGACGGAAATACTGGAAGAAGAAGCGGAGCGAATGGTGTGGCGCGCGGCCCGTGACCACCGTGCCCGTCTTGCGCCGGCGTGACAGCAATCCCTCGGCGACCAGATCGCTCATCGCCCGACGAACCGTGCCGACGGCGATACCGAACCCCTGTGCCAATGCCGTTTCGCTGGGCAAAACCATGCCGGGTTGCCATTCCCCGACAAGGATCGCTTCAGACATGTGCCGCTTCACCCGCTCATAAAGCGGCGCTGAATCAAAGGACGTGAGATTCGGCAGCATCGACGCCACATCACCGCCATTGATCAATCCCGCGGCAGGCGCGGTCGTTTTTTTAGCGTTGACAGGAGGCATACAGATGAGTCCTATTTCTATATAGTTTATATGAAAGAGCTCAGCCCGCCAATGGCCAAGCAAGCCGCCACCCTCGATATCTCCATGGCAGATCGCGTTCGCGCAGCCCAGCCGGACGGGGTATTGCGATGATGACTGCCGTCCGGGCTGAGGACGAGACTGTGGCTCTGTCGCGCGCATCGGCCTGGATCGCCGGCGCGGTCGAGGATGCGGTGATCGATCTCGGCCGGATGATAGCGCTCGACACCTCGTTCCCGCCGGGACAGGGCTATGGCGACTTCGCGATGCTGATGGAGACGATGACGCGCCCGCTCGGCTTCGAAGCCGAGCGCATCGATGTGCCCGAGGAACTCTGGCGGGTGCCGAACGGCCCGGCCGACGGCGTCAGGGCGAACCTCATTGCGACCCGTGGGAGCGGCAAGCCGGTCTGCGGGCTGTATTTCCATGTCGACACGGTCCCTGCGGCACCAGGTTGGACTACCGATCCGCTCGCCATGACCCGCGATGGCGAGCGCCTCAGCGGGCTGGGCGCCGCCGACATGAAGGGCTGCATCGCCGCCGTGCTGCTGGCGCTGCGGGCGGCCAAAGCCTGCAACATCGAACTTGCCTATGATCCGATGCTCCTGTTCTGCACCGATGAGGAGGGCGGCCTTTATCCCGGCATCCGCTATCTCGCCGAGCAGGGCCGGCTCGGCGGCCATATCGTCAATTTCAACGGCAGTGCCGAGGCTCGCATCTGGGCTGGCTGCTTTGGCCTTTTCAACCTCCTGGTGCGTGTCCGCGGACAGGCGGTCCATGCAGGCGAAGGCAACCGGCAGGGGAGCGGGCTCAACGCGATCGAGGGGGCATTGCCGCTGCTCAATGCGCTTGCAGCACTGAAAGCGCGCGTCGCAAGCCGGGTATCCGCACTACCTCCACCGCCGGGCAAGCCTGCGCTTGCCGCGCAACTCAACATCGCGACGATCGACGGCGGTACGGCTGGCGGACAAGTGCCGGCCCTGCTCGAACTCACGTTGAACCGCCGGTACATGCCGGAAGAAGCCTTCGACGAAGCGCTCGCGGAGATCGATCACACGGTCCGCCGGGCTGTTGCCTCAGTGCCCGGCCTGACCGTCGAGACGGTGCTGACCGGTCATCTTGCTCCAACCAGTGACCCGGCCGGCCCGCACTGGCCCCGCTGGCAAGCCGCCGTCGGCATGGGCTTCGGCTACGCGCCGGAGGATTTCCGCCGCTGGGGAGCCGCGAGCTGCTCCGATTTCGGCTGGGTCCAGCGGGCTACCGGAAGGCAGGAAGTGCTGCTCGGCGGGCTGGGCCGTCCCGACCGCAACGTCCATGCGCCGGGCGAGTATACGACGATATCCGACATCATCTCGCTGGCGAGCGCCGTGCTCGCCTACCTCGCGGCCGATTTCAGGCCCGAGCTCAATCCCGATCTTCCACAGAGCTGAAGGAGCGTTCCATGCCGAGCATCCATCGTCGCGATTTCCTCGCCGCCTCAGCCGCTCTGAGCGGCCTCGCCATGTCCGGCCTGCAGGCCTTCGCGCAGACGCCGCGCCGCGGCGGTACGCTGCGCGTCAGCGTCGACCAGGCGGTTTCCAAGCTCAATCCGCTCGTCACCCGGGTGAATCCGGAATATCTCGTCGCCGAGCTGCTGTATTCCGGCCTGACGCGCCTCAAGGTCGACATGAGCGCGGAGCCCGATCTCGCCGAATCCTGGACGAATTCCGCCGACCTCACGGAATGGACCTTCGTCCTGCGCAAGGGCCTGACCTTCCATGACGGCTCGCCTTGCACGGCTGCCGACGTGGTCGCGACCTTCGAGGCCATTCTCGACGCCAAGACGGCTTCGCCCGCCCGCCAGAATGTCGGGCCGATCGCCAAGGTCGCGGCCAAGGACGATAACACCGTAGTTTTCAGCCTGTCGGCGCCATTCGCCGATCTGCCGGTGACGCTGGCCTATACCAACGCCAAGATCGTGCCGGCAGCCGTCATCAAGGGCGGGCTGGAGAAGCTCGACCGTCAGGCGATCGGTACGGGACCTTTCAAGCTCGTCTCCTTCGAACCGGAGCGGCAGATCGTCGTTGCCCGCAACGAGGCCTATTACGACAAGGCGCGCCCCTTTCTCGACAAGGTCGAAGTCGTGGTCTTTCCGGATGTGAGCGCCGAGGCCTCCGCTCTGATTGCGGGTGACACCGATCTCATCAGCACCACCCCACCGACCGAGTTCGGTCGGCTGCAGAAAGCCTCCGGTATCAAGGCGTTGCGCGTGCCTTCCGGTCAGTTCTGCAACGTCAATTTCGGCTGCGACCAGAAACCCTTCAACGACATCCGCGTGCGCCAGGCCCTGGCGCTCACAGTCGACCGCGCTGCGATGGTCGATTTCGTCACCGAAGGCTTCGGTTCCCCCGGAAACGATACGGCACTCAACCCAGCCTATCGGTTCTATGCCGACCTGCCGGCCAAACAGGCCGATATCGCCAAGGCCAAGGCTTTGCTGGCGGAGGCCGGCTACCCGAAGGGGCTGGAAGCGACGCTGATCGCTTCGGACCGACCCGGCCAGCGCACCCAGCTCGCCGTGGCGCTGCGCGAGATGGCCAAGCCCGCCGGCTTCGACATCAAGGTCGAGACGATGCCGCACGCGACCTATCTCGATCAGGTCTGGAAGAAGGGCTCGTTCTATGTCGGCTTCTACAACATGCAGGCGACCGCCGACGCCATCTTCTCGCTGCTCTACACCTCGAACGCCGCCTGGAACGAGACGCGCTGGAACAACGCCGCCTTCGACAAGCTCGTCTTCGAGGCGCGCGCCACGGCTGACGAGGCCAAGCGCCGCGCGCTCTACGCCGATGCGCAGAAATTGATGTACGCGGAAGTGCCCTCGATCATTCCAGCCTTCTTCGATCTGCTCGCAGCCCGGCGCGAATGGGTCGAAGGCTATCAACTGCATCCGCGCGGCGCCGTCTTCCGGCTCGATCACGTCTCGCTCGGCGCCAACGCGCCGAAGCGCGGCTGAGCGGATAGCGAGCAGCTTCGTGTCGCCAGCTTACATCCTCAAGCGAATCCTGCTGATCGGCTACACGCTGTTGGTCGTGTCGCTGATCGTCTTCGCGATCACCCAGATCCTGCCGGCGGACGCCGCCGTCATGATGCTGGGCGAAAACGCGACGCCGGATGCGCTGGCGGCACTGCGTCTCAAGATGGGGCTGAACGACCCGATCTGGATGCAATACCTGCACTGGCTCGCGGGCGTGCTGCGCGGGGACTTCGGTCTCTCTATGCGTACCGGTCAGCCGGTCGCACCCGCGATGCTGGAGGCGCTCGGACGCTCGCTGCTGCTCGCCCTGTTCTCGATCGGGTTGATGCTGGTGCTCGCGATCCCGCTCGGTATCATTGCGGCGGTCCGGCGCGGCCGGGCAGCCGATCTCGGCGTCAGCTTCCTGTCCTATGTCGGCGTCTCGCTGCCGGAATTCGTTACCGCGACGCTCATGGTACTGGTGCTGGCCGACTGGCTGCAGTGGCTACCCGCGACCGGCTATGTGCCGCTGACCGAGGACCCGCTGCGCGGCTTGCGGCACCTGGTGCTGCCGGTGCTCACGGTCTCGATGATCCTGATCGCCCATGTCTCGCGCATGGTCCGCTCGGAACTCGTCGACGTGCTGCAATCCGATTACATCCGCGCGGCACGGCTCAAGGGCCTGTCGAACAGGCAGGTGCTGTTCAAGCACGCGCTGCGCAACGCGCTGCTGCCCACGATCACCATCGTCGCGCTCGATGTCGGCTACCTCCTCGGCGGCGTCATCGTGGTCGAGGAAATCTTCGCTCTGCCCGGTATCGGACGCCAGCTCATTGTCGCGATCCAGGCGCGTGACCTGCCCTCGATCCAGGCCGGTGCGCTGATCATGGCGACGACCTACGCGGTCGCCAATTTTCTCGCCGACGTCGCCTATGCCTGGCTCGACCGGAGGATCCAGTATGATTGAGATCCTCAGGCGCATGCTCCGCTCGCCGCAGGGCGCGCTCGGGCTCGTGATCGTCGGCTTTATCCTGCTCGTCGTCACCATGGGGCCGTGGCTGGCACCCTACGATCCCGAGAAGATGGCGCCGCTGATGCGCTACAAGCCGCCGAGCGCGCAATTCTGGCTCGGCACCGACCAATATGGTCGCGACATCCTGAGTCGCCTGCTGCACGGAGCGCGTGCTACCGTCGTCATGGCCGTGGTGGCAACCGCGCTGGGCACGCTGGTCGGCGCTGTCATCGGCACCATATCGGCCTTTCTGGGCGGGCGCAGCGACGAGGCGATCATGCGCACCGTCGATGCGATCATGTCGATCCCCAGCCTGCTGCTGGCGCTGCTGATCGTGAACCTCCTCGGCAAGAGCAGCCTCAACGCGCTGCTTGCGATCGCGCTCGCCTTCGCACCCGGCATGGCCCGCGTTACGCGCTCGGTCGCACTTGCCGTGCGCAAACAGGACTACGTCAACGCGGCGATCGCGCGGGGCGAAAGTGCGGCCTTCATCGTGGGGCGCGAGATGCTGCCCAACGTCGTCGCACCGATCATCGTCGAGATGACGATCCGCGTCGCCTTCGCGGTGATGCTGTTTGCGACGCTCTCCTTCCTCGGGCTCGGTGCCCAGCCACCTGCCTCCGAATGGGGGCTGATGGTCTCGGAGGCGCGCCGCTTCATGCATCTGAGTTCCTGGATGATCCTGTGGCCGAGCCTCGCCGTCGCGCTGGTCGCGATCGGCTTCAACCTGCTCGGCGACGGGGTGCGCGACGCGCTGAACCCGAGGAGCTGAGGCGATGGCGACCCCGATCCTCGACATTGCCGGCTATTGTCTGGACTATGCGACGCCCGCCGGCTTCACCCGCGCGCTGGACGATGTGGCCTTGTCCATCGCGAAGGGCGAGGTGCTGGGACTCGTCGGCGAATCCGGTTCCGGCAAGACCTCTCTGGCCTGGGCGATCATGCGCCATCTGCCGAAGAGCGCACGCGAGGCCGGAGCCATCCGGTTGACCGGCCAGGACCTCTTGAAGGCCTCCGAGGCTGAGATCGAAGCGATCCGCGGCAAGCGCATCGGGATGGTATTCCAGGACCCGAGCACCTCGCTCAACCCGACGCTGCCGCTCGGCGAGCAACTGGCCGAGGTGCTGGTGCGCCACCGTGGCCTCACGCGTAAGCAGGCATGGGCCGAGGGCGAGGAGCGCCTTGCCCATGTCGGCCTGAAAATTCCCAAGCAGATGATGCGGCGCTATCCGCACGAGGCGTCCGGCGGCGAGAAGCAGCGCGTCGTCATCGCCACGGCCTTCGCCTGCCAGCCGGAATGCATCATCTTCGACGAGCCGACGACGGCGCTCGATGTCATCACCGCCCGCCAGATTCTCGACCTCTTCAAGGAGTTGCAGGCGGAAACCGGCGTCGCCTCGCTCTATATCTCGCACGACCTCGCGCTGGTCTCGCAGATCGCGACGACGGTCGCGGTGATCCATCGCGGCAGGATTGTCGAGCGGGGCGCGGTCGCGGATGTCTTTGCCCGGCCGCAGGATGCCTATACGCGCAAGCTGCTGGCCGCCGTGCCCCGGCCCGACCACCGCCTCGTCGAGGCTGCCGCGCCGCGCTCCGGCGAGCCGCTGGTGGAGGTCGAAAAGGTCAGCGTCCATTACGGCCGCAAGCCCTTTCTGGGAAGGCTGCTCGGACGCGCCAACACGCAGTTCACCGGCAATCGCGAGGTGAGCCTCGCGGTGATGCCGGGGGAAATCCTGGGCATCGTCGGCGAGTCGGGTTCGGGCAAGTCGACGCTGGCCAAGGCGATGACAGGCCTCAACCGCTTCGAGGGCGAAATCCGCTTCGCCGGCCGGCGCATCACCGGCCTCGGCGACATGGACCGCGCTTATCGCCGCGACGTCCAGATCATCTTTCAGCATCCGGATTCCTCGCTCAATCCGCGCCAGCGCATTCGGGAGATCCTGTCGCGGCCGCTCGAACTCTATGGCGAGCCGGGCGCCCGCAAGGATGCGGCCGCCATCGGCGAGTTGCTCGAGCAGGTCAGGCTGCCAGCCTCCTATGCCGACCGCTACCCGCATCAGCTCTCGGGCGGCGAGAAGCAGCGCGTCGCGATTGCGCGCGCTTTCGCCTCGAAGCCGAAGCTCGTGATCTGCGACGAGATCACCTCGGCGCTCGATGTCTCCGTACAGGCATCCGTGATCGAGCTTCTCGTCGATCTGCAGAAGCGCTTCGGCACGGCCTATCTCTTCATCACCCACGATCTCAACCTTGTCCGGCAGATCGCTCACCGCGTCGCGGTGATGTATCGCGGCGACCTCGTCGATCTCGTCGACGTCACCGCGCTCTCCGGCGGAACCCTGCACCCCTACACCCGCTCCCTGCTCGAGGCCGTGCCCGCTCCGGCCACGGCTGCCGCCTGACATCAGAGGCCATCGCCATGAATCCCCGCGACCTGATCCATTCGCTCGACGAGAAAGCTTGCCTCGCGCTGCTCTCCGGCTGGGCGAAACAGAAGAGCTATTCCGAGACCGAAGGCGAGAAGGAGCTGGTGCACCACGTCGTCGCCCAGATGAAGGCTATGGGCATCGAGGCCGAGGCACAGGCGTTCGACGAGGGCCGCCGCGCCAACGCCATCGGCCGCTGGAAAGGCACCGGCGGCGGCAAGAGCCTGCTGTTCAACGGCCATCTCGACACCAACCCGGCAACCGAAGGCTGGACAGTCGATCCCTGGGGCGGGCTTGTCGACGAGGAATTCATCTACGGCATCGGCGTCTCGAACATGAAGGCTGGCGATGCAGCCTCATATTGCGCTGTGAAGACGCTGCTCGATGCCGGCGTGAAGCTGAAGGGCGACGTGATCCTGACCTATGTCGTCGGCGAACTTCAGGGCGGCGTCGGCACGGTCGCGGCGATCCGAAGCGGCATCCGCGCCGATTATTTCGTCAACAGCGAGCCGACTGACGTGCAGGCCGTGACCATGCATGCCTGCGCCTTCTCCTTCGTGATCGAGCTCGTCGGCAACACCCGTCACCTCTCCAAACGCGAGCAGGCGGTCGACGCGATCATGGCGGCCTGCGATCTGATTCCGCGTCTCAACGGCATGACCTTCTCCGGCGCACCGAGCGCCGAGCACGAGTCCATCAACCGCGTCCATGTCGGCGTCGTCCATGGCGCGCTCGGCAAGGAACTGCACGAATGGCGTGCGCCGCAGGTCGCGGACTATTGCAAGCTCAAGGGCTCCGGCCGCTACGCGCCAGGCCAGACGGAAGGAGGCGCACTCGCCGACATGAAGCGCGAGCTCGCCGCGCTGGAGGAACGCTTTCCAGGCCTGAAAGCCTCCATCCGCATCGAGAAGAAGGAAGGCCATCAGTCGATGCCGGCCTTCGAGGTCGCCAAGGACGCGCGCATCGTCAAGGTCGTCAACGCCGCCTACGAGGCTGTGCGCGGCGAAAAGCAGCCCACAGGCGCAATCAAGCCGCCGGGCTTCTTCGGCACCGATGCCGGCCATCTCTATGCCGAGGTCGGCATGGAGGGTATCGTCTGCGGGCCGGGCGGGCGCTACAACACCATGCCCGACGAGCGCGTCGAGATCCGCGACTTCCTCGACATGGTCCGCATCTACATGCTGACCATCCTCGATATCTGCGAAGCCGCGTGAGCCCATTGTTCCCGCGCGAAGAATTCGCCGCGCGGGTGGCCAAGGCCCGCGCCGCGATGGCCGAGGCCGGCGCGGAGCTGCTGCTGATCGACCATGCCGAGTTCCTGGCATGGCTGACCGGCTACACCGTCTCCGAGACGATGTACCGCGCCGCCTTCCTGCCGCTGGAGGGCGAGCCCTGGTTCGTATTGCGAGACCTCGACGCCGAACCCTGTCGCACCGCATGTTGGTTTGCCGACATTCTCGGATTTCCCGATACCGCCAAGCCGCATGCGGTGATGGCCGATGAAATCCGTCGCCGCGGCCTCGCAAAGGCGCGGATCGGCGCCGATCATGCGTCTTACGGCTTTACGGCCGCGACGCGCGATCGGTTGGCGGCGCTTCTGCCGCAAGCTCGCTTCGTCGATCTGCCGCAGGCGAGCGATCTGCTCAGAGCCGTGAAGTCGCCGGCCGAGATCGGCCTGATCGCCCAGGCCGCAGGCATTGCCGACAAGGCGATGAGAGCAATCGCGGAAAGGGCGCGTCCCGGGCTTTCGCCGAGAGCCGCTGCCGCCATCGCCGCCACCTGCTTTCTGGAGAACGGTGCCGATACCGGCGAAACCGGACCGATCCTGCCCGGCATCGGCGACCACGAATTCCTCCACGGCGTCATGACGGCTCAGCCGCTCGGCGAGGGCGACATCCTGCATGTCGAACTGATTCCGAAACTGCGTGGTTATGGCGCCCGCCTGATGCGTCCGGTCTTGATCGGCGGGGACAAGCGTGGGCTTTTGCCGCTCGCCGAGCGTCTCGTAGCGCTCCAGGACCGTCAGTTCGCAGCAATGCGGCCTGGTGCCCTGGCTTGCGAGGTCGATGCCGTGCTGCGCGAAGCCGTACTTCGTGAAGGTCTGCGCCCCATCTACGACAACGTCACCGGCTATACTCTCGGGCTCTATGGCCGCACCCCGCGCCCCAGCGACTTTTCTGGCGTGTTCCTGCCGAACGCGCGCTGGAGACTTGAAGAGGGCATGGTATTTCACATGTATACGACAGCAGGCGGGTTGGGTTTCAGCGAATCGATCCTGATCGAAGCCGAAGTTGCAGGCGACTGAGCTTGCTGCCCCGGAAGCTGCTCTCAAGCACCGAGCATTAAAGCTTCACCCTTCACCGGCTTCGACCTTGATGCGGACCACGATTTAACAGGGCGCTCGTGAATCCGACGTTGTGGCGAATGTCCGTTCTGCGGCGGGCACCGAGTGTCTGCTCTTGGCGCATTCCACACGAACCAGCGACGGGGCGCTTTGGCCCATACACGACATCTGGATGGTCCGCTTCCGGCAAGAGAGCACGGGGGGCCGGGACAATTGCTGACGTTCGCTCCGGGCACCTTTCTCCAGCTCCAGTCGGCCGCCTCGCTCGGAAACCGGCATTCCCGAGCGTTCGGATGGACACCCGGCCGAGTCCAAGCCCGCAGGCGGGCCGAGGCGATGGACGTCCGACAGAACGACCGATGCGCATATTCATCGACCTTGCGGGCGCGATCGAACCTAACCCCCGCGGCTAGCGCTCGACCGCATCGACGTGCGACCTTTCGCAGGGGAGGGGCGCGTATGGATTTCGTATCGCTCTGAAGGTCGATCGAACATCGCGGATCGCAGTGCCCGGCGTCAACCTCCGGGGGAAAATTTCCATGAGGGCCGCCGTATTGGCTGACGCACTGCGATCGACGAGTGTCAGCGCGCCGTGGCTTCCGGAAAAAGCATCTCCTTCTTCCAGTCCGCCGGCGCGTTTTTTAGCCGCCCGACCCTGCCCATGAAATCGGTGAAGGCGCCGAGGTTGAGAACATCCGTCGTGATGCGGGTCGTCTTGTCGGTCAGGATTGCGACTAGCTCTTCCTTCGACGAGCGGTCTTTCGTCAGGCGCTGATAGGTCTCGGCGGCAGCGCCCTTGTCTTTGCCAACGATCTCGGTCGCCTCCTTCAGCGCCGCGAGGAAGGCGCCGTAGAGCTTGGGGTTGTCGCTCCGGAATTTACCAGTGGTCGCGATCACGTTGAAGGAGATCGGCCCCCCTAGAATGTCGTCTGAATTCAGGATCGCGCGTACTTCCGGGTTCTTGAGCTGCACGTTCGAGAACGGTGGCGAGGAGAAGTTGGCGACAATCTCAGACTTGCCGCCGAGCATCATCGCCGTCGCATCGGGATGAGAGAGCGAGACCGTCAGGGAATCGAGCTTCTCGAACTCCTTGTCGCCCCATTCCTTCGCGGCCGCGATCTGCAGCGCGGTCGCCTGCCCGGAGACCTTGACCCCCGGCACGGCAATTCGGTGGTCCGAGGTAAAGTCCCGCAGGGACTTTATGGAGGGGTCGCGCACGTTGAGCGTCCATGCCATGGCGTTGATGCCGCTGGCGACACGGACATCGAAGTTGTTGCGCGTCTTCGACCAGATCGTGATGATCCCCGTCGGGCCCAGACTGGCGAAGTCCAGATTTCCCGAGATGAGCGCGTCGTTCATGACGTCGCTGGAGCGGAAGGTTGACCAGTCGACCGTGATCTCGCCCAGGCCCGCCTCCCGGGCGTGCTTCTCGACGAGCTTCTGATCCTCCATCATCATAAGCTGGATGTAGCCAAGCCCGTACTGCTTCGCGACCCGAAGCGTCTTGGCCTCGGCCAGCGCCGCGGAGACCGACCCGGCCATCAGGAACGTGGCCGCTGCTGCGGCCGTGAGAAATCGCTTCATTTTATCGTCTCCGTGCCGACCCGCAGGCCGTGTTTCATCCCAGATGGAAGGGGCGGTTCGAGCCACCCTCGTGGCTTGGTCAAAGACGGGGCCTTACGCCTCCGCCAACAGGTCGAGGACCGTGACCTGCTTTTCGGCAACAAGGGCCTTGGTTGCCGAGTCAAAACGCTGGAAGTGGGCGCTCGCACAGTGCTCGTCGAAGGCGGCGCGGTCGCGATAGATCTCGTATAGCAGGATGCAGTCGGGCTGGTCGTCGGGACGCAGCACGTCGAAGCGCTCGCAGCCGGGCTCGTCACGGCGCGACGCCTCGGCATTCTCGATCATCAGCGGCAGGAAGATTGCCATTTGGCCGTCGAAGACGCGGAAGCGGACGAGGATCGTGAAGCGCGCCATGGCGGGTCCTGTTCTAGAGCGGGTCGGGCAACGGGGGTCAGCCCCCCGACGCCTTCCAATAGTAGTCGCCGACCTCGGAGAGATGCGCCTGCATCGCGTCAGCTGCGGCCTGGGAATCATGCTTCGCCACGGCCTCGAAGATGCGTCGATGCGCGGCATAGGCCGCCTCCGCGGAGCCGCGCGCCTTCAGCGACGTGGTCCGCTGTTCGGTCAGCCATTCGCTCAGCCCGTCATGGAGGGCCGTGAAGATCGGATTGCGGGGGATCTCCGCCAGGACGAAATGAAAGGCCACGTCGGTGCGTTCAAAGGCACGCCCCTGGTCGAGCGCCGCCAGGTTCGCAGCCAGCGCCGCCTCGAGCCTGACGATATCGTCTGCGGTCGCGGTTTCCGCCGCCAGCGCGGCGACGCCGACTTCGAACATCATGCGCGCCTGTTGGAAGTGGCGCGCGCCACCAGGCTTGGCCAGCATATATCGAGCGATGCCCGAGAGCTCGCCGATCATCGTGCCGGCGCTCGGTTGTGAGACGCGCGCCCGCTCGCCGCTGCTGATCGCGATCAGCCCCATACGCTGGAGCGCAAAGAGGGCCTCGCGGATGGCGGTCCGCCCGACGCCGTACGCCTCCATCAGCTCGCGCTCGGCCGGCAACTGGTCGCCCGGGGCGTAGTGGCCCTCGTTGATCGCGGCCTCGAGCCGCTCGACCACGTCTTCATAGAGCTTGCGGCGCCGGATCGGCCGCTGGTCGGGGACGATTGCTCCCGGGATCATGTTTGATTTCCTCGAATGTTCACCCGCGGGTGGCGTGGTCAGCTGCCGGGGAGACTATGGACATTGTCGAAGAACAGGTCTTTCCAATCCTTGGGGGCAATCTTCAAGCGCCCTGTCTCGGCCATGAAGCTCGCCATCTTCATCGTCTGATGCGGCGTGTACGTCATTTCGACCTCGGGCGCCGCGATCATGGCGTAGATCTCGTCGGCGCCTTCTTTCGTACCGGTCATCCGTCGATAGGTTTCCGCCGCCGCGCGCTTGTCCTTGTTGATTTGCTCGATCGCCTCCTGCAGGCCTCCGACGAAGGCCTGATAGGCCTTGGGATTGGCGTCGCGGAAGCGCTTGGTCGCGTAGATCGCCGTGTTGGTCGCCGGCCCGCCGAGTACGTCATAGCTGCTGAGGATCTTGCGCACCCGCTGGTCCCGTTTCTGCATGTGCTGGAACGGGAGGGCGGAGAAATGTGCCGAGATCACGCCCGAGCCCGACAGCAGAGTCGAGGTGGCCTCGGGGTGAGGCAAGGAGACCGTCAGCGGATCGAGCCTGCCGAAATTGGCGGTACCGAATTCCTTGGCGGCGGCCATCTGCAGCAGCAGCGCCTGGTTCGAGACCTTCACCGTCGTCACGGCGATGCGGTCCTGATCCGTGAAATCCTTGATCGAGCTCACCTTCGGATTGGTTGTCAGGAGTTCCATCGGCATGTTGACGATGGCGCCTGCGCCCTTGACCTCCATGGCCGTGCCCTGAGTCCGCGACCACAGCGTTAGCAGGGAGGGCACGCCGCCGCTGCCGAAATCCAGACTGCCCGATACGAGCCCTTCGGTGATGGCGCCGGGATTGCCGAGCTTGATCCAACTGACCTTGAGTTCGCCCAGACCGAGCGCCTTGGCGTGCTTCTCGACAAGCTTACCGTCCTCCATGATCATCAGCGGCAGGCTGCTGAGCCCGTATTGCTGGGCCGCCCTGATCTCGCCGACTTCCGCACGCGACGCGGTGGTAGCGAAAAGGGCCAGACCCGCTACGGCCACCAGCTGAACGAAATGTCTCATTTGTCCTCACTCCCCAAAGGCGTCGGCCGGTTGGCCCGGCTCGCTCAGTTCTGCATGCCCCAGCGCTGCACGGTGCGCTTCTCGATCGCCCGGAAGATCACCGATTCCACGAGGAGTCCGATCAGGATGACGGCGAGCAGACCGGAGAAGACCCGCGCAGTATCGAGCTCGGAGCGCGCCTCGAAGATGTACCAGCCCAGCCCGCCCGAACGGGACGAGACACCGAAGACGAGCTCCGCCGCGATGAGGGTTCGCCAGGCGAAGGCCCAGCCGATCTTGAGCCCTGCCAGGATCGCTGGGAAAGCGGCCGGGATCAGGATGTAAATCACGTAGCGCACGCCCTTGAGGCCGTAGTTGCGGCCGCTCATCCGGAGAACCTCCGGCACCGAGCGGAAACCTGTGAGCGTGTTGAGCGATACCGCCCACAACACGGAGTGAACGATGACGAAGATCAGCGAGCCCATGCCCAGCCCGAACCAGATCAAAGCCAGCGGCAGCAACGCGATCGCCGGCAGCGGGTTGAACATGGCGGTGAGGGTGTTGAGGAGATCGGTGCCGAAGCGGGTCGAGACGGCGATGGTCGTCATGACCGCCGCCAGCGCGAGCCCCGCCCCATAACCCAGCAGCAGCGACCGCATCGACGTCGCCACGCGATCAAGCAGCGTGCCACTCGTGAGGTCCCCGACGAAGGTGGCGACCGTCTCCCCGAAGGACGGGAAGAGCAGCGGGTTGCTGAGCCACCGCGCATACAACTCCCAGACGACCGCCAGCACGACCAGGATCGCCACCTTGCGCACCGCGTCGTTATTGACTGTCCGCTCGAGGGTGGAGAGCGGCCGCGCCACCTCGCCGATGCCGCTGGCGTCGATCGGCTGAATCTCGAATTCAGGGCGGCGTGGAAGGGCGGCCCCTTCACCGCGTCCAAGGCTGACCATGCTCATAGCTCCGGCTCCTCCGGCTGTGGCACGTGGCCGAGTTCGTGCTCGAACAACAGACCGTGGATCTTCTGGGACAACGCCCCGAACTCGGGCGTCCCGACGGAGCGGAAATCGAGTTCGGAGGCGTCGAGCTCGGCACGCACGCGGCCCGGATGCGGCGACAGAACCAGGATGCGAGAGCCGACGATGATCGCCTCCTCGATGGAATGGGTCACGAACATCAGGGTGAAGCGCACCTGCTCCCAGAGCTGCAGCAGCTCGTCCTGCATCTTGCGCCGGGTCAGTGCATCAAGGGCTGCGAAGGGCTCGTCCATCAGCAGGATGTCCGGCTCCATCGCCATCGCGCGGGCGATTGCGACGCGCATCTTCATGCCGCCGGACAGCGTGTGCGGATACGCGTCGCGAAACTTCGTCAGCTTCACCTTGTCGATCACCGACAACGCCCGCTCCATCGCGTCCTTGCGCTTGAAGCGCCCGGAAATCCGCATCGGGAACAGCACGTTCTCCATGACGGTCTTCCAAGGCATCAGCTGCTCGAATTCCTGGAACACCATCATCCGGTCGGGGCCGGGTCCCACGATCTCGCGACCACGCAGCCGGATATGCCCTTCCTCGGGCTTCATGAAGCCGCCGATGGCTTTGAGCATCGTCGACTTGCCGCAGCCCGACGGGCCCAGGATGACATAGCGATCCTGGTCGTGGACGGCGCAATCGACCCGATAGGTCGCCGTTACGAGGTGCTGGGGCGTCTTATACTGGAGCGTCAGCCCTTCCACCTCCAGCAGTTTGGGCATCACCGTATCGGCGCCCGGCGCCGGCGATGCGCGGCCTCCGGACCGTAACGGGCCAGCGATATGGCGTGGCTGAGCAATGGCTGACGAGGTCACGCCCTTCTCCTTGTTTTCCTCGGGTGCCCCATGCTCGCTCGACGGGCGGCTGCGGCTTGTTATTGGTCTACGTGTAGACCTATCATACCAGACATGTCAAACCTCCGACGAAGGCACCCGCACCAGAGGCGCCGACCGCTCGAGACAGGAAACACCCATGGACAACGAGAAATTCGTCATTGTCGGCGAGGACGCCCTGAAGACCTTTTGCCGGGCGATGTTCATCGCAGTCGGCGTCCCGGACGACGAGGCGATCCTGATCGTGGACAACCTCGTCGAAGCCGACTTGCGCGCGGTGGCCTCGCATGGCGTGGTGCGTTTGCCGATCTATATCCAGCGCATCGAGGACGGCGGCTCCAACCCGCGCCCGCAGCCGCGAATTCTCCGCCAGACCCGCACCACCGCCGTTTTGGATGGCGATAATGGCATGGGCCAGATCGTCGGCATCCGAGCGATGGAGATTGCCCTCGAGAAGGCCAGCGACGGCGACTGCGCCTTCGTCTCGGTCCGCAACAGCAACCATTACGGTGCCGCGTCCCACTACGCCGAGATGGCCGCCAGGCACGACATGATCGGCCTGAGCTTCACCATCGGCGGCATTAACCACATGACGCCATGGGGCGGAGCCGAGGCCATTCTCGGCAACAATCCGTTCGCTTTCGCCTTCCCGACGCGAGACGGCTTTCCCGTCGTTCTCGACATGGCCTGCAGCGTCGCAGCGCGCGGCAAGATCATCGTCGCCGCCAAGGACGGCACGCCGATTCCGTCCGACTGGGCGAGCGGCCCGGACGGCGCCCCCACGACCGATCCGGTCGAGGCGCTGAAAGGCTTCGTGCTGCCGGTTGGCGGGCCGAAGGGCTATGCCCTGACGCTCGGCATCGGCCTGCTCAGCACGATGCTGTCAGGCGCCTATTTCGGCTCCGAAGTGACCCATATGTACGAGCAGACGACGACACCGCAGAATGTCGGCCATCTCTTCGGCGTGCTGCCGATCTCGGCCTTCGAGGATCTCGACCACTACTACGCCCGCATGTCGAAAGCTCTCGCCGACATCCAGGGGACGAGGAAAGCGCCAGGTGTCGAGCGGATCTATCTGCCCGGAGAGCGCGAGCATCTTGCACTTCTCGAGCGGCGCGAGCGTGGCATTCCGCTGAATGCGGCCGTCTTCGACGAACTCAATGAGCTCGGTGCGAAATACGGTCTCAGCCTCGGCTGAAGACGGCTCGATGTCGGCGCCTGAACTCGCGTCGCAGGCTCTTGCCAATCACATCAGTGGCCCGTATACCCGTGAGCATGTATTAACGTATACGTTGTTGGATTCGATGGATCTGAACCAGCCCCATGCAACCGTGAACAGCCGAGCCCTGCGCTCGACCGAGACGGTCTATGCCCGGCTCAAGCAGCAGATTCTGGACAACCGCTACCCGCCTGGTGCGCAAATCCTCGAAAGCGAGGTGGCCGCGGAGCTGAGTGCCTCGCGCACTCCGGTTCGGGAGGCTTTCGTCCGGTTGCAGCAGGACGGGTTGCTGGAGATCGTGCCGCGGCACGGTGTCCGCATCTCGGCTCTATCGCCCGGCGACATGCGTGAAATCTACGAGGTGCTGATGTCGCTGGAGCCGACGGCCGTCGAGCTTCTGGCTGCACGCAGGCCTGACAGGGCCGAGCTCGCGGGTCTCGTTGACTCCTGCGATGCGATGGAGGCCGCGCTTGAGGGAGAGCCTGATCTGCAGGCCTGGGCAGCAGCGGACGAGGCCTTCCATCTGAACCTCGCCAAGCTCTGCGGAAACCGGCGACTGGCAGCGATGATCATGCAGGTCTGGGACCAGGCGCATCGCGCCCGAATGTTCACGCTCTCACTGCGGCCGCTGCCCCTGCAGTCGACCGCCGAGCACCGGGCCGTGGTCGAGGCCATCCTCGCAGGCGACGTCGAGCACGCCCGTGAAATCTACCACGCTCACAGAAAGCGCGGTGGCCGCGAACTTACCACCATCATCGAACGACACGGAATCCAAAGACTATGACGTCAAACTCCTTCCATCTCGCCGTGATGCCGGGCGAAGGTATCGGCCTCGAAGTCATGGAGGCGGCGGCGACCGTTCTCGGAGCGGTAGAGAAGCGGTTCGAGCTGTCCTTCCATCAGGAGCACATTCCCGGCGGAGCTCACCACTACAAGGAGACCGGCGCGATCCTTCCCAAAGACGGGCTCGAGCGCGCGGGCAAATCGGATGCCATATTGTTCGGCGCGATGGGCTGGCCGGATATCCGCTTTCCTGACGGTACCGAGATCGCGCCGCAGCTCGACATGCGCATGGCTTTCGAACTTTATGCCGGTGTCAGGCCGATCCGCGCCATCCCCGGCGTGCCGCCGGTTCTAGCCCATGAGCGCTGGAAAGATATCGACCTCGTCATCGTCCGTGAATCGACGGAGGGCATGTTCGCCTCGCGCGGCAAGGGCGAGATCATCGACGACAAGGAGGCCCGCGACACCCAGGTCATCACCCGGAAAGTGACCGAGCAGCTGACTGATTTCTGCTGCAAGCTCGCGCGCAATCGCCGTGAAACACGCGGAACGCCCGGGCGCGTGACTTTGGTCGACAAGGCCAACGTGTTCCGTTCCTTCGCCTTCATGCGGAAGGTCTTCTACGAGACCGCGGCGAAGCATCCCGACATCGATGCCCGCCATCATTACATCGACGCCATGGCTCTCGATCTCGTCCGTCGACCCTGGGATTTCGACGTGCTGCCGACGGAGAACCTGTTCGGCGATATTCTCTCCGATCTCGGTGCAGGCCTGATCGGAGGAATGGGTTTTGCGCCCTCGGCCGATATCGGCGCGGCTCATGGCATGTTCCAACCCAGCCATGGCACTGCCCCGGACATCGCGGGCAAGGGCGTCGCCAACCCGACCGCCATGATCCTGTCGGTCGCGATGATGCTCGACTGGCTCGGCGAGCGCCATGGCAGCAGCGCGGCGCGTGATGCCGCCCGCGCGATCGAGCTCAGCGTCGACCACGCCTTCGGCACGATGAACCTGCGGACCTACGACATCGGCGGCCGCCACGGCACACGCCATATCGGCAACACCATCGCCGAGCTGATCCGCAACGGACAAGCCGATCCGCAATGACGCTGACGGTCGCCATCGCGGGCTGCGGCTATTTCAGCCGGTTCCACCAGGATGCGTGGAGCCGCATGGATGGCGTTCGCGTCGTCGGTGTCGCGGATCGCGATGCCGGAAAGCGCGAGGCTGCGGTCGCCCTGTTCGACGGCGCGAAGGCCTTCGACGATGCCGAGGCGATGCTGGATGCGGTCCGCCCGGACCTGATCGACATCGTCACGCCGCCGCAGACGCACCGCGCCCTCGTCGAGGCGGCGGCGCGGCGCGGCGTCAAGATGATTTGCCAGAAGCCGCTGGCACCGGCCTATGACGAGGCGCAGGCCATTGTCGGCCTCGCCGAGGAGGCCGGGGTGATGCTGGCCGTGCATGAGAATTTCCGCTTCATGCCCTGGTTCATGGAAGCTGGCCGGCTGATCACTTCGGGTGCCGTAGGTACGCCGCTGAACATCAGTTTCCGGCTGCGACCGGGAGACGGTCAGGGGCACGAGGCCTATCTGTCGCGCCAGCCCTATTTCCAAAGCATGCCGCGCTTCCTGATCCACGAGACCGGCATCCACCTGATCGACGTGTTCCGCTGCCTGATGGGCGAGATCACCGGCGTCTTCGCCCGGCTGCGCCGGATCAACCCGGTCATCGCCGGCGAGGATGCCGGATACGTGATCTTCGACTTTGCCAGCGGAGCCGCCGGACTGTTCGACGGCAACCGCCATGTCGACCATCCGGCGAAGGATACGCGCATGACCAACGGCGTATTGTTGGTCGAAGGAACCGAGAGCGTGATCCGGCTCGACGGCTTCGGCAAGCTGTTCGTCCGCCCGCGTGGCGGCGATGAGCGCGAGCACGCCTATGCCTGGGCGGATAGAGGCTATGGCGGCGATTGCGTCTACCGGCAGTCGCGTCACATCGTCGATCATCTGCTGACCGGCACGCCGCTCGCCAATTCCGGCCGCGACTACCTGCGCAATCTCGACATCGAGGAGGCGGTCTATCGCTCGGCAGCGGAGGGCCGCTTCATCACCGTCTAAAATCCACGAGAAGGCGGCACCAAGCCGCCCGGCTGGCGAAAACAATCATATCCGGGGAGGATACCATGACCAACAGACGCGATCTCCTGAAGGGCACGGCCGCAGCCGGCCTCACCATCACCGGCTTTCCGACCATCCTGCGTGCCCAGAGCGCCAAGGTGCTGCGCTTCAGCCATACCGACACGTCGGTCGGCGCGCGCCAGCAGGCAGCCGAGATGTTCGCCGCCGCTGTCGAGAAGAACACGCAAGGCCGCTACAAGGTCCAAGTCTACCATTCGGGCCAGCTTGCCAACGACGCCAAGTCGCTCGACCAACTTCAGATCGGCGGTCTCGATTTCGCAGTCACCGGCGTCGTCACCTTCACCCCGCATGTGAAGGACCTCTCGCTGATCGCGCTGCCCTATCTTGCCGAGAACTACGAGCAGGGCTGGAAGCTCTACGACACCTCGCCCTTCATCGCGAAGCAGGCGGCTGCGCTACCGGCCAAGGGCATGCGGCTGATCGGCAACTGGGAGGCCGGCTTTCGCTGCTTCACAACCAATTTCCCGCTTGGCAGCCCGGCCGACGCCAAGGGCAAGAAGCTCCGGATCGCCCCCGTCGAGATGATACGCTGGATCATGGAATCGATCGGCTTCTCGCCCGTCGTCATGCCGGTGACCGAGGTCTATCTCGGCATCCAGCAGAACACGGTGTCGGGCCAGGAAAACCCCATAGACACGATCTTTTCGCAGCGCTTCTACGAGGTCGCGAAATACATCACTCTGTCGAACCACGTCTATTCGCCGCTCTGGCTGGCAATGGCAGAGCGCAGCTTCAAGGGCATGAGCGCGGCCGACCAGGAGGGTGTGATGAAGGCCGCCAAGGAATCCGGCGACTGGAATCGCCGCGAGGTCCGCGCCAATGACGACAAGCTGCTCACCGAGATGACCGCCAAGGGAGCGATCATCACCAAACCGGACCTCGCCATCTGGAGTAAGGCGGCCGAAGGCGCCAATGAGCGCGCCCGCAAGGAGTTCGGCGCGGCGGCGGTCGACCAGATGATCGGAGAAGCCGCCGATATCCGCAAGAGCATGGGCTGATGGCGGCGCCCGACGCAGCGGCCGCAGACGGTTCGTTCTATTTCTACCGTCCCGGCCGGAAAGAGCCCGCCTCGTTGCGCCTCCTTGGCGATGCGATCGACGTCGTCGTGACAGTACTCGCGGTCATGCTGCTGCTGGTAATGTTCGCCAATGTCGCAGCCCGCGTGCTGCTCAACAGCGATATCGCCTGGAACACCGAGTTCGGCGAATTCGTGCTGCTATGGGCGACGTTCCTCGGCGGCGCCTCGGCGGCGCGACGAGGCGCTCATATGCGCATCACCGAATTCGTCGAGGCAATGCCGCCGGCCTGGACGCGCATCGTGGAGATCGCGACCCGCCTCGGCGTTGTCGCCCTGCTCGGCTTCCTGGTCTGGTACGGGCTGAGTATCGCGCAGGGCACGATGGAACAGGAGATGACGGTGCTGCACTGGCCGATGGGCGCGCAATACCTCGCCATGCCCGTCGGCTCGGCGCTGGCGCTGGTCTACGTCGCCTACGAGATCAGCCTGCTCGCGCGGGGCGAACCGATCCCTCAAGAAGCCTTCATGGACTAAGACATGGTTCTCGCCGTCATCTGCGCGATCTTCTTCGCGCTCGCGCTGCTCGGCATGCCGCTGGTCTGGGCCTTGCTCCTGACCACCATCTCGACAATCTGGATCTTCGGTCAGGGCTATCCGCTGGAGGCGATCTTCCTATCCTACATCTCCAGCGTCGAGCCGCTGCATCTGGCGGCGATCCCGCTTTTCATCTTCACGGGCGAGCTGATCACCCATGGTGGCGTGGGAAAAAGATTGATCGACTTCGCCCGTTCGCTGCTCGCCTTCATGCCGGGCGGGCTTGGCGTCGTCACGGTCTCGGCCTGCACCATGTTCGGCTCGGTGTCGGGCTCGGCGGTGGCGGATTCCGCCGCGATCGGCTCGATCATGATCCCCCGCATGGCCGAGCGCGGCTACCCGCGCGCCTTCGCTGGCGCGCTTATCGCCGTCGCGGGCACCATCGGCGTGCTGATGCCGCTCTCGATCCCGCTGCTGGTCTACGGCTTCGTCGGCAATGTCTCGATCCGCGAATTGCTCGTCTCCGGCGTGTTCCCGGCCTTCACGCTCGCCTTTGCGCTGATCCTGCTCTGCGTCTGGAAGGGGCGCTCGCTGGGTTGCGATCTCGGCGGCGCGATGCCGAGCCGGCGTGAGATCTGGCGTAGCTTCGTCGCGATCCTGCCGGCGACCGGCATGCCGGTGGTGATCCTCGGCGGCATCCTCAGCGGCATCTTCACGCCGACGGAAGCCGCATCGATCGCCGTGTTCTACGGGCTTATCCTGGCGCTCTTCGTCTATCGCGAGGTCAAGCCGCGCCAGGTGCCCGAGATGCTGCTGCATTCCTTCCGCACCAGCGCGGTGGTCATGCTCGTCGTCGGCGCAACCGGGGCGCTGTCCTGGCTGATCACGGTCGAGCAGATCCCGGCCAATCTGGCGGCAGCGATCCTGGCGATCTCCGAAAACAAATATGTCTTCCTGCTGCTGCTCAACGTCGCGCTGATCCTGGTCGGCATATTCCTCGAGCCGCTCCCCTCGCTGATGCTGACCGCGCCGCTCTTCATCCCGACCGCCAAGGCCTTCGGCATCGACCCGGTGCATCTTGGCTTGATCATGGTGTTCAACTTGGTGATCGGACTCTACACGCCGCCCGTCGGGGGAACGCTCTTCGTCGCCGCCAAGATCGCCCGCGTCGGCATGGTGGCGATCTCGCGCGAGCTGATCCCGATGTTCGCCATCGCGCTGATCGTGCTGTTCACCGTGACCTATATCGAGGCGATCCCGATGGCGCTGGTCTGGTTCATGCGCGGATGAACCAGATCCCGCTCTCCGATGTCACCCTGCTCGGACACGGCCTGGTCCGGCCGGAATGCGTTCTCGCCACCAAAGCCGGCGATCTCTACACGGCCGACTGGCGCGGCGGCGTCGCGCATCTCAGGCCGGACGGATCGCAGGCGCTCTATACCGGCACGACCGCCGACTTGCCCGAGGGCCTGCGGCCCAACGGCATCGCGCTGGAGCCCGACGGCTCGTTCCTCATCGCCAATCTGGGTAGCGAGCTTGGTGGCGTCTGGCGGCTGACACGCGAGGGCCAGATTTCGCCCGTGTTGACCGAGATCGAAGGTCGGCCGGTGCCGCCATCCAACTATGTCGTGCGCGACCAGGCGGGCAGGCTCTGGCTCACGATCTCGACGCGGCTGAAGCCGCGCTCGCTCGACTACCGGCTGGATTCGGCGACCGGCTACGTCGCGGTGCTCGACGAGCGCGGCGCGCGTATCGTGGCCGACGGGCTCGGCTTCACCAATGAATGTCAGATCTCGCCCGACGGACGCTGGCTCTACGTTAACGAGACCTATGGCCGGCGGCTCAGCCGCTTCCCGATCAATCCCGGCGCGCGTCTCGGCCCAAAGCAGATCGTGCATGAATTCGGCAAAGGCCAGTTTCCCGACGGTCTCGCCTTCGACGTCGAGGGCAAGGTCTGGATCGCCGGCGTGATCGCGAACCAACTCCTGCGGATCGATCCTGAGGGCGGTTCCGTCGAGATCGTCCTCAGCGAGACCGACGCCGCCCATGTCGCTTGGGTGGAGGAAGCCTTCATCGCCAATGAGCTCGGCCGTCCGCATATGGATTCGAACCCGGCCGTCAAGCTGCGCAACCTGTCGAGCATCGCCTTCGGCGGGCCGGACTTGCGAACTGCCTATCTCGGATGTCTGCTCGGCGACCGTATTGCCCAGGTGCGGTTGACTGCTAGCGGCACTGCACCCGTGCATTGGTTGTACTGAAACCAGCGTCTGCTGGCGCATAATAGCGGTGGGAAGAACTGTACCCTTCTGGCCGCGCCTCAGCCGCGCTGGCCGAACAGGCCGTGGAAACGCCCGAGGAAGCTGCGCAATCGCTCGCTTTCGGGGTTGTCGAAGATTTCGGCTGGCGGGCCGGCCTGGGCCACGAGGCCCTGGTCGAGGAAGACGACATGGTCGGAGACGTCGCGTACGAACAGCATCTCGTGGCTGACGAGCAACATGGTCATGCCGGATTCCGCCAGTGACTGCATCACTCCGAGCACCTCTGCGACCAATTCGGGGTCGAGCGCCGAGGTCACCTCGTCGAAGAGCAGCAGGCGCGGCTGCATCGCAACCGCGCGCGCGATCGCGACGCGCTGCTGCTGGCCGCCCGAAAGCTGGTAGGGGTAGTGTTCGCCGCGCTCCGCCAGCCCGACTCGGCCGAGCCAATGGTTGGCGATCTCCCTTGCCTCGGCCTTGCTTTTGCTGAGCACTTTCACCAGCCCGAGCATGACGTTCTCGGCTGCGGTGAGATGCGGGAACAGGTTGAACTGCTGGAAGACCATGCCGATGCGGGCGCGCTGGGCGGAGATTTTCGTCTCGCTGAGCCGCCTGCGCCTCCCACCGCTTTCGGTATAGCCGATCGGATCTCCGTCGAGCAGGATCTCGCCGCCGTCATGCTCCTCGAGCAGGTTGACGCAGCGCAGGAAGGTCGTCTTGCCTGAGCCGGAGGCACCGATCAGCGACACAACCTGCCCAGCTTTCGCCCGGCTATCCTTAGGGTTGCCCTTGGCGTCGACGGCGCCGACATACACCACGCCGAGCGTGCCCGTGTCGTGCCCGGCAACATGGGAGCCGACGTCGGCCTCCCGCCGGCCAGCCTTCACCGTGCCGTCGAGCAACACGGCCCAGTGATAGCCGACATCCTTCCAGCCTGACCATACCCCGGGCCAGGGCGCGCGGCATGGACCTTATCGTTTGGCAAAACGGCAAGTCGCGATGGTCGATCGAGGATCTGCTCAGCCGCTCAGCGGGCTATGTCGAACTGAGCCTCAACGGCGCATATCGTGTTGTCATCGGAGGGAAAGGGCTGCGATTTTGGCACACCTGACGCCCGGCCCTTACCGGTCACTGGACGCCGCGCTTTCGGAAATTGAACATCATACCCACGGCTCGTGGATGCTGAGGTATGACGTGTAGCCGTCCGCTGCGCGCGTGCCGTTGGATAGCTTTGGCTTTGGCGACGATCAATTTTTGTTCGCTATTTTGAGCATGGGGGCCTCCTTGCGGCTCAATCATGCCCGCTCGGTTCGGTACGGCCTTTTGCCTGCTCCAGCGCGCGAGCCGGGCATCGACCTTCGCCGTATGGTAGACGTGGAGCGCCCAGCCGGCCTCCCCGATGTAGGCAGGCATTGATCGAATGAGCGCCGGAACGCCGCCATAGCCTCTTCGAGAATGTCGGCTTCACCCGATACCCGAATGAAGTCTCGGTCAGTACCCTGAGTTCGCCTTCGCCGATGACGATCGGTGGCTCGTCATCGGCGGCGAGCAGGGTCATCTCCGGACAATGGATCACCGTACCTACTTCAGAGAGATGCTTAAGGCGGTTAACGATCGTCATCTCCGCAAACATTAAGGGCTCGCCGTCCTGCACGAAAGCGCAACAAGCAGCCGCAAGACGTCGACCGAGACGCCCAACGCCCTGGCATTTTGTGTTTAGAGGTGCGGTGCCTCATCCAGCGAAGGTTGCTTACGTTCCAATGGGATCGGAAGCGGATCGAGCACTCTTGCCCGTCGAGATAATGTCCGGTTCCGGGCGACCTCCCAATGTCCGCTTATGGCGCACCGCCGCCAAGCAGACCCTTCGATATGGAGCCGTCCTGGAACTGATCCACGTTAGTGGCGTTCTAAGGAAGCTCTCGATCGCAGATTGGCTGCCGTTTCGGGCTGGGGATAGCCATGTCCGTACCGTCTCGTCGCACCATTCTCGCTCTGCTATCCACCGCCTGCGTGTTTGCGAACAGCGCAGCGCGGACTCAGGCTACCGCCAATTCCAGCAAAGGCTTCAGCTACGATGACGTGGTTGAGCGAGCGAAGGCATTGGCAAATCAGCCCTTCGATGCCGAAAGCTCCAAGATTCCGGCCGAGTTATCGAAGCTGACCTATGACAGCTATCGTGAAATCCGATTTCGTCGGGACAAGGCCTTTTGGCGCGACGGCGGCTCAGACTATCGTCTTCTGCCATTCCATCTTGGCTTCCTTCATGACAAGCCGGTGCAGGTTCACATAATCAACCATGGCAACGCGATCCCGATACCGTTTACGACGGGCCTTTTCGAGTACGGCAAGGTGCCCGTTCCGAAAGGACTCTCACCTGCACTTGGCTTTGCGGGGTTCGCTGTCACGACCAACCTCAACGACCCAAAGATTCAGGACGAGGTCATCTCGTTCCTGGGCGCGAGCTATTTCCGTCTCATCGGGCGCGGTCATCGCTATGGACTTTCGGCACGGTCACTTGCCTTGGACGTCGGTGGCAAGCAGCCGGAGGAGTTCCCATTCATGCGAGCGCTCTGGGTGGAGGAACCGTCGCGCGACGCGACGGACCTCGTCATCTACGCGCTCCTTGATTCCCCATCGGTCGCCGGTGCCTATCGCTATGTCGTTAGCCCAGGCCGCGAAACCTCCGTGGATGTCACTGCGACGATCATCCCTCGGAATGACATCGAGCGGCTAGGGATCGCACCATTGACGTCGATGTTTCAGGCCGGGGAAGGCGATCTGACCCAACGTTCAGATTTTCGGCCAGAGATTCACGACTCCGACGGCTTGATGATGCAATCCGGGAGTGGTGAATGGATCTGGCGGCCCATTCGCAATCCGAAGGCGTTGCGCATTTCGAGTTTCGGCGACAAGAACCCGCGCGGCTTTGGTCTCATGCAACGCGACCGGGACTTCGGAAGCTATCAGGATCTTGAAGCACGTTATGAGGCGAGGCCAGGCTATTGGGTTACGCCTCAGGGCGACTGGGGGGATGGCCGGATCGATCTGATCGAAATTCCGACTACGAACGAGGCGTTTGACAATGTCGTCGCGTGCTGGACGCCGAATAAACCGCTGCCTTCCGGCCAACCTGCCGAGTTCCGATATCGCATAACCGCGGTATCGACGACATGGCATCTGCACTCGTACGCGCAAGCGCAGCAGAGCTTCAACGGCTCGGATGTCGAGGATGGCGTGACCGATGGCAAGGGCACAAAACGTTTCATTGTCGATTTTGCCGGTGGCGATCTGGCCTACTACCAAAGCGAACCCGATCGTGTGGAACTTGTCGCAACGACGACCAGCGGTTCGATCGTCTCTAAGATCCTAACATTCAACTCGCCGCTGAAAGGAGTGCGCGTAATTGTCGATGCGACGTTACCCGATGGTCAGTCGGCGGAGCTCAGAATCTTCCTTAAATCGCGAAAACGCACATTGAGTGAGACTTGGACCGCTACCTGGTCGGTTCCGGCCGACGAATTGCTCGCGCACCCGCCCAGGAAATGATCGCAATCGGCGCCCTCGCAACCTCTACGTTCGATTGCCAATGAAGCTACGACAACACCCTTTCATCATCGCTCTATTCTCGGCTGCCGTGGGGGGCGTTGGTTGCCTCGTCGTCGGCAATTTGTTGCCCGAGCCGCACCAATTGCGGCAACCACTTCCGCATCATCTTGCATCGTCGGATCGACAGCTCAAGGCGTCCATGGGCGCCCTCTTCGGGTCGAACTACGTGCCCGGAAACAAGGTCGAAACCCTCGTCAACGGCGTCCAGATCTTTCCCGCGATGCTGCGCGGAATACGCGAAGCGCGGCAGACGATCAGTTTCGAGACGTATATCTACTGGCGTGGCGCCATCGCCAACGAATTCGCCGATGCGCTCTCGGCAAAAGCCCGTGAGGGGCTGACCGTAAAGGTCCTGCTCGACTGGGTCGGAAGCATTCCGATGGACGAAGGGCTCATCAAGCGAATGCAGGACGCCGGCGTAGAGGTGGTCCGGTTCCGCCCGATCACTTGGTACACAATCGATCGGCTGAATAATCGCACACACAGGAAATTGCTGGTTGTCGACGGGCGCGTTGGGTTTACCGGTGGTGTGGGCATCGCTGACGAATGGAACGGTGATGCGCGCGCGCCGAGCGAATGGCGCGACAATCATTATCGCTTGGAAGGGCCTGCAGCGGCAGAGCTCCAATCGGCATTTGCCGAGCATTGGATCGAAGCGACCGGCGATTTGCTGCTAGGCGACCGCTTCTTTCCGGATATATCCCCCGCAGGCGATCAAGCTGCCCAGGTGGTGATCAGCTCGACGCATCAGCGCAATGTCATGCACCTGATGCTGATGACGGCGCTTGCCTCCGCTCAGAAGAATATCCGGATCGCCACCCCCTATTTCGTTCCCGACGACCTGATCAGACAACAGCTCCTTGAGGCCCGCAAGCGTGGTGTGGAGGTTCAGATCATCATTCCCGGGCCTCAGACCGATGCGCGCATCGTCAGGAAAGCATCCCGGCACCTTTGGGGCGATCTACTTCAAGCCGGCGTGAAGATCAGCGAGTATCAGCCCACGTTCTTCCATTGTAAGCTTGTGATTGTCGACGACATCTGGACGTCGGTCGGCTCGACGAACATCGATGACCGCGCTTTGAGGCTCAACGACGAAGCAAACGTCAATCTGTTCGATCAACGTTTTGCCAGCATTCAGATTGCCACGTTCGACAAGGATGCTGCAGCCTCCAAGCCGTACACCTTTGCAGATTGGCAAAACCGCTCGGCGAACGAAAAATTCTCCGATTGGCTCTCAAGCCTTGCGCGGTCGCAAATCTGACGGCAGATGCCTGCAAGGAAGTTTCGAGCGAGCTTGTCGTAACGTGTTGCGATCGCTCGGAAGTCTTTGAGGCGGCAGAAGGCGCGCGCGACGGCGTTGCGGCCCTTATAGGCCACGGAATCGAAGGGGAATCGTCTCACGCGGTTGATCTTGTTGGAGATCACCGCGAGCGTGCCCCGGCCGACGAGAGCGTGCCGCCAGCGGTCGCCGTCCCCGGCTCGTCTCGGCAGCGCTTGCTCTCGCGGCGACACGGATGGGTGGAGCCGGTAAATGGATGGGCATTTGGGGGCTGATGGCCGCGATTTTCGGGCGCAGGGATCGCGGCGCCTGAAGGTGCGCTCCTTCGGGCATCGTTTCCCACCTCCGACATGAACGGCTTCGGCGGCCGACAGATTGCGTCGCCGTATCCTCACGGAAGCGTTTGATCGCTTCGCCCGTCGACTGGGCGTCAACGCAGGAAGAATGTGATCATCTCGCGCGACGCGTCCGGGCCGGCTGGATCGGCGAACGTGCCGCTGCGATGGCCGCCCGACCAGGCATGGCCGGCGCCATTGATCAGCAGATATTCCGCCAGTGCTTCGCCGGCGGGGCCGATCAGCACCTGGCGCGTGGCGGTCCGGCTCCCAGATCGGACCTCGGACATCACGACCGAAGATCCCGGATTTTGTGAGCGCATGCGCTCGAACAACGCGTCGCCATTGGACCGACTGACGGTCGCGTCCGCCGTGCCATGGATGATGATCTTGCGCCTGCCTTGGACGCCGATGCAGGGCGCAGTTTTTCCATTGCCCTTCATCGCCGCGAATGCGGAGATGACGTCGTGGGCGGCCCGGTAGGGTAGACCGGAATGCAAACCGACGGCGGCGAAGACCGTAGGATGAGTTTCGGCCAGCACCTCCGCCATTGCGGCACCAGCCGACAATCCCGCGGCGAAGACGCGCCCTGGGGTGATCTTGAATTCCCTGGCCAGTTCTTGCCCCAGCGCGGCCAGCATCGCCGGCTCGCCGGAGCCGGCCTGCTGATGACGGATGTCGAACCAGTTCCAACAGCCCTGAGCGTTTCCGGAGCGCGGCTGGTGGGGATAGGCGACGATGAGCCCGAATTCGTCGGCAAGACGGTTCATCTGGGTTCCCCGCGCGAAATCGTCGGGATCCTGGGTGCAGCCGTGAAGCATCACGACCAGTGCCAGTTCGCGATCCAGATTGGCGGGCACATAAAGCTTGTAGTTCAGCAGCCCAGCCGCCGATCGATGGCTTCGTGAGACGAAGCGGTCGTCGCCCTCATCTGCTGCCGGGGTTGCCTCGTCGGACGCGGGCGGGAACCGTCGGTATGTTGCGCGCTGTGCCCCCAAGGTCTTCAGGATGTCGCCTAGCCTGCGTAGACGCGGAGCGCCGGCATCATCATCCGCTGCGACTTTCTTCGAGGTCGGCTGGACCCCGACGCCTCGTGTGCGTGCGGCCAGTGCCTGCCGAATGGCCGCGGTAGCGCCGGCGACGTCGGATGTCTTCAGACGCGCCATGGCATCAGCCATGGCGCCTTTAATGTGCCAATGCATGGTGACGTCCTTTTTTGTTACGACAGGCGGTCCGCTAAGGCGGCCTTGACCTCTCCGGATGCATGCAACGCACCCAGGACGGTGATCGACGCGATGGTGCTTCTGGCGAGCGCAGCCGGGACGTCATCGGCGATGACGGCGAGCCCGAGCACGCGAATCTCAAGCTGCTCCTTGGCCTTGGCCACAGCTTCGAGATCGGCGCGCGTGTAGGTTCTGAGGCCCAGTTCCAATGAAAGGCGTGTCGTTGCCTGGGTTGCGACCTCGGCGTGGGTCGTGAGCTGATTGCGAATGGCGGTCCGAATGAAGTCGGAGCGGTTCGAGTAGAAGCCGTCCCGGACAAGCAGATCGATCCGGCCGAGGTCCACGAAGCCAAGGTTGACCGTCAGCTTCTCACTATCAGGTGTTTTCATTCGGGGTATCCAGAAGCCATCCATATGGATGGCATATGGATGTTTTTACCCGGGCGTCAAGGGCGGCAAGTCAATTGACGCTCCCGACTCATCCGCTCGATCGACGAGCGCGACTGCCAAAAGGTTGGTGAGAGATCAGAGGCAGTGCCCTCCGACGAAGGGGCGGGAATGCCCAAACTCTCGACCTTGCAGGAGGAACATCGACGCTGGGCGGGTTCGATTGAAGTTTTCCGGGACGGGCGAGGATGAGGATCATGCACATTCGGTGCGGCTATCGGATCGAAGTCGTAAACGTCCGTCGACGGCACATGAAAGGGCATAACGAAGCAAAAAACATTCACGACTCTGAACTCGAATCCGCGCTCTCGTGCCGGAACTTTGAGCCGTTCAATTTCGTTCGCCTAAAAGCCTCAGCACCTGAACGAAGGACAAGACTCATGGCCCGTTCCCCGCGCGACACCACTCCTACGAGAGCCAGCTCCGGCAATGGCGGCGAGCTGCACCAGACGGCATCGGCGCCGGAGGCCCGCATCACGACCAATCACGGCGTCCCTGTTAGCGACAACCAGAACTCTCTGAAGGCCGGCGGCCGCGGGCCGACACTGCTCGAGGACTTCGTGCTGCGCGAGAAGATCCAGCATTTCGACCATGAGCGCATCCCCGAGCGCATCGTCCATGCGCGCGGCTCGGCGGCCCACGGGTTTTTCGAGTTGGCGGAGTCGCTCGGCGAGTTCACCCGCGCCAAGGTGTTGACCGAGGTCGGCGTCAAGACCGAGGTCTTTACCCGGTTCTCGACCGTCGCCGGCGGGGCGGGCTCGGTCGACACGCCGCGAGACGTGCGGGGATTCGCGGTCAAGTTCTACACCAGGGAAGGCAACTGGGATCTCGTCGGCAACAACATCCCGGTCTTCTTCATCCAGGACGCGATCAAGTTTCCCGACCTGATCCATGCCGTGAAGATGGAAGCCGATCGCGGCTATCCGCAGGCCGCCAGCGCCCACGACACTTTCTGGGATTTCGTCGGCCTGATGCCTGAATCGACCCATATGATCATGTGGGCGATGTCCGACCGCACCATCCCGCGCTCGCTGCGGATGATCGAGGGTTTTGGCGTCAACACCTTCCGTCTGCTCAACGACAAGGACGAGCCGATCTTCGTCAAGTTCCATTGGCGTCCCAAGCTCGGCACGCAATCGACCTGTTGGGACGAGGCGGTGAAGATCGCCGGCGCCGACCCGGACTATCATCGCCGCGATCTTCACGAGGCGATCGCCAAGGGCGATTTTCCGGAATGGCAATTCGGCGTGCAGCTGCTGAGCCAGGCCGAGGCGGACGCGCTGCCCTTCGACATCCTCGACGCGACCAAGGTGATCCCCGAGGAGCTTGTGCCGATCCGCGTCATCGGGCGGATGGTGCTGAACCGCAACCCGGACAACTTCTTCGCCGAGACCGAACAGGCCGCCTTCCTGCCGACCAACATGCCGCCGGGCATCGATGTCTCGGAAGACCCCCTGTTGCAAGGGCGCCTGTTCTCCTATCAGGACACGCAGCTCTCGCGCCTTGGAACCGTGAACTTTCATCAGATTCCGATCAACAGGGCCAAGGGCTGCCCCTTTCAGAACCTGCAGCGCGACGGCCACATGCAGACGCAGGTTTTTAAAGGCCGGGCCAATTACGAGCCAAACTCTCTTTCGGAAGCCGGCGAGGTCGGCGGCCCGCGCGAGGACCCCGTCGGCGGCTTTCGCACGGCAGCGATTTCGGTCGCGGACCACAAGGTTCGCCTGCGTGCGGACAGCTTCGCGGACCATTACAGCCACGCACGCCTGTTCTTCCGCTCGCAGAGCGAGATCGAACAGGCGCATTTGGCGAGCGCACTGGTCTTTGAGCTTTCCAAGGTCACGCTGGAGCATGTCCGTAACCGCGTGATGGCCAACCTCGTGAATGTCGACGAAACTCTGGCACAGCGCGTGGCCGCCGGCCTTGGCATGGCATTGCCGAAAGCCTCCAAGCCGGCGGTGGCGCCAGCCGACATGGAGCCGTCGCCTGCGCTCCGGATCGTCGGCAAATATCCCGAGACGCTGAAGGGTCGATCGGTCGGCATCCTCGTCTCGGACGGTGCGGACGGAGCCATGGTCGCAGCCGTCAGAGCGGCGGTCGAAGGGGAGGGCGGAACGGTCAAGATCGTCGCGCCCAAGATCGGTGGTGTGACGCTCAAGGACGGCAATATGCTGAAAGCCGACGGGCAGCTTGCGGGCTCGCCCTCCGTGATCTTCGACGCGGTCGCGATCATCCTCTCTGAAGCCGGCTGCCAGATGCTGATGAAGGAAGGTGCAGCAATCGATTTCGCCAAGGATGCCTTCGGTCACCTCAAGGCGATCGGCCACAGCGCTGAAGCCAAGCCATTGCTCGACAAGGCCGGCGTCCAGGCCGATGACGGCATCGTCGTGCTCGGCAAGTCGGTCGAGGCGTTCCTGGCTCCTGCCCGCACGCGGCAGTGGGTTCGCGAGCCCAACGTCCGCATGCTGGCCTGACCATGCCGCTGCGCGAGGCAGAACGCGGCGTCGCAGGTACGTTTTGTCGGCCGCAAACCTTTGTGCCGACGCAGGTGCCTGCAACCGCTGGCGATCCCAGCAATGTAAGGCGCCGATCCCGACGATATGGGCTTCTATTTGGCTCGCCATTTTTGGGCTCCGGGAAAGTCCAGCATCGGTGGACCGCGTTCCAGCCTGAATTCTAAGGAGGCATGCTCTCGCTCTACCGCCGACTGCGCTTTGCGTCGGCGGCTTCCAACTGTTCTCGGCGGAGACCGATGTCCTGATCTTTCGGCGCCACCATCTACGTCGAAGCTTGGCCATCGCGCTCAATTTCGATGGTGATGAGGAACTGCCGCCCGAGCTCGCGGGAGCACCGCGGTTGCTCACCAGTGCAGGCGACGAGGGCGAGCACCCTCGTGACTCTGGCGCCTGCGTGGCAATGAGGGCATGATCGTCGCCTGGCCGGAAACTGCGGCAAACTTCGGGTGTCCCTACACCAGTTGTAGGGAAAGGCGAAGTTTGCCGCATTGGCTATCAAGCCGCGCCATAACCCATTGAAATACTTCGATAGGGCCTTCGGAGTGTTTAAGCTAAAAGTGCCGCAGTTAAGGCGAAGTGCTTCCGCAACCTGGCCATTGCGTCCCAATCGAGCGGACCGCGCGGACTGAACTTCGGCCCGCTTCCGGCAAGATCAGCTTCCGAAATTGCGGACGTCCCGAGTGTCCGCTTCCGGGCAGTGTAGTCACTTGCTTATCGCTGGGCGAGAACAGGCCAGCGCTTCACTCCGCCAGCCAGAGCAGTGATCCCTCGTCCAGGTTGACCGGGGCGTTGTCACCAGCCGAAGCCCCAACGACATGGCCGCCTTCAACCGTGAAACCGTCAAGCTGTTCGCGGCTGCGGGCGGACCCGCGGCACGGCCGGCCTGATGCGGCGGTCGTCGTCCCCGGCCCGCCCAATGAACGATCGAGGGGTCTAAGCCGCTACGACCCTTGTTCTAGCATATGGCGTCAGGCGGCACCTCACCCACGGAGCCGGCGGCAATATGAACGGTCGCGAGCACGGCGGCGTGTGGCGGCCTCGTCGGTCATCGCGCAGACGCGTCGTCCAGAGCAGGCTCCCAACGGCGCCGCATTTCAATCGTACAGGTCCGCGACGCCTTCATGTCCGGGGTCGAGGAGGTTCGCATGCGAGACGTCAAGGCCTCGGGGTTCGTCCGGGTTCGTGGAGCGCGGGAACACAATCTCAAGAACGTCGATGTCGACATCCCGCGCGACGCCCTGGTCGTCTTCACCGGCGTGTCGGGATCGGGCAAGTCGTCGCTCGCCTTCTCCACCCTCTATGCCGAGGCGCAGCGCCGCTATCTGGAATCGGTCTCGCCCTATGCGCGTCGCCTGTTCCATCAGATGGAAGTACCCGAGGTCGATGCGATCGAAGGCCTGCCTCCGGCGGTGGCATTGCAGCAGCAGCGCGGATCGCCGACCACCCGCTCCTCGGTCGGCAGCGTGACCACGGCCTCGGCCGCATCCACGAGGTTACCGAGGCCTCGATGGTGCCGGATCCTTCCAAGACAATCCGCGAGCGCGCCGTCGCCGCCTGGCCGACGGCCTGGGGCGGCCAGAATCTGCGCGACATCGTGATCAGCCACGGCATCGACGTCGACACGCCGTGGCGGGACCTGCCGAAGAAGGTGCGCAACTGGATCCTGTTCACAGAGGACCAGCCCCAGATCCCGGTTTATCCCGGCTGGGACCATGACCGGATCCAGCGCGCGATCCAGCAGAAGATCGAGCCCGCCTATATGGGCACCTTCTCAAGCGCCAAGCGCCATGTCACCCACAGCTATGCGACCACCCAGAGCGCGATGATGAAGAAGCGCGCCGCGCGCTTCATGATCGCACGGCTTTGCCCGCTCTGCGACGGTAAGAGGCTGCGCCGGGAAGCCTTGTCGGTCCGCTTCGAGGGCCTCGACCTCGCCGAGATGAGCCGTCTGCCGATGGCCCGGTTCTCGACGATCTTCGCGCCCTATGCCGAAGCGAAAGCCGCCAAGCTAACATCGCTGCGCAAGACCCATCCGGAAAAAGCCCTTGTGGTCACGCATATCGCCGGCGATCTGTGCCGCCGGCTGTCCGTACTCCTCGACCTCGGCCTCGGCTATCTGACGCTGGAGCGCGGCACACCGACCCTGTCGCCTGGCGAGTTGCAGCGGCTGCGGCTCGCCACCCAGGTCGTCTCCAACCTGTTCGGCGTCATCTATGTCATGGACGAGCCTTCCGCCGGGCTCCATCCCGCCGATACCGAGGCGCTGCTGCGGGCGCTCGATGGCCTGAAGGCGGTCGGCAATTCGCTGTTCGTGGTCGAGCATGAGATGGACGTCGTCCGCCGGGCCGACTGGATCGTCGATGTCGGCCCCGCCGCCGGCGAGCATGGCGGCGAGATCCTCTACAGCGGCCCGATCGAGGGGCTGCGCGAGGTCGCGGCGTCGGAGACGAGACGCCACCTGTTCGACGAGGGAGGCGGGATGACGAGCCAAGGGCGCGAGCCCGTCGGCTGGCTGCGGCTGGAGGGGATCTCGCGCAACAATCTGAAGCATGTCGACTGCGCCATCCCGCTCGGCGCAATGACCACCGTCACCGGGATTTCCGGCTCGGGAAAATCGAGCCTTGTCAGCCAGGCACTGGTCGAGCTGGTTGCCGCTGGCCTCGGCGCTCCGGTCGCGGACGAAGAGGAGACTGATGGCGAAGCCGCGCTCGAGGACCGCCTAGCTGTCGCAACCGAGGGGCGCATCCACAGCGGGCTCGAAGGTGTCAGGCGGCTGATCGAGGTCGACCAGAAGCCGATCGGCCGCACCCCGCGTTCCAACCTCGCGACTTATACGGGCCTGTTCGACCATGTCCGTGCCTTGTTCGCGGCCACCCCCGAAGCCAGGAAACGGCGCTATGACGCAGGCCGCTTCTCGTTCAACGTGGCCAAGGGCCGCTGCCCGCGTTGCGAGGGGGAAGGGTTCGTGATGGTCGAGCTGCTCTTCCTGCCGAGCGTGTATGCCGCCTGTCCGGCCTGTCACGGCACGCGCTACAGCCCCAAGACGCTCGAGATCCGCTATCGCGGCACGATCCCGGCCTGATTGTGCTCGACACGTCGGCTGCCCCGTATGGCGGCGACGAGATTATGCGAGCTCAGGTTCGCGGTTTCATTGGCATGCTGCGCGCCCTGGACTTGAAACGAACTCCGCTGCTCTCGCACCCCGCGATCACAGGCATGCAGTCAGGAAGCAGCCACTGCTTGGGACAACTCCGTACGGTCGCGCCGCTATCTGACGCAACCGACAGGAGAAAGCGCGGACCCCGAACGGCGCATTCTGACGGTGAGAAAGCGAACTATGGCAAGTCCGGCGATGGCATCACCATGCGCTTGGGAAGACGGGGCGTTCACAGCCGACAACGGCTTGCCAGCCATTGCGTTCGTCATGACGCGTCACGACAGCGTGTTCTGAATCTCCTGGTCAAGATCAACCGAACCGGCGAGCGCGTCGCCCCGACAAAAGGAGTTAATTACGCGCCGACGGTTCTGCCCGCTCGGCCTGATGCTGTCGGTGTCGGATCAAAGCAACTCGAATCCGCAACGCCGAGGCTGCTAGCCAACGGGGGTGGGAAACACCCTGGCAGGGCTTGGCAGCCCTGCCGGTCTTCCATCCTTCGAAGTCAAACCCGGGCCGCCCAACGATCTCGCCAGGCGCTCAAAACTACCAGCGATCATAGTGGTTCCGGCGATAGCCGTGAGCGGGCGCCCAAGGCGGCGGACCACCATGGCGCGGGCCATAACCGTACCCGCGGCCATATCCTGGTCCGCCGTAGCCATCGCCGCGGCCATAGTATCTCTGCCGATTCATGTTCTCTTGAATGAACATGAGCCGTTCTCGCTTCGCTTCAGTCATGGTGAACTCGATCGGCTGGTTGTCGAGTTGCCTCGCGACACTAGCTGGAAGTGTTTCGCGCGCCTGCACCGCAGGAGCGGCACCGACGATCATCGCGGCCGCTCCAAGGGCGATAGTTGCTGTAAGTACAAACCGACGCATGGGGACTCTCCCTGTTTGCTCTCGGCGATTAAAGCCGTCGGGATAGGAACGCTGGGTGAATGAAATGGTTCGGCTACATTCATGTTGGAGCGAGGCGCGCCCACGCCGACGCTCGTCAGCTAGCCACGGCCGGCACTCTTGTCCGCCACGACATCGCCCCCCGCCAGAAACCCTATGCGGGAAGCACGGTGACAGGCGTTCCAAGAGAGACGCGTGCGTACAGGTGAATGATGTCCTGGTTGATCATACGGACGCAGCCGGACGAAACATTCGTCCCAACCGTGTAGGGCTCAAGTGTCCCGTGGATGCGGTATCCGAGATCGCCACCCTGATCGAAGAGATACATGGCCCGTGCCCCTAACGGGTTCTTGGCCCCGCCAAGCACGCCCAAACCTCGGGGTGTTTTTTCGAGCGTGGCTTTTATTTCAGGGTCGCGCTCGACCATCTCCCGCGGCGGCACCCAATCAGGCCAGTCTCGCTTCATATTTATCTTCGCTGCACCCGACCATCCGAAGCCCTCGCGACCGACACCGACTCCGTAACGGGTGGCGATGCCTGGCGTCTCGACAAAATAGAGATGGTAAGATGCAGGGTCGACGACGATCGATCCCGGAGCATATTGCCGGTTGAACTCGACCGTCTGGCGAAGGTACTCCGGATCAATTTCGCCAGGATTGACCGTTGGCACCGCAAACCGCTCGCCGGGGTAAGACGTGTAGACTTCTGCGTAGTTCGGACGTGCCAACGTGCGCGTCTGGGGACGTCTTGGTTTACTCGCCGATATTTCTGGAATGGCAACGATGCTGCCGGACCCGCAGCCCGCCAAGCCCGTAGCTCCAACGGACAGGGCGGCTAGGTTAAAAGATCGGCGGCTTAGCATCGGCTGTCTCTCGGAAATGGTTGAGGAGAGACATGAGCTTAAGTGGTTACCGCAGCGTGAAGGACGAGCGCGCAGACTACTCGACGACGCCGGACACTGGCTGTTCGTCCGGCTTGGGGGATACGTCGGATGAGGCGAAAAGAAAACGTTCCAGCGCCCCAAAAAGGCCCTTCTGGCTGAGGGCCTAATCCACAAAAGCGGACCACGCGTTCTGGTGGCCTTCAGTGGCGGTACGTCTCCGGACTGCTAGACTGGTGCTCGACAATCAGGATCCCGGTTCATGTGCGGACGCTTCAGCCAAGCCTATTCGTGGGAGGAGATTGTCGCCTTCAGCCAGCCGCTGACGGTGCCTTCCGACAGGCCCAACCTGCGTGCTCGCTACAACATCGCGCCGACGACTGACGTGGATATCATCCTGAATACGGAGACGGGCCGCGAGTTGCGCAAGGCCCGTTGGGGTCTCATTCCCGGCTGGCACAAGGGCGGGCTGAAAGACTTCAAGCTCGCCACGTTCAACGCGAGGGTCGAGAACGTCGAGGCCAGCGGAACGTTCAAGCAGGCCTATGCACGCAGACGGTGCATTATTCCGGCTTCGGGCTTCTTCGAATGGACCGGTGAGAAGAAGGACCGGGTGCCTCACTTCTTTTCCGCCGCCGATGGCGATCTGCTGGCGTTTGCTGGCCTGTGGGAGAGCTGGGGCAATCCCGAGACCGGCGAGGACATCACGACCTGCACGATGATCGTCCGCGAGGCCAATGCCTGGACTTCGCTATATCACGACCGGATGCCCTGCATCCTCCTGCGACGCGATTTCGACGCCTGGCTGGATGGTTCAGGCGGCATGGAATTGCTGAAGCAGCCGCCCCGTGAGCTGCGGGAATGGATCGTCTCGAAGCGCGTCAACAAGACTGGCGAAGGCGACGACGATCCGCGCACGATCGAGCCCTTCTCGGATGAACTGCCCCTCTAGGGGCAATCGAAATCTTGGAGACCGTTATCCCCCTTGCCTTGGGAGCGGCCGTCGATTTCGGCGTTGAATTGCTGATCGGTCAGCAGCAGCGCTGAATTCAAGCTCTCAAGCGCCACATACACCGTCGAGCCGATTGGGATCTCGCCGCACCAACGGCGAACCTCCGAGTGAAATGGCTTTAGCACGGCCTTCATTTCCTCGACCTTGGTCCTCGGCATGCTGCGTTTGCTGCGCTGAACCATTACGGCTCCTCCTCGATGATCTGGGGACGCCGCGCGCCTTCCGAGAACTTGCCCTTCAGGTAGCCGCGCGAGACCGCTTGATCAGCGTCAGCCAGCAGCGCGCGCATCGCAGCGCGTTCGCTGCCGTGCTCAGCGATCAGCTCCGCGATTTCGCATTCGATATCGTCCAGTTCGCCATCAATTTTCGGGGCTGGTGATGCCATGGATGAGGTCCTCAGTTATGAGAACAAAATCAGAACAAACCGATTCCAGAGTCAAGCGCAGCGAGCGCGCAGCGGTTATCCATTTCACCGCGACGATTGGGATAGGCTAGTTTTTCAGCTCGAAAATTTCGCCCGCGTCGGCATCATCGCGAACTCCCTTGAATGATGCGTGACGCAGTTTGCCGTCATTCGTCCAGGCGCGAAAACGACCTCGGCTTTCAGTGTCGGCTCGACCCAGCGCCTGCCCTTCTTGGCAGCACCAGTGGTGCCGCTGCTGTTGTTGATGATCGTGCCGCCGCTGCTCATCGTGACGCCGGCCGCACCGTTGGAGGCCCCGGCGAAAGCGATTCCTGTCCCGCCACTGATCGTGCCGTTATTGACCAGCGTCCAGACATTCGTCATGGCGACACCGAGGCCGCCCGACCGCCCGCTAACGCTTGCTGCGCCTCCCGAGATCGAGCCGTTGTTGATGACCTGAGCAGTCCCGGCCGCGACCTGGCTGTTTAAACTTAAGCCTGCTCCGGCCCCAATTGTCGCCGTCGAAGGACCGCCCGCGAGCGTGCCCGCGATGGTCAGCGTGCCGGCAGGAAAACTGCCGGAGAACGGGACGGTGCCCGGGGTGATAGGAGGAGTGACGACGGCGGACAGGACGAAGCCCTGTGTGTCGATCGTCATGGACTTGGTGGGCGTCGGCAGTGGGGTGGTGGGCAACACCGTGAAGCTGCCGGTCAGCAGGATCGTCGCGGTGGAATCGGCATCGGCGTTTGCCGCCACGATGGCGTTGCGCAGCTCGGTCTCATTGCTGGCCATGTAGGTCGCAGCCGCTACCGGTGCGGGCAACCAGCAGGCGATGGCCAGAGCGGCGCCGCTGACGCCCGCGAGCAGCGCTGCCTTGCCGATATATCTCATGCCTGCATCACGTCCGCCCACGCGCGCATCCATAAGTCGTCTCCTCAGGCATAGGCCAATCCAGATCGGCACCATGCCGGGATTCGGCCAAATTCCACAATGAGGAAAGGGCGATAGAAAGAACGGATCGTTACGAAGGGCGCGGATATATGACGGCGCGGTGATGGGCGCTGTTCCGGCGGGGCCCGAGCCGGTCGGCGGCGGCCGATGTCCGCTTTCCGGCGTTGAGCTAAGGGCCGCTCACCACCCGACTTTGCCGTTGGCCGAACGGCGGAAGGGGCACGGGGGGAGCCCGCCGTGCCAAAGCTCATAGGTCCGTTTGCTCCGAAAGGAGAAGCGCGTCGTCGACCTCGATACCGAGGTAGCGCACGGTGCTTTCCAGTTTCGTGTGGCCTAGAAGAAGTTGGCAGGCGCGGAGATTGCCTGTGCGCTTATAGATCAGCGCAACCTTCGTTCGCCGGAGACTGTGCGTCCCGTAGAGCGCTGGATCCAATCCGATCAGCGCTACCCAGCTGTCCAGGAGGCGGCCGTACTGGCGCGTTGTAATGTGATCGCCGTGCCGGCTACGGCTCGGGAAAAGCCAGTCGTCTTCTCGGGAACCTCGCATTCTAAGCCAGGCAGTAAGCGCTTCGCGGGCTGAGTCCGTCAGTTCGAATGGTACCGGCCGCCCCGTCTTCTGCTGAACGATCGCGGTTCGGAGGCGAACGGTGCCTCCGAGGACGACATCGGCGACGCGAAGGCGAACGAGATCGCACCCGCGCAGCTTGCTGTCGATCGCAAGATTGAACATGGCGAGATCGCGGGTTCGCCCCTCATGCTGAAGTCGGGTTCGCAACGCCCAGATGTGCTTTGGCTTCAGAGGCGGCTTCGGTCCGATGATGCGACCGAGGTTCCACGCATTACGAGGCTTTTGGTTCTGCGCCTGGATATCCACGGCAGATCCCCTTCTTGGGACGCCGCATCCTGGAAAATTCCATCAAATGTGGACGGGTCTCTCACGCCTCGTGGTGAAATACGCGAGGAGGAGCGCAGCTTGCGCCATCTGCAGACGTTGGCTCCCTGCCTAGAAGCGGACGTTCCCGGCTCCGGAAAGCCGCGACCGTCAGCAGCGGTCGTGCTGGCACGCCTACTGCCAGACGGCTTTGCCTCTCTGAGGACTTCATAGCGACCGCTGGACTTGCATGTTCCAAAGCAATCTTTTGAGCCACGATCAGATGACGCTTGTCGAATGCACTCGCACGCTATTGCCGATGACGGTGGGCGCCGGTCCGGCTCTAACCAGCGGCAGACGCTCGATCAAGGCAAGCTTTGCATGTGCCGCGGAGTGTCGTCTCGCTTTGATCGGCAAGCAGTGCTTCACCGAGACCATCCGCATTTGCCTCCGGGGAGAATGAAGCCAGAATGATCGCGAGTGATGGCATGCGTCGACGTAGGCGCTTGATTGCATAGCGCATGTGAGCACCGCTTTTTCCGCTTAGATAGCAAAGACAGATTAATGCGGGTTCGGATTGGACAAGCGCCGACAACTTTGCACTCGATAATGTATCGGGCGGCAGGGCGCGCGCCAGCAAGCCGTGCTTTCCAAGAATCTGGGCTATCATCAAGGCCGCAGCTTCGTCGAGGCTAGACTGCGCGGCGATTAGGACAATTCGTCCCTCTCCACGGAAAGCCTCGGCGATCTGATCTTCGGACAGGATGGGCAAGTCGGCGGCACCTTCCGCCTCATCAGTCTGGTCCACCGCTGCGCCGGCTTCCGCATCCTGAGTCATCTCGCCAGAGGTAGGTTTCAGATCATCGTGATCGGAGAGATCGTCCAAAACCTCACGAACCGTATCGAGGATCTGCGACTGGCGCTCTACGTCAAGGACGCCACGCGAAACGTCGGCTGCGGCCAATCGCAAGCCCTCCAAGGCTACCTCGTCGTAATATGCGGAGAGAGAACGTTCCTTGAGAACTTCTTCGGCCTTGTCAGCAGCCTCGGCAGGATCTCCAGCCAGGACACGCTGGTAAAAGATCTCCGGTGCCGACAATGGCGGACGATCGCCCAGCAGAACATCAAGAAACTCCAGTCGATCGACATGACGGCCGAGCACGACGAGGCATACCGTCAAGGGCGTAGCCAGGACCAACCCGACGGGCCCCCACAGCCAGGTCCAGAATGTTGCGGCAACGATAATGGCGACGGGAGAAAGCCCCGTAGAACGACCATAGACAAGGGGCTCGACCACGTGGCCAGCCAAGGGTTCTGCGATCAGAAAGAGTGCGGCCGTCCAAGCCAACATGGTCCATCCGGGATCGACTGCAGCAGCGATCACGATCGGAAAAATTGCAGAGAGTATGGCGCCCAAATAGGGCACAAATCTGAGGATCGTGGATAGGATGCCCCAAAGGAGGGCGCTGGGAACCCCAATCAGCCACAGGCCGATTCCGATGACCAGTCCAAAGCCACAGTTGACCAACAACTGCGTCAGAAAAAGCCGGCTCAGTCGCTTCGCAGCATCATCGAACGCAGCTGTCGTTTTTTGCAGGTCATCCGTGCCCGTTAGCCGGATGAAGCGGTTTCTGAGATCTTCGCGCGCGAGCAAGATGAAAACAACGAAGATCAAGACGATGCCGGTTGTGGTGAGCGGTTGGATCAGGGGCGTCAAAAAAGCGCGCAATGTTTCGAGAGCGCCGGGTTGGGGCTGGTGGATCTCGACAGGGATGGGTCTGGTTTCCGGAACAGCCGACGGCAGCCGCGTTGACGGCGGGGTATTCGGCCTGTCGAGCTCCTTACTAAGGTCTTGGAGCACATCGGCAGCACGTGAGAGCACACCCGTCCCGGGATCGGAGCCCTTAAGCGACGCGATCTTCTCACGCATCGTACTCTGATAAATTGGCAAGTCACCGGCCAGCTGTGTGGCTTGGCCCACCATGGCCATCGCCAGGCCCGCAATTATGGCAAATGCGCATAATACGACGCTAATTACAGCGATCGATCGGGGCAGTTTAAACTTCTGGAGCAGTTTAACCAGAGGCGCCAGGACGAAGCTAAACAGGACCGCCAGCGCAACAGGAACGAAGACCTCGCGCCCCACATACAGCGTTGCAATGATCAAGGCGCAAGTTGCGACGCTCCCAAGCCCACCTGGGGATTCTGCAGTAAGTCGGCGTTGCGGCGATGCGAGCGACATCTGCGAGCCCCGTATTCCAGGTGCAAGGAGGCAGCGACGGAATCGCTGCCTCTTTATGTTCAGCCGCAAATTCGTGTGCGTCTCACGACGACCTCGCCGAAGCGATTGACGCGTCGCTTTTCCACCATTCGGCAGTCATCAAACCGGCGCCGCTCGACCCGGCGCATTTCATACCCTCGCCGCTCCCCATAGCGGGGGCCGTCATAGCCAGGCCGATCGATCCTCGTTTCGACCCTAATCTGCGATTGGGCCGGCGCGGCGATGAATGCGGTCGCTGCGATACCAGCGGCGAACAAAATCGATTTTATCATGGTGTATCTCCCTAATTCTTTATTGGATGGCAAATCCCCGAGGCGAATAAATGAAAGGAGCCCATCCAATAATGGATGGGCTCCAGTCTATCATTCGATGATCTGAACGATCCGGCGGGTCTTCGGCTCAACCAGGACAGTCTGGTCGTTGACCACGGTGTAGCGATATTCCGTCTTGCCATACTTCGCCGGCACCTCGCGATAGGTAACCGTGTCAGGCAAAACCGCGCCGACCACGACCTTCTCGCGATAAGCCACCGAAGGCACCTTCTGCTCCCTTACATACGTGCGGAATTCGGTCCGGTGATCGGCCGCAATACCTCCGACGATCGCGCCGGCCGCAGCACCCCCGACTGCGCCCACGGCCGCGCCGGCAGGTCCGCCGACGATGGCACCGCCGACAGCACCGGTGGCCGCGCCGCTGGCTGCGCCACCAGCTGCGCCCGAATTCGACTGCGCGAATGCGGTCGCAGGAACGATGGCGAGAGCGGCGATGAGAACAATGTTCTTGATCATGGTTTTTCTCCCTTTCATGTGGCCCCTGCCGCAAATCCAAACTGGCGGCCAGAAAATAGGTTCCATGAATAACCGTTCATAATGAACGACTTAGCCCGGCTAAACAATTCAAAACCGATGGATCGCGCTATCTCGAAGCGGTCGGCAAACGGCCAAAAAGCAACCGCTCGGCCAATATCAAGGGCCAGGGCGACGAACTCAAATCGCAATCGAGCTATTTGTAGGCGACCGCAGCGCGCGACGGCCCGTCAGCGGGATGATGTTGAAGTACCGAAATCCGACCTCACGACACCAGCCCGCAAAGTCCGATCCCGAGTAATCGAAGGCATCGCCAAATTCTTTCAGCATGTTGAGAGACATCATCAGACCGAATGCATTCTCGCGTCTTGCATCGTCGATGAGTGCCCTCGATAACTACAAATGCACCGCCCGGGGGCAAGGCATCATACGCACGGCCCGGGGGCAAGGCATCATACGCCTTCCGAATAAGCACCTTCTTCTTCTCAAGGTTCCAGTCGTGCAAAATCATCCCCATGGTGATGACGTCCGCCGTGGGCAATGGATCGGCGAAGAAGTCGCCACCGACAGCCGTTACCCGGTCGGTCAGGCCCGCCTGCTGAATTTTGCGTGTGGCTATCGGCAGTCGGCCGCGGCTATCATGAGTATGAGGGCCGCGGAGATTAAGTCGGGGCTCCGTCGCGAACTCTGTAAATTTTGCAATCGACTCTCCGAGTTGCTGTGGCTAGCTTTGCCGTCAGTAGCGTAGAGGAGAGTTATTATGCCGAGCTCAGCACCTTTTAGCATTTCCTCCTACGAGCAACGCAAGGTGGCAATCTTGAGAGCCGCCGAGCTTCTCGCGGATCCAACAGCGTTTGACGAAGACCTTGAATTTGACGAGCTGACCCAGGCTGTGGTTGAATTCGACCTCGCCCAAGAGGATCAAGAATTTGTCGAAATCCCACAGGCGTTCAGCCAATTTCTGAGTCGGACGGATCGTCAGCCACCCGCGCCATAAGAAAGTCTACTGGAAGACATCCTCAGGAAGCGAGGAACGCAATAGTTCCTGCGCGGCGCGCTCTATATTCGCAGGCGGATCCATATCTTCTTGCAAATGCCACTCGACCTTGTCGCGCGTTTCGCCGGCCTTCTCAGCGACCTCCGCGATCCAGTCCCAACCCGGGAACTGCTTGTTGAGTTTCAGCGCTAGCAACCGACCATCCATGATCTCTCTCCTAGACCCGAGGTTAAGACAGAACGCGGTGGGCGCGAGGCGAAGCCCAAGCTGAGTTGGCCTATGGGCGGTAGCTAATTTCGGACCTGCCTCGGGGCAGCGTCCTAAGGCGTTTGAATTTGATGAGCGCCGCTATCGCGGTGGCAGCCCCCGCTAAGCCAGCGGCCACGGCAATCAATCTCTCTTTGGAATAGGGCGCCGGGTGGGGAGCAACAAGGTACGGCGACGCCAACTTCTTGGCCTCCACCATACGAGGTCGCCGAGCAATGACCTTCGCGGCAACATGGCAGCCTATGGCTAACCCCAGCAGACCTCCGGCAACAATCAAGCTGGCCGCTACCGATCCATAGCGGAACATTAGTACGCTATGCCCGGCGTCAAGTGCGTAACCGACCGCAAAAATTGAGATCAACCCACCTATGGCCAACAAGCCAAAGATAAGTCCCTTCCGTTTCAGGGCCGCTGTCGCTTCGGCGGCCAGGTATGCGATCAGCGCGCCCACGACCTACTTCGCCGCCCAAAAGCCGAAAACAACACCGGCCGCGGCGGCCCATCCGATGGCTCGCATTGGGCGAGCGCGGATCTCTTCGATGATAAGCTGCTGAAGCTCGCTCGCGCGTTCAGTCGCAGCTTCGGTCATCTGGTTCGTGTCGACGCCGTACGACTTCAGCTGTGATGCGACACTTCCTCGGCCCTCTTCGCTGGGTTCGCTTCCACTGCGACCTTCATCTGCGCTCTGAGACATCGTCTTGAAGCCGTTTTCCATGGCTGAATCCTTTAAATGTTGTGGCCGTCGCCCTTAACGAACCGCGCTAGTGGCAATTCAACGGAGCAGAGCGGGCTCTGTTCCAGACCATGGAACGGAATTGGTGAGGACCCGCTTAGGCCTTAGGAGAACGCCAATGACGACACCAATTCCCAGCCTTGATGAATACGAGGTCGCGACCGAGCGGGTTCGCAATTTGGCCGACCGCGAGGAAGGCACGCCCCCGGCGGCGGAACTCGTCGAATTGGTCAGCGCCCTTATGAAATGGGACATGGCGCGCGATGAGGCCACGGCTTGGAAAGTCTAAGGCCTGAGCCCGAGCCGCGCGCAATGTATCTGCATAAAGCAGCCATCACCTCCACCGAACGCGCCGTGCGCTCTTATTTGGCCGAGATCGAAAAGCGCAAATAGAATTGCGGAATTCGCTTCACTTCGAAGCGTCGGAATAACGACACGACTTTCGACGAAGGTTGGCGCAGCTGATCGGCGAGGATCAACCAGCGTCCGCTAGCTACCCAAGCCAGCCATTGAAGCGATTGAGGTGCGCCGGGCGAATTGCGCCAATAGCTGACATTGATGCTCTGCCGTGAAGCAGACGCTCGAGACCTTCTGGCTGAGGGTTTCGAAGGTGCCCAGCATCAGCACACAGCAGGTCACATGCGAATCGGCATTCCGTTTGACCCCCGATCGGCGCCCAAGCCTCTAATCTTGAACACTTGGCGTCCGCCCTTTCCTAGGCTAATCACCTTCCGCGGGCAGCGTTGGCCTCGCTTAAAATCAAGACAAAGGCCCGGAGATGACCGAGAATAACGAAGAGCTCCTCGACCTGACGGCGTCGATTGTCTCGGCATACGTTGCAAACAACAATGTTCCTGCGGGTGAGCTCGCGGCGTTGATTGCGAGCACTCATGCTGCGTTATCTAAGCTCGGTGGCGAGCCCGAAGCGCCGGCCGCGGCGCCGCTGGTCCCTGCCGTCTCGATCCGGAAGTCGGTGACCCCGGAGGCAATCATTTGCCTGGAAGACGGTCAGTCGTTCAAATCGCTGAAGCGTCATCTCGGCAACAAATATGGCCTGACGCCCGAGCAATACCGGACGAAATGGGGCTTGCCCGCCGATTATCCGATGGTTGCGCCGGCCTATTCCGAGACTCGCTCGGCATTGGCTAAGGCGGCTGGACTTGGTCGCAAGGCCGTTGTTGCACCTCCGCCGCCGGTCGAGCTAGCCAAGCAGGCAACGGCCAAGCGGACGCCCGAGGCCATGGCGCCGCGCTGATCCTCTGAACAGCCGACGTCCGGTGGCAAAGTTCGACTAGATCTTGGGCGGCAAGCCAGTCGAACACAGGCACTTCATCAGTCGCGCTGGCTCGCGTCTGTCCGGTTCGGATGTCTTCTGCTGCCTGCCGAACGGCTTCTTCGGACTCGGTCAAGCCGTCAATTGTGTCATTCGTGTCACTGCCAGCGTCGCGCATTCGTTCTGTCGCTGACGCGCTTGCTCGTATCCAGTGGCTCCGTGTTCTATACCCTCGGTGGCTGGATTGGTCTTGATACGCTCGTCATTCAGCACGGCGGGATACGTCGCTGTCGTCCTGCTGATTGAGGGAGCTTTCAGGGACGCGATAGTTCCCCATGCGCCGCCCGGTCGCAGAATTGGAGATGACGGTAGCGGCTACGGATGGGCACTGCTCCGCGCCGGGTCCATTGCGAACAAAACACGAAACGTGGTCAAATCGGGGCATGATCGCTCTCGATTCGCCGCCGCGTCCAGCGCCCTATCTCGACAAGCTCAACGATGCTCAGCGGCGCGCCGTCGAGCATGGAAGCGGAACCTCTGCGCCAACTCCACTGCTGGTCATCGCTGGAGCTGGATCGGGGAAAACCAACACGCTGGCCCATCGGGTCGCACATCTCATCGTGAACGGCGCCGATCCACGGCGCATGATGCTTCTGACCTTTTCCCGGCGGGCTGCGACAGAGATGACGCGACGCGTCGAGCGCATCGCGCGGAACGTGCTTGGAGAGGGCGCGGCAGTCATGACGGACGCCCTGACCTGGTCAGGCACTTTTCATGGTATCGGCGCGCGCCTGCTGCGCGACTATGGACCTGAGCTCGGGCTGGAACCGAGTTTCACGATCCATGACCGTGAAGACAGCGCCGATCTCATGAATCTGGTGCGGCATGACGTCGGCTTCTCGAAGACCGAAGAGCGCTTTCCGAAGAAGGGCACCTGCCTGGCGATCTATTCTCGCTGCGTGAATGCGGAGCAACCGATCGAAACCGTGCTTGGCGCATCTTTCCCATGGTGCGCGGCCTGGGCTGCGGAGCTCAAAGAGCTGTTTGCCGCCTATGTCGAGGCCAAGCAGGCGCAGAATGTTTTGGATTACGACGACCTGCTGCTGTGCTGGGCGCAGGCGGTGAGCGACCCGGACATCGCGGCCGACATCGGGGGGCGCTTCGACCATCTCTTCGTCGATGAGTATCAGGATACCAACCGGCTCCAGTCCTCGATCCTTGTCGCTCTGAAGCCTGATGGGCGCGGCCTGACAGTGGTCGGCGACGACGCCCAGTCGATCTATTCCTTTCGCGCGGCCGAGATCCGGAACATCCTTGATTTTCCTCAGATCTTCAGCCCGCCCGCCGACATCATCACGCTCGATCGCAATTACCGCTCCACTCAGCCAATCCTCACGGCCGCCAATGGTGTGATCGAACTGGCACGCGAGCGGTTCACGAAGAATCTCTGGACAGAGCGGGAATCGGCGGCCAAACCTCGGCTTGTCAATGTGCGCGACGAAGCCGATCAGGCGCGCTTCGTCGCCGAACGTGTGCTGGAGAATCGCGAGGGTGGTTCGACGCTGAAGCAACAGGCGGTACTGTTTCGCGCCTCACACCATAGCGGCCCGCTCGAAGTCGAACTCACGCGGCGCAATATTCCCTTCAAGAAATTTGGCGGGCTGAAATTTCTGGACGCTGCCCACGTCAAGGACGTGCTTGCCCTGCTGCGTTTCGTCGAGAACCCCAGAGATCGTGTCGCGGGTTTTCGATTGCTGCAGTTGCTCCCTGGCGTCGGGCCAACCTCCGCGCAACGTGTGCTTGATCATATCGGCGCCGCCACCGACGTTATCGGAGCCTTATCCGACGCGCCGCCGCCGCCCCGTGCCGGCGACGACTGGGATGATTTCACCAGAGCAGTCGGCGTCTTGCGTCAGGGCAGCCTCGGCTGGCCTGCCGAGATGGAGCGGGCGCGGCTTTGGTACGAGCCGCATCTTGAGAGAATCCATGAGGACTTCTCGACGCGCCGGGCCGATCTCGTGCAGCTTGAACAGATCGCGTCAGGCTATCCATCGCGGGAGCGCTTCCTGACCGAGCTTACGCTGGACCCACCAGACGCGACCAGCGATGAAGCAGGACCACCCCATCTCGATGAAGACTATCTGATCCTGTCGACCATCCATTCCGCCAAGGGACAGGAGTGGAAATCGGTCTTCGTGCTCAATGTCGTCGACGGCTGTATTCCGATCGATCTTGCGGTCGGGGAAACAGACGGGATCGAGGAAGAGCGGCGCCTGCTTTACGTGGCCATGACCAGGGCAAAGGATGATCTTCAACTGATCATCCCGCAGCGGTTTTTCACGCACGGGCAAGCGGCGCGAGGCGACCGTCATGTCTATGCATCTCGAACCCGCTTCATCCCGAGCAATCTCCTTCCTCATTTCGAGCAAGCGGCGTGGCCCATTACCAACCCCGCCGGTGGCCACGTCCGCGCATCCAGCAATACAGTCCGACTCGATGTCGCCGCGCGCATGCGGAGCATGTGGCGATGAAGGCGGCCCCGATTTACGACGAACTACCCCAGCGCCTCGCGCTGTGTTTGGAGGCTGTCCAGCAACGCCTGCTGCTCTTCCATCCTAGTGGCCACCCGTTCCTCAGCCGCATCGCCTGATGCAACGGCTGCCCGCTCCGTCAGCTCAGCGATGTTTCGGCGGGCGATTGCGATCCGGTTGTCGAGATCCTCGCGATCATGCTCGGGCATTTACTTCTCCGTCCTTCTGACGCGGGCGACGATGAGCTAGTGCACCATCAGGCAGTGGCCTTTGCAAGGTGCTCCCCTGCTGCCAGGGGTTGGTTTAGCCCCAGCAGGCGCGCGTGCACCGTATGCCACCCGGCCCTGATCACTGGAAGGAGCGCTCACGCTTCTTCACCGAAATGCCACCGCGATGGCTTCGCAGTGGGGCGCCCTGACTAGCGCTTTGCCCCGTCAGCTCGAACTGCTTGAGGTCGCATCATGACCGGTTCGAAGACATCGCCACTGCGAGGACGCGGCGCTGGTGCCGACAGTGTGGCGCGCCCACCGACCATCAGCCTCTCTCAGGCCAGTGGTAAATTCGCGAGCAAGATCGATAAATGCTTTGAACGCGGCAGATGGGTTTTTTCGGCCAGGATAATAGAGACAGAGCGGCGCCACGGGCTTCATCCAGTCCTCCAGAACACGGGTTAGCTTGCGTCACGGCTGAAGCCCGGCGCTCCTCTCATTCTTGCCGGCAATCGCTTTGCCTATGCTGCCGAACCTCTGCTGCAGGCGGCCTGGGCAGAGCGCTGGCGCGTGCACGGTGCCAGGCCCGACGAAGTCGAGGCAAAGCGCGCCAAGATTTTGCCGGGCGCCGATCCGCCTGCCTCGGAGAACGAGGTCGCTGCCTTGCTGGAGGCTGCCGGGATCGGGCCGCCAACACGGTACTTTTCCAGCCTGTTCTGGGGCGCCTGCCTGGCTCCGTATCGCGGCTGACTGCGAGCCCGGGCGAAGTCAGCGCCAGAGCGGGATGACATCCCGCCCTGCCTTAGATCATCGGACCGGATATCGTATCCAGTCCGATGACGAGCTAAGCATCTGTGATTGCATCGGCTTTGCCCCGAAAACCGCAATCCACTTTTCGGGCCGGTGCTTTAGCTCCCGGCGCCGACGCAGGTCGCGGCAGTCTGCGGCGTGCAGACATCTAGGCCGGTATAGGTGGGATCCTTCGGGGCGGGTTTGCCGTCCTTCATTTCCTTCAGGAAGAACATGGTCTTGTAGCCCATCTCGAAGGGGCGCTGACCGACTTGTCCCTTGGACAGGCCTGCCTTCAGGAGATCCATCTGGACGGGCAGCGTATCTGCGACGACCAGCGCAAGAGAACCGTCATCGATGCGGGCCTTATACTTCTCGGCGACCTTGCGATACGCTTGCGGGATGAATTGCGGGAAGCCGCCGGTCGGCACGAAGGCATCGAGCTTGGGGTTCTTGCCGAGCGTATCCTCCATCTGCTGCACCGATAGCGGGAAGTCGTCATTGGTATAGAGCGGGCAACCCGCGGCCTCGGTCCAGCCATGCTGGCCGGTGAGCTTGGCACCCGGCGCGGAGGCCGATTTCGCGCCGGCAAGCGTATCGCGAATCCCTTGCATGCGCTCGTTATGGTTTGCAGCCGCCGCACCACCCGACTGGATGCAGATCGTGCCACCCTTCGGCTTGATCTGCTGGACGAGCTTCGCGAGATTGACGCCGATGTCGTAGTTATAGGTACCGACATAGGCGGCGCGCAGGCCCTTGTCCTTCGCAAGCAGGTCGGAATCCCAGGTCAGAACCGGAATTCCCGCTTTCTTTGCGCCCTCGAGCGCCTTTCCCATCGCTGCCGCATTTGACGGCGAGACGGCGATGCCGTCGACCTTCTTGGCAATGAGATCGTTGATGACCTGGACCTGTTCATCGCCGCCGCCATGCTCGCCGGGCCCGATATAAAGGCACTCGATCGCGCCATTGAGTTCCTTCTCGGCCTTCTTGCAGCCGTCGCGGGCCTGGTCGAAGAAGGGATTGTTCATGTTCTTGGGCACCAGGGCGAAGACGTATTTCTTGCCCTGAGACTGGGCTTCTCCTCCAACGGCGAGCAGTGCGAGCGCGGCGACACCTAAAGTCAGCGTTTTCATGAGCCTCTCCTCCTGGTGGTTATTGTCGTCCGGTCTTCCTCATGCCGAACCCTTGCCGCGGATCCGCTGCAGCAGAACCGCCAATACGATGAACAGGCCGACGAAGGCGCCCTGCCAGTTGGAATCGACCCCGGCCATGAGCAGGGAATTGCGGATCACCTCGATCAGCGCAGCCCCGATCACGGCGCCGTAGGCTCCGCCCTGGCCACCCATCAGATCGGCGCCGCCGATCACGGTCGAAGCGATCACCCGCAATTCGTAGCCCTGTCCGAGCGCATTGATGGCGGAGCCTTGCCAGCCGACGATGAGAACGGAGCTCAGGGCGGCGGTCAGGCCTGAGACGATATAGGCCTGCAGCTTGATCCGCCGGACCGGCACGCCGGTCAGGCGGGCGGCGTTCTCATTGCTGCCGATGGCATAGAGATAATTGCCCCAGCCGGTGAAGTTCAGGATGATGCTGAAGATGATGGCCAGCGCGAGCAGCACCCAGACCGGGTTGGCAATGCCGAAGATGGCCCCGCCGCCGATGGCGTTGAAGGTGTCTCCCCAAGGGCCGAATTCGTAGATCATCTTGTTTTCGGACAGGACGATGGCAAGCGATCGGGCGCCCGACAGCATGCCGAGCGTGACGACGAAGGCCGGCAGGCCGACATAGGAAATCAGCACGCCGTTCACGACCCCGACCGCCGCGCCGGTGAGAAGGCCGGCGAGGATCGCGAGCAGCCAATGCCCCTCGGCCTGGAGGACGAGTCCGCTGACGACGCCGGCGAGCCCCATGATCGACCCGACCGATAAATCGATGCCGCCGGTGAGGATAACGGCCGTCATGCCGATCGCCATGATGCCGATGAAGGCGAAGTTCCGCGTGATGTTGAAGAAGTTGTCGGCCGAGGCGAACGCGTCCGGTTGATCCCATGTCATCACGAGGATCATGGCGATCAGAGCGATCGTCACCCAGAACGGCTGGCTCGCGAGCAGCTTCTGCAGGAGGCTCCGCTCCCGCAGGCCCGTGACGTCCTCGATGGCGACACTGCTCGGGATCGGGCGGAATGTGTCGCTCGACATGGAGGGCTCCTTGCGCAGCATCAGGCGGCCTGAATGGCGCCGGTGATCAGTCCGGTCACCTCTTCAGGAGAACTCGACGCAATCGCCTTGTCCGCGACCTTGCGTCCTCGCCTCATCACGACCACCCGGTCACAGACGGAAAACACGTCCGGCATGCGGTGACTGATGAGGACGACGGCGATGCCGCGATCCTTGAGCCGGTGGATCAGGTCCAGCACCTCGGCGACCTGGCGAACGCTGATCGCCGCCGTCGGCTCGTCCATCAGCACCATCTTCGCATTGGCAAGGCGTGTCCGCGCGATCGCCACAGCCTGGCGCTGGCCGCCGGACATCAGTTTCACGAGATCGCGGGGGCGGGTCTCCGACTTCAGTTCCTTGAACAGTTCTGCGGCGCGGGCGTACATCGCCTTGTAGTCAAGGATGACCAGCGGACCGATGCGGCGTTTCAATTCGCGCCCGAGGAAGACATTGGCGGCCGCAGTCAGATTATCACAGAGGGCGAGGTCCTGATAGACGACCTCGATCCCGTCAGTCCGGGCGTCGACCGGCCTGCGAAAGTGCTTGACGATGCCATCAAGGCGAAGCTCTCCCTCGGAGGGAAGAAAATTGCCGGCGACAATCTTCACCAAGGTCGATTTGCCGGCACCATTGTCGCCCATCAGGCCGACGACCTCGCCGGCATCGATCGCCAGGTCGATGCCCTTGAGAGCTTCGATCGCGCCGAAATGCTTTGAGATGCCCTGAAGCTCCAGAAGCGGCATGAGTCGATTCCACCCTTGTTTCGAGGCGTGCCTCTGCTACGGGCACTGGCTCAAGCTGCAGTCACTCAAGTCCTTCGTTTCAGCTGCTGCAATTTATGATGGTCAAAATTCCACCAAAGACAGATATTATGTATCGATAAGGAATTTAAAACTTGATGATGCGTCGAAGGTCAGTGATCGGCGTGTCATTGCAACAGTTTAATTCGAAAATTGATTGCTTTTCTGGGCCGATGCCGAATTCGCGGGTCCGAATACTCGATAGAGGTGGATGTCGGCGCATCGCGCTGATCGCGCAGAGTTCCGCCTGCGCCGCTATTGTCATAAGCGCGCCAACGAGGACGTCTGCCGTGCCCCATGCCCATTTCCTCGAAACGCGTTCTCGGCGGAAGGCTCCGAACACGATCCTACGCTCAATAGACGGCTTCGTCATTCACGCGCGGCCGCCCTCCCGATCTTTGGTTCATCCTCGCGGAGAGCGTCGGATTCCCGGTCGAGCCGGACCCGGGTTTGGAGCTGGTCGTCATCGTCGCGACAGCCCTTCGTCGGGCCATTCCGCGGGGTAGGGGGCGCGCGCAGATTGAAGGTTATATGTGCTCATGCGCTGGCAGAAGCCGGAAGAATCTGGCGCAGGCCGAGATCGCGGCAGGCATGAGCTTTGGAGCCGGAGCCGTTGTCGGTCATGACGCGCGACGGTGACGCCGATAGGCGCGCTTGCCGCCACGGTCGAGGTGGTCCGGCAGTTAATCGCGAGGATCATCGCTGGAGCGCGGGAGGAGAACGTGTGAGCGACCATCTCCTGCTCGTCACACTGCTGGCGATCGGCCCGATCTTGCTTACCGAGGGCTTGCTCGCTCGCTACGAGCTAATGCTCTATACCATCGGCCGGCGCGCACCTGCCGCCACGCTCCCGTCGGAAGTGCCCTACGCCCGAGGCGCCGATCCAGAGCGGCCGCCAGACGCCTACGTGGTCTACCTAGACGGGATCGGCAAGCGCCGCTTCACCGACACGCGCGACGGCGGCCAACTCGTTAAGGCCCTCATCGCCGATGCACCTGAGCTGCGCGTGCTGGGGCAGATCCAGCCCTATTCGCCATTGGCGGCGCCGCTCATGGGGCGTCCCGTGTGGGATTGGCTCCGGCGGCACGCGGGCATTACGCTGTTCCTGCATAACGTCATGCAGACCTTTATGGCTGCCGACCGACGGTACCGCCCGCTCTACAATCGGGCGGTGGGGTCGCAAATCGCCGACCAACTCCAGCTTGCGGGCTACGAACCCACCAGCGGCATGCCAGTCGTCCTGCTCTGCTACAGCGGTGGTGCCCAAGTGGCCACCGGCGCGGTCGAGGAGCTTTTCCACCAGCTTCGCGCTCACTGTGGCTAATCACGCTCGGTGGTTTCCACAACGGAGCCAACGACCTCACGCATGCGCTCCACCTTTACCGGCTCACCAGCGCGAACGACTGGATCGAGCGGGTGGGCATAGGAATCTTCGTCCAGCGCTGGCGCTTATGGCGACGCAGCGGCTGGAACCGGGCGCTGGACGCCGGGAAGGTCACGGTACACTCGCTCGCCCTGGCAACCCACATCGGGCCGCAGAGCTACATCAGCCCGACGGCGCTTAGCGACGGGCGAAGTTATCTTGAGCGCACCACCGCGACTGTTATCGAGATTATCCGGCGCGACTGCACAACGAAAATGCTCGGGAGATGAGCGAGGGATTGAGACTGTTACCTTGCCGGGCGAGAGCTTATGCGCGATCTGGATCACCGAATAATGTCGCTCAACTACGCCCTGCGGGACGGACAGTCTTCGCGTCTCGCTGTAGGCCAAATCGGGATGCCCGAAAGGGGATGCCGAAAGCGTCAGCTATGGGCCGAGGCTGTGTGAAAACGCGCTATTGAGTTAGACTCCTGACGTTGCAGTCGGGAGGTGGGATTTGAGCCGCTTCGTCCAAGGTTCTGACCGGCGCCAGCCGACGCTGCTTCCTGATTGTCTTGACGACTATGTGGCCGATGAGAACCCGGTGCGGGTGGTCGATGTCTTCGTCGATGAACTGGAGCTGGGGGCGTTGGGCTTCGAGGGCGTGACGCCGGCGGTGACGGGGCGGCCAGCCTACCATCCGGCGACGCTGCTGAAGCTCTACGTCTACGGCTACCTGAACAAGGTCCAGTCCAGCCGCCGCTTGGAGCGCGAGGCTCAGCGGAATGTCGAGCTGATGTGGCTGACCGGCCGACTGGCGCCTGACCATAAGACGATCGCCGACTTCCGGAAGGACAATGGCTCGGCCATCCAGGCCGCTTGCGCGCAGTTCGTGGTGCTGTGCCGTCAGATCGGCCTGTTCGGGAGCGCCCTGGTCGCGATTGACGGCAGCAAGTTCAAGGCGGTGAACAGCCGCGACAAGAACTTCACGGCCTACAAGCTCCAGAAGCGTCTGGAGCAAGTCGCCGAGCACATCGCCGGCTACCTGCGCGACCTCGACACGGCCGACCGCCAGGAAGGCGAGGCCGCCACGGCGCGTTCGGAACGGCTGACGGAGAAGGTCGAGCGGCTACGCGAGCAGATGAAGTTGCTTCAGGCGATGGAGGCACGGGTCGAAGCGGCACCGGACGGACAGGTCTCGCTGACCGATCCGGACGCTCGCTCGATGGCCACCAGCGGGCGCGGCAGCGGGATCGTCGGCTACAATGTCCAGTCTGCGGTGGAGGCCGCGCATCACCTGATTGTCGCTCACGACGTGGTGATGACCGGCAGCGATCGCGAACAGCTCGCAACCATGGCCGCCAAGGCCAAGGACGCCATGGGCGTGGAAAAGCTCGATGCGCTGGCCGACCGCGGTTACTTCTCCGGCGAGGAGATCCGTTCCTGCGAGGCCTTGGGCGTGACGCCCTATCTGCCCAAGCCGCTGACCTCCGGCGCCAAGGCGGAGGGCCGGTTCGGCAAGCAGGACTTCGTCTATCTGCCCGAGCAGGATGTCTATCGCTGCCCATCCGGCGCGCTGCTGCCGCGCCATATGACCACGGTCGAGCGGGGCATGACGCTCCACCGCTACTGGGATCGTGCCAGTTGCCAGGCCTGCGCCCTCAAGGCTCAGTGCACACCCAGCGTCGAGCGGCGGGTGACCCGCTGGGAGCACGAGGCTCTCATCGACGCCCTTCAGCAGCGGATGGACCTGACGCCCGGCGCCATGCGCCTGCGAAGGCGGCTCGTCGAACACCCCTTCGGCACGATCAAGGCCTGGATGGGGGCCACACACTTCCTGACGAAGCGCCTGCCCAACGTGAAGACCGAGATCGGCCTTAACGTCCTGGCCTACAACCTCAAGCGCGTCATCGCCATCATCGGCACCCGGCCGCTGATCGAAGCGATCCGCGCCTAAACCCTATCGCGTCACGCGTTCAAGCCGCTCGCCGCTCAAACGCCGTCAGCGCGTTTGCACACAGTCTCGACCAGATTCGGAAGCTTCCTGCTCAAGATCAATGAGTTCCTGAGCGCAGGAGGGGAGGGCGGGCCGGCGGGAACCGAAGGCAAGCTTTTGGTGCCAAGCGGCACCATTCACACTCGCAAGAAATTCACCGACGACGCTGCGCAATAAATAACTGGCGACGCTGCGAAGTCCCGGAACTACTCAGATTGCTCGCTGCCGGCTTTCGCGTTCGATTCTGTTTTGGAGGACGAGCGACGCCCGGTGGTGCCGGGCGTCGTCCAGAACTCGACCTACAATCGCGGCAACAATATGCCTCGCTCTTCATCGAGCAAACTGCCAAGCTCGAAAACCGCCGCCGGGTGCACTGACAACAGGGGCGGCGGCCGCGTCGTTCCCAAGTTTCGTATTGGAACGGCTCCGCGGTGCCGAGGGTGCCGAAATACGCGACTTGAATGCGGCTTCGCTAACGGAGGCCGTAAAGTAACACATTCCTCTACACTCAGATCAATCCCGACGCCGAATAGCCTGAATCCGATGAGGCGCCCACCATCGACGGGCCGGTCACGACGCAGCGGTAGATCCGCGAGACAACCTGAAATGTGAGGGTACTTGGGGCGGCGGCTGCTTCTTTTCGGAACCGCGCGATCGGCCAGTCGTTCCTTGCGCATTGAAGTCCGAGGAGGAACCAATGCCGACACCAGCCGAACTTGAGGCGAAGCTCTGGAAAACGTTGAAGTCCGACATGACCGTGATGTTGGGCCTTTCAAAATCCGAACGAGGTCACACGCGCCCGATGACCGCGCAAATCGAAGGGGAGCACGGGCCGATATGGTTTTTCGCCTCGCGCGACACCGAGATCGTCAAGGCGCTTAGCCAAGGCAAGCCCGCAGCCTTCAGCTTGGTGTCGAAAGGACACGATCTGTTCGCATCGGTCGAAGGAAAACTATCTGTCGATATGGATAGGGAGGTGATCGCCCGGCTTTGGAACGGCTTCATCGCAGCCTGGTTCGAACAGGGCGAGGACGATCCCAACCTCGCCTTGCTGCGATTCGATCCCGAGCATGCGGAAATCTGGGAGAATGCCAACAACCTCCTGGCCAGCATCAAGATACTGTTCGGGGTCGATCCCAAGCAGGACTACAAGGACAACGTCGCCGAGGTCAGCTTTAGTTGACGGGACTAGTCACTATGGAGTCGTGATTTGAAGCCTGCCAGGGAGACCTGGCAGGGTTATCTTGTCCGCAAATGTGTCAAGCGAGTGTGCGCACTTTTCGGCTCGCGCTCCCATTGACGTGTGCGGCCGGGTCTTCCTGCAGTGGCTGACCGGGCGATCTTATGGTGAGGCCCAGCGCGTCTGCCGCGAGAGCGGTATGAAGGTGGGGCTAATTGCCGACCTCGCCATCGGAATGGATGGAGGCAGTCATGGATGGAGTCGCCAGCATGAAGTGCTCGGTGGTCTCAGCATCGGGGCTCCGCCAGACTACTATTCCGCGGAGGGGCAAAGCTGGGGTTTGACCACCTTGTCGATGGCCAGCGCACTGCACCGAACACCCTGCCTGTCGTCGATGCCGCAATACGCTTCATCGCCAAGGCGCCATGCACTCTCAAATTGCTATCCATCGAGGATGCGCTGGGCATCGAGGCCCACCGAACGTTCCTGGCACCACGACTGAAAAGCCAAACTGGCGCCACCGTCTTGACGGCGACGCTGGAACTCTGTTGGACGACGAGGCGGTTCGCCATCGGCTTGGTCACCTTGCGCCCCCGCGAAGTCCTGAAAAATGAGTCCTAGCTGTATTGAAGTGCCCAGACGCCCAGGGGGACCACGGGTAGCATCTGCCCCACAGAGAGCTGGACCGCGCCCGCAATCTCCGGCCCGATGATAGCGCTCGTTTTCGCCGCCGGCTCGGCCAAGTCGATGGCCGTATCGGCCCACCAGCTTTGATCGGGTACAAGTCGCTCAGTCGCACTCATCCCCTCAGAGCAGGCCCGGGCCACGACAACCAGGAGCGCCTTGTCTCGGTGTCGGCGCATGAAAGCGATTGCACTGTCAGCACGCTCGCCCTGGATTGCCAGCGCCTCATAACCGCCTGCCAAGAATAGCTCGGGCTCTGATCGGCGAAAGGTGAGGAGCTTGCGCAGGACTGCCTGCTTGACCCGCCCGTCGCGCCAGGTGTCGGCCAGAAGATCGAGCCTGAGATCCTGCGATAACGCTATCCGTCTGGCCGAGAAATCCACCGGCCGGCGGTTGTCTGGATCGACCAGGCTGAAATCCCAGAGCTCCGTTCCCTGATAGGTATCAGGGACGCCCGGCACGGTCGCCCTCAGTGCCAGCTGGACCAATCCATTCATTGCACCTGGACCCGCGATGCGTCCGACAAAAGCCTCGGCTTCCGACAAGAACGCGGCGCTGCGCGACGGCGTCAGCGCGGCCACAATGAATTCGGCCGCGATCGTTTCGTAGGCAATGTCGGGCGCGGCCCAGCTAGAGCGAAGTTTGGCTTCACGCAGAGCTTTGCGTGACCACGCCACCAGCCTCTCCGCAAATTCCGAAAGCCCCGCAGCATCCCGGGCCTTCAAGCTAAGTGGCCAGGCGCCAATAAGCATTTGATAAAACATGTACTCGTCGCCCGGATCGAACTGCGCAGGTCGAATTGCCGCGTTTAGCGCTTTCCAGCGCCGTGTTGCGGCAATCCATTCTCGGGGCATCTCGCTGACCACCGCCAGACGGGCGCGAACATCCTCGCCGCGCTTGTGATCATGCGTCGCCGTCGCCAACATCGCGCGCGGCGTCAGTTCCGCACGCGCCTGCATCAGCGCGTGAAATTCTTGGCCCTGAAGCCCCAGCAATCCGGCATCGAATCCCACATCGTTGCGTGAGAGAAGGCGGCCATGGCGATAGAACGCGGTGTCTTCGACAGCCTTGGCAGCAAGCGGTGCCGTGAGTTGATTGAAGAGCCGGATTGCCCTTACGCGCGCGGGTCGCATGGCTTCAGTACCCTTGCCGGCAAGCACGGAGGCTATGAAGTGCAGGGCAGGAGGGTCGTTGAGCGGTTCGGCCAAGGCCGCTCGCAGGGCGGCCTCGAAGGGCGCGCCCGGCCCAACGCTGTCATCTCGGCCAGTCGCATAGCTTCGATAGGCCCGCAATTGAGCTATGAGGCTGGTGACGGCTCGCCGCAGCGCCGCGCGCGTGAAGCCCTCGCCGTCGCGATGCTCGCACCCCGCTTCCACCAATGCGTCGATCAGGCGCTCGCGCTGGCCATCGAAGCTGTGGGACAATATCTGGTGGCGCGCGATTTCCTCTTCGCCGTGAAAATCCCGTGTCCGGCCGCTGATCGTGGCCCAGTGCTCGGCCAATTCAGAATCTGCGGCGCTTTCATGCTGGAAAGCGGACACCTGGTCCATGAAATCGTAGCCAGTCGACCCGTCCACGTCCCAGCCAGTCGGAATATGCTCGCCTGGCGCCAGAATCTTTTCGACGAGCAGCCAGGCCCGCTCTGTCCTCAACTCTTGCGGCCGCTGCCGTTGCAGATCATCCAGCTGGCGGCGCAATTCGAGGCAATAGCCGGCAGGGTCGCCAAGCCCATCGATATGGTCGATCCGCAAACCGTCGATCAGGCCTTCGCGATAGAGGCGCAGTGCAACCGCATGCTTGGCTGCAAAGGCCGCCGGTTCCTCCATGCGCACCGCAGCAAGCTGGGTGATATCGAAAAATCGACGCCAGTTGATGCGGTCACCGGCATTGCGCCACCAGTCGAGGACGAAATTCTGTCGCGCGATCAATGTCTCGAGGAGATTGGCATCGTCATAGGCAGCAAGACCGGCTTTCGAAATGTCCGCCTCATCTTCAGGCCGGATCGGGAAGAGATGCTCGCCGTAACTCACGGCGTAACCGCTGCCATGCGCGACGAGCGAGAGTTCGTTCGACGCGAGCGCTTCGCCAAGTGGCGTCCCCAGAAAGGGGGCATGAACCTTTCCGCTCAGCTCCAGGTCAGGACAATCGAAGTCTACGTCGAACCAGGAGGCATAGGCGCTGTTGCGGCCGTGCTTAAGCAGATCCAGCCAGAGCTTGTTGTCCGCACCGCCAACCGCCATGTGGTTGGGCACGATGTCGAGAATGATGCCGATGTTCCGATCGCGCAAAGCTTTCGCCATGGAGCGAAAATCCGGCTCTCCGCCGAGCTCAGGGTTGATCGCGTCGTAGTCGACCACGTCATAGCCATGAATCGAGCCCGCCCGCGCCGTCAGGATGGGCGAGGAATAGATATGGCTGACGCCAAGTTCCTCGAGATAGGCGGCTAGGTCCCGTCCGGCCGAAAATGGAAAACCTTTGTGGAACTGCAGGCGATAGGTAGAATTTGGAGTCGATTTCGATACTGAAAAGGAATGCGTTGGCGCGTTCGTCATGATCGGCTTTCAAGTTTGCAGCCGCGAAGACGACCGCAATTTGAACGACGAATGGCGGTGCTTGTTCCGCCCGAGAACGTTGCCGCCTAACGGGCTCAAGACCCGCCGGATATCAGCGATGCGCCGACATTGATGCCGAATGCCAGAATGCTCGTGTTGAAGAAGAAGGCGAGAATTGAATGCGCTAGGACGACACTTCGGATTTCCCGTGTGGTGACACCAACATCCGAGGTTTGGGAGGTGCAGCCGATCGTGTAGGAAAAATACAGGAAATCGACGTAATCGGGCTCTGAATCACCCGGGAAATCCAGGCCCACCTCCTTGCCGCTGTCGCCATAATAAGCGTGTGCATAGTGCAAGGTGAAGAACGCATGCACGAGCGTCCAGGAGCAGAGGATCGTGAAAGCCCCCAGGGCCAAATGCGGGGCTCGCCCAGCGCCAGGCACATTGCTCAGCCCTGCCAACTGTACGGCGATGGCGGCAACGCTGGCTCCAGCCGCAAGACAGGCGATGATCAGTATTGCCAGTGCGCCCTCATCCTGCCGAGCCGCCCGTGTCTTGATCTCGGCTACGCCTTCTCGAAACATCGTGATTGATAGCAGGACAAGGTAGAGCACTGCGCCCGCGTCCCAGGCGATCAGCATACGCGTCGTCCAGCGCCAGTCGCTGGGCATCAGAACTGCGAAAATCGCGATGGCACCCAGCGCAATCAACAGTCTCGGGCGGACAAGCAGAGCCTTGGGAAGGATTCTCATAACCGCCTTGGAAGGTCGCCTGAAGAGCAGTGCGGCTCAGATTTTGCTTTGTATATCAATCTTCGCATTAGAAATCGCCCCGGCAACGTTCGGGCTGCCGGGGCGCATTTGGTCGTGCTCAGGCGGCCTTGGCAACGGCAGCCAGGTTCGCCGGGCCACCCAGCTGAGTGAGTGCTTCGTCCGTCTTTGTCTCTTCGGCGAGTGTCGCAGCGAGCAGGGTCACGGCGTCCTTGTGGCCTAGCTGCTGGGCCCATGCCTTCAAGGTACCGTAGCGCGCCATCTCGTAGTGCTCGACGGCTTGTGCCGAGGCGACGAGACCGGCGTCGAGGGCAGGGCTGTCGGCGTAGTCTTCCATGACCGCCTTGCCCTCCTCGAGGATGCCGAGGATGGCGTCGCAGGTCTTGGCGCGCGGGGCCTTTCCGATAATCTCGAACACTTCGCTCAGGCGCTCGACCTGCCCTTCGGTCTCCGTCCGATGTGTTTCGAAGGCTTTCTTGAGCTCCGGTGATTTCGCTGCCTTGGCCATCTTCGGAAGAGCCTTCAGGATTTGCCTCTCTGCGTAATAGACGTCCTTGAGCATGTCGTGGAACAGCTCATCGAGTGGCTTGGATGTCGTGGCCATCGTAATATCTCCCGGCGGTGAGTGAAGGAACGCGGGACTCAACTGGGCCGCGCCCTGCGTGTTCCGTTCCAATCCACCAGTTTATTTCTGGAACTCTTTTGTGCAGCGCGCCGTTTTGCTGGGCATCAGCGGCTTGTCCGCGGCCTACGGAGAACGACAATGAAGAAGCTGCTCATCGCCACCTTGATAGCCTCGGCGACCTCTTTCGGCGCAATGGCCCAAACGTCCACCACCGCGCCAACTCCCAATTCGCCGGTTGACGCCACCGCCCCGCTTCCGGGTGCCAACAGCTTCACCGAGGGCCAGGCCAAGAGCCGCCTTGAAGCCAACGGCTATTCGAACGTGATGGCCCTGAAGAAGGACGACAGCGGCGTTTGGAAGGGCACTGCGACGCGTAGTGGTGCGCAGGTGAACGTGTCCGTTGACTATCGCGGCAACATCGTCCGCAACTGAGTCACTTTCTATTCCCAGTTCCCAAAAATTTCGGATATACACATGACCCGCACGATCACGCGTTCCTATGACAACTACGAAACCGCCAGTGCCGTTGTCGAAAACCTGGAGGCTGCCGGCATTTCCGGCTCCGACATCAGCGTGGTGGGCCGGGACGAGCGCGCCAAGGATAGCAATGCGGCCGAGGGAGCCGGAATCGGCGCAGGCGTCGGTGGCGCGGCTGGCCTTCTCGCTGGCCTCGGCATTCTGGCGATCCCAGGGGTTGGGCCGGTGGTCGCTGCCGGCTGGCTTGCCGCTACGGCCGCAGGCGCCGTTGCCGGAGCGGCCGCCGGTGGCTTGGTCGGCTCCCTGACGAGCGCCGGGCTCAGCGAGGAAGATGCCAACTACCATGCGGAAACGGTTCGTCGTGGCGGGACTGTCGTCTCGGTGAAAGCGGCCGATGAGCATGCTGCCACCGTGGAATCGATCATGGATGGCGCTTCGCCCATCGACCGCGATTCTCGCCTCGCGCAATACCGCGCCGAGGGCTGGAACCGCTTCGACGAGAAGGCCGAACCTTACAAGTCGACCGTGATCTGATCAGCCTCCTGCATTACGTAAAGCCTTCAGGACCCGTCCTGGAGGCTTTACTGCGACTGGATGCGGGCAATCAGTCCTCTGTTTAAGGCGACACCGTTTTCGCAGCACCTCCGTCCGCAGTCTATGCCGAAGGCGATCATAACCGCTGTCGGGGTCGAGTTCGCGCGACAGGTGAATGCGCATCGAGCTTTGACGCCACGTCCATCGTTGGTCCAGGGGCTGAGGCCACTGTCGACCTGGCCTTTTCACCACTCGTTCAGCGTCTGCGCTGTGCAGCCGATCCTGCCCGCGATGGACAAGATCGCCGCCCGCCTAGCGCGACGGGAGCTCGGCCTCGTGATCCAGCACCATCCGTACCAGGCGCGCGCGGATCTCGGCCGCGAACTGTTCGCCGTCCTGTTCGTCATAGCCCCATCCTCTCAGAAGTTGGGCCTCCAACAAAGCGGGGCGGTTCGCTGTCGAACGGAAGTGAATTCGATAGTGCGACCTGAGTGGACCTGACCGCCGCCGTTACGGGTCTGCGCGCCACATTGTCGATGCAGCGAGACATGGCAGATGGACAGGAACGATAAGCGTCCCCAACTGTTGCTTCAATCAAACGGGGGCGAGCGGGCGAGACAATATGATGACGATTCAAACGAGCGACGAGTACCAAGCCGCAATCGAACGGTTGAAGGAGCTTGGAGAAAACCCTGCCGACGGTCCCGATCAGGACGAGTTTTTCGAAATCAACGCGGCGATGGTCGTTTACGAAACCCGCAACCATCCCGCTCTCACCAGGGAGATGGCGAGTGATCGAGATTAAAAAAGCTATTGTCCGATGCCCGGATGACTATGAGCGCGCAACAGAGCGGATTGCCGAACTTGGCAATCCTCCGAGCGGGTCGGAGGAAGAGGCCGAGCTATTCGGGTTGATCGAGGCGGTCGAGAAATGGGAAGCCCGACACGAGGATGATGACGAGTAAGAGTATTGCGCCCTCATACAATCGGATGCAGCCATCCGCCTGCCAGGCTAAGCGCAACCCAAAGATGGATCAGCGCTTCAGAGTTGACCGATAGCGTTTTGGCGGTGTTGATCAGACCGAATGGGTCCAAGCCGCCGGAAACGAACTTCGCTGGATAAACACTGGCTACGAGGGCGAGAAAGCGTCGCTCTAGCCACCGCCATGCCCTTCGCTCCAGCCTGGTCCAAGAGCGGCTTATTATGGGTCCCAACGCTGTCGCAACGGCACTTGTTGCAACAGCATCGGGGTTTGCTTTGGAACTATGATCGCCGGCCGATAATGTGGCTGAGATCGATTTCTTCGTCGCGATGCTTGCCGCCCAGCATAGCTGCCATCCAGGCCGCAGCAGCGCTAACGAGAAGCACGGCAGCGGTCAGAAACGCGGTCAGAACGCCCATTTTCCGAGCCTTCTCTGCGGTCTGCTTCGCTGTCTCCTTGGCCTGCGTCAGTTTCGTGAAAGTTTCATCAACTCGCTTTTCGGCGTCCGGTTTGGCGATGCCCGTGCGGGTCGCCAATTGCGTTGCGAGATAGTCGCGGTCCGCAGCATTCAGCGACCCTGACCTCAGCCCGTTGATGAAAATGCGGGACGTGCTCTCTCGGCTGTCGGATCCGTTGGCCTCTGCCGGGGCAGTCGAGCGCATCATGCTGTCAACGGCGCTGGCCATTGGGTCGGCCTGTTGAGCGATCAAACTCGCAGCGCCTGAGGTTGCCGACGCGATGCCTTGAGCTGCAGTCTTGGCGGCGCCAAGCAATGATGACGTCGAGAGCAGCGTGACCAGCAGCGCACCTGTGGCCCAAACGACCAGTCCATGTGTGCCGTCGCGCACGTCGCGCTCGTGGGCGCTCGCGTCGCCAACCGGTCGACGCATGCGACCAGCCAGATATCCGCCGGCAGCAGATGCCGACACGCCAATCCACAATGCCCAAAGCCCGGCGACGATAGCCAGGACAGTTACACTCGTGCTTCGCGCCGGGTCGGCCGACACAAGCGAGAGGCCCAGTGCCGAGCCGAACGTCGCCATGATCGTCGATATTGCGGCGGCAAGCACTGCACCACCAAAGATCGGAGCCCACTCCAGATAGGAGTGCGCATGAACTTGACGGGTCGGGGCCGGCTGAACTTCGTTGATATGGGTCATCTTGCTCTCCTAACGCAGGCCAAGAAACGACAAGATCGCCAATACGACCACGACCAGGCCGACGAGATAAATGATACCGTCCATAGCGCTCTCCCAATGATATTCGCGGCGAAGATCGCTGCATTGGCAAAACACGCAGCGCGCCAAGGAAGTTCCGATCGGGAGGTGGTGATGGAACAGGAAGTGGTGATGGAACAGGAAGGGCCGCCCTTCGTTGAAAGATTCACAATCGTTCAATACGAGGAGGCTATCATGGGCCGCGGAATTCTTCTCTGGATGTTGGGCATTCCTCTTCCAATCATCCTGCTCCTGGCGTTCTTTCGCTAGCGCACTTATCCCCACCGAAAGATTTCGTTTGGCCTGATACTTGGCAGGGGCGTGGTTGCGCTTGCCAAAGCCGAGCGCTCGCCACGCGCTCTTACGCCGCTGTAGCGATCTGGCTCCGGCGACCATGGCCGCTTCGCCCGCGCCAAGGAGCCGGCGGCCGCCTCTTTCAGCCGTTCATAAAATTCGTAAGTGGCCATTCGCCGACCGTCACAAGCTCGCCGAATGTCGCAACCGATCTCACGCAATCGACCGGCGCATTGAAACGCTGTTCGACCGGTTGATGAAGCTCGCCTTTGCCGTGCGCGACCGCTGGCCGCCAGTGGCGATCATCATCGCCAGCGGCAGGATTCGTCCACAGCCCGACGAGATGCCGACCGATGTGGCGTTCCTCCGTAAGCCATACTCGGAAGCGAGTGTTTTGCAGGCAGTTCGCCAAGCCGCCTAATTGGCGAGTTTCGATGCATTGATCCGGAGTGTCACTATTACGCCCTCGGGCGACCAGTTGTAGTCGATCGCTCCCCCAAGCTGCCCAGACACGCTGCGCACGACAAGGCGGCTGCCATATCCGCCGGCGCCGCTGGGCGGTTCGACGGTGGGGCCACCATGCTCGGTCCAAACAATCGTGACGTCCTCCTCGCCCGAGGAACCCGATACATCGAGTGTGCCTGTCTCCGCCGATAGCGCGCCATACTTTAGCGAGTTCGTCGCGAGTTCATGGAGTACGAGCGCCAGTGCGGTCGCGGCACCTTCGCCGACGCCCATACGCGGAACCGCTACGCGGATGCGCCCGCTGAAGGCGCCCATATCCTCATATGGAGAGAGCAGGATCGACACCAAGTCGCCCAACAGTGCGGCGTGGCCCTGATGGCCGGGAAGAGGCCGCACGAGATCATGTGCGCGTCCCAGCGCCGATAAACGCCCCGTCAATTCGACGGCCATCTCCTTGGCCGTTGTGGTCGAGCGCGAGGAGATCTGCGTCAGCCCGGAGGCGATGGCCAACAGGTTCTTGACGCGATGGCTCATCTCGCCGGCAAGCAACTCATGGCCCTCTTCGGCCTGCTTGCGCCCGGTCACATCGAGGAAGATGCCGTACGCTATACCCTGTTGCAGATTGGAATCGTCGCCGATGCCGCGGGCGGAAATCCATCGGATCTCGTTGTCGATGATGATGCGGAAGTCGATTTCATAAGCGCCGACGATGGCCCGCGTCGCCGTGAAAGCAGCCCGAACACGATCCCGATCGGCGGGGTGGATGCGGGCCGAAAGGTCCTCGAACTTTACCGGGTCCCCGCGCGGCACTGCCCATAAGGCGTAACCCCGTTCGTCCATCGCAAACAGGTCGGTCTCCACATTCCAGGACCACAGGGCGACACCTGCTGCTCGGATCGCGTATCGCAAGCTGTCGGCGTTCCACAACAGTGGGCTTGTCGGCATGATAAGACTCTGGGGACACTGCGGCAGGAGAAGCCATGCTAACAGCTGAGACCGCGTCACCCTATGTCTTTTGGGCATAACACCCTGAGCGCCGGTCCTTCTTCTTCGCGGAAGTGTCTATGGCATAAATAGATGAACCGAGTTGCGTGTTCGGCAGTTGTTAAATGCGGCGTCAGCCACCAGCCGCCGCAATGGCACTTGCCGGCCTCCTTCGGAGCGCCGGCTTTTTTTGTGCGGAACAAGCGCCGGATGAACCGGTTGTCCGAGCGCGCTCCGGCGTCGCGTGGCTCGCTGCTTCCTCCCATCGGCCAGCGGGCCACGCGTTCAACTCCGATCAAAATCAAATTAGGGAGAGACAGTATGGCGGACAAAAAAGACGACACTGTCGGTCAGACTCGGCGCGGGAGCGACAGCAGGCCTCGACCCGGCTCAGGGACGCCCGGTTCGAACCAGCGCGGAAAAGGCGACGCCCCTCCGGCTAAGTCACACCCTCCTGGAGATCCGAAGCCATCGAGTTCGTGGAGCCCCATCGATCCAGGGCGGCCGACCAAATAGGTTCAGCAACGGCGGTTGGCTACGAGGCGACGAAGGTCAGAGGCCCGGCACTCCGAAATGGGGCGGACCTTTTTCAGTCGAGATCGCTCGACAGTCTGCTGCCTGAAATCGGCTTCGATACGAACGGATGCGGTCGCAACGCCACGAAGCTTACGAAGATCACGATGACCCCGGCGACAGCGAGCCATAGCCAAAACTCGATGGGCGGGCGGCTAGGATTTCTCATCGGGGGGAAATCACCCACAAACGGGAATGTTCCTAGGGACCTTTTGCATTCGGGCGTAGGATGGAGCCCGAGGTAAAAGTTATGCCATTCAAATCGGTCGTCTCTTCAGACGATCTCGAAAAACTGCGGTCAGCATTTGAAAAAGCGTGGATTGAGATTGAGGCACTGAAGCGCGTGCCATTGCCTCGCGCGCTGGCCGAGCGAGACCGCCTCGGACATATTGTGTTCGTAATTTGGGGAGCTGATCCCGATTGTGACCTGCCGACCAAGGCCGTCGAGCGCTACCTTGCCAGCGCACATCATTTATCCCCGGAATCGGATCTCGCTAAGTCGCAGGATTCCTGAGCGCCAAACCGTCAGAGCGAGCATCGGCGACAATCGTAGTGACGGAAGTGGCGATGCAGGCAGTCCATAACCACAAGAATATCTTCATGACGACACCAAGCTTCGGCATTAGAGTTCGTCGGAGCAGCTCAAGTCGCAGCGTTCATTTTTTATCCCAAGCTTGGATCGCCTTCGCGAGCGCATTCAATTCCTGCTGCGCGGCATGGTCTTTTGTGCCCTTGGCGAGCGACTTCACTCGTCTAACTGCTAGCGCGTAATCCTCGGGCGTTTCGATTACGAAGGACAGCTTACGGGCAGGCTCGTCTCTATCTTGGCGAATTTTGGTTTTCATGGCCCCCTCCGACAGCTCAACCAAGTGGCGGGTCTAACGTTCCGCGATGCCATTGCGACGCCGTCGAAGTTCGGCGCCGTCTCACCTGATCAGAGGCAGTAAGGTTACGGCGGCGATCACAATCACGATCGCGGAGCGGATGAGAATGCCGTGGCAGTGCTTCATCGTCACGTCGGATTGCGCTCGCATGCTCAACTCCCTTGCGCCCCCACCTCAGGCTTGCGCGGACGCGTTTGCGTCACAAGAACGAAGTCGGGTTGAGAGCCCATTCGTCAGGCGGCGTGGCGCAAAGAGCACGCTGCCATGACGGCCAGCGGCAATTTCGCGTTGGACGTGATCAGTCCCGCCTGACTCCAAGGCTGAAATGGAACGCACCCAGCTGTTGTCCTTTTCAGGACGGCGACTTTTTTCTGTAAACATCTGTATGTAGGGAAAATCCGCGCTGGGTGCCGTTCAACGACGCGCGCTAGGCGTCGCGTGGCTCGCTGTCCTTTTCCCCCATTGGCAAGTGGGCCACGCGCCCCCTCACCGGGCGGGCCAGGGGTTGTCCAGTGACATCGTGCCGTCGCAGGCGCAGTTTACAAAGCTGAGATCAGAGCAATCCAACTCGGACGCACGTCATGGCTCCGCAAACCGTTTCCGCGACCACAGAGATTGGGTGCGAAGGCGTCTTTAGAGTCGACGTGCCGCTGGACCCTCGGACCCTCCTGCCGCGCTTGCATGATATCGGGATTTGGCTTGTTGAATGGCAGATCCCGCATCAAGCCCCCGTGTCGATGCAGCCGCAAAACGACCGGCTCCGCATTAGCTTTCCCGAGCAGCGATATGCCCACGCATTCCACATGCAGTTCGGTGGTCAGGTAGTCGAAGAGTAGGCCATCGGGCCCTTCCGGTGATCGAATTAATTCGGGCGCAGTAGGCCTCGTCGCATCCAGTGGCTGGGCCTTTTTATTGCCTGGAACGATTCACCGACGCTCCGGTTTCGACTCGTGTGTGTCGGAGTTGTGTTATGTGCGCGCGTCGCGTTTTGCGCTCGGGTCCCGTGGCCGAGATTGCCAGAAGTCCGCTTCCGAAGCGCCAGGATGACGCTTCGCCCATCGACCGTGATACCCGTCTCGCGCAATACCGCGCCGAGGGCTGGAACCGCTTTGACGAGAAGGCCGAACCTTACAAGTCGACCGTGATCTGATCAGACTCCTTGCATTACGTAAGGCCTTCAGTGTCCTGGAGGCTTTACTGTAACTTGCTGCGGGGAATAATTTTCGTATGTGGTGATGCCGCTTCCGCGACGCCTTTGTCCAGCGCCTCCGCGTGCGGCAGCATTCCCGCGATCTCGGTCAGGGCCGCTTGGGCTGCGTCGCCGACCGCGGCGGCGGGCTAGGCGTGAAGAATTCCGGAGCAGAGAGGCCGAGCGCGCGACAAGTGCCGGTCAGCTAATATTCAAGACGGCAGCGGCAGCGTGATCCGCGTTTCGCCTGAAAATGCGGCGTCGATCGTGGCCACCTCGGCGGCCAGTCTGGAGCAATTATTGAGTTTGGGGCGGCGCCGCGTGGAGGCGGTCTATAGCGGCAACAGCCAATGCTCTAGCCTCGGGAACCGTCATCGCAGCGCAATAACCCGGCACCCATGAGGGTATAGTCTCCTCGTCGTGCAGCCAGCGCATTGCCTTTTCTTTCCGTATTCCGACGAGATTGCTCCAATCCAACGGACTCAGTCCTAAAGCCTGCAACGCCGCGCCGAATTCCCTGCCGTTCATTCTGTGTCGCATCGGTACCATCGCTACCTAACGGACCCGGATTTGCGGGGCGTCGGTTTGCGATTGCGCCGCGGTTTCGGTTCGGAGTCGTGTTCTCCAGCCCGCTTCGGCGTCACGTCTTTCGCGTTGGCTGCTCGCCCTTCGTTGCTCAGATGATGGAGGAGATATCCCAGCACTCCTATCATGAGCACTGGGGTGCGAAGCCGGGCGATGAGAAAGGTTAGAGGGACCGCAAATTGGCGAGGGTATCGTCCCTGCGCGATATCGCGAGCAATCCACAGTCCGACTAAATGCACTAAAACCGACATGCTCACTGCACCCTGCCAGGGGAACCAGGCTTCGCCGGGCGCTTGAAGAGCTGCTCTGGTTGCATGTCATTGCCCGCGATCCCGCCTGCTATTTCGCATGGCTTCAACGATCGAACGCCGACAGTGCAGTTCCGTTCCCGTCGTTGATCGGGCGAGAGGTGCAAACCCCCGTAATCCTGACTTGTTCGACTGGTGATACCGCAGGTCGGCGGGCTTCGCGCTAGAGCCTTTGACATGACGATTTCCGCTATGTCGGGGGCTCTTCGGTGCTATCAATACCATTGATGGCGCGCTTTACGCCCGCTCCGGCAAAGCGGGAAGGGAAGCGCATAGCTGGGGCGACATTTGACTGACGGACGTCGCGCCAAAAGCGCCTCAATAAAATTGCCGACCGAACGAATGTGCGCAGATATCAGACGTCGGCTAGCACTTTCTGGATCTGCGCGAACTGATAGGGCTTCCTCAGCACGCTCGCCCCAGGCACCTCGTCAATTCCTGCGACCGTATCGTGGCCGGTTGCAAAGACGATTGCGACTTCGGGCCGCTGTGCTCTCACTTTCCGGGCCAGTTCACCCCCCGAGATGTCGGGCAGGCCCACATCGGTCAGGAGAACGTCAATCTCTCGCGTGGATGCGATCTGAAGGGCCTTTAGCCCGGTTTCCGCTTCGATCACGGTGTGCCCGAGCTCTTGAACCATATCGGCTGTGTCCATCCGGATGATCGCGTCATCCTCGCAGATGAGTACAACCAGAGCATCTCGAGGCGCTTTCTCGGGCTCGACGGATGGCATTTCCAGTCGGGGGATTTTGCCGTCCCGTGTGAAGACCTGTCTGATCTTTCGCGCAAGAGCATCCCGCGAATAAGGTTTGGACAGCAGATTGACGCCTTCGTCCAGGCGCCCGCCATGAACGATGGAGTTTTCCGTGTACCCCGAGGTGAAGAGTACGCTGAGCTGTGGGATGCGCTCTTTGGTTTTTCGCACTAACTCCGTACTTTTCAGAGGGCCGGGCATGACGACATCGGTGAACAACAAGTCGACAGCGACGCCACTCTCGATCACCACCAGCGCGCTTTGGGCGTCAGGCGCCTTCAACACGCGATAGCCAAGCTCATCGAGGACCGCGACAACCGTTTCCCGGACAGCCTCGTCATCTTCGACGACAAGAATCGTTTCGTTGCCACCTACGATGGGGCCGGCGTCTATTTCGGCCGGCGCGTCTTCGGCCTGCATGGAGCGCGGGAGGTATAGTTTGATGGTCGTGCCCTGGCCGGGTTCGCTGTAGACTTTGACATGCCCGCCAGACTGCTTGACGAAGCCGAAGACCATAGAGAGGCCAAGGCCTGTGCCTTTGCCCTGCGGTTTGGTTGAGAAGAATGGCTCGAAAGCTTGTGCCATGACTTCCGGCGTCATGCCGGTCCCGGTGTCGGTTACCGAAACCTGGACGTATTGGCCTGCGACCACTTCGGCATGCAGGTCGGCGTAGCTATCATCGAGGAAAGCGTTGCCGGCCTCGATCGTCAGGTGCCCGCGCGCATCCATGGCGTCACGGGCATTGATCGCGAGGTTGAGAACCGCATTCTCAAGATTCGTCGGATCGACCAACGTGTTCCAAAGCCCCCCAGCGATTACCGTCTCGATTTCGACGGCTTCGCCGATCGTCCGGCGAAGCAGGTCGTCCATCCCGCGGACCAGGCGGCCGACATTGACGACTTTCGGCTCAAGCGGCTGTCGGCGACCGAAAGCGAGCAGCTGCGATGACAGGTGAGAGCCTCTTGCTACGCCACCTGACCGCCTGTCGAGCGACTTCGGCCGCAGCGTCTGGATCTGCCGACAAGGCGCGCGAATCAGCCGCTGGCGCCGCGCCCTGCAGATGCTGGAAGCCGACCCGATCTTCAAGGACGCTGAGGTTGCCGAGCTCGCCGATGCCGCTCTTGACGAGCGGGAACTGAAAAAGCAGGCCAAGGCGCTTTTCGGCAAGTTGAGCTCAGGCCACAAGATCGTGCTTCTCACGATAACCAGGCTTGTTGAGACGGTAGAGGAACGGACACTTGTTCTGCTTGACGAGCCGGAGGCGCATCTTCATCCGCCGCTGCTGTCTGCGTTTGTTCGCGCACTGTCCGACCTTTTGATCAACCGCAACGGTGTGGCCATTATCGCAACCCATTCGCCAGTGGTTCTTCAGGAGGTCCCGAGCAGTTGTGCCTGGAAGGTTCGCCGGTCCGGCTTGCAGATGGAGGCCGAGCGACCGGAGATCGAAACCTTCGGCGAGAACGTCGGCATCCTGACCCGCGAGGTTTTCGGGCTCGAAGTCAGCCACTCAGGGTTCCACAAGATGCTGCGCGACGCCGTGGCCGAGGGCGAGACCTATGAGGAGATCGTCGCGCGGTTCGGCGGCGAACTCGGCGGTGAGGCCAAGGCGATTCTGCGCGCCATCCTCAGCGCCCGACCAGACGCCATAGCGCGCTGATGCTGAAACTCGATCCGCCCAATCGAACCGCGCGGGAAAGCTTCGTCGCCTGCGTTAGCCGGGTGCGCGACGCTGGGCTTCGCGCTCGCCTTGACGGCGTTGAAAATGCGATCGCCGCGAGCTCCGCCGCCTTCGAGATTGCCGCAGTCGCGCAGTCTCTTCACCAGATCGCACGGCACACTATGGTGGGTGGGACTGTGTCACGTGCAGAAATGGAAGCCGTCTATGTGCAAAGAATGGCCAAGAAGGGCGCGCCTGGGCGCGCCATTTACGAAGAGCTGATTTCGGCGCCGGCGCACGGCAGGTGCCCGATCTGTGCCCAGCGTTCGGTGACCACCCTGGATCACCACCTCCCCAAAGCGCACTACCCCGCTCTTGCCGTCGCGCCGCTCAATCTCGTCCCGTCCTGTTCCGACTGCAACAAGGCCAAACTCGCCGGCTACCCGAGAACGGCGATCGACGTCACCTTGCATCCCTATTTCGACGATGTGGATGCTGGCCGCTGGCTGTTTGCGGAGGTTGTTCAGACTAGGCCCACCGCACTGCGATTCTACGCCAACGCGCCCGCGGCGCTCGGCGCCCCGCTCACTGATCGCCTGTCGAACCATTTCGTCACGTTTGATCTTGGTCGTCTATATGCTGCGGAGGCAGCCGAGGAGCTGCTTAATGTGCGGCATCAGCTGGCCATGCTTCACGATGCCGGCGGCGCCGACGATGTGCGCGCTCATCTGGAAGGTGAAGCCGAGAGCCGTCGACGGGGTCGGCGCAATGGCTGGCGAACCGCGACCTATGAAGCATGGGCGCACAGCGACTGGTTTTGCGGTGGCGGCTTCGCGCCGATTGGTTGACCACAAACCGGAGATAGGTCTCCCTCGGCTGGCCGTTACCGAGGACGATGAGGAAGAGCAGCAATCTTGATGCCAGCTGCTGGAAGCTCCCGCTTTGTACCCAGGGGGACTGCAGTGGCGATAGCGAAGTGGATAGATGACGTGCTGTCGTTGAGTTAAATATGCGAGGCTGTGCGCTCAACTAAGAATCGATAATTGTGGGGGATTGCGAAGTATGTTTTCTCGAGGGTCTGAATGGCGCGAATGGGACCTGCACATACACTCGCCGGCTTCATTTCATTGGGACGGTGAACGATTCGGCTCCGACAAAGCTTGCAATGATCACCTCATCGACGAGATGATTGGTGCTCTCAATGACGCTGCGCCGACGGCCTATGCGCTTATGGATTACTGGACATTTGACGGTTGGTTCGCGCTGAAGACCCGACGTATAGAAGCGGGTGCTCCCGAGCTCACCAAGACCGTCTTTCCTGGTATCGAGCTGCGATTGGCAGCGCCCATGTCGGCGCGACTGAATGCCCATGTCATTTTCTCGAACGAAATCGAGGACCAGCACCTCAAAGATTTTCTATCGAGGCTGAAGCTCGAACTCACCAATCAGCCGCTGTCTCACCATGCATTGATCGCATATGCCCGAAATGCTGGCGCTGATAAATTGAGGAAGCACGGCTTTGAAAAGGGAAAAATCGCCTCGGATGATGCTCAGGCGTTCGTCGCTGGATGCAAAATCGCCGAAATCAATGTGGATTCCTATAAGGAGGCGATTCGCCTAGTGCCGGACGGCCAAGCCATTGGGTTTATGCCCTTCTCGACGAATGACGGTCTCGAATCCATCGATGCGATGGAGCACTACGCCTATACACTCGGTCTTTTTGAAAGCTCGCCGATATTCGAAACGCGAAAGCCCGATCTCTGGGCTGCCTTTTGTGGCGTTGAAACCGAAGGCAACAAGAAGTGGTTTGGCAATTTTCAAGCTGCGCTGAAGGGTATTCCACGCCTTGCCGTATCGGGTAGCGACGCGCACAGGTTTCGTGGGAACGGCGACAACGATAAGCGCGGGTATGGCGACTTTCCGTCAGGAAAGCGATCGTGGCTTAAGGCTGATCCAACCTGGAAGGGCTTGTTGCAAGCGCTAAAAGAGCCCGCAAAGCGCTCATTCCTGGGAGAGAGGCCCCCCAAGCTGGAACGGATCAATCAACACAAGACGTTCTACATAGATCGGATCCGCATAATCAAATCGTTGGAGAGTACGCTCACTGATAGTTGGCTAGACGGAACAGAGATCCCTCTGAATCCGGACCTCGTTGCGATCATCGGCAATAAGGGAAGCGGCAAGAGCGCACTTGCAGACATACTCGCACTTCTGGGGAACTCTCAGCAAAGTGCTCACTTCTCGTTCCTGAAGCGCGATCGCTTTCGCGGAAAATCGGGTGAGCCGGCTCGTCAGTTCACAGGCGAGTTACTATGGCTCGCAGGTGATCCATGCGTGATGACCCTTGCCGACGACCCATCGGCCGAACGCGTCGAACTCGTTCGATACATCCCACAGGGCCGGTTCGAAGCGCTCTGCAATGATCACGTATCCGGCAAGACCGATCAGTTCGAGAAGGAATTGCGAGATGTAATCTTCTCGCATGTACCGAAGACGGTTCGTCTTGAGGCTCTGAGTTTTGACCAGCTGATTGAACAACAGGAGAACGTCTTCAGAGCGCGGGCAAGCGAGTTGCGCAAATCGCTGCGGGCGCTCAATGAGCAGATAGTAGATATCGAAGATCAACTGCATCCGAATGTACAGAAGAACCTCGCAGAGCAGATACGGCTCAAGCAGAAGCAGATCGAGGAGCACACCTCAATCAAGCCGGTGGCTGTGGAGGAGCCAACTGAGGAACTTACTGCGGATCAGCAGCGGGCGAGTGCTAGGCTTGCTGAGATCGGTGCAGCGCTGGAGAAGCTAAAAAGCGACGCCAAAAAGGCTGCCGAGGACAGACAGACTATCGGTCGAAAACAAAGAGCGTTGCGTAACATCGGAGAGCGCATCACGCTCTTCGAGAAGCAGTTCGCAGTTTTCATAGCCGAAATAGCTGGGGATCTTGCCGCTGCCGGCTTGAAGGCTGATGATCTGATTAAGCTGACCATAGACCGGACTGTCTTGCCAGGGCGTCAGCAGGCATTGGCGACCAGCGATGACGAGATCGCGAAAAAGGGCGAGCAAGATGTTGCTGCTGAAGCCGCTTTGGTCGGCGAGGAAAAGCAGCTCTCCGAGCAGCTAAACGAGCCTCAGCAGAAGTACCAAGCAAACGTTCAATCGCTGAAGGAATGGCAAACAGCGTTGGAGGTGATCGAAGGCTCGGAAACAGAGCCAGAAAGCCTTAGGGGTTTACGGCGACGGGTAGCACAAATAACGGAGCTGCCAACGAATGTCGTGGAGAAGCGGGCATCTCGTCGGGAGATAACCATCCAGATTTTTGCAGTGCTGGCAGAGCAACGCGCTGCGCGAGAGGCACTGTTTGCGCCACTGCAAGAGTTAATTCAAGAAAATTCTCTGATCAGAGACGAATACAAGCTTCAATTTCAAGCGAAGCTTCTTGGTTCATCCGACGCCATCGCGACCAATCTGTTCGGCGCTATCAAGCAGAATATTGGTGAGCTCCGCGGAGAAGACGAGAGCCTCGCCGCTGTTCGTAGTAGATTTGAACGGTATCGTTTTGAGAGTGCAACCGATGCGACCGGCTTTGCGGAGGACATCGCCTCTCTGCTGACCGAGAGTGCGGGGAAGGCGGCAAATGATGTTCCCGGTATCAGGACCCTCATGCGGAAGGAAAAGGATCCGGCAGAGGTATACAATTATATTTTCGGTCTTCAATATTTGGAGCCAAAGTACACACTCCTCTTCCAGGATACGCAGATAGAGCAATTATCACCCGGGCAGCGAGGCGCCCTTCTGTTGATTTTCTATTTGCTTGTAGACAAGGGACGAAACCCGATCGTGCTCGATCAGCCAGAGGAGAACCTGGACAATGAGACGGTCGTGAGCTTGCTCGTGCCGGTACTCAATGAGGCGAAGAAGTCCCGTCAGATCATTATGGTTACCCACAATCCGAATTTAGCGGTCGTGTGTGATGCCGAGCAGATAATACATGCAACATTCGACAGGAAGAGCGGCGCGCGCATTTCCTATCGGTCTGGCTCGATCGAAGACGGGATAATGAACCGCGCTGTCGTGGATGTTCTAGAAGGAACTAAGGTCGCGTTTAACAACAGAGGTCAGAAATATCATTGAACATTTATTTGCCCTGCTCGGCGTACGTGTTTCCGATGCGCGCCCTGGTAATTGAAGGCGCCTAGATGTATCGCTTTGTTCACGCGGCGGACATTCATCTAGATTCTCCGCTGCGCTCGCTAGCCCTGCGCGATGCGGATCTTGCCGATCTGATCGGAAACGCGACCCGGCGTGCGTTCGTGCGCATAGTCGATCTGTGCCTCGACGAGCAGGTCGACGCGCTGTTGCTAGCCGGCGATCTCTATGATGGCGACCAGACTTCGATGAAGACGGCGCGGTTCCTGGCCGAGCAGCTCCGCCGGCTGCACGAGGCTGGCATCCGCGTCTTCGTCATCCGCGGCAATCATGACGCGCTGTCACGGATCACCAAGGAGCTGACCTTGCCGGATTCAGTGAAGTTGTTCGGCGGCCGCGCCGAGGCGATTGCGATTGACCGAGAGAGTGGTCAGTTTCCCGTCGCGATCCACGGTCTCAGCTTCGCGCAGCCCCATGCCCCCGAAAGCCTGATCGGCAAGTACAGACCACCGGTCGAGGGCGCCGTGAATATCGGCCTGATGCATACCAGTCTGGCCGGCGCGGCACGACATGATCTCTATGCGCCATGCAGCCTGGCTGATCTGCAGGGCACCGGCTTCCGCTACTGGGCTCTTGGCCATGTCCACAAACGCTCGGTCGTCGAGGGCGGCTGCGCGATCGTGATGCCCGGCATGCCGCAGGGCCGCGACATCAACGAGGCCGGCGCCAAATCCGTGAGCCTGGTCACGATCGGCGACGATCGCTCGATTCGGATCGAGGAGCGCGTCACCAGCATCGCGCAGTTCGAGAGGGTTGCGGTCGATGCGACGGGCATCGACGATTGGCGCGATCTCGTCGCTGCGCTGGCACGAGCGCTGGAGCAGACGCGCGATGACGTCGCCTCGGAGCACCTTGTTGCTCGTTTGCGGGTCGCGGGAACGACACCACTCGCCTGGCGCATCCGGCGCGAGCTCGATCTCCTCAAGACGGAAGCCGACGATCGGGCATCCGTCATCGGGAGCTGCTGGGTTGAGAAGCTGGAGGTCGACTGCCGGGCGCCCGGCGTGGTGGCCGGCCCAACGGCTGATCCGCTCACTGAACTGCGCCGCCTGATCGACGAGGAGGTCATCGGCTCCGACGTCTACCAGACCGAGGTCGCGGCCATTGCCGAGGAGCTCAGGACACAGCTTCCGCAGGAATGCCGCGGCCTGCTCGGTTCAGACGAACAAGCGTTCAAGGCCATGATCGCGGGACTAGTGAAGGACGGCTCCGAGGACGCGCTCGCCCGGCTTCACGCTGGTGCGGAAGGCGGCGTTTCCTGATGCGCCTGAAGTGCCTTGATCTCACACGCTATGGCAAGTTCACCGATCACCGCATCGAGTTTGGCGAGCAAGTGGAGGGCCAGCCTGACCTGCACATCGTCTATGGTCCCAATGAGGCCGGCAAATCGACCGCTCTGGCCGGTTTTCTCGATCTCGTCTTCGGGATCGAAACGCGCAGCCGCTTCAATTTCATCCACCCCTATCCGACGATGCGGGTAGGCGGGACCTTGGAGCTCGCTGGCGGTCCCCAAGAGCTCGTTCGGATCAAGCGGCCACAGAACAGCCTGCTCAATGCCCGCGACCAGCCGATTTCCGAAGGCACCCTCCTGGGAGAACTCGGCGGCATCGACCGTGACTCCTATCGCACGATGTTCTCGCTCGACGATGCGACGCTGGAGGCAGGCGGCGAAAGCATCCTGTCGAGCAAGGGCGATCTCGGCCAACTCCTGTTTTCAGCGAGCGCAGGTCTGGCCGATCTCAGCAAAGCCCTCGTCGATCTGAAGAGCGAAGCCGAAGGCTTCTACAAATACAAGGCCCGCACCGGCGAGCTGTCGGGCCTTAAGGCCCGCCTCGGAGAGCTTAAGGCAGAGCGGGAGCGGGTCGACACCCTAGCGTCCGACTATGCCCAGCTCATTGATGCGCGCGATCGAGCTGCTATCCAGTACGAAGAGGCGATCGTCAGCCGCGGGAAGATCCAGGCGCGCATGGACGAGATCCAGCGCCATCTGAACGCCTTACCGCGCCTCGCGGATCTGCGCGCTCTCCGTCAGCGCATTGCGCCCTTGGCCGACCTTCCCGACGCTCCGCGCGGCTGGGCGCAAGTGCTGCCGCAGTTGCAGAAGGACGAGATGGAGCTCGGCATTCGCGCGCAAGGCCTCACGGAGGAGATCGCGGAGCTGTCGGGGCAACTCGACGCGATCGCGGTGGACGACACGGCCTTGCGGCTGGCCGACAAGGTCGAGCGGCTCGCTGATCTGCGCGCCCGCCATGTCACGGCCGAGAAGGACATCCCTGAACGCCGCCTGCAACTGCGCGCAGCCGAATTCACGATCTCCGCGATCCTGGGCCGCATCGAGCGGACGGAAGAGGCCGATCCTCATCGCTTTGTTCTGGGAGCCTCGGTCGTGGGTGCCCTTCGCACGCTGATCGAGACGCGCTCCGGCATCGAGGCCGCGCTGAAATCGGCTGCCGACGAGTTATCCGAGGCTCGTCGGCGATTGGACGAGGCGCAGGCCAGGCTAGGTGAGGCCGGCGGCGCTCCAGAGACAGGGCAGGGGCGAGAGACACGGATTTCATCGCTCGCGGCAACCGTTGCGGCTGCGCGGGCGGACGACCATGCGGCGCGCCGCCGGCTGGCCGAACGGGCTCGAGTTGCCGCCCGCGCGACGTTGGCGGATCGCCTGCGCGAGCTGCGACCCTGGAACGGTGACATCGACGAGCTCGTCGATCTGCCTGCTCCCGCTGCGGCGGAGATTCAGCTCTGGACGCTGACGATCGCCGAGACACAGAAGCGGATCGATCAGCATGCCGGCGAGGTCGAGCGCCTGACGACGGAGCAGGTCCGTCTGACGGCCGAGCTTGACGCGTTCAGTGGAATCTCAGGTCTCGTCTCTGATCAGGAGGCTGCGAGCATTCGTGCGATCCGGGAGCGGGCCTGGGCCGAGCATCGCGGCAAGCTCGATACGGCTTCGGCTGACGGCTTCGAGGCGGCGCTTCGGCGTGACGACATCGTTACGAGTGGACGACTCGGTCATATGGCGGATGTCGCAAAACTCCATCAGGTGAGCCAAGCGCTGGCCATCGCGAGGGCAGAATGTGATCGCGCCATCGAACTTCGGGATGTCGCGACGACGGCTCTGCAAGGCCTCCGGCGCGAGATCGCGGCGGCCGTAGCCGTGACCTGCCCGGCGTTGTCAGACAGCATGCCGCTGTCTCAGTTCGAAGCCTGGCTCGGCCGACGAGACAAGGCTTTGGAGGCGAGAGCGCTCGTCCATGCAGCGGAAAGCGATCTTCGTGAGGCGGAAGCCGACGCGGTGGCTGTGCGAGATCGATTGGCCGCCGCGCTGAGCACGGCTGGTTTGCCGCAGGGCACGGATGCCGGCTTCGAGGCGCTGCTGGTCGCAGGGCAGGGGGCCATCGATCGGGAGGTGGAGCTGAAGGCGTTGCGGGCCAGCATGGATGAACGGCAGCGCGACCTGGCTAGCCGCGAGCGCGAGGTCGAAAAGGCCACAGGGGCCGACCGGGAATGGAACGCCTCATGGACCAAAGCCTGCTCGGCCTGTTGGCTGGGAGACGGCGCCACCGTGCCGACGCTCGCGACCGTTCGCGAAATTCTCGCGGCCATTACCGAGCTCGGCCCCGTGCTGGAGAAGAAGGCTAGTCTCGTCGACCGGATCGGCAAGATGGAAAAGGATCAGACCGCATTCCGCGATGAGGCTGAAGCGCTAGCCAGCGAGCTGGGGATTGCTGCGTCCTCCGGCGATGTCCTGGATCTGGCGCAGGTAGTCGGCGCTCGGATTCAGGAAGCCCACGCCGAACATATGCGGCGGGCGGCCGCGGCCCAAAACCTGGAGGCCGCGGGGGCTCGGCAACGCATGCTCTCCGAGACCTTGGCGGTTCACGATCGCCGCAAGACGGAAATGACTGCGTTCTTCGGCGCCGCGACCCTGGCGGAGGTCGCCGGCAAGCTGTCGGCCATCGAGAAGAAGGCGGAATTGGCGGCGCAGGCCGACTCCGCTGAGCGTGACATCCTCGGCGCGCTTCGGCTGCCCACGATAGACGAGTCGGAAGCTGCCCTCGATCTCTCTGATCACACTGCCCTGGAGGCGGAGCTTCTCGAGTTAAAGGCTCGCTTCGATGATCAGGACCAGCGCAGCCGTGACCTGTTCTCTGTCCACAGCAAGGCGCTCGACCGGGTCGAGGCCGTCGGCGGCGATAGCGCGGTGGCGAAGATCGAGGAGGAGAAGCGCACGCTGCTGCTCGATATCGAGGATCGCGCGCTCCATTATCTCAGGCTGAAGCTTGGTGCTGCCGCGGCCGAGCAGGCGCTGCGCGCCTATCGCGACCGGCATCGCAGTTCGATGATGGCGCGCGCCTCCCAGGCCTTCGCGACGATCAGCCGTGGCGCCTATACGGGACTCGCCGCTCAGCCGGAGAAAGATGGCGAGATCCTGATCGCGCTGGCGGCGGGCGGCGGCTCCAAAGAGGCTGCGGAGCTGTCGAAGGGCACGCGCTTCCAGCTCTATCTCGCGCTGCGGTTGGCTGGTTATTACGAGTTCGTCGCCTCTCGGCAGCCTGTGCCGTTCATCGCCGACGACATCATGGAGACATTTGATGATTTCCGGGCAGAGGAAGCGTTCCGGCTCTTCGGTGAGATGGCGCAGGTCGGGCAGGTGATCTACCTCACCCATCATCCGCACCTTTGCGAGATCGCGCGGCGGGTGTGCCCGGGTGCGAGGGTTCATGAGCTTGCCGTTGGTCCGCAATGATACTCGAAGGCACAAGTCGCAGAGGAGGCGATTCCGACCCTCACACGGGTGTGCGATAAAGGTCCGATTTTGGGTAGGGTGGCAACTTCCGCTTATGGCGCGTAGGAGAGCGACGCCGTTGCGCCACCCTCCATCGGCTCACACCATGCGCTTGATTTCGGTGTAGGCGCCGTTGGTCTTCAGGCGACGTGCTGAGAGGGCTGAGCCGGATAGGTCCAGGTCAGCAGTTCATTGATGCGGCTCTTGGGATGGCCGTTGGCGATTCTGACGCGCCCCTTCGGGCCTGACAACTGCTGCGTTCGCTCCGATGGGGATGCAGGTTCTGGCGCAACCTTGCTGTCCTTGGAGGTCCACACCGCGACGGAAGATTGCAACGCGCTGCTCGAGGTGCTGGCGAGGCCTGCGGGGGAGGGTGGTACGCCACCATTCTCGAAGCTCTTGCGGTCAAGCCAACGCAGCGGCGTCCGCACCTATGCGGAGAACGCGCCATTCGACATGAAGGAATATCTCAAAAGCCGAGGCTATCGCTGGTCCGATGGAAGCGATGGCAGGCCGAGAGCCTGGTGGATCGAGATCGATGACGAGCTTGAGGAAGAGGAGCTCCGCTACCTCCGCACCGAGATTTACGGCTGGGAAGACACGGAACCACTACAATGCGGCTTACGGCGCTCGATCGATATCAAACCTAGAGCATCCGCCTAGGCGTGAGCGCCAAGGGCGGCCGGCACGTCTCTCCGACGGTAGAAGGTCGCGCCGATTTCGGATTTTTCAAAAGCCGTCGGTATAGCCAACCCCCGCAAGACCTTTTTGATGTGAATCGGCCACCGGCGATGCTCACTGGCGAGTTCCGTCAACGAGACATAGTCGCGCATGAACTTGTTGAGCGAAGCACGGGATACGAGCGTATATTGAGTGCGTTGCCGCGGCAGCGTGACCCGCCTGGCGTCGATGGCGCCGATCTTGATCAGATTCACCATGACCTGGCGCGTGGAGCTGAGCACTTGGCACGCCGCCGGCATCACCAGCGCATCGTGAGAGGCCTTGAACAGCACCTGTCTGGCTTGCTCATAATTCACGAGTAGTGCCCCGTAGCCCCTCTTACCTGCCGCCTTACCCTTCCAGCTCAAGCGCCCGTCGCGAAGCGCCTGAACGATTTCGCCTGCACTGCAATTTGAAAGGCGGGATGCTGCTGGAATGCTGAGGAGGGGAAATGATGGCTGTTCGACGAGCTCCGCGCCCTCTTCGAACTCTTGCAGAAAGGTATCGAGGGCGCGCCGATCGTATGAGCGATTGCGCAGCTCTTCCTGCCCTTGAAACGGTCTGATCAGGCCCTCTTTCACGAGAATCTTCATCTGGACGGAGCTTGCGTTTAGATATTTCGCGGCCTCTGGCTGGGTCAGTGAGTGCCGAGCTTTCTCTAGAAACTCCTCGAGCTCGGGGGTCGCCTGCAGGAGGAGTCTTGGATCGATGTGCCTCTTGTGATCGGGCGAAATGAACCCCGCGGAGGCTAGCTTGCGGCGGAGGTGGACCGAGCCGAGCCCCGTATGCGAGCGCGCCGAAGAGATCGAATGCAGTCGCCGCCTTTCGACCACCTGTCGGCCGAAGATATGATCTTCAGGGCCCAAAGCTATATTGGCCTTGGCGATATCCAGCAAAATCTCGCGCAGCGGATCGTAAGCCCCATGGTCGGTGAGCTGCTTGATCCACAAAAAGAATCTCCCGAACCAGATGTGAAGATGCGGATTGCGAGTTGGCGAATCTACGGCCTGCCGCGCTCTGTCCAACGCGGCGTACACCGCGTCGGCGCCCATGGATGTTACCGCAAAGCCTGCTGCCCCAGCTGCAATCCATTGTTCGGGCGTATAAGCGCTGGTGTGTGCCTCTTTCCCGTCAATCAGGAGGGCGCCAACCATTTCAGACACTTTCGCGGCCGCGTACCAGGGCAGGGCGTCCAGCCAGGGTGAGGTGGCTGCGCCTGCGACCCGCGCTGTTAGATATTCTTCCAGCGGTGACGCTGGCCTCATTCGGGCAGCGTCGGCCATTCCTAGAATTTTGCCGAACTCCGGTTGCAGCGTGCTGGCGCAATCGAATAGCCGTTGGCTGGGCTTGCGTTCCAATTCCACAAGCACGATGTCGTGCCTTCGGCAGCATCGCAGCGGCCCCAGTTGCCACTGAAACCGTACTCCGGTTCGCCATCCCTCACGGTACGGCCCCAGGTCCTCGGCAACACACCGGGGACATATACGAGCTTTGTGGCTCTCCTTCTTGGCGAGCGCCTGTCCGAGAATCTGATAGTTGCTACCAACCTTGACGACCGCGCTGCGAGCAAGGTCGATCGCCGGAGCGCCGCTCAGATCTGACAGCAACGCAAGGGTTTCGACGTCACCGTCAGCCAGTCGTTCCGAATGAACGCCCATCTGATTGGCAAAAGCTCGCGCACTGTGGAACCCGTGCAGCAGAGCAAGCCGCGAGATGTAACTGACGGGCGCCTCATCCAGCAGAAGGGGAAGGGTCGGATAAAGGCGCATATCACTTGCCGCCTTTCCGACCGTGGCCCAATGCAGAACTTCCTGCGGGCAAAATCTGGGAGGGGGGCTCGGCCATCAAAACAAGCGAGCAATCCAGCTGCAGCCAATCCGCGGCGAGAAACGGGTTCATGCGACGCCCGCAGCCCGTGCGATCAGCATAAGCTGCGGCGAAGTGCTCTACCGTAAGCGCCTCTACGCCGTCGAGCAGTGCGAGCTCGACCGCCTCCTGGATGAGTTCGATCATGACGCCAAAACGATAAATGGCTGCATGGACGAGGCGGCTGACAAGCAAGGCGCGATCATCTGACCAAGTTAGGTCTGCCAGCTGACAGGTTCTGTCGAGCGCCGCGCTCACCAAATCGGCGTCGGCAGGCATCTCCATCAATGGCATTTCGATAAATTGACCGCGTCTCCGGATCTCGCCGACTGCCCGCATTGCCGGGACGATGCTGGGCAATCCTGAGATCACCAAAGCGACTGGCCAAGTCGGCGAGACCATCAATGCCTTCAGGCGCTTTCTGATGTGATCAATCTGGCTGACGTTCGCGCTATCCGTCAGATTATGCATCTCGTCGAGATGAAGAATGGCGATGCCAGCGAGTTCCAGTTGGTGGTGAACCTGAGCCCAGACTGCGTGTTCCGCGAGTGGTTTATAAATCGGCCGCCCAGCCTTCTGCAGGATCGTATGGCCGAGGGCTATTGGTGAGGCAGACGCAGGAACGGAGACTGATAGCAGGGGGCATCCGGACCCAAACGCGTTATATCCTGTGGTCGCCGGATGGGTCCGAAAGAGGCGGTCGAGGGATTCAGTTTTTCCGATGCCTTCCTCACCCGAATAGACTATCGCCCTCGTCTCACGCCGCTCGGTCCACGCTTCGCCGGTGGCGGAACGACGCATCACGACCGTGCGTAGCAATTTGTCGAACCGGCGCCTGAGCGCATCGTCCCAATCGGTCTCAATGTAATTGTTCTTGATGGCCTCCATCTTGCCGACTACCTCTTGGGCGTTCAGCGACATCGAGGCGAGAATAGCGTTTATCGAAGAATTCGAGTTTTGGTTCATTTTAAAAATATCCTGTAATATTACTTGATGGTTCGCGACGGCTTGCTGGTGCTCGAAGGAGGAGCGGGCAGGGCTTTCCGAGCGGGGATGATCGCCGCTGCGAGCAAATTCCCCTTCAGAGGTGTCGGTCCAATGTCCGGACGCAGGAATTCAAACGGAAAATTCACGTCTCGGTGGAGCTTGGTCAGCTGCTCGGTGGTAGGACGCGTTGTAACCAACGCTGTCCGTTGCTCGGCAGCTTTTGCAATCTCCATCATCTTTAGAACCGACTCCTTGACGATCGTGTCATCAAGCTTGGATTCATCTTCGTGCTGCCGCCGAAGCGCCTGCCGTGTCGCGAGCCAAACATCGAGAGGGACATGCGCCATGCCCGATCGCATGCAGGGCACCGCCAGCCAGCAGTTATCTCCAAGTTCAACTGAGATGCAGTTGATATCGCGGTGATTCACCTTGATATCTAGGACCGCGCTCCCTCGGCGTTGAAGGAATTCCTGAAGCTCTAGGCAATTGTAGAAGAGGCCGCAGAATTCTACTCCCGATGGATGCACCGTCAGGCCCTTGACTCTGACGCCAAATATTGCCCGCAAATCATGCGAATGCGGTGCTACCATTACGCCGTATTTCTTTGTAAGCTTTTCCCAAGCTCTGGCAGGTGTCTGCTCGTTCAGCCCACGATGCGGTGAGTTGTGATATTGCTCCACCGTCCATCGCACGAAAACTTCGCATAGCTCTGGAACAGTAAGGCTGGCCCGGCCTACTGGATCATAGTCGCCCTTTACGACGACGTTCTCGAACGTCCGGCCGGTAAAAAACGCTAGCGCCTCCTTCGCTGTTCGGAAGAAGCGCTCGATCTTTGGCCGCATGCGAGCCTTGCCCGCCGGCGGGGCTAGGACCTCGGATCCTAGGTCCAGTATTGGGGTACGGAAAGCAAGCGACATGAACCATTTGGCTTGGTCATGAACGAGCTGCTCAAACGCGCCGCAGAATAGCCAACGAGAAACAGATGGAGCTATTCGAGCATAGGGCACCTTCGGCGAGACGGCCATTTCGACGGTGTCCAAGGCCAGTTGGACGCCAACCTTCTTGCCAATCTTCATACCGAGGATGACGCGCGTCGCGGCGTCGATGATCGCGCAGAGCCAGAAGCGCTGCTTCTTCAGGTCGGAGATCTCATCCGCCGTAAGATCCTCAAGTAGTCCATGATGCTCAAAGACTGTGTAGAGATCGATCTTCCATTCATCGATCTCGACGCGTTCGAGCGGTCGAGTGGCCATAACGCCGCGAGCGACGGCGGCCATTTTTGCTTCAGCTATATCTACGCCATGTCGACTCGCCAGGGTTTCAAGAGCATGAAGCTCCTTCACCCGCGAAAGAAGGTAATGGTACGAAGGTGTACTGTATTCTGTTAAATCAGCAGCCTTCCGCTCCGCGTTGATGACGAGCAATTTCGCCCCAAGTTGCTTGTGAAGGGTGCGCACCGACGCCCGAGCTTCAGCGGCCTCTCCCTTGAAACTCATAGAGATTTCATCCACGAGGTCACAAACATCTGCCGGATGTCGACTCGTGAGCCGGTCACCGCACCGCCGATAGGCCTTGCGCAAGGCCAACGCTTGGCCTTCCGCGCCTTCGAGTATATCCAGCGATCGGCGGAGGGTTTTTGGGCTTGGCGGCTTATGGGTCCTTATCTCTTGATCGACACGGGGACGGATGAGGTCACCATCCTTGCCCAGTCTGGCAGCTGCAGCCCATTCGGCTTCGTTGATCTCGCCCTCGATAGTCGAGATCGCGCGCTTCATGGATTTATCTGAACGCGTCGCTTGTCCGGCTTGCACCATTTCGAGAAAGCGCGTGCAGTATATCTCGCGACGCGCGACCTGACTCCGTTCGCGCTCAGGCAGATCGTTAATGCGCTGGGCTTCCGCTTTCGCCCGTGCCCGCATGACTTCAGGTCGAAAGGCGCTGCGCTCGATGCGGACCTCGCCGGCCAACACGAGCTTATCCAGCTCTTCGTTGGAGAAAAAGCGTTCGGTATTAAGGTCATCCTCGCGGAGGAGGAGGTGTCCCTCCTCCTCGCGCTCCACCGGGCGATAAGCCTTGCCCTCAATCCATAGGCGGTCCTTGGAGTTGAAACGGAAATAGAGGATGGGAGAGCTCATTTTGCCCCCCTAATCCTGCGAGCTGCGGTCGCCGTTCGCGAAAAGCCCGACTGCTCAAGCTGCTCCAGTGCCCGCCGCATTGTTCGGACGCTTGGCGGCGGACGGACGGCGACGATATGGCCGGCGGAACGGTCGGCCTTAGTCCCTGGAAGCCATTCGGCTTCTTTCATTTCAACATGGATGATTGCAATCGCACGATGCATTGCGGCGTCAGAACGCTTGGCGTCGCCGGCTCGTTCCATCTCGAGGAAGCGGCGGCAATAAATTTCGCGCCGAATTATACGCTCCCTTTCTTGCCGCGGCATCGGAGCAATATGGACATCTGCTACTGGGGAAACGCGGGGCGAGGACGCTCGCGACCGAATGGTACGATGATCAATGCGGACCTGCCCGGCTAAGATAAGGCCGTCCAGCTCGTCATCGGAGCAGATGCGAACCGCGCGAGTATTTTCGCCGAGAAGCAGGTGGCTCGCCTCGAGCCGTCCGACCGATCGATAAGCTTCTTCCTCGATCCAAATGCGATCAACGGCATTGAGGCGGAAGTGGAAGATACTCATGCTGCCAGCACCTCGGTGCGAGCCGCTGCCGACTGAATGCGAGTAGGGTAGTCGTATATCCCGTCGTCGAGCACATCGATCTCTTGGCGACCAATCAGTCTTCCGATCGTCCTGAAGGCGGCGCCTTCCAGGCCGCTTCTGGCGACGACAGATCCGATTGTCATGACAGTGCCTTCAGACACGATCGCGCGGACAATCTCGTCATGCTCAGGATTAGACTCGCGCTTAGCGTGATGCAGAAACGTTGCGTTTGCGACGAGGTCCTTTGGAACGTCCTTTTCAGTCATAAGCAAAACGCCATCGGCTAGTTCGATTGGCATGTGTGGTGCGATCAATTTCAGTTCATCAAGCAACTGATGCCTTTCGGCGCTCGCCGATGGCTTCACAGCAACCGCGAGCCTAGTTCCGCATAGAAGCGTGAACCGGTAGTCGAAATGATGCCGACGCAGTTTGCCGTCCGGGGTCGGATACAGCACCGGTGGCAGCTGCTCCTGGATGTCAACCACATCAGGATTTGCCTCGCCACTATAGAGAACGTGTCGCTCAAGATAGCTTTCGCAAAATATCTTGTAGCCAAAAGCGACTGTCGCGACACGGCAAGCGCCTCGGCTTCGACTGTCGACTGCTCGGTATGCGCGGGATTCCTTTGGGCCCTGCCAAATTGGAGCAGGTGAACGGGGAAGGTCTTGTAACATGCTGACTTCGTCTTTATGACGCGAAAACGCATGTCCAGAACACTCACGTATACGCTTGCGCAGCTTTGCGCGCACGTGTATACGTGAGGGACTGGATGCGGCTTGCGCCGTTTCAGGGTGGGCTGCTTCCGAGGTTCTCAGGCCATTGTGGAAGCGGCGTCGGAAAAGAGGGCATTCCGTTTGAGCGCGGAATGCCCTTTTTACTTCGGGTCTTCGTCGCTCGTTTCTGAGCCCCCGGGTTGGACCCGCTCCAACGGAAAGATAACGATCTCCGGACGCCAGAGACGTCGACTTGCGACGCCCTCGGCGTGCTCAAGGGCGACGCGAGCGATCTCGACTGATGCCGCATTTACCGCCCGGTCGAACACGTGTTGCCCGAATTCGCTGTTCATTTGGACTAAGCGGACCATCAGACCGGCGAGCTTATCCATGCTCGACCCTCCCGGCCTGGACTACGATGTAATTCACGATTCATGTGGGTTCCTTTCAAAATAGGGCGAACACCGAGAGCACGCCGATTTAGCGTGCTCGTGAAATCCGCTGTGGCTGTGATCGGCGTGTGCCGGCCAATCAATCGAGGCCTCGCGAGTTCAATGTTCATTTCAATATTGGTCGTTCGATCCTGCTTCGCTTCAACCAAGCGGCAATTTCGCCTGGCGTTCACGAGTCTGCCGGATGACCAATTTTCGATGCAAGCAGAAAGAATTAGGCCGAATTTCAGCTACGCGTCGGGCGAATTTCCAGCCAATTAAAAATTCGGAGTCGCATTTGACGATCGTTTGGCGCGAATGGCACGCGCGTATGCATAATGCACGCGAGGGCGTACGCGCGAGGGTCGAAATTTTATTTCTCCTGGAATTTTCCGGGTAATTTTCTATTTCGCCGGTCAGTTTATGATTCAGCCTTCAGCTGCCAGCTTCAAGGGGCAGGCACATGCGAAAAGCGGCGAAGGTTGATCTATAAACTAATTTTTCTGACGACCGAGCGGGCATAATAATTGTTGTATGTCAATATGTTATCGCAGTTTCTTTCTCGCGATCGCGTCATCGCGCTCCTTTCTGACGCGTGATCAGTTCGTCCGACGCGCGTAAGGCGGTGTTCTGAAAAACAGTGCAATCATGACCTTGGGCACAGACGAGTTCTGGAAGATGGCGGCTCGCTGAAACAGTGGACCACGACGCAACCTCCAAAGGTCGATGCGCTTGAGCCGTGAGGGCGCAATCACAGAACGAGTTGCCTCACTGCGCAGAGCAACAGCGCGTCGCGGATCCGGAGTGTCGCCAGGACCGCTAGGATGTTTTTTCGTTTTGGATTGGCAACAGTCTCAGCGGGATGAGGGCCGCTGAGCGGAGCCGTGACATTTTGCTTGCGATCCCAGCTCCGAAACGGGAAAGGGCGCAATGCTCGTGACGGTCTCAGAATTCGAGGCGAGACATGTTTTAGGGTTGATTTACGACTCTCAGGAGCACCTGCGCGTCGCAACCTAAATCATCGAACTCCTCATCGAGCAGCGACGGATCGGTCGAGGGGTCTCCGCTTGGCCAGTGACGGTCTAAATAGGCACGTCGGACGTCGGGCTTCGCGATAGGTGCTGATCGCATCGCTGCTGGGATCCGCGAAAACGTGGGTCGCACACTGCGCATGAGAATTTCCTCGCATTGGAAAGGGCCAGGTAGCGAGTAGGCGCCGGCATCGTTCTGATGAGCCTGGTTTGTCTCCGTCGACCATTCAAAATCGAACTGCCATATTATACATTTTGTCTAAAAAATAGCACTGATTGATTCAAGTTATGGTTAACGTGCGAGGTGGTTGGCCCTTGGACTGGTCTGAGGTGAATCCGGTTTTGAGAAAACGACAACGCCGACCACAGAATCGCCGCTGACAAAGCTTGCCCCGTCACCTTCGAGTGCATCTCGAATACGAATATTCAGTGCGATTTTTGGCTCAATTTCACCGATTTCAAAGTCATTTAGCGTCTTTCTTGAGACCTCGGATGCGGTCGATAGCCACTCCTGCGACCGGCCTAATAGCAGCCTGGCGGCCTTGCAGACGAAGCCCCGGATCGGCGCGTCTGCGGGCATTGGCAGAAATGCGCGGCCGGTTAGAATGTCTGGTCCGCCATCATTTAAGTGGAATAATTTTACAGAACTTGTATAATAATGCTCGCCGCTGAATGGCCTGCGAGCGCTTCGCGGCCGCTTTTTCGATCCGGTCCTGGACGGAGATTCCATCCTTGCTCCGCTCTTCGCTAAACCAAACAAAGCCGCTCTGACATCGCTTCGCTTTCCAAGACGGCGCCACACGGCGTTCGATCGGAGCTGTCGGCTGATGTCAGATTCTGTCGCTGTCCAAGCATGGCAAATGCGCCGGGGCAGGTCGAGGCCCGGTCACTAATTCTTCCGGAACTAGTTGGGGACCCCCTCTGTCGGGCACTTCGCCGATCGGGCGCGCGGGTTTCATCGAGAAGGGAGATTGCAATGGTTGAACCAAATTTCGATGAGCGGGCTCGCGTCAGCGGGCCGGGGCTCCGAACATTCCTGAATATCGCAGAACGCTGGCAGCTGTCCTCGGCCGACCGGATCGCACTGATACAATGCAGTGCGCGACAATTCGAGGATTGGTCGAGCATCGCGCGCGCTCACCGTCCCCTCGTCCTGGAAACCGAGGTGGTCATGCGACTCTCTGCGGTCCTGGGCGTTTTCGCGGAACTCCGGCAATTTCTTGCGTCCGCGGATCGAGAACGAGAATGGTTGACCCGCCCACATAATGCGGAGCCATTCGCTGGGCGGGCGCCGCTCGATCTCCTTCGCGGAACGCTCGAGGACCAGATCGCTGTCCGCCGGTATGTTTATGGCATTGGACTCGGTGTGGCAGCTCCAAACGAAATTGATCGTGATTTCGCGCCTTACGCAGACGAGGACCTGATCTGGGATGACGCTGCCCCGCAGATCAAGGCGGTGTGCTTTGATGGCTTCGGAACTCTCGTCGAGATCCGCGACAAGCGTCGACCGTTCAAAGCACTGTTCGGGCATGCGCCCCACTCGTATGCGACGGCCAAGGCTCTGACCACTTCAACACATCTGTGGGAGCTTGCACGCAATCTTGGGCTCCCGCTCGGTGAGACCAGGTTGACCGAACTCACGGCGGACCTCGAGGCTGAATGTGCGTCGACGCTATTGCGGCCGGGGATTGGGGCCGTGTGGGAGGCGCTGCGTCGTCTCGGAGTAAAGATCGGCGTCTGCTCCAACTTGGCCATGCAGTATGAGGACGCACTGGTTAGCTGCTTGCCGCACGCGCCAGATGCGCTCGTCCTGTCTTTCAGGGTCGGCTTGATGAAGCCCCAGGCCGAGATCTATCAGCTCGTCTGCAGGCAGCTTGGGCTCAAGCCGGATGAGGTTTTGTTTGTTGGCGACAGCTTAGAGGCAGACGTGCGCGGCCCACGTGCTGCGAGCTTGTTCGCAATGCACATCGACCAATTCGAGGCCGCCCTGGCGCAACGGTTCGCGCAGGCCGCGCCGCTTGCCGTTACCGAGCTCTTCGAGCGCATCCGCGGGCTGGAGCAGCGGGCACGCGTTCAGCTCCCGCATTCCCCAGAGCAGGCGCTCGACGCGGCGCTGGCTCAAGTCAACGCCAGCACGGGTCTGGGGTACGAGCGAGAGCAGCTCCTGCATGTCTTGCGCAGCTCCATCCAGGTCGAGCGAGTTGAAGATCCCGCCGTGAAGCTGCTTCTCGGGACATTCTTTGACGAAACGGACGAAGCCCTCCTGACACGGATCGTGGAGGGGGAGGAGATCGGCTGGAGTGAACTCAGGGCAGCGGTCCAGGCTGTGCTTCAACCCGGCCACCCAAAGCGTTCGTGGATCGTCTCACGGGCAATCAGGTCCGAACTGGGCCCCTGACATCCATCGCCTCGCCGTCAGCCAACACAATGTCGAAGGGGAGGGGGCACTATGCGGCTTCTCGTGATTTCCGACTTACATCTTGAATTTGGCCCGTTCGCTTTTCCAGAGCAGATGCCAGAATTTGAAGTCGCAGTGTTTGCTGGCGATATGCATCGGCCCCTCGTTGCCGCGCTTAAGTGGATGACGGATCAGCGAGAGGCCGGGCCGCTCCGGGGCCGAGAGATCGTCTACGTCGCGGGCAATCACGAATTCTACAACAGCGAGATGAAAGGCAACCTGGCCGCTGGGGCCGAGCAGGCTGCTCAAGCGGGCATCCACCTGTTGGATCGCCGAACTGTGGTCATCGGACATATTCGATTTATTGGGTGCACGCTTTGGACGGACTATCGCCTTCTCGGCACACCCAAACCGTCGATGGTCTTTGCCGGGCACGAGTTGAACGATCACCGGCTCATTCGCTATCGGGAGGAGGGCGGTCACTACAGCCGCTTCATGCCCTGGCATGCGGCTGCCGAGCACCGGCTCGACGTCGCATTCATACGCAACGAACTCGGGAAGCCCCATGACGGGCCGACCGTTGTGGTCACGCACCACGCGCCCCATCCGCAATCGGTCCAGCCAAGGCATCAGGGCAGCGCTCTCTCGCCGGCCTTCGTTTCGGATCTCAGTGCCCTGATCGATGACTTCCAGCCAGAACTCTGGATTCACGGTCATGATCACGGATCACACGATTACAAAATTGGGCGCACACGCGTACTGGCAAACCAGGCCGGCTATCCAAATTTGCACGGCGATCGCGAAAATCCGTGGTTCGATCCGCTTTGCGTCGTCGAGGTTTGATTAGCCGACGAGTGCATACGAACTGCTTCTTTGGGCTAGCCTCTTGCCGGACAATCCAGACGTCGTTGGCCGAAATCCCTGCTTCCGCCACTGGCCGTTCCGGTTGTGTTTCGGCGTGCAAGTTTGGCTCTGACTCAAATCTGCTGCATGTAGCGGGTGATCTGGCGCTGTTTTCCGTGAGGAATCAGTATGATGGATCAGCGATTTCGGCAAGCTAGCCTTGTTCCCGCGGGATTGATCGTCGACGGTGTTGCGATCGAAAGCGATCTCGTCCTCGTCCGGGTCAGATCTCCCGTAGCGGCGTGCCGATGTCCTGATTGTGGGGCGATCTCGCGACGGATCCAGAGCCGGTACTGGCGACGAGCAAAGGACCTGCCGCTGAGCGGCCGGTGGGTCGAGCTGCAGGTTCTGGTCCGGTGATTTCGCTGCGACAGCGTCTTATGTGGCCGCCAGATCTTCGCGGAGCGCTCGGACACCGGCGTCCTCGCGGCGAGCTCACGCCGGACCGAGCGCCTCGATCATATCGTCCAGCATCTCGGCCTCGCCTTGGGCGGCAGGCCCGGAGCGAGCCTTGCCGCCAGGATGATGTTGCCGGTCAGCAATGACACATTGCTCCGCGTGGTCCGCCGGCGCGCCAAGACGCCGAGCGAACCATCGCGCGTGATCGGCATCGACGACTTCGCCTGGCGGCGCAATCACCGCTACGGCAATCGTCTGCGATCTTGAGCGCCGTCGGCCGGTTGAACTATTCGACCGCGCTTCCGCTCGCTCAGGGCGTGTCGTTCGACATCGGCAGAGGCCATTCCTAATTCGGTTGGTGGCTGACCGCTAGGTCAGCCACTCCCATATCGAGGTGCTGGCAGATGAAGATCCTTGTGCCCGTGAAGCGGGTTGTCGACTACAACGTGAAGATCCGCGTGAAGGCGGACGGCTCGGGCGTCGAGCTTGCGAATGTGAAGATGTTGATGAACCCCTACGACGAGATCGCGGTCGAAGAGGCGCTGCGTCTGAAGGAAGCCGGCAAGGCGACCGAGGTGGTCGTGGTCTCGATCGGCCCCCGTCGGCGACGTCGTGGGCGAAGCCGGCCTTGAACTTGTCGCGGTCCACGAAGGCGAAGCCGTCCAGCGCCTTGGCGAGAACGAACTCCGTCGCGGGCGCAAAGCCCTCGTACTGCTGGGCCGTCGTCTCGCCATGTCCAAGCACCGACAGGAGATCCGGTGCCCCCTGACGTGACCTAACCCAAACGGGAATAGCTCTAAGCTCCGCTATGGCCGTCTGCGAGCTTATCCAGAATGCGTAGCCAAGAGCGGATGCCCTTGGTGAAGCTGGACATGTCGTATTTCTCGTTGGGGCTGTGCACGCGGTTGTCGAAACGAGCGAAGCCGACGAGCAGCGCGTCCATGCCGAGCCGGTCCCTGAACTCGTTGATGACGGGGATGGATCCGCCATTGCCCGACAGCGCCGCATCCGTCTCCCACTCCTCCGAGAGCGCCCGAAGCGTTTTCGCCAGGTGCGGCGTGCCGGTCCTGACATGGGTCGCGCTGCTGGCCGAGTGGATGGTCACGGTCGCGCTGCAATCGGCCGGCAGGCGCGCTTCGACATGGGCCTTGAAGGCGGCGCAGACAGCCTTGGGATCCTGCTGGCCGACGAGCCGGAACGAGACCTTGGCGGAGGCCTTGGCCGGGATCACCGTCTTGAAGCCCTCGCCGGCATAGCCACCGGTGATGCCGTTGATCTCGAAGGTCGGACGCGCCCAGATCTGTTCGAGCACGCCGCGGCCGCTCTCGCCGGCGGGTGTGGAGAGGCCGACCTTGTTCAGGAACGCGTCGCCGTCGAAGGCCAACCGATCCCATTGCGCGATCACATCGGGCGAGAGCTCCTCGACGCCGTCATAGAAGCCATCGAGCAGGATGCGGCCCTCGTCGTCGCGCAGGCTCGCCAGGATCGTGGTCAGAACCTGGAGCGGGTTGCGCGCCGCGCCGCCATAGACGCCGGAATGCAGGTCACGGCTGGCGGCCGAAATCTCCACTTCGAGGCCGCAGAGGCCGCGCATCATAAAGGTCACGGCGGGCGTGACGTCGTCCCACATGTCGGTGTCGCAGACGAGGACGACATCGGCCTTCAGCTCGGACGCGGTCTCGTCGAGGAACGGGCCTAGGCTCTTCGAGCCGGCCTCTTCCTCGCCTTCCAGTAGGATCGAGACGGAGAGCGGCAGGTTGCCGTTGGCCTCCTTCCAGGCGCGGCAGGCCTCGACGAAGGTCAGGAGCTGGCCTTTGTCGTCCGATGCGCCGCGCGCGACGATATGCGTCTCGCCATTGGCGGCGGGCATCAGGGTCGGCTCGAAGGGATCAGTGGCCCATTCATGCAGAGGATCGACCGGCTGCACGTCGTAATGGCCGTAGAAGAGCACATGCGCGCCGCCAGCGGAGCGATCATGGCCGAGCACCATCGGCTGGCCCGGTGTCGGGCGCACGGAGGCATCGAAGCCCAGCGCGATCAGCTCGTCGCTGAGCCACTGCGCTGCGCGCCGGCAGTCGTCGCGATATGCCGGTTCCGTCGAGATGCTCTTGATGCGGAGCAGGTCATAGAAGCGCTCGAGGCTCTGGCCGAGATTGGCATCGGCCTGCGCCAACGCCTTGTCGAGCGCCAGACGGGGGTAGGGGGCTGTCATCGTCACAGGACCTTGCCACTCTTGGCATCGATCAGATGCATGTGGTTCATGTTCGCCGCTAGTTCGAGCGGCTGGCCGGCTGCGGGTTCGAGCTCGGGATCGACCCGGGCGCACATCACCGCGTCGCCGAGCTGGAAATGGACCAGCGTCTCGACGCCCATGGGTTCGGCCACATCGACCGTGATGCGCAGCAGCGCGTATCCGGGCGTGCCGATGCCCCGGTCGCTGAGGTGTTCCGGCCGCAGGCCCAGTTCCAGCGCCTTGCCGACATAGCTCGCATAGCGCTGCGTGCGCGCGGCTGGGATGGGCAGGCCCGCTCCGTCGGCGAGGCGCACGACCAGGCCCTCGCCAGCGCTTTCCAACCTGCAGGGCACGATGTTCATCGCCGGGCTGCCGATGAAGCTCGCGACGAAGCGGGTCGCGGGATTGCGGTAGAGCTCCTGGGGCGGGCCGACCTGCTCGATCACCCCATGGTTCATGACCACGACACGGTCGGCCAGTGTCATCGCCTCGACCTGGTCATGGGTGACGTAGATCGTGGTGGTGCCGAGCTTCTGGTGGAGCTTCTTGATCTCCGTGCGCATCTGGACGCGCAGCTTGGCGTCGAGATTCGACAGCGGCTCGTCGAATAGGAAGACCTCCGGGTTGCGCACGATGGCGCGGCCCATCGCGACCCGCTGGCGCTGGCCGCCCGAGAGCTCCTTGGGCTTGCGGTCGAGCAGGGGGGTGAGACCCAGGATCTCGGCCGCGCTTTCCACCCGCGTCCTGATGTCGTCGGCGGCGAGCTTGCGCAGCTTCAGACCGAAGCTGATGTTGTCGAAGACGTTCATGTGCGGATAGAGCGCGTAGCTCTGGAACACCATGGCGATGTCCCGGTCGCGGGGCGGCATGTCGTTGACGATGTTGGCGCCGATCCTCAACTCGCCGTCGGTGATGTCCTCCAGCCCCGCGATCATACGCAGCATCGTCGATTTTCCGCAGCCCGACGGCCCAACGAGGACGATGAACTCGCCATCCGCGATGGTAAGGTCGATGCCGCGGACGGCGTGGTAGTCCCCATAGTGCTTGACGATCTTGTCGACCGATACCTGGGCCATGATGTTCAGCTCCGCATGATGCCGACAGCCGCGCGAGCGCGGCTTTACAAATTCGGGGAAGGAAAATGGCGCGTCGTCTCGAAGGCGCGCGCCGCGCGCAGGACCAGCGCCTCGTCGCGTACGCGACCGACGATCTGGAGACCGATCGGCAGGCCGTCCGAGCTCAATCCGCAGGGAATTGAGCAGGCCGGCTGGCAGGTCAGGTTGAAGGGGAAGGAGAAGGGCGTCCAATCGGCCCGCCATTGCCCGCCGGTGTCGCCGGGGAAATCCTCGCCGACGCGGAAGGCCGTGCGCGGCATGCTGGGCAGAAGCAGCAGGTCGTAACGCTCATGGAGCTTTCGCATGGCAACGCCGATCGCCGCGCGTGCGACATGGAGCGCGCGCGCATAATCGAAGGCACTGAGGCGGCGGCCGTCATCGGCCAGGATCAGCAGGCCGGGATCGACGAGCGCGCGCTGCGCCTCGGTGAACCCGTCCAGTGTGGTGCCGAGCGTTACGGAGAGGATGGCGTAATACGCCTCGACGGCACCCGGCAGATCGAGCGCGATCTCCTCGACATCAGCGCCGAGCGACCTGAAAGTCTCGGCGGCGGTTGCCACGGCAGCATCGACCTCGCCGGTGACCGGCGCCGTGCCGATCGTGCGCGCATAGGCGATGCGCAGGCCCGATACGCCGCTTTCCAGCTGTCCGAGCAGTTCGAGGCCGGGTTCGGGCAGGCTGGTCCAGTCGCGGCTGTCGTCGCCGGAGATGACCTGCAGCATCAGGGCTGCGTCCGCCACCGTGCGCGTCAGCGGGCCGTTAGCCGGCAGTGAGCCGGCCGTGCCGGCGGGTGCGCTCGGCACGCGCCCATAGCCGGGCTTGATGCCGAAGACGCCGCAGAATGAGGCCGGGATCCGGATCGAGCCGCCGCCGTCGCTGCCCAGATTGAGCGGGGCCATCGCGGCCGCCGCGGCCACGCCGGCGCCGCAGCTAGAGCCGCCCGGCGTCAGGTCCGTGTTCCAGGGATTGCGGGTGATGCCGGTGAGCGGGCTGTCGCCGACGCCCTTGTGGCCGAATTCGGTGGTGGTCGTCTTGCCGAGGAAGACGGCGCCCTGCTCGCGCAGCCTTGCGACCGGGGGGGCATCGACATCGCAGCTCTGCTCGCGCGAGACGGTGAGCGAACCGCGCATCGTCGGCCACTTCTTCGTCAGGAACAGATCCTTGATGGAGGTCGGTACGCCATCGACGAGACCCGCGGGCTGGCCGCGCATCCAGCGGGCTTCGGAGGCGCGGGCATCCGCCAGCGCGCTGTCCTCGTCGACGAGGCAGAAGGCGTTCAGCCTGCCGTCGAGCGCCGCGATCCGGTCCAGGCACGAGCGCGTCGCCTCGACGGGCGACAGCGAGCGCTTCCGATAGGCCTCGACGAGAGCCTGTGCGGACAGAAGATGAGGCTTGGACATGGGGCGAAAATCCGGAAGGCGCGGCGCGAGGGCCTGGCATGGTCGCGGCAAAGAATCAGCGGGCTCGGTGCCCGCGTGTTTCACTCGATGACGCCGGTGAAGGGCATGGGCCCGAAGCAAAACGACATCCGTCTCGCCTCGGGTTTGTCGGGTCGGCACCGGCCGCGGCTGGCGCGGCCGGCCCGGGGCTCAGGTCCGCAAGGCGGCGTTGGCTTTCGCCGCCGCCTTCTTCATCGCGGAGGCCGCGCTTTCGCTGCCGCTCAGTGCGAGGCTGACGCCGACGGCCAACTCGTTGAGGATCTGTGGCGACTGAGGATGGAAGCGAACGCGCTTGGCCAGATCGGCATCGGCATTCTTGAGGTTGAGCACGGCCGCCTCCGCCGCCTGCGGGCCGAAGGCCTTCTTGAAGCCGTCGCTCTCCCAGGCCGAGGCGCGCGTCGTGGCCAGTCCGCGCGCGGAGGTCTGCAGCGACGTCGCCTTGCTGGTCGCCCAGATCATGAACAGGAAGGCCGCGTTCTTGTTGCGCGACTTCGCATTCACGGCAGCCTGCCAGCAGGACATGTTCGGACGCGAGGGCTTGTCGCCGGCGGTCGGCATGCCGGCGAACTGGGCCTGCGCAGAGACCTTGCTCTTGGTGGGGTTCGAGATGTCGGTGGCGAAATTGCTGGTGTCGGAGGTCATTGCCGCGGCGCCCTGCATGAAGTCGCCCAGCGCCTCGTACCAGTCGTAGTTGCTGACGCCGATCGGGCCGGCCTCGCGCAGCATGGTCGTGAACATCTCGATGCCGGCCACGGCCTCGGGGCTGTCATAGACGACGCGGCCGTCCTTCATCAGCTCGCCGCCATAGGAGTAGAGGAAGCCCGTCAGTGGGAACGTCGCATTGCCGGCGGCCTTGGCGCGCATGGCGATGCCGGCCGTGGTCGACGTCTTCAGGGCGCGGGCGACCTTCAGCATCTCGTCGAAGGTCTTGGGCGTGGCGAGGCCCTTCTGGTCGAGCATCGCCTTGTTGACATAAAGCGTCTGCGCCTCGGCCGTGATCGGGAAGGCGTAGCGCTCACCGTCGCGCCAGAGCGGATACTCGCGGGCCGGCTTGAGGACGTCCTGCTCGTCGTACCAGGCGAGATCGACCAGATCCTTGTTGCCATAATAGGCGTTCAGCGGCTCGAGCCAGCCGGCCGTAATGCCCTGTCCATAAGCCAGGTACATGAAGACGTCGGGCGTCGTGCTGCCGCTGGCGAGCTTGATCGGCAGCGCGGTCAGGAACTCGGTCTCCGAGCGGAAATCGGTCGTCACCTTGATGCCGGTCAGGGCCGTGAACTGGGGGATGAAGGGTGTCACGGCGTTCGACCAGGGATGCGTCGCGCCGCCGACCATGATTTCGGCGCCGGCCTCACGCTTCCAGTCGATATTGGCGGAGGTGTAGTCCTTCAGCGCATCGGCGCTCTGGGCGAAGGCCGCGCGACCCAGGATTGCGGGAGCTGCGATGGCGGCGCCGGTGAGTAGCGCCGTCCGGCCGAAGGCGCGGCGGCTGAGATACGGGCTCTTGCCTTTGGTGTCGTCGTTCATGCGAAGTCCCCTTACGATTGGCAGGCACAGCGTTTGGTGATGCCCGTTGGTGGTTCGACTACTTCACGGCACCCAGCGTCAGGCCCCGGACGAGCTGGCGCTGGAACAGGAGAATGAAGGCGATGACGGGCGCGAGCATCAGCGTGGCGGCGGCCGAGAGCTTGCCCCATTCGATCTGCTCGAAGCCGATATAGGCGTAGATGCCGACCGGTACGGTCATCACGTCGTTGCCGCCGAGCACCATCGAGAACAGGAACTCGTTCCAGGACGACAGGAAGGTCAGGATGCCGACGGCCGCGATGCCGGGCAGGGCGAGCGGCAGGATGATGCGCCGGAAGGACTGGAAGCGTCCCGCGCCGTCGATGAACGCCGCATCCTCGAGATCGCGCGGCAGGTCCTGGAAGAACCCGCGCAGAATCCAGACGATCATCGCCAGATTGATGCCGATATGGGCGATGATCAGGCCGGCATGTGTGCCCAGTAGCCCGAGATTGTAGAAGATCACGAAGAACGGGATCAGCATCGCGATCGGCGGCGTGAACCGCGTGGCGAGGATCCAGAAGGCGATCTTGCTGTCCAGGCGAAAGCGATGGCGCGCCAGAACATAGGCCGCAGGCGCCCCGATCAACAGGCCCAGGAACGTCGCCGACAAGGCGATGATCAGGCTGTTGACCAGGAATTTGGTGATGCGCGGATCCTGGATGACGTCGATGTAGTTCTGCAAGGTCGGGATGAAGATGAAGGTCGGCGGTCGCGCGATCGCGTCCACGGCTTCCTTCAGCGACATGTTGATCAGCCAGTAGATCGGGAACAGGCACCAGACCGCGAAACCCCAGAGAATCGCGCGCCTGATGACGATGCCGAGCGTCAGGGCCGGCTTCTTCTTTCTGATCGCAGTCTTGGCCATCATGTTAGTCCGCAACGGTGAGCAGGCGTGACCGGCGCAGGAAGATCTGGGTCACGATGGTGATGATGGCGAGCATCACGATAGCGACGCTCGAGCCGTAGCCCAGCGACACGAATTCGATCGCCTGCTTGTAGGCGTACATGTTGAGCGTCGTGGTCGCGGTGCCGGGGCCGCCCGCGGTCAGCACATAGATGATGTCGAAGGTTTTGAAGGCATCGATCGAGCGGAAAAGCAGTGCAATCGCCAGGAAGGGCTTCAGCAGCGGCAGCGTCACCATGTAGAAGATCTGCCAGGGCGTGGCGCCGTCGATCTTGGCTGCCTCGAAGGGCTCGCCCGGCAGCGAGGCCAGCCCGCCCGCGATGATCAGCAGGATGAACGGGGTGTGCTGCCAGGTATCGACGAGCACCAGCGAGAACAACGCCATGTTGCCCGTGCCGAGCCAGTCCTGCGGCGGCAGGCCCATCGAGACCAGCAGGTGGTTGAAGACACCCAGGCTGGGATTGAACATCATGCGGAAGGTGAACACGGCCGCGATCGGCGTCACCGCCATGGGCAGCAGGTAGATCGCCCGCAGGACGGGAACGCCGCGCGTCTCCTCATGGAGGAGTACGGCCAGTCCGAGCCCGATCACTGTCTGCAGGGCGACCGAGGCGACCGTGAAGATCAGCGTGACCCGCAGCGCATCCCAGAATTCCGGCGTGGAAACAAGCTTGAGGTAGTTGCCGAAACCGGCGAATTGCGCCGGCGGAAGGGACAGGATGTAGTCGGTGAAACTGACCCCGAAGCCGACGACGAACGGGACAAGGATCAGCCCTGTCAGCAGGACGATGGCCGGGGTGAGCATCATCAGAATGAAATAGCCGCGCTCGCGCCGCCATGATGCCGCGCTCCCCGCAGCAGCCTTCGTCGCCATGGTCATCGGGAACGCGATCCGCCTTTTTCGTGCCCAGGGCAGCGGCTCAACCGAAGTGAGGCTGCAAATTGTTGTTTATCCACAATATGCATATCGATTAGGCTGTCAAGCATCGCGCTTTTATCCATAAAAAACGTCAGTCGGCGTCGGAATGCGTGTGATTTGCAGGGTCCTGGGAGACTATGCTGCCGGCGCGCCGATCCTAATCAGGGCCTTGATCAGCCCCTCCTTCTGCGTCGCCCAGCGCGGCAGATCCTCGGCCGCGTCCTGAAGGGTCGTCTCGTGCGTGGCAAGGCGATCCAGCGGAACCAACCCGGCTGCAATCGACGCGATCACGTGTTCGAAATCGACGGCCGTCGCGTTGCGGCTGGCGATCAACGACATTTCGCGCTTGTGAAATTCCGGGTCGGAGAAGGTGATGTCATCCTTCACGACCGACACGAGAACATAGGTTCCGCCATGGGCGACGTGCTGGAAGCCGGCCATCATCGAGCGAGCATTGCCTGTGGCATCGAAGACTACGTCAAACCCGCCCGGGCTGACGCCACGCACGCGCGCAGCAGCTTCGGCATCGCCGACGAGAATGCCTCCATTGACGCCGAGGACGGCCTCTGCCTGCTCGATGCGCCCGGCGCTAGCGTCCGCCAGCGTAACATCGAAACCCGCGATACGGGCGAATATCGCGACGCCCAGGCCGATCGGCCCGACGCCGACGACCAACGCGCTGCCTTGCCCGGAGCCGGCACGGCGAACGGCGTGCGCGCCGATGGCCAGGAACTCGACCATCGCCGCATCGCGAAGCGACAGCGAACCGGCAGGGATGAGATTACCTTCCGGCACCGCGATCTGCTCGCACATGCCGCCGTCACGGTGGACGCCGAGCACCTCGATGGCCTCGCAGCAGTTCGGCCTGCCTTTCCGGCATGCGCCGCAGCGACCGCAAGCGAGATAGGGATTGATCACGACGCGATCGCCCTTGCGCAACACGTCGCTGGCGTTGGGGTCCGCGACAATGCCCGAGAGCTCATGGCCGATGACGCGGGGATAGTTCAGGAACGGGTGCTTGCCCTCGTAGATATGGTAGTCTGTGCCGCAGATGCCGGCATAGGCCGTCTCGACGAGAGCCCATCCCGGCGACAGGGGGGCCGGGCGCCCGCGCTCCTCGACCGCGATATCGCCGGGGGTTCGGCAAACCAGTGATTGCATGTCCATTCGTCGATCATCCCTGGGCCGGACGCGGTTTTCGTAAGGCGCGTTCCGTCATGGCCGGCTCGCTTCTTCAAGAGTCATGTCTGTCTGTTATCGTTAAAGTGCACTTGAACACAATGCCTGATTATGCGAAAAGCTGGCGCCCAGCAGACATTGAGCGCCAGCGCCATGCCGCGTGATCGTAGCCCGAAATGAAGGACAACTCCGTCTACAAGCGCAGCTTCAATGCGTGTCTCGACCTCATCAGGCGCCTTGAACCGGGAGCGTTGCTGGGCTCCGAGCCGGCCCTCGCGCGTGAGCTCGAAGTCAGCCGTACGACCGTCCGTTCAATCCTCGTCGCCTTGGCCGCGGCCGGTGTCATCGCGCTGGAAGGGCGCAGCAGACAGGTGCTCAGGCATCCGCTCGACGCAGAGTATTTTCCGGATCTGGAAACGGAAGCCAGCTCCGAGCTGATCGAGCGCCGCTTCAAGGAATGGCTGCTGACGGGCGACGTCAAGCCTGGCTCCATCATCAACAGCCTCGAGCTGGCAAGGCGGTTTGAGGTCTCGACATCGGGCATCCGCGAATACCTCAACCGGTTCAGCCGGTTCGGCCTGATCGAGCGACGTCCCAACGCCAGCTGGGTCTTCCGCGGCTTCACCTCGTCCTTCGCGCTCGAGCTATGCGATATCCGCGAACTGTTCGAGATGCAGTCGATCGAGCGTTTTGCCGCCCAGATCCACAAGGAGCCGTTGCGCCGCAGGCTGGCCGATCTGAAGGCCAGGCATATCGACCTGCTGGGCCGGATCGAGACCGATTTCACCCAGTTTTCGCCGCTGGACGAAGCGTTTCATCGCACGATCAACGATGCTGCCGACAACCGCTTCATCCGCGAGTTCTACGAGATCATCTCGCTGATTTTCCACTATCATTTCCAGTGGAACAAGGTCGATGAGCGCGAGCGCAACGAGATCGCGATCCACGAGCACTTGGCGATCATCGAGGGGCTGGAAAGCGGCGATGCCCGTGCCACGCGCAAGGCGGTGGCCGTGCATATGAGCTCGGCGCGCAACTCCCTGTTCCGCTCGCTTCGCGGCCATTGAGGCGCCATTTCGGATTGTGCTTACCGCTTGGTGTTGCCGGCGCTGAAGGTCAGCGACCTGTCTCGCGCGGGCTCCGCTGACCCAGGCGATCGCAGCAGAAAGTCCGATGAGAGCATCGTCGCCCAGCGGAGCGATGGTTCCCGCTCTGTAACGTTTGCGACTATGCGACGACATCAAACACCTCTCCGTCGCTTGCCGCTCTTTCCGAAGGGACGACAACGTCGCTCCCAGGAGGCGGGATCGATCCCTCTCAGTGCGCGGATTGACGGCAACAATGTGGCTCTGGTATAAGAATTCCTGCGCCAGAAGCAGACATAATGCAGGATTTGCGCGCCGTGACGTTAGATCAAATTGATTTCAAACTTCTACGGGCGGTTCAGGCGAACAACCGCCTCACCTCGGAAGAACTAGCCGAATTGGCGAACCTATCCCCAACGGCGTGCCAGCGCCGCATGAAGCGACTGCGCGCGGCGGGGGTTATCGAGGGAGACGTCTCGATCGTGTCCCCGAAAGCGGTCGGTCGCCCGGTTTCAATGCTGGTCCTCGTCTCCCTTGAGCGAGAACGCGCTGACATCGTCGACCGCTTCAAGACCGCCATCCGATCTACCACCGAGGTGATGATCGGGTTCTATGTGACCGGCGATGCCGATTTCGTCCTCGTCGTCACCGCACGTGACATGGAGGACTACGAGCAATTCACCCGACGATTCTTCTATGAGAACCCCGACATTAAGGGCTTTAAGACGATGGTAGTCATGGATCGCGTCAAGACGGGGTTTTCGATGCCAATAGAAATGTAGCCGCGCCTGTCCAGGAAACATGCGTGCTGCGATAAATGAAATTGGCTCGGAAGCCTCCCGCAAGTCGACCAGCTTCGTCGCCACCATCACGCGATCCCGACCCGGTCGGTCCGATTGCGACTCGCCTTCAACGCACCAAGAACCAACGCGCCAGAGAGGCGCCGATCTCCGTCATCACCTTCACGCGGGCGCCATCGATCTGGATGGCAGCCGAACGCCCGGGGCGAGCTTGCTGTTTTCGGGGCGCAGCCGACGGCTCCGCTGCATTAGAGGTTTGGTGAATCGCCCGATTAATGTGCTCTTTCTCGGGCCAGACTGTGAATGTTCTGAAGATGAATTTAGGCTCCGCCGACACAACGACCACTCTCGTGCGGAGTGGCCGCAGGCGCGCGCCCCCCGCAGCCGGATCATGCTATTCCCTGCGATTTTGCCGAGGCCCGAGCGTTTCGTTCGGCTCGCTTACCGCTCTCAGTGCAGAATCTGGCTGAGGAAGAGCTTCGTGCGCTCGTGCTGCGGGTTCTTGAAGAACTCGTTGGGCTCGTTCACCTCGACGACCCTGCCCGGCATCCATGAAGATGACGCGGTCGGCGACCTGACGGGCAAAGCCCATCTCGTGGGCGGCGGCAATTTTAAGCCACTGCTCCGTCCCCTGGCGCCAACTTGCTTTTCGCGAGGACAGTCGCCGCCTCATAACCGATGGTCGAGACCAACTCAGTCGCGAATGCAGAGCTATTGCCGAGGTTGTGTGAGCACCTTTGGGGGGCTGCTTCGATGCCGCGGACGCAAGTTTCTGCAAAAGACTTGACGACGTTGGTGAGCAGCGACAGCGCTTGATGGAGGCTGAACGCGATCACGGGCTCCATCGCATTGAGCTGAAGCTGGCCCGCTTCAGCCGCGTTGCCGATGGTTGTGTCCAAGCCGTACACATAGAAGCAGACTTGGTTGACGGCTTCGGCTGCCACGGGGTTGACCTTGGCCGGCATAATCGAAGAGCCGGGCTGCAGTGCGGGCAGCTTGATCTCGCCGATCCCTCCCGTCGGTCCACTGGACAGTAATCTCAGATCGTTCGCTATCTTGGAGAGTTTACACGCAGTCCGCTTCAGGAGACCGGACAGCAACATGAACACGCCCATGTCCCAGCTCGCCTCATACAGATCGCGCGCCCGTTCGACCGGCAGCCCCGTGACGTGTCTCAGATGCGGCAAAACGTTCCGACGGTAGCTCTCGCTGGCTGCAATTCCACTTCCGATCGCCGTCCCGCCGAGATTGATCTCGCACAGATGCTTTTCAGTCTCCGCCAGTCGTTCGACGTCCTCCGACAAGGTCGTCGCAAAAGCTCCGAACTCGTCGCCCAAGGTCATCTGCACGGCATCCTGCAGCTGGGTTCTACCGAGTTTCGCGATCCCGGCGAATTCAAGCTGCTTGTCACGGAACACTGCTGAAAGAGCAGTCAACTCTTTCCGCAATAGCCGGCTACCATAGACCATCGAAAGCCTGACCGCAGTCGCATACGCATCGTTCGTCGACTGTGAGCGGTTGACATCATCGTGCGCATGAACGAGCCGGTCTTGGCCCCGCTGGCCGCCTAGGATTTCGCTAGCTCTGTTAGCGATAACCTCGTTCATGTTCATGTTCGTCGACGTTCCTGCTCCACCCTGAAAAACATCGATGGGGAACTCGTCGCGAAGCTCGTTTGCGATGATTTCGCGCGCGGCTTCCTCGATCGCCGCCAGCTTTCTGGGATCTAACGCCCCGTCATCCGCATTGGCTCTGGCTGCCGCAATCTTAACTTCTGCCAGTGCGATGATGAGATGTCGCATGCTCGATAAGGCAACTCCCGAAATCTGGAAGTTCCGCAGCGCTCGCGCCGTCGAGGCACCGTAATACCGTTCAGCCGGAACCTCGACATCTCCAAGAGAATCGCCTTCAATTCGCGTCGATGTATTCATCGCCTTACTTGCATCCCTTGACGCTGCTCGAAGGGCGATCTCGTCTACTCGTTCGATCGCGGAATTTTCGGATGCGATGAGGCTACCGAGAAACAGCGTGTTTTTCCTGCGATGTTTGAACGTAGAGTTAGGCTTTTGGTCTAAAATCGGGAAAAAACGCAGGATTCCTTCGAATCATCGGCGGGGCGCCCTGTTTCGAAAGGGAACGCGGATCGGCGGGAGCATCATGGGAAGCCGCGCACAGGTCGAGCATGCTCGGTGCGAGACCCGGATCTTCATGCGTCACGGGTGACGCTCCGGTCTGGACGAGCGTTGATGTGAAAAGCGGATCGCGGTTTTCCTATCGCTGATCGTGTTTCCATGGCTTATCCGCGGTCAACGGCTCGCTGCGCCGCGGCAATCGCCTTATGGATTGACGCCTGAGCCAACGATTGAAATTCGGTGGCGATGCGTGACATTGGCCGCAGGGCGGAGGAGATAGCGTAAACGCGCAATACTACTGAAGGGTGGAAGCGCCTGCAGATTGTTGTGCGGCTGCGGTTGGCAGCGACGGACATCGGGTCGACGAAGGCCACGCCGGTGTGGCTGGTGATCTCCCCCGACAAATGAGAAGCATTGACCTCGGCGACCACGTCTGGATGTACGCCTACCTTGGCGAAGCTTTCCCTGATCAAGTGATTAGGTGGAGAGGCGGGACTGAGCAGAACGAGGGGTTCGCCCGCGAGATCCTGCGGCGAGATCAGGTCCTTCTTCGCCAAACGATGGTCCGACCGGAACTGACAGACCATTTCCGATTCTCCCATCGGAACGGCGCGGATGTTGAGGTTCTGCGGATCGCCATGGATGAAGCCCAGCTCGACTCGATGCTGCGCCACCTCCGTCACTATTCTTGACGACATCTCTGCGGAAAGGTCGACTTTCACCTTCGGGTGAGATCGCATGAAAGAGCCCACCGTTCCCGCGATTGCTCCAATTGCAAGCGCGGGTACGGCAGCGACTGAGAGCCGACCGTGGCGGGCCTCGTGCAGTGCCGTTACCTCGTCGCTAAACAGCGTGACCTGATTGAGCAGCCGCTCTGTCTCGGCGAGCAACCTCAATGTGTCCTCGCTGGCTTGAAGTCGCCCGCGGACACGCTTGAACATCTGAATGCCTACAGAATCCTGTAGCTGAGCTATCGCCTTGCTGACGGCCGGCTGGGTGATGTTCAGCAGTCGCGCAGTCTCGGTGACGCTCAACGTCTGGGTGAGTGTCCGGAAAATTTCCAGGTGGCGAAGGTTGGGGTAACGCATAACCAAAAAGGTATGAAAATAGTGAAATAAACTCAATAGACTTATCGAATTGCTCACCGCACAGTCACTGCGTTCGCTGATTAGTTTTTAATCAGCGCAGGCGGAAAAAAGGGTTTGCGATGATCCTGTTCGAGCGCGGAGAGTTTTTGGAGCGGGTGCGGAAAACCCAGCGGGCCATGGAAAAGGCCGGCATCGAACTCCTGCTCGTTTCGAATCCCGCCAATCATTTCTATCTTACGGGGTACGACGGTTGGTCATTCTATACCCCGCAGATGGTCATCGTCTCCCTGGATCAGGAAGAGCCGATTTGGTTCGGTCGCAAGATGGATGCCGTGGGGGCAAAATTCACGGCGTTCTTGTCGAGCGCGAATGTCATTGCCTATCCGGACAAATATGTCGGCTCGTCGGAATTGCATCCGATGCAGTATCTCGCCGATTTGATCCAGGAGAGGAACTGGTCTGATCTGCGCATCGGCGTGGAGATGGACGACTACTACTACACGGCGAAATGGCATTCCATTCTGACGTCGAAGCTCCCGAACGCCACCTTCAAGGATGCGTTCCTTTTAGTTAACCGCATCCGGATGGTGAAGTCCCCGAACGAGATTGCGTTCATGCGCCAGGCCGGCACGATTGCAGGGGCCGCCATGGAAGCTGCCCGGAACAAGGCTGCAGTCGGCGTTCGTCAATGCGACGTCATGGCGGAGCTCTACAAGGTTACGACCGCAGGCACCCCTGAATTCGGCGGAACCTTCCCATGCAAGCCGCCGAACGCGATGGTCGGCGAATATTGCAGCGCGCCGCACTTGAGCTGGACCGACGCGCCGCTAAAAGAAGACGAGATCTTCTACATTGAGATGGGCGGCGTTCGTCACCGCTATCATTCCCCGCTTTCCCGCTGCATCTACATCGGTACGCCGCCAAGCGAACTGGTGCGCACTACTGCGATCATTCGCGAAGGGCTCGAAGCGGTGCTCGACGCGGTTAAGCCCGGCGTGCTGTGTGAAGACCTGGCGGCCGCTTGGAAGAGCGTCACGGCTAAGCACGGCCTCGAGAAGGATTCCCGCATCGGCTACCCGGTCGGCATTGGTTACCCCCCGACATGGGGGGAGCTGACCTGCAGCCTCCGAGCGGGTGACAAGACTGTTCTCGAAGAGAACATGACGTTCCACTGTATACCGGCGCTTTGGCTCGACAAGTACGGTTTGGTGGTTTCGGAGTCCTTCGTGGTCACGGCCTCCGGCGCGGAGACCTTCGCCAAATACCCGCGTGAGCTGCTGGTGCCCGGTACGGTGGCCTAAGGGCAGCCAGCGCATCTCGTTCGCGAGCCGGTGTCGATCTCGCTAACCGAGGCCTCAGGAGCAACCCGATGAAGAGCGCCTATTACCCACTCGGTACTTTCGTCGTTTTTGTGCTCGGGTGGTATGCGATCTCGATTCTGTTCGAGGTCCCTGCCTATCTGCTGCCTCGCCCGGAAGCGGTCATCGAACGGCTCGGGCAGGACTTCGGCTACCTCATGCGCCATGCATGGGTCACGACCTATGAAACGCTCGGCGGCTTCTTGCTGAGCGTTCTTATCGGCGTCCCCCTGGCGTTTATCATCGTATCGTCGAGTATCGTCGAGAAGGCTATCATGCCTTGGCTGGTGCTGTCCCAGACCTTTCCAAAAGTTGCTCTGGCTCCTCTTATCGTCGTGTGGTTCGGGCTGGGCATCGTGCCCAAGATTCTGGTGACATTTCTTGTCGCGTTTTTTCCGGTCGTCATCTCGACCGTCGTCGGTTTGCGTTCGATGGAAAACGAGATGCTGGAGCTCGCCCGGTCGATGAAGGCGAGCCGCTTCCAAATTTTCTGGAGGTTCAGGCTTCCTTTGGCGCTTCCCAGCCTGTTTTCCGGCCTCAAGGTCTCGGTCGCATTCTCTGTTGTCGGCGCCGTTATCGCTGAGTGGGTCGGAGCGACTGAAGGGCTCGGGTATCTGCTGCTAACCGCTAATGCCAATCTCGACACGGCGCTGCTGTTTGCCGTCCTGGCCATTCTGACGGTGCTGGGCATCGTTCTCTACTACGCGGTGGAGATGTTCGAGCAGCGCCTCATTCCCTGGCACGCCAGCGTCCGCCTCAAGGAGGTACCCGCTCTCTAGGACTGACTTAGCTCACCACAAAACCAAGGGGAAAAGCCATGAACAGGCGTGAAGCACTGATAGGCCTTGCCGCGGCGACTGCCGCAGCTGTCTCGACGACCGTGCATGCTCAGCAGAAAGTTCCGATCAGCTTCCGTCTGGACTGGACGATTTACGGAACCCACGCGCCGTTCTTTCTGGCCTTGCAAGAGGGGCTTTACGATCGCGCTGGCCTGGACGTGCGTATCGGTGAAGGCCAAGGTTCGGCGACTGTCGCGAAATTTGTCGCACAGGGCGGCGACCAATTGGGCTTCGTCGATTTCGGCAGCACTGCGCGTGCCGTCGAGCAAGGCCTGCCACTCAAGGCGGTTATGCGTGTGATCAGCGACGCGGCCTGCATCATCTCGCACGCCGATAGTCCTATCAAGCAGCCGAAGGACCTCGCCAATAAGGTGGTGGCGTTTGCTCCTTCGGAATCCACAGCCCAGGTGTTCCCGGCGTTGCTCGCGTCACAGAACGTCGATCCGGCCAGCGTTAGCGTCCTCAACCCTGCTTTCGGGGCGAAGAACGCCATGTTTCTGCAGAAGCGCGCCGATGCCATCCCCGGATTCTATAACGTTCAAGTGGCGCAGCTAGAGCAGGCCGGCGCCAAGGTCGAGTATTTCCTGCTTTCGGATTATGGCCTCAGTCAGATGAACAATGGCGTCGTGGCGAATGCGGCCTTCCTTGAGAAAAATCCGGACGCGGTGAAAGCATTTCTCAAAGCCACTCAAGAGGCTTTCCTGAAAGCCAAAGATAACCCCGATCTCGCTATCGATGCGCTCATCAAAACGCTGCCTGAGCAGCGCAGGAATCGGGACGTTTTCAAGCGCCAACTGGAATTGTCGGCTAAGGCGCTCACCACCAAGAACACGCAGGGCAAGCCGTTCGGGTGGATGGACCCGCGTGACTGGGAGGAAACGCAGGCCGTGCTCGTGAAGTTCGGCGGCATGAAGCGTTCGTTGCCGGTGGAGCAGTACTACTCTAACGACTTTCTGCCGAGTTGACGTGATGAAGAGCATCATCGCGCTCGAAGACGTCTCGAAGCGGTTCGGGCCGTTCACGGCGCTCGAATCGATCTCCCTGGACGTCGCGGAGGGGGAGTTCGTATCGATCGTTGGAACCTCCGGATGTGGAAAGAGCACATTGCTGCGGCTGGTGGCCGGCCTCATGCCGACCAGCGGTGGCTCGATCCGGATCGCTGACCGTGAGGTTACGGGTCCCACCGATGACGTCGGCATCGCCTTTCAAACGCCGGTGCTGCTCCCATGGCGGAATGTTCGGCAGAACATCGAGCTGCCCCTCGAGGTCAGGAAACTCGATGTCGGACGCCACCAGGCGGAACTGACCCGAATGATCGATCTGGTCGGATTGCGCGGTTTTGAAGACCGCCACCCCTACCAGTTGTCCGGCGGCATGCAGCAACGTGTGGCGCTCTGCCGCGCGCTGATACACGATCCCTCCCTCGTACTCATGGACGAACCATTCGGTGCTCTCGACGCGATGACGAGGGAGCAGATGAATCTGGAAATCCAGCGCATCTGGATGGAGACCAAAAAGACGATCGTCCTGATCACCCACAGCATCATTGAGGCGGTTTTCTTGGCCGACCGTATTGTTGTGATGCAGTCGCGGCCAGGGCGCATAGCCAGCGTGATCGATGTCAAGCTGCCTCGGCCACGATCCTTCACCGATATCGCGACGCCGGAGTTCCAGGATGCCTGCAATCAGGTTCGGCTCCTGATGAACGCGACTGGCTTTACGGAGTAAGCACATGAGCAACATCAGCCGCCCCATTCTCATGACGGACGCCGGCGTCGTCGTCAGTGGGCACCACAAGGCTTCGGAAGCGGGGGCCGCAGTCCTGAGGAGTGGCGGCAACGCCTTCGACGCAGCCGTCGCTTGCGCTGCCACGCTAGCAGTAGCAATTCCCAACATGAATGGGTTGGGCGGTGACGCCATAGCCTTGGCTTACGTCGCCTCCGAGCGGCGGGTCTATGCCATCAATGGGAGCGGTAAGACCGCCGCAGCTGCTGACGTCGCCGCCTTCGCGGAACGGGGTCTGAATGAGATTCCGCAGCGCGGACCGTTGCCGATCAGCGTTTGCGGTGCGGTGCACGGCTGGTCGACGTTGTTGCAACGCTTCGGTTCGCGGAGCTTCGCCGAGATGCTGGAGCCAGCAATCGAACTGGCAGATCGAGGCGTCGCACTGGATACCGTGCTGCAGACCTTCTTCGCGGGCGACACCTATCGAGAGCTAGCGGAGCAATTTCCCGATTTGGCGGCTGTATATGGTCCTCCGGGATATCGTGAGCTGGGTTCAAGCTTACGCCAGCCCGCTTTGGCCGGGACCTTGCGAGTGTTGGCGACTGGAGGGCCGGCGGAACTCTATGGCGGCGGGCTGGGCGAGGCCTTGATCGCCGATCTGCGGGCGGCAGGGTCGTTCTTGACTCTGGACGACCTTCGCGGCCATGAAACCCTGGTCGGACCATCGCTGTCGACCCCCTATAGGGGCCGCGAGCTGCATGTCGCCCCCCCGAATTCGCAGGGGCTGGCCCTTGCTTTCATGGCGGGGCTCTCAGAGGTTGATCCGGGAAGGCCGCTGCCCCCGGCCGCAGTGCTTCAGATGAAGCGGATCGCCTTCGAGTACCGGGACGCGTTGGCGACTGACCCGAGCCGCTCCTCTCTCACAGCGCCCAACCTTGCCGATTTCGACTTCCCCGAGCTTTTGGCGAAACGGATTTCGCACGAAGCCGAATCCAGGGCCGGCGGCGGAGACACCAGCACTTTCGTGGTCATCGACAAATGGGGCAATGCGGTAAGCTGGGTCCAAAGTTTGTTTGAGGATTTCGGCAGCGGCGTGATCTCGCCCTCGACCGGTATCGTGATGCACAATCGGTCCTACCTGGAAGAGATCAGCGATCACCCCTCGCGGGGCCTGCAGCCCGCAATGCGCCCCTTCCACACGTTGTGTCCGGCGCTTCTCATTGGAGACGGCTGCGAAGTGGCGATCGCGACGCCCGGGGACCATGGGCAGCCGCAAGCCATCTTCCAGGTGCTGAACAACGTGTTCGATCGCGACATGAACATTCAGGAAGCGATCGAAGCACCGCGGTATCGTCACGATACCGGATTGGAGGTCATGCTGGAAACACGGGCTCCCAAGCCGTGGCACGACGAAATCACCAGAAGTGGCTTCGTCGTTCGCGACGTTGGTGCGTGGTCGCGGCTTATGGGCGGTGTTAATGCAATCCTCGTTGCAAAGAACGGCGTCCGCCAAGCAGGGGCAGACCCCAGGCGGGCGTCCTATGCGATCTGCGAATAAAACAGGCGACGAGGTCAGGGTTTCGGTCGTTGAGGCGGCCGAGCTCGCGGCCCAAGCGTTGCAAGGCGCGGGTTTCCCGGAAGGGCAAGCACGGACGCTTGCGCTTCATTTCGCCGCGGTCGAAGCCGATGGCTGCAGCTCGCACGGTCTGAAGCGCATCCTACGTTGCATCGAGACTGCGCGCACGCACCCCGAAACGTTGGAAGCGTCGCCCGTTGCCTCGTATCCATCGCCAGCTGTGGTCATGGTGGATGCTCACTCAGGCTTTTCGCCTTGCGCTCTCGCCGTGGGACTTCCCCTGCTTTTGGAGGTAGCGAGCACTCTCGGAATCGCGGCACTTGCAGTGCGGAATTGTTTCCACGTGTCTGCTCTTTGGCCCGATGTTGAATGGCTGGCCGACAGAACGCTTGTCGCATTGAGCATGACGACAAGCCATCCTTGGGTCAGGCCATTCGGTGCGTCGAGACGTCTTTTCGGCACCAATCCCATTGCCTTCGGCTGGCCGCGTGACAATCGCAAGCCATTCGTGTTCGATTTCGCGACAAGCGCCATTTCCCGGGGCGGTTTGGAAGCGTTGATCGCAACTGGATCCCAGCTGCCGGCGGATGTCGCCGTAGACACTCAGGGAAGGGCGACCGTCGACCCGAAGCGGGCGGCCGAGGGAGATCTTTTGACGTTCGGCGGCCACAAAGGCGCGGCTTTGGCAACAATGATTGAACTGCTCGCTGGCCCTCTCGTCGGTGATTATCTAAGCCAAGAATCTGGTGCTGTCGCGCGAGCAGGTGGAGCCGCCCCTCAACACGGGCAATTTCTGATCGCGATCGGGGCGGAACGCTTCGGCACCACTTATAAGGACCGGGCGGAAACGCTGTTCGGCTGGCTGGAGGACGAGGACCTCCGTTTGCCCTCTCACCAACGATATGCACGACGCGCCGAAAGCGATCGAAATGGCTTCTCCATCCCAGCAACACTGTACGGGGAGCTCAAGAAATTAGGCGGGACGTTCGAAAGGTAACGGGCTGGATAAGCTGCTGGGCTGCCCGAGGAATAGAGGGCTCAGCAGCCAAGGTCGCGCGATGGTAACATGACTGCTTTCGATCAGACATGATGTCCTGTTGTAATAGCTTTAGCTTTCTCCGGTCGAGGAGAGAATTCACCTAATCCGTACGATCGTTCTTGCATTGGTACGGACATTGCTTGACACGCCCATGCGGTCGAAAGGTACTGGGATGGCTCAGAAAAATTGGAATCTACGCCACGCGCGCATGTCCTTTATCGCACGTCTGTTTGATTGGATCAGGAACGAGTTCAGCGACGCAGATATCCGAACCGACAATCAAAAAGAGCGGATCGCAGAAATGTGGCCGATCTTCGAGCCGTGGCTGCTTGCGATCAAGAAGCCAAAATGCCGGTAATACTTTGAAATGTCGAAGTAATGATCGTCCCAATTTAATTCGTTTTCTGCGGGCGAAAACCGAACCTTCGCGGCGTATTGAAGAACTATCATAATATTATTGAGAATTTTTAGTTGCTCCCAATTTCTCCTCGGACTCACAAGCGATGCGCGGAAGCCGGGCCGACGATAATCTGCAACGCACGACGTTTCGGAACGCGGGACCGGTTTTGGGGTTCTCATCCGGGAGAACGCGACGGGTCAGGAATTATCCCAGCCGCTACCGATCTATGCCGCATTCCACGCGGCCGCTGTCCGTCAATTTAGCGCCTGTGGGGGACACGTCCGACATCGGGGCAGAACGAACTCGGCCCTGCGCCGGAGTTCGACCTCTGACATGATGTCCTCCGCCTTTACCCAAGTTTTCCAAGACCGTGTCCGGAATAGGCATGGGGAAGCGCTAGCGCGTAGGTGATCCCCTAGTGCTGGGACGTGTCGCTAGCACGTTGCGGATCGCAAAGCTCGAATGAATACGCGAGACGCCCGGCATCGCCGATAGGATTTCCTTGTGGATGCGTTCGAACTCCCCGGCATTGGCGACCTCGACGCGCAAAAGATAATCCGAGCCGCCGGTCATCAGGAAACACTCGCGGATTTCCGGGTGTCTGCGAACCGCCGCCTCAAAGCGATCGAGAAAATCCTCAGTTTGTCGCTCCAGCGTGATGTTGATGATGACCGCTATGGTCGACTCAGAATTGCTCGCATCTACCAGCGCCGTATAGCCGCGAATGATGCCGGCCCGTTCCATCAGCCTGATGCGCCTGAGACAGGCAGAAGGCGACAGGCCGACCTCTGCAGCGAGGCTCGCATTGCTCATACGCGCGTTCAGCCGCAGGAGCCGAAGGATATTACGATCGATCGCGTCCAAGGCCGACATTGCAGATCATTCCATTTCTTCGCGGATTCTTACAAAAATTATCTTCTTGCGCAACAAGCAAGCGCTCTTTCGTCGGCTATTTCATGATCGTTGCGCTAGTCTTCCACTGACAGGGGAGAGCGGCAATGAACCATGCGACGGAAGAAGGTTTCGGCGGCGCTTCGGGCTATTTGACGATCGACCTCGCGATTCTGGCCCGCAACTATCAGCGGCTGGCGGCCGAGGTAGCACCGGGCCGCGCTGCGGCCGTCGTTAAAGCGGATGCATACGGGCTTGGCGCCGAACGAGTCTCGTCCACGCTGTATGCCGAGGGGTGCCGTCACTTCTTCGTCGCCCATTTTGTCGAGGCGCTCCGCCTTAAACCGCATCTTCCCGAAGAGGCCACGTTATTCGTGCTGAACGGCCTCCAGCCTGGCAACGAAACCGCCGCCGTTGAACGCGGCATCGTGCCCGTCATCAACACGCTGGAGCAGTGGTACCAATGGACAAGCGCCGCTGAGGTGCTTGGCCGGCGCCTGCCTGCAGTGCTGCAATTCGATACCGGCATGTCGCGTCTTGGTCTTCCTCCGGAGGACCGGGCAACCCTGACCGGCCTCCTCGAGGCCGAAAGCGGCATCGACGTGCTCTTCATTATGAGCCACCTCGCCTCTGCCGATGATATAGATAGTGGCCAAAACGAGGATCAGCGCGCGGAGATGGAGCGCATTACCGGGGAATTCCCGCAATTCCCTGTCTGCTTTGCCAATTCCGGCGGCATTTTCCTGGGCAAGGCCTATCACAGCGTGCTCGCTCGACCCGGCATCGCCCTCTATGGCGGCGCGCCCACCGTCGGCCAAGCCAATCCGATGGAACCCGTCGTCAGTCTTGATGTCGCCGTGGTGCAAACGCGAACAGTGCCATCAGGTACACGCGTGGGCTACGGCGCGACCCATGTGACTACTGGTAAAGCGCGGCTTGCTACCATCGCGGCCGGTTATGCGGACGGGCTACTGCGCAGCCTCTCAGGCCGCGGTGCAGTCTATCACGACGGCGTGCGCCTGCCGATTGTTGGGCGGGTCTCCATGGATAGCATCATCATCGACATTTCCGCCGTTCCCGAAGGCGGCCTCGCGCCGGGTAGTCTCGTGGAGGTGCTGGGGCCGCACCAGACGCTGGAGGATGTCGCACGTGACGCTGGCACCATCGCTTACGAAATTCTCACCGGCCTCGGCCACCGCTATGAGCGACGCTACCGCTGAGCCATCCGCTTCATTCTCCTTGAGGACATCATGAAAGTCATTGTTCTTGGAGCTGGCATCGTCGGCGTCACGTCGGCTTATCAGCTCGCCAAGATGGGGCACGACGTCACAGTCGTCGACCGTCAGCCTGGCTCGGCGCTGGAGACCAGCTTCGCGAATGCCGGCGAAGTCTCTTTTGGATATTGCTCGCCCTGGGCCGCTCCGGGCATCCCCTTGAAGGCCATGAAGTGGCTGTTCATGCAGCATGCGCCGCTGATCCTACGTCCCAAGGTCGACATGGCCATGCTCAGCTGGATGGCGCAGATGCTGGGCAACTGCACCTCCGCTCGTTATGCGATCAATAAGAGCCGCATGCTGCGCCTCGCAGACTACAGCCGCATCGCGCTTGCTGCGTTGCGCGAAGAAACCGGCATCGCCTACGACGAGCGCATGCAGGGCACGCTGCAACTCTTCCGCACCGATGCGCAACTCGAAGCCTCCGCTAAGGACGTCAAGGCGCTAGCCGCCGACGGCATCCCTTACGACGTGCTGGACCCAGAAGGCTGCATTCGGGTCGAACCCGCCCTGAAGCATGTGCGCGAAAAAATCGTCGGCGGTCTCCTGACGCCGAAGGACGAGACGGGTGACTGCTTCAAGTTCACCACTGCGCTGGCGGCAAAGGCCGAAGACCTCGGCGTGCGCTTCAACTATGGTAGCATTATCAGAGGTCTGGACGTCGAAGGCGGCCGCGTGCGTGCCGTCGTCACCGCGCATGGCAGGCTCGAGGCTGAGGCCGCAGTTGTCGCGCTCGGCAGTTTCTCACCACTCCTCGTACGCCCGCACGGCATCCGGCTGCCGGTATATCCGGTTAAGGGCTATTCACTAACAATCCCGATTACCGACGCCTCGCGGGCGCCGGAATCGACCGTGATGGACGAGACCTTCAAGATCGCCATTACAAGGCTCGGCGACCGCATTCGCGTTGGTGGCATGGCGGAAATCTCCGGCTACACTAACGATCTTGGCGAACCTCGCCGCCTGACGCTCCAGCATTCCGTCACCGACCTCTTTCCCGGTGGCGACGTGTCCAAGGCAAGCTTCTGGTCGGGCCTGCGACCGATGACGCCGGACGGAACACCAGTCATCGGCCCGACGACAGTAGCTGGCCTCTTCCTAAATACCGGCCATGGCACGCTCGGATGGACGATGAGCTGCGGTTCGGCGCGCGTCGTCGCCGACCTTGTTTCGGGCCGCAAGCCGGAGATCGACGCCACCGATCTTTCGGTCGCCCGCTACTCCTAAACGCTCGGTTGCACTGCGAGTATCGCGCTTCCTTCTCGTTTTCGATGGAAACCGCTGCGAGAGCTTCGTCAGCCTCGCAGGTGTGGTCCCCGCCTGCGGGCGGAGCGTGTTTTTGAGGCCCAAGTGATTCGTATGTTGATCGGATCCAGCCTCGTTTCGCACGCATACTGCGCTTGAGGCGATCACAACACCGGAAATCCTCTGTCATGCACCTGCAAACGCCGGCAAACTGCGTCTAGGTGCTGTATAAGTTCACTAACGACGAGCGTTATGGGGCCCAATGGCCCAGACGCTGAAAGGTGGAAACAGATCGTCTGCGGAAGCAGGCGGATGTCTCTCTCTTTACCACGGATAATCGTTCGATAGATGAAGGAGCCAGACTATGACGATCAATGTCGCCAAGATCAGCAAGCTGGATCGCGCCAGCGTCCTTCACCCATTCACGCAGCTTGCCGACTTCGCGAGCGGCAAGCTCGGTGACCCGATCATAGTCGAAACCGGGAAGGGCATCCGCATTCAGGATGCTACTGGCAAGGAGCTCATCGACGGCTTCGCCGGGCTATACTGCGTAAATATCGGCTATGGTCGGACGGAGGTGGCGGAGGCGATTTCCCGTCAGGCCTACCGGCTTGCATACTACCACACCTATGCCGCTCACACCACCGACGAGCTGGCGATTCTGTCCGACCGCCTGGTGCGTATGGCGCCCGGTAAGATGAGCAAGATTTTCTATGGCATGTCGGGTTCCGACGCCAATGAGACGAATGTGAAGCTCGTCTGGTACTACAACAACCTCCGCGGCAAGCCGAAAAAGAAGAAGATCATCTCGCGTATGCGCGGTTACCACGGCTGCAGCGTCGTGTCAGGGTCGCTAACCGGTATGAGCTTCTATCATGATCACATGGACCTGCCGGTTTCCGGGATTATCCACACCGGAGCGCCGCATCACTATTGGGGCGCAGAAGCAGGCGAGTCGGAGCTCGCTTTCTCGGCGCGGCGCGCGACCGAACTCGACGAGCTAATCCAGCGCGAGGGTGCCGACACGGTTGGCGCCTTTATCGCAGAGCCGGTGCTGGGTACGGGCGGCATCACTCCGCCGCCGGAGGGTTATTGGTCCGCCATCCAGGAGGTGCTGAAGAAGCACGACGTGCTCCTGATCGCGGACGAGGTGATCACCGGCTTCGGGCGTACTGGGTCGATGTTCGGCTGCCACCATTACGGAATCGAGCCGGATCTGATCACCATCGCCAAGGGCCTGACCTCGGCCTACTTCCCGTTGTCCGGTTCGATCGTCAGCGAGAAGGTGTATCAGGTGATGGAAGAAGGTGCGGCAAAGGTCGGCGCGTTCTCCCATGGCTACACCTATTCGGGCCATCCCATTGGTGCGGCCGCGGCGAATGCAGTCCTTGACATCGTCGAGAAGGAGAATCTCCCAGGCAACGCCCGCGTCGTCGGCGATTACTTCCAGAAGCGGCTCTCTGCCACGTTCGCTCAGTTGCCGATCGTCGGCGAGGTTCGTGGCGTTGGACTGATGGGCGCGATCGAATTCGTCGCGGATCGGGATCGTAAGACCCGCTTCGACGCCGGATTGAAGGTTGGCGCTCGGGTCTCGAAGGCGGCTCGCGACCGCGGCTTGATCGCCCGTGCGATGCCGCATGGTGACATCCTCGGTTTCGCTCCGCCTTTGGTGACCACAAAGGAAGAAGTCGACGAGATCGTCTCTATCGCCGAGGCCGCCGTGCGCGAGGTCATGGACGAGCTGTCGCGCGAAACCGCGATCGCCTGACGATACATCCTGCCGCGCTGCCTGGATATCATCATGGCTTCTCCCGAAGACCGCATCCTGCAAGCCGTCGACGACCTGTTTGATAAACAGGTCGAGTTCCTCGGTGAACTCGTAAGCTTCCGAACCCTTCGCAATGAGGAGGCGGAGGCGCAGAGTTTCTTGGAGTCGGCTCTCATCAAGCGCGGCTACGCCATCAGCCGATTTCAGACGGATGCTTCCCGGATCGGCAAGCATCCGGCTTTCTCGCCTTCGACGGTCGACTACCGATCGAGTTGGAACATCGTCGGTCGAAAGGATGCCAGCGAACGCGGCGGCCGCTCTCTGGCCTTCAACTCCCACATGGATGTTGTTCCGGCCGGCAGTGCGGCGCGCTGGGCGTCTCCGCCGTTCAAGCCTCGTCGGGAGGGCGATTGGCTCTACGGTCGCGGTGCCGGCGATATGAAAGGGGGCTTGGCTGCGTCCATTTTTGCTTTGGACGCCATAGCTCACGCCGGTCTATCGCTGCGCGGCGATGTGCAGATCCAGTCCGTAGTTGAAGAGGAAATTACCGGCAATGGAGCGGCAACGGCCTTCGTCAACGGCTACGTGGCGGATGCCATCATCAGCCCGGAACCAACTGACGAGCAACTGGTGCGCGCCAATTCCGGCGTGCTTAAGTTTCGCCTGACCGTCCGCGGTCGCCCGGCGCATCCGCGCGAGCCCGAGTCAGGAAATAGTGCGATTGATCTGATGATCCGGCTCACGAGCCACTTGCGCGAATTGGAACGCAAGTGGATCAGCGAAGCCAAAGACAGGCCGTGGTTTGCCGATATCCGGAATCCGGTCGCGCTGACGTTCGGAACGATAAGGGGGGGCGATTGGATCGCCTCGATTCCGAGCGACTGCGTGGTCGAAGGGCGCATCGGGTTTTATCCGGGAGAGGATCCCAAGACACGTGCCGAAGAGTTCGAGGCCTTCGTCGCCGGGATTCATGAAAGTGACCGGGCCTTCGCCGCCGGCGACCTCGTCGACGTGGAGTGGGTCGGCGTTATGCACGCCGGGTACGTGTTGACTGAAGGCTCGCCAGCGGAAGCGGCCCTTCGGGCGGCGCACCGTCGCGTCCAAAACGGCGAGGAGCTGAACGCCTCGGTTATGACCTGCTACCTGGATGCCGCTGTTTTCGCCGTGCACGGGAATATTCCGTCGCTCGTCTATGGGCCGATCGCCGAGAGCATTCATGGCATTGACGAGCGCGTCAGCCTGCCCTCGCTGAAGCGCGTTACGAAGACGTTGGCACTGTTCGCTGCCGAATGGTGTGGCGTGCAAGCTTGAGATTCCACCAGCGCAGGGGCCTCCGGCCTCAAGCGGGGAGCCGGAACCGACGACCTGCGGCTGAGCGGTGGAAGTCAGGCTCTTGAGCCGTGTTTCGGCCGTCGGTCACGGTGTCCGGCGGCCTTGTCCCCGATGTTCCATATCGGCCGTTCGTTCCTCACTGGACGCGACGGCAACTCAGGATAGCGTGCATGATCGCTGCAAAACTCAAAGCCGCTGAGAACGACGCCGTCATCGCCGTCGAGAACCCGTTCGACGGTTCTATCGTTGAGAAGGTTCCCTCGACCGGAGCGGAAGCTCTTGACGACTTGCTCGCTCGCGCCCGCCGCGGCGCGGTCGCGTCCCGCCAACTGCCGCGTCACAAGCGCGCCGCTGTTCTCGAAGGCGCCGCGGCCCTCATCGATGATCGCCGGGAGACCTTCGCAAGCACTATTGTTGCCGAGGCCGGAAAAACGATCGTTCAGGCGCGCAAGGAAGTGATGCGCTGCGTGAACACGCTAAAGCTCTCGGCTGAGGAGGCGAAGCGCAGTGCCGGCGAGGTTATCCCGTTCGATGCCTATCCGGGATCGGAGCTGCGTCAAGGCTGGTTCACGCGCGAGCCGCTCGGGATCATCGCTGCGATAACGCCCTACAACGATCCTCTCAACTTGGTGGCGCACAAGCTTGGGCCGGCCATCGCTGGCGGAAATGCGATCCTCCTCAAGCCGTCCGAACTGACACCGCTTTCCGCGATGAAACTGGTCGAGGCTCTCATCGAAGCCGGGTTGCCTGAGGAAATCATTACGATCGCCATCGGCGGCGTCGATCTTGGCAAGGCACTTGTCTCCGCCCGGGAGGTCCGCATGGTGTCGTTCACCGGCGGCTTTGCGGCAGGCGAGGCGATCACGCGTTCTGCCGGATTGAAGAAGCTTGCAATGGAGCTGGGCGGCAACGCCCCAGTCATCGTCATGGCCGACTGCGACTTCGACAAGGCCGTCGAAAGCTGCGTTTCGGGGGCCTTCTGGGCTGCCGGACAGAACTGCATCGGCGCCCAGCGCATTCTCGTCCAGGCGCAACTGTACGAGCGCTTCCGGGATGCCTTCGTTCGGGCCACCGCAAAGCTGAGAGCGGGCGATCCGTCACGAGAGGATACCGATGTTGGGCCGATGATTTCGGAGGATGTAGCGAGGCGGGCCCAAGCCTCCGTGAATGAGGCCATAGAGTCCGGCGCGATCTTGCTTTGCGGCAATCTGCGGAAAGGCTCGCTCTATCACCCAACCGTCTTGGAAGGCACGCCCCCAACCTGCTCGCTGTGGCACGAAGAGGTCTTCGCGCCGGTGGTGATGCTCGCGCCGTTCGAGACCTTCGACCAGGCAATCGAAATGGCCAATGATCCCGAATACAGCCTGCATGCCGGCATCTTCACGAACGACCTGTCGAAAGCGCTCGAAGCTGCTCAGCGAATTGATGCGGGCGGCGTCATGATCAATGACTCCTCGGACTATCGGTTCGACGCGATGCCGTTTGGCGGCTCCAAGTATGGCAGCATGGGACGCGAGGGCGTACGATTCGCGTTCGAAGACATGACCCAACCGAAGGTCGTTTGTATCAATCGAGCCTGACGGTTGGCGGTGAGCGATCCAACAATACGCGGAAGAGTGCCGACCGAAGATGTTGCTGCCGAAGCGATCGCGGACGCGACCTCACGACCGACCGTATCGATCTTTCGCGGGCTTTCCGCATTTCCGCTGACCCCGGTCGATGCCGGGGGTGTAGTCGATACCGACGCCTTCGCCCTAATTCTGGACCGGCTCGTCGCGGCCGACGTCGACACCATCGCCGTGCTCGGCAGCGCCGGCAGGCGTCGTCACGCTAACTCTGACGTGGCGGCCAGTCGTGTAGGTTGGCGGATATGGCCCTGCCGCCCATCAGCTACAAGCGCCATCTGTTCCCACGGCGATCATCGCCCATGCAGTGTACCTGTATTTCTGCTTTCGCCTGAGCCTGCGCCTGGTGGAGGAAATACTACCGGAGCGCGGCATCGCCGTTTCCTGCGAGCGAAGCGGCGCTAGGCCCTGAAGTTAGGGCGGGGCTACGCCCGCGGCCTCAAGCGAAAGAAGCCGAGCCGGCACGATCTCCGGCATCTCGAGGAGGTCGTGGTCACGATCGCCGGCAAGAAGCACTTGCTGTGGCGCGCGGCCGATCAAGACGGCTGTATCCTCGATGAGATAGGGACGCCGCGACCGTGGGCTGATGGGGGCGAGAGCGGCGCGGCCTTGAAGATCAGCGCGTCCTGCGTTTCTAAGTGGCATATGTTGAAGGCGCAGACCGGTTTACTCGGCGATGGCAAGTTCGGCGCCACAAGAAGCCGACGAAGGCCTTGTCGTTGCCCAACTTTACACATTCGCTTAAGTGGGGGGATTGCGCCCGCGGACCCGACCCGGTGAAGTCGCCCCAAGAGCTAAAATGAGAAAAGCTCTCCTGGGAGGATATTGTGCTGACAAGGTCAGGATTATTCGCCGCCGCGATGTTATGCGCGATCGCCGGCCCGGCAATCGCCCAGCCGAAGACGATCAGTCTTTGGCACCCGTTCACGCTTGAGACCGACATGATCTATGGCGGCATCAAGGCCTTCAACGAGTCGCAGAGCGAATACCGCATCGACCCGCGTATCGTGCCCGGGCCGCAAATGGATTCCGAGCTGATCAAGGCGATCGCCAGCGGCTCGGTGCCGGACCTGGTGACACTCGACAATCCCGTCGTCGCCAGCTTCTCGGCGCAGGGCACGCTGACAGACCTGACCGAGCGCGTCGGCAAATCGGCGGTCGTCAAGCCGGACGTCTATTTCAAGGGGCCATGGGCCTCCGGCCTCTGGAAGCAACGCATCTTCGCCGTGCCGCGCGACGCCAACACCCTGGCGCTCTGCTACAACGCCGACATGTTCAAGGCGAAGGGGCTTGATCCGGACAAGCCGCCCAAGACCTGGACCGAGCTGCTCGACGCCGCCAAGGCGCTGAAGGACCCGGCCAAGAACGTCTACGGCTTCGGCTTCAGCGCCGTGCAGGCCGACGAGGGCGTGTTCCAATTCCTGCCCTTCCTGCATCAGGCCGGCGGTGCGATCGACAAGCTCGACGCGCCGGAGGCGACCGAGGCGCTTGAGTTCTGGGCTGGCATGGTCAAGGACGGGATCGCCTCCCGCGACGTCATCAACCAGCGCCAGTACGAGGTGACCAATACCTTCATGGCCGCCAATGCCGCGATGGTGCTGTGCGGGCCATGGGAACTGCCGCGCCTGCAGAAGGAAGCCAAGTTCGCGTGGCGCCTTGCGCTGCTGCCGGTCAAGCCCGGCAAGGACATCGCGGCATCCGCGCTCGGCGGCTATGACTGGGTCGTGCCCAAGGGCGCCAAGCAGGTCGATGGCGCCTTCCGTTTCATCGAGTTCATGTCGGATCCGAAGATCCTGAACGAGGGCTGGAAAACCGGCCGGCTCGCGCCGCGCACCGACGTCACCGTCTCCGATCCGCTCTGGCCGCAGGCTTACGGCATCTACCGCAAGCAGCTCGAAAGCGCCCGCGCCCGTGGTCCGCATCCGCAATGGCCGGAGATCTCGCGCGCCATTCAGATCGCCATGCAGGAGGCCGTGACAGGCACCAAGCCCGCGGGAACCGCGCTTGCCGACGCGGCGCGCAAGATCAAGCCGATCTTGGCCAAGACGCCGTTGTGATTGCGAACGGGGAGCGGCCAGCGCCGCTCCCGCCTGCCCAAGCCGAGTTCGGAGCCAACTGCCTATGCCGGGATCTCCCTCAGCGCTGCTCTATGTCTTCCTGGCGCTGCCGATCCTTTATCTCATCGGCTTCGTCGGCTTTCCGATCGCCTATAACCTGATGATGAGCGTGCAGGAGGTGAATCTCGGCAACATCACCGAGTTCATCCGCCCCTTCGTCGGGCTCGACAACTACCGCACGGTCCTCGCCGACGAATCGTTCCAGAAGGTACTGGTCAACACCTTGCTCTTCGTCGGCTGCAACGTCGTGGCGCAGGTCGGGATCGGGCTCGGCGTGGCATTGTTCTTCGCCCAGGATTTTCCGGGAGCGGGTTTCATGCGCGGGCTTTTGCTCTGTTCCTGGATGCTGCCGGCGCTCGTCGTCGGCGCCCTGTGGAAATGGATCTTCGCCACCGAGTACGGCGTTGCCAACTCCGTGCTCTCGGCCCTGCATCTGATCGGCTCGCCGATCCATTGGCTTTCCGACCCGGCGGTGGCGCTGACTTCGGTGACCCTCGCCAATATCTGGTTCGGCATGCCCTTCAGCATGATCCTGATCGCCGCCGCGCTGACCGCGATCCCGAAGGAGCATTACGAGGCCGCCTCGCTCGACGGCGCCGGCAGCGCGGCTCGCTTCTGGTACATCACCTTGCCGGCGTTGAAGCCGGCGCTGCTCGCCGTCGCCTGCCTGGTGACGATCTACACCATGCGGGCCTTCGACCTGATCTTCGCGATGACGCAGGGCGGGCCGCTCGACGCCTCGAACGTGCTGCCGCTGCTCTCGTATCAGTTCTCGTTCAAGCAGTTCGATTTCGGCGTAGGCTCGGCCATGGGCTCCTTTGCCTTCCTGATCGTCTTCGGCGTAGCGCTGCTTTACGTACGCACGCTGAAGCAGGAGACGGCGTCATGAGCGTCAGGCTCCGCCAGCTCGGCGTGCTGCCCTTCGGCGGCTGGCCGGTTACCGCCATCGCCACCATCGGCATCGGGCTCTACCTGTTCCCGATCTACTGGATGCTGATCTCCGGCCTGAAGGATTCGGCCGAGATATTCGCCAACCCGCCGACCTTCGTGCCGCGGGCGCCGTCGCTCTCCGCCTTCGAGTACGTCTTCGTCCGCGAGAACGTGCTGCGCTACCTGCGCAACAGCCTGACTATCGCCATCCCTGTGACCATCCTGACGCTCGTGCTCGGCGCGATGGGCGCCTATGCGATGAGCCGGCTGCGCAACCGCGTGGTCGATGTCGCGATCGTCATCGTGCTGCTGCTCCAGGTCTTCCCGGAGGCGCTGCTGGCGACGCCGATGTTCATCATCTTCCGCTCGCTCGACCTGCTCAACACCTTCGCCGCCGTCATCCTGGCGACGACCTCGAAGACGCTCGCCTTCGCGCTGGTGATCCTGCGGCCGATGTTCCGGCAGGTGCCGTTCGAGCTGGAGGAAGCCTCCTTCGTCGATGGCTGCACCAGGCTGCAGACCTTCCGGCTGATTGTGCTGCCCTTGATGAAGGTGCCGCTGATCGTCGTCGGCACGCTCTGCTTCGTCCAGGCCTACGGTCAGTTCGTCTACGGGCTGACACTGCTCAGCCAGCAGGAGCTGCAGCCGGCGACGGTCGGCATCTACAGCTTCGTCGGCGCCGAATATGCCGACTGGCACCGGGTCATGGCCTTCTCCTCGATCTTCGTGCTGCCGATCCTGGCGATCTTCCTCGCCATGCAGCGGCGGATCGTCTCCGGCCTGACGGCAGGGGCACTGAAATGACCGAAACCCGCTATCGAAGGCCAGTACAATGCGCGTGACCGTGTGGAACGAGTTCCGTCACGAGAAATCCAACCCGATCGTCGCCGGAATCTATCCAGCCGGCATCCATGGCGCGATCGCCTCCGGTCTCGTCGAGAACGGCATTTTGGGTGTGACCACCGCAACTCTGGACGAGCCGGAACAGGGGCTCTCGACCGAGCGTCTGGCTGAGACCGACGTACTGCTCTGGTGGGGCCACCGCCACCATGACGAGGTCTCGGACGCGCTGGCGGCGGCGGTCTGCGAGCGCGTCAATGCCGGGATGGGCCTCATCGTGCTGCATTCCGGGCATTTCTCAAAGGTGTTCAAGCGGCTGATGGGTACGCCCTGCACCTTGCGCTGGCGCGCCCAGGGCGAGCTTGAGCGGCTCTGGGTGGTCGATCCCGCCCATCCCGTCGCTGCTGGCCTCCCGCCCTTCTTCGAACTGGAGCGCGAGGAGATGTATGGAGAGCCCTTCGAGGTGCCGCCGCCGGACGAGCTCGTCTTCCTGAGCTGGTTCAAGGGCGGCGAGGCGTTTCGCAGCGGCTGCGGCTATCGGCGCGGGCGCGGGCGGATCTTCTATTTCCGGCCCGGTCACGAGACCTTCCCGACCTATAACGACGCCACGATCCGCAAGGTCATCGCCAATGCCGTGCGCTGGGCCGCACCTGCGGTGATGGAGGCCGAGCCCTTCCAGAACCGGCGCATCATGCCGCCGCTCGAGCCGATCTGAGGGCTGCGCGATGGGCAAGCGCATCTACATCGCTGGCACGCTCGACACCAAGAGTGCCGAGTTGGCGTACGCCCGCGACGCCATCCGCGCGATGGGCGAGCAGGCTGTGATCGTCGATCTCTCGACGCAGCCGCACGGCCATGCCGCCGATATTAGCGCTGCCGTGGTTGCGGCCTACCATCCGGGTGGCGCCAAGGCCGTCTTCACCGGCGACCGCGGCACTGCGATCGCGGCGATGACCGAGGCCTTCGCCCGCTTCCTGCCGGCTCGGGACGACATCGCGGGCGTGCTCGGGCTCGGCGGTTCGGGCGGGACGGCGCTGATCGCGCCGGCCATGCGGGCGCTGCCGGTGGGCACGCCGAAGCTGATCGTCTCGACCGTCGCCTCCGGCAATGTCGCCGGCTATGTCGGGCCGACCGACATCGCGATGATGTATTCGGTCACCGACATTGCGGGGCTGAACCGAATCTCGCGGCTGGTGATCGCCAACGCCGCGCATGCGGTCGCCGGCATGGTGCGCAGCGCGGCGATGATCGCGCCTTCGGCCGAGGACAAGCCCCCGATTGGGCTGACCATGTTCGGCGTCACCACGCCCTGCGTGAACCAGACGGTGGCGCAGCTCTCGGGCGCGTTCGAGTGCCTTGTCTTCCATGCCACGGGCACCGGCGGTCAGTCGCTCGAGAAGCTGGTCGATTCCGGGCTGATCACAGCCGCGATCGACGCGACCACGACCGAGCTCTGCGACCTGCTGATGGGCGGCATCTTCCCCTGCACGGAGGACCGGCTCGGCGCCTTCGCACGCACCGGCGTGCCCTATGTCGGCAGTTGCGGCGCGCTCGACATGGTCAATTTCGGCCCGCTCGACACGGTGCCGCCGCGCTATTCCGGGCGGTTGTTCTACCAGCACAATCCGCAGGTCACGCTGATGCGGACCACGCCGGAGGAGAATGCCCGGATGGGCGCCTGGCTCGGCGAACGGCTCAATCGCTGTCAGGGGCCGGTGCGCTTCCTGATCCCCGAGGGGGGCGTCTCGCTGCTCGATTTGCCGGGCCAGCCTTTTCACGATCCGGCCGCGGACGCGGCTCTGTTTGCGGCGCTGGAGCGAACGCTCAAGCCGACATCGCGCTGCAAGCTGCTGCGCCTGCCCTACGCCATCAACGACGCTGCATTCGCCGACGCCCTCGTCGCCCAGATGCATGAAGCCCTAGCAGAGGCCTGAACCATGCCCCCATTCCAGAGACAACAGCTGGTCGACCGCTTTCAGGACATGGTCCGTCGCGGCGAGAAGATCGTCGGCGGCGGCGCCGGCACCGGCCTTTCCGCCAAATGCGAGGAGGAAGGCGGGATCGACCTGATCGTGATCTACAATTCCGGGCGATATCGCATGGCCGGGCGCGGTTCTCTCGCCGGCGTGCTCGCCTATGGCAATGCCAACGATATCGTCAAGGAAATGGCCCGCGAGGTGCTGCCGGTGGTCAAGCGCACGCCGGTGCTCGCCGGGGTCAACGGTACCGACCCGTTCTGCCTGTTCGACTCTTTCCTCGACGAGCTGAAGTGCATGGGCTTCTCCGGCGTGCAGAACTTCCCGACAGTCGGGCTGATCGACGGTGTCTTCCGGGCCAATCTGGAGGAGACCGGGATGGGCTATGGCCATGAGGTCGAGATGATCCGGATGGCGCGCTCGAAGGACATGCTGACCACCCCTTACGTCTTCAACGAAGCCGAAGCGGTCGCGATGACCGAGGCCGGCGCCGACATCCTCGTCGCGCATATGGGCCTGACCGTCGGCGGTTCGATCGGCGCCGAGACCGCCTTCAGCCTGGCCGATTGCGTCCCCCGCATCGACGCCATCGCCGCGGCGGCACGCAGCGTGCGCGAGGACATCATCATCCTGTGCCATGGCGGGCCGATCTCCTCGCCGGACGACGCCCGCTACATCCTTTCACAATGCCGTCACTGCCATGGCTTCTACGGCGCCAGTTCACTGGAGCGGCTGCCGACCGAGGCTTCGCTGACGGCCCAGACGCGAAGCTTCAAGGCGATCGCAAAGGCCGCCGAATAGGCGCGGCTAAAGATAACAGGACAGGAGGAAACAGATGGCGAAAGTCTATATCAGCGGCATCATCGATGCGCCGGTCGACAAGGTCTGGGCCTATGCCCGCGATTTCAACGGCCATGGCGAATGGCATCCGCTGATTGCCAAGAGTCATGTCGAGGATGGCTTGCCGAGCGACCAAGTCGGCTGCGTGCGCAATTTCACGCTGACCAATGGCGGGCATCTGCGCGAGCGCCTCCTCTCGTTCAGCGATCTGGAGCGGCGCTTTACCTACAACATCATCGTCTCGCCCATGCCGATCGAGAACTACGTCGCGACCTTCGGCGTCAAGCCCGTGACCGAGGGCAACAAGACCTTCGTCGAGTGGATGGCCGAGTTCGACGTCTCGCCGGCCGACGAGGCCGGCATCAAGGAAAAAGTTGGTCGGGGCACGTTTGCCGAGGGTATCAAGGCGCTGGAAAAGGCAGTGACGGCGCGGGGCTGACACTCCTCGCCACGACTGGCCTCCGTCGTCGTGCTCGCCCTTGTGGCGAGCATCCAGGTCTTGCGACATGGACTAAGGGAAGACGTGGATGGTCAGGACAAGCCCGACCATGACGAGAAGTGGCCGTCTACAATTACTCCTCCAGCCCCGCGGCCGATTGCAGCCCGTAGGTGCGCATCTTGTTGTAGAGGGTCTTGCGCGAGATGCCGAGGTATTCGGACGTCTGGCTGCGGCGGAAGCGGTTGCGCTTCAGTCCGTGCAGGATCCACTCCTTCTCCGAGCGGAAGTTCCTCGCCGAGGAGGTCGCTTCGGCGCCGGGCGGCGGCAAATGCTGCTCCAGAATGACGCTGCCGCTGCAGGCCAGCACGGCCTGCTCCAAGACCGAATCGAGCTCACGCAGGTTGCCGGGCCAGCGATGGGCGGCGAGGGCGCGGAAGGCGGCAGGGTCGAGGCTTTTCGGCTCGCTCTGCCGGCGCAGGCCGATCATGCGCAACGATTCATCGATCAGCGAGGGCAGGTCCTCGCTGCGCTCGCGCAGCGGTGGCAAGACGATGGTGAAGCAGCCCAGCCATTCGGCGAAGCGTGCATCGATCCCGGCGGCCGGCAGGTGGCGCAGATCCTCGCCGGCAATGGCGAGGAAGCGGACATTGAGCGGCGATGGCGTTTCACTGCCATAGCGCCAGAAGGAGCCGGCCTCGACCGCGTCGAGCAGGGCACGCTGCACCTCGAGCGGCATCTCGTCGACATCGTCGAGCAGCAGCGAGGAGGAATGGACGATCTCGAGCCAGCCGAGCCGGTGCTTGACGGCGCTCGGGTGCATCCCGGCCATGCAGCCGAACAGGTCGAGCTTGAGGCGCTCGGCGCCCTGGTTGGCGCAGGGCAGGCTGACCATGTCGCGCGCCTGGCGCGGTCCGAAGCGATGCAGGGCGCGAGCGATCTCGCGCCGGCCGGTGCCCGCCTCGCCGGCGATGACCACGGGATAATCGGTCGTGGTCAGCCGGTTGAAAAGGGCTCGGGCAGTCTCGGCTGCATGCGAATGACCCCAGAGTGGGCGCGGGAAGCGGCGCGGGTTGAAGCGGCTGTCGAGCCCGTCAGGCTGCTGGCGCGCCATGCCGATCGCCTTGAACGCAGCGGTGACAACCTCGATCGCGCTTTCCGAAGGCACGCGATCGATGGTCGAGCCGCCGATATAGCCGTCGACTCGGGCGATCTGGCAGAACTCCTCAAGCTGCTTCGGGCTGACGATCGGTCCGCCTTCGATTAGGCAGCGCGTCTTTCGCGAGACCGCGCGAACCTGCTGGGCGATGGCATTGGCTATCAACCCGGCATCGTCGACGCGCAGATGCGAAACGGCACCAAGCACGCCGCCGACATTCCAGCCGAGATCGATATTGACGATGTCGGCGCCCTGTAGCGCAGCCTCTACGGCCTCCTCGGCGGTATGGGTGTAGGCGAGTGTCGAGAGCCCGCGCTCGCGTGCAACCCGAAGCAGTTCGAGCTCGCGGCCGAAGCCGACGCCGCTGCGTTCGAGGAAGGCGCGGTACTGGCCGTCGATCAGGATCGAGGTCGGGAAATTGGCGATGCCAGCGAACCCGGCTTTAGCGATGCGCTCGACCAACTCGGCGAGGTCGAGGCGCGGATCGAAGCTCGCCGCGCCGAAATAGACCGGCACGGTGGCGCGCGGCAGGATCTCGGAACGGGCGAAGCTCAGCACGAAGTCGTTGCTGTCGCGCAAAGGCAGCATGGCGGCAACCGAGGGCTCGCCGATGCAGCGCATCCTTCCGGCGCTGAGCGCGATCAGAAAATCGGCGCCGCCGCGCGTCGCCGACTGGGCCGCCATGCCGGTACCGATCGCGGCGCCGACCATGAAGCGCGGCTGCTCCCGCTGGGAGCCCGAGAGGTCCGGCCCCATCTGCGCCAGGGCTCTGGCGTTACGACCCGTCGAAGGAGCGGATATAATCCTGGACATCGATAGTCTTGCCGCTGCGCGCGCTCTCGATCCCCGCGAATATCAGGGCAGCCGCGTGGAGATTCGCCTCGACATGGGTCTCCATCTCGGCACCGCCGTCAAGCCAGGTGCAGAATTTCTCGATCAGCCAGTTGTTCAGCCATTTCGGCTGGGTAATGAGCTGGATCTTCTGGCCCTGGCCCTCGCGGCAACGCTGGCGCACGAGCTGGCTGCGCGAGAAGATCTCGATCTCGCGGTTGTTCAGGATCGCCGTGCCGAACTCGCCGTCGACGCGGACATATTCCTTCATCCAGTCGTTGAGGCCGACCGCGGCCGAGGATGAGCCCTCGTAGATGCCGCGCACGCCGTTCTGGAACACCATCATGACGATGCCGTCGGTATCGCCGGCATATTTGGCCCAGTCGGGCTTCCAGGTCGAGGCGGTCAGCGACTGGCACTGGGCGCCGGCAAAATCGGCGACGAGGTCGAGATGGTGGACCGCGCCCTCGATCATCAGCGGATCCTGCATCGTGTGGCGGAAGAGGGCGCCCCAGGCGAGATGCTCGCGCATGTCGGCGAAGTAGCGGCAGCTGACATTGTTGACCCGGCCAATCTGGCCTGCTCGGATGACCTGGCGCAGCGTCGTCTTGTCCTGGTCGAAACGGTGGCTCATCGTCACCGCCATCTTGCGCCCGGCGGCGCGGACCTTGCGGGCGATGCGGGCGCTGGCCGCCATGGTGTCGGCGATCGGCTTCTCGCAGAGGATGTCGACATTATGCGCCAGCGCGATGTCGATCACGGCCTCGTGGTAGCCCGGCGGCACGACGATCGTGCAGAAATCGACGTTGTGGGCGGCGAAGGCGGCCTGGGGATCGGTATAGCAGGCGGCTTCAGGCAGCTTCAGCGCCTTGCGGCCGAATTCGAGCGCCTTCGGGTCAATATCGACCAACGCCACGACCTCAATCGTGCCGTCGGCGATATTCGAGGCAAGGAACTCGGTGCACCAGCGCCGGCCGAAGGTGCCGACGCCGACATGGATGACCTTCTTCGTCATGGTTCAGATTCTCTCGGGCTGAGGCTGGGCAGGGCCGTGGGTATGGTTCCAGAGGTGGCCGACGCGTTTGCGGCCCTCGAGCGATGTCTCGAAATAGACGGCCTTCACCGGCTCCGAGACGCTCGCCATGTCGTGATGGTGGCCCATGCCGAGAGCGACGCAATCGCCTGGGCCGCTGTCGAAGAAGCGGTCGCCGACGACGACGGTGCCGCGGCCTTCGAGGAGTAGCCAGTACTCGTCGCAGTCGTGGTAGTGCGAATCGACGCGGGTCGATTTGGGGTATGAGACCGGGTCGCCATTGTTGGTCGCGTTCGGCTCGTCGGCGACGCGGAAGATACCGCAGCCGGAGATATCCTCGCCCCAGGTCCCGCACAGCCGCACGACCTGCGTGTTTGCGCCATGGCCGGTTACGCTCCAGGCGGCGAAGGCGGGCTTGTCGTGAATGTCGAGAAACTGGCCTTCCTTCAGGATGACGGAGCCATCCGGACCCATGATCTGAGCCGTGCCGCCGGTGCAGAGCAGGCGCTCCTTGGCGGTTGCCTGCTTGCGGGAGGCCGTCTGGTTCTCGGGAAGATCGATGATTTCGAAGGAGCGAAGCGTGCACCAGGCCGGCGGCGCTTCAAGACTGCGGAAGAGCGACAAGATCGGCACCTCGGACTGACATGGATGGCGGCCGGAGGTGAAAGGCAGCGGTCGTCGCGCCCGCGCGAGCCCGTCCTGGCAACCTCCCGGCGAAGACCCTGCCCGCAGCCTTGAGCGGCCGAAGTGAATCTCCACGGTTAGAATGACCGAGCCGCCATCATGCCGATAGGACAAAACCGGGAATGGTGGGTAGAATTGGGAAAGCCGGGTGCCAGCAAGGACATCCGGGAATGGCGCGGGGCAGACGGGTCTGCAACCCTCGCCAGGAGGAGCGCCGTGACCGATTCAACCTATGCGAAGCCGCAATCGCTTTGGCGCGTGCCGGGCGCAGCGGGGCCGCCTGTCCGGCCCGGCGAGCCGTTCCGGCCGTTCCGCATCGTCACCGGCACGGAGCAGGACTGGGAGGGCGTCGCAGAGGATGAGCTCGTGCTGGTCTGTCCCTGGCTGGCGGGGCTCGACCCCGCAACCGGCCTGTGGCTTGCAGCACTGCCGATCCATGATTGCAACGCCTTTATCGACGGTGACTGGGTGCTCAATGCCCCGGCGCAGCTGCGCGAGCGCTGCTATGTCGGCGTCTTTGCGCTGGACCGATTGCGCTCCGGCCCGCAGATATTCGCCCCCCTGCGCGACAGGGGCGTCACCCGGCTGATCAACCTGCCGAGCGTCAGCTTCTTCGACGGCGCGACCGCGCAGACATTCGGCCGGCTCTCCTTCACCCTGGAGAGCGAGATCGCCTTCCTGGCGCAGGCGCGCAGCCTCGGCTTCGGCACGGCCCTGTGCGCGCGCGCGGAGGCCGAGCCTGCGCCCGGGAGGATGGCGCAGTTCGACTTCGTGCTGCGCCATCGCGGCCCCGGGCATCCGCTGGTCATCGAAGACGGCTGAGCGCAGCCCCCAGTCCTGCTGCGCTCCTGTGCGTCCGATCGCCTATTTGATGTAGCCGCGCCGGCGCATGAACTGGGTCGCCTTGGCCTGCAGGTCGGCTGCAGCCTTTTCCGGCGTCTTGGTCTTGGCGCAGGCGGCGTTGGCTTCGTCCGCCACCATCAGCAGGATCTGCTCGGCCTCCTTGACCGGGATGTAGCCGAAGGTCTCGCCGCTGAAGGCGGCGCGGACCGCCGGGTAGTGCGGGTTCTTCGCAACCAAGTCGGCATCGCCGAGCAGGGAGAGCCGGGCCGGCGACAGGCCCGCCTCGGCATTGCGCTTGGCGATCGCCTTCGAGGTCAGCCAGGCAACGTAGAGCCTTGCCGCCTCCGGGCTCTTGGCCTTGCCGTTGACGCCGATCGAGGTGCCGCCGAGCAGCGCGCCGGAGGGCGGCGAGACGGCGGCGAACTTGCCCGCGACCTGCGACTTGGCCGGATCGGACAGGGCGGCGAGCCCACCGGCCCACATGATGGCGTGGGCCGACTTGCCGGTCGAGAAGCTGTTCAGCACCTCGTTATAGTCCCAGGTCAGGTTGCCGGGCGGGCTGATCGGCTGGAGCTGCTCGGCCATGAATTTCAGCGCCTTGATGCTGGCCGGACCGCCGAGATCGGGAACGCCCGCGGCATCAACATACGTGCCGCCAAAGGCGTGGTAGAGCAGCGACCACATCACGTAGCATTGCGGCGTCTTGCCGGCAGGCAGGGCGTAGCCATAGCTGCCATCGCCGGTCAGCGCCTTGCCGCGCTCGACGACCTCCTCCCAGCTCGCCGGCGCCTTGGCCGCGATGCCGCGCTTGGCATAGTCGGCGGTGTTGTAGAGCAGGAAGGCGACGTCGCCGAGGATCGGCAGGCCGACCAGCTTGCCATCGTGCCGGCCGTAGATGTCGAGCACCTTGGGGGCGTAATCGTCGAGATCGAGCGCCGGCGCGCCCCGGACGCTGGCAGCCGTCGACGAGAGATCGGCGAGATAGGGCGCCAGATCGTTCTTCCACTGGTAGACGAACAGGCTGACATCGTAGGAATTGGTGCCGCTCGACCAGTCGAGCATCAGCTTGGCGTAGTGGTCGCTGGGCGCGCTGCGGGTGACCTGGAGCTTGATCCCGGTCGCCTCGGTGAATTCCTCGCCGATCTTGATGGTGGGGTCAAAGGGCGGGCTGGTGCGGGAGAGCACGTTCAGGGTGGTGCCCGCATAGGTCTTGGGCAGGGCCTCGGCGGCGAAAGCCGGGGCCGGGGCCGAGGCTGCGAGCGTGCCGGCGGCCAGGCCTCCAACGACGAATTGGCGTCGGTCGATGCCGTACATGGATATCTCCTCCCTCGCTTGCGTTTTTGCCGGAGCGCCTTGTGGCGCTCCCCTCTCATCCCTTGACCGCGCCCATGGTGAGACCTCGGACAAGGTATTTCTGCATGACAACGGCGAAGGCTACGACCGGCGTCGAGATCATCACGGCGGCGGCGCCGATCGCGCCCCATTGCACGCCGTATTCGTTGCGGAAGCCGATCACGGCCAGCGGCGCGGTCGCGGCGTTGGACTGGGTCAGCGCCAGCGCGAACAGGAACTCGTTCCAGGCGCCGATGAAGACGAAGACGCTGGTCGCGACGAGACCGCCGCCGACGAGCGGCACCATGATCTTCCAGAAGACCTGGAACTCGGAGCAGCCGTCGACGATGGCGGCCTCGCGCAGCTCGTTCGGGATCTCCCGGAAGAAGCCGCGCAGCAGCCAGACGGCGAAGGGCAGGTTGAAGGCGCAATAGACCACGATCAGGGTCAGGCGCCGGTCGAGCAGGCCCGCCCTGGAGGCAGCGAGGTAGAGCGGGATCAGGATGGCGATACCCGGCACCATGCGCGCAACCAGCACCGACCCGAGGAAGAGCCGGCTGCGCTTGTTCAGGTGCGCCAGCGAATAGGCTGCGGGAGCGGCCAGCAGCAGCACGACGAGCGTGGTCGGGATCGCGGTGAGCAGGCTGTTCTGCAGATAAAGCTGGAAATTGCTGTCGACGAAGATGGTGCGGAAGCCGTCCAGCGTCGGCCTGAAGACGAAGCGCATCGCCAATGTATCGACCGGCTGGCGGAAGGCGGTCAGCACCATCCAGGTGTAGGGAAAGAGGTAGACGAGCGCGATCACGGTCCACAGCGCCGTCAGCGCGACCATGCGGCCCATGCTCGTCTGGCCGGGATCGACGCCCTTCATCCGCGATCCTCCAGCGCGCTGCGGAAGAGCCGGAGCAGCAGCGGCGAGCTCGCCACCAGCACGATCACGACGAAGATGCAGGCGATGGCGGTGGTGCGGCCGATGTCGAAGGCGGAGAAGCCGGTCTTGTAGGCGAAGATCGTGATCGTCGTGGTCCGGTCGCCCGGCCCGCCGCCGGTCAACAGCCAGATCTTGTCGAAATCGCCCATCGCGGCGATGGCACGGAATGAGGTCGCGATCAGCATGTACGGCACGAGATGGGGCAGGGTGATGTAGCGGAAGAGCTGAAGCGCGGTCGCGCCGTCGACCTTGGCCGCGTCGACGGTGTTGCGGTCGAGCGCCTGCAGCCCGGCCAGGATGACCAGCATGAAGAACGGCGTGGTCTGCCAGACATCCATCAGGATGATCGAGGGCAGCGCCATGGCGAGGTCGAGCCAGGAGAAGCCGGGCAGGCCGAGCCCGCGCACGGCCGTGTTGAAGACGCCGGAATCCTCCTCGTAGAGCAGCTTCCAGAAGATGCCGATCACCGAGGGCGTGATCACCATCGGAATGATCATGATCGAGCGGAAGAAGGAGCGGGCATAGAACTGCGTGTCGAGCAGCAGCGCGAAGATGGTGCCGAGCGTCAGCCCGCAGCAGATCGAGACCAAGGCGTAGATCAACGTGACGCGAACCGCCGACCACAGCTCCGGGCTCATCAGCACGTCGCTGTAATTCTCCAACCCGACATAGATGTCCTCGCTGCCGGGGCTGGTGAAGATCCAGGCCGTGAAGCTCGCGTGAAACGCGAACAGCATCGGGCCGAGATAGATCAGGACGAGTACGGCGGCGGCGGGCGCCAGAAACAGCAGCGCGTTGCGGCGCTGGTGCCGCGCGGAGGTGGAGGCCGTCATGCCCGAACGAGGCTGGAGCCGGTGCCGCGGCCGGCGACGGGATAGAGCGGGTCGGTATAGCCCGGTGTCGAGGCGTGGCCGGGCGGTACGAGGCTGTCGAGGAAAGTCTCGTCCTCGGCATCGAACTCCTGGTCGAGCGCGGCGAGGTATTGAGCCCATTGCGCATCGCTCCTGGGGCCGGCGATCACAGCCGGTATGGCCGGGTTGGCCAGGACCCAATTCAGCGCAAAGCCGATCATGCTGCCGCCGCGGGCCTCGACATGGCCGCGGATACGCTCGGCGATCGCAAGCGATTCCGGTCGGAACTCGGTCTGCAGCAGGCGCGGGTCGTTGCGGCCGGCGCGGGTGTCGGCGCCGGGAACAACGCCCGGCCGGTACTTGCCGGTCAGGACGCCGCGCGCGAGCGGGCTGTAGGGCACGACGCCGAGCCCGTAATTGACGCAGGCTGGAATGTACTCGACCTCGGCCATCCGCGTCATCGCGTTGTAAGGTGGCTGCGCCGCAACCGGCTTCGGCGTGCCGATTACGCCGCACAGCCGGATCAGCTCGGCGATGCGCCAGCTCGCGAAATTGCTGACCCCCCAGTGCCCGATCTTGTCCTGACGGATCAGTTCGCCCAGGGTCTCGACGGTCTCCTCGCTGGCGACCGCGCGGTCGTCCATGTGCAAATAGTAGAGGTCGATCCGGTCGGTACCGAGTCGCTTCAGGCTCTCCTCGACGCCCTGCATCAGCCAGCGTCGGCCAAGCCCGCCGCGATTCGGCTGCGACGGGTCGACCGTCGCGCCGATCTTGGTGGCGAGGATCCAGTGATCGCGATCGCCGGCAATAGCGCGCCCGACCAGTTCCTCGGAACGCCCTTTCGTGTAGCTGTCGGCCGTGTCGATGAAGTTGACGCCGGCCTCGCGCGCGCGCGCGACGATGCGCTGCGCCTCGTCCTCCGCGGTCTGGTCGCCGAACATCATGGCGCCGAGACACAGGCGCGAGACATGCATGCCGCTGGAACCGAGGCGTCGATAATTCAAGTCAGTCTCCTATCGTGGATCAGGTGGCGCGGGGCTCAGCCCTTGACCGAGCCCATGGTCAGCCCGCGCACCAGGAAGCGCTGCATCACCACCGCGAACAGCACAACCGGCGTCGAGATGATGAAGGCGGCAGCGCCGATCGAGGGCCATTGCACGCCGTATTCGCTGCGAAAGGCGACCATGGCGAGCGGCGCGGTCGAGGCGAAGCTGTTGGTCAGCGCCAGCGCGAACAGGAACTCGTTCCAGGCGGCGATGAAGACGAAGACGCCGGTCGCGACAATGCCGCTCGAGGTCAAGGGCAGCATGATCTTGAGGAAGACCTGCAGTTCCGAGCAGCCGTCGATGATGGCGGCTTCGCGGATCTCGCCCGGCACGTCGCAGAAGAAGCCGCGCAGCAGCCAGATCGCGAAGGGCAGGTTGAAAGTGGCGTAGAGCACGATCAGCACGCCATGGGTGTCGAGTACGCCCAGGCGGGAGGCGACGAGGTAGATCGGGATCAGGATGGCGATGCCTGGCACCATGCGCACGACCAGTACGAAGAGCAGGAAGCCGGTGCCGCGGATCGGCAGATGACCCAGCGCGAAAGCGGCAGGTGCTGCGACTGTCAGCACCACGACCGTCGTCAGCGTCGAGACGATGATGCTGTTGAGCATATAGGCGCGGAAGATGCTGTCGCCGAGCACGCTGCGGAAACCTTCCAGCGTCGGCTCGAAGATGAAGCGCAGCGAGAGCGTGTCGACCGCCGAACGGAAGCCCGTCAGCACCATCCATGCATAGGGGAAGAGATAGATGATGCCGAGGCAAAGGCAGAGCAGGCTGAGCAGCAGCCGCTTGGTGGAATGCGAGAGCGTGAACGTCATGCCGGCCTCCGCGCGGTCCGGAACAGGTGCCTGAGAAGCGGCGCGCTGGTGACCAGGACGATGACGACGAAGATCAGTGCGATCGCCGTGGTGCGGCCCATGTCGAAGGAAGAGAACGCGATCTTGTAGGTGTAGACCGTGATCGTCGTCGTCGCCTCGCCCGGCCCGCCCTGGGTCAGCAGCCAGATCTTGTCGAAGTCGTTCATCGTGGCGATGCCGCGAAAGGCCGCCGCGATCAGCATGTACGGCACGAGATGGGGCAGGACGACATAGCGGAAGCGCTGGAAGACGTTGGCGCCGTCGACCCTGGCCGCATCCATCAGGTTGCTGTCGACCGATTGCAGCCCAGCCAGGATCACCAGCATGAAGAAGGGCGTGTTCTGCCAGGAATCCATGATCACCATGGCGAAGAAGGCATGGTCGAGCCCGAGCCAGGCGACCTTTGCGAAGCCCATCGCGACCAGCAGCGAGTTGAGCACGCCCTGTTCCTGCTCGTAGAGCAGCTTCCAGAAGATCGCGATCACCGCCGGCGTGATCACCATTGGGATCAGCATGATCGAACGGAAGAACGAGGCGAAATGCAGCTCGTTGTCGAGCAGCAGCGCCAGCAACGTTCCCAGCGTCAGGCTGAGCGTGACCGAGGTCAGCGTGTACAGCAGCGTGATCTTCACGGCCTGCCAGAAGGACGGGGCTCCCAGGACGTCCTTGTAGTTCTCCAGCCCGGCGCGGATATTCTCGCTGCCGGGCTCGGTCAGCACCCAATGGGTCGTGCTGGTCATGACCGCGTAGATCATCGGCCCGAGATAGACGGTCGCGAGCATGATCGCCGCCGGCGCCATGAACCAGTACGGTTCGAGCGTCGCCCGGGCGCGGCGGTAGCTCCCGACCTTGCGGATTCCGGCCGACATCTTCTGGTGTCCGGCCGCCAGCAATTGCGAGCTCGTCACAGCCTGTCGCTCACTGGATGTAGCCGCGGCGCTTCAGCAGCGTGGTGACGCGCTCCTGCAGGGCAGCCGCGCCCTGCTCCGGCGTCTTGGTTCCCGAGCAGACGGCGTTGGCCTCGTCATAGATCTGGATGTTGACCTGTTCGGCGTCCTTGATTGGCGCATAGGTCGCGACGTTGCCCTCCATCGCCTTGAGGACGGTCGGGAAGAAGGGGTAGCGGGCGTTCGTGTCGGGATCGAGCAGGGCCGAGCGGCGCACGGGCGAAAGACCGACCAGCGCGGTCTGCTTGACGATCTCGGGCGAGGTGAACCAGCCGATGAAGAGTTTCGCCGCGTCGAGATTGCGCGATTTGGCACCGACCGAAAGGCCCCAGCCACCGAGCAGCACGGTCTCGGGCGTCGGCGCGTAGCCGATCGACTTGGCGATCTTCGACTTGGTTGGATCGTAGAGCGAGCCGACGCCGCCGGCCCACATATACCCCTGCGCCGCCTGCGCCGAGGAGACGCTCGCGATCATCTCGGGGAAATCCCAGGTCAGGTTGCCGGGAGGGCTGACCGGGCCGAGCTGCTCCTTCATGAAGCGGAAGGCCTCGACGCTGGCCTTGCTGTCGAGAAGCGGCTTGCCGGCGGCGTCGAAATACTGCCCGCCAAAGCTGTGGAACAGCGTGATCCAGACGCAGCCCGTCTGGATCGTCTTGCCGGCCGGCATGTTGTAGCCGAACTGGTCGCCCTGCTTGAGCTTGACGCCGTTCTCGACGAGCTGCTTCCAGGTCGCTGGCCCCTGCTCGGGGTCGAGCCCGGCCTTTTTGAAGGCGTCCTTGTTCCAGACTGTGAAGGAGGTGTCGCCGTTTATCGGGATGGTTGCCAGCTTGTTGCCGACCTTGGAATAGGCCGCGAGCGCGCGCGGGGCATAGTCGTCCCAATTCATTGCCGGAATGCCGGCGACTTCCTTGTCGAGATTGGCGTGGTCGACGACGAAGGGCGCGACCTGCTCCTTCCATTGATAGGCGACGAGGTAGACGTCGAAGGAGTTGGTGTTGGTCGTCGTGTCGAGCACCATCTTCTGATACCGCTCGGCCGTCGGCAGCGCCGAGAACTCGACCTGGATGCCGCTGGCGGCCGTGAACTCCTTCGCCACTTCGGCGGAGGCGACATAGGCCGGCGTATTGCCCCAGACCACCTTCACCGTCTTGCCGGCATGGGTCCTGGGCAAATTGCGCGTGGCGGTCGCAGTCGCGGCCTGAGCGGCACAATGTTGCACGAGCGCGGTGTACGAGGCGCCGGTGGCGAGAGCGCCCAGCGTAAGCTGGCGGCGCGAAAGCCCCATCATTGTCGATCCTCCCATGTTATTTCTTGTTGGGAGCAGGACAGCAGATCGAGGGTGAGGCCTCAATCAGCTTGTAGAGACTCGCTGAGTAATTGTGGGTAATTTGTACCGGATCGCTCCGGCCCGCGGCAAAGCGTAAAATGACCGCTTTCAAACGGCATTCGGGGTGCCGTCGATAAGCCGAATACGGACTGCCACCGGCAGCGAAGTCGCGCCGCTCCGCCATGCAAGTGCGCACTTGGCGGTAGAGGCAACGCGACGTTGGTCGAGCGATGGCATCTTTGCCCACGCGCTGATAGGCCGACATTGCTGATGAGCACCAATGTCGCCATCTGCCGGCGCTGTTGCAGCGGCTGATGTGCCGAGGTTGCCGCTGGCGCCCGCCTTGTTCTCGACGACGACACTCGTCTTGAAGCGTTCACTCAGCTTCTGCGCGACGGCCCGCGCGATAACATCCGTGCCGCCACCTGCAGCATAGGGGACGACAATGGCCACGGTTTGGCCGGGCCAGCTATCGGTATAGGCTAAGGTGGGGTTAGCTCAAGTATACGGCTCCGAGATGCTGAAATATGATCTCTCATCGCCCTTTCGCTTCTGCCAGAATCGCCTCGCAGCAAAGCGGACAGCAAGTCATAATGCTCGGTTATCGCTTCCGTAGTCACGCGAGTGTTGAATACAAGTCGAAAAATGTGAACGTGGGTGTGGAGCTTTGCCAACGCTTCTGTGAGGAAAACATTGTTGCTTGCATTTGCGATTACGGAGTGGAACTCGGCATCCTTTCGCGCAAACTCGCCATAGGCGGGAAAAGGCTTGTCAGGCAAACTGAGCATCTCGTCGTAAAGAGCTTGGAGTACGTTTCGATCTTTATCGGTCAAATGGGACGCGGCCATTGCCGCGCCGGCCGGTTCTATCAGTAAGCGCAATTCAAAAAGCTGCTCGACCTGAGCGCGGTTGAGTTGAGGAGCGGCGTGAGGGCCCACCAAATGCGTCTTTAAGACCAATCCCTCCGCTTCCAATCGGCTGAGCGCCTCGCGGATCGGGGTGTGGGAGACGCCGAGTTCGCGCGCGAGACTGTCCACGGTGATCCTCGCACCCGGCGGAATCTGGAGGCATGTGATCCGATCCAGGATCGCATTGTAGACTTCCGTCACTAGCGCGGGCGGCCGCGCCACGTTCCGGCTCAGCATCATTGACTGCGACTCTCGTGTCGCCCGTGCGGTGTCGTCTCTCATCGTCGATTCGCTCTTGACCGATCCGCATCTTCTAGCATAGACCGCCCAGATCGCAAATCCGATATCCTATAGGATCTGATCATGGACTTGAGCGCCGAGGAAGTTCGAAGGGTCTGTACAACTGCCCTGCTCCGCGCCGGTGTTCCGGACGCTTACGCGCGTCTTCAGGTCGACTTGCTGCTCGAAGCCGAACTCCGCGGCCGCCCATCTCACGGTGTGCTTCGGCTCGCGCGCATCGTCGAAAGAATCCGGAACCAGGTGACGAACCCCTCGACCACGGGAGAACACATCTGGGAAGGGCAGGCCTTGCTTGCGGTCGACGGCCAGGCGGGACTGGGGCCGGTCGTCGCCTGCGCCGCCCTCGACGCCATCGAGGAGAGGGCCCGCTCCACAGGGATCGCGATCGCGGCAATCAGCAACAACAACCATCTTGGCATGATGGCCTGGTATGCGGAACGAACGGCGTCCCGTGGTTCCACACTTCTGGCGCTGTCGACGAGCGAAGCGCTTGTCCACGCATGGGGCGGAAGGCGGGCGATGGTCGGCACGAACCCGATCGCGATCGGTGTTCCGGCAGTGCCGAGGCCTTTCGTCATCGATATGGCGACCAGTCTCGTTTCGATGGGCCAGATCCACGATCACGCGCGGCGCGATGAAGCGATCCCACCCAGCTGGGCCCTGGATCGAGATGGCAATCCGACGAGTGACCCACATGCGGCACGTGACGGTGCAATCGCGCCATTCGGCGAAGCAAAGGGATACGCCCTCGGCCTTGCCTTCGAGATCCTGGTTGCAAGCTTGACGGCGTCGGCGATTGGCCGCGACGTCCGCGGGACCTTGGACGCGACGGAGATTTGCAACAAGGGCGACGTCTTCATCGTGATCCACGCGTCCGCGTCGGGTGCTATGGCGCGCGGCATCGGCGCCTATCTCGATGCCATACGCGCAGACATTCCGGCCGACGGTTTCAGGAGCGTCGCCATTCCTGGCGACCGCTCCCGGAGCGTTCGCGAAGCCCGGTTACGGGATGGTGTGCCCGTTACCGACGCGGTCTGGACCGAAATCGTGGCGCTCGCCGAAGCGTAGCTAACAGCCCCCTCAGCAGGATCAACGACATGGCGAGCTTTGGTGCTCTTCGAACTCCTCGAAAAATCATTTTCGGCAAGGGCCAGCGGGGCGCTCTCGGTGGGGCAGCGAAATCCCTCGGCGCGCGTGCCTTTGTCTGTACCGACAGCCGAATGACGACCGATCGCGACTTCGTCGCCATGATGGATGATCTCAACAACAACGGCGTGTCGGTTCAGGTCTATGATCGAACGATCGCGGAAATTCCGCTGACCTGCGTCGCCGACTGCGTCGCGTCGGCTGCCCCCTTCGGCCCCGATCTCGTCATCGGCATCGGCGGCGGTTCATGTATGGACCTCGCCAAGGCGGTTGCGGTCATGCTCGCTCATGGCGGCAATATTCGCGACTATTATGGAGAGTTTCAGGTTCCGGGCCCTGTTCTGCCTCTGATCCTTGTTCCCACCACCTCAGGAACCGGCTCTGAGGTGACGCCGGTCGCGGTCCTCAGTGACCCCGACAAGCTGATGAAGGTCGGCATTGCGAGCCCCCATATCATCTCGCACACTGCGATCTGCGATCCGGAGCTGACGTACAGCTGCCCCGCAAGCCTAACGGCCATTGCCGGGGCGGACGCCCTGACCCACGCGATCGAGGCATTTACGGCGATCCGTCGCCCTGCCACGCCACAACTGACCAATGAGCGCGTTTTCATCGGCAAAAATGCGCTCTCCGATCACCACGCTCTCATCGCAATCGAACGCATATCGCGAAGCCTTGCTCGTGCCTGCAGCCCTGGCCACGACGAAGAGGCGCGAGACGACATGATGCTCGGCGCACTGTCGGCCGGCCTTGCATTCGGCACTGCTGGCACTGCGGCCGCGCACGCGATTCAGTATCCAATCGGAGCTTTCACGCACACGCCGCATGGCACCGGCGTCGCTCTGTTGATGCCGTATGTGATGGATTTCAATCGATCCGCCTGCGTGTCGGAATTCGCGCAGATCGCAATGGCCATGGGCTCGCCCCGCGCTGCAATGACCGACGAGCAGTTGTCGGGTGAGGCAATCCGCAGGGTCGCCGCCTTGTTTGCCGAAGTCTGCGTGCCGAGCACGCTCGCCGAGCTCGGCGTGCCGGCGGACAAGCTGGACTGGATCGCGGAGCAGTCCTTCACAATCCAGCGCCTCGTGAACAACAACCCCAAGGCTCTCGACGTCGGCTCGCTTTCGACGATCGTCAAAGCGGCCTTTGCTGGAATTCTCATAGGCGAAGCGGCCTGAACGAGGAGTGTGGCTATGAATCTTGCCTCTGCGACGACGAATACGACAGTCGATATCGCATCGATCCCGTCCGATCTGTTCATCGACGGCCAGTGGCTGCCGGCGGGCTCCGGGAAGCGGATCGACGTCTTCAATCCTTCCACGGAAGAGCGTCTGGCGACGATCGCGGATGCGAGCGTGGAAGACGGCATTGCGGCGGTCGACGCTGCGGCCCGAGCGGCGAAGGACTGGGCTAGGACAGCGCCGCGGAAGCGCGCTCAGATCCTCCTGGCGGCCTACAACCTGATGCTCGAGAAGGCGGACTGGCTGGCCGAGCTAATTTCGATCGAGAACGGCAAGGCCCTCGCCGACGCCAGGGGCGAAGTGATCTACGCGGCAGAATTCTTCCGCTGGTATGCCGAAGAAGCCGTGCGCATCAACGGCGACATTTCGATCGCGCCGGGCGGCGCCAATCGTATTATCGTCCAGTACCAGCCCGTCGGCGTCGCGGTCCTGGTCACGCCGTGGAATTTTCCCGCCGCCATGGCTACACGTAAGATCGGACCAGCTCTGGCGGCCGGCTGCACTTGCATTCTCAAGCCGGCGACGGAGACGCCTTTGACCGCCTTTGCTATGGTCGAGATTCTGATGCAGGCCGGCGTGCCGAAAGGTGTCGTCAACGTAATCACCACCTCGTCGCCGGGGCCCGTGATCAGCGCCATGCTGCACGATCCCCGTGTCCGCAAGCTGTCCTTTACGGGTTCGACGGCAGTCGGCAGGCGCCTTCTGGCGGAGGCGTCCGACTGTGTTATCAACTGCTCCATGGAACTCGGCGGCAATGCGCCGTTCATTGTCTTCGAGGACGCGGACATCGATGCTGCCGTCGACGGTGCTATGATCGCGAAGATGCGCAATGGCGGAGAGGCCTGCACGGCAGCAAATCGGTTTTACGTGCACAAGGCGGTCTATCACAGCTTCGCGGAGAAGCTGACGGCCAAGATGAGCGCGATACGGGTTGGCGATGGCTGGCTTCCGACGACTGATTGTGGCCCACTGGTCAACAAGACCAGCCTTCGTAAGGTGGTCGATTTTGTGGACGATGCCGTCGCACGCGGCGCAAAAGTGCTTACGGGCGGTAGCCAACTGGACCGCAAGGGGTATTTCTTCGCGCCGACAGTTCTTACCGACGTCTCGAAAGACTCTACGTTGCTACACGATGAAATCTTTGGACCGGTCGCAGCGCTCGTCAGCTTCGAGTCCGAAGACGAAGTGATAGAGCTGGCCAACGACACGGAATACGGCCTCGTATCATACGTCTACACGCAAAATCTGGCGCGAGGATTACGCGTATCGGAGCAGCTCGATGCGGGCATGGTGGCTCTCAATCGCGGCCTCGTATCCGATCCGGCGGCGCCTTTCGGAGGCACCAAACAGAGCGGCCTCGGTCGAGAAGGCGCTCATCATGGGCTGCTGGAATTCACCGAGGCAAAATATATCGCCACATCTTGGTAACCCGCTCAGCTGCGAGCTCAAGCGACAGGAGAGAGTGCCTTCTTCAACGCCGTCCAGTGCGTGCCGTGACCGCGAGAGGAAGAAGAGGGAAGGGGGACGGTCGAGAGAGGCTCTCGGCCGCCCGCCACGGAATTAAGTCTCGATGGGCATTCGGAGCTGCCCCTCGCGGTGTTCTAAGCAGGCGCGCTGATGGACAGAACACAAACCCCGGGAATGATCAGCCTGCAGCGGCGCGGAATTCTCGCCATTTCCGATAAATGAGAAGCAGCGCGGCACATGCTTAGGGAAACGAGCGAAATCCTCAGATCATGCCGCCACCTTGGCGTTGGTAGCCGATACTTCATCGGAGGACCGGCCGACGATCTTCTCATAGAGTACGGGGTCCGTAGCTCCTTCGGTGTTGATCAGGAAAACCCTCGACTGTTCGTTTAGTCCGATCTGCTTCCGAAGTTCCGGGAGACGAGCAACCTGGCTCAAGGCAGCCAAGCCAACGCCGCCGCTTTCGCCGGCGACTATCGCTGGGTCGCCGCTGAGCGGGTAAGCCAACCGCTTCATGGCATCCACAGCTTCGCTGTCTTCGACCGTCATGAAGGCGTCAGCGATGCGCGAAAGGATACGCCACGCCACGAGCGATGGCTCATAGCATTCGAGCATCGCCATGATGGTCGGCTCGCCGTGGTCGACCTTGATCGGACGACCAACGCGGGCGCTCTCGAACAGACATGCGGCCTTAGACGGGTCGACGACGACGAAGTAGGGGCGCTTGTCACCCAGTACCTCTGAGAAATAAGCGGCCGCAGCTGCCGCAATGCCCCCTACGCCTGCCTGAACGAAGACGTGCGTGGGCGCCTGAGGAATCTCCTTCAGAGTCTCACTCAGAAGCGCGGTGTAGCCCTGCATAACTAAACCTGGAATGCGTTCGTAACCGGGCCAGGAGGTGTCCGATACAATGACCCACGCATTTTTCTCGGCGACTTGGGCAGCCTCTGCGACAGAGTCGTCGTAATTGCCGGCGACGTGGACGATTCGAGCGCCATAGCGAGCGATAGCGGCGACGCGTTCATCGCTGACGCCGGAGTGGACGAAGATCACGCAGCGAGCACCTATCAACTGCGCGCCCTGAGCGACTGAGCGACCGTGGTTTCCGTCGGTCGCACAAGCCACGGTGAACTGAGAGGCCACATTGCGGACGTCCGGCGAATTGAAATCGGCAATGTCGATTTCGCGGCCCAGCTGTTTGGAGGCCTCCTCCACGATCAGTCGAATGACAGCGTAGGCGCCGCCTAAGGCCTTGAAGCTCCCGAGGCCAAGCCGGTGACCCTCGTCCTTCATGTGGATCGACGAGACGCGAAGCGCACCGGCCAACTGCGGCAGGGAAACCAACGGCGTCGCCTTGTGCCCCTCACGCTTTTGAAGAAACCGCTCGACCTCTAATGCCGCCGACGGTCCCAGCATATTCGCATCAACTGGATCGAGAGGCTTGCCGTGATCGGGGTTTTGATTGGCGATCAGCATGTGTCTGGCCTTCAGCTGCAGCAGTCGGAACAAATACAATATTGCGATTTTATCGAGTGTTGCGCTCCAATTGAGTAACTTCGATGCAATTTTGCTCCGGTTTGTCCTGCCGATTCGCGCGAAATCATCGAACGGCTCGCGGTCTCGGCGGATGCCAACGCAGTGCACGTGGCCCGCGTTCTGGCTGACGCATTTGAGCCGAACACTCCCCCCTACCACGACATATGAGCGCTGGCGGTGAAGGGGATCGTCCGCTTACTAATTATGCGCAAGGCCAGCTGAAAATGAACAAAATTTGCAATTTTGCAATGAAATAAAAGCGCGTTTCTCGCTACCGTTGCAATATTAATTCATCTGGCCGGCGTCGGCTTATTTCTGCGTCTGCATATCGCTAGTCGAGGTCCGAATATGAACAGCCTTTCGCCCGAGACGGCCGATCGTGAAGACGTTATTGCCGCGGCCCTTCGCTACGTTCGCGATGGCAGCTTTTTTGCGGAGATGAGGCCGCGGATTGCCATTGCCAGTGAGAGCCCCCGTTTGGACTCCCGAGAAGACAATTTGCGCTACCTTAATGGCGAGATACGACCTCTATTGGAAGCCATGGGCTTCCGCTGCGAGCAACTGGCCAATCCGGCCGAGGCTCGGCTTCCTGCTCTGTTTGCCGAACGCATCGAAGATCCCGCACTACCTACCATCCTGATCTACGGCCATGGCGATGTGCTTTGGGGTATGTCCGGTGACTGGAAGGAGGGGCGCGACCCTTGGACGCTCGTCGAAGCTGAAGGCCGCCTCTATGGTCGGGGCATAGCCGACAACAAGGGGCAGCATTCGATCAACCTGGCTGCTTTGAGACTGATCTTGGATAGGCGCGGCTACCTCGGCTTCAATGTCAAAGTCCTGATCGAAATGGCGGAGGAGACCGGCTCTCTGGGCTTGGCCGTTATCGCGCGGACTCACCGTGCGCGCTTGAAGGCCGATTGCTTGATCGCGTCCGACGGGCCGCGACTTGGACTGAACTCGCCGACTCTGTTCTTAGGGGCGCGTGGTACTGTCGGCTTCAATCTGCACTGCGAACTACGCGAAGGCGCCTATCATTCCGGCAACTGGGGCGGCCTGCTGGCCAATCCGGGTATCCGGCTGACACATGCACTGGCTACGCTCACCGACGAGAAAGGCCGCATTGCGTTGCCAGAATGGCGTCCAGAGCGGATCCCCGACAACGTCCGCGCCGCGTTTAAGAAGCTGAAGTTTGAAAAGGGCGCCGACGATCCTGAGATCGACGACAATTGGGGTGAGCCTGGCCTGGTTGGGCCGGAGCAAGTCTATGGCTGGTGCAACTTTGAGATACTGGCGTTCACGTGCGGACGCCCTGAGGCCCCAATTGGGGCAGTTCCTCCCTCTGCCAGAGCAACATGCCAGTTGCGGTTCGTTGTCGGCGTCGATCCGCACAATGTCGTCCCCGCTTTGAGAGCTTATCTTGACGCGAGAGGCTTCACTGACATTCGTATCGAGGGACTTCCCGAGGACTTCTACCTAGCGACGCGCACGGACCCCGACAATCCCTGGGCCAAGTTTGCCCTGGCGTCGATGGAGCAAACGATTGGCCGTGATGTAGCCCTTCAACCGAACTTCGGCGGATCACTCCCAAACGACGTTTTTGCTGAGATTATCGGCATGCCGACGCTCTGGATCCCGCATTCCTACCCTGCCTGCTCGCAACACGCGCCGGACGAGCACATGCCAGTCACGATCGCCGAAGAGGGCATGCAGATCATGGCCGGACTGTTCTGGGACCTCGGGTGCCCCGGGGCGCTCAAGGGCATCGCCAAGAACTGACGATCCACCTTATCCAGCGCGCGAGGCGCCGCTGTTCTCCCCAAAGAACAGGCTTGAATCGCGCCTCAGCTAATTTGGAGGAGCCCCTTTGTCCGCGCGAGCTAGTGATACGAAAGTCTTAAGTCGATCGAAGCGGCCAGGCCGATTGGTCAATCGCCCGCCGTTCCCGAAGGGGGATGCCTGCGCTGTCAGGATGACCTATCCCTCCAACCGGGCGGGAGAATGCAGAACATTTCGTTGACCTCGGCATAGTCTGAATATCCGCAGCGGGCTACCGGGTTGGCCGCAGCAGTATCGAACCGGCCATCCTTCAGGTAGGCGGCGTCTATATAGATGCCGACAACCTGGCCGATGACCATGAAAGTCGGGATGAGAGCGCCCTCAATGTCTCGCATTTGAAGTACCGAGATCAACTTGCACTCGAGAGCGGCGGGAGTGCCAGAAACTCGGGGAGGGCTCACATATCGGGACGCCTCCATGTCAAGTTTGGCATGCGTATACTCGCTCTGCCCGCGCGGGAGATTTGCCGACGTTTCATTCATCGCATCTGCGAGCTCCCTGGAAACGAAGGAGCAAGTGAATTCACGCGTTTCCTCAATAAACGTCACCGCGTCTTTCCGGTTTTCGGAGCAGAAGGAAACGATGTGTGGTCGAGTCGCGACAGCGTTGAAGAAGCTATAAGGTGACAGATTAATCGAACCACTCGCGCTTTGGGCCGTGATCCACCCAATCGGCCGGGGCGCCACAATGGCCTTCAGTGGGTCATGAGCCAGCGAGATGTTGGCGCTTCCATCAGTATAGATCATTGGCACTTCCTGTGAGTTGAAGACCGGGCAGGCGCCGCTTCAGGCCCACCGCTATGCGATAGAGGGTATCAAGTCCTCGAGATGCATGCGCTTCAATTTCGCTAGGATAATGCAGCATTTTCTCATTCCGTCGCGTGTGGCTTTGATTCCAATGGCAAGCGCTTAAGCGTACGTTTGACCGATAAATGCCCCAATAATGACGATAAATTGTGCAGATAGCGAAAAAACGACGCTGATAGGTCGTACGTACTTAATCAACGTGTTTGAGGCATCGCCTCCAATTTCACCGCTTTCGCGAGACAAACTTGCAGAAGTGGCCTGCAATTCGAGCGCAAGGATCGCGGAAGGCGGTCTATGCTTCTTGGCAATCTGGACGGATCGGGATCAACCAATCTGCCAACGGGGAATTTGAAAAGGTGGAGGTTAGACATGTCTCGACAAATCAATAGGCGTAATATTCTTCAAGGTGCCGGTGCAACCGCCCTTGCAATTACTGGAATCTGTAAGCCGGCGATTGCTAAGACCATTCGCGGAACCGGCGAGCTCGTCGTATTCGATGGGGGCGGTGTCTGGGGCGAGGCTCAGCGCAAAGCTTATTTCGAGCCGTTTGAGCGGGAGACCGGCGTCAAGGTCATCCGGAACCCTCGTGTGGAGACTGGCGCTGTTCGGGCCAGCATCTTGGCCGGCGCGCCGCGCTACGATGTCGCCGTTGCGGCGGGTGGCGTCACGCCGGGCTTCGAGCGCGACGGACTCCTCATGCCCATCGACTACCAGTATTTCGAGAAGGAGGACCTTGAGGCGTTCACGCCCATCGCGACATCGAAATACACGTGCCCCCACATCGTCTACTCCCTTATTAGCGTGTACAGTAAAGCGGCGTTCCCGAACGAGGCCCCCAAGACTTGGGCTGATGTCTGGGATGTGAAGCGCTTTCCAGGCAAGCGCACGCTCGCTGGTGGCACTTGGGGTCCCACCGCTGCGGCGTTTGAGATCGCGTTGCTGGCGGATGGCGTGGATCCGGCAAAGCTCTACCCGATCGATTGGGATAGGGCCTTCAAAAGCCTTGAGCGGATCAAGCCAAGCATCCTGAAGTGGTGGACCAGCGGGGCTGAGACCTCCCAGCTGCTTATCGATAAGCAGGCCGTGATAGGCAGCGCCTGGAATGGACGTGTTTTCGGCGCGATTGAGGAAGGCGCGAACCTCGGCGTCAGCTGGGATCAGGGCATTATCCAGTACGACAACTGGTACGTGCTCAAGGGCGCCAAGAATGCTGAGAACGCGATGAAGTTTCTCGGATTTAGCGCTCGGGCCGATCGCCAAGCGGAATTCGCCAAGCACATTCTGTACTCCCCGCCGAACGCAAACGCGTTCAAGCTGATTGATCCAGCTCGCGCGTCCCTGCTCCCGACCAACGAGAAAGTGCGTGGCCTTCAGATCGTGCAAAACTACGACTTCTGGTCTCAGCAGACTAAGGGCCAGGACAACGAGCGGTACGCTGTCTCCCAGTGGGAAGCCTGGATCTCAGGCGTTCGCTGATCTTAGGATCTATCGAGCCGCTTGCACCAAGTGCTGCAGGCGGCTCGTAAGTCCGGCCTGGCCTTCAGCATGACTACGGGATGACGCAACATGTGCGCCGTAGTCTTTCTTCAAAGCAACATTGGCGGGTTGTACTGGTGACAAAATCGAACAAAGCGGCATACTTGGCTCCATTTATTTTGTTGGGGCCAGTATTGATATTTGTTGCTGCGTTCTATCTCGTTCCCCTCGTCCAACTTTTGGGTGGAAGCTTTAGCATCGGGGGCGAGTGGACCCTGGACGGCTACCGGCAAACTCTATCGCAGGCGGCGTTTGTACGCATCTTCTTCAGGACACTGACTCTTTCGATCATCGTCACGATCATCTGCTTGTTGATCGGGTACCCGCTTGCATACCAACTTTCGAAAGTGAAAGGCAGGGCGGCGGCCTTTTTACTTCTGCTTGTTTCGTTGCCGTACATGACAAGCGTCCTGATCAGGACCTATGCATGGGTCATCATTTTGGCGCCCAATGGCGTGGTGAACAAGACTCTTCTGGGTGCGGGTCTGATCCAGGATCCGCTTGATCTGGTCTTCAATACGTTCGGCGTTTATGTCGGCATGGTTCAGATCCAGTTGCCGCTCATGGTCTTTCCGCTTTATGCCGCGATGATGCGTGTCGATCGGTCTTTGACCGACGCGGCCGCCAATCTCGGCAGCAATCCCGTCAGCGCATTCCTTCACGCATTCGCGCCTCTGACCGCACCTGGCATTGTTGGCGGCTGCACACTCGTCTTTCTGTCTTGCCTTGGCTTCTACGTCACGCCGGCTCTGCTCGGCGGGGCAGGGGACTACATGCTTGCGCAAGGTATTACCGTCCGTGTGACGGCGCTCGCTGACTTTGTTGGTGCGACCACGCAATCGGTGATCCTGCTGAGCATCGTGATTGCGATGCTGATTATCTTCCGCTCGACGCTGGCCCCAGACACGGGAGAGGACAGGAGTACGAAAAAGCTGACCGCTAAGAACGGGACGGGCCTCACCCGCTATCCGGATGTGGTTGAAAGCCTACGGTGCCGGATTCACCCGTTCGCCCGATCCCTGTCGGAGGCGCTTGCCGTCATTCGGACCCCCCTGTTGTGGGCTACGACGGTCCTGGCGTTCATCTTTCTGCTTGTGCCGCTGCTGGTCATCTTCCCGCTCGCCTTCAGCTCGGCGTCCTACCTGACGTTCCCGCCTCCCGGCTATTCCCTGCGTTGGTTCAACACCTTCATTTCCAACGACATATGGCTGCGGGCCGCCTGGTTCAGTATTCAAACGTGCCTGCTTGCCTCCTTCTTTGCGGTGGCTTTGAGCGTTCCGGCAGCGTACGCGATCGTTCGCCAGCGGGCGCCGGCCCGTATCGCGATTTACATATTGCTGATCTCGCCGATCGTTCTGCCACACGTCGTGCTTGCGTTGGGTCTGTATTTCTTCCTCGGAAAGATCGGGCTTCTCGGGACCAAAACGGGTTTCGTGATAGCGTACACCATCGTCGGGATCCCCTATGCGCTGATCGCGGTCGTCGGTGGCTTGCGCCAGCTCGACGCCTCGCTTGAGCGTGCGGCCCAAAGCCTCGGTGCGACTCCGATAACGGCCTTCAGGACGGTCACGCTTCCATTGCTCCTCCCGTCGTTGCTGAGTGCGATCTTCTTCTCATTCATCATGGCATTCGACGATGTCATCTTGGGCTTGTTTCTAGGCGGTCCGAGCAGCGTGCCGTTGTCTGTCCGGATGTGGGAAGACATCAAGCAAGAAATCAGCCCCCAAGTTTCTGTTGTCGCAGTGATTTTCTTTGCTGCACTGGCAGCCGCCTATCTGGTCCATCAACTCCTGTCACTGCGAACGCCAGCCGTTGGCCATTCTTCGAAGGACGACTGATCATGCAACATATCGATCTTGAATTTTCCAAGGAAGAGTTCGCGCAGCGCTTGTCCGCAGTGCGCGGGATTATGGCCGACTTGAATCTGCAGGTTCTCGTCTTGGACGAATTGGAATCTATGCAATGGGTGTCCGGTTTCGGCATTTCACAGACGATGTGGCGGTGCGCGGTCGTCCCGCTTGAGGGTGAGCCATTCCTTATCGTTCGGAGTCTCGACCTCGTGCCGGCGATCGAACGGTCGCCGTTCTCCGAGATTGTCGGCTTCAAGGATTGGGATGATCCGGTCTCGGTACTTGCTGAGGAACTCCGCAAGCGGGGGCTCGACAAGGTGGATATCGGCGTCGAATTCGACTCGTCGTCGATGTCTGTTCGGCGGCTCGCGGATCTGAAGCGCGAGCTCCCTGGCGCTCAATTCAAGGACATCGGCATTCGCATCTGGGAGCTGAGGGCCGTTAAGTCGCCGGCGGAGATCGAGTATCTTCGTCGCGCAGCGCAGATCTGCGATGAGGCGGTGCTAAGAGGCGTTGCAGCCATCAAGGTTGGAGGCCGACAGCGCGACGTCGTGAAGGCTGCCGCGAACACGTATCTCGAGATGGGCGCGGATCCGGGCCGCGTTGGACCGATCACGACAGGGATTGGTTGGGGCGCGCTCCACGGGAATGAGCATACTCATCCCATTGAGAAAGGAAGCATCGTCCACATCGAACTTACCCCCAGGGTTTGCTGTTATAGCTCGCGGATCATGCGATCGGTTGTCGTTGGCGAACCGACCAAGGAGCAGCTCGATGTCATGGATCAGTTAATCAAAATTCAGGATGGCCAGTTCGCGGCAATGATCCCGGGAGCTACAGCCGGGGATATCGACGCCCTGGCTCGCGAGCCGATCCTCTCCGCCGGTCTTCGTCCGAGTTACGACAACATCACCGGCTACACACTGGGTTGCTATCCGTCGTCCACTCAGAAGGGCAGCGAGTTCGTTCATAAGTTCACGCCGGCTGAGACGTGGAAGCTCAAGGAGGGGATGGTCCTTCACATGTACCTATCTGCCGAAGGCTTGGCCATTAGTGAGGCTGTAGTGGTTCGAGCGAACGGGATCGAACGCCTGACCCAATGTGAACGAAAGCTCTTCAGCGTCGCCGCGTAAGTAAATAAACAATAAGCTCGCAAAGGGTTGTGCTCGTGAACTCTCCATCGGCGGATATGACCATTCAAGGCGCTTCGGTGTCTGTATCGAACCTCACCATGCGCTATGGCTCCATGGTGGCACTCGACAACGTGACGCTCGATGTCGCCGAAGGCGAGTTCCTTGCGCTGTTGGGGCCGAGTGGATCGGGAAAGTCTACGATCCTCATGAACATCGCTGGCTTCAATATTCCTTCCGCCGGTGAGATTCGCATCGGTTCGGAGGTGGTGACCGACAAGCCGCCGCATAAGCGCGGAATTGGAATGGTTTTTCAGCGCTATGCGCTCTTCCCACACCTCACCGTGGCGGAGAACATTGCCTATCCGCTGCGGCGTCGTGGGTGGAAGCAGAAAGTCATTGCCGATGAGGTTGAGAGGGTTCTGGAACTCGTAGACCTCGGCGCTTATGGAGCACGGTACCCCGCGCAACTTTCCGGCGGCCAGCAGCAGCGCATTGCGGTGGCACGCGCGATCGTATTCAAGCCATCGGTTTTGCTAATGGATGAACCGCTCGGCGCGCTGGACAGAAAGCTCAGACAGCAACTTCAGCTCGAAATTAAGCGACTTCACCGAACCATCGGCTGCACAATCATCTTTGTCACTCATGATCAAGAAGAAGCGCTCTCGATGGCCGACCGCGTCGCGGTAATGCGGGGAGGTAGGATAGAGCAGATCGGTGACCCAACATGTCTGTACGAGCGGCCGGCCACTGATTTTGTGGCCGACTTCATCGGAGAGACGAACTTCATCGAAGTCGCTGCCAAAGAGATTACCAATGGAAGCGCGGTGGTGACATTTCCCGGCTTTGAGCAAGGTCAGTCCGTTCCCACTGCGAAATCAACAATCGCTGGCGGCAAAAACAGACTGGGCGTGCGCCCGGAGCACTTTGCAGTTTCGACCGAGCGGCAGGGGCTGAAGGCTGTTTTGCTGGAAAAAGCATATGCAGGTGAGACAACGACTTTGCTTGTTGAGACCGAATTCGGAGAGCTGAAAGTTCGTTTGCCCAGTAACGAGTTGTGTTCTGGGATAGAACATGGATCGGAGATACATTTGGTGCCAGACATGAAGAAGTCGCGCTATTTCGTTGCCTAAAATCGGCGAAAAAATTATTCCCGAAGCATCAACGTCATGGCTTCTTCAAAATATACGCTTTAATCTAGATCGCGACCGTCAATCCAACCTTGACACGGTCCATCGCTACAAATGTTTTGAATTTCTTCACGTTCGTGTTGTTGAAGAACAGCTGTCTCGTCAGATCCTCGTATGCTGACATTGTCGATATGACTATCACGAGGATGAATTCGACATCTCCGGTGACGTAGTAACACTGCTGCACAAATGGGCACTCTAGAAATTGCCGTTTCGCTTCGTCAATGTGGCGTATCGTTTCGCTATCAAGCTCGACTTCCACGAACAATGTGATCGGTTTCCCCACGGCCGATGGATCGACAACGGCAGTGTTTCTGGAGATCACCCCGCCCTCTTCCATGCGCTTAATGCGTCGTTGGACTGCGGCGGCGGAGAGGTTGACGCGCTCCCCGATCGTTCGCTGAGGCGTTTGATTGTCCTGCTGGAGAATTTCAAGGATCGCGCGATCGAAGCTGTCGAGATTTGTATTCATGGCCCACGCGTTACAAATGTGCATTCAGAGCGCTCAAATAGAGCGCCTTTCTCTGGTGGATTGCAATAACGTTTAGCGGATGTCCGATACGGCTTCTAGAATTTGAGAGGGTCTCGTGAGCAACGACAGCAAGCTCGATTATTTGGAACTTGAGCGCGAGATGACCACTTGGCGGCACGAGCTGCACGCCAATCCGGAGTTTGGCTTTGAGGAGCATCGTACCGCCGCCTTCGTGGCTTCGAAGCTGCGCGAATTTGGTCTGGACGAGGTTGCCGAGGGCATAGGCGGCACCGGAGTCGTCGGTACCCTCAAACGAGGCACCGGAAATCGTGCTGTTGCCCTTCGAGCGGATATGGATGCGCTGCGCATCCTCGAGGATACGAACCTTTCCTATCAGTCAAAAAAGCCAGGTCTCATGCATGCTTGCGGGCATGACGGGCACACGACAATGTTGCTCGGAGCCGCGAAATTGCTCGCGGCGGAAGGGGGCTTCGACGGCACGGTCCGGTTTGTTTTTCAGCCCGCGGAGGAATGGGGCAAGGGTGCGCTCGCAATGCTCGCCGATGGGCTGATGGAGCGCTTCCCATTCGATGAAATCTATGGACTGCACAATGCTGCGGGGATGCCAGTGGGGCAGCTACAGGCGGGCATTGGCGCGGTCACCTCCGCAGAGGACAATTTCGAGATCACGCTGAAGGGCGTCGGCGGACACTCGTCGAGACCTCAGTCGGGGCGCGAAGTGATGGTGGCGGTGGGGAGCCTCATCTGCAGCTTGCAAACGATCGTCTCACGGAGGCTTCGCCCTAACGAGACGGCGGTCGTCTCCATTACCGAAGTAATAACCGATGGCACTCGGAATGTGCTGCCTGGGCAGGCGCGCATCTTGGGGGATGTTCGCAGTTTTGTGCCGGAAGTGAGCCTTGAGATTGAAAAGCACATGCTCGAGATCGCGAAGGGCACGGCTCAAACATACGGCCTGTCGGCCGAGCTCTCCTATTTGCGCGAGTTCGTGCCCGTCGTAAACGACGCCGCTCTCGTCGATGAAATGCTGGCAGCTGCCGGGAGCGTGCTTGGAACCGACAAAGTCCAACTCTCCACGGTACCGGGAACGGGTTCTGAAGATTTTGCCCGCTTCTTAGAGCATGTTCCGGGAGTGTTCGCCCGCATTGGGAATGGTGACAGCGCTTCTGCTCACAACCCAAAATTTGACTTTGACGACGGGGGCCTCCTGCACGGCGCCAATGTTCATGCTGCAATCACTCGGAGGCGTCTGGCCGCCCAGTTGTGAGTTACGCTAGGGAACGTACCGCGCCACGCCAGTTTCGGAATATCGACGGGCCGCGGATGAGCCTTCCGGTTCGCAATGAGACATGTCGGTCGGCAAGTCCTGACTTCAAGTGCTTTGTGCGAGGGCCGGATAATCATGCCTTCGCTGAAACGAGAATGCGCGAAACATAGCTAAGGGGGACGCTGTTTTCAGTTGATCGATAGCTTGTTGCTGGTGGGGCGCCTGGATTAGTCAAGGCCGGAACTTGAGAGATGGCGTGACAGCCACCCCGAAGCCGCCGCTCGGGCCAGCGACGTTGCCATCTGGCGAGGCTCTCTGAAACAAACGAGGATCCGGGCTTTGCTGAGGTGAAAAGGGGCTCCAGCCCGCGTCGGGCTGACTTTTAATGTCCGCTCCGCGCTGGCAGACTTCCATCGCCGTAAGCTCGCCCGTGGATTTTGGAATGATTTCTCGGACAGCGGGCAGGGCGCATCAGGTACGCAATGATACATGCAAAAATGCCAATTGCCTGCGTTCGGCGCCTTTGGCAGACGACACCTCATCACCGGTGGATGCCCGCAAGCGGAGATCTCGCGAAATAATGACCGACACTGCTGAAACAGTTTTGAATATCGATGCTCTTAGGGCCGACACGCCAGGCGTCGCCCACCGAGCTCATTTCAACAACGCAGGCGCTGCGCTTATTGCAAAGCCGGTTTTGGCGGCCGTGCAGAACTATCTTGTTCGGGAGTCCGAGATCGGCGGCTATGAGGCCGCCGCCGAGCATTACGATGAGCTGAACGCAGTATACGGCTCGGTCGCGCGCTTGATCGGCGCTCGGCCTGACGAGATCTCGATTGCCGAGAACGCGACCATCGCCTGGCAGCGCGCATTCTATGCAATGCAGTTTCGATCAGGCGACCGGATTCTCACCGCCAATGCCGAATTTGCGGCGAACTATATCGCGTTCTTGCAAGTTGCCGAGCGCACGGGGGCCTCGATCGAGGTCGTGCCAAATGACGAAGCAGGCGCGCTCGACCCATCGGCGCTTGAAGCCATGCTCGACGAGAGGGTTCGGCTGATAGCGGTCACCTGGATTCCCACCAATGGGGGGCTAGTCAACCCCGCGGAGGAAGTTGGCAGGATTGCCCGCAAGTATGGCATTCCCTTCCTCCTCGATGCTTGCCAAGCCGTCGGTCAGATGCCGATCGACGTGGAAGCTCTCAATTGCGACATGCTCACGGCCACCGGTCGGAAATATCTCCGCGCGCCTCGGGGTACGGGATTTCTCTACATCCGCAAGGCGGTCCTCGACCGCACTGAACCGGCCATGCTCGACCTCTTCGGTGCAACGATGACCGGGCCGAGTACCTACAGGTTAAGGCCGGATGCCAGGCGCTTCGAGACGTGGGAGACAAATTATTCGACCCGTATGGGCTTGAACGCGGCCGTCGAATACGCCCTGGCGGTTGGGTTGCAGGCAATCGAGGGGCGCTGCGCAGAGTTGACCAACACGTTGCGGAGTGAACTGGCGGAGATCCAGGGCATTCGCTTGCACGATCTCGGCCGACGCCGGGCCGCAATTCTATCGCTGACAGTCGATGGAGTGGAGGCCGCAGAAGTGATGCGGAGGCTTACTGCGATGGGGATCAACGTGTCTGTATCGCCGCCCACCAGCACGCCCATCGACGCCGCAGCCCGACAGCTCCCCCCCGTCGTTCGAGTTTCGCCGCATTATTACAACTCAAATGACGAGATAGAGCGTGTGGCATCCGCCATCCGCACCATTGCCAAGGCGCGAGGGAGTTGACTCGCCTGCGCCAACGACGCCCCAAACTCACGAGGACCTTTCTTATGGCACAGTTCGCATCCCCATTTCCGCTGGAGGATTTCCACGACCGGCTTCGGCGCGTTCAGGAAGTTTTGCGGGCTCGAAACGTAGACTGGGCCATCTTGGACGAGCCAGAGACCATGGGCTGGTTGTCAGGCTACGTTACTAGCGAGAATTTGTGGCGCGCCGTAATCGTCCCGGTCAGCGGGCAGCCGTTTCTCTTGCTGAGAAGCCTTGATGCGGCGCCCGCTCGTCAGCGGACCTGGGTAGATCGGATCGTGACCTTTCTCGATTGGGAGGACCCTATCGAGGTTTTGGTCAAGCACTTTCCGGCGGGCGAGAACCGCAAGGTCCGCATTGGGATCGAATTCCAGTCGAACTCGATGACACAAGCGCGTGTGCTGGCTCTTAAGCACAACCTTTCGGACGCCGGGTTCGTGGATCTGGAGCGGTCGACGTGGGATCTGCGGAGGATCAAGTCGGCGCACGAGATTGCCCATATGCGGAGAGGTTCGCAAATTCTCGACGAGGTGGTGAGCGAGGTCGTCGCTGCAATCCGTCCTGGCATCAAGCAAAGGGAGATCGCCGCGATCGCGGCGGCAGCCTATTACCGGTTAGGCTTCGACGACGGTTTTATCGGGCACATCAGCGCGAGCACCGGTTGGGATTCGCTGCACGGGTCCATGACCGATGAGCCACTTGGAGACGGTCAGGTTGTACATATCGAGCTCCTGCCACGGTTCAAAAACTACACCGTGCGAATTATGCGATCCGTGGTTGTTGGAGCGGCCACCGACGAACAAAAGGACGTATTTGCCCAACTGTGCGAGCTTCAGGACCAGCAGTTGGCGGCAATGAAGCCCGGAGCCCTTGCAAGTGATGTCGACGCCATTATGCGCGTCGGGGCACTGCAAAAAAACTTACGGCCTAGCTACGACAACATCACGGGCTACACGTTGGGATACAACTCCTCCATGTCCCAGCGCCTGAGCGACTTGCACCGAAATTTCTCGCCGACGTCCTCGTGGCCCGTCGAAAGAGACATGGTGTTCCACATGTATACTTCGGCGGGCGGACTGGCGGTGAGTGAAACGGTGCTCGTCACCGACGGTGGTGGCGAGCGGCTCACGCAAACCCCGCGGGTGATCTTCGAGGCCAAATAGCACGGACTGGAGCGACGCCTTCGATAGGCCAACTCGCGCGAACGTCTGATCCCAGGGACCTCGAGGGCTCGAATGGACATCTCGTTTCTCAGCGAACTTCTGACAAGCGTGACCGATCGAGGGCGCGCCCTGATCGGTTTTGACCGAGATGTCGGTCAACGCGGACGTCCCTTGGATCGACTTTGCGAGGATTTGCTCTCCGGGCGGGGCGAGGCCTCCGGAATGGCCTTGGCGCAGGCGGTGCTTAGCCTGTGGGAGCGGCTCGACAAACCCGGCCGGCTCGCCTTCTTCAATCTTCTCCAGAACCGGTTTGGCCCGGACCACGCGCTCCTTGACAAGGCCATCGAGGCCTATCGTGCGAAGCCCCAGGCTGCGGCGATCTCGGTGTTGCACCATGCCGCCGAGCCTCGCCGACAGGAGCTGCTTCGCCGCCTCAATCTGGCGCCCGACGGCACGCCCGTGCTTGTGCGAATGCGTCAAGCGTTGTTCGAGGCGATCGAGACGCAAGGCGATCTCAAGGCGATCGATGACGACTTCCGCCATCTTTTCGGCTCCTGGTTTAATCGTGGCTTCCTGGTGCTCCGTCGCATCGACTGGCGCTCGCCGGCGAACGTGCTGGAGAAGATCATCCGCTACGAGGCGGTGCATGAGATCCAGGGCTGGGACGATCTCCGACGCCGCCTGGAGCCGGTGGATCGGCGCTGCTTCGCGTTCTTCCATCCCCAACTCGTCGACGACCCGCTGATCTTCGTCGAGGTTGCGTTGACCAGCGACATCCCGCGCAGCATTGGCGAGGTCCTGAGCTCCGAGCGCAACGTGCTGCCGGCGCATGAGGCGACAACGGCGGTCTTCTACTCAATCTCGAACTGTCAGGAGGGCCTGCGCGGCATCTCCTTCGGCAACTTCCTGATAAAGCAAGTCGCCGAGGATCTACGACGCGAGCTGCCGGGACTGACCACCTTCGTCACGCTCTCGCCGGTGCCGGGCTTCGCGAGGTGGCTCGCGGGCATCGCGGCTGAGCCCGGCGATCTCGCCCTGACAGCCGAGGAACGCGCTGAGCTCGCCCGCCCGGCCGGCGATACGATCTCGCTCGATGATGCCGCGAAAGCAAGGCGCGACAAGCTTCTCGGCCAAATGACGGCGGAATACATGCTGCGGGCCCGGACGGCGTCGGGACGGGTCATCGATCCCGTCGCGCGGTTCCACCTCGGCAACGGCGCGCGTCTGGAGCGCATAAATGTCGGCGGCAACCTCTCGGCGCGGGGGCTACGCGAGTCCCACGGCGTGATGGTGAACTACCGCTACGACCTCAACGATATCGAGGCCAACCACGAGGCTTTCGCCACTCGGAACACGGTCGTGGCGTCGTCAGGCGTGCGCAAGCTCCTCCGGACGTCGGGCAACGGTCAAAAGGATCGAGACCATGGGTAATCACTTCTTCGATCTGGTCCGCACGCGTATGCTTGGGATGGATGCGCCATTCGCGCTGCTCGGCGACGGCTCGCGTCGGACCTACGGTGATGTCTTGGACGAGTCGGGCCGCTTTGCGAGCGCGCTAGTCGGGTTGGGTGTGAAGCCGGGCGACCGCGTCGCCGTCCAGGTCGAGAAGAGCTTCGACGCGCTGATGCTCTATCTAGGCACGGTGCGGGCCGGCGCCGTCTTCCTGCCGCTCAACACCGCCTATACCCCCGCCGAGATCGAATACTTCCTCGGGGATGCCGAGCCGGACGTCTTCGTCTGCGATCCCGCGCGTGCCGTGGCATTGCTTCCCTACGCCGAGAAGGCGGGCGCGAAGTTGGAGACCCTGGATTCCGACCGGGGGGGTAGCCTAGTCTACAAAGCGGATGCCGCCGTCGCGAGCTTCGAGGATGTACCGCGGGGGCCCGACGATCTCGCCGCGATCCTCTACACCTCCGGCACGACCGGCCGCTCCAAGGGCGCGATGCTGAGCCATGACAACCTTGCGTCCAATGCGCTGGCGTTGGTCGAGTACTGGCGCTTCGGTAACAGGGACGTGCTGCTGCACGCCCTGCCGATCTTTCATACGCACGGTCTCTTCGTGGCGACGAATGTCGTGCTTTTCGCCGGGGCGTCGATGATCCTGCTGCCAAAATTTGATCCCGAGCAGGTCTTCAAGGATCTGCCCCAGGCGACTTGCATGATGGGCGTTCCAACCTTCTATGTTCGCCTGCTTCAGGATGCCCGCCTGACGAAGGAGGCGACGAACCACATGCGCCTCTTCGTGTCCGGCTCGGCGCCGCTCTTGGCCGAGACGCATCGCGAATGGCGCGAGCGCACCGGCCACGCCATCCTCGAGCGCTACGGTATGACCGAGACCAACATGAACACCTCGAACCCCTATGAGGGCGAGCGCGTCGCCGGCACTGTGGGCCTGCCGCTGCCAGGTGTGTCAGTCCGCGTCGTGGAGCCCGAGACGGGCAAAGCGCTCGAGGCGGAGGAGATTGGCATGATCGAGATCATTGGCCCCAACGTCTTCAAGGGCTATTGGCGCAATCCCGAGAAGACCAAGGCTGAATTCCGACCAGATGGGTTCTTCATCACCGGCGACCTCGGCAAGATCGATGCACAAGGCTATGTCCACATCGTCGGGCGCGGCAAGGACCTGATCATCACCGGCGGCTACAACGTTTATCCGAAGGAAGTCGAGACCGAGATTGACGAGATGCAAGGCGTGATCGAGAGCGCCGTGATCGGCGTGCCGCATCCCGATTTCGGCGAGGGCGTCACGGCCGTCGTGGTGGTCAAGCCCGGCGCGACGATCACGGCCGCGTCGATCGCCAAAACGCTGGAGCACCGCCTGGCCAAGTTCAAGCTGCCCAAGCAGGTCTTCATCGTCGACGACCTGCCGCGCAACACCATGGGAAAGGTCCAGAAGAACGTGCTGCGCGAGCAGTATAAGGACATCTATGCTGGGCAGCCCAGATAGGCGCCGCCACAGGCGAGCAGCTGCAACAAGCGGCACGTCCATGAAACAAAATTGCAAATTATTCCGCCTAATAGAGCGCAATTATAGCGTTACCCATTTAGGATATGAGGCCAAGCCACCTGTGAATGAGGGCATCATTTCATAAGACTGGGGAGGTCCTGAGAATGGCTCAAATGGAGCTCAAATTTTCGCGCGCCGAGTTCGAGCGAAGATTGCGTATCTGCGCCGAAATCATGCTTGCCGAAAACCTAGATCTGATGGTGCTCGACGAAATTGAATCTATGCTATGGACAAGTGGATTTGGCATTTCCCAGACGCTGTGGCGTTGCGTTGTCATTCCTCGTGATGGTGATCCATTCTTGGTCGTCCGATGCTTAGACGAAGTTCCGGCGCTCGAACGGACGCATTTTTCTGAGATCATCGGCTTTCGTGACTGGGACGATCCGATTTCGGTACTTGGCGGCGAACTGCGTAAACGCAAGCTCGACACAGCGGCAGTCGGTATCGAGTTTGATTCACAATCGATGTCGCCGCGCCGACTGGAAGACCTGCGAAAGGAGCTTCCGGGCGCAACGTTCGTCGACCTGGGGGACCGATTCTGGCGCGAGCGAGCTGTCAAGTCCGGCGAGGAAATTCAATACCATCGACAAGCTGCGTCAATATGCGATCAGGCCTTGGCCCACGGAGTTGCCGTGGTGCGCGTGGGCGCCCGTCAACGGGACGTCGTAGCTGCGGCCTCCCAAACCTTTATGGAGCTGGGGGCCGATCAAGGGTTCGTCGGGCTCGTGACTTCGGGCGTCGGTTGGGGAGCGCTGCATGGCAATGAGCATAGCAACCCCATCGAACCTGGGTCGATCGTCCATATCGAACTTGTTCCATCGGTGAATGGATACAGTTCCCGGATCATGCGATCCGTCTCGGTTGGAGACCCAACGCCGCGTCAACTCGACGTAATGTCACAGATGATCGCCATCCAGGACAAGCAGCTATCCGAAATGGGCCCCGGAGTCGAAGCAAAGGTGATCGACGCGTTGGCACGGGAGCCGATGATCAAAACGGGGCTGCGACCAAGATATGATAATATCACGGGTTACACGCTAGGTTGCTTCCCCAACACCACTCAAAAAGTGAGCGAGTTCGTCCACAACTTCACTCCTGTGGCTGAATGGAAGCTGAAGGAGGGGATGACTTTGCATATGTATCTATCCGCGGAGGGATTGGCCATCAGCGAATCCATTGTGGTTCGAGGCGGTGGCATCGAGCGTCTCACTCAGACGGAGCGCAAACTGTTCGTCGCAAGCTAGCGTGCTGGTGTTGATCGCCTCGTTTAGCCGGTTTGCGTTGACCACCCGGGGGCCGTCTTGAAAGTGGCATCATGGCGAAGTGCGTTGGCCGCAACGCTCTTTGTTCAGGTCATCAGCTCCCTGGCAGCCGCCACCATTCCGCTCATGGGGCCGCTCCTCACGCAAAAATGGGGACTGCCCGCGACCAGCATCGGATATGCCTCGGCTGCGTCCTCCGCCGGAATCTGCTGGTTTTTGGCGTGCGGCAACTCGATGCTCGACCATTATGGTCCAATCCGGACCATACAAATTGGCCTGCTTGCGCTGGTCCTCGGCCTTGTCGTCTTTTTGCTACCTCTCGGTGCCATCGGACTGAGCGGCGCCCTCCTATTCGGACTCGGTGTGGCCCCGAACATTCCTGCGGGCAGCCAGGTTTTGATGCGAACGGCTCCGCCGCGTCATCGCACTCTCGTGTTCTCGATCAAACAAGCTGGCATGCCCTTGGGAGGCATGATCGCAGGTCTGATAATACCGGCGCTCGTTGCAGGGATGGGCTTCAACGCCGGGTTGTTTGTGCTGATCGCGATGCTTGTTATGAGCGCCGCATTAGTTCAGCCGTTCCAGCGAGCCCTTGATGGAGAAAAGGGTCACGGCGACCGTGCTTGGCCGCGACATTTCCTCTCGCCTTCGTCGCTCCGCAGAGCCGTAGCTGTGATCCGCTTGAATCGCGAGCTACCAATCCTGACCCTAATATGCGTGTCCTTTTCCGTCGCTCAATCGAGTACGACTGCGTATACCGCCACCTACATGGTCACGGAGCATGGTAAGAGCCTTTTAGAAGCGGGTCAGTATATGGCCGTTTTTCTTGGAGCGAGCGCACTCGCGCGAATACTGTTTGGTTGGATCGCCGATCGAACCGGCAAAGGGACGATCTTGTTTGCCTCTCTAGGACTCGCAACAGGAGTTGCCTTGCTGCTTCTGATCAGCCCCATCGGTTCCCACCCAGTATTTGTCTACGCGTGTATGATCATGGCTGGTGCCACCACCATGGGTTGGAACGGCGTGTTCATGGCCGAGATCGCCAGGTCGTCGCCGCCAAGCCAGGTTGGCCCGGTTACATCGGCGGTGAACCTGTTCGGATTCTTCGGATCGATATCCGGCCCGCTGGTGTTCGCGGTCACCGCGACGCTGACGGGAGGCTTTGTCTGGCCGTTTGTCATCATCGCCCTTCAGGCTGCGCTTGTTGGCCTCACGGCTCTGTGGCTGCTTCGTCGGCCGCCCACCACAATCGCGCATTAGGACGGCTCAAACGGAGCGGCAGCGGCGACCGGTTCGAGCACCACGCCGTCTTTCAGCCCTCCGTCTGACAGGCGCATAACATGTGTCGAAATCTTACAAAATCCGAGGCGTTTGTGATCCGAGCGCTGTCTCGGTTGCAAGTATGGGACCAGTGCTTACCATTACGGCGTGGGGCCGGCCCGGGTTCTGTTTCAGAAGAGGCGGCAGGTGCGAGCGGAATGTGCGCTAGAGAGGCCCACAACCGTACAATTCACGAAAAGTAGTTCGGGATCTTGCGTCACCGGATAAATTTGGCGATCAAGGTATTCGCGGTCTCAGGGCAGTAGAGCTTCTCCCCTCACTTCCCTGCCGTTCCCACACTATTGGCTGGCGGCCAACGGTGTAACTTGGGCCGCGTCACCCTGACGGCGGCCCTTTTTTTGTTCGTTCGCCTTCGATCAAGCGATGACGACAATTTCGCGATCCGCACGTGGTGTCAGCAAATTCGCGGCGTCTTCCGTTATGACAAGATCTTCCTCGTGAGCCATGATGCGGCCGTTCCCGAACATGGCGGAAGGCTCAATCGTCAGAACCATGCCGGGTTTCAGAACGGTTTGGTCCGACGGCGCATTCGACGGGGGCTCCGTCAGCACCTTGCCGAGCCCATGCCCAAAACGCCCGACGTTTCCGACATCGAAGCCATATCGGCTCAAGACCGTCGCTTGCGCCTTGAACACGTCGGCTGCGGTTCGCCCGGGCCGAGCTGCCTGGATGCCTGCTTCAGTGGCGAGCCACAACGCCTCATTGACCCGTCGGACCTCGTCCGTCGGCCTACCGAACGAGAAGTTGCGATCGAAATCGCAGAAGTAGCCGCCATACCTGGCCCCAGTATCGAGCATCAGAACATCGCCTACCGCCACCCTTCGGTCGGTTGGACCCATGATAATGCTATCATACCCCCCCTGGCCGGAACCAATGGAGGTGTAGGGTGCCTTGTCTGCACCCTTTAGAAGAAGGTCCGCCGCGAATTTTCGGCAGATCTCCCGCTCGCTGTCGCCAACGTTCACGAATGACGGCAGATCGTGGAAGGCCTGACCGGCAATCTGGCAGATGTGGCGGATGCGCGAAACTTCAGCTGCCGACTTGAGCACGCGCAGCCCGGCCATTAGCAACGTGCAATCGACCATCTCGCCACCGATGGCTGCTTGCAGCCTGAAAACATCGCTAACCGGCATGCCGATCCGGGACTCGGGGCCGATCTCAAAGCCAATTCGCCCATAAGACCGAGCGACCTGACCCAGATGCTGCGTCAGGATGCTGATGCCTTCATCATGCGGCCGGGGCGATGGCCAAGTTACGATATTTTGACACCAGGAGGTGAGCAGCCAATTAGTTTCGCCAATCTCGGGGATGATGGCGATGGGCGACTCCGCGCGAGGCACAACGAAGTACCAGGGGCGGGAGGGCGTGTTCCAAGCGAACTGCGTCTCGAATCCAGCCAAATATTCGATGTTGGCTTCCGAGGTCAGCACGATCGCGTCGAGCCTATAGCGGGTCATCGCCGACCGCGCGTCCTCGATGCGCCGTTCAAACTCTGCACGGGCGAAGGGACCGATTTCGCCAACGCTGTGGGCAGGTACGGGGGAGCTGGCCAAGATGATCATCCGTTTAACACCGAAGACAGGAAGCGTTTGGTGCGCTCCTGCTCGGGAGCGTTGAAAATCTGATCGGGCTTTCCCTGCTCTACGATGCGTCCGCCCTCGAAAAAGCAGACCCGGTCAGAGATTTCACGGGCGAACCGCATTTCGTGAGTGACCATGAGCATGGTCAGATCATGCTCGTGAGCCAGGGAACGAATGACGCTCAACACTTCGCCCACGAGCTCCGGATCGAGCGCTGAGGTTGGCTCGTCGAACAGAAGCACTTGCGGACGCATCGCAAGAGCACGGGCGATGGCTACACGCTGCTGCTGACCGCCCGACAGTTGCCCCGGATAGGCCTTAGCCTTGTCGGAAAGGCCGACCATGTGGAGCAGTTCGACAGCCCGTCCTTCAGCTTCGTCCCGGCTCAAACCCAGGACTGCCGTCGGCGCCTCCACCAAATTTCGCAGAACCGTCATGTGCGGGAACAAGTTGAAACTTTGAAACACCATGCCGACCTTGGCCCGCACCTTGTGAAGATGCACGTCACTTGCAAAGAACGGCGGCTTTCCATGAGGCTGATGATAGCTGATGCCATCGAGCGTGAGGCACCCCTCTTGAAACGGCTCGAGCGTCATCAAAATCCGCAGTACTGTGGATTTGCCAGACCCGCTTGGCCCGATGAGCGTCACTGTCTCTCCAGCCTGCACCTTGAGATCGAAATCGCGGAGCACGGGATGGGCGCCATACCGCTTATGGAGTTGGTTGAATTCAATGGAGGCGCTCATCGCAGCGCAATTCCCTTCTGCGGAACGAAGCGTTCCAAGCCGCGCAACAGCGCCGAACAAACACAGGTGAGGACGAAAAAGATGGCGCCAACCAAGGAAAGCGGGACGAGATATTCGAAAGTCCGGTCCCCGATTCGGTTAGCCAGGTTCAACATTTCAACGACGGTGATGGTCGAAAGCACCGGCGTGTCCTTCATCATCGAAATCAGATAGTTTCCGAGCGCCGGCAGGACCCGCGGGATCATCTGCGGAAGAACGACGGTTCGATATGTCCGCGTTTTCGAAAGATTCAGCGCCGTCGCTGCTTCCCATTGACCTTTGGGAAGAGCATCGAGGCCGGCGCGGTAAACTTCGCTCATATAAGCTGCGTACTGCAGTCCCAGCACAGTAGTGCCGGTCCAGAATGCGGGCAGAGTGACGCCAAACTCCGGAAGCACGAAATACAGAAAGAACAGCTGCATCAACAACGGCGTGTTGCGCAGGAATTCCACGACGAAACCGACCGGCCAAGTCACGATCTTCCATTGTGAACGGCGCATCAACGCGAATACCATGCCGACGACGACCGCGATGACGAAGCCCGCGAACATAGCGAGCAAAGTCGTTCGAAGGCCGATCAGGAGGATCGGCAAGATCGACCACGCGAAAGCGGCCGACGAAGACATTACGAGCTCGTGGCCTAGGATCATGAGAGCCTCCCGGTAGAGCGCGCGACGCGAGTCTCGAGAATGCGCATCAGTGCGACGATCGACATCGCCATGGCGAAATAGATCAGCAGCGCGGTGCCGTAGACGGCCACCGTATCCTGCGTCAGATTTCGGATCTCCTGGGCCTTGAACGTCAAATCGGCGATCGTGATCATGGATACTAACGACGTGTCCTTGAGGTTTTGGACGGCCAGGCTTGAGAACGATGGCAGCATTTCGACGAGGGACTGCGGCAGGACGATCCGCCAAAGCGTTTGGTTGCGCGTGAAGTTGAGTGCTCTGGCGGCTTCGTGCTGCTGCTGACTTACCGATCGGAGAGCCCCGCGTACGACCTCGGCGCCATACGCGCCGGTGTTGAGGCCCAGTGCCAGAACGCCCGTCAGGAAAGGCGGCAGCGAAATGCCGAGCAACGGCAAGGCGAAGTAGAGCCAGAAGAGCTGGACCAGAAGGGATGTGCCGCGGAAGATTTCGACATACGCGAATGCAATCGCCCTTAGCCAAGCTGGTCCAGCAAAAAGGGCAACCCCTGCGCCGAATGATAAACTGGCCGCCATCAGCAATGACAGGGAGCAGATCAGCAAGCTAGTCGCCGCGGCCCCTAACAGGTTGGGCAGGTGAACTGACAAATCCATGATGGTTGCCCACAATCGGGATGGTGATCGTGCACTACACGCGCCCTGTAATTTTGGTACGGTGCCACCTGGAAGCGATCTCCCGAGTGGCACCGACGCGTCGTGAAGGGCTCTATAGGCTGCGATGTCCCGTTGGTCGGGGACAGGCCCGCTAAGTCACTTTCCGGCGCAGAGGTCAGCTGTCGACTTGGCCAGCGAAGCCGCGATGCTGCCTTCAGTGACGCCGTGGTTCGCGAGGATCTTCTTATAGTCGTTGGTCTTCTTGAACTCGCCCAAGGCCTTGTTGAAGGCCCCCACGAGCTCTTCCGATCCCTGCGAAAATGCAAAGCCGCCGAAGCTGCGCGTCGCCTTGCCTTTGATGATCGGATCGGAGAAGGGCTGGGCGATGTCCAAGCGCTGATTGGCCTTGGCAAGGCTGCCGACGGTCGCCTCGACGGCGGCATATGCGTCGGCCCGGCCACTTGTGACGGCGGCCGGCGCATCGGCATTGTTTGCGATGATGACCAGGCGATTCTCCGGAACGCCGACGGCTTCGGCAAATGCAAGATGGCTCGTCCCGTTGACGACCGCCAACTTGAGGTTCGGGCTTTTGGCGACGTCCTCGTATGAGTGGATCATCTTCGGATTGCCCTTGGGAATGAGCAAGGCGTCGCCGTAGCTGGAGTTTGGCTCGGAGAACAGGACCTGCTGGCACCGAGCGGGCAAAATATCCTGTTCGGCCGCTACGATGTCGAAACGGTTTGCCTTGAGGCCGGGGATCAATGAGCCAAAAGGAGTCACGACCCATTGGACCTCGGGAATGCCCATCGATTTGAGGACGGCTTGGGCCACCTCGGGAGCGATGCCCTTCGCCTTTCCTTCGGCGTCCATAAAACCGTAGGGAACCTCATTCGCGGTCGCTGCGCGGATATAGCCCTGCGATCTGATTTGATCGAGGCTGGCCGCCTGCGCGTTGGCGAGGACGACGGGGAGGGTCAAAACCGCGAGGGCGGTCCGGACCGAGCGGAGTTGCAGATTGAAAGCCATTCTTTTCCCCTATGAGAAACGCGACCCACCCTGTCATGCCGCAGGATTATGGCCGGTGCCGAAAGAAGTTGCGCAAGCACACCTCTCCTTGGTGCCAACTTCAAACCTAAGCTTCCGCTTTCCGGCCGTATATTTCCATTTTTTATCATGGCTGGTATAACCGTCAGTAATGACAAGAGTCCCGTTGCTTCCCGTCCAATTGAACGCGCTGGCGTGCTTTGAAGCGGCCGGCAGGCATGCCAGTTTCACCCATGCGGCGCGCGAACTCGGGATCACGCAGGCTGCCGTAAGCAAGCAAATCAAGGCCCTGGAAAGCCGATTGAATGCGCGACTGTTCGATAGGGGGAACCGCGCGGTAGCCCTCACCGAAGCCGGCAAGAAATTATACGAGGGTGTTTCCGCCGGCATGCGGACGATCGGCGAGACGCTGGAAGCTCTTTCCAGCATCCGCCATCCGCCGGAACTCGTTGTGACGACGACGGTGGCAATGGCCTCGCTTTGGCTGATGCCGCGGATCGCGAGTTTTCGAGCCCAGCATCCCGGCATCGCAATCCGACTGATTGCTACGGACACCCTGTTGGATTTTTTAGAGGATCGCGTCGATGTCGCCATCCGGTACGGGAATGGCGACTGGCCCCACCTTAATTCCAAGTTTTTGCTGGGCGTTCGCTTTTTTCCCTGTTGCAGTCCTGATTACCTTGCAAGGCATCCGATGCGGACTGCGGAGGATCTCCGCCACGCTCGCCTGCTGAACCTCGAAGGGCCGGCCGCCCGCTATTCTGAATGGGAATGGTGGTTCGCTTCGAATGGCATCGCGGTCTCGAAGCTCGATCCAGAACTCAGCTTCAACAATTATCCGCTGCTCGTTCAGGCCGCCCTATCCGGCCAGGGCGTTCTCCTCGCCTGGGGAAACGTAATCGACAACCTGATCGACGACGGGTCCCTCGTGCGCATCATCGACGGGGACACGCCCGCCAACCAGTCCTATTATGTCGTGACCACCCAACGCAGAACCGTGCGAGAAGAAGCCCGTACGTTCTGCGAGTGGCTGCTGGCCGATACCCGGCAGTTGCGCTGAGCACGCTCTCATCGGTTGAAACAACGCACCATTTTTGCATCATTTCGTCATCGCCAACCGTACGCCCTTCCGAACCAGCATTGACCGCCGAAGGGCATGGCATTCAACCGATAATCGGTCGAATCGATGATCATACGATGGCAGCCTCGAGCTCGTCCGCAGTGGACAGTGCGGCCTGCAGATTTGAGGTGAAGATGCTAAAGTGAATGCCGTAGTCGGTTTCGTTCGCGAGGATGATCTGCGATCCGTACCAGCGCATCGCTTGGCGCATCGAGGCCCGGCAGATCGTCGTGCAAATAGATGTTCTTATTTGTTCCAAGCAGCCATTGCCCAGTCAAATCAATTCAGTCAATCCTTGAGCGACCTCACATGAAACATATCCGAAACCCCAAGGCCGATGAGCGCAATTGACAACCTGGACTGGGATGATTTGCGTGTCTTTCTGGATGTTGCGAGGACAGGGAGCTTGGCGCAAAGCGCGAAGCGTCTGCGCATAGACCATTCCACGGTCAGCCGACGTATCGCGCACTTGGAGAGCAGTCTTGGACTGAGCGTCTTCGAGCGCACCAAGACCGGCTTTCGACTGACCGATACCGGGGAAAGGGTCCTCCGCCATGCCGAGACCATCGAAAGTGCCGTAATCGGCATAAAGGCCGACGTCGCCCCGGAGGTCACGTCCGGAGTGGTCCGTCTGGCTACAATGGAAGGTATCGCGTCCCTCTATCTGGCACCGCGACTGCTGGCTTTGGATGCCGAGGCCCGTGACCTTCGGCTGGAGTTGGTGACGTCGCCTCAGGTGATACACGTGAACCGCAGAGAAGCGGACCTGTTTCTGAGCTTCTTCAAGCCCCCTGGCCAAGGTCTCGTCTCGGAAAAATTGGGATCGTTCGCCATTCATGCGTATGGGTCCGATCTTTATTTCGAGCGCTTCGGTCGTCCGCAGGCGGAATCTGATTTGGCCAATCATAGTTTCGTCGGATATATCGACGATTTGATTGTGGTCGATGCCGTTCGATGGCATCGCGACCTAATTGGTCCGTCAAATTATTCGTTTTCGTCAAATAGCATGATTGCGCAAATGAATGCAGCTTCGGCCGGATTGGGTCTCGTTGTATTGCCCAGGTTTGCGGCGCTGACCGCGCCGAATTTACGCCCATTGTTTCAGGAAAGTCTCCGGGCCGAGCGCGAAATCTGGTTAAATGTTCACCACGACCTACAGTACTCGGGTAGGATCAAGACTGTGGTCCGATTCTTGAAGCAGCAAATCTCACTGGACATGTCGACTGGGGTGTTGTGACGAGCGCCTGCGGTTCGTCTGTCGCCGCCTCGCTTCCGCGTCCTGCCCAGCCTTCTTGGAGATGACGACGATTTGCTCGCCGGTGTCCGTGGCGCTCAGGCCAGACTTGTCTCCAATACCGCTCGGCGGCAATGTGCAGGAACAAGGCGAGCTGCGCGTGGGTCAGCAGCCCGTTATCGCTCCCTTACGTCGAACGCACAAAGCCCGAAGCGCGACAATGGCGGTGATTGAGCCCGGGATCCGCGCCTCTATCGGATTGCATCTCAATCGCTTGAGGGTGTTTTATGCCCAGTCGCGATTGAGGCTCGCTCTCGGGTCCAGCGCTCGCTTGATCCGCTCTATCAGCGCGATTTCGGTCGGGTCCGCGGCTGACGTGGAGAATAGCTCGTTTCTTGGTGCCTATCTCGTGCTCGGCACTACCTAACGTGTGTGAGCCAGGGCTTATGGGGCTCGCTTGCGTCGATGCAACCGGGCTTGCACCGATAGGCGCTCAACGCCCACCCGCCTCGATGGTATTCGCAGTCATCGAGCGAGGTAGTAGGATTAACCGGACGGCGCATCGCGAAGGCTCCGCTGCCGCCTCCCTGCCTCTCCTCGCAAAGCCCGGCGACCGTCGGTCGTCGGAATGCAATGTGACAGCGAGTGCATCATGGGACAGCTCCCACGCTTCAAGGCTGCGGCAATCCATGCTGCCCCCGTTTTCCTCGACAAGGCAGCGACGACCCGCAAAGCGATAGCGCTCATCCAGGAGGCGTCGCGGGCAGGGGCGGAGTTCATAGCCTTCCCCGAAACCTACATTCCGGCGTTCCCGGTCTGGTCGGCGATCTGGGCCCCGATCGAGAACCACGATTTTTTTATCCGGATGTCCCAGGAGTCGGTTCTGATCGACGGACCCGAGGTTTCTGAGATTCGACGCGAGGCCCGACGACTGGGCGTCTTCGTCTCGATCGGCATAAGCGAGCGCTCCCCTGCCAGCGTCGGCTGCATGTGGAACTCCAATCTGATCATCGGCGATGATGGCGCGATCCTGGTTCACCATCGAAAGCTCGTTCCCACCTTCTATGAAAAGCTGATCTGGGCCGCCGGCGATGGTGACGGGCTGCGTGTTGCCGATACGCGCATCGGTCGACTCGGCGGGCTGATCTGTGGCGAGAACACCAATCCGCTGGCTCGCTACACCCTCATGGCGCAGGGCGAGCAGGTTCACGTATCGAGCTGGCCGCCGATCTGGCCCACCAGGCCGCCGGCGAACGGCGGCAATTTCGACAATGTCGCGGCCAACCGCATCCGCGCCAGCGCCCATTCGTTCGAGGCCAAAGCCTTCGGCATCGCTACTGCTGGTTACATGGACAAATCGATGCGCGACCAACTCGTCCATAGAGATCCGAAAGCCGCGGAAGTTCTCGACGCGACCCCTCGCGGTGCATCGTTCATCATTGATCCGACGGGCGCGCTGATCAGCGACACCCTGCAGGACGAGGAAGGTATCGCCTACGCGGAAATCGATATCGGACAGTGCATCGAGCCCAAGCAGTTTCATGACGTCGTGGGATATTACAACCGGTTCGACATATTCGAACTCACCGTACGACGGACCCGTCAGCGGCCCGTGCGCTTTGTATCTGACGAAGCGGGGTGCAACGCGGCGTCCGTACGGCAGGCAGATCAGAACGATGTCGATTTCAGGGAAATCGCCTTTCAAGAGGAAGGTGCTTGACCGTGGAATTCGGTGACGACACTGGAACCGCGCACGTCGGGGACGGTCTGCATTTCGTCTCGAGATCGTGGCCTGCATGAGGATGCGATCCCTAGCGAAGATGTCGACGGGCACTTTGGCTTGCACGCATACCGTGGCTGCTTTCGCCGAGCACGGTCCATCAAACCGGACGCTATATTGCTTCAAGGGGCCGCACTCATGAGCACGCTGATCGCACCGCATAATCCTCGGTCTCAAATGGGCCCAAGTGGGATTTATCGGCGTCTTCCCCTGGAACCTCATCAGATGGGGGAGCGCCTCACTCCGACCGAAGACCTATTCGTGCTGATCCACATGGGAACACCTGCTGTCGACGTGTCGACATGGTCGCTCGGCATCGGAGGGATGGTTTCGCGACCACTCTCGATCCCGCTGACCGAACTTCGAAGCTTGCCGCACGTGGCGGTCCAGACCGTTCACCAGTGCGCCGGCAATCCACTTGAGCCGACCGTTCCCACGCGACGGGTTGCCTGTGTGGAGTGGGCCGGCGTAGCTCTCAAATCCCTCATCGACCTGGCAGAGCTGGATCCGAGGGCCACCCATATGTGGTCGTTCGGCATGGATCATGGGGAGTTCGAAGGGGCCTCGTGCGACGGGTACGGCAAGGACCTCACGATTGATCGACTTCTGGAGTCCGGCGCCTTGATTGCCTACGAGCTGAACGGCAGCGCCTTGCCCGTAGCGCACGGCTTTCCTGCACGCCTCGTCGTTCCCGGCTACTATGGTACCAACACGGTGAAATGGCTGGACAGGATCGAGTTTCGGGACAAGCCGCTCGATGCGCTTTTTACGACCACCTATTACAATGATGCGAAGTCCGCCACCGAGGCGCGAAAGCCCGTATGGGAGATCCCGGTCGGCTCGCTCTTCACCTTACCGGCTCCGGGATCGTCCCATCATCGCGGCGATGGTCTCGATGTTGCCGGGTGGGCGTGGGCGAAGTCGGGCGTGTCTCGCGTCGAGGTCAGCGTTGATGGCGGTGCCAACTGGCGCCCCGCCAAGCTTGAACCGGATCGGGGCGCCGCCTGGCGACGTTTCGAGGAGACGATTGCTGTGGCGGAGCCGGGGCCTCTCGGACTGGTCGTACGAGCCACGGCGAACGACGGGCGCAGCCAACCCCTCGAAGGGGTACGTTATGCCGCCCACGCGATTACCATCAACGTAATATAATCTGGTGCGTCTCGTACTGCGACGACCGGAAGATTACCTCGGCGTTCGCTTTGCCACCGGAGCTCGATGGACCCGGGTGTCAATGCCGGACCACCGCCTGCTTTAGATAGAGGAACTCGAGCAGCCTTCGGCGGCATTCGGCATAGGCCGACGTTGTGGTCATCTCCAGGCGATCACGCGGTCGCGGAATATCGACCTCGAGCACCTCTCCGATCTTCGCGGCGGGACCGTTCGTCATCATGACAACGCGGTCGCTAAGGAAAATGGCCTCATCGACGTCGTGAGTGACCATGACCACCGTGGATCGCGTCTGCTCCACGATCTTTATGAGTTCGTCTTGTAGACTTGCCCGCGTAAGTGCATCCAGAGCTCCGAAAGGCTCATCCAGGAGCAGCACGCGGGGTTCGATTGCCAAGGCGCGAGCGATGCCGACACGCTGCTTCATACCCCCCGAAATTTCGTGGGGGTATTTGTTTGCTGCGTGACCGAGATGGACGAGATCCAGCGCCTGGTCGACCTTTCGCCGCATTGCACCCTTGTCAAGCCGGGCGGCGAAGACCTGCGAAACTCCCAGGAGGATGTTGTCGTGACAGGTCATCCATGGAAGCAGGGAATGGTTCTGGAACACGACGCCACGGTCGGGCCCCGGGCCGAGTATCTGCTGTCCTTCGCAACTGATCAAACCGGCCGAGGGCCTATAAAGACCGGCAATCAGATTGAGCAAGGTACTTTTCCCGCAGCCAGAATGCCCGATCAGGCTGACGAACTCACCACGTTCCACAGACAACGAGATGGAGTCCAGCGCATGGAATTTCGTGCGCTCGCCGAAAGTCATTGATACCTTGTTCAGTGATAGGAAGGTCTCCACCGGTCACTCCTTGAAACTGAGTTTTTGACCGACCCATGCAAGGGCCTGATCGAGAACGAAGCCGATGATGCCGATGAGCCCAATAGCGACGATCATGCTGGAGAGCTGGAGGTTGTTCCACTCGTTCCAGATGAAGTACCCGATGCCGTTCTGACCCACGACCATCTCGGCCGCCACGATGACGAACCAGGCGATGCCGATCGAAATGCGCATCCCGGTCAGGATCATCGGAACCGCTGCCGGAAAGACGATCCTCAACACTTTGGTCGAGGTCTTCAGGCCGAGCACTTTCGCCACGTTCAGCCAATCCTGCCGCACGCCGGCGGCCCCGGCGGCCGTGTTGATCAAAAGCGGCCATAGCGAGCAAATGAAGATTATGAAGATGGCCGCCGTCGCGCTGTCCTTGAGCCCGTACAGCGCCAACGGCATCCAAGCCAAAGGAGAGATTGGCTTGAGCACCTGAATGAACGGATTCAGCGCCTGGTAGAGCCAAGGCATCAGGCCAATGCCGAAACCAAGGGGCACGGCCACCACCACCGCCAGCGCGTACCCCAAAAAGACGCGGCCAAGCGAGTAATATAGATGCCAGAAGATGCCGAGGTTGTTGGGATTGGAGCTGTCAAAGGCGCGACTTCCCAATTCCATGGCCCGTCGAGCCACTGCCATCGGGCCAGGAATTGAGGAGCCGGTCGTGACGCCGACCGCCTGGCCCATCAACTTGGCGTATTCGGGATCGACAGAAGTTTCGCCGCCGCCGGTTGAGGTGAGAGCCTGCCAAATGGATAAGAAGGCGACGAAAATCGCCAGCGACACGACCCAAGGGCGGTTCACGACACTGTGCAAGCCGGACAACAACAACTTGCCGTTAGTTCGGGCGGCGGACGGAGCGTAGGTATTGGTCTGGATCATTGGAATCGAACTCCTTGCCCAATATCCGTTCAATCCCAAATTTCGGTTCGGGAACTTCGATGCCTTGTTGCGCGAGAATCTTCTTCGCATCGACGGCAAGCATCACCGTCTGTGCCAGCCGCTTATGGTCGACATCGGCTGGGAGCATGTTCCAGCGGCTCATTTGCACGGACAGCCAGACGGCCATCGAGTATTGCGGAAACGGGTCGAACTTGATCCGGTCGGGCACGTTTCGCACCGCGCCTAGGCCATCTGCGAAGCGTCCCCCGATGACTTGCTGGATGACGTTCGCAGGAGCGTTGATGTATTCCGGCCGGGCGAGGATCTCCGCCATGCCCGCACGATTTTCGGGAGCCGAGGAATACAACCCCGCTTCCACCAGCGCGCGAAACACTGCAAGAAACGTGTTGGGATGCTGCTTTATCCAGGCATCGGTTGCGGTGACCGAGCAGCATGGATGGTTTTCCCAGATGTCGCGAGACAGCAGGTGAATGAAGCCGACGCCCTCGACGACCGCGCGCTGGCCTCCGGGCTCGCCTCCCAAAAATCCGTCGATGTTGCCGACGCGAAGGTTTGACACGTATTCGGACGGAGGAACGACCCGGTAGACGACGTCCTTATCCGGGTCCAGGCCGGCTTCCGCCAGATAATGACGCAGTTGCAGAGCCTGATGGGATTGGTCGAAGGGAACCGCGAAACGGAAACCCTTCCAGTTTCGCGGGTCCCGATTGTCCTTGTGTTTCAGAGCCAGTACCAGCGAATTTCCATTTTGATTCAGGATCGTAAGCACCTTGGCTGGGACCACGTTGCCACCGGCGCCGGCCGAGGTCGCAATCGCCACGGGCATGACCTGTTGGGAGACATCGAGCTCCCCATTGATCATCTTGTCCCGGATGAGACCAATGCCGGGGATCTTCTGAAGAGCGACGTTGAGACCGTGCTTCTCGAAGATGCCTTTCTCCTTGGCCATCACCAACGGGGTGGCACAGGTGATGGCGAGGAAGCCGACGTTGATGTCTTTCTTCTCGAGAGGGGCTCGTTCCTGAGCCAGTGCCCTCAAGGTACTCAACGGGAGGATGTCTCCCATTGCAGTCAGTATCGTGGCGGCCCCCACGCTGCGCAGCAGCTGGCGACGCGTTCGCAAATCAGGGAACACGGACGCGATAAGAATTTTGTCGGTTGCCGAGACAATGGTTTCTTCGATGGATCCGTTACAGTCCTCCACCGCAAGTGGGCCGTCGTGCGACTGACCGCACATGCACATGGCACGGCAATTACGGTTGAATTCTCCGGGCTCCATATCCGCGCTCCACTTTTTATTCCCCACCGGCAGTATGGAGGCCGACTGAGCTTCGGGCATTGCGTTTTCTCGCAACGCGCTCTGCAAAAAGGTGCTGTGACTGCCTACGAAGGCTGCAGCCGGAGCCACGGCAGCCGTCGTTTTGGGCAACGAAGTGCTTGCCCGGCCGTCCGGGGTTGAAATCGGATCTTGGCTAAACCGCGGGACACGGCCGGCCTCGTCCATCCAGGCCGAGACCTTCGCTCGGTCTTCCCGCCAGGACTGGGGGCGGGCCGTCCTCCCCAGCACGACCAAGCGTGGTCGCGGAGTTGCACGCCGGCATGTGTGGTCAGGTTGCCTAAGAACCGACCTATTAATCCCTAGCGCAAGCAACGGTGCAAGCCACGGCTTTTTGCTGGGCGGTCGCGCGGACAAGGAATGAAGGTGCCGTTCAAAGTCCCGTCGCGATGAGAGCCTGTGCATGGAAAACATGCGAGACATAATCATCAGCGCGACCGACGAGGGATCTCGGTCGCGCTGAGTCACCATTTCGACCTTCTAGGCGAGACCGCACGCGACATAGACGAGGCGAAAACCCGACGAGAGCATGATTGACGACGGCTACATTGCCAGCGATCACGCCCATTTCTTGCATATTTTTGATGCGTCGCTGAACGGCTGGAGCCGTAAGGTTCACGCGCTCGCGGATCTCCCGCTGGGGCGATGTATATCCTTTTGCAGAATTGCGAGGATTGCGCCGATCGAAGCGGTCAAGAGCAGGGGCATTTGGTTTACAAAATTGCGAGGACGCACGGGAATTAGAGCGCCTTTCTCGAGTTCATTGCAATATCGTTCACCTAAGGGGAAAAACCCCGTCGTTTGTCGAGAGGGCGGATCCGTAGTCATGGACACTTCCATTGATCAGCAGGCTTTGACCGAGGAAATGAAGGCGTGGCGGCGCGATTTCCACGCTAATCCCGAGTTCGGGTTCGAAGAGAGGCGCACTTCCAGTATCGTCGCAGCAAAGCTACGCGAGTTTGGGTTTGATGACGTTGCAGAAGGCATCGGCAAAACTGGGGTTGTGGGAACCCTCAAGCGAGGCACGTCAAATCGAGCAATCGCTCTTCGTGCTGACATGGATGCGCTGAGGATCACCGAGAAGGGCGACCACCCGCATCGCTCGCAAAATGAGGGCGTCATGCATGCTTGCGGTCATGATGGTCATACCGCAATGCTGTTGGGTGCTGCAAAAATGCTGGCATCCGAAGGTGGCTTCGATGGGACCGTCCGGTTCATTTTCCAGCCTGCCGAGGAATGGGGCAAAGGAGCGCTCGCCATGCTCGATGACGGAGTCATGGATCGCTTCCCCTTCCAGGAGGTATATGGCCTGCATAACGCGCCAGGACTGCAGCTCGGCCGGTTGGAAGCGGGATTCGGCCCTGTGATGTCGGCCGAGGACAATTTCGAGATCTGTTTATCCGGAGTTGGAGGACATGCGTCTCGTCCTCAATCGAGCCGAGAAGTACTCGTGGCGGCGTGCGCGACCGTCATGAACTTGCAAACGATCGTCTCGCGCCGCCTCTGCCCGAGCGATGTTGCCGTGGTCTCGGTTACAGAGCTTATTACCGACGGGACCCGCAACGCCCTCCCTGGGGAAGCACGCGTCGTTGGCGATGCTCGAAGCTTTAGGCCCGAGGTAAGTACTGAAATCGAGCGCGAGATGCGGCGGATTGCAGAGGGTGTCGCCCTATCGTATGGGGTCAACGTTGAGGTGAGCTACACGCGCGAGTTCGTTCCAGTCTTCAACGATGAAGTGCTCACGCGCGAGCTTCTGACGGCCGCCGGCGATGCCTTGGGTCCCGAGAATGCGCGCCAGGCCAAAGCGCCAAGCACCGGATCTGAGGATTTTGCTCGCTTCCTGGACCATGTCCCCGGCTCATTCGCCTGGATCGGTAACGGCGAAAGCGCGCCCTTGCATAATCCTCGCTACGACTTCAACGACGACGGACTGTTGCACGGCGCCCGTGTACACGCGTCGATCGTCAGAAGACGGTTGCACGTTTAGTAGCTCCCTAGCTTCGCCACTGAGTCACTCGCTGGAGCAGCCTCGGTAGGCGGCCCACCGCGAAGTCATGCTCCGAGAAATGCAGACTTAACGGCAAGCAGGCCAAGGGTCCGCGAGGACAGGGTTGCCCGACCAATATCACAGCTGAGAACTGGTGGTGGCCAGCACGGCCGCAAAAATAACTGGAGGTAGATTTGTCTAACCCACAGCAAAGGCGTGCTAAAGCCTCACTGTTCTACGATCCGAAGATCCGAGGCTATGTCTATCAGGCCGCTCTGGTGGCGATCGTCGGCTTCCTGATCTGGTCGGCGGCATCGAACGCCATCACCAATCTGCGCGCGCAGAAGATCGCCTCGGGCTTCGGCTTCTGGCACAATGCGGCCGGCTTCGACGTCAACCAGAAGCTGATCCCCTTCAGCGCGTCGGGCAGCACTTATGGCCAGGCTTTCTATGTCGGCCTGCTCAATACGCTGCTGGTCGCGGCCATCGGTATCGTGCTGTCGACGTTTCTCGGCTTCTTCGTGGGCGTCTCCCGCCTGTCGAGCAACTGGGTGCTGTCCAAGCTGGCGATGATCTATGTCGAGGTCATCCGCAACCTGCCGCTGCTGCTGCAATTGTTCTTCTGGTACAATGCGGTGCTCAAGCCCTTGCCCGATGCGCGCAACTCGATCGCGCTTCCCTTCAACATCTTCCTGAACAACCGCGGCCTGATCCTGCCGAACCCGCAATTCGCGCCGGCCTTCGAGGCGGTGGTCATTGCGTTCTTCCTCGCGATCGTGGCTGCGATCGCCTTCTATATCTGGTCGAAGAAGCAGCAGGAGCGCACCGGCACGCAATATCCGAACGGCCTGATCTCGCTCGCGCTGATTCTCGGCGTGCCGCTCCTGACCTATTACGCTGCGGGGCAGCCGCTCTCCTTCGATCTGCCGCAGCAGGGGCGCTTCAACCTCACTGGTGGCCTGCAGATCTTCCCTGAATTCGTGGCCCTGCTGATCGGCCTGACGACCTATACGGCGGGCTTCATCGCCGAAGTGGTCCGCGCCGGCATCCTCGCGGTCTCCAAGGGGCAGACGGAAGCCGCCAACGCGCTTGGATTGCGCGCCGGCCCGACGCTGAAGCTCGTGGTGATCCCGCAGGCAATGCGCGTGATCATTCCGCCGCTGACCTCGAACTATTTGAACCTGACCAAGAACTCGTCGCTGGCGGTGGCGATCGGCTATCCCGACCTCGTTCAGGTCTTCACCGGAACCGTGCTGAACCAGACCGGCCAGGCCGTCGAGGTCGTCGCCATCACAATGGCGGTCTATCTGACGATCTCGCTCGTCACGTCGTTCATCATGAATATCTACAACAAGCGCATGGCGCTGGTGGAACGGTGAGGGCGCCACGATGACCGATGCAACCACCGAGAACGCACCATTCGCCTTCGTTCGACGCGAGCAGCTCGAGCAACAGGCCGCGCCTCTTTCCGTGGCGGGTCCCATCGCCTGGGTCCGGGCCAACCTGTTTTCCAGCCCGATCAACTCGCTGATGACGCTGGTCTGCGTCTATATCGTCGTGACCAGCGTGCCCGAGCTGATCCGCTTCTATTTCCTCGATGCGGTCTGGACCGGTACGAACCGCGACGCGTGCCTCGCAGACAAGGTCGGCCGTCCCGTGGGCGCCTGCTGGGCCTATGTCGGCGATCGACTGCAATACTTCATCTACGGCTCCTATCCGGTGCCGCAGCGCTGGCGCGTCAACATCGTCTTCGCGATGTTTGCGCTCGGCGTCATCTGGATGCTCTGGGACAAGGCGCCGCTGAAGAAGGTCGGGGCCTTCTTCTTCTTCGTCATGCTGCCGATCAGCGCCTATCTGCTGCTGCTGGGTGGCAACGGGGCCGAAAGCTTCCTGCGTTTCCTGATCCTGCTCACCTTCGCACTGGCGGTGCTTTACCTGGTGCTGTCCTTCGTGCCGACCCTGGCGCGGTTCTGGGTCGGCCCGGCGCTGCTGGCCGTCGAGGTCGCCGCGCCGCCCTGGCAGCGCTTCTACAGGCCCAAGCGCCTGATCCTGATGTCGATGGTGGTCTTCGGCATCATCGCCATGCTGGCGAGCACGGCCGGCCTCCCACGCGTCGACACCGGCCTCTGGGGCGGCATGATGGTGACCTTCCTGATTGCGGCGGTCGGCATCGTGTTTTCGCTGCCGCTCGGCGTGATGCTGGCTCTCGGCAGACGTTCGCGGTTGCCGACCATCCAGCTGCTCTCGGTGATCTTCATCGAGCTCGTGCGCGGCGTGCCGCTGATCACGGTGCTGTTCATGGCAAACACCATGCTGCCGCTGTTCGTGCCGCAAGAATATTCGCCTGACCGCCTGCTGCGCCCGCTCATCGGCGTCGCGCTGTTTGCCGCCGCCTATATGGCGGAGGTCATCCGCGGCGGCCTGCAGGCGATTCCGAAAGGCCAGTACGAGGGCGCGATGTCGCTGGGCCTGGGCTACTGGCAGATGATGCGGCTGATCATCCTGCCGCAGGCGCTGCGCATCGTCATTCCCGGCATCGTCAATACCTTCATCGGGCTGTTCAAGGATACGACGCTCGTCACGATCGTCGGCATCTTCGACTTCCTGCGCACCATCGAAGCCACCCTGGTCGATCCGACCTGGGCGACGCCGACCACGCGCGCGACGGGTTACGCCTTCGCCGCGATGTTCTATTTCCTGTGTTGCTGGGGCATGTCGCGCTACTCGATAGCAGTCGAGAAGCGCCTCGCCGCCGGCCAAAAACGTTG
>NZ_FNUY01000005.1 GCF_900108245.1 Allobosea lathyri
CTGCGCGCATATTGGCGTAGGCCCTGGCGATCGGGAACTGGATGCCCTGGTTCTGGCCGATCGGCCGGCCGAAGACCTGGCGTTCCCTGGCATAGGCCGAGGCCTTCTCGACGAACCATTTGGCATCGCCGACGCATTCCGACGCGATCAGGATGCGCTCGGCATTCATGCCCGAGAGGATGTAGCGAAAGCCCTTGCCCTCCTCGCCGACGAGATTGGCGGCGGGCACGCGGACATTGTCGAAGAACACCTCGGTGGTGGCGTGGTTCATCATCGTGCGGATCGGCCGGATCGTCAGGCCGGCTTTCAGCGCCTCGCGCATGTCGAGGATGAAGACCGACAGCCCCTCCGTGCGTTTGGCGACCTCCTCGCGCGGCGTGGTGCGGGCCAGCAGCAGCATCAGGTCGGACTGCGCGGCCCGGCTCGTCCAGATCTTCTGGCCGTTGACGATGTAATGATCGCCCTCGCGCCGGGCCGTCGTGCGCAGGCTTGTCGTGTCGGTCCCGCTGGTCGGTTCGGTGACGCCGAAGGCCTGCAGCCGCAACTCGCCCGAAGCGATCTTGGGCAGATAGGCCTGCTTCTGCTCGGCCGAGCCGTGCCGCAGCAGCGTGCCCATGATGTACATCTGCGCATGGCAGGCCGCGCCATTGCAGCCCTGGCGCTGGATTTCCTCCATGATCACGCTCGCGGCCGACAGCGGCAGGCCGGCCCCGCCATACTCCTCCGGGATCAGCGCCGAGAGGAAGCCGCTTTGCGTGAGAGCATCGACGAACGCGCTCGGGTAAGCCATCTCGCGGTCGAGCTTGCGCCAGTATTCGCCCGGAAAGCCCGCGCAGAGCCTGGCGACGGCGTCGCGGATGTCGGCGTGGTCTGAAGATTGATGCATCGTTGCCTCAGGAATGTCGGGGGGCGGCGGCAACCGCGCGCCAGTTTTCGAAGGTTTCGTCGCTCACCGTGCCCAGCACCGCGCGCAAAGCCCGCGTCATCGGCAGGGGGCCGGAGCCGTGGCCGATCGCTAGAGCGAGGTCGATATCCTTGCGCAGGATCGACTGGAGGGACTCGAAATCGGCGCGCGTCTTCGCCCAGGCCTCATAAGCTTCGGGAGCGTCGCCGGCCTTGGCCGTGAAGAAATTACGGCCCGTGCTGGCCTCGAAGACGGGCATCGCGTCAGGCAGGAACAGACCGTTGTCCAACCCGATCCGGTAGGCCTCGGCCGCGATCATCAGCGTGGTGATACCCACGAGGTTGTTGACGATCTTGGTCGCCTGGGCAGAGCCGAGCGGACCGCAGTAGAAGATCGTGTCTCCCATGGCTTCCATCAGAGGACGCAGCGCATCGCAATCCGCGCGCGCGCCGCCCATGATGATCGCAAGCGTCCCGTCGCGTGCCTTGACGACGCCGCCACTGATCGGTGCGTCGACGACGCGCACGCCAACAGGTTCGAGATCGCGCTGGAGATCCTGCATCGAACCGGGCGCGATCGTTCCCATCACGACGAGGATCGGCTTGCTCTGGTCAACGCCTGAGCTGAGGCCGCCATTTCCGAGAGCGACCTCCCTCGCCTGCTCGGGCGTCGCCACCAGCACGATCACGACATCGCAATCGGCACAATCGGCTGCGCGGGTCACGCAACGGATGCCGAGTGCGGCAAAGGGGGCTCGTGCCGCCTCGCTGTGATCGCAGACGGTGAGCTCGAAGCCCGCCTTGCGGATGTTCATCGCCATCGGCGCGCCCATGGCGCCGACGCCGATCACCGCGACTGTTCTGATCGTCATGGCATGCCCTCAGGAGATCGTGACGCCGCTGTCGACGGAGAGGACCTGGCCCGTGACCACGCGTGACTCACTGGAGCCCAGATAAACCGCCATCTCGGCGATATCGGAGGGTCGACAGGGTCCGAGCAGGTGCTGGTCGGCGAGGCGCCGCAGTTCGGCGCGCTCCTTCATCAGGCCTTCGGCGCGCGGGGTCAGGACGAGGCCGGGCGCGATCGCGTTCACGCGGATCTTGTCCGGCGCGTATTCAACAGCCATCGATCGCGTCATCGACGCCACGCCGCCCTTGGCGGCCGTGTAGCAATCCCGCTCGGGCAGGGCCATCAGCGCCACCATCGACGAAAAATTGATCACCGAGCCGCCGCCGGACCGGACGATCTGGGGAATGCCGTGCTTGCAGCAGAGGAAAGTGCCGTAGAGATCGAGCTTGATCACCCGCCAGAACTCTTCGTCCGGCGCCTCCGTCACCCGCGCATCGGCGCTGCTGGAGCCGCCGGCGACATTGCAGAGCACGTCGAGACGCTCGAAGCGTTCGACAGTCGCGGCAACCGCCTGCTTCACGCTGGCAGGGTCGGTGATGTCGCAGATCAAGGCGAGGCCGCGCTCTCCCGCCGACGCTTCCCGCAGCGTGTCCGCCACGGCAGCCGCGTTGACGTCGATGGCGGCGATCCGCGCGCCCTCCTCGATGTAGCGTGCGCAGATCGCGCGCCCGATGCCGCCGGCAGCGCCGGTGATGAAGGCCACCTTTCCGTCCAGTCTCGCCACTATATCCTCCTGCTCAGATCATCCAGCCGGCGCGTTCGCCGTCGAGGATCGCCACATCGACCTGGCGCGGCGCGAGCGCATCCCCGACCAGGAAAATCTCGAGCCCGCTGCCTTCGAGGTCCCTCGCCAGGGTGTCGTCGGCGCGACCGCCCATGGCCAGGACGATCGGGCCGTCATGGGCGATCCGCCTGGCGCTCCCGTTGAAGCGGTCCTCGCAAACAAGGCCATCCGGCTCGATCGCGGTGACGAAGGTCGCGGGGATAACGGCGATGCCGAGCGCCGCGAGACGTCGATAGAGTGCCGGGGCATGATGAACGGGCAGGTCGGCTCCGGCGTGCATGTGGGGCGTGACGATCGTCACGCGGTGTCCGAGTTCGGCCAGTTTCTCGGCCGCGGCCGTGCCGGCCAGATGCGGATCGTCCTCGATAACGATGACGGGGCCGGAGAAGGCGTCGGGCGTCCGAAATGCCTCCCATGCGGTAAAGACGCGGGCGGAACGGGCTCCCTCGATCCCGGCGGCCTGCGGCCTGAGCGAGGTGTAGCCGTCACGTCGAGGGACAGAACCGGTTGCAATGACGGCGGCATCGAACCCACCGCCGGCGAGCGTCGCGCCGTCGACCCGCGTTTCAAGCCGAATGGAGATGTCGAGCCGGCCGAGCATTTCGGCCTGCCAGCGGTGGATCTCCGAGAAACCGCGGCGCGAGGCAACCTGTGCCGTCATCAGGTTCTGGCCTCCCAGCGCATCGCCTTGCTCGAACAGGGTCACGCGATGCCCTCGCTCGGCTGCGACGCGCGCGGCCGCCATGCCGGCCGGGCCACCGCCGACCACCGCGACATGCCTCATGCGCGCGGCCGGGCGGGCGGTTCCGATCCCGAGCTGTGCCTCGCGACCGACGGCGGGATTGTGGATGCAGCCGACGCCACGGCCGCGATCGAGGCCGACGATGCAGGATTGGTTCGAATATGTGCAGACCCTGATGCCGGCACGATCGCCGCGCGCGGCCTTCAGCGGCAATTCCGGATCGGAGATGAGCGCCCGCGCCATCCCGACGAAATCGGCCTGGCCAGCCGCAAGCACGGCCTCGGCATCCTCAGGCGTCGCGATGCGGGAGCTTACGCAGATCGGCAGGCCGGCGACGGCCGCCCGGATCGCGCCCGCCTGCGGCGCGAACTGCGCTTCGCGCGCGCTGATGTCGGCGATCCAGCCGGGATAGTGCAGCGAGGTCAGCCCGCTGACATTGAGATAGTCGATACCTTCCGCGCGAAGCCGGGACGCGATCTCCACCGCATCAATGATTTCGATGCCGCCCGGCACAGCGTCGGAGCCGTTGATCCGTGCACCGATCAGGAACTGCGAGCCCACGACCTTGCGGATAGCGCGCAGGGCATCGACCAGGAAGCGCATTCGGTTCTCGAGCGAGCCACCATAGGCGTCCGAGCGCTTGTTGGTCGCGGGCGAGAGGAATTCGTGCAGCAGATAGCCCTGAGCCGCGAAGAGCTCGACACCGTCGGCCCCGGCCTGCTGCATGTTCAGCGCGGCGTCGATCATGGTGGCGATGTATTCGTCGATATCGCCCTGATTCATCTCCTTCGGGATCTCGCCGGTTCGCGGGCAGGGTAGCGGCGATGGTGCAAACAGCGGCAGCCCGAACTGGGTGGTCCCGGGCGAACGGAGCTGGCGCCCGCTCGCATTGAGCTGGGACACGAAGCACGCCCCTTCGGCCTTGATGGCCTCGATCATGCGGCGGTAATGCGGCTGCAGGCTGCGATCGTTGGCCAAGTCCAACCCGCCCAGCGGCGTGGTCTCCAGCGCCCCTCCCCAGCTGCCCAGCCGCCGCCATGAATCCGGCATCAGGAAATTCGACATCACGATGAGGCCGGCGCCGCCCTTCGCCCGCTCGACGTGATAGGCGATGGTGCGCTCGATGGCGTTTCCATAGCCGGCTCCGAACACCACGGCATGCGGCATCATCGCGATGCGGTTGCGCAGCGTGACATGGCCAAGCCTGAGCGGACTCAGCAGCCTCGTGTAGCGGCCCGCCATCATGGCTCAGTACGGTGCTTTGCGCGGAAAGGCGGGAGGCCGCTTTTCGCGGAAAGAGGCAAGGCCTTCGGCGGGGTCCGGGCCGGAGAAGCCGAGCATTTCGAGCGCAAGCGAAGCGTCGAAGGTTGGGCCGGCCATGCGCAGCCAGTTGTTCAGGGCATATTTCGTCCATTGGATCGCGGCGGGCGCGCCCTCGGCCAGGCGCGTGGCGACTGCGAGCGCCTTCTCCTGAAGCTCGGATTCATCGACAGCCAAGGCCACGAGGCCGAGCTCCTCGGCCTTCTCTCCTGTGACAGGCTCGTTCAGGAGCAGATGGTACTTGGCCTTGGCCATGCCACAGAGCAGCGGCCAGATGATCGCGGCATGGTCGCCGGCCGCGACGCCGAGCCTGACATGGCCGTCGACCAGCTTGGCCGTCTTCGCCGCGATCGGAATGTCCGAGACGAGGGCCGCCGCAAGACCTGCGCCCACGGCCGAACCCTGGATGGCCGAGACGATGGGCTTCGAGCAGTTGATGATGTTGTAGACGAGGTCGCGCGCCTCCCGCCACATATTGGCGCGTTCCTCGAAGCTCTGGGTCAGCTTGTCGACGACTTCGAAATCGCCGCCCGCCGAGAAGGCCTTGCCGTTGGCGCAGAGCAGGACGGCAAGCGTCTCCCTGTCGCGGTCGACCACGCGCCAGATGTCGGCGAGTTCGCGATGGCCGTCCGCATCGAGCGCATTGAGGCGCTCGGGCCGGTTGAGCGTCAGGCGCAAAACGCCCTGTGCCGGTCGATCGCACAGGATCGACGGAAAGGCGGAATAGGCTTCAAGGGTCATGTCGTCTCCGATTTATGTCGGGTGCGGTCAGATCGAGCGCCGCGATGTCAGGCCGCCATCGATGGTGACGATGGTGCCCGAGGTGTAGGCCGAGCGCGGCGAGGCCAGGAAGGCGAAGAGGTCCGCAACCTCCCGCACGCTTGCCGCCCGGCCGAGCGGGTAAGCGGCCAGAAGCTCGGTGTAGCGGCTCTCGTCACCCCACTGTTCCCTCGCGCGTTTCTTCATGATCTTGGCGATGCGGTCCGTCGCGACGGGGCCAGGATTGATCCCGACCACCCTGATGCCGTCATCGAGGCTGCGGCCACCGAGAGCGCGGCTGAAAGCCATCAAGGCGGCGTTCCCCGTCGAGCCGGCGATGTAGCGGAAATCGAAATTCTCGCCGCCATTGCCGATGTTGTTCAGGATGACGCCGCCACCTGCGGCTTTCATCTGCGCATAGAAGGTCCGGCAGAGATCGATATAGCCGAAGACCTTGACCTCCCAGCCCTTGCGCCAGTCGTCGGCATCGACCTGCCACAGGTCGCCGCCGGGAATCGCGCCCGCATTGTTGACGAGAACGTCGATCCGGCCTGCCGCCGCGCTGATCGCAGCCGCAGCTCCCTCCGCGGCAATGTCCTGCTCCTGAACCACCACGGCGATGCCGCGCTCCTCGCGCAGACGCCTCGCCAGCGCCTCCAGCCTCGCGCCCGAGCGGGCGACGAGATGCAGGTCGCAGCCCTCTTCGGCGAAGGTCTCCGCCAGACCTTCGCCGATACCCTGGGACGCTCCCGTGATCAGGATCTTCTTGCCGCGCAATTGCAGGTCCATATGTCCCGGTTCCTATGCTTGCTGGACGATCCGCTCGATCTCGGCGATCGCCTCCGGATTGACGAGCGAGGACAGATCACCGGCCGGCGTGCGGGAATAGACGCTGCGAATGACGCGCCGCATGATCTTGGAGCTTCGCGTCTTCGGCAGCTGAGGCACGACGAAGACGGCACGCGGTGCGAAGGGACGACCGAGCCGCTCCTGGATGCGGGCGGTCGCGATCCCGGCGATGTCGCCGGGCGCATCGCGACAGGTCAGGAAGACCACGATCGCCTGCCCCTTGACCGGGTCGTCGGCACCGATGACGGCCGCTTCCACGACCCCCTCGATCTCGACCAGGATTTCCTCGACTTCGGCCGGGCCGACGCGCTTTCCGGCGATCTTGATGGTGTCGTCAGAGCGGCCGAGCATGAAGTAGTTGCCATCCTCGGTTCGCATGGCGAGGTCGCCGTGGATCCACAGGCCGGGGATCGTGCGCCAATAGCTGTCCAGGTAGCGCTCGTCGTCCTGCCAGAAGCTGGCGGTCATGCCGACGAAGGGCGCGCGGATGGCGAGTTCGCCGATTGCGCCGGTCAGCGACCTGCCTTCCGGATCGACCACGTCGGCAGCGACGCCGGGAGAGCGCGAATTGAAGCCCGCCGGGACGATCGGCTTGACGACGACGCTGGAGAGCAGGCCGCCCGAGACCTCCGTTCCACCGGTATAGTTGATCAGCGGACAGACACCTCGGCCAAAATGGCGCTCGAACCAGATGAAATGCTCGGGCGCGATGCTCTCGCCGGCCGTGATCAGCAACCTGAGCGAGGAGAGATCGGCGCTCGTGCTCTTGACCTCGTTGGACGCGAAGCCGCGGACCAGCGTCGGCGCGGAGCCGAAATGGGTGACGCGATAGCGCTCGATCAGCCCCGCCATGCGCGACCAGTCGGGATAGTCCGGCGCGCCATCGTAGCAGACCAGCGTCGCGCCGCGCATCAGGGCGGAGGCGAGGATCAGGGAGCCGGCGATCCAGCCCATATCGGCGGGCCAGCAGAAGACATCGCCGGGGGCGACGTCGAAATGGATGGCTGAATCATGTGCGATCTTGATCGGAAAGCCGCCATGGACGTGGACGGCACCCTTGGGCTTGCCTGTCGTGCCCGAGGTGAAGATCACCATGAAGGGGTCATTCGGCGCCATGCGCGCCGAAGGCGGTGCACTGGCGGCCGGAGCCAGGACCTGCGCCCATTCATGCGTCCCGCCCGCGATGTCGGGCGTGGACTTGTCTTCCGGCGACCGTTTGAGGATGAGCAGTTCGAGCCCCGGCAGCGCGGCGCGCACCGTCGCGATCGTCTCCCGGGTGGAGACGAAGCGACCGCGGCGCTGGAAGCCGGAGGTGGCGATCAGGGCGCGCGCACCGCAGGGTCCGAGCCGTGCTACGATCGCATCGGTTCCGAAGCCGCTGAAAAGCGGCACCACGATCGCGCCGATATGGGCTATGGCGAGCAGCGAGACCGATGCCTCGATGCCGTTCTCCATCAGCAGGCCGATCCTGTCTCCCCGCTTCAGGCCGAGCCGGAGCAAACCCGCGGCAAGACTGCGGACTTCATCAGCCAACTCGCGATAGGTGACGCTGCGCGCGGAACCGTCTTCCCGTTCGGCGACGATCGCCGTCCGGCCGGCCGCCTCGCGATTGTCCAGGATCGTATCGACCCAGTTCAACTCGCCGCCCACGAACCAGCGCGGAAGCGGCGCCCCGCGCGACAGATCGCAATAGCGCTCGTAATCGCGGCTCCATTGGATGCCGCAGAAGCTGACGATCTCGCGCCAGTAGGTCTCGGGATCATCGAGCGACAAGTCGCACAGCGCCTCATAGTCACGGACGCCCAGCCGCCTGGCGAGAGCCGTGACCTGGGCGCTTTCGATATCGTCCGGCGTCGGCTGCCAGATGTGGTTCTCGTCAAGGGCCATCGTCAGATTCCCAGATAGGCGCGCTGGACTTCGGGGCTTTGCGCCAGCGTGCCGGCTGCGTCCTCGGCGATGATCGCGCCGCCTTCGAGGATGTAGGCGTAAGCCGCGACCGAAAGCGCGGTCTCGGCGTTCTGTTCCACAAGGAGGATGTTCACGCCGGTATCTGCGATGCGGACGATCAGCTCGGCGATACGGTCGACGATTGCCGGCGCCAGGCCGATCGTCGGCTCATCCAGGAGAAGCATGCGGGGTGCGCTCATCAAGGCCCGCGCGACGGCGATCATCTGCTGCTGCCCGCCACTGAAGGTTCCCGCCTGGGTCGAGAGGCGTTCGCGCAGCTCGGGGAAGAGATCGAGCACCTTTTCGAGGTCGCGTTTGACGGCCGCCTTGTCAGTTCGTGCGTAGGCGCCGAGTTCCAGATTCTCGAGCATCGTCATTTCGCCGAACAGCCGCCGTCCCTCCGGCACGACGGAGAGGCCTTTCGTGACGAGCCGATCCGGCGACAGTCCGGTCACATCCTCCCCGAACAGCTGGACGCTGCCAGCGGTGGGCCGCACGAGGCCGCAGATCGTCTTGATCAGCGTCGACTTGCCCGCGCCGTTCGCTCCGATGAGGGTAACGATCTGGCCGCTGCGGACGCTCAGGCTGACATTTCGCAGCGCCGGCACGACCCCATAGCTGGCCGACAGGCCGGACACGATCAGAGGCGTTGCTTCAGTGGCCATGACGATGTCCCAGATAGGCGTCGATGACATTGCCGTTGGCACGGATTTCGGTCGGCGTACCCGTTGCCAGATGCTGTCCGTGATGCAGGACGACGATGCGGTCGCACACGCTCATCACCGCCTTCATGTTGTGCTCCACGAGCAGGACCGAGCAACCGAACTCGTCGCGGATGCGCTGGAGCACGGTGAGCGTGTTGGCGACCTCGGTCTGGTTCAGCCCGGTCAGCGGTTCGTCGAGGCAGAGCAGCCGCGGCCGCGCTGCGAAGGCGATCCCGATCGAGACGAGGCGCTGCAGCCCGTGCGGCAGCGTGCCCGCCTCATCGGCGAGATAGGGCGTGAGCCCGAGCATCTCGGCCGTCTCAGCCACACGCTCACGCCGCCTGGCTCCCCGGCCGACACCGTGGATGGTGCCCAGCAGGATGTTGTCGCGCACGCTCATGCTGCGCATCAGGCTGCCGTGCTGGAACGTGCGCACGAGGCCCATGCGGCTGATCGCCAGCGGCGACTTGCCTGTGCAGTTCCGGCCGAAGACGAAAAGCTCGCCCGCCGTCGGCTTGTAGAAGCCGCTGATCAGGTTGAACGTCGTGCTCTTGCCGGCGCCGTTGGGACCGATCAGGCCGAGGATCTCGCGCGGGCGGATCTCGAAATCGAGATTGGAGACCGCGACGAGGCCGCCAAAGCGGCGCGTGAGACCCTTGGTCGTCAGGAGGGGTTGATCCGCAGCCTGCATGTCAGCGCCCCCTGCCCGAGAGCGCAGCGAAGCCCCGTTTGGCCAGGCCGGTCACCCCGTGAGGGAGAGCCAAGACCGCAAGCACGATCGCGCCGCCGTAGAAGATGTGCTCCTGGCCGCCGAGACCGAGCGCATAGCTGCCGAGAATGACCAGCAGCACCGAGCCGACGACGGGGCCCACGACATTGTCCTCACCGCCGACCTTGACATAGGCCAGCGCGAAGGCTGCTACGAGGAAGCTGAAATCGCCCGGGCTGATGACGTTGTTGGCGAAGGCGTGCAGGCTGCCCGCAATGCCGGCCGCGAAGGAGGCCGCCGCGAAGCAGGCGATCTTGCAGAGCAGGATGTCGAGGCCGACCGTACGCGCGACGTTCTCATTGTCGCGGATCGCGGTCAGGATCTTGCCGAAATCCGAGCGCTCGAGGACGTAGAGCCCGAAGATCAGCAGCGCCGAGACCGCCATGATGAAGGTCGGCATCCAGGCGTCGAGTGCTGCCGGCGGAAAGATGCCGATCATGCCGGAGGTGCCGCCGAGCGCACTGCTCTTCGAATAGAGGATGCGCACCGCCTCGGTGAAGGCGAAGCCGATCAGCAGGAAGTACGGGCCCTTGGTGCGCAGCGTGATGTAGCCGAAGACGATGCTGACGAGGCAGGCGACGACGCCGCCGAGCAGCAGCGCGGCGAGGAACGGCCAGTTCAGGATCGTGATGGCGGCGCCCGTCGCATAGGCGCCGATGCCGACGAAGGCGGCTGTCGCGAAGTTCAATTCGCCCATCAGCATGACGAAGCGCAGGCTGGCCGCGGTGAGGGCGGCGATGGCGATCAGATTCACGACGCTGGCAATGTAGGCGTCGCGGACCAGGAACGTCGCGGCGAGCGCAAACGCGGTGCCGGCCAGCCACCAGGGCAGTTTCAGATTATCCATGGCCGAGCAGCCCCTTCGGCCGTACCAGCAGCACGACGATGACGAGGAGGAAGATGCCGATGCTCGCCGAGCTCGGATCGAAATAGAAGGCGCCGAAGGTCTCGATCGCGGCGACGAACAGGCCGCCGAGGATCGCGCCGGGAACACTGCCGAGCCCGCCCACGATGACCGCGATGAAGCCCTTGATCAGGTAGTCCGCCCCGATGACCGGCGACACGATCGTGACGGGCGCGATCAGCGCTCCCGCCAGCGCGGCCAGCGCGGATGCGATCATGAAGCCGGCCAGCGCCATGCGATTATAGGGAATGCCCTGCATCATCGCGGCCTCGTGGTCGATCGACACCGCACGCAGCGCCTTGCCGAGCTTGGTGCGGGTCAGCGCCAGATAGAGCACCCCGGTGATCACGACCGCCGCCACGCACAAGGCAAACCGCTGGACGGTGACGGCAGCACCCAGGATCGTCACCGTTCCCGGCAGGATTTCCGGCACCGGCCTGACGGCTCCTCCGAATGTCTTCAGGAGAATGCCGTCGAGCAGGAGCACGAGACCGATCGACAGGATGAAGGATCCCACCATGTCGCGCCGGAACCCCCTGAACCCGAAAATGTACATCAGGAAGCCGAGCGCCATGGCGACGGACACGCCCGCCAGCACCGACAGCAGATAGGCCGGCAAGACGGGAATGCCGCCACTCGCTAGCCACGGCACCGTGTAGGCCACAACCAGGGCCGACACGGCGAAGAGGTGCCCGTGCGCGAAGTTCACGATCCGCATGACGCCAAAGATGAGCGTCAGGCCGAGCGAGAACAGGATATAGACGGCGCCTATCTGAAGGCTCGTCAGGATGAGCTGGATCGTGGTTTGCATGGCCGGATGGTTTCGTCCTGACGAATCCCGCGATCAGTTGCCTTCCGGCACGATGCGCGACTTCTCGACCAGCTTGCCGTCCTGGACCTGCGAGATCGACACGGGCAGGCGCATCTGCTGCCGAGCGCCGTAGGTGCCAGTGCCGTAGAAGTCGACCTTGTTGCCGTAGAAGGACGTGAAGGAGACGTCTGCCAGAACTGCGCCGACCTTCTTGGGGTCAATCGACTGCGCCTTCTCCATCGCTGCCTTGATGGCGTAGACGGAGTCGTAGAAGCCGATCTGGATCGAATTCAGGGACTCGCCGAGGACGCCGCGAGCCTCGTCGTTGATCGCCTTCTGCTGGCTCGTTGCCGTCGGGCCGTCGAAGATGACCGCCGCGCCCATGTAGACGCCTTCGATCGCATTGCCGCCGGTCGCCTTCAAGCCGTCGACGCCGGTGCCGACCGCGATGACCTTGACGCCCTTCCAGCCGAGCACGTCGAGCTCGCGCAGCACCACTCCGGCATCGGCCGGGGGCAGCGAGGCGAGGTCCACGACCTCCGGCTTCAGCGATGCGATACGGGCCGCGATCGGCTGGAATTCGGTCGTTCCGCGCTCATAGAAGTCGCTCGACAGAATCTTGACGCCGGTATCGGTCCAGACCTTCTTCGAGACACCTTCCGTTTCCCGGCCGGTCGCGTCGTTAGGGTTCAGCATCGCAACCGACTTGGCCTCGGGATGCAGGCCATGGATGTAGCGGATCAGGGGCGGGATGATCTCGAATGCCGTGTTCATCTGGGTGAAGGTCAGCGGGAACTTCGGCCCCTTGATGCTCGAACCCCAGGCCGTCGTGAACATGACCACGCCCTGGCGCTCCGAGAGCGACTGGAGCGCCTGCACCGGGGCGGTCCCGAGGCTGCCGGCGATGAACTTCACGCCATCGCGGTTCAGCAGGGTCTGGGCGACGCGGGTGCCTTCGGCGGCGTTATACTTGTTGTCGTAGGCGAGGCACTCGAAGTTGTAGGTCTTGCCCTCGACCTTCACGCCGCCGGCCTGCGCGATCTCCTGCGCCGCCTTCTTGCACATGAATTCCGAGCCCTTGCCCCAGATGGCTCCGGCGCCGGAGAGCGGGATCGACAATCCCAGCTTGATCGTCTCCTGGGCATTGGCTGCGCCAAGCGTGGCGAAAAGGCCAAGAGACGTTCCGAATGCGAGCGACTTCATCCTGGTCGTGATCGTCATGTCATTTCCTCCACCTTTTGGAGCGCGTTTGAGCCGCGCCGTTTCTTTAAGTCTTTGCCTTGTCCGGGGCCGCCGACGTCAGTCGCGCAATGTCTGCCTCGGCGTAGCCGAGGGCGCAGAGCAGCGCGGCCGAATGCTCTCCCAGCTGCGGTGCCGGGCGATGGCCGACCGCCGTTGAGGCTGCGGTGCGCACGACCCTTGATGCGATCGGCACGCTGCCCCGTCCGACCGCGACCGGCTCATCCGCGAAGAAGCCGCCGGTGACATTTTCGTCCGCGGCCAGGGCCTGAGCTGGCGTGAGTGCGCGGCAGCCCGGAATTTTCGCCGCCTCGAGCTCGGCAAGGCAGCGCTGCGACGAGCGCGAGGCACACCATTCAGCCATGACCGCGCTCAGTAGCTCGCCATGCTCCCCGCGCGAGATGTCGGAGGCGAATCGTGGATCCTCGACCAGATCAGCCCTGCCCATCAGCTTCGCCCAGCGACGGAACATGCCGTCGCCGATGACCTGGACCATGACCCAGCCATCGTCAGTCGCGAACAGGTCGGAGGGGCCGGCGATCGGACTGCGGTTGCCGAGCGGCCTGCGGCTGCGCGCGCCCGCCGCCTCCTCGATCAGCATCGGATTGGTCATCGTCAGCGCGGTGCCGAGCAACGACGTCCCGACATGCTGCCCCCGGCCGGTGAGCCGGCGCTCGTAAAGGGCTGCCATCGCGGCAAAGGCCGCCGACATTCCGGCAGCGTAGTCGACACAGGAGATCGCGGCCCGCATGGGCATCTCGCCCGTGCCCGTCAGATGCATGGCGCCGCTGAGCGCCTGACCGGTGCCGTCGAACCCGATGCGATCGCGGCTCTGCCCCTCCGGCCCATAGGCCGAGACGGTCACCAGGATGATGTCCTCGCGGCAGGCCTTCAGGCTGTCATAGTCCAGCCGCGCCCGAAGCAAGGCAGCCGGCGGCAGGTTGACGATCACGGCGTCGGATGTGGCGACGAGACGCTCGAAGGCCGTGCGTCCCCCTGGGCTATCGAGATCGAGCGCGAGCGACTTCTTGTTGCGGTTCATCTGCAGATAGACCGCGCCGCGCCCGGCCAGCCCGATGGGCATGACCTCGCGATCCGGCGCACCCGCCGGCGGTTCGATGCGGATCACTTCGGCGCCCTGGTCCGCCAACATGGCGGCACAGAGGGGCGCGGCGATGTAGCGGCCCAAATCGAGAATTCGCAGCCCCGCCAACCCCAGGGAAGGCCGTGCCTCCATGGCGCCTTGCGGTGAAGCATCCTGCTTCGATTGCGCGTTCCCCGTCACGATCCTCGCCTCGGATTTCTGCGATAGGGACTTCCCATCGCTGACCCTGTCGTGTTAGTCATTCTCTATAAGGAATGACATTCACGTTTTTCTGAAAGCCATTCATACATGAGCGCCACGGTTGATCAAGACCTCTCGCCAAAAATCGTCGGCGCCGTCGCCAATGCCGTCGCGATCCTGAGATCGCTGGTTCAGCGAAGCGAACCGGCAGGCGTTGCGGCGATTGCGCGCGACACCGGCGTGAGCGTGAGCACGTGCTTCAACATCCTGCGCACGCTTGCGGGCGAGCGGCTGGTGGAGTTCGACGACGATGCGAAGACCTACCGGATCGGCCTGGGGGTGCTGGAGTTCTCGCTGCCCCTGTTGGGGGCGAACCAGGCCGACCTCATCCGGCCCGAGCTTCTGCGCCTTTCAGGGGAGCACAAGAGCCTGATCTGCCTCTGGCACATTACCGACAGCGAACGGATCATGCTGGTCGACCGTGTGTCGAGCGCCCGCACGGTGCGGGTGGACATGTCCCATGGATCGCGTCTGCCAACGTATGTAGGCGCGGTCGGACGCTGCTATGCAGCGCTGCGCGATCCTCCGCGTGAGGAGCTGAAGCAACATTTCGACACACTGCAATGGCAGGCGCCGCCAAGCTTCGACGCCTATGCAGACGATGTCGAGCGCGCGAAGCAGGACGGTTTCGCCTTCGATTTCGGACAGCTTTTCATCGGGTTGGAAATCGCTGCCGCGGTCATCACCGATCCGACCGGCAAGCCACGCCTGGGCATCAGCGGCATCAACATCGCCGGGCAGCTGCCCAGGCGCGATATCGAGCGGCTGGCGATGGATCTACGGGATTCGGCCGACTGGATCAGCGAGGCGCTGTTCGGGGTCTCGCGCGGCGTCCGGCAATCCGAGCGGCGCATCGCATCGGGACGCGCGGTGCCGCGGAACCAGGAGCGCCCCCGATGACAGGAGCGACGTCGCCCGCTGTCTGGACTTTCGACGATTTCCTGCCGGGATCGGTGCTGGGACGTCTTTCGATCGCGCTCGACGCGCAGCGGATCGCCCATTGGACCGCGATCTACGGGTTGCCGACGACGCCCGACAGGCTGCCGTCGGGGCTGCTCGTGGCCGCAATGATGGAAGCCTATCTGCGGGCGATCCAGCCACGCCCGCCCGGCAACATCCATGCGAGCCAGACGCTGAGGTTTGGTGGCGCCGCGAGGCCCGGCGACGAACTCCAGGCAGAGGTCGCCTGCGTCGCCAAGGAGCTACGCAGGGAGCGTCGCTGGGTCACATTCGGTGTGAGCCTGCGGAACGGTTCCAAAAACATCCTGGGCGGCGAAATCCGCACGATCTGGGCGAAGTGAGGAGCTGGGCATGGCTGTTCACCACGATATCGCTTTGCCGCAGGAACTGCAGCCGGCGCAACTGCACGTGGGTGCGGACATCGTCCATCGCTATGCCGAGCTGACCGCGGATTTCAACCCGATCCACCTCGACCCCGAATTCGCCGCCAGGACTCCGTTCGGCGCGCCTATCATCCACGGGACCCTGGGACTCAATCTGGTGGTCGAGGCCATCGAGAAAACGTTTGGGACGCTCCCGGCGGAGGTGGCGATCGAGGTGCGGTTCAGCCGACCGGTGCCGGTGGGTGCCACCGTGCTGGCCGGCGGAAGCCTGCGCGACCCGAGGACCGGGACCTACGAGATCTTCGTCGCGACCGAGAATGGCGAGCGTGCCCTCGAGGGCACCTGCGTGATCGGCATGGCCGGCTGATCCCATAAGAACACACGGAAGGACGATCAGAATGACCGATGCGGTCGATGACGAGACATTCAGCCAGTTGAAGGACGCCATCCAGCGTTTCGTCACCGAGCGGCTGGTACCCAACGAGATGCGCCTCGAAATCGAGGACGAGATTCCCGACGAGATCGTCGCCGAAATGAGGGATCTGGGCCTGTTCGGGCTGACGATCCCACCGGCCTATGGCGGCATAGGCCTCAATGCCCGCCAGGAAACGCAGATCGCACAGATCTTCGGCCACACGGCTTTGGCCTTCCGGTCGCTGCTCGCGACCAATATCGGCATCGGCGCACGCGGCCTGATCTTCGAAGGCACAGAAGACCAGAAGCAGGCCTATCTGCCGAGCCTCGCCAGCGGCGAGTTGATATCCGCCTTTGCACTGACGGAACCCGATACGGGTTCCGACCCCGCCAGCCTGACCACGCGCGCTGTCCGCGACGGCGACGACTACCTGATCAGCGGAACGAAGCGTTACATCACCAATGCCCAGCGCGCCGGCCTGTTCACGGTGATGGCCCGCACCGAGTTCGACAAGCCGGGCGCCGATGCCATCTCGGCCTTTCTGGTGCCGCGCGACACGCCCGGACTGTCGATCGGCAAGAAGGACCGCAAGATGGGCCAACGCGGCACGACCACCTCGGACGTGATGTTCGACAATGTGCGGGTGCCGGCCAGCGCGATCATCGGCCTCGTTCCCGGCCGCGGCTTCCGCCTCGCCATGCGCGTTCTCGACCGCGGACGCATTCATATCGCGGCACTCGCCACCGGAATGTGCGACCGGCTCATCGCCGAAATGGTGGGGTTCGCGAAGGAGCGGCGCCAGTTCGGCAAGCCGATCGCAGAATACCAGCTGGTCCAGGCGATGATCGCCGACAGCCACACCGAATATCTGGCGGCGAGGGCGTTGGTCGAGCAGACCGCCGCGATCTACGACCGCGACGGCGCAGCGCGGACCGAAGCCTCGGCCGCCAAATACTTTGCGACGGAGGCGGTGGGCCGTGTCGCCGACCGTGCGGTCCAGGTTCACGGCGGCGCCGGCTACATGAGCGAGTACGCCGTCGAGCGCTTCTATCGCGACGTGCGCCTGCTGCGCATTTACGAGGGCACGAGTCAGATCCAGCAATTGCTGATCGCTCGCCAGGTTCTCAAGGGAGCCTGACCATGACAGAGAATGCGATGCTCGACGGCAAAGTCATACTCGTCACCGGAGCCGGTGGCGGAATCGGGCGCGACATTGCGCTCATGGCGGGCGCGCACGGCGCCAGGGTCGTCGTCAACGATATCGGCGCCGCGCTCGATGGTCGAGGCGAGGATAAGGGACCTGCCGAGCGCGTCGTCGAGGAAATCCGCAGCGCGGGCGGAACGGCGGTCGCCAGCCTGGACAGCGTCGCCGAGCCCGAGGGCGCGCAGCGGATCGTGAGCGTCGCCCTTGATGCGTTCGGGCGCCTCGACGGCATCGTCAACAATGCCGGCATCCTGCGCGACGCCTTCTTCCACAAGATGTCGCTGGAGGAATGGGATCGCGTCCTCAAGGTGCATCTCTACGGCAGCTTCAACGTCAGCCGTGCGGCCGCGCCCATCTTCAAGGAGCAGCAATCGGGCAGCCTGGTTCACATGACCTCGACCTCGGGCCTCATCGGCAATCTCGCCCAGGCGAACTATTCGGCTGCCAAGCTGGGCCTCGTCGGGCTGTCGAAGTCGATCGCGCTCGATATGCGACGTTTCGGGGTTCGCTCGAACTGCATCGCGCCCTTCGCGTGGAGTCGCATGATCAGCTCCATCAAGGTCGATTCGCCCGAGCAGCAGGAGCGCGTGGCGCGCCTCCAGCAGATGACTCCGGCCAAGGTCGCACCGCTGGCGGTCTATCTCCTGTCGGACCGCGCCGACAGCGTGACCGGACAGATCTTCTGCGTCCGCAACAACGAGATCCTGCTGTTCAGCCAGCCGAGGCCCGTGCGCTCGGTCCAGCGCGAGCAAGGCTGGACGCCGGAGCAGATCGCCGATCACGCGATGCCGGCACTGTCTGCGAGCTTCCACGAACTCGACGTGTCGTCGGACGTGTTTACCTGGGATCCGGTCTGAGCCGGCGATTGAAGAAGGGTATTTGGACATGCGCCGCGCTGCGATCGTCACCCCCCTCCGCACGCCCGTCGGCCGGTTCGGAGGCGCCCTGAAGGATGTCCCCGTCGAACGCCTGGGGGCCGCCGTGGTCAATGCCATCCTCGAGCGGACGAAGCTGGACCCGGCTTTGGTCGAGGATGTGGTGTTCGCCCAGTCCTACGCCAATTCCGAGACGCCCTGCGTCGGGCGCTGGATCGCGCTCGAGGCGGGGTTGCCGATCGCCGTGCCCGGCATGCAGCTTGACCGGCGCTGCGGCGGCGGCCTGCAGTCGATCGTGACGGCTGCGATGATGGTGCAGACCGGGGCCTGCGACGTCGTTCTGGCCGGCGGCGTGGAGAGTATGAGCAATATCGAGCACTATACGACCGGTGTCAGATGGGGCACGCGCTCGGGCTCTCCCATCCTTTATGACAGGCTCGACCGCGGGCGCGAGCGCTCGCAACCGGTCCATCGCTTCGGCCATATCTCCGGCATGATCGAGACGGCCGAGAACCTTTCGCGGAAATTCGCGATCTCGCGGGAAGCGGCGGATGCCTATGCCGCCCGCAGCCAGCAGCGCGCGGCCGCCGCCTGGGCCGAGGGCCGCATGGCGGCAGAGATCGTGCCGGTCAGCGTTGCCCAGAAGCGCGGCGATGCCGTTCTCGTTGCCCGGGACGAAGGCATCCGGGCCGACACGACAGCCGACTCGCTCGCGGCTTTGCGTCCGGTGCAAACGGGCGGAACCGTGACTGCCGGCAACGCCGCCCAGCAGAACGATGCAGCGGCCGCCTGCCTAGTCGTCGCCGAGGACCGGCTCGAGGCGCTCGGCCTGACGCCGGATGCCTTTCTCGTCGGCTGGGCCGCGGCGGGATGTGAGCCCGCTGAGATGGGCATCGGCCCGGTTCCCGCGACGGCCAAGCTGATGCGCCGACTCGGCCTGTCCGTCGCCGACATGGACCTGATCGAGATCAACGAGGCGTTCGCCTGCCAGGTGCTCTCGGTGCTCCAGTCATGGGGCGGGGTCGATGAGGAGCGTGTCAACGTCAACGGCTCCGGCATCTCGCTTGGACATCCCATCGGGGCCACCGGCGTGCGCATCCTGACGACGCTTGTGCATGAGATGAAGCGCCGGGGCGTGCGCTACGGTCTCGAGACGATGTGCATCGGCGGTGGTCAGGGCGTCGCGGCCGTGTTCGAGCGGGCATGAGGCGTCCAGACATGCCTTCGGTCGTTGAATCCGACGCTCTCGACTTCGCGTCGCTCATTCGGCCAGGCGACCTGGTCTGCTGGGGGCAGGCCTCGGCCGAGCCGCTGGCGCTGACGAGCCGCCTGATGGCGCAGCGCGCGCGGATCGGGGCTTTCAGGGCCTTCATCGGCATCAGCCTGTCGGAGACGACGGACCCGGCTCACGCCGACCATGTCCGGTTCAGCTCCTTCTGCGGAACCGGAACCAACCGTAGACTGGCGGCGGCCGGCGCGCTCGACATCCTGCCCGTCCATTACTCCGACCTGGGGAAGGTGCTTCGCGAGACGGTCGATGTGCTCCTGCTTCAGCTCGCGGAGCACCCGGACGGTGGGCGCTTCAGCCTGTCCTGCGCCAGCGACTATGTCGAAGGCCTGGCCACATCGGCCAGGGTCGTGATCGCCGAGGTCAACCGGCAGGCACCGTTCACCTCGGCAGAGATCGATATCGGGGATATCGACGTCATCATCCGGACCGATCGCCCCTTGCCGGACATGGCAAGAGCCGCGCCGAGCGAGATCGAACGCGGTATCGCCGCGAATGTCGCAGCGCTGGTCGAGGACGGAGCGACGCTGCAATTCGGACTCGGCGCCTTGCCAGACTGCATCGCCGATCTGTTGGGAGATCGCAGGGATCTCGGACTCCATTCGGGTGTGCTGAGCGATGGTGCGATGCGGCTCATCGAATGCGGCGCGATCACAAATGCCCGCAAGCGCATCGATCGCGGGCTTTCGGTCGCGGGAACGCTGCTTGGAAGCCGGAAGCTGCTCGCCTTCGCTCACATGAACCCGTCGCTCAGGCTGCGCCCGATCGATGTGACGCATGACCGGGAGTCGCTGGCGGCTCTGCCCGCGTTTACAGCGATCAATTCAGCGCTGGAGGTCGATCTTTCCGGCCAGATCAACACGGAGACGGTCGGACGGAGCTATGTCGGGGCCGTCGGTGGCGCGGTCGATTTTCTGCGCGGCGCGCGGGCTTCGAAGGGCGGACTGCCGATCGTGGCCCTGCCATCGACAGCGCTCGTGAAGGGCGAGGCACGAAGCAGGATCGTCGCTCGGCTTTCGGGGCCTGCGACGATCTCGCGCGCCGATGCGGCGATCATCGTCACCGAGCATGGCGCCGTCGATCTGCGAGGGCTGTCCTTGCAGGAACGTATCCGGAAGCTGATCTCGATTGCCGCCCCGCAGTTCCGGGACGATCTGATGGCCTCGGCAGGGTCATCGACGCCGTGAATCGCGGCCCGGGCCCCCCAGTGGGCGCGCGCGCCGCTAATCGTCAGTCGCTGAATGCGTGGCTGCGAACAACGGACCTGATCGCATCGGTTGTCACAGGAACTGCCAGGTCCAGCACGCCCGTCGGCAGGGCAATGAAGATGTCCTGTGGCTTCACCGGCGCGAGATGGTCGAGATGGCGCAGCCGCCGCGTCGCCAATGCCTCGTCGACTAGTTTCAGCGGCATGATGCCCCCTTGCCCCAAGGCGATCATCGCATCGCCGACCTAGGCTGCCACGGCGGCGGGCGAGCGCATCAGCATGCCGAAGAGGTCGCGAGGATCATCGGGATCGGCAATGAGATCGAGTTCGTCAAAATTGCCGGTCTCGAGGATGCGCTCATGCACGTAGCACAGCGCGGAGAAGTCCTCGATCGCGAAGCCCACCGAGTCGAACAGGGTGATCTGGCGCCCGTCGCGCCGGCCCGGCTCGATACCCGCGATCACCCGCCAGAGCTCATTGACGGGATGGTCGGCGGGGAGCTGCTGGATATCGCCTTCGATGCGTGTCTGCGGCGGATACTCGACGAAGATGTCCGACCGCAGCAGCACCTCGCGCTGCACTTCGGTCTTGCCGGGACAGTCGCCACCGACGGCGTTGATGTGGACGCCGGCGCCGACCATGTTGTCGCTGAGGATCGTCGCGTACTGCTTGTCCGCCGTCACAGTGGTGATGATCTGGGCCCCCTCGACTGCTTCCATCGAGGACTTGCAGATCGTGGTCCTGAAGCCGTGCCGGGCCAGATTCGCGGCGCATTTGCGGGTCGCGGCCGGGTCGATGTCGAAGAGGCGGAGTTCCCTGATGCCAAGCAGGGCCTTGAAGGCCATCGCCTGGAACTCCGACTGGGCGCCATTGCCGATCAGCGCCATGCATGAGGCTCCGCGTGGCGCGAGATATTTCGCTGCGACCGCCGACATCGCGGCCGTACGAAGGGCCGTCAGGATCGTCATCTCGCTGAGCAGGATCGGATAACCGGTCGCGACATCGGCAAGCAGGCCGAAGGCCGTGACTGTCTGGAGTCCGTCGCGCGTGTTGCCGGGATGTCCGTTGACGTATTTGAAGCCGTAATGATTGCCGTCGCTCGTCGGCATCAATTCGATCACGCCCTCCAGGCTGTGCGAAGCGACCCGCGGGGTCTTGTCGAAGCTCTCCCAGCGCCGGAAATCGTCCTCGAGGCGATCAGCCAGATCCATCAGAAAGCGCTCGATGCCGATATGATGGACCAGCGTCATCATGCGATCGACGCTGACGAAGGGAACGACGTTGAGTTTTGCGGTCATGGTTTTCACGCGGCTTGGGCTGCACGGCCGAGGATGCGGCGACCGAACAGGCTTCCCGCCAGATCGACCATCAGCGCGGCGGTGCGCCCCTGATCGTCCAGCAAGGGATTGAGTTCGACGATGTCGAGGCTGGTGACGAGATTGCTCTCATGGAGCAGTTCCATCGCCAGATGGGCCTCCCGGAAGGTCGCCCCGCCCGGAACGGTCGTCCCCACAGCAGGTGCGACCGCCGGATCGAGGAAATCGACATCGAGGCTGACATGCAGCAGCCCATTTTCGCGCCGCGCACGTTCCAGGAAGCGCTCGATGAGAACCGCGATGCCGTGACGGTCGATCGCGCTCATGTCACAGGTCATGACGCCGGCATCTGCCAGCGCGGCCTGCTCGGCCGGATCGACGCTCCGGATGCCGAGCGTACAGACCCGCTTCGGGTCGATCAGCGCCTCGACAGGCGGGAGATAGCCCGCGAAACCCGGTCGGCCGCAGGCATAGGCGAGCGGCACGCCGTGAAGGTTGCCGCTCGTCGTCGTATCGAGCGTGTGAAAATCCGGATGCGCATCGATCCAGAGCACGAAGAGCGGCCGGCCCCGCTCGGCCGCGCGTCGCGACAAGCCTGCAAGCGTGCCCGCCGAGATACTGTGGTCGCCTCCAAGAAAGATCGGAAAGCCTGAATCCCCGGCGCGGAACGACGCCTCGGCAATGGCCGCCGTCCAGGCCGCGATCGCCGGCAGATGCCTGACGGCGGCATTCGGATGCGAAACCGGGACCGGCGCGTCGGGAACGATATCGCCCAGATCCTCGACGACATGGCCGAGTGCCTCCAGGGCCTCGCGCAGACCGGCGGCGCGCAGAGCCTGTGGGCCGAGCGCGCAGCCGATGCGGTCAGTTCCCACCTCGACGGGCGCGCCAATGATCTTGCAATGCATGTGTAGACACCTTCTGGAATGCGCCCATTCGAGCGCAATTTCCCGGCAGTTTGAAGCAGCCAAATTGCATTATCTGTGCCGCTCTTTTATCGTTTTGATCAGACCAACTGACCGAATTGGGCACCGATGGATTCGTTCGATCACCGTCTCGTCACGCTGCTTCGCCATGACGGCCGCATGAGCGTTTCCGATCTCGCCGGAGCGCTCGGCACGACGCGCGCCACGGTCCGTTCGCGAATGGAACGGCTCCGGCAGAATGGCGACATCATCGGCTTCACCGTCATTCTGCGTTCCGATGCGATAGAGCTTCCGGTCAGGGGCATCATGCTGATCGAGATTGCGGGGCACGCAGCCGACGCCGTGATCCGCGAACTCAGCGGCTTCTCGGAAATATCGAGCGTTCACACGACGAATGGGAAATGGGATCTCATCGTCGAGCTCGGAACGTCAGATCTCATCGAGTTCGACAAGGTCCTGCGCCGCATCCGCCTGGTTCCCGGCATCACCGGCAGCGAGACCAGCCTGCTGCTGGCTACGCCGCGAAGCGCGAAGGCTAGGCTTTGAAGGCTTCGATGCGCAGTTCAGCTACTCCCGCCCTCGCAGGATGCGATCGATCCGCGAGAGACCCTGTTCGAGGCGCTCCAGGCTGGGCTCGGCGCCCAGACTCAGGCGGAGCGCCTGAATGCCGCTCGTCGAGTTCGCGGCGAGATCCTGCGACGGCATCACCGTCAGCCCGCGCGCTCCTGCATAGGTCGCGAACTCGTCGCCGCGCCAGGGCTGCGGCAGGGTCAGCCAGACATGCAGCCCGTCATCGCGCGACGCCAGCTCATGCGAGCCCAGAATGCGCCGGGCGACATTAATCCGCTGCAGCCCGGCGGCGCGGCGCTTCCCGATCAGCCGCCTGGCGGTGCCGTCCCGAACCCAGCGCGATGCGAGGCTCGCCAGCATCGGTGACGGCATCCAGGTGCTGACCCGGATCGCATTGCGCAGCCGCTCGGCTATCGCAGGGGGAGCGCTGATATAGCCGATACGGAGGCCCGGCAGCACGGCTTTGGAGAAGCTCGTGACATAGCAGACGGCATCTGGCGCCAGCGCCGCCAATGGCTGGGGCGGGGTGCCCAGCAAAGGTGCATAGACCTCGTCCTCGACGATCATGATGCCGGAGCGCGTCGCGAGGGCTGCAAGCCGCTCGCGCCGTTTCGGTGACAGATCGGTCAAGGTCGGGTTGTGCAATGTCGGGTTGAGGACGGCTACGCGCGCGCCCGTCTCGCTCGCGATGCGCTCGAAGGCGTCCACCTTCATACCGTCGCGGTCCATGGGGATTCCGACGAGCTTCAACCCCATCATCCGCGCGCAGCTGACGAGGCCCGGGGAGGTCAGTTCCTCGCAGAGCACCGTTTCACCGGGTTTGGCGAGAGCGAGCAGGCAAGCGAAGACGCCATTGATCGCGCCCGAGGTCAGCAGGATGCCATCCGGGCGTGTGGGGACGCCAAGGCCCTCCAGCCAGAGCGCGGCCGACGCGATATCGTCGTTCACGGCTCCGCGCGGCGCATAGTCGAACAACCGGGCACCGACTTCGTATCGTGCCATGTCCTGGCAGAGCTGCACGACATCGTCCGATGGGTCGACCGGCATCGGGAAGTTCGAGGCGAAATCGATGCTGACGCTGTTTTCGCCCGATGGCCAGGGGATGCGCGCCGGATCGCCCGCACGCACGAAAGTGCCCCGCCCCGTCTCGCCGTTGACCAGGCCGAGTTCGAAGGCAAGGCGGTAGGCTTTCGTCACGCTCGACAGATTGAGCGAGAGCGCCCGCGCCAGATCGCGCTGCGCCGGCAGCCTGTCGCCGGTGGCGAGACGGCCCCGCGCGACATCCTGCGCAATCGCTTCCGCGATGGCGCGGTAGACCGGCCGGCTCGGCTCAAGCTCGGGTATCCACATCTCAACCATCCCCCTCATTGTATGGCATACAATGAGCTTGTCGGATCAGCCAACACCGTCGCATCGTCAGAGCGTGAGGGAGCGCGGACGATGCAGACGATCGGGTTGCTCGGAGGCATGAGCTGGGAAAGCTCCGCCGTTTACTACAAGCTGATCAACGAGGGCGTTCGCGCGAGGCTCGGCGGGCTGCATTCGGCAAAGATCGTGCTCTGGTCGGCTGAGTTCCAGGATGTCGCCAGCAAGCAGGCCGCTGGCGACTGGCAGGCGCTGCGAGAGCTGATGATCGACGGCGCTCGCGCGCTCGAACGCGCCGGCGCCGACATGCTGCTCATCTGCACCAACACCATGCACAAGCTCGCCGACGATGTGGCCGCAGCGATCTCGATCCCGATCGTTCACATCGCGGACATCGCCGCCGCCGCGATCAAGGCCACGCCGAGCCGCCGCCCCCTGCTGCTGGCCACGCGCTTCACCATGGAAGAGGCATTCTATCGCGGCCGCATGCTGGACAGGCACGAGCTCGACCTCGTCCGGCCGACGGCAGACGAAGAGCGTATCGTTCACGACATCATCTATCGAGAGCTCTGTCAGGGCGTGGTCGAGCCCGCCTCGAAAGCACAGTGCATGGCCATTATCGACGCGGCGCGGGCCCGAGGCGCGGACGGGGTCATTCTCGGCTGTACCGAGCTCGATCTCCTGCTCTCGCAGGCCGACAGCGACCTGCCGGTCTTCGACACCACGGCACTGCATGCGCAGGCCGCCGTCGACCGCGCCCTGGCGCCGGCTCCCCTCGCAGCCATGATGGGACACCACTGATGCACGGCACATCCACGATTCCGCTGGGGCAGGCCGTGCGCCATGAATGGGCACTCGACTGGTCGCAGCTCACCGTCAACCATGGCGCTTTCGGCGCGACGCCCAAGGTGGTCATGGCCGCGCAGACCGCCTGGCGCGACAAAATGGAGGCGCAGCCGAGCGTCTTCATGCGCAGCATCCTTCCCAATGCCCTGCGGGCGAGCGCGACGGCACTTGCCGCCTTCCTCAAGGTGGAAGGGCAGGACGTCACCTTCGTCGACAATGCCACGACCGGCTGCAATGCGGTGCTGCGTTCGCTCGATCTCAAGCCCGGCGACGACATCCTCCTGCACGGCCAGGCCTATGGCGCGGTCGCCAACACCGCCCGCTATGTTGCGGCACGGACCGGCGCGCGCGTCGTCATCGCCGAGCTGCAATTTCCGGATGTCGATCCGGGCGGCTTCGTCGGGCGCTTCGCCGCCTGCCTGACGCCGCAGACGCGGATCGCGATCATCGACCATGTGACGTCGCCAAGCGCGCTGGTCCTGCCGGTCGCGGACATCGCGCGCATCTGCCGCGAGGCCGGCGTGCCGCTGCTCGTCGACGGCGCCCATGGTCCCGGCCAGGTCGAGATCGACCTCCCGGCGATCGATGCCGATTGGTATGTCGGCAACTGCCATAAATGGCTTGCCGCTCCAAAGGGCTGCGCCTTCCTCTGGGCGCGCCGCGACAGGCAGGCGAACCTCCACCCGACCACGATCTCGCATGGCTTTGGCGGCGGCTATCTCGCGGAATTCGACTGGACCGGCACGCGCGATGCAACCGCCCAGCTCTCGATCGAGGCTGCGCTCGCCTTCCATGAGCACCTTGGTGGCCAAGCGCTGCGCCATCGCAACATCGCGTTGGCCCGCGAGGCTGGCGAACTCCTGGCCGGACATCTGGGAACGACGGTCGGCAATGCCGGGCATGAAGCTGCAATGGCGATGGTCAGATTGCCGCTTCAGAGCGGTCCCTTCACCAAGGAACGTGCGACCGCCCTGCGCGGCCGGCTGCTCGATGAATTCGCGACGGACGCGCCGCTCCATGCCCATCCAAGCGGCATCTGGGTGCGAGTTTCCGCCCACGCCTACAACGAGATCGGCGATTACGAGAAACTCGCGGAGATCTGCAGCAAGCTTGCCAGAACCGCGTGAACGAAAAAGGGGAGAGACATGACCAAGACAGCCATCGTCGCCGGCGCCATTCTCGGTGCCGCATTCGCACTGACACTCGGCAGCGCATCCGCGCAGGAATTCTACGGCGCGCTGAAGAAGATCAAGGACAGCGGCACGATCATCATCGGCCATAACGAGGATTCGCCGCCCTTCGCCTCCTTTGGCGCCGACGGCAAGCCGCTGGGTTACTCCATCGACATCTGCAACAAGATCGCAGCGGCTGCGAAGGCCGAACTGAAGCTGGACAACCTCACGATCAAGTATCAGGCCGTCAACGGACAGACCCGCACGCCCCTGCTCGTCAACGGCACGGTCGACCTGGTCTGCGCCACGACCACCAATACGTTCTCGCGGCAAAAGCAGGTCGATTTCCTCAATACGATGTTCGTCACCGGCAATCGGCTGCTGGTGAAGAAGAACAGCGGCATCAAGGAAATCGAGGACCTCAAGGGCAAGGTCGTCTCGGCCAATCAGGGCACGACCAACGAGAAGGTGCTGAACGAGCTCAACCAGAAGCTCAATCTCGGCATCAAGGTTCTATCGACCAAGGACCAGCCGCAGGGGTGGATCGCGCTCGAGACCGACCGCACCGATGCGCATATGACCGATGAGGTCGTCGAATACGGCCTGATCGCCAAGGCGAAAAACCCGGATCAATACGCCGTCGTCGGCCGGCTTTTGTCGTTCGATCCCTATGCAGTGGTGATCCGCCGCGATGATTCAGCCTTCCGATCGCTCGGCAATCGTGTCCTCGCCGATCTCTATCGCAGCGGCGAATGGGAGCAGATCTACACCAAGTGGATGTCGACGATCGGCCAGCCGCTCAGCCCGGAGCTGAAGCTGCTGATGTCGATGCAGAACTATCCGGATTGATGCGGGACGGAGCGCTATCCGGCTTGATCCGGACAGCGCCCGCCAAACCTTACCCGAGGCCTTAGCTCCGCCATCGGGCAATTTCGCCCGAAGCTGCCAAACCACCCGAAACGACGCGCATGCGCTACAACTGGAACTGGTCGGTGCTCTTTGCCGACCCCTATCTCGGCTGGCTCCTGTCCGGCCTCGGCTGGACCGTGCTCGTCTCGGCAGCGGCCTGGATCATCGGGCTCGCCCTGGGCTCGGTGATCGGCGTCATGCGCACATTGCCCTCGCCGATCGCGCGCGCGATCGGGGCGACCTATGTCGAAATCTTCCGCAACATCCCGCTGCTCGTGCAGATCTTCCTGTTCTACTTCGTGCTGCCGGAACTGTTGCCGCGAGAGATGGGGCGCTGGCTGAAGCGCGACCTGCCTCATCCCGAATTCACCATGGCCGTCATCAGCCTCGGCCTCTACACCGCCTGTCGCGTTGCCGAGCAGGTCCGTGCGGGTATCAATACTGCCGGGCGCGGCCAGGCCAGCGCCGGGCTCGCGACCGGACTGACGCTGGCGCAGGTCTATCGTTTCATCCTGCTCCCGCTCGCCTACCGTCTGACGATCCCGGCGCTGACCAACGAGTTTCTCAACGTCTTCAAGAATTCGTCGTTGGCGCTGACCATCGGAGTCCTTGAGCTGACAGCGCGCGCCCGTGCGGTCGCGGACTATACCTACCAGTCGATCGAAGCCTTCGCGGCCGCGAGCCTGATCTATGCCTCGATCAGCTTTCTCATCGCCTTCCTGATGCGGCGGGTCGAACGACGTGCGCGTCTGGCGGGCACGCTGGCGGCCGGGACGCACTGAGATGGGTGCCTTCGACTTCAACGTCATCGTCAAAGCCCTGCCGCTGCTCTGGGAGGGCATGCAGGTTACGCTGCTGCTGACGGCTCTCGGCATTCTCGGCGGCATTGCGCTCGGGATCGTGCTCGCGGTCATGCGGCTGTCGCGCTCGCGCCTGTTCCGGAACCTGGCAGGTGCCTATGTCGACCTGCTGCGCTCGCTGCCGCTCGTCCTGCTCATCTTCTGGTTCTATTTCCTGGTGCCGATAGCGGTCGGCCACCCGGTAGGCGGCTTCTATTCGGCAGTGATCGGCTTCATCCTGTTCGAGGCCGCGTATTTCTGCGAGATCATCCGTTCCGGCATCGAGGGCGTGCGCCGCGGCCAGGTCATGGCCGGGCTCGCGAGCGGCCTGACGCAGGCGCAGTGCATGCGTTTCATCATTCTGCCGCAGGCCTTCCGGGCCATGCTGCCGGTGCTGCTGATGCAGTCCATCAACGTCTTCAAGAGCACCTCGCTGGTCTATGTCATCGGCCTGCGCGACTTCCTCACCGCCGCCGATCTCATCGGCGGCCGCGATAACCGGCTGACGGAGATGTATCTCCTCGTCGCCGTCGTGTTTTTCGTCATCTGCTGGACTGCGTCCCAGGCTGTCGGCCTGCTGCAGCGAAGGATTGCCCCGTGATCACCCTCGAGCATCTCAGCAAATGGTACGGGTCGACCCAGGTTCTCGATGATTGCTCGACCCAAATCGAGAAGGGCGAGGTCGTGGTGATCTGCGGGCCTTCAGGCTCCGGCAAGAGTACGCTGATCAAATGCGTCAACGGACTCGAGCCGTTCCAGAAGGGTACGATCAGCGTCGACGGCATTTCCGTGGGCGATCCCGCGACCAACCTGCCGAAATTGCGCTCCCGCATTGGCATGGTCTTCCAGTCCTTCGAGCTCTATCCGCATATGAGCGTGGTCGGAAACATCTGCCTGGCCCAGCTTCACGTGCTGAAGCGCAGCGAGGATGCAGCCAGGGCGCGCGCGCTCGAACTGCTCGATCGGGTCGGTCTGCGCTCCCATGCCGACCGCTTTCCCTCGACGCTCTCCGGCGGCCAGCAACAGCGCGTCGCGATCGCCCGCGCGCTCGCTCTCGATCCGATCGCCATGCTGTTCGACGAACCGACATCGGCTCTCGATCCCGAGATGATCAACGAGGTGCTCGATGTCATGACGGAACTTGCCAAGGACGGCATGACCATGGTCGTCGTCACCCATGAAATGGGCTTCGCCCGGCGCGTCGCCGACCGGGTACTGTTCATGGACGCGGGAGCGATCGTCGAGGACGCCAAGACAGCCGCCTTCTTCGACAAACCCGTCAGCGAGCGGGCGGCGCGCTTTCTATCGAAGATCCTGCATCACTGAGTGCTTGTAGGGGCAACCGCAAACGCGCTTCACGAAACAGCCGTGCTGGATGATTCCCAGGCTGCCTGTTGACGAAACGGTCATCGTTCGCTTGCATAATCATCAATCAGTACGGCAGATTCTCGGCGTTCCAATCCATCTCCCGATGCTACCGTTGGAGAATGTGAACGTGACCCCGCACCAAACCCAGCTGATCAGAGAGAGCTTTGCTCATCTCCATCGACGGCAGGCCGAAAGTGCCGAGCTTTTTTACGGGCGGCTGTTCGAGATTGCCCCGGAGACGCGCGCGCTCTTCAAGACGGACATCCGCAGCCAAGGCGTCAAACTCATGGAGAGTCTTACGGTCGCCATCGCGTCGCTCAACGACCGCCCGGGTTTGACCGCCTTCCTGAAAAAACTTGGGCGCAACCACAGAAATTATGGCGTCGAAGCCAAGCATTACGCGAGTGTCGGCGAAGCGCTGATCTGGACCTTGCAAACGTCCATGGGCAAGGAATTCACTGACGAAACGCGCCTCGCCTGGGAGATTTTATATGGCGACATCTCAGGCGTGATGATCAAGGCGCAGGAAGCCGTTTCCTGATGTGCTGCAAAAGGCCGCTCGACAGTCGCGTGGCGCCGAAACGCGAAACACGCAGCTGACGATGGACGGGGGCGCCCGAAGATGACCCGCATCCTTGCGGGCCAAGCCGCGTCGGCGAAGTCGCAGGTCGCGTTCGCGGACTTCACCTTTGAGTAGCGGTTGCTAAGCTAGGAACGTTTCCCGGACGGTGACGTTCGACCAGCGCCATGTTGTAAATCGTGCCGATGGATGTTTGTCTTCCAGACGAGGGTTGGATGACTAGACGGAACAACCCGATGCTCAGCATCGCAGCAATTGCCGTTCTCGCGGGTGTGACGCTGCTTGGCTGGATCTATATGGCGATGCCATCCCATGCTCAGGTCTATGCCCGATGCCCCGGCCTGCGGTCGCAGCCGGATGTGACCGAGCTCCCGATGGATGCCTATTGCCGGTGCTGGGCGGATGAGACCCATGGCTTCGGCAAATATCTGTACCGCCTCTTCCTTTCCACCGAAAGACAGGAAGACTGGGACGATGCCTACCGCATCACCTGCCAGACGAGAGCGTTCAAGGGCGCAGCCTGACAGGCTTCTGCGACGGGATGCGGTTAAGCTACCCGGCACGGCAAATGGCGAAGGGCTCGGCAGCTGAGATGGCGACAAAAACGCTCGAGACCGCCTCGATCGGCCTGATCGGATATGGCGCGATAGCCCATGACCTACATCGCATGCTGTCGTCAGATGGCCGGACTGCACAGATCACGCTTCTTCTGCGGGCGGATTCGCCGTCGCGGAAAACCGTGCCGGCCGGGGTCGCAGTGGTTTCCACGATCGCGAGCCTCGTGGCAGTACGGCCTGACATCGTCGTCGAGGCCGCCGGACAGCAGGCTGCCGCGGAATATCTTCCCGATGTGCTGGAAGCCGGCATCCCCGTCATCATGGCCTCGACGGGAGCCCTTGCCGATCCTGAGCTGTTCGCGCGTCTTGCAAACGCTGCGCAGAAGGGTGGCACGAGGCTGAGCCTGCCGGCCGGGGCTATCGGCGGCCTCGATTACCTGCGGGCGGTCGCGGGCCATCCCTCGACGCGAGTCTGCTACACCTCACGCAAGCCGCCGGCCTCTTTTCGGGAAGAGCTCGCCGCGATCGGGCATGATGCCGATGGGCTGCGCTCGGAGGTCCTGCTTTTCGAGGGCAGCGCCGCAGCAGCTGCGCAACGCTATCCGCGCAACCTCAACGTGGCCTTTTCGATCGCGCTTGCGGTCGGGTTGGACAAGGTAACGGTCAAGGTGATCGCGGACCCCCTGGTGGTCAGAAACACTCACGAACTCGACATTGACGGGGCGCTTGGCCAGGCCAGGATGAGCTTCGCCAATACACCGTCCCCGGACAACCCGAAGACGTCCATGCTGACCGCCTATAGCCTGTGGGCCGCGCTGGAACGTCAGTTTCAACAGGTCGAGCTCTGAAGGTTGCCGTTCCGGCGAACATCAGAGCGTCATTCCGGGTCTTCGCTGCGCTGCGCCCGGAATGACGGCCTTCTCCGGGGATGAGTTGCAGAATCCAAACCATATGCCGCCTACAGGACCTCAGACCATGACAATCCGCATCTCCCGCGCCGAAATCGTCATCGCCTATGACGCGGACGCCGACGACCAGGTCTATCGCCGCGACGCCGACGTCGTCTTCGACGAGACCGGCATCCTGCATGTCGGCGAAGGCTGGAGCGGTCCTGTGACCCGCGAGATCGACGGGCGTGGCTTCATGGTGATGCCTGGCCTTGTCGACGTCCATTCGCACCCGTCGAGCGAGCCGGGCAACAAGGGCATGACCGACGAGGTCGGCACCCCGAAACTCTACAACTCCTCGCTATACGAGTTCCTCTGGCTGTTTCGCGCCGATGCCGAGGGCATTCCGCATCTGAACCATGTCGCCTGGTCGGAGCTGCTGATGTCGGGCGTCACGACGCTGGTCGACCTGTCGTTCCCGAGCCCCGGTTGGCTCGACCGTGCGGCGGCGAGCGGGCTGCGCATGGTGATGGCGCCGATGTACCGCAACGGGCGCTGGTTCACGCGCAACGGCTACACGGTCGAATACGAGCTCGACGACGCTGCCGGCGCCAAGGCGATGGACGAGGCGCTGACGGTGATCGATGCGGCGCTCGCCCATGAATCAGGCAGGCTTTCGGGCATGGTCTGCCCGGCGCAGATCGACACCTGCACCGACGAGCTGCTGCGCGCCTCGATCCATGCCGCCCGCGAGCGCGGGATTCCGATCCAGACCCATGCCGGCCAGGCCATCGTCGAATTCCACGAAATGGTCCGGCGCACCGGCATGAGCGCCGTGCAATGGCTCGATTCCCTAGGATTCCTTGGGCCCAATGCCTCGATCGCACATGCGATCTTCCTCGATCATCATCCCTGGCTGCGCTGGCCGACACGCACCGATATCCAGAGGCTCGTCGAGACCGGCACCTCGGTCGCGCATTGCCCCACCGTGTTCGGGCGGCGCGGGGTGACGCTGCGCGATCTCGGCAGCTATCTCGCAGCCGGCGTCAATGTCGGCATCGGCACCGACACCTTCCCCCACAACATGCTGGAGGAATTGCGCCATGCCGGCATGTTCGCGCGCATCACGGCCGAGAGCCACGCGGCGGTGACGACGGGCCAGGTCTTCCGTGCGGCGACGCTGGGCGGGGCGAAACTGCTCGGGCGTAGCGATATCGGGCGCCTCGCAAAGGGCGCGCAGGCCGATCTCGTCATGGTCGACCTGACGCATCCGATGATGCGGCCGACGCGGGACCCGCTGAAGAGCCTGATCAATGCCGCGGCCGACCGAGCGGTCGCCCATGTCTTCGTCGCCGGCCGGCAGGTCGTTGCCGACGGCAAGGTCCTGACGATGGACTATCAGGCGGCATCGGCCGGGCTGGAGGAGGCGCAGCGGCGCGCCCTGGCCAAGGCTTCGTCACTGGACTGGGCGGGGCGCTCGGTCGACGAACTCGCGCCGCCGAGCCTGCGCTGGACCTGAACGACACCAATTCCACCGGGCGCGCCATGACAGCTCACTGGCTGCAGCGAACCCTTCGCCCGGGCTGGCATATGATTTGCTGCTGAAATAGAGTGCCCCCTGCTCTATTCAGAGTGAGAATATGAACCTGCGTCAGATCGAACTGCTGCGTGCCGTCGTCCGCTGCGAGACGACCGTCAGGGCTGCCCAGGAACTGGGCCTGTCGCAGCCGGCCGTGAGCAACGCGATCAAGCATCTCGAAAGCCAGGTCGGCTTTCCGCTGTTCGAGCGCGTCAACAACCGCCTGTTCCCAACAGCCGAAGCGCGGGCGATTTACCAGGACTCCGATCCGATCTTTCAGATGCATGCCGCGCTGGAGGCGAAGGTTCAGGATCTGAAGGAAAACCGGGCCGGACATGTCCGGCTGATCGCCACACCGCCGCTGGGTTACAGCGTCATTCCCCGCGCGCTCGGCAGCTTCCTCGCCAAGCGGCCGAAGATGCGGGTGTTCTTCGACGTGCGCCGCTTCGAGCATGTCATCGACAGCGTCGAGAACGGCGTGGCCGAACTCGGCTTCGTGATGGGCCTGAACGAAAACCGCGCGCTCAATGCCGAGGTGTTCTTCTCCGAGCGCATGGTCTGCGTGATGCGGCCCGAACATCCCCTGGCGCAGAAGAACACGATTCACCCAAAGGATCTGGCCGGCGTGCCGTTCATCGCGCTGGAACGGGGCACAAAGATGGGCACACTCGTGCGGCAGGCTTTCGTCGAAGCCGGAGAGCCATTCAGCTTCGCCGTCGAGGTGCGTTACTGCAATACCGCCTGCGTGCTCGCCGAAAGCGGCGTCGGCGTCGCCGTGGTCGATCCGCTCTCGCCGCTGTTCAGCGGCCACTACAATCTGGCGATCCGTGCTTTCGAACCCGCCGTCCAGGTCTCAGCCTCCGTCGTGAGTTCGCGCAAGCGGCCGCTCTCGCGCGCGGCGGAAGCCTTCCTGCGCGAGGTTCGCGTCGTGGTCGGCGAGGTCGCCGGAAAACTCGCCTAGCAAACGAACTGACCTGGCGGGCCGCAAGCTCGGCGGTATTCGTGGCGCAAATGGCTGGCCCGAATAAAGCATAGGCGCGGCCATTGCCCGGCCTTTCCATCTGTCTCACTGTTGCGGCTGCGCAGCCTGCGGCAGCGCCGGATGTCCCGAGTTCCTTTCCCTATCGTCTTTGCGCCCCGCATCGTCGCGGTCGCCTTGTCGCGCCTGAAACCATGTCCGCTGCCCCCGAAAGGCCCATGATGCTGAATCGCCGCCACTTCATCGCAGGCACGGCTGCCACGACCCTGGTTTCGCGCCCTGCGCTGGTGCGTGCCGCCTCGGCGACGACCCTGCGCTTCGTCCCGGTGATCGACCTTGCCTTCACCGACCCGATCTATGCGACCGCACAGGTCTCGCGGACCCATGGTTTCATGGTGTTCGACACGCTCTATGGCATGAACACCAAGCTCGAGATCTCGCCCCAGATGGTCGAGGGCCATACCGTCGAGAACGACGGCAAGCTCTGGAACCTGACGCTGCGCGACGGCCTGCTCTGGCACGATGGCGAAAAGGTTCTCGCCAGGGACTGTGTCGCCAGCATCAGGCGCTGGGCGAAACGGGACGCGGCCGGCGACGCGCTGATGCAGGCGACCGACGAGCTCTCGGCGCCCAACGACAGGACGATCCGCTTCCGTCTCAAGGCGCCTTTCCCCTATCTGCCCTACGCGCTCGGCAAGGTCTCGGCGCCGGTCTGCTTCATGATGCCCGAACGATTGGCCAATACCGATCCGTTCAAGCTCATTCCGGAGGTCGTCGGCAGCGGGCCGTTCCGCTACAAGGCCGACGAGCGGGTGCCCGGCGCTCGCAACGTCTATAGCCGCTTCGAGGGCTACAAGCCGCGTGAGGGTGGTACCCCGGATTGGACCTCGGGCCCGAAGCTCGTGAACTTCGATCGCGTCGAGTGGACGACGATGCCGGACGCTGCGACCGGCACCTCGGCCGTGCAGGCGGGAGAGCAGGACTGGCAAGAAGCCATGCCGCACGATCTGCTGCCTATCGTCCAGCGCAGCAAGGCGGTGCGCACCGCCGTGCTCGATCCGCTCGGCTTCACCTGCCAGATGCGTGTGAACCATTTGCTGCCGCCCTTCGACAACCCGGCGATCCGCCGCGCCATGCTCGGCGCGATCGACCAGGAGGCCTTCATGATCGCCGTCGCGGGTGACGATCCCGCGTTCCGCCAGAGCCCGCTCGGCTATTTCACGCCGGGCACGCCGATGGGCAGCGATATCGGGCTCGACGTGTTCCGCGGTCCGCGCGACTACGACAAGGTCAAGCGCGACCTCAAGGCTGCCGGCTATGCCGGCGAGAAGGTCGTCCTGCTGGTACCCGCAGACTCGCTGGCTCAGAAACCGCTCGGCGACATCGCGGCCGACGTCATGAAGCAGGCCGGCATGAATGTCGAATATACCGCGCTCGATTTCGGTTCGGTGCTCAAGCGCCGGACCAATAAGGGGCCGGCCGACCAGGGCGGCTGGAACGCCTTCGTGGGCAATTGGCAGGGCATGGACTGGCTCAACCCGCTGGTGCACTCGACCCTGCGTGGCGATGGCGCGTTTCCAGGCTGGTATGTCAGCCCGAAGATGGAGGCCCTGCGCACGCAGTGGACGGGCGTGGCCGATCTCGCCGAGCAGGTGCGCATCAGCAGCGAGATGCAGAAGCTCGCCTTCGAAGAGGTGCCGTATTATCCGATTGGACAATACAAGCAGCCGACCCTCTTCCGCAGCGACCTGACCGGCATGATGAACGGCACGCCGGTGTTCTGGAATGTGAAGCGGGGCTGACCGCAAGGTCGCACCCGATGGGAAGCGCGCGATGAACCTGCTGATCACCGACACGACCATCGTCACCTGCGACGAGGAGCGGCGCATCATCGAGCGCGGCGCGGTCGCCATCGCCGGGAATCGCATCGTGGCGGTCGGCGAAACAGCGGAGCTCGAAGCCAACTATCGCGATTGCGAGCGCATGTCGGGACGCGGGCTTGCAGTACTGCCCGGGTTCATCAATGCGCATACCCACACGGTGCTGACCTCTCTCAGAGGCACGGTGGAGGATTGGGGCGGCGAGATCATCTATCGCTACATGTCTCCGGTCTCCTACACGATGAGCGACCATGAGCGGGCCGTGATGGCGGCACTCGGCTGCCTGGAGGCGATCCGCAGCGGCACGACGACGCTGGTCGACCCCTTTCGCCATGTCACCTCCTATGCGGGCGCGATGGCCGATACGGGCCTGCGGCTCTGGCTCTCGGAAAGCTGCGCCGACATCGACACGCGCAAGATCCGTTTCGGCGAATACGGCATCGACGAGGCCTTCGGCCAGACCTTCCTCGACCGCACGCAGAAGCTGGTCGAAGACTGGCATGGCGCACGCAACGGCCGGGTCAATTGCCAGATCGCGGCGCATGCGCCCGACAACTGCTCGCCCGCCATGCTCCGCAAGCTCATGGACCTGTCTCGCCTGTACGGGCTGACACGCACCTGCCATCTCGCGCAAAGCACCGGCGAGGTCGCCGCGGTCAAGGCCGCCCACGGCCTGACGCCGGCCGGCTATCTCGACCGCGAGGGCTTCCTCGGTCCCGATCTAACGAGCGCGCATTGGACCTATTGCACGCCTGAAGACATCGAGTTGCTTGCCGCTCGCGGGGTCAGGATGGTGCACTGCCCTGCCAGTTCTTCACGACGTGGCCTGCACAAGGTCCCGATCGGGCTGATCCGCGATGCCGGGGTCGAGATCGTGCTCGGCACCGACAATATGAGCGAGGACATGTTCCAGGCGATGGCGATCGGCTCGATCGTGCATCGCACCGGCCGCGGGCGCGAGTTCGAGGGCGGCACCAGCCCCAGCGGGCAGGAGGTGCTCGACATGATCACCGTCAACGCCGCCCGCAGCGTCGGTGCGCAGGCCGATATCGGCGCGATCCGGCCGGGCATGAAGGCGGATCTCACCATCATCGACCTGAAGACGCCGGCGATGCGGCCGATCATCCGGCTCGTCTCGAACATCGTGCATTACGGCCATCCCGGCCTGGCCCATTCGGTCATCGTCGACGGCGAATTCGTGATGCGCGACCGCAAGGTGCTGACGATCGACGAACAGGCCCTGCTCGACGAGGCGCAGGCCGTGACGCAGGCCGTGTGGGAACGCATGATCGCCGCCAATCCCGACATCACGCCGCCGCCCGGCGAATTGCGCTGGCTCGACGCCTGAGCGCAGCGCACGGGCAAAAACAACCCATCAAACCCGGGACGGTTCGGACATGACCCTCACCACGGTACCCAAGACCGGTCATCAGACCTTTCTCTATTCCGAACTCGCCACCGATCTCGACACGCTCAAGGCCGACATCGCCTTTCTAGGCATCCCCTATGGCGATGCCTACAGCGTGCCCGAGATCGTCAACGACCAGAGCAACATGCCGGCCGCGATGCGCCGCGCCAGCGACAGGATCGTGCGCTCGATCGAGCGCTATGATTTCGATCTCGGCGGGCCGCTCTATGACAACCGGCCAATCCGCGCCGTCGATTGCGGCGACGTCGCCGCCGATATCGGAGACCTGAAAGGCCATTACGGTCGCGCCGAGGCTGCGGTGCGCAAAATCCTCGCCGCCGGCGCCATGCCGATCGTCATCGGCGGCGACCATGGCGTGCCGATCCCCGTCCTGCGCGCCATGGATGGCGAAGGCCCGATCACATTGATCCAGATCGACCAGCATCTCGATTGGCGCGACGATGTGAACGGCGTGCGCGAGGGCTATTCGAGTCCGATCCGGCGGGCGTCCGAGATGGCGCATGTCGGCGAGATCTTCCAGATCGGCCTGCGCGCCACCGGCAGCGCGCGCAACGAGGAGGTCGAGGCTGCCCGCGCCTATGGCGCGCATCTGATCAGCGCCTACGAACTGCACGACCACGGCATGGAAGCCGTGCTCGACCGGATCCCGGCTGGTGGACGCTACTACCTCACGGTCGATCTCGACGGGATGGACCCCTCCATCGCGCCGGCCGTCGCCGGCCCATGCCCGGGCGGCGTCACCTTTCCGCAAGCCCGCAAGCTCATTCACGGGCTGGTTGCGAAGGGCCGCGTCGTCGGCATGGATGTGGTCGAGATCACGCCGCGCCAGGACGTCAACCAGATCACCTGCATCACGGCCGGGCGCTTGATCGTCAACATGATCGGCGCGGCGGTTCGTGCCGGCTATTTCGAGGCGCGCGCGTGAGCTTCGCTCCCGAAGCGATAAAGGCCGCGATCGCCGCGCAGCGCGCAACGGTCGAGCACTTGTTCGATCGGCTGGCGCAGGGAAGCCAGGGCGAGCCCGGCATCATGCGCGACACCTATGGCGCCGGCGAGAATTTCGCGCACCGGCTCGTCGCCGCGCATGGCGCCGACGCCAGGCTCCGGGTCAGCCATGATGCCGCCGCCAATACCTATCTGACCTGGCCGGGCAGCGAGTCTTCAGCGCCCCGCATCCTGATCGGCTCGCATCTCGACAGCGTTCCGCATGGCGGCAATTTCGACGGGGCGGCCGGCGTGGTCGCCGGTCTCGCCGCCATAGCCGCGCTCCGGGAGTTGGGCCTGCAGCCCCGCTGCAACGTGACCGTGATGGGCATCCGCGCCGAAGAGAGCGTCTGGTTCGAGGTATCCTATATCGGCAGCCGCTCGGCCTTGGGCACCTTGCCCGACAGCGCGCTTGAAGCCAGGCGGATCGATACGGGCCGCAGCCTCGCCGACCACATCGATACATGCGGCGGCGATAGCCAGGCGATCCGAAAGGGCGATCGGGAGCTCGATCCGGCCGGGATCCGCGCCTTTCTGGAGGTGCATATCGAACAGGCGCCGAGCCTGTTCGATGCCGGCCTGCCCTTGGCGATCTGCTCGGGCATCCCCGGCAATTTCCGCTATCCCAACGCCAGCATCACCGGCCGTCACGATCATGTCGGCACGCCCAGGCGCTTCCGGCACGACGCCGCGATGGCCGGCGCCGAATTCGCGATGGCGCTCGACCGCCTATGGGAAGAGCAGGAGGCAGCCGGCATTCCGCTGGCCATAACCTTCGGCCGTTTCCACACCGATGCGGAGGTCCACGGGCTGACGACGGTTCCCGGCCTCTTCCATTTCAGCCTGGACGTGCGCGCCTATGATCCCGCCGTGCTGGCCGACACGGAGAAGCGGATGCTGGCGATCATCAGTGAGATCGAGGCCCGGAGAAAGGTCCGCTTCGAACTCGGCCGCCGCGCCTCGGCAAGCGTAGGCATGGTCGATCCCGCGATCGCCTCGGAGATGCAGGATGCGGCGACGCGACTTGGTATCGCCTCCACCAAGCTCGGCAGTCCCGCCTCGCATGATGCGGCTGCCTTTGCAGCGGCGGGCGTTCCCGTCGGCATGATCTTCGTGCGCAACGAGCATGGCAGCCACAACCCGCGCGAGCATATGGAGATCGATGATTTCCTCGACGCCTGCGCGGTTCTGGCGAGCTGGATTGCGGATCACGCCGCTTGAAGGTGCTAGCGCCATGATGGCGGACGGCGCACGCGATCCGGTCGCGCGCTGGCCCCAGCGACGGCGCCCGTCGCGGCGAGGCTCACCTCACGGCGATGATGCCGATCGCCATCGCGACGGCGGCCTGTGTCGGGTCGATCACGGGAATGCCGAGCGCCTCTTCGAGCGGGCGGCGATGGCGCGCCATGCCGGCGCAGCCCATCACGATAGCGCCGGCACCGTCTTTCTCCTTCAGTTCGCGGCCGACCTCGATCATCCGGTCGAGCGTGCGGTCTCCGGTTGCCGTCTCGGCGACCGACATTTCGAGCGGCCGCTCGCCGGCGAGCCTGTCCATCAGCCCCATCTGCCGGAGATAGCGGATATGGCGCGGAATCGAGCGGCTCTTGATCGCGATCACGCCGAAACGGTCGGCCCGGGTCAGCGCCGTCAGCACGCCGCTTTCGGCGATGCCGAAGACCGGGCTGCTCGTGCCCTCGCGGGCGACATGCAATCCGGGGTCGGAATAGCAGGCGATCACGAAGGCATCGACGTCGTTGGCGGCCTCGATCCGGCGACGCAGCGGAATCGGCACGCTGTCGGCATGCTGCTGGGTCTCGATGCCGAAAGGGCCTTCCGTCAGCGTCTCGCAGATGATCTCGGGCCCCTCCGCGAAGCACAGCGGCCTGACCGCCTGGCGCAGCCCTTCCGTGACCGCCTCGTTGGAATTGGGATTGATAACGAGGATGCGGGCTCTGCGCGACATGGTGCCTTGTCCGTTGCAGCTATGCTTGAATCGTCCTGGCTTCCATCATCGGCCCCCGCGCCCACCGCGTCCAGCAGGAGAACGACATGACGACCCAGCCCTATGATCTCGTCATCCGTGGCGGCACGGTCGGGACGGCATCCGGCGCCTTCGAGGCCGATGTCGCGGTGCGCGACGGAACGATCGCCGCCATCGGCTCAGGGCTGGCGCAGGGCGCCCGCGAGATCGATGCGCGCGGCAAGCTCGTGCTGCCGGGCGGCATCGATACGCATGCCCATGTCGAGCAGGTCTCGGCTGGCGGCCTCCTGAATGCCGACACCTTCGAAAGCGCCACGACCTCGGCGGCCTTCGGCGGCAACACCACGCTGATCTCCTTTGCCGCACAGCATCGCGGCAATGATCTTCGAAAGGTCGTCGACGATTATTCCGTCCTGGCGAAGCGCGGCGCGCTGATCGACTACGCCTTCCACATGATCGTCGCCAATCCCGACAGGAAGACGATCGAGACCGACCTGCCTGCGCTGATCAAGGAAGGCCATGCCTCGATCAAGGTCTTCATGACCTATGACCTGATCAAGGTCGATGACGAGCCGCTGCTCGACCTGCTGCTGACCGCCCGCGAGAACCGGGCGCTCGTCTGCGTCCACGCCGAGAACCACGGCATGATCTCCTGGATGGGCAGGAAGCTGGTCGAACGCGGCTATACCGCGCCGAAATACCATTCGATCAGCCACCCTCGCGGCTCCGAGGCCGAGGCCTTCACCCGTCTGATCACGCAAGCCGCGCTGATCGACCAGCCGATCATGATCTTCCACGTCTCGACGGCGGAAGGCGCGGCGGTCATCCGGCAGGCGCGTGGCCAGGGCCTCAAGGTCTTCGCGGAAACCTGCCCGCAATACCTGTTCCTGACCAAGCACGACCTCGACAAGCCCGGGGTCGAGGGCGCCAAATGGATGTGCTCGCCGCCGCCGCGCGAGGTCGCGGACCAGGATGCACTGTGGCAGGCGCTGGCGCTGGGCGACATCCAGACCATCTCGTCAGACCACGCACCCTATCGCTTCGACGAGACCGGCAAGCTCTCGGCGGGGCCCAATCCGAATTTCAAGCAGATCGCCAACGGCCTGCCGGGACTGGAAACCCGCCTGCCGCTGCTGTTCGACGCGCTGGTCTCGAAAGGTCGGCCGGAATTCGCCGGTCGCGGGATCGAGGCCTTCGTCGAACTCACCGCGACGGCACCGGCCGCGCTCTACAATTTGCCGCGCAAGGGTGCGATCCAACCAGGCTTCGACGCGGATATCGCGATCTGGGATCCGCAACGCGAGGTCACGATCAGCGACGAGCTGATGCATGATCTGGCGGGGTTCACACCCTTCGCAGGGCGAACGGTGAAAGGCTGGCCGGAGCGCGTCATCCTGCGCGGGCAGGATGTCGTCGCAGCCGGCGCACTCAAGGCGGCGCCGGGCTCCGGTCGATGGCTGGGGCGGACCGGCGGGCGAGCGGCCGAGCCGACCGGAAGGCTCACCCTCGACATGGATCCGGCGACCAATTTCGGGGCCAACATCCTGTGACGTTGCGCGCGCGGCTATAAGCGCGCTGAATAATCAGCCCGGCATTTTAATTCGATCGGCGGCCTGCCTCTCACTACGCTTTGCCATCTTGCCAAAGGCGGCGCGCGCCAACGCGCGGAGTCTTGTCTGTGCGAGCGCCCATCTTGGGCAGGTGCCTTTCTTGCATCTGCCGCGCGGCTTGAGGCGAGACCTGCTCCAGACCTCGGGGGCAGCAGAGATTGCTGACGATGGAGACATGATGAGCCGCTTCGCCACCGCCCCCTCCGCTCTGCCTGGCGCCGGAGCCATTCCTGTTTCCGGCGCCGTGCGCGCCGGCGAGCGCGTTTTCCTCAGCGGCGCCACCGCGCTCCAGCCCGATGGCAGCGTCATCGGCCATGGCGATCCGGCAGCGCAGACCCATGCAGCTCTCGACACGCTCGAAGCCTCTCTCAAGGCGGCCGGCGGTTCGCTGGCCAGCCTCACCAAGCTCACCACCTGCATCGTCGACCGCGACTTCCGGGCCGGCGTCTACGGCGTGATCGCGCAGCGGCTGCCCAATGTCCGCCCGGTCAGTACCGGCCTCGTTGTGGCCGGGCTCGCTTTGCCGGAGCTGATCGTGCAGATCGACGCCGAAGCCGCGATCCCGAGCTCTCCTCCCCGCCATACCCGGCCCTATACCTTCGAAAGCTGGCACGGGCAGGGCTTCCCCTGGCAGGGCGCGATGGTGCTCGCCAGCGACGAGGAGTTCTTCGTGCGCGGCCAGACCGGTGCGGGCCTCGACCATACCGGCATCAAGGCGGCCGGACGCACGCCGGAGGATGCCGGCGCACAGACTGATCTCGCTCTAGCGAACCTCGCCACGCTGCTCGCCGAGGCCGGCGCCTCGATGGAGGATATCGCCAAGATCACCGTCTATATCAGCGATCGCGGCTACCGTTCCGCCGTCTACCCGATGATCGGCAAGCATTTCGGGGGCATCCGGCCGGTCTCGACGGGCATCGTCACGACGGCCTTCGCGCGGGCCGATATCCTGTTCGAGATCGACGTCACGCTGCTGCGCAAACAGGGCGGCAAGTCGCATCAGCGGGTGCGACCCTATCATTCCAGCGCCGCGCGCTATGGCCATCAAGGCCAGCAGCTCGATTGCGAGTTCTGCATGGCCGTCGTCGCGGGTGACCGCGTGCTCCTGCGCGGGCAGACCGGCATGGGGCTCGACGAGGTGTTCTATGGCGCCGGCGATGCCAAGGCTCAGGCCGAGCAGGCGATGGACAATGTCGAAACCCTGCTGGCGGAAGCCGGAGCCGGGCTGGAGGATGTCGCCAAGGCCACGGTCTATGTGACCGACCGCGCCTATCTCGCCGAGGTCAACGCGGTCGTCCTGCGTCGTCTCGATGGCGTCGCGCCTGCCTTCACCACCGTCGTGGTCAAGGGGCTCGCCAGCCCGGAGCTGCTGATGGAAGTCGATATCGTGGCTATCAAGAAGAGCTCCCGATGACGTTCTCGCTCGCCGGCCGTTGCGCCCGCACCGGCATGTTCGGCGCGGTCGTCACGACCTCCTCGATCGCCGTCGGCTCGCGCTGCTCGCATGCGTCTGCCGGCATCGGCGCGGCACTGACGCAGCACATAACGGATCCGCGGCTCGGGCCGCTGATGCTCGACCTGCTGGGGCGGGGCTTCAGCGCGCAGCAGGCGATCGATTCCGTCGTCGCCGCCACGCCGCGCAGCGACTGGCGCCAGCTCGCGCTGATCGACAAGGAGGGGCGAACCGCCTCGTTCAGCGGCGCCAGCGTCAAGCCGGAACTGGCGGAAGCCCATGGCCTCGACTGCGTCGCGCTCGGCAACATCGTTCGCTCGGCCGAGGTGCCGGCCGCGATGGTGAAGGCCTTCGAGGCCGACCCCGCCGCTCCGCTGGCCGCGCGCCTGATCGCCGCGCTTGCCGCGGGCGACGCCGCAGGCGGGGAGTGCAAGCCGCTGGTCTCGACCGCGCTCGTCGTCGCCGACCGCCAGCCCTTTCCTTATGTCGACCTGCGCGTCGACAGCGATGCCGATCCAATCGCGACGCTGGCGCGGCTCTGGCGCGAATACGAGCCGATGGCGGAACTCTATGTGGCGCGAGCCCTCGATCCGGAGTCCGTCATCACGCCCTGATCTTCGATACCGACCAAACAAAAAGAGGGGATACCAATGCGACGACTTCTATCCGTACTGGCCTTCACGCTGGGCCTCTCCACCGCCGCCGCCATCGCGCCGGCCTTTGCCCAAGGCACGGTCCGGGTCGCGCTGGGCACCACGCTCAGCCAGCTCGACCCGGCCAAGACGACGATCGGCGACGAATACGTCTACGTCCATCTGGTGTTCAACGGCCTCTCGCGCATCGATCCGGACATGACGGTCAAGCCCGACCTCGCCGAGAGCTGGAGCGCTTCCGACGACCTCAAGACCTGGACCTTCAAGCTACGCCAGGGCGTGAAGTTCCACCATGGCCGCGTCATGAATTCCGAGGATGTCGTCGCCACGATGAAGCGCATCCTCGATCCGGCAACGGGGTCGCGCTCCCGCACCAGCCTGTCGATGGTCGACAACGTCACCGCGGTCGATCCCCTGACAGTGAAATTCGACCTGAACATTTCCTATGCCGGCTTTGCCGACATCTTCGCCGACCGCAACCTGCGCATCGTGCCCAAGGACAAGCTCACTGAGCTGTCGACCAACCCGATCGGCACCGGCCCCTTCATGTTCAAGTCCTGGTCGCCCGGCGACCGTCTCGAACTGGTCAAGAACCCCGATTACTTCGAGAAAGGCCTGCCCAAGCTCGACGGCGTGACGCTGCGCATCGTGCCTGAATCGGCGGCGCGCATCGCCGCTCTGGAATCGGGCTCTCTCGATATCGTCTGGAGCATGGCCTACGAGTCGGTCGACAAGTTCAAGAACCATCCGACCGTCCGCACCGACAGCGTCTCGACCCCGACCTGGGACGGCGTCATCCTCAACAACGACCGCCCGCCCTTCAACGACGTGCGCGTGCGGCAGGCGCTGGCCCTGACGATCGACAAATCCGCAATCGTCGAGCTCGCCTTGTTTGGACAGGGCGACCCGACCTTCAGCCCGATCCCTCCCAGCCATCCCTATTTCAACAAGTCGCTGCCCTTCAATCCGCCCGATATCGCCAAGGCGAAGAAGCTGCTGGCGGAAGCCGGTTTCCCCAACGGGTTCGACGTGCCGATGCAGGTTCCCCAGGAGCGCGAGCAGCGCGTGCGCGTCGGCGTCGCCGTGCGCGACATGGCCAAGGCCGCCGGCATCCGCATCAATGTCGAGCGGGTTCCCTTCGCCTCCTACACCGCCAATGTCGCGGGCAAGGCGCAGATGTATGTCGACGGCTATTTCGCCCGGCCGACCATCGATACCGCGATCTATCCGTTCTACCATTCGACCGGAAGCTGGAACAAGCAGCTTTGGCTCTACAAGGACGCCCGCGTCGACCAGCTCCTCGACGAGGCCCGCAAGACCAATGACGAGGCCGCGCGCAAGGCGCTGTTCGAGAAGTTCCAGGCGGTGGTCGAGGAGACCGTTCCGGGAATCATCGCCTACTCGGCCGCGCATGTGAACGGCGTCAGCAAGAAGGTCGAAGGCTTCAAATCGACCCCGATGCAGTGGCTGGAACTGAAAAGCGTCTCGCTGAAGCCCTGAACGGAAACAAGCCTGCCCCCGCCCGGCGCGCATGAGCGCCAGGCGGGGTGGCAGCGCATTTCCGCGCAAGACCACCTCACGCCAGGAGCGGGCAGTCATGGTCGCATATGTCGCAAGGCGCCTCGTCTTCGTGGTGCTCGTCCTCGTGGCGGTCTCGATGCTCGTATTCGGCATCACCGCGCTTTTGCCTGCCAACGTCGCCTATCTGATCCTGGGCTCCTTCGCGACGCCCGAACAGGTGCATGCGCTGGAGCTGAAGCTCGGGCTCACCGATCCGATCTGGCAGCAATATCTGCGCTGGGCCGGTGGTTTCCTCAGCGGAAATCTTGGCGAGTCCACACTGATGAACCGGCCGATCGGCCCGATCCTGGCGGAGGCTATCGGCCGCTCGCTGATGCTGACCGGCGTATCCTTCGTGCTGATCGCCGTGATCGGCGTCGGCCTGGGCATCGTGGCGGCCCTGCGCCATGGCCGCCCGCTCGATCATGGCATCTCGGTCGCGACCTATCTCGGCATCGCCGTGCCGGAGTTCTTCTGGGCGATCGTGGTGATCGTCATCTTCGCGTCCTGGCTCGGCTGGCTGCCGGCCTCGGGCTACGAACCGCTTTCGGCCGGCGTCTGGGAATGGGCCAAGCACCTGATCGCGCCAACGATCACGCTGGTCTTCGGTCATCTCGCCCATGTCTCGCGGCTGACCCGGTCGAGCATGATCGAGGTGATGCAGAGCCCCTATGTCACCGCTGCGCGCGCCAAGGGCCTGCCCGAACGCGTCGTCGTGCTGCACCACGCGCTGCGCAATGCGCTGCTGCCGACGATCACCGTGCTGGCGCTCGATTTCGGGCGGCTGATGGGCGGCATCGTCGTGGTCGAGACCGTCTTCGCCTATCCCGGCCTGGGCCGCCTCGTCGTCTTCTCCATTCAGAACCGCGACCTGCCGACGCTGCAGGCGGCGATCCTCGTCGTCGCCGCGATCTATGCCTTCGCCAATCTTCTGGCCGACCTGCTTTACGCCCGTTTCAACCCAAAAATCCGGTTTGGCCGCAATGTCGCGTAATCCCGCCCCCGCCATGACCACCGCGAACCCTGCCTTGCAGGATGTGCTGCAAGACGCCCCCGCCGCGCCGCCGCGCAAGCCGATGTCCCTGCAATTGAAGGCCGGGCTTGCGATCACCGGCGCCATCATCCTGCTCGGCCTGCTCGCGCCCTGGATCGCCCCGCATCCCTGGGACACGATCTCGATGCGCACGCGCTTCCTGCCGCCGAACGCAACCTATTGGCTCGGCACCGACGAATACGGGCGCGACGTGCTCAGCCGCCTGCTGATGGGCACGCGGCTCTCGCTCGCCATGGGCGTCAGCGCGACCGTCGTGAGCCTTGCGATCGGCGTGCCGATGGGCCTCGCAGCCGGCTATTTCCGGGGCTGGATCGACGAGGCGCTGATGCGCGGCGCCGATGTCCTGATGGCGGTGCCGCCGATCATGCTCGGCCTACTCGTGCTGGCTGTCACCCCTCCGGCCCTGTGGAAGACCGCGCTCGCCGTCGGCTTCGTCTACATTCCGCCGATCGCGCGGCTCGCCCGCAGCGTGACGCTCTCGCTTGCCAATGAGGAATTCATCCAGGCGGCGCGGGCGCGGGCGGAGAGCACCTCCTACATCCTGTTCCGCGAGATCCTGCCCAATGCCTGGCCGCCGCTGATCGTCGAGGCGAGCCTGCGCGTGACCTATGCGATCCTGCTCGGCTCGGCGCTGAGCTTCCTGGGGCTCGGCGCCCAGCCGCCGAGTTCCGATTGGGGGCTGATGATCTCGGAGGCCCGCTCCTTCCTCGACCGCGCGCCCTGGATCGCGCTCGCGCCGGGCTTTGCCATGTGCCTGCTGGTGATCGGCATCAATCTGCTGGGTGACGGCGCCCGGGAGCGGCTCGATCCGCGCCTGAAGGCGCGCCTGGGAAAGGCCTGAGCCATGCTCGCCATCGACGATCTCACCGTCCGCTACCGAACTGCCGCAGGCGAGATCGAGGCGCTGTCCTCGGTCTCGCTCACCGTAGCGAAGGGCTCGACCCTGGCGCTGGTCGGCGAATCCGGGTCCGGCAAGAGCACGGTCGCGCTCGCCGCCATGGGCCTGCTGCCGCCCGAGGCGCGACTGCCGGCGGGCCGCATCCTGTTCGACGGGCAGGATATCCTGACCATGAATGCGGAAGAGCGCAGGCGGCTGCGCGGCTCGCGCATCGGTCTCGTCTTCCAGGATCCGTTCTCGGTGCTCAACCCGTCGCTGCGCATCGGCGACCAGGTCGGCGAGGGGCTCATTCATCATCGCGGCTTCACGCAGGAGCGTGCCTTTGCCCGCGCGATCGAGCTTCTCGACGAGGTCGGCATCATCAATCCGGAAGCCGTCGCCAAGGCTTACCCGCACGAACTGTCCGGCGGCATGCGCCAACGCGCGCTGATCGCGGGCGCGCTCGCCTCGGAGCCGGAGCTGCTGATCCTCGACGAGCCGACGACGGCGCTCGACGTCACCATCGAGGCGCAGATTCTCGACCTGCTGGAATCCCTGCGCGTTCGGCGCGGCCTGACGATGCTCTTCATCAGCCACAATCTCGGCGTGGTCAGGCGCATCGCCGACGAGGTCGCCGTGCTCTATGCCGGGCAGATCGTCGAGCAGGGCGCGACCGAGGACGTGCTGCAGCGGCCGGTCCACCCCTATGCCAAGGGGTTGCTGGCGGCGATCCCGCGGCTCGGACAGAAGAAGGGCCGTCTCGCCTCGATACCAGGCCGCCTCCCCGATCTGCGCAACCCTCCCACTGGCTGCCGCTTCGCACGACGCTGCCCCTTCGCGACGCCCGACAGCGAAGCGCCCCAAGTGCTGCGCGACATCGGTGCCCGCAAGGTCCGCTGCACACAAGCCGAGGCTCTGCGGGACATCGCCTGGCCGGTGCTGGGCGAGGACGCGCCGTCCTCCCCGGTCGTGCGCGCAGCAGATGCAGCCCCGGCGGTGACAGAACCGGTGGTCGCGGTCGAAGGGCTGACCAAGCGCTTCGTCCTGAGCAATGGACCGCTCCGCTTCGAGGGTTGGCGGCCGATGAGGACGCCGGTCATCATCTCCCCGGTCGACGACATCTCGCTGGAGGTCGCAGCCGGCGAGGTTCTGGGGCTTGTCGGCGAATCCGGCTCCGGCAAGACCACTCTCGGCCGCACGATCCTGCGTCTGACCGAAGCCAATTCGGGCACGATCCGCATCGCCGGGGAAACGGTCTCCGACAAGCCGCAGCGCGCGCTCGAAAGCATGCGGCGCACCGCGCAGATCGTGTTCCAGAACCCCGATTCCTCACTGAACCCGCGCAAGACCATTCGCGAACTGCTGGGGCGGCCGATCCAGCGCTTTGGGCTTGCTGCGCCTGGAGACATCCCGGCTCGCGTCAATGCGCTGCTCGACCTGGTCAGGCTGCCGGCCCATTACGCCGACCGCTATGCGCATCAGATGAGCGGCGGCGAGAAGCAGCGCGTCGGCATTGCCCGCGCCCTGGCGACCGAGCCGCGCTTCATCGTCTGCGACGAGCCGGTCTCGGCGCTCGATGTCTCCGTGCAGGCGGCAATCGTCAATCTGCTCGCCGATCTGCGCGACAGGCTCGGCGTGGCCTATCTCTTCATCTCCCACGACATCTCGATCGTGGCCCATCTCGCCGACCGCATCGCCGTGATGCATCGCGGCAAGATGGTCGAGATCGGGTCTGCGGAGGAAGTCATGCGGGCACCCAGGCACCCCTATACGATCAAGCTGCTTTCAGCGGTGCCACGCGTCGACGGGCCCATACACGGGCGGGGCCCGACAGCGGTTTCGTCCGAAATCCTGTCCGCCTAGCGCAGCGGCGGCGCGTAGAGGATGCCGCCTGTGCTCCAGAGCTGGTTGAGGCCACGCGGGATGCCGAGGCGCGACTGGACGCCGAGGTTGCGCTCGTAGATCTCGGAATAGTTGCCGGCAGCGCGGACAGCGCGGAGGGCGAAGTCGTTCTCCAGGCCGAGCATCTTACCAAGCCCGCCCTCAGTGCCGACGAAACGGCGCACATCGGGTTTGCCTGAAGCCATCGCCTCGACCGCAGTCGCCGAGGAAACGCCGAGCTCCTCGGCATTCACCAGCGCGAAGTTCACCCATTTGACGATGTTGAACCAGGGGAAGTCATCGGCGCGCGTGACCGGCCCGAGCGGCTCCTTGGAGATAACGTCAGGCAGGATGACGGCCTCACCCGGCTTGCCCAGCTTCAGCCGCTCCGCAAAGAGTGCCGATTGATCCCGCGTCAGGACATTGCACCGGCCCGCCTCGAATGCGCCCAGCGCCTCCGCGCTGGTCGGAAAGGCGTGCTCCTCATATTTCATCGCATTCGCGCGGAAGAAATCGGCGAGATTGGCTTGTGTGGTCGTTCCCGCCTCGACGCAGACCTTGGCGCCTTCCAGCTCGAGCGCCGAGGTCACGTTCAACGCGCGCTGCGCCATGAAACCCTGGCCGTCATGATAGGTCACGCCGGCAAAGGCGAGCCCGAGACCGGCCTCGCGCTCGAGCGTCCAGGTCGAGTTCCGCGACAGCAGATCGACCTTGCCGGCCCGCAGCGCGTCGAAACGGTCGCTGGCGGAGAGGGGCACGAAGCTGACCTTCGAGGGGTCATTGAAGATCGCGCCCGCCACGGAGCGGCAGAAATCGACGTCGAAGCCCGACCATTGACCCTGCGCGTTCCGCTCGGAAAAGCCGTAGAGGCCTTCGCTGACACCGCATTGCAGGACGCCGCGTTGCTTGACCGTATCGAGCGTCCCCGCCGCAGCGGGCAGAGCGGCGGCGCCCAGGACAGCAGCTCCCAGACAGGCGAATGCGTATCGCGCGTGGGTCTTTACCGCGTTCAGCATGAGTATCGATCCCCGTGACAAGAATGAACTGCGGATTTCAGGCGCCGAACCGATCGTTAGAGGCTGGCGCCATGGCGGATGACGACCTTCGTGCCGACCGGCACGCGGTCGTAAAGGTCGATGATGTCGCCATTGGCGAGCCGGAAGCAGCCCGACGAAATCGATTGGCCGATGGTTTCGGGCTGGTTGGTGCCGTGGACCCGGAATACGGTCGATCCAAGATAAAGCGCGCGCGCGCCCATCGGATTGCCCGGACCACCCGCCATGAAGCGCGGCAGATAGGGCTGGCGCGCGATCATCTCCGGGGGCGGGCGCCAGTCCGGCCATTCGGATTTGCGGCTGATCTTGACCAACCCCGACCACTGGAAACCCTCTCGCCCGACGCCGATGCCATAACGCAGCGCGCGGTTGTTCGGCTGGACCAGATAGATGAAGCGCTCGGAGGTGTGGACCACCAGGGTGCCCGGCGGCTCATTGGAGCGGAAGAAGACCGCCTGGCGCGCATAGGGCCCGTCGGTGATCACGACCTCTTCAGTCGAAACGCGGCCCGGCTCGTCGCCGATGTCGAGCGTTTCCTTGTCCGGCGTCTTGCCGCCGCCCTGGGCCGAGGCTGGATGCGGCAAGGCGAGGGACAAGGAGAGCCCCGCAGCGGTGGCCATGACAGCCCAGATCGATGCAGCCTTCAGCTTGATCACCGGCGTCTCCGTTCACTTCACTCTACAGGGAAAGGCGTTGCAACAGGGAAAGGCGTTGCTGTACTCGTCAACCCGCACAGCGGACGAAGACGAATGTCCCGTAACGCCGCAGCGCATCGGGATCGACGAAGCGCATGGTCAGAAGATTGTCGGTCGCCGACAGGATCTCGCGGTCCTGCGGGTCCCCGGCAGGTGCCTCGAAGCCGAGATAGGTCTTGCCGGCCGGCCCGCCCTTGAGCTTCAGCTCATAGAGTTTCGGATCGTCGGCGACATGCATCATCACGCCATCGGTCGGTCCCTTGGCGATGACATAGGGCAGGTTGCACTGGGCCTTGGCCTGGGCCTCGGTGCGCTTGCGGTCCTTCTCGTTGTGGAAGGAGGCGATGCCCCAGCGGCCGATCAGGCGCTCCCGCGCAAAGGAAGTGGGCCCCGACGGGCTGCTGATCACGGCAACCTGCTCCACCGAAGTGGACGCACAGCCTGCCGCCATCAAGGCGATCAGCGCAGCACCCGCCAGCGACAGGATGCGCTTTGGAGGAAGGGCCGGAAGCTCGATCGCCGCAGCGTCGTCGCGATCTCGAATATCCACGCAGGCAACCTGCGTCATCAGAGCCCCTCGTCCCACATCGCCCTCCAGCCGTGTCGCGCTCGATTGGTTCGAGCCTTTGACTGAACACAACATGCGACAGACAGCGGCCGCCGACAACGGCGAATCTGCTTCGCAAGACTGGGTTGTCGGCGCGAGCCAGCGCGGGGGATCGATGCGAGCATGCCGAAAGACCTTCAGGCGACGCTCAGGCCTTCGATTCCATGCTTGCGGATCAGATCGGCGACGAAGCCGGACGCGGTCGCGGCCTCGACGAATTTCGTCAGGTATTCGACGGCCTCACCCTTCAGCTTGGGTGTGCCGACCGCCTGCTGGACCGTCATGAAGCGGCCATCGAGCATCCGGGAGCCGGGGATGCGGGCGAGGTCGGAAATCAGCCTCGGCCGCAGGCCGGCGAGCGCCTCGAGCTTGCGATCGAGGAAATCCTTCATCGCATCATCGAGCGTCGCGGAGCGGATCAGTTCCGCCTGCTTGATATTGCGGTCAAGCCAAAGCCCATAGGCCGTGCGGCCGGTGACGGCGATGCGCACGCCGGGAGCATCTACATCGGCGATGTCCACCAGCGGAGAGCCCGGCGGCACGAGATAGGTCGCCTCGATCTCGGCATAGGCCGGCGTGAAGTCGATCACCTCGGCGCGTTGCGGCTCGGCGCCGATCAGCCCGATATCCCACTCGTCGCGCGCTGCCGCATCGGCGAGCAGGCCCGGATTCTGGTAGGGGACGTAGCGCAGGCCGACGCCGAGATTGTCGGCGATGGCGCGGGCCATGTCAGGCGAGACGCCGGCTGGATCACCATCCGCCGTGCGGCTCGAAACGAGCAGGAAGTTCGACAGGTTGATGCCGGCACGCAGGACGTTGCCCGGCGCGAGAAGCTCGCGCAGCGTCGGGGACATCGTGCCGATATCGGGGCGAAACTGCATGTTCGTTCTCCTGCGCCATCCGGGCTCGCCCGTGTTATCCGCCAGGGAACGCCTCGCCGACAAGCGCCTTCACTGCATGGGTCCGCAGCCGAGCCGCCTGCAAACAGGCAACCGCGACGCGCTCAGGAATCCATCTTGAGCGCGGCGATGAAGGCTTCCTGCGGGATTTCGACCTTGCCGAACTGCCGCATCTTCTTCTTGCCTTCCTTCTGCTTCTCCAGAAGCTTGCGCTTGCGGGTCGCGTCGCCGCCATAGCATTTGGCGGTCACGTCCTTGCGCAGCGCCCGGATGGTCTCGCGGGCGATGATCTTGCCGCCGATCGCCGCCTGCACCGGGATCTGGAACATGTGCGGCGGGATCAGGTCCTTGAGCTTCTCGCACATGGCCCGGCCACGCGCATCGGCGCGCGAACGGTGAACCAGCATCGAGAGTGCGTCGACCGGCTCGGCATTGACCAGGATCGACATGCGCACGAGGTCGCCCTCGCGGTAGTCGGTAATGGCATAGTCGAAGGAGGCATAGCCCTTCGAGATCGACTTCAGTCGGTCGTAGAAATCGAACACCACCTCGTTCAGCGGCAGGTCGTAGACGACCTTGGCGCGCGAGCCGACATAGGACAGGTCAGTCTGGACGCCGCGGCGATCCTGGCAGAGCTTCAGCACCGAGCCGAGATATTCGTCGGGCGTAAAGATCGTCGCTTTGATCCAGGGCTCCTCGATCGTCTCGATCTTCATCACATCGGGCATATCCGCCGGATTGTGCAATTCGAGCAGCGAGCCGTCGCGCAGCTTCAGGTGATAGACCACGGAGGGGGCGGTCGAGATCAGGTTGAGGTTGAACTCGCGCTCCAGCCGCTCCTGGATGATCTCCAGATGCAGCAGCCCCAGGAACCCGCAGCGGAAGCCGAAGCCGAGCGCGGCCGAGGTCTCCATCTCATAGGAGAAGCTGGCGTCGTTCAGGCGAAGCCGGCTCATCGCGGCGCGCAGCATCTCGAAATCGGCCGCATCGACCGGGAAAATGCCGCAGAACACCACCGGCTGAACCGGCTTGAAGCCCGGCAGAGCCTGCGTCGTCGGACGCTTGTCGTCGGTGATGGTGTCGCCGACCGCGGTATCGGCAACTTCCTTGATCGAGGCGGTGAAGAAGCCGACCTCGCCGGGGCCGAGTGTCTTGACCTCGAGCATCTTGGGCTTGAACACGCCGACGCGGTCGACGCCATAGGAGGCGTTGGCCCGCATCATCTTGATGGTCATGCCCTTTTTCAGCGTACCATCGATGACGCGCACGAGCACGACGACGCCGAGATAGGCATCGTACCAGCTGTCGACCAGCAGGCATTTCAACGGCGCATCGAGATCACCCTTCGGCGGCGGCAGCCGCTTGACGATCGCCTCGAGCACGCCCTCGATGTTGATCCCGGTCTTGGCCGAAATCGGCACGGCCTCGGAGGCGTCGAGGCCGATCACGTCCTCGATCTGCTGCTTGATGCGCTCGGGCTCGGCGGCCGGCAGGTCGATCTTGTTGAGGACGGTGACGATCTCATGCCCGGCATCGAGCGCCTGGTAGACGTTGGCGAGCGTCTGCGCCTCCACTCCCTGCGAGGCGTCGACGACCAGCAGCGAACCTTCGCAGGCCGCCAGCGAGCGCGAGACCTCATAGGCGAAGTCGACATGGCCGGGCGTGTCCATCAGGTTCAGGATGTAATCCTTGCCATCCTGCGCCTTGTAGTCCAGCCGCACCGTCTGGGCCTTGATGGTGATGCCGCGCTCCTTCTCGATATCCATCGAGTCGAGGATCTGCTCGCTCATGTCGCGCGCCGCCACCGTGCCGGTGGTCTGGATCAGCCGGTCGGCAAGCGTCGACTTGCCGTGGTCGATATGCGCCACGATCGAGAAATTGCGGATGTTGTCGAAGGTCTTCGTGCTCATGGGCGCGCAATAGCAGTGTCGGCGGGTTGCGCCAAGGGTTTGCGGTGGCGTCGATGTCAGTCCTGCCCGGCTGCAGGCCCCGGCCCGTCGCCCCAGTTCAGCACCTTATAGTCGAAGCCGGCCTCAAGCGTCGGCTTCACCACCGCGAAATAGGGCGAGATGTCGAAATCGCGCGGCGTATAGAGCGAGTGATGCCGAATATGCAGGATTTCGCGGATATCGCGCTGTCCCATCGCCTTCGCATATTCGATCGTCGGCAGAACGGGATAACCCACCCGCTCGAACGCCTCCGCAATCAGTGTCGAGCAGATCGCCCGCGTCGGATCGCCCGAGCCAAGCGCGATCATGCGTCGTCGCCATGATGACGGCACCAGCGGCAGCGGCACCAGCCAGCGCAGGAGATCGACGATGTTCTTCAGGTCGTACCGCGTGCCGAGACGGCTGAGCGCGTAGGCGATGACGGCTGCGCATCCATCATCGTCCAGCCCTTGCGGGCGGCAGATGCGCGTGCCGAAAGCGCCATATTTCGACAGTGGTGAAACGATGCAGCCATGTTCGATATCGACCTCGACGAGCACGAGCGGCTCGCCCGCCTCGCTCCTGGCCCCGGTGTTGCCGACATAAAGCGCCGCATGCGACCAAGTCGACTGGGTGAGATATTTGATCGCGGTCGAGATCTTCGCATGCCCCTCGACCAACAGCACATCGCCGGGTTTGAGCACCGCCTCCAGCCGCGCCAGCGAACGGGCATCGACGGGCCGCGCCTCCAGTTTCGGCCGGGTGAGGAAGCGGACGAGGAGGCGTCCAAGGCCATCGAGCATCGAGCTCATCGCAGGGCAGTCCTACCCAGGCCGGAAGAGCGCCGGCCCGTGCAATCCTAGCGCGGCTGGCGCCCGCCGGGACAGCGTCGGGCCCATCACGCTTTCGCGCTTGCAATTCCATGATCATCGAATATTTCTACTATCATGGAATTTACCGAAGACATTTTGGACATCGACCGCCGGCTCGGCGCGCGGCTGAAAGCGGCCCGGCTGCACCAGGATTTGACTCTGGATGCGTTGGCCGAGCGCACAGGCGTCAGCCGCGCGATGATCTCGCGGATCGAGCGCGGCGAATCGAGCCCGACGGCAGCGCTGCTGGTCAGGCTCGGCTCGGGGCTCGGCCTGACCCTGTCGGCGCTGCTCGAAGATGGCTCTCAGGGCGAACCGCTGGCTCGCAGCGCCGCGCAGCCGGTCTGGCGTGACCCTGCGAGTGGCTATCTGCGCCGCAACGTTTCGCCACGTGGCACGGGCTCGGCCTTCGAGATCGTCGAGGTCGAGCTGCCGCCGGGCGCGCATGTCGTGCTCGACAGCGCAGCCAGCGCGCCGCCCCTCGACCAGCAGATCTGGATTCTGGAGGGCACGCTGGAGCTGACGCTCGGAGAAATCCGCCATCAGCTTGCCCAGGGCGATTGCCTGCAGATGCATCTGCGCAGTTCGATCGCCTATCACAACCCCGGCGCTACGCCGGTGCGCTACGTCGTCATCGTCGCCGCCAGGAGCGGCGCCTTCCCGGACCATGCCGCATGACCAAGCCAGACATTGCCATCGACATTTTGGACACGGGCGCTGCGGGCGCCGCCCTGCCCGCGCTGACCGACATCCTGCGGGACGCCGTGGCAAATGGCGCCTCCGTCGGCTTCATGGACTGGAATACTCTTGCCGATTTCGAGCGCTACTGGACCGGCATCGTGGCCGAACTCGCCTCCGGACAGGTGTTCCTGCTCGTCGCCCGCAGCGCATCGAAGATCGTCGGCACGGCGCAGCTGCATCTGATCGGCAAGCCGAACCAGCCGCACCGGGCCGAAATCGCCAAGGTCCTCGTCCACTCCAGCGCGCGACGACAGGGCATCGGCGAAGCGTTGATGCGTGCGGCCGAAGCGGCAGCGCGCGAAGCCGGGCGCAACCTGCTTGTCCTCGACACCGATGAGAACGGCGCGGCACGGCGGCTCTACAACCGGCTCGGCTGGAGCGAAGTCGGCACGATTCCGCGCTTCGCCCTGATGCCGGATGGCAGCGATTGCGGCTCGACGTTCTTCTACAAGAATCTGGCCTGAAAGGGCCGGCCCGAGAGCGCCTCAGGCTTCGGGAACGGCCTGACGGAAATAGGGCTCGACCTCGCCCTTGAGCTTCACCGTCATCGGGTTGCCGAAGCGGTCCTTGGCATTGCCGGCGGTCAGGCGGACCCAACCCTCGCTGACGCAATATTCCTCGACATTGGTCTTATCGACGCCCTTGAAGCGCACGCCGATGTCCCGCGAAAGCAGCTCCTCGTTATAGAACGGGCTGTTGGGGTTCGAGGAAAGGCGGTCGGGAAGCGTGTCGGTCATGTGTCTGGCCTTGGCATGCGGATTTTGGCCGCGAGCGATGTCGCGTTGCGCGCAGAGGTAACGCCATCTTCGGCCAATGCCAAATCGAGCGTCGCCTCAGCGTCCGCCGGCCTGCTCGATCAGGGCCGCGACCGCGCGCTGGCCGCGCTGGCGGGCATGGGTGAGCGGGCTGACGCCGTCCTTGTCGGCGAGGCTGGGATTGGCGCCGGCGTCGAGCACCAGCTTCGCGACCTCCTGATGGCGCGGCCCACCATCCCCGAGAATCACGATTTCCAGCAGGCAGGTCCAGCCGAGGTCGTTCACGTGGTCGAGATCGATGCCGCTGGTCAGGAGCAATCGCACCGTCTCGACATGGGCGCGCTCGCAGGCCGGGATCAGCGCATTGCCGCCGTAGCGGTTGCGGATCGTGAGATCCGGCTTCAGCGGGATCATCGCCGCCACGATCTCGGTCCGGCCCGACGCGCCCGCGAGCAGCCAGGGCGTGTCGCGATTGGCGGCTTGCGTATTCGGGCTCGCGCCGGCCGCCAGCAGGGCCTTTGCGACTGCGACATGGTTGCCGTCGACAGCCAGCAGCAAGGCGGTACGCCCCTGGGTATCGCGGGTTTCGAGATCGGCCCCCGCCGCAATCAGCCGGGCGACCTCGGCGGTTCGGCCCGCGCCAGCGGCAGCCAGAAGCTCGGGGCTCGCACCAAATGCCGAAATCGTCATGAGAAACATCCCGAAGCCGGCCAGGAGCAGCCGCAAACCAGCGTTCACCGCCCGCTGTCCAGCAGGCGGCCGACGACCTTGGCGGTATAATCGACCATCGGCACGATGCGGGCATAGTTCAGCCGCGTCGGGCCGATGATGCCGACGACGCCGACGATGCGCTGCTCGGCATCGCGAAATGGGGCAGCGACCATCGAAGAGCCCGACATCGAGAACAGGTTGTTCTCGGAGCCGATGAAGATGCGTACGCCGTCGCCGGCCTCGGCGCGGCTCAGGAGGTCGATGACGTCAGTTTGCGTCTCGAGATCGCCGAAGAGCAGGCGAATGCGCTCAAGATCCTCCTGCGCCTTCAGATCTTCCAGCAGATTGGCCTGGCCGCGCACGATCAGATGCCGGTCGGAACTCGGTCCCGAGGAGGTCGCGATGCCGCTCTCGACCAGCCGCGCGGTCAGGGTGTCGAGCTCCTGCTCCATCTCGGCGCGATGCTCGGCGATCTCGCGTCGCAGGTCGCCCAGCGTCTTGCCGAGAATACGGGCGTTGAGGAAATTGCCGGCCTCCGTCAGCGCCGAAGCCGGCAGGCCCGGCGGCAGCGCCAGCAGGCGATTTTCGACCGTGCCGTCATCGGCGACCAGAACGACCAGGGCGCGGGCCGGGTCGAGGCGGACGAATTCGATATGCTTCAGCCGGGAATTGGCCTTGGTGGTGACGACGACGCCGGCACCGCGCGACAGGCCGGACAGCAGGGCCGAGGCCTCTGTCAGCGTCGCATCCAAAGTGCGCCCCGTGGCAGCCGCCTTCATCTGCGCCTCGATGCGGGTGCGCTCGTCGGAGGTCAGGTTGCCGACCTCCATCATCGCATCGACGAAGAAGCGCAGGCCTCTTTCCGTAGGCAGGCGCCCCGCAGAGGTGTGGGGCGCATAGATCAGCCCCGCCAGCTCGAGATCGGTCATGACGTTGCGCACCGTCGCCGGCGACAGCGCCATCGGCAACAGGCGCGCGATATTGCGCGAGCCGACGGGTTCGCCGGTGGCGAGATAGCCGTCGACGATCTGACGGAATATCTCGCGCGAGCGCTGGTCGGTCTCGACCAGCCCGCCCGAAGACTCAGGGCGAAGCGGCGCACTCATGGCAGGAAACGGCTCAAACTTGGCATGCCACATTGTCCTCGCGGCGCTCGACAGGAGCAAGCGAAAACGGCGGTCCTGTGGGGCTCGCCTTGCCGCCCCCCGGCGAACCGCCTACAAGCCGCGCGAACTTCATAAATCAGGACAAGCCCATGCGACCCTCCAAACGCGCCGCCGACGAAATGCGCAAGGTCACGCTGGAACGCGGCGTGGTGCGCTACGCCGAAGGCTCCTGCATGGTGAGCTTCGGCGAGACTCGAGTGCTCTGCGCCGCGACCGTCGAGGAAAAGGGGCCGCCCTGGCTGCGCGGCACCGGCAAGGGCTGGGTCACCGCGGAATACGCGATGCTGCCGCGCGCCACGCATGAGCGCAATCGCCGCGAGGTCACCTCGGGCAAGCCCTCGGGCCGCACGCAGGAAATCCAGCGGCTGGTCGGGCGCTCGCTTCGCGCCGTGGTCGATCTGACCGCGATCGGCGAGCGCCAGATCGTGGTCGATTGCGACGTGCTCCAGGCCGATGGCGGCACGCGCACGGCCTCGATCACCGGCGCATGGGTCGCTCTGCACGATGCGCTGAAATGGATGGAGGGTCGCTCCATGCTGAAGGGCTCCAACCCGCTTAAGGACCATGTCGCGGCGATCTCCTGCGGCATCGTCGCCGGCAACCCGGTGCTCGATCTCGATTATGTCGAGGATTCCGGCGCGCAGACCGATGCGAATTTCGTCATCACGGGCGGCGGCGGGCTCGTCGAGGTGCAAGGCACGGCCGAGGGCGCTCCCTTCTCGGAAGAGGAGCTGATGGCACTGCTCAAACTCGCCAAGGGCGGGGTGAGCCAGCTGGTCGCGCTGCAGAAGGCGGCGGTGGCCTGATTTGTCTATGCAGGAAACCAGGACGTCATCCCGGACGCAGCGAAGCGGAGATCCGGGATCCATCGTAAGCCACGCCGCTCTACGATGGATCCCGGGTCAAGCCCGGGATGACGCGCCGTTTCCGAGCCCGGAAAGGCTGGACCATTGACATCGCACCGCATTCTCTCCGGCAAGGTCGTAATCGCGACTCATAACCAAGGCAAATTGCGCGAAATGCGCGAATTGCTGGCGCCATATGGCATCGACCTGGTCTCGGCGGGCGAGCTCGGCCTGCCCGAACCCGACGAGACCGGCTACATGTTCTCGGAGAATGCGGCAATCAAGGCCGTGGCGGCAGCGCAGGCCAGCGGATTGCCGGCACTCGCGGATGATTCCGGGATCTGCGTCGATGCGCTCGACGGTGCGCCGGGGCTGTTCTCGGCCAACTGGGCCGGCCCGGGCAAGGATTTCAAGCCGGCAATGGCGCGCGTGCTGGCAGAACTCGCCAAGCGCGGCGCGACCACGCCCGCTCAGCGCCGGGCGCATTTCGTCTCGGCGCTGGTGATCGCCTGGCCGGACGGAAATCAGGAGCTGTTCGAGGGGCGGGTCTTCGGCGAAGTGGTCGATGCGCCGCGCGGCACGGGCGGCTTCGGCTACAACCCGATCTTCAAGCCCGATGGGCATGCGCAGACCTTCGCCGAGATGAGCTCGACCATGAAAAGCGGCGATGCGGAGGCCCTGTCGCACCGCGCGCGCGCTTTCGCGCAGCTGGCGGCCGCCTGCCTCAGGACACCCGCATGAACGGGCTCGCCGCCCCGACGGAGCGGCTGCCCGTGCCGGACCACCCGACCGCGGGTGCCGGTTTCGCGGTCTATGTGCATTGGCCGTTCTGCCTGGCCAAATGCCCCTATTGCGACTTCAATTCCCATGTCCGGCTGCAGCCGCCCGATCAGGCACGCTATATCGCGGCCTTTCGGCGCGAGATCGCCCATCGCGCGCAGCTCGCGCCGGGCCGCACGGTCACCTCGATCTTTTTTGGCGGCGGCACGCCCTCGCTGATGGAGGGGCGCACGGTCGGCGCCATTCTCGATGCGATCGGCGAGCATTGGGCTGTCGACCCCAATTGCGAGGTCTCGCTGGAGGCCAACCCGACCAGCGTCGAGGCCGGACGGTTCCGCGATTTTCGCGCGGCGGGCGTCAACCGAGTCTCGCTGGGCGTGCAGGCGCTGAACGATGCCGACCTCAAGGCGCTCGGCCGGATGCACACGACGCGCGAGGCGCTCGATGCCGTCGCAATCGCGCGGAAATATTTCGAGCGCTACTCCTTCGATCTGATCTATGCCCGCTCGGTCGAGCAGACGCCGGCGCTTTGGCGCGCCGAGCTGGAACTGGCGATCAGCCATGCGGCGGAGCACCTCTCGCTCTACCAGCTGACAATCGAGCCCGACACGGCCTTCGAGCGGCTGTTCAAGGCCGGCAAGCTCGCGATCCCCGATCACGAGGCGGGGGCTGCTCTCTACGAGATCACGCAGGAGATCACGGCGGCCCATGGCATGCCGGTCTACGAGATCTCGAACCATGCCAGGCCCGGTGCCGAATGCCGGCACAACCTCGTCTACTGGCACTATGGCGAATATGCCGGCGTCGGACCGGGCGCCCATGGCCGGCTGGTAACGGCGCAGGGTCGCATGGCGCATTCGACCGAAAAACGGCCGGAAACCTGGCTGACGCGTGTGGAGACAGAAGGACATGCGCTGGTCGAGGACGACCTGCTGAACGCCGAGGCGCAGGGCGACGAATATCTGCTTATGGGGTTGCGGCTGGTCGAAGGCATCGACCCGACGATCTTCAGCGCGTTGTCCGGCCGGAACCTGAATGCGACCCGCGTCGCGAACCTGATCGACGAGCGGATGCTTGTCCGCAAGGCGAACGGCAAGCTCGCGGCGACGCCGGACGGCGCGCTGCTGCTCAACGCGCTGGTGGCTGATCTGGCGGCGTAGCCATCAGCGTCATGGTCGTGCTTGTCACGACCATCCACGTCTTCAGCCGCCGAATGTCGTGGTCAAAACGTGGATGCTCGGCACAAGGGCGAGCATGACGGCGGGGATTGCCTACTGCGACCGCGGTCCGAGATCGCGCGGAGCGGCGTTCACGGTCACGATCTGGCCGTTGCGCAGTTCGAGCACGGCGAGACCGCGGTCGATCTGGCCGTCCGGACGGAAGCGGAAGACGCCATCGGCGCCGGCAAAGCCGGAGGCGTTCGTCAACACCGATTCCGAGAATCGCTGCGACCCCTGAGTGCGGGCCAGAGCCGCCGCGAGCGAGACAGCGTCATAAGCCAGCGTCGCGGTGCGTGTCGGCGCGCTGTTGAAGCGGGCCTGATAGCGCCCGGCGAAAGCATTGAAGCCAGCCGTATCAGGCGAGGCGAACCAGCCGCCCTGGATCGCCGGCACGCGCGCGACATTGGCATCGTTCCAGACGCCTGTGCCGAGCGGCTTGACCTTGGCGGGATCGTAGCCGGCCTGCTGCAGCGCGAGGCCGAGCGCGGGCATGGTGTCGGCCGCCGCCGGCACGAACAGCGCATCGGCCTGCTGCAGTGCCGGCACGAGCCGGCTCACGGAGGCGCGCATGGCGCCCTGATCGGCCCCGAAGCGCTCGATGATGACGACGCGGCCGCCAAGGCTCGCCACCGCCTGCTGGAAAGCGGCCTCGACCACCTTGCCATAGGCCGTGTCGGGCACCAGCGCGGCGAAGGATTTGCGCCCCTGCGTCGAGGCATAGGCAATAACGCGATTGACGTCGTTCTCCGGCGGGAACGAGAGCAGATAGACGCCGCGTGAGGCGACGCTGGTGTCGCTGGAGAAAGCCATGACCGGCTTGCCGGCGCTCCGCGCGACCTGGCCCGCGGCCTGGACGGAGGGGGCGAAGAGCGGGCCGATGATCAGCTCTGCACCTTCGCGCAGGGCCTCCTGTGCGGCGGCCTGAGCGCCTTCGGGAGAGCCGCGATCATCCTTGACCAGCAGCGTCAGATCCGCCCCGGGAAATTCGGCCAACGCCATTTCGGCGGCATTCCTCAGCGAATTGCCGACGACCGCCCCCTGGCCTTCGGCGGTCAGCGGCAGGATGAGACCGACCTTGACCTTGCCGTTGCCCAGCGTCTGGCCGGTGCTTTGCGCAGGCTGGGCCTGCCCGGACGAGTTGTCGAAGCCCGGCAGGCCGGAGGGGCCGCCGCTGCATGCGGCCAACGCAAGGGACATCGCGACGGCGAGCGTCGGGATGCTCAACCGAAAGACCGGTGCAAGGTGCCGATAACGCAACACGGGCGATCTCCAGTCATAGGCCGGACCGGCGAGACGCCTGTCCGGCAGCGCAGTCCCCCGACCGTGGGGCTCTCCTGCCAGTGCGCTATCGTATTTTCAAGTTGTTAACTCTGTGTTGCGATTGCGCGATGCTGCATTCGGCGCTGTCGGGCCGTGGCGCATTGCGGGCGCTTGTGGCAGCGTGCGCCGATGTCGACCGCCCCCACAGCACCGCCGCGCAGCTCGAGCTACACCGCCTTCGGACTCAAGGCCGAGGCCGAGCCGCTCGCGCCCGGCCTCCATATCGTCGCGACGCCGATCGGCAATCTGCGCGACATCTCGTTCCGCGCTCTGGCGACGCTTGCCGCCGCCGACGGCGTCCTGGCCGAGGACACCCGGACGTCGAAGACGCTGCTGGCGCATTACGGCATCTCGACGCCGCTCTATCCCTATCACGAGCACAATGCCGAGCAGATGAGGCCGAAAATTCTGGCCAAGCTGCGCGAAGGCGGCAAGCTCGCGCTGATTTCGGATGCGGGCACGCCGCTGGTCTCGGACCCCGGCTACAAGCTTGTGGCCGAACTTGTCGCCGAGGGATTGCCGGTCACCGGCATTCCCGGCCCCTCGGCGGTTCTGGCAGCGCTCGTGCTGGCGGGCCTGCCGACCGATCGCTTTTTCTTCGAGGGTTTCCTGCCGCCGAAGGCCGCAGCGCGCCGCGGACGCCTGACGGAGCTTGCCGCGATTCCCGGTACGCTGGTCTTTTTCGAATCACCCCGGCGCCTGGCCGAGATGCTCGCCGACGCCGCAGCCGTGCTCGGGGCACGGCCGGCCGCCGTGGCCCGCGAACTGACCAAATATTACGAGAACGTCCGGCGCGGCACGCTTGGCGAACTCGCCGGGCATTACGAGGCCGAGGAGGAGGCGCGCGGCGAGATCGTCGTGATCATCGGACCGCCCGGAGCCGAAGAGCTGACGCCCGTCGCCGATGTCATCGACGAAAGGCTGCGCACGGCGCTGGCGAGCGTTTCCCTGAAGGAGGCCGTGGCTCAGGTCGCAGCGGAAACCGGACAGCCGCGCCGCAAGATCTATGCGCGCGCGCTGGAACTCACCCGCGACGAGCCCTGAGTGAGCAATTCACGGCCAAGTGGCGATCGCAGCCGGCGCGCAAGACGCTCGGGCGTCACCGGGCTGCGCTATGAATGGCTGGCCATCCTCTGGCTCTCGGCCAAGGGCTACCGCCTGCTGGCCCGGCGCTTCGGCGGCAAGGGCGGCGAGATCGACCTGATCATGAAGCGCGGCCGCACCGTCGCCTTCGTCGAGGTCAAGGCGCGCGGGCGGATCGACGACGCGCTGACCGCGATCACGCCGGAAAAGCGCCGCCTCGTCGAGGCGCGTATCCGGCAATGGCTCTCGCGCAATGCCTGGGCGATGGACCATCATCTGCGGGCCGACGCCGTCTTTCTGGCGCCATGGCGACAGCCGCGCCATGTGCCTGCTGTCTTCGAGCTTGTCTTGTGACGCAAGGCAGCCCACTTGCGGACGCGGTGCGCGCCGTTCGATAACGACGCGCCGCAACAGGAACGCCGCCCATGACCCTCACCGTCGCCATCCAGATGGACCCGATCGAGAAAGTCCGGATCGCCGGCGATACCGGCTTCTCGCTGATGCTGGAAGCACAGGCACGCGGGCATACGCTCTTCACTTACACGCCCGACAAGCTGACCCTGCGCGACGGCAAGGTCACGGCGCGGATCAAGCCGGTGACGGTGCGCGATGTCGAGGGCGACCATTTCAGCGTCGGAGCCGAGGAGCGGGTCGACCTCTCGACGCTCGATGTCGTGCTGCTGCGGCAGGACCCGCCCTTCGACATGGCCTATGTCACCACGACGCATCTGCTGGAGCGCATCCACCCCAAGACGCTCGTGGTCAACAACCCGACCGAGGTGCGCAACGCGCCCGAAAAGATTCTGGTCACGCATTTTCCAGAACTGATGCCGCAGACGCTGATCACCCGCGACAAGGCCGAGATCGAGGCGTTCCGCGACGAGTTCGGCGAGATCGTGATGAAGCCTCTCTACGGCCATGGTGGCGCGACCGTGTTCAAGACCGGCAAGGACGACCCGAATTTCGGCTCGCTGTTTGATCTCTTCGCCGGCATTTTCCGTGAGCCCTGGGTGGTCCAGCGCTTCATGAAAGAGGTCTCCGAGGGCGACAAGCGCATCATCCTGATCGACGGCAAGGCGGCGGGCGCGGTCAATCGCGTGCCGGCGACCGGAGACCTGCGCGCCAACATGGTGCGCGGCGGCGCAGCCAAGCCAACCGACCTCTCGAAGCGCGAGCTTGAAATCTGCGAGGCGATCGGCCCGACCTTGCGCGAGCGCGGCCTGCTTCTCGTCGGCATCGACGTGATCGGCGGCAACCTGACCGAGATCAACGTTACAGCGCCGACCGGCGTGCGCGCGATCAAGAAGCTCGGCGGCCCGGATCTGGCGGCGCAGCTTTGGGATGTGATCGAAGCGAAGAAATAGGCAGCAAGCGAGAGCGCCGGCGGCAGGCGTCGCCGACTACTTCGCCTTTACATGTCCCTTCCAGCAGGCTCCCAGCCCGATCTCGCGGCGCCCGGTCATGGCCGGGCGTGACGACCTTTTACCCCGAGTGCTATAGCCGTGACGGGCTAACATCAGGCTTAACCGGCGCGCCGTTCAGGCTGTTGGCTTCGTCCCAGGCATAGCGCAGCGTTTCGAAGCGCATGGTCAGGCCATCGACCAGCAGCAGCTTGCCGACCAGCGGTTCGCCGAAGCCGGTGATGGCGCGAATGACTTCCAGCGCCATCAGCGAACCCATCACACCGGGCATGGCGCCGAGCACGCCGGCTTCGGCGCAGGGCGCGACTGTTCCCGGTGGCGGCGCGACGGGGAACAGGCAGCGATAGGTTGGATTGCGCCGGCCGTCCGCTGCCGTCTCATGCGCACGGATCGTGGTCAGCGAGCCGTCGAAACGGCCGAGCGCACCCATGACCAGCGGCTTCTTCTCATGGAAGCAGGCATCCGAGACGGCATAGCGCGTGGCGAAATTGTCGGAGCCCTCGGCGACGACGTCATAGAACGCGATCAAGGCGCGGGCATTGTGGGGATCGAGGCGGGTGACATGCTCCTCGACCACGACATGCGGGTTGAGGCGGTTGACGAAGGCCGCGGCGGCAACAGCCTTATGTGCGCCGATATCGGCGGTGCCGAAAATCGTCTGGCGCTGCAGGTTGGAGAGCGAGACGATGTCGTCGTCGACGATGCCGATATGCCCGACGCCCGCAGCGGCGAGATACTGGATCAGCGGCGCGCCAAGTCCGCCCGCACCGACGACGAGGACGCGCGAGCGCTTCAGCCGTTGCTGGCCCGGCCCGCCGATTTCCGGCAGCACCAGATGGCGGGCATAGCGCTCGATCTCTTCGTCGTTCAGGCTCATCGCAGCAGAGTTAAGCCCAACTGGCGTCCCGGGCAATCGCATCGTGGCTGCTCGCAGCCTAGTGGCCTGCGCCGGCTTGGCCGCGCCGCCAAGCCATGCCATCGTGCGGCCAAGCAGGGGTGGCAAACCGCCCCGCAGATCGAACAGGGGATTTGTCACATGCGGTTGAAATCTCTCGCTTTGGCGCTGGCCGGCGTCGCGCTCTCGGCGGTCGCGGCGATGGCGCAGACGGCGATCAAGCCGGCGGTCGTCTATGACAAGGGCGGCAAGTTCGACAAATCCTTCAACGAGGGCGTCTTCATCGGCGCCGACAGGTTCAAGCAGGAAACCGGCGTCGAGTTCCGCGATTTCGAGCCGACGAACGACGCTCAGATCGAGCAGGCACTGCGGCGCTTCGCCCGCGACGGCAACTCGCCGATCATCGCTGTGGGGTTCAGCCAGGCGACCGCGCTGCAAAAGGTCGCGGCCGAGTTCCCGGACCTGAAGTTCACGATCATCGACATGGTGGTCGACCTGCCCAATGTGCAGTCGGTCGTGTTCAAGGAGCATGAAGGCTCCTATCTCGTCGGCCTGCTCGCCGGCCTCGCCTCCAAGACCAACAAGGTCGGCTTCGTCGGCGGGATGGATATCCCGCTGATCCGGAAATTCGCCTGCGGCTATGTCCAGGGCGTGAAGGCCGCGAAGAAGGATGCCGAGATCTTCCAGAACATGACGGGATCGACGCCGGCCGCCTGGAACGACCCGGTCAAGGGCGGCGAACTCGCGAAATCACAGATCGACCGTGGCGCGGACGTGATCTACCACGCGGCGGGTGGCACCGGCATCGGTGTGCTGCGCGCGGCCGCCGACGCCGGCAAGCTCGGCATCGGCGTCGATTCCAACCAGAATTCGCTCCAGCCCGGCAAGGTGCTGACCTCGATGCTGAAGCGCGTCGATGTCGCCGCCTATAATTCCTTCAAGGCCGCCCGCGACGGCGGCTGGAAGCCCGGGATTCAGGTCCTCGGCCTGAAGGAGGATGGCGTCGCCTGGGCGCTCGACGATGCCAACAAGTCGCTGATCACCGATGAGATGAAGGCCGCCGCCGACAAGGCCAAGGCGGAGATCATCTCCGGCACCATCAAGGTCCATGACTACATGTCGGATTCCAAGTGCACGATGTGAGGCATGCCGTCGCGCTTCACGCCATGAACATCACGATACTCGGCTCTGGCGATGCCTTCGGCTCCGGCGGGCGCTTCAACACCTGCCTGCATGTTGAGGCCGGCAAGCAACGCATGCTGCTGGATTGCGGCTCATCCAGCATGGTGGCGCTGAACAAGGCCGGCATCGCCCGCAACGGCATCTCGACCCTGCTGTTCACGCATTTCCATGGCGATCATTTCGGCGGGCTGCCGGGGTTCCTGCTCGACGCGCAATTCGTCTCGCGGCGCAAGGAGCCGCTGACGATCGCCGGGCCCGTGGGCGTCGAGCACCGGGCATGGCATGCGCTCGACGCCGATTTCCCTGGCGCGGCCACCAATATCTGGCGCTTTCCGATCGAGTTCGTCGAAGTCAGCCCCGAACAGCCGGCGACGCTTGCCGGGCTCGAGATCGCAGCTTTCGCGATGGTTCATGACGAGCGCGCAGGCCCTTGCCAGGGCTACAGGCTGAGCCATGGCGGAAAGGTCTTCGCTTTTTCCGGGGATACGGCGTGGACGCAAGCGCTGATCCCGCTCGCGGCCGGGGCCGACGTGCTGCTCGTCGAGTGCTATGCCTATGACCTGCAACTCGCGAACCATCTCGACTACAGGACGCTCGCCGCGCATCGCGCCGAGCTTGCGACGCCCCGCATCATCCTGACGCATATGGGCCTCGGCATGCTCGCGCATCAGGAGCCCTTGCCGGAAGAGCGCGCCCATGACGGCATGGTGATCGCGCTGTGAGCAGCATGCCGCCCCTCGCCATCGCGCTGAGCGGCATCAGCAAGCATTTCGGACCGGTAGCGGCCAATAAGGACGTATCGCTTTCCATCGCTGCGGGCTCGATCCACGGCATCGTCGGCGAAAACGGCGCGGGCAAATCAACGTTGATGTCGATCCTCTACGGCTTCTACGAGGCCGATGCCGGCGAGATCAGGATCGCAGGCGAAGCCAGGCAAATCCGTTCGCCGGCCGATGCGATCGCCGCCGGCATCGGCATGGTCCACCAGCATTTCATGCTGGTGGAGACGCTGAGTGTCGTCGAGAACATCATTCTCGGTGCCGAAGGCGCGGCCTGGCTCAAGAACGGGGTCGGCAAGGCGCGGGCGGAGCTCGCACGGCTTGCGCAGGATTACGGCCTCGTCATCGACCCCGACGCCATCGTCGGCGACCTCTCGGTCGGCCTGCAGCAGCGCGTCGAGATACTGAAGGCGCTCTATCGCGGCGCCGACATCCTGATCCTGGACGAACCAACCGCCGTGCTGACGCCGCCGGAAGCCGACCAGCTCTTTGCGCTGCTGCGCGCGCTTAAGGCCCAGGGCAAGACTGTGGTCCTGATCACCCACAAGCTGCGCGAGATCATGGACGTCACCGACGCCGTCTCGGTGATGCGACGCGGCGAGATGGTGGCGCATCTCACCACCGCCGAGACCTCGCCGCCCGAACTGGCCGAGGCGATGGTCGGCCGGCGCGTGCTGCTGCGTGTCGAGAAGGAGGCCCGGCGGCGCGGCAAGCCCGTGCTTGAGGCCGTCGGCCTCGGCGTTCGGGATGCGCGCGGCGTCGAACTGCTGCAAGATCTCAGCCTGACGCTCCATGCCGGCGAGATCGTCGGGATCGCCGGTGTTGCCGGCAATGGGCAAAGCGAATTGCTCGAGGTTCTCGCCGGGCTGCTGCGGTCCTCACGCGGCGTCATCCGGCTCGGCGGGCGCATCCTCAACAATGCGGATCGCTCCCCGGCAAAGCTGCGCAAGCTCGGGCTGATGCATATTCCCGAGGACCGGCAGCGCACCGGCCTCGTCACGGCTTTTTCGGCGGCGGAGAACGCGATCCTCGGTTATCAGGAGGATACCGCGTTCGGCACCGGGCTTTTCATGTCGCCGTCACGGATCGAGGCCCATGCCCGCACCACTTTCAACGCCTATGACGTGCGCCCCCCCGATCCCGGCCTGAAGACCGCGAAATTCTCCGGCGGCAACCAGCAGAAGATCGTGCTTGCCCGCGAGATCGAGCGGCATCCCAAGGTGCTGCTTGTCGGCCAGCCGACGCGCGGGGTCGATATCGGCGCGATCGAATTCATTCACCGCCGCCTGATCGCGCTGCGCGATGCAGGCGTCGCGATCCTGCTCGTCTCCGTCGAACTGGAGGAGGTGATGGCGCTGTCCGACCGGATCCTGGCCATGTGCGGCGGCAGGATCACCGGCGAACGCGCAGCTGCAACGGCAGACGAGCGCGATCTCGGCCTGCTGATGGCGGGCGTGAACGAGAGGGCGGCATGAGCGCGGCTCCCATCGACCTCCCGCGCTGGGCCGATGCCGGGCTCGTGCCGCTCGTCAGCGTCGCGGCAGCGCTCCTCGTCGCCGGCCTCGTCGTGCTCGGCATCGGGGAGAGCCCGCTGGAGGCGACGGCCCTCCTGCTGCGCGGCGCGCTCGGCAGCGCCGAGGGCATCGGCTTCACGCTCTACTACACCACGAATTTCATCTTCACGGGGCTGGCCGTCGCGGTCGCCTTCCATGCCGGATTGTTCAATATCGGCGGCGAGGGCCAGGCGACGATCGCGGGCGTCTTCGCGGCGCTGGCCTGTCTCTGGCTCCAGCCCCTGCCCGGCTTCCTGCTCGTGCCGCTCGCCATCCTGTCGGCAGCGGCGGGCGGCGCGCTCTATGGTTTCATTCCGGGCTGGCTGCAGGCGACGCGCGGCAGCCATGTCGTCATCACCACGATCATGTTCAACTTCATCGCCGCGACCCTGATCGTCTACCTGCTGGTCGAGGTCATCGGGAAGCCGGGCTCGATGCAGCCGGAAACCGCGAATTTTGCGGGGCATGCGATCCTGACCCCGATGCATCAGCTGCTCGCGCCCCTCGGGTTGAAGCTGCCGGCAACGCCGTTGAACACGGCATTCCTGCTGGCGCTGGCCTCCCTCGTGGCGATTTGGGCACTGATCTTCCGCTCGCGGCTGGGCTACTGCATTCGCACCGTAGGAGCCAATCCGCGCGCCGCCGCCTATGCCGGCATTTCGCCCGCGCGCATCACCATGGTCGCAATGGCGATCTCGGGGGCGCTTGCCGGGGGGCTCGCGGTCAATGAGGTGATGGGCGTGCAGCACAGGCTGCTGCTCGATTTCACTGCCGGCTATGGTTTCGTCGGCATTGCGGTCGCGCTGATGGGGCGCGGCCATCCCATCGGCGTGGGGCTCGCCGCTCTGTTGTTCGGCGTGCTCTATCAGGGCGGGGCGGAGCTCTCCTTCGACAAGCCCGGCATCACCCGCGACATGGTCGTGGTCATCGGCGGCGTCATCATCCTCTTCGCCGGTGCGCTGGACGGCCTGTTTCGCCGGTTCGTGGCGAGTGGATTGCGCCTGGGGCGGAGAGCATGAGGACACGAGCCCTCCTGTCATTCCGGGTCGGTCCGCAGGACGGAACCCGGAACCCACGACTGGGCGAACCCAGCAGCCATGGCCTCAACTGCACGCGCCCAATCGTGGGTTCCGGGTTCTTCGCTGCGCGAAGCCCCGGAAAGACAGAAGGAAGCCGCTGACGATGGAGTGGATCGCGACCATCGCCGTCATCCTCGATTCGGCGATCAGGCTGTCGATCCCGCTGCTTTGCGCGGCGATGGCGGGGCTCTGGTCGGAGCGGGCCGGCGTCGTCGATATCGGGCTCGAGGGCAAGATGCTGATCGCCGCCTTCGCCTCGGCGGTCGCAGCCTTCGCGACCGGCTCCGCCTGGGCCGGGCTCGGCGCCGGGATCCTGGCTTCCGTGCTGTTGTCACTGGTTCACGGCTTTGCCGCCATCACCTGGCGCGGCAACCAGATCGTTTCGGGCGTCGCCATCAACATGCTGGCGGCAGGGCTCACCGTGGTGCTGGGCAACGCCTGGTACGCGCAGGGCGGCCGGACGCCGACCTTGGAGGGCGGCGCGCGCTTCGGTGACCTGACACTGCCCTTCGCCGCCGCGATGCGCGAGCATGTGCCGGTGCTCGGCCTGTTCTATGATGAGGTCATCTCAGGCCATGGTGCGCCGGTCTATCTCGCCTTCGCCTCGGTCCTCCTGACCGCGTTCGTGCTGAAGCGGACGCGCTTCGGCCTGCGGCTGCGCGCCGTCGGCGAGAACCCCGCGGCTGTCGATACCGCCGGTATTTCGGTCACCGGGCTGCGCTATGGCGCCGTCATCATCTGCGGCGTGCTCTGCGGGCTGGGCGGAACCTATCTCGCAGTCTCGCAATCGGCCGGTTTCCTGCCGCATATGACGGCCGGCAAGGGGTTCATCGCGCTTGCGGCCGTGATCTTCGCCAATTGGCGGCCCTGGCCGGCGCTGGGCGCCTGCCTGCTTTTCGGCCTGCTCGACGCCATCGCGATCAGGCTGCAGGGCGTTGCTCTGCCTGGCATCGGGCAGGTGCCGGTGCAGGCGATCCAGGCGCTGCCATATGTGATGACGGTGATCCTGCTCGCAGGCTTCATCGGAAAATCAACGCCGCCCAAGGCCTCGGGCGTGCCCTATGTCAAGGAACGCTGAGCCGGATGACGGATGTGACCGATTTCGATGTCCTCTTCACAGCTGCCGCGCAGGTTCAGACTCTGGCCTATGCGCCGTATTCGCGGTTCAAGGTCGGGGCGGCACTGCTGGCCGATGACGGCGTGGTCTATGCCGGCTGCAATGTCGAGAACGCCGCCTATCCGTCCGGCAGTTGCGCCGAGCAAGGTGCCGTCTCAGCGATGATCGCCGGGGGCGGGCGGGCGATTCGCGCTATCCTGGTCTTCGGCGAGGGCGCGGAACTGGTGACGCCCTGCGGCGCCTGCCGCCAGCGCATCCGCGAATTCGCGACGCCCGACACAGCGGTCGCGATTGCCGGGCCAGACGGCATCCGCGCCCACTTTTCGCTGGTGGAGCTGTTGCCAGCCTCCTTTGGGCCAGCCAACCTGCCGAAATAATTGAGGCAAGTGATTTGTAATTGCGGCAAGTGATCTGCGCGGCTTCCGGACCTTCCGTCCAGGCTTGTGACATCGGCGGGCAGGAGGCGACGAATGGCGATTGATCCGGTCATCGACGAGGCGGCGGCCACGCTGATCGCGCGGGGCATAGACGGTCCGATCGATTGTGCGATCGTGCTCGGCACGGGCCTCGGCCGCACCGTCGACGAGTTGCAGGACGCGGTGACTGTTCCCTTCGCCGACATTGCCGGCTTCCCGGAAGGTGGCGTCTCCGGCCATGCGCGGCAGATCAGCTACGGTTCGCTCTATGGCAAGAAGGTCCTGATCTTCGAGGGCCGGGCGCATTACTATGAGAGTGGCGACCCTGCCGTGATGCGCGTGCCGCTCGGCCTGCTGACCGCGTTTGGTTCGCCGCCGCTGATCCTGACCAATGCGGCGGGCTCGCTGACGCCAGGATTGCGTCCGGGCAGTCTTGCCGTGATCACCGACCACATCAACCTGAACGGGCTCAACCCCCTGATCGGCGACACCGGCGATGGCCGCTTCGTGCCGATGGTCGATGCCTATGATCCGCATCTGCGCATGCGGCTGAAGAAGGCGGCTGCGAGTTCGGGCACGAATCTCGGCGAGGGCGTCTATATGTGGTTCTCGGGGCCGAGCTTCGAGACGCCGGCTGAAATCAGGATGGCGAAGCTGCTCGGCGCCGATCTCGTCGGCATGTCGACGGTGCCAGAGGTCATCCTCGCCCGACGCTTCGGGATTCGCGTCGCCGGCATCTCGATCATCACCAATATGGGTGCCGGCCTGCATGGCGGCGCGCCTCATCATGGCGAAACACGCGATGTGGCGGCCATGGCCACGTCGGGCCTTCGCCGGCTGCTGCGCGCCTTTCTCTCGGAGCTCTAGGCAATGTCCGACAAGGCGATGGCGGAGCGAGCCCTGGCTCTGCTCGATCTCACCGATCTCTCCGAGAATGCCGATGAGGCGGGCACGCTTGCCTTGTGCAGGCGCGCAACGGCCGGCCCGGTCACGGTCGCAGCGATCTGCATCTGGCCGCACTTCATCGGCACAGCCCGCACAGCATTCGCTACAGCGGAAGTCGTGCCACGCATCGCGACGGTGGTGAATTTCCCGGCCGGGGGAACGGATATCGCGACCGTCGCGGCCGAGACGCAAGCCGCGCTCGCGGCCGGCGCCGACGAGATCGACCTCGTCCTGCCCTGGCGCGCCCTGCTCGCGGGCGATATGGCGACGGCGCAAGCCATGGTGGTGCGTATCAAGGTGCTCTGCGTGGGCAAGCGGCTCAAGGTCATCCTCGAGACGGGCGAATATCCCGATCTCGACGCGGTCAGAGCGGCGTCGGACCTCGCCATCGCAGCAGGGGCCGATTTCATCAAGACCTCGACCGGCAAGACCGCCAATTCGGCAAGCCCTGAGGCGGCCCGCACCATGCTCGATGTCCTCAAGGCGTCGGGCAGGCCGGTCGGGCTGAAACCCTCGGGCGGGATCCGGAGTTTGTCGGATGCAAGCCTCTATCTGGGGCTCGCGGACGAGATCATGGGGCCGGGCTGGGCAAGGCCCGAAACCTTCCGTTTCGGCGCGAGCGGGCTGCATCAGGTTCTCGTCGATGTGATCACCGGCAGCGCAGGCGGCACGAAAACCGGCGGGACCTATTGATGAGGCTGACGCAGGAAATCATCGCGGCCAAGCGCGACGGCGCCGAACTGCCAGACGCCGATATCCGGCAGATCATCTCGGGCCTGACCGACGGCACCGTCAGCGAGGGGCAGGCGGCGGCCTTCGCCATGGCGGTGTTCTTCCGGGACATGACGGCCAAGGAACGCGTCGCGCTGACGCTCGCCATGCGCGATTCCGGCACGGTGCTGAACTGGGACGATCTGCCCGGCCCAGCACTCGACAAGCATTCGACCGGCGGCGTCGGCGACACGGTGAGCCTGCCTCTGGCAGCGGCGGTCGCAGCCTGCGGCGGTCACGTGCCGATGATCTCGGGGCGCGGGCTCGGTCATACCGGGGGCACGCTCGACAAGCTCGATGCCGTGCCGGGTTATGTCACGCAGCCCGATATCGCGCTGTTTCGAAAGGTGGTGCGTGAACAGGGGTGCGCCATCATCGGCCAGACCGCCGATCTCGCCCCGGCCGACAAGCGCCTCTATGCCATTCGCGACGTCACCGCGACGGTCGAGACGATCCCCCTGCTGACCTCCTCGATCCTGTCGAAGAAGCTCGCGGCCGGCCTGCATGGGCTCGCCATGGATGTGAAATATGGCTCGGGCGCATTCCTGACCGACTATGGCAAGGCTCGCGCATTGGCCGACGCGCTCGTCGGCGTCGCCAACAATTCCGGCCTGCCGACCACCGCTTTGATGACTGATATGGGCGAGCCCCTGGCCTCGGTCGCCGGCAATGCACTGGAGGTCGCCTACGCGCTCGATCATCTGACCGGGGCCCGGCGTGAACCGCGCTTCCACGACGTCACGGTCGCGCTGGCAGCCGAGATGCTGCTGCTGGGGCGGCTCGCCGAGGATATCGACGATGCCAGGCGGAAGATCGAACACGCCTTCGCTTCCGGTGCCGCCGCCGAGCGTTTCGCGCGGATGATCGCAGCGCTAGGCGGTCCCACCGATCTTCTCGAGAAGCCGGGCCGGCATCTCGCCGCCGCGCCGATCGTGAAACCTGTCTTCGCAGGCGAGACCGGCAAGGTCGAGGCGATCGACACGCGCGCTGTCGGTTTTGCCGTGGTGGCACTCGGCGGCGGACGCGTCCGGCCGCAGGATGCGATCGATCACGCGGTGGGAATCGTCGATCTGGCGGGGCTCGGAGATGAGGCAGGGCCGGACCGCCCGCTCGGGATCGTGCATGCCCGCAACGAAGCCGGCTTTGCCGCGGCACAGGCACGCTTGCAAAAGGCCTACCGGATCGGAGAGGGTGCGGCAGAACGCGGCGCGCTGGTCGCCGAACGCATCACGGAGAGTTCGCACGGATGAGTCTGCTTCTGGCAATGACCGGCTGGCATGTCGAGGATTGGCGCGAGCGCTTCCAGGCGCTGCTGCCGGAGATGCCGATCGTGACGCTCGGCGAGGCCTATGATCGGCGCGCGGTGCATTATGTCGCGAGTTGGAAGCATCCGGAGGGCAGCCTCAGCGGCCTGCCGAACCTCGCGGCGATCTTCTCGCTGGGCGCCGGCGTCGACCATCTCTTCGCCGACACACGCTTGCCGGAGGTGCCGATAGCGCGCGTCGTCGATCCCGACCTGACGACGCGGATGAGCGAATACATCGTGCTGCACTGCCTGATGCATCTGCGCCAGCAGCGCCGCTACGAGCGTCAGCAGCAGGCCAAGCTCTGGGACGACGACCGCAACCAGCCGGCGGCGCGCTCGGTGCGCGTCGGCCTGATGGGATTGGGCGAGCTCGGGCTCGATGCCGCCCGCAAGCTCCAGGTGATGGGCTTCGATGTGACCGGCTGGAGCCGTTCGCCGAAAACCGTCGACGGCTTCGCGACCTTCGCTGGCGATGAGGGGATGACAGGCTTTCTGGCGCGCACCGACATCCTCGTCAGCCTGCTGCCCTTGACGCCGGAGACGCGCGGCGTGATCAATGCCCAGATGCTTTCGGGGCTGGCGCAGGATGGCCGGCTCGGCGGGCCGTTCCTGATCAATGCCGGGCGCGGTGGTCTCCAGGTCGAGGCCGACATCCTGGCCGCGCTCGACGCCGGCACGTTGAAGGGCGCGACGCTCGATGTGTTCGAGAGCGAGCCGCTGGCCCCTGAATCGCGGCTCTGGAGCCATCCGGACGTCACCGTGACTCCCCATAACGCCGCGATGTCGGAACCCGAGGCGGTCGCGACGCTGATCTCGGCGCAGATCAAGCGGCTGGAAGCCGGCGAGCCGCTGGAGCATGTAGTCGATCCGGCGCGAGGATACTGAGCCGGCATAGCGGCTCGGTCATCGCACCGTCATCGATCCGTCGTCGCACTGAAATGACGCTGGGCCAAGTCGGGCGGATCGATCCCCCGGAGTGTCCCATGCGCCTTGTCCTCACCGCCGCCCTGCTGCTGTCCTCGACGATCCTCGCCGGTGCGCAGGATGCGCAAAAGGAGTTCCCGGCCAAGCTCGTCGGCCATGCCTTGCTGCCGGCCAACACGATCATCGCCGCTCCGGCCGATGCTCCCGCAGACCTCAAGGTCTCCGGCAAGTTCGTTCAGCCCGGCAAGCGGGTCGAGGCTGTCGGCACGGTGATGGGCACCTCGGGCGGCCGGCCGACCGGCCTGTCGACGCCGTTCGCGGGCCAGCCGGTGCAGGGCTTCTCCGGCATCCGCTCGCTCGGCAATGGCGAATTCCTGGTGCTGACCGACAATGGCTTCGGCTCCAAGGCGAATTCGCCCGACGCCATGCTGTTCTTCCACCGCCTCAAGAGCGATTTCGCCAGCGGCAAGATCGAGCGGCTGTCGACCACCTTCCTGCATGATCCCGACAAGAAGGTCCCGTTCCGCATCGTTCAGGAAGGCACCGAGAAGCGCTATCTGACCGGCGCGGATTTCGACCCCGAGTCGATCCAGCCGATCGGCGGCAAGTTCTGGATCGCCGAGGAGTTCGGTCCCTATCTCATCCGCGTCGACGCCAACGGCAAGGTCGAGGCGGTGTTCGAGACCACGGTCGACGGCAAGCCGGCCCGCTCGCCCGACCATTACGCCGTGACGACGCCTGGCGCACCGAACCTGCCGGTCGAGTTCAATGTCCGCCGCTCCAAGGGCTATGAGGGCATGGCGCAGTCGCCGGACGGCCGCTTCCTCTACCCGCTGCTCGAAGGCCCGCTCTGGAATGCCGAGACCAAGGGCAATGAAGAGGTCGACGGCAAGGAAGTGCTGCGCATCCTCGAATTCGACGTCGCCAACGAGAAGTGGACCGGCCGTTCCTGGTTCTTCCCGCTGGAGCAGAAGGGCCTCGCCATCGGCGACTTCAACATGATCGACGCCACCACGGCGCTGATCATCGAGCGCGACAATGGCGAAGGCACTGCCGACAAGGCCTGCGCCGCCGGCCAGAAGGGGCCGGACTGCTTCCACGACCTCGCCAAGTTCAAACGCATCGTGAAGATCGAGATGACCGACGCCAATGTCGGCAAGCTCGTGCGCAAGATCGGCTTCATCGACCTGATGAAGATCCAGGATCCGGACAAGAAGGCTCGCCAGGGCGCCATCGACGGCGTGCTGCCCTTCCCCTTCTTCACGATCGAGAACGTCGACGTCGTCGACCGGGCCAACGGCATCATCATCGTCGGCAATGACAACAACCTGCCCTTCTCCTCTTCGCGCGACCCGAAAAAGGCGGATGACAACGAGCAGGTGCTGCTCTCGGTGAAAGAGCTGCTCGACGCGAAGTAAGACGGAGCGCCATCCGCACTCAAGTCATGGGCAGTTAAACTCGCGATACGGCGAGCGCCTCCAAAGTTACGGCCGGGCCAAACCCGGCCGTTTTCGTTTGGGAAGCCCGCTCTTGAACGGCTTTCGCAGCAGGATTATATTAAAGGCTGCCAAGCACTGCGTGTGCGAGGCGTAGTGGTTTGGATGATCGACACTCATGGAGGTGATCATGTTGACCGCGAATACGGACGGCAGACGGCCCCTGGACTTGTGCAACCTCATCCTCGCCGCGTGCCTGTTCATCTCACCCTGGCTACTCGGCTTCGCGGGCGCGACCATGCCCGCCCGAAGCGCCTGGATCGCCGCCGTGGCGCTTGCCCTGGTGGCGTGCGCGGCGCTTACGGCCTTTGCCGAATGGGAGGAGTGGGTGAGCATGGTGCTCGGCGTCTGGCTGATGGCGGCGCCCTGGGCTCTCGGCTTTACCGGCGACCACAACGCGTTCTGGACCCATATGGTCTTCGGCGCCTTGACGGTCGCGGTATCGGCCTGGGCAGTCTGGGACTACCGGCACGAGCCACATGCAACGGCCTGATCAGCTGGCAACTGACCCGACTTTACGACCCGCCGCTGCAAAGCGGCGGGTTTTCCGTGAATTCGCCGTACCGGCCCCCTACCCTAGTCGCGTAGCGCGCCGGGTCCCGGTACCGCCCCCGTAGGGCACTTTCCCGAGATGATCATGCCGAGCACCTCGTCCTGCGTGACGTCGCTCGTTCGCGCCGTGCCGACGACGCGGCCGTTCTTCATCACGCTGACCCGGTCGGCGAGATCGAAGACATCATGCAGATCGTGGCTGATCAGGAAGATGCCGATGCCCTGGCGCTTGAGCTCGAGGATCAATTCGGCGACCTGCTTCGTCTCCGCCGGTCCCAGGGCCGCCGTCGGTTCGTCCATGATCAGGACCCGGGCGTTGAAATAGATTGCGCGGGCGATCGCGACCGACTGGCGCTGCCCGCCCGACAACGCTTTGACCGGCTCCTTGAAACGGCGGAAATGCGGGTTGAGCCGGCCCATGACCTTGCGGGTCTCGGCCTCCATCGTGGAATCGTCGAGCGTATGCCAGGGCGTCAGTAATTCCCGCCCGAGGAAGATATTGGCGGCGGCGTCGACATTATCCGCCAGAGCCAGCGTCTGGTAGATCGTCTCGATGCCATGGCGCTTGGCGTCGCGCGGGCTACCGATCGAGACGAGCTCACCGCCGACCCTGATCTCGCCTGAATCGGCCTGGTAGGCGCCCGAGAGGATCTTGATCAGGGTGGATTTGCCGGCGCCGTTATGGCCCAGCAATCCCACGACTTCACCAGCCTTCAGATCGACCGAGACGGCATCGACCGCCTTGATGCCGCCGAAAGCGATCGAGATATCGCGCATCTCGACGAGGGGGGTGGTCATGTCCATTGGCAGGCTCCTCCCCTGTCATTCCGGGGCGCCGCGCAGAGGAGAAACCGGAAACCACGACCGGGCGAGCGCGATCGACCGGGCTGCATCCGAGGTCTCACCCCGTCGTAGGTTCCGGGTTCTCGCTTCGCGAGCTCCGGAATGACAGTGGAGTGTCGCGCGCGCATCCGTTACCCCAGCCGCTTGCGATAAAGACCGTCGAGCCAGACGGCGACGACGAGAACGAAGCCGACGACGATGTTCTGCAAGGGCGTGTCGACCCCGATCAGAACCATGCCCGATTGCAGCGACTGCATCACCAGCGCGCCCAACATGGCGCCCGCGATGGTGCCGACGCCGCCGGCGAGCGAGGTGCCGCCGATCACGGCCGCAGCAATGACGTAGAGCTCGTCGAGCGCGCCGGCCGAGTTCGTGGCGGCATCGAGCCGCGCCGTCGCGATGCAGGCGGAGATGCCGACCAGCGCCCCCATCAGCCCATAGACCAGCATCACCACCTTGCGCGTGTTGACGCCCGATAGCTGCGCGGCCTCCGGGTTGCCGCCGATGGCGAACACATAACGACCGAAGCGCAGACGCGTGGTCAGGAAGGTGATGGCCACACCGACCGCAAGCGCGATCAGGACGGGAACGGCGAGACCATGGCCGATGAACAGCCCGCCCGGCGGCCAGGGCAGCCCCTTCGCCTCGGTGACGCGGCGCGCGATGCCGACAGGAAGCGCGTAGGAATTGGCGATCATCACCGTGGCGATGACGACGCCGCAGGCGAGCACGGCCATCACGATCTCCGCCCAGAGCGGGCGCAGGGAGAAGCGGAAGCGCACACGCCGCCGGCGCGCGAAAACCATGGCGACGCAGATCAGCGCGCAGATCGCGAGGCCGATCACCCATGAGGCAGTCGTCCCGATCGCGCCCTCGACGCCGCCACCGAGAGGGCGAAACCGCGAATCCATCGGCGCGATGGTTTGCCCTTGCGTCACCCACCACGCCGCACCGCGCCAGACAAGCAGTCCGCCGAGCGTCACGATGAAGGAGGGGATCGCGAGCCAGGCGATCAGCGCGCCCTGGAACAGGCCGATCGCGCTGCCGAGCGCGATCGCGGCCAGCAGGCTGACGAGCCAGGTCAGCGGATGCTCGAAGCCCCAGAGTTCGGGCAGCAGGCGCACCTGGATCAGCCCGACGACCATGCCGACGAAGCCGAGCATGGAGCCGACGGACAGGTCGATATTGCGGGTCACGATGACCAGCACCATGCCGCAGGCCATCACCGCGATCGAGGAGGTCTGGACCAGCAGGTTCCAGAGATTGCGCGACGACAGGAAGGCGCCGTCCGACAGCCAGTTGAAGCCCAGCCAGATCGCGGCCAGCGCCGCGACCATGCCGATCATGCGCGGATCGAATTCGATCTCGCGCAGTTGATCGCTCAGGCTCCTGCCGCTTTCCCCCGCCTTGGACGGCGCGGGAGCGGCCTCAGTCACAGGCCTTGACCTTGCCCGCCGCGACGCCCTGGCACACGACCGATTTCGGGGCCCAGCCGGCCTCGATCACGGCGTTCAGATTATCCTTGGTGACCGGCACCGGCTTCAGGAAGAGTGCGGTCATCGCCTGCTTGGCCGGTCCCTCATTCCAGCTCGCGGAGCCGGCGATCTCGGTCAGCTTGGCGCCGCCGGCCAGCTTGAGTGCGATTTCCGCCGCATTGCGCCCGAGCTCGCGCGCATCCTTCCAGATCGTCACCGTCTGCGTGCCCAAGGCGACCCGGTTCAGCGCCGCACGGTCGGCATCCTGGCCCGAAACCGGCACCGAACCCGCCAACCCCTGCCCCGACATGGCGGCGATGGCGCCACCCGCCGTACCGTCATTGGCGGCGATCACTGCATCGACCTTGTTGGCGTTGCGCGTCAGGATCTGCTCCATGTTGCGCTGGGCATTGGCGGGCAACCAGCCATCAGTGAAGGCCTCGCCGACATTCTTGATCTTGCCGGCATCGATCGCGGGTTTGAGCACCTCGATGGAGCCCTGATAGAGGAAGCCGGCATTGGGGTCGGAGCTCGAACCCTTGATGAAGACGTAATTGCCCTCGGGCTTGGCCTTCTGGATTTCGCGGGCCATCATCCGGCCGACCTCGACATTGTCGAAGGTCAGGTAGAAGGCCTGTGGAATCTCGATCAGCCGGTCGTAGCCGACGACCGCGATGCCCTCGTTGACGGCCTTCTGGACTGCGGGGCGGATGGCCTGGGCGTCCTGCGCCAGCACGATGATCGCCTTGGCGCCGCGCGCGATCAGGCTCTCGACATCGGTCAGCTGCTTGGCCGGCGAGGATTGCGCGTCGGCCGAAAGATAGGTGCCGCCGGCCTTCTCGATCGCCGTCTTGATCGCGGCCTCGTCGGTCTTCCAGCGCTCCTCCTGGAAGTTCGACCAGCTCACCCCGATGACGGGGCCCTTGGCCTGGGCGAAGGCCGACGACAGACCGCCCGACGCCGCAAGCGCCAGGCCCGCGGCAAGGATCATACGTGTGAACACGGCAAAATCTCCCGAGCGTTTCCCTTGCCGCGCGCTCTCATGGGACGGCATTGCGGGCCGCCGGGCGCCTGGCAGGCCGAGGACAACCCATCCCGGGGGGAGGAGTCAAGCGTGGGCTGCACAACCCGTGCGGGTGCCCATTTCCTGGGCAATCCGGCCGTCAGGTCACGCGCTTGTCGGGGGAATCGCAGAGATCGTTCAGCAGGCAGCGCTCACATTCTGGCCGCAACGCCTTGCAGGTGTAGCGCCCATGCAGGATCAGCCAATGATGGGCATGGCGACCGAATTCCGGCGGCACCGCCTTCTCCAGTCCGAGTTCGACCTGCAGCACGTTCTTGCCGGGCGCGATGCGCAGGCGGTTGGAAACGCGGAAGACATGAGTGTCCACCGCATGGGTGATCTCGCCGAACGCGATGTTGAGCACGACATTGGCGGTCTTGCGGCCGACGCCGGGCAGGCTCTCGAGGGCCTCGCGCGAGATCGGGACCTCGCCGCCGAATTCGGCGATCAGCTTCTCGCAGAGCGCGATGACGTTCTTCGCCTTGGTGCGGAAGAGGCCGATGGTCTTGACCAGTTCGCGCACCCGCTCCTCGCCGAGCGCCAGCATCTTCTGGGGGCTGTCGGCGAGTTCGAAGAGCTTTCGCGTCGCCTTGTTGACGCCGACATCGGTCGCCTGCGCCGAGAGCACGACGGCGACCAGCAGCGTGAAGGCGTTGACGTATTCGAGCTCGCCCTTGGGCTCGGGATTGGCGGCCTGGAAGCGCTGGAAGATCTCGCGAACCCCGGCAGCGCTGCGCGCCCGCAGTTTTGTGACCGGCCTGCTTGCGGCGACGCGTCGTTTGGCCCTGTTCTGCTGATCCATACCGGCGTTATAGTTGCGGCATGACCCTCGGCAAGCCCGATTTCAGCGAGCCAGACAGCGCGCCACCGGCACCGACTGAGCGCGCAATGTTCGACGCCACGATCACCCCGCATCGTTCGCTCGGCCCGAACGGGTTTCGGATCGTGATGACGCTGGTCTGCCTCGCCAGCATCGTGTCGTCGATCCCCTTCGTCGTGCTCGGTGCTTGGCCGGTCGCCGGTTTCTTTGGCATCGACGTGCTGGCGCTGTTCATCGCCTTCCACGTCAATTTCCGGCATGCCCGCGCCTTCGAACGCATCATCGTGACGCCGATCGAGGTCTTCCTGCGCAAGGTCTCGCATCATGGCCGCGAGGCGATCTGGCGGTCCAACCCCGCCTGGACGAAGCTGGAGCGTGTCGACGACGAGGATTACGGGCTGCTCGGCCTGAGCCTCGTCTCGCGCGGACAGCGTGTGGCAGTCGCCTCGCAGCTCTCGCCGCGTGAGCGCGAAGGCTTTGCAGATGCGCTGGGCAGCGCATTGGCAAGCGCGAGACGAGGCGCTGATTTGGGAGCGGTCTGAGGGCGATCCTGTCAGGATCCGCCATCCAGAAACGCGCGGACCAGCGCCGTGGTGGCGATCGGGTTCTCTTCCATGATCCAGTGGCCGGAATCGGGGATAACCGCGCCCTGAACATCGCTCGCCGCGAACCGCATGACCTCGGCCATGAACAGGCCGAAGGATTTCTCGCCGCCCAGTGCCAGCACCGGCATCGCAAGCTTGCCCGCCGCCAGGAACGCCTTGTTGTCGATGGCGTCCTGATCGAAGGCCGCAAACTGGGCAAAACCGGAATGCATTGCTCCCGGCCGGCTGTAGAGGGCGGCGTAATGTTCACGCGCGGCTTCGCTGAAACGGGCGGGCGTCGCGGAGAATTCGTTCCAGAAACGGTCGAGATAGATGCGCTCCCGCCCGGCGACGAGTCGCTCCATATCGGGCCCGCCGAAACGGAAATGCCAGAGCAGCGGGTTCTTGAGGATCTCCTCCCAGGGGCCTACCCCCGGCAAGGGTGCATCGATCAGGACGAATTTCAGCACTCGGTTGCGGTACGACGCGGCAAAGGCGAAGCCGACCATGTTGCCGATGTCGTGGGTGACGAGATCTGCCTTCTCGATCCCGATTTCATCGAGAACACCGGCAACGTCGTGGGCTTGCGTCTTCTTGTCGAAACCGCCCACAGGCTTGGCCGACAGCCCCATGCCGCGCAGATCAGGGACGATGACGGTATGATCGCGGGCAAGATCGGTCGCCAGCGCCCCCCACATGTCCCCGGTCTCGCCATAGCCGTGCAACAGAACGACCGCCGGCCCCGCACCACCGATGCGGACATGGACCGTCGTGCCGTTGGTCGCGACCTCCTGCATCCGAAAATCGGGAGGAAAGGGAACAACGCCGGGGGCGGAGGCCTCTACGGAATGCATCTTGGTATTCCCTGGGCTGCGAGCCGGCCGCAGGTCCGCTGCGGCTCCAGACCAACATGCACGTGGCGAGGCGCTTGGCCTAGCGGCCATAGTGCAAGCGGCTTCATCTCGCTTGGGCCAGCCAGATCGTATGGCCGCCGCATTCCGGGTCCTCGGCGACATGGTCGACGACGTCGAAGCCGTTCTCCTCGAGCAATGCGCGATATTCGGCGGGATCGAGACTGGCGTGATAGAGCGGTTCGCCGCCGAAGCTGCCGATGGCCTCGCCATGCGACGGACCACTGGTAAATATCAAGGCCGCACCGGCCGCCGCATACGCGCGGAAGAGCGGGAACATCCGCCGCTGATCGTCATGGGTCAGGTGGAAGAAGCTGTCCCAGGCGACAAGGCCCTGAAAGCGGCGGCCAAGCGACAGGGTTCGCATATCCGCGACATGCCAATCCTGCCCTGGGAAACGAGCCTGGCAAAGCGCAATGAGTGACGGCGCGGTATCGACGCCCGTGACCGCAAATCCCCTCTCGATGAAATGGCGCGCGATCGGCTCGCCCGAGCCGCAGCCGAGATCGAGGATCGCGCCGCCAGATGGCAGCAGGCGCTCGAAACTGTCGAGCCAGCGCCGCTCGAACAGTGTCCGGCCCCGCTCCTCGTCCCAGACCCGGGCGTGGCGCTCGTAAAGACCGACAATCTGCTCCGCATCGGACGACATCGAAAACTCCACGAATCGGGCTTCATCGGGGGCGGAAATGTCCCGGACGGGCGCTTGCCTTGCAAGCGAGCTTGCCGGCCCTGTTTGCCGTCTCCTGCAACTTGTCAGCGGACTTGCCTGAAGACTTGCCCGCTCCTCAAGACTTGCCCGCTCCTGAAGACTTGCCAGCTTTCGGGTGGAGTCGGCATGGTGGAAATCCTAAATTCGCGTCATGACAGATAACGCGAGGTTCACGACGATGAACGCCCATGCATCCATGAAAACGGCGATGACCCCGACCCGCTTCTCCAATGCCGTGCTTGCCCGCGCTGCGGACGCCATGCCGGCGGAGGCCGATTTTCCCTCGACCGCGCCGGGTTCCGACTATGACACCGTGCGGCGGATTCTCGCCTATATCACCGAGAACTGGCGCGAGCAGCCGACGATCGAGGCGATCGCGGAAGCCGCCGGCGCCACGCCCACCGATGTGCACCACCTGTTCCGGCGCTGGTGCGGGCTGACCCCCAAGGCCTTCCTGCAGGCGATCACGCTCGACCATGCCAAGGGGTTGCTCAGTGCCTCGGCCAGCGTGCTCGATACCGCGCTCGAGGTCGGCCTTTCCGGACCGGGCCGGCTGCACGATCTCTTCGTGACCCATGAGGCGATGTCGCCCGGCGAATGGAAGACCGGCGGCGAGGGGCTGGCGCTCTCCTACGGTTTCCACATGTCGCCTTTCGGCGAGGCGCTGATCGTGGCGACCGACCGGGGGCTAGCGGGCCTCGGCTGGGTCTCGACCAGCGTCGACGGCGGCAAGGTTGTCGGAGGGCGGGCGGAAGCGCTGGCCGACATGATGCGGCGCTGGCCGCATGCCGACTACCGCTTCGACCCGGCGACGACCGCGCCTTATGCCGGGCGCATCTTCGACCCCAAAGCGTGGTCCGCCGAGACGCCGCTGCGCGTCGTGCTGATCGGCACGGATTTCGAGGTCAGGGTCTGGGAGACGCTGCTCAGGATTCCGGTTGGACGCGCCACCACCTATGGCGATGTCGCCTGCCATATCGGCAAGCCGACGGCGGCGCGTGCGGTCGGCATGGCCGTCGGCAAGAACCCGATCTCCTTCGTGGTGCCCTGCCACCGCGTCATCGGCAAATCCGGGGCGCTGACGGGCTATCACTGGGGCCTGACGCGCAAGCGCGCCATCCTCGGCTGGGAAGCCGGGCAGACCGGCGGCATTACCGGCTGACCTCCACTCCCTGAGATACATCTCCCAGCAGGGCGCGCCAGCGCGACGAGCCGGCGCCCTTGCCGGTCCGGTTCACAACAGACCGCGCTTCGCCAGATTGCGCATCAGATGCGAGGCGCCGAAGGTCCAGGGCTCGCACGCGTCCGTGCGGCGCATGCGGTTGACCAGCGCGCCGAGTTCAGGCGCGGCGATGGTGACGATGTCCCCGTATTTATGGGTGAAGCCGCCACCGACCGTGTCGCGATCCTTGATCGGCGCGAACATGGTGCCGAGATAGAGCGCCGCTCCGTCGGGATACTGATGATGCGGGCCGATCATCTGCGCGGCGAGATCGGCAGGGTCGCGGCTGATCTTGGCGATCGAGGATGAGCCTTCGAGCTTGAAGCCGTCCTCGCCCTCGACAGTCAACGTCACCGTGGTGTTGCGGACATGGTCGAGCGTGAAGCCTGCATCGAACAGGCGGATGAAGGGGCCCACGGCGGCGGCCGCGTTATTGTCCTTGGCCTTGCCCAGCAGCAGCGCCGAGCGGCCCTCGACATCGCGCAGGTTGACGTCGTTGCCGAGGCTCGCGCCGACGATGCGACCGTCCGAGGCGACGATCAATACGATCTCGGGCTCAGGGTTATTCCAGGTCGAGGCGGGGTGAAGGCCGGCGTCGAAACCGGTTCCGACCGAGGACATCGGCGGCGCCTTGGTGAAGATCTCGGCATCGGGGCCGATCCCGACCTCGAGATACTGACTCCAGGCGCCCTGTTTGATCAGGACGTCCTTGAGATGCATCGCCTCGGGCGAACCTGGCTTCAGCTTGGACAGGTCGTCGCCGATCAGCTTCCCGATCTCGCCGCGGATCGTGGCGGCGGCGGCCGGATTGCCACGCGCCTTCTCCTCGATGACCCGCTCGAGCATCGAGACCGCGAAAGTCACGCCGGCCGCCTTCACCGCCTGGAGATCGAGCGGGGAGAGCAGCCAGGCCTTGTTCGCGTCGCGGCCGTCGACCGGCGTGTTCGCGAGGATGTCGGCCAGCGAGCCGAGGCTTTCGCCCTTGGCAGCGCGCAATGCGGCGGCGGGATCGCCGGCCTCGCAGAGATCGCGGCTCGTCGGAAATTCGCGGGTCACGTCGATCAGTTGCCCATCCCGCACCGCGACGACGGCCGGCCCCGCGACATCGGGCCGCCAGACGCGGCCCAGCAGGGTCGCGGCCGCAGCATCGGCGGGCAAAGCGTGATCAGGCGTCAGCGAAAAGGATGGCATGGCTATGGTCCATAGGGCGGGAAAGCTGTGCGCGGAGAACAACCGCTTCCGGACAAATGCGCAAGAGCTTGGTAACGCCGAGCGCGCAGCCCGGCTATGTCATCATTTTGTTATTGAAACGTCGCCTCAGCTTCATGCTAGCTTGTGCACCAAGAACAACAGCCACCCGTGACGATCGGAGGGTGGAAGGGAGACAATGATGAGCATTAAATCGCGTATCCTGATGTCGGTTGCCGCCTTCGCGCTGGCGGGCGCAGCACCGGCCCTGGCGCAGACGGAAATCCAGTGGTGGCATGCACTCACCGGCGCCAATAACGACGTGGTCGTGAAGCTGGCTGAGGATTTCAATGCCTCGCAGAAAGAATACAAGGTCATTCCGGCCTATAAGGGCTCCTATCCCGACACGCTGAACGCCGGCATCGCCGCCTTCCGCGCCGGCACCGCGCCGCATATCCTGCAGGTCTTCGAAGTCGGCACGGGCACGATGATGTCTGCCAAGGGCGCGATCAAGCCCGTCTTCGAGATGATGAAGGAAGCCGGCGAAGCTTTCGACCCGAAGAGCTACCTTCCCGCCATCACCGGCTATTATTCGACGGCCAAGGGCGACATGCTCTCGATGCCGTTCAACTCATCGTCCATGGTGATGTGGTACAACAAGGACGCCTTCAAGAAGGCGGGCCTGAACCCCGACGCTCCGCCCAAGACCTGGCCGGAAGTATTCGAGGCCGGCAAGAAGCTGAAGGCCGCCGGCTTCGACAAATGCGGCTTCACCAACGCCTGGGCGACCTGGGCCAATATCGAGCAGTTCGGCGCCTGGCATAACATCCCGATCGCGACCAAGGCGAACGGGCTCGACGGCTTCGACACCGTGCTGAACTTCAACAGCCCGCTCTTCCTGAAGCACTGGACCAATCTGGTCGAGCTGCAGAAGGACAAGACCTACGACTATTCCGGCCGCACCAATAACGGCGAAGGTCGCTTCACCTCGGGCGAATGCCCGATCATGCTGACCTCGTCGGGCTTCTTCGGCAACGTCAAGGCGAACGCCAAGTTCGACTGGGCGAATGCCGCGATGCCGTATTATCCGGAAGCTGCCGGCGCGCCGCAGAACTCGATCATCGGCGGCGCCTCGCTGTGGGTGATGGGCGGCAAGAAGGCCGACGAATACAAGGGCGTCGCCAAGTTCTTCACCTTCCTGTCCGACGTCGACCGGCAGGTTAAGCTGCACACGGAATCGGGCTATCTGCCGATCACCAAGGCGGCTTACGAGAAGGTCAAGGCTTCCGGCTTCTACAAGGACAAGCCCTATCTCGAGACTCCGCTGCTGGAGCTCAACAACAAGGAGCCGACGGAGAATTCGCGCGGCCTGCGTTTCGGCAGCCTTGTGCAGATCCGCGACATCTGGTCCGAGGAGCTTGAAGCGGCGCTGAACGGCCAGAAGACGCCGAAAGCCGCGCTGGATGCCGCCGTCGACCGTGGCAACCAGATGCTGCGCCAGTTCGAGCGCACCGCCTCGCGCTGAGCCCACCCGACCTTGGGACCGGGGCATACGCCCCGGTCTTTCTCCTGCCCAGACGGCCTCATGCAGAAGAACGCTTCTTTCCGCGGGATGACGATACCCTTCCTGCTGCTGGCGCCCCAGCTGGTGATCACGGTCCTGTTCTTCTACTGGCCGGCGAGCCAGGCGGTCTGGCAGTCCTTCCTGCTGCAGGACGCCTTCGGCACCTCGACCGAATTCGTCTGGTTCGAGAATTACGCCGCGCTGTTTGCCGATCCCGGCTACTACAAGGCGCTGGTCAACACCGCGATCTTCTCAACCTTCGTCTGCGTGCTCTCGCTCTCGATCGCGCTGCTCTTCGCCGTGATGGCGGACCGGCAGCTGCGCGGCGCGGAGATCTACAAGACCCTGCTGATCTGGCCCTATGCGGTTGCGCCCGCTGTTGCCGGCGTGCTCTGGATCTTCATGTTCGATCCGTCGCTGGGCATGCTGGCACGCGGGCTCGACCGCCTCGGCATCGCCTGGAACCCGCGCCTCAACGGCAATGACGCGATGACGCTGGTGATCCTCGCCGCGACCTGGAAGCAGATCAGCTACAATTTCCTGTTCTTCCTGGCGGGCCTGCAATCGATCCCCAAGAGCGTGATCGAGGCGGCCGTGATCGACGGCGCCAAGCCGATGCGCCGGTTCTGGACGATCGTCTTCCCGCTGCTCTCGCCGACGACCTTCTTCCTGCTCGTCGTCAACATCGTCTACGTCTTCTTCGACACCTTCGGCATCATCGACACCGTCACCGGCGGCGGCCCCTCGGGCGCCACCGAAACGCTGGTCTACAAGGTGTTCTCGGACGGCAAAGGCGGCTCCAATCTGGGCGGCTCGGCGGCACAATCGGTGATCCTGCTGATCATGGTGATCGGCATGACCGCCATCCAGTTCCGCTTCATCGAGCGCAAGGTGAGCTACTGATGGGCTTGCGGCCAGCCAACACTGCCACGTCATCCCGGACGCAGCGAAGCGGAGATCCGGGATCCATCGCAAAGCACGGCGCTCCAGGATGGATCCCGGGTCAAGCCCGGGATGACGCCGCGGGTGTGTTTCAGGTGACGGAAGAACTGCCAACCGGAGGATCGCGCTCATGACCTCCGTCCTCTGGAAGAACCTCACCGCCGAGGAACTGCGCGCGAAGGCCGCCATCGACGCGGTCGTCGTGCTGCCCATCGCCTCGATGGAACAGCACGGGCCCCATCTGCCCGTTGGCGTCGACACGATCCTGTGCGAGGGCGTCTGCAAGGCGGCGGCCGAGCGCGTCCAGGACGCTCCCATAGTCGTGGCGCCAACGCTGTGGTGCGGCATGGCGGAGCACCACATGGCTTTCGGGGGAACCTTCACCTTCGACATCCCGACCTATCGCGCCGTGCTTCTGGCGCTGCTGACGAGCCTGAAACGGCATGGCTTCCGGCGTGTCGCCATCGTCAACGGCCATGGCGGCAATATCGCCGCGCTCACCGCTTTCCTGCCTGACTTCGCCCGCGAAACCGGGCTGAACATCGTCGCCACCACCTATTTCGAACTGGCGCAGGCGGCGATGCAACCAATCATGCAGGACCAGACCAGCGTGCTGCATGCCTGCGAGGTCGAGACCTCGCTGATGATGGTGCTGGCGCCCGAGACGGTGAAGCATGAGCGCCTGCCGGAAGCCTTCGGCATGATCGATGTCGAGCCACGCGCGCTGATGCGCCCACTCACGGCGCGCTATCGTCCGTTCAAGGACATGACCGCAACCGGCGTGATCGGCGATGCCAGGCGGGCCAGCCCCGAGAAGGGCCAGGCCTTCCTGGATGCCTGCGCCGACACACTGGCCGCGCTGCTGCGCAACAAGGAGGCGTGGGCCTGATGGTCGAGGACCGCCGCCTGGGCGACGCGATCGCCTATATCATTCTGTCGATCGGCGTCGTGATCGTCGCCTTTCCGGTCTGGCTGACCTTCGTCGCCTCGACCTGGGACGCCGCGACCATCATCAACGGCAAGCTGCCGCTCTACCCGGGGCCGTATCTGCTGGAGAATTACAACCGCGTGCTGTTCATCGGCACATCGGGCACGACGCGCGAGCCGGTGCTCGGGATGATGCTGAACTCCTTCATCATGGCGATGGCGATCGCCCTGGGGAAGATCTTCATCTCGGTGCTCTCGGCCTATGCGATCGTCTACTATCGCTTCCCGTTCCGGATGGCGGCGTTCTGGATCATCTTCATCACGCTGATGCTGCCGGTCGAGGTCCGCATCTTCCCGACCTTCAAGATCGTTTCCGATCTGCGCATGCTCGACACCTATCAGGGCCTGGCCCTGCCGCTGATCGCCTCGGCCACCGGGACGCTGCTGTTCCGACAGTTCTTCATGACGATCCCCGACGAGTTGCTGGAAGCGTCGCGGATCGATGCCGCCGGCCCGTTCCGCTTCTTCAAGGACACGGTGATCCCGCTCTCGATCACCACCATCGCGGCGCTGTTCGTGATCCAGTTCATCTATGGCTGGAACCAGTATCTCTGGCCGCTCCTGGTCACGACCAAGGACTCGATGCAGACCATCGTCATCGCGATCAAGAAGATGATCGTCACCTCCGACGCGCTCACCGAATGGCAACTCGCCATGGCCACCGCCATGCTGGCGATGCTGCCGCCGGTCTTCGTCGTCATCGCCATGCAAAGGCTCTTCGTAAAGGGCCTGGTCGAAACCGAGAAGTAATCCACGAATGGCTCAGGTCACCCTCACCAACGTCAAGAAGATCTATGCCGGTGGCGTCGAGGCCGTAAAGGGCGTGTCCTTTGACATTCCCGATGGTGGCTTCTGCGTGCTCGTCGGCCCCTCGGGCTGCGGAAAGTCCACCTTGCTGCGCATGGTGGCGGGGCTCGAGACGATCTCGGCCGGCGAGGTCTCGATCGGCAACCGCGTCGTCAACCAGATCGGCCCGGCCGAGCGCGACATCGCCATGGTGTTCCAGAACTACGCGCTCTATCCGCATATGAGCGTCTACGACAACATGGCCTATGGGCTGCGCAATCTCGGCACGCCCAAGGACGAGATCGACAAGCGCGTCAAGGAAGCCGCGCGCATCCTCGCGATCGAGGCGCTGCTCGACCGCCGCCCCAAGCAGCTTTCGGGCGGCCAGCGCCAGCGCGTCGCCATGGGCCGCGCCATCGTGCGCAAGCCGCAGGTCTTCCTGTTCGACGAACCGCTCTCGAACCTCGACGCGAAGCTGCGCGTCCAGATGCGGGTCGAGATCAAGAAATTGCAACGCTCGCTTGGCGTCACCGCGATCTATGTCACGCACGATCAGGTCGAGGCGATGACGCTGTCCGACAAACTCGTGGTGATGAATGGCGGCCAGGTCGAGCAGATTGGCCTGCCCGCCGAAGTCTACAAGAAGCCGGCAAGCAAGTTCGTCGCGACCTTCATCGGCTCGCCGCCGATGAACATCCTGCCCGGCACGATCGACGGTCCCGGCATCGTCGCGCTGGGCGATGCCATCCTCGAAGCGCGCGATGTTCGGCAGGATTTGCCTGCGCAGAGCCCCGTCGAGGTCGGCTTGCGGCCGGAGGATGTCGAGATCGCGTCCGAGGGCGCTGCCGGTTCGCTGCCCTTCGATGTCGAGTTCATCGAGGAGCTGGGCGCGACCCAGCTTTTCCACGGCCAGCTCGCCGGCCTTCCCTTCGTGATGCAGGCGGCAACCGACGAGATTTCGGCTCATCCCGGGCGGATCTGGATCACAGTCGACCCCGACCGCGTGCATGTCTTCGACGTGAAGACGGGGGCAAGGCTGGGGCGGGGGTGACGTTCAGGCGCGGGAAACGCGGGGACCCCTCTCCTGTAAGGAGAGGGGTAGGGGTGAGGTGTCGGCCCCTTGACGTAAAGGTTCGACCTCACCGCGCTGTCCCACTGGATTTCTGGCCTACACCTCACCCTGCCCTCTCCTTACAGGAGAGGGTTCTGCGTCGAGGTGTCCGCGTACTTACGAAACCGGCGCGTATTTCACCGCGCAGCCATAGGCCTTGGTCGCGGCTTGCGAGACCGGCTTGCCGGCTTTCATCTCGGCGACCGCCTGCCGGACATAGCTCCTGGCGCCGTTGAGGCTGGAGGCGCTGGAGGACGGCTTGTCATCGATCGCGCCCATATAGGCGAGCGTGCCCTTGGGATCGACGATGTACATATGCGGCGTGGTCTGCGCGCCATAGGCACGGGCGACCTTGCTGTTGGGGTCGAGCAGGATGCCGGCCGGCGCTGCATCGCGCTTCACCGTCAGCTCCTTTGCCGTGGCGGCATCGACATAACCCTGCTCGCCCTCGGGCGACGAAATCACCGAGAGCCAGACGATGCCCTCTTTCGCCATGTCCTTCTGCAGGGTCTGCATCGTCGCGCTGTTGTAATGTTTGCGGACATAGGGGCAGTCGTGATTGGTCCATTCGAGGATCACGGTCTTGCCGGCAAACTCCTGGAGATTGCGGGTCTTGCCCTCGACATCAACAGCCTGGAAAGCCGGCGCGGGCGCGCCCACCTTGGCCGTGCCCTGAGCGAGAGCCGCGCCTGTTCCCAACGAAAGACAGGCCATAGCGAGGCCGGCGATGAAAGTCTGTCTGGTCAGCTTGGCTTTCATGTCACGTCTCCTTCTTCGTCAGGGTTGCAAGCTTCGTCAGGGTTGCAAGGCTAAGGGAGATTCGCGGCCGTTTTCAGATCGCGGCCCGCCGCGCGTTCGGCCGCAGTGATCAGCATGTCCGATGTCAGGATCTGCGGCAGGATTTCGGCCTGCGCGTCCCGCCTCGCCGGGTAGAACAGATAGAGCGGCACGCCGGCACGGCCCTGTTCGGCCAGCGCCATGGCAATCGCGGAATTGCGGTTGGTCCAGTCGGCCTTGAGATAGACGACCCCGAGCTTGGCGAAGGCGTCCTTGACCTCCTGCCGGGAGAGCGCAACGCGCTCATTGGCCAGGCAGGTTATGCACCAGGCCGCCGTGAAGTTGACGAAGACCGGGCGACCTTCCGCTTGCAAGGCTGCGACGCGCTCGGGCGACCAGGCCTGCATATCGCCGGCGCGCGCCTCCGTCGTGGCGGGCGGCACGGCGCTCTGGACGACGAACCAGCCGGCTCCCAACGCGACCAGCACTGCGAAAACCGAGGTGACGAACCGGACTCCCCCGGTGCCGCGCGTGACGCCGAACAGCCAGACGATGAAGCCCGCAGCGAGTACCGCGACCAGCGCGGCGAGCACGCCGCCAGGCCCGGCCTGAACGGAGGCAACCCAGATCAGCCAGATCGCGGTTGCAAACATCGGGAAGGCGAAGGCCTGCTTCAGGATCACCATCCAGCGCCCAGGTTTGGGCAAGAGCCTGAGCAGGCCGGGTGCGAAGGACAGCGCCACGACAGGCAATGCGAAGCCCAGGGCCAGCGCCATGAACACCGCCAGACCCACCGTCGGCGGCTGGACCACCGCATAGCCCATCGCCGCGCCCATGAAAGGCGCCGTGCAGGGCGTTGCGACCACGACCGCAAGCACGCCGGTCATGAAGGCGCCAACGCGCCCGCCCCGGCTGGCAAGACCATCGCCGATGCCGGCGGCCGAGGTGCCGAATTCGAAGGCACCAAGAAGGTTGAAGCCGATCAGCGTCATGATGACGGCCAGCGCAATGACCAGAGGCGGCGATTGCAGCTGAAAGCCCCAGCCGACGCTGGTGCCCAGCGCACCGAGCGCCACAACCGCGCCGGCCAGCAGCAGGAAGGTCGCGACGACACCGCAGAGGAAGAGCAGCCCCTGCTCCCGCACCTCGGCGCGGCTCGCCCGCGCCAGCTGCGCAAAGCCGAGCGCCTTGATGAACAGGACAGGCAGCACGCAAGGCATCAGGTTCAGGATAAGGCCGCCAGCGAAGGCGAAGGCCAGCGCCGCCCAGAGCGTGAGGTTCGCACCCTCAGCCGGAACGAGCAAGCGGAGGACGGCCGGGCGCGGCGCGGCCGAAACACCTGTTGCATCACCGGTTGCAGCCGTCACCAAGGCGGGATCGGCATCGGCGCTGAGCGACAAGGCGCGGGGCAGCCCGCCATCCTTGAAGGTCAGCACGCCCGTGATCTCCGCCGCCTCTAGCTTGAAGGCTCCCGACCGCGTCAGCTGCAAGGTCGTGCCATCGGCGGCGCTCGCGGGCGTCTGCGGCGCAGCATGCTCGATCAGCGAATCCGAGAGCGGGAAGAAGCGCAGATCGGTCAGCCCCTTGTTGAGACCCGGGAGTATCAGCGCGAGCTTGTCGCCATCGGCGGCAAGCCTGCCCCTGAAGCCGGCGGGCTGCGGCATGGCGGCGATGGCCGCATCGATGCGCGCCTGCGCCGCATCGTCGGCGATTCCTGCCGGCCCCACCGGCAGATCGAGCGTGAAGGCGCCCTCTTCGGGAATGCAGATCTTTTCGCAGACCAGCCAGGTCGCGTTGGCCTGGAGCGTCAGGCGCTCGCCTGGCCTGGCATTTTCGGGAACGGTGATTTCGACCGGGAGGAGGAGCGCGTTCTCGAAGCCGAAATTCACCAGCGGCTCGACAGGCAGCGCCTTCGGCGCGGGCCATTGGATCGCTCCGGCCGTCACACCCGCAGGCAAGGTCCATTCAATACGCGTCGCCTCGCCGGAATCGCCGGGATTCAGCCAATAGGTATGCCAGCCCTTTGCGATTTTCTGAACCAGCGCCACCTGAAAACGCTCGCCGGGCGCAACCGTGTCACGGCTGGAGAGGAGAGTGGCGGTGACGCGCGGCGAGGTGACGGCGGCGGATTCGGCGGCCACAGCGAAGCCCGGCGCCAGAAGCGCTAGCGCGAAAACGGTTTGCCGCACGAGGCCGCTTGCAAAGGTCTGAATCATTCGCTCCGTCGTCATCCCATACAATTTCCCGATCCAGATGCCTGAATTCCGGGCAGCGCGCCAATGACAAGGCGGTGATGGCCCGGCGAATAGGGCTGTTGTCGGCGTTCGGGGGAAATCACGCACCGCGCCATGATGTCGCCGCGCGCACTGCCTTATGTGCCGGGCCCCGAGACCTGAATCGCGAGACGCTCGATGACCACACAGCTTGCCGCCTTCTCTCCCTCGCATGTCGCCGTGGTCACAGGCGCCGCATCGGGGATCGGCTTTGCCGCCGCCCGGGCCTTTGCCGGGCTGGGCATGAAAGTCGCAATCGCAGACAAGGATGCCGAGGCGCTCAAGGCCGCGGGCCAGGTGCTGGCGACGCTGGTCGGGGACGAGAATGTGCTTGCGGTTGCCAGCGATGTCGCCCGGCTCGACGAGGTCGTGGCCTTGCACGAGCAGGTCGGCGCCCGCTTCGGCAACGTGCACGTGCTGATGAACAATGCCGGCATGCAGGTGGGCAGCTCGATCCTCGGCCCTCGCGAAAGCTGGAAGCGGATGCTGGCCGTCAATCTCGGAGGCGTGATCGCCGGCACGCAGGTTTTCGCTCCCGGCATGATCGCAAGCGGCGAGCCCGGCATCATCATCAACACCGGCTCCAAGCAGGGCATCACCACCCCGCCGGGCAATCCCGCCTACAACGTCTCGAAAGCCGGGGTGAAGGCCTTTACCGAAGCCCTGCAGCACGAATTGCGCGAGACGGAAGGCTGCAAGGTCAGCGCGCATCTCCTGATCCCCGGCTATGTTCATACGCCATTGACGGCGCGCGGGCGTATCGAGAAGCCCGACGGCGCCTGGACCCCGGAGCAGACCGTCGACTTCATGCTAGAGCGGCTGAAAGACGGCGATTTCTACATTCTCTGCCCGGACAACGAGACATCGCGCGCGCTCGACGAAAAGCGCATGGCCTGGGCGATGGGTGACATCATCCAGAACCGCCCGCCGCTCTCGCGCTGGCATCGCGATTATGTGGAGCCGTTCAAGGCGTTCCTCGCGGGGCGGTGAGGCTTTAGGCCACCCTCCCTGTCATTCCGGACAAGCCGCACAGCGGCGCCGATCCGGAATCCATCGGAGAGTGCGGCGCCTTCGATGGATTCCGGGTCTGCGCTTCGCTTGCCCGGAATGACGGCGCGCTTGTTCTGCGAAACGTCGGCGTTCTGCTCAGATCGCGGCCCCGTCCATGACCGTATCCGCGCCCAGCCCCAGTCGCACCGCCCGCACGATCTCTGCCTCGGCCGCCTCGCCCCGCTTGCGCGGGCGGGCCGCGCCGATGCTGTGCTCGGCGATGATCTGGCCCGGCGCGCCCGAGAGGATGACGACGCGATCGGCGAGATAGGCGGCCTCGTCGATGTCATGGGTGACGAAGAGCACAGTCTTTCCCGTGCGCTGCCAGACGCGGATGACCTCGTCCTGCAGGCTCTCGCGCGTCAAGGCGTCGAGTGCCGAGAAGGGCTCGTCCATCAGCAGGATCTCGGGATCGACTGCGAGCGCACGCGCCAGCGAGACGCGCTGACGCTGGCCGCCGGAGAGTTGGTGCGGCCAGCGCTGGGCCAGCGTCCCCAGGCCCACGAGATCGAGCATCTCCTGCGCCCTCGCCAGCCGCTGCGCGCGCGGCTGTTCACCTTCGAGGCCGAAAGCGACATTCGAGACCACTTTGCGCCAGGGCAACAGCCGCGAATCCTGGAAAACCAGCGCGACCGGGCGACGGGTGTTGTCGCGGGCATTGATCACGACCTCGCCGCCGCTTGGCTTCGCCAGCCCGGCGATGACGCGCAGGAGCGTCGACTTGCCGACGCCGGACGGGCCGACGATGGCCAGGAATTCGCCCCGCGCGACCGAGAGGTCGAGCTTGTGCAGCACCTCCGTCGCCTCGCCATCGCGGGTGAAGGTCAGCGAGAGGCCCTTGATATCGATCACGCTTTCCATCGCAGCACCCATCTCTGGAAAGCGACGAAGAGCGTATCCAGGAAGCCGTAAAGTCCCGCCATGGTCAGCATGTAGACCACCACGATATCGGTCGCGAGCAGGCTGGAGGCCTGCATCATCCGCTGGCCGACACCGGCGACGCCGAAGATTTCGGCCGCCACCACCGCCATCCAGGCCTGGCCGAGCGCGGTGCGCACGCCAATGAGGATGCCGGGAAGCGCCGCCGGGAGCAGGATCTTGGTCAGGCGCTGCCAGGGCGAGCGGAAGCCGAAGGCGTCGGCGACCTCGATCAGGTCGCGGTCAACGCCGCGGATCGCGCCCTGGGCCGCGAAGAAGACGATCCAGAACACGCCGATCGCAATGATGAATACGGCGGCCGACGGGTTCACGCCAAACCAGATGATGGCGAAGGGCACCCAGGCGAGGCCGGGAATCGGCCGCAGCAGGCGCACCACCCAGGCCGTGGCTTCCTCGGCGACCCGGGACATGCCGACGAGCACGCCGAGCGCCGCGCCCAGAAACGAGCCGAGGAACAGACCCACGAAATAATGCCAGAGCGAGCCGAGGATGGCCGCCAGCCAGGCGCCGGAGGTGACCTCGCGCCAGAACGCTTTGGGCAACACGCTGGGGCCCGGCAGGAAGGCCGGATTGACGATGCCGAAGAAGGGAATCGCCTCCCAGAGCAGCAGGAAGGCAATCAGACCCAGTAGGGCCAGGGCCGGGGCCCGAAGGGAATGCAAGGTCGGTTCCACCTGGTCTTCTAGCTGTCCGCTTCGACACGGTCCTTTTTCCGTGCAAGCCAAAACGCGTCATTGCGAGCGCAGCGAAGCAATCCAGCGTTTTTTTGCTCTACGCTGCCTGGATTGCTTTGTCGCTGCGCTCCTCGCAATGACGGCTATCGTGGCCGTGGACCCGGTTCAGCCGCCTGCCTTGATCGCGCGCTCGTAATACTGCGTCTCGAACAGTCCGTCGAACGGCAATTCCTTCTCCAGCGAACCGAGCTTGACCTGATAGGCCTGCATGGCGCGGGACGGCTCGATGATGACGCGCGGGTCGATCTGGAACTTGCTCGCCGGCGAGACTAGCGCCTTCTGGATCAGTTCGGGATCGACGATGCCCTTGCCGAGCGCCGCCCCGACATGGGGGGCGGCGTTTTCGGGGGATTTCGCGATCAGATCGGCAGCGCGAACGAGGCTGTTGACGAGCTTTTGCACGGCATCGGGGTTCTTGGTGACGAAGGCGCCGGATGCGGCGACGACCGTGCCGGGCTGACCCGGGAACAGTTCCTCGCCACCGGCGATCAGCTTGATGCCGGGATTGCGGGTCTGGATGATGGTCAGCGCCGGCTCGCGCACGATCGCGCCCTCGACGGCGCCCGCCAGCACCGCCTGCTGGGTCGCGTCGATGCCCATCGGCAGGACCTCGACATCGGCCTTGTCGGCCTTGGCGACCTCCCAGAGCCAGTATTGCAGGGTCGTGTTGGGCACGGAGCCCGCCGGCTGCGTGGCCAGACGGGCCGGCTTGCCGGTGGCGGCCTTGTGAGCCTTGAAGGCGGCTGCGGCCGTCGTGCCCGACGTGAAGAATTTTGCAAGCGCGGGCGCCGCGACGAAGACGTTCTCGGCAATCGCGGTCGCCGCGACGACGCGGATATCGACCCCGCGCGAGCGCGCCACGGCGAGCGGCGCGATGCCGGCGACATAGAGATCGATCGTGCCGGAAGCCAGCGCCTGGATCATGTTGGGGCCGGATTCGAACACCGTGAAGGTCGGGGTGAGGCCCGCATCCTTCAGCCAGCCCTCGCCATTGGCGACGAAGATCGGTGCCGTGCCGATGACCGGGATGTAACCGATGCGGGCTGCGGCGCCGGCCTGTGCGAACGCGCCAGAAAGCGGCGCGGCGGCCAGAAGCGACGAGCCTGCGAGCAGGAACTGGCGGCGATCCATCGTTCAAATCCTTCGAGAAAACGGCGCCAGAAACGCACCCATTGACAGATTGAGAAAAGGATTTTCTATCTGAATGCAAGATATCGCTGCCAAAAAGATTATAATTCTCTTTGGACTGATTTCAATGGAACAAATTTCCTCGCAAGGCGGATTCAAGAGAATGGATGCGATAGACCGAAAAATTCTGACGGTGCTTCAGAGCGACGCCAACATCTCGATAGCGGAGTTGGCCGACCGTGTCGGCCTGTCGCAGACGCCATGCTGGAAGCGGATTCAGCGGCTGGAACATAGCGGCGTCATCATCAAGCGCGTCGCGCTGGTGGCGCCCGAAAAGATCGGGCTGGGGCTCACCGTCTTCGTACAGATCGAGACCGCCGACCATTCGGGACCATGGCTCGAGAAGTTCGCGCAGATGGTGGCGTCGATGCCCGAGGTGATGGAGTTCTACCGCATGGCCGGCGATGTCGACTACATGCTGCGCGTCGTCGTCGCCGACATGGCCGCCTATGACAGCTTCTACAAGAAGCTGATCGAGACGATCCCGCTCAAGAACGTGACCTCACGTTTCGCGATGGAGCGGATCAAGTCGACGACGGCCTATAAGGTGCCCGACCTGCCGAAGGTTTGAGGTTCAAGCTGATCGCCCCCACCCGCCATGGTCAGGCTTGTCCCGACCATCCACGTCTTCTCTGGTCAAGGACTGCGTTCAAGACGTGGATGCTCGCCACAAGGGCTGGCATGACGCGGGAGCCATGCCCTCAGGACCGCCCGCCGTCCACGGACAGCACCTGCCCGGTGATCCAGCCGGCCTGCTCGCTGAGGAAGAACAGCGCGGCATTGGCGATGTCTTCGGCCGTGCCGAGCCTGCGGGTATGGATGCTCTCGACCAGCCGCTTCTGCCCCTCGGGACCATAGCTCTGCCATTGCCGCTCGCTGGCGGGGTTGGAGCGCACGAAGCCGGGCGCAACCGAATTGACCGTGATGCCCTGCGGTCCGAACTCCCAGGCGAGTTGCTTGGTCAAGCCGACCAGGGCATGTTTGGCGCTGGAATAGGCCTGGATTCCGGTCAGGCTCGGGCGCAGCCCGGCACCCGACGAGATCGTGACGATGCGGCCGTAACCCGCCTGCCGCATCACCGGCGCGGCGGCCTGGGCCAGGAAAAATGCGGCATCGACATTGGCTGCGAAGATGACGCGCCAGTCGGCCTCCGAGATCGCCTCGATCGGCCGGCCGACCTGCCCGCGCACGCCGCCTGCAGCGTGGACCAGCAGATCGAGCGTCCCGCTTCCGGCGACGATCTCCGCAATCAGCGCGCCGGCAGCTTCGGGCGTTCCGAGATCGACGGCATGCGGCGTCGCGCCGATGTCCGCGGCGGTCGCAGCAACCCCTTCGGCATCGATATCGGCAAGATGGACGGTCGCGCCGGATGCCACCAAGGCGGAGGCGATGGCGCGGCCGATGCCCTGCGCAGCGCCGGTGACAAGGGCTATGCGGTCGTCGAAACGGATCTGCATTGATCTATCAGCACTTTCAGAGTGGCCAGGGAGAGCGGGCGCTTGCCGTCCTCGATGTCGTGGATCAGCGCGACGAGCGTCTCGACCGTCGGCGTTGCGACGCCTGCTTCACGGCCGAGCTTCGCGATGATGCCGATCTGGGGATCGACCTCGGTCTTGCGCTTGCGCACGGCAAGATCGCGCCAGATGCCGGAATGGGTCTTTGCGGTCTTCGAGGTGTAGTCCGCGAGCCAGGCGATGGCTGCGATCTGCGGGCCTTCCGGCTGTCCGGGCGCGAACACCTTCGGGTCGAATTCGCCAAAGCCCAGCGGGATGACGCCGCGCGCCGCCGTGACGGCACCGACCTCGCGGCCGAGCGCAAGCCAGACCGGCCGACGCGCCGGGTCGGCGAAATTGGTGGACATCGCGTCGTCAGTCAGCGCCGTGCCGAACAGCATGGCGCCATAGGCGAGCTTGCCCCAGAGATAGCCCCAGATGTTGTCGGTGAGGATGGAATCCGCATCGAAAACGCGCATCAGCTGGTGCATTTCACGCGCGCGCTGCGTCAGCGCGCCATCGAGTTCGCCGACGACGACGGCGCCACGATTGCCGTAGAGAATGTCGCCGGGACCGTGCCAGTCGGCGCCGAAATTGACGAAGCAGCCGATGGTTCGTGCCTTCCCGACATGGGCGGCGATCGCCAGTTCGTTGAGACCGTTCTGCGCCGAGAGCACGAAGCCTTCAGCGGCGAGATGGGGCTTCAGAGCGACAAGCGCCTCCGCCGTCGCACCGGCCTTCACCGCCAGCACGATGCGGCTGTAGGTGCCGGTCAGTTCGGCGGGCGTGACTGAAGGCACGACCTGGCGGAACTCCTCGATCGGCCCGGAGATCGCTAGGCCTGTCGTGCGGCAGGCCTCGACATGCTCCGGCACGATGTCGACGAGCAGGACGGGGATGCCGGCGCGGGCCCAGTAGGCGCCGATGGTGCCGCCAATCGCGCCGGCGCCCCAGATCAGGATGGGTTCTGGGGTTGTCATGCCTGCCCGGCGACCTCGACATCGCCATGGGTCGCGACATGGACGAGACCGTCCGGCGTCACCCAGCCACGATACATCCCGTCGGTATTATAGGGCGCGACGATGCCGCCATCGGGGCCGATGGCGACGAGGCCGGCGCCAATCTTGTGGGCGCCGAGTTCGCCGAGCACGGTATCGGTCGCCTCCTTCAGGCTCAGGCCCTTATAGGCGATGAGTGATGCGATCTCGTGGCCGACGCAATAGCGGATGAAGTACTCGCCCTTGCCGGTGCCCGAGACGGCGCAGCGCCCATCGCGCGCATAGGTGCCGGCGCCGATGATCGGCGAATCCCCGACGCGCCCGACCGGCTTGTTGGTGTAGCCGCCCGTCGAGGTCGCAGCCGCCAGATGGCCCTTCGCGTCGCAGGCGACGGCCCCGACCGTGCCGTGCTTTTCGGCCTCGCTGGCCTGGCCGGCCGTTCCGACCAGTTCCCGGATCTTCATCGAGGACAGGTTCTTGCGCCGGCGCTCAGTCGAGAAATAATCGTTCTCGACCATGTCGAGCCCTTCATGCTCGGCGAAAATGTCGCCGGCAGCACCAGCTAGCAGCAGCGGGTCGCCGCGCAGCATCAGCACCTTGGCGGCGCTGACGGGGTTGCGGATGCGGCGCACGCCACACAGCGCGCCCGCGGCAAGCGTCGCCCCGTCCATGATCGAGGCGTCGAGCTCGTGATCGCCATCCGCGTTGAAGGCGGCACCATGGCCGGCGTTGAAATGGGGCGAATCCTCCATGACCCGCACGGCCGCCTCGACAGCGTCGACGGCTCCGCCGCCCTTCGTCAGGATGGCCCAGCCGGCGCGCAGGGATGAAGCGAGATCGGCGCGGGCCTGCGCCCATTCGCCGTCGGTCATCTCGGCCTTGGGCAGCGTTCCGCAGCCGCCATGAATCGCCAGAGCTATGGTCATGTCGTGAAACCTCGGCACGAAAACCCTTCTCCCCCAGAGAGAGAAGGCGCCTGCGAAGCAGACTTATGGGGAGAAGATGAGGGGTGGTGCCAGACTTCCCTCATCCGTCAGCGCTTCGCGCTGCCACCTTCTCCCCCGCAGGGGAGAAGGTGAGCGGACGCCTCACTTCGACGCCTCACTTCCTGGCGGGCTTGATGTCCATCGCCAGCGTGTCCTCGTCGACACGCGGAGCGATCGTCACCTTGTCCTTCTGCATCGCCCAGGCCGAACCCACGGCAACGATCGGCAGGCGCGGACGGTCCTTGGCGACGATGGCATTGGCCTCGGCGAGGTACTGGTTGCGCTTGGCCTCGTCCATCTCAATGCCGGCATCCTCGATCAGCTTGTCGAGCTCGGCGTTCTTGTAGCCGAGCACGTTGAACGGCCCGAGCTTCTTGGCGGGATCGTTAGAGTGGACCACCGAGGAGAGCGTGTAGTTCGCCTCGCCGGTCAGCGTGCCCCAGCCGGACATCGCCATCGAGAATTCGGCGCGGGAGCGGGCCGGGAAGAAGACGGCCCCGGGCTGGGCGTTGGCGTTCACCTCGATGCCGACGCGCGCCAGCATCTGTGCGATCGACGTGCCGACCTGACGGTCGCCGGGCAGGCGGTCATTGGTGAAGGAGAAGGTCACCTTGAAGCCATTGGCGTAGCCGGCCTCCTCCATCAGCTTCTTGGCCTTGGCGAGATCCTGCTTCAGCGGCGGCAGGCTCTTGTTGAAGCCGGCGATGCTGGAGGTGACGAGCTGGTTGACGGGAGCTCCGAGGCCTTCCATGGCGATCTCGACCAGAGCGGGACGATCGATGGCGAGGTCGATGGCTTCGCGGACCTTCGGATCCTGCAGCGGGTTCTTGGCCAGCGCCGAGCCGTCCTTGGCGCTGATCTGCGGGGACTTGTCCCGCATGTCGAGCTCCATGTTGAAGACATAGACGGTATCGATCGTCTCGACCTTCAGCTTCGGATCGCGCTTCAGCGTGGCGACGTCGGAAGACGGCGCACGCACGATGATGTCGACCTGGCCCGCCTTGAGCTGGGCGACGCGGGCGGCGTCATTGGGCAGTTCCTTGCGGACGACCTTGGCCCAGGGCTCCTTGGGACCCCAATAGCCGTCGAAGCGATCGAGGACCATCTGGTCCTTCGGTGTCCAGGAAACGAACTTGTAGGGCCCGGTGCCGATCGCGGCCTTGCCGCCGTTGAAGGCCTCGTTGGCCGTGTCCTTGGTCAGGCCGGCGGCGGCCTTGGCGGAGACGATGAAGAGGCGGATGAAATCGTTGGGCAGGTTCGGCGCGGGGCCGTCGGTCACGATATGGACGGTGAGCGGATCTATGATCTTCACCTCCTTGACGCGCCGGACATAGATCGTCGTCGGGTTGGGGCCGGAGACGACCGGGATGCGCTCGATCGAGAACTTGACGTCCTCGGCGGTAAAGTCCGAGCCGTCATGGAACTTGACGTTCGGGCGGAGCTTGAACTCCCAGACGGTCGGCTCGATCGCCTTCCAGCTCAAGGCGAGACGCGGCTCGATCTGCAGCTTGTCGCCAGACCAGGTCAGCGTGTCGAAAACATGCTTCAGCGCTTCGGCATGCGTGCCGGTCGCGGTGAAATGCGGATCGATCGATTCAGGGCCGGCGCGCACGCCGATCGTCAGGTTCTGCGCCAGCGCGCCGGTCGAGACGGCAGCGCCCAGCAGCGCGGCAAAAGCCGCCAGCCGGAAATTGCTTTTCTTGATCATGTTGAAATCCCCTCTTGTTCTAGATCGTTTGGCCAGGTCGGAGATGCGATGACGAGCTTGTCCATCAATTCGCAGAGTTGGCGCTGCTCGGCCTCGGTCAGGCCGCCGAGCATGGTGGTTTGCTGCTGCACCATCAGCGGCATGGTTTCATCGAAGATCGCCCGGCCGGCGCTGGTCAGGCGCAGCACATAGCTGCGCAGATCGTCGCGATCGGTCTCCCGCTTGAGCAGGCGGCGCTGCAGCAGCTTCTGGATGGCGCGCGAGAGCGTGTTCTTGGGCAGCCCGGAGGACGAGACGATGTTCTTGGCGGCCACGCCGTCCTTCAGGCCAACCGCGTAGAGCGCGACGAATTCCGGGCGAACCAGCCCGTAGCGCGTCTCGATCCAGCGATAGACCGGATCGTTGAAGCGGAAGGCAATGAAGTTCAGCCGGAAGGAAAGCCAACAGGGATTGTCCCAGAGCTTCGCGATCGTCAGCGGATCGAGATCGCGCAGCGCCGCCTCGCGCTCGGAATCGAGGCGAGACAAGGCTGTCGGGGCGCGGCGCATGATCAGCTCCCTCAATTTAGTTCCAAATGGAACTTGACGCTGTCGGGCGCCGGAGTCAAGGATGCCTGAGCAGCCGCATCCTGCCTATCGCGAAGCTGTGCCTGGCCTATTGTTAGCAAGGATCGCGCCGTGCGTGTCGCCGAAATGAACTGGATGCAGATCGAAGCGCAGGCCGGGCTCGACGATCGCTGCATCCTGCCGCTGGGCTGCGTCGAACAACACGCCTATCTCAGCCTCGCCACCGATGCGATCCTCGCCGAAAAGGTCGCCCATGACGCGGCCACCCCGCTCAACCTGCCGGTCTTCCCCGTCCTCGCCTATGGCATGACACCAGGGTTCGCGGCCTATCCGGGCACCGTCTCGCTGCGCATGAGCACATATATTGCGGTGATGGAGGACATGCTCGAAGGCTTCTACCGCTCGGGCTTCCGCCGGATCGTGCTGGTCAACGGCCATGGCGGCAATGCGCCGGTGATGACCTTCTGCACGGAGTGGATGGGTTCGCGCCCCGATGCCAGCGTCAAACTGCATAATTGGTGGGCAGGGCCGCGTTTCCAGGCAGCGGTCAAGGCCGTCGACCCTGCCGCCTCGCACGCATCGTGGATGGAGAACTTCCCCTGGACGCGGCTCGAGGGTGTGGCGATGCCCGACACCGCGAAGCCGCCCTTCAACGCCGCGCTCTACCAGGCGGCCAATCCCGCGAAGAAGCGCGAGATCCTCGGCGACGGTAATTTCCTGGGCCGTTACGAGCGTTCGGATAACGAGATGCTGAGCCTCTGGCAGGTCGGCGTCGAGGAAACCCGGGCGGCGATGACGGAGGACTGGCCGTGAGAGGACGCTCCGGCGCCAGCCCATGCTAGGCCACGTCACCGGGCGCATCGCACAGGCGCTCGTCGTCATGCTCGTCATGTCGATGCTGGTCTTCGTCGGCGTCCACGCCATCGGCAACCCGATCGACGTGCTGATCGGCCCCGATGTCAGCCAGGACATCCGGCTGGAGACGATCGCCCGCTACGGGCTCGACCGTCCGCTCTACGAGCAGTATTTCACCTTTCTTGGCCGCATCCTGCACGGCGATTTCGGCCGCTCCTTCGTTTTCGGCATGCCGGTGCTCGACCTCATCCTGTCGCGATTGCCGGCAACGCTGGAGCTGACGCTGTCAGCGGTCTGCGGCGCAGCGCTTATCGGCATTCCCGCGGGCATCTATGCCGGCTACCGACCTGACGGTTTCGCGGCCAAGATCATCATGACCGTCTCGATCCTGGGTTTCTCGGTGCCGACCTTCTGGATCGGCCTCGTGCTGATCATGACCTTCGCTGTCGAGCTGCAATGGCTTCCGGCCGGGGGGCGCGGCGATACGGTCGCGGTTTTCGGCGTGGAATGGAGCTTCCTGACGCTGAACGGCCTCAGCCATCTGCTGCTGCCGGCGCTCAACCTCGCCTTCTTCAAGCTCGCACTGATGACACGGCTGGCACGCGCGGGAACGCGCGAGGCGATGCTGTCGGACACCGTCAAATTCGCCCGCGCGGCCGGTCTGTCTGAATGGACCGTGCTGCGCCGGCATGTGTTGCGGCTGATCGCGATCCCGCTGGTGACGGTATTCGGGCTCGAATTCGCCTCGACGCTCGCCTTCGCTGTCGTCACCGAGACGATCTTTTCCTGGCCGGGCATCGGCAAGCTGATCATCGACTCCATCACCTCGCTCGACCGGCCCGTGATGGTCGCCTATCTGATGCTCGTCGCCTTCGTCTTCATCACCATCAATTTCCTGGTCGATTTGGCTTATGTCGGGCTCGATCCGCGTCTGCGAAAGGCGGGATCGCGATGAAGGACATCTCGCCCGCCGCGCGCTTCTGGGCCGAGTTCCGCGAGAGCCGGGTCGCGGTCATCGCGCTCGCCGTCGTCTTGCTGATCATCGGCGTCGCCATTCTGGCGCCGCTGGTGGCGCCGCAGGACCCCTATGACCTCGCCAATCTCGTGCTGATGGATGCCCGCCGTCCGCCCGGCTTCGTCGGGTCGGCCGGCTATACCCATATCCTCGGCACCGACGCTCAGGGTCGCGACCTGTTCTCCGCCATCCTCTACGGCTTGCGCATCTCGCTGCAGATGGGGCTGGTCGCGGGCTCGCTCGCCTTCATCGTCGGGGTCTCGCTCGGAATTGGCGCGGCCTATATCGGCGGACGCTGGGAGGCCTTCATCATGAGGGTCGTCGACCTGCAGCTCGCTTTCCCGGCCATCCTGCTGGCGCTCGTCCTCTCCGCCATGCTCGGCCAGGGCAAGCTCCAGCTGATCGCCGCGCTTGCGGCCGCGCAATACGCCTATTTTGCCCGAACCGCTCATGGCGCGGCGTCAGCCGAGCGCGGCAAGGACTATGTCGAGGCCGTGCTGTCGACGCCTTTGCGCTCCTGGCAGGTCGTCCTGCGCCACATCTTTCCGAACTGCCTGCCGCCCCTGATTGTCGTCGCGACCGTGCAGGTGGCGAGCGCGATCGCGCTGGAGGCCACCCTCTCCTTCCTAGGGGTCGGGCTGCCGGTGACGGAGCCCTCGCTTGGCATGCTGATCGCGAACGGCTTCCAGTACATGCTGTCTGGCCGCTACTGGATCTCGATCTATCCCGGCATCGCGCTGATCGTGCTGATCGTCGCGATCAATCTCGTCGGCGATCGGATCCGCGATCAGGTCAATCCGAGGCTGAAGCGATGAGCGCGCCTCTCCGTCATTGCGAGCGCAGCGAAGCAATCCAGCGTCTCACGCGCGGCTTCTGGATTGCTTCGTCGGCTACGCCTCCTCGCAATGACGTTGGGATGCCAGACACTGCAGACGAGAGGGTGTGGGAACGATGAGCCCCTCTCCACTCCTCGAGGTCACCAACCTCGTCACGCATTTTCACAGCCGGACCGGCATCGTGAAGGCGGTGGACGGTGTCTCCTTCGCGCTGCGGCGCGGCGAAGTGATGGGGCTCGTCGGCGAGTCCGGCTCGGGCAAGAGCATTACCGGTTTCTCGATCATCGGCCTGATCGACCCGCCCGGGCGGGTCGAGGGCGGGTCGATCAAGCTGGACGGGCGCGAGCTTGTCGGCCTGCCTTCATCGGAGCTGCGCGGCATTCGCGGGAAAAGCATCTCGATGGTCTTCCAGGACCCGATGATGACGCTGAACCCGATGCTGACCATCGGCACGCAGATCCGACTGGCGCTGGAGGCTCATGAAGACGTCTCTGCCGCTGAGGGGCGCAAGCGCGCCATCGCAGCACTGCGGCAGGTGCGCATTCCCGAACCTGAGACGAAGGTCGATTTCTACCCGCACCAGTTCTCCGGCGGCATGCGCCAGCGCGTCGCCATCGCCATCGCGCTTCTGCACCGGCCCAAGCTGATCATCGCGGACGAGCCGACAACCGCGCTCGACGTCTCCATCCAGGCCGAGATTCTCGTCGAGATGAAGGAGCTGGTGGCCGAGCTCGGAACGTCGATGATCTGGATCAGCCATGATCTTGCGACCATCGCGTCCATCGCCGACCATGTCTGCGTGATGCGCTCGGGCAAGATCGTCGAGGCTGGCCCGGTGCTCGACGTGCTGACCCGTCCGAAGCATCCCTATACGCAGTCCCTGCTCGACGCTCTGCCCTCCCGAGCCAAGCCCGGGGCCTTGCTGGCGCGCGGCGCTGGCACCGACGCCGCGCCGCCGCCGCGGCTGGCAAGACTGGCGGAATCCGGACGGCGGAAGGCCGAAATCCCCTATTTCGTCATCGACGCCGTCGGCAAGCGTTTCCAGCAGAAGGCCGGCGTGCTGCGCCTGCTGGCTCAGAAGATGGGCATCGCCCGGCCGGCGCCCAGCGTGCAGGCGGTCGATTCGGTGAGCCTGACGCTGACGCGCGGCGAAGCGCTAGGCCTTGTCGGCGAGTCCGGCAGCGGCAAGTCGACGCTCGGGCGGATGGCGGCGGGCATCTACGCTCCCGATGCCGGCCATGTCCTCCTCGACGGCGAGCCGGTGATGAGCAGCGGCGACCGGCCGCACAAGATCACCACCCGTATCCAGACGATCTTCCAGGACCCCTTCGCCTCGCTGAACCAGCGCATGCGCATCGGCGACAGCATCAGCGAAGGGCCGATCGCCCATGGTCTCGTCAGCCGCGCGGAGGCGGGGCATTACGTCAGGCAGTGGCTCGCAGCGGTGGGGCTCGACCCGGCTTTCGCCAGCCGGTACCCACACCAGTTCTCCGGTGGTCAGCGCCAGCGCGTCGCGATCGCCCGCGCTCTCGCGATGCAGCCCGATGTGGTCGTCTGCGACGAGCCGGTCGCCTCGCTCGACGTCTCGATCCAGGCGCAGATCATCAACCTGCTGATCCGCCTGCGCAGCGAGCTCGACCTGACGCTGATTTTCATCTCGCATGATCTTTCGGTGGTGCGCCATCTCTGCGACCGTGTCGCGATCATGCATCGCGGCAGAATCGTCGAGAGCGGCACCGCCAGCGAGGTCTACGACCACCCGCAAGACCCCTATACCCAAAGACTGCTGGCCGCAGTGCCCGTGCTGCCGGTCGCTTGAAAACATCGGTTCGACGGAAATACGCGGCGTCATCCTGGACAAGCGGCGCAGCCGCGCAGATCCGGGATCCATCCTGGAGCACCTTCGTTCTACGATGGATCCCGGCGCTCCGCTTCGCTTCGGCCAGGATGACGGCGCGGTTGGATTGCGCCATCGCGTTAACATTGGAAGGAGCCTGCCATGACCGAACCCGTTCTCGAACCCTGGCAGTGGCCGGAAGAGACCTGGCGCGCCAAGGTCGACCGCGTCCGCGCCGGACGCAACCTCAAACCCGCAAGCTGGAAGAACGGGGCGCGCTGCGCCGTCGCTCTGTCCTTCGATTCCGATCACGAGACCAGCGATCTGCGCGAGGGCGGCAAATCGGTCGGGCGGCTGTCATGGGGCCAGTATGGCAACCGCGTCGGCGTGCCGCGCATCCTGAACCTGCTGGCCAAGGAGGACGTGCAGGCGACCTTCTTCGTGCCGGCGGTGACCGCCCTGCTGCATCCCGACGAACAGCGCCGCGTCATTGCAGAGGGTCACGAGATCGGCCTGCATGGCTGGATTCACGAGCTCAACACGGCGGTGCCGCCGGCCGCGGAGCGCGACCTGCATTTCCGCTCGGCCGACACGCTGGAGAAGATCACCGGCGTCAGGCCGGTCGGCATGCGCACGCCGTCCTGGGATTTCTCGGAATCGACGCTCTCGATCCAGCGCGAGCTCGGCCTGCTCTACGATTCCTCGCTCTTTGCCGATGACGACCCCTACGAGATCGTCGAGAACGGCGAGCCCACCGGCATGATCGAGCTTCCCGTCGAATGGATTCGCGACGACGCGGTCTATTTCAACATGAACCGCTTCCAGGCGCTCAGGCCCTATACGGCGCCCGAAACCGTGTTCGACATCTTCCGCCGCGAGTTCGACCGGGCTTATGAGGAAGGCGGGCTCTTCCTGCTGACGATGCATCCGCACATCATCACTTATCGCTCGCGCATCTGGATCCTCGAAAAGCTGATCGCTCATATCAAGGAGATGCCGGACGTCTGGTTCGCCAGCCATGCCGAGATCGCGGCCCATGTGAAGCAGGAGGCGCGCCTCTGAAGCGTCGCCTTCGGCTGCTCTGGCGGAACATCGCCCGATTTCGGCCGTTTTTGGTTCATGACGGGTTCAGCGCCTGCGGGCGCTGAATGCCGCCAGTGAAACGGAAACGGATATCATGACGCGCACGAAGAACTGGCTCCTGGTCGGCACCATCCTTCCCGCCATCACCCTGGCGCAAAGCGGCTTCGCCAACCCGCCAGCACAACGGCCTGTCGAACTTGCCCAGGCTCCCGCCCCCGAAGACCAGCCGGGGCAGCCGCGTCGCGATCGCAGACCCGGCGGCGAGCGCCCGCCTGGAGCCGAGCGCCCTCCCGGCGGAGAGCGTGCCCCCGGGGTTCCACGAGCCCCTGCACCGCCGCGTGGCGGTCCTGCCGGGGAACGGCCCCAGCCCGCCCAGCCGCCGGCGATCCAGCGCCCGGCGCCACCGGCAGCCCCGAGCGCCGCTCCACCTGTCGCGCCGCGTCCGCCCGCAGCGAGCCCCGAGCCGCGTCGCGAGCCGCCGATGCCTCGCGCCGCGCCATCGATCATCGCACCCGCGCCCGGCCAGGTCGCGCCGAGGCCCGTCCCGGTGCCCTCGCCAACGGGCGAGCCGGCCGTTCGCCCGACACCGCCGCGCCCGCCCGCTGCTGCACCTACGCGCCCAGCACCATTGCCTCCGGTCACCGCGCCACAGGCCGTGCCGGCTCAGCCGCCGGCTCCCCGCGCCGCGCCAGCTCCCGCGGCTCCGGCTCAGACCGCTCCTGTCGCACCTCCGGCTCCATCGCGCCCAGCGCCAGCACCCGCGCCTGCTCCACAGGCCGTCCCGGTTCCGCCTGCCGGTCGCGCTCCGGACGCGCCCGTTCCACCGCGGCCGCCTCAGCCGCAGCCCGGCCAGACGCAGGTCGCTCCTCCAGCCGGCACCGCGCCGGCCGCCCCCTCGGCAAGGCCAACCGTCGGTCCCGGTCAACCTCCGGTCGCAGCACCGGGGCAGCCAGTAGCGCCCGATCGTCAGGGGCTTCGCGGTGGTGTGCCTGCAGGCAGTCCACAGGCGCCCTTGCCCGCCGGCCAGCCCCCGGCTGCCACTCCGGCTCAGCCACCCGCACCAGCCGCAGTGCCGGGTCAGCCGTCCACGCAACCTCCTACGCTTGATCGCCAGGGAGGCCGCGGTGGCCTGCCGCCCGGCAGCACACAGGCTGCGCCGCCCGCTGGTCAGCCACCCGCCGCCATTCCCGGCCAAGCGCCTGTCGGCGCCCCCGGTCAGCCTCCCGCCCCGGATCGTCAGGGCCGGCGCGGCGGCATCGGGCTTGGCGGCGCGGCCGCGATCGGGCTCGGCGCCGGCGTCATCGGCGGCATCATGGCCACGCAAGGGGCAGAGCGCTTCGAGGATGTCCGCAGCCGCCGCGAGGAGCGACGGGAAGGTGACGCCACCATCATCCGCGAACCCGGCCGCACCATCATCCGCGATGACGACCGCACGATCATCCGGCGCGACGAGACGCAGCGCTTCCGCGATCTCGGCTTCGACGGGCGCACCGAACGCCGCGACGGCGAGATGCGCAATGTGTTCGAGCGGCCCGACGGCACCCGCGTGGTCACGATCACCGACGAGGACGGCCGCCTGATCCGCCGCACCCGCCTCGACCGCGACGGGCGTGAGTTCGTGATCATCGACAACACCCGTCGCGACCGGCCCAATGACCGTTTCTCGGATGAGATCATCGTGCTGCCCCGGCCGCCGCTGCCGATGCCGCGCGAGCAGTATATCGTCGATGCCGACCAGGCTGACGAGCGCCTGATCTACGAGACGATCACGGCACCGCCGATCGCCGCCATCCCGCGCCGCTATACGCTCGACGAAGTCCGCTACTCGCCCGATCTGCGGGCGCGTATGCGCAGTGTCGATATCGACAGCGTGACGTTCGAAACCGCATCCTGGGAGGTCGCCCCCGGCCAGGTGCAGCGGCTTTCGGTGATCGCCGCTTCGATCCGCCAGGCGCTGCAAAGCTCGCCGAACGAGGTCTTCCTGATCGAAGGCCATACCGACGCCGTCGGCAACGACATCGACAATCTGTCGCTGTCGGACCGCCGGGCGCAGTCGGTCGGCGAGATCCTGACGCGCGACTTCGGTGTTCCCCCGGAGAACCTGACGACGCAGGGCTATGGTGAGCAGTATCTCAAGGTCGCGACTCAGGAGCCGGCCCGCGAGAACCGCCGTGTCACCCTGCGGCGCATCACGCCACTGCTTGCCGGGCAGAACGGCCAGTAAAAACCGGACGCTCCAGCGCGGCGGCAGCTCCGCCGCGCTGGAGCGCTTTTATCGTCAAGACGTTCAGGGATCGGTAGGGAACGCCGCCTAGTCTGTCCTCGCATGAGGAGACCGACATGAGCGATTCATCCATCGCCATCGCGCAGAGCCTTGCGACCAGCCAGGCGGCAGCGACGCAGCGCACCCTGCAAACCGAAATGCTGCGGCAGCAATCCCAGTCCGATCAGGCCGTGATCACCATGCTCCAGCAAAGCGCCGAACAGTCGAAGGCCACGCTGCCCGCAGGACAGGGCGAGAATCTCGACATCACCGCCTGAATCCATCTCTGCCGCGCGCCAGACTCGCTTGCCGTTTGCCTCTTTCAAGATCCGGCCCCGTTCCATCGACAACGCGGATTTTCGTCTCTTCCCACGACACGTCCAGTCCGGTATAATAGCTCTTGGCTGCTCCTTCCCGATGCTTGTGGCCGCTCAACACGGACCACGTTTCAGCATCCCGAACGGAGCAGCCGCCCTCCGGCCAAGCCTCCAATCAATCCATCTGTCTGAGAACTCGGCCCTCACTGAGGAGCTGCGAAGCAGCGTCTCGTTCGAGACGCCATTGACGAAATGGCTCCTGAGGATGAGGGCTGCAGGAATTTACCGAACAGTTTTTGGGACCGCCTGCTGGCTCCTCCCGATCTGACCGACAACTCCCGGCCTTTGCCGGTTGCGCGCGACATGCTTCCCGCCTAACCTCGATCCCGTTCCGAGGGGTGCTCGCAAGAGCTGAGATGGCCGCAAGGCTGAACCCATCGAACCTGATCCGGGTCATACCGGCGGAGGGACTGGAACGCGGCTTACGGCACCGCTGTATCCGCAGACAGCGACAAACCGTCTCGACACCCGGATCTCCTGAACCTTGGACCAAGGAGGAGATCCTATGAACGCCCCTACCAAACTCCCGAAAAACAGCATCAAGACCGCGCCGCAAAGCGTGACCACGGGCCCGATCATCGGCTCGCGCAAAATCTATGTCGCGCCGCCGGAAGACCCGACCATGCGCGTGCCCTTCCGCGAGGTGCAGCTCACCACGTATTCCGAACCGCCGGTGCGCATCTACGACCCGTCCGGGCCGTTCACGGAAACGGACGCCACGATCGACCTCAATGCCGGCCTGCCGCAGGTGCGCCGGGCCTGGCTCAATGCCCGCGGTTTCGAAACGGTTGCGGGCCGCGCCGTCACGGACGCCGATAACGGCCACATCTCTCCTGAGAATCTCGTTCCCGCCTGCCCGGCGCAGCGCCCCGTGCTGACGGCGCGCGACGGCCAGATGGCGACGCAGTTCGAGTTCGCCCGCGCCGGCATCATCACGCCCGAGATGATCTATGTCGCGCATCGCGAGAATCTCGGCCGCGCCGCCATGCTGGAGGGCGCCAGGGAGCGCCATGCCGACGGCGAGAGTTTTGGCGCCTCCGTACCGGAATTCGTCACGCCGGAATTCGTGCGCAGCGAGATCGCGCGCGGGCGCGCCATCATTCCCGCCAACATCAACCATCCCGAGCTGGAGCCGATGGCGATCGGCCGCAATTTCCTGGTCAAGATCAACGCCAATATCGGCAATTCGGCTGTGACCTCCGGCGCGGCCGAGGAGGTCGAGAAGCTGGTCTGGGCGATCCGCTGGGGCGCCGACACCGTCATGGACCTGTCGACGGGCCGCAATATCCACAACATCCGCTCCTGGATCCTGCGCAACTCGCCCGTGCCGATCGGCACCGTGCCGATCTACCAGGCGCTGGAGAAGGTCGGCGGCGACCCGATCAAGCTCGACTGGGAGGTGTTCAAGGACACGCTGATCGAGCAGGCCGAGCAGGGCGTCGACTACTTCACCATCCATGCCGGCGTAAGGCTTCCCTACGTGCCGCTGACCGCCAATCGCGTCACCGGCATCGTCTCGCGCGGCGGCTCGATCATGGCGCGCTGGTGTCTGGCGCATCACAAGGAGAGCTTCCTCTACGAGCGTTTCGAGGAGATCTGCGATCTCATGCGCAAATACGACGTCTCGTTCTCGCTGGGAGACGGCCTGCGTCCGGGTTCGATCGCCGATGCCAATGACCGCGCCCAGTTCGCCGAGCTGGAGACGCTGGGCGAACTCACCAAGGTCGCCTGGGACAAGGGCTGTCAGGTAATGATCGAGGGCCCCGGCCATGTGCCGATGCACAAGATCAAGGAGAACATGGACAAGCAGCTGCGCGAATGCGGCGAAGCGCCGTTCTATACGCTGGGACCGCTGACGACCGATATCGCGCCGGGCTACGACCATATCACCTCGGGGATAGGCGCGGCGATGATCGGCTGGTTCGGCTGCTCGATGCTCTGCTACGTTACGCCCAAGGAGCATCTCGGCCTGCCCAACCGCGACGACGTCAAGACCGGGGTTATAACCTACCGGATCGCGGCCCATGCGGCAGACCTCGCCAAGGGACATCCGGCGGCGAAGCTCAGGGACGATGCGGTCTCGCGGGCGCGCTTCGACTTCCGCTGGGAGGACCAGTTCAACCTGGCGCTCGATCCCGATACGGCGCGCGCCTATCACGACGAGACGCTGCCCAAGGACGTGCACAAGGTCGCGCATTTCTGCTCGATGTGCGGGCCGAAATTCTGCTCGATGAAGATCACGCAGGATCTGCGCGCCGAGGTTCTGGCGATGGGAGACAATGAGCGCCTGGCGCTGGAAGGCATGGCGGCCAAATCCAAGGAGTTCATGGACAAGGGCTCGCAGCTCTACCTGCCGGCGGCGGAATGAGCTGAACCAGCGGCAGGCCTTGGCGCGCTGCGTCCGGGCCTGCCCCTATTGCGGCGTCAGCGGCAATGGCGCGGGCTTGGCGACGGCGGGCCGGGCCGGCTTGGGGCGGGGCGGCTTCGGCTCGCTGGTGATGCCGAGCCTTGCCCGGATGGAGGCCGCCCTTGCCTCGGTGAGGCGCGCGCCGCAGAAGCCGAGCGAGCCTTCGCGCTGGAAATCCCTGCAGATGGTTTCGCGCTCGGCCGAGAAACCGGCCTGCTCGCGTGCGAGGCCACGTTGCTCGACAGCGTCATGCTTGGCGTTCAGCGCGCGGTAGCCTTCGCGGACCGCCCGCTCGGCCACGCCGCGCGCGGATTCGATTTCCTTGGCGCGACTGACGAGGGTCCGCGCATCCGGCCCCCAGAGGCCGCGCACATCGATCCGGCAGGCCGCCGCCTCGACCACGCAGGGCTGGGCGGGCTCCACGACCAGGAAAGCTCCGTCGAGCACATCGAAAACGATCGGGCAGATCGGGGCTTCCAGCCTGTAGCGCGGCACGCCGGCAGGGCGGCCGAGTGCCGTGACCGGCAGTGGCCCGTCCCCCAAGGAGACGGTGCAGGGCTCGACCAGATTGGCCGCCTGGAAACCTTCGGCATTGAGCTTGAGCCCATAGCCGGTCGCAGTCTTCTCGAAGGTCGCCTCGCCGAATCCGCCATTGCGCCGCAAGGTACGTCCGACGATCGCCTCCTCGCCGGCAACCTTGATCGCGGGCATGGTATGCACGCGCGGTGCGGCAGGCCCGCTGCTCGTGCCATGCGGGGCGGACTGCTGGGCGCCGGGCGCATTGAAGGGCTGCGCTCCCGGCAATTGCAGCGGCTGCGCGCGCGCAGAAACGCTTGCGCCGGCCAGAACCAGCAGCGCAAGGCAGAGGACAGGGGGCGTCAGTTGTCTCACAGGCGAACCATATTGGAACAATAACAGCCTGTTTGCATGAAATGTCATACGCCAGCGCGCAAGGGCACTTCCGCAACACCCGCCAGGAATGAGCACTCAACGCCATGCCAGCCAAGCCCGAGCGCCATTCTTAATCGGCTCGCCTGTCTTGCAAGGGCATGAACACCCTCACTATATACGCCCCCAAGAGGCGGTTTAACGACCGTCAAACGTGGAATGCCGGTTTGGTTCGCCGCAACAGGCGGGGGCGAGGCCGGTCCATGGGCCGAAAGACAGCGCCAAGCGTTGCCGGTCGGCGATCTGCTCAATCGAAAGGGATCCCATCCATGGGTAAAGTAATCGGTATCGACCTCGGCACGACCAACTCCTGCGTCGCGGTCATGGAAGGCTCTACGCCCAAGGTTATCGAGAATTCGGAAGGCGCGCGCACCACGCCCTCCATCGTCGCCATCACCGATGACGGCGAGCGTCTGGTCGGCCAGCCGGCCAAGCGCCAGGCCGTCACCAATCCGGAGCGCACGTTCTTCGCGATCAAGCGTCTCATCGGCCGGACATTCGACGATCCGATGACGCAGAAGGACATGAATCTCGTCCCCTACAAGATCAAGAAGGCGGCTGCAGGCGACGCCTGGGTCGAGGCCGACGGCACCGATTATTCGCCGTCGCAGATTTCCGCCTTCACCCTGACCAAGATGAAGGAGACGGCCGAAGCCTATCTCGGCCAGCCCGTCACGCAGGCGGTCATCACGGTCCCGGCCTATTTCAACGACGCCCAGCGTCAGGCGACCAAGGATGCCGGCCGCATCGCCGGCCTCGAAGTGCTGCGCATCATCAACGAGCCGACTGCTGCCGCGCTCGCCTATGGCCTCGACAAGAAGCAGGCCGGCACGATCGCGGTCTATGACCTCGGCGGCGGCACCTTCGACGTCTCGATCCTCGAGATCGGCGATGGCGTCTTCGAGGTGAAGTCGACCAATGGCGACACCTTCCTCGGCGGCGAGGACTTCGACATGCGCCTCGTCGAATATCTCGCGGACGAGTTCAAGCGCGAGCAGGGCATCGACCTGAAGAAGGACAAGCTCGCTCTGCAGCGTCTGAAGGAAGCTGCCGAAAAGGCCAAGATCGAACTCTCGACCACCGCCCAGACCGAGATCAACCTGCCCTACATCACGGCGGATGCCTCCGGGCCGAAGCACCTCGCCATCAAGCTTTCTCGCGCCAAGTTCGAGAGCCTGGTCGACGATCTCGTCCAGCGCACCATCGAGCCCTGCAGGAAGGCGCTCAAGGATGCCGGCCTGTCGGCGGGCCAGATCGACGAAGTGGTCCTCGTCGGCGGCATGACGCGCATGCCGAAGGTGCAGGAAGTCGTGAAGCAGTTCTTCGGCAAGGAGCCGCATAAGGGCGTGAACCCGGACGAGGTCGTCGCCATCGGCGCCGCGATCCAGGCCGGCGTGCTGCAGGGCGACGTCAAGGACGTGCTGCTGCTCGACGTGACCCCGCTTTCGCTGGGCATCGAGACGCTGGGCGGTGTCTTTACGCGTCTGATTGACCGCAACACCACGATCCCGACCAAGAAGAGCCAGGTCTTCTCCACTGCCGAGGACAATCAGCAGGCGGTGACGATCCGGGTCTTCCAGGGCGAGCGCGAGATGGCGGCCGACAACAAGATGCTCGGCCAGTTCGACCTGATGGGCATTCCGCCATCCCCGCGCGGCATGCCGCAGATCGAGGTGACCTTCGATATCGACGCCAACGGCATCGTCTCGGTGACGGCGAAGGACAAGGCCACCAACAAGGAGCAGCAGATCCGCATCCAGGCGTCTGGTGGCCTGTCGGAAGCCGACATCCAGAAGATGGTCAAGGATGCCGAGGCCAATGCCGGCGAGGACAAGAAGCGTCGCGAGCTGGTCGAGGCCAAGAACCAGGGCGAGAGCCTCGTGCACTCGACCGAGAAGTCGCTGAAGGACTATGGCGACAAGGTCACGGCCGCCGACAAGACGGCGATCGAGACCGCTCTCGACGCGCTCAAGGCGGCGCTGGCCGAGGACAATGCCGAGATGATCTCCTCGCGCACCACCGACCTGATGCAGGCCTCGATGAAGCTTGGCGAAGCCATGTATGCGGCGAGCCAGGCGGACGGTGGCGGCGCAGCCGATGGTGGCGGCGAAGAGCCGGCGGAAGCCAAGAAGGACGACGTCATCGACGCCGACTTCAAGGATGTCAGCGACGACAAGGGCGACAAGAAGAAAAGCGCCTGATTGCCAGACTCCTTTCACTGAACGTCATGGCCGGGCTTGACCCGGCCATCTCGTTCAGGAAAGGCGTCCCGAACGAACATTCTCGTTCTTCTGCAGGAGATGGCCGGGCAAGGCCCGACCACGATCCAAGGAAGAGCGAAGGGGCCGCCGTTTGATGTCCAAGCGCGATTACTACGAAATCCTGATGGTCACGAAGACCGCGAGCGAGGCGGAGCTGAAAAGCGCCTTCCGCAAGCTCGCCATGGGCTGCCATCCCGACCGCCACCCCGGCGACAAGGGGGCCGAAGCCAAGTTCAAGGAATTGAACGAGGCCTATCAGGTGCTCTCCGACGAGCAGAAGCGCGCGGCCTATGACCGTTTCGGCCATCAGGCTTTCGAGAATGGCGGCGGTGGCGGCGGCAACCCCGATTTCTCCGACTTCATGTCGGACATCTTCGATTCATTCTTCGGCGATGCGCGCGGCGGGCGTGCCGGTGGCGGAGCGCGCGCTGCCAATGGCCGCGAGCGCGGCGCCGATCTGCGCTACAATCTCGAGATCGGGCTCGAGGACGCGTTTACCGGCAAGAACGCCTCGATCCGCGTGCCGACCTCGATCGCCTGCGAATCCTGCGCCGGCACGGGCGCCAAGCCCGGCTCGAAATCGCGGGGATGCCCGACCTGCGGCGGCCATGGCCGGGTGCGGGCCAATCAGGGGTTCTTCTCGGTCGAGCGGACATGCCCGACCTGCGCAGGCCGCGGCGAGATCATCGACGACCCCTGCAAGAACTGCCAGGGCGCGGGCCGCGTCACGCGCGAGCGCTCGCTCTCGGTCAATATCCCGGCGGGTGTCGAGGATGGCACGCGCATCAGGCTTGCCGGCGAAGGCGAGGCCGGGCTGCGCGGCGGCCCGGCTGGCGACCTCTACATTTTCCTCTCGATCAAGCCGCACGCGATCTTCCAGCGCGACGGGGCCGATCTGTTCTGCCGCGTGCCGCTGGGCCTGACCTCGGCGGCGCTGGGCGGCGAGATCGAAGTGCCGACGCTGTCCGGCGAGCAGGCCCGCGTGAAAATCCCCGAGGGGACGCAGACCGGCAAGCAGTTCCGCCTCAAGGGCAAGGGCATGAGCGTATTGCGCTCGCGCGAAACCGGCGATCTGTACATCCAGGTTCTGGTCGAAACGCCGCAGAAGCTCACCGCGCGCCAGCGCGAGTTGCTGCTGGAATTCGAGCGCGAAAGCTCCGGCGCGACGCATCCCGAAGCCGCCGGCTTTTTCGGCCGGGTCAAGGAGTTCCTCGGCGGGCTCGGCGGAACGGCCTGATTTCCCGCGCACCCTGGCACGTCATCCCGGGCGTAGCGAAGCGGAGACCCGGGATCCATTCCTGAAGCTTCCATGCCAGCGTTCCGGCATAGATCCCGGATCGGCGCGGCGTCGCCGCTTGTCCGGGATGACGTAGAGGCTGTGCGCCAATAAAAAAGCGGGCCGCCTTTCGGCAGCCCGCTCTTTGATCGGGGTCTGATAGTAATCAGGCCTTGTCGATCACCTTCTTTACAGCATCCTTGCCCTTGCCGAGCGCCTGCTGGGCTTCGCCCTTGCGCTCCTGAGCGATGCCCTCGGCCTGCAGGCCGGGCTTGTCCATAGCTTTGCCGGCCGCCTGCTTGACGTTACCCGCAGCTTCGTTGGCCATGCCCTTGATCTTGTCAGCAGTGCTGCCCATGACTTTGATCCTTCTCGTGAATTTCTTGCCGCCCGTGCGGCTTGCGACGAAGAAACCAGCGGGCGCGAAGAAGGTTCCCGGAAAACTCCGATGCTTCGGCCAGCCGCTTACTCGGCGGCGGCAGTCTGCGCCGCGAGCGCCCGCAAGGCCTCGGCGGTTGCCGCATCGGCTGGGAAGAAGGTTTCCAGCGCCAGTTCCGACAAGGTGATGTCGACCGGCGTGCCGAACACCGTCGTGGTGGAGATCAGCGAGAGCACGCTGTCACCGACCCTGAGCTGCATGGGCACGACGATGGCGGCTTCGATCTCGGCCTCATGACCCTTGCGCGGCGCCTCCGCTGGGGCGGGGTAGCCGAGCAGCTCCGTCAGGAGATCGACGAGGATCGGGTCCGCCGTCGCCCTGATCTGCTGGCGCAGACGCGCGATGAGATGGGCCCGCCACTCGCCGAGATTGACGATGAAGGGGGCAAGGCCATCCGGATGCAGCGACAACCGCAGCACATTGACGGGCGGGCGAAGCAACTCGGCCTCAGCGACCATGCCGAGGAGTCCTGAGACCGCACCATTGGCGGCGAGCAGGGTCCAATGGCGGTCGACCGCGAGCGCCGGATAGGGCTCATGGCCCTTCAGCACGAGGTCGATCGCGGATTTGGCGGCTCGCAGGCCGGGGTCTTCCAGCGAGCGCTCCAGATAGACCGGTGCATAGCCGGCGGCGTTGAGCAGCGCGTTGCGCTCGCGCAGGGGCACGCCGAGATGTTCGGCCAGCAGCAGGACCATGTCGCGGCTGGGCTGCGAGCGGCCGCTTTCGACGAAGCTGAGATGCTTCTGCGAAATCTCGGCTTCGAGCGCGAGATCGAGCTGGCTGAACCGGCGCAACTGACGCCAGTCGCGGAGCAAATGGCCAATGCTGGGCTGATGATGCGTATTCAGCTGATGTGTGTTCATGGAAGTGAACCTAATCGGCGCAGAGGCCGGCTTTCAATTACCTCCCGCTTAATCGACCGGCCGACGCGATGCCGTCAGCATGGCCTCCATCGAAACCGGCCCGACGAGAACGGGTCGCAGCCAAGGAGACCGCCATGCCCATGATCCAGTCGCCCTCCATGATCCAGCCGTCCCGTTTCCTGCGCAATGCCCTTCTCCTCGACGCCATCGCCTGTGCTGCGACCGGCCTTCTGCTTGCCATGGCGGCCGGTCCCCTCGCGGGCCCGCTTGGCTTCCCGGCCGCCTTCCTGCGCGGAGCGGGCCTCGTTTTGCTGCCCTGCGCTGCGCTGCTGGCCTGGTTCTCCAGCCGCGAGACCCTAGCCCGTCTGGCCATCGTCGCAGTGATCGGCGTCAACGTCCTCTGGATCGCCGAGAGCATCGCGATCCTGCTCATGGGCTGGTTTGGGCCGACGGGCCTCGGCATCGCTTTCGTCCTGGCACAGGCAGCGGCCGTCGCGCTGGTCACCGAGCTCGAAATCGTCGGCCTGAAGCGGTCGGGCTCCGACAATCGCGCAGAAGCAGTCGCAGCACGGTGACTGCCGCTCGACGAGCATAACAGGAAACGGAGCGCCGGCCTGCCGGCGCTCCGTCACGCAACTGTCGCATGGGCTCACTAGCCGAAAGGTCCACTCATACCTCCCGGCAGAGCAGGATCGCCCCATGCGCCAAACCCTCGTTCTCGCAACACTCGGCTTCACGCTGATGAGCGGCACGGCCTTTGCCGAACCCATGTTCAACCGCGTGGCGACCTTCTCCGTGCCGCTCAACCTGCCAGCAGATCGCGACGCGTCCAAGAAGACCGTTGCTGAGATCATCGCCGCCAACGACGCCGGCACGCTGCTGGCCTATACCGATGGCGAGCAGCAAGCGGTCGGGCTGGTCGACATCACGACGGCCAATGCACCCAGGCCCGCCGGCTTCATCCCTGTGGGCGGCGAGACGACCTCGATCGTCATTCTCGGCGACAAGGCCTTTGCGGCAGTCGTCACCTCCGGCGACAATTTCAAGGAGCCGGCCGGGCATCTCGCCACCATCGACCTCAAGACCAAAGCGGTCGTGGCGACCTGCGATCTCGGCGGCCAGCCCGATTCGATCACGCTCAGCAAGGACAAGAGCAAGCTCGTCATCGTCATCGAGAACGAGCGCGACGAAAAGCTGAACAAGGGCGCGCTGCCGCAGCTGCCGGCCGGCAACCTCACCCTGATCGGCGTCAAGGATGGCGCAGCCGACTGCGCCTCGCGCCAGGTCGTCGACCTCACCGGCATCGCCGCCGTCGAGCCGACCGACCCCGAGCCGGAGTTCGTCGACGTCAACCAGGACGGGCTCGCGGTTGTGACGCTGCAGGAGAACAATCACCTCGCCATCGTCGACACCAAGACGGGCAAGCTCGTCACGCATTTCTCGGCCGGCACGGTCGACCTCAAGGGCATCGACAAGACCCGCGACGGCCAGATCAAGGCCACGGAGGAGCTGAAAGGCGTGGCGCGCGAGCCCGACGCGGTGCGCTGGCTCGACCATGACCGCTTCGTCACCGCCAATGAGGGCGATTGGAAGGGCGGCTCGCGCGGCTTCACCATCTTCCGCAAGGACGGCACGATCGAGTTCGACTCCGCGGCCAGCGTCGACCATATCGCGATGCGCCACGGGCATTATCCGGAGAGGCGCTCGGCCGCGAAGGGCAGCGAGCCCGAGGGGATCGAGGTCGCGACCTATGGCAACGACAAACTGATCTTCGTCGGGCTGGAGCGCGCCTCGCTGGTGCTGGTCTACAAGGACGAAGGCGCCGGCAAGGCGCCGCACTACCTGCAGGCGCTGCCCGGCGGCATCGGCCCCGAGGGTCTGCTGGCGATCCCGCAGCGCAATCTCTTCGTCTCGGCCTCCGAGACCGATGTCGGCGCCAAGGGCGGCGCCCGTTCGGCGGTGACGATCTATGAGCGCAGCGAAGCGCCGGCCGCCTATCCCAGCATCGTCTCGAGCGATGTCGACGGCGTTCCGCTCGGCTGGGGCGCGCTGTCGGGCCTCGCCGCCGATCGCGCCGCGCCGGGACGGCTCTTCGCGGTCACCGACAACGCCTATTCGCCCTCGCGCATCCTCGACATCGACGCCACCCAGAAGCCGGCCCGGATCATCGGCGCCCTGACCGTGACCAAGGACGGCAAGCCTGCCTCCTATGATCTGGAGGCGATCGCCACGCGGACCACGGGCGGCTTCTGGCTCGCCTCGGAAGGCAATCCCGAGGACAAGGACAAGCCGAGCCGCAACATGCTTCTGCGGGCATCCGCGAAAGGCGAGATCGAGGAGGAGATCCATCTCCCCGAGGAACTGGAAAAGCACGCGGTGCGCTTCGGTTTCGAGGGCGTCGCGGTCACCGGCGAGGGCGCCGACGAGACCGTGTGGCTCGCCGTCCAGCGCGAGTGGAAGGACGACCCCAAGGGCAAGACCAAGCTCCTGAGCTACAAGCCCGCCACCAAGCAGTGGGGCGTGCTGCACTATCCGCTGAGCACGCCTTCTAGCGGAGCCTGGATGGGACTGTCGGAGTTGGTCTTCCTGGGCAATGATCGCTTCGCCGTGATCGAGCGCGACAATCTGTTCGGCGCGAAGGCGGTCAAGACGCTGGCGACCTTCTCGGTCAAGGGCCTGACGCCGGCCGCGATCGGTTCGGCTGCGATCCCGACCGTCGAGAAGACCCTGCTGCGCGATCTCACGCCCGATTTGATGAAGCTCGGAGGCTATGGGCTCGACAAGGTCGAAGGCATGGCGCTGGACAAGGCCGGCAACCTCTTCGTGGTCACCGACAATGACGGCGTCGACGATTCCTCCGGCGAGACGCAGTTTTTTGCACTCGGCAAGATCGCGAACTGACGGACCGTCCGGGAGCAGCTCCTCCGTCATGCTCGCCCTTGTGGCGAGCATCCACGAGTTGAACAGAGCGAAGACGTGGCTGGTCGGGACAAGCCCGACCATGACGAGATGGCCTGCCCGCGATAAACAGGCGGCACATATTAAAAACCCCGGACGCTTTCGCATCCGGGGAGGTGCCTGACTGCGATTGAAGAGTCAGGTGAGGAGAAAGCTTACCAGCCGGCGAGCACCGAGCCCTTGAAGCGCTCGGCGACGAAGGCCTTGATCTCGGGCGTGTGGTAGGTGTCGACCAGCGTCTTGACCCAGGGCTTGTCCTTGTCGACGGCGCGAACCGCGATGATGTTGACGTAAGGGCCCTTGGGGTCTTCGCGCAGGATCGCCGAGGTCGGCTCGATCTTGGCATCAACCGCATAGTTGGTGTTGATGGCGGCGGCGGCGACATCGGCCAGCGAACGCGGCGTCTGGGCTGCCTCGATCTCGATGACCTTCAGCTTCTTCGGGTTGCTGACGATGTCGGCCGGGCTCGGCTTGAAGCCGACGCCGTCCTTGAGCTTGATCACGCCCTTGTCCTGGAGCAGCAGCAGCGAGCGGCCGCCATTGGTCGGGTCGTTCTGGATCGCAATGGTCGCGCCATCGGGCACCTGCGCCCAATCCTTGTACTTGGCCGAGTAGATGCCGAGCGGGAAGTTTACGGTAAGCCCGGCGCTGACCAGCTTGAAGCCGCGATCCTTCACCTGATTGTCGAGATAGGGCTGGTTCTGGAAGGAATTGGCTTCCAGCTCGCCAGCGTCGAGCGCCTGATTGGGCACGACATAGTCGGAGAATTCGATGATCTTGAGGTCGATGCCCTGCTTGGCCAGCAGCGGCTTCACCTTCTCGAGGATCTCGGCATGGGGGCCGGGCGAGACGCCGATGCGGACGACCTGGGTGGTCTGCGCCAGAGCGGGGGCGGCGAGACCGAAAGCGAGAGCGGCTGTCGCGGCAAGCGCGGCGCGGCGGGTAAGCTTGGAGGGTGTCATGGCAGGTTCCTTGGAGTGTGAATGTTCTGGAGCGTGAAATGAAAGGGATCAGGCGTGGCGCAGGCGCTTGTTCAGCCGGCGTGCCAGATGGTCCCCGATGCTCTGGACGGCCTGGACGAGGACGATCAGCACGGCGACGACAGCGGCCATCACATCGGGCATGAAGCGCTGGTAGCCGTAGCGGATGCCGAGATCGCCCAACCCGCCGCCACCGACGGCGCCAACCATGGCCGAGAAGCCGATCAGGCTGACGATGGCGAGCGTGAGCCCCAGCGCGATTGCCGGCAGGGCCTCGGGCACCAGCACCTTGCGCACGATCTGAAGCGGCGTCGCGCCCATGGAGCGGGCGGCCTCGACCAGACCTTGGTCGACCTCGCGGATCGCGCCTTCGATCAGCCTTGCGATGAAAGGCGTGGCCGCGACCGTCAGCGGCACGATCGCCGCATTGGTGCCGATCGAGGTTCCCGCGAGCAGCCTTGTGAAGGGGATGATCGCCACCACCAGGATGATGAAGGGCGTCGAGCGCGTGGCGTTGACCAGCGTGCCGAGCACCGCATTGACGACCGGGGCTGCAAACAATTCGCCGCGCTTGCTGGTCGCGAGGAAAACGCCGAGCGGCAGGCCCAGAAGCGTGCCGATACCGGCAGCGACCGCCACCATCAGCAAGGTGTCGGCCGTGGCGAGAGCGATCAGACGCAGGATTTCAGGAGACATAGCCGATCACCTCCGCCTTGAGTTCGAGAGTTTTGAGCGCGCCCAGCACGGCAGCGAGTTCGGGCTCCTGCGTCGGCACAGAGACGAGCAGGCTGCCGAAGGGCCTGCCGGCGATGGCGTCGATGCGCCCCGCCAGGATGTTGACGTCGACACCGATCGTCGAGCTCAACCGGCTGATGACCGGAGCCGTCGCGTTCTCGCCGGTGAAGGTGATGCGCAGCACCGTTTCGTCGCCGGGGCGGGCTTGTGTCCGGATACGGTCGGCGAGATAGGCCGGCAGCTCGACGCCGGTGACAGCCTCGACGAAGCGTGCCGTGGTCGGATGCTGCGGACGGGTCAGCACCGAGAAGACATCGCCCTCCTCGACGATGCGGCCGTCCTCGATCACCGCGACGCGGTCGCAGATTTCCTTGATCACGGGAATCTCATGGGTGATCAGCAGGATGGTGATGCCGAGCTCGCGATTGACCTTGCGCAGCAGGGCCAGGATCGACTGCGTCGTTTCCGGGTCGAGCGCCGAGGTCGCCTCGTCGCAGAGCAGCACCTTCGGCTCGGTCGCCAGCGCACGCGCGATGCCGACACGCTGCTTCTGCCCGCCGGAAAGCTCGGCCGGATAGCGCTCGCGCTTGTCGGCAAGACCGACCAGTTCGAGCAGGCGCGTGACCTGGCTTTCGATCTCGGCCTTGGGCGCGCCCGCGATTTCGAGCGGCAGCGCGACATTGTCGAAGACCGTGCGCGAGGACAGCAGGTTGAAGTGCTGGAAGATCATGCCGGTCTGGCGGCGCCTTGCGCGCCAGCCGGCTTCGGTGAGGCCCGTAACATCCTCGCCCTCGATCAGGATGCGGCCCGCAGTGGCGCGCTCCAGCCCGTTGACGAGGCGGATCAGCGTCGACTTTCCGGCGCCGGAACGCCCGATGACACCGACGATCGCGCCCTTGGGCACAGTGAGATCGATGCCGGAGAGCGCCGTCACCGCATTCTGGCCGCGACGACCCGGATAGCTCTTGCCGACCTGCTCGAAGCGGATGATCGGATCGGCAACCGGAATGGGTTGGGCTCCGACGCCAAAGGCGTCGGCTTTCAAAGGGGCGTTCATCATGGCCTCAGAAATGCGTGTGGCAGGACCAATGGGCAATACCCAACTGCTCGAGCGTCACGTCTTGAATGGATTTGCGGCGCGCCTCATCTACCTCGCGATCATCCAAATCGCCATCCGCATAAGCATCCACCGAACCGGGCTCGGCGGGCGCTGCCTGCGCGAACCAGTTCGCGAGGCGCTGCCACAGAGGCGTCAGGAGGCTCACGGCGACCACCGTCACGCCGCCCATCGTGTCGCGCTGTGGCGACGGGGGGCGGCAAGCTGGCGGGCGGCAAGCTCGGCAGCGCTCGGCGTGGCGAAGCGATGGCCTTCAAGCGCCCGGAAGGCCGATGACGCCGAGATGAAGGTGAAATAGCGCTCGTCATCGCGACGGTTGACGAGGCCGGCCTGGGTTTCGCCGATTTCGATGATGTAAGCCTGCTGGCTCTGGCTGTGCTGGATCGGGTTGTGCTGGATCTTGGACATGGCTCTGCCTCCGGCCGCTGGGCGGCGTGCTTGGACGTCTGATGGGGTCTTGCTGATGGGACTGATGGCGGCCGGGCGCTCGCACGGCCTTTCGGAACAGGTTCAGCGTCGACAACAGCAGGCGTCGCGACAGATGCGCGGCTGAGGCTGGCTAGGGATCGTGTGGGTCATGCCCGTCTCCTCGAATATGGAGCCCACGACCTCGTCGTGGCGCTTTAGCGTTTGGTGACGCGGCGCAAGCTGCTCGCTCAAATCTCCGCGGCCATCTGGCTTGGACCCGATGACGACGATCAATCTGATGCAATCCGTCCTCTTTGTCAATCTGATCGTTCTTTTAAAGAAACATGGACTGAGAGAAGAAATTTTTTCCCCGATACCGCCAGACAGCAGAACCGTCCCCGTCCGTGCTTCAACCTCAGCTCGGGAAAGGCTGCGACAGTCGGCGTCTTGACGCAGAGGACGCGGCAGGGCCTTCTGCCGCCCATGTCGGCACGTGCCACAGCTTTCACAAGATTGCGCCGCTCCGTGCTCGGGGCGTGGCTTGCCGTCGCCTATGCGCTGGCGGTCCTTGCCACAGGGCTTGCAACGGTCCCCGCTCTCGCCGCCCATCCTGCTCTGCAGGGCATCACGTTGTGCTCGGGCAGCGCCGTTCCCGGCGATGAGACGCCGGCGCCGCTTAGCGAACAGACCCATTGCATGGGCTGCCCGCTCAATCCGATTCTGCTCGTGCCAACCGCACCGCAGTTTCCGACGATCGCCCAAACGGTTGCGCCAGTCGCCCTGTCGCTGCCGCTGCAGCACGGGCTGCCGCGCGGCGCGACGCCGGGCCTGCCGCGATCGCGCGCGCCGCCAGCCGGCCTCGCCTGAGCCCTACACGCCATTCATTGGATACCGCCGCGATCTCGCAGAGACGGCGCTCCGAATTCAGGCCGCCGCCGCGCGGCCATGATCTGCGATCAGGATTTCCCCATGAACACGTCCAGCCTGTACCTGACGGCCCTAGCCCTGACTTTAACCAACGCCGCCGCTTTTGCCCATGACTACAAGGCCGGCCCGCTCAAGATCGTCCATCCCTGGTCGCGCGCCACGCCGGCGGGTGCGAAGGTCGGCGGTGGCTATCTCGGCATCGAAAACACCGGCACGACGCCCGACCGGCTGGTCTCGGTCTCGGTTCCCTTCGCCGCGCGTACCGAAATGCACGAAATGGCGACGACCAATGGCGTGATGACGATGCGCCCGCTCGAACAGGGCGTCGATGTCCCCGCCGGGGGCAAGGTCGAGTTCAAGCCCGGCGGCTACCACATCATGTTCATGGAGCTGAAGCAGCCCCTGAAGCAGGGTGAAGCGGTCAAGGGCACGCTGACCTTCGAGAAGGCCGGGACCGTCGAGGTTGAATTCAAGGTGGATGCCGTCGGCGCCAAGGGCGGCGAGCCGAGTGCACATACGGGTCATTGAGGGCCGGCGCGACCGTGAAAGGGAAAGCGCGGGGAACCCCTCTCCTGTAAGGAGAGGGGCAGGGGGTGAGGTGTAGGCCCCTCGACAAGTCGAGCATCAATTCCACGGGCGCCGCGGTGAGCTCCCAGCCGGGGCGTCCAACGGCCGACCCCTCACCCTGCCCTCTCCCTCCGGGAGAGGGTTCCCCGCGCCTTTCCGGCTAACGGCCTCAGCCTTTAAACCCTGGCGCGCGGATCGTGCTTGGCCAGGCGCGCCAGCAGGTAGTCGACCTCGGTCTTCCCCTTGGCGCTCAGTGCCGCGCCCGGCTTGCGCTGGGCATCACTGGCAAGGATGCCGCGCTTCATCAGCGTATACTTGCGCACGGCCAGGCCGACGCCCTGCTGCTGCTCATAGCGTAGCAGCGGCAGATGCGCGTCGAAGATGTCGTGAGCCGCATCGCGCTGCCCGGCTTTCTGGAAGCGGACCACGTCGATGAGCAATTCCGGAAAGGCGTAGCCGGTATTGGCGCCGTCGGCGCCGCGCTCCATCTCGAAATCGAGGAAGAGGCCGCCATTGCCGGTGACGATCGAGATCTTACGCAGGCTGCCTTCGGCCTCGAACTTGCGCAGCGTCGAAATCTTCTCCAGCCCCGGCCAGTCTTCATGCTTCAGCATCACGCAGGAGGGGTTGTCCATGACGATGCGGCGGATCACCGCCGGCGTCATCACCACCGACAGCGTCAGAGGGTAATCCTGGATGACGAAGGGGATGTCGGTCCCGATCGCCTCGACGGCCTGCGCGTAATAGCCGGTGATCTGGTCGTCGGTGCGCAGGGACGATGGCGGTGCGATCATCACGCCGGCCGCGCCCAGATCCATGACCTGCCGCGCCAGCGAGCGCATCGCCGCAAAGCCGGGCGCGGAGACGCCGACGATGATAGGCTTGCCCGGCATCCTGGCGGCGGCGCGCTTGACGATGCCGACCGATTCCTCCGGTTCGAGCTTGGGCGCCTCGCCCATGATGCCGAGCACGGTGATGCCGTCGGCACCGATGCCCTGATAGAAATCGAAGAGGCGGTCGGTCGAAGTCCAGTCGATGCTGCCATCGGCGTTGAAGGGCGTCGGCGCAATCGGGAAGACGCCACCGGCGTCGGGGGTAAGGTTCATAAGGTTATCCTTCCGAATTCAGCTCGAAGCTTTTCATCCTCAGCCCTCATCCTGAGGAGCCGCGCAGCGGCGTCTCGAAGGATGCTTCCAGCGCCCACTGGAACCATCCTTCGAGACGCGGGCGTTGCCCGCTCCTCAGGATGAGGGCTGCGGGAGCGGTTAGACGATGCGCGTGCGCACGCTGCCGACACCGGCGATCTCGCCTTCCAGCACATCGCCCTTGACCACGGCGGCGACACCTTCGGGCGTGCCGGTGAAGATCAGGTCCCCCGGAGCGAGCGCAACGAGGCCCGAAAGATAGGAGATCGTCTCGGGCACGCTCCAGATCATCTTGGCGAGGTCCGAGCTCTGGCGAACCGCACTGTTGACGGTAAGCTCGATCTTGCCGGCGCTTGGGTGGCCGGCATGGCTTGCGGGCGCGATCTCGCCGATCGGCCCCGAGAGATCGAAGCCCTTGCCCATGTCCCAGGGCTTCCCGGCCTTCTTGGCCGCGCCCTGCAGGTCGCGGCGGGTCATGTCGAGCCCGGCGGCATAGCCATAGACATGGTTCAGCGCCTCGGCCTCCGGGATGTCGCGGCCGCCGGTGCCGATCGCCACGACCAGTTCCATCTCGTGATGCAGGTCGCCGGTCTTGGGTGGATAGGGCATGTCGGCGCCATTGATCAGCAGGGCGTCGGCCGGCTTCATGAAGAAGAACGGCTCCTCGCGATCGGGGTCGCCGCCCATCTCGCGGGTGTGCTCGGCATAGTTGCGCCCGACGCAGAAGACCCGGCGCACCGGAAAGAGCCCGCCGCCAGCGACCGGGACAGCTGTCACGGCGGGCGGATCGATCACGTAATTCGTCATGGCGGACACTCCGTTGCGGCCTTCTCAGCCGTTCATGCGGGAGCCGCAGGCGCAGGGCAAGAGCCTCCTCGCCGGGGGCAGGGATGCGCGCGCCACATTGCCGCGGGAGGCGGTCGAAAACGCGTTTTGCGGCGCATCATTGCAACCTTGGCAGAATGCCTCTTACAGTAGTGCCGGGTCGGCATGAGCCGGCCTCAACTTGAGACCGAAGGAACAGCACGTGAGCACGGGTACCGTGAAGTGGTTCAATGAGACCAAGGGCTACGGATTCATCACGCCTGACCAGGGCGGCAGCGATGTTTTCGTGCATATCAGCGCAGTCGAGCGCTCAGGCATGCGTGGCCTGAACGAAGGCCAGAAGATCAGCTACGATCTCGAAGCCGATCGCAAGACCGGCAAGTCCTCGGCGGTCAACCTCAAGACTGCGTGAGATAACCCCTAGACGGGAGGCCGATCGGCGGCGTCGCTTCCCGAGCCAATGCGAATCTCTATCGATCTATTCGGACTGAAGACGATTCCCGGCATGCCCGTCGCCAAGGAGGCGGCGGTCGAAGGGCAAGGCCAGCCCCAATGGCCACTTTCCGAGACTCTCGTTTCCAAGATTCTCATGACTCAGGCTCTGCCCGGGGCCGGCTGAAACAACCGGCCCTTCTCTGCCACGAGCACGATGCCGAGCGCGACGAGGCCGCAGAGCGAGAAGCCGAGCGTCAGCGGCACCACCGTCCCATTGAAATGCTGGCCGATATAGAAGCCGAGCAGCGCCCCCACCACCGTGGTGACGAACCCTTGCACCGACGACGCCGTTCCCGCGACATGGCCAAGCGGGTCCATCGCCATCGCGCCGAAATTCGGGGCTAGCAGGCCGAAGCAGAACATCGCCCCGCCCTGGAAGGCAGCAAAGCTCCAAAGCGATTCATGGCCGGCCAGCGCGACCAGCGCGTGCGTGCCGGTCAGCGCGATATAGCCCAGCAGCGCCGTATGCGAGACGCGGCGCATGCCGAGGCGCACGACGATGCGCGAATTGAGCAGCGACGCGACTGCCATGAACATCGCGATCAGCGCGAAGATCGTCGTGAACCATTCCGGCGCGTGGAAGACATCGACGAAGACCTGCTGGGCCGAATTGATGAAGCCGAAGAGGCCGCCGAGCACGAAGGCCATGGCCAGCATGTAGCCGACCGCGATCCGGGTCGTCAGCGTCGTGCGGAAGGCGGCGAGCACGTTGTCGAACGCAATCGGCTTGCGATCCTCCTCATGCAGCGTCTCCGGCAGCTTGAGGATGACCCAGAGCATCACCGCGGCGCCGAATATCGTCAGGACGCCAAAAATCCAGCGCCAGGGCGCAACCCAGAGGATCGCCTGGCCGATCGAGGGGGCCAGGATCGGCACCGCCAAAAAGACGATCAGCGCCAGCGACATCACGCGCGCCATGTCGCGGCCGGAATAGCAGTCGCGCACGATCGAGACCACGAGCACGCGCGTCGCCGCAGCGCCGACGCCCTGCAGCACGCGCGCCAGCATCATCGTCTCAAAGGAGCCGGAGAACGCCGCCGCAATGCTGGCGAGGACATAGACGGTGAGACCGAAGAGCAGCACCGGACGCCGGCCGAAGCGGTCGGAAATCGTCCCGTAGACGATCTGCGCGACGCCGAAGCCGAGCAGATAGGCCGTGACGATCCATTGCCGGTCGTTGTCCTGGAGGATGCCGAGCGTCCGGGCCATGTCCGGCAAGGCCGGCAGCATGGAGTCGATCGCCAGCGCGTTCGTTGCCATCAATGCTGCGGCCAGGCCGACGAAAGCATGGAAGCTCATGCCATGGCGTGGCCGCGTAGCGTCGGAAATCTCGGTCATAGTACCTGCATGGAGGCGCGTTCCGCGCGACGGCGGATGCGAAAAAACCAGATGCCCCTGATGCTTCCGGTCTAGACCCTCCGCAAAAAGCAGACAACCCGGCTTCGTTGCGGCGGGTCATGCGCCGAGCGGGACGCGCCCGACGATCAACCGGCCTTCTGCTGCTCGGCGATCAGGGCGTCGTCGATGGCCTGCGACCTGACTGCTGCGGGACGCCCGGCAATGCGCTTGCCATAGGCCTCGAAGGCCGGGCGCTTCTCCATCGAGCCGAACTGCAGTCCCCAGAGAATCTGCGAGCCCAGATAGACGTCGACCGCGCTGAAGCGATCACCCAGAATGTATTCGCCCTGCGTCACCGCCGTTTCGAGCGTGTCCATCACATCCGCGAAGGAGCCATAACCGACCATGCGTGCGCGCTCGGGCGACACCTCGACGCCAAGCGCGCGATTGGTCACGGCAGCCTCGGTCGGCCCCGCCCCGAAGAAGAGCCAGCGGTAATAGGGTCCGCGCTCCCTGCTGGCGTGAGCGGGCGCAAGGCCGGCCCCGGGAAACGCGTCGGCCAGGTAGGCGCAGATGGCAGCGCATTCGGTGACCGTGGTCTCGCCATGCCTCAGCGTCGGCACCTTGCCCATAGGGTTCAGCGCCTTGTAATTCGGCCCCTTCATCTGCGGGCCGAAGCCGACGATCTCGGCGCGATAGGGCTGGCCGACCTCTTCCAGCATCCAGCGGGCGATCCGTCCACGTGACATCGGGTTGGTGTAGAGAACCAGTTCGTCGGACATGAGTTTTCTCCCTCTTCTCAGACTAGCCCGTCCAGATGGCATGGCAATGTCGGCGATATCGCGTCCGTCTGGCGCAGCGCGCGCGACCTGCTATCGTCCGCGCAGGGCATGGCTGGGGATCCTATGAACGAATCACGACCGATGCGCGGCGTCTCCGTCACTGACGGGCGGATGACGGTCGAGGGTGTCGCAGGGCGCTTCGTGCAGGGGATCGGCCGGCATCTCAGGCTCTCGGCCTCCGACCTCCGGCTGATCGGCGGCTTCGCCAGCCAGGACGGGCGGTTGCGCGAGGATGCGCGCATTGTCGGGCGCGCCCACTTGCTCTCGGACAGCCTGCGCCGGGCCGGCTTCGACGATGAGGCGGGTGCGATCGCCCTGACGATCCGGCCTTTGAGCGCGAGCAATGAGGCCCGGATGCTGCTGATGCTGGGTTTCCGGGAGGCTGACGATGCGGATGGCGAGTTCTTCGCCGATGCCTTCGTGGCACCGGTTGTCTTCGACGCCCTGAAAGGCGACATGCTGTCGGGCGCAGCGCAGCGGCTCTCTCTCAGCGCCACCACCAGCCTGTGGGTGCGCGAGGCCGAGCGCGAGGCTGCCTCGGGCGTGCCGCTGACCTGGCATCTCGGGCTAGACTCCGACGGGCAGACCAGCGCGCCGGCGCGCGGGCTGGTCGATACACTCGACTGGGACGCCGGCCCCATCGAGACGCTTGCCGCCGAGCCCGTTGCAGATGAGGAGCAGGACACGACCGCCGACCAGCTGGGCCGGATCAACTGGAGCCTGAAACAGCTTTTGCTGATCCTGGTCTTCCTGATGATCATCATCGCGCTGAAATAGCGAGACGCGTACCGCCTCAGAATCGGCCTGGAATTTCCTCAGCCCTCATTCTGAGAAGCCAATCCGACAGGAGTGGCGTCTCGAAGGATGGGTCAGGAGGCTCCGGAACCAACTGGAGCATCCTTCGAGACGCCGCGTTCCACGGCTCCTCAGGATGAGGACTCGAATTCTCAGGCGGTCTCTCAGAGATCGTGGCGCTTGATGCGCCTGACCATCTCGTTCAGCGCCAGCAGCACCAGCGCCAGGATGAAGGGCAGTAGGTAGTAGACGACGCGGAAGATCAGCAGCGCGCCGAGCACCTGCTCGTAGGGCAAACGGTTCAGCGCCACCAGCATCGTCGCCTCGAAGACGCCGAGCCCGCCTGGAGCATGGCTCGCAATCCCGATCAGGCAGGCGAAGACATAGGCTGCCAGGAATGTCGGGTAGTCGATATTGTGCCCGCCGGGCAGCAGGACGAAGAGCACGGCAGCAGCGGCGCAGACCTCGCAGGCGCCGAGCAGCATCTGGCCCAATGTGGTGCCCAGGCCGGGCAGCGGCAGGTTCCAGCCCCTGACCCGAATGGTGCGCTCCCCGGTCGCGACCCAGGCGAGATAGCCGATCGTGCCTGCTGCAACCGCCGCGCCGACGGCCTGCACGACGAGCGGCGAGGTCCGCGCCAGCGTGGCGACCGAGTCCGAGGCATAGAACAGACAGGCGCAGAGGATGGCACCCAGCCCCAACCAGAAGGTCAGGCCGGCGATCACGGTCAGGCTTGCAACCTCCGAGGCACGCACGCCCTTGGGCGAATAGATCCAGTAGCGCACCGTGCCGCCGGTCACGATCGGGAAGCCGAGAGTGAAGGAGACCGAATAGCTGGTGAAGGAGGCGAGCGCGGTCGTGCGATAGGGAATCGACAGGCCCAGCCGCTTCAAGGCGAGCGCGTCATAGCCCGTCAGCAGCAGGTAGCTCAGCGCCGTGAAGCCGAGCGCCAGACCGAGCTGGCGCAAGCTGGCATCGTTGAAGGCCCCGGCGAGCTGGCCGGGCTCCATCTCCGAGATGATGATCCAGAGCACCGCCAGCGAGGCGCAGAAGATGACGACGCTGGCGAGAGGACCGAGCCACCACCAGCGACCGCGTTTGCGCAGGGGCATCGCTGGACGCGTTGGCATTCCTGGCTCATGCGGGCCGAAAGACATGCGCACTCATGATCGGTTGCGCGCGGGGGCCAGGTCGCCATTCGCGCCGATTGCGGGCGGGAGGGCGCGGCACGCCCCGGCCCGACAGATAAAGCCTCGGCGCCAATGCACAAGCCGCAACGGCGCGGCGAATGCGCGCCATGAGCCCGGCGCAGTGCAGATCGGGTTACTCTTTGCGGCGATACCTTTGCGTCATCTCCGGCAATCTGCCCGATCAGCCGGAGATGGCAAAGCTGGTTCAGCTCTGCCGGATTCAGCTCGATTTGGTTCAGCCTGTCTTGCGGAAGACGCGCAACGTCTTGAACGTGGCGACCTCGTCAACCTGGGCCGTCTTCGCCCAGTCCGCGATGATCGGCTCGGCAACAGAATAGGCGAAGGAGCCGGTGTAGAAGAGCAGGTAGCCGCCGATATCGGTCTGCGCGGTGAAGAGATCGATGACCTCGCGGTCGGTCAGCGCGCCATAGGCATCATTGGCCTCCGTCCGGAACTCGCAGGCGTGGAACAGCGTGACGATGTCGAAGCGCGGCAGTAGCCGGGCGTTGCTGGTGTAGATATCGCCGAAATAGGCGCTGTAGGTCTTGGTGATCGTCGGATTCTCCGTCGCCAGCTTGACGAAGGAATCGTATTCCTTCGGCGAGGCCGTGATCCCCAGCACGGTATTGTCCAGCTCGGGCTCGGCGCAGCGGATGCCGACATAGTGATGCCCGCCGGTGCCGAAATGATAGATGCGCCTGCCGGTCTGGCCGTTTTCTTCCAGCCATTCGACGAAATGCACATCGCAGGGGCACTGATCGACCCGAAGGCCCCAATAGACGTCCCAGATATTCATCTGCATGGTGGTCGGCTCCGTGAAACATGACGCCGGCTGTCGCGCCGGCCTTCGGTGGCGATGCTGGATTTCCCCCGTGAATGGGGCTGATGCGGCCTGAATCTGCGCTGAACGGCGGTTCATGGCGGGGCGGGCTCGATGTGTCCGGCGCGCGCTTCGGCGCGGCCTCGTTCCGTGGTAGCCATGCGCACCACCCCGCCTGCCCGCTTCAGCAGCAGCCGGTGTGACGCCGCCTCGGCGAAGCCCGGGCTCTGGCCGAAGGCGAGAATGATGGCTCCGGGACGGGCGGCGCGAAGCTCGGCGAGGAGTTCGAGCGCCGCATCGACCTCGAGCGCGCTCGTCGCTTCGTCGAGCAGGACAACGTCCGGCTGCTCCAGTTCCGCGCGGGCCAGCGCCAGCCTCTGGCGGTCGCCGGTGGCGAGTTCCTTGTCCCAATCGCGGGTTTCGTCGAGCCGTGCAGCAAATCCCGACAGTCCATAGCGCCGCAGTGCGTCTTCCAGCCGTTCGGTAGGGAGCGCCAGCGCGGTGTCGACGACGGCGCGCAGGCTCCCCTCCGACAGATGCAGCTTCTGCGGCACCACCGTCACCCGTGCGCCGGGCGGCAGCACGATACCACCCCGCCCCCAGGGCCAGAGTCCCGCGATTGCCTGAATCAGCGCCGCCTTGCCGAGGCCGAGTTCGCCGGAGAGATGCAGCGTCGCGCCCGGCGGCAGGGACAGCCCGATATCGGCGATCAAAGTGCGCCCGTCCCGGTCGATCAACGTGACCTCGTCGAGATGCAGAAGCCCGTCGACACTCTGCGTCACCGCCAGATGCTCGCCCGGCGGGTCGCCATCGACGCGCTCCAGCGCATCGGCGAGTTCGTTGACGCGGCGAGCGGCCGCGAGCCACTCGGCGATGCGCATGAAATTGTCGAGCACCCAGTTGAAGGCGTTCTGCACGGCCACGAAAGCCGCCGCGACCTGCACGACGCCGCCGAGCGACATCTCGCCCGAGAGATATTTCGGCGCGGCCAGCAGCAGCGGCACCACCGGGACCAGCGCGCCGCTGCCATTGGTGATCCAGGTCAACCGGCCGCGCTGGCGGATCATGGCAAGCCAGCGCTGGACAAGGCTGTCATAGGTCCGCGCCACGGCGCGGCGCTCTCCAGCCTCGGTGCGGGCGAGCGCGATCGTCTCGTCATGATCGCGGATCCGCATAAGCGAAAAGCGCAGCCTCGCCTCGCCCTCGTTGCGCGCGGCGATCAGACGGGGCAGCCGGCGCCCGACGAAGGTGACGAGCAAGGACACCAGCACGGCGTAGATGATCGCCGCCAGCACCAGATAGGCCGGGATGACGATCGTGCCCCCGCCCGTTGCCAGCGTCAGGCCGCCTCCGATCTCCCAGAGAATTTCGATGAATGTGATGATGGTGATCACCGCCGAGAGCAGGCCGATGGCAAAATCGACCACCGGCTCCGTCGCCCAGCGGACATCGTCGGCAATGCGGTATTCCGGATTGGCCGGCTCATAGCCGGACAGGCTGAGGCGGAAGAAGCGGCGATGGCTGATCCAGCTATCGGCCAGTGTAGCCGTCACCCATTGGCGCCAATGCACCTGAAAGGTCTCGCGCGCGACCAGAATGACGACGCCAAGCCCCGCCGCGATCAGTACGAGCACCGGGAAGACCGCCATGGCGATCAGCGCGCTTTCGGCGTCCTTCTTTTCAAGGGCATCGAAAAACCAGCCATTCCAGCGGTTGATGGTAACACTGGCGAAGACGCCGAAGATGATCGCGCCCGCCAGCAGGAGCGACCAGAACCAGGCGCGACCGGCACTGTGTCCGCGCCAGAACCCGCCCGTCAGCTCCGCGAAGCGAAGCGCGACCTGCCGATCTCCCGGCGGCGCCATGCCCGGCATCTCGTCTGACGTCAGCACAGGCGACGGCTCCCCCCGGACCGAATCCCGGCTCCGCATGGCGGAACCCCCTCGACCGAGGTCGAAGCCTGCTTTTCCGGTTAGCCGGCGCTGAATGAACTTGAGGTGAATGGCGGATGAACGCCGGAAGGCAACTGCCGGAACCGGCCCGGCGCCTGTCGCGTTTGAGGCGGATCACGTCGAGACAGGAGGCTGCCATGCCACGTGGCGACAAATCCGCCTATACCGACAAGCAAAAGCGCAAGGCCGAGCATATCGAGGAGGGCTACGAGAAGAGCGGCGTCTCGCATGACGAGGCCGAAGCGCGGGCCTGGGCGACCGTCAACAAGGAAAGCGGTGGCGGCAACAAAAGCGGTTCAGGGCGGGGCAAGCCCGACACCAATGTTTCCGCCAAGCGGGGCGGCAAGATCGGCGGCAAGGCTGCCGCCGGAAGGCCGGCCGCCGAGCGATCCGCATCGGCGAAAAAGGCTGCAGAGACGCGCAAGAAGGCATCCTGAGCAGATCGTCATTCTCGGCCGAAGAGCCGAGAATATCAGGACGAGGAAGAGATGGTCGGGTCAAGCCCGACCATGTCGCCTTGGTTACGCCGCCATCAGCCGCCGATATTGAAGGCCGCCAGCGCAGCCATGTTGACGATATCGGAGTCCTTGGCGCCGAGCGGCACGATCTGGACCGGCTTGTCGAGACCGACGATCAACGGGCCGATCACGGTCGAGCCACCCAGTTCCTGCAGCATCTTTGTGGAGATCGAGGCGGAGTGGAAGGCCGGCATGACCAGCACGTTCGCCGGCCCGGTCAGGCGGCAGAACGGATACTGGCTCATCAGGTCGCGGTTGAGCGCGACATCGGCGGCCATCTCACCATCGTATTCGAAATCGACGCGCTGCCCGTCGAGGATCTTGACGGCCTCGCGCACCTTCTCCGAACGCTCGCCGGCGGGATGGCCGAAGGTCGAGAAGGCCAGCATCGCGACCTTCGGCTCGTAGCCGAGACGACGGGCGACGCCTGCGGCCTCGATCGCGATTTCGGACAGCTCCTGCGCGGTCGGCATCTCGGTGATCGCTGTATCGGCGACGAGCACGGTGCGCTCACGCGACAGCACGATCGAGACGCCGATGACACGATGGCCCGGCTTCGGGTCGATGACGCGGCGCACCTCTTCCAGCGCGATTGAATAGTTGCGGGTAACGCCGGTGACCAGCGCATCGGCATCGCCAAGCGCGACCATGGCGGCGGCGAAATGATTGCGGTCCTGGTTGATCAGGCGCTGGCAGTCGCGGAAAAGATAGCCGTGACGCTGTAGCCGCTCGTAGAGATATTGCGCATAGGCGCTGTTGCGGCGCGAGAGCCGCGCGTTCTGGACCGAGATGCCCTTGGCCTCGAGATCGATGCCGAGGAAGGTCGCGGTTTCGTAGACGCGCTCTTCACGCCCGACCAGGATGGCATGGCCCAGCCCCTGATTGACGAAGGACACCGCCGCGCGAATGACCTGCTCCTCCTCGCCTTCGGCGAAGACGACGCGCTTGGGATAACGCCGGACCCGTTCGAAGATGCGGTTCAGCGTGCCCGCGACAGGATCGCGGCGCGCCGAGAGCTGGGCCTTGTAGGCGGGAATGTCGACGATCGGCCTGCCCGCAACGCCGCTCTCCATCGCCGCCTTGGCGACAGCGACCGGCACGACATGGATCAGGCGGGGGTCGAACGGGACGGGGATGATGTATTCCTTGCCGTAGCGCGGACGCGCGCCCTGATAGGCGGCAGCGACTTCGTCGGGCACATCCTCGCGGGCGAGCGAGGCCAGCGCCTCGGCTGCCGCGATCTTCATCTCCATGTTGATCGTGGTGGCGCGGACATCGAGCGCACCGCGGAAGATGAAGGGGAAGCCCAGCACGTTATTGACCTGATTGGGATAGTCCGAGCGGCCGGTCGCCATGATCGCGTCGTCGCGGATGGCGTGAACCTCCTCGGGCGTGATCTCCGGATCGGGATTGGCCATCGCGAAGATGATGGGATTGGGGGCCATCGAGGCCACCATCTCGGGTGTCACAGCGCCCTTCTGGCTCAGGCCGAAGAAGGCGTCGGCGCCCTCCATCGCCTGCGCCAGCGTGCGCCGGTCGGTAATCGCCGCATGCGCCGATTTCCACTGGTTCATGCCCTCGGTGCGACCCTGGTAGATCACGCCCTTGGTATCGCAGAGGATGACGTTGTCGGGTTTGAAGCCCATCGCCTTGAGCAGTTCGGTGCAGGCGATCGAGGCCGCGCCGGCGCCGTTGATGACGAGGCGGGTCGTCTTGACGTCGCGGCCGGTGAGGTCGAGCGCGTTGATCAGGCCGGCGGCGGCGATGATCGCGGTGCCATGCTGGTCGTCATGGAAGACGGGGATGTCCATCAATTCGCGCAGGCGCTGCTCGATGATGAAGCATTCGGGCGCCTTGATGTCCTCGAGATTGATGCCGCCGAAAGAGGGGCCGAGATAGCGCACCGCATCGATGAACTTGTCGGCGTCCTCGGTATCAACTTCCAGATCGATCGAATCGACGTCGGCGAAACGCTTGAACAGGACCGCCTTGCCCTCCATCACCGGCTTGGAGGCGAGCGCGCCGAGATTGCCGAGCCCGAGGATCGCGGTGCCGTTGGAGATCACCGCGACGAGATTGGCCCGCGCGGTGTAGTCATAGGCCTTGGTCGGATCCTCAGCGATCGCCAGCACCGGCACGGCAACGCCCGGCGAATAGGCCAGCGACAGATCGCGCTGCGTCGCCATCGGCACGGTCGGAACGATCTCGAGCTTGCCCGGACGTCCTTCCGAGTGGAACAGCAACGCCTCCTGATCGGTAAAGGTCGGGCGGGCGCGTTTTATCGGCGGACGGTCGGTCATGGACTCAATCTTTTTTGTGAGCGTTTCCTGGAGAGAGGCGGACCATAAGGCAGCGCAACGCCGGACGACAAGCGCGCGCTGGGGATCAGGCCTCGTGAAGAAAAGGCGACAATCGGAGTCGCAGGCTGTGCCGCGACCGCCTCAGAGCCGACCACGCACATTGCGCGCGAAATCTCCGACATAGCGATCGAGCGCCACGGTCTGCTCGCTGACCTGCCGCGCGGCATCGACGACCTCGGCGGCTGCCTCGCCCGTGAGGCGGGCTTCATTGCCCACGCTGCCCACGCTTGCGGTCACGGCATGGGTGCTCCCGGCCATCGCCTGGGCATCGGCTGCGATCGTCGATGCGATGTCGGCCTGCCGGCTGACGACATTGGCGATGATGCCCGAGGTCTGCTCGATCGCCGTCATCGTGCCCTCGATATGGGCGACGGCTTCGGCTGCGGTCGCTGCCGCACCGCGGATGTCCTGCAGGGTCTCGGCGATGTCGCGGGTGGCCTTCTGCGTTTGCTCGGCCAGGTTCTTCACCTCGCCGGCCACGACGGCAAAGCCGCGTCCGGCCGCCCCCGCGCGGGCCGCCTCGATTGTCGCGTTCAACGCCAGGAGATTGGTCCGTGCGGCGATATCCTCGATGAAATCGAGCACGGCGCTGACCTTGTCGGCCGCGCCGGCGAGCTGGGCGACGTCGCTGCGCGTCGTCCGGACATAGCTCGCCGCATCGCGCGCCGTCTGATCGGCATGGGATGTCTGGCGCGTCAACTCGCGGATCGAGGCGTCGATTTCCTCCGCCGCCACGGCAACGCCGCCGACGCGCCTCGAGGCACTCTCGGCCTGCTGCATGACATCGACGGCGCGCAGGGTTGTCTTGTCGGCGCTTTCGGCCATCTGGCTCGCGGTTTCGTGCATGCTGCGCACCGAACGGCTGACCTTTTCCAGGGCCTTGCCGACCGTGACCTCCAGATCGGCCGCCAGCTCCGTCAGCGCAGTCTTGCGCTGCTCCTCGATCGTCTGCTGCCGCGCCTCAAGCGTCTTCTCGTCGGTGATATCCAGGAGAATGCCGTCCCAGACCATCGTCCCATCGGCAAGCCTGCGCATGGTCGCCTCGCTGCGCAGCCAGACGATCGCACCGCCGCGTCCGCGATAGCGGGCCTCGAAGCGCCAGGTATCCGCCAGAGCGGCAAGATCCGCCCTTGCGGCTTCGAAGCGGGGCCCGGTCCTCGGGCAGCATCTTGCCGATCCAGGTTTCCGGATCCCGCTCGACCTCCTCCTTCGTCACGTCGAGAACGCCATCGATCGCGAAGGACGCAAAATGATAGCTGGTCGAGCCATCGATGTGGACGATCCGCTGATAGAGCGTGCCGGGCGCCCGCTGGATCAGCGTCTTCAGCCGATAGGCGGTTTCGCGACGCTCGGCCTCGGCCACGATCATCAGCCCGGCCAGCGCCGCGCCGGTGACATTGACCAGCAGCGTGATCGGCAGGGCATTGACCAGCACCGAGCGCACCATCTCCCAGTTCGGCAGCATAAGGACCGGAGGAAGCAGCACGAACCCAGCCGCCAGAGCCAGCAGCCAGACATCCTGGAAAGCCAGTTCGCGCCCACGACGCTTGGCGTGGAGACGGATCGCAATACCGAACAGGGCGCTGAGCCCGATGCCGAGAATGCCCATCGGCATGCCAATGCCGCCATTCGCGTAGCGAAACAGCGCCAGCGGCACAGCAACCAGGATCGTCGCGAGAATGCCGCCGACCGGACCCGCCAGCAGGACCACGACATTGCGCGAGTCGATCGCTATGCCGGGAGCGAGCATGAAGGGCGCGACCATGCCGCAGAAGCCGGCCGCGACGAGCACGGCGGCGACCACGAGCGGGCGCAAGAGCGGGTGATGGTCGAGACGCGGCAGGATGATCGTGAGTGCAAGAGCCGCCAGCAAGACGAAGGACAGGCTCTTGATGAGGTCAACGATCAACGGCATCTGGGGCTTTCGGCCGAATTAAGAATTCGGTGACCCTGCTTTCAATTGTTGAAAGTCTTCCTAACGGATGGCGGGACGCGTGGATTTTGGTAGCGTCCGCGCCATGCGCCACGAGCCCTCAATGCCCATCGCCCCGCAAGATCAAAACGACGCCGCCACGGCACGCGCCAGCGCCGATCCGGGCCGCGTCACGCCGATGATGGCGCAATATGTCGAGATCAAAGCGGCCAACCCCGACAGCCTGCTGTTCTACCGGATGGGCGATTTCTACGAGCTGTTCTTCAGGGACGCCGAGATCGCCTCGCGGACGCTCGGGATCGTGCTGACCAAGCGCGGCAAGCATCAGGGCGAGGACATCCCGATGTGCGGCGTGCCGGTCGAGCGTGCCGACGACTATCTGCAGCGGCTGATCGGTGCCGGCCACCGCGTCGCGGTCTGCGAGCAGACGGAAGATCCGAGCGAGGCCAAGAAGCGCGGCCCGAAATCGGTCGTCCGTCGCGATGTGGTGCGGCTCGTCACGCCCGGCACAATCACCGAGGAGCGCCTGCTCGAACCTGGGCGCGCCAGCCTGCTGGTCGCGGTGGCCCGGCGCAAGCTCAGCGATGCCGGCGCGCTCTATGGGCTTGCGGCCATCGACATCTCGACCGGACGCTTCAGCGTGATGGAGACGCCGCAGGACCGGCTTGCGATCGAGTTCGCCCGGCTAGAACCACGCGAGATCGTCTGCCCCGACGCGATCCATGACGATCCGGAGCTGAAGGAGTTCTGGCGCGAGGTCAGCGTGCCCGTGACCCCCCTGGCGCGCGAGGGGTTGGATGCGGCCTCCGCCGAGCGCCGGTTGAAGGAGTTCTTCGGCGTTGCCACGCTCGATGCCTTCGGAGCCTTCAGCCGCGCCGAGATCGCGGCGGCAGGCGCGGCGCTAGCCTATGTCGAGCGTACGCAGTTCGGCGCGCGGCCGCCGCTGTCCCCGCCCGTGCGGGACGCGGGCGGGGCGACCATGCTGATCGATGCAGCGACGCGCGCCAATCTCGAACTGACACGCACGCTGTCAGGCGAGCGCACGGGCAGCCTGCTCGCCGCGATCGACCGGACGGTGACGCCCGGTGGCGCCCGCCTCCTGGCCGAGCGGCTGGCGGGACCGCTGACCGATGTCGCGATGATCGCGAGCCGGCACGATGCGGTCGAGGCGCTCGTCACGGACGGTGCCTTGCGCGAAGACCTCCAGCAGGCCCTTGCGCGTGTCCCCGATGTCGCCCGCGCATTGGCGCGGCTTTCGCTGGATCGCGGCGGCCCGCGTGACCTTGCGGCGCTTGGGATGGGCCTGAGTGCCTCTCGCGACATCGCGCGTTTCCTCGGGCAGCGGATCAACCTGCCCGTCGAGTTGTCCCGCGCCGCGCGCGCGCTCGCAGACACCGACCCTGCTCTGCCCACCCGGCTGAACGAAACGCTTGCCGACGAGCTGCCGCTCAACCGCCGCGACGGCCGCTTCGTGCGCGAGGGTTGCGATCCCGCGCTCGACGAATTGCGGCTGCTGCAGGTCGACTCCCGCAAAGTCATTGCCCAATTGCAGGCGCGCTACGCCAGCGAAACCGGCTGCCGGACGCTGCGGATCAAGCACAATTCCATGCTCGGCTATTTCGTCGAGGTGCCGCAGGCTGCCGGCGAGGATTTCCTCAGGGAGCCCTGGCGCGCGACCTTCGTGCATCGGCAGACGATGTCGGACGCGATGCGGTTCTCCTCGGTCGAACTTGGCGAGCTCGAAGCCAAGATCGCCTCGGCAGCAGACCGCGCCCTGAAGCTTGAACTCGGCGTTTTCGCTGATCTGTGCGAGGCAGTGCTGGCACAGGCCGAGCCGATCAAGGCGGCGGCGCTGGCGCTCGCGGAGATCGACGTCGCCGCCGGCCTTGCCGAACTCGCCAGCCGCGAGGCGTGGTGCCGCCCCATCATCGACGACAGCGCCGCTTTCACGATCGAGCGCGGTCGCCATGCGGTGGTGGAAGCGGCGCTGAAGCGCGACGGCAAGCCTTTCGTCGCCAACGATACCGAGCTCTCGCCGCCCGCGGCGAGCCAGCAGGGTGGCCGCATCTGCCTGATCACCGGCCCCAACATGGCCGGTAAATCGACATTCCTGCGCCAGAACGCGCTGATCGCCGTGCTCGCGCAGATGGGCGCCTTCGTGCCGGCGGCACACGCGCATATCGGGATCGTCGACCGGCTGTTCTCCCGCGTCGGCGCCGCCGACGACCTCGCGCGCGGGCGCTCGACCTTCATGGTCGAGATGGTCGAGACCGCCGCGATCCTGAACCAGGCCGGTCCGCGCGCGCTTGTCATCCTCGACGAGATCGGGCGGGGCACCGCGACCTTCGACGGGCTCTCGATCGCCTGGGCGGCGATCGAACACCTGCACGAGATCAACCGCTGCCGGAGCCTGTTCGCCACGCATTATCACGAGCTCACAGCACTGGGGGACCGGCTCGACCGCGTCACCAACGCGACCGTGCGTGTCACCGAATGGAATGGCGAGGTGGTGTTCCTGCATGAGGTCGTGGCAGGCGCCGCCGACCGCTCCTACGGCATCCAGGTCGCCAAGCTCGCCGGCCTGCCTCCCGCCGTGGTCGAGCGGGCCCGCGCCATTCTCAGCGAGCTGGAGAAGACGGAGCGGGAGAAACCTGTCGCCTCGCTGGTCGACGATCTCCCGTTGTTCGCCGTGCCGGCCAGACGCAACGCGCCGGTTATTTCAGCCCCGACGGAAATCGACGGCCTGCGGGACGCACTCGCCGCACTCGATCTCGACGAGATGACGCCGCGCGAGGCGCTGGAAGCGCTCTATCGGCTGAAGGGGCTGGGGTAGCATTCAGATCATCCCTTCCCAATCGCAGCGCTGGTGCAGGACGCGCAGAACCACGACATCGCCGCGCTCGATCTCATAGACAACGAGATGACTCCCGTGGGCGTGCACTCTCACCGACCCGGTTAATTCCGTTCGCTCGCGCGCCATGAAAGGATGTGTCGCAAGCAAGTTGAGACAAGCATCCAGGCTGTCGCCGTAGTGCGCGGCCTGGCGCAGGCCAAATTGGCCGGCGCTGTCGACATAGATGTCGTCGAGATCCTGTTCCGCCTGCCGCGTCAGCCTAAGCGCCATCGAGACCCAGGTCTTTGGCGCGTTTGCGTGCGCCTTGACGGATCTCAGCCAGGCTTCGTGTCCCGCTTCCGCTGGCGCGGCCTTCGTCGACCAGCCGCTGGAATTCACCGATCTTGTTCTGGCGTTCCTGATCGCGCCGAATCAGATCGCGCACGTAATCGCTGGCATTGCCGTATCGCCCGCCTTCAGCCTGCGTTTCGACCCACGCCTTCATCGGGGCCGGCAAGGACACATTCATCGTCGCCATGCGAAATCTCCGTTCAAGAGAACGAGTTTCACATATTTGGCAAAGTTTGCCAATATTGGGTCAGCTCAGCCGCTTGATGCTCGTGATCGCGCCGAAGCTCTTCGCCAGAATGCGGTCGCGGGCCGTGCGCAGGGGCTCGCTGTAGACGCTCATCGTATAGGCGGTGGCGTGGAGCAGGGTGTCCGGGTCTGTCAGAATGCCGACATGGCCCTTCCAAAACACGAGATCGCCGCGTTTCAGGTCCCGCAGGCTGTCATCGAAGGCCACGGGCTGACCAAGCGCTGCCTCCAGCATGTCGGAATCGCGTGGGGAGGCGATGCCGGCGGCCGCGAGCGCAAGCTGCGTCAGGCCGGAGCAGTCGAGCCCGAGGCTGGTCTTGCCGCCCCAGAGGTAGGGGACGTTCAGGAAACGCTCTGCAACGGCGACGAAATCGGTCTCGGCCGTGGCGAGCGGTGCGACGTGGCCAGCGAAGACATAGCCGGTCGAGAAACGGCCAAACTCCGACAGCACGGCGAAATCGCCCGCCTCGTGGGAGACGCTGACGCCCGCTCCCAGCGAGATTGCGGCAAGTGGAGGCAGCTTCATCGAGGGGCCGGGATAGACAAAGGTCCGCAGCGCGCTGACGCGATGCGTCGGTGCGGCTGCACCGGGGCGGAGCGCATCGTCGGGGAGATAGCCGACATAGCCGTCCGAACGGAGCTGGACCCAGGCCCAGCCCTCGAAACTCTCATAGAGGTCGACCTCCTCGCCACAGAGCGCCTCGGTGTCGAGCGGCGCGTCCGGGCGCGGTTCCCGGCGCAGCGGCGCCGAGGGCACGACGACGCGCATCGGTTTCGAATCGACGAAGGCTCGCGCCTCGACCTGACCGAGCAGGTGGCGGGCGGCGAGATCGGGGCGGGCCGGCGTGGTGCGGCGGTCGAGAATCGCTGTCATCGGGCCAATCTAGCCTGAGCGGGTTAACACCAGAAGCGCCGCCGCCTCACCCCCCGCCCAGCTCCCTCGCGCGCTCGGTGACGAGATCGGCCAGGCGCTCGACCGCGAGCGCGCCGGCGACCGTGCGCTGGATCACGACATTGCGGCGGTCGAACTCGTCGCGCTTGCGCGTGACGAGCCCGAGTTTGCCCATGGTGTCGAGCGCGCGCGTGATCACCGGCTTGGTGACGCCGAGCTGCTGGGCGAGCCCCCTCACCGTATGCGGCGGCAGCTCGAGATAGATCGTCAGCAGGATCGCGGTCTGGCGGGCGGAGAGGTCGGCCTGACCATCCCGCACCAGATCGAGATGCACCTGCCGCCAGAGCCTAAGCGCCTGCGAGGGCCTGATCTCCAAGGGCATGAATACGTGAATCCCGATCGTTACGGGTCCGTATCATTATCGCCCCGGCAGGTCAGCGCAATCGCCTTCGGCGAAGAGGCTTAACCGGCAGGGTAAAGCTGCCTGGCCAGGGCATAGGTCAGCCGGGCCGCCTGACACTCGCCGCCCTCTGGACGGCCGGGTTTGGCGGACGGGTTCCAGCCATAGATGTCGAAATGGGCGTAAGATCCCGCCTTCTCGACGAAGCGGTTCAGGAAGAGCGCAGCCGTGACCGAGCCGGCCATGCCGCCGCTGGAAACGTGGTTGAGGTCGGCGATCTTGGAGTCGAGCAACGCATCATAGGCCGGCCAGAGCGGCATGCGCCAGACGGGATCGTTCACCGCCATGCCAAGCCGGGCGATCTCGGCCGCCAGCCCCTCGTCATGGCTGTAGAAGGGCGGCAACTCCGGCCCCAGTGCGACGCGTGCGGCGCCGGTCAGGGTCGCGTAATCGATCAGCAGTTCGGGCGTATCTTCGTCGGCGAGTGCAAGCGCATCGGCCAGGATCAGGCGGCCTTCGGCGTCGGTGTTGCCGATCTCGACGCTGAAACCCTTGCGGCTGGCCAGCACATCACCCGGGCGGAAGGCCGAGCCCGAGACCGCGTTCTCCACCGCCGGCACCAGCAGGCGCAGGCGCACCGGCAGCTTCGCCAGCATGATCATGCGGGCGGCCGCAATCGCTGCGGCCGCGCCGCCCATGTCCTTCTTCATCAGCAGCATGGAGGCAGACGGCTTGAGGTCGAGCCCGCCGGTGTCGAAGGCGACGCCCTTGCCCACCAGCGTCACCCTGGGATGGCCGGGATCGCCCCAGACCAGATCGATCAGGCGCGGCGCACGCGGCGAGGCGCGGCCGACGGCATGGATCATCGGGAAATTCTGCGAGAGCAGGTCCTCCCCGACGATGCTCGTGACGGTCGCGTTGCACTCGACCGCAAGTTCGCGCATCGCGGCCTCGATCTCGGCAGGGCCCATATCGTTGGCCGGCGTATTGACCAGATCGCGCGCCATCGCGACCGAGCCGGCAATCGCGCTCAGCTCCTCGCCATCGGCACCTTCGGGCAGGACGAGCCGCGCCGTGGCGGGGCTATGTTTGCGATATCGATCGAAACGATAGCCCTGAAGCAGCCAGCCGAGCGCCGCTAGGCCGACATCGTCGATTTCGCCTGATAGCGCATAGTCTCCGGCAGGCAGCAGGGCCGCGAGCCGGCCGGGCGCGAAAGGATCGCGCCGACGCGCATCGCTAGTTTCGACGCCGAGCAGCACCGCCGCGACAGCCCCGGAGCCATCCGGCAGGACAAGATGCTGGCCCGGCCGCGCGCTGAAGCCCTGCGCCTGCGCAAAGCTGCGCCCCGGCGGCGCAAGCGCTTCCAGCAGCGTGGGCCATGAGGTCTTCGAGACGATGTGAACGGGAATGGCGGCGGTCGAGGGGGCGGCAAGGAGGCTGTGCACGGAGGGAAACACCCGATCTGGAAGGGAGACGGCGGCGGCCGGTTAAGGATCCATTAGGGTTAACGTTTTATCACCGAAGCAACCAGTTTCCATTGTGGCAAGGCAATTCGGCCCATGTCTTCAGCGCCTCTCCCGCACCTTGCGCCCTCGCTGCGCGCCCGCCGCTCCGGGTTGTGTCTCGCTGTCGGTATCGCTGCGCTCGCCTTGGCCGGTTGCCAGAGCCGCGCCGGTCCCGGCGACGTCACGGGCTCGATCAGCCGCAGCGCCGACCAGCCGCGCACGACCGCTCAATGGCACGCCGAAAGCGAGAGCTGGGGCAAGCGCTACGAGGCCAACTCCAAGGATCGCAACGCCGCATTCTACTATGCGCGCGCGCTGCGTGCGCTGGACCAGAACGCGCAGGCACTCGCTGTGCTCCAGGGCGCGGTGCTGGTCCATACCGAGGACCGCGAGATGCTTGGAGCCTATGGCCGCTCGCTGGCTGATAATGGCCGGCTGAAGGAGGCCGATGACGTGCTCTCGCGTGCCCATTCGCCGGAGCGGCCCGACTGGCGCATCCTGTCGGCACAAGGCACCGTAGCCGACCAGCTCGGCGAGCACGCCCGCGCCCAGCAACTCTACCAGACAGCGCTCAAGCTCGCACCGGGCGAGCCCACCGTGATGTCCAATCTCGGCCTGTCGCTCGCGCTCTCCAAACAACTCCCCGCAGCGGAGCGCGTGTTGAGCGAAGCCGTCACAGCAGGAAGCCGCGACCCGCGCGTACGCCAGAACCTCGTGCTGGTACTCGGCCTGCAAGGCCGCTTCGCCGAAGCGGAAACGCTGGCGCGGCAGGATCAGAGCCCGGCGGAAGCGGCCGCCACCATCGCCTATCTCAAGCGCAGCGTCAGCCAGCAGAATAGCTGGGACATGCTGAAGGGCGGCGCGCCCAAGGCCAAGCCGAAAGCATCCACCGCTGCCGCAAGGGTGCCCGAGGCTAATCCCGACGAACCTCCTCAGGGCTAAACGGGATTTCGGCGCGCGCTGACAGGTGCCGGATTGCCATGCCAAACCAGAAGGGCCGGAACACATGTTCCGGCCCTTCTGGTTTGGATGAACGTCACTGCCCCATTCCGGCGACGATGGTGGCGGCCTTACCTCATTCCCATTTGAAGACCTGAACCAGGGCGGGCGTCATGATGATCACGAACAGCACGGGCAGGAAGAACAGGATCATTGGCACCGTCAGCTTCGGCGGCAGGGATGCAGCCTTCTTCTCGGCCAGCATCATGCGCTGGTCACGGCTCTCCTGAGACAGCGTCCGGAGCGCCGTGCCAAGCGGCGTGCCGTAACGCTCGGCCTGGATCAGGGCCGTCGAGACCGATTTGACGCCTTCCAGGCCGGTGCGCTGCGTCAGGTTCTCATAGGCCTGCCTGCGCTCCGTGAGATAGGACAGCTCCGCCGTGCAGAGTGCGAACTCCTCCGCGAGCGGCACCGACTGGCCGCCGATCTCAGTCGAGACCTTGCGGAAGGCAAGCTCGATCGACATGCCGGATTCGACGCAGATCAGCAGCAGGTCGAGCGCATCGGGGAAAGCCAGCTTCATCGAAGCCTGACGCTTGCCGATCTGGTTGGACAGGAAGATTTCCGGTGCCTTGATGCCGAGATAGGCCGCAGCGATCGCCATCGCGATCCTGATCGTGACGGACTGGCCGAAATCATTGATCGTGAAGACGTAGAACGCGGTGAACAGCATGCAGGCGATCGGCGCCACCAGCCGGAAAAACAGAAAGCCAACCTCCGCCTGCTGGCCACGATAACCGGCCATGGCGAGTTGCTTCTTAGCGGTCTCCGTACCCAGCCAGTCGCCCAGCTTGAGCTGATCGACGATGCGGCGCATAAACTCCTTTGGCTCCTGGCGCAGCGAGACCCTGTCCTTTTGCCGGCCCAGACGCTCGCGTTCGCGCGCCCTGATTTTTTCGCGCTCGGTCGCAACGCTTTTCATGCGCTTGTGAAGGCTGTTTCCTTCGGTCAACGGGATTGCGATCGTCAGCACGGTCGCCGCTGCGGCAATGGCGACGAGCAAGGCCAGCAGAAACTGGCTGTCGGTCATTTTCTCGGCGATCAGACTGATCATGCGTGCCGCCTCAGATGCTGAAGTTGATCATCTTGCGCATGATCAGGACGCCGATCAGCATCCAGATGCCGCTGACGATGAGCGCGAACTTGCCGGCCTGTGAAATCCAGAGAATTTCGATGTATTTCGGGCTGGTCAACCAGACCAGCAGCGCCACGACCGGAGGCAGCGAACCGATGATGGCGGCGGAGGCCTTGGCTTCCATCGAAACAGCCTGGATCTTGTCGCGCATCTTGCGCCGTTCGCGGATGACGCGCGAGAGGTTGCCCAGTGTCTCCGAGAGGTTGCCGCCGGTCTTCTGCTGGATCGCGAGCACGATGCCGAAGAAATTGGATTCGGCGCAGGGCATGCGCTCGAACAACTTGGACGCCGCCTCGGTGAGCGGCAGACCCAATGCCTGACTTTCGATGATGAGGCGAAATTCGGTCTTGACCGGCTCGGCCGCTTCGCTGGCGATGATCCGCAAACAGTCGTTCAACGGCAGTCCGGCCCTGATGCCGCGCACGATGATGTCGATCGCGTTGGGAAACTCGATACCGAACTTCTTCAGGCGGCGCGTCTTGCAGCGTTTGAGGAACCAGGGCGGCATGCCGAGGCCGCCGATGACCAGCCCGGCGACGGCCATGATGGTGTTGCCGGTCGCCAGGAGCAGCAGAAGACCGGTGACGACTGACAGAATCGCGCTGATGACGAAGTATTTCTTCCGGCTCCAGCTCAGCCCAGCCTGCGCGATGCGCGTCTCCAGCGAGATCTTGTTGCGCGCGCTCTCGCGGTTCTCGATTTCCTTCAGACTCTGGGCGACCTGGCCGCGCTTGGCGCGTGCCTGGGCCTCGCGATCGATACCGCGCGCGGCGACCGGGCTGGCAAAATCCTTGCGGCGCTTCTCCGCCCGCGTCTGGCCACTGAGCAGCGGATAGAACAGCGCATAGGCAACGCCGCCCGCAGCAAGCGTTGCGAGCACGATGACGGCGATGACGCTCAGATCCATGATATCCGCTCCGCCGAGATCCAGCCGTTACGCCGCATGGACTTCTCCCTGCTCTTCGAGCAGATCGAGCGCGGCGGCGAGCCGCTGTTCCTCGCCGAAATAGCGGGCGCGCTCCCAGAAACGCGGCCTGCCGATACCGGTCGAGCGATGACGCCCGATCAGCTTGCCGGCCGCGTCCTCACCGAGAATCTCGTAGGTCATCAGGTCCTGCGTGATGATGACCTCGCCTTCCATGCCCATCACCTCCGTGATGTGGGTGATGCGACGTGAACCGTCACGCATGCGCTGGGCCTGGATGATGATGTCGATCGACGAGCAGATCATCTCCCGCAGGGTCTTTGACGGCAGCGTGAAGCCACCCATCGTGATCATCGATTCGATACGGCTGAGGCATTCGCGCGGGGTGTTGGCGTGCAGCGTGCCCATGGAGCCGTCATGGCCGGTGTTCATCGCCTGAAGCAGGTCGAACGCTTCGGGTCCGCGCACCTCGCCGACGATGATCCGCTCTGGACGCATCCGCAGGCAGTTCTTGACGAGATCGCGCATGGTGACCGCGCCGGTGCCCTCGAGGTTGGGCGGGCGCGTCTCGAGGCGCACGACATGGGGCTGCTGGAGCTGCAGCTCGGCTGCGTCCTCGCAAGTGATGACGCGCTCGTCATGCTCGATATAGTTGGTCAGGCAGTTCAGCAGCGTCGTCTTGCCGGAGCCGGTACCGCCGGAGATGACGATGTTGCAGCGAACCTTGCCGATGATCTTCAGGATTTCCGCGCCCGGCGGCGAGATCGCGCCGAATCTGGTGATCTGGTCGAGCGTCAGCTTGTCCTTCCTGAACTTACGAATGGTGAGCGCGGGACCGTCGATGGCGAGCGGGGGCGCGATGACGTTGACGCGCGAGCCATCGGCAAGGCGCGCGTCGCAGATCGGCGAGCTTTCGTCGACGCGACGGCCGACCTGGCTGACGATGCGCTGGCAGATGTTCATCAGCTGCGCATTGTCGCGGAAGCGGATGTTGGTGAGGGTGATCTTGCCGGCGACTTCGATGAAGGTGCGTGTTGCGCCATTGACCATGATGTCGGCGATGTCGTCGCGCGCCAGAAGCGGCTCGAGCGGGCCGTAACCGAGCACGTCGTTGCAGATGTCGTCGAGCAATTCCTCCTGCTCGGAGATCGACAGCACGACATTCTTGAGCGAGATGATCTCGTTGATGATGTCGCGGATTTCTTCCCGCGCGGATTCGCCGTCGAGCTTCGCGAGCTGAGAGAGGTCGATCGCCTCGATCAGAGCCCCGAAGATCATGCTCTTCATCTGATAGTATTCGTCGGACCGCGGCACCTCGACCGGAACGACCGGAGCCGCCTTGCGCGCTTCGTTCACGCCCGGATGCGGTTCGACCTGACGCGGCCGCGCGACAGCCGCATCCGCGGCTGGAGCCTTGAGGTTCAGGGCCGGGATCGCGCCCGCGCCGGAAGAACGCTTTCCGAACATTTCAACCCTCTTTCGCAGCCGCTCTCGCGGCCACAAGCCAACCAGCCTGGCAGTCCGCGCTGGTGCGGGTGCGAACTCGCTTCATCGCTAAGCCTTGCGGCGCTTCAGCTTCGCCACAAGCGGCTCGAAGAGGCTGCGCTTGCTCCGCTTGGCCTCGCCGCGGCCGGTCAAGGCGCTGGCGATCTGAACGAAGGCTTCGCTGACCTTGCCGTTGGCCTGCACCTCCGCGATCATCTGGCCATTATTGGCGGCCGTGCCGAAGAGCTGGGCGTCGAAGGGGATCGATGTCAGGACCTCGACCCCGAGCGCCTTGGCGAATTCGGCCGCGTCGATCTCGGGCCGCTTGGGCATGCCGACCTGGTTCAGGACGAGCCGCGCGCCGGAATCATTGGGGCGGTGCGCCCGGGCCAGATCGATCAGGTTCTTGGCGTTGCGCAGCGAGGCGAGCTCCGGGCCGGCCACGACGACGATCTCGTCGGCGCTGATCATGGTGCGCTTGACCCAGCCGCTCCAGATATGCGGCACATCGAGCACGACACAGGGCACGCTCTGGCGCAGGAGATCGAAGAGCTGTTCGAACGCCTCCTCCTGGAGGTCCAGCGTGCGGTCGAGCATCGCCGGAGCTGCCAGCAGCGCGAGATTGTCGCTGCAGCGCGAGAGCAGGCGGTCGAGCATGTTGGAGTCGAGGCGCTCGGGCGCGAAGACGGCTTCGGCAATGCCTTGCGGCGGGTCCTGATTGAAATCCAGCCCGGCCGTTCCGAAAGCGATGTCAAGATCGACGATCACGGTGGAGGCATCGAGATTGCGGGCGATCGCCCAGGCGACATTATGCGCCACGGTGGACGCGCCGACGCCGCCCTTGGCGCCCATGACCGCGATGATGCGGCCGAGATTGCGCGCGCTCGGGGCGACATAGAGTTCCGACAGTGTGCGCAGCACATCAAGCGTGCCGAGCGGCGCGATCAGATATTCGCTGACGCCGCGACGGATCAGGTCGCGATAGAGCTGGACATCGTTGACGTGGCCGATGATGACCACTTTCGTGCCGGCGTCGCAGCTCTCTGAGAGTGCATCGAGATGACTGATCAGCACGACCGGATCCGAGACGGTCTCGAGCACTATGATATTGGGCGTCGGTGCGGACCGGAACGCCTCCACGGCCGCGGCAGGGCCGCCCATTTGGACGCGTGCATGGGCCTTGTCCATGCGCCGGTCGGCAATGGCAGCCTGCATCGTTGCCGCAACGCCTGGCGTCTCGCAGAAGGCCTGCAAGGTGATGCGCGGAAGCGGCGCGATGACGTCCTCGCCGGCGATGTCGGCGGCACGCGTCTCGAAATCCTGTTCGGCGCCCATCACTGCGCCCCGCCGACGGCGGAATTGATCTGCGGCGTCGACTGCCGATACTGGGTCGACGGATCTTTGCCATCCCGGATCTTGGTGATCGCGGCCATGCGCTTCACGATATCGGGCCGCCCTTCGCTACGCGCCCTGACGAGATCGATCGGATCGGCCACCTGAGCCGCGAACGTCGCCTGGGTGGCGCAGCCGAAATTCCAGTAGGGCTCGTTGGAGGCGCTTTCCTTGAAGTCGGAAACACCGAGATCCTTTGGCCATTGGCCGCAGGAATGCGGCAGCACGGCCTGCAGGGATGCGAATGTCAGCCGGATCGGCGAGGCGAGATTGGGATCTGCAACGGGATAGGTCGTGACAGACAGCGAGCCCGGCGAAACGCCACCGCGAGCCAGCGCCGCACGGACACCGTTCAGCGTGTCGTGCGCCGCCATCTCGCGCCTGGCGCCCGACGGCACCTGCGCAACGAGACCGCCTCGGCCCGAGCGACGATATTCCTTGGCGAATTCCAGGACGTCCTCGGCCTGCCGGGAATCCAGGGAACCGCCGGCGCGCCCGACGAACACGTCGAGCGAGCGCGGCGCATCGCGCAGCACGATCGGATGGCGTTCACGCACATCGATTGGCGTCACCGACGCGGTGGTGTCGCCCTTGCCCGCGCAGGCGGCGAGCATGGTCCCCGTCATGAGGACGAGCGCCAGGCTTCCGAGCCCGGCTCTGCTCTTCTTGTGTGTGCGAGCTATCATCGTCCAGCCATCCCTCATGCGTGCACCGGCGCGATCAATCGGCGATGAAGCCGACGCGGCCCTTATAGGCCTGCGGCAGCGGCCCACTGCTGGTCCCGTAGATCTTGTTCAAACGACCCAGCAGGATGGCCTGGGCATCATGGGCATCGACGAAACCGTCGTCGGGCCGCTGGACCTGGTTCGGCTCCATGGGCTTGGCGATATAAGGCGTCGCCGTGATCACCAGCTCGGTTTCCTCGCGCTGATAGTCGCGCGAGCGAAAGAGCGTGCCGAAGATCGGAAGGTTCATCAGGCCGGGGAAGCCATTGATCGACTGCTTGGAAACACGCTGGATCAGGCCTGCTGTCGCCAGCGTGCCGCCGGAGGGCAGCTCGACCGTCGTATCGGACTTGCGGACGCGGAAGGCCGGCACCGATACGGTCTGGTTACCGAGGCCGCGCAGGACGATCTGATTCTCGAAATCGAGCTCCGTGACCTCGGTGGCGATGCGCATGCTTATCTTGTTGTCGGAGAGCACGATCGGCGTGAAGTTCAAGGCGACGCCGATCGGCTTGTACTGAATGCCAATCGTGCAGATGCGCGTCACCGGATCGCAATTATAGCCGGTCGGGACGGGCACCTCGCCACCCGCCGTGAACTTCGCGCTCTCGCCCGAGATCGCGGTCACGGTTGGCTCCGCCAGTACGCGGGACATGCCGGAGCGCTCCAGCGCCCGCAAGGTGAAGTTCGTCGAGTTACCGATCCCGGCCCCGATCGCCGTCGCCGACAGAGCCTGCGGCGACAGCGAGAGGGGATTGTCGATCGATGGCGTGATCGAGAAATTCCCGAGCTTCCACTCGCCGGTCGAATTTATGCCGAGCTGCTTGATCGCCCTACGTGCGACCTCGGAGACCACGACCTTGACCATGACCTGGTCGCGGCCGCGGATCGTCAGGGAGTTGATCACCGCGCCCTTGGTTTCGGTCTTGTCGGAAATGCCGACGAAGGCGTTGGCGATGTCGACGGCTTGGGTCGCCTCGGAAGCATTCGGCACGCTGCCGATGAGCAGGATCGAATTTCCTGCCGGCTTGATCTCGATCCTGGATTGGGGGAGTGCGGTGCGCAGGGTCTGGCGCAGGACATTCAGGTCTCGCCCGACCACGATCTCGAGCGCCGAGATCTGGCGGCCCTCGGCGTCCATGGCGAACATCGAGGTCGAGCCGTCGGCAATGCCGATGATGAAGAGCTTGCGCGCCGAGCGCACGACCGCATTCGCCACCTTTGGATTGGCGACGAAGACTTCCTTCGCATCGCGCGGCAGTTCGACGATCAGCGAACGCCCGATCGAGAGATCGAGCTTTCGGCTGATCGCATGATCGCTCGCCTCGACATTCAGAACCGGCGCGGGGCTGGTCGACTGGGCGAGCACCTCGCCGGTCAATGCCAGCGCAAAGGCCGCAGACAACAGGATTCGATCGACGGTCATGGTTTCGCGCTTCTGCTGGTGACGCCGAAGCGCACGAGGGTCAGGGAGCCTTCCTCGGAGGGCCGCCCGACCTGGGCGGCATCCTTCAGGCTGCGAAGCGCGAGCGAGAGCGTCCCCGTCCGCTGACCTTCGGTGACGACTTCGACCTGCCGCGGGTCGAGCTCCAGCGTCGCGGTCTCGCCGACGACGACCTTCTCGCCATTCCGCTCCTGCACGTTCTGGCCGATGGCGAGAATGCGGACATTCGAGAGGATCGTTTCGCTGACGTAGTTGGTAGCCTGACCGCCGTTGCTCTCCTCCTTGAAAGTGCGGATCACGTCGACACGGTCATTGGGCAGGATGAAGCCGCCAGCCGTATTCGCGCCGCGGCTGTCGGTGCTGATGGCGATGGCACGCATGCCGGCCGGCAGGACCGCCGACAGGAAGCCGGTGCCGTCGGTCCGGATCAGTTTCTCCCGGCGGATGGGCTCCGCGCCGAGAATGGCGTAGCGGGCGAGCTGGCCGATCAGCTCGTGTTCGGCTTCGGGCGTCTCATCCTTGCGCACGATACCCGCTGGCACGCTGGAGACCGGCCAGTCGAGCCAGCGCAGGTCATTGGCGGAAACCGTATTGCCGACAGGAATGTCGGCGGCTGCGACGAGGACGGGAACCGTCGGCGCGGCCTCGAACTTGGTGACGAGCGCAGGCGCATCGGACGGCCGCTGGGCAATCACCGCCGCCGCTATGCCGGCCACCAGCGCGACCAGAAGGATAATGATGCGGGCGGGACTCATTGCGACTGACCCTCAGCCAAACCCTGTTGGCTCTCGGAGAGGATCGTGCAGTCGGAATCGTCAACTTATGGTTAATCGGACGTATCTTTTTTTAGGCCTGAGCCCCGTCGCTTTCGGTCCGTCCGAGGTTCAGATCCCGATCGCGGCATGCCAGAGAGCTGTATCGGGCAGGACGAAGAGGGCAGAAAAAGCCAGGGCAATGCCATAGGGAACACCCTGGTTCGCCGCGTGAAGGCGGCGCGCCCAGCTCCAGTTCTGCGCCATGGCCGGCAGCGGCCCGGCGCGCAGCTGCAGTATGGCAAGCGTCAGCACGCCGCCGCCAATGCCGGCAAATGTGAGATAGGGCATCAGCTGGTCGAAGCCGAACCAGAGGGCCGTCGCGGCAGCGAGCTTGGCATCGCCGCCGCCGATCCAGCCGGCCGCGAAAAAGCCGAAACACACGACCAGGACGAGCCCTCCCGCCGCCAGATGCCAGCCGATCTCGGTCCAGCTCAGGCCCAGCAGAACGGCGCAGACCGCGAACGTCGCGATCAGGATCAGACAGACGCGGTTCGAGATCGTCATCGAGACGAGATCGCTGGCCGCCGCATAGGCCATGGCGGCCGGGAAAACGACAAGCAGGGCAATCAGCGAAAGGGACATCGGATCCATCCAGATTTGCACGGGAGCATCATGAACCACCCGCCTGACCAAAGCCTTACCGCGGCCATTCATGATCGATCGATCAAACGCAGAACGCCCCGGCCAGGCCGGGGCGTTCCTGGAAGGCCAGCCTTGCAGCTGTCCAATTACTCGATCACGCCGGGGCGGTCAGCTTGCCGGCGATGCCGGTGAAGAGCGCGCTCAGCTTGGTGCCCAGCGTGGTCATGCCGGTGATGGCGACGACGGCGACCAGGGCGGCGATCAGGCCGTACTCGATGGCGGTAGCACCGGACTCATCCTTGACGAAGCGAGCGAAAACGTTGGTCATGTCGATCTCCTGTTACATCACGGTTTGACGGCTGCCTTCGCTCTGAAGCGGCTTCGGTCAGCGACAAATGGACATTACCGCGCCCATCTTGCCGATCAGTTAAACGAATAGAAGAATTCGCCGGATTTCGCGAACATCGTTTCGATGGTTAACCGGGAATTTATGAAATCGAATAGAGAGCCTCTTCCCTTCCGCAGGGAATGGGACAAGTCGAAACCAATATAATATCGTGATCGTGAAGCTGATAAGCTTCTCGATAGCGCGAGGCGATCCGATCTTCGGCGCCCAGCGACCAGCATCTGCCTTGCAGGCTGCCACCTTGCACTCCGGACAAATCCCTCGATCCGACATGATTAGGGTTTGATTCATCATTTTGCGCTTACCTACGGGGATTAGAAATCTTGAGGCGTCGCCATGTTCACTCTCCAGGCTGCAGCACGGCATTGTCGCCCCCGCTCGCCATGGACGGCGCTCGCCATCTCGGCCGCCTCCGGACTGTTTCTGGCAGCTGGTGTCACGTTCGCGGGCGCGGCTCCACAGCCCGCCAATCCTGCGTCCAGCCCTGAGAGCGTCGTTGTCATGGTCGACCATGCGAAGGTCGTCCGTCTCCCGGAAAAGGCGCAGACAGTCATTGTCGGCAACCCCGCTATCGCCGACGTGTCGGTTCAGAAGAACGGCGTCATGGTCGTGACCGGCAAAAGCTTCGGCGTCACCAATCTGATCGCGCTCGATTCCAGCGGCGCTTTGCTGGCGGAGTCGCTCGTACGCGTGAGTGGCGCGTCCGATTCGATCCTGACGGTACAGCGCGGGCTCGAACGCGAAAGCTACTCCTGCACCCCCGTCTGCCAGCCGTCTGCCCAGCTCGGCGACGTCCAGCGCTATTTCGGCGAAGTCGGCGCACAGGCCGCAAGCCGCAACTCGCAGGCAACGGGCGGCTCGAGCCGATAGGGCGCGAAGCGCGCCTCGCGCGTACGGGATTCAAACCTGATACGGCGCAACTTCCTTGATAAGGCGCAACTTCGGAATTCGCCCCGAACAGCACGGGCCGGCGCTCTCGCGAGGTCCCGCCGAAAAGGTGAATCATCCGCTAACGCCCGCAATTCCCATGGGAATGCCGGCATAACGGATCGGAAATTCTTTTCCCCTATGAAAGGGCCTCCAACGGGCTGGCGCCGTGTCGATTGCGGCGCGCATCTGCGAAGCGACAACCGGAATTCTGACGGAATGACATCTTTCCCGGCCCAGGATGAGCTGGAACCGCCGCGCACCCGCCGCGCCATAGGCCGCTTGCTCGATCGATTCAAGCGCTCGCAGGATGGCGCGACCATCGTCGAATTCGCGCTCGTCCTGACGCCATTCCTGATGCTGATGTTCGCGATACTCGAGACGGCATTGATGTTCTGGACGAGCCAGATCCTCGAGGAGGCTCTGACGCAGGCTTCGCGCAGGCTGCTGACCGGCCAGGCCCTGACGCGCTACAAAGGGGACGGCGCGGCCAATTCCGCCGCCTTTCGCAACGACGTCTGCGCCCTGGCTCCAACAGGCCTGATCGATTGCAGCAAACTGACCATCGACTCGCGAGCCTATGCCTCTTTCGCCAATGCCAAAACCGGCACCAGCAGCAGCAATCCCGTCGCCGGCGGCGCCTTGAACACAACCGGCTTCGGTTACAACGCCGCACAGGCCGGCCAGGTCGTCGTCGTACGCGCGGTGCTCGACTACAAGCTGTTCTTCACCCAATGGAGCACGGCACTGGTCAATATCGGCGGTGGAAGACGTGGCATCATCGCGACGGCGGTATTCCGCGCCGAGCCTTTCGCAGCCCCGGCAACGTGAGGGCGGAGATGGCACGCGCATTCTCGCTTCGTCGCAACCGCGCCGCGCTCCGCCGCCTCGCGCAACGTTTTATCGGCAATCGCCGTGGCGTCGCCGTCGTCGAATTCGCCATGATCCTTCCGGCGATGGTGACGATTTACTTCGGCATCGTCGAAGTCGCACAAGGCATCATGATCGACCGCAAGGTCACGCAGTTGACCCGGGCGCTGGCCGACCTGACCGCCCAAGCGCCCTCGGTCACCGACGGCGAGGTCACCAACATCTTCGACGCGGCCCAGACTATCATGCTGCCGTTCACGGATGTGGCCGCTCGCATGTCGATCGCCAATGTCGTGGTCGACAACAGCGGTGTCGCGCGCGTCTGCTGGAGCGAGCAGCGCAACTCCACCGTGCCGGCGCGGGGCGCGGCGATCGACCTGCCAGCCGACCTGCGCATTCCCAACACCTCGATCGTCATGACGCGAGCCAGCTACGACTTCAAACCATTGGTCGGCTACATCATCACCGGCACGATCAAGATCGGCGACACGCCGATCTACATGCGCCCGCGCGTCGGCAAGATCGGCGGCACCGGCAATGTCGAGCAAGTGGAGCGAGTCGGTAAAGCCTTATGCCCCGGCTTCAACTGAGCAGCCGGGGGCGCGATCAGATCGTCTGATTGTAATCCCCGACTTCGGGGTTTTCACGCAGCACCCCGTCGATTGCGGCGAACATTTCGCGCATGCGGGCGTCCGAGACCGGGCTCTCGCAGACCACGACCAGCTCCGGCTTGTTCGATGAGGCCCGAACCAGCCCCCATGTCCCATCGGCATTGACGACGCGCACGCCGTTGACGGTGATCACGTCGCGGATCGGCTGTCCGGCGATCATCTCACCCTTGGCCCGCATCGCCTCGATGCGCTTCACGACGCGATCGCCGACCTGATACTTGATCTCGTCGGCGCATTTGGCCGCCATGGTCGGCGTGCCCCAGGTCTTGGGTACGGCGGCGTAAAGATCGGCCATCGACTTGGTGGGATTGCGGTCGAGCATGTCGATCACGGCGATCGCGGTGACGACGCCGTCGTCATAGCCGCGCCCGACCGGTGCATTGAAGAAGAAATGGCCTGATTTCTCGAAGCCGGCGAGCGCGTTGAGATCTCGCACCCGGCGCTTGATGTAGGAGTGGCCGGTTTTCCAGTAATCGGTCTTGACGCCCAGCCGCTGCAGTTCGGGATCAGTGTCGAACAGCCCGGTCGATTTCACATCGACCACGAACTGCGCGCCGGGATGCAGCTTGCCGAGGTCGCGGGCCAGCATGACGCCGATCTTGTCGGCGAAGATCTCCTCGCCATGATTGTCGACGACGCCGCAGCGATCGCCGTCGCCGTCGAAGCCGAGCGCGACATCGGCGCCGTGCTGCTTCACGGCATCGGCCATGGCGTGCAGCATCTTCATGTCTTCGGGATTGGGATTATAGCGCGGGAAGGTGTGGTCGAGCTCGGCATCCATCGGGATCACCTCGCAGCCCAGGGCTTCGAGGATCTGCGGCGCGAAGGCGCCGGCCGTGCCGTTGCCACAGGCGGCGATGACCTTGAGCTTGCGCTTGATCTTGGGCCGATCGGTCAGGTCCTTGATGTAGACTGCCGGGAAATCCGGCACGAACTGGTAGGAACCGCCGCCGACCAGCTCGAATTCGCCGGCCAGCACGATGTCGCGCAGCTGGCCCATCTCCCCGGGCCCGAATGTGACGGGACGCTGGGCGCCCATCTTGATCCCGGTCCAGCCATTGTCGTTATGCGAGGCGGTGACCATCGCGACGCAGGGCACATCGAGCGCGAACTGGGCGAAATAGGCCATCGGCGACATGCACAGGCCGATATCGTGAACCTTGCAGCCGGCCGCCATCAGCCCGGTCACCAGCGCCATCTTGATCGACGAGGAATAGCCTCGGAAGTCGTGGCCCGTGACGATCTCGGGCTTCACGCCCATGCGCCGGATCAGCGTGCCCAGCCCCATGCCGACGGCCTGGACGCCCATCAGATTGAGTTCCTTGCCGAAGAACCAGCGCGCATCGTACTCGCGGAAGCCCGTGGGCTTCACCATCGGCAGCGACTCGTAGTCGAAGGTGTTCGGGAAGAGTTCGGGCAGCGGCTTGGGGAACATAAAGCGATCCATGCGGGCTAGCGTGCTGAACGGGAAGGCGGCCATAGGAAACGTCGATCGCGACCTTGACGCGACATGTTCCACGCTTAACCGATCGTCATGCCGTTGGGAACGCCCGATGCTGCACCAGCGAGATCAGCCGCGCAGGACCATTCTCCCGGTCTGCACTTCGTAGCCTTGCAGCTTGCCGAGGAAGGAGGTGCCGAGCAGGCTCGTCTGGAGCGCGCCGGCCGGAAGCACCACGGCCTCGACATTGCGCACGACGATGTCTCCGAGCCGGATTTCGCGGAGCATGACGCTCGTTCCCGCCACGACGCCATTGGCCGTGCTGAGCATGATCTTGCGTCCGCCCGTATTGGCTCCGATTCCCAACGCGCGTGCATCGCTGGCCGTCAGCGCGACGATGCTTGCGCCGGTATCGACCATCATCTTGACGCGGTAGTTGTCGATCGTCGGGTGGACCATGTAGTGGCCACGATAGTCGGCAGCGACCGTGAGGGTGGGGCGTGCGGTCGAGGCCGGCTTGGCCGTGGTCGTCACGGATGCGACGCTCGGGCGCTCTTCGCCGAAGCCCTGCGCAAGCTGCTCGCTATAGGACAGCGCGCTGACGACGACCGTTGCGGCGATGCCTAGCGCCCAAATGATCGGTCTTTGCGCCATGCTGCCCGGTTTCCTCACCCCTGCGGATGCCGGCACGATGCGTGCCCTATCCTGACGAAGGGTGAAGATCGTCGCCAGAATCCAGCGTTTCGCCGCATGCGCGGGCGCTCCGACGGGAACAGGCTTAACGCCAGCTTGTCCTAAAGGAAGGATTCGCCGACCATCGCCTCGATCGCGTCATGGCTGGGCACGCTGGGCTGCGCGCCGGCACTGGTGCAGGCAAGCGACCCGGCGGCGAGCCCGCGCTGGAGTGCGCCTGACAGGCCAAACCCCGCGGCAAGCGCCGCGGCGAAGGCTCCGGTGAAACTATCCCCTGCCGCGACCGTATCGACGACCGCGACCTTGGGCGCCTCCAGGCGGCGCCGCATTCCGCCCTGCCAGCCGACCACGCCGGCCGCGCCGAGCGTGACGATGCAGATGACGCCGCATTCGGAATCGACCCGCCGCGCGATCTCGTCGGGCTCGCGCTCCGGCCAGCCCCGCGATTGAGCCAGGATCAGTGCCTCATGTTCGTTGACGACGAGCACGTCGACGCTGCCGAGCAAGGCCGGATCAGGCGGCCCCGCCGGCGCCAGATTGAGGATGACGCGGCCCCCCGCCCGCTTCATCAAGCGCGCTGCAGCAAGGCATTCCTGCTCTGGCACCTCGCGCTGGAGCAGCAGGATATCGTCGCCACCGAGCGCCATGCCTTCCAGCACATCGGCTTTCGCATGGGCATTCGCGCCGGCCGCGACGACGATCTGGTTGGCGCCATCAGCATCGACGGCGATGAAGGCCGCGCCCGTCGGCGCATCGACGGTGATGACATGGGTGAGATCGACCCCATCGGCCGCCAGCAGCGACAGCGCGGTGCGGGCGAAATCGTCACGCCCGGTGGCACCGACAAGCGCGACTTCGGCGCCGTAGCGCCGGGCGGCCAGCGCCTGGTTCGCGCCTTTTCCACCGGGATGAAGCGCATAGCTCGGACCGATCACGGTTTCGCCGGCACCTGGCAAGGTCTCGACCGGCGTGACCAGATCGACGTTGATCGAACCGAAGACGACGATCATGAGGCGAGCCCTGCGGCGAGACGGGTAACGCCGGCAATGAAGGCGGCTTCGGGTGTCGTGATCGCGATCGGCAGGCCGGCAGCCTCGAACGCAGCGGAATAGCTCTCCGCGAGCACACCGTCGGCGACGAGATGGACCGGTTGCTGCCGGCCAAACAGCGCCGCCGCAGAGGCGATCTCGTGAGCGACGAGCAAGGCCGAAAGATAGGGGCCGACCTCGCCGCCTTTCATACGCCCGCCCAGAACCTCCGTACGGGCGGAAAAGGCCGTGTTCAGCAACCCGCCGGGGCGGTTGGCTGCGGCGAGCCCCCGGCTTGCGCCGACAGCCGCATCATCGCCGGCCGGCTCCTCGGCGAGGCGCGCCAGAATCGAATGCTGCCGCAGCAGCCCGTAAACCTCCCCGGTCATGAAGCTGGCGAAGCGGACGATCCGGCCGTCCCTGATCTCAATCCATTTCGAATGCGTTCCGGGCAGGCAGGCGATGCCGTCCTCGAGCCCCAGCCCGACGATCAGCGTCTCCTCGCCGCGCATCACGTCGAAGGCGCCGTCATCGCAGCTCAGGCCCGGCAGCACGGTCGCAGATGTGCCGTCGGCAAGCGTGACCGGCAATCCCGCTGCGGCGATTTCGTCCGGCGATGCGGGGCAGGCGACATAGGCGGCCTCGACCCAGCCGTTGCGGCTGCCGACCATGCCGGCGAGAACAACAGCGGCATCGGGACGGGCGCGGCGAAAATCGCCTGCGAGCGCCTCGAACGCAGCCGGATAGCCGCCTGCTGGAACCGACTGGATGCCCTGATCGGCCACCCGGCGCTGAAGCACCTCGCCCGTCTCGGAAATCAGGAAGGCGCGGGCGCGGGTCGTGCCCCAGTCAAGTGCGATCAGGGGTTTAGGCATGGCAAAGCTCCGGCTCGCCGGCATCGTTCCGGCCGCGCGTAACCTAGAGCATGATGCCGAAAAGTGGGAACCGGTTTTCGGACGGGTCACTGCGAGAACAGAGGGGCTCTCACAGTGTCCCCGACAGCCTTCAAGCCTCGAAAAAGACCGTCTCGCTCTCGCCCTGCAGGCAGATATCGAAGCGGAAGACGCCATCGCCGCCACGCTGCGCGATCAACGTATCCCGGCGACCGGCCGGAACCAGCGCCAGCACGGGATCGCCGTCATTGGCCGCCTCGTCGGAGAAATAGATTCGCGTCGCCAGCCTGACCAGAACGCCGCGCGCGAAGACGGAGACCGTCAGATGCGGCGCCTGCCTGGCTCCACCCGGCCCGGGCAACCCGCCTGGACGCACGGTCTCGAAGAAGTAACGCCCCTCCGAGGTCGTCTCGGCGCGGCCGAAGCCGGTGAAGCCGGCATTGCCGGATGCGTGGAAGCGCCCTTGCGGATCGGCCTGCCAGATCTCGATCATGGCGTCGCCGACGGGGAGCCCATCGCCGTCATAGACAGTGCCCTCGACACGGATGCGCTCGCCGGCGATCCCGTCGGTCGCAACCTGCTCAGTGGCGAGTTCCGGCCCGCCATAGGCGCGCGGCGTCAGCGCATAGGCGAAGAAGGGGCCGATCGTCTGCGAGGGCGTGATGCCGAGGGTTGTCTCGGCCTTCGTCTCAATGGTCATGCGGCTCCTCCAGCGGCGTCGCGTTGCGGCCGCGCAGGACGATGTCGAACTGGTAGCCGAGCGCCCATTCCGGCTCGGTCGTGTCGATATCGAACCGCGAAACGAGGCGATCACGCGCCTTTTCATCGGTGACCGACTGGAAGATCGGATCGTATTTGAAGAGCGGATCGCCCGGAAAATACATCTGCGTGATCACGCGCGAGAGGAAGCTCGCGCCAAACAGCGAAAAGTGGATATGGGCGGGGCGCCAGGCATTGTGGTGGTTGCGCCAGGGATAGGCACCGGGCTTCACCGTGACGAAGCGATAACGCCCGTCCGCATCGGTGACGGCCCGGCCGGCGCCGGTGAAGTTCGGATCGAGCGGAGCCGGGTGCTGGTCGCGGACATGGACATAGCGCCCGGCCGCATTGGCCTGCCAGATCTCGACCAGCGTGTGGGGCACCGGCCGGCCATCCTCGTCCAGGACCCGACCGGTGACGATGATGCGCTCACCCAGCGGCTCGCCTTCATGCTGGCGGGTCAGGTCGGAATCGCCCTCGGCAACGCCGACATGACCGAAAACCGGCCCGGTCGTTTCCGACAGCGTATGCGGCAGCAGGATCAGCGGCTGCGATGGCGCGCGCTTCAGCGTGCTCTTGTATTCGGGCGAGGCGTTGAGCGGGTGAGCCTGCAGGCTCTGAGGCGGATAGATCAGGCTCATGCTGCCACTCCATGCGCTTGTTTGGTCCGGGCATGCAGGTCGCGCAGGACACTCAGCTCCTGCGCTGTCGCGGCCGGAGTTTCCGCCAGCCGGGCGGCAAAGCGCAAGGGCCAGGCGCAACCCGCCTGAACCTGCTCACGCGTCACGCCGGGATGCAGCGAGACCACAGTCAGTTCGGCCGTCTCCGGATCGGGTTCCATGACGCAGAGATCGGTCATGATCTTGGTCGGCCCTTTGGTCTTGAGGCCCAGGGCCGCGCGATCGCCCTTGCCCGTGCCGTGACCGAACGAGGTGATGAAGGGCAGTTTCTCGACGAAGGCACGCGTGCCCATCGCCATGGTGATGAAAATCTCGCCGCAATTGCTGGCGATTTCGGGCGCGCCGCCACCGCCGGGCAAACGCACCTTCGGAGCATCATAAGGGCCGACGACCGTGGTGTTGAGGTTGGCGAAACGGTCGATCTGCGCCCCGCCGAGGAAGCCGATGGTGATGCGCCCGCCCTGCAGCCAGTAGCGGAACATCTCGGGCACCGCGACGGTGGTCAGCGCGGTGTCGCAGAGTTCGCCATCGCCGATCGAGAGCGGCAGCACGCTCGGCCGGGTCGAGAGCGTGCCGGATTCGTAGATCAGCGTGATCTTCGGCGCATGCGTCAGCCGCGCGAGGTTGCAGGCGGCGGAGGGCGCTCCGATGCCCACGAAGCAGACATCAGTATTCGTCAGCAGCCTTGCGGCGGCAATGGTCATCATTTCAGTCGGGGTTGCGTTCACAGCGTGGCTCCCAAGCTCGACCTGCCCCCTCTGCCCTCGCGGGAGAGGGCTGGGGTGAGGGGGCGCCGTGCCCCCGATCGCTGGCACTCTTCCTCCGAGATCGCAGTCGGAACGGTCGAGCGCCCCCTCATCCGTCCCGGCTTCGCCGGGCCACCTTCTCCCGCGAGGGGAGAAGGGAGGAGCCCGGTCGTCTCAAGCGGAAAGCCCATCATGTGCCTCCCGCCTTGTGGTGGCGTATTGCGCGAAGGCATCCGGCCCCTTTTCCAGCACATTCGCCTTGATCCAGGCCAGGAAGGTGTCGCGCTCGCGGGAGATCTTGTCCCAGGCGATGTAGGAGTCGTTGGCGCGCTTGTAGTAGCCATGGGCGTAGGACGGAAACGCACCGCCCGGAACATGGGCGATCGCCGTGACGGTCCAGGACGGCAGGATCACCGCATTGGCATTGCGCGGGCCGAAATCGTCGACGATCTCCTCGACCGTGACGAGCGAACGCTTGGCCGCCAGCACCGCCTCCTTCTGCACACCGACAATGCCCTCCAGCAGGACATTGCCCTCGCGATCGGCCTTCAGCGCATGGATGATCGCGGCATCGGGCCGGATCGCGGGCACCGTCGCCAGAACCTCACCGGTATAGGGGCAGGTCACGGATCTGATGTTGGGATTGACCTTGGGCAGGTCGACGCCCTTGTAACCACGGAAGACCGCGAAGGGCAGGTTCGCCGCGCCGGCTTCATAAGCATTGGCGAGAGCGGCATGGCTGTGCTCCTCGGTTTCGAGGCGATGTGGCCAGCCATTCTCGACCGCGTCGCGGAACCGGTGCAACGAGCCGACGCCGGGATTTCCGCCCCAGGAGAAGATCAGCTTCTCGGCGCAGCCGGTGCCGATCAGCTGGTCGTAGATCAGGTCCGGCGTCATCCGGATCAGCGTCAGCCGCTTGCGGCCCTGCCGGATCGTCTCATGGCCCGCCGCATGCGGGATCAGATGGGTAAAGCCCTCCATCGCGACGGAGCAGCCATCGCTCAGAACCGCTTCGATTCCCTGCGCGAGGGAGACGAATTCAGCCACCTTGACATCTCCTCGAAATGTGCGTTAATCGCACAATGTTTTGATTATCGCACTTTATGATGCGCGCGAGGCATGGTCAAGCGATGGCAGGCGAGGCTCCAGACCGCGATCATATGGCAGCCCTCGAAAAGGGGCTGGCGGTGATCGAATGCTTCGATGCCGCCCATGACAAGCTCACCATCGCGGAGGTCGCGCGCGCGACCGACCTGTCACGGGCTGCGGCTCGCCGCTGCCTGCTGACGCTCACCCGCATCGGCTATGCCGAATTCGACGGCAAATTCTTCAGGCTGACGCCGCGCGTGCTGCGCCTTGGCCATGCCTGGCTCGCCTCGACCGCGCTGCCGCAACTGGTGCAGCCTTTCCTGGAGCGCCTTTCGGAGGAGATGCATGAATCCTCCTCGGCCTCGCTGCTGGACGGGCATGAGATCGTCTATATAGCCCGTTCGGCGCAGCGGCGGATCATGTCCGTCGGACTTTCGGTCGGCACGCATCTTCCCGCCTTCTGCACATCGATGGGCCGCGTCCTGCTGGCCTGGCGCGAGCCGCAGGACGCGCAGGCACGCATCCTCGCCGGCAAGCCGCGCGCGCTGACCCCCCACACCGTCACCGACATCGCCGCGCTGATGGCAATCCTCGCCAATATACGCCAGCAGGGCCATTGCATCGTCGATCAGGAGCTCGAACTCGGCCTGATCTCGCTTGCCGTGCCGCTGTTCAACGCACGCGGAGAGGCTGTCGCGGCCTTCAACATTTCGGGCCAAATCCAGCGGACATCGCCGCAGCAGATGGCCGAGCGCTTCCTGCCAAGAATGCTCGCCTTGCAGGCGATGCTTCGGCCACTGATCACGTGAAACAGGACCATCGCCATGCTTGAACTCGAAGCCGGGCCCCTGCGCGCGCGCGTTTTCCCCGAGATCGGCGGGATCGTCGCCGGGCTCGACTGGCGCGGGCCGGATGGGCGGGTACACAAGGTCCTCCACTCACCCGACGGCGCCACGCCCTCGATCGCGGCGCCCAATCTTTTCGGCAGCTGGGCGATGGCGCCCTTCGCCAATCGCGCCTTCGACTGCGTGGTCGATGATGGCGAGCAGCGTTTCACGGTGCCGAAGAACAGCCCTACCGGCAATATCCACGGCTTCGGCTGGCAGGCCGCCTGGAATGTCCTGCGGTATGACCGCGGCCATACCGTGCTCGAACACCGCCGAACGGAGGGGCCGGACCCGTATCGCTACCGGGTCGTGCAGGATATCCGCCTTGATGAGGCCGGTATGACCATCGCGCTTTCGATCACCAACGAGGCTGACCTGGCCCTACCCTATGGCCTGGGCCACCATCCCTGGTTCGGCTGTGCCGGCGACACCCGGCTGGGTATGACCGCTGAGGGCGCGCTCGTCTTCGGCGAGGCGTTTCGCGCCATCGGCTCGCAGCGGCTGGCGGAAGGCGGCCCCTTTGCGTCCGGCCCCGTCTTCGCAACCGGCCGCGAGACGGCCTGGAGCTTTCTGGACTGGGGCGGGACCGCGCGGATCGAAACGCCATCGACGGGGCTCGCGATCACGCTGACCGCGAGCGAGAGCCTGAACTGCCCGGTTGTCTGGGCTCCCGCCGGCGCGGACTTCCTCTGCGTCGAGCCGCAAAGCCATGCCATCGGCGCCCCCAGTGAGCCCGCCGCGCGCGCGGCCGCGCCGCTCAAGCGCCTGGAACCCGGCGAGACGCTGGAAGGCTGGCTGCGGATCGCGCCCGAAGCGATCTGACTGATCACATGTGAGGGAAAACCGCCGTCATTCCGGGCAGAGCGAAGCGCAGACCCGGAATCCATCATAGGGTGCAATGGCATTCGATGGATTCCGGATCAGCGCCGCTACGCGGCTTGTCCGGAATGACCACGTTGTCCGAGCGGCTTCTCCAGAGTTCGCTCTGTCGGCAAATAAGCCAGCTTTAGCGCCAGCGCGGGCCGGTCTCGTAATAGCGCTGGAGGTTGTAGGGCTGATAGCCAAAGGCGCTAGCCGGCAGGGCCGGGCGCAGCAGGATCTGCTCGCGGGCCGCATCCCAGTTCGGAGCCTTGCGCTGCTGGGCAATCGCGGCGCGCTGCTTCGCCTTGGCGTTGGCGATCTTGGCCTTCGAGCCGCCCGAGGCCTTCGCGAATTGCGAGAGCCCGTCATTGGCCGCGCCGTTCAAGGCGATGCGGGTCTGGCCGGCGCCGTGCTTCTTGACCAGCGCAAAGAGCTTCGCGGCATTGGCGGGATGCAGGCGGATGCAGCCATGCGAGGCCGGGCGGCCGAGCGCGCCAACCGCAGTGGTGCCGTGAATGGCGTAGCCGCCGCGGAAGAACACGGCATTGGGCATCGCTCCACCATATTTCCGAGAATACCAGTTCTTCTCCAGCCGTGTCGGCCGATAGACACCGTTGGGCGAACGAAAGCCCGAGCGGCCCGAGGAGATCGCCCAATTGTGGACCTCGCCATCGGAGGTGGTCACGGTCATGCGCTGGGCCGCGATATTGACGCGGACATCGACGCCGGCATGGGCCGAGGCGATGCCGGCGAGCGACAGGAAGGCGATAGCCAGAAGACTGAAAACGCGACGCATCACACCACTCCGGAAAGACGCAACCGTTGCAAGAACCGTGGCGTTGTCGGACATGAAAGCCGCCGCCATTACGCTCAGAAAACAGCGCTTGATGGTGGCTTGTAAAGCGCAAAGGCGAAATGTGGTTTAAGGGCGAACGGACGATGCGTTTGTGCAGCCCGTTTCAGCCTCTGGCGTACCGTCAAGGCAGCGTAGCAGGGCAGGCTGCCCTCTTACGCGCCGCGGGGTTTTGAGCTCCTAGATCATCGGCAGGGAACGCGGCTTCGGTCCACGCGGAAACGCGGCGTCGATGCGGGCGATCTCAGCATCGCTCAGGCGCAGGCCCAGAGCGCCGGCATTGTCCTCGACATGTGCGACGCGTGCCGCCTTGGGAATGGCGAAGACGGATGCGCGCCGCGTCAGGAAGGCGAGCGCCACCTGACGCACACTTGCGCCATGGGCGGCGGCGATCTCAGCCAGGAGCCGGCCGCCGGCACTGCCGGAATCGGGAAAATCATCATGCCCGAATGGGCTGTAGGCGGTGACCGCGACGCCATGGCGCTCGCACCAGGGGATCACCGCATGTTCGATCGCGCGCTCGCGCAGGTGATAAAGCACCTGATTGCAGGCGATCGCGCCGGTCCCAGCGACCGAGAGCGCCTCGTCGAGATCATCGACATCGAAATTGCTGACACCCCAGGACAGGATCTTGCCCTCGCTGCGCAGTGCCTCGAACGCGGCAAAAGTCTCTTCCAGCGGGTAGGAACCACGCCAGTGCAGGAGATAGCAGTCGAGCCTGTCGGTCTTCAGCTTGCGCAACGAGCGTTCGCAGGCCGTGCGGGCGCCCGCATGCGAGGCGTTGTGAGGCAGCACTTTCGACACCAGAAAAGTCTCGTCGCGACGGCCGGCAATGGCCTCGCCAATGATCTCCTCCGAGCGGCCATCGCCATACATCTCGGCGGTGTCGATATGGCTCAGGCCGAGATCGAGCCCGCGGCGAAAGGCAGCGATAGCCTCGCGCCGGTCGCCCTGCTCGATATACCAGCTGCCCTGACCGATGCTGGTGAGCTCCGGGCCGCCTGATCCAAATGGGTGCCGCGTCATGGCGTCTGCTCCGCTCTCAGGGCCAGGAAGGCTCGTAAGGCAAATAAGCTTCGCGGCTCACACCGGCGGCGTGCCGTTGGCCTGAAGCACCTCGCCCGCGAGGTAAAGCGAGCCGCAGATCAGGATGCGTGGCGGGCCCGACCAGCTGCGGCTCGCGATCTCGCGCAACGCCTGCTCGACGGAGCCGGCGGTCTCGGCATTAAGCCCCGCTTCGCGCGCCAATTGCGCGACCTCCTCGGCCGGCCGCGCGACCAGCGCATTCTGGATCGGCACCGCAAAGAGAACCTGCGCCAGGCCCTTGAAATGCGCCAGCGTCGCGCGTGCATCCTTGGTCGAGAGCAGGCCGGCGATCATCACCAGCGGAGCCGGGTTGCGATCGGCGAGATCGGCCATGGCCTGCGCCAGCACACGGCCGCCATCGGGATTATGGCCGCCGTCGAGCCAGAGCTCGGCGCCCGCCGGGATGAGTTCAGCGAGCTTGCCGCGCGCCAGCCTCTGCAACCGCGCCGGCCAGTCAGCGTCGAGCATGCCCCGCTCGAAGGCGTGTGTGGGCAGCCCGCCATAGCCGGCGGCGCGCAAGGCGGCGATCGCCGTGCCGGCATTGATATGCTGGTGGCGGCCGGACAGGCGCGGCAAAGGCAAATCGAGCAGGCCGTCGCCATCCTCGTAGACCAGGCGGCCACCATCCTCATGCACGTTGAAATCCTGCGCGCCGATGAGGATGCGCGAGGCGCCGACGCGCTCGGCAGTGGCTTCCAGCACAGCTGTCGGCTCAAGCTCCTGCGGGGCGATCACGGCCGGCGCGCCCCGCTTGAAGATACCGGCCTTCTCGCCCGCGATCTTGGTCACGGTGTCGCCGAGATATTCGGAATGGTCGAGCGAGACCGGCGTCACCACCGTGCAGGCGGGGTGGTCGATGACATTGGTGGTGTCGAAACGGCCGCCGAGCCCGACTTCGAGCAGGACGACATCCGCCGGATGCTCGGAAAAGAGCAGCAGCGCGGCCGAGGTGGTGATCTCGAAGAAAGTGATCTGGTCGCCGGCATTGGCGCGCTCGCAGCGCTCCAGCGCCTCGACCAGAACGGCCTCGTCGACGAAGCGGCCGCCGCCGGGGGCCCCAAGGCGAATGCGCTCATGGAAGCGCACCAGATGCGGCGAGGTATAGACGTGGACTTTCAGGCCGGCGGCTTCGAGGATCGCCCGCATGAAGGCGATGGTCGAGCCCTTGCCGTTGGTTCCGGCGACATGGATGACCGGCGGCAGACGCTTCTGCGGATCGCCCAGCCGTTCCAGCAGCGTCAGGATGCGCCCGAGCGAGAGGTCGATCAGCTTGGGATGCAGCGCGAGGAAGCGCGCCAGCAGCGTGTCGGACGACCCCATGATGCGTTGTGGCTCCGCCGATGCCGTCTCAGACCGCTTCGGCGACGGGCTGCGGGGCTGCAATGGGGGCTACATCCACAGCCGGCACGGGCTGCCTGGTCAGCAGGCGACCGAGCCGCGCCAGCGTGGCGGGAATCTCATGCCGGTGGACGACCATGTCGACCATGCCGTGATCCTTGAGATATTCGGCGCGCTGGAAACCGTCCGGCAGTTTCTCACGCACAGTCTGCTCGATCACGCGCGGGCCAGCGAAACCGATCAGCGCGCCGGGTTCGGCGATCTGGACGTCGCCCAGCATGGCGTAGGATGCGGTGACGCCGCCCGTGGTCGGGTCGGTCAGCACCACGAAATAGGGCAGGCCGGCCTTGCGCAGGCGCCGCACCGCGATAGTTGTGCGCGGCATCTGCATGAGCGAGAGGATACCCTCCTGCATGCGCATTCCACCCGAGGCGGCAAAGACGACATAGGGCGTCTTCTTCTCAATCGCGGTCTCGGCGCCCCTGATGAAGGCCTCGCCTGCCGCCGTGCCGATCGTGCCGCCGATGAAGTGGAAGTCCTGCACCGCAATCGTCATCGGCAGCCCCTTGACGCGGCCATAGCCGACCTTGAAGGCATCGGGCGCGCCGGTCTTGGCACGGGCGTCCTTGAGCCGGTCGATATAGCGCTTCTCGTCGCGAAACTTCAGCGGGTCGGCCGCGACCTCCGGCAAGGCGACATCGAGCCATTTGCCTTCGTCGAAGGTCAGCCGCAGCCGCTCCGGCGCCGTGACGCGCATGTGGTGTTCGGAGCCGGGAATGACGAAGCCATTGGCCTCGACATCCTTGTGGAAGACCATCTGCCCGGAATCGGGGCATTTGATCCAGAGGTTCTCCGGGCTCTCGCGCTTGAACAGCGTCTTGATGCGCGGCCGGACGACTTCGGAAATCCAGTTCATCGGATCATCCCTGAGTTTCGAGCAGGCAGCAGGCTCACGCTGCCGCTTTCGCGACGGAGCGAATCCCGGCCGCCAGTTCCGAGACGAGCGAGGTGACAGCCGAAACCGTCTTTTCCGTGGCCTTGCCGTCGGCATCGAGCGAAAACCTGACGCGCTCGACCAGGGCGGAGCCGACGACGACGCCGTCCGCGCCCTTGGCGATGGTGGCGGCATCGGCCGCGGTCTTGACGCCGAAACCGACGGCCACCGGCAGATCGGTATGGCGCTTGATGCGCGCCACGGCATCGCCGACCGCGTCATAATTCGCGATGGTGCCACCGGTGACGCCGGTCATCGAGACGTAATAGACGAAACCCGACGTGTTCTGCAGCACCTTGGGCAGGCGCTTGTCGTCCGTCGTCGGCGTGGCCAGGCGGATGAAGCTGAGGCCCGCGGCAAGCGCCGGCAGACAAAGCTCGACATCCTCCTCAGGCGGCAGGTCGACCACGATCAGCCCGTCGACGCCGGCCTTGCGCGCGTCCACCAGGAACCGGTCGACGCCATAGGCCCAGATCGGATTGTAGTAGCCCATCAGCACGATCGGCGTGTCGTGACCGGCAGCGCGGAAGCTTGCGACCATGGCCAGAGTCTTCTTCAAGCTCTGGCCGGCCTTCAGGGCACGCTGGCCGGCGAGCTGGACCGGGATGCCGTCAGCCATCGGATCGGTGAAGGGCACGCCGAGCTCGATGATGTCGGCGCCGGCCTGCGGCAGCGCATTCAGGATCGCGCTCGCAGTGTCGAAATCGGGGTCGCCAGCGGTGACGAAGGTCACGAGCGCGGCGCGGCCCTCCTTCGCGCAGGTCTGGAAACGGTTCTGGATACGGGTCTGGCCGGTCTCTGTCATGGGCTTGCGGTTAGCATGGCGAGGTTTCACTGACCAGAGTGCAGCAGCGGCCGAAACGCCACGGCGCTTGCGCGGCGCCGCCGGCTGCGTCACATCGCGCAGGCATGCGCGCCTTCGACAGCCCCCTTCCGATCGACGTCGTCCTCGACGACCTTGCCGCCGCATTGGGCGCCAGACCTAACGCCGTGCTCGTCGCACCGCCCGGCGCCGGCAAGACGACGCGCGTGCCGCTCGCACTTCTCGACGAGCCCTGGACGAAGGGCGGCAAGCTGATCGTGCTGGAGCCGCGCCGGCTCGCGGCGCGCGGCGCAGCCAACCGCATGGCGCAGAGTTTGGGCGAGCGTGTCGGCGACACTGTCGGCCTGCGGGTCCGGCTCGGCTCCAAGATCGGGCCGAAGACCCGCATCGAGGTCGTCACTGAGGGCGTCTTCGCCCGCATGATCCTCGACGATCCCGCATTGGAGGGCATTGCCGCCGTGCTGTTCGACGAATTCCACGAGCGTTCGCTGGATGCTGATTTCGGGCTGGCGCTGGCGCTCGACGCGCAATCGGGCCTGCGCGAGGATCTGCGCATCCTGGTGATGTCGGCGACGCTCGACGGCGCACGTGTCGCCAAGCTGCTCGGCGAGGCGCCTGTCATCGAGAGTCAGGGGCGCGCCTTCCCGGTCGAAACGCGCTATCGCGGCCGCGATCCGCTGAAACGCATCGAGGATCAGGTCACCGATGCGGTGCTGCTGGCGCTGAACGAGCAGAGCGGCTCGTTGCTCGTCTTCCTGCCCGGCCAGGGCGAGATCAGGCGCGTCGAGGAGCGTCTGCGCGAGCGCCTGCGCGATCCGGCCGTTGAAATTGCGCCGCTCTATGGCGCGCTCGACCAGTCGGAGCAGGATCGCGCCGTGCTGCCCGCTGCCAAGGGCCGGCGCAAGGTCGTGCTCGCGACCGCCATCGCCGAAACCTCGCTGACGATCGAGGGCGTGCGGGTGGTGATCGATTGCGGCCTCGCCCGCGTGCCGGTCTACGAGCCCGATATCGGCGTCACCCGGCTGGAGACGCGCCGCGTCAGCCGCGCGGCGGCAGACCAGCGCCGCGGCCGCGCCGGGCGAACCGAGCCCGGCATCTGCTACCGGCTCTGGGACGAAGCTGGGACCGGCGCGCTGGAAGCCTTCGCGCGGCCCGAAATCCTCTCCGCCGATCTCGCTCCCCTGCTGCTCGATTGCGCCGCCTGGGGCGTGAACGACCCGACGCAGCTGGCTTTCCTCGATTCCCCACCTGCGCCCGCTCTGAAGGAAGGACGGGCGCTGCTGGCGAGCATCGGCGCGCTCGACGATGACGGCCGGATCACGCCGGACGGACGCGCGCTCCAGAACCTGCCGCTGCCGCCCCGTCTCGCACGCATGGTCACCAGCGCGGCCCGCTTCGGACAGGCTGGAGCCGCGGCCCTGCTTGCCGCCATATTGGTCGAGCGTGGGCTGGGTGGCGATGCGACCGATCTCTCCGAGCGCCTCGAACGCCTCGACCGCGAACGACTTGGCCGCGAACGCGGTGGCCGCGCCGCCGATATGCGCCGGCTGGCAGAGGGCTGGGCGCGGGCGGCCGAAAGGACGGGTCGGCCGGACAAGGATGCCGCCCTCACCACCGGCCTGCTGCTGGCATTCGCCTATCCCGACCGCGTGGCGAAATCGCGCAGTGTCGGCTCGGGGCAATTCCTGCTCGCCAACGGACGCGGAGCCGTAATCGAGCCCTCCCAGCGGCTGGCGCGCGAAAGCTACATCGTCGTGGCGGAGATGACCGGCGCGGCCCAGCAGTCCCGCGTCACCGCCGCAGCCGCGATCACGGAAGCCGATATCGCGATGCTCGTCGCCAACGGACTCGCGCCCTTCGGCATCGAGGAGCGCAGCGAGGTCAGCTTCGACCGCGCCGCCCGCGCCTTGCGTGCCCGCGCGGTACGGCGCTATGGCGCGCTCAGCCTGTCGGAGCGACCGCTGCCGGCGCTGCCATCCGCCGAGAATGCGGAGACGCTAGCGCAAGGCATCGCGGCGCTTGGCGTCGGCCTGCTGCCCTGGACGCGCGCGCAGCAGCAATTGCGCGAGCGCGCCGGCTTCCTCCGGCAGGCCTTTGCAGTCGGAGCGACCGACAATCCCTGGCCCGATCTGTCGGATGCCGGTCTGGCAATGGACGCACAAACGTGGCTGGCGCCGCATATTGTCGGCCGCGCCTCCCTGGCGGCAATCGAGCCCGCCGACCTCGACTCCGCTTTGGCCGGGCTGTTGCCATGGGACCTGAAGCGCCGGCTCGACAGCGAGGCCCCCACGCATTTCACGGCCCCGACCGGCTCGAACCTCACTGTGGACTATGCCGCCGAGGCCGGACCGACGATCTCGGTGCGCGTGCAGGAACTTTACGGCCTCTCCGTGCATCCGGCGCTGGCGGGCGGCCGCGTGCCGCTGGTGCTCGAGCTGTTGTCACCTGGACACAAGCCGGTCCAGATCACGCGCGACCTGCCGGGCTTCTGGCGCGGCTCCTGGGCTGCGGTAAAATCGGAGATGAAAGGCCGCTATCCCCGCCACCCATGGCCGGACGACCCCGCCGCCGCGCCGCCGACGACCCGCGCCAAGCCGCGCGGGACGTAAGCGCGCTCAGTTTCCCATCCGGTCCCGCCACTGGCGCTCGCCCGAGAGGCAATTGGCGTTCTGGTTCGTCGCCTGGGCCTTCTGGACCCGCGCCTCTCCGGCCGGCAGGTCCGCGATCTCGCGCAGCAGCTTGGTGCGCGTCGCATCGACGAATTGGTGGCGCTCGCGGATCGGGATCACGAAGGCGCCGATGCCGGTGATGACGCAGTCGCGATAGTAGATGTCGAGGTCGTCGATATCGAAATAGCTCGCCTGTTTCAGCATTACCGGCAGGCCGTTGATGCTGATGCCCTTGGCGGCGGCCTCGTCGCGCGCCGCAGTGACCGGCCGGCCATCATTATTGGCGCCGTCGCCGGAGATATCGATCACCCGGCGCATGGCCGTGACGTTGGACTGTTCGAGCAGGGACATGCTGAGATCGATCGCGCCCGAGATCGAAGTCCGCCGGCCGCGCCGTGTCTGCGCCTCGCCGAGTTCCTCGGCAAAGGCGATCGCCGATTGTGGCGTCTCGATGATCGTCCAAGGCTTGACGATGTGCTGGAAGTTGCCCCCCGCCCATTCGAAATAGGTCACGGCGATCTTGCCGATCGCGCCCTTCGCGATCGCCTCATGCAGCTGCTTGGAGCGGAAGGCCTCGATATAACCGTTGCGCTGCAAGGCGAGTTCGTCGAGATCCATCGAAAAGGACACATCGACGGCCAGCACGAGCGCGACATCGACCTCCTCGGGCGGAGCAGTCGTCGACTGGGCATTGGGCGCAGCGCCGGTCCAAAGACCCGCCGCCGCAAGACTCAAGAGACCGCACAGCAAACGCCGCATCGCCACCTCCGTCTTCATGTCGCGACAGGAGTGTGCGCCGGCTTTGGGTTTCCGCCAAGGCCGAAAGCTGGGCAGGCAGAGCCTTCTGGATCACCATCTCGTCGAAAGGCCGCTGGCGAGCCCGCGGGGCCTCAAGCAGTCAGCCGGCGCGGCGTGCATCCACGATGGCAATGGCCTTTGCCACGGCCTCCTCGATGGTCAGGGCTGAAGTGTCGAGGATGACGGCGTCGTCCGCCGCCTTGAGCGGGGCGTCGCTGCGGCCGGAATCGCGCGCATCGCGTCGGCGAATATCGGCCAGGATGCCCTCGAAAGTGGCGGCCTCCCCGCGCCCCGCGAGCTCCTTATGACGGCGCGCGGCGCGCACCTCGGGCGTGGCGGTGACGAAAAGCTTGGCCCGCGCCTGCGGGCAGATCACCGTGCCGATATCGCGTCCGTCGAGCACCGCCCCGCCGGATTGCGCCGCGAACCGGCGCTGGCGCGCGATCAGCCCGCTGCGCACGGCCGGCATCGCCGCGACGACGGAGGCGGCTTCGCCGATTTCCCGGCCGCGCAGGCTGTCCTCGGCGAAAGCGCTCTCGTCGAAGGTCGAGACGATCGCACCTGCCGCCTCGGCATCACGGATATCGTGCCCCGCTTCGAGGACTGCGCGCGCGACCATGCGGTAGAGCAGGCCGGTGTCGAGATAGGGCATGGCGTAATGCGCTGCCAGCCGGCGCGCCAGCGTGCCCTTGCCCGAGGCCGCCGGCCCATCGACCGCGATGACGAGCCGTCCCTTGCTTGCGTCGGTCGTCATGCGATGTCGCCCCCCAGCTCATTCATCAGCGCGATGAAGCCCGGGAAGCTGGTCGCGATCATGGCTCCGTCATCGATCTGCACCGGCTTTCGCGTGGCAAGCCCCATCACCAGGAAGCTCATGGCGATGCGGTGATCGAGATGGGTCGCGGCCGTGCCGCCGCCCGCAACCTCCCCGCCTGTGCCATGCACAACGAGATCGTCGCCCTCGATCGTGCAGGTGACACCTGCCGCCTTCAGCCCGGCTTCCACCGCGGCAAGACGATCCGATTCCTTGACCCGCAATTCCTGCAACCCGCGCATGCGGGTGGTACCCGCGGCAAAGGCGGCCGCGACCGCCAGCACCGGGTATTCGTCGATCATCGAGGGCGCGCGCTCGGGCGGCACGTCGACGCCCTGCAGGCCGGACGCCCGGACCCGCAGCGTCGCGACGGCCTCGCCGCCCTCATTGCCCTCGTTTTCGACGGTGATATCGGCGCCCATCTCGCGCAATGTCGTCAAAAACCCGCTGCGAAGCGGGTTGGTCATCACGCTTTCGATCAGGATCTCGGAGCCCGGCACGATCAGCGCCGCGACCAAGGGAAAAGCTGCCGAGGACGGGTCGGCCGGCACGGCGACCGGCGCAGCCTGCAATTCGGGCTGGCCCTTCAGCACGATGCGGCGGCCATGCGCGCCCTCCTTGGTAACATCAACCTGCGCGCCAAAATGGCGCAGCATCGTTTCGGTATGGTCGCGGGTCGCCTCGGTTTCGATCACGGTCGTCTCGCCCGGTGCTGCCAGCCCCGCCAGCAGCACCGCCGATTTGATCTGCGCCGAGGCCACCGGCGTGCGGTAGATGATCGGCACCGGCTCCCTCGGCCCGCGCAGCGTCAGCGGCACGCGGCCGCCCTCCTGCGCCGAGACGATCGTCGTGCCCATCAGTTCGAGCGGATCGAGAATGCGCCGCATCGGCCGTTTGCGCAGCGAGGCGTCGCCATCGAAGGTCGTCGTGATCGGATGGGCGCCGCAGACGCCCATCATCAGGCGCGAGCCCGTGCCGGCATTGCCGAAATCGAGCACCCCGGCGGGTTCGCGCAGACCGCCGATGCCGACGCCCCGAACCCGCCAGGCGCCCGGGCCGTCGTGATGCACGATCGCGCCGAGCGCGCGGGCGGCATCAGCCGTGCGCATGACGTCCTCGCCCTCCAGCAGGCCGCTGACCTTCGTCTCGCCGATGGCGAGCAGGCCGAAGATCAGCGCGCGATGCGACATGGATTTGTCGCCGGGCACGCGGACGCGGCCCGATAGCGGACCGCCGGCGCGCGCCGTGACGGGAACGGGGTGCTGAGCGTGGGCCAAAGAGCTCTGCCGGCTTGGTCGATCGGGCATTCTGGCTGCCTAGCACGCCCTCCCGTCACGCGTCACGTGCCCGCCACAGCTCCCACCCGGTCCATATTCATCGCGCCGGCTGCGGCTGGTTTGCCCTGCACGGTGAGGCCGATGCAGCCCAAAAACGCCGCCGCCTCTCTTTGGCATCGCGCCCCGACACGCAATCAGTATTTGACAGCGCCGCTCGCCACGACTAACGGACGCGCCTGCTTTTCAGAACATGAATGATTGAAGGTCCGACGCAGTGGCGAAACCGGAACTTGGAACAAAACGCGTTTGCCCGACAACGGGCCGCAAATTCTATGATCTCAACAAGGACCCGATCGTCTCGCCCTATACGGGCCAGTCGTTCCCGCGCTCGACCTTCGAGCCGCAGGCGAAGGCTGCTGCCGCTGCTGCAAAGCCGGCCGAGGACGAGGAAGAGGCCGAGGTTGCCGACGGCGCGGTCGAGCTCGTCTCGCTCGACGAGGCGGATGCCGAGACCAGCGAGAAGGAAGCTGTCGTCACCAGCGAGGACGACATCGAAGTCGAGGACGACATCGCCCCCGAGGACGACACGTTCCTGGAGGAAGAGGAAGGCGATGACGACGTTGCCGACCTGATCGACAGCGATATCGAGGGCGACGAGGACGTCTGAGGACATCCTGAAAAAGAATGACGATTGCGCAACAATAGGCGCTTGAGTCTTCGGCCGCAGCCGCCTATAGAGCGCTTCGTCGCCGCTGCGGCGACGAAGATCAGAGGGTTCGCCCCGCCGCAATGCCGGCAGCGCAGCCCTCGGAAGTTTACCGGTTGACCCCCAAATCAACCGGCTAGTGGGGCCATAGCTCAGTTGGGAGAGCGCTTGAATGGCATTCAAGAGGTCGGCGGTTCGATTCCGCCTGGCTCCACCAAATTCTCTTCCCCGGCATTTGAGGTTATGCGGGCGTTCGCGCTATCGCGCGAAGATCCCCCGCATTTGACGCGGCAGCCTGCGAATAGGCGAAATGCCGCGCGCTCGGGCTTTGATCAGCGTCTTCGCACAATCATCTTACGACAGCGCCCCGCGCGCGACCGCCGCTTGGCAATCGGCAAGAGCAACCCGTATTGACCGGCGCCGGATCTGTGAGAACGCAGATTCTCCGTGGCGTCTGGCAATGACGGCCATTGGCCCTGCTTACCGGCCGGTCGCTGGATCGATACCCCGCCCCGAAGCCAGCATCGCTCAAAGGCTGCGCGCGCCCGTATCCGCGTCCATACCCCCCGCCGTAGTTGATAGGCGGCCCTGCACCCGGGATACCCCCTCCGTCCGAGCGCAACCGGAGATCCGGCACATTGTCACTCAGCGACGGCGGCCCGAGACCACGTCTGGGGCCGTCGGGCGTGAGCGGGCCGTTGCCGGGCGTGCCGACAAGCTGCGCACCTGCGGGCAATGCGAGAAGAAGGGTGGGCATCAAAGCCAACGCCGCGAGGACATTGCGCGTCACTGCTGGGCACTCCCATAACTGGCTGCTTAAGCCGGCGAGATAACGGGTTCATCCTGCCACGACTTCCCGAATTAGGCGGCACAAATTGATCATCGGCCGTTTTCGTCGGCATGCCCGCGCCGCGAGCCTCCGCAAGCCGTCACGCCGCCTGTCTGAGACCGACCTCGAACGGCGACAAGACCACCGTGCCGGCCGTGATCGAGGCCAGGGTATTGCAGGGCAAGGCCTGCCAGCATTCGCGCGCCGCATCGACCGGCTCGGAGGCGATGATGACGCTGTCGCCACGGTCGCAGAGATACAGGCTCGGCGGCTTGGCGTCGGAAGACCAGCGTACGGCGTGGATGGTCTCACCATCGGCAAGCGCGGCCGCACAGCGCAGCGGCTCGCGAATGCCGGCCTGGTGCATCAACGACAGAGCATCGGCCAATGCAGCGGCAAGCGCCTCGCCGGGCCCGAAACCCTCAGCGATCCGGGCCAGCGTGAGCAGGAAGATCGCCTCCGAATCAGTCGTGCCGACGCGGGCGTCGTAGAGCAGATCGGGAATCAGCGCCTCGAGCCGGCGCCGGATCAGGGCGTAACCGCCGATCTGGCCGTTATGCATGAAGAGGTGGCGACCATGGACGAAGGGGTGGCAGTTGGCCCGCGTCGTCGCCGTGCCGGTCGCCGCCCGGACATGGGCGAAGAACAGATGCGAGCGGACCTGACGGGCGATCGAGAGCAGGTTCTCGTCAGACCAGGCCGGGCGCACCTCGCGATACTGGCCGGGCTCCGCCTTTTCACCATACCAGCCGACGCCGAAACCGTCGCCATTGGTTCCCGTCTTGGCCTCCTCGGCGTGGAGCGATTGATGGATCAGGGAATGGCAGGGCGCCGCGACAAGGTCCTCCAGAAAGACCGGAGCGCCGGAATAGGCAAGGAAACGGCACATGATCGGTCCCGAATCAGCCGCGGGCACGATGCCGCGAAGAGGAGATTATTCTCCGAAAAATGAATGTCCGCATAATGGCCTGATCAGGTACTTCCACCCTCGGCGCCGCGGCGCTCGCACCAACTGCCTGCAGAAAGTCGTCACACGACCCCCGCGCCTTGCAGCGGTTGCTAGCCTCAGATGCCTCGTCTAACCAGAACCCCGAGATCACGGGCGGGGGAATGGCTTTGACGAAGATTGCGATTCGGGGCGCAGTCGCCCTCGCGCTGTGCCTGGCCTCGACTGCCGCCTTCGCCGCGGGCGATATCGGCGGCGCGACGCTGGGGGCGGCCTGGGCCCTGCCCTTCGCCGGCATGCTGCTCTCGATTGCGCTGGGGCCGGTGCTGTTCCCGCATCTCTGGGAACATCATTACGGCAAGTTCGCCGCCTTCTGGGCGGTCCTCGTGCTGGTCCCGCTCGTGCTGTGGCGCGGCTTTGACCCGGCGCTCGGCGCGCTGCTGCACACTGCGCTGCTCGAATACATCCCCTTCATCATCCTGCTGTTTGCGCTCTTCACCATCGCCGGCGGCATCCTGATCATGGGCAATCTGCACGGCTCGCCGGCAACCAACACGACCTTGCTGGCAATCGGCACGCTGATGGCGAGCGTGGTGGGCACGACGGGGGCCTCGATCATCATGATCCGCCCGCTGCTGCGCGCCAACGACAACCGCCGCCACAATGTCCATGTCGTGGTGTTCTTCATTTTCCTGGTCTCGAATATCGGCGGGTCGCTGACGCCGCTGGGCGATCCCCCGCTGTTCCTCGGCTTCCTGCGCGGCGTCTCGTTCTTCTGGACGACGACACATCTGCTGCCAGCCACGAGCTTTGCCGTGATCGTGCTGCTGGCGCTGTTCTTCGCGCTCGACAGCTGGTTCTTCCGCAAGGAGGGCAAGCCCGTCCTGAAGGACCCGACGCCCGACCGCGCGATCAAGCTCTACGGCAAGGTCAATTTTCTTCTGCTCGGAGGCGTCATCGCGACGATCCTGATGTCCGCCTCCTGGAAACCGGGCATCGCCTTCGACCTCCATGGCGTTCGCATCGAACTGCAGAATCTCGCACGCGACCTGATCCTCCTGGGGCTGGCGGGACTGTCCCTCAAGCTGACGCCGGGTCCGGTGCGCGCCGGAAACGAGTTCAGTTGGGGGCCGATCAAGGAGGTCGCGAAGCTTTTCGCCGGCATCTTCATCTGCATCATCCCCGTCCTGGCGATGCTGCAGGCGGGCAAGGACGGCGCGTTTGCGCCGCTCGTGGCGCTGGTCAGTCACCCCGACGGATCGCCGAACAATTTCGCCTATTTCTGGCTGACGGGCGCACTCTCCTCCTTCCTCGACAATGCCCCGACCTATCTGGTCTTCTTCGAACTGGCCGGCGGCGACGCCAAGGCACTGATGACGACCGGAGCATTGACGCTGACGGCGATCTCGGCCGGCGCGGTCTTCATGGGAGCCAACAGCTATATCGGCAACGCCCCGAACTTCATGGTCTACGCCATCGCCAAGGACCGGAAGGTCGCGATGCCCAGCTTCTTCGGCTATATGCTCTGGTCGGGCGCGATCCTGATTCCGCTGTTTCTTGTGCAGACGTTTGTGTTCTTCAGGTAGCCAGCCCCGCCATTGGCGGGCGTAGCGCAGCGCAGACCTGCAAATCTCAGGGCCAGAGAGCACTGGTTGCCCGATGGTCGGGTCAGGCCCGCCGTGACGACTGGCTTACGGACGCCCGGTCGGCACGCCTTCCCGGATCTTCGCGGAGAACTGGGGATCGTCGAGCGACAGGCCGCGCGCCTTCTCGCCGATATGTGCCTGCCGGACGAGTTCGTCGAGCGGGATATCCTGCCTGACCGCGCCGATGCGCTGGAGATAACCCGGCAGATAGCCAGAGAGCAGCACGCGCGGGTCTAGCGGCAGCGAGAAGGTCCAGCCGGGCGCGACCGAACCGACGAGGTGATAGACCACGGTGGTGCAGTTGGTGGTGAGCGTGTTGTACCAGCGCGGCTGTTTCGCCAGCCGGTTCACGTCCTGGGCATAGGCGAGCAGGACGTCACGCGCCTGGGCCGGCGTCGTAGCCAGCCGAAACAGCCGCACGTCTTCCTTGCGCGCATTGCTGCGCAGGCCGACGAGATCGCGCTCGTCGGCGGCGACATAGGCCATCTCATAGGAGCGGAAGAAGCCGGCGAGCGCCGACCATTCCTCGCCCTTCTCGCGCCTGACCTCGATCGAGAAGGTCAGCGGCAGGGCGTCCTTGAAGGTGAAGCTGACCAGGAGATGGGCGATGGCCTCGCCCGACCAATAGGACAGGAACAGGTCGGCACCCTCGATCTGCGTGAGATCGTAGCTGCGCGTCTCCCAGTGCTGATCGTAATCAGCCTCGGTCCGCCAGCGGAAATGGCGCAGATTGGTGACGGTGAGCCTGTCCCCCTCGCGCGCGATTTCGGGCAGCCGGGCAAGCTCGGGAATCCAGTCGCGATCATGCGACGGCACCATGCCGTTCCACCAGCCGAGCAGGCCGATGAACACGGCGGCAAAGCCCAGCGGCAGCCGCAATGCGCCGGTCCAGATCCCGACAAGGCCGGCCAGCGCAGCCAGGCCGAAGCCGATGGCGCCGACAATCGCGACTGTGCCGTTGAGGCGAAACAGCAGGAGACCGATGCCCCATAATCCCGCGCCAAGGATGACGAAGGTGGTCAGAAGCTTCAGCAAAACGAAAAAGAGGCGGCTCATGGCCGCCTCTCGTAACACAGAACTGCGATTCGCTTGGTCACGCCGCCAGAGAATTGGTCGGCGCCGCCGCCTTCACGGCGTCGTCGACATGGTCCTCGAAGCGCTTGAAGTTCTCGCGGAACATCGCGATCAGATGCTTCGCCGTCTCGGCGAAGGCGGCTTTGTCCTGCCAGGTCTTGACGGGATAGAGGATGTGCGGCTCGACGCCGGGCACCGAAGTGGGCACGGCAAAGCCGAAATACGGGTCGCGACGGAAATCGGCGCGGTTGAGCGAACCATCCAGCGCCGAGGTCAGCAGGCGGCGGGTGACGCGGATCGGCATGCGCCGGCCGACGCCATATTTGCCGCCGGTCCAGCCGGTGTTGACCAGCCAGCAATCGACATGGTGCTTGGCGATGAAGTCGCGCAGCAGGTTGGCGTATTCCGACGGGTGACGCGGCAGGAAGGGCGAGCCGAAGCAGGTCGAGAATTCGGGCTCGACGCCGACGAGGCCACGTTCGGTGCCGGCGACCTTGGCGGTGTAGCCGGAGAGGAAGTGATACATCGCCTCCGCCGGCGTCAGCTTGGCGATCGGCGGCATGACGCCGAAAGCGTCGGCGGTCAGCATCACGATATTCTTGGGGATGCCGGCGCGGCCGGTGCGCGAGGCGTTCGGGATGAAGTCGAGCGGATAGGCCGAGCGGGTGTTTTCGGTCTTGGTCTGGTCGTCGAAATCGACGGCGCGGCTGATGGGATCCAGCACCACATTCTCGAGAACCGTGCCGAAACGCAGCGACGCGGCATGGATCTGCGGCTCGGCCTCGGCCGAGAGCTTGATCGTCTTGGCGTAGCAGCCGCCCTCGAAGTTGAAGATGCCGTTCTTCGACCAGCCATGCTCGTCATCGCCGATCAGGGTGCGGCCGGGATCGGCCGAGAGCGTCGTCTTGCCTGTGCCGGACAGGCCGAAGAAGATCGCGGAATCGTCGCTGGAACCGACATTGGCCGAGCAGTGCATCGGCACGACGCCCTTCGCGGGCAGGGTGTAGTTGAGATAGGTGAAGACCGATTTCTTCATCTCGCCGGCATAGGCCGAGCCGCCGATCAGCACGATCTTGCGGGTGAAATCGATCGCGATCACCGTCTCGGAACGGCAGCCATGGCGCTTGGGATCGGCCTTGAAGCTCGGCAGGTCGACGATCGTCAGCTCCGGAACATAGGCGGCGATATCCTCCTCGTCGGGCCGGATCAGCAGGTTGCGGATGAAAAGCGAGTGCCAGGCCATCTCGGTGAAGACGCGCGCCTTGACGCGATGGGCCGGGTCGGCGCCGCCATAGAGATCCTGCGCGAAAAGCTCCTTGCCCTCGGCATGGCCGATGAAATCGGCCAGCAGCGCCTCGAAATGCTCCGGCGACATCGCGGCGTTGTTGTCCCACCAGACCGTGCCGTCGGTCAGCGCGTCGCGCACGACGAACTTGTCCTTGGGCGAGCGGCCGGTATGGCTGCCGGTGTCGGCGACGAGCGCGCCGCCCTTGGCGAGTTCGGATTCGCCGCGCTTAAGGGATTCCTCATAGAGCCGGGGGGCTTCGAGGTTCCAGTAGACGGTCTTCAGCTTGCGGAAGCCGAATTCGTCGGCGCCATGCTTGGTGTTGAACTGACCGATGGTGTCCACAGGTGTCTCCCGAGGGGCAGTCCGCTGTACGCGGACGCTTGATCTTCAGAGGCGCGCAGTCAAGGCAGGACGGCGCGCAGGCGAGGCCATTTAAAAGAGTGGGAGGTCTTTAAGGCGATGATGCCGCCGGCTCAAGCCTTTGGGAACTCCTGATTTCAAGATTTAAATCTAAATCGGTTGAATCAAATCAATGTGGTAAATCGGGATGCCGGATCGCCGCCCGCGCCTGGCCGGCGAGCTCGACCAGGGCCTTGCGCAAGGCGCCGGGACCGTCGACCGGGGCCGGAAAGGCCAGCCGCAGCACGCTATCGCCCAAAGCGAGATCGGCGCCGTCGGGATCGAGACCGATCACGCGCCAGGCGCCATCGCGCGCACCGAGCAGGCCGGTGGCGTAGAGCCTGATCGCATCGGCATGGTCCTGGTTCATATGCGCGACGGCCGCCTCCTCGATCTCCGCCAGGGCGGCCGCGCCGGCGGCGTCGCTGAGGAGATCGGCGGGCGTCAGCTCATAGGCCCGGCCGAAGCCGCCATTCAGGCTGGCGGCCTCGATATCCAGGGCAAAGAACGAAAAATCCGGAAAATCGGCGTATAGCGCCGCTTTTGGCTGGTGCGCCAGAAAGCGGCGGCGGATGCGAATACCGTCGGGCGCCTCACGCTCTATCTGCCTTGCACGCAGCTTCAACGTGACGCGTGCATGCGCCAGCGGATCGCCTTTGCCACCCGGCGAAACCAGCAGCGACGCGCGCGGATCGGCGAGCAGGTTTCCGGTATGGGCGGAGAGTGCCGAGATCAGGATCACGGGCGCGCCGTCGATGTCGGTGGCAACGCTGACAAGGCTCGCGGCGGGGTGGCCGTCGCGCCCGAGCGTCGCCAGCGAGGCCGAGCGTGCGCTGCGTATCAGCTCGCGTCCGAGGCTGCGGGCTGAGTCATCAGTCGGCCTGATCGGGTCTTTCGCCATGGAACCTGTCCGTCTTTCCAGTCATTATCAGGGGGGTCATAGGCAAAGCGCCACGCGACCGCTAGATTGCGGCCACGGTTTGGCCGCTCTCCCGCGAGAGTGGACCCTTGTATTGCAACACGGCCAAGAGACCTCAAACTCATGCCAACCATTGCGCTGGTCGATGACGACCGCAACATTCTGACTTCCGTCTCCATCGCGCTGGAGGCCGAAGGCTATCGCATCATGACCTATACGGACGGTGCGTCCGCGCTCGACGGGCTGAAGCAGAACCCGCCGGATCTGGCGATCTTTGACATCAAGATGCCCCGTATGGACGGCATGGAGCTGCTGCGCCGTCTGCGTCAGAAGTCCGATCTGCCGGTGATCTTCCTGACCTCGAAGGACGAGGAAATCGACGAGCTCTTCGGTTTGAAGATGGGCGCCGACGATTTCATCCGCAAACCCTTCTCGCAGCGCCTCCTGGTCGAGCGCGTCAAGGCGATCCTGCGCCGGGCCGGCGCGAAGGATCCCACGGCCGCCCCCCGCAGCGAGGACGCCAAGGCCCTGGAGCGCGGCTTGCTGCGCATGGACCCCGAGCGCCACACCTGCACGTGGAAGGGCGAGCCGGTGACGCTCACCGTGACCGAGTTCCTGATCCTGCAGTCGCTGGCGCAGCGCCCGGGCGTGGTGAAAAGCCGCAACGCCTTGATGGATGCGGCCTATGACGACGAGGTCTATGTCGACGACCGCACCATCGACAGCCACATCAAGCGCCTGCGCAAGAAGTTCAATCAGGTCGATGTCGACTTCGACATGATCGAGACGCTTTACGGCGTGGGCTATCGATTCAAGGAAATCTGAGGCATTAGAGGGCGTCGATCCGGGATGCGGAAGCTACTGATGCTCCTGCCCGGACTGACGGCCCACCTCAGGAACCTGCCGGATACCGGCGGATCGAACAGCGAGACGCGCCACAGTCATGGCCACCGTCGATAACGAGGCTCGCGCTTCCTCGACCGGCTCCCGCTGGGGCGTCGCTTTGCGCCGCCGCGTGCTTTTGACCGGGCACAGGTTCCTGCGGGCGATCTCGTCGCGAGCGGCATCGAGCCTGACCCGACGCATCGTCGTCCTCAACCTCGCCGGGCTCGTCGCGCTCCTTCTCGGCTTCCTCTACCTCAACCAGTTCCGCGAGGGGCTGATCGAATCGAGAGTGCAGAGCCTGCTGACGCAGGGCGAGATCATCGCGGGCGCGATCTCCGCCTCCGCGACGGTCGACACCGATACGATCACGATCGATCCCGACAAGCTGCTCCAGCTTCAGGCCGGCGAAAGCGCCGGCATACCCGAAGACCCGCTCGACTTCTCTATCAACCCCGAAAAGGTCGCGCCGCTGCTGCGCCGGCTCGTCACCCCGACCAAGACGCGGGCGCGCGTCTACGACCGGGACGGCCTGCTGACCCTCGATTCGCGCAGCCTTTACTCGCGCGGCGACGTGCTCCGGCTCGATCTGCCCCGCGTCGGCGAGCCCGATGAGCCGCCCTTGCTGGAGCGCACCTGGAACTTGCTGCGCAACCGGCTCGGCCGGGCCGATGTTCCCACCTATGACGATTTCGAGAACGCCAATGGCAAATCCTATCCGGAGGTCGCGCGCGCCCTGAACGGCACCCCGGCCAGCGTCGTGCGCGTCAACACGCGCGGGCAGACGATCGTCTCGGTCGCGGTACCCGTGCAGCGCTTCCGGGCGGTGAAGGGCGTGCTGCTGCTCTCGACGCAGGGCGGCGATATCGACGCCATCATCGCCTCCGAACGTTATGCGATCTTCCAGGTTTTCGCGGTGGCGGCCGGCGTGATGATCGTGCTGTCGGTCCTGCTTGCCGGCACCATCGCGGAGCCGATCCGCAAGCTCGCCGACGCTGCCCAGCGCGTGCGCAAGGGCGTGAAATCGCGCGAGCAGATTCCCGATTTCGCCAGCCGCCATGACGAGATCGGCCATTTGTCCGGCTCGCTGCGCGAGATGACGAAGGCGCTCTACAGCCGGATCGAGGCGATCGAGAGCTTTGCCGCCGATGTGGCCCATGAATTGAAGAACCCTCTGACCTCGCTGCGCAGCGCGGTGGAGACCCTGCCGCTTGCGAAGTCCGAGGATTCGCGCGGGCGCCTGCTGGCGGTGATCCAGCACGACGTCCGGCGCCTCGACCGCCTGATCTCCGATATTTCCGACGCGTCGCGCCTCGATGCGGAACTCGCCCGCGACGATTCAGCCCCGGTCGACATGGCTCAGGTTCTCGAGGCCGTAGTCTCCGTCCAGAACGAAATCCGCCGCGAAGGACGCCCCCGAATCGAGCTCATGATCGAACGGCGCGGCCTGAGGGCCGGCGGCCGCGACGGGTTCCTCGTCATGGGACATGATTCCCGGCTCGGGCAGGTCATGGTCAACCTGATCGACAATGCCCGCTCCTTCTCCGCCCTGGACAAGCCGGTGCGCGTCATGCTGTCGCGGGTCGCCAACGATGTGCTGGTCACCGTCGAGGATGACGGGCCGGGCATCGAGCCCCATGCGCTGGAGCGCGTCTTCGAGCGCTTCTACACCGACCGTCCCAATGAGGGCTTTGGCCAGAATTCGGGATTGGGCCTGTCGATCTCGCGCCAGATCGTCGAGGCACATCGCGGCTCGATCCGGGCTGAAAACCGGCTCGGCCCTCCCGGCCCCGATGGCGAGGAGACGCGGCTTGGCGCGCGCTTCATCGTCTGCCTGCCGGCCGCGCAACTGGCTGCCTGAGTACAACTGATGAACAATGCGGAAGCCGGCGGCAGCGACAGCCGTATCCACGCGAGCACGATCGCGATCGGCGAGGCCGGCGTGCTGATCCGGGGCAAATCCGGCGCCGGCAAGTCGGTTCTGGCGCTGGCGCTGATCACGCTGGCGAAGCAGGAAGGCCTGTTCGCCCGGCTGGTGGCGGATGACCGCACCGCCCTGAGTGTGCGGGGCGGGCGGCTTCTCGCCCGGCCGGTCGCGCCGCTCGAAGGCCTCGTGGAGCGGCGCGGTTTTGGCCTGACGCCGGAGCCTCATATACCCGCAATCGTCGTCCGGCTGATTGTGGACGTCTCCGGCGAGGAACCGCCGCGCATGCCGGAAGCCGAGGATCTCGTTGCGCAACTGGTGGGTATCGATCTGCCGCGTTTGACCGCAATGGGACGCCCTGGAGACGAGCGGCTGGTGCTGGCGGCACTGAAATTGTTCATAGACAGTGGATGAAACCACGATTTTGACAAGTTTCAGGGAAGGCGGCTTGCGCATATCTCGCACCTGCCGCATAAACCGCGACCTTGTCCGGGCGCCTTCAAGCGCTCTCCGGTGCCATAGTGAATGATCGGACTGGTCCTTGTGACGCATGGGCATCTGGCGACGGAGTTCCGCTCCGCGCTCGAACATGTCGTCGGCCCTCAGCAGAACCTCGCCACCATCGCCATCGCCCCCGATGACGACATGGAAGGTCGTCGCCGTGACATCATCGCGGCGGTCGAGCAGGTCGAGACCGGCAAGGGCGTGATCGTGCTGACCGACATGTTCGGCGGGACGCCCTCCAATCTCGCCATTTCGGTGATGGAGCCCGGCCGCATCGACGTCGTCGCCGGCGTCAACCTGCCGATGCTGATCAAGCTCGCCAGCGTGCGCGAGGAGAAGACCCTCGACGAAGCCGTGACCAGCGCGCAGGATGCGGGCCGCAAATACATCACCGTCGCCAGCCGTGTCCTGGCCGGCAAGTAAGACGGGCGGATAAGGGCGAGCGCGGTGGACGACAGGCAGGACATCGAGGATTGCGACTGCCCCGAGGTCGAAGTGCCGGCAGGCGCGATCTATGGCGAGTTCCAGATCGTCAATAAAAAGGGCCTGCACGCCCGGGCCACTGCCAAATTCGTGCAATGCGCCTCAGGTTTCGATGCCGACATCAATGTGACCCGCTGCGGCGAGACTGTCGGCGCGACCTCGATCATGGGCATCCTGACGCTGGGTGCCGGCATCGGCTCGACGATCACTGTGGTGGCGAAAGGCCGCGAGGCCAGGGAAGCGCTGCAGGCGCTGGAAACCCTGGTCGCCGACAAGTTCGGCGAGGGCGAATAGGCGGCTAGCCGGAGAGAGCGGCCAGATTGCCCATCGACCCTCTGCCTCGCCTTCACATAGAGCCCAGCGATAACGGCATGATGCATTCGACGAGATTCATCGCCGCCACCCCGATCCTGCTGGTCATTGCGGCCGCAAGTGCGGCTTCGCCCGCCCTCGCCCAGGGCTCCCGCGCCCCAAGCTGGCCCGAGGTGAAATGCGCGCGTTACACGAAATCCTGGGCCGAGGCGCTTGCCCGGCGCGGGACGCAGGGGCTGAGCCCGCAATTCCTCGCCAGCCATGAAGCCTTTCTCGCCTCGGGCTGTACCGCACAGGCCGATGTTTGCGCACGCTCGCCGCAGGAACTCGAACTCGCGAACATCATGGTGATCCAAGCGATGAACGCGGGAACGGCGAGCACCTTCCTGCCCTTCTCCTGCCGGAAGTAAGCGACCGACCGCTTGTCATTCCGCCTTCCCCGGCGCGGTGCAGGGCATGGCATGGCATGGCGCTGCACGTGCCATTTGGCGGGTCGGCCGCAACACATAAAGACATCTTTATATCTTTGATTGCGCTCTAGCGCTGCCGCTGCTAAAGACCCGCCCGTCATTCAATTACGACCCTTTTCAAGAACGAGCAGTGGAGCAGCCCCCGTGTCGAAGACCGATTACATCGTCAAGGACATCAGCCTCGCGGATTACGGCCGCAAGGAAATCAACATGGCCCAGGACGAGATGCCCGGCCTGATGGCGATCCGCGCCGAGCACAAGGGCAAGAACCCGCTCAAGGGCGCGCGCATCGCCGGCTGCCTGCACATGACCATCCAGACCGCCGTGCTGATCGAGACGCTGACGGAACTCGGCGCCGATGTGCGCTGGTCCTCCTGCAACATCTTCTCGACCCAGGACCATGCCGCCGCCGCGATCGCCGCGACCGGCGTGCCGGTCTTCGCCATCAAGGGCGAGACGCTCGAAGAGTATTGGGAATATGTCCTGCGCACCGCGACCTGGGGCGATGGCGGCACGCCCAACATGATCCTCGACGACGGCGGCGACCTGACCATGCTGATCATCCTCGGCGCCGAGGCTGAAGCCGGCAAGGCCGAGTTCCTGGACAAGCCCGGCAATGAGGAAGAGACCATCTTCTTCAAGCTGATCAAGCGCGAGCTCAAGGCCAATCCGGGCTGGTTCACCAAGACGCGCGCCGCGATCAAGGGCGTTTCGGAAGAGACCACCACCGGCGTGCATCGCCTGTACGAGCTGGCCAAGGCCGGCCGCATGCCCTTCCCGGCGATCAACGTCAACGATAGCGTCACCAAGTCGAAATTCGACAACCTCTATGGCTGCCGTGAATCGCTGGTCGACGCCATCCGCCGCGGCACCGACGTCATGATGTCGGGCAAGGTCGCCTGCGTCGCCGGCTATGGCGATGTCGGCAAGGGTTCGGCCGCCTCGCTGCGCCAGGCCGGCTGCCGCGTGCTCGTCACCGAAATCGATCCGATCTGCGCCCTGCAGGCTGCGATGGAGGGCTACGAGGTCGTCACCATGGAGGACGCCGCTCCCCGTGCGGACATCTTCGTGACCGCCACCGGCAACCTCGACGTCATCACCGTCGACCACATGCGCGCGATGAAGCACCGCGCCATCGTCTGCAATATCGGCCATTTCGACTCGGAGATTCAGGTCGCCGGCCTGAAGAACTTCAAGTGGGACAACGTCAAGCCGCAGGTCGACGAGGTCGAGTTCCCCGACGGCAAGCGCATCATCCTGCTCTCGGAAGGCCGCCTGGTGAATCTCGGCAACGCTACGGGACACCCGTCCTTCGTGATGTCCTGCTCGTTCTCGAACCAAACGCTGGCCCAGGTCGAGCTCTGGAACCACCACGCCAAATACGAGAACAAGGTCTACACGCTGCCCAAGCATCTCGACGAGAAGGTCGCAGCGCTCCACCTCGCCAAGGTCGGTGCCAAGCTCACCGTGCTGAACGATGCGCAGGCCAAATATCTCGGCCTCGCCCCGACCGGTCCGTTCAAGCCCGAGCTTTATCGCTACTGAGTTACGCCGCCGCGATCGCGCTACTGACATCGCGACAGCAAAAAATTGGAAAAGGCCCGGCCGCAAGCCGGGCCTTTTTCTTGTGTCATTGTCGCGGCGATCAATGAAAGACCACTACTAATAGCCCCTGCTCAAAGCCGAACCTCTACTTGTTGATGATCTCTACCGAAGATGGGAGCGCTCGAAAAAAACTCGGCATTTACCAGCGATTAAGCACTTCCTGCCGGACTCTGCGGATGATTACAGTGGGGCTGATTCGGGCACCCCGCCTTAGATTGCGGACCGGATCGACGCTCTGATGTGATCGGCGTGGTGGCGAGCGTGCGTGGGGTCCAGTCGGCTTGCACCGGGCTCCGCAGCCTGATTCGAGTGTGCCCGGACGACCAGGCGGTCTTCAAGCATCGCCCTTAGAACATGACGGACGCAGGATGAGACGGTCAAGGCGACAGGAACGACGTAGCGGAGGCTGGGGCCAGCGCGCGCTTCTCCCAGCCCTTGCCGCCGCCCATGCCCCCTCGACCGCGATGGCTCAGGCCGATTGGCTGGCGCGGCCCGAGATCCTGAACACCGGCGCATTGTCGCTGATCCTGACCGGGCTCACGGTTTTCGCCGCGACCACCTCCTTCGTCTATGTGCGCGAGCGCTCGCGCTGGCAACGCCGCGAGGCCGAGCTCGCGGGCGAACTCGAAGCCGCGCGCGGCCATCAGGACCGGCTCGCGATCCTCCTCGCGGCCGATCCGCAGGTCGTGGTGAGCTGGAATGGGCGCGACGCGGAGCCGGCCTTCGAGGGCGATAGCGGATTTCTTGGCGCGCCCGGCGCTTCACTCGCACTCGCCTATGGCACCTGGGCCCCTCCCGTAGACGCCAAGAAGCTCGAATTGGCGACCGATGCGCTGAAGGACCGCGGCGAAGCCTTCGGCTTCACGCTGCGAAGCAGGGCCGGGCCGTTCATCGATGTCGAAGGTCGCCCGGTCGCCGGGCGCGCCGTCATCCGGTTTCGCGAGGTCACCGGCGAACGCGCCGAGGTGATGAGGCTGCGCAGCGAGCTGGAACGCGTGACGGCGGATCATTCGGCGCTCGCCAGCCTGCTCTCGGGCTTGCCGCAGCCGGCCTGGACCCGCACCCCCGATGGCCGCCTGAGCTGGTCCAACGCAGCCTATGCACGCGCGGTCGAAGCCGCCGACGGCACCACCGCGGTAAAGAACGGGCTCGAACTTCTCGATCGCAGCGAGCGCGACCGCGCCGCCAAGGCAAGACAGGACGGGCTCGCCTTCTCGGTACGTGCGCCCGCCATCGTCACGGGCCAGCGCCGGACTCTCGATATCATCGAGCTGCCGACACCGACGGGCTTTGCCGGTATCGCCACCGATATGAGCGAGCTGGAGGCGGTGCGCGCCGACCTGCAGCACCAGATGGATGCGCATGTGCGCACGCTCGACCGGCTCAAGACGGCCGTGGCGGCCTTCGACGCCTCGCAGCGCCTCGTCTACCGCAATTCGGGTTTCGACACGCTCTGGTCGCTCGACGCTGCCTTCCTCGACGGCCACCCGACCGATGGCGAGATCCTCGACCGCCTGCGGGCGGAACGGCGCCTGCCGGAGCTTGGCGATTATCGCAGCTGGAAGGCCAGCGTGCAGGCCGCCTACACCTCGACGCGGGCACATGAGGATTGGTGGTATCTGCCGGACGGGCGCACCATCCATGTCGTCGCCAGCCCCAACCCGCAGGGCGGCGTGACCTATCTGCTCGATGATGTCACCGAGCGCTTCACGCTGGAATCGCGCTTCAACGCCTTGTCCCGCACGCAGCGCGAGACGCTCGACTCGTTGCGCGAGGGTGTCGCCGTGTTCGGCTCGGACGGGCGGCTCAAGCTCTCGAACCCCGCTTTCGCGCAGTCCTGGAAGATCCAGGTCGATCTTGCCAGCGCCGCGCCCCATATCGACGAGGTCGTCCGGCTGTGCCGGCCGCTCTTCCCGCAGGACGAGGTCTGGAGCGAATTGCACAGCGTCGTCACCGGCGTGCGCGATGCGCGCGAGGATTATGGCTGCCGGATGGAGCGCCGCGACGGCACCGTGCTCGATTGCGCGGCCGCGCCGCTGCCCGACGGCGCGACGCTGATATCCTTTGCCGACGTCACAGCCTCGGTGAATGTCGAGCGCGCCCTGACCGAGAAGAACGACGCGCTGGAGAAGGTCTCGCGGCTGCGCGAGGATTTCGTCCACCACGTCTCCTACGAATTGCGCTCGCCGCTGACCAATATCATCGGTTTCGCGCAGCTGCTGGGGACCGAGACCGTCGGGGCTCTCAACGAGAAGCAGCGCGACTACACCTCGCATATCATGCGCTCTTCGGGCGCCCTGCTCGCCATCATCAACGACATCCTCGACCTCGCCACGATAGACAATGGCGCGCTGACGCTCGAACTGAAGGATGTCGATGTCGCCGAGACCATCGCCGAGGCGACTGCAGGACTGCATGACCGGCTGACCGACAGCAAGATGAAGCTGCAGGTTGAGATCGCCCCGCAGACCGGCCCCTTGCGCGCCGATGGCAAGCGCCTGCGCCAGGTGTTGTTCAACCTGATCTCCAATGCGATCGGCTTCTCGTCGCCGGGCCAGACGATCACGGTCAGCGCCGGGCGCGCCGGTGGCGACGTCCGTATCACCGTCGCCGACCAGGGCCGCGGCATTCCAGCCGAGGTCAAGGAGAAGGTGTTCGACCGGTTCGAGAGCCATTCGCTGGGCTCCAACCATCGCGGCGTCGGGCTTGGCCTCTCGATCGTGCGCTCCATCGTCGAGCTGCATGGCGGCCGCGTCGAGCTCGACTCGGCGCCCGGGCGCGGCACCAAGGTTACCGCAGTGTTCCCATCGCAGGGCGTGCCGCTGTCGGATGCCGCCGAATGAGCGACGATATCCGCAGAGCCGGCGTGCACCGGCTCGTGCTGACGGATGAGGCGGCCACGCTCCGCCTTGCCGCCGATCTCGCCGCGATCCTGAAGCCGGGCGACATCGTCGCGCTGTCGGGCCATCTCGGCGCCGGCAAGTCGATGCTGGCGCGCGCCATCCTGCGCGAACTGGCCGATGATCCGGAGCTCGAGGCGCCAAGCCCCACCTTCACGCTGGTGCAAAGCTACGAGACGCCGCGCGGCACGGTGCTGCATGCCGACCTCTACCGCGTCCGCTCGCCCGACGAGCTCGACGATATCGGCCTGATCGAGGATATCGAGCGGCTGGTCACACTGGTCGAATGGCCCGACCGTGCCGGGACGCGGCTGCCGGCAGGCCGGCGGCTCGACATCGTGCTCGATGTCGACCCGCAAAATCCCGAGACCGGGCGGATCGCAAACCTTTCGGGCGGGGTACTCTGGCGGCAGCGGCTCGCCATCGCGATCGCGACCCGCCAAATGCTCGACGAGGCCGGTTGGGGCGACGCGACGCGCGACTACATGCAAGGCGATGCGTCGAGCCGCGCCTATGAGCGGCTGACGCAAAGCGACGGAACGAGCGCCGTGCTGATGATCTCGCCGCCGCGGCCGGACGGCCCGGCGATCCGGCTCGGAAAGCCCTATAGCGCGATCGCGCATCTGGCGGAGACGATCGACGCCTTCGTCGCGATGGATAAGGGGCTGCGCTCGCTCGACTATTCGGCCCCGCAAATACTCGCTCAGGACCTCTCCACCGGCCTTCTCCTCATCGAGGACCTCGGCCATGACGGCGTCATCGGCCCGGACGGGCCGATCCCCGAGCGCTATGAAGCAGCGGCGCGACTGCTGGCGGACCTGCACCGGCATACCCTGCCGACGATCCTCCCGGTTGCGGAAGCCCGCGACCATGTCGTGCCCGAATATGATCGCGGCGCTATGGCGATCGAGACAGAGCTGATCCTCGAATGGTATGCCCCTCATATCGCCGGCGTGACCCTGCCGGCCGTGACGCAGGCCGAATTCTCGCGGATCTGGGGCCGGCTGTTCGACGAGATCCTGGCAGCGCCCAACACCTGGACGCTGCGCGACTTCCATTCGCCCAACCTGATCTGGCTCCCGCAGCGCGAGGGCCATGGCAAGGTCGGGCTGATCGATTTCCAGGACGCGGTGCTCGGGCACCCAGCCTATGATCTGGTCTCGCTTGGGCAGGATGCGCGTGTCGACGTTCCCGCCGCGCTCGAACTCAGGCTGCTCGCGGCCTATGGTTCGGCCCGACGCGGCGATGACGAGCAATTCGATCTCGCCGGCTTCGCCCGCGCCTATGCGATCCTCGGCGCGCAGCGCAACACCAAGATCGCCGGCATCTTCGCCCGCCTCGACAAGCGCGACGGCAAGCCGATCTACCTGACGCATCTGCCGCGTATCGAAGCCTATCTGCGCCGCAACCTCGAGCACCCCGCCCTGGCCGAGCTGAAGGCCTGGTACGAGGCGCATCTGCCGAACCTGTTCGAGACGGGCTGAGTTCACGCTCACTCCGGCGGCCGCTTATCCTCGACGTCATCCCGGACAAGCGGCGCCAGCCGCGCCGATCCGGGATGACGGTGCGGGTGAACTTTCGCCCGAGCCTGACGCGGGTCGGTAGCCCGCCCGCTCGCGTTTCTGGTAGCGTCGAGCACGTGACAATCAGGAGATTCGGGTGAGCCACGCCGCAACACTGCCGATCCGACGGGCCATGGTGCTCGCGGCCGGCCTGGGCCAGCGCATGCGCCCGATTACCGACACGCTGCCGAAGCCTCTGGTGGCGATCGGCGGGAAGTCGATGCTCGACCATGCGCTCGACCGGCTCGCCGAGGCCGGCGTCGAAGAGGCCGTGGTCAATGTCCACCATCTGCCGGCGCTGATCGAGACGCATGTCGCGGGGCGCACCCACCCCCGCGTGACCATCTCCGACGAGCGCTCGCAACTGCTGGAGACCGGGGGCGGCGTGAAGAAGGCGCTGCCGCTGCTCGGCCACGCGCCGTTCTTTCACGTCAACTCGGACTCGCTCTGGAGCGAAACCGGCGCCTCCAATGTCGTGGCGATGGCCCGGGCTTGGGACCCGGCGCGTATGGACATGCTGCTGCTGCTCGCAGAGCGCGAAACCAGCATCGGGTTCGACGGCGCTGGCGACTTCTTCCTCGACGAGGATGGCCGCCTGGCGCGGCGCGGCACCGCTGCAAGCGCACCTTACGTCTATGCCGGCGTCGCGATCATGAAGCCCGAGCTTTTCGCGGATACGCCGGAGGGGCCGTTCTCGCTCAACCTGCTGTTCGACCGCGCGATCGCGGCCGGCCGGCTCCATGGCCTCGTGCTGCAAGGACAATGGCTTCATGTCGGCACGCCCGGAGCCATAGCGCCCGCCGAGGCTGCTTTCGCGGCCGCGCAGGCGCTCGATGCCTGAACTCAACCTCTTCACCATCCCGGAAGCCGCGCCTTTTCTCGACGTGCTCGCCCAGGCGATGCTGGAGGGCCGCTTCGGCAAGATCCATGACGCCGATGACCCGACCGCCATGGCGCGTGCGACGCTCTACCTGCCGACGCGGCGCGCGGCGCGTGCCTTCACCGCCTGCCTATCGGACAAGCTCGGTGGCAAGCCGCTGCTGCTGCCGCGCATCGTGCCGCTCGGCGATGTCGACGAGGCAGAAACGGCGCTGATCGGAGCCGGCGCCTGGGCCGGCGAACGCATCGGGCCGATCGATCCGCTCGCGCGGCGGATGGTGCTGACGCAGCTGGTCGATGCCTGGGGCAGGACCGCCAACCGCAGCCATCTCAGGCTCGATCCATCCGAGCCCTCGCTGGTGCCGGCGACGCTGGCCGAGGCCTATGGACTTGCCGCAGACCTCGCCGCGCTGCTCGACCAGATGCAGACGGAGAGCGTGCCGATCGAGCGGCTGGCGACGCTGGACGCAGCTCGCTTCGACACGATCTGGCAGCTCAACGCCAGCTTCCTCGCCATTCTCGGCGATATCTGGCCAAAAATCCTGGAGGAGCGCGGCGCCTGCGATCCCGCCGCCTTCCGCAACCGCATGCTCGCGGCGGAACGCGAAAGACTGCTTGCGGGCGATGTCAGTGGGCCGATCATCGCGGCGGGCTCGACCGGCACGATTCCCGCCACTGCCCGCCTGCTTGCGGCGATTGCCCGCCTGCCACAAGGCGCCGTCGTGCTGCCGGGTCTCGATCTCGAGCTTGCCGAGCCGGCCTGGAACGCAATTACAAGAGAGCCGGCCCCCTCGCATCCTCAAGCGGCCCTCCATCATCTGCTCGGCACCTTGCGGGCGACACGCGCGGATGTCCGCCATCTCGCCAGCCCGGACGCGCCCCGAACCGCGCGCTCCGCCCTGCTTCGCGAAGCGATGCTGCCGGCTTCGGTGACCGAATTATGGGCCGGACTCGGCGAGCGGCTCGGCGATGCCGAGATCGGCTTCCATGATCTGCGCATCGTCGAGGCCTCCGACGAGCGTGAGGAGGCGCTCGCGGTCGCCGTAGCGCTTCGCGAGACGCTCGAGGAGCCCGGCCAGCAGGCGGCATTGATCACGCCCGACCGCGGGCTTGCCGAACGCGTCGCGGTGGAACTGCGCCGCTGGGGCATCGAGGTCGACGATTCCGCCGGGCTGCCGCTGGCGCGCTGGCCGGCCGGCGCGCTGTTGCGGCTCATTCTCGAAGCCGCATTGGCCGAACTGACGCCGGCCAGCCTCGTGCCACTGTTGGCGCACCCGCTCTGCCGGCTCGGCATGAGCAGCGAGATCGTTGCGCGAGGCGCGGCGGCGCTCGAAATCGGGGCCTGGCGCGGCATGCCCATCGGCAAGGGCGTCAGAGGCCTGCGCGACAGCCTGGCCGCTCTGCCGACGCTCAAGGCCGCGACGCATGCGCCGGGGCCGCGCCGACGGCTCACGCCCGAGGACGATGCGGCGGCGACGCTGCTGCTCGATGCGCTGATCGCCGCCATCGCGCCCCTGCTCGACGCCCTGCATGCTCCGGCCACCTCGCTTGCCATCGTCGTCGGCGCGGCGCGCTCGGCGCTGGAAGCCTTCGGCCGCACGCCGGAGGAGACCTCGCTTGTCTTCTCCGGCCCCGATGGCGAAGCGCTCGCGGCTCTGTTCGACGATCTCGGCAATGCCGAAAGCGACATGCCGCAGGGCGGCCGGGCACCGGATTTCGTCGCCATTCTCGGCGGCCTTCTGGCTGAGCGCGTGGTCCGGCGGACCGGCGGCGGCCATCCGCGCATCAAGATCTGGGGCCTGCTGGAGGCACGCCTGCTGCAGGCCGACCATGTCGTTCTCGGCGGGCTGAACGAGGCGGTCTGGCCGCCCGACACGAAGACCGACGCCTTCATCAACCGGCCGATGCGGGCCGAGCTTGGCCTGTCGGCCCCGGAACGGCGCATCGGTCAGACCGCGCATGATTTCAGCCAGGCCCTGATGGCGCCGCGCGTGACCCTGACCCGTGCCCGCAAGGCCGGCGAGGCCGAGACCATCGCCTCGCGCTTCTGGCAGCGCCTGCAGGCAGTGACGCCGAAACCGGTCTGGAAGCGGGCCTTTGTCGAAGGCTCCAGGCTGACGGCGCTTGCCGCGGCATTGAGCGCGCCAGCCGATGCCCGCCCCGTTGGCCGCCCGGCTCCGAAACCGGCGCGCCATCTCCAGCCCTTGTCGCTCAGCGTCACCGATGTCGAGACGCTCTATCGCGATCCCTATCAGATCCATGCGCGCAAGATCCTGAAGCTCGATGGGCTCGACGCCCTGATCGAAGACCCGACAGCGGCCGATCGCGGCAGTCTCCTGCACGATATCGTCGCCGAATTCGCGCTGACCTATCCCGAGCATCTGCCGGCCGATGCGCTCGGACGATTGATTGCGATTGGCGACAGGCTGTTTGCCGCTTTCGACGATGCGCCGGAGGTGCGAGCGTTCTGGTGGCCGCGCTTCGTGATCACGGCCGGGCATTTCATCGGCTGGGAACAGCGGCGGCGCGAGGGCGTGGCCCTGATCGGGGTGGAGCTCGGCACCGGAGCGAGCTTTCCGCTCGCCGACGGCGCGCAATTGCGCCTCAGCGGGCGCGCCGACCGGATCGAGGTGACGCGCGAGCCGGCCCTGCGGATCATCGACTTCAAGACGGGCGCGCCACCCAGCAAGGCCCAGGTCGAGAAGGGCTTTGCGCCGCAATTGACGCTGGAGGCGGAGCTCGCGGCCCGCGCGGGCTTCAAGGGCTTCGTCGGCCCGACCCCGGTCGAGGCGCTGCTTTACCTCAAGCTGCATCACGATCCGAAGGGCTGGGCCAAGGACAAGCCGCTCGATTTCGGCGGCGAGGCGCTGGCCGATGTCGCCGCTCGCCATCTCGAACGGCTGCTTGAACATATGGATGCGCTACGCAGCGGGCGCGAGGCTTTCGTCTCCCGGCGCGCACCGGACTACATCAAATATGCCTCGGCCTACGACCAGCTGGCCCGGGTCAAGGAGTGGTCGGCGGCGCCCGGCGGTGGCGATGAAGGGGGCGAGCCGTGAAGCCGGGCTGGAGCGTTCCCGAACTGACCAATCAGCGCCAGGCGCTAGCGGCCGATCCCCGCCTCAGCGCTTGGGTTTCCGCCAATGCCGGCTCGGGCAAAACCCATGTGCTGGTCAATCGCGTGCTCCGGCTCCTGCTCGACGATGTCGCGCCGAGCCGCATGCTCTGCATCACCTATACCAAGGCCGCCGCCGCCAATATGGCGAACCGCATCTTCAAGGCGCTGGGCGCCTGGGCGACGATGCCCGACGCGGAACTCACGGCGACGCTGACGGCGTTGACCGGCAAGATGCCGCCGGCGGAGCAGCGCGCCGCGGCAAGGCGGCTATTCGCGCAGGCGCTCGAGACGCCCGGCGGCCTGAAGATCGAGACGATCCACGCCTTCTGCACGCGCGTGCTGCAATCGGCCCCTTTCGAGGCCAATGTCCCGCCGCGCTTCGAGGTGGCGGATGATCTGGCCCAGGCCGAGATGCTGCGCGAGGCGAGGCGGGAGCTGCTGGCGACGGTCGCCGCCGATCCCGACGGTCCGGAGGCCCAGGCGCTCGACCTGCTCGCGCGTCAGGCCGCGCAGGACACGTTTGACGCGATGATGCAGGAGGCGCTGCGTCAGCGCGCCTTGTTCAGCGATGCCAATGGACGCGCCCGCGACGCCGGCGAGATGCGCGAGGGCATGTCGAAGGTTCTCGGCATCTTGCCCGAACTGACCGCCGAAGACGTGAAATCCGGCTTCAGGCACGATCTCGCTGCAATGGCGGGGCTGCCGACACTGATCGAGGCCCTGCAGGCCGGCAGCGCCACGCGACAGAATTTCGCGACGACCCTGCGCGCGCTCCAGTTGGGGCAGGACGAGGGCGACCCGGTCGCATTCTGCCGGCGCGGCTTCCTCACCGAAGCCGGCGCGATCAACAGCAATGTCAGCGGCCGCGGCAAGTCGCAGTTCGAAGCCGGACTGCTGGACACGCTGGAGACCCTGGCGGCGCGCTTGCTTGCGGCCGCCGACCAGCTCAACGCGATTGCGATCCGCGAGCGCAGCCACGCGCTGGCCCTGCTGGTGACGCGGATGCTCGCCTCCTATCAGCGGCTGAAGAGCCAGCGTTCGCTGCTCGACTACGACGATCTGATCGCGAAGACGCGCTCGCTGCTCTCGCGGGTGGAGGCCGCCTGGGTGCTCTACAAGCTCGACGCCGGCATCGACCACATCCTGCTCGACGAGGCCCAAGACACCAGCGAGGCGCAATGGGCCATCCTCGGCAAGCTCGCCGAGGAGTTCACCGGCGGCGGCGAAGGCTCGCGCGAGGACAATCCCAGGCCGCGCACGATCTTCGTCGTCGGCGACGAGAAGCAGTCGATCTACGGCTTCCAGGGCGCGGCGCCGGGCGCCTTCGGCGAGGAGCGGCGGCGGCTGGGCCAGCGCATCACGCAGGCCGACCAGCGTTTCGAGCCGGTCAGCCTCAACACCTCCTTCCGCTCGGCGCGCGACATCATGCAGGCGGTCGACGCCGTCTTCGCCGTGCCGGAGCACGCGCGCGGCCTCGTCTTCGACGGTGCCGAGCGGCCGGAGATGCATGACACGGTGCGTCGCATCGATCCCGGCTGCGTCGATCTCTGGCCGCTCAGCGCCAACGACACCGGCGAGCCGCCCGACGCCTGGACAACGCCGGTCGACGCGCCCGAGCGGCGCAGCGGCACGGTGAAACTCGCACACCGTATCGCGGCGACGCTGGGGCAATGGACGCGCACGGGCCGGGACGATCTCGGCAATGCCTTCACGCCAGGCGATGTGATGATCCTGCTGCGCCAGCGCGGGGCGCTGTTCGAGGCGATCGTCAAGGCGCTGAAGGATGCCGGCGTGCCGGTTACAGGCCGCGACCGGCTGACGCTGGCCGACCACCCTGCCGTCGAGGATCTCGTCGTGCTCGGCCGCACCCTGCTGCTGCCCGATGACGATCTGACGCTGGCGACAGCATTGAAGACGCCATTGATCGGGCTCGACGACGACGATCTGCTGCGGTTCGCGCCGGAGCGCAAGGGTTCCTTGCGCGAGGCGCTGCGGCAGGCGGCCGAAACCGACCTGCGCTATGCGGCGGTCGAACGACAGCTCGTCGCTTTGGCCGATGAAGCCGGGCGCTGCGGGCCGTTCCGCTTCTTTGCGGGCATTCTGGGGCCGGGCGGTGGTCGCAATCTCGCTCTGGCGCGGCTGGGAGCGGAGGCAGGCGACGCGCTCGATGCCTTCCTCAACGCGGCGCTCGACCATGAGAGGCGTTACGGCCCCTCGCTAGCGAGCTTCCTGCACCATATTTCCAGTTCCGCGACCGATGTGAAGCGCGATCTCTCGGCCAGCGCCGGCGAAGTGCGCGTCATGACCGTGCATGGCGCCAAGGGCTTGGAAGCGAAGATCGTGATCCTCGCCGATCTCGCGCCACAGCCCGGCGCCAAGCGCCTGCCGAAGATTCTGGCGGTCGCGCCGCCGCGCCGCCCGGCCGTGCCGCTCTGGCCGCCCGCCAGCGCCGAGGATGCGACCGCGACCGCCATCGCCAAGGCACGTGTGATCGACCAGATGGTCGAGGAGCACCACCGGCTGCTCTATGTGGCGATGACGCGCGCCGAAGACCGGCTGATCGTATGCGGCGCGCAGGCCAAGGGCGAGGCGCCCGAGGGCAGCTGGTATGCGATGATCGCGGCGGGGCTCGCAGCCTCGGAATCGGGGCTTCAGGAAATCACGGACAGCCAAGGGGGCACGACCCTGCGCTTCATGACGTCGATGCCGCGTCCACAACTCGTGCCGGAACCGCAGCCGCCACAGGACGTCGTCATGGCGCCCGCCTGGCTGCACAAACATGCGCCTGGCGAGCACGAACCGGCGCCGCCACTGAAGCCCTCCAGCGCCCTTGCTGCGGCCGATGGCGACCCACGCCCGGGCGACGGGCCTTTCCTGGCGGAGGCTGCCGCTGCCGGCCGCTTCGCACATCTGCTGCTCCAGATCCTGCCCGGCATCGCCCCCGAACAGCGCGAGGCGACTGCGGAGGCACTGGCGGCGGCGCGCGGCGGCGCTCTGCCGGCTGCACGCCGCGCCCGCATCATCGCCGATGCGCTGGCGCTGCTCGCCGAGCCGGCTCTCGCCAGCCTGTTTGCTGGGGGATCGCTGGCCGAGGTGCCGATTTCAGGGGATATCGTCCTGCCGGACGGCAGCGCGCGCCGGGTTGCCGGCCAGATCGACCGGCTCGCGGTGACGGAAGACGGCGTCATCATCGCCGACTTCAAGACGGCGGCGCGGCCCCCGATCGATGCGGCGGCGATTTCGCCGACGACGCTGGCCCAGCTTGCGGTCTATCGCAGGCTCGTCAGTGCGATCTATCCGGGGCGGGAGGTCCGCACGCTGGTGATCTACACCGCGACACTGGCGCGTTTCGAGCTGCCACCGGCCGTTCTCGACGCCACCCTCGCCAAAATGGCAGGTTAGCCCTGCTTCAACGGGACCACCGCGCGCCTTGACCCCGGCCATGCGCATTCATAGCTTCGCAACTGAAATGCAGCGCTGCTGCCAACGCATATGAAAGGCGACCAAGCCATGGCGACGAGCAAAGTGACCGATGCGAGCTTCGAGGCCGACGTCCTCAAATCCGCCGAGCCGGTCGTGGTGGATTTCTGGGCCGAGTGGTGCGGTCCCTGCCGCATGATCGGCCCGGCGCTAGAGGAAATCGCCGGCGAGATGGGCGGCAAGGTCAAGATCGTGAAGATGAATGTCGATGAGAACCAGGCGATCCCCGCCCAGTTCGGCATCCGTTCGATCCCGACCCTGATGCTGTTCAAGGACGGCAAGCTGGCCTCGCAGAAGGTCGGCGCCGCCCCCAAGAGCGATCTTTCACGCTGGATCGCCAGCGCCGTCTGAGATCGCGGCTGTTACAACAAAAAGGCCCGCCATCCCGGGGATGGCGGGCCTTTTTTCGATTCCTGCGTGCCGTCAGACGGCTGAAACTCAGACGTTCTTGCGGTTGTCGATGCTGAAGGCGCCAGCGCCGGCAAAGACGAGGTAGAGGAAGATGAAGCAGTAGAGGATCGCCGCATCGCCATTGTTGAGATTGGGGAAGAAACTCTGCTTCGCGTGGATCATCCAATATGCATAGGCCATCTCGCCGGCCAGGATGAAAGCGACGGGGCGGGTGAAGACGCCGAGCAGGATCGCGAGGCCACCGAAGGCCTCGAGAATGGCTCCAAACCAGAACAGCGAGAAGAGCGGCGGCAGGTTGAAGCCGGCAGGCGCAGGGAAACCGAAGAGCTTCTGGGTGCCGTGGGCAATGAAGATCAGCGCCACGACGATGCGCAGGATACCCAGCGCGTAGGGAGAATAGCGATCGAGGAAGTTGAAAGTCGGCATCGGGTCTCTTCTCTTCAGTGCTTGTTGCAGGGCGGAATGCTCATTCGGCCCGAGGGCCGACACGTCATGGCGTTTCCCGTCGTTATCGGCCTTTTTAAGCATCGGCTCTTGAAGCCTGATGACGGATTGTCGCAGGCTTCGCAATACGAGCAGGCTGCAGAGCAGCCTTTGCAGGATTACAACACCTTCACGTTGCCGCGAGCAATTCGGGCGACCGGGCCGGCGCACCCTTAACCACCCCTTAAAAGCGCCATGTTTCACTCCTGTTTGAGCCGGGCCGTACCTTGTAGGGGTACGCAGCACTGAACGGGACAGAATGAACGACCGGACGAGACGGGCTGAGCGGCGCGAGCCGTCCTTCGAACGCGATCGAGGCGACAGCCGCGACGATTTCGACATGCGCCTGTCAGCCGATGACCGGCCGACGCGGGGTCAACGCCCCCAACCGCGCCAGGAGGAGCACCGCGAAGTGCCAAGACGCGACAAACGCAGTGGCGGCGGCAAGGGCGGCGCAGGCAATGGCGGCGGACGCCGACGCGGGCGCCGGGGACGCTCCCTGCTGGGCGGGCTGTTCTACTGGACGATGGTGCTCGGCCTGTGGTGCGCGATCGGGCTTGGCGGGCTCATCGCCTATCACGCCGCGCAATTGCCGCCGATCAACCAGCTGACCGTGCCCAAACGCCCGCCCAATATCGCGATCCTCGCGGCTGACGGGACGCTTCTGGCCAATCGCGGCGAAACCGGCGGGCGCACCGTCACCATCGGCGAGATCCCGCCCTATCTGCCCAAGGCCTTTGTGGCGATCGAGGACCGGCGCTTCTACGAGCATTTCGGCATCGACCCGATCGGGCTCAGCCGCGCCGTCGTGAACAATCTGCGCGGGCGCGGTGGCCTGCAGGGCGGCTCGACGCTGACGCAGCAGCTCGCCAAGAACCTGTTCCTGACCCAGGAACGCACTGCCGCCCGCAAGATCCAGGAGGCGATCCTGGCGCTCTGGCTGGAGCGGACCTACTCCAAGGACCAGATCCTCGAGCTCTATCTGAACCGGGTCTATTTCGGCTCCGGCGCCTATGGCGTCGAGGCAGCCGCCCAGCGTTATTTCAACAAATCGGCGCGTTCGGTGACTGTCGCGGAGGCGGCGATGCTGGCCGGCCTCGTGCAGGCGCCCTCGCGCCTTGCGCCCAATCGCAATCCCGATGCAGCCGAAAAGCGTGCCCAGCTCGTCATCGCCGCCATGGCCGACCAGGGGCTGATTTCGCAGTCGACGGCCAAGACGGCGATCGTCGCACCGGCCGAGGCCGCTGAACGCGTCGGTGCCGGCTCCGTCAACTACGCCGCCGACTATGTAATGGATGTGCTCGACGACTTCATCGGCGCGGTCGAAGGCGACGTCACCGTGCTGACGACGATCGATCCGAAACTACAGGCCTCTGCCGAGACGGTTCTGGTCGAATCCCTGGCCGCGCAGGGCGCAAAGCAGGGCGTCTCGCAGGGTGCCGTGGTCTCGATGACGCCCGACGGCTCGATCCGCGCCCTGATCGGCGGGCGCGACTACACCAAGAGCCAGTTCAACCGCGCCACCGCGGCCAAGCGCCAGCCCGGTTCGGCCTTCAAGCCCTTCGTTTACCTGACCGCGCTTGAAAAAGGCCTGACGCCCGACACGATCCGCGACGATTCGCCGGTCTCGATCAAGGGCTGGCAGCCGGAGAACAACAGCCGGACCTATCGCGGCCCGGTGACGTTGCAGACCGCCTTCGCGCATTCGCTGAACACCATCGCGGTGAAGCTGAACCAGGAGGTGACGCCGCGCGAGGTCGTGCGCACCGCCCAGAGGCTCGGCATCTCGTCGGCGCTCCAGGCCAATCCGTCGCTGGCGCTGGGCACGTCCGAGGTGACCCCGGTCGAGCTCACGGCGGCCTATGCGACCTTCGCCAATGGCGGCCAGTCGGTGTTGCCCTATGTGATCCGCGAGGTGAAGTCGCTCAACGGCAAGGTGATCTATGCGCGCAAGGGCTCGGGCTTCGGCCCCGTAATCCAGCCGCAGACGCTGTCGATGATCAATTCGATGTTCCACGAGACCATGGTCAGCGGCACCGGCAGCAGGTTCAACATCCCCGGCTGGGAGGTTGGCGGCAAATCGGGAACGACGCAGGATTTCCGCGATGCCTGGTTCGTCGGCTTCACCTCGAAGCTGGTGACCTCGGTCTGGCTCGGCAATGACGACAACAGCGCCATGAAGCGCGTCTATGGCAGCGGCCTGCCCGCCGATGTCTGGGGCAAATACATGAAGGCCGCCCATGCCGGCATGCAGCCCAGCCCGCTGCCCGGCGGCCTCTGGCATGGCGCGCCCAAGACGATCTTCGACAATGGCGCGCCGGTCGCCGGTGTCAGGCCGCCGGCCAATACGCAGACGGCCGACAGCGATCGCGCCTGGGTTCCGCCGGCACCGCAGGAGCGGAATTTCCTGGAACGGCTGTTCGGCGGATAGAGCATCGGCCGGAAAAGTGGAACGCGGTTTTCGGGAAAGTCGATGCTAAAACAATGAGCCCCTTCAGGATTTCGCGGCGCGAATGCTGCGGCTCGCCTGGAACAGGATGAAGGCCGCCACGCCCAGCGTCGACATCACCGCGGGCAAAGGCAAAGCCGAGCCTTTGAGCAGGTGGCCGACCAGAAGTCCGACGCAGGCCGAGAGCAGCATCTGGCAGAGCCCGTTGAAAGACGAGGCCGCGCCGGCTCGATCGGGAAACGGCATCATCGCGGAGGCCTGTGCCTGCGGCATGGTCAGGCCGACGCCACAGGCATAGAGCGCCATCGGGACGACGACGCCCAGCGGCCCGGCAAAGGCCGTGGCGACGCCGCCGAGCATGGCGAGGCCGCCCAAGGCGAGGCAGGTCACGCCGATCGAAATCACTCCGTCCATGCCGAGGCGGCCGACGAGGCGCTGGGCGATAATGGTGCCGAGGATGTAACCGAGCACGGCAAAGCCGAAGGAAAAGCCGTATTCGACCGGCGACAGGCCGTAGATGCCGATCAGCACGAAGGAGGAGCCCGAAATGAAGGCGAAGAGGCCGGCATAGGCAAGCGCGGTCAGCGCGACATAGACCCGGAAGGCGCGATTGCGCAGCAACGTGCCGAAGCCGCGAAAGATCGAGACGAGCGAGAGCTTGTCGGGCGAGCGGGCACGCAACGTCTCGGGCATGATCAGGAGGATGACCGCGCCCAGCGCCACGGCGAAGAGCAGCGAGGCGATGAAGGTCGAGCGCCAGCCGAACGCCATCTGCAGGACGCCGCCGATCACCGGCGCCACCGCAGGCACCAGCCCCATGATCATGCCCATCCGCGCCAGTTCCCGACCGGCGCGCGGCCCCTCATAGAGATCGCGCACCATGGCACGCCCGAGCACGATGGGTCCCGACGCGCCGATCGCCTGAAAGGCACGCCCGAGCGTCAGCATCTCGATCGAGGGCGCAAACGCGCAGGCGAAGGTCGCGACGAAGAAGATGCCGAGTCCGGCCAGCAGGACGGGCCTGCGGCCGAGCCGGTCCGACAACGGCCCCCAGACGATCTGCCCGGCCGCAAAGCCGAACAGAAACGAGGACAGCGTCGCCTGGGCGCCGGCCACATCCGTGCCCATCACGCGCACGATCTCGGGCAGCGAGGGCAGATAGAAATCCGTCGAGAGCGGGCCAAGCGCCGTCAGCATGGCGAGCACGGCGGTCATCGCCAGGGTATCGGGGCGCAGTTTCATCGTTGTCGCGGCCTGTGTTGGCTCAAAACCACGCCGTCATCCTGGCCGCAGCGAAGCGGAGCGCCGGGATCCATCATGGGGCGTCGTCGAATTCCATGTTGGATTCCGGATCAGCGCGGCTTCGCCGCTTGTCCAGTATGACGGCTTGGCTTCGTGGATAAGCCGCATCCCTCTAGGCTTCGAGCGAGGGGGTGTCGAGTTCAGCCGTAGCCGTGCAGGCCCGCCCCGTGCCGCTTCAGCCAGCTCTCCGCCTCTTCCGTGCGCGGGCAGAGCTTGTGGGTCAGCGCCCAGAAGCGATGCGAATGGTTCATCTCCTTGAGATGAGCCACCTCATGGGCCGCGAGATAGTCCAGCACCAGCGGCGGCGCGAGGATCAGCCGCCAGGAGAAGTTCAAATGCCCCTGCGACGAGCAGGAGCCCCAGCGGCTGGTGGTGTCGCGGATGGTGATCTTGCGGGCGGGAATGCCAAGCGCCGCCGTGTGCCTGCGGACAGCCAGCTCGAGCTCCTCCAGCGCCGCGCGGCGCAGGAAATCCTTGATCCGGCGCGCGACATGAGCGGTCTCGCCGGCCACCGCGATGATCGGGGCGCCGTCCTTGTCGGTGGTCGCATGGGTGACGCCGCGCGCTTTCGACCAGTGCACGATGCGGTGCGGCACGCCGCGAAAGGGCACGGTTTCGCCGGGTTCGAACGGCACTGCCAGCGGCCGCTTGGCCACGCGCGCCGCGATCCAGCCGCCATGATTCTCGGCGAATTGCTTGCCAGCGTCGAAATCGGCGCGCTCGGGCAGCGTCAGCGTGATCTCGCCCGTCGCCTGCGACACGCGCAGCGTCATGCGGCGCGCGCTCGCCCGTCGCTTGACCGCGACGGGATAGAGCATGCCGGCATGGGGAACCTCGATCCGCTCGGGATCGGGCTTGCGCTTGAACAGGGAGACCCGCATCGCCTGCGATTGTGCGAGATTCGCAGGCGATACGGAAGGGGTCAGCCCGCGATCTTCAACGCGTTGCGGGCGTCGGTCACGCCGGCATCGCGGCGACCCTTGGCGGCCTCCATGTCGAGGCTGACCATGAAGTCGGAGATGCGCGGCGCGATCTCGGAGCGGAAGCGCGAGCCGTTGAAGACGCCATAATGGCCGACGCCCTTCTGCAGATAGTGGACGCGCTTGTCGGCGGGGATGTTGGGGCAGAGATCATGGGCGGCCTGCGTCTGGCCGACGCCGGAGATGTCGTCGTTCTCGCCCTCGACAGTCATCAGCGCGACGCGCCTGACCGCCTTGAGGTCAACAGGCTTGTCGCGATGCATCATCGTGCCCTTGGGCAGGGAGTGCTCGACGAAGACGGTCTCGACCGTCTGGAGGTAGAACTCGGCGGTCAGGTCCATCACCGCCATGTACTCGTCGTAGAAATCGCGGTGCTTCTCGGCGGAATCGCCGTCGCCTCGGACGAGATGCTTGAACATATCGTAATGGGCGGTGACGTGGCGGTCGAGATTCATCGCCATGAAGCCCGACAGCTGCAGGAAGCCGGGATAGACCTCGCGGAAGAAACCCTGATGCGGGAAGGGCACCTTGGTGATGCAGTTGGCGCGGAACCAGTCGATGCCGCGATCCTGGGCCAGCTTGTTGACCTCGGTCGGCGAGCGGCGGGTGTCGATCGGGCCGCCCATCAGCGTCATCGACCGCGGCGCGGAAGGGTCGTTCTCGGCTTCCATGCGGGCTATCGCCGCGATCACCGGCACCGCCGGCTGGCAGACTGCCATGACATGGGTGTCGGGGCCGAGCGTGTGCAGCATGGCGATGACGTAGTCGATATAGTCGTCGAGATCGAAGCGGCCGGCCGAGAGCGGCACGAGGCGGGCATCTGTCCAGTCGGTGATGTAGACTTCATGACCGGGCAGGAAGGCCTCGACCGTGCCGCGCAGCAGCGTGGCATAGTGGCCCGACATCGGCGCAACCAGCAACACTTTTGGCTGCGGCTTGCGGCGCCCCTCGATCTTGCGGTCGAAATAGACCAGCCGGCCGAAGGGACGCTCCCAGACGACACGCTCCTCGACGGCAACCTTGATGCCGTTGATCGTGGTCTCCGGCAGATCGAAGGCGGGCTTGCCATAGCGCCGCGTAGTCCGCTCGAACAGCTCGCAGGAAGCCGCAACAGTGCGGCCGAAGGGCGTGTAAGTCAGCGGGTTGGCGGGATTCTTGAAGGCGAGTTGCATGGCATCGGACAGACCCCGTGCGGGGCTGACCATCATATGAACCGCTTCATAGGCATGATAGGCGAACGACATGGGAGCCCCGTACATGCAATCGTGATCCTTCCGGCGGCGCAACATATGATGACGCACCGCAACAGGTAACGCACCGTACGTTGATTTTGTTCTCATTCAATCCGGCGAAAGACTAAGATTTCGCTTTGATGCCGATCTGCCACATGAAATTTCCCTCAGAGGCGTTCCCGCCAGAAGCGAGCCGCGTCGTGCTACCGCCTGATTTCTCCGCTCCGGCGCTCGCGCGCTCGAACCGGCATATCCGCCTGGACACACTGGTGCGGCTGCGCTGGCTCGCCATCGCCGGCCAGAGCCTGGCGGTGACCGGCGTCCATTTCGGCCTCGGTTTCGGGTTGCCTTTCGGCTGGTGCTTCAGCGTCATCGCGGTGTCGGCCTGGCTCAATATCGCGCTGCGCATCCGCTTTCCGCTCAGCCACCGGCTCAAGGCGGGCGCGGCCACCGCACTGCTCGGCTTCGACATCGCCCAGCTTGCGGCGCTGCTCTATCTCACCGGCGGGCTGCAGAACCCGTTCTCGATCCTGTTCCTGGCGCCGGTGATGATCTCGGCGACGGCGCTGCCGCCGCAGCGCACGCTGCTGCTCGGCGTGCTGGCGATCGCGCTGGCCACGCTGCTCAGCACCTTCTACCTGCCGCTGCCGTGGTCGGGGCCCAATCGGCCGGTGCTCCCGCCGTTCTACCAACTCGGGAACTGGGTCGCGCTCGTGCTCGGGCTCAGCTTCACCGGCATTTATGCCTGGCGCGTCGCCAAGGAAGCGCGCGACCTCTCCGATGCGCTTGCCGCCACGGAGCTCGTTCTGGCGCGCGAACAGCACCTGTCCCAGCTCGACGGCCTTGCGGCCGCCGCCGCCCATGAGCTCGGCACGCCGCTCGGCACGATCGCGCTCGTCGCCCGCGAACTGACGCGGCTTGCCCCCGCCGAGGGCGAGATGGCCGAGGACATCACGTTGCTGCGAGAACAGGTCGAACGCTGCCGGGGCATCCTGGCAAAGCTCTCGAACCTGCAGGACGACAATGCCGGCCCGCTCGACCAGCTCTCGCTGCGCCTGCTGATCGAGGAAGCGGCCGGGCCGCAAAGGCCGTTCGGCGTGCCGTTCGAGATCACGATGAACGGCGAGAAGCCCGAACCCGTCTGCCGGCGTAATCCCGGCATGATCTACGGACTCGGCAATATCGTCGACAATGCCGTCGACTTCGCCCGTTCGGGCGTGGCGATCAGGGCCGATTGGACGCAAAGTCATGTCACGCTGACGATTGCCGATGACGGGCCGGGTTTCCCGCCCGACGTGCTGCTGCGAGCCGGCGAGCCCTATCTGTCGCGCGGGACGAGCGAGAGCCGCGCCGGCGGCGGCCTCGGGCTTGGACTGTTCATCGCAAAAACCCTGCTGGAACGCGGCGGCGGCGCGATCGAATTCTCCAACCTGCCCGCTCCCGCCAGCGGCGCTTCGATCAAGATCGTCTGGCCCCGCGCCGTGTTCGAGGCCGATCTACCGTCGATGGGGGGTACAAACCCGGAAGTTTCGGGACTACATGGGGTTAGCTGACCCGCATCCACATCCGTGATGCGCTGCGCGCCGAGCCGCGCTACAATTCCGCCGGGAAAGCCCGGCGGACGGAGAATATGATGCAGGATACGCTGAGCGAGACCGACCCCGCCGTGCCCGCGACGGACATGTCCCTGTTGCTGGTCGATGACGACAGGCCGTTCCTGACCCGGCTCGCCCGCGCCATGGAAGGGCGCGGCTACACCGTGCGGATAGCGGATAGCGTTTCTGCCGGCCTTGCGGCCGTCGAAGAGGACGCCCCGGCCTTCGCCGTGATCGATCTGCGATTGGGCGACGGCAACGGCCTGGATGTCATCGCACGGCTGAAGGAGCGGCGCCCGGATGCGCGCGGCGTCGTGCTCACCGGCTATGGCAACATCGCCACCGCCGTCAGCGCCGTTAAGCTCGGCGCCTTCGATTTCCTGGCCAAGCCGGCCGATGCCGACGAAATCCATGCGGCGCTGGCCGCTGCGCGCGATTCGCGCCCGATGCCACCGGAAAACCCGATGTCGGCCGATCGCGTGCGCTGGGAGCACATTCAGCGCGTCTACGAACTCTGCAACCGCAATGTTTCGGAGACCGCCAGACGGCTCGGCATGCACCGCCGCACGCTGCAGCGCATCCTGGCCAAGCGCGCGCCGCGCTAAATCCTAGACGCCGGGATCCTCGAGCAGCGCCAGCCGTCCCGCCGCCAGCTTCGCGAAGGCGATGGTCAGCGCCTTGCGACGCGCCGGGGCCAGTGGGTGCCTTGGCGGCTCGCGCAGAAGCTGCCCGCCATAGGCGTCGGCCACGATCAGCCCGACATCCTCGGGCAGGATCTCGGCGGGAAACTCCGGCGCGACCGCGAACAGGAAGCCATCGCAATAGTCGCGGTAATCGGGCCATTTGCCGTCGACGCGGTAATCTGCGATGCCGGATTTGACCTCGACGACCAGAAGCTCGCCCGAGGGCGAGAGCGCCACGATGTCGCCGCGCCGGCCATTGGCAAAGGTCATCTCCTTGACAATCGCATAGCCGCGCTCGCGCAGATGGCGGCCGGCGCCACGGCAGACTGCGCGGGTGATGTCGGGCCGCGCAGGGGGCGGATTGAGAACGGAATCGGCGAGGGACATGGCTCCATGTTCTCTCTTTGTGCTCGCACTGGCAAGTCCCGCTACGCTGGAAATCCGATCACGCGACCCATAACATGGCCTTCCCCCTAGGCTTTTGCGCGGGCTCGACTATGGTGCCGCCGCCTTGGAAACCGCTCTCGCCCCCCTTCTGATCGCGATTGTCGCCGCCGCTGCCGCGGCGTGCCTTTGCGTGCTGCTGCGCCCGTTGCTGGTGCGCTACGCGCTGGCGCGTCCCAATGCGCGCTCGAGCCATCGCGTGCCGACGCCGCAGGGCGGAGGCATCGCGGTGCTTGCCGGCGCCTTCCTGGCGCTCGGGCTGGCCGTTCTGCTGGTCCCGATGCCGGCACCCGAGCGCAACGGCCTGCTGCTGGTGGCGTCGGCCGCGACGCTGCTGGCCATGGTCGGCGCCTGGGACGATATCCGCCCCCTGCCCGCCAGCACCAGGCTCGCCCTGCAGGCTGCCTGCGTCGGGCTCGTGCTGTTCTATGCCAGCCCGGAACTGCGGCTGTTCCCCGAACTGATGCCGCTGGCCATCGAGCGGGCCCTCGCTCTGCTGGCCGGTGTCTGGTTCGTCAATCTCGTCAACTTCATCGATGGCATCGACTGGATCACCATCGCCGGCATCGTGCCGCTGACGGCGGCGCTCGCGCTTGCGGGACTGTACGGCGCCCTCGATCCCGCCAGCGCCCTGCTGGCAGCGGCGCTCTGTGGCGGGTTGCTCGGCTTCGCGCCGTTCAACAAGCCGGTGGCGCGGCTATTCCTGGGCGATGTCGGCTCGCTGCCGATCGGCCTGCTGACGGCCTATCTGCTCTACCGGCTCGCCGGCACGGGGGCGCTGACGGCGGCTCTGATCCTGCCGCTCTATTCCATCGCTGACGCCACGATCACGCTGCTGCGTCGGCTGGCGCGCCGCGAAAAGGTCTGGGAGGCGCATCGGTCGCATTTCTATCAGCAGGCGACGGTCAACGGCTTCAGCGTCAGGGAGGTCGTGGCGCAGGTCGCGCTGCTCAATCTCGGCCTCGTGGTTTTGGCCGCGCTCAGCATTCGGGTAAGCGGTCTTCCGGCTCAACTCGGCTGTCTCGGCGTGGCGATACTGTTGACCGCGATCCTGCTGCGCCGCTTCTCGCGGAGGCGCCTCGGCCTTGGCTAACGCTCGCGTCCTCGTCACCGGAGCCAGCGGCTTCATCGGCCCGCATGTGGTCGCGGCGCTGCTGGCGGCGGGCTATCGCGTCCGCGTGGCCCAGCGCCACCCTGCGCCCCCGCCAGCAGGCGTGGAGGCCGTCCTGGTGGGTGACCTCGCAACGCCCGTCGACTGGGGCGCAGCAGTCGAAGGCATCCGCCATGTCGTCCATCTCGCCGGCCTCGCCCATGCCGGCCCCGGCCTCGACGACGCACTCTACCGCCGCATCAACACGCAAGCGACGCTCGAGCTCGCGGAAGCGGCAAAACGCGCCGGCATCGCGCGCTTCGTCTACATGTCCTCCATCAAGGCCCAGACCGGCGCCTTCGACGGGCCTCCGATCCGCGAGACCGACCCGCCTGCGCCCGAGGACGCCTATGGCCGCTCGAAGCTCGCTGCCGAACAGGGTCTCGCCGCGCTCGATCTGGACTGGCTGTCGCTGCGCCCTGTTCTGGTCTACGGGCCGGGCGTGAAAGCCAATATGGCCGCACTGCTCCGGCTCGCGAAGCTTCCTGTGCCTTTGCCGCTGGGTGGGCTGACCGCGCCGCGCTCTCTGCTGGCGGTCGAGAACCTGGCCGAGGCGGTCGTCTTCGCCCTGACGCCCGACTGCCCTACCAGACAGGCTTTCATCGTGTCGGATCCGGAACCGGTCAGCGTCGCGCAGATGCTGACGGCGATGCGCGCCGGTCTTCAGCGACGACCCGGGCTCATTCCTATTCCCGCCGGCTGGCTCCGGGTTGCCGCACGCCTCACCGGCAAGGAAGAGGCTTTCACAAAGCTCAGCGGCAGTCTCGTCGCGCTGCCGGACGGCCTGCTCAGGGCCGGGTGGCAGCCACGGGTAGAGGTCCGGACGGCGCTGGCGCGATTTGCGGCTGCGCAACTTGGGACTGCGCAACTTGCGGCGTCCGCTGACGCAGGCTGAAATCGGGGATCGCCTCGTCCAGCACCGCATCGGCCGCAATGCGGTCATCCGCCTTCACGGCCGCATCGAGCCGCGCGAGCCAGCCCTGGATTTTGGTGCGCCCGGCAAAGACGGGCTTGGCCGCCATGACGCCGTCGAGCCCGGTCTCCGCCATCGGCTCATCGCGCGCGAACAGGATCTCGTTGAGGCGTTCGCCCGGGCGGACACCGGTGACCGCGATCTCGATATCCTCGCCCGGCTCGAAGCCGGCGAGCCGGATCATGCGCTCGGCCAGATCCATGATCTTCACCGGCTGGCCCATCTTGAGGACATAGACGGCGGCACGCTCGGCTTCCGGCCCGTCGGAGCGGGCATGGGAGGCCGCCGTCAGCACGAGGTCGCAGGCTTCGCGGATCGTCATGAAATAGCGGATCATGTCGGGGCTGGTGACGGTGATCGGCCCGCCCCGCGCGATCTGCGCCTTGAATTTCGGCACGACCGAGCCGGCTGAGCCCAGCACATTGCCGAAGCGCACGGCGACGAGCCGCATGCCGGCTGCCGCCGAAACGAACTCGGCATCGCGCGATTGCGCATACATTTCGGCGAAACGCTTGGTCGCACCGAGCATGGAGACCGGCTCGATCGCCTTGTCGGTCGAGATCAGCACGAAGGTTCTGGCATTGGCCGCGATCGCCGCATCGGTGACGACGACCGAGCCGAAGATGTTGGTCTTGATGCCTTCGCTCCAGTCGGCTTCCAGGTAAGGCACATGCTTCAGCGCGGCGGCGTGGACCACGATATCAGGGGCAAAGTCGCGAAAAAGCGGCACGATGCGCGCCTGATCGCGGACATCGGCCAGCGCGCCGGAGACGCGGGTCTCATGCGCCTGCGCGATCAGTTCTTCGGTAATCTGGAAGAGCGCCGGCTCCGAACTCTCGACGATCAGCAGCTCGGACGCGCCGAAGGCGGCGCAGCGCAGGCAGATCTCGGAGCCGATCGAGCCGCCGCCACCGGTGACGATGACGCGCTTGCCTTTCAGAAACGAGCCGAGCCGGTCGCGATCGATCTTGATGGTCGAGCGGACCAGCAGGTCCTCGATTTCGAGCGGCGCGATTTCGGTGTCGCGCGCACCCTCTCCAAGCGAATCGACGCGCGAGATCGGCAGAGCGAGCTTGCGCGTACGGGCCAGCCATTTATCCGGCTCGACCTCGGGCAGGAGCGCGCTCGGCGTGGCAACGATGCGGCGGAAGGCCTCGCCGCGCTCGGCAGCGTCAATGGCCACCGTTTCGATATCGGAGAGCAGCCCAAGCACGGGCACGCCGCGGATCGACTGGCCGAGATCGTCGGCACGTGGCGACAGGATGCCCGCCGGCCGAAGCTTGCGCATGGTGCCGGCCTCCATGGCGCGGATCACCATCTCGATCTCGACGCCGCGACCGAGCAGCAGCGCCGGCAGGCTGGCATCGCGTTTCGCACTGGTCTTCGAGCGAGAATATTTGAAATAGCGGTAGGCGAGGCGCGGACCGCCGAGCAGCGCGTTCTGCAACAGCCAGTAGAGCGCGATGCTGATCTTGCCGAAATAGAAGGCGCCGTAGAAATCCGGCGCGACCAGCACATAGTCGACCACCAGCAGCGTCAACGTCAGGATCGAGACCGCTTTGACGATGTTCGACAGGTCGGGCAGCGAGGCGAAGCGCCATTTCGAGCGGTAGAGCGAGAAAAACCAGTAAACCAGCCCGGCATAAGCGACGAAAAAGGGCAGGAAGCGCGGCAGATAGCGCAGATGCTCCGTGAGCTGGAAGCCCTCGAAGCGGACAACGAAGACAAGCCAGATCGCCAGCGCCGTGACCACGAGATCGTGGAGAACGACGGCGATCTTCTTGATATTCTGTTTGGGCAAAAGGGCCATGCAGGCGGGGTATCCCGCTCCCTCAGTGGCTTGTCAACGCACGCGCCGCGATCGGCGCGCTCATTCGGCCGGCGGACGCTCGAGTCCGCACATGATGAAGGCGATCATCTGCTCGGCACTGGGGCCGGGCATCTTTTCGCATTGAGCCATCAGCAGCGGGTGATGGAAGCGAATCATGGCAGTCCGGATACAACGCGTGGCCGCGACGGGGTCGATATCGCGAAACTCGCCATTGGCAATGCCCTGAACAACGACGCCGCGCAGGATACTGTCCAGCCGCTCGATATGCCCGAGGATCGCGTCCCAGCTTTCCTCCATCGCGGCGCAGACCATTTCCTGCATGCGATGCTGGTCGGTGAAGCGCGCCTGATTGATGCGGTGGACAGCCAGCAGCATGTCGCGCAGCCGGCTGCCAGCGGAGCGCGGCTCGGCCTCGATCGCCGAGAGAACCTCCTCGAGTTCGCCCTTGAAACGCGCGAGAACCGCCTCGTTGATCGACTTCTTGGAATCGAAGAAGCGATAGACATTGGCGGGGCTCATCCGCAACGATTTGGCGATGTCGGCGACAGTGGTCTTCTGGTAGCCGATGTCGCGGAAGAAGCGCTCGGCCGTGTCGACGATGCTTTGCCGTGTGTCGCGCTCGGGATGACTCAATACGGTGCCCGCTCGGTTGATGATGACTGCTAATAGATCGCTATGACGAATTCTGTCATTCGTCAACGTCATGACAGATAAAGCTTTTAGCCAGAACACCCTGCCATCAGCTGCCTTTCTCATGCGATCGCGGCGACTATGCGGAGATGTTGCGGCGCACATATGCGCCCTTCGACCAGCGGCCATGCATCCATGCCGGGTTATGCGCGCGATATCGGCGGCGTCTTGCGTCGCTCGGATGTCAGGACGCGGTGCAGCCCTGCCTGGCCAAGGCCAGAAACGCTTGGATATCGAGATGGGCAGCGAGATGCGCAGCGAGCCGATCCAGCGTCGCCTCGACATCGTCCTCATAAGCCAATCCGAAGGGCAGATCCCTGCCGGCAATCGCCGCCAGACAGGCCCCGCGGACCGTGTCGGACGCGAAGGCTCCATGCAGATAGCTGCCGACGACGCGCCCGTCGGCGCTGGCTGCGCCTTCAGGCCGCCCTTCGATACGGAATGGCGCGCGCGCCGTATCGGCACCCTCGGTGCGTCCGAGATGGATTTCATAGGCGCGGCCGGACGCGGTGCTGGCCGCATGGACGAAACCGACTTCCCGCACGGTCTTGCTCGCATCCAGCACCGTCTCGACATCGAGCAAGCCCAGCCCCGGCGCTTCGCCCGCTGGGCCTTCGAGGCCAAGCGGATCGCGCACCACGCGGCCGAGCATCTGATATCCCCCGCAGAGACCCAGAATGTGGCCGCCGCGCCGGCGATGGGCGGCGATGTCGATGTCCCAGCCCTCTTTGCGCAGCGCGGCAAGATCGCGAAGGGTCGTCTTCGAACCCGGCAGGATCAGCAGGTCCGCATCACCCGGCAGCGGCCGACCGGGCGGTATCATCACGAGATCGACCGCATCTTCGAGCTTCAGCGGGTCGAGATCGTCGAAATTCGCGATACCGGGCAGGACGGGCACTGCGATCCTGAGGGCTCCGCCTGCCCTTTTGATGCCGGAGCGCAGATCAAGGCCATCTTCCGCCGGCAGGCGAGACGCCTCGGCAAACCAGGGCACGACACCCAGACAAGGCCAGCCCGTGGCGCTTTCGATCGTATCGACGCCGGCCTGAAACAAGCGGGCGTCACCGCGAAAGCGGTTCACCGCAAAGGCGCGGATCATCGTGCGATCGGCTTCATCCAGAACGGCATGGGTGCCGACCAGGCTGGCAATGACGCCGCCACGATCGATGTCGCCGATCAGGATGGCGGGCACGCCGGCGGCCCGCGCGAAGCCGAGATTGGCGATGTCGCGCGCCCGTAAATTGGTCTCGGCCGGAGAGCCGGCGCCCTCGACGATGACCAGATCGGCATCGGCGGCCAGACGACCGAAACTTTCGAGCACTTTTGGCAGGAAATCGCCGCGCCGGGTGAAATCTCCCGAGGAGAGATGACCGGCGACCCGGCCCTGGAGGATGATCTGGCTGCCGGTGTCGCTCTCGGGTTTCAGCAGCACGGGATTCATGTCGACGCTCGCAGCGACCCGCGCCGCGCGCGCCTGCAACGCCTGCGCGCGCCCGATCTCGCCGCCGGGGGTCGCCGCGGCATTGTTCGACATGTTCTGCGGCTTGAACGGCCTGACCTTCAGCCCGCGATCGGCGAAGAGCCGGCAGAGACCAGCCACGATCAGCGATTTGCCGACATTGGAGCCGGTGCCGAGAACCATGATGGCGGGTATGCGGGGGGAAGCCATGCTGCCTGCTTAGGCGGCGGCTCAGCGCAGGGCAACCGGACCACGAAGCAAAGAGGAGCCTGAAAATGCGTTCGCCGGTTCACGCCAGTACCCGCTACGCCAAAGGGGCGAAGTCGCAGCAGGTGTCCGGCGTGAACCGGCTGAAGCCAATAGACCCTGACCTCTGATGAATGTCAATATTCATCATTCGGTATTTTTCGACCTGAATCCCATAGCCGGCCAAGCCGCGTGCGTGCCGCCGCGTGGCATGGTAGAGGCGTTGCCATCCGTGACCGCAGGCGACGAAACCAACCGATGAACCCGATCTTCTCCGCCCTCCAGACCAGCGTCTTCGAGGTGATGTCGCAACTCGCGCGCGAGACTGGCGCGGTCAATCTCGGCCAGGGCTTTCCCGACGATCCCGGACCGGAGGATGTCAGGCGCAAGGCCGCCGAGGCGGTGATCTCGGGCTGGAACCAGTATCCGCCGATGATGGGGCTGCCTGAACTGCGCCACGCCACCGCCGCGCATTACAAGCGCTGGCAGGGTCTCGATCTCGACGCTGAGACCGAGATCATGGTGACCTCGGGGGCGACGGAGGCCATCGCCGGCGCATTGATGGCGCTGATCACTCCCGGGGACGAGGTCGTGCTGTTCGAGCCGATGTATGACGCCTATGTCCCGCTGGTGCGCCGGGCCGGCGGCATACCCAAATTCGTGACGCTGACGCCGCCTGCCTTCGGCCTGACGGAGGCAGCGCTCGCGGCGGCCTTCTCGCCGAAGACCAGGGTGGTGCTGTTCAACAATCCGCTCAACCCGACGGCGACGATCTTCAGCGACGCCGATCTCGACCTCCTCGCCGACTTCTGTATCCGCCATGACGCCGTCGCGATCTGCGACGAGGTCTGGGAGCATGTCGTGTTCGACGGCCGCAGGCATGTCCCGATGCTGAGCCGCCCCGGCATGCGCGAGCGTACGGTCAAGATCTCGTCGGCCGGCAAGATCTTTTCGCTGACGGGCTGGAAGGTCGGTCTGGTGATGGCCGCGCCGCCGCTGATGCGGGTTCTCGCCAAGGCGCATCAATACATCACCTTCACCACGCCGCCGAACCTGCAGGCGGCCGTGGCCTACGGGCTTGGCAAGGATGACAGCTATTTCGAGGGCATGCGGAGCGACTTCCAGCGCTCGCGCGACCGCTTCACCGAGGGTCTGCGAGGCCTCGGCTTCAGCGTTCTGCCCAGCGTCGGCACCTATTTCCTGAACGTCTATATCGCCCCGCTCGGCGAGCTGGACGATGTCGATTTCTGCCGGCGGCTGGTGATGGAAAACGGTGTCGCCGCCATTCCGGTCAGCGCCTTCTATGCGCAAGGCGCCGTCAAGACCGTCGTCCGCTTCTGTTTCGCCAAGCGAGACGCGACGCTGGACGCCGCGCTCGAACGCCTTGCCGATCGTAAGCAAGGGCGCTGATCGGGCAGTTCAGCACCGAGGCCGTTATTGCGCGCGGCCCAGATCCTGCGCGATGGCGCCTGCCGCAACTAGCTTCTTCTGGAGTTCGGCGATGCCAGACTTGCTGCCGGCGGCACCTGCCGCCTCGACTGCCGTCACCATCTGCGCCAGAGCCTGCTGCGCGAGCACCAGATCCTTGCGGCGCCTCGCGAGCAGCATCATCGCTTCGCCCTGATTGGCCGAGCTGGTAGCCCAGAGCAGCGGCGCTGTCTGCCGCTGGCGTATGTCCAAGGCGCGGCCATAGGCTGCGATCGCCTCCTCCAGCACGACCGTCTCACTGTAGCTGCCGCCCATGGCGACCAGTACCGAGCCCATGCGATCCTGGATATCGGCCCAGCGTTCAGGGCTCGCTTCATGCGTCCAATGTTCCGACGCGGCCTGCAGGGCGTTGAACGCGGCTTCCAGACTGGCCATGCCGTGGGTCTTGCGGCCCAGAACCGAGAGCGCGCGGCCAAGGTCGAACTGTGTCCGCGCCCAGCCCTGCACATCGGCAGCGCGGTCCATCGCCGGCAAGGCCGCGCGAAAGGCCTCGACCGCCTCCTCGATCAAACCGACATCGCCATCGGCCTCGCCGAATTGCAGCGCGAGCGTGCCAAGATGCCGCTGCAGCCGAATCCAGAGCGGCTTTGCGTGATCGGGGCGCAAATCCTCGAGCGTGGTGCGGTAGCAGGAGGCCGCTTGGCGTAGCAGGGCGGAGTCACCGTTCAGAGCGCCGAGGCCGACAAGTGCAAGGCCGAGACGCTCCTGGGTCGCAGCCCAGCGCACGGTGTCGTCGAAATTATCGAGCCCGGTGAGCAGGGTCCGAAGATGGGCGATCGCAGCCTCGTAGCCGGAGCGATCGGCGAACTCCTCGCCGAGGCGCGACAAGGCGTCGGCCTGGCGCAGTGCCAGCTCATGGCTGCGGTCGGGATCGGCGAGCCCGACGATCGCGGCCGCTTCGGCAAATCGCCTGGAAGCTTCACGGCAGCCCTCGGGCGCGAGCTGGAGCAGGCTGGTGGTGCCGCGGTCCGCCCGAGCCTCTCCGGCGGCGATACGGCGCTCGGCGGGGAGCTCGGCCAGGCCGGCAAGACCACCGAGGATATGAAGTTCGGCCTGCGCAAGCGCCTTGTCGAGCTCGGCCAGGCGACCGGCCTCGCAAGCCGCCGCAGCCGCCTGGCGCCAACCTGCAAGCACGGCATCGGCGGAGGGCTGAGCCAGATGTGTCCGCAGGGCCCGGATATCCGGCACCCTGCGGGTCAACTTGCGTTCGAGCCCGTCCGGATCGGCGCTGGCCAGATCCGTTATGACGGGCGCGACAATGGCGAGCAGGATATCGCGCGGAACCTGATATCGCTGCGAAACGCGCGCGATGACGGCCGCGAGATCGTGAGGCTTCGTCACGAGGTGACTATCTCCCACTGCGCGCTCCCGGCCGTCCGGATCAGTTGGCGCGAATCACTTCGCGGCGATGACGGCGATCTCGACCGTGAACTGCGGCGCGGCGAGCTTGGCCTCGACCGTGGCGCGACCCGGGGTCTGGCCGGCGACGATCCACTTGTCCCAGACGCCGTTCATCTCGGCGAAGGTCGACATGTCGGAGAGCCAGATATTGACCATCAGAAGCTTGGTCTTGTCGGTACCGGCTTCTGCCAGCAGGCCGTCGATGATGCCGAGAATGTCAGCGGTCTGCTCGGCGACGCTCTTGCCGGCAGCCTTGTCGGCCACCTGGCCGGCGAGATAGACGGTATTGCCGTGCACGACGGCCTTGGACATGCGCGGGCCGATACCGATACGCTGAATGCTCATGGTCAAATCTCCTGAATTGGGCGCTAGCTGGTAGCCCGAGCCGCCTGCTTTCGCAAACGGTATTGCCGCCCCTCACGCAACAGCCGCCCAGCCTGCCCAAAGCGCGCCATACCGCGTTGCTTTGCCGGCGAACACCAGCACAATGAAGCGTCCGAGCGGGTAATTCAACGTGCCCGCGACGAATGTCAGGGGGTCGCCGACGACAGGCAGCCAGGCGAAGAGCAGCGAGGGCCAGCCGAAACGCTCGAACCAGCCTTGCGCCTTGACGAGTTTTGTCGGGTCGGGCCGCAGACGGGCCGGCAGCTTTTCGATGCCGCCCTGCGCGATCAGCCGGCCAAGCCACCAGTTGAGGAGGGAGCCTGCGGTATTGGCGACGCTCGCGACGGCAAACAGCGCCAGCGGATTGACTGTCCCGGCCGCGAGCAGCCCGACGAAGACGGCTTCAGACTGCGCCGGAAGCAGTGTTGCGGCCACGAAAGCCGCGCCCGCCATCCCGGCGAGCGAGGCAAAAGCCTCCATCACAGCCGGCGCAGCGCGACCTGCTGGATGCGATGGCTCGCGCCCTTGGTCAGGATCAGGCTGGCGCGCTGGCGCGTCGGCAGGATGTTCTCCTGCAGGTTGGGCAGGTTGATCCCGGTCCAGAGCTTCTCGGCGATAGACAGCGCCTCGTCCCCGTCGATCTCGGCATATTTGCGGAAGAAGGAGCGCGGATCGCGGAAAGCCGTCTGGCGCAGTGTCATGAAGCGATCGACGTACCAGCGGTGCAAATCGTTCTCGTCGGCGTCGAGATAGACGGAGAAGTCGAAATAATCGGAGACGAAGGGGATGACCGTGCCATCCCTGGGCATGCGGCTGGGCTGGAGGACGTTCAGCCCTTCGAGGATCAGGATGTCGGGCCGCTCGACCGTGACCTGACCGTCGGGCACGACGTCATAGACCAGATGCGAATAGACCGGGGCGGAAACTGAAGGCTTGCCCGCCTTCACATCCGACAGGAAGCGCAGGATCGCGGCGCCATCATAGCTCTCGGGAAAGCCCTTGCGCTGCATCAGCCCGCGGCGTTCCAGTTCGGCATTGGGCAGAAGGAAGCCGTCGGTGGTGACGAGCTCGACCTTGGGCGTGTTGGGCCAGCGCGACAGCAGCGCCTTCAGCACGCGCGCCGTGGTCGATTTACCGACCGCGACCGAGCCGGCGACGCCAATGATATAGGGAACCTTGACCTCGGCCTCGGCCATCAGGAAGCGCTGCGTCGCCTTGAACAGGCCTTGCGTGGCCGCAACGTAAAGCGAAAGCAGGCGCGACAGCGGCAGATAGATCGCCACGATCTCGTCGAGCGAGATCGGGTCGTTGATCGATTGCAGCTTGGTCAGATCGTCGACCGAGAGCGTCAACGGCGTATCGGCGCGCAGATGCGCCCATTCGTCCCGCGAGAAGGTACGGTAAGGCGAACCCAGATCGGGATCGGCCGGCGCGGGAATCAGACGCTGGTCCATGAGGCGACCCGCATTCCAGGCTTCGAGGTTCAACGCTGACACTTCCTCGACTTCAACGGGGCCGCGCCGCCTTTTCAGCGAGCCCAGATTTGGCGGTGCGGGCCTCAAGCTGGCTCAAGACGTCTTGCAATGCAACATCGCGTGCCCTGAGCACGACTAAGAGATGATAGAGCAGATCGGCGCTTTCGGCGATCAGCTCCTCGCGATCGCCCTTCACGGCGGCGATAACGGCCTCGACAGCCTCCTCGCCGAGTTTTTTTGCAGCGCGCTCCGGGCCGGCGGCGAGGAGCTTCGCGGTCCAGGATTCCTCGGGCGAGGCGGCGGCGCGCTCGGCAATGAGGCGCTCGAGATCGGAGAGGGTGAAGTTGCTCATCGTTCAATCCAGCCGCATCGCCAGGCCCGCCGCCGCCATATGGGCCTTGGCCTGCTGGATCGTGTAGGTGCCGAAATGGAAGATCGAGGCCGCAAGCACCGCGCTGGCATGGCCATCACGGACGCCGGCGACGAGATCGTCGAGATTGCCCACGCCGCCCGAGGCGATCACCGGCACCGAAACCGCATCGGAAATGCGCTCGGTCAGGCCGAGATCATAGCCGGATTTGGTGCCGTCGCGGTCCATCGAGGTGACCAGCAATTCGCCTGCGCCGAGCGAGACGACCTCGCGTGCGAAGGCAACGGCCTCCAGCCCCGTGGCGTTGCGCCCGCCATGGGTGAAGATCTCCCAGCGGCCGGGCGAGACCTGCTTGGCGTCGATGGCGACGATGATGCACTGGGCCCCGAATTTCTCGGCCGCTTCCTTGACGAAGCCGCGATTGGTCACGGCCGCCGTGTTGATCGAGACCTTGTCGGCGCCAGCCAGCAGCAAAGCGCGGATATCCTCGACCTTGCGCACGCCGCCGCCGACTGTCAGCGGCATGAAGCAGGCTTCCGCCGTGCGCGTCACGACATCGAACAGGATGCCGCGATCCTCATGACTGGCGGTGATATCGAGGAAGCAGAGCTCGTCTGCACCAGCCGCGTCATAGGCCTTCGCGGCCGCGACGGGATCGCCGGCATCGACGAGATCGAGAAACTTCACGCCCTTGACGACGCGGCCGTCCTTGACGTCGAGGCAGGGGATGATGCGGGTCTTCAGGGTCATCGGCAGGTTCGGCCAAAGCGAGATGAGGAAGCGGCGGCAAGCCGCCCCGGTCACGCCCCTTTAAAGCATGGCGCGAACAAGTGAAATGCGCGTTTCCGCGACGGCCATGACGCTCGCTTGCCCAGCGCCGCGATCCCTGCTCTGCTGGCCCCCAAGTCGATCGTCGAACCGACAGGGGAATTTCATCATGCCGATCTCGCTGTTCCCGGCCTTGCGCCCGGCCGCCCTCGCCATCACCGCCGGGCTCGCTTTCTCAGGGCTCGCCATGGCGCAGGCTCCGACGAGCCAGCTCGACACCATCCAGAGCCGCGGCGCCCTGCAGATCTGCACGACCGGCGACTACAAGCCTTTCACACTGGCCAAGGACGGCGGCTATGAAGGCATCGACATCGAGCTGGCGAAATCGCTCGCCAAGGCGATCGGTGTCGAGGCCAAGTTCGTCGCGACGAAATGGTCCGACCTGCTGGCCGATTTCACCGCGGGCAAATGCGACATCGCGATGGGCGGCATCTCGGTGACGCTCGATCGGCAGAAGCGCGCGTTCTTCTCGACGCCCTATCTGATCAACGGCAAGGCGCCGATCGTGCGCTGCGCCGACAAGGCGAAATACCAGTCGGTCGCCGATATCGACAAGCCCGATGTCAGGGTGATCGTCAATCCCGGAGGCACCAATGAGCGCTTCGTCCGGGCCAATTTCAAGCAGGCCAAGATCGAGGTCTTTCCCGACAACGTCACCATCTTCGACCAGATCCTGGCCGGCAAGGCCGACATCATAATCGCGGAATCGATCGAGACGAAGGTGCAGGAAAAGGCCAAGCCGGGTCTCTGCGCCGTCAATCCCGACGAGCCCTTGCAATATGGCGAAATGGGTTACCTGCTGCCGCGCGGCGACGTGACCTTCAAGGCCTTCGTCGACCAGTGGCTGCATCTTGCCAAGGCGACCGGCGAATTCGCCGGCATCTACAACCAGTTCGTGCGCTGAGGGCGTAGTACATTGTCTTGGCTCAGAACCACGCCGTCATCCTGGACCAGCGGCGAAGCCGCGCAGATCCGGGATCCATCGTAGAGCTTCGCGTCCCTACGATGGATCCCGGGTCTCCGCTTCGCTACGCCCAGGATGACGACGTGTTTCCACGCAAAATCATCAAGCTCTAGATGGTCGCTATGCTGCCGGCCTTGGCCACCCGCGCCAGCGCCGTGGCCGGATCGATGCGTCCGTCATAGAGCGCCCGTCCGGTGATGGCCCCTTCGAGGATCGCGGCATCAGGCGCGCAGAGCCGCTCGATATCGGCCATCGAGGCCAGTCCGCCCGAGGCGATGACGGGGATCGTCAGGGCATTGGCCAGCCCGATCGTGCCGTCCCAGTTGATGCCCTGGAGCATGCCGTCGCGGGCGATGTCGGTGTAGACGATCGCCGCCACGCCGGCATCCTCGAAGCGACGGCCAAGATCGTCCGCGGCCAGAGCCGAGGTTTCGGCCCAGCCTTCGACCGCGACATAGCCATCGCGCGCATCGATACCGACCGCGACCTGACCCGGAAAGGCCTTTGCCGCCTCACGCACGAAGGCGGGATCGCGGACGGCGGCCGTGCCGATGATGACGCGCCGCACGCCCTTCTTCAGCCAGCCCTCGACTGTCGCCATGTCGCGGATGCCGCCACCGAGCTGGACGGGAAAGGCGACGCGGGCGAGGATCGCCTCGACTGCCGCGGCATTCATCGGCTTGCCCGCAAAGGCGCCGTCGAGGTCGACGACATGCAGCCACTGGAAACCCTGCTGCTCGAAGGCTGCGGCCTGGGCAGCGGGATCGTCATTGAAGACGGTCGCCTGGTCCATATCGCCCTGCTTCAGGCGGACGCACTGGCCGTTCTTGAGGTCGATGGCGGGGAAGAGGATCAAGGCCGCCACCCCAGAAAGTTCGCGATCAGTTTCAGGCCGAGCTTCTGGCTCTTCTCAGGGTGAAACTGTGTGCCGACGACGTTGTCATGCGCCACCATCGCGGTGACGGGACCGCCATATTCGGTCAGCGCCAGCACGTCCTCAGGCCTCTCCGGCACCAGCGCATAGGAATGCACGAAATAGGCGTGCAGCCCATCCGGCCCGGTCTCGATGCCAGCCAGCAGAGCGTGCTCATCCTGCTTGTGCAGGGTGTTCCAGCCCATATGCGGGATTTTCAGGCTTTCATCATCGGGCACGATCAGCGCGACATCGCCGGGAATCCAGCCGAGCCCCTGCGTCACCGTATATTCCAGGCCGCGCGAGGCCAGCAGCTGCATGCCGACGCAGATGCCGAGGAAAGGACGTTGCTTTTGCCGGACGACCTCTTCAAGGGCTTCGACCATGCCGGGAACGGCATCGAGCCCACGCCGGCAGTCGGCGAAAGCTCCCACGCCGGGCAGCACGATGCGGTCGGCGCGGCGCACCTCAGCTGGGTCGCTGGTGACGCGGATGGTCGAGGCGATGCCGGACTCGGCGGCAGCGCGCTCGAAAGCCTTCGCGGCGGAGTGCAGATTGCCCGAACCGTAATCGACGATGGCGACGGACTGGCTCATCGTCCGCGCGCCTCGGGGAAGAGGCCGATGATCGGCGCGGGGCCAGCAGGCTGCTGGCGCGCCGGCATCGGCAGCACCGGACGCATCGGCACCGTCTCGCCCGCCAGCGCGCGCTCGAAATAGCGCCGCTCGGCCTCGGGCAGACCACGCGCCTCGACGACATCGGCAAAACGCCAGCCCTGCCGCGCCAGCTTTCGGACGATCAGGTTCTGGCCTTCAAGGCTGAGGAACAGCGCGATCGTCACATGCGCCAGCAGCACCGCTCCACCGGCAAGGCCGAACCGGTTTTGCGCATAAAGCAGCGCGCCCCAGACCAGCACGAACAGAAAGGTCGCCAGCCAGAGCCGCTTTCCCAGCAGCCAGAGCCCGGTCAAGGCGAAGGCCGACCAGGAGAAGCTCTCGGGCAGCAGCCGTGCCTGCTCGATCTCGTCCCGCGGACCGCCGGAGCCCGGCGGCGGGATCATCACCGTATAGAACGCCATGTCAGATCCCTTCAGATCACGTCACGTTCGGACGGTTCCGTCCCAACGTCGAAGAACGCGATCGATTCCAAAAGCCGAAAGCATTGCTCATGCGGAAAACCGGTTCTCACTTTTTCGCGCAATGTTCTACAGCGCGCCCTTGGTCGAGGGCACGCGCCCGCCCTCGCGCGGATCGACCTCGAGAGCCTGACGCAAGGCGCGCGCCAATCCCTTGAAGCAGCTTTCGGCGATATGATGGGCATTGTCGCCATAGAGCGTCTCGACATGCAGGGTCAGCCCGGCATTGATCGCGAAAGCCTGGAAGAACTCGCGCACCAGCTCGGTGTCGAAGGTGCCGATCTTTTCGGCCCTGAACTGCGTGCGGAAGACCAGGAAGGGTCGGCCGGAGACATCGACCGCGACGCGGGTCAGCGTCTCGTCCATCGGCAGGTGCACGTCGGCATAGCGCCGGATGCCCTTCTTGTCGCCGAGCGCCTGCTTCAGCGCCTCGCCCAGCGCGATGCCGGCATCCTCGACCGAGTGGTGGTCGTCGATATGGGTGTCGCCCTTCACCTTGACGGTGACGTCGATCAGCGAATGGCGGGCGAAGAGATCGAGCATATGGTCGAAGAACCCGACGCCGGTCGCGATCTCGGCCTTGCCGGTACCATCGAGCATCAGCGAGACCGCGATATCGGTCTCATTGGTGCGGCGCTTCACTTCGCCAAAACGCATGCTGGCCTCTACATCTCGCGGAATTCGCGCCGCTTTAGCAGGAGGCCGGCCGGAAGGCCATCATCTCCGTCCGCTTTCGGTCAGGCTGTTTTCAGCTCAGAGCGCGGCGAGCCCCTGTTTGAGATCGGCGATCAGGTCGTCGGGATGCTCCAATCCGATCGAGAGCCGGATCATCCCGTCGGTCACGCCCATGCTGGCGCGTACCTCCGGCGTGAAGCGCTGATGCGTCGTCGTCGCCGGGTGGACAATCAGGCTCTTGGCGTCGCCGAGATTGTTGGAAATCCGGATCAGCCTGAGCGCATTGAGCAGGCGGTAGGCGGCGGCCTTGCCGCCGGGCACCTCGAAGGCAATCAGCGTCGACGGCCCGCTCATCTGCCGGGCGATGATCTGCGCCTGCGGGTGGTTCTTGTGGCCGGGGAAGATGACTTTCGAGAGACTCGACTGGCCGGCGAGCCAGTCGGCGACGACGGCCGCGCTCTCGGCCTGGCGGCGCACGCGCAGCGGCAGGGTTTCGAGCGCCTTTAGCATCACCCAGGCGTTGAAGGGCGAGATCGCCGGGCCGGTCTGGCGCAGGAAGGTCTGGATATTGGTCTCGATGAACTCCTGCGAGCCGAGAACCAGCCCGCCGAGACATCGTCCCTGCCCGTCGATATGCTTGGTCGCCGAATAGACCACGCAATCGGCGCCGAGTTCGAGCGGGCGCTGGAAAAGCGGCGTGGCGAAGACGTTGTCGACCACGAGCGTGGCGCCGACTTCCTTCGCCAGCGAGGCGACGGCGGCGATGTCGATCACCTCCAGTGTCGGATTGGACGGGCTTTCGAGGAAGAAGACTTTTGTCTGCGGGGTCACCGCCCTGCGCCAGGCTGCGATGTCGGGGCCATCGACCAGTGTCGAGGAGACGCCGTAACGCGGCAGATGATCCTCCACCACATAGCGGCAGGAGCCGAACAGCGCCTGCGCTGCCACGACATGGTCGCCGGCGCGAACCGAGCCCATCACCGCGGCGGTGACGGCGGCCATTCCGGTCGCGGTGGCGCGACACGCCTCCGCGCCCTCGAAGGCGGCCATGCGCTGCTCGAGCATGGTGACGGTCGGGTTCGAGAAGCGCGCGTATTGGAAACCCGGATCCTTGTTCAGGAACCGCGCCTCGCATTGCTCGGCGCTGTCATAGACATGGCCCTGCGTCAGGAAGAGCGCCTCGGACGTCTCGCCGAACTGCGAGCGCATCGTGCCGGCATGGACCAGTCGCGTCTCAGGATGCAGGCTGGCCGGGTCGCTCTCGAATGCCGACATGATAAGTCCTCAATTCGTTCGTTATAACGGACAAAGGGAATATCAGCTTCGCGACCGTTCGTAAAGACGAACGAATTTCCTCTCAAGGGGACGATGCCCGGCACGCGTTTTGCGCCTGCGCCTATTTCCCAGCGCGGCCCAGTGGCCCGAGAAAGCCGGTGAGGTCCGACGTGACGTGGTGGACATGGCCGGCCTCGATCGCCGTCTGTTCCCAGGCCTCGCGGAACGGGTCCGGCGTCTGCGGGATGATCAGCACCGTCTTCATGCCGAGCGCGCTGGGCACGATCAGGTTTTTCTCGATGTCCTCGAACATGGCGGCGCGGCCGGGATCGACCGCATGCTTCGCCAGGAAATTCTCATAGGTTGCGCGCTCGGGCTTGGGGCAGAAGCCGGCCTGCACGATGTCGAAGATATCCTCGAAATGCTGGAGAATGCCGAGCTTGCCAGCGACATTCTCGGCATGCCCACGCGAACCATTGGTCAGGATCAGCTTGCGGCCCGGCAGTGCAGCGATCGCGTCGCCGAGCGCCGGGTTGGGCTCGAGCAGGCTCAGGTCGACGTCATGCGCGAAGGCGAGGAAATCATCGGGATCGATCTGATGCTCCTCCATCAGGCCGTTCAGCGTCGTGCCGTAGCGATGATAGAAATACCCCCTCAGCGCGTGCGAGGAGAGACCATCCAGACCGAAAAGCTCCTGCAAAAACAGCGTGATCCGCTGATTGACCTGCGGCCAGACCCTGCTCTCATGCGAATAGAGCGTGTTGTCGAGGTCAAAGATCCAGTGATCGACATGTGCAAAGGCCTCCACCTGAAGCGGTGGGACGGCGACGGGAGCAATGGTGGCATGCGTGTTCATGGGGACTCAAGGATGTGGCGAGTCCAGCGGGAGATGCAAGTCTCTTGCGAGAAGAGGACTTCGCCGGAGGGCTGAAAGCAGACCGTATCGGCCGGGCAACGCGCCGTCATTCCGGGGCGCTGCGCAGCAGCGAGCCCGGAAGCCATGAACACGGATGGAGAAGGACGAGCTCGGCGCGAACAGCGCCTTCTCGCTGAAACGCAGCGGTTATGGGTTCCGGGCTCTTCGCTCCGCGAAGCCCCGGAATGACGGGATGTTTCCGTACGTACGCCCCAAGCTCAGCGCCGAATGATCGTGCCGGAGCCCGTATCGGTGAAAAGCTCGATCAAGGCGGCGTGCGGCACCTTGCCGTCGAGGATGACGACGGCCTCGACGCCCTTCTCCAGCGCGTAGATGCAGGTCTCGATCTTCGGGATCATGCCGCCGGAAATCGTACCATCCGCGATCAGGCGGCGACATTCCTCCACCGTCAGTTCCGGGATGAGTTCCTTGTCCTTGGTCAGGACGCCCGGCACATCGGTCAGCAGAAGCAGGCGCTTGGCGTTGAGCGCGCCCGCGATCGCGCCGGCGAAGGTATCGGCATTGACGTTATAGGTCTGGCCGTCCGAGGCCGAGCAGACCGGCGCGAGCACCGGGATCAGTTCCGCCTTCAGCACCGCGTCGAGGACGGAGGTATCGACCGTCTCGGGCTCGCCGACGAAGCCGAGATCAAGCACCTGCTCGATCCGGGAATCGGGGTCGACGATGGTGCGCGTCACCTTGCGGGCGGTGACCATGTTGCCGTCCTTGCCGCACAGCCCGATCGCCTTGCCACCTTCGCGCGAGATGTAGCCGACGATTTCCTTGTTCACCGAACCGGCCAGGACCATCTCGACGACATCGACGGTCGCCCGGTCGGTGACGCGCAGGCCCTGCTTGAACTCCGATTTGATACCGAGCTTTTCCAGCATCCGCGCAATCTGCGGGCCGCCGCCATGGCAGACCACGGGCTTCAGGCCGGACTGCTCGAGCAGCACGATGTCTTCGGCGAAATCCTCGGCAGTGGCGGCATCGCCCATGGCGTTGCCGCCATATTTGATCACGATGATCTCCTGATCATAGCGCTGCATATGCGGCAGCGCCTGGACCAATAGGTCGGCGGATTGCGACGGCGTCAGATGGGGAGGCGTGATCATCGGGCAGGCTCCGCATGTGCGCGTTTCAGTCCGCGCCGGATCGGGCTTCTAAAGGAAGCGATGCGCGACCGGAAGAGCGTCCGTCAAACGCGCAGGCTTGAAGAGGCATCAGGAGCAAAAATACAACCTATCCGTGCATATTCGGGCATGCGATACCTTGGAGGCCGAATGATTCGAGCGCGGGGATAGCAAAATGTCGAGCTGCACTGATCAGAATGGAGACAAGTGGGAAATCTACGCGTCTGGGAGCGAGTGGCGCTGGCGCCGCACGGCCTCGAACGGGCGGATCGTGGGCGCTTCGACCGAAGGCTATGCCAGCCGCGCGAACTGCATAGCCAATGCACAGCGCAACGGCATGACCTGCAATCCCGCCTGACGGCAACCGTTCAAGCCGCCCTTCTGTCGCCGCGCGGCGCGAACAGCGCCGACAGCGCCAGCACCAGCCAGCCTCCCAGCATCAGGAAGCCGCCGGCGGGGGCTGCGCCCTCGAACAGCTTTTCGCTGCCGAAACCGCGCCGGGCCAGGTCGGCTGCGAAAAGCGCGACGCCGAGGATCATCGCCGACAGCGCGACGCGCGCCACGACGTCCTGCAGTAGGCCGGTCCTTCGGGCGACGGTCGCGCCCAGAATGACCGGCGCGTGGAAGAGCAGCATCTGACCGGCGGTCTGGACATTCGTCGTGCCGGTGACATGAGCCGCTGCGGCCAGAAGCGCCACGCCGGCAAGGCCCATCAGGGCCGCGAGCGTCAAATGGATCCTCGCGGCGGTCATGTCTCGTCCCTTGCATCATGGGCCGGCCTTGCCGACCATCTCGGGGAGGGAGAAGCAATGAAGCGCCGCAGCGGGTCAAGCCGGCTGCGGCATGGCCCGACGCGGTCTATTGACGCTCCGCCAGCACGCGCCCGACGGCCGCGCGCAGTTCGGGAATGCCGAGGCCGGTCTCGCTCGATGTCAACAGCACTTCCGGGAATGCGGCCGGGCGGCGCTTGATCTCGTCATAGGTCGCCTCCAGCATGAACTGCTGGTCGGATTTCTTGATCGCATCGGCCTTGGTCAGCACGACCTGATAGGACACCGCCGCCTTGTCGAGCGTCTGCAGAACGGCGCCGTCGACATCCTTGATGCCGTGGCGGGCGTCGATCAGCACGTAGACGCGCATTAGGTTCGAGCGGCCGCGCAGATATTCGTGGATCAGATTGGTCCAGGACGCGACCTTGGCCCGGCCCACCGCCGCATAGCCATAGCCGGGCATGTCGACGATGGTGAGGCTGTCCTCCTCGCCGGTCTTCCGGAAGAAATTCAGCTGCTGGGTGCGGCCGGGCGTATGCGAGGTCCGCGCCAGCGCGTTGCGCCGGGTGATGCCGTTGATCAGGCTGGACTTGCCGACATTGGAACGCCCGGCAAAGGCGATCTCCTGGCCGACCATGGGCGGCAGGTCGTCGACATGGGTCGAGGCCCAGACGAAATCCCACGCCCCCTCGAAGAGCTTGCGGGCGGATTCGATCTCGTCCTCGGTGAAGGGCTTGGTCATGCTGCTGGTCATGGACCCTGCCTACACGGCTGCGCGCAATGCGTCGATGTCGGCGCTGGCGATGACGGCAATGTTGCGCGCGATTTTCCCGGCGTCCCAGTCCCACCAGCGGATTGTAAGCAGCTCGGCGACGATCTCCGGCGGAAACCGCGTCTTCACGATGCAGCCGGGATTGCCGACCACGACAGCATAGGGCGGCACGTCGCGCGCAACCTGCGCCCGCGTGCCGATGATCGCGCCATCGCCGATCGTGACGCCGGGCATGATCACCGCCTCGCGGCCGATCCAGACGTCGTTGCCGATAATGGTATCGCCGCGATGGCCGAGCGATCCCGGCGTTACGGCCGGCGCGTTCTCGACGCCGAACATCTGGAACGGAAAGGTCGAAAAGCCACCCATCGGGTGGTTGGCGCCGTTCATGATGAACTGCGCGGCTTGGGCGATCGCGACGAATTTGCCGATGATCAGCCGATCGCCGATGAAATCGAAATGATAGCGCACGCAGCGCGCGACGAAATGCTCAGGCCCGCGCGAGTCGTCGTAATAGCTGTAATCGCCGACCTCGATCAGCGGATTGTCGACGATCGCCTTCAGGAAGGCCGTACCCTTCCAGCCGGGGATCGGATGGCGGGTCAGGGGATCGGGAAGCGGCACGGGAACCTCCGGTCATCGCGCTCCGGGAAGCGCGAAGGAGCCCCGGAGTGCAGGCTGGCCGGGCGCAGGCCCGGTCGGCAATTCCGGCACCGCGGCCCGGATGACGGGCCCAGGCACCGTGGAGCACGTCGCCGCTCGCGACGTTCGCGCTCCCGTGTAGCGTGCGGGCTTACTTTTTGTTGGTGTTGGCGGGCTTGCCCGGAGCGGGGACCACCTCTGTCGTCGCGGGCTTCTTGCTGAACATGCCCTTGAGATTGTCGAACAGCTCGATCTTGACGCCATGCTTGCGCATGATGAAGCCCTGCTGGGTCACGGAGAGCAGGTTGTTCCAGCTCCAGTAGATCACCAGGCCAGCCGGGAACGAGCCGAGCAGGAAGGTGAAGAACACCGGCATCCAGGTGAACATCATCTTCTGCACCGGGTCCGGCGGCTCCGGGTTCATCTTCATCTGCACGAACATCGTGATGCCCATGATGATCGGCCAGATGCCGATATGCAGGAACGCGGTGAGGCCCAACGGCAGCCAGCCGAACACATTGGTCGGATCGGGCGCGGCAAGATCGTGGATCCAGCCGAAGAACGGCGCATGCCGCATCTCGATGGTGATGAACAGGATCTTGTAGAGCGCGAAGAAGACCGGGATCTGCACCAGCACCGGCCAGCAGCCGGCGAGCGGGTTGATCTTCTGGGTCTTGTACAGCTCCATCAAGGCCTGCTGCTGCTTCATCTTGTCGTCGGCATAGCGCTCGCGGATGGCAACCATCTCCGGCTGCACAGCCTTCATCTTCGCCATCGACGCGTATGACTTGCTGGCGAGCGGGAAGAATACGCCCTTCAGGAGCAGCGTGACGATCAGGATCGCGACACCGAAATTGCCGACATGCTTGTAGATCCAGTCGAGCAGGAAGAACATCGGCTTGGTGATGAAGTAGAACCAGCCCCAGTCGATCAGCAGGTCGAAGCGCTTGATCCCGAGATTGCGCTCGTAACCGTTGACGGCAGCGACTTCCTTGGCGCCGGCGAACAGCTTGGAGTTGCTCGCAACCGTCGCGCCGGGCGCGATGGTCACGGCCTCGGCCAGGAAGTCGGCCTGATAGGTGCGGGCGCTGCCGGTCTGGACCGACGAGAAGCGGCCTTCATATTTGCGCGCCTGATCGGGAACGACCGAGGCAGCCCAGTACTTGTCGGTGATGCCGACGAAGCCGCCGAGCGCGTCCTTCCAGACCCGACCATTCGTGCCGGGCGACAGCAGCGGCTCCTTGTCGACATGGTCATAGGTGAATTCCTGCAGGCCATGATCGCCGAGATAGCCAATCAGGCCTTCATGCAGCACGTAGTAGCCGAGCGTGGTCGGCCGGCCGTGGCGCACCACCTGGCCATAGGGGAAAAGCGAAACGGGCGCGCCGCCCTTGTTCTCGACCTCGTCGCGGATCGTGAACATGGCGTTGTCGTCGACCGAGATGGCCCGCTTGAACAGCAGGCCCTGGCCATTGTCCCAGCTCAGCGTCAGCGGCGTCCCGGCGCGCAGCACCTGGGCATCGGCGCTCCAGACCGTCGTCGCATTCGGCAGCGGCACATTCGTGCCGGGCGCGGCGACCCAGCCGAAATCGGAATAATAGGCGTTGGGGCCGCCCAGCGGCGAGAGCAGCACGATGATCGGGCTGTTGGGGTCGACAGTCTCGCGATAGGCCTTGAGCGAGACGTCGTCGACGCGCGCGCCGGTTAGCGAGATCGAACCGGCGATCTTGGGGGTGTCGATCTTGATGCGCGGGCTGCGGGCGAGCGCCTGCTCGCGGGTCTCGACAGCCGGCGTTGCCGGCAGGGCTGCAGGCAGGACAGCGCCGGGCTGGCCGGGAACGGAGGGCGAGCCGGCGGGCGTCGACTGGCCCTGCGCCTGCTGCGTCTGCTGCGTCTGCTGCGCGACCTGCTTCTGCTTGTCCATCTGCGGCACGGCGTAGAAGAACTGCCAGCCGAGCAGCACGACCACGGAGAGCGTGATCGCGAGAAGCAGATTGCGGTTGTCTTCTTTCATCATGATCGGAAACAGATCTCGCTGACGCCCGTCGGGCTTAAGGTTTTGAAGGCGCGCTGCGGATGTCCGGCGAGCGGCGCTTATCGGGGGAAGAAGATTTGCCGCCGGGAGAAGATTTGCTGGCCGCGAAAGACCTGCGGCCGGGCCGCGCCGGGCGGGCGCGATCGAGCGCCACCGACAGATCGGCGATGAGCAGCTGGAAATCGGCAGCAAGCGTCTCGGGGCGCGCGACGATTACCACGTCGCAGGGGCGGCCGGCCTGCTCGGCCAGGGCAATACCGGCAGCCGCACGCAGGCGTCGGCGTATGCGGTTGCGCTTGACGGCATTGCCGACCTTGCGCGACGCGGTCAGGCCAACGCGCAGGCCGTCGTGCCCGCCCTCGTCGACGGTATCGCGCGGCTGCGTATCGAGAACCTGCACGGTGAATGCAGACGAACGAAAACGGCGGCCGTGTTCGGCCGCCGCCAGAAACTCTTTGCGTTGCGTCAGACGGGCGAGGCGCATGGCGATTGGCCAGTCTTCCGAAAAAGGCGCGCGAACCTCACGCGCCTGCAGCTCAGGCCGACAGGCGCTTGCGGCCATGCGCCCGACGGGCGGCGATGACCTTCTGGCCACCCTTGGTCGCCATACGAGCGCGGTAGCCGTGGCGGCGCTTGCGAACCAGCTTGCTGGGTTGATAGGTTCTCTTCACGATCCGTCTCCGGGGCCTTGGTCAGCGTGGCGGCAACGGCCTTCCGAGGAAAGCGTGGCCAGCCGAGCCTGTCATGCAAAAGGTTCTGCGCAGCCCGAGGTGCTGCGCAAGTGGCGGGCTTATGACGGATGGATCCGTCCAAGTCAATGCCGAAGGTGCGGGCTCAGTCGCTATCGCATCAGTTGCGAAACAAGGAACTGCGCCGCGGCCTGCTGAGCGGAAGCAGCCTGCGCCGAGCCCGGGCGGATGAAGAAATCATGGGCCGCGCCAGTATGCATATCGAGCCGAACCGCTCCACCTCGCGCTGCCACGGCCTGTTCAAAGGCGCGCGCCGTTGCGGGCGGAAAGACGCGATCGTCGCGCCCCCAGACGAGGAGCAGCGGAGGGAGTCTGGCGGAGGTCGCACCCACGCCTCCGTCGACAAGGACAAGGGCGCCGGGCGGATCGTCGCCCTGCGCGCTCGCTGCAGCGACATTGGCGCCGAGCGAGATGCCGAGCAGACCGACCGGGCGATCAGCACGCAAATAGGCCGCCACGGCGCGAACCGACGCGATCCAGCGGGGCATTTGCGCAGCTGAATAGCGTTTGCGGCTCGCCGCATCTTCGGCTTCTTCCAGAACCTGGAGATCGGCCGCCGAGAGGAAGTGGACGAGAAACACATCGAGCCCGGCCGTCACGAACCGGCTAGCGATCTCGTCATAAGCGGGCGAGGCCAAACCCTTGCTGCCGCTCAAGACGATGATCGCGGGCCGGGCTGTCGGCCGCTGCACGTCCGGCATCTCGACCCGAACCGGGCCATACGCCGCTGCAATCGTCATTATTCGGCGTGGCCGTTCATCAGCCACCAGAGGCAGCGCGAAAGCGAATAGCAGCAAGGGCAGGATCAGGAGCGACTTCACGGCAGCAGGCCTCAAAACGCGAAATGCGGGTTCGAATGCGATCCATGGTCGCACCGCCGGTGATAGCGACATTGGCGACGCACCCCTATCCCGACGACCTGCGATGTTTCGTTTCGGCAATGGGAGCCCGCTTGCACTCGGGCGCGACATCCACGATATAGCGCCCGGGAGGTTGGCGAGGGACGTCTCACTCGCCAACCGGGTCAGGTCCGGAAGGAAGCAGCCCTAACGAGACCGAACGGGTCTTCGTCCAGCCTCCCACCTTTTGCTTTCACGGCGAAGGTCCAGCGCATCTGCTCCGCGTTCCCGGTGAGCCGTTTCCTCGAAGCGGCATCGTACGGGATGCTTCGGGAACGCGTCACGCCCGCAGGCGAGCTCGCGCCGCGTATGGGAAGCGCCGCATAGGGGCACCTTCCGGCAAGAGCATTGACCACCGCCTTCCGATTGGCGAAACCAGTCCCCATGACCGACGAGATCGACGCCGCTTCCGCAGATGACGAACCGGGCTTTGCCGGCTTCGACCCGGCTCCCCCGCCGGCCGCGGCAGCGCCGACGCCCTATCGCGTGCTCGCGCGGAAATACCGGCCGGCCCATTTCGGCGACCTGATCGGCCAGGACGCGATGGTGCGGACCCTGACCAACGCCTTCGCGGCCGGCCGCATCCCGCAGGCCTGGATGCTGACCGGCGTGCGCGGCGTCGGCAAGACGACGACGGCCCGCATTCTGGCGCGCGCACTGAACTTCCAGACGGAGGATGGCGGCGGCGCGCCGACGACCGATCTCGTGCGCTTCGGCGTGCACTGCAAGGAGATCATCGAGGGCCGCCATATCGACGTGATGGAGATCGACGCCGCCTCCAACAACGGCGTCGACAATGTCCGCCAGATCAACGACGCGGTGCGCTATGCGCCGGTGTCGGCGCGCTACAAGGTCTATATCATCGACGAGGTGCACATGCTCTCGGCCGGTGCCTTCAACGCCTTCCTGAAGACGCTCGAAGAGCCGCCGCCGCATGCGCGCTTCATTTTCGCGACGACGGAAATCCGCAAGGTGCCGGTGACGGTTCTGTCGCGCTGCCAGCGTTTCGACCTGCGCCGCGTCGATTCCAGCCTGCTCGTGGGCCATCTCGGCTCGATCTGCACGACGGAGAGTGTCGAGGCCGAGGAAGAGGCGCTCGCCGCCATCGCCCGGGCCGCAGAGGGCTCGGTGCGCGATTCGCTTTCGATCCTCGACCAGGCCATCGCCCACGCGGCCGGCAAGATAACGCTCGACGATGTCCGGTCCATGTTGGGGCTCGCCGACCGCGCTCGCGTCATCGACCTGTTCGAAGCGCTGATGAAGGGCGATATCGCGGCTGCGCTCGGCGAACTCAGGGCGCAATACGACGCCGGCGCCGACCCTGTGGTGGTGCTGACCGACCTCGCCGAATTCACCCATCTGGTGACGCGCCTGAAGCTCGTGCCCGATGCGCTCAAGGACAACAGCCTCAACCAGGCAGAGCGCGTGCGCGGCGGCGATTTCGCGCAGCGCCTTTCGGTGCGGGTGCTTGCCCGCGCCTGGCAGATGCTGCTGCGCGGCATCGCCGAGGTGAAGCAGGCCGACCGGCCGGTCATGGCGGCCGAGATGGTGCTGGTACGTCTCGCCCATGCCGCCGATCTGCCGACGCCCGACGAGGCGCTGAAGATGCTGCGCGACGGCTCCGGCACGGTTTCGTCGGGCAATGGTGCGCCCGCGCCGCGCCCGCCCTCAGGCGGCGGCAATACCGCGCTCGCGGCGCGCCCGATCCTGGCCAGCGCCAATCCGATGCCAATTCCGGCGCCCGCGCCGCGCGCCGTGGCCCAGCCGCTGGTTCAGGTGGCCTCGCTGGAGGATGTCGTGGCGCTTGCCTCGCAGCATCGCGACATCACGCTGAAACTGGCGCTGGAGCGCGATGTCCGCCCCGTACGCTTCGAGCAGGGGCGCATCGAATTCGCGCTGGCCGAGGGCAGTTCGCGCACCGTCGCGACCGACCTCTCTCGCCGTCTGAAAGAGTGGACCGGCCTGACCTGGATGGTTGCCGTGGTCAATGCCGAGGGCGGCGCGACGCTCCGCGAACAGGCAGAGGCCGAGAGGGAGCGGCGCGAAAGCGACGCCGCCTCCCATCCCGCCGTGATGGCGGTGCTGGAAAAATTCCCCGGCGCGCGCATCGTCAGCGTGCGCGATCCGCGTGCGGCCGAAGCACAGGCTCCCGCGGCCTCTGCGCCCGAGGATGAATATATGAACGATGGCGAGCCGCTCTTCGACGACAGCGAGCCGGATTTCGACGGCATCGATTTCTGAGGGCTGACGCGCCCCGCATCGGCGGGCTGCAAGGCCGATCCTGCAAGACCAGACTGCAACACCAAACCTGGGAGACAGTTCATGCGCGACATGATGGGCCTGATGAAGCAGGCGCAGGAAATGCAGCAGAAGATGGCTAATGTTCAGGCCGAGCTCGACATGATCGAGGTCGAGGGCGCAGCCGGCGGCGGCATGGTCACGGTGACGATGACGGCCAAGGGCGCGCTCAAGGCGGTCAGGATCGACCCGGCCCTGATGGTCGCCGACGAGCGCGAAATCCTCGAGGACCTGATCGTCGCCGCCAGCACCGACGCCCGAAATCGCGCCGAACGCGTGATGCAGGAGCGCATGGCCGAGATTACCAAGGGCCTGCCGATCCCGCCGGGCATGAAGCTGTTTTGACGCTTCGATCATCCTCGACGTCATCCCGGACGGAGCGAAGCGGAGATTCGGGATCCATCGATGGGCGCAGGCGCTCTAGGATGGATTCCGGCTCTGCCCTGCGCTTGCCCGGGATGACGGCGCGGGTTTGATCGAGCGATCGCGAAAGTCCTTCCCATGTCCCGCGCCATCGCCGGCCCCGAGATCGAACGGCTGATCCAGCTCCTGGCCAAGCTGCCGGGGCTAGGGCCTCGTTCGGCAAGGCGCGCGGCCCTGCATCTCGTCAAGAAGCGCGAGCAGCTGCTGGGCCCGCTCAGCGAGGCCATGGCGGTCGCACGCGAGCGCATCGTCGTCTGTTCGAGCTGCGGCAATATCGACACCAGCGACCCCTGCTCGCTCTGCCGCGACCCGCGACGCGATGACGCGCTGATCGTCGTCGTCGCCGATATCGCCGATCTCTGGGCGCTGGAGCGTTCGGGCGCGGTCTCGGGCCGCTACCATGTCCTGGGTGGCGTGTTGTCGGCGCTCGACGGCATCCGGCCCGAGCATCTCTCGCTCGACGCGCTTGTGACGCGTGCCTCCGAGCCTGCGGTCAGGGAGGTCATCCTGGCGCTCAACGCGACCGTCGACGGCCAGACTACAGCGCATTTCATCACCGACGTGCTGGCGCATCTACCGCTGAAGGTGACCAAGCTTGCCCATGGCGTGCCGGTCGGTGGTGAGCTCGACTATCTCGACGACGGCACGCTCGCCGCGGCTATCCGGCAGCGGACGGGCTTCTGACGCGCCGGAGCCTTGGTCTGTAGCGCCTCAGAACTTGTAGGCGACGCTGGCGCGGACCGTGTGCAGCTTCGGCTCCAGCTCGGAGACCAGGCCCGGCACGGCGCCGCGTCCGAGATGATCGACCTTGCCGTAATCCGTGTAGCGATATTCTGCGCCCAGGATCAGGTTGTCGGTGAAGGCAAAGTTGACGCCGGCGCCGATATTCCAGCCGGTGGCCGAGTTCTGCATTCTCTCGCCAAGGCCGGTGGCGGGGTTGAGGACGCGGTAGTCGAACTCGGTGAAGGCCGCACCGCCGGTGCCGTAGATCATGAAACGGTCAAAGGCATAGCCGATGCGCCCGCGAACCGAGGCCTGCCAGTCCCGCTGGACACGGCCGACGACGCCCGCATCGCTGAACCCGCCGCGCGCATTCACCGCCTCGACATCACCCTCGATGCCAAGCACGATCGACCCGAACTGATAGTTGAAGCCGACATGGCCACCGCCGAGCGCGGTGCTGTAGCTCGATGTCGCTCCGACGCCGTTTCCGTTCAGGAACCGGCTGACCCTGTCGTTGCCCCAGGAATAGCCGCCCTGGACGCCGGCATAGGCGCCGGTCCAGGAGTAGAATGCCGGCAGGTCCGGAGCGGGCGGAAGCAGGCGGGACGAGCCCAGATCGGCAGCGACAGCGGTACCGCCCGCAAGAAGCGCGAGGCTTGCCAGGGCTGCCAGGGCGGCTTTCAGCTGCGTTTTCATGGCGATCTCTACTGGTGCACCAAACTATGGTCCGCTCTGCGCCGATCGGCAGTTCGGACCCTTTCGGCGCGACCATCAGCGACGCGCCAGTTGCCCATGATAAGAAAGCGTTAGGGTTAACAATCGCCTAAGGCGCCCCATTCCGGTGCCCGACCGGCGTTGTCCTCAGGCCTCAACTGGCCGGAAGCACGGAACAATTGCGGCGATGGACTGTTGCCGCCACGCTGTCTCTGCGCCGCGATCGATCGGCGATCGGAAGTGCCCGGCGCGGCAGCGGAGACGATCTCGAGATGTCTTTCCTGAAACGGATTACGGGAGCGGCAGGAGCCGGCGTAGCGCTTGGCTACGTCTATGGGCTTGTGTCCAAGCGCTTCGTCCGTCCGGCACAGGAGGCCGCCCGGGGCCGGCTGGCCGCGACTCCGCTGCAGATGACCTGGCTCGGCTGGAAGGACGTGCTGCTGCGCTTCGCCGGGAATGTCGGCGAGAATCGCCTGACGTCGCTTGCCGGCGCGGTTGCTTTCTTCACCCTGCTCTCACTGGTGCCGGCGCTCTCTTTGCTGGTGACGATCTACCGCTCCTTCACCGACCCCTGGACCATCGCCGACCAGATCGATGCGGTGACGACAGTGCTGCCGCAGGCCGCGCGCGAACTGATCCATGAACAGGCGATGCGGCTGGCGACGCAGACGGTATCGGCGATCTCGCTGACCTTTCTGATCAGTTTCCTCGTCGCGGCATGGTCGGCGAATGCGGCCGTGAAGGCGCTTTTCGACGCGCTCAACATCATCTATCGCGAGACCGAGAAGCGCAGCTTCCTGAAGCTCAACGCGATCTCGCTGTTGACCACGATCAGCGGCGTCGTGCTGCTGGCGATCGCCCTCATCGTGATCGCCAGCGTGCCGGTGATAACCGCGCTGTTTCCCTTCGCCTTCGAGCTGGAACGGCTGGCGCGGCTGGTGCGCTGGCCCTCCTTCTTCGTGGTCGCGACGCTCTCGATCGCCTGCCTCTACTGGATCGGACCGAGCCGCGAGCGTGCACGCTTCATCTGGGTGATGCCTGGAGCGGTTGCCGCTGCGCTGCTCTGGGCCGCCGCCTCCTTCGCCTTCTCCTGGTATGTCGGCACGCTCGGCAATTACACCGCCGCCTATGGCTCGCTCGCGACCGTCGTCGTCTTCATGACCTGGCTCTGGCTCTCGGCCACGATCGTGCTCGCCGGCGCCGAGCTCAACGCCGAGCTGGAGCACCAGACGGCTCACGACACCACGACCGGAAAAGCCAAGCCGCTCGGCCAGCGCGGCGCCACCATGGCCGACCGTGTCGGGCGCGGCATAGCGGATTGAACACAACATGCTCGACGCCGACACGACACGCCATGACGATCTGCACAGCGGGCGCAGCCCATGGCTCGCCGGTCCGGTCAGGCCGCCGAGCGAGCGGCTTTCGGCCGATACAAGCTGCGATGTCGCCATCGTCGGCGGCGGTATAACCGGAGCCTTGGTCGCCGAACACATGACGGCGCTCGGCCATTCCGTCATCCTCGTCGACCGGGAGCGCGAGGGTTTCGGCAGCACCGTCGCCAGCACCGCCATGCTGCAATGGGAGATAGACCTGTCCTTGAGTCGGCTGGCCGCGCTCTACGGCCTCGACCGGGCGACGGACGTCTATCGCCGCAGTTTTCGTGCCGTCGCCGGTCTGCGCGAGCTCATCGACCGTCTCGAACTCGGATGCGCCTTCCTGCCGCGCGACTCCGTCTATTTGGCTGCGGGCGACACCGGCCCGCGGGAGCTTGCCGAGGAGCATGAGCTGCGCGAACGGGCCGGCCTGCCCGGCGCATTGCTCGATCATGCGACGCTATTGCGGACCTATGGTTTCGACCGCGCGGCCGCGATCGTCTCGCCCGGCTCGGCTGAGGCCGATCCCTTGAGCCTGTGCCATGCCCTGCTCGACAGGGCGACCAGGCGTGGCGCGCGGCTGATCCGCGATGAAGCGGTGGCGTTCGAGGCCACCGCCCACACATCCGCCGTCACGCTCGAGAGCGGGCGCACGATCGAGGCCGGCCATATCGTGCTCGCGACCGGCTATGTCATGCCCGATTGCGTCAACAGCGCGCTGCACCGGGTCGCATCGAGCTGGGCGCTTGCCACGTTGCCACAGGCGCGCCACGTGCTCTGGCCGGGTCCCGCGCTCGTCTGGGAAGCGTCCGAGGATTATGTCTACTGCCGCACGACCCGTGATGGCCGCATCATCATCGGCGGCGAGGACGAGGAAACCGACGATCCCGCACTGCGCGAACGTCTCAGTCGCGAGAAGACGAAAGCGCTGCTGGGCAAGCTCGCGGCGCTGCTGCCACCGGCGGAGCCGAGCCTTGGCTATGCCTGGTCGGGCGCCTTCGGGCAGACCAGCGACGGCCTGCCGCTGATCGGACGTGTGCCGGGCCACCCGCGCATGCTCGCGGCCTATGGCTATGGCGGCAACGGCATCACCTTCAGCTTTCTGGCGTCGCGCATTCTGGGCTCGCTGATCGGCGGGGCGGAGGCACCGTGGTTCGGACATTTCGCCATCGATCGCCCAGACCCGACGCGCCCCTGAGCGCCCAGGTCATTGCAGCCGCGCAATCGCGGTTTTGCCCGGCCCAGGGGCGACAAATCCCGCGGATATCGCCATGTCTATCGGCAGGCGGCAGCTTGGCCGCATCGAAAGGGAGGCCGCCATGCCTGCGATCCTGGACACCAAAACCGCCTCGCCTTTCCGGCTCGAAGCCTATGATGCGCCCTACCACATCGGCGCTGTCGCGCTGAATGTTCGCGACCTGCCCGGGCTTACCGCCTATTATCGCAATTCGATCGGCCTTACCGTGATCAGCGAGGCCGCTGAGGCTGTCGAACTCGGCGTCGACGGCGAGGTTCTGGTGCGACTGGAGGCGGGCGCAAGCCAGCCCGGTTCGGCGGCCGGACTGTTCCATCTCGCAATCCTGCTGCCCTCGCGCGCCGACCTCGCCAATTGGATCGGCCACGCCGCGAGAGCGCGCATCCCTCTGGAGGGCGCATCCGATCATCTCGTCAGCGAGGCGCTTTATCTCTCCGACCCTGAGGGCAACGGCATCGAGATCTATCGCGACCGGCCGCGCGCGGAATGGCCGCGACGCGAAGGGGCGATCAAGATGGCGACCGAACGGCTCGATCTGGACGCCCTGCTCCGCGAGGCCCGGCAAGGCGATTATCCGGGGATGCCGAGTGGTACCCGCATGGGTCATATCCATCTGCGCGTCGGCGATACCGCCGAGGCCGAGGCCTTCTATGCCGGCGCGCTCGGTTTCGACCTGATGGTGCGCTACCCCGGCGCGAGCTTCCTTTCCAGCGGCGGATATCACCACCACATCGCCGGCAATGTCTGGAACAGTCGCGGGGCGGCACCGCGTGGCGAGGGCGAGGCGGGCTTGAGCTTTTTCGAGCTGGTCGCCCGCGATGCCGGCGATTTCGAGACGATGCGCCAGCGCATTCTGGCAGCCGGCGGGCGCGAGGATGCCGGCAGGCCGGCCCTCTCCGATCCGTGGGGCAACAGGATCGTGCTGCGGCGCTGAGCGAGCGGTCTCAAAGTCCGTTCGAGATTTCCTCAGCCCTCGTCCTTGAGGAGCCAATCCGTCAGGAGTGGCGTCTCGAAGGATGCTTGAGGAGGTTCAGGAGCCATCTGGAGCATCCTTCGAGACGCCGCTTCGCGGCTCCTCAGGATGAGGGCTCGAACTCCCAAATAGTCTCAGCGCGCCAGCAGATGCGTGCGCTGGGCATCGGTGAGATCGCGCGCGAACCCTTCAGCCTCCCAGAAGGCGGCGGCACGGTCGTCGGCGGCGCGCAAGGACAGGCGCGCCGCGATGACAAAACCCTGCTGGATCAAGGCCGAAGCGATGGCGCGCCCGACGCCAAGGCGGCGACTGGCTGCCCGCACATAGACGTGCCGCAGCCGCGCGATATCAGGCGCGGGATCGTAAGGGTCGGGCGTGATGCCGCCCATTCCAGCCAGCTCGCCCTCCGCAAAGACCGCGAAGAGCACAGGCAGGTCGGCAGCCCCGGCATAGTCGCCGCGTTCGATCTCCTGCGCCAACCGGTCAAGGAAGGCGTAGCCTTCCTCAGCCGCTTCCTGCCGCAAGCGCTCGAAACCGTCTGGCAGCGTGTCGGTGACGCGGACGGTCTGGATCGCAGCTGGCGTCACAGCCCCTCGAACAGCGCGCTCGAAATATAGCGCTCGGCGAAGGAGGGGATGATCACGACGATCGTCTTGCCGGCATTCTCGGGCCGCGCGCCAACTTCGAGCGCCGCCGCAACCGCCGCGCCCGACGAAATGCCGGCCGGGATGCCCTCAGCCTTGGCCAGCGCACGCGCCGTCTCAAAAGAGGTCTGGTTGCCGACAGTGACGACCTCGTCGATCACCGAGCGGTCGAGGATGCCCGGCACGAAGCCCGCGCCGATGCCCTGGATCTTGTGCGGGCCGGGCGCACCGCCCGACAGGACCGGAGAATCCTCGGGCTCGACGGCGATGATCTTCACGTCCGGCTTGCGCGCCTTCAGCACCTGGCCGACGCCGGTGATGGTGCCGCCCGTGCCGACGCCCGAGATGAAGATGTCGACATTGCCGTTGGTGTCGTTCCAGATCTCCTCGGCAGTCGTCTTGCGATGGATTTCCGGGTTGTGCGGGTTCTCGAACTGCTGGGGAATGATCGAGCCGGGAATCTCGGCCTTGAGCTCCTCGGCCTTGGCCACCGCGCCGCGCATGCCGCCGGGGCCGGGCGTGAGCACGAGTTCGGCGCCGAGCAGCGCCAGCATCTTGCGGCGCTCCAGCGACATCGTCTCGGGCATGACCAGGATCAGGCGGTAGCCGCGTGCAGCGGCGACGAAAGCGAGCGCGATGCCGGTATTGCCCGAAGTCGGCTCGATCAGCGTGCCGCCGGGCTTCAGCGCGCCCGAAGCCTCCAGCGCATCGACCATGTTGACGCCGATGCGGTCCTTGACGCTGGAAATCGGGTTGAAGAATTCGAGCTTGGCCAGGATCGTCGCCTTGACGCCGCGCTCGGCCGGTAGGCGGTTGAGCTTGACCAGCGGGGTGTCGCCGATGGTGTCGGTGATCGATTCATAGACCCGGCCGCGGCCCGGCGCCTTGCTCGGAGCGGAGTTGGGATTGCGCGCAGCTTCAGCCATGGGATCCTCCTTGGAACGGCATCGATTTCAATCGAGGCTAGATCAATTCACAGAAGATGTCGATTAAGCAGATAATTCACATTCCTATATCGTAAAATCACCATCGAGGCCGGATTCGCCGAAGACGGCCTTCGCCTGCGCCCTGCGGCAGAGCTCCTCGACGGTCACGCCATCCAGCACCGCGAGGAACGCCTCCGACGCGCTTGCGACCTCCGGCCCGATGACGTCGTCAATCAGGCGCGACTGCGGCAGCGGACCAAGCGCATCCTCGCCGGCATCCTGCATCGCGGCGCGCGCGATGTCGCCAGCGGTGATCTTACGACGTTCGCGCGCCAGTTCGTAGCCGCCGCGCGGACCGCGCACACCCTTGAGGATGCCGACCCGGACCAGCGCCTGCAACAGCGTCTCCAGATGGCGCGGCGGCAGTTCGTGCCGCGCCGCCAGCAGTTTCGCTGCGACAGGCGAGGGGCGCGCGTGCAGGGCGATATCCACGACGGCCGCGATGGCGAGAAGGCTTCGGCGCTGGAGCAGGATCACGAGGCCCGCTCCTTCGCTGGCGTCCCCGCATCGAAGATGCCGGTCGAACCGAAACCGCCCTCGCCGCGCGTGGTCTGGTCGAGCGCATCTACCTCGACGAAGACGCCGCGTGTCACCGGGGCGATCACCATCTGCGCGATACGGTCGCCGCGGCCGATCGTGAAAGGTTCCTGGCCATGGTTGATCAGGATGACCTTGACCTCGCCGCGATAGTCGCTGTCGACGGTGCCGGGCGCATTCAGCACGGTGACGCCGTGTTTGGCGGCGAGGCCGGAGCGGGGGCGCACCTGCGCCTCGAAACCTTCAGGCAGTTGCAGGGCGAGACCGGTGGGCACCAGCGCCCGGCCTCCGGGGGGTAGCACCAGCGGCGCATCGACGGCGGCGCGCAGATCCATTCCGGCCGCGCCGGTGCTCTCATAGGCCGGCAGCGGCAGGTCGGCGCCATGCGGCAGACGGAGGAGCGGAATATCGACCATGCGGATCAGTTTGCCTTTGGGGCCTGCGCCAGACGCGCGATATGGGCGATCAGGCGGTTTGCGACCTCGTCCTTCGCCAGGGTCGGCCAGGTCTCGACGCCTTCTGTGGTGACCAGATGCACGGTGTTGGCGTCGCCGCCCATCACGCCGGTACCGCCGACATCATTGGCAACGATCAGGTCGCAGCCCTTTTTCGCGAGCTTGGCGCGGGCGTATTCGATGACATGCTCGGTCTCGGCTGCGAAACCGACGACGCATGCTGGCCGCCCGGCCTTGCGGTGAGCGATCGTCGCGAGAATGTCAGGGTTCTCGACGAGGGACAGCGCAGGCGTGCCGCCCGCGCCCTTCTTCATCTTCTCGGGTGCAGCGTCCGCAACGCGCCAGTCGGCGACAGCTGCAGCGAAGATCGCGATGTCGGCCGGAAGCGCGCTTTCGACCGCAGCCAGCATCTCGCGGGCCGATTCGACATGGATCGTGGTGACGCCGGCAGGATCGGGAAGGCTGACGGGGCCCGAGACCAGCGTCACGCTGGCGCCGGCCGCAGCGGCGGCGGCGGCGATGGCGTGGCCCTGCTTGCCCGAGGAGCGGTTGGCGATGTAGCGCACCGGGTCGATCGGCTCATGCGTCGGGCCCGAGGTGATCAGAACATGCTGTCCGGCCAGCGGCTTGGACCCGGTCGCGGCGCCGCCGGGCAGCCGCCCGAGGAAGCCGATGGCGCGAGGCGTTTCGCCGGCAAGCGCCTGCTCGATCGCGCCGAGAATCTCGTTGGGTTCCGCCATGCGGCCGGGTCCACTCTCGCCACGCTCGGCCATCGCGCCGGAATTGGGGCCGACGACGAGCACGCCGTCCTTCTCCAGCTGCGCCATGTTGCGCTGTGTCGCCGGATGCTCCCACATTTTCGGGTTCATCGCGGGCGCGATCAGGACGCGCTTGTCGGTGGCGAGCAGCGCAGTCGAGGCCAGGTCATTGGCAAGGCCGGTCGCCATCTTGGCGATGAGATCGGCCGTGGCGGGCGCCACGACCAAAAGATCTGTCGAGCGCGACAGGGCGATGTGGCCGATATCCGCCTCGTCGGTCAGCGAGAACAGGTCGGTGAAGCAGCGCTCCCCGGCCAGCGACGAGACGGAGAGCGGCGTGATGAACTCCTCGCCCGCCTTGGTCAGGATGCAGCGCGAGGCAATGCCGCGATCCTTCAGCCGGCGGATCAGTTCCAGCACCTTGTAGGCGGCGATGCCGCCGCCGATGATCAGAAGAATGGAGCGGGAGGCGGACAAGGGCGGGCTCCGGAGGCTAGGTCGTGGCTTTCCTAGCATCGCCGGGTTGCAACTGTCATGGGGGGCGAGCCGTCATGCTCGGGCTTGCCACGAGCATCTCTGGCAGGATTATCTCCGGGAGATTCCCGGGTCGAGCCCGAGAATGACGGCAGAGCCTCACCGGAATGGCGGCTCGTCGAAGCTGCGCAGCTTGCGCGAATGGATCGTCGAGCCCGCCTCCTTCAGCTTTTCCAGGGCGGCAAGGCCGATCCGCAGATGCTCGCCGACCGCGCGCTCGTAGAAGGCGTTCGCTGCACCCGGCAGCTTGATCTCGCCATGCAGCGGCTTGTCGGAGACGCAGAGCAGCGTGCCGTAGGGCACGCGCAGCCGGTAGCCCTGCGCCGCGATCGTGCCCGATTCCATATCGACCGCGATGGCGCGCGAGAGGTTGATGCGCCGACGCTCCTTGGTCCAGCGCAGCTCCCAGTTGCGGTCGTCCTGCGTCACGACCGTGCCGGTGCGCAGGCGGTTCTTCAGCCGGTCGCCCTTTTCGCCGGTGACCTCGGCCGCGGCCTGCTGAAGCGCGACCTGCACCTCGGCGAGCGCCGGGATCGGGATATCGGGCGGCACCAGCTCGTCGAGGATACCGTCCTGCCTGAGATAGGCGTGAGCGAGCACGTAATCGCCGATGATCTGGGTCTGGCGCAGGCCGCCGCAATGGCCGACCATCAGCCAGCAATTGGGCCTGAGCACCGCGAGATGGTCCGTGATGTTCTTCGCATTGGAGGGACCGACCCCGATATTGACCAGCGTGACGCCCTCGCCGTTCTCGCGGATCAGATGGTAGGCCGGCATCTGGAAGCGGTGCCAGGGCGCCGCCATCACCCGCTCGGCGGCGCTGACATCGACGCCTTCACGATCGATGCGAACCCCACCCGGCGTCACCAGCGCGAGAGCCGTCCCGGCCTCGATCTCGGCCAGAGCGAGGCGGACGAACTGGTCGACATAGCGGTGATAATTGGTCAGCAGCACCCAGGGCTGCACGGAGCGCCAGTCGGTGCCGGTGTAGTGCACCAGCCGGCGCAGCGAGTAATCGACGCGCACCGCGTCGAACAGCGAGAGCGGGCGTGGCTCCCCGTCGATCAGGTCGAAGGTGCCGTCGGCGATCTCGTCGCCGACCAGCGAGAGCAGGGGCGTCGGGAAATGCCGGGCGAGCTCGGCTGCCGTCACCTTGCCGCGCCCGAGCTCGTCGCCGCCGTCCAGCGCATAGGGATAGGGGATTTCCTGGCTGCTGATCCCGGTCTCAATCGTCGCGCCGTATTCCTCGACCAGCGGCCTGAGCTGGTCGAGCAGATAGCCGCGAAACTCGCCGGGCTGGGTCACCGTCGTCGAGTAGATGCCGGGTGCAGCGAACTTGGCATAGCCGCGCCGCGTCGCCGCCGGCAGCTTCGAGGGCTCGTAGGTCACGCGCAGCAGCGGATAGCGATAGCGCGCCCGGTCCTCGGCGCTGGGCGGCACCGCCGTATCGAAGAAATGCTGGAGGTCGTGGCGAAGGGCAGCCTTGGCCTCGGCATAGAGCGCCTCGAGCCGGTCGATGGCGGCTTCGGGGGTGGCGGCTGTCTCGAAGCTCATGGGGTGAACGCGTCCTCTCGTTCGGTCGAGTTTCTAACCGTGTGCGGGTCGTCCTGACAATAACGGGCACAGCTTCACGTCAGATTGACGGATATCGGGCCGTGCTTGACAGCGCGAGGAACCGGAGATACTAAACCATTTCGTTAATTAACCGATCGGCTTTATACGATGTCGACCGACCCGCTCAGCCTCACACTTTCCGCCCTCGCCGACCCCACGCGGCGCGCCATCCTGGCGCGGCTGTCGCTCGGCGAGACCTCGGTCAAGGCGCTGGCCGAACCGTTCGCGATGAGCCTGCCGGCCGTCTCGAAACATCTGAAGGTGCTGGAGCGCGCCGGGCTGATCACGCGAAGTCGCGAAGCACAGTGGCGACCCTGCCGGCTCGACCCGGGGCCGCTGCAGGAGGTCTCGCAATGGCTGGAGCATTATAGCCGGTTCTGGGACCAAAGCCTGAACCGGCTGGACGACATGCTCCAGGCGCTCAAGGTCGAAGGCAAAATCGAAGGAAAGACCAGCGGCAAGGACGGCAGCATGAACCACGGACCGTCATTGAAGGCGGCCGATCAGGAGGAGATCATCTCGTGACCACTCAACAACAGGGCGTGATCCCGCACCTCGTCATCGACGGCGCCAGCGCCGCGATCGATTTCTACAAGGCAGCCCTGGGCGCGACCGAGACATTGCGGATGCCGGCGCAGGACGGCAAGCGGCTGATGCATGCCGAACTCGCCATCAATGGCGCGCGAATTTTCCTGATGGACGATTTCCCCGAACATCGCGCCACTTGCGGCGACGGCGCAATCGGCTCGGCACGGCAGCTCGGCGGCACTCCGGTGATGCTGCATCTCGAGGTCGAGAATTGCGATGCGGCCGTCGCACGCGCCGAGGCAGCGGGCGCCAAGGTGATCCTCCAGCCTTTCGACGCGTTCTGGGGCGCCCGCTACGGCCAGGTCATCGACCCATTCGGCCATGGCTGGAGTTTTGCGCATGCCCTGCCGGGCCAGCAAAGCTGAACACAACCAGATCTTCCTTTTCACCTAAAGATACCGGGCGGAGCCCACCCATGCTCAAGACCACCCTGCTTGGCCTGTTGGCCATCGCCACCATCGCCGTTATCGTCGTGCTGGTGCTGGCAGCGATGAAGCCGAACACCTTCAGCGTGCAGCGCTCGATCGCGATCAATGCGCCGCCGGAGCGGGTGTATCCGCTGATCAGCGACTTCAAGGCCTGGGGCGCATGGTCGCCCTGGGAGAAGAAGGATCCGAACCTGAAGCGCAGCTTCAGCGGGCCCGACAGCGGCATCGGCGCAGCCTATGCCTGGGCGGGCGACAAGAATGTCGGCGAAGGCCGCATGGAGATCGTCGAAGCCAACGCGCCGAGCAGGATCGGGCTGAAGCTCGATTTCATCAAGCCGTTCGAGGCCCATAACGACGTCGTCTTCGCCCTCCAACCACAGGGGGCGGCTACTAATGTCAGCTGGACCCTGACCGGACCGGCGCCGTTCTTCGCCAAGATCATCCACGTCTTCTTCAACATGGACAGGATGGTCGGCGGCGATTTCGAGGCCGGGCTCAAAGCCCTCAAGGCGCAGGCCGAGCGCCCCGCCTGATTGTCAGTCGCCATATTCGAGAAAACCGGAAAGGAGACGTCCCATGAACGCAGAACCACAGAAGGAACACGAGTGGCTCGCAGAACTCGTCGGCGAATGGACCTCGGAGATGAATTGCTCCATGGGCCCCGACCAGCCGCGCCAGACATTCAAGGGCAAGGAAAGCGTGCGATCGCTGGGCGGGCTCTGGACGCTCGGCGAGGGCCAGGGCGAAATGCCCGACGGCGGCACGGGCAGGACGTTGATGACGCTTGGCTTCGACCCCGCCAAGGGCCGCTTCGTCGGCAGCTTCATCGGCTCGATGATGACGCATCAATGGCTCTATGACGGAGCGCTCGACGAGACCGGAACAGTGCTGACGCTGGACAGCGCAGGGCCCAGCATGAGCGGCGACGGCTCGACCTCGCCCTATCGCGACATCATGACCATCGTCAGCCCGGACCACCGGATCCTGACCTCGTCCGTGCCAGACGGAAACGGTGGCTGGACCGAATTCATGACCGCCCACTACCGCCGCACATCCTGAAACAGCCGATGACAAGGAGATTCCGATGAAAATCGCTCCCTATCTCTTCTTCCCGGGCAACTGCAAGGAAGCCTTCACCGCCTATGAGGCGATCTTCGGCGGCAAGATCGTGGCGATGCTGAGCCATGAGGGCACTCCGGCCGAGAGCCAGGTGGCGCCCGACTGGATCCCCAAGATCATGCATGCCTGCCTCGACATGGGCGGTGGGCAGATGCTGATGGCCTCGGATGCGCCGCCCGACCGCAGCGAGGGACCGATGCAGAGCGTTTCGGTCTCGGTCAACGTCAAGGAGGTCGCCGAGGCCGAGCGCATCTTCGCGGCCCTGTCGCAGGGCGCGCGCATCAAGATGCCGCTGGAGGAGACCTTCTGGGCGCCGCGCTTCGGCATGCTGCAGGATCGTTTCGGCACGCATTGGATGATCGGCGCCGAGCCGGCGGACGCTCACCGGCCGGCTTGAGTGCCTCCTTCGTCAGGCCGGCCGTGTGCCGGCCAGCCGTCATCCTGGGCGACCGAAGGTCGACCCGGGATCCATCGGAGGGCCAGTCCCTGCAAGACTTGGCGCCCCATGATGGATCCCGGAGCTGCGCGGCTTCGCCGCTGGTCCAGGATGACGGTGTATTTCCAGCTTGGATTATCGCGCTCCGGATGTGAAGGAAGCGAAGATCTGACTGTCGGGAGTAGACCCGAGTGCGCTGGTACAGCTTCGGCGGCGTCTGGGCTAACCTAGCACCGCATAGGCGATCAGCGCCGCGATCACCCACAGCGCCCAGTTGCCCCAGCGATTGCGCTGGGCTTCCGCCCGGCCCACCGCCTGGATGCTGCGCTCGTCGAGCGCAAAGCCATTGCGGGATGCGTCCTCGAGCTGGCCGAGCACGCGCTCTGCCCGGCCGATCGTCTCGGGCAGCCGCGCCAGGCTGAACAGCAGCGAATGCGCGCCGCGCCCGGCCTCCTGGATCCTTCCGAGGGGCCCGAGATTCTGGGTGATCCAGTCGCGCACCACCGGTTCGGCCGTCGTCCACATGTCGAGATGTGGATCGAGGGTGCGCGCCACGCCCTCGACGACGACCATGGTCTTCTGCAGCATCACCAGTTCGGTGCGCGTTGCCATGTCGAACATGCCGGTGATCTCGAACAGCAGGGTCAGGACCTTGGCCATCGAGATCTGGTCGGCGCTCCTGTCGTGGATCGGTTCGCCGACGGCGCGGATCGCCTGGGCGAAATCCTCGACAGCATGATGGCCCGGCACATAGCCGGCTTCGAAATGCACCTCGGCCACGCGACGATAGTCGCGGGTGATGAAACCGAGCAGGATTTCCGCGAGGAATCGGCGCTCCTTCAGGCCGAGCCGGCCCATGATGCCGCCGTCGACCGCCACCAGCCGCCCCTGCGCATCGACGAACAGGTTTCCCGGATGCATGTCGGCATGGAAGAAGCCGTCGCGGATCGCGTGCTTCAGGAAGGACTGGATGACGTTGCGGCCAAGCTCGGGCAGGTCATGGCCGGCCGCGCGCAGCCCCTCGATATCCGAGAGCCGGACGCCGTCGATCCATTCATCGACCAGCATTTCGCGGGCGGTGAGCTGCCAATCCGGCTCGGGCACACGGAAATCCGTGTCCCCCTTGGTATTCTCGGCGAATTCGGAGAGCGCGGCAGCCTCCAGCCGCAGGTCCATCTCCATCGTGACCGAACGCGCCAGCGTCTCGACCACCCCGGAAAAACGCAGGCGCCGCGCCTCGGCCGAACGGCGTTCGGCAATCTCGGCGCCGAAGCGCATGGCGGCAAGGTCGCGGTGGAAGCGGTCTCGGATGCCCGGCCTGAGCACCTTGACCGCGACCTGCGAGCCGTCCTTCAGCCGGGCGCGGTGGACCTGCGCGATCGAGGCGGCGGCAACCGGCTCGCCGAATTCGGCGAAGATCGTCTCCAGCGGCGCATTATGAGCGGCCTCGATCGCGGCACGCGCCTGGCTCATCGGAAAAGGCGGCATCCGATCCTGCAGGGCCGAGAGGTCCGAGGCGATCTTCATGCCGACGACATCGGGGCGCGTCGCCAGGAACTGTCCGAACTTGACGTAGGACGGCCCAAGCCGCGTCAGTGCCGCAGCCAGCCGCGTCGCCGAGGTACCGGCTCCGCGACGTTCGATCAGACGCCCGAGCCTTATCAACCCGCGCATTACGGGCGGCAATACGGAGGGCTCGACCAGCGCAAGCGCGCCCTCGCGGGCCAGCACGAAGCCGACCCGGGCGGCGCGAAACATGTGAAAGAGAGAGGTGATCATGCGGGCAGAAATCCGGGGAGGAACCGCGACGTCATGCTCGGGCCTGTCCCGGGCATCCACGTCTCCCCTTCATCCGCGTCGCAAGACGTGGATGGTCGGCACAAGGCCGACCATGACGGGTGGAAATCCCTCACAGCTTCCAGCCGGAATGCAGCGCCACGACCCCACCCGTCATCGGCGTGAACTTCGCCCGACGGAAGCCGGCATCCTCGATCATGCCCGCGAAAGCCTGCGGCTTAGGGAATTTGCGGATCGATTCGACCAGATACTGGTAGGGCTCGGCCTCGCCCGTCACCATCTTGCCCATCGGCGGGATGACATTGAAGGAATAGGCCTCGTAGACCTTGTCGAGCAGGGGCACGTCGACATGGCTGAATTCGAGGCACAGAAACCGGCCGCCCCGCTTCAGCACGCGATAGGCCTCAGCCAGCGCCTTGTCGATGCGCGGCACGTTGCGGATGCCGAAGGCGATCGTATAGGCGTCGAAATGGTTGTCGGGCAGGCGGAGTTCCTCGGCATTGCCCTGGACGAAGCGGATGCGGTCGTCGCCGGGAAAGCGCTTGTCGGCGCGATCGCGGCCGACGGCGAGCATCTCCGCATTGATGTCGAGCACGGTGACATCGGTCTCGGGACCACCTGCTTCGAGCACGGCGAAGGCGACGTCGCCCGTGCCGCCGGCCACGTCGAGATGGTGGAAGGGGCGGTCCTTCGCTGGATTAAGCGTCGTGAGAAGGGCGCTCTTCCAGGCCCGGTGCAACCCGGCCGACATCAGGTCGTTCATCAGGTCGTAGCGACCCGCGACCTTGTGGAAGACATCGTCGACCTTGGCCTGCTTCTCGGCGAGCTTCACGGTCTCGAAGCCGAAATGGGTGGTGTCGGAGGCTGCTGTCACGGCTCGGCTGCTCTTGTGTTCTGATGGAGCGATGAATAGCGAAACGAGCCGGGCTTGTCGCGGCCCGTCTCGACGCAGGCTTTACGACGATAAGAGTGGACGAGGATGCCCGAACTTCCCGAGGTCGAAACCGTCCGCCGCGGACTTGAGCCGGCCATGCTCGGCCAGCGCTTTGCCCGCGTCGAGCAGCGCCGGCCCGACCTGCGCTTTCCCCTGCCGGATCATTTCGTCGAGCGCCTGACCGGCCGCACGGTCGAGGCCCTGTCGCGCCGCGCCAAATATCTGATCGCCGACCTCGATGACGGACAGGCGCTGATCATGCATCTGGGCATGAGCGGGCGCTTCGTGGTCGAGGCGCCCGGCACGCCGCCGGTGGAGCCCGGCGCCTATTACAACGAGATCGGCCGGCATCTGCAGCACGACCATGTCGTCTTCCATCTCGGCTCCGGCGCGCGCGTCACCTATAATGACGTGCGCCGCTTCGGTTTCATGGATCTGGTCTCGCGCCAAGACCTGGCGACCTCGAAGCACTTCGCGGGCATGGGCATCGAGCCGCTCGGCAACGAGCTCTCGGGCGAGACGCTGGCGAAACTCTTCGCGGGGAAGTTCGCGCCGCTCAAGGCGGCCTTGCTCGACCAGCGCCTCGTCGCGGGGCTCGGCAACATCTATGTCTGCGAGGCGCTGTTCCGGGCAGGGCTGCATCCGGAGGCAGAGGCAGGGTCGATCGCGACTGCGACCGGCCGGCCGCGCCCGGCGGCGCATGCGCTCTCCCAGATCATCCGGGACGTCCTGGAGGAGGCGATCGCGTCCGGCGGGTCGACCCTGCGCGATTTCGCCCATGCCGACGGCTCGCTCGGCTATTTCCAGCATCGTTTTCGGGTTTATGACCGCGAGGGCGAGGCCTGCACGACGCCAGGCTGCGGCTCTATGGTCAAGCGGCTGGTGCAGTCGGGCCGCTCGACCTTCTATTGCGAGACCTGCCAGCCGCGGCACTGAGCCAGAGCGGTGCGTGTGAGGCTTCGGATGCGGTCTTCGTTCCCGCGCGCATGGACTTGAGCCCCTCGCGCCCGCTAAACCTGCCGCAACGAAGCATCCGGGAGGCCGCCATGGCTTATGAGACCATTCTCGTCGAGGTGAAGGGCAAGGTCGGCGTGATCACGCTGAACCGTCCCCAGGCGCTGAATGCGCTGAACGGCCAGCTCATCGGCGAGGTCAATGCGGCTATGGACGGTTTCGAGAAGGATCCTGCGATCGGCTGCATGGTCGTCACCGGGTCGGAGAAAGCCTTCGCTGCCGGCGCCGATATCAAGGAGATGCAGAGCCGCACCTTCCCCGAGACCTATCTCGACGACAAGTTCGAGCCCTGGGAGCGGATCGGCCAGCGTCGCAAGCCGATCATCGCGGCAGTCGCGGGCTTTGCGCTCGGCGGCGGCTGCGAGCTCGCCATGATGTGCGATTTCATCATCGCCGCCGACAACGCCAAATTCGGCCAGCCGGAAATCAATCTCGGCGTCATCCCCGGTGCCGGCGGCACGCAGCGCCTAACTCACGCGATCGGCAAGGCCAAGGCGATGGATCTGTGCCTCACCGGCCGGTTGATGGATGTGAATGAGGCCGAGCGCGCCGGGCTCGTCGCCCGCATCGTGCCGCTTGCCGATCTGATGGCCGAAACCATGAAGGCGGCCGACGCCATTGCGGCCAAGTCGCTGCCCTCCGTGCTGATGGCGAAGGAATCGATCAACCGCGCCTTCGAGGTGACGCTGGCCGAGGGACTGCGTTTCGAGCGCCGCGTCTTCTCCTCGCTGTTCGCCACCCAGGACCAGAAGGAAGGCATGGCCGCCTTCACCGAGAAGCGGAAGCCCGATTTCAAAAACGGGTGATCACGTTCATCTCTACCCGCTGGAGGCGCGAGGCACCCGCTCCCGCAGGGAAAGCGCAGGGTGAGGGGTCGGCCGTTTGACGTTTGGTCGTGACCCTCACCACGGCCTTCGCATTTGAGCCAGCGCTTGACTGGTCCAGGGGCCTGCACCTCACCGGGCCTACACCTCACCCCTGCCCCCCTCCTTACAGGAGAGGGCTTCCCCGCGTCCTTCGATGGCGTGTGAGGCTTATCGTTCAACTTCGCGCATGGCCGAGGTCACTGTAGCCTGACTTGAAGCGCGGCTGCCTGTGCTGGCAGATAGTGTGACAGGATCACGCCGCAGGACACGCTTCCATGACCGACGCCGCCACCAAGCCCGCCCTCCCGACCTATGCCGATGTCGAGGAGGCCGCCGCGCGCATCAAGGGCATCGCCCATCACACCCCGGCGCTGACCTCGGCCACCGCCAACCGCCGCACCGGGGCCAGCCTCGTCTTCAAGGCCGAAAACCTGCAGCGCATGGGCGCCTTCAAGTTCCGCGGCGGCTATAATGCGATTGCAGCGCTCTCGCCGGCGCAGAAGCAGGCCGGCGTCGTGACCTACTCGTCGGGCAACCACGCCCAGGCGATCGCGCTGGCCGGCAAGCTGCTCGGCGTGCCCACCACGATCATCATGCCGGAGGATGCGCCTGCAGCGAAAGTCGCGGCGACGCAGGCCTATGGCGGCGAGGTCGTGCGCTATGACCGCTATACCCAGGATCGGCTGGCGATCGGCGCTCAGCTGGCCTCCGAGCGCGGGTTGACCGTGATCCCGCCTTACGACCACCCCCATGTCATCGCCGGCCAGGGCACGGCGACGAAGGAGCTGATCGAGGATGCCGGCCCGCTCGACATCCTGCTGGTCTGCCTCGGCGGCGGCGGGTTGCTGGCAGGTGCAGCTCTGGCTGCCAAGGCGCTGAACCCGGCCTGCCGCGTCTTCGGCGTCGAGCCGGAAGCCGGCAATGACGGCCAGCAGTCGCTGCGTTCGGGCAAGATCGTCAAGATCGCGGTGCCCAAGACGATCGCGGACGGCGCGCAGACGCCTTTTCTGGGCGAGCTGACCTTCCCGATCATCCAGGCCCTCGTCGAGGATATCGTCACGGTCAGCGACGAGGCCCTGATCGATGCCATGCGCTTCTTCGCCGAGCGGATGAAGCTCGTGGTCGAACCGACCGGCTGTCTGGCGGCGGCGGCAGCCTTCACGGCCGCCGTGCCCGTGGAGGGCAAGCGCGTCGGCGTCATTCTCAGCGGCGGCAATGTCGATCTGGCGAATTTCGCGCGTTTCATCGCGCCTTCGAGCTGAAAACCGTGGCTCGCGTATTCCGGCGTTGACGCAGGGCGCCCGAGCGACTATAGCCTCGCCACTCGCGACGGCCTGCGCAAGCATCGGCCGCCGCTCATGCATTTCCATCACGGTAGCGGTCCAGTTCCGCCAGGCACAATGCCAGGCGGGCTGACGCGATGAAGACGAGGACGTTCCGATGGCCAATACGACGTCGGCCAAAAAGGCCACGCGCAAGATCGAGAAGCGCACCGAGGTGAACAAGGCGCGTCGTTCGCGCATGCGCACCTTCCTGCGCAAGGTCGAGGAAGCGATTGCCTCCGGCGACAAGACCGCTGCTGCCACGGCTCTGAAGGCCGCCCAGCCCGAGATCATGCGCGCTGCTCAGAAGGGCATCGTTCACAAGAACACAGCGTCGCGGAAGGTTTCGCGACTGGCTCATCGGGTCGGCGCACTCGCCTCCTGATCGCGCATTCCGCAGAGCGGTTTTCTGCTTGAAAAGCCCGGCCTCACGGCCGGGCTTTTTGCGTTGTCGCGAGGGCTAACAGGACGCCGGCTGTTGCAGCATCGCGACACTGCTCCGCGGAAGAAAAAACTTCGCGCCGCAAGCCAAATACGCAATCTTTCCACGGCCTTATCCGCTTGACTCCGGGGGCCGCTTCAGGGCCCGGAATCGACTTGTGGCGACATTGAGACCGCGCAGGGAAAGCGCTTATTTTTCATGAGTTTAGCGGGCAAAGGAATTCTCCGAAGAGAATCACCGTGACTCCAGGTGAGCGCACCCCCTGCTGAAAAAAAAAAGAATCAGGCAGCGGACAACCCCCTCTCCGTAAAGAAAATCTTAAGTTCCCCAACCAATTGCACCATAGATGCCGGTAGGTCAGTACAGGGCCTGCGGGCCTCGACTCTCGGAAGCCGGCTGAAGGGGATATTGCAGCCCTTCGAGCACGCCCTGTAAGGTCCCTTTCATCGCCGGTCGGACAGCAATGACCGCCCGGCATTTCCAGAAGATTATCTGTGTTTTGGCTCACGACCTAGAGGTTGGAGAATGCGGCACTCTGTCTTGTTACGCTGAGATGAAGTGCGGCACCGCCTGAGGCGAGCCTACCAAGTGTAATCGACCATAACGGGTCAGGAAGCCGGCGAACGGAGGCGTTCGCTGGAACACTGACTTATTGACCGGACAACAGCGCCGGTACGGTGGCCACCTCACGGCCGCCGTACCCAAGGTGCGTCAATTTTTCAGAAACGGGGCAATCGATGTTCGAGCGGCGGGAATTGGGCGAAGCGGTCGAAGCGGCGTCGATGGTGGTGACCATGGCTGCAGCGGGTATCCCCGCTGGCGAGGCGGCCGACCATGCCGTCTCCGGGAAGAGCTCGCTTGTGGACGCCTGGGAGCGCGTGCGGCGGCGTCTGCGGGCCGAGCTCGGCGAGGATGTGTTCTCGAGCTGGTTCGCGCGTGTCGAGCTCGCGGGGATCATCGACGGCGTCGCCTATCTGACCGTGCCGACCCGCTTCCTGAAAAGCTGGCTCGAGGCACATTACGCCGAGCGGCTGCGGGTCAACTGCATCGCCGAGCTGCCCGCTCCCAACGGCATCATGCTGTCGGTTCGACAGGTCTCCCGCGATTCCTCGCAGGCCGTCGTGATCGAGCCCGCCGCCTTCCGTGCCCGGCCGGCAGCGGCCGCCACGAATGCAGCTACAGCACAGGCTCCGAGCACGGCCGGCAGCGGCGCCCCGCCCTGCGAGCGCGATCTCGTCGACGCTTGCGGCACGGTGCTCGACCGGCGCCTGAACTTCCAGAACTTCATCGTCGGCAAGTCGAACCAGCTCGCCTTCGCCGCGGCCGAGCGGATCGCTGCGGCTCCGGCCGGCTCGACGCCCTACAACCCGCTCTATCTCCATGCCGGCGTCGGCCTGGGCAAGACGCATCTGCTTCAGGCGATCGCGCAAGAAGCCCGCCGCCAGGGCAAGCGCGTCGCCTATTTCACAGCCGACCGCTTCATGTACGGCTTTGTCGCGGCGCTGAAATCGCAGACCGCGCTCGCCTTCAAGGAGAAGCTGCGCGGCATCGACCTGCTCGTCGTCGACGACGTGCAGTTCATCCAGGGCAAGTCGATCCAGCAGGAGTTCGGCCATACGATCAATGCGCTGATCGATGCCGGCAAGCAGATCGTCGTCGCCGGCGACCGTCTCGCCAACGATCTGGAGGCGCTGGACGAGCGCATCCGCTCGCGGCTCGGCGGCGGGCTCGTGGTCGAAGTCGGTGAACTCGACGAGGCGCTGCGCGCCAAGATCCTCGGCAGCCGTCTCGAGACGCTGCACGCGGCTCACCCCAATTTCCACGTCAATCCCGATGTGGTGACCTATGTCGCCCGGGTCGTGGCCACCAATGGCCGCGATCTCGACGGCGCCGCCAACCGGCTGCTGGCCCATGCCACGCTTTCGGGCCAGCCCGTGACCCTGGAGACGGCGGAGGCCGCTATCCGCGATCTCGTCCGGACCCGCGAGCCGCGCCGCGTCAAGATCGAGGACATCCAGAAGCTGGTCGCGACACGCTACAATGTCAGCCGGGCCGACATCCTCTCCGAGCGCCGCACCGCCGCGGTGGTGAAGCCGCGCCAGATCGCGATGTATCTCTCCAAGGCGCTGACGCCGCGCTCGCTGCCGGAAATCGGCCGCCGCTTCGGCGGGCGCGACCACACCACCGTGCTTCATGCCGTGCGCAAAATCGAAAAGGCGATCACCGAGGATCGCTCGCTGCATGACGAGGTCGACCTGCTGAAGCGCATGCTGCAGGAGTGACCGCGGCAGCTCCCTTCATTTTGGTTGTGATCACCGGCGCTTGCGCCCTTGCGCCGGTGACGCGCCTCCGGCAATGTCGCGGGCCATTCCGCCGCCCGCGCATTCGTCGCCTGGGCGAAAGCACGCCAGAAGACTTGAGAATATGAAGGTCACTGTCGAACGTTCCACGCTGCTGAAGTCGCTGGGCCACGTGCATCGCGTGGTGGAGCGCCGCAACACGATCCCGATCCTGTCGAACCTGCTTTTGAGCGGCACCGAGGCCGGGCTGAAGCTGAAGGCGACCGACCTCGATATCGAGGTGGTCGAAACCGTCGCGGCCGATGTCGCCGAGCCCGGCGCCACCACCGTCCCCGCCCATACGCTCTACGACATCGTGCGCAAACTGCCCGATGGCGCGCAGGTCTCGCTGGAAACGACCGGCGAAAGCGGGTTGGTGCTGCGTTCCGGGCGCTCGCGCTTCCAGCTGCAGACACTGCCCGAGAGCGACTTCCCCGACATCACGGCAGGCGAGATGGCGCATCGCTTCGCGCTTCCGGCCGGCGAGTTCAAGCGCCTGATCGACAAGACCCAGTTCGCGATCTCGACCGAGGAGACGCGCTATTACCTGAACGGCATCTATCTCCACACCATCGATGTCGAAGGCCGCACCGTCCTGCGCGCGGTCGCAACCGATGGACACAGGCTGGCGCGCGTCGATACGGCCGCTCCCGCGGGCGCTGCCGGCATGCCCGGCGTCATCGTGCCGCGCAAGGCCGTCTCCGAGATCCAGAAGCTGCTGGAGGATGGCGACACGGAAGTCACGATCGAGCTGTCGGCCACCAAGATCCGCGTCGCGACACAGGATGTGGTGCTGACTTCGAAGCTGATCGACGGCACCTTCCCGGACTATCAGCGCGTCATTCCCAGCGGCAACGACAAGCGCCTCGTCGTCGACAAGGGCGATTTCGCTGCGTCGGTCGATCGCGTCTCGACGATCTCGTCGGAACGTGGCCGTGCCGTGAAGCTCTCCATGGCCGATGGCCGCATGACCCTCTCGGTGACCAATCCGGATTCCGGCTCGGCGACCGAAGAGATCGAGGTCGACTATGATTCGAGCCCGCTCGATATCGGCTTCAACGCGCGCTATCTGATGGATATCGCGGCGCAGCTCGATGGCGACACCGCCCTGCTGAAGCTCGCCGATCCGGGCTCGCCCACCGTGATCCAGGATCGCGAAGGAGCTTCGGCGCTCTATGTGCTGATGCCGATGCGCGTCTAGGACAGCATCGTCCGTGGCCGCCGTCGGGCGCCTCATCCTCCAGGATTTCCGTTCGTACGAGGCCCTCGATCTCACGATCGAGGGCCAAATCGTTGCGCTGATCGGAGAGAACGGGGCCGGCAAGACCAATATTCTCGAAGCGCTGTCGCTGTTTGCGCCCGGTCGCGGCCTGCGCCGGGCCGACCTGTCGGATATGGCCCGCCAGAGCGGCACCGGCGCCTTCGCCGTATCGGTTGCGCTCAGCGATGACGGCGCCCGGCTCGGCGTCGGACTCGGCCCCGCCGACGCGGACGGCAAGCGAGCGCGACTGGCGCGGATCGACGGCACCCAGGCTGGCTCGGCGCTCGCCTTCAGCGACTACCTGCGCATCGTCTGGCTCACGCCGGATCTCGACGGGCTGTTCCGGGGCTCGGCCGGGGACCGGAGGCGCTTCCTCGACCGGCTGGTGCTGGCGGTCGACCCGGCACACGCCGCCCGCTCCAACGCGCTCGAACGGGCGCTGCGATCGCGCAACCGTATCCTCGAGGACACGCCGGGACAGGGACAATGGCTCGATGCGATCGAGCGCGAGATCGCCGAGCTGGGCGTTGCGGTCGCCGCCGCCCGGGCCGAAACGGTGGCGCGGCTGGCTGCGATCATCACCGACACGCGCGACGATGCCTCGCCCTTTCCCCATGCCGCGCTGGCGCTCGCAGGCGAACTCGATGCGCTGGTAGCCGACCTGCCGGCGCTCGACGCGGAGGACGCCTATCGCGCCTTGCTGCGGCAGGCGCGCCCCCGCGACCGGGCGGCCGGGCGGACACTGATCGGCCCGCAGGCCTCCGATCTCGTCGTGCGCCATGGCCCCAAGGACATCCCGGCGGGGCTAGGCTCGACCGGCGAGCAGAAGGCCCTGCTGATCGGCCTCGTGCTGGCCCATGCGAGGCTGGTCGCGGCGATGAGCGGCATCTCGCCGCTGGTGCTGCTCGACGAGATCGCGGCCCATCTCGACCCGCGCCGGCGCGCCGCGCTCTATGACGGGCTGACGGGGCTGGGCTGCCAGATCTGGATGACCGGGGCCGATCCCGCGCTGTTCATGGATCTGCCCCAGGGGTCGGAGCGCTTCATGGTCAGCTCGGGGCGGATCGAAGCGCTGCCTTAGCCGTCGGCGTGTGGCGGGACGGCGGCGGCATAACCGCCGTCCCGCTGCATCTGGCAGCCGGCCTGCTCTAAAGCTGGCAATCCGGGCTCCGCTCGGGCAAACCGTTCCCATGCCGCAGCCCTACGAATCAGACGCCCGCGCGATCCTCAAATCCGTCTTCGGCTATGACGATTTCCGCCCGGGCCAATGGGAGGTGATCGAGGCTGCCCTGTCGGGCCAGGATGTGTTCGCGGTGATGCCGACGGGCTCGGGCAAATCGATGTGCTACCAGCTGCCGGCGCTGGTCGCAGGCGGCCTGACGCTGGTCGTTTCACCCCTGATCGCGCTGATGCGCGACCAGGTCGGGCAATTGACGCGGGCCGGCGTCGCGGCCGCGTCGCTCAACTCGATGAACAGCGAGAGCGAAGCGAGCGAGGCCTGGGACAAGCTGAATTCGGGCGATCTGCGCCTGCTCTTCGTCTCGCCGGAGCGGCTGGCGGGCGATGGGCTGGTCTCGCGCCTGCGCAGGCTCGGCGTGACCCGTCTCGCCATCGACGAGGCCCATTGCGTCTCGCAATGGGGACATGATTTCCGCCCGGAATACCGGCTGCTCGCCAGGGCGCGCGAGGCGCTGGGCGGCGTGCCGGTGACGGCGCTGACCGCGACCGCCGACCGGCAGACGCGCGAGGACATCGCCCAGCAGCTTTTTCCGAAGCCGCCGCATCTCGTCGTCCATTCCTTCGACCGGCCGAACCTGAAGCTCGCCTTCGCCGCCAAGGACCAGCCGCGCCGGCAGATCGCCGATTTCCTGACCCGCCATCGCGGCGGCAGCGGCATCGTCTACTGCTCGTCGCGCGGGCGCACCGAGCGTCTCAGCGAGGGCCTGCGCGAAAAGGGCTACAACGCGCTACCCTATCATGCCGGGCTGGACCAGACCGTCCGCAACCGCAACCAGGACGTCTTCCTGCAGGAGGACGGGGTCGTGATTTGCGCGACGATCGCCTTTGGCATGGGCATCAACAAGCCCGATGTCCGCTTCGTCGTTCATGCCGACATGCCCGGCTCGATCGAGAGCTACTATCAGGAGATCGGCCGCGCCGGCCGCGACGGGCTGCCGGCGGATACGCTGACGCTCTACGGCATCGAGGACATGGCGCTGCGCCGCCGCCAGATCGACGAGAAGGCCGTCGACGACGAGCGCCGGCGCATCGAGCACAAGCGCCTGAACGCCATGATCGATCTGTGCGAATCCGCGCTTTGCCGCCGCAGCGCGCTCCTGGCCTATTTCGGCGAGGAGACGCCGGCCTGCCGGCATGGAGACGCGCCGTTTCGCTGCGATCTATGCGGCACGGAGGCCCCCGGGCTCACCGACGCCACGCTCGACTCGCGCAAATTGCTTTCGGCGGTGGCGCGCTCGGGACAGCGCTTCGGCGCGGCCCATCTTGCCGACATCCTGACGGGGACAGTGACGGAGACGATCCGGCGCCAGAATCATGACGGGCTGAAGACCTTCGGTGTCGGCCAGGACAAGCCCAAAAGCGCCTGGACGGCGCTCGCCCGCAAGCTCTTCGCCGCCGGCGCGCTGGCCGAAGCCAGCGTCGAGCATGGCGGCTTCTGCCTGACGGCAAAGGGCGAGGACATCCTGTTCGGCCGCGAGCCGATCGCATTGCGGGCCGACCCGCATGCCGACAGGCGGACGCGCCGGGCCGGGCGGGAGGCCGCACGCGCCGACGGGCTCGACGAGGGCACGGCGGCGATGTTCGAGCATCTGCGCCAGCTGCGCCTCTCGATCGCCCGCGAGGAGGGCGTCGCGGCCTATATCATCTTCACCGACCGCACGCTGATCGCGATGGCGCGCGAGCGGCCGCTTGGGCTGGAAGAGATGCGCGCGATCGAAGGTGTCGGCGAGCGCAAGCTGGCGCAATATGGCGAGGCCTTCATCGATGCCATCTCGGGCTTTTCGGGCTGATTTCAGCCGCACTCGCGCACGCACGCGCAAACGCGTGAAAAAGCCGCAGTGAGCCGCTATATTCGTGATACGAATCAAGACGATCGCGGGCGCCCTTAGCGCCCGCCGAAGGACCACAACATGAACGAAGCTGCCCGCGACCTTGAAGACGCCGCCTATGGCGCCGATTCCATCAAGGTTCTCAAAGGCCTGGATGCGGTGCGCAAGCGGCCGGGCATGTATATCGGCGACACCGATGACGGCTCCGGCCTGCACCACATGGTCTATGAAGTCGTCGACAACGCCATCGACGAGGCGCTTGCGGGGCATGCCGACATCGTCACAGTGACGCTGAATGCCGATGGCTCGGTCACCGTGACCGATAATGGCCGCGGCATCCCGACGAATATCCACAGCGAGGAAGGCATCTCGGCGGCCGAGGTCATCATGACCCAGCTCCATGCCGGCGGTAAGTTCGACCAGAATTCCTACAAGGTCTCGGGCGGCCTGCACGGCGTCGGCGTCTCCGTCGTGAACGCGCTGTCGGTTTCGCTCAAGCTGCGCATCTGGCGCGGCGGCAACGAGCATTTCATGGAATTCCGCCATGGCGATGCGGTGGCGCCGCTCGCGGTCGTCGGCCCTGCCGGCGACAAGCGCGGCACGGAGGTGACTTTCACCCCGTCCCAAGAAACCTTCACGATGATCGAGTTCGACTTCAAGACGCTCGAGCATCGCCTGCGTGAGCTCGCCTTCCTCAATTCAGGCGTGCGCATCATCCTGACCGACGCCCGCCATTCCGAGGTGGTGCGCGAGGAGCTGATGTATGAGGGCGGCGTCGAGGCCTTCGTGCGCTATCTCGACCGCGCCAAGACGCCCATCATCTCCAAGCCGGTGATGCTCTCCAACGAGAAGGACGGCATCACCGTCGATGTCGCGCTGTGGTGGAACGACAGCTACCACGAGAACGTGCTCTGCTTCACCAACAACATCCCGCAGCGCGACGGCGGCACCCATCTCGCCGGCTTCCGCGCTGCTCTGACGCGCCAGATCACCGGCTATGCCGAGACCTCCGGCATCCTGAAGAAGGAAAAGGTCGCGCTGACCGGCGACGACTGCCGCGAAGGGCTGACGGCTATCGTTTCGGTCAAGGTTCCCGATCCGAAATTCTCCTCGCAGACCAAGGACAAGCTGGTCTCCTCGGAGGTTCGCCCCGTCGTCGAGAACGTCGTCAACCAGGCGCTCTCGACCTGGCTGGAGGAGCACCCGCCCGAAGCCAAGCTGATCGTCGGCAAGGTCGCGGAAGCCGCCGCCGCCCGCGAAGCCGCCCGCAAGGCGCGCGACCTGACCCGGCGCAAGGGCGCGCTCGACATCGCCTCGCTCCCGGGCAAGCTGGCCGATTGCCAGGAGCGTGATCCCGCCAAATCCGAACTCTTCATCGTCGAGGGTGACTCGGCCGGTGGCTCCGCCAAGCAGGGCCGCGCCCGCGAATACCAGGCGGTTCTGCCTCTGCGCGGAAAAATCCTGAACGTCGAGCGGGCACGCTTCGACAAGATGCTCTCCTCAGAGCAGGTCGGCACGCTGATCACGGCGCTGGGCGCCGGCATCGGGCGCGAAGAGTTCAACATCGAGAAGCTGCGCTACCACAAGATCATCATCATGACCGACGCGGACGTGGACGGTTCCCATATTCGCACGCTGCTGCTGACCTTCTTCTACCGGCAGATGCCGGAAGTAATCGAGCGCGGGCACCTCTTCATCGCCCAGCCGCCGCTCTACAAGGCGGCGCGCGGCAAGAGCCACGTCTATCTCAAGGACGAGCGCGCACTCGAGGATTACCTCGTCGAGACCGCGCTGGACGGCGCCGTCTTCAGGATGAGCGGCGGCTCCGAACGGGCCGGGCAGGATCTGCGCGCCCTGATCGAAGAGTCGCGCGGCGTCCGCCACACGCTCTCGCAGCTGCATTCGCGCTACGACCGGCGTGTCGTCGAGCAGATGGCGATCGCCGGCGCGCTGCATCCGCTCAGCGATGACAGCGATGAGCAGTCCAACGCGAAGGCGGCTGCCGTTGCCGTCCGCCTCGACGCGATCTCCGACGATCTGGAGCGCGGCTGGGAGGGCAAGGTGAGCGAGGGCGGCTTCCTGTTCTCGCGCATGGTGCGCGGTGTGAAGCAGGTCGCAGCGCTCGATGCCGGCCTCCTCGCCAGCGCCGAGGCCCGCAAGCTCGATGCCGCGAGCGCCTCCCTCCAGGAGGCCTATGCCAAGCCCGGCGTGCTCAGCCGCAAGGGCGACGACCACATCGTCAACGGGCCGACCGACCTGTTCGAGGCGGTCTCGGCCATCGGCAAGAAGGGCGTCTCGCTGCAGCGCTACAAAGGGCTGGGCGAGATGAACCCCGACCAGCTCTGGGAGACCACGCTCGATCGCGACGTGCGCTCGCTGCTGCGGGTCAAGAACGACCAGAACGACGAAGCCGACGACCTCTTCGTCAAGCTGATGGGTGATGTGGTCGAGCCGCGCCGCGAGTTCATCCAGAGCAACGCGCTGAACGCGACGGTCGATACCTGAGGCGGCTCGCGCATCGAGTGCTGGAACAGGACACGAAAAAGCGGGAACCGGTTTCTCGCAAGAATTCTGCTCCAGCACTTTGATGAGAGACGGCGACAAAGATCCGATAACCCGAAGGGCCTAGCATGGCGCCGGGAGACAAGAGTCCCGGTTCCAGTTTGCTGCTCGGCTTTGTCTGGGCAGGGATCGCCGTGGCGATCTTTGGCGGCTGGTTCGTCGTGACGCGCTTCAGCGTCACCCGGGAACTCAACGTCTGGGACATCACCGCGATCCGTTTCGGCATCGGCGCGCTGATCCTGCTGCCCGTGCTGCTCGGATCCAGGCTCCGCTTGCGCGCGTGGGGGCTTGGTTTTGTCTTTGCGCTGTTATGGGGCGCGCCCTTTGTTTTGCTCGTGGCGCTCGGCCTGCGGCTGACCAGTGCGGCCGAGGCGGCTTCGACGACACCGACGCTGATGCCGGTCTTTTCCGGGTTGATGGCCTGGGGCGTCATGCGCGAATGGCCGGGCTGGCCACGCCTGCTCGGCTATGCCGCGATCGTTGCCGGGCTTGTCGTCCTAACTTTCGCCAGCATGCCCGGCGGCCATGCTTTCCAACCTGCGGGGCTCGGCTCGCTGGCGCTGGCGGCGGCGATGTGGGCGGCCTACACGCTGCTGTTCCGCCGGGCGGCGCTTTCGGCGCTTCAGGCGGCCGCGCTGATCTGCTTCTGGTCCGCGCTGCTATTCGTACCGGTCTATCTCTGGTTCGGGCTCGGCCACCTCGGCCACGCCTCGACGCAGGAGCTGCTTTTGCAGGGCATCTATCAGGGCGTCCTGATGAGCGCGGTCGCCATCGTCACCTTCAACAGGGCCGTTGCCCAGCTCGGGCCGGGCGCCGCGACGGCGGTGATCGCGCTGATCCCGGCCGTGTCCTCGCTGATTGCGATTCCGGTGCTCGGCGAGGTGCCCGGCCCGCTTGCTGCCATGGCGATCGCGGTCATCATTTGTGGTGTCGTGCTCGCTGCCAGGCCGCGCCCGCTGGCTTGAGGCGGCCGCGACGGCGTCCGCTTTGCGGGCCGATATTCTAGCGATCGAACACCGACCAGCCAGTCACCTCCGCGATCTTCTCCAGCGCCAGCGTTCCGAGTTTCGAATTGCCGTTCTCGTTCAACCCCGGTGACCAGACCGCTATCGAGGCCTGACCAGGCGCGATCGCGAGGATGCCGCCGCCGACGCCGGACTTGCCGGGCAGCCCGACCCGGAAGGCGAAATCGCCCGACGCGTCGTAATGCCCGCAGGTCAACATCAGCGCGTTGATCCGGCGCGCCCGCTGGGGCGAGACGACACGCGCACCGCCGGGCTCATAGAGGCCGCCATGCATCAGATAGCGCCCGGCCATCGCGAGCTGCCGGCAACTCATCGCTATCGCGCATTGGTGGAAATAGACGCCCAGCGTCAATTCCGGCGGATGCGTCAGATTGCCGAACGCCTTCATGTAATTGGCCAGCGCCACATTGCGGAAGCCCGTCGCTTGCTCGGCGCGCGCAACCTTCTCGTCGATGGCAATCGTGTCGTCATCGGCCAGATAGCGGACGAAACGCAGCAATTCGCCGATCGCGACGCGCGGCTCATGTCCGGAGAGGTTGACGTCGGCGACGACCAGCGCGCCTGCATTGATGAAGGGGTTGCGCGGAATGCCCTGCTCGCGCTCGAGCTGGACGATCGAATTGAACGGCGTTCCCGAGGGCTCCCGGCCGACGCGTCGCCAGAGCGTGTCGCCGATCTTGCCCAGAGCCTGCGTCAGCGCGAACACCTTCGAGACGCTCTGGATCGAGAACGGCTCATCGGTATCGCCGGCAGCATGAACCGCACCATCGACTGTCACGATGCACAGGCCGAAATGGCCGGGATCGATCGTCGCCAGCGGCGGGATATAGGTCGCGACATCGCCACGCTCTGGGATGGCGGCGATCTCGTCGGCAATGTCACGGACGAGCCGCGCGATGTCTGCCACGCTGTTCCCGCTCCCCACGAACCGCCCACTGGTTGCGAACAAGCCCGAGCCGCCCCCGCCGGTCAAGCGGCTGATCGCGCAGGGGGCGCGAGGTCTACTGCAATTGCGGGACAGGCCTGGAGGTCGCGAAGGTCAGCTCGCTCTCGCCCTGGCGTGCCACCACGCAGCGCGATTTTCCCTTCGACTTGGCCTGATAGAGCGCCGCATCGGCCGCCGTGAGAAGGCTGGTCATGTCCGTGCCGTGCTCGGGCGCCAGGGCGATGCCGATGGACGCCCCGACCGTGACCGCGTGCCGGTTGTCGAGTTCATAAGGCAGCGAAATCTCGCGGATCAGTCTTTCCCCGAAACTCAGCAGCTGCGCGGTCTCGGTCTGCTCGGACAAGACGATGAACTCGTCGCCGCCGATCCGGGCCGCGAAGTCACCGGCGCGAACGAGCCCGCGCAGGCGCTCGGCGACCAGCTGCAGCAACCTGTCGCCCGCCATATGGCCGTGGGTGTCGTTAATCGCCTTGAAGCCATCGAGATCGAGATAGATCAGGGCAAGGCGGCCTGCCCCGGCCTGTTGCGGCGAGCGCGCGTCGAATGTCTTGGCCAGGCCGGCGCGATTCTGCAGGCCGGTGAGCATGTCGTGCCGGGCGTGAAACTCATGCTCGCGCTCGGCTCGCATGGTTGAGACGAGCATGGCATTCAGCTTGTAGGTCGCCCGGCTCATGCTGAACAAATAAAACGGGATCTGCATGAAGACGATCAGCATGATCGGCTCGCCCAGGAACGGCGCGGCGAAGCAGCAGGCGCCAAGCGTCAGGAAGATCATCACCCCGGCCATGCGCGGCGCGCCGAAATTGCGGAAGCAGATGCCGCCGACCATTGCTGCAGCCGAGAGGCAGGCAAGCGTCGCCACGACCCAGTCGCCGCTGGTCAGGCTGATGAAGGTGCCGAAGCCGACGCCGGCCGCCCAGGCCACTCCCAGCAGAAGGTAGAGATCGGTCGGTGTCGGCAGCCCCTTCGCAGCCTGGCGCTGGGACACCAGCAGGACAGCTAGCCGCATAACGCAGCAGACGACCTCGAAGGCGCACCAGAGGATGAAGGGGAGCGTCGGAATGCGGAGCGCGATCAGCAGCGAGACAGCGACCGTGTTGATCACGCCGCCGGCGAAGATCGGCAACGTGCCATACAGGCTCCCGATCAGCGCGACCCTGATCTCATCGGGCACATCGGCACCGGCATCGGCGAGCCAGCGCGTGATGCGCCAGCGCGGGAGGCTGAAACGCGGTGCCACCTCACTCATGCGCCTGCCATCGCTCCTGGGTTGCCAGCTTCGAAGCAAACCGCCATCCGGCCAACGCCTCGCTGCAGGGGCTCATAGACCGCAGGGGTTACGATTCGGTTGGGACGTTCGGGGATTTTGCGAGGAATCGTCGAGGCGCGCAGCCGAAGGGCTCACAGAACCTGGCGGTACACCCAGACGCGCGCGGGCGGGATGTTGCGCAGCACCCAGTCCGAGACGAAGGCCTTCAGGTGAGAGCCCTTGCGCGGCACCGGCGAGATCACCGAATAGGTGAACTGGATGAAGGGCGCGCCCTCGATCAGCAGGGTGAAGGCATCCTTGGCCAAGGCGGTTCGCATCGGCGGCGGCTGCGTGAACAACGGCAGGCTGGAGACCAGCGCGATCGCCTTTTCGTTCAGGTGGCCGGCAAGCGTCTTCGAGAGCGCATAGGCGTCGCCCTCGACCACCGTCGCACGGGGAAAGCGCTCGCGCAGCAATTTGCAGAATTCGGGGCTGTATTCGACCAGGATCAGCCGGTCCTCACTGATGCCGCGTTCGATCAGTGCCTCGGTCACGGGGCCGGTGCCGGGGCCGATCTCGATGACCGGGCCGGGAAGATCGGGATCGACGAAGGACGCCATGCGCCGCGCCAGCGCCGGGCCCGATGGTGTCACCGAGCCGGTGCGCAGCGGAGAATCGATCCATGACTTGATGAAGCGCGCCTCGTCGCCGAGCTTCGTCTTGGCCTCGTTGACGCGCGTCTTGAATTTTTCGGCGGTGTTGCGAACCTCGCCCTCGACCTTGTAGCGCACGGCCGCAACCTTGAGCTTGGCTTCGGAGACGCTGTCGACGAGATCGGCCGCCGTCACCCGCATCTCACCCTCGATGCGCGCCGCGACCCGGGACTGGCCGAGGCGTGCCGCAAGCGATGTGCCGCGCGTGGGGCGAGGGCGGACCGTCGAAGACATGATACCTCTGACATCGTCGCGACATGCGGCGAGCTTGACGCTGCGGTTAAACGTTACCTACGCGGCATATGGGGTCAAGAGATGCGTGGAGCCAAGTCTTTCCGTCAGCTTGAGCGAAATTGATCTCAGATCAGCGGCCGCGGCTCGAATTCCCGCTCGAATGCCGAGGCCATGCGGGCGGTCAGGCGCGGATTGAGCAAAGTGAGCCGCCCTGCCGATATCGAGAACAGGCCTGAGCGCCGCAGCCGCGACCAGGTCTTGCTGGTGTGGACGAGCGATAGACCCAGTGCATCGGCCAGTTGCTGCTGCGAGAGCGGGAACAGGAAGCTGCGCTCGCTGACGAGCCCGAGCGCATCGGCGCGGCGGTAGAGCGAGATCACCAGCGCCGCGATGCGTTCGCCCGCATTGCGCTGGCCGACCGAGGTCAGATTCTCGTCAATGAGACTTTCCTCGCGCGAGCCGAGCCAGGCTATCTCATAGGACAGGCTCGGCATCCGCACGAACAGGTCCCAGACGCGACGACGCGGAAAAACGCAAAGCTCGACATCGGTCAACGCCTCGATGCCATGCTGGGCGGCGCTGAGCAGCGAGGCCTGCAGGCCGACGAGATCGCCCGGCAGCAGAAAATTCAGGATCTGGCGGCGCCCGTCCGGCAGGGACTGATAGCGGAACGCCCAGCCCGAGAACAACGTGTACAGCTCGGCATCCTCCTGGCCAGGATGGATGATGTCGGAACCGGCCGGCAAGGCGCGATGGTCGAACTTCATCGCCTGGATGAAGCGGACCTCATCATCCGTCTTGTCCTTGAAGGCTGGCTTGAGCCGTAGCGGGCAAGCAAGACAGGGAACGCCGACCCGGCCCTGCTTCATGGTCACTGTCATGGTCTGGAACGATTCCCAAAAAGCCTGGGCCACCATGCCCCTGAGGATCGTGGCGACTCAATATCAAATCACTTGTTTTCGTTTTTGTGCGACGCAACATGTTCTTCGCACATCAGGAACTTGCGGGTACTTCGCGACGTTTCCTTTCAACGCTGTTGCCGCGCCACGACCTGCTCCGGAGTTGCCCGCCTATGACCGACACACCGCGTGTGGCCGAACGCTCGCGCATGCGCCGCTTTTTCGCCAACGCCCTGCCGTTCTGGAGCGGCAGGACGCGGATGCGAGCCTGGGGCCTGACTTTGGCCGTGCTCGCCTTTGTCGCTGCGCAGACCGCGACGGCAGTCGGCGTCAACACGTGGAACCGCCTCTTCTTCGACGCGCTGGAAAAGCGCGACGTTCCCGCCGTCTGGAGCATCGTCGCCTGGCTGCCGTTGCTCGTCGTCGCCTCGGCATTGACGCTGTCGGCGCTGGTGATCAGCCGCATGCTGCTGCAAACCCGCTGGCGCGAATATCTCACGCGCCGGCTGGCCGGCTGGTGGATCGCCGATCAGCGCTATTACCGGCTGCAGTTCATCGCCAAGGAGCAGGCGGCGCCGGAATATCGCATCGCCGAGGATGTGCGCCTCGCGATCGAGCCGCTGGTCGAATTCGCGATCGGCCTGATCACCGCCGTGGTGACCGCCGCCACCTTCGCAGCGATCCTGTGGCACGTCGCGGGTTCCGCCCATTTCACCCTGGGCGGGGTCGAGATCGTGATTCCCAGCTACATGGCGCTTGCCGCGATCGGCTATGCGCTCATCGCCTCTCTCGCCGCCTATCTCACCGGCCGACCTCTCGTCGCCAAGATCGCGGCGAAGAACGAGGCGGAGGCGCAGTTCCGGGCAGAGATGACCCGCCTGCGCGAGAATGCCGAAAGCATCGCGCTGATCCGGGGCGATGCCGACGAGCGGGGCTCCGTCGGCGGAAATTACAGCCGCGTCGTCGCCGCCTGGCTGAATGTGATTCGCCAGCAGGGAGTGATCGCGCTGGTGCTCAACACGAACGGCGCGCTGTTTCCAATCGTTCCGCTGCTCCTGATCGCGCCGAAATACCTTTCGGGGGAGGTCTCGCTCGGCGCGGTGATGCAGGTGGTCGCGGCGTTCAGCGCCGTTCAGGCGGCTCTGATCTGGTTCGTCGACAACTTCGTCAGGCTGGCTGAGTGGTTTGCCTCGGTCGGCCGCGTCGACGAGTTGCAGGAGGCGCTGGAGGGGCTCGACGTCGCCACCGTCATGGAGGGCGAAACGCAGATCCAGCTCGGCGAAAGCCAGGATGGCGCGATTCATATCGAGAAGCTCTCGATTGCCCACAGCAATGGCCGCGTCGTCATCAGCGACGCTTCGGTTGTGATCGAGCTTGGCGAAAAGGTCCTGATCGTCGGCGAGAGCGGCACCGGCAAGAGCACGTTGATCCGCGCCTTGGCCGGCCTCTGGCCCTGGGGCTCGGGCACCATCGAGATGCCACAGGGCAAATCGGTCGCCTTCGTGCCGCAGAAACCCTATCTGCCGATCGGCAGCCTACGGACGGTGCTGCTTTATCCGGAGGCGGACAAGCCCGTTTCCGACGAAATCGTGACCGCTGCGCTCAAGCGCTCCGGGCTGGGCTATCTCGGCAAACGGCTCGACGACGAGGACAAGTGGGACCGCATCCTGTCGGGCGGCGAGAGGCAGCGCGTCGCCTTCGCGCGCCTGCTGATCCAGCGCCCCGACATCATCATCATGGACGAGGCGACATCGGCGCTGGACGAGGACAGCCAGAATTCCCTGCTGGGCCTGTTCGAGAGCGAGCTCGCACATGCGACGGTCATCAGCGTCGGCCATCGGCCGGGCCTCGAGGATTTCCACGACCGCAAGATCACCCTTGAGAAGCGGCTTGCGGGCGCGGAACTGACGTCGCGCCGCCTCGGAAAATCACTGTGGCGCCTGTTCAAGACCCGCCTTGCTGCCAATGACGAGGCCGCCTGAATCATCGTCGATCGAGTCACCCCGTCCCGAAATGGAACCCTGGCGGCCTGCCCGCGTTCACTCTTTCGGAAGCCGGTCGATTTTGCCCGGTCATGGCGACGGGAGAGACAGATGTTGAATAACAGCCTTGCCCCCATCAAGCGCGCCTTCGTTTTCTTCGGGCTGATGGGCACCGCCGTAGCGTGCCTGACCTTCGGCGCTGACTTGCAGGGCTCGACCGACCAGAGTTCCGCTACCGTCGCTTTGGCCAAGGCCGAGCGCCAGGAGCCTGCCGATACCCGCTATGCCGCCGTTGACCCCGGCCAGAAGGTCGTTAGCAGCGCGAAGCGCGCCATTGCCACGTTGCATCAGGCGACGTCGCAGCAGGCGATGCTCGACCGGCCGAACGCGACTGTCACGCGTTGAATTTCGGATCAAGGCTCTCACGGCTACAGAATTTGTCCCGACATCTGGAACCTCCGACAGGTTTCAGCGTTTCAGATCCAGCGCAGCCCTCGTGCGCCACACTGCGAGCCGCCTTCGGGCGGCTTGTTTTTTGAGTGTCTTGTTCTTTGACTATCGTGCGGCTTGGACGAGCGGCAGGCTGGGGAAGCGATGTATCTGCGTATTCGGCACGCGACCACCTACCGCTATGCGGGGCCCGTGCAGTTCGGGCCACACCGGCTGATGCTGCGGCCGCGGGACAGCTTCGATCTGCGCGTCGTCGATACCTCCTTGTCGATCGCGCCGCAGGCCCGGTTGCGCTGGATGCACGACGCCTATGGCAACTCCGTCGCCGTCGCGAATTTCAATGGCCCCGCCGATAAGCTCGACATCGTCAGCGAGCTGCTGATCCAGCGCTTCGGCTCGGCCTTGCCGCGCACCGAAATCGAGCCGACCGCCAGCGTCATGCAGGTGGTCTATAGCCAGGCCGAGCGCGCCGTCCTCCAGCCGTACCTGAACCTGGCAGCCGCCGATCCCGATGGTGTGCTCGACCAATGGCTCGCCGATTTCCAGCAGCGGACGGTGGAAGGTTCCGGCCATCTGCTGAAGGATCTGGCGCATGCGATCTATACGGGACTGAGCTATGCCGTTCGGTATGACGAAGGCACCCAGCATCCCGCCGACACCATCCGCCAGGCAGCGGGATCCTGCCGCGACTATGCCTGGCTATTCATCGAACTCGCCCGGCGAATGGGCTTCGCGAGCCGCTTCGTCACCGGCTATATCCATGACCGGACACCTGACGCGACCGGACTCGTTTCCGCCGTCGGGCTGACGCATGCCTGGGCCGATGTGTTCATCCCCGGCGATGGCTGGGTGGAGTTCGACCCGACCAACGACCTTGTCGCCGACCGGCAGCTTCTGCGCGTCGCCGTCGCGCGCGTACCGGAGGACGCCTCGCCGGTATCGGGCAGTTTCACGGGGCTGGCAGGTTCGTTTCTCGGCCTCAGCGTCGGCGTGACCATCGAAGCCGTGAACGAACCAAAATAGGCCCGCCAGCTTCAGGCGCGATGCCTGACACGCCAGCTGCCGAGCCTGCGCCCCTCGGCACCGCCCGCCTGCACGGCTTCGATCTGCGCGAGCAGGCCGGCGAAGAGCTTCGGCGGCTGGCTATGGGCGATATCGCGATCGGCCTCCAGCGCGATTTCGATGGTGGATGCGTCGATATCGCTGACGATGATGGTGATGCTGACCCCCGGCGTGCTGCGCAACACGCGCGAGGCCACGTCGACGACCATGAAGCCGAGCGGGATGATGCGGTCGACCGACAGCGAGGCTCCGGTCTCGATCCGGCCTGAAATCCACTGGTCGCGCCGGCGAATGAGGTTTGAAATCATCGTCACGACATCGTCGATGAACAGGTCGACGCGCACCGGCTGCATCTCGCCATCGGCCAGCGTGAAGCGGTAGGCGGCTGAGAGCACGTGAACGCGGCATTCGGCATCGGCCAGCGCCCAGCGGGCCTCGCTGCGATAGTCCCGCTTGGTCAGCCCGATATAGCTCTGGACGACCTGGAGGCTGTTCTTAACCCGGTGATGCAGTTCCCGCACGAGGAAGCGATTATCGTCGAGCGCGGTCTGCAGCCTGCGCTGCCGCACCTCCTGTTCGTCGACCATCGTATTGAACGCCTCGGCGACGCTGCGAATGTCGCTCGGCATCTCCTCTGCAACGACTGCGCGGGCCGTCTTTCCCGTGGAGCGTGCGCGCGCCGCTGCCTCGATGCCGCGCAGCCAGCGCACGCAATGGCTGTCGATCGCCCGCAGATAGACCAGGCACAGCAGCGTCAGCGTCAGCAACGGCGCCAGCAGAAGCACGAGAAACTGAAGACGCGCCGCGCGAACCGGCGCATCGTCGAAGCTGGTGATGACATAGAAGTCCGGGTCGGCCACCATTCTCGCCGCATAGGCGCGCTCGCCGCCGACGCGGCTTGGCGCCTCCCAGCGAAGCTTGGATTCTGGAACGCGTTCCTGCGCCGGCAGCCAGGATATGTCCGGGTCTTCGCCCCGCGAAGCCACGACCCGGCCACCGCGCGCAAGTAGGGCCACGTTCATGCCCTCGCTGTCATCCCCGAGATCGAAGACCTGATCCAGAAGTTCGGTGTTCACCAGCAGGAGCGCTTCCTGCGGCATGGCCCCGCCGATATTGCGAGCATGGATAGCGAGATAGCTGCGCTCTCCCAGCGCAACATGATCGTAGCGCGCCTGCGCCAGCTCGTTGTCCGCCCAGATCCGTGTCGAGGGCAGTTCCTTCAGCTTGGCCGAGATCGCCGCCATGTCGCCTGCGGCAACGCCTGAGTCGAGGGAGGTCGAGCAGACGCGGCCATCGCTCATGACGAGGCGCAAGGCACGAAACCCGCGCACCTGATCCAGCAGCAGCCGACTGGAGGCGTCGCAATCCGCTTTCGAGGGCTGCCCGCTTGCAATCAACGCTCCCGATGCCAGCAACGTGCGCAATGCGCCGCGATACCAGACACGGGTGCGCACGGCGAAATCATCCGCCGCCCGCGCCTGCGACAATTCGATTGCCGCGATGACCGTCCGATAGGTCGTGACGGCGGCGACCGCCGTCAGCCCGGCAATCGGCAACGCAATCGCGATCAGGAGGGCGAGCAACCGCCCCCTGACCGTTTTGAAGCGTGTGAGCCGCATCAGGTCCCGATGATTTCGGAGCCGACCCTTTGCATCGCAGCCGCACTTTTGCGGTCCGGCCCAAGATCGTCCAGGCTGCCTATCGACAGCAATTCGGCGAGCTTCGTCCTGGCCCGGTTGACCCGGCTCTTGATGGTGCCGATCGCAACACCGCAGATTTCGGCGGTCTCTTCATAAGAGAGGCCGGTCGCACCGACCATGATCAGCACTTCGCGCTGTTCTTCGGGCAGCTTGGCGAGCGCCTTGCGAAAATCGGCGAGGTCGAGATGGCTTTCCTGGTTGCCATGCGTGGCCATGCGCTCGGCATAGGTGCCCTCGCTGTCCTGCACCTCGCGCCCGCGCTTGCGATAAAGCGAGTAATAGGTGTTGCGCAGGATTGTGAAGAGCCAGGCGCGCAGGCTGGTTCCGGGCTCGAATTTCTCGGAATTGCCCCAGGCCTTGAGCAGCGTGTCCTGGACCAGATCATCGGCAAGCTGCATCGAACCCGACAGCGAAGCCGCGAAGGCTCGCAAATTCGGGATCTCCTTGATCAGGCCGTCCTTGAACTCAGTTGCGCTCATCGGATGAAGCTCCGGCTGCGCGCTGCTCTGTGGCTTCAAGCTGTGCAAGCAAAACCAGAAACTTGTCGGGCACAGGTGCGTTGACGATGTCGTCGTAATGCGCCTTCAGCGACCGGCCGATCGATTCCTGGACCTTGGGATCGAGGATCAGTTCGACGTCGTCCTCGTCATTGCCGCCGGAATCGGCCATTGCCGCATCCACCTGAATCATATCAGCCCTCGCGCCAAAGCCCGGCCCGCTTTTCCAGCAGGTCCCGGCAATCTAATGTTGGATCGGTCACGCTGGACACGCGATACCGACACTCGTGCGCCGTATTAACAGGGGATTCTGCAAAAGGTTCCCACCGGAACAAAAAATAAAATGCTTGTCAGCGATGCGCGGCGAGTGCTCATTTCCGGCACCAATAAAAGGACGTATCCATGTCGATCGCCAAGGAAATCGCGCCACATCTGCCCTATTTGCGTCGGTTCGCGCGTGCGCTGAATGGCACGCAAGCGAGCGGCGACGCCTATGTGGTCGCCATGCTGGAAGCGCTCGTGCTCGATCCCGACTCGTTCCCCCGGGAGATCAATCCGCGCATTGCGCTTTACCGGACCTTCCTCAAGCTGTGGAGCTCGGTAGGTCTCAATACGACTGATTCGGGAGCAGTCGAACTCAGCCGTTCCTCCGCCGAGCGCAACCTCGAAGCACTGACTCCGCGCCCGCGGCAGGCCTTCCTGCTGCGGACCGTCGAAGGCTTCTCGATCGAGGAGGTCGCGGCCATCATGGACGTCACGCCGCCCGAAGCCGCCGGCCTCGTCCAGACCGCCGGACAGGAGATCGCCGAGCAGGTCGCGACCGATGTGCTGATCATCGAGGACGAGCCGATCATAGCGCTCGACATCGAGACCATGGTCGAGGAGCTCGGGCATACCGTCACCGGCGTCGCCCGGACACAACGTGAAGCGATCGCGCTCGTCGCGAAGAAGCGTCCGGGCCTCGTCCTCGCCGACATCCAGCTTGCCGATGGCAGCTCGGGTCTCGACGCGGTGAACGAGATTCTTGCCACGATCGACGTGCCCGTGATCTTCATCACCGCCTATCCCGAGCGCCTGCTGACCGGCGACCGCCCTGAACCCGCGTTCCTGATCACAAAACCCTTCCAGCCGGAAGCGGTGAAGGCCGCGATCAGCCAGGCGCTGTTCTTCGACCGACGCGCCGGCCGCAGGGCCGCCTAAGCTTTCTCACGCCGATCGGTTTTCCGGCCCGTGGCGCCTCGCGCTGCGGGCCTTTTTCATGCGTTCCGCCCAGCCAAGATTCATGCGAGGGCGGCTGTTCCGATAATTCGCCTGCATCTCGCTGGGAGCCGGGAACAAGCGTTGCGGACCCGCGTTCTCGAAACTGGTGTTGAGTGGAGTTTCGGGTTCGCAGTTCGGGAGGGCGTGAATCGATGGCCATGACATGTCTCACAGCGCTGATCGCGGCAACGTCGATCGGGACGGCGCTTTTCAGCGGAATGGTACCAGTGGGGGCCATGACCTCCGATATCCTGTCATTGGTACTGGCCGGCTTGACCGCCGTTGCGGTCGCCAGCGCTGCAGCGCTTGACAGTTGAGCGGGGTCGCGGCGATCGCGAAGCAACAGAAATCCCGAGATCTCGGACGATCCGGACAGCCCGCGCGATGAGATCAACCGCGGCACGTCTGGTTCTATTCGCGTTTGTGAGTTCTCTGGCGGGCGGCGCTGCTGTGGCGGCGCCGCGTTCGCAGGCCGTCAGGGCCGATGCACCGGTTACGACGAGGCTGCCACCGCCACGCCCTACCGAATTTGCAGCCCCACCGCCTGCGAAGGCGCCCGTCCAAGCGCCGGAGCCGGATGCGGGAAAGCCTGCTGCAACCCTCCAACCGCCGGTCAGCGCGCAGCCGGAAGGGCCACCGGTTCCGCAGGAGCCGAGCTGCCTTGCCATGCTGACCGCGATCTCGGGCAATCGCGTGCGCGCAGCCGACACGGGCGTGAATGGGGGCAAGGACGCGGCGTGCCATGTGGTCGAGCCGGTGGTGGTCGAAGCACTCTCGGTCCGGAGCGCGAATGGCGAACGCCAGATCGCCTTCGATCCGCCGGTGACTCTGAGCTGCACCATGGCGAGCACTGTCGCGACCTGGCTCGACACCAGCGTCCAGCCGCTGGTGCGCGGGCATTTCGACCGCGACCTGGCTGGTCTGAGGGTTGGTGGAGGGCATGAGTGCCGGCGCCGCAACAGGGCCGTAGCCGGGCCGCTCAGCGAGCACGCCACCGGCAAGGCACTCGATATCTTCGCGTTCACGCTGACAGGGGAAAAGACGGGTCAGACAGTGGTGGTCGAGAAGCCCGACGGACCAGCGCAGAGCAATTTCCTGCAAGCCATCAGACAGTCAGCCTGCGGCGCCTTCAACACCAGTCTCGGGCCCGGTTCCGACAGCGCGCACGCAAACCATCTCCATGTCGATACGCAGGAGCGCCGCTCGCCCTCCAGCCACTTCTGTCAGTGATGGGCCTGCCGGAGATCGTCGATGAGCGGCTCATCTCCCGGGGCCTGCGCGTCCGACGAGGCTTGCGGTTCAGACGAGGCTTGCGGTTCAGACGAGGCTTGCGGGTCGGAAATAATCCAGGTCGTCCGCGCGCAGGGCTCAGGTCGCCGCATCGCCATGATCTGAAGGGCGGTATCGTGATCGAAACCGCGCTCGATCAAATCTTCCAGCTCCCAGAATGGCGGAATCGTGACGCCGGGCCCGCGACCGATCGGCAGGATATCGGGGATTTCTTCCCTGCGGCGTCTAACGGACATCGAGGTTCCCATGCGATGATGAAGCGTTAACGCAACAGCCTTCACGAGGTTCCCAATAATTGGGAACTGTGGAAGCTCTGCGGCGTTTTCTGGTCACCCTTACGTCAGGAGCATTTGAGATGATCATTCGGCCTTCGCGAGCCTGCCTCGCCGCCATTGCCGCCGCAGCCGGCGTTCTGGGGTTCCTGACGCCCGCAGCCGCCCAGTCCGGTGCGCCGACCGGCCGCCTGAGCTGCAGTGTCGGGGCCGGCCTCGGACTGGTGATAACATCGCAGCGCCCGATGGATTGCCGTTTCCGGCCGCGTCGCGGTCCGATTCAGCGCTATGTCGGCGTCGTCAGAAATTTTGGGCTCGATCTCGGGACGATCCGCAGCACCAACATGTCCTGGCGCGTCTACGGTCCCTATGCACGCGCGCCGCTCGGCGCCCTCACCGGCCACTATGTCGGCGCGACCGCAGGAGCCTCTGCCGGCGTCGGCGCGACCGGTAATCTGCTGGTCGGTGGCGACAACAATGAGGTCACGCTCCAGCCGCTTTCGCTTCAGGGATCGCGCGGGATCAATGTGGCGGTCGGCGTCACAGGCTTCGAATTGTCGCTGGTTTCGCCAGGCAGGCGTCGCTAGGAATCGCCGCTTCATCAGCCAAAAGGCTTACGCTTCGCTAACCCTGTTCCTGCAAATTGAATCGAGTTTGACGGTTTCTCAAGTCTCTTTCGAGATAATGCAGGAACATCGCCATCTTTGTGACGTTGATTGCTTGCGTCACAAGATTGCAGTTAGTGAGAGTGCCGGATTCAATGGCTGATATCCGTGTCCTGATCGTCGAAGATGACCCTTTTATCGCCATGGACATCGAGTCCGCCGTGGCAGATGAACTGGGCGACAAAGCAGAGTTGATCGTCGTCGGATCAGTTGCAGAAGCGCTGCGCGCCACTGCTTCACGGCTATCCTGCGCGTTTCTCGATATCGACGTCATCGGCGGCAAGACCTTCGATCTCGCCGCTGCGCTGCTGCAGGCAGGAACCCCGTTCGCCTTCGTCTCCGGCTCATCGCCCAGCGATGTGCCGAAGGCGCTGCGCCAGGCGCGCTTCCTGCGCAAGCCATTCTCGACGCGCGAGATCGCCACTTTCCTGCTCGGAGCCATCTCGCCGCTGAAACCACGCCGGAGCCGGAACCACTGACGAAAAGGGCGGGCGGGTTTAATCGCGTTTCGGAAAGGTCAACGTCACCCGGCAGCCGGGGCGCTCCGTACCCGGTTCAAGCGGCTCCGACACCATTTTCGCGCGCATGCTGCGAAGCAGGCTGGCGATCACGGTCTGGCCGAGCCCCTTGGACTCGACCTCAGTGGGCATGCCGACGCCGTTATCCTCGATCGTCATGGCCAGGCCAGGCGCGCCATCGATCTCGACCTGATCGAAGCGAATCACGATTTTTCCCGCCATGTCGCCGGGAAAGGCGTGCTTGATCGCGTTCGTTACCAGCTCGTTGACGATCACGACGAAGGATACGGCGTCCCGACCCGGCAGGCGGATCGCGTCCATCACGAGTTCGATATCGATCCTGCGCCCCTCGGCCGCCTTGCCGATCTCGTCGAGCAGGTCCTCCATATAGGGCCGCGCGTCGATCTCGTCGGTCTCGATGTCCAGGCGCAGACGGCGCTGGCCTGCCGCGATCGCCTGAATGCGCGATTGGGCCTGCGCCAAAGCGTTGCGGACGGCCGGCTCCCGGGTCTGGCGGCTCTGGACATTGAGCAGGGCCGAGACCATCGCGAGGTTGTTGCCGACACGGTGATTGACGTCGCGCAGCAGCGCCTCGATCCGCAGGCGCTCGCTTTCGAGCTGCCTGGTGCGTTCGCCCACGATCAGCTCAAGCTGCGCGTTGCTTCCGGCCAGAAGGGCGCTACGGCGCTGGCGGGTGCGAAGCTGCTGCCAGGCGGCAAAAGCGAGGCCTGCGAGCGCCACGACGATGCCGACGCTGGCCCAGAGACGTCGACGCGCCTCGTTGCGCGAGAGTGCGACGAGGCGAATGTTCTCGGCCAGTTGCAGCTGCTGCACGGAGGCGCGCAGCGCCTCCATCGCGGCGACACCACTGCCGTTGCGCATACGTGCCAGCGCCTCGCTTTGACGCCCGGCCTTGACCAGCGCCACGGTCGCATCGAGTTCCCCAAGCTTTTGGAGCGTTTCCTCGCGTGCCCTCGCAACCCGCTCCTTCTGCGCGACATCCTCAGTGACGAGCTTATCGAGCGCGTCCAGCTCAGGCAGTGCAGCGGCACGACCGCTGGTGAACGGCTCCAGATAGGCGCTGTCGCCTGTCAGGAGATAGCCCCGCTGGCCGGTTTCAGCATCGCGCATATGACCCAGAAAGCGCTCCGCGCGTTCGCGGATCTCGATCGACTGGGAAACGCGCTCAGAGGTTCTCAATGCCTGGGCATTGATCCAGGCTGCCAGAACCACCGCGACGGCGACGACCCCGATCGCCACGATCGTGATCGTGGCGGAGCGCAGGCGCGCGCCGATGGCGGACAAATCGAGGAGGGAGAATCGGGCGCGGGGCCTCACCTGAGATAACATGCAGACCGTGTTACAGGACGGAATCCCCAATCCCTATGTAAAAAGACAGGGGCCGTCCATCGCCGATCCATGCTCGCGCGCCTCAGCTCTGGTCGTCTTCGGCATCGCCCCCGCTGAAGAACTGCCTGCCGAGCACGGTCCCCAGCACCAGAATTCCGCCGACCATGGCCATGCGCCAGCTCATGCGCGAGCCCAGCAGCTTGGCTGCGATGGGGGCTGCCGCTAGCGCCGTGGTCGCGAGCGGACGTGGCGGGCGACGGCGGTTCTTGACGAAGAGCGCCACGCAAAAGGCCAGCAGCGCCGTGGCGAGCAGGCCGCCTGCGATCCACAGGCTCGCCGCGACCGGGCCGTAGTGAATCAACAGCACCGTATGCAGTGCATTCAGTGCATAGCCGACCGAGCAGACGACGAGCAGGGCCGTCAGCCCGAAAAGCCCGTACACGATGACGTTGCGCTTCACCGCGCCGGAGACCTCCGACGCAATGAATGATCCCAATCCCCCCAGCATCGGCTTATCGTGCCGAAAGGAAGCCAACGAAGAGGCCCACCGCCGCCGCGAGCCCCAGCGCGCGCAAGGGCCGCTCCTGGATTTCCTGGGCGATCAGGCGCTGAAGATCGGTGGCCTGCTCGCGCGCGACATCGACCATCTTGTCGGTATCGACGCCGACCGACTTCAGCCGGTCACTAACGGTGGCGGCCAGTTCCTCGGCACTGCGCGTGATGCTGTCTTCGAAGGCGCCAGCCTCGCGCTTGGCATGGCGGACGGCCGCGCGCGCCTCGTTGGCGACGTCCTCGGCGCCGGCGGCGATCTCATCCTTGGCACGCTTCACGGCCGAGCTCGCCTGACGCTTCGCGGAAGTTGTGGTTGCCATAGCGGTTGTTTCCCTGTCGCCTGATCTTCGATCAATCTCTGGAATAATCTGCCCGCCGAGAGTCCGACGCGCTTGCAAGGCCAACGCATCCGTTGGCCTTGGGTTCCTTTTTGGCCGCCTCAGCCCGCCTGCGCCTGTTCGGCATCTTCGGCCTGGGCCTTGCGGTAGCGGGCAAACTCCTCCTGCGCCACCATGGCGACGAGCAGGATCGGAGTCGAGAGCACCGCGCCGACCGGACCCCAGAGCCAAAGCCAGAAGATGAAGCCGATGAACACCAGGAAGGGCGAGACGGTGAGCCTGCGTCCGACGAAGACCGGCGTCACCGCGTTGCCCTCGATGAGATGCAGCATGAAAAAGGCGGCCGCCGGCCAGATCGCCGCGACCAGCGACGGCGCATCGAGCAGCGCTCCGGCAAACAGCAGCACGGTGACGATGATCGGCCCGATGAAGGCGAGGTAATTCATGAGGAAGGCGAGCGCGCCCCAGAACACCGGAAAGGGCAGCCCGGCAAACCAGGCGATCGTCATGGTCAGCAGGCCCATGCCGAGGTTGATCAGCGTCACCAGCCCGAAATACTGCGCCACCCGCGTCTCGATCTCCTGAAAGAACGCGCCGGCGGATTTGCGTGCGCCGCGCCCCAGGCACAGCCGCAAGGCGCGCGCCTTGAGATGGCGGCGGGTCGCCAGCCAGAAATACACGGTCGCGACGAAAACCAGCATGCCGCCCGCCGCCGCCGAGGACGACATCGCTATGTCGAGCAGCGGGTTGCCCTGGGAGACACTCAGTTCGGTGCCGCTCTTTCCGGTCAGCGCAGCTGCGGCGCGTTTCAACTCCTCGATCATGGCGAAGGCACCGGCGAGCTTGCGCTGCAGCGCTCCCAGCATGGCCGGCAACTGATCGCTCCAGCCTGCGATGGGCACGGCCAGAACGGTGATCGACGCCATCAAAACGGCCAGTCCGAACAGGACGACGATCGCGGCCGCCAGATGCTGCGGCACGCCCCGGCGTACCATCCAGTCGACGACCGGACCCAGTACCAGCCCGAAAATGATGCCAGCCGTGATCGGCAGCGCAATGACCTTGGTCAGATAGAGCGACGCGGTGGCCAGAATGACGAAGATGCCGACAATGGCGTAGCGCAGGATGAGGTCGTGCTCGTAAGGGGTGACGTCCTCATGCGTCTCCTCGACCTCCGGTTCCGGCTCCGCCACGTAGCGCGGGAACGGTTTCCAGGAGGACGAGTTGAGCATCTTTGCGGTTCCCATGCGCGAACCGGCATCGGGCGCGTCACATTACAACGTAATGGCGCCAGGCAAAGTTCCTGCGCCTCAATGCGCCTCGTCCCAGTTGCCGGCGGCGCGCGCATCGACCTGCAGCGGCACGCGCAGCTGCAGCGCCGGATGCGGCGCGTCGACCATCACCTTGGTGATCACCGGCAGCGCCGCCTCGACCTGCGCTTCGGGCACCTCGAAGACGAGTTCGTCATGCACCTGCAGCAGCATCCGCGCATCGAGCCTAGCCGCCGTCAGCGCGGCGTCCATCCGGATCATGGCGCGGCGGATGATGTCGGCGGCCGAGCCCTGGATCGGCGCGTTGATCGCCTGCCGTTCGACGAAGGCGCGCTCGGAGGGATTCTTCGAGGCCACCGCGGGGAAATGGCAGACCCGGCCGAAGATCGTCGTGACATGGCCATTGGCCCGCACGAAGGTCTTGGTCTGGTCCATATAGTCGCGGATGCCGGGGAAGCGCTCGAAATATTTGCGGATATAGGCGCCGGCCTCCTCGCGGCTGATCGCAAGCTGGTTTGCCAGGCCGAAGGCCGAGATGCCGTAGATGATGCCAAAATTGATCGCCTTGGCCCGGCGACGAACTTCGCTCGGCATGCCCGCGACGGGCACGCCGAACATTTCCGAGGCGGTCATCGCGTGAATGTCGATGCCATCGGCGAAAGCCTGCCGAAGCTGCGGAATCTCGGCGATATGGGCGAGCAGGCGCAGTTCGATCTGGCTGTAGTCGGCAGAGATCAGCTTGTAGCCCTTTTCGGCTACGAAGGCGGTGCGGATCTTGCGCCCGGCCTCGGTACGGATCGGGATGTTCTGCAGGTTGGGCTCCGAGGAGGAGAGCCGGCCCGTCGTCGTCGCCGCCAGCGCAAACGAGGTGTGCACCCGGTTGGTCGTCGGGTTCACATAGGCCGGCAGCGAATCCGTGTAGGTCGATTTCAGCTTGGCGAGCTGACGCCATTCCAGGATCTTCGAGGGCAGCTCATGGCCCTGCTCGGCCAGCTCCTCGAGCACGCCGGCCCCCGTCGCCCATTGCCCGGTCGCGGTCTTCTTGGCGCCGGCGAGGCCCATCCTGCCGAACAGGATGTCGCCGAGCTGTTTTGGGCTGCCGATCAGGAATTTTTCGCCCGCGAGCGTGTGGATCTCGTCTTCCAGCCGGGCCAGCGACTGCGCGAATTCGCCCGACAACCGAGACAGGATCTGCCTGTCGATGGCGATGCCGCGGCCTTCCATGCGGGCGAGCACCTCGACCAGCGGACGCTCGAGCGTCTCGTAGACCGTGACCTTGCCCTCGGCGGCGAGCCTGGGTTTCAGCGCGCGCCAGAGCCGGAAGGTGACGTCGGCGTCCTCGGCGGCATAGTCCGTCGCCTTGTCGAGCGCGACCTTGTCGAAGGAGACCTGCGCCTTGCCGGTGCCGGCGACCTGCGCGAAGGTGATGGTCTCATGGCCGAGATGCAGCTCCGACAGCCGGTCCATGCCGTGGTTGTTGACGCCGGCATCGAGGGCATAGGAAATCAGCATGGTGTCCTCGACCGGGGACAGCTCGATGCCGTAGCGCGCCAGCAGGACCAGATCGTATTTCAGGTTCTGCCCGACCTTGAGCACGCCATCATCCGTCAGCAGCGGCTTGAGCGCGGCGACAGCCTCGGCCACCGGGATCTGGCCCTCCAGCATGCCGCCGCCGAACAGATCCGTGCCGCCACGATGCTGAAGCGGAATATAGCAGGCGCGGCCCGGCGCGACGGCGAGCGAGATGCCCACGAGATCCGCCTGCATCGCGTCGAGCGCGCTGGTCTCGGTATCGATTGCGACGACGCCGGCCTCATAGGCCCAGCCGATCCAACGTTCGAGATCCGCCAGCGTCCGCACGCATTCATAGCCCGTACGGTCGACCTTGGCGGCAATCGCCTCGTTCTTGCGGGCGGCGGCGAGATCGGCCGGCTTCAGCCAGCCATCGCCGGCGGGGGCTCCAGCCGCCGGCTGAGTGACCGCGGCGCTGGCCGCAGTCGAGAGCATTGGCTGGCTATCGGCTGCGTCGGCGCCGATATAGAGCGCCTTGAGCTCGGCCGCGCGCGAGCCGCCCGGCGCCAGCGCAGGGTCTGCGTCGATCGCTGCGACATCGGCCTCATAGGCTTCGCCGACGCGCTTGGTGATGGTGGTGAATTCCATCGCCTTCAGGAAGGCGATGAGCGGCACAGGATCCGGCTGGCTCAGCGTCAAATGCGACAGCGGCGTCTCGACCGCGACATCGTCGACCAGCGTGACGAGCTTGTGGGAGATGCGGACCTTCTCGACGATCTCGGGATTGGTCAGCGTCTCCCGGCGCTTGGGCTGCTTGATTTCGCCCGCGCGCGCCAGCAGCGTCTCCAGATCGCCATACTCCGCAATGAGCTGGGCGGCCGTCTTGATGCCGATGCCGGGAGCGCCGGGCACATTGTCGGTGGCGTCGCCGGCCAGCGCCTGCACATCCACGACCCTGTTCGGCATCACGCCGAAATATTCGACCACCTCGGGCTCGCCGATCTTGCGCTCGGCGCGAAAGCCCGCGCCCTTCTTGGCGTCGCCGGAGGCGGGGTCGTACATGGCGACGCCCGGCCCCACGAGCTGCATCAGGTCCTTGTCGGCCGACACGATCAGCACATCGGCGCCGGCCTCGCGCGCCTGCCTGGCATAGGTCGCGATCAGATCATCGGCCTCGTAGACATCCTGCTCGACCGGGATCAGCCCGAAAGCCCGCACCGCCTCGCGCATCAGCGGGAATTGCGGGATCAGGTCCGGCGGCGGCTCCGAGCGGTTGCCCTTATAGGCGGGGTAGAGCGCCTTGCGGAACGAGTTCTCGGTCTTGTCGAAGACAATGGCGAGATGCGTCGGCTTTACGCCGAGCACGCCGTCCTTGACGAACTGGAACAGCTTGGTCGCGAACAGCCGGACCGCGCCCGAGGGCAAACCGTCCGAACGGGCATTGTATTTCCGGTCCTGATTGATCGATTGGAAATAGGCCCGGAAAATGAAGTTCGAGCCGTCGACCAGAAAGAGATGGTCGCCGGGCTTGAGATCGGGCGCGGAGGTCTTCGGGGCTGTCTCGCTCATGGCGCGGACCATAAGCGGCTGGCGCGAGGCGGTCCATTGCGACGGTGCGGCGATTCGCAAGAACTTGTCAGGAGCGGCCATCAGACGTCATGGTCGGGCTTGACCCGACCATCTCTGAAACCAGGGCTTTCTCGTCACGAGATTCTCGGGTCTGCGCTTCGCTTCGCCCGAGAATGACGGAGCCGCCGGCGCCTATTTCGTGATCGTGTCGATCTCGGCGAGATCTTCCGGCGTCAGCGCCCATTCGGCGGCCTTCACATTGGCGGCGACCTGCTCAGGCCTGGTCGCGCCGGCGATGACGCTGGAGATCACCGGCTGGGCTGCGAGCCATGAGAAGGCGAGCTCGACCAGCGTCTTGCCGCGCGCCTCGGCGAAGACGGCGAGCTTTTCCGTCTTCTCCCAATTGGCATCGGTGAGGACTTCGCTGGCGCGCTGCGCCTCCCTGGTCATGCGCGCGCCTTCCGGCATCGGCGCATTGCGCTTGTACTTGCCGGTGAGCAAGCCATTGGCGAGTGGGAAATAGGGCAAAAGCCCCATCCCGTAGCGCTCAGCTGCCGGGATCAGATAGTTCTCGGCGCCGCGCTTGAGCAGGCTGTATTCGTCTTGGGCCGAGGCGAATTCGGTGACGCCAAGATGGCGCGCGGTCCAGGCTGCGTCCGCGACCTGCCAGGGCGCGAAATTGGAACAGCCGATATAGCGCACCTTGCCCTGGTGGATAAGGTCCTCGAGCGTGCGCAGCGTTTCCTCTATAGGCGTCAGCGGATCGAAGCGGTGCATCTGGTAGAGGTCGATCCAGTCGGTCTTGAGCCGCTTCAGCGACGCTTCGACCGCGTTCATGATGTAGTGCCGCGAACCGCCCTTCATCGTGCCGGCATCGTTCATGTCCATGCCGAATTTGGTGGCAAGCACGATGTCCTTGCGGCGCGCGCCGAGCAATTCGCCGAGTGCGGTCTCAGAGCCACCGCGGTTGCCGTAGATATCGGCCGTGTCGAACAGCGTGATGCCATGCTCGATCGCGGCATCGACGACCTTGCGTGCCGACTCGTTATCGATGCGGCCGCCGAAATTGTTGCAGCCGAGGCCGACGAGCGAAACGCGCAGGCCGGAGCGGCCGAGATTGCGGGTGAGCATGGTGTGGTCCTTCCCTGGGAAGGACGCAGAGGATCAGAGCCGGGCGCGCAGCGCAATTGCCGCTGGCGCAGGGCGGCTGCTCGTCGTTCTCGGGCTCGGGCCGGCAACGACGGCCACACAACACTTCAAACGAAAATGCCCGGCACGCGGCCGGGCATTTCCTGTCCTGGGATGCCCGGGCCGAACCCGGGCACGAAGCGAGCCCTGATCAGGCCACCGCTTCCTTGATCTTCTGCGAGCGCTTGCGCTCGTTGGGGTCGAGCACGCCCTTGCGCAGGCGGATCGACTTCGGGGTGACCTCGACCAGTTCGTCGTCGTCGATCCAGGCCAGCGAACGCTCCAGCGTCATGCGGATCGGCGGGGTCAGGCGCACCGCCTCGTCCTTCGACGTCGTGCGGATGTTGGTGAGCTTCTTGCCCTTGAGCACGTTCACCTCGAGATCGTTCTCGCGGGTGTGCTCGCCGACGATCATGCCCTGATAGACCTTCCAGCCGGGCTCGATCATCATCGGGCCGCGATCTTCGAGGTTCCACAGCGCGTAGGCCACGGCCTCGCCGGTTTCCATGGCGATCAGCACGCCGTTGCGGCGCCCGCCGATCTCGCCCTTATAGGGCAGGTAGTCGTGGAACAGCCGGTTCATGATGGCCGTGCCGCGCGTATCGGTGAGCAATTCGCCCTGATAGCCGATCAGGCCACGCGTCGGAGCGTGGAAGACCAGACGCAGGCGATTGCCGCCGGAGGGACGCATCTCCAGCATGTCGGCCTTGCGCTCGGACATCTTCTGCACGACGACGCCGGAATGCTCCTCGTCGACGTCGATGATGACCTCCTCGATCGGCTCCAGCAGCTGGCCGGCCTCGTCGCGCTTCAGCACGACGCGCGGACGCGAGACGCCGAGCTCGAAGCCTTCGCGGCGCATCTGCTCGATCAGGATCGCGAGCTGCAATTCGCCGCGGCCCGAGACGATGTAGCTGTCCTTGTCGGTCGCTTCCTCGATCTTCAGCGCGACATTGCCCTCGGCCTCCTTGAACAGGCGGTCGCGGATGACGCGGGTCGTGACCTTGTCGCCCTCGGTGCCGGCCAGCGGCGAGTCGTTGACCATGAAGGTCATCGACACGGTCGGCGGGTCGATCGGCTGGGCCTTGATCGGGGTCTCGACGGCCGGGTCGCAGAAGGTGTCGGCAACCGAACCCTTCACCAGGCCGGCGATGGAGACGATGTCGCCGGGAATGGCCTCTTCGATCGGCGTGCGCTCAAGGCCACGGAAGGCCAGGATCTTCGTGATGCGGCCGGTCTCGACCAGCGTGCCGTCACCCGAAAGAACCTTGATCATCTGGTTCGGCTTGGCCGAGCCCGAGACGACGCGGCCGGTGATGATGCGGCCGAGATAGGGGTTGGCTTCGAGCAGCGTGCCGAGCATGCGGAACGGACCCTCCTCGATGCGCGGCTCCGGCACATGGCTGAGGATGAGGTCGTACATCGGGGCCAGGCCCTGGTCCTGCGGACCAGCCGGGTCATGCGCCATCCAGCCCTGCTTGCCCGAACCGTAGAGGATCGGGAAATCGAGCTGCTCGTCATTGGCGTCGAGCGCGGCAAAGAGATCGAAGACCTCGTTGATGACTTCCTGGACGCGGGCGTCGGGCTTGTCGACCTTGTTGATCGCCACGATCGGACGAAGGCCGAGCTTCAGGGCCTTGGAGACCACGAACTTGGTCTGCGGCATCGGGCCCTCGGCGGCATCGACCAGCACGATGGCCGAGTCGACCATGTTCAGGATGCGCTCGACCTCGCCACCGAAATCGGCGTGGCCGGGAGTGTCGACGATATTGATGCGCGTATCCTTCCAGACGACCGAGGTCGCCTTGGCCAGGATGGTGATGCCGCGCTCCTTCTCGAGCTCGTTGGAATCCATCACGCGCTCGATCACGCGCTGGTTGTCGCGGTAGGTGCCCGACTGCTGCAGAAGCTTGTCGACGAGCGTGGTTTTGCCGTGGTCAACGTGGGCGATGATGGCGATATTGCGCATGGACATGCGGGTCAGGGCCTTGTTTCAAGACCGCGAGCCGGCGGGGAAAGTCCCGGCCGGCGCAGCCCGTTCGTGAGTGGAATCTGGAATTCGTTGCGCTGCACATAAACGCTGAAGGCCGTTTGGGCAACCACAACGGTTTCAGTCTCTTCGCCGAGCGCGCCGATAAAGCCGTCTTGACGGCTCCAAGGTCAGATAAAGTGTACTATCGCAGCTGGCGAGGCGCCCACCTTTTGGGCATTCGAGCGCCGCCCATGGCCGGTCGATCAGCGCGACGTCTCGTCCGCGATTTCGAGCATCCGCCGCCTTTCGACGAGCGCGCGACCGACCTGATCCATCACCAGCCGGTACGCCGCGAGACCGGAGCCGCCGAGATCGCCCCGGGCGAAATCGCCGAGAACCTTGGTCAGGATCGCATCGGCCTCGGAATCCAGTTGCGCGAGCTGGTCTTCATCGTCGCAGATCCTGATTTCGGGCAGCAGCGCCAGCAGCCGGTCGAGGCCCGCCATCGCCTTGCGCCGGCGCGCCGCGCTCTCGCGGCCGAGGATCGCGGCCCCTCCGGTTCCCAGCATGGAAAGCCCCATCACGGCGAGATAGAACCAGTCGCCATAACGCTCGAAAAAGGTTTCCTGCTCGCCGTCGATGAAGGCCGCTGCGCCCGAATGCACCGGGAGGGGAGCGTCCTTGTCGGTCGAGGGTGTCTCCAACCCCTGGATCGAGGGCAGTTCGGCAGCCAGCGTCAGGCGCAGGCCGAGGATCTCCTTGACCAGCTGGCCGACGAGGTTGTCGTCGAGGTTCTGCGACGCCATCAATCGCGAGGTCACCGAGATCGTCGGCAGGCTTTCCGAGGGACGCGGCGGATCACCGCCGAGCGCACCGCGCACGATCTCGCCGGACTCGATCGCACGGTCGCGTGCGGCGATGGCATCGGCCTCGCGGATGGGGATCAGCACGGGGTCCTCGCCCCAGGCCGAGCGCAACTTGCCAAGGCCATCATTATTGGTGCGCGCGCCCACGGCATTGATCGAGAAGAAGGCGTCGATGCGCCCCTCCTTCGCCGCCGAGACGACCTCATCGGGGCCGAGGCCGACGATCTCGATCTCCTCGGGCCTGACCTCATATTGCGCCAGAACGCGCCTCAGCAGCGCGAAATTGCCACTGGGATTGCGGACGACGCCAACCCGGCGCCCGCGCAGATCCGCGATGCGGCCGATTGCGGTTTCTTTCGTCGTGATCAGGAAGGGAAAGGTCCGCCGCGTGATCAGGGCCGTGTCTGCATTGGCCGGCAGAGCGATATCGGCCCTGACGATGGCAAGCTCGGCTGCGCCCTCGTCGACGCGTTTGGCGCTCTCCGCCGAGCCCTCCGTCAGGATCAGCCTGATCCTGACCTGCGACTTCTCGCGATTGAGCCCCTGTACGAAGCCGGCGGCCATCCGGGCATCCTCGGAGCCGAGCGGCCCCACGGCAAGCCGCAGGGTCCGTGGCTGGCTGAGGAGGTAGAAGACAGCCGTGGCGATGCCGAACATCGCCAGCAGCCCCGCCAGAGCCGTGAAACCGCGCCGCCCCATGCCGAAACCGATCCCGCCCCGTCCTGCCGTCGCCACGCCCGTCACAATGGCTTCACCCGCCATCATGTCGCAAGTGCGGCGCCCACCACCTTCGTGCTAAAGCTCCCCTTGAAAACTCCCTGAGCCCTCATCCTGAGGAGCCATTTCGTGAAATGGCGTCTCGAAGGAGGCTCCAGCATACACTGGAACCATCCTTCGAGACGCCGCTACGCGGCTCCTCAGGATGAGGGCTGAACTCTTGTCGCAAGCTCAGCTCCCATGTCCGACCTCTCTGCTCCCTTTACGGTCAAGATCTGCGGCCTCTCGACGCCGGAGACGCTGCTTGCAGCGCTCGACGCCGGCGCCGACATGATCGGCCTCGTCTTTCACCCCCGTAGCCCGCGCTTCATCAGCATGGAACGCGCGATCTCGCTGGCCGCGCTGGCGCGGGGACGGGCGGAGATCGTCGCGCTGATCGTCGACTGGGACGAGAAGCAAGCCAGCGGTCTCGTCGAGGCGCTCAACCCCGACTGGCTGCAATTGCACGGAACGGAGCCGCCCGCTCTGGTCGAGGCGATCAAGACGGCAACCGGGCGGCGCGTGATGAAGGCCCTCGGTGTCGCCGAGAAGGGCGACCTTGCGCGCATTCCGGCCTATGCCGGCGTGGCCGACCGCATCCTGCTCGATGCCAAGCCGCCGAAGGACGCCGCCTATCCCGGCGGCCACGGCCGGCCCTTCGACTGGAGCCTGCTCGCCGGTCTCGACCCGGCTTTCCGCTTCATGCTATCGGGCGGGCTCGATCCGGCCAATGTCGCGGAGGCGATCGCGATCACGAAGCCGGCAGGCGTCGACGTCTCCTCGGGAGTCGAGAGCGCGGCGGGCATCAAGGATACCGGACGGATCGCCGAATTCGTCGCGGCTGCCCGCAAGGCGGCCGATGATTTGCAGAAGGCAGGACAGGCATGAACGCGCCCCATAACCCGAACACCTACCGCAGCGGCCCCGACGAGAACGGCCGCTTTGGCATGTTTGGCGGCCGCTTCGTCGCGGAAACGTTGATGCCGCTGATCCTTGAGCTGGAACAGGCCTATGAGGCCGCCAAGGCCGACCCTGCCTACCATGCCGAGACGGCCTACGGGCTGAAGCACTATGTCGGCCGCCCCTCGCCGCTCTATTTCGCCGAGCGCCTCACGGAGCACTTTCGTAGTCTGGCGACGGCCTCCGGCCTATCGGGCGGAGCCAAGATCTACCTGAAGCGCGAGGAGCTGAACCACACCGGCTCGCACAAGGTGAACAATGTTCTCGGCCAGATCCTGCTGGCGCGGCGCATGGGCAAGAAGCGCATCATCGCCGAAACCGGCGCCGGCCAGCACGGCGTCGCGACCGCCACGCTCTGCGCCCGCTACGGGCTCGAATGCATCGTCTATATGGGCGCGGTCGACGTCGCCCGGCAGGCGCCCAATGTCTTCCGCATGCAGATGCTCGGCGCAACGGTCATCCCAGTCGAATCCGGCACGAAGACGCTGAAGGACGCGATGAACGAGGCGCTGCGCGACTGGGTCACCAATGTCGCAACGACCTTCTACTGCATCGGCACGGTCGCAGGTCCGCATCCCTACCCGGCGATGGTGCGCGATTTCCAGTCGATCATCGGCACCGAGACGCGCGCCCAGATGCAGGAGCTGGAAGGCCGGTTGCCGGATTCGCTGATCGCCTGCATCGGCGGCGGCTCCAACGCGATGGGCCTGTTCCACCCGTTCCTCGACGACGCATCCGTCGAGATCTACGGCGTGGAGGCGGCCGGTCACGGCATTCCCTCGGGGCTCCATGCGGCGTCACTGACCGGCGGACGCCCCGGCGTGCTGCACGGCAATCGCACTTATCTGCTGATGGATGATGACGGACAGATCAAGGACGCGCATTCGATCTCGGCCGGGCTCGACTATCCCGGCATCGGCCCGGAACATTCCTGGCTCCACGATGTCGGCCGCGCCACCTATCTCTCGGCCACCGACGAGGAGGCGCTGGAAGCCTTCCAGCTGATCTCGAAGCTTGAGGGCATCATTCCCGCGCTTGAATCCGCTCATGCGCTCGCCCGCGTCGCCGAGCTCGCCCCGAAGAAGCCGAAGGACCATCTGATGGTCGTCAATCTTTCGGGACGCGGCGACAAGGACATTCCGCAGGTCGCGGAGATTCTCGCGGCGCGGTGACGAGCGGCGCCCGGAGCGGACGAGCGGAGCGCACCACTTCTGATCGAAGCGCGGGGCTGCACTTGGCCATTTGTGCCGAGCCGTTTGCCCCGAGTCGTTTGCCCCAAGCCGGACACTTTGGCTGGCAATAACGGGCTCCGATATGTCGGAGATCGATCGCGCGCTTGGCGCGGTCGACAATGGAGCCAGGCGATGACGATGAAGAAGACGATCCTGCTTGCGGCCATGATGGCCCTGTCGAGCCAGGCCCATGCCCAGACCGCGAGCCCACTGGCACCGGCCGAAGGTATCGTCATTCGCACCGAAGGCGAAATCCGGGTCAGGCCCGACATCGCGGTCATTCAGGCGGGGGTCGTCAGCGAGGGCAAGACCGCCGCTGAGGCGCTCGGCCAGAACACCCCGGCACTGGCCAAGCTGGTCGAGGCGGTGAAGGCGGCGGGCATCGCGCCGGCCGATCTCATGACCTCGCAGGTTTCGCTGACGCCTCGCATGACGCAGCCGCCCGTATCGCCCGGTCCCAAGCCGCCGCGCGCCGCCGCCATCGACGGCTACGAGGCCCGCACCGGATTGACAGTCACCGTCCGCGATCTCGCCAAGGCTGGGCCGCTGATCGATGCGCTGGTCAAGGCCGGCGCGAACGAGATGTCCGGAATCAGCTTCGGCCTCGCCGACGAGAGCAAGGCCAAGGATGCTGCACGGCTGAAAGCCGCCGAGGCCGCCCGTGCGCGGGCCGCTCTCCATGCCGGCGCGCTCGGCGTCAAGGTCGGCGAGCTCGTCTCGATCGTCGAGGCAGAAGCCGAGACGCCCGGCCGCGCCGCGGGCGACATGCGCACCTTCCGCATGGCGGCGGGCGCCGCGCCGATCTCGGTCGAGCCGGGCGAAATCACGATCACCAGTTCGCTGCGCACGGTCTGGCGCATCGAGAAATAAGCGGCCGACGAAGCGGACCGCTCACGGCCCCCTCTTTCTCGGTGGGCCCTTCTCGGCGAGAGGGCTGAAAGCAGTCTGTCTCGGTGCTGTCATGGGGATCGGCAACGATAGGTTGCCCGGTCTACGATCTGCCCGGCTCAAGCGTTGCGTGAGACGGGACCGGGCCATTGGGCGGCGGCGGGAACGAGGACGGTGCGATCCGCCAGGAGCAGGCCCTTGCCGGCCTGCCCATCGAGATCGCTTTTCTCTGGCGGCACGGCATTGCTCCATCCGAACTCGCGGCCGCCGCCCGCCGCGCGATCCGGATCGGGTCCGAGCCCGCCCGCGAGCTCATGGCGCTCGGATCGATCGATGAGGCTGGCTTCTATCGCGCTCTTGCCGCCGAGCTCGGTGTTGCCTTTCACAAGGGCCCGCTGGCCTTGCGGCCAGGCGGAGAATATGGCGCCATTCTGCGTGCGGGGATGGCGCCAGTGCTGGAGCATCCGGACCTGGACTTCGCGTTGGCGCCGGAAGGTCCCGCGCTGCGCCGCCTTCTGGACTCGGGACTGCGAAACCGCCTCGACATCGCAGTCACGACGCCAACCGACTTCGCCGCCTGCCTTCGCGAGGCGAATTCCACGGGGCTGGCGCGCCACATTGCTGGGCTCGACCAGGCCGGGCTGGCACGCGACAGCGCCCGCACCGGCGCGACGCGGGGCCAACGCATCGCGCTTGGAGGCGGCACGGTCCTCTCGGCGCTTTGCGGCGTGATGGCGCCGCTCGAGGCGTTCTTTGCGCTGGCCACGCTGGTCGGTCCGCTTTTCCTCTGCGTGATCGTCCTGCGGCTGGCTGCGACCCTCGAAGAACCCGATGGCGAACTCGCGAGCCATCGTCGCTGGCGCGTCGATGACAGCCGCCTTCCGGTCTATACCGTCGCCATCCCGCTCTTCCGGGAAGAGGCTGTGCTGCCCCAGATCGTGCAGTCCCTGACTGCGCTCGATTACCCGGCCGCCAAGCTCGACATCAAACTGCTGGTCGAGGCCGAAGATGCCGGCCTGCGCAATGCCCTGAGCCAGATCGTCCTGCCCGCACATTTCAGCGTCGTCATCGTGCCCGAAGGCCAGCCGCGTACCAAGCCCCGCGCGCTCAACCTCGCCTTGCTCGAGGCACGCGGTTCGCTCTTCACCATCTTCGACGCCGAGGACATTCCCGATCCCCGGCAATTGCGGCTGGCCGCCGCCCGTTTCCTGCGCGCGCCCGACGAGCTTGCCTGCCTGCAGGCGCGGCTCGTGATCGATAATGCCGGCGACGGGATTCTGCCGGCGTTGTTCGCTTTCGAATATGCCGGATTGTTCGATGTGCTGAACCCGGGCCTGCTGCGTTCGCAGCTGCCTATCATGCTGGGCGGGACCTCAAACCATTTTCGCACCAGCGTGCTCCGGGCGATCGGCGGCTGGGACGCCTGGAACGTCACCGAGGATGCCGATCTGGGCGTGCGTCTCGCACGGGCCGGTTATCGTGTGGGCGACCTGCCGTCTAACACCTTCGAGGAAGCGCCGCTGTCCATGTCTGCATGGCGCAAGCAGCGTTCGCGCTGGATCAAGGGCTATATTCAGACGCTGGCGACGCATTCACGCGCGCCTGCCCGGCTGTTGCGCGAGGCCGGCCTGTCGGCGACGCTCGCCTTCACTGCGCAGGCGCTGGGAACCATCGTGGCTGCCCTGGGCTATCCGATCTTCGCGATCGCCGCCGTCTATGCCTGGAGCGGGGGGTCGCTGATGACGCCCTCGGGCACGCTCCTCAGCCTGGTCACGACACTGGCGCTGACCATCGCGATACTCGGGATATTCGCGATGATCGCGCCGCCTGTCCTGGGCGCGCTCAGGCGCGGCTCGCCCAGGCTTCTCCTGCTGCTGCCAGCGCTGCCGCTCTACTATGGCCTCGTCTCGGTCGCGGCCTGGGTCGCCCTATACGAGTATTTCACCCGTCCCTTCGTCTGGAACAAGACCACGCATGGGCTGGCGCGACAGCGCGGCGCCGGGCAAATCGCGTTCAAACCCGCGCGGAAAACCGCTCCATCCAGGAGCTGAAGTCGTCTCCGGCGCCGGACGGCTGATCAAAGATGCCGCAGCCACTCGGCAGCGGCCTCGGCCGGCGGCCGCTCGATATTGAAGGCGCCGATGAAGCTGCCATCCTTGCCCATCAGATAGACCAGCGCGGTATGGTCCATGGTGTAGTCGCCATCCTTCAGCGGCACTTTCTTCGAATAGGCGCGGTAGGCCTTGATCGTGGCATCGATCGCAGCGCGATCTCCGGTCAGGCCGACGATGCGCGGGTCGAAGGAGCCGAGATAGCTCTTCATCACCTCGGCCGTATCGCGCTCGGGATCGACGCTGACGAAGAGCGCGCGCAGCTTCTCGCCCTTCGGGCCGGCGGCACGCAGCGTCTCGGAAATCTCGAACAGCTTGGTCGGGCAGATGTCGGGGCAATGGGTGAAGCCGAAGAACACCAGGAAGGGCGCTCCGCGCAGATCCTTTTCGGTCAGCGTCTTGCCGTCCTGAGTGGTGAGGGCGAAGGGGCCGCCGACGCTGGCCGTTCCGCTTTGTCCCTGCCGCGCGGGCGAGAAGGTGATGATCGCCGCGGCCGCAAGCGCGAGCGCACCGACAAGGAAGACGACGAAAGGCAGGACGAGGCGGCGGTTCACGGGACGGTATCCTGATTGGAGCTTGCGGCGCTGGGCGAGTGTCGCTTCAGAAACAGGCGACGATGCTGGCGATGAGGCCATCGGTGAAAAGCCGGTCACCCTCGCGCCACCAGAGCAGCAGCCCGGTCAGGAGAAGGGCAAACGCTCCTCCCGCGAGCAACATGATGCCCATCCGCGACGGCGGGGCGGCATCGGGCTCGCTGCTGTGGTCGGCCTGCGTCATGGCGGAACCATAGCTCCACGCGCTCGCCGCCGGAAGCGGCTTCCGTGACGCAGGGTCGGCGCGCCAATTTTTCAGGAAATAGGAATGCACGGCGATTAAACGCCCGATCGCGGTCTCATCGGTTGATGGGCAGCCGCGGATCATCTACCCGAAGCATCGCGCGATACCAGCGGGAACGCGCGCAATGCCATTGGGGCTGTTCTGGGGCTAGCAGCATTCGATGCCGATCGAGCGTTTCGACACTGTCATCCTGGGAGCCGGTGCTGCGGGCATGATGTGCGCGATCCATGCCGCATCGCGCGGTGGCCGCGTTCTCATCGTCGATCACGCCAAGGCACCCGGCGAAAAAATCCGCATTTCCGGCGGGGGCCGCTGCAACTTCACCAATATCGGAACGAGCGCGCGCAATTTCCTGTCGGACAATCCGCATTTCGCAAAATCTGCGCTTGGCCGATACACCCAGCATGATTTCGTCGCCCTGGTCGAAAAGCACGGCATTGCCTATCACGAGAAAACGCTCGGGCAGCTTTTCTGCGATGAGTCCGCCAAGGACATCATCGCCATGCTGCTGGACGAGATGGCGCGTGCGGCCTGCGAATTGCGCCTGGGAACGACGCTGGAAAGCCTTGAGCGGGTTGATGATGGCTTTGCGATCACGCTTGGCGGCGATGGCGCTGCAGGAATTCGGTGCCGGCAGTTCGTCGTTGCGTCCGGAGGAAAATCCATCCCGAAAATGGGGGCATCCAGCCTTGGTTATCAGATCGCCGGCCAGTTTGGCCTGGCGGTGACGGAAACACGCCCGGCTCTGGTGCCGCTGGCATTCGGTGAAGACGTTCTTGCCGGGTTTCGCGAGATCGCCGGCGTCGCCGCAGATGCGCGGGTCTCCTGCGGCAAGACCTCATTCGAAGAGGCGCTGCTGTTCACGCATCGCGGGCTTTCCGGTCCTGCGATTCTGCAGATTTCATCCTATTGGCGCGAGAAAGCCCCGCTCAGGATCGCTTTTCTGCCCAGCCATGATGTTTTCGCCGACTTGCGTGCCTCCAGGCAGGAAAATGGCCGCAGAAGCATCGCCAACACGCTTGGCGATATCCTGCCGAAGCGATTGGCGACTTATCTTGCAGATGCCCATGGTTGGGCGGGTCCCATCGGCGACGCCAGCGACAAGAAGCTCGCGGCGATCGCAGCAATCATTCAGGGCTGGGACGTATTGCCCATCGGATCGGAAGGGTACCGGACCGCGGAAGTGACGCTCGGTGGCGTCGATACGTCCGGCCTGAACTCACGGACGATGGAATCAAGGGCAGTCGACGGCCTGTATTTCATCGGCGAAGTCGTCGACGTAACCGGCTGGCTTGGCGGCTACAACTTCCAATGGGCCTGGTCATCGGGCTGGGCGGCAGGAACCGCCATCGCGGAACGCACCGCCTGATAGGCTGAGCCGATTGCTGTCAGAGGATTTGGAGCGGGCGATCGGGATCGAACCGACGACATTCAGCTTGGGAAGCTGACGTTCTACCACTGAACTACGCCCGCATGCACCCTCGCGCCGAAGTGCCGCGCGCCGGGAGGCAGGCGTTCATAGCGGCTTCGGGAGCGGGTGTCATCCGGGAATCACGCGTCGGGGCGCGGGTTTCGGTCCGGCTGCTCGTCAGCCCTCGTTGCCCAGCGGACCACGGCGAGATAGCCAACGATCAGGACGGGAACGGCTACGATGCCGGCATAGTGAAATAGGGTCATGCTGCGATCATGACCCTGCATTGCAGTGCAATAATGGCGACGAAAAAGGCGTCGGCTCAGTCGTGGAAATGCTTCGAGAGCTTGAGCGCCTGGCCCTGATAGTTCGACTTCAAGCCGGCGCCATAGAGTGCGTCGGGCCGGGCCGCCATCGCCTCATAGACCAGCCGGCCGACGATCTGGCCGTCCTCGATGATGAAGGGCACATCGCGCGAGCGTACTTCGAGGACGGCGCGCGCGCCCTGCCCGCCGGCCGCGCCATGGCCGAAGCCAGGATCGAAGAAGCCGGCATAATGCACCCGGAACTCGCCGACGAGGGCATCGAACGGCGTCATCTCGGCGGCGAAATCCGGCGGCACATGCACGGCTTCCTTGGAGGCGAGGATATAGAACTGGTCGGGATCGAGGATCAGCGCGCGCGAGCCGTCGGACGGGATCGGCTCCCAGAAATCGGCGGCACGATAGGCGCCGACCCGGTCGACATCGATCAGCGCCGTATGATGCTTGCCGCGATAGCCGATCAGCCCGTCGAAACCGGAGAGGTCGACACTGACGGCAACGCCACCCTGGAAGGACGGCTCGGCCGCGCTGACCAGGGTCTCGCGCAGATGCAATTCGCCCAGCGTCCTGTCGTCGAGCTTGCTCTCGCCGGCGCGGAAACGGATCTGCGACAGCCGCGAGCCCGAGCGAACCAGCACCGGGAAGGTGCGCGGCGAGATCTCGATGAAGAGCGGTCCCTCATAACCGTCCTCGACAAGGTCGAACTCGCGGGCACGGTCAGTGATGACGCGGGTGAAGACGTCGAGCCGTCCGGTCGAGCTCTTCGGATTCGCGGCGGCGCGCAAGCCCTTGGGCATCGCCAGGCCTTCCATCAGCTCCGCGACATAAACGCAGCCGGTTTCAAGCACGGCACCGCGTGTCAGGTCGATCTCGTGCAGGGCCAGATGATCGAGCCGGTGCTTCACCGTGCGATCGGGGCCGGGCAGGAAGCTCGCGCGGACGCGGTAAGCGCGGTCGCCAAGGCGCAGGTCGAGGCTCGCCGGCTGGATCTGGCCATCGGCCGGCGGCTGGGCGAGCCTGATCGCGCCCTGCTCGATGAAGGCGCGAATGCTACTGTCGGGCTGAATGCCGGGCTGGAAGGTCAGCATGCTATGTCCGGAGGCGATCGGTTACTGCTAGCGAAACGCGGAGCAAAGGCCAAGCATGGCCGCCATGCGCAAGGGCTGGAACACGCAGTTGTCCACGCGAGAATCAGGCTTTTGCCGGTCACGCGGGGCTGTCACTGCGCAGGGATCGGGGCAGCGAACACCCGCTTCGGCATTGACGCTGACGGCTGCCGGCTCATAACAAAGCTGCCACGTGGCATGGCAGCCGGAGCGGGCGCGTCAGGGATGGAGCCGTCGCGATGTATCAAGCGGAAACGCATGGCGTACGCGTGACGGCCGTGCCGAGCTTCATGGAGGGTGAATCCTCACATGAACAGGGTCGCTATTTCTGGTCCTACACCATCGAGATCGTGAACCTCTCGCTCCAGACCGTGCAGTTGATGTCCCGACACTGGTTCATCACCGATGGACGTGGCGAGGTGCATCAGGTGCGTGGCGAAGGTGTCATCGGCCAGCAGCCGGTGCTCAGGCCAGGCGAGAGCTTCAGCTATACATCCGGCTGCCCGCTGATGACGCCGGACGGCTCGATGCGCGGCTTCTATGCCATGCTTGGCGAGAAGGGCGAGATCTTCGATGTCGAGGTGCCGCTGTTCCCGCTCGATTCCCCTTATGTGAAGAAGGTCCTGCATTGACTGCCTCCTCCCCGTCAGCCGGGCAGCGCTACGCGCCGCTCGACATGCTCGCCCGTCTCGTTGCTTTCGACACGGTCAGCCATAAATCCAATCTGGAGCTGATCGCCTTCGTCGAGGACTATCTCGCCGGCTGGGGCGTGGCCTCCATCCGCATCCCCAATGCGGCCGGCGACAAGGCGGCGCTCTTCGCGACGATCGGGCCGTCGGATCGCGGCGGGATCGTGCTGTCGGGACATACCGACGTCGTTCCGGTCGAGGGCCAGAGCTGGAGCCGCGATCCGTTCACGCTGCATATTGCAGACGGGCGCGCCTATGGTCGCGGCGCCGTCGATATGAAGGGTTTTATCGCGCTCGCGCTGGCGCTCGTGCCGGATTTCCTCGCAGCCGAGCTGAAAACGCCGATCCACCTCTTCCTGTCCTATGATGAGGAGGTCACTTGCCTCGGCGTGGTCGACGGCATCGCGCGCATGGGCAAGGACTTGCCGCGCCCGCGCGCCGTCATCGTCGGCGAGCCGACCTCGCTCGAGCTTGCTGACGCGCATAAGGGCATCCGCACCTTCTTCACGACGATCACCGGCTTCGCGGCGCATTCCTCAAAACCGCATCTGGGCGCCAGCGCGGTGCATGCGGGCGTGCGGCTGGCGGCCGGGCTGGTCGGTATCGCCGACGAGCGCGAAGAGCAGCTCGATCCGAGCGGGCGCTTCGACCCGCCTTACGACACCGTCCATGTCGGAAAATTCCATGGCGGCATCGCCCGCAACATCCTGGCGGATCGATGCGAATTGTCCTGGGAGGTCCGCACCTTGCCGGGCTCGAATCCCGAGGATGTGCCCGCGCGCTTTGCCACGCTATCGGACGAGGTCCTTGCCCGGATGCGCAAGACCGCGCCGTCCTCCACGATCCAGACCGTGATGAGCTCGGATGTTCCCGGCCTCGCGCCCGATCCGGGTTCGGAAGCCGAGACGCTGGTAATGCGCCTCGCCGGCAAGAACAGCACCATCGCGGTCGCCTATGCGACCGAGGCCGGGCATTTCCAGCGGGCCGGACTGCCCACCATCGTCTGCGGACCCGGCTCGATCGATCAGGCGCATCAGCCCGACGAATACATCACGCTGGAACAGTTCGCGGCCGGCGAGGCTTTTATGCGCCGGCTGATGGCGGAGTGCCGGGCTTAGAGCACGTCTGAAGGAGGCGCGAGAGTGGCCCTCTCCGTAGAGGGCTACTTTCGGTGCCCGAGCTTTATTCCGCCGCCAAGCCGTCCTCGACTTCCGACGCCTCGAACACGTAGCGCCGCGAGCAGAACTCGCAGGTGACGCCGAGCGTGCCGTCATCGGCGACCATCGCCTTGCGGTCCTCGGAGGAGAAGCCGCGCAGCATGCCGAGCACGCGCTCGCGCGAGCAGCGGCAGGCCTCCTGCACCAGCACCGGCTCGAACACCCGCGCGCCGCGCTCGTGGAAGAGCCGGTACAGCAGACGCTCGCTTTCGAGCAGCGGGTCGAGCAGTTCGTGGTCCTCGACGGTCTCGACCAGCGAGCGGGCTTCCGCCCAGGCATCGTCGCTGATGCCGTCGGGATCGGTATTCGCCATGATCTCATGGCCCTGGGGCGCATCGCCGGGATGCAGGTCGGCGGCACGCAGCCGATCGATCGAATGCGGCATGAACTGCACGAGCAGGCCGCCCGCGCGCCATTGCCGGCCCTCGCCTGTAACGATCGAGCCGACGCTGAGCCGAATGCGGCTTGGAATCTGTTCGGACTGGCGGAAATACTGATGCGCCGCCTCTTCCAGGCCCTGGCGGGTTAGCGCCACCACGCCCTGATAGCGCGACGCCTGCGAACCCTGATCGACGGTCATGGCAAGATGGCCCTCGCCCAGCAGCTCGCCGGTGCTCAGCGCGCCCGAAGCCATGGCGTCGTCGAACTTGGCCTGATCGATATGGGCCACGGCGCGATAGGTATCGGGCGCATTGAAATCGACGACCATCATCGAGATCGGCCCGTCGCTCTTGGTCTGGAGCTGGAAGCGGCCCTCGAATTTCAGCGCCGTGCCAAGCAGCACGGTCAAAGCCGCCGCTTCGCCGAGCACGCGCGCGACGGGCTCGGGATAATTATGCCGGCCGAGGATGGTGTCGATCGAGGAACCAAGCCGCACGACGCGACCGCGGATATCGAGATCGGGCACCGTGAACGGCACGACCCGATCGTCGAGCGCCGCGACGCCAGCACTGGCGATATCGGCCGCCATCAGGCCGAAACCCCGCCGAAGCACCAGGCGAGAATGCCCTTCTGCGCATGCAGACGGTTCTCGGCCTCGTCGAACACGGCCGATTGCGGCCCGTCCATGACGGCGTCGGTCACCTCCTCGCCGCGGCTCGCGGGCAGGCAGTGCATGAAGATCGCATCCTTTTCGGCGCGGCCTAGCAGGCGCTCGTCGACCTGATAGGGCCGCAGCAGGTTATGGCGCGTGCCTTCCTCGTCGCCCATCGAGACCCAGCAATCGGTGATGACGCAGTCGGCGCCCTCGACTGCGGCTTCCGGGCGGCTCGTCAGCGTCAGCTTGGCGCCCTGCTTGCGGGCCCAGTCGATCAGCGCCGGCGGCGGAGCCAGCTCCTCGGGCGTCGCGATGGCGAGCTCGAAATCGAGCCTGCCGGCCGCATGGACCCAGGAGGTCAGCACGTTGTTGGTGTCGCCGGTCCAGGCGATGCGCTTGCCCTTGATCGGCCCCTTGCGCTCCTCGAAGGTCATGACATCGGCCATGACCTGGCAGGGGTGCTGGCGCTTGGTCAGCCCGTTGATCACCGGCACGGTTGCGTATTTCGCCATTTCGACCACGGAATCATGGTCGAGCATGCGGATCATGATCGCATCGACATAGCGCGACAGCACGCGGGCGGTATCGGCGATGGTCTCGCGCTCGCCGAGTTCGATCTCCTGGCCGGTCACCATCATCGGCGAGCCGCCGAGCTCGCGGATGCCGACATCGAAGGAGACCCGGGTGCGAAGCGAAGGCTGCTCGAAGATCATGGCGATGACCTTGCCTTCGAGCAGGCGATCGCCCGCCGCATCGGGCGTGCGGCGTCGCGTCTTGATCTCTTCGCCAGCGCGCAGGATGGCGCGCAGCTCCGTGCCGGAGAAATCGGAAATATCGAGGAAATGGCGCATCAGGGGCGCTTCCTTCACGTCGGGGATAAGAAAGGGCTCAAGCGCTATTCGGCAGCCGGGCGCTTGAGCGTGGCTTCGATCGCGCTCGCGGCACGATCAAGCCGCGACACGGCCTCGGAGACATCAGCCTCGCTGATGATCAGCGGCGGCAGCAGGCGCACGACGTTATCGCCCGCACCGACGACCAGCAGGCCGGCAGCACGTGCCTCGGTGACGAAATCGGTATTCAGCGTGTGCAGCTTCAGGCCGAGCATCAGGCCCTCGCCGCGGATCTCGGCGATGACATCGGGATGCTGGTCCTTGAGCTGGGCCAGCGACTGGCGCAACCGCAGGCCGATCTGCGCGACATGGTCGAGGAAGCCCGGAGCCAGTACGACATCCAGCACCGCATTCCCGACGGCCATGGCGAGCGGATTGCCGCCGAAGGTCGTGCCGTGAGTGCCCAGCGTCATGCCCGACGCCGCCTCTTCTGTTGCGAGGCAGGCGCCCATCGGGAAGCCACCGCCGATGCCCTTGGCGATCGACATGATGTCGGGCGTGACGCCGTAAAGCTCATAGGAGAAGAACTTGCCGGTGCGGCCGACGCCGGTCTGGATCTCGTCGAAGATCAGCATCAGGCCGTGCTCGTCGCAGAGTTCGCGCAGCAGCTTGAGGAAGCGCGGCGGCACGGAGCGCAAGCCACCCTCGCCCTGGATCGTCTCGATCATCAGCGCGGCCGTCTCGGGTCCGATCGCAGCCTTCAGGGCCTTCTCGTCATCGAACGGCACCTGGTCGAAGCCGTCGACCTTGGGGCCGAAGCCGTCGATATATTTCTGCTGCCCGCCGGCGGCGATGGTCGCCAGCGTGCGGCCATGAAAGGCACCCTCGAAGGTGATGATACGGAAGCGCTCGGGAGCGCCCTTCGCGGCGTGGTATTTGCGCGCCATCTTAATGGCGCACTCGTTCGCCTCGGCGCCCGAATTGGTGAAGAAGACGCGCTCCGCGAAAGTCGCCTCGCAGAGCCGGCACGCCAGCTTCTCACCCTCCGGCATCGTGTAGAGGTTCGAGGTGTGCCAGATCTTGCCGGCCTGCTCGGTCAGCGCCTTCACCAGATGCGGATGGGCGTGGCCCAGCGCGTTGACCGCGATGCCGGCGCCGAAATCGAGGTAGCGCGTGCCATCGGCCGTGATCGCCCAGGGGCCTTCACCGCGCTCGAAGGCGACGGGAGCGCGGGCATAGGTCGGCAGCAGAACGGAGGGGGCAGCGGAAACGGGAGCAGAAGCCATGGAATGCGATCCTCGCGACGGGACGGTTGAGAACGGATTGGTGCTGGACTGACAACGGTGTTCCAGGGCGAACAGGCTTCTTGCAGCCACGTTACGACCCCGCGACGACGTTATCGTCGCAGCCAGCTCCCGACATCTCGTCGCGCCGTCATCCGCATCATCGCAGGTCCTGATCTGCAAAAACATAAGCGCCGCCCGGAGGGGCGGCGTCAGCTGGTAGTCGGAGTATGCTAAAGGGGCTGGCCGCTGTCAATTCCATGCCGCTGCGTCAGGAAAATGGCAGCGAGCCCCTTGACGAAAATTTTGCGAATGGCCTGGGGAAAAGACGATTTCTGATTCGCGGACTCTTGTCGCCGAGTCCGGCCATCTTGTATGGTCTCGTTCGTCAGATACGACATCTCGTGCGGCGTCCCCAGTACCGTCAGTTCCGGGTGTAACGGCCTCCGTCTAGCGACGGGCGCTGCCGGCTTCGGATTCCGCCACGATCCGCCCATAGGACAGCTCCGTCAGGGGCCGTCCGGACAAGACAGGTGACGCCGATGAACGAAGCCGGAGCATGGACGGAAGAACGCGTCGAGCTTCTGAAGAAGCTCTGGAGCGACGGGTTGAGCGCGAGCCAGATCGCGGGCGAACTCGGCTCGGTGACGCGTAACGCCGTGATCGGAAAGGTCCATCGTCTCGGTCTTTCCGGCCGGGCCAAGAACCCTGCTGCCCCGAGCACGCCGCGCAACAACGCCCCCCGCAAGGCGCCGACCCGCTCGCCCAGCCACCCGATGACCGGGAACCAGGGCGCAACGGCCGGCATGACCCGCGGCGCCAATGCGCTGGCACCGCAATATGCTCCCGAGGAGGAGCCGGAGACGCAGCAGGCGCCGACACCGTCCGAGGATGTGGTCGTGCCGTTCTCCGAACGCGTCACCATCATGGACCTGCGCGAATATATGTGCCGCTGGCCCATGGGCGATCCGACCACACCGGAATTCCGCTTCTGCGGCGGCCGCTCGCAGACCGGCATGCCCTATTGCAGCCACCACGCGCAGATCGCCTATCAGCCCGCCGCCGATCGCAGGCGCGACCGCAGCCGGGTTGCACGCGGCTGAACTTATCGAGATGATAATGACGCAAAAAGCCGGCCGCGAGGCCGGCTTTTTCGTATGTGGAATTTGACTGGCAGCTTAAAGCCGCCGTCGGCTCTCGAGATGCCGGCTCCAGCGCGAGAGCGCGAAGCAGATCAGCCAGTAGATCGCGCCTGAGAACGCGTAGGCCTCCATGTTCATGCCGACCCAGGCGGGGTCGGCGAGCGAGGCCTGCGCGATGCCGAGCAGGTCGAGGATCGAGACCACCAGGACCAGCGTCGTGTTCTTCACCAGGGCGATGAACTCGTTGGTCATTGCCGGCAGCGAGATGCGCAATGCCTGCGGCAGGACGATGAGGCCGGTCGCCTTCCAGTAGTTCAGCCCGAGCGCGGTCGCGGCCTCCCTCTGGCCCGATGGCAGGGCCTGCAGGCCCCCGCGCACGGCTTCGGCCATATAGGCGGCGATAACGAAGCCGAGCCCGATCACGGCGCGCGCCAACCTGTCGATGCCGATGCCGCCGGGCAGGATCAAAGGCAGCAGGAGAGAGGCGAGAAAGATTACCGCGATGATCGGCACGCCCCGCCAGAACTCGATGAACAGGATGCTGATCAGACGGATGACGCGCAGCTGCGACTGGCGCCCGAGCGCGAAGATGATGCCGAGCGGGATCGCGATCAGGCTCGAATAGACCGAGATGAACAGGGTCAGCATCAGGCCGCCCCATTCGCGCGTCTCGACGGGGCGCAGCCCAAACCCACCCGCGAGCAGCCAGATGCCCAGCGGCGGAAGCACGACAAGCGCAGCGAGGCCGGCCCTCAGGCGCAGCCGCTGCGGCGCGAAGACGATGCCTAATACCGACACAAGGAAGATGATCCCGGTCAGGTCGACGCGCCAGCGTTGGTCGACCGGATAGAGCCCGTACATGAACTGGCCGAAACGGGCGCGGATGAAGACCCAGCAGGCGCCACCCGCCGTGCAGTCCGCCCGCGTGGTGCCGACCCAGTTCGCATCGATCAGGGCCCAGCGGATGATCGGAATCGCGACCCAGGCCAGCACGAAGGCCAGCACGACCGTGACGATGCCGGTCGCCGGGGTGCCGAACAGGCGCTGTCTCCAGAGCGGGAGCGAGGCGCTACTCATCGCGTCACCAGCGCGATCCTGGCATTGTACCAGTTCATGAAGGCCGAAACGGCCAGTCCGATGACGAGGTAGACCGCCAGCGTCATTGCGATGATCTCGATAGCCTGGCCGGTATTGTTGAGGGCCGAGCCCATGAACAGGCTGACCACATCGGGATAGGCGATGGCCGCGCCGAAGGACGAGTTCTTGAGCACGTTGAGATACTGGTTCGTCAGCGGCGGGATCATCACCCTCAATGCCTGCGGGATGGTGACGAGGCGCAGGATTCGGCCGGGGCGCAGGCCCAGCGCCGAGGCCGCCTCGATCTGGCCATGTGGCACGGCCTGGATGCCGCCGCGCACGATCTCGGCGATGAAGCCGGCGGTATAGGTGACCAGCGCCGCCAGCAGCGCCACGAATTCCGGGATCACGACGAAGCCGCCGCGATAGTTGAAGCCCCGTAGCACCGGCACGTCCCAGCGCGTCGCGAGGCTGGCCCAGGCGATGGCGAGAGCCGGCACGAGCACGACGAGGACGAGCCCGATCGCCAGCATCGGCGCGTCCTGGCCGGTGCGATCCTTGCGTCGCCGCGCCCAGCGCGCCACCAGCCATTGCGCGAACCATGACAGGAGAATCGCGCCCAGCGCCCAACGGAAGTTCGAGGGCGCGTCGGGCAGCGGGATCGTCAGGCCGCGATTGTTGAGGAAGGCGATGCCGAACAGTTTTACGCTGTCACGCGGGGCCGGCAGCGAGGCGATGACGCCGAAATACCAGAACAGCACGAAGAACAGCAGCGGGATGTTGCGGACGAACTCGATATAGGCGCCCGCCAGCGTCGAGAGCAGCCAGTGCGAGGACAGGCGCGCGATGCCGACGACGAAGCCGAGCAGCGTCGCGAGCACCATCGCGATCACCGTCACCAGCATGGTATTGGCGACGCCGACCCAGAACAGACCCATGATCGTGTCTGATCGCGTGTAGTTCGTGAGCACGAAGGGCACGTCGATGCCCGATGCCCGCCACAGGAAATCGAAGCCGGAGGCGATGCCGGCCTTGACCATGTTCTCCGACGCATTGCGCACGAAGAAGATGGTCAGGCCGACGAGCAGCGCCACGACCGCGATCTGGTAGATCCAGTCGCGGACGCGTTTGTCGTTGAGAAGGGCAAGTGCCTTGGCCATGCCGCGCGGCCTTATTGAGATTGATGCGCGAAACGCGCCGTCATCCCGGGCGAAGCGCAGCGCAGACCCGGGACCCATGCCTGAGCATCAACCGGCAGTGTTCCGGCATGGATCCCGGATCGGCGCCGCTTCGCGGCTTGTCCGGGATGACGGTGCGCTTCCATCAAGGGCTACCAACGATACGCAAGCGCTCTCACTGGAAAGGCGGGGTGAACAGCAGGCCGCCCTTGGTCCAGAGCTGGTTCTGGCCGCGCTCCAGCTTCAGCGTCGAGCCCGCGCCGACGGAGCGGTCGAAGCTTTCGCCGTAATTCCCGACCTGCTTGATGGCGTTGTACATCCAGTCGTTCGGAAGCCCCATCATGGCGCCGAAATCACCCTCGGCTCCGAGCAGGCGGCGGACTTCCGAATTCTTCGAGTTGGCCTTCATCTCGTCGACATTGGCGGAGGTCACGCCGAGCATTTCGGCCGCGATCGTGCCGTTCAGCACCCAGCGCACGATCAGCTGCCAGCGCTCGTCGCCCCAGCGCGTCACCGGCCCCTGCGGATCGTTCGAGATCGGCTGGGTCAGGATGATGTGCTCGTCGGGCACCTTCAGCTTGACGCGCTGGCCGGCGAGCGCGCCGACACCGGCGGTGTAGGCGTCGCAACGGCCGGCGTCATAGGCGGCGATGGCGTCGTCGTTCTTCTGGAAGTTGGTGATGGTCACCTTGAGGTTGCGCTCGCGGAACCAGTCGGAGGCGTTCTTCTCCTCGGTCGAGCCGGCGGCGACGCAGACCGACGCGCCGTCGAGATCGGCGGCCGTCTTGGCATTGGTCGACTTGCGGACGAGGAAGGTCTGGCCCTCGTAGAAATTGATGCCCTGGAAGTTCAGGCCAAGCGAGGCGTTGCGCGAGAAGGTGATGGTCGAATTGCGCGCGAGCACATCGACCTGGCCCGATTGCAGGATCGGCCAGCGCTGCTGCACCGAGGTCGGCGTGTACTTCACCTTCTTGGCGTCACCGAGGACGGCGGCCGCGAGCGCCCGGCAATAATCGACATCGAGCCCGGTCCACTCGCCCTTGTCATTGGCGAAGGAGAAGCCGGGCAGGCCGAGATGCACGCCGCATTCGAGATTGCCGCGCGCCTTGACGGCATCCAGCGTCGGGCTCGGTGTCAGCTGCTGCGCGCTCGCAAGCGAAGCGCTCGCCGCCAGCAGAACCGTCGCGCCCAGAATCCTCATTCTCATCACATCATCTCCCCGAAACCGTAAGCGGTTTTCTGTGTTGCCCGCGCGACTATGCAACAGGCGGGCCGTCAGCGGTAGTCGACCATAGGACGGAGATCAGCCACCGAAAATCGTGTTCAGCTGGCTTCCGACCATGATGAAGGTGGTGCGCTTGGGCACCTCCTTCAGCCTGACTGCGCCGATATAGGTCATCGCCGAGCGGACGCCGCCCATCAGCTCCTGCATCGTGCCCTCGACAGGACCGCGATAGGGCACCTCCACGGTCTTGCCTTCCGAGGCCCGGTATTTCGCAACGCCGCCGGAATAGCGCTTCATCGCCGTGTCCGAGGACATGCCGTAGAAGGTCATGCCGACCGCGACCTTCTCGCCGTCGCGTTCCTCGTAGCGGATATCGCCCTCGCATTCGTCATGGCCGGCGAGCATGCCGCCGAGCATCATGAAATCCGCGCCCGCGCCGTAACCTTTCGCGAGGTCGCCGGGAACGGTGACGCCGCCATCGCCGCAGACCAGCCCCTTCAGGCCATGCGCCGCATCCGAGCATTCGATGATCGCGGAGAGCTGCGGATAGCCGACGCCGGTCATCTTCCGTGTCGTGCAGACAGAGCCCGGCCCGATGCCGACCTTGACGATATCCGCGCCGGCCAGGATCAGCGCTTCCGTCATATCGCCCGTGACGACATTGCCGGCCATGATCGCGGCGTCGGGAAAAGCCTCCCGAGTCGCCTTGACGGTATCGACGAATTTCTCGGTGTAGCCATTGGCGACGTCGAGGCAGATCTTGGTGATCGGCGACTTCGCGTGCACGGCCTTGAGCTTGTCGTGGTCGGCCTCGGTCGTGCCGAGCGAATAGAAGGCGTTGGCCGCTTCCGCCTCGCTGAAGAAGGCGACAAGTTCGTCGGCGTCATAATGTTTGTGCAGCGCCACCATCGCGCCATGCTTCAGCAGCGCGCGGGCTATCGCCATCGTGCCGACCACGTCCATATTCGCTGCGATCAGCGGAAAGCCGGACCAGTCCTTGCCGGTATGGGCGAAGCGGAAGCTCCTGGTGACATCGACATGGGCGCGGCTCCCCAGCGTCGAGCGCTTGGGCCGGATCAGCACGTCACGGAAGTCGAGTTTCGGGTCGTTCTCGATGCGCATGGTCTGGCCTCGGCTGATGGGCGATGACGGCGCACGCAGACTCAGAAGCGTGCCCGGATTCATAGCCGCTCGCCCCGCAAGGAGGCAATCCGAGGCTTGGCACGTCAAAACCGATTGCAAAACGATATCGGTTTGATAGTCTCCCGCTCGACACGATCTGATCGGGAGCGAAACGGCATGACTCTCACACTTCATTTTCATCCGCTGTCGAGCTTCTGCCACAAGGTGCTGATCGCGCTTTACGAGGCGGGGACGCCGTTCACGCCGCAGATCGTCGATCTCACCGATCCCGGCGAACGCGCGGCGCTGCTCAAGCTCTGGCCGATCGGCAAGTTTCCGGTGCTGGAGGATTCGGCGAAGGGACGGATCGTGCCGGAATCGAGCCTGATCATCGAATATCTCAACCAAAATCATCCCGGAGCATCGGCGCTAATCCCGCAGGAGCCGGCCGCCGCCCTAGAGGTGCGCCACTGGGACCGGTTCTTCGATCTCCATGTCCATGACGCCATGCAGAAGATCGTTGGCGACCGCCTGAGGCCCCACGGCCAGCGTGACCCGATGGGCGTCGCGCATGCACGCGAGCGCCTGAAAATAGCCTATGGCGTGCTCGAAGACGCGCTTGGCGAGCGCTGGGTCGCCGGCGAGACGTTCTCGATGGCTGATTGCGCGGCGGCGCCCGCCTTGTTCTATTCCGACAAGGTCATGCCTTTCGGCGCCGATTACCCTGCCGTCGCAGCCTATTTCGCGCGCCTTCTGGAGCGGCCCTCCTATGCCCGCGTGCTCCGGGAGGCAGAGCCCTATTTTGCGATGTTCCCAGCCGATCCAGGCTGAGCGGCGGCTCGCTGGGCCTGCTGGCGCGCCACGACTGCCTCATAGGCAGCGCGCAACCGCGAGCCGACACTGGTCCAGCCGGGATTGACCCGTGCGGGGTTGGGCCAGCCGAGATGGCTCTCGCGCAATTCGTCCATGAACTCCTCCCAGAGCGGAGGCCCGCCCTGCGCCAGCACTTCGGCGCGGATCGAAAGTTCCTCGCTCACGGGCAGGAATTTCAGCCCCCAGCCCGACATCTGCGCCAGCACGGGCAGGAGCTGGATGCCCTTCTCGGTCAGGCTGTAGGTCACTTTCTGCTTATGCGTCGGGTCTTCGGCCCGAGTGAGGATATCCTGCTCGAGCAGGGTCTTCAGCCGGTCGGCGAGGATGTTGGAGGAGATGGCTTCCTCCGATTGCAGCAGTAATTCGCGGAAATGCCGGCGATTGCCGAACATCATGTCGCGCAGGATGAGCAGGCTCCATTTGTCGCCGACGACTTCCAGAGTGAGGTTGATCGGGCAGCCCGACCGGGGATCGTCGCTCACAAACACGGCTCCAAAGCGGAATTCGAAAACCGCTTGCAATATCGCACCGGTCTTTTTAGCTTACAACTGCTTGTAAACCGCAACTGGTGTGGAGGAAACCGCTGACCCGTCTTCGCGCAGGCCGCATTTCCCGGCGCCAAGGATCAGGCGGCCAATCAAGAGGCGGGTTGCCCCAAAACCTCGGCCGCGAACTCGAACCGGTGGGAGCACGACAATGGCACGCAGCAAGGCCGCCATCATCCGCAGTCTGTTCGACGCCTATCTGACGAAGCAGCGCGATGTCGTCGAGGCGAGCATGAGCCCCGACCTGCGCTTCACCAGCCCCTATGACGATGCGATCGACCGGGCGACCTATTTCGAGCGCTGCTGGCCGACCAGCGAGACGATGGACGCCGTCGATATCGAGCGCATTTTCGAGGAGGGGAACGAGGCGTTCGTGACCTACAAGACGACGGTCGGTGGCAAGACCTTCCGCAACACCGAATTCTTCGTCTTCGACGGCGATCTCGTCAGGGAAATCACCGTCTATTTCGGCGCGAGCTACAAGGACGGTATCTTCGTCAAGCAGGTGTGAGTCAGCGCGCGTTCACGGAACCAGGCTCTTCGCCAGCATGCAGTGGACGCCCTTGGAGCCGTTGACTGTCTGGGTGATCCGCAGATCGGCAGCGAGGCTGCACAGCATATAGGCCTGCTCGCGCGACAGTTTGGTGCGCTCGACGATCAGCCCGATCATGTCGCGCAGCGCGTCCTTGGCGCAGATGTCGAGGTCGGGATCGATGCCCATGGTGATGTGATGCGTCGGCGTCTCCGCGCGGGGCATCCCGAAGCTCAGATCCTCGCGCAGGATGAACTCGAAGGTGCCCTCCAGCGCGGTCTCGATCGCGGTGACGCAGACCTCGCCATCGCCCTGCGCACCATGGCCGTCGCCGCAGGAGAACAGGCCTCCCTCGACGAAAACAGGCAGATAGAGCGTTGCGCCGGCGACGAGTTCCTTGTTGTCGAGATTGCCGCCGAAGGCGCGTGGTACCAGAGAGGTCTGCCGGCCCCAATGAGGCGGCGGCGCTGTGCCCATTACGCCGAAAAAGGGCGAAAGCGGCAGATCCATGCCCCAGGGCAGATGGGCGAGATTGGTTTTCGCGTCGAGGCCGATATGGATCAGGCTGTGCTGGTCGAACTCCTCGGGGAGTGTACCGGCCAGCGGCTTAATCATGGTGTAGCCCCAGTCGGTGCGTAGCTTCACCTCGCGGATACGCACCTCCAGCACATGGCCGGGCCTGGCCCCCTTCACCGCGACCGGGCCGGTGAGGATATGGCCGGGCACCATGCGCTCGGCCTTGGCATGGATCTCGTGGATCTCCGGCAGCACATGGAAACCCGATTTCGGCTGGGCATCGGCCGGTCCCGTCACGGTACGGATCGTGACGCTGTCGCCGCTCTCGATCGTCAGAACGGGTTTGAGCGCCGCCTCGAAGAATCCCCAATGGCAGGTCGCAAGGCCTGCCTCGACAAGATGATGCGTCACGGGCAGCTCTCCAGGCGAAGGGTTCAGGCCGAGGCCGTTGGCACGACCAGCGGCCGCGCGTTCTTGCGGATGGTGTAGAGCGTAGCGCCGATGACGATCGCCGCGCCGATCCAGGTCGAGAGCGCCGGGATCTCGGCGAAGAAAACGAAACCAGTCAGGCTCGCCAGGATCAGGCGGCTGAAATCCAGCGGCGCCAGCGCTGCCGCCTCGCCGACCTGATAGGCACGCGTGATCAGCCATTGGCCGGCCGTGCCGAACAGGCTGAGCACGAGAAGCCAGAGCCATTGCTCGGTTGTCGGCGGCACCCAGAACAGCCAGCCGGGAACCGCGAGCAGCGCGATCAGCACCAGCCCCTGATAGATCAGGATCGTGTCCGTGCGCTCGGTCGCCGCCAGCATGCGCACGCTGACAGTGATGCCGGCGCCGAACACCGCGCCGCCGACTGCCATCATGGCGTAGAGATCGAGCCCGTCTCCGCTCGGGCGCAGCATGATCAGGACGCCGGCAAAACCGATGATGGTTGCAGCCCAACGCCTGGCATCCACGACCTCCTTCAGCACCAGAACGGCGGCGATCGTCACGAACAGCACCTGGCTGAAACCGATCGCGGTGGCCTGGGCCAGCGGAATCTTGATGATGGCGGTGAAGCCGCACAGCATCGAGATCAGCGTGAGCACGCTGCGGACAACCTGCAGACCCGGCCGCGTGGTGCGCAGCATCGGGCCCAGGGAACCGGCCGAAAACGCAACGATGATCACGCTCATGATGATCTGCCGGATCAGCAGGATCTGGACGAGAGGAATCACGCCGCCGACATGTTTGATCGAGCCGACCATCACCGCGTAAACCAGCAGCGCCGACATCATGTAGACCGAGCCGCGCAGATTATGGCTCGCTCCACGCCACCAGCGCTGGAGCCTGTGCCGGCGCCGGGCGAGCCAACCTATCGGCGAGGGATCGGCGACCTGTGGAATCGCGGCGAGAACGACAGGCTCGTCCGCAAGCCAGTCCGAGGCGGGAGAACCCGATTCAGCTGGCGAAGACGGGGCGAACGTCGCCTCGGCGACGTCATCTTCGAACCCCGAACGGTCCTGCCGCCCGGTCTGCCGGTCTTCGCTCATCGCCCCAACCATCAGCCGGGGCTACGATGCCCGGCTCAGTGTCCATCCCTGGTTCGAAATCATTGAATAATCGTGCATCTTTCGCCAGAGACCGGCGGACATGGCGGGGTTGTGCCGGCAACGGGCGGCGGCGCCTCGCAGCGGCCGATGCGCCGGCAGGGCAAGGGCGGCATTCGCAAGCGGCCCTATGCAGTGCACGCATGACGCTCTAGGAGGTGGCTCTTCTCTGGAACACGGATTTGCAGGAACGATGAACTCCGGCTGCCACGCGGACGAGGCGGGATGTCCTTTTGACCCATGCGCTTGGGCGGGCGTCGTCGAGGCCACCGGACCGCTTTACATCGGGCAATGTCACAACGCGGCGGCTTGCCCATGAAAGTGCTCCTGTCCGATTTCGTCAACGGCATCCGCGCGCTCGCACCGGCCCGCTTTCCCTATCGCCGCTTCGCGCTGGCGCTGTTGCTGGGCGGCTTCGGCGGCTGGCTTTTCGTTCAGTTGCGCCTGCCGCTGCCCTGGATGCTGGGCTCGATGGTCTTCTGCACCGTGGCGGCGCTGCTGCGCATGCCGGTCGCCGCGCCGCCCGTCATCCGGCCGCCGATGACCGTCGTGATCGGCGTCATGCTCGGCGCGAGCTTCAAGCCGGAGGTCGTGGCGCAATTGCCGAACTGGCTACCGACGCTGATCGGGCTAGTGCTGTTCATGTGCGCCTGCGGCTTCGCCTGCGTCGGCTATTTCCGCCGCATCGCCGGTTTTGACCCGGTCACCGCCTTTTTCGCGGGCATGCCCGGCGGATTGGTCGAGATGGTCACGGTCGGCGAAGAAAAGGGCGGCGACGCCCGGATCATCGCGCTGATCCATTCCGCCCGCATCCTGCTGGTGGTGATGACGCTGCCCTTCATCGTGCAGTGGATCGGTGGCGTTCCTCTCGGTGGAACGCGGATCGCCGGGCCGTCCTTCTCGCAGACTCCCCTCTTTGCCGAGCTCTGGCTGCTGGGGTGCGGGCTGCTGGGCGTCCTCGTCGGCCACTGGCTGAGATTGCCGGCTAAATATCTGCTCGGTCCTATGCTGGTCAGCGCGATCGTCCATGTGGTGGGTTTGAGCGACTCGGTCCCGCCCTTCGAGATCGTCAACGCCGCGCAGCTCATTCTCGGCGTCACCATCGGCTGCCGTTTCGTGGGCACGCCCGCCCGCATCATCTTCCGCGTGCTGACCCTGTCGGTCGGCTCCACCATCATCCTGCTGGCGCTGACGCTCGCCTTCGCCTGGATCGTGGCGCAGCTCTCGGTGCACGGCCATGTGCCGCTGATCCTGGCCTATTCGCCGGGCGGCCTCGCCGAAATGAGCCTGATCGCCCTGGCGTTGCATACCGAGGTCGCCTTCGTGGCGGCGCACCACATCATCCGGGTCTTCCTGGTTATGGTCGCGGCAGGGCCGCTGTTCGGGCTGATCCTCGGGCGCAGCAAGGCTAGCGAGACAGCGCCGGCCGAATAGGACTCAGCGCGTCACATCGCCTGGATTTACTGTGCTGATCTGCCGACGAACAGCCGCTGCCGGACCATGCGCAACATAAAGACGGGATTGCCGACGACATAGCGCCGCCAGAGCCGGCCGGGCTCCAGCCAGAGCCGGTATGCCCATTCCAGCCGGAATTGGCGGATCAGCTCCGGCGCACGCGAGACTTCGCCTGCAAAGAAATCGAACAGGGCACCGACGCCGGCAGCGACAGTGCAATGCTGCAGGCCGAGCTTGTCGGCGATCCAACGCTCCTGCCGTGGATTGCCCATCGCCACCAGCAGCAGGTCCGGCGGGGCGGCCTTCAGCCGGGCCAGCAACCCGGCCTCTTCATTGGGTGCGAAGTAACCATGGCTGACCACGCTGAAGCGGTGTGCGGGATACTTCCGCGCCAGAGCCGACGCCGCGCGTTCGGCGACTCCCGGCCGTCCGCCGACCAGCCCGACCCGCAAGGACCGCGTTTCCGACGCCAACAGCACGGGGAAGAAATCCGTGCCGTTGAGGTTCGCCGGGAAGGGCGCGCCATGCAGCAGCCAGCTGGCGATATCCACGCCCAGACCATCGGCCAGCACGAGAAAATCCGTCAGCCGCTGCAACAACGCGGGATCGTGCGCTCCGACATTCACGAGGTTGGCGTTGCAGAAGGCGAGCTTTACATGCCGCCCGCTCGCCATTGCGTCGGATAGCTCCGACAAAGCAGCCTCCCAGGTCAGGGCGGCGATGCCGATGCCGCCGATATCGCGCGTGGCAATGGCGACCCGTGTCGGGGCCTCATCATCCGCGATAGCGAGGGAAAGGGCAGCAGGCACGGCAGGGCTCGATCCAGATGACCACGACAGGCGATTTCGCCATCATGTCATGGCGCAACCGCCGCGCCGGTCAAGCTGATCCAAGCCGAAGGGTGAACGGCTTCTTCCCTAAATCCGCGACGCGGAGTTAATCCGAACCCGCAGTGAAACCAATGGGTTGTCTCGTTACGAAACGTGGCCGCAACGTCCGGCTGGGCGAGGGTTCGAGCTTGCCGCGAAGCTGTCAGACAATGGCACGACAGCGCCCCGAATGACCCGTTCCGGCACATGCCGCGCGACACACAAAACCCGCTGCCTTTTTGCCGGAATGGTTACCGCCCTCTGCCGCTCCTGCCGAAGTTCTTAACAAGCTTCTTCGCCTCTGGCCGGGCCGTCGATCTCCGGCTAGCCTGCCGCCCCATCGACGACAAGGGCTGGCCATGAACCAAATCGATCTCAAAGAGCGTGTCGCCATCATAACCGGCGGGGCGCAGGGCATTGGCCGCGCTGTTGCGGAACGGTTTGCAGCCAGCGGCGCCAAGGTCGCGATCTGGGACCTAGACGGCGATCTCGCCCGCAAGGCGGCGATCGAGATCGGTGGCGCAGCGAGCGGGCTTGCCATCGACGTCACCGACGCAGACGCCGTGAAGGCCGCAGCCGACGCGCTGGAAGCCCAGCATGGCAGCGTCGACATCCTCGTCACCAGCGCCGGCATCGCCGGGCCGAACCTGAAGACCTGGGAATATCCGCTCGACGAATGGGCCCGCGTCATGCGCCTCAATGTCGACGGCACGCTGCATTGCTGCCAGGCGGTCATCCCCGGCATGATCAAGCGCAACTACGGACGTCTCGTCCTTGTCGCCTCGATCGCCGGCAAGGAGGGCAACCCCAACGCATCCGCCTATTCGGCCTCGAAGGCAGCGGTGATCGCCCTGACGAAATCGCTCGGCAAGGAGCTCGCGACGCAGGACATCGCGGTCAACTGCATCACGCCGGCCGCCGCGCGCACCCGCATCTTCGACCAGATGAGCGAGGAGCATATCGGCTACATGCTGGCGAAAATCCCGCGCGGGCGCTTCCTCCTGCCCGACGAGGTCGCGGCGATGGTCGCCTTCCTCGCCTCGTCGGAGAACAGCTTCACCACCGGCGGCGTGTTCGATCTTTCGGGCGGCCGCGCGACTTACTAGAAGACCACCAGCCTAGAAGACCATCAGCGCAAAACCGGCTCCCGGTTTTGCGCACCCTGCTCCAGAGTCGGCCCAGATGACCCAGACGCTTCCCTCCGCCGCTGTGCTCGGCGCGCGCGCCTTCGCCGCACTTCAGGGCCTGAACCGCTTCAGCGACGAGCCGGGCAAGCTGACCCGGCTCTATCTGTCGCCGGCGCACAGGCAGGCGGCCGAATGGACCAAGGGCGCGATGGAAGTGGCGGGGCTGACCGCCTTCATCGATGCGGCCGGCTCCGTGCAGGGCCGGCGTGAAGGGCCGGTGCCGGGTGGGCCTTCGGTAGTGATCGGCTCGCATATCGACACGGTGAAGGATGGCGGCCGCTTCGACGGCAATCTCGGCGTCGTCGCGGGTATCCTGACCGCGCAGGCGCTGCGCGACGCCGGCATCGTCTTGCCGTTTGCGCTCGAGGTCGTCGCTTTCGGCGATGAGGAGAATGTCCGCTTCCCTACCCATCTCTCCACTTCCCTCGCGTTGACCGGCGAATACGACCCGGCCTGGCTCGATGCCCGCGACAGCGAGGGGGCCCGTCTGGCCGAAGCGCTGGTCGAATTCGGCGGAAATCCTGCCGGAATTCCCGCTCTCGCCCGCAAGCCCGGCTCGGTGAAGGCCTATCTCGAGGTCCATATCGAGCAGGGGCCGGTGCTCGAGGTGGAGAACGAGGCGGTGGGCATCGTCACCGCGATCAACGCCCAGAGCCGCGCCCGCATCCAGGTGACCGGTGAGGCCGGCCATGCCGGCACGGTGCCGATGAGCCTGCGCAAGGATGCGCTGACGGCAGGCGCTGAAATGGCGCTGGCGCTGGAGGAGATCGCGGCGGGGCACGACCAGGCGGTCGGCACGGTCGGCGTGTTCTCGCCTAATCCCGGCGCCACCAATGTCGTGCCGGGCGCCGTCGAGTTCACCATCGACTTCCGCTGCCCGTCCAACGCGACGCTGGCGAGCATGAATGCGGCCATCCACGAACGTTTTGCGGCCATTGCCGAGCGGCGTGGCGTCGGGCTCGCCATCACCCCCTATGCGACGGCCGCCGCCGTGCCGATGAATCCCGGGTTGCAGGATGCATTGGCGGCCGGCGTGACGCGGGCCGGAGGCAATCTCAGCGTGCGCCGCCTGCCTTCGGGCGCCGGGCATGACGCCATGGCCATGGCGACGCTGTGCCCCGCCGCGATGCTGTTCGTGCGCAACGAGAAGGGCATCAGCCATTCGCCACTGGAGAACATGACCGAGGCCGATGCCGGCATCGCGATCCGTGTTCTCATCGAAACCATCCTGGAACTGGCCAAAAAGGGCGCCTGAAGGCTATGTTTCTCATCCACGGGAGACCGCGACACCGCGTGCCATTCCCCAGTACGGCCCGGTTGCGTAGGAGAAGGAAGCCGTAGGAGGCTGCCGATGGACTTTGAGACATTCTTCAGCACGGAGCTCGACGCACTTCGTAGCGAAGGCCGCTATCGGGTCTTCGCCGATCTCGAGCGGCAGGCCGGGCGCTTCCCGCGCGCGACCTATCACGGCGCGGATACGCCCCGCGAGGTCACCGTCTGGTGCTCCAACGACTATCTCGGCATGGGGCAGCACCCCGATGTGCTCGCGGCAATGCATGCCGCGATCGACGAATGCGGCGCCGGCACCGGCGGCACCCGCAATATCGGCGGCACCAATCATTATCATATCCTGCTCGAGCAGGAGCTGGCCGATCTGCACGGCAAGGAATCGGCCCTGCTGTTCAACTCCGGCTACATGTCGAACTGGACGTCGCTGTCGACGCTGGCCTCGCGCATTCCCGGCTGCGTTGTACTGACGGACGCGCTGAACCATGCCTCGATGATCGAGGGCATCCGGCACTCGCGCGCCGAGAAGCTGATCTTCGCTCATAACGACCCGGATGATCTGCGCCGCAAGCTCGCGGGGCTCGATCCGGCACGGCCGAAGCTGATCGCCTTCGAGTCGGTCTATTCGATGGATGGCGACATCGCCCCGATCGCCGCATTCTGCGACATTGCCGACGAATTCGGCGCGATGACCTATATCGACGAGGTCCATGCGGTCGGCCTGTATGGCCCGCGTGGCGGCGGCGTCAGCGAGCGCGAGGGCCTGAGCCATCGCCTGACGCTGATCGAGGGCACGCTGGCGAAGTCCTTCGGCGTGATGGGCGGTTATATCGCGGGATCGGCAGCGCTTTGCGACTATATCCGCAGCTTCGCCTCTGGTTTCATCTTCTCAAGCTCCCTGCCGCCGACGCTGGCGGCCGGCGCGCTCGCCTCGATCCGCCATCTCAAGGCGAGTTCGAGCGAGCGAGAGCGTCAGCAGGACCGCGTGGCGGCGCTGCGGCGCAGGCTCGACGCGATCGGCATCCCGCATCTCGACAATCCCAGCCATATCGTGCCGGTGATGGTCGGCGATCCCGTGCTCTGCAAGAAGATCAGCGACGACCTGCTGGCGCGCTTCGACATCTATGTCCAGCCGATCAACTACCCGACCGTGCCGCGCGGCACCGAGCGGCTGCGCATCACCCCATCGCCCCTCCACAGCGATGCCGATATCGACCATCTGGTCTCGGCGTTGACCGCGATCTGGGGCCAGGTCGGGCTCAAGCGCGCCGCGTGACGTCCCGCGGCGGTCGGTGTTTCCCGTGAAACATCGGGAAAATAACCCGCGATATCCGACGCCACGCGCCGGCAAATAGCCGAGTTGCGCCGGCGCGCCCTTGATACCGGGCCTCAGCCTGAACATGTTGGCGGCTCCTGTTCACGCAAGGCCCGAATCGCATGTCCGACAATCACGCCGCTCCCCTGATGCACGCGACCACCATCCTGATGGTGCGCAAGGGCGGTCGCGTCGTGATCGGCGGCGACGGGCAGGTATCGCTGGGCCCGACGATCATGAAGGGCAATGCCAAGAAGGTCCGCCGGCTCGCCAAGGGCGCGGTGATCGCCGGTTTCGCCGGCGCGACCGCCGACGCCTTCACGCTGTTCGAGCGGTTGGAAACCAAGCTGGAGCAGTATCCGACGCAATTGCTGCGCGCCTGCGTCGAACTCGCCAAGGACTGGCGCACCGACCGCTACCTGCGCCGGCTCGAGGCCATGCTGCTGGTTGCCGACAAGGAGGTCTCGCTGCTGATCTCGGGCACGGGCGACGTGCTGGAACCGGAAACCAGCGAACATGGCGCGGTCATGGCAATCGGATCGGGCGGGAATTTCGCTCTGGCTGCGGCCCGCGCATTGGTTGACACCGATCTCGACGCGGAGGCCATCGTGCGCAAGGCGATGAAGATCGCCGGCGACATCTGCGTCTACACCAACCACAGCCTCGTGATCGAGACGCTGGAGGCATGATGTTCGAGGATATTCGCTCTGTGGCCGCAGCCGCGCGCGCAGAGCGGGTTGTAGAAGCCAAGTTCCGCTCACAGCCAAAAGTTCGAGAGTGGCCTATGACGATGGTGCTTGGCTTGCTCCTGCTCGGTCTGGCTTTCGAGCTTCAAAAAGGCGGCTCACTGACTTTGGGTATCGGGCTGGCAAGCGTCAGCTGGATACTGGCAGAATTTGCGACACGCCTGCTGAGGTTGGGCTTGCCAAGCATCCCTTTGCTTTTAGGGTTTTTCGCCGGTAGCCAATTCATCAATCTTGCAACGCTCAACGAAACCGTCACGCGGGTTACAGAGCAGCGCGTCGCGATTGCACCGGGGATCGACAACTACGCGGCGCTGAACGTCGCGAGCGTCACGTTGCCGACCGTAATTTTCCTCGCTCTATATTACTGGCGATTTCGTGTACCGCTGACAATTGCGGTTGGAGTCGGTTATCTGCTCTTCGGATCACTCTGCCTTGGCTTGTTCTTTTTCGAAGGCGCTTTCGTCACTTGGATGGAACCGCTGTCATGGGCAGGAGGAGTTGCGGTTCTGGGGCTCGCAATTCGCATCGATCTATCGGATCGTTTCCGGACAACAACGCGAAGCGAGATAGCATTCTGGCTGTACGTTCTCGCCGCCTTTATCATCCTAAATCCGATTGTAGGCGAGTTCGGCAAGATGACGGCAATGCCGGCGTTGCCCTCGCAAGCCGGTCTGCTTGGCGTGCTTGCCGCCCTCGCCATATGCGGATTATTGATCGATCGGCGGATTCTGATCTTAGGCGGTGCGCTCTATTCCGGGCTGTCCCTGACCTATTTGGCCGTCAAATCCGAATTGTCGGGTTTCGGCATCCCATTTGTTGTGCTGCTGACTCTGTTCTGCATCCTCGGCCTCGCGCTTTACTGGCGCCCGCTCCGTCAGTGGCTTGTTCTCGCATCACCGTTCCGCAACCTACAGCACAAGCTTCCACCTCTGACGCTGGAGTCGCCTTAGTTCTCCTTCGTCAATCGGAACCCACCACCTCAGAAACCGTGACAGAACGAATGACCTCCTTTTCCCCCCGCGAGATCGTTTCCGAACTCGACCGTTTCATCGTCGGCCAGAACGACGCCAAGCGCGCCGTCGCCATCGCGCTGCGCAATCGCTGGCGCCGGCAGCAATTGGAGGGGCCGCTGCGCGAAGAGGTTTCGCCTAAGAACATCCTGATGATCGGGCCGACCGGCTGCGGCAAGACCGAGATCGCGCGCCGCCTCGCCCGACTCGCCAACGCCCCCTTCCTCAAGGTCGAGGCAACCAAGTTCACCGAGGTCGGCTATGTCGGCCGCGATGTCGAATCGATCATCCGCGACCTCGTCGAGATCGCGATCGCGCTGGTGCGCGACAGCCGGCGCAAGGACGTACAGGCGAAGGCGCATCTCGCCGCCGAGGAGCGGGTGCTGGACGCGCTGGTCGGCGCCACCGCCAGCCCGGCTACGCGCGATTCCTTCCGCAAGAAGCTGCGCGCCAACGAGCTCGACGACAAGGAGATCGAGGTCGAGATCGCGGCCGGGAGCTCAAACACGCCGATGTTCGAATTGCCGGGCATGCCTGGCGCCTCGATCGGTGCGATCTCGCTCGGCGACATGTTCGGCAAGGCGTTCGGTAAAACCGGCAAGCCCAAGCGCATCCTGGTGAAGGACGCCTATGGCCCGCTGGTGACCGAGGAGAGCGACAAGCTGATCGATCAGGACGCTATCGTGCAGACGGCGATCCGCGAGGTCGAGAACAACGGCATCGTCTTCCTCGACGAGATCGACAAGATCTGCTCGCGCGAGGGCAAAAGCGGGGCCGACGTTTCGCGCGAGGGCGTGCAGCGCGATCTGCTGCCGCTGATCGAAGGCACGACAGTCGCCACCAAGCATGGCGCGGTGAAGAGCGACCACATCCTCTTCATCGCGTCGGGCGCCTTCCACGTCTCGCGGCCTTCCGACCTGCTGCCGGAACTGCAGGGGCGCCTGCCGATCCGGGTCGAATTGCACCCGCTCGATATCGAGGATTTCAAGCGCATCCTGACCGAGACGGAAGCGAGCCTGATCAAGCAGTCGGTCGCGCTGATGGCGACGGAAGAAGTCACGATCGAGTTTACGCCCGACGCGATCGACGCCATCGCGCGCATCGCCGTCGATGTGAATTCGACGGTCGAGAATATCGGCGCGCGGAGGCTCCAGACCGTGATCGAGCGCATTCTCGACGAGATCTCCTTCACAGCGCCCGACCGGTCCGGTGACAAGGTCACGATCGACGCCGCCTATGTCGAGGCCCGCATCGGCGATCTCGCGAAGAATGCCGATCTGAGCCGGTTCATTTTGTGACGCTCGACTCGTGTCTTCATTCTTGGTTATATTGAAGACCAATGAAGGGAGGCCGCATTGTCCCGCACCACAACCATGACCGTTCGGCTCAGCGGCGCGCTTAGCGAGTTCGTCGCTGCGAATGTCGGCGAAAACGGCGCTTACGAGAACATCAGCGAATATGTTCGCGATCTCATCCGGCGCGACAGGCAACGGTCCGAGCAGGAGGCCTTCGAGCGGTTGAAGGCGGAGTTGACCCATGCTTTCGCGGCGCCGGACGCTTCCTATGTTCCCCTGACGGCAGCCGAGATCATCGCGCGAAACAAGGTGTGAGATCGATATGGCCGCCGTCCGCGTCCAGCAGGCGGCTTCGCACCGCCTCGACGAAATCTATCGCTACACACGCGATCGCTGGGGCCCTGAACAGGCCGAGCACTATATCTCCGGCCTGTTCGCGTCGTTCGGCAAGATCGAATCCCACGCCGTCTTGTCGCGCCCCGTCCCGGCGGAATTCGGCGTCGAGGGTTATTTGTTTCGCTATGAGCAGCACTTCGTCTATTGGCGCAGGCTGGCCAACGGCGATGTCGGCATCGTGACGATCCTGCATGAGCGGATGCATCAGATCGATCGATTCCGCGAGGATTTCGGATCGTGACGCGGCGGCGAAGGACGCAGTCTTGACCGAGCCTGTGCCGCAGCGTTCCCGCCTTGCCCGCGATTCGCTGATCGTCGGAGCCGCGACGATCCTGTCGCGCCTGCTCGGCTTCGCCCGCGATGTCCTGATCGCGCGATTGCTCGGCGCTGGTCCCGTCGCCGATGCGTTCCTGGCCGCGCTGAGGCTGCCCAATCTGGTTCGCCGTGTGCTCGGCGAAGGCGGGCTCAATGCGCCGTTCGTGCCTGTTTATCTGGGCGTCAAGGCAGAGCGCGGCGATGCAGCTGCGCGGCGCTTCGCCGGGCAGGCGGCGGGACAGCTTGGGCTGCTGCTGATCCTTCTGGTCGCGCTTGGCGAGATCGCCGCGCCCTGGCTTGTGCTCGGACTGGCTGGGGGCTTTGCCGACGAACCCGCAACGCTGGCTCTCGCCGCGCATTACACCCGGCTGATGCTGCCTTTCCTGCTGCTGACGACGCTGGCGGCCATGCTGGCGGCCATGCTCAATGCCGAGCGGCGCTTCACCATGGCGGCGCTGGCTCCGGCCCTGATGAATGCGATCCTGCTGACGATCCTGATCGTGCAGCTCGCGCGGGGAACGGAACCCGCCCTGGGCGCGCAATGGCTGGCCGTATGCGTCAGCCTGACCGGGCTCGCGCATCTCGGGCTGATCCTGTTCGCCTTGCGGGAGACCGGCCTGCCGCGCCTCAGCCTGGTCTGGTCGCCCGACATGACGCAGCTGGTGCGCAAGGGTGGCGCGACCCTGCTTGCGGCCTCGGCGGCACAGCTCGTGCTGCTGGTCGCGACGCAGATCGCCTCGACCGAGCCCGGCGCCGTGTCCGCGCTTTACTATGCCGACCGTGTCTTCCAGCTGCCGTTGAGCTTCGTCGGTGTGGCGATGGGAACCGTAGTGCTCTCGGAAATGGCCGCCGCTGCGAACGCGGACGGACAGGATGCGATGCTCGGGCATTCGCTTGCCCTGGGGTTGATGCTGGCCTTGCCCGCAGCAACGGCGCTGGCGGCCCTGGCGGGCCCGATCATCTCGGTGCTGTTCGAGCATGGCCGCTTCGGGGTCGAGGATCGGGACCGCACAGCCGCAGCACTCGCAGCCTTCGCGCTCGGCCTGCCCTTCGCCGTCGTCGCCAAGGTCTTCGGGCAGGTCTATTTTGCAAGGCAGAAGCCCAAGCTGCCGCTGCTCGCGGGCTGCCTCGCCGTCCTCGTCGCCGCGCTTGCCGGCTATGGCCTCGCCGGCGACGGCAATGCCGCCCGCATGGCCGCCTTGGCGGCCAGCCTCGCCTTCTTCATGCAGGCCGCGCTGCTCGGCCTTGCGCTGCTGCGCGACGGAATCTGGCGCCCAGGCGTCGCAAGCTTGCGTCCAATCGTCGCCAGCCTGATCGCCAGCGCCGTTATGCTCGGCGTTCTCTTGGGTCTTTCCTCCGTTCTTGCCGCCATGCTCTCGCCGGGCGAGCCGACGCTCTGGCGGGTCTCCGCCCTGCTTTTCCTGTGCGGCGGCGGTGTCGTCACCTATGGCTGCGCGGGCTGGCTGCTCGGTGCGTTCGGGGCTCTCCCGCTGCCGCGCTACTTGCGCAAGTGGCGGGCATAAGCCAGAAGCCCCCCTCCTTTCCTGGTTCGTGATGACGGAGCGCCCCATGGCGACCTTTCACCAGCGCGTCTTCTCGGGCATGCAGCCCACCTCGACGCTTCATCTCGGCAATTATCTGGGCGCGCTGACCAACTGGGTCGCGATGCAGAAGACGCATGAGTGCATTTATTGCGTCGTCGACATGCACGCGATCACCGTCTGGCAGGATCCGGCCGACCTGACACGCGCGATTCGTGAGGTGACGGCGGCTTACGTCGCAGCCGGCGTCGATCCCAAGCAGAGCATCATCTTCAACCAGAGCCAGGTGCATCAGCACGCCGAGCTTGCCTGGGTGTTCAACTGCGTCGCACGGCTCGGCTGGCTCAACCGCATGACCCAGTTCAAGGAGAAGGCCGGCAAGGACAAGGAGAATGCCTCGATCGGCCTTTACGCCTATCCGTCGCTGATGGCGGCCGACATCCTGCTCTACAAGGCGACACATGTGCCTGTCGGCGAGGACCAGAAGCAGCATCTCGAGCTCGCCCGCGACATCGCCCAGAAGTTCAACAATGATTTCGGCGACCAGATCGCGGCGCGGCATCTCGGAACGGGCAATCTCGGCTTCTTTCCGCAGCCGGAACCGATGATCCAGGGGCCGGCGCCGCGCGTGATGAGCCTGCGCGACGGCACCAAGAAGATGTCGAAGTCCGATCCCTCGGATTATTCGCGCATCAACCTGACCGATGATGCCGAGACCATCGCCACCAAGGTGCGCAAGGCCAAGACAGATCCCGAAGCGCTGCCCTCCGAGGAAAAGGGGCTGGAGGGCCGGCCGGAGGCCGAAAATCTCGTCGGCATCTATGCCGGGCTGAACGGCGAGACCAAGGCGCAGGTTCTAAGCCAGTTCGGCGGCGGCCAGTTCTCCGGTTTCAAGGCGGCCCTGGTCGATCTTGCGGTCGCCAAACTCGCGCCGATCGCTGGCGACATGCGTCGCCTGCTCGCCGAGCCCAGTCATATCGACGCCATTCTCGGCGAAGGTGCGGAGCGCGCCGAAGCTATCGCCGCGCCGATCATGCGCGACGTCAAGGACATCGTCGGCTTCGTCCGGCGCTGACATCGCGCCATTGCGGCGGGCTTGCGCTGACGTAGCGGCGCAGGCCACCATGCCACCTCTCGAAGCGGCGACAGGCAACACTCATGGTCAAGCGTCGGCGGTCCTATGAAACGGGCCATCGCCCGAAATTTCTCGCGGTTGTCGACGACAGCCCCGAATGCGCCAAGGCCGTGCGCTTCGCGGCGCGGCGCTGCGCACGCGTCGGCGCCTCCATCGTCCTGCTCGGCGTGGTCACCCCGCCCGAACACGAGACCTGGCTCGGCGTCGGCGAGGTCATGCAGGCCGAGGCCGAAGCTGCCGCCGAGAAACTGATCGACACCGCCGCGGCGTCGGTCCGCGGCCTCGCGGGGCTGGAGCCCGAGCGTGTCGTGCGCACCGGCGACAAGGCCGACGAGGTGGTCAAGCTGATCGAGGCCGACGAGGATATCTCGCTGCTGGTTCTGGCTGCGGGCACCGGACGAGACGGGCCGGGCCCGCTTGTGAGCGCGCTTGCCGGAAAATCCGCCGGCACCTTCCCGATCCCGGTCGCGATCGTGCCAGGCTTCCTGGAAGACGAGGAAATCGACGCGCTGGCCTGAACGCATCGGGCCCGCATCGCGCTTGGTGCTGGAATCATTCCAGCCGTCAGCCTATATCGGGAGCAGGAACGGCGGCCTTGACCCGCCGGCACCGGAGGTTACCCATGTTCATCCAGACCGAAGCCACACCCAATCCCGCGACCCTGAAATTCCTGCCCGGCCGGACCGTGATGCCGGACGGGACGCTCGAACTGCGCGACGCCGACCAGGCCGAGCGCTCGCCGCTGGCCCAGCGACTGTTTGGCGTCAACGGCGTCTCCGGCGTCTTCCTCGGCTCCGATTTCATCACCGTGACCAAATCCGATGGCGAATGGCCTCATCTGAAGCCGGCCATCCTCGGCGCGATCATGGAGCATTTCATGTCCGGCGCGCCGGTACTCGCGAACGGCTCCGAAGCCGACGTGATCGAGGAGGGCGAGTTCTTCGCGCCCGAGGACGCGCAGACGGTCGAGACCATCAAGGACCTGCTGGAAACCCGCATCCGCCCGGCTGTCGCCGGCGATGGCGGCGACATCACCTTCCGCGGCTTCAAGGACGGCACCGTCTATCTCGCGATGAAGGGCTCCTGCTCCGGCTGCCCCTCCTCGACCGCGACACTGAAGCACGGCATCCAGAACCTGCTGCGCCACTTCCTGCCGGATGTGCGCGAGGTCGAGGCGGTCTGAGCGGAGCAATTTTCGCCCTAAGTGATTAACCCGCGTCGTCATTCCGGGCGCAGCGAAGCGGAGACCCGGAATCCATCGTAGAACTCGACGCCCTTCGATGGATCCCGGATCGGCGCGACTTTGCCGCTTGTCCGGGATGACGGCAAGTCCCATTCACCTTCCATGACCGGCTTGGCATATCCCTGATGCGCATCCTCGCGATCGACACAGCGCTTGGCGCCTGCTCGGCCTGCGTCCTCGACGCCGGCGAGACGACGCCCTTGGCGCATGAGCAGATCGCGATGGAGCGAGGTCATGCCGAAGCGCTCATGCCGCTGATCGAGCGTGTGATGAACGCGGTCGAGGGCGGATTCTCATCGCTGGATCGTGTCGCGGTCACGGTTGGCCCGGGCAGCTATACCGGCCTGCGCGTCGGCGTCAGCGCGGCGCGCGCCATCGCTCTGGCGGCCGACATACCCGCTGTCGGCGTCACCACGCTGGCTGCAACCGCCGCTCCGCTGATCGGACGCGAATCCGGCCGCGTCATTGCCGCCGCACTCGACGCCAAGCACGGCCAGGTCTGGTTCCAGGCGCTGACTTCGGAAGGCAAGCAGCTCGTCTCGCTGCGCCAGGTCAATTACCGCGACGCCGCCCGCGCGATCGGGGCCGGCCCTGTCAGTCTCGTCGGCTCCTCTGCGCTGGCAGTCGCCAACGAAGCCTGGGCGATCGGGCTCGATGCCCTCGTACTGGACGATGCGCGCGCGCCCGACGTGACCTGGGTCGCGCGCCTCGGCCTGATAGCCGATCCCGAAACCGCGCCGCCGCGCCCGCTTTACCTCAAGGCGCCGGAGACGACCCCGCAGGATCGCGCCCGCCTGCCACGGCGCTAAAAGCGCAACGTCAGCTGCTGAAATCACCGGGCTCCAGAGCATCGCATGGCGCGTATGCCTGCAATCAGGGGGTTGCCAGAGCATGCGACTATGCCATCAAGCGCCATGGACTGGCTGCGCAGACTTCTCCACCCCGAATCGGCACCGGCACGAACCGGCCGGCTCGATGTCCGCCATGCCCGGCATGTCGCGGCGCTGCATCATCTGGGCGGCTTCGCGCGCGGCTGGGAGCCCGGCGAATGCGCGGCGCTGCTTGCCGACCCTGCCGTGATGACCGATGGCGTCTTTGCGGCAAGCGCGGCCCATCCCGATGGTTTCGTGATGTCGCGCAAGGCAGCCGACGAGGCGGAAATCCTCAGCATCGTGGTGTCACCGGCGCGGCGGCGCGACGGGCTCGCCCGGACGCTGCTCGGCGCCCACCTTGCCGGGCTTGCCGCAAAAGGGGTCGTTCAGGTCTTCCTCGAGGTCGAGGACGGCAATCTGCCGGCCGAAAAGCTCTACCGGCATTTCGGCTTTCGCGAAGTGGGCCGCCGGAAGGGCTACTATCCCAAGCCCGATGGCAGCCGCGTGGCCGCGATCGCGATGCGGCTCGATCTCGCATGAGCGGACCCCGTCAGCCATGAATGGACTTCATCCCGGCGCGATCCTGCGGCTCGTCCTGCTGGCACTCGGCACGTTTGCGCTGCTGCCCTGGCATCTCATCGCGATGCGTCTCAGCCCGCAGCGCCACGGCCAGGTGCTGCCGATGCTGTTTCACCGCCTCGTCTGCCGCTGCCTCGGCGTGCGCCGGCGCGTGCGGGGGACGCCGCCTGCGCACGGCGCCGGTGGGTTGATCGTCGCGAACCACGTCTCCTGGCTCGATATTTCCGTGATCGGCGCAACGCGGCCGCTTTCGTTCGTGGCGAAGAGCGAGGTTTCGAAATGGCCGGTGATCGGTTGGCTCGCCAGCCTGCAGCGCACCGTCTTCATCGACCGCCAGCGTCGCACGGCGACAGCGGGCGTCGCCGCTGAAATGGGCGCACGCATTTCCGCGGGAGAGGCGGTCGTGCTCTTCGCCGAGGGGACCACCGGCGATGGCACCCGCATCCTGCCGCTGCGTTCGTCGCTTCTTGGCGCCGCGCATCAGGCGCTCGACACCAACGGCAACGGCGATGTGACGATCTATCCGCTGACGCTGACCTATACCGGCTATCACGGCATGGCGGGCGGGCGGGCGGAACGTAGCGCGCTGGCCTGGCATGGCGATACCGAGCTCGCGCCGCATCTGCGGGCTATGCTCGATATCGGGGCGATCGATGTCGAGCTCGCCTGGGGTGAGCCGATCACGATGCACGCCAAGACCTCGCGCAAGGAAGCGACCCGCCTCGCCGGGATCGCGATCCGCCGCGCACGCCAGGAAGCGGTCAGCGGGCGCGCACTCGGCTGAGCCTGAACTGGCTCGGATGTTGCTTCCACATCCGAACAGGAACGCGGTCATTTCCACGAGGCGCAATCCGGAGTAAGGAGACGGTTTGGAGACCCGATCCGCTACGATGAAGAAAGTCCACATCAAGTCCTTCGGCTGCCAGATGAACGTCTATGACGGGCAGCGCATGGCCGATATCCTGAGCCATCAGGGCTATGAGGAGACGGCGACGCCTGAAGGCGCGGACCTGATCCTGCTCAATACCTGCCATATCCGCGATCGCGCGGTGCAGAAGGTCTATACCGAGCTCGGCAAGCTGCGCGACCTGAAGATCGAGCAGAAGGCCAATGGCCAGTACACGAAGATCGTCGTCGCCGGCTGCGTCGCGCAAGCCGAAGGCGCCGAGATTCAGCGCCGTCAGCCGGCTGTCGACCTCGTCGTGGGGCCACAGGCCTATCATCGCCTGCCGGAACTGTTGGCGCAGACGGGACGCGTCGTCGATACCGACCTGCCGATCGACGACAAGTTCGGATATCTGCCCGCGCCCAAGCCGGCCGCGATCGTGGCGCGCGGCATCTCGGCTTTCGTCACGGTGCAGGAAGGCTGCGACAAATTCTGCGCCTTCTGCGTCGTGCCCTATACGCGCGGCGCGGAGTTCTCGCGCCCGGCCGCCCAGGTTCTCGTCGAGGTCGAGCGGCTCGCGGCAGCCGGCGTGCAGGACGTCACGCTGATCGGCCAGAACGTCAACGCCTATCATGGCGAGGGGCCGGACGGCGCCGTCTGGGGCCTGGCGCGGCTGATGCAGCGCGTCGCCGAGGTGCCCGGAATCACCCGCATCCGCTACACCACCAGCCATCCGCGCGACATGGGAGATGACCTCATCGCCGCCCATCGCGACCTGCCGCAGCTGATGCCCTTCCTGCATCTCCCGGTACAGGCCGGCTCGGACCGGATCCTCGCCGCGATGAACCGCAAGCATACCGGCGACGAATATCGCCGGCTGATCGACAAAATCCGGCAGGCGAGGCCCGATATTGCGCTGTCATCGGATTTCATCGTCGGCTTCCCCGGTGAGAGCGACGATGATTTCGAGGATACGATCAAGCTCGTCGACGAAATCGGCTTCGCCTCCAGCTATTCCTTCAAATACTCGCCGCGGCCCGGCACGCCGGCCGCCGATCTCCGCGCGCAGGTCCCCGCCGCGGCGATGCATGAGCGCCTGCTGCGCCTGCAAGAGCGTATCGAGCACCATCGGCAGGCCTTCAACCACGCCATGGTCGGGCGAACGGTGGAAATCCTGCTCGAACGCGTCGGTCGCCACCCCGGCCAGCTTGCGGGAAAATCGCCCTACCTTCAGGCTGTGCAGATCGAGACGCAGGCGAATCAGATCGGCGACAGGGTGCAGGTGGTGATCGAGCGCGCGGGGTCGAACTCGCTGTTCGGCCGCAAGGCCGGGCCGGAGGATCTTGCCGCGAAGGATCTTGCCACCAAGGAGCTGGCCGCGTGAGCGCGCGCCATTCCCTGTTCATCCGGACGGCGACCTTGAGCGTCTGTCATCAGACTGAAATCGTCGCATCCGCTCATGCCAACGGATCGGCAAGATTGCGCGATGCAAGACGGCCTACTGCAAGACCGCGTACTGCAAGACTGCCTGCCCCGAGACTACATATGACAGGACGAACCGGCCCCACGCTCATGTCCGGCCGGAACAGGCGCCAGGGAGACGACGCTTTTGGCACAGGCTGACTCGACGACCCCGAGACCGGAACGAAGCCCACGCCGCGATACGGCATCCACACGCGTGGAAAGCCTGACGCGCGACGGATTGCCTGCCACAGAGGTCCTGCTGTCATTCGACGACAACCGGCTGGCAAGCCTGGTGTTCGGCGATTACGACCAGAATCTCGCGCATCTGGAGCGGCGCCTGGGCGTCGTGATCAGCCCCAACGGCAATCACGCCACCATCAAGGGGCCGCGCGAGACCGCCGAACAGGCCGGGCGCGTGCTGAAGACGCTCTACACGCGCGCCAAGGCCGGAGCCTCCGTCACGCTCGGCGAGGTCGACGGCGCGATCGAGGAGAGCAACGTGCAGCGTTCGTTCTTCCCGGCCGATAATGCCGGCAAGGCTTCCTTCGAGGCGATCGTGACCCGCAAGCGCGGGCCGGTGCGGGCGCGCAATGCAGCGCAGGACGCCTATCTGCGCCAGCTCAAGCGTCACGAACTCGTGCTCGCCGAGGGACCTGCCGGCACCGGCAAGACCTGGCTTGCGGTCGGTCATGCCGTATCCCTGATCGAGCAGGGCGTGGTCGAGCGCATGGTGCTGTCGCGCCCGGCGGTCGAGGCCGGCGAAAGGCTGGGATTCCTGCCCGGCGACATGCGCGAGAAGGTCGACCCTTATCTGCGGCCGATCTACGACGCGCTCAACGATTTCATGGAGGCGCGCCATGTCGAACGCGCGCTGCAGACGGGCATGATCGAGATCGCGCCGCTGGCCTTCATGCGCGGGCGGACCTTGAGCAACGCCGTCGTGCTGCTCGACGAGGCGCAGAATGCGACCTCGGTGCAGATGAAGATGTTCCTGACCCGCCTCGGCGAAGGGTCGCGGATGATCATCACCGGCGATCCCTCGCAGATCGACCTGCCGCCGGGCCAGCGCTCCGGGCTGATCGAAGCGGTGAAATTGCTTTCGGGGGTCGAAGGCGTCGGCCATGCCAAGTTCGAGGAGGGCGACGTTGTCCGCCACGATCTGGTGCGCCGCATCGTCATGGCCTATGAGAGCGCCTCGCGCCGTGAGCGCGAGGAACGGGAAGAACGTTTGCGCGCGCCAATGTCCGAAATCCCCGTCGAGAGCGACAGCGAAGGATTGAAGCGGACATTGTCGCGGGAGCGGCCGCGATGAAGGATCGACCTCGTTCGCGGCGCTCCGCGCCGCGAACGCCAAAGGCAGAGCCGACGCTCGCCATCGCGCTCAGAGCCCAATCGCGGCGCTGGCGCGATCTGGGCGATCTGGCGGCCCTGCGCGAGCGCGTGACGCAGGCGACGGAAGCGGCCCTGGCAGTGGCGCCGCTCAAGCCGCTGACCGGAGCCGAAGTCAGCCTGCTCCTGACCGACGACAAGCGCATCCGCATCGTCAACCGCGACTGGCGCGGCATCGACAAGGCGACCAACGTGCTCTCCTTCCCCGCCGCGCCACCGGAGCGGATCGCTGCAAGCCCCCTTCTCGGCGACATCGTGCTGGCCTACGAGACCGTGGCACGCGAGGCCCTGTCGGAAGGTAAGAGCGCCAGTGACCATCTCAGCCATCTCGTGATCCACGGGCTGCTGCATCTGCTCGGCGAAGATCACGAGACCGAAGCCGAGGCGCAGCGCATGGAAAGCCTCGAAGTGGCGGCGCTCGCCCGGCTCGGCATCGCCGACCCCTATGCCGACGGCGAGCTCCTGACCAACCCGCATCCCCCGCTTCCGGACCAGCCGCCAAGACCATGAGCGACGACAGTCGACAGAACCAGACCGAAGCCGCCGGGCGCGGACTTTCCCATTGGCTCAGCCAATTCCTCGACCGGCTCGGTTTTCGCGGCGGCGGCACCATCCGGGAGGACATCACCGAAGCCCTGGCGCAGGGCGGCGACCAGCTCGCCGATCTCAGCGCCCAGGAACGGGCGATGCTCTCCAATGTGCTGAGCCTGCGCGAGCGGCGGGTCGGCGACGTGATGATCCCGCGCGCCGACATCGTCGCAGTCCCCGCCGATGCCACGTTGGACGAGTTGCTCGCGCTGTTCCGGACGGCCGGACACTCGCGCCTGCCGGTCTTCGACGATTCCCTCGACGACCCCCGCGGCATGGTCCATATCCGCGACTTCCTCGAATTCATCGCCGAGAAGGCGAAGGCCGAGCATAGCGCAGGCCTGACCGAAACCGCCTTCCACGACCTGGCCGCGGTCGACCTCTCGGTCACGCTCGCCACGACCAAGATCCTGCGCCCTGTCCTCTATGTCCCGCCTTCGATGCCGGCGGTCGACCTGCTGGTGAAGATGCAGGCGACACGAACCCATATAGCACTCGTCATCGACGAGTATGGCGGCACGGACGGGCTGGTCTCGATGGAGGATCTGGTCGAGATCGTCGTCGGCGACATCGAAGACGAGCACGATCTCGACGAGGCCCCGACCATTGCGCCTGTCGGTGACGACCGCTTCGTCGCCGATGCACGCGCGACGCTGGACGAGTTGAGGGACGCCACCGGCATCGACCTCTCCGAGACCGAGATCGCTGAGGATATCGATACGCTGGGCGGGCTGATCGTGACGCTTGCCGGCCGCGTGCCGGCCAAGGGCGAGTTGATCGAGGGGCCGCACGGCCTCGAATTCGAGATTATCGATGCTGATTCGCGCCGCATCAAGCGGCTGAACATCCATCGACGCAGCCCCGCCTCTCCCGACACGGTATCGCCGGTGGAACCCGGCTGATGCGTATGGCTTCGCTGGCCGACAGGGTCATCCTCGCCTGGGGATGGCCCAGGCGCCTGATCGCGCTCGCTGCAGGGGCCAGCGGCGCGCTGGCGCTGCCGCCGCTCGATCTCTGGCCGCTGATCGTCGTGCCGATGACGGTCGCCATATGGCTGATCGACGGCGCCGTCGGCACCAGCGCAGTCGCCCGCTTTCGGGCGGCCGCTGCTGCCGGATGGTGGTGGGGTTTCGGCTTTTTTCTCGCGGGTTTGTGGTGGCTGGGGGCCGCCTTTCTGGTCGAGGCCGATAAATTCGCCTGGGCGATGCCGCTGGGCGTCGTCGCACTGCCGGCCTTTCTCGCGCTTTTTCCAGCACTGGCCTTCGGCTGCGCGCGACTCGCCTGGCCAAGCGGAGCCGGCCGCATCCTGATGCTGGCGGTGGCCCTGTCGCTGAGCGAATGGCTGCGCGGCCATGTGCTCACCGGCTTTCCCTGGAACGTCTACGGCATGATGCTCGCCGGGCAGGGTTTCATCGCCCAGTTCGCCGCGATCGCCGGGCTCTACGGACTTACCGTGGTCGCGGTCGCGATCGGGGCCGCGCCCGCAACGCTGGGAACGGCGGAGACCGCGGCCGGACGCTGGCGCGCACCCGTGCTGGCGCTGCTCGGGCTTGCGGGTTTGGTCGGTTTCGGAATCTGGCGCGTGCCGCCGGAAGCCTCCCCCTCGGTCGCCGGCGTCAGGCTGCGACTGATGCAGCCCAATTTGCCGCAGGACGCCAAGTTCAGCCCGCGCAATGGCGAAGCGATCCTGAACCAGTACCTCGCATTGAGCGACCGGGCGACGAGCCCGACCACGCTCGGCGTCCAGAATGTGACGCATCTGATCTGGCCGGAATCGGCTTTTCCCTTCCTGCTCGGACGCACGCCTGCCGCGCTTTCGCGGATCGCTGCGCTGCTACCGCCCGATGTGACGCTGATCACAGGGGCGGCCCGCGCCGGAGAGGCGCTGCCTGGCGAAAGCCGGCCGCCGATCTTCAATTCGATTCAGGTGGTGAACGATGAAGGCACCATCGTCTCGAGCTACGACAAGGTGCACCTTGTACCCTTCGGCGAATATCTGCCGCCGATCCTGGAAACCCTTATCCGCAAGGTTGGTCTGTCGGAGTTCGTCTCGGTGCCCGGCGGGTTCGCTTCGGGGACGCGGCGGATGCCGCTTGCCATTCGCGGCCTGCCGGTCGCGGCGCCGCTGATCTGCTACGAAGTCGTGTTCCCGGGCGCGGTCGCGCCGCAAGGGCCGCGCGCCGGCTTTTTCCTCAACCTCACCAATGACGGATGGTTCGGCCAGACCAGCGGACCGTATCAGCATCTGGCGCAGGCCCGGCTGCGCAGTATCGAGGAAGGATTGCCGCTCGTGCGCGTGGCCAATACCGGGATTTCGGCTGTCGTCGACGCCTATGGCCGGATCGTTGCCAGTCTGCCGCTCGGCACCACCGGCGTGCTCGACGCAAACCTGCCGCAAAGAGCGCCCAATACCCTCTATGGACGCTGGGGAGATGTCATTTTCGCGGCACTTCTAGTATTGTCCTTGCTGCTCTCGCGGGCCCATTTTGGCAGGTGATCCCATTTGGAACTTTTTCGGCGGCAAAGGATGGTGGTTCGATCTGGAACCATGTAAAACTTCACAACTTACGCGCCAGCCGGACCACGGCACCTGGCCACGCAACTGACGTAAGGGCCGCCAACTCATGCTGAAGAAAGTCCCCAACCCAATCGATCGCCATGTCGGCAGCCGCGTGCGAATGCGCCGCATGCTGGCCAGCGTGAGCCAGGAAAAATTGGGTGAAGCGCTCGGGCTGACTTTCCAGCAGATCCAGAAATACGAAAAGGGCTCGAACCGCATCAGCGCGAGCCGCCTGCAGCAGATCGCCAAGATGCTGGACGTGCCGGTGTCGTTCTTCTTCGACGGCGCCCCGACAGGGGACATGCCGGCCGGCGGTTTCTCCGACGCGGCCTCGACGGCCTATGTTTCCGACTTCATGTCGACCAGCGAAGGCGTGCAGCTGACCAAGGCTTTCGTACGCATCAAGAGCGCCCGCGTGAGGCGACGGATCGTCGACCTCGTCGAGGCTCTCGCCGAGGATGATAGCGAAACCACGTGATTTCGCGCAGATTTCGTTCGGCCTGACGAACGTTGATCCCGATAAAAGAATTATTGCGCTTGACGGCGAACGCGTCCGCTGCAAAGAGGGTGCCCGTTTTCGTTGGCCGACCGCGTCGTCACGCCGGTCTCTTGCCAGTCCCGACTTGCAGTCCCGATCCGAAGGGTTCCTGACCGTGTCACGCCAGAATTACCTGTTCACCAGCGAATCCGTCGGCGAAGGCCATCCCGACAAGATCTGCGACCGGATCTCCGATGAAGTCGTCGATCTGTTCTTCAAGGAAGCCGCCAAAGCCGGCATGGATTCGGCGCAGGTCCGCGTCGCCTGCGAGACGCTGGCGACGACCAACCGCGTCATCATCGCCGGCGAGGTCCGCACCTCGCTCGACGAGAAGGCGATGAAGAGCAAGGTCAAGTCGGCCGCCCGCAAGGCGATCAAGGCGATCGGCTACGAGCAGGACGGCTTCCACTGGAAGAAGTGCAAGATCGACGTGCTGCTGCACGCCCAGTCGGCGGATATCGCCCAGGGCGTCGACGCCGACGGCAACAAGGATGAAGGCGCCGGCGACCAGGGCATCATGTTCGGCTATGCCTGCCGCGAGACGCCCGAGCTGATGCCGGCGCCGATCTACTACGCCCACAAGATCCTCGAAGTGCTGGCCAAGGCCCGCCATGCCAAGGAAGGCGGCGCCGCCAAGCTCGGCCCCGACGCCAAGAGCCAGGTCACGGTCAAGTACGAGAACGGCAAGCCGGTCGGCGTGACGCAGATCGTGCTCTCAACCCAGCATACCGACGAAAGCCTGACCTCGGCGGATGTCCGCAAGATCGTCGAGCCCTATATCCGCTCCACGCTTCCCGAGGGCTGGATCTCCAAGGAGACAGTCTGGCACGTCAACCCGACCGGCAAGTTCGTGATCGGCGGTCCCGATGGCGATTGCGGCCTGACCGGCCGCAAGATCATCGTCGACACCTATGGCGGTGCTGCCCCCCATGGCGGCGGTGCGTTCTCCGGCAAGGACCCGACCAAGGTCGACCGTTCGGCTGCCTATGCCGCGCGCTACCTCGCCAAGAACGTCGTTGCAGCCAAGCTCGCAGACCGCTGCACGATCCAGCTCGCCTACGCCATCGGCGTCGCCAAGCCGCTCTCGATCTATGTCGATCTCTACGGCACCGGCAAAGTCGACGAAGCCAAGCTCGAGGCCGTGCTCGGCGAGGTCATGGACCTGACGCCGCGCGGGATCCGAAATCATCTCCAGCTCAACAAGCCGATCTATGCCAAATCGGCAGCCTATGGCCATTTCGGCCGCAAGGCCGGCCGCGACGGCAGCTTCTCCTGGGAGAAGACCGATCTCGTCGACGCGCTGAAGAAGGCCGTTGCCTGATCAGCCGGTTTCGACCGATGTCGATGAAGGCCGGGCTCGTCCCGGCCTTTTTCTTTTGCCAGAAATCTCTAGAGCACAGCGACTGGCTCAATACGCGTCGTCATCCTGGACCAGCGGCCCAGCCGCGCAGCTCCGGGATCCATCGAAGGGCACGGTCATTGCTCTATGATGGATCCCGGCACTCCGCTTCGCTGCGGCCAGGATGACGGCGCGTTTCTGCAAGAAAACCCCGGCTTCAAAGACGATTGACATGACAGACGATTACGAACCCGACCGCGCCTTCTTCGGCCGCCGCAAGGGCAAGGCCCTGCGCGAGGGCCAGAATGCGATGATCGAAGGCGTGCTGCCCCGCCTGCGTCTGCCGGAGGGCGAGATCGCCGATCTGCGGACGCTGTTTCCTCATCCCGTGACGGCGGTGCGGCTCGAGATCGGCTTCGGAGGCGGCGAGCATCTGCTGCACAGGATGCGCGAAAGCCCCGAGATCGGCTTCATCGGGGTCGAGCCCTTCATCAACGGGATGGCGAAGTTCCTGGCCATCATCGAACGCGAAGGGCTGACCAATATCCGGCTCTGGGACGCAGACGCTGCGCTGATGCTGCCGCGCCTGCCGGCAGGCAGCCTCGACGCGATCGACCTGCTCTATCCCGATCCATGGCCCAAGCGCCGCCAGCGCAAGCGCCGCTTCGTCTCCGAGCGGACCCTATCGCTGTTTGCTCGTGCGCTGCGGGAGGGCGGACGCTTCCGCTTCGCCAGCGATATCGACGACTATGTCGGCTGGACATTGTCGCGGCTGCTGCGCTCGGCCGATTTCGACTGGACGGACGCGCGTGCCGATGACTGGCGCGTGCCCTATCCCGGGTGGATACGCACGCGCTACGAGGCCAAGGCGATCGCGGCCGGGCGCGTCCCGAGCTATCTCACAGCCTTGCGTCGCGCATCCTGAGGAAGCCGAGCACGCGTTGCGCCGTGGTCTGCGCGAGGTTGCGGAAGCTCTGGCGCGCCCGCTCGATCGCGGCCTCCGACTTGCCGTAGTCCTTGCGCAGGGCGATCAGCCCGGCCGTGGTCTCCCAGGACCAGCCCAGTCCGCGGGCCACGAGCAGGATCGCCTCGCGATCCGGCCCCATGATGATCTGTTCCGTCGCCGGCAGTCCGAGCTGGGCCAGCGCCGCAACCGCGCACATGGCGTGTTCGGTCGAGCCTGCTCTCGCGAACTCGGCGACCTTGGATTCATTGAGCTCGCCGGCTTCGTTGAGACGCTTGATCTCTTCCAGCGCGCCGCTGAAGAGGCCGAAATCCTCGTCGATCTGCGTCTCGGCCGCGACCGCCTGGGCTCCGCGCTCGACGGCACCTGCAACCGCGCTCGCAAGCCCGGGCTCGAGATTGACGCTTATGCGGCGGCGAGCGGCATTCTTCGCGGCGGCCATGAGCTGCTCGCTGAGTTCGGACGGAATGTCACGGCGCATGCCCAGCGTCGCCTGTAGCGCATCGTCCTGGACGGCGCGCATCACGAGCACGCCCATGCCATGGCGGGAAAAACGTGCGGTCTGGTTCGCCGCGACGGCGTGAGTGACGACACGACCGCCACGCAGGATCAGGAAATCCGTGACCGGCTCGCCAAGATCGGGGCGCTCGGTGATCGCCAGCATGTGATCGCGGCCCTTGGCAGCCGATACGGCAACGAGATCCTGATCCGTCAGCCGCTTCGAGCCGACCAGAACCGGGCGCGCGACGGCGATCTCATCGAGCGCGAGTTGACGCACGACACCGCTAGGTGCGTTCGAGACCGGCGCGAGACGTTCCGACAATTCGATGCGGGCGCGCAATTCGATGGCGCGCGAAAGCCTGCCGATCACGACGTCGAAGACGCTGACCTGGTCGTCATCCATACCCGCGGCGGTGCTGAGGAACAGATCCGTCAACCGGGACAGAATCTGGGCGCGATCATCGGTCGAGCCACGCAACATCGTCGCTTCGAGATCACGCAAAAGCGTACTGACACTCATCCCGCATCCCCATAGAGCGCGTAAGACTCCTTTGTGACGCAGAAGGATGACCAGCCGGTTAGCATCATCCCAGAATCCTCGCCTATCGTGATGAAGGCGAATCAGCGGAGAGCTTGCATGCGCCGCCAAGGCGGATTAAATAGCGCGCAACAGCTCTGGTTTCGGTATCAGCCGATGACAAGAGCGGGCCTGCCGGCCCGCTCTTTTTTTATTGGCCGGAACCCCGCCAGCGCAAAAGCATGGTGCCGGAACCTGAAACCGGTTTTCGGATGCCATCATGCTCTCTTCTTTGGTTGGAGACGGATGAGATCCGACTCTAGGCAGGCGGCCCAGGCATGAACGAGCCAACAGCGATACCTGAGCGGGACGACCGCATTGTCGTCGAGACCGGCGTGGCCGCACGCGTGGCGGCAATCGTCGAGCCCGCGATCGCCGATCTCGGCTATCGGCTGGTGCGCGTCCGCGTCACCGGCCAGAACGGCTGCACCGTGCAGATCATGGCCGAGAAGCCCGACGGAACCATGAATGTCGAGGGCTGCGAAGCCGTCAGCCAGGCGGTCTCGCCGGCGCTCGATGTCGACGACCCCGTCCAGGTCGCCTATCATCTCGAAGTGTCGTCGCCGGGAATCGACCGGCCGCTGGTGCGGGCTGGCGATTTCGTGCGCTGGGCCGGGCACCTCGCCAAGATCGATACCGAGGCTGTCGTTGCCGGGCGAAAGCGCTTCCGCGGCATCCTGCTCGGGGTCGAGGGCGCCAATGCGCTTCTAGCCCGTGACGACGCGAAGAGCGAGGAAGAGCGCAACGTCGCCATTCCGCTTGCGCTCATCGCCGACGCCCGTCTCGTCCTGACCGACGAGCTGGTCACCGAATCGCTGCGTCGCGGCAAATCGGGCCTGCCGCCCGAGATGCCGCTGGCCGAAGAGATCGCCAGCCCGAAAAAGGGCAAGGGAAAATCGCTGGGTCCACGCCCGGCTAAGACGCGCGGACCTGATCCGCAAGACACAACGGAAGAGGAGTGAGCGTCATGGTCGTCAGCGCCAACAGGCTCGAACTGCTGCAGATCGCCGATGCGGTCGCGCGCGAGAAGTCGATCGATCGTCAGATCGTCGTCGACGCGATGCAGGACGCGATCGCCAAGGCCGCCCGCTCGCGCTACGGCGCCGAGACCGACGTCCATGCCGAGATCAACACCAAGACTGGTGAGCTCCGGCTCGCCCGCCACCTTCAGGTGGTCGAGCTCGTCGAAAACGGCGCCACCGAGATCACCGTCGACGAGGCGAAGCGCCACAATCCGGCGGCCCAGGTCGGCGACGTCATTGCCGATCCGCTGCCGCCCTTCGATTTCGGCCGCATCGCGGCCCAGTCGGCCAAGCAGGTCATCGTGCAGAAGGTGCGCGAGGCCGAGCGTGACCGCCAGTACGACGAATACAAGGATCGCATCGGCGAGATCGTCAACGGCGCCGTCAAGCGCGTCGAATACGGCAATGTCTTCGTCGATCTCGGACGTGGCGAGGCGATCATCCGCCGCGACGAGATGATCCCGCGCGAGACCTTCAAGGTCGGCGACCGCGCTCGCGCCTATGTTTACGACGTGCGCCGCGAGCCGCGCGGCCCGCAGATCTTCCTTTCGCGCACGCATCCGCAGTTCATGGCCAAGCTGTTCGGCCAGGAAGTGCCCGAGATCTATGACGGAATCGTCGAGGTGAAGGCCGTTGCCCGCGATCCGGGTTCGCGCGCCAAGATCGCCGTGATCTCGCGCGATTCCTCGATCGATCCGGTCGGCGCTTGCGTCGGTATGCGGGGATCGCGCGTGCAGGCCGTCGTCGGCGAACTCCAGGGCGAGAAGATCGACATCATCCCGTGGTCGCCGGATATCGCGACCTTCGTCGTCAACGCGCTGCAGCCGGCCGAGGTCGCCAAGGTCGTGCTCGACGAGGAAGCCGACAAGATCGAGGTCGTGGTGCCCGACGAGCAGCTCTCGCTGGCCATCGGCCGTCGCGGCCAGAACGTCCGCCTCGCCTCGCAGCTGACCGGCTGGGATATCGACATCCTGACCGAGGCCGAGGAATCGGAGCGCCGCCAGAAGGAGTTCCTGTCGCGCACCGAGATCTTCATGAACGCGCTGAATGTCGACGAGACCGTCGGCCAGCTGCTGGCGTCGGAAGGTTTCCGCACGGTCGAGGAAGTCGCCTATGTCGAGCCCTCCGAGTTGGCCTCGATCGAGGGCTTCGACGAGGACACCGGCGCCGAGATCCAGGCCCGTGCGCAGGAGTATCTTGCCGCGGTCGAGGCGGAGTTCGACGAGAAGCGCCGCGCGCTCGGCGTCGAAGACGACTTGCGCGAGGTCGAAGGCATCACCACATCCATGATGGTCGCGCTGGGCGAGAACGACGTGAAGAGCGTCGAAGACCTCGCTGGCTGCGCGACCGACGACCTCGTCGGCTGGACCGAGCGCAAGGATGGCGAGTCCACCCGCCACGCCGGTTATCTCGACGGCTACGACCTATCCCGACAGGATGCCGAGGCCATCATCATGGCCGCGCGCGTCAAGGCGGGCTGGATCGAAGCTCCGGCAGAGGTCGAGGCTACCGAAGCGGACGCCGATAACGTGGCGGCCGAGGCCTGAGCCGGGTTGCGACGATGCGCCAGGCTGTCTCGATGAGCGAGACGCGGAAAGACGGTCCGGAGCGAAGTTGCGTCGTGAGCCGGGCAGTCAAATCGCCTGACGACCTGATCCGTTTCGTGGTCGGGCCAGACGGCATGCTGACGCCTGATCTGCGACGCAAGCTGCCAGGCCGCGGCGTCTGGACGAGCCTGAGCGCGAAGACCGTCACCGAGGCGGTCAAGCGCAAGGCGTTCGAGCGCTCGCTCAAGGCGAAGATCACCGTGCCGGACGGCCTGGTCGCGATGATCGACGCGTTGATGCTGCGCGATGCGCTGCAGGCTCTGGCGATGGCGAACAAGGCCGGGCTCGTCTCGAGCGGCTTTGCCAAGGTCGAGGCTGTGATCGGTTCAGGCCGCTGCGCAGCGGTTATCGAGGCCAGCGATGGCGCCGATGACGGACGACGCAAGATCGGCCAGGCCATGAAGCGGGCCGAGATTGCCCGAGAGACGAGCGGGCTGAAGGCCCGGAAGACCCCCGTAGTCGCAATTTTCGCGGCGGCGGATTTGGAATTGGCGTTGGGGCGGGCACATGTGATACATGCGGCCCTTGCTCCGGGACCGGCGGCCGAGGGTTTCCTCTCCCGCTGGCGTCGACTCGTCCGATATCGGACAGACGATGCCGGTGCGACGGAGCCGGAAAGCCCGGCTAATTCCGATCTGTTAGACGAACGAACGACCGAACCGGCAGGACCGAAAGCGGAATGAGCGATACCAAGACCCCGGGCGACAAGACTTTGACCGTCAGTCCCCCGAAGACCCTGACGTTGAAGCGTCCTGTCGAACAGAGCACTGTCCGGCAGAGCTTCTCGCATGGGCGCTCCAAGCAGGTTGTCGTCGAGGTCAAGCGACGCACTGCTGGCTCCGACGTCAAGGAGCAGCCGGTCGCTCGCGCGCCGCAGCCCCCGGTCCAGCAGCAGCCCGCACCGCGCCCTGCCCCTCCGGTTCCGACACCGGCACCGCGTTCCGGCGGCATGCTGCTCCGCACGCTTTCGGAAGACGAGAAGGACGCCCGTCAGCGCGCCCTCTCCGACTCGCGCAGTCGTGAGGCGGAAGCCCGCCGCATTGCCGAGGACGAAGCCCGCCAGCGCGCCCTTGCCGCCGAACGCGAACGCCAGGAGCGCGAAGCCGCCCTTGCTCGCCAGCGCGAGGAAGAAGAGCGTCGCCGCCAGGAAGACGATCGCAAGCGCCGCGCCGAAAGCGCCGCCCGCCAACGCATGGACGAGCCGCAGGCTCCGCGCCCGCCGCAGCCCGTGCAGCCGCCTCGCGAGCAGACGCCCGCTCCGCAGGCTGATGGCGCGCCGACACCTGCGCCGGCGGCAACCGCCGCTCCGGCACCTCGCCCGGCCCCTTCTGGCCCGCGCCCCGATTTCGCACCGCGTACGCCGATGCGCGATATCGGCGCCCGGCCTCCCCGGCTGGATTCGCGTCCGCCGCGTCTCGAAACCCCGCGCCCGCCGCGTCCCGTCGATACGACGGCCCCGGCCGAGCCCGCCGTTATCCGCCCGACACGCCAGGCCCCGTCGACTGCTGCCCCGCGCAGCCGTCCCGATGATGGCGAAGCGCGTCCCGCTTTCCGCCGTCCCGGCGGCTTTGCCGGCGGCCCGCCCCGTGGCGCTCCCGTGCCCGCCCCCAAGACACCCAAGGTCGGCGAGAAGCCGCGCGGCCGCCTGACGCTCTCGACCGCCACCGGTGGCGACGACGAGCGCACGCGTTCGGTCGCGGCCTTCCGCCGCCGCGTCCAGCGCATGACGGGGCACCGCGCCTCTGACGTCGCCAAGGAGCGCGTGATGCGCGAGGTGATCGTCCCCGAGACGATCACCATCCAGGAACTGGCCAACCGCATGACCGAGCGCGGCGTCGATGTCATCCGCCTGCTGATGAAGCAGGGCGCGATGCACAAGATCACCGATGTGATCGACGCCGACACGGCCCAGCTCGTGGCCGAGGAAATGGGCCACACCGTCAAGCGCGTCGCCGATTCCGACGTTGAAGGCGGCCTGTTCGATGTGCCCGATACCGACGACACCCTGGTGACGCGGCCGGCCGTCGTCACCATCATGGGCCATGTCGACCACGGCAAGACTTCACTGCTCGACGCGATCCGCCAGACCCATGTCGTCACCGGCGAGGCCGGCGGCATCACCCAGCATATCGGTGCCTATCAGGTCACGACGCCGTCCGGCGCCAAGGTGACCTTCATCGATACGCCCGGCCACGCCGCCTTCACGGCGATGCGCGCTCGTGGCGCCAAGGTGACTGACGTCGTCGTGCTCGTGGTCGCGGCCGATGACGGCGTCATGCCGCAGACGGTCGAGGCCATCAACCACGCCAAGGCAGCCGGCGTGCCGCTGATCGTGGCGATCAACAAGATCGACAAGTCGGATGCCTCGCCTGAGCGCGTGCGCTCCGAGTTGTTGCAATACGAGATCCAGGTCGAGACGCTCGGCGGCGAGACGCTCGAGATCGAAGTCTCGGCCAAGACCGGCAAGAATCTCGACAAGCTGCTGGAAGCCATCGCGCTGCAGGCCGAACTGCTCGACCTGAAGGCCAATCCCGACAGGCCGGCCGAAGGCACCGTGATCGAGGCCAAGCTCGACCGCGGCCGTGGTCCGGTCGCGACCGTGCTCGTCCAGCGCGGCACGCTGCGCACCGGCGACATCGTCGTGGCGGGTTCCGAATGGGGCCGCGTCCGCGCCCTGATCGGCGACACAGGCGCTCATATCAAGGAGGCCCCGCCTTCGCTTCCCGTCGAGGTGCTCGGCTTTAACGGTACGCCCGAGGCCGGCGACCGCGTTGCGGTTGTCGAATCCGAGGCGCGCGCCCGCGAGATCACCGATTACCGCGAGCGCCAGAAGCGCGACCGCATCGCCGCCCGCGGCGGCGGCTCGGCGGCGGGACGTTCGCTCGCCGACATGATGCGCGATCTCAAGGAAGGCGCCGGCCGCAAGGAGTTCCCGCTCGTCGTCAAGGGTGACGTGCAGGGCTCGGTCGAGGCCATCGTCGGCACGCTCGAGAAGGTCGGCAACGACGAGGTGCGCGCCCGGGTGCTTCAGTCGGGCGTCGGCGGCATCACCGAATCCGACATCACGCTGGCCCAGGCTTCGGGCGCGGCCGTGATCGGCTTCAACGTGCGTGCCCATAAGGAAGCGCGCGAGGCGGCCGAACGGGCCGGCGTCGAAATCCGCTACTACAACATCATCTACAACCTCGTGGATGACGTGAAGGCGGCGATGTCGGGCCTGCTGGCCCCCACCTTGCGCGAAACCATGCTTGGCAATGCGCAGATCCTCGAGATCTTCGCGGTCTCGAAGGTCGGCAAGATCGCCGGTTGCCGCGTTACCGACGGCACGATCGAGCGCGGCGCCAATGTCCGCCTGATCCGCGACAACGTCGTGGTTCACGAGGGCAAGCTCGCTCAGCTCAAGCGCTTCAAGGACGACGCCAAGGAAGTGGTGGCGGGCCAGGAGTGCGGCATGTCCTTCGAGAACTACCAGGACATGCGCGCTGGCGACGTCATCGAGTGCTACCGCGTCGAGGAAATCAAGCGGACGCTGTAAGGCGCATCGCTTCCCAAAGGCAGCGCGTCATGGCCGGGCTCGACCCGGCCATCTCGTGACGATAAGAGCGCGTCCAGCGCCTCATCTTTCAGGAGATGGTCGGGTCATGCCCGACCATGACGTTTGATCCGGTCCGATCCCGGAGAACGAGAACCATGGCAAAACCTGCAAAAACCTCCGGCCCGTCGCAGCGGCAACTGCGTATCGCCGAATTGATCCGCCATGCCCTAGCGGAGATGCTGGCGCGTGGCGACATCCATGACGAGGTGCTGGCCAAGCATGTCGTGACCGTCCCGGAGGTCCGGCTCTCGACCGATCTCAAGCTTGCGACCTGTTACATCATGCCGCTCGGCGGCGGCGACGTGAAGCCGGTGCTCAAGGCGCTGACCGACCACAAGCGCTATATCCGCGGCGAGATCGCTCATCGCGTGAACGCCAAATATGCCCCCGATGTCCGTTTTCTGGCCGATCAGAGCTTTGCGGAGGCCGAGCGCGTCGATGCGCTGCTCTATTCCGACAAGGTCCGTCAGGACATCCTGAAGCAGCCGCTGCGGATCCAAGAGGAGGGTGAGGGCGATGAGTGACATCACCACCTCCGAAGACGAAGTCGTGCAGGACCAGGTTCAGGATCAGGGCCGCAGCTTCGCGCCGCGCCCGAAGAAGCGCGACGTTCATGGCTGGATCGTGCTCGACAAGCCGGTCGGCATGACATCGACACATGCCGTGAGCGTGGTGAAGCGCGCTTTTTCCGCCAAGAAAGCCGGCCATGCCGGCACGCTCGACCCGCTGGCCTCCGGCCTGCTGCCGATCGCGCTCGGCGAAGCCACCAAGACCGTTCCCTTCGTCATGGACGGGCGCAAGGCCTATCAGTTCACCGTGGCCTGGGGCACGCAGACCGACACCGACGATACCGAAGGCAAGGTCATCGCCACCTCCGAGGCGCGTCCGCAGGAGGCTGCCATCACGGCCCTGCTGCCGCGTTTCACCGGCACGATCAGCCAGGTCCCACCGAAATTCTCCGCCATCAAGATCGCCGGCGAGCGCGCCTATGATCTGGCGCGGGAAGGCAGCGAAGTGACGCTGCAAGCGCGGCCAGTCGAAATCGACGCGCTGCGCATCGTCAGCCATGACGGCGCCACCACGACGTTCGAGGCCGAATGTGGCAAGGGCACCTATGTCCGCGCCATCGCCCGCGACCTCGGCGTCCAACTCGGTTGCCTGGGCCATGTCGCACATCTCCGGCGCACCCGTGTCGGGCCGTTCAGTATTGCGGATGCGGCGAGCGTCGAAACCTTGCGCGAGAGCCCGGAGGCCGCAGCTGCAGCGCTTCTGCCGGTCAAGGCGGCGCTCTCGCTGATCCCCGAGATCGCGATCCATCGCGATGCAGCGCTGCGCCTCAAGCGCGGCCAGAGCGTCCTGCTGCGCGGGCGCGATGCGCCGGTGGAAGCCGGTGCAGTCTATACGACCTCGGGCGGAACGCTGATCGCGACCGGCTCGATCGAGAACGGCGAGTTCGTACCGCACCGGGTCTTCAATCTCTGACCACGACGTCGCCATCGTCTCGATTGCGACGATCCATCCTTTAGAAATCGTTGCTCCCGGTCAGACCCGGTCGTCCTCTTGACGATATTACCGGGCGCGTCGGGAATGGATCGTCGCTGCGTGCCGCGCTTTTACTTGACTATCCTCGTCCGAATCTGTGGGGTTATTCCGATACCGGGCCAAACCTGCTTGCTGCCGGGCGCGCTGACAAGCAACTAGCCGGCCAGTCGAATCGAGTGATGCCCTCGGGCCAATTCAATGGCCGGTTCTAGCCGGTTATACCGATTATAAACCCTTTCGAAGTAACATTTTACAAAATCCCCACACGGAACTGTAAAATGATTCGGAATATTTTGACGGCTAATGGCTGGTCGATAAGGAGCACTCTCCTTGCCGTCATTTCCTTCCTCGGGATTATTATCGCTCTCTTCTGTATCGAAGGTCTCAATACAACTTATAGTATATACAACTCGGCAAAGCGAGTTTCCACCCTTACCGAGATCAACAAAAATCTCTTCGAAGCCTTGGTCAATTTCCGCTCCGAGCGCGGCGACACGCCCAGCGCGCTGACCCTGCCGAGCGATAAGAATCAGGAATCGGTTCGTGGCGTCCTGCAGCGCCGCGAGAAGGTCGATAGCGCGATGGGCGCTACCCAGACGATCTTCTCGGGACTCGATGCGGGCAGCATCGGGCCGGCCTATGGCGAGCTGAAAAAGAGCTATGCCGAGCTGAAGCAATTGCGCGAGGCGATCGACAGCGATCTCAAGCAGCCGCTCGCAAGCCGCGACGCGGCTCTGCCCAACCGCGTCCTCAGCTTCGGAGCCAAGCTCCTCCAGAATCTGGAAGACACCGTCAACGTCGTCGAAGCCGAGATGCGGGCGCTCAACCCAGCCCTGTCCGACCTGATCACGGCCCGCTCGATGAGCTGGTCCACCCGTGCCCTGGGCGGCGGCGTCGCGGTCGTGCTCAACCCGGCAGTCGCCCAGCAGCGGCCGCTCGACGCCAAGGAAACCAGCACGCTGATGGCTGCCGATGCCAGGATGAGCTTCGCCTGGAATGTGGTCCGGGACATCGTGGCGACGCCGCAATCCTCGGCGGTTCTGAAGGAGGCGTTCACGAAGGCCGACAACGCGTATTTCTCCGGGCCATTCAAAGCCCTGCGTGAATCTCTCGTGCAAACGGTCACAACCGGCGGAAAACCGCAGATCGACGTTGTCAAATGGCGCGACGAGGTGACCGGAGCCCTCGACCATATTGCCGCGGTCACGCGCATCACGATCCAAATTCTCAACCAGACGGCAGCAGCGCAGGCCCAGACTGCATTCCTGCATCTTCTCGGCTATCTCGGTCTCCTGGCCGCCACGGCGCTGATCGCCGTCTTCAGCCTGAGCATGGTTCGCTCCCGCGTGATCGCCCCACTGGCGGCGATTACGGCGGCCATGGGCAAGCTTGCCAACGGCCAGTCGGATGTCGCGATCCCCTATTCCGATCGCCAGGACGAAATCGGCCAGATGGGCGCGGCCCTGACAGTCTTCCAGGACAATCTCGGCAAGGTTCGCAAGCTTGAGGAGCAGGAGCGCGCGGCGGCGACTGTGCGCCTTGCCCGAGCCCAGTCGATGGAAGCGGTGGTTTCGGATGTGGGCGACGTCGTTGCGGCGACGGCGGCGGGCGATTTCAGCGCGCGGCTGCAGATCGAGCAGGCCGACGAGCAGATGCAGAAGCTGGTCAGCGGCATCAACGAGATCAATGCGGTGGTCGATTCCGCCACGACCGAGTTCGCGGAAGCGCTGCGCTCGATTGCAGCCGGCGACCTGACCCAGCGCATCGACACCGCCTATCGCGGCAAGTTCGCCGATCTGAAGGGCGCCATCAACGATACCGTCGAGCGCCTGTCATCGACCGTCCAGACCATCCAGATGACCTCGGCCGATGTCGGCCTGGCCGCCCGCGAGATCAATATGGGCGCCGACGATCTGTCGAAGCGCACCGAGGAGCAGGCCTCCTCGCTGGAGGAAACCGCAGCCACGACCGAGGAACTCGCAGCATCCGTCAAGGCCTCGGCCCAGGCTTCGAAAGAGGCCGCCGCAATCGCCGACGAGGCGATGCAGGCCGCGCAATCGGGCGGCGTGATCGCCAGCCAGGCGGTCGAGGCGATGGCGCGCATCGAGAGCGCTTCGCAGAAGATCTCCGACATCATCCGCGTCATCGACGACATCGCCTTCCAGACCAATCTGCTGGCGCTGAATGCCGCAGTCGAAGCGGCCCGCGCCGGCGACGCCGGCAAGGGCTTTGCCGTCGTGGCCTCCGAGGTGCGCACGCTGGCGCAGCGCTCGGGCGCAGCCGCCAAGGATATTTCGGGGCTGATCTCCTCCTCCAATGCCGAGGTCGGCGAGGGCGTGAAGCTGGTGCGTCAGGCCGGCCAGCAGCTCGACCAGATCCTCCAAGCCTCGCAGAAGGTCGCCGTCACCATCGCCGACATCTCGGCGGCGGCGGGCGAGCAGGCCGGCGGCATCGACGAGATGAGCCAGGCCGTCGCCCATCTCGACGAGATGACCCAGCAGAACGCGGCGCTCGCCGAGCAGAGCGCCGCCAGCGCCAGCTCGCTGACGGGCAAGATCGGCCAGCTCAACGACCTCGTCGCCGCATTCAAGACGGGCCATGAGGCGGAAAACCCGCCCGCCCGCTACCAGCCGGCACTTATCGTTCCCGCACGAGCCCCGGCTCCCCCGGCGCGCACCCAGGCCGCCAGGCCAGTTCCCGTCGGCAAGCCGGCCGCGGTGGCTGCGTCCGCCCCGCGCGCCAGCGCCAAGGCAGTCGGCGCTGGTTCCGAGCCGGAGCGGCTGCGCAACCTCGCCGAAGCCGCCTTCGCCCAGACCAAGGCCACGACCAACAAGCCCGCACCACGCAAGGTCGCGAATGGTCGCGCAAACGATGCCGGCTGGGAGGAGTTTTAGCGGCGAAAGCCGCTCAGGCTCCGAGCATATCGACGGCCCGGGCGCTTCGCAGCCTTGCGACATCGCGTAGGGGCGGAGCGCCGAAGAGCCGGCGATACTCCCGACTGAACTGCGACGGGCTTTCATAGCCAACCCTGAACCCCGCGGAGGCGGCATCGAGCGCCGCGCCCAGGATCAGGCGCCGGGCTTCCTGCAGGCGCAATTGCTTCTGGTATTGCAGCGGGCTCATCGCAGTGACCGCCTTGAAATGCTGATGCAGCGCCGAGGGGCTCATGCTCGCCTCGGATGCCAGCGCCTCAATGCTGAAGGCTTTATCGTAGTTGCGTCTGATCCAGCCGATGGCCCGGTTCACCTGTTGCAGCTTGCTTTCGGCCGTCGCGATCTGGCGCAGGCGGGCCGCCTGTTCGCCATTCATCAGGCGATAGAGGATTTCGCGCTCGGCCAAAGGCGCCAGGACGGAAATGTCGCGGGGCGTCTCAAGCAGCCTCACCAGGCGCAGCACAGCATCGAGCAATTCGGGCGCGGCGGGGTTCACGGCAAGGCAAGGCCCGGCGTCGGTATGGCCGCCCTCGCTCTGCTTGTTGGAGTCTGTTTTGCTCTCCAGCATCAGCGCGCCAAGCTGGACCGGGTCGATATCGAGCCGCAGGCAGAGATAGGGCACCTCGGCACTGGCCTCGATGACCTGGCCGACGACCGGCAGATCGACGGACACGACGAGATATCGCGTGCGGTCATAAAGATAAATCCGCTCGCCCAGCATGACCTGTTTGCGGCCCTGCACGATGATGCACAAGGCGGGCTCATGCACCGCGTGCACGGGCTCCGTTGGCTGACAGGCGCGGATCAACGCCAGTCGCGGGATCGCCGTCTCGTGCACGCCATCCGAGGTCACAAGGCGCCCGATCAGCGCCGCCAGTTCATCCGCCTGCCGCATCGATCTGCTCCATCGCAGCGCCTACACTGACCGGGCCAGCGCGGCCATCTGGACTTTCATATAATGAAACCGGCGCGAGAGGCGATCTGAAAACCGCTTTTCTGGAGGATCAGGCAATCCTTACGGCGCTTCGGTCTACCGCCGGCAAGCTCCGATGCGGCATTTCTCTCCTCAGCCGGATAAGCCCGTCGCGCGCCCTCGCCTTCGCAATCGGAAAGCCCCGGCGATGTCGACGTCAGCGAGATCAGCGTCCGGCCGACCGCCAGCGCTATCGCGCGTCAACACTCACATTTTCACCTGCAACCGCGAACAGGAGCAAGCCATGCAGTTCAATCGCGTTTTCACAGCATTCAGCGCGCTCGCCGGTTCCATGCGCGCCAGCGGCAGCTCGCGTGCCCTTGAGATCGATCTTGGCGATTTTAATCAGCCCAGCGCCGCCGAGCGCGCAATGATGGGCGTCTGGGTGGCCGATGGCGGGGCGACCCGGCTGTCGCTGCTGCCCAACGGCCGCTATGACAAGACTCTCGAAACCGGCCGGGACATCTATCACGGCCGCTACGAGGTCGACGGGTCGCGGCTCTATTTCGAGGGCGATACCGGACGCACGGCGATCGGCGAGACCCGCCGCGGCATCCTCGTCCTGGGCGATCATCGCTTCGTCAGGCCGGGCGCGCGCAGCGCCGCATGAGAAAGGGCCGGCGTGCTTTGGCGCGCCGACTCTTCGTCCTTGTCAGTAACCGACGGTGAAGCGCTTGCGGCTATGGGCCGGCTTTTCCAGCTCATCGACCAGCGCAACTGCATAATCCTCGGTCGAGATCGCGCTCTTGCCGGCGGCGTCGACGAGCAGCTGATCGCCGCCCAGGCGGAACTTGCCGGTGCGCTCGCCCGGTTGAATCAGCGCCGAGGGCGAGAGGAAGGTCCAGTCCAGCGCCGGCTCCTGCTTCAGCAGGTCGAGGAAAGCGCCGCCCTTCCTGGCCTCGTCGAGATAGATGGCGGGGAATTCCGGCGTGTCGAACAGCTTTGCGCCCGGGGCGACTTCAAGGCTGCCGGCGCCGCCAACCGCGAGATAACGCTTCGCTCCGGACTGTTTCACCGCTGCAATCAGGGCCTTCGGGTCGCTCGCCGTGAAATGCACGGCGCTGATCACGACGTCATGCCCGGCCAGCAGCTTGGCCAGCCCATCCTTATCGAAGACATCGCCCTTCACGGCGGCCACACCGGGCAGCACCGGCACGTTCTCGGGGTTGCGGACGATGGCCGTGACCTTGTGGCCGCGCGAGGAGAGTTCGGCGAGCAGGCGCGAGCCGATATGGCCGGTGGCGCCGATGAGTGCGATCGTCATGACAAGGTCCTTTTCATCTGGTAACTGTTGGATACTACCACTCCAATGGAACCTAGATGGATCGCCTGTTCCCTTCCGTAAAGAAGGCACTTTCGCGAGACATGGTCACCTCCGGGAAACCGCCATGCTACACCGCCCCGACCCGTTCAATGCGCAATGTCCGACGCGGCGCGTGCTCGACCGTATCGGCGACAAATGGGCGGTGCTGATCCTGATCCTGCTCGAGCGCGAGACTCTCCGTTTCAACGAGCTGCGGCGGCGCATCGAGGCGATTTCCCAGAAAATGCTGTCCCAGACGCTGAAAAGCCTGGAGCGGGACGGGTTGATCCGCCGCGAGGTGTTCGCGACCGTGCCAGTGACCGTGGAGTATTCGCTGACCGATCTCGGGCGGACGTTGGCTTCGACCGTCGATACGCTGCGGCTCTGGGCGGAGGCTCATATCGGGGCTGTCGAGGAGGCGCAGCGCCGCTATGATCGTGGACTACCGGCGGGCGAAGCGATCCTGCCTGAAACGGCGTTGCGCTAGCCTTTCCCGCGATTTCGTGTATACCCCGCGCCAACCGGCTTAAAATGCCGGCTGCGCATCCTCTCCTCGATGAGAGCGATTGCGGGCTTCGGACCTTGCTGGACGACATCCCGGCCTGGCCCGCCAGATCAACCCCAATATGAGGATCTCACGATGTCGATCACTGCCGAGCGCAAGACCGCGCTCATGAAAGAGCATGCCACCAAGCCGAACGACACCGGCTCGCCGGAAGTCCAGGTCGCGATCCTCACGGAGCGCATTAACAACCTGACCGGCCACTTCAAGTCGCACACCAAGGACAACCATTCGCGTCGTGGTCTGCTCAAGATGGTTTCGCAGCGTCGTTCGCTGCTCGACTATCTCAAGAGCAAGAGCGAGCCGCGCTATCGCACGCTGATCGAGAAGCTCGGCATCCGCCGCTGATCGACGCCTGACGACTTTACGCCCGGTGCGACATCGCTCCGGGCGGTTTTTACAAACGGGGCCGGCCGCAATGGTGCGGTGACAAGCCCCGGTCCAACGCGGGAGCCGCATGGGGCGGACTTCCGCATGATCCCCCGGGCGCCCTCGACGCCCATGGCAGGATCGCCAAGCGCTCGGGTGCCTTTTTTGCGCATAGCCCGAGAGTTTCGCCGTCTTGCCCATGGGCTTGAGACGCCAGGCTGGGTCGCATCCGATCCGAAAGAAAATCCATGTTCGACATTCAAACCGAAGAACTGATCTGGGGCGGGCGCAAGCTCGTGCTCGAAACCGGCAAGATCGCCCGCCAGGCCGACGCCGCCGTGCTCGCCACCTATGGCGAGACCGTGGTGCTTGCCACCGTCGTCTCGGCCAAGGAGCCCAAGGCCGGGATCGACTTCTTCCCGCTGACCGTGAACTACCAGGAAAAGACCTTCGCCGCCGGCCGCATTCCCGGCGGTTATTTCAAGCGCGAGGGACGCCCGACCGAGAAGGAGACGCTGGTCTCGCGCCTGATCGACCGGCCGATCCGCCCCCTCTTCGTCGCTGGCTATCGCAACGAGACGCAGGTCGTCTGCACCGTGCTGCAGCATGACCTCGAGAACGATCCGGACGTCGTCGCGATGGTCGCCGCCTCCGCCGCCCTGACCCTGTCGGGCGTGCCCTTCATGGGCCCGGTCGGCGCCGCCCGCGTCGGCTATTTCGACGGCGCCTACAAGCTCAACCCGCTGGTCGACGAGATCAAGGATTCCGAGCTCGACCTCGTCGTCGCCGGCACGCCGGACGCCGTGCTGATGGTTGAATCGGAAGCCAAGCAGCTGTCGGAAGACATCATGCTGGGCGCCGTGATGTTCGGCCACAAGCACTTCCAGCCGGTGATCGACGCGATCATCCGCCTCGCCGAGAAGGCCGCCAAGGAGCCGCGCGACTACGTGCCGGCCGACAACTCCGTCGTTCTCGACGCGGTGCTCAAGCTGGTGGATGGCGACCTGCGCGCCGCCTACAAGATCACCACCAAGGCCGAGCGCTACAAGGCTCTCGACGCTGCCAAGGCCAAGGTCGCCTCGCTGATCTCGGCCGAGCCGGACGGCAAGACCACCTTCTCCAAGGAGCAGGTCGGCGGCCAGTTCAAGGAGGCGCAGGCCAAGGTCGTGCGCTGGACGATCCTCGACGACGGCGTCCGCATCGACGGCCGCGATCTCAAGACGGTCCGCAAGATCGTGGCGGAAGCTGGCATCCTGCCGCGCACCCACGGTTCGGCGCTGTTCACCCGCGGCGAGACGCAGGCGCTGGTCGTGACCACGCTGGGCACCGGCGACGACGAGCAGTACATCGACTCGCTGGAGGGCACCTACAAGGAGACCTTCCTGCTGCACTACAACTTCCCTCCCTATTCGGTTGGTGAAGCTGGCCGCATGGGCTCGCCCGGCCGTCGCGAAATCGGCCATGGCAAGCTCGCCTGGCGCGCGATCCGGCCGATGCTGCCGGCGAAGTCGGAATTCCCCTACACCATCCGCGTCGTCTCGGAGATCACCGAGTCGAACGGCTCCTCCTCGATGGCCACCGTCTGCGGCACCTCGCTTGCCCTGATGGATGCCGGCGTGCCGCTGAAGGCGCCGGTTGCGGGCATCGCGATGGGCCTGATCCTGGAAGGCGAGCGCTTCGCGGTGCTCTCCGACATCCTGGGTGACGAAGATCATCTCGGCGACATGGACTTCAAGGTCGCCGGAACGGCCGAGGGCATCACCTCGCTGCAGATGGACATCAAGATCGCCGGCATCACCGAGGAGATCATGAAGGTCGCCCTCGACCAGGCCAAGGGCGGTCGCGACCACATCCTCGGCGAGATGAACAAGGCGCTTTCGGTGTCGCGTGGTCAGCTCGGCGAGTATGCTCCGCGCATCGAGACGATGAAGATCCCGGTCGACAAGATCCGTGAAGTCATCGGCTCCGGCGGCAAGGTCATTCGCGAAATCGTCGAGAAGACCGGCGCGAAGGTCAACATCGAGGACGACGGCACCATCAAGATCGCCTCGGCCGATGGCAAGTCGATCGAAGCGGCGATCAAGTGGATCAAGTCGATCGTCTCCGAAGCCGAAGTCGGCATGATCTATGACGGCACCGTGGTGAAGATCATGGAGTTCGGCGCCTTCGTGAACTTCTTCGGCGCCAAGGACGGTCTCGTCCACATCTCCGAACTTGCCGCCGCCCGGGTCCAGAAGGTCTCGGACGTCGTCAAGGAAGGCGACAAGGTCAAGGTCAAGTTCCTGGGCCAGGACGATCGCGGCAAGATCCGCCTGTCGATGAAGGTCGTCGACCAGGAGACCGGCGAGGACCTGACCGAGAAGCTCAAGGCGCAGCGCGACGCCGAGAAGACCCGCGAGAAGCAGCAGGCCGAGTGATACGTTTACAAGTAGCAGCCTAAAAGAAGTCCACGGCAGTTACGCTGCCGTGGACTTCTTTTTCATCACGGCAATCAAAATCGCCGCGAAGCCCTCGTCTCGATAGGCTTTCTCCAATTCGATGTATGAAATGTAAAGCGCCCTATCGCTGGCGTGAATTGGTTCAGGCTTCCCTGTTTTCCATTCCTGCGCGTTTCCGTCGCCGTCTTTACGCTTACGTCGTTCGAACAGCTCTCTGTAGCGATAAGGGGCAATCCCCGTAAAAGGTTCGAACTTAATTCGCTTCTCCCCTTTATCGGTCGTTTTTGCGACTATAATTTCGTCCGCGTACAATTCGAGAGCGTAACTTTTTGGGTAAGGCTCAATAAAAACCACACGCTTAATGCCCGACGCAATTATATGCTTTGCACAGAGGTGGCATGGAAATGTCGTACAAAACATAATTGAATTTTTTAAAGCGACCCCATTTCTGGCAGCATCCGTTATCGCATTCATTTCAGCATGGATTATTCTGCCAAATTCGATCGTATCCATCATTATTAGATTTTTATATTTAAACTTGAATTCAGAGACTTGAATTCTTTTTAGTAGTGTTTTCCCATCCGTGTCTTTAAATTCTTCTGTTAACGCATTTTGTTCCTTTAAACATAGCAGCACATCATCAAGCATTCGTATTTTCATATCATCATTTGTATCATAGCCTTTTGTGTACTCTCTGCTATCGGCTGAATCTCCAGACCAGTACGTACCCCCCTCTAAGCTGGGAACTTCGTTGCAACCTAAAGTATGAACTTCTCCTCGCAACGAGAATATCGCAGCCCCTACCTGCCTCGAAAGGTCGAGAGATCTGAGAGATGCAGATTTGGCCATATACATGCCATACTCATCTCGAGTCGGACTTTCGAAATTCGTTCCAAATAATAACTTGCAAAACCTATCTACTTGATTATTTATCGAATTGCTGACGGTTGAATCTATAAACGCATCTGCAAGCGGAAAAGCATCTCTCAGTTTTTGGCCATAATCATTTTCTTCCTCAAATTCATCCTTGTCGATTAGCTTCTGCGCAAGGTCTTTTACGACTTTTTCATCTATCCTTCCTTTTTCTTTCTTTTTTATAGACTTATAAACCCTCTGAAGACGTGTTTGCACGTCACTATAAATATATATTGTGTAATATGATCTGCCATATGCTTTCCTGAAAACATCGATCTCTTCAGGCCTTTTTATTTGCCGGATTAGGTAGGCAACGCGCTTTAATCGTGGCTTTATTACAAGATCAGACCTTTTTTGATCGATCGCCGCAAAAGCTAATCTGGCCATTATATCTTTTAGATCTGTATCTTTTCTGGTTTCATTTCCTAGTTCTATTAATCCATCATATCGATCATTATAACTTAGTTTGCTATAATCCTTTTTATATAGATCTTGTAATCCATCTGTAATGTGAATTACGATGGGCTCAAAATCATATATTTTTAGATATTTTTTAAAACCTAAAATTACATCTTCCATGTTGGAGCCGATCGGCCCGGCGAACCCCAAGAAAATCTCTTGCGGAAAATATGTATCTTTGTCACTCAATCGGATTCCCCCCGGCAGGAACAAATGTTAACTTGATTCGTCTCAATAAATAACAAGCTAACCCACGCGGAGGCTACCATGACGCGCATCCGGCTGGAACATGAAGGATGGGTTGTAGCGAGTTTGCGGCAGATACTCGAACTAGGCGATCAGGCGAATTTTCGTTTGCTTGATGCGAACTCCGCAGAAATTTTCAAAGAGAATATTCGTACGTTTCTCGATAATCGGACTCAGGGTCCCGAAGAGGGACGGCATCGCGCCCATAATGCGCGCGTCCACGAATAATTCGGCCGAGTTAGCACATTGAGTACAATAAGCTCCGTTGAAGCTCTCGCGGCGCTCTACCCCAACCCGGTCGCGCCGGCATCGATCGCCAAGGAGATCGATCATGTCGATGACAACTATGCGGCGCTGATCGCCGCTTCGCCGTTTTTCGTGCTCGCGACCAATGGTCCGGAGGGCCTGGATTGCTCGCCGCGCGGGGATATGCCGGGCTTTGTCAGATTCCGGGACGCGAAAACGCTCCTGATTCCCGACCGAAGAGGCAATAACCGTCTGGATTCGTTGAAGAATATCCTGTTCGATCCGAGAATCGGAATGCTCTTCCTGGTGCCCGGTTATGGCGAGACCCTGCGCGTGAATGGAACAGCATTGCTTTCCAGCGACCCTGAGTTGTGCGGGCAGTTCGAGATGGCCGGAAAGCTCCCGGCCTGCGTCATCGTGGTCACAGTGGAGAGCGTCTACTTCCAGTGCTCGCGCGCGGTGGTGCGGGCCGACCTCTGGAACCCATCGACCCAGGTCGACAGGCGCAGGCTGCCCAGCGCCGGACAGATCCTGCGCGACATCACGGCGAAGAACGTCGAGGTCGAGACCTTCGATGGCGAGGCCTATGACAAGGCGCTGCCCGAGCGGGTGAAGGCGACGCTGTATTGAAGGGCCGACTTGTCCTTCTCCCCTCGGGGGAGAAGGTGGCAGCGCGAAGCGCTGACGGATGAGGGCAGACCTCGACCGAAAAGAAAAAGGGCCGCTTGCGCGACCCTTCCCTCATCCGTCTGCTTCGCAGACACCTTCTCCCCCGAGGGGAGAAGGGTCACAGCAAGCCTTCGTTGCCCGCCAGCACCTTCAAGTTCACATCCGGCCGCGCGCCGACATGGCTGATGATCTCGGCCGCCGCGAGCGCGCCGAGGCGCAGCGCGTCCCGCACCTCGCGGCCCGAGGTGAGGCCGAAGAGGAAGCCGGCGGCGAAGAGATCGCCCGCGCCGGTTGAATCGACCACGCGCTCGACCGGGAAGACCGGCTCGACGACGATGCCGTCCTGCGTCACGGCCAGTGCGCCGTTCTCGGAACGGGTCACTGCCGCCAGGATGTTCTCGGCCCGCAGAGCCGCCAGAGCCGTTTCGAAATCGCCGGTCTGATACAGGCTCTTGAGCTCATGCTCATTGGCGAAGACGATATCGACCATGCGGTTCCGGATCAGGCCCAGGAACTCGTCGCGGTACCGGTCCACGCAGAAGGAGTCCGACAGGGTGATGGCGACGCGACCGCCGGCCTTGTGGGCGATCTCGGAAGCCTTGCGGAACGCCTCCTTGGCGGCCGGCGGATCCCAGAGATAGCCTTCGAGATAGATGATGTCGGCATTCTCGACCGCCTTGGCGTCGACATCGGCCACCGAGAGGCCCTGGCAGGCCCCGAGATAGGTGTTCATCGTGCGCTCCCCATCTGGCGTCACGATGATGAAGGAGCGCGCCGTGGCGGCTCCCTGCGTCGCCGCAGCCGTCTCGAAGGAGACGCCGAGCGAGGCCAGATCATGCCGGTAGAGCGCTCCGAGTTCGTCGGCCTTGACCTTGCCGATGAAAGCGCCCTTGCCGCCGAACGAGGCAAGTCCGGCGATGGTGTTGGCGGCGGAGCCGCCCGAGATCACCTTGGCAGGCCCCATGGCTGCGTAGAGCGCCTCGGCCCTGGCCTCGTCGATCAGCATCATCGCGCCCTTGGCGAGGTCGTGCTGCCTCAGAAAATCCTCCTCGGCGGAAGCGATGACGTCGACAATGGCATTGCCGAGGGCGAGGACGTCGGTGCGCTTGCTGGTCATTGGGGATCCGGATGCTGGTGAGGATGAGATCGAGGAGGCGAATACTGGCGCGGCGTGTCGCATCCGCACAGTTTGCGGTCAAGCCGATCAGCCCGTCTGGCTATGCCGGGCCGCCGCTTCGTCGAGAATGCCGGCGAGGCGCTGAAGCTCGTCCTTCTCCAGCGTCGCAATCTCCCGGGAAAGGCGGTTGGCCAGCAGCGTCGCCTCCGGATCGAGGCCGGCGGTGTCCACCGTGACGCGCGGATGCGAGAGGTCGGCAAGGCGCACCAGCTCGTCGGCCTCGTCCCAGATCACCCCGAGCAGGTGAATGGCGCCCTGGATCAGGGTGAAGGTCGGGCGGCCGCGCTTGCCGTGTTCGAGCGCCGAGAGATAGGCCGGCGTCACGCCGAGACCCTCGGCCATCTGCGCCAGCGTAATGCCGCGCTGGCTCCTGAGATCGCGCACACGCTGGCCAAACGGCGTCACAGCCCGGCCTCGCGGGTGCGCCGGAGCCTGATATAGAGCGCCCCGCCACCGCCATGGCGTTGCTCGGCCTCCTCGAAACCGACCACGAAGGGTCGCAGATCGGGCAGGCGCAGCCAATGCGGCACCATCCGACGCAGCACGCCGCGCTCGTCTCCGAACAGGCTGGCACCAGCCGCCCCCTTGCCGGTCACGACGAGCGCGAGTTTGGTGCCGCGCATCTGCTCGCGGCGCAGAAACGACCGCAACGCCAGATGCGCCTCGTCCTGGCGCATGCCGTGAAGATCGATAACCGCCTCGACCGATTGCTGTCCGCGCCGCAGCTGCGTTCGCAGGCGACGCTCCAGGGGTGCGAGCGGCGGCGGGGCCGGCTTTGCCGGCATCGTTCGCACGGAAACCGTCAAAGTGAGCGTCGCCGTCTCTATCTCAAGCGATGGGATGGGAGGTGCGACGGGATCGGGCTCGATCGGGGCACGGCCGGGCAGCGGCTTCACGGAGCGCGCGACCTGCCGCCAGAGCGCGATGTCAGCCTCCGACAATACTTTCCCTCGCCGCGAACGCATCGCTAGCGCGGCCAGAGCACGGTGAAATCAAAGGGGTGACGGACGAGCCCGGCGCGATGCCCCGCGACCGGCCCCGATCCGACGAAGAGATCGACCCGGGCCGGACCGAGAATGGCCGAGCCGGTGTCCTGAGCGATCATCAGGCGCGCGAGGTGCTCGCCTCCGCCCGTGCCGTCGGGCAGCGTCGCGTCGATCCAGGCCGGCACGCCATAAGGCCAGACATTACGATCAATCGCGATGCTGCGCAGCGGAGTCAGCGGCAGGCCAGCGCCACCGATCGGGCCCGAACCCGCCGGCAGATCATCGCGACGCGCGAAGAAGACGAAGGAGCGGTTCAGCCGGATCAGGTCGCGGGCGAACGCGGCATCCGCCTTCAGGCGGGCAATGAGGCGGTCCATCGTCATCTGCTCGGGAGGGATGGCTTCGCGCTCGCTCAGCACGCGGCCGAGCGAGGTGTAGGCGTGGCCGTTGCGGCCGGAATAGACCAGCCGCGTCACCGAGCCATCGGGCAGCCGTACCCGGCCTGAGCCTTGGACCTGCAGGACGAAGCGGTCGACGGGGTCGCGCAGCCAGAGGATTTCGAGGCCCTGACCGTCCAGCGCTCCGGTCTCGATCGCGGTGCGGTCAGGGAAGACCTCGTGGCCCTTCGCCGTGCGGCGCGCAGCCGAGAACGATGCGTCCAATCCGGGCCAGTCATCGCCGGGATTGCGGGTCACGAGATCGGCAGGGCGGCCGTAGAGCGGTGTGGGGAAGGTGGCCGACGGGGTGAGCGCGCCTTCGAATTCGGGCTCGAAATAGCCGGTCATGAAGCCGGTTTCGGAATTTGCCGGTCGTATCCGCCAGAACGAAAAATTCTGCTCGAAAAAGGTGCGGGCCTGATCGCGGTCGATCGGCGCTGCCTTCTGCAGGCGTTGCGCCTTCGCGCAGACAGCGTCGAGCGCATCCGGCAGAGGCACCGCCGTCCGCAAGGGCGGCTTTGCCTGGCAGCCCCGGGCAAAGAGGCCGAACGCGATGCGATGATCGTCAGCCGCCCAGCCCGGAAGCTGCGGCGCCGAGAGAAGCTCGGCGCGGGCACCGGGAGGAAGGGGCGGCTTCGAGGCAGCCATGCCGCTCATGGACGTGCCACAGGCCGTAAGCAGCGCCAGTGCGAAACCGGCGCCACGAATCACGCCGCGGATTCGGTCGCGACCAGCAGCCAGTTCGGATCGCGGCTGCCGAGCTGACGCGAGAAGGTCCAGATATCATTGACCTCGGACACCGCTTCCGCGCTGCCATCGACGACGGCACCCTGGGCATCGCGGGTAACGCTGATCAGCTGCGAGACGAAGGCGATCGTGACCTGGCCGGTCTTGCCCTTGACCTCGACGGCGGCGATGTCGGCCTTGTCGATCGAGACGAAGGTCGACTCGGCCTTCTCGCCGCGCTTCTCACGATCGGTGATCGCCTGCTCGAAGCCCTCATAGACTTCCTTGGCAAGCAGGCCCTTCAGCGTCTTGCGGTCGCCACGGGCGAAGGCGGTGACGATGGTCTCATAGGCTGCCTTGGCGCCGCCGATAAAAGCCCGCGGATCGAAGGAGGGCTCCTGGCGGATTACATCCTCGATGCCCGCTATGATCGGCGAGTCCGGCGGAGCAATATCCTTCCAGCGGTCAGCAGCCGGCTGCACAGGCGCGACCGGATCGTTGGCGGCGCCGGGAAGGCGGATGACATTGTCGCGCTTGGCGTCGTTGGGCTGCGCCTGATCGGGCCGCACCGAAGTATTGTCGCGGCGGGCGAAAGGATCGGTAGGCGGCTGCTCGTGGCCGGTTTTCTGACCGAGGACGGAGCGCAGCTTCCAGGCGACGAAAACGGCCAGGGCCACAAAGAGCAGAGTCGTCATGTCGAAGGAATTTTGCATCGAAAGCTGACCCGAAGCTCCAGTCACGAAATTGTAAATCAGCCGTTCCTTCACAAGGAGTTCGGCCGCGTGGTGTCATATGGTGTCCAAGGCTCGTAACATCCACCCCCCTGCTTGTGAAGGCAGCTTCTTGTGCGGGGCAGGCGTCCATGATAGCCGACGCCCGCGTTGCACCGGAGAGCGGAGCGCAATCCCGAACGTCTGATGTGGCGCGGGATTTCCCGAGACAGCCTGCCAGAACAAGATGGGACCGATGGCCAACGAACTCCCCAACGGTAATGGCGCGGGTGCCGCAGACGCGGCTCCGAGCATGAACGCCTTGATGCAGTACACCAAGGACTTCTCGTTCGAGAATCCGAAGGCGCCGCGCGCACTCAGCCAGCAGCAGGCTCAGCAGGGCCCGCAGATGTCGCTGCAGGTCAATGTCTCGAGCTCCGCGCTGGGCGACAATGATTACGAGACCGTGCTGCAGCTCGAGGGCAAGGCCGAGATCAACAACGAGACGCTGTTCGCCTTCGACCTGAGCTATGGCGGCGTGTTCCGCCTGCTCAACGTGCCCCAGGAGCACATCCACCCCGTGCTGGTGATCGACTGCGCCCGCCTGCTCTTCCCCTTCGCGCGCCAGATCATTGCCGAAGCGGTTCAGAACGGCGGCTTCCCGCCTTTCTACGTGCCGCCGATCGATTTCGCGGCGCTGTTCCAGCAGCGGCTGCAGGAGATGCAGGCTCAGCAGGGCGCCCCCAACGCCTGATATTCCTGCCTGACGAGACGACGCGAAAGGGCCCTTCCGGGCCCTTTTTCGTATTCGAATGCCGGGGCCGCCCTTGCGAGCGGGCTGATGAACCTCCACTTCGCGGACTGGTCGAGGGCTGGCGGCTGACACGTCGCCAGCCTTCCTGTCATTTGTGGAGAACCGATGGACTACCTTCTGACGCTTGCCGCCGACCCCGCCATCTGGGCCGCGCTCGGGGCATTGATCGCCATGGAAGTGGTTCTCGGAATCGACAACCTGATCTTCATCTCGATCCTCACCAACAAGCTGCCGGAGGCGCAGCGCTCGCGTGGCCGCAAGATCGGCATCGGGCTCGCGCTCATCCTGCGGCTTGGACTGCTCAGCACCGTCGCCATTATCGTGCAGTTGACCGAGCCGATCGTCACGCTGTTCGGCAAGGCATTCTCCTGGCGCGACATCATCCTGATCGCCGGCGGCCTCTTCCTGGTCTGGAAGGCCACAGCGGAGATCCATCACAAGGTCGATGTCGATCACGGGCCTGATGTCTTCGACGGCGGCAAGGCCGTCGCCGTCACCTTCGGCGGCGTCATCATGCAGATCCTGCTGCTCGACCTCGTCTTCTCCATCGACAGCATCATCACCGCCGTCGGCATGACCGATCATATTCCGGTGATGGTGATCGCCGTCCTCGTCGCCGTGCTGACCATGCTACTCGCGGCCGATCCGCTGGCGCATTTCATCGAGAAGAACCCGACCATCGTGATGCTGGCGCTCGGCTTCCTGCTGATGATCGGCGCGACGCTGATCGGCGAGGGTTTTGGCGTGCATGTGCCCAAGGGCTACATCTACGCCGCCATGGCCTTCTCGGCGGGAATCGAGGCGCTCAACATGCTGTCGCGCCGGGCGACGCGGAAGAACAAGCGCTGAGGCCGAAGACTGAGAGCGCATGCCAAAAGCATGCGCGATTTGCCGGATGGATGACGGCGCCATCGCGGCCAGACGTGCCGTGTTCGCATTGAAACACGCCGTCATTCCGGGGCAGGCCGACGGCCTGAGCCCGGAACCCAGAACCAATGAGCCTCGTCGCGAGGGGCTCTATTCGGATTCTTACGATAGCGGAATCGGTTCTGGGTTCCGGGCTCTTCGCTACGCGAAGCCCCGGAATGACGGCGCGGTTAAACTCGCTTGTGCGGGATGACTCGGGGCCGTCTCCGTATCAGTGCAGCCTCTATGCCTCGTCGGTCAGGCCGAGATAGCCGCGCCAGAGCTGGGCCTTGCCGAGCGAGCGGATGAAAGCCTCATGGGCGGCGATGGCGGCCTCGTCGAGGCGCGGCGCCAGCGGACGCAGACGCTGCGGCCGTTCGATCACCGCGTCGGCAAGGCCGTTCTGGCCGCCGTTCATCTGTACGCCCAGACCAAGCGTGGTCTGCTTGCCGCCGATGAGCTCGATATAGACCTCGGCCAGGATCTCGGCGTCCAGGAGCGCGCCGTGCTTGGTGCGGCGGCCATTGTCGATGCCATAGCGGGAGCAGAGTGCGTCCAGGCTGTTGGAGGCGCCGGGATGCTTGCGGCGCGCCATAGCCAGCGTATCGACGACCAGCGAGGGCTCGATCGGGCCACGGCCGATCCGCTTCAGCTCCATGTTGAGGAAGCCGACGTCGAAGGCGGCGTTGTGGATCACCAGCCTGGCATCCGCGATGAAGCTGACGAACTCCTCGGCGATGGCCGCAAAGAGCGGCTTGTCGGAGAGAAAGGCATCGGAGAGGCCATGGACCCTGAACGCTCCGTCCGACATCGGTCGCTCGGGATTCATGTAGACGTGGAAGCTGCGACCGCTCGGGCAATGATTGACCAGCTCGACGCAGCCGATTTCGACAATGCGATCCCCGCCATTGGCTTCGACGCCGGTGGTTTCGGTATCGAGAACGATCTCACGCATGCTGGCTGGCCTCGACTGCCCGCGCGTGGCCAGGCCGGCCGGCGAGCACGGCCAGGATAGACCCGACCTGCCTTTGCGCGACCAGCAAGCCATGCGAGGTGTCCACAAGGAAATGGGCGCGGCGGCGCTTCTCCGCATCCGGCATCTGCCGGGCCAGGATCGCCGCGAGCTTGTCCCGCGTCATCTCCGGCCGGGCGAGCACGCGACGATGCTGCACATCGGCTGGTGCGGTCACGACGAGTACGGCATCGCAACGGCGCTCACCGCCGGTCTCCAGCAGCAGCGGCACATCGAGCACGACCAGCCCGTGACCGGCCTTGCGGCAGGCGCTCAGGAAGCGCTCCTCCTCCTCGCGCACCAGCGGATGGATGATCGCTTCGAGCTTTTTCAACGCCTCGGGCTTGCCCAGTACGGCCGCAGAGAGACGGGCCCGGTCGACGGCATCGTCATTGATGACACCAGGAAAGGCCGCGCCGATCGGCGCTACGGCGCGGCCGCGATAGAGCCGGTGCACCGAAGCATCGGCGTCGTGAACGGGAATGCCGCGCTCGCGAAACAGGTTCGCGGTGGTGGACTTCCCCATCCCGATCGAACCGGTCAGGCCAAGAATGAACGTCATGGTAGGAACGCCCTATTTTCGCCTGCGCGAATCACGCGCGCAGGATATCGGCTTCGAGCAGTTCGCGCAGTGCGGGTGTGACCGAAGGTGTGACACCAAACCAGCGGGCGAAGCCGGGCACGGCCTGATGCAGCAGCATGCCCAACCCATCGACCGGAACGCCGCCGCGGCGCTTGGCCTCGAGCAGCAGCGGGGTCATCAGGGGCACATAGACGATATCGTCGACGAGGGTTCCCGGGCGCAGCGCGGCGAGATCGAGATCGAGCGGCGGTTGGCCGTTCATGCCGAGCGCAGTCGTATTGACGATGAGATCGGCGGAGCCGACGAGCTCGCCGCGTGCAGCCCAATCGGCCGCTTCGAGCGGTGCGCCCAGCGCAGTGGCCAGTTCCACGGCCCGATCGAGGCTGCGGTTGACGATGGTGATCCGGCCCAGGCCACGCAGCTTCAGCCCGTAGCAGACTGCCCGGGCCGCGCCGCCCGCGCCCAAGATCAGCGCTGTCCGCACTCTTTGATCCCAGCCCGGCACCGTGGCGTCGAGATGATCGAGAAAACCCGAAGCATCGGTATTGTCGCCGCACAGTCGACCGCCCTCGCGCCAGAGCGTGTTGACGGCGCCCATGGCGCGCGCGACGTCGCTGACCTCGTCCAGCAGGGGCAAGGCTGCTTCCTTGAGCGGCACCGTGACATTGCCTCCGGTGAATTCGCCAGCGCGAAGCCGCCCAATAAAGGCGGGAAGGTCGGCCGGGGCGACGTCGATCCGCTCATAGGATCCGGCGAGTCCATGCTCTTCGATCCAGCGTCCGTGAATGAGCGGCGAGCGCGAGTGAGCGATGGGATGGCCGATGACGAAGCAGCGTGGAGACATGGCGGAGGTCGGGTCCGGATTCAGCGGGCTAGAAGATCGAGGTCGCGCAGCGCGGCGAGAACGGCAAAGAGGGGCAGGCCAAGGATGGTGAAATGGTCGCCATCGATCGATGCGAAGAGCTGGGCGCCCGGCCCTTCGATCTGGTAGCCGCCAACGCTGGCCAAGGCGGCCGGCCCCACCATGTCGAGATAGGTCGCAATGAAAGCCGGGGTCAGCGGACGCATGCTCAGCCGAGCCGAGCCGAGATCCTCGACAAGCACTGCGCCGTCGCGCGCCAGCACGAAGGCAGCGTGCAGTTCATGCGTCCTGCCGGACAGGACGTCGATCTGGCTCGCGGCTTCGGCCCGGTTGCCGGGCTTGTGGAAGGCGATCCCCTCGCAGGTCAGCGTCTGATCGGCGCCGAGTACCGTGCGCCCCGGATGGCGTTGCGAGACTGCAAGCGCCTTGGCACGAGCAAGCGTCAGCGCGATGGTGCTGGCAGCCGCCCCTTGATCCTGAAGCGGGACCTCGATCGCGCGTTCATCGACATCGGGGCTGATCGTCTCGACGGGTACGCCAGCCGCCAGAAGCATATCGCGCCGCGTCGCGCTGCCGGATGCCAGCAGCAAGGGTTGGCTTCCCAGCCACAGCCTGGACTCAAGGCTCATGTCGCGATGAACTTCATGCGGTGATCGCGCAACAGGTCGAGAATGCCGGCAGCCGTTTCCTCGATCGAACGGCGGGTCACGTCGATCACCGGCCAGCCCTTGCGGGAACAGAGCCGGCGCGATTGCATGATCTCGTCGGCAACGGATGTCGGGTCGACATAGGCGGTTTCGTCATCGGCCCGCAAAGACAGCAGGCGGTTCTGCCGGATCTGGACGATTCGGTCGGCACTGGCGACGAGGCCGACGATCAGGGGTTTGTGCAATTGCTCCAGCTCGGCGGGCAGCGGGACATTCGGCACCAGCGGAATGTTGGCCGTCTTGATACCGCGATTGGCCAGGTAAATGCTGGTCGGCGTTTTCGACGTGCGGCTGATCCCGACGAGAATCACATCGGCACTTTCGAGGTCGCCGCCGAGCTGGCCGTCATCATGCAGCAGCGTGTAGTTCATCGCGTCGATGCGCCGGAAATACTCGGCATTGAGCACGTGCTGGGCGCCCGGCCGAGGGGCCGAAGCCTGACCCAGATAGGACTGGAACAGCGAGAGCACTGGCTGAAGCACCGACAGGCAGGGGCAGCCGAGATCGCGGCAGAATGTCTCCAGGCGCTCCTGCCATTCCGGCTCGACCAGCGTGTAAAGCACGACGCCGGGCGAGGCCTCGATTTCCGCCAGAACGCGAGCGAGCTGCGCTTCCGAGCGCACCAGCGGGTAGACGTGCTCGATCGCGGAGACCGTCTCATATTGTGCGGCGGCGGCGCGACTGACCGCGATCAGGGTTTCGCCGGTCGCATCCGAGACCAGGTGGAGATGGAAATAGTTGCGGGCCACGATGGCTCCCGGGTGATGGCGACGTTAGTCACCTCTATCGCGGCGCGCCTGCAATGCAAATTGCGACAAGCCCGAATTGGCCGGCTTTGGGGCCTTCGAAGGGCCTGGGGAGGAGTGTGGACAACTGATCATCCCGGAAGGGTCAGATCGAGGGTCTGTATAACCCCCTCAAACCATCAACAGCTCCGCGCCTGTGGGGACAGAGAGGAATGTTTCACGTGAATCATTTTCGGGGAGCCCAGGCCCAACGCAGATTCGCATTAGTTAAGAAACCATTAACGACCTCGGTCGGGTTGATTCCAGAGCCGGTCGGCAGGCCCCATGCCTGTGGACCGGTTGTGGACATGATTGCGCCGGGCTATTTGCCCCCCTCCAAGAGTCTCAAAAGAAGATTCTCTCTATAAGAGTTCTATTTAAGAGATAGCGATATGGATGACCGGACTGGCATGACCGAGGCAGAGATGGCCAAGACCAATGAACCTGCCTTCCTTCGGGCCCTCTCCGGCGAAAGCCTTGCGACGCCACCGATCTGGATGATGCGGCAGGCTGGCCGGTATCTGCCTGAGTATCGTGAGCTTCGCGCCAAGGCCGGGAGCTTCCTCGCTCTGTGCTACAATCCCGAGCTTGCAGCCGAAGTGACCTTGCAGCCGATCCGGCGCTTCGGTTTCGATGCCGCCATTCTTTTCTCTGACATTCTCGTCGTGCCCCAGGCGCTCGGCCAGAAGCTCTGGTTCGTCGAAGGCGAGGGCCCGCGGCTGGAGCCTGTTGCCGACGAAGCAAGGCTTGGCGAGATCGACCGCTTTGCCGATCAGGACGTCCTCAGGCCGGTGCTGGAGACCGTGCGACGGGTTCGTGCGGCACTGCCCAGGGAGAAGGCGCTGATCGGCTTCTGTGGCGCGCCCTGGACTGTGGCGACCTATATGGTCGCTGGTCGCGGCACGCCGGACCAGGGGCCGGCCAAGGCGCTGTTCACGCGTGACCCGGCGCTGTTCCAGAAGCTGATCGACCGCATCGTCGTCAGCTCGGTCCGCTATCTGTCCGCGCAGATCGAGGCCGGTGTCGATGCCGTGCAGGTTTTCGACAGCTGGGCGGGTTCGCTCGGTCGCGACGATTTCGAGCGTTGGTGCGTCGCGCCGACGAAACGGATCGTCGATGGCGTGCGGGCGCTCCATCCCGAGGCGCGCATCATCGGATTCCCGCGTGGCGCCGGCCAATTGATCCCGCACTACGTCAAAGCGACGGGGGTCGATGCGGTCGGTCTCGAGACCGATATCGATCGTGATTTTGCGCGGCGCGAGATCCAGACGCTTGTGCCGGTCCAGGGCAATCTCGATCCGCTGCTGCTGCGCGCCGGTGGGCCTGAGCTCGAGCGCGAGATCGAAGCGGTGCGTGCGGCATTCGGCGCAGGTCCGTTCATCTTCAATCTGGGTCACGGTATTTTGCCGGACACGCCGATCGCGCATGTCGAGCGGCTGCTGGCGGCGATACGGACCTGACGGAGCGACAAGCCGATGTATGAATGGATCAAGGCCTTTCACGTCATGGCGGTGATCGCCTGGATGGCCGGCATGCTCTATCTGCCGCGCCTGATGGTCTATCACGCAGAGGCTCAGATCGGTTCGATCCAGTCCGAGACGTTCAAGCTCATGGAGCGCCGGCTGCTCAAGGGCATCATCAATCCCGCGATGATCCTGACCTGGGTCCTCGGCCTTTACCTGGCCTGGACCGCGTTCGGTTTCAAAGGTGGCTGGCTGCACGGCAAGATCCTGCTGGTCATCCTGCTCTCCGGCATCCATGGTTTCCTGGTTGGGCGAGTGCGGGCCTTTGCCGAGGATCGCAACGACAAGTCGCCGCGCTTCTATCGGATCATCAACGAGGTTCCGGCCGTTCTGATGGCCTTGATCGTCATTCTCGTCATCGTGAAGCCCTTCTGAAGCGATCTGTCGTTTCCGACTTGAGCCCGGCGAAAATTCCCGCTATCAGGAGGCGCGCTTCTCCAGCGTCCTCCCTGTTGCCGATGGTTTATGAGCTGGCTGCCGTTGCAGACGCTCATGGCGCGCAACGATCGCGCTGGTCCGTTCTGGGCCTGCTGTTCCTTCCAATACCGTCCTGATTCCTGCCTCCCTCGCAGGAACGTTCACGATCCGGGTGCCCCATGCGGGAAATCAAACTCCAAGACCTCAAGATCAAATCGCCGACCGAGCTCGTGACCTTTTCCGAAGGGCTCGAGGTCGAGAACGCCAGCACGATGCGCAAGCAGGAGCTGATGTTCGCGATCCTGAAGCAGCTCGCGGCGCGGGAGACGGAAATTCTCGGCGAGGGCGTGGTCGAGGTTCTCCCCGACGGTTTCGGCTTCCTGCGCTCATCGGATTCGAACTATCTGCCTGGTCCCGACGACATCTATGTCTCGCCGACGCAGATCAGGAAGTTCGGCCTGCGCACCGGCGATACGGTCGAAGGACCGATCCGGGGACCGAAGGATGGCGAGCGCTATTTCGCGCTGCTGAAGGTCAACACGATCAATTTCGAAGACCCTGAGAAGATCAAGCACAAGATCAACTTCGACAACCTGACGCCGCTTTATCCCGACGAGCGCTTGCGGCTCGAAGTTCAGGATCCGACGAAAAAGGACTTTTCGCCGCGGGTCATCGACATCGTGGCGCCCATCGGCAAGGGCCAGCGTGCGCTGATCGTGGCGCCGCCGCGGACCGGCAAGACCGTGCTGCTGCAGAACATCGCGCAGTCGATCACGACCAATCACCCGGAATGCTATCTGATCGTGCTGCTGATCGACGAGCGGCCCGAGGAAGTCACGGACATGCAGCGTTCTGTGAAGGGCGAGGTGGTGTCCTCGACCTTCGACGAGCCTGCCTCGCGTCACGTTCAGGTCGCGGAGATGGTGATCGAAAAGGCCAAGCGCCTGGTCGAGCATGGCCGCGATGTCGTCATTCTCCTCGATTCGATCACCCGTCTCGGCCGCGCCTACAACACCGTCGTGCCGTCTTCGGGCAAGGTGCTGACCGGCGGTGTCGATGCCAACGCCCTGCAGCGGCCGAAGCGCTTCTTCGGCGCCGCGCGCAATATCGAGGAAGGCGGCTCGCTGACCATCGTCGCGACCGCGCTGATCGATACCGGCAGCCGGATGGACGAGGTGATCTTCGAAGAGTTCAAGGGCACCGGTAACTCGGAAATCATCCTCGACCGCAAGGTGGCGGACAAGCGCATCTTCCCGGCGATCGACATCCTCAAGTCGGGCACGCGTAAGGAAGAGCTCATCACGCCCAAGGACGTGCTGCAGAAGACCTATGTGCTGCGCCGCATCCTGAACCCAATGGGCCCGCAGGACGCCATCGAGTTCCTGATGGACAAGCTGCGCCAGACCAAACAGAACTCGGACTTCTTCGACTCGATGAACACCTGACCGACTTGGGAACACCTGACCGAGTTAGCCGCCTGGCGTCAGCGCCCGGCGGCTATCGCTTCAGCCAATCGATTCGGGTCCGTGACGGGCGGCAGGCAGCGCCCGGCAAAGCAGATGAAGGCGGCACCCTGCCCCGCCTGTCTCACCATCGCGGCCGCAGGATGGCCCGCCGGCAGGCTGTCCGGCTCAGGGCAATCGATCAGTATCGTCGTGGTGTAAGGCAGCTTACGAGCGGCAGCATGGAAGGCTGCGCGCTCCGGCCCCGCCAGAACGATCTCCGCGCCGTTTCGTAGGAGATCGTAGCCGTTCACAATCGAGCCATGTGCCAGCGCTGAGCGCGCGGCAGCGGCCAGTGCCGCATCCAGAAATCCGTCGGCCTCGTCACGATCCTCGTCGTTGCCCGTCTTGGCCGCGATGTGGATAAGATTGCTGGCATGCACGCCATTGGCGTTGGGGACAGCATCGTCATGAGTCGGCCTCGGTATGACCGGTAGGCCCACGCTATCCACCCGAGTCATACCAAGTAGCCCGGTATCCTGGCTACGGTAGTGCCGATCCAAGTGGCCCGACCAGCGTTTGGCGTCATCAAGGTAGTGCTGCTCGAATGTCGCGTCGTGGAGCGCCAGAGCCGCGTCGATCATGGCCGCGTGGTCCAGTGCGAAGCCCGGTTTGATCAACCGGCCTTGCCGATAGGAATGCGCCAGGCCATCGCCATCGGCCATTGATTCGGCGACGAAATGGTAAGCCGACCTCGCAAGCCCCAAGCATTCCGGACGCTCCATCAATCCTGCGGAGCGTGCAAGCGCGGCGATCATCAACCCGTTCCAATCGGCAAGGATCTTGTCGTCGCGAGCCGGTGGGATACGTCTCGACCGGATTTCCAGCAACCTGGCTCGGATCTGTGCGAGCTCGGCCTCTGTTGCGGCGTCAGGGTCGGGCATCTCCAGCCGGTTCAGGATGGTGACCTCTTCCCAATTGCCATGTGGCGTCACGTCGTAATGGTTCGCGAACAGATTGGCTTCGCCGGCCGTGAGATGTGTGGCGAGTTCTGCTGCGGTCCAGACGTAGAACTTGCCTTCGACACCCTCCGAATCCGCATCGAGGCTGGCGGCGAACGCGCCTTCCGGCAGCAGCATGTCGCGCTTGAGCCAGGTCACTATGCCTTCAGCCGCCGTCCGCGCGATCGGATCGCTGCTGCGGCTGACTTCGAGCGCATAGAGCCCGAGGAGCTGGGCATTGTCGTAAAGCATTTTCTCGAAATGCGGAGCGAGCCAGCGCTCGTCGACCGAGTAGCGCGCGAAGCCACCGCCGAGATGATCATGGATGCCACCTCGTGCCATCCGCTCCAAGGTCCGTGTCGCCGGCTCGAGCGTGCCTTGCGAGCCGGTTCGGGAGCCGTGCCGCCAGAGAAGCTCGACGAGACCAGGATTGGGAAATTTCGGCGCGCCCCGCAGGCCGCCATGGTGCGGATCGAAGGCCCGGGCTGTCTGCGCCGCGACAGCGTCGAGATCGGGTTCGCTGGACGAGCTAAAGTCAGACGCTTCGGCCTGCTTCAGCGCTGCGCCTATGGCGGCGGCGTTGCGTTCTATCCGCTCGGGATCCTGCTGGTGGATCGCGGCAAGCTGTCTGAGCACGGTGGTGAAGGCCGGGCGGCCGTGGCGCGCTTCGGGGGGGAAATATGTGCCGCCCCAGAACGCATCGCCGCTGGGCGTCAGAAACATGGTCAGCGGCCAGCCACCCTGCTCGCCCAGACTGTGCAGCGCGGTCATATAGACATGGTCGATGTCGGGCCGTTCCTCGCGGTCGACCTTGATGTTCACGAAGAGCTCGTTCATCACCGCGGCCGTCGCGGGGTCCTCGAAACTCTCATGCGCCATGACGTGACACCAATGGCAGGCGGCGTAGCCGACGGAGAGCAGTATGGGTCTGCCGCTGCGCTTTGCCTCGGCAAAAGCGGCGTCGCTCCATTCCCACCAGTGGACGGGGTTGTCCTTATGTTGCAGCAGATAGGGGCTGGCGGCGTCGGCAAGGCGGTTCATCGGCTGAGCTTTCCGGTCGGCAGAAAGAGCGACTATGAGTGTATCTGATGCATATCCCACGATTGTGGCCTTGTCCTCGGCCGGAGGTCGGGCCGGCGTCGCAGTCGTCCGTATTTCCGGTCAACGGGTTCGATTCGTTCTCGAAACAATTGCGGGTACCATTCCACAGCCCCGACTGGCCGCGCTCCGTCGTTTGCGCGATGCAGCTGGCGACGCGATCGACAGCGCGCTTGTGCTCTATTTCCCGGGACCCGCCAGCTTTACGGGCGAGGATGTCGCGGAGTTTCACATTCACGGCTCGCGGGCCGTGCTGGCCCGATTGCTGTCCACGCTGACGCAACTATCCGGCGTCCGATTGGCCGAAGCGGGCGAATTCACCAGACGCGCCTTCGAGGCTGGCAAGCTGGACCTTGCGGCGGTCGAGGGACTTGCGGACCTGATCGATTCGGAAACGGAATGGCAGCGGCGACAGGCGCTCCGCCAAATGGAAGGCGCGCTCGGCGACGTCGCCTCGCAATGGCGGCTGCGCCTGGTCGAGGCCATGGCGCTGCTGGCGGCCGAGATTGACTTCTCGGATGAAGGGGATGTTTTCGGCCCGCTCGCCGACGACGCCCTGGCGATTGTCGCTATCGTCGCGGCCGAACTGCGAGCGGCGCTCGGTAGCTTCGGCATGGGGGAGCGGGTCCGCGAAGGCTTTGTGGTCGTTCTCGCAGGGGCTCCGAATGCCGGCAAGTCGAGCCTGCTGAATGCGCTGGCGCGGCGCGATGTGGCGATCGTGTCACCGATCGCCGGGACAACGCGCGATGCGATCGAGGTCAGGTTGGACCTAGCCGGCTTGCCGGTGATCCTTGTCGACACAGCAGGTCTGCGCGACAGCGACGACCCGATTGAGTCCGAAGGCGTAAGGAGGGCGCGGGCGCTGGTCGAGCGCGCCGATCTGGTCCTGAGCCTGCGCGCAACCGATTCGGACCCGGATCGAATGCGAAGCGATGTCAGGACCCTCCCGATCGCCACCAAGGCCGACCTCAATGGGTTGATCCTGCCCGGCGAATTGCCGATTTCCGTCAAGACAGGCGCTGGAATCGAGGATCTTCTATCGGTTGTCGTCGACCGTCTTGGCGCAATCGCCAATCCGGAGCCGGCGCTGCTCACACGTGAACGCCACCGCGTAGCCGTCACCGACGCAATTCTGTCCCTGGAGCGGGCTATGGCAGCCGGCCACGGCCAGGCGGAGCTGTTGGCGGAAGATGTTCGCCTTGCGGTCGTTGCGCTTGAGCGACTGGTCGGTCGCATCGACGTAGAGGATGTTCTTGACCAGCTCTTTTCGGGATTCTGCATCGGCAAGTAGGATCCCTCCGTTTCACGTGAAACGCTCGTGGAATCCGATAATCATTGACCTGAGAATCGGGGTTCGGTAGCGAAAGGCATGTCTTACACTTCTGTCGAAAGCCGATATGACGTGATCGTCGTCGGCGGCGGCCATGCCGGCGTCGAGGCGGCTGCGGCGGCCGCGCGTCTGGGCGCGCGCACCGCGCTGGTGACGCATCAGATCGACACCATCGGCGTAATGTCCTGCAATCCCGCTATTGGCGGGCTGGGCAAGGGCCATCTCGTTCGCGAGATCGATGCGCTCGACGGTTTGATGGCGAGGGCTGCTGACCGCGCCGGCATCCAGTTCCGCATGCTCAACCGGCGCAAGGGCCCAGCCGTACGCGGGCCCAGAGCCCAGGCCGACCGCAAGCTCTATCGCCAGGCCATCCAGGATCTTCTTGCCGAGCAGGCAGATCTCGACCTGATCGAGGGTGAGGTGTTCGACCTCGATATCGAGCGCGGACAGGTCACGGGCGTCATTTTTGCCGACGGCCGTCGATTCGGTACCGGAACGGTTGTGCTGACCACAGGTACGTTCCTGCGGGGCTTGATCCATATCGGTGAATCGAAGATTCCGGCCGGGCGTGTCGGCGAAGCGCCTTCACTGGGACTGTCTGCGACGCTGGAGCGCTACGGTTTTCCGCTCGGAAGGCTCAAGACGGGCACGCCACCAAGGCTCGACGGCCGCACGATCGATTGGGCCTCACTGGAGATGCAGGCTGGCGATGATCCGCCGGAACCGTTCTCTGCGCTGACGCAGGCGATCACGACGCCACAGATCTCCTGCGGCATCACGCGTACGACCTTGGCGACGCATGACCTGATCCGCGCCAATCTGCATCTTGCGCCGATGTTTTCAGGCCAGATCGAAGGGCGCGGCCCGCGCTATTGCCCTTCGATCGAGGACAAGGTCGGCCGCTTCGGCGATCGTGACGGGCACCAGATCTTTCTGGAGCCGGAAGGCCTGGACGATCCCACGGTCTATCCCAACGGCATTTCGACCTCGCTGCCGGAGGATGTGCAGCTTGGCGTGCTCAAGACGATCCCGGGTCTCGAGCGGGCCGTCATGCTCCGTCCCGGCTACGCGATCGAGTATGATTTCGTCGATCCGCGTGCCCTGAACAATACGCTGGAGACGCGGGCGGTAAGTGGTCTCTTCCTGGCTGGCCAGATCAATGGCACGACAGGCTATGAGGAGGCCGGGGCGCAAGGCCTGTTTGCCGGCCTCAACGCGGCAAGGCGGGCCGGTGGGGCCGATCCTGTCGTTCTGGAACGCACCACCTCTTATATCGGGGTGCTCGTCGACGACCTCGTCACCCGCGGCGTTACGGAACCGTATCGAATGTTCACCTCGCGGGCGGAATTTCGCCTGTCATTACGGGTGGATAATGCGGACGAGCGCCTGACGCCGCTGGGCTTGACGCTTGGCCTGGTCGGCTCGGCCCGAAAGGCCCAGTTCGACGAGCGCAGCATAGCGATCGAGGGACTGCGCAGCCGTCTCAAGAGCCTGTGGCTCACACCTCAGCAGGCCGATGCCGTGGGGCTTCAGCTCAACCGGGATGGTTTGAAGCGCAGCGCCTATCAGCTGCTGTCCTATCCCGATATCGGGATCGAGCGCCTTGCCGGCATATGGCCGGAACTTCAGGCCTTTTCGAAGTCGGTATCGGCGCGAGTGACCGCGGATGCCGTCTATGCGGTCTATCTTGATCGGCAGTCGGCGGAGATTCAGGCCTATCAGCGCGATCAGGCCTTGAAGGTCCCGGCGGACCTCGATCTGAACGGAATTTCGGGCCTGTCCAACGAATTGAAGGCCAAGCTGGCGAGCGAGCGGCCCGCCGATCTGGCTCAGGCTGGGCGGATCGAGGGCATGACGCCGGCCGCGCTGACCCTGCTAGCCGCGCATGCGCGGCGCGGTCGTCGATCGCAACCTGTTGAATCGGTCGCGTGATCCGTGACTGTTGAAAACGCCGGCCGTCAGCGCGCTTTGCGCTTGACTCCTGTTTCACGTGAAACAGAGGAACGCCTGGAACTGCTCGTATCGGAATTGGTGCGCTGGCAGGCTGCAAAAAACCTGGTTTCCTCGTCGACATTGCGCGACGTTTGGACCCGCCATATTGCCGACTCGCTTCAGCTCCATAGCTTAGCGCCAGAGGCCGCGAACTGGCTCGATCTTGGCTCTGGCGGGGGGTTTCCCGGGTTGGTGATCGGGATTTGCCTTGCGGAAAAAGCTAATGGGCATATCGATCTCGTCGAGAGCAATAGCCGCAAATGCGCTTTCCTGCGACATGCGGCGCGGATAACCGGCGCTCCGGTCACAGTTCACTGCGCTCGGATCGAGGATGTGATCGCTGACTTCGTCGGGACGGTCGATGTGGTCACGGCTCGCGCCCTTGCTCCGCTGCCTCTTCTGCTGGGCTGGTGCGAACAGTTGTTGAGAACTGGCACGATGGGGCTTTTTCCCAAGGGACAACATCTAGACGCTGAATTGACCGAAGCGTCTAAATATTGGATGATTCAGGCATCGACGGTTTCCTCCGTGACAGATGATGCCGCCCGGATCCTGCTGGTTCGCGCGGCCGAGAAACGGGCCGATTCATGACTGATCTGACACCTGTTGCGTTGCCGCGCCGCCCGCGTGTGCTGGCGCTAGCGAATCAGAAGGGCGGCGTCGGCAAGACGACGACCGCTATCAATCTTGGCACGGCTCTGGCAGCGACCGGCGAGAAGGTGCTGATCGTCGACCTGGACCCGCAAGGCAATGCCTCGACTGGCCTTGGCATCGATCGCAAGAGCCGCAAGTCCTCGACCTATGATGTGCTTTGCGGGGATGTCGGTCTCGGGCAGGCGATGCAGGAAACGGCTGTGCCGGGCCTGTTTCTGGCGCCATCGACGCTCGACCTGCTCGGCGTCGAGCTTGAGATTGCATCCTCCAAGGATCGTGCGCATCGCCTGAAGCATGCGATCGACGAGCTGATGTATGACCAGCGCTGCTCAGATCTGACTTATGTGCTGATCGATTGCCCGCCCTCACTCAGCCTGATCACCATTAATGCGATGACGGCCTCGGATGCCGTTCTGGTGCCATTGCAGTGCGAGTTCTTCGCATTGGAGGGTCTGAGCCAGCTGCTCAAGACCGTCGAACAGGTGCGCGCCGGTCTCAACCCTCGCCTCGCCATCCAGGGCGTCGTGCTGACGATGTACGATGCGCGCAACAATCTATCCGGCCAGGTTATGGCCGATGTTCGCGAGTTCCTCGGCGACAAGGTCTATGAGACCGTCATTCCGCGGAATGTCAGGATTTCCGAAGCGCCGTCCTATGGCAAGCCGGCCTTGCTCTACGATCTGCGTTGCTCGGGGTCGCAGGCTTATCTGAGACTGGCATCGGAAGTGATCAAGCGCGAGCGTGCCCTGCGCGCCGCGGCTTGAGCCTAGTGTAGAGATTGACGAGGATGGCTATGGCCGAAGAACAGGGGCGTTCACGCCTTGGCCGCGGTCTGGCGGCATTGATCGGTGATGTCGGCGACGAGATCGGCGCGCTCGACAGGGCTCGCGGCCAGCGCCGCGTTCCCGTCGAATTCCTGCGTCCCAGCGCGCGAAATCCGCGTCGAACCTTCGGCGAGGACGATCTCGAAGAGCTGACGGCGTCAGTCCGAGAGCGAGGTATCCTGCAGCCGATCATCGTGCGGCCCATCTCGGGCATGCTCGACGCTTACGAGATCATCGCCGGCGAGCGTCGCTGGCGCGCCGCGCAGCGCGCTGGCCTGCATGACGTTCCGATCATCCTGGTCGAGGCCGATGATCGCGAGGCCCTCGAGATCGCGATCGTCGAGAACGTTCAGCGGACTGATCTCAATGCGATTGAGGAGGCGGCGGGCTACGAGCGCTTGATCGCCGAGTTCAGCTACACCCAGAACGATCTGGCTCGTGTTATCGGCAAAAGCCGCAGTCATGTCGCCAATACCCTGCGGTTGTCGAAGCTTCCAGAATCGGTTCGCCAGATGGTGAGCGAGGGAGCGGTCTCAGCCGGTCATGCCCGCGCGCTGCTATCTGTTTCGGACCCGGAACTGATGGCTCGCAAGATCATCGATGAAGGCTTGAGCGTTCGCGATATCGAGCGGATCGTGCAGGATGAATCGCGCGGTGAGAGCAAAAGCGTTCCCGGCAAGCCGAAGGTCGATAAGGATCCCGATACCAGGGCTGTCGAGAAAGCGCTGGAGGAGGCGCTTGGCCTTTCCGTCTCGATCGTGCATCGGGCCAATGGCGGTGGCGAGATGAAGATCAGCTATAAGACGCTGGAACAGCTCGACGCCTTGTGCCGGCGCCTGAAGGCCTGATTTGCTGTAGGTCTTTGATCTTGCAGCGGCTTATTTCGAAGGCCGCATGACACTTTTCGGGTCGGTGCCTTATTCACTGCGACCGTTCGACCTAGCCAGCCTGGCCATCGTCCACAGCGCGCGCGTGGCGGTGGCCTTTCCCGTTTCGGCGTCCCGTCGTGTCGCAAGCGTCGCTGCGCCAAGCAGGCTTACAGCTTCGGTCAGCTTCGCGGTTGTCCAGCTGTTCAGCGCGGCTTCAGTCGTGGCGATACGGGGATAAGGCAGGCGCATCGTGGAGACCGCATCCTTCGCGCTGCGGCCGGCATCCATGCTTTGCCGGGCCTTCAGCAGCGCCAGGGCCTGACGCATGACCGCCCCGAGCATGACACCGGCATCAAGGCCCTCACTGCTCAGCTTGGCCTGGGCAAGATCGAGCGCCGGCATCTTTCCGGCGAATACGGCATCGACCAGCATGGCTTGTTCGCGTTGAGCGGTGTCACCGACCACCGCAGCAATATGATCCTCGCCGATGGCGCTATCCGATCCCGCGTAAAGCAGCAGCTTCTCGATTTCGCGCCGCGATGTCTGGCGATCCCCCCCCAGCAGGCTGGCCAGATGGTCGCGGCTGGCGCGGTCTATCGTCTTCCCCGCCGCCCGGATCATTTCGTCGATAATGCTGCTCAGATCGCGTGCGGCATCGCCATAGCAGGGCACTGCGAGCGCCGTACGGGCCTTCTCGCAGGCGGTACGCAGGGGATTGCTGCGCTGGAGGTCGCCGGCCTCGATGATGACGATGGCATCCCGGGAGGGCGTCGCCAGCAGCGGCTCGACGGCGGCCAGCAATGGCTTCGAGGTCGGCGAGACCCGAATTGCGCGGCGTCCGCCGAACAAGCCGATCGTATTGGCTTCATCGGCGAGCTTCAGCGGATCGGACGCGATATTGTCGCCGTCCATGCGGACGAGTTGGAAGGCATCATTTGCGTCGTCGACATTGGCGCGGGCCAGCGCAGCAGCGCGCTCCGAGACCAGGCCGGCGTCAGGGCCGTAGATCAGCACCAGCCGCCAGGCAGGGTCGAGCCGTGCCAGCGCTCGGTCGGCCTCATGAGCCTTGATAGAGGCCATGACCTGTCCGATCAGCCGGCGACGAGATCGGCTGCCATTTGCCCGCGAATGATTGTGGCGAGGTTCTTGGCAGCTCGCACCTGGGCGTCCCGCGCTGCGCGCACCGTGGCGAAACGCTGCGAGGAGCGCTCATAGGGCGCGCGTACGACGCTGGTGCCTGAGGAGACGACTTCATCCGTGCCTGAGCGCGTCACCGTCCATGTGGCGGTCGCGATAAGAATAGCCGAATCGGCGCGGCCGTTGGTGTAGTCGACGGTGACGACTTCCAGAGACTCCGCGATCGTCGCGTTGAACTTCAAGCGCTTGGCCCGGTCGGGCTCGCCGCCGCCATCGAGCTCGAAGACCAGCTCATTGCGGAGATAGTGCCCGACCAGGCCCTTGATCTCGGGAATTTCGACATCCCGCAGGGCGTTTTTGACGCTGCCGCCGATGGTGCTGGTGGTGTTCTCGGCATAGAGCGGCTGAAAGCAGCCGCCAGCCAGTGCGGCCGACATCAGCGCGGCTGCGAGCAGGCTAAGGCGAGCCGGCGGAGCGCCACGCTTCTCGGTCTCAGGCAACGACATTCACGATTCTCCCGGGAACCACGATGATCTTACGGATCGGGCGGTCTTCGAGAGCCCGGATAACGGACTCGTTGGCACGCACGATCGCTTCGACCGCCACCGTATCCGCATCGGCGGGCACGGTCACCTCCGCACGCTTCTTGCCGTTGATCTGCACGGGGAGGACAAGGCTGTCGTCCTTGAGCAGCGCTACGTCCGCGACGGGCCAGGATGCCTCGCCGGCGAGGCCCGGCAGGGCAAGCGCCTGCCAGCATTCCTCGGCCAGATGGGGCATCATCGGCGCGACAAGCTGCGTTGCGATCGTGGCGGCCTCATGGAGCGCAAAGCCCATGTCGGCATCGAGCGCGGCATGTTCGGCCGCTGCATCCAGCGCTTTGCCGATGGCGTTGGTCAAAGTGTAGATATGCGCGACGCAGCGGTTGAAGCCTAGGCGCTCGATATCGGCACCGACAGCCTCCAAGGCGCGATGGCTCGCCTTGCGCAAGGCAAGGGCTGTTTCGCCGAAGTTTTCCGGCGATGCAACCTTGTTGCCGGTACGCTCCGCGATCTCTCCGACCAGCCGCCAGAGGCGCTGCACGAAGCGGGCGGCACCCTGCACACCCTCATCGGTCCAGATCACGTCCCGGTCGGGCGGGGAGTCGGACAGCATGAACCAGCGCGCGGTGTCGGCCCCGTAGGAGGCGATGATATCGTCGGGGTCGACGACATTCTTCTTCGACTTCGACATCTTCTCGATCGAGCCGATCTCGATCGGCGCACCGGTATCGACATGGAAGCCCAGCCGTTCGGTGCCGGTGGCCTCGATCCGGACATCGCCGGGCTCGACCCAGGTGCCGTCCGCCGCCCGGTAGGTCTCGTGCACGACCATGCCCTGGGTGAACAGCCCCGCGAAAGGCTCATCCAGCCCGGCATGGCCGGTCTTCTTCATCGCGCGGGTGAAGAAGCGCGAATAGAGCAGGTGCAGAATCGCGTGCTCGACGCCGCCGATATACTGGTCGACCGGCAGGAAGCGATCGACCACCGGGCGGTTGGTCGGACTTTCGGTCCGCCATGGGTCGGTGAAGCGGGCGAAATACCAGGACGAATCGACGAAAGTGTCCATCGTGTCGGTCTCGCGCCGAGCCGGCTTGCCGCATTGCGGGCAGTGGACATGCTTCCAGCTCGGGTGATGGTCGAGCGGGTTGCCCGGCCGCTCGAAGGAGACGTCGTCGGGCAGCTTGACCGGCAGATCGGCATCCGGAACCGGCACGGTGCCGCAATCCGCGCAATGGATCACCGGGATCGGGCAACCCCAATAGCGCTGGCGCGAGATGCCCCAGTCGCGCAGGCGGAAATTGACCTTGCGCGCCCCGACAGGCCGGTTGCCGCGTGTTTCGGCTTCCAGCTTGCGGGCGACTGATTCTTTCGCCTCCGGAATGGTCAGTCCATCCAGGAAGCGCGAATTGATCATGCGACCGTCATCGACATAGGCCGTGTCGGTGATCACGAATGTCGCGGGGTCGACGCCCTCGGGGCAAACCACAGGCGTATTGCCGAGGCCGTATTTATTGACGAAGTCGAGGTCGCGCTGATCATGCGCCGGGCAGCCGAAAATCGCGCCCGTGCCGTATTCCAGCAGGACGAAATTCGCGACATAGACCGGCAAAGTCCATGACGGATCAAGCGGATGCACCGCGCGGATGCCGGTATCGAAACCGAGCTTCTCGGCCTTGTCGATATTCTCCTGGGCCGTGCCGGTGCGCTTGCACTCCTCGATGAAAGCCTGCAGCGCCGGGTTGTTTGCGGCAGCAGCCTTCGCAAGCGGGTGGTCCGGGGCGACTGCCACGAATTTGGCTCCGAACAGCGTGTCTGGGCGCGTGGTGTAGACCTCAACCTCGCTCTGGGCGAAGGCATTCGATTCGAGAGCGAAACGAACAAGCAAGCCTTCCGAGCGGCCGATCCAGTTCTTCTGCATCAGCCGGACTTTTTCGGGCCAACGGTTCAGCCCGTCGAGCGCGTCATGCAGCTCCTGGCCGTAATCGGTGATTCGGAAGAACCATTGCGTCAGCTCGCGGATCTCGACCAGCGCGCCAGAGCGCCAGCCGCGCCCATCGATGACCTGCTCGTTGGCCAGCACGGTCTCGTCGACCGGGTCCCAGTTGACCTTCGCCGTCTTGCGGTCGACCAGCCCGGCCTTGAGGAAGTCCAGGAACAGCTTCTGCTGGTGGCGGTAGTAGCTCGGGTCGCAGGTGGCGAGCTCGCGGCTCCAGTCGAGCGACAGGCCCATCGATTGCAATTGGGCGCGCATCGTCGCGATATTGGCGTAGGTCCACTCGCGTGGATGAACCTTGTTGGCCTTGGCGGCATTCTCGGCCGGCAGGCCGAAGGCGTCCCAACCCATCGGGTGGAGCACCGAGAAGCCCTTGGCGCGCTTGTAGCGTGCGACGACATCGCCCATCGCATAGTTGCGGACGTGGCCCATATGGATGCGGCCCGACGGGTAGGGAAACATCTCGAGCACGTAGTAGGTTGGGCGCGTGTCGTCGTTGCGGGTTTCGAAGAGCTTGCGCTCCTCCCAAACACCGCGCCATTTCGGCTCTGATTCCTTGGGATTGTAGCGTTCAACGGCCATGGCAACGGGCAATTCTTGCGTGATCGGATGAGGGCGGACTAGGACACCATTGCAAGCGCGTGGTCAACGCCGCGCGGGGCATGAAGGGGCTTCCGATGAGTGATACGGTTACGCGTTTGGCTGCCACGCAGGCCGAGATCGCGCGCATGACACGCGATTTCGAGCGCGAGCCTGATTCGGTGACCCTGATCGCCGTGTCGAAGACGATGCCGGCCGAGGTTATTCTGCCGGCGCTCGAGGCCGGGCAGCGCGCTTTCGGCGAAAACTATGTTCAGGAGGCCAAGGCCAAGTGGCCGGGCCTGCGCGAGCGCTTTCCCGATGCGCAGGTCCACATGATCGGGCCGCTGCAATCCAACAAGGCACGAGAGGCTGTCGAGCTGTTCGACGCGATCCACTCGCTCGATCGCGAGAGCCTGGCAAAGGAACTGGCGCGCGAGATCGCCCGGACCGGCCGGGCGCCAACCCTGTTCGTCCAGGTCAATACCGGCGACGAGCCGCAGAAGGGTGGCGTCAGCCCCGCCGAGATCGACGCCTTTCTCGAACTCTGCCGGGTGCGTCACGGTCTCGTGATCGACGGGTTGATGTGCATTCCCCCCGCCGATCAGCCGCCCTCGCCGCATTTCGCGCTGCTGGCCAAGATCGCGGCGCGCCACGGCCTGCGTGGCCTGTCGATGGGCATGAGCGCCGATTTCGAGGCTGCAATCCAGCTGGGTGCGACGCATGTGCGCGTCGGCAGCGCGATTTTTGGCGCGCGGAGCTGATTCTTTGCGAGGAACTAGGCGTCATCCCGGATAGGTGGCGAAGCCGCGCCGATCCGGGACGACGCGTTCGAGGATTATCGCTTCAGCGGCTCGCCGACATCGATGCGGTTGCCGTCGGGGTCCTCGAAGACGAAGGCGCGCAAGCCATAGTCCTTGTCGCGCAGGCCTTTGACGATGCGCAGGCCGCGCTCGCGGATGATTGCATGAAGCGCATCGATGTCCTCGACCATCATATGTGCGATGTTGAAGGGCGCGGCTTTGTGAGTGGGCTGCAGCGTGAGATGCAGTTCCGCGCCGTCCCGCTTCAGGATCATGAAGCCGACCGGGTCGCCATTCTCGAAGGTTTTGGTGAAGCCGAGCGCGCCGGCATAAAAATCATGCGCCCTGTCCATATCCCGGACGGGAAGCATTGCGGCGATTCGCCCGAAGCGAATGCCGGTCGCGGCCAAATCTGTCATCGTGAAGTCTCGATTGGGAGCGGCGCAATGTCGCAAGGGCGGTGCCTCGCATTCGATCGGCCGGTCCGGAGCTGACGGTTGAGACGGTGCCCTCGGCGCTTTTAGCCGCGTTCGCGCTATCTGACCAGAAGCGCGCAGTGCCGGGCCAGCCGGGGCAGCACCTTGGCGAAGACATGGCCCTCGACCGCGACGCAGCCGGCGGTCGGTGTGAAGCCTGGGCGCGCAAGGTGCCAAAAGATCGCGCTGCCCTGCCCGCGAATCACGGGCCGGTCGTTCCAGCCGAGCTCGACGATGACGTCATAGAGATGGTCGTCCCGCATCAGGCGCTCCTCGGCCTCGCCCGGCGGACGGTCGATCAGCCGGTTGTAGCGCCGGTCGGAGGCGTCGTCGCACCAGGCATCACGTGCGGTGATCCTGCGCAGGGGCAGCAGCGTGCGCGGACGGGCCAGCCTGTCCTCGCGGAAGAAGACGCTGCGTAGCGGCAGAGCGGTGCGCGGCGTGCGGCCGTCGCCCTCGCGCTTTGTCGTGCCGATGCCGGAGCGGCCGAGCGCGCAGGGGAAGATCGCTCCGCCTGCGACGAGAAAGCCCTTGCGGCGGTCGTGCACGGAGGCGAAGACGCGCAATCTGGTCAGGCGACGAGGCCCACGGTTGTTTGGGCTTTCGCCCGATGTTTCACGGTTTCTCACGGGGAATCCATCAGGCGTGACTTGCGGTCACGATTCAGCGGGCTCATGGTGCCCATATTGCACTCGTTCGAACGATCTTTCATGTCCGCGGTTCATCATATTCTTCTGGTCGATGACGACCAGACCTTGCGTGATGCGCTCGCCGAGCAGCTTGCGCTCTATGACGAGTTCAAGCTCTCGACGGCGGGAACGGCGACGGCTGCCGTGAAAGCCGTCCAGGCTGACCGGATCGACCTTGCCATCATGGATGTCGGCCTGCCCGACATGGACGGGCGCGAGGCCGTCAAGATGATGCGGAAAAACGGCTTCAAGAGCCCGGTCATCATGCTGACCGGGCAGGGCTCGGATGCCGATACCGTGCTCGGGCTCGAAGCGGGCGCCAACGACTATGTCGTGAAGCCGTTCAAGTTCGCCGTGCTGCTGGCCCGCATCCGGGCGCATCTGCGCCAGTATGAGGCCAGCGAAGATGCGGTTTTCCAGGTCGGACCCTACACGTTCCATCCCGGCTCGAAGCTGCTGGTGAGCGAAAAGGGCTCCAAGACCAAGCTGACGGAAAAGGAGACGGCGATCCTGCGGTTTCTCTATCGGGCGGGCCGCAAGCCGATTGCGCGGGAAATCCTGCTTCAGGAGGTCTGGGGCTATAACAGCCAGGTCACCACGCACACGCTCGAGACCCACATCTACCGGCTGCGCCAGAAGATCGAGCCCGATCCCGGCAATGCGCGGCTCCTCGTGACGGATGCGGGCGGCTACCGCCTGAACCCATAATATAGATGGCACTGGACGACGATATTGCCCGCCTGGCCCAACAGCCCTTGCTGGGCTTGATGGAGCGCGATGCGTTGAGGCTCGTCGCCTTCGCGGCGGAGAACCGCTCCCTGCGGGCTGGCGACGTGCTGTTTCGCATCGGCGAGCCGTCGGACGGCGCCGTTCTGATCGTTTCAGGCGCGGTCGCGCTGGCGAGCCAGGACGATGGCCAGCCGGCTGCCGAGATTCTCGGCCCGGGCGCGTTGATCGGTGAAATGGCGCTGTTCAGCTCGATTGGCCGGCCGGTCACGGCGATCGCGCGCGAGCCGACGCAGGTGATGCGGCTGTCGCGCAGCGTAATGCGCCGCGTGCTCGGCGAATTCCCGGCATCGGCGGAGGCCATCGCGGATGCGATCGGCGAGCGCCTGCGCGGTTTCGTCAGCGAGCTGACCGCCGTGCAGAACGCGCTGAACGCGATCGATCGGGACTGACGCCCTTCAGAGGTCGAGCGTCACCGTCACCGGGACATGGTCGGAAGGGCGCTCCCAGCCGCGGGCTTCGCTCAGGAAGGTCAGGTCGCGCAAGGCCGGCTTCAGCCCGTCGGAGAGCCAGATATGGTCGAGCCGACGGCCCTTGTTCGAGATCGCCCAATCGGCGGCGCGATAGCTCCACCAGCTATAGAGCTTTTCAGGCTCGGGCCTGAGCGTGCGTGCCGCATCGGTCCAGCCGAGTTCGGAGCGCAGCTTCTCCAGCGTCGTCGTTTCGATTGGCGTGTGGCTGACCACGTTGAGGAGCTGCTTGTGGCTCCAGACGTCGTGCTCATAGGGCGCGATGTTGAGGTCGCCGAGCAGGATGCTGGGGCGGTCGGTCGGGCGCTTGGCGATGCCCCAGGCGCCGATCTCGTCGAGAAAGGCCAGCTTGTGGGCAAATTTCACATTCTTTTCCGGATCCGGAAGGTCGCCACCGGCGGGAATGTAGAAATTATGGATTGCGATGCCGGCTGCTGCGCCGGCCCCCTTGTCCAGCACTACGGTCATGTGGCGGGCGTCGTTCTTGCCGCACATCGCCATGGCGTCCTTCTCGCTGAAGGGCAGCTTCGAGAGGATGGCGACGCCATTGTAGCCCTTCTGGCCGATGAAAGCCTGATGGACATATCCGAGCTTGTCGAAGGCCTTGGCCGGGAACTGCTCGTCGGGGGTCTTGGTCTCCTGCAGACACAGGACGTCAGGCGCGTGCGCTGTCAGGAAGTCGCCGACCATGCCGATGCGAAGCCTGACCGAATTGATGTTCCAGCTGGTGACGGTGAGTTTCACGCGAGATTTCCGGTCGAGAAGGGTGCCGGAAACTGGTTCGGGGCGCGCGCAAAAGCAAGCTTCTCATTCCAGTCCCGTTCCCTCGCGCTCGGCCTTGCCCGAACCCAGATTCAAAATGCGCGCCATACGGGCGCGCATGACGTGGCGGATGTCAGAGCACGCGCTCGTAGTTGATCACGAAATTCTTCGGGTCGGGCCGGCGCTGGGTATCGAGGTTGTAAAGCGAGACCGAGGTTTCGTAGCCCTGCGGATCGATGACCACCCATTGGCGGAGCTCATTGGCGGCGAGATCATAGTTCAACGTGATCTTGGAGGTGCCGCCGAGCGTCGAACGGTCCTCGATCTTGACCGAGAGGATGTCGCCCTTGGTGCTGACGCCCGTCACCTGGGAGTCACGCGCCAGATCCATGCGCTCCTTGACGAGGAATTTCAGCGGCGTCTGGCCGATGGAATACAGATCCTGCGTCGCCAGCTTCTTGTCGCGAATCGCGACCGAGGTGCCGTCGGCGATCACTTCCATGGTGACCGGCGGGCGATATTCGAAGCGCATCTTGCCGGGGCGCTGGATGTAGATCTTGCCCTCGAAACGACGACCATCGGCGGCAAACTGGATGAAATCACCCTGCAGCGTCGAGAAGCCGTTGAAATACGCGTTGAGCCGATCGACGGCGTCCTCGCGCGTCAGCGGCGCCGCCGATCGTGGCGCTGCTTTTGCGGGCGCCGCTGCCAGACGCGTCGGCTCGGCCGCAGCTGTGACAACCGGAGATGCGGCTGCGGATGCAGCGGGCGTTGCCGAGGCTATGCGCGGGAGGCCGAGACCGGCAGGCCGGATCGGCGGCATCGGCGTGCCACGCGATGCCGGGGGTTTGGCGGTTGCCGCTGCCGGCTTGCTTGGCTGCAATTGCAGCGGCTGGGCTGCGAGCGAGCCCGCAAAGCCTGCGAAACCCATTGCGACCAAGGCGCAAAGCGCGGTTCGCATCGGGAAATGGCGCGTCATGAGCATTATGCTCCACTGCTCTGGGCCGGTACGGCCGTAAATCATCGCGCCTTTGCTGGCGCGCGGCAACGTTTCTGGCGAGGCCAAGCCGGCCCCGCTGCCAGTCAACGCATCTGATGCCGCGCAGGTTGCACGCGCGTCATGGCAATTTGAGGACCGTAACCCGCCCGGACCTTGTCGTCGTCAATCCTCATCCTCGCGGGCGCGGCCGGTCTCGACGAGGATCTCGCGCTTGCCGGCGTGGTTGGCGGGGCCGACGATGCCCTCGTTCTCCATTCGCTCCATGATCGAGGCGGCGCGGTTGTAGCCGATCTGCAGGCGGCGCTGGATGTAGGAGGTCGAGGCCTTCTTGTCGCGCAGGACCACCGCGACCGCCTGGTCGTAAGGGTCCTCGCT
>NZ_FNUY01000022.1 GCF_900108245.1 Allobosea lathyri
GTCGATGGCGGCCTGGGTGTTGGCGATGCGCTCGGGCCGGCCGACGCTGCCGTCGAACAGATCGAGATGGTCTTTCGAGATATCGATTCCGACAAAGCCAGGGGTTATGATCATGCTGCCTATCCCTGTACTGCGAGGTCCGGGTGCAAAGCGGCCTCGATCAACTGTTCAGGCTTGGGTCTCAAAGGCGGGCGAGGACCGGGCCGGGTCGCGATCTCCAAAGGGATCAGGGATCCAACGGTCTCTCGCCCGCTCAATAATCCCACAAAACAAACACACAGGGATCCATTCTGGAGCGCTTTTCGGTGACGTTCCGGCATGGATCCCGGGTTTCCCTACGGTCGCCCGGGATGACGGAGCGTTTTGCGCTGATGTTCAAGTCCTTGAAAACTGGGACATCATTTTCGGCTAGGCTCCGAGAGGCTGACCGGAAATGCCGGCAAGGCGACGCCGGACATGCCGCCCAAACAAAAACGCGGCCCCGAAGGACCGCGTTTGAATTCTTTTGCAAGCAGAAGAACCTGCCCGGGCAATCTTACTTGCCCGCAGCTTACTTGCCGGCAGCCTTGGTGGCCTTCGGCGCGCGGGGCTCGACGCGCTCGGCGATACGGGCCGACTTGCCGCGACGATCGCGCAGGTAATACAGCTTGGCGCGACGCACCTTGCCCTTGCGGATGACCTTGATGGAATCGAGGTTCGGGGAGAACAGCGGGAAGACGCGCTCGACGCCCTCGCCATAGGAAATCTTGCGAACGGTGAAGCTCTGGTTCAGGCCGCCGCCATTGCGCGCGATGCAGACGCCTTCATAGGCCTGGACGCGGCTACGCTCGCCTTCCTTGACCTTGACGTTGACCTGCACGGTGTCGCCGGGCTGGAAATGCGGGATTTCCTTGCCTTCGCTGAGCTTGGCGATCTGCTCTTTGTCGAGCTGTTCGATGATGTTCATGGGTCTCTCCATTGCCGCGGTCGCGTGTGTTCACGCGGGCGTTACGGCGCGCTGTTTTCAGTTGAGTGCCGGGCCTTACAGCAGAGTCGCGCGCTTGTCGAGCGATAGCGGCGGCAAAGCTGCGCTTGGCGACTGAAGCGCGGCCGTGCATAGGCTAGGGCCGACAGCAATAGCACCATTCCGGATCGAAAAACATGCCCGAGAACCCCAGCAAGGTCGCCCTCGTCACCGGAGCCGCGCGCGGCATCGGGCTGGCGACAGCCAGGCGTTTTCTCGGCGAGGGCTGGCATGTCGCGCTGCTCGATATCGATGCCGCAACGCTCGACACGGCGATGGCCGCGCTGGCGCAGCCCGACGCGACGCTGGCGCTGACCTGCGACGTATCCGATCCCGCCGCGGTCGCGGCTGCCTTCGACACGGCGATGAAGCGCTTGGGGCGGCTCGACGCGCTCGTCAACAATGCCGGCACAGCGGTATTCAAGCCCCTGCTGGAAACGACGCATGAGGAGTGGCAGCGGGTGCTGGCGGTCAACCTGACCGGGCCGTTCCTGACCACGCAGATCGCCGCGCCGCTGATGGCCGACACCGGCGGCGGCGCCATCGTCAACATCACCTCGATCTCGGGCCTGCGCGCCTCGACGCTGCGTGTCGCCTACGGCACCAGCAAGGCTGCGCTGGCCCATCTCACCAAGCAGCAGGCGGCGGAACTCGCCTCGCTCGGCATCCGGGTCAACGCGGTCGCGCCCGGCCCGGTCGATACTGCGATGGCCAAGGAGGTACACAGCGCCGAAATCCGCGCCGATTATCACGACGCGATCCCGCTCAACCGCTACGGGCTGGAGGAGGAGCTGGCCGAGGCGATCTTCTTCCTGTGCAGCGACAAGGCGAGCTACATCACCGGCCAGACGCTCGCCGTCGATGGCGGCTTCGACGCAGTCGGCATCGGGCTCACGACGCTGCGAGGCACGCGGCGCAATCTTTGACGGGGCGGGGTTGGGTTTCGGCCGTGCTCTACTCTGCGGTCATTGGCCAGCAACGTCCGCAAAAGGCTGGTGAGCCGAAGTACGGTGCGGCTGCTCGGCGGATCAGGATCGCGCCAACAGCTGCACGCCGAATTCCCACTCTGGCACGCCCCAAACCTCAAAGCCGTGGCCGTAGGACGACGCTTACAAACCTGCGGCGCCATGGCTCTTAACTCACCGTTAACCTTGATCGGTCATTCGGACCAGTAGTGGCTTCGCGCGGGCTGTACCTGCTGCGGCGCGAGGGTGGCAAACCATGCGGCTGATCGTCGGCGCAATCATCGTCTTTGTCTGCGTCTTCGGCAGCTACGCGGCTATGGGTGGCCACCTCGAGGTCCTTTGGCAGCCGTTCGAGTTCGTCATCATCCTCGGTGCAGCGATCGGTGCCTTCATCATCGGCAACCCCCCGCCGGTGCTCAAGGCCGTGCCCTCCATGCTCGGCACGATCCTGAAGGGCTCCAAGTACAAGCAGGAATGCTATGTCGAACTGCTGGGAATGCAGTTTTCATTATACAAGCTTGTGAAGCAGAAGGGCATGCTCGCGGTCGAGCAGCACATTGAAAATCCGAGCGAGTCGACGCTGTTCAACGCCTTCCCGACTTTTGCAGCGAACCATCATGCGGTCGAGTTCGTCTGCGACTACATGCGCATGTTGACGCTGGGCGCCAACAACGTCCACGAGATCGACGCCCTCATGGACGAGGAACTGGAGACGCACCACCAGGAGCAGGAGCGTCTCGTTTCGGCCATGCAGTCGCTCGCCGACGGAACACCGGCGCTCGGCATCGTCGCCGCCGTGCTCGGCGTGATCAAGACGATGGGGGCGATCAAAGAGCCCCCGGAGGTGCTGGGACATCTGATCGGCGGCGCGCTCGTCGGCACCTTCTTCGGCGTCTTCGTCGCCTACGGCTTCTTCGCGCCCATGGCGGCTTCGCTCAAGAGTGCCTTCGAGGCGGAAGCCAAATACTACCTTTCACTCAAGGCGGGCCTCCTCGCCCATATCAGCGGCCAGCCGCCGGTGATGGCGGTCGAATTTGCCCGCAAGGCTCTGATGAGCGACGTCCGCCCGACCTTCAGCGAAGTGGAAGCGGCAACCGCCGCTCTGCCCGCCAGCGTCTGACCCGATCTCCAGCAGGAACTCGATGGACAAGCCCATCCGGCCGATTATCATCAAAAAGGTCAAGAAGGCCGCTCATGCGCACCATGGCGGGGCCTGGAAGATCGCCTATGCGGACTTCGTGACCGCCATGATGGCGTTCTTTCTGCTGATGTGGCTGATCAGCATGACGACGCAGGAGCAGAAGATCGGCCTGGCGGAATACTTCGCGCCGGGGGCTGCGAGTCCTACGACCAGTGGTGCAGGCGGCATCCTGATGGGCAGCGCCCTGGACAAGTCGGGCAACAAGTCGTCGGTGCCTCGCGACGCGGCGACGGGCACCACCGCGCAGGACGACGGGCGCCCGGCTTGGTGGGGCAACGCCCGCGACCGCGAGCTCAACCGCCCCGCCGCCAGCGTGCAGGCCAACCACAGCGCCATAGCCAGCATCCGGCAGGCGCTCCAGAACATGCCCGAAATCGCCGAGCTGTCGCGCAACATCGTGATCGAGCAGACCAAGGAGGGGGTGGACGTGTCCCTCGTGGACCAGGACGGCCGCTCCATGTTCCGCGAGGGCTCGGTCCAGCCCTACGAGCGCACCCGTCTCGTGCTGGAGGCGATCGCGCCCACCCTGCGCCGGCTGCCCAACCGCCTGCGTGTCACCGGCCACACGGCCGCCGCGCGCCCGGGCTCGGTGGGAGGCGTCGAACCCTGGAGCCTCACCGCCGGGCGCGCGCTCGCCGTGCGCGATATCCTGTCGGGTGCCGGGCTCCCCAGCGACAACTTCTTCTCCGTGGTTGGGCGCGCCGACGCCGAGCCGGTCTTCCCCGACAATCCCTACCTCGCGCCGAACCGACGGGTGACGATCACGCTGCTCAATGCGGAGCCGCCGCTGCCCCCGAACCTCTTTCGCTGACGACAAGGCGCCTCGGTCGCCAGGTGTCGTGCGCCGGGAGCATGGTTGTCTTCGCGGTCGATATGGAGCCGCCGCATGATGGGGCTTCGCGGGCGCCCCTGGCGGCATGAGGGCGAACGCCCTCTCAGCGACCGGTTCAGCATCAATCGGCAGCCGACCCCAGCGCCGACTTCTTCAACACAATCGGTCGATGGCAGACCCGCCATCCCGCCATCCCGCCATCCCAGCCGACGCCGCGCATCCCGCTCCGCAGCGCAGCAGATAATTCGCTTGCGCAGGCCCCCTGACGGCGCAAACATGGCCTGACGATCCCTCTTCGACGGCCGCCCGACTCCGTCGGGCCGGTGCGACCGCCGCCCGACCGGCGTGGGCATCCATCCGTCCCCGCCGGCTTCACGCCGCGCGGGAAGCCTTGAGGCTTTGCCTTCCCCTTCGCGGCCAGTCCCGAAGGAGGACATCATGCCTGCGTCACCCCGGACCGGAGATACCGCGAACGGCGTCAGAGGCGCGGGGCCACGGTGCATCGCCATCGTCGGCCCCTTCCAGAGCGGGAAGACGACGCTGCTCGAAAGCATCATCGAGCGTTGCGGCGGGCTCTCCCGCGCCGGCTCGGTGAAGACCGGCAACAGCGTCGGCGATGCCGCCGCTGAGGCCCGCGCCCATCAGATGAGCACCGAGCTCAATGTCGCCGGAGTCGAGTTCCTCGGCCAGCGCTTCCATTTCATCGACTGCCCCGGTTCGGTCGAATTCATGCACGAGATGCGCCATGTCCTGCCGGTGGTCGACGCCGCGGTGGTGGTCTGCGAGGCCGATGACCGCAAGGCGCCCGCGCTCGAACTCGTGCTGCGCGAGCTGGAGGAGGCCGATATTCCGCGCTTCCTGTTCCTCAACAAGATCGACACGGCGACGCGCCGCGTGCGGGAGACGCTCGGCATCCTGCAGCGGGCCTCGCGCACGCCCTTGTTGCTGCGCCAGATCCCGATCTGGAAGAACGGCATCGCGATCGGCTTCATCGACCTCGCGCTGGAGCGCGCCTTCATCTACCGCGAGCATGCGCCCAGCGAGATCGTGCCGCTTGCCGTCGATGAATCCGTCCGCGAGAAGGAGGCGCGCTTCTCGATGCTGGAGAAGCTCGCCGATTACGACGATGCGCTGATGGAGGATCTGCTTGGTGATATGGAGCCGCCGCGCGACCGCATCTTCGACGATCTCGCCCGCGAATTGCAGGATCGCCATGTCGTGCCGGTCCTGATCGGCTCGGCCGAACGCGGCAATGGCGTGACCCGCCTGCTCAAGGCGCTCAGGCATGAGGCGCCCGGCCTCGACGAGACCCGCGGCCGCATCGGCGTCGTCGCCGACGGCCTGCCGCTCGCCCAGGTGATGAAGACCTGGCATTCCAGCCATGGCGGCAAGCTCTCGCTTGCGCGTGTACTGCGCGGCCGGCTGGCGGAGGGCGATGTCGTGACGTCCTCGGGCGGCACGGAGGCCCGCATCGCCGGGCTGCTCGATCTCAAGGGCGCCGAGCAGACCCGCCGTCCGGCGGTGGAGGAGGGCGAGGTCGTGGCCTTCGCGCGGCTCGACGGTATCGCGACCGGCGAGGCCTTCATGCTCGGCAAGAACCGCGCCGACGTCATCATTGCGATCGCGCCGCCCGAGCCGGTGCATGCGCTCGGCGTCGCGGTGAAGGACCGCAAGGACGATGTCAGGCTGAACGCTGCGCTGGCGCGGCTGGTCGAGGAGGATACCGCGTTGTCGATGGCGCATCTGGCCGAACTCGGCGAGATGCGCCTGTCAGGCCAGGGCGAAATGCATCTGCGCGTCACGCTGGAGAAGCTCTCGGGCCGCTATGGTGTCGCGGTCGACAGCCGGCCGCCGCAGATCGGCTATCGCGAGACGATCCGCGGCCATGCGAATGCGCGCGGGCGGCATCGCAAGCAGAGCGGTGGCCATGGCCAGTATGGCGATGTCGTGCTGGAGGTGGCGCCGCTGGCGCGGGGCGAGGGAATCCGCTTCGTCGACCGCATCACCGGGGGCGTCGTGCCCCGGCAATACATCTCCTCGGTCGAGGCAGGCGTGCGCGATTTCTGCCAGCGCGGACCGCTCGGCTTTCCGATCGTCGATATCGAGGTGACGCTGACGGACGGCTCGTACCACACGGTCGATTCCTCGGACATGGCGTTCAAGCAGGCGGCGAGGCTCGCGATGAGCGAGGCGTTGCCGCAGGCCAAGCCGGTCCTGCTGGAGCCGATCCTCACGGCGGAGGTGGTGATCCCGTCGGATGCGATGTCGCGGGCCTCGGCCATCGTCTCCAGCCGGCGCGGGCAGATCCTGGGCTATGACGGACGGGCGGGCTGGCGCGGCTGGGACCAGATCAACGCGCTCCTTCCCGAGGCGGAGATGGCGGGGCTGATCGTCGAGCTGCGCTCGGCGACATCAGGTGTCGGCTCGTTCAGCGCGCGCTTCGACCATCTCTCCGAACTTGCCGGCAAATCGGCCGACGCGGTCGTTTCGGCGCATGCGCTGGCACAGGCCAGATAAGGGCGGGCCAGATAAGGGCGGGCCAGATAAGGGCGGGCCAGATAAGGGCGGGCCAGATAAGGGCGGGCCAGATAAGGGCGGGCCAGATAAGGGCGGGCCAGATAAGGGCGGGCCAGATAAGTGCGGGCCAGGTGAGGGAGGTGTGACGAGAAAGGTTCATATCTAAACCTTTGATGGATGGTCGGCCGATCGGCGCTTGCGCGCGCCGCTGCGGTTTCGCAGTGTATGGTCATGAAAATGCGCCGGAACCCTCGTCATGACGAGGGCAGCCGGACGAGCGGGGGAGGATGACCATGAATGCGATCGGCTCCGTGGGCAGCGTTGGGCAAGGCAGCGCTGGCCATGACAAGGCCGGCCTGCGCCCTTGGCTGGCCCATTACCCGCCGGCGGTGCCGCCCGTGCTGGACGAGACGCAGTTCGGCACGCTGGCGGACCTGATCCGGGCGGCCTGCGCGACCTATGCCGAGCGTCCGGCCTTCGAGAGCTTCGGCAAATCGATCAGCTTCGCCGAGACCGGGCGCGCGGCGCAGGCCTTTGCGGCCTGGCTGCAGGCGCAGGGCTTCCAGAAGGGCGATCGTATCGCGCTGATGATGCCCAACATCCTGGCCTATCCGGCGACGATCTTCGGCGCGCTGCTCGGCGGGTTCACGGTGGTCAACGTCAATCCGCTCTACACGGCGCGCGAACTGACCCACCAGCTCAACGATGCCGGCGCACGCGGGCTCGTGGTGATCGAGAATTTCGCGCATGTCGTCGAGGAGGCGAAGCCGAACCTGAAGCTCGAGACCATCATCATCGCCACCGCCGGCGACCTGATGGGCTTCAAGGGCGCGATCGTCAATTTCGTGGCGCGCAAAATCAAGAAGGTGGTCAGGCCCTTCCACCTGCCGGGATCGGTCGCGCTGAAGGACATTCTGGCGGGGCCTGCGACGATGTCCCCGGTCAGCGTGATGCCCGGCGATGTCGCCTTCCTGCAATATACCGGCGGGACGACCGGCGTCGCCAAGGGTGCGACGCTGACGCACCGCAATGTCGCGGCCAATGTCGAGCAATCCGCGCTCTGGCTCGGCTGGGCGCTGGAGCCGCCGCTGGGCCGCAGCGACTATCAGCATGTCATGGTCACGGCGCTGCCGCTCTACCACATCTTCGCGCTGACCTGCTGCTGCCTGTTCATGCTGCGCATCGGCGCCAAGGGGCTGTTGATCGCCAATCCCCGCGACATCGCCGGCTTCGTCAAGACGCTGAAGTCGAGCCGCTTCACGCTGATCTCCGGCGTCAACACGCTCTACAACGCGCTCGCCAATCATCCCGAGATCGGCCAGGTGAATTTCGACGAACTGCGTTTCGCGGTCGCCGGGGGCATGGCGACGCAGGCGCCGGTCGCCAGGCACTGGAAGGAGGTCACGGGCCGGCCGATCGTCGAAGGCTACGGCCTGTCGGAGACCTCGCCGGTGGCCTCGATCAACCGGCCCGATATCTCCGAATTCACCGGCACGATCGGCTTTCCGGTGCCCTCGACCGATTTCGCAATCCGCGATGCGGAGGGCCATGATGTGCCTCCCGGCGAACCCGGCGAGATCTGCATTCGCGGGCCGCAGGTGATGGTCGGCTACTGGAAGCGTCCAGACGAGACCGCGAAGGTGATGACGCCGGACGGCTTCTTCCGCAGCGGCGATATCGGCGTGATGCTGCCGGACGGGCAGTTCAAGATCGTCGATCGCATGAAGGACATGGTCCTGGTCTCCGGCTTCAACGTCTATCCCAACGAGGTGGAGGAGGTGCTGGCCTCTCATCCCGGCGTGCTGGAAGCCGCTGTCATCGGATTGCCGGACGAGCATTCCGGCGAGGCGGTGACGGCCTTCGTGGTGCGCAAGGACGACACGCTGACGGCCGACGCGCTGCGCGCTTTCTGCAAGGACAGCCTGACCGGCTACAAGGTGCCCAAGCAGATATTCTTCCGCGACAGCCTGCCAAAGACCAATGTCGGCAAGGTGTTGCGGCGAGCTCTGCGCGAGGAGGTCTTCGCCGCGAAGGTGTAGGCGTCCTGAGGGCCCTTTCCGGGCAGGGTTGCGGCGAGCGGCCGGCTTGGCTAGCGTTCGGCGACTCAAGCCATCGCCGCCGACATGCGACGCAACCCCTTCGCCAGCCCGAAAAGGTCGCTGTTTGCCCCGTCGCCTTGTCGAATTGCCGCTGCTGCGCCGTCTCAAGCCTGGACTCTACGTCCATGACGAGGAGGCGCTGAACGCCGAGCCAGGGTTGGAACTGCTCGACGAGCCGATAACGCCGATCGATGCCTTCTTCATCCGCAACAATGGCGCGCTGCCGGAGATCGATCCGGCCCGGGAATGGACGCTGACCATCGACGGCGAAGTCGAGCGGCCCAGGGTCTGGACGCTGCCGGAGCTGCGCGCGACCTTCGAGACGGTGACGCTGACGGCGGTGATCGAATGCGCCGGCAATGGCCGGTCGCAGTTCTCGCCGGTGACGGACGGCCTGCCATGGCGGCTTGGCGCGGTCGGCTGCGCCCGCTGGACGGGCGTGCGGCTGAAGGATGTGCTGGAGCATTCCGGCGTGAAGCCCAGCGCAGTCTATACCGGGCATTATGCGCCCGACCGGCAGATCAGCGATCCAGCCAAGCCCGCGCTCTCGCGTGGCCTGCCGATCGCCAAGGCGCTTGCTCCGGAGACGCTGATCGCCTTCGGAATGAATGGCGAGCCGCTGGCGCCGCTGCATGGTGCCCCGCTGCGCATCGTAGCGCCCGGTTTTCCGGGGTCGGCCTGGCAGAAATGGCTCGACCGCATCTCCCTGCGGCCGCATGAGCACGATGGCGAGAAGATGTGCGGCACGAATTACCGCTTGCCCATCGTCCCGGTGCGACCCGGTGAGGCGATCGCCGACAGCCAGTTCGCCGTGATCACCGACATGCCCGTGAAATCGCTGATCAGCCATCCGACGCATGGTTTCATCTCGGCCGTAGGTTCCACCCTGACCGTCGCGGGCTACGCCTGGAGCGGCTCGATCCCGGTTGAATCCGTGCGGGTCTCCTGCGATGGCGGCGAAAGCTGGCGCGAGGCGGAGCTGCTGCCGGGCGAAGGCCCGTTCGCATGGCGCCGCTTCACGGCGGATTTCGCAATCGAGAAGGCAGGGCCGCTGATGGTTCTTGCGCAGGCCCGCGATCGCGACGGCAATGTCCAGCCGCTCGATGCGGCGCCCTGGAATCCGCGTGGTTATTGCAACAATCAGGTGCAGCGCGTCAGCGGGGCTGCGCGATAGGCAAGGTCGATGGCTTGTACTCTCTGTGAGATGGACTAACTTAGTCCACTCGAGCCGGGGCGCGTCATGAAGACAGTCAATATCCACGCTGCGAAGACGCATCTGTCCCGCCTTGTCGATGATGTCGCGGCTGGCGAAGAGGTGGTCATCGCCAAGAACGGCAAGCCGATGGCGCGGCTGGTGCCGTTCGAGACCGAGGCGAAAAAGCGCGTGTTGGGGCGCCTGGCGGGCAAAATTCGCATACCCGACGATTTCGACGCGCCGCTGCCCGACAATCTTCTGAAAGAGTTCCTCGGCGGTTGATGCGCATCCTGCTCGATACGCATGTGCTGATCTGGGCGCTGTCCGCGCCGGAGCGGCTGGGTGCTCAGGCGCGGTCCGATATCGAGAGCACCTCGAATGTCGTTATGTTCAGCGCCGCCAGCATCTGGGAAATCGCGATCAAAGCTGCTTTGCGCCGGGCCGATTTCGAGATCGAGCCGGATGAGATCGCTCTTGAAGCGAGCGCTGCCGGCTTCGTCGATCTAGCGATCTCGTCGCGTTCGGCGGCTGCCGTCAAAGACCTGCCGCTGCTGCATGGCGACCCGTTCGATCGACTTCTGGTCGCGCAGGCCACATCCGAACAGGCCGTCCTGTTGACGGCCGATCGCACGCTCGCGGCCTATCCTGGCCTGATCCGACTGATCTGATCGCGCAGGTCAGGCGGCCAGCAGTGCCCTTGCATCGGCTGCCCCTGCCGTTACCGGGACGATCTCGCCGGCCGGGACATCGCGGGCGAAGCGCACCAGCGTGAAATCCTCGGCGCGGCCGGTATTGCCGCGCTCCGTCAGCACGCGCAGGGGTTGGCCGAGGCGCGATTGAAGATGGCCGGCATGGGCGCTCGCCGCCGCGGCACGCAGGCGGCTGGCGCGCTCGCTCACGATCTCGCCGGCGAGTTGCGGCATGCGTGCGGCTGGCGTGCCGGGCCGCGCTGAATAGGGAAAGACATGGACGTAGCTGAGCCCGCAATCCGCGATCAGGGCGAGCGAGCGGGAGAACATCGCCTCGTCCTCGGTCGGGAAGCCTGCGATGAGATCGGCGCCGAACACCATGTCGGGCCGCAAGACGCGCATGTCCGCGCAGAACTTGACCGCGTCGTCGCGGCTGTGCCGGCGCTTCATCCGCTTCAGGATCAGATCGTCGCCGGCCTGAAGCGAGAGATGCAGATGCGGCATCAGGCGGCTTTCCGTCGCGATGACCTCGCGCATGATATCGTCGACCTCGACGGCGTCGATGGAGGACAGTCGCAGACGCGGCAGCTCGGGCACTTCGCGCAGGATCGACCGCACGAGCCGCCCCAGGCTCGGCGCGCCCGGGAGATCGCGGCCATAGCTTGTCAGGTCGACGCCGGTCAGGACGATCTCGCGCGCGCCGGCCTCGGTCAGGCGGCGGCATTGCGCGACCACCTCGTCCAAGGCGAGCGAGCGCGAATTGCCGCGTCCGAAGGGAATGACGCAGAAGGTGCAGCGATGGTCGCAGCCGTTCTGGACCTGAACGAAGCCGCGCGTATGGGCGGCAAAGCGCCCGGTCGGCTGCGCATGCAGCGTCACCTGCGCCATGATGTCGCCGACATCGGCCTTGTCCTCGGGCGCTAGGCCGGGCGCAGCGTTGAGGCTGTTCGAGCGGGCAAGCGCAGCCCAGGTCCCGGCCTGCATCTTCTCGGCATTGCCGATGACGCGCGCGGTCTCCGGCATGGTGGAAAAGGCCTGGGGCTCGATCTGGGCGGCGCAGCCGGTGACCACGACCGGCCGGTCAGGCTGCTCGCGTTTCAGCCGGCGGATCGCCTGCCTTGCCTGACGCGTCGCCTCGGAGGTCACGGCGCAGCTGTTGACGATGGCGATGTCGCGCAGGCCGGCGGCCTCCGCCTGCAGCCTGATCGCCTCGCTCTCGACGATATTGAGACGGCAGCCGAAGGTGACGACCTCCAGCGCCATCAGGCGGCTCCCTCGAACAAGGCAGGCGCAAGCGTGCCTTCCCATTCGAACTCGACGGGGCCGGTCATCAGGACGTGGTCGTCGCTCTCGCGCCATTCGATGGTGAGATCGCCGCCCGGCAGGCTGACGACGGCCTTGCGTGCGGAAAGTTCGCGCCTGACGGCCGCCACCAGCGCGGCGCAGGCGCCCGAGCCACAGGCCTGGGTGATGCCGGCGCCCCGCTCCCAGACGCGGAGCACGATATGGTCCGGCGCCATGACAGCGGCGAGCTCGATATTGGCGCGGTCGGGGAAGATCGGGTGGTTTTCGAGCAGCGGGCCGATCTGCTCGAGGTTGAAGCGATAGGGATCGTCGACGAAGAACACCGCATGTGGGTTGCCCATGTTGACCGCGCAGGGCGTGTGCAGAATCGGGTCGTCGATCGGGCCGATCTGGAGCTCGAAATGAGCGGTATCGAAAAAGGGATCGGCCAGCGGAATCTCGTCCCAGGCCAGCTTTGGCCGGCCCATATCGACGGTGAAGACCAGTTCCTCGTTGCGGATGGCGGGCAGCAGGCCGGCCTTGGTCTGGAGCGTCAATTGCTGCTTGCCGGGATCGCCCATGAGGGGGTCGGCAATCATGGCCCAGGCGACGCAGCGCGTGCCGTTGCCACAAGCGCCGGCTTCCGAGCCATCGGTGTTGTAGATTCGGATGAAGGCGTCGGTGCCGGGCGTCACGGCATCGTGCAGCACCATCAGCTGGTCGAAATGCGCGCGCGGCTCGGCTGCGATGGCGCGCGCGTCATCGGCGCTGACGCGCAGCTTCGTCCCGCGCAGGTCCAGCACGGTGATCTGGTTGCCAAGTCCGTTCATTTTCAGGAACCGGCGATGCGCCAGAGCGTTCATTCGGTCACACGTCCCACAAAGAGCGGCTCTATGACGGAGGCGACGTGAAAAAGCCACTCTCCAATCCATTCCTCCGTCAAGGTGGACATTCTATGCTGCGCCGCAAGGGCGCGAATCGTTTCCTTTGGTCAGGACCGTGAAGATGCGGCATTTCCGGATTGGTGTTCTGGCGCTCGTCGCCATGACTGGGGCGGCCCCCGTCGCACTGGCGCAGACGCGTGTCGCGCCGCCGACAGCTGTCGAATCGACCCCGCTGGCGCCGCCTCCCGGGGTGGCGGTTCCGGCGCAGGTCCCGGTTCCCGCGCAAACACCGCCGGCTGCCGTGCCCGAGATTCCGGCCGGGCCGCAGCCGGTGCAGCCCGCGCCCGCGCCGCAAGGCCCGGTCACGCCGACCCCGGTTCAGCCGCCGCCGATGCCGCAGGTTCCCCTCGAGCCCCAGCCGGTGCAGCCGCCGCCGCGTCTGCCGCAGCCGGGCGAGACCCCGCCGGTCGCGCCCCAGCAGCAGACCGGTATTCCCAATCCCGATGCGACCATGGCCGGCAAGCGCGGCGACACCAGCGATGTCGACGAGGTCCTGCTGGTACCCAAGCCTGTCCTGATGATCTCCGGACAGTCGAGCTGGGATGATGGCTTCCAGCGCCTGTCGCAGACCTTCCGCATGCTGCGCGAAGAGGCGGCCAGAGCGGGGCTGCCGGTTGCGGGGCGGCCGCTGACGCTGTTCGTCTCCACCGACGACAATGGCTTCCGCTATGAGGCGATGCTGCCGGTGGCGCCGGTTGCGGGTGGGCCCGCGCCGGCCTTCGGCAATGGCGTGCGCCTGGGCGCCTCGCCGGCGGGACCGTCGCTGCGCTTCCTGCATGTCGCGCCCTATGACGACATCGATTCGACCTATGAGACGATCACCGCCTATCTCGAAGCGAAGAGCATCGTGGTGAAGGACGCATTCCTCGAGGAATATGTCAGCGATCTCAACGATCCCGCCGATCCCAATCTCGAGATCAACGTCTACGTCCAGCCGAAATGAGCGTCTGAGTTTGGTGTTTTTGCGTGGAAACACGCCGTCATCCTGGGCGACCGCAGGTCGGCCCGGGATCCATCGTAGAGTTCTGTTCCCTACGATGGATCCCGGAGCTGCGCGGCTTCGCCGCTTGTCCAGGATGACGACGCGTTTCCAGATCAAATCATCAGGCTCAGGAGCCATACTGGATGTCATCCCGGGTCTTCGCTGCGCTGCGCCCGGGATGACCCAGCGGATAAAAACTCAAGCCGTCCAGCTCAGCCCCGGCCGCAGCGGCGTGAAGCGCTCCTGCGGCAGCCCGGCCTGATCCAGCGCCTGTTTCAGCGCCTCGGGCGGGCGTTCGATGCCTTCGTCGGTCAGCTGGAAGGTGCCCCAGTGGTGGCCCAGCGCCTGCTCCGCCTTCAGCGCCAGCATCACCTTCACGGCCTCCTCCGGGTTCATGTGGTTGTCGGACATGAACCAGCGCGGCTCATAGGCGCCGATCGGCAGCACGGCGAGGCGGAAGGGGCCGTATTCGGCGCCGAGAACCTCATAGAGCGAGCCGTCATGATAGCCGGTGTCGCCGACATGGAAGATCTTCGTCTCCCGGGTTTCAATGACGTAGGAGCACCATAGCGCCATGCGCCGGTCGAAAGCGCCGCGCGCCGACCAGTGATAGGTCGGCACCAGCGTCACCGCGACAGCGTCCGACAGCGCCACGCGCGCCTTCCAGTCATGGGCCTCGGTGCGGGCATCGGGAATGCGCGCCTTGACGATGGTGTCGTTGCCCAGGGGCATGATCATGCGCGGCCGGTCGCGCTGATGGATGCGCGCCAGCGTCTCGATGTCGAGATGGTCGTAATGGTTATGGGTGATCAGCACGACGTCGATCGGCGGCAGATCGGCGAAGGCTATTCCGGGCTCGTTCACCCGCTTGGGCCCAATGAAGGAAAACGGGCTCGCGCGCTGCGCATAGACGGGGTCGACCAGCAGGTTCAGCCCCGCGACCTGATACAGGAAGGAGGCATGGCCGAGATGGACGATGCGCGCGCCCTCGACGCGCGCGGGCGGCTTGTCCTGCGGCGGAGCCGGATAATGCGGCGGGAAGGCCTCGCGCTGGCGCTTAGAGGTCTGCCATTTCCAGACATCGGCGAGCCCCTTGGTGACGGGCCTGCCGTCGCTGAAGCTCACCCCGTCGAAATGGGCGCTGACAGGCCCCCGATAATAGGGATTGCGCGAGCGACTGAGGGCTGCCCAGGCCATGCTGGGAAGGCCGACCAACGCCGTGATGCCGAGGACGGAGAGGAGTTTTCGACGATTCATGACGAGAGAGGTGGGGCGCAAGGGCGCCGGATCAAGCCCGGTCGGGCTTTCAGTTGCTGCCCGAGCGCATAGCGACGGTGGCGATGCCGGCCCCGACCAGCAGCGTGCCGCCGGCCTTGTTGAACAGTCCGATCGCGCGCGGGTTGCTCACCATCGCCCCGGCCCGCGAGGCGATCAGCGCGTAGCCCATGGCATTGGCGAAGGCCAACGTGATGAAAGTCGCCTCGAAGATCAGCATCTGCATCCAGAAATCGGCCTTGGGGTCGAGGAACTGCGGCAGGAAGGCAACGAAGAAGGTGATGCTCTTGGGGTTCAGCGCCGTCACCAGCCAGGCATGCGCCAGCATCTTCCAGGGCGAGACGGCGTCCTTGCGCGGTTTTGCGTCCAAGGTACCGCCGGCGCGGAAGAGCTTGATGCCGAGCCAGACCAGATAGGCCGCGCCGAGCCATTTCAGCGCCGTGAAGATGGTGGCCGAGGTCGCCAGCAACGCGCCGACGCCGAGCATCGAGAGCGTCATCGCGGTGAAATCGCCGAGCGCGACGCCGACAGCCATCGGAAAGGCGGTGCGCCAGCCCTGGCCGAGCGCATAGGAAATCACCAGCAGGATGGTGGGACCGGGGATCACGAGGAGGACGGCGGTGGCGGCGGCGAATGTCGCCCAGGCTTCGAATGTCATGACTGCTGGCTCCCACTAGACCATCGGACCGGATCGTATCCGTCCCGATAATCTAGCTCTTTGTTTTTGCATCGGCTTTTTCCGAAAACCGCGTTCCACTTTTCGGGCCGATGCTCCAAGCGAGCGGAGCCAGCCCCAGATGCGGCGCCTTGTAAAGAGCCGGGCCGCAGATCGGTGGCGGGGACCGGCTCGATCTACGGAGCTCGTGTTTCGCGACGGCGCTCGTGTGTAGCGTTCGCGCCGCCTCAGCGTGCGCTGGCGAGGAAATCGCAGAGGGCCGTCCGGACAGCTCCTTCCGGCGACATCTGGCCGGGCTGCACCGTGAAGGCAATGTCGACGCGCGTGCCGGTAGGCTGCTTGCGCGCGGTCACTTTCAGGATCTGCGGCCGGCCGGAGCCTGTCACTTCCTGCATAGCGGAGATCGTGCCGTTCGCCTTGTCGGTGCGGATGTCGATAAAGTCGCCATCGGCCTGGATCGCTCTGGCGATCGCAGGCAGCACAGCGGTGGGCGGCTTCTTGAACAGATCCCAGGTCTTGTAGGTGATCTGCGAGATCATCGGCACGCCGGCCGAGCTGAAGTTCGACAGGCAGGGCTGGGCCTGCGCCGAATTCAGGCCGCCAAGCAGGGCGGCGGCGGAGAACAGGAGGGGTCTTGCGAGGCGAACAGGCATCATCATGCTCGGATAGAGGGAAGGGATGTCCCTGTTACCGTCGCTGCGACCGCTTGTCATCGTCACCCAAGGTTATGCGCCTTTCCGGCTCGGCGGCGATGACCATGGCCCAATAGGCGCGATAGGTCGTGTTCGGGTCCTTGGCCAGCGCGATGCCGAAACGGGTCGCCTCCGGCATCAGCAGATTGGCGTTGTGGCCGGGCGATTTCTGCCAGCCGTCGAAGACCTCCTGCGTCGAATAGGAGCCGCCGCCGAGATTTTCCGCGACGCGGACGCTGTCGACACCGGCAGCATGGACGCGTGCGGTAAAGCTGCCGCCGACATCGTGGGAGAGCGCATTGCCCGCGACCATCGCATCGGCCTGGCGCTGGGCCATCGCGGTCAGCATCGGGTCGAGCCGCACAGGCCCAAGACCGCGGCCGGCGCGATAGGCGTTGATGAGCCGGGTCGCAGCGGCCGGGTCGTTGCGAACGGCCGCCAGCTGCTCGGCCGACTTGGCGCTGATCGGGCGCGTCGGCCGCGGATCGCCGGCGCAGCCGGCTACGAGCAGCGCTGCTGCGAGCACGGCAGCACTGCCTCTTGTCATCGATCGCATATGGTTTTCTGCTCCGGCAGATTGGTTGGCGGGCCAAGTGGGAGCTGTCTGGTCGGCAATGGTGGCGGCGTTGTGATCGTCAGGGAACGAAGGCTCCGGCCTGCCAGCCGGTGAAGGACAGGGAGATGCCTGACATGAACGATGACGAACTGGCCATCCGCCAACTGGTCGAGACCTGGATGGCGGCCACCAAAGCGGGCGATCTGCCGACCGTCCTCGATCTCATGAGCGAAGACGTGATCTTCATGACGCCCGGCGCGGAGCCGTTCGGGAAAGCAGCATTCGCAGCCGCTTCCGAATCGATGAGGAATGCCCGGATCGACGGACGAAGCGACATCCGGGAAATCCAGATTCTCGGTGACTGGGCCTATCTCCGCAACCATATCGAGATGAGTGCGACGCTCGATGGCGGTAAGGTCATGCGTCGATCCGGCTACACCTTGACGATTCTGCGCAAGGAGCCCGATGGGCGCTGGCGGCTTGCGCGCGATGCCAACCTGCTGACTGATCAAAAATAGGTTGCGGAGCAGACATAGGCGCATTCGCGGCCGGAGAACCCGAACTCGTTGCCGGGCGGGAAGCGCCAACCTTGACTTTCGCCACATTCTTGGGCTTTAACCCGCGCATTCGTTTCGCCGACATCGTCGAGACCGCATCCGCCGACCGGGCCGCTCACAGAGCTTCCGGCATGATGCTGAAAAGTGCTTTTGCGGTTTTCGGATTACATCATGGCCAGAATCATGAGCCCGGAGGTCAACGCCCGACAGCGCGTCTGCGCCCTCGGGCGCGAAACCGTTTGGCGATAGGGCTCTTCGGCAAGGCATTTTGAGGTCTTCATGTTCGGCACGCTGAGCGACAGGCTATCCGGCATCCTCTCGGGTCTCACCCGCAGGGGCTCGCTGACGGAAGAGGACGTCAACGCCGCGCTTCGCGAGGTGCGCAAGGCGCTGCTCGAGGCCGACGTCGCCCTCGAGGTCGTCCGCAGCTTCACCGACAAGGTGCGCGAGCGGGCCGTCGGCGCCGAAGTCCTGAAGTCGGTCACGCCCGGCCAGCAGGTCATCAAGATCGTCAATGACGCGCTGATCGACATGCTCGGCGGCGAGGGCGAGGGCATCACGCTCGACGCCGTGCCGCCCGTGCCGATCCTGATGGTGGGTCTCCAGGGCTCCGGTAAAACCACCTCCACGGCGAAGATCGCCAAGCGCCTGACCGACCGCAACAAGAAGCGCGTCCTGATGGCCTCGCTCGATACGCGCCGTCCGGCCGCGATGGAGCAGCTCGCCATCCTCGGCAAGCAGGTCGGCGTCGACACTCTGCCGATCGTGGCCGGCCAGTCGGCCGTGCAGATCGCGCGTCGTGCCATCGAGGCCGGCAAGCTCGGCGGCTACGATGTCGTCATCCTCGACACCGCCGGCCGCGTCACGCTCGACGACACGCTGATGGCCGAGGTCGCCGAGGTCAAGGCGGCGACAAATCCCCATGAGGTGCTGCTGGTCGCCGATGCGCTGACCGGCCAGGACGCGGTCAACACCGCACGCGCCTTCGATGCCCGCGTCGGGCTGACCGGCATCGTGCTGACCCGCATGGACGGCGATGGGCGCGGTGGCGCGGCGCTTTCGATGCGCGCGGTCACCGGCAAGCCGATCAAGCTCGTCGGCACCGGCGAAAAGACCGATGCGCTGGAGGATTTCCATCCCTCGCGCGTCGCCAACCGCATTCTCGGCATGGGCGACATCGTCGGCCTCGTCGAGCGCGCGGTCGAAACGATCGATGCCGCGCAGGCGCAGGCCGCTGCGCAGCGCATGGCCAAGGGCAATTTCGATCTCTCGGACATGCGCATGCAATTGCAGCAGATGGAGAAGATGGGCGGCATCGGCGGCGTGATGGGCATGCTGCCCGGCATGAAGCAGGCGCAAAGCCAGCTCGCCAGCTCCGGCGTAGGCGACAAGATGTTCAAGCGCATGATCGCCGCGATCGACTCGATGACGCCTGCCGAGCGCAAGAACCCCGATCTGCTCAAGAACAGCCGCAAGAAGCGCATCGCGGCCGGCTCCGGCACCACGGCCGAATCCATCAACAAGATGCTGAAGATGCATCGCGGCATGGCCGATGCGATGAAGGCGATGAGCAAGCAGAAGGGCGGCATGCTCGGCAAGCTCGGCCAGATGTTCGGCATGGGTGGCGGTATGGGTGGTTTGCCCGGCGGGCTCGACCCCTCGAAGATGGACCCGGCGCAGCTTGCCGAACTGCAGAAGCAGATGGGGGCCGGCGGTGGCATGCCGGGCCTGCCGCCCGGAGGTTTTCCGGGCCTGCCCAAGGGCGTGACGCCGCCTGCCGGCATGATGCCGAAGCTGCCGGGACTCGGCAGCGGTCTTCCGGGCAGGGGATTGCCGGGGTTGGGGGGATCCAACCCATTCGGAGGCAAGAAGAAGTGACCAAGCCAACCGAAATGCGCGTCGGCATGTTCGACGTGTTCAAGCAGGTCAAGGCACGTCTCGACGACGCCAACCTGTCTTATGAAACCTCGTCCTACCGGGATGACGCCTTCTCCTTCTTCGTGCATGCGCCCGGGGAATACTGGGAGATCGATGTCCTGGAAGATGGATCGATCGACCTCGAAATCTTCACGTCGACCGGCATGAAGGACGATCCCTGGGCGGCGATCGATCAACTCGTCGACGACAACAAGGCTTGAGCAAAATCATGAGTTTCAGCGCCGCGGAGATGCTGGCCAGGATCTGGTCGATCCAGCAGGCCTTGGAAGATGCGGGTATCGATCACTCGCCCACGATCTACCGGGACGACGCGATTTCGATCGTGGCGAATCCTCCCGGAGAGAAGTGGGAGATCGATGTCTGTGAGGACGGAAGCATCGACTTTGAAGTGTTCAAGTCGACGCCGATGCAAGGAGAGGCGGAGCTGGCAGCAGCGATCGCCAAATTGAAAACCGAAAACGAAGTTTAAAAGGAAAGACGACGATGTCCCTCAAGATCCGCCTGACCCGTGGCGGCGCCAAGAAGCGCCCCTATTACCGCATCGTGGTTGCCGATGCCCGCGCGCCGCGCGATGGCCGCTTCATCGAGAAGATCGGCTCCTATGATCCGATGAAGGCGAAGGATGCGCCGGATCGCGTCGTGCTCGACCTCGAGAAGGCCAAGGACTGGCTCGCCAAGGGCGCCCAGCCGACCGACCGCGTGCTGCGTTTCCTCGACGCCGCCGGCCTCGCCAAGCGTCCCGCCCGCAACAACCCCAACAAGGCTGTTCCCGGCGAGAAGGCCAAGGAGCGCGCCGAGAAGAACGCCGCCAAGAGCGCTGCCCCGGCCGAAGCCGAGGCGTGAGCTTGCTGACGCGCGACGCAATTCGTCATGGTCGGGCTTGTCCCGACCATCCACGGCTTCGCTCGTCGCGTGCGGTGGTCAAGACGTGGATGCTCGCCACAGGGGCGAGCATGACGGGAGAGTCCGTGGTTGCGCGGCGTTGCTGTCATGACGTCTGACAATCTCGTTCTGCTCGGCGTCATCGGCGCTCCCCATGGCATCAAGGGCGAAGTCCGCATCAAGGCCTTCACCGGCGACCCGCTGGCGATCGCCGATTACGGCCCGCTCCTCGACGAGAGGGGCAGGCGCTTCGAGATCGCCGAGGCGCGCGCCGCCAAGGAAGTGGTCGTCGCCCGAATCAAGGGCGTGACCAGCCGCGAGGGCGCCGAATCGCTGGCCGGCGTGCAGCTCTTCATCGAGCGCGACAAGCTGCCGGAGACCGAGGACGAGGACGAGTTCCTGCAGGCCGACCTTGTCGGCTGTGCGGTCGTCGGGCCCGATGGCGTGGTGCTCGGCACCGTCACCACGGTCGCCAATTACGGTGCGGGCGACCTTCTGGACATCAAGCTGCCCGATGGCCGCTCGGTCCTGATGCCGTTCACCAAGGCCTTCGCGCCGCGCATCGATATCGCGGCACGGCGGATCGAGGCCGAGCCGCCCGCCGGACTTTTCGAGGCCGATGATGACAAGTGAAGCGCCTGTCCGTGCCCTGATCTTCGATATGGACGGCACGATCGTCGACAATATGCGCTTCCATGAGGATGCCTGGGAGCATCTGCATGTGACGCATGGGCTGCCTTTCGATCGCGACAGGTTCTTCCTGCACACCGCCGGCATGGCGGTGGGCGAGATCATCGGCCCTCTCTTTCCCCATGCGACGCCGGCCGAGATCGAGGCGCTGGGCAAGGAGAAGGAGCTGTTCTACCGGCGGGAATACGCGCCTCATGTCAAACCCATGATCGGCCTTCTCGACCTGATGGCGCGGGCCGATGCGGCGGGAATCCCCATGGCTGTCGCCACGGCGGCGCCGCCCGGCAATATCGACGTCGTGCTCGACACGCTGGGCCTGCGGTCGCGTTTTGCCACGATCATCGCACCATCGCAGGGCTTTCGCGGCAAGCCCAACCCGGACCTGTTCCTGGGGGCTGCCGAACGCATGAAGGTCGCGCCCGAGGCCTGCGTCGTCTTTGAGGACGCCCCCAACGGCATCGAGGCCGCCCGCCGCGCCGGCATGCGCGCGGTTGCTATCTTGAGCATGCTGGGCGCGCAGGAGTTCGCTGCGTTCGACAACGTCATCGCGAGCGCAAAGGATTTCGCCGCGCTGGACGGGCTGCCCGCGCTGCGCTTCGATTAGTCACTGCTTTCGGAAACCCGCTGGGTCATCCTGGACAAGCCGCGAAGCGGCGCAGATCCGGGATCCATCGTAGGGCGCCGCGCTTTACGATGGATCCCGGCACTCCGCTTCGCTACGGCCAGGATGACGGCGCGTTTCCCTGCCACCCTTGTAAGGTTCAGCGATGGCTTTCCACGCCTCGATCCTGACGCTCTATCCTGAGATGTTTCCCGGCCCGCTCGGCGCTTCGCTGGCGGGGGAGGGTTTGCGTCGCGGGTTGTGGTCGCTCGACACCCATCAGATCCGCGACCATGGCATCGGCCGCCATCGCAATGTCGACGACAATCCGGCTGGCGGCGGTGCCGGCATGGTGCTGCGCTGCGACGTGCTGGCCGCGGCGATCGACGCCGCAGTCCCCGCTGAAGACACCCGGCCGCGCCTGTTGATGTCGCCTCGTGGCCGCCGCCTCGACCAGGCCTTGGTGCGAGAATTCGTCGCCAGCGAAGGTGTCGTCATTGTCTGCGGCCGCTTCGAGGGTGTCGACGAGCGGGTGATCGAGGGCCGCAACCTGATCGAGGTTTCGGTCGGCGACTATATTCTGTCGGGCGGCGAGATGGCCGCCTTCGTCCTGCTCGATGCCTGCGTGCGGCTGATCCCCGGCGTGATGGGCAAGGTCGCGTCCGGCCAGGACGAGAGTTTCGAGAACGGGCTGCTCGAATATCCGCAATATACCCGGCCGCGCGAATGGGAGGGCCGGGGCTTGCCCGAAGCCCTGCTCTCGGGCGATCACGCCCGCATCGCCAAATGGCGGCGCGAGCAGGCCGAGGCGATCACGCGTGAACGGCGGCCGGACCTGCTCAATCCTTCTCCCCCGAGGGGAAAAGGCTAGAGGGGCTGTTCATGCTCGGAACCACGCCGTCATCCAGGGTCTCCGCTTCGCTGCGCCCAGGATGACGGCGTGTTTCCGAGATAATACAGCGCACTCTCAAGGGTAGGGCGTCACCGGCAGACCCTCTGCAAGCCAGCCCTTTTCGCCGGGACTGCCCAGCATTCCCCCACGCACCACGACGAGGTCGCGCCAGCTTCTGCCGGCGAATTTCTGGCGGATCGCGGCGCTGAGCGAGCCGGTGCGGTCGATGAGCGCGATGCGCCTGGCCGGATGATCCAGCCGCAGGCCCGCAAGCCTGACCTCGAAGCCCGATCCGTCCGCATCGAGCTTTTCCGCGCCCTGGGGCACGCCGGTGTCGGCCCATTCGTCGGGCGTGCGGATGTCGACAAGAAAAAGGGTGCCGGAACGGGCACCCTCATAGGCTTCGCGCGGAGAGAGCGAAGCGATCTGCGCTGTCGCCGGCTGCGCCAAGAAGGCGAGTGCGGCCAGCAGGAGCGCGCGGCGGCGCAGATCGGTCGCGCCGCCCAAGGCCGGTTTCAGCGCAGTTCGGCGCAGAAGCGCTGGATGCGGCGGCAGGCCTCTTCCAGCTTCTCGTCGGACGTCGCGTAGGAGATGCGGAAGTTGGGGCCGAGCCCGAAGGACGAACCGTGCACGGCCGCGACCGCCTCGTCTTCCAGCAGGCCCATGACGAGATCCTCGTCGGTCTCGATCGTCTTGCCGTTGGGCAGCTTCTTGCCGATCAGGGCCGAGCAGTCGGGATAGACGTAGAAGGCGCCTTCCGGCTTGGGGCAGACCAGTCCGCGCGTCTGGTTCAGCATGGAGACGACGAGGTCGCGACGACGCTCGAAGGCCTTGCGGAAGACCGGGATGTGCTCCTGCGTGCCATCCAGCGCCTCGACGGCGGCCCATTGCGAGATCGCCGAGGTGCCCGAGGTCTGCTGGCCCTGGACCAGGTCCATGGCGTTCATCAGATGCTGCGGGCCGGCCGCGTAGCCGATGCGCCAGCCGGTCATGGCATAGGACTTCGAGACGCCGTTCATGGTCAGCGTGCGCTCGTAGAGGCCGGGCTCGACCTGGGCCGGCGTGACGAACTGGAAGTCGCCATAGACGAGGTGCTCGTACATGTCGTCGGTCAACACCCAGACATGGGGGTGGCGCATCAGCACGTCCGTCAGCTTCTTCATCTCGGCATGGCTGTAGGCGGCGCCCGACGGGTTCGACGGTGAGTTCAGGATGACCCATTTCGTCTTCGGGGTGATGGCGCGCTCGAGCTCTTCGGGCTGCAGCTTGAACTCGTTCTCGATGCGGGTATGGGCGAAGGTCGCCGTACCCCCGCACAGCGCCACCATCTCGGGATAGCTGACCCAATAGGGCGCGACGCAGATGACTTCATCGCCGGGGTTCAGCGTGGCGAGCAGCGCGTTGTAGATGACATGCTTGCCGCCGGTCGAGACGATGGTCTGGCTCGGCTTGTAGTCGAGGCCGTTCTCGCGCTTCAGCTTGCGGGTGATCGCCTCGCGCAGCTGCGGGATGCCGGAGACCGGCGTGTACTTCGTCTCGCCGCGATTGATCGCCGCGATGGCCGCCTGCTTGATGTTATCGGGCGTATCGAAATCGGGCTCGCCGACGGAGAGCGAGATCACGTCCTTGCCCTGTGCTTTCAGATCGCGCGCCTTCTGCGTGATGGTGATGGTCGCAGACGGCTTCACGCGCTTCAGGGCGTCGGCAAGAAAGGCCATGGGACTGATCTCCGGAGGGGCGGACAAGGATGGCGCCGGAACGGGCGCGCGCGTGGTTTAGGACCCAAGCGCCGGCACCGCAAGCAAGAGTGCTTGATCATTCGCAGAAGCGACATGAATTGACGGCGCGCTCGCGTAAGGCTGCGGCCATATCGCCTTGGCCGGAAACGTGCATGGTGGGCCGACAGGCTGAGGGGCCACCCATCACCAGCGCGCAATCGCCGCGCGGAAGGAACCGTGTGAAACTCAGGATCGGCTACGAGCTCGACTACGACTTTCCGCAACCGACCCCGGTCATCCTGATGCTGAACGTGCATTTCAGCCGGGTTTCCGACCTTGCGATGCCCGATCACATCCGCATTACACCCTCGGTCCCGGTCAGCGCCTATCGCGACGGTTTCGGCAACTGGTGCAGCCGCCTGCTCGCGCCGCAGGGGCATATGCGCATCACCGCCGACGCGATCATTTCCGATAGTGGCTTGCCGGAAAGCTTCAACCGGAGCGCGGGGCAGGTGCCGGTCGAGAATCTGCCGGAGGAATGCATCGTCTTCCTGCTGGCCAGCCGGTTCTGCGACAGCGACCGCCTGCTCGATCTCGCCTGGCAACTCTTCGGCCAGACCCAGCCCGGCGCGCCGCGCGTGCAGGCGATCTGCGACTTCGTGCACCAGCGCATCGCTTTCAACTACAACGACGCCAGCGTGACGCGCACGGCGTCGGACGCCTATGCGGAAGGGCGCGGAGTCTGCCGCGACTATGCCCATCTCGCCATCGCTTTCTGCCGGGCGATGAACATTCCGGCGCGTTACTGCACCTGCTATCTCGGCGATGTCGGCACGCCGCCACCCTGGGCGCCGGGCGATTTCGCGGCCTCTTTCGAGGCCTATCTCGACGGCGGCTGGCAGATGTTCGATCCGCGCAACAACGTGCCGCGCATCGGCCGCGTGCTGATCGCGCGCGGCCGGGACGCGGCCGATGTCGCCATCGCCACCACCTTCGGCCCCAACACGCTGACGAGCTTCAGGGTCTGGACCGATGAGGTGGTCGAGGAGGTCTAGCGTGCGGCCTTCGCGCCGGCGTGTGCTGCCACCGCATGTGCGGTCTCAAGCTCGGAGCCACCGCGTCATCCTGGACAAGCGGCAAAGCCGCGCAGATCCGGGATCCATCGTAGGGAACAGAGCTCTACGATGGATCCCGGGTCGACCTGCGGTCGCCCAGGATGACGTTTTTCCAGGCCAAACGCCCGGTCCAAACACCGGGTTCCAAGCACCCACGCTCCAGCGTCGCTCTAGCCTTCGAACAACCGCGCGGTTTCAGGCTTCTTGGCCCGCAGCGGCGTCTTGCGGGCCAAGCCTTTCGGCTTGGTCGCGCCGGGCGGGGTTGCGCCGGGTTGGGCCTCGTCGGTTGCCTCGCCCTCAATCGGCTGAGCCTGCTCCCGAGGCGGTGCGGCCGGCGCAGCGGCTGCGGGCGCCTTGGCTGGCTTTGCCGCCGGCTCCGGCTCGATCGTCTTGAAGCGTATCATCATGCGTCCTGTGGGCTGTGCGAGCGCGACTGAGCGGCCCGCTTATTTCTTCTTCGGAGCGGCTGCCTTGGCGACGACGGCCGCGAAGGTCGATGGCGCGGCGGCCGAGACCTTCGGCTTGTCCTTCTTGGGCTTCTTGGCTTCGCGATTGCTGCGTTGTTCTTTCGACATGATCCGGCTCCTTTTTCTGGAGGGTCGCGGGTGCGAGCCTCGGTGGTCCCCACGCGCGAGCTAGACTGCAGACGAGCCTGTCTCTGCGGTGATTGGCGATCTAGGTGCGGGTTCGATCATGGCTTGCCGGCTTTCGCCTGCCGCGGCCGGCCCGACGGAAGGCCGGGACTCGTCATGTCGAAGCAGGAGCTGAGCCTAGGACAGAGCCAGAGCCGGCGCACGCGCTTTCTTCAGGCGTTTTCCAGTTGTACCGGGCGTTTGCTTTTCGGGTTTGTCTCCCCGGTTTGTCTGCGACTTGCGCAACCGCGCCGTCCCTGCGATGCGCTATGACGATGGAACCGTCAAAACCGATCGCGATCTATGTCGATGCCGACGCCTGTCCGGTGAAGCCGGAGATCTATCGCGTCGCCGAGCGCCATCGCCTCAAGGTCTTCATCGTCGCCAACAGCTTCATGGCCGTGCCGCGCGAGCCCTGGATCGAGCGCGTGATCGTCTCCGACGGTTTCGACGCGGCCGATAACTGGATCGCCGAGCGGGTCTCGCGCGGGGACATCGTCATCACCTCCGACATTCCGCTGGCCGATCGCTGCATCAAGGCGGGAGCCGACGTCATCGGGTCGACAGGCAAGCCCTTCACCGAGGCCTCCATCGGGATGGCGCTGGCGACGCGGGACATGATGGAGGACCTGCGCGCGATGGGCGCCGCGAGCGGCGGTCCCAAGCCGTTCTCGGTGAAGGACCGCTCGGCCTTCCTGCAGGCTCTCGACCTGTCGATCCAGCGCCTGAAGCGGGCGGGGTTTGGAGCCTGACCGTCATTGCGAGCGGAGCGAAGCAATCCAGAGCCGCGCGCTCGACGCCCCCTGGATTGCTTCGCTCCGCTCACAATGACGATTTAAATATCCCCGAAATCGCCGCCGCGCCCCTTGCCGCTGGCGAAGCGTCCGGCTCCCGCTGCTCCCTCCGTGGCGATCGTCCGGACCCCGTCGATCCATTCGCGCGCCAACGCCTCGCGCACGGGCAGGCCGTGTCCGGCGATGGCGCTGCGCCTGTCGGCCAGCATCGCGCCTTGCGGGAAGCGGGCGATCTCCTGGGCCATCGTCTCGGCGGCGGCGCGAGCCTCGCCATGGGGCACGACCTTTTCGCACAGGCCGATGCGCAGGGCCTCGTCGGCGGCCACCTTGCGGCCGGTCATGATGATCTCCAGCGCGCGGCCCTGGCCGACGAGACGCGGCAGGCGCACCGTGCCGCCATCGATCAGCGGGATGCCCCAGCGCCGGCAGTAGACGCCGAAATAGGCATCTTCCGCCATGACGCGAACATCGCACCAGAGCGCGAGTTCCATGCCGCCGGCAACGGCGGGGCCTTCGACTGCGGCGATCAGTGGCTTGCTCATCTCCAGCCGCGACGGCCCCATGGGCCCGCGTGGCGGCGCGGTGCCATCTTCTGGAAAGGCCAGCCCGGCGACGATCTCGCGCTCGAAACGCGAGGGGTCGGTGAAGGCCTGCGCGTATTTCAGGTCCCAGCCGGCGCAGAAGGCGCCGCCTTCGCCCCAGAACACGATGGCCGAGATGTCGGGATCGGCATCGAGCATCAGGAAGGCCTCGGTCAGGGCCTCCGCGCTGGCGGGGTCCATGGCGTTGCGCGCCTCGATGCGGCTGTGGATCACGGTTGCGACCCTGCCATCGCGCTCGATGCGAATGCTCATTTGCGTTCTCTCCCCGTCCTGTCGTTGTCGTGAGGCTACAGCTTTCCGGGCAGGCGGAACCGCCGCTGGACGCATGGCGCCTTTGTCCGTAAATCTGCCACGGCAAAGCCCGTTTCCAATTCGGGCCGCTGGGAGGAATTTCATGTCGTTGACCCGCCGCTCCGCGCTCGGCCTGATGGCCGGCGCCGTCTTCGCTCCGTCCATCGTGCGGGCCCAGGCCTTCCCCTCGAAGCCGATTACGCTGGTCGTGCCGTATCCGGCGGGCGGGCCGACCGACGCGATCGCGCGCTTCGTCGCGCAGGACCTCTCGACCTCGATCGGCCAGAATGTGCTGGTCGACAACCGTGCCGGCGCCTCTGGCGCGGTCGGGACGCGTGCCGTCGCCCATGGCGCGGCCGATGGCTACACCATCATCTTCGGCAACAACCAGACGCACGGCAACAACATGTTCCTGCTGAAGGATCCGGGCTACGACGCCGTCAAGGATTTCGAGCCGCTGGCCGGCGTAGGCGCCTTCGAGCATGCCTTCGTCGTGCGCAACGACCTGCCGGCCAAGAACATCAAGGAGCTGATCGCGCTGGCCAAGGCCGATCCCGGCAAGCTCAACTATGGCTCGACCGGCGTCGGATCAGGCTCGCATCTCGCCATGGAGCTGTTCATGCAGCGCACGGGCATCAAGATGACGCATGTGCCGTTCCGCGGCGCGGCGCCGCTGGTGCAGGAGATCATCGGCGGGCGCATCGATATCGCGAACTCGACCCTGCCGAGCGTGCTGGAGCAGATCAATGCCGGCACCCTGCGCGCGCTGGGGCTCGCCAGCCCGGAGCGCAATCCGCGCGCCAAGGACATCCCCACTCTGCGCGAGCAGGGCGTGAGCAATGCCGACGCCGATTCCTGGGCGGCGTTCTTCGCACCGGCCGCGACGCCTGCGCCGGTTCTGGACACGCTGTCGCGGGCGATCATCGCCTCGATCGCCAAGCCTGCGATCACCGAAGCGATCCTGAAGCTCGGCTTTACGCTGAAGGTGCGCGACCCAGCCGCGTTCCGGCCCTATCATCTCCAGGAGATCGCGACCTGGAAGCAGATCATCGCGGATGCGGGCGTGAAGCCGGAATAGCGGCTTCATCCGACCGTCGGCGCTCACTTCGGCGTGAGCGCGACGCTAAGGCTTGGTCATCGGCGCGGTTCTTTCCTATCTGACATCTCGAATGGCAGATCAGGAGACCGCGATGCATCGATCCCTTCTCGCGCCGGCACTCGGCGCGTTTCTGTCTCTGCCGGCGGCGATGTCGCCGGCTTCCGCCCAGCAGCGCTTCCCGTCCAGCGTGGGCGATCTCGCAGTCGAGACGGTCGCGAGCGGGCTTGAGAATCCCTGGGGTCTCGCCTTCCTGCCGGACGGGCGCATGCTGGTAACCGAGCGCCCCGGCCGCCTCAGGCTGGTGGCGGGCGACGGCAAGCTTTCAGCCCCGATTACCGGGGTGCCCAGCGTGACCGGGCGCGGGCAGGGCGGCTTGCTCGATGTCACGCTCGACCCGAATTTCGCACAGAACCGCCTGATCTATCTCTCTTTTGCCGAGCCGCGGGCCGGCGGCAACGGCACCAGCGTCGCCCGCGCCCGGCTGAACGAGCGCGGCACTGCGCTCGAAGGCATGAGCGTGATCTTCCGGCAGATGCCGACGATCAACAGCAACATGCATTTCGGCTCGCGGCTGGTCTTCGACCGGACGGGGGCTCTGTTCGTCACGGTGGGCGATCGCTACAGCCAGCGCGACCAGGCGCAGAACCCGGCCAATCATATCGGCAAGGTCATTCGCATTCGCCCCGAAGGCGGCGCCCCCGCCGACAATCCGAAGAAGCAGGGCTGGCAAACGGAAATCTGGTCGATCGGCCATCGCAATGTCCAGGGCGCCGCGCTCCACCCCGATACCGGCCAGCTGTGGACGGCCGAGCACGGCGCGCGCGGCGGCGACGAGGTCAACACGCCCAAGGCCGGGCTGAACTATGGCTGGCCGGTCGTTACCTATGGCATCGACTATTCCGGCGCCAAGATCGGCGAGGGCACCACCAAGGCCGGCATGGAGCAGCCGCTATTCTATTGGGACCCTTCGATCGCGCCCTCGGGCGCGGCCTTCTATACGGGGCCGGTCTGGCCGGCCTGGAAGAACTCGCTCTTTGTCGGCGCGCTCGCCGGGCAGATGCTGATCCGGCTGTCGACGCAAGGCGAGACAGTGACTGGGGAGGAGCGCCTGCTGACCACTCTGGGCGAGCGCATCCGCGACGTCCGGCAGGGGCCGGACGGGTTCCTCTATCTGCTCAGCGACGCGGCGGACGGGAAAGTGCTGCGGGTGCGGCCGGCGCGTTAGTCGAAACGACCGCGAGCCGTCATTGCGAGCGCAGCGAAGCAATCCAGAGCGGCAGAGCTCGACGTCCCCCCTGGATTGCTTCGCTGCGCTCGCAATGACGGGGAATCGCGGGGAATGAGAGCGCTACGGCCCGCAATCCCATTCGTTCTCGATGACGAAGACGTTGCGCTGGCTCAGGCTTCCATCGGCGGCGTAGAGATCGCCGACGTAATACGAGGTTCCGGTCGCGTCGCGGGTGCTCTTGTCGACCTGCAGCGACCAGCCGTAGCCGACATGCTTTCCGCCGCGCCAGTCACGGTGGACGGCGTTGCGCGAGGCCGCGGAGAGGATGCGGGCGCTGTCATCGCTGGGGCTGCAGGTGGGGCCGGCGGAGGCCTGGGTCGACAGGACGGCAAGGCAGCCGGCGATCAATGCCATCGTTCTCAAGGCAGGTTCTCTCTTCAAGGCAAGTGTTGGCTAGAGGCAAATTCGTCGTATTCGGCTCAGGAGGTCAGGTGATTTGCGCCAGCCGCGTGTCCTGCGACAGCACAAGGCACCAATGCGGCTCGAAATCCGCACCGAGCGGCCAGATCTGGTCCTTGAAGATAGCCAGCATCCGGGTCTGATAGCGCTCGAACCAGCGGCGCTGGCAAAGCACGAATTTGGCCGCGCCGACAATCGTCTCGCGGTCGATTATGCACAGCGGGACGATCTCGGGATTGGCGTCGAGATAGTGCTGAACCGCCACCATCAGCGTGGGGTAGCCGGGGTGGAGCATGTCGTCGAGCACGATCATGCCGCCCTCGTCGAGGCAGGCCGTGGCGAGCGCGAGGTCCTTCGCAAGAGCTGCGCGGGAATGCTCGCCATCGATATGGACGAAGCGCAGCTTGCGCCCACCGGCATGGCCGATGAGATCGCTCGGCCTCATTGCGCCCGCATCGCCCTTGATGGTGACGCGCTGGCCGGGGTTGATGCCGTGCCGGAAACAATTGGCCTCGAAACGATCCTTCACCTCCGGGTTGGGCCAGGAGAAGATGTCGATGGCGAGCGCCAGTTCTCCGGGCTCCAGCGCATGGGCGAGCGCGATGAAGAAGCGGCCCTCGAAGGCGCCGATCTCCGCGATGGGGCCGTGCACGCCCTCCTCGGTCTGCAGACGCAACAGCCTTGCGCAGATCGCCGCGGCAAAGCGCGAGGACATGCCGACGACGCTGTCATAGCCATCCGCGAGATAGGCTGCGACGGCGGGATGGCCGGGCGAGGGGAGGTTCTTGCCGATATCCGGGGTGTTCAAGCCTGTATCCTGCCCGCTTGTGCCGCTGTCGTGTCTGCTCACGTGTTCGCCTGGACGATCAGGTTTTGGCCTGGAAGATGAAGAACGCGCCGGCCGCGATCAGCGTGAAGCCGATGGCGTGGTTCCAGGTCAGCGATTCCTTTAGCCAGAACACCGAGAAACCGGCGAAGACGGTGAGAGTGATGACCTCCTGCATCGTCTTGAGCTCGGCGGCGGAATAGACGGCCGAGCCGATGCGGTTGGCCGGCACGGCGAGCATGTATTCGGGTGCCGCGATCATCCAGCTGACGAAAATGGCGAGCCAGATCGCCGTGCTCTTGTAGCTGAGATGCCCGTACCAGGCGAAGGTCATGAAGATGTTTGAGCCGATCAGCATCGCGATCGGGAGGACATGGGCAATCGTCGGCGCTGGCATGGATCTGTTCCGGTGGGCTCGAGCGAACCCTAGAGGGCGCCGCAAGTTCCTGAAAGCGGGCGGCGGCGATGACGGTGGATGAAAGTCGCAGGCTGGGTGCGACGCTGCGCAGCAGGGCGGAAAATGCCATGGTTAACCTCCGTTAACCGCCTCGCCCTAGTTTCGCTCTACCTTTCCGATTCGGTGGAGACCCATGCGCGCACTCACATTGGCCTTGCCCCTCGTCATTCTCGCCTCGGCCGCCCAGGCCCAGGGCGATTTCCAGTCCTGCCTGTCGGGGCTGCGCTCGGCGGCTGCCGAGAAGGGAGTTTCGGCCGCGACTTTCGATCGGGCGATGGCGGGCGTCACGCCCGACATGAAGGTGATCGAGGCGATGAACAACCAGCCGGAGTTCAAGACTCCGATCTGGGATTATCTGGGCACGCTCGTCGATGACGAGAAGGTCGCGGAAGGCCGCGCCATGCTGCGCCAGCACGCCTCGACGCTGGCCGCCGCCGAGAGCCGCTTCGGCGTCGATCGCCATACCATCGTTGCAGTCTGGGGTGTCGAGAGCGATTTCGGCAAGGCGCGGGGCAAGATGCCGCTGGTGCAGGCGCTCTCGACGGGCGCCTGTCTGGCGCCGCGCCGCAACGCCTTCTTCCGAGGCGAACTGATTGCCACCCTGCAGATCATCCAGCGGGGCGATGTGCGCGCCGATCGGCTGTTCGGCTCCTGGGCCGGAGCCTTTGGCCACACCCAGTTCATTCCCTCGACCTATCTCAGGCTTGCCGTCGACGGCGATGGCGATGGCCGGCGCGATCTGGTCGATTCCATTCCCGACGCGCTGCATTCGACGGCGAATTTCATGGCCAAGGCCGGCTGGGTCACCGGCGCGACCTGGGGTTACGAGGTGCGCGTGCCCGGGGGCTATTCCGGCCCGACCGGGCGTAATCCGAAGCAGCCGGTCTCGAGCTGGGCTGGGCGCGGCATCGTCAAGTTCGACGGTTCGTCGCTCTCAGGGACAGGCAATGCCGGGTTGCTGATGCCGGCGGGCCGCAACGGCCCGGCCTTCCTCGTCTTCAAGAACTATGACGCCGCCTACAGCTATAACGGCGCCGATTCCTACGCCCTGGCGATCTCGCTCCTGTCCGACCGCATCCGTGGCCGGCCCGGCGTACAGGGGGACTGGCCGACCGACGATCTGCCGCTCTCGCGTGAGCAGCGCCGCGAATTGCAGCGCCTGCTGATCGCGCGCGGCTTCGATGTCGGCGAGCCCGACGGCGCGGTCGGGGCGCTGACGCGCGCCGCCATCAAGCAGATCGAGGGCAAGATCGGCATGCCGCAGACCGGGCGGCCCGGCGAGAAGGTGCTGCGGGCGCTCAAGGGCGGGCAAGTCTAGTTTCTTCGGCCCCCAATCGTCATTCCGGGCGACCGCAGGGAGACCCGGAATCCATTCCTGAGCCCCGTCGACTGAAGTTCGGGAATGGATCCCGGCTCTGCGCTGCGCTTCGGCCGGGATGACCACCTCAAACTGCCGGAGCAAACAGTATGACACGCCGACTGATCTCCACCGGCTCGCCTTTTGAGACCGCCTTCGGCTATTCGCGTGCGGTGATCGACGGCGACCTCGTCTTCGTCTCCGGCACCACCGGCTACGACTATGTCACCATGACCCTGCCGGAAGACCCTGCCGAACAGGCGCGGAATATCTTCCGTACGATCGACGCCGTGCTGACGGAGGCCGGATCGGCGCTCTCGAAGGTGGTGCGGGCGCAATATTTCGTCATCGACCGCAGCTATTGCGAGCCGGTCCTGACCGTCTGTGGCGAGGTTTTCTCGACCATCCGCCCGGCTGCGGGCATGTATATCGTCGCAGGGCTGCTCAAGCCCGAGATGAAGGTCGAGATCGAAGTCACGGCGCGGCTGCTGACTGTCGACCCTTCCGCCTGATCTCCGGCCGACGATCCGCCCATCGGGGTGGTTGACGTCTGGTATATCTCTTGCTTGAGTTGCTGCGGTCCTTGACCTCAGCAACAGCAGGAGCAGACGCCATGCCGATCGATCGCCGCACGATGCTGAAGGGGACGGCGGCGCTCGCCTCCTCCGCTTTCATGCCGAACCGTGCCTTTTCGCAGGGCAGGGCGAGCACTCTGCGTTTTATTCCGTCGACGCCGCTGCCGTCGATCGACCCGATCACTGCGACCAGCTACGTCATCCGCAATCACGGCTATCTGATATATGATACGCTGTTTGCAACCGATGCGCAGTTCCAGATCAAGCCGCAGATGGTCGAGGCCTGGGAGACGGCGCCGGACGGTCTGAAATGGAGCTTCCGTCTGCGCGACGGGCTGACATTCCATGACAACGAGCCCGTCCGCGCGCAGGATTGCATCGCCTCGATCGCGCGCTGGTCGAAGCGCGACGCCTTCGGCCAGACCTTCGCGACCTTCGTCGATGGCTATGACGTGGTCGATCAGCGGACATTCGCGATCCGCTTGAAGAAGCCCTTCCCGATGATGACGGCGGCGCTCGGCAAGCTCTCCTCCAACGTGCCGTTCATCATGCCCGAACGGGTGGCGATGACCGACCATCTCAAGAACATCACCGAGGCTGTGGGTTCAGGCCCCTGGCGGTTCATGGACAAGCAGTGGGTGCCCGGCCAGAACGCGATCTACGAGCGTTTCGCGGCATACAAGCCGCGCGAGGAGGCGCCGTCCTGGGCGGCAGGCGGCAAGGTCGCCAGGATCGACCGCATCGAGTGGCTGCCGCTCACCGAGGCTCCGGCTGCCGTCGGCGCGCTGATGCAGGGCGAGGTCGACTGGTACGAGCAGCCGCCGGTCGACCTGCTGCCGGTGCTCAAGGGCAATAAGGACATCCAGATCGAGAACGTCCCGCTCGGGCTGTTCCTGCTGATGCGCTTCAACCAGATGCAGCCGCCCTTCAACAATCCGGGCATCCGGCGCGCCGTAATGATGGCGGTCAACCAGACCGACTACATGGAGGCCGTCGTCGGCAGCAAGGACTACTATCAGGAGGCCAAGACCTTCTTCACGCCGGGCTCGCCGATGTCGAGCGGCGCGGGCGGGGCGGCGGCGATGCAGGCCAATATCGAGAAAGCCAAGGCCATGCTCAAGGAGGCCGGCTACAAGGGCGAGAAGATCATCCTGCTTGCCCCGGCCGATCAGCCGATCGCCTATCAGCAGTGTCTGGTGACGGAAGATCTGTTCAAGAAGCTCGGCATGAACGCCGAACTCGTGGCGACCGACTGGGCGAGCTTCATCGGCCGGCGGGCCAATCGCGGCCTGCCGGAACAGGGCGGCTGGTCGGCCTTCCACACGCTGTGGTCCTGCGCCGACACGCTCAATCCGGCGCTGCATCCGCTGGTGCGCGCCAATGGCGGCTCGGCCTGGTTCGGCTGGCCCGACGATCCGGCGCTGGAGGGCCTGCGCGACCAGTGGATCGCGGAGCCCGACGTCGCCAAGCAGAAGGCGCTCGCAGCGGCGATCGAGACCCGCGCCTTCGAGACGGTTCCTTACGTGCCGGCCGGTCTGGTGCAGCAGCCCATGGCCTATCGCAAGAGCCTGACCGGCATGGTGCTCTCGCCGGTGCAGTTTTTCTGGAACATGGAGAAGAAGGCCTGAGGAGGGACGCCGTAGCCCGGGAGGAAGCGCGCGGGGACCCTCTCCCGGAGGGAGCGGGCAGGGTGAGGGGTCGGCCGTTGGACGTCTTGGCCGTCGCCTGGGTGCGATGATTTTACGTGGAAACGCGCCGTCATCCTGGGCGACCGCAGGTCGACCCGGGATCCATCGTAGAGCTCGGCTCCCCATGATGGATGCCGGATCTGCGCGGCTAAAGCCGCTTGTCCGGGATGACGGCGCTCTTCCAGATCAAATCATCAAGCTCCAACCGTTGCGGTGAGGTTGGTCGCCCGCTGGTCCAGCGGCCGACACCTCACCCCTTCCCCTCTCCTTACAGGAGAGGGGTTCTGCGTTGAGCTTGCCTATGCCCCGCTCGTCCAACGCTTGCGCGTCGCGCTCCAGCCGCTTAATCACCCGCGCAACAACCGCAGAAAACCACGCGCGAGGCGACCCCATGGCAACTCACAAGCTCCTGCTCCTGCCCGGCGACGGCATCGGCCCCGAAGTGATGGGCCAGGTCGAGACCGTGGTGTCCTGGTTCGAGAAGCAGGGTCTTGCTTCCTTCGCGATCGAGAAGGGGCTTGTGGGTGGCTGCGCTTACGATGCGCATAAGCAGGCGATCTCCGAAGGCGACATGAAGCTCGCTCAGGACGCCGACGCCGTGCTGTTCGGCGCGGTCGGCGGGCCGAAATGGGCCGATGTGCCCTATCAGCACCGCCCCGAGGCCGGGCTGCTGCGCCTGCGCAAGGATCTCGGCCTGTTCGCCAATCTGCGCCCCGCGATCTGCTATCCGGCGCTGGCCTCGGCCTCCTCGCTCAAGCCCGAGGTCGTCGAAGGGCTCGACATCCTGATCGTGCGCGAGCTCACCGGCGGTGTCTATTTCGGCGAGCCCAAGGAGATCGTCACGCTGGAGGACGGTTCCAAGCGTGGCATCGATACGCAGGTTTACACCACGCCGGAGATCGACCGGATCTGCCGCGTCGCCTTCGAACTGGCCCGTACCCGCCGCAACAAGGTCTCCTCGGCCGAGAAGCACAATGTCATGAAGACCGGCGTGCTCTGGAAGCAGACGGTCACGGCGCTGCACGCCAAGGACTACGCGGACGTCGAGCTGGAGCATGTGCTGGCCGACAACTGCGCCATGCAGCTGGTGCGCTGGCCCAAGCAGTATGACGTGATCGTCACCGACAACCTGTTCGGCGACATCCTTTCCGACGTGGCGGCGATGCTGACGGGATCGCTGGGCATGCTGCCCTCGGCCTCGCTGGGCGCCGAAGATGCCGCCACCGGCAAGCGCAAGGCGCTCTATGAGCCGGTCCATGGCTCGGCTCCCGACATCGCCGGCAAGGGCCTTGCGAACCCGATCGCGATGATCGGCTCCTTTGCCATGGCGCTGCGCTACTCGTTTGGCGCGATCGAGGCCGCCGACAGGCTGGAAGGCGCGATCGCCGATGTGCTCGGCTCCGGTACGCGCACCAAGGACATCGCGGCTGATGGCGCCAACGCGGTCTCGACCAGCGAGATGGGCGCGGCGATCGTCAAGGCGCTCGAAGCGCGCGGCTGAGGCCAAGCTCGGGGTCTAACAACAAAGGCGACCGGCTTCGCGCCGGTCGCCTTTTTATTGCGCTCGAACATGCTCCGCCGTCAGTCCACCGCGACGATCTTGCCGTCCTCCCATTTGAACAGGGAGAAGCTCGGCGAGCTCAGGTCGCCGGTCTTGCCGTAGGACAGCTTGCCGATGGCGGTCGTGATCGGCGCGCCGGATTTGAGCGCTGCCGCGACGGGGGCGGATTTGTCGGCCTTGCCGACGCGCTCGATACCGGCCTTGAGCACCTCGACGGCGGCATAGGCATTCAGCGTGAAAGCTTCCGGCGGGATGCCCTTGGCCTTCAGGACTGCGACAGCCGCCGCTGAATCCGGGTTCTTCAGCGCGTCGGTGGCGTTGGTGAACAGGGTTCCCGCGCCGGTCTGATCGGCGATCGCCCAATACTCGGTATTGGACAGGCCCTCGCCGCCGATGATGGTGGCTTTGACATTGGCGTCGCGCAGCTGACGGGCGAGAAGCCCGCCTTCGGGATGGTAACCGCCGAAATAGATCACATCGACATTGCTGGACTTGATCCGGGTGATGACGGCCGAGAGGTCCTTTTCGCCGGGGTTCAGCGAGAGATAGAGCACCTCGTTCAGGCCGCCGGCATTGATCGTCTTCTTGAAGGCGTCGGCCAGGCCCTTGCCATAGGTGCCCTTGTCATGGACGACGGCGATCCGCTTGTCCTTGAGGGTCTTGAGGACATAGTTCGCGGCGACGTCGGCCTGCTGGTCGTCGCGACCGCAGGTGCGCAGGACGTTGCTCAGGCCGCGGTTGGTGAGGGCGGGCGCGGTGGCCGTCGGGGTCACCATCAGCACGCCGCTTTCGGCGAAGACGTCCGACACCGCCATGGCGACGCCGGAGGTCACGGGACCGACGGCGAAACGGACGTTTTCGCCCACCAGCAGATTGGCGGCGGACACACCCTGCTTGGGATCGCCTGCGTCATCGGCTAGCTTCAGCACGACCTTCTCGCCCAGGATGCCGCCGGCCTTGTTGATGGTTTCGACCGCCGCTTCGGCGCCGTTGCGGACCTGATCGCCATAGGCAGCCACCGAGCCCGTCAAGGGCGCAACAAGGCCGATGACGATGTCTGCCTGCGCGACCTGTGCCTGGACGAGCAGCGTGGCAGCAAATGCCGTGCTGGCAAAGACGTTGAACCTGCTCATCTGAATGCTCCCTGGACCTGTACGCGTTCTCGTTCGAGAACCAATTTGCGGAAAACGGGATTTTTGGAACAAATTGCCGCGGCGTCAGACATTTCACCGCTGGTCGCGCGGGAATCCCGGTCCGATTGCTTGCGGAGTTTTTCTATCATAGCTGAAGCTTGCTCGTCACTGCTGAAGCCTGTGCGTCCCACGCAGGACAGCACCTCTCCCCCTCGTGAATTGCGCGGGACGGGAGACCGTGCGCACCATCCCGGCATCTCAAACGGAGCATGTCCGTCCGATGCTGATCAAGAATCGCCCTGGCTGGGAAATGCCCGAAAGCCAGGCTACGCCGGAAGCCGCCTTCCTGAATCGCCGCAGCCTGCTGGGCGCTGGCGTCGGGTTGATCGCAAGCGCGGCATTGCCGCAGACCGCAGGGGCACAAGCGCCGCCCGACCCGTCGCTCGATCTCTATCCGGCGAAGCGCAACGCGGCCTACACGCTCGACCGTCCGATCACGGAGCAGGACCTCGCGGCGAACTACAATAATTTCTACGAGTTCGGCACCTCCAAGGATGTCGCTGCCGCCTCCAAGAAGCTGGTCACACGGCCCTGGACGATCACCGTCGACGGCATGGTCGAAAAGCCCTTCGAGATCGGCATCGACGATCTCGTGCGCAAGCTGCCGCTGGAAGAGCGGCTCTACCGCTTCCGCTGCGTCGAGGCCTGGGCCATGGCCGTGCCCTGGACCGGCATTCCGCTGAAGGATTTCGTGGCCTTCGCCAAGCCGCTCTCGGCTGCGAAATACATCCGCTTCGAGACCTTCATGAATCCACGCGTGGCGCCCGGCCAGTCGCAGCGCTGGTACCCCTGGCCCTATACGGAGGGGCTGACCATCGCCGAGGCCACCAACGAACTGCCGCTGCTGGTCACGGGCATCTATGGCAAGCCGACGCCGACCCAGCATGGCGCGCCGATCCGCCTGATCACGCCGTGGAAATACGGCTTCAAATCAGTGAAATCCGTCACCAAGATCAGCTTCGTCGCCGAGCGTCCCAAGACGTTCTGGGAGGGGCTGCAGGCTTCGGAATACGGCTTCTGGGCAAATGTGAACCCGGCGGTGCCGCATCCGCGCTGGAGCCAGGCGAGCGAGCAGGTGCTGGGCACGCGCGAGCGCCAGCCAACGCAGCTGTTCAACGGCTATGCCGAGCAGGTCGCCGGCCTCTACAAGGGCCTGGAAGGCGAGCGGCTCTACGTTTGAGCCATCGCGGCGTTTAGTTCGTCATTGCGAGCGTAGCGAAGCAATCCAGAGAGAATGCGTGAGCCCCTGGATTGCTTCGCTACGCTCGCAATGACGAAAGTCGGGTTGTTGCGCGTCAGGGCGACCGGGTATCATGCCGACCATGCAGCACTTCTGCCTCTTCGATACCGCCATCGGCCCCTGCGCGCTCGTCTGGCAGGGCGAGCGCATCATCGGCGCGCAATTGCCCGAGGGGGACGAGGAGACGGCGCGGCGCAGGCTGAGCCGGCGCTTTCCCGATGCGGCCGAGACGCAGCCGCCCGCTTTCGTCGCTGAGGCGATCGGCGGCGTTGTCGCCCTGTTGAAGGGCGAGCCGCGCGATCTCTCGCATCTGCCGATCGCGCTCGACACGGTGTCGGAATTCAACCGCAAGGTCTATGACGTCGCGCTGGCCATTCCGCCCGGGGAGACGCTGACTTATGGCGAGGTCGCGGCGCGTATCGGCGAGCCCGGCGTGGCGCGGGCGGTGGGCGTCGCTCTCGGGCAGAACCCGTTCCCGATCATCGTGCCCTGCCATCGTGTGCTGGCCGCCGGCGGCAAGACCGGCGGTTTCTCGGCCGATGGCGGCGTCGAGACCAAGCTGCGGATGCTGACCATCGAGAAGGCGCGCACGAGCACGGAGCCCGGCCTGTTCGACGCGCTGCCGCTGGAAGCGCGGCGTCGCTGAAGCGCGATCATCTGACGAGGAAACTTGATCGGAACCGCCCCGGAATGGGTCCCGGGTCAAGCCCGGGACGACGGCGTGTTTTCGCACGCGTCTGCGAAACAAGCCCTCGACGCAAAAAAAGGGCCGGCGTCCCCGAGGGGAGCCGGCCTTAAAAGTTTGAAACATCCGGTGTCGCCACCAAACATCTCAGAGGGGAACGGCTGAAACGAACTCAACGCCGGGAGGAGATTGCGGAGCCCGTTTCGAACAACCGTGATTGCTATATCGGACAGCACATGCCGTTTTGCAATGCAGCATTGCTTGGGTCCGCTATGCGCAACGCGCATAACCTGTGGTCATATGCCACAAATTTGAGCTTAAACGTTTGATAACATGCGCGCATTGCAGTTCGAGCCGCGTGCCCGATGCATGGCCAGGCAGCGGGTTGCACCGCATTGCAATGCAAACAGGCGCCCCCTCGGAGGCGCCTGTCATGCGTTCTTAATATGAGCCGGGTTCGAGATCGCGGGAATCATGCGTCGACATGCAGGTGCCGTCTGAACCCCGAATCGACTCAGTAGGTCCAGCGCTGGGCCTTCTGGATCAGGAAGTCGCGGAAGACCTGCACGCGGGCAACCGACTTCATCTCCTCCGGATAGACCAGATAGCTCTCGAGCTGCGGCATCTCGGTCTCGCGCATCAACTGCACGAGCGGGGAGCCGGTCTCGATCAGATAGTCCGGCAGGACGGCGATGCCGGCGCCGGAATCCACAGCGCGCTTCATCGCGGTGATGTTGTTCACCGTCAGATGGATCGGGCGCGGGTTGCGCTGGTCGCGGCCCAGCGATCCCAGCCAGTGCACCGCCGTGAGGTAGGATGGCGAGGTGCCGCCGAAGGAGAGGATGCGGTGGTTGTCGAGATCCTCATAGGCCTTGGGCTCGCCGAAGCGCTTCACATAGGCCGGCGATCCATAGACGTGGAAATGCACGGTGAAGAGCTTGCGCTGGATCAGGTCCGGCTGCTGCGGCTGGCGCAGGCGGATGGCGATGTCGGCCTCGCGCATCGAGAGGTCGAGCTCCTCGTCGGTGAGGATGAGGTCGACCTTGATGTCGGGATAGAGATCGAGGAATTCGGCGAGGCGCGGCGTCAGCCAGTGGCCGCCCAGCCCGCGCGTAGCCGTGACCTTCAATTCGCCGGACGGGTGCTCGCGGGTCTCGGATAGCTGCGAGCGTGTCCGTTCGAGTCGCTGCGTCATCTCGCGTGCGGCGCGCCAGAGCAGTTCGCCCTGTTCGGTCAGGATCAGACCGCGCGTATGCCGGTGGAACAAGGGCGCCCGGAGCTCGCGTTCGAGCGCGCCGATCTGCCGGCTGACGGCGGATTGGCTGAGGCCCAGAACGTCCCCAGCCTTGGTGAAGCTGCCGGATTCAGCGACCGTATAAAAAATTCTGATGCGGTCCCAATCCACGACGCTTCCCCCTGTTATGCGTTTCACGCATGTTGGGGGGTAAAGTCCTTGAACGTCAACGTCTGCGTGGCCGGCTACAGGTCTTTTCGCACTGAATCTGGTTAGGAAATCCATCAGTTCCTGTGATGGATTGCGAATAAGGGCCTATTCGGCCGCTTCTCGCTGTTCCAGGACGTTGGCAGCGAGCCAGCGCTCGGCGTCGAGCGCGGCCATGCAGCCGAGGCCGGCGGCCGTCACGGCCTGGCGATAGTGCTCGTCGGTGACGTCGCCGGCGGCGAAGACGCCCGGGACATTGGTCTGAGTCGTGCCGGCCTCGACCTCGAGATAGCCGGAGACGTTCATGGCGAGCTGTCCGACGAACAATTCGGTCGCCGGCTTGTGGCCGATGGCGATGAAGACGCCGTCGGCCCTGAGATCGCTCTCGACGCCGGACTTCAGATTGCGCAGGCACAGATGCGTGACATTGAGCGGTTGCGTGCCGCCGCAGATCTCCGCGATCTCGCTGTCCCAGACGACTGCGATCTTCGGGTGCTTGAAGAGCCGGTCCTGCATCACCTTCTCGGCGCGCAGCGAGTCGCGGCGATGCACCAGCGTCACCTTCGAGGCGAGGTTGGCCAGATACAGCGCTTCCTCGACGGCCGTATTGCCGCCGCCGACGACCACGACCTCCTTGTTGCGGAAGAAGAAGCCGTCGCAGGTGGCGCAGGCCGACACGCCGAAGCCCTGGAAGGTCTGCTCGGAGGGCAGGCCCAGCCATTTCGCCTGCGCGCCGGTGGCGATGATCAGCGCGTCGCAGGAATAGGTCTCGGCCCCGTCGCCCCAGAGCCGGAAGGGGCGCTGCGAGAGATCGACCCTGGCGATATGGTCGGACACCATCCTGGTCCCCATATGCTGCGCCTGGGCGCGCATCTGCTCCATAAGCCAGGGTCCCTGGATCACATCGGCGAAACCGGGATAGTTCTCGACATCGGTCGTGATCATGAGCTGGCCGCCGGCCTGCATGCCGGAGATCAGAACAGGCTCCATCATGGCGCGGGCGGCGTAGATCGCGGCTGTGTAGCCGGCGGGGCCGGAGCCGACGATCATGACGCGGGCATGGGTGTGGGCCATGGAGTGTCGTCCTTATTGCGCGGCCCGAGCCGCGTCGTTCACCAGTTAGATATGGCCTGAATGGCCATAGACAAATGCATCCAGATCAACCCGCGTCGTCATCCCGGGCAGGCGGCAAGGCCGCGACGCTCAGCCGAGGCCGAGTTCGGCGCGATGCCGCAGCCAGCCCTCGCGCACCGCGCCCGCTATGACGGGCGTGGAGTCTACCGGTTCATAGCGGGCGCCAGCAAGACGTCCCTCGAAGTGATGCACAGCGCCTTGCTGCCTGAGCGCGCTCATGAATGCGGCGAGCTTGCCATGCCCGCCATGGGGCTCGAAAATCAGGATCGGGACGCCCGACGCCGTCGCCTCGCCGATCATGTTGGTCGAATCCGCCGTGGTGACGATCGCGTCGGCATTGGCGAGCAGGGCGAGAAAAGGATTGTCGCCGCTGCCATCCCACCACCAGCCGCCATGGCGGCTGAAGACCTCCGCGACGGCCTTGTCGAGCGAGCTCTGCGTGCGGCGCGAGCGCGAGCCCATCAGCGCGACGCCTGACGTGGCCAGCTGGTCGAGCAGGCCGGCGAAGCGGGTGATGTCCGCGGGTTCGAAACGATGATGCCGGCTGTCGCCGCCGACCAGCACTGCGGCGCGGGGCGAGGGCAGCGCGGCGATGGGGGCGGGCGGATTGGCCCGCGCCTGCGCCAGGCGCTCGGGCGCAAGCCGGTGCGGCGAGGTCGCCGTCACCAGCACATTGTCGCCGCGCAGGCGGTCATGCGTCGAGACCCAGATCAGATCGGCCGCGCCTGTCCCGACGCGCGGGTCCTTGAGGAAGACGGTGAAGCTGCGCCCGTTCGAGGCCTTCTTGATGGCGCGCAGATAGGGCACGGCCCGCCGGCCGGAGGCGATGACGATGTCGGGATAGGGCGGGGCGATCGGACTGCCGGGACGTTCGGGCGCTTCGCGCGGGTCGATCGGCCCGCGCGGCATCAGCCAGACGAAGGGCGGGCGTGGCGCGATGCGCCTGACCTGCGGGGTGACGCCCAGCCGCTCGGCCACGCCGAGGCACTGCAGCTCGTCGCCGGCCTTGCCGTCACTCAGCACCCAGATGGTCGGGATCGGTTCGGCGGGCAAGGCGATCTCCGTCCTTCGCGACTTTAAATTCCGCAGCCCTCATCCTGAGGAGCGCCGCAGGCGCGTCTCGAAGGAGGGTTCAGTGCGCTCTGGACCATCCTTCGAGACGCCGCTTCGCGGCTCCTCAGGATGAGGGCTGAGATTGGACCAAGCCTGGCTGGCATGGGCGATGCCTTGTATCGCTCAAGCGCTGCGTCTACACCAGCGCGGCTTTCCTGGGGGCTTTTGTGCGTTCAAAACTCGACGACATCGATCTGCGTATCCTGCGCGAACTTCAGGCCGATGGGCGCATGACGAATGTCGAGCTGGCGAGGCGCGTCGGCATTTCGCCGCCGCCATGCCTGCGCCGCGTGCGGGCGCTGGAGGAGGCAGGGCTGATCACGGGCTACCGGGCCCAGCTCGACGAGAGCAAGCTCGGGCTCGAGGTGGTCTGCTTCGCCTTCGTGCATCTCGCCAGCCAGACGGAATCCGACCTCGCGCAGTTTCAGGCGCGCATCCGGGCCTGGAACCCCGTGCGCGAGTGCTGGACGCTGTCGGGCGATATCGATTTCATCCTGAAATGCGTCGCGCCGGACCTGAAGGCCTTTCAGGATTTCGTCGGCGAACTCACGGCGCTGCCCAATGTCCGCAATGTCCGCACGGCGCTGGCGCTCGGCCGGGTCAAGGACGAGCCGATCGTTCCGTTCGGCTAGGGCCTGCGGCAATAACTAGGAAACACGCCGTCATCCTGGACAAGCGGCGAAGCCGCGCAGATCCGGGATCCATCGTAAACTGCCAATTCTTGCAATGATTTGCCCCTTCGATGGATCCCGGGTCTTCGCTTCGCTACGCCCAGGATGACGGCGCGTTTCCCGGCATAAGCGGCATGTTTCCAGGCCAGAATCAGCCCACGAAGTAGCGCCTGATCCAGAGCGCGTGGTTGGTCACCAGCAGCGCGACGCGCTTGTCGATCAGCCCGGGGCTGGCATCGTACCAGGGGCCGGCATCGCCGGGGCTGCTGGAGGAGGTGATCGGATAGGTCGCGATCACGCCGCCGCCTGCCGCCACCAGCGTCACGACGCTCTCGAGCGAATCCTGGCCCGGCGAATCGTCCATGGCGCTGCCGACATAGGTCTCCAGCGTCAGTGTGCGCATGGTGATGACGAGCGTCGCATCGCCACGCCGTCCGGTCGGGCGCAGCTGCCGCGCCAGTTCCCGTTCGAGCTGCGTCTTGATCAGTGCGGCGCGGGGGCCGACGCCGAGTTCGACAAGGCGGGACACATCGACGTGCACCGCCCCGATCGGCGTGCCCGGCGGCAGTTGCGAAACTGTCTGGCAGCCGGCGAGGACCGTCGCCGCGAGGACCGAGCCCAGAAGGGCGCGACGGTTGAGCATCACTTCGGTCCTCTCGACTTCGGTCCTCTCGGCTTCGGGCTTGGCAGGCGCAGCCCGTCAACCCACGACGTAGCGCTTGATCCAGGCGGCGTTGGTCTGGATCAGCGCGTTGATCCGGCGCTGGTCGATATCGGGCAGGTACCACGCGCCGCTATAGCCCGACGAGAGCGAGGACAGGATCGGATAGGTCGCGAGCACGCGATTATCGGGGCCGATCAGCGTGGCGACGCTGTCGAAGCTGTCGTTGCTGCCGCCGCCACCGCCGAAGCGCCCGCCACCGCCGCCGCCGGCATAGCTCGGCATGAAGATGCCGTTGACCTTGACGAATAGAAGCGGCCCGGCGCCGCGGCGAAAGGCCGGGCCGAGCGCCAGCGCGAGTTCACGTTCGAGGCCGGCCTTGATCGCAGCGGCATTGGGACCCCAGCCCTGCTCGACGAGGCGGGAGACATCGACGCGGATCGCGCCGACGACCGCGGCCTGCGCCAGGGCCGGCAGGGAGGCGAGGGGCGAAACGGCCAGGATGGCTCCGGCCAGCGCAGCCGCGAGGGCATTGCGGCGCGTCGGGCGGCGAAATGCTGTTTTGCCAGCTGTTGTGTTGCCAGCAGTTGTCTTGCGAGCTGTTGTCATGGCCGGACCTCCAGCGACGTCTGACTTTGATGTAGTGAGCGCCAACTGCATTGCCACTGCCTTGATAAGTTGCGCTTTCAGGCCTTTCTGGCAATGGCGATAAAGCAGTGCATCGACCGTGTACGGCGCATGCCTTTTCGGTATGCATGGCGCTTCGGGTTGACGCAGATGATCGGGATGAGCGGATGGAGCGGCTGGTTACGGAATTCGTGAAGCTCTGGGTGGTGATCGACCCGATCGGGACGTTGCCGATCTTTCTGGCGGTGACGGCCGGTATGAGCGCTGCCGCGGCGCGGCGTGTCGCTGTTCGCGGCATCCTGGTCGCCACCGTGGTGCTCATATTCTTCGTCGTCGGGGGGCAGGTGCTGCTCGGCGCGATGGATATCGAAATGAGTTCGTTCCAGGTCGCGGGCAATATCGTGCTCTTCCTCTTCGCTCTCTCGATGATCTTCGGGGAATCGAAGCTCGAGGAGGATGAGAAGCTGCTGCGGACCACCGATCTGGAGCGCGCGGTCTATCCGCTGGCGATCCCCGGCATCGCCAATCCCGGCGCGATGCTGACGGTGATGACGATCACCGACAATTCGAAATTCAGCATCGCCGAGCAGACCGAAACCGTGATTCAGGTCCTGGTGATCCTGGGGATCCTGCTGCTCCTGCTGTTTGCGGCCTCGCGCATCATCGCCGTGATCGGCAATGCCGGCGCCAGCGTCGTCAGCCGGGTGATGGGGCTGATCCTGGCCAGCGTCGCGGTCGACGGGATCGTCCGGGCATTGCGGGTCATTCTGGCCGGGTGAGGGACCGCCTGAGACCTCAGCCCTCATCCTGAGGGACTGGCCTGAAAAGTAGGTGGTGGTATCAACGACTTGGGTATTTCCATCAAAGCGCCGTCATCCCGGGCGACCGTAGGGAGACCCGGGATCCATTCCTGAGCTTCACCGGAAGGCGCTCCGGCATGGATCCCGGGTCTCCGCTTCGCTGCGCCCGGGATGACTGCATCTTATTCGATGATGGCACGGCTAAAGCGGCGTCTCGAAGAACGAGGGCTGTGGAAATTTTCAGGCAGTCTCTAGAGCGCGATGATTTGATCTGGAAACGCCATGTCATCCTGGACAAGCGGCGAAGCCGCGCAGATCCGGATCCATCATAGGGAGCAGCGTTCTACGATGGATCCCTGTGTGTTTGTTTTGTGGGATTATTGAGCGGGCGAGAGACCGTTGGATCCCTGATCCCTTTGGAGATCGCGACCCGGCCC
>NZ_FNUY01000004.1:0-525000 GCF_900108245.1 Allobosea lathyri
AAGGACGACAGCCAGCTTGCGATCGCCGCGCCCGTATTGGCGATGCGAAGGCTCTGCCCGCTCGTCTCGTCGAACAGATCGAGATGATGCTTGGCGATATCGCAACCGATGAAGCAGGGGTGTATGGTCATGGTGCCTGTCCCTGTGCTGCGAGGTCCGGTGCTAGCGGCCTCGGTCAACTGTTCAGGATGGGGTTACGCAACGCGGGCGGGAACCGAGCCGGAACACGGTGTTCCCCACCAGGGATCCAACGGCTTCCCGCCCGCACCAAACATGACACGAATCTGACAAACAGGGATCCATTCCGGAAGCTTTATCGGAAGCGCTCCGGAATGGATCCCGGGTCTCCGCTACGCTCCGCCCGGGATGACCAACCGCTTCAAATTGAACACGAAACAATCCAGGACTCACGCACCCAGCAGATCGATCAGTGGCGGGATCAATGGCTCGTCGGCTGGCGGCATGGACAATTCCCGGAGCTTGCCCGGCCGCACCCATTTCAGGGCCTGGTTCTCCAGCGAGGAGACCGTGCCCTCCCAACGCCGGCAGATATAGAGCGGCATCAGCAGGTGGAACTCGGGATAGGCGTAGCTTGCGAAGGTCAATGGCGCCAGGCAGTCCTCCTTCACGGTGATGCCGAGCTCTTCCGCGAGTTCGCGGATCAACGCCGGCTCGGGCCGTTCGCCGGATTCGAGCTTGCCACCCGGAAATTCCCACAAGCCCGCCAGCGATTTGCCTTGCGGGCGCTGGGTGACCAGCACGCGATTATCGGCATCGATGAGGGCGCAGGCGACGACGAGGAGGAGCTTCACGAAGACACAATCTCAATTTCCGGAGAGGATGGCTCTGACAGGTTCCTTCTCCTGACCTGTCACGGTCACGCTGTCATAGACCATCCCACCCTCGCGGAAGAAGGCCTCCTCATCGCCCCATAGCACTTGCGAGGACACGATGTATTCGCCCGGAGCGACGCCTTCGAATCCGAAGCGCCCATTCGCCTCGGCCTTGGTCGTCCGCATGTGTTCCACATAGGCCGGATCGGGATTGTCGGCGCGCGGATAATCGCGATGCGGCAGGTACTTGCCCTTGCCGAAGAGGTTTTTGAAGCGCTCGCGCGAAAACTCCGTTGCCGGAATCAGGTGCACGAGCTGGCCGGCCGCGTTGACCACGGTGCCCGACGCCTTCGTGCGGAAGGCATGGCCTGCGATGACGCCGGTGCCCGGCTTCTTGATGAACGCAGCTTCCGCCTCCGAGAATGCGACCGTCCCCGGCGTGCGTTCCATGCAGGCTGCAAGCAGGAGCGCGGCCCCCAATCCAAGCCAGGCTTTCATGATCCCCCCATCCTCCGTCGTGCCGTGGAAACCAGGAAGACGCCTGCGAGAATGACGCAGCCGCCGACCAACTGCCTCAGCTCCAGCGTCTCGTTGAGAATGATGATGCCCATGAGGGTCGCAACGGTCGGGACGAGATATCCCGTCATCGCGGCGCGCGTCGGCCCGGCCGCGCGAATCAAGCGCATGAACAGCGCCATCGGCACTGCGGTGCAGGCGATGCCTAGCGCGAGCATCGCCGGCCAGTGGTTCGCGAGCGGCGCAAACGCGGCCACTCCCGAGACTGCGAGCGTCAATCCCAATGCCACCAGCCCCGAGACGACCTGCTGGCCGAGCGCGAGCCGCGCGGGATCGCCAGCCGATGCGGGCACGGCGCGGACATAGAATTGCCGGTGGCATAGGCGAGCATGGCCCCCACCATGGCGAGACCGCCAAGCGCCGTGCCGCCGCCTTCGATCAGCCGGGGGCCGATCAGCAGGCCGACCCCGACCATGCCGAGCAGGATGCCGCCAAGGCGCTGGCCGCTGAGCCGCTCCTCCGCGAAGAGGAGATGCGCGAAGATGGCGGTGACCAGCGGTCCGGCGGCCTGGATCATCGCCGCCGGGCCGCTGGCGAGTTGCGTCAGCGCGTAGGCGACCAGAACATTGGGGACCCAGCCATTGGTGGCGCCGAGCACGAGCCAATGCCTGATTTCGGCGCGGCGCGGAATCGGGCTCTGCCCGAGCCAGATCACCCAGAGCGTCAGCGCGCCGGCTCCAAGCAGGCCGCGCCCGGCCGCGATCGCGAATGGCGAGACATCCCCCGCCATCAGCTTGATGAACAGGAAGCTGCAGCCCCAGAAGAAGGAGCAGACCAGCAGATTTCCGACGATGAAGGCCCGGCTCGGCTCGGCCGGGCCGGCGACGTCAGGAGCGATAATCGCCATTGATCTCGACATAAGCCTTGGTCAGATCGCAGGTCCAGACGGTGGATCGGCCTCGGCCCAGCCCGAGATCGGCTGTGATGACGATGTGCTCGCCCCTCATGTAGTCGGAGACGGCGGTCTCGTCATAGGACGGCGCGCGCGCGCCCTGCTGCGCCACCATGATCTCGCCGAAGGAGATGTCGAGCCGGTCGCGGTCGGCGGGCTCGCCGGCCTTGCCCACCGCCATGACGACGCGGCCCCAATTGGCGTCCTCGCCGGCGATCGCGGTTTTCACCAGCGGCGAGTTGGCGATCGAGAGCGCGACGCGCTTGGCCGAACGGGCGGAGGTTGCGCCCGCCACCCGTACTTCGACGAATTTGCGCGCGCCCTCGCCGTCCTTGCAGACGAGATGGGCCAATTCGAGCAGAAGCGAATTCAACGCCCGCTTGAAGCCCGAGAGGCGGGCATCGTTGATCTCGGTAATCTCAGGCACACCGCGATCGGTGGCCTTACCCGTGGCAAACAGCATCAGCGTGTCGGAGGTCGAGGTATCGCTGTCGACCGTGACGGCATTGAAGGAACCCTTCACGCCCTTGGACAGCAGCGCCTGAAGCACCGGCGCGGCGATGGCAGCGTCGGTGAAGACGAAGGAGAGCATCGTCGCCATGTCCGGCGCGATCATGCCCGCGCCCTTGGCGATGCCGGCGAGCACGACGTCCTTGCCGTCGATCTTGGCTTTGCGGGAAAGCGCCTTCGGGAAGGTGTCGGTGGTCATGATCGCCTTGGCGGCGTCGACCCAGGGACCGTCGGCCGCGCGCTTGGCGCAATCCTGCAGGACGCCCTCGAACTTGGTCGCGTCGAGCGGCTCGCCGATCACGCCCGTCGAGGCGATGAAAACCTCCTGGGGCTTGCAGCCGGCAGCCTTGGCCGCGATCTGCGCGGTGAGCTTGACCGAATCACGCCCTTTCAGGCCGGTGAAGGCATTGGCATTGCCTGAATTGACCACCACGGCGCGGCCAGAGCCCTGCGCCAGGTTCTCGCGGCACCAGTCGACCGGGGCGGACGGACATTTCGAGCGGGTGAAGACGCCTGCGACCTGCGTGCCCTCGTCGAGCAGCATCAGCACGACGTCGGTACGTCCCCTGTAGCGGATGCCGGCCTCGGCAGTCGCGAAGCGAACGCCCGGCACGGCCGGAACCTTGGGCTGGCGCTTGGGCGCAAGCGGGGAAACGGGAACATCCTTGCCGGCCATCATGGCGCCTCCTGTGCGGGGAGGCTGATGTGCCGCAGACGGATGACGAAAACAAGAAGGGCGGCCATGAAGCCGCCCTTCTTGTTTCTACGAGGACTGTCGCCCACGTCATGCTCGGGCTTGACCCGAGCATCTCCGGCAAGGGACTCTCGGGTCAAACCCGAGAATGACGACCCAGCGGCTCAGGGCTTCTTGGGCTCGGCCGGCTTGGGCGCATCCTTGGCGGCAGGCGCCTCGGCGGGCTTGTCCAGACGCTCGACCTTGGCTTTCTCGCGCAGTGCCAGAACGATGTCCTGCTGCGCCTTGCGCTCCAGATACTGGTCGATCTGCGGCTTGACCGAAGCAAAGTCCGGCAGCGGCTTGCTGCGCTTGTCCTCGAGCTTGATGACATGCCAGCCGAACTGGCTCTTCACCGGGTCGGAAACCTGGCCCTTGGAGAGCTTGAAGGCGGTTTCGGCGAATTCCGGCACCATGCGGTCCTTGGTGAACCAGCCGAGATCGCCGCCCTCCTTGCCGGAGCCCGGATCCTTGGACAGCTCGGCGGCAACCTTGGCGAAATCCTCGCCCTTCTTGATGCGCTCGGCCGCAGCCTTGGCCTGGGCCTCGTCCTCGACGAGGATATGGCGCGCATGCACCTCTTCCTCGGGCGCCATCGCCTTGGTCGTGTCGTCGAACAGCTTCTTGGCGGCTTCCGGCGTCGCGGCCTTCTTGGCCTCGCGCTGCAGATACTCGTCCAGCAGCACCTTTTCGCGATAATAAGCGAGGCGGGCGGCGAACTCAGGAGCGTCGCCGATCTTGGCGGCGGTCGCCGCCTTGGCGCCAAGCTTCAGATCGACCAGATAGTTGATGACTTCGTCGCGTTTCCGCTCGTCGGGAAGCTGCGCGAGACGCTCGCCCAGATCCTCCGTCGCGAGCGCCATGTCGCGCTCGGTGATGGCGATGCCGTCGACCTTGGCGACGACCTTGTCGGCCTGGGCCAGCGCAGGCGCTGTCGTGAGCATGAGCCCGAGGGAGAGCGTGGCAAGGCGAGACAACTTCATGAGCGTGCCCTTTCGCATAGAGCCGAAATCGGTGATTGCGGCTGCACTGCCAGTTGAACGCGGCAAAGGCAAGGCGGTTGCGGCCCTGCCGCTGCGATATCACGAAGCTTTGCGGCTCGCGCGACACGCAATTGCAATCATCACGCTCCACTCCCTTGGAAGGCGAGGTTGAAAACCCCACATCATCGCGGAATTCGCTTGCACCAAGTGCCTCACTTGGTGAAAGGCGGCGCTGGACCCCGTACTCGCACGCGTCTAAACACGCGGTCGCATTGAGAATTATCAGGCTACCGGCTGCGCGCGCGCCACCGCAGCACGGCCGGAAGCCTCACCATCGAAAGGCCCAACTATGCTTGGCGCGCTCGCAAAGAAACTCTTCGGCTCGTCGAACGACCGGCGCGTCAAGGGCTATGGTCCGCGCGTCGCCGCGATCAACGCGCTTGAATCCGAAGTCAGCGCGCTTAGCGACGAGGCTCTCCAGGCCCGGACGGCCGAATTCCGCCAGCAACTCGCCAACGGCGCAAAACTCGACGATCTGCTCGTGCCGGCCTTCGCGACCGTGCGCGAGGCGGCCAAGCGCGTGCTCGGCCAGCGCCCCTACGATGTCCAGCTGATCGGCGGCATGGTGCTGCATGAGGGCGCCATCGCCGAGATGAAGACCGGCGAAGGCAAGACCCTCGTCGCGACGCTGCCGACCTATCTCAACGCGCTCGAAGGCAAGGGCGTCCACGTCGTTACCGTGAACGACTATCTCGCCCGCCGCGACGCCGAATGGATGGCGAAGCTCTACAACTTCCTCGGTCTCACCGTCGGCATCATCGTCCACGGCATCGAGGACGAAGATCGGCAGCGCGCCTATGCCGCCGACATCACCTACGGCACCAACAACGAATTCGGCTTCGATTACCTGCGCGACAACATGAAGTACGAGGTCGCGCAGATGAGCCAGCGCGGCCACCATTACGCGATCGTCGACGAGGTCGATTCGATCCTGGTGGACGAGGCCCGCACGCCGCTGATCATCTCCGGTCCGCTCGACGACAAGTCCGACCTCTACGTCGCCATCGACAAGATCCTGCCCGGGCTCGTGCCCGGCGATTACGAGGTCGACGAGAAGCAGCGCGCGGTCTCGCTGACGGAAGCCGGCAACGAGCATATCGAGGAGCTGCTGCGTGCAGCCGATCTGCTCAAGGAAGGCGACCTTTACGACGCCCACAACGTCACTCTGGTGCACCACGTCAACCAGGGACTGCGGGCGCATTCGCTGTTCACCCGCGACAAGGACTATATCGTCCGCGGCGACGAGGTCGTGATCATCGACGAGTTCACCGGCCGCATGATGCCGGGCCGGCGCTATTCGGAAGGCCTGCACCAGGCGCTCGAAGCCAAGGAGCATGTCACCGTCCAGCCCGAGAACGCGACGCTGGCCTCGATCACCTTCCAGAACTATTTCCGGCTTTATTCCAAGCTCGCCGGCATGACCGGCACGGCAGCGACCGAGGCCGACGAGTTCTTCCAGATCTACAAGCTCGAAGTCGTCGAAATCCCGACCAACCTGCCGGTTTCGCGCAAGGACGAGGATGACGAGGTCTACCGCACCTTCGAGGAGAAGGTCCGCGGCGTCATCCGCGAGATCAAGGAAGCCCAGCAGCACGGCCAGCCCATGCTCGTCGGCACCACCTCGATCGAACGCTCCGAGCTCGTTGCCGAGATGTTGCAGAAGGAAGGCTTCCAGCAGATCGATTTCTCGGCGCCCAACGCGCTGGAGCCGATCTACGCCGCCGCCCGCGCCGGCAAGCCATCCAACCATTTCGCCGTGCTGAACGCCCGCTTCCACGAGCAGGAGGCCTATATCGTCGCCCAGGCCGGCGCGCCCGGCGTGATCACGATCGCCACCAACATGGCCGGCCGCGGCACCGACATCCAGCTCGGCGGCAATGCCGAGATGCGCATCAAGCACGATCTCGGCGACATGCCGGAAGGGCCGGAGCGCGATGCGCAGGAGGCCCGCATCCGCGCCGAGGTCGTCGATTTCAAGCAGCGCGTTCTGAAGGCCGGCGGGCTCTACATCGTCGGCACCGAGCGCCATGAGAGCCGCCGCATCGACAACCAGCTGCGTGGCCGCGCCGGCCGCCAGGGTGACCCCGGCCGCTCGAAGTTCTTCCTGTCGCTGCAGGACGATCTGATGCGCATCTTCGGCTCCGACCGCATGGACGGCATGCTGCAGAAGCTCGGCCTCAAGGAGGACGAGGCGATCGTCCATCCCTGGATCAACAAGGCGGTCGAGAAGGCGCAGGGCAAGGTCGAGGCGCGCAACTTCGACATCCGCAAGAACATCCTGAAATACGACGACGTCATGAACGACCAGCGCAAGGTCGTGTTCGAGCAGCGTCGCGATTTCATGCGCCAGGACACCGTCCGCGAGACGATCGACGACATGCGCCATGGCGTGGTCGAGGATCAGGTCACCCGCCACATCCCCGAGCAGGCCTATCCCGAGCAGTGGGACACCGCCGCGCTCAAGGAAGGCGTGATGCAGTTCCTCAATCTCGATCTGCCGATCGAGGAATGGGCGAAGGAAGAGGGCATCGCCGACACCGAACTGCGCGAGCGCATCCGCAAGCTCGCCGACGAGGACTATGCCGGCCGTATCGCGCGCAACACCGAGGAGGTGATGGTCTATGTCGAGAAGCAGGTCCTCCTGCAGACGCTCGACCATCTCTGGCGCGAGCATCTCGTCACGCTCGACCATCTCCGCCAGGTCATCGGCTGGCGCGGCTACGCCCAGCGCGACCCGCTGAATGAGTACAAGCAGGAAGCCTTCGAGCTGTTCGACAGCCTGATCGGCCGTCTGCGCGAACAGGTCACCGGCAATCTGATGCGCGTCGAGGTTCGTTTCGACGCTCCCGACGAGGGCGGCCTGCCCCCGCAGGATGAGCCAGGCCCAGCACTGGGCTTCGGCGGCGGCGGAGACTATGGCGGCACCGGCCTGCAATATGCCGCCATCGACGGCGACACCGCCGTGCTCGACCGCAACCCGACCGATCCCTCGACCTGGGGCAAGGTCGGCCGCAACGAGCCCTGCCCTTGCGGCTCGGGCAAGAAGTTCAAGCACTGCCACGGCCAGTACGTCTGACAGGAGCATTCGCGCGGCCCGGCTCGCGCGGGTTGCATCCGCCCGTCACAATCGTCAGGTTATTGGCGACTCGGCGCTGGGCCTGATGATCAGCGCCTTGGAGGGGCGGTCGAATGGATGTTTCCGGTTTCAATCTCGTCGTGGTGGCGCTCGTCGCGCTCGCCATCCTGACGATCGCACTGGGCGTCCGGACCGTCCCGCAGGGTTACAACTACACGATCGAGCGCTTCGGCCGTTACTCGCGCACGCTTGGCGCGGGGCTAGGCCTGATCGTGCCCTATATCGACCGGGTCGGGCACAAGGTGAATGTCATGGAGCAGGTGCTCGACATTCCCAGCCAGGAGGCGATCACCAAGGACAATGCCGGGGTCAAGGTCGACGCCGCCGCCTTCTACCAGGTGCTCGATGCCGCCAAGGCGCGCTATGAGGTATCCTCGCTCGACGATGCGCTGATGGTCCTGACCATGACCAACATCCGCACAGTCGTCGGTTCGATGGATCTCGACCAGTTGCTGTCGCATCGCGACGAGATCAACGAGCGGCTGCTGCGCGTCATGGACGCAGCCGCCTCGCCCTGGGGCGTGAAGGTCACGCGCATCGAGATCAGGGATATCCTGCCGCCTGCCGATATCGTCGGCGCCATGAACCGGCAGATGAAGGCGGAGCGCGAGAAACGTGCCGCCGTGCTCGAGGCCGACGGCATGCGCCAGGCCGAGATCCTGCGCGCGGAGGGCCTGAAGCAGTCGCAGATCCTCGCAGCGGAAGGCCGCAAGGAAGCCGCCTTCCGTGACGCCGAGGCGCGCGAGCGCTCGGCGGAAGCCGAAGCCGCCGCGACCGCCATGGTCTCCGAAGCGATCAGCAAGGGCGACATCCAGGCCGCTAACTTCCTGATTGCCGAGCGCTATACCGACGCACTGAAGGCGATCGCCTCCGCACCCAACAGCAAGGTCGTGATCGTACCCATCGAGGCTGCAGCCCTTGCCGGCACGGTCGGCGGTATCGCCCAACTGACTCGCGCCGTCTTCGGCGAGGAAGCGGTCGAGGCGCGGCGCACGGGCTCCGTGCCCTCGACCGGCCGGACGGGCTGAGAGGTCGAAAATGCTCGAATGGTTCGGTTCGCTGGGGGGCTGGAGCTGGGTCATTCTCGGCCTGGTTCTGATCGGCGGCGAGACCCTGGCGCCGGGCGTCTTCCTGATCTGGCTTGGGCTTGCCGCCCTGTTCACGGGCCTCTTCGTCGGAGCGACCGGCATTGGCTGGCAGGCTGCCGCCCTCGTCTTCTGTGTGCTCAGTGTCGCCAACGTCATCCTCGGCCGCATCCTGACCCGGCGCAGCTCTGAGGAACCCGATGCCGCCACGGGGCTGAACGACCGTGGCCGGCAGCTGATCGGCAAGGTCTTCAGGATCGAGGCAACGATGACCGGCGGAGAGGGCCGCGTCCGCGTCGGCGATTCCTCCTGGCGCGTTATCGGCCCCGAATTGCTCGCCGGCAGCGAGGTCCGCGTCGTGCGCGTCGACGGCGCGACGCTCGTGGTCGAGAAGGCCTGAGGCCGCGACGACTTCGCGCAAGCGCGGAACCAAGAAACCGGTTGTCCGCGGCTCCGCGAGGTCTATAGCGAACGCTCCGTCATCAACCGATCCACGTCATGAACAGCCCCAGCGAACGCCTGTCCCTCCCCAAGGACCGCATCAAGGTCCTGTTACTCGAGGGTATCAACGATTCTGCCGCCAATCTGATGGTCCAGGCCGGTTACGCCAACATGGTGCGGCTGCCCAAGGCGCTCGACCATGACGCCCTGCTCAAGGCGCTCGAGGGCGTGCATGTGCTGGGTATCCGTTCGCGCACACAGCTGACGCAAGAGGTACTGGGCCATGCCAGCCGCCTCTTCGCCGTCGGCTGCTTCTCCGTCGGCACCAATCAGGTCGATCTCCAGGCCGCTCGCGCCCGTGGCGTTCCGGTCTTCAATGCGCCCTTCTCGAACACGCGCAGCGTCGCCGAACTCGTCATCGGCGAGATCGTCATGCTGCTGCGCAAGGTCACCGACCGCTCGATCTCGGCCCATGTCGGCGGCTGGGACAAATCCGCCAACGGCTCCTTCGAGGTCCGCGGCAAGATCCTCGGCATCGTCGGCTATGGCAATATCGGCAGCCAGCTCTCGACGCTCGCCGAGGCGATGGGCATGCGGGTGATCTATTACGACCACACCGACCGCCTGCGCCACGGCAACACCGAACCGGTAGACAGCCTCGAAGAACTGCTCGGGTCCAGCGACATCGTCTCGCTGCACGTTCCCGAAACACCGCAGACCAACGGCATGATCGGGGCGCAGCAGATCGCCGCGATGAAGCCGGGCTCTTATCTCATCAACAACTCGCGCGGCACGGTGGTCGATCTCGATGCCGCCGCAGCAGCCTTGCGCAGCGGCCACCTCGCAGGCGCCGCCGTCGACGTGTTTCCAGTCGAGCCGGCCTCGAATGCCGACCGCTTCGTCTCGCCGCTTCAGGGCTTGCCCAACGTCATCCTCACTCCCCATGTCGGTGGCTCGACCGAAGAGGCGCAGGAGCGCATCGGCGCCGAGGTCGCGCGCAAGCTGGTCGATTACTCCGATGTCGGCTCAACGGTCGGTGCCGTCAATTTCCCGCAGGTCCAGCTGGCGGCGCGCGCCACCGGTACGCGCTTCATCCACGTCCAGCGCAATGTGCCGGGCATGCTGCGGCGCCTGAACGACGTCTTCGCCAACCGCGAGGTCAACATCTCCGCGCAGAACTACCAGACCGACGGCGAGATCGGCTATGTCGTGATGGAAGCCGATCGCATCGGCCGGGAGGCGCGCGATATCCTCAAGGAAATCGCCGCTCTCGACGGAACGATCCGGGCCAGGCTGCTGTATCAACGCGACTGAACCAGGGCGACCGGCCGGCTGGTCAGTGCTGCTTCTTGCCGCCCGGCTTCGTCGCCGTCTGCACCGCGACGGGGTCGCTTGCCGGGAAAGTGTCCTTCAAGGCCCGGTCGAGCTCGGCATCCTTGCCCTGCTTGCGCGCGGCCTGCCGCTGCTCCTTCTGTTCCTTGTGCAGGCTTTCCTTGGCCGGGTTCGTGGTCGTCGCCATGATGGCCCCTTTTCGCAATCTGCCCGCATCGACGACGCAGGCTTCTCACGAGGACAACGCAAAGTCCGCTGTCCCGTTCCAACTCTGCGGCAGCGAGCCAGAACGTCCGCGCAAGCGCGCCATGACAGAGCAGGAGCGGCACTGGATCGCCCGCGCCTGCCACACCATCTGTCGGCATGAACACCACTTGCTCCGTCAGCTCTCCCTGACGGAGCACAAGCAGGGGCTGTCATGGTCGCAATTTCCGTTCTCGATCTCGTACCCGTCATCGAAGGAGAGCAGCCGGGCGACGCCCTGCGGAAGTCGATCGATCTCGCGCGACATGCCGAAGCCCTGGGTTACCGCCGCTATTGGGTCGCCGAGCATCACAACATGACCGGGATCGCCAGCGCGGCCACCGCCGTCGTCATCGGCCAGCTCGCCGCCGCGACCAAGACCATGCGGATTGGCGCCGGCGGCGTGATGCTGCCCAATCATGCGCCGCTGATCATCGCCGAGCAGTTCGGCACGCTGGACGCGCTTTTTCCGGGCCGGATCGATCTCGGGCTGGGCCGCGCGCCGGGAACCGACCAGATCACCATGCGCGCCATGCGGCGCGACCCGATGGCCTCGAATGATTTCCCGCAGGATGTGCTGGAGGTTCAGGCCTTCTTCGCGCCGGCCGGCCCCAACCAGATGATCCAGGCCGTGCCCGGAGCCGGGCAGGACGTGCCGATCTGGATCCTCGGGTCGAGCCTGTTCGGCGCCCAGCTCGCCGCCGAGCTCGGCCTGCCCTACGCCTTCGCTTCGCATTTCGCCCCCGACGCGCTCATCCAGGCGCTGGCGGTCTATCGCGAACGCTTCAAGCCTTCCGAGCAGCAGGCGACGCCTTACGCCATGCCCGGAATCAACGTCATCGCCGCCGAGACCGACGCGGAAGCACGCCATCTCGCCACCTCGCTGCAGCAGCGCTTCGTCGGCATGGTCCGCGGCGCACGCGGCAAGCTGCAGCCACCGATCGATATCGAAAGCTACTGGTCGCCGGCCGAGAAGGCGCATGTCTCGCAGATGCTGCGTTATGCCTTCATCGGCTCGCCCGAGACGATCAAGCGCGAGCTCGGCGCTTTCATCGCGACGACACGAGCCGATGAGATCATGGTCACTGCGCCGATCTACGACCACGGCGCGCGCAAGCGATCCTATGAAATCCTAGCCGGCATCGCGCCGGAGATCGGGCTGGCCAGAGAAGCCGCCTGATCCTCCGGAACTTCGTCACTCGGGTAACGTTAGGCCCGGGCGATGTTGCGGTGCATCAGGGGAAATCATGAAACTCAATGTCTCGGCCACGCTGACCTATGGCTTCGGCAGCGCTACGCAGGTGATCGCGGCGATCGAGGCGGCTCGCTCGCCCGATCAGACGATCCTCTCCGAGGAACTGCGGATCTGGCCTGACACCGCCCTCATCCGCGATGAGGATGGAGCAACAGGAGAGCGCCGCTTCCGCGCCGCCTTCTCCGGTCAAGTGCAGATCACCTATCGCGCGCTGATCGACAATGGGGAGCGTACCCTGCTGCCCCGCGACGCGCGCCAGCATGATTGGTCGGAGCTGCCCCAGGACGTGCTGCCCTATCTGCTGCCGAGCCGTTTCAGCCCTTCCGACGAGTTCATGCGCTTCGCCCAGCGCGAGTTTCGCACGGTTCCGACGGGCGGTGCCCGGGTTCTGGCCGTGCTCGACTGGCTCCACACCCATCTCGACTATGTCCACGGTGTCAGCCACGCCATGACCACGGCCGAGCAGACCTTCATTGACCGCGCCGGCGTCTGCCGCGATTTCAGCCATCTCGGCATCGCCCTGACGCGAGCCCTGAACATTCCTGCCCGCGCGGTCAGCGCCTATGCGCTCGACCTCGACCCACCGGATTTCCATGCCGTCTATGAAATCTACCTCGACGGCCGCTGGTGGCTCGTCGACCCCACGCGGCTCGCCCCCGTCGAGGGCATGGTCCGCATCGCCAGCGGGCGCGACGCCGCCGACATCGCCTTCCTGACCAGCGAATACAACTGCCAGTGCCTGAACCAGGTGATCACGGTGACGCGCGCCGACGCGGACGCCGGGCAGCAGGCCGCCTGATCAGGCGACAGCCGCTCGTCGCGCCGAGCGGCGCAGGTTCAAGACCAGCGCCATCAGGAAGAAGCCGGCCTGCACCACGACGATGCAGGGTCCGGTGGCCGCATCGAGATGGAAGCTCAGGATCGTGCCTGCCACGCTCGACAGCGTCGCGACGGAGACGGCGACCAGCAGCATCCTGTCGAACTGGCGCGTCGTGAGATAGCCGATGGCGCCGGGCGCCACGAGCATGGCGACGACGAGGATGATGCCGACAGCCTTCAGCGCGGCCACGATCGTCAGGGCGAGCAGGGTCAGCAGCCCGAAATGCAGCGCACGCACCGGCAGGCCAATAGCCCGCGCATGGGCCGGGTCGAAGGCATGGAGCAGGAAGTCACGCCGCTTCATCAGCATGATCGCGATGGTCGGCACGGCGATCAGCGCGGTCTCGCCGATATCGGCCCAGCGCACGCCCAGCATATTGCCGAACAGGATGTGCATCAGGTGCTGGTCGCTGTCGACCTTGACGAACATCACCAGCCCGAGCGCGAACATGCCGGAGAAGACGATGCCCATCACCGTGTCCTCCTTCACCCGGCTGTTCTCCTTGAGATAGCCGATGCCCAGCGCGCAGCCCAAGCCGGCGACGAACGCCCCGATCGCCAACGGCAGGCTGAGGATGTGCGCCAGCACGATGCCGGGAAGCACGGCATGCGAGACCGCATCGCCCATCAGCGACCAGCCCTTGAGCACCAGGAAGCAGGACAAAACCGCGCAGACGACGCCGACCAGCACGGCGATAATCAGTCCGCGCTGCATGAACTCATGCGCCATCGGCGCGAGGAACCAGCTCTCGATCAGGTTCATGATACCGGCTCCGGCACGGCGCGGGCGGCCCGGGCGGCAGCCAGCCGACCATGCTTGGGCGCGAAGACGAAGGCGAGCAGGAACAGGATCGTCTGGAACACCACGATCAGCCCGCCGGTCGAACCATCGAGGAAGTAGCTGGCATAAGCGCCGATCGCGCTGGTACCGACCCCCATGCCAACCGCGATCAGGATAAGTCTGCCAAAGCGATCGGTCAGCAGATAGGCCGTTGCGCCCGGCGTCACCACCATGGCGATGACGAGGCAGGCTCCGACGGTCTGGAGCGCCGCAACCGTGCAGGCGCTGAGCAGCATGAAGAACAAGACCTTCAGCCGCGTCGGCGAAAGCCCGACGGCGCGTGCCTGGTTCTCGTCGAAGAAGACCAGCATCAGATCCTTCCAGCGCGCGATCAGGATCACCAGCGAGACCGCGGCGATGATCGCGACCTGGATGACGTCCTCGTCGGAAATGCCGAGGATATTGCCGAGCACGATCGACTGGACGTTGACCGAGGTCGGGTTGATCGAGACGATCAGCAGGCCAGCGGCGAAGAAGGTCGTGAAGACGATGCCGATGACGGCATCCTCGCGCAATTGCGTGCGCACCCGGACGAGCGCCATCGCAAGCGCGGCGAGAAGTCCCGAGAAGAAGGCGCCGGCCGCATAGGGCACCTTGAGCAGATAGGCGAGCGCGACGCCCGGCACGATCGCATGCGCCAGCGCGTCGCCCATCAGCGACCAGCCCTTGAGCATAAGATAGCAGGACAGGAAGGCGCAGACGCCACCGACCAGCGCCGAAACCCAGATCGCCCGCACCATATATTGATAGCCGAACGGCTCCAGCAGCAGATCGATCACCGCACGCCCTCCCCGCCATCGGCCTTGGCGCCACCGGCAAGCGTCTCGTGATCGCGCTCGCCATAGAGAACGAGCGGGCGCTCGTCATCGCTGATCACGGTGACCCGGCGCGCATCGGCGTCATCATGCAGTTCGGCGCCGCCAAGCCGGAAATGCCTGAGCGCGCCACCGAAGGCGCGCTGGAGATTGTCATGGGTGAAGGTCGTCGCCGTCGGCCCCGCCGCGAGCACGGTCTTGTTGATCAGCACGACCTGATCGCAGAAATCGGGGATCGAGCCGAGATTATGCGTCGAGACCAGCATCAGCCGGCCCTCCGCTCGCAATTCCCGCATCAGCGCGACGATCGCATCCTCCGTCTTGACGTCGACACCGGTGAAGGGCTCGTCCAGCAGGATCACCTGCCCGCCCTGCGCCAGCGCGCGCGCCAGGAAAACGCGCTTGCGCTGGCCGCCGGACAATTCGCCGATCTGCCGGCGGCGAAACTCCAGCATGTTGACCCGAGCCAGCGCCTCATCGACCGCATCGCGATCCGCCTGCCCGGCGATGCGCAGGAAACCCATATGGCCATAGCGGCCCATCATCACGACGTCGTCGACCAGCACCGGAAAGCTCCAGTCGACCTCCTCGGCCTGCGGCACATAGGAGACGATTCCGCGCTTCAACGCCGCGCGCACCGCCATGCCGGCGATCGTGACCTCACCGCGCGCCGGCTTCATGAAGCCCATCAGCGTCTTGAACAGCGTCGACTTGCCCGAGCCGTTGATGCCGACGAGCGCGCAGATCGTGCCCGGCCCGAGCGCAAAGGAGGCATCGTTTACCGCCGTCACGCCATTGCCGTAACGCACAGTGACGCCGGCCACCGAGATCGAGGGCGTCACCCCGCCTTTGGCAAACATTCCGGCCACTTGCGTGTTCACTGGCCGAACCCCTTCGCGATCGTGGCCACCGTGACCTCGAGCAGCTTCACATAGGTCGGCACCGGCCCGTTCTCGGCCGAAAGCGAGTCGACATAGAGCACTCCGCCATAGGCCGCGCCGGTTTCGCGCGCGACCTGCCTCGCCGCACGATCCGAGATCGTGCTTTCGCTGAAGACGGCGGGGATCTTGTTCTTGCGTACGAGATCGATCAGCCGGCGGACCTGCTGCGGCGTGCCCTGCTCGTCGGCATTGATCGGCCAGAGATAGGCTTCCCGCCAGCCATAGTCGCGGGTGAGATAGCTGAAGGCGCCCTCGCTGGAGACGAGCCAGCGCTTGTCGGCCGGCACCTTGTCGAGGCGCGCGCGCAGCGGCGCGTCGATCGCCCTGATCTCGTCGGAATAGGCCTTCGCGTTCTTCGCGTAGACCTCCGCATTGGCGGGGTCGGCATCGGCCAGCGCCTTGCGGATGTTCTCGACATAGATCAGCGCGCTCGCTGTCGACATCCAGGCATGGGGATTGGGCCTGCCCTCATAGGGGCCCTCCTTGATGCCCATGGGCACGATGCCTTCAGTCACCACCGCGTTCTTCACGTTTTTGACGTTCTCGAAGAAGCGCTCGAACCAGCGCTCAAGGTTCATGCCGTTCCAGAGCACGAGATCGGCCGACTGCGCCTTCACCACATCCAGCGGCGTCGGTTGGTAATCATGAATCTCGGCGCCGGGCTTGGTGATCGATTCGACGATCGCCGCCGTGCCCGCGACATTCTGGGCGATGTCCTGAATCACGGTGAATGTCGTGACGACCCGCAGCGGCTTTCCCGGAACAGGCTGCGCAAAAGCCGGCGTGCTGATGCCGCAGGCCAGGGCACTCAGGCTCAGGGCTCCCAGTCCCAAGGCCATGAAATATCGGCGCGAACCCATGCTGTCTCCCGGTCGTCTGATACGATGAGCAAACGCTATTGCAAATCACTCGCATCTGTCAATGCTATTGCAACCGATTTGCGATAAGAGATTTTGCAATAGCGCCACGTCGTTGCTATTTGCAGGAGATGACGGGAATCGATCAGCGCGTGGCCGTTTTCGAAGGCCAGCTCAAGGGCGCAGGACTGCGCATGACGCAGCAGCGAAGGCTGATCCTGCGCGTGCTCGCGGAAGCCGACGACCACCCGGACGCCAAGGGCATCTTCACCCGCGCCTTCGCGCATGATCCGACACTGTCGCTATCGACGGTCTACCGCACGATGAAGCTGCTGGAGACGCGCGGCGCGATCGAGCGTCATGCCTTCGAGGACGGCGTCTCGCGCTATGAGCATGCCGATCAGCAGCATCATGATCATCTGATCGACGTCGAGACCGGCCAGGTGATCGAGTTCTCCTCGGATGCGATCGAGGAGCTGCAGCGCCGTATCGCAGCCGAACTCGGCTACGAACTGGTCAGGCACCGGCTGGAACTGTACGGGCGCAAGAAGCCGACCGGCGCCCGCAAGAGCCCGAAGACATAGCCTTCGATCGGCAGGCTCAGGCCCTTCCCTGGATGTCGAGTTCCGGCCCCACCGGCACGATGCCGCTCGGATTCAGATTGCGATGGCTCTGGTAGTAATGCCGCTTGATATGGTCGAAGTTCACCGTCGCGGCCACGCCCTCGATCGCGAAGAGCGACTGCATATAGGCATGAAGCCGGGGATAGTCGGCAATTCGCCTGATATTGCATTTGAAATGCCCGACATAGACGGGGTCGAAGCGGATCAGCGTGGTGAACAGCCGCCAATCGGCCTCGGTGATCCGCTCGCCGGTCAGGAAGCGGCGCGATGACAGCCTCTCCTCCAGCCAATCGAGCGTCTCGAACAGGGGAGCGACCGCTTCCTCATAGGCTTCTTGTGTGGTCGCGAAGCCAGCGCGGTAGACCCCGTTGTTGACGGTCGCGTAGATGCGCTCGTTCAAGCCGTCGATTTCGATTCGCAAGTCCTGCGGATAATAGTCGCCCGGCTTGGCGCCGACGCCGTCGAAGGCCGAATTAAGCATCCGGATGATCTCGGAGGACTCGTTGTTGACGATGGTCCCGCTCTGCTTGTCCCAGAGCACGGGCACGGTGACCCGGCCCGAATAGGCCGGATCGGCTCTCGTATAGACCTCGTGCAGATGGCGCGCCCCGCCGATCGGATCGGGAACCACGCCCTCGCCTGCGGCAAAGCTCCAGCCTTGTTCGGCCATGAGCCAATGCACGACCGAGACGTCGATCGCGGACTCCAGCCCTTTCAGGGCGCGAAAGATCAGCGCGCGATGCGCCCATGGGCAGGCCAGCGAGACATAAAGATGGTAGCGGCCCGGCTCCGCCCTGAAACCGCCTGTGCCGCTCGGTCCCGGCGCGCCATCCGGCGTCACCCAGTTGCGGAAGGCACTGTCCTGCCGGACGAAGCGCCCGCCGCTTTTGGCAGTGTCGTACCACTGGTCCTGCCAGCGTCCGTCTACGAGCAGGCCCATGGAAAATCTCCCCGGATAGCCGGCCGGCCCATGGGGCCGGCGACCTTCAACCGTCGATGATGTCGTTGTATTCAGGATGCCGGGCGGCCCAGCCGGCCATGAACGAGCAGCGGATCACGACCTTGCGGCCGCTGGCGCGAATGAGGTCGAAAACGCCTTTCGCCAGCCGCGAACCGACGCCCTGCCCCGCAAACTGCTGGGGAACCTCGGTATGAATCAGGACGATGCGCTCGCCATCGCGCCGATAGGCGGCGATCGCAGTGCCGCCCTCCAGCGCCAGCTCGAAATGGTTCTGCTCGGGCCGCTCGACGACGATGCCGTCCATATCCATCTCCTTATCTCAGGTCAGGACGCTGCGCCGTCAGGCGTCGGCCCGCCAGGGGTAGCTCCAGGTCTCGGTCAGGGTCTTGTCGCCGCTCTTGAGGAAAGCCCGCATCTCGGCGGTCTGACCCGGCTCGACCACGATGTCGATGAAAGCGCGGAAGCCCTGCGTCTTCGGATTGGGCACGATGAAGGCGCGGTCGATCCGGCCATAGGCGACCGACGGCACGATCTCGACCTTCTCGGGCTGGCGCAGATGGTAATCGAGATCGCCACCGGCGAAATCGACGATGAAGCGCCGCGCTCCATCCGTGACCGGCTCGCCGGAGCCCAGCGCCTTGGGGCGGGCCTGATAGGTATTGATGATCCGGCCGCCAGGGTGGAGTTCGCTCGAATCGAGCATGGCCGTCAGCTTGTAGTTGAAGCTGAATTCACGGCCGGGCTCGATCGGCGTCTTCGGCGCCCATAGCGCCACGATATTGTCGTTGGTCTCGTCGGTCGTCGGCAGCTCGACCAATTCGACATGGCCCTCGCCCCAGTCGCCCTGCGGCTCGATCCAATAGGACGGCCGCAGCTCGTAGCTGAGGTCGAGATCCTGATAGTGCTCGAAGACCCGGTCGCGCTGCATCAGGCCAAAGCCCCTGACATTGCGTTCGACGAAGGATGAGACCGCCTGCTGGCGCGGATTGCGCAATGGTCGCCAGATCCATTCGCCGGTGCCGGAATGGATCATCAGCCCGTCGGAATCATGGAGCTCGGTGCGGAAATCATCATGGAAGCGCCGGTCATTCTCGCCGGTGAAGAACATCGAGGTCAGTGGCGCCAGGCCGAGCTTCTCGATGGCCTTGCGCGGGAACAGCGTGACGCTGATGTCGACCACGCTATCGACGTCGGGATAGATATAGAAGCGATAGGCCCCCGTGACCGAGGCGGAATCGAGCAGCGCATAGACGGTGACGCGCTCGGCATTGGCGGCGGGCGCCTCGACCCAGAATTCGCGGAAAGCCGGAAACTCCTCGCCGCCCGGCACGCCCGCGCCGATCGCAAGGCCGCGCGCCGAGAGGCCGTAGCGTTGCTCGCGCCCAAGGACCCGGAAATAGCTCGCGCCGATGAAAGAGATCAGCTCGTCGAAAACGCGCGGATCGTTCAGCGGATAGTGCAGCCGGAAACCGGCGAAGCCGAGATTGACCGGCAGCGGCTTCTCGAACTTGACGCGGCCATAGTCGAACAGGCCAGCCGAATAGGGCACCGGCGTGGGCACGCCGTCGCGCACGACGTTGACGACGACCGGCCGCGTGAACAGGAAGCCGGGATGGAACATCTGCATGCGGAACGGCGAGCCATTCTGGGCCAGCAGCGACCGCTCGGGCCGGAAACGGATATCGCGCCATGAATCGAAGTCGAGCCGGGAGAGCGGCTCGGGCAGATTCGGGCCGGGTTCATAGGGAACAGCGGCGATCTCGCGGGCCCGGCGCACCACATCCTCGAAACCGAAACGCGGCTGCGGCGGCGCTGGAGCGGGCTGCGCCGGCGGCTGCTGCGCAAGGAGAACAGAGGGCGCCGACGAGAGGCAAAGCGCGGCGGAAAGCCCGGCCAGAACGCGGCGGCGGCTTGGTATGGTCATGGTTCGTCCGTCATCTCGTCGCAACCGCCACCGAAGGCGTGTCAGTCCAGCGACTTAGGCGATGAATTGGGGCCGGTCTAGGGCGCAGGCGCGACGCCCGCCGGAACCCGAGCCGTTGACAATCGCAAGAGCGCGTTTTTATGCTTCTCGCCTGGCCGGATGCAGCCAGCCGCTCGCGCCCGCAAGGGCATGGTGAATGCATCCGTTGAGAGGACTTCCCTGATCCCGATCGGTCGGTGGACGGCAATCAGCAATGCGAGCCCTGATCGTTTCGTCCGCTCAACGTGAAGGATCATGTCGATGCGTAGCTTTCGCGATGCGAAGCTGATGGCCAAGACCCTGCGCGAGGCTTTTGCCTCCAGGCAGGTCGAACTCTCCCACTCGGAAACCCTCGAAATCGTCGCCCGGCAATTCGGCTATGCCGACTGGAACGTGGCATCCGCCAGTTTCGGCGAATACCGCGACGGCGCGACCGCGACCACGGCCGATCGCTCCGGCGTCACCCTTGAAATGGGCATTCCGGTCCTGCGGATCTTCGATATCGAGAAGGCCCGCGAGTTCTATCTCGACTTCCTCGGCTTCACGATGGATTGGGACCATCGCTTCGGGCCCAATTTCCCGATCTACATGCAGCTCTCGCGCTCAGGCCTGAAACTGCATCTGTCGGAGCATCACGGCGATGCCAGCCCTGGCTCGACCGTCTTTGTCAGGATGAAGGGCGTCGACGCCTATCACGCCGAGCTGATCGGCAAGCGCTATTCCTACTCCAAGCCGGGCATCCAGGAAGACGGCCCCGGCGGGCGCATGCTCGAGGTGCCCGATCCTTTCGGAAATCGCATCCGCTTCTGCGAGTAGTCTCCTTGGCTGGCACAGCTGCGTCGCCCAGGGCCAACCGTTCGTCAAAAAATCCGCCTCCGGCCTTCAGAAAAAACTTGAAGCCGGGAGCAACCATCCGTATATGCAGCTCACCCAATTCGCACGTGCCTGTGGCCGCGTGTCAGTCGGTGGGCATCCGGACAAGAGGCCGGACAGCCGCCAGGTGTTGGAGACGGATGGAGGGGGATGGATATCCCCTCAAATCACGCTCCCGGTTCCCAGCTATGGGAACTGTCACCGAACAGCGACTGGCAGCCGGAGGCGAAACCGGCGAACCCCGAATCTCCACGGGGGACGCAGCTTAAAGCAACGACGGAACGGGCTTTTTTTGGTCTCGCCGGCTTTCCACAGGCCGGCACCGAAGAGGCTTGTCCTTCATTGCCGGGCGTGCGGGGTCTCCCCAAGCGACGGTTATCAGAGTCCGAACGAATCGTTCGGCGAGTCCTGGCGTCTCCATCGCGCCTCGAAACGCCGACGGCTCAGCCGGCTTCATGTCGCATCGGCGCCGCCTGCGCCGTAGGAGAAGCGTCTCATGACCGAGCGCATCCGTGAGTTTCTTCGTACCCGTCGCGAGGACGGCCCCTGCGTCGTCATCGATCTCGATGTCGTCAAAGAGAACTATCATGCCTTCTCGCGGGCCCTCCCCGACACGCGCGTATTCTACGCCGTGAAGGCCAATCCTGCGCCGGAAGTGCTGGCGCTGCTGGCCAAGCTCGGCTCCTGCTTCGATTGCGCTTCGGTCGTCGAGATCGAGCTGGCGCTGTCGGCTGGCGCAACGGCTGATCGCATCTCCTTCGGCAATACGATCAAGAAGGAACGCGATGTCGTCCGCGCCATGGAACTCGGCGTGCGCCTCTTCGCCGTCGATTGCACGGCAGAGGTCGAGAAGGTTGCCCGTTCGGCCGATAAGGTCGGCGTGAAGGACGCGCGCATCTTCTGCCGCATCCTCTGCGACGGCGCCGGCGCCGACTGGCCGCTTTCGCGCAAGTTCGGCTGCGTGCCCGAAATGGCCGCGGACGTGCTTGAACACGGCCATCGCCTGGGCCTGACCGCCTATGGCATCTCCTTCCATGTCGGCTCGCAGCAGGCCAACATCAACGCCTGGGATTCCGCGCTGGCCTCGGCCTCGGCGGTGTTCCAGGAGTGCGCCACCCGTGGGCTCTCGCTCTCGATGGTCAATCTCGGCGGCGGCTTCCCGGCGCGCTACCTGCGTCCGATCCCGGGCGTTCCGGCCTATGGCGATGCGATCTTCCAAGCGCTGTCGAAGCATTTCGGCAACCGCCTGCCCGAGACCATCATCGAGCCGGGCCGCGGCATGGTCGGCGACGCCGGCCTGATCGAAGCCGAAGTCGTCCTGATCTCGAAGAAGGCCGCTGACGACCAGGTCAGCTGGGTCTATCTCGATATCGGCAAGTTCAACGGTCTCGCCGAGACCATGGACGAGGCGATCCGCTACCCGATCCGCACCGCCCGTGACGGCGATGCGACAGTGCCCTGCGTGCTGGCCGGCCCGACCTGCGATTCGGTCGACGTCATGTACGAGAAGACCCCGTACATGCTGCCGTTCAGCCTGGAGATCGGCGATCGCGTGCTGATCGAGGGTACGGGCGCCTATACGACGACCTATTCGGCCGTCGCCTTCAACGGCTTCCCGCCGCTGAAGCAGTACGTCATCTGACGTTTTCGGGCGCGGCTTCGGCCGCGTCCATCCACCCACATCGTTTCATTGTGGCCGCGCGCTCGCGCGCGGCGCCGGGAAGGTCTGCGCAACCTCGGTTGTCCGCCAGGCGCTCCGGCCGGAGGTGCGTCATGATCACGATCCGCGAAGAAATCCCGTCCGATGTCTCGGCCCGCGAGGCCCTGCTCGATCGCTGCCTGGGCGAACGCCGCACCGCCAAGTCGAGCGAGCGGCTGCGCGAAGGACGGTTGCCGGCTAAGGGCCTGTCATTGATCGCCGAGCGCGACGGCGCGGTCGTCGCGACTATCAGACTCTGGAACGTCGATGCCGGTGGCGTGGAGGCGCTGCTGCTCGGCCCGCTGGCCGTCAGCCCCGAATTGCAGGGCGAAGGCGTCGGCAAGGCGATGATGCGCGAGGCGATCTGGCGCGCGGCCTGCCGTGGCCACGACGCGATCCTGCTCGTCGGCGATGCCCCCTATTACGAGCGCTTCGGCTTCACAGCCGGCCTGACGCGGGAGCTTGCCATGCCCGGCCCGGTCGAGCGCGAGCGCTTCCTGGGCATCGAACTGCGCGACGCGGCACTTGCGGGAGCCGCCGGCACGCTCGTGGCCAGTGGACGCCTCGCCCCTGCCGAACCCGGCGAATTGTTCTCCCGGGCCGCCTAGAACCACCCACCGGGCCGTCATCGCGCCGTCATCGGGCGCCGCTTCCCTGTCAAACCGGGAAGCGGCGTTGCGATTGACGGCGCGCGTCTGCGCCCATACCACCCCTGCCAGACCGTTTTGGCGCTTTTTTATGAGGTTTCCGCTTATGACTACCTGGCCCGTACACGGCAAGATCACCGGTCCGATCGTGATGATCGGCTTCGGCTCGATCGGTCGCGGCACGCTGCCGCTGATCGAACGGCATTTCGAATATGACAAGACGCGCTTCGTGGTGATCGCACCCGATGACGCCGACCGGGCCCTGCTCGACGAGCGCGGCATCCGTTTCATCAAGGAAGCGGTGACGCGCGACAACTACAAGACGCTCCTTGAGCCCCTGCTGACAGCGGGCGAAGGCCAGGGCTTCTGCGTGAACCTCTCGGTCGACACCGGCTCGCGCGATATCGCCGCGCTCTGCTCCGATCTCGGCGCGCTCTATATCGACACCGTCAACGAGCCCTGGCTCGGCTTCTATTTCGACCACAGCAAGGGCGCGGCCGAGCGCTCCAACTATGCCCTGCGTGAGGCGACCCTTGCTGCAAAGCGCGCGCGCCCCGCGGGAACGACGACGGCCGTGTCCTGCTGCGGCGCCAATCCCGGCATGGTCTCCTGGCTCGTGAAGCAGGCGCTGCTCAACATCAGCGCCGATCTCGGCCTGCAGACGCCCGAGCCGAAGAGCCGCGACGAATGGGCCGCGCTGATGAGCCAGGTCGGCGTGAAGGGCATCCATATCGCCGAGCGCGACACCCAGCGTGCCAAATATCCCAAGCCTGCCAACGTCTTCGTCAACACCTGGTCGGTCGAGGGCTTCGTTTCCGAAGGCCTTCAGCCGGCCGAGCTCGGCTGGGGCACGCACGAGACCTGGATGCCGGAGAACGGCCGCACGCATGAGGCCGGCTGCCAGGCGGCGATCTATCTGCTTCAGCCCGGCGCGAACACCCGCGTCCGCAGCTGGTGCCCGACTCCCGGCCCGCAATACGGCTTCCTCGTCACCCACAACGAGTCGATCTCGATCGCCGACTACTTCACCGTCCGCAATGAAGCCGGCGAAGCGACCTATCGGCCGACCTGCCACTACGCCTATCACCCCGCCAACGACGCCGTGCTCTCGCTGCATGAGATGTTCGGCAGCGCCGGCAAGGCACAGGAGAAGTTCCACATCCTCGAGGAAAACGAGATCGTCGATGGCATCGACGAGCTCGGCGTGCTGCTCTACGGCCATGGCAAGAACGCCTATTGGTACGGCTCGCAGCTCTCGATCGAGGAAGCGCGCCGGATCGCGCCCTACCAGAACGCGACCGGCATGCAGGTGACCTCCGCCGTGCTCGCAGGCATGGTCTGGGCGCTGGAGAACCCGACCGCCGGCATCGTCGAGGCCGATGAGATGGATTTCCGCCGCTGCCTCGAAGTGCAACTGCCCTATCTCGGCCCGGTCGTCGGCGCCTATACCGACTGGACCCCCCTCGATGGCCGCCCCGGCTTCTTCCCGGAGGACATCGACGAGAGCGATCCCTGGCAGTTCCGGAACATTCTGGTTCGCTGACGGGATAGATCTCAGCCGTCATGGCGCCCTCGCGGTGACCATGACGGCTTTTTCTGTTCGAAGCTGATGTTCAGATTTGGACGCCCGGGAGAGCCCCGAGCGCGGCGCAGCCCGTCAGGGCCGCTTGACCGTCACACCGGCCAGCAACACCCCACCGATCAGGAAAAACGCGATCAGCACGGCGAGCCCCGCACGCTGGCTGGCGAACACCGTCGTCGCCAATGCGACCAGCGTCGGCCCCATGAAGGACGTGACCTTGCCCGACAGGGCGAACAGGCCGAAGAATTCGCCGACGCGTCCGGGAGGGGCGAGCCGGGCCATCAGGCTGCGCGAGGACGCCTGCAAGGGCCCCGCGACCAGCCCGATCAGCAATCCCAGGCCCAGATAGACCCGCTCCGGCAGCGAAGCGAACAACCCGTCGCCCGGCATTGCCGGCGCGGCTGGGATCACGAAGAAGACATGCTCCGGTCCCAGCGAGAGAATGCCGAGGCAGGCCAGCAACAGGCAGGCGATCGATCCGAGAACGACGGGCTTGCCGCCGATCGCGTCGTCGAGCTTGCCGCCTAGCCAGGCGCCAAGCGTGCCGGTCACGGTCAGCAGGATGCCGAACACACCGAGCTCGATCGTCTGCCAGCCAAAAACCCCGGCCGCATAGATGCCGCCAAAGGCGAACAAGGCGACGAGCCCGTCCTGATAGATCATGTTGGCGAGCAGGAAGCGCCCCAGCGACGGCAGGCGTGGCAGTTCGGCCAGCGTCGCCTTCAGCCGCCCGACACCGCCTTTCGCCGCTTCGCCCAGGCGCATTCCGGTCGCCGGTGAATCCGGCGTCAGCAGGAACATCGGCGTCACGAAGACGATGAACCAGAGCGCTGTCAGCGGCCCGGCGAAACGATCGCCCTCGCGCGCCGCTGCATCGAGCCCCAAAATCGGCGTGAGCCCCGCCAGCGTCTTGCCGGTCAACGGATCCGCAGCAAGCAGCGCCAGCGTGATCGCCAGCGACAAGAGCCCGCCGAGATAGCCGACCGCCCAACCGGTACCGGACAGCCAGCCGAGCCGTTCCGGCGGAACGAGCCGCGTCATCATCGCATTGTTGAAGGTGGTGGCGAATTCGGCGCCGATCGTCGCCACGACGAAACCTGCAAGCGCGATCGGCACGGCAAGCGGCGAGCCCGGCACCGCAAACCAGAGCGCGCCGGAGCCCAGCACGAGCAAACCGCCGAAAACCGCGATCCACGGCTTGCGGGGCCCTGTCCGGTCGGCAATCCCGCCCAGAAGTGGCGAAAGCAGCGCTATGCAGAGCCCCGCCAGACCCGTCGCATAGCCCCATAGCGCCTGCCCCGATGCAGCGTCGGCGGCCAGGGCCGAGGCGAAGAACGGCGCAAAGACGAAGGTCGTGATCAGCGTGAAGAAGGGCTGCGCCGCCCAATCGAAGAACAGCCAAGCCGTGACCGCGCGACGCGGCGGCCAGACGGCGGGTGGCGCGGCGGCCGTCGCGGTATTGCTGGTCACTGAAGCGTCGTCTCCGGGTCGCTGCCACCGCGCGCCAGCTCGATCTCGGTGATCGCCACCAGAACCTCGGCACGGCTCTTCAGGCTCGGAGCCTCCAGCAGTGCCTGCTTTTCTCGCGGCCCGAAGGGGCACATCATCGAGAGCGCATTGACCAGCGCCTCATTGGCGGCTTCGTTGACGCCCTTCCAGTCGATCTTGAGGTCGTTGGCCTTGGCAAAGGCGCGCAATGCCCTGAGCAAGGAATTGCGATCGACCTCGTCCTCGCCGGCCCGCGCCGTAAAATCGACCTCGAAATCATCATAGGCGACGCGTGCCTGACGATAGGCCGTCGTCACCGTCAGTTCGTCGACCATCCTGAAGCGGCTGATCCCGGTCAGCGTCAGCACATAGCGGTCGTCGCCGGTCTCGGCGAACTGCGTGATGCGCCCGAGGCAACCGACCTTGAGCAGGCCCGGCTCGCCCGTCTGGCGGCCGCTCTCCGGCTCGGGCTGGATCATCCCGATGGTGCGGTGGGTGCGGATCGCGTCATCGACCATGGCGAGATAGCGCGGCTCGAAGATATTGAGCGGCATCTGCCCGCGCGGCAGCAGCAAGGCGCCGACCAGCGGGAAGACCGGGATCACCAGCGGGCAATCCTCGGCTCCTTTGTAGACGGCGTTCATGCCCATCTGCGCCTTGTTCCTTCGCCTATGAGAACAGCAAGGTGGAAAGCTTGCGGCGCCCCGCGATGCTGTGCTCGTCCATCGGGCCCCAGGCCTCGAAGAACTGCAGCAACTGCTTGCGCGCGCCATCCTCGTTCCAGGCTCTATCGGCCTTGATGATGGCGACGAGATGATCGACCGCCTCTTCGCGCCGATCGCGCGCATTCAGCGCAAGCGCCAGGTCGAAGCGGGCCTGATGGTCCTTGGGATTGGCCAGGACCTTCGCCTCGAGCTCCGCCGTATCGCCGAGCTGGGCCGCCTGCTCGGCCAGCTCGATCGCCGCGCGCACCGCCGCAATCGCGGGATCGGCCGCCTTGGCCTCCGGCGTCATGGCGAGGATGCCCTTGGCTCCCTCGATATCGCCCATATCGAAATGCAGCCGCGCCAGCCCGGCAATGGCTGCGACGTTCTCCGGTTCCAGCTCCAGCACACCGGCATAGAGCTCGCTTGCGCCGCCGGCATCGCCGGCTTCGGCTGCCGCCTTGGCCGCCACGATCAGCTCTTCCGCCTCGCCCGGTCCCACGGGCCCGACCAGCTTCTCGATGAAGGCCTTGATCTGGCTTTCGGGTTGCGCGCCCATGAAACCGTCGATCGGCTGGCCCTGCTTGAAGGCGATCACCGCCGGAATCGACTGGATCCCGAGCTGTCCGGGAATCTGCGGATGCTCGTCGATGTTCATCTTGACGAGCTTGACCTTGCCGCCGGCAGCCTTGACCACCTTCTCGATGATCGGCGTCAGCTGCTTGCAGGGTCCGCACCAGGGCGCCCAGAAATCGACCAGAACCGGCTGGTTCGCCGATTCGGCGACGACATCCTGGCGGAAGCCCTGGGTCGTCGTGTCCTTGATCAGGCCGGGTTGTTCGGCCGCCTCGCCATTGACCAGCATGGGTCGTCCTTCGTCGCGATCACGTCATCGGAAATGAATTGGTCCAGCCGCCGCCGCGGCCGCCCCATAGATGGGGAGGTTCAGCCGTTCTGTCCATCATCTGGCGCGGGCAAATCGACGATCAACGGCTCATGCCCGGTTCCGCGCAGAAAACTCAGCATATCGTCACGGCCGATCCGCAGGGTCGCGGTGTTGACCAGCGGATGGAAATTCATGTCGTCGCCCGTCATCAGATTGGCATCGAGCACCATGGTCACCTCGCCATGGCGGTCATTGATCACGGCCAGGGCCGTCACCGAGCCCGGCGTGACCCCGAGCTTCTCCATCAGGAGCTCTGCCGAGCCGAACGAAAGGCGGCCGCTGGCGCCGATGACCTCATGCAGGCGCTTCAGATCGATTCGCGCATTTTCACGGGCCGAGACCAGGAAGAGCCGGCCCTTCTTGTCCTTGAGGAACAGGTTCTTCGAATGCAGGCCGGAAATCGTACCGCGCAGCGTCTTTGATTCGTCGACGGTGAAGACCGCGACATGGTCCATGCGGGCAAAGGCGATGCCGCGCGCGGTCAGATGGGCACAGAGTTGGTCGGGCGTCAGATGCGCGGTCATCGGGCTCATCGGGGAATAATCGGCTGGAACGATGCCTATCCGCGGCCCGGCGCCACGACAAGGCGGCACGGAGCCTTCAAATGCGAGAGCTGGCGAAATCAATTTGAAATTCATGCGACAAGGCGCTTGCACTGCCCGCCGCTTTGAGGCAATAAGCCGGCCTCGCCGCCGGAAACGGCGGCGTGACAATGTCCGGACGCGGGAGTAGCTCAGGGGTAGAGCACAACCTTGCCAAGGTTGGGGTCGAGGGTTCGAATCCCTTCTCCCGCTCCAGACATGTCAAGACCAGAGAATGCCGAAGGCGTCGGGTTTCCCGGCGCTTTTTGCGTTTTGGGGCCTGGGTGACCGAAAAGCGGTGCACGCGCCCCGGAAGCCAGCCGCCTTGGGCCTGTCCCGCCCTCGCCACTGCGTTATGTTCGTCCTGACAGAGGCGACGGCCTGAGCCGCGCTCGACGATCGGATGGATACGGAATGAGCATTCGCGAGCAGCTGATCGAGCGGTTCTTCCGCTATCTGGCAATCGAGAGCCAGAGCGACGCCCAATCGATGCTGCTGCCGAGCACGCCGGGCCAGCAACAGCTCGCCGCGCTGCTGGCGGACGAACTGCGCGCGCTCGGTCTCGATGAGATCGTCATCGATGACCATGCCACCGTCACCGCGCTGAAGCCGGGCAACGTGCCGGGCGCGCCGAGCATCGGCTTCATCGCCCATCTCGACACCGTGGACACTGGCCTTTCCGCCGCCATCCGCCCGCAGATCCTTCGCTTCGACGGCGAGGATCTCTGCCTGAACCGGCAGGAGGACATCTGGCTGCGCGTGGACGAGCATCCCGAGATAGATCCCTGGGTCGGGGCCGATATCATTGTCAGCGACGGCACCAGCGTGCTGGGAGCCGATAACAAGGCGGCGATCGCCGTGATCATGACGCTGCTTGCCAATCTCGGGCCCGAGGTCGCGCATGGCGATATCCTGATCGCCTTCGTCCCGGACGAGGAGATCGGCCTGCGCGGCGCAAAGGCCCTCGACCTCGCGCGGTTCGACTGTGATTTCGCCTATACGATCGATTGCTGCGAACTCGGCGAGGTCGTGATCGAGAACTTCAACGCCGCCACCGCCGACATCGTCCTCACCGGCGTCAGCGCCCACCCGATGTCGGCGAAGGACGTGATGGTCAATCCGCTGCTGATGGCACACGACTTCATCAGCCGGTTCGACCGCGCAGAGACACCCGAACGTACCGAAGGCCGCGAGGGCTATATCTGGTTCCACGATATCGTCGCCAATGCCAGCGAGGCGCGGATGCGGGCCATGATCCGCGATTTCGACAAGAATGGATTCGAGCAACGCAAGCAACGCATCCGCGAGGTCGCCGAGCTGATCGCGACGCGCTATCCGAAAGGCAGCATCGACTGCCAGATCTCCGATACCTACGCCAACATCCATGACAGCCTGGGCGACGACCGCCGCTCGGTCGATCTGCTGTTCGCGGCGCTCGACGCGCTGCGGATCGAGCCCAAGCTGATCCCGATGCGGGGCGGGACCGATGGTGCGGCACTCTCCGCTAAGGGATTACCGACCCCGAATTTCTTCACGGGCGCGTATAATTTCCACTCCCGCTTCGAGTTCCTGCCGATCCCGGCTTTTGAGAAATCCTATGAGGTCGCGCGCATGATCTGCACCCTGGCGGCGCAAGCCTCCCAACCCAAACGGCAGACCTGAACGCCAAGACACGCCCGCCGCGGCCAATGCAATGAGGACGCCATCACGAAGGTCGAGAAAAGCCACGTCCGTCGTGGTATCGCCCACCGCAACGACCTGACCACCTGAGGAACCATCATGAGCTTTCACGAGGCACTGCGCGCCTTCCCCTTCATCGCCATCCTGCGCGGCGTGAAACCGGAGGAGGTTGTGGGCCTTGCCGAAGAACTGGTCGCGGCAGGGTTTGGCATCATCGAAGTGCCCATGAACTCGCCTGAGCCGCTGCGCAGCATCGAATTGCTGGCAAAGGCATTCCCGACCATCCTGATCGGCGCGGGCACCGTGATGACGCCCGATGCCGTAGCCAATGTCGAGCAGGCTGGCGGCCGCTTGATCCTGATGCCTCATAGCGACGGCGTTGTCGTGCGCGCGGCCAAGGAGCGAGGCCTCGCCTGCGTGCCCGGCGTCGCAACGCCGACCGAAGCCTTCGCCGCACTCGCCAACGGCGCCGATGCGCTCAAGATGTTTCCAGCCGAGCAGATGCCGCCCGCAGTGGTCGGCGCTTGGCGCGCGGTGCTGCCGCAAGGCACGCTGCTCGTTCCGGTCGGCGGAATCAGCCCCGACAAGGTCGCGAGCTATCGCGCCGCAGGTGCGGGCGGCTTCGGCCTTGGTTCGGCGCTCTACAAGCCGGGCATGGCGCGCACTGAAATCCGCGCAACGGCGGCTGCCTTTGCCGAATGTTGGGGCGGGCAGCGTTAGTCGCCAGCGCCGGGCGTCAAAGCCTGGCGAGACGCAGGCCACGCAGGCTGTTGCCGAGAAACCAGCGCTCGGCCATGCGGAGATCGTCGAGGCTCAGTTCCTGCTCGACAACCTCGCCGCTCTCAAGCAGCGCGCGGCGGAGCACGCCCGGCAACAGGCCATTTGCCAGCGGCGGGGTGAGCAGGCGCCCCCCTCTCTCGACGAACACATTGCTGCGCGCGGCTTCCGTCACCCGTCCCGCGCGGTTCAGGAAGATGACCTCGTCTCGCCCATTCGCCGTGGCTGCGGCAAAGGCGAATTCATAGCGCGCACGCCGGGTCGTCTTGTGTCGAAGGAACGGGTCGCCTGCATCGACCCTCTCAGGCGCGACCGCAACGAGAAGGGGCCGGTCCGGCTCCTCACCGAGAATTGCCGCCGTGAGGTCGAACTTGCCGCTCCGGTGCAGTTCCAGACGGACGCGGCGATCGCCTTCCGATATGAACGATCCCGCCAGTTGCTCAAGCTCTGCCGCCATCGCGGCCGGATCGAAGCGAAAGCCGAGTGCGCCGGCTGACGCTCCCAGACGATCGAGATGCAGGGCCAGCCGCGCGAAACCTGTGGCCTGCGACCAGCGCAAGGTTTCGATCAAACCATATTCAGCGGACAGATCGGTCAGGACACGCGCCTTGAGCAGGCATTCGTCATATTCGCTCTGCGCCTCTGAATCGGCGACGATGCCGCCGCCCACGCCATAGCGCCCTTCGCCATCGGGGAAGATCGTCGCCGTGCGGATCGCCACGTTCAATCTGAGATCCCCATTGGGCGCGAACGCGCCGATCGAACCGGTATAGACGTCGCGCGGCTCGGTCTCGATCTCACGGATCAGTTCCATCGCCCGGTGCTTTGGTGCGCCGGTGATGGAGCCGCAGGGGAAAACCGCCTGAAGCAGATCGTTGAGCGAGAGCCCCTTGCGCAATTTCGCCATCACGGTCGAGGTCAGCGTATGGAGCGTTGGATAGGTCTCGACGCTGAAGAGCGCGGGGACCTTCACCGAGCCGAGCTCCGCGATGCGTCCGAGATCGTTGCGCAGGAGATCGACGATCATCAGATTCTCGGCGCGCTGCTTGGGATCGCCGCTTAATCCGGCGATAGCGGCACGGTCCGCCTCCGCGTCCGCACCGCGTGCCACCGTTCCCTTCATCGGCCTTGTCGTGACCCGGCCTGCCGCGACGTCGAGGAAAAGCTCCGGCGAAACGGACAGCACAGTCGCCCCCGCGAAGGCCACGACACCACCATGCGACACCGGCTGGCTGGATCGCATCGCCGCGTAAAGCGCGAGCGGATCGCCCTCATAATGAAACCCGACGGGAAAGGTGAGGTTGATCTGATAGGCGTCGCCGGCCGCGAGGTAGTCCAATATGCGCCGGACCTTGGAAGCGTGGCCTGCTGAATCGAGGCTCGGTTGCACGCCCCCGATGGGCGGGGGCGGGGCCAGCGTGCCGAAGAACTGGTCGAGCGCTGCCGCCGGAATCTGCGTCGGCGCCCGGAACAGCCCGAACCACAAAAGCGGCACGGATCGGGCAGCTGGCATCAACGGGGCGAGCTTTGGCTCGAAGGCATAGCCCAGCTCATATGAAAGGAACCCGGCGGCGTGCAGCCCGCGCGCCAGCCCGGCTTCGATCTCAACCAGCGCCGCCGCAACGTCCTCCACAGCATCGCACCGCACGACCGCGACGGGATCCGCATAAAGGAGCGCCGGGGCCGACAGGTCCAGGCGATCTTCGAGGAGAACGAAGGGCGGCCGGCGCTTGGCGTCAGGGCAGAAAGCTGGAAGCAGTCGCGGCATCTCAGGACTTCTATGGATCGGATTGTCCGATCCATAGGGCGACTGCGCCATCCATGCCATGCTCAAGTGCATGCCAGTCAACGCGCCAGTTGCGCTGACGCAGTCGACCGGCAGCTCGGGATCACAGGCGCGCTCGGCGCCCTCGCGGAACGATCAGGTTACCGACGCGACGCGCGCCGTTCTCAGAATTCGTCCCAGCCACTGTCGTTGGTGCGTCCGTTGGCGACCTTGCGCGGCGCCTGCCAGTTGGCTGCATTGCGCGGAGCAGGCTGCACGGAAGCCGGGGCCCTTGCCGGAGCCCGTGCCGGCATAGCGGTGACGGCAGCCATCTGTGAGACCAGACTGTCGGGGCCAGTCCTGAAGGCCGCGACGAGTTCGTTGAGCTGGCCGATCTTGCCCGTCAGCGAACCGGCACTGGCCGCACTCTGCTCGGCCAGCGCAGCGTTCTGCTGGGTCATCTCGTCGAGATGGGCCACCGCCTGACTCATCTCTTCGATACCGTTGGCCTGCTCGCCGGAAGCCGCCGAAATATCCGCGATGGTCGCGGCGACCTTCTGCGATGCGGCAAGGATCTGGGTCAACGCGTCGCCAGCCTGCCGCACAAGCTTCACGCCCTGCCCGACTTCCACGTTGGAGGACGAAATCAGCCCGGAAATGTCCTTGGCCGCGGCGCCGGAGCGCTGCGCGAGAGTGCGGACCTCCGACGCCACGACGGCAAATCCCTTGCCAGCATCGCCGGCCCGCGCAGCCTCGACCGCCGCGTTGAGAGCGAGCAGGTTCGTCTGGAAGGCGATATCGTCGATCACCCGGATGATGTCGGAGATCTTTTGCGACGCCGTCTCGATGCGGGCCATCGCGTCGACCGCCTGTCCCGCGATCGTGCCGCCGCTCTGGGCCGCCTGCATCGCCTCGTTCGCAATCGCAGCCGCCTGGCGCGAGGCCTGGGCCGAGGCCTTCACGGAAGCAGCGAGCTGCTCGGTCGTCGCGGCGGTCTCCTCCAGCGACGAGGCCTGCTCCTCGGTGCGCTTCGAGAGATCGTCCGCGCCCATGTTGATTTCGCGCGCCGCCAGCCCGACATCCGAGGAGGTCGTCTGGATCGTACGCACCGTCGCCGAAAGGCGATCGACCGTCTCGTTGATCGCGCCCTTCAGATCGGCGAAGCGGCCACGATAAGCGGTTTCGATACGATGTGTGAGATCGCCGCCCGCTACGGACTTCAGCGCCACCGCGAACTCCGTCGTTGCCGAATCGACCACGGCGTTGATCTCGTTGATGCCTTCGACCAGTTCCTTGAGCGGTCCTTCGACATGGCCCGCCTGGGCCTGCCCGGAAAAGTCGCCGGCACGTGCAGCCGCCACGATGATGCTGACCTCGCGAACGAGGTTCTGCACGCTCGCGGCCTGTTCGGCATCGGCCAGCATGACCGTCTCCCGGTCCCGCCTGTTGGCGTCGAGCGCCAGTGCATTCTCGCGATAGGTTTCGAGCGCGCCGCTAAGCGCGCCGATCTCGTCGGCACAGGGCGGTGTCGGAATGGGCTGCGAGAAATCACCGGCCTGCATGCCATCCAGCGCCGACTTCAGGGCGACGAGCGGCCGCGCGATGCGCCGCTGAACGCCACGCCAGCTGAAGACGCAGACGACGAGCAGCGCGGCGAGCAGGCCCGCCATGGCGGCCAGCCGCGTCCAGGCAGCCGCCAGCTGATTGCGCGTGGCACTTTCCATGTCGTCGAGCGATTGCACGACGGCGCCGACGATGGAGGTGAAGGGCGCATTGCACTGCTTCGTCCAGTCCTCGGCGGACATGAGTGGGCCGGAGCCCTGGCCGAGACGGCCAACCAGTTCATCGATCTTGAGATTGGCCGCTTCGACCTCGCTCGTCATCGCGCCGACCTTGCGCGCCAGTTCGGGCGCCACGCCCGGGCGGGTGCTCAGCTGCTTCAACTGGCCGAGGCTGGCATTCGTCGCGCCGCGCAGCTCTCCCAGCGCGCGTTGCTGCGCCGGCTCCAGCGCCTTGCCGGAGCCGAGCGCGGGCCGCAGCACCGAGCACTGCGTTCCATAGGCCGAGCGCACGCGCCAGCCAGCGGATTTGAAAGCCTGCAGATCGGCCAGAACGGGGTCGGCCAGCCGCGCCGCATTTGAAGTCGCGTCGGACGCTTTGACCAAAGCCGTCTCGATGTCGCCGACCGCATTGTACCAGGGCATCGTCGCGGCAAGGCTGCGCTGTGGCTTGGGCTTGCCTGCCTCCGCATAGATGTCGGGAAGCTTCAGATCGGTCTGCTTTTCCTTCTGCACGACCGCATCGACCAATGCGTCGCGATCCGCGAGATCGGTCGACTTCAGCCGTGCTATCGCATCCGCAAGTTCTGCCCGGTTCGCCTGCTCGACCTTTTGAATGATGGCGGTGGGGTCGTCGGCAGCCTGGATGCTCGTCTGCGCCTGGCCCCGGTTCGTTCGAATCGTATTGCCCGCCAACAGGAGCGCCCGATCCGCTCCGACAAGATCGACCAGGCGCATATTGGTGCGCACATCGGTGATCGACTGTTGCGAGAGATAGATCAACGCTCCGACGCCGGGAACGCAAAGGCAAGCCATGGTCGCGAGCAGATAGCTCTTGATGGAGGTAGAGAACAAATTCATGGCTCACTCTCGAATGCGGTCACATGCCAGAACCGGATCGATCGCAATTCGAGATTGAATCAGCGCCTTCTGGCTCGAACCAGATGTGTCACCTCGACGCTTAAGATTTTACTCAATGCAGGCAGTTTGCACTGCACAAATCTGGAAAATATTTGCGTCACTGAAACTTCGCGTCGTCTCGCGGGGATCGGCGCATCTTCGAGACCCGAAGCGTCCGCCTGAACCCGGCGAGATATCCAGCGTATTCACGCGCCTCCCCGAGGATCAACGCTCCTGCAAGGCAGCCCGGTCCCAGCAATCGTCGAGCCTGGGCGAGAGCTTGTGTTTCATGATACGCTGGCTGGCGGTTCGTTCGAACTCGTCGACCACGGCGATGTAGCGCGGGTTCTGATAGGGCGCGAGGCGCGAACCGAGCCACGTCGAGAGCGCTGCCTCGTCCAACTTCGCACCCGGCCGCGGTTTGACGAACAGCTTGATGTCCTGTTCTCCGACATCGGCGGCGACGCCGATCATGGCGCAATCCTCGATCGCCTCATGCTCGGCGGCCACATGCTCGACCTCCCAGGCCGAGACGTTCTCGCCGCGGCAGCGCACGCTGTCGGTCATGCGGCCGTGGAAATACAGATTCCCAGCCGCATCGAAGGAGCCGAGATCGCCGGTATGGAGCGCGCCATTGCGCAGCGCCTTCGCTGTAGCCTCGGGATTGTCGAGATAACCCGGAAAGATCGCGCCAGGCACGTCGGTCGTGACCACGATCTCGCCGCGCTCGCCCTGCGCCACCGGGTTCCCGGCCGCATCGAGCAGCGAGACCACGAACCAGGGCATGCTGCGGCCGACGGAGCCGAGCGTGCCGCTGTCGTTGCAGGTGGTGATGCTGGAGGCCTCGGTCATGCCGTAGCATTCGCGGATCTCGACGCCGAACCGCTGCTGGAACAGCGGCCAGATATCGGGCGGGCAGCCGCCGCCCCAGGCGATGCGGACGCCATGGCTGCGGTCCAGCTGGCCCGGCGGCTGCTTCAGGAGGATCTGCAGGATGCCGCCGAGATAGTGGATATGCGTCGCGTTCTCGGCCTTGACCTGGCTCCAGAAGCGGCTGGCACTGAAGCGCTCGACCATGGCGAGCGTGATGTCGCGAAGCATCGGCAGCGGCAGGAGCTGGGCCCCGCCGATATGGTAGAGCGGCTCCCAGACGAACAGCACTTCGCCGGGACCTGCCGCCGCGACGCGGCCGACGCCTTCAGCCGCCAACCTCAACATGCGATGCGAAACGATGACGCCCTTTGGCCGGCCGGTGGTGCCCGAGGTGTACATGATCGCGAAGACGGCATCGGCCGCCGGGGGAAGCTCATCAAAGCCTGCACCCGAAGCGAGCACGGCCTCGAGTTCGCCGCCCGGCCCATGTCGCATGACGGGCGGCGCGTTCTCGACCGGCAGGGCCTCGATCACCAGCGCAGCCAGTTCCGCATCGGCGATCACCAGACGCGGCTGCGGATGGGCGAGCAGATAGCGCAGGCCATCGCCCCGCTGCTGGGCATTGACGGGAACCCAGGCGACGCCGGCCTTCGCCAGACCGAAAACGCAGGCGATCGCTGCCACGCTGTTGCGCATCATGACCGCGACGCGGTCGCCGGGCTGAATGCCCACACGCCTCAGATGCGCGGCGAAGGCGCGGGCCTGCCTGTCCAGCGCGGCGTAGCTGACAGGCTCGCCTTCATAGCGCGCATAGATGCCGTCGGGATCGCGGGCCGCGCGATCTGCGAGCAGGCCGACAAAGCCATCATCGTCAAATGCCATAGCAATCTCTCGAATCTTGCTCGCCAAGCCAGATATTGCTCACCCAGATCTTGCTCACCAGATCTTGCTCACGTGGAGCGGCGAAAACGCTCGGCGATGAGCAGCAGCGCCGTCACCACGATGAAGACGACGACCGACACCGCCGCCAGCGTCGGGTTGAGCTGGAGGATCATGTCGTCCCACATCTGCTTGGGCAGCGTCGTCTTGATGCCGCCGCTGACGAAGATCGCGATGGTCAGCTCGTCGAAGGAGGTGATGAAGGAAAACAGGAAAGCCGCGATCAAACCGCCCTTCACCAGCGGAACCGTGACGGCCGTCAGCGTGCGGAAGCGATTGGCGCCAAGCGTCGCCGCCGCCTGGTCGAGCCTCTGGTCGTAGGTCTTCAACACCGCCGACAAAGTGACCACGGCAAAGGGGATCGCCAGCACGGTATGGCCGATGACGAGGCCGAGATCGGTCGCGATCAGGCCTAGCCGGGCGAACAGGTAGAACATGCCGACTGCTATGACGATGCGCGGCACGATCATCGGGGCGAGGAAGAAGGCGAAGATCAGCCCGCCCCAGCGCGTGCGGCTATTGGCCAGAGCCAGGGCCGCGAAGCCCCCGATACAGGTCGCCAGCAGCGCCGTCGCGAAGGCGACGAGGAAGGAGCGCAGCGTCGCCTGCAGCCAGAGCGGCGAATCCAGATAGGTCTGGAACCAGCGCAGGCTGTAGCCCGGCGGCGGGAAGTCGAGAAACTGCGAAGAGGTGAAACCGAGCGGAATGACGAGCAGCGTCGGCAGCACCAGGAAGCCGATCAGGATCCAGGCGAAGACCGGCAAGGCCAGCGCGCAGGCGGCCCTGCCGAACAGACTGCGAAAAAGCCGGGCAAGCATGGCACTGGCTGTCGCAAGCCCGGCGAGAATGGCGAGCCCGGCATTGCGGACAAGCCCCCTGCTCTCCTGCGCCGCGCCGCCGGAAATCGACGATATCCCGAAGAGCCGGTCGTAGATCCAGCAGGCCAGCAGAGCGGCGGCCAGCATCATCGCCGCCAGCGCGCCGGCGAAGGGCCAGTTCAGCAGCTCCTGAACCTGCGTGATGATGAGCTGCGCCAGCATCGTCTCGCGCCGCCCGCCCAGGAAGGCCGGCACGATGAAGAAGCCGAGCGAGGAGATGAAGACCAGCAGTCCCGCAGCGGTGACGCCCGGAAGCGACAGCTTGAAATAGACGAGCCAGAAGGCATGCGCAGGCGAAGCGCCCAGCGTCTGCGCCGCCTGGACGAGGCGGCGGTCGATGCCGATCATCACCGGCAACATGGTCATGACGGCGAGAGGCACCATCGCATGAACCATGCCGACCATCACGCCGAACTCGTTGTGAAGCAGCGGCAGCGGCTGATCGACGACCCCCGTCCCCATCAGCAGATTGTTGATCACGCCGCTGCGGCCAAGCACGATCATCCAGGCGAAGGTCTTGACGAGATAGCTCGTCCAGAACGGCACCATGACGAAGAGCAGCATCCGGCCGCGAAAGAATTCCGGCATGCGCGCAAGCCAATAGGCCAGCGGATAACCGATGAGCAGCGATATCAGCGCGGTGTTGCCGGCGATCTTGAAAGTGATGCCGAGGACACGGAGATAGACGTCGGTCGCCGCGATACGCTGATAGGTCGCGATCGAAAGATCGCCTTTGGCGGGATCGACGATGCTGAGGCCGAGCAGTTGCGCGACCGGATAGACGAAGAAAACCGCCAGAAAGATCAATCCGGGCGCGGCAAGCCACAGCGCGCTCAGGCGCGGCAATCGCAGGGCACTGAAGAAACCGGTCGCCGCAGCCTGGCTCATGACACCAGCACCGCCTTGTCGCGCGGCCAGCCGGCCACGATCTGCTGGCCGAGCTCCGGCACGGTTTCGCCCTGCTGGAGGCGCAGCGTCACAGTGGCGCCCTCACTGAGTGTGGCGATGACCCGGGTCTCCGATCCCGCATAGACGATCTCGGCGACGATACCCGTGACATGGCCGCCATCGGCGGCACCAAGCCGCAGATGCTCCGGCCGCACGACGAGCGCGCCGCCCTCGCCAACGGGCGTGGCATCGGACGGCAGCGCGAAGCTGCCATGGGGTGTCTCGATCCGGCTTGCGCCGGTCGCGAAAGTGCCGCGGAAGATGTTGGAGATGCCGATGAAATCGGCCGCAAACGCCGTGCGCGGCCGCTCATAGATCTCACGTGGCGAGCCGAGCTGCTCGATGCGCGCATGGTTCATCAGGCAGATCCGGTCGGACAGCGCCAGCGCCTCCTCCTGATCATGCGTGACATAGACGATCGTCGCGCCGCTCTCGCGATGCAGCCGCTTGATCTCGATCTGCATGTGCTCGCGCAGCTTCTTGTCGAGCGCGCCCAGCGGTTCGTCCATCAGGATGATCGAGGGCTGGTAGACGAAACACCGCGCCAGCGCGACGCGCTGCTGCTGGCCGCCCGAGAGCTCGCGCGGAAAGCGCGCCGCGAGATGGCCAAGATGCACCATGCCCAGTGCGGCATCGACACGCTTGGCAACCTCGGCAGAGGGCCGCCCGCGCATCTTCAGGGGGAAGGCGATGTTCTCGGCGACCGTCAGATGCGGAAAGAGCGCATAATGCTGGAACACCAACCCGATATCGCGTTGGTGAACCGGCATGCGCGACTGGTCGCGCCCGTCGATGACGACGCGCCCTTCGGTGGCGTCGACGAGACCGCAGATCAGTTGCAGCAGCGTCGTCTTGCCCGAGCCGGACGGGCCCAGCAACGTGAGGAACTCGCCTTCCCTCACCGCCAGAGAGGTCGGATCGAGAGCCGTAGTCGCGCCGTAGCGCTTGCACAGACCCTCGACCAGAAGCTTCGGCGGCGCCTCGCCACCGGGCGCGTTCATCGTCATGACCAGACCGTCCCGGCTGTCAGACCAGAAGCCAGCTATTGAAGCGCTCGGTGACGGCTGCGCGATTGGCGCTCCACCAAGCCTCGTTGGCGATGGCCATCTGCTTCAGATTGTCGGGCGAGGTCGGCAGGGATTTCGCCCGATCGGCCGGAATCGTCTTGTAGGCGTCGAGATTGGTCGGGCCATAGGCCAGGATCTCGGTGTAAAGCGCCTGGGCTTTGGGGTCCGAGCAGAACTTGATGAACTGGCGCCCGACATCCGAACGCGGGCCGCCCTTGGGCATGCCCCAGCCCTCGATCGAATAGAGGCCCTGGGCCCAGACGATCTTGGCTGGCGTGCCACCATCGATCGCCGCCTGGAAACGTGCGTTCCAGCCTGGCAGCATGTCGACTTCGCCACTTTGGAGCAGCTGGGTCGACTGGGCGCCACCCGTCCACCAGACCGCGATGTGCGGCTTGATCTTGTCGAGCACCTTGAAGGCGCGCTCGACATCGAGCGGATAGAGCTTGTCGAGCGGCACGCCATCGGCGAGCAGCGCCTGCTCCAGCGTGTCGATCGGATTCTTGCGAAGCGAGCGGCGGCCCGGAAATTTCTCGACATTGAAGAAGTCGGCCCAGCTCGCGGGCGCCGCCTTCACCCGGTCCGTACGGTAGGCAAAGACGGTGGAATAGACGTCGGTGCCCATGAAATTCGAGGAGATCGCCTCCGGCATCAGCTGCGGCACGTCGGCATGCCCAAAGCCGATGGGCTCCAGCAGTCCCTGCGCAGCCAGGATGTCACGGGCCGACAATGTCAGCGTGCAGACGTCCCAGGTGTAGGATTTGGTCTCGACCATCGCCTTGAACTGGGCGGTGGGCTCGGCTTCGCGCGCGACATTGACGACCTTGTTCCCGGTCGCCTTCTCGAAGGGATCGTAAAACGCCTTGCGCCAGGCCTGGCTGAACGGGCCGCCGGGATCGGCGACCGTGATCTGCGTCGCGGCTGCCGCACGCCCGATGATCGCCGGCGCCCAGAGGCCGGTGGCGGCTGCGCCGCCGGCCAGCTGAAGCAGGCGACGCCGGCTTGGAGTGGTGAACATATCCGTCATGATTTTCTCCCCTTCTTGCGGTTTTCCGCGATTTCCCCTGGAGCAATCGAATAAGCGGCAGACGCTCAGGCCGTTTTCCGCGCTGCGCGCTTGGCCAGGAATTCTTCCATCATCCGGGCGGGCTCGCCGGTGGCGTAGGCCTCGCGCTGGTTGCGGATGCCGGCCTGCAGGCATTCGCGGAAGCTTGCCTCGGTCACTTCGCGGAAGCGGGCCTTGTTCAGCCGCATGGCGACCGGCGGCTTGCCCGCAAGCTCGGTGGCGAGCGCAAGCGCTGCCTCCATCACCTGGCCCTGCGGGACGATGCGGTTGATCAGGCCGATGCGGAAGCACTCCTCGGCATCCATCATCCGCCCGGTCAGGGTGAGGTCGATCGTGCGGGCAATGCCGATCATCTCGCGCATGATCCAGGGACCGGTCACCGAGGCGATGCCGGAATTGATCTCGGGCTGGCCCATGGTGACGCCGGAATGGCCGATGCGCAGGTCGCAGAGCAGCGCGACCTGGAAGGCCGAACCCGCCGCGACACCGTTCAGCGCAGCGATGATCGGCTTCGAGAGCGAACGGATCAGATCGTAGAGGCGCTCCCATTCGCCCATCCACACTTCCGCGCGGTCGGGATCGAAAGTCTTCGTCTCGTTCAGGTCCTGGCCGGCGCCGAAGGCGCGCTCGCCCGCACCGGTCAGGATGATCGCCCGCACGGCATCATTGGCCTCGAGCTCCTTCAACGCCTCGACGAGGCGGGTGCGCATCGGCTCGTTCCATGCGTTCAGCTTGTCGGGCCGGTTGAGCGTGAGGATGCCGACTGCACCGCGCACTTCGCTCAGGACGAATTCCTTCATGACCTCGATCTCCGCGATGACATTTTATCGACATACGATAAGTTATATTGAATGATTGATTGGACCGGGCGCCTTGTCAACCGGGTTTGTCGCCGCCAATGATCCGGCCAGGAGTAAGCAGCATGTCGACGCTCGATACGAGCAAGCCCGCCAAGGCCAGGCCCAGCGCCCCCGCCAAGGAGAAAAGCGACGATCCCTTGATGGTGGCGTCCGTGGAAAAGGCATTCCGCGTTCTGTCGGCCTTTGGGCGCCAGCATCCCTCGCTGAACCTGTCGCAGGTCGCGACTGTCACCGGGATGGATCTGAGTTCGGCGCAGCGCTTCACCCACACGCTGACGCGGCTCGGCTACCTGCATAAGGACAGCGAGACCAAGCGCTTCGAGCTGACGGCCAAGACGCTCGATATGGGCCACCACTTCTTCCGCGGCAGCCGCCTGGTCGACCGGGCGATGCCCTATCTCATGCATCTCAGCAAGGAGACGGAGGAAACCGTCAATCTGACGACCTTGCAGGATACCGAGATCATCTTCGTCTCGCGCTTCCTCAGCCGGCACGTGCTCAATACCGACGTCATCATCGGCACGCGCATGCCGGCTTTCTGCGCGGCGCCGGGTATAGCGATGCTCTCGCGGCTACCCGAGGACGAAGCGATGGCGATCATCGATCGCTCCGACCTGAAGCCGCACACGCCCTCGACGACCTGGAGCCGCGAAGCGCTGCTCGCCAAGCTGCGCGATGCGAAAGCCAAGGGCTATGCCACCGCCTTCGAGGAATTCTACCATGGCGATGCCTCGATCGCCGCGCCGATCCTGGACCATCGCGGCCGGCCCGAGGGCGCGGTCAACGTCGCCGTCTCCTGTTCGCGCTATTCGCGCGAGGAGGTGGTCGCGCGCTTCTCGTCCCTGATCATTGCTGCCGGCCACGCGATTTCGCGCACCTGATATCGGTCGGGAGCGATTGACAGCTCGCGCTCACTTCTATCATCATACGCAAAGACTTATCGTATAGCGATAAACGATGTGTAGTTCGATGGGATCGCCATGACCCGTTCGGGATCGGCAGAAGCGCAGTTCATTCGTGCCGTCCCGCGCCGCGGGGCGTCGGTGCCGCTGACACTGGATGGCCAGGCGATCATGGCAACCGAAGGCGAGTCTGTGCTGGCTGCCCTGCTGAGCCAGCGCGGCTTCCTGCGTCGCCTCGAATTTGGCGGCGAGCCGCGCGCCGGCTTTTGCCTGATGGGAGCCTGCCAGGATTGCTGGGTCTGGACCGAAACCGGCGGCCGGCTGCGCGCCTGCACGACGCCGGTTGCGGCGGGAATGGCATTGTCGACAGCCACACCGGCTTTGCGGCCATGATTGATTTCGACCGTGGCTGACATCGTCATCATCGGCGACGGGCCGGCCGGCATGAACGCCGCTGCCGTCGTTCATGCCCACGGGCATCGGCCGATCCTGATCACCGAGAGCCGACAGGCCGGCGGACAGGGCTACCGCAGACCTTCTCCCGGGCTGGAACTCGACATGCCCTCGCTGATGGGCAGCGAAGCCGGCAAATACTTAGCGCTCCACGCCCGGTTCGAGGCCATACGCAGCGCGATCGACTATCGCCAGAACACGCTGGTCTGGAACATCGAGAACCGCACCCTTCATCTGCTGCGCGATGGTGTGGCATCGACCCAAAGCTTCGATGCTCTGATCCTGGCGACAGGCGCGATGGACCGCATCGCCCCGGTTCCGGGCTGGACCCTGCCGGGCGTGTTTACCCTCGGCGGCGCTCAGGTGGCGCTGAAGGATCAGGGCTGCTTCATAGGCCGGCGTGTCGCGTTTGTGGGTTCGTCGCCACTGCTGGCGCTCGCCGCGCAACAATACCGCAAGCTCGGAGCCGACGTCGTCGTCATCGCGGATACGACGCCGCTTCTGGACAAGGTGGCCGCGCTTCCATCATTGGCGAACTCACCGCGAACCCTGCTGCGCGGTCTGGCCTATCTCGGCGGCGCGTGGCGCGCAGGCGTGCCGGTGCTGAACGGCGTAACGGCCCTCGCGATCGAAGGCGACGACCACGTCATCGCAATCACGCTGAAGGATTCCGGAAATCGCGACAGGCGTTTTGCCTGCGACGCCGTCGCTCTCGGCTATGGCCTCAAACCCGAGACGCAGCTGGCGGAACTGGCCGGCGCGACGCTGGTCTACGACGAGACATTCCGGCTGTGGCTGCCGCGAACCGACGCTTATGGTCGCGCCGGCCCCGGTCTCTATCTGGCCGGAGACGGTGCCGCGATCGGAGGCGCGGATGCGGCCGAGGCAAGCGGCGCTCTTGCGGCCCATGCAGCCCTGGCCGATCTCGGTTTTGCCGAGCCTGGAGCAACCATGCTCGGGCTTCGTCGCCGGGTCGGCCGCCTGCGGGCGTTCCAGCAGGGGCTGGCGCGGGCTTTTGCCTGGCCCGTTGCCCAGATAGGCGCCCTTGCCGACAGCGTGACCTTGTGCCGTTGCGAGAACGTCTCGGTTGGCGACGTCAGGCGCGCGATGGATCAGGAGCTCGGCCCCGTGGAAATCAACCGCGTCAAGGCGATGACGCGCTGTGGCATGGGACGGTGCCAGGGCCGGGTCTGCGGTCCATCATTGCAGGAGATCGTCGCAGGCCATGCCGGCATTGCCGGCGCCGCCGCCGGCCGATTGCGCGTGCAGGCTCCAGTCAAGCCGATCGCCCTGGCAGCGGCGGACGCCATTTCATGAGCCGTCTCACGGTCGATGTCGCCATCATCGGTGGTGGCCTGATCGGGGCCTGGTCGGCCTATTTCCTGGCTAGGCGCGACAAGCGCGTCGTCATCATCGAGAAAGGCGTCGTCGGGGCGCAGTCGAGCGGCACCAACTTCGGCAATCTGCGGCTTCAGGGCCGCTTCCCCGGCCAGTACCCCTTGTCGCTGCGCTCCCAGGCCTTGTGGGAGCAGCTGGAGGACCTGATTGGCGATCGCTGCGAATTCGAACAGACCGGCCATCTCTACCTCTCCTTCGATCAGAAGGAGCGCGAAAAGATCGAGGCTTATGCGGCCGTCTCGGAGACCTACGGGCTCACGATCGACCATCTCGAACCGTCGGACCTGCGCCGCCGCTGGCCCTGGTTGAGCGAGCGGGTCGTGGCCGCCACCTTCTCGGCGCGTGACGCCACGGCCAACCCACGTCTCGTCACCCCCGCCGTCGCGCGCGCCGCAAAAGGCTTGGGCGTCACGGTCATCGAGCACTGCCGCGTGACCGAGATCGGCAGTGGTGGCGGCGCCTTCACGGTGAAGACCGATACCGGGACTGAGATCGACTGCGGCCAGGTGATCAACGCCGCCGGCGCCTGGGCGCTCGCCATTGCCGAGCAGTTCGGCGAGACCGCGCCGCTCTTCCCAGCCGGCCCTCCGCAATTCGTGACGGAGCCCTATCCCTATTTCATCGAGCCCTCCATCCAGGCTGTCGACGGCTCCGTGATCTTCCGCCAGATTCCGCGCGGCAACATCATCCTGGCGGGCTATCCGAGAACTGCCGCCGATCCCGTTGCAAACCGCGCCCCGGTTCCGGCCGCCAAGACGCTCTCCGCGATGCAGTCGCTCGCCAAGGTCGTGCCCGCTCTCGCCAATTGCCATGTCATCCGCGTCTGGTCGGGCATCGAGGGCTATCTGCCCGACATGGTGCCGGTGATCGGGCCGAGCCGGACGACGCCGGGCCTTTTCCACGCTTTCGGCTTCTGCGGACACGGCTTCCAGATCGGCCCCGGTGTCGGCCTGTGCCTGAGCGAAATGATCGTCGATGGGGAAACTGCGACCCCGTTGGAGCCGTTCTCGATCGCCCGCTTCGAGAACCCCGTCGAAACCGACGAGAAGTTCCGCCGCGAGTTCGATTCGGAGCCGGCTCCTGACCGTAGCGCCAGCTAGCAAGGACGAGCGGCGCGTCAGGCGCTCTGTCTTTGAGTGCGGCCGCGAGGCAGGCTGGTAATCACCGCCCCCGCTATGACGATCAATCCGGGCAGCAGCGAACTGTTCTTCAGAAGCTCGCCGAATACGACATATCCGACCACCGTCAGAAACGGAATCCGGAGGGTGTCGGCGGCGCATAGCTGCAAGGGGCTGCCGTAGCGGGAGGCGTTTGCAAGCGCAATCTGCGTGACGAAACCAGCCACCATCAGGACGATGGCCGCAGCCAGGATGGACAGCATGGCGAGCATATCGATGTCCGGCGCCTGGACGGCCGGTGTGGGATCGAGATTGAACAGGAGAATGGCGATGTAAATTGGCAGCTGTATGCTGTGCATGATGAATACGATGGAGAATACGTTGGAATCCTGAGCGAGCTTCGACAGCATGAGATTGGTTATCGTCAGCAGGGCGACGGCACCGACTGGTATCAGTAGGCGGATGTCCTGCGAAACGCCTTGCGTATAGAGCAGATACGCACTTCCCAACCCGATCAGCGCCAGGCCGACAGTGGCGGTTGACCCCGGATAACGGGCGGAGATCGCGATCCCGATCAGGGCCGCGAAGAGCGGCCCGGAAAACTCGACGGTTGCCGTGAATCCCAACGGCAGATTGGCTACGCTCCAGATCAGGGCCAGCGAACCCACCAGATGGATCAGGCTCCGCTGGATGTGCAGCTGAACGCCCTGTTCTATCGGCTGGGGCCGGACCGCACTGATCTTGAAGACGATGAATGCGGCGATGATCAGCGATCCCGCAGATCGGACCGCGGCGATTTCAACAATACGGGAATAAAAGGACAGATAACGGATCGAGATGGCGACAGCGATATAGGCGAGGAAATGCGTCCCCATCCACGCCGAAAAACAAAAGAATCGGCGGCTCAGCCAGCCCATGGAATGCCCATCAGCATTCTGTTGAGGATCGCCATCCTCACCTGCATCGAGAGCTTGACCTGGCGGAAATAGCCGGCGTTGGGCAGGGTGTCACATGACACGTCCAGCTCGGAAAAACGCGGCAGCGGATTCAGGATGAGGATATCCGAATTGGCATCGATGATTTTCTTGGCCGTCAGCGTGAACGGCTCGGTCTCAAGCTCCTTGTCGACGGCTTCGCTGCCCAGCGAGGCATGCGAGAAGCGGCTCATGTCCTGCATTTGTATGCTGAGGACATCGTGATCCAGCGTATCGCGGATGTCGTGGACCACGGCGACCGGACAGCCGAGATTTCGCAACAATTCGAGCGCTTCGCGCATCGGCGGATTGATCGGCACACCCGGCAGGCAGCACAGGGTGAAACGCCGCGGCGGCGACAGGCGCAGCATCTTCACGAAGGACAGCGCAAAGCGCGCGCGTGTGTCGCTCGAAAGCGCGATCGACAGGCCCTGAACCGGCCCGCGCATTTTATGGATGGCGAAAAGATCGATCAAAGCCTGTGTCGGGTGTTCGTCCGCGCCATTGCCGGCATTGATCACCGGCAGGTAGCTCAGACGCCCGATCTGATAGGGCAGGCTCTCGGTATGGGAGCGGACGACGATCAGATCGCTATAGGCCTCGACCGTCCGGATGTGATCCTCGATGGATTCACCCGTGGACGTGCCCATACGGCTACGTTCGGTGTCGAAAACATCCAGTGACTGATGGCCAAGCCGCAAGGCAGCAGCCTGAAAGCCCAGGCGGGTGCGGGTGCTGCGCTGATCGAACAGGGTCGCGACCACTTTCGGGCGCCGCCGCATGACCGGTGCGGCCGGCACATAGTCGCCGGAGCCGTCGTCTTCATTCTCCTCGGCCAGATACTGCTCGGCTCGCGCGAAAATATCCTCAAGGTCGTCCCGAGAAATGGAATCAGCGCCAAGCAAGTCTTTGCCGCTTGGGTAGTTCGGCCTCTGCATTGTAGCCAGACTCCAGTTTCGGCCCGACTAGCGCGGAGATCCTGAGGCAGCCTTCGGTCGCTTCCTGGGGGCACTCGTCGAAGGATCCGCGCCCACGCTGGCGGGTTTGGATCGATCGGACGGCACACGCTCCTTGATGATCGAGAGCAGCTCGTCGTCCCACATCGGCCTGGCGAATATGAAGCCTTGAATCCCGTGCAGGCTGAAGCGCCGCATCGCGGCCAGCTGCGGCTCCGTCTCGACCCCCTCGACGATGATGAGCAGACCCAACTGGTGGGCGAGGTCCGTGATCGCCGCCATCAAGGCATTCACCTTGCGCGACACTTCGATCTCGTGGCTGAAGGATTTGTCGATCTTGATGATATCGATCGGCAGCTTGACCAGATAGCTCAGCGACGAATAGCCCGTCCCGAAATCATCCAGCGCGATCCTGACCCCCATGGTCCGCAGCCGCATCAGGCTGTCGATGATATGGGGCGCATCCTCGATGAGCGTCGACTCGGTGATCTCGAGCGTCAGCCGGCGCGGCTGCAGGCCGGTCCGCCGCAGGATCGCGGCAACAACTGCGACAAGGTCGTGATCGCTCTCGAACTGCCGGGCCGAGACATTGACGCTCACCCCGACATTGCGCGGCCATGTCAGCGCGGCCCGCGCCGCAGTCTCGATCGTCCACGCCCCCAGAACCCTGATCAGCCCGGTCCGCTCGGCGACCGGAATGAACGTCGCGGGGCTGATATGGCCGCGTGTCGGATGCTCCCAGCGCAGCAGCGCTTCGACCAGCGTGACGCTTCCCGAGCGCGGATTGTAGATCGGCTGATATGCGAGCTGGAACTGTCCGGTCCGGATCGCCTCCCGCATGTCGGCCTCGAATGCGAGATGCTCGTCATGTTCGGCGCTCAACTCGGCGGTATAGACCGCGAAGTGATTTCGCCCGTCTGACTTGGCCTTGTAGAGGGCGATGTCGGCGCGCTTCAGGGCCTCCTCGACCGTCATGCTGCGATCGGCCAGGACGATGCCGACGCTGACCGTCGCCGTGATGCTGCGCCCCTTGATCCTGCGCTGGGAACCAATCCGCGCCAGCACGCGGCGCGCAAGCTCGATCGCCTCGGACGTCCCGCAGGACGTCACGATCATGAATTCGTCGCCGCCCATGCGGGCGACCATCTCGCCGCTCGCGAGGCAGGACGACAGGGTCTCGCCGATGGAGACGAGCAAGGCATCCCCGACATCATGACCGAAGGAATCGTTGATGACCTTGAAATGATCGATATCGACCGAAAGCAGCGTCAGGCTCTTCCTGCTGGCCAGTTCGTGGTCGAGCTTGAACAGCAAGGCGCGCCTGTTGTCGAGATTGGTAAGGGCATCCCGATTGGCCAGAATCTCTAGCTCTTTCATCGACCGGAAACGGGCAATGAACATCTGATGGATGATCTGCGTGCTGGAGAACGTCAGGGTCGTCGTCAGCAGAACCGTGAGCGCGATCAGGATATAGGCCGGTTCCAATGTGAGCAGCAGCGCGATCGTGAAAGGTATTCCCGAGATCAGGACCTGAATCTTCGTGATCAAAGGGCGCGACGTGTTGCGCCCCGAGATGCCCGCGAGATAGCCGATCGATTGCGCGATCGCCAGAACTGCGACGGGCTGGGTCGGATAGCGCCACAAGGCATAGCAGCTGAACCCGGCGATGAGCGCTGCCGTCGCCCAGGCCCCGATCATGGCCAGCCGCTCGAAACGGGGTGCATCGAACGCGATATCCGCCGAGATTCGAGCGCGGCTGTACATCCGGTGGGTTTCGAACCGGAAGACGCCCAGACCCGCCATCAAGACGGCCAGCGCGTAGAAGACGGGATCATGCCCAGCAAGGATGCCCGCACCGGCTATCACCGCCGTGACCGTAACCGAGCCGACCAGAATGGGACCACGGGTCGCATAGAGCGCCGCAATCAGCTGCTCGTTCAGCGCGTCCTGCTCTTCGAGGAGCGCCATCGAGATAGCGCCCCTTTCTGCTGTTTTAGGCATAAGACACACTCAACGTGGAAGTTGGCTGCACTACCTTGGAAAGACATCGGCTCTCGGGCTTCGGTTCGATCATCCGCCGTCAAGGTTGACTAAATGCTAAGATTATCTTTGCCGGCATGGGACTCCCGTAGAGTTTCAGCGCATTTATTTTATCAGGTCGATAGCCACGGATGTCGAGATCGCCGATTGGCGAGCGGACCAACGCTTCAATTCGTCGTCGACACGGAACCCTGGGAGAGCGCTGCGGCGGCGATACCGCCTGCCGCGGATTGTGTTAGGCGATAGCGTGATTGATCCGCCCTCTCGATCCGGCTTGCTCATGACGTCTCGAACCCAGACCTTTCGTGCTCGTGATTTCCATCTCGTCTGCGGCACCCTGCCGTCCGGCCCCCTGAACGCGATCACCGACGTTGCCGGCGTCGCGGTTGGGCACAGGACGGTCCGCGAGGGCGATATCCTCACAGGCTTCACAGCGATCCAGCCTCATCCCGGCGATCTGTTCCGCCAGAAGGTCAGGTGCGGGGTGGAGATCATCAACGGCTTCGGCAAGAGCGCCGGCCTGTTGCAGGTCGCGGAGCTCGGGCAGGTCGAGACCCCGCTCCTGCTCGGCAACACCTTCGCGATAGGGACTGGTTTCGATGCGCTGGTGAGCCGCGCTCTGGCTGCAAATCCCGACATCGGTCGCGAAACCGGCACCGTCAACCCGGTCGTGCTCGAATGCAATGATGGCTGGCTGTCCGACATCCGGGCGCGGCACCTCACGGAGGCTGACGCCTTCGCGGCACTCGACGGCGCGCGCGGCGCGGCGGTCGAGGAAGGAGCGGTCGGCGCCGGCACGGGCATGAGCGCGTTCGGCTTCAAGGGAGGCATCGGCACCGCATCGCGTATCATGACGCTGGACGGGCGCCCCTTCACGCTGGGAGCCTTGGTCCTCGCCAATTTCGGCACGCCCGGCGATCTCGTTCTGCCGGATGGGCGCCGGCCGCTTCCCACGCACGAACCATCATTGAATGAACGCGAGCGCGGCTCCGTCATCGTGGTGCTGGCGACCGACATCCCGATGGAATCGCGGCAGTTGAAGCGCGTCGCCAGGCGCGCCGGCGCAGGCCTCGCTCGCCTCGGCGCCTTCTGGGGCAATGGCAGCGGCGACATCGCCCTCGCATTCACGACGGCCAATCCGATCGGCCATCATGACCGGGCCGATCTCCTGCCTTTATCCGTCCTGAACGAGAACCGGATCGATCACGCCTTCCGGGCAGCGGCGGAGGCGACCCAGGAAGCCGTCCTGAACGCCATGCTGGCCGCGCCCGCAACGACCGGCCGCGACGGCCATCATCGCCCATCCCTCGCCGACGTGCTGACGGCCTGGCCCTCGCCATAGCGCGGGCACTGGCTCGTCACAGGGGAGATCGACTCAAGCCGCAGCGAAAGCCATGTTGATGATCGCCTGCGCCTCCTCCTGGATCTGCCGCAGATGCGCCTCGTCGCGAAAGCTCTCGGCGTAGATCTTGTAGACCTCCTCGGTTCCCGAGGGGCGCGCGCAGAACCAGCCGTCCTTGGTCGAAACCTTCACGCCGCCGATCGCGGCGCCGTTACCCGGCGCGTCGCTCTGGATCGCCGTGATCGGCTCCCCGGCCAGTTCCTTTGCCGTGATCTGCGGCGCGGCAAGCGTCTTCAGCACCGCCTTCTGCGCCGGCGTGGCGGCTGCGTCGACGCGGGCATAAAGCGGCGCGCCAAGCTCGGCGGTCAGCCCCTCATAGAGCATATTGGGATCGGCGCCGGTGCTGGCGGTGATCTCGGCTGCGAGCAGGCCCAGGATGATGCCGTCCTTGTCGGTGGTCCAGCTCGTGCCGTCCCGGCGCAGGAAGGACGCGCCAGCGCTCTCCTCGCCGGCGAAGCCGAAGCCGCCATCCGACAACCCATCGACGAACCATTTGAAGCCGACGGGGACCTCGACGAGGCGGCGGCCAAGCTTGCCGGCCACGCGATCGATCATGGCGCTGCTGACGATCGTCTTGCCTATCGCGGCCTTTGCAGGCCAGTTCGGGCGGTTGGGGAAGAGATAGGCGATCGATGTCGCCAGATAATGGTTGGGGTTCATCAGCCCGCCGCTGCGAGTGACGATGCCGTGGCGGTCGGCGTCGGTGTCGTTGGCGAAGACGACGTCGAAGCGGTCGCGCATGCCGATCAGGCTCGCCATCGCATAAGGCGACGAGCAGTCCATCCTGATCTTGCCGTCCCAATCGGCGCTCATGAAGCCGAAGGTCGGATCGAGGCGGGCGTCGATCACGGTCGCGTTGAGCCCATAGCGCTCGATGATCGGGCCGTAATAGTCGAGCCCCGCTCCGCCCAGCGGCCCGATGCCGATGGTCACGCCGGAGCTGCGAATCTTTTCCATGTCGACGACCTCGGCGAGATCCCCGACATAAGCATCGATATAGCCGTAGCGCTTGACCAGATCCGACTTCAGCGCCCGCTCATAGGGCATGCGCAGCACGCCGCCGAGCCCCTCGGCGATCAGGGCGTTCGCCGTTCGCTCGATCCAGCCGGTGGCGTCGGTATCGGCCGGGCCGCCATGGGGCATGTTGTATTTGAAGCCGCCATCGGCCGGCGGGTTGTGCGAGGGCGAAATCACCACGCCGTCGGCAAGGCCGGAACTGCGGCCGCGATTATGACCGATGATGGCATGCGAGATGACCGGCGTCGGCGTGAAGCGCAGATGCTCGTCGACCATGGTGACGACGCCATTGGCCGCGAAGACCTCGACCGCCGTCTCGAAGGCCGGGCGCGAGAGCGCATGCGTATCGATGCCCAGAAACAGCGGGCCATCGATGCCATGCTGCTTGCGGTAGAGACAGATCGCCTGGGCAATCGCGAGGATATGCGCTTCGTTGAAGGATAGCAGGAAGGAGGAGCCGCGATGGCCCGAGGTGCCGAAAGCGACGCGCTGCGCGGCCTGTGTCGGATCGGGGCGGTCGAAATAGGCTTGAAGCAGCTTGGCGACGTCAACCAGCTGGCTGGGATCGAGGGGCATGCCGGCGAGAGGGCTCACTTTGGCTGTCATCAAAACTTCCTGGACCGTGGACCGCGAAACGGGCCGCGCTGACGTTGTGGGGCGACACGTTACCATTGCAAAGATTTCTGAACGGCTTTGCAACGGCGTTGCCAACCGCTGACATGCCTGCCCCGACATGGACGCCGGGCCAGGCAAAGGCTCCAACTCGCGGGTGCACGCATTGATCCCGAAGCCCGCTTGGCACTCACTTGTTACGAGAGTTGGCGCGCGACAAACGGGCCATGGCACATTTCCTGCCTATAGGTCAGCGGGGAGATCGGTCGGGTACCCATGAGTGTAATCGTGCCAATGAGTATGGCTGGACGTCACGGCATGCGCCCGTCGCCGGCCGAAGCCAAAGGGATCGCGCGCGCAATGCCTATCCAAGCACCACGGCTCTCAGGCGTACAGGCCTAGGGCAACCATGTCGCATAACCCGATTTTTATCGCGATCGCGACTGCAGGCCGACGTGACGTCCTCACGCAGACGCTCGGTGAGCTTTCGAGGCAGACCCGTTTGCCCGACGAGGTTTTCATCTGTCCCGCCGAGCCCGCCGATGTCGATCGCGAAGCGCTTGAGCGCCTGTCTTTGAAGGTTACGATCGTGACCTCGGAGAAAGGCTCCTGCCATCAGCGCAACGCCATCATCGCCAGGCTCGCCGGCGAGAAGGAAGGGCTGATAACCTTCTTCGACGATGATTTCTTCCCGCGGCCCGACTATCTGGCGGAAACCGAAGCGCTGTTTGCGCAGCATGCAGACATCGTGATCGCGTCGGGCCTCGTGCTCGCCGATGGCGCTACGGGCCCGGGACTGAGCAGCGACGAAGCTCATGCCATCCTGCGCGCCGGCGATCGTCAGTTCGATCAGCCGGAGCTGCACGACCTGCATAACGGCTATGGCTGCAACATGACCGTGCGACTGGCGGCGCTGAACCGGCACGCCGTCCGCTTCGACGAGGCTCTCCCGCTCTATGGCTGGCTTGAGGATGTCGATTTCAGCCGACAGCTCTCCGGCTGCGGGCGGATCGTCGGCTGCCGACGCATGCAGGGGGTTCATCTCGGCGCAAAACGCGGCCGCACCTCCGGGCTTCGCTTCGGCTATTCCCAGATCGCCAATCCCTGGCACCTGTTCAGGAAAAAGACCATGCGCGCCGACCGGGCGCTCATTCAGGTCGCGCGCAATGTCGGCTCGAACGTCACCCGCGTCCTGAGACCGGAGCCCTGGGTCGACCGCAAGGGCCGGCTTCTCGGCAATGCGCTGGCGGTGCTCGACCTGATGCGCGGCCGGATCAGCCCCGCCAACATCCTGAAGCTCAAATGACGGGGGGATCGGGCTCGGCAAACAGGCAGCGGGCGTTGCCTTGCCTCTGGCCACAAAAGGGCAATGCCACGTCATGACTGTTTTGCGTTCTGCCAAGTTCCCCTTTGCCAAGTTCCCAAGCCTTGCCAAGTTCCCAAGTCTTGCCAAGCTGCCAAGTCTTGCCAAGATGTTGGGCGCAGCGCTCGCCTTGGCCGCTTTGGCTGTCTTGCTGCCGGGCTTTTCACCGCCATCGGTCGACAAGCCCGGACCGCTCGATCTCACCGGCTATCGGGTGACCTTCGCGGAAGAGTTCGACAAGCTCAGCGTCTCGCCCTGGGGACCCACGACCCGCTGGATCGCGCACACGCCCTGGAACGGCGATTTCGGCGACGCCCGCTTCGCTGATCCGCAGCCGGGATTTCCTTTCACGATCGACAACGGCATCCTTCGGATCGAAGCCCGCAAGGGGGCCGATGGGCGCTGGGAGTCGGGCCTGCTCGCCGGGCACGATCTCAAGGGCAACGGCTTTGCCCAGCAATACGGCTATTTCGAAATGCGGGCGAAACTGCCGCCCGGAAAGGGCGTCTGGCCGGCGTTCTGGCTGATGGGCACCGAACGCGCGCGCTACGCTGTCGAAGTCGACGTGATGGAGTATTATGGGCACGATCCCCGCGCGCTCCACAGCGTCTACCACGTCTGGTCGATGGATAAGGTCTATCCGGAGCGGCACGTCCCCTATGTCGCGCGGTTCGAGACAGACCTGACCGACGACTATCATCGCTTCGGCGTGATGATCGACGCGAGATGGACGACGTTTTATCTGGACGGCACGCCGTATTGGCGCATCGCGACACCGCCGGAATTCGCACAGCCCTTGTTTCCCCTGCTCAACCTCGCGCTGGGAAGCGGCTGGCCGATCACGGAGACGCCCAATCCGTCCTACATGTTCGTCGATTATGTCCGCATCTACGCCAAATGACGAAGCCCGCTTGCATAAGGGGGCCGGTCTGATGAGGATCCTGCATCTCGCCAATCATTGTCGCCTGGGCCACGGGAACGTCCACGCTGCCGTAGATCTCGCCTGCATTCAGGCTGATAGGGGCGACAGCGTCGCCTATGCGAGCGAAGACGGCGAATTCCGCGAGCTGCTGCTTTCGACCGGCGTCGCCCATATCCCGCTCAAGCAGCGCAGCAAGCAGCCGCTCGAACTGGCGAATGCCCTGGCAAAACTCGTCGCCCTGATCCGCGACAGCCGCATCGACATCGTCCATGCCCATATGATGGCGGGCGCCGTGCTGGGTTATCTCGCGACACGGGTGACCCGGGCCTCCCTGGTCACCACCGTGCACAATTCCTTCGATGGTCACTCGACCATCATGCGGCTTGGCGACCGCATCGCCGCGGTAAGCGAAGCCGAGCGGATCACCTTGATGGCGCGCGGCTTTTCCGCGCAAAAACTGGTCACGATCGTCAACGCCCCGCTGGGAGGGGCGCGCTCGCGCTGGTTCGCGGGGGAGCCCGATATCGCGATTGCGCGACCGAGCATAACCACCGTTTGCGGACTGCACGCCCGCAAGGGCGTCGACACGATCATTGCGGCCTTCCGCCTCGTCGCTGGCGATTATCCGGCGACGCTCAACATCGTGGGCGACGGCCCTGACCGGGCGCTGCTCGAACAGGCGGCGCGCGAAACCGGTTTTGGCGACCGCATCCTTTTTCACGGCTCGTTGCGCGATCCGCAGAAGGTGCTGCAGAGCTCCGATATCTTCGTGCTGGCGTCTCACGCCGAACCGCTCGGACTGGTCAATCTCGAGGCTCGCCATGCCGGCTGCGCGATCATCGCCACCGCAGTCGGCGGCGTTCCCGAGGCTCTGGACGGCGGCAAGGCAGGCATCCTGGTGCCACCAGGCGACCCCGAGGCTTTCGCGCGCGAATTGCGCGGTCTGCTTGGCGACCCCGAAAATCTCGCGCGGATGAAGGCCCGAGCGAGGGAGGGCGTCGAACGCTTCTTCGTCGACCGGCTCTATGCCGATTATCGCGACCTCTACGCTTCGCTGAAGCCGGAGGGCGCCTCGATGACGGCCAGACAAGCGACGTAAGCATCGAGCGGCAAGGGTTGGGCTAGAGCATTTCGCGTCTGGCTTGGCTTGGCGCACTGTCATCCCGGACAAGCCGCGAAGCGGCGCTGATCCGGGATCCATTCCGGAACCTCTCTCGGAAGCGCCTCGGAATGGATCCCGGGTCTGCGCTACGCTTCGCCCGGGATGACCGACCGTATCAACTTGAACACGAAGCGTTTCTAATATCCAGCCACGAGCGTCGTACGCCTTTCCGGCGCGGGATCGTGCCCGAACCCGTTGATCAGCCCATAGAGCGCTGCGACCCCGACCCCGAAATCGGCCGATGTACCTGCAAGCGCCGACAGCACCAGGCTGATCAGCAATGTCGCCTTCAGGGCGAGCAGCAACTCCGCCCGCGAAGAATGTCCGGCCGGTGCACGCCTTGCGAAGGTTTGGACGATAAAGCCGAGCATCAGCGCCGCGCCCAGCGCTCCGGTATTTGAAAGCAGCGCCACGAACCAGTTGGAGGCTCGCGCCGAACCCAGCCCGACGCCGAAGCCCGATGTCGCCAGGAAGCCGTCCACGGCCGTCTGGTTCCAGTTCATGCGCTCGATATAGGATTCGGAGGTGGATTTCTGGAACAGCATGAGATCGACCATGTCGTGGACGTGGTCGGAGAGCGACGGCTGGAACAGGATGATTCCGAGCACGACCGTCGCAACCACCGTCAGTCCGATGAAGCCGGTGGTGAGGCTGCTGCGCCATCGCACCGAGGGCGAGCGCAGCCGCCGCAGCCAGTTCAGCGCGAGCAGGCCTGCGCAGACACCCAGCCCGACATAGGCTGTCGACGATGTCGAAAGCGCCGACATGACCAACAGAGCGGATGCCGTGATCGCCGCCAAGCCGCGCGAACGGCCGGAATAGGCCGGATAGAGAAAGGCGAGGCCCGTCGCGTAGAGCAGCGAAAGCCCGCCGAAGGACGAGGCTTCCGGCATCAGGCCGACCAGGCGACGCGTGCCCAGGGATTCGACGTCGGTGAAGAGGTTGTAGCTCACCGTCCGGAACGGATCGAGCAGGTATGATGCCCCCGCGGCATCGGCCGCCATCGCCACCAGCGCCGACAGCGACAGCACGACGCCGCCAAGCAGAAACGCCCGCCGCATGACGGCTTCGAAGTCGAAATGCTCGGATAACACGGAGAACATCACGACGACGCCGACCGATAGGCAGAGATAAAGCGCCTGCGTGAAATTATACGAGCCCGGCGCCAGCGGCTGCGGGCCCGCACTAACCCCCGAGATCGACACGACATCGACCGTTCCCGCGAAAATGCGCGGCGCGAACATGGTGACGAGCACGCTGACGACGAGAAACAGCATCAGCAGCCCGAGCGAGCGCAGATCAAGCATCGCGGCAAGCGCCCACCGGAGCATTTGCGCATTGAGCAGCGCGCGCAGGATGATGACCCCGGCGCAAACCGCTTGTGGCAGGAGGTTGACGCCGCCTGCGGCCTCGACGGGAACAACCGCCAGCGACCCGAACGCCGCTGAGGCGAAGAACAGGTAGATCAGGACCTGCCAGGAGCCGAACACGCCCCAGAGCAGAACGCACCAGAAGACAAGAACGGGCCAGGTCACCGATCTTCTCCCGACACAGTCACGCCGGCGCAGCCGCCGGCAGCGCAACGAACAGCGATTTGCGGCGATGGTAGACCACGGCCGCCATCATGGCCGTCACCAGCGCCTCGGTCATCGTCACGGCCGCTGCGGCCCCCGCCCCGCCATAGAAATGGCAAAGCGGCACCAGCATCGCCAGATTGATCAGCCCCGACGCGACGGTGATCTGCATGAACTGCCGCGTCATGCCATGCGGCAGCATGATGTTGATGCCGAGCGCATTGCTCAATCCCACGATGAAGGGGATGGGCGAGAGCAGCTTGACGATGATCACCGCCGCCGCGAAATCCGGCCCCAGGAAACTTGTGGTGATGAATTCAGCCGAGACATACATGGCGAGGCTGAGCATCAGCGTCGCCGCCGCCTGCCCTGCCAGCACGATCTTCATCAACTGGCCGGCGCGTTCTGGCGAGGTCGCCAGCAGATTGTTGACCCGGGGAAATATCCCCATGCTGATAGGGCCGATCACGCCCTGCACGCCGCGCCGGATCCGATCCGCCCCGCTGAACAGTCCCGCCTGGCCCACGCCCGACAGGGCCGCGAGCACGACGAGATTGCTCTGGCTGTAGAGGCTGATGCCGCCCGTCGATAAAAAGAGCTGGGTTCCCTCCCTGATCTGCCGCCACGCACCCGACAGCGACAGCCCGACGGGCCGCAACGGAATGACGCGCGCGACGAAATAGAGCGACGCCACCGTCGAGACCAGGAAGGTCCCACCCTGGATTGCGGCCGCGATCACCACGTCGTCGGGAGAATGCACCAGCAGAAAGGTCAGCGGCACGGTCAGTGCACGGCCGAGCAGGGATGCGGTAGCGAAACCGACCATGCGTTCGAGCCCCTGCAGCAGCCAGCCGGCATTGGCGATGCTGAACAGCACCTGCAGCAGATAGGCGAGCAGGATCGGCGTCATCGCGTGAAGGCTCGGAATCATCCAGATGATCACCCCGGCACCGAGGATGGCGACCAGAGCCAGCAGGGCCTTGGCCATCGTGACATCCCAGAACAGGGTGCGCAGCACCGCCGGCGACGACGCGTTCTGCGCGGCCTTCTGCGTCGCGCTCAGGCTGAAGCCCCATTCGCAGACGAGCGAAACGTAACTGACGATCGCGCCGGCTATGGCCAGGATGCCGAAATGCGTGACGCCGAGGACGCGCGCAAGATAGGGCGTCGTGAGCAGGGGGATCAGATAGATGCTGCCCTGCCAGAGGATCAGCGTCCCGATGTTTACAAGGATTTTCACGCTCGGGACCCCTGGCTTCCGTCAGTGTGAAGCAGCTGCTGGGACAGGCTGGAAAAACACGTCCCTGACCTGCTGCGCAAAGACCTCCCGTTCTCGCGTGATCACCTGGCGATAGGCTTCCTGAACCGCCTGATGTCGCGGGAAATCGGTCAGGATATCGCTGATCAGCGCTTGGAATGCCGCTGGAAGCGTGTCGTCGACGGCGAGCTTGTAGCTCCCCGTCAGGTTGATATCCTCATCGAAGGCGGCGGACCCTCGCGCACCGACCACCACGACGGTTCCCATCATCGCGGCTTCGCGCGGGAGGCGATCCTTGCCGGGATGCTCGCCGAAATCGATGTAGATCTTGGCGCGTCGGAAGATGGCCTCGACCTCCGCCTTGGTCATGTTGATGATCGGGACGAAAGTAAGCGCGGGATAGGCGGCCCGCAGCCTATCGGTGATCTCGATGCCCTTCTTGGGATTGTAGAGGATAAGGTCCTCCCTCGGCGCGCTGTCGCGGGCGGCGGCCTCAATGGACAGATAGTCGGAGAGCAATTCGCCGCCGATCAAATGCGGCTTGAGCCGGCTGCGCGCATAATAGGACTGGAACAGATGGCCGGTTCCCAACCGCGTCAGCAGCTGCAGCAGGGCTGCCTTGTAGGTATTCGCGATGACACGTGCGGCCTTGCTGGAGCGCCTGCTTTCGAAGAAGTCGAAACTCAGCCACCACACATAGCGGTCGGCTGGTGAAAGCAGCGGCAGCTTCCGGATCATCGTCTCCGGGGCGACGATGCAATCGCCCTTGCCGAGATCGAGCGCGCGCAGCGGAGGCGTATCGTAGCAACGATAGCGCTCCGGAACCTCGGCGGTCGGATCGGGAACATAGTGGATCGCCGCGTCGCCGCCATGCAGCCGGATTTCATGGACGAGTTGATGCAGCAGTTCCGGGCCGCCCGTCGTCGACGCCGACGGGGCCAGGACGGCGATCTTGCCGTAGCGACAGGCCAGCGCAGTCATCGCCGCTCCTCCACCCGAACCGGCTGCTCAAGCGACGGACGTTCCGGAGCCGGCCGCTCGGACGGATCGCGAGGCGAGAGCGGCAGGCGCAGAAGCCCGAGGGCAATATCCTTCATCAGCACCTTCCACCCCGAGATGCCGCTTTCATCCATTTCGTAGAAGCCCTGCTTTTTCATCGCCGACAGCCGGGACAGGCGCGCCGCAAAGCTCGGGGCTTCGTAGAACTGCATACGCATCGCGTAGGTCTCGCCGATGCGCCTCCAGTAAAGCGCCGCCTGCTCTGCCTGATCGGCGATGGGCGATGGGCGCGATGTCGCGGCAAGATCGGCCATCAGCCCGGCCCGATGCAGCGCGATCGTCATATGCTGACGCAGGATATCGGCCGAGCCGTTGAACTTGCCGCGCAGCCGGACCATCAAGGGCTTCTTCAGGCCGCCATAGACGTTTTTGCCATGCTGGCGATAGGCAACGAGCGGATGAGCAAGCGTGACAGTCTTGCCGAGGCTGAGAGCCAGGAAATAGATCCAGCGATCATGCGACAGCGAGGTCCGCAGCGTATGGCTGTCGGTGCCGCGCGCCTCGAACCTGATCAGGCCGAGCAGGTCTCGCCGAAACACCTGCGTAAAGCCGAAGAACACCTCCCAGGGCGGCAGCGTCAGCGCCGGATAGGTCGCTCCATGCGCGATTCCCTGCGAGAAGAACCCGATATAGGCCGAGTTCCCGTCGATAAGCGTGGCGGTATGGGCGCATAACACAGCGTCCTCGCGCTCCAGAGCCTCCACGCAGCGTTCCAGCTTCTCCGGATGCCAGTCATCATCCTGATCGCAGAAGGCGATATAGGTTCCTTCGCAGAACTGCGCTGCATTCAGGAAGTTCTCGCCATATCCCAGGCGCTCGCTGTTGAACCGCACCCGCACGGGAAAAGGAGCCCGCTCGGCGAAGGCCGAGACGATACGCAAGGTTCCATCGGTAGAGCCGTCGTCGGATATAAGCAGTTCATGCGGCGGGAACGTTTGCCGCAGGATACTCTCCAATTGCGCCCCGATATACCGCTCGCCATTGTAAGTGGCCATAACGACAGAAACGCTATTCATAACAACACTCCCGATTCTATAGGCTTACGGCCATATTTTTTCGTTCCCCCGCTTCGTTTTGCGCAGTTTCGGGCGGCCTTGCCTGCGAGAGCTGTTTCTCGAAGAGCGCCAGGGCGCGGCCGCAAGCCTGGTCCATGTTGTAATAGGCGTAGTCGCCGAGCCGTCCGGCGAACCAGACCTTGCCGCGCAATTCCTGGGCCATCTGCTGATAGGGGCGCAGCGCCGATGCGGTGTCGTCGGTCGGGATCGGGTAATAGGGTTCGTTGCGGCCCGGCACATAGGCTTCCGGATACTCTTCGATCAGGACGCTGCCCGGTGCCGACTGGCCGGTCAAATGCTTGAACTCGGTGATCCGCGTGAAATCGAATTCATTGGGATAGTTGACCGTCCCGACCGGAAGGACATGAGCTTCATCGCGCTCGAACATCCGGAAGCGAATGCTGCGGTAAGGCAGCGCGCCATGGGCGAAATCGAAATATTCGTCGATAGGACCGGTGAAGACGACCTTCGCATCGGGATAAAGGCCGCGCACGGAATCAAAATCGGTCGATGTCTCCACGGCGATGTTCTCATGCGCGAGAATCCGCTCGAACATCGCGGAATAGCCATCCGCCGGCATGGCCTGGTAGATATCCTGGAAATAGCGATTGTCGCGGCTGATATGGATGGGAACACGCGCACTGACCGAAGGGTCGAGCTGTTCGGGACGCAGCGACCATTGCTTGATCGTGTAGTTCTCGAAGACTTTTTGATAAACGTAATCCGCGAGGAAGCGGAGCTGTTCGCTGGCCTCTTCGCGCATCTTCAGGATCGGGACCTTCTTGCCGTAGCCATAGGTGTCGATCAGGACTTGCGAGAGCTGATCCGCCATCTGGCGTGGAAACAGGTCGGCAAGCGTGTTCAGGTTGAACGGGATCGGCGTGTAACAGCCATCGACATGGCCGACGACGTGATGAAAATATGGCCGCCATTCGGTAAAGCGCGACAGGTAATCCCAGATCTTCTTGCTGTTGGTATGGAAGATGTGGGGACCGTATTTGTGGACGAGGATGCCGTAAGGCCCCTTGTAGTCGTAGGCATTGCCGCCGATGTGGTCACGTCGATCGATCACCAGAACCGATTGACCGAGCTGCGAAGCGATCCGCTCCGCAAGAACTGCTCCGGTAAAACCTGCTCCGACAATAATCCATTGCGGTGTACTCACGGAAAACTCCAGCCCCACAAGAGACGCCCGGCCGCGCCGGCCGTGAATTGTGATGCTGCACCGCAATAACCGTGCCAGCCTCCGCTCCGGCCGATAACGTTTGTGAGAGCGGCACCCACAAGCAGCTCCACAACGTGGAAACCTGCCCTCAAGACCTGTCGATCTTCGCCATGGACTCTAAGTAACCCAATGCCGAGCCGCGCCACGAGAATTGGCCAGCCTGAACTCGCCCCTTCTCGATGAGCGAAGCCCGCAGGGAGGGATCGTCGCGCAGCCGCAGGAATGCCTTCAGCCATTCCTGCGGCTGATCCGGATCCGCATAAAGCACGGCGCTGCCCCCGACTTCAGGCAGGCTCGCGCGGTCGGACGAAACAACAGGACAGCCAAGTGCCATGGCCTCGAGCGGCGGCAAGCCAAAGCCTTCGACGAAAGAGGGGAAAGCCAGGCACAGGCAATCGCCCAGCAAAGCGGCGAGTTCGTCATCAGACAGGCGACCCACCGAGATCGCCTCATGAGATGCATCGAGACCGCCGGCCTGAAAAACCTTCGCATCGAGAGCGCCGACGATCGCCAGCTTCAAGCCCTCCTTGGCCATATCCCCGGCAAGCGCTCGCAGCATGGCGACGTTCTTGTGCGGCGCACCACTGCCGAGGACGACGACGGTCCTCGGCCCGGCCGCTTTCTCCGTTGCGGGAGAACGCGTGGGGAACCACGCCTTGGCGTGCTCGTGGCCATTGGGAAGGACTGCGATCGCGCCCGAATCGAGGCCCACAGCCGCGATCTTCTCCGCCGAATAACGCGAAACGGTCGTGACGAGCCTGGCGCGCCGCGCCACGGTGGGGATCAGCGCCTTATAGAGCAGCCTGAACTGCAGCGAATAGCTGGCAGGAAATTCGACGACGTTCATGTCGTGGATACAGACGATGTTGCGCCCCCATACCGGCGCGGTGTTGCACAGGTTCAGGATTTTACCCTTCGCCTGCGCCGGCAGCACGATCTGCTCCCATAGATGCCCCTTGAGGCCGGTCACAGTGCGGCTCTCGATCGCCTTCAATCCCGGCAGAGCAAGCCCGGCCTCCGGCATCAGAATCTCAACCCTGAGCCCTGCCGTGAGCGGGTGCCGCTCGGCAATCAGCTCATCGAGGCCTTGGACGATCTCGCGAGCATAACGTTGAACGCCCGTGATTTTCTGCGTCAGAAAGCGGCCGTTTATGCACCAGTCTCGCCGCTCCATGAGCTGTTATCTCCGACGTTCCCTGGTCCAGCAGACCCCAGTCGGGGATGCAAAATCCGGTCCGTGCCTTGACGTGGCACGACTTTGCGCCGGGACGGGAATTCTTGGCATGAGCGATTGCTATGCGCTTCATGACGCAAATGATCTGGTTCTTACCTGAACGGAACCTGAGGTTTCGCCGCAGCTCGATTCAGAGCCGAAAAAAGTGACTACAGAACGTGCACTTCGATCCCAAAACGGTGAAAGCGTGCCACAAAATACGGCAGGCAGGCATCGCGCCGAACAAATGTTGTGCGACGCACAATATGGGCTTGCGCACCGTATTCGCATCATTCACCATTCGTTAACCTTCTGGATGCCTTCCGCATGCCTGCATGGGGACCACGATGGCTAAAATGGTCATGTCTCCGGACTTCGCCCTACGCTCATCCTCCGATGAACGCAGTACTTCGTCATCGGGAAAGGTCTTTAAATACGCTATCAAGCAGATATTTGACTTGGCCGCCTCGGCCACGGCGCTTTTTCTGCTTGCGCCATTGCTGGTAGGCATCGCTTTACTTGTTCGCGGCCGCGACGGCGGCCCTGCTTTCTTTCGGCAGACGCGGATCGGGAAAGACGGACGCCCGTTCAAATGTCTGAAATTCCGCTCCATGGTTTTGGACGCGGATGGCGCGTTGCAGGACCACCTTGCACGAGATCCCGTCGCCATGCGCGAATGGCAGGACAATCAAAAGCTCACGGTCGATCCGCGCATCACGCCTATCGGTGCAGTTCTGCGCAAGACCAGCCTGGATGAACTGCCCCAGCTGATCAACATCCTCAAGGGCGAGATGAGCTTCGTCGGCCCGCGCCCGATCGTGCCCGATGAGATCCATCGCTATGGCGAAACCTTTTCTCACTGCTTCTCGGTGGTTCCGGGCCTCACCGGCCTTTGGCAGGTCAGCGGGCGCAGCGATTGCAGCTATGCGCGACGCGTCGCACTGGACAGCCGTTATGCCAGCGACTGGACCTTGCTGGGCGACGTGGAGATTCTCCTTCGCACGGTACCGGCTGTGCTGCAGCAGCACGGGAGCCGGTGATGCCGGCCTCCGCAAGTAGAACCTCAAGTAAAATCTCCGGCCGGCGACGGCCTGAACCGAGCTTCTACGTTGATGCGGCGCGAGTGCCGATGGGAGTCCGATTGCTCTAGCCATGCTGCAGCTCACCGGCCACAACAACGGACTGAACGAGGAAAGTTCGCGCACGGCTTTCCAGCCTGAGAGCGAGCAGGATCTGGTCGTTGCGTTTCGCCAGAACTGGCGCACGATCCTGGCCTGCGTCGCGGTTGCGCTTGCAATCGCGATGGCGATCATCGCCACCTCGCGGCCCATCTATATCGGCAGCGCCCGCATTCTGTTCGATCCGCGGCGGGCGGAACCCTATCGCCAGAACTCGGACCGGGAGCTGGCGCAGTTCTCGATCGACACAGCGCAGCTTGAAAGCCAGATCCAGCTTCTGAGGTCAGAGCAGGTTTCGCGGACGGTCATCGAGGCGCACAGGCTCGATCAGGACCCGGAATTCACCAATCCCGCTCCCTCGCTGCGGTCTTTCCTGCGCTCGCTGCTGGCCACGGAAGCCCCGCCGCCGGCCTCCTACAGCGCCGTATCCAACGAATTCGACAGCCGGCTGGATGTGCGACGCCTCGGGCAATCCTATGTGCTGCAAGTGTCCTTCCAATCGGCCGATCCGCTCAAGGCGGCGAAGTTGGCCAACGCCGTGACAGCCGCCTATATCGGCAAGCAGGTATCCTCACGGATCGAGGGCGCCGTCCGCAGCAGCCAGTTCGAACGCCCGATCCGGGAGTTGAGCGCCGAGGGCGTGACCGTCACCGAGGCGATCAAGAGCGGCAAGATCGATATCGACAACTTCCCCGCAGCCGATGCCCGCGTGATCTCGGGAGCCCTGACTCCCACCGGACCATCAGCTCCACGTACGTCTCTCATCGTCGGCTTCGCCCTCTCGCTGGGACTGCTCACGGGCGGCTTGCTGGCTCTCTTGCGCCACCGCAAGCGCAAGGCCATTCGCCTGCGCTCACAGGTCGAGCGCCAGCTCGGCGTCAACTACCTCGGCTCGTTTCGCGCCTTGAGAAGCCAGGCGCCCGGGTTGCGCTCCAGCGCCATCGAGGCTTCGGACCGATGGGGCGTCGATGTGATGGCGGAAACGCCTGCGGCTCCATTCGGCACGAGCCTGCGGACGATCAGGACATCCTTCGAGATGCAGGTCGGGCATCGCGGCGGCCAGTGCATCGGCGTAACCTCGGCCAATTCAGGGGAAGGCAAGAGCCAGGTTGCGCTTGGTCTGGCCCTCAGCTTCGCAGCCGCCGGCCGCAAGACCCTGCTGATCGACGCCAACCCACGCAACCCGACATTGTCGGAGCGGCTTGCCGTGCATCTGCAGACGCGCTCGACGACCGGCTTCGTCCAGGTCCTGGCCGGGGAATATCTGAGCACCGCGATCTCTCCGGCACTGGCGAGGAACCTCTCCTTCATGCCCATCGGCCACGAGCATGAACTGGCGAATTTCAGCGATCTGTTCGATACGTCCGCAGCCTCGGAGTTGTTCAAGCGCCTGCGCGAGCAATATGACCGCGTCATCATCGATCTGCCGGGCTTTTCGGTGCTGCCGGACGCCTGGGCCATCGGCTCCATCATCGACAGCTACCTTCTGGTCATCGAAGCCGGACGCACCCGCCACAGCGACGCGATGCAGATGATCTCGGCGCTGAAATTCGCCAATGCGGGCATCGCCGGCGCGGTGCTGAACGAACGCCGGGGCTGACCGCCAACCTGGACGACGTCAACGATTTCGAGTGTCGAGTATCTGTGCGGGGACGGGTGAACCTCATGAAAGTAGCCATCGTCCATTATTGGCTCGTCGGCATGCGCGGCGGCGAGAAGGTCATCGAAGCCTTGTGCCGGATCTATCCCGAGGCGGACATCTTCACCCATGTCTATGCGCCCGAGGCCATCTCCGACGCCATCAAGCGGCATCGGATCGAGACCAGCTTCATCAACAGGCTGCCGCGCGCGAAGCGCTTCTATCAGAAATACCTGCCGCTGATGCCGCTCGCCCTCGAGCAGCTCGATCTTCGCGGCTACGATCTGATCATCAGCAGCGAGTCTGGGCCGGCCAAGGGCATCATCCCCCCGCCCGGGTCGATCCATGTCTGCTACTGCCACTCCCCGATGCGCTACATCTGGAACATGTTCCACGAATATCGGAACCGCTCCGGCTTCATCACGCGCGCGATCATGCCGGTCCTGGCGCATTACATCCGCAACTGGGACGCCGTATCGGCCAACCGGGTCGACCATTACATCGCCAACTCCGAGACGGTCGCAGCGCGGCTCCAGCGCTATTACCGCCGCAAATCACACGTCATCTACCCACCGGTCGACGTCGATTCCTTCGAGGTGCTGCCGGACGACCAGATCGGCGACTATTATCTGATGGTCGGCGAACTCGTCGGCTACAAGCGCCCCGAGCTTGCGGTTCAGGCCTTCAACGCGACCGGCCAGAAGCTCGTGATCATCGGCGGCGGGGAAATGCTCGCCGAGCTGCGCCGGATCGCCAAGCCGAATGTCACGGTCCTGGGACCGCAGCCGTTCAGCGCCCTGAAGCACCATTATTCGCGCTGCCGTGCCCTGATCTTTCCGGGCGAGGAGGATTTCGGCATCGTGCCCGTCGAGGCCATGGCGAGCGGACGCCCGGTGATTGCATTTCGGCGCGGCGGCGCGACTGAAACCGTCATCGATGGCGTGACAGGAGTGTTCTTCGACGAACAGAGCGTCGAGGCCATCATCGACGCGAAGCAGCGCCTCAACGCGCTCACGCTGAAGCCCGCAATCATCGCGGCCCACGCTCGCAATTTCTCGACCCGTGTCTTCGAGAGCCAGATGAAGCAGCATCTGGCCAGCCTGTGCGCGCCGATAGCCGCGCCCGAGAGCGCGCGGCTATCTCTCGCCGAAAGGACCCCGGCGCTGGCCGCCAAGGTGTGACGCCGCAGCTTGTGATCAGTCGGAAAGCACTGGCGGCGCCCGCGAAACCAGCGAGCCCGCTACGGCCGCGCCTGCGCCCGCGGCATCGACCGTCGCGAGGGGCGGCCTCTGGATCTTCAGGATGTCGCCGGGCCGAACCGCATCGGTCTGCTCGGCTGCAATCTCCTGCAGCTTGCCGTCCTGGCGGCGAACGATCCTGAAGCTCAGCCTCGCCGCCTCGCTGGACTGCAGCAATTGCTGACGCGGCCCCGAAACCTGGGAGTCATAGATCAGCATCTGCAGCGAATTGATCCGGTCCGTGGTCTGCCGCAGGCTGATCTGGGTTTCACGCAGATCCTTGTTGATCTCGTTTTCGCGCAGATTCTGCAGCTCGATGATGTTGCGCTCGTTGCGGCTGATCTCCTGCTTGGTCCGCGCGGTCGCGAGCAGCAGGTCAAGCATCTGGCTTTCCATCTGCGCCAGGTTCTGTTCCACGGCGAGTTGCCGGGGACTCACAGCCAGACCCCGGCTCAGCAGGCTGTTGATATTATCCAGTTCCTTGCGAACCAGATCGTATTGCTTCTGCTGCGTCACGCTTTTGGCCGCCAGCGTCTTCAACTCCTCCTCGAGCAGGCTCTTGGCCTGCCGCAGCAGATCGGTTTGAGACCGCGCCGTCTTCAGGCGGGACGCGAAGATCTGGCCTTCCTCGCGCATCCCTTGCGCGACGACACGCTCGTCCTTGTGCTGGAGCACCTCTTCTGAAAAGCGGATCGCCTCCAGATTCTGTGTTTCCGACAACAATCGGTCGCGCCGCAGCAGCAGCGCCGCGCGCTGGGTCTCGTTGATCCTGATGTCGCCTTCGGTGACGATCGTCTCGCGCTCGAAGCGCGACATGTTCGTGTCCGGCCGGAAAAAGCCGCCGGCAATGCTGACGGCCTGGATGACGCTCATCCCCGGGCGGTAGGCGTATTCTCCCGGCCGCTCGACATTGCCGACGACGTAGAACGGGCGATATTGCGAAATCTCGACAGCCGCGTTCGGGCTCTTCACCAGCCCGGCTATGGATTTGAGCCGCTCTGAAATGATCGCCGCGATCTCGCCGGTGGTCGCGCTCTCGGCATGGATGGGACCGACGATCGGCAGTGACAGCATCCCGACTGAATTGATCGTGAACTCGCCCGTCAGCCCCGCCCATTCGAAGACATCTCCGGAGGTCGGGCGCCATTCCGAGACCTTGACCTTGATCTTGTCGAGCGGTCCGAGCTTGTAGTCGGCCTCGTCGGCAAAACTCGGCAGCGTCAAGGCGGTGAGCAGCGCGAGCGCAAGCAGCGCCGAGGACACTTTGCTCGATAGGCTTCCCACATTCAGGCGGGAGCCGGTCGATGCTGTTGGGCAATCGTCAGCCACCATAACCTCCTCAAGATCATTCTTGCGTCGCCGCCGGCACAGCAAAGCAATTTCGTGGCCAAGGCGCCGGCCGATCCCACTCCGTTAATGTTTTCGCGGTATTTCCAAACGCGGGTTTGCCTTGCCGGGCTCGACTATTCCCGCTGACGAGCGGGCGGGCTCTCGCAGAATTCGCGTGGTCACGGGCAGGCCGGCCTTTGAGTTTGGGCTTTTGCTCGGTCGGGAGGGCGTCTATGGTCGCGATGACGATTGAGCGCGCACAAGAGCGGGGGACGATGATCGTTCTGCTATCAGTTCTTACGCTGATGCTCGGCGCCCTCACCGCGACCCTGCTTTGGCCTCATGGCGTCGTCCTGGCGATCATCGTGACGCCTTTCGTCTGCAGCGCCTTCGTGATCCTCATTGCCCTCGCGCTCGCAGCCCGCCCCAGTCAGGCCGCCCGCGACAACGCCAAGGATCGCGCCACCAGAAGCGCCAACCCTGTCCTGGATGCCCTGAGCAAATTGCTCGCTCGCTGATCCTGCTGAAGGCGTACTCGTTCCTTGTGTGAAAATCGCGCGTGCCTCGTCCCGCGCGGGCGTGATCTGTGAGCTTATGGCATAGCTCTTGCCTGTAACCTTTCGTTAAGCATCGACTTCTGTTGAACGCGTGATCTCGTTTCGGGATCGCGAAACGCTTCGGTCGGACGGGACGATGAGGATGTGGGTCGCGGATTTCTTTCGGGATGACACGCGCGGAACGTCCGGGGCGTTTCGCACCAGTGGACGATTCTGGGCGCTGGCTCTCGCGCCGGCGCAGCGCTGGCGAAAGGCACGAGTGATGACGGCAATCCCGCGTTTCCGGTCTGCGGATCGCGACCAGCAAACCGATGCGGCGAGGATGGCGCCTGTAAGGGGCGAGCTTCGCAAGGCGCTCAGCTCGCTCGATCGGGAGGAGACCGGTCTCAAGCTGCGCCTCGAAGAGATCTCGACACGCACGGCCGTACTTATGGGCAATGAGGACGGCGTCTATTTCGAGCGCGAGCCGGCCGATGAAAAGCGCCTGGTCGAAGCCGAAGCGGAAATGATGAACGCCTACCGGCGATTGAAGACGCTGCGATCCCAGCACGCGATCTATACGCGGCTGCTTGAGCTTGTGGGTTCGGAGGACGATCCCGCCGGCGTGATCGAGCAGCGTATCCTCGGATCCACCCCGCCGTCGCCGCAATGATGCAGCCGGGCATGCACGCGTTCCTCACGGCTCGAAGCGGCCCGGAGCGAGGCCGAACCCGACTGCTGTCGATATGGGAGCGTTCTCGCCCGCTATTCGCCTTGCTTGGCTGGCTCATGCTTCTGGCGATCCTCTACGCGACGCTATCGACGATCGAGCAGCGGCCGCGCATCTCGCCGCTTGCCCCCCGGCTGGATTGCAGCCTGATTGCCGACCGTTACGGCCTCTCCATGCCGCCATGGCAAGCCTCGACCCGGGCTTGCGTCTTGCGTCTCTTGTCTTGAGCGGTTTCGCGTCATTCTTGCCGCAGGAAGCGGCACGCGGCTTCACCCCATGACACTAAACGAGCTGTCAGATCGCAGCGGAGAAACGCACATTTCCGATCGCGACCTCGGTCAAGGCGCCCTGTAGCGACCCGGAAAGCCGTTTCACCAGCTCCGGCGTGTAGTGATCGTAAAGCGATTGGTTCGATCGGCCGAGCGCATGCTCGCCGGTGAAGCTGCCGCGATATCGGCCGATGACGATATCCAGCACTATCGCCCGCACGCGACCGATATAGGCGGCGTCCGGCTTGCCGGGATGCACGAGATTGAAGTGCACGCCGCCATCGGCAATATGCCCGAAATCGCAGACCTCCAGCTCGGGGAACTCCGTAGCGAGAAGCGGAATGATCTCGTTGCGAAAGCAGACGAGGTCCGACCGCCGCAGGGAGAGGTCGAAGGCGATCACATGCCCTGCCGCCTTCAGCCCCTCCGACAGGGAATGACGCAAAGCCCAAAGCTCCTCCGGCCGGCCGACCAATGCATCGCTCAACAGCGCGTCATCCTGCTCGAACTGTTCGGCGAGAACACTTTCGAGCACATCCGAAAGCGCCAGTTCCTGCGCTCGCTCAGGCCAGCTCCGGGTGAGTTCGACCAGGATCGCATAAGGCGGGATTTCGCCGCGCGCGAAAGGGTTTCGCAAATGCCCGACATGGCCAAGCGCGTGCTTCATCGCATTGCGCGAAATGCCCTCGAAGGCCGTCAGATATTCCCCGCAAGCCTCCTCCAGCGCCGTGAGCAGGAGCGGGATGGCTTCGCCGTCGCGCGGCACCAGCAATGCGGTCGCAACCTGTTGCGGCAGGCGCTGCACCTCGAGAACCGCCTTTGTGACAATGCCGAAAGCCCCGCTCGTTCCGACGAAGAGCTGCTTGAGATCGAGGCTGGCATTGTCCTTCCGGAGGCCTGTGGTCAGGTCCAGGATCGTGCCGTCATGGTCTGGCAGCACGACCTCCAGCCCCAGAACCTGCCGCCGCATCGCGCCATAGCGCAGGAAGCGGGCGCCGCCGGTATTCGTGGCGACCATGCCGCCGATCATCGGATCGGCTCCCAGATCGATCGGCAGGAACAGCCCATGCACTGCCAGGGCCTCGTTGAGCGCGGACAGGCGCACGCCCGCTCCGACCTTGACCGTCCGGTTCGGTATGTCGATCTCAGGCGCCGCGTTGAGACGGTCGAGACTGAGCACGGCCTGCGTTCCCGACGAATCGGGCGTCGATCCACCGACCACGCCGGTATTCCCGGATTGGGGCACGAGACGAATACCGTTCGAGACCGCATAGGCGACGACGCGGGAGACCTCTTCGGTAGTGCCTGGCCGAACGACACAGGCAGCCCTGCCCTCGTCATAGCGCGCACCGATCTCGTAGCCGCGCATGTCGGCCGCGTCGGTGATCAATCCCTTGTGGCCGACGATCGCGCCGATGGCGTCGAGATGTCTGGTGGCGATCATGTCTGTGCTCGGTCGTTTGTGCTCGGTATTTGGCTTGGAACATGGAGGCGGACTCTGGCAGGTTCGGATCACAACCGAGCCTGCCAGAGCTTGCTTACTGAAGCCAGACTTTGAACCCGCCAGGCCGTGTCGTTACTTCGGGGGCGACATGTCCGACTTGAACCACTTGAGCGACAGCGTCTTGATCGTGCCATCCGCGAGCGCCTGATCGATGGCCTGATCTAAGCTCTGCTTGAGCCCGCCATCATCCTTGCGCAACCCGATCGCGACACCGCGGCCGAGAAGGCCGCCACGGAAAGCCGGGCCGGCAACGGTCATGCCCTGCAACTCCTTCTTCTCGAGCGAGGCCATTGCCGATGCATAGTCGACGAACACCGCATCGATACGGCCGGCCGAGAGATCGAGATCATGCTGCTCGGAGGTCTTGTATTCGCGGATCTGGATATCGCCCTTGAAGAAATTTTCGAGGAAGGCAAGCGCGTTCGTCGATGTCTGGACGCCGATCGTTTTCCCTTTGAGGCTCTTCCTCATCTGCTCGATGGTGGCTTTGCCATCGTCGTTCAGGGAGGTGATGTCGATCAGCTCGCCATTTTTGGGGAGATTGAGGATGTCGCGATCGTTCATCGTCGCAAAGACATGGCGGCTGGTCGCGTAGGGCTTCGAAAAGCCGATCACCGCGAGCCGCTTGTCGGTGATGTTCATCCCCGTCATCACCGCGTCGTGCTTTCCGGCCTGAAGAGCCGGGATGATGCCGGCCCAGTCTTGACCGACCATCTTGCACTTCGCATTCATCCGGCGGCAGAGGTCATTGGCCAGCTCGACATCGAAACCGCCCAGCTTGCCGCTTGGCTCGGTGAGGTTCCAGGGCGCAAAGGCGCCTTCCGTCGCGATAGTGATCTCCTTGGCCTGCTGCGCCTGCGCGGCAGGAGCAAGCAATGCGCATGCGCCAAGCGCAAGCAGCCAGCGGCGGGTCTTCGCAAGTAGCCAGCGGCGGGTCTTCGAATCTGTCATGGCGTCCCTCCTAACGATGTTCTGAGATGAATTGTCGAAACCGCGGCGAGGTGGGCGAACTGAACACCTCACCGGGCGGGCCGTCCTCCTCCACCACCCCTTTGTGGAGGAACACGACGCGGGACGAGACGTCCCGGGCAAAGCCCATCTCATGCGTCACCACGAGCATTGTGCGGCCCTCTTCGGCGAGCGACCGCATGACGCGCAGAACCTCACCCACGAGTTCCGGATCGAGCGCCGAGGTCGGCTCGTCGAACAGCATCAGCTTCGGCTTCATGGCGAGTGCGCGCGCGATCGCGGCGCGCTGCTGCTGGCCACCGGACAAGTGAGCCGGATAATGATTTCGCTTGTCGACAATGCCGACCCGCGTCAGCAAGGCTTCCGCCTCGGCGATGCACTCGGCCCGAGGCCGCTTCTGCACATGCACCGGTGCCTCGATGACGTTCTCGAGCACCGTCAGATGCGACCAGAGATTGAAGCTCTGGAAGACCATCGCGACGCGAGAGCGAATGCGGTCGACCTGGCCGCGATCGACCGGCTCGGTGCGGCCGTGCCTGCCCTTGCGCAGTGCGATGACCTCCCCACCGATCGCGATCTCGCCCGCATCCGGCGTTTCCAGCATGTTGATACAGCGAAGCATCGTTGATTTGCCGGAACCGGACGAGCCCAGGATCGAGATCACCTGCCCCTCGGCTGCGTCGAGCGAAATGCCGCGCAGAACCTCCAACGAGCCGAAGCTCTTGCGCAGATCGCGCACCGACACAGCAGGTGTGGACAGCAAGGTCACCGATCGTCTCCGCTACTCTGAGGCCGCCACGAGGCGCGGCATTGGTGACGGCGCGTTCCGCAGATGCGGAGAAAGCCGGTACTCGAGCGCCTGGATGGCCCGCGTCACCAGGAAATTGAGGATGAGATAGATCGCCCCGGCGCAGATGAAGATCTCGATCGCGCGGAAGGTCTCGGAAATCAGCTTGTGCGCAATGCCGGTCACTTCCATCATCGTGATGATCGACGCCAGCGACGTCGCCTTCACCATCAAGATGATTTCGTTGCCATAGCCGGGCAGTGCCTGCCGCACCGCGATCGGCAGGATGATGCGGCGGGCGAGCAGCAGCCGCGACATCCCGCAGGCGCGCGCCGCCTCGATCTGGCCTGCCGGAACCGACTGCAGCCCGCCCCGCATGATCTCGCTCACATAGGCGGCGGTATTCAGGGTCAGGGCGAGCAGCGCACACCAATACGGCTCGCGGAAGAAGCCCCACAGGTTCATTGCCTGCAGGCTCGGCCGGAACTGCCCGAGCCCGTAATAGATAAGGAATATCTGAACAAGCAGCGGCGTTCCGCGAAACACGAAGACATAAGCTCGTGCAAACCAGTCGAGCGCGGGCACGCCCGACATGCGCATCGCAGCCAGCGACATCGCGACGACCAAGCCCAACACGACCGACGCGAAGGTGAGGTTGAGCGTGAGAGGCAGCCCTCCCAGCAACCTCAGGAAGGTTTCGCCCATGAATGCAGCGTCCATCATGGGCTCCGCTTTTCCGGATGTTTCAGGGCGGCCGGCTTGCGAGCGGGATGCATTCAGGCTCTCCGGACGCCGCGCATCGCGTAGGTCTCGGCGCGCCGAAAGCCCCATGACGAGACCGTGGTGATGGCCAGGTAAAGCACGGCTGCGGCGAGGTAGAAGCTGAAGGGCTGACGCGTCGACCCCGCGCCGATCGCCGACTGGCGAAGGAGTTCGACAAGCCCGGTGACAGAGACCAGCGCCGACTCCTTCAAAGCCAGTTGCCAGACATTACCCAGCCCCGGAATGGCGTATCGCAGCACCTGCGGCGCGATGATGCGGCGAAACATCAAGGCGCGGTGCATGCCCACGGATTTCGCGGCCTCGATCTCCCCCCGGTTCAGCGCCGTATAGGCGCCTCGGAACACCTCCGACTGATAAGCGCCGGAGATGATGCCGATCGCGGCAGCGCCCGCAGCGAACCCGGACACGCCGACAAAGCCGCCGGGACCGAAAAGCCCCGCAATGCTGCTCAGAACTGCGCTGCCCCCGAAATAGAAGAGGTAGATGACGAGAAGGTCCGGAATGCCGCGGAGAACCGTGGTGTACGCATCTGCCGCGCCGCGCGCCATGACGCCGCCCGAGAGCTTCACCCAGGCAATGAGGCTGCCGATCACGGAACCGATGAGGAAGCCGCAGGCAGCAACGGACAGCGTCACGCCGGCGGCGAACACCATCGCCAGCCCCCAGCCTTCGGAGCCAAAGCTCATGAGCGAGAATATCGACATGGATGACGTCTCGCGGATTTCAGACAGACGAGGCGGTCACGCCAGATCCATCAGGATCGAAAGCGCGGCCTGGCCTTCACCGCATGGTCCCTCGTATCCGCCGTCGGCATTGCGTGGTGATTTGATCGTGGTCACGGCAGCCCCCAATCCAACGCATTTTGCGCGCTCATATTTTGAGCCTAACAAACGTTTGGTTGTCGGACAAAAATCACAATCTTTCGGAGGCGTCAAGCTTTGCAACCGTAGTGCCCAGGCGACGTGAGCAATGCCACAGGAGCGAAGCGCTTAACGACGATCGACGTGATGGCGCCAAGGCAATCACGGGAATGATCTGCCTGGCAAAACCACACGCCCGGGAGGCAGGACGATCGCCTCCACGATATATTTGCCTGACAAATATTTCTTTGATACTGGCTGAACAGGAATGACTCTCAAACACGCAAAACCCGCACCTGCAGAGATGCGCCGCTCCTTGCGGCGGCCGAACCTGGCCGAGCAGATCGCGAGCGATCTGGCCGCGCGCATTGGCGACGGCGAATTCGAGATCGGGCAGAGATTGCCGACAGAACTCGTGCTCTCTCGAACCATCGGCGTCAGCAGAGCCGTGATCAGGGAAGCCATATCGCGGCTGAAGCAGGAGGGGCTGGTCGACGGCCGCCAGGGCAGCGGCGCCTTCGTCACAAGCCTGCGCCCGGCGGGATCGTTCCGGCTCGATCCACGCGAGATCGAGAACAATCGGGAGCAGCTTTCACAGGTCTTCGAATTGCGCCTCACGCTCGAGGGCGATGCGGCGGGCTATGCGGCCCTGAGGCGCTCCGACGACGATCTGCGCGATCTCTCCCGCTGCCTCGACGCCATCGATGCAGATATTCGCGACGGAAATGACGGCATCGACGCCGACTTCACGTTTCACAGCACGATCGCCAGGGCGACCGGAAACGCCTTCATTCTCGAACTCGTCGATCTTCTCGGAGCCCAGCTCAAGAATTCCATCCGGATCGCCCGGCTGAACTCCTCCTCCTATGTCGGACGGCCTGAGGCGGTCCTCGCCGAGCACAGGGAAATCTACGACAACATTGCCGACCAGCGCGTCGAGGCGGCACGCAGCGCCGCGCGACGGCACGTCATGAACGCTGCCAAGCGACTGGGCCTCTCGGTCGGCCTCTAGATTCAAGCAGTGCGGGCGGATGCAAGCCAGCACCACGCCTTCCAAACCCGACATCTTCCAGGGACAAACCATGCCGGTCATCACTCTGGGCTCTCTGCGCCCAACCCTTCCGCAGCCGGGCCGCTATTGGTTCGCGCCCGACGCTTCGATCATCGGCGACGTCGTTGTCGGGGATGACGCCAGTGTCTGGTTCGGGGCGGTCATTCGCGGCGACAATGACCGCATCGCGATCGGCGCGGGCTCGAATGTTCAGGACGGAGCCGTGCTCCACGTCGACGCCGGCTCGCCGCTGACGATCGGGGAAGCCTGCACGGTGGGACACCGTGCGATCCTGCATGGCTGCACGATCGCCGACAATGTCCTGATCGGCATGGGTGCAACCGTTCTGAACGGCGCCGTCATCGGAAAAAACTGCATCGTCGGCGCCAACGCGCTGGTCACCCAGGGCAAACAGTTCGATCCGAACTCGCTGATCATGGGCGTGCCGGCCAAGGCGGTGCGGTCACTGACCGAGCAGGAGGTTCGGGACATCGCGGAGACGGCGGCAGAGTATGTCGCCAACCATCGGCGCTTCCTGGCGGAGATGGCTATCGACGAGCCGGCGGGTCTTTCGTCTCAGATCTGACACCGACAAGACCGAGGGCCATGCTCGCATAAAGGTCCGCGGTCGCCTCGATCGAGAGCCGACCCTCGGCGCGATACCAGGTGATGACACCGTCACACATGGAAATGATCGCGAAGGCTGCGATCGAGACGTCCTCGACCGCGAACTCGCCCGCCGCGACACCCTGCTGGATGACGCGGCGCAGGTTTTCGGTGTGCCGGCGCTGCAGCGCGCGCATGACGTCGCGCTGCTCATCCGACAGGAACTCGACGAGCGGGCCCATTCCCAGGAAAGTCCGATCATAGACCCGGGCGTATTCGATCTTCTCGATCTGATAGCGGACATGCGAAGCCACGAGGGCCGCAAGCTGCCCCCTCGGCTCGGAAGGCGCCTTCGCGACGGCATCCTCCGTCGTTGCGAGGAAGTCGCGCTGATTGTCTTCGAGGACGGCGAAGAGCAGCGCCTCCTTCGAAGAGAAGTGGTGATAGAGGCTGGGCGCGGTGATGCCGAGTTGCTGCGCCAGCAGGCGCATGCTCACTCCCTGATAGCCGCGCCCGCCGAAGAGCAGCGTCGCGGTGCGAACGATCGCATCCCTGCCGCTCTCCTGCTGCTCCTGCCTAAAGCTCGTCGCCATCTGCCGCTTGTGCACTGGATCCAGCGCGAGTGCCAGCCGGACGACGCAGCCTGCTACCGGTCAGGTCATATGGGCCGTGCTTCCCAGGGTCGCCTCGATGCAACGTGCCCAGTAAAGCAGGCGTGCATCTTCCTTCACGCAGCCTACCACTTGGAAACCGAGCGGCAATCCGGCGGGACCGCGCGACACAGGCAGGGTGATGGAGGGGTTGTGCAGCAACGACCAGATCCGGATGAAGGCCGAGCTGCCGGTGCTGGCCGCCTCGGGCGCCTCGCCCAGCGTCGAGGGCATGACCAGGACGTCGAAATCGCGCGCGAGATCGTAGAAAGCCCTGCGGCAGGCGTCTGCGACATCGAGCGCACGCGCATAATCGCTCGCCGAGTAGCTCTCGCCGAGCTCCAGATACGCGATCAGCTCGCGATCGCATTTGTCGGCATGATCGCGCTTGATGTCGGCATATTCGCGCGCCAGATCGAAGGCCATGATCACGTCCTGCGCCTCGCCGATGGTCTCGAAGATCGCGGGCATGACCAGCGAGCGGACAGTTGCGCCGGCCGCTTCCAGCTTGCGCAGATTGTCCTCGAAGATCGCCAGCGCCGCGGGATCCGCCTTGTCAAAATCCTTCGTCCGCCACACGCCGACGCGCATGTCGCTCCGCACGGGCGTCGTCGCGTCGAAACGCGGATCGCCGGTGAAGCCATGCATGAACAACGTCGCGTCTTCCACCGAGCGACAGATCGGCCCGATGACGTCGAGCGGGCGCGAATAGGTGCGGATACCGAGATAGGGGATGGCATCAAGCGTCGGCTTGAAGCCGACCGCGCCGCAGAAGGCGGACGGCCGTAGGATCGAGCCGGCCGTCTGGGTGCCCACAGAGATCGGAGTCATGAAGTCGGCGACAGCGGCGCCGGAGCCTGCGGACGACGCAGCGGGAGTCCGCGTCAGGTCATGGGGGTTGCGCGCCGGCCCCGGCAGCATGATGGCGTGCCGCGAGACGGTGTTCTTGCCCAGGATGGTGAAGCCGAGATTGCGCGCCATCGTGACGACAGGCGCATCGGCCTTCGGTTGCCGGCCCGGAAATATCGCGGGATCGCCCAGTTCCGTCGGCATGTCCGCGGTGTCGATGGTGTCCTTGAGACCGAGCGGGACACCGTCGAACATGCGGCGGCGTCCGGTCCGGTCGAGCGTGCGCGCATGGGCAAGGGCGGCCTCGGCGTTGACATGGACCCAGGCCTTGACGCCGCTATTTCGCTCCTCGATGCGATCGAGGCAGGCGCGTGCCCAGGCCTCGCAGGTCAGCGTGCCCTGTTCGAGCGCGCGCAGCCCCCCTGCGACAGTGAGCGTGGCGGTTGCCGAGGCGGCCGGACGCTTGGCCTTCACGGGCTGGGTGGTTTGGGGATGGGTAGCGACGGGAGAGATGTCCATGGACCTGTCCTGTTCTAGATATGCGAGGATGGGGATTGGGGCGCCGCCTGGACCTGGCCGCGTCCGATATAGACGTCTCCCATTTCCTCATTGGCGAGCAGATTTGCCCCGGTATCGGATAGGACGATGCGGCCGGCATCGAGAATGTAGCCGCGATCGCTGAAGGCGAGCGCCTGGCGCGCGCGCTGTTCGACCATGAGCACGGCAACATCGGCCTGCGGCAGCCGCTTGACCTCCTCGAAGACCTGGTCGGTCAACGCCGGCGACAGCGCGGCCGACGGCTCGTCGAGCAGGATCAGGCGTGGCGAGGACATCAGGGCTCGCGCGAAAGCGAGTTGCTGGCGCTCGCCGCCGGAGAGGTTCTCGGCATAGGTGCCGCGCCGCCCCGCCAAGGCGGGGAAGAGATCGAACATGTCGCGGATCCGCGCGGCCTTGGCCGGCGCGTGCTCGACGACCTGCAGGTTCTCCAGCACCGTCAGGGTGCCGAAGACATTGCGGACCTGCGGCACGTAGGAAATGCCGATGCGGACGCGATCCTCGATCTGCAGCTTCATCAGGTCGATGCCGTCGAAGACCATCGTGCCGGAGATGCGCGGCAGGATCCCCATAGCAGCCTTGATGAGGGTCGATTTGCCCGCGCCATTGGTGCCGGCGATCGTGACGATCTCCTTGGCGCCAACGTCCATGTCGATGCCGCTGATGATGTCGACATCGCCGTAGCCGCCCGACAGGTTGGCGATTTTCAGAAGGCTCATATGACCCCTCCCATATAGGCTTCGCGGACGCCCTGATCGGCGAGAACGGCATCGGGCGTGCCGCTGGCTATGACCCGGCCACGATCCATCGCGTAGAGACGCGGCACGATGCGGGCGAGTTCGGCGAGATTGTGCTCGATGATCAGCACCGCGATGCCGCGCTTGTTCAGCTCGACGATCCGGTCGCAGAGCTGCTCGATCAGAACCGGGTTCACGCCGGCAAAGGGCTCGTCGAGCAGGATGCATTTGGGTTCGAGCATCAGCAGCCGGCCGATCTCGAGCAGCTTCTTCTGGCCGCCCGAAAGCTTGCCGGCAAGTTCGTCCGAAACGCGCGCAAGATTGAGGAAGGCCATCACCTCGCGCACGCGCTCGGCCAGCCGCTCCTCCTCCTGCCGGATCGCGTGCCTGGAGAAGACCAGGGCCGCGAGCTTCTCGCCGCGCTGATCACGCGCCGCCACCATCATGTTGTCGAACACCGTCATGTGGCTGAATTCGCGCGGCACCTGGAAGGTCCGGGCGAGGCCGCGCCGCACGCGCTGATGAACCGGCACGTTGGTGATGTCCTCGCCCTGGAAGACCACGCTGCCGGAGCCCGCCGGGATGTAGCCGGTCGCGACCGAGAACAGCGTGCTCTTGCCGGCGCCGTTCGTGCCGATCAAGCCGACCAGCTCGCCATCGCCGACCTCGAGGGAGACGCTGTCGAGGGCACGGAATCCGCCAAAGCGCGCCGTGATGTCGGTAATCGAAAGGAGCGCCATCAGTTGCTCCCCCTTGCGGATTTGCCGGAGGATTTCCCGAACAGGCCCTGCGGGCGGTAGAGCACGACGCAGATCAGCGCCATGCCGATGATCCAGATGCGCACGCTCGCCAGTTGCACCTCGGACACGCCGGTGAAGATGTCGCGCAGGAAGCGCGAGCCTTCGAGAAAGCCGACGAGCAGGACGGTTCCGATGATGACGCCGCGCAGCGAGCCCACGCCGCCCAGCACGAGGGCGATCCAGATATAGAAGGTGATGAGCGGGACGTATTGCTCGGGGCTGATGAAGGTCAGGTAGTGGGCCTGAAGCCCGCCAGCGAGACCGGCGATTCCCGCGCCGATCATCAGGGACCGCGTCTTGAACTGCGCGGGGTTCTTGCCCAGCGCCCGGACAGCGACCTCATTGTCGCGGATCGCTTCGATCACGCGGCCGAACGGGCTGCGGATGATGTGATGGATCAGCAGGAAGACCGCCGCGCAGACCGCGAGCAGCAGCAGGAAGATGCAGAGATCGATCATCTTCGGATCGACCCAGCCGGCAAAAAGCCTCGGAATGCCCGGCAGGCCGTGCATGCCCCGCGTCAGCCACTCTTCCGTCTGCAGCGTCATGCGCACCGCCTCGGAAAAGCCGAGCGTCACGATGGCCAGGTAGTCGCCGCCCAGTCGCAGCGAGACCATTCCCAGCGGGTATGCGGCAAGCGCCGCCAGAGCCGTGGCCGCCGCCAGCGAAACCGGGATCGGCACGCCTTTGAGTGCAAGCAGCGCCGAGGTGTAGGATCCGATGGCGAAGAAGCCGACATGCCCGAAATTCACCAGGCCGGTGAAGCCGTATTGCAGCGCCAGCCCGCTTGCCATCAGCAGATAGATCAGCACGCTGATCGAGATCGCGATCAAATAGCCTTCCATGGCATCACCTCGCTGCAATCGGACGGCCGAACATTCCCTGCGGTCGCATCAGCAGCACGCAAAGAAGGATCAGGAAGGCGAGGACGACCTTGTAGGCAGGGCCCACGAACAGGGTCGCGACTTCCTGGGCGATACTGAAGGTCACGATGCCCAGCACCGCGCCGACAGGACTGCCGATCCCGCCGAGGATCACGCCGGCAAACATCGGCATCAGCAGTTCCCAGCCGAGCTCAGGCAGAACCACGGCCTTGATGCCCAGCAGCGCGCCGCCGAGCCCGCAGAAGGCCCCGGCCACGGCCCAGAGGAAAATCATCACCCGGCGCGCGCGGATGCCGCTCGCCGCAGCCAGTTCGGGACTGTCCGCGATCGCCCTCATGCGGCGGCCCGTCGGCGTCAGATACATCACGCAGAACACGAGTAGGAGCGCGACGAGCGCCGCACCGACGATGTAGAGGTCGGTCGGCAGGATGCGGATTCCGCCGAAGTTCCAGGCCCGCACCAGCGGCAGGTCCACCACATACTGGTCCTGCCCGGCGAAGAAGGTGATCGAACTGCGCACCGCGAAGGCAACGCCGATCGAAGCGATCAGGCGGGACACGTGGGAACGCTCCGCAAGCGCCCGGAAGACCCAGAAATACATCAGCAGCGAGACGGCCGCCGTCATCGTCATCGCGCCCAGCACGGCTGTCACGATGGAGCCGCCCAGAAACATCTGGGAGGCGATGGTCGTATAGGCGCCCAGGGTCATGTAGTCGCCCGTGGCCGCATTGGGGAAGCGCGCGATGCCGAACACCAGCGTGATCGCCAGTGCCGGCAAGGCAAGGAGCATCCCGATCACCACGCCGTTGATGACCGCGTTTGCGATCGAGATCCAATCCATGGCTGCGACCTTCCCTACGCCGGCAACTGGCCAGGGATGGTCTCTTTCAGGACAAGCTTGCCATCCTGAATGTCGAACACGCCGAAGTCGGGTACCGTTTCGCCTTGCTTGCCGAAATCGAGGCGCGATGAGGCGCCGTCATAATCGACCTTCTGGCCCTTCCGCAGGATGTCGCGGCCTTCGACGAAGGAGTTCGCCTTGGTGCCACCGGTGCCGGTGACCGAGCGGATCTTGTCGTTGATGGCGGCAATGTCGGCCTTGGCCCCGGCGGCTTCGAGGGCGAGAGCAAGGGTGATCACCATGTCGTAGCTCTGCGCGGCGAAGATGTCCGGTTCGCGCTTGGTGATCTTCTTGAACTCGCCCGCGAAATGCTTGAAGGCGGAATGCTGCTCGGCCGCGACATTGGAGATCGAGATGAGCCCTTCGGTCGCCTCCTTGCCGAGCGCCTTGACGAGGTCCTCATTGGCCGTCCAGCCGGGCATGATGAACTTGCAGTCCTGCCCGCTCTGGTACCATTCCTTGAGGATGATCGTGGCATCCGGACGGTAGGCGCTGAGTGAGATGACATCCGGCTTCGTGGCGAGGACGCGTGCCAGTTCGGTGCGATAGCTGCTCTGGTTGGGCTCGTAGACGACGAAGGCGCTGACCTTGCCGCCATTGGCCTCCCAGGCATTCTTGAAGTAGTTGGCCTGCCCGACAAAGGTCGAGTTGTTGAAGGCCATCACGGCCGGGCGCTTGAAGCCGCGGCGCCGCGCAACCTCGGCGAAGGCATTCCCGAAGATCGCGTTGGAGGCCTGGAACATCCAGGCGAGCCCCTTCTTGTTCTCGGTGAGCATCTCCGGCGCGCCGCAGGTGTTCATCGTGATGACGTTGGCGTCGTTGGTGATCGGCATCGTCGCAAGGCCGACCGAGGACGGCCAGATGCCAACGACTGCTTCGACCTTGTTGATCTCGACGAGCTTCTTGACCGCAAGCACTGCGGCCTCGGGCTTGGTCTGGTCGTCCTCGGCAAAGAGCTGGAACTTGCGGCCGGCAGCACCGCCGGCGGCATTCACCTCGCTGACCGCGAGCTTGATCGCTTCCAGCATGTAAGGGCCATAGGGGCCGCCGATGCCGGTGATCGAATTGAGCGCGCCGAGCCGGAAGACCGGCTCGCCCTGCGCAAGAGCGGGGACTGGAAGTGCGCCCAGGGCGGCGGCTGCCGTCCCGGAGACGAGAAAGCCGCGCCGTGACAAATCGTAAGGCTGTTTCATCATCGTTCCCTGTGTTGGTTTTTGGCGTTTTTTTATTGTTGGGGGCGGTTGCGTGCCCCGAAAAGGCAACTCACTGAATGGCGCCGCGATCTCGCAGGCCGGAGATCTGATCGTCCGAAACCCCGAACCGACGCAGGACGGTGTCCGTGTCTTCGCCGAGCAGGGGAGCGGCCTTTCGGATCGCTCCCGGCGTTTTCGAGAATTTCGTGGGGATGCCGATCATCCGCATGGAGCCAAGCTTGGGATGTTCGATCTCCTCGATCATGCCGCGGGCGATATAGTGCGGGTCGTTCATCGCCTGCCCGAAGTCGTTGATCGGGCCGCAGGGAACGCTGGCCTCCTCGCAACGCGCGATCCAGGTTGCCGCATCGGCTGAGGCGAAGGCCGCTTCGAGCAGCGGCTCGAGCGCCGTGATGTTCTCGAGCCGGTCCATATTGGTCAAGAAACGCGGGTCGGCGATCAGCTCCGGGCAATTGATAACGTCGCGGCAAAGCTTCTCCCAGGTACGCTGGTTGGCGGCGCCGATGACGATGAAGCCGTCTCCCGTGCGCAGCGCCTGATAGGGCGCCGAAACCCGGTGACGGCTGCCCGTCGCCTTGGCCACAGTGCCCTCAGCGAAATAGGCGGCCGCCTCCCAGATGAACCAGGGCAGCCCGCATTCCGCCAGCGAGATGTCGATATGCTGGCCTTCGCCGGTCTTGAGTTGATGGACATGGGCCGCGATGATCGAATAGGCGGCGGTCAGACCGGCGCCGACATCATAGATCGCGATGCCGGATTTGAGCGGGCGGCCATCGGGCTCTCCGGTCATGCTCATGATGCCGGTCAGGCCCTGCGCCACCAGGTCGAAACCGCCCTTGCGCGAATACGGGCCCGTCTGGCCGTAGCCGGACACCGAGCAGTAGATCAGGCGCGGATTGATCTTGCTCAGGGTTTCGTAGTCGACACCCAGCGATTTGGTCACGCCGACCCGGTAGTTCTCCACCACGACATCGGCCCAACGGACCATGTCGTAGAGAATGTCGCGCGCCTGCGGGTCCTTCAGATTGAGGGAGATGCCCTCCTTGTTGCGGTTGATCTGCGCGAAGCAGGTCGACTCGCCGTTCACATAGGGGCCCATCTCGCGGGAATCGTCGCCCGTGACGGGCTTCTCGACCTTGATCACCTCGGCCCCGAGATCGGCGAGGACCATGGTGCAGTAAGGCCCCGCCATAATCTGCGAGAGATCGAGGACCTTCATGCCGGTGATCGGCGACGGATGGCTGCTCATTGGAACTCTGCCTGTCATGTTCTTGTCAGCGCCCGGCAAAGGCCGGCTTGATCTTCTGGGCGAAGGCTGTCCGCCCCAGCCGGTAGTCCTCGGTGTCGAAGCACGCATAGGCTTCGTCGCTTTCCTCCGAGGTCAGCGGGCCGCCCTGGCGCAGGCGCTGGACGAATTTCTTGTGCCAGCGATTGACCAGGGGCGCCCCGGCGGCGATGCGATCGGCCGCGCCATGGGCTTCGGCGGCGACAGCCTCGTCATCGGCGAGCCGGGTCACGAGCCCTTTCGACAAGGCCTCTTCTGCTCCGAAAATGCGACCTTCGAGCAGGATTTCGAGCGCAGCCGAATGGCCGATGACCGCAACGATGTCCTCGAGCTCGCGATAGTCCAGCGTGATGCCGATCCGGTTGATCGGCACGCCGAAGCGCGCCGAGCGCGCCGCGATGCGGATGTCGCACATCGAGGCGACCTCCAACCCGCCGCCGACGCAGGCGCCTTCGATGCAGGCCACGGTCGGATGCCGCAGGTTCTTCAGCCGGTCGGTCATTTCGAGCGTGAAATCGGCATAGTCGCGGGCCTGCCGACGGCCGTCGCGATCGTCGCTGAAACCACCGATATCGCTGCCGGCACAAAAGTGGCCGCCGGCGCCCCGGACGACGACGCAGCGAACGTCGTCATCGACCTCGAAGCCGGCAAAGGCCGCACCGAACGCCTGGTACATCTCCATCGTGAAAGCATTGCGCTTCTCGGGACGGTTCAGCAGGACCGTGACGACGCCCTTCCCGTCGCGCGAAACCTCGATGCTCATCAGGCGCGCTCCAGCAGCAGGTCGGTGCCGCGCAGGACGGCGCGGCCGTCCAGCTCAAGGGTCGCGTCGGTCAGGATCGTGTCGTAATGCGCCGCCGCCTTCACGGTGCCGCCGATATAGGCGCTGGTGCCCAGCGCGAGCTGGATCGAGCCATAGACGCTCTCATCGGAGAGCATGGTGCCGTCGAGAACGCAGTGCGGGTTCATGCCGACGCCGAGTTCGCCGAGATTGTAGACGAGCGGGTCGTTGAAGCTCTTCAGGAGGTCGCTGAACTGGCGCGCCTCGGCTCCGCCCTCGATCGCGACGGCCATGCCCTTCTCCATATGGATGCGAACCGGCTCCTCGCGGATCAGAGACACGCCGGGAATGCTGGCATTGACGACGATGACGCCCTCGGCCGTGCCCTCGACTGGAGCCAGGCTGGCCTCCAGGCAGTATCCGGCCGAGATATCGACGGTGTTGGCGAAGCCATGCAGCGCCCGGCCGCGCCGGCCGGCGATGCTCATGGTCACGTCGGTCCCGTCAGCGCTGGTGACGCGGGCAGTATCGGCCTGGGTGAAGGCCTCGGCCAGGCTCTCGATGCGCGGTCGCAGGGCGACGAAATCCGCTTCCCAGCCCTCGGCCAGGAAGAAGTCGCTTTGATGCGACTCCGGCAGCACGATGACACCGACACCGGCGCGCGTCGCCTCCTGGCGGGCCTGGGTGTGCGCGATGTTGGCGCGCGTCAGCCCGATCACGAGATCCGAGGCCTTCATGGCATCCGCGGTGATCCGCGAAAGCCCGCCTCCATGCCGCGACGAGCCCTCGATCTGCATGAGGTGCACGCCGGCGCCGACCTCCGACAGGGCGATCGCCAGCGCCTCGACATTATGATCGGTGAAGAGATCGTACAGGACCAGAACCTGGCTGTCGGGCCCGGCATTGCCGAGCAGCTTCACGACCTTGCGCGCGTTTTTCAGCTTGAGAAGTGTGTTCATGTCGATCTCAGGCGCTCTTTGCCATCGGGCTGGCGCGACGGTCGGCAGCGGCGATCGCCTCGCCGAGAATGTCGAGGCCTCGCTCCAGATCCGCCAGCTCGATCGAGAGCGGCCCCAGGAAGCGGATGACGTTGCCGTGGAAGCCGGCCTTCACCAGGATGAGGCCGTTGCGATAGCACTCCTCGACGATCTGGGCGGCGAGGTCTCCGGCCGGCGCGTGCGACTTGCGATCCCGCACGATCTCGACGGCCCGCATCGCCCCGAGGCCACGGGCATCGCCCACAACCGCATAGTGCTGCGCCCAGCCAGCGAAACGATCCTCGACAATGGCGCCGATACGCCGGGCCTTCTCGAGGTAATCGTCGCGCTGCATCACCGCGATCGTGGCCAGGGCCGCAGCGCAGGAGAGCGGATTTCCGCCATAGGTCCCGCCCAGGCCACCGACCCGGGGGGTGTCCATGAGATCGGCACGCCCGACCAGCGCCGCGATCGGCATGCCTCCGCCCATCGATTTGGCGAGCGTGTAAAGGTCGGCCTCGATGCCCGAATGCTCGGTCGCGAACCATTCGCCTGTGCGGCAGAAGCCGGATTGGATCTCGTCGGCGATCAGCACGATGCCATGCTCAGTGCAATAATCGCGCAGCTTCCTGAGAAAAGGCGTGGGCGCAGCGTGGAAGCCGCCCTCCCCCTGAAGCGGCTCGATGATTACGGCGGCAACCGCGTCGGGCGAGATCTCCATCTCCACCATGCGCGCGAATTCGGCAAAGGCGGCTTCGCTGCAGGCTTCCTCGCTTTCATGGCCGGAGCGATACAGGATCGGGAATGGGGCGCGGTAGATTTCCGACGCGAACGGCCCAAAGCCGCTCTTGTAGGCGGGGGCTTTCGCCGTCAGCGACAGCGCCATGAAGGTGCGGCCGTGGAACGCGCCCTCGAAAGCGATGACCGCCTGACGCCCCGTGGCGCTGCGCGCCACCTTGATCGCATTCTCGACAGCCTCGGCACCCGTCGTCTGGAGCATGACCTTCTTCGGCCATGAACCGGGAACGAGCTCGATGAGCTTCTCGGCCAGCTCGATATAGCCGGGATACATCACGATGTTGAAGCAGGTGTGCAGGAACTGGTCGGCCTGCGTCTTCACGGCCTGCACCACGTCCGGGTGGGCATGGCCGACATTCAGCGTGCCGATCCCGCCAGCGAAATCCAGGAACGCATTGCCGTCGACATCAGTCAGCTTTGCGCCCGAGGCTTGTGAAGCGAAGACCGGCGGCCCGTTCGCGACACCACGCGCCACGGCCGCATTGCGCCGCTCCAGCATCGAAATGCACTGCGGGCCCGGCACTGCCAATTCCTGCTTCAGCCTCATGCGGCTTTCCTCCCCGGCGTCCAATCGCCATGGCCGGACATAAGCGCGCACATCACTTTGTGTCAACTATATTGCAATCGATTGTACAATCTTTTGTCGAAGCGATTGATCTATCCGCTCAGCCGCTCTATTCGGAAGGCACACACACCATGGGGTTGCATAATGCCTAGGCCGAAGAGAAAGGCGGCGACTGTCGAGGGCGCCATCGCCGACATGCGCAAGAAGATTTCCTCGCGGGCCATCAGCCCGGGCACGCGAATTCCCGAAGAGGATCTGGCCCAGGCCTATGATCTGCCGCGCGCCAAGGCGCGCGAGGTGCTGGCAACCCTGGAAGACCGCAGCCTGATCACCCGCGAACCCAATAAGGGCGCGATCGTCGCGGCGGTGGATATGGAAACCACCTATCGCCTCTATGAGGTCCGCGAAGCCCTGGACGGCCTTGCCGTCAGATTGGCGACGCTGAACTCGAAGACGAGCGATTGGGACGATATCAGCGAGCTCTTCGGCCCGTCCTTCGAGGAAAGCCTGAAGGCAGGCGACATCGACCGCCATGTCGAGGCGATCGAAACATTTCGCGCCCGGATCACGGAAGCCGCCCAGAATCCGGTGCTCACCGATCTGATCGAGCGGATCTACGACCGCACGCGCGTCACGATCCGCCGCGTGGCGCTGCTACCCGGCCGCGCCCAGATGGGCATACTTCAATATCGGGCCGTGCTCTCGGCAATGATCCGTGGCGACGCCGACGAAGCCGAACTGCGCATAAGGGAGCTGAACCGGAGCGCGCGCGAATATATCGAACGCTACAAGGACTACGTGCTTTAGACGGCGCCTGCACATGCAGGACGAACTCCGCCGGCGCCAGCGCCCCACTTCGATGGCGAGGATGCTGGTCCGGTCGAGAATCTCGACCGGGTTATGGGGTGCAACGTGGCATAGGTCCGTAGAATCCGCGGCAAGCGCCCGTACATCAGCGAATGCACGGAGGCGATCGCGATGCCTCCTGTCGAAAACCGCGAGATGGTCTTCAGCCTGTCACCCTGCGCGATCTCGAAAGTCGATGCCCTGACGGGACAAACCGCTTAAGCCAGCGGTCTCTGAAATGACGCATCGCTTGTCCTGAAACCCTATGCCAGACGGAAGGTCGGCAGGGGATAACGGGCTGCGTCCGGCAGCGGCAGCGTCTCCACCTTCGCGGTGCTCTTCACTGCGGTCGCGTCTGCGGCAATGACGCGGCCGAGCAGCGTCGCGCCCTCCTCCAGGGCGATCTCGGCCAGGATGATCGGAACCTCATCGTTGAACGAGGGGTGGTTCGGGCGGGTGATCAGCGAGAAGGACACGATGTGGCCGCGCCCCGACGCTTCGATCCAGACGAGATCGCTGGAGCCGGTATAGGGGCATAGGAGGCGCGGATAGAAGAAGGGTTGCCCGCCGGACCGGGCCTGCTGGAGGAGGAGCTTGCCCTCGCGCCATCCGGCGAGGAACGTGGCATTGTCCTCATCCTCATAGGGCTGCGGATAATTGGGTTTCTGCGTCATTGCACGGCCTCCAGAATGATGCTGCTGGCGGAGAGGCCATGGCCGTACCCGACCATGCCATAACCCGCGACGAGCCCGCGCCGGGCCTTGGCGACCTGACGCCCGACCGCCTCCCCGCGAAGCTGCCGGACGGCTTCCGTCACGCTGAGCAGTCCGCCGGCGATTCCAGCCTGGCCGCAGGACAGCTGCCCGCCGCCGGTGTTGAGCGGCAGGGTTCCCTCCCATGAGAAGCTGTTGGCCGCCAGGAACGCGCTGACCTCGCCCTTCCTGCAGAAGCCTAGATCCTCGAGCTGGATGGCGACCATGATCGGGTAATCGTCGTAAGCCTGGACGAAATCCATGTCTTGCGGGCCATAGCCCGCCTTGGCGTAAAGCTTGTCGGCGAAGGTCTCCCAGCCGCCGCGCAAGGGCGCGATCTCCATCGGCGGATGATTGTGCCGCTCGAAGCCGGACAAAATCCGGACGCCCTTGCCCGGCGGCGCGCGATCCAGCGTGGTCACGATCACAGCCTCGGCTCCGGCGCAGGGCAGCACGCAATCGTAGAGGCAGATCGGGTCGGCGATGACCCGCGCGTTCATATAGTCGTCGATCGTCATCGGCCCACGCAGCAGCGCGTGCTCGTTCTGTTGCGCGCTGCGACGCTGGTCGACGGAGATCCGGCCCAGATCCTCGCGGCGGGTGCCGTAGGTTTCCGCATGTTTGCGCTGGATGATGCCGAAAAGACCGTTCGCGCCGCCAAAGCCGAGCGGCGTGCCGTAGTTGCGCAGACCGCGGCTGAAATTATCCATCAGCTTGAAGTGACCGCCGACATCGTAATTGTCGCCGGCGATGCAAAGCACTGTCGTCGCCTGTCCGGTCTCGATCGCGTGCTTGGCATTGATCACGCTGGCGACGGGCCCGGCGCTGCCCGCCGTGCCCAGATACGCCCAGGACAGCGACAGGCCGAACTGCTCGGCCGTCGTCACCGTGTTGTCGGGCGGCAGTTCGAATGAGGAGATCGCCAGTCCATCGACATCCCCAAAGGACAGGCCCGCCGAAGCGAGCGCCTTCTGGCCGGCCTCGGCAAGGAACGCGAAGAGGGTGCGGCTCGTCCGCTTCTCATAGGCCGTCTGGCCATATCCGGTTATTCCGATGCTGCTCGTTGTCATGTCGGCCTCAGATGATGTTGCTGCGCCGCAGCGCGTCCATGTCGTCGCGGGACAGGCCGAGCCAGCCACCGAACACTTCGTCGTTCGACGCCCCCGGGTCGCGGCCGGTCCAGCGGATCGTGCCGGGCGTGTCGCTCAGCTTGGGTACAGGCGCCGGCATTCGCAGGGGGCCGAGTTGATCGTCGACCAGCGTCTTGATCGCCTCGCGAGCCGCGACATGCGCATCGCCCAGGACATCGGCGATATCGTTGATCCGACCGGCGACGACTTTCTGCGCGACCAGCTTGGCGAGCGCTTCGTCGGTGTTCTGCGTTGCGAGCCAGGCAGCCACCTCGCCATCGATCGCGTCCCGGTGCGTGACCCGGTCGGCCATCGAGCCGAAGCGCGGGTCGGTCTTGAGGTCGGGCCGCTCCATCGCAGCCACGAGCCCCTCATAGATGCGCTGCGAGCCGCAACTGATGGCGATCGCGCCGCCATCGGCCGTCGGATAAACGTTGCGCGGGACATCCTCTTCCATCTGGTTGCCGAGAAGCGGCTTCTTCTGGCCGGTCTGGTCGAAGCGCACGACGACGGATTCGATGATCCGCAGCAATGGCTCGTACAGGGCGACGTCGACGACCTGTCCCCTTCCGGTCAACTCGCGGCGATGGATCGCAGCGAGCGCTCCGAAAGCGCCGAAGACGCCGGCGAGATAGTCGCCCATCGGAAAAGCGGAGACCGTCGGCCCCTTGTCGGGATGGCCGGTGAAGGAGGCGAGGCCGGAGAAGGCCTCGGCGATCGTGGCATAGCCGCCTTGCTCCTTGTTCGGGCCGGTCTGCCCCCAGCCGCTGACGCGCACCCAGACGATACGGGGAAAGCGCTCGCTCAATTCCTGCGGGGACAGCCCCCAGCGTTCGAGCGTGCCCGGTCGGAAATTCTCGATCACGATGTCGCTTTCGCCGATGAGCTTGAGCGCGAGCTCGCGTGCCTCGGGCCGGGAGATGTCCAGCGTGACCGTGTGCTTGTTGCGCGCCATCGTCTTCCACCAGAGCGCCGCGCCGTCCTTGTGCGGCGGCCATTCGCGCAACGCGTCCGGCTTGCCGGGTTTCTCGACCTTGATCACGCGGGCGCCGAAATCGGCCAGCATCGAGCCGACGAACGGCCCCGCCAGCATCGAGCCGAGTTCGAGCACTTTCAGGTCGCCGAGCGCGCCTTGGGATGGCAGGGCAGAGTCCGTGGTTCGTGTCATGATCGGCCTGTGATGATGCGCGCGGGTCGATTTCCGCGCGGGTGCGGCGAAATATCGAGCTATTTCTGGGAGGCTGCGACGCGATCGATCCCGACAAAGATATCGAGGATCACCACCGCGACGATCGCGACATAGATCGTCCCCGCGGAGATGGCCGCCACCATCGGATCGATGGCGTATTGGACGTAGTTGAAAAGTTTCACCGGGATCGGCATCAGGCTGGCGGTCGAGTTGAAGATGCTCAGCTCGACGTTGATCCAGGAGATGATCAGGGCGAAGAGCGCGCCCGCAACGATGCCGGGCTTGATGATCGGCAGCGTCACCAGGAAGAAGGTCGAGACCCCGGATGCGCCGAGATCGAGGCTCGCCTCCTCCAGCGACTGATCGAACCGCGCCAGCGAGGCGAGGACGGTTCGCAGGATGTAGGGCACGACGATGACGACATGGCCCAGCAGCAGGGCCGCGTAGCTGCGCGCGAAACCGAGCGCGCTGGCATATTGCAGCAGCGCCGCGCCGATCACGATGGTCGGCAGAATGAGCGGGGCCAGGAAGATGGCGTTGACGACGCCGCGGCCAGGAAGCGAGCTGCGCGTGATCGCAAGCGCGGCCGGCACCCCGATAAGCACGGCTATGGCCGTGGCGCCGAAGGCGATCGACGCGCTTAGCCCGATCGATTCAAGATAGGAGCTGTCGGCGAGGAAGCGTTCGTACCAGCGGAAGGTGAAGCCCTGCGGCGGGAACTTCAGATACTCGGTCTCCGTGAACGAGACAGCCACGATGATGGCAAGCGGCAGGGTCAGGAAGGCAAGTCCCGCCCAGACCACGATCACAAGACAGGCGCGCCCGATGCGCTCGGAGACCGTCATCATCATTGCACCGCCTGGCGGCCTGACGGCTGCCGCTCGATGAAGAACAGGGAAAGCGCGATCAGGATCAGGGTCACGACGAGCAGGCCAACCGCGAGGGCCGCTCCGAAGTTGAAGTCGAACAGGGAGCCGTATTGCTCGAAGATCGACATCGCCATCACCACGGTTCGTCCGCCGCTCATGATGCTGGGAACGACATAGGCGCTGACGGCGAGCGTGAAGACGATGAGCGAGCCCGCGATCACGCCGGGCAGGCTGAGCGGGAACGTCACCTTCGCGAAGGTGACGAACCGGCTGGCGCCGAGGTCGAGCGATGCCTCGACCAGGGATTTGTCGATCGTCTGCAGCACTCCCGCCACGGTGAGCACCATGAAGGGCACGAGGATGTAGGTGAGACCGATCACGATGCTCAGTTCGGTGAACAGGATCGGGATCGGACGCTCGGTCAGCCCCAGCGTCACCAGGGTCGCATTAACGATCCCCTGCCGGCCGAGCAGGATGATCCAGCCGAACGAGCGCACGATATTGCTCGTGAACAGCGGCATGATCACGAGGATGTAGCAGAGCCGCCGGCCGGCGCGGCTGCGCACGACATTCACGATGTAATAGGCGATCGGATAGCCGATCAGGAACGAGACCACCGTCGCAAGCAGAGACAGCTTGAACGTGGTGTAGAGGACGTTGGGATAGTAGCTGTCGGCCAGGATGCGCGCATAGTTGGCCAGACTCCATTCGCCGGCCGCGTTCTGGAAACTCGCGACAACGACGACGACGAACGGCACCAGGAAGAACGCGGCCATGAAGGCCAGCGGCACGCCGAGCAGAAGCGCAGCCCAACCGTTCCGGATTCTCATCGCGGCATCTCCACGGACCAGCAGTGGAGGCCGAAGCGGCGCGTGCCGTATGCCGTCGGGGGGCCCAACCCAAGCTCCACGAGAGCGCTCATTTCGTCAGGACCTGGCCGCTGTCGCAGTGCCAGGACAGGAAGACGGCATCGTTCCTGCCGAACTCGGTCGCCCCCGCCAGCGCAGTCTGCTGTGCAATGAACTCCTGGCCACCGTCGGTCACGGCATAGACACGGACAGCACCGCCGATGAAGACCACATCCTTGACCTTGGCGCGAACCACGATCCCGCCGGAGGCTTTCGGCGGCTCTTCGCACGTCAGCGTCACGGCCTCCGGCCGGAGCAGATAGGTGACCTCGGCACCGGCAGGGGCGGCATGGCCGGCTGGAATCGAAAGCCCCGCCACCACAAGCGTCCGGTCGGCAGCGACGGTTGCGGAGATGAGATTGGCGTCCCCGATAAAGTCGGCAACATACCGCTCGCTCGGCGCATGATAGATGTCGCGCCCCCGGCCGATCTGCGCGATGCGCCCCGCATCCATCACCGCGATACGATCGGCCATCACCAGCGCTTCTTCCTGATCATGCGTCACGAAGATGAAGGTGATGCCCAGCTTCTGCTGCAGGCTTTTCAATTCGATCTGCATCTGCTTGCGGAGCTTGAGGTCGAGCGCTCCGAGCGGTTCGTCCAGCAGCAGGACCTTCGGCTTGTTGGCGATGGCGCGGGCAAGCGCCACGCGCTGCTGCTGCCCCCCGGACAGCTGCGAGGGAAAGCGCCCGGCAAATGTCGCCATGCCCACGGTCGTCAGGGATTCATCGACGATCGCCGCTATATCCTTCGGCGAGACACCGGCGCGGCGCGGCCCGAAGGCAACGTTCTGCGCGACGGTAAGATGCGGAAACAGCGCATAATTCTGGAAAACGGTGTTCACCGGCCTTCGATTGGGCGGGAGATGCTTCACCGAGCGCCCGTCGATGACGATGTCGCCCCCGCTTATGTCGACAAAGCCGGCGATCGACCGCAGAAGCGTGGTCTTTCCGCAGCCGCTGGGGCCGAGCAGCGCGAGAAACTCGCCCTCGGCAACGTCCAGCGAGATGTCGTCGAGGACGACGAGATCGCTGTAGCGCTTGACGAGCCGTTCCACCCTGATGAAGCCGTCGGACATCCGATCTCCCAATCGTTCTGCGGACGCGTGAAGCCTTCCGTCGGCTATGATGCCGGGATGTCGATCCGCATCAGCGGCACATGATGCTGGCAGCCATACATGTCGCCATCGCCGGCCGAACCCTGCGCGCGCGGCCGCTTGATCGTGATCTTGATCGCGTTCGCCATGTCGATTTCGAAGAAGGACGAGATTTGCGCGACGTCGATGCCATAGGCCGCCGCGACCGATGCCGGATTGATGGCGCCAGTGTCGCGGACGGCCTCATAACGCGCCTTGTCCTTGAAAAGGATGTCGAAGGTGATCCGATAGGGGCCGGCATTCTTGCTGCGGACGATGTCCGCGAGATCCTTGAGCGGGCGCGGGTTCATCTCAGAGATCCTCGAAGCTGACGGGAAAGAGTTCGTTCGGCGAAGCGACCTTCATCAGGTGATAGGCGCTGAACTCGTAGACCGGCCCGAGGTCGATATCCGACGGCGAATACGGGAAGGCGAGATTGCCGGAGGTGTTGATCACGCCGGGGTAGTGATAGTGCAGCATCGCGCCGCTGATCTGGTGGCAGGCCGCATGGGCGAGCTCCTGGTCAGCCGCCGTGACCTCGATCACCAGTCCGACCTCGCGCTGGGGCGTCGTTTCGCGCTCCAGTTCCTTCATCACCCCGTCACGGCCATAGACGTGGAAGGTGATCGTGACGGGGGCAGGCGCGAAATAGACAAGCGCCTTCTGCCTGACATCGGCGAGGATCGCGTCGAGCGCTTTCACTGTGGTGGGGCAGCGGATGCCGGCGATCGCGATCGAGCGATAGCCCGCCAGCTTCGCGCCCTCCAGCTTGACGTAGTACTCGGCGGTTTCGGTCAGCTTCGCGCCTCGGACCCGGACCTGACGCTCTCCGATCTGCTCGAAGGAACAGGCCGAAAGGTCGATCTCGTGGCCGGGGCCGGATTGCTTGAAAGGGTTCTCGCGTTCGTAAAGGGAATGCGCGGCGACCGACTTCACCGAGGCCCGCCGTGCCGTGCTGCCCGGTTCAAGCACGAAATTATCCGCGTGCAATGTGCCAAGCATCACATCCATCGCGAAGGGCTCGGCGGAAAACGCGCCGCATTCCAGGATTTTGCCCATATGGATCGCCAAAGCGGGATCGGCCCCACGCCAGATCGGGAAGGAGGCGATGACGGAATCGTCGCAGGCACGCCCGGCGATGATGACCTCGGCGCCACCGTCCAGCGCCGCGCAGATCGGCTCATGCCCCATCTGGGCAACGAGCATCACGGTCTCGTCGAGGAGTTCGCTCGTCAGGGCACTGCCCGCCTCGAAATCGATGATCTCGCCGGCGGCGACAGCCTGCTTCGCCCGCTCGATCGGAATATCGGAGCGAATCGTCGCCAGCCTGAAGCCGAGGCCCTGTTCCTCGGCGATCTCACGGACCAGCCTGGCTGTCCGCTCCACCTGAACGCCTGAGCCCGCCCCTCCGGCGCTGCCGACGATCACCGGGATGCCAGCTTCGCGGCCGGCGCGGATCAGCGCTGTCAGCTCGCGCTTGATGCTGACGTCGGACACCAGCGGCTTGCCGGAACCGAGATAATGCGGGCCGGGATCCGTCGATCCGGCATCCACGGCGATGACCGCCGGCCCCAGCGACATGCCACGCGCCAGCGCTTCGTCGCCGAAACCATACCCCAACGTTCCCGTTGGAGTCAGAACCGTAATGGCGGTCATAATCTACCTCAAATTGCAATTGAACATGAATATCGCCCACGAATACATCGGATGTATCCGGACAAGATTCATTTCCACTGCAATTGATCGCTTGCGAGGCATCTTCGTCAAATCGCTTCTGACGCCTCAGAGATAACCTGAGGATATGCCTGAACGCTCAACACGCGCGCGCCGCCGTGTCGATCAGGAATTTTCGCTGCCGATCACCCTGGCAATTTCATCCAGCTTCCGGGCCAGTTGCGCACGCACATGAGAGATCAGCGCCTGGGCGCTCAGCGAGGTCTCGCGAAAGCTCGGCGTGACCACCCAGATGTCGTAGCTCACCGCCGGCCGGAAAGGCCGCACGACCAGTTGCTCGGGCCCAAAACCGACCGTGCTGAGCGGATCGACAACCGCGACTCCAACACCGGCCGCAACAAAGGAGCAGCAGGCTTCGGTCAGTTGCACCTTGAGGATGATCTCGCGCTCCGCGCCGCATTCGGCAAAGGCATTGTCGATCTGGAGCTGGGCGCGGTCCTCCTCCACCATCGCCACGAAGCGCTCGCCGTGAAGGTCTTCCGCCCTGATGACGGGTCGGTCAGCCAGCGGGTGACTGGGCGGCAGGACGCAAACCGCCTCCATGGAGCAGAGCTTCTCGAAGCGCACGCCGGGCCGCTCCGAGGCGACCATGCCAAAGCCAACATCGACCCCTTGCGAGGCGACCCTGTCGACCAGGAGCCAGGAGTTGCGACTCGACATCGTCACGCGCAGGGCCGGTCTCGACGTCAGGAACTCGGCCAGGATGGGCGGCAGGACCCGCGTCGCCAATGATGGAAACGTAACGAGCTTGATCTCGCCATAGTCGAACTGCCGGATCGCGCGCGCCCGCGCCGATACGGAATCGACGCTGAGGAAAACCCGCTCAACCTCGGAATAGAGCATCTGCCCTTCGGCGGTCGGGATGACCCCGTTCTTCTGCCGGTGAAACAGGGCGAAGCCGCATTTTCGCTCGAGCAGGAAGATGAGTTTGCTGACCGCGGGCTGAGACAAATGCAGCTTCTCGGCGGCGCGGGTGAAGCTGCCCAACTCCATGATGGTTTTGAAAGCTTCAAGCTGCCGGATGTTCATAGCTGCAAGTTATCTCAGTCGCGCCAATTTCAATTTGATGCGGGCGCAAAGCCGCTCCCTCATATCACGCTCAGAGGAAAGATACCAAAACGCTGGAGGAGAAGGCATGTTTATCAGTAAACGTCATGCATTCGCATGTGCTGTCATGCTCGCAGGCACCGCTGGCGCGTTGCCGGCGAAAGCACAGGAATCGATCACGGTCGCGACCTATGGCGGCGAGTGGGGCGCGGCCATGCAGGCCTGCATCATCGACCCGTTCACGCGCGACACCAAGATCCGCGTCGTTCCCGAGCCGGGCGTGTCGGGCGTCACCCTGAGCAAGCTGCGCCAGCAGAAGGATGCACCGACGCTCGACGCGGTCTGGATCGATGGCGGCGTGTCCGAGATCACCGCTGCCGACAAACTCCTGAAGCCGATCGATCCCGCCAGGGTTCCGGCCGTCGCCGACATGATTCCCGAAGGACTCTACAAGGACGGAAGCGGCGCCATCTTCGCCGTCAGCACCGGCTTCTACTCGCTCGGCCTCGCCTATAACAGCAAGGACATCAAGCAGGCCCCCATCTCCTGGCTCGACCTCTGGAAGCCGGAATTCGCCGGGGCGGTCACCTTCCCCAGCCCATCGAACGCCATGGGCGTGCCATTCATCGTTCATCTGGCCGGCCTGCTCGGCGGAACGGCCGACAATGTGGCGCCGGCGTTCGACAAGCTGAAGCAGCTGAAGGTCGCAGCTTATTTCGACACGGCGGGCGCGGGAACCAACCTCTTCCAAAGCGGGGAGACCGTCATCGGCGCTCATTATGCCAGCTCGGCCTATGCGATGCGCGACCAGAAGCTGCCGATCGGCTTCGTCGTGCCCAGGGAGGGCGCGATCGGCGGCGACATCCGGTTGCACCTCGTCGCCAACAGCAGGAAACAGGAGGCGGCGGAAAAATTTGTGAATTATGCGCTAGGCAAAGAGCCGGCTAAGTGCATGGCGGAACGAATCTATGTCGGGCCGGCGACGGCGGGTGTGGACCTTTCCGAAAACGCCAGGCAGCGCATGCCCTGGGGCGCCGATGGTTCGATCAAAAGTCTTGCGCTTCCGGACTGGAACAAGATCAACGCCAATCGCGCCGCTATCATCGAGGCGTTCAATCGCAGTGTGGCGGCGAAGAAATAACGCAAACGGCCAGTGCGAAGGGAATGTCGCCCGAGTTCAGACTCGAGGCGGCGTTCCCGTATCGTCGAGATCGGAGACGAAGGCGGCAAGCCGTTCGAGCGTGAAGGCGACGAATTTGTCGACGAGGTTGAACGGGCGCGCCGCCTTGGGTCGGATCAGCCAGATGTCGAACTCGACCGCAGGCTCGAAACGGCTGACGGCGATCCGCTTGTCGTCATTGTTGTAGACGCTGATCGGGTCGACCACCGCGACCCCGGCATTGGCGGCGACGAAGGAGAAGGTCGTTTCGGACTGCCCCGCTTCGATCCGGGTTTTGCGGGGGACTTTGAGTTCGTCGAATATCCTGTCGATCATGAACCGCGAGTGATCCTGCGGACCCAGCGAGATGAAGTTCTCGTCCGCCAGATCGCGCGCATGAATCACCTCGCGTCCGGCCAGGCGATGAGCCGCCGGCAGGATGCAGAGCCCGCGCAGGCGGTGCAGATGCGTGCTTTCCACCTCGGGGCGGTCTCCCGGCAGGATGCTCAACCCGATATCGACATGCTGGGCGGCCACGGCATCGATCAGGCTGCGAGAGCGCATGCTCTCGAGCCGGAAGCGCGTGTCCGGATGTGCCTCGCAGAAGCTCCACAGGATTTCGGGGATCACCCGCCGCGCGATGGCTGGGAAAGCTGCCAGACTCACCGAGCCCCAACTCTGGTCGCGCAGCGCCGTCGCGACGCGCGCAATCTGCCCGACGCCGATAAACATGCGCTGGACTTCGATGTAGAGCGCTTCCGCCTCGCGCGTTGGAGCGATCTTGCTGCCCTGCCGGTCAAACAGCCGAAAGCCGCAATGGCGCTCCAGCTGCGCGATCAGCTGGCTGACGGCCGGCTGGGAAATGCTGAGGCGTTCGCCCGCGCGAGTGACGCTGCCGGTTGCCATGACGGCCTGGAAGGCCTCGATCTGCCGAACATTCATTGCGGACGCCATAAGTTCTACTTATTTTGATAATGCAATTATCTATTAGGAAATTATGATGAGCAAGGCGATCCTGTGTATCAGAGCGCCGCGCCGACAGTTGCTGATCGGTATAAGGAGCGCTCCCGGAAAAAGGGGATTTCCATGACGTCTCGCTTCGCCAAGCCGCGCTTCGCCAAGCCGCTCGCCGCTATTTCTCTGCTGGCCACCTGCCTCGCTTTCGGAGGCGGCGCCCAGGCCGACCAGCTCGACCGCGTCAAACAGCGCGGCAAGCTCATCGCAGGCATCAAGAACGACTATCCGCCGTTCGGTTCGCTCGACGCGAAAGGCGAGATCAAGGGTTTCGAGATCGATCTGGCGAAGTTCGTCGCCAAGCAGATCTTCGGCTCGGATACGGCGATCGAACTCGTTCCCGTCATCGCCTCGAACCGGATCGAGCTTCTGAATGCGGGTCGCATCGACGTGATCTTCGCGACGCTCGGCAAGAACGCCGACCGGGCCAAGGTGCTCGACTTCACTGAAGAGTATTACAAGATGGCCGGCATCGTCCTGCTGGCCGCCAGGGACACGCCGGTCAAGACGTGGGAAGACGTCAAGGGGCGCAAGCTCTGCGGCATCCAGGGCAATCTGTACAACCGCACCCTGAGCGAAAAATACGGTGCCGAGACGGTGCTCTTCACCGGCACGGCCGAGATGTTCAAGGCCTTCCAGGACAATCGCTGCGAAGGCATCGCCTTTGACGGCCCGATCCTGACCATGAAGGTTGCCGAGGACGGCTGGAAGGACAAGTACAGGATCGCGCTGGAGACCTTCGACTACATCCCGATCGCGGGAGGCGTGCGCAAGGGCGAGGCCGCGTTCCTGGCAACGGTCAACAAGGCCATCATCGCGGCGGAAGCCGCCAATGTCCTGACCTCGGCGGAACAGAGCTTCCACATGGGCGCCAGCGACTACGTCACCAAGCGCGCGGCCGAGGCCGCCGCGAAAGTCAAGGCGAACTGATCCCGTCCTGGCGATGGCCTCAGCCTTTGCGCTTGGCCATCCGATCTCCTGAGTCAGCCGGCAAATCCGGCTGACTCCAGCATTGATCCGAGGATTCGGAAGGCGATGACTCTCGATTTCAGCTGGCTCGCCGACCCGCTCTATCAGCAATGGCTGCTGCGCGGCCTCGGCACGACGATCCTGATGAGCCTGCTGGGCATCGTCTTGATGTTCATCATCGGCATCGCCGGCGCCGCCTGCATCCACTTCCGGCTGCCGGTGCTGGAGACGCTGACGACGATCCTCGTCGAGCTTTTCCGCAACACGCCACCGCTCGTGCAGCTCTTCTTCCTGTATTTCATGCTCTCGGAAATAGGCCTGACCCTGACCGACTCCGCGACGGGACGCAGCATACCGCTCTTCAGCGGCTTCACCTGCGTGGTGCTCTCGCTTGGCCTCTACAACGGCGCGATCGCGGTCGAGATCATCCGCTCGGGCCTGCTCGCCGTTCCCTCCCAGACGGTCGAGGGAGCGCGCTCCCTCGGCTATTCCAGGCTGCAGACGTTCCGGCATGTGGAGCTGCCGATCGGCCTGCGCATGAGCATTCCCGCGATGACGAATAACGTCGTCAGCCTGATCAAGACATCGTCGCAGGCCGTTCTCGTCGCCGTCGCGGACATCATGTACGGCGCGACCCAGATCATGCTCGAAACCTTCCGCAATCTGGAGGTCATGATCCTGATCTGGATCATCTATGTGGTGATCGCGAGCCTCGCTGTCGTCGCGGCGCGCCGCATCGCAGCGGCCGTCCGCATCCCCGGCTACGGGATGTGATCCGCCATGAACAGTGAACTCAAAGCCTTCACCTTCGGCGTTGTCGGCGTCACGCTCGTCCTGAGCGCCATTCTGGTCACCGTCTATGGCGCGGAAACCGGCCGCGTCGTGCAGGCGCTGGCCGTGCGCACGCCGCTCCTTTTATCCGGCTCACCTGATTTCAGCCGGTTCGAGGGCGGTTTCGCCGCCAACATCATCATCAGCCTGTGGGCGATGCTGATCGCTGGAATCACCGGGGTAGCGCTCGGCATCGGCCTGATCGCGCAGTCGGCAGCGGTGCGGACGCCGTCCGTGCTGGTCATGAACATCCTGCGGAACTCGCCCTGGCTCGTCGTTCTCTATGCGATGCTCTATCTGCTGCCTTTCGAGGTCGATCTCTTCGGAACGACGTTTTTCCTGTCGCCGCTGGTGAAATCCGTCATCGGCCTGGCCCTGCCGGTCACGGCCAACATCGCCGAAGTGTTTCGCGGCGGCGTCGAGGCCATTCCGAGCGGCCAGTGGGAATCCGCACGCTCGCTCGGATATCGCAGGCTCCAGATCCTGCGCCATGTCGTGGTCCCCCAGGCGATACCGTTCATGACGCCCAACCTCATGACGACCTACGCCATGCTGTTCATCGGCACGAGCCTGGTGGTCGTGACCGGGGCCGCCGATGTCCTGTCGGTGGCACGCACGGTGATCGCCAGCGACGGCGCGCATTACGCCACCGCGATCTACCTCTACGTGCTGTTTCTCTTCTTCATCTTCTGCTTCCCGATCGCCATCCTGACCCGTTGGCTGGAGCGACGCGTGCGAGTTCGCCAATGACGCCAGACCAGCAAGTCCGCCCTTTGATCGAACTCCAGGGCGTCCACAAATCCTTTGGCAGTTTCCCCGTGCTCAAGGGCGTTTCCCTGTCCGTTCAGGACGGCGGCGTGGTCTGCATCATCGGGCCATCGGGCTCGGGCAAGTCGACCATCCTGCGCTGCATCAACGGCCTGACGCCAATCGATCGCGGAACGATCAGGGTCGGTTCCTTCGCGGTCGAGACGCTGAAGAGCGACAAGGATCTCGTGCCTCTCAGGCATCAGGTCGCGATGGTTTTCCAGCAGTACAATCTGTTCCCGCATCGCACCGTCCTGCAGAACCTGACCATGGCGCCCATCCAGGTGCTGGGCGAAGATCCCACGCAGGTTCGCGAAAGGGCGTTGTCGCTGCTCGCGAAAGTCCGGCTGACGGGAAAGGAGGCCGCCTATCCCGGCGAACTCTCCGGCGGCCAGCAACAGCGCGTCGCCATTGCTCGCGCCCTTGCCATGCAGCCGCGCGTGATCCTGTTCGACGAGGTCACCGCCGCACTCGATCCCGAAATGGTCAGCGAAGTCCTGAGCGTCATTCGCGATCTGGCCCGCGAAGGCATGACCTGCGTGCTCGTGACCCATGAGATGCGTTTCGCGGAGGAGGTCGCCGACGAGGTCTTCTTCACCGATCGTGGCGTGATCGTCGAGCACGGCCCCCCAAGCACGATCTTCAAGGCGCCAGGCGACGAGCGGCTGAAAAGCTTTCTCGAAAAGGTTCTCTGAACAAGAGCATCACAAGGAACGATCTGATGAAACCTCTCAAGGTCCTGGTCCCGGACGCGCATCTCCGCGATCTCGATGTCGAGCGCGGCGTTTCGGGCGATCGCCTCGACTATCTCGTCTTCGACGAGACCGACCCGGCGGCGATTCCCGACGAAACCTGGCGCTCCTGCGAAGCAATACTGATCTGGCACCGGATGAAGCTCACGCGGGACGTCGTCGCCAAGCTCGACAACTGCCGCCTGATCGTGCGCGTTGGCGTCGGCTTCGACAATGTGGACGGCGAGGCCTGCCGGGCGCGCGGCATTCCGGTTTCCAACGTACCGAACTACGGCACCACCGAGGTGGCCGACCACGCGCTGGCCATGCTCCTCCATCTCGTGCGCGGACTCGGCTCCTATGAGGCCAGGTTGAAGGCCGACCTCGTCGCCGGTTTCCTCGCCGAGGACGTTCCCGTGGTCCGCCGCATCAGGGGCACCACCTTCGGCGCCATCGGCATGGGGCGCATCGGGACGGCCATCGCCCGCCGCGCCGCCGCCTTCGACATGAACGTGATCTACCACGATCCCTATCTGCCCGAAGGTCATGAACTTGGCCTCGGCGTCGAGCGCGTCAAGACGTTGGACGATCTGCTGGGCCGTTCGGACGTCGTCAGCCTTCATGTCCCCCTGTCGGACAAGACCCGCAACATCATCGGCAAGCGCGAGCTGGCATCGATGAAGCCCGGCGGCATTCTCATCAACGTGGCCCGAGGCGGTCTGGTCGATGTCGACGCGGTCCACGACGCCCTGAAGAGCGGGCATTTAGCCGCCGCCGGGTTCGATGTCCTGCCGAAGGAACCGCCCGTCCCAGCGCCGGCGCTGATCGAGGCGTGGCGAAACGACGAAGCCTGGCTGGCAGGCAGGCTGGTCGTCACACCGCACGCCGCCTTCTATTCGCAGGCCGGCTATCTCGACATGCGAACCTTCTCCGCCGAGATCCTGCTCGACTTCCTGTTCGAAGGACGGCTCCGGAACAACGTCAATCCAGGCTGGGACGTGAAGGCCTCATAGCCCGCCACCCTCCCCGCAGCCTTACGAGAAGAGAGCGACCCATGGCCTTTCAACAATGCGACACTCAGTTCCGGGTTCTGAGCAAGGACGAACTGGATGCCTGGCGCGCCATCCCGCCAGCCGTGGCTTCGGACTGCATGAACCGCACCCAGGTGATGAACGCGACGATCAAACCCATCATCGAAGGCCTCACACTTTGCGGACAGGCCCGCACGGTGACGACCATGGTCGGCGATTGCGGGCCGATCTGCTCGCTGATCAGCAACGCCCTGCCCGGCGAGATCATCGTCGTCGATGCCGGCGGCGTCGAGGATACCGCCGTCTGGGGCGGCGTCATGGCGGAGGAAGCCGTCCATCGCCGGCTCGGCGGCGCAGTCGTGGATGGCGCGATCCGCGACGTTGCGGATATGCGCAAGGCGCGGTTTGCCATGTTCTGCCGCTCCGTCGTACCGCGCGGCCCCCATCACGGCTTTGGCGGGACGATCGACGGCACGGTCTCGGTCGCTGGAGTACCGGTGCGCTCGGGCGATATCGTGCTGGGCAACGATGACGGCGTGGTCATCGTTCCGCTCGAACTGGCGCCCACCGTGCTGAAGGCCGCGCAAGCTCATCTCCTCAAGGAAGAGAGCTGGATACGCGACATCCGCAACGGCATGTCGATACCAACGATGTTCGAGCTTCCCAGCGCAAAGTAATCAGCCGCGACATAGTCCGCTTGAGCGCGTCTGTAGCCGTCAGGGCCTCGCGCATGAACAGGCCGCCATGGCGAAACGGCGTCGGGCCTTTCCCGTCAAACCGATTTGGGCAAGCCGATGGCTTGCCTGCCGCACCAATGGTCCGTCAGCCGCGTGCTGTGGGCGGAAACTGGATCCCTCGTCGCCTCAGGCGCAAGCGGGCATCGTTCTGCTGCGGGATCCGAAATCCACTAATCCGCCGAATGGTATGGCCGAAGAGTAGAGATAGCCCTGGCCGAACTCGACGCCCATCTGCATCAGCAGCTGGCGCTGCTCCTCGGTCTCAATGCCTTCGGTCACGAGCTTGGCGCCATAGCGCCGGGCGCTCTCGAAGGCCAGGGCCACCGCTTCCCTGATCCTGGCCTGATCGAGTCTGGCGGTCATCCAGTGATCGACCTTGACCTCCGCGAAGGGGAAACGCGCCAGCAGGGTCAGCGCCGCGTAACCCGTGCCGAAATCATCGAGAGACAGCTTGACGCCGGCCTGGCTCAGCGCATCGAAATTCCGCTGGACGATGTCGATCGTGGGCATCTTGCTCGTCTCCGTAACCTCGATCGACAAGCGATGCGCCGGAACCGCCATGTCGCGCAGGAGCGTCACGACACGTTCGCCAAAGCGGGCCGTGGCGAAGGATGAAGCGGAGATGTTGACCGCGAGATGGAGATCGGGCTCGACGCTGTCGAGTTCACGCAGGTCCCGGACGACGGCCTCGATTGTCGACCATTCGAACTCGACGAGCAGCCGGTGACGCTCGGCGATCTCGAGCACATAATAGGGCGAAAGCGGCCTCCCGCTCGCATCGACTGCGCGAAGCAGGGCCTCGGCGCCGACCATGCAGCGGGTGCGTATTTCAAGCTTCGGCTGGTAGCAGAGCGGCGGGTTGGCGCCCTTGATCCACTCGACCAGCAGGAGCCGGACGCGCTCGTCCGATTGGGCCTTCTCGGCGAATGAGCCCGAGAAGATCTGAATGGGGTTGTCACTGCCTCGGAGCGCCAAGCTGAGATTTCGCAGGGTAGAGGAGATCGTCTGCGGCGAATGCGCGTCCAGATTGGCGGCACCGATTCTCAGATGCGGTATCGGGCCGGCCTCACCGATCTGGAACTGCGCCGTCAAACCGGCATGGAGCCGCGTCATCAACCCGGTGCGTTGGATATCCTGGGCCATCGGTCCGTGCAGCACGATAGCCAGGGTCGCATCGCCGAACAGGAAGCAGCGCGGCCGATAGGGCTTCAGCGCCGCACCGACCTCGCCAGAGACAATCTGCTCCGCGAGATACGGCCAGAATTTGTCGCCCCAGTCATCGCCATGTATCGAGGCGACGTCGGCCATGTTGATGATTTCGACCAGAACGATGGTCCGGGACTCGACCTTTTCGACGGGTGTAAGCGCCTCGATATAGTCTTTCAGCGCGCGCCGGTTGGGCAGACCGGTCAGGGAATCCGTTCGAGCAGCAGCTTCGCGCTGCCTTGCCTCCTCGCGCGCACGCGCTTCGCTGCGAAGAACGAGGAAGAGGCATGCGATCATCGGCAGCGTGACGGCCGAGCTGACGATGCGCCGCCCGAAATTGCTCCAGAAGATGTCGGGGCCGATCATCCCCATCCCATAGGTGAACGATACGGCCAGCAGCGACGCGAGCAAGCGGACCGTGAAGACGATCATTGCATCGGCAAGGCCGAGCTGCATGAGTGAGCGCGAGCGCATCCAGCCATGCATCATCACGCCGACGCCGGCGATGACGGCCATGTCGATGAGGCCCGCGAGCAGGAAGGCCGGACCGCCGAATACGAAACGGGCCACACCCATGATGAGCAGGCAGATCAGCCCGCCCTGCCATGCCCCGAAGAGCCCGGCCAAGAACAGCAGATCGGAGCGGATATAGGGTTTTGAGGGGAGCTTTATGAATTCGGAAACGAGCAGGGCCAGCAGAAAGCCCGCCATGCCGAAGATGAAGCCGTAATAGACCTTGAAGCGTTTATCAGCCAGGCCGATATCGCGCCGCAGAAGAATGAGAACCGAGACGATGCCGACGACAGCGGCCGCCTGCAGCAACAGGAAAGGCAGCTCTTCCGCCGAGGCGCCGAACTGGCTGGTGATCGCTGCCATCATCCCCTGCGTCCTTGATCATGGGCGTGGCGAGCACCAAAAGCTCCGCATTCATATCCGGCCTGAGACCGTCTGTTCGCGCAAGAGATGGACCTTTCGGCAGCACAAGCCGCGATCATCGACCGGCCTCCTTGTTGCGCGCGCGGTCTGCGCTCGTTTCGGCGACCGGTTCAGGACCAGAGTGCAATTGCGCCACGACCCACTCGGCATCCTCATGCGCCAGCACGGAGCGATCGCGGCCCTGTCGCTTGGCCTCGTATAGCGCAGCGTCCGCACGACCGAGCGCCTGCGCGATCGTTTCATTGCGATGGCTCGATACCGCGATGCCGAGACTCACCGTCACGATGTCCCGCTCATCAGGCCGGGCAGGATGGGCGATCGCGAGATCGGATACGGTCCGCCGCAGCCTTTCGCTGACGGCCAGGGCGTCGGGCTGGGAGCACTTCTCCAGCAGCACCGCGAATTCCTCGCCACCGTAGCGTGCCACGAAATCCTGGCTTTCCCGGTCGTTCCTGAGCGCGGTGCGCAGCGCATTGCCGATAAGCCGCAGACACTCATCGCCGGCGGGATGGCCCATCGCGTCGTTGTAATGTTTGAAGTAGTCGACATCGAGCAGGATGACAGCCCGCGGCCGGCCGCTGCTGCGATAGGTCTCCTCGACGGCCGCGTCGAAACCGCGGCGGTTGGGAATGCCGGTGAGTTGATCGGTATTGGAGAGTTGCTGCAATTCGGCGTTCGCACTCTGGATACGCGCCAGCAACGTCTTCTCGCGGAGCGAGGCGAGGTAGTCCTTCCGTTCGACCCCCTCGATGCGGTAGGCGGCGAAAAGCGAGACGAGACTGATCCCGATCGAGCACAGGATCGCCGGCAATTTGGCTTCCTCGCTCGTGACGGTGACGTATTGCATGCCGATGATGAAGACAGCCAGGCAACCCGCCGTGCCGAGAGCGGCCAGCAGCAATGGCTTGCGATGTACAGTGTTCATATACATCACGACGGTGGCGACACCCATGTAATACTCGCTCGCAGCCGTCGTTCTGGCATTGGCATAGATGTACATGAGCGAGGCGACCACGAGCATGCAGCCCAATGCATGGATAACCTCATGCGCAATCGCATCCGGTCTCGCCTTCATGGCGAAATGCCGGGCGGGCAGATAGAGAAACAGAAGCGGCGAGACGATGACGAGACGCATGAAGATATCTATCCCGATAAGATCGGGAACGAACCATGAATCAACGATGAGGTAAAGATTGTAGATCAGTATGCCGAACAACAATCCACGCGTGTTGAATTTATAGTTCGTTTCATTTATTTTTTGGAGGAATCCGGACGAACGATCATCTTCAAGGAACTTACCTATCACAACGGAGCCTTCATTTTCATGAAAGCATTATTGCTTTTCACCTGATGCCGCCGGTTGCTTGTCCAGCCCGGCCCGTTTCCCCTTGAGTTGCATGCCAGACGGGCTATGAGCGCCAACGGACATTCCCGGCGTAGACAGCTGCATTCGGCCAATGAAATTTCGCCGCGCTTGCTGATGCCGAACGCGCTCAAAGCCGACAACGCCCGCAATAGAAGCCTCGATAAACCTGCAACCCCAACTCATCGAGGCACAGGCACGGATGTCTTCCATCTCGTGCCTTGGCTTGATCACGCGAATTCACAGCGACACCTCTGATGTCTCTCCCGACCAGGGCAGCTTCCAGAGAGACTCAGGTCGCGATGGCTCGTTCAATCCAGGATAGAGACCCGCTCCGAGTTGGCGATAACGTCAGCGTTTCAAATCCGTGCAGCCCGTCCATAAATGCAGGTTTCACGCAGGCCAAACATGGTGAAAATCAAACAATGTGGTATTTTATCTCGGAGCCGACCTAACGTTAATAAAATCGATAGCGCAGATTCAAAACATATTCTTAGATCTATATGCGAGCAAACTAAAACAAATTTCACAAAACATTGGGTAATCGGCGCATTTCCAATGAATAGATCCGCCAATCGTCAAAATAAATCCGATTCGAATCAAAATTCGGCCATCAGAATGTGGCCTCCATCCATTCTGTTCACCACGGAAAAGCTCTCAAAGCCGAAGCAGTTTGACGAATGGAGCTCGTTCATTTCGCCCGTTGCGGAGGTTGAGGCCATCACTGCGGAGCGGGACGGCCTCGCCGCTGAAGCGTCCATCTGGGACATGGGCAGCCTCGCATTCTTCCGGCTTTCTGCACCAAGTCTGCTTCATCGCCGGACGCCTCGCCTGATACGAAAGGAACCGGTCGACCACTGGATGCTGAGCTTCCCGAAAAGACGCTTACTGCCGACGCAAGCGGCATTGCCCATTCGCCGGAAGAGAGCGGAACGCCTGTTGCTTCATTCGCTTGGCCGCCCGTTTGAAGCCCGAATGGAAAGCGGCTTGATCGGCGTCATCGTGCCGCGTCATCTTCTCGGAACATTGTCGAATGAGCTCGACAGCGGCTCACAGATGATCCCCGGCAGCGGCCGGGGAGCCATGCTCATCGATTATCTCCTGGCGGTCGAGAGGCGGCTTCCCGCTTTGACCAGGAGCGAAGTGCCGCAGCTCGCCTTGGCGACCCAAGCCATGCTCAACTCCTGCCTCTCGGCGAACGGCGAGCCTCGGGATGAAGCGCGCGTGCCCCTCTCCGCGACCCTGTTCGAGCGTGCGAGGCTCGCAGTGCAACTGAATCTGAGGTCACCCGCACTGGGAGCTACGGAACTCTGCCGCCATGTCGGTATTTCGCGAACGCGGCTCTACCGACTCTTCGAACATCATGGCGGTGTCATCCGCTATATCCAGCGCCAGCGCCTGCATGCCGCACATGCCGAGCTGTCGGATCCCGACAATATGCAAAGCACCGGAGACGTCGGCGAGGCCCTCGGCTTCAGCGACGCATCGAGCTTCGCCCGCTCATTTCGGGTGGAGTTCGGCCTCAGCCCCGGCGAGGCCAGAGCGGCAGCACAGGCGGGCATGCCGCAGATCGTATCACCGTCCTGGCCGGTCAACGGCAAGGCGACAGGACTCCGGGAGCTACTGTGGCGCCTTTCGACCTGAGCAGCGGCACCTCACTTTAAGTTGCGACGAATCTGGTTGGCATCTGCGGGTATGAACGATGCAGGCGAAGGACAACGCCCTCCATGGCGCAGCAGAGGCTGCGGCGGACCATCTCCAGCCCGTCCGGTTTTCGACCAGCGCGATCAAGGCGTCGGAACAGTTCGACGCGTGGCGGGAGCATTGCGGTGCTGTCGCCGACATCTCGCCGGTCTCGAAAGGGAGGCAGGCTTCAAGGTCGGGCATAGCGTCTGGCAGTTGAACGCCTTTGCGGTGAGCTGTGCCACGATACCGCCCGCCAATTTCGTTCGCGACGCGCGCCAATTGCGCAGGGACAGCGTCGACCACTGGTTCATCATCTGCCCAAGGTTTGGCGGCTCGAAGGTTCGGATTGGAGACAAGGTCCTCGTCACCCAGCCCGCAACCCCGCTCCTGCTGTCGCTCGCCGACAGTTTCGACGGGCAAAACGCGCAATGCGAGAGCTGCTCTCTTTTCATGCCGCGCGACGCCCTGCAAAGCATCGTCGGGGCGCTCGATCTCGCCCGCAACCGCACCCTCGACACGCCGATCGCGGGCCTGCTGGGGGACTACATCCAGCTTCTCGAGCGGGGTTTGCCGGACTTGAAACAAGCCGACATCCCGGCTGTCACCGACGCGACAAAAGCGATGATCGCGGCATGCCTGGCGCCCTCCTCCGATCGTCAGGCCGAAGCACAGGGGCAAATCGACATCGTCTGGCGCGAGCGGGTTCGCCAATTGGTCGAGCAACGCTTCAGGAGGCCGACGCTCGGTCCCGATGAGCTTTGCCGCCTCCTGGGCATTTCCCGTTCGCGGCTCTACCGGGTTTCCGAGCCGCTGGGCGGAGTGCAGCATTATATCAGGCGCCGGCGCCTCCGCGAGGCGGAGGCGGAACTGTGCCGGGAAGGCAGCGTCCGTCCCATCTTCGAGATTGCCGAAAGCCTCGGCTTCGCCGATGCCTCCAGTTTCTACAGCGCATTCCGAGCTGAGTTCGGCTGCAGCCCCAGCGAGAAACGCGCGGCAGCGGCGCAAGACAAGGGCGAGAGCATGCCGCGACCTGCGCGAACAGATGGCCAGCCGAGCGATTTGGGCAGCCTGCTTCGCGCGCTCAAAGCCTGATCTCCGCGCCGCAGATTGCTCCGCCAACCAGGACGCGGTGAGCGTGGTTTAGGCAGCATGCGCCATTCGCAGCCCGAGCGGACGAGATAGCGGGTCGCGTTCAGCACCTCGCGAAATCGGTTCCGCGCGGACTGCCCGTCGCTTCGCGCTGCGGAAGAAAACGCCTCGACCGCCGACCACCCCTCATCGGTCAGATCGCGCGGATAGCGCTTCGCCTTCTTCTCGATCGCGGCCATCCGGCCTCGGCTTGATGTTGTCCACATCCAAAGCGTGAACCACGCAAATCCAACAATGCCAAAGTTGCCGAACAGCCTCGAACAGCTTCGGTCACCTCTGCGCGACCGCTGGTGAAATCGAGCTCGCCTGAACCGAGCCGTGCAAGCCGCTCCGGCATTGAAAGCTGAGTTACGTTCATGTGTCGCTCTAAATTTCGCGTTTAAGCCGGCGCTGGAATTTCGGCACAATATGCTCTCCGGAATTTGGACCGCGAGAGGCAGCGCTTGAACGTTTCACCAAAGATCACGCCTGTTGGTCCGAGCCCGCTCGCTCTTGCCGAAATGGCCCATGCGATCCGATTTCTCTCCATCGACGCCATTCTTGCCGCGGGAGAAGGTCACCAGGGTGTCCCGCTAGGCATGGCCGAGATCGCGACGACACTCTACGCCCGGCATCTGAAATTCGACCCGGCGGACCCGACCTGGCCGGATCGCGACCGCGTCGTGCTCTCGAACGGCCATGGCTCGATGCTGCTCTATTCCTTGCTGCATCTGAGCGGCTATCGCCATATCTCGCTCGACGCGGTGAAGCGCTTCCGCGAACTCGGCTCACCTTGCGCCGGACATCCCGAATATGACCCGCCTGCCGGCATCGAGACCACCACCGGGCCGCTCGGCCAGGGCATCGCCAACGCGCTGGGAATGGCCATTGCCGAAGCCGCGCTGAACGCCCGCTTCGGCGACGGCCTCATCGATCATTGCACCTGGGCCTTCGTCGGCGACGGCTGCCTGCAGGAGGGGCTTGGACAGGAGGTGATCCAACTTGCCGGACACCTGCGGTTGAACAAGCTCACCTTCTTCTGGGACGACAATGCCATCACCGATGATGGCTCGACCGAACTGTCGATCTCCGAGAACGTCGCCGAACGCTTCCGCGTCGCTGGCTGGCATGTTCAGGAGATCGATGGCCACGACATCGCCGCGATCGATGCCGCGATAGCCGCCGCCAAGGCCGATTCACGCCCCTCGATGATCGCCTGCAAGACCGTGATCGCGCACGGCGTTCCGCGCCTGGAGGGTCAGCGTGGCGGCCATTCCGGTAAGCTCATCGCGCAAGATCGCGCCGATATGGCCGCGCGCTTCGACTGGGTAGGGGAGATTTTCGACATCCCGGAGGCGATCGCAACGGCCTGGCGGGAGACCGCCGCGCATGGAGCGAAGGAGCGGGCAGCCTGGAGCCAGCGCCTCGGCCTGGCGAGCGATGCCGCCCGCGACGAATTCGCGCGCGTTCACACGCGCTCCCTCAAGGATGGCTGGCGCGAGACGATCCACGCCTTCAAGGAACGCGCCGCCCGAGAGGGCAGGGCCGAGTTCTCGATCGCGACATCGGGCGAGATCGCGGCGAGGCTCTACGACGTGCTGCCCGAGGTCGTGACGGCCTGCGCCGATCTGGAGGCGCCGACCAACCACAAGCGCCAGCTCGCCGCCTTCACCGCGCGCGACCGGGCCGGCCGGTATCTGCATTGCGGCGTGCGCGAGCATGCGATGGGCTCGCTGGCCAACGGCATTGCGGCGCATGGCGGCGTGATCCCGCTCGCCGTGACCTACCTGCCATTCTCCGATTACGAGCGGCCGGCCATGCGCATGGCCGCATTGATGGGCCTGCCGACGATCTTCATCTTCAGCCACGACTCTATCGGCATCGGCAAGAACGGACCGACTCACCAGCCGGTCGAGATCATCGCCTCGCTCAGGGCCATGCCGAACATGCTGGTGTTGCGCCCCTGCGACGCGGTCGAGGCCGCCGAAGCCTGGGAGATCGCGCTGGAGCACCGCACAGGCCCGATCTCGCTCGTCTTCGCGCGCCAGAGCCTGCCGCAGCTGCGCCGCGACGGCTGCCGGGAGAACCGCTCGGCCCGCGGCGCCTATGTGCTCGCGGAAGCAGAAGGCGGCGCGCGCCGGGTGACGCTGCTCTCGACGGGCTCGGAGGTGCAGATCGCGCTCGCGGGCCGCGATATCCTGCAGGGAGAAGGCATTCCCACGGCGGTCGTCTCGATGCCGTGCTGGAGTCTGTTCGAGGCGCAGGACCGGGCGTACCGCAAGGCCGTACTGGGCGAAGGCTGCGTGCGCGTGGCGGTGGAGGCCGCCGTGAAATTCGGCTGGGAACGCTGGATCGGCGAGGAGGGCGGCTTCGTCGGCATGAGCGGCTTCGGGGCTTCTGGGCCGGCCGATGAACTCTACCGGCATTTCGGCATCACCGCCGAAGCCGTCGCCGCGCAAGCCCGCGAACGCCTGTAGCCGGAGAGCGCCATGCACAGGATCGTCTTTCTCGACCGCGACACCGTCGCGCCGGCTCTCGACGGAGGCCCAGCAGGCTTTGGTCGACCAGCTCATCGACAACATCGAGAATTTCGTCGCGGGCAACCCGAGCAACGTCGTCGCGCCCGACTGATCGGACGCCACTACGCTCCGGGAAGGCGGCGCTCTCCAGCATTCATCATCGGAAGCAACGAAAAGGCGGCCTGCGGGCCGCCTTTCTTGTTCGGCGAAGTTCTTCGCCGCGATTTCAGTAGATCGTAAGCGCCGGCACGTAGCTGATCAGCAGCAGCACCAACATCGCCACGCCGAAGAAGGGCCAGAGCTCGCGGGTCGTTTCTCCGAGCGAAGTCCGGGCGATCGAGGTCGAGATGAACAGCGTCGTCCCGATCGGCGGCGTGTAAAGCCCGATGCCAAGGTTCAGCACCATGATGATGCCGAGCTGGACCGGATCGAGCCCGATCGAGGCCGCCAGCGGCACGAAGATCGGCCCCAACAGCAGGATCGCCGGCGGCAGGTCGATCGGCATGCCGACGAGCAGCAGCAGGATGTTCATCGCGAGGATGACGAGATAGGGATTCGAGATCGTCGCCGAAACCCATTCGGCGAAGCGCTGCGGCACCTGGTCGAAGGTCAGTATCCAGCCGACGATGGCCGAGCCCATGATCACCAGCATGACCACGCCTGTGGCGACGCCAGCTTCGACCATGCTGACGCGGAATCGGTTCCAGGTCATGTCGCGGTAGAGCACGACGCTCAGCACCATTGCGTAGAGCACGGCGAGAACGGCGATCTCCGTCGGCGTCGCGATGCCGAAACGCAGGCCGAGCAGGATGAAGACCGGCATCAGCAGCGCCGGCATGCTGCGCCACGCGAGCCGCGCCAGCTCCGCCTTAGAGACCGGCGCCTCGAGCGAGACATAGCCGCGACGGCGCGCGATCCAGCTGCACAGTACGATGAAGCCGCCGGCCATCAGCAGGCCGGGCAGGATGCCGGCCGTGAACAGGTCGGCGATCGAGACGTTCGAGACCAGTGAATACAGGATCAGTGGAATCGAGGGCGGGATCAGGATGTCGATGATCGCCGATGTCGCGTTGTTGGCGGCGCAGAGCGGGGCCGGATAGCCCTGCCGCTTCTGCCAGGGGATCAGCACCGAGCCGAGCGCGCTGGCATTGGCGACCGCACTGCCCGAGACGCCGCCGAATACCACCGACGCGACCACCGTGGTCGAGAGCGGCCCGCCGCGCCAGCGCTGCATCGCCTTGGAGGCGAAGGCGAGAAGCTCGTTGCCGAGCGCGCCGCCGAGCATGAGCGAGCCCGCGAGCATGAAGAAGGGCAGCGCCAGCATCGGGAAGGACTGGGTCTGCTGATACATCTGCTGGGCGATGATCGTCAGCGGAATCTGCCCCTGCACGAGCAGGGCGGCTCCCGCCGCCACGATCAGCGCATGACCGACGGGGATCGCGAGCAGCATCAGAATGGTGAAGGAAAGGATGAGGGTGATGCTCATGCGACCGACTCTTCGGGGGCGGGGATCGGCATCGCCTCGGGCCCCATCAGGGCGACGCGCACCGCCTGTGTCGCGGTAACGACGATGATGAGCGCCAGACCCACGGCGAGCGTGTAGTAGCCATAGCTCGCCGGGATCCCCATCACCGGGGAGCGGTCGATCCAGAGCATCTCGGCGAGCAGCAGGATATCCTTGCTCAGCAGGATATAGCTGCCGATCACGATCACATGCCCGGCCAGCAGCATGATCCGGGCGCCCTCGCGGTTCAGCATGGCGAGGATCGTCTCCACCGCCATGTGGCCGCCTTTCTGCACGCCGAGCACGACACCCGCCATGATGAAAACAGGGAAAAGCCGCTCCGGCAGCTCCTGCGCGAAGCGGAAGCCGCCGGAATCGAGCACGTAGCGGGCGCCGACATTGGCGGTGAGCATGGCGAGCAGCGCCGAGCCGACAGCGATGACGATCACCTCGCACAATCTGGCGGCGAGGCGGTCTATGCCGTACGCCGCGGCGATGGCGCTTGCGCGCCACCCCTTCTCGCGTTGCTCTTCCATGACCTCAGCCCCTCGCAGCCTTGGCGAGCCTGTCGACGAAATCGCCGAAGGGCTTGGCCTTCCAGGTGTCGTAGACCTTGGCCGAAGCCTCGCGGAAGGCACCCTGGTCGGCCTCGTTCACTTGCAGCTTCGGGTTCGCCTTGAACTCGCCGGCGAACTTCGTGTCGGCATCGAGGAACAGTTTGCGCTGCAGCTCTCCCGCCTCCTTGGCCGCGGCCTTGACGATGTCACGGTCGGCCGGCGACAGCCGCATCCAGGTGATCTGCGACATCAGGAACGGCGAGCATTCCCATTTGTGAGCCGAGAGCGAGATGTAGCGCTGCACTTCATAGAGCTTTGACGAGGCGATGTTGACGAGCGGGTTCTCCTGGCCGTCGACCACGCCCTGCTGGAGCGCGACATAGAGTTCGCCGAAGGAGATCTGCTCCGTGCCCGCCCCCAGCGACTGGAAGATGTCGATCGTCATCGGATCGGGCGGCGTGCGGATCTTCAGCCCCTTGAGATCGGCGGGCTTCACGATCGGGCGCTTGCTGTTGGTGATGTGGCGGATGCCGTTATCCCACCAGCCGAGCGGCACCATGCCGATCTTGGCGAAACGCTGGTCGAATTCGGAGCCGATCGGGCCTTCCAGCACCTTGAAGGCCGCAGCGGAATTCGCGAACAGGAAGGGCAGGCCGAGCGCGGCGAGCTCGGGCAACAGGGCGGAGGTCGAGCCCTGGCTGTTGACGGTCATGTCGACCGCTCCGGTGCGCAGGCTCGTCAGCAGCGATTGTTCGTTGCCGAGCTGCTCGGCGCCGGCGACGCGGACCGCGAGGCGGCCGTTGCTGCGCTCCCTGATCAGCTCGCCGAACTTGTCGGCCGCGAGCCCGCGCGGATTGCCGGCGGCTGCATTGTGCCCAAGCGTCATGGTGACCTGCGCTTGCGCGCCGCGTGGCAGGGCGAGGACAGCCGGCATCGCCAAACCTGCCACAAGCATAGTCCGGCGGCTCAGGCCTCCGGTCGAGAGATTGGGTTTCGTCATCAAGTCCTCCCTTGTTTTGCCGTTTCGACGGCTTTTGCTACTTACTGTCGATCAGCTTGCATCCCGCCCCTGAAGCGCCCGGTAGGCGGCGATCACCTGGCTGTCGTCCAGCGCACCGAGACCGCGCCCGGAGACGGACAGGAAAAGCTGATGGGCGATCGCTGCCATCGGCAGCGCCGCCTTCGCGTCACGCCCGGCCTCGAGGACGATGCCGAGATCCTTGACGAAGATGTCGATCGCGCTGGTCACGCGCGGGTCGCTCTCCAGCATGCGAGGGCCGCGGTCCTTCAGCATCCAGCTCGATGCGGCCGAGCCCGATACGATGTCGAGCATCCGCTCGGGATCGACGCCAAGCTTCTCGGCCAGCGAAAGGCCTTCGGCCGCGATGGCGAGATGGGCGCCGCAGAGCAGCTGGTTGACGGCCTTGGCCGTCGCCCCCTGCCCCGGCTCCTCGCCCATGAACACCACCTTGGAGCCCATGGCGTCGAGCGCGGGTTTGACCGCATCGAAGACCGGCCGGCGCGCGGCCGCCATGATGGTGAGGCTGCCCGCCTCGGCGCCGACGACACCCCCGGATACCGGCGCGTCGACCAGCGCATGGCCGGCCGCTTCCACCCGGACCGCGAGCGCAGCGACGGCCGCCGGCGGACAGGTCGCCATCAGGATGACGGTGCTCCCCGGCGAGAGATGCGTCAGCGCCGCCTGCGCGAACAGGATATCCTCGGCCTGCGCTGCATTCACGACCATGAGAACAGCGGCGTCGCGCCCCGAGAATGCGTCCGCGAGCGCGCCGGCCGACTGCCCCCCTGCCGCTTCCAGCGCCGCGCGGGCTTCGGCGCGCAGGTCGAACCCCGTCACGGCGAAACCGGCCCTGCCCAGATTAACCGCCATGGGCAGGCCCATCGAGCCCAGCCCCACGAAGCCGATCGTCTTCATCCATCCCTCCCGGCATTTCGCTCCTCTTGGCAGGAGCTTCGACACATTCAGGCTATTTCAGCCAGGCTTTGACCCTGTTGCAAAAGGCCTCGGTCGAGATCCCGTAGCGATCGTGCAGCGTCGGCAGGGCGCCCGCCGCGAGGAACTCGTCGGGTAGGCCGATCATTCGGAAAGCCGGATGCACGCCCTCCCGCATCAGCAGGCCGGCGACCGCCTCGCCGAGACCGCCGTTGACGGTGTGGTTCTCCGCCACCACGACCAGCCGGCCAGGCTTCGCGCAGGCTGCGAGAATCGTCGCCGTGTCGAGCGGCTTGATGGTCGGCACATGCAGCACGCCGACATCGATCCGGTCCTTCTCCAACGCCTTCGCGGCCTCCAGCGCGCGCATCGTCATGATGCCGGAGGAGATGAACAGAACCTCGTAGCCGTCGCGCAGCAGCTTGGCCTTGCCGAGCTCGAAACTGTAGCCGTATTCGTCGAGCACGAGCGGCACCTGCCCGCGCAGCAGGCGCATGTAGACTGGGCCCTTGTGCCGCACCATGGCCGGAACGACCTGCTCGATCTCATGCGCGTCGCACGGATCGATCACCACCATGTTCGGCATGGCGCGGAACAGCGCCAGATCCTCGGTCGCCTGATGCGACGGCCCGTAGCCCGAGGTCAGGCCCGGCAGCGCGCAGGCGATCTTCACATTGCGGTCTTCTTCCGCGATCGTCTGGTGGATGAAGTCATAGGCCCGGCGCGAGGCGAAGACCGCATAGGTCGTTGCGAAGGGGGTGAAACCTTCCGCCGCGAGGCCGGAAGCGGCGCCGAACAGCAGCTGCTCCGCCATCCCCATCTGGTAATAGCGATCGGGAAAGGCCTTCGCGAAGATGTGCAGATCGGTATATTTGCCGAGATCGGCCGTCATGCCGACGATCGAGGGATCCTGCTTCGCCAGTTCGACCAGCGCATGGCCGAAGGGGGCGGGCTTGGTCCGCTGACCTTCGCCCGCGATCGAGGCGATCATCGCCGAGGTGGTCAAGCGCGGCTTGCCGGCGTCGGACTTGCCGAGGCCGGGGTTGGCAGCAGCGGGCTTCATGCGGGCTTCCTCTCGTCGAGCGCATCGAGCGCCAGCCGCCATTCATGGGCGTCCACGCGGATGAAATGGTTCTTCTCGCGCGCCTCGAGGAACGGCACGCCCTTGCCCATCAAGGTGTCGGCGATGATCATGCTGGGCTTGCCCTGGCCGGCTTGAGCCTTGGCGGCGTCGAAGGCGGCCCGCACCGCGGCAAGATCGTTGCCGTCGACGCGCTGCACGAACCAGCCGAAGGCGTCGAGCTTCTCCTTCAAGGGCTCGAAACCCATGACGGCGTTCGAGGGACCGTCCGCCTGCTGGTTGTTGACGTCCACGACCGCGACGAGATTGTCGAGCTTGTAATGGGCGGCGGACATGATCGCCTCCCACACCGAGCCTTCGTCCAGCTCGCCATCCGAGAACAGCGTATAGACACGGCTGTCCGAACCCTTGCGCTTGAGGCCCAGGCACTTGCCGACCGCGATGGACAGGCCGAGCCCGAGCGAGCCGCCCGACATCTCCATGCCCGGCGTGTAGCTCGCCATGCCGGACATCGGCAGGCGGCTGTCGTCGAAACCGTAGGTTTCCAGCTCCTCTTCCGGGACGATCCCGGCCTCGATCAGCGCCGCGTAGAGCGCGATCGCATAATGGCCGTTCGAGAGCAGGAAGCGGTCGCGCCCCTCCCAATCCGGGTCGTCCGGCCGGTAGCGCATGGCGTGGAAATAGGCGACGGCGAGGACATCGGCGATGTCGAGCGCTTGCGCGATATAGCCCTGGCCCTGCACCTCGCCCATCAGGATGGCATGGCGCCTGATGTTCCAGGCGCGACGCTCGAGCGAGACATTGTGGCCAAGTGAAGCGGTGCTCATGGGCACGGAGCCTCCTGAAGATCGGTCATCGGATGGGATGGCGGCTTGGGCCGCCAGGTGCCCGGCGGGCGACAAGGGCTCAGCCGTGGATCAGCATTCCGCCGTTCACGTCGATCACCGCGCCGGTGACGTAGGCCGAGAGGTCGGAGGCCAGGAACAGGTAAATGCCCGCCACGTCGCTGGCATCGCCGAGCCGGTTCAGCGGGATGCCCTTGGTGATCTCCGCGCGCAACTCGTCGGTCAGCTTGCCGCCGGTGATGTCGGTCTGGATCAGGCCCGGCGTCACGCAGTTCACACGGATGCCGTCCGGTCCGAATTCGCGCGCCATCGCCTTGGCAAGGCCGAGCACGCCCGCCTTGGCGGAGGAGTAATGCGGGCCGCCGAAGATTCCGCCGCCGCGCTGCGCCGAAACGGAGGACATGCAGGCGATCGATCCCCGCTTGCGCGCCTGCATGTGCGGAATGAAGACTTGGCTGAGGAACAGGACGCCCTTGCAGTTGATGTCCTGGATACGGTCCCAGCTCTCCTCATCGATCTCCAGAGTCTTGACCGGCTGGGTCACGCCCGCATTGTTCACCAGGATGTCGATCTGACCGAAGGCCTCGACGACCTTGTCGGCCGCGGCCTGGCACGACGCCTTGTTCGCGACGTCGCAGCCGAGACCGACATGCTGGGAACCGAGCTCGGCCGCAGCCGTCTTCGCGGCGGCCTCGTCGATATCGAGGATCGCGACCCGCGCTCCATTGGCGGCGAAGAGCTTTGCCGTGGCGAGGCCGATGCCGCGCGCGCTGGCGGCGCCGGAAATCGCGGCGGTCTTGTTCTGAAGCAGCATTTCAACTCCCTAGGGCGTTCTTTTTCTAGGATCACGTCGACCAAGAGTCAGAGCATGGCTTACGCGAGAAACCGGCTCCAACTTTTTCGCGCCATACTCTAAGCCTGACACTGACTCGTCTTTCCCATTGTGAAAAACGCAAAAAATGCGCTATTGGATGAATTTCATTCATCGATCTAAATCGAGCCGCGTGTCTCCAGTCAGGGAATGGGCAGGGAGGCGCCGGCTGCACAGACGAGACGTTCCCGCCATGAAGCGTCTACCTCTCTCGGCGCTGGAAGCCTTCGAGGCCGCCGCCCGCACCGGCTCGTTCAGGGCTGCGGGCGAGGAACTCGGCATTTCGCCGAGCGCGATTAGTCACGCGGTGCGCAAGCTCGAGACCCTGATGGGGGCCGTGCTCTTCGACCGGGAGAGCCGCGCCGTCCATCTCAACACGGCCGGAGAGGCGCTGACGCGCCATATCGCAGCGGGGTTCGACGAGATGCGGCAAGGCATCGAGACGGTCGCCTCCCGCTCCGGCAACCTACTGCGCCTGCATTGTGCGCCATCCATGGCTGCACAATGGCTGCTGCCGCGCCTGCGCGACCTTCTCGCCAAACAACCGGGCCTCGAGGTAAGATTGTCGGCTGGTATCGACTACCCGCGCTTCGAGCACGACGAATTCGACGCCGACATCTGTTACGGGCCGCCGAGGCAGGAAGGTCTGATCGTCATTCCGCTCGGCGACGAGACGGTCACCCCGCTCTGCGCGCCTGATATGGCGGCGCAGATCCACTCGGCCAAAGACCTCCTCGGAGCGGAGCTGATCGAAAGCGACAACAAGCGCGTGCGCTGGAACAACTGGTTCCAGGCGAACGACATCGCACCGCCCTCCCCACGCGGCTCCCGCTTCGACCGCTCCTTCATTGCGATCGCCGCGGCTGTCGACGGGCTCGGCATCGCGCTCGAGTCGACTCGGCTGGCCGAGCGCGAAATAAAAGCCGGTCAACTCGTCGCCCCACTCGCTGGTCGAACGAATGACGTCCGCTATGTCGGGCACTACCTCGTCTTTCCGCGCGTAGCCAAGGCCCGCCGTTCGGTGCGGATGTTCGCGCATTGGCTGACGCAAGAGCTAGCCCTGCCTCCGCCAAAGATCTGATTCATGTCTTCATCTTAGCAGGCGGCGGTTGCCTAAGCGATCCCTGACGCCGCATGCGCGAGAGCACCTCGAAACGTGACTACCACCGCCGGGCCTGAGGCAAAGACCGGGCGCGCCTCGTGCAATACATTCCGCGCGCTGTGGCTATTGCCACCTGCGCCAGCTGCCGAAGTGCGATGACATTGTGCACCGGCACCTCACGCTCAGGCAAATGCCATCGCTATTATACGTGTTCGATGCGCGCGCATGGGCAAGGCCGCCTGCAAGAGCCGTTCGATAGCCATGGATCGGCTCGACACGCTCGTCACCGATCATTTGGTTGAGCGGTTGTTTCAGCCTGCGCGCCTAACCGAGCTTCTCGCCTCGACGCTGGGGCGTCGCAGCCGGCAGGCGGTCGAGGTCGATCAACGCATCACCACGTTGCAGAGCGACCTGACCAAAGCCGAGGATAAACTGAAGCGGCTCTATCGCATGGTCGAAGATGGCCTGACCGAGCTGGATGACATCCTCAAAGACCGCATCACCGATCAAACTCGCCCGCGACAAGGCCCGCGCGGCGCTTGAGCGAATCACCGTAGCCCCGGCACTCTCGATCCGTCTTTGATCGAGGCCTTCAGCCGCGTCATGCGCGACAACATCACCACCGGCGAGATTTCGTTCCGGAAAGCCTATGTCCGCTCGCTGGTCGATCGCATCGAGGTCGATGACGTCATCCGCATCGTTGGCGACAAAGCCACCCTCGAACAGGCCGTCGCACATGGCGAAATGGCAGGAAAGGCGGTTCGCAGTTTTGAACCGAAATGGCGCGCCCGAAAGGATTCGAACCTCTGACCCTCAGATTCGTAGTCTGATGCTCTATCCAGCTGAGCTACGGGCGCGTGCCGGGCTCCGCAACGCGCTGCGTCTCGAAGCCGATGGCGGGGAGATAGCTGCTCTCCATCGGCTTGGCAACCCCGAAAAACACTTCCGTATTGGAGGGCGTCGCAGAATTCGGCTTCGTGTTGAAAATGCTCGCGCACCAGCCCCGGCAAGCCAGCTTCGATTTTCCCCTCACCTCAATCCTCGGTCACGGCCACCACGATAGCCTCCGGCCTGATCCGCCTGGCCCGGTCGGCGGCGCGGCTCTTGGGCAACTTCTCGGCAATTCCGTAGAGCTGCTCGCGTCGGTCGATCTCGCGCCAGACATCGTCGGGCGCTATGCCGATCTCGCTCCAGAGCACGACGAGATTGTAGATCAGGTCGGCACTTTCGAGAATCGCGCGCTGACGGTCACCCTGGACCGCCTCCAGGCCGAGCTCGACCGCCTCCTCCGCCAGCTTCTTCGCCATTTTCGGCATGCCCTCGCTCAGCAGTTTTGCAGTGCGCGAGAAAGCCGGGTCGCGGGAGCGGGCCGTCAGGACAGCCGCATGAAGCCGGAGGATCGAATCAGACATGCAGACGAGCGTCGGCCTGTCGCATGAGGGTTTCATGACAATCCGACCGGAGAGGCTTTTCTATATGGCGCGATGCGGGCAGCCATAGCGCGTTAAAGGCCGCCCTCATCGGCCGGCCCTGGTATTGTCAACTCTTGTTCGCCAGCCCTAGCCAGGGCCGCCGGTCAGCGGGTCGCGCGTCGCGTCGTGCGAACGACCGTGGGCGCCGTTACAGCCCCTGCAGCGCCACCGACCACCGCGCCGACCGGTCCCGCTACCACGGCGCCCGTCCCCGCGCCGACGGCTGCTCCGCCGACTGCTCGACGGTATTGCAGGCGCAGAGCGCGATGGCGGTCGCAGCGAGCAGGCCAAAGGTTGAAATCTTCATGATCGGCAATCCCCCAGTTGAATAGTTGGGCAACGCGGCGACAAGGCGAGATGTTCCGTAGACAGGTCGCCAGAGCGGAACGGGCAACCGGGGCAAGCTTGCTGGCCTGCAGCCCGGCCCCTACATTCTCGCCGCGAATCCCCCAGACGCGATCCGGAGTTGGGTCATGCCCCGTTTCCTCTGCCGACAATGCGGCGCGCGCTATCCGGAAGCGGCCGCGCCGCCACCGGGCTGCCCTATCTGCCTCGACGAGCGCCAGTTCGTGCGCTGGGGCGGCCAGGAATGGCTGGAGGTCGAGGATCTCGCGAAGAGCCATAAGATCATCTGCCGGGAGGACCATGGCGTGCTCGGCCTGCGCATCGCACCCGCTTTCGCTATCGACCAGCGCGCGCTTCTCGTCGAGGCCAGCGAAGGCAACCTGCTCTGGGACTGCATCGGACTGGTGACACGCGAGGCTATCGAAGCAATCCGCGCGCGCGGACCTGTAATCGGCATCGCGATCTCGCATCCGCACTATTACACCGCGATGGCGGAATGGGCGAAGGCGCTCGGCGTGCCCGTGCATGTCCACGCCGACGACCGCGTCTGGGTCACTGAACCCGATCTCGCAATCGAGCACTGGGACGGCGAGGCATTGAAGCTCGGCCCATCGCTGACCCTGCTGCGCTGCGGCGGCCATTTCGCCGGCGCGACGGTGCTGCATCATTCCGAAGGCGACGGCGCGCTCTATTGCGGCGACGTGCTCCAGGTCACGCAGGACCGCGCCCATGTCAGCGTGCTCTACTCCTATCCCAACATGATTCCGGTCAATGCCGCCGCGATCCGGCGGATTGCCGCGATACTCGATCCTTATCCGTTTGCGCGGGTTTATGGCGCTTTCGAAGGCCGCGTCATCCCGGCCGACGCCAAGACAGCGCTCGAGCGGTCCTTCGCACGCTATCTGGCGGCTATCGCCTGATGCTTTCTTTCCGATGTTTTCTGCAGATGCGCGGTCTGTGCCCTTGCGATCCGCGCAAAAATCCGTATACAGCCGGCATCGCATCAGCCGCACCATTCGTGTGGGCGATGAGGACCGGTCTCCGGTTCGCGTCGCAAGGTTGAGTTTTTTTGACCGGTCTGTCCCGCAAGGATGGATCGACGGAGTTGAGACGATGAAGATCCGTAATTCGCTGAAGTCGCTGCGTGGCCGTCATCGCGACAACCAGCTCGTGCGCCGCAAGGGCCGCGTTTACATCATCAACAAGGTCCAGAAGCGCTTCAAGGCGCGCCAGGGCTGAGTTGCCGCGCGGCGTCTTTCGCCGCGTCTCCCGGATTTTGACCGGTTTGGGAATGGCGGGGCGCTTTGGCGCAGCCCGCCTTTTTCCGTTGGACTCCAGGTCGCCTTCCTGTGAATTGACCTTGCACCGGGCCGGGCTACAATCATGGGCATGATGATCGCTCGCATGCTTCCCGTCGCATTCGCGCTGGCGCTGGTCGCAGCGGCACCGCTCGGCATCACCGCTGCCTGCGCGCAGGAGAACCCGCTGCAGAACCCACCGCCTCGCCCGGGCGTGGTTCCGCCGTCGGACAAGGACGACAACCCCGTCGCACCCGCCCCTGCGCCCTTGCGGACGCCAGCGGCAACGCTCGACCGGCTGTTCGAGAGGCTCACTGCCGCCAAGACGCCCGAAGAAGCCAAGGGCATCGCCAATTTGATCCAGCGCCGCTGGGCACGCTCGGGGTCCGATACGGCCGATCTGCTGATGACCCGCGCCCAGAGCGCGATGAAAGACAAGCAGCTCGAACTCGCAATCGAACTGCTCGACCGCGTGATCAGCCTGGAGCCGAACTGGGCAGAAGGCTGGAACCAGCGCGCCAATGCGCTCTTCCTCGCCGGAGATCCGATTCGCTCGATGATCGACATCGGCGAGGCCTTGAAGCGCGAGCCCAGGCACTATGGCGCCATGATGGGGCTAGGCACCATCCTGCGTCAGCAGGGTGACGACAAGCGCGCCATGGTGGCCTATCGCCGCGCGCTCGAAGTCTATCCGCAGATGGAAGCGGTCAAGAGTGCCGTCGAATCGCTCAAGAGCGAGGTCGATGGGCGGGACGCCTGATGCCGTGCCGCGAGCGCGCCGACCCCGGATACGCCGGTCACAAACACCCTGCCCCAAGTTTATCCCCGAAACCGATAAGCGCGTCGCAGCGTAGGCAGGCCATGCTGACCCGCCTCCTGCTCATCGCCCTCGTCCTGGTCGTGTCAGGCCTGCTCCTGCGGACGGGCTGGCTCAACCTCGAAGCCGGGCGCCAGTACCCGCCGCAGGGCAGCTTCGTCTCCGTCCCCGGCGGCAGGCTTCACTATCGCGAGCGCAAGCCCACGGACGAGGGGCTTGGCACTGTGGTGCTCGTCCATGGCGCGTCCTCGGCCCATGCCGACCTGCTCGCCACGCTGGGACCCGAGCTTGCGCATTACCGGGTCATCGCGATCGACCGCCCTGGCCATGGCTGGAGCGACCGGCTCGACGGCGCGGCGATGGCCGATCCGGGGCGTCAGGCCGCCGCGATCATGCAGGCGGTCGATCGGATTGCGCCCGAGCGCTTCGTGCTGGTCGCGCATTCGCTCGCCGGCGCCCTGTCGACCCGGATCGCGCTGGATAGGCCGGAACGGCTGCGCGGGCTCGTGTTGCTCGGCGCCGTCACCCAACCCTGGCCCGGCGGCGTCGCCTGGTACCATCATCTCCTCGCATGGCCGGTCATCGGATCCGCCTTCACCTGGCTGGTGGGCGTGCCCGCGGCGAGCCTCCTCCTGGAATCAGGCGCGGAAAGCGTCTTCGCGCCGCGCGAGGTCACGCCCGGCTACCTCGAAACGGCGGAGACCCGCCTCCTGCTGCGGCCTGCGGCATTGCGGGCGAACTCGCAGGACATAGCGGCGACCCATGCGTTTGTAGCGGCGCAGGCACCGCGCTACCGCGAGCTGAAAGTCCCGGTAGTCGCGATCACCGGCGACAGCGACGCGATCGTCTCACCCATGATCCACTCCGCCGCGATCGCGCGCGCGGCACCGCAGGGCCGCTTCGTGCTGCTGCCCGGCGTCGGCCACATGCCGCATCACGCGGCGCCCGAGATCGTGGTCGAGGCGATCGACCAGATCGTCGGGCCCCGCTCGGGCCTCGCTCTGCTGAGCCCCGACCTCACGCCTTCTGGACGTGTTCCTGCGCGATAAAGGCGATGCGGACCATGTTGGTCGCGCCCGGTGTGCCGAAGGGCACGCCGGCCACGACGATGATCCGGTCACCCAGCTTGGCGAAATCCTCGCGCACGGCGAATTTGCAGGCGCGCGAGGCCATGTCGTCGATGTCGCTGGCATCCTTGGTTACGACGGAGTGCACGCCCCAGACGAGCGTCAGGCGGCGTGCCGTGGCCCGATTTGGGGTGAGCGCGATCACCGTGGAGTTGGGCCGTTCGCGGGCGATGCGGAAGGCTGTCGAACCCGACGAAGTCCAGGCCGCGATAGCTTTCAGGTTGAGCGCATCGGCGATCTCATGGGCCGCCTTTGCAATCGCATCGGCGCCGGTCGCCTCCGGCTCGGCGCGCTGCGACTCCAGGATCGAACGATAAACCGACTCGCTTTCGACCTCCTCGGCGATGCGGTTCATCATCGTCACCGCCTCGATCGGGAACTGCCCGGCCGCGCTCTCAGCCGAAAGCATCACGGCGTCGGCGCCTTCGAAGACGGCGGTCGCGACGTCGGAGACCTCGGCGCGCGTCGGCACTGGGCTCGTGATCATGCTCTCCAGCATCTGGGTGGCGACGACGACCGGCTTGCCCTTGCGGCGGCACATGCGGACCATGCGCTTCTGCGTGCCCGGCACCTTCTCCAGCGGCATCTCGACGCCGAGATCGCCGCGCGCGACCATGATCGCATCGGAGGCGTCGATGATCTCGTCCAGGCGAAGCAGGGCCTGCGGCTTCTCGATCTTGGCCATTGCCAGAGCCCGGCCACGCACGATCTTGCGCAGATCGGCCATATCCTCGGGCCGCTGCACGAAAGATAGCGCGATCCAGTCGACGCCGGCCTCCGCTGCGGCTTCCGCGTCGGAGCGATCCTTCTCGGTCATCGCGGACACAGCGATCGTGGTGTCTGGCAGGCTGACGCCCTTGCGCGAGGACAGGCGCCCACCGACCGTGACACGCGTCACGGCCTGGGTCGGCGTCGCCTTCTCGACCACGAGCCGCAGCTTGCCATCGTCGAGGATCAGGGTATGGCCGGCCTCCAGCGCAGTCAGGATTTCCGGGTGCGGCAGGTGAACCCGCTTCACCGTTCCCGGCGTCGGATCGGAATCGAGCGTGAACCTGGCGCCATTCTCCAGCATCACGCCGCCATCGCCGCCAAACTGGCCGACGCGCAGCTTGGGCCCCTGAAGATCGGCGAGAATGCCGACCGGGCGGTGGAACTTGGCTTCCAGCCCCCGCAGCATCGCGACCTTCTCGGGCAGCGTCTCGCGCTGGGTATGGCTCATATTGATGCGGAAGACGTCGACGCCAGCCTGGAACAGCTTGCCGCACATCTCCTCGGTCGCCGATGCCGGGCCCAGTGTGGCGATGATCTTGATACGGCGCTCACGCTTCTTCATGTCTCGTCCTTCAGGGGCGCGCTGGCGCATTTCCGGTGGTGTCGGTCAGCTGGATGGTCCAGCTCTTCTGTTCGCCCGTATCGACCTCGAAGAAGCCGGCGCGGTCATATCCCCGCGCCAGGCAATCCTCGATGCCGCGGATCGTGAATTCCTTGTTGCGCGTGCACATGACGGACTTGCCGGTCCACTCGCCGCCCCTGTCGTAATCGATGGCATGGACGTAGTAAAAACGCGCTGCCAGCGTTCCCCGCAGCAGGGTCTCGCAGCCGCGTGGCGCGAGATTCCACCAGCCCTCGGTGATCCAGCCCTGCGCGTCGCGATAACCGATCGCCACGCCGATCCGGCTGCTCGTCGTGTTGCACATGCGCAGATCCGCCCATGCCGGAGCAGCGCTCGCAAGGAGGCCGCCCACCAGCAAGGCAAGGCGCAGGCCCAGTCTTTGGATTCGGTGCGTATTCACGGCTCGATCAGGATCACGCGGCAATCATTGATATTGGTCAAGGTCGGCCCCGGCTGCAGCAAATCACCCAGTGCTTCGAAGAAGCCCGTGGAATCGTTGTCGGCGAGGTATTGGGCGGGAACGAGGCCGAGCCCGCCTGCGCGCGTCAATGTGCCGGGATCGATGACCGCGCCGGCTGGATCGGTCGCCTCCCCGCCTCCGCCATCGGTCCCGTCCGTATCCCCCGACAAGGCGATGATGCCGGGTTCTCCGGCCAGCGCGATGGCCAGCGCCAGCGCATATTCCTGATTGGGACCGCCACGGCCCTGGCCGCGCAACGTCACGGTAAGTTCTCCACCGGACAGGACCGCGGCACGCCGACCCCTACGCTTCAGCTCGCGCGCAAGCTCGGCATGGGCAGCCGCCACATCGCGGGCTTCGCCTTCGAGATCGGCGCCAAGATCATGAACGGCATAGCCGGCAGCTTCCGCGGCAGCACGCGCAGCGGCGATGCCATCGGCGGGGCGGGCGATGATGTGGAACTCGCTGTTGGCGAAGGCCGGATGGCTGGGCTTCGGCGTCTCGCTGGCCTCGTCGTCCAGCAGGACACGCGCGGCATCCGGCAGATCGAGCTTGTAGCGGGCGACGATCGCGCGAGCATCCGCCATCGTCGTCGGATCGGGCACGGTCGGGCCCGAGGCGATCGCGGTGGGCTCGTCGCCCGGCACGTCGGAAATGGCGAGCGTCAGCAGCCGCGCCGGGGCGGCCGCAAGCGCGAGCCTGCCACCCTTGATGCGCGAGAGCCGCTTGCGCACGATGTTCATCTCGCCGATCGGCGCGCCCGAGCGCAGCAGCGCCTTGTTGACCGCCTGCTTCTCCGCCAGCGTCAGCGTTCCCGCCGGAGCGACCCAATTGGCCGAGCCGCCGCCCGACAGCAGCACCAGGACAAGGTCGTCGGCAGTCGCGGAGGCCGCAAGTTCGAGCGCCCGGCTGGCACTATCGATGCTGCCCTGATCCGGCACGGGGTGGCCGGCCGCAACCATCGGAATCTGGCGCGTCCTGGCCTCATAGCCATGGCGCGCAACGGCGTGGCCGGTCAGGCGCTGCGCCGGGAAGCCTGAATCGAGATAATGCGCTTCGGCGAAAGCGATCATGCTGCCTGCGGCCTTGCCGGCGGCCAGCAGGATCAGGCGTCCCGTCTCCGGCGCAACAGGCAGATGGGCCGGCAGGCAACCAGCCGGCTGGGCCCGCGCGACGGCGGCATCGAAGATCGTTCTTGCAGTGGCGCGCATCCGGGCCAAGTCGTCGCTGGGTCGCTGCAAGGCCGCCTCGTGTTCCGCCCGTCTTTGACAGCCGATCATGTCGACTTTCGTTGCTGATTCTTTTAAGTCGCGGCGATGCAGACGTCATCAGGCTTTTGCTGGAATAGTCATACTTTTTGAGGGATGCATGCGCTCCGATTTCGCGATCGCCCGCCCTGCCCCGCCGCTCGCGCCGGGCGAGGTCGAAATCATCCCCGGCAATCCGGCGACGGGCATGCTGCTGCTCTGCGACCACGCCTCGAACGCAATCCCGCGCGAGCTCGAATCGCTCGGCCTGCCCCCGGCGCAGCTCGAACGCCACATCGCCTATGATATCGGCGCCGCCGAAATGACGCGGGCCATGGCGCAGGCGCTCGGCGCGCCGGCGGTGCTGACGAATTTCTCCCGCCTGCTGATCGACCCCAATCGCGGGCTCGACGACCCGACGCTGGTGATGCGGCTGTCGGATGGCGCGATCGTGCCGGGTAATCGACATATCGACGAGACCGGTATCGCCGAGCGCGTTGCGCGCTACTACAAGCCCTATGATGCGGCGATCGACGCGAGCATCGCCGCCGCGCTGGCCGCCGGACATCCCCCCGCGATCGTCTCGCTGCATTCCTTCACGCCTTATTGGAAGGCGGCGGCCCGCCCCTGGCATGTCGGCGTGCTCTGGGACCATGAGGGCCGGCTGGCAAAGCTCGTGATCGCAGCTCTGCAAGCCGAGAGCGATCTCGTTGTCGGCGACAACGAGCCCTATCATGGCGGCCTGCCCGGCGACACGATCGACCGTCACGCCACCCGGCGCGGCCTGCCCGACGCGCTGATCGAGATCAGGCAGGATCTGATCGCGACCGACGCTGCAGCACGCGCCTGGGGCGAGCGGCTGGCGGGGATTGTCCCGCCCTGCATCGAGGCGCTGCGCGCCGGGTGAGACATCAGGACTGTTGAACGCGCAGGCCTCGACGTCGCTTCCCGCTTGACGTCGCCCCCCGATCCCTGCGAACCCTCCGGCCAAATCTCCCATCATCGAGAAGGATATCAGATGGACGATCCGGTTGCTGGCGACCAGCTGAAGAGCATTGTCGAGCGCATCGAGCGCCTCGAGGAAGAGAAGAAGACCATCTCCGACGATATCAAGGAGGTCTATGCCGAGGCCAAGGGCAACGGCTACGACGTCAAGGTCCTGCGCAAGGTCATCGCCATCCGCAAGCGCGACGCCAATGAGCGCGCCGAGGAGGAAGCGATCCTCGACCTCTATCTGCAGGCGGTCGGCGAAAGCGCCTGAGTTCGCCAGCACAACCCGATATGACAATGCCGGCTTCGGTTGCCCGACGCCGGCATTTTTATGTCACGGATGAACCGAGATCAGGCGACGAGTGCCAGTTCGGCCCGGGCGTCGTTCATCGCCTGCTCGCGTGCCTCGGGACCATATCCGAGCTTCTCGGCGCGGATGAAGGTGATGTCGCTGATGCCCATGAAGCCGAGCAGCGTGCGCAGATGCGGCTCCTGCGAATCCATCGGCTGGGCCGGGCCGCTGCTGTAAAGACCGCCGCGGCTCTCGACGACGATGGCGCGCTTGCCCTTGAGCAGGCCTTCGGGACCGGCTTCGCTGTATTTGAAGGTCAGGCCGGCACGCAGCACATAGTCGAACCAGGCCTTCAGCGTCGAGGGAATGCCGAAATTATACATGGGAGCGCCGATCACGACGACATCGGCGGCCTTCAGCTCCTCGATCAGCGCGTCGGAGAATGCCTTGGCCTTGACCTGAACCTCGGACACCGCCTCGCCGCCACGCAGCGCCGGGGTGGTCTCGACCGTCAGATGCGGAACCGGCTCGGCGCCGAGATCGCGTTCGACGACCTTGAGGCCGGAATTCTGGCTGCGCAGCCGCTCGACCGTCGCCTGGACCAGTTCCCTCGATGCCGAGGCGGGGCCCGAAGCGCTGCTGTTGAGAACGAGAACGGTGGACATGGTGATTGATCCTGTCACGAGGAAGAGTTCGATGACGGGCAACATAGGGGTTCATTGAGCGCACCAGAACGCGCATAATGAACACTAGACTGTTGCTCACAGAGGAACGCGCCATGTCCGAGCTGGACGATATCCGCAGTTTCATCGCCGTCGTCGAGACCGGCGGTTTCGGGCGCGCGGGCAGGAGCCTGGGCCTGGCGAAGTCCATCGTCAGCCGGCGCGTCTCGCGGCTGGAGGCCGATCTCGGCACGCGCCTCCTGAGCCGGACCACGCGCGGGGTCAGCCCGACCGAGGCCGGCCTCGAATTCAAGGCGCGGGGCGAGCGCATCCTGGCGGAACTCGTCGAAGCCCGCGAATCCGTGGCGCAGCAGGCCGGCGGCGTGGCCGGGCGCCTGCGCCTGTCGATGCCGCTGACCTTCGGCATCCGCCATGTCGCCCCGCTGCTTGGCGAACTCGCGCGCCAGCACCCCAGGCTCGAGATCGATGTCGAGGCCAGCGACCGCTATGTCGACCTGATCGGCGAGCGCTTCGACGCGGCGATCAGGATCGGCACCCTCAAGGATTCCAGCCTCGTGGCGCGCAAGATCGCGCCCGTCCATGGCGCCGTGCTGGCGAGCCCCGATTACTTCGCGCGCAAGGGGCGCCCAACCTCCCCGCTCGAACTGACGGAGCATGACTGCCTGCTCTACACCGGCACCGCCGTTCCCGATTGGACCTTCCGCATCGGCAAGCGCTGGGTGCCGGTGCGGCCATCGGGCCGCATGCGTTCCGACAGTGGCGAGACATTGCTGGAATGGGCTGCAGCAGGACTGGGCATCGCTGTCCTGCCGACCTTCATCGCTTCCGACGCGATCCGCGACGGCACCGTCGAACATCTCCTGTGGGACTTCCCGATGCCGACGCAAGCACTCTATGTCGTACGCCCTCCCGGCGCCTATGTGCCCGGCAAGGTCCGGGTCCTGATCGACCTGCTGGTCGAGCGCTTCGGCAGCACGCCCTATTGGGACCCCTGCCAGCTCGCAGCGAAAGCTCAAGGCATATCGCTGGGCCATACCGCCGATGCCGATGATGACGCGGACATCGAGGCCGACGCAATGGACCATCAGCCGGCGTGATCTCAGGCATCACGCGATTTCGCGTGGCTTTTCGCCGCCCGCAGGCCAGTCTGCGCCGCGTCGAACATGGAGATCGCGATGCTGCTCGTCGGAATGCTGGATAGCCCCTATGTCCGCCGCGCGGCGATCACAGGTACCCTGCTGGAGCTGGAGTTCGAGCACCGCTCAGTCTCCGTCTTCCGGCACATGGATGAGTTCAGGGCGATCAACCCGCTGATCAAGGCCCCCTCCCTCGTTTGCGACGATGGCGTCGTGATCAGCGAATCGCTCCTGATCATCCAGCATTTCGAGGATGTCGCGGGCCGATCCTTACGTCCGCTGGAGCCCGGCGCACGCAACCGCGACCTCGGCCTGACCGGCATCGGCATCGTCACCGCCGACAAGGCCGTCTCGGTCGAATACGAGCGCAAGCGTCCCGAAGCGCAACGCTACGCGCCCTGGCAGGAACGCATCGTCACGCAGCTCCATACCGCGCTCGGCCTGCTCGATGCTGCCGCGACGCGTGGCGAATTGACCTCAGGCCCGGAGCTGCAGCCCTGCGATATCGCGGCGGCGGTCGCCTGGGGCTTCTGCCGCTTCACGATCCCGGAATTCGTGCCCGAGGACCGTTGGCCGGCGCTGGCAGCCCAGGCGCGTGCCTGCGAGGCACTCGATGTCTTTAAGGCATGGCCGATCGACCGCGAGTAGCGGCCGGCTCTCGGCGAAGGGCACCTGCTCTAGTTCTGGACGAAATTCGTCGGCAGGGAGCGCACGGCCGGTCCGCTGAACGAGCCGACCTTGGCGTCGCTGGGATCGGCATGGCTGAAGCCGAGAGCGGCAGCGGGGCTTGGGCCCTGGATCGGCGACGCGGCCGGAACAGTTGTCTTGGAGCGGGCGGTCGCAACCGTGACCGGCCTGTCCGGCGAGCGTGTGGTCCGCGACACCGCAGCAAATAGCGAGTCGAGCCCGGAACGGTCGGCCTCATAGGCTGCAACATCAGGCGCAGGCGCCGGAACGGGCATCGAACGGCCACGCGCACTCGCCACGGCGGTCATACCACCATCGCGAGGCCTGATCGGCGGCATCGGGTGGTTGACCGCGACGAGGCGGCCTTCCGGCACGGCCGATTGCTGGTTGGCGACGTCGTTGGAACCGCGCAGCGCCACGCCTGCAAGACTTGCGAAGGCCGCCGGGCGCGCCGGCGGCAGCGGCGCATTGGTGGGCTTTCCGGCAACGACGGAATCAATCAGCGCGACGATCTGGTCGGGCCGGCGCGGCGGCAGCGAGGCCAGGACCAGCCTCTGGTCTGAACTCAGAGCAGGCTGCGGCGCGAAGGCGAGAGCCCCGCCCGGACCGGGCAGAGCCGCGACCTGCACGGCGGCGCCTGCGTCGCCCGGCTGCTGCGGCAGGGTCAGGCCACGCGGCCGCGCCAGCGGCACGGGCGCATCGATCAGCTTGGGCCGGTTGTCCTCGGGCACAGGCACGGGCGCCGGCGTCGGTGCAACGGCGACAGCAGCGGCCGGAGCTTCCTGCGGTTGCGCCTGACGTGGCGCAAGACGTTCGGAGCGCTCGCGCGTAAGCGCACGCGCCGTCGGCTCCGGAGGCGCAGAGGCGACCGCGAAGCGACCACCATCAGACGCGTTGCTGTCGGAATAGCCGCTATTGTTGTTGGCATAGGCCATGACCGTCGGCTGCGGCTTGGGCGCGCCACGGCGTCCGCGCGTGGGACGGGCATCGGCTTCTTCGTCGTCGCCGCCGAAGAGCGAGGCCCACAGGCTCTTGCGACCGGACGCCATGACGGCGCCCTCGTCACTCTCGGCTGAGGCATAGCCCATCACCGAGCCACCGCTGGAAATGACCTCGGCCATGGCGACGTCGTAGCCGCTGAGCGGCTTGCCGTCGGCGGGCAGATGGACCGTCTTCTCGTCGGGGAAGAGGCGCACCAGCTGGTCGCGCGTCATGCGCGGCCAGGAGCGCACGGAACCAGCATCGAGATGGACGAAAGGGGTATGCGCGCCGGGATAAAAACCGACGCCGCCGCGCTGGAGCCGCATTCCGGCCTCGCGGATGCGGGCGGTCGGCGTATCCGGCAAATAGAAGTCCATTGCCTTGCCGAGCATATGCTGGCTGTTCTTGGCGACGGCGCGCGAGCGACGGCGCAGCATCGAATTGGTGCCGGGCGAGCGATAGGCGGACACGACATGGAAGGGCTGTTCCGAGCCAACCGTCCGCTGCACCTCCCACGCGACATCGAACAGGCGCGGATCCATGCGGATCGGCTCGTCGGTGCGCCAGTCGCGCAGGGCCCAGTTCAGCTTCTCCAGGCCCTCCGACACATAGCGCCCGTCGCGCTTGAAGGTGACTGTCGTCTCCTCCTTGGTGTGCATGTGCTTGATGGTGATGGTGCGGGTGTCACCGTTGGCGACGGCATCCTGAGTGCCGCGCACGCCGAGCAGAAGCGCGACCACAGCAGCGCCCAGCGCCACACTGCGCTTCAGAACGGGCTTCGAGCAGAACGGCAGCCGTCCTGAAAGCGTGGCGTTTAACCTGACCAATCTGCCTGACCCGTCTCGATGTCACCGCCGACGCGGCGCGATGAACGTGAACGAACAGTTGCGGAGAAGCGTTAACGATTAGTTAGCAAGCCGGCAATCGGGCCGCCATGACTTTGTCGGCCGAGAGCTGGCTAACGGCAGATCGTGGCGAAACCGTGCCCGCGGTGTCGCGGGCACGTCTTCAGCCGCGCTGCTCCAGTGCCTGACGGACCAGTCGATGGAAGCCGTAGAGGTCGTCGAAGATCGTCAGGCGGCCGTCCGCGCCGATGACATGGGTGTTGTAGACAAGGTGGATCGGGATCGGCTCCGGCAGCCTGATCGTCCGCTCGCCCGAGCCGATCAATCGCTTCAGGCGCTCATGCGTCCATTCCGGGCCGAGCACCTGGTCGGCCAGCAGGAAGGGGTTGTCCACGCGCACGCAGCCATGGCTGAAAGCCCGCTTGTCGGCGCTGAAGAGCCGGCGATTGGGCGTGTCATGCAGATAGACCGCATGATCGTTGGGGAACATGAACTTGATCCAGCCGAGCGCGTTGCGTTCGCCCGGCGGCTGGCGCACCGAGATATTGCTGCCCCGCCGCGTCACGACATAGCCGCGCTTGGCGGCGTAGTCGGGATCGGCCGCGAGGCCGGGCAGGAACTCCTTCTTCAGGATCGAAGGCGGCACGAACCAGGACGGATTGACGACGACGTGGTCCATCTTGTGCGAGAAGATCGGCGTCGCGGATTCCGGCTTGCCGACGATGGCGCGGGCCTGATGCACCAGCTTGCCGTCGCGGAATACACGAACCTGGAACTCCGGCACATTGACCATGATGTGGCTCGCGCCGAGATCGGGCGGCAGCCAGCGCCAGCGTTCCATCTGCGCGATGATGTCCTGCTCGCCGCGCGCCGTGGCGGGCGTGCCGAGCGCGGCCAGCGTCTGGGCGCTCAGGATGCCGTTCGCGCGCAGGCCCGCCTGCTTCTGGAATTCGGCAAGCGCGGTTGCCGTCGAGCGGTCGAATACCGGCTCCTCCGACGGGCCGAGCCCAAGCCGGGCGCGCACCAGCGGCACGCGCTCGTCGCGCATGCCGAGCTTCAGCGCCGGCCCTGCGGGGATGCGAACCAGCGGCGTGTCGTCCAGATGCTCGCGCAGTTCCACGAGCTTGACCTTGAGCCGGCGATAGCCCTCATGCGGTGGATTATATGAGGCCAGCATCGCACCGGCATCGGTCGCGCCCGCCAGTTCCGAAAGCACTTCGGTGGCCGAGGGCAGATAGAGCGTCGGCGTCAGGTTCTTCGACAGCCGGCGCGGATCGATGCGGCCGCCACGCGCGTCGCGAGCGTAGAGCACGGCCAGCGCCGACAGCCTGACATCGGCCTCGGCGAGGCGGCCCTTGTCGCTCGCCTCGAACACCGGCAGCGGATAATCCGTCGGCCGCAAGCCATCCTCACGAGCCCGGCTGAGCTGCGCGACCAGACGCTTGCCCGCCTCGCTCCAGCCCTTGCCGTCGATCCAGAAGGGCCGGTTCTCATTGGCCTGATAGGCGGCCAGAACATCGTTTCGCTCGCGCTCGCCCAGGCGCGGCAGCGCCAGCGCCTCAGGAGCATACGTCGCGATATCCGCGGCGAATTCGGAGCCCGGCGGCAGCTCGATCACGACTTTCGGGATTTCGGGCAACGGCACGAGCGGCTCGGCCGCGCGCAAGGGTTCGGGCTGAGGTGCGACTTGCTCAGGTCCGGCCTGCTCAGGCTCAACCTGCTGAGGCTCGGCTTGCGGCTTGACGACAGGAACGAGCGCCGGGTCGGCAGGCGGCAGCTCGACATCGGGAATGTCGAGCATGACGGGGCCGTCATCGACGCCGGGCGACGCCGGAGCAGTCGTGGCGCGCGTCGGCGGGACTTCGAGCGTCGAAAGCCCTCGTGGCGGCTGGCCGGAAGGCGAAACCGTGCCGGTCACCATCTCGGCGTCGGGAGCCGGCTCGGTCCGGGCGGTCGCCTCCGGCTGTCCGCGCAATTCCGGCAGCGCTGCGGGTTTCTCGCCTTCGAGAAGGATCAGAGCCGGCTGCTCGGGAAACGCGATCCCCAGCATCGGTTCGGTATTGCCGGAACTCTGCGCCAGGGCAGCAGCACTTCCCAGTGCCAGCGCCAAGACGGATGCGGAGGCCAGATTCGCCCATTGGCGACGACGCATGGTCGCTATCCCTAAACTTTGCCGGATGTCCGCATTCCTGCGTGAACCCGGCTGCTTCGACAAGATGCGGCGGCGCAACAACCACCTGCATTCGACCCCTGCGGCGCTTATGCCGCGTCGGAATCCTCGGAGGTGGGTTCGCTCTCCATCAGCCCGTAATCCTTGAGCTTGCGGTAGAGCGTCGAGCGGCCGATGCCGAGCTTGCGCGAGACCTCGGACATGTGTCCGCGGTAGTGCGCCAGCGCGAATGTGATGATCTCGCGCTCCAGCTCTTCGAGCTTTCGCATGTCGGAGCCCTCGAGGAGTTCCAGCGCATTGGGATCGCGCACCGGCATCTGGATGATGCGCGGCGTGTCGTCGCGCGGCTCGGAGCGTGAGAAGGAAGCCGGCGCGGGCGGTATGCGGATGTCGAACCCGTCCATCTGCGCCGCGATCTGCGGGAATTCGGCGATGGTCAGCTCATCACCATCAGCCAGAACGACCGCGCGGAACATCGCGTTTTCGAGCTGGCGGACATTGCCCGGCCAGTCATAGTCGCTGAGCAGGCCAAGCGTTTCCGGGGCGATGCCGCGCAGCTTCTTGCCCTCCTCGGCCGCAAAACGCGCCAGAAATCCCCGCGCGAGATCGGCGATGTCCTCGCGGCGCTGGCGCAGCGGCGGCAGCGTGATCGGGAAGACGTTGAGGCGGTAGTACAGATCCTCGCGGAAAGCGCCCTGCTTCACCTGCTCGAGCAGGCTCTTGTTGGTGGCGGAGATGATGCGGATGTCGACGCGCACCGACTTCTTGCCGCCGACCGGGTCGACCTCACCCTCCTGGATCGCGCGCAACAGCTTGACCTGCGCGTCGAGAGGCAATTCGCCGACCTCGTCGAGGAAGAGCGTGCCGCCATTGGCCTCGACGAACTTGCCGACATGGCGCTCGGTCGCTCCCGTGAAAGCGCCCTTCTCATGGCCGAACAGGATCGATTCGACCAGATTATGCGGGATCGCGCCGCAATTGACGGTGACGAAGGGCTTGCCCTTGCGGTCGCTGGAACCCTGTATGGCGCGCGCGAGCACCTCCTTGCCGACGCCGGATTCGCCCTCGACCAGGATCGGGATATTGGACTTCGCGGCGCGCTCCGACAGGCGTACCACGCGCGCCATGTCGGCACTCTTGGTGGCGAGGTCGCGGAAGCCGAGCGTGTTCGAGACACGGCGCTTGATATGGCGCAATTCGTGTTCGAGAGCGCCGAGCTTCAGCGCGTTCTTGATCGAGATCTGCAGGCGCTCGGCACCCACGGGCTTGACCACGAAGTCGACCGCGCCGGCGCGCATCGCCGAGACCACGGTCTCGATCGAGCTATGCGCCGTCTGGACGATGACCGGCGTTTCCACGCCGCGCTCGCGCAGCGCCGCCAGAACGCCCATGCCGTCGAGCTCGGGCATGACGAGATCGAGCACAACGGCATCGAAACGCTCCCCCTCGCCCCCGCCGAGCAGTTTGACCGCCGCATCCCCGCTTTCGGCGGTGACGACATCATACCCGAATCGCTTGAGCATGGCGTCGAGCAGGCGGCGCTGGACGGGATCGTCATCGACGACGAGGACGGTGGCGGTCATGAAACCTCGAAGGCTTGGACAAAAGGCAGGGCAAGGCTGGGGGTAGGCTTGGCCATAGGCTTGGCAGTCGATCTGGCAATATGAAGAGAAAACACGCGCGACCCGGAATCACGTGTTCCGTTCTGGGGCATCCTCGGTCACAACGGTTAATCGGCGCTTAAGCGCGGCCGGATCGTCAGGCCTTGCGTCAGGCCTTGGATCGGCCGTCATGCGAGGCTCGACATTGATCGTGCGCTCTGCACCGCGCATATGGGAATGACTGTTCTTCAGCCTGTGGGATGTTTCAGAGATGACCGTTGCGTTTGCAGGGATCACCGCGCGCGCCAGTGCGACCGAAAGCGCCGCGCGAACCGCCAAGGCGCTCGGCCCGCTGCCGGAATGGGATCTGAGCCACCTCTATCCGGGGATGGATTCAAGCGAGTTCAAGGGCGATCTCGAACGAGCGCTCACCGAAGCGCAGCGCTTCGCCGAGCTCTATCGCGGCAAGCTCGAAGCCATCGCCCAGCACGAGGATGCGAGCACCGTGCTGGCCGAGGCGGTGAGCTCCTACGAAGTGCTCAGCGATCTGCTTGGACGCATCGGCGCCTATGCCGGCCTCGTCTATTCCGGCGACACGACCGATCCGCAGCGCGCCAAATTCTACGGCGACACGCAGGACCGCCTGAACGCCGCCGTGACCGAGCTACTGTTCTTCGAGCTTGAGCTGAACCGCATCGACGCCGCCCTGTTGGCCGATATCGCAAGCCGCGCCCCGCTCTCGCACTGGAAGCCCTGGCTCACCGACCTCGCCAAGGACAAGCCCCACCAGCTCGAAGACCGGATCGAGGCGCTGTTCCACGAGAAGTCGATGACCGGCCAGGCCGCCTGGAACCGGCTGTTCGACGAGACCATCGCCTCGCTGCGCTTCAGGATCGACGGTGAGGAACTGACGCTGGAGCTGACCCTGAACCGGCTGCAGGATGCCGATGGCGCCGTGCGCAAGGCTGCCGCCGATGCGCTGGGCGAGGTTTTCCGCGGCCAGTTGCGCACTTTCGCGCTGATCACCAACACGCTCGCCAAGGACAAGGAGATCTCCGACCGCTGGCGAAAGTTCGTGGATGTCGCGGATTCCCGCCATCTCGCCAACAGAGTCGAACGCGAGGTCGTGGACGCTCTCGTTTCCGCGGTGCGCGCGGCCTATCCGCGGCTGTCGCATCGCTATTACAAGCTCAAGGCCCGCTGGTTCGGCCGCGAGCAGCTCGACTTCTGGGACCGCAACGCGCCACTGCCCCAGGTCGAGCAGCGCTCGATCCCCTGGACGGAGGCGCGCGACACCGTGCTTGGCGCCTATGATGCCTTCTCACCGGAGATGGCGGGCATAGCGCGGCGCTTCTTCGACGAGAAATGGATCGACGCGCCAGCCCGGCCCGGCAAGGCGCCCGGCGCCTTCGCGCATCCCACCGTCCCCTCCGCGCACCCCTATGTTCTGGTCAATTATCAGGGCAAGCCGCGGGATGTGATGACACTGGCCCACGAACTCGGCCATGGCGTGCATCAGGTACTGGCCGCGCCCAATGGAGCACTGATGGCGCCGACGCCCCTGACGCTGGCCGAGACCGCGAGCGTGTTCGGGGAGATGCTGACCTTCCGCAAGCTGCTCGACGGCACCAGGGATGCAAAGCAGCGCAAGGCGATGCTGGCGGCCAAGGTCGAGGACATGATCAACACCGTCGTGCGCCAGATCGCGTTCTACACATTCGAACGCAAGGTGCATGAGGCCCGCAAGAATGGCGAGCTGACGGCTGAAGCACTGTGCGAACTCTGGATGAGCGTTCAGGCGGAGAGCCTGGGGCCGGCGATCAAGCTCGGCCCGGGCTACGAGCCGTTCTGGTGCTACATCCCGCACTTCATCCATTCGCCGTTCTACGTCTACGCCTACGCCTTCGGCGACTGCCTGGTGAACTCGCTCTACGGCGTCTACCAGAACTCGGCGGAGGGCTTTCAGGAGCGCTATTTCGCCCTGCTCTCGGCCGGCGGCACCAAGCATCACGCCGAGCTGCTCGCGCCCTTCGGCCTCGACGCGCGCGATCCCGCGTTCTGGCAGATCGGTCTGACGATGATCGAAGGCATGATCATCGAGCTGGAGGGGATGGAGTAGGCGGCCCACACGTCATGGTCGGGCTTGACCCGACCCTCTCGAAAACCAGCGCCCTCCGGTCATGAGATGGTCGGGTCAAGCCCGACCATGACGGCGCCTCAAAACTGCATCCTCAAACCGACCTGCGCGACATTCGCGGTGTAGTCGGAGCCCTGCGCTGTCGAGATCAGCCGCTCATTGGTGAAGCTCGCGCGCACCGAGAAGGTCCGCGTCAGCTTGTATTCGATCCGCGCGCCGATGCTGATGAAATCCTCGCGCAGTCCCTGCCCTTCATATTCGGTGCGCCCGAACGTGCTGAAGCCGGTCACGACCACATTGCGGCGCAGCGCATGGGCGATCTCGAGTGCGACCCGGCGCGCCGTCGTGCCCGATGAACCTGCAATCGTCGTGTCGCCGAGGTCGGCGGTGCCACGTAGCGTCACCGTCGTCAGCGGCGTCGGCGACCACAGGATCGCGGCATCGCCGACGAAGCCGCGCAGGTTCTTCAACCGCGTGTCGTCGTAGTCGCGGTCCTGATAGCCGCCCGAGATTTCGCCTGTGAGCTGGCGGCTGATCTCGAAGGTCGAGCCGACACGCCCCGTCAGACCGCGCGACGAGCGCCGGTAGCCGTTCGAATCGACCGCCTGGTCGAAGTCGCGCGCATCGATCTCGCCCTGGACGAACGGCTTGATGCCCGGAGTCAGCTCGTAGGCCGCGCGCAGGCGCAAGCCGTATTGCATCTGATTGCGGTCCTTCTGGCTCAGAATCGCGCCGCTGACGAGCCTGGCATCCTCGTAGTCGGCGCGATCGACCGAGCCGCGCAGCGTCATCTGCAGACGGTTGAGGTCGTGGGTCACGCCGGCCGACGTCCCGTATTGATAGACCGCCGGACGGCCGACGACCGGATAGTTCAGGTCTGGTGAGCCGGGGCGCTGCGTATCGAGCTTCACGCGCGTTTCGAGCAGTATCCGGGTATCGCGCGCAGCATCCAGCCTGAGATCGAGATTACCCTCGGCATCGGGCCGCGAGGCCTCATTGTTGCGGAAGTACTCGACATAGCCGCCCCGCAGCTTGCCCCTGAGTTCGTGCACGTTCCAGTCCGACTGGACCTCGACCTCGCCGTCATGCCGGCGAAACCCCGAGCTGTTTCGGTCGGGTCCCGAGATCCGCTCTGGATTGGTGTCATAGCCCACCGAATTGGTGATGGCGGGCTTCAGGACCACATTGCCGAGCCGAAGGCCCAACGGCGCATAGGGATCTTCTACCAGGGCGGCCCGCCGACGTGGCGGCGGAGGCGGTTCGGGCGGCGGCGGCAGCCGCGTCACGACGGCCTGCGGCGCTCGAAACTGGCGCTGGGTGACGCCGCGCAGCGCGGGCGCCTGGACAGGTCGGCTGGCGCGCGGTGGCGCACGGCGGGAAATCACGGATGTCTGGTTCCGGATCATCCCGACCGGGCCGGGGATAGCCTCGGACGTCGCCACCAGCGGGGCTGCGGGCACGTCCGGCGGCGGCTGCTGCGCGACATAGACCGGCACCGTCGAACGCAGGCGCGCACCCGACTGCTGCGCCGCCGCGCTGGTCGCGGCAAGCGCAAGCCCCGCCATGGCGACGCCGGACAGAAGCAGGGTTTTCGCGCGGCCGGACACGGGGGCTGCGTTGCTCCAGGCAAAAGCCTTGAGCGCACCGGGATGGCGCGCATGGTTAATGGAGTTAGAACGAACTGGGTTAACGGCCCGTCAATCTGGCGCAGCCCGTCATCGGCCAATTTGGCGCAAGCCGGCATCGAGGCTGTGGAATTGATCGACGCGGCTGTGCTAGAGCCCCGGTCATGACAGCCGATACTCGCGCTTCGGCGCTCCGCACCATCGCCACCGAGCGCGCCGGCCTCGACTCGCTCCATGCCGCTCTCGCAAACGGGCTCGGCGAGCCCTTTGCGGCGGCAGTCGCGATGATCCGCGCCGCCAGCGGCCGCGTCGTCGTCTCCGGCATGGGCAAATCCGGCCATATCGGCCGCAAGATCGCCGCGACCCTGGCCTCGACCGGAACGCCCGCTCATTTCGTCCATCCCGCAGAAGCCAGCCATGGCGACCTCGGCATGATCCAGCCCGAGGATGTGGTGATCGCCCTGTCCTGGTCCGGCGAGACGGCGGAGCTTGCCGCGATCGTCGCCCATAGCCGGCGCTTCCGCGTGGGGCTGGTCGGCATCACCTCGAACGCCGACAGCGCGCTCGGGCGCGAGGCCGACGTGACGCTAACCCTGCCGAAGGCGCAGGAGGCCTGCCCGAACGGTCTTGCGCCGACGACCTCGACGACGATGCAGATGGCGCTCGGCGATGCGCTCGCCGTCGCACTGCTGGAGGCGCGTGGCTTCTCGCGCCAGGATTTCTTCGTTTATCACCCCGGCGGCAAGCTCGGCGCGCAGCTCAAGACCGTCGCCAGCATCATGCATCAGGCCGATGCGATGCCGCGCGTCGGCCTCGACGCCGTCATGACCGACGTCATCGAGATGATCTCGGCCAAGGGCTTCGGCTGCGCTGTCGTCACCGATCCCGATGGCCGGCTGGTCGGCGTGGTCACGGACGGTGACTTGCGCCGCAAGCTGTCTCAAGGGGGCGGCCTTGCACAGCGCGCACGCGACGTCATGACGCCCAACCCCCGCCGCATAGCGCCTGACGCCCTGGCCGTCGAGGCGTTGGAGATGGTCAGCCGCCTGCGCATCACCGCGCTGATCGTTGCAGATGAGGCCGACCGTCCGGTCGGCCTCGTGCATGTGCACGATCTGTTGTCGCTCGGCGTGGCGTGAGCCAGGCTAGGACGCTTCGATCACCTTTTGCTCGAGGATGGCGGCGAGTTCGACGAACGCCGCCTTGCTCGGGTGCAGCTCGTCGTGCCAGCGATCGCCCACGACACCACGGAAGTCGATATAGGTCACCGCTTTATGCCGCCCTGCAAAGGCTTTCAGCTCTTCGTTGAAGGCGTCCATCAGCACCTTGACGATGTCGATCTGCAGCTCAGCCTTGTATTCATCGATCCCGACGAAGGCCATCGGCTCACCAAGCCAGCCTAGCTTCATTGGCCTGGCGTAGTCATAACCATGCACGACAATCTTGACGTTCTTCAAAGCTGAATCGGCTGCGATGCTTTCCAGGATCGCCTCGTAGTGCAAGATGACATTGCGGAGCTCCTGATAGAAGCTATCAAGCAGATAGTCCTTCGGCTGCCGCTCAGGGCTATAAAGTCTTAGATAGGTCTTAAGCTTGCTACCCCCAAGCAGGTCGTTACCGCCGCCGCCCAGCAGAAGCAGTTTCGCCTTGGTATGCTTCAATGCATTCAGGTAGTCGCGCGCGCCTGCAATCGCCGCGATAGTGTCCCCCCAATAGGCGATATTGTGGATCGTATGGCCACGGGCCGCCAATGCGCGGGACAGATCGTAATTCGGACCGCCAACAATTGGCAGAGCCTTAAGGCCGAAATCCGGCAGATGCTCCCATGAGTCACCCTCGACGACGAAGGATAAAATCTTGGCAGCTTTCGCCTTATCCTTTTTGGCGCCCAATGGCGCCGAAGTATCTTTTCGCTTTGCTTTTGGTTTCTTGGTCATATTGCCCCCTCAACTGCAATTTAACGGCATAGCTAGAGTCTTTGCCGAGAATGTCGTATACGCGCATTGCATGAATAATTCGCAAAGATCAATCAAAACAACGCATATAGACTTGGTGGCTGCACCAATCCGGCTCTAGCGAAATGTGAATCCAGCCCTCGAACGCTAGGTCATGAGGCGTAATTCACTACGCCTCCTTCGTCGTCTCCCGCACGGTCCTGAAGCCGATCCAGCGCCTCACACGGCCCTGATAGTCGCGATATGACTGCCCAAGCGTCGCTGCCAACACGCGCTCTTCGATTGCGACCTGCAGGCGGATCGCCACCATCAGCGCCAGCGTCAACCCCGCCTGGATCAGGCTCGGCAGCACGATCAGCAAACCGATGAACAGGATGGCCTGCCCGACGAAGACCGGATTGCGCGAGATCGCGAAGGGACCGCTCTCGACGATCGCGCCGATCTCGCCTTCGGCCGCGCCGATGCGCCAGGACGCCCCCATATAGCGCTGCGAGATGATCGCGATGCAGGCGCCGATCACGCAGAGCAGATGGCCGAAGACATCGTGCCAGGGCCCGTCCAGCGCGGCAAACACGGGATCGTTGCGGACGGGATTGCCGAACAGCGTCAGTGCCAGCGGCCAGAACACCGCACCCGTGAAGGCGATGCGGAACAGCAAGGCGGGCAGCCGCTGGTCCCGCGTCCCCCTGTCGAAGAGCCAGATCGGACGTCCGGCTTCCTTCGCCAGGATCGCGGACATCCCCAGGAAACTGATGACGTAGACCACGACCATCAGATAGCTGGCGATCTCCATTCCCTGCATCGGGAAACCCCTCGGCGTTGCGTCAGGCCTGTCCCGCCTTGAAGCGCAGCAGCCGCAGCGCATTGGCGGTGACGATCACCGTCGCCCCGGTATCGGCGAGGATCGCGACCCACAGGCCGGTATAGCCGAACACGCTCGTGACGAGGAAGACCGCCTTGAGGCCGAGCGCGATGGCGATATTGACGCGGATATTGCTCATCGTCGCCCGTGCCAGCCGGATCATCGCCGCAACGTCGCGGACGCGGCTCTTCAGAACCGCGCCGTCGGCGGTCTCCAGCGCGACATCCGTGCCCGAGCCCATGGCAATGCCGACGCCAGCGGCAGCGAGTGCGGGCGCATCGTTGATGCCATCCCCGACCATCATGACCGGCGCTTCGGACGCCAGCGACTTGATCGCCGCGACCTTGTCGTCGGGCATCAGCTCGGCCTTGCAGGCCATGCCGAGCGCGCCTGCAATGGCGGCACCGGTGCGGGCATTGTCGCCCGTCAGCATCACCGAGCGAACCCCCAGTTCCTTGAGCTCCGCAACGCCCGCAGCGGCATCCTCCCGCGGCTCGTCGCGCAATGCGATGAGCCCGGCGAGGCTGCCATTCGCTATCACCGCAGCCACGGTCTTGCCCTCGGCTTCCAGCCGTTCGACAGCGGCATTCGCCTGATCGTCGAACCGCGCCCGCTTGACCGCATGACGCGGCGCGCCGACGAAGATCGCCACGCCATCGAGCACGCCGGTGACGCCCTGTCCGGCGATGGCGGTTGCCTGCGACGCGGCACGGACAGGAATGGCGTCCGCCTTTGCCCGGTCGATGATCGCCATGGCCAGCGGGTGGCTGGAGCCGGTCTCGACAGCCGCCGCCCATGCGACGACATCATGCTCGGACTGTCCGAAGGCGAGGATTTCGGTGACCCGCGGACGGCCTGCGGTCAACGTACCCGTCTTGTCGAAGGCGACGATTCCGGTCTTCGCCGCAGCCTCGATGACGACGCCGCCCTTCATGAGCAGCCCCTGCCGCGCGCCCGTCGAGAGCGAGGCCGCAATTGCGGCCGGGACCGAGATCACCAGCGCACAGGGGCAGCCGATCAGCAGTAGCGCGAGCGCCCGATAGATCCAGACCGACCACTCTCCCCCAAATGCCAGCGGCGGTAAGAATGCGACGAGCAAGGCGAGCCCCACGATTGCCGGCATATAGATGCGCGAGAACCGGTCGATGAAGCGCTCCGTCGGCGCGCGTGCCTCCTGCGCCTCCTCGACCAGCCGGATGATGCGGGCGATCGTGTTGTCCTCCGCCGCCTTGCTGACGCGCACGCGCAGCGCCGCTTCGCGATTGACCGAACCGGCAAAGACCGGCTCGCCGACGCCCTTGGTCTTAGGCACCGACTCCCCCGTAACCGGGCTCTCATCGATGCCGGACACCCCATCGGTGATCTCGCCATCGGCAGCGATGCGATCGCCGGGGCGGACAAGCAGGATCTGCCCAATCGCCAGCGCGGCGGCATCGACCTGCCGCGTCGCGCCATTCTCCTCGATGATCGCGGTCTTCGGCACGAGATCGCCGAGCGCCCTGATCGACGCCCGCGCCCGGTCCGCCGCGACGCCTTCCAGCACCTCGCCGACAGCGAAGAGGAAGACGACCAGCGCCGCCTCCTCCGCCGCGCCGATGAACAGCGCGCCGGTGGCGGCGATGGTCATCAGCATTTCGATGGTGAAAGGCATGCCGGCGCTGGCGGCGGCAAAGGCGCGCCGCGCGACCGGGACGACGCCGATGAGACAGGCCGCGACGAAAAGCCAATGCGCCGCAGCCGGCCACAGCAGGCTGGCAGTCCAGGCGATGGCGAGACAGGCGCCTGTGACGAGGACAAGCCTGCCCTTATTGGTCTGATACCAGGACACGCCGTCAGGCGTCGCCTCATGGACATGGCCGGGCAGGCCGTGGCCGGAATCGGCCTTGCCGATCACGGCCGCGCTCTGGGCCTTGCCGTGGGAATCGCCCTGGGAATGGTCATGCCCGTCGGAATGTTCTTGCCCGTGAGAATGGTCTTGGGAACGGGCATGAGCGTGGCCGGCATGATCGTGCCCATGCCCGCCATGGTCATGTCCGGCGCAATCATGGCCTTCATGAGCGTGATCTGCCGAGCCGTGATCGCCGTGACCGTGATCGCCATGACGGTGATTGCCGTGGTCATGATGGGCATGATCATGGCCGGAACAACAGCTTGCCGCGGGCTCGCTGACCTTTTCCGCTCTCGGGGCCGCAACCGCCGTCTTGTAGCCAAGGCTTGCGACCCGTTTCTCGATCGCATCGCGCCTCGTCCGGCTTTCATCGAGCGAAAGCGTCATCAACTCGGTCATCACCGAGAGCTTGACATCCGAGACCCCCGGCAAGCGCTCGACGGCGCCACGGATCGTCGCCGCGCAGCTTGCGCAATCCATGCCGGAAACTTTCCAGCTTAGGATCTGCGATTGGGTTCGGGCGATGTCGGACATGCGTCTCTCCGCTTGTCGGGGCTGCGAGACAGCTTATGTACAAGCTAGAGCGACTAGAGGTTCAAGAGGAAAATCATGCCCGACGCAAAAAAACTCGAACGCGTCGTCCCGATCGGGGCCCTCGCCGATCAGACCGGCGTGAAGGTCGAGACCATCCGCTATTACGAGCAGGTCGGCCTGCTGCCGCCGCCGGAGCGCTCGGAGGGCAACCAGCGGCGCTATGGCCACAAACATGTCGAGCGCCTGTCCTTCATCAAACATGCGCGCGATCTCGGCTTCCCCGTCGATGGCATCCGCGCGTTGCTGAAGCTCTCCGACACGCCGGGCATGACCTGCGACGAAGCGCATGCGATCTCGGTCGCGCATCTCGACGATGTCCGCCACAAGATCGCCCGGCTGCGTTCGCTGGAAAAAGAGCTGGAGCGCATCGCTGCAACCTGCTCGGGCGGGGTCGCGGCCTGCGACTGCGCGATCATTGAAGCTCTCGCCGACCACGGCCAGTGCCGGCATGTGCGGCATTGAGTCAGCCACCCGAAACCGCTGATCGGGCTGATTCGTTCTGGCTGCATCCGAGTGCCCCCGGTAGTCAGCGGCCGAGGCCGGCATGCTCAGCTCGAATTTCGCGAGAAGATGGCGGCTTTTTTCTCCGCCGACTGTGGAGAAGCCCTGTTGCATCGGGCTCATGCGCTCAGGGCGATTGCCGTAGCGTCCGAAGCGGCTTTAGCCTCGTCGCCTCAGCTTGTCTCGGAGCCGTCATGCCCAGCGATTTCGCCTTGCCGCCCGGTTTGCGCCACCGGCATATCGCCGTGCGCGATACGACGCTGCACGTGGCCGAGGTCGGCTCCGGCATGCCGATCCTGCTGCTGCATGGCTGGCCCGAATTCTGGGCGACATGGCTGCCGCTGATGAACCGCCTGCATGGTGATTTCCACCTGATCGCACCCGATCTGCGCGGTTTCGGCGACAGCGCCAAGGCCGCGACGCCACGCAGCGACGCCGGTGCGAATACCCATGCCGACGACATGGCGTCGCTGATCGCCGCGCTGGATACCGGCCCGGTCGGCGTCGTCGGCCATGATGTCGGCGCCTATGTTGCCCAGGCCCTGGCCCGTCGACACCCGCAGCTCGTCGACAGGCTGCTGTTCTTCAATTGCCCGACTGCGAGCGTCGGCACACGTTGGGTCCGCGAGGGGCATGTCAACGAGATCTGGTATCAGTCCTTCCAGCAACTCGGTCTCGCCGAACTCATGGTCGGCCAGAACCGCGAGGCCTGCGCGCTCTATTTCGGGCATTTCCTCGGGCATTGGTGCCATCGCAAGGATGCCTTCGCGCCGGCCTTCGATCTCTGGATCGACAATTTCATGAAGCCCGGCAATCTGCGCGGCGGCTTCGACTGGTACCGCAGCCAGAACGCGGCACGCCTCGCCGCCATGGATGGGCATCCCACCCCCTCCGTCCGCATCCGCCAGCCGACGCGCGTGCATTGGGGTCGGCACGACCCGATCCTGAAATCGGAATGGGCCGCCTTCCTCCCGGAGCATTTCGACGAGGTCGAGACCACCTTCTGCGAGACGGCGGGACATTTCGTCCATGTCGAGGCGCCCGACGAGGCCGCGCAGGTGTTTTCGGAATTTTTCGGCTGAGCGTGACGGGGCCTCTCCGCCGGCATGACCGGACCGGCTGTTCCCCGAGGGCGCAATTCGGCGATACCCGCCACATTCGTTCGCGCGCCGCCGTTTTCTCACGACCCCCTCGTTTCCCGGAGAGGAAGGCTTAAATAGGCGGGGCGCTATGCGGCCGGCCGCCGTTCACATTTGTCGCGCGAGAGGGTGGATGATGCCGGTTTGCGATTCCAGATATGGTGGCCCATCCACCTTGAGCCGCAACATCTCGCAGAGAACGAAACCCGACTCAGCACGAGTCAGCGATTCGGGCCTGCTTCGTTCAGGACTCGTTCCAGATTCTAATTTCACGAGCTGGCCTTGCCCCATTGCGAGACGCCCGACCGGCGTCTCCGTAGGGCGAGGCTGAATGTCATGATCGGCTGCGTCCTTGATTTCACAACGCTCCCTGCCGCCCTCGGTCCGTGCCAATGGCGTCACCGCCGTGCTTGGGCCCACCAATACCGGCAAGACCCACCTCGCGATCGAGCGGATGGTCGCCCATCCCACCGGCATGATCGGATTGCCGCTGCGGCTCCTGGCGCGCGAGGTCTATCAGCGCGTCGTGGAGAAGGTCGGCGCTGACGCAGTCGCGCTCGTCACCGGCGAGGAGAAGATCAAGCCGGCGCGGCCACGCTTCTGGGTCTGCACCGTCGAGGCGATGCCGCGTGATCTCGCGGTCGATTTCGTCGCGATCGACGAGGTCCAGCTCGCCGCCGATCTCGATCGCGGCCATGTCTTCACAGACAGGTTGCTGAACCGCCGCGGCCGGGCCGAGACGATGCTGATCGGCGCCGGCACGATGCGCCCGCTGATCGAGCAGCTCATGCCCGGCGTCAATGTCGTGACCCGCCCGCGCCTCTCGCAGCTGCTGTTCGCCGGCGATCGCAAGATCACCCGCCTGCCGCCACGCTCGGCCATCGTCGCCTTCTCGGTCGAGGAGGTCTACGCCATCGCCGAGCTGATCCGCCGGCAGAAGGGCGGCGCCGCGGTGGTGCTCGGCGCGCTAAGCCCGCGCACCCGCAATGCGCAGGTCGAAATCTACCAGTCCGGCGATGTCGATTATCTCGTCGCCACTGACGCGATCGGCATGGGACTCAATCTCGATGTCGACCACATCGCCTTCGCCGCCGACAAGAAATTCGACGGACATCATTTCCGCAAGCTCAATCCAGCCGAATTCGGCCAGATCGCTGGCCGCGCCGGCCGGCATCTACGCGACGGCACCTTCGGCACCAGCGGGCGCTGCCCGCCTTTCGAGGCCGATCTCGTCGATGCCATCGAGAATCACCGCTTCGAGCCGATCAGGCAGTTGCAATGGCGCAATACCGACCTCGACCTGCGCTCCGTCCAGGGCCTGCTGGACAGCCTCAATCTTCAGCCCAGCGAGCAGGGGCTGACCCGGGCGCTGATCGCCGAGGACATGACGACGCTCGAAATCCTGGCGAAAGATCCCGACGTCAAGGCGCTGGCCCATGGCCGGGCCGCGGTGGAACGGCTCTGGGAAGTCTGTGGACTGCCGGATTATCGCAAGATCGCTCCGATGCAGCATGCCGATCTCGCAACCACGCTTTATCTGCGCCTGATGCGCCACGGCCACCTCGATATCGACTGGTATCGGGCGCAATTGGCAGCCCTGGACCGCACCGATGGCGAGATCGACACCCTCTCCGCCCGCATCAGCCAGGTCAGGACATGGACCTTTGTAGCAAACCGTCCTGACTGGTTACCTGATCCAGAGCATTGGCAGGGGGTGGCGCGTCTTGTAGAGGACAAGTTGTCGGACGCTTTGCACGAGAGGCTCGCCAGCCGTTTTGTGGATCGGCGCACGAGTGTGCTGATGCGTCGTTTGCGGGAGAATGCAATGTTGGAGGCTGAGGTCACCACGACGGGCGATGTGCTCGTCGAGGGCCAGCACGTTGGAATGCTTCAGGGATTCCGCTTTACAGCGGACCCGAAAGCAGGCGGGCCGGAGGCGAAGGCCCTGAACCTGGCCGCGATGAAGGCGCTGGGCAGCGAGATCGAAGCTCGCGCCGCGCGCGTCGTTCTGGCTGGCGACGACGCCTTCGTGCTGTCGCATGACGGGCTGCTGCGCTGGATCGGCGAGCCGGTCGCGCGCCTTGTGGCGGGCGAAAAGGCGATCGAACCGCGCCTGCGCCTGCTCGTCGAGGAGCATCTGACTGGGCAGGCGCGTGAACAGGTCGAGGCGCGATTGGCGCTCTGGCTGAAGAATCACGTCACCCGCCTGCTCGGCGCGCTGCAACTGCTTGAGGACGCGACGACGCTGACCGGCATCGCGCGCGGCATCGCCTATCAGACCGCCGAGGCGCTCGGCGTTCTGGAACGCGCCAAGGTCGGCGAGGAGATGAAGGCGCTCGACCAGGAAGGCCGCGCGGCCCTGCGTCAGCTCGGCATCCGCTTCGGCGCCTTCCATCTTTATGTGCCCGCTTTGCTGAAGCCTGCGCCGCGTGCGTTGGCAGCCCAGCTCTGGGCGCTGAAGCATGGCGGCCCCGAACTGATGGGCCTCGACGATATCGCCCATCTCGCGGCATCGGGCCGGACCTCGTTCCCGGTCGACAAGATCATCCCCAAGGGGCTCTACCGCGCAGCCGGCTACCGCGTCTGCGGCGAGCGGGCCGTGCGTGTCGATATCCTGGAGCGCCTGGCCGATCTCATCCGCCCCGCCATCGCCTATCGCCCTGGCCTGACGCAGGGCGTACCGCCGACCGGCACGGCCGATCAGGACGGTTTCGTCGCGACCGGCGCGATGACTTCGCTCGTCGGCTGCGCGGGCGAGGATTTCGCCTCGATCCTGCGCTCGCTCGGCTATGTCTCGGTGAAGCGTCCCGGCCCGGCGATCACAGTGCCGCTTGCCGTGCCGCCTGCTCCGGCCGCCAAGGCTGAAGCGGCAGCTCCGGCTTCCGACACCGCCCAACTGCTCAACGAAGGCGCCGAGGCGGCTTCGGTCGAGGCGCAGGAAACGGCCGATACGCAGGCGCCTGCCGACGAAACAGTCTCTCTGGAAGAAACCGTTGTCGAAACGGCGGATGCCACGTCTGAAGCTGAGACAGCTGAAGCTGAGACAGCTAAGCCGGAGGCAGCTGAGCCCGAGGCAGCCGAGCCTGCTGTCTCCGAGACGCCGGATGCGCCGATCCTGACCGAGGCGGAACTGGAGCCCGTTCGCGAGCCCGTTCCGGCCGACGCGATGGCCGCGTTGCCGACTGTCTCCACGGAAGCGCCGACCGAAGCCGGTGCAGAGGTCCAGGCGGTCGCGGTAGCCGAAGTACCGGCAACGCCCCCAGCCGAGCCGGAGTTGATCGAGGTCTGGCGGCCGCACCGCCATCAGGGCGGGCGCAGACCCGACCAGGCCAATCGCGGTCAGCGCGAAGGTGCACCGGGCGAGCGCCAGCCTGGCGGACGCCGTGGTGATCGACCCAATCGCGAAGGTCGCCAGGATGAGCGGCGGCGTGACGGCCGCCCGAACCGGCCACCTGTGGCTGCGGCTGTGGCGACGACGGATGCGGCACCAGCCGCTGCCCCTCGCCCCGACAGGCCGCCGCGGCGGGACGACCAGCCCCGGCAGAACCAGCCTTCGCGCAACGGACGTCCCGAGCAGGGGCGTGGGCCGAGGCCCGACTTCAAGCGCGACGGCTCAAAGCCTGCGGGCGGCGGACAGCGTCGCGACGATCGCGGTGGCGAGCGCTTCCAGCAACCGCCAAGGCCGCGCCCGGTCGAGCGTGAGCCCGATCCGGATTCACCTTTCGCCAAGCTCGCTGCCCTCAAGGCGCAGCTCGAAGGGCGGAAGACCTAGGCAAGAGCCGACGGGATAGGTGCCTGTTGCGGGATGATCGTCAACGCCTCGACAAATGGCTCTGGTTCGCGCGCTTCGCTAGGACGCGCCCGGCCGCCGTGCGTCTGGTGGAGGACGGCCATGTCCGGGTCGAGGGGCGCCGGATCACCAGCCCGTCGCACGCGCTGAAGCTTGGCGATGTGCTGACGCTCGCTCTGCCACACGCGACCGTGCTGGCGCGCGTGGTCGCGCTGGGAGAGCGGCGCGGCCCCTATGAGGAAGCCCGTCAGCTCTACAGCCGCCTCGACGAGGAGCGCGGCGATGCGTCGCTTGCGGAGGACGGGGCAGACGGCTAAATTTGATATCGTTCGTGCACAAACGAATATCGTGAGTGAGCGGATTTATTCTCCCGCTCCGGTGTGAAACAGAAATTCCTGCTGCCGAAAGCAGCTGAATCAGCCTTGAAACCTGAGCCTGTCAGGTCTTTATGGGGCCGGTTAGCAGACGGGGAAGGGCCGGCGACATGACCTATGTGGTCACTGAGAACTGCATCAAGTGCAAATACATGGATTGCGTCGAGGTTTGCCCGGTCGACTGCTTCTATGAAGGCGAGAACATGCTCGTCATCCATCCCGACGAGTGCATCGATTGCGGCGTCTGCGAGCCCGAATGCCCTGCCGAGGCGATCAAGCCCGACACTGAACCGGGTCTTGAGAGCTGGCTGCAACTCAACACGAAATATGCATCGAGCTGGCCCAATATCAGTCAGAAGAAAGATGCTCCGCCTGACGCAAAGGCGTTCGATGGCGTCGCTGGAAAGCTCGAACTCTTCTCGCCGGAACCCGGCGAAGGCGACTGAGCCTGACCTTTGGTCAGTCTTTGACGGGCGTTAACCAGGCCTGTTCCGCTGCGGGCGGCGGGAACGCGGAATCGCGTTTACCTTTGATTCGGCGTGTTTTTTGTGATACATAATGGGCTCAGTCGAATTCGTTCCGCATGCCCCTGCGAGGTTTTCACAAACGGGGCGCCCCCTGAGAGACGGTTGACGAAGGACGCCGGCACAGTTTGCCGGAGCCGAATGTCGTCCGCGTCCGGAGGCACAGATGAGACGATCAGCTGAGGGAGCGTGAAGCGGCGCGGCAACGCAGCCCGCATCAGGCAGAGTGTCTCTGGTCATCCGGCCGGAGGCGGACAATCTCGAGCCCGCGTCAAGCGGTCCGGTCAGGAGTCGTAACGGCATGTCCACGGTGATTAAGAAAGCTGTTGTACGCCTTGGTTTCAAGACGGGCGAGTTCGTCGTCTACCCGTCTCATGGCGTCGGCCAGATCACGGCGATCGAGGAGCAGGAAGTCGCCGGCTTCAAGCTTGAACTCTTCGTGGTCAGCTTTGCCAAGGACAAGATGACGTTGCGCGTCCCGACCGCCAAGGCCGCCAGCGTCGGCCTGCGCAAGCTTGCCGATGCCGAGAGCGTCACCAAGGCCCTGACAACGCTGACCGGCCGCGCCCGCGTCAAGCGCACCATGTGGTCGCGTCGCGCCCAGGAATACGAAGCCAAGATCAATTCGGGCGATCTCGTCGCCATCGCCGAGGTGGTCCGCGATCTGTACCGCTCCGAGGCGCAGCCCGAGCAGTCCTATTCCGAGCGCCAGCTCTATGAGGCCGCTGTCGATCGCATGACCCGCGAAATCGCGGTGGTCGACGACATCACCGAGACCGAGGCCCTGAAGAAGATCGAAGGCCAGCTCGCCAAGTCGCCGCGCCGTCCCGGCAAGGGCGAAGTCGTGGAAGCTGCCGAGGGCGATGCCGACAGCGACAATGACGATATCCAGGAGGAGGCCGCCTGATCAGGGCGACCACCTGCGGAAAATCGAAAACCCGGCGGGCAGCCGCCGGGTTTTTATTTGGCCTGAAGAGGTGATCTGCAGACGGGCTGTGCGCTCGATGTTTGATGATTGATCTGGAAACCCGCCGTCATCCCGGACAAGCGGCCAAGCCGCGCAGATCCGGGAGCCATCGTAGGGAGCAGAGGTTTACGATGGATCCCGGGACGACCTGCGGTCGCCCAGGATGACGGGCTGGCTCCGAGGGAAATCATCAAGCCCTACGCCGCGCCGGTCTCAGCTGCCAGGAAAGCGACGGAGCGATCCCAGGCAACCTTCGCCGTCGCGGCATTGTAACGCTCGGCGCTCGTGTCGTTGAGAAAGGCGTGGTCGACATCGGGGTAGATGATGATCTCGTGGCGGATGCCGGCCGCTTTCAGAGCCTTCTCATAATCCGGCACCATCTCGACAAGTCGCGTGTCGCGCGAGGCCTGCTGGATCAGCATCCGCGCCTTGATCTGCGGCACCTTGGCGAGATCCGGCGGCCGGCCATAGAAAACCACCCCCGCCGCCAGCTCCGGCGCCGATACGGCAAGGTCGTTCACGGCGCCACCACCCCAGCAGAACCCGATCGCGCCGGTCTTGCCGGTCGCGTCAGAGCGCGAGACCAGCAGCTTGAGTGCGGCGCGCGCCTGCTGGACCACCGCCTCCGCGGAGAGCTGCGGAAACAGCGCCCGCGCGGCGTCGGGATCGGCAGGAGTTCCACCGAGCGGCGTGAGGAAATCCAGGCCCAGTGCGGTAAAGCCCGCGAGCGCCATGCGCCGCGTGATGTCCTCGATATGGGGATTGAGTCCGCGATTCTCATGGATAACCAACACGCCGCCACGCCGTCCGGCAGCCTTGGGCGCGACGAGATAGCCTTTCAGCGCGACACCATCGACGCTCTGCTCCAGCCGCGACGCGGTGATCCGGGCATCATCAGGCGCGACCTGCTGGGCATGGGCATAATTCGGTTCGAGCAGCGCCAGTGCGGCTTCGGCTGCGCCCGCGGAACCTGCGAGCAGGAAAAGCCGGTTCATGAAAACGCGGCGATCGAGCGGCTTATGCGTGTATTCATCGTAGAGTTCGACGATCCGGCGATCGAGGGCCATGTCCCTACCCCTTTGCAGTGGATTGCGCGCGTAAGGCCATCATAGCCAAGAAAAGCCGGTGACACGCGAGAGGCGCCGCCGAGATCGCAGCTTCGTGAAGACGCTTACCGGGCTTTCGGGGCGCTATTCGGCGATGATCTTGTAACGCTGGCCCGGCGTCAGCGCGCCATTGCGGTCGAGCCCGTTCAACAGCATGAACAGTTCGAGCGCGCGCTCCTGCTCGGGCATGCGCGCGGCCATGCTCGCCGGCGTATCGCCGGCCGAGGCCGCAACGAGCCGGATCTGCATCGGCCGCACCGCTTGAGCCTCCGTGGGCGCGAGCGAACGGAAGCTGTCGAGAACGCTCTGCATGGCGCGGCTAGGGTCGTTGCCGCCGCGCGCCGCCAGGATGAAGCGGTAGACCCTGTCGCCGGCCTGCACCGCCGCGAGCCGGAAGGTCCAGTCGGTCCCCTTGCCTGTCGCGACGACTGCCGGCTGGCCGCTGATCTCGAGCTTCTCGACCCCTGTGGTCTCGACGCCCTCGATCCAGCCCGTGGCGACATAGGATTCCAGCGTCTGCCCGGCCTTGAGCGTCACCGAATCGAAGCGCAGAGCCTGCGCTCCATTGGCGCTGACACCGATCACCATGTCGCGCGCCGCCTCGAGGCTGAAACCCTCGGGTGCGCTGAAGGCGATCCGCAAGGCGCTGTTGAGGTAGCGCCGGCCGCGAACCACGCCATCGCGCGGATCGTCGCCGTAAGCGAGGCCGTCAATCGCTGCGAGCCAGCGCGCCGCGTCATGCTCGCCGATACCGGGCGCCCCGATCTGGCGGGCCGCGGCCGTCACGGCCGCGATGCGTTCGGGCGTCTGGGGATGGCTCGACAGAATGTCGAGACGCTTGTCGTCCGCACTCTGGTTCTGCGCGCTGTTGCGGAAGGCCGTATTGCGGCCAAGCGCACCCAGGAAGCGCCCCGCGCCATAAGGATCATAACCTGCGCGCGAAATGTTGCGCACGCTGATCTGGTCGGCCGTCAACTCCTGCTGCCGCGAGAAGCGTGCGAGCGAAAGCTTCGACCCGGCCTGTACGGCAGCCCCCTGGGCCGGGTCCTTCAGCACCTGCGAGACGACCTGGCTGACCAGGGCCGATTCCAATTCGCGCTCAGCCCGTTCGACCGCATGCTGCGCCGTGACATGCGCGATCTCATGAGCCAGAACGGAGGCGATCTCGGAGGTGTCGTTGGCCAGGGCGAGAAGACCGCGCGTCACATAGAGCCTGCCGGTGGGCAAGGCGAAAGCGTTCACCACCGGCGAATTCAGGATCGTGATCTCGTAGGCGCCGATCTGCCCCTCGCTAGCCTTGGCCAGCCGCTGGACGACATCGTCGAGCGCCGCGCGAGCCTTCGGCGCACGGTACTCACCACCGAAGGCTGCCAGCAGGCGCTGGTGCTCACGGTCGGAAGCGCGCTGGACCGTGCTGATCCTCGGCGCGAATTCGCCATCGGCCGGGCGCTCCGGTGGCAGCAGCGCGTTCTGATCGCCGCCGCAGGCAACGAGCAGCAATGCCGGCAGCGCGAGCGCCGCCAACCGCTTCCGAAGAGCCAGGGATCCATGTCGCCAGAGCGCCAGCATTCCGTCAGTCGACCAATTCCAGCGCGAGCCTCGATGTAACGTCGAGCAGGAGACCGTCCCGCCCGGACAGTATTCCGTGCGCACGCAAGCGTTTACCGCTCAGCCCGCTCGCGGTCCAGCCTGCATCCTTCAGATCGCGCCAGAGCTTCTGTGACAAAACGATCGACGCAGCCTCCCCGCGCCGCCGCGAGAAATTGATATAAGTCCGCTGCGAACGCTCGCCAACCGAGGCAATCCGTCCCTCGAGCAGGATCAGGCGCCCTTCCTGCGCCTTCAGCGCGGCAATATCGTGACCATCGATCGCGCGGGAGCTGCCTTGCTCCCGGTTCTGCGCCGCGATGGTCCCGGCATTGCCATCACAGCCCACCAGACCGGGCTCGGGCATGACAGAGGCCGACCCGCTGCGCAGCAGGAGACTGGCGAGGTCGGGCGCGCCCTCATCCGATTGCCCGTCCGCGGGGAACAACCGGGCAGTGGTCCGCCCCCAACGGTCGACACCTGCCTGGGCCAGGAGCAGGAGGTCCTTGTCGCGCCAGCCCAGAATAGCGTCGGCGAAGCGGGTCGCCTCCGCTGCATCCTGCCTTGGCGCCAGCCCGAGAAGGCGCAGCGAGCGCCCGTCCGTAAGCACCGGATCGCCGGCGGCATCGACGCCAGCCAGCCGAACCATCGTTTCCTCCGGCACGAGCCCGGAACAGGCATCATTCGCGCCGGCAAAGCTGCCGGAACACATCAGCGCAACAAAAGCGACAACAAGAGGCTTCACCGGCATGCCGATTATGCTACACGGTTTCGCGTGCGTCCCGGTAGCTCAGCAGGATAGAGCAACGGTTTCCTAAACCGTAGGTCAGGGGTTCGAATCCCTTCCGGGACGCCAAAAATACATGTTTTCAAATACTTACAAGACGGTTCGCCAAGGTGGTTCGCCAACCGGTTAGCCTCCCCGCTTTTTGCGCTCCTCGTGAAGCAACGTCACCTTGCCCAGCCCTGCCCGCGCCAGGCGCTCTTGGTTCGCGGACTTGGTGTAAAGCTCGGCGTGCTTGATGTCGGTATGGCCGAGCGTATCCATGATCTCGCGGGTGGTGGCGCCGCCATCGGCCAGCATGCCGCCGAGCGTCTTGCGCAGGCCATGCAAGGTGCAGCCCTTGGGCAGGTTCGCCGCCTTGGTCCAGTCGGCCATGCGGCCGGTCAGGGACTTTGCTGAGAAGGGGTTGCCATAGGCGGTCAACAGGATGGTCGGCCCCTTCAGGTCGGTGGCGTCCAGCGCCTCCTTAAGCATCGGCGAGATCGACAGCCGCATCTCCCGGCCGGTTTTTATCTGCTTCAGCGCGATCGTGTCGTCGCGGATGGCCGAGACCGGCAGGGCAGCGACGTCGCTGCGTCGATTGCCCAGCCAAAGCGCCAGCGTGTAGACGAGGCGCGGCGTCGTGCCGATAGGCCAGCGCTTTTCGAACTGCTCGCGCTCGTCATCCGTCCAGGCCCGCCAGCCCTTGAGCTTGGGCCGATAGTTCAGCCGATAGCTCGGATCGTTCTCGATCCACTCCTCGTCGAGCCCGACCAGAATCATCTTGCGGATTGCGACGAGCAGATGGCGCGCCGCATGCGGGCGGTCGCTGCGTTCGGCGAGCAGCGCCTTCAAGTGCCGGCGCTTGAGATCGGCGAGCGGGGCCTCCCCCCAGAGCGTATCGACGCCGTCGGTGATCGGCAGATTGAGGAAAGTCTCGGCGATCGAGGACTGCTTCTGCTGCGTCACCGCGTCGAGCTGCTGCCACTCCGTCGTCTTGGTGATGACGATGCGCCAGGCAGCGCGCAGCGTGCGCGGCAGGGCAAAGCTGGGGTGCCGCTTGACCTCGGCCTTGCGCGGCTTGCGACCTTCGACCGCAGCGAGATAGGCCTCCTCGAACTCCGGGTGGCCGGGGTTGTGCGGCAGCGCGACGGTCTTGCCCGCGCGGCGGAAACGCCAGCGCTCGCGGCCGTGGCGATCTCTGTAGGGGCCGGCGTTGGGATGGTCGTTCATGGGGTGACGCTACGGAGTCACCCGGCCTTCCGCAAGGCGGCGTCGATCGCGTTCTCGCCGGCCTCGGCAAGGTCGCTGAAGGCCATATCGAGCTGGACGCGATCCCAGACGATGCGGCCGTCGATCTTCTTGCCTCGCGGCATCCGGCGATCGGCAACGAGTTCGTCGAATTTGGTGGTGCCGACGCCGATGTAATAGGCCGCCTCCTCCTTGCAGAGACCGCGCGGCACCCAGGAAATCGTTTCGATCCGTCCGGAGGTGCGCGGCATCAGCCGAACCTCGGATAGGTTTCGGCTTCGCCGCGCGCGACGTTCCGGCCGAGCGCCGTCAGCTCGTACATGATCATATCCGGCCCGCCGTGCCGGCCGCGCTCACGGCGGTGGATCGCGAAAAGGCCGTGATAGAGCGCGGCTTTCATTTCCGGGTCTGTGTCGGCCGCATAGAAATGGTCGCGATAGCCAGCCCGAAGTCCGGTCCCGCCATAGGCATGCGTGACGCAGTGCAGGATGCCGTCCGACAGGTGCGGGCGAAGCGAGTGAGGCTCCGGCAGATGGATGTCGTCTTCTGGCGCCCGGCGGCACGACACGAGCATGGAGAGAAAGTCGCGCCAGTGGAGGCTCCAGCAGTCGCTTAGGTCATCGATCTCGACCTGGGCAAGGCCAGCGTCGGCTATGCCACCGAGATCGAGGCCAAGGTCAATGCCGTCTCGGCGAGCGGGCAATTCGACATGGTCGCGTCGGTCGGTCCCGGCGGTCCCGCAAGCCGGATCCGCATGCGGGCCTCGACGACGTCGGGCGGCACGATGACGGATGCCGGCTTCATGATCGACGTGATCGGCGGCGTTATCACAGCGACGGCGTTTTCGCCGCCGTGGACGTCACCGGCTACGTGTGAGGACTTCATGGCAACCGGCTATTACATCCTGAGCGGCGTCGGCGTCGCGGCAGGCGACACGGTCCTGACCGCGACGCACCTGGCGGCGCCTGGCGGCGCGGCCGAGCCACTCAACTTCGCCCAGCTGATCGGCGGCGAAGGGGCGGAAGGCACGCCGGCCGGCTTCATGCTGATCGGCCCCGCCGGGCAGACCGCGATCGCCCGCCACACCGTCGACAATCACACGATCGCGCTCGGCGCGCCCTGGACTGGTGCCGATATCGCAGCCGGCGCCTGTCTGCTCGTGCTCGGGATCAATGCCCTGCCGATCGGCCGCTTGGCCACGCTGATCACACAGCTCTCGGTGTCGCGGCCGATGTTGGCGGCAAACCGCCTGATCGAGTTCGCCGGCGATCCTGAGGCGCAAGCGGCAGTGCGCGCCAACCTCGCGATCAGCGCCGCCAACACGCTCTTCACGCCCGCCGGCGGGATCTCTGCCCTCACGGTGCAAGCTGCGCTGGTCGAGCTCGACGGCGAGAAAGCCGCCGCAGCCTCGGTCACAGCCGTGGCCGATCAGGTCGATATCATCTCCGATCAGGTCGCTATCATCTCCGGTCAGGTCGATACGGTCGCCGGGCAGGTGGCGGCGCTTTCCGACGACGTTGATGCCGTCGCTGATGTCGCTAACGGCGCGGCTTCGGGGCTGGCCGCGCTCGATAGTGCGACGGCGGATGCCCTCGCCAAGCGCCTGCGCGTCGACGCTGTTCAGGGCTTCACCACGCCCGAAAAGTTGCAGGCCCGACAGAACCTCGGCATTGGCAACGCGGTTGCCGGCATCACCGACATGCAGCCGATACGCGACCTCGTCACCGAGCAGCGGCGCATCGCGGAGGCGACGGAGCGCGGCGTCGAGGTCCAGGAACGCATCGCCGATGAGCTGGGCACGCTGCGCCAGATCTTCGCCGAGGACGCGGAAGAGCGGCAGGACTATCGGCAATGGCGCAAGGGCTTCGAGGCGGGGCAGCAGCAGCCGCAACCTGTTCGCCGGCGCCGGCAGGAATGAGCGCCGTCATGTGAATTGCCGAAGCGGCGAGAGCCGCTGCGGCCGTCGCCTCGCCCTCGTAAGGGGGCGGCCCTCCTTGGGCGTTTCCTCCCTAAACCTGGGCCGGTCATCCTTCGGGATGGCTGGCCTTTTTTCGTTTGAGGCCGAGCTGCCTGTGCGATAAATGCGCATGCCTTTTCGATCGATCGTTGCAGAACCGGACGAGCTAGCCAAACTTGCCGACGCGTTCGATGCGGCATGGATGGGCGTCAACAGCGTCAATACGATCGGCACCCAATCCCAGAAGCGGGCTCGTACCCGGTTAGCCGAAATCATCCTTGAACTTTGGCGAGAGGATCCTACCCAGGCGCTCAGTGCCCGCGCCGTTGAGCGCTTCCTCGCTTCTGCTGACGATCAGGCGCAGGACTAACGACGTTCCGCCGGGCCTTTTTTCGTTTCAGAGGCGAACCGCCCGACTGCAGATGCGTTTCTTCCGCGTCGCCAGGTCTTCAGCCCGCTTGGCGATCACCTTAGGGTGAAGTTCTGCCCGTGCCGTCAGCCGCCGTTCCTCCGGGATCGGCGGCTTTTTTATTGGAACAAGCTCCGATTGCCTCGGTTGAAGGGGCGGCGCTCCCCGGGCGCCGCGTGGCCCGCGTGGTTTGCCCCCAACAGGGCGGGTTCGCGCTCTACCGCCAGCCGGAAGCTAGCCGCGGATGTACCGGCAGCAACTGGCCCGGCGGTAGAGAGACAAACATATCCAGCGCGAGCTTCCTCACCAGCACTACGAGTTCAGGGCGTCCCTGGCCGCCACGAATTGGGCGTCTAGTTCCAGAGAAGCCATGAGTTCTCGGTACTCGGCGACCATCTCGCTGCTTTCAGACGCGTCGGATTTGGTCCAATGCTCCAGACCCACCCACGCCAGTTCGTAAGCCTCGCAGATATCGAGAAAAGATTCGCTTGAAGCACGCTCCAGCTGAGCCCGCGCTTCCGGCATTCGAAGTTTCAGGCGCGCGCGGCCGCATTCAGCGAGATGGGTCATGGTAGTACGGTTGTCGAGATCTCTGGCGCATTTTTGACGGTCGCGCCCGCCAGCGTTGCGCAATTTATCCTCAACGCACGGTTCCCCTCTATTGGCCAGCCACATTAGATGAGGAGGGGCCGCGCCTCGTATTGATGTGGGTTAGTCGCGCTAGCCTGTGTGCCGGCCGGGGAGGACGGCGTCAGATAGCTCGGAGGAAAGCAGCGCAGCACAAAGCCACGAGGGCGAGCGCTGCAATGGCGATCGAGCCGATTATCAGTGCGTTCCAGAGCGCAAGGGGCCGACGAGACGCATCGCCCAAAAGAGCTTTAGATGCGCCTCGTTGTTGGCCTTCGTACGCGCGGATCGCCGCGGCCCATCCCAATCTCTCCGCGTGGGCTGCCGAACCCTTCTTTGCACCTTGCAACTCTTCCACGCGGCGCTCCGCAAGGGCGAGCTCGCTGTCATCGTGGATGACGATCAATGGCGGAACCGGTTTCATCCACGCCGAACAATTCTACTGGGGATCTGTTCCGCCCGGCACCTCGCAATAGACGCGGACGGCTTCATGCGTCGCCAACAGTTCCAGCCACTCTGCGGTATTCGGGCGCGGCTCCCCGAGTTCCGCAATTCGCCTGAGGGCGGCCTCGAACTCTTCGCTATCCTCGAGACGTAGGATCGGGGCTTCGGGAGGCAGATTCGACATACCTTATGATACCCGACGGCCGATGCGTGAAAAGTAGAAATATTCTTACCGGACCCCCGACCAGATTGCGCATCGCCTGGCGTTGGCCTCTCATCAAAGTTGATGCCCGCTGGCCGCTTGGTGGAGGTGCTTGAACCGACTTATCAGAGTGAGAGCGACCGGTAGCGGGTCAGAAAGGGCGAAGCGAATGAACGCGCGATCGCCGGCAGTCATTTCCCAGGGTCGCAGGAGATGATTCAGGATGATCCGTGCGCCATCGAGGCGGACTGGGCGAATGGGGAAGAGTCCCTTTTCACGTGAGCGATCGGGCCAGAGACCAAACTCAATGAAATTGGCGCCCGCTCGCATTGCCACATCCATCCGGTACCAGAAGCGGGGATTGCATTCGATGAGGAATAGCTGGCCTGCCTCATCAACCCGAACATCAAACACCATAATCCCGTCATAAGAGAGACTGGAGGCGACTTGGGACGCGAGTTGCGTTGCCTCTGCATGGTCGAAGAAGGTTACCGCTCCGTCGTCGCGGCGGTAGTGGGCAACGTTTGCAAGGCAACCCGCCCGCGCAAGAGCGACCGTAGTGAACTCGGTGCCTGCGATGTAGTTCTGAAGCAAAATCGGGCTGTAATCGAGGGATCGAAGTACGGGTTCGGCGGTGGCGTTGGTGATCTTGGCGACGCCAAGGCTGCCCCACATCGCCAACGGCTTCACCACAAAACTGCTGTCAGGGTCGGCTGCCGCGAGCACCTTTCGAACCTGATCCACCCCCTCGCACACCACTGAGGCCGGATGCGGCAGGTGATGCCGGACGCAGAACTGAGCGAAGCGCGCTTTGTCGTTCAAGGTGTCGAACGTCTCCACGGTGGGCACGGGATAGCAAGTAGCGGCTATGGCTGTCCGGTGCTCGGCGAGAAAGCGCGTCGTGTCCGCATCGCTCGGTAGGATGTAGCTGATGTTCTCGTCGGCCAGGATGCGGTTGATCGCTTCTACGTCCGCAACGGTTCCAAACGGCTGTGCTTGAGGTTGCCTCGCATGAAACCGTTGGCAGAAGGTTGACCGCGAAAGCGCCTTTGCCTCGGCGGTTCCATAGACCTCTACGGCCTCAAATAACGGGGCTGCGCAGCGTAAGCTGCGGTATTGCAGACGGAAGCCGTTAGCAAGAATAAGGGCTTTCCGCATGTCCCCTCAGGCCTTCATCTCGTCCCGGATCAGGGCAGTCGTAAAAGGCGTCGCATCCTTGACTAACCACTGAGCGATGCCGCCGTCGAGCGCTCTTAGGCGTTAGCGCTCTGGCGAATAAGGTTGATCGTCTCGACATCCCTGTTGCGATTAGGGGCGATACAAGGAAGCTGCGCCACACATCTTTCAAGGGTGTGCGCGATGATGCCGACGCGGGCGAGATTTACCAGCTGGAAGCGTAGGGGTCTGCCACGCCGCGCGTCGCCGGTCGTGTGCGAACGCATTGACTCTGCTCTGTCATCGTAAGATGTTCGTGCTCTGTTCTCATTTTGGAGCCGGGTACGCGTATGGACAAGGACATCGATCCGCCCTGCATTCCACCGTGGACGCCGGAAACCCGGTTCTTGGGCTGGCGCCGCCGCGATCCCATGCAGCCCGATCGGAATTTCAGTCGGCCTCGCTCGAAGTTGGATGCCCGCGCGCGCGCTATGCTCCGCGTGCCGCCTGATCACCCAGATATTCCGTTCTAGGGCTGGCCGAAGGCGGCGCTGCCGTCTTTGGTGTTGGGGGCGCGGCGAAGGCGACAGGCTCCACGTTCGCGCGGTCCAATATCCCGATGGCTATCCCCACGATACCTAGTCGTGTGGTTCATCGCGCGTTCATGCGGCTAAAGGCACGGTCAAGTTCGAAAACGAGTTGGTTTGCCGACTGCTCTGAGGGATCCCTTAAGCGTTTAAGCGGCTATGCGCAGGCTGAAGATCGAAACGGAGTTCGAATGCTGGCTCGCTGATCTGCGGATTGCCGAACTCGCCGGTTGCCTTGAGCATACTGAGGAAGAGCAGGAGCTCAGGTCGCTCATCGAGGCGGTCGACAGATGGAAGATGCGCTGGGCTCACAAGATGGAGCAGCCGTGCAGTTGAGGTAATACAAAAGCGGGCCGCCGGCTGGCCGCTCTTGTAGTAATGAGACCGCCGCTTTGCAGAATATCGATCGATTTGAACGATATTTCAGCTTGTTCGCGCCCTGATGGCTCGAATCAATAAAGATAATCTCCGCGGAACGAACTGGATGACGCTGCGTTTCCTAGCGACTCGCTGACCAGTGAGCAAAATCATATAACTATATGAGCTTAATGCCATGACTGCAGGCAGAGGACGTCTTGTGTCGACGGGCGGCGGCGCGGTGCCTGGTTCTTACAGTTACGAGCCAGCGCGCAGGCCCGGACTCTATGAGGGCTGGTTCAAAGGCAGAATTGACCGCATCGAAAAGAGTTCGCTGCAAGGCGACGTGACATTATTTTGTTCTAACGGAATTACTCTGCCGATTACCATAACAACTTTCAGCGACAGGATGGTATCGTTCACGGCACCGATGGATCAGTCTTCCTGCATCGCACCTGATGAAGTAAAGGCGGTTAAGGCGGGTTGAGCTAAAAACTCGCCAGCTTGTTGGCGGGAAGATCGGGCTCGCAATGCAATTTGATAATGACGGCGGTGCGGACTTTTCGCCTCAAAACTGTCAGAGGTCGAAAGGTTCATCGGGCCTCGCTGATGGTATTCTATTCATCGCGTCTTGCCGAATTCTGCGACGCTTTTTTCAATTAGCGGGCAATCTGGATCAGCTCGCCAAAGCGTGACGAAGATATGGCCGAGACGCTCTCTCTCAGCGACCAAATCGGTAGCTTCTATCGTATGCCGACTTTGCACAACTGCCCATGCCTCATCAAACGCAGCTGTCAGTTTGGCAAGAATTTCAGGCTCGATGATCGCTTGAAACGGCATGGGCACTCCGGATGATGGCGCTCAAATTTGCAGCGCCGCGACCCTACTGTCCCGTTTGGAACTTGTCTAATGTTGGGACGTTTTTGCTCACGCGAATCCGAGTTGGATCGCTTCGAGGGAGGACGACATGAAAAAGGTAATCCTGGCTACCGTCATAGCCCTGTCGGTTATGGGCTCAGCGGCATACGCTCAGGTCGGCGCCACCGTCACGATCGGACAGCCCGAGCAGACTCGCATCAAGGAGTACGTCGTCAAGGAGAAGGTGAAACCGACAATGATCAAGGAGAAGGTCACTGTCGGCACAACACTCGGCTCTGACGTGGAATTGGCACCGGTCCCGTCCGACTGGGGGCCGTCGGTCAGCAAATACCGCTACGTCTACACCAATGACCACGTTGTCTTGGTCGAGCCTTCGAGCCGGCGGGTCGTTCATATCATCGAATAAAACTTCCGATAGAGGATTCGCTCCCGGCTCGGTGCCGGGGGCGAGTTCGACGCGTTTCAAAGCGGCTTGCCAACGGCATCGCATTGACAAAGGGAGTCCGTCCGTCACGCGACGCACGGCGAGCGATTTAGGTATTCAAGCACTCAAATGGAATGACGATGGCAGATGACACGGATTTGAACGGCCTTGGCAAGGACCCTTCTGCCTTCACCAAGGTGGCACAGGTCACAGCGCGCTGGACGGGCAAACCGGCCACCTTTTTCGTAGCATTGGGTGTCATCGTGGCTTGGGGCCTGTCGGGACCGATCTTCGGTTTCAATGATACGTGGCAGCTCGTTATCAACACTGCGACCACCATCATCACGTTCCTGATGGTGTTCATCATCCAGAACAGCCAGAACCGGGACACAGCCGCTATGCAGATCAAGCTCGACGAGCTGATCGTTCGGCTAGAAGGTGCTCGCGAGGAGCTTTTAGATTTGGAGCAACTGGACGAGGACAAGCTTGAGAAACTACGGAAACAGTTTGAAGAGCGTGCCGCTATTGCTCGGAATGGCCGGGATCCAGGCCCTCCACCAGCCGTCAATTGAGGAGACCGCTGTGTGCCTTTGCTCACTCTCTATCGAGAACGTTCCGACGAGTAGTTGTAAGTTGAAACAGCCGCCAAGATTTAGAATCCTGGCAATAGGGAGCAGCGAACCCTTGTGAAAGGTTGGTTTGAAGGATTTGCGACAGCGAGCGCTCGATTCGCAGGGCGACCGGCGATGCTGATGGTCGCGCTCTTGATGTGTATCGTCGGCGTCGCCGCATTTTTTTCTGATAACGAGCATTTTTTAGGAGGTGTTAGCCTCGCAATAAGCATGGTGACGCTTGTGCTAATCCCCATACTGCAGGCGACCCAGAACCGAGATAATGCCGCTCTTCATGCAAAAATCGACGAGCTGATCAAAACGCATGAAGGCGCGCGCGATAGTCTCATCGGCGTTGAAAAACAGAGCAACGATGAAATTGAGAAAGTCCGTTTAGCCGAAGAGAGAAGCGCTTAGTTTTCGGTCGTGCCTGTGGGTGACCACCCAATTCACGGTGCCGGGTAAACAATGCGCACTTTACGTACCGGGGCTTGTTTCACAGGTGCGGTTTCACTTGCTGCGCTTTGATGCGTCAGATCCGGCTGTGCCGGATCGCTGGGCGTAACCTTGCTATCGATTTTAGTGCTTAGGCGCTCGCCAAGCTCTAGGCCTGTCATGACATGTCCAAATCCATGTCCCTTATGATCAGCCTTGGCAACGCCGCTCATGGGGAGGATGCTGGCGGAGGCAAGGATTAGCAGAGCGCGGAACATCGTGAAGCCTCGGAAATGTTGTCTTTGATCTCCAACTCTCTGTACTTGTCGTTTGTTCCCGCCCGGTTGTTCCGTGCTGCCCTACGGCTGTCAGTCGTTTCGATTCAAGACTTTTAAGTCCCGTCTGGAACTTTTCTAAATTTGGCCGAGTTTGGGGTACGGCTTCCTGCCACATGAGAGGAATACCCATGCTCAAGAAAATCGCACTGGTCACCGTTCTTACTCTGGCTCCGGCTCTCGCATTCGCTCAGTCGCAGCCTTCGGCTGGGGCAACTGGCGGCGCTCTCAGTGGCGCCACCTCTGGCGCCATCGGGGGCGCGGTTGTTGGCGGCCCAGTGGGCGCTGCTGTTGGTGGGGTTGGTGGCGCGGTCGTAGGCGCAATCATCGGCGATGCCGCCACGCCGAAATTCCGCGCCTACGTGACGCAGGAGGATGTGCCCTCCTACACCTACGCTGAGCCGGTCGCTGTCGGCACCGTGCTTCCGTCGAGCGGCGTCACCTATCGCAAGCTTCCCGCCGAGTATGGTTCTGGCAGCTACGAGTACACGGTCGTGAACAAGCGCACGGTCGTTGTCGAGCCAGGCACCCGCCGCGTGGTCCAGATCATCAACTGATCCTGATTGAAGGAAGCAAATCCAATGAAGAAAGTTCTGGTCCTTGCCTCGCTCGCCTTGCTGGCTCTGCCCATGGCCGCACCATCGGCATCAGCCGAGACGGTTGTGATCAAAGAGCGCCGGCACGTTGACAACGGCCTGCATAGAGGCTGGCAAAACGGGCGCGGTCATGGCGTGCGGAAGGTTGTGGTTCGCCGTGATGTCGGCACTCACGGATCGACTCGGGTAACGAAAAAGGTCACGCGCACCAATGCAAATGGCGACCGCGTGACGCACAAGGTGACCCGCGAGGTCAACTGAAATACGGCTGGGGGGTGGCCTTGCCATTCCCCAGCCCTCTCCCGATCCATAGATGCGGATATCGGCTGCCCAGGGCGCCTCGTACAACAGAACGTGCAACATTTCGCGTAACAGGCGCGCTAAAACGTCAATAAAATCAGAGGCTCTGAACAGCGTCGAATCCCGCCCTGTCCGCCATTCCGTCATCGCCTTCGCGAAGCCTGGTCTCATTGTCCGCTTGCGCATAATTCTCTAACTAAGATCCGTCACTATGGAGAATGAATCGGCTCATTAGACGAGGCTTTCGCTGGCGTGACGGAGCTGCTGGACGACACGCAGAAGAAGCTGGGCCTTTAGCAATGCGCGAAGCCGCTATCGCATTCCTCGAAGGCCTACAGCGTTACGAACTCGCGATGCTGACGCGCGAGTGCGCCATCGAAATCGTCGATCTGGAAAGCCCCGGTTACTTTGGGGGGCGAGTGCGCTCCCGCGAAGCCACATTTTCGGCTCCTCCCCCCGTGGACGAGGCGTTGAAAAGCCTGACCGATATCGACCGGAAGCGTTTGGTCGAAGCAGTAGCAACAGTTGAGGCGGACCTCGCGCCCGGCGAAGATATCATTGTGAAGCGCAACACGGACCGCAAGTGCTCTGCGGCGGCTGAAATACTCAGCGATCTCATCATTCATCGCGCCATGATGAAATCGGTCGCCACTGGAGGCCCTCGAATCCAAGAGGTTGACGACTATTACAAGGCGAGAGAACTGAGGCTGAAAGACTCGGTTTCGCCCGAGTTTTTATATAACAACCCCTACCCAAGCCTGTGGGACTGGTACAAGCACTGGAGTGAAGCGTTGCCGCATTACCGGCAGCGCCGGCAAGCTGTGGATTGTATTTTCGGACCCGTCATCGACGCTGTAGCGCGTCGTCCCAGGATGACCGCGCCGCAGCGCGACGACACAGGATGGGAACGTGTCGATCGCGCGCTGAGCAAGGCACGGCAGCTACTGGAACGCGCCTCGGCTGAAGAGGATTTTCAAGCCATTGGATTGTTATGTCGCGAGGTCACGATTTCTCTCGCACAGGCAGTCTATAGCCCAAAGCGGCACCCTTCAGTGGATGGGACGGCCATCGGGCCTGCAGACGCCAATCGGATGCTCGACGCATTCTTCGCTGTCGAATTTCACGGGTCCAGCGAAAAGGAGGTCCGGGCTCATGCGAGGGCTTCTCTCGCACTATCACTCAATCTTCAGCATAGACGGACAGCCACCCGAACTCTTGCCGCTTTGTGCATTGAGGCAACGTCGTCAACCGTTGCCGTGGTGTCGATCACAGCCCGCGAGGCCTCCAATGATGTAGGATAGTCTGTCGGTAAACGTGCCAATTTAGCATGCGCAGCAGACTCGATAAATATGGCCGGACAGGTTAGCGGGTTCTTCCTTAAGGCCGCACGATTTTCGGGGAGTGAGAGGGATAGCTGAAAGCAATGGGCTTTTTGTATAAATACCTACCAGCAGACTTAGCTGACGTGATCTTTACCAAAGACGATGAAGTAATTTTGAAATTCTCAAAGCCGAAAGATTTTAATGATCCTTATGAGCTATTTCTGGCTACAGATTTCGGGGGAGACCCCGAGATGCTTGCTTGCTATGCGGAGGCTATTGGTGAGTTGCCCCAGTACCCCACCACATGCTTTTCCCGATCCCCGATCGTGATACCGATGTGGGCGCATTACGCCTATAATCATAATGGTTTCGTGATCGAATTTTCTGAAGAAGCTATCCGTGAAGAATTTCCGGAAACCCGATTCGATAACGTTGCTTATAAAGATGGCCCTGCCCACGATTTTTCGGACTTAGTCGGCAGAGTATTGCATATAGCCAAACCTAGATATACGTACTTTCTACAAGGAGCAGTCGTAAACGCTGCTTACTTTACGAAGTCTACGTGCTGGACTTACGAGCAAGAGCGCAGGATGGTTGTGGGCGATGAGGATGTAAGAGTATCAGGTGATTTGATGCTTATGAATATTCCGGGAGCATGTGTTTCTAGCATCATCTGCGGCGCGAGAGCTACGCTCAAAACCAAGATTGCGCTCAAAGAGGTCGCCAAGAGATTTTCCGCTGACTTCTATGAGCTCAGAATTGGAAGGACTTCTGCGGTCCCTTATCTGGTTGATTCGAAAGAAAAAGCTCATTTATTCAGCGATACTGAAATCGTTCCTAGCAAGAATTCTTGCGCTTCTTGCTCCGAGCCGATTGAGGAGGACGAAGAAGAGTGCGCTTGGTGTCAGATAACCGATGAGACCAAGCGAACGGTAGCCATAAAAAATCCCTACCGGATCATCGATCATTATGGCGGTCTAGAGAAGTATATTGCCGGAATGCAGGCTATAGGTCGCGCAGCTAGAAAGAAAAAATGAGGTGATTGCCCGCATGGCTAGTCAGGAAGAAGGGACCCTTTCAGCGCTAAAATCTTGGCAAGGAACGCTAATGCGCCGCCTGTTATCTACACTGTTCTTAATGGTGGCTACCGGTGCCGTTGCCCAAGCCCCGGTAATCGCAGGTCCCGGGATGGTTTCCTGTGCTGAGTTTGCCGAGGCATATCGGCGAAATCCCGGCCCTACGGAGATTCAATTTTTTGCATGGGCACAGGGTTACATGTCCGCGACCAATGAACCGATGCGCGTCCGCAATGAGCCGACGCGCAATCTAATCGGAATACCGACGGCTTCACAGAAGCAGCGCTTGCGAGCCTTCTGCGATCAAAGGCCCCTCGCCAACTTTTATCAGGCGGTCAGGAATCTCTACGAGAGCCTTCCGGAAAATCCGCCTAAATCAAACTGACCTAGCTAATTGAGGTTCCCCGGCCAGAGGCACCATCCAGCGCCGGCGACCTGCCTGGGCTGGTGGCGAACCACGGGAACAGGCGGTGCACGCTATGTGGCGAACCTTTTTCTAAGTCTCTGATATCGGCTACTGTTAGCAGTCCCTTCCGGGACGCCAGTTTTTTGATTTTGGCCCCGATTTTATTCGAATCCTGACATAGACGCTTTGGCGGACAGCATCCGGGGTAACGACAATTGCAAGTTGATCGCGCGAGCCTGTCGCAATGAAATCCAACCCGGAAGATGATGGCGCTAGCGGCGCATCGCCGCAGCCGAGTGGGAATCCACATGATTGGATCACGCCCGAGGTTCTTCGCGAATTCCTATCAGACCGAGGTGTGAGCTTTGTCTGTGACGTTTGCTCGCGCGACACACTGCAAATTTTGGATGCGGGGAACGAAGAACTTATAGGCTCTCTGCCAGCGTACGGCAGACTTCAGACGGGCACCGTTGACACAAACAATAGTATTCACATGCCGGTCGCTCGACTAATCTGCTTAAATTGTGGCTTTATGAGACTACATTCTCTCTATATTATTGAGACCTGGAGGCAACTAAAAGCAACCGGTCACACCGGCCCTATGGGCAAGGTCGTGCCATGAGCAACGTTGTCCCTCTTCGCCGCGGCGAGCCTGCGGGTACTGGTGGCCCCCGTTCGCCAAGCGGCTCCGGAGGTGGTACACCACCGGATATGGAAGAGCGTGTCGCCAGACTGGAAAAGGCGTTCGATCGGGTCGATGCGAAGCTCGACCGGATAGGAACTGATCTTGCCGAGGTCAAAGGCAAACTGAGCATGTTGCCGGACGCCAAGTCCTTTGGTGCCTTGGAGGGACGCGTAAACGCCCTGCCGACAACGTGGCAAATCACCTTAGCACTTATCTCGACATGGGCCGCGGGTTCCGCGATCGTTTTCGCCCTGACCCGCCTCACGAAGTGAGCCTCTTTGCCTCACGCGCTTCGGTCAACCGCGCGCTTGAAATGTGAAATACCGAGTTTCGCTCGCAGGCCTCGCACGTCATTCGTGCGACGGCCAACATCGGGTCGCCGCGCCGGATCCTCAAGTTCTTCGATCCATGCGTCGCGTAACGCCCGGGGAGTGGAATTATTGGGAACGTTCGTGAACCCTCAAAAACTGTTTAAATATGGACAGCAACGGTTTCCTAAACCGTAGGCAGGGGGCTCGAATCCCTTCCGATACGTCAAATATCCCCTTTTTTCAGATAGAGGACGGTTCGCCAGGTGGTTCGCCGCCAGGGAGCGGAACTCGTCTCGAGCACGGTTCGGGCCGCGCAATTGCAGCCCGCCCGCCTCCACTTCCGACGCGTGTAATACGATGCGATAGGCGCACCGAGCACCACCTCTCTTCGTCCCGAAACGCTGCCAGTATATATGAATATATCATAAGCTATTTGTTAAAGAACATTTCACTGAAATGCGTTTACTGACCAGCCGTTGTTATAATTTTTTTACCCTGCGATAGCACCTTAAAGCGGCCGACTGGCGGCGCGAGTAAAACAGTAACGGCATGCAGATCGACTATAATTCCCTTCTGCTGGCTTTGGGCATTTCCACAACCTGCCTTGCGTTGATGCTCGTCGGAAGCTGGTTCTCTCGCCGCCCGGAGACGTTTCTGCTGATTTTATCGGCGGGTCTTGGGTTCGCCGTCGCCGGCATTTTCTGTTATGGCGCCTATGTCGATACGCCGCGGCTGATATTCGCCATCTTGACCCACGTGCTGTATTACATTGGCTTCTCCACCATATGGGCCGCAGGATATCAGTACCGTATGCGCCGGTTTTCCACGGCTCGCATCCTGCTGGTAAGCCTCGCCGGTAGCGCCGCCTCCATACCCGCCCTGCTTGCCGGTTATGATGGCCTCGCTTTCATGGTCGTCAATATCGTCATTACCGTGCTCCTCATGCTGACGGCCCGCGAATATTGGCTGAGCCGTCACGAGGCTCCCCTCCCGCTCAACGGCATTGCGGCGCTTTACGCGTTGATGGCGATGTCCTTTGCTCTGTGCGCGGCAATCCTGATCTGGAACGGGGAGTTCGTGCTCGGCCATGCGCCGAACAATTGGGCGGAGAATGTCAATCTCGCCATCTGCATTGCTGCCGCGCCCGGCATCTGCGCGCTTTCGCTGGCGCTGCATCAGTGGCGTCGGGCGACATATCATCGTTTGGAGGCGATCACCGATCCGTTGACCGGATTGCTCAACCGCCGTGCCCTGTTCGATCTCCACCGTCACCACTCCTTCGGCCCGTCCATGGCGGTGATCGTCTTCGACATCGATCGCTTCAAGGCCGTCAACGACCAGCATGGCCATGCCACCGGCGACCTCGTGCTGAAGCTTTTCGCCGAGGAATTGTCGATTGGCCTGCGCGCCTCCGACACGGTAGCGCGGCTGGGCGGTGAGGAGTTTGCGGTCGTTCTCGACAATACCCTGTCGGGCCCGGCCGAACAGATCGCTGAACGGATCCGCTGCGCTTTCGCTGGCCGCGAGATCACGGTCGACGGCAAGAGCTTCGCCTGTACGGTCAGCGTCGGCATCGCGCTCGGGACGGTGGCGGGCCTCGGTTTCGACAGCGTGCTCAGCGCCGCCGACAAGGCGCTTTATGCTGCCAAGAGCAAAGGCCGCAACCGTATCGAAGTTGCAGCCCATCTGCATACGGTATCGCCGTCAGGCTCCCGTACGGCAGCCTGACGGCCTCCAAGGACGATCAGTTAAAAGATGATCCGGACGAGGGGGGTGGACCCGGCCGGCACCTAGCCACGGTGTTCTGGGACGACCCGCTGTGTTCTCGCCATTCTCGATCGGACAGAGCGATCTCGGCGGGCTCCCGGCAGACTGTCGGCTCGGCCGTACGCGTCCGTCCGGGGACGCTGTGTTTGGCGCTGCGGAAGAGCTCAAACCCCAGGTCGTGGCACTGATTCACGAGTTTGAATGACCAAAGGGCAGACAAAGCGCAATCAGCACGGGTCGCACGACGGCGCCCGGTTCGGCATTGACGACACCTGCTCGTGTGGGCACGGTTGTCGCTGGCGAGGCCCGAAGAGGGCTCGTGGCTATGCCTAGGGGGGCGTGTGAATCTCTTGCCTAAAGCGACCGTTGCAGCGCTGCTGCTGTCGACGGCGGTCAATGGTTTTGCTGCAGCTCAATCGAGCGGCCTCCTGACCGATCCCAACAACTGGCGGACGCCTGAATACTACGCGCAATGGGGCCTCGAGGCGATCCGTGCTGCGGAGGCTTATGCCCGTGGCGTCGACGGCACCGGCGTCATGATCGGCGTCGTCGATTCCGGTATCTTCGCCGGTCATTCCGAGTTCGTGGGCCGTTATGCCGGCGGCTACGACCATGTCGCCGACACTCCGCTCGCAACCGATCCCGTTGGACACGGCACCGGCGTCGCGTCGGTGATCTCCGCCAATCGCGACGGTAGTGGCATGCACGGCGTTGCGCCGGGGGCCACCATCATCAATGCCCGTGTCTTCGATCAGGATGGCGTTCCGGCAAGCATCTCGTCCTTCGTTGCCGCCCTTGACGGGCTCGTTGCGCGCGGTGTGCGCGTCGTCAACAACAGCTGGGGCAGTTTCGATCCCATCACCTCGTCGACGCAGAGTGAGCTGGCTCAATCGCGGGAGCTGCCGGGCTATCGCCGCGCGGTCGCATCCGGCGCGCTGCTGGTCTGGAGTGCCGGTAACGAAGAGCGAACCCAACCGAGTATCCAAGCCGGCTTGCCTCACCTCTTTCCGGAACTCGAACGCGGCTGGCTCGCGGTGGTCGCCTATGCGCCGGGCTACGAGCCGCTCTACACCAACCGCTGCGGCGTGGCCAAGAACTGGTGCCTGACGGCGCCTGGCGGCGGGGATTGGTGGGGCGAATTCCCCGATGATCCCATCGTCGTCGCCGACAAGAATGGCGGCTACACCAAGGTGAACGGCACCTCCTTCGCCGCCCCCCATGTCTCCGGCGCTGCGGCGCTGGTCTGGCAGATGTTCCCGTTCTTCAGCGCCGACCAGGTGCGCCAGACCCTGCTCGGGACAGCCCGCGACATCGGCCCGGCGGGCGTCGACGCGATCTATGGCTACGGCATGCTCGATGTCGGCAAGGCCGTGCTCGGCCCCGGCCGCTTCGACTGGGGCGATTTCATCGTCGAGCAACCCGGTGGCATCGCCTTCTTCGAAAATGATATCGTCGGCGCCGGCGGCCTGGTGAAGCACGGCCACGGCGAGCTCGTGCTCACCGGCCACAGCGCCTATGCGGGTGCGACGCGCGTCGAGGGCGGCTTCCTCTCCGTCTTCGGCAGCATCGTCTCGCCGACCAGCATTGCCCCGGCAGGCACCCTTGCCGGCACAGGTCTGATCACCGGCACGGTCACCAATGCCGGCGCGGTCTGGGCTGGCGATAATCGCGGCGTCGGCACACTGACCATCAACGGCAACTACGTGCAGCAGGCCGGTGGCCTCCTGATCCAGCAGATCAGCCCTGCAGGAGCTCTGAACCACGTCGCCGTCACCGGGACAGCAAACCTCGCCGGCTGGGTTGCGCTGACCGGTGGACCGCAGCTTCTGCCGCGCGCGCTGACCATGCCGGTTCTCACCGCCGATCAGGGCCTTACAGGCCGCTTCGAGGGTGTCGAGGGGCCGTTCGGCGACGGCTCGGCGCCCTTCATCCAGGCGAGCCTGCGCTACCAGCCGAACACGGCACATCTCGACATCCAGACCCTGCCTTTCGACGCGCCCGGCATCTGCGCCTCGGCCAATCAATGTGCTGTCGGCCACGCACTCGAGAGCGGACTGGCGGGCGCTGATCGCGACCTGCGCGGCGTGGCCGGGCTGCTCCAGGCGGCCGGCACGCATGAGGGTGCGCGCCGCGCGCTCGCAGGCCTGTCCGGCGAAGTGCATGCGGGCCTGTCCACCCTGGCGCTCGGCGGCTCCGCACCATTCGGCGCCATGATCTCGCAGCGCCTGAGCGCCTTGCGCTCCGGGCAGGCGGAGCCCACCATCGGCGACGCTCCTCTCGCCTATGCGTCGAGTGCCGCGACCAACCCGGCGGCGGCGATGCTGATGCGACTGCCTTCGCAGCCTCCCGCGCCGAACAGCGCCTGGGCGCGCGGCTATGGCGTCATCGGCAAGCTCGGCGGCGATGCCAATGCCGGCAGTGCCGATTATCGCGGCGGCGGCGTGATCGGCGGCTTCGACCGGCAGATCACGCCCTCCTTCCTCGCCGGCTTCAGCCTCGGCTACTCCAGCACCGACACCGATTTCCGCCAGTTCTCCGGCAAGAGCGGCATCAAGGCCTATGAAGGCGCGTTCTATGGCAGCTATTCCAGCGGGAAGCTGCGCCTCGACGGCCTCCTGGGCTATGGCCGCCTCAACTTCGCGACTGAACGAAACATCAGCTTCGGCGGGCTCTCGCGACAGGCAAAGGCCGAGTATGACGGGGATCGCTTCACCGGCGCCCTTGAGGCCGGCTATGCCTTCGATCTCGGCTGGTCGACGGTCGAGCCGCTGGCGGCGCTGCGCTATACCTATCTGCGGCAGGACGGGTTCAGCGAGACAGGCGCCGGCAGCATCGGCCTGACCGCGGCTGGACAGACGGCTTCAAGCCTTCTCGGCAGCCTCGGCCTGCGCCTTGCCAGGGAATGGGAACTCGGCGAGGGCCGCTTCGCCATCGAGGCGAGAGCTCGCTGGCAACACGAGCTCCTCGATGATGCGGTACTTCTCGACACCGCGTTCATCGGCGCGCCGGCGGCGACTTTTCCAGTCCGGAGCGCGCAGATCGCCTCAGACAGCGCGATCCTTGGGCTTGGCCTGTCCGCGCGCACCAACGGCAATCTCTCGCTGTTTGCCGATTATGATGTCCGGCTCAACACGGACATCACCTCCCACGCCGTCACAGCCGGCCTGCGCGCAAGCTGGTAGCAGGGCAGCGAAGGGCGCCGGCTCTTTCCTTCGCTCTTCAGTGGCTTTTGACGGGATATCCAGGTGCCTGGCAAATGCCTGCCTCCCATTCCTGCAATGCCATTTCCAGCGCAATGAGCTCCTGTTCAGCCGCAGCGTCTTTCGCTCCTGAGCGCAAGCACCGGATTCGTCGGCGGACCAGGGCATAATCCTCCCTGGTTTCGATCGTGAAGCGAGGCACTCGCGAGCCATTGCGCTCGGAAGCATGATCCATCGTGGTTTTCATGACACCACCTCCGACTTGCATTTTAGCTCAAAGCGCATGGGTCGTGCTGTCATTTGATGGAGCGCGCTCCGTTTCGTGATGAACCCGGCTGCCTCTAACGCGTTGATTCGATGCGGCGCAGGTGGCGCGCGCCGCGAGGTAAACTTGCCGGCCTCCTTCGGGAGCGCCGGCCTTTTTTGGGCGGCAGGAACTGGCTCCGCCCGCAGGCGTTATCCCTCGCGCCTCAACAGCGCCGCATGGCCTGCAGCTTACGCCCATTGGCGCGGGTCACGCGCTTCCGCCAGCGATCAGGACGCGCCCGCGCCAGCGAGATCAACGGATGCCTTCAGTCCGAACACGGACATAGCGCCAAGTATTTGGGACGTAGAGCCAAGGACGTGGGCCTGGGCTGCATTGTATCCTGTCTCAACGCCCTGCTTGCCCGGAGGGAGCCATGTTCTCCTGTACGTCTGGTGAAGAGGCCCTGGCCTCCGATCACACCACCTGTTTCTGCCATCGGCCGGAAATCCAAATTCTCAATCGGCGGATGGGCGCCGATTTGTCCCGACGCGGCTTTCTGGGCGGTATAGCCGCCACGGTCGCGGCTCAAGGCTTGCCGGGCTTGGCCGTTGCGCAGCCTTCAGGCGCGGCGCGCAGGCCTATCGTCTTCACGAATTTCCGGTTGTTCGACGGAACCTCGGCATCGCTGCGCGACGGGCTTCGCCTGCTTGTCGAGGGAGGCGTTGTCCGATCGGTGCTGGCGGGCGGGCCAAAGCCGCCGGAAGGTGCAGAGATTATCGACTGCCGCGGCAAGACCATCATGCCCGGCCTGATCGACGCCCATTGGCATACGCTGTTTGCGGCGCTTCCGCTTCCCCGGTTGCTGACCGAGGATGCCGGATACATTCATCTCGCTGCCAGCGCGGAATCGGAGCGCACGCTCTTGCGGGGGTTTACGACGGTTCGCGACCTCGGCGGCTTTGTGTTCGCCTTCAAGCAAGCGGTCGACGAGGGTTTGATAGCGGGCCCGCGCATTTACCCGTCCGGCGCGATGATCACGACGACCGGCGGGCATGGCGATTTGCGGATGCTGTCGGAATTGCCGAGGGATGCGAACGGATCGCTCAGTTCCGTCGAACGCTCGGGCGGCGGCATGATTGCAGACAGCGCCGCTGAGCTGCAGCTTCGCGTTCGCGAGCAGTTGATGCAGGGCGCCTCGCAGATAAAGCTCGTTGGCGGTGGCGGCGTGTCGTCGCCGCGCAGCCCGTTGGATATGTCGACCTTCAGTGAAGCCGACCTCAAGGCAGCCATCGCGGTTGCACGAGACTGGAATACCATTGTCACCGTGCACGCCTATGCGCCGGAGACGGTTCAGCGCGCGGTGTCGGCCGGGGCCAGATGCATCGAACACGCACATCTGATGGACGAGACAACCGCAAAGATGATGGCGGACAAGGGCGTCTGGCTCAGCATCCAGCCATTTTTGTCGGCAGAGGACACCGGGACGCTCACAGGCCCAAGCCATGTGGCGTCGCTGCAGGTCTTCGCCGGAACAAACAACGCCTATCAGCTGGCGATCAAACATAAGATCAAGACGGCTTTCGGCTCCGACATGCTGTTTTCGCAGGCGCATGCGGCACGTCAGGGGACAATGCTGACCCATCTGACCAAATGGTACTCGAACGCCGATATCTTGAAGATGGCGACTTCGACGAATGCCGAGCTGCTGGCATTGTCTGGGCCGCGCAATCCATATCCCGGAAAGCTGGGCGTCGTGGAGGAAGGGGCTTTTGCCGATCTCCTGCTGGTCGACGGCAATCCGCTGGACGACATCAGCCTGCTCGCCAACCCCGACCGGAGCCTTCTGATCGTGATGAAGGACGGCAAAATCTATAAGAACACCTTGCCGCGATAAGCCGGCGAAAGGCACAGACAAGCACATCGGTCATGACCGCAGCGCTCCCACCAAGAGCGGGAGGCAGAACGCATTCCGACGCTTGGTGCCATCTCAGCCGCAATACGGTCAGCCATCACACAGGCGACGCACCGTACTTCGTCGGCGTCAGGCGCGATTATCGCCGCATCTCGCAGCTTGGCCCATAGGCAACGTTCTTGCTCGGTACGGGCATGCAGGCCTGAGACGGTCCCGGATTGGAACAGTTTCACGCCGCAAGCGCAGCCCTTCGGGCAGTTGAAGTGAGGATCAAGCCATGACGAATATGCCTGGCCTGGCCGGAAATGAGCCTTTGCCCCAGCAAACTGGCAATGAGCCAGAGCTAAACCTCGGCAGTACCGCCCTGGCACAGCTGCTGGCGACGATCGACGACATGTGTCGCGTTCAGAAACAACACCGCGTGAGGCTCATGCTCGTCGAGCGCTCGCTGCGCAACTTGCGCCAACGAGTCGGAACCGAAAACCGAGTGACCTGGGACAGCCCATACAGCTAGGGTAGTTCCCCTCGTCACCCTCCCTCCCCCCGCAGCAGCTGAAGGCCTTTCAGAAGCTGACGTCGACGCGTCCCTTGAGGGCATGATCCCTGCGGTTTTCGCCGAGCGCGGCAGCGTAGGTGAGGCCGAGGGTGGTTGTGGCCGAGGCGCGCCAATCGAGGCCGGCCTCGGCAACGAGCGCGTCGCGGGCGATGCCGGCGGCGAAAACCCGGGCCGGCATGGCCCCGCCGACGAGGGCGATCTTTGCTTGCGGGGTCAGCTCGCCGAAGCCGCGCTGCCAGCCGAGCATACCGCGGGCGAAGAGCGGAGTTGCCCCGAGCTGCGCCTCGGCACGCAGGCCCAGCGTCGCAAAGCCAAGGCTCTGCTCACCCGCGAGAATACGAAGCGCCGCAGCCCCGCCCTGCTCGGTAGCGGAGCCGGCCTTGACCCGGATCAGCGCAAGCTGGGCAAAGGGCTCGATCGCCAGGCCTTGCCAGCAGATGGCGTGGCCGAGCTCGGCAAAGGCCTGCAGAGTCGATGCCGGGCGCTGCGAGCCCAACATGTTGGCGAGGCCGCCGATCTGAACCTGACGGCGGATGTCGCTTTCGCCCCCGCTGTAACCGAGGCCGGCGTCGAACCTTAGGCCACCGAAGCGGGCTCCGGCATAAAGCGCGGCGTGGCCGCTCTCAAGCTTGCCCGAGGAGAGCCTGGCGTCGAGGTCGAAGCGCGATTGGGTGTAGCCGCCGGCAGCGCCGAGACGCAGCGAAGACGTGTCGCTGTCATAGAGTCTGACATCGGCTCCGAGGATGCCGCCGCCGCCGCGGCGCGAAAGCGAGGCGGCATTGCCGTCGGCATTTGTGTTCGATTGGCTGCCGACCGCCTCACCCCAGAACGCCAGGCTCGGCCCGGGGCGCGGCACCGTCAGAAGGCTCTGGCGCAGGCGCCCTAGAACAGCGTCGCGCAAGACCCGACTTTCATCGATAGCGACCGCGACGCCCTGAGCATGTGCCTCGCCCGAAAGCAGGTCGAACCCGGCCCGAGCGCCCTCGGCTGTAGCCGAGACCAGCTCGTCATGGACGGGATTACCAGCGCCCGGCCTCTCGGCCGAAACCGCTATCCCGCCCTGATTGCGGGTCTGGGCGATAAAGGTTGCGCCGCCATTTGGACCAAACGACGTGTCGTTGCGGGTCATCGTCAAGGTGACGCTGGTGGCGCCATAGCTCAGGCTCGGCGTCAGGAAGGCAAGGTTCGAGGTCACGGCCCCGAACTGGCCGGTCAACCCGCCACCGGCAGTCAGGATGGTATAGCGCGTTGCCGCCGCGTAATTGCCGCTCGCAGCCAGGACCTCGACCTTGCCGCCGGACAGCGTCGCCATGCCCGAGGCGACGATCCTGTCGCCCTGGCCGGCGGCGTTGACCTCGACCTGATAGGTCGAGCCGGCTGCAAAGGAAATATTGCCGTTGACGTTGAACGTGCCGATCGAATTGCCCGGCGCGACCATGCCGCCGCTCGCAACCGAGACCGCGCCGAGCGTGCCGGAGCCGCCAAGCGTACCGGAGCCGCCCAGCGTGCCGCCGCTCAGCGTCACCGAACCTGCGATCGAGCCATTGACGACCAGCCTGCCACCCGAAACCGTCGTCCCACCGGTGTGAGTGCTGCTGTTCGAAAGCGTTAGCGTGCCGGGCCCGGTCTTGATGACCGCGCCGGCGCCGGAAATGACATTATCGACCGTGACATCGCTTGGCTGGGCGAAGGTCAGCACACCGGCCTCGATGACAATCCCCCCGCTGAGACCCGAGGTGGCATTGCCGAAGGTGAGCGTGTTGGCGCCACCGGTGAAGCGGATCGCCGCTGCGCGCGTCGCGCCATCGGCGGAGACCCCGCCCGAAATCGTGCCATTATTGATGATAGCGAGGTTCGAACCGACGATGCCTGCTCCGCTTTCGCCGGGCATACCAGGCTCTCCAATTAAACCTCCACTCGCAAGGACTCCGCCATTGCCACCGCTGCCGCCCTGAACGGTGCCGATGACGGTCAGCGTCGTCGGCAGGCTGCCGTTGATGAAACGCAGACCGATGCCGCCGGACCCGCCCGATCCGCCCTGATCCAGATCCGTGCTGCCGCCACTGCCGCCATTGCCGCCCTGGACCGTGCCGGTGATGGTCAGAGCCGTCGCCAGGCTGCCATTGGTGACGAGCAGACCGATGCCCCCGGACCCGCCCGATCCGCCCTGATCCAGAAACGTATTGCCGCCATCGCCACCATTGCCGCCGTTGATCGTGACCGAGACCGTTCCGGTCGTGCCCGCGCCGGTGACGACGGCGCCATATCCCCCGGCGCCACCACCGCCGCCGCCGCTCCTGTTGTTGCCATCGACGCCCGCGCCACCGCCTGTGCCGGTCGCAGCGCCGCCGGGAAGGGCCATGCCGACCCAGCCATGGGCGCCACCGACTCCACCTTGGCCAATGCCGGGAACGCCGACCCCACCGAACCCTCCCGCGCCCCCAGTGAAGGCGCCGGCCCCGCCGCCACCGCCGCCGGAGAACGCGCCCGTTGTATCGCTTCCTGCGCGTCCCATGCCGGTCGGGTTGTCGACTCCACCCACTCCCCCGGTGCTACCGTCGCCGCCATCTGCCAACGCCGGCTGAACAAGCGCTGCGACGAGCAAGGCAAGGCACGACGCAACCGCCAGCCATAGGCGCCCGCCACCGGGGCAGAGCAAAGGCCGGTCGCGAGGGGTTCGCGCCAATTCCCGGAATTGCATCGGCTTTTCGACATCCCCCGACCACAGGCTGAAATCACCGGCCATGTCGTTACGGAAGTCAGGCCGTGATTCGGCGATTGGTGTCCACTTCCCGGGCGGATAATCGATGTCCACTTGGCAAAACTCGAAAAGACCTCGGCAAGCGCAGAACAGGCCTGAACAGGTGGCTTGCAGATATGGACTACGCCGGCCGGCTGGCTCGATCGCGCCAATTACGGGAATCGGGCCCTACTTGGGAGTGGAGCTTGCTGTCGCTCGCGAGATCGCTTTAGCTATCGAGCGTCGCCAGGCAGCTCACATCGATGACGGCGTCGAGGTCGAGCAATCCGATGATGTCGTCGCTCTTGACCGCAAGCCCGCGCAGAAGCGGCCTGTGACCATCGGCATAGTCCGGAGCAGCGCGCAGGTCTTCTTCGCAGATGTCGATGATGTCCGACACCGAGTCGGACAGGAAGCCGACGAACCTGTCACCGATCTCGACGACGATCACCACCCCGGCCGCCGCATCGTCGTTCGGCCCGAAGCCGAGCCGCGCCTGGAGATCGAACACCGGAACGATCGCGCCGCGCAGATTGACGACCCCCAGCACGTAATTCGGCGCATGCGGCAGTTCCGTCGTCGGCTGCCAGCCACGGATTTCCCTGACGCAGCCGACATCGACGCCGAAGACGCGCCCCCTCAGCTTGAACACGACGATCTGCCGAGGTGGAGCCGACAGGGCCGGCAATCTCGCAAAACTATCCAGGGCTTCTTTCACATCAGGCTCCATCGCTGAATGTTATCGGCGGCGACCGCGTTTGGACGTCACGGGGTTCGCATCGCAGGACGTCAGAAATCGGACCAGACGGCTGCAGCACCGCCATTGGCCTGGCGCCGCGGCCGCGGCGAAGCGACCACTGCCGGCGCGGCCTTGCGCGGGCGGGGCATATGCGGCGCCACCTGTGCCAGCTCGGCCACGATACTGGTCGTGAGCGTCTGATCCGCCCGACCCTCGACCTTGAAGGCGCCGACCAGCTGCCTCAACGCTTCGGTCGCCTGCTCCAGCTCGCGGGCGACTCCGGCGCTCTGCTCGGCCATCGCCGAGTTCTGCTGCGTCATGTCGTCCATATGCGCGACGACCTTGGCGACCTCTTCGATGCCATTGGCCTGCTCCTGCGAGGCGCTGGAGATGTCGGCCAATGCCTCGGCGACACTGCTGGACGAGATCACGATCTCCGACAGCGCCGAGCCGGCATCCTTGACCAACCTGACTCCGCTCGCGACCTCCTGGGTCGAGTTCGCCATCAGCTTCTTGATGTCGTTGGCGGATTGGCTGGAACGCTGGGCCAGCGCACGCACCTCCGAAGCCACGACCGCAAAGCCCTTGCCGGCATCGCCGGCCCGCGCCGCCTCGACGGCAGCGTTCAATGCCAGGAGGTTGGTCTGGAAGGCGATATTGTCGATGACGGTGATGATCTCGACGATGCTGGCCGAGGCTTTCTCGATGCGCTCCATTGCGACGACCGCCTCGGAGACGATGACACCGCCACGATTGGCGACGCCATTGGCCCTGGCGCCGAGGCCGGTCGCATCCTGAGCGCGCGCCGCGCTCTGCTTCACCGAGGCTGCGAGTTCCTCGGTGGTCGCCGCTGTCTCCTCGAGGCTGCTCGCCTGTTCCTCGGTACGCTCGGCCAGAGCACGGCTGTCATGGCTGATCCGCGTCGAGCCCGAGGTGATCTGCTCCGAGATGTCCGAGACCGTCGCGACGATGTCCGCAACGGAGCCGACCAGCTCGTTGACGCCGCCGCAGAGCTCCGCGATGTCGCCGCTCTTGCCCTGCAAGGGAACGCGCGCCGTCAAGTCGCGGTTCATCGCGGCGCGGATGACCATGCGTGTCTCGTCGACAGCCTGGCGCAAAGCATCCTGCGCCAGCTTGTTCGCCGTGATGTCGGCAGCGTATTTCACGACCTTGTAGGGCTTGCCGAGCGCATCGAAGATCGGGTTGTAGCTCGCCTGGATCCAGATCGGCCTGTCGCCCTTGCCGAAGCGCAGATACTGGCCGTCATCATAGTGGCCCTGCGCCAGCTTCTCCCAGAAGCGGCGATAGCTCTCGCCCGTGCTCTCGTTTGGATCGACGAACATCCGGTGATGCTGTCCCTTTATCTCGGCGAGGCTGTATCCGATCGCCTGCAGGAAGTTGTCGTTGGCGTCGAGCACCGTGCCGTCGAGGCCGAACTCGATCACCGCCTGCGATTTCCGGATCGCCGCGACCTGTCCCTCGAAATTCGCGATCAGCCCCTTGGTCGCCGTGATGTCGGTCGCGAATTTGATGACCTTCACCGGCTTTCCGGAGCGATTGAGGATCGGCGTGTAGACCGCCTGCAGCCAGATCTGCTTGCCGCCCTTGCCGACGCGAAGGAACTGCGCCTCCATCGCCTCGCCGCGATTCAGCCGCGACCAGAACGACTTGTATTCGTCCGACGCGCGATAGCCGGCCTCGACGAACATGCCATGATGCTTGCCGATGATCTCCTCGCGGGAATAGCCGACGACATTGAGAAAACCGGCATTGGCTTCGAGGATCTGGCCATTCAGATCGAACTCGATAACCGCTTGCGATCGACGAATAGCGGCCGCCTCCCCGGCGGAATTGCCGCGGGCGCTCTCAAAAAAACCGAATGTCATGGACGGTATCCACTGCGGAAGGCGTTGCTGTGATGGGACGATGACGTAAGGTCGCCGTGCAGCCGCGTTTTGCAGTCAATTTATTTCAAATTGGTCAATCGAGATTCTGAAAATCGGCCATATTTGCCTCAGGAGATAAAATACCTCCGCGAAACCCTGCGTTAGCGGAAGAATTGGCCCTAGAATACTTAATGAATGAAATACCCGATTATAGAAAACCCGGCGGCTCGCCTGAGCGTCGCGAGCCCTGACGAAAACGGCCCCGCATCACTGCGGAGCCGTCTTCCATCGGGAGCTAGTGGTAGCTCGACCTCGGATGCCGCAAGTCTGGCCTGGGCAGGCCAGCAGCGAGCGACATGTCTGCCTTACGCCATCGAGAGGGCCTGAGCCACTGTCAATCACGGGGCAGATGGCGCGCCCTCATCGATATGGCGGACCGCAACCGAAGATCAGTCGATCATCGCCACCAAGGTGCACGATGAATAGCCGCTCAGAACCTTGTTCATTTTCGCGTCGGTGACGCCGCCGCCCCGTTTGATGGCCATAAGGCGAGCAATCAGGGTGTCCGACACGCCTGTCGACTGGCCAATTTTGGTGCTGCCTTTGAGGAAGCGAACCGATGTGAATTTTGCACCGGCAGGAATCCCTGCCTCGACGAGTACGGCTTTGGTCCATGTCGCGATTTCGGGCAGTGTGATCGTTATCTCGGCCATTGTGTCTCCGTTTCTGGATTGCCTATGGCACAACGGGATCAGGGCACCAATGAAATATGCCGCCGAACTCGTCCGAACGCAATTCATGTGGGCGGTCCGGCGGATCTGGCGAAGCCCCAGACAGCAATCGGACGCAGGCCACAGGCTCAGCTTCGCGCATTGCCCCAGACCACGTCCCTCAATGCGACGCATCTGATCCGATTTGCTATCGTAAGGGCCGCCCTTTGGGCGGCCTTGCTTTATGTGCCGCAGACGGCTGGAAATGGTCACATGAATTGGCTCACGCTTGCGGTCGCGGCATTCGCCCTTGCCCTGCTCGTTCTGATCGTCTCGGGCCTCGGCGATGCGCCCTGCCAGGACGGCGACTGGGATGCCAGCAGCGAGGCTTGCATAGCGGAGGCACCGGGCCCCTGAGGCGCCGCGATCAGCCTGTTCGCTCCAGCCGTTCGAAGACGTAGGCGCCGACATAGCCGTAGATTGCATGGCCGACGAGGCTCATGAAGGAGAGGCGCGGCACGTCGAGAAGCAGGAAGGCCTGGCCGGCCAGCGGCGCAAAGAAGCCCAGCGCGATGAAATAGGTGATCACGCCCCAGATCCAGCCAGCGGCCGGCATGCCGAAGCTCTTCACCCAGCGTGTCAGCCCGTAATAGCCGAGCGGGTAGAACAGGAAGCCGGTGAGGAAGTGCAGCAGCTTTGCCATCGGCGTCGACAGCGTCAACCCCAGTTGATGGGCGAACAGCGCCTTGACCAGTTCCGGCGGTTCGAGCGGATATTCCGCGAACCAGGCTGTTGGAACCGCCGAGAATAGCTCCCAGAAACCGAGCCCGGCAAAGCCGCCGAGCGCGAGGTTGATGACGGCACGCGATGAGGGAAGGGCCAGCCCCCGGGGCATGGTTGTTGTGGTCATGGTGGTTATGTCCTGTGCTGATCGTCAATGCGCGATGGCGATGGGCGTCGCGGCGACTGCAAATGCCGCCGCGCGGCCGATCGGCCGGTTTCGCAGCATGGCGAGGCGGCGGGCGGCATAGAGGTTCGACCCGCCCCGCCGGGCGATGCGCTCCCCCAGAACGGTCGCCGCATGCTCATGGCTGCCGGAGCGGATCAGGCTTTCGATATAGGCCTGCTCGAACAGATCGCGCTGGGCATGGCTGCCGCCGATCACGACGAGCCCATGCCGCGCCGCGCCGAGCAACCGCGTCGCCTCGGCATAGTCGCCCTCGTGGAAGGCGAGCAGTCCGAAGGCCGCAAGCGCGCCATTGCGGGCCGCCTCGCGCCGTTCGCCGCTGGGATGGGTGTGGCAGTCCTCGACCAGCGTGCGGGCGATCGTTTCGGCACCGTCCGTCCGGCCAGCGCCGAGCAGGGAAAGGGCATAATGCAGATCGGCGAAAACCAGACGTCCATCGCCGACCCGGTTCTCGGCACGCGCAGCGAGTTCCTCCCAGCGCGTACCGACATCGACACCGGCATATTCGAGGCGGGCCAGCAGCGACGCGCCATTGGCGATGTCGCGGAAATCGTCGGCGGCCTCGCCCCTTATGTCGTTGTCGTAAAGGCGCAGAACTTCGCTGGTTTCCCCACGCTCCAGCCGGAACAGCGCGAGATGCCAGACGATATGGAAGCGCAGATTGTTGGCATGGGCCCAGTTTCGGGAGTTGCCGAGCCAGGCGACGCCCTCATCGGCCCGGCCGGTCATCTCCAGCACATGCGCGACGGCATGACGGCCCCAGGCGTCGCGCGGGCTCAAGGCGACGGCGTGGCGCCCGGTGCGTTCCGCCTCGGCATAGAAGCCCTGCTCTTCCAGCGCGAAGGCGTAGCAGCCGTTCACATAGCCGGCGAGCGGGTGGCTGTCGGCGAAGTCCGGCGCGACGCGGCGCAGGCTCGCCAGCATCTCGGCCTGATCGCCGAGCATGAAGCGGATGCCATGGGCGAGCTTCAGCGCCAGCACATCGAATGGGTGAGCCTCCAGGATCATCTCGAGGCGATGGGCAGCCTGCCGGGGCGCATCCGCCAGCCAGAGCGCCAGAGCCTCCGCAACCATGCGCTCGCGCCGGGTCACGGGGCGCCGCGCCATCGCCGCATGGGCGGTCGCGAGGCAGTTCCGCGCCGCGCCGACCAGTTCGGGCTTGGCCAGGGACAGCAGCATCAGGCCCTTGGTGGCATGCGCCAATGCGAAATCGGGATCGGCCTGAAGCGTGCGGGCGAGATGCTCGGGCGTCGCGGCCGCATGGGCCAGCGCAGCTTCCAGCGTGTCGTTCCAGGCCAATCGCGCGGCATCGTTCGCGACGGTGACGCGGTCGCCTGAAAGATCGTGAAACATCGGATCACTCCCTTGAAGCGCCTCGAAGGGCGCACTGTCGAGGAGTTCGCGTGCGAGCGATCAAACGGACATCAACTCGCTTCACGGACCCGTGTTGGCGGAGCCATCTGGGATGACGGCTCCAGAGCGGGCGGCACTGCTTTGACCGCCGGAGCCGATCCCGACCAGGGCGCGCTCTTGAACCAGCCGACTACGATCGCGACACCAAGGATCGCGCCAAAGCCGACGAGATTGGTCAGCGCCACGCTGAGTTCGGTACGGCCGGCCATGTCGGCGATCGTGCCGGCAAGTCTTGCGAAGACGACGCTGGCGAGGAAGGTCGCGAGCGACTGCCGGCCGATCAGGATGAGAAGATGGCCGACACCGCTATCGAGCCGCTGGCGGTACGGCTCGATCAGGCTGAGCACGAGATAGGCCAGAGCCAGGAAATGAAGCACGCGCAGGACATGCAGGCTGCTCTTCTCGCTGCCCGGAAGGAGTTGGTCGCGCAGCGCCTGCATTGCCGGCCAGTGCTCCAATATGCCCCAGAAGGACAGTGGCACGCTGAGCAGCAGGAACACGGCGGCGACCATCATCAGGCGGCGCTCTCCGAGCTGCGGCGCCTGCAGCCAGCCCATGCCGAAGAAGAAGCCGAGGAAGAAGATCAGCTGCCAGGCAAAGGGATTGAGGAACCAGCCGGAGCCGTTCCAGGGATTGCCGGGCAGGTTGAGATCGACAGTCCAGACCAGCGCATAAAGCAGCGCGACCATCAGGAACGGCAGCGTCTCGTGCACCCGGCGCAACGCCATCGCGACCGGCACCAGCGCCAGAATGACCAGATACATCGGCAGGATGTCGAGATAATCGGGCTGCCAGGTCAGCGTGACCAAGCCAAGCAGCGCGCTTTCAGGATCGCTCAGCAGCGGCGCGAACTGGCTCGCGACGACGGCAAGGCCGATCCAGCGATCCAGAAGTGCAGCAATGCCGACGAGAGCCAGAACCAGGCCCAGCTGCGCCCAGTAGACCTGCCAGATCCGCAGGAGAATGCGCGCCGCGCCGAGCAACAGGCCACGCCGCACGAACACCGCGCCGAAAGCGATGGAGCTCGCGAGCCCCGAGCAGAAAACGAAGAGCTCCGCGCCGGACGAAAAGCCGAAGCGCGCCGGAATGAGGCCGTTCCAGCTGTTCTCCGGCATATGCGCCACGAAGATGATCAGCATGGTCAGGCCCCGAAAGAAATCGAGGCGTTCGTCGCGCGGGCGCTTGAGCGGTCTTGGCTGCATCTGCGCCATCAGAACGCTCCCTCATAGCTCTGGGCGTCGATCCGGCAGGCCAAGATCGTGAAGCCATCGCGCCGGAACGCCGCGCTCGCCTCGCGGGCAAGGCCGTCGCGATCGCGAACCATGACGCCGTGCCCGCCCATGGCATGGGCGACCGCAACGAAATTGGTCGCGCCGAAATCGACCCCGGCGCGGGCCAGACCAAGCTGGCGCTGCTTCAGGGCGATCAGTCCGAGGCTTTCGTCGACGAGCACCGCGATGACGACGGGAACCGCGAGGTCGCGCAGGGTTGCAAGCTCTCCCAGCACCATTTCGAGGCCGGCATCGCCAACGACGCAAAGCGTCGGCTGTCCCGAGCCCAGCGCCGCGCCGATGGCGAGCGGCAGTGCGCAACCCACGGTGCAAAGACCGGTCGATTGCAGCAGGCGACGCGGACCATCGCAGCGCCACATCTGGCTGAGCAGGATCCGGTGGGCGCCGGAATCGGCCGTAGTGATCGTGCCGACCGGTGCAACCTCCCGGAGGACCTCGAAGACGCTGTGAGGCCCCCAAGTGGCAGGAGGAGCAAACGCTGCCTGAAAGGCGGCACGGACAACCGCCGGCTTCCCCTCACGCCAGGCAATCTGCGGCGCCGCACCATCGACAAGCCGCGAAAGGATGGTGCCGACATGCCCCTCCAGCACAAGGCTCGCGCTGTGCATGCCATGCGCCATGTCCTGCGCGACGATGTCGATGACACGCTTGCTCGCCGGCCACGGATGCCGCCAGCCCTGTCGCATCTCGATTGGATCGTACCCGGCCAGCACGATAAGATCGGCCTCGTCGATCAGCGGGTGCACGATCGCATCGGCCTTCGGCGAGAGCCCGACAGCGCCGATGACACGAGGGTCATCTTCCGCAATCAGCCCCTTGGCCTTGTAGGTCGTCAGCAGGGGTGCACCGGTCTGCGACAGGAAGCGGTCGAGAACCGCCGCAGCGCCTTCATTGACCAGATCGAGCCCGGCAATCACCAGCGGCTTCGTCGCGGCCGCGATCATGGCGCGGGCGACGGAGAGGTCGGCCGGCACGGAACGCAACGGCCTCGGCGCGACCGGCATCGCGCGGCGTGCCGTGCGTGTCTCGGCGACAGCGATCGGCAGATCGATATGGACGGGTCCCGGTCGGCCGCGCAGCGCGATGGCGAGCGCTTTTTCGACCACGAGGTCTTCCGTGCCGGGCGCCGCGCGGAAGCTCGCCTTCACCAGCGGGCGCAATACCGCCTGATGGTCGAAGACCTGATGCGTGTAGCTCTCGGCCAATGCTTGATCGACGCAGCCGGTGATGAAGATCAGCGGCACCCTGTCCTGGTGCGCGTTGGCGACGACATTGACCGCGTTGGCGACGCCGGGCCCCAGCGTCGCCACCAGCACGGGAAGCGCACCCGTCGCATGCCACAGCCCTTCCGCCATGAAACCCGCGGCATTCTCATGCTTGGCAAGCAGGAAGCGGATGCCCGCGCGTTCCAGAGCATCGACCAGAGCCAGAACCTCGCCGCCGGGGATACCGAAGGCGTGGGTCGCACCTGCCGCCGCGAGCCGGGCGGCCATGAGGTCGGCGCCGGTCACGAGATCGGCAACGCCCGCGTCCGGCATCTGCTCTGGTGACAGCAAATCGTGGCGCATGGCTTCCCCTTGGGCGATCCGCACACGCGGCCCGAAGGGGTAATCGCGCGTTGGCGCGTTTCGGTTACCGCATCACGGAAAAGTGAGCTTCGCTCCCGTCGCTGCCACGGGCGCGCCGGTTGGCATGGCAACTCTCCAGGCCCGCTCGACCCAGGTCGGATCCGCATAATGCCCACCCGGATGCAGGCATAATTCGAGACGCGCCGGCCCCGAACAGCCCGAGGCCGCCCGGCAGGACAACGTGGCCGGTGGCTCTGCACTGCGGACATCCGCCGCCCAGGACGCCGTACAGCCCGGCGCCAGGATCGCGAGACTCTTGAAGACATCGCCCTGCTTGTAGCCCTGGCGCAGCGAGCGTCCGGCCAGCGGCACGGTCGGATCGCTCGTGCCGTGAAAATGAACGAGGTTCGGCCGTGGTTCCGCGCAATCGGCAGGCAGAGGCTCCCAGAAGGCGCCGGCAATCGGCGCGAAGGCGTGGAATCGCGTCGGCATCCGGCAGGCGAGATTCCAGACCATCGAAGCGCCCTGCGAGAAGCCGCTGGCCATCATAGCGTCGGGATCAACAGCAAAGCGCCGCACGACATCGTCCAGAACCTGCGCGACGAAAGCGAATTCGTCGCGATGATGTCCCGGCGATCCCGGATAGGACCAGGTCTTGCCCATTCCATCAGGCGCGATCAGCGCAACGCCGAGACGGCGCGCGACATCGACGAGTCCCTGATCGGACATGGTCTCGTCGGCGGAGCCCTGCCAGCCGTGGAAGAACATGATCGCGCCGGGCCGTCGTCCGGCCGCCGTCGGGGGCGGGAGCATGACCCGGTAAAAGCCGCCCTCAACCTGGCAGCCGCCCTCGGTGGGACATGAGTCCACGGCCTTGCCGGCGAGTGGCAGGTTCTGCGCGCTGACCATCGCGGCGGGGGTAACAAAAGCAGCGATCGACGCCGCGATCGAAAGCGTGAGACGCGCTAGTGCCGACATCTCCGGCGACCTTCCTGCAACCGCTCGCGCAAGCGCTGCTTCCGAGCTGAGGCTAGCGCATATCGGCAGCGTCGGCATGCCATCGCCGGTCACAGGCTTGTGAGGCGCTGGTCGCCATGCGACGGGATAGGCACTATCCGCCTCCGACGGAAAATTGCGCCAGCCCGTGTCCATTGACGAACTCGAAACGCAGTTGCGGCCGGCCTTTCTGGCTGGGTTGGGCGGCGACGCGGCCGCCTACCGCCTGTTCCTCGAGACGATCAGCCTGCGCCTGCGCGGCTATCTGCGCTCGCAACTCGCGCGGGTTGGCCGCCACGAGGCGAGCGAGGCCGAGGATGTCCTCCAGGAGACGCTGCTCGCCTTGCACCTGTCGCGTCATACCTATGAGCCCGCCAGCCCCGTCACCGCCTGGGCGCATGCGATCGCCCGCTACAAGCTCATAGATCATTTGCGGCGCTCAGGGCGCCATGCCGCCAATCTCCCGATCGACGAAGAGGCCTATCAACTGGCTGCGCCCGACACCGTAGCATCGGATGCGCGGCTCGACCTGTCGCGTGCCATGCAGGCCCTGCCGGAGCGGACGCGCACGCTGATCGACAGGGTCAAGGTCCAGGGTTGCACTATCGCCGAAGCGGCCGGCGCCGCCGGCATGACCGAAACGGCAGCGAAGGTGGCAATCCATCGCGGACTGCACGCGCTGGCGAGAATCCTGACGAAACGAGGCCCCCGGGCGGAGCCATGACCACCGTGCGACTTCATCGCTGTAACGTTTTGCCGATTTGCTGCGAAATTCCAGAAAACAAGGGCACCTCCGTAGAGATATGAAAACCGACGAACTGATCTCCCTGATGGCTGCGAGCGACCGGCCGGTCGATACCGGGTGGCTTGGCCGCACGACTTGGCTGGCCGCGCTCCTCGCCACGGTCGCGACGGTCGGTCTCGTCCTGCTGACGCTTGGAGCGCGCCATGATCTGGCGGCGACCTGGGCGAGCGGCCCGGTTCTCACCAAGGCGCTGTTCGGAGCGAGCGTCGCGACGATAGCGCTCGCCGCCTTCCAGAAAAGCCTGCGGCCGGGGCTGAAACCACGCAAGGGCTTTGCTCTGATCGCGGTGCCGGTCGTAGCCGTCGCGATCTGGGCTGCCGTCACTTTGATGAATGCGCCCCCGGAGCAATGGACCGCGCTGACTTTCGGCCGGAGCTGGCGCGCCTGCCTGATCGCCATCCCACTATACGCGTTGGTGCCGTTTGCCGTGTTGCTCGCGCTTGCAAGACAGGGCGCTCCAGTCGACCAGCCTTTCAGCGGAGCTAGCGCCGGCATCGCTTCGGCCGGGTTGGCGACGATTGCCTACAGCGTCCATTGCCCGGAAGACGCGATCCCCTTCATCGCCAGCTGGTATCCCCTAGCGATGGCCGCGATGGCCGGCCTCGGTGCCTGGATTTTTCCTCGCATGGTGCGGTGGTGATTGCTCAGGGCTAACCGTCGCCCCATCCGCGCGCCGAAAACGGGACGCTGCGAACAGGGTTGGGATTCTCCGCTAATCCCCGGCTTTGCAATGACAGGCATAGAAGTCGGCAACGGAATGGCGCCAGTCGTGCCGGCTGGGCCGACATGCCATCATCATGGCAGCCCGGATGGCCGCACCGTGACATCCCGGCCGGTACGTGGCGCAAAGAAACAAGCTGTCGAAGGTCGAAATGATCAGCGGATTCATCGGCAAGACGCTGAAGCGCGGCGCCATAGTCGTCGTGATCAGCGCGCTCTCCCTGCTCGGCCTGCGCATTTACGACACCCAGAGAGGCGCTCCGCTCGAACCCTGGCATACGTTCACGCCCCACGAGCTCTCGATCGAAGAACTCGACCGGAGCAGCTGGGCACAGTTTCTGAAAGCCGAGGACGCTGCGTTCGCGAGCGTCCGCAAGGAGGTCACGCAGAAGCTGACCCCCGACGAGCGGATTCCGGTCAACCGCTACTTCGACGGCAGCGCGATCTATCCTCCAAACTTCTCGCAGGACTGGAACCGCTCCTATCTGCTGGAGCCGGAGGGCAAGCCGGTCGGCGCCGCCGTCTTCCTGCATGGCCTCACGGATTCGCCCTACAGCCTGCGCCATGTCGCAAGACAATATCGCGATCGCGGCTTTGTCTCCGTTGCGATCCGCCTGCCCGGCCACGGCACGGTCCCCGCCGGCCTCACCGATATCGAATGGGAGGATTGGCTCGCCGCCACCCGCCTGGCGGTGCGGGAGGCTAGGCGGCAGGTCGGCCCCTCGGCGCCGCTCCATCTGGTCGGCTTCTCGAATGGCGGCGCGCTCGCGTTGATGTATGCGCTGGAGGCGATCGAGAACGAGAAGCTGTCGCGGCCCGATCGTATCGTGCTGATATCGCCGATGATCGGCATCACCGCCTTCGCCCGATTTGCCGGGCTTGCGGCCCTGCCGGCCATCCTGCCGTCCTTTGCGAAGGCGGCCTGGCTCAGCGTGCTGCCCGAGTTCAATCCGTTCAAGTACAACTCCTTTCCCGTCAATGGCGCGAGGCAGTCCCACCTTCTGACCAACGCGCTGCAGCAGAAGATTCTCCGGCTGGCGCGGGAAAACCGGCTGAAGGATCTGGCTCCCCTCATCACCTTCCAATCGGTGATGGATTTCACGGTGAGCACGCGGGCGATCGTCTCGTCGCTCTACGCGCACCTCCCCGCGAATGGCAGCGAACTCGTGCTGTTCGACCTCAACCGCAACACCAAATTCGGGCCGCTGCTGAATTCAGCATCGGACACGCTGCTGAGCCGCATGCTGCCGGCCCCGCCGCGGCCGTTCCGGGTCTCGATCATCACCAATGCCAGCGCCGATTCCAGCGATGTCGTCGAGCGGGTCACGGAAGCAGGCGCCTCGACCGAGACGGTCCGAGATCTCGGCCTGCAATACCCGTTCGATGTCTACTCCCTGTCCCATGTCGCGCTGCCGTTCCCGACGAGCGACTCGCTTTACGGCCTGCATCCAGACCCGAAGGAGAGTTTCGGCATCAATCTCGGAGCCGTCGCGGCGCGTGGCGAGCGCGGCACCTTGATCGTGAACTTGGATTCCCTGCTGCGGATGGCGTCGAACCCGTTCTTTTCCTACTTGATCGAGCGGATCGACGAGCCTTTGCGTGGCACCAGCCCCGTACCAGTTCAGCCCGCCACCAAATGAAGCTGGAGCGACTTCTCAGAAGCGCCAGATGAGCGGCACGTAGAACACCGCCATGATGAAGAACCAGATCATCAGGGGGGTTCCGAGTTTCCAGTAGCTGCCGAAGCTGTAGCCGCCCGGCCCCATGACCATGAGGTTCGTCGAGGTCGCGATCGGCGTCAGGAAGGATGCCGAGCCCGCGATGCACAGGCTCATCAGGATCGGCCGGGGCGAGACGCCCATACTTGCGGCCGAGGCCATTGCAATCGGGATCACCAGCATCGTCGTCGCGGTGTTGCTCATGATCTGGCCCAGGCTGGCGGTCAGGATGAAGAGCCCGGCGAGAAAGACCGTGGGGCCGGCATCGCCGGTCAGCGCAACGAGATGGCCAGCAACGAGTTGTGCCGCGCCCGACTGCACCATCGCGATCGAGAGCGGCATCATCGCCCCCACCAGGATCACCGTGGTCCAGTGGATGGCGCGGTAGGACTGCTCGACCGTGATGATCCCGGTCAGGATCAGGGCGCAGGCAGCCAGCAGTCCCGCCACCGCAGGGGGAACGATGCCGGTGGCCAGCAGGAACACCAGCCCGGCGAGAACCGCGATGGCGACGCCGGCTCCCGTCCCCATCGGCACGGCTTGGCGCCTGACCAGATCGGGCGAGTTGACCACCAGCACGTCGGGATCGTCGAGGTGCAGGTCGAGCGCCTTCCAGCTTCCCTCCAGCAGGATGGTGTCGCCGGCCTGGAGATAGGAAGCGGAGGGGTCGAGATCGACACCGGCGCGTTGCACCGCCAGCACGACGAGGTCGCCGCTATCGGTGACCATGCCGGGAAACATCGGCCGGCCGATCAGCGCGGAACGCGGCGGGATCACGACCTCGGCCAGGCCCGAGCTGCGGCTGAACAGGCTGTCCCCGGTGGCGCCTTCGTCCTCGCGCAAGGCAAGATGCTTTTCGGCGGAGAACGTCGCCACGACCTCGGCCGCGCCCCTCACCAGCACGTAATCGCCTTCGGAAATGATCGGCGCACGCAAGGGCAGGCCGGTCGCGCCGGCCTGCACGACAATCAGGCCGAGCTGCGGATAGTTCGCAACGTCGAGCTGAGCTGGCGCCATGCCGATATAGGGCGATGTGGCGCGCACGCGCAGGCGGAAGACGCCGTCGGCGATGCCGTAATGCTCGACGAGGGTCTGCGCATGTTGGCTGAAATCGGCGGGCAGCCTCGCGCTGGTCTGCTCCGGCAGCAGCCATTTCCCCAGCACCAGGATGATCGCCATCGTGCCGGCCAGAAGCGGAAGGCCGACGAGCGCGAATTCGGCGAAGCCGAAGCCAAGCAGGCCGATATCCTCGAGCGCTTCCGAGACCAGGATATTCTTCGGCGCACCCGTCAGCAGCATGTTCGAGCCGGCATGGGCGGCAAAGGCAAGCGGCATCAGCAATTGCGACGGCGACTGGCGCAGCCTGACGGCAGCCATGACCACGACCGGCATGAGGGCCGCGACCGCCCCACCTCCGCTGATCACGGCGGCAAGGCAGCCCACCGCGCTCATGATGATGATCAGCAGGCGACTGCGCTTGTTCTCGCCCGCCTTGGCGATCAGCAACTGACCGGCCCAGGCGGTCACGCCCGTCTTTTCCAGCGCCGCGCTGACGATGAACAGGCTGGCGATGAACAGCACCGCACGATCGCCGAACCCGGCAAGCGCCTGCTCGAGCGTGACGACACCCATCGCCCAGAGCGACAGGGCCGCAGCCATGGCGACGATCGTGACGGGCAGCCGGTTCCAGGCGAACAGGATGATCGTGCCGGCGATGATCGCCGCAGTGCTCTCAATCGGAGTCAACACGTGCCATGTCCCGTATGAAGCGGTGCGTGTCGCATGGTCAGCGCCAAGCGATCAGCGACCCTGCCAGCGCAATCGCTATGCACAATAGCAGCAGCCCTGCGACCGGCCAGCGGCGTAAACCAGCGTCGAGGTGCTCGACACCGACACCGAGCCGGCGAACAGCCGGCCCGCATCGCTCCGCGAGGACGAGGATATCACCCTCTGGAATGCTGCCGGACACGGCCCGGAACCGCCTCAGCAGCAACATCGCGACGCCGCCCAGCGCCATCGGCCAGACCAGCTTCCAAATCGCATCCGGCTGCAGCGCGCTCAATGCGGGATCCCCGGAGACAGCGGGATAGAGCGACCATGGCACCACCAGCGCCGCGAGCGCGACGACGAGCCATGGCACGACCTCACTTGCCGGCGCCACAGTCTCCGCATTCCCCCTGGCATCACCAGCCACAGTCGCGATGAAATGCAGCATAAGGAGCGTGCTTCCCGCCGCCGCGACGGACATCGCCATGCCCAAAGCGCCATAGCCAAGCGTCGGTTTCGTGGCGAGCTTTGCCAGAGCGCCGCTCGTCAGCGGCAGGCCGCCCAGGCTGAGCGCGAGGATGGCCGTGAGCAGCAGCACCGGGCGCAGCCGCGCCCCGCCTGTCGCCGCGACGATGCCGACCGCGAGGAACAGGCCGCCTTTGACCAGGGTATGATGGACGCCATAATAGGCGACGAGATTGACCCCGCCGGGATCGCCCTCCCCCAGGGATATCCCCAGGAGAACGGCGAGCAATCCCATCTGGCTGACAGTGGAATAGGCGAGGATCGTCTTGGCGCGCAGCTGGGTGACACCGACGATCACGCCGTAATAGGCGGTCACGATGCCGACGAGCATGAGGACGGCGCCCCAACCCGGCAGGCCGGAGTCGAACGGCAGGAAGCGGATCAGCCCGATCACGCCGGCCTTGACCACGACGCCGCTGAGCACGGCCGAAGCCGGCATGGGCGCGGCCGGATGCGCGAGCGGCAGCCAGACATGGAGCGGCACGAGCCCCATCTTCAGAGCAAAGCCCAGGATCAGCAAGGCGACGATACCGTCCCGCATCGGAGACGAGGGCAGCTTGGCGACGACGTCGCGGATCAGCGGGTTGGCTTCGGGGCTGCCGGCGGCGAGCATCACGAAGGCGAGCAGGAGACAGGCCTCGCCGACCAGGGCCAGCACGACATAGACCGTCCCGGCATGCTGCGCGCGCGCCGTCTGTTCGTGTGCGATGAGCCCGAAAGCGGCAAGACTGACCAGCCCGTAGACCAGATAGAAGCTCGCAATATCCGCGACGACGAAGGTTCCGAGGCTCCCCGCCAGTGTCAGCAGCCACCAGATGGCGAAGCCCGCCGTCCGGGGTTTGCCGGCCATATAGGCCGCAGCAAAGGCGCCGGCCGCGCTCCACAGAAGGGCCGCTCCTCCGAGCAGCAGAGCGCCGGGCCGGTCCAGCGTCAGGGTCATCCGGAACGGCGCCGGAAAGAAGACGAGCGTTCCCTCCGGCGCCCACAGCGCCGCCATCAGTGCCGGAATCGGCGCGAGAACGAGCAGTGACAATGCGCGCGCTCGAAATGCCGAGATGACACAGAGAGCCGTCATCGCAAGCGGCAGGAGCAGTGTCGCAGCCACGAGCAGGCCGGCGGTGCTCATGGCGCCACCATCGCGCTGACGGCGGGTCGACCCAGCTGCAGGAATCCGAAAGGCTGCAGCGGCACGAAACCCACCCCGACCGCCGCCAGCGCCAGCACCAGCGCAACGGCTTCGAGCCGGCGCGGAATCGGCCGGCGCGCGACCAGCTCGACCGCCGGCGTCGCAAGCGCGCGGTCGACGATGCGGAAGACGTAGCCACCTGCCAGCAACCCGCCTGCCAGGATCGTCGCGGCAAGCCAGGGATGGCCGCCGGTGACGGCGGCCGTGAGCAGCAGGCATTTGGCGATGAAACCGCCGCTGGGTGGCAGACCCATCAGCGACAGCCCCGCCAGCCCGAAAGCCAGCGCGCTGATCGGGAGAATGCGTCCGAAGCCGCCGAGATCGGAGATGCGGTCGTGACCGAAAGCCTCGGCAACGGCGCCGGCGGCCATGAACATGGCAGCCTTGGCCAGCGCATGCGACACCAGCTGAAGCGCCCCGCCAGTCCAGGCGATGGTGCCCCAGGCCGGCAGTGTCTCGGTGCCCGCCGCAAGCGGAAAGACGATGAAGAGGTAGCCGATCTGCGCCACCGTCGAATAGGCGATCATGAGCTTAAGGCGCTGCTGCCGGAACGCCATGACGCTGCAGAACAGAATTGACGAGGCCCCGAGGACCGCCAGGATCTGCCCGATAAGGATCTGCCCGATAAATATCTGCCCGGCCAGCGGACCTGCCGAGGACGGAGCGACATCCAGCACCAGGCGCAGGATCAGAAAGACCGGCGCCTTGATCACCAGCGCCGACAGCACCGCACTCGCGGCCGCAGGAGCTCCGGCATGGGCCGGCGGCAGCCAGAGGTGGAGCGGGAACAGGGCCGCTTTGGCGAGAAGGCCAGCGATCATCAACCCCAGCGCCACGGTGACAGCCGGAGCGCCCCCGTCGAGGCGCGACAGGCTATGGATGTCGAGCGCCCCGAACACGCCATAGAGAAGCGCCGCCCCAAGCAGATAGAGCAGCGAGCCCAGCAGCGCGAACATGAGATAGCGCAACGCGGCGGCGATCGTCTCGGCGCGGCCATCGAGGCAGACGAGCGGCACGGCGGCGAAGGTCAGCAGTTCCAAGGCTACATAAAGCGTGAACAGATCCTCGCCGACGAAGATCGCGTTCAGCGCGCTCCAGATCGCCATCAGCAGCGGCCAGAATGTCGTGGCGGCCCGGCCATCCTGCGTTTCGGGCTCCAGACATTGATGAAAACGGGCGAAAAGGCCGGTGGCGCAGATCACGACGGCGGTCATCGCCAGCATCGCGGCGGACAGCCCGTCGGCACGCAGGGCGAGCCCCAGCGGCGGCTGCCAGCCTCCCACGACGTAAGCGAGCGCCATGCCGGTCCCGACCAGCTCGGCAACGATGACGAGCGCGACCGCCAGCCCCGCAGCCATGACTGCAAAGGCGATGCGCGCGACATGGCGCGGAGGGACCAGCAGCATCGCCAGCACGGCCACCGCCGGCAGGATGATCGCGAGGACCAGAAGATAGCCGCCGGATGTCGTCACATAGAAGGGAGCATTGGCGAGCGCGCTCATGTCTCGCTCCCCGGCCGGCCTTCCGGCGCCGGAGGCTCGAGCGTCGCGCGCCCCGTCAGATCGAACAGGCGCTGCAGCATGGCAACCGCAAGCGCGGTCGCCGAAAAGGCGACGACGATGCCGGTGATCACCATCGCCTGAGGCACCGGATCGCCCTCGAAACCCGCCCCCGCTCCCCGTCGCGCAACCGCGCCGAAGATCAGGAAAATGCCGGCGCCCAGGATATTGAACCCGACGATCCGCCGTAGCAGGCCGGGATGCACAATCACAGTGAACAGGCCGATGCCGACGAGCGCAGCACCGCACAGACCAAACAGCGTGGCGGGGTTGGAGATGGACGACATCACGAGGTCGGCGCCCTCTTCGATGGCCCCGAAACGAGCATGCCCAGCGTCACGGCGATGGAGAGCGTCAGCGCCGCCTCGATGCCGAGGATGATCGGCTTGGCCGCGCCTGCGGGATAGGCGAGGAAGCCGCCCGCCATGGCAAATCCGAGAAAGCCGACGGCGAGGAAGACTGCCGGACCGACAATCAGGAGGAGCCGCAGCGTGACCCGCCTGGTATCGGGCGCAGCCCGCAAGCCCGCGAGCATGACGAGCAGCCACATGGCGGCGAGGATCGTGCCGGCCTGGAAGGTGCCGCCGGGCGCGTCGGCACCCACCCAGAACATGTAGACGGCAATGAGCACGCCGAAGGGTGGCAGTACGCGCGCAAGATAGCTCAACGGCTCGGGAACCACGGCCGGGCGCAGCTCCGGGGCACCGCCCCAGAGATGGTCCGGGGCAAGCGACCATACGCCCACAAGCGCCAGGATCAGGACGACCTTCTCCAACAGCGTATCGAGCGCGCGATAGGCAAGCAGCACCGCCGTCACCGGGTTTTCCAGGCCGGTCGCGTCAAGCGCCGCTGCGGCGGCAGGCGCCTGCGTCGGCGGCGGCGAGGGAAGATTGAGTATGACGAAAGCCAGCCCTGCCGTGACCGCTATGCAGAGCACGGCAGCGGCAGCGATCGTGATGGGACGCGCGGTCCGGTCCGGAGCGCTGCTGTCACGCGTATGCGCCTCGACCCGGAGCAGCAGGAGCCCGGTCACGCCGCCCCCGATCGCCGCCTCGGTCAAGGCCACATCGATCGAGGCAAGACGCACCCAGCCCAGCCCGAGCAGGAACCCGAATGCGATGAACCCGACGATGGCGCCTTGGTCGTCTCGCGCCCTGGCAACATGCAGCGCAAGCGCGAGCAGCCCGGCGACGAGCACGACATCGAGCAGCGCATTCATGCGCGCGGCCGACGATTGCGGGCGACACCCGCGATCAGCTGGCTCGCCGTCGCCGCCGAAAGCTGCGCGAGCAACCAGACGCAGGCCAGTTTCAGCCCCGCCGAAACACTCGTCGCATGGGGCAGCAGACCGATCACGATCAGGCCCAGACCAAGATTATCCGCCTTGCTGAGCGCGTGAAGGCGGCTCAGCGTATCGGGGAAGCGCAGCAGGCCCAGCGTGCCCGCCAGAAAGAAAATCGCGCCGCTGCCGACCGCAAGCACGGTGAAGGCGTCTACAAAGCCGGTCATGGCTTTTCCTCCGCACGCTCGGTCGCAGTCGCTGAAGACGACTGCCCAAGCGTGAAGGCCGCGCAGGAAAAAGCGGAGAGCAGCATGAGCAGCAGGGCGACATCGGTCAGCGCGTCCGAAGCCGTTGCCGTCCCGAGCAGCAGGATGACGGCAGCACCACCAGTGCCAAGCAGCTGAACCGCCATCATCCGCTCGACCGCGACCTGCGAGCGCAGCACCCTGAACAGGCCAAGCCCCGTCACGACAAGAATGAATACTGCCGCCCCGGTCAGAAAATCAGGCATTGCGCATCCCGTCTCGCAGCATCCCCGTAAAGGCCGCCTCATCCGCCGCCATCGGCCCGGCCGCAGCCTGCCGGACATCGAGGCAGTGGACTTCGATCGTGCCATCCCGCGCCACCGCAACCGGCAGCTTCCCAGGCTGGAGGCTCATCACGGCACAGAGGCCGCCCCTGGCCATGCCGGGCGGCAGCGCAGTTCGATGGGTCGCGAAGCCCGGTTCCAGATCGAGGCTGGGCTTGAAGGCGTGCCGCGCGACATCCACGCCAGCCGCGACCGACTGGGGCAGGAAACGCAGGACGAAGCGCCCGACGCCGACCACCGACACATCACTGTCCGACGGCCAGAGCGCCGTGCTTGCCCAGGTGGCAGCCGCAGCCGCGACCATGCCCAGGGGGAGGTCTTTGAGCGACGGACCCATCAGGACGATCCAGAGCACCAGAAAGCCGGCCGCCCGGACAAGAAGCGCAAACAGTGCAGTCCGATCTCTTGCTCCGGTGACCGCGTTCATCTTGATCCATCATCGACAGGGCGTTGAGGAGACCCAGGAGCCGGCGGCCTCGATAGAGAAACGTCACGCTCGTCAGGGCCAATGAGCAGCCCGGAATTCCTGCCTGCCTCCCGGACGGGCAGGGCTTTCAGGATTATAAACTCGAATATACGCTGGAGCGTGCCCAGATAATCGAACAGCGAATAGATTTATTCGCCAATCATATCTTGTATACCCAAGCAAAGGGTAGCATCTGCCCTGATTGGGGGCATCAGCCTCATGTCTCACTTCTGTGCCCGGTGTCCCATTTTCCGGATTTGTCCAAAGGCAGCCCGAAGAAGCGATTGCAGCTTTCGCCCTGCTCTGCGCCAGATCGTCCGCAAGGCCTCCGGGCCGGTACTGGCGCAAGGCCATCTCCAGATCGGCCCCGCCGCCCGAACACTGCTCTGAAGGTCAAGGCGATGAGAGTTCGAGATCCAGAGGCGCGTATCGCGGCGACTTGCGGCAGTCGCGCCCGATGAAGATGATCATCGAGCCCAAGGCCGGCGACGCGGAAGACGATGCCAGCAGCACCAAGAAGCGATCGCTCCTGGCGATCGCGGGGACGCTGCTGGGCGAAATCAACCTTCCCAAGCTCGCTTTATCCTGGATCATCCTCGCCCTCGTTCCAGCCGTGCTGCTCGGCCTCGCGCCGCTGGTCGCCACCGCCTGGTTCTCGACGATGTCGGACCGGATCGTGGCGCTGGCGGGCATCGGACCGCTCATCATCCTCGCTGTGCTCGCTGCCGCCAGCTGGTATGGTTTCAGGCCGCTCCTGCGCGCCGCCGAACTGAGTTTCTGGTCGCTGAACTCGCTTGTCGTACAGCCTGGCTACACCCTGTGCCGCGAAGGCCTGCGCCATCTCGCGGAACGCTTTCTCGGCCTTGAAACAAGCGAGGACAGGCGCGCGCGCGTTCGCGCGGCAACAGCTCTGGGCGCGGGCCTCGGCGCCTGCGCCGCCGCCGCCGGCATGGCGTTGATAGCCTGGCCCGCTACACGCTGGTCGGGCGAGATCGCGGACCTCGCCCAGCCCCTGCGGCTGGTCGTTCCCGCTCTGGCCAACACGCTCGTGCTGATGGGCGCCTATCTGGCGGCCGCCTCGCTGGTCTGGGGTCTGGCCGATGCGACGATGGACCAGCCGCGCGACATCGTCGACTTCGACGAAGCTCCCCGATCGGCCCGGCGCTGGCGGGTCGCGCATCTCTCCGACGTCCATGCCGTCGGCGAGCGCTACGGTTTCCGCATCGAAAGCGGCCGCGCCGGCCCGCGCGGCAATGAACGCTTTGCCCGCGTGCTCGAAAGGCTCGACGCGATCCATGCGAACGACCCGCTGGATTTCGTGCTGATCACCGGCGACATGACCGATGCAGGCCGATCTTCAGAATGGGCGGAATTCCTCGAAGCCATCGCGGGATATCCCGCTCTGGCGCAGCGGACCTTCATCATTCCCGGCAATCACGACGTGAACATCGTCGACCGCGCCAATCCGGCCCGCATGGAACTGCCGGCGAGCCCGGGCAAGCGGCTGCGCCAGATGCGCACCCTGTCCGCCATGACAGCGCTTCAGGGCGATCAGGTTCGCATCGTCGACAAGCCCAAGGCGCAGCTGGGTCCCAGCCTGTCGCAGATGCTGCAGCCCCATGCAGAGGCCATCGCGGCCTTCGCCGATATCGGGAGCCGACGAAGTTCGTCCAGCCTGTCCCGCCTATGGGACGATGCATTCCCGATGATACTGCCGCCGTCCGAGGTGGACGGGCTCGGTCTCGTGCTCCTCAACTCGAATGCCGAGACGAACTTCTCCTTCACCAACGCGCTCGGACTGGTCTCCGAGGAAGACATGCGCGCCGTACTCGCCATTCTCCCGCAATTTCCCGGGGCGAAGTGGATCATCGCGCTTCATCATCATCCGGTGGAATACCCGATGCCGGCAAAAGCGTTCTCCGAGCGCATCGGCACCGCGCTGATCAATGGCAGCCGGTTCGTGCGCCTGCTCAAGCCGCTCTCCAGCCGGATCGTGGCGATGCACGGGCACCGCCACATCGACTGGATCGGGCGTTGCGGCCAGCTGAAGATCATCTCGGCCCCCTCGCCGGTCATGGAGGCGACGGATGACGAGCCGACCGGCTTCTACATCCACACGCTGGCGCCGGCGGCCGATGGCGGCCTTGCGCTGTTGAAACCAGAGCACATCGAGATCATGCCGGGCTGACCGGATCCGTCACGCCTTGCTGACCTTGCGCCGGTTGCCCGTCCTTGCCTGGCGAGCCGAACAGCTCGGCGACCCAAAGGCTCGATGGATGCTGTGCGCAGAAGGTCAGCAGGGCGATGGTGATGGGCACGCCGATGAACGCGCCGAATACGCCCCACAGATAGGTCCAGAAGAACACCGAGAACAGCACCATCGCGGGTGAGATCGAGAGCGCGCTGCCCGCAACGCGCGGCTCGATATAGCTGCCGACGATGAACTGGATCAGGTTGAGGCAGGCGAAGACTGCGATCACCGCCTGCCAGGATTCGAACTGCGCCATCGCGAACACCGTCGGGAACACGGTCGCGATCAGCGGCCCCATGAAGGGAATGTAGTTCAGCAGGAAGGCGATGAAGCCCCATTCCGCCGCGAGCTGAAGACCGACGAGCTTGGCGAAGCCCCAGACGAGCAGGCCGGTCATCACGCTCATCAACGTCCTGACCAGCATGTAGCGGCGGATCTTGGTGGCGGTGGAGGTGCTGCCGTCGAGAAGGACCCGGCCGACGTCGCGATTGCCCATGCCGCGCACCTTCTTGCCGAAATCATCGACCTCCAGCAGCCCAAGGATCACATAGACCAGCACCACCAGCCAGAAGCTCATCGTGCTGTTCAGGCGCCCGCTGATGGTCTGCGCCGTGCGCAACATCCAGTTGACGTTGAAGTTCTCGGACCAGACGCCCGCGACCGCGATGCCATGCCCTTCGAGCCAGACAGTTGTCTGGTCGTAGAAGTGCTGGAATCGGGCGGCATCGCTGACGATCCACCGGCCGACCCGGCCGAATGCCCAGACGATCAGCGATCCGAAGGCGACGAAGGTGACGACCATGACCACGACGCTGATCGCCAGCGCCAGCATCGCCGGCAGGACCGCCTTCAGACGCTTCTGCAACGGCCAGACGAGCGCGATGATGAAAAGCGCGAACGCAACCGGCGCGAAGACGGAACTGGCTACCGACAAGGCGGCTATCGCGAGGATCATCGCGATCAGAACCTGCGCGCTCTGATAGATTTTACCGCTTGTCATGCTCATTCCTGGTGACGCTGTTTCGAGAGGGTGCCGGCGGGGGACGCGGTCCGGCAGCCGGCTGTGGCGATCGGGTGTCAGATACCTTCGGTGAGTTCGTCGAGGTCGAGCGTCGACCTCTTGCCGATATCATCCTTGTGCTCACGATAGAACGCCTCGGCCGAGCGTCGCCCTTCCTCGCGAAGCATGGTCAGGAAGTCCCACTCGGCATTGAGCTTCGAGGAATAGCCGAGCTCCGCCATCGCATCGCTGGTGATCCGGTGAATGCGCATGCCGGCCCAGCGGGCGCCCTCCCCACTCTCGGGATTGGCCTTCTGGCGCAGCAGCGCCATCATCCGGAGCTCCTTGAGCAGCACGGCATTGAACGAGACCTCGTTGAGCCGGTTGAGGATGTCTCGTGCCGTACGCGGTGTCTCGGGACGCTCGACCGGGTTGATCTGAACCAGGATCGTGTCGAGCGCGTCGCTGTCACGGATCAGCGGTGTCATCGTCGGATTGCCGGAATAGCCGCCGTCCCAATAGCTCTCGCCGTCGATCTCGACCGCCTGGAACAGCGTCGGCAAGCAGGCCGACGCCAAAAGCGCGTCGGGCGTGATCTCGGCGTTCCGGAACACGCGTCCTCTGCCGGTGCGCACATTGGTCGCGGTGACGAAGAGCTTGATCGGGCTGGCGCCGAGGCTGCCGAAATCGATGACATCGGCGAGGATATCAGCCAGGGGATTCGCGCCGCCCGGGTTCAAGCTGTAGGGCGACACGACCCTCGACATCAGGTCCATCGCCACGAATAGCGGCGAGTTGTCGAGCGTCCAGCGGCCGAGCAGCACATCGAGCGGGCTGCGCTGGAACGGGCTGAACTGAGCGGCTTCCGAGACCTTGCGCCAGAAAATCTCCAACGCCTGACGTGCGCCCTCGCGCCCGGCCTGGGCGTATCCCGAGGCCAGCACGGCAGCATTCATCGCCCCCGCCGAGGTGCCCGAAATCGCGTTGATGGTCAGCCAGTCCTCCTCGAGCACCCGGTCAAGGACGCCCCATGTGAAGGCGCCATGCGCGCCGCCACCCTGCAAGGCAAGGTCGATGCTCAGCGATGACCGCTTCTCGCGCTCCCGGCTGACTCCAGCGATGTCGGCAGGCGAAGCGGGCTTTGTCACGGCATCCTCACTTTGCTGTTCTGGAAAGTCTGCTGGGTCATGGCGACTTCACGAGCCCCGAAAAGCCGGCAACCGCCAGCAGGCTCAATGCCCAGCCCACGATCGACTGGAAATAGAAATAGCCGAGCGCGAGCTCACCGCCGGGCTCGGTTGGATTGGGACGCCAGAAGGCTTTCTGACCCATGTCGAGCACCGGCAGCAACGTGTCGAGCGAATACATCCACGGATTGAACTCCGGATAGCTCGACGCCTCCCACTGCTGCCGGAAGCAGGCAAGCTGCGTCTGTCCCCCTGTGGCCAGTCCCGATGCCGCCTGGCGATTGGCAACGAGGACGCGCTCCTCGGACCTGTCGAGCCCGCACAGCGTCCATTCCGGCGCGCGCAGGACGACGGCACTGTTGGGCTTGAAGGCGCCCTGGCGTTCGGCATGCGCGAACACCGCGACGCCGGCGCCCCAGAACAGGATCAGCCAGACGAAGGCAAGCAACGGCTGGCGGCCATAGGCGAGCGTGATCGCCAGGACGCCGTCCAGCGCGGTCAGGGCCGCGCGCCACACCGGGTTCTTCGCCCGCGCGCGGCGCGCCCGCCTTTGCAACCGTTCCTTGACGATCAGGACCGCGCGGGCATCCTCGCCATGCCCCATCTCGCGAAAGACGGATGCGAGCTGCTCGTAGGGCTGTGGCCAGAAATCCTCGCCCCAACGCGCCGGCGTCTGCCGGGCCAGCCAGTCGAGCCGGCTCTCGGCGTCGACGGGGGCGTCGATGAAGGCCCCATAGCGACAACGGTTCAGCAGCAGATCGCCGAGTTTAGGCCAGCAGGACGCATCGTCGTGGATGGTGCCGATCGAGGCGCCCGTCATCGCCAACGTGCCGTTCACCTGAGCCTCGCGGCGCAGGAAGAATGCTCCCTTGATCACGGTGCGGCTGATCTCCAGCGCGTGCTGGCCGGGATTGCCGAGAACGGCGCCGCTGCAATCCATATCGCCGTTGATCAGCGAAGCCACCATGCGCACTTCACCGTCGACCCGCGCGCTGCGCAGCACGGCGCTGCCGCGAATGTCGATCTCGCTGGCATCGATCGCGACGCCTTCGGGGCTCGTGACGGTCGCGCCCGCGCAGTCGAAATCAGCCGCCAGCTGGGCACCCGACACATTGATTCCGCCGCGGAGATGGGCACCCCGCGCCAGCAGATTTCGCACCTCGATCCCCTGCGCAGTCAGGGCAAAGCCGCGCGTGGTGCGGATCGTCGCTCCGTCGCATTCGAGATTGCCTCCGAGGCGCGACTGGGACAGGTTGACCTCGCCATTGACCTGCGCGCCGCGCAGATAGACGCCGCCGCGCGCCTCCAGCCGCTCCGCCTGAAGCCCGGGAAATGACGAACCATCGAGAAACAACCGGTTGATGATCGCCGCCCTCAGGATAGGCGCGGCTTCGAAATGGCAATCGTTCAGGCCGATGTCGCGGTAGACACGGCAGGCCTCCAGATCGAGCACCTCCGTAATCCACGCACCACTGACCCTGACGCCCTTCTCATGCGGCCGGCAGCCCTGCTCTCCCCCGAGCATGAGGAATCGCAGGAACGGCGCGCGGATCGCCCGTGCGGGATCCGCGCTTTCCGGTCGCGAGCCATCTCCGAGACGGTCGAAAGTGCCGGTGAGCAGGCGAGCCACGACCTCCTCCTCAGCCGGCAGGAGCGGGCGGAAGTCATCCAGTCGGGCAGCGCCGACCGGCCAGTACGGAGGCTCGCCTCCGGATGACGCCGCCCACCCTTCGGTCATGTCGTCGCCGGGGACGCCTCGACGGTGCCCGCGGACACTGCGAGTGCCTCGCGCAGCGCGGCTTCCTTCGTCTCGTCGAACGAGGTCGACATCAGGACCCCGCCGACGCCCTTGAGATCGGCGAGGACCTTGTCGGTCGTCATCTTGCGGATCAGGAGGAAGAGCCCCGCCGTATTCGGCTGCAGCGCGCTGGCGGCATCCTTCATGAACTGGTCGTTGATGCCGACATCGCTGAGCTTGCCGCCAAGCGCGCCCGAAGCCGCGCCGAGCGCCGTTCCCAGAAGCGGCATCATGAAGATGAACCCGACCAAAGTACCCCACAGGGCGCCCGAGGCCGCACCCGCACTTGTCAGGTTCATCAGCTGGTTGAGCTTGATGCGCCCGGCCTCGTCCTTGACCACGACGACCGCGTCGCCCAGTTCGATGAGGTACTCACGCTGCAGCGAAAGCACCTTCTGGCGAACCTCCTCGGCTTTCTGCTCGGTCGGGAAGGCGATGAAGACCAGATCACTCATGGGAAAACTCCGTTGCTTGGGGGGTAAGAGGGGAAAAGATGTCCTGCGCTTTCACGCAGCTTCGGCCGCGCGCCTGATCAGGAATTCGGCCAGCAGGGGAACCGGTCTTCCGGTCGAGACCTTCGTGTCGCGCGAAATCGAGGCCGTGCCGGCAATGTCGAGATGCGCCCAGGGGTACGCCCGCGCGAACCGGGCAAGAAAGCTCGCGGCCGTGATCGCATCGACCGCGCACGGGCCGAGATGGCTCAGATCGGCAAAATCGCTGTCGATCTGCTCGGGATCCTCGTCGGAGAGGGGAAGCTGCCAGGCGCGATCGCCCGCTACGGCGCCGCATTTCAGAAGCTCTGCTGCAAGGGCATCGTCATTGGCGAAGAGGCCGCTGGCATGGGAGCCGAGCGCAACTACACAGGCCTCCGTCAACGCAGCGACATCGATCACGCAGGCCGGGCGGAAATGCTCGGCATAGGTCAGCGCATCCCCGAGCAGCAGCCAACCCTCCGCATCATCGCTAAGGGTTTCGGTCGCCTGACGAAGAAGCGACGCAACATGGTCGCCGGAATGCGCGACTTGCCGCCGTCGCGTGCCTTCCGCCGTGGCGATCAGGCCGATGACATTGATCGGCAAGCCCAGCCGCGCGACCGTTCGCATCGCACCCAGCACGCTGCCGGCACCGCGCATATCGAAGGTCAATGCGTCCGGGCTTGCCAGCGATCCCGATGGGCCTGCGCTGTCATCGATATTGATGCCCTTCCCGACGAGCACGATGGGTCTGCTCTTCACCCGCCGCCCGTTGCATCGCATCACGATGAGCTTGCAGGGCTTTGCCACGCCGCCTTCGGCCGAAAGAAACGGCCCCGAGCCAGGCATCGCGACGGTCGGGCGCTCCAGGATTTCGACATTGAATCCGAATTCGCCTCCCATCGCTATGGCCGTGCTCGCCAGAAAGGCGGGCGTGCAAATTCGCGCCGGCAGGTTGCCCAGGTTCTTGGCCAGCGCGACCCCTTCCGCCACCGCAACGCCTTGGCGCAGCGCCCCGACGAGCTCCGAGGTCAGCGTCTGCGGGATCAGCAGCATGACGTGGCAGACAGGCCGCCGCCGGACCGTCCGGCCGGTCTCCATGTCGGGCAACGCGAAAGCCGAACTGCCGGCGGCAACGACATGCCCGGCCTGCTGCACCCGCCAGCTCAGCGTGCGGCCGGGAACATCGATTTCTGCCAGCGTGACCACCGCCTCGGTGGTGGCGTTCTGGACCAGAACCCTGCCTGTCGCGGCAAGCGCCTTCCAATAGGCGCGATCGCAATAGGTTTCCGCTTTTCCCAGGCTGACAAGCAGAATGCGAGTGGCGAAGGATCCCGGCAGATGTTGGACCAGCAAGGTCGCGCCGGCCGCAGCTCCAAGCTCGCCCCGCTTCAAGATCAGGGCAATCCGGCCTTCCGTGAGATCGTCGACCGCCCGCGCCGATCCGGTCAGCGCCCCCGAGCTGAAAACGCCCAGGACAAGAAATTCCGTCTTGAGCCTTGCAGCATCGCCAACGGCGGGGACTATCTCCATCAAATCCTCCGCGAAGAAAACACTGCACTGATTGGAGGTGAATCGGTTTCGCCGGGAACGGCTACGCCTCTCGGGAGATGCTGCCCTGATCGGGCCGCCCGCACGTCACGAAGGCGGACGGGTCGGCGGCGAGACGGCAGCAGCGCTGCGGCCGGCTCCGGCTTTCGGTTCCGGAAGCGGCGAAACGCGTTGACCGACATGAAGCGCCTGGATGCCGCCGGTGACGATCACCTCGCCGGGTTCAAGCCCCTGCGAGACGATGACGCGGTTGGGATCGAAGCGCAGCACATCGACGTTCCGGAGCGAGACCGTCGAGCTGGTGGGATCGACGATCCAGACGGCGGGAGAGACGCCCGACTGGGCCAATGCGCTCGCCGGAATAGCGACGATCGCGGCGGACGTGAGCTCCATCGTACCGGTCACGGTCGATCCCAGCCGCATTGCCTCCTGCGGATTGATCAGCCCGACCCTTACCTGAAAGGTGCGCGTCACCGGATCGGCCTGGGGCGCGACTTCACGCACCCGGCCATAGGCGGTTACCGAAGCGTCTTCTGCGAGCGCGATCCGGATCGTCGCATCGCCCGTTTTCGCCTCGAGTAGACGGGCCGGCACATTGAAGACAGCATCGCGCCCGTCATCGCGCGCCACCTGCACGATGACCTGTCCGGCCTGAACGACTTCGCCGGGCTCGACGCTGCGGGCCGTCACCACGCCGGCGACATCGGCCCGCAATTCGGTGAAGCCGAGGCGGTCCTGAGCCAGCTCGACCTGAGCCTCGGCATTTTCGAGCTGGGCTTGCGCGGTCTCCTGCGCCTGCAGCGCCTGGTCGAAGCGCGGGCGGGTCGTGAAGCCCTGCGCCATCAACCGTTCCTGGCGCTCGAACGTGTTGCGCGCCGTACCGACCTCTCCCCTGGCAGCCGTCAAGGCCGCCTTCGCCGCATTGAGGGCATTCCGTTCGATCACGGGGTCCAGCCGAGCAACAACCTGACCGGCTGCGACACGGTCCCCGACATTGACCGGCCGCTCGCTGACGCGACCACCGATCCGGAACCCCAGCGCTACGTTCTTCTCGGCCTGGATCTCGCCGGTCAGTTTCGTGTCGTTGGCAAGCTTGCTCTCCTCGACCGTGGCGACGCGCACAGGCCTGGCGGCCGTCGGCGGAGCCGGCTCGTTTTGGCCGCAAGCCGCCAACGCAAGGACAAGCGCCATGGCGGTCACAGGCCGGACGATTTCCCGGCCAAATGTCTTGGCACGAGGTGACGCGGCAAGAATTGTCGGGATCAGCTTCATGTCGAGGGAACTCCCGCAACGCCCGCAGCCCGGGTCTTGTTTTTGGTCGGGGTCTGGTTTTTGGTCGTGGTCTTGCTCGGCGTGCTCGAAGCCCTGTCGAACACGGCAACGTAAAGCGTGGGCAGCAGGATAAGGGTCAGGACGGTCGCCACGAGCAGACCACCCATGATCGCGAAGGCCATCGGCCCCCAGAACACGGTCGGCGCGATCGGGATCATGCCGAGCACCGTGGATATCGCCGTCAGCACGATCGGCCGAAAACGGGTCGTGCTCGCATCGAGCGCCGCCTGCGTCACGCTCTTGCCGTTCGAGCGTTCCTCTTCGATCTGGCCGATCAGGATCACCGCATTCTTGGTGATGATGCCGATCAGCGCCAGGACGCCCAGCAGCGCCACGAAGCCCAGAGGCTTGTTGGAAATCAGCAGGGCGCCGACCACACCGATGAGACCGAGCGGGGCGATGCTGAGGACGATCGCGAGCCGCCTGAAGCTGCGCAGCTCCGCCATCAGCACCGTGAGCATGATTAGGAGCATGACCGGCACCACCGCGATGACCGAGGCCTGCGAACTGGCGCTCTCCTCGACCGTTCCGCCGACCTCGATGCTGTAGGCGGGCGGCAGGGTCTTCCGGAGGTTTTCGATAGCCGGCGCGAGCGCGGAGACGACGGCATCGGGCTGAATGCCGGGCACGACATCGGCCGCCACGGTGAGGTTGGGTAGGCGATCTCGACGCCAGATCAGCGGCGCATCCTGGCCATAACTGAAGGTGACGAACTGCGACAGCGGCACCGAGCGGCCACCGGGCAGCGCAACCTGCATCGTCCGCAGCGTCGCAAGCGAGACACGCTCCGCATCCTGCGCCCGCACCACGACATCGACGAGATAGATATCGTCGCGAACCTGCGTCACCACCGTGCCGGAGACCACGGTGTTGAGGATCGCCGCGAGCGCCTGCGAACTCAGGCCAAGGCGCCTCGCCTCATCCTGATCGACGCGCAGCCGCAATTCGCGCGAAGGCTCGATCCAGTCGAAATTGACCTGCTCGGCCTTCGGATTCGCGGCCACAACCTGCGCAAGCTTCATCGCGATCGAGCGAACTTCCGCGATCTCGGGCCCGCTGACACGGTACTGCACGGGCCAGCCGACCGGCGGCCCGAGCTCCAGCGGATAGATGCGCCCGACGACATTCGGGAAGTCGTTGGCCAGCAACGCCTCGAGCTTCGCCTGCAGCCGGTCACGCGCCGGAACGTCCTTGGCGACGATCACGGCCTGGCTGAAGAAGTCGTTGGGCAGCTGGGCGTTCAGCGGCAGATAGAACCGGATCGCTCCGCGCCCGACATAGGTGCTCCAGCGATCGACATCGGGATTGCCCTTCAGCGTCGCATCGAGCCGCGTTGCAAGCTCCTGGCTAGCGTAGATCGACGCGTTCTGCGGCAGCGTCAGGTCGACCAGCAATTCAGGCCGGTCCGACGCCGGGAAGAATTGCCGCGGCACCAGCGGCAAAGCGAGCACCGAGGCCGCAAACAGCACGAGCGTCACCGCGATCGTGATCCACCGCACCCGGATCGCGCCGGCAAGCGTCTTCCTGAACAGCGTCACCACGCGTCCGGGCTCGGCCGTGGCCGATGACGGCTTCGGTGACGACAACATCGCCACGCCGAGCACGGGAGCAAAGATCACCGCGACGAACCAGGAAACGACGAGCGCAATACTGACCACGGCGAAGAGCGAAAACGTGTATTCGCCCGCCGAACTCGCGGCAAAACCGATCGGCACGAAGCCGGCGATCGTCACCAGCGTACCAGCCGCCATCGCCACGGCATATCGCTTGAAGGCATAGGTCGCGGCTTTGGTCTTCTCGTCGCCCGCGGCAAGCCGCGTCACCATGGCGTCGGTCGTGGTCATCGCGTCGTCGACCAGAAGCGCCAGCGCGATGATCAGCGCGCCCAGCGAAATGCGCTGCATGTCGATGCCGACGACGAGCATGCCGGCGAAGACGATGGCGAGCGTCAGCGGAATCGACAGCGCGACGACGAGACCGGCTCGCACGCCCAGGCTGACGAAGCTCACGACAAGGATGATGCCGATCGATTGCCAAAGCGACGTCATGAAATCGGCGATGGCGTGATCGACCGTCACGGCCTGATCGGCGACAAGGCGCGGCTCGATGCCGACGGGCAGATTGGCGGTGACCTCCGCCATCGCCTTCTTGACGTTGCGGCCAAGCGCCAGGATGTCGCCGCCATCCCGCATGGCGATGCCCAGGCCGATCGCATCCTGCCCGTTCACGCGGAACATCGGCTGGGGCGGGTCAGCATGGCCACGCCTAACCGTGGCGATGTCGGCGAGCCGGACCATGCGGTCGCCGACGGGGAAGTTCACGTTGAGAAGGTCGGCTTCCGACTGGAAGGCACCGGAGACGCGCACCGAGAGCTTCTCGTCCTGCGTCTGGATCGTGCCGGCCGGGCGCACCACGTTCTGGCTCTGCAGGGCTGCGAGCAGCGCGCTGCGGTCGATGCCCAGATTGGCCAGCTCGCGCACCGAGAACTCGACGAAGATCCTCTCGTCCTGCGCGCCGATGATCTCGATCTTCGAGACGTCGGGAACCAGCAGCAATCGCGAACGGATCGCCTCGACATGGTCGCGCAGATCGCGGCCGGTGAAGCCGTCGGCGGTGAATCCGTAGATGATGCCGAAGGTGTCGCCAAAGCGGTCGTTGAAGAAGGGACCGAGCGTTCCCGTCGGCAGCGTGTGGCGGATATCGGTGACGAGATTGCGAACCTGATACCAGGTGTCCTGAACCTTGCGCGCCGGGATCGACTGCTTCAAGTCGACGAAGATCGTCGTCACGCCGGGCGTCGTATAGCTGCGAACGGAATCCAGCCCGGGCGTTTCCTCGAGCTGGCGCTCGAGACGCTCCGTGACCTGTTTCAGCGTGTCATCCATGGTCGCGCCGGGCCAGGCTGCCGAGACCACCATCGTCTTGATCACGAAGGACGGATCCTCGTTCCGGCCCAGCCGGTAATAGGCCAGCAATCCGGCGGCGACCGACACGATCATGAAATAGATCACGACCGAGCGGTTCTTGAGCGCCCAGTCCGAGAGGTTGAAAGTCATCGCGGTTCCGTCCCGGTCAGCCGCACGGCCTGGCCGTCCTGCAGGAGATTCGCCCCGGCGGTCACAATGACGTCGCCGGGCTGGAGCCCATTCCGGATCAAGGCCGTGGCGGGGTCGGCGCTGAGCACGTCGAGCTTGCGCAAGGACACGGTGAGGCTCTGCGGATTGACGATCCAGGCGCCCGTGTCGGGTCCACGCCGGGTAAGCGCCGTCGCCGGAATAGCGATAGCCGAAAGCTCGCTGCCGCGGATCGTGCCCGTGACGGTGGTGCCCAGCCGGAAGGTCGGCGGCGGGTCGATCAGGCCGATCCTGACGCGGAAGGTGCGGGTCACAGGGTCGGCCTGCGGCGAGACCTCCCGCACACGGCCGCGCACTGTCACGCTGGGGTCGCCGGCAAGGCTGACGACCACCTGCGCTTCGGGCGAAGTCGAGCGGATCACGTCAGCCGGCACCTCGAAGACGGCATCGCGCCCGTCGCGTCGCGCCAGCTGCACGACCATGCGGCCAGCCGGAACGATTTCGCCGGGCTCGGCCCCGATCATGGTCACGACGCCCGGCGCATCGGCTTTCAGGGAAGTGAAGCTGACGACATCCTCGGCCGTCTTGACCTGGGCCTGTGCGGCCTCCACCTGCGCCTGCGCCGCGATGCGCGCCTGCTCGGCGGCTTCGAAATCGGCGCGCGTCGTCACATTGCGCTGAAGCAGGTGGCTCTGCCGCTGATACTGGTTCTCGGCCTGCCGCAGGAAGCCCTGCGCCGCCGTAAGCGCCGCCCGGGCGGAGCGCAGCGCGTTGAGCTCGTTCTCCGGGTCGAGACGCGCGAGCAGGTCTCCGTCCCGAACCGTGGCACCGACACCGACCGCCCGCTCGGCCAAGCGGCCGGAAATACGGAAGGACAGCGCCGTCTGGTCCTTGGCCTCGATATGGCCGGCAAAGCTGATATCGGCCGCGGCAGGTGGTTGCTCGACAGTGATCGTGCGGATGGGGCGCACGGGCGGCGGCGGTGCTTCCGCCTCGCTTTGGCAGGCAGCGCAGAGGAGCGCGACGGCCGTCAACGCCATGGCGCGCGACACGGTCGAAACCGTCATGGACGAACTCGCTGCGGCAGCAGGAGCATGCGCCGAGGCCATTGCGTCGGCCCAACCGGCTGGGCGAGCCCGGCTCCTTCGCAGTTCCAGAAAGGGCATACTGTTCTTCCTCCGGCGACCGCGAGACAGAGGCAGTGGGCCTCGGGCGCTAGACAACGCTTCCGTCGCGCCAACCATTCCGGACGGTGGGAAAGGACGGTACCAACTGTCCCCAAGGCGCGGATTAGCTCAGAATCCCAATCCTGCGCTGCTCATCCCAATCTTGGGACGAGCCGCTGCCGGATGAAATATGCGAAGCCGAACCGTCATGCTGGCCGGGGTTCGCTTGCGCCCTCCCGCGCCTGTGAGATGGCGACAGGGAGCAGCAGCAGGAAGCCGGCTCCGGCAGCAATGGCCATCAGCCAGTAGATTTGCTCGCCCCAGGATCCATAGAGATAGCCGGAAAGCGACATCAGAACGGCCATGGCACCAGCCCAACCGGCGGCCATCCACGCCTGGACCTGCGCAAGCATCGAGGCCGGCGCGAGCCTGGCGAGCAGAAAGACGCTGCCGAGATGCGTCATCCCGAAGGTCACGCCCTGCAGCAGCTGGAGCCCGACGAGAAAGCCCAGATGCGGATCGAGCGCCATTCCGCTCCAGCGGATCGTTGCGATGGCTGCACTCCCCAGCAGCAGCGCGGCCGAGCCGATAAGGGCATGTCCGACCACGCTGAACAGCACGATCTCAGAGACCACCCCGACCGCCCAAAGACCGCCGATCGCGGCTCCCGACATCCCGCTGCTCTGCCAATGCAGCGCACTGAACGCATAGACGGCGGCATGACTCGCCTGCACCAGCGCTGCCCCGGCAATCGTGAAGCCCAGCAGCCACGGCCGGTCCAGCCGTCCCACCGCGATCGTCGCGGACGGCGCCAGTTCGGGCGCCCTCACTCCGGCAATGGCGATGGCGGCAAGTGCGGTGACGAGCGCGGATATCAGGAGCATGCCGATGATCGACGAGGTCGGAAGCCAGTCGAGCATCCACCCGGCCACGATATTGGCCAGCGCAAAGCCTGCCGAGCCCCAAAGCCGGATGCGCCCATAGCGCAGCTCGGCCGCATGCAGCCGGCTCAGCACCCGCAGCGTGACCGCGTCGGTCAAGGCGATCAGCGGCCCCTGGGCCGAAGCGATCACGACCACCAGCAGGAGGATCTGGACAAAGCCATGGGCGAAGGCGAGCAGCGCGGTTCCGAGCACGACCAGCACCGAGCAGGCGACCAGTGCCGCCGCCATCCGCCCCGTGCGGTCCACGAAAGCCGCAACGATCGGGTTCGCGACGATGCGCGTCAGCAGCGGCGCGGCGAGCACGATCCCGATGACGCTGTCTTCAAGTGCCGAAGCGCGCAGCCAGAGCGGAAAGAACGGCAGATTGACGCCAAGCTCGAAGAAAAGAGCCGCATAGAGAAACGAGAGCCGTCCCGTGGCCCGGCTCATACGATAAATTCCATGCTCGTCGGACTGCCGATAATGCGGTGTTTGCGCGGACCAAGCGAACTATGCCCGATCTTCCGCAGCGTCAATCTATGCGTGGAAGACGTCCTGCGTCGCAGAAAGCTTGCTGAAGGCCCGGTCCCGCGCCTCGCTCGGGCTGTAGCCGAATTCCCGCCTGAAGGCGCGGCTGAAGGTCGAATGGTCGCCGAAGCCCACCTCGTTCCCAACCAGATGGATGGAGAGCGCGTCAGGATGGGCGCTGAGGCGACGATGCGCCTCTCGCAGACGCTCGCGATTGATGAAGTGAGCAACCCCGCCGCTGCTTTCGAACAGTCGATAGAGCTTTGACCGGGAAACGGCCAGCAGCCGGCGCAACCGCTCCGGGCCGAACTCGGGCGACGCCATGTTTCGCCGCACGACAAGCCGCGCTCGCTCGATCATGACGGAAGACAGCGGCGCATCCGCCGCCTCGACGCGCTCGAGGCAAGGCGCGATGCAAGCGGCCACAAGCGCACGCGTCGGCGCGGCAAGGCTTTGGGCATGCTCAGGCGGAATCTGGGGCAACTGGCGGGCCAGAGTGTCCATGTAGCCTGCCAGCAATACCGCGAATTGGGGGCTGACCGCCATGTCATGCGCGCGCTCGAAATCGCGCATGTCGTTTCCGCGGAGATCTCTGGGCAGGTAGAGCGTGAGCACTTCGGTATCGGACGCCTGTCCCTCGAACGGCATCGCCAGCGACCGGAAGGTCAGCGAGTCCAGGGACGGATTCAGGGATAGCGGCGAAGCAGGCCGATCGTCGCAGAACGTCCGCGCCAGCACGACACACCAATAGTCCAGATGGGATTTCGGCCTGTGCCGCCAGTGGCGCACCGAGGTGCCGGGAAAGAAGGCGCGCGTGAAGACGATGTCTCCAAAGCTCCATGACGAAAAATCAGCCAGGAAATCCGTCGTCGCCCCAGGCACCGGGCGGAGTTCGATGAGATCGGCCATGAGATCGCGCCAGGCGTCGAACTGGTCCTGCAACGGCAGATCCCTGGTCGAGAAATCCTGAACCAGAAACGTTCCGATCGATGGCGCTGGGTCTGAAAGCGAGACACTCGGCACGATGGGCTCCATTCAAGGATGTCGCGGCAGTCTAGGCGCTCGGCTACCGACGATGAGACGATGACTGCAAGTGTGCTAAAGAAACTGTGACGCTAGAAATACGCTTTTTGTCAAGTTCTGACCGCCATCGTTGCTCTCTCGCTTCGATGGTTCCTTTGCGACCTGTATTGTCGCGCTCCCGATGACTTTAGCGCTCCGCGGCCGCGTTGAAAACCAGGATCGGCGCGGAGACGACCAACCCAGCCGCCGACCCGATCGTCTCCGCCGCCATGGCCGAGACCGAGACATCCGTATCGGTGATGACTTGGCCCTGGATCAGCCGGTCGCCGATGAGGCGGACCGCATCGGGACTGGCGGCAAAGAGGTCGTGATTGATCCTGTCGCCGGCCCGAATGGCGCTGAGATCGAGGACCGTGATGCCGTTGAGGCTTGCAAGCTGCCGCCGATATTCGTCTTGCGACAGGTCGATCGCGCCGAGCCTTGCCGAGCCTTGCGAGAGGAACTGCGACAGTTGGAGCGCCCTGTCGTTTTGCGACACGAACAGCGTGATCTGCGGGCGTCGCGGCCCCATATCCTCGACTTGCCGGCGGAAAACACCGACATCGAGATCCGGTGAAGCCAGGATGATGTTGTTGATCTTTCTGGGAACGCCGCCTTGTTCAAGGGCGATCTGTTTCACCGCCTCCATCGCAAGCCAGCTTCCCATGGAATGCGCGAGGATGACGACTTCACTGACGGCCGAACCATTCGCTACGGTCTTCAGGAGGTAGGCAAGGTCGCTGCGCGAGTAGGAGGCATTATCGAAATCGCGCTTGTAGTCGAGCAATCGACCACGCGAAGGCCAGGAGAACAGCACCGGAGCCGCCATCGCATCCGCATCATGAGTAAGTTGCGCAAAACGGAACACTGCCCGGTCGAACGGCGTGTTGAAGCCGTGCACGAAGACGAAGACCCGCCGTTTGCGCCCACCAGCCTTCGCGAACCATTTGGCAAGGTCGGCCTTGGCGACCGGCCTCTCCGCCGTGACGACGAAATCCGTGGCAGCGTTTCCCGGGACGGAACGAGGCAGCTGGATGGTGCCGACTTCGCGATCCCTGGGAATCGAGACGACGATATTGCTGAAGGAGACCCCGGGGCCGCGATCCCCGCTGAACAGGACGCCAGCCTCGTCGGAAGGCGCTCGCGTGGTCGCGGCGAGCATGTTGACGCTGTCGGTCCCAGCGGCCGGCGCGACGGGCTGAAGCATCCCCCTGGGCGCCGAAGCGCAACCGGCGACGACCACCACGACAGCGACGCCTGCAAAGCGCCTGGACCAAGAAAGGGCAGCGTCACGCATCATCACGCGGCGAGAACAGCGAGATACGAGGCGTGTTCGGCGCTTGAAGGGCAGCACGACTGCGATCCGTCATCCTTCATGTGCCGCTCCCTCGCGCCGTCTCGGCCCGCCATCGTCAAATCCACCGTCCCAGCCGCGTTAGAGAGCCCAAGCGGGAGGCGCAAGCCCGATACCGGGTCGCCGGAACAAGGCAAAGCCTATCCCATGCCATGCGCGGGAACCAGCCGGACGCTTCCGCAAGCGCGGGCAACTGCACCAAACCTCGCCGCCTTCCCAACTTTGGGACAGGCGGCCCACGTTTTGGGATTCTGTGCCGATGCTCCGCCGGCGCAGAGGGCTAAGTTCGCCGCATCGTCAGCTGGAGCATCCGCTTCGGCGGCACATCTGTCTTGTCGCAGCCCCCGGGCGCGGAATTGTTTGGCTCAAGGAGAGACAAGAAATGGCCACGGGAAACGTAGCGTCAAAGACCGTGATGCAGAGATTTCTCGATACGGTCGAGAAGGTCGGGAACATGGTTCCCCATCCCGTGGTCATCTTCCTGATCCTGATTGCGATCGTCATCGGCCTGTCGGCCGTGCTCGGCGCGTTCGGAGCGGCCGTCACCTTCGAGCGCATCAATCCCGATACGCACAAGGTCGAGACGGCGACGACGGCGATACGCAGCCTGCTGAACGTTGAAGGCATTCGCTTCATCTATTCCTCGCTGATCCCGAACTTCATGAGCTTCACTGCAGTCGGGCTCATGATCGTCGCCATGATCGGCGCCGGCGTTGCCGAGGAATCCGGCCTCGTCACGGCGCTGATCCGCAAACTCGTCATCGTCTCGCCGCGCTGGGCCCTGACCTACATCCTCTCCTTCGTCGGCATCCTCGCCAGCATCGCGGCCGATGCCGGTTATCTCGTCCTGATCCCCCTTGCCGGCATCGCCTATCTCGCCGTCGGCCGGCATCCTCTCGCCGGCCTGGCGCTGGGCTTTGCCGCCGTGGCCGGCGCCTTCACGGTCAACATGCTGATCAAGCCGCTCGACGCCGTTCTGGTCGAGTTCACCAATGACGCCGCCCATCTCGTCGACCCCAGCAGGTCGATCGGCCTGGCCTCGAACGTCTGGTTCTCGATCGCCTCGGTGCTGTTCCTCACGGTCATCATCGCCTTCATCTCCGACCGCATGATCGAGCCGCGCCTGGGCAAATACGATCCCAAGCTGGCGGCCGAGGGCACCACCACAGAGCAGGGCGCCACGCTGTCCGAGCAGGAGTCGCGCGGACTGCGCTTCGCCGGCTTCGGCCTGCTTGGCCTGATTGTGGTCTTCTGCCTGCTCACCATTCCGGCCGGCGCGCCGCTGCGCAACCCGACAACGGGTGAACTCATCGGCAACTCGCCGTTCATGAACGGCCTCATCGCACTGATCATGCTGATGTTCCTGACGACCGGCTGGACCTATGGCATCGGCGCCGGCACCCTGCGCACGCTGACCGAGGTGATCGCGGCGATCGAGAAGTCGATCAAGAACCTCGGCGGGACGATCTTCCTGTTCTTCGTGCTCAGCCAGTTCGTCGCCTATTTCACCTATACCAACATGGGCACGGTGATGGCGCTCAGCCTGTCGGGCGTGCTCCAATCGGCCAATATCGGCGCCTTGCCCTTGCTGCTCGGCTTCATCGTCGTTGTCGCGATCATCGACCTGCTGCTGACCGGCGCAATCGCCAAATGGGCGATCTTCGCGCCCGTCTTCGTACCCCTGCTGATGAAGCTCGGCGTCGAGCCGGAGGCCGTGCTCGCCGCCTATCGCGTCGGCGACTCCCCGATGAACGCCATCACCCCGCTCAACGCCTATTTCGCGCTCGTCGTCGGCTTCGCCCAGAAATACGACAAGACCGCCGGCGTCGGCACGATCGTCTCGCTGATGCTGCCCTATGTCATGTGGATGTTCGTGCTCTGGACCGCGCTCTTCGCCGCCTGGAAATGGCTTGGATTGCCCTGGGGCCTGTGACCCCGGTCGCTCCCTGGGGAGTGTGACCCCGGTGACTGCCCTGGCGGCTGTGGCTCCGGTCCAGCTGCCCAAAAATCCAGCAACACTCAATTGATCGGATGCATATCATGAGCAGCACCTCTCTTCCCCTCGATGTCGAAGCCGCCATCGACCACCTGATGAACTTCCTGTCGGTCGAGGGCGTCACCGGTCAGGAGGCCAAGATCGCGGCCGCCGTCAGCGACGCGCTGAAGAAGGTCGGCGTGCCGGCATCGGCGATCCGCTTCGACGATGCCAACAAGCGCATCCCGGTGCCGACCGAAACCGGCAACCTCTTCGTCGATCTGCCGGGTACGCGACCCGGTCCGCGCCTGCTGTTCTCCACCCATCTCGACACCGTGCCGCTTTGCGCAGGCGCCAAGCCCCGCCGCGAGGGCGACCGCATCGTCTCGGACGGCACGACCGCACTCGGCGGCGATGCCCGCACCGGCGTCGCGCTTCTGGTCGTGCTCGCCGAGACCCTGATCAAGCACAAGCTCCCCCATCCGCCGATCACCCTGCTGTTCACCGTCCGCGAGGAAAGCGGCCTGCACGGCGCGCGCGAGCTGAACCCGGCCGATCTCGGCGGGGCCGCCATGTGCATCAATGTCGATGGCCAACTCGCCTCCGAACTGCTCATCGGCGCGGTCGGACAGGAGAACTGGGAAGTCGAGATCAAGGGTCGGGCCTCCCATGCCGGCGTCGCGCCGGAAAAGGGCATCTCGGCCACCATGGTCGGGGCTCTGGCCCTGGCCGAGGCGCGCAGTGCAGGCTGGTTCGGCAAGGTCGTCAAATCAGACGGCCGCGGCACGAGCAATGTCGGCATCTTCGGCGGCAAGGCTGGCAAGGTCGCAGCCGGCGACGCCACGAACGTCGTCACCGACTACGTCTACATCAAGGGCGAGGCGCGCAGCCCCGAGGCTGCCTTCGCGACTAAGATCGCCGATGGCTACAAGAAGGCCTTCGCCGAGGCGAAGGCCGCCGTCGTGGACCATGAGGGCGACACCGCCGAGGTCACCTTCACTCAGACGCCGGCCTATCCGCCCTTCGAACTGGCCAAGGACGCGCCGGTGGTGAAGCGCGCCTCCAAAGCGCTGGCAGCGCTGGGCATCGAGCCGGTCTACCTGTTCTCGAATGGCGGTCTCGACGCCAACTGGTTCGACAAGCACGGCGTTCCGACGATCACCATCGGCGCCGGCCAGGCCGAGATCCACACTATCAAGGAATACGTGAATCTCACCGAATACGAGAAGGGCTGCCGCATCGGCCTGCTGATGGCGACCCTCGAAGACTAAACTGACAAGGGTCGCATCATCGACTGCGCCTCCTGTCGACGACCAGCCCCTGAAGCACGTCGCCCCATCACGCGTGGCGACGTGCATTTGCGTATCGGGGACGAGAATAGGTGCGGACGCGGCGACGCCGGCTTTCGGCGACCGGCGCAGAGACGTGCACCTTTGATGACCGAGCGGCCTTGGCATGGCCCAATGAGGAGCTGAGCGATTGAGCCCGATAGCTTATACTGCGACCATCATCGCTGTTGCCGTCGTCCTGTTCGTCTCGAACAGGGTCCCGGTCGTCATCGTCGCGATGCTGACAGCTCTGTCGCTCTGGGCGACAGGCGTTTTGACCCTCGGTCAGTCGCTCGGCGGCCTCGGCGATCCCGCCGTCATCTTCATCGCCTCGCTCTTCATCGTCAGCTCCGGCCTTGAGGTCACTGGCGTCACCGCCTGGGCCGGCCAGCTTCTCATCCGTGGAGCCGGCGAGGAAAGCCGGACGCGACTTCTGCTTTTGACGATGCTGCTGGTCTCACTGCTCACGGCGCTGATCAGCGTCAACGGCGCGGTGGCGGCCTTGTTGCCGGTGGTCGTGGTCATCGCCGTCCGGCTCAAGCGCAACTCCTCGCAGCTCCTGATGCCGCTGGTCTTCGCCGCCCATGCCGGCTCGATGCTGGCGCTGACCGGCACACCGGTGAACGTTCTCGTCTCCGAAGCCGGAAGCGATGCCGGCGTCGGCGGTTTCGGCTTCTTCGAGTTCGCACTTGTCGGCGTCCCCCTGCTTGCGGGCACGATGGCGATCATCATCCTCTTCGGAAAACGGCTCCTGCCCGAGCGCAACGGCGCCACGATGCCCACCGATTTCAGCCGTCATGCCAAAACGCTGGTCGAGCAATACGGGCTTGCCAGCGGCGTCTACCAGATGCGGGTCCGTGAGAGCTCGCCCTATATCGGCGCGGCGACCTCAACGATCGACCTCTCCGCCTATCCGGGACTGCAGCTCGTTGCCATTCAGGACGGCGAAACCGCCGGGCCGATCCGCCGGCCTGTCATGGCCGATGGCGATCACCTGCTGCTGCGCGGCGATGCGGAAGCCGCGGCCTCATTCGGAGCCACGATGCATCTCGCCTTTCGCGAGGAAGCGACACCCGGCCAGGGCGAGGAAACCCTGTTCAACCGCCGTTCCGGCCTTGCTGAAGTCGTCATCCCCCCGCGCTCGGGGCTGGTTGGCCAAAGCGTGTTTCCCGGCATGGTCACCGATAGCGGCGACCTGATCATCCTCGCGGTGCAGCGCGCCGGCGCGGAAATCGCAGCGGCCAACGCAACGCGGGATGCGGGCGGCATCGTCTTGCAGGCTGGCGACACCATGCTGCTTCAGGGCACCTGGAAGGCTCTCGACATCCACCTGGACGATCCCGACGTTCTCGTCGTCAGCTCGCCCGAACTGGTCCGGCGCCAGGCCGTGCCGATGGGCCCAGGCGCGCGCCAGGCCATCGTCATCCTGATCGCCATGGTCCTGCTGCTCGCCACCGGCATCGTCCCGCCTGCGGTGGCGGGCCTCCTGGCCGCCGGCGCCATCATCCTGTCGGGCATCATGAACGTCGAGCAGTCCTATCGCGCCATCAGCTGGACGACGGTGATCCTCGTCGGCGCGATGATGCCGCTTTCGACCGCCATGGTGGAGACCGGAGCCGCGAAGATGATGGCCGAACGGCTCGTCTACATGGTGGGCGACGCAGGCCCCGTTGCCCTGCTCGCCGGCCTGTTCGTCCTGACCGCCATCATGGGCCAACTCATCAGCAATACCGCCACGGCGCTGATCGTCATTCCGATCGGCGTCGCGGCCGCCGCCAGCATGGGGATCTCCCCTCGCCCCGTCCTGATGAGCACCGCCGTGGCCGCTGCCGCCGCCTTCCTGACGCCGATCGCAACCCCGACCAACCTGATGGTGATGGGCCCCGGCGGCTATGCTTTCAGCGACTATTGGAAACTCGGCCTGCCATTGCTGCTCTGGTTCTTCGTCGTGGCGGTTTTCATCGTGCCGCTGATCTGGCGGTTCTGACCATCTGGATGGCCCGAAAACGGCCCCGGAAGCCCCTGCCGCCAGTTGTCGGAGCGACGCTCCCGGCAAGGCGGGGCCGGCCTGCCGCGAGAGCGACGGGCCTTTACCAGCGTGAAAGCCGATTGATCTCGGCCTAGCAGCCCAAAGGAGAAACATATGGTTCATTTTCGCGGAGCAGCCATTGCGGCTGCGGTCCTGATCGGGGCGCTGTGCTCCGGCAGCTCTTTTGCTGCTCCGGTCTCGACGGGCGGGATCGTCGCCACGACTGCAAGCGCCGAACTGGCCCAGTGGCATCCCTCGCGCCAGCGGCATATCGGCCCCCGCCACGGACGCTGCTGGTGGGAAAACCGCCGCGTGCGCGACCATCGCGGACGCTGGGTGCTCCGGCGCGTGCAGGTCTGCCGCCGCTGAACGACAGGTCCCGCCGGGAACAACAGACCCCACTCGGTCAAGCCGAGTGGGGCCTCTTACGTCGCGATCAGCCTGTCGCCGCGATCGCAGGCCGGCCACGACGCCGCCCTGTCTCTGTAGGCTCCGCCGCCAAAACCTGATCCATGAGAGCCGCCAGCGACACATCCGGTGCTCCAAGCCCGAGGCTGGTCTCGCAGATCCGCCTCGACCGGTCTTCGCTCAGATAATCGGTCAGCTCGCTGAATTTCTGCTTGAGATCGGCATCGCCCAGCGGCGCGTCCGGATCGCCCCGCGCGGTGGTGACGGGCGAGGTCCGGACCTCACCATCAGCCATGACGATGCGCAGAACGGCCTGCCGCTTCGCCGGGAACTGGCGCGAGAACTCGGCTCTTTCGCGCAGCACGATCAGCCTGGTCATCGCGGCAATGGCAGGGTCGGCCAATCCTTCCGGGCCGATCTCGGCCGCGCCGAGCCGGCCGCGAACCAGAAACGCGGCCAGCGGGAAGCCAAGCGCATATTGCGCAGCCTCCGTCGTGGCCGGCACGGCGGCTCCCAGCCTGACCGCCTCGGCGAAGGTCTCGACCTCGATGCTGACGATACCGGCCGGCGCGATCGGCCCCGAAGCCAGCATGGTCGCGGCAGCCTCGACCGCCGGCTGCGCCCAGCGGCACACCGGCCACGGCTTGAAATACTGTTCCCCAATTCGCCAGCGCGTGCCGAGGTCCGACCACAGCCCGGCCTGCTCAGGCGCTTCCATGGTGATCGCCGGTGCGCCTGAAAAGCCGTCCTGCGCCAGATAGGCAGCCGAGACGCCGGCAAAGGCGCCCCAGCCCGAACCGTCCTTCAGCATGGTCGGATGGTCGATGCAGCGCATCATCTGGCTGCGCGGGCCATGATACTCCGCAATGCCGAGCGCATGGCGCGTCTCCTCGGGCGTGAGTCGCAGCAGGCGCGCGGTGATGGCCGCACAAGCCAGGGCGTTCCAGGCGCCCGATGTGTGATAGTCGGCGACGCTGCCATGCAAGGCGATGCCGGCGCGAATCGCGATCTCGTAGCCGATCACCAGCGCTGTGAGAATTTCACGGCCATCCACGAGGCCCGTGGCGACGAGCTGTTCGGCATCGGCGACCGCGAGCAGTGCTGGCAGGATCGCGACGCCGGCATGGCCCTTGGTCAAGGCATGGCCGTCATGGGCGTCGAATGAGTCGATCGTCGAGGCCCCGGCGAAGGCCGCACCCGCAGCGCTCGCTCTGCGACCGTCGAACAGCAACCGCGCCCCGCCTTCGCTCGCGCCCATCTGGCGGACCGCGAAACCGTGGACGATGCGCGACAGCTCGGTCCGGCGCCCGGCAGCCGCGACCCCGATCAGATCGAGCAGGCAGCGCCGCGCCTGATGGACGACTTCGGCCGGCAGGTCGGCAAACCGCAGATCGTGGATGAAGGCGAGCGACGACATGGGTCATTCCTTCGTGGCTTCGAGATATTCGCCGAGCAGGCGATGGATCAGGGTAGGATCGCTGTCGCGGGCCGTTGGCAGGTTTTTGCGGGCGGTGATGCCGTCGTCGAGGTCGATCACTGCCGAGATCAGCTCAGGCTCATCGCCTGCCCGGGCCAGTTCGCGTCCGGTCGCATCGAGGATGCGCGAGCCGCCCCAGAAATCGAAGCCGCCGCGCCGTCCGCAATGGTTGGCGAAGATCGTCGGCAGGCCATAGGTCATGGCGGTGTGGGCCAGATTGATCTCCCAGCCACGCGGATTGTCGAAGCCGCCATCGACCGCACCGCGCGATGATGCCACAGGCAGGATCAGCAGGTTGGCGCCTGCCAGCGCCGCAAGCCAGGGCAGCGCCGGATTCCAGCTGTCGGCGCAGATCAGCGTTGCCAAGCGCCAGCCGTCCCGCATGTCGACGAGGTCCAGCGCCTCGCCCTTTGCGTAGACGGCGTCCTCGCGCAGTGTGCCATAGCCCGGCAGGTTGAGCTTGCGGTGGACCGCAATCCGATCCCCGGCGATCAGCGCCTGCGCATTGAAAAAACGACCCTGCGCGTCTCGCTCGATGAAGCCTATCGAGACCTGCAGCGCGCCCGCCGCCTCTCCGATGAGTGCGAATTCAGGTGCAGCGCGGGTCGTGGCCAAAGCCGCGCAATCGGGCGCGGCGACGTAATCCGTCAGCGAAAGCTCGGGAAAGACAAGAATGTCGGCGCCCAGAGCGGTCGCCTGCCGCACCATCTCGATATGCGCCGTCAGATTAGCGGATATGTCGCCCGGCCGGCAGGCGATCTGCGCGGCTGCAACGGTCAAACGGCACGTCACGATGCAACGATCCTCCCAACCCTTCTGGTAGCCCGTATCGTTACCGGGCGGAGAGAAGCGCAGACTCAGGACCCAAGCCGGAATGGTTCGGGGATGGATCCTGGTCTTCCCTTCGGTCGCCCGGTACGACGGTTGCCTATCGACCCTGCGGAGCGCTCCGACGCCTCAGATCAGCGCCTGCGCCTTCAGAAAGCCGGCCGCGACCTCCTCGACGCTCTTCTTGTCGACATCGACGGTGGCATTGAGCTTGGCCATGGTGGCGTCGTCTAGCTTGGCGGAAAGCGCGTTCAGCGCCTCACCGAGCTTCGGGTTCTTCTCGAGCGTCTCCTTGCGGATGACGGGCGTCATCGCATAGGTCGGGAAATAACCCTTGTCGTCGGTCAGGATGACGAAGTTGAAGGCCGGTACACGCCCGTCGGTGGCGAAGACAAGGCCGACATCGACCTGAGAGTCGCGCAAGGCCTGATAGACGAGGCCGGTATCCATGCGCACCGTCGCTTCACGGCCGAATTCGAAGCCATAGGTGGTCTGCAAGGGGCCGAGCCCGTCAGGACGGGCGTAGAACTCGGCATTACAGCCGAACTTCATCGCCTGCCCGCCCTTCACCTTGCCGGCGAGATCCGACAGCGACTTGATGCCCTTGGCGTCGGCATCGGCCTTGCGCATCGCCAGCGCGTAGGTGTTGTTGGCTTTGGAGGGATTGAGCCAGACCAGCCCCTTGGCCGCGTCGAGCTCCTTGACCTTCGCATAGGTCGCAGCTGCGTCCATCTTGTCCGTCACCTTGTTGAAGGTGATGAGCGAGGTGCCGGTGTATTCCCAGTAGACGTCGATCTGCCCGGCTTCCTGCGCCTGGCGCAGGGGCGCTGTGCCAAGGCCGGCGCGCTTGTCGACGGTGAAACCCTTGGCCTTGAGCAGCTGGGTTGTCATCTCCGCCATGATCTGCTGCTCGGTGAAGTTCTTGCCGCCGACCACGACGTTTTGCGCCTGGGCCGCCAGCGGCGTCAGCGAGAGCACGAGGGCCGCGCCGGCCAGTCCGAGAAAGCTGCGTTTCAGCATGGTTGTTCCCCTTTTTTGGTTGGTTGAAGGAAGCCGCTGCGTCAGCGCAGTGGGTTGACGCCTCTCGGAACCAGCCAGAACTGGATCTGGCCGACCAGGAAATCGACGAATACGGCGAGCAGCGCTGTCGGGATCGCGCCCGCCAGCAGCATGCTCGGTTCCATCAGGTCGATGCCGGTGAAGATGAGCTCGCCCAGCCCACCGCCACCGATCAGGAAGGCGAGCGGCACCGTGCCGATATTGATAGCGAGCGCCGTGCGGATGCCCGCGAGGATGACGAAAACGGCGTTGGGCAGCTCGACCCGGCGCAGGATCTGCGCGGGTGTCATGCCCATGCCGCGCGCCGCCTCGATCAGCGGCTGCGGCACCGATCGCAGACCGGCGATGGTGTTGAGCACGATCGGCAGCAGCGTCAGCACGAACAGCGCGAAGATCACCGGCGGCGCACCGATACCCAGAAACGACATCGACAGGGCTAGCAGTGCGAGTGTCGGGATCGTCGTCCCTAGATTGACCACCTGCGTCACCGCGTCAGCGAACATCTCGAAGCGCGGCCGGGTCAGGATGACGCCGAGCGGGATGCCCACAACGATCGCGATCGCGCCCGATACCGCCGCCAACGCCAGATGCTGGCGGATGAGATAGATCACATCGCTGCGATGCTTCAGGATCGCAGGCAGCAGGCCATTCGCCTGAAACCAGGCGCCGCACGCGAACACGCCTGTGATCAGCAGCAGGCGGAACGCGGTCTGGAGCCCGGTCGCGGCCATCTCAGCGGTCCCGATAGGTCGTGCCGAGCACCTGCGTGATGCTCTTCTGGGTGATGTAGCCCTTGTAGAAGCCATCATCGTCGACGCAGGCGAGCCAGGTCACGCCGTGGGTGAACATCTGCGACACCGCCGAGCGCAGATCGTCCTTGATGTTGACGATGCCCGGCAGCGGCTCCTGATGCTCGCCGACGAGACCCTTGAGGTCGCGGGCGACCTCGTGCCGGACGACGCCACGCGCCCGGCCGCGCGGGCCGACCATCACGACCGAGACATGGCCGTGCTCGTCCATCAGCCTGACGGCCGTCTCCAGAGTGTCCTCCGCCTTGACCCGCGGTGGGTCGCTCATCATCGCATCCGTGACCTTGATCAGGCGCAGGCGCTTCAGCGTCCTGTCCGAACCGACGAACTCCGAGACGAAGGCGTCGACGGGATGGGCGAGGATATTGTCGGGCGTATCGTACTGGATCAGTTTCCCGTCGCGGAAGATCGCGATCCGGGTTGCCATCTTCACGGCTTCGTCGATGTCGTGGCTGACGAAGACGATGGTTTTCTTGAGCTCCGCCTGGAGCTTCATGAATTCGTCCTGGATGACCTCGCGGTTGATCGGGTCGATCGCCCCGAACGGCTCGTCCATCAGCAGCACCGGCGGATCGGCGGCGAGCGCACGCACGACGCCGACGCGCTGCTGCTGCCCACCCGACAACTGCTTGGGATAGCGCTTCAGGAAGACCGACGGGTCGAGATTGACCATGTCGAGCAGTTGCGACGCGCGCTTGCGCGATTTGGCGCGCGGCCAGCCCAGCAGGTCCGGCACGACGCAGATATTGTCCTCGACCGTCATGTTCGGGAACAGGCCGATCTGCTGGATCACGTAGCCGATCGAGCGCCTTAAGCTGACCTCATCGACCCCGGTCGTATCCTTGCCATCGAGGAAAATCTTGCCCGATGTCGGCGGGATCAGCCGGTTGATCATCTTCATAGTCGTGGTCTTGCCGCAGCCCGAAGGGCCCAGCAGCACGCAGACGGCCCCGGTGGGCACTTCCATGTCGATGCGGTCGACCGCGACCATCGTGCCGAAATGTTTTGAGACCTGCTCGAGACGGATCATCGCAGCCTCAATCCGGGGGACGTCATCAGGCGCTGGGCGCCGAGAAGGGCATAATCGGCGATGATCGCGAGCAGGCTCACCGAGAGCGCGCCGGTCAGCAGCTGGCGGATGTCGGTCTGCGAGATGCCGCGCGAGATGAAGGTGCCAAGGCCGCCGGCGCCGATATAGGTGGCGATCGCGCCGATCGCGATGTTGAGGACGACCGCGCTGCGCACGCCGTTGATGATCACCGGCAGCGCCAGCGGCAACTCGACCCGGCGCAGCCGCTCCAGCGTCGTCATGCCCATGCCGCGCGCGGCCTCCCGCAGCGCCGGGTCGACATTCATGATCGCGGTGTAGGTGTTCCGGATGATCGGCAATTGCGCATAGAGGATCAGCGCGATCACCGCCGGCAGATAGCCGATGCCCTGTCCGATCAGCGAGAGCACCGGGATCAGGATGCCAAACAGCGCGATCGAGGGAATGGTGATGATGACGGAGGCGACATAGAGCACGCGGTCGGCCCATGCCCGGCTTTGGGTGATCAGGATGCCGATCGGCACGCCGGTCAGGATCGCAACGCCGACGGAGACGCCGACGAGGGAGACGTGCTCGAGCATGCGCTGCCCGATCACCGGAAGATTCGCCATGATGAAGGCGATCGTCTCCACTCACATCCCCTTTCGACGGTTATCCGTCTTGTCAGGACAAAGTGTCGATCAGAACGGTTCCAACAAAGGGGCGGGGAAGCGACATGGAATGTCGGGGATACGACGTATCGCGTTCCCTGCCATACGAGCCCTCATCCTGAGGGAGCAGGCTTCAGCCCGCGTCTCGAAGGATGCTCCAGCCTCAGCCCCCTGAAGCATCCTTCGAGACGCCGCTGCGCGGCTCCTCAGGATGAGGGCTGAGGGGTCGGCAGTCTCGCGGCGGCGACGGTTTCAGCTTCACTCGCCACCCTTCCCCTCAATTGCGACGGCCTCACGCCCTGAAGCCGCTTGAACCAGTGAGCGAAATGCGACGTCGAGGTGAACCCCGCCGCGATCGCGACCTCCAGGATCGGCCGGTCGGAATAGAGCAGCAGTTCGCGCGCCCGGTCGATGCGCAGCGAGAGGTAGTAGCGCGCCGGAGACGTCTCGAGATAGCGCAGGAAGAGGCGCTCGATCTGGCGCGCACTCATGCCGGCACGCTCCGCGATCTCGGCGATGGAGATGGTGTCCTCGACATGGCGCTGCATCAGGCGGATCGCGGCACGCACCGGCGGCGGCAGATTCGCCAGCCGCTCCAGCCGCCCGCCGCTCTGGTTGTCGCGCTCGTCGCGGATGCGGTCATGGTGGAACTGGTTGGCGACGCGACGCGCAAGGTCGGCGCCATGGCGTTCGATGATCAGGTGCAGCATCAAATCCATCGCGGCGGTGCCGCCCGAGCAGGTCAGGCGATCGCGGTCTATCTCATAGATCTTGTCGGTGCAGACGAGGTCGGGAAATTCCTCCTGGAAGGCCGGCCGGTTCTCCCAATGGATGGTGCAGCGATAGCCGTCGAGCAAGCCGGCGCGGGCCAGCAGGTAAGTGCCCGTCGAGAGCGAGCCGACCGCAACGCCACCGCGCGCCGCCCGGCGCAGCAACGCCAGATAGCGCCGCTCATCGACCGACTGGATGCGCAGGCCACCGCAGACGAAGACATAATCCGAGCCGATCAGCGCCGTCTCGGCCTTCTCCGTCGGTAGCGGAATTCCGTTAGAGGCAGCCAGAACCTCGCCGTCGAGACTGGCCAGCCGCCAGCGCCAGGCCTCGCGGTCGATCAATCGGTTGAGCGAGCGCAACGGCTCGATCGCCGATGCCACGCTCATCATCGAAAACCCCTCGACGAGCAGGAGGGTGATGACGCGCGTGCCGGCTGCCTGATCCCTCACCACTGTCGCCTCGTTCCAGTTAGCAACCAATCAACCGCACCGTCATCCCGGGCGACCGAAGGGAGACCCGGGATCCATTCCGGAGCGCTGAACGGCTCCGCTCAGGCATGGATCCCGGGTCTTCGCTGCGCTACGCCCGGGATGACGGCAAGAGAAGAACCCAAGCAGATCATCACAAATGGGCGCGGCCTCGAAAAGCGGCTTTCCGACATTGTTACAATGAAAACGACGCAGACTGTCGGAAAGCTTGCCGGCAAGGTCGCAATGCTCAGGCACGGGCGGCGCCATCTGGCGGATCATGGCGCGTCCAGCAGCCTCCGGGGCATCAGTCATGATCGACCGCGACCGCATCAGCCATCTGCTCAGCCAGCGCCGCGAAGGCTTCAGCCTGCCGCAGGCCTTCTATGTCGATCCCGCGATGCATGAGGCCGACCTGAAGGCGGTGTTCGAGACCGAATGGCTGTTCGCCTGCAATAGCTGCGAGATCAGGAAACCCGGCGACTATCTGACGCTCGCCGTCGGCGATAACCCGATCGTCATCCTGCGCGATCGCGATGGCGGCATCCGCGCCTTCCACAATTCCTGCCGGCATCGCGGCTCGCGCATCTGCGGCAAGGAGAAGGGCCGGGCGACGCGGCTGGTCTGCCCCTATCATCAATGGGTCTACGAACTCGACGGCTCGCTGCTCAACGCGCGCCAGATGCCTGAAGATTTCGATCGCAGCGAATACGGCCTGCATCCGGTCCATGCCGAGGTGATCTGCGGCATGGTCTATATCTGCCTTGCGCAAGAGCCTCCCGATATCGCCCGGTTCAGGGCTGGCGTGACGCCCTACATCGCGCCCCATCAGCCCGACCGCACCAAGGTCGCCTTCGAGATGACTCTGATTGAGGAGGCCAACTGGAAACTCGTGATCGAGAACAACCGCGAATGCTATCATTGCGCCGGCAATCACCCCGAGCTGCTGGTAACGCTGGTTGAGTTCGCTCTGCCCGATGATCCGCGCGGGCCGGCGCAGTTCAAGGCGCTGATGGACGCCAAGACCGCGAAATGGGACGCACTCGGACTGCCCCACAAGCCGGCCGATGGCGGCGAGGAATTCCGCTGCATCCGCCTGCCCTTCCACGAGGGCGCGGTCTCCTTCACCATGGATGGCGGACCCGGCTGCAGGAAGCTCCTGGCGGATTTCACCGAACCCGATCTCGGCTCGGTCAGGATGTTCCGCGCGCCCAATAACTGGAATCACTTCCTCTCCGACCACATCATCCATTTCCGCGTGCTGCCGCTCGGCCAGGACCGCACGGCCGTGCGCACGACCTGGCTGGTGCATGAGGACGCCGTCGAGGGTGTCGACTACGATGTCGAGCGGCTGACCGAGGTCTGGATCGCCACCAATGCGCAGGACGCGGAACTGGCCGAAGTCAACCATCGCGGCATCCGCTCCATGGCTTACCGGCCCGGCCCCTATGCGCCCTCCGAGTTCATGCTGACCAACTTCGCCAACTGGTATGCCGGCAAGATGGAAGCCTTCGTCGGCGCGGCCGCGTCCAGAAGGATGGCTGCGGAATGAGCGATGCCGACACGCTGGACATGCCCCCCACGACGGACGAGGCGCGGTTCCTGAAGCTGACCGTCATCGCGATCCGGCGAGAGACGCCGGACATCAAGACCTTCGTCTTCCGGCCGGAAGGCGCCATGCCCGATTACGACGCCGGACAGTCGATGACGCTGCGGCTCACGCTCGACGGGGAGCGTCTGTTCCGGACCTTCTCGCTGGCCTCCGCTCCGGGCAGCGACGCGCTGGCGATGACGATCAAGGCGCATGCCGAGGGGCGCGCGACACGCTGGCTGCACGAGCGTCTTTCGGTCGGCGATGTGATCGAGGGGCGTCGACCGCGCGGCCGCTTCACCATCGCAGGGCGCCAGAGCGAAAGCATTGCGCTGGTCTCGGCCGGCTCTGGCGCAAGCCCGCTGATGGCCATGGTCCGGCATCTCGCGGACACCGCACCCGACATCGACATCGCCTGGCTGCATGCGGCGCGCATGCCCGGTGATGTCCTCTTTCCGGAAGAGCTCGCTGAGCTCCAGCGCCGCATGCCCCAGCTGAAGATCGCGATGCTGGTCAGTCAGCCCTCGCCTGGCTGGTTCGGCTTCTCCGGCCGGCTCAATCGCCGGCTGGTCTCGGTCGCTGTGCCGGATTTCGGCCGGCGCGAGGTGTTCTGCTGCGGCCCCGCCGGATTCATGGAGGAGGCCCGGCTGATCCATGCGGCCGAAGGGGGCACGCGCGCGCATTTCCATATCGAGCATTTCGGGGCCGTCGCACCGGCCGCGCCAGCGCCCATTCCCGACGACGCGCCGGCAACGGGCTTTGCCATCACAATGGGCGAGAAGCGCTTCTTGGCGCGCGCAGACGAAACGCTGCTGGAAGCGGCGACACGCCAAACGATCGTTATCCCCTGCGGCTGCGCCTCAGGCATGTGCGGGACCTGCCGCGTCAGCCTCGTCGCCGGCGACGTCGCAATGCATCACGAGGGCGGGATTTCGGCCGAGGAAGAGGCGCAGGGCTTTATCCTGGCCTGCTCGTCCCGGCCGCGAAGCGATGTGACGATCGCTTTGTAGAGCGCGCCATCGTTGCCGTCATGCTCGCCCTTGTGGCGAGCATCCACGTCTTGAACTCAGACCTCGACCGGTGAAGACGTGGATGGTCGGGACAAGCCCGACCATGACGATCGTCGCTGTCTTCCCCCGACTGGCGCGTTCAGGCCGCCAGCGCCTCTTCCGCCGCCAGAGCCTGCCACCCCTGCAACTCCCGCCAATCCGGCTCCAGCTGAGCGAAGCGCGCGAGCCTGAACGAGGAAATGTCGGCGAAGCTGCAGGCCCCATCCATCACCAGGTCGCGGATGGCATGCCCGCTAGCCGGCGAAAGGCCGAAGCCGACGCTCGACAGAGTCGCGACCACGACATTGCTCTGCGTGTCCAGGCGGTCGATCACCGGCCGCCCATCGGGCGTGTTCTCGATCACGCCGGCCCAGGAGCGGATGATCCGGGCATGGGCCGCCTTGGGCAGGAGTTCCGCCAGCCTGCGGCCGATATGCCCCATCAGCGGCGTCGTCGGCTTGGCCGGCGCGGCGTTCCCGGCAATGTCGAGCCATTCATGCGGGCCGCCGCCATAGGCGAGGTTGCCGCGCAGCGTCTGGCGGCCATAGAGCCCGTTGCCGTCGACGCCGCCATAAGGCATCAGCGGCAGCGGCTCCGTAACCACCATCTCGCAGCGGGCCGAGGCCATCGGGACCTCATGGCCGAGCATGGCCGATAACCGACCCGTATGCGGCCCGGCGGCAATGACGAGGTGATCGCAGGCGATCAAGCCGCGCTCGGTCTCGACGCCGGTGACCTTGCCGCCGACGCTCCGGAATCCGGTGACCGCGCAATGCTGCATCAAGCGCCCGCCATGGTCCTGCATGGCCCAGGCATAGGCCTGCAAGGTGCGGTGCGGATTCGCATGGCCGCCGAAATGATAGAAATAGCCGCCGACCATGTTGTCACCGGCCAGCGGCACGAATTCCCTGATCTGCCTGGTATCGAGGATTTCGGATTTGAAGCCCTGCCGCGCGGCGTTGCTCAGTGCCCGGCCATACAGCGCCATCTGGTGCTCGCTGGAAGCAAGGCGGATGCGGCTGCCGGCGAATTCCGTCGGATAGCCCAGCAGTTCATCCATCTTCGGCCAGAGGCGCTGCTCCTCGAGGAAGAGCGGCGAGTGATGGTGCGAGCAGCCGCCGCCATTGCGGCCCGACGCCTCCCAGCCGATCATGCCCTTCTCGATGACGAGGACGTCGACGCCCTCGCGCGCCAGCCACCAGCCGGCGCTCAGGCCGGTGACGCCACCGCCGACAATGACGACCGAGGCTCCCTTGATCGCGCTCATGATCGGCCTCACTCGCTCGCCACGGGGCCGGTCGCGTCGTTGGTCGCGACCGTATAAAGCTCCGGCACGTCCCAGAACGGACGCCATTGCGCATGCATGCCGAACCAGGTGTCCCAATGCTCGGCCTGCTCGGGCGGTTCGGGGATCTGGCCCGCAATCGACAGCGGCAATGGCCGTACCGGCGCGCGATAACCGGCAAGCGGGATCGAGGACAAAGGCATGGCCGCGCCCAGCGCCAGCAAGGCTGCAACCTGCTCGCGGCAGCGCCTGCCCTGGCACGCGCCCATGCCGGCGCGCGTCAGGCGCTTGACCTGATCGGGATTGGGCGGCTCCTCGCCCAGCAGCGCCGAAAGCGAGCGATCATTGCGGCGCTCGTTTTTCCAGTCGAGATAGCGCGGCGGACGTACCTCCAGGATCTCGCGCGCCGTCACCTCCTCGCACTGGCAGACATGGAACTCGGCGCGCGCCTCGATCACGCTGGCGCGGACCCAGGCAAGGCGATAGGCGGAGATGTCGTGGCTCGGCGCAGGCGGTTCCAGCGCGGCAGGAACCACGCGATCGTCAGTCATCCCCAACCCGGCTGCGATGGCCGCGACCGCGCGCCGTCCCTCGGCTTCGGCGATGGCGCGATCCTGCGTCTTGCCCGACCAGATTCCGGCGCAATCGCCGACCGCAAAGATGTTCCTCACGTTGGTGCGCTGGCCGGAATCCACGACCGGGGCATAGCCGCCACGCTCGGGCTGGAAGGCGATCCGGCAGCCCATCGCATCCAGCAGATCGACGACCGGTGTCGCGCCTATGGCGAGCACGATGCCGTCACAGGAAATGATCCGCTCGGCTCCGAAACTGCGGCCATCGCCATCGATCTCACTGAACAGCACCGCCTCGACCGCATCGCGCCCGCTGGCCTCGCGAACGACATGGCCGGTCAGGATCTCGGTCCCGGCCTTGCGCAACGCCGCGATCAGCTCGGGCGAACCCAGCGGCGCCTGCGCCTGCTCGATGATCGCGGCGATCTCGGTTCCGGCCTCGCGCAAGTTGAGCGCGGCGGTCAAAGCCTCGGTCGACGAGCCCAGCACGACTACGCGCCTTCGCCCAAGCGCGCCATAGCGCGAGGCCAGCGAGACCGCCGCCGTCGCGCCGAGAACGCCGGGCTTCTCCCAGCCGGGAAAACCCAGCCCCATATCGCGGCGGCCGGCGGCGACCACGACATGCTCCGCCTGGAGCATCCAGGAGCGGCTCTCATCGTTCAGCCCGGCAACGAGCCCCGGCAGCCAGGTGACGGCGGGCCCGTTGGCGTAGAGCCCCCAGCAGGCCGTGCCGAGACGGACATCGACGCCAGCCTCGAAAGCCGCCTCGATCTGCGGTTCCGAGGCGATGAAGGCTTCCATCATGGCATTGCGATTGCGAGCCTCCGCCGACATGCCCTGCCCGTAATGCAAGGGGACCTCGTCGCCCATCGTCTTGAAGGACACCGGATTTTCGTCGACGAGGACAACCGACAGGCCACGTCCGGCAGCCTCGATTGCGGCAGCAAGTCCCGCCGGACCGGCGCCGATGACCAGAAGCTGCGCGCGCTCCTCGACATGCAGCGACTTGCCGGCGACGGATTTCGGATCGGGCGGAACGGTCGAGGCCATGGCGCACTTCGCTTGGATGGAAATGACCTGCATTGTTCCCTGCCGATGACTTGGCAGGCGGTCGATTTGCGACAGGCGTTTGCCCGAATGCGACATCGGCGGCGGCGTCAAAGCACCTTGTCGAGAAACGCTTTGGTCCGCTCCTCGCGGGGATTGCCGAAGAGTTCCGCGGGAGCGGCGTGCTCGACGATCAGGCCGCCATCGGTGAAATAGACATGATCGGCCACCTCGCGGGCAAAGCCCATCTCATGGGTGACGAGGATGCAGGTCATGCCCTCGGCGGCGAGGTCCTGGATCGTCACCAGCACCTCCTTTTTGGTCTCGGGATCGAGCGCAGCGGTGACCTCGTCGAACAGCATCACCTTGGGGTTCATCGCCAGCGAGCGGGCAATCGCGACGCGCTGCTGCTGGCCACCAGACAATTCGCCCGGATAGGTCGACAGCTTGTCGGAGAGGCCGACCTTGGCGAGCAATTTGCGGGCGCGCGCCTCGACCTCCGCCTTGTCCTGCTTGAGCACATGGATCGGCGCCATCATGACATTCTGCAGGGCGTTCTTGTGCGGAAACAGATTGTACTGCTGGAAGACGATCCCGACGTCGCGACGTAAGGAGAGCTTGTCGAGATTCTTGTCGTTGACCTCGCGCCCGGCGAGCTTGATCGAGCCCTTGCTGATTGGCACCAGGCCGTTGATGCAACGCAGTAGCGTCGACTTTCCCGATCCCGACGGGCCGATGATGCAGACTGTCTCGCCCCGCCGGACGGTCAGCGCGACGTCCTTCAGCACCTTCAGCGCACCGAAGGATTTCTCGACACCCTCGACGACGACGACGGGCTCGCCCAGTTCATGCCGGCTTGCCATGCTAAAGCATGACGCCGAAAAGTGGGGACCGGTTTTCGGACCACATCATGCTCATCCCCATCTAGGCTTTCACGTTGAAGCGGCGTTCGAGCGCGAGCGTCGCCCGCGCGATCGGGTAGCAGTAGGCGAAGAACATCAGGAGCAGCAGAAGGTACATCGGGATCATCAGCTCCGGCCGGCTTTCCGCAACGAGCGCCGCGCGCGTGATGGTCAGCCCGTCCTGGATACCGACGACCGAGATCAGCGTCGTCGCCATGGTCAGGATGGCATAGAGGTTCATCCAGGGCGGGATCATGCGCTTGAAGGCCTGCGGCAGGATGATCATCCACATCGTCTGGCGCCGGGTGAAGGCGAGCGCTTCGGCCGATTCCCATTGGCCCGACGGAATCGAGCGGATGCCGCCGCGCACGATCTCGGACACATTGGCCGCGACCGGCAAGGCCAGCCCGATGATCGCCTTGACCCAGGCCGGGAAAGCGATGGTCAGCCCGAAGACCCTGAACTCGAAGGGCAGCAGGAACATCGCGTAGAACAGCAGCACCAGCCAGGGCGCATTGCGGAAGAACTGCGTCAGCCCCCAGGCCAGCTTGCGGACAGGTGCGACCAGCGAAACCTGAGCGATGCCGACGAGCACGCCCACGGCCGAGCCGAGCGCCATCGACAGGAAGCTGATCAGGATGTTGAACAGGAAACCCTGGAAGATCAGCGGTGCCCAGCGCAGCAGCACGGTCACGGCACTTTCGCCTGGGGGCCGTGCCGTGACCTGCGCAAGCGCGAGGGACGCGCCAAACAGGATCGCGAAGGCGGCGAGCGTCGCGCCGCCCAGCAGCATCGGCGATGCCAGCCCCGAGGGCGAAATAGGGGCCGGCGCGCGGAAGGGCAGCAGTACCGGCAGATCGGTCGAGGCCTTGCTGTGGGTTGCGGCCTTGCTCATGTCGAATATCCCGGGATGCGCAGCGCCCTCTCCCAGCGGCCCATCACCCAGACCAGCACGGCCACGAGGGCGACATAGGTCACGAGCAGCACGTTCATCATCTCGCGGACGTTGAATACCTCGGACCAGATCTGCGACGCCGCATAAAGCAGTTCGGGCACGCCGATGGCGTAGGCGAGCGTCGTCGTCTTCACCAGATTGATCAGGTTGTTGTTCAGCGCCGGCAGGCAGATGCGGAAAGCCAGCGGCAGCACGACGTGGATGTAGAGCTGCAGCCGGGTGTAGCCCAGCGATTCAGCCGCCTCGACCGTCGTCGAGGGCACCGCCTCTATGCCGGCCCGAAAAATCTCGACATTGAAGGCGCCGGCAAAGAGCGAGAAGGCGACGATCGCCCAGCCTGTGCCGGAGACCAGGGGCGACTGCCCGCCAAACCCGTCGCTGACTGTCGGCAGCAGGCTGGCAACGGCGAAGTAGAAGAACGAGAGCTGCACGAGAGGCGGAGTGTTGCGGAAGAACTGGACATAACCACGCACCAGCAGCCGCCCCAGCCGTGACTGGCTGCCCGCGACCCAGGTGCCGAGCAGGCCAAGCGCAAGCGAGGCAATGATCGAGACCACGCAGATATAGGTCGTGGTCCAGAGCCCGGTCAGGAAGCGCGACTGGTCGAACGCGTCATAGAAGACTGAAAAGTTCAGTCCGGACGTCTCGTTCAGGCGTTCGAAGAAGGCGGCGATCATGATCGTTTTTGGCTTTCGCTGCCCACAGCCCTCATCCTGAGGAGCCGCGGAACGCGGCGTCTCGAAGGATGATCCAGGTGGTTCCCGAGCCTCCCAGAGCATCCTTCGAGACGCGCTTCTGCGAAGCGCTCCTCAGGATGAGGGCTGTGGTACTCGGCGTCTTTACGACGCCGCCTTCAGCTTCTTGTTGGTCTCGATCAGGTAAGGGCTCTGCTTGATGCCCCATTTCGTCTCGAGTTCGAGCAGCTTGCCGCTCTTGTGCCAGTCGACCGACATGTCCTTGACGAGCTTGCCGAAGGGGCCGTCCATGTCCTCGAGCCGCAGGCCGATCGCCCAGAGCTGCGGGTCTTCAGAGACCAGCGGCATCTCGTAATTCGCCCATTTCGCATCGCCACCCGAAAGCGTCGAGACGATCAGCGTGTCATCGAAGAGGAAGGCGACGCAGTTGTTGCCCTGCAGCGCATTGAGCGCGTCCGGCACGGAGGGGAACACGACCATTTCCGGCGTGTACATCTGCGTGACCCGACGGTTGTAATAGGCCCCCTGCACGGCGCAGACCTTGCGTCCCTTCAGGTCGTTCCACGTCTTGAGGCCGGCACTCTTGGGCGCCAGCACGTTGGTCGCGCCGGCATAGTAGTTGGGCTCGACCATGCCGATGATCTTGCGGCGCTCGGCGGTGTCGCCCAGCGTGGCGAGGATCATGTCGATCCGTCCCTGCTTCAGGAACTCCATGCGGTTGGCGGCGATGACCGGGACCATCTCGAGCTTGACGCCGATCTTGTCGGCGACGGCCTGGGCGAGGTCGATCTCGAGCCCGACGATCTTGCCCGACGGCTCCAGGAAGCCCCAGGGCTTGTAGTCGTTCTTGACGCCGACCGTCATCACGCCCTTTTCCTTGATCTTGGCGAGCGTGTCCTGGGCGAGCGCGGGCAGGGAGGCAAGCGTTGCGGCGCAGGCGAGCGCGAGCGCGATCATAGGTTTCATGGCATCCGTTCCCGTGGTTTTTCTGATCGCCTAGAGTTCCGGCGCGGGGCGCAGATGATTTGTCGCTATGCGACGGTTTCTTGACACTCAGCGCCAAACCGCTCCGCCATGGGGAACCCGCTCCGCCCGCGGCGGATGCCCGAAGCGCTCGCGATAGGCGCGCGAAAAGTGGCTAGCGCTGGCAAAGCCGCAGGCGAGCCCGATCTCCAGTACGGACAGGCTGGTCTGGCGCAGCAGGTCGCGGGCCCGATCCAGACGCAAAGCCAGATAATGCTCGCCGAGCGACCGGCCCAGATGCAAGCGAAAGAGCCGCTCCAGCTGTCGCAGCGAGACCCCCGCTGTCCGCGCCAGCTCAGCGCGCGAGAGTGGGTTCTCGAGGCTCTGCTCCATGCGGCCGACGACCCGCAGAAGCGGCGCATGGCTGATCCCGAGCCGCTCGCGCAAGGGCATGCGCTGTGGCCCCTCGCCTTCCCGCACATGGGTCTGCAGAAACCATTCGCTGACGGCCAGCGCGAGTTCGCTGCCATGCTCCCGGGCGATAACGGCATGCATCATGTCGAGCGGGGCCGTGCCGCCGCTCGATGTCAGCCGGTCGCGGTCGATCTCATAGAGCGAGCGCCGCAGGTCGAGCTCGGGGTAATCCTCCAGGAAGGCCGGCGCATGCTCCCAGTGGATGGTGAAGCGATAGCCGGACAGCACATTTGCATGCGCCAGAATGTAGGGCCCGCCCGAAACGCCGCCCAGCCGCACGCCCCGACGCGCCAATTGCCTGAGCCAGGCGAAGGTCTGGGGATGCTGGAAGGCGGCAGGATTGCCGCCGGCGCAAACGAAGACATAGTCGAAGCGCATCTCTCCGCCGACGCCGTATTCGGCCTGGATGCTGACGCCGTTCGAGGCCGGCGCCGGCAGGCCGTCGATCGAGACATGGCTCCAGCGGTAGAGATCGCGGCCCGAGAGGCGATTGGCGGCGCGCAACGGCTCGATGGCCGAGGCATAGGCCAGCAGGGCAAAATCCGGGATCAGCAGGAACCCGACATGAGCCGGCCCCTGCTCGTGATCCCTGTCGCTGGAAGGCAATCTGGCGTCGCTCACGGTCATGTCGGCGAAGCTACGTCGGTCAATCTCCCAATGACAAGTCCGGCGCGCCCTCGGTGACCGGTCATAGCTCCGGATCGAACCGCCGATGCGCTATTCCATCTTCTCGCTTGCCGCGCAGACGCTTGCCGGCCACCGCGGCTGGAAACCGGCCTGGCGCGATGCCGCGCCCAAGGCCGAATACGACGTGCTGATCATCGGCGGCGGCGGTCATGGGCTGGCCACCGCCCATTATCTCGCGAGCCGACACGGCATCACAAATGTCGCGGTGATCGAGAAAGGCTATATCGGCTCCGGCAATGTCGGCCGCAACACGACGATCATCCGCTCCAACTACCTGCTGCCCGGCAACACGCCGTTCTACGAGCACTCGCTGAAGCTCTGGGAAGGGCTCGAGCAGGACATCAACTACAACGCCATGGTGAGCCAGCGCGGCGTGCTGAACCTCTACCATTCCGATGCGCAGCGCGACGCCTATGCCAGGCGCGGCAATGCGATGCGGCTGGCCGGCGTCGATGCCGATCTGCTCGACCGCGAGCAGGTCCGCGCCATGGTGCCGTTCCTGAACTACGAAACCGGCCGCTTCCCGATCCAGGGCGGGCTGCTTCAGAAGCGCGGTGGCTCGGTGCGCCACGACGCCGTCGCCTGGGGCTATGCCCGCGCCGCCGACCAGCGCGGCGTCGATATCGTACAGAACTGCGAGGTCACGGGCCTCACGATCGCGAATGGCCGCATCACCGGTGTCGAGACCTCGCGGGGTCCGATCCGGGCGAAGAAGGTCGCGCTTGCGGTGGCCGGCAACTCCTCGCGGCTCGCCGCCATGGCTGGAATGCGCCTGCCGATCGAGACGCATGTCCTGCAGGCCTTCGTGTCGGAGGGCCTCAAGCCGGTGATCGACAATGTCGTGACCTATGGCGCCGGGCATTTCTATATCAGCCAGTCCGACAAGGGCGGGCTCGTCTTCGGCGGCGATATCGACGGCTACAATTCATACGCCCAGCGCGGCAACCTGCCGGTGATCGAGGATGTGATGGAATCCGCGATGGGGCTGTGGCCGGGTCTGGGCCGCATCCGCATGCTCAGGCATTGGGGCGGTGTCATGGACATGTCGATGGACGGCTCGCCGATCATCGACCACACGCCGGTCGACGGCCTCTATCTCAATGCCGGCTGGTGCTATGGCGGCTTCAAGGCGACGCCGGCCTCAGGCTTCTGCTTCGCCCATCTGATCGCCCGCGACGAGCCACACCCCGTTGCGACAGCCTTCCGGCTCGACCGTTTCGCGACGGGCCGCGTCATCGACGAAAAGGGCGCAGGCGCCCAACCGAACCTGCATTGACCGCGGCTATGCTGGCAACACTCGAACAATCGATCGCGCGTCCCCTCCCGTCATGGCCGGGCTTGTCCCGATCATCCATGTCTTCCTTCGGCGAGGGCGGTGTTCAGGACGTGGATGCTCGGCACAAGGCCGAGCATGACGCAGCGGGTTCAATTACCGATTTCGTTTTGGAAGCCCGACCATGCGCATAACCTGCCCCCATTGCGGCGCCCGCGACGTCCAGGAATTCACCTATCTCGGTGACGCCAGTCCCAGCCGCCCCGATGGGCTGGAGGCGACGGAGGCCGCGATGTTCGACTACGTCTACCAGCGCGAAAACCCGGCCGGGCGGCATCGCGAACTCTGGTATCACGGTGCCGGCTGCCATGCCTGGCTCACCGTGACCCGCGACACGCGCACCCATGCGATCGAGGCCGTCGAGCCGACGAAGCGGCCAAAAGCAGGAACGGCAGCATGAGCACGAAGCAGCCTTTCCGCACGGCCGATGGCGGTCTGATCGACAGGACGCAACCGCAATCCTTCCGCTTCGACGGCACCCGCTATGAGGGCTTTGCCGGCGACACGCTGGCTTCAGCCCTGCTCGCCAACGGTGTCAGGCTGGTCGGCCGCTCCTTCAAATACCACCGTCCGCGCGGCATTCTCTCGGCCGGCCCGGAGGAGCCCAACGCGCTCGTCGAATTGCGGGCCGGCGCCCGCCGCGAACCCAACACCCGCGCGACTGTCACCGAGCTTTATCATGGCCTGGAGGCGCGCAGCCAGAATCGCTGGCCCTCGCTCGCCTTCGACGTGCTGTCGATCAACTCGCTGCTGGGACCGGCGCTGACCGCGGGTTTCTACTACAAGACCTTCATGTGGCCGGCGAGTTTCTGGGAGAAGCTCTACGAGCCGCTGATCCGCCGCGCCGCAGGGCTGGGACGTGCGGCCGGCCATGAAGACCCCGACCACTACGAGAAGGCCTTCGCCTTCTGCGACGTGCTTGTCATCGGCGGCGGCCCGGCCGGACTTGCGGCGGCGCTTGCGGCGGGCCGGACCGGCGCACGGGTCATCCTCTGCGACGAGGATTTCCGGCTCGGCGGCAAGCTCCTCGCCGAGAAGCGCGAGATCGATGCGCGAGCCTCCTCCGAATGGATCGCGGATACGCTCGCGGAACTGGCTGGCATGCCCGATGTCCGTATCATGGCGCGCAGTACGGTCTATGGCGTCTACGACCACGGCATCTATGGCGTGATCGAGCGCGTGAACGATCATCTGCCGATCCCGCCAGCGCATCAGCCGCGCCAGCGCTCATGGCGCATCAATGCCAAGCGTGCCGTGCTGGCGGCTGGTGCGATCGAGCGGCCGATCGTCTTTGCCGGCAACGACACACCCGGCGTCATGCTGGCCGGTGCTGTACGCGCCTATGTCAACCGCCATGGCGTGCTGCCGGGTCGCGAGGCCGTCATCTTCACCAGCGGCGACGATGGCTGGGCGACAGCGCGAGACCTCGCGGCGGCCGGCGCCAGGATCGCGGCGATCGTCGACCCGCGCCCGCAGATCGATGCGGGGCTGACGGCGCTGGCCAGCAGGATCGGCGCACGCGTCTTGACCGGCGGCGTGGTCAGCGCCGCATCCGGCGGCAGGGCGCTCAGGCAGGTCACCATCCGGGATGCGTCGGGGCGCGAACAAACGATCGCCTGCGATCTCCTCGCGGTATCGAATGGCTGGAATCCGACGCTGCACCTGACCTCGCATCAAAACACGCGACCTGTCTGGGACGAGGCCATCCACGCTTTCGTGCCCGGCCAGATGCCGGCAGGCCTGAGCGTCGCGGGCAGCGCAGCCGGACGGTTCTCGCTGGCACAGGCTCTGGAAGATGGCGCGCGACTGGGATCGCAGGCTGCCGCCGATTGCGGCTTTGCGCCGACGGTTGACGCGCAGCCGCCCAAGACCGATCCGGAAGGCGTCGCGCTCGCGCCGGTCTGGCGCGTCAAGGACGGTAAGGGCCGGAGCTTCCGGGGCAAAGCCTTCGTCGATTTCCAGAACGACGTCACCGACAAGGATGTCGAGCTTGCGGCGCGCGAGGGCTTCAAGCCGGTCGAGCATCTCAAGCGCTACACCACGCTGGGCATGGCGACCGACCAGGGCAAGACCTCCAACATCGCCGGCCTCGCCATCATGGCCGAGCAGACCGGCAAGACGATCCCTGAGACCGGCACGACGATCTTCCGTCCGCCCTACACGCCGGTCGCGATCGGCGCGCTGGCCGGCCACCATCGTGGGCAGGATTTCCGGCCGATCAGGCTGACGCCGACGCATCAATGGTCGAAGGACCAGGGCGCCGTCTTCGTCGAAGCCGGCCTTTGGCTGAGGGCGCAGTACTATCCCAGGCCCGGCGAGAACGACTGGCTGGTGACGGTGAACCGGGAGGTTCTGGCCGTGCGCAATGGCGTCGGACTCTGCGACGTGTCCACGCTCGGCAAGATCGACATCCAGGGCGCGGATGCGGCCGGTTTCCTGGAGCGCGTCTACATCAACGGCTGGAAGGCGCTTCCCGTCGGCAAGGCCCGCTATGGCCTGATGCTGCGCGAGGACGGTTTCGTCATGGATGACGGCACGACCTCGCGCCTGGCCGAGACGCATTTCGTGATGACGACCACCACGGCCAATGCCGCCAAGGTGATGCAGCATCTCGAATTCTGCCATCAGGTGCTCTGGCCCGATCTCGATGTCCGCATGGTCTCGGTCTCCGAGCAATGGGCGCAAGCCGCGATTGCCGGTCCCAAAGCGCGCGAGGTCCTGCGCGGCGTCGTCGATGCCCAGCACGACATCTCGAACGAGGCCTTTCCCTATCTGGCCGCGCGCGAGATCACGGTCGGCGGCGGCATTCCGGCGCGGCTGTTCCGGATCTCGTTCTCCGGCGAGCTTGCCTATGAGCTGGCCGTTCCCGCCGATCATGGCGACGCCATGATGCGCGCGCTGATGGCGGCGGGCGAACCGCACGGCATCACGCCTTACGGCACCGAGGCGCTGGGCGTGATGCGCATCGAGAAGGGCCATGTCGCCGGCAATGAGCTCAACGGCCAGACTACGGCGCGCGATCTCGGCCTGGGCAAGATGATGTCGTCGAAAAAGGACTTCATCGGCCGCCTGATGGCCGGCCGCGACGCGCTGGTCGAGACCGGCAGGCCGAGCTTCGTCGGCTTCAAGCCGGTCGATCCCAACCAGAGACTGCGCGCGGGCGCCCATTTCATCGGAGTCGGCAAGCCGGCCGTGATGGAGCATGACGAAGGCTACATGACTTCGGTCGCCTATTCGCCGAACCTGAAACACTGGATGGGTCTCGGCCTACTCAGGAATGGTGCAAGCCGCATCGGCGAACGCATCCGGGCTGTCGATCCCGTCCGCAATGGCGATATCGAGGTCGAAATCTGCAATCCGGTCTTCGTCGATCCGGAAGGAGCCCGTTTGCATGTCTGACGCCGCGACTATCCCTGACGCAGACACCATCCCTGACGCAGCCAGAAAGCTGGAATGGGCGCCTCGCGGAGCCTGGGCGGAGCTTCCGGCCGACGGCCATCTCGGGACACCCGGCGCAGCCGGCACGACCATCACCGCGCGAAACGGGCTCGGCATTGCGAGCCTGATCGCCGCGGAGGGCAGCGATGACGCGCTGGTGCAGGCGCTGAAGACGCGCTTCGGGCTCGACCTGCCGTCGACTCCGCTCGCCGTCCGCTCGGCCACGCATGCGCTGGTCTGGGCCGGCCCGGGTCAATGGCTGCTGGTCGCCGACGATCGCAGCGGCTTCGCCGATGATCTGCAGGCTCTTTCCGGCCTCGCCGCAATCGCCGAACAGAGCGACGGACGCGCTGCGCTCACGCTTTCGGGTCCGAAAATCCGCGATGCCCTGGCCAAGGGCTGTATGATCGATCTGCACCCCTCGGTCTTCCCGATTGGCGCTGCGGCCTTGACAAGCATCGCCCATATCGGTGTGCATCTCTGGCGGGTCGCTGATGGCCCGGATGGAGCGGTCTTCGAGATCATGGTCGCGCGCAGCATGGCTGGCAGTTTCTGGTCCTGGCTTTCCGCCTCGGTGGCGGAATTCGGCTGCACCCTGGCGGCAACCGGCCGAGGTTGAGCGCAGCGCGTCGCGCGCATTCGCCTGCCCCTGCCATTTCCAGCCCCACTTCAGCGAAGGGCCGCCTCCTCGGCGGCATCAGCCATGCCCGAACGCACCGCTATCCTCACTCTCTCCTGCCCCAACCGCCCCGGCATCGTCGCTGCCGTCTCGACGCTCCTGTTCGAGGCAGGCTGCAACATCCTCGACGCCCAGCAATTCGACGACACCGAGACCGATCGCTTCTTCATGCGCGTCGTCTTCAACCGGCTGGAACAGAGCCAGACGCAGGCGGCGATTGCCGCCTCGGTTGGTGATCTCGCTGAACGATTCGGCATGGAATTCACCCTGCGCGAGCGCGAGGCGCGCAAGCGGGTGATGCTGCTGGTCTCGAAATTCGACCATTGCCTGGCCGATCTGCTCTATCGCTGGCGCATCGGCGAATTGCCCATGGAGATCAGCGCGATCGTCTCGAACCACGGACGGTCCAGCATCGCCTCGACGGATATCGGCGATCTGCCCTTCCATCACCTGCCGGTTACCCGGCAGACCAAGATGGAGCAGGAGGCGCAGCTCTGGCAGCTGGTGCAGGAGACCAACACCGATCTCGTCGTGCTCGCGCGCTATATGCAGATTCTGTCAGATGGGTTTTCGGCCAAGCTGCTCGGCCGCTGCATCAACATCCACCACTCGTTTCTGCCGGGCTTCAAGGGCGCCAAGCCCTATCATCAGGCGCATGAGCGCGGGGTGAAGCTGATCGGCGCAACCGCCCACTACGTCACGCCCGATCTCGACGAGGGGCCGATCATCGAGCAGGACGTCGAGCGCATCTCGCACCGCGACACGCCCGACGATCTCGTCCGCAAGGGCCGCGACATCGAGCGCCGTGTCCTGGCGCGCGCCGTGCTGCATCACCTTGAGGATCGCGTCATCCTGAACGGCAAGAAGACGGTCGTCTTCACCGATTAAAGAGATAGGCAACGCAAAAATCCAGGCGGCCTGCGAGGCCGCCTGCGATCACGGATGCTGTCTTTGATTTTGCATCGGCTTCTTCCGAAAACCGCGCTCCGCTTTCCGGGCCGATACTCTAAAGCGTGGAAGCTCTAAAGCGTGGCGGCCACGTCCTTGTGGCGCGCTGCAAACTGCGTCGCTTCCTGACGGAACAGCATCCAGGCGGGCTGCGGGCTCTCATGGCCCGGCTGCCGCATCGACATCGTGAAGGGGCCCTTGTTGCCCGCGGGCTTGTCGGGGTCCAGCTTCGAGGCCCGGCACATGGCCCGCGCAATTCGCTTGATCCGCTGTTCGTCCATCATCTCGATCTCCGCCTAGAATGGTCATGGCGGGTGAATGAACGCAGAGCGCCCCTCAGGGTTCCAAAAAAAGAAAACGATCCGGCAGGCGGCTCACTCGCCCCCTTCTCCGGCTCCTCGAAGCCGCTGCGGATGAAGATAACACCGTCGAGCGCCCGGCTGACCGCATTGAGCTCGATCCGGCCGGGCCTTGGGCCGAGTGGGCGGATCGACAGCTTCAGGCCGCAGGCACTGACATGCTGCACGGCCGCATCGATATCATCGGACGCGAACCGCTCCGAGCGGACGTGATGAGCAGGGAGAGACCGACCATACGGCTCGCCCTGACCGGCGTGCCGTTTTTTCGCCATGCACTCCTTGCGGCAGAAAATATCGGCATATCCGCTTAAGCGTCGTCGCGGCCCGTTCGCCGGCATATATGTCGACACATATCCAGCATACGCCAAGGTATGCCTCTTAAAATTCATTTTATGTCGACACAATTTTCGACGGACGTTATGAGTTCAGCGGATCAGCAGGAGCCCTCGACCTTGACACTCGCTCAAAATGCCCGCCGCTCGCTCGTTTCGGATGACAAGGCCTACGGCTATTTCGCGCTGTCAGCCCTCGAAGAGGCCGGCGCAGTCGCTCTCGACCGGCTCCCCTATTGCCTGAGAGTGCTTCTCGAAAACGTACTGCGTCATACCGGGCGCAATGACGTCGATGACGGCGACGTTCGCCGGCTCGCCGGCTGGTCGCCGAGTTCAAGCGATATCATTCCGGTCTCGTTCCACCCGGCGCGCGTATTGATGCAGGACTACACGGGAATTCCGACGCTGGTCGATCTGGCGGCCATGCGCGATGCCATGGTCGCGCTCGGACGCGACCCACAAATGGTCAATCCGCAGATTCCGGTCGATCTCGTCATCGACCATTCGCTGATCGTCGACGAGGCCGGCCATGCCGGGGCGATGAACTTCAACCTCGCCGTCGAGTTCCGCCGCAATGCCGAACGCTATCAGCTGGCGAAATGGGCGCAGTCCGCTTTCGAGCGCATCCGCGTGGTGCCGCCCGGCAAGGGCATCCTGCATCAGGTCAATATCGAGCATATCGCGACGCTGGTATGCAGCGATCCCGAACCTGGCAACGAGACGCTGCTTTACCCCGACACGATGGTCGGGACCGACAGCCACAGCACGATGGTCAATGGCATCGGGGTGCTCGGCTGGGGCGTCGGCGGCATCGAGGCAGAGGCCGCCATGCTCGGCCTGCCTCTGGTAGTGCCTCTTGGCCGCATCATCGGCGTGCGGCTGACAGGCGAACTGACCGAGGGCGTGACGGCCACCGACATCGTCCTGACCATGACCCAGCGCCTGCGGGCTTTCGGCGTGGTCGACACTTTCGTCGAGTTCTTCGGCCCCTCCGCGCAGAACCTGACCGTCGCCGATCGCGTGACCCTGGCGAACATGTCGCCCGAATACGGCTCGACCTGCGCCTTCTTCCCGATCGACCGCGCCACGATCGACTATCTCGAACTGACCGGCCGAACCCCCGAGCAGATCAGGCGAGTCGAGGCCTATGCGAGGGCGCAAAGGCTCTGGAGCGAGCCGGATGCCCCGGAGTCGCTCTATAGCGCGGTCATCGACTTCGACCTCGGCGAGGTCACGCCCAGCGCAGCCGGCCCGCGCCGGCCCCAGGATTGGGTAGCGCTCGCCGATATCCCCCAGAATTTCCAGACGCAGATGAAGGTCGAGCCTGCACCTGCGCATGACGGCATCTCTGATGGCGCGATCGCGCTGGCCGCGATCACGAGCTGCACCAACACCTCCAACCCCGCGGTGATGATCGGCGCGGGCCTGCTCGCCAGGAAAGCCGTCGCGCGCGGTCTTTCCGTCAAGCCCTGGGTCAAGACCTCGCTGACGCCGGGATCGCGCGTCGTCGGCGGCTATCTGGAGGCGAGCGGTCTCCAGGCCGATCTCGACCGGCTCGGCTTCCAGGTCGCGGGCTATGGCTGCGCGACCTGTGGCGGCAATTCCGGCCCGCTGGCCGATTGGGTGGAAGAGGAGATCGTCGCCAAGAACGCCGTCGCGGTCGCGGTCCTCTCCGGAAACCGCAATTTCGAGGCCCGCATCCATCCGCTGGCCAAGGCGAACTATCTGATGTCGCCCCCGCTGGTGGTCGCCTACGCCCTGGCGGGATCGGTCAAGATCGACCTCACGACCCAGCCGATTGGCCATGGCTGCGATGGCAAACCCGTCTTCCTCAGGGATATCTGGCCGTCGACGCAGGAGATCATGGCGGTCCTCGCGGAAGTCGTGACCCCCGCTTTGTTCCGAACCTACTATGCCGACCTGTTCGCCGGCGACGCGACCTGGAACGGGCTCGAAGCGCCCAGGGGACAGCGCTTCCCCTGGAACATGGCGAGCACCTATATTCGACGCCCGCCCTATTTCGACGATCTGTCGGGGGCCACGTCAAACCCGCCCGCGATCGCGCAGGCCCGCGCGCTGCTGATCCTCGGCGACAGCATCACGACCGACCATATCTCGCCGGTGGGCGATATCGCGGCAGACTCCCCCGCGGGGCGCCTGCTCGCAAGCCATCAGGTCGCCCGGCGCGATTTCAACGCCTATGGTTCGCGCCGCGCCAATCATGAGGTGATGGTGCGCGGCACCTTCGCCAATATCCGTCTCAGGAACGAGATGGTGCCCGGCATCGAGGGCGGCATGACCCGGCATGTTCCGTCAGGCGATGTCCTGCCGATCTTCGATGCGGCCATGCGGTATGCCGCGGATGGGCAGCCCTTGCTCGTCATCGCCGGCAAGGAATATGGCAGCGGCTCGTCGCGCGACTGGGCAGCCAAAGGCGCGCGACTGCTCGGCGTTCGCGCAGTCCTCGCCGAGAGCTTCGAACGCATCCATCGCTCGAACCTCATCGCCATGGGCGTGTTGCCGCTGCAGTTCCCGGCCGGCACGACCCGCCTGACGCTGGAGCTCGACGGCTCGGAACTGATCGAACTGGTCGGCTTCGAGAACTGGACCATTCCGGGCGAAACCCTGCAGGCGCGGATCACGCGAGCGGACGGCACGCTGACGGCCGTGACGATGCAAGGCCGTCTCGACACCGCCAACGAACTCAAGGTCTGGCGGGCCGGCGGCATCCTGCCCTTCGTGCTCCGCCGCCTGGCCGGCCAGGCCCCTAACATCGACGAGGCCGCCCATGTCGCGTGAAACGCCCCAGATCGCCATTCCCGCGGTCTATATGCGCGGCGGCACCAGCCGCGCGATCATCTTCCACGCAGCCGACCTGCCCGCCGACTCCAACGCGCGCGACGCCGTGTTCCTGGCGGCACTTGGCAGCCCCGACCCCAACCGCAGGCAGCTCGACGGGCTCGGCGGAGCGATGTCCTCCCTGTCGAAGATCGCGATCGTGGGACCGCCGAGCCGCCCGGACGCCGATGTCGACTACACCTTCGGCCAGGTCGCGATCGATGCGCCGCTTGTCCAGTACAAGGCCAATTGCGGCAACATCTCCTCCGCGATCGGCCCCTTCGCCATCGACGAGGGCCTTGTCTCGGCGACCGGAGACACCGCCACCGTCCGGATCCACAACACCAATACCGGCAAGATCATCGTTGCCCGCTTCGCCGTGACCAACGGCATGGCCGCGGTCGATGGCGATTTCGAACTGCAGGGCGTCGCCGGTCGCGGCGCGCCGATCCGCCTGTCCTTCCTCGAACCCGGCGGCGCCGCAACCGGGCAGCTGCTGCCGACTGGCAATCCGCGTGACGAGCTGGAAGTCGCAGGGCTGGGGCGGGTATCCGTCTCTCTCATCGACGCCGCCAACCCGGTGGTGTTCGTCGCCGCGACATCGCTGGGCCTGCGGGGCACCGAATTGCCAGATGAGCTCGACCGCGCCCCTGGCCTTCTCGCATGCTGCGAGGCGCTGCGTGTCGCCGCCGCAGTGCGGATGGGCATCGCCTCAAGCGCCTCGGAAGCCGAGGCCCGGATCCGCAATCTGCCGCTTGTCGGAATCCTTGCGGCCCCGACCGACGCGCCCACCTTGAGCGGGGACACCCTGCCGGCCGCCAGCCACCAGATCGTCGTGCGCATGATCTCGGCCGGCCAGCCGCACAAAGCGACGCCTTTGACAGGCGCCATGTGCCTGGCGATCGCCATGCGCCTGCCCGGCACCCTGGCGGCGGAACTCGCGTGCCTCCCTGATGATGCCGAGGCCGATCTGGTCATCGCTCACCCGTCCGGCCTTCTGCCGGTGGCCGCGAAGCTGCGCCTCGAGCCCAGCCCCCACGCGCAGGAGGCAGTGGTGTACCGCACCGCCCGGCGGCTGATGCAGGGCAGCGTGCTGGTTCCACGGCGCGCACTTGAGATATCGGCGAATCTGTCGACAACTTCGTGATAATCAGGACGTCACTGGACAAGCGATGGATCAGATGACGGACGACAACACCTCGCAAGACTCTTCGCAGGACGCCAACCTCGACCCCGCCGAGGCGCAAACCATCGCCGACAGCGCTTTGCAGCGCCTGACCGAGGTCATCCTGAGCGGCGAACTGAAGCCGGGCGCCAAGGTCAGCGAACCCGAACTCGCGCGGCGTTTCGGCATCAGCCGCGCGCCGCTGCGGGAAGCGATCCGCCGGTTGGAGGAGCGCAGCGTGTTGACGAGGGCGCCGCGCCTGGGCGCACGCGTCGTCGTGCTGTCGCCGGCACGGGTGCAACAGATCTTCATGGTGCGGGAGGCGATCGAGGGCATGATCGCGCGCGAAGCCGCCAAGGTCATCACCGACGCGGAAATCGCCCATCTGCGCGCGAATCTCGCGCGGCAGAAGGCTCGCTCGGAGGAGATCGGCTTCACCAACTTCCTGACACGCGAGCTCGACAGCGACTTCCATACCTATATCGCGCAATGCAGCCGCAACGAGTTCCTGATCAAGTTCCTCTGCGAGGATTACGCGACCCTGATCGGCCTCTGCCGCCGTCATCTGCGCCAAGTGCCGGAGCGCGGCTACCGGGCCTTCGTCGAGCACGGCCGGATCGTCGATGCCCTGGAAGATCGTGACCCCGACATGGCCGAACTGACCATGCGCCGGCACATCACCGCATCCCGACAGGTGCTGGAGGCCAGCGTTCAGGAGCCGCGCCGTGATGCGGCGCGCTCGAAGCGGAAGCGGGCCGGCTAGCACGGCCCTGATCTGCCGATTTTGTCGACATAAACATCAGAGTTCGAATTATTCTTGATTGACATAACGGCGCACCGCCGAAATTATGTCGACAATATGCAGCCAATCAGAAGCTGCGACCCAGGAAACGTCCATCAGGAGCCATCAATGACCATTGCTGTGTTTCAAGGCATGAAGACGCGCGTCCAGTCGGCGAGCCATGCCGCCGGCCGCGCCTTGGGCTGTGCGGCTCTGATCGCCTCGGTCGTCACAGGCGCCGCCCAGGCCCAGCAGGTCACGGTGACGATCCCGGCTGCTCCCGGCGGCGGCTGGGACGGAACCGCGCGCCTGACCATGCAGGCCCTGCAGAGCGAAAAGCTCGTCACGGGCGGCCTGCAATATGTCAACAAGGGCGGCGGCGTCGGCATCATCGGGCTGACCGATTTCGTCCGCAACAACAAGGGCAATGACAACGCGCTGATGTTCATGGGCGTGATCATGCTCGGCGCCATCATCACCAATAATTCGGCGATCACGATGGACAATGTCGTGCCGCTGGCGCGGCTGACCCGCGAATACAACGCGATCGCAGTCCCCATCGATTCCCCGATCAAGACGGCAGCCGATCTGGCGACGGCGCTGAAGCAGAACCCCGGCGCCGTCGCGGTCGGCGGCTCCGGCGTCGGCACCGTTGACCACCTGACGCTGGCGCTCGTCGCCAAGACGCAAGGGGTCTCGGCCGACAAGCTCAACTTCATCTCCTTCAGCGGCGGCGAGATCGTCCCCGCCCTGGTCGGCGGCAAGATCAAGGCGGCGATTTCGGGTGTCTCAGAGCTATACCCGCTCGCCCAGGCCGGCCGCATCCGCCTGATCGCGATCACCTCCGAAACCCGCCTGCCGAATGTCGATGCTCCCACGCTGAAGGAGGGTGGCCTCGACGTCACCGTCAGCAACTGGCGCGGCGTCACCGGCTCGCCGGGCATGTCGGATGCGGCGCGCAAGGGCTGGATCGAAAAGCTCGACGCATTGTCGAAGTCGAAGTCCTGGGCTGCGGCGCTCGAAAAGCAGGGTGTCGAGGACGCCTATCTCAGCGGCGACGCCTTCACGGCCTTCATCGCCGCCGAGAACAAAAACTGGCAGGCGCTCCTCAAGGAAGCGGGCATCGTCAAGTAGTCGCGCCAGATCACCTCACATGCGGACGGAAGCGTCCAAATGCGAGGTGATCTGTTCTAAAAAGTTTAGAGCATTGCTTCTGCGAAAAACCGGTGCCCACTTTTTCGCGCGATGCTCTACCGGGCAGGGTTGTTCGTGATGATCAAGCGTGATGCGTCGATGCGTCCGTGGTGGCTCCCTGGCGGCGTCGTCGCCTTCGGTCTGGTGTTGCTCTACGGGGCAGCCCAACTCGGGCAATCCGACAATTATTCCAGGATCGGACCCGGCCTCTTCGTCACGGTCATCGGCATCGCGCTTGTCGGACTCGGCATCGCATTGGCCGTGCAGATCGCGCGCGGCATGTCATTCGCCCCCTCCGACAGCGAGGGTGCCGATACGGAGGGGCCGACGAAACTCGGCCCATTCCTGACCGCCGTGGCAGCGACGGCCGCACCGCTCGTGCTGATGCAGCCCGCCGGCTTCCCGGTTACAGCCTCCGTGGTCTTTGCCGGCGTGGCGCGCGCCTTCGGCTCGACCCAGCCGTTCTTCGACCTTGCGATCGGCGCGGTGCTGGGCGTGCTCGCCTGGTTTTTCTTTGCCTGGCTGGGCGTCAATCTCGGCCCCTTCTTTCCGCTCCTGAAGGGGTTCTAGGCAATGTCGACCTTCGAACTGCTGATGCAGGGCTTCGGCGTCGCCCTTCAGCCGATCAACCTGCTGATGGCCTTCATCGGCAGCGTGCTGGGCACCGCCATCGGCGTCCTGCCGGGCATCGGCCCTGCCTTGACGATCGCGCTCTTGATGCCGGTCACCACGCAGCTCGAACCCGCCTCTGCCTTCATCATGTTCGCCGGCATACTTTACGGCGCGATGTACGGCGGCTCGACCACCTCTATCCTGCTGAACACGCCGGGCGAGAGCGGCTCGATGATGACCGCGCTCGAAGGCAACCAGATGGCCCGTCGCGGTCGCGGCGCGGCAGCGCTGGCGACAGCGGCGATCGGCTCCTTCATCGCCGGAACTATCGGCACGATTCTGCTCTCCTTCGTTGCGCCATCGGTCTCGGAACTCGCCTTCATCTTCGGACCTCAGGATTATTTCGCCCTGATGATCCTCTCCTTCACCACCATCTCGGTGGTGCTGGGGAATTCCCGCCTGCGCGGCATGATCGCGGTCACCATCGGACTCGGCCTCGGGGTCATCGGCATAGACGCCCAGACAGGCCAGTCGCGCATGACCTTCGGCAGCCTCGATCTGCTCGACGGCATTCCCTTCACCATCGTGCTGGTTTCGCTCTTCGCAGTCGGAGAGATCATGTTCGTCGCCAGCCGCTCGCTGGCGCGCACGGAAGGAACCAACCCGCTCAAGGGCGGCATCTGGATGACGCGCGAGGACTGGAAGCGCTCCTGGAAGCCCTGGCTGCGCGGCACCGCGCTCGGCTTTCCCATCGGTGTGCTCCCGGCCGGCGGATCGGAAATCCCGACCTTCCTCTCCTATGCGGTCGAAAAACGCCTCTCGAAACATCCGGAGGAATTCGGCTCGGGCGCCATCGAGGGCGTGGCCGGTCCCGAAGCGGCCAACAATGCGGCAGCTGCCGGCATCCTCGTGCCGCTCCTGACGCTGGGCCTGCCGACCTCGGCGACCTCAGCCATTCTGCTCAGCGCCTTCCAGGGCTATGGCCTTCAACCCGGCCCGCTGCTGTTCGTGAACAACGCCCAGCTGGTCTGGGGCCTGATCGCCTCGCTCTATATCGGCAATCTCATGCTGATCGTGCTGAACCTGCCGCTCGCCGGTGTCTGGGTGCGCCTGCTGATGATCCCGCGCCCGCAGCTTTATGCCGGCATCATGATCTTCGCCCTGGTCGGCGTCTGGGGCCTGTCGACATCCTGGTTCGACCTGCTGCTGATGTTCCTGATGGGGCTGCTCGGTTTCGTGATGCGGGTTTACGATTTCCCGACAGCTCCTGTCCTGATCGGCCTGATCCTCGGCCCCATGGCCGAGCAGCAGCTCCGCCGCGCACTCGCCATCAGCCAGGGCGATCCCTCGACGCTGGTCGCGACGCCGATCTCAGCCTCGCTGCTGGCCATCGCGGTCCTGATCCTGGTCGGCCCGCCGCTGTTTCGGTATCTGGCGGGACGCGGCAGGCCCGCACGCGGCAGGTCCGCACTCGCCACGCCGGACTCCAACCCGGCACAGTAGCGCGGTCAGATCGACGGCCGACCACACCATTCCGGCCGCAGAACAGAGCCTGGCCGTCACGACTGACCTTCCCATAAAGCGGCGCAGCCACGAGCTGCGCCGTTTCCGCATGGGACGCGGACCCGCTCTCGCACAGATGCTACGCGAAGCCGCACCGGCGCTTGACCGCGCTTGTCGATCCTGCTTCAATATCAAATAACAAAATGACGTTTCATTATTTGAAATGAAACGCAGAGGAACGCCCTTGAAGACCGACCCGAACACAGCTTCGGCCAAAGCTCCGGCGGCCGGCACCAGCACGCTCGATCTCGCCTTGCGCGCAGTCGAGTATCTGGCCCTGCAGAGCCGGCCGGTCGCACTCGCACAGATCGCCGAAGCCCTGTCGGCCTCCAAGGCCACGATCTACCGGCATCTGGTGACGCTGCAGCGCCACGGCTTCGTTCGTCAGGATAACGACACCGGCCGTTACGACGCCGGCGTCAAGCTGATGGTTCTGGGCGAGGCGCTGCGCCAGCGCTTCGACATCGTTTCCGCCGCGCGCGAGGAGTTGATGAACTTGCGCGATCGCACAGGTCAGGCGGTCACCCTATGCGCCGTGATCGACGAGGAGTTGATCGTCCTCGAACTGATCCAGGGACGCACGATGATCGAGTTCGCGATGCGACCGGGCACGCGGCTCGCCTTTCATGCCAGCGCCCATGGCAAGACCTGGCTCGCCTTCGGCTCGCCCGAACGCACGAAAAAGATCGCGGCCGGCGAGCTCAAGGCCTGGACGCCCACCACCATTGTCTCCGGCGACGATCTGCTGGCCGAGATCGCCATCGTTCGCGAGCGCGGCTGGGCGACGGCGCCCGATCAGGTCATCACCGGCGTCAATACCCTGGCGGCGCCCGTCTTCGATCACCGCAAGATGCTCGTCGGATCGATCGCCCTCGTCGGTGCGACGCAATTCATCCCGCCCGTCCCCGATGCCGAGCAGATCCGGGAGGTCGTCGGCAGCGCCGCACGCATCTCGCGCGGATTGACCTGGCAAGATTAGCATCTGGCAAGATTAGCATCTGGAAAGATCAGAGCATGACTTACTCACTGGCCGTCGACATTGGCGGCACCTTCACCGACATCGTGCTGCGCGATTCCAAAGGCGGCCTCAGCGTCGACAAGACCCTGACCACGCATCACGACCTGCTGGAAGGTTTCTTCCGCGGCGTCGATTCCGTGCTGGCGAAGGCTGGCGTCGAAGCCGGTGCCGTCGATGGCGTCGTGGTCCATGCGACGACGGTAGTGACGAACGCGCTGATCGAGCGAAAAGGCCTGCCCACCGCCCTCGTCGTGACCGAGGGCTTTCGCGATGTGCTCTCGATCCGCAACGAGCACCGCTACGACATGTATGACCCGCAGATCGAGTTCCCCGAGCCACTGGTGACGCGCGAGTTGACCTTCGGCATCAAGGAGCGCGTGCTCGCAGACGGCACCATCGCCCTGGCGCCCGACCCCGCCGATATCACTAGGCTGGCTGCCGAAATCCGCGCCAGCGGCGCCCGCGCGCTCGCGATCTGCTTTCTCAACAGCTTCGCCAATCCCGCCAACGAGGCGCAGGTTGCTGCTGCCCTGGCCCGCGAGCTCAACGATGTCTTCATCTGCACCTCCTCGGAGGTCGCCCCGCAGATCCGCGAATACCAGCGCGCCTCGACCGCAACGGTGAACGCCTATGCGATGCCGATCTCGCAGCCTTATCTCAAGAGCCTCAGCGAGAGGCTGCGCGTCGAGGGCTTCGCCAACACCCCCTTGATCATGCTGTCCTCGGGCGGCGTCGTCGGCGCGGAAACGGCCGGCAAGAACCCGGTTCGCATGATCGAGAGCGGCCCGGCTGCCGGTGCGCTCGCCGCCTGCCACTACGCGGAGCTGCTCGGTATCGACCGCCTGATGTCCTTCGACATGGGCGGCACCACCGCCAAGGCCTGTCTGATCGAGAACCGCACGCCGCTGGTCACGGGCTTGTTCGAGGTCGACCGGCGCTATCGCTTCAAAGAGGGCAGCGGCCTGCCAGTCACCGTGCCCTCGATCGACCTGATCGAGATCGGCGCCGGCGGCGGCAGCATCGCCCATGTCGACGATCTCGGCCTGCTCAAGGTCGGTCCCGAAAGCGCCGGCTCCAATCCCGGCCCCGCCTGCTACGGCAAGGGCGGAACGAGCGCGACCGTCACCGACGCCGATCTGGTGCTCGGCCTGATCGACGCCGAGAACTTCTTGGGCGGCGACATGTCCCTCGACAAGCCGGCCTGCGACTCCGCCATGGCGCGGCTGGGCGAGGCGCTCGACATCTCCGCGGTCCAGGCGGCGCGCGGCATCTATCGCATCGTCACCGAGGCGATGGCGTCGGCCGCCCGCACCCATGCCACGGATCGCGGCGTCGACTATCGCGGCCTGCCGCTCTTCGCCTTTGGCGGTGCCGGGCCCCTCCACGCCTGTGGCGTCGCCGACCTGCTGCAGAGCACGAGCGTGATCGTGCCGCCGCAATCCAGCGTGCTCTCGGCCTTCGGCACTCTGGTCACTCCGATCAGGCTCGACCTGGTGCGCAGCGACCTGACCCAGATCGGCCGGCTCGACTGGACCCGTGTCGATCGCGTGCTCGGCGATCTCGAAGCAGAAGGCCGGGCTGCGCTTGGGGAATCCGGCTGCGCGCCCGGCGACGTCACGGTTCTGGTCGGTGCCGACATGCGCTATGTCGGACAGCAGCACGAGGTCACCGTCATCTTCGAGACCGACCCGCGTCAGAGCCGCGATGTGGGGGTACTCTCGGCCCAGTTCGAGGCCGCCTATCGCACGCTCTACGGCGTCAACCCATCGCATGTGCCGATCGAGATCGTGACCTGGCGTGTCGTCGCGCGCGGCCCCTCCCCGCATTTCGACGGACAGGCGCGGCCCCAGATCGCGCCGGGCAAGCCGAAACGCCATCGCCCCGTCCACGCCTGGCAGGACGGCCAGTCCGTGCCGGTCTATGACCGCGCCGCTCTCGCCACCGGCCAGACAATCGCCGGCCCCGCCATCATCGAGGAGCGCGAGACCACGACCGCGCTTCCGCCCGGCTGGAGCGCGACGATCGACGCGCTCGGCTGCATCGTCGCCACGAAAGGCTGAAATCCGATGGCAAAGTCACCTGAGATGGCAAAGTCACCCGCGATGGCAAAAGCTGCGATGGCAAAAGCTGCGATGGACGGCGTTGAACTGGAAATCCTCTGGTCGAACCTGATCGGCGTCGTCACCGAACGGGCCAAGGCGCTGCAGCGCATCGCCTTCAGCCCGATCGTGCGCGAAGCCGGCGACCTCGCCTGCGCGCTGTTCGACCGGCGTGGCCGCATGGTGGCTCAGGCCAATACCGGCACGCCCGGCCATATCAACTCGCTGGCATTCGCAGGCGCCCATCTCGTGCGCATCTTCGAGGGTCGCTGCGAACCCGGCGACGTGCTGATCACCAACGATCCCTGGCTCTCGGCCGGGCACTTCTTCGACATCACGATCCTGACGCCGATCTTCGACGGGCAGAACCTGATCGCCTATATCGGTTCGACCATCCACCACACCGATATCGGCGGTTACGGCATCGGCGCCGGCGCCCGCGACGTGCATGAGGAAGGGCTCTGGATTCCGCCGCTCAAGCTCTATGAGCGCGGCAAGCCCAGCGAGATGCTGCATGACATCATCCGCCGCAATGTGCGCACGCCCGACGCGGTATTCGGCGATCTCTCGGCCCAAGTCTCGTCGGGCGAGGCAGCTGCCGACCATCTGATCGCGCTGTGCCGGCGCTACGGCCTCGACGACATCGAAGCGCTCTCCGACGAGATCATCAACCGCTCCGAAGATGCGACCCGCAACGCCATCCGCAAGCTGAAGGCCGGCACCTATCATGGCGAGACCAGCTTCGACGTGCCCGGCGGCGAGATCATCACCCTGAAAACGGCGGTCACGGTCGACACGGACAAGGGCGCGATCATCGTCGATTTCGAGGGTTCTTCGCCGCAGACCACGACCGGCATCAATGTCGTGCTCAATTACACCCATGCCTATTCGACCTTCGCCATCCGCTCTTGCCTCAACCCCGATCTGCCCAACAATACCGGGTCCCTGGCCCCGATCGAGATTCGTGCGCCGGAAGGCTCGATCATCAACTGCGCCTATCCAGCGCCCGTGAATGCGCGCCATGTCGTGGGCATGTACGTGCCGATGCCGATCCTGAAAGCGCTCCATCAGGTCATGCCCGAGCGCGTGCTGGCGGAGGGCTCCGGCGCGGTCTGGACCATGCAGATCCAGGGCCGGCGACCGAGCGGCGAGGCCTTCACCTCCTCCATGTTCAACTATTCCGGCGGCATGGGCGCGCGCGCCACCAAGACCGGCCCGAGCGCTACCTGCTACCCGACAGGGGTCGCGGCCGTGCCGATCGAGATCCTCGAGGCGGCGATGCCGATCGTCTTCGACCGGAAGGAGTTGCGGCGCGGTTCCGGCGGCAAGGGGCGGATGCAGGGCGGCGACGGCCAGATCATCCAGTTCCACATGCGCACCGACCATGCCTGGCTGCTCAACGCCGTGCCAAGCCGGCTCGAAAAGGGCCCGGATGGAATCGATGGCGGGCTTTCCGGCGCGCCCGGCCGCTTCCTCGTCAACGGCAAGTCGGTCAGCGAAGCCAAGAAACTGACCATGCAGGCCGGCGATATCGTGCTGCTGGAGACGCCCGGTGGTGGCGGCTACGGCAAGCCCACGGCCTAGGACGCGCGTTCCGATCAACCTCAAAACCAAAACGGCCGGCGCCTCGCATGAGCGGCGAAACGACCGAAAGCAAGGAAACCGGGAGGACAGGATGATGAAGCACAAGGTTATCGCAGCCGGGTTCGCGGCCTGCGTCGCACTCGCGGCGCCGCAAATCGCCGGCGCTCAGGAGGCCTACAAGATCGGCGTCTCGGCCGGCCTCACCGGCTATGCCGCAACGGTGGACCGCGCCTGGCGCGACGGCGTCGAACTGGCTGCTGCCGCCGTCAACGCCAAGGGCGGCGTCATGGGCCGCAAGATCCAGGTCGTCGTCGAGGACAACCGCTCCGAGCCGCAGGAAGCGGTCACGGTCTATCGGAAGATGCTGAGCTCGGACAAGGTCGAGGCCTTTGTCAGCGGCTGCGTCTCGGCCGGGAATTTTGCCGCCGCCGGCCTGCTTCAGCGCGCCAAGGTGCCGATGATGCTGTGCTCGATCCTGCCAACGCAGCCCGAGCATCTGCAATGGGCCTTCACCACGCTGCCTCCCGCCGGTTTCGAGGTCGACAAGCGCCTCGAATATCTCAAGGAGAAGACGCAGATCCGCAAGATCGCGGTGCTGCATGACCCGACCCCCTACGCCAATCTCCAGAAGGGCGTAGCCGAGCGCAATGCCGCCAAATACGGGCTCGAAGTCGTCTCCATCGAGCAATACAAGCAGGATGATGCCGATCTCAGCGTCCAGATCAGCAAGGCGCGCTCGGCTGGAGCAGGCGCCATCCTGAAGATCGGGCTCGGTGGCACCACGCTCACCGCCGCCAAGAACATCAAGCAGCTCGGCGCCGACATGCTGCTGCTGACGAGCCTCGAGGATCTGGCCGTGTTCGGCCCGGTCGCCGAAGTCCTCGGCGACAAGTTCTTCTTCGTCGCCTCGCCCTCGCAGGTCTATGAGGCGCTGCCGGAAGGCGCGCTCAAGGCCGGCATCAAGGCCTTCCTCGATCCCTGGCGCGAGAAATTTCGGGATCGCGACCCGAACTGGGCCTCGCGCGGCTGGGATGGCGTGATGCTGACCGTCGCCGCGATCGAACAGGCCAAATCCTTCGACGGTGAGAAGCTGCGCGCTGCCTATGAGGAGTTGAAGGGGTTCCAGGGCACAACCGGCGTCTACAACTTCAGGCCGGACCTGCATCAGGGCATCACCGACAATCCTTTCGTGCTGGCGACGATCCAGGACGGCAAGGTCAAGGTGGTTCAATGAGCCCATCGGTCGCGGCCGCACCCACCACGGCCGCATCCTCGCCGATCCTGAGCACGACGGGCCTGTCGGCCAGCTATGGCCATGCCCGGGCGCTGCACGAGGTCGACATCAGGGTTGGCGAAGGCGAGCTCGTCGCAGTGCTTGGCCCCAACGGCGCCGGCAAATCGACCTTGCTGCGCGCGTTGCTCGGCCTCGTCGCCAATAGCGGCGAGGTCCGTTTCCGGGGCGCATCGCTGCCACGCCAGAATGCGGTCGCGGTCGCCTCGCGCGGCATCGTGCTGGTGCCGGAGGGGCGGGGCATCTTCGGGCCGATGAGCGTCGCCGACAATCTCGAACTTGGTGCCTACCGGCTGCACGACAAGGCCGAGTTCGCCCGGCGGCGCGAGAGGGTGCTCACCCTGTTCCCGCGTCTGAAGGAACGTCTGGGCCAGGTCGCGGGCTCGATGTCGGGCGGCGAACAGCAGATGCTCGCCATCGGCCGCGCTTTGATGGCCGGCCCGCAGATCCTGCTGCTGGACGAGCCCTCTCTCGGCCTCGCGCCGCGCGTCACCGGAGAAATCCTGGAGACGCTCGGCCTCTTGAACCGCGAAGGACTGGCGATCGTGCTGGTCGAGCAGAAGGCGCCGCTGGCGCTCAAGCTCGCCAACCGCGTCTACCTGCTTTCGCTCGGGCGCATCGCCGCCGAACTCGATCCGCGTGACATCACCTCCCATGACGATCTCGCCCAGCATTACTTCGCCTGAACGACGGCCGCTGCGGCTCGTCGGCCTGTTGCCCTGGCTCTTTGCCGGCGTCGTGATCGGCTATGCCATGCTCGTCGGCGGCTATGCGGCGACCGTCGTCTCCTTCGCGCTGATCTACGCCGTCTTCGTCACAGGCCTGAACCTGTTCATGGGCTTCGCCGCCCAGGTCTCCTTCGGCCAGAACGCCTTCGCCGCAATCGGCGGCTACGTTTCGGCCGTGCTGACCGCGACCTATGGCTGGGGTCCGCTACCGGCGATGGTGCTGGGCATGAGCGCGGCCGTCGCTGCCGCCGCCGTGATCGGCTTTCCCGCTTTGCGGCTGAAGGGGCATTACCTGGCCATGGGCACGCTTGCCATCGGCCTGATCGCCTATGAGATCACGGTGGAATGGCAGTCGGTGACGCAGGGCTATATGGGGATTTCCGGCATTCCACCCTTCGGCATTGCCGGCTACGAGATCACGTCCGATCGCGGCCAGCTCGTGATGCTGTCGCTCATCGTCGCGGCCTGCGCCTTCGCTGCGGCGCGCATCCGTCGCTCGCGCTTCGGCCGCGCGCTCTCGGCAGTCGCCGGCAGCGAGGAGGCGGCGCTGGCGCTCGGCATCGACGTCTCCCGTTACAAGCTGATGGCCTTCCTGCTTTCGGCCGGTTTCGCGGCGCTTGCAGGCTCGCTTTTCGTGCATGTCGTCGGCTTCGTCAGCCCGGAGGTGTTTGGCCTGCACATGGTCATCGTCACCTTCACCATGCTCTATGTCGGCGGCATCGGCACGGTGGCGGGCCCGTTGATCGGGGCTCTGATCGTCAGCCTGCTGCCCGAGACCTTCCGCGCCTTCAAGGACTATCAGGACCTCGCCTATGGCGCGGCGCTGATCCTGCTGCTGATCTACGCGCCGCGCGGCCTTGCCAGCCTGTTCGCCCCGCGAGGCCGGTCATGAGCCGGCTTCGCCTCGAAGGTGTCACGCGCCGTTTCGGCGGGCTCGTCGCGGTCGACAATGTCAGCTTCGACGTCCCGGCCGAGGGCGTGACGGCGGTCATCGGCCCCAACGGCGCCGGCAAGACCACTCTTTTCAGCCTGATCTCGGGCTTTCTTCCGCCGAGCGCCGGCAAGATCACCTTCGATGGGCAGGACATCACCGGGCATGCGCCGCAGAGCATCGCCGCGCGCGGGCTGGTGCGCACCTTCCAGCTCGTCAAGCTGTTCGAGGATCTGAGCGTGCTCGACAACGTCAAGGTCGGCTGCCACCTGCATGGCAAGGCCGGCCTGTTCTCGGCACTGCTGCGGCCGGCCTCGGCAAGGCGGGAGGAGGCACAGGTCGAGGCCCGCGCCCGCGACCTGCTCGCCTTCACCGGGCTCGCGGCGCTTGCCGACGAGCCGGCCTCCGCCCTGCCCTATGGCCGGCAGCGAATGCTCGAACTGGCGCGCGCCATGGCAGCGGGTCCGAAGCTGATCCTGCTCGACGAGCCCGCCGCCGGCCTCAATGCCGAGGAATCGGCGGCGCTCTCGCGCATCATCCGGCGCATCGCCGATGACGGCACGACCGTGCTTCTGATCGAACACGACATGACACTGGTGATGAACACGGCAGACCGCGTCGTCGTCGTCGATTTCGGCCGCAAGATCGCGCAGGGCACGCCGGCGCAAGTGCGCGCCGACCCGGCCGTGATCGCAGCCTATCTCGGTGCGCCCGAGCCATCGGACACGGAATCGCCGTCCGCACAGGAGACGGCCCATGGCTGACTGGTCCTATATTCCGCAGGTTCTGGTCAGCGGGCTCGGCATCGGCTGCGTCTACGGCCTCATCGGCATCGGCTTCTGCGTGATCTACAACGCCAGCGGCATCGTGAATTTCGCTCAGGGCGCATTCGTGATGCTCGGCGGCATGATCACCCACGTGCTGCTCGCTCGACATGGCGTGCCCTTGCCTCTGGCGGCGCTGATCGCGATCGCCGCCGTGGCGCTGCTCGGCGTCGCGATCGAGCGGATTGTCGTCAGGCCGCTCTGGAACCGCAAGGCGACGATGTTCGTGATGATCCTGGCGACGCTCGCCGCCCAGATCGTCATCGAACGGCTGACGCTGATAGCGGTGGGCGACCAGCCCAAGACGCTGCCCGTCTTCACCGACCGGCCACCCCTGATGCTGGGCAATGTCGCCGTCGGCTACCAGTTCCTCTGGATCGTCGGCGGCTCGCTCACCATTGTCGGCCTGCTCGCTGCCTTCTTCAGCCTGACGCGAACCGGCAAGGCGATGCGCGCCTGCTCGATCAACCGCGAGGCCGCCGCGCTGCAGGGCATACCGGTTTCGCGCATGCTGGCGCTGGCCTTCGCGCTCAGCGCTGCACTGGGCGCCATCGCCGGCATCCTGATCACGCCGACGCAATACACCGCCTTCAATGTCGGCGTGCCCTTCGCCATCAGCGGCTTCATCGCGGCCATCGTCGGCGGCTTCGGCCGGCCCTTCGGAGCTTTTCTCGGCGGGCTGCTGCTCGGCCTCCTGCAGGCGCTGGCCATCGTCGTCTTCGGCGCTGGTCTGAAGAACGTGGCGGCGCTCTCGGTGCTGCTGCTGTTCCTCTTCATCCGCCCCTCCGGCATCCTCGGGGCGGCGAAATGAGCGATCCCACATCCAGAACAGGACCCTTCGCCATGGACATCCACAAGATCGACTGGAGCCAGATCCCGTGGACACCGGTGCGGCCGGGCGTCGATCGCAAGGCGTTCTCCGGCAGCGCGGCGACATTGGCGCTGCACCGCCTGATCCCGGGCCATGAGCCCAGGCCGCACAGCCACCCCCACGAACAGATCGCCTATATCGTCAGCGGCACCATCCGCTTCTTCGTCGGCGGGGAGGAGCATCTGATCGGCCCCGGCGGGCTGATCGTGATCCCCTCCAATGTCGAGCATTGGGGCGAGGTTGTCGGCGACGAGCCGGTGATCAATCTTGATGTCTTCACGCCGCGCCGGCCCGAATACGCCTGAGGCCGGCCGCAGATTCGCGCCCTGCCCGTATCCCCTGCGCTGGCATCATGCGAGCCTCGCCGCCTGCCCCGTTGCCGGCGCCTGTCCGGGCCGCTACGCCTGAGGGAAGGCCCCGGCGTGGAGCGAGCAGATGATCAGCGAAAACCGATACGATCACATGAAGTATAACCGCTGCGGACGTAGCGGGCTCATGCTGCCCGCGCTGTCGCTCGGCCTCTGGCACAATTTCGGCGAGACGACCGCGCCCGATACCGGACGCAGGATTTGCCGCACCGCCTTCGATCTTGGCATCACTCATTTCGACCTGGCCAATAACTACGGCCCGCCGCCCGGCTCCGCCGAAACGGCCTTCGGCAAGATCCTCCAAGAGGACTTCGCCGCCCACCGCCACGAACTCGTGATCTCGACGAAAGCCGGGTACCGGATGTGGCCCGGCCCTTACGGCGAATGGGGCAGCCGCAAATATCTGCTCTCCAGCCTGGACCAGAGCCTGAAGCGGCTGAAGCTCGACTATGTCGATATTTTTTATTCGCATCGCTTCGACCCCAACACGCCCCTCGAAGAGACGATGGGCGCGCTCGATGCCGCCGTGCGTCAGGGCAAGGCGCTCTATGTCGGCCTCTCCTCCTATAATTCGCAGCGGACGCGCGAGGCGGCGGCTATCCTGCAGCGCCTGGGCACGCCCTGCCTCATCCATCAGCCCAGCTACTCGATGCTCAATCGCTGGATCGAGGAAGACGGCCTGCTCGATACGCTCGACGGCGAGGGCATCGGCTCTATCGTCTTCTCCCCGCTCGCCCAGGGCATGCTGACCTCGAAATATCTCAAGGGCGTGCCGGAGGGCAGCCGGGCGACGACGGCTCCATCGTTCAGACAGGGCTTCCTCAGCGAGGATAATCTCCGGCGCATAGCCGCGCTCAACGACATCGCGGCAGGGCGCGGCCAGAGCCTTGCCCAGATGGCGATCGCCTGGGCCCTGCGCGGCGGACGCGTCACCTCCGCGCTGATCGGAGCAAGCCGGCCCGAACAGGTCACCGAATGCGTCGCAGCGCTCGAAAAACCGTCGTTCAGCACCGAGGAACTCGCGCTCATCGACCAATATGCCGGAGAAGCCGGCGTGAACATCTGGGCCGCCTCGGCCGAACGCTGAGACGACGCGCGAAAAGACCCGGAGCCGAACGTCAGGCGCGCCTCCGAAGGCTTTGCGGCGCATGCCGTTTTGAGCGCCGCGCCAGCTGCGCCCGCTCTACGACGCCGGAGAGTTTTCCGCGCGACGCAACGACCGACTAGCGCCCGCCCCTCTCGCCATGCTTGATTTGGCTTCGTCGAATCCGGAGAAAAGCATGCGCTTACTTGTCGCTTTGATTGCCCTGCCTCTCGCCGCCTGCGGCTCCTCGCCTGAAAGCAGAGGTGGCGGCCAGAACCTGACGCTCGGCACGGAGCAGTGCTCCAAGCACAAATGGGGCACGCCCGAAATGGCGCAATGCCTGGACACTGCGAGCGCGGCTCGAACCGCGCAGCGACAAGCCGCCATCCCTGAAATGGCAGCCGCCGGATCGCAGCCCGAGCAAGTCCCTGCCGCAGCGCCCGCTCGGTCATGGCCCTGGAACTGGTTCACATCAGGCGCTGCCCAATAGCCGCCGCGGCGGAGCAGGCCAGCGCGGGCTCGCCGGGCGCCGCTTTGAGTCCGGGAGCCTTTCGTCAGAATGCCAGCTGCACCTTCATTGCGCGCGAGCGGTCGCCGGCAAGCTCGAAGGCTTCGACCGCGCGGTCGAACGGCAAGGTGGCACTGACCAGTGGCTTGAGATCGACGAGCCCAGCGCTCATCAGATCGACCGCCAGCTGGAACTCCGCATCGAAGCGGAAGGTGCCATGGAGCCGGAGCTCCTTCGCGACGATCAGGTTCATCGGCAGGCTCATATCGCCGCCCAACCCGACCTGCACGATGACGCCGCCGGGCCGCATCGCGTCAAGCGCGCCGGCGAGCGCGCGGCCGTTCCCCGAAGCCTCGAACAGAACATCGAAGCTGCCCTTGTCGACGCCATAGCCGGCAAGCGCATCGGGATCGCTCGCTACATTGATGGTGCTGGTGGCTCCGAGCTCGCGGGCCAAGGCGAGCGGCGCCGTCGCGACATCGGTCACGACGATCTCTTTGGCGCCGCCGAGCCGCGCGACGACGACACACAGCGCGCCGATCGGCCCGCAGCCGGTCACCAGCACACGCTTGCCGATGAGCGAGCCGGCCTGTTTGGCCGCATGCAGGCAGACGGCGAAGGGTTCGGCCATCGCAGCCTCGCCCATGCTGACGCTGTCACCGACCGGAACGGCCTGATAGGCGTTGACCGTCAGGCTCTGGCGGAAGCCGCCCTGTGCGTGCGGAAAGCGCATCGCGCTGCCGATGAACTGCATGTTCAGGCACTGGTGCCGCATGCCTTCATGGCAATAGCGGCAGGCATTGCAGGGCTGGCTCGGATTGACCGCCACGCGCATGCCCGGCGCGAGATGCGAGACACCTTCGCCGATCTCCTCGACGACTCCAGCGATCTCGTGACCCAGCGCCATCGGCTGCTTGATCCGGACGGTTCCAAAACCGCCTTGGTGATAATAATGCAGGTCCGAGCCGCAGATGCCGCCCGCGGCGATGCGGATCCGGACCTGGTAACGCTGCGGAGCGACCACTGCGATGTCCTCGATCCGGAGGTCGTGAGGCGCGTGGAGGATGACACCTTTCATCGGGAACGATCCTTGTCGTCAGGCTGCCAGAGCGAGGCCGGCACGAAGCCGCTCGCCCGTGGCGCGGGAAAACAGAACGGCCTCCGACAGATCGGCGACGACGGAGACCTGATCGCCGGGCTCGAGATCACTATAGCCCTGGGTCGTGATCATGATCTCGCCCGGCACCGCGCCTTCCTCGTCATGGGCGGTCGAGGCATGGGAGAGCTTCACCGCGACGACGGATTCGGCTCCGACATGCTCGACCAGGCTCACCTGCCCGGCGAGGCTGACTTGCCCGGCGAGTTGGCCGGGCGCTCCGGCGGCTCCCAACGTTAGGGCGTTCGGCCTGATCCCGAGCAGGATCGGTTCGCCAGCGGCATGCGCCGCCGCCGCAAGACCATGCGGCATCGGCAGGCTGGCCTCGCCGAGCTTGATCATGCCCCCCTCGACGCGACCCTCGATCAGGTTCATCGGCGGCGTGCCGATGAAGCGCGCGACATAGGTGTTGGCGGGTGAGGTGTAGATTTCGCGCGGCGTGCCGAATTGCTGAACCACGCCGTCGCGCATCAGGGCGATGCGCGTGCCCATCGTCATCGCCTCGACTTGATCATGCGTCACATAGACGAAGGTGCCGCCGACGCGCTGATGCAGGCGGGTGATCTCGGCGCGCATCGCGGTTCGCAGTTTGGCGTCGAGGTTGGACAAGGGCTCGTCCATCAGGAAGACCTCGGGCTGGCGCACCATGGCGCGGCCCAGCGCGACGCGCTGACGCTGCCCGCCCGACAGGGTGCGCGGGTAGCGGTCGAGCATCTCCGTCAGCGACAGCGTCCTGGCGGTTTTCTCGACGAGATCGGCGACCTCGGGCGAGCGCTCGATCCGGCGCTTGGCCCAGCCGCCGATCAACGGAATATGGAACCACCATTTGAACTGCCGCATGATCAGCGGGAAGGCGATGTTCCGCCGCACGCTCATATGCGGATAGAGCGCATAGGACTGGAAGACGAAGGCCATGTCGCGCGCACTCGGCGGCAACTGATCGACGCGCCGGTCGTTGAGATGGATTTCGCCGCTCGATACCGTCTCGAGCCCGGCGAGCATCCGCAGCAAAGTCGACTTGCCGCAGCCGGAGGGGCCGAGCAGGACCAGGAATTCGCCATCGTTGACGTCGAGATCGACGTCGGAAATCGCAACCTTCGTGCCGAAATGCTTGGCGACATGTTGGAGCTTGATCGAAGCCATGTTGGTTTCGCTTTCTCAGCCCTTGACGCTGCCGGCGGTCATGCCGGCCACGACATAGCGCTGGACCATGAGGTAGAAGAGGACGGCCGGAAGCGTGTACATCACGCCGATGGCCATGACGGTGTGGATCGGGGTCGAGAGTTCCCCGACGAAGCTGGCGAGGCCGACGGAAGCCGTTCGCAGTTCCTGGCTGGAGACCAGGGTCTGGGCGAAGACGTATTCGTTCCAGCCATGGAAAAAGGCGATGACCGAGGCTGCGGCCAGCGTCGGCGCGACGACGGGCACCACGACCTGCAGCACGATGCCGAGCCGCGAGCAGCCATCGACGCGCGCGGCCTCCTCGATCTCCAGCGGCACGCCATCGATGGCGCCCTTGAGGATCCAGGTGATGACCGGCACGGTGAAGGCCGTGTTGGCGAGGATCAGCCCACCCAGCGTGTTGAGCAGGGCCAGATTGGTGAAGATCGCATAGAGCGGCACCACCAGCATGGCTTCCGGCAGCATCTGCGTCGCAAACAGCACGAAACCAAGGCCACCCTTGCCGCGAAATTTGAACCGCGACAGCGCATAGGCCGGGAGGATCGCCAGCAGGATGCTCAGGACCATCGTGCCGATCGCAACGATCGCGCTGTTCTTCAGCCAGACGAGCACGCCGGTATGCTTGAAGGTGTCGGCGTAATTGAAGCTCTGCGCCGGATCGGGGAGCATCTGCGGCGTATCGGCGAAGAGGTTCGCCGAAGATGTCAGCGAGGTCACGACCATCCAGTAGATCGGAAAGGTCGCGAGGCTGAGCAGGATGAGGATCAGTGCGATCCTAATTGCGTGGGATGAGGGATTGGTCATCAGCGTCGTCCCTCAGCTCGCTCGGCGCGCTGCGTCACCCAGAAATAGATCAGCGTGACACCAAGAGCGATCGTCAGCCCGACCATGCCGACGGCTGCGGCTTCGCCGAGTTCGCGGGAGACGAAGGCGCGGGTGTAGAGTTCGATGACGAGCGTCTTGGTCGCGCCGATCGGCCCGCCTTGCGTCATCACCCAGATCAGATCGAAGCGGCGCAGCGACCAGATGGTCACGAACAGTGCAAGCAGGGCGACCGTCGGCCGGATCGTCGGCCAGACCGCGACCTTGAAGATGCTGAGCTTGTCGGCCCCGTCGATCTGCGCGGCTTCGCGAACCTCTTCGGACACGCCTTGCAGCGCGGCCAGCAGCACGACCGAGGAGAACGGGAAGATCTGCCAGATCGTGGTGATCAGGATCGCCGGAAGGGCAAGTCTGGGATTATCCAGCCAGCTCTCATAGCCGATCTCGAGATCGAGGAGCTTCATCCAGTGGTTGAGAATGCCGTATTGCGCGTTCAGCATCCAGGCGAAGATCGTTGCGACCGCCACCGGCGGAGCCGCCCAGGGAATGGTGACCAATGCGCGCGCTATACCCCGCCCCCGGAAGGGCCGGTCGAGCAGCAGCGCGGCGCCCAGTCCCAGCGCAATCGCCGCGATGACGCACACCCCGGTGTAAAGCGCGGTGACGCCGATCACGCGCCAGAAATCCGGCCGCGCCGCGAGTTCGGCATAATTGCGCATGCCGACGAATGTCGAGATCTGCGGTGTCAGCAGCGAGGTCTGCGTGAAGCTCAGCATGAGCTCCCGCCACAACGGATAGCCCTGAAAGAGCAGGAGATAGAGCACCACGGGCGCGGCGAACAGATACGGCGTCCACGGGCTGCCATCGAGCCGCGCGGTCCTTCCGGACCGCGCGCTCGGGGATTGCGACAGCGGCGATTGCCTCAGGGCGGCATCCGTCATGTCAGCGCCGCAGGATACGGCTGAGCGCCTGGGCCTGCGCATCGGCCATGACCTGCTTGGGCGTCTCGCCGCCGATCAGGCAGCGCAGCACGTTCTCGCAGACGACCTGCTGGAAATCGAGCGTCTTGCTCTCCAGCGAGCGCACCAGGAAGGGCTGGCCATTGGGCGTGTTGGCGTCGAAGGCCGTCACCCACGGATACTTCTTGAGCTCTTCCTCGGCGCGCGGGATCTGCGTCGCGACATTGGAGGCCCCGAGCAGGAGCTGGAGTTCGGCCTGCGGCTCGGGCTGCAACATCCACTCGATGAAGGCAGCCGCGGCAGCCTTCTTCTTGGAATTCGCGTTGAACGCCAGCATGGTCAAGGTGATGCCCTGCGCCTTGTTGGGGAAGGGCGAAGGCGCGGCGTCGAACTTGAAGTCGGGCGCCTGGGCCGAGAAGATGCCGCCGACGCCGCCATTGTCGACGTTCATCGCGATCTTGCCCTCCCAGAACATGCGCCGGTAGGTCGCGGCATCCGCACCCTTCGGGATCACGCCGAGATCGTAGACGCGCTTGTACTGGGTGATCGCCTCGATCACTTCGGGGCTGTTCAGCGTGGGCTCGCCATTGCCGCCCCATTGGCCGCCGAAACCGTAGACATAGTTCGACAGGTCGAACCAGAAACCGGCCCGCTCCGGCATCGTCGCGCGATAGGCATAGCCGAATTTGCCCTTGCCGGTCGCTTCCTTGGCGGCTGCGATGAACGCATCGAAGTCCTTCGGCGCGCCGTCCTTCAGCAGGGCCGGGTTGTAGAGCATCGCGTAATTCGCGGTCTCGAAGGCGATGCCGATGCGCTTGCCGTCGACCTTGACGAACTTGTCGGCGGCTTGGAATTTATACTTCGAGAGGTCGAGCAGGTCATCGACCGGGAACAGCCGCCCGGCCGGCACCGCGGCGAAGAAGTCGGTCTGGTCGAAGCGGATCAGGTCGGGCCCGCCGCCACCGCCCATCTGAGTGAAGACGGTGTCCGCAAGCTTGGAGAAGGGGATCGCCACCGGCTCGATGGCATAGCGATCCTGGCTCTTGTTGAACTTGTCGACCCAGGCGCGCGTCTTGTCGCCCCGGCCCGCCTCGGCGAAGAGGCCGGCTGCGAAGGTCAGCGTTTCCTTGGTCTGCGCGAAACTGCGCGTCACGTTCAGCGCGGCGGCGCCCGAGGCAGCCTGCAGCAATGTGCGTCTTGAAATCCCGGTCATGGCGTTCCTCCGAAAAGCCCAGAAGGGCGAAAGCGCCCGGTTTTCCGGGTCGCGGATACATTTCGCGGCGCGATCGGCCGCAGTGTCCTGTCTCTCTTCACGTCGAATGCGCTTGGACCACGAACGAGGCTTCAGCCCGCGACCCGTCATTTCCGGCCTTGGACAAAGGGCCAGTCCTCTTGCTGCAAAGGTCAGGCGAAGCATCTGGTTCGCTTTGATGCCCTCCGGATCATCTCCGGCGCGCGCCGCCTGGCTCTCCTCCGCTGCGAAACTTTTTGAACCCTGCCCCGTCCCCAATGATCATAAACATATCGTGATATTTTACAAGACAGCTCTTTTCGTTATCAGCGACGGGGCGCGGCCAGCCGTTTTTCCTCGTTCTGCTGCTCCAGCGCGTCGATCAGGACATTGCCCCACCGGATATCGTCCTGGATCGCCTGGCGGGCCGCCTTGGCATCGCCGCGACGTAGCGCCTCCAGAATGTCGTGATGCAGGTGCTCCTCGGTCGAAAGCTGGCGCTTGGGGATATGGACGTGGAACAGCCGCAGGAACGGGCCCATCAACACCCAGGCGTTCTCGACGATGCTTTCGAGGATCGGCAATTCGGCGACGCGCAGCAGGGCGAAATGGAAATCGCGGTTGCGCACGCTCGCTTCCGCCGGGTCGGACGCAGCCGCCTTGAGGAAACGGTCATGAATCGCGGTCAGTTCGGCCAGTTGCTTGGCCGTGATTTTCTGGGCCGCGCGCTCCGCCGCCGCGCCTTCCAGCTCGACGCGGATCAGCTGCACCTCGCGCAGCCGGGCGGGATCGAGATGGGGGACGTGCACGGCGGTCGCCGCGCGCATCTCCAGGGCGTGCTCGCTGACGAGGCGGAAGATCGTCTCGCGCACCGGTGTGATCGAGGTACCGAACTGGGCAGCCAGCGCCGCGATGGTGACCCGCTCGCCCGGCTCGAACTGCCCGTCCATCAACGCTCCACGCATCTGGGCGTAGATTCGCGCCGACAGATTATCCTTGCCGACCTGCTTCATCGGCGTTTTCGTCTCAAACATCGCTGATCTCCTCGGGAATCTCGACGAGTTCTATCAGGATGCCGTGGGGGTCACGCATGAACAGGCCGCGCAGTCCCCTCGCGATCCCCTCCGTGATTTCGCTGACCTCGCCTTGCAGCGCGCCACCGGCATCGAGGATGTCCTGACGCAGCTCGGGCAGCCTTGTGACGCGCAGGCAGACATGCGCGGCGCCCGGCTGGTTGGCGGCGGGACGGATCGCCTCGCCCGGTGGCGAGACGAACTGGATGAACTCGATATGCGCGCCATGTCCGAAGAGATGGGCGAGCCGCATATGGGCGCCGGGCACCCCGATGAAGCTGGCGAGCCAGGGCGCTCTGCGCTCGCCGATCGGCTCGGCCCGGAAGCCGAGAACCTGCGTCCAGAAGGCGACCGAACGCTCGATATCGGGCGTAATGAAGCCGGTATGCCCGAAGGTGATCGTGCGGGAAGTGGCCGCGCGCCGGGGAATCGTGTCGGTCATGCTCATGCCCCCACCCGCTCGCTGCGCAACGCGAACGCCGCTGCGCGATCCCAGTCGAAGGCGATCGCCGCGCCGGGCGCATCCGACACCAGCAGGTCGCCATCCTCGATCTGCGCGGCCTCGCTGAGCAACCGGTCCATCGGGTCGGCGCCGACCTCGGGCAGGATCATCTCGACGCAAGCGATCGCGGGGAAGGCGGCCGCGAGCTGGCCGTGCATCGTCGGAAAGACGTGCGGGATGACCTCGCGGTCCATGATCGTCACCAGATGCAGCGCTTCGATTGCGCCGGTGAGCCCGCCGCTGACGGAGGCATCGATGCGCAGGATGCGGGCGGATTCCGCCAGGTCCCGGAAGCCATAACGATCGATCACATCCTCGCCGACGGCGATCGGCACCGGAATCTGCGCCTGCAGATCGGCGACGTTGCGCCATTGCTGCGGCAGGAAAGGGTCCTCAATGAAGACGGCGCCGAGATCCTGCGCCAGCCGGCAAGTCGGCAGCGCGTCGGAGATCGTCTTCCACGACCAGTGCGCATCGATGCCAAAGGCGACATCATCGGGCATCGCACCGCGCACGGCCTTGAGCAACGCCGTATCGGCAACGAGGTCAGTCCCGTTGATCATGACCTTGATGGTCCGGAAGCCTCGCCCTGCCAGATCGGCGCATTGAGTGGCGACCGCATCGGGCGAGGCGCCATACCCGACAACCGGCATCACCGGCACGCGCTTGCGCGCGCCGCCCAGCAACGCCCAGAGCGGCAGATCGCTGCCGCGTCCGAGCGCATCCCACATCGCGATGTCGAGCAGGCTTATGCCACGCATCAGGACGGCGCGCGCCGGCGGCGTCGCCGATTCAGCCGCCTGCCGGGCCGAAGCGCGCATCTGCGGCGAGCGCCCGACGTAATGTGGCGCGACCCGCGTGACCAGATCGAGCAGAGGCATGCCGCGCTCGAAACCCACCGCATGACCCGTGCCGCCATCGGCAAGCCTGACCCGCACCAGCACATAGTCGCGATGCGTCATATGCACCTTGCCGAGCTGGAGCGGGCTCGGAAAGGGAATGCGGCAGTGCATGGCCTCGACCGCAGTCACGGCCGGCATCGCGGCGACGTTTGATGTGGCTTTGTCGAGGGCGGGCTTTTGCGTCATGCCGCGAGCCCCAGATCGGTCACTTCCGGCTGGAACAATGTTGCCGACATGCCGCCATCGACCATCAGCACATGGCCGGAGACAAAGCCCGCGGCGGCCGAGGCCAGGAACACGGCGGGACCAGCCAACTCGTCGGGCGAGGCCCAGCGCGCCAGCGGCGTGCGGTCGACGACCTGCTTATGGAAGCGGCCGTCGGCGAGCGTCGCCTTGTTGATCTCGGTCTCTATATAGCCCGGGCCGATCGCATTGACAGTGATGCCGTGGATGCCGAGTTCGGCGGCAAGCGCCCTGGTTATGCCGACGACGCCGTGCTTGGCGGCGACATAGGAAATCACGCCTGGCCGCGACGAGATGCCCATCAGCGAGGCCGTGTTGATGATGCGGCCATAGCCAGCCTTGCGCATATGCCGCGTCGCCTCGCGAGCGAGCGCATAGAGCGAGGTCAGGTTGATCGCGATGACCTTGTCCCAATCGGACATGTCATGGGTTTCGACCGGCTTGCGGATCAGGATGCCGGCATTGTTCATGAGGATGTCGAGCTTGCCGTGACGCTCGACGATGGCGTCGATAGCCGCTCCGCCAGCCGCATGGTCGGTGACATCGAAGGCCTGCGGCTCGGCATTATAGCCCTGCGAGCGCAAGGTCTCGCAGGCGGCTTCTGCGGTTGCCGGGTTGATGTCGTTGATCACGACGGTCGCGCCCGCCTCGGCAAAGCCGCGTGCGATCGAGAAGCCGATGCCGCGCCCTGCCCCGGTAACGAGTGCGATGCGGCCGTCAAGCGAGAAATCGGCGATGCGTTTGGGCGGCAATGCGAGCGAGCTCATGCGGCGGCATCCTTCTTGGCGGGCGTGGCGGCCTCGACCGACTCGATCGCGGCCACAAGGTCCGCAGCCGAGATCGATCGCGAGAAATGCTTCATATGTGCCGCCTGCGCTGTCAGCTCCGCAATGGTCGCGATCTCGTCAGCCCCACCGGCGAAGCCGAGATCGGCGAGCGACAGCGGCAGGCCGACCTGAGCGAAGAAGTCGCGGATATCGGCGATGAAGGCAGCGTCACGCTTCTCCAGAGCGAGCTGGACGAGCAGGCCATAGGCGACCTGATGGCCGTGAAGCGCAGAGGCCGGGCCGGGCACCGCCGAAAGCCCGCGTGTCATGGCGTGGCAGACCGACAGGCCGCCGCTCTCGAACGCAAGACCGCTCATCAGCACGGTCGCCTCGACCAGTCGCTCCAGCGCCTCGTCGGGCTCTCCACGCTTGACGGCCGCGAGCGCGGCGACCGAGTCGGCGCGCACGGTGTCGTAGCAGGCATGGGCGAGCGCCAGCGCGGTACGCGGCGAGCGTCCGCCGAACACGTTGTTACCTTTCACGCCGACGCATTGCTCGACCTCGAAGCGCTTGACGATGGCATCGCCGATACCTGCAGAAAGCAGGGCCGCGGGCGCCTTGGCGATGACTGAGGTGTCGACCAGCACGAGATCGGGGTTTCCCGCGAGCTTCTCGACACCGGTCAGCTTATGGTTCTCGTCATAGACCACGATGATGTGGCTGGTCGGGGAATCGTTGGAGGCCACCGTCGGCACGGTCGCGAGCTTCGCCTTGATCTTGCCGCTCAGGAACTTGCCGGCATCGATCGTCTTGCCGCCGCCTGCCGCGATCACGACCTCGGGTGGGTTGGCGCCACACAGGCCGGCCATTCGCTCGACCTCCGCATGGGTGATCTCGCCGCCGAAGGTGATCTCGCTCAGGCCGACGCCGGCAGCCGCGCAGCTCTCCCTGACGCGTGGGCCCACCAGGGCAAGCACATGGCTGTCCGCAACCAGCGCCGCCGTCTTGCCGAGACGCGCGATCTCCTCGCCGAGCCGCGCAAGCGCGTCGGGTCCCTGCAGATAGCGCCGTGGTGAGCCGAAGATGATCATGGGTCGAGGTCTCGTTTGCTGTGAATGGATCAGGCGAGGCGAAGCGCCGGACGCTGCGTCTCGGTCGCAGCAGCCGCGTCGCCTATGAGGAAATCGATGAAGAGATCGATCTGGGCGGCGACCATGTGCACGCCCTGATGGATCTGCGCACCACGCGCCTGCGCACCGATCAGCAGCGGCGTCATCGCAGGCTTCATGACGATATCGGCGACCATGCTGCCGCGCGCGATCGTGGCGATATCGACGGGGCTCGCCGGATCGCCATCGAGCCCCACAGACGTGCCGTTGACGATGAGATCGAAACCGGTCGCATCGGCGGGCCCGGTCGCGATGCGGGCCGATGGATTGAGCTCGCGCAGGCGGCCGACGAGTGCCTCGGCCCGCGCCGCGTTGCGGTTGGCAATGACGAGTTCGGCGACCCCTGCCTCGATAAGCGCCTGGGCGAGCGCAGTCGAAGCTCCTCCCGCCCCCAGCAGCAGCGTGCGCCGCCCCCGGGGATCATAGCCGTGCTGGCGCAGGCCGGCGACGAAGCCGAGCCCGTCATAGAGCCGTCCGGTCAGACGACCATCGGCATCGCGGCGCACGACATTGGCAACGGTGAGTTCCGCCGCCACGCCTTCGAGCGCATCGCAATGGGCGGCGGCCGTCTCCTTGTGGGGGATCGTGACGATGGCGCCGGCGATGCTGCTCGCATTCCGCAGCGCTGCCCAGGTCGTGGCAAGATCGGCGGGCGCGACCTCCCAGGGCACGAGCACGGCGTTGATACGGCGCTCGCGGCAGCGGGCATTGAACAGCGCGGGTGTCTGCAAATGGGCCGACGGATACGCCAGATGAACGATGACGCGGGTGCGCCCGTCGATATCCATGTTCCGCCTCCCTGAGTTCGCGGCAGCTTCGCCGAGTGCCTTGCAGCCTTGTTATCATATATCATGCATGATATGAGACTGCCGTCAACCGGCGACGGATGATGCGACGGGAACAGTCCGGCACGGACCCTCCAAGCGCTCATTCTTCACGAAGAAAAGCCCGGCGCCCGCCGTTTCGCCTAAATGGCGGCGGTTGGCGCGGGGCTGGCTCGCCGGGGCGAAACGAGGATTGTTGAGGAAACGTCCAGCATGTCAGCCATCACCGCCACACAGAGACCGGCCGGCAATGATTACGCGCCGTCAGCGGCCGAAATCGCCCGCCTCCGCGAGAAGGCGCGCTTTGTCCGCCTGGAGACGATCCGCCTGATCGAGATCGCCAAGGTCGGTCATTACTCGTCGGTCTTCTCGGCCGCCGAAATCTTCTCGGCGCTGTATTACGACGTCATGGAATTGAAAGCCGGCGAGCCGACCTGGCCCGATCGCGACCGCTTCCTGATGGGCAAGGGCCACGCCGCCGTCGGCCTGTTCCCGATCCTGGCCGATCTCGGCTACATCCGGAAAGACGTGCTCGACGGCTACACCCGCCTCGGCAATCCGCTCGGCGACCACCCCGACATGCGCAAGGTGCCCGGCATCGACTTCTCCTCGGGCTCGATCGGTCATGCGCTTTCGGCAGGTGCCGGCATGGCCTGGGGCGGCCACGCCTCGCACCGCGACTTCAACGTTTTCGTCATGCTCGGCGATGGCGAGATGCAGGAGGGCCAGGTCTGGGAGGCCGCGCTCTTCGGCGCCCATCACAAGCTCTCAAAACTGATCGCAATCGTCGACCGCAACGGCTTCCAGCTGGACGGCGCTGTCGACGACGTCATCGGCGTCGAGCCGCTCGACGCGAAATGGCGTGCCTTCGGCTGGGAAACCCATGTCGTCGACGGCCACAACCTCGCGGAGCTGACTGCGTTGCTGCGCCGGCTGAAGGCAGATGAAACCCGCACGACACCCGCCTGCATCATCGCCAAAACCCTCAAGGGCAAGGGCGTCTCCTACATGGAAACCGAGCCGGGCTGGCATCTCGGCTATCTCGCGCCCGAGGATGCGCAACGCGCCGTCGCTGAAATCATGAGCCGGGAGATCTGACCCGTGAACGCACCGCTTTTCCCCAACGGTCCGCAATCCGCCAATTCCTGGCAGTATCGCGCGCTGAACTCGGCCAATCCCGGGCTGAACTTCCTGTCCGACGCGCTGCTGGAACTGGTCGCGGAGGGCCATCCCGTGCTCGCAGGCTCCGCCGACCTGCAATATTCCAACGGCCTCAACAAATTCGCCGCGCAGCATCCCGAACGCTACATCCAGTTCGGCATCTCCGAGCAGAACATGGTCACGGCCGCCGCCGGCCTCGCCACGACCGGGCATATGCCGTTCGTCGCGACCTTCGCCTCCTTCCTCGGACTGCTCTGCTGTGAGCAGATCCGCATGGACATCGCCTATTGCGCCCAGCCTGTGCGCCTGATCGGCCACCACACCGGCATCTCGCTGGGCTTCTACGGCACTTCGCATCACGCCACCGAGGACATCGCGACGATGCGCGCCATCGCCGACCTCACCGTGATCTCCCCAGCAGACGGCCCGCAGCTTGCCGCCGCGATCAAGGCGTCCGCCAGCTGGCCGGAGCCGATCTATTTCCGCATCGGGCGCGGGCGCGAGCCCGACGTCTACGCACCCGGCACGCCCTTCGTCATCGGCAAGGCGATCGAACACATGCAGGGCGACGAACTCACCATCATCGCCTGTGGCCTGCCGGTGCATCCCGCGCTCGAGGCGGCCCGCAAGCTCAATGCGGAGGGCCGCTCGGTTGGCGTCATCGACATGGCAACAGTGAAGCCGCTCGACCGCGAGGCCGTGCTGCGCGCAGCCGGCCGCAGCAAGATCCTGATGACGGCCGAGGAACATAACGTGCTCGGCGGCCTTGGCTCGGCGGTCGCCGAAGTGCTGGCCGACGAGGGCTGCGGCATCAAGCTGGTCCGTCACGGCATCCATGACGAGTACAGCCTGATCGCGCCACCGACCCATCTCTACGCGCATTACAAGCTCGATGCGGTCGGGATGGAAGAGGTGGCGCGCGCAGCCCTGGCGCGGATCTGAAGAGACGAAGCTGAGCGACGGCGGGGGCAGATGGAGATCCTGAGCCCCGCCGTCAATGTCAGCTGTGAGCGATATTCATGCGGGGCCTGCACCGAGAGGCCGGACTGCGAAGCGCCTGCTCTTGAGGCGGAAGCCCGGACGAACACGTCTCGGAATGCGTTGCGGCTCGAGACCGAGCCCCGCCCAACACAGTGCCTCGGGAACCGCACATGGCAGTGTCCACGCGCACCGGTGCGGTGGCGAAGGAGCCTGTCGGACATAACCTGGATTTTACGGGAACGGCCGCAAGCGAAACGAAGCGGCGGACCTTTTGTGGGCAAGCTCGAGTGCCTGCTGGCCTAAGTCCGTGGCGCTCCCATGGGGAATCGAACCCCAGTTTTCGCCGTGAGAGGGCGACGTCCTAACCGCTAGACGATGGGAGCAACGCGGCAAGGGCGTCTGTGTAATCGGACGATCGCCTCGCCGCAACTGCTTTTTCCGCAGTCGCACAAGATAATCGGCGAGAGATCGAAATCTCCCGCCGTGAATCGCTCATGAACAGTCACGACCGAGGCCGGAATTGGCCGCTCAGGCGGCCTTTTCGGCCAGAGCGGGATAGTCGGTATAGCCCTTGGCATCGCCGCCATAGAACGTCTCGACGATCGGCGTGTTGAGCGGCGCATCCCTCTCCAGCCGCTCGACGAGGTCGGGATTGGCGATAAAAAGCCGCCCGAAGGCGATGGCGTCGGCGCGGCCGGCCTCAATGGTCTCGATCGCGAGTTCGCGGTCGAAGCCGTTATTGGCGATGTAAGCGCCCTTGAAGGCCTTGCGCAGCGCGTCATAGTCGAAGGGCAGGAAGTCGCGCGCCTCGCGCGTCGCACCCTCGACAACATGGATGAAGGCGATGCCGGCCTGGCTCAACCGGCTGGCGAGATGCTCGAACAACGCCTGGGGATCGGAGTCGCGCGCATCATTGGCCGGGCTCACCGGGGAGATGCGGATGCCGACGCGGCCCTTCGAGAAAACCTTGGACACCGCCTCGACCACCTCCAGGGCGAAGCGCACGCGATTCTCGATCGAGCCGCCATAGGTGTCCGTCCGCTTGTTGGAATCGTCGCGCAGGAACTGGTCGATCAGATAGCCATGGGCGCCGTGCAGCTCGACCCCGTCAAAGCCGGCCGCCTTGGCGTTCTCGGCCGCCGCGACGAACTCGCCGATGACGGCCGGAATTTCGTCGATGCCGAGTTCGCGCGGCGTCGAGACATCGGCGAAGCCGGATTCGATATAGGTTTTGGTCTTGGCGGGGATCGGCGAGGGGCTGACGGGCGGCAGATTGCCGGGCTGCAGGGAGACATGGCTGACGCGCCCGACATGCCAGAGCTGCGCGACGATCTTGCCACCCTTGGCATGCACCGCATCGGTCACAGCCTTCCAGCCGGCGATCTGCTGCTGGCTGTACATGCCGGGTGTCCAGACATAGCCCTGGCCCTGCTGCGACACTTGCGTCCCTTCGGAGATGATCAGGCCCGCGCCGGCGCGCTGGCTGTAATATTCGACATTCAGCGGATTGGGCGCGTCATTGCCGCGCGTCGCACGATTGCGCGTCAGCGGCGCCATGACGACACGGTTGCGGATCGCAATGTCGCCGATCTTGAACGGGGTAAAAAGCGCGGGAACGGATTCGATAGGCTGGCTCATCGGAATTGTCCTTCGGATCGCATGGCCTGATGGTAGATGGATGGCAGTGCTGGCTTTGCAGGCTCGCCTCGCCGCGCCGGTCGGGGGAGTAGATAGGCGCGGGCAGGGCGCCATGGCAGGGGGGCGGATGCGCGCTTGCATCAACAAGGTCGAATATTCCCGCAAAAGCACCGAGGACAGATGATACCTGTCGAGCAAGACGGACCTCCGGAGCATAAATTCCCTTTTCGCGCCCTGCCCTTCCGCGCCGCCCGCTGGAGTGCCGCGGCGCTGCGCAGCGGTCTGCGCGGTGTGATCGGCATCGTCTATCCGCCCAGCTGCATCGCCTGCCAGGCCGCCACGGGAGAGGCTCAGGCACTCTGCGCGACCTGCTGGGGCGATATCGGCTTCATCGAGCGGCCCTATTGCGAGAGACTGGGAACGCCCTTCGCAGTCGACCTGGGCGCCGGCCTCCTCTCCCCCGCGGCCATCGCCGATCCGCCGGTGTTCACGCGGGCGCGGGCGGTATGCCGCTTCGACGGCACCGCGCGCGAACTCGTGCACCGGCTGAAATATGGCGACCGGGTCGAGCTGGGACTGACGCTGGGCCGGATGATGGCACAGGCCGGGCGTGAATTGCTTGGTGATGCCGATCTGATTGTGCCGGTGCCCCTGCATCGTACGCGGCTATGGAGCCGCCGTTTCAACCAGGCCGCCGTCCTGGCGAGGGTCGTGTCCAACGTCAGCGGCGTCGCGCTGTCGCCGCTCGCTTTGGCGCGCGTCAAACGCACACGTCAGCAGGTCGGGCTGACGCGGCCCCAGCGCGCCGACAATCTACAGGGCGCGTTCAAGGTCCCGGCCGGCGCGAAGCCGCAGATCGAAGGCCGTCGCATCCTGCTGATCGACGATGTGCTGACGACGGGCTCGACCGCCAACGCCGCCGCACGCGCGCTGCTGCGGGCCGGAGCACGCGATGTTGATATGCTCACCTTCGCCCGGGTCGTGACGGATGCATGACGAGTGACTACATAGGTTTCAGCGCAATCACATGGACGCCCCGATGCCTCCCGTCACGATCTACACCACCTCCTGGTGCCCTTATTGCACCGCCGCCAAGGCGCTGCTGACGAAAAAGGGCATCGCCTTCGACGAAATCGGTGTCGACGGCAAGCCGGAACTGCGCCAGGCGATGACCGCTAGAGCGGGCGGCCGGACATCGGTTCCGCAGATTTTCATCGGCGACCACCATGTCGGCGGCTCGGATGATCTTCATGCGCTCGAGGCGCGGGGCGAACTCGACACGCTTCTGGCGGCCTGAGGCCATCGGAACGCGTTCGCCAGTGCCAAAGCATCGGCAGGACGTCTCGGCATGCCCAGAGGGCGCAGCGCCGCGATACAGGACTTGTAGAGACCGGGCATGTGCTTATCTCCCGGAGTCGCGGCCTGTCGCCGCCCGGTTGAAGTGAGATGATCCGATACACCCTGATCTGCGACAACACGCACGACTTCGAAAGCTGGTTTTCGACCTCAGCCAGCTTCGAGGAACAGGCCGCGCGCGGTCTCGTGTCCTGCCCGGTCTGCGGCAGCGTCAAGGTCGAGCGTGCGATCATGGCGCCCAATGTCGCCCGTACCGATCGCGAGCGCCGGATCGCAGCCCCTGCCGCGCCCCCGGCGGCATCGGGGGACACGGCGGTAGCGGCGGGAGCGTCCGCGCCCGTCGCCCTGATCGGTGAGAAGGAGATCGCCTTCCGCGAGATGCTCAGCGCCCTGCACAAGCATGTCACCGAAAATGCCGAGCATGTCGGCCCGCGCTTTGCCGAAGAGGCGCTGAAGATCCATCATGGCGAGAGCGACGGTCGCGCCATCTATGGCGAGGCGACGCAGGAAGACGCCCGCATGCTGCATGAGGAAGGCGTCGAGTTCATGCCGCTGCCGCGCCTGCCGGGTGCGCGCAACTAGGGCTGCGGCGGACCGCAAGTTTGCATTTCGGTCGCTGACGTCGCGACATCGTCACACAACGACGCCCCTAGCCTAACGTCTCGTTCGACCTTTCGGCCGCTCTGGCGTTATTCTCGCCGCAGTGCAACATTGAGATTGCTTTGCGAAGAGGGTGGAACGGCATGAATGCGATCAACCCCGCCGGCGACACGTCCACGTCCCGCGAGAAGGCGGCGCCGCGCGACAAGCCCATTCCTCGCGATAAGCCCTGGATCTTCCGCACCTATGCGGGACATTCCGATGCATCGGAATCCAACAAGCTCTATCGCAACAACCTCGCCAAGGGGCAGACGGGCCTCTCGGTCGCCTTCGATCTGCCGACGCAGACCGGCTACGACCCCGACCATGTCCTGTCGCGTGGCGAGGTCGGCAAGGTCGGTGTCCCCGTCAGCCATCTCGGCGATATGCGGGCCCTCTTCGCCGACATTCCGCTCGCCCAGATGAACACCTCGATGACGATCAACGCGACGGCGGCCTGGCTGCTCTCGCTCTACATCGCGGTGGCCGACGAGCAGGGCGCACCGCGCCATCTCCTGCAGGGCACGACGCAGAACGATCTCGTCAAAGAATACCTCTCGCGCGGAACCTACGTGTTCCCGCCCCGCCCCTCGATGGCGCTGACCACCGATATCGTCGTGTTCACGGCTCGCGAACTGCCGAAATGGAACCCGACAAATGTCTGCTCCTACCATCTGCAGGAAGCTGGCGCCTCGCCGGTGCAGGAACTCTCCTTCGCGCTTGCCACCGCCATAGCCCTGCTCGATTCGATCCGCGCCCGGCCCGAGGTCAGCGCCGAGGAGTTTCCCGATGTCGTCGGGCGCATCTCCTTCTTCGTCAATGCCGGCATGCGCTTCGTCACCGAACTCTGCAAGATGCGGGCTTTCGTCGAGCTCTGGGACGAGATCACCCTGGGCAGATATGGCGTCGCCGACGATGCCATGCGCCGGTTCCGCTATGGCGTGCAGGTCAATTCGCTGGGGCTGACAGAGCCGCAGCCCGAGAACAATGTCTACCGCATCCTGATCGAGATGCTGGCGGTGACGCTGTCGAAGAAGGCGCGCGCGCGGGCCGTTCAGCTCCCCGCCTGGAACGAGGCGCTCGGTCTTCCCCGCCCCTTCGACCAGCAATGGTCGCTGCGCATGCAGCAGGTGCTGGCCTATGAGACCGACCTGCTCGAATTCGGCGATATATTCGACGGCTCGACCGTGATCGACGCCAAGGTCGCCGACCTCAAGGCTGCGGCTCTCGAAGAACTCGCCAAGATCGACGACATGGGCGGCGCGCTGGCCGCGATCGAGACCGGCTACATGAAGCAGGCACTGGTCGAGAACGGCGCGCGCCGCATCGAAGCGATCGAACGCGGCGAGCAGATCGTCATCGGCGTCAACAAATTCACCAACACGGAGCCCTCCCCGCTCTCGGCCGGCGAAGGCAATGTCGTCACCGTCCCGGATTCCGTCGAGTTGGAGGCAATCGGCCGGCTCAAGACCTGGCGCTCGGCCCGCGACGGCAAATCGGCCGAAGCCGCGCTGGCTGAACTGGCGTCGGCCGCCAAGGAGGCGCGCAATGTGATGCCGGCCTCGATCGCCTGCGCCAAGGCGGGCGTCACCACCGGCGAATGGGCGCAGACCCTGCGCGAGATTTTTGGCGAGTACCGTGCTCCCACCGGGGTCGATACGACGAAGCTCGGCGACGATGCCGGCCTTGCGACCGTCAAGGCTGCCGTCGCCCGCGCCACCGAAAAGCTCGGCCGCCCGCCACGCTTCCTCGTCGGCAAGCCCGGACTGGACGGCCATTCCAATGGCGCCGAACAGATCGCCGTCAGGGCGCGCGACGCCGGCATGGCGGTGAGCTATGGCGGCATCCGCCAGACGCCCGACGAGATCGTGACGCAGGCGCAGGAGACGAAGGCCGACATCATCGGCCTCTCGATCCTGTCAGGCTCTCATCTGCCACTGGTCCGAGACGTCACCGCGCGGCTGCGGGTCGCCGGCATGAATATTCCCGTGGTCGTTGGCGGCATCATTCCGCCCGATGATGAGAACGCGCTGCGCAATATGGGCGTGGCGGCGGTCTATACGCCCAAGGATTTCGCGCTGGACGGCATCATCGCCGATGTCGCGGGGCTCGCGGCCAAGGGGCGGGACTAGCCGTCATTCTCCGTGCCCATTTCCGTCATGGTCGGGCTTGTCCCGACCATCCACGTCTTCGTTGATCGAATGCGGTGTTCAAGACGTGGATGCTCGCCACAAGGGCGAGCATGACGGCGATAATCTCAGACCATGCTACTGTCTTGAGTTCCGTGAGCACCGGAAGCGCAGGCGGGCGCGTCAGGCGGCCGCCCCAGTAGAATTCGCGCCCTCGGCTCAGACCATACCCACCATCTTGAGCTGCTGATACGCCTTCAGGATCTCCTGCAGCGTGCCTTCGCGCGAGCGGTCGCCGCCATTGGCGTCGGGGTGGAAGCGCTTCACCAGCTCCTTGTAGCGCGCCTTGATCGCAGCGGAATCGGCGGTGAAGTCGAGATTGAGAGTTTCCAGCGCCTTGCGCGCGACGACACCGACGCGCGGCTCCGGATTGGCCGCTTCCTGGGTCCGGCGCGAACCGAAGATGTTGAAGGCGTCCTGCACGTCGGGAGCCTCGCCGCCGCCCGCCACGCGTCCGCGCTGCGCCATGCGCGCCGCCTTGGAATTGACGCCGAGCTTCCAGGTCGGGCGATGGCCGATCGCGGCATCCTTGGCGTATTCCGCCAGCGCCTCGTCGTTCATGCCCGCAAAATAATTGTAGGTCGCGTTGTAGGCCTTCACATGCTCCATGCAGAATAGGAAGAACTTGCCTTCGCGGCCGCGGCCCTGCGGCGCGCGGAATTCGCCCGGCCGCTTGCAGCCGGGATGGTCGCATGGCGTGGCATGCGTCTCCTCGACCGCTTCCGGTCCGGAAGGGCCAATTCTGATACGGTCGAATAGGCGTGAGTTGAAGTTCATCGTCGAATGGTTATGAGACGCAAGGGTTGAACCGGCAAGTGCGACGCAGCGCGCAATCGCCGGAATGACAAAAGTTCATCGCACCAGAGATCATCGGAACAGTGTCGCGATCATGACCGCAATGGCTGAACGGATCACCAAGAAACTGGAAGAGGCCTTATCGCCACAGCGCCTCGCCGTGATCGACGAGTCGCACCAGCATCAGGGCCATGGCGGCTGGCGCGAAGGCGGCGAAACTCATTTCAGGGTCGATATCGTGTCTGAGGCCTTCGTCGGCAAGAGCCGGCTGGAACGTCACCGGCTCGTCAACGCCGCCCTGGTGCAGGAATTGGCCGACCGGGTGCACGCGCTGGCGATCGTCGCGCGTACACCGAACGAGGCCTGAGCGCCCGTTTGAAAGTTCCTATAGCCCTCATCCTGAGGAGCCATTTCGTCAGGAATGGCGTCTCGAAGGATGTTCCAGATGGTTCGGGAGCCTCCTGAACCATCGTTCGAGACGTCGCTTCGCGGCTCCTCAGGATGAGGGCTGGATTATCAAACAGTCTCTGAGCGCCGTCAGGCCGGCTCCGGCCTTTCGGGCGTGAACACATAGATCGCGGCCGAGACCAGCAGCAACCCGGCGAAAGCCCAATGCAGATTGGCAAAGGTCGCGGCGACATCGAACCCGGCCTGCCGCTGCGCCTCGATGAACCAGCCCGAACCGGACTGGACCAGCGCGGCGCCGGCGATGAACAGGAAATTGAGGCAGGTCATGCCGCGCCCGAGCAGATGCGTTGGGAAAAACACCCGCGCATGCGCCATCAGAATCGCATAGGTGAAGCCAACTGCGCCGATCAGCGAGAATAGCCCGATCGCAGGCGCCGCCGATGCCGATCCCACTGCCGCCAGCAGCGCGAAAGCCAGAGCGGTCGCTATCGTTCCCCACAGCACCAGCGGCTTGACCCGGCCGACGGCCTTTTCCAGCCCGCCATACATGAAGGCCCCGATGACCATGGCCAGCGCCATGGCGGTCGCTGCATGGCCGCTGGAAACCGCGTCGAAGCCGTGGACGCCGCTCATGAACGGCGCAATCCAGAGCCCCCGCACCGTCGCGACGATCGCGTAGCCGACCAGCGTGATCGGAGCGAGAAGCCAGAGCTGGCGCAGTGCGAGGATGCTGCGCAGGCCTTCGATCAGCCCCTCGGATTTGCCCGACGCCTGTTCGGCGCGCGGCGGGTCGCGCAGCAGCACGGCCGCGAGCACGGTTGCGACCACGAAAGCTCCCGCCATCGCCAGCATCGAAGACCGCCAGCCGTAATGCGCGGCGGCGATCGCAAGCGGCCCGGCCCCGACGAGATTGCCGATCGAGCCCAGGCCGATGAACACCGAGGTCAGGAAGGCGAAGCGCGCCGGAGCCTGCGTCCGCGCGAACAGAAACAGCGAGGCCATGAAGATCGGCGCGCAGCCCAGTCCGATCAGCGCCATCGCGATGGTGCCGACCATGGCATCGCCGGCGCTGGCGAAGAGCAGCGCTCCCGCCGAGCCGATCGCCATCGCGACCGCGACGGTGCGCCGCGGTCCGATCCGGTCCAGCGCCCAGCCGATCGGGAATTGCGCCAGCGCGAAGGCGATGAACCAGGCCGCGCCGAGAAAGCCGAGTTCGCGCGGCCCGATGCCGAGATCTTTCATCACCGGCGTGGCGATGACGCTCAGGAACGAGCGGTAGAAGATCGAAAGGACATAGGCCGGCAGCAGCGCCAGAAAGACGATCACGGGGCGGAATTCATCGTCAAGGCGCTCACTTGGTCAAGCCGCTCACTGGGTCAAGCCGCTAACTTGCAGGTCAGTGCTCGTCACTTGATCCGCTCGAGCACCGAGACGTAATTCGCGACAGCCGCGCCGCCCATGTTGAAGATGCCGCCCAGGCGGGCATCCTCTAGCTGCATGCCATCGGGCGCCTCGCCGACCAGCTGCATGGCGCTGAGCACATGCATCGACACGCCGGTCGCGCCGATCGGATGGCCCTTGGCCTTCAGGCCGCCCGAGACGTTGACGGGCAGCTTGCCGTCCTTCTGGGTCCAACCTTCCTTGATCGCGCGCGCGCCGTCGCCTTCCTTGGTCAGGCCCATCGCCTCGTATTCGATCAGCTCGGCAATGGTGAAGCAGTCATGCGTCTCGACAAAGGAGAGGTCGTCCAGCGCGACCCCGGCCTGGGCCAGAGCCTGCTTCCAGGCGAGCGCCCCGCCCTCGAACTTCAGGATGTCGCGCCGCGACAGCGGCAGGAAATCCTGGACATGCGACATGCCGCGGAAGCCGACGGCCCGGCGCATGGTCAGAGCAGTCTCTTCATCGGCCAGCACGAGCGCGGCCGCTCCATCCGAGACCAGCGAGCAGTCAGTGCGCTTCAGCGGGCCGGCGACGTAAGGGTTCTTCTCGCTCTCCTCGCGGCAGAAGGCGAAGCCGAGGTCCTTGCGCATCTGCGCATAGGGGTTGGCGACGCCGTTCTTGTGGTTCTTCGCGGCGATCATGGCGAGCGCGTCGGACTGGTCGCCATGGCGCTGGAAATAGCTGGCGGCGATGCCGCCGAACACGCCTGCAAAACCGCCCTGGGTATCGCCCTCCTCCGGCAGATAGGACGCCTTGAGCAGGTTCTTGCCGATCTCGGGCCCCGGTGTCGTCGTCATCTGCTCGACGCCGACCACCAGCACGACCTTGGCGGCACCGGCCTTGATGGCGCGCACACCCTGATGCACCGCGGCCGAACCGGTGGCGCAGGCGTTCTCCACGCGTGTCGCCGGCTTGAAGCGCAGCGTCGGATCGGCCTGGAGGACAAGCGAAGCGGTGAAGTCCTGTGCCGAGAAACCGGCGTTGAAATGGCCGAGCACGATCTCGTCGACCTGGTCGGCGGTGATGCCGGCATCGATCAGCGCATCGGTTGCGACGCGAACGATCAGGCTCTCGATCGTCTCAGCGGAATGCTTGCCGAAGGGCGTGTGGGCCCAGCCAACGATTGCGGCGCTCATAGCCTGATCTCCCTATGATGTGCATATACACGTTATTTTTGCACGCCGGCCGCCATGGGCAAGCCGGCATGTGCGCATTCCCGCTTTGCGTGGAAAGGCTGACGGAAACGACGCGTTGCCAGCATCACTATCCGTCCCGCCCCGTCATCGCAACGCCAGCATCAGCAGCAGCCCGACGCCGCCGACGATCAGTGCCATGCCGATCAGTTCGCGCCAACTCGTGCCCTCCGCGAAGATGCGCCGGGAGGCGATCTGGGCCAGCGGAACCTCGATCAGGGCAAGCGTGCGCACATTGGCGGCACTGGTCAGCGAAAAGCCGATGAACCAGCATTGCGAGGCGGCTGCACCAAGAAAACCGGCCGACAGCGAACGCCGCCAGTTGCGCAGGCTCGACATCAGCGCCGCCCGGTTGGCGACGAGCATGTAAACCGTGAGGACCAGCGTCTGCAGGGCGAGGCCGAAAGCCAGGATCGTCGTCGCCCGGATAAAGAACCCGCCATCCGGCAGCGCCTGGATCGCGCCGCGATAGCCAATGGCCGACAGCGCGAAGAACGCCCCGGCCCCGACACCGAGCACTGCGGGGCGCAGACCCGCCCGACTCAGCTTTTCGCCTGGCTTCCAGGAAACCAGCACGACACCGAAGGTCGCGATCGCGATCGCCGCGAACTTGCCCGGCGTCAGGGCATCGCCGAGCAGCAGCGCCCCGAAGATCGCGACCTGGACCGGCTCGGTCTTGGTATAGGCCGTGGTGACGGCAAAGGACCGTTCGCGCATCGCAGCCAGCATCAGCGCCGTCGCCGCGATCTGCGTCAGCGCGCCCGCCACCGTATAGCCGAACACGGTCAGATCGATGCTGGGCGGAAGCCGATCCGCGACGAGGCAGACCACGACGAGGAAGAGCACGGCAAAGGGCAGGCCGAACAGAAAACGCACCTGCGTCGCGCCGACCACACCGATCACATCCGTAAGCGAGCGCTGCGTCAGGTTGCGTGCAGTCTGCAGCAGCGACGCCAGAATCGTCGCAGGAATCCAGAGAAGAGTGAAACTCACGCGATGCGCCCCGCGGCAAACTGGCCGATGCCCGGCTTGTGAACCGTAGCCCATGAACTGTTGCCGACGACTAGGCAAATCGCTGCGCTAGGGGTAGGTATGCGTTAATGGGCGGGCGCAATGTGCTGGCCGTCTCGAAAATGCCGCACGCGTCGCGTTGAACCCTGCGCCTTCAAGATCCCGTCAAACAGGTTCAAGACCCGCCCGATGATCGCATCCCGCTTCACCGCCGCCCTCGTCCTCGGCCTTGTTCTCGCCGGCTCGGCCTCCGCCGGCACCAGCCTCGTCATCGATGCTTCGAGCGGCGATGTGCTGTCGAGCGAAAACCCGAGCCAAGCCTGGCATCCGGCCTCGACGACCAAGATGATGACGATCTATCTCGCGCTCAAGGCTGTGCGCGAGCGGCGCATCGGCCTGGAGACCGCGATTCCGGCATCTAAACGCGCCGCCAGCCAGCCGCGCGTGAAGGTCTATATCAAGGCCGGCCAGGAGATCACGCTAGACAACGCGTTGCGCATCATGATGGTGAAGTCGGCCAACGACATCGCCTATGTCGTCGCGGAAGGCGTCGGCGGCGATGTCGAGACCTTTGTCGGCATGATGAACGCGGAAGCCCAACGGCTGGGCATGCGCGACACCCGTTTCGTCAACCCCAATGGTTGGCACCATCCCGACCAGCAGGTCAGCGCGCGCGATCTCGCCATCCTGGCCATGGCGCTGATGCGGGAATTTCCGGATTATTCCGACTACTGGAACACCGAGGCCGTACAACTCGGCAAGCAGGTCCTGCACAACACCAATGGTCTCGTCGGTCGTTATTCCGGCATCAGCGGCATGAAGACCGGCTTCGTCTGTGCTTCCGGCTTCAATGTGGTCGCGACCGCCACGCGCGGTGGACGCACGCTCATCGCCGTCGTGCTCGGCGCGCTGTCGGGCTCGGAACGCACAGTCAAGGCGGCGCAGCTGCTCGATGACGGCTTCAGCAAATGGGGTGGCACCGGCTACAATATCGCCACGCTGCCCTCGGGCAATGGCGGCCGCGCCTACAACATCTGCGATGATGTCCGTCACAAGGGTGGCGGTGTCGCGCTGGCCGATGACGCCGACAGCTCGGCACCCATCTCCGGGGCGTCGGCTCAGGGTATCGGCGGCAATGCGGAAGGCACGGGGGATCGCTTCATGGTCTCCGGGCCGCAAGCGCGCGTCGCCGGCGCGGTGACGACACGCACGCCGTCCGGCCGCGTCGTGCTGGGTCCACGTGCCCCGGTGACCCCCGTCGCGGTCGCCTTCGGACGCACCCCGGGCTCGGCCTCGGCCCCTCTGGCCGCCAATGTCTCGAGCCGTCCCGACAGCCAAGTCGCGCGCGGCGCGGCACCGACGATCACGCCGGGCGCGCCGGTTGCAGCCGGCCTCGTGCGCGGCAGCTCGACGCGCACGGTCTCGGGCAACGGCTCGATCCCGGGAGCGACCAGCGCTTTCGCGCCCGCCGATGCAGGACAGCCCTCGTCCGACACGTCGGAAGCTGGCCCGATGCGCCTGCAGGGCGCGCTCAAGCCCGGCGCGGCGACACCGACAAGCCTTCGGCCCGGCGCGGCCGCCGGCATCAAGCCGGCCGCACGGCAGCCGGCCAAACCGCTCCTGGTGAAGCCCAAAGCCGAGCCCGCCAAGGCCGAACCCGCCAAGGCAAAGCCCAAGCCCGCGCAGGCCGCAGCCAAACCGGCCCAGGCCGCCGCCAAGCCGCAACCGGCGAAGCCGGCCGCAAAGACCAAGCCCGCGCCGAACGACGACGCCTGAGCCCGATCTCTTGACCGGGGGCCGTGCCAGCGAGCGACAAGGCATGCTGCTGGCATTCGGCTCGGCAGCAGCCTACGGCACCAATATCGTCACCACGCAGATCGCGAGCCAGGCCGGTTTGAGCGGCTCGCTGGTGGTGTTCTACCGGGTATTCCTCATGTTGGCGCTCGTCGGTGCCGGCGCCCTGCTCTGGCGGTTTTCCCTGGCAGTGCCGCGCACGGAGCGGCGAGCAGTTGCGCTGTTCGGCCTCGCCAGCGCTCTGGTTGGCCTGGCCTATCTCTCCTCGGTCGCCTATCTGCCGGTATCGGTCGCCGCGGTCGTCTTCTACACCTATCCGGTGCTCATCGTGCTGGCGGAGCCGCTGCTGACACCGGCGCCGTTCAGGCCGGACAGGCTCGCAGTGGCGCTCGTCGCCTTCATCGGTGTCGCCCTGGTCGTGGGCCCCGACCTGCACGGCCTCGATCCGCGCGGCCTTGTCCTGGCGCTGCTCGCCAGCGTGGCTGCCGCCGCACAATTCTTCACGGCCGCCGCCAGCCCCGGAACCCTCCTCCCCGCAAAACTGTTCTGGTCGCATCTGATCATCCTGCCGGTCGCTGCGATGGTGCTGTCGCTGACCGGCGGCTTCCTTCCGCCGCAGGCGCTGGCATTGGCCCCTCTGGCGGTCGTGGTGACGATCGGCGGCTATCTGGTCGGCTTTCTCACGCAGCTGATGGCGCTGGCCCGCGTCGCGCCCGGTCCGGCCGGCCTGGCCTTCTGCGCCGAACCGGTCTTTGCCGTGTCCATCGCCGCCATCGTGCTGGGTGAGCGGCTCGGCTCCCTCCAATATGCCGGCGGCGCCCTTGTCGTGGCGGCGCTGATGATTAATGTAATACTGGAACAAAAGCGGCGCGCACCCGTGCCCGCCTGAAGGCAAGAAGCGTCCACCCTATGACCGGCCAGAGACCCAGCCCGATCCCGCTCACCCTCCTGACCGGCTTCCTCGGCGCCGGCAAGACGACATTGCTCAACCGCCTGCTGAAGGACCCGGCGCTGACGGACACCGTCGTGATCGTCAACGAATTCGGCGAGATCGGCCTCGATCACCTCATGGTCGAGGGGGTCGAGGAGAACATGATCCTGCTGGAATCCGGCTGCCTCTGCTGCACGATCCGCGACGATCTCATCGTCACGCTGGAAGACCTGCTGCGCCGCCGCGACAATGCCCGCATCGGCGCCTTCTCCCGCGTCGTGATCGAAACGACCGGCCTGGCCGATCCCGCCCCGATCCTCAACGTGTTGATCAACCACCCCTATCTCGCCATGCGCTTCCGGCTGGACGGCGTCGTGACACTGGTCGACGCGGTCAACGGCATGGCGACGCTGGACGCGCATGAGGAAGCCCGCAGGCAGGTCGTCGCCGCCGACCGCCTCGTCCTGACCAAGGCCGATCTCGTATCCGGCCTCGGCACGCTGGCCCCCCTGCGGCAGAGGCTCGCCGAACTGAACCCCGGCGCCGCGCTGCTTGGACCAGCTGCCGCGGCGGGCTCCCTGCTGGGAGCGGGCCTCTATGATCTCGCGCAGCGCCCGGCCGAGCTCCGCCAATGGCTGGCGCGCGACACGCTGCCCGACGCCCGTCACGACCACCATCACGGCCATGACCATAACCATGGCGATCATCATCATGGCCACCATCACCACCATGATGTGAACCGCCATGACGAGAGCATCCGCGCCTTCGCGCTGACAGCCGATGCCGCAATTCCGCAAGCGAGTTTCGAGTTGTTCTGGACCCTGCTGCGCTCGGTACATGGGCCGAAACTGCTGCGGTTGAAGGGGCTGGTCCGCGTCGCCGAGCACCCGGAGCAGCCCCTGCTCGTCCATGCCGTGCAGCAGATCCTGCACCCCCCTGTCGTCCTCGACGCCTGGCCGGACGCGGACCAGCGTTCGCGCCTCGTCTTCATCGTCAAGGATATCGAGGAAACCCTGGTCCAACGGCTCTGGGCAGCATTTCTCGGGCAGATTCCCGATCGCGCGACGGACGAAAGCCTGACCGCCTGAACGCTCGCAATGTCCCGGCTTGCCTGGCCCCGTTCTTGAACCCTGCACCCTGATCGATCGCATTCGGCATCCGGGCTCGCCAATCTGGCACAGCCCCGCGCCAGATCGATCCAGCGAAGGCAGGATCAGATGAACCAGATCATGGCTTTGAAGGGCGTCCCTTCCGGCGGCTTCGCGCCGGCGAGCCTGGATCTGACACGACACCGGCCCGATGCCCCCATCACCATCGAAATCCGTCCGCTCGCGGGTTGCGGCGACATCGCGCAGGTCTGGAGCCAGCTTGCCGCACGCGCGACCGAGCCGAATCCGTTCTTCGAGCCCGGCTTCGCCTTGGCCGCAGCCCAGCATCTCGTCGCCTTCCGGGACGTCACCGTCATTCTCGCCTGGCAAGGCCAGGCGACCGAACCCAACCGCAGGCTTGTCGGCCTGATCCCCTGTTTCCCGCGAAACCGCCTGTTCACACCAGACGCCTTGATCGGTTTCGCCGATCGACGTGTCCTGAACGGCGCTCCGCTGCTCGACGCCCGTCAGGCCGGCGCGATCATCGAAACCGTCCTCGCGATGCGCAGCGACCGGATGTTCGAAGGTCGCGGCTTGATCCTGCGCGCGATGAACCTCGAAAGCCCGCTGGTTGCCGAAGCCTTGCGCGCCGCGGAACGCCTGGGCCTGGCGGCGACCCTGCGCCCAGCGGCGCTTCCCCTGCTGCCGGATCGCCCGTCAGCCAGCGCCATCTCGGCATCCAGGCAAAACCTGGCGCGGCTGGGCAAGCTGACCTTGCTCGAACCGACAACCCAGGTCGGACTTCGCGACGCGGTCGAGGTGCTGCTGGCCATGGAGGCCTCCGGCCCACGCGCCCGTGCTGGAAGCGCGACCTTGCAGGACACCCGCGAGGTCGGTTTCCTGCGCGCCATGACACGCAGCCTTGCTCATGTGAAGCAGTGTCGCGTCAGCCTGCTGATGCTGGACGACCAACCCATAGCCGGAGCGATCGTACTCGGCCGAGCCCGGTCCGGCTGGCTTTACCTCACGGCCGAGGATGCCGCCCATGCAGCCTCGACCCCCACGCGCGTCCTGCTCGCGATGATCAGCCAGAGCGCACCGTCGCGGCAGATTCTCCAACTGGAAGGCCTGCCCGGCCTCGGACCGGCAGCAGCGCGATACGGAGAATTGCATTTGACCCCGCGTCCGGCGCGGAAGCCCGCCGATATCGCCGCGCGGATGCGCAACGCATTTCGAAGCTCGATGTTCAGGCCTCGTCACGCAGCAGGCGGCGGATGATCTTACCCGTGGTCGTCAGCGGCAACTCGTCGCGAAAGGCGATTTCGCGTGGATATTCATGGGCCGCAAGCCGCTGTCGCACGAAGTCCTGAAGCTCGGAAATGAGCGCGTCCGAGGGCTCCCGTCCGGGCTTCAGCACGACGAAGGCCTTGACGATCTCGGTGCGCAGAGGATCGGGCTTGCCGACCGCAGCCGCCAGCGAGACGGCCGGATGCTTGAGCAGGCAGTCCTCGATCTCGCCTGGCCCGATACGGTAACCCGATGAGGTGATGACGTCGTCGTCGCGCCCGATGAAGCGGACATAGCCGTCCTCATCCTGCACGCCCTGATCGCCGGTCGTCATCCAGTCGCCGATGAACTTCTGAGCCGTCGCCTCGGGATTGCGCCAGTAGCCCAGGAACATCACGGGGTTGGGACGCCGCACCGCGATCTGCCCCTCCTCCCCGGCTGCGCAGACCGCGCCATCCGGGCGGATGATCGCGACCTCATGGCCCGGAACGGCCTTGCCAATGGATCCCGGCCTGCTGACGCCGATCGCGGCGCAGGAGGCCAGCACGAGATTGCACTCGGTCTGGCCATAGGCCTCGTTGATGGTGAGGCCGAGCGCCTCCTGCCCCCATGACAGCGTCTCGGCGCCGAGCGTCTCGCCGGCCGACGCGATGGTCCGCAGGTTCAACGCGAAATGCTCGCGCGGCCGGTCGACACTGCGCAGCATGCGAAGCGCGGTCGGCGGGATGAAGGCGTTGCGGATCGAGAGATCCGCCATCAGCCGGAACGCCTCTTCGGCGTCGAACCTGGCATGGCCGCGCGCCACGACGGGCACGCCGAAATGCAGCGCCGGGAGCAGCATGTTGAGCAGGCCGCCGGCCCAGGCCCAATCGGCCGGCGTCCAGGCAAGATCGCCGGGTTGCGGCAGGAATTCATGCGGCATCTGCACGCCCGGCAGATGGCCGGGCAGGACACGATGACCGTGCAGCGCTCCCTTGGGATTTCCGGTCGTGCCGGAGGTGTAGATCATCAGGGCGGGATCGTCGGGGCCGGTATCGACAGGCGTGAAATCGGCACTTGCCCCGGCCAGTAGGCGCTCCCAGTCTTCCGCGCCGGTCTCGGCCCCATCCGTGGAGATCGCCAGCGCAAGATCAGGCAGTGGCTCGGCGATCTGGCGCGTCTTGGCCAGACCGGCCGCATCTGTGATCAAAACCTTCGCGCCGGAATCGCCGAGCCGATAGGATAGGGCATCGACCCCGAACAGGGCCGCCAGCGGCACGGCGATCGCCCCGAGCTTGTAAGCCGCCAGATGCGCCGTCAGCACGCTGCGGCCCTGCGGCAGCAGGATCGCGATCCTGTCGCCCACACCGACACCGCGCGCCCGCAACGCATTGGCGAGCCGGTTCGAGCGCTCGCGCAGCAGGCCAAAGCTGACAGGCGTCACGCGCCAGTCGGGCGCGACTTCGAGGATGGCAGTGCGTTGCGGCTCCGCGGCCGCCCAGCGATCGCAGATATCGGCGGCTATGTTGTAGCGTTCGGGGATGCGCCAGCGGAAAGTCGAACGCAGGCGGTCATAATCACGCAGGTCTGGCAGTATCAAAATCAACGGTCCGGCGGAAAGGCGCGGCACGATAGGCACCGCGCCCCGTCCTGTCACCCTGCCGGAGGGTCAGCCGTTCATTGGGTCCCCGAACCGCGACAAGCGCGGCTAGAACGTCCGTTCCGCCGCCGGCGGCAGGAACGCGTCGGTAAAGGCATCGCCCGCCCTCGCCTTGTCCCTGAAGGAGAGGTTCAGACCGATCTGGTCGAGTGCGCGCTCCCAGCGCGCCTTGTCGACATTGCCGAAGCCATTGGCCTTGACCCAGGGCGTCATCACATTCTGATCGAGCGTCATCTTGAGGCGCTCCAGCTCGACCTCGACCCTGGCGACATCGTTGCGCTTGATCACGAGCTGCGCGCCGAGTTCGGGATTGGCCGCGGTGTCCCTGACGCTTTTCGTGATGGCCCGTAGCAGGCCTCGCACGGCCTCAGGCTTCTCGGCCAGGAACTTGGGCGAGACCATCACGACATTGCCGTAGAGCTCGACCCCAAAATCCGCCATCAGCATGACGACGATGTCGTCGACGGGGACGCCGCGCGCCTTCAGATTGATGTAGGAGGTATTGGCGAAGCCGAAGACGGCATCGACCTCGCCCGAGGCCAGCATCGGCTCGCGCACCGGAAAGCCGATATTCTCCAGCCGGATCTTGCTGTCGTCGAGCTTGTTGACCGATTTGAAGATCGGCCATTGCGCGAAGGCGGCATCGGCTGCGGGCGCGCCGAGCTTCTTGCCCTCGAGGCTCTTCACATCCGCCGTCACGCCACGGCTTTTGCGGCCGACGATCGCGAAGGGCGGCTTGTCATAGACCATCATCACCGCTTTGAGATCTACGCCGGGGTTTTCGTCGCGGAAGCGGATCAGCGAGTTCACATCGCCGAAGCCGACATCAAAAGTGCCGGCGCCCACCCGGGGAATAGCTTCACGCGAGCCGTTGCCGGTCTCGATGGTGACGTCGAGCCCCTCGGCTTTGAAGTACCCCTTTTCGATCGCCATCAGGAACAGCGCTGAGGGTCCCTCGAAACGCCAGTCCAGGGTGAAGCGAACCGGCGTCTGAGCCTGCGCCGACTGCAAGCCGGCAAACAAGGCCATGGCACCCAGCGCCGAAGCTGTGACCGCGCGAACCAGGCCGCGCCGGAACGGCGAGGCGGCAAGGGCGGAAAAAGCGTTGAACATCTCGGGCTCCGGATCGGCGGGCAAAGGACATGGCCTGGGATTTTTTGGACCGGCCGAGCAAACATCATGCCGGAAAGTCGCCAATTCAAACTGGCCGAACGCCGCGGCAGGTCAAGCCGAAAGCGCTGTCCTCATGCGCCGCTCGTGCGAAAAAATCGCCGGTGGGTTGTCCTGGCAACCATCACAGCGGCAGCGCTCCGTCAGCCTTCACCTCCTCCATCACAGCATAGGTCCGCGTCTCCCTCACGGCCGGCAGCGCCAGCAAGACCTCGCCGAGAAAACGGCGATAGGCGTTCATGTCGGCGACGCGCGTCTTGACCAGATAATCGAAGCCGCCCGCCACCATATGACACTCCAGCACCTCCGGCGCGCGCTTCACGGCGGCGGCAAACCGTTCGAAAGCATCGGGTGTCGTCTTGTCGAGATAGACCTCGACGAAGACGAGCAGATTGAGCCCGAGCTTCAGCGGGTCGAGCGTCGCGCGATAGCCGGTGATGAAGCCCTCGCGCGACAGACGCTTCAGGCGCTCGCCCGTAGCTGTCGGAGACAAGCCGACCTTCTCGGCGAGCTCGACGCCGGCGATGCGGCCGTCTGACTGCAGCAGTGACAGGATGCGACGGTCGGTTCGATCGAGCACGGGACAATTCTCTGAATTCTATCTCTTTGACAATGATTTATACGGCATTTTCCGAAAGATGACCATTGAAATGCGGCTTCTCCCGGATGATTCTGGAGATCATCCCGACGACATCCAGCTGGAGCCGTTCATGGCCGCCCCCGCCCCCCGCCGCATCGACGCAGTCCCCGTTCCCGCTTTCCGCGTGGCCTATGCCGAGGACGATGCGGCAGTAGCGGCGCGGCTTCTGGCGGAGGCCAGGCGCGAGCCTGCCGCCAAGGCACGGATCGACGCGCGCGCCACCGATCTGATTGACGCCATCCGCACCCGCAAGGTCGGATTCGGCGGCATCGAGGAATTGCTGCGCGAATATTCGCTCTCCACCAAGGAGGGCCTGGCCCTGATGGTGCTGGCGGAAGCGCTCCTGCGCGTGCCCGACGCCGCAACCGCCGACAGGCTGATCGAGGACAAGCTCGGCCAGGGCGATTTCGCCAATCACGAATCTAAATCGGACGCCTTCCTGGTCTCGGCCTCGGCCTGGGCGCTCGGCATCACCGCTCGTGTCATCCAGCCCGGCGAAACCCCGACGGGGATCATCGGCGGCCTTGCCAAGCGCCTCGGCGTACCCACGGTGCGCACCGCGACGCGCCAGGCGATGCGCGTGATGGGCAATCATTTCGTGCTCGGCCAGACGATTCAGGAAGCGCTGAAGCGGGCGGGTTCCAAGACCGGCAAGCTCTATCGCTATTCCTTCGACATGCTCGGCGAGGGCGCGCGCACGCAGGACGACGCCGACCGCTATTTCGCTTCCTACGCGGCCGCGATCGACGCGATCGGCCGCTCTGCCGGCAACGAGCCCCTGCCGAACCGGCCGGGCATCTCGGTCAAGCTCTCGGCGCTGCATCCACGCTACGACGCGACGAACCACGAGCGCGTGCTCGCCGAACTGACGCCCAAAGTGATCGAGCTCGCCCGGCAGGCCAAGGGCTACGATCTCAACTTCACGGTCGATGCCGAGGAGGCCGACCGTCTCGAGCTTTCGCTCGACGTGATCGACGCGGTCGTGGCCGACACGTCGCTCGCGGGCTGGGATGGCTTCGGCCTTGCGATCCAGGCCTATCAGAAGCGCGCCTCGGCCGTGATCGACCACATCGCGGCCCTCGCGGAGGCACATGACCGGCGCCTGATGGTCCGCCTCGTCAAGGGCGCCTATTGGGACACCGAGCTCAAGCGCGCCCAGGAGCGCGGCCTCGCCGACTATCCCGTCTTCACCCGCAAGGCGATGACCGACCTGAACTACGAGGCCTGCGCCGCGCAACTGCTGCGCTTGCGCCCCCGCATCATCCCGCAATTTGCCACGCACAACGCCCAGACCGTCGCCAGCGTCGCCGAAATGGCGGGGGATGCCGAGAATTTCGAGTTCCAGCGCCTGCATGGCATGGGCGAGTCGCTCTATGAGCGCCTGTTGGCCGACAAGGCCGGCTACGCCTGCCGCACCTACGCTCCCGTCGGCGGTCATCAGGATCTGCTGGCCTATCTCGTCCGCCGGCTCCTGGAGAACGGGGCGAACTCGTCCTTCGTCAGCGTCTCCGGCGACCCCGACGTGCCGGTCTCGCAATTGTTGGTGCCTCCAGCCGACATCATCGGCAGTCCCGGCGCTGCACGCCATCGCCGCATACCCTTGCCGGCCGATCTTTACGGCCCCTCGCGGAAGAACTCGGCAGGCGTCGAACTCGGCCATGACGAAAGCCTCGACGGGCTGCTGGCTGAGATCGCAGCCGCGAGCGGAAAGCCTTTCCCCGCAGCCAGCGCGATCGTCGACGGGAAGCCGGTCGGCATCGCAGCACGGCCGGTTCTCTCCCCGATCGACGGCAAGTCGATCGGCACCGTCGCGGAAGCCGACGCCGCGATCGCCGAGCAGGCCATGAAGGCGGCCAAGGCCGGCTTCCCCAATTGGAACCGGACGCCGGCCCGCATTCGCGCCGCGGCGCTGCGCAAGGCCGCGGACCTGATGGAAGCCAGGCGCGGCCTGCTGCTCGCTCTGCTTCAGGCCGAGGCCGGCAAGACGCTCGACGATGCGATCTCCGAGGTTCGCGAAGCCGTCGATTTCTGCCGCTATTACGCTGCCGAGGCCGAAGCCAAGTTTGCAACGCCCAGCGTCCTGCCTGGCCCCACCGGCGAGGACAACCGGCTGATCCTGCGTGGACGTGGGCCCTTCCTCTGCATCGCGCCCTGGAACTTTCCGCTCGCCATCTTCATCGGCCAGGTCGCGGCCGCGCTCGTCGCGGGCAACAGCGTCATCGCCAAGCCGGCGCCGCAGACGCCCCTGATCGCGGCGGTCGCGGTGCGCCTGCTGCACGAGGCGGGCGTCCCGAGCTCCGCCTTGCATCTGACGCCCGGCGACGGCGCACTCGGCGCAAAGCTCGTCGCCCATCCCGATGTCGCCGGCGTCGCCTTCACCGGCTCGACCGCGACGGCGCGTGCGATCAACCGCGCGCTAGCCGCCAAGGACGGCCCGATCGTGCCGTTGATCGCCGAGACCGGCGGCCTCAACGCCATGATCGTCGACGCCACCGCACTGGCCGAACAGGTCGCCGACGACGTCGTGATGTCAGCCTTCCGCTCCGCCGGCCAGCGCTGCTCGGCGCTGCGCCTGCTGGTGGTCCAGGAGGATGTCGCCGACAAGATGATCGAGATGATCACAGGCGCCGCAAAAGAGCTCAAGCTCGGCGACCCCCGCGCCATCGACACCCATATCGGCCCGGTCATCGACGCCGCCGCCCGGCAGCGTCTGGACGGCCATGTCGCCGCCATGCGCAAGCTCGGACGCGTGACCTGGGCGGGCGAGACGCCTGCCCTCGACGGAACCTTCGTCGCGCCCCATGTCATCGCGCTCGACGGTATCGCCGATCTCACGCAGGAGCATTTCGGCCCGATCCTGCATGTCGTTCGCTGGAAGGCTGGCCAGCTCGACGAAGTCATCGACGCCATCGAGGCGACCGGCTATGGCCTGACGCTGGGCGTCCATTCCCGCATCGAGACCACCGTCGCCCGCGTGACGGAACAGCTCTCGACGGGCAATATCTACGTCAACCGCAACATCATAGGCGCGGTCGTCGGCGTGCAGCCCTTCGGGGGCCATGGCCTGTCCGGCACTGGCCCCAAGGCCGGCGGCCCGCACTACCTGATGCGCTTCGCCAGCGAGCAGACCGTTACGGTGAACACTGCCGCAGCTGGCGGCAATGCCAGCCTGATCGCAATGGGCGAATGAAGCGAGGGGCCGGACGGCCCCTCTTTCATATGCCTGGCCGCTCGGGGATGTCGCGCCCTCAGGCGGCGCGGTAGCGCGACAGCCAATGGGCGTAGGGCGCCGGCAGCGTCGTCCAGGCTGGATTCTCGACGCCAAGCGCCTTTGCCGCCGCATAAGGCCAATGCGGATCGGCCAGCAGCGGCCGACCGAGGGTCACAAGATCGACCTTGCCCTCGCGCACCAGCGCATCGGCCTGCCCGGGCTCGCTGATGTACCAGCTCGTCGAGGCTGGCAGGCCAGTCTCGCGGCGCACCCGCTCGGCGACCGGCGCGAGGAAGGCCGGGCCCCACGGAATTTTCGCCTCATTGGTCGAGAAACCGACGCTGACATCGATGAAATCGAGCCCTTCCGCCTTGAAGCGTTTCACCAGCGCGATCGCCTCGGACAGCGTCTCCTCATCACGTCCGTCATATTCGAGCACGCCAAGCCGGGCCGAGAGCGGCCGGTTCTCCGGCCAGACCTTGCGGACGGCAGCCAGCGTCTCGACCAGGAAGCGGCTGCGATTCTCGAAGCTGCCGCCATAGGCGTCATCGCGCTTGTTGGCATGCGGCGAGAGGAAGCTCTGCGCCAGGTAGCCATGGGCGAAATGCAATTTAAGCCACTGGACGCCGAGATCGCGGGCCCGTTCCGCTGCCGAAACAAAGTCGTTCCGCACCCGCTCGATGTCAGCCAAACCCATCGCGCGGGGCACTTTCCCGAGCCCGCCGCCCTGGGCCACGGCGGACGGAGCGATCGTCTCCCAGCCCCTGGCGTCCCCCGCCGGAATATGGTCGTCGCCCTCCCATGGCAGGTTGGCGCTCGCCTTGCGACCGGCGTGGCCGATCTGGATGCCGCTGGCCGCGCCGGCCTTGTGCATCTCCGCGACGATCGGCGCCAGCGCCTGCGCCTGCCCATCGTTCCAAAGCCCGAGGCAGCCGGGTGTGATGCGCCCCTCCGGCGAAACGCCGGTGGCCTCGATCACGACAAGGCCGGTACCACCGCGCGCCAGCCCGGCGAGATGCGCACGGTGCCACTCGTTGGCGATGCCATCCTGCGCCGAATACTGGCACATCGGCGAGGCGACGATGCGGTTGCGAAGGGTAATGTCCTTCAGACTGAAGGGATCGAACAGGCTAGGCATGATCTGGCTCCGCGCGGGTGCAATTGATAATTCGATAGTTCGATATTTTTCGAACTTTGGCAACAGCAAAACTCTGTGATAGGCTTCCTCACATGCGCCATGCCCGCCTGCCCGCCCCCGAAGAGATTGCGCTCGAAGATGTCTTCCATGCGCTGAGCGACCCGTTCCGGTTGGACGTGGTACGCCGCTTGGCGGCCGAGGGCGAAGCCAGCTGCCAGGCTCTGGAAGGCGACCGGCCCAAATCCAGCGTCTCGCATCATTTCCGCGTTTTGCGCGAGGCCGGGCTGATTCGGACCCGCAACGAGGGGGTGACGCGCATGAACGCCTTGCGCCGCGACGACATCGAACGCCGCTTTCCCGGCCTTCTCGCCTGCATCCTGACGGCAAAGGAAGATTGAGCCGTCGCGAAATGTTTCGCCCGCCTCGGCCCGACCCTATGCTCCCGGCATGAGCCTGCCCTACCGTCCCAATGTCGGCATCGCCCTGTTCAATGCGCAGGGACTCGTCTTCGCCGGCCGCTCTCATAGCGCCGGCCCCGAGATCGTGTTGCCCGGTCTCGACTGGCAGATGCCGCAGGGCGGTATCGATGCCGATGAGGACATCGTCGCGGCAGCCCGGCGCGAACTCGCCGAGGAGACCGGCGTGACCAGCGCAGCCTTCCTGGCTACGACCGAGGACTGGTGGCACTATGACTTCCCGCCCTACGCAGGCGCGCCGCACAAGCTCTGCGCGTTCCGGGGCCAAAGGCAGCGCTGGGTCGCCTTCCGCTTCACGGGCCGCGACAGCGAGTTCGATATCACGCAGCCAAATGGCGACGAGCCGGCCGAGTTCGACGAATGGGCCTGGACGCCTCTGGCGGAATTGCCGGCCCGCGTGGTTCCGTTCAAGCGGGCGGTCTATGAAAGGGTGGTGGCGGCCTTCGCGCCCTTCGCCGCGCCCTGTTCGACAGGCGGGAGCCACTGACCGGCTCCAAGCCCATCGATTCAGGCAGCAAAAAGGGCCGCTCGCGCGACCCTTCGGTTATCCGCCTGCTCCGCAAGCGGCGTTCACCGCGAGGCGAACAGCTCTAGGCGGCCTTGCGTTCGGCGAAAACATGCTTGAATTCGCGCAGCTGGACGAGCGTGTCGTGCAGGCGCTTCTTCTCGTCTTCATCATGCGAACCGGCATATTTCGTCTCGGCCGTCAGGATTTCCTGATCGAGAACAGCGTTGTCGACATCCTCCAGGAAACGACCCTGCTCGGCCAGGATCGTCGTCGCCTCGGCATTGATCTCGACGAGACCGCCATTGACGAAGAATTCCTTGCCATTGCTCTCGGTCGTCTGGACGAAGACGATGCCGGCCTTCAGCGTCGCGACCAGCGGCGCATGGCCGGCCAGCACGGTCATTTCACCCTCGGTCGAGGGAACGATGACGCTGACGACATCGCCCGAGAACAGGATGCGCTCAGGCGAGACGAGTTCGAATTTGAAAGTGGCCATTGTCATCCCTTAGCGTCTGAAGTCGAGCAGCCTGCCGGCTTTCGCTCGAAGCTCATCCGAACATTCAGTGCCTTGCCAAGTTTGTTGCATGTAGCCGTGCAACGCACCAATGAGCGCCATCTGCCGCTCTGTCTTACTTTGTGCTCTCCAGTAGCGCATCATCGGCTGAAAATTCCGCTGCCGCCAATCTAGCTTACAGACCTCAGCCAATCCGCTGATAAATCCTCGTTCGAGGACGGTCTTCGCTTCTGGAACAGTGATTGGCGGATTTCTCAGCTCGTCTGGCGTCGGCGGGGAGCACCGCGCCATACTAGCGCACCAAAGCCCACTATAATTTTCTACAAGTTTGCGAACCGTGCTCGCAACTTTGTCATCACGCAAATAGCCACCGAGACTTTGTCCATGCGCTGGCGCGCAAAACATGAGCACGGCGGCGAAGGCGCTTACCGAAGTGCCCCCGCCCCACACTGAAGACGCCTCAGGCCGCTTCGGCGGCCAGACGCTGCGCCTTCTCGATGGCTTCGTCGATCGAGCCGACCATGTAGAAGGCGGCCTCCGGCAGATGATCGTACTTGCCTTCGACCAGGCCCTTAAAGCCCTTGATGGTGTCTTCGAGCGCGACGAGCTTGCCCGGCGAGCCGGTGAATATTTCAGCGACGAAGAAGGGCTGCGACAGGAAGCGCTCGATCTTGCGGGCGCGGGCGACCGAGATCTTGTCCTCTTCGGAAAGCTCGTCCATGCCCAGGATCGCGATGATGTCCTGCAGGGCCTTGTAGCGCTGGAGGATCTGCTGGACCTGGCGGGCGATGGCGTAGTGCTCCTCGCCGACGATCGCGGCCGAGAGCATGCGCGAGGTCGAGTCGAGCGGGTCGACGGCCGGATAGATGCCCTTTTCCGCGATCGAACGCGACAGCACGGTCGTGGCGTCCAAGTGAGCGAACGAGGTCGCGGGCGCCGGGTCGGTCAAGTCGTCGGCCGGCACGTAGATCGCCTGCACCGAGGTGATCGAGCCCTTGTTGGTGGTGGTGATGCGCTCCTGCAGGTTGCCCATGTCCGTGGCGAGCGTGGGCTGATAGCCCACCGCCGACGGGATGCGGCCGAGCAGAGCGGACACTTCCGAGCCTGCCTGCGTGAAGCGGAAGATGTTGTCGACGAAGAACAGCACGTCCTGGCCCTTGTCGCGGAAGTCTTCCGCGACGGTGAGGCCCGACAGCGCGACGCGCATGCGGGCGCCCGGAGGCTCGTTCATCTGGCCGTAAACCAGGGCGCACTTGGAGCCTTCGCCGCCGCCCTTCTTGTTCACGCCCGACTCGATCATCTCGTGATAGAGGTCGTTGCCTTCACGCGTGCGTTCGCCGACACCGGCGAACACCGAGTAGCCGCCATGGGCCTTCGCGACGTTGTTGATCAGCTCCATGATCAGCACGGTCTTGCCGACGCCGGCGCCGCCGAACAGGCCGATCTTGCCGCCCTTGGCGTAAGGTGCCAGCAGGTCGACGACCTTGATGCCGGTGACGAGGATCTGCGCGTCCGTCGCCTGATCGGCATAGGACGGGGCCGGCTGATGGATGCCGCGGGTCGCGGTGGTGAGGATCGGGCCGGCCTCGTCGACGGGCTCGCCGATGACGTTCATGATGCGGCCAAGGCACTCGTCGCCGACCGGAACCATGATCGGGGAGCCGGTATCGGTGACCGACTGGCCGCGAACCAGACCTTCGGTCGAGTCCATCGCGATGGTGCGGACCGTGTTCTCGCCGAGATGCTGGGCGACTTCGAGAACCAGGCGGTTGCCGAGGTTCTGCGTCTCGAGCGCGTTCAGGATTTCCGGCAGCGCACCATCGAACTTCACGTCGACGACGGCGCCGATGACCTGCGCGACGCGGCCCGTGCCGGTGTTGGCGGGCTTCTCGTCGGTCTTGGTCTTGGTGGTCTTGGTTGCGGCTTTGGCCATGGGAAAACCTCGGATAGCGCGGTTAGGCGTTTCGGACGAGCCTGCGGGCGAGTGCCGCGCCGGCCTTCAGGCGGTTAAAGCGCTTCCGCGCCGGAGATGATCTCGATCAGTTCCTTGGTGATCATCGCCTGACGCGAGCGGTTATAGAGCTGCGTCTGCTTCTTGATCATTTCGCCGGCATTGCGCGTGGCGGAATCCATTGCCGACATGCGCGCGCCCTGCTCGGAGGCAGCGTTCTCAAGGATCGCGCGCAGCACCTGAACCGTGAGGTTGCGCGGCAGCAGCGTCTCCAGGATCTCGCTCTCGTCGGGCTCGTAATCGTAGACGGCGTCGGTCACCTTCGTGCCCGCCGGGATCTCGGCGGGAATGATGCGCTGCGCCGTCGGGATCTGCGAGATCACCGACTTGAACTTCGAGAAGAACAAAGTCGCGACGTCGAACTCACCCTCGGCAAAGCGCGCCAGGATGTTCTGGGCGATCGCCTCGGCGTTGACGTAGCCGACCTGCTTGAAGGCACGCAGGTCGATCAGCTCGATGATGTCTTTCTCGAACTGGCGGCGCAGGACATCATAGCCCTTCTTGCCGACGCAGATGATCTTGACCGTCTTGCCCTCGGCCTTGAGCGCATTCGCCTTGTCGCGCGCCAGACGCGCGATCGAGGAGTTGAATGCGCCGCAAAGCCCGCGCTCAGCCGTGCAGACCACCAGAAGATGGACCTTGTCGGCCCCTGTTCCGGCGATCAGCCTCGGCGCGCTCGAACCCGAGACGCCCGACGCCAGATTGGCCAGCACCGTCTCCATGCGCTCGGCATAGGGACGCGCCGCTTCGGCCGCAGCCTGCGCCCGGCGCAGCTTTGCAGCCGCCACCATCTGCATGGCCTTGGTGATCTTCTGCGTCGCCTTGACCGAGGCGATGCGGTTTCGCAGATCCTTCAAGGAAGGCATCGACGATCCTCATATTGGCAGAGCGCTGAGCGCCCCGCGCGGCCTCAGGCGAACGACTTGGCGTAGTCCGTGACGAGTTCTTTCAGTTTCGCGGCATTCGCGTCCGAAAGATCCTTGGTCTTGCCGATCTCGTTGAGAAGATCGACATGCTTGCCGCGCACCAGCGCGAGCAGGCCGTCCTCGAAGGCGCGGACCTTGTTCACCGGCAGCGCGTCGAGATAGCCGTTCACGCCGGCGTAGATCACGACGGTCTGCTCTTCCATCTTCAGCGGCGAGAACTGCGCCTGCTTCAGAAGTTCGGTCAGGCGCGCGCCGCGGTTGAGCAGGCGCTGGGTGACCGCGTCAAGATCGGAACCGAACTGGGCGAAGGCCGCCATTTCGCGATACTGGGCGAGCTCGCCCTTGATCTTGCCGGCAACCTTCTTGGTCGCCTTGGTCTGCGCGGCAGAACCGACGCGCGACACCGACAGACCGACGTTCACCGCCGGGCGGATGCCCTGGTAGAACAGGTCCGTCTCAAGGAAGATCTGGCCGTCGGTGATCGAGATCACGTTGGTCGGGATATAGGCCGACACATCGTTGGCCTGCGTCTCGATGACCGGCAACGCGGTCAGCGAACCGTTGCCGGCCTCGTCGCCCATCTTGGCGGCGCGCTCGAGCAGACGGGAGTGGAGATAGAACACGTCGCCGGGATAGGCTTCGCGACCCGGCGGGCGGCGCAGCAGCAGCGACATCTGGCGATAGGCGACGGCCTGCTTGGAAAGGTCGTCATAGATGATGACGGCGTGCATGCCGTTGTCGCGGAAATACTCACCCATGGCGCAGCCGGCGAAAGGCGCCAGGAACTGCATCGGGGCAGCGTCCGAGGCGGTCGCTGCAACGACGATCGAGTACTCCAGCGCGCCGCGCTCTTCGAGCACCTTCACGAACTGGGCGACGGTCGAACGCTTCTGGCCGATCGCGACATAGACGCAATAGAGCTTCTGGCTCTCGTCCGTGCCTTCGTTATTGGCCTTCTGGTTCAGGATCGTGTCGAGCGCCACGGCGGTCTTGCCGGTCTGGCGGTCGCCGATGATCAGCTCGCGCTGGCCGCGGCCGATCGGGATCAGGGCATCGATCGCCTTGAGGCCGGTCGCCATCGGCTCATGGACCGACTTGCGCGGGATGATGCCGGGCGCCTTGACGTCGACGCGCGAGCGCTGCTTGGCCTTGATCGGCCCCTTGCCGTCGATCGGGTTGCCGAGCGCGTCGACGACGCGGCCCAGCAGTTCCTTGCCGACCGGAACGTCGACGATGGCGCCGGTGCGCTTGACGGTCTGGCCTTCCTTGATCTCACGGTCAGAACCGAAGATCACGACGCCGACATTGTCGCTCTCGAGGTTGAGCGCCATGCCGCGCACGCCGGTCTCGAACTCGACCATCTCGCCGGCCTGGACCTTGTCGAGGCCGTAGACGCGGGCGATGCCGTCGCCGACGGAGAGAACCTGGCCGACCTCGGTGACGGAGGCTTCAGACCCAAAGTTTGAAATCTGGGCCTTCAGGATCGCGGAGATTTCAGCGGGGCGGATTTCCATCAGCCGACCTCTTTCATGGCAAGACGAATTGAATTGAGTTTGGTTTTCAGCGAGGCGTCGACCATGCGGGAGCCCATCTTGACGACGAGCCCGCCGATCAGCGCCGGATCGATCTTGATCGCGACATCGACATCCTTGCCGGCGACACTTGCGAGCGCGGCGCGGATTTCCTCGACACGCTTTGCGGTGGGCTGTTCGGCGACCGTGACTTCGGCGCTGACGATGCCCTTGGCCTCGGCGACGAGGTTCTTGTAGCCCTGGATCATCCCCGGCAGCGCGAAAAGGCGGCGCTTGCTGGCGACGAGACCAATGAAGTTTCCGGCGATGCCGGAGATGCCGGCCTTGGCGAGAACGGCGTTGACCGCGCCGGTCTGCTCCTCGACCGAAAAGGCAGGGCTCTCGATCAGCCGCCGAAGATCCTCGCTCTCGGCCAGCATCGCGCTGAAGGCGTTGAGATCCGCGGAAACGGCGTCGACGGCATTGCCCTCGCTGGCCAGTTCAAAGAGAGCCGTGGCGTAACGCCCTGCGACGCCCGAAACCAATGACCCTTGCGATCCGCCTTCAGCCACGCGTCATGTCTCTCGTTCAAAGGACCGCCCCGGCGACCCTCTGGCGAGGGCGGAGTGCATCGTCCTGGCGCTGCAATGTATCCGCGGACGGTGAGCTGCAATCCCGCTCAGCGACCGAAATGTGGCGGTGCACTAGCATGTGGTTTTGGGAGGCGCAACCGCGCTTCGCCCCTTGGTAGCCAGTTGAGCCCCTGCTTCGCCCAACCAAGGCCGTTGCAGAGGAGCCGGGAGGCGCCGGACCTGCGGACCCGAGCACAATTCCGACCCGGATTCCTGTCGCATCATTGACGCAACCATTTGTTGTATTTGCGTCGACATGCAACATCGGGGGAAGGCATTATGAAGCGCGTGAAACTCGCGGCGGCGGGCCTGACGGCGCTTGCCGGCCTGCTGGCGGCGGAATCGTCCGTGGCGCAGTTCGAACGTTCGCGCCGCTCCGTGTCCGCCGACAGGCCAACACTCATCTACAGCTATTGGAACTGCCGGACCGGCATCATCCAAGCGGTCAATGGCGAGGCCGAAAAAGGGCGCATCACCACCCGCGAAGCCACCCAGAAACGCTGCGGCAATCGCACGCAGCCCGTCATCGAGGTGATCTACACGCCGCCCGCAAATTTCAGGGGCGAGGACGACGTCTATATCCACTCAGGCAATGGGCAGAAACGGATTTATCTGACGGTCAGGTAGCCGTCACAGAAAGCTCTGCGGATCGACATCGACGGCGACGCGCACGGAGCCCTTCGGCTTTGGCGCCCGCTTGAGCCAGGCGCGCAGGTAGTCCTGCAGGTTCACGTCGCGCGTCGTCTTGACGATCAGGCGCATGCGATGGCGGCCGCGCAGCACTGCGAGCGGCGCTTCTGCCGGCCCCAGTACGAAAACACCCTCTGGAACCTCGGCGCAGCGCGCCAGTGCGCGGGCATGACTTTCGGATTCCGGCTGGCTGTTGGCCGAGATGATCAGCCCGGCGAGCCGGCCGAAGGGCGGCAGGCCTGCAGCCTCCCGCGAGGCCGTCTCTGCGGCATAAAACCGCTCCGGATCGCCGGAGATCAGCGCCTTCAGCACGGGGTGGCCGGGGTCATGCGTCTGCAGCAGAGCGCGGCCGGGTTTCTCGCCGCGTCCTGCGCGGCCCGTCACCTGTCGCAACACCTGGAAGGTGCGTTCGGCCGCCCGCGGGTCGCCCGAGGTCAGGCCGAGATCGGCGTCGATCACCCCGACCAGCGTCATGCCGGGGAAATTATGGCCCTTGGCGACGAGCTGCGTGCCGATGACGATATCGAATTCACCCTCGGCAACGGCCATCAGCTCCTGTTTCAGCCGCTCTGTACCCCCCGGGAAATCGCTGGAGAGCACGATCGAGCGCGCCTGCGGAAACCGCGTCGCGACCTCCTCGGCCAATCGCTCGACGCCAGGACCACAGGCAGTGAGGCTTTCGGGCGCGTGGCAGGCCGGGCATTCATGCGGCCGGCGCTCGACATGGCCGCAATGATGGCAGACCAGCGCGCGACGGAAACGGTGATCGACCAGCCAGGCCGAGCAGTTCGGGCATTGGAAGCGGTGGCCACAATCGCGGCACAGCGTCAGCGGCGCATAGCCGCGCCGGTTGAGGAAGAGCAGCGACTGCTCCTTGGCCTCCAGATTGACCTGGATCGCCTTGACCAGCGCGTCGGAAATCCAGCGCCCGCGCTCAGGCTTGTCACGACGCAGGTCGACGAGACCCAGCGTCGGTAATTGGCGCCCGCCGAAACGCTCCGGCAGCTTGAGATGCACATAGCGCCCGCGCTCGGCATTGATGCGCGTTTCCAGCGAGGGCGTCGCCGATGTCAGGATGACCGGGGCGTTCTCGATGCGCCCGCGCACCACGGCCATGTCGCGGGCATGATAGCTGACACCGTCCTCCTGCTTGTAGGCGGCCTCGTGCTCCTCATCGACGACGATCAGCCCGAGCGTCCTGTAGGGCAGGAACAGCGCCGAGCGCGCGCCGGCCACGACCTTGGCCTCGCCGCTCGCGATCGCCGCCTGCAGGCGCTCGCGCTTGCGCCCTGTCACCGCCGAGTGCCACAGGCCCGGCCGCACGCCGAAACGCGCCTCGAACCGGTCGATGAACTGTGCCGTCAGCGCGATTTCCGGCATCAGGATCAGGCTCTGCCGGTCCTGCCGGATCGCCTCGGCGACCGCTTCGAAATAGACCTCGGTCTTGCCCGAGCCGGTGACGCCTTCGAGCAGGGTCACGCCGAAACCATTCGCCTGCACCGAGGCGACGAGCGCAGCGGCAGCGCTCGACTGCCCCTCCGACAGCGTCGGTTTGGCATGATCGGGATCCGGCAACGCCGCAATCGCATCGCGCGGCAGCGGCTCAACCGCGAAGGTGCCGGCATCGACAAGGGAATCGATCACCGCCGCACTGACCGAGGCAGCCTCGGCAAGAGCCGATTTGGCAATCAGCAGACCGCCCTCGGCCGCCGCGATCGCCCGCATCCGCGCCGGCGTCATCCGAGCAGGTGGTGCGCCGACGAGCCTGACGCCGAGCCTGGGACGCTCCGGCGTATCGTCGGGCGGGCGCCTGAGCGCCAGTGCCAACACCGACCCCTTCGGGGCGAGCGTGTACCACGCCACCCAGTCGACGAGCTTCATCAGGGCCGGATCGAGCGGTGGCATGTCGAGCCGTCCGGTGACGCGCTTGAGATTGCCGCCGCGTCCGGCGCCCCGGCTCCAGACCACGCCGGTCGTCTCGCGCGGGCCAAGCGGCACCTGCACGACATCGCCGAGCTTCAGGACGAGTCCGGCAGGCACCGCATAGCTGTAGGCCTGATCCAGCCCGAGCGGAATCAGCACATCGACCGTGCCGCCCTCTTCCAACTCGATCGGCTGTTCATTCATGCGCCCGTGTCTAGCATCGATTCGGGCCCTGTTAAGGCAGTGGCGTCATGCTCTCGATCATGACCGATTTTGAGACCCTCCGCCGCGACTGGCTCAACCATCTTGCTCACGAGCGCCGCCTCTCGCCGAAGACCCTCGAAGCCTATGGCCGGGATCTCGGCCAGTTCAGTGCTTTTCTCGACGGCCATCTCGGCGGCACGGCGTCGCTGGCAGACATCGCAGCGCTCAAACCGGTCGATCTGCGCGCCTTTCTCGGCCAGCGCCGCCGCGACGGGGTCGGCAACCGCACCTTGATGCGCCAGCTCGCGGCGCTGCGCTCCTTCGCCCGTTTCGGCGAGCGCACCGGCAAGCTGACGGCCGCGGCTTTTGCGGCGACACGCGGCCCGCGCATCGGCAAATCCCTGCCCCGCCCCCTCGATGCCCAGGCGGCGAAGGCGGTGACACGCGCCGACACCCGCGCCGGCGAGGAGCGCGAGGCCTGGATCCTGGCGCGCGACGCCGCCGTTCTAGCACTGCTCTATGGCTGCGGGCTGCGCATTTCGGAAGCCCTGTCGCTCTCCCGCGCCCAGGCCCCCAAAAGCGCCGGCGACACGCTGACCGTCATCGGTAAGGGGCAGAAGACCCGCATGGTGCCGGTCCTGCCCGTCGTAATCACCGCAATCGAAGAATATCTTGCACTCTGCCCCTGGCGCCTGCCGCTAGACGGGCCGCTCTTCTTGGGAGCCAAGGGCGGGCCGCTTTCGCCGCGCATCATCCAGCTCGCAGTGGAGGGCCTGCGGGGCGCGCTCGGCCTGCCGTCCTCGGCGACGCCGCACTCCCTGCGCCATTCCTTCGCGACGCATCTGCTCGGGCGCGGCGGCGATCTGCGCGCCATCCAGGAATTGCTCGGCCACGCCTCCCTCTCGACGACGCAGATTTATACACGCATCGACTCGACCCGGCTGATGGCGGCCTATGACGCGGCGCATCCGCGCGCGAGCCGTTGATTGCGGTTCGCCGAAAAAGCCGTCTTGATTTCGTCATGCAACACGGTCATCCCCGCCCTGCGATTCCAGGGGAACGAACCAAATCATGACGTCAGCAACGCCCGACATCACTGATGGCAAGAACAAGCGCATCGGTCTGCTCATTGCCATATTGGCCTTGCTGCTCGCTTTTTCGGAGATCGGCGGCAAGAACGCCGAGCAGGACGCGCTGGCGAAGAATGTCGAAGCCTCCAATCTCTGGGCGTTCTTCCAGGCCAAGACGATCCGCGGCACGACATTGCGCACCGCCGCCGAGGCGATGGAGGTCGATTTGGCCGGTGTCACCGATCCCGCAGCCAGAGACCGTATGCAGAAGCGCATCGCGTCCTGGCAGGCCACCTTCGCGCGCTATGATTCCGAGCCGGAAACCAATGAAGGCCGCAAGGAACTGATCGTGCGCGCCAAGGCAGCCGAAGCCCAGCGCGATATTTCGAGCGCTCGCGACGACAAATACGACATCGTCTCGGGGCTCCTCCAGATCGCGATCGTGATCTCGTCTGCCGCCATTATCACCGGCGTGAGCCTGCTCGCATGGACAGGCGCCGGCCTCGGCCTCGCCGCGCTCGCATTGATGTTCGTGGCGCAACTCGCACCGACCGCGCTGTTCTGAAGCGAACTCAGCGCGGCCAGGGCACCTCGCCGCCGCGCAGGCTCTCCCAGGCCCTGGCCATCCTGAGGACGCCGAGATCGTCGAAGCGCCGGCCGGTGATCTGCAGCCCGATCGGCAATCCACCCGCAGTCAGACCGGCATGGACCGAGACCGAGGGCTGGTCCGACATGTTCGCCGCCACGGTGAAGCAGATATGCTCGAAGGGGCGCTGCGGATCGTGGATCGGCGACGCGAGTTCGGCTGCAAAGCTCGGTACGGGCGATACCGGCGAGAGGACGAAGTCGAAGGGCGCGCTCGCTTTCAGGGCCGCATCGCGGATCGCCAGCATCTGGCTCATGCCGCGATAGACGCGTTCGCCGCTCAGGGCCCGCCCACCCTGCGCCCAGGCGTAGATATAGGGCAGGACCTTCGCCTGCCTCGCCTCGGACAGCCTGCCAATATCGGCCCAGGCGCGCTGGCGCCAGAAATCGTCGAGACCATCGAGCATCTCGCGGGTCAGAAACGGTGCTGCGGGCTCGACGCTCGCTCCAGCCGCGGCAAACGCCTTCGCCGCGGCCTCGATCGCAGCGCGAACCTCAGGTTCGACCGGCAGGCCGATGCCGGCATCGAGCTGCAGCCCGAGGCGCAGGCCCTTCACATCCATTTCCAGCGCGAGCCAATCTATGTCCTGTGGTGGAAGGCTCATGCCGTCGCGGGCATCGGGCTTGGAGAGCTCCCGCATCATCCGGGCCGCATCCGCCGCGTTGCGCGTCATCGGTCCGGCCGCCCGACCGTAATAGCTCGGATCGATCGGCACCCGCCCGAAGCTTGGTTTGAGGCCGACAAGCCCACACCAGCCCGCCGGCAGGCGGATCGAACCGCCGATATCGGTACCGACATGCAGCGGTCCGTAGCCGGCAGCTCCAGCTGCCCCCGCCCCGGCCGAAGAGCCGCCGGGGTTCTTCGAGAGATCCCACGGATTGCGCGTCAGCGGGTGGAAGCTGGAGAGGCCCGACGACAACATGCCGTAATCGGGCATCGTCGTCTTCGCAAGGATGACGCAACCGGCCTCGCGCAAACGGGCGGCAGGCGGCGCATCCTCGGTCGCGGGCACCAGATCGCGCGCCGCCGTCCCCAGCGGAACGGCCACGCCGCGTGTCGCGATATTCTCCTTGATCGTGCAGGGAACGCCGTCGAGCGGGAGGGGCTGGCCGGCACGCCAGCGCCCTTCCGAGGCTTTCGCGGCCACGCGTGCGCCGGCCGGGTCGTAGGCGTAGAGCGCCCGCAACTCAGGCTCCCGCGCCTCGATCCGCGCGATCACGGCCTCGGTCACCTCGACCGGAGACAAGCTCCCGTCCGCATAGGCCGCCAGCAGCGCGACGGCACTCAGATCGGCGATATCGGTCATGGCGTATCCTTCTTCTGATCTTACCGGGCCCGCCGCAGGCGCGGGTCGAGCGCATCGCGCAGGCCGTCGCCCAGCAGGTTGAAACCGAGAACCGTCACCGCGATCGCAGCGCCCGGAAACACAGCGAGCCAGGGCTGCATCGCCATGAAGGTCTGGGCCTCGTTGAGCATGCGCCCCCAGGAGGGATTGGGCGGCTGCGTGCCCAATCCCAGATAGGACAGCCCGGCTTCGGCCAATATGGCGAGCGCGAATTGGATCGTCGCCTGCACCACCAGGACCCCGGCAATATTGGGGAGCACATGGCGCCCTGTGATCTGCCAATTGTCGAGCCCGGCAGCCCGCGCCGCCTGAATGTAATCCTGCGTCCAGATCTGGAGCGCCGCCCCGCGCGCAAGACGCGCAAAATAGGGCAGGTTCAGCACGCCGATCGCGACCACCGCGTTGAGCATGCCCGGCCCCGCAATCGCGGTGATCATGATGGCGGTAAGCACGGCGGGAAAGGCGTGCGTGAAATCGGCCGTCCGCATGATCAGATTGTCCAGCCAGCCGTCGCGGCGGATCGCAGCGAGCAGGCCAAGCGTCGCGCCGAGGATCATGCCGATCCCGACCGCGCCCAGGCCAACGGCAAGCGAATTGCGCGCACCGACCATGATCATCGAGAGCACGTCGCGGCCGAACTGGTCGGTGCCGAACCAGTTGGCGCCAGATGGTGGCTTCAGCCGGTTCAAAATCATCATCTGCGTCGGTGGATACGGCGTCCAGAGCCAGGAGATCAGCGCCAATCCAACGATGAGACCCGTCAATGCCGCCCCGAGCAGGAAGGACGGTCCCGTCCACCAGGGCCTCTGACGAGCAGGGATCGGGGCTTGCGCAAGCGTCATGACACTTGCCGCAGGCGGGGGTCGATGACGCCGTAGAGCAGTTCCACCGCAAAGTTGAGCAGGATCGCCAGCGCCGCAAACAGCATGACGAGGTCCTTGACCACGATCAGATCGTGCTGGGCGATCGACTGGAAGACGAGCCGCCCCAGCCCCGGCAGCGCAAAGACATTTTCGATGATGATGGCGCCGGCGATCAGCACCGAAAATTGCAGGCCGAGAATGGTCACCACGGGGATCAGCGCATTGCGCAGCGCATGACGCAATATGGTGACACGCTCGCTCAGCCCCTTGGCGCGGGCGGTGCGGACGAAATCCTCCTGCAGCGTGTCGAGCATCGAGGAGCGCGTCACCCGCGCCAGAATGGCAGCTTGAGGCAAAGCGAGCGCCAGCGCTGGCATCGCGAGCGCCTTGAACCCGGGCAGGAGCCCGGCCTGCCAGCCCGGAAACCCACCGGCCGGCAGCCAGCCAAGTCCGATCGCGAAGACGAGCACGAGCAACAGCCCGAACCAGAAATTCGGAATGGCAAGCCCTGCCTGTGCGAACACCATTACCGCCGCATCAGCCGGCCGGTTGTGCCGCGCCGCCGCGAGGATGCCGAGCGGCATGCCGATCAGCGTCGCCAGCGCGATCGCCAGCAGCGCCAGCGGCAGCGTCACCGCCATCCGTTCCGCGATGAGCTGCGCGACCGGAACGCGATAGGTGTAGCTCAGCCCGAAATCGCCCGTGAGCATCCCGCCGATCCACAGGACGAAACGCAGCGGCGCCGGCCGATCGAGCCCCATCTCGGCTCTCAGCGCGGCCAGCGCTTCAGGCGCGGCATTGAGGCCGAGCGTCACCGCAGCCGGATCGCCCGGCAGAACCTCCAGCATCAGGAAGATCACCAGCGCAGCGCCTGCCAGCGTGGCACCGAGCGCGAAGAGGCGGCGTCCGATGTAGGGAATCACGCGTCAGCCCGCTTCACGACGGTGTTTTGCGGGGACCTTCCCACGCCCGCGCCGTCATCCTGGGCGCAGCGAAGCGAAGACCCGGGATCCATCGTAGAGCGCAGCGCGCTGTGATGGGTCCCGGGTTGACCTACGGTCGCCCAGGATGACGGCGAGAGTGTCATGCTTCGCTTTCCGAACGACCTCAGCGCCAGCGCACCTCGGCCAGCGGCGTGATCGGCAGCGGCCAGTCGGTCCACATGCCCTCGAGAGCGGCCGCCGTCACGGTGATCTTCGGCAGAATGAACAGGAAGCCGTTGACCGCATCGCGCGCCAGCATGCGCTGCGCCTCGCCATAGAGCGCGTTGCGCTCGGCATCGGGCAAGGTCACCGCGATCTTCGCCATCAGCGCCTTGAACTCGGGGTTCTTGTACTGGAAATAATAGTCGTCGCGCGCGTAGATATCGATGTCGAGCGGCTCTGTATGGGCGATCACGCTGAGATCGTAATCCTTGCCGCGGAAGACGCGCTCCAGCCATTGCGGGAATTCGAGCGGCTCGATTGCGGCATTGATCCCGATCTGCGCCAGCAGCGCCGCGATGATCTCGCCCGAGCGCCGGGCATAGGCCGGCGGCGGGAGTTTCAGCGTGCAGTTGAAGCCGTTCGGGAAACCGGCCTGCGCCAGCAGCGCCTTGGCCTTGGGGATATCGACCGGATAGGTCCCGGTCAGATCGACATAGGCCGGGTGCAGCGGCGAGAAATGGCTGCCGATCAGATCGACATCGAAGCCGTAGACGCCGAGCGCAATCGTCTTGCGGTCGAGCACATGGGCGATGGCCTGACGGACCCGCAGATCGTTGAAAAGCGGCTTGCCGTTGTTGATGGCCAGCACGACCTCGCCCTCGGTCTTGCCGATAGTGACTTTGAGCTTCGGATCGGACTTGAGTTGCGCCACCGCCTCTGGCGCCGAGAGATTGGTCTGGGCATCGACATCGCCGGCACGCAGGGCGGCTACCTGTGCCTGCGGATCGGACATGAAGCGGAAGACCGCCTTCGCCAGAGCGGGCTTTTCGCCCCAATAACCGTCGAACCGCGCGAGTTCTAACCGATCGCCGCGATTCCAGCGCATGAACTTGAACGGACCAGTGCCGACCGGGCTGGTCTTGTTGCCAGCGGCAGTTGCCGGCGCGACGATGACCGCATCGCCCCAGGCGAGACCGTAAAGGAAATTTGCCGTCGGCTGCTTCAGCCTGATCACCACTGTCGCCGCATCGGGCGTGGCGATCTCGGCGATCGGCGCGAAGAGCTGACGCTGGGCATTGGTCGAATCGGGCGCGACGGCGCGATCGAACGAGAATTTCACCAGTTCCGAGGTGAACGCCGTGCCGTCATGGAAGCTGGCGTTGGTCCTCAGCTTGAACGTGTAGGTCACATTGTCGGCTGCGACCGCCCAGCTTTCGGCGAGACAGGGCACGATCTTGCCCGTCCGGTCCATCTTGACCAGGCCTTCGAAGATGTTCTGCAGCGTGACCTCGCGGATCGCCTGCGCCGCGCCCGATGTCGGATCGAGCGTCGGCGGCTCCAGCGTCATGGCGATCGTGACGCTGTCCTTGCCCTGCGCCCGCGCCACGGCCGGCACATGCGCGGCAAGCGCCGCCAGTCCCGCACCCGCCAGCAGATCACGCCGCGTTGTCATCTCGTCCGCTCCAGGCCACGACCTATCGGGTCGCCATGCGGCGGAGGATGGCGCGGGAGGCGACGCCAGCGCAACCCCGGAAAGCCTGTTATCATGGCCGGCAAGCGACCGCCCGCCTGCGCGCTCGGCACGCCGCGCTGGCGCACTAGTATACCAGAAGATTGACCCAAGCGGCCCCCGGCACTAGACATCATCAGATAGCCCGGAGCTGACAATGCTGCTGCATGATGACCGCCTGTTTCCTGCCGACCCGGTGACGCGCGGGATCGCGCGCAGGCTCTATGCCACGATCCGCGACCTGCCGATCATCTCGCCCCATGGCCATACCGATCCACGCTGGTACGCCGAGGACAACGCGTTTCCCGATCCCGCGGCGCTGTTCGTCAAGCCCGACCATTACATCTTCCGCATGCTATATTCGCAGGGCGTCCAGCTCGAGCAGCTCGGTATCGCCCGCAAAGATGGCGGCAAGGATGGGGGCAAGGTCGAGACCGACCCGCGCGCCATCTGGAAGCTCTTCGCCAGCCACTGGCACCTGTTTCGGGGAACACCGACACGGCTCTGGTTCGAGCACGCCGCCTCGGCCAGCTTCGGCATCAACGAGCGCCTGACGCCGGACAATGCCGACCGCATCTATGACCGCATCGCCGAGAAGCTGGAGCAGCCCGAGTTCCGGCCGCGCGCCTTGTTCGAGCGCTTCAACATCGAGGCGATCTCGACCACCGAAGGCGCGCTCGACGACCTCAGATGGCACGACATGATCCGCGCCTCGGGCTGGGGCGGCAAGGTCGTGACCGCCTATCGGCCCGACAGCGTCGTCGATCCGGAGTTCGAGGGCTTTGCCGACAATCTCGACCAGTTCGGCGAGCTGACCGGCGAGGATGTCACGAGCTGGACCGGCTATCTCGCCGCGCACCGCCAGCGCCGGGCCTATTTCAAGGAGCGGGGCGCCACCTCCTCCGATCACGGCCACGCCACGGCCCGCACCGCCAACCTCTCGCAGGCCGACGCCGAAAAGCTCTTCGCCAAGGTGCTGAAGGGCAAGGCCTCTGCCCAGGATGCCGATCTCTTCCGTGGGCAGATGCTGACCGAGATGGCCAAGATGAGCCTCGATGACGGGCTCGTCCTGCAGATCCACCCCGGCTCCTATCGCAACCACAACCCGCATCTCTTCGCGGAGTTCGGCCGCGACATGGGCGCCGACATTCCGCGCCAGACCGAATATGTCTCTGCGCTGAAGCCCCTGCTCGATGCGGTCGGCAACGAGCCGAACCTGACCGTCATCGCCTTCACGCTCGACGAGACCAGCTATTCGCGCGAACTCGCGCCGCTCGCCGGGCACTACCCGGCACTGAGGCTCGGGCCGGGCTGGTGGTTCCTCGATGCTCCCGAGGCGATGCTGCGTTTCCGCGAACTGACCACCGAGACAGCGGGCTTCTACAACACCGTCGGCTTCAACGACGACACCCGCGCCTATCTCTCGATCCCCGCCCGCCACGACGTCGCCCGCCGCTGCGACTGCGCCTATCTGGCAAAACTCGTAGCCGAGCACAGGCTCGACGAGGATGAGGCGGCCGTGGTGGCCCATGATCTCGCCTATCGCCTCGCCAAGGAAGCTTACCGCCTGTGACGCGCCTCTCCTCCTCCACGCTCGGCAGCCTGCCGGCCTCCGTCCGTCGCCCGGGCTATGACCGCGCCGCCCTCACCCCCGGCATCGTGCATCTCGGGCTCGGCGCCTTTGCCCGCGCCCATCTCGCGGAATACACCGACGATGCCCTGGAAAAGCGCTTCGGCGCCTGGGGCATCATCGGCGCAAGCCTGCAGCGCCCAGACCAGCGCGACAGGCTCAAGCCGCAGGACGGGCTCTATGCCTTCCTCAAGCGCGCGCCGTCAGGCCCGGAGCTGCGCATCATCGGCGCGGTGCTCGACGTGCTGGTCGCGCCGGAGAACCCTGCCGCGCTGGTGGCCCGTCTCGCCGCGCCCGAGACCCGCATCGTCTCGCTGACCGTGACCGAAAAGGGCTATTGCCACGATCCGGCGACTGGGCGGCTCAAGGCCGACCATCTCGATATCGTCCATGATCTTGCAAACCCCGATGCACCACGCTCCGCCATCGGCCTGCTCGTTGCAGGCCTGCGCGCCCGCAAGGCTGCCGGACTTGGCCCCTTCACCGCGCTCTGCTGCGACAATCTCCCCTCCAACGGCCAGGTCCTGCGCGGCCTTGTGCGCGATTTCGCGGCATTGACGGACGACAACCTGGCCAGTTGGATCGAGGCGAACGGCGCCTTCCCGGCGACGATGGTCGACCGCATCGTGCCCGCGACCACCGATGGCGATATCGCCGAGGTCGCAGGCCTGCTCGGCCTCGACGACGCCGCCCCTGTGATCGGCGAGCCCTTCCGGCAATGGGCGATCCAGGACGTCTTCGTCGCTGGCCGGCCCGATTGGCACGAGGCCGGTACGCAAATGGTCTCGGAGGTCGCGCCCTTCGAATTCATGAAGCTGCGCATGCTCAACGGCGCGCATTCCTCGCTCGCCTATCTCGGCTATCTCGCTGGCCATGAGACGGTCGCCGAGGCCAGCGGCGACCCGGTCTTCGCCCGCTTCCTGCAGGGCCTCTGGTCGGAAATCATCCCGACCGTCCCGGCACCGCAGGGCGTCGCGCTGACCGATTACGCCGATGCATTGCTTGCCCGCTTCCAGAACCCGGCGATCCGCCATCGCACTTGGCAGATCGCCATGGACGGCTCGCAGAAGCTGCCGCAGCGCCTGCTCGGCACCATCCGCGAGCGGCTCAAGGCCGGCGCGCCGATCGACCACCTTGCTTTGGGCGTCGCCGCCTGGATGGCCTATGTTTCCGGCACCGACGAGAAGGGCGCAGCGATCGACGTCCGCGATCCGCTCGCAGCCGAGTTCAAGCGGCACGCGACGCAGGCAGGCCGCAACGCGCAGGCCCTGAGTGCAGCGCTGCTAGGGATCGAGGCGATCTTCGGCACCGACCTGCCGCGCGAGGAGCGCTTCACCAAAGCGGTCTCCGGGCATCTCGACACCCTCTTCGCAAAGGGCGCGAAGGCAACGGCGGCCGCGCTCGCCTCGTAGCACACGCCGGAACCACCCCGTCATTCCGGGCGCAGCGAAGCGAAGACCCGGCATCCATCGTAATGCGCACCGCCCTTCGATGGATTCCGGATCAGCGCCGCTGACGCGGCTTGTCCGGAATGACTGCGCTTGGGAAACGACAACGCGGCACGGGGCGCTTGATCCCGCGCCCAACCTCGCGCCAGATGCAGCGATGAGCCGTCTCTTCGCTGCCCTGACCCGTATTGCTCTGATCCTTGTCATTCTGACGTCGGCCGGCGTTCACCCGGGCGCCCGTGCGCAGGACGCCTCGCGCGTCGTCGTGCCTAATTTCTGGGACCCGCGCATCAGGGTCGACAGGCCCGAGCCCGGCCCGCCACGCGTGGTCCGGTTCCTGACCGATGACGACTACCCGCCGCTGCATTTCACCGGCCCTGACGGCAACCTGACCGGCTTCTCGGTCGAGCTCGCGCGCGCCGCCTGCGAGAGGCTGGCCTGGACCTGCACGGTGCAGGCCCGCCGCTTCGACACCCTGCTCGACTCGCTCAGTGAGGGACGTGGCGACGTGCTGGCGGCAGCGATCAATCTGACGCCACAGATCCGCGAGCGCTTCGCTGCCAGCAACCTGTATTTCCGCGCGCCCGCCCGCTTCGCCACGACCCGCGGCAACGCGAAGGCCGAACTCGATACGCGCACCCTTCAAGGCAAGCGCGTCGCCGTCGTTGCCGGAACGGCGCATCAGGCTTTCCTCGAACGGCTGATGCCCTTCATCCAGCGCCGCGAAAGCGGCTCGCTCGCCAGCGCCGTCACGGCGCTGCGCAGCGGCGACGCCGAATACATCTTCGCCGATGGCGTCGCACTCGCGCTCCTGCTCGCAAGCACTGGCGGCAACGAACTCGCCTTCTCCGGCGGCCCGTTTCTGGAAAGCCGCTATTTCGGCGAAGGCGTCGCCTTTCTCACGCGAAAGGACGACGCCGGCCTCAAGCGCGCGCTAGACTATGCGCTGCAATCGCTCTGGGACGACGGCAGCTATGCGCGGCTGTATCTGCGCTTCTTCCCGGCGAGTCCGTTCTGAGCCGGCACCGGTCGCCGGCCTTCACTGCGCCGCACTGTCCCGGTCGCCGATACTCTCGGCGAGGCGCAGCAGATATCCATCCGGGTCCTGCTGGTCGAACCCGGTTGGTATCAGCCGTGCTTTTTCATGAACTTGGCGTGGTACTGATCGATCATGCCACGCAGCGCCTTGCCGATATTCGCGTATTCATACTCGTTCAGATTGGCCAGCGAGGCCCGGCCGGCCGGCTGCTTGGTCCCGAAGCCACGTCCCGGCAGCAGAACGATGCCGGTCTCGTCGGCGATGCGGAACAGCAGATCGTCGGGGCTGACATGCTTCTTCACCCAGGCGGCGAATTCGGCTCCATAGGTCCGCAGTGCGACGTCCTCGAGATCGAGCAGCGTATAGTAGTCGACCGCGTTCGCGTCCGACTCGACGGGAAGGCCGAGCTCGCGATAGAGCGCGGCTTCTCGCCGGCGGATCAGCTTCTTCAGCTCGGCCTTGTAGCCGTCGCTCTCATCCATCAGGGCAAAGAGCGAGAACAGCACCATCTGCACCTGCTGCGGTGTCGAAAGGCCGGCTGTGTGATTGAGCGCCACGGCGCGGCTGTCAGCGACGATCCGGTCGATGAAGCTGAGCGAGCGCACATCGGGCAGGAGCGAGCCATAGCGCTTGTCGAGTGAGGCCTTCGCCTTTTCCGGCAAGGCCGCGAGCGCCTTGTCGAAGATGTTCTGCTGGTAGGTCGCGATCACGCCAAGCCGCCAGCCGGTCGCCCCGAAATATTTCGAGAACGAATAGACCAGCATCGTGTTCTGCGGGCAGATCGCGAACAGCGAGCGGAAATCATCGGCGAAGGTGCCGTAGACATCATCGGTGAGGATGAAGAGATCAGGCCGGTGGTCGCGCACGATCGCGGCGACCTTTTCGAGGCTGCGGTCGTCCATCTTCACCGATGGCGGATTGCTCGGATTGACGCAGAAGAAGATCTTGATCGCCGGGTCCTTCAGCTTCTCCAGCTCGGAATCCGGATACTGCCAGCCTTGCTTGGGATCGGCATTGATGGCGACCTCTTCGAGCCCGTACTCCTCGAGCTCGGGAATCTCGATATAGGGCGTGAAAACCGGCATGCCGATCGCGACCTTGTCGCCGCGCTTGACGAGCCCGTTCTGCTTCAGAGTGTTGAAGATGTAGGCCATCGCCGCCGTGCCGCCCTCCACGGCGAAGAGGTCGACATTCCCGGCCGTGACGTAACCGCCGATCATCTCCTTCACGATGTACTGGCGCACGATCTGCTCGCTGAGCCGGAGCATGCGCGGCGGAACCGGATAATTGCTGCCGAGGATGCCCTCGACCATTTCGTGCAGGAAGGCCGAGGCCGAAAGACCGAGCTGGTCGCGGACGTAGCTGAGCGCGCGGCCGAGGAAGACGACGCCGGGCTGCTCGCTGTTTTCCGCCACGAAGCGCTCGAAACGGCCCTCGATCCCCTCGATCTTCGGCAATCCGCCGATGCCGTTGGGCATATAGGAATAGGACAGCTCGGCCTCGGCCGTGGCGAACAGGCCGAGCCGGAAGAAGGCGCGCCGGGGCAATGTCGCCAGGAAGTTCGGGTTGCCGCGCCCGGCATTCAGCATCAGGCGGTTTTCCTTGCCCGAGGCGAGCTTGATCAGCTCATCCTTCAACTCGAACGGGCTGAGCTTGGCGTACTGGCTGTAATCGACGGCCATGGCAGGCATCTCCTTGGGTTGTCTTTTACGCGAAGGCCACGACCAGCGGGCCGAGCAGGGTCAGGAACACATTCGCGAGCGCATAGGTGATCGCGAAGGGGGTCGTCGGAATGGAGTTGCCGGCCTTGTCGAGCACCTCGCCGAAGGCAGGATTGGCGCTGCGCGAGCCCGACAGCGCACCGGCGAAGATCGCCGTGTTGTCGTATTTCAGGATGTAACGCCCCACGAGCATGGTGATGATCATCGGCAGGATCGTCACCACGACGCCGATCAGGAAGATCGACAGGCCACTGCTGGCAATCGTGCTGACCGCCTGAAGCCCCGATTGCAGGCCGACGACGGCGACGAAACCGGCAAGGCCGAGGTCGCGCAGCAGCGTCGAGGCTGCGGTGGGCATATTGCCGATGGCGAGGTTGCGGCTGCGATACCAGCCGAAGGCCAGGCCCGACAGCAGCGCGCCGCCGCCGCTGCCGAGCGTCAGCGGGATCGAACCGATGCGGACCACGAGGAGGCCGATCAGCAGGCCGACGACGAGGCCGAGGCCATGGAAGACGAAATCGGTCTTGTCGCTGGGAACGATGACCGTTCCCACTGTCTTGGCCGCGCGCTGCACGTCCTGCGCCGTGCCATAAAGCGTGACCACGTCGCCCGCCTCGATCACGGTCTCGGAGACCAGCGGCAAGGGCTTTCCGGCTCGCTTCAGCGCGGTGACATAGATGCCGTGGCGCATGTCCCCCGCCGTCGCCTCGCGCACCTCCCCAACCGTCCGCTTGACGAAAGCGGCATTCGCGATCGCGACGTCGCGGGTCAGCATGATCAGATCCATGCCCTCGGACGACTGGAGTTCGGAGCCGATCTGCGGGGCGACGCCGACGACACCGGCGCGGCGGCCGACGATCAGCACGACGTCGCCGGCCTTCAACGTCAGCGTCGGCTCGACGCCGATCAGAGATCCATCGCGCTTGACGCGCTCGACACTGATCGTCGCTCCGGTTGCAGCAGCTTCGAGTTCGGCGACGGTGCGGCCTGCCATGCGCTCGACGCGGAAAATGCGCCCGACCAGATCCGGCGCTGCGGGATATTCGCCGGCACCATAGACCCGGGCCCCGGCCAGCATCGCCGCCTCCGCCTTGATCGCATCGTCGCGAATGCTGCGCCCCATCAACCAGGGCAGGATATTGACGCAGACGATGATCGCGCCGAACGAGCCGAAGATGTAGGTCACGGCATAGCCGACCGCGACATTGCCCTGCAGGCGCTGCACCTCCTCGGCCGCGAGGCCGAGCTTGCCGATCGCCGCGCTCGCCGTCCCGATGATCGCCGATTGCGTCAGGCCGCCGGCCGCAATGCCTGCCGCGAGCCCCTTGTCGAGCCCGAAGACGCGGGCAAGGATGACGACCGTGGCAAGCCCGCTAATGGCGAGCACGGCCGCCATGACGATCTCGCGGATCGACTGTCGGCCGAGTGAACGGAAGAATTGCGGGCCGCTCTCGAAGCCGACCGCATAGATGAAGAGTGCGAAGAGGACGGATTTGATGCCGTTGTCGATCTGCACGCCGACCTGGCTGATCAGCACCGCCACCAGTAGCGAACCCGCCACGCCGCCGAGCTGGAACTTCCCGAACTGGAACTTCCCGAGCCAGTAACCTCCGGCCAACGACAGAAACAACGCGATTTCGGGCGATTGATTGAGGATTGTGTGGAGCCAGGACACGCTTTGCCGCCTTTGTTCCGAACGATCGACACTCTGCAGGGAGCATCCACCAGAACCAGTCGAGGCTCAAGCAAAAAACAGCATAGCCGGCAGCGATAACTTGCGCAGATATATTACTACACAGATGATATTTAATTCAATTTCAAAAAAAGTGAGATACAATAACCCTGAGGCAGCTAATTACTGTTTTCCCTGATGCGCCTCTCGGTAATATCCCCGAGTTATTCCGGGCCGGATTTCCGCCAGCGACCAGCTCCGCCGTGGAGACCGCGCCGAGATCGCGCGATCCAGTCCAAAGAACCGCGGCACGTGTCGCATTTCGGCCCCCTCGCGGCAGCCCGCGACCTGATCAGGCGCGGTTGCCCTGAACATTCGACAGTTCGCCTTCCAGCGCCTGCCGGGCGACCGCCGCAAGCCAGCCCGATGTCGCCGGCAGGATCGCATCGTTGAAATCATAGCGGTCATTGTGCAGCTCGCCGCCATCCCTGACCGGTCCGTTGCCGACCCAGACATAGGCGCCCGGGCGGTGCTGGAGGAAGAAGCTGAAATCCTCTCCGGTCGTGCTGGCGGGAACATCCCGTCGCACCTCGAGCCCGGCGGCGCGGCCGGCAGTTGCGGCAATCTCCTCCTCGAGCGGCGTGTTGATCGTCGCGAGACCGCCGGTGATGAAGGCGACATCGACCGCCATCTCATAGGTCGCCGCCATGTTCTCGGAGATGTCGCGCAAACGCTGCATCACCCGGTCCCGAACAGCCGGCTTGAAGGTGCGGAAGGTGCCCTCGATGAAGACGCTGGTTGGAATCTGGTTCGACGCAAGCCCGCCATGGATCTGCCCGATCGAGACCACGGCCGAGTCCATCGGATCGACATTGCGCGCCACAATGGTCTGCAGCGCGACGATCAGATGGCCCATTGCGGTGATCGGATCGCGCGTCAGATCGGGCTTGGCGCCGTGACCGGCCGTGCCGTTGAGCGTGATCTTGAAGCGTCCGGGCTCGGCCATGACCGGGCCGCGATGCACCGCGACTGTGCCGGCTTCCAGCCCCGGCCAGTTGTGCAGGCCGAAGACACGCTCCATCGGGAAGCGCTCGAACAGCCCATCGGCGATCATCGCCCGCGCGCCGGCTCCGATTTCCTCCGAAGGCTGGAACAGGAACTGGACCGTGCCGCTCCAGCTCTCATCTTGCGCCAGCAGCGCGGCCGCGCCCAGCAGCGAAACGGTGTGGCCGTCATGGCCGCAGGCATGCATGACGCTGGCCTTGCCCGATTTATAGGGCAGGTCATTGGCCTCCTGGATCGGCAACGCATCCATGTCGGCGCGCAAACCCACCGAGCGATCCGAGGCTCCCCGCGTCAGCGTCGCCACGACGCCATGCCCGCCGACCCCCGCGACGAACGGCACGCCGAGTTCGGTCAGCTTCTCCTGCACGAAGGCGCTGGTCGCGCTTTCTTGCAGCGAGAGTTCCGGATGGGCATGCAGGTGACGTCGCCAGGCAGTCAGCTTATCGAGGAGATCACGATCCAAGGCGGAATCCTTTTGAGGCAAATCTGCACTCAGCCTATACCCGTGCCGGGCGTCGGCAAGGCGCCGCAGAGGGTGCCGCGTCCCAGCACCATGCATTGACGCGCCCCTTGCCGATCTGCGAAAGCCCGTGACTCGCTTTTTCAAGTTCACCGGAGAGGACCAACGCCGCCATGCCCGCCTTCGATCCCGCCCTTGTTGACGCCGCCCAGCGTTCGGCCTCCTGGCCGTTCGAGGAGGCACGCAAACTCGTGGCCAGGATCGAAAAATCGGGCAAGAAAGAGGTGCTGTTCGAGACCGGCTACGGCCCGTCGGGCCTGCCCCATATCGGCACTTTCGGCGAAGTCGCGCGCACCTCGATGGTCCGCCACGCCTTTCGCGTGCTCACCGACGATGCCATCCCGACCCGGCTGATCGCCTTTTCGGACGACATGGACGGCCTGCGCAAGGTGCCCGACAATGTCCCCAACAAGGAACTGCTCGCCGCCAATCTCGGCAAGCCGCTGACCGAAGTGCCCGATCCCTTCGGCACGCATGACTCCTTCGGGCGGCACAACAACGCCCGCCTGCGCGCCTTCCTCGACCAGTTCGGCTTCGACTACGAGTTCAAGTCCTCGACCGACGCCTACAGGGCCGGCGAATTCGACGCGACCCTGCTCAAGATCCTCGCCCGCTACGACGCGGTGATGAAGATCATGCTGGCGACGCTGCGCGAGGAGCGGGCGGCGACCTATTCGCCCTTCCTGCCGATCCATCCGCGGACGCGGGTGGTCATGCAGGTGCCGATCGAGGCACGCGACGTCGAGGCCGGCACCATCACCTGGCGCGACCCTGCCACTGCCGAGAGCTTCGTCACGCCGGTCACCGGCGGTCACGTCAAGCTGCAATGGAAGCCGGACTGGGCCATGCGCTGGGTCGCGCTCGGCATCGACTACGAGATGGCCGGCAAGGATCTGATCGACTCGGTCAAGGTCTCGTCGGCGATCGCCCGCGCGCTCGACGCCAATCCTCCCGAGGGTTTCAATTACGAGCTCTTCCTCGACGATCTCGGCCAGAAGATCTCTAAGTCCAAGGGCAATGGCCTCACCATCGAGGACTGGCTGTCCTACGGACCGCCGGAAAGCCTGGCGCTCTACATGTTCCAGCGTCCGCGCGAAGCCAAGAAGCTGCATTTCGACGTCATCCCGCGCGCGATCGACGAATACCTCCAGTTCCTCGGCGGCTATGAGCGCCAGGACTGGAAGAACCGGCTCGGCAATCCCGTCTGGCACCTGCATGGCGGAGAGCCGCCACAGCCCGAGGTGATCGCGGCGGGCGAAGGCGACAACGCCCCGCGCACGCAGATCACCTTCGGCCTGCTGATGAATCTCGTTGCCGTCGCGAACTCCGAGGACAAGGCCGTGCTCTGGGGCTTCCTCCAGCGCTACGCACCCGGCATCTCTCCCGCGACCCATCCGCGGCTCGATGCGCTTGTCGGCTACGCGATCGCCTATTTCCGCGATTTCGTGAAGCCGGCAAAAACCTACCGCCTCGCCGACGAGACCGAGCGCGCGGCCTTCCTGGCGCTCGACGCCGCCATCGCTGCCCTGCCTGCCGACGCCACCGCGGAGATGGTTCAGGACACCGCGCTCGACGTCGCCCGCGCGATCCCGCGCTACCAGAATCTGACGGCGAAGAACGCGACGCCCGAACGTCCCGGCGTCTCCGGCGACTGGTGGAAGGCGATCTATCAGGTGATGTTCGGCGAAGACCAGGGGCCCCGTTTCGGCTCCTTCGCCGCGATCTACGGCCTCGGCAACACCCGCGCGCTGATCGCCAAGGCGCTGGCGGGAGAACTCGCCAGCGAGCACGCCGCCTTCGTCGAAGCGCGCAAGGCGGGATGACAGTCTCACCGTCATTGCGAGCGCAGCGAAGCAATCCAGGAGCGGCGGAACTCTATGCCCCTTGGATTGCTTCGCTGCGCTCGCAATGACGGGTTGTGATGGGACGTACAGACATGACTGAAGCAAAAGCCGTCGAGCGCGCCATCCTGAACCGCCGCGCCGTGCGCGCCTTCCTGCCCGATCCGGTCGACCCAGTGCTGCTGCGCCGCCTGCTGGAACTGGCCGCACAGGCGCCCAGCGGCACCAACATGCAGCCCTGGAAGCTGCGCGTGCTTGGTCCACAAAGCCGCGCGCGGCTGGAAACTGCGCTGATCGTGGCGCTCGATTCGCCCGATCTGCCGGCGGAGGAAGAATATCGCTACTATCCCCAGACCTTCCGCGAACCCTATCTGTCGCGTCGCCGCAAGGTCGGCTGGGACCTCTACACGCTGCTCGGCGTCACCCGGGGCGACACCGAGGGCATGAAGCGGCAGACCGCAGCGAACCTGCGCTTCTTCGATGCGCCGGTGGCGCTGATGCTGACGATCGATCGCGATCTCGAAATCGGCTCCTGGCTCGATCTCGGCATGTTCCTGCAGAATCTGCTGATCGCCGCCCAGGGGCACGGGCTCGATTCCTGCCCGCAGGCGATCTTCGCGCGCTTCCACCCCGTGGTGCGCCGCGAACTCGCCATCCCCGAGGATGAGGTTGTGGTCTGCGGCATCGCCATCGGCCATGCCGATCGGACCGCCCCCGCCAACCAGCTCGTACCGGAGCGCGAGCCGGTCGAACGCTTCACGACATGGCTCGACTGAAGCGTCAGCTTGAAGCGTCAGCCCTTGCCGGCGTCGAGCGAAGGCTTTGCCCCGCCTTTCCTGAAAAGCTTCAGCAGCGGCTCGACGACATAATGCATCGCGACGATCGCGATGCCGCCCACGACCAGGCCGAAGACGGCCGAGAGCGCCGCGCCGATCAGCCATTCGAGCAGGCCCCCGACAGCCGGCACCACCTTGCCGCCGGCAACGCCGAGATCGTGCACGAAGTGGCCAAGCCAACCGAAGCCATAGCCCTCGAAGCCGTGAATGATGATGCCGCCGCCGACCCAGAGCATCGCGGCCGTGCCCACAGCGCCCAACGCGGTCAGGAAATAGGGCATGCCGATGACGAGCCCCCGGCCCAGCAGGCGCACGGGTGCAAATTGCCGCCTGGCCAGCGCAACGCCGGCATCGTCGGCCTTCACGATTAGCGCCACGACTCCGTAGACGAGCACGGTGATGCCGATGCCGACCACCGCCAGCACGAAGGCCTGCGTCCAGAAGGACGAAGTCGAAACGCTGGCCAGCGTGATCGCCATGATTTCGGCCGAGAGGATGAAATCGGTCTTGATCGCACCCGCGATCTTCTGGTCTTCGAGTTGTTTGCTGTCGAGGATGGCGACGCCGGCTGCCGTATCATCAGCCGGCGCAGCATGGGGCATGACGAGTTCGAGAACCTTCTCGGCGCCCTCATAGCAGAGATAGACGCCGCCCAGCATCAGCAGGGGCGTGATCACCCAGGGCGCGATGAAGGCCAGCAGAAGCGCGCCCGGCAGCAGAAAGAGGAGCTTGTTCCGGAAGGAACCGAGCGCGATCCGCCAGATGATCGGCAGTTCCCGGTCGGCCGCGAAGCCCACCGCATAGCGCGGCGTCACCGCCGCATCGTCGATGACGATGCCGGCAGCCTTGGCGCCTGCCTTGCCCGCCTGCGCCACGACGTCATCCACAGAAGCAGCCGCAACCTTCGCCAGGCCGGCGATGTCATCGAGAAGGGCAAACAGTCCTGAGCTCACAAGCGGTCTCCCAAGCCGCCTTGCGGCGTGGCTGCAAAGCTATGCCATTATCACGACAGGACAATGGCTTCCGGGAAACTCCAACGACGAGCGGATTCCCGCCCTACCCGTGGTTGATCTCGAACAGGCCGGCGCAGCCCATGCCGCCGGCGACGCACATCGTCACCACCGCGTAGCGCGCCTTGCGGCGACGGCCCTCGAGCAGCGCATGGCCGACGAGCCGCGCCCCGCTCATGCCGAAGGGGTGGCCGATCGCGATCGCACCGCCGTTGACGTTGACCTTCTCGGGATCGATCTTGAGCGTATCGCGGCAATAGAGCGACTGCGAAGCGAAAGCCTCGTTCAGCTCCCAGAGATCGATATCGTCGACGGTGAGTCCATTGCGCTCCAGCAGGCGGGGCACGGCAAAGACCGGCCCGATGCCCATCTCGTCGGGCTCGCAGCCCGCCGAGGCGAAGCCGCGGAAGATGCCCAGCGGCGAGAGGCCGCGCCGTGCCGCTTCCTGCGAAGACATCACCACGCTGGCCGCAGCGCCATCCGAAAGCTGGCTCGCATTGCCCGCGGTGACGAACTGATCCTCACCCCGCACGGGCTTGAGCTTCAGCAGCCCTTCCAGTGTGGTCTCGGGCCGGTTGCCCTCGTCCTTCGACAGCGTGACCTGTTCCTGCCGCACCTCGCCGGTCGCCTTGTCGGTGACGGCCATCATCGCGCTCATCGGTACGATCTCGTCGTCGAACAGCCGGCGCTGCTGGGCCGATGCCGTGCGCCGCTGGCTCTCCAGCGAGAACGCGTCCTGCGCCTCCCGCGAAATGCCGTAGCGCTGCGCGACGATATCGGCCGTCTCGATCATCGAGGTGTAGATCGTCGGCTTATGCGCCATCAGCCAGTCGTTCTGGGTGAGGTCGCGCCGCACCACCGGCTGCACTAGGCTGATCGATTCCACGCCGCCGCCGAGCGCGACCGGCACGCCGTCCATCACCACGCGCCGCGCCGCATGCGCGATCGCCTCCAGCCCGGAGGCGCAGAAGCGGCTGACCGTGACCCCGGCCGATTGCACGGGAATGCCAGCGACGAGCGCGGCATGGCGCGCGACATTGCCCCCCGTCGCAGCCTCGGGGTAGCCGCAGCCCAGCACGATCTCCTCGATCGCCTCCGGCTCGATATTGGCGCGAGCCAGCGCATGCCGGATCGCATGCCCAGCCAGATCGGCACCGCGAACCTGATTGAAGGCACCGCGATGGGCCTTGCCGATCGGCGTGCGGGCGGTCGAGACGATGACGGCTTCAGTCATGGATTTCGAAGTCATGGGCCGGATACGTCCTCTGCGGCTGGAACTCATTTTGTCGACTACGGTGCCTCCCCGCTCAGGCGGCGGCATCCTTCAAGCTCGAAAAGCTCTTGCCCTCGGCGACCAGCTTGCGCAAGAGCGGCGCCGGCTGGAGCGAGACATCGCCGGTCTCGGTCGCCTGGGCTTCGAGACGCCTCACGATGACGTCGAGCCCAACCGCATCGGCCCAGTACATCGGCCCGCCCCTCCAGGCCGGCCAACTATAACCGTTCAGCCAGATCACATCGATATCGCCCGGCCGCGCCGCAATGCCCTCTTCGAGAATGCGGGCGCCTTCATTGACCATCGGATCCATCAGGCGCGAAACGATCTCCTCGGCCGTGAACGACCGCCGCGTCACGCCCTTCTGCGCCGAAACATGTGCGATCAGCGTCTCGACCTCGGGATCGCGCTGGCCGGTGCGGGCGCCCTCCGGATACAGGAAATAGCCCTTGCCGGTCTTCTGGCCGAAGCGACCGGCCTCGCACAGCGCATCCGCCACCGCAGCCTTCCGCCCCAGCGCCTTGCGCGTGCGCCAGCCGATATCGTTGCCGGCCAGGTCCGACATGGCGAAGGGCCCCATCTTGAAACCGAAATCGGTCACCGCCGCATCGACCTCATGGGGCAGTGCGCCAGCGATCAGCAGCCGCTCGGCCGCGCGCGTGCGCTGCGCCAGCATGCGGTTTCCCACGAAGCCGAAACAGTTGCCGACGACGACCGCAACCTTGCCGAGCGTCCGCCCGAGCGTCACGGCCGTGGCGATGGCATCAGGGGCAGCCCCGGCGGGCCTGACCACCTCGAGCAATTTCATGACGTTGGCGGGGCTGAAGAAATGCATCCCGATCACATCCTGCGGCCGCTTGGTCACGGCCGCGATGGTGGGAATATCAAGATAGGAGGTGTTGCTGGCGAGAATCGCACCGGGTTTGGCGATGCCGTCGAGCGCTCCGAATATCTGCAGCTTGACGCCCATCTCCTCGAAGGCGGCCTCGACCACGATATCGGCGTTCGCGGCGGCCGTGAGCCCGACCGCGCCTGAGATCAGCGCCATGCGCCTGTCCCGCAGCTCAGGCGTCAGCGAGCCTCGCGTCACCGACATCTCGTAGATCGCGGCGACGCGATTCATCCCGTTGTCGATCTGCGCCTGCTCGGTCTCGATCAGCGTCACCGGGATGCCGGCATTGGCAAAGCACATCGCGATGCCGCCGCCCATCGTCCCGGCACCGATCACGGCCGCGCTCTCGATCGGGCGCGGCTTCACTTCAGGCCCGATACCGGGCACGCGCGCCACGTCACGCTCGGCGAAGAAGACATAGCGCAACGCCTTCGAACGATCGTCGGCGACCAGCGCCGTGAACAGGGCGCGCTCCGCCACCAGAGCCTGCGCGAAATCGAGATCGAAAGCATTGCGTACAGACGCGATCAACGCCTTGACGTTCGGGAGATCGCCCGATTTCGCCGCCGCATTCATCGCCTGCGCCTCGAAGGCCTCGCGGTCGACCTGCGTCAGGCGGACGGCCCGTTCGCCCGTGCGTTCCCAGGCGCCCTTCGCGGCAAGTCCGCTCGCCAGCGTGACGGCCGCCTCGACGAGATCGCCGGAAACGACCTCGTCGACAAGCCCGAGTTCCAGGGCTTTCCCCGCCGAGATCGGCTCGCCTCCCAGCATGATCGGGAACGCCTTGGCTGCCCCGATCAGCCGCGGCAGGCGCTGCGTGCCACCTGCGCCTGGAATGAGGCCAAGCTTGATCTCCGGCAAGCCGAGCTTGGCGCCGGGCGACGCCACCCGCCCATGGCAGGCGAGCGCGACCTCAAGCCCGCCACCCAATGCGACACCGTGGATCGCAGCGACGACCGGCTTGGCCGCATTCTCGATCACGTCGAGCACCTCGGGCAGGATCGGCGCGACCGGCGGTTTGCCGAACTCGCTGATATCGGCGCCTGCGATGAAGGCCCGCCCGCTGGCGGCGATGACGATGGCGTCGATTGCAGGATTCGCGACCGCATCGCCGACAGCGCGCGCCAGATCGGCTCGCAGGGCCGCGCTGAGTGCATTGACCGGCGGGTTGTCGATCGTGAGGATCGCGATCCTGCCACGGTGCGCGAGACGAACGGTCTGCATCAGCATGCTCCTAGGGCGCAACCAGCGGCCAGTCTGCAATGCAGAACGCATTTCTGCATATGCCGCGCTTAGGAAGGGTGACGAACACACGTTGTCAAGCCGTTCCACCGCATTAGGACAGGCCACTCGAGGCTCATGCTGCAATGCAGAACAAACACCCTGCTTGACCACGCTCGAAGGCGCATGCGATCCCATTTCATGGGGCCGACAAGGAGCCGGGGCGAGATGACCGAAACCATTCTGACCGAGATCGTCGCCCCCGGGATCAGCCAGATCACGATGAACCGGCCAGAACGCCGCAATGCGCTGGACCGGGCAAGCTATGCCGGCCTGATCGCGGCGATCGCGGCAGCAGAAGCCGATGAGGCCATCCGCGTCATGGTCCTGACAGGCGCCTCCGGCTGTTTCACCAGCGGCAACGACATCCGGGACTTCGCGGCTGCTGCCGGCGACGGCCCGCGCATCGCCATGGATTTTCTCACAGCCATATCGACGGCGAAGAAGCCGATCATCGCCGCCGTCGAGGGGTTCGCGGTCGGTATCGGCACGACCATGCTGCTGCATTGCGACCTCGCTTATGCCGGCCGGAGTGCGAATTTCCGCATGCCCTTCGTGGCGCTGGGCCTCTCGCCCGAGGGCGCATCGAGTTATCTGCTGCCCCTGATCGCCGGTTCCAAGCGCGCGGCCGAACTGCTGATGCTGGGCGAGGCCTTCGGAGCCGACGCGGCGGCCGAGGCCGGCCTGCTCAACGAAATCGTGGAGGAAGGGGCCGCACTGGCGAAGGCGCTGGACAAGGCAAGGGCGCTGGCGGCACTGCCGCCGCAATCCGTAGCGCTGACGAAGATGCTGCTGAAGCGCGGCGGGGCCGCGATCGTGACTGAGACGATCGCAACCGAGGCTCGCCATTTCGCCGAGCGTCTGCAATCGGCCGAGGCGATGGCAGCCTTCGCCGCCTTTCTGAAGCGCTGAGCGATGGACCCTCGCCCGCAGCCAACGGATCAGACCTCCCCGGTGGAGGAGACCGGGCCGGCCGGTGCGAAGGAGGATCGTCACTTCGTCACGGCGCTGGCGCGCGGGCTGGATCTGTTGACCTGCTTCAAGCGCGGCGAGGGCACGCTCGCCAACTCCGAGATCGCCGCGCGCTGCGGCCTTGCCCGCTCCACCGTTTCGCGGCTGAGCTATACGCTGACCCGCCTCGGCTACCTGCATCATGTTCCTGAAGCGGGCGGTTACCGGCTGGGCACGGCGCTGATGGCGCTCGGCGCGACGGCCCTTGCGGGGCTCGATGTCAGCCATCTCGCCCGGCCCGGCATGCGCGAACTCGCCGCCTTCTCCAACGCCTCGGTCGGGCTCGGCGTCCGCGACCGGCTCAGCATGCGCTATATCGAATGCTGCCGGGGCGAGGCCGCGATCGCGCTCAACATCGATGTCGGCTCGCGCGTCGCGATGGCCCGCAGCGCCATGGGGCGCGCCTATCTCGCACGCTGCGACGAGGTCGAGCAGACCGCCATCATGGAGGACCTCCGCTCGGTCGACGACACCACATGGCCCGGCCAGCGCGCCGGCATCGAACAGGCGCTCGACGACTATCGCACGCTCGGCTGCGCGCGCTCCTTCGGCGATTGGCAGCCGACGGTGAATGCGATCGCGGTTGCATTCCGCCCCGGAGGCGGCCTGCCGCCCATGGCGATCAATTGCGGCGCGCCCAGCGTCATCCTCGATCCCGATTTCCTGATGCGCGAAGTCCGCCCGCGGCTGATCGCACTGGCCGCGAAGCTGGAAGGCGTGATGGGCTCCTGAGCGAGCCTGCTCGCTGCGTCACGCCGCGACCGCTCGCCGCGCCCTCAGCTTCTCCATCGACCAGGAGAACACCGGCCAGAGCAGCGCCGCAAAGGTCATCGCCGCCAGCACGCCGGAGACCGGCCGGCTCAGGAAGGGCAGCACGCTGCCATCCGACTTGATCAGCGAGGTGACGAAGCTCTGCTCGACCATCGTGCCCATCACGATGCCCAGCACCAGCGCCGCGACCGGAAAACCGTTCTTCTCCATCACAAAGCCGAGCACCCCGAAGGCCGCGACACAGTAGACTGCGAACAGGTTGTTGCCGGCGGTCGCGAAGGCACCGACCGCGCAGAACACCATGATCACCGGCATCACCGCCGAGCGGGGCGCACCGACGACGCGGCTCGCCAGCCGGATCATCACGATGCCCAACGGGATCATGATGATATTGGCGAGGATGAAGATGATGTAGAGCGCATACATGCTCGACGCCTGCTCGCTGAACAGCGTCGGGCCGGGGTTCAGCCCCTTCATGTAGAGCACGCCGATGGCGATGGCCGTGATGGTATCGCCGGGAATGCCGAACAGCAGCGCCGGCACCCAGCCGGAGGCAAGGGACGCATTGTTGCTGGCCCCGGCCTCGATCAAACCCTCGGGATGGCCTGTTCCGAATTTCTCGGGCGTCTTGGAGAAGCGTTTCGACATCGCATAGCTGACCCAGGCCGCCATGTCGGCGCCCGCGCCCGGCAGCACGCCGATGATGATGCCGACGATGTTTCCGCGCGCCTGCTGCTTGGGATACTGCTTGGTCAGCGCGATCTGGCCCTTGAGAATGCTGCCGAGCCGGCGATGCGGCATTTTGGGCGGCTCGCGCTCGGTCAGGGCACGCATGACTTCCGCCAGCGCGAACACGCCGACAAGCGCCGGAATCGGCTCGATGCCCCCCAGCAGATCCGTAGAGCCCAGGGTGAAGCGCGCGACGCCACCTGGATTGTCGATGCCGATGCAAGTGATCAGCAGGCCAAGCAGCATCGCCGCGATCGCCTTGATCGGCGAGGAGCGCGCCACCAGCGTGGCGCACATCAACCCCAGCAGCGCGAGCCAGAAATTCTCGTAGGTCGAGAAGCTCAGCGCGAATTCGGCCAGCACCGGAGCCAGGATCATCAGCGACAACGTGCCGGCGATGCCGCCGAGCGCACTGAACCAGAGGCAGATGCCCAAGGCTGTTTCTGCCTGGCCCTTGCGCGTCATCGCATAGGCTTCGTCCGTATAGGCCGCCGAGGCCGGCGTTCCCGGGATGCGCAGGAGGCAGCCTGGAATATCGCCCGAGAAGATCGCCATGGCCGAGGCCGTGATGATGGTGGCGACCGCCGCGATCGGCGACAGGTAGAACGTGACCGGCACGAGCAGCGCCGTCGCCATGGTCGCCGACAGCCCGGGCAACGCCCCGACCGTCAGCCCATAGATCGCCGAGGCGAAGATCGCGATCAGCACATCCCAAGCGAAGACGAGCCCGAAGGCCTGGATGACTGTGTTCATGAGGTCACCACGGGAAGGGCAGCAGGCCGCCGGGCAAGGGCACACGCAGCAGCTTCAGGAAAATCAGGTTGATGAAGAACGGCGCGATCAGCGCCAGCGGCACGGCGAGTTTCGGCCTGGCGCCGAAGGCGAAGCTCGCCGTCAGCACCATGATCGCAGCTGTCGGCAGGAAGCCCAGCGTCTCGGAAGCCAGCGCATAGAAGAACACAAGCGCGGGCGGCAGCAGGGCAAGCCAGGAGCGCCAGGCCGGCAGCGGCTCCAGTTCCTCGGGCGTGGCATGGCTGATGACATCGGCCTCCGCCACCTCTTCGAAATGTCGGCCGATGCCGAGTACGATCAGGACGCCGCAGATCGCCAGCCCCGCTCCCACCACCATCGGGAAGGCGGAGGGGCCGACCTGCTGGCCGGGAACGGGCGGGAGCTTCGAGCCGTAAAGGAACGCGACGGAACCGAGCATTGCGATGGCAGCGCCGGTAATACGGTCGGACAGTTGCATTGCGGCAACCTCATCATGTCGAAGGATACGGGACGAAAACACCGGGGCCCCCTGAGCGGCCCCGGTGCTTGCAGGCTTGGACGCGATCAGGCCTTGGAAAGGCCCGCTGCCTTCATGGCCGAAGCCATCGCCTTGTCGCCCTCTTCCATGAACTTGCCGAAGCCCGGACCGTCCGCGAACTTCATGCCGAAGCCGCGTGCGTTCATGAAGTCCTGATAGTCCTTCGAATCGAAGGCCTTCTTCAGTGCCGCCGTAATCTTGGCCTGGATATCGGCCGGCACGCCCTTGGGCGCCCCGATGCCGCGCCAGGCGCCGACGGAATAGTTGATGCCGAGCGTCTCGTTCAGCGTCGGCACGTCCTTGAACTGCGGATTGCGCTCGGTCGCCATGATCGCCAACGACTTCGCCTTGCCCGCATCGATCATGGCGCGCGCCTCGGGCACCGAACAGGTCACGATGTCGATGCCGCCGGCGGCCAGATCCTGCATGCCAGGCGCCGCCCCGTTCGACGGGACCCAGGCGACATGGTCGGGCTTCAGGCCCATCGCGACGAGCCAGCCGATCAGCGCGAGATGCCAGATGCCGCCTTGCCCGGTGCCCGATGCCTTGAGCTTTCCGGCAGGCGCGGCCTTGATCGCTTCGGCCAGCGCCTTGATATCCTTGTAGGGGCTGGATGCGCTGACCTGTACGCCCGGCGGGTCCTCGTTCATCAGACCAAGCGGCGCGTAATTCGTCGATTTGAGATCGGTCAGCCCCTGATGGTGCATCATCGAGATCTCGACCGTCAGCATACCGATCGTGTAGCCATCGGGCGCGGCCGTCGCGATCGCCGAATGGCCGACGACCCCCGAGCCGCCGGTGCGGTTCACGACATTGACCGGCTGGCCCAGATCGCGCTCCAGAAGCTGGGCGACGATGCGGGCCGTCGCATCGGTTCCGCCGCCGGCGCCCCATGGGCAGATCATGGTGATGGGCCGCGCTGGCCAGTTCGCCTGGGCACGCGCGGGGTTGACGATGAGGCCTGCGGCGCCGGCCGCAGCCGCGCCCTTCAAGACACCGCGCCTGCTGATGATATCGCTCATTTTCTGGTCCCTCCGCTAAATCGATTTAAAATCGAGCGCTCCTCAGCCAGTGGCGGGGCACCCTTGATAGACGGTGGACATCTGAGCCGATTGTCGCAGCAACGACAACTGGTCTTTCGCAGCAGAACGGCCACATTCTGCGTGCAGCACCCGCATCGAAATACTTGGCCGGAGAAACACCTGCCTGGAACGTTCGCCTTACAAGCCGCACACGATCGGCAGGACCGACTTTCCGACCCTGTCGATAACGGCTCCGGTACTGAGCTCGGAACCTGATTGCGCGGCCGGCAGCGACAGGCCGGCCTTCCCAAGCACGCCCTGCAAGGTAGCAGCATCTGCAACCGCATAGGCGCGCTGCGGCGCGACGCCTGCGATCAGGACCTTGTCGGAGGGATTGCCGGTGACGAGCCCGGTCAGCCGTCCCTGCCGGTCGAAGACCGGGCTGCCGGATTGGCCCGGCTGAAGCGGCGCAAACACGGCCGAGCCCGCCCCGATGCGGGCGCCCTGCCCCGGCAACGCCACGGCGGCACGTTTGCCGCCATCATCCCCGAAGGCGACCAGCACGACGCTCTCACGCTCGGACAGCGCGCGCCCGCGCAAGGCGGGAGCAGAGCCAGCCCCACTGCCGTCGAGATCGAGCAGGACCAAGCCGCTCGCATCGTCCTTCATGCGCAGCTTCGCATTGCGATTGCCGACACGCAGGGCGCGACAGCCATCGATCGCCGACCCCGCCGTGACGACGATCTTGTCGGAGAGCACGAGAGCGACGCCATAGCGTTCGGTGACGCGCAACGGGATCGCCGCCACTGGCGGGCTCGCAGTACTCGCAACGGCTGTGGCGGCAGCTGGCGCCGGGCCGGTGGGGAACGGCTCGAAACTGCTGGCGATCGCGATCACCAGTTTGTCCACCGTGCCGGCCATCGCCTTGTCGTATCCAATGGAGAACCCGCGCAGGGCACCTGGGCCGGCGGCTAGCCGGCGATAGAATCGGCCGGTCGCGGTCTCGCCGGTGACGACGAAGAAGTCCGGCCTGATCAGCTTGTAGGTGATCTTGCGGCCAGGCACATTGGTGGCGGTAGCACGCTCGAACAGCGGCACCAGCGTCTCGGTTTCCGGCGTCGTGCTGGTGTCGAGCGTGATCTTGCCATCCTCGCTCTGCCAGCGGCTGCCTCCAGTCGGCGTCGCATCGCGGCGCGGCAGGAGCTTCGTAGGAATACCGATGCGCACCCCGGTGCGCTCGTCGGCGACGAGCCGGAAGCCCGCCGCATCCCGCGCCACCTGCGCAGCCTGCGCCAGTGCGCGGCGGTCGCTCGGGCTCAATATGCCGTCTGGCGCACCGCGTGACCCCGCTTTCAGCGCATTGATCGCCCGAAAGGTCAGCGGGCCATAGGACCCGCTGACGGCGCCGTTGAAATCCCCGGTCCAGATCAGGTCGGACTGGATCGCCTTGCGCTCCGCCTCGGGCAAGCTCTCGAAACTCGCCTGTGCGGCCGCGATCTGCGGATTGGGGCCGGGAGCCGGTGCCTGCGCCATCGCGACGGTCAACGTCATCAGGAATGCGGGAACCACCAGCGCCCCGGCGATCAATCCTGAAGCGGCAACTCCCGAACGTTTCCGCACCATCATCCGTCTCCAGGCCCGCAGCAAAGGTGGCGCATTGAGCGTCAGATCGCGACGGCCCGCAACTGCGCAGCCGTCAAGGCCACCTTTCGCATTGCGCCGGCAAGTGCCGGTGATAGCCTGCCGCGACCTTGGGGGTCGTCATCGCAACGAGGCTTTCGCCACGCAGGATGATGGGCCGGACCGACGTAAAAGAGGATCGACGATGCCCCTGTTCGCCCGTCTCGCGCTCGTCCTTGGACTGGCGCTCGCCGCATCGCCGGCTTTTGCCCAGAAGGCCTATGTCCGCAACGACCTCGCTGCCGACGGCCAGCGGCTGGAGGAGCGGCTGAAGCGTGAGGTTTCCGCCGGCACGCGCTCCGCCGCCGAGGCGTTGCGCACCGGCGAGGCCGCGCTTGCGCGTGGCGACGCCCGCACCGCACTGCCGCAGGCCAATGCCGCTGTCGTCGCCGAGCCCGGCAATGCCGCCGGCTGGCGCCTGATGGCGCGCGCTGCCAACACGATCGAGCCGCGCGATTATCGCGAGCGCTGGGAGTTGCGGGAGCGCGCCATCAGCGCCGCCTATCTCGGCTATCAGCGCTCGACCAACCGCAATGACGAGGCCGCCTCGCTCGGCGTGCTCGCCCGCATCTTCGAAAGGAACGAACTCTGGCGCCCGGCCCTGACGACTTATCGTCTCAGCCTCGACCTCACCGACAACGCCTCGCTGCGCACCGCCTATGAGAGCCTGCGCGAAAAGCGCGGTTTCCGGCTGGTCTCCAACAAGGTCGATTCCGATGCGGCCTCGCCTCGCGCCTGCTTCGAGTTCTCCGAAGCATTGGCGCGCGGGCGCGTCGACTTCGCGCCTTACGTCGCGATCTCCGGCGGCAAAGGCGATTTCGCAGTCAGCGCCGAGGACAAGCAGATCTGCGTGGACGGCCTGCGCCATGGCGAGCGCTACGCCTTCGTCATCCGCCAGGGCGTGCCCTCGGCCCTGCCCGACGAAAAGCTGCTGAAATCGGCCGATTACGAGGTTTATGTCCGCGACCGCACGCCATCCGTCCGCTTCACCGGCAAGAACTACGTCCTGCCGCGCACGGGTCAGCAGGGCGTGCCCGTGGTTTCCGTCAATGCCGGCCGGCTCGATCTCGAGGTGATGCGCATCGGCGACCGCAACCTGATCAACTCGGTCCACTCGGACGATTTCCTCGGCCAGCTCGGCTCCTATTCCGCCAAGCAGATCGCTGGTGATAAGGGCCAGAGTGTCTGGACCGGCTCGATGGAGGTGAAGTCGGAGCTGAACAAGGATGTCGTCACCGCCTTCCCGGTGATCGAGGCAGTCGGCGCGCTGAAGCCTGGCGTCTACGTCATGTTCGCAAAACCCTCGGGCAGTCAGGCTGCCGCGCCGCCCTCGGATGGGGATGGCGACTATGACGACGGCACGACGCGCGCGACGCAATGGTTCGTCGTCTCCGATCTCGGCCTGACCTCCTTCTCCGGTCCCGATGGCGTGCATGTGCTGGCGCGCTCGCTCGCCGACGCCTCCCCGATCGCCAATGTCGAACTCCGGCTGGTCGCGCGCAACAATGAGGTGCTGGCGACAGCGCGCTCGGACGCCAATGGCTATGCCCGCTTCGATGCCGGTCTCGCCAAGGGCCAGGGCGGCAATGCGCCAGGGCTCGTGACAGCCCTGCTGGGCGAGGATTACGGCTTTCTCGACCTGAAGCAGACGGCGTTCGATCTCTCGGATCGCGGCGTCAAGGGCCGCGTGGCCCCGACCGGCCTCGACGCCTATCTCTACACCGAGCGTGGCGTCTATCGCTCGGGTGAGACCGTCTATCTGACCAGCCTGCTGCGCGACGCGAGGGGCGCCGCCGTCACCGGCCTGCCGCTGACGATCTCGGTCAAGCGGCCTGACGGCGTCGAATATCGCCGCCGGCAGGTCGAAGACCAGGGCGCCGGCGGCCGCGCCCATTCCATTCCGCTTCTGTCGGGGGCCGCAACCGGCACCTGGCGGGTTCAGGCCTATGCCGACCCGAAAGGCCCGGCGATCGGCGAGGTCACCTTCCTCGTCGAGGATTACGTACCCGAGCGGCTGGAGCTGACGCTCACACCAAAGGCGCCCGTCCTCCAGGCCGGCGAACCCGCCGAGGTCGATGTCAACGCGCGCTATCTCTACGGCGCGCCGGGCTCGGCACTCGACGTCACCGGCTCGATGACGATCCGCTCGGCCGCGCAATCGGCCATTCCCGGCTTCGCCGGCTATCAGGTCGGGCTGACCGATGAGGAGTTCGCCCCCGTCCAGTCCGAATTCGAGGAGAGCACGACGACCGATGCCGCCGGCAAGGTCTCTGTCTCCAACCCCGTCCAGCAGCCCGAGACCAACCGTCCGCTCGAGGTCGAGCTGACCTTCCGCGTCGGCGAACCCGGCGGCCGCGCCATCGCCCGCTCGGTAACGCTGCCGATCGTTCCCAAGGGCGCGGCTATCGGTGTCCGCAAGGCTTTCAAGGACGGCGAGCTCGGCAATGGCCAGACTGCGACCTTCGATGTGATCATGGCCAATGGCGACGGCAAGCGGCTCGCCCGTCCCGGCGTGAAATGGACGCTCTCGAAAGTCCGCCGCAACTATCAGTGGTTCTTTCAGGACGGCCGCTGGAACTATGAAGGCGTGAAGACAACCCGGCGCGTCGCCGATGGTGAGGTCGCAGTCAGCGAAACCGCGGATGCGCGCGTCGCAGCCCCCGTCGAATGGGGCAATTACCGCCTCGATGTCGCCGCCGACGGCCCCGATTCCACCGAGACCTCGGTCTCCTTCAGCGTCGGCTATGAAACCGACAAGACCGCCGACACGCCCGATGTTCTCGATGTCGCACTCGACAAAGGCGCTTATGCCAATGGCGAAAACCTACAGGTCAGGCTGTCGCCCCGCTTCGCCGGCAAGGCGACACTCGCCGTCATCAGCGACCGGGTCACCGAGATCCGCACCATCGACATCGCCGCCAGCGGCGCGACCGCGAGCATCCCGGTCAAGTCCGAATGGGGCGCCAGCGCCTATCTGGTCGTGCTCGCCCATCGCCCGATGGACACGGCAGCGCAGCGCCTGCCGGGCCGCGCCATTGGCCTCGCCTGGTTCGCGATCGGCAAGGAGGAGCGGACCCTGAGCGTCGATCTCGGCGCGCCCAACCTCGTGCGCCCGCTCTCGACGCTGTCCCTGCCGGTCAAGATCACCGGCGCAAGGGCCGGCGAAGAGGCCTTCGTCACGGTCGCAGCCGTCGATATCGGCATCCTCAACCTGACGCGCTTCGTCTCGCCCGATCCGAGCCAGTTCTTTTTCGGCCAGCGTCAGATCGGGCATGAGCTGCGCGATCTCTACGGCTACCTGATCGACGGCATGCAGGGCACGCGCGGCGCGATCCGCACCGGCGGCGACGGCGCGGCCCCGTTGCAGGGTGAGGCCCCGACGCAGGAGCCCCTCGCCCGCTATTCCGGCGTGGTCAAGGTCGGCGCTGACGGCATGGCCAAGGTCGATTTCGAACTGCCGGCCTTCAATGGCTCGGTTCGGGTCATGGCGGTCGCATGGTCGGCCGGGCGTACCGGGCAGGCCAGCGCCGACGTGATCGTGCGCGATCCAATCGTTGCGCAGGCGACCCTGCCGCGCTTCCTCGCCATCGGCGACCAGTCGCGCTTCCATCTGCAGATCGACAATGTCGAAGGCCCCGCCGGTGCCTATGTCGTCGATCTCGATGTCCGCGGCCCGGTCCTCGTGGCCGCCGACGCGACGCGGCGCACGCTGCAGCTGGCGACCGGCGCCAAGAGCCAGATGACGATCCCGGTGACAGCGGCAGGCCTCGGCCGCGCCGAATTCGACGTCAGGATCACCGGGCCGAATGGCGTCGGCACCGTGCAGAACCTCGCCGTGCGCGTGCAGCCCTCGGCCAGCACCATCGCGCGCCGCGTCGTCCGGCCTATTCCGGGCAATGGCGGTTCGATAACAGTTTCGTCCGATCTGATGGCCGATCTCGTGCCCAATTCCGGCCAGGTCTCGGTCTCCGTCTCGCCGCTGGCGGCTCTCGACGTCCCCGCCATCCTGAAGGCGCTCGACCGCTACCCCTATGGTTGCACCGAGCAGACGGTGAGCCGCGCGTTGCCGCTGCTCGCGGTCAACAAGCTCGCCTCGCTGGAGAACCTCGCGCTCGACGCCAATGCCGATGAGCGTGTCGCCAATGCGATCGAGCGCGTGCTTGCCCGCCAGGGCGGCAATGGCTCCTTCGGCCTCTGGGGCGTCGGCGGCGACGACCTCTGGCTCGACGCCTTCACGACCGACTTCCTGACCCGCGCCCGCGAGCGCCAGTTCGCGGTGCCGCAGATCGCCTTCAACCTCGCGCTCGACCGCCTGCGCAACCAGGTCGTCAATACCAGCGAGATCAACAAGGAGGAGGCTGCCGGCATCGCCTATGCGCTCTACGTGCTGGCTCGCAACGGCCGGCCGGTGATGGGCGATCTGCGCTATCTCGCCGACAACAAGCTCGCGGATTTCGCGACGCCGCTGGCGCGCGCGCAGATCGGCGCCGCGCTTTCGGCATTGGGCGACCGGGGCCGGGGCCGCGCCGCTTTCACCAGCGCGCTGGCGAGCCTTCAGGAGAGCCGCGACGATGGCCTGTCGCGGCCCGATTACGGCTCGCGCCTGCGCGACGGTTCCGCCGTCCTCGCGCTGATCGCCGAGGCCAATGGCGAGCGCGCCGACATCTCCCGCGCCGCCAATATCGTCGAAAGCGCCCGCAACAGCGCGCGCTACACCTCGACGCAGGAGCAGATGTGGATGGTTCTGGCCGCACAGGCCATGGCAAAGGACGCCGAAGGCATGACGCTGACGGTCGACGGCACCGAGCGCAAGGGACCGCTCTACCGCACGATCTCCGCCGAAGCGCTCGAAGCCAAGGCACTGACAGTCGCAAACCCGGGCGCGGCCTCGGCACAGGCCGTCATCACCGTCTCGGGTATCCCGACCGCCCCGGAGCCCGCCCTGAACCAGGGCTTTGCATTGGAGCGCGTGATCTACACCATGAAGGGAGAGAAGGCCGACCCCGCCCGGCTGCGCCAGAACGAGCGCTATGTCGTGGCGTTGACGGTGACGGAGCCCGCCAGCCGCTATGGCCGGCTGCTGCTGGTCGATCCCGTTCCCGCCGGATTGGAGATCGAGAACGCCAACCTGACCGAAGGTGCCTCTGTCGCCGGCCTCGACTGGCTGAAGCAGGAGGTTGCTCCGGTCCATACCGAAGCGCGCGACGACCGCTATGTCGCGGCTTTTGAGCGAACCGGAGGCACCAATCAGAAGCTCGCCTTCACGGTCGCCTATATCGCACGCGCCGTGTCGCCGGGCCGCTATGTCGCTCCGGCTGCCGTGATCGAGGACATGTACCGGCCCGACAGGTTCGGACGGACGGGCTTCGGGACGGTCGATATTTCCTCGGCGCGGTAAGACCGACCGTGGAAGCACCGGGCGGACGACGCAGCGCAACAGAACCCCCTCTCCCCTCGTGGGAGAGGGTTGGGGTGAGGGGGCGCCGCATCCTTTATCGTTGGCGTTTTTCTTTGCGCCACATCATCGGAAAGGTCGCGCGCCCCCTCATCCGTCTCCGCTTGGCGGAGCCACCTTCTCCCGCGAGGGGAGAAGGGAAGCATGCGCACGCTCGCTTCAGGACACTGAAAATCGTTGCTACAACAGGCGCGCTCCTCGCTACAGCCGCCACAGCCTTCCTCCTCCACTACGCCTCCACCCTTCCCCCGCTCGCTCTCGCTGCCGCCGGCGACCGCTCGACGGTCGTGCTCGACCGCGAGGGCAAGCTGCTCCGGCCTTTCCTGACGAGCGATGGCCGCTGGAAGCTTCCTGTCGGCGTCGACGATGTCGATCCGCGTTATCTCGCGATGCTCAAGGCCTTCGAGGACAAGCGTTTCGATGGCCATTACGGCATCGACCCGCTCAGTCTGGCGCGCGCGGCCGGGCAGATGCTGCTGAACGGTCGCATCGTTTCGGGCGGCTCGACCCTGACCATGCAGGTGGCCCGCCTGCTGGAGCCGCGCGAGGACCGCACGCTCCAGGCCAAGCTCAGGCAGGCGGTGCGCGCCGTCGAACTCGAACGCCGCTTCGACAAGCGCCAGATCCTCGATCTCTACCTGACGCTGGCCCCCTTCGGCGGCAATCTCGAAGGCATTCGCGCCGCGAGCTTCGCCTATTTCGGCAAGGAGCCGAAACGGCTTTCCACCGCCGAGGCCGCGTTGCTCGTTGCGCTCCCTCAGTCGCCAGAAACCCGCCGACCCGATCGGCTGAGCGATGCCGCGCGCAAGGCCCGCGACCGCGTGCTCGCCCGCGTCGAACAAGCCGGACTTGCCACCGCCTCCGAGGTCGCCGCAGCGCGCAACGAAACCGTGCCGACCGCGCGAAAGCCCTTCCCGAACCTCAGTCCTCACATCGCAGAGCAGGTCGTCGCCGAGGCGCCCGGCGCTCGCAGCCACCGCCTGAGCATCGACGCCCGGCTCCAAGCCAGTTTCGAGGCGCTGGCCCGAGAGCGCAGCCTTGGTCTCAATCCGCAGGTCTCGATCGCCATCCTCGCTGTCGACAACGAGACCGGCGAGATCAGGGCTTCGGTCGGCGGCGTCGATTATTTCGCGGCTGAGCGCGCCGGCAGCCTGGACCTCACGCGTGCCCTGCGCTCGCCCGGCTCGGCGCTGAAACCCTTCATCTACGCGCTGGCCTTCGACAACGGCATCGCCCATCCCGAGACGACGCTGGAGGACAGGCCGGCGCGTTACGGCAGCTACATCCCCGAGAATTTCGACATGACCTTCCAGGGCATGGTCAGCGCGCGCAAGGCGCTCCAGCTCTCGCTCAACGTGCCCACTGTCGAGCTTCTGTCCGCACTCGGGCCACAGCGCTTCCTGTCACGGCTGCGCGATACCGGCGTCGCCATCGCCATGCCCAAGGAGGGCGGCGCGCCCGGCCTCGCGGTCGGGCTCGGTGGCCTCGGCATCACCTTGCAGGATCTGACGCGGCTATATGTCGGGCTGGCCCGTGGCGGAGAGATGGTGCCCTTGCAAGTGAAGACGCAGGCAGGCCCAAGCGAGACCGCGCCACGCCTCGTCGATCCCGTTGCCGCCTGGTACGTCACTGAGACGCTGCTTGGCGCACCGCCGCCGCTTAACGCCGTGCCCGGCCGCATCGCCTATAAGACCGGCACGTCCTATGGCTATCGCGACGCCTGGGCGGTTGGTTTCGACCGCAAGCATACGATCGGCGTCTGGGTCGGCCGGGCCGATAATGGCGCGGTGCCCGGCCTGGTCGGCCGGGTCGTGGCGGCGCCGATCCTGTTCGACGCCTTCGCCCGGCTGGGCCTCGATCCGCGGCCCTTCCCGCAACCCGAAAACGCGATCGTGGCGACGGTCGCGCATCTGCCGCCGCCGCTGCGCCATCTGCGCCAGGACGTGCCGAAGACCATCGCGGCAATGACTACGCCGGCGCTGAAGCTCGCCTTCCCGCCAGATGGTGCAAAAATCGATCTGGCCGCCTCGGCTGCCGATGGGCAAGGTCAGCTCAACCTGAAGGTCGCAGGCGGTGCGCCGCCCTATACCTGGCTGGTCGACGGCACGCCCGTCACCGGACCGATCCGCCGGCGCGAGACCGCCTGGCAGCCCGGAGGCAAGGGCTTCATGCGGATCTCGGTGGTCGACGGCACCGGCGCGAGCGAGAGCGTGTCGGTGCGGCTGCAGTAGACATCGCCGTAACCGTCATTGCGAGCGCAGCGAAGCAATCCAGCGTGCCGCTCGGCGTTCCCTGGATTACTTCGTCGCTTCGCTCCTCGCAATGACGGGCGAGACCATTCCAGGAGGAGGAGCTTAGTGCGCGAACCTGCCGTCTACATAATGGCGAACAAGCGCAACGGAACGTTGTACGTTGGCGTGACATCAGATTTGGCGCGACGCGCCTGGCAGCATCGCGAAGGAACGATCGACGGTTTCACCCGCCGATACGGCTGCAAGCATCTCATCTGGTAGAAGCGCTATGACCGTATCGACGAAGCGATCGCCCGCGAGAAGCAGATCAAAGGCGGATCGCGCGCTCGCAAGCTTGCCTTGATCGAGGCAATGAATCCGACTTGGCGCGATCTCTACGAAGAACTGGCATTATAACTCGACGTCATTGCGAGGAGCGATAGCGACGAAGCAATCCAGAAGTCGTCGAGCGAGGCTCGCTGGATTGCTTCGCTGTGCTCGCAATGACGGATCACTCCGCCGGCAGCGGATGCGCGCCGTCTTCGGCCTTGTGCGCGCCGCGCGCCGCATGCGTCTTGCGCGCCAGATAGGAATAGGCGACCGGCACTACATAGAGCGTCAGCAACGTGCCGAAGGTCATGCCGCCGACGATGACCCAGCCGATCTGCGAACGGCTCTCTGCGCCGGCGCCATGCGCCAGCGCCAGCGGCACGGCGCCCAGCACCATCGCGCCCGTGGTCATCAGGATCGGTCGCAGACGCAGTTCCGCCGCCTCCACCAGCGCGTCGAGCATCTCCTTGCCCTCCTCGCGCAGCTGATTGGTGAATTCGAGGATCAGGATGCCGTGCTTGGTGATCAGGCCGACAAGCGTGATCAGGCCGATCTGGCTGTAGACGTTCATCGTGCCGCCGGTGAAGTAGAGCGCCGCCAGCGCCCCCGTCAGCGACAAGGGCACGGAGACCATGATCACCACCGGATCGATGAAGCTCTCGAACTGCGCCGCCAGCACCAGATAGATGAAGCCCAGTGCCAGCAGGAAGACGATCATGATGCTGGAGCCGGACTGCTTGAACTCGCGGCTCTGGCCGGAATAGTCGATCTGCACCGAGGCCGGCAGCACCTTCTCGGCCGCCCTCTCCAGCACGGCGAGCGCGTCGCCCAGCGAATAGCCAGGCGCCGGCACTGCCGTGATCGTCGCGGAACGCAGCTGATTGAAGCGGATCAGCTCCTTGGGGGCCACGTTCTCCTCGATCGTGACGAGGCTGGACAGCTGAACGGTCGCGCCATTGCGACCCATCAGGTAGATCGACTGCAAGGCCTGCGGCGTACTGCGATCCCTGCCGGCGACCTGCACAACGACATCGTACTGCTCGCCATTCATGTTGAAGCGCGTGACCTGTCGCCCGCCGAGCAGGGTCTCCATCGTACGGCCGATGATATCGATGCCGACACCAAGGTCGGCGGCGCGCTTGCGGTCGATCGAGACGCGAATCTGCGGCTTGTCGAGGATGAGGTTCGATTCTGGGTTGGTCAGCGCGGGCGAATTCGCAACTTCCGCCAGCAGCTGGTCGACATAGCCCTTGATCTGGGCATAGGGCTCCGACGAGCGCAGCACGAACTCGACCGGCTTGCTGTTGGCGCCGCCGCCGCCCAGCGAGGGCGGGTTCGTCGCGAACAGGCGGATGCCCGGAATCTGCGACAATCCCTTGTTGATCTCGGCGACGAGGTCCTGCTGCTTGCGATGGCGCTCTTCCCACGGCTTCAGACGGGCAAAAGCGATCGCGCGCGTCACATCGGGGAAGCCGACGATGACGAGATAGGTTTCGACCTCCTGGATATTCTTGAAATAATCCTCGACGCGGCGGGCATAATCCGCCGTGAAGGACATGGTCGCCCCTTCCGGCGCCACGCCGATGGCTGTGATCGTGCCGCGATCCTCGATCGGCGCGAGCTCCGAGCGCAGGCCCGTGAACAGGAAATAGCTCGCTCCGGCAACGCAGAGCGCAAGCGCCACGATGACCGGGCGCATCGACAGCGCGCCGCGCAGCGAGCGCTTGTATCCGCTCGACAAGGCGTCGAAACCGCGTTCGAGCACATTATAGAGCCAGTTATGCGACTCGTGCTTCCGCAGCAGCTTGGCGCACATCATCGGCGTCAGCGTCAGCGCGACGAAGCCGGAGACCAGCACCGCGCCGGCCAGCGTCAGCGCGAACTCGATGAAGAGCTTGCCGGTGCGGCCGGTCGAGAACGCCATCGGCGCATAGACCGCCACCAGCGTCAGCGTCATCGCGATGACCGCGAAGGCGATCTCGTTGATGCCGCGGATCGCCGCCTTGTTGGGCTCGATGCCATCCTCGATATGGCGGTGGACGTTCTCCAGCACGACGATAGCGTCGTCGACGACGAGGCCGATGGCGAGCACCATGGAGAGCAGCGTCAGCGTGTTGACGGTGAAGCCGAGCGCATACATCAGCGCAAACGAGCCGATCAGGGAGACCGGGATGGTCACCAGTGGGATCAGCGTCGCGCGCAGCGAGCGCAGGAAAATGAAGATGATCAGCACGACGAGGAGAACCGCCTCGACGATGGTGCTGTAGACGGCCTTGATCGAGCGATCGATGAAGATCGACGTGTCGTAGGAGGTGGCGATCGACATGCCGTCCGGCAGGTCTTCCGTGATGCCCGGAAGCGCGGCGACGATGCCGGCGGACACATCCAGCGGATTGGCGGTCGCCTGCTTGACGATGCCGATCGTCACCGAGGGCTTACCCGAGAACCAGGCGGCGTTGCGCTCCTCGCGGGCGCCGAGCTCAACCTTGGCGAGATCGCTCAGCCTGACCTGGAAGCCGTTGACGTCCTTGACGACGATCTGCTGGAACTGCTCCGGCGTCGTCAGGCTGGTCTGCGAGAGCACCGTGAACTCACGGTCGTTGCTCTCGATGCGGCCCGACGGAATCTCGACATTCTGCGCCGTGAGCGCCGCCTCGATCTCCTGGACCGTGATGTTGTAGGCGGCCATGCGCGGCCGATCGAGCCAGATGCGCATCGCATATTGCCGCTGGCCGATGATGCGCACTTCGGCGACGCCGGTCACGTTCTGGACGCGGTCGGCGATGAAGCGGTCGGCGAAATCCGTCAGCTCGAGCGGGCTATGCCGCGCGCTCGTCAGCGACAGATACATGATCGGCTGGGCGTCCGCCTCGACCTTGGCGATGATCGGCTCGTCGATCTCGTCGGGCAGGCGGCCACGCACGCGGCTGACCCGGTCGCGCACGTCTGACGCCGCGACGTCGGGATTGACGCTGGGGCGGAAGCGCACCGAGATGTTGCTGCGTTCCTGGCGGCTGGTCGAGCTGATGATCTCGATGCCTTCGATGCCGGCAATCGAGTTTTCGAGGATCTGGGTGACCTGCGTCTCGATGATCTCGGCGCTGGCGCCGCGATAGGTGGTCTGCACCGAGACGATCGGCTCGTCGATATTGGGATATTCGCGAACCGTCAGGCGCCCATAGGAGACGATGCCGACGAGCATGACGAGCAGGCTCAGCACCGTCGAGAGAACGGGCCGGCGGACGAATAGTTCGAACAGGCTCATTAGAGCGAGCTCGTCTGCACGGCTGCGGGCTTGCTCTTGATGGCGATGGTCGCGCCGTCACGCAGGCGCATCTGCCCGGCCGTGACGATCTGCATCTGCGGGGTGAGGCCCTTGACGATCTCGACCTTGCCGGGGAGGCGCTTGCCGAGCTCGACCGCGACACGTTTCGCCTTGCCGTTCTCGACCACGTAGACGATCTTGCCGACGCCGTCGGGCACCACTGCCATCTCCGGGATGACGAGCGCATTCTCGCGCTGGTCGATCGTGATCATGATGCGGGCGAACAGCCCGGGCTTCAGCACGAGATCGGCATTGGGGATCGTTGCGCGCAACCGGACAGCGCGGCCGTTGACGTCGACGACCGGGTCGATCGCGAAGATCTCGCCGGTGAAGCTGGCATCGGGCACCGCATCGATCTTGACCTGGATGGTCTGGCCGACCTTCACCCGGCTCAGGAAGACCTCCGGCACCCGGAAATCCACCTTGATCGGGTCGATATTGGTCAGGATGATCAGCGGCTTGCCGACCGAGACATAGTCGCCGACCCCGACCGAGCGCAGCCCGACCACGCCGTGGAATGGCGCGACGATGGTCGATTGCGCGAGCTTGGCCTTGGACAGCTGGACCCGCGCCTCATTGGACGCGAGTTGGGCGGTGGCCTGCTCCAGCGCGACCTGCGTGCCCGCGCCACGCTGCACCAGCGCCTGATTGCGCTGGAAGGTGTCGCGCGACAGCGTCAGATCGGCCTGGGCCTGCTTGAGTTCCGCGTCCAGAATTGCGGTGTCGAGCTTGACCAGCTCCTGGTCCTTGCTGACGCGTTGCCCTTCCTTGAAGCCCAACGCCACGACACGGCCTGCGATTTCAGGAGCGATTATGACGGATTCATCGGCCGCCAGCGTGCCGAGCGCCTCGACCTCTTCATAAACAGTCATCTTTTCGATGACGCCGACCTCGACCGGTACGCCCGCAGCCGCAGGGTTGGCGACCGCATGCGCCTGCGCCGGCTGGCCGGCCACAAGGAAGTTGCGGTAGCCGTAATAGCCGCCACCAGCCAGGCCAGCGATCACAAGAAGAATGGCAAACCGCTTCATAAGACTGGACGCTCCACTACCGCAGGATTAGCTTAGACTGGACGGTCCAGTTTGATAAGAGGCCATATAGGCGGAAGCATGACAGAGACGACCTCGTCGCACCGTTCCACCCCCGCTAGGTCCGATGCAAAACGCTTGCCGGAACCAGGGTGCCTGCCGGCGGAGAAGTCGCGGCCGGACAAACACCACGCCATTACCAGGGCCGCGTCCGAGATGTTCCTGGCGGAAGGTTTCGATCGCGCCAGCCTCGACCAGATCGCCCATCGCGCCGGCGTTTCCAAGCAGACCATCTACAGCCACTTCATCGACAAGGAAGCGCTGTTCAAAGCAATCTGCAGCGAACTCACTGAGAAATTGACGATTCCCCTGCGCCAGCCGGCCGCCAAAGGCGATCTCCGGAGCACGCTGATCCGCCTCGGTGAAGACGCGCTGGCGATGATGCTGCACCCGGCCTCGCTGGATCTGCACCGTCTGGTGATGAGTGCGGCGAGCCGCTTTCCGGAGCTCGGTCGGGCTGCCTACGAGGCAGGCGCGATGCGGATGATCGATGATCTCTCGGCGTTGCTGCTGCAGCGTTCACAAATCGGTGATGGACTCACACAGGCAATCACTCCCGCACGATCGCAGGTCCTGGCCGAGCAGTTCGTCGGCATGTTGCGTGGCTTCCATCAGGTCCGCGGCCTGCTCGGCGTCAAGCCGACACCTCCTGCCAAACGCAAGGCCTATGTCAGCGCCTGCGTCGACATGCTGTTGCGAGGAGCTTGAGAGCAAACCGGTAGCGGTCTCCGTTTCACCAGAACGCGGATGCACGGGGTAAAAACCTGTCACTGCCCTGTCATCTCGGCTCGATAGCTCACCTTTCAGAGCAGAAGCGTTAACCGGACGGCCCAGAGCCGCTGCCGGATGCGCCCATGCCGGTGTCGTGTTCGAGAGATGATTCATGCTGCGCATCGAGGGTCTGACCAAGCGCTTCGGCGACAAGGCCGCCGTCGACAATGTCACGCTGTCCATCCCCAAGGGTGAGATGGTTGGCGTGATCGGGCGGTCCGGAGCCGGCAAATCAACCCTGCTCCGGATGATCAATCGCCTGGCCGATGCCAGCGACGGCAAGATCATCTGCGAGGATCGCGACGTCACCGCGCTCAAGGGCGCACCGCTGCGCGCCTGGCGCCGCGACACCGCGATGATCTTCCAGCAATTCAATCTCGTCGGCCGTCTCGATGTCCTCACCAACGTCCTGCTCGGCCGGCTGAACCATCGCTCGGCGGCGCTGACCCTGGTCAAGAGCTTCTCGCAGGACGACAAGATCCGCGCCATTGCCGCCCTCGAGCGCCTCGACATGGGCCATCTCCTCGCCCAGCGCGCCGAGACCCTGTCGGGCGGCCAGCAGCAGCGCGTCGCGATCGCCCGCGCCCTGGTGCAGGAGCCGAAGGTCATCCTCGCCGACGAACCCATCGCCTCGCTCGACCCGCGCAACACCCAGGTGGTCATGGACGCGCTGTTCCGGATCAATCGCGAGGACGGCATCACCGTGATGTGCAACCTACATGATCTCGATATCGCGGCGAAATACTGCGACCGGCTGATCGGCATGACCGGCGGCAAGGTCGTCTTCGACGATGTCCCGCAGGCCCTGACCCGCGAAGTCGCGGCCGAACTTTACGGCATCGAAGCCAAGGATGCCGGCGCCGAAGCGCTCGATGCGCTCGACGCCATCGCCCTCTCCGAGGCCAAGCGCGCCCGGCAGAACGTCGCCTGAGCGGTTTTTCGCCAGGCGCGACCGACGAGAAGACCACCGCCTTCAACTGCAACAGGAGAGTCCCATGCTGACCCGCCGTCACACCCTCACGCTCGCCGCCGCCGGCCTCGCCGCCGCGCTGGCCACCCCGGCCTTCGCCCAGGATTGGAAGGCCAACTATCCCGAACTGATCTTCGCGATCATCCCGGCCGAGAACGCTTCGGGCGTCGTCGAGCGCTACACCCCCTTCGTCAACTATCTCGCCAAGGAACTCGGCACCAAGGTGACGCTGCGCATCGCCAACGACTATGCCGCGATCATCGAAGGCCAGCGCGCCGGCAACATCCATATCGGCATGTATGGCCCCGCCTCCTTCGCCCGCGCCCGCATGACCGGCGCCAAGGTCGACGCCTTCGCGATCGAGACCAATCTGGACGGCACCAAGGGCTATCATTCGGTCTTCTACGTGAAGAAGGATTCGCCCTATCAGAAGGTCGAAGACCTGAAGGGCAAGAACCTCGGCCTCGTCGACCCCAACTCGACCTCCGGCAACAATGTCCCGCGCTTCGTGCTCGACGGCATGAAGATCGAGCCCGAGACCTTCTTCGGCAAGGTCGTCTATACCGGCAGCCACGAGAACGCGGTGATCGCGCTGAACCAGGGCACCGTCGACATCGCCGCCAACTGGTGGAACGACGAGCAGGAATCCAACCTCCTGCGCATGGCCCGCAAGAACATGGTCAAGGCCGAGGATTTCCGGATCATCTACAAGTCCGAGCAGATCGTGAACTCGCCGATGGCCTATCTCTCGGATATGCCCGAGCCGCTCAAGGCTTCGATCCGCGACGCCGTCCTGAACCTCGCCACCAAGGACAAGGTCGCCTTCGACAAGATCTATGAAGGCAAGCAGGGTCCGCTCGTCGCCGTCGACAACAAGGCCTACGATCCGATCATCGAGCTGAACAAGTTCGTCGACGCCCTTCGCAAGAAGAAGTCCTCGTAAGCTCTCGCGCTCATGCCGTCATGGTCGGGCTTGTCCCGACCATCCACGTCTTCATTGATCGAATGCGGTGTTCAAGACGTGGATGCTCGCCACAAGGGCGAGCATGACGGGCAGAGCCCTGACCGCAGACGACGACCTCCCGCGACGGACCCGCAATCCATGACCCTCGCGATCGATCGCAACGACCCGACCATCCTTGCTCACGCCGAGCTCTACCGTCGCGAGATGGGCGCCAAGCGCCTGCGGACGCTGCTCGGCGCTGTCATCTTCATTGTCTGCGTCTGGCTTGCGGCGCTCGGCTCGGAGGTCGACCCCGGCAAATTCATCGCGAACGCCTGGCGCTTCCCGAAATACATTCTCGAGACCATGCCCACCTTGCGCCTCCAGAGCTTCGGCGCTGACATGGCCGAATGGTACTGGGGCATCAAGGGCTGGCTCAAGCTGCTCTGGCAAACCCTGCTGATCGCCTATGTCGGCACGATCCTGGGTGTCGTCGGCGGATTCCTGCTCTGCTTCGCCGCCGCTGCCAATCTCGGCAAGACCAGCTGGCTGCGTTTCGCGACACGCCGCTTCCTCGAATTCTGCCGCACCGTGCCGGAGATCGTCTTCGCGCTGATCTTCGTCATCGCCTTCGGGCTTGGGCCATTGCCCGGCGTGCTCGCCATCGCCATCCACACCATGGGCGCAATGGGCAAGCTCTTCTCCGAAGTCGTCGAGAACATCGACATGAAGCCGGTGGACGGCCTCACCGCGACCGGGGCCGGCTGGTGGCAGACGATCCGCTTCGCGGTCGTGCCGCAGGTGCTGTCCAACTTCGCCAGCTACGCGCTGCTTCGTTTCGAGATCAACGTGCGCGGCGCCTCGATCATGGGTTTCGTCGGCGCCGGCGGCATCGGTCAGGACCTGATCGAGGCGATCCGCAAATTCTACTTCACCGATGTCAGCGCCATCCTGCTGCTGATCATCGTGACCGTCATGCTGATCGACTACGGCACCGAGCGCCTGCGCCATGCCCTGCTCAGCCTGGAGCACCGCTCATGAGCCTCGCCATGTCCGCCACCGAACGCGACGATCTCGTCAACCGGCATCAGGGCGCCATCGACGGCTCTCGGAAGACCCGCCTGATCACGATCGGCGTCATCGCCGCCTTGCTTGGCCTGTTCCTGTACGGGTTGACGACGCTCGAGGTCTCATTCTGGAAACTCATTGCGGGGTTCGGCAATCTCGGCACCTTCGTCGTGCTGATGCTCCCGCCCGATCCCGGCTCCCTCGCCCGCGCCATCATCTTCGTGAAAGCGCTGTTCGAGACCATCGCGATTGCCTTTCTCGGCACCATACTGGCCGCGATCTTCGCCTTTCCGCTCGGCTTCCTTGCCGCCAAGAACGTCGTCGCCAACCGCATCGTGCATTTCCTGGCGCGCCGCTCGATGGATACGGTGCGCGGCGTCGATCCGCTGATCTGGGCGCTGATCTGGGTCAATGTCGTCGGCCTCGGCCCGTTCGCCGGCATGCTGGCGATCATGACCAGCGATCTCGGAGCCTTCGGCAAGCTCTACTCGGAAGCGATCGAATCCGCCGATCGTAAGCCCGTCGAAGGCGTGACCTCGGTTGGCGGCGGCAAGGCACATGAAATCCGCTTCGGCCTGATCCCGCAGGTCCTGCCGGTCATCGCCAGCCAGGTGCTCTACTATATCGAGTCCAACACCCGCTCCTCCACCATCATCGGCATCGTCGGGGCCGGCGGCATCGGGCTTTATCTGGCGGAGACCATCCGCACGCTGGAATGGCAGCAGACCTCGTTCCTGATCCTGCTGATCCTCGTGGCGGTGTCGGCGATCGACTTCCTCTCCGGCAAGCTGCGCTTCGCGATCATCGGCAAGCGGGCGGTCTGACGTCCTTTCTCCGACGAGGAGAACCGCGACGTGCCTCTTTCCTTCTCCCCTCGCGGGAGAAGGTGCTCCGACAGGGCGGATGAGGGGGCGCCGTGAGCTCTGATATCCTGAGCGTTTGTTTGCCAACCGGCAGCGTCACAACGCCCCGCCTGCACAGCCCATCCCTCCAACTGCTACTCCGCGAACGGCTCGACCACCATCTCCACCCGCTCGCCGGCGAACACGCTGTCGACCAGATGGATCGGCGTCAGGTCCGGTAGCGCGTCGATCGCGGACGAGACCATCACCGCGGCTCCGGGCTCGATCTTGAGCAGCATGGCCTCGCGCTCGCTGGCGAGCCGCGCCGTCAACCGCGTCGAGAGGCGCACATAATCCTCGATCCCGTACACCTTGAGCGCAGCCGTCATGGAGGCGCCCGCCTCGTGGAAAGCGCGGTCGAAATCGGCGAAACGCTCCACTGATAGCCAATGCGTGCCCGTCCCCATCGGCGTGCCGTCGGCAAGGCTGAGCCCCTCGACCCGCCACAGGCGCGCGCCGGCCTTCAATCCGAGCATCGCGCAGATCTCGGCATCGCCTGTCACAGCCGCCGCCGACAGCATCGCGCTCGATCCGGTGATGCCGACCTTGCGGAAATTGGCGCGCATGCTGACGCGGCGGCCGATCGGATAGGGAACCCGCCGCGCACTCACCTGCGTGCCCCGCCCGCGCGAGACCGTCACCAGCCCCTGCTCCGCGAGATGCCGGAAGGCCTGGCGTACGGTATGACGATGCACGCCATAGCGCTCGGCGAGCGCGATAGAGGCCGGAAGTGTATCCCCGACCGCGTAATCGCCACGGCCGATTGCGGATTCGAGTTCGTCGGCAATGCGACGCCACGCCGTACCACGATCTTCGGCTTCGGCTGCCTCGCGGCCCGTCATCAAAATTTCATCCAAAATGTATAGACCTTTCGCAGCGCCGACCTATCATAGTCTAGACATTAAAGCCTGACCAGAGAGCGTGTCCCGATGACCGAGAAGACCCTGCGGCAGCAATGGATGGCGACGCTGGCCCGCGCCTCCCGCAACGAGATCGAGGCCCTGCTTGGCGAGCCGCCGGCTCACGAGGTGCTGAAGGCGCCCGAAACCGGCACGGTCATGGTCGAAGGTCGCGCCGGAGGGGCCGGACGCCGCTTCAACCTCGGCGAGGCCACGATGACCCGCTGCGTTGTCCGCCTCGGCGACGGAACAATGGGCTTCTCCTATGCGCTGGGCCGCGACGCCCGCAAGGCGCGCCTTGCGGCGATCATCGACGCAAGGCTGCAGGGCGCAGAACCGGTCGAACAGCTCCGCCAGGGCGTCCATGAACTGGCCGCGAGGCAGGCGGCGACGCGCGATCTCGCCTCGCGCAAGGCTGCGGCGACCAAGGTCGATTTCTTCACTCTCGTCAGGGGCGCGTGATGCTGCCGCAAAGCCAGATCGGCGCGGGTTTTTCAGACCCAGTCTTCCAGTCGCAGGCCGCCTTCCGCGCCCTCCTCGCCGCCCTGTCCGAGCCCGGAACGCGGCAGGTGATGACCAGCCCGGTCACGCCTCCGCAGGGCCTCGAAGCCGCCACCGCAATCGCCTTGCTGGCGCTTGCCGATTATGAAACGCCGATCTGGCTGACCCCGGCATTGCGCGACGGTCCCGCCGGCGCCTGGCTGCGCTTCCATTGCGGCGCGACGCTGATCGAGAACCCGGCGGATGCCGCCTTCGCCGTCATCGATGGCGCAACTGACGCCCCGCTGCTTTCAACCTTCAGCATCGGCACAGACCAGTTCCCTGATCGCTCGACCACCGTCATCGTGCAATGCGCCGGGCTTGAAGGTGGCAGGTCGGTCACACTGTCGGGCCCGGGCATCGCCGACACCCGCCTTGTCGCGCCGGACGGTCTGCGCTCCGGCTTCTGGGCCGAGGTCGCAGCCAATGCCGAACTCTATCCGCTCGGCGTCGACCTCGTATTGAGCCATGGCAACACCATCATCGGCCTGCCGCGCTCGACGCAGATCGCCTCGCCGGAACACGCCTCGCCTGAAATGCTGGAGACCTACTGATGTATGTTGCGGTCAAGGGCGGCGAGGCAGCGATCCTCGCCACGCATGATCTGATAGCCGAGGCGCGCCGCGGCGATCAGTCCGTGCCGGAGCTCTCCGTCGCCCAGATCCGCGAGCAGATGGGCCTGGCCTGCGCCCGCGTCATGAACGAGGGCTCGCTCTACGATCTGGATCTCGCCGCGCTCGCGCTGAAACAGGCGCAGGGCGACGCGATCGAGGCCGCCTTCCTGATGCGCGCCTATCGCACGACGCTGCCGCGCTTTGGTTCGTCGGAGCCGGTCGACACGGCCATGATGGCGATCCGCCGCCGGGTTTCCGCGACCTATAAGGATCTGCCTGGCGGCCAGGTGCTCGGGCCGACCTATGATTACACTCACCGGCTTTTCGATTTCGCGCTGATGGATACGCCTGACGTCATGGTCGGGCTTGACCCGACCATCTCGGGACAGGGCACCTCCAGCACGAACGCCTCCGGAGATGCTCGGGTCAAGCCCGAGCATGACGCGCGCGCCCTCGACGCCACCATGCCGCGCGTGCCCGATATCCTGGGCGCGGAAGGGCTGATGGAGGCGGAAGTGCCGATCGAGGGCGATCCTCGCCCCTTCGACCTCACCCGCGAGCCGATCTCCTTCCCGGCAGAGCGCGATGTCAGGCTCCAGGCGATGGCGCGCGGCGACGAGGGCTTCCTCCTCGGCCTGGGCTATTCGGTGCAGCGCGGCTTTGGCGGCAACCACCCCTTCGTCGGTGAAATCCGCGTCGGCGAGGTCTCCGTCGAATTCGTGCCGGAGGAACTCGGCTTCGCCGTCGATCTCGGCGACCTCACCCTGACCGAATGCCAGATGGTCAACCAGTTCGCCGGATCGAAGGACGTCGCTCCGCAATTCACGCGCGGCTATGGGCTCTCCTTCGGCCATTCCGAACGCAAGGCCATGTCGATGTCGCTGGTCGACCGCGCCTTGAAGGCGCGCGAGTTCGGTGAAGCCGCCGACTATCCCGCCCAGCAGGACGAATTCGTGCTCTACCACTCCGACAATGTCGAGGCGGCCGGCTTCGTCGAGCATCTCAAGCTACCCCATTATGTCGATTTCCAGGGCGAGCTCGAACTGATCCGCCGCATTCGCCGCGAGCGCGAACAGCGTGCGGCCAGCGAGCAAGAAACCCTGCCGGAGGCCGCGGAATGATGACCGCCCAGACCATTCTCAGCCCTCATCCTGAGGAGCCGCGCAGCGGCGTCTCGAAGGATGCTCCAGCGCGCTCTGAAACATCCTTCGAGACGAAGCCTCCGGCTTCTCCTCAGGATGAGGGCTGCGGGGAGACGAAGCCGGCTTACAACTACGCCTATCTGGACGAGCAGACCAAGCGGATGATCCGCCGCGCCCTGCTCAAGGCCGTCGCGGTGCCGGGATATCAGGTGCCCTTCGGCTCTCGCGAGATGCCGCTCGCACGCGGCTGGGGCACCGGCGGCATCCAGATCACGGCCGCGATCATCGGTCCCGACGACACGCTCAAGGTCATCGACCAGGGCGCCGACGACACCACCAACGCCGTCTCGATCCGCCGCTTCTTCCAGCAGACCGCGGCCGTGAAAACGACCGAGGCCACGGATGAAGCGACGATCATCCAGACGCGCCACCGCATCCCCGAGGCACCGCTCAATCCCGGCCAGATCATGGTCTATCAGGTGCCGATGCCCGAGCCGTTGCGGAAACTGGAACCGCGCGAGGCGGAAACCCGGAAAATGCATGCCTGGGCCGAGTACGGGCTGATGCAGGTCAAGCTCTACGAGAACATCGCCCGCTTCGGCGAGGTCACTACGACCTATGACTACCCCGTGCTGGTCAATGGCCGCTACATCATGGCGCCGTCGCCCATCCCGAAATTCGACAACCCCAAGATGCACATGTCGCCCTCGCTCCAGCTTTTCGGGGCCGGACGCGAAAAGCGCATCTACGCTCTGCCGCCACATACCAGCGTCAAGAGCCTCGATTTCGACGATCATCCCTTCCGCATCCAGAGCTGGACCGAACCCTGCGGACTATGCGGCGCAGGCGACAGCTATCTCGACGAGGTCATCACCGACGACCATGGCGGGCGCATGTTCGTCTGCTCCGACAGCCATCATTGCGAGACCAGACGGGGTCAGGGCCATCGCGGCGCCATGCTGGCCGATGCTTCGGCGCTGCATCTGGTCGAGGAGACAAAGCCATGAACGCCCATGTCAACGCCGACATGTCTCCGCTCGACATCGCGCTCGATCCGCAGCCCCTCCTGTCCGTCGCCGGCGTCGGCCGCTTCTATGGCGAGCGCATCGGCTGCCAGGGCGTGTCCTTCGATCTCTGGCCGGGCGAAGTGCTCGGCATCGTCGGCGAATCCGGCTCAGGCAAGTCGACCCTGCTGCGCTGCCTCGCCGGCATCGACCGGCCCGACGAGGGTGAGGTCCTGTTTCGCGGCTCGGGCGAGCCGCTCGACATCTATTCGGTTGCCGAACAGGAACGCCGCCGCCTGATGCGCACGGCCTGGGGCATCGTCCACCAGAATCCGCGCGACGGTCTACGCATGGACGTCTCGGCCGGCGGCAATGTCGGCGAGCGCCTGATGGATCGCGGAGATCGGCACTATGGCAAGATCAGGGAGCGTGCGCTCGACTGGCTATCCCGCGTCGAGATCACCGAGGACCGCATCGACGACAGGCCGCGCCAGTTCTCCGGCGGCATGCAGCAGCGCCTGCAGATCGCCCGCGTGCTGGTTTCCGAACCTAAGCTCGTCTTCATGGACGAGCCGACCGGCGGCCTCGATGTCTCCGTGCAAGCCCGCCTGCTCGATCTGCTACGGGTGCTGGTCCGCGATCTCGGCCTCGCCGCCATCATCGTCACCCATGACCTCGCAGTCGCCCGGCTGCTGACCGACCGCCTGATGGTGATGAAGGACGGCCGCGTCGTCGAGCAGGGCCTGACCGACCAGGTGCTGGACGATCCCCACCATGCCTACACGCAGCTTCTCACCTCGGCGGTGCTCAGTGTGTGACCACGTTCCCGTCATTCTCGGGCGAAGCGCAACGCAGACCCGAGAATCTCCTGCCGGAGATGTTCGGGTCGAGCCCGAGCATGATACCCCGCCGTCACAACCTCGTCACCTCGCCGGCACAAGGCACTGACACCATGACCACGATGATTCACGTCGAAAACGTCGCCAAGGCTTTCACCCTGCATAATCAGGGTGGCGTCCGGCTGCCCGTTTTCGACAACGTCAATTTCAGCGTCGCGGCCGGCGAAGCACTGGTTCTGGCTGGTGCCTCGGGCGCCGGTAAATCCAGCCTGCTGCGCATCCTCTACGGCAATTACCGTCCGACATCGGGCACCATCGCCATCACTCATGCCGGCCGGCCGATCGACATCGTCTCGGCGGTGCCGCGCACCGTGCTCGACATCCGCCGCCGCACGCTGGGCTTCGTCTCGCAGTTCCTGCGCGTGATCCCGCGCGTCTCGGCCCTCGACATCATCAGCGATCCACTGCTGGCGCGCGGCGTCCCGGCCGAGGAGGCGAGCGAGCGCGCCAAGGCGATGCTGGCGCGGCTCAATCTGCCGCAGCGGCTCTGGAACCTCGCGCCCGCCACCTTCTCCGGCGGCGAACAGCAGCGCGTCAACATCGCCCGCTCATTCGTGGATCCCTCTCCGATCCTCCTGATCGACGAGCCGACCGCCTCGCTGGACGCCGCCAACCGCGACGTCGTGGTCCAGCTTATCGCGGAAGCCCGTGCTAAGGGCTCAGCCATCGTGGGAATCTTCCATGACGAGGCCGTCCGCGAAGCGGTCGCGACCCGCTATCTCGATATCACCGATTTCCGGAAAGCCGCCTGATGCAAACTGTTCTCACCAACGCCAAGCTGATCCTCGAGAACGAAGTCGTCACCGGCACGATCGTCTTCGACGAGACCGGCATCACCGCGCTCGACCAGGGCCGCTCGTCCCTGCCGTCAGCGATCGATGTGGGCGGCGACCATGTCGCGCCCGGCCTCGTCGAGATGCACACCGACAACATGGAAAAGCACTTCATGCCGCGCCCCAAGGTCTTCTGGCCGAACGGGCTCGCGGCTGCGCTGGTCCATGACGCTCAGATGGCCTCGGCCGGTGTCACCACCGTCTATGACGCGATCTGCGCCGGCACGCCGTTCTCCGCCAAGGACTATCGCAAGGACATCTTCGCCGATGTCATGCTCGCATTGGCAGAGGGACGGCGCGAGGGCGTCTTCCGCATCGACCATCGTATCCATATGCGCTGCGAATTGACGAGCCCCGATCTGCTCGCCGACATCGATCCCTATAAGGACGACGAACTCGTCCAGCTCGTCTCGCTGATGGATCATACACCCGGCCAGCGCCAATGGCGCGATCTTCAGCATCTGCGCACCTATGCGCTCGGCAACGGCAAGACCGAGGCCGAGTTCGAGGAGGATGTCGCGACGCGCCAGACAGAAGGAGCGGCCAACGTTTCGCGCAACTGGAGCGCCGTGGTCGAGATGTTCCAGACGCGGGGTATCCCGATCGCGACCCATGACGACACCACGCTCGACCATGTCGAGGCCGGCATCGCTTCGGGCGCGGTGATCTCGGAATTCCCGACCACGATCGAGGCCGCCGAAGCCGCCAAGCAGCGCGGGCTCGCGACCGTCGCGGGCGCTCCCAACGTCGTACGCGGCGGCTCGCATTCCGGCGGCGTCTCGGTCGCCGAGCTCGCCGAGCGAGGCCTGCTCGACGGCCTCTCCTCCGATTACGTCCCGGCCAGCCTGCTTCAGGCCGTGCTCAAGCTGCATTCGCACCATGGTATCAAGCTGCCCGAGGCCATGGGCATGGTTACGTGGAAGGTCGCCGACATCCTCGGCCTCAGCGATCGCGGCCATCTGAAGCCCGGACTGCGCGCCGATATCGTGCGCTTCAAGGTGCTGGGCCCGACCCCTGTGGTCGCCACGGTCTGGTCGAAGGGCGAGCGCGCATTTTGACCACGCCGCGCTACGCCGTTTATTACGCCCCCGCTGCCGACAGTGCCCTTTGGCGCTTCGGCAGCGCGACGCTGGGCGTTGATGCCATCACGGGCAAGGATATCGCCTTTGCCGTGCCGAGCGGCTACGCGCCGGAGACCTGGCACGAACTTACGGCCGAGCCCCGGCACTATGGCTTTCACGCGACGCTGAAGGCCCCGTTCGAGCTGGCGGGCGGCCGCAGCGAGGCACAGTTGCGTGCCTTCGCCCATAACTACGCCGCCGGCCTCGAAAGCGTGGCGCTCCATCGGCTGGATGTCACCGCGCTCGGCTCTTTCGTAGCGCTGACCCCGCCGCCCGAGAACGAGACATTGCAGCGCTTTGCCTTTTCGCTGGTCCAGGCCTTCGAGCCGTTCCGCGCTCCGTTGAGCCCCGCGGACATGGAGCGCCGGCTTCGGCACCCGCTTACGCCGGCTCAGCGCGCCTATCTCGAAGCTTTCGGCTACCCCTATGTCGGCGACGCCTTCCGCTTCCACATGACTTTGACGGGGTCGCTGCCCTTTGAGGCGGTCGCGCCCGTCAAACAGGCGCTGGACGAGGCCTACACGCAAGCGGTTCCAGCAGGCCCGGTCCGACTGGACCGCATCGCCCTGTTCAAGCAGGACAGCCGCGAGAGCCGCTTCCGGCTGCTCGATTCCCTCATGCTGAGCTGATGTTGCGATGTGTGCGGAGGCTGGTCAGCAGGGCCATCAGCTCGGCCGCCCCCTCCGCCACGCTGCGATCGTTCTGGATCGAAACCAGCCGCGCCCGCTCGGTTGCCAGCGGCGCCTCGCGCGCCAGCCGCGCCGCGATATCGGCCTCGCTCTCGCGCCCGCGGGCTGCAAGTCGCTTCGCGAGCACGGCATCAGGCGCGGTGATGTTGATCACCATCGTGCGATGCGCCAGCCGCTCCGCCAGCGGGATAATGCCGCGCGAGATGTTCGCGATCACCACCTGGCCTCGGGCGAGGCCTTGCAGCGCAGTCGCTGGGATGCCGTAGCACAGCCCATGCGCGCGCCAGCTCAACGCCAGTTCGCCGCGCGCCTCCGCCTTGGCGAAGGCGGCTTCGCTGCAGCTATCGTGGTCTTCGGCCCCCGCCATGGCCGGTCGTGTGATCAGGCGGCGCGCGAAGCTGAAGCGAGCATCACCAGCCAACGCGGCGCGGGCGGCATCCATCAGCGTGTCCTTGCCGGCCCCGGAGGGCCCCACGACCAGTACGAGCGCCCCCTCGGAGACGGAGGGCGAAACAGACAATGTTTGGGAGATGAGTGACATGGCCGCGAAGAAGCTTGGAACAGAACCGCTGATCGACCCGACCGCAAAAGTGCGGCAGTCGACACTTGGACGCTACACCGAAATCGGTGCGCGCACCGCCTTCGTCGAGTCGACGCTGGGTGACTACTCCTACGTCGTGAACGATTCCAATGTCATCTATACGACGATCGGAAAATTCTGCTCGATCGCGGCCCATACCCGGATCAACCCCGGCAACCACCCGATGCAGCGGGCGAGCCAGTCGCATTTCACCTATCGTGCCTCGGCCTATTTCGACGATGCGACCGACGACGATGCCTTCTTCGCCTGGCGGCGTTCGACCCCCGTCATCATCGGCCATGACGTCTGGATCGGCCATGGCGCGATCATCCTGCCGGGCCGCACGATCGGCACCGGCGCTGTGGTAGCGGGCGGCGCGATCGTCACCAAGGATGTCGCGCCCTACACCATCGTCGCCGGCAATCCGGCAAAGCCGATCCGCAGGCGCTTCCCCGAAGCCGTCGCCGAGCGGCTCATGGCGTTGGCATGGTGGGACTGGGAGCACGCCGAGCTGCGTTCGGCACTGGAGGATTTCCGCAGCCTCAGCATCGAGGCCTTCCTCGAAAAGCATGAGCGCTGACGGCGCCACGCAGATGGCTGCCAGTCGACATCTTGATCTGGATCAAGCGCTTTGGTGATCACGCGTTAACCGACCCCCCGTCAATTGCAGGCTTGGCCGATTCTCCGGCTCCGGGCTTGGGGGCCATCATCATGTCGTCATCGGATCATCTCGCGCAGCGCCTTTCCTTCATCGGGCTTGGACCCGGCGAGCAGGCGTGTATCCGGGACGTTCAGGATGCGCTGACTGCGGCGCTGCCCGCCGCGCTGGAGACCTTCTACGCGAAATTGAAGAGTGTCCCTGAAACCCGCCGCTTCTTCAGCGACGATGGGCATGCCGATCGCGCCAAGCAAAAGCAGCTCGGACATTGGCAGCGGATCGCGAGCGGCCGCTTCGATACCGATTATGTCGACGCGGTCACCGCAGTGGGCCGGGTCCATGCCCGGATCGGGCTCGAACCCCGCTGGTATATCGGCGGCTATGCTTTGTTGCTTGAAGAGCTGATCGGCAAGGTGCTGGAAGCGCGTTGGCCCCGCGGCCGCTTCGGCGGCCAGATGCCGGGCGCGACCGAGCGCGGCGCCGAGATCGGCGCCATCATCAAGGCCGCCCTGCTCGATATGGATTATGCCATTTCCGTCTATCTCGAAGCCTCGGAGGCCGCTCGCCTGAAAGCCGAGGCGCAGGCCCGCGCGATCGAGCAGGCCAAGACGGCCGAACGCGAGAAGGCCGTGGCCTGTGTCAGCGAGGGCATGGCCGCACTTGCCAAAGGCGATCTGACCTTCCGCATGACGGCCGACATTCCCGCCGAATACGCTGAGATCCGCGACCATTTCAACGACGCGATGGGCCGCCTGCAGGAAATGGTCGCGACCATCAAGACGACATCATCGGCCATTGCCGCCTCCTCGCGGGAGATCAGCTCGGGCGCCGAAGATCTGTCCTCGCGCACGGAGCAGCAGGCTTCCGCGCTGGAGGAAAGCGCCGCCACGACCGAGCAGCTCGCAGCCTCCGTCAAAATGTCCTCGCAGTCCTCGCGCGAGTCGGTCGCGCTCGCCGACGACGCGACTTCGGTCGCCCGGACCGGCGGCACCATCGTCAATGACGCCGTCGATGCCATGACGCGCATCGAGGACGCCTCGAAGCGGATTTCCGAGATCACCGGTGTGATCGACGGCATCGCCTTCCAGACCAACCTGCTGGCGCTCAACGCCGCGGTCGAGGCGGCGCGCGCCGGCGATGCCGGCCGCAGCTTTGCCGTGGTCGCGGCGGAAGTCCGGGCGCTTGCCCAGCGCTCGGCGAAAGCCGCCAAGGACATCACGGGCTTGATCGCTTCCTCCGACGCGGAGGTCACCGAAGGCGTCAAGCTCGTCCGGCTGGCCGGCGACACCCTGGAGAAGATCGTCGAAGCCTCGCTGCGCGTATCCGCCACGGTGAGCGAGATTGCAGCTGCAGCCGGCGAGCAGGCCAATGGCATCGACGAGATGAGCCAGACCGTCACCCATATGGACGAGATCACCCAGCACAACGCGACGCTTGCCGAGGAAAGTGCAGCCTCGGCCCGCACGCTGCTGGACCAGACCGAACAGCTCAACCGACTCGTCTCCGCCTTCCACACGCAAGAGGACGCCGTTATCATCAGGCCGCAGCGCCGGGCCGCCTGAGCAGCACTAAACCCGCAGGCGCCAGACCGTGCTGTTCTTGATCTCCGCGTCCTCCAGCGAACGCGTCACCGGAACGGCATAGCTCGCCATCGCGTCGAGACGGTCCTTCGGCAGGTAGCTGCGGCCGGGATCGCCGATCAGCACCAGCGCGCCACGTCGGGAAAGCCCGGAGAGCCAGGCGATCACGCGTTCCGCCATGGAGCGCTCATAGCAGACATCGCCGGCGCAGATGACATCCCAGCCTTCGTCGCGACCGACGATGTCATCGAGCCTGACGGCAATGGAGACACCGTTCGCAGCCGCATTGATGGCAATCGCCTCGGCCGCGAAGGCGTCGATATCGCAAGCCTCGACTGAAGCGGCCCCCACCTTGGCGGCCGCGATCGCCACCAGCCCCGATCCGCTGGCGAAATCGAGCACGCGCTGGCCTGAAACGGTGCCGGGCGCATCCAGCAGATAGCGCGCCAACGCCTGCCCGCCCGCCCAGGCAAAGGCCCAGAATGGCGGCGGCAGGCCGATGATGGCGAGCTCGTCCTCCGTCTTCTGCCAGAGCTCCGTTGCCTCCTGCGCCACATGCAGGCTGATCTCCGGTGCGTGTGGTACCGGGAGAAGCCGCGTATGCTCGAGAATGAAGCCGCGCCGGTCCAGCGCCAAAACCGGCGTGCCCGGCGCGTCGATGCCCGGTGCGCTCATGCCACGACATCCGTCGTCGGCGCCCCGAGAAGCCCGCGATACAAGCCCTTCACCGCGTTCATGACGTCGCGCTCGGTATGGCCGTCGATCAGCCGCGCGCGCGCGCTGGCGCCCATGCGTTCCGCCAGAGCCGGCGAGCCTGCAAAAACCACCAGCGCCCTGGCGAGCGCGGCAGCGTCATCGGGCGGCACGACCATCCCGTCCTGCCCATCGCGCACGAAACTGCGACAGCCCGGCACGTCGGTGGTCAGGATCGGGCGACCGCACGCCGCAGCCTCGAGAATTGTACGCGGAAGCCCCTCGCCCCCGCGAGAGGGCAGGCAGCAGAGATGATGATGCCGCCAGACGCCCTCGATATCGCGCGTCGGCCCGGCCCAGTTGATGCCAGGTCGCGCCGCCCACTCCTTCAACGTCGCCTCGGGGATCGCCTTGGGATTGGACGGATCCGGCGCGCCATGAATCGTAAGCTCGACCCTGGCCCCCTCGCTGCGCGCCAGCCTGACAGCCTCGACGGCAAGATCGACGCCCTTCGACCAGAGCATGCGGGCCACCAGCGCCACCTTGAACGGCGGGCTTTGCGGCATTGGTTCCGGCATCAGCACGAGCGGATCGACACCGGCCCCACCGACGATGGCGACCTTGGCGGCATCCTGCGGATCGAGACCGAGCGTCACCGGATCGTCGGGGTTCTCGAACAGGAAGCGCACGCGGGGTCCATCGATCGCGCCACGCAGCCAGAGCTTCGTTGCCAGACGCGCAGCCTCCGCGACCACGCCCTGTCTGGCGCCGAGAAAGCCGAGCCCGGTCAGAGCATAAATGCGCCGCTCGACGCCCGCGAGCCTGCCGGCAAGCCCAGCCAGCGCAATCGGCTTGAGCGCGATGCAATGCAGGATGTCGGGATTCTCGGCCGCGATCAGGCGGCGCAAGGCCTGAACCTGGGCAAAGAGCGCGCGCGGATCGAGGCTGCGCCGCTCCGCTTCCAGCGCGATCAGGCGTGCGCCGGTGGCCTCGATGATGCGGCGATGCTGCCGTTCGCGCGCGATGACTGCGACATCGAAATCGAGTTCGCGCGCGGCCCGCGCCATCGGCAGGAAATGCGAGGCGAAGAACCAGTCCTCGGTCGCGACGAAAAGAAGCTTGGGGCGGCGCATTGCGCCATCAGGCCGATGCGGCGCCGAAGGTCAAGCCATCGACGATGCCGACCAGCGTCTAGGGTCGCGCGGCCGACACCGGCAACGCCCTTGCAAGAGCGGCAGGAGCATCGACACGGCCCGCGCCGAAGACCGGATCGCGACCCTTCGTGCCGAGATCGACCGCACTGTCCATCAACAGCTTGCGGATGCCTTCGAGATCGAGATCGGGCCGCTTCTCCAACAACAGGGCCACCAGCCCCGAGACATGCGCGGCCGCGATCGACGTGCCCGACGAAAAAGCGTAGCGGCCCTGCGGCTCGGCCGCGAGCACGTCGACGCCGGGCGCAGCGACAGCGATATAAGCGCCGCGATTGGCTCCCGGAAAAGCCTTGTCATCCGCATCGGTGGCGGTGACCGCGATCACATTGGGATCGGCCCCCGGATAAAGCGGCGCAGCGCTCGCCCCACCATTGCCGGCAGCGGCGACCGCAACCATGCCCCGCCCCTTGGCCCCGGCGAGCGAACGCGACAGCAACCGGTCCTGCGGGCCGGCGAAGCTGAGATTGACGACGCGGGCGCTCTGCTCCGCCGCCCAGTCGAGCGCTGCGAGAATATGAAAGGTCGTGCCGCTGGCGGACGCAGGCACGGTCCCGCCGGCAAAGGCCCGTGCGGCGAGCAGACGCGACGCCGGTGCGACCCCCTGCAATTGCGCCTGCGCCATGATCGCCGCCGCCATTGCCGTGCCATGGGCATGCGGTGCGACTTCGCCGCCAAGCGCATCGAAACTGCCGGCAACCACGCCCTGCAATTCCGGATGAGCGATGTCGGCGCCGGAATCGATCACCGCGACGCGGATTTTCTCGCCCCGAGCCAGCTTGTGCACATCATCGAGATGCAGCTTCTCCACGATGTATTGCGGCTGCAATTCGCGCTTCGGCGCCACCGGGGCAGGCATTGGTTCAGGCGATGCGATCGTTGATGCCGCAGGCGCGGAGAGCGTCAGGACCGGCAGATCGGGCTTCGCCGGAGCGACGTCCGGACTGCGAGGCGCATCCGCCGATTGCACGGGCGCGTCCTGCTGCAGCGAATAGATGTAGTTCGGTTGCGCGCTGGCGATGTTGCGATCTCCAGCCATCTGCGCGAGCACAATACGGGCGCTGCGGCCGTCATTCAGGCGGGCCCGGATGAGATTGACGCCGGCGAGTTCGAAGCGCCGGCTCGCGATCAGCGTCGCGCGATGCCGCCGCAACACAATCTCCGCTCGCGCGTTCGGGGCGAGTTCGAACAGGATCTCTTCGGCAACGAAACGGTTCTCGCTTGCAGGCGGCACGATGACGCGCGGCTGGCGCGGCGCAGGCCCCGCAGCCTGACGGGCCGGGGGAGGAGCGGCGCGCCGCGGCGGCGCGGCTTCACGCACAGGCGCCGGCCGCCGGGGCCGGCGCAAGGCAGGCTCCTCGTCGTCATAATACTCCTCGACGACGATCGGCCTTCGGACACGGCGCGGCGGTTCGGGCTCATAGGGATCATAGACCGGCCGGCGCGCAGCCTGGTCGAGCAGGATGCCGCCGATGATGCCGGCGCCGAGACCGATGCCGGCCGGTCCCCAGCCTCCACCCGGGCGCGGCCGGCTGGGGCGGCCAGACGGCATCTGCGCCGGGGGATACCGACCGCCTGTGGTGGGGCGTGTTGCAGGCACAGTCTGCACACGTCCGCTTTGCGGATTTTGCACGCGGCCGAGGGATTCGTTGCGGCCAAAGCCCTGCCCGGCGCCCGACATATTGGTCTGCGCCAGAGCCGGCACCGCGCCAACCCCGAGCATCAGGGAAAGCCAGCCGCATCCGGCAAGGCGCGCCAGGCGCGACATCGGCAGGGCATCGCGATTTGGACGAACCGGCATCGAGGAGGCCTCCAGCGACGATCATGATAGCATGCCTTGCTCCCGAAGGAGGTCAGGACCGCAGGTCTCAGGGAGCCGGCGCGACGAAGCTGATGATGGCGCCTTCGGCTTTCATGCGCGCCGCGATCGCATCGACCTGCGCCGTCGTCAGCGAGGCGTCGCCGACCCGGACCTTGAAGAAGCCATTCGCACGCGGCCCATCGACCACGGACGCCTCGTAGCGTTTGAAAAATGCCGCGATGTCGCTTGCCTTGGCGTCGGCGGCAAAGCTCAGCATGACATAGCGCTCGGACGGCCTTGTGCCTGGAGCCGACGCCGTCTCGAAGCTGCCGCCCGTGCCGCGCACGGCAAGTCCTGTCAAGGCGACACCCTGGATCGCGATCAAGACCAGCGCAGCGGCGCTGGCATAGGCCAGCCGTCGCGGCGGCTGGGCCGACAACCACCCGCCAAGCCAGGCCATCAGGCCGCCCTTGGCGCGCGTCAGCAAGGGTGCCTCTCGCGGCTCGGCCTCGATCCTGTCCATCAGCCGGTCGAGCGCGCGGTGAGACGGCGCGCCGAGGCTCTCGTTCAACAGCGTCGTCTCCGCCATGTCCTCGCGGACGATGTCGAGCCGCATGACAAGCTCGGGATCTCCCGCGAGCGCCTTCTCGATACGGGCCCTGTCGCCAGCCGAGATACGGCCATTGGCGTAGAAGGGCAGCAGTTCCTCCAGCTCGGTTCGCTTCGGGTCGGTCGCGATATTGTCAGTCATGACGCGCCTCCTCCGGCGTTGCCGAGAACTTGAAAGGCTTGTTGCTCATGGCCAACCCCGATCGATGCCGGCAGCCTTGAGCACGTCTCCCAGCTTCTTGCGGGCATGGAAGAGCCGGGTCTTGACCGTGTTTTCGGGGATGCCGACGATCCGCGCCACCTCTTCCACCGAGGTTTCATGGTAATAGACGAGATCGATGACCTCGCGATGCTCCAGCGTGAGCTTGGCAAGGCAGGCGCGGATAGCGAGACCCTTGTCCTGCTTCTGCAGCACGATCTCGGGATCGTCGGCCTCATCCTCGATACTCTCGGCGAAATCATCGTCGAGCCCCGCATCGCGTCGTTTGCGCAGCAGCGAATAGGCCTTGTTGCGGGCGATGGCGAGCAGCCAGGTCGCGACCGAGGCGCGCGCCTCGAAACGATCTGCCTGGCGCCAGAGATCCATGAAGACATCGCTGATCACATCCTCCGCCAGCGTTTCGTCGCGGACGAGCCGCAGCACGAAGCGATAGACCCGCACCTGATGCCGCGAGAACAGCACCTTCATCGCGAGCCGGTCGCCCGAGGCGATCCGCTTGACGAGATCTTCGTCCGATTCCGTATGCATCGCCCTCAAGGCCCGGCATCCCGGCTCGCAAACATTGGTCGCAGCGAGTCCGCGAAAGGTTCAATCGAAAGTGAGATTAGTCCGGCCCGAGGGATTTGCCGATAGGTCATGTACGACGCCGCGCGGTTGCCTCACGGCGAACACTGCAGATGGCGACAACTTGGTCAGCGATGGCCAGTCGATGCCTTCCGGCCTTCGGCTGGAAGCGCGGGTCATCCCGACCGGAGCGAAGCGTACAGCCCGGATACACGCGACCGTCAGGTGATCGTGATGATCAGATCCGCCACTGATAGACTGGACCCCGCAACAACGGTCGATAGCTGACCGGACGCGCGTCACATCTTATGCGGGCTACAGCAACGCGCCAGTATCGGCTGCACTCACCTGTCGACGCAGATAGTCGATCAATGCCGGCTGCCAGCGCGCGCGACGGCAAGGCCGGGTCGGCAAGGCTGCGATTCGCTTCTGTTCTTGGGAAAATTCAGGCGCGACAGATCTCTGCGGCGCCTCAGTCTTACCGACGGCGTGACGCCCGCCTGACATGCGTTGGTTCAGTCAGGCTGCTTGGTTGCGGCAGCCTTGCGCTTCGGCTTGGCCGCCTTGTCGGTTGCAGCTTTCGTCTTGGCAGCCTTTGCGGCGGCCTTCGCCTCGACCAGTTCGGCCTTTGCCTGCGCCTGCTCGGCGGCGATGATCGCGGCGGTCTCGGCGTCTGCCGCTTCCTTGGCAAGCCGCTGCGCCCGCAGCCGCGCGGTCTTCTGCATCATCGCATCGCGGTCGGCCTGCTCGGCCTCCATCGCGCGCGACGCTTCCTGCTTGCGCGCATCGGCCTTGTCGAAAGCAAGTTGGGCCCGACGCTTGATTTCGTCGGCGGAGAGTCCTCGCGTCGCCATGGCGGCTCGCTCCGGGGTTCAGCGGGAGGCGGGTTCACGTTCCAGGCCGTACGACCTGAAGCGACCCGACTCCTGAAGGGAGGCGTGTCACGCCGGCCAAGGCTCGTGCCTCGGCCGGAATCGTCGACTGCCGAGCCTCCTGCGGCCAATGGCGCGCGCGAGAAACCCCGTCAGTATAGGCTTTAGAGCTTAGCGACGGCCTTTGCCGGCCGCCCTCATCTGGGCGTATTGAACGGCTTCCAGAAGCACCTTGCGCGGACGCTCGGCATCGCGGCGGGCCTGCTCGGCCTTGCGGGCGATTTCGCGCTCGATCTCGGCGAGGCGCTCTTCCTCTTCGAGGCGAGCCCGCTCGATCGCGGCAAGACGTTCCGCCTCTGCACGGGCGGCGGCCTTTTCGGCCTCGCGGGCGGCGCGCGCCTCGGCAACCGCCTGGCGCTCCGCGCGTCGCTGCTGCATGATCGGGTCATCCGGACCGGGCCTTGCCTTGAAGCGCTCGAGAAGCGCCTGCTTGGCGGCTGCGGAATTGGCTTGACGATCAGTGAAGCTGCGGTCGGTCGGGTTCTTCAAGGGTAGCCTTCTCTCGGGTTGTTACGGGCAATTCCTGCCCGCGAGGGCGCAATAATCCAAATTGCGCCCGAATGGTATCGAAATCAGCGCGCAGGTGCTGCGCTTCCAGCGCGGACCGGCTTCGGCTTCGGCTTCGGCGCGGCAATCAGACCTTCGCGCTGCATCTGCTTGCGGGCGACCTTGCGGGCCCGGCGGATGGCATCGGCCTTTTCACGGACGCGCTTCTCGGACGGCTTCTCATAAGCCGAGCGACGCTTCATCTCGCGGAAGACGCCTTCGCGCTGCATCTTCTTCTTCAGAACCCGGAGGGCCTGGTCGACATTGTTGTCTCGGACGAGAACCTGCATGTCTGTCTCCTGCGGTTAGAGTAAAGGAAAAAGGGCCGGGCTTTTGACCCCCGACCCTTCATCATGCCGCATCCGGAGCTGTCGAAATGGCGGGCGCCAGTACATCCGTGGTCGCCCTTCCTGATTTCATCGCTCGCTGACGCGGCTTTTAGGCTCACTCAGCGCGGAGCTGATCGGCAGACATCTTGCCCGAGCGCTTGTCCTGAACCATCTCGTACGAGATCTTCTGACCTTCGCGGAGATCGCGCATTCCGGCGCGCTCGACAGCGCTGATGTGGACGAAAACGTCCTGACCGCCATCATCCGGCTGGATGAAGCCAAAACCCTTGGTCGAATTAAACCACTTAACTGTGCCGGCCGCCATGACGAACCCTTTCTCAGCATATGTTGAAGCACGTGAAAAAGCTCACGCGCCGATTTTCGAATTTGAGCAGGAAGGTCGTCAGCAAGCGCATTCTCATGCGCGGGGCCACGTCGTTCGGCCTAAATATCGACCCGCCCCATATGGACGCTTGAATCGACATTGTCAATGCAACCGCCGCGCGAATGCATCAGTCGCGCGCCTGCCCTCCGGCTCACGCGCTTTACAACGGCGCGCTTTTCCCCAACAGGCAGAGGCATTCTACTCCAGCCAACCCGTTTGGTCATGCTCGTAAAGACGCCGTCGCTAAACCAGTTTCGCCGCATCGTTGTCAAGGTCGGCTCCAGCCTGCTGGTCGACCGTGCCCGCGGCCGGTTGCGGCAGGCCTGGCTGGCCGCATTGGCCGAGGATCTCGCCGAGCTGCATTTGCGCGGCGCTGACGTTCTCGTCGTGTCGTCGGGGGCGATTGCGCTTGGCCGCACGGTGCTGGGCCTGCCGGGCGGACCATTGCGCCTCGAGGAGAGCCAGGCCGCCGCCGCGGTCGGCCAGATCGCGCTCGCCCGGACCTGGGCCGAGGCGCTCGGTCATCATGGCCTGACTGCTGGGCAGATCCTCCTGACGCTCGCCGATACGGAGGAGCGCCGACGTTATCTCAACGCGCGCGCCACGCTCGGCCGCCTGCTCGACCTGCGGGCCGTCCCCGTCATCAACGAGAACGACACCGTCGCCACCGCCGAGATCCGCTATGGCGACAACGACCGGCTCGCCGCCCGCGTCGCCACCATGGCCGGGGCCGATCTGCTGGTGCTCTTCTCCGATATCGACGGCCTCTATACCGCCCCTCCCGCCAGCGACCCCGGCGCGCGGCACATCCCGCTGGTCGAGCGCATCACGCCCGAGATCGATGCGATGGCCGGCGGCGCCGCCTCGGAACTCTCGCGCGGCGGCATGCGCACAAAGATCGAGGCGGGCAAGATCGCAGCCGCCGGCGGCACGCATATGCTGATCGCCGACGGACGCGGAAAGAACCCGCTCGCCGCGATCGATGGCGGCGCGCGCTGCACCTGGTTCCTCACCGCCTCGACCCCCGCCACCGCGCGCAAGACCTGGATCGCAGGCTCGCTCGAACCGCGTGGCGCGCTGCATGTCGATGCTGGTGCAGCGCGGGCGCTACGCGGTGGCGCGAGCCTATTGCCCGTCGGCGTCAGCCGCATCGAGGGCGATTTTGCGCGCGGCGATGCCGTTCTCATTCGCGATCCCGACGGCCATGTCCTCGGGCGCGGCCTTGTGGCCTACGACGCCAGCGAGGCGAAACTTGTCCTGGGCAAGGCCTCGCGCGACATCGAGGCAATTCTCGGCTATCCCGGCCGCGCCGAGATGATCCATCGGGACGACATGGCGCTCGGCGTCGGCTAAGGTTGCATGGCTATGATGGCTTTGGGCAGGTTGGACATGACGAGCGAAAGCGCGCTCCGCATCATCGCGACGGAAGACGCTGGCAGCGATGTCGCTCCGCTCATGCAGGCGCTCGGGCAGCGGGCACGTCAGGCCGCGCGCCTCATCGCGCTGGCTCCTGAGGAGCAGCGCAACCGGGCCTTGCTCGCGATGGCGCAAGCCCTGCGCAGCCGCGCCGGCAGCATTCTCGCCGCCAACGCCCAGGATATTGCCGATGCCAGAGCGGGCGGCCAGAACGCCGCCTTCATCGACCGCCTGCTGCTCGACGGGGAGCGGCTCGATGAGGTCGCCATAGCAGTCACCAGCGTTGCCGCCCTGCCCGACCCGGTCGGCCGCGTGCTGGCGACCTGGACGCAGCCCAACGGCCTGCGTTTCGAGCGCATCGCCACCCCGCTCGGCGTCATCGCGGTGATCTTCGAGAGCCGCCCCAACGTCACCGCAGATGCCGGCGCGCTCTGCCTCAAGAGCGGCAACGCTGCGATCCTGCGGGCCGGCTCCGACAGCTTCCGCACCTCGACCGAGATCGCCGCCGCCCTGCGTGAAGGCTTGGAGGCCGCCGGCCTTCCCGGCGACGCGATCCAGCTCGTGCCGACGCGTGATCGCGCCGCAGTGGGCGCGATCCTGACCGGGCTCGACGGAACGATCGATGTCGTCGTACCGCGCGGCGGCAAGAGCCTCGTCGCCCGCGTGCAAAGCGATGCGCGTGTGCCGGTCTTCGCCCATCTCGACGGCAACTGCCATGTCTACGTCCATGGCGCCGCCGATCTCGCCATGGCCCGCGAGATCGTGCTCAACGCCAAGCTGCGCCGCACCGGCGTCTGCGGCTCAGCCGAGACCCTGCTGGTCGATGAGGCCTGCGCTTCCACTCATCTGGCGCCGCTGGTCGAAGCCCTCCTCGAGGCCGGCTGCGCCGTGCGCGGCGACGCCGCCACGCAAGCCATCGACGCCCGCGTCACGGCTGCCACGGAGCTCGACTGGGCCACCGAATTCCTCGACCGCATCATCGCGGTGAAGGTCGTTCCCGGCATCGATGCCGCCATCGACCATATCGAGCGCTATGGCTCGCACCATACGGAGGCAATCGTCACCGCAGACGAAGCCGCGGCCGGCCGTTTCCTATCGGAGGTCGACTCGGCCATCGTCCTGCACAACGCCTCCACGCAATTCGCGGATGGCGGCGAATTCGGCTTCGGCGCCGAGATCGGCATCGCGACGGGCCGCATGCATGCGCGCGGCCCGGTCGGCGTCGAACAGCTCTGCTCCTTCAAATATCGCGTCCATGGCAGCGGCCAGATCCGGCCGTGACGCAAAATCTTGTTGGGACTAACGAGCACCTTAGGCTGCCGCCTCACGCGCCTGGCCTGCGCATCGGGCTGTTTGGCGGCTCCTTCAACCCGGCCCATGACGGACATCGCCTGGCGAGCCTGACGGCGCTGCGCCGGCTGCAGCTCGACAGGGTCTGGTGGCTCGTCACCCCCGGCAATCCGTTGAAGGACAATAGCGGGCTGCCCTCGCTTGCGGAGCGCGTCCGCTTCAGCCGGCAGATCGCCGATCATTCGCGGATCCACGTCACCGGCATCGAGGCGAGCCTGCGCACGCGCTACACCGCCGACACCCTGCGGGCGCTGAAGCGGCGCTGCCCCGGCGTCAATTTCGTCTGGATCATGGGGTCGGACAATCTCGCGAATTTCCATCGCTGGAACGAGTGGCGTGCCATCGCCCGGATGATGCCGATCGCGGTCATCGATCGTCCCGGCTCGACCCATAGCTCGGTCGCCTCGCCTGCTGCCAACTGGCTGTCGCGCTGGCGCATTTCCGAAAGCCAGGGCGCCGCGCTCGCCCATGCCAAGCCGCCCGCCTGGATCTTCCTGCATGGCCGCCGGTCCGAGTTGTCTTCGACTATGTTGCGCGAACGAGCGGAACAAGATTGAATTTTGGCGCCATCGGGCGTAGTTTGATGGTGTCGCGCTGCGAGCGCGTCGTCATGTGAGGATACGGAACTGAACCGTTCAACCCTTGGTGAAGCCGAGCCCAAGCCGCTTCCCCAGGCCGCTGTCGCCGAGAATCCCTCCGCCGACAGCGTAGCCCTCGCACTGCGTGTTCTCGAAGACATGAAGGCCGAAGACATCACTGTCATCGACCTGGTCGGAAAAACTTCGCTGGCTGATGCGATGATCATCGCGTCCGGCCGGGTGAACCGCCATGTCGCCTCGATCGCCGACTCGCTGGTCGAAGCCCTCAAGGCCTCGGGTCTGCAGACACCCAAGGTCGAGGGCATGCCCGCCTGCGACTGGGTGCTGATCGATACCGGGGACATCATCGTCCATGTCTTCCGGCCGGAAGTGCGCCAGTTCTACAATCTGGAAAAGATGTGGGGCGCCGACAGGCCCAACGAGCGTCTGGTCAGCTAACGCCTGAATTGCGATGCGCCTCGCGATCATTGCGGTCGGCCGGCTCAAGGACGGGCCGGAACGCGATCTTTGCGAGCGCTATCGCGAGCGCGCCCTGGCGCTGGGGCGCGGCCAGGGCTTCACCGGCCCCGAGATCATCGAGATCCCTGAGAGCCGTGGACGCCGCCCCGATGAACGCAAGCGCGACGAGGCCGAGGCGATCACCGCCAGGCTTCAGCCGGGCTTGCTGATCGCGCTTGACGAGCGCGGCCGCAGCCTCGGCAGCGAAGCTTTTGCAGCCCGTATCGCCGCCGCCCGCGATGCCGGGACCGCGACCGCCAGCCTGATCATCGGCGGCGCCGACGGACTCAGCGACGAATTGCGAAACCGGGCCGAACTGACACTGGCCTTCGGAGCGCTGACGATCCCACACCAGATCGTCCGGGTCCTTGTCCTCGAACAGCTGTATCGGACGATGACGATCATCGCCGGACACCCTTATCATCGCGTATGAGCCCCGCGCCGCCAATGATTCGCGCTCGTCCCGGTTTATGGGGCCGCATTGTCGCGGTGCTCGGACTTATGGCGAGCCTTGGCATGCCCCCCGTATCGGCGCAGGCGCCCGCCCCGGAACCCGAGCAGCTCGCACGCGAGGCGATGCAGAAGCTCGTCGAGAAGCAGGCGCGCGAGGCCGAACTCAAGACGATCGAGGAGCGGCTTGCCGGAAATGCCGAGGCGCGCAGCAAGCTCGAAGCCGAGATCGCCGCGATTCGGGCCGACCGCGCCGCTCTCAACAAGGCCCTCCTCGAGACGACATCGCGGACACAGGCTGGCGAACAGCGCATCGGCGCGGTCGAGCAACGGCTGGCCTTGCTGCAATCGAGCGAGGCCGCGATCCGCCGGTCGCTGGAAGGCCGGCGCGGCCTGATCTCGGAGGTGCTTGCAGCGCTCCAGCGCATCGGCCGTCGCCCCCCGCCCGCCGTTCTGGTCAGGCCGGAGGATATTCTGGAAGCCGTGCGCGCCTCGATGCTCCTGGGCGCTGTCGTGCCCGATCTGCGTCAGGAGATCGAGATTCTCGGCACCGACCTTGCTGAGCTCGTGCGCCTGCGCGACGGCATCGCCAGCGAGCGCAAGGCGATCACCGGCGAGATGGAGCAGCTCGCGGCTGAGCGCCAGCGCCTCGCCTCGCTGGTCGAAGCCAGGCGCGAGCGCGAGGCAAGTGCGGCAAAGGATGTCGAGGCCCAGCGCGGCGTCGGTGGCGAACTCGCGGCACAGGCCCGCAACCTGCGCGAATTCGTCGAGCGCATGGAAAAGGAAATCTCCGTCGCCAACCGCGCCGCGACCGCCGCGCGCGAAGCGCTGGAGACCGAAACCCGCGAACAGCGCCAGCGCATGGCGGCCTTGGCCTTCCGGGACCCGGCCCGGCTGGCGCCGAAGATCGCCTTCAACGAAGCGCGGGGCCTCCTTCCACTGCCTGTTGCAGGATCACAATTGCGTGGTTTTGGCGAATCTGATGGCGCGGGCGGCACAGCACGCGGGATTTCGCTGGAGACGCGTCCCAATGCCCTAGTTTCGGCGCCTTCTGACGCTTGGGTGGTTTATGCAGGGCCGTTCCGCTCCTTCGGACAACTCTTGATCCTGAACGCGGGCGGGGGCTACTACATGTTGCTAGCCGGCATGCAGCGGATCGACGTCGCGCTGAACCAGTTCGTCCTCGCGGGGGAACCGGTTGCGGTTATGGGCGAAACGTCGGAAGCTGCTGCGACGATCGTAGGTTCGGGAGCCGGACAGCCGGTTCTGTATATCGAGTTCAGAAGAGACGGCGTGTCGGTCGATCCGGCGCCGTGGTGGACGAAACCGCAAGGCGAAAAGGTTCGCGGATGATGCGCAAGGTTTCTCTCGTTTTCGCCGGTGCCGTCTTGGGCGCTGGTCTGACCGGAATGGTCACGCAGACGAGGCTTCTGACCTCGACCAGCGCGGTCGCGGCCTCGGCCGAGGTTTACCGTAGCCTGAACCTGTTCGGTGACATCTTCGAGAAGATCCGCACCGATTATGTCGAGAAGCCGGATGAACAGAAGCTGATCGAGGCCGCCATCAACGGCATGGTCTCCTCGCTGGATCCGCACTCGGCCTATCTCGACGCCAAGAGCTTCCGCGACATGGACACCGACATGCGTGGCCAGTTCGGTGGTCTCGGCATCGAGGTGACGATGGAGGACGGCGTCCTCAAGGTCGCCAAGCCGATCCGCGACACGCCGGCGTCCAAGGCCGGCATCCTCTCGAACGACATCATCAGCGAGATCGACGGCGACGTCGTGAAAGGCCTGAGCCTGACGCAGGCCGTCGAGAAGATGCGCGGCCTGATCAACACGCAGGTCAAGCTCAAGATCGAGCGTCCCGGCAAGCCCGAGCCGCTCGAATTCACGCTGACCCGCTCGACCATCGTCGTGCCGGCTGTCGAGGAGCGCGTCGAGGGCGATGTCGGCTATATCCGCATCGGCACCTTCAGCGAGCAGACCTATGAAGGTCTCCGCAAGGCGATCGACAAGGTCAACACCGAGATCGGCAAGGACAAGATCAAGGGCTACGTCATCGACCTCCGCAACAATCGCGGCGGGCGCCTCGACCAGTCGGTGCTGGTCTCGAACGCCTTCCTCGAGCGCGGCAAGATCGTCTCCACCCGCGGCCGCAATGCCGAGGAGACGCAGGTCTTCAACGCGAAGCCCGGCGGCGACCTGACCAAGGGCAAGCCTGTCGTGGTGCTGATCAACGGCTCGTCGGCCTCTGCCGCCGAGATCGTCGCCGGCGCCCTGCAGGACCACAAGCGCGCGACCGTGATGGGCACGCGCTCCTTCGGCAAGGGTTCGGTGCAGACGGTCATTCCGCTCGGCGGCAATGGCGGGCTTCGCCTGACCACGGCGCGCTACTACACCCCGTCGGGCAACTCGATCCAGGCCAAGGGCATCACGCCCGATATCGAGGTCATCCAGGACGTTCCCGCCGAGCTCAAGGACAAGCTCACCGACAACAAGGGCGAGGCCTCGCTGAAGGGGCACCTGAAATCGGGCGACGGCAAGGACGAGCAGTCAGGTTCGGCTGCCTATGTGCCCAACGATCCGACCAAGGACACCCAGCTGATCGCGGCGCTGAACCAGCTTCGCGGCGTCAAGAAGGATGCCGCGGCCCCGGTGACGACGCCTGCTCCCGAGGTTCCCAAGCAGAACTGAGCCCGACTGGGCTCGACGGGAAGCGTTCCGCGCGACAAGACTAGCCGCGCGGGCCACTGATTCGGGTCCGCTTCGCTTAAGCTGAGGACGGCTGCCCTTGGCCGGAACGCCGCTCACGGAACTTAATCGGCCGCTTGGCCAAAACCGGGCCGAGCCTCATGGCAAACCATGGGGCCGCTGGCTCGTGATGGCGTCGGGCGGCGTGGTCGGGACCGTACTGGTCGCGGTCCTGCTCCTCATCGCGCTGCGCCGCGACCCCGATGGCGGCCAGCCCATGGCGACCGCGACCATCGAGAAGCGCACCGAGCAACCGCAGCTTGCCGCGATCCCCGTGCAGCCCGGCGTGCCGCAGGGTCCGCGCACGCAATCGAATGCCAGTCAGCTCGAGAACGAAGCGGGCGTGACGGTGGTACGCCCGGGCGCCGACATGCCCGGCTCGATCATCATCACGATCCCCGATAGCGATGGCCCGATCAAGCTGGCGCCCTCGCCCGACAACCGCCTCGTCGAGCGCAGCCGCTATGGGCTGTTGCCCAAGACGGCACCGGATGGCGCGACACCGCTGCAGATCTATGCCCGCCCCCTCGGCCCCCAGCCTGCCACCAAGCCGGCAGGCCGGATCGCGATCCTCGTCGGTGGCCTCGGCATCAGCCAGAGCGGCACGGCGGACGCGATCGCCAAGCTTCCCGGCACGATCTCGCTCGCCTTTGCACCCTATGGGCAGGAGTTGGAACGCACCGTCCAGCGCGCCCGCAGCGAAGGGCACGAGGTCTTCCTGCAGCTCCCGATGGAGCCCTTCGACTATCCCGACAACGACCCCGGCCCGCACACCTTGCTGACCGGCCCGAAATCCAGCGACAATCTCGACCGTCTGCACTGGGTGCTCGGCCGCTTCACCGGCTATGTCGGCATCGTCAATTTTCTCGGCGGACGGCTGACAGCCGACGAGGCGGCGCTCTCGCCGATCCTGCGCGAACTCGCCGGCCGCGGGTTGATGGTCGTCGACGACGGCTCGTCCTCGCGCAGCCTGCTGGCCTCGTCGGCGGGACGCGCGCAGATCCCCGCGATGAAGGTCGACCGCGTCATCGACAGCGTGACGCGGGCCGATGCAATCGACAAGGAACTGGCTGGCCTGGAAGCGATAGCGCGCGAACAGGGCGTGGCGATCGCCTCTGCAAGCGCGCTGCCAGTCTCGATCGAGCGGATCGCGCGCTGGGCGCAATCACTTGAAGGCAAGGGGCTGGCAATCGTGCCGATGAGCGCCGCGCGGACATTGCGCAACCCGAAAACCACCGGATCCCTGAAATGACCGACGCTCCTCCCGAAGGCTATCGCCCCTGCGTCGGGCTCGCCTTGTTCAATGCCGACGGCCTTGTCTTCGTTGGCCGGCGCGCCAACAAGAAACAGCGCGAACATGTCGCTCCCGGCCATGAATGGCAGATGCCGCAGGGCGGAATCGATGCCGGCGAGACGCCGTTGCAGGCCGCGCAACGCGAATTGCAGGAGGAGACCAACGTCACCTCCGCGACCTTGCTGGCCGAGGCGCCGGGCTGGCTGAGCTACGACCTTCCGGTCGCCATCGGCAAGCAGGCCTGGAAGGGCCGCTGGCGTGGGCAGGCCCAGAAATGGCTCGCCTTCCGCCTCACCGGGCCCGAGTCCGAGATCAATGTCCTGAACCCGGCGGGTGGCCACAAGGCCGAGTTCGACGCCTGGCGCTGGGCGAGGCTCGACGAGACACCCGATTTGATCATTCCCTTCAAGCGGGACGTCTATCGCGAGGTCGCGGTCCTGTTCGCGCCCTTCGCCAGGCCGGCCTGAGCCGCCCCCGCGCAGTCTCGGAGCAGCGATGTTTGCGCGCATCCCCTCCTTGCCGCTAAAACGCTCGCGGCAAACGGCTTCCCGGATTCGGGGCGGCGGAACGCCACACTCGCGGTAATCGCAATCCGTTGATATAAAACGGTTCTAATCGACAGAGGCCGACAAGCCTCGGGCTCAGGTGAAGTTCTCCATGCTTTTGAAAATTGGCACGCGGCGCAGCCCTTTGGCCATGGCGCAGACCAATTACATCATGGGTCTGATCAAGGCGAAGCACCCGCAGACCGAGTTCTCACTGCATCCGATCGCCACGGTCGCGGATCGCGACCGGGTCTCCGAATTCCATCAGTTCGGCATGATCGGGGTGTTCTCGACCGAGCATGAAGAGCAGCTGATTTCCGGCGAGGCCGACATCATCGTCCATTCGCTGAAGGATCTGCCGACGACCTTGCGCGACGGGCTGGTTCTTGCGGCCGTGCCCGAGCGCGCCGATCCGCGCGACGGCCTGTGCGGCTCGACCCTGGCCGATCTCAAGCCGGGTGCTCGCGTCGGCACGGGATCGCTGCGGCGCCGCGCCCAGATCAAGCATCTGCGCCCCGATGTCGAAGTCGTGCCGATCAGGGGCAATGTCGGGCCGCGACTGGCGAAGATCGATGGCGAGGATGGGCTCGACGCCGTCATCCTCGCTCAGGCCGGTCTGCAACGCCTGGGTCTGGAGCGGGCGACGTCAGAACTGCTCGATCCGCATGTTTTCCCCTACGCGGTCGGACAGGGTGCACTCGGCGTCGAGGCACGCGCCGCAGACGCCGAAATCCTGGCGCTCCTCAAGGACATTGAGGATCCCAGGGCGCGTGCGGAAGTCGATTGCGAGCGGGCCATGCTGCATTCGCTCGGCGCCGGCTGCAGCCTGCCGGTCGGCGCCTCCACCAGCTGGGACGGCGACCAATTGACGCTGAGGGCGCAGATCACCTCGCTCGATGGCCAGAAATGCATCGTGGCGAGCGAAACAGCACCCTCCACCCAGGCGGTCGAGCTCGGACTTGCCACCGCCGATGTGCTGCGCAAGCGGGGCGGCGTCGAAATCCTCGAATCATCCTATCGAAGCTTCGGCGGCCATTTCAAATTCATCGGCGCCTGACCCGTCCGCTCGACATCGCCGACCTGTAGATCTCGCCTTCTCCATCGAATGAAGGATGTTCGTCGCCGACGAACTCCCCATTCTCAGGATCGCGCGCTGCATGCTCGCGCGCATCACCTGCCGCCCCGGCCACTTCCCTCCCAAAGGCGATCGGGGCGGCAATTTTCCTCGGGCAACCTCCGCGGATCAGTCGATCCGCGAGAGCGCCATCTCGATCGACGCAAAAATCGTTTCGATCTCCTCGGGCGAGATGATCAGCGGCGGCGAGAGCACGATCGTGTCGCCGGAACTGCGCACCAGCACGTCGCTCTCATGACAAAGCCGCGCGCAGGCCGAGCCACGCGCACCGGCCGCGCCTGCGCGCGGGTCGAGATCGATGGCGCAGAGCAAGCCGGCGGTGCGGATATCCAGGACATGCGGATGGCCCTTCAGCGCATGCGCGCGCGACTCCCAGAACGGCAGAAGGGAGCCGAGATGTCCGAGCAGATTGTCTTCAGCGAAGACATCGAGCATCGCGAGCCCAGCGGCGCAGGCCAACGGATGGGCCGAATAGGTATAGCCGTGGAAGAGTTCGATCGCTTCGGGCGGGCCGTTCATGAAGGCGTCGAAGACATGGCCCGCGACGAGCACGCCGCCCATCGGCACGGCGCCGTTCGTCATGCCCTTGGCGCAGCTCATCAGATCGGGGGTTACGCCATAGGCCTGCGCCGCGAAGGGCGTGCCCAGCCGGCCGAAGCCGGTGATGACCTCGTCGAAGATCAGCAGGATGCCGTGCTTGTCGCAGAAGGCACGCAGCCGCTCGAGATAACCGCGCGGCGGCGGATAGACCCCGCCCGATCCGGTGACGGGCTCGACGATCACCGCCGCGATCGTCGCCGGATCATGCACCAGTAACAGTGCTTCCAGCCCGTCGACGATACCGGCGCCGGCTTCTGGCTGGCCCTGCGAAAACGCCATGGTCGCGCGGTCATAAGGCAGCGGCAGATGGGCGGTGTCCGGCAGAAGCGGCCCGAAGCCGATCTTGTGCCGGCCAATGCCTGCGACGGACAATCCACCGAAGCCCATGCCATGATAGCCCTTGGCCCGGCCGATCAGCTTGGTCCGGCCAGCATCGCCGCGGGCGTGATGGTAGGCACGCGCGATCTTCAACGCGGTATCGACGGCTTCCGAGCCAGAATTGACGAAGAAGACGTGGTCGATGCCCTCCGGCGCGAAATCGCAGAGACGCGTCGCGTATGCCTGCGCGGCCGGGTGGCTCATCTTGAAGGAGGACACGAAATCGAGCCGTCCCGCAGCTTCGCGGATCGCCTCGACGACGCGCGGCTGCCCATGCCCGGCATTGACGCACCAGAGCCCCGCCATGCCGTCCAGAACGCGATGCCCCTCCGGCGTGATGTAGTGCATGCCCTCGGCGCGGTCGAACAGCATTGGTTCGCGCTGAAAACTGCGCATCGGCGTGAACGGCATCCAGAAAGCATCACGCTGATTGGCCAGATGGGGCGAAACGGGGGCGTTCATGGCGGCTCCTATGGGCGGCTCTGCCTCCGCAGGGATGGCCGCGCATGAGAGCGGCCTCGCCCGCGCGGCGAGATGACGAGCAAACTATGTGTTTATTGAATAAAAAAGACAACCGGCTCGCCGGCCGATGTCAGATCCGGCTATCCCCATGCCGCAGCACGCTCGCGCGCAGAAGATGGCTGCGCATCAGGGCCGAGGCGATCTCATGCTCGCCGCTCTGCAGGTAATCCAGAATCTGCATATGCTCCCGGCAATTCACCTGCACCCGCTCGAATCCAAAGACCCAATCGTAGTTCGAAAGCCGCCGCAGCTGGTTCTGGCGCCTGATCGCAGAATGAATGAAGCGGTTGCCCGATGCCGCCGCGAGCCCCTCATGAAAATCGGCATTCATTTCATAAAGCGCGATGCTCGCCGCCTCATGCCAGGGCCGCGCCAGCATATCGGCATGCCGGCCACGCATCTCGTCGACCCAGGCCCGCTCCAGTTGGAAACCTGGCTCAAGCAGCGCCGCCGGTTCGATCAGCAGGCGAAAGCGGTAGCGTTCATCATGAACCCGTGGATCGCGCGGCTCCTGCAGAAAGCGCCAGCCATAGCCGGGCTTGCGCTCGACCATGTCGAGATCTGCGAAGCGAGCCAGCAGCCGCTGCACCTCCGGCCGGCCGATTTCATAGCGCCGCATCATCTCCAGCTCGGAAATATCGTCGCGCAGGACGCCGGCCTCGCGGTCACGCGCGATCCTGACCATGGCGAGCTCGGCGCCATCCGGCAGCGCGCCGTTTCCGGCCGGCGGAGTCGCGGCCAGAAGTTCGACGCCCTTATTGGCATGACGCCGCACCAGCCCCTGCTCGGCCAGATAGGCCAGCGCCGCCCGAACCGGCGTGCGCGACACATTCAGGCGCCGCGCGGTGCTGTTTTCGTTCAGCCAGTCGCCGGCACCGAGACCGTCCTCGCGCACCATCTGGAGGATCTGCTCGGCGATGTCCTGCTGCAGCCGTGTCGGCGTCGCCATGAAAAGGCCCTTGATTGTCTTAATTCAAGATGAAATACATTAGCGCGAAAAAATTCGCCAGACCAGCATCAAAGAGGTCCGCTCCATGGTCCAGCCCTGTCCTTTCGTCGATGTATCGGGCACGCCCTATGAGCGTGGCCGGCAGCACGGCCTCGCCGTGCCCCAGCGCGTCAAGCGCAGCATCGAGCTTTATGGCGGCCAGCTCAATGAACTCGGCTTCGACGCGGCCGCGAAATCGGCGCTGATCGCCGAATTCGCCGGAGAGATCGAAGCTTTCGGCGCGCATTATGTCGAGGAGATGCGCGGTATCGCCGATGGCGCCGGCGTCGCGCTCGAAGACATCGTGATGGTCAATGCCCGCACCGAGGTCATGGCCAAGGCGCGGCTCCAGACAAACAAGCCGGTCGAAGCCGAGGAAGAACTCGACGACGGCTGCACCGGCGCGGTCATCCTGCCCGAGCGCAGCGCTACGGGCGAGCTGATCCACGGCCAGAACTGGGACTGGAAGGCCGAATGCGCGGAGACCGCGATCGTGCTGCGCGTGCGGCGCGACGACGGGCCGGATTTCCTGACCTTCGTCGAGGCCGGCGGCCTCGCCCGCTGCGGCATGAATGCCGCCGGCGTCTGCATCACCGCCAATTACCTCGAATCCGAACGCGACTTCAGCCAGACCGGCGTCCCGCTCGCGCTGATCCGGCGCAAGGTGCTCGAGCAGGAGCATCTCGCCTTCGCGATCAAGGCCGTGGCGACGACACCCAAATCCTGCTCGAACAACATGATGCTCTCGACGGTGAAGGGCTTCGCCATCGATTTCGAATGCGCGCCTGACGAAGCCTTCCCGATCTACCCGTCCGAGGGACTGATCGTGCATGCCAATCACTGGGTCAGCCCGATCGCGCTGACCAAGCTCCGCGAGACCGGCACGCCGCGCGTTCCCGAAAGCTTCTACCGCGACTGGCGCGTCCGCAAGCTCCTGGACGAAGCCGGTGGCAAGCTCACCGTCGACGATCTCAAGCAAGCCTTCTTCGACGATTTCCTAACGCCTTATTCGGTCTGCCGCCCGCCGCGCCTCAACGACACCGGCAATCTCTCGGCGACCGTCGCGATGGTGATCATGCAGCCGGCCAAGGGCATCATGGAAGTTGCCCCGTTGCCGGCACTGAACCGCACCTTCACGCGCTACAGCCTGACTGAAGACCCGGTGCTGCTGGCGCAAGCCGCCGAGTGACGAAAAGACCTTAGCCCTCAGGGGCAGGCCCCGGCCTTCAGCGCCGGTTCCGGGAGCGGAGACGATTCCCCCGCTCCCGAGCACAGCCAGACCAAAGAAAAACAGGGGAACGTGATGGCTCGCAGAAATTTCGTATCAGGCTGGTCCGCGCCACGCCTTGCCGCTGCAACCGGCATGCTGGCAGTGGCGCTCATGGCCGCAACGCCCGGCCATGCCACCACCGCGCGGGTGCATCTGAATGCCGACATCCGCAGCATCAATCCGGGCGTCAATCGCGACGACAATACCGACGCCGTGGTCCTGCACATGGTCGAGGGGCTCGTCGCCTATGGCGAGGATTCGCAGGTCAGGCCGCTGCTGGCCGAAAAGGTCGCGATCTCCGATGACGGGCTGACCTACACCTTCACTTTGCGCAAGGGCGTCAAGTTCCACAACGGCGCCGAATTGACCTCGGCCGACGTGGTCTGGAGCTGGAACCGCTATATGGATCCGAAGACGGACTGGCGCTGCCTGTCCGAGTTCGACGGACGTGGTCGGGTCAAGGTCGAGGCTGTGACCGCGCCCGACCCCTCGACCGTCGTCTTCAAACTCGACAAACCGAGTTCGCTTTTCCTCGCCAGCATCGCCCGCACGGACTGCGCGATGACCGCGATCCTGCACAAGGATTCGATCAAGGCCGATGGCAGCTTCGACAAGCCGATCGGCACCGGCCCGTTCCGCTTCGCCGAGTGGCGCCGCAGCGAATACATCCGTCTGAGCCGATATGAAGGCTATTCCAGCCTGCCCGGCCCCGTCGACGGCTATACCGGCGGCAAGCGCCCGCTGGTCGACGAAGTCCGCTTCATGATCATTCCCGACAGCTCGACCGCCAGGGCGGCGCTGCTGCGCGGCGATATCGACATCATCCCCGACATCGCCAATGCCGACGTCCGCGAACTCAAGACCAACTCCAAGGTCGAACTCTCGGTCGTCTCGAATATGGGCCTGGTCGGCATCCTCCTGCAGACCCGCGATCCCCTGCTGAAGAACGTCAAGCTGCGCCAGGCCATAGCTGCCGCGCTCGACACGGAGGAAATCGTTGCCTCGGTCACGGACGGCCTCGGCAAGCCCAATAATTCGATCGTGCCGGCCATGTCGACCTACTACACGCCCGTCCAGGCGAAGGGCTATCGCTTCGACAAGGCTGCCGCCAAGAAGCTGCTGGCGGAGGCCGGCTACAAGGGCGAGCCGCTCGTCATGCTCGCCAACAAGCGCTATCCGCAAAGCTTCGATTCCGCGGTGATTGCCCAGCAGATGCTGCAGAACGCCGGCATCAACGCGACGATCGAGGTGCTGGAATGGGCGACGCAGCTCGACCGCTATTCCAAGGGCAATTACCAGCTCCAGGCCTTCCCCTACTCGGCAAGGCTCGACCCGGCGCTCAGCTTTGAATCGGTCACCGGCCCCAAGGAGACCCAGCCGCGCAAGGTCTGGGACAATCCCGAGGCACAGGCCCTGCTCGACAAGTCGATGGTGGTTTCCGACAAGGCCGAGCGGCAGGCGATCTTCGACGAGCTTCACAAGCGCTTCATCGACGAGGTGCCGATGGTGATGCTCTATAACGGCCTCGACGCCGGCGTGTATGCCAAGCGGGTCAAGGGCTACAAATCCTCGATCCTGTCGAAGCCCAGGCTCTGGGAAGTCAGCATCGCCGAGTGAGCGCCCTCAGAGACCGTCCTTGATGATGTGGCTCGCGATCAGCCGGGTGAGGCCGGCTGTATCGCGAACCTCCAGCGCCGCGATCATCGCGATGTGGTCCCGGTCACTCTGGAGCAGCGATTCATGCGAGCTCCAGACCGTCACTGCCGAGCCGCGCGACCGGTCGCGCAGCGACCAGATCATCTCCTCCAGCACCGGATTGCCGCAAAGGCTGTAGAACACATGGTGGAATTCGCCGTTGATCTGGCTCTGCTCCATATGCGTGCCGGCGCTGACGGCAGCGCCGAAGCGGGCCGCCAGTTCCTTCAGTTTGGCGATCGTCGCCTCGTCCATTCGCGCGACGATTTCGGCAACCGCCGCCGTTTCCAGGATCACGCGCGTCTCGCGAATAGCCCGATAGGTCTCGGTGTCGAGCTGGGCGACGCGGTAGCCGCGATTGGGCACATGCTCGATCGTCTTGCGGACCGCCAATTCGTCGAGCGCGCTACGCACATCGAAGCGGGTCGCGTTGAACTTCTCTTCGAGGTCGATCTGCCGCAGCCACTCGCCGGGCCGATAGGCGCGCATATGGATGGCTTCGGCGATTTCGCCGGCAAGGGCGCGTTTTTCTTTCCGGCGGGCTTTCATCGGGCCTCTCTAGAGCATGGCACCGAAAAACGGGAACCGGTTTTCGGACAACACCATGCTTGAACGTTTGGATGGATGACGGATTCGAAAACCTGGGCATCTGCCTGTTGCAGGGCCCATAATAACATGCAACATAATTGGCGCCAATTATACCGCCAATAGGATCTACACGATGACCGCTCCCGCCGCTGTGAACCCGAAGCCGGAAGATGAGGCCGCCGCCCGCGGCAAGGCGCTCTATGATCTCGGCCCGACGCCGGTGATCGCCTGCCGTCAGGATCCGCGCTTCAGCTATTGCCTCTATGCGCCGTCGACGCTTGCAGAACGCGGCGAGCCGCCCGAGCTTGTCGTCGCCATGCATGGCACCGGCCGCGGCTTCACCGGATATCGCGACGCCTTCGCCGAGTTCGGCCGCTGGAACAATTGCATCATCCTCGCCCCGCTATTCCCGATCGGCGTGCTCGGCGACGATAATCGCGATGGCTTCAAATACATGCGCGAAGGCAACATCCGTTATGACCAGGTGCTGCTCGCCATGGTCGAGGAGGTCGCGCAGCGCTATCGCGCGAAATTCGATCGCTTCGGTCTGTTCGGCTATTCCGGCGGCGGTCATTTCACGCACCGTTTCCTGATGCTGCAGCCGCAAAGGCTCTGGGCGGCATCGATCGGCGCGCCGGGTTCGGTAACGCTGCTCGATCCAACGCGCGACTGGTGGGTCGGCACCCGCAACATGGCCGAACTATTCGGCACTGCTCCCGATCTCGAGGCGATGCGTCAGGTTCCCGTGCAGATGATCGTCGGCGCGGCCGATCTCGAAACCTGGGAAATCACCCACCAGCCGGGCGGCCGCAACTGGATGCCGGACGCCAACCACGCCGGCGCGACCCGCCCCGAGCGGCTGGCCAGCCTGCGCAAATCCTTCGAGGCCGCGGGGGTCTCTGTGCAGTTCGATCTCGTGCCGAACATGGCGCATGACGGCCTGAGAGCCGTCCCGCGCGTGCAGGACTTTTTCGCAGACATTCTGGCTCGTCGCCGCCGTGGCGGCGTCAAGGCGGCCTGAGATCGCCGCCGACCGGATCAAGAACACAACGATAACAGGGGAATCGCTATGAGCCGTATTCTAGCCTCTGCCTTCATGTTGGCCGTGCTCGCGAGCCCGGCTGTCGCGCAATCCGTCACCGTCTCGGTGGCGGCCGACATCCGCAGCATCAATCCCGGCGTCAACCGCGACGACAACACCGATGATTTCGTCCTCCAGCTCGTCGAGGGCCTCGTCGGCTACGGCGAGGATGGCACGGTAGGCCCGCTGCTGGCCGAGAAGATCGACGTCTCCGCCGATGGGAAGACCTACACCTTCACCCTGCGCAAGGGCGTGAAGTTCCATAACGGTGCCGACCTGACCTCGGCCGATGTGCTGTGGAGCTGGAACCGCTACATGGACCCGAAGACGGACTGGCGCTGCCTGTCCGAGTTCGACGGCCGCAACGGGCTGAAGGTCGAGTCGGTCGAGGCTCCCGATGCCGGCACTGTCGTGATGAAGCTCAACCAGTCCACCGCGCTGTTCCTCGACGCGCTGGCACGCACCGACTGCGCCATGGCGGCCGTGATCCACAAGGATTCGGTCAAGGCCGACGGCAGCTTCGACAAGCCGATCGGCACCGGGCCCTACAAGCTCGGCGAGTGGAAGCGGGCCGAATATTTCACCATGACCGCCTTCGACGGCTATTCGCCCTTGAAGACCGACGGCAAGCGCGATGGCTATCTCGGCTCGAAGCGCCCTCTGATCAAGGACGTGAAATTCCTGATCGTGCGCGATCCCGCGACCGTCAAGGCTGGCCTGATCTCCGGCGCGATCGATCTCGGCGAGATCCTCTACAGCGACGTCCCCGAGCTGAAGACCAATCCCAAGCTTGAGGTCGCCGTCGCCTCGAACGCCGTTCGCCATGCCTTCCTGATCCAGACGCGCGATCCGCTTCTGAAGAACCAGAAGCTGCGGCAGGCGATCGCTGCATCCATGGATATGGACGAGATCGTTGCTGCCGCCTCGTCGGGCCTCGCGCAGCCCAACACCTCGCCGATCTATCCGGGTTCGGCCTATTTCGGCGCCGTCGAGAAGCAGGGCCTGAAATACGACCCCGCCCAGGCCAAGAAGCTGCTGCAGGAGGCCGGCTACAAGGGCGAGAAGATCACCATTCTCGCCAACAAGCGCTCGACCGTGCCGAGCTTCCCCGCCGCCGTCGTGGCGCAGGCGATGATGCAGGCCGTCGGCATCAATGCCGAGATCGAGGTGCTGGAATGGGCGACGCAGCTCGACCGCTACAACAAGGGCAACTACCAGATGCAGTCCTTCTCCTATTCCTCGCGCTTCGACCCCGCGCTGGGCTTCGAGCAGTTCGCCGGCCCCAAGGACAAGCAGCCGCGCAAGGTCTGGGAGGAGCCGCAGGCGCTCGCCCTGATCGACAAATCGATGGCGGTTGCCGACAAGGCCGAGCGGCAGAAGCTGTTCGACGAGTTGCACAAGCGCACGATCGACGAGGTGCCGCTGATCTTCACCTTCAACGGTCTCGACGTCCTCGCCCATTCCAAGCGCGTGAAGGGCTTCCAGCCCTGGCAGTCCAAGCTGCGCATGTGGGAAGTCACGCTGGCGAACTGAAGCCGTCGAAACCTGTCCCATAGCCGAAGGGGAAGCGGATGCTGCGCTTCGCACTGACACGGGTCGCCATGGCGCTGCCGACGCTGCTGATCGTGGCAGTGTCGGTCTTCGTCCTGATCCGCCTGATACCGGGCGACCCTGCGCAACTCATGCTGGGCGACCTGGCGACACCGGCGAGCCTGGCCGATCTGCGCGCCAAGCTGGGGCTCGACCAGAGCCTGCCGACCCAGTTCCTGATCTGGATCGGCAAGGTCCTGCAGGGCGATTTCGGCCAGTCGATCAACTCGCAGCAGGCCGTGCTCCCGCTGATCCTGTCGCGCTTCTGGGTCAGCGCGCAGATCGTGCTGACCGCGGTTCTGCTGGCCAGCCTCGTGGCCGTGCCGGCCGGCGTGATCGCCGCCTGGCGGCAGGATTCGACGCTCGACCTCGGCCTCGTCGCAACCGCGACGCTGCTGCTTTCGATCCCGACCTTCTGGCTCGGCCTGCTGCTGCTGCTGTTCTTCGGCCTCAAGCTCGAATGGCTTCCGGTCGTCGGCTATGTCTCGATCGGCGACGACCCCTGGGCCGGTGTGCTCTATCTGGTGATGCCGATCCTGACGCTGTTCCTGCACGAAATCGGCGTCATCCTGCGCATGGCGCGGGCCTCGACGCTGGAGGTGATGCGGCTGGACTACATCACCCATGCCCGCGCCAAGGGCCTCTCCGAAATGGCCGTGCTCTGGCGTCACGCCTTCAAGAACGCGTTCGGGCCGACCTGGACGCTGATCGGCCTCGTGCTTGGCAATCTGCTGGGCGGCATCGCGGTGGTCGAAACCGTCTTCACCATTCCCGGCCTCGGCCGGCTGCTCGTCGATGCGATCTTTGCCCGCGATTACCCGGTGATCCAGGGCTGCATGCTCTTCGTCGCCTTCACCTATGTGCTGGTGAACCTCGTCATCGACCTCTGCTATCCCATCTTCGACCCGAGGGTGACGGCCGAATGAAAACTCCCGCACCCAACGCGCTGATCGGCGGCGCGCTCATCGGCGGCCTCGCCATCGTCGCCGGCATCGGCGCGGTCTGGACGCCCTTCGATCCGCTGCAGCTGAGCTTCCGCGCCAAGCTCGCCGCCCCAAGCGCGGCCCACTGGCTCGGCACCGACGAATTCGGCCGCGATGTCCTGAGCCGTCTGATGGCGGGCGCTGCGACCAGCGTCTGGATCAGCCTGCTGACGGTCCTGCTCGCCGTCACGCTCGGTACGATCATCGGCATCTTTTCCGGCTATGTCCGGGGCTGGTTCGATCGCATCGTCATGGCGTTCAACGACGCGCTGCTCGCCTTCCCCGGCATCCTGCTGGCGCTTGGGCTGCTGGCCGTGGTCGGCGCCAACAAATATGGCATCATCGTCGCGCTTGGCATCGCCTATACGCCCTCGGTCGCGCGCATCGTTCGCGGCACCGTGCTCTCGCTGCGCGAGAAGGAGTTCATCTCCGCCTCCCGCGTGATGGGCAATTCCGAGGCCTTCACCATGGCCCGCCACATCCTGCCCAATTGCATCGCGCCGCTCACAGTGCTGGCGACATCGCTGTTCGGCTGGGTGCTGCTGGCCGAGAGCGCCCTGTCCTTCCTGGGCCTGGGCGTCCCGCCGCCGGCGCCGACCTGGGGCAACATGCTAGCAGGCAGCCGCCCCTATATCGGCCAGGCGGTCTGGCTCGGCATCTTCCCGGGCCTGTGCATCTCGCTGACGCTGCTCGGTATCAACCTGCTCGGCGACGCCGTGCGCGACCGGCTCGATCCGCGGATGAGGGGCATGCGATGAACGCCATCAAAGCCCTGTTGGAGGTCAAGGACCTCACGCTGAAGATCGGCGCGACCGGGAAGACCGTCGTCAACGATGTCAGCTTTTCGGTGTCGCCGGGCGAGATCGTCGGCATCGTCGGCGAATCCGGCTCCGGCAAGACGCTGGCCGCGCGCGCCCTGATGGGTTTCGTGCCGCCGGCCGTCAGGATGACCTCCGGTTCGATCCTGTTCGACGGCGAAGAGGTCACGACGATGCCGCCCAAGCGCCTGCGCGCGATGCGCGGCTCGCGGGTCGGCATGGTCTTCCAGGAGCCGATGACCTCCCTCAACCCGTCGATGCTGATCGGCCGCCAGCTCGACGAGGGCCTTGCCCTGCATCGCAAGCTCGATGCGGCTGGCCGCAAGGCGTTGATCCTCGACATGCTCCGGCGTGTCGGCCTGCGCGATCCCGAGGGCGCCCTCACCGCCTATCCGCACCAGTTCTCCGGCGGCATGCGCCAGCGCATCATGCTGGCCTCTGTCATGCTGCTGAAGCCGGCCCTGCTGATCGCCGACGAGCCGACCACCGCGCTCGACGCCGTCGTGCAGCGCGACGTGATGGAGCTGATGGTCGACCTGACCCAGGCGAACGGCACCGCCGTCCTGCTGATCTCGCACGATCTCGGCATGGTCGCGCGCTATTGCAGCCGGATCGTCGTGATGTGCCAGGGCGACGTGGTCGAACAGGGCTTGGCCGAGGACATTCTGGCGCGTCCGCAACATCCCTATACGCGCAAGCTGCTGGCCGCGATGCCGCACCGGCTGCCGGCCCGCGCATTGCCGGAAGCGCAGACGCCGATCGTCGCCGCGCGCGAGCTGATCGTCGACTATCCCGGCCGGCAGGGCTTCTTCCGCAAGGAAGCTCCCAAGCGGGCGCTTCACGGCATCAGCCTTGAGGTTCAGCCCCGGCAGGTCGTGGCCGTCGTCGGCGGCTCGGGCTCGGGCAAGACCACGCTCGGCCAGGCCATTGCCGGCCTGCTCAAGCCCACCGGCGGCGACATCCTGTTCAACGGCAAGCCGATCTTCAAGAGCGAAACAGCCTATTGGGACTACCGCCTGAGCTGCCAGATGGTGTTCCAGGACCCCTATTCCTCGCTCGACCCGCGCATGACCATCGGGCAGCTCGTCGCCGAGCCGCTGCGGTTGGTGCCCGGCATGAGCACGGACGAGAGGAAAGCCCGCGTCGCCGAGGTGCTGGCCGAGGTCGGACTGAAGGACGGCTTCGCCAGCCGCTATCCGCACGAACTCTCGGGCGGGCAGCGCCAGCGCATCGCGATCGCGCGCGCCATCGTGCGCCGGCCGAGCTTCGTCATCGCCGACGAACCGGTCTCGGCGCTCGATGTCACGGTGCGCGCGCAGGTTCTCGAGCTCTTCGCCGAATTGCAGCGCAAGCACGGCTTCTCCTGCCTGTTCATCAGCCATGATCTCGGCGTGGTCGAGCAGGTGGCCGACCGCGTCATCGTCATGCATGAGGGCCGCATCGTCGAGGAAGGCTCGCGCGACGAGATCTTCGACAATCCCCGCCACGCCTACACCCGCAAGCTGCTTTCGGCCGTACCGGGCCTCGAAAGCACCGGCGATGGCGGCGTGCGCCTGTTCTGGCGCTTGGCCGATCAGGACAAAGAAATGGCCGTGCCGGGCTGATCAGCCAGCGGCACGGCCAGTCTATCTTTCGACAGCCCCGGCCCTCGTCCTGAGAGCCATTCCCAAAGGAATGGCGTCTCCAGGGATGGGGGCTGCAGAGAAGGCGCTCAGCGCGCGCGCTTGGCGCCGACCATTTCGTCCCATTTCCGGAACGCGACGACCATCTTCTCGGGCTTCAGCGGCAGCTCGATCGGGTTGTTGGCGATGAGGTCGGCATATTCGGGCCGGCCGAACTCCTCGATGACCTTCTGGCTGCTCTCGGGCGCCAGCGACAGCGGCACGTTCTTCACCGCCGGGCCCGGATAGAGATAGCCCTCGTCATAGGCATAGGCCTGAGCCTTGGGCGTCAGGACATAGGCCATCATGTCGAGCACGACTGCGAGACGATCGCTGGGAATGCCCTTGGGCACGCACATGAAGAACGCGTCGGACACCCAGTGGAAGCCCTTCAGGGTCTGGATCTTCGCCGATTTCGGCACGATTCCGAGCGCGCGCGGATTGATGTCCCAGCCGGTGGTCGAGATGATGATGTCGCGCGAGCCCTCGCCGAACTCCTTCATCGTCGCGCCGGTGCCGGCCGGATAATACTCGATGTACTGGCCAAGTTCCTGGAGATAGGCCCAGGTCTTGTCCCAGCCACCGACCGGGTCCTGCGGGTCCTTGTCGCCGAGAATGTAGGGCAGGCCCATCATGAAGGTGCGGCCGGGCCCGGAATTGGTCGGGCGGGCATACATGAACTTGTTGGGGTTCTGCTTGGCCCAGGCCAGCAGCTCCTCGGCCGAGGTCGGCACCGCCTTGACGCGCTCGGGCGCATATTCGAGCAGCGGCCCGGACGGGTAATAGTTCACCACGACGCCGAAACCATCGCCCTGGACCTTGTGCAGATTCAGCGCGGCCGGCTCGTAATTCTCCTCGATCTTCGGGAATTTATCCGCGAAGTCGGGCAGGATCTTCTGCCACAGCTTCTGGTCGAGCCCTGCGGCGAGTCCGTCGCTGCCGGTCAGCACGAGATCGAGATCGGCGCGGCCTGCCTCCTGCTGCGCTTTGATCTTGCTGGCGAGTTCAGGCGCCGGTGCCTTCACGAAGGCGATGCGCGAGACCAGCTTGGGATTGGCGGTGCGATAATCCTCGAACGCCTTCTGCATCAAGGCCAGCGCGCCGCCGACATCGATGACGCTGATCACCACCGGCGCGGAAGGCAGCGCCGGCGAGGCAGCAAATGCGCCCGGCGCACCGGTCGCCACTGCAGCCAGGCCGCCCAGAACGGCGCGGCGGTTGAGGCCTGTCAGGTCGTTGCTCATATCGTGATCTCCCCTTTTTGATTAAATCGTTGCTTGAATTCGCGAGACGTCAGGCATGGCGTAACGACGCTCGACATCGCCGATGCGGGCGCGTCGGATGAAGAGATCCTGCGACCATTCGAGCTGGCTTTCGGCAAGCGCGATCCCGCGGGCGCGCAAAGCCGGCTCCAGCGCCGCGAGCGGATGGCTCGACGCCATCGCGACCGCCTCTTCAGGCGTCGCCAATCCCCATTCAATGACATTGCGCACGGCCTGATCGAGGCAGAGCGCCGAGCCTGCGAGCGAGGCGCTGCTCGCCAGCCGCACAGAGCCATCCGCCCCGCGCTCGACCGCCATCCCGGCGAAGCTGTAACGGCCGGGCGTGGCCGCAGCCCCCACCACCGCATCGGTGACGAGGATCGCCCGCGAAAACCCCTTGGCCCGCAGCAGCGATTGCAGGGCCTTCGGGTGGACATGGATGCCATCGGCAATGAAGCTTGCCCAGAGCCGGTCTTCGGCGAGCTGCGCGAAGATCGGATTGACGAGCTTGTGCGCCTGCTGCGGCATGCCATTGCCGAGATGGGTCGAAAGCGTCGCGCCGGCCTGCGCCGCCGCAGCGATCACGTCGAAATCCGCGGCCGTATGGCCGAGCGCCACGATCCGATGAGTTCGTGCCAGGGCCTCGATCAGCGGCAGCACGCCGGCGACTTCCGGCGCGACCGTAACCATCAGGATCGGCCGGGCAAGGCCCTGCTCCAGACGGTCGACGAGAGCCGGATCGGCCGCGATCATCGCGTCCGGCGGATGGCAGCCGGCATAGCCGGCCGCCGGATTCAGGAACGGACCCTCAAGATGATAGCCCGGGCACATCAGCGGCCCGAGCCGGCTTGCCGCGACCGCCATGTCGAGGACTTTCAGGCGCGTCTCCAGCTCGTGGGGATGCGCCGTGATGATGGTCGGCAGGCAGGTGGTGACGCCCGTCGCCAGCATCGCCTCAAACGCGTGGTCGATCTCCGCCGCCGTCACCGTGCCGGAGTTGAAGTCGACGCCGGCAAAGCCGTTGACCTGGAGATCGACAAGACCCGCTGTCAGCATGGGCAACGCCTGCTCCCGTTCCAAGCTCAACCGCGCTTCAAAAGCGAGGCGGCAGGCGGATCGATGAACAGCACGGTATTCTTGTGCTGCTGGAGGATCGAGGCCGGATGCAGGTTGCTGACCGGCCCTTCCAGCGCGTCCCGCGTCGCTTGCGCCTTGCGCGTGTCGGAGACGCAGAGAACGATCAGCTCGCTCTTCAGGATTTGCTTCACGCTCATCGAGATCGCGCGTTCCGGCACGGCATCGAAGCTGGGGAACCAGCCCTCGCCGAACTGCTGCTGGCGGCAGGCATCGTCCAGCTTCACCACGATATAGGGCGCGTCTGTATCGAAATCGGCCGGCGGGTCGTTGAAGGCAAGGTGGCAGTTCTCGCCGATGCCGGCAAAGCAGACATCGATGCGCCGTCCCGCGATCAAGGCGCTGAGGCGCTGCGTCTCGGCGTCGGGATCACCCTCGCCATCGACCGGAACGAATGTGGGCGCGTCATTCAGCGGCAGCATGAAGCGCAGGCGGAGATACCCCCTGAAGCTCGCCGGGTGCTGCTCGCCGAGACCGACATATTCGTCGAGATGGAAAGCGGTGACCTTGGTCCAGTCGATGCCTTCGGCTGCGACCAGAGCCTTGAGCACGTCGAACTGGCTCGCGCCGGTGGCGACGATGATCGTTGCCTCGCCGAAACGGGCCTGAGCCTCGCGGATCGCCTGCGCGCCCAGCGCTGCGGCCTGCACGCCCAACGTCTCCTTGTCAGCGGCGATGCGAATATCGATCATGCTATTTTTGAACCTTTTACGAGATAAATTTTTCTATATTCTGGCTTGAAGCTTATGAAGCTTTCGCGGAAACGCAACCGTAATTTTTGAACCGAAGCGTTCTGAATAAGAGGCAACGCCGTGGCGCTGGTGACGATCGACGATAGCGGGCTCTCGACGGCCTATGAGCGCGACTGCGCGCGGGTCTACCGGCTGGTTCTGGCCGGCCTGGCGCATTCCCGCTCCGACGTCAGCAGGCTGCTGGGCATGCGCTCGACCACGACATCGCGCGTGACGGGCGATCTGCTGGCGCACCGCCTCATTCTGGAAACGACAGGAGAGGCCAGCGGTCGTGGCCGCCCCGCCGCCGTGCTCGTCGCCAATACCAGACGCATCGGTACCTCCGTGATCTATGTCTCCAGCCAGTCGCTGTCCGGCGCGCTGGTCGATCTCAGTGGACATCTCGTCGCGGAACGCACGATCATGATCGCTCGCGACGCTGACAACGCCGCCATCGCCGCTGCAATGGCCGAGCTGGCCCGCCTGCTGATCGAGGCGATGCCGCGTGGCATGAGCCATGCCGGCACCGCCGTCTCACTGTCGGGCTTGCTCGATCTGCAGCGCGGCCAATGGCTGATGGCCTCGCGCTGGCCGAAGATGCGCGGACTGGACATCGCCGCGATTCTTGCGCCCATCGCCGGCCCCGTCGAAATCTGCCGCAATCTCGACGCCGAATTGCGGGCCCGCGCAGCACGAGAGCCCGAGCAGTTCGCCGGAAGCACGCTGCTCCTGCATTGGGGCTGGGGCATTGGCCTCGCCTATGCCGTCAACGGACAGCCCTTCGCACCGGCCGGCTCCTTCGGCGAGATCGGCCATTGGCGGCTCTCGGCCCTGGAAGAGCGCAGCTGCGGTTGCGGCAACACCGCCTGCCTCGAAACCGGCGCGGCGCTCTGGTCGCTCCTGCCAGCGCTGAGGCAGCGCTGGCCCGATCTGGAGGAGGACGAGGCCCGGCTTGCCCGGCAACTTTCGGGCCGCGACCTGATGAGCCTGCCCGAGATCGAAACGGCCGCTCGCCTGCTCGCACGCGCACTCGCCAATGCCTGCCGGATTTTCTTCCCGACACGCATCGCGGTCAGCGGCCCCTTTGCCGCCAATCCGCAGCTCTGGGCCCATTTCGACGAGTTGCTCAGGGCGGAAGGTACGATGGACGGCTTTGCCATGCCGCATCTGGCCAGCGTGCGCGCAAGCCAGCAGCACGAGATCCACGGCGCCGCCGCTCCCCTGCTCAGTCGCGCAGCGGGCGCATTGGTGACCGATCGCGGATAGGCACCGTTTTTGGCCATGCGCAATTCCGCTGCCGCTCAGTCACGGACGCTCTAGCGTCGGCGATTGTGGTGCACTAGTATCCCAGTTTATGCCCCGACTTGCCTTGACGGTACGGATAGAGGGCAACAACCTAGGGAGACGAAATGACCAATCTGACACGTCGTGGCGTGGTCGCCGGCGCAGCGAGCCTTGCAGCCCTTCAGACGACCGGCGCCTTTGGCCAGGCTACGCCGCCCGCCAACCCCGTCGCACTCAACATCATCGATGTCGCAGGCAACCTTCAGCTGACGCAGGCCGCGATCGAACGCTTCGCCAAGGACAATCCGAAGCTGATCTCGCGGCTGAACTTCTCGCGCGCGCCGTCGCCGGAATTGCCGGCCAAGCTCAAGGCCCAGCAGGAAGCCAACCGGGTCGATATCGATCTGGTGCTGACCGGGCCCGGCGCGATGTCGGACGGCATCCAGCAGGGGCTTTGGATCGATGTCTGGAAATCCCACGCGGCGAAACTGCCCAAGGCCGAGGAGGTCTATCACGAGCAGGCGCTGATGATGCAGCGCAACTTCGGCCAGAACGAGGGTGTCGCCGTCGTCTATTCGCCGTCAGGGCCCCTGTTCGAATATGCGCCCGATCGCCTCAAGGTCGTCCCCAAGACCGCCGAGGAGTTCCTGGCCTATGTGAAACAGAACCCCAAGCGCTTCACCTATGCGCGCCCGGTGAACTCCGGCCCCGGCTGGACCTGGCTGCAGGGCCTGCCCTATATCCTGAACGACTCCGATCCGACCGATCCGATGAAGGGGTGGGACAAGAGCTGGGCCTATCTCAAGGAACTCGGTACCGGCATCGACTATTATCCCGGCGGTACGACCCCGACGATGAAGGAACTCGGCGAGGGCACCCGCGACGTCATCGTCTCGACCTGCGGCTGGGACATCAACCCGCGCGCGCTCGGTATCGTGCCCAAGGAGGCCAAGGTCTTCGTACTGGCCAACACGCACTGGATTCCCGATACCCAGTTCATGTGCATCCCCAAGGGCGTGTCGGCCGACAAGGTCGGCGTCCTGCTGGCGCTGATGTCCTACATGCTGAAACCCGAGGCGCAGGCCCAGACCTACGACAAGGGCTATTTCTATCCTGGCCCGGCCGTGAAGGGCGTGACGCTTGCGATGGCGCCGCAGGAAAGCCGCGACGTCCTCGCCGAATACGGCCGGCCGGAATATGACGACCTGATCGCAAAGCTGCCGACGCGGCCGCCGCTGACACCGGAGCGTCTGGTCGCCGCCTTCCGGCGTTGGGACCAGGAGATCGGCGTCGGTCACGGGGCGCCCAAGTAGCATGCGCTTCGCGGCAATCGGCCTCGACCATCGCCACATCTTCCATATGGTCGGTGGCCTCCTGGAGGCCGGCGCGGAATGCGCCGGCTTCGACCCGGCGACGAGCGACGAGCGCGTGCTCGCGGGCTTCCGCGAGCGCTTTCCCGATCTCACCCCGCTCCCGGCCGACCGACTGATCGACGACCCGTCGATCGACTTGGTCGTCTGCGCCGGCATCCCCTCCGAGCGCGCCGCGCTTGCGGTGAGGGCGATGCGGGCCGGCAAGGATGTGATGGTCGACAAGCCCGGCGTCACCACCTTCGCCCAGCTGGCGGAGGTCGAAGCCGCGGTGGCGCAGACCGGGCGGATCTTCTCGGTCTGCTTCTCCGAGCGTTTCATCGTCCCCGCGACCATCGTCGCGGGAAAGTTGATCGCCGATGGCGCGATCGGGCGTGTCGTCCAGACCATCGGCCTGGGTCCCCACCGCCTCAACCGCGCCATTCGTCCGGCCTGGTTCTTCGACAAGCGCTGGTTCGGCGGCATCCTGACCGACATCGCCTCGCATCAGATCGACCAGTTCCTGCATTTCACCGGATCGACCGATGCAGAGATCATTGCCTCCGGCACCGGCCGCTTCGGCACCTACGACCTGCCGGAATTCGAGGATTTCGGTGAAATCCTCCTGCGCAGCGACCGGGCCGGCGGCTATATCCGCGTCGACTGGTTCACCGCCGACGGGCTTCCAACCTGGGGCGATGGCCGCCTGACGATCCTCGGAACCGAAGGCACGATCGAGCTACGCAAATATGTCGATATCGCCGGCCGGGAAGGCACCGACCATGTCTTCCTCGTCGACAAGGCCGGCACGCGCCATATCGACGCCTCGCGCGAGCCGCTGACCTATTTCCGCAACCTCGTCGCCGATATCGGCGCACGGACGCAGACCGCGGCGACCCAGAGCCATGTCTTCACCGTCTGCCGGCTCGCGCTCGAAGCGCAGGACAAGGCTATGCCTCTGCCGCAGAAGCCCGGCCACGGCAGCGCGGATCGTTTCGAGACGACACTGTGAGCCCTCACCCTGAGGAGCCATTGCGCAGGAATGGCGTCTCGAAGGGTGGCTCCAGATCGCGCTGGAACATCCTTCGAGACGCCGCTTCGCGGCTCCTCAGGATGAGGGCTGCGTCTACAAATCATCACAAGCTAACAGGAGCAGCCTGACGTGAAGCGCAAGATCGGTGTCGCCGTCATCGGCCTCGGGCCGGCATCCCTGCCCCATTCAAAGAGCCTGATCGACCTGAGCGAGCGCGTGGACGTCCGCTGGGCGGTCAGCCGCACGGCGGGGCGCGCCACGGCTTTCGCGGGTCAGTTCGCCTTTCCTGTGACGACCGATCTCGACGCCGTGCTGGCTGATCCGACCGTCGAGGCCGTCATCGTCCTGACGCCCCCGAGCAGCCATCTCGACGTGTCCGCGCGCTGCCTCGCGGCCGGCAAGCATGTGCTCGTCGAGAAACCGCTTGAGCTGACCAGCGAGCGCGGCCAGCGCCTCGTCGATGCCGCGCGCCAAGCCGGCAAAGTGTTCGGCGTCGTACTGCAGCATCGCTTCCGCCCCGCAAGCGTCAGGCTGAAGGCCGCGATCGACGGCGGTGAGCTCGGCACAATAGAGGCCGCCTTCCTGAGCGTGCCCTGGTGGCGCCCGCAGGCCTATTACGACGAACCCGGACGCGGCACGCTGGCGCGCGACGGCGGCGGCGTGCTGCTGACGCAGGCGATCCACTCGCTCGACCTGTTCCGCTCGCTTGTCGGCATCTCCCGCGTCGTCGCGGCGCAAGTCCGCACCACGGCGCTGCACAGGATGGAGACAGAGGATTACGTTTCGGCCCTTCTGGAAATCGGCAATGGCGCGCCGGCGACGCTGGTCACCACGACCGCGGCCTATCCCGGCCATCCCGAACGCATCGAGATCATCGGCACGAAGGGCTTCGCCGCGCTCATCGGCGGCAGGCTTCACCTCGCCTTCCTCGACGGACGCAATGAGGTCGTCGAGGCCGAGGGCTCGACCGGCAGCGGCGCCAACATCATGGATTTCCCCCATGACGCCCACCGCGCCGTCATCGCCGACTTCCTCGACGCGATCGAACAGGATCGCGATCCCGTCGTGACCGGCGAGGAAGCGCTTGCCTCGCAACGCCTCGTGGACGATATCCTCGGCAACGCCCGCCAGACGGGTCGCTGATCCCAGGGTTTTCTGATCCCAGGATTTTCTGATCCCAAGGCTTCTGATCCAAGGCGCAATCGGACATCGGATGACAGGACATGCCGGGGCCGCAGGGCCTTCCCGCACTGCGGCGGTTTCGCGGGCGACATCATGAGCACGGCCACGCCATGAGCGTCGTCCTCGCCTGCGATCTCGGCGGCACCAGTTTCCGCGCGGCACTGATTGACGCGCATGGCGTGACGTTGGCCGAAAGCACGATCCCCGGCCCGGCCTCGACCGACCGTATGGGCGGCTCCGAGATCGATCCGATCGCCTGGTGGGACAGGCTCGTGGAAGCCTGCATCAGACTGGCAGACACAGCCCCCGATCTCTTCGCCGCCATACAGGCGGTCGCGATCTGCGGCGTGACGCGGACGCAGATCTTCCTCGACAGGGAAGGCCGCCCGCTGCGCGCGGCCATGACGTGGAAGGATGCGCGCTCCGACGCTGCCGCAACCCGCCTGCGCGAGCGGCTTTCGGAAAACCACCCCGAAAGCGCGCGGATCAACGCTTTTCATCCTCTGGCCCGCCTCGCTTGGCTGCGCGAAGAAGAACATGAGACCTTTCGCAGCATCGCTTCGGTCCTGGAACCGAAGGACTATCTGAACTTCCGCCTGACCGGCCGGCAGGCCAGCGACCCCGTCTCGCTGGCGCGGCTGCTGGCCTGCACGGACATCGTCGCCGGCATCGATCCGCTCGGCGCGCTCGGCCTGTCGGCGGCGATCCTGCCGTCCGTGCTTGAACCCTGCGAGGCCGTCGGACCGGCCGTCTCCGGTCTTCCCGCACCGCTCGACCGTATCGCGGGCGTGCCGGTCTTCTGCTCCTCCAACGATACCTGGGCCGCCGTCGCCGGCCTGGGCGCGCTGCGACCGGGCTATGCCTACAACATCTCCGGCACCACCGAAGTGCTCGGCGTCATCAGCGAGAGCGCGGTCGAGGCCGAAGGGCTGCTCACCGTCGACTGGCGCGGGCTCTACCAGATCGGTGGCCCGAGCCAGAATGGTGCCGATACCGTCTCCTGGCTGCTCGCGCTGCTCGGTCGCGACGACAACCATGCCACCAATATCGGTGACAGCATCGACGCGCTGCTCGCCGGCCCGCGTCACGCCCAGCCCTTGCTGTTCCTGCCCTATCTGCAGGGCGAGCGCGTGCCCTATTGGAACCCGGCGCTGCGCGGCGCCTTCATCGGCCTCAACCGCCAGCACGGCGCGACCGATCTCGCCTTTGCGGTGCTGGAGGGCGTCGCCTTCCTCAACCGCATCGTGCTCGAACGCGCCGAGGCCGCCTTGGGCGAGCCGGTGGCGGAAATCCGCTTCGGCGGCGGCGCGGCCGCCAATCCAGTCTGGAGCCAGATCAAGGCTGATATCTGCGGCCGGCCCGTCATCGTCGGCGCTGCGAAAGAGCCCGGCCTGCTCGGCGCCGCGATCATCGGCTGGACCGGGCTCGGCCGTTTCGGTTCGCTCGCGGAGGCGCAGGAAAGCCTCGTCACGACCGCCGCACGCTTCGAGCCGGACCCGGCGCGACATGCAGCCTATGGCGAGCTTTTCGCGCTCTTTCGGCGCAGCGAGGCGGCGCTGGCACCGATCTCGGCGGAACTCGTGGCGCTCTCGCTTCGCAGCGGGCCAGCCGATGACAACAAGAAGGCGCCCTGACGCATGGCATCCCAGCAATCGCATTCCCCGATCACCCTGATCACCGGCGCTTCCGGCGGCATCGGCGGCGCGCTCGCCATGATGCTGGCCGCCTCCGGCCACAGGCTGGTGCTGTCGGGGCTGGAGAGCGAAGGGCTGGAACGGCTGGCGAGTGAAATCGCGGCTGCGGGCGGCGAGGTCGCGACCATCGCCGGCGACGTGCGCGACCGCGATCTGCCGAAGGCCTGCATCGACCTTGCGATCTCACGCTTCAATCGGCTCGACAATCTCGTCAGCGGCGCCGGCGCCTCGCGCCCTGTCCCGATGGTCGATATGGACGACGACGAGTGGGAGAAGCTCGTCGACATCAACCTCTCCTCCGTGTTTCGCATCGCCAAGGCCGCCGCCCGGCAGATGATCGCGCAGGGCGATGGTGGCGCCATCGTCCATATTTCCTCGATCGCCCATGCCAATGGCGGCGCGAACCTTGCGTATGGCTCGGCCAAGGGCGGCGTCGCCACCCTGACCTATGGCATGGCCCAGCAGCTCGGCCCGCATGGCATCAGGGTCAACGCTGTTGCGCCGGGCATCATTGATACGCCAATGGTGCGCGGCGGCTTCGCCCAGCAGTTCAACGCGCTGGTCGAGGGCGCCGCAGTCCGCACGCCGCTTGGACGATTGGGAAGACCCGAGGATGTCGCTGCCGTGATCGCTTTCCTTCTCTCGCCGGGGGCGGCCTTCGTCACGGGCGCGCTGATCCCGATCACCGGCGGCATCGAGATCCTCCAGCCGATCTCGGCCATCGCGAAGGGAACGTGACGACGATGCGCAGGATCAATCCGCGCGAGCTGATCGGGCGCTACGGCACGGCCTTTGCGGGCCTGCTGCTGATCGCCTTCTTCCTGATTTTCGCGAAGAATTTCGCCAGCCCGACCAATATCGTCAACGTGCTCAAGGATACGAGCTTCCTCGCCATTCTCGCGCTCGGCTTCACGCTCGCCTTTACCGTCGCCGAACTCGATCTTTCGGTCGCGGAAATCGCCAGCCTCGCCGCCGTCGTCTGCGGCTGGCTGGTGCAGCTGCAATACCCGCCGGCCGTCGCGGTTGCCGCTGCGCTCGCAGTCGGCATCGTGCTCGGCACGCTGAACGGCTATGGCGTCACCGTGCTGCGCATTCCCTCGCTGATCATGACGCTCGGCACGGCAGCCATAGCCAAGGGCTTCGCCTTCATGATCACGCAGGGCGTCGCCTTCGTCGGGCGCTGGCCCGTCGGCTTCACCGGGCTCGCCCGGGGCTACACCTTCGGCATCCCCAATCTCGTGTTGTGGATGAGCGCCGCGACCCTGTTCGCCTATGGCCTGGTCAAATGGACCCGCACCGGCGCGCATATGGTCGCGACCGGCGAGGCCGACGAGGCCGCGCGCCTGGCCGGTATCGCGACAGCCCGGATGAAGCGCATCGGCCTGCTGCTGGCCGGCGTCTTCGCCAGCATCATGGCCGTGCTGCTCGCCGCCAACCTGTCCTCGGCTGCGCCCAACATGGCGGGCGACTATCTGCTCTACGCCATCGCCGCCGTCCTGCTGGGCATGACCATGTTCGACCCCGGCAAGCCCAATGTGCCCGGAACGGTCTTCGCCGCGCTGGTGCTGAAGGTGCTCGGCAACGGGCTGGTCCTGCTCGGAGCGCCCTATTACGTTCAGGATATCGTCCTCGGCGCGATCATCATCGGCTCTGTCGCCTTCTCGGCCAGCGCGATGAAGAAAGCGGCGTTCAAGGTGTAGAGTGAATCCGTCTTTACCCTCAGCCCTCATCCTGAGGAGCCGCGAAGCGGCGTCTCGAAGGATGGTCCAGATGGTTCGCGAGCCTCCTGGAGCATCCTTCGAGACGCACCTGCGGCGCTCCTCAGGATGAGGGCTGAGCGTGAGCCGGCACGATGTCAGCAAGCAAGAGGGGAAATGTTCATGCACATTCTAAAATCCATAGCGTTGGCGGCCGGCCTTCTCGTCATGGGCCAGTCGGCCCAGGCCTTCGAGATCGGCGTCATCGGCTTCCAGTTCTCATCGGAGACGCATGCGCGCGTCGCCAATGCCGCCGCCGCCGCCGCCAAGGCCAAGGGCTGGGGCGTGACACTGCTGAACTCGGAGGGCGCGCTGCCCAAGCATGCCGAGCAGTTCGACGCTCTCATCGCCAAGAAGGTCGATGCGATCATCATCGCCATGGGCAAGCCGGTCGAGGCCGACGCCCAGTTCAAGGCCGCCAAGGATGCCGGCATTCCCGTCATCACCGTGCAGTCGGGCTCCAGCCCGCACGCGCTCTTCGACATCCAGACCAATGAATACAAGGTCGGCGCGGAAGCGGCGCTCTATCTGCTCGGCCAGCTCGGCTATCAGGGCAACATCGTCACCGCCCGCTTCGACCTGAACGTCGCCTCGCGCATTCGCGGCAGGCTGCTCGATGCGGTGCTGGCCGAGAACCAGGCGGTCAAGGAACTCGGCAAGTTCTCGATGGCTCGCACCCAGAGCTGGCGCGACGACGTCCGCGCCGGCATGCAGGCGCTGCTCCTGCAGAACCAGGGCAAGATCAACGGCATCTGGGCCTCCTTCGACGGGCAGGCCTATATCATCGACGACCTCTTGCAGGCACAGGGGATCAAGAAGGGCCAGATCCCGCTGATCTCGGTCGATGGCGGCAAGGAGACCTATGCCCGCATCGCCGACCCGGCCTCGACCTTCATCGCGACCGTCTCGATCCCCTTCGAGGAGATGGGCAAACAGGCGGTCGACGCGATCCAGACCATCGTCGTCGAGAAAAAGCCGAAGGAAACTGTCGCCAGCGGCCCCTATCTCTTCACCGAAGCCGTGCTGGTCGACAAGACGAATGTCGAGAAGTTCCTGAAGTGAGATCTTTGCCCTCTCCACGCCGTCATCCCGGACAAGCGGCGAAGCCGCGCCGATCCGGGATCCATCGGAGGCCCAAATTTGTCGCCGGATTTGGCTCTACGATGGACCCCGGATCTTCGCTTCGCTGCGTCCGGGATGACGGCGCGCTTGATTGCAAAGGACGCACACGGATCATCTATCCATGACCAAGCCCACACCCATCCTCTCGCTCCGCGGCATCGGCAAGAGCTACGGCGCGGTTGTCGCCGTCAGTGAGGTCGATCTCGACATCTTTCCCGGCGAGGTCGTCGCGATCTGCGGCGATAACGGTGCCGGCAAGTCGAGCCTCATCAAGGTCATCTCCGGCGCGGAGGAGCCGACAGCAGGCTCGCTTGCGATGCGTGGCAAGCCGGTCAGCTTCGCCTCGCCGCATGATGCGCTGGAGCACGGCGTCGCGACGATCTACCAGGACCTTGCGCTGGCCCCGCGCCTTTCCATCGCGCAGAATGTTTTCATGGGCTCGGAACTGACCAGGCCTGTGCTGCTGCCCTTCCTGCGCGTGATCGACAAGAAGCGCATGATCGCGGAATCGCAGCGCTTCCTCTCGCAGCTTTCCGTCTCGGTGACCGACATGACCCGGCCGGTCGAGCGTCTTTCGGGTGGTCAGCGTCAGGCTGTGGCGATCTCGCGGGCGCTGCGCTGGAACGCCGAGATCATCATCATGGACGAGCCGACGGCAGCGCTCGGCGTCAAGGAGACCGCGCTCGTCCTCGATCTCATCCGCAAGCTCAAGGCGGACCGCCGCACCGTGATCCTGATCAGTCACAACATGCGCGATGTCGTGGCGCTGGCCGATCGCGTCGTGATCATGGGCGCCGGCCGGAAATATGTCGACCGCCCTATCCACGGCCTCTCCGCCGACGACCTCACCCATCTGATCATGAGCGGCAATGCCCGTGCAGCCTGAGCCGGCGGCGCGAGAGAACGGCGATATGCGCGAATCCATCATCATCGATACCGATCCGGGGCAGGATGACGCTGTCGCATTGCTGCTCGCCTTCGCCGCAAGCGACAGGCTCGATCTGCGTTGCATCACCACTGTCTCCGGCAATGTCCCGGTCGCGCAAACCACGGCGAATGCTTTGCGCATCTGCGAACTCGCCGGACGCAGCGATATAGCCGTGCATCGCGGCGCGGACGGTCCGCTGCTGTTCCCGCTGGGGACCGCCGAATTCGTCTGCGGTCCCGACGGACTGGCCGGAGCGGATTTACCGCCGCCGCGAGGCGAGGCCGCGCCCGGCCATGCCGTCGAGGCCATCATCGCGACGCTACGCGCGGCGCCCGATGACGGCGTCGCGCTCTGCCCACTCGGCCCCCTTACCAACCTCGCGCTTGCGTTCCGGCTCGCGCCCGACATTCTTCCGAAAATCCGCCGCATCGTCCTGATGGGCGGCGCGCTCGGCCTGGGCAACATGACGCCGGCGGCCGAGTTCAATATTCATGTCGACCCCCACGCCGCCGCGGTCGTCTTCGGATGCGGGCGCCCCATCGTCATGATGGGGCTGGGGGTCACGCATCAGGCCATTGCGAGCCACGAGCAGATTGCGCGCTTCGCCACACTCGGGACGGCCAGTGGGCGCGCGATCCACGGCATGTTGACCCGCCCCCGCCCGGGCGGGCTTGGAACGGCCGGCCACCCGATGCACGACCCCTGCGTCATCGCCTTCCTGCTCTGGCCGGAGCTGTTCGACGGGCGCGACTGTTTCGTCGAGATCGAGACCGCTGCCGGCGCCCTGCGGGGCCGCACCACCATCGACTGGAACGGCCGCCTGAAGCAGCTGGCCAACGCCCATGTCATCGCCACCGTGCAGGCCCACGAGCTGTTCGAGCGCATGACGGAACGCCTCGCCACGCTGCCGTGACGCTCTCGCAAGCCGCCCAAGGACACCCCATGCCCCATTTCGTCGAAGAGCTTCAGCAGGAAGCCGGCCAGGCTATCGATCGCATGCGAGAGGCTGCCCTTGCCGCCCGCCATACTCACGCGCGGGCCGAACTGATGCGCCATATGCTGACCACCGCGCGCAAGGTGAAGGACAGGCCGAAGGCCGAAGCCGTCGAGACCGTCGTCAGGGAGTGGATGGACGCCTGGAATCTTGGCCGAGCCGACTGGCCCCATATCGCCCGCGAGATGGACGCCTTCACCGAGGCCTTCCACGACTATGCCAACGATGCATCCGACGATCACGACGCCGTTCTGCGCCGGTCCTGCGAGGCGCTTGATGCCGTCCTAGCCAAGGAAGGCACCTCGATCTCCGACCAGATGGCCTGGCGCTCGCAATGCGCGCATGGCTGGTGGGATCTGGTGAAGCCGGTCCCCGCCGATCTGCCGGGACGCAAGGAGCGCCCTTCCGTGCCGCCGGTCGAAGCTGGAAAGCCGTTCTGGGAAGCGGGCTGCGCCGGCTTCTGCCGGTAGGGCGCATCGGATCGCGACAGGGCGCTATCTCCGATCGAATTCGCGCCGTCATCCCGGACAAGCGGCGAAGCCGCGCCGATCCGGGATCCATCGGAGGCCCAAATTTGTCGCCGGATTTGGCTCTACGATGGATCCCGGATCTTCGCTTCGCTGCGTCCGGGATGACCGCGTGCTTCAGGCCAAGCCTGTAGTCCCTATCTGCCGTTACCGCAGAAGATCAGGGAAGCTGCTGGTTCTCGAAGAACCCGTCGAGCGGGATCTGCGTCGTCTTCTCGAAATCGTCCATCGCATCGACGAGGCGGGTGCGATAGTTCAGCAGCGCCAGCAGCAGCTGCGCCGCATCCCGCGAGAGACCGTAGCGCGACCAGCTTTCCGAGGTTCGCCGCTCAAGCCCGATCTGGTCTCCGAAAGCCTCGACGCTGGCGAATCCCAAGCCCGTCACGACCTTCCGCAACTCTTCCGCCGACATGCGCGGCTTGACGATGTGCGAATGCACGCGCTCGAGCATCAGCCTGACGTCCGACGGCCGGAACTCCAGCGAGTTCCGCGCGAATTGTTCAAGATTGCTGGCCATTCTCATTCTCCTCCACTTAATGTCGACGCGCGAGCGTGTCGGCTATTCCTGACCGCCCATGCGAGACAGCAGCGCTTCTGCGGCGCTCTCATCGGTGATTAGCACCTTTGCTGCGCTCGCGCGCAAGGCCGCGCGGATGGCCGGGGCCTTGTTGGCGCCGCCGGCCGCGATCGCGACCAGCCCGATGCCGGCAAGCTCCGACGGACTGACCGCCATGATACGCCTGTTCACGGGATGGTCCACCGGCCTCCCCTCGGCATCGATGAAATGGCACAGGAGGTCGCCGACCGCGCCTGCAGCCTTCAGCGAGGCGAGATCCGACTGCGGCAGTAGGCCCTCGCGAAACAGCGTCGAATCCTGCACGAGATCGCCGACGCTGAGCAACGCCACATCGGCAGCGCGCGCCCGCCCGAGCAGGTCGCGCAGGGTCGGCTCGCGCCACAAGGCGTCGCGCACCTCGACGCTGGAGACGAAGACGGGTGCGGTGAGCTGGAAACATTCCGCGCCGAACATATCGGCGACGCGCCGCGCCACGGCAGAGGGATTGATACTGCGCGAATGGGTCAATCCGCCGAGCAGGGACACGACCGACATCGCTTCGATCTGGCGGGGCTGCATGCCGCGCAACGCCAGATGCAGCGTCTGCCCCCAGCCCACCGCGAGCGACATGTTGTCTCGCAGCATGTCGGACAGCCACAGGCCGGCCGCATAGCCCACCAGGGCGGAAATGCTGGCCGCATCGCGCGCCGTGGGCACGACCACGGCCTCGCGCAGCCCCAAGGCGGTCACGAGCCCGCGCTCCAACCCCACCTGGCTTGCGGAGCGTGCGTCGATCCGGATCTTGACGATGCCTTCGGCTCGCGCGGCAGCCAGCGTCCGGATCACCTTGATCCGGCTCAGGCCCAGCGCCTCGGCGATCTGTTCCTGGGTCAGCCCCTCGACATAATAGAGCCAGGCCGCGCGGACCTTCGCGTCGGCCACCGGTTCGCTGCCCTGCCCCAGCCGGATGTCCTCTGCCGTCACCATTGCATCCTTGCCGGCTGGTCGATCGCCCATATCGCGAACCATCGCCGCAGCGAGTCCGCCCCGCAATCTCTTCGCGAACTGTGACGTCTTGACAAGAGCAAGGCAATGACCTTTTGTGCCATTCAAAGCACATATGTACCAGAAGACTCCGGGATGGAGACGCATTGACGATGGCCGCTATTCACTCGCCGTCCCCGACAGGCGCCCCCATTGCCGCCGGCCTGTCGCTGGCCGAAGCGCTGGAGCATCGCCAGAAGACCGGCAAGCCGGTTCGCGTCGGGCTGATCGGCGCCGGCCAGATGGGTACCGACATCGTCGTGCAGGTCGCGCAGATGCAGGGCATCGAGATCGCAGCCGTTGCCGACATCGCGCCGGACCGGGTCTCGCAGGCCGCCGCGCTCGCTGGCCAGGAGGTCGACATCGTCTCGGACAATGCCGGGCTTGAAGCGGCCGGGCGCAGGGGCCGCATCGCCGCGACGAACTCACTCGACCTGATCTGCCGCTCGCCCGCCATCGACGTGATCATCGATGCAACCGGCAATCCCGAGGCCGGCTCGCGCGTGGCGCTGACCGCCATCGCCGCCCGCAAGCATATCGTGATGATGAATGTCGAGGCCGACATCACGATCGGCTCCTATCTCGCGGTCGAGGCCGCCAAGGCCGGCGTTGTCTATACGCTGGGCGCCGGCGACGAGCCGGCCGCCGCGATGGAGCTGATCAACTTCGTCCGTGCCATGGGCTACCCGGTCGTGGCCGCCGGCAAGGGCAAGAACAATCCCTTCCGCATCGACGCCGTGCCGGCCGACTATGTCGAGGAGGCCACCCGGCGGAACATGAACCCGCGCATGCTGGTCGAGTTCGTCGACGGCTCGAAAACCATGGTCGAGATGGTCGCGATCGCCAATGCCTGCGGCTTCGTGCCCGACATCCCGGGCATGCACGGCCCCGCCGCGCCACGCGCCGAATTGCAGGACTATTTCTGTCCGAAAGAAGAAGGCGGCCTGCTCTCGAACAAGGGCGTGGTCGATTTTTCCGTGGCGAAGGGTGTCGCGCCGGGCGTTTTCGTCATCGCCGAGATGCGCCATCCCCGCGTCCGCGAGCGGATGAGCGATCTGCATCTCGGCCCCGGCCCCTACTATTCCTTCTTCCGGCCCTACCACCTCACCAGCCTGGAAGTGCCGCTTTCGGCGGCGGCCGCAGTGCTGTTCGGCCAGAGCCATATGCGCCCGCTTCCGGTTCCCACCGCAGAGGTCGGCTGCGTCGCCAAGCGCGACCTTGCCGTCGGCGAGACGCTCGATGCCATCGGTGAATACGGCTATCGCGGCTTTGCCCTGTCGCGCGTGGATTCCCTGGCGCGCAAGGCCCTGCCGATCGGCCTCGCCCAGGGCGCGACCATGACGCGTCCCGTCCGCAAGGGCGAATTGATCACGCTAGCCGACGCCGCACCCGACGAGCGCCTGAAGATCGTCGAAGTCCGCCGCGCACAGGAGGCGATGATCGCCGCGCTCGGACAGGGAGCATCGGCGTGACCGCAGGAAAGACAGCCATGACCGATACGGCGACGCGCCCCAATCAGAGGCCGGAGCTCGCAGCGCTCGACGATGCGACCCTGAGCGCCGCCCTGACCCGCATGCATCTGATCCGCAAATTCGAGGAGGCCGCCGAGGCGAGCTATATGCGCGGCCTGATCCACGGCACGATGCATCTCTCGATCGGCCAGGAGGCGAGCGCGGTCGGCACGACCCTGCCGCTCGAGGCGCACGACTACATCCTCTCGACCCATCGCGGCCATGGCCACTGCATCGCGCGCGGCGCCGAGCCGAAGCTGATGTTCGCCGAGTTCTTCGGCAAGGAAACCGGCTACTGCAAGGGTCGCGGCGGCTCGATGCATATCGCGGATGTCGAGGGCGGCAATCTCGGCGCCAACGGCATCGTCGGCGGCGGGCTGCCCATTGCGGTCGGCGTCGGCATGAGCATCAAGGCCCAGAAGAACGGCCGGGTCTGCATGGTCTTCTTCGGTGACGGCGCCTCCAATGAAGGCGCCTTCCACGAGGCGCTGAACATGGCCTCGATCTGGAAGCTGCCGGTCGTCTTCGTCTGCGAGAACAACAAATACGGCATGTCGATGGACATTTCGCGGGCCATGGCAGTGGCCAATGTGGCCGACCGCGCCAGCGCCTACGCCATGCCCGGCCATTGCATCGACGGCAATGATCTCGCGGGCGTCGCGGCCGTCGCGAACGAGGCGATCGCCAGGGCGCGTTCGGGAGGCGGTCCGTCGCTGATCGAGTGCAAGACCTATCGCCTGCGCGGCCACTCCAAAAGCGACCGCAATCTCTACCGGACCAAGGAGGAGATCGAGGACTGGCGCGGCCAGGACCCGATCCGCCGGTTGGAAGCCGAATTGCAGGTGCATGACCGCTTCGGCGCCGCCGAACTGATGTCGCTGGAAGAAGATGCGCAGCGCGAGATCGACGCCGCCGTCGAATTCGCCCGCACCTGCCCGGACCCCGATCCGAAAGACCTGACCCGTGACGTCTATGCGCTCTGAGTTGATCGAGCCGCCCGTGCAATTGCGCGAACTGACCTATGCCGAGGCTGCGCGCGAGGCGCTGGCCCAGGCGATGGAAGCCGATGAGCGCGTCTTCCTGTTCGGCGAGGATGTCGGCGTCTATGGCGGCGCCTTCGGCGTCTCCGGCGACCTCGTGCATCGCTTCGGCAAGGACCGCGTCATCGACACACCGATCAGCGAGCTCGGCATTGCCGGCGCGGCTGTCGGTGCCGCGATCACTGGCATGCGCCCGGTGCTGGAGATCCAGTTCTCCGATTTCGTCACGCTCGCCATGGAGCAACTGGTCAACCAGGCCGCGAAGATCCGCTTCATGTTCGGCGGCAAGGCCAGCGTGCCGATGGTCGTGCGCCTTCCCGGCGGCTCGGGAACAGGCGCGGCCGCCCAGCACAGCCAGAGCCTGGAGGCATGGTTCGCCCATGTTCCGGGCCTGAAGGTGCTGCAGCCGAGCACGCCGCATGACGCCAAGGGCATGTTGCTGGCAGCGATCGACGACCCCAACCCGGTCCTGATTTTCGAGCACAAGCTGCTCTACAAGACCAAGGGCCATGTGCCCGAGGAGCCCTATCGCGTCCCGATCGGCAAGGCCGCGATCCGCCGGGAGGGCACAGACATCACCATCGTCGGTTCCTCGATCATGGCGCTGAAGGCGCAGGCCGCGGCCGAGCGGCTGGCTGCGGACGGCATCTCGGCGGAGGTTATCGACCTGCGCTCGCTGCGCCCGATCGACTTCACCACCATCGCCGAGAGCGTGCGCAAGACCCACCGGCTGATGGTGGTCTATGAGGGCGTCAAGATCATGGGCATCGGCGCCGAAATCTCCGCCATGATCGCCGAGAGCGAGGTCTTCGACTTCCTGGACGCGCCGATCATTCGGCTGGGCGGGGCGGATGCGCCGATCCCTTACAACCCGGTTCTGGAAAAGGCTGCCGTGCCGCAGGAGGACGACATCGTCACCGCCGCGCAGAACCTTGTCCGTCGCGGAGAGGCCTGATGCCGGTCGAGGTCATCCTCCCCAAGGTCGACATGGACATGGAGTCGGGCACGATCGAAGCCTGGCATGTCAAGGAAGGCGACCTGGTCCGCAAGGGCGACACGATCTTCGAGATCGGCACCAACAAGGCCGTGATGGAGGTCGAAGCGCCCGCGACAGGCGCGATTCGACGAATTCGCGCGGAAACCGGCGTGGCGATCACCGTCGGCACGCCGGTGGCCTGGATCTATGTCGACGGCGAGGCGACCGATGGAGTCATCGCCGGCGCAGATCTCCTCCCTGTCGCTATGCCCGTGTCGGGACAGGTCGAACCCGCCCCGGCCTCGACTGCCGTTGAGCCCGTTGTCGCTGCCGCCCCGGCCGGCCTGCGGGCCACACCGCTCGCCCGCCGCGTCGCGCGCCAGAACGGCATCGACATCAAGACGATCACAGGCACGGGGCCACGCGGGCGGATCAGCGAAAGCGACGTCACCGCGGCCCTCGTCCTTCGCGGGGCTCATCAGAATTCGACCGTTCAAACGAGCCCTCATCCTGAGGAGGCCCACAGGGCCGTCTCGAAGGATGGTCAGAATGGCTCTCGAGCCTCGACGAACATCCTTCGAGACGCCATTTCTGGCGAAATGGCTCCTCAGGATGAGGGCTTGAAAGACAAAGATCGCAGCCAATCCGCAGGCACGCTGAAACCCTTCTCCGCGATCCGCCGCATCGTCGCGAGCCGGCTCTCGGAGAGCATGCGCAGCGCGCCGCATTTCTATCTCACCTCGGAGATCGAAATGAGCGCGGCTCGCGATCTGCTGCGCCGGCTATCTGTCAGGCATGAGCGCCTGGCTGCCCCCAAGCCGAGCCTGACCGTGCTGATCGCCCGGGTGGTTGCCCGCGTACTTCGTGACCATCCTCTGCTCAACGCGTCGGCCGAGGGCGAGGCAACGCGGCTGCATGAGCGCATCGATATCGGTGTGGCGATGGAGCGCGAGGGCGATCTCGTCGTGCCCGTATTGCGCGATGCCGGCAGCATGGACATGCTGGCGATGACGCGCGAATTCGCTAGGCTGCGCGAAGGCGTCGTCAAACGCAGCCTGACGCCGGCCGAACTTGGCGGCGGCAGCTTCACCATCTCCAATCTCGGCATGTACGGCGTCGACAGCTTCACCGCGATCATCAACCCGCCGCAAAGCGCGATCCTGGCGATTGGACGCACCGTCGACAAGCCGGTGGGACGCGACGGGCAGATCGTGCTGCGGCCGATGGCGAACTTCACCCTGTCCTCTGACCATCGCATCGTCGACGGCGTCACCGCCGCGCGTTTCATGGCCGATCTGCGCGAAGCGCTGGAGAGCCCGGAGGTTCTGCTGTGATTAAAGATGGCGACGCTTGCCTGAAGGCCGCCGCCGCCGCTTATCGATAGACCGCGACAACCACTGACTAAGATCGTCCGACGCCGCCCGGCGCAAAGGACGACGAAGCCAACGGAGGAGACCTCTTATGACCACGACCAGACGCAATTTCGTCCTCGCCGCCGCATTCGGCGCCCTGATCGCGAGCAGCCCCGCTCTTGCCCAGGCTCCCTCCGGGAAGCTGGTGCTCTACACCTCGCAGCCCGAGAAGGACGCCGCCCAGACCACGGCCGCCTTCAAGAAGGCCTATCCCAATGTCGAGGTGGAAATCTTTCGCTCCGGCACCACCGAGGTCATGGGCAAGCTCGCAGCCGAAATCTCGGCCGGCCAGCCGCGCGCCGATGTGCTCCTGATCGCCGATGCCGCCAGCATGGAGATCCTCAAGAAGGACAACCGCCTGCTCGCCTATCCAGGCGCCAAGGTCGAAGGCCTCCAGCCCGGTTCCTTCGATGCCGACAAGACCTATTTCGGCTCCAAGCTGATCACCACCGGCATCGCCGTCAATACCGGCGCAAAGACCCGGCCGACCTCGTGGAACGACCTCGGTAAACCCGACCTCAAGGGGCAGATCTCGATGCCGAGCCCGCTTTATTCGGGCGCCGCCGCGATCATGCTGTCGACGATGACCGCGAGGCCCGATCTCGGCTGGAAGCTGTTCGAGCAGCTCAAGGCCAACGAGGCCGTCGCCGTGCGCGGCAACGGCGCGGTGCTGCGCGCGGTTGCAACCGGCGAGAAGACCTATGGCGTGCTCGTCGACTTCATGGCCTACAACGCCAAGGCGCAGGGATCGCCGATCGACTTCATCTTCCCCACAGAGGGCGCGCCCGCTGTCACCGAGCCGGTGGCGATCCTGAACACCAACAAGAACGAAGCCGCGTCGAAGGCCTTCGTCGACTTCATCCTGTCGGATGACGGGCAGAAGCTTGCGCTCGCCATGGGCTACATCCCGGCCAAGCCCAGCGTCGGCTCGCCCTCATGGTTGCCCGCCGGCACCAAGATCAACGTCATGGCCTCGGATATCGCCGCCGTGGTCAAGGCGACGGAAGCCGACAAGAGCCGCTTCGCCACCATGTTCGGCAACTGAGCAGGCTGCATGTCGTTCGCGGATGCCTCCACGACGCGGACGCGGATCGAGGAGACGGGCCTTCTCTGGAGCCTCGTCATCCTCGTCGCGCTCCTGTCGCTGCTGCCGATCGGGCGGCTGGTGGTCGAGGGTCTGGCCCCCGGCGGCCAGCTCTCGACCTCCTCGCTCGCCAAGGTCTTCGCCAGCCCGGCAACCTGGACGGCGACGGTCAACAGCCTCGTCACGGCCATCGCCGGCACGCTGCTGGCTGTGCTGATCGGCGGCGTGGTGGCGCTCGTCACCTCGCTGACCGACATCCGCGCCCGCAACGCTTTCACCTTCTGCTTCGTTCTGCCGCTGATGATCGCGCCGCAGGTCACAGCGCTCGCCTGGCTGCAGCTGTTTGGCCCATCGAGCACACTGCTCAAGCTGATCGGCATGGCGCCTGGGCTCGGCAGCCGCAACCCGCTCTATTCACGCGAAGGCATCATCCTGCTGCTTGGCCTGCAATACGCGCCGCTGGTCTTCCTGACCCTGCGTGCCGGATTGCGTGCCTTGCCGAAGGAGCTGATCGAGGCCGGACTTGCCGCCGGCGCGAGCCCCCTCACGGTGCTGCGCACTGTCGTCCTGCCGCTGATGACGCCGCCGCTGGTCGCAGGGATTGCGCTCTGCTTCGTCTCCTGCCTCGGCAATTTCGGCATTCCAGCCTTCCTCGGCATCCCCGGCAATTTCGTCGTGCTTCCAACACTGGTCTATCAGCGCCTCGCGGGGCTGGGCCCCGGCGTGCTCTCGGAGGTGGCGATCCTCTCGCTGCTGATCGGCGTCATCGCCATGGCCGGAATCCTGCTTCAGGATTTCATGCTGCGCCGCCGCGACTTCCGGATCACCACGACCTCGAGCGCGGCCCGCCCCTTCGAGCTCGGGCGCTGGCGCAAACCGGTCGAGATCGCGCTCTGGACCTTCGCCGTCCTCGTCCTGGCCCTGCCCTTCCTCGGCCTGCTGACGACCTCGCTGATCCCCGCCTTCGGCGTGCCGCTGAATGCCAGGACAGCGACCTTCGGCAATTACGCCTATGTCCTGTTCGAGCACGCCGCGTCGAAACGCGCCTTCCTCAACAGCTTCCTGATGTCGGCGACCGCTGCGATCGTGATCGTGCTGATCTGCATCCCGCTTGCCTATTTCATCGTCTGGAAGAAATCGCGGCTGCTGCGCCTGCTGAATGTCGCAGCCGAACTGCCTTACGCCATGCCCGGCGTGGTGCTCGCCATCGCCGCAATCCTGCTGTTCCTGAAGCCCCTGCCGCTTCTGGGCTGGTCGCTCTACAACACCGTCTGGATCATCCTCTTCGCCTATCTGGCGCGCTTCCTGGTGCTCGGATTGCGCCCGATCGTCAGCGGCTATCTCCAGCTCGATCGCACGCTGGAAGAAGCCGCGCAGATCGCCGGCGCCGGCCTGCCGCGCCGGCTCGTGACCATCATCTTCCCGCTAGTGGCACCGGCTGCGGTCGCGGGCGCTCTGCTGATCTTCCTGACCGCCTTCAACGAGCTCACCGTCTCGGCTTTGCTGTGGTCGTCGGGCGCCGAGACGCTCGGCGTCGTCGTCTTCTCCTTCGAGCAGGGCGGCGATTCCACCTATGCCTCGGCGCTTGCCGCCGTCACCGTCCTGGTCACCGTCGGGCTGATGCTCTCGACGCTGACCTTCGCCCATAAACTGCCACAGGGAGTGCTGCCGTGGCGCGACTGACGATCGACCGGGCGCAGAAGCGCTTCGGCACCTATACGGCACTGGACGAGGTTTCGCTGGCGGTAGAGGACGGCGAGTTCGTCGCCGTGCTCGGTGCATCCGGCTGCGGCAAGACCACGCTGCTGCGCCAGATCGCCGGCTTCGACAAGCTCGACGGCGGCTCGATCACCATCGGCGACAGGCTGGTCTCGTCGGATACGCAGCATGTCCCGCCCGAGCATCGCAAGATCGGCATTGTCTTCCAGTCCTATGCGCTCTGGCCGCATATGAGTGTGGCCGAGAATGTCGCCTATGGCCTCACGGTCGCCGGCGTGCGCGACCCTGAGCGCGCCAGGCGCGTCGCTGCGGCGCTGGACCTCGTCGGCCTCTCCGGCTTCGCCGACAGGCGGCCCGGCCTGCTCTCGGGCGGCCAGCGCCAGCGCGTGGCGCTGGCGCGCTGCCTCGTCACCGAGCCCTCCCTGGTGCTGCTCGACGAGCCGCTCGCCAATCTCGACGTCCATCTGCGCGCCTCGATGGAGGAGGAGTTCTCCCGCTTTCACGAGCGCACCGGCACGACCATGGTCTACATCACCCATGATCAGGCCGAGGCGATGGCGCTGGCAGACCGTATCGCCGTGATGGATCGCGGCCGGCTGCTCCAGCTCGCCACCCCCTCGATGCTGTATCGCGAGCCGGCCAATGCCACGGTCGCAGGCTTCATCGGCGATGGCATGGTGCTGCCGGCAACCGTGCTCTCGGGGCCTGATGCCGGGCGCTGCAAGGTGCGCGTGCTCGGCGTCGAGGCGGTTGTGCGCTGTCGTCCGGATCAGACCGCTGGCGACAACGCAAAAATCTGCTTGCGCGCCCGCGATATAGGCATCGCCGCAGCCAACGGCACCGGCATCGCCGCCCATGTCGAACGCCTGTCGTATCAAGGTGGCTTCTTCCGGATGGAGGCCCGCCCCGTCGCGAACCCGAACATGCTCCTGCATCTCGATGTGCCCGAACCCACGCCGGCTGAACCCGGCGGCACGATCACGCTCGCCATATCGGATGGTTGGGTCATTCCGGCTGAGACCGTTGCGGATCTGGCGGCATGAGGCTTCGGATTCACGGCGGCGTCGGCGAGAAGGGCCGCACCTGCATCGGCGTCGAACATGGCTCGACGCGCCTGCTGCTGGATGTCGGCGTGGACACCAGCTCTCCGCGCGGGCCAGCCTATTACCCGGCGATCGCTCCCGACATGCTGGTGGCGACCGACGCCATCATCGTGACGCACGCCCATGAGGACCATGTCGGCGCGCTCGGCTGGTGCCTTGCCAACGGCTTTTCCGGCCGCATCCTGATGACGGCAGAGGCGGCAGCCGAAACCGCCGCGACGCTCGCCGCCTACGCAACGCCGGAAGAATGCGCGCTCGCCCGCAACGGACCGGTCGAGATCATCGAACCCGGCCGGCACTTCGAGATCGGTCCGCTGGCTGTGAGGACAGGCCGCAGCGGCCATGTCGTCGGCGGAGTCTGGTGCCACCTGTCGGCAGGCGGGCGCAGCCTCGGCTATTGCGGCGACGTTGTTCCCGCCAGCCCCGTCTTCGCCATGGACCCGATGCCGCCCTGCGATCTCTTCCTCGTCGATGCCTCCTATGGCGAGGATCGCATCCCCGCCGTCGAACGCGGCCGCGCTGTGGCGCGCTGGCTGCAGGCCCATCCGCAGGGCGCCGTATTACCCACGCCGCTGACCGGCCGCTCCATCGAACTGATCGCGCTGATCGAGACCCCGATCGCCATCCACCCGTCGATGCGCGAGCCGCTGGCGCAGCAGATCGCCGCGACGGACTGGCTAGCGCCCGGCATGGCCGAGATACTTGCAAGCCGGCTCGCCAGGGCCGAACTCTGGCAGGAAGGCATGGCGCTGCCCGCCGCCGCCTTGCTGTGCCATGATGGCATGGGCCTGTCGGGCCCCTCGCAGGCCGCACTCACACAGGCCAGTGCCGCCGGGCACCCCGTCCTCCTGACCGGCCACCTCCCCAAGGGCAGCCCGGCCGCGACCATGTTGGCCTCGGGTCAGGCGCAATGGCTGCGTTTCCCGACGCATCCGACACTGCCGGAGAACGCCGCGCTCGCCGCCACCAGCGGCGCTGCCGTCATACTCGCCCATTCCTGCGACATCGCGACGGCGCGCGCGCTGGCCCCGGTAATCGCGAGGCTGAACCCTGAAATCCGCCCCGGCGATGTCATCGAAGTCTGAAACGAGAAAAACCATGCGGATCCTGCTCGCCAACGACGATGGCATCGATGCTCCCGGTCTTGCCCTCCTTCGGCTCGCCGCCGCCCGGCTCTGGTCCGACATCTGGGTCGTCGCGCCCGAGCGGAAATGGACCGCCGCTAGCCACCATCTCTCCTTCGATCGCGATCTGGTGCTGAGCCGGCGCGAGCCTCAGGTCTACTCCCTTTCCGGCACCCCCGCCGATTGCGTGGTCGGCGCCATGAGCGTGCTGTTCCGCGACGGCCAGAAGCCCGATCTGGTGCTCTCCGGCGTCAATGACGGCCGCAATGCCGGGGAGGATGCCGCCTATTCCGGCACGCTCTCGATCGCCCGCGAAGCCTGCTTCTGGGGCATTCCGGCGATCGGGCTCTCGCGCGCGAAGGGCGGCGGCTCTGGGGAAACCGACATCGCGGCGCTTGCCGCTCTCATCGAGAGCCTCTGGGCAAGGCGGACGCAGTGGTCACGCGACGGCGCCTGGCTCAGCGTCAACCTGCCGAAGGAGCTGCCGGCGGAGGTCGGCCTCGCGCGCATCGGTCGCGACAAGATCGCAGGTGCAGCCGATCTGGTCGAGGAAACCCCGGACAAGATCATCTGGCGGATCAGGCGCGGCCGCTCCTATAGCAGCCAGCCCGGGGACGAGAATGCGCTGATCGATTCAGGGCGGATCGCGATCGTGCGGCATTGCTGGACGGATGGCGCGCCGCTGAACGAAGCGCTTGCAACAGGCATCAACGGCGATCTAGGCGCGAAATAGCGTGACCAGAGCGCGATGCTCTCGGCCTTCAGGCCGAGGCGCCGCGTCATCCGGCCAGCCGGCGTCACCAGCCTCAGGGCAAGTTCGGCCAGCACCTGCCGGCGTCAGGTCAAGGCGCCACGTCCGGCCACCGGCCAGAGTGCCTCGACATGGGCGTCGGGCCCATGCAGCCCGCGCACGCAGACATAGAAATCGTGCAGGTTGACGGTCGGGTCGCAATGGCCGGGCACCAGCAGCAGCCGGTCGCCACGATGCGGCAGCGCGATCGGGTCGCCCGTCAGCACGCCATGTTCGTCGGAAGGCTTCGTATAGATCACGCCCTCGCGGCGGAACGGCATCGGCATGCCCGAATCGACCGCCGCCGCCTTGTGACCGGCATCGACGATGGCGCGATCGGGCACCGGCTTGCTCATCACACCCGTCAGGATGAAGAGCGAGTGCTCGAAGGTGCGGAACGGCGTGCCGTCGGCCTGCCGGTTACGGGCGTAGTCTGCGTCCATGAAGATGTAGGAGCCGGCCTGGATCTCGTTCCAGATACCCGACTGGCTCTCGATTTCGAACGTGCCTGTGCCGGCCCCGCTGACGACCCCGCAGGTCAGGCCCGCCTGGGCCAGACGATCGACCGTATTGCGCGCGGCAAGCCCCGCGCGCTCGATCGCCTCGCGCCGCTCGTCGATCGAGCGCATATGCTGGGCCGTGCCGTGATAGGCCTGCAAGCCGCCGAACCGCAAAGTGTTGCTGCGCGCCACGGCTTCCGCGATCCGCACCGCCGCCTCGCCGGGGGCCACGCCGCAGCGACGCCCGCCGACATCGATCTCGACGAGGATATCGAGCACGACATCGTTGCGTGCGGCTGCTTCCGAAGCCTCGCGCACACCTTCGAGATGGTCGACGCAGAGGCTGATCCTTGCCTGTCGGGCCAGCTGTGCCAGCCTGTCGAGCTTGGCGGCACCGGCAATCTCGTTCGAGACCAGCACGTCGGTGACACCGCCTGCGACGAGGATTTCCGCTTCGGAGACCTTCTGGCAGCACTGGCCAACCGCGCCGTGGGCGATCTGGCGCAAGGCGATCTCGGGGCTCTTATGGGTCTTGGCATGAGGGCGCAGGCGCACGCCATGCCCCTGCGTATAGGCCGCCATGGTGACGAGGTTGCGCTCGAAGGCGTCGAGATCGAGCACCAGCGCCGGCGTGTCGATCTCGTTGAAGCTCTGCCCGGCTTGGGCCGGCGGATGCAAGGGCATGGGCGGTCGCATTCTCCTGAATCAGTTATGTCTATCGGACGACAGCTTCGTGTCCGGAGCAAGACCCATGGACCCCGTGGCGTCATGCGCCAGTGGCGCTTGCGCAAATGCCATGGTAGGCCCCGCGCCATGAAGATAGGCCGCGTCACCGACGATACCCTCGCGCTTTTCCTCCGTGTCTGGCGCGAGCAGGTCAGAACCTACCTGCCGCAGATGGCGATGATCATGGGCCTCGTGGTCGTGATCGCGGCGACGACAAGCTTCTATCCGCTGCTGATCAAGGCGGCCTTCGACGCTTTCGCCGACCCCCTGGGGGCCGAGGCCACCGGCTTCGTGCGCCGCATGGAGCGCCTTGTCTCGAAATCGATCGGCATCGAGATCGGCGTCGTCAACGCCGTCGCCGTCGTCGTCGTCATCGTGACCGCGATCAAGGGCTTCTCGCTGCTGACCCAGACGGTGATGACCAACAGCGTCGTCAGCCGGATCGAGGCCGACATGCAGACCGCGCTCTATGCGCATCTGATCGACGCCGACCTCGCCCAGCTCCAGCGCGAGAACCCGGCCTCGCTGACGCAGCGCTTCACCACCGACTTCACCTTCGTCAAGGAAGCCCTGACCCGGTTGATCAACATCGCCGTCCGCGATGTGCTCACCGCGATCGCCCTCGTCGGCGCGATGATGTGGATCGACTGGCAGATGACGCTGGTCGTATTGCTGATCGCCCCCATTCTCGCCCGCCCCATCGGCAAGATCGGCAAGAAGCTGCGCCGCATGGCGATGTCGCAGCAGGAGCAGACCGGCATCATGGCAAGCCTGGTCACCGAGAGTCTGCAGGGCGCGCGTGCCGCCAAGACGGATTCGCTGGAGCCCTATCTCAAGGCGCGTGCCGCCGGCGCTTTCGAAACCATCCGCGCGCTCAAGATGAAGGCCGCCAATGCGCGCGGCCGCCTCGACCCCCTGCTCGAAGTCGGTGGTGGCATGGCAGTCGCGGGCGTGCTGGCCGCGATCGGCGTGCGCATCACCTCGGGCAGCTCGACGGTCGGCGATTTCACCGGCTATGTCTCGGCCCTGCTGCTTGCAGCCCAGCCGATGCGCTCGCTCGGCAACCTCAACGCCATCGTCCAGGAGGCCGGCGCCTCCCTGAAACGCTACTACGCCCTGCTCGATGAGAAGCCGGCGATCACCGAGCGCCCCGATGCGAAGCCCTTGCAGGTCGGGGTCGGCGAAGTGGCCTTCCGCCATCTGCGCTTCCGCTATCGCGACGACGCCCGCGCGCTGGAGGGCATCGACCTCGTCGCGCAAGGCGGCAAGACCACTGCGCTCGTCGGCCGTTCCGGCTCGGGCAAGTCGACGCTGCTTGCGCTGGTTCCCCGCCTCTACGACCCCAGCGACGGCCGCATCGAGATCGACGGGCAGGATCTGCGCGATCTCTCGCTGACGAGTCTGCGCAGCCGGATCGGCGTCGTCAGCCAGGATGTCGTGCTGTTCGACGACACCGTGCGCGCCAACATTGCCTTCGGGCGCCCCGGCGCGAGCGAGGACGAGATCGTCGCAGCCGCCAAGGCCGCCGCGGCACATGATTTCATCATGGCCATGCCGGAAGGCTATGCCTCATCCGTCGGCGAGCGCGGCCAAAAGCTGTCGGGCGGCGAGCGCCAGCGCATCGCCATCGCGCGCGCCATCCTCAAGGATGCGCCGATCCTGCTGCTCGACGAAGCGACGAGCGCGCTCGACACCGAGTCCGAGCGCCTCGTCCAGCAGGCGCTGGCGCGGCTGATGGAGAACCGCACCACGCTGGTCATCGCGCACAGGCTTTCGACGGTCCGCGACGCGGACCTGATCGTCGTGCTGGATGAAGGCAAGATCGTCGAGACCGGCAGCCACGACGCTTTGCTGGCGCGCGGCGGCACCTATGCCCGGCTGCACCGGCTGCAATTCGCCGAGAGCTGAGCCGCTTTTCTCACGGCTCGCGGGCGAGCGCGTCCATCGCCGCCTGGAAGCCACGGAACGAAAAAGGCAGCACCACCGGCCGGTTCGCCGCATCCGGGAAGCGCAGCTGTCCGCTTTCCGAATAGTCGCGCCAGCGCTTCAGCATCTCGTCGCTTAGCGTAACCTCGGCAAAGCAGCCGCCGGGAATGCAGCGCGAATAGGCCGCGAGCGTGCCCTCCTCCTTCTCGCCCAGCGCCAGGCGCACGCCTGCATTGGGGCCGAGGGTGACATTCGGCGCGACCTGCACGACGAGCTTGTAGGGCTCGGTCCTGACCGGCCGGCCCAGCGCGATCAGGGCGACAGGCCCGCGCTGTCCCTGAATCTCGAGCGTCTGCACGATCTCACAGATGCGCGTGCCGACGCCCTGCTGGCAGCGATGAATCCAGTCGCCGTAACTCGCGGTCGTATTGTCGGGCTGCGAGACGCTCCCAGGCGCCGGTGCCGCTGGCGCCGGGCGCTGCGCCGGAGCCGGCGGCCGCTGCGCCTGTGCGAAGGCCGAACCGGCGCAGAACAGCGCCAGCAAGAGGATCGGAGACGTCAGTTTCATCATCGCGCGTTGCATTCCCTCTCGAACGTCAGGGACACGCAATTGACGCGACGAAGCAACGCCGCGCAAGCGCGAGGTTTACGTCTGGTCACGGCCGCCAGCCGGTTTCCTCGGCCGGCGCATTCTCGCGCTGCTCTTCCTTGCGCGCATCCTCGACATAGGAAAACAGCGCCCGCAATGCCGCCTCGACGCCCTCGCCCGATGCCGAGGACAGGATGATCGGCATGCGCTTGGCTGCCCGCTTCAGCCGCGCCACCTGCTCCTTGAGCAGTTCGGGGCTGAGCGCATCGACCTTGGACAGCGCCACGATCTCGGGCTTCTCGTCGAGGCCCTCGCCATAGGCGGCAAGCTCCTTGCGCACCGTCTTGTAGGCCTTGCCGGCATGCTCGCTGGTGCCTTCGACCAGATGCAGCAGCACACGGCAGCGCTCGACATGGCCGAGGAACCGGTCGCCGAGACCATGGCCCTCATGGGCGCCTTCGATCAGGCCGGGAATATCGGCCAGCACCATTTCGCGCGCATCGACCCTGACCACGCCAAGCCCGGGATGGAGCGTCGTGAAGGGATAGTCCGCGATCTTCGGCTTGGCGGCCGTGACGGTGGCGAGGAATGTCGACTTGCCGGCATTGGGCAGGCCCACGAGCCCGGCATCGGCGATCAGCTTCAGCCGCAGCCAGACCCAGCGCTCCTCGCCGACCAGGCCGGGATTGGCATGGCGGGGCGCCTGGTTCGTCGCGGTCTTGAAATAGGCGTTGCCGAAGCCGCCATTGCCGCCCTTGCACAAGACGAAGCGTTGCCCGGCCTGCGTCAGGTCGGCGATCAGCGTCTCGCCGTCTTCGTCGAATATCTGCGTGCCCGGCGGCACACGGAGCACCTTCACTTCGCCATTGGCGCCGTGCCGGTCGGCGCCCATGCCGTGCCCGCCGATCTTGGCCTTGAAGTGCTGCTGGAAGCGGAAGTCGATCAGCGTGTTCAGACCCTGCACGCATTCGATCACGACATCGCCGCCGCGTCCGCCATCGCCGCCATTGGGCCCGCCGAACTCGATGAACTTTTCACGGCGGAAGGAGACGCAGCCTGCGCCGCCATCGCCCGCCTTCACATAGATTTTAGCTTGATCAAGGAATTTCATGCTGTCTCAGTAGTGGTCCGCGCCCGCAAGGGCAATGCGGCGTCTCATGCCGCGAGCTGTGTCGTCATCATCTCTTCGCGCAGGGCTTCGGCAAACCGGCGCGCGGCGAGGCTGGGCTGTGGCGCGATGATGAGCCCGACCGAGAGCTCGAACAGTGCCGGCAGGTCTTCCGCCGGGCCGAGTCGACGCAAGGAGGCCGGCACCGCGCTTTCCGTGATCGCCGTGACGCAGAAACCCGCCTCGACCGCCGAGAGCATGCCCGAAGTGTGCGAACAGGAAAAGACGAGGCGATGCGCCTTCTGCGCCATGGCCAACGCCGAGAGAATGCGCGGCCGCGCGCGACAGCCCTCGGAGAACAGGGCCAGCGGCAGCGTCTCCTGCAATTCCGGCCGGTGGCCGCGCGCCGCGACCCAGACCAGCGGCTCGCGCCGCAAAACCTCGCCCATCGGACGGTTGGGGTCCTGCGTCACCACGGCAAGGTCGAATTCGCCCGCCGCGAGCGCCGGCTCGATGCGCTTGGAGAGATCGCAGCGCAATTCGAGCTCAACACGGGGATGCTCGGCTGCAAAGCGCGCGATCAGCGGGCGCAGATAGGCATCGACATAATCGTCGGGAATGCCGACGCGCAGCCGTCCCGATGCCGTATCGCCACCGAGATCGGTCAGCGCCTCGCGCTCGACCGCGAGCAGCCTGCGCGCATGGCCGATCAACCGCTCGCCGGCATCGGTCGGCGTGACGCCGCGCCGCGACCGCACCAGAAGCTTGTGGCCAAGCTGCGTCTCGAGATCCTGGATCCGAACCGAAATGGCCGATTGCGTCCGGCCGAGCCGCGCACTCGCGGCAGTGAAACCACCGGTCTCCGCCACCGCTACGAGCATGCCGAGCGCGGCGAGATCGAAATGGGTCGTCATTGCCTCTCCTCGCATCGATCGGATTTAAGAATGGTTAAATCAGAATAATCCGTTTTTCCGATTGATGGAAGGGCGGTATTTTGCCTGCACCCTCAGCCTCATCACTGATCCGCCAGCGCGAGACCGCAGCTCGGGGTGAGGGCTGTAGAGTTCGATAGCCAGGACCACGTCATGTCTGCCCCCAGCTTGTCCGCCCCCGCAGTCGCCACCATGCCGCGCCCCACCGCGCCGGCGCTCGCCATGTTCGTCGCCCTGCTGACCGGCGCGACCTGCATCGGCTTTTCCGGCGTCTTCGTGCGGCTTGCCGATGTCGGCCCGGCCGCAGCCGGTTTCTGGCGGATGATCTTCGCGCTGCCGGCGCTTGCAGCCTGGATGGCGCTGGAACAGCGCAGGCCCGTAACAGGCGGCGTGCGGCCCAGCGCGCTGGGCCCGATCCTGCTCGCAGGTGTCGCCTTCGGTTTCGACGTCGTGCTCTACAACGCCTCCCTCCAGTTCACGACCATCGCCAACGCCTCGCTACTCGGCAATCTCGCGCCGGTCGGCGTCGTCCTCGGCGGCTGGCTGCTATTGGGCGAGCGCCCGACGCGACGCATCCTCGGCGCATTGATGCTGGCGCTGAGCGGCGCGCTGATGCTGGTCCTGCCGAAATTCGCCAGCGCCAATGCCATCGCCGTGGCGCCGAACGGCCCGTTCGGCGATGCGTTGGCCGTGGGCGCCGCCTTTGCCTATGCCGGCTACATCCTCGCCATCCGGCGCGCCCGCGACCATGCCGATGCCGGACGCATCAGCCTGATCTCCAGCGCGGTCTGCGCCGTGTTCTGCCTTGGCGCCGCGCTGGCGCTGGGCGAGACGATCCTGCCGCAGAGCCTGCAGGGCTGGCTCGCCGTGATCGCGCTCGGCCTCGTCTCGCATGCCCTCGGCCAGGGCCTGATCACGCTCTCGCTGGGCAGCTACGGCGCCAGCGCCGCCTCGCTGGTAATGGTCTGGCCGGCGCTGGTCAGCGTGCTCGCCGCCTGGGCGCTCTTCGCCGAACAGCCCTCGCCCGCGCAGGCCTTCGGCGGCGTGGCGATTTTGGCGGCAGTGCTGCTGGTGCGGAAGGGCTAACGGGCATTCCGCACCGGACTTATCCCCCCTCCCGAAAATGACCTGAGAATAGCGCGCTCCAAGCCACGGAGCGCCCCATGCCCACCAGCAACGACACGCCGCCATCCGGCCTCGGCCGAAGCGGCGAACTCATCCGCTTGCGCCGCAGCCTGATCCGTCTCCAGGACGAAACCCGCCTGCTGCGCCGCGATCTCCTGCTGCGCAAGTACAACCCTGCCCAAGCACGCGTACCTGCCGGCAATACCGGCGGCGGGCGATGGACCAGCGGTGGTGACGGCGGCTCTGTTCGAAACCCCGCCGCAGGCGGCGGCGGAGATAGCCTTGGTGGAGGCGGCGATGGCCTCGCCGAATTCGGCTCCGGCGACGGATTTGCCGTCGACGACACCGGCCAGGAAGCATGGGCCTCCTATGATGAAGGCTGGAGCGACGACGGCTCGATCTTCGAGCGCGACATCGTCAACCGCGACGGCAGCACGATCCAGTCGGAATACGCCGCGTCCCGCGAAGCAGGTTGGGACGAGCGTCACACGGTCACGCTGAGTGACGGCAGCAAGACCGTTTTCGAGACGAGCGGTAGCGTCCAGACGATCCGCGACGGCGAGGTGATCAGTCGAGCGGTGTGGACGCCGGATGGTCCGGAGCCGATCGCAGATATTGTGGAAGCAAGGTGGAGACGCGGAAGTCGGTCAGGCGGCTCCACTTGGTCAGCAGCTGGCGATAAGCTGTTCAACTGGCTCAACACATTTGGCAACGCCTCCGGACTTCAGACAGTCCTCGGCTTTAGGGCCAATGACTACCAGCCGGGAGCAGTGGGCTCCTTTGACGTTTCCTTCGTTGCGCAGGTCGCGCGAATCGATGTTGAACGAGCGTGTCCTTCCATGCCAAAAATCCAAGATATGCTTGACCAAGCAGCCCGTGATGCGGGGCCAAGCAGCACTTTCCAGTCGATGCAAAAGTACGGCACGGACGTTCATTTGCGAATGAAGCGCAGCATCGATGCTTGGGGCAATCCCAACGTCGTAGCCGAACGATCTTATTTCAAAGAACGGCGCGAAACAGGCGAGCAGGCTTATGGAACTGCCGGAACGAAGAGGTTCGATATCCATGAGAGGGTATCCGACGGTACCCGCTGCCTCTATGACATCAAGACAGGGCGGGCACTCTCGCGCTCGCAATCGGATACTCTCGCCGATGCTGCTATGCGGATCGAAGGAGACGTGAGCCGGCTGCTTGTCATCGAACTTCGGCCACGCTCATGACGACGCAAAGGCAGATAGTCAGACTCCTGGAGCAATATTGCGGCCGCGACGATCTGCTGATCCGAGGACACGATGTCTATCTCGTGCCGATCGGTCATGTGGTGCGAGGCTTCAGCATTTACAGAACCGGCGAGAAAGATCGCTTCGACATCGCCACCTTTTGCGGCAGCAGCTTCGATTCGACCCTGGAATCACCTCGCGGAATCTCGAGTATCGACCGCTACGAGAACTGGCTTCCTCGATGGACGCATCCGGACCTTCAGCACGATTTCGACCGCCTTATCCAACAGTACATCGTGCCCACGCTGACGTGCCTCGATCTCAAGACTCTGTTGCCCAAATCTGATGCGCGATGGCAGGGTCCAGAGGTTCCATTCGCCGGCAGCTTCCGCATGCCGCACATGAGTGCGCCCGTCTACGCGGCGCTCGGCGACTTCGTCTCCGCGGACAAGCAACTCGATGTGCTCACACTTATCCCTCGTGGCCACCGAATCATGGAGCCAGTGCTGGCGGCACTTCTGGACGACCTTCGGCCTTTGATCCGCGCAAACGACCGGCCGGGGGTTGCAGACTTGCTCCACAAATGGGAGGCAGCCGCAATGAGCCGTTGGGCCCTTGCAGACCATTGGCGCCCGACGCCATTCCCTTTGGAACGTCAACTCCCAGCCTAGTCTAGCTTGGATGCCATCCGCTACCGCCGAAACGTCGATGGCGGCGGGCATACCCGCAACAGGGCTATCCCGCCGATCGATCCGCAGATCGCCGCGTCGCTTCGCGCAGACCAACAGTGGATTCACGTTCCAGGATTCATCGCCATGAGCCTTACCGACTTGAAGGCCGCGCGATCCAATGAACGGCCAGATTGACCACCGTGCGGAGATACTTGCCACAGCTTTGTCGTATGGCTTCCGTAATATCCGGCGCATCATCGTCATGGAGGTTCGGCCCAGGCAATGACGACCAAGAAGCAGATCAAATGGCTGTTGCAACAACTCGCGGACCGGAACGGCGATCTATCCGTTGTCGGCCCGTTCGTCGTGGTAAAGCCGCTCCGTCATGTCATACGAACCATTTCAGTCGACAGAACAAGCAGCGCCGATTACCCGCAATTTTTCTGGTCGATCGGGCATAGCTTCAATCCGTTCACATCTCTGCAAGGCATTTGTCTCGAGCAGTTTTATCTGGAACGGGGCGCGCCCAGTCAGTGGTCGCAACCCGGCATGGCCGACGCCTTCATCGAGGCGGCCGAACAGCGAATCTTGCCAATGCTCCGCAAGGTCGTGAACATCGCCGACATACTTCGCGTCGAAGGCGAACGCTCTCATGAATTCAATTCCACCCTCCAGTACGCGCCATACCAGATGCACTTTCATGCCGCCAATGGCCAACTGGGCGAAGCCGTTGCAGTGCTGAATGCGATAAAGAGCGGTCACTGGAGCAGGACGACAGGGCGACGTCGCGATTTTGAGTATGCCACCGACCGGCTAGGACCGCTCCTCCTCGCGGAAGACCGCGACGGTATCGCGGCTCTGTTGCATCGATGGGAACGTGATTTCGTTGAGTGGGGTGGTCTCGAAGCAATTTACGAATCGACGCCCTTCCCCATCGAACTCCAGCCCCCCGCCTGAGCCTCACTCCGCCGCAAGCCTTGGCGGCAGCGGCCGTGCCAGCGCCTTCGCGCTGGCCTCTCCCGGCGTTGCGTGCTCGTGAATCGGCTCCCATTCGCTTTCGTCTTCGGCCTTGCTGAAGAAGCGGCCGAAGAGCCAGGCGGTGCCGCGCGAGAGATCGTCCATCACGGCGTAGAAGGACGGCACGAAGACCAGCGACAACACGGTCGAGACGATCAGGCCGCCGATCACCGCGATCGCCATCGGCGCGCGGAACTCGCCGCCATCGCCGACGCCATAGGCCGAGGGCAGCATGCCCGCCGCCATCGCGATCGTGGTCATCACGATCGGCCGGGCGCGCTTGCGGCCGGCCTCGAGCAACGCGGTGTAGCGGTCTTTGCCCCGCGCGACCTCCTCGACCGCGAAATCGACCAGCATGATCGCGTTCTTGGTGACGATGCCCATCAGCATGAGCAGGCCGATATAGACCGGCATCGAAACGGCATTGCCCGTCGCCAGCAGCGCGATCACCACGCCGCCGAAGGAGAGCGGCAACGAGAGCAGGATCGTGATCGGCTGGAAGACCGAGCCGAACAGCAGGATCAGCACGGCCAGCACGAGCATCAGGCCGGTTGCCATTGCCGTGATGAAGCCCTGCACCACCTCGCCCTGGATCTCGGCGTCGCCGGTCGCGGCGATGCGGACGCCATTGGGCAGGCCGACCTCCTCGACGATCGACTCGAACTTGCCCTGCGCGGTTCCCAGCTCGAAGCCGCGCTTCAGGTCTGCGCCGATCTGCGCGCGCCGCACGCGGTCATAGCGGTCGATCGAGCTAGGCCCCTCGCCGAAGCCGATCGTGGCGACGGCGGTAAGGGGGATCGACACGCCGCTGGCATTGGTGACGCGCAAGGCCGCGATATTGCGGATGTCGGTGCGGGCGATTTCGTCGAGTTGCACCCGGATCGGCACGAGGCGGTCACCGGCATTGAACTTGGCGAGATTGGGACCGACATCGCCGATGGTGGCGACCCGAACGGCCTCGGAGATCGCTTCTGGCGTGACGCCGAGATTGGCGGCCTCCTCCAGCTTCGGGGTCACCCGCATTTCCGGACGGCTGAGTGAACCGGCTGTGGCGACGTTGAGATAGCCGTCGACCTTGCGCATCCGCGCCTCGATCCGCGACACCGCCTCGTCGAGCGCATCGCCATCCTTGGACAGGATCGAGAAGGCCATTTCGCGTTCGCCGCGCTCGTTGACATACCATGCCCGGACATCGGGCACGCTGGCGAGCTTCTCGGCGATGACGACCTTGAGGTCCTTCTGCCGGGCAGTGCGCTCAGCCTTGGGCTTAAGGAGAATGGTGACGGCGGCGCGGCGGACCTCGCGCTGTCCGGTCGGAGAGGCCCCGCCGAGCACGAAGACGTTCGTGACCTCCGGAATGGTCTTCAGCGCATCCACGAGCTGGTCGGTGGTGACGCGCGTATCCTCAAGCGTGGAGCCGGGCGGCAGCTCGACCGAGGCCACGACGCGCGAGGTGTCCTCGTCCGGGATGAAGCCGGTGGGCAGGAGCGAGGTCGCGTGGATCGAGGCGAACAGGAAGCCGAAGCCGATAATCAGCGTCAGATAGGCCATGTTGAACGGCAGCTTGCGCCAGCGTCCGGTGCCGTCGAAGCGCGGCAGCACTGGAATCCGATGCTTGGCCAACGTGCCCTTGAGCAGTCCGACATAGCCGCGCATGACGATCCCGTCCTTGGGATCGGCATGGTCGACCGGCCGCATCAGATAGGCGGCCATCATCGGCGTGATCAGCCGCGCGACCAGAAGGGAGAACAAGACGGCGACCGCGACCGTCAGGCCGAATTGGCGAAAATACTGGCCGGCGACGCCGCCCATGAAAGACACCGGCGCGAAGATCGCGACAATCGTCAGCGTGATCGCGATGACGGCGAGCCCGATCTCGTCGGCCGCTTCCATCGCGGCGCGATAGGGCGATTTGCCCATCTTCATATGCCGGACGATATTCTCGATCTCGACGATCGCATCATCGACCAAAATGCCGGTCACCAGCGTGATGCCGAGCAGGCTGACGAGGTTCAGCGAAAAACCCATCAATTCCATCGCCCAGAAGGTGGGGATGGCCGATAGCGGCAGCGCAATCGCGGTGATCAGCGTCGCCCGCCAGTTGCGCAGGAACAGGAAGACGACGAGCACGGCGAGCCCCGCGCCCTCCAGCAGCGTCTCCATAGCCGCCTTGTAGTTGCCGTAGGTATAGGCGACGGCGTCGTCGATCGGCTTCAATGCGATGTCGGGGAAGCGCTTGTTCAGCTCCTCGATCCGCGCCGCGACGACATCCTTCACGGACAGCTCGCTCGAGCCTTTCGAGCGGAAGACCGCAAAGGTGACGACGGGCTGCTTGTTCAGGCGGCCGAAGGCGCGCGGCTCGGAATTGGAATCCTCGACACGGCCGAGCTCCTTCAGGCGCACTTCGCGCCCGCCGGTCAGCATGATCTTGGTCTCGGCCAGCTCCGCGACGGTACGTGCACCGGCCAGCGTCCGGATCGCCTGTTCCTGCCCGCCCACTTCGCCTCGCCCGCCGGCGAGATCGACATTGGTGGCGCGGATCTGGCGGTTGACCTCGCCTGCCGTGACCCCCAGCGCCAACAAACGGTCGGGATCGAGAGAAATCCGGATTTCGCGATCGACGCCGCCATAGCGCTCGACCCGGCCGACGCCCTTCAACCCCTGCAATTCACGCGCGACGACATCGTCGACATGCCAGGAGAGCTGCTCCAGCGTCATGCCGGTCGAGGCCGCGCCATAGGTGAGGATCGACTGGCCCTCGACATCGATGCGCTGGATGATCGGCTCGTCGATGGTGCGCGGCAGATCGGCCCTGATCTTGGCGATGGCATCCTTGACGTCGTTTACGGCACGGTCGGTGTTGGTTTCCAGCCGGAACTCGATCACCGTCGCCGAAGAGCCGTCGGTCAGCGTCGACATCACATGCTTCACGCCGGTGATGTTGGCGACCGAATCCTCGACGCGTTTCGAGACCTGGCTTTCCAGTTCGGCCGGCGCGGCGCCGGACTGCGTAATCGTGACCGAAACCAGCGGCACGTCGATATTCGGGAAGCGCGTCACCGGCAGCTTCGAGAAGGACATAAGGCCGAGAACGCACAGAACCACGAAGAGCAGGATCGCGGGGACCGGCTTTCGGATCGACCAGGCGGAGAAATTGATATTCACGATCAGCCCCGTCAGTTCGTCGCGATCGGCGTGATGACATCGCCATCGCGCACGAAGGTGCCGGCGCGCGCGACGACCGTCTCGCCCTCGGTGATGCCCGAGGCGATCTCCGCGCGGCCACCGCCGGCTAGCCCCAGCTTGACCTTCTTCGTGGTGATCTTGCCCTCGGTCACGCTCTGCACCGTTGCGCCGGAGCGCGCATAGGTGATCGCCGAAAGCGGCAAGGTCACGACAGTCTTGCGTCCGGTTTCGATAACGCCGCGCGCGAAGGAGCCTATCGCAACGGGCGGATTGCCGATGAGCGCGACCCTGACCCGGCCGAGCCGCGAGAGCTTGTCGACCTCGGGCGCGATCAGGCGGATCGTGCCCGCCAGCGCCACAGGGCTGCCGGCCGGCGTCACCGCGACATTCTGGCCGATTTTCAGGCCGGGGAGCTCCACTTCCGCCACCTGAGCTTCCAGCTCGATCGCGCCGTCCTCGATGATGCGGAACAGCGGCTCTGTGCTGGCCATCGCGGCGGTTGCGCCGAGCTTGGCATTGCGCCGGCTGACGATGCCGCCCTTTGGGGCCTTGATCTCGGTCCGGGCCAGCTTCACCTCGATGTCGCGGCCCTGCGCCTTGGCCAAGGCGAGATCGGCCGTCGCGATCGCCAGCGCCTGCCGCGACGAATTCAGCCGCGCCGCGGCCGAACGGGCGGCGGCATCGCGCTGGTCGAAGGTCTCGATGCTGGCATTGCCGGTGTCGCGCAGCGCCTTGGTGCGATCGAAAGCGTTGTTGGCCTGCACGAGATTGGCCTGGGCCTCGACGATCTGCGCATTGGACTGGGCAACCAGCGCCTCGGCACGCGCGATCTGGGCATCGTTCTGGGTCTTCTGGACTTCGAGCGTGGTGCGCGACAGCCGGGCCAGGACCTGTCCGGTGGCGACGCGGTCCCCCTCCTCAGCCAGGATCTCGACGATCTGGAGGCCATCGACCTCCGGCACGACCTGCACCTCATCGCGCGCGATCATCGAGCCGGAGACGACGACGCTCTGGATGATTTCGGTCACCTTGGCCGTGGTTACCGTGACCGACGGGCCCGTATTGGTCACGGACTGCGCCGGCGGTGCGGCTGGCGTCTGGGCCTGAAGCGGCGACAGCCCGCCGGCGGCGAGCGCCAGCAGCGAAACGCCGACGAGACGTGAAACAGCGATAGGACGGAACATCGGGCGGACTTTCGGAAGAGCGGCGGACTTCGCCGTAATGGCTTTGGCGGTCATGATCGCGGCATGTCCTCGGATAATGCGTCCTGCGGCGGCAGCAGCATCACCTGAGCCAGCCCGCGCATGGCGGCAAAGAGCGTCTCCGCCCCCATCGCCGCGTCGAAATTCGGATCCATTGCGCGGCGACAGAAGAAGCCGTCCGCCATCATGAAGATGGCCTGCAGGTAGCGTGCGTCGTCGAGATTTGCGGGAAGTTCCCCGCCGGCCTTGGCGCCGGTGATCGCCGCCGCCAGCCCCTGGACGACGGTTCCGTCGATATCCGCGCACATCTGCGCCATGCTGGGGTTGCGCGCGGCCTCGGCCCAGATCTGCAGCGCGATGATCGCCTTCTCGCGCGGTTCGTCGACGAGATGCCGGCGACCGAGCGCATCGAGCTGGTCGAGCAGGTTTCCCTTGCTGGGATCGAGGCCCGCAAAATCGGCGGCGATCTGCGTGCGATCGCGCTCGGCCATCCCGGCGATGATCGCGTCCTTCGAGGCGAAATACCGATAGAGGTTGCCCGGGCTCATGCCGGCCTCATTGGCAACGTCGTTCATCGTCGCGGCATGGAAGCCCGCACGGGCGAAGACGCGTTCCGCCGCATCGAGAATACGCGTATGACGCTCCGACAAGGCGCCGTCCTGCAGCATGGCCGGGGAATGAGGGGGCACACAGATATCCTGATTGAGAATGAACGTTCATTCTCATGTCTGAATCCGATGCTGAAGTCAAGAAATCGATCATGCCGAGCATTACGCTCCACTTCGCGGCTTCCCTATGGCAAGCGCCGCCATGCCCCCACCGCCGGATCGCCATGCGCCGCTGGCTTACAATTTGCTTGCCTCGTTCCGGCTGGAACCGCATTCTCAGGAGATGGCATGGCGTCGCGCGCACCTTCCACCCCTGATCGCAGGCGAACGGCCTCGAACCTTGTGATGAACGACCACTCCCTTCGTTTCCGCGCCGCCCGCCCCATTCGCTCGCCTCTCGCGCCCCGGCCGCGCCCGGCGCCGAAACCGGTGCTGGTCGTGCTGCATCAGGAGCAGTCGACGCCCGGCCGCGTTGGACGGCTGCTGCAGGCGCGCGGACATGCGCTCGACATTCGCAAGCCCCGCTATGGCGACCCGCTGCCGCGGACCATGCGCGACCATGCCGGCGCGATGATCTTCGGCGGCCCGATGAGCGCCAATGACCCCGACGACTTCGTCAAGGCCGAGATCGACTGGATCGGCACCTGCCTCAAGGAGAACGCCCCGTTTCTGGGCATCTGCCTGGGCGCCCAGATGCTGACCCGCCATCTCGGCGGCACGGTCTATCCGCATGCGGAAGGCCGCGCCGAGGTCGGCTATTACGGTCTCGACCCGACAGATACCGGCAGGAGCCACGCCGTCGAGGCCGGCTTCGCCTGGCCAAAGACTGTCTATCAGTGGCACCGCGAGGGCTTCGATTGCCCCAAAGGCGCCGAATGCCTGGCGACTGGCGGCGATTTTCCCGTGCAGGCGATCCGCGCCGGCGGCAAGGCCTATGGCATCCAGTTCCACCCCGAGGTCACGCCCGCCATGATGTGCCGCTGGTCCGTACGCGGCCATGAACGCACCCTGATGCCGGGCGCGCAGCTGCGACATCTCCATCTCGAAGGCTGGTACCAGCATGATCCGGCGATCCGGCTCTGGCTCGACGCCTTCCTCGACCATTGGCTGAAAGTCCCGGCGGGCGCGGAAGCCGCGACGTCGTGAGCCGCAGCGTCATCGTCCTCGGCGCCGGCATGGTCGGCGTCTCCTGTGCGCTCAGCCTCCAGAAGCGCGGGCTCGACGTCACGCTTGTCGACCGCCGCGAACCGGGAACCGAGACGTCCTACGGCAATGCCGGCGTGCTCGCCCGCAGCTCGATCATGCCGCTGAACGCGCCCTCGCTCTGGCGCAAGCTGCCGAGCTATCTCGGCAATCGCAGCCCGGCGCTGCATCTCGATCCCGCTCGCCTCATCGCCGAACCCGGCTGGATGCTGCGCTTTCTCTGGGAGGCGAGGCCGTCACGGCTGGCAGCCCGCGTCGCCGCGCTGGAATCGCTGATGGCGCACACCGTGCCGCTGCATCGCGAGCTGATGACGCAGGCCGGCATCCTGCATCGCCTGCGCGAAACCGGCACGCTGAAGCTCTGGCGCTCCGAGGCCGGCTTCGCCAGCGCACAGGCCGAACACGACTTTCTGCGCGAGCATCACATCGAATCGCAGGTGCTGGACCGGCAGGCGATCTCCGCGGTGGAGCGGGACCTGAAGCCGATCTTTCCGGCGGGATTGCTGATCCCGGCCAATGCGTCGGTCGATGCGCCAGGCCCGGTGACATCAGCCTATGCGGACCTGTTCGTGAATCGCGGCGGTCGCATCGAGCAGGCCGAGATCCGTTCGCTGACGCGGGCCGGTTCAGGCTGGGCCGCCACGACTGATTCAAGCGCCTTCGCGGCCGATCTCATCGTCGTCGCGCTCGGCCCCTGGAGCGGCGACCTGCTGCGTCCGCTGGGGCTCAACCCTCAGCTTGGCGTCGAACGCGGCTATCATCGCCATCTGCGGGCGATCGGCAGCGCCAGTCTGTCGCGCCCGGTCTATGATGTCGATGCAGCCTATTTCATGGCGCCGATGGAGCAGGGCTACCGCGTCACCAGCGGCGTCGATCTCAGCGCGCGCGACGCGCCCGACAACCACCGCCAGATCGATGCGGTCACGGCCAGCGCGCGCGAGGCCTTTCCGCTCGGCGATGTCGTGGAGGCCCAGCCATGGCGCGGCGCGCGTCCGACTCTGCCGGATTCCCTGCCGATGATCGGCGAGGCGCCGCGCAATCCCGGCCTGTGGCTCGCCTTCGGCAACCAGCATATCGGTTTTTCGACGGGCCCCGTGACGGGTGAGATCCTGGCGGCGATGATCACCGGCGAAACGCCGATAGCCGATCCAAAGCCGTTTGCACCGGGACGGTATATCGCCTGACGCCAGCCGTCATGGTCGGGCTTGCCCCGACCATCTCCTGCCGAACGAGGCTCCGGCGCCGTCTCGTCCCGAGATTCTCGGGTCTACGCTACGCTTCGCCCGAGAATGACGACATGCCGATGAGGCGAGAACCGGAGCGGAGCGGACATCAGTCCGTGAGCACCGGAAGCGCAAACCGTCGCGTCGGACGGCCGCGCCAGTAGCAATCGCGCCGCCTCAGACCTGGCGGGTCACCATCATCTTCTTCACCTCTGCGATCGCCTTGGCCGGGTTGAGACCCTTCGGGCAGGCATTGGCGCAGTTCATGATGGTGTGGCAGCGATAGAGCCGGAAAGGGTCTTCCAGATTGTCCAGGCGCTCGCCCGTCGCTTCGTCGCGCGAGTCGATCAGCCAGCGATAGGCCTGCAGCAGCGCGGCTGGGCCGAGATAACGGTCGCCGTTCCACCAATAGCTCGGGCAGGAGGTCGAGCAGCAGGCGCAGAGAATGCACTCATAGAGCCCATCTAGCTTCTCGCGGTCGCCCTTTTCCTGTGCCCATTCCTTTTCAGGCGCCGGCGATGTCGTCTTGAGCCAGGGCTCGATCGAGGCGTGCTGGGCATAGAAGCGCGTCAGGTCAGGGACGAGGTCCTTGATGACAGGCATATGCGGCAGCGGATAGATCGCGACCCTGCCGGAATTCTTACCCGTGCCGCCGCATTCATCGATGCCGGTCGTGCAGGCGAGCCCGTTCTTGCCGTCCATATTCATGGCGCAGGAGCCGCAGATGCCCTCGCGGCAGGAGCGGCGGAAGGTCAGCGTCGGGTCGATCTTGGACTTGATCCAGATCAGCGCATCCAGAACCATCGGCCCGCAATCCTCGCGGTCGACGAAATAGGTGTCGGTGCGCGGATTTTCGGTATCGTCCGGGTTCCAGCGATAGATCTTGAACTCGGTCAGCTTCGAGGCGCCAGCCGGCTTCGGCCAGGCCTTGCCCTCGACGAGGCGGGAGTTCTGCGGGAGATTGAATTCGGCCATCTGTCAGATCGTCCTCAATACACCCGAGCCTTGGGCTTGATGTACTCGATGTCGTTCGAGAGCGTGTAGGTGTGCACCGGACGATCATCGAGCGTGACCGTGCGCTTCTCGTCGTCGATCCAGGACAGGGTGTGCTTCATCCAGTCCTTGTCGTCGCGGTTCGGATAATCCTCGCGGGCATGGGCGCCGCGGCTTTCCGGCCGGTTCAGTGCGGAGTCCATGGTGACGACGGCCTGGGTGATCAGGTTGTCGAATTCCAGCGTCTCGATCAGGTCCGAATTCCAGATCAGCGAACGGTCGGTGGTGCCGATATCGGTGATGCCGGCCCAGACCTCATGGATCTGCTTGTGACCTTCCTCGAGCGTCTCGCCGGTGCGGTACACCGCGCAATTGTCCTGCATGGTCTTCTGCATGCGTCCGCGCAGATCGGCCGTCGGCGTGCCGCCCTTGGCGTTGCGGTACTTGTCGAGCCGCGTCAGGGCGAGATCGGCGGAGTTCGCCGGCAATTCGGGCTGCTTTTCGCCGGGCGTGACGATCTCGGCGCAGCGCAGGCCGGCGGCACGGCCGAAGACCACGAGGTCGATCAGCGAATTCGAGCCGAGACGGTTGGCGCCATGGACCGAGACGCAAGCGGCCTCGCCGATCGCCATCAGGCCGGGAACCACGGTGTCGGGGTTGCCGTCGACCTTGGTCAGGACTTCGCCGTGGAAGTTCGTGGGGATGCCGCCCATGTTGTAGTGCACCGTCGGCAGCACCGGGATCGGCTCGCGGGTCACATCGACGCCGGCGAAGATTTTTGCGCTCTCCGAAATGCCGGGCAGGCGCTCATGCAGGATCTTCGGGTCGAGATGGTCGAGATGCAGGTAGATGTGGTCCTTGTTCTTGCCGACGCCGCGCCCGCCACGGATTTCCATGGTCATCGAGCGTGAAACGACGTCGCGCGAGGCGAGGTCCTTGGCTGACGGAGCATAGCGCTCCATGAAGCGCTCGCCTTCCGAATTGGTGAGGTAGCCGCCCTCGCCGCGTGCGCCCTCGGTGATCAGGCAGCCCGCGCCGTAGATGCCGGTCGGGTGGAATTGCACGAATTCCATGTCCTGCAATGGCAGGCCGGCGCGCAGGACCATGCCGCCACCGTCGCCGGTGCAGGTATGGGCGGAGGTCGCGGAGAAATAAGCCCGGCCGTAGCCGCCGGTCGCCATGATCGCCATCTTCGAGCGGAAGCGGTGCAGCGTGCCGTCATCGAGCTTCAGCGCGATCACGCCACGGCAGACGCCGTCATCGTCCATGATCAGGTCGATGGCGAAATACTCGATGAAGAACTCGGTATTGTAGCGCAGCGCCTGGCCATAGAGCGTGTGCAGCATGGCATGGCCGGTGCGGTCGGCCGCAGCACAGGTACGCTGGGCCGGCGGGCCCTCACCGAATTCGGTGGTCATGCCGCCGAAGGGGCGCTGATAGATCCTGCCGTCCTCGGTACGCGAGAACGGCACGCCCCAATGCTCAAGCTCGTACACGGCGGCGGGAGCATTGCGCACGAGATATTCGATGGCGTCCTGGTCGCCCAGCCAGTCCGACCCCTTGACGGTGTCGTACATATGCCACTGCCAGGTGTCCTTGCCCATATTGCCGAGCGAGGCGGCAACGCCGCCCTGCGCCGCAACGGTGTGCGAGCGCGTCGGGAACACCTTGGAAATGCAGGCGGTGCGCAGGCCGGCCTGAGAGCAGCCCACCGTGGCGCGAAGGCCGGCGCCGCCGGCGCCGACGACGACGACGTCGAAGGTGTGGTCGGTGATCGGATAGGCCTGGCCCGCATAGGCCGGGATCGAACGGGATTTGGTGATCGCCATCGGATCAGCCTCCAAACGAGAGCTTCAGCAGCGCGAAGACGCAGGCAGCGCCGATCGCGATCGCGAAGAAGGTATTGGCCATCACGGCTGCGATCTTGGCGCCTTCGCCATGGATGTAATCCTCGATGACGACCTGCATGCCGATCCGCATATGCACGGCGCCGGAGACGACGAAGAGCAGCATCAGGATCGCCACCAGCGGATGGGACAGGAGCGCGATCGCCGCCGGATAGGGCTTGCCGACCAGCGCGATCACCACGCCCAGGAAGATGATGGTCAAGATGACGTTGGCGACAGCGGTGACACGCTGCAGCCAGAAATGCCCGGTGCCCGATTTGGCCGAGCCGAGGCCACGGACGCGGGCGAGCGGGGTGCGCATGGAGGATTCGGACAGCATGATCTCAGCTCCTCAACGCGTCGCCAGCACGACGATCCAGACGAGCAGCGTCAGCCCGCCGGACACGAAGACGCTGTATTTCGCCAGGTTCATCCGGGTCTCCGGCTCGTAGCCATAGCCCAGATCCCAGACGAAATGCCTGAGGCCACCGACCATGTGATGCAGCAGCGCGAAGGAATAACCGAACAGGACGAGGCGACCGAGGATCGAACCTGCGATCCACTGAGCCGTCTCGAAGGCGGCAGGACCGGACGCCGCCGCCACCAGCCAGGCCGCGATCAACACGGTGCCGGCATACAGCGCGCAGCCGGTGGCGCGGTGGATGACGGACATCGCCATGGTCCAGGACCAGCGGTAGATCTGCAGATGCGGTGATAGCGGGCGCGCCGCCGGCTTGACCTCGGCCAAAATTATTCTCCGACTCCACAGGCCCGGCAGCGAGCCTCATCCATTTGGGATTGTTCTAGAGTGATTGGCTCTGTAACGAAACCCGAACCGTGCTGCAATGCGACACGAGAGATATGAAGTTACAGAATTTGAAAGCTGTAACTTTACCTCATACGCCGCCCATGCGCGGTCATCCTACAGCCCGGCGAGTTAACGCGGCACCAGCGCCCAATAATCGAAGTCGAGGACGACGCCGACGGCATATTGGTCGCCCAACTTCAGCGGATACTCATTGCAGGGCAGGTTCTTGGTCGCCACCAGCCGGAGCCTGAGCGCCCCGACATCGTTGCGGCCGGGCAGCTCGGCCGTCGCGATCACCTCGCTCCACGCATAGACGGTATCGCCCGCAAAGAGCGGCGCGACATGGCGCCCGCCATTGATCGCGGCGATGTGAAAGGCATTGCCCAGTCCGTTGAAGGATAGCGCCCGCGCCAGGCTGATGACGTGGCCACCATAGATCAGCCGCTTGCCGAAGCGCGTATCGCGCGCGCCATAGGCGTCGAAATGCACCTTGGCCGTGTTCTGGTACAGGCGCGTCGCGATCTGGTGCTCGGCCTCCTCGACGCTCATGCCGTCGATATGATCGATGCGCTCGCCCACCGCATAGTCGCCCCAGCGGAACCGCGAACCCGCGAGCGCGTCGTCATAGGCTGCGAGCTCGATCGACGGGCAGCCTTCTCCCAGCTCCTCCGCAAGCACCGCCTTGGCGAGCTCGGGCACCTGCTCGGCATGGGCGGGCGTCCCGGGATGGCGCTTGCGCACCAGAACCCAGCGCGCATAGCTGAGTACGATCTGGCCATGCTGGTTGCGCCCGATCGAGCGGACATAGACGATGCCGGAATCGCCCGCCGAGGTCTGCTTCAGGCCGATGACTTCCGACGTGGTCGACAAGGTGTCGCCCGGAAAGACCGGCTTGAGGAAGCGGCCATCGGCATAGCCGAGATTGGCGACCGCATTCAGCGAGATATCGGGCACCGTCTTGCCGAAGACGATGTGAAAGACCAGCAGATCATCGACCGGCGCAGCCTGATAGCCGACCTGTTTGGCGAAGACATCCGACGACTGGACCGCGAAACGAGACCCGTAAGATGCGGTGTAGAGCGAGACATCGCCGCTCGTCACCGTGCGCGGCGTCGCATGCACGATGGTCTCGCCGAGATTGAAATCCTCGAAGAAACGGCCGGGATTGGTCTTGGGCAAAGGCTCGGACATGGGTTCTCTCGTCTGCTGCGCGAAAGAGTGTGCGCTGCCGCATAGTCAGGCGTCCAGCCCTGACATGACCGGCAGAGTCATGGTCGGCCTTGAGCCGACCATCTCCTGCAAGGTCCTTGCTCCTGAAACCTACCCCAGCAACACTGCCAGCTTCGCCAGATCGACATTCGCCCCGCACACGAGCACGCCGAGCCGCTCGCCCGGCGCGGGCTTGTAGGCTCCGCTCAGCAGGGCCCCGAGCGCCGCAGCGCCGCCGGGTTCCACCGCCAGCCGAAAATCGCGCCACAGCGTCGCCTGCGCCTGCGTGATCGCTTCGTCCGGCACGAGCACGACATGATCGACCGCGTCCTTGCAGACCTCGTAGACCAGCGGCCCGACATTGCGCGCGCCGAGCGAATCGGCGGCAACCGAGGCGACCTTGACCTCGACCGGCCCCTTCGCCTCCAGCGCCGCCTGAAGCGCGCGCGAACCTTCCGGCTCGACACCGACGACCTTGACCCTCGTGCCGGCGAACCAGGCGGAGATGCCCGAGATCAGGCCACCGCCACCGACTGCGACCAGAACCGTGTCGAGATCGGGCTCCTGCGCCTGCCATTCGCGCCCAAGCGTGCCCTGGCCTGCAATCGTCTCTGCAGCTGCGAAGGGATGAATCTTCAACGCGCCGGTCTCGGCGACGAAACGGTCGCAGGCGGCCTGCGCATCGTCATATTGCGCGCCACCGATGACGACCTCGGCACCAAAGCGGCGGATCGCCTCGATTTTCGCAGCCGGTGAAATCTCCGGCACGAAGATCGTCGCCTTCACGCCACGCTCACGCGCTGCATAAGCGACAGCCGCGCCGTGATTGCCGCCCGAGGCCGCTGCAACGCCTGCCGGCGGAACCGGCAGCGAGAGCAGGTTGTTGAAAGCGCCGCGCGTCTTGAACGAGCCGGCATGCTGCAGGCATTCGAGCTTCAGCGAGATATCGGCGTGCGAGCCGAAGGCCCCCTGGTCCAGCCGCATCACCGGCGTGACGCGGGCGTGGCCGGCGATGCGCTCAGCGGCGGCCTCGATCATCGGGCGCGGCACGGGACGGTCGGTCATGGCGAAATCCTGTGAAGGCAGGCGATCGGGCTTGAAGGTCCAGATCGCGATGGGAAGTCCGTGGCTATCGCGTCCGGGCGGATCGGGGAAGGAGATTCCGCGCCCGGCAAGCATGTGATGGGCGACGACCAGTGCAGCCAACGCGTCGAGCGCATCGTCCGCTGCCGCGCCCCTTGGTGGCCGGGCATTGACGCTTTCGGGCGCAACACCGGCTGCGATCAGGAGGTCGCGCCGCTCGGCCATGCCCAAAGGATTGATCGCGCCCCTGATCTTCTTGGGATGCGTCAATGCCTCGCCGCGCATGGTCGCGAAGGCCAGTTCGGGATGGACCTCGAAAACCCGCTCGCACAGGGGCGGACTCGCCCTGAGCAGGGCATCGATTTCGCGGATCTTCGGGAAAAGATGAAAGCCCTGCTTGGACACTTTGCGCGGGGGTGTCGAGGTCTCCAGCGCCAGCCGGCAGGCCTGCAGATACTCCGTTGCATGAACAGCCACCCGCGCGGGGATGGAAAAGACCGAGGATTGCCGCTGGCCCAGCTGCGGCCGGACCAGCTGCTCCGGCCCTCGCCCCGAGCCCTCCACCCGATCCGGCAGGCCGATCGGCATGTCCACCGCGACGATCGCGGGCGAATTCTCCCCTACGAACAGTTCGGTAAAGCTGGAGACCACGCGCAGGACCGGTGGCTCGCTCCCGGCTGAATCGACCAAAGCTGCTACCCAGCCCGCCTTGCAGCCATCGACACCTGCGATCCAGACCATCTCCGCTCCCCCATGCGCCTTTCGCATGACTCACATTGCATCTGCGTTGCGTCTGGTGTGCAGTGCAATACAACATGGCCGACAGACGTCAGGAGACAACCATGACCACGATCCATCCGCGCCGCAGCGTGCTTTATATGCCGGGTTCCAACGCTCGCGCCCTCGAAAAGGCCCGCGAGATCCCGGCTGACGCCCTGATCCTCGATCTGGAAGACGCGGTTGCCCCCGACGTCAAGGAGGCCGCGCGCGCGCAGGTCTGCGCCGCCGTGAAGGCCGGCGGCTATGGCCGCCGCGAACTGGTCATCCGCGTCAACGGTGTCGATACGCCCTGGTTCATGGACGATCTCGCCGCCGCCACCGAAGCCAAGCCCGACGCCATCCTGATCCCCAAAATCTCGGCGCCCGAGACCTTGCAGCAGATCGGCGCGCAGCTGACCGGTCTCTGGGCCGATCCGGCGATCCGGATCTGGGCGATGATCGAGACCCCGCTCGCCATCCTCGATATCGAGCGGATCGCACGGGCCGCGCGCGATCCCACGACAAGGCTGTCCTGTTTCGTGATGGGCACCAACGATCTCGCCAAGGAGACACGCGCCCGTTTCGTGCCCGGCCGCGCGCCGATGCTGCCCTGGCTGACCAGTGCAATCCTGGCGGCACGCGCCTACGGCATCGACATCGTCGACGGCGTCTACAACGATCTCAAGGACGAGGACGGCTTCAGGGCCGAATGCGAGGCGGGCCGCGACCTCGGCTTCGATGGCAAGACGCTGATCCATCCCGGCCAGGTCGCTGCCGCCAATGCCGTCTTCGCGCCCGATGGCGCGGAACTGTCGCGAGCCCGGGCGATCATTGCCGCCTTCGATCAGCCGGAGAATGCCGATAAGGGCGCAATCCAGCTCGACGGCCGCATGGTTGAGCGGCTGCATGCCGACATGGCCAAGCGCGTCGTGGCGCTCGGCGAGGCGATCGACGCATAAGGCCGGATCGCTGTGACGCTCGGGCCTGTCCCGAGCGTCTCCGGGCGAAGAGGTTCCCGGGTCCGCGTAAGGCGCGACCCGGGAATGAGACCTCAGGCCTTCGCGGCCTTGGCCCGCTCCATCGCCTCGAGGATCAGCTCCTTGGCCTTGGCGGCATCGCCCCAGCCGGTCAGCTTGACCCATTTGCCGGGCTCGAGATCCTTGTAGTGCTCGAAGAAGTGCTGGATCTGGTCAAGCGTGATCTTGGGCAGATCGGTGTAATTATGCACGTTCTCATAGCGCTTGGTCAGCTTGGGAACGGGGACCGCGATGATCTTCTCGTCGCCGCCGCCTTCATCCTCCATCATCATCACGCCGATCGGCCTGACCGCGATATAGGAGCCGGGGATCAGCGGCCGGGTGTTGGCGACGAGCACGTCGCAAGGGTCGCCATCTTCCGACAGCGTATGGGGAATGAAGCCGTAATTCCCGGGATAGCGCATCGGCGTGTAGAGGAAGCGGTCGACGAAAAGCGTACCGGCCTCCTTGTCCATCTCGTACTTTATGGGTTCGCCGCCAATGGCCACCTCGATGACCACGTTGACTTCGTCCGGAGGGTTCTTGCCGATGGAGATGGCGTCGAGGCGCATATGTCGTAACCTATCGATAGGGAAATCCGGGCGCCTTATGCGCGTTTAGAGCACAAAGGCCAAGCCCGACCTTGAGCCACAAATTTGCGTAGCACCGCAACCGCTGATATCGGCGGGCATGAAAAATGAGCGAGATCAGATCATGAATGGGAGCCGGCCTTGCTGAGCCGCCTGCGCCCCGACGAGGAACGCTATGCGCGGCGGATGGCCCGCATAGCGCGCTGGGACCGGCCGATAGAGGGCCGTGCCGCGCGCCTTCGCGCCTGGGCCAACATGCTGCTGGTCGACCACGGCATCTTCCGGCTGGCCTATCTCAACGCGCACCGCGTCACGCCACGGCTCTGGCGGGCGGCGCAGCCTGCGCCGGGTCAGATCGCCTGGTTTGCCCGCCAGGGTGTCAAGACCATCGTCAACCTGCGCGGCGGGCGCGAACACGGCTCCTGGCCACTGCAGCGCGAGGCCTGCGAGCGCCATGGCATCGCGCTGGTCGATTTCGTGCTGCGCTCGCGCGGGGCCCCCGAGCGCGAGACCATTCTGGCCAGCAAGGCGTTCTTCGCGACGCTGACCGAGCCGGCGCTGGTCCACTGCAAATCGGGCGCCGACCGCGCCGGCTTCTTTGCGGCGCTTTATCTGCTGATCCACGAGGAACGACCACTGGATGAGGCGACCCGCCAGCTCTCGCTGCGCTACGGGCATTTCCGCTTCGCCAAGACGGGCATCCTGGATGCGTTCTTCGATACCTATCGGCGCGAAGGTGCGGCGAAAGGCATCGCCTTCCTGGACTGGGTCGAGACGGCCTACGATCCCGAACGCCTCGAGCGCGAGTTCAAGCCGGGCTTCCTGTCCTCGATGATCGCCGACCGGCTGATCCGGCGGGAGTAGAACGCCGGGGCTCGCGCCTCAGCCGCTCATCTCGGGCTTGAGTATCGGCGATCCCTCCGGTCCCAGACGGGTCCAGGCGAAGCGGATTTGCGCCAGCATGCGCGCCAGCGACACGATGCCGAGCACATAGAGCAGCGGCATCGACAGCGCTCCAAACCAGAGCATGACCAGCGCGGCCGCCAGCAGCGCGACCGCATTGGTCGCGACATGCTGGAGCGGATGACGCGACAGGGAGGCAATGTCGTGCAAGGGCGACACCAGCGCGATCCCGCAATAGAACAGCGTCATGATCGCGACGATCTCGCCGACGCCTCGCCATTGCCCGTCAGCAAGCATCGAATCGACGCCGAGCGCCACGAGCGCGATGCCGCCGAATAGCGCCACCGCACCGGCGATGAGACCAAGGGTCACGAGACGGACCCATGATTGCCGCTTCGCCTCCGGCAGCGCGCGCAGATGGTTGAGAACCAGCGGACCTGAAACCGTCGCGTACATCTGCGTCGGCACGTCCAGCAACCGCATCGCCAAGGCGACATGGGCGGCCAGCAGCGGGTTGCCGCCATAGGGCAGCGCCATCAGCGGGGCGATCGTAAAGCCATAGGACAGCAAGGCGGAGGGCAGAAGGTAGCGCGGGGCATCGCGCCACCGGATCGCCGACGCCAGCAATTCGCTGAGTGACCAGAATCGCGGCCGCACCAGCGCAACCAGCGCCTTGCGCCGTAGCCAGATGAGATAGGTGGCCGCGACGGCATGGCCGAGCGCATCGGCCAGGAACAGGGCGTACGAATTCGCCCCCAGCGACCAGATCAACAGAAGCATCAGGACTGGCTGCACCACGGCCTGCACGACGTTGCTGTTGCCGATCACCTTGAAATCGCCTTCGGCGGTCGCCTCCGACCAGAGCAGCCGAAGGACGCTCCGGCCCGTCAGCGAGACCAGGAACAGCAGCGCGACCGACGGCTCGATCCAATCCAGAGCCATGCCCGCAATCACGACACAGGCGACAAGCCCGAGAAAAGCCGTGCCCGCAGCGAGAGCCAACCGGAAGGCGCGGCCAAGCCGATCCCGGTCACTGGTCTGGAAGAAAATCGCCTCCAGCCGCATCAAGGCCGCGATCGCGACGAAATTGGCGAAAGCCGAGAAAACCGCGAAATCCGCGAAGGCCTGGGGCGGGCACAGCGCCGCGGCCACCAGCAACCCCCAGACCGAGATGAAGCGCGCCTGGATGAAGCGCACCGCCAGCATCAGCCCCGCAGTGAGGCTTTTGCGGGTCGCAGACGCCTTCTCTTGGGCAACAGCACGGGTTGGCACGGCCGCCACGGAAGGCGCGCTGGCCGGAAAGGCCGCGCGTTCCATGATCACATGAGCTGCCATGTCCACATCCACGGTCGGGATATCGAACAAGCCGGCCTCGCCAACCTCCTGCTGGTCATGGCGGCGAGGCGAACTCGACACTCGATCGGCAGGAACGATCACGAGAGATCGGCTCTCTGCGTGGCACGCTGCGCCAGTATGGTTAACGATGGCTTAAGACGGGTCATCACGATCATCGAAGCGGGGAGCGATGCGCTTCTACCAAGATCGTGGCGCAATTATGCGACACGATCGTCACACCCTTCAGCCGAATGTGCCCTTCAGGGCCTCGAAGCGCGCAAGCTGGTCGGCCAGCAGTTCGCGATTGGCGTCGCGCCTGACGAAGACCTTGAACATGACCTCGCCAGCGCCGTTGAAGAACTGCACCGAGCAGACGCGGCGCTTCGGGAACTGGCGGTCGACCACATAGATGGCGACACAGTTCGCCGCCTTGATATGCCCGCCGATCGGGCTGTCGCCATGGATGTTGTAATAGCCATGGCCGAACGAGCCCACCGGCAGCGAGCCCTCGCATTCGAGCACGATATCGGGCGTATGGACGAGGAACAGCACTGTTCCCCACGTCGCCAGCTCCTGCCAGACCGCCTCGAAGCGCTCCGGCGCGACAACAAGACGCTCCTGCGCCGGGATCAGATCCAGCACCGCGCGTGTCGGCACGCCGACCTCGCGCGCCACCGATTCGACCATGGCGTCGGGCTTCTCCGCCAGCGTAAGCCTGGCACGCTCGATCGGATCCTGCGCGGCGGAAACCGGCGCGCCTGCCTGCGAAATCGACATGTCGTTCTCTTTACTCGGCGGCCTGGCGCGGCTGGTGCGGATTGGCTTCGCTCAGCACGGTCTCGAAGCCCTCGAATTCGGGATGCCCGAGATACATCGGCTTCTCGCGCGGCTGGCCGGCATTGCGATGCGACTCGCGGAACTGCTCGGACTTGGTCCAGGCCACGAAATCATCCTTCGATGCCCAGCTGGTATGGGAGGAGTACAGCGTGTGATCCTCCTTTTCCGGACCCTTCAACAGGTGAAAGGCGAGGAATCCCGGCATCTCGTCGAGACGCGTCTTGCGCGAGGACCAGACCGTCTCGAAGGCGGCTTCCTCTCCCTTGACGACCTTGAAGCGGTTCATGGCGATAAACATGCGGTGCGATCCTTGCGACGATGAGGCGGTTCTGAAGACCGTTGTCCTGCAGACATTGCAGAACACGGGCCCCGAACCGGAAAATATGGCGGCTGGCTGAGCGCTGACGCACCTTGCTGGCATGCGAAACGGGCCGCGCCTGACGGCGCATCGCCCTTGACCCGTTCTAGTAAAGCTGAATATCAACGTCAACAACGCCGCTGTAATTGTTAGTTTTGAATAATTAAAAACTGACAATTACTTGGCGAACCGCACGCAATGCTGGCGTCCCATCGGATCGGCTGAGAAGCCGGTCATGCGACACGCCGCCATGAGGAGACGCGATCATGTTCGGCCGCCCCGCCCTCCCGGCTCTTTTGGCCCCTTCGACCGCCAGCCCAGCAAAACGCAGCCGGCTGGATCGGCGCGAACTCGGCGCCGCCATCGCGCTGACGCTTCTCGCCGCGGGCAGCCTTGCATCGCCCTTTGCCGGCCCTGCGCTGGCACAGACGCCCGAGCGCATCGTCGCGGTCGGCGGCGTGGTCACCGAAGTGATCTATGCACTGGGCCTGCAGGACAAGATCGCCGGCGTCGACTCCACCAGCCAGTACCCGGCCGAGGCGCTGAAGCAGAAAGCCAATGTCGGCTATGTCCGCGCGCTGTCGGCCGAAGGCGTGCTCTCGCTCAAGCCCTCGCTGGTCATTGCCATCCAGGGCGCGGGCCCGCCGGATGCGATCTCGCTGGTGAACGAAGCCGGGGTCAGGCTCGCCCGCATCCCCGACGACACCACCGCCGAGGGCGTGGCGACCAAGATCGAGGCGATCGGCGCGGTCGTCGGCGCGGTCGAGCCCGCACGCCGCCTGGCGGCCCAGACGAAGGCACGCTTCGACGAGCTTGCCGCCGTCCGCTCCGGCATCGCCAGGAAGCGCCGCGTGCTGTTCGTGCTGTCGCTGCAGAATGGACGCGCGCTCGTGGGTGGCCGCAACAGCTCGGCCGACGCGATCATCGGCCTTGCAGGCGGCATCAACGTCGCCAGCGACATCGAAGGCTTCAAGCCGATGACCGATGAGGCGATCATCGCCGCAGCACCTGAAGTCATCGTCATGATGAGCCATAGCAGCAGCCATAACGCGCCTGCCGACGAGCTCTTCGCCATGCCGTCCTTTTCCCAGACCCCTGCCGCAACGGCCAGGTCTCTCGTGAGGATGGACGGGCTCTATCTGCTGGGCTTCGGCCCGCGCGCGCCGATGGCTGCCCGCGACCTGATGGCGGCGATCTATCCGGAAGCCGCGATCCCGCAGCTCAAGACGGCGGCGGCTCCGTGACCATCGCCTCGCCAGCGCCAACCGCCATGCTTGCGCCGGCGCTTGCCTCGCTGATCGCGGGCCGGCGACGCGTAGCGGTGTTCACCGTCGTCGGGCTCGCTTTCGCCTGCATCGTGCTGACGCTGGTCGCGATCGGCCAGGGTGCGATCGCGATCGCGCCTGGCCGCGTCGCCGAAATCCTGATGGCCCGCCTGAGCGGCGACACGACCCTGCTGGAAGGGCGCGACGTCCTCGTCGTGCTCAATATCCGCCTGCCGCGCGTGCTGCTCGGCCTGCTGGTCGGCGCGGCGCTTGCCGTCTCCGGCGCGCTGATGCAGGGGCTGTTCCGCAATCCGCTGGCCGATCCCGGCCTCGTCGGCGTCTCCGCCGGCGCGGGGCTGGCCGCAGCTGCAACCATCGTACTGGGTGACCGTTTCCTGACGGGCATGGCGATGAAGCTGCCTTTCGCAGTCCTGCCTTTCGGCGCCTTCTGCGGCGGGCTGGCCTCGACGCTGGCGCTTTATCTGATCGCGACCCGCCAGGGCCGCACCTCGGTCGCGAGCATGCTGCTGGCCGGCGTCGCGCTCGGCGCGCTGGCCGGCGCGCTGACCGGCCTCCTCGCCTACATCTCCGACGACCGGCAATTGCGTGATCTCACCTTCTGGTCGCTCGGCAGCCTCGGGGGTGCCAGCTGGACCAAGCTCGCCGCCGTCGCGCCGATCGTGCTGCCGCTGCTGCTGGCCATGCCCTTTCTCGCGCGTGGCCTCAATGGGCTGATGCTGGGCGAAGCCGAGGCCTATCACCTCGGCATCCCCGTCCAGCGCATCAAGGCGATGGCCATCGTTTTGGTCGCGCTGGCGGTCGGCGCCAGTGTCGCCTCCGCCGGGCTGATCGGCTTCGTCGGCATCGTCGTGCCCCATCTGATCCGGCTCGCCATCGGCCCCGATCACCGCCTGCTCCTGCCGCTCTCGGCGCTTGGCGGGGCGATCCTTCTGGTTGCCGCCGACATCGTCGCGCGGCTGATCGTGGCGCCCTCCGAATTGCCGATCGGCATCGTCACCGCCGCGATCGGCGCTCCTTTCTTCCTGTGGCTGCTGCTGCGCCGTTCGAGTGCGCTCGATGTCTGAAACCGCCATCATCTCCGGCCAGGGTCTCGGCTATGCTGCCGATGGCCGCATGCTCGTCGACGACGCCACGCTCGACCTCGCGCCGGGCACCACCACGATCCTGATCGGGCCCAACGGCGCCGGCAAATCCACCCTGCTGAAACTGCTGACGGGCGAGGTCAAACCGTCGGCCGGCTCGATTCTCATCGATGGCGAGGCCTTGCAGGCGATTCCGGCCTGGCGGCTTGCCTGCCTGCGCTCGGTGATGGCGCAGCATGCGCGGCTGGCCTTTCCGTTCAGCGTCTATGAAGTCGTGCATCTCGGCGCCGACGGTGTCGGCCGCGCCCTGCCGCGCCAGCGTCGCGAGGCGCTCGTCGCGGAATGCCTCGCAGCGGCCGGCGTGCTCGATCTCGCGGGACGGCGCTACCAGACCCTGTCAGGCGGCGAACAGCAGCGCGTCCAGTTCGCGCGCGTGCTGTGCCAGCTCGAGGCCGGCCGCAGCGTCGCCGGCCGGCAGGTGCTCTTCCTCGACGAGCCGATCGCGAGCCTCGATCTCTGCCACCAGCTCGCCTTGCTCGACATGGCCCGCAGCATTGCCGCGCGCGGCGTCGCGGTCCTCGTCGTACTGCACGACCTCAATCTCGCCGTGACCTATGCCGACCATCTCGTGGTGATGGATCAGGGCCGTATCATCGCGCAGGGGCCGCCCGCCAAGACGCTGGACGATGCCTTGCTGCGCCAGGTCTTCAAGGTCGATCTCTCGCTCAGCCGCGCGCCGGCGCCCGGCCTGCCCTTCCTTCTGCCGCAGCAGCACCGCGCGCTTCCCGCCGCTTGATCGCTGCCTCGAGTTATTTTAAGCTTGAAATAACTCGGGCGACATAGCGGGAAAGCGATCATGACGGGCGCACCGCGCAGGCTGTCTTATGGCGACTATCTCCAGGTCGACCGGCTGTTGTCCTGCCAGGCGCCCGAAAGCCTGAAGGCCGGCGCTGAAGCGCATGACGAGATGCTCTTCATCATCGTCCACCAGGCCTATGAGCTCTGGTTCCGTCAGATCCTGCATGAGCTCGACCGGATCCAGCAGGATTTCGCGGCGAGCCCCGTCGCCGACGAGCATCTCGGCCGCATCACGGCCGGCCTCAGCCGCATCCATGAGATCCTGAAGCTGCTTGTCGGCCAGCTCGACGTGCTGGAGACGATGACGCCGGCCGGCTTCCTCGAATTCCGCGATCTCCTGACCCCGGCCTCCGGCTTCCAGTCGGTGCAGTTCAGGTTGATCGAGACGCGGCTCGGCCTGGCCGATGCCCTGCGCATCCGCATCGACGACCAGAGCATGAGCGAGCGCCTCGCACCGGAGGACCGCGACAAGCTCAAGGCCGACCGCAGCCCTTCTCTCCTGGCCCAGCTCGACGCCTGGCTGTCGCGCACGCCCTTTGTGGCGCTGGGTGACTACCGCTTCCGCGAGAGTTATCGGGCTGCCGTGATCGCCGCCCTCACGCGCGATGCCTCCAGCGTGGTTGCCGACGCTGCCGTGCCCGAACCGCAGCGTCAGGCGGATGCTGCCGCGATCGAAAAGGCTCTCGGCAATTTCCGGGCCCTGTTCGAGCCGGACGCCGCTGCCTCGACCTGGCGCATGTCGGCTCCCGCGATCGAGGCCGCCCTGTTCATCTCGCTCTATCGCGACATGCCGGTGCTGCAACTGCCCTTCCGTCTGCTGCAGGCGCTGATGGACATCGACGAGAGCCTGACGCTCTGGCGCCTGCGCCATGCCCTGATGGTCGAGCGCATGATCGGCGTCCGGCCCGGCACCGGCGGTTCGTCCGGCCATGGCTATCTGCGCGCCACCGCCGAAAAACACCGCATCTTCATCGACCTCTTCCACCTCTCGACCTATCTGTTGGCCGGCCGCGATCTGCCGGCCCTGCCCGAGGATGTGCGCCGGCGCATGGGCTTCAGCTATGGTGCAGCGTGATGACAGAGGCCGGCGACTGGACAGGCGCTTTCGCGCGCTTCCGGGGGGCTGCGCCCGATCGCATCAACCTTGCCGCCCACAGCCATCATGACTGGCCGGACGTGACCTATCAGGCCCAGGAGACAGCCTGGGCGGATGCTGCTCGCCTTGCCGGCGACAAATGGGATGTGGTCTTCGGCGAGGTGATCCCCGCCGTGCAGGCCGGCATCGCGCGGCATCTGCGCCTGCCCGATCCCACCACTATCGCCTTCGCGCCGAACACGCATGAATTCCTGCGCCGGCTGCTCTCCTGCCTGCCGAAAGACCGCGTTCCGCGCATCCTGACCACCAGCGCGGAATTCCACACCGCCCGGCGGCAACTCGGCCGCCTCGCAGAGGACGGCCTGATCGAAATCGACGAGGTCCCAGCCGAGCCCTTCGCGACCCTGGCCGAACGCCTGCGCACGGCCATTGCAGCGGGCGGCCACGACCTGATCTATGTCAGCCAGGTCCTGTTCAATTCGGGCGCGACATTGGGCGATCTCGCCGCCTTGGCCGATGCCGTGCCATCGCGCGAAACCCTGTTCGCGATCGACGGCTATCACGGTTATCTCGCGCTGCCGACGGACCTGTCGGGCATCGCGAACCGCGCCTTCTACATCGCCGGCGGCTATAAATACGCGATGGCGGGCGAAGGCTGCTGCTTCATGCACTGCCCGCCCGGCTTCGGCCCGCGCCCGCGCGACACTGGCTGGTTCGCGGCCTTCGGCGCACTCGCCGCACCGCCCGGCAGCAGCATCGGCTACTCCGCCGATGGCGGCCGCTTCATGGGCGCGACCTTCGACCCGTCCGGCCTCTACCGCATGCGGGCCGTGCTTGAGTGGATGGCCACCGAGAACCTCGACGCTTTCAGCATCCACGGCCACGCCGTCGCGTTGATGCAGCGCTTCCTTGCCGGGCTCGATGGCCTGCAATTGGCCGAGCTGAGCCGGGACAGCCTCATCACACCGCTGCAGGACATCGCCGCCCACGGCAATTTCCTGGCCTTCCGGACTCCAGCGGCCGGCGCACTCGAAGCAAGCCTCGCAAAGCTCGGCATCGCCACCGACCACCGCGGCGACATCCTGCGCTTTGGCTTCGGCGTGGCGTTGGCAGAAGGCGACATCGATATCGCGCTCGAGCGGATAAAGCTTTTACGCGCCTGAGCTGCGTTTCACGCGTGATTCATCGTGAATCGCGGCTTCACCATATCGCTCAACCGCCGATTCACAGGATCGGCGCGACATCTCCCGCAGATTTCCGTTCGGGAGCCCCACATCGTGACCAGACGACACACTCCGATCGACCTTCTCTTCGCGGCCACCATCGGCCTGCTCCCTGCCGTCGCCATCACGGCCCCGGCGCAGGCCCGCGAGATCGTGCAGACCCAGGATGCGCGCTACTACCCCGGCACGATCGTGATCCGCACCGGCGAGCGGCGGCTCTATTTCGTCACCGCGCCCGGCGAGGCGATCCGCTACACCATCGCCGTCGGCAAGGCGGGCAAACAGTGGCGTGGCGTCAAATATGTCGAGGAGCTGCAGGTCGATCCGGCGTGGAGCCCGCCGGCCTCGGTTCGACGCGACAATCCCCGCCTGCCCGACGTCATCCCCGGCGGCTCGCCGCGCAATCCGATGGGCGCGCGCGTCATCGGCCTCGGCCCCGGCGGCGAATACGCCATCCACGGCACCAATATGCCCAATACGATCGGCACGGCCGCCTCCTATGGCTGCTTCCGCATGCACAATCAGGACGTATCCGACCTCTACGAGCGTGTGCGCATGGGCACGCCGGTCGTCGTCCTGCCCTGAAGCGCTACAGCGCCACAGGCGACAAAAGCGGTTTCCCGGCAAAGAATGCCGCCAGATTGGCCAACATCAGATCCTGCTGGGCGATCTGCGCGGTCTCGGCATTGGCGGCGATGTGCGGTGTCAGCACGACATTGTCGAGCGCCTTCAGCCTGTCGGGCACCAAAGGCTCATGTTCATAGACATCGAGCGCGGCGCCCGCGATCACGCCAGTCTCCAGCGCCTCGCACAGGGCGATCTCGTCCACGGCGATGCCTCGGGAGATGTTGACGAGATGCCCCTGCGGGCCCAGCGCCTTCAGAACTTCGGCATTGATCGCATGGCGGGTCTCGGCGCTCGCCCGCACGGCTACGATCATCACATCCGCCCATTCAGCCAGACCCAGCAGGCTGTCATGATAGAGATAGGGCAGGTCACGCCGCGAGCGGTTGTGATAACCGATGCTCATCTCGAAAGCGGCGGCGCGGCTGGCGATACGGCTTCCGACCGCCCCCAGACCGTAGATGCCGAGCTTGCGGCCTGCCAGGCCGGGCACATAGGCCATGCGCTCGACCGCATTGCCCTTCCAGCGGCCGGCGCGCACGAAACGCTCGGCCGCCCCGATCTGCCGCGCCGAAGCCAGCAGCAATCCCATCGCGAACTCGGCGACGCTCGCCGCATTGGCGTCGGCGGCGTTGCTCAGCAGGATGCCGCGCGCCTTGGCACGAGCCCGGTCGACACCTTCGATACCCGTCCCGTAGCAGGCGATCAGCCTGAGCCCGGGCAGCGCATCGATCAGCGCAGCATCCGTCTTCTGCGTGCCGATCGTGAGCAGAGCCTGCGCCGCATCGGCGCCAGCCGGCAGGGCTTCGGGCGCGGAGCGTTCCATCGGCCCCAGCAGGGTATAGTGCTCCTGCAACCGCTCCACGAGACGCGCCGGCATGCGCGGCGCCATCAGTATCGTCGGCTTCATCGGGCAGCACCTCCACCTTGTGCTGCACCGCATCATAGGAGCGCGATCGGCTCAACCGGCATCGGCGCGGGGGCCGACATCCCGCCAGTGCATTGCAGCTCCCCGATCAGGGCACGTATTGCGCAATTAAAAAGCAACCGGAACGGGCCGCGCCCTCTCGCCTGCGACAAAAAAGCGCGTTAACGTCCCGCCGCGACACCACAGGGTGCCCGGCAGTGTTGCCGGGCCAAGAGGGGGCTAAAGATGGATCATCTCGCCGACGTCAAGAAATTTGCCAAGAAGCCGCTCAATGAGCCGGCCTTTGCTGGAATGTCGAAATCTTACGCGCTCGTCATGGGCAAAGCCGATACGCGCTTCGTTGCCTGCTCCGACCCGGCAGAACTCGATCGCGTTCGCGAGAATTTCCTGAAGAAGAAGCTCGGCCTGAAAACCGCTGACCTCGACGCTACCATCAAGGCGACCTGCGAGCACATGAAGGCCGACAAGACCAAGTCGCGCCTGACCTTCTATTATCTGCTGGCCGAGCACTACGGGAAGCTGGACCTCTTCGTTAAGAAGTGAGCGCGACGGCTGCCCGCCATGCCCGGGCCTGCCCCGGGCATCTTCCCCACCACTCGTCAGGAATTGAGCTGGTCGGCTAGCAGCCGACCCTGGCTTCAATCCGGCTGATAGAGATCGCCACGCGTCAGGGGCAACCCGGAAGCGCCCTTGCGGCGCTTCGACACCAGGGTCTGGTTCACCATCGCTCCGCCGCGCTCGAAGGCCAGCGAACACCCCGCGAGATAGAGCAGCCACATCCGCGTGCGCTCCGGTCCGATCTCGGCTTCAGCCTCGGCCTTGCGCGCTTCCAGCCGCTCCCACCACAGCCGCGTCGTGCGCTGGTAGTGTTCGCGCCAACCCTCGACATCATGCACCTCGAAGCCGTTGCGTTCGAGATTGGCGATCGACATGCCCAGATGGTCGAGCTCTCCGCCCGGAAAGATGTAGCGCACCAGCGCCCTGTATTCCGCCGGCATCTTGTTGAACGCCTTGTCGGTCTTCTTGGCCCGGCGCGAAATGCAGTGATGCAGATAAAGCCCGCGCGGACGCAGCAGACGGTTCACCGCCTTGAAATAGGTCGGGTGATTGGCGATGCCGACATGCTCGAACATGCCGATCGAGGAGATCTTGTCGAACTCGCCCTCCATCAGGGTGAAGTCCTTGAGATGGAGCGTGACCTTGTCCTCCAGGCCAAGCCGCGCAACCTTTTCGCGGGCCAGCGCCAGCTGCTCCTCGGCCAGCGTCACGCCATGCGCCTCGACCCCGTAATGCTGGGCGGCATGACAGACCAGCGCGCCCCAGCCACAGCCGATATCGAGGAAGCGGTCGCCGGGCTTGAGGCGCAGCTTGCGGCAGATCATGTCGAGCTTGTCGCGCTGGGCGCGTTCGAGATCGCCGTGATCCTCGGTGAAATAGGCGCAGGTGTAGACCATCTCCTCGTCGAGGAAGAGCCGGTAGAAGGCGTTCGAGACGTCGTAGTGATAGGCGATATTGGCCTTGTTCGTCGCAGGCGCCCCGTCGCGGGCGATCTCATCGCCCTTGAGATGCTCGACAGAGCTGGGCGCAGCGCCAGGCGCGAAGATGAAGCGCCTGACCACGTCGAAGACCGCGCCTTTCGGGATCGTTCGGGCCAGCCGCCCGACCTTGCCCTCCGGCCGCGCCCCCGCCAGATCGAAGATCGAGCCGTTGAGGAGCGAAATCCGGTCGGTGATATGAAGGTTCAAAAGCGTATCGAGTTTGGGCTTGCGGATGAGAGCCGAGACCACGCCGGGATCGCGCAGGGCAATCGTGATGCCCCCTTCAGGCCAGCCCGCCGGTACATGACTGCCGTCCCAAAGCTTGAAGCCGAGCTTCAACCCGAGTTTCTGATGGGCTTCCGCGAGAAGTCGCCGGAGCGCCGCAAGACGTTTGTCGTCGCTATTCATAGGCCAATGATCCGATGCCTGCCGACACCTGTTTGGCCGGGCGATCGGAGCTTGGCAATAACCTCGGAGCAAATCCGGCCGTCTTCGCAGCCGAAGCGCGATCTTCAGCTAGAAATCGCTCGCGATGCCCTTCACTTCCCAATCGTCATAGCGAACCGGCTCAAGCCCGCCGCGCCCGTTGATCTCGCGGTCCTTCGACACCTCGGACGCCCGCGCGTCGATTTCGACTCGGCGGGCCTGCGCCTCGGCCAGCGCGCGCTTTGCCGCCGGCGGCAATGGCTTCGCCGGAGCAGTCTCCACGGGCGGTTCCGGAGGGCTTTTACTCGGCATCGGCACTGGTCTCTCTTGCGGGATCGGCATGCGCTTCACCACATAAGGTGCAAATCCGCGCTGCGGGAGGGGTAAAATCGCCCTGACATGCTCGCAACCTTCAAGGGGAGCACCATGAACTACGTCCGCACCTTCATGCTGATGGCCGGCCTCACCGCGCTGTTCGGCGTGGTCGGCTACCTGCTCGGCGGCGCTGGCGGCATGCTGATCGCGCTCGCCATCGCGGCCGCGACAAATCTCTTCAGCTACTGGAATTCCGACAGACTCGCGCTCGCCGCCCATAATGCGCAGGAAGTCGACGCTACGACCGCGCCGGAGCTTTACGGCATGGTGCGCGACCTCGCGGCCCGCGCCAACATGCCGATGCCGCGCGTCTATCTGATTCAGGAAGACCAGCCCAACGCCTTCGCCACCGGTCGCAATCCGGAAAACGCAGCGGTCGCGGCGACGACCGGCATCCTGCGCACGCTCAGCTATGAGGAGCTTGCCGGGGTGATGGCGCACGAACTTGCCCACATCAAGAATCACGACACGCTGACGATGACGATCACCGCGACCATGGCGGGTGCGATCTCCTCGCTCACCACTTTCGGCATGTTTTTCGGCTCGCGCGACAACCGGCCCAACATGATCGTGCAGATCCTGATTTCCGTGCTCGCACCAATGGCGGCGATGGTGATCCAGATGGCGATCTCACGCTCGCGCGAATACGAGGCCGACCGGCTTGGCGGCGAGATTGCCGGCAACCCGGTCTGGCTCGCGGACGCGCTGGCCAAGATTGCGGGTGCCGTCGAGCACATTCCCAACGAGACGGCGGAGGCGAAGCCTGCTACGGCGCACATGTTCATCATCAACCCCCTGAGCGGACGCGGCATGGATTCCCTGTTTTCGACACACCCGGATACGGGCAATCGTATCGCCGCCTTGATGGAGCAGGCCCGCGCCATGGGCGTCGGCCGCACGCCGCAGGGTGGATTCGTCGGCCAGGCCAGTCAGAGCCCGTGGAACAGCCCGCATCAGCGCGGCCCCTGGGGCTGACATGGCAGATCAGGGAAATACCGGCAGCATGCCGGAGACCGAGCCGAAGACCGGCGAGGACGTGCCCGGCCTGCCGGCGCGTCGCCTGGCCGCGACGCTGATCGACGAGGTGCTCAAGGCCCGGCTCGCGCTGGACGAAACCTATGAGCGGCTCAGCCCGGCATTCGGGCTCGACGCCGCGGATGCAGCCTTGGCCCGCGCCATCGCGATCACGGCCTTTCGCCGTCTCGGCACGATCCAGCACGCCATCAACGCCCGGCTCGAACGCGGCAGCCCGCGCAATTCCGGTCCCTTCGAGCCGATCCTGGTGGCCGCCGCTGCGCAGATCCTGTTCCTCGATGTGCCCGACCACGCTGCCGTCGATCTCGCGATCCGGCATCTGCACGAGGACGCCCGCTCCTCGCGCTATGTCTCGCTCGGCAACGCGCTGCTGCGCCGTCTCGCCCGCGAACGCGATGCGATCCTGTCGGAGGCCGTCGATCCGTTCATCGACACGCCTGAATGGCTCGCCGAGAGTTGGCGGGCGACCTATGGCGAGGCGACGGCAGCCGCCATCGCCGCAAGCCATCGCGACGAGCCGCCGCTGGACATCAGCGTGAAGGACGACGCCTCGGGCTGGGCCGAGAAACTCGACGGTCTTCTGCTGCCGACCGGCTCGATCCGCCTGCGCGAGCGCCAGGGCATCACCGGCCTGCCCGGCTTCGATGAAGGCACCTGGTGGGTGCAGGACGCCGCCGCCGCGCTGCCGGTGCGCCTGCTTGCGCCCAAGGCCGGCGAACGCATCGTCGATCTCTGCGCCGCGCCCGGCGGCAAGACCGCCCAGATCGCGGCCCTGGGAGCCAACGTCACGGCCGTGGACCGCTCCGGGCCACGCCTGCGCCGGCTCAGGGCCAATCTGGAACGACTTGGCCTCTCCGCCGAGATCGTCGCCAAGGACGCCACCACCTGGCAGGCAGAACCTTTCGACGCAGTCCTGCTCGATGCGCCCTGCAGCGCAACGGGCACGATCCGCCGCCACCCTGACGTCGCCTGGACCAAGACGACCGAGGATCGCGACAAGCTGGCCGCCTTGCAGGCGAGGCTTCTGGAGGCCGCGGCGCGGCTGGTCAGGCCCGGCGGCCGGCTGGTCTACTGCACCTGTTCGCTCGAGCCGCAGGAAGGTGAAGAGCAGATCGAGATATTCCTCGCCGAGCATCCGGATTTCGCGCGCGCGCCCATCACGCCCGAGGAAATCGGCGGACTGTCCGAAGCGATCGACCGCAATGGCGATCTGCGCACCCTGCCCCACCAGCTCAAGCACGAAACCCCGCGCCTTTCGGGATGGACAGGATTTTACGCAAGCCGCCTGATCAGGCTATGACAAAGCCGGGATTCGCGCGGCGGGGGCGCCGCGTGTCGGGACGGAGCGTACTGAGGCATTGAGCGGCTGGTCTGAGCGAAAGGGACTTGCCCAGGCTGCGGTCGGGCGGGCGGCGCGGCGCACCCGTGGCCAGTTCGTCGGCGCAGCCCGCAAGCTCTGGCCCTTCGGCCGCGCTACAGCCACCCGCCTGCTGTTTGCGCCGCATGATCTGCGCACCGCCGACCCCACGACGGCCAGCGACATCTATGCGGGCTATTACGCCTTCGCCGGGCGCACGATGCGGACCCACGGCGAATCCCCGTTTGACGCCGAGCCGCCGAGCGAGGCGTGGGCCGAGGCGCTGCACGGCTTCAGCTGGCTGCGCCATATGCGCGCCGCCGACACCGCGATCGCCCGCGCCAATGCGCGCGCTCTGGTCGACGACTTCATCACGAAGCGGCGTGACCGCAGCGAGATCGCCCGTCGCCCGGCCGTCGCGGCGCGGCGCCTGATCTCCTTCCTGTCGCACTCCCCGCTCCTGCTCGAAGGCGCCGATCACGTCTTCTACGAGCGCTTCCTGCGCCATGTTTCGCGCCTGACCGAGAGGCTCAGCCTTGCTTTGGCCGGTGCGGTGGACGGCGTAGCGCGCCTCAACTGCATGATCGCCATAGCCTTTGCGGCGATCTGCCTTGACGGCCAGGACAACAGGCGCCGGCGGATCGAGTTCCTGATTTCCGACGAGCTCTCCCACCAGATCCTGCCCGATGGCGGCCATCTCTCGCGCAATCCGCGCTTGCTGATCGAGTTGCTGCTCGATCTCCTGCCCCTGCGCGAGACCTTCGCTGCACGCGGATTGGAGCCGCCGCGCGGCGTGCTGACCGCCATCGAGCGGATGATGCCGCATTTGCGCCTGTTCCGGCACGGCGACGGGGCGCTCGCTCTGTTCAACGGCATGGGCACGACGCCGCCGGACCTGATGGCGACCTTGGCGGCTTATGACGATGCGCGTGCGCGGCCGATCGAGCAGGCCGCCTATTCCGGCTATAGCCGCCTGAGCGGCGAGCGCAGCATCGTGGTCGTCGATGCCGGCGCTCCGCCACGCGGCGCTCACTCCGTCGAGGCCCATGCCGGCTGCCTCTCCTTCGAGTTCTCCAGCGCGGCCCAGCGCATCGTCGTCAATTGCGGCAACAGCCGCTTCGGCCCGGCTCCGCTGCGGCTGGCGGCGCGCAGCACGGCGGCGCACTCCACCCTCGTCCTGAACGACCGTTCGAGCGCCACCTTCGGCATGGTGCTCGGCGAAATGCGGATCGTCGCCGGCCCCTCCGACGTGCGCCTCGCCCGCCAGGACAGCGAAGCCGGGCAGGAATGGGTCGCAAGCCATGATGGCTACCGCCGCAGCCTCGGCGCCGTCCACACCCGCCGGCTGCTGCTCGCGCGCGACGGCGCATCCCTCTCGGGCGAGGACGAGATCGCCTTGTCGGGAACGCATTCCAGCCTGCCGGCCGTCATTCGGTTCCACCTCCACCCGGGAGTCAGGGCAAGCCTAATCCGTGAGGGCAAGGGCGCGCTGCTCGCCTTGCCTTCGGGCGAGGTCTGGGCCTTCGAGGCTTCGGATCTGGCGATTGCGATCGAGGAGAGCATCTTCCTCGCTTCCGCCGATGGCCGACGCCAGACCGAGCAACTGAGCGTCGCCTTCGATGCGGTCGCGACACCGCGGGTCGAATGGCGCTTCAACCGTGTCAGCACCTCGAGCGCACGCAGCGGCAGAACCCAAAGCGCCGTCTCTGAGCCGCTCCCGCTTGACGAACTGGCCCCGGAAGCCTGACCATCCGACGGCGGCGCGCTTTGCTTTCGCGCCGCAACATGATAGCCGGCGCGCGACAGTTTCCTGAATCCAGTCATGGACATGAACCGATGCCGACAGAGCTTCGCCGCGTCGAACGCGCTCTCCTTTCCGTTTCCGACAAGACGGGGCTGGTCGATTTCGCGCGCGCCCTCCACCGCCTCGGCATCGCGCTGGTCTCGACCGGCGGCACGGCGAAGGCGCTGGGCGAAGCCGGCCTGCCCGTCACCGACGTCTCGGACCTGACCGGCTTTCCCGAAATGATGGACGGGCGCGTCAAGACCCTGCACCCCAAGGTCCATGGCGGCCTGCTGGCGGTGCGCTCGCATCCCGAGCACCAGGCCTCGATGATCGGCCACGGCATCGCGCCGATCGATCTGCTCGTCGTCAATCTCTACCCCTTCGAGGCAACGGTCGCCGCGGGCCGAGCCTACGACGATTGCATCGAGAACATCGACATCGGCGGCCCCGCCATGATCCGCGCCGCCGCCAAGAACCATCACGACGTTGCCGTCGTGGTCGAGCCCTCGGATTATGGTTCGGTACTGAGCGATCTCGAAGCCCAGAAGGGCGCGACCACGCTGACCCTGCGCCGCAAGCTGGCGCAGAAGGCCTATGCCCGCACCGCAGCCTATGACGCCGCAATCTCGAACTGGTTCGCGGGCGAGCTCGGCGACACCGCCCCGGCCTATCGCGCGCTCGGCGGCGGCCTTGCCGAAGCCCTGCGCTATGGCGAGAACCCCCATCAATGGGCCGCCTTCTATCGCACGCCCGAGCAGCGCCCCGGCGTTTCGACTGCCCGGCAGGTTCAGGGCAAGCAGCTCTCCTACAACAATATCAACGATACCGACGCCGCCTTCGAATGCGTCGCCGAGTTCGATCCGGCGCTCGCCGCGGCTTGCGTCATCGTCAAGCACGCCAACCCCTGCGGCGTTGCCAGCGCCGGCACGCTCCTGGAAGCCTATGACAGGGCCTTGGCCTGCGACCCCGTCTCCGCCTTCGGCGGCATCGTGGCACTGAACCGCAAGCTCGATGCACAGGCGGCCCGGAAGATCGTCGAGGTCTTCACCGAGGTCATCATCGCGCCCGACGCCGACGAGGAGGCGATCGCGCTGATTGCCGCCAAGAAGAACCTGCGCCTGCTCCTGACCGGTGGCCTGCCCAATGTGCGCAACCCCGGCCTGTCGCTGCGCACCGTGTCCGGCGGCTTCCTGGCGCAGGCACGCGACAATGCCGTCGTCGACGACATGGATCTGAAGGTCGTGACCACGCGCCAGCCCAGCGAAGCCGAACTGGCCGATCTGCGCTTCGCCTTCCGGGTCGCCAAGCACGTCAAGTCGAACGCGATCGTCTACGCCAAGAACGGCGCCACCGTCGGCATCGGCGCAGGCCAGATGAGCCGCGTCGATTCCTCGCGCATCGCCGCCTGGAAGGCTGGCGAAGCTGCCAGGGCGCTTGGATCGGCCGAGAGCCTCGCAAAGGGCTCGGTTGTTGCCTCGGACGCCTTCTTCCCCTTCGCCGACGGCCTGCTCGCCGCAGCCGAGGCCGGGGCGACGGCCGTGATCCAGCCCGGCGGCTCGATGCGCGACGACGAAGTCATCAAGGCGGCCAACGAAGCTGGCCTCGCCATGGTCTTCACCGGCCACCGTCACTTCCGGCACTGAGGCCGGAAACCACCCCTGTCATTCGAGACAAGCCGCGAAAGCGGCGCCGGGCCGGAATCCACCGGAAGGCTGACAGCTCTACGATGGCTTCCGGGGCGCCGCTTCGCAGCGCCCGGAATGACGGCGCTCGTTTTTGAGCGCGATGGGAATCGACGCGCGTCGCCGCCGCGCATTACTGTGCGCGCAGCCTGGAAGAGGACGGCATGACGCAACATACTGGCAAGCGCGACCTGCTGCGAGAACGCGACGAGCACGCGCACAACAAGGTCTCCTTCGTCGAGCTGTTCTTCGACCTCGTTTTCGTCTTCGCGATCACGCAGATCTCGCACACGCTGCTCGAGCATTTCACGCCAACCGGGCTGGCAGAGGCGGCCCTCCTGCTCGGCGCGGTCTGGTGGGTCTGGATCTATACGAGCTGGGTGACGAACTGGCTCGATCCCGAGGCGACGCCGGTGCGGCTGATGCTGTTCGCGCTGATGTTCCTCGGCCTCCTCCTGTCGACCTCGATACCCGAAGCCTTCGGCGAAAAGGGCCTGATCTTCGCCTGCGCCTATGTCGCCATCCAGCTCGGGCGGTCGCTCTTCGCCATGGCCTGCCTGAAGCGCAGTCCGGTCAACTTCCGCAATTTCCAGCGCATCAGCGCCTGGCTGGCGATTTCCGGCCTGTTCTGGATCGCCGGCGGCCTGAGCGAAGGCGGCTTGCGCTTCGCGCTCTGGGCCTGCGCGCTCGGCATCGAATATGTCGGCCCCGCCGCCGGCTTCAGCTTTCCGGGCCTCGGCCGCTCGAAGACCGCTGATTGGGATGTCGAGGGCGGCCATCTTGCCGAGCGTTGCGCCCTCTTCATCATCATCGCGCTCGGCGAATCCGTACTCGTCACCGGCGCGACCTTCGCCAAGCTTCCGGCCACGCCCGAAACGGTGCTCGCCTTCGCCAATGCGTTCCTGAGCTCGGTTGCGATGTGGTGGATCTATTTCCACATCGGCGCCGAACGCGGCAGCGAACTCATCGCCCATTCCAAGGATCCGGGCCGCATCGCCCGGGTCGCCTATACATATATCCATCTGCTGCTGGTGGCCGGCATCATCCTCGTCGCCGTCGGCGACGAATTCATGCTGGCTCATCCCGGCGGGCATACCGAGCCGAAGGTGGCGCTGGCTGTGATCGCGGGGCCCGGCTTCTACCTCCTCGGCAATCTCCTTTTCAAGAGAGCCACGGCCGGCTGGTTTCCGCTGTCGCATATGATCGGGCTCGGTCTGCTGGCGCTGCTCACTCCCCTGGCCGCCATGCTGCCGCCGCTCGGCTTCAGCTTCGGGGCCACCCTCATCCTCATCATCGTCGCGACCTGGGAAGCGATCTCGCTTCGCCCCAAGGAGGCCTGAGAACGCATGCATACGGTCAAGGTCATCGGCGCCGGCTTCGCCTTGCTCGGCCTGCTCCTGTTCCTGGCGCCACGGCTCAGTCTTTCACGGGCGAACCCGATCGGCTTTGCGACCAGGCTCTTCATTCCGCTCTGGTTTGCCGCCGCCCTCCTCAATCTCGCGATCGGCGTCAGCCGCGCGGGCTATACCGTGGCGCAGGAGGCTCCGATCTTCCTGATCGTCTTCGGCGTGCCCGCTGTCGCGGCCTTGCTGATGTTCTGGGCCTTCGGCAGGCGTGCATCATGAGCCTTGAATCAGTCCGCGCTTTCTTCGCCGAACGCGCGCCCGACGTCAGCATCATCGAAACCGAAGGCAGCAGCGCGACGGTGGCGCTCGCCGCCGCCGCCCATGGCGTCGAACCGGCGCAGATCGCCAAGACACTGTCGCTGCGTATCGGCGAACGGATCGTGCTCGTCGTCGCGCGCGGCGACGCGCGGCTCGACAACCGCAAGGCCAAGGCCGCGCTCGGCGGCAAGCCGCGCATGCTCGACCTCGAAGAAGTCGCGGCCATCACCGGCCATCCGGTCGGCGGCGTCTGCCCCTTTGGGCTGGCGACACCTCTTCCCGTCTATTGCGACATTTCGCTCAGGGCGTTCGACGAAGTCGTGCCCGCCGCGGGCTCGACTCAGAGCGCCGTTCGCATCAACCCCGAGCGAATGGCTGTACTGACCGGAGCCGAGTGGATCGACATCTGCCAAGAACCGGTCTGAACTAAGAGCCGGCCTGAACTCAGAACCGGTCTGAGCCCGCGCGATCAGCCCTTTGCCGAAACGCGCTCGATCAGCGCCATGGCGGCGGCCGGATTGCGGACCTTGTCGCCGCTGATCACATAGAGGAACACGTCCCTCGCCGCCTTCTTCGCCTCGGCGGGCGCAACTGTCTCAAGCCCGTCGGGCACACCGCCCTTGGCCCAGACACGAGCGGCTTTCGCCCATCTGTCGAGATCTGCATCCGCGTAACCGTTCGGCTCGGCCTCGCTCGTCCCCATGATGCGGGCGTAGACGAAGGGCGCCGTGACATCAGCGATCTGCGTATAGTCCGCATCCGCCGAGGTGATGGCGGCGACGCCATATTCGCGCAGCAGCGCGATGAACTCCGGCGAGCGGAAACTGTCGTGGCGCACCTCGACGGCGTGGCGCAGCTTTCGCCCCTCGGCCTCATGCGGAAGCAACTTCAGAAACGCCTCGAAATCGGCCGGGTCGAACTTCTTCGTCGGCATGAACTGCCAATTGATCGGCCCGAGCTTCTCCTTCAGCTCCAGCATGCCGCCGAACACGAACTTCTCGATCGACGGACCGGCCTCGGCCAGCACCCGGCGATTGGTGATATAGCGCGAGCCCTTCAGCGCGAAGACGAAGCCCTCAGGCGTCTCGGCATGCCATTTCGCGAAGCTCTCTGGCTTCTGCGATCCGTAATAGGTGCCGTTGATCTCGATTGAGCTCAGCTTGCTGCCGGCATATTCAAGCTCACGCTTCTGCGGCAGGCCCTCGGGATAGAACACCCCGCGCCAGGGCTCGAACACCCAACCGCCAATGCCGATCTTGATCGCGCCTTCCGATGCCATTGCCATCGCCCTTTTTCCCTCGGCCGGAAGCCATGCTCTGCGTCCCCCGATCATCGACGCATGGCGGCCACTTGGCCACCCGCTTTCGTACAAGGGGAGCCGGCGACCGCTGAAGCACCGTAGGCGGGAGTGATGACCGCTGCTGTCAGGAAGGATACTGCCGATCGTTTGCGGGCCACATCGTATTGCATTGTAATACGGCTGTATCGATTTTCCATCGACTCACGCAAACGCCGCGATATAGAAATTCCATCCCCTGCGATTCGCCGAGTGCGCGTTGGAGACGTTCAGACGTGACGGACCAAGACAGCCTGATGGTACGCTCCGTTGAAAAGGCGATGCGGGTTCTGACGGCCTTCGGAGGCGGGCAACCGACGCTGAGCATCGCGGAGGTCGCGGCGATCGCCGGGCTCGACAAAAGCGGCGCGCAGCGCTTGACCCATACCTTCGTGCAGCTCGGCTATCTGCGCAGGGATCCCGAAACCCGCCGGCTCGCACTAACCCCACGGGTTCTGGAACTGAGCGCGCATTACAGCCGCTCGAGCCCGCTGATCCGCGCTGCGGCGCCCTACCTCCTGAACATCAGCAAGATCACCGAGGAATCGGTCAGCCTGACCGTCCTCGACGGCACCGATATCGTCTATGTCTATCGCCTGCTCAGCCGGAACATGCTGGCGACCGACGTCATTGTCGGAACCCATCTGCCGGCATATTGCACCGCGCCGGGCATTGCGATTCTCTCCGGGCTCCCCCGGGACGAGGCCGAAGCCATCCTGAACGCCTCGGACCTGACCGCCTACACACCGTTCACGACGACAGACATCCCAACGCTGCTGGCCCGGATCGACGAGGCCGCGAGCCAGGGCTTCGCGATAGTCCAGGACCAGATCTACATGAACGACGTCTCGATCGCGGTTCCCGTTTATGGGCCCGGTCAGCGAGCGATCGCGGCGGTGAACATCGCCGTCAACAAGCTCAGTCTTTCAGCGGCGGAGGCGGTTGAAAAATTCGTGCCCCTGCTCGCGCCTGTCGCCAAGAACCTCTCTCACGCCGGCCCCATGCCGGCGCGAAAGCCACTGACGCTCCCGAAGGGACGATCCCGCATATGAGCTCTTCCCAGATGCAGCCCTGTGACCTCATCGTTTTCGGCACGGGACAATTCGCCGGCCGTATCGTCTTCGACCTCGCCGCGACGACGAAAACCCCGATCGAGGTCGTCATCGCCGGGCGCAATGCCGAGAGGCTGGACTGGCTGACGACAGCGGCGAATGCGAGAGCCTTCATGTTCGGCTGTCCTGCACGTTTCACCAGCGCCGCGCTCGATGTGACGGATGCCGCTGCGATCGCGGCCTTGCTCCAGAAGAAGCGGCCGCGCCTGGCAGTGCAAACCGCCTCCTCGCAGCCCTCCGCCGTCATCAGCGATAGCGGCAATGCCTGGTCCCGGCTGGTCGCGGAAGGAGGATTGAGCGTAACGGCAGTCTCCCAGGCCGTCCTCTCGATCAAGGTTGGCGAGGCCATCAAGGCGGCAGGCATCGACTGCGCGCTGATCAATTGCTGTTTCCCCGATGTCGTGAACGCCATGCTGGCGGCGCGCGGCATCAAGGTGCTTTGCGGGACCGGCAATGTCGCAATCCTCTCGAACGCCTTCAGCGGCGCGATGGCGGAGCGTAACCAGCGGCTTCAGGTCCTGGCGCATTACCAACAGCTCGGCGCTTGGCGCCAGGCCGCCGGTCAACGCAGCGGTCAGGCGCCGCGCGTCTGGATCGACGGCCGGGAAATCCAGGACGTCTTCGCCGAATTTGCGCATCTCAAGCTCACGCGGGAGCCTGCCATCGAGATATCCGGCGCCAGCGGCGTAACGCTGATGCAGGCATTCGTTGCAGGACTGGAATGGCGCGGTCACGCCCCTGGCCCCAACGGCCTGCCGGGAGGCTACCCGGTGCGGCTCGTGCAAGGCGAGCTGCAACTCGACCTCCCCGAGGGGATCGGCGCGGAGGAAGCCATCGCCTGGAATGCAGCTTTCGAAAGCAAATCGGGCCTCATCGTCAGACAAGACGGCCATGCAACCTATACCGGCGCGACAAAATCGCGCCTCGCGGCGCATGGATTCGACTATTCAGACGGATTCCACGTCTCGCAAATCGAGGACGTAAGCGGCGAGCTGGACAGGTTGCGGAAACGGCTTGAAATGACCGGCTGACATTGCCCCGACGGGTGCATCAGGACCGCACCCGCTCGAAATGCGACCGCAGCGCCGCGACGACAGTCGCACCCATGGCCTGCCGCGTCTCATGCGTTGCGCTACCCAGATGCGGCAGCAGCACAACGCTATCGAGGCTCATCAGGCGCTCCGGCACGTTCGGCTCATGGGCGAAGACATCGAGCCCCGCCGAACCCAGACGGCCATCGCTCAACGCCTCCCCTAACGCATCCTCATCGAGGATCTCGCCGCGAGCGATGTTGACCAGCGTGGAATCGGGCCGCAAGGCGGCGATGACCTCCCGATCGACCAGATGTCGGTTCGCCGGACCACCTGGACAGGCGACGATGAAGACGTCGCTGTCTGCTGCCAGCGACAGAGCGTCGGGATAGTAAGGATAGGCGCAGCCTTCGATGCGGCGCCGTGTGCAATAGCGCGGCGCCATTCCCATCGCGACGGCGCGGCGGGCGATCGCGCTGCCGATATGGCCCAGTCCAAGCAGTCCGATGCGCTTTCCCGCAGAGCCTTGCCCCAGCGGGAAGGCTTCTTTGCGCCAATGCCCGCTGCGAACGTGACGGTCTGCAGCGACCAGCCTGCGTCGCGCCATGACCATCAAGGCGATCGCGAGATCGGCGACCTCCTCAGCCAGCGCAGCCGAGCTTTTGGTCAACACGATCCCGCGCTCCGCCAGCGCGGTCGTGTCGATATTGTCGAGACCGGCGCTGTAGCACGCGACGATCTCGAGATCGGGCAGCCGTGCCAGCAGGGCGCGGTCGAGCCTCGCCTTGCCGGTCGTGGCGATACCGCGAATGCGGCCCCCGTCGCGCTCGAGCAGTCCGGCGAGCGCGTCCGGAGACGCCGGTCGCAGCACCTCGAAGCTTGCGGCGAGCTCGGCGACTGTCGCCTCCGGCACGCCCGCCGACAGGACGAGGATGGCAACATCGCGCTGCGCAACGGGAGCGCTCATCGCTCAGAGCTTCTTGTATCGGCCATAGACCTCTTCGGCGTCCTTTGTCGGATCGGCGAATTCGGCGCGTGCCCGCGTCTCGGTTGCGGCATGTTCTTCAGCCAGCCGCAGCACCTCGATCGCCCGCTCCTGCGGGATCACCAGGACGCCATCGATGTCACCGAACATGAAGTCGCCCGGCCGGCAGGTGACGGTCGCACTCATGCTGCCGCGCAACGTGATCGGCTGTTGCCAGCGGTAATAGCTCCAGCGCGCCACGGCCTCGACCGGCGAATGATAGCGCCGGAAGCAGGGAAAGTTCATCTTGAGGATCAACCCGCTGTCGCGGATACCGCCATCAATGACCGCCCCGACGACTCCCTTGGCGCTGCCGAGCACGGCATTCATCTCGCCATAATGTGCGACGCGGGTATCGAAGCCGCAATCGCGCACGTCGATACAGGGATGGCGCATGTCGCCGAACATCTTGATGCGGCGCTCGCGCAGGCCGGGATCGCCGACAGGATCGGAGATGCCCTGGACCGTGAAAGCCGGCCCGGCGATGACCATGTCGTCGCGCAGAGGCCTGAGATCGGTCGCGAGCGACTGGTTGGGCAGCCCCATCTCGTCCATGATGTCATAGACGAGGCCGGTATAGAGCCGCTTGTAGCGCTCGATCACATCGAGCATGTCGGAAGCGCCGGGAAGCACGTTGAAGGTCATGGGTCTCTCTTCGGTCGGTCTGGTGAAGGGGTAGCCGGGCCTCAGGCCTTGGCAATCCAGGATTCGGCGAGCTGCCAGGCGCCGCCGGAATCGAGCACGATGTTCTGGAGTTCCTTGCGCGCGACATGGCGCGCCTCGCGGAAGAACAGCCAGGAATAGTAGTTGTTCTTGTTCAGCGCGGTCTGGAGGTCCTTGTAGAGGGCCTTGCGTTTGGCCTGCTCGGTCTCCTCGCGCGCCTTGTCGACAAGGCCGAAAACCTCCTCGTCCTTGATGCCGGACCAGTTCTGGGCGGCAGCGCGACCGAAGAACGGCCCAAAGACATGGTCCGGGTCGGCGCGGGGAACGTTGACCCGACCGATGGCGAGTTCGTGTTGCAGGCCGAGCACTTTCGGCACCCAGGCCTGCCGCTCCAGGATCTCGATTTCGAGATTGATCTTGTGCTGCTTCAGCTGCGCCTGGACGATCTGGGCAACCTGGGTATCGGGGTCGCGCTGAATGATCGAGATCTTGCAGGAAAAGCCGTTGGGCTGGCCGCCCTCCTTAAGGAAAGCCTGAACCTTGGCGGGATCGAGCGAGGGCGAGGGCACGCCGGCATCGAAGGACCAGTCGGTCGGCGGCACCCAGGTCGGCGTCACCGCGCCAAATCCACGCGTGATGCCGCGCATCAGCACATTGCGGTCGATCCCGTGATTGACCGCGGCACGTAGCGCGGGATTGGCGAAGATGCCCTTGCTGACATTGAAGGTCATCCACTGCGCGATGCCCGGCGGCACCGCGACGAGTTTCAACGCCGGGTTCGCCTGGACCTCTTCGAAATCGCGCGGCGTCACGCCGTCGACCAGATGCACCCCGCCGGACTTGACCTCGACCATCTTGACCGCGGTCGTCGGGATGATCCGCAGGATGACGCTGTCGGAATAAGGCAGGCGCTTGCCGTCGGCGCCATCGCGCCAATACGTCTCGTTCCTGACCATGCGAATCTGGCTGCCGCCGATCCACTCGGCGAATCTGTAGGGCCCTGTCCCGACCGGCTGGCGCCCGAAATTCTCGCCGAGCTTCTTCAGCGCCGCCGGCGAGCACATCATGCCGGCCTCCACCGCGAGCGAAGCGAGCGCCGCACCCGAAGGCTGCTTCAGCACGATCCTGACCGTCATCGGGTCGATCGCTTCGGCGGCAGCGATATCGGCGAGATCCGGCGAGCGCGGCGCAGTCGATCCCGGAGCGATGACGCGCGCGATATTGGCGACGACGGCCGCGGAGTTGAAGGGCTCGCCGTCATGGAAGACGACATTGGGGCGTAGTTTGAAAACGACGGACTTCTTGTCCTGCGACCACTCCCAGCCCGTCGCCAGGGACGGCTCCAGATTGCCCTGCACGTCGAATTTGAGCAGGCCCTCGAACATCTGGATCAGGGCATAGCGATCCGATGTCGGCGCATCCCCCATGATCGGGTCGAGGCTCTTGGGCTGCAGGTCCATCGAAGCGACGATGGTGCCTCCGCGAACCGGCGCGCCTTGCGCCAAGGCCGGCAGGCCGGGCAATGCAACCGCAAGACCGGCGCCGGATGCGCCTAGCAAGAGGCCGCGACGAGAGATCGAGGTCATGACTGCGTCTCCTCCAAACGGCGCTCTTCATGTGACGGCGCCTGATCGCGGTCAGCCTATAAGATATGTTATATGAAACGCAAGAGCCTCAGATTCGGGCCCGAGCGCTTCTTGAGTGCTTCCTCGACGGTGACGTAGGCAATGCGGCTGGATTCTGCCAATGGCTGGGAGAATTTCTATCGAACTTTGCGTTCCGAAACCCAAAACGGAATGATTTGACGGCGCCACACTCACAAGATATCTTATATGTATGACGGACGCATTCCCCCTGCCGAACGACAAGCAGCGCCTGACCGAAACGGTCACGCAATTCGTGATCGATCGCGTTGCCGAGCGGGTCTACCGCCCCGGCGACTCGCTGCCGTCGGAATCGGACCTGGCAAAGCGCCTCAACGTTTCCAAGCCGGTCGTACGCGAGGCGCTTGGGCGACTTGCTGCGCTCGGCATCGTCCAGATCCAGCAGGGCAAGCCGACGACGGTGCGCGGGCTTTCGGTCGCGCCGCTCGATCAGTTCCTGCGGCTTGCCGTGCGCGCCACCGATAACGGCCTGCGCGAAGCCGTGGAGTTGCGGCGCGCGATCGAAGTCGAGATCGCCTCGCTGGCTGCCGAGCGGGCGACGCCCCTCCAGATCGAGCCTGTCGAAGCTGCCGTCGAGAAAATGCGTGAGAGCATCGACGGCGATTTCGAGCGCTGGCTGCAAGGCGATTTTGCATTTCATGTCGCGCTCGCGCGCTGCTCTGGCAATGCCCTGCTCGAGCATCTGGTCAATGCGCTGGCGGAGACGATCAAATTCACCCAGCGCGCGCTCGGCGTGCAGCGCGACCTGCGCGATCCGGTGGCCACCGTGGCCCGCCACCAGGCCATCGTCGATGCGCTGAGGGCGCGCGACCCAGCCGCGGCGCGGATCGCGATGACCGCGCATTTCGCGGTCTCGGACGCCGTCATAAGCGAAATCGCGCGCGACCGCCGCCGCCTCGACCGGTTCTGAGCCGATGCTGCCTTATCTCGCCAAGAAGCTCGCTCAAATGCTGCCCGTGGCCTTCTTCGTCACGGTCATCGTCTTCTCGCTGACGAATCTGCTGCCCGGCGACCCGACTGTCACCATACTGGGCGAGCAGGCGACGCCGGAACAGCGCGCGGCGGTGCGCATAGAATATGGTCTCGATCAGCCGGCGCCCCTGCGCTACATCACCTGGATCGGCCGCGTCGTGCAGGGCGATTTCGGCCGCTCGCTGCGGACGCGGGAGGATGTCGGCGCAATGCTGGCCGCGCGCGTGCCGGTGACGTTGCAGCTCGGCTTCCTCTCGATCCTGATCGCGGTCGTGATCGGCTTGCCCGCAGGCATCCTGGCCGCGCGCTTCCGCGGCACGGCCATCGACGTCGTCGTCAGCTTCACCGCGATGTCCTCTGTCGCAATTCCCTATTTCTGGATGGGCGTGCTGCTCATCATGCTGTTCTCGCTGAAGCTGGGCTGGCTGCCGCCCTCGGGACATGCCCGCTTTTTCGACGATCCCGTCCTGAACATGCGCCTCATGGCGATGCCGGCGCTGACGATCGGCTCGGCCTTCGCAGCCCTCGTGATGCGCCAGACGCGCGCCTCGATGTTGCAGGTGCTCTCGCAGGACTACGTCCGAACCGCCCGCGCCAAGGGGCTCTCCGAAACGACCGTGCTGTTTCGCCATGCGCTACGCAACGCGCTCATACCCGTCGTCACCGTCATCGGCCTGCAGATCGGCGCGCTGCTTGGCGGCGCGGTCGTGACCGAGACCGTATTCGCGCTGCCGGGCCTGGGCCGGATGCTGGTCGACGGCATTTTCCAGCGCGATTTCCCGGTGATCCAAGGCGCCATCCTGTTCATCGTGGTGGCGGTCTTCGTGGTCAATCTCCTGACCGACCTGCTCTATCGGTCGTTCGACCCGCGCGTGAAGGTCTGAACCGTGGCGGCCACACTCGACTTGCCTGCTCCGCGCCCCCAGCGCGCACCACGCTCCCCCGGCGCAATCTTTCTGCGCCGCATCCTGATGTCCTGGCAGGGCCTCTTCGGCGTCGTGGTGCTCGGCATCATCGTCGCTCTGGGGCTGCTCGCGCCATGGATTTCGCCTTACTCTCCCATCGAGATCGATCCCGAGAACTTCTCCGGTCCGCCCAGCGCCGCGCATTGGTTCGGAACCGACGAGATCGGCCGCGACGTGCTCTCGCGCGTCCTCCATGGCGCAACCGTTTCGCTTCAGGTCGTCGTCTTCTCGATCGGCATCGCGCTCGTTGCGGGTTCGATCCTGGGCCTGATCTCAGGCTGGCTCGGCGGGCGCTGGGACGCCCTGATCATGCGGATCATGGATGCGTTCCTGGCGTTTCCGCTGCTGGTGCTCGCCCTCTCCATCGTCGCAGTGCTCGGACCCGACCTGATCAACGCGATGCTCGCCATCGCCATCACCAAGATGCCGGGCTTTGCGAGGCTGGTCCGCTCGGAAGTGCTGACCTTGCGCGAGGTCGACTATGTCAGCGCCGCAGAGGCCGCCGGCGCCAGCCCCTTTCACATCATCACCCGGCACATTTGGCCCAATGTCTCCGGCAACGTCATCGTCTACGGCTCGCTTTCGGCCTCGCAGGCGCTGATCACCGAGAGCGCGCTGTCTTTCCTGGGCCTCGGCGTCCAGCCGCCGACGCCGAGTTGGGGTTACATGGTCGCGACCGGCATCCAGTTCTATCAGTCCTGGTGGATGAGCTTTTTTCCGGGGCTGGCGATCTTCCTGACCGTGCTCGCCTTCAACTTCCTCGGCGACGCCATTCGTGACGCGTTCGATACGCGGTTGGGCGGCAGCGATGGCTGAGCCCACCGCGCTTTCCACCCCGCTCGCGGGGCGTCGCGCATTCGTTACCGGCGCGACGCAGGGCATCGGCCTGGCGATCGCGCAGAGCCTCGCAGGCGCAGGCGCCCGGCTCTGCATCAACGGACCCGCTGACGACGATGCGCTGGAACAGGCGCGTCGCGAGGTCGGAGACGATGCGCTGGCACTCGCGGCCGATCTGTCCCGCCCCGACGAAGTCGAGCATCTCCTTGCCCGCATCGACGTCACGCTCGGCGGTATCGACATCCTCGTGCTGAACGCGGCGCTGCAGGAGCGCGAACCCTGGCAAGGAATCGGCCGGCCTGCCCTGGACCGGCAGGTCGAGGTCAATCTTGCGGCCAACCTTCGGCTGATCCAGGCGCTGACCCCGGGCATGATGGAACGCGGTTGGGGACGGTTGATCGCCATCGGCTCGATCCAGCAGGTCCGCGAACACCCGGAGATGCTGATCTATGCGGCAAGCAAGGCCGCGCTTGAAAGCATGGTCCGCAATCTGGCGCGACAGCTCGGACATCGAGGCGTCACGTGCAACGTGCTGGCGCCCGGCGTGATCGAAACCGCGCGCAACCGCGACGCTCTCGCCGATGCCGCCTATCGCGACACCGTTACAAGCGCGATTCCGCTGCGCAGCTTCGGAACACCGCAAGACTGCGCCGCCGCGGCCCTTTTCCTGGCCTCGGACGGCGCTCGCTACATCACCGGCACGACGCTTTTCGTCGATGGCGGCATGCATCTCTAGGAGGACGCGCAGGTCATGAAGATCGTCGATATGAGGGTGCGTTGCGTGGCGATCCCGCTCAACGCCCAGCTACGCCACAACACCGGCGTCCATCCCGGCTATTTCCTGCGCACGATTCTCGAACTCGTGACCGATGAAGGCCTCATCGGATTGGGTGAGGTCGGAGGCGGCGACCAGCGCGGCGCCTTGATGAAGCTCAAGCCGCGCGTCATCGGCATGGACCCGTTCCATCTCGAGCTGATCAAGCTGAAGACGTTGCGGGCGATCTATTATCTCTCCAACGCGCGCCTCTATGCGGCCATCGAGATGGCCTGCCTCGACATCCAGGGCAAGGCATTGGGCCGGCCGCTCTGCGATCTGCTCGGCGGCCCCGTGCGCGATCGCATCCCCATGATCGCTTATCTGTTCTGGCGTTATGACAGGTCCGGCGGGGGGCATGACGAGCACCCCGAAGACATGGCCGATCTCTGCCAGGAGCTGCACGAGACGCTCGGCGTCACCGCGATGAAGCTCAAGGCCGGCGTGTTGGACCCGAATATCGAGGCCCGTGCCGTCGAGCTCTGCAGAGATCGGATGGGCCCGGATTTCGGCCTGCGCATCGATCCCAACGGGGTCTGGTCGGTACCAACCGCGATCCGGATCGGCCAACGGCTGGAAGCCGTAAACATGGAGTATTTCGAGGACCCGGCCTGGGGCCTCGAAGGCAATGCCGCGGTGCGCAAGGCCGTCCGGATACCGATCGCAACCAATATGTATCCGGCTAAGTTTGACGATCTCGGCCCGGCAATCCGAATGGGCGCCGTCGATATCGTGCTGACCGACATCCACTATTGGGAAGGGCCGCGCGGTGTGAAGGACCTCTCCGCCGTATGCCGGACCTTCGGGCTGGGCGTCGCCATGCATTCGGGCTCGGAGTTCGGCATCGAGCTCGCCGCCATGCTGCATACAGCCGCGACCATCCCGGAGATGAGCTTCGCGGGCGACGCCCATTATCACTACCTGACCGACGACATCATCGAGGGCGGGCTGATGAAATACGAGGGCGGCGCCATCCGCGTGCCGACGGGGCCGGGCCTCGGCGTGACCCTCGACGAGGATAAGATGCGCCATTACGGCGCGCTCTATGACGAGAAGGGCGACTATTACGCCCGCTTCCATGCGGACCCCTATCGGCCGGACTGGTACCCGGTCGTCGGCGGCCAGTGACGGACACAGGAGAGCGGCCATGACGACACCGACAAGCAATGCCGACACCGGCGCTTTGCAGCGCGAAGCTGCGATGATGAAGCTGGAGCGTTTCATCGCCGAACGCGAACTCATCGACGACGTCGCCTTGTCGATACCCGGCGACGAGCTGCTCGCGCGCTACGAGCGGCTCTATACCGGCGCCATCAGCGACGTGCTGCGCGAGCACTGCCTGACCGAGCAGACCCTGCCCAACGCGCTCGTGCCACTTCATCCCAACAAGACCGTCGCAGGCTTCGCCTTCACCGTTAAGAGCGCGCCCAACACCAAGATCACCGGCGAGCTGACCTTCCGCACGCAGATGCTCGACGCGATGCACGCCGGCAGCTTCGTGGTCTGGGATACATCAGGCGACATGGAGGCGACGGCCTGGGGCGGCGTCATGACGGCGACAGCGCTCGGAAAGGGCATCCGCGCGGCCGTCATCGATGGCGGCATCCGCGACACCCATCAGATCATGGAAAAGGATTTCCCGGTCTATTACCGCTACCGCAGCCCCAATGGCTCGCTCGGGCGTTGCCTGATCTCGCATTACCAGGTTCCGATCAGGATCGGCTCGGCCTGGATCCGGCCCGGCGACATCGTTATCGGCGATATCGACGGCGTCATCGTCGTGCCGCGCAAGCTCGCTGTCGAAGTGCTGCTGCGCGCCGAGGAGATCCTGCGCAACGAAAAGCAGATCTTCGGCTGGGTCGCGGACGGCGAAAGCGTCCAGTCGATCACCGAAAAGGGCGGCTATTTCTGAGCTGGACTGTTTTCAGTCGGAACCGAGTCATCCCGGATCCTTGCCTATCAGCGCTCAGGAATGGATCCCGGGTCTCCGCTTCGCTACGCCCGGGATGACAGGGCGTTTCCGTGTGAAAACAGAACGCTCTAACTGATTGCTTCCTCTGCGCGGCCGCGCCATCCGGTGTCGCCCGGCATGGCGGCAAGGCTCGCCATTGCCTGCCCCCGTGGCATCGCGGCCATCAGCCGTTGCGTATAGGGTTCGCTGGGCGCCTCGACGATCGCGGCGGCCGGCCCCTGCTCGACGATGCGGCCGCGATGCATCACCGCGATGCGGTCCGACACCCAGCGCACGATCTCGATGTCGTGGCCGACGAACATCATGGCGAAGCCGCGCTTGGCCTGGAGTGTCTTGAGCATGGCGATGACCTGCATCTGAACGGTGGCATCGAGCGCCGAGACGATCTCGTCGCAGATCAGCAACTCCGGCTCCGACAGAAGCGCCCGGGCGATGCAGACGCGCTGGCGCTGCCCCCCTGACAATTGGTGCGGATAGCGGCCGAGATGTTCGGGCGCGAGAGCCACATCGTCGAGCGCCGCCTCGATCCGGGCCCGGTCGCCAGCGTCTGAAAGGCCGAGCAGCTCCAGCGGCTCGCGCATCGCAGCCTCGATCGTGAGCCTTGGGTTGATCGAAGCGGCGGCAAACCTCCTCGCGCAGCAGCGCGTGCTGGACGCCGGGCAGGCTGCCCAGGAAGTCGCGAACCTCGTCATGATCCAGATCGGACAGGATGTGGACACGCACGAAACCGCCGAGCGCACCATGATGGCGCACGAACGGGTCGGTGATCGGGCAGATCACCCGTGTTGCTCCAACCCCGTAGCGCGCATCCAGCCGATCGCCGAGATAGAGGATGTTCGGCGAGCCATCGGCGAGGGACAGATCCGTCATGCCGTGATCGGCGACGATGCCGACCGTGGCGCCCGCGTCGATGAAGGCCCCGACACGCTCATCGACGGCGCGGATGAAGGCGTCCGATTCCGGCGCGCCTGGCGCATGGGCGTGCTGAACGAAATCCGAAAGCGAGAGATAGAGCAGCTGCGCCCGGCCGCTCTGCAGCAGGCGAAGCCCGGCATCGAGCACGAACAGCGAAAGCTCCGGCGAATACTGGTCGGGAACCGGCCTGCCCGCCTGGGCGTCGGCGCCGGAGATCCCATGCTCCGCCACGGTACAGGTCATCGCTTTCTCTGCCGAGAATGCGATGCCCGGACGGCCCTCGCCCGCTAGCCCGACGGCGAGCGCCTTGCGCAGCTTGTCCTTGGCGGTGACGGCGGCGACCTTCACGCCGGCTTCCGAGAGGCCGGCAAGGATCGTCGGGACGCTGAGCGGCCCGGCATCGGTCATCATGACCTCCTCGCCAGTCGTGCGATCGTACCAATAATTGCCGGAGACGCCGTGCACGCTCGGCGGCACGCCGCAGACGATCGAGACATTGTTGGGATTGGTGAAGCTCGGCATCGCGGAATGTGCGCTGTCATAAAAGCCGCGCTCGGCCATCACCGACAGGCGCGGGGAAATCCCCCTTATTGCCGCATCCGCAAGATATGATGGGTCCATTCCATCATAACAGATCACGACAACAGGGTTTTCCGGCAGAAAATAGCCGCGATCGTTGATATGAATTGACGTATTGCTCACGTAATTCCTCGGCTTTACAGTTCAGCCAAGGCTCTATCTTCTTATTTACGCGAAGATGAAAGCGACTTATATTCGCGCCGATTTGAGATAAGGTCACATTCTATGTCGCATCTACCTTCTTTGCGGGCGCTGGCAACTCTTGAAGCCGTCGTGCGCACCGGCAACATCGTCGCAGCGGCAGATGAACTCTGTGTGACACCCGGCGCGATCAGCAAGCAGCTCGGGCAGTTGCAGGAGGCGATCGACGAGCCTCTCTTCGAGAAAGGGCATCGGTTGCGTCCGACGACGCTGGCCACCGAACTCGCACAGGCGATCGGGGCAGGCCTGCAGCAGATCCGCGGTGGCTGGGACGCCGCATCAGAGAAAGGGCAGCAGCGCGTCGTGACGCTGGCTGCCAATGCGACACTTTCGGTTCACTGGATCATGCCGCGATTGGTGGATGCGGAAGTGGCGGCGGGCGGGCGCGCCATACGCGTCTCGGCGCTCCACACCACCGACGACTGGCAGCAGGCGCAGTTCGATATCGCCATACTCCGCAACGCCTGGAGGCCCGAAGGCTGGCAGCAGCGCGAGATCGGCGTGGAGCGTTTGACCTTACTCGCTCGCCCCGATTGTGCCGAGATGCTGCGGCGAACGGGACCCGCGGGATTGCAGACCCAAACCGTCTTCGTCGCCGACACCCGCAGCGGCGAACTCGAAAGTTGGATCGAAGTCGCGGGAATCGAAAGGCCCCCAGCCATCCGGTCGACACCGCATTTCTACATTGCGGCACAGGCGGCGATGGCGGGCCAGGGTTGCATCATCGCGCCGCCCTTGGTGCTGGCCGACCTCATCGAGCAAGGCCGACTCGCCGCCCCCTTCCCGGAGATCGTGGCGCAAGGCGCAACCCTGACAGCCGTTTTCGACGCGGACCGATGCAAGACCGCTTTCGTCGAGAAGCTGTTGCAGGCCCTGTTTCGAGAGTTCTGACACCTGAAAAAGATAACCTTCAGCGGCGAAGATCTCGGCCGCTTTGCCTCGATGGAAGCCCTGCATGTCCGCCTGTTCCTGCCTCCGGCAGGGCTCGCCGAACCGGCCTGGCCGATGCTGGGCACGGATGGCATGTTGCAGATACCGCCGCCGGAAGGGCGCCCTGCTGTTCGCAAATACACGATCCGCCGGATCGATGTCGGCGCCGGAACGCTCGCGATCGATTTCGTAGTTCCCGCCGAGCCGCCGCGCGCCAACGCCTGCGCCCGGACCTGGACCGGCATCTGGTCGTCAGCTACTGGCGCAACGGCCTGTCGGAAGAGCAGCATTCGGCCGAGAAAAAGGCTGCAGCCCGGGCCGCCTGAGCCCGATGCGCGTTGTACTATCGGCAGCCGGCATGGCCGTAGCCAGGGTGTAGCCCGACCCGGGTGATACTAACCCTCGGAAACGATGGCCAGCTCCGGCAGGTTGCCTGATCGCATGCCCATCTCCCGGTACATCATGGTTGCGATGGCAAGTTGGTCACGGGCCTGATCCGGCTGGCCTGCGCGCAGATACAGGCTCCCAAGGCCATGATGGCAACGTGCGACAAGCGGATACAGCCCCAGCTCCATCGCGAGCGCGAGGGCGTCCCGATAATGCGCCTCGGCGGGTTCGGCAGCCTCGGTGCAGACTGCGATCTCGCCGAGAAGGTGGAGGGCGTTCGCTTCACCGCGACGCTGACCGCCTTCACGAGCCGTGGCCAGGGCTCGCATGGCATATTTGAGAGCGTCGGCGTGTTGGCCGGCAAGCCTATGCGCTTCCCCCAGCGGCACCAGGAAGAGGGCCTGCCCGAATCGATGCCCCATAACCTCGAGAGCGCTCAGTGCCTGCTCCAGCAAGGGCAGGCCCCGATCGGTCTGTCCCAGCATCGCATAGGCGTAGCCGATCGTTCCCGAACTGCCGGCGACCATGAAGGGCAGATCAAACTCAAGGGCCACCGTGTGAGCGCGCTCCAGCCTCGTTATGGCGCCGGCGAACTCGCCCCGGATGACATGGAGGTCGGCGAGGCACCAATAGGCGATCGTCAGACCGAGCGGGTCGTCGACCGCATGAGCGATGCGAATACCCTCCTCGCCATGCGCGATTCCCTGTTCGAATTTGCCCTGCTCGGCATAAATGCGGGCCAGGAAGCCCCGCACGGTCACCGCTGGATATGCAGCGAGACCAAACCGTTCGAAACTGGGCTGGCGATCGAGCAATTCCAGGGCTCGCACGAAGAGCGGCTCGACCTGCCGAAGTTCGAGTGTGGCGAAGCCGGCCGTCCCGAGAAACAGGGTCGACGCCATCTGGAGCGGAACGTCGCCAAGTGAATCCGCAAGCTCGAGTGCCTGCTGGCCAAAAACCGACGCTTCCGCCGGATCGCCGCCAAGCGCGAGAGTCTGGCACATGTGAAAGGAGAACCGCGCCAGTCTGTGCTGATCGCCGAGGCGCCTGGCCAGGCTTTCTGCTTCGCGAAGATGGCCGACGATGCGCTCGAATTGCCCGAGCGGGATAAGCGACGCCTTCAGCTCGAAGCGAAGATCGATGGCTTGCTCGAGCGTCTCTCGGGTCTCGGATAGCGTTGCAAGAACTCGCAATGCCTGTTCGAAAAACCCGGCCGCCTCGCGATTGGCCCAGCGTGCATGGGCAAGCTGAGCCGCCTTGACCCAATGGACGACTGCCTCGCTGGCAAGCGAAGCCTCAGTGAAATGGTGAGCAACGATTTCGGGCTGCTTTTCGGCCAGGGCCGGGAAGCGCTCGATCAGCGCTTTGGCGATGCTGGCATGCAGCCGCCGCCGCCGGCTCTTGACCATCGTGACATAGGCGGCATCCTCGACAAGCGCGTGCTTGAATATGTAGCTTGCCTCCGGCGGCGCTCCGCGGCGCGAAATGAGACCGGAAGCCACCAGACGCGCGAGCGCTGCGTCGAGATCCTCTGGTGCCAGGGCCGACACCGCGGCGATCAGCCCGTGGGAAAACTCCCGCCCGATCGCAGCGCCGATCATGGCCACGTCCTTGGCAGGGCCGAGCAGGTCGAGGCGAGCCACCAGCGAGGCCTGCAGCGTCGTCGGGATAGCCCGCAACGGCAAAGGTCCATCGAGGAGGTAGCTGTCGGCCATCTCACGCAACAACCCGCTTTCAAGGAGGGAACTCGTCAGCTCCTCGATGAACAGCGGCACGCCATCGGTGCGCGAAAGAATTTCCTCGAGAACGACACCGGGCAGCGCCTTGTCCTGCGAGATGCCGCGGATGATGCCAGCGCTATCGCTCGGCCCAAGGCGGCTCAGAGATAGCGTCGTCACATGCGGCTGGCCGATCCAGCTCGGTTGAAACTCCGGCCGGAATGTCACGAGCAACAGTATCGGCAGTTGGGGCGCACAGGTCACCATGCGCTCAAGCAGGTCCAGCGACGTCGGGTCGATCCAGTGCACGTCCTCGAACACGATCAGGACGGGTCTCTGCGAAGCGATGCCCTTGAGATGATCGAGAAGCGCGCTGAGAGTCATCTCGCGTTTTTGTTGCGGGCTGACCGTCAACGCCGGATAGCGGTCGTCCATCGGCACGCCCAGCAATTCGGCGAAGAGTGCGAGGTCGCGAGATGGATCTGCGGTTACCGGCCTGAGCAGCGCCTCCAGCTTGTCGAGCCTTGCGCTGGCGCTGTCGTCGGGACCGAAGCCGGCATCCAGCTGGATCTGGCCAATGAACGGGTAAAGCGGGCTGTGCCTATGATAGGGAGAGCAGGAATAACGAAGGCATGCATAGGATTTGCCGACGAGACTGGCTGGCAAGCTCTCCGCGATGCGCGACTTGCCGATGCCGGGCTCGCCCGAGATCAGCACGACCCGTCCCTCGCCGGAGCCGGCTTGATCCCACCGGCGGAGAAGTAACGCGATCTCCTCCTGCCGGCCGACGAGCGGGGTTAGAGCATCCCCACGCAGCGCATCGAAACGGCTCATCCCGGCCATCTCGCCACGCACTTGCCAGGCCTCCACTTGCCAGGCCTCCACTTGCCAGGCCTCGATCTCCCGCGGCAGGCCTGTCCCATCGCTGGCCGGAAGTGCCCGGCAGTCGAACATCCGCCTGACAAGCCGTTGCGTACTTGCGGAGATAGCGACTTCGCCGCCTCCTGCGCTGGACTGCAGCCGCGTCGCTATCGTCGAGGGCTCGCCCATTGCGACATGGTGGCGGCCATTGCCCGTCGTCGACTTTTCGCCGACGACGACGAGCCCGGTCGCAATTCCGACGCTCGCTTGAATCGTCCCGGCGGAAGGCGCGGTCAGTCTGCCCGTCGAATCGACGACGGCGAGACCGGCGCGCACAGCTCGTTCGGCGTCATGCTCGTGAGCGTTCGGGTAACCGAAATAGACGATCGCGCCATTGGCCTGGTACTGGGCGACAAATCCGTCAAATCGCGCGGCGACATCGGCCACCATCTTGTGGAAGGCGGCGATCAGATCATGGACGTCTTCTGGATCACGGCTTGCCGAAAGGGTCATGGAGCCGATCAGGTTGCAAACCATGATTGTCAGCTGGCGCTGCTCGATAACATGCGAGCGAACAGCGACACTCGCCGAAGCATCGTCGCTCCCGGCTGCGGCACTCTTGCCTTCGGTCTCCTGCCCGGATGTCCCGGCCGTGGAAACGTCGGAACTCCGCGACCGCCCGGGCGGCGTTGCGCTACGAAGCTCGGCGGCCAGCGACTGCGTGATCGCATCGGGCTCTGCGCTGAGCTCGCGCTTCAGCAGCGCAACGAGATCCTGATAGTGCTTGAGTGCCTCGGCCTTTCGCCCCAGGGCGACCAGCGCCCGGACGATCAACCGATGTGCGTCCTCGCGCAGGGCATTCACCTGGATGGCCCGATGGGCAGCCTTGAGCGCAGCCTCCTCATGGCCAGCCAGCAGCGCCTCCTGACTGTGGCCGACCATGGCGTCGAGCGCAAAGCCTTCCAGGCGCTCCCGTTCTGCGGCACGCCAATCCGACCAGGAATCTTCCGCTATGCTCAAATCCGACAGCAGCGGCCCGCGGTAGAGATCGACGGCTGCGGCGAGCGAAGCGCGGCTTCCGCCGGCGATCAACGCCTTGAAGCGAACCACATCGCAATCGATCGCGCCCGGCGCAAGCCAGACCTCATCATCGTTGTTGAGGAGGGCATCCTGGCCCAAAGTCCGGCGTAGCCGAAAAAGAGCCTGACGCAGGCTCTGCCGGGCCTGGGTCTCGTAATGCGAGCCCCAGAGGAGAGTGGCCAACCTCTCACGCGGCTGAGGCTGATGCGCGGTGCAGGCCAGATAGGCCAACAGCCCCGAGAGCTTCTTGCTCGGCAAATGGATGATGCCATCCGCGGTTGCCAGTTCAAATCGCCCGAGCAACGAAAGGCGGAATTTGGGAAGAGCGACCCTGTCTTTCATTCCGCTGGCGACGCGATCACGACGATGTTCCTCAAAAAGCACACTCTATATTGTTCGAACGCACGGTAAGCCGAAATGACGATCCTGTAACGCGGCAATAACGCCCGCAAGGACGGCGCGCGATTTAGTCAATAGCCAGAGATTGCTGCCGCGGATAGCGGCATTTGGCACGCGTGAGGACTGTCTATGACATCGGCTATCGTTTCCAGCGCGACATCCGGTCTGCGTCGCGGGTGGTTCTTGTCCACCACTGCCCTGGCTGGTTTGGTCATGATGCTTCCGGGCGCGGGCAGCTACGCCCAGACCGTCGTGGATGACGGCACCCTGGTGGTGAGCTCCGATGCTCAGCTCGGCGGCAGTAGCGTCACCGTGGACAATGCAGCCGACAAGAATGCCACGCTGCAGATCAACGCCGGCGTCAGCATCGGCAACGAAATCATCGTCAATAACGGCGGCACGCTGAGCAATGCGGGCACCCTTTCGCGCATGAATGCGGGACAAGCCGGCGTGCTATCCATGACGGGGGGCGCCACGGTTCACAATCTGCAAGACGCAGTGATAGCCGGGCAAACGCAAGGCGTGTTGCTGCTGGGAGGCGGCACACTGACCAATACAGGCGGCACGATCACCGGCACGACTCTGGATGGGGCGGCGTTCGGCCCATACGGGACGGTCACGAACACGCTGGGCGGAACGATCAAGGGCAAGCGAGCCGGCGTGCTTATCTTCGGAAACGGAACAGTGACAAACGCCGGAGGGACGATCACCGGCACCGACGTGTCTGGCGTGCAAATCGACTCTGGAACGATCTCGAATACACTGGGCGGAACAATCACGGGTCGAGACAGCGGTGTGACGCTGAATGCCGGCGGCACGGTCATCAACGATGCCGACTCGACGATCGAAGCCCCGGGCGGCCACGCAGTGAGCTCGGTTGTCGGAAACGTCTCGCTCAGCAACGCGGGCAAGCTGATCGGGAGCGTGACCCTGCGCTCCAACGCCAATGGCGATGAAGTCCACGGGGTCACTCTGTTCACCGGCTCCAGCATCACTGGCAATCTGCGCTTCGGCGCCAACGCCGCCTCCACGCTGACGCTGGACGGCACGGGCGCTCAGCTCTATTCGACGGCCGTCGGCGGCACCACGACCTTCGACACCGGCACGCTCATCAAACAGGGCAGCGGCACCTGGGTGCTGAACAAGGTCCTGACGCGCAGCGGCGCCACCGAGGTCAACGCTGGAATGCTGGTCGCCGCCGTCGGCGGGAGCCTCGGCAGCGGCGCCGTCACTGTGGACAACAATGGCAATCTAGACGCCACGCTTCAGATCAACGCCGGCGTCAGCATCGGCAACGAAATCATCGTCAACAATGGCGGCGCGCTGAACATTGGGGGCACCATTTCGCGAATGGCTGTGGGCGATATGGCGGTGCGCTCCGATCAGGGCGGCGCCACGGTGAACATTGCCTCCACCGGACGGATCGAGGCATATGGCATCGGCGTGTCGCTGGCAGATGGCGGCACGGTTACCAACAGTGGCGGCACCATCACGGCGACGACAGACGCTGCCAGCAAGGGTGTCTACGTCTATGGCAGGGCGGGCGCCGTCAACAACCTGACTGGCGGAACCATAGAGGCGAAGGAGATCGCCGTGCAGCTCAACGCCGGGGGCACGGTGACCAATAACAGCGGCACGATCGCGGCCAACTGGGGGGTCTACACCTCCGGCGGGTCGGGCGTTGTCGCCAACCTCGCGGGCGGCGGCATCAGGGGTGGGCAATTCGGCGTCATCCTGGATGCAGGCGGCACGGTGACCAACACCGGCGTTGGGAGCGCCATCGGCGCCAGCGCGGCTGACGGCATAGGCGTGTTCGTCAACGGCGACGGAACGGTGACGAATGAGGGCAGCATTGCCGGCGGGCTCGGCGGCGTCCGCATCTGGGGGGCCGGCACGGTGAACAACACCGGCGGCACCATCCGTGTGACCACGGACGATCAGGGCCACGGCGTCGAGATCGTCGGCGGCCTGGGCATCGTCACCAACAAGGACAGCGGGAGCATCACGGGCAAACTCTACGGGGTAAGCCTTGCCGATGGTGGCACGATCACCAACATCTCAAGCACGATCATTGCCGATGGGATGGACGCGCTTGCCGCTGGCGTGGGTATCAGTGGTGGGCCCGGTATAGTCACCAACACCGGCGCGGGCAGCCTCATCAAAGGACCCTCGGCCGGCGTGCGCCTCATCAATGGGGGCACGGTGACCAATGGCGCGGGCGCCACCATTCAGGGCGCGGCGTCGTTGCAGGCCATCGGCGGGAACACCACGCTCGGCAACGCCGGCGCGCTCGTCGGCAATGTGCTGCTGCGCAGCGCCAGCACCAACCGGGTCACGCTGTTCACCGGCTCCAGCATCACGGGCAATCTGCAGATCGGCACAAACGCGGCCTCCACGCTCACGCTGGACGGTGCCGGCGCTCAGCTCTATTCAACGGCCGTCAGTGGCGACACTACCTTCAGTATCGGCACGCTCGTCAAGCAGGGCAGCGGCACCTGGAAGCTGGACAAGGCCATGTCTCGAAGCGGCGCCACCCAGATCACCGCCGGAACGCTGGTCGTCGCCCACAGTTCGGGTCTGGGCGCGGGTGGCGATGCGACGGTATCTGGCGGCACGCTGCAGTTCGGCAACGGCATCGCGGGCGGAACTTACAACCTGGCTGGCAAGATCGACGTGACCGGCGGCAGTCTGGTGCTCGAAACGCTGGCGGCGCTGAAAGTCGCCGGAAATGTAAGTTTTGCCGACAATACCGCGCTGTCGATCGTCGCCACTGCGGGGGGCCCATCGCTGCAGGCTGAACGCGTCACGCTCGCCAGCAATGTCGCTTTCAACCTCAGCGGCCTCGACGATGCAAACGGCCTGGACAGGGTCGTGATCGATACACGTTCGGGGCTCGGCGGCGATTTCGGCAAGGTCACGGTGGGCGGCTTCAATGGGGTCGTGGACTATCTGACCCTGTCGACCCGCAGATCGGCCGACAGCAAGCAATATCTTGCCAGCTACGGTCTGAGCTGGACCGCGGACAACAATCTCGCGCATGGCACGTTCACATTGGCCAATCCCGCCGACAGGTTCGATATCGGCGCGACCCTGACCGATCGGCCCGCCAATGCAGCGACCGGCTGGGACGGCAAATCACTGGCCAAAGCAGGCGCCGGTACGCTGGTTCTGTCGAGCGCCAACCGCTACAGCGGCGCAACCACGCTCGATGCAGGCAAGCTCGTTGTGAACGGCTCGCTTGCGAGTACGGTTACAGTGAACGGCGGTTGGCTCGGCGGCTCGGGCACGGTCGGTGGTTTCGCTGCAAATGCCGGCGGTACGGTCGCGCCGGGCAATTCGATCGGCACGCTGAACGTCTCCGGTAACGTCTCCTTCGCCGCCGGTTCAACCTATCAGGTCGAGATCAACGCTGCCGGACAAGGCGACAGGATCAATACCTCGGGATCGGCGACGCTCGCCGGCGGCACGGTCCAGGTCCTGGCCGAGGGCGGCAGCTACGCGGCTTCGACGAACTACACCATCCTGACCGCAGGCGGCGGCGTCAGTGGCCATTTTGCCGGCGTCAACGCCAACCTCGCCTTCCTGACACCCTCGCTAACCTATGACGCCCAGAACGTCATCCTGACGATGGCCCGCAACGATACTTCGTTTGGGCCGGGCAGCGGGAACTTCATCGCCCGGACGCGCAACCAGAGCGGGATCGCGATCGCGGCTGAGCGGCTGGGTGCCGGCAATCGCGTCTACGACACGGTGATCTCGGCGACGGCCGACGAGGCGCGGGCGGGTTTCGATCTGCTCTCGGGCGAGGCGCATGCCCAGGGTGTCGCGGTCGCGATCGGCGAAAGCCGGCTGGTCCGCGAGGCGATCCTCGGACGTCTGCGCGGGCCGCTGCTGGTGACGCAAGGATCAAGCGTCACTGCGGATTTCTCGTCCGACCTGCCGACGCCCAAGGGCGCGACCATGCTGCCGGCGCCACGCTTCGAGGAGCGTTTCGCCGTTTGGGGCGAGGCGGTGGGAGCGCAGGTGAACAGCAATGGCGACGGCAATGCGGCCGGGCTCTCCCAGCGCATCGGCGGCGCCATCCTCGGCGCCGACCTCAAGCTCTATGATACCGGCGCGAGCTCGCTCACGGTCGGCGTCGCCGGCGGCTACACCCGGTCGAATTTCGACGTCGATGCCAGGCTTTCGTCCGGCCGGATCGAGAGCGGCCATGCCGCGCTCTATGCCGACGCGCGCTTTGGCGCCTGGCGGCTCGATGGCGGCCTGGCATATTCCTTCGGCGAGACCAGCCTGACCCGTCAGGTGCAGCTCCGCGGCTTCAGCGACAGGCTGCGCTCGGATCGCGACAGCCAGCTTCTGCAGGCTTTCGGCGAGTTCGGCTATGCCTTTCGCTTCGAGCGCTTCGCTATCGAGCCCTTCGCCCAGCTCGCGCTGCTGCGGATCTCGTCCGGCTCGGCCGTCGAGCAGGGCGGTCCTGCGGCGTTGCGTGTCTCCTCCGGCGAGCAGAATCTCGGCTTCGCGACGCTGGGCCTGCGCTCCGAGGCGCAACTCGGCACGATGCCGCTCTTCGCGCGGGGCCTGCTCGGCTGGCGCTATGGTTTCGGCGAGTTGACGCCGCAGGCGCTGACCGCGTTTGCGATCGGCGCCACCCCGGCGCGCGTCCATGCGACAGCGATCGACCGCAACGCACTGGTTGCCGAAGCCGGGCTCGACTGGCGCGCCAGCCAGAGCACGACCCTGGGCCTGGCCTATTCCGCCGCCATCGGCGAGCGCAGCAGAGACCACGCCCTCAAGGGACGAATCGACGTCAGGTTCTGACGGGAGCAAGCATCGCCTCGCCTCTGGTGCAGTTCGTTCCGATGACCAACGGCCGTCAGAAAGTCACTTCGAGGCCGACGACGGGCCATCTCGGGAATCGGCGCGTGGCCGAACAGGCGGCTACCCGCCTGACTCGGCCGTTCGGCTTCGGGAACAGCCGAGGCCGGGGTCGCGCGCGCTGCTTTCAGGACACGATCCAGCGTCCACGGACAGATCTTGGTCTCTGCCAGGAATAACACCTAACGCTCTGATAATAAATGGTATTATTCCCGGTCACTCAGGCTTTGACGGCGCTTTCTCCCGCATTTTCGCTTGAGTGATTTACCATCTGTTAACCACTCCATCGATACACAGAATCAACCGAAAATTTACCAAGATGACCAACGTGTTAACTCAACCCAGGCCTATTCGCCTCAAGGGGCGAAGCTTCCTTGCGCTTGCATTGACCCCCGAACTGCCGTTCGAGGATTGGCTGGTTCGGCTCGACGATCTGGCCTCCCGGTCGACCGGCTTCTTCATGCGGCGGCCGGTCGTGCTCGATATCACCGGGATGGAGATCGACCGGTCGCAGCTTCACGGGCTCGTCGAACAGCTCCGCACGCGCAACGTGCGGATCATGGGTATCGAAGGTGCGCGCCCGTCATTGCTCGACGCGAATCTGCCGCCCGCGATGACCGACGGCCGTCCAACCTCGGACATCGAGGCGCCCCCGAACGAGGATACCAAGGCCGGTGCCGTCGAGGCCGTCGCGCCTCAGGCTCCGCAGCCGGCCAAGGCCCCATCCTCGCTCGTCGTGACCCAGCCGGTACGCTCGGGCCAGTCGCTGATCTTTACCGAAGGCGACGTGACCATCGTCGGATCGGTCGCATCGGGTGCAGAGGTCATCGCCGGCGGATCGATTCACATCTACGGCACGCTCAGGGGGCGGGCGATGGCGGGAACGATGGGCAACGCCTCCGCCCGCATCTTCTGCCGCAAGCTCGAAGCGGAGCTGGTCGCCATCGACGGCTACTACAAGACGGCCGAGGACCTGGGGTCCGACCTGCGCGGCAAGCCCGTCCAGTTCTGGCTGGAAGACGACACATTCAAGTTCGGATCACTCGCCTGAGCCGGCAGTGCGCGACATAAACAGGAGAGATCTATGGGCAAGGTCATCGTGGTCACATCGGGCAAGGGCGGCGTCGGCAAGACGACGTCCTCCGCCGCACTCGGGGCTGCTCTTGCGCAGAACGGCGACAAGGTCGTGGTCGTGGATTTTGACGTCGGATTGCGAAATCTCGACCTGATCATGGGCGCCGAGCGGCGGGTGGTCTACGACCTCGTCAACGTTATCCAGGGCGAAGCGAAGCTGACGCAGGCGCTGATCCGCGACAAGCGACTCGAGTCGCTCTATCTGCTGCCGGCCTCGCAGACGCGCGACAAGGACAATCTCACGGAAGAAGGCGTCGAGAAGGTCATCAGGGCCCTGAAGCATGCCTTCGACTGGGTGATCTGCGACAGCCCGGCCGGTATCGAGCGCGGTGCGACGCTGGCCATGCGCCATGCGGATGTGGCGATCGTCGTGACCAATCCGGAAGTCTCCTCGGTGCGCGATTCCGACCGCATCATCGGCCTGCTCGATTCCAAGACGCTTCGCGCCGAGAACGGCGAGCGGATGGAAAAGCATCTGCTTCTCACCCGCTATGACCCGGCGCGGGCTGAGCGTGGCGACATGCTGAAGGTGGACGACGTCCTCGAAATCCTGTCGATCCCCCTGCTCGGCATCATCCCCGAAAGCATGGACGTGCTGCGCGCCTCCAATCTCGGCACTCCCGTCACCCTGGCCGATGACCGCAGCGCGCCGTCGATCGCCTATTTCGAAGCTGCGCGGCGGCTGAATGGCGAAGACCTGCCGGTGACCATTCCGGGTGAAAAACGAGGCTTCTTCGGCAAGTTTTTCGGAAGGAAAGCAGCATGAACCTCCGTCGCTTTTTTTCCCGCCCCCAGTCCGCCCCCGCCGCGCGCGAGCGCTTGCAGGTGCTGTTGGCCCATGAGCGCGCATCCGTGGGTGGATCGGACCTCCTGACCAAACTGCGCGACGAGATTCTCCAGGCGATTTCGAAGCACGTGCAGATCGATCAGGACAAGGTCAGCGTCAAGATGGAGCGTGGCTCCCAGGTCTCGATGCTTGCAGTCGACATCGAGATTCCGTTCGATGCCGGCAAGAAAGCCGCCTGAGGGCGTCGAGCTCGGCAACGCCGCCGCCGCGCTCTCAACCCAGAACAGCCTGATCTATGATTGACGGGTGCGGCGGCTCACCGCCGCACCCGTTTCAGTTCGTCCGCCTTGCGCGATTTCCGGCAGAACGAATTGAGCGGCCAATCCATGCTCCGGTGCTAAGATCCGACTGGATCGAGCGCAATTTCACGGCCCACTGGTCGAATTCTCGTCCACTGTTCACACAGCGCCGAGAAAGCGTGCGATCTCGGGGGCGAGTGCGTCGGCGAAGTCCTCTTCCGTCGTCATCTCGCTCGTCATCGCGGCCGAAGACAATTCACCTGCCGGCATGATCGCGGCGAGTTTCTCAGCGAGCTCGCGCGGGTGGCGGGTGTCGATGCCGGGGATGATCAGGGTCGGCGCCGTCAGCGCCGCCAGTTCCTCCGGGTGCCGGAAAGAGCGGTCATTGCCGATCGCCGCGGCCGCGGTGATGCTGGCGGCGTCCGAGCGCGGAATCGCGTCTCGCACCATTCTGCCGACGATCGGCGGGAAATGCGCCAGGATCGGCTCCCAGCCGGCCGCGATCCCCTGCTCGCGCACGCGTTTCGCGAAAGCGGCGAGATAGGTCTTTTCCTTTTCCTTGTCGGCGTCGTCCTCAATGTCCTCGACGCTGATGAGCGCGGCCCTGCGAAACCGCTCGGGCGTGCCAATGGCGGCCCGCATCGCGATGGTCGCGCCGAGCCCGACGCCGAGCAGATCGACCTGGCGAAAGCCAAGATGATCGATCAAAGCGACGACGTCTTGCGCATATTGCGACCAGCGATGACGCGCCGGGTCGGTGCAATGCGAGCGGCCGTAGCCACGGATGTCGGGCAGCACGATCGTCCGGCTGTCGCCGAGGCGCTGCGCGAGCGGCAGCAGCATGTGGTGGTCGGGGCCGCCAGCATGCAGCATCACCAGCGGCGGCAGCCCGGCATCATTCACCTCGCCGATCTTTGCCAGCAGGGGCCAGCCGTCATCGCCGCGGAAGGTGAGCTCCCGCATGCCGCCGACGAAATCACCGTCGAGGCGAACCTGTCGCGTGCGCGCCGTCATCGGGCCGGCTCCTGATCGCTGAGACCGAGCCAGTAGATGCCCTCCATCGGCACCGACAGGCGGCGATTGATGGCCGCCATCGTCACGGCCGGATCGAGATCGGCGAACAAGTCCGGATGCAGCCATTTGGCGATCTGCTCGATCGCGACGATGTTGATCGGCTGCGTCGCGAACACGGTCCAGATCGCGTAGATCCTGCCCTCCCGCACCGGCCTGATCTCCCTGAAGCCGCTTCGTTCGGTGAGGCGCGCGAGCGAAGCGCGGATCGTCGCCCGGTCGTATCCCGGGCCGATCACCAGCCCTTTGCCCTCGAGATAGGAGCCGCCATTGCCGATATAGATCTGCGGCTCCTGAGCCAGCAGGTATTCGAGGCTGAGCATGCCGCCGGCCTGGGGCGTGTCGACGCCGAGATTGCGGCCGCCGGCGAGCTCGACGAACTCGCTCCAGCCATGGCGACCTGGGGCCCGACAGCATTCGCCGAGCCCCGCATAGGTCTCGATCAGCACCGAGGGCCGGGCGGGATTGGCGTGGGCGATGCGTTCGGTCACCGCCGCCAGATGAGACTGGTAGAAGGCGATATAGTCCTGCGCCTCACGTTCGCGACCGAGAATCCGGCCGAACATCTGCAGCTTCGGCGCGATATCGGCCGCACTTGTGCGTGTGTTCACGCCGGCTGTGACGAAGGCGACTGGAATGCCCGCTGCCTCGAAGCGGCGGGTCAGGTCGCCATGTCCAAGCCCGGGCTCCTGATAGGCCGTCATCAGGACAAGGTCGGGCTTGAGCGCGATCGCCTTCTCGGCCGCGAAGCTGTCGGCCGACCAGTCGCCGACGATCTCGATCCGGTCGATCGCCGGGAAGCGCCGACGATAGGCGGCGAGCGTGCCGTTGTCGAAGCGGCGCAGCGCCGCCCAGCCGACCAACCGCGCGGCCGGATCGGGATCGAGCAAAGCGAAGGAGAGCAGATCATTGGCCTCAGTGAGGACGATCCGCTCCGGCCGGCGCGGCAGGGTCACGCTGCGGCCGGCCATATCGATGAAGCTGACTGGGGACTGCGCCCGCAGCGGCGGTGCGAAATTCGCTGCCGCGGTTGCGGCTAGCCCCGCCAGCGCAGCGCGACGGGTCGGATGGGACATGCGTTTAGCCATCGCTCACCACCGATAGGTCAGGCTGGCGGTCACGGTCCGGCGCTGGCCGCCGAAGCAATAGCCGGCGTCGAGGCTGGTGCCGCCGCAGCTCGCGGCATAGGTCTTGTCGAGCAGGTTCTGGACATTGACCTTCAATTGCAGCCCCGCGAGCTGAGGCATCGAAGCGCCGAAATCATAGCGCAGTGCGGCATCGACCAGCGTCGCCGCCGGCGCCTCGAAATAATTCAGCGTGTTCAATGTATTGGACGGCGAGGCGCCGACATGGCGAACGCCGGCACCGAGGCCGAGACCGGTCAGCGGCCCGCTGCGGAAGGTGTAATCGAGCCATGCCGAGGCGCTATGGCGTGGCGAATTGGTCAGGCGCATGCCCAAGTCTCCGCCGTCGCTGCGCCTGATGCGGGCATCGAGATAGGTATAGGCGGCGATCAGGTTGAGCTCGGGCGTGATCTCGACCTTGGCCTCGGCCTCGACGCCGCGCGAGTGCGCCTCGCCGATCTGGATGTTGAAGTTGCCGCAGCCCCGTGCATTGCCGGTCGCGCCGCAGGTATGAGCGAGGTCGGGCGTAGTGCGGTTCTGCTCGGTGATGTCGAACGCGGCGAGCGTGAACAGGCCACGGAAGCCGGCCGGCTGGTACTTGAGGCCCGCCTCCCATTGCTGGCCGGTGCGCGGCTTGAAGGGCGCCCCGAAGAAATCGGTGCCGCTCGTCGGCTGGAAGGACTCGCTGTAGCTGACGTAAGGCGCCAGCCCGTTGTCGAAGAGATAGAGCAGCCCTGCCCGGCCGGTGGAGGCGTGGTCGGACTGGCGCGTGGTGACGCTGGTGTTGCGGTTCAGCGTATCGCTCTCGGCCCGGTCGAAGCGGCCGCCGAACAGGCCGATCAGTTTGCCCAGGCGAATCTGATCCTGGGCGTAAAAGCCGAATTGCTCGGAGATCTGCGAAGTGTTGGTCTGCGGCACGGCTGGGAACCGGATCGCGCCGGTGCCGTAGACCGGCGCGAACAGGTCGATCGGGCCGGCCATGCCGGTCGCCATCGAATTGGTGAAGTCGGAGCGCAGATAGTCGACACCCATCAGCAGCTTGTGCTTGAGCGGACCGGTATCGAAGTTGAGCTCGGCCTGATTGTCGAGCGAGAGGCCGTATCCCTCCGCCCGGCTCATCAGGGCATAGCGGTTGACCGTGCGCCGGTTGGCGGCCAGCGCCGAGAGCTGGACGGCGTCCCAGGAGAACTCGGAGCGGACATAGCGCAGGTTCTGCCGGATGGTCAGAACCTCGTTGAAGCGGTGCTCGAAGAGATAGGCGAGCGAAGCGTATTTTCGGTCGAAACGGTCGAAACTCGGCTCGCCGGCGTAGAAGCCCTTGGGGATGCGCCCAAGCGGGTTGCGCACGGCGGTGCCGATCGCCGGCAGCGCGTCATAGAAACCGATTTCAGGATCATGCTGGTAGCTGCCGAGCACGGTCAGGCGCGTGTCGGAGGTCGGCCGCCATGTGATCGACGGCGCGATGGCGAAGCGCCCCTCGCGGGTGTGATCGACCTGCGTTTCGCCGGTTACGCCCAGGCCGGTGACGCGGTAGGACCATTGCCCCTGCGGATCGACCGGGCCGCCGATGTCGAAGCCGGCAAGCGCCCGGCCATTGCTGTCGATACTGGCGGTGACCTCGCGCAGCTTCTCCGCTGTCGGTCGCTTGCTGACGAGGTTGAGTGCGCCCCCCGGCGTCGCCTGCCCGAACAGCACGGATGACGGCCCCTTCAGAACGTCGATGCGGTCCATCAGATAGAGATCGGGCGCAGGGGCGCCATAGGTGCCGATCGCAGGAATCTTGAGGCCGTCCCAATAGCCGTCGACGCCGTAGCCGCGGATCATGACGCTGCCGATTGCAGCGCCAAAATTGCCGGCTGCAACGCCACGCCATTCGGGCACCACGCCAGCTGTGTAGCGCAAGGCCTCACCAACCCCCCTTGCCCCTTGCGCCTCAATCTGGTCGCGGGTCACCACGCTGACCGATTGCGGCGTCTCGATGATCGGGGTGTCAGTCTTGGTTGCTGTCGCGCTGCGACTGGCAATATAGCCGCGCACCGGCGAGGTCGCCGTCTCGCCCTGCACGACGATCGCCGGCAGATCGATCGGCTCCGCCGTCTGGGCCTGGACTGGCCCGCTAGCGAAGGCCAGAGAGGCGATAGCGCCGAGCCAGCGGGTCAAGGCGGTTTCGGAAAGGAGCAGGTTTCGCATGATGTTTGGCTCTGTATCGTTCAGAGCGATAGAACACGGCGCTGCGCTCGCCTCCATGGCGGATGTATTTGCAAAAGCGACTATTGCTTCGTCAAAACTGTTCACTTTCAACTATTTTCAAACTGAGATGTAATCCTTGACAAATGGCACGTGCAAACCGCCATTGCAGTCATCAGGCACGAGCTTCGGGGAGCCCTTTTGCCGCAACAGTCCAACGCGATCCGCCGTTCGCTCGGCCACGCCGATCTAAAGATTCTGGCGAACGGCATCGGCGGCGAATTCCGCATCAGCGACAATCGCAAGCTGACACACGATCAGCTGCATCGCGGCCGGCTCGCCCATGCCGAGCTGGCGCCGGGTCTTTCCGTTCATACCGTCGACGTGCTCGATCTGGCCGATTTCTCCGCCGACATCGCGATGCCGCCCTCGATCAGCTTCTCCTTCGTGCTCGGCGGCGAGGTCTCGATGCTGGTCGGCGACGACGAGAAGGTCAGTATAGGCCCGGACGCCAACAACGGGCAGCCACAGGGCGCCTTCCTCGCCTTGCAGCGGCCGGAGCATTTCAAGCGCTTCGCCCGCCAGGGCTGCCATCTACGCGCGGCGATCGTCGTGCTGACGGCGGAGTGGCTCACCCGCTATGCGGAGGACGGGCTTGGCGCCTCGGCCGCCTATGCGCGGCTGTCGCAGCAACCTGTGAGCCATGGCGCCTGGTCGTTGACCGCGCGCCAGATCGCTCTCGCCGAGCAGATCCTGCGGCCGCCGCAATTCGAGCCGCTGCTCCATACCCTGTTCCTGACGAGCCGGGCGATCGAGGCGAGCGCCGAGGCGCTGCGTTCGATCGCCGGGATCAAGCCCAACGAGGCCTATTCACTGCGGCGGCGCGATCTCGATCGGCTGGAGGCGCTGAAGCACTTCATTGAATCCGACGAGGCGGTCGGCGTGCCCATCGACGAGATCGCCTCGCGCTTCGGGGTCAGCATCCGCAGCTTGCAGCGCGATTTCCGCCTAGCCTTCGGCACGACCATCTACAGTTACGTCAAGGACCTCAGGCTCAACCGAGCGCGCGACGCCTTACAGTATCACGGGGTGACGATCGCCGAAGCCGCCCACATCGCCGGCTATGCCAGCGCCGCCAATTTCTCGACGGCTTTCCGAAAAGTCTTCGGCGTCGCGCCCGGCAGGCTGAGATTGGATTGAGCGGTCAGCCCCAAGCGAACCCCGGCTTGACCCATATTCCTGTTGTGTCGACGTCGGCTCCACATTCGCAAACCTGTGCCTAGGCTTGGAGCAGCGCGATCTCCTTTTTGATCGCATTGAGAAAATAGCGCCCGAGCCAGCGCCGGGGCATGTAGCGCAGAACGACGTTGCGAAGCCGGAAGGCCATGCGCCCGTCCGGAATGAAGACCTTGGCCATATGACGGCTGCGCTGCTGCAGACGCGCGATCGCAGGCGAAAGCCGGCGACGGTGTTCCGCGAGTGCCTCGTCTATCGACCTCCTCGCCAGCTCCTGCGACAGCATCTCGGCCGAGGCCATCGCCATGCCGGCCCCTTGCCCGGAGATCAGGGTCAGGCAATGCGCGGCATCGCCGAGAAGGACGATCCTGCCCTTGTGCCAGGACGGCATCGCGATCATCGTCAGGCTGTCGACCTGCGGCGTCACGCTGGTCTCGCAGCTCTCGATCAGCTGCGTGACATGCGGGTGGCTCGCATTTGCGACACGCTTCAGCAGCGGCCAGCGTTCTTCGGGCCGTACCGGAGCATCGTCCGGATCGCGCCAGATCTGCAGGGCGGCGAGACCACCGCTGCGGAGCCCGTAATATTCGGCCATCTGGCCCGGTTCGGCATAGGAGAGGAAGCTCTCGCCAAGGCCGAGCGTATCCGCCAGCGGATAGGTCGCGAAGCGATAGCCGAGCGGCTCGTGAAAGGCGCTGTCGGGACCGAAATGGCGCTGCCTGATGCCCGATCGAAAGCCGTCGGCTCCGATCAGCAGATCGCCCCGCAGCACGGTTCCATCGATCAGCGTGACGCGCACGCCGGCTGCTGTCTCATCGACCTCGCATCCGTTCTCGCCGAAGCGGAGCGAAGCGGTCGCGGGCAGGGCTTCGTGCAGGATGCGAACGAGATCGGTGCGCAGCAAAGCGAGATAGGATAGGAAGGGTACGCAGCTCTCGATCCATGTCCTGCTCGACGCCGCCGGGCATGGCTGGGTCGCCGACGCAACGGGGGCTCCGCTCGGCGAACCCATCGCCTATCGGCCGGGCCTGACCTATCTCTGCTTCTTCGAGCGCGAGGTCGCTGGCACATATCAGGTTCCCGCAGGAGCGCGCTTCAAGCTCGTCGAACTGCGGCTACAGTTCGATTTCCTGCAGAAGCTCGGTGTGCTCGCCAAATGCCGCGAGCTCGCTGAGAACCACCCGCTCTGCAGGGCGGCGGGAGAGCAATACTGGATCGGCTTGATGCTGACGCGTCCTGCGGTCCAACGCGCGGCAGCGCAATTGCTCGACCTGGTCCTCGGCGACCAGGCCAGCGATCTTGCGATCGAAGCTCATGCGCTGGACGTGCTTTCGCAGGTGCTGCCAGTCCTGGGCAGTGGCGCTGCGGAGACCGCACATGCGCCGCGCGATGTCTCGCGCCTGCTGGCGGCGCGCGATCTCTTGCTGGCGGATCTGGACCACGCCTGGACCATCCGCGAATTGTCGCTCAAGGTCGGCCTCAACGAGAAGAAGCTGAAGGCCGGCTTTCGCGATCAGTTCGGCTCGCCGATCTACGCCTTCCTGCAGCGCGCCCGCCTCGACTGCGCCCGCGCGCTGATCGAAAGCAGGAACGTCAGCGTGACAGAGGCAGCACTTCAGGTCGGCTATACCAATCCGAGCCATTTCGCCCGGTTGTTCCGGCGCGAGTTCGGGATCGTACCGAGCTCGGTGCACGGCAAGGGCAGCCCGGAAATCTGAACTCGGACGCTTCGGCGGACTTTTCTTCGCCTGTCCGCCACAATTCGATTGGCTCCGCTTTGAAACAGCCTCTAGCGGTTATCGCGCGAAGAGCTCGCTGCAGCGGGAGAACGAGAAGCCGGTGCCGGCGGTGTCCCGGCTGATGCGGATCGACTCGATGATGTCCTGGTTATCCGCCGTGATCTGCATCTCGCAGAAATAGTTGAGCTGCTGTGGCGGCTGGTAATTGACGATCGCACCGCGCATCGGCCTGCCATCATAGGCCGGACTGACGGTTTGACGGGCCTGAAGCTGACCCGGCCGCGTGATCGTCGCGTCGCCGCCTCGCCAGGTATGGATCATGCCGCCACCCTCGCGAGGGAAGCTGTCGCGCGGCGGTCCATTGGCGACGAAGAACGCATCGGCGCGCTGGCCGACCCATTCGCTTCTGACCAGCTTGGCCGCCTCCTGCGAGCTCTGGCAGGCCGTGAGCGTCACGGCTGCAAAGACGATACCGATCAGCTTTCCCACTATGGTCTCTCGACGCAACATCATTTCAGAACCTCAATCCGAGCCTGGCGTTGAAGCTGTGATCGGTGGCGCGCTGCGCGAGCTGGCCGTCATAGGCGAGCGCGAACTCCGCGCCCGGCGCGAGCTTCAGCGCGAAGCCGGCGCCGACGACGAGCGCGTCGCGGGCGATCGGGACACCGGCGATCGAGAACGGCGCGCCGCCCGCGAAGGTTTGCAGCGAGAGCGGGGTAATGTCGCCGGCGGCGCGGCGCCAACCAAGCGTGGTGTCGAATGCCACAGGCAGGCTGCCGAGGTTGAAGCTGGTCTGCGTGCGCAGGCCGAGGGTGGCGAAGGCGACCGCGGTGGTCTGCGCATTGGCCGAAAGCGCGGCGACGCCGCCCGTCTCGGCGAAGCGATCGCTGTGCAGGTTGATATAGGCGAGATTGGCGAAGGGCTCGAACGCGGTCGGGCCGAGGTCGAAGCGATAGGCGAGCTCGCCGAAGGCCTGGATGCTGCGAGCCCTGGAATCGGACTTGAGCTCCTCGCCGAAGCCCGGGAAGGAGACGGTGCGGCGGGTCGAGAGGTCGTGCCAGGCATAAGTCAGGCCGCCGCTTAGACGGAAGCTGTCAAAACGGGCGCCGCCATAGAGGCCGGCATGGTAGGTGTCCGCTTCGCCGTGGGAGCGGCGTTTGGCCACGTCGAAGGTCGAGCGCGAGTAGCCGGCAGTGATGCCGATCCGGGCATCCTGCGCCGCGGCGATGTCGCCGCCGGCAACAAGGCCATTGTTCGAGCGGGTGAGTGAGGCAGCATTGCCATCGCCGCGCGTCTGGCCCCAGGAGCCGAAGCCACGGGCCCAGAGCGCGAAGCTCTCCACTGGGGCGGCCGAGACGGCCCCGTTGCCCGAGGCATAGGCCAGCGTCGCGATCTGCGGCGCGCCGATCCCGTCGAAGGCGGCGCGAATCCGGTCGGAGACGGCGCTGCGCACGGCCTGGCTGCCCTCGATCAACGCGGTCTTGGCCGAAGCGTGGATTTCGCCGGACAGGCTGTCAAAAGCGCGCTGGGCCTCGCCTTCGTCGCGCAATTGCGTGATCGCGTGCCAGAGCTCGTTTCTGTCACCGAGGCTCGCCAGGCCGAGGCCCGTTTGCGCCTGATTGCGCGTCTGCGCGAGCGATGCGAACTGCAGGTCATTGCGCAGCAGGGTCAGCGTGACGCTGATCGCGTCGTAGTCCAACGACGGATCGAGGAAGAGATAGCGCGAGCTGACATCGTCGAAGCGGCCCTGCACGCCCTGGTCGGCGGTCAGGATCGTATAGCGCTGGTTCGCCCGGTAATTGCCGTCCTCGCCGATCTGGACCACAGAACCGCCGGAGAGGCGAGCCTTGCCGCTGGCGCGGATCAGGTCGCTCGCGGTTCCCGTCGGGCTGACCTCGACCTCATAGATCGCGCCAGGCTGGAAGGTGATGTCGCCGGCGACGCTGAGCGTGCCGATCGAATTGCCAGGCGCGATCGTCGCGCCGGCGCGGAGCATGCTCGACCCGACGGTGCCACTTCCTTGCAGCCGGGCGCCCGGCAGGACAGCGAGTCCACCGCCGAGCGCACCGTTGACGACCAGCGCGCCCGCCGAAACCGTGGTAGCGCCGGCAAAGCCGGAGCTGTCGCCGGTCAGTTCGAGCCCCCCGCTGCCGGCCTTGGTGAACCGGCCGGTTCCGGAGAACACGCCCGCAAGGCCGGCATCGCGCTGCTGGTTGAAGACGACCGCCCCATCATTGGCGATGTTGCCGGAGATCGAAGCGGCGTCACCGACGAGCGTGCCGGCCGCGACGATGGTGTTGCGATAGGAGTTCGCGCCGCTCAGCGTCAGCGTACCGGCGCCGGCCTTGATCAGGTCGCCAACCCCGTAGACGCCGCCTGATAGCGTCGTGTCATGGCCGTTGGTGTCGAGCGTGCCCGGGCCGGCCATCAGGACGGTGCGATTCGTGTTGAACGAGGCGCCGAAGCGCAGCGTGCCACCGAGGAAGCTGATCGCGCCGCTGCTGGCGCCGAGATTGGCATCGACCGAGACCTGGAGCGTGCCGGCCTGGATCAGCGTGCCGCCGGAATAGGTGTTGGTGCCGGTCAGGATGGTCGTGCCGGAGCCCGATTGCACGACGACGCCGCTGCCGGCGATGGTACCGGAGAATGTATAGTCGTTCGCGCGCTTGAAGCTCAGGGCAGCGTTGTTGACGACGTTGCCGGCGAGCTCGCCGGTGGTACCGCCATTGCCGATCTGCAGCATGCCGGCCGCGATCGTCGTGCCGCCGGTATGGCTGGCGTTGCCGGTCAGGACGAGTGTGCCCCAGCCTTCCTTGACGAGCTGGTCGCCGAAAATCGGCCCGCCGACAGTGTAGGTGGTTCCGATCCAGGTCTCGATCGTGCCGGCTCCCTGAAGGGCAATCGGCCGATTGCTCGTCATGTCCGCCAGCGTCGCGAGCTTCGCGCCGGAGATCAGCACCGGGGCGCCCGCGTCACCGAGATTGGCGTCGGCGACGATGGCGAGCGTTCCGCCGGCGATGCTGGTTCCACCGCTATGGCTGTTGGTGCCGGTCAGCAGCAGCATGCCGCTCCCTGCCTTGATCAGCATGGCGCCAGGACCGGTGATCTGCCCGGCGAAGAGGCTGTCCTCCACCTGGTCGACCGTGAGGTCTCCGTCCGTGCCGAGCGCGACCTCGCCCCCCGTGCCGGCGAGCAGGCTCATCGACAGCGGGAAGCCGTTGAGATCGAGCCTGCCACCGGTCAGGACATAGCCGGTGTCGTTCGGCAGCGCGTCGGCGCTGTCGGCCCGGATCGTGCCGGCACCGATCAGTGTCCCGCCCGCCCAGCTGCCGGTGCCGGAGAGGGCAAGCGTGCCATCACCCCATTTAATGAGCCCGCCGGGACCGCTCACAGCGCCGCTCAGGGACAGCGTCGTGCCAGCCGCAGCCTCGATCGCTCCGGTGTCGCGCAAAGTGACGGCGCGGGCCGTGGCGATGTCGGCTGTGCTGTGCAACGCGCCGTCGTCGAGCGTCACGCCGCCGCTCGCGGCGCCGAGATTAGCATCGGCGGAGATCTGCAGGGTTCCCCCCGAGATGACGGTGCCGCCGCTGTAGTTATTGGTGCCGCCGAGGATCAACCTGCCGTCGCCGCCCTTATCGAGCCCGTCCGTGCCTGTGATCGTCACGTCGATCGTCGCCGTCTCGTCGGCGAGGACACGGATCTCTGGCATGGTGACGACGAAGCCGCCATTGTTGTAGCCGTGCAGGTTGATGGCGCCGCCGCCGGCGCTGCCGACCAGCGTGTAGTCGCCGCCGGCGAATTGCAGCCCGACCACATTCTGCGGGCCCTCGACCGTGACCGTGCCGCCGGGCCCGCGGAAGACGCCATAGGCGCCGCCCCATTGCGTCGGTGTCGCGCCGCCGATGTCGAACCAGTTCGGGTTGCCGGCATTCCAGCCGCCGTTCGCGCCGCCGGCCGGCGTCGTGCCCCAGAGCTGCAGGATGTTGAGCCCGTTCGGGGAGACCAGCAGGTCAACATTGCCATGCTGCGAGACGGAGAGCGAATAGTCATAGGCCACCGGGGTGGTGATCGGCGTCATACCGATATTGAGCCCGGACCCGCCCAGGCCGAGGGTGTAAGTGAAAATGCGATGGTAGCCGATATTAGGCTGGATTCCGCCCGACAGATCGAGAGTGCCGCCGTTGAGGTGAAGGCTGCCGTTGACCTGCGTCGTCGCCGAATCGAGCCCGGGCGTGTCGGCGCTCGCCATCCGGTAGGCGTAGTGGCTGCCGAAGTTCAGCGCCAGCGTGCCGTTGACGATCAGCGCCGGCCCGTCGGACGGCCGCAGCGTGCCGCCGCTGGTGGCGGTAAGATTGCCGTTCACCGTGAACGAGGTCTCGCCCGACGGCGCCAGCGTCCCGCCGGCATTGATCGTGGTGGCGCCGATCGCGCCTTCGCCCTCCACCCGGCCGCCATTGTCGACCGCCACCGTGCCGCCGAGCCTCGCGCTGCCCGCCATGCGCAACGTACTGCCAGCGACCGTCGTCGCGCCCGAAAACGCGGAGCTGTCGGCGGTCAGGATCGTCGTGCCCGACAAGACGCCGATCGTCCCGGCGCCGGAGATCAAGTTAGAGAAGGTATAGTCGCTGGTCGTATGATTGAAGACCAGCGAGCCCGCGCCGAGGCCGAACTGAATATTGCCCTCGAGCGTGCCTGCCTCGGTCGCCGCCTGCCCCGCCGCCGCGCCGATAATGACCGTGCCCGAGCTGCCGGCGTTCTTCGCAACGTCGATCCGCTTGCCGCGCCCGGGCCCCGCCTTGCCGCCATCGGAGACGATCAGTGTGCCGCTGCCGGCCGCGCCGACCGAGAAGCTGGTCGCGGTCAGGACCGATCCAGCGCCGGTAACACTGGCCGTGCCGATGGCGCCGCTGCCCGCCCCGATCGTGAGACTGCTGGACTGCACCGTTCCGCCGGCAATCGCGAGATCGCCCTGGCTTGTGTTGCCGACAGAGAGGGAGGTGCCCGTCAGGAGCGAACCGGCGCCGTTCACCGCGATGCTGCCCTGACCGCTGGCTTCGATGCCGAGAACGATGTCGCGGGCCTTGACCACACCGCCGGCCCCGATGGCGAGTTTGCCCTGGCCGTCCCGCCCGACGACGAGCTGGTTGTCGATGGTCAGGGCCGCGCCGGCCTGGTTGACCTCGACCGCAGCCGTTTTGCCCTGGATGGTGCCGATAGTGGCATTGCGAACGCGGAGCGTCGCATTCGCCGCAAAGGACAGCGTCCCTTCCCCAACGCTCAGGTCGCCGCCGAACGAGGTCCCCCCGGTCAGCGTCCAGGTGCTGAGGCCGCTCTTCTCAAACCGGTTGAAGCCCTGGTATTGGCGTATGCCCGACAGATCGAAGATGGCAGCGTCGGTGCCGCCGAGGATCAGCCTGGCATCCGTGCCGGCGAGAACATCGCCTTGAATTATGTAACCACTGCGCAACTCGAGACTGTTGCCGGGGCCGCTAAGCACGATAGCGGGGGCCTGCGGCCCTCCTGAGCCGCCACGTCCACCGACGATACTGCCCGCGGTCACTATCGCCGCCGAGCCATTGATGACCCTGATGCCTGCACCGCCTGCGCCATTGGTGCCGCCTTCGCCATTGCTCGAGCGCGAACCTCCGTCGCCGCCCGTTACGCGGCTATCAGATGCGATCGTGATGGTGGTGCTGCCGCCGCTTGTTGCGTCGACCTCGATGCCGGAACCGCCGTGGCCGCCGCTTCCGGCATTTCCTGCGTCGCCGTCTGACGCCTCCTGCAGAATATAGCCCCAGCCGTATCTCGACCCGCGAGGCCCACCAAATCCAAGATATCCGCCATTGCCCCCGTTACCACCTCGAACGGTTGTTCTAGAAAGGTCGAGCTGACGTCCATACATCGATAAGAGCCCAGCGCCACCGGAGCCGCCATTGCCGCCGGTGCCGCCGTGCCCCCCGTTAGCCGGTTCGAACCAAGGAATTTCGATACACATCGACCGGTTGCACATCTGCGTGACGGAGCCGCCGGAACCCGAACCGCCGTCGCCGCCATTGCCTCCTAGACCGCCATTACCGCCTTGCAGAGTCGCGTTGGTGACCGCCACAGCGAGGCTAAACGGCAAGCTAGTTTCCGGCCCAGTCAGAGCCAGCCCAGCGCCGCCGCCACCGCCGCCACCACCCCCGCCTCCGCCGGCGCCGTTATGCCCGATGAAAGGATCGCGGTAGGAATTGCCTCCAGCCCCTCCAGTTCCACCGTCGCCGCCATTGCCGCCGATCAGACTGACCGTCTGGCCCGCCGTCAGCCACGGCCCCAGGAAGACGAGGCCGGCCGCTCCGCCGCCGCCGCCGCCGCCGCTGCCGCCATCATGCGCTGGTGCGCCAGCTGCGCCATGGTGAGGAGAGCCCCCGGCCGAGGCGGATTGCCCGATATGCCCCAGATACCCGGGCGGGATGGATGGGAGGATGGATGTGCCGCTGCTGATGTTTCCGCCCTCGCCGCCGCCATGGCCGCGCACGCCGCTACCGCCCTTGCCGCCAAGGGATCCGCCCCCCGATTTGGCATTGGCGCCGCCACCGCCACCGCCGCCGCCACCGGTATACTCGCGGCCGGCGCTGCCTGCCTGGCCAGCGGTCGGGCGACTGATGCCATGCGCGCCACCAGCCCCTCCCTCCCCGCTGACCTGTCCCCAGGCGGACGAGGCCAGCACGAGTGGCGCGCACAAAGCAACCGGGCCTGCCACTGCGAGCAGAACGGGCAAAATCGCCGTCGACGACCTGAACCTGTGCGCCGACCGCTTTGCGCTCGATGATGAGAGGGACAGTCGGGGAAGCGGCTTCGACGGCGAGGCCGCGACGCTCGGACGTACGGCAACGGCAGGCGTCGCATGCATTGTTGATACATCTCGTTCGATTTTCATGGCGCGGCCGGTGCCAATTCCGCCGCGAGCTCGCGCACGGCGGTCCGCAGCCCCTCGAACATGGCGAAATCGACCTTAGTCGCGACGACGAAGATGCCGAGCCTGCGATTGGGCGAAAGCACGACATAGCTCATGAAGCCGCCGAGTCCGCCGCTCTTGCCGAGCAGGAACGGCACCTTGTCCTTGGGCCGGCTGACAATCCAGCCCAGCCCCATCCCTTCCGAATCCGTGGCCTCGACGCCGACCAGGCGGGAGAGCCCGTCATGCGGCCGCCAGAGCGCGTGCGCGAGCGCTCGCGCCGGTCGACCCGCGGCATCGTCGGCGAGGTGCCAGCGCATCCAGCGCACCATGTCCTCGGCCGTGGTGTAGATGCCGGCGCTGGCCTGCATCACCTCGCCGGCTTCCCAGTTCGGATCGGGTTTACCGAATGGGTCGAGCCCGGTCAGAAGCCGGGGCTTCTGTGCCTCGGTCAGGCGCAGGGCCGTGTCGGCCATGCCGAGCGGCGCGGTGATCTTTTCACGCACCAGTTCGGCGAAGGGCTTGCCGCCGGCCTTGCCGAGCGACTCGCCGAGCAGGCCGAAGCCGACATTCGAGTAGATCGCCGTGGTGCCCGGCCGGTAGGCGGGACGATGGCTGGCTATCCAATCCCAGTAATGGGAGGCCTTGTAACCCGCGAACGGGTTTTTCTCTCCGGGTAGCGTCTCGGGGTCGGCCAATTCGCGCGGTAGCCCGGCCGAATGGGTCGCCAGGTCGAGCAGGGTAATCGGCCTATCGTCGTAAGCCTGCGGGACCTTGCCAGACGGGGCATAGCGGGCGAGCGGGGCGTCGAGCGAGAGCTGTCCGGCCGCAGCCATCGCGGCGAGCACATCGGTCGCGAACACCTTCGAGACCGAACCGACACGGACGATCGAGGCGCCATCCGGTTCCTTGCCGCTGCCCGGCGCCGTCTCGCCATAACCCTCGATGAAACTGTCCTCCCCATGGACGACGGCGAGGATCAGCCCCGGCGCGCGGGCATTCAGGAACATCGCGGCGCCCGACATCGCGGCCGCCTCTCGCAGCGCAAGGTCCTCGGCGCCGGCCTGGCATGGCACGCAAAGCGGCATGACGAGGGCGAGGCCCGCGGCAAGGATTTGACGGATTCGGGGCTTGACCATGGCCGATGGCAGACCTTTCGGCAGTTTCGGGGCGGGCGGCGGAGGGCCGTCAGAACGTCGTGAACTTCCAGTTCAGGCCGGCGCGCATGATGCTGCCATTCGTCCTGCCGCGGACATTGGCACCACGAAAATCGTCGGTCGGATCGGTCGCGTAGCCGGATACGGCATAGCGGCTGCGACCGAGATCGTAATAGAGGTACTCGGCCTTGATGGTCAGGTTGTCGGTGAGCGCGTGCTCGATGCCGCCGCCAACGGTCCAGCCCAGGCTGTTGCGGTTGCGGGCGCCGCTCCAGACGCCGGCGTAGAAGTCGCCGTCCTGAACGCCGACGGCGCTGATCGTGGCGCGGCTGCTGGTGCGCTCGAAGGCGAGACCGCCGGTGGCATAGTAAAGGGTGCGGTCCGCGGCGAAGCCGACGCGGCCACGCAAGGTGCCGAGCCAATCGATGCTCGACTGGGCGGTCGTCGCGACCGTCACCGCGTCATCGCCATCCGCTGTGAAGGCGAGATGGCCCGAGCGCTGGCGCGCGCGGAGATACTGCAGGTCCGCTTCGACGCCGAGGACGATCTGGCCGAGCTGTCGATTATAGCCGAGCTGAGCGCCGCCGATGAAGCCCCCTTTGCTGCGTCCAAGCTGCCCGGGAACGATGCCTGAGGCATTGAACTGGGCGATGTCGACGTCGTCGGCGCCGCCGAAGAGATAGCCGAAGCGCGAGCGGCTCTCGTTCCAGGAATAACCGGCGTTGGCGCCGACATAGAAGCCCGTCCAGGTGAAGGCCGGCGCCAGCGGTGGTGGGGCGACAGCGTTTCGGGTCGGCAAATCGGCCGAAAGGGCCGGGCTTCCCAGGAAAATCACAGCTGCAGGCAGCAAGGAGAGGAGGCGCTTCATGACTGGCCGGAAACCTGTGGGGAACGCAGATAGCCGAAATGTCGCATAAGTGCCGGATCCGAAGAATCCCTGAAAGCAGGTAGCCTATCGCTAGATGGTTCTTTCTAATTAAGCCGTTGTTAATAGTTCCTCTCGGCTGAAGCTGTATTGAGATGCTCGTATCAACGCTCAACTCTTGTCTGGCTATCGAGTTTCGGTTGCGCTGGGTCACTCGGCAGATTTGTTGACAGGAATCCAGGGTAGCGTTAGCCAAGGTCTGCATCGCTGCATTTCGACTGCCGTTCAAGGCCATGGATCAGGATCAAACTCGGCCGCTGCCTCAGAGGAATGCGTGGGATCTGTCCGCTCCGGGGACAATGCCGCCGCTTGAGGCTGTGCTTGTCGTCGAGGATGACAAGGCGATGCAAGCCAGGCTCTCCACGATCCTGACAAGGCTCGGCTGCGCTTATGAGGCGTTGCATTTTGCCGGTTGCCTCGTCAGCGCCCGCGCATGCTTGGCAGCAAGGCGATTCTCGATGGTGCTGGTCGATGTTGGATTGCCCGATGGCAGTGGCATCGATCTGGTCAAGGACTGCCGTGCCGCAAACGCTGCGGCGCCGGTACTCGTCATCACGGCCTGGCGGCAGGAGCGGGTCGTCCTCGCAGCGCTGCAAGCCGGCGCCGACGGCTATCTCCTGAAGGAGCGCGACGATATCGAGGTCGCGCTGTCGATTCGCAGCTGTCTCGTTGGCGGCGCACCTATCGACCCCTTCGTGGCCAGACGCATTCTCGAGCTCGCAGCGCCCGCGGCTGCGTCCGCCGCATTGTTGTCGGCGCCGCACGCTCCGCAATTGACATCGCGCGAGACCGAAATCCTCGGCCTGGTCGCGAAAGGACTGACCAATCGTGAGATTGCCGAGGTTCTGGCGCTGTCGAAACTCACCGTCGAAGTCCACGTCAAGAACATCTATCGCAAGCTCGCCGTCGGCTCGCGGACCGAGGCCGTTTTCGAGGCCCGCGGCCATGGCCTGCTGTCTTAGGCCTGTCCTTCTAGTCATCGTCACCGCATGGCTGATGCTCGCGGTCTCTGCCGCTCGCAGCGAGACGTTGTCGATCGGAAAAGGCGAGGCCGCCCGCTCGCAATGGACACAAATGACTCCCCCGGCCGAGGGTTGGACCAGCGTTGCCCTTCCCGACGACTGGAGCAAGCGCTGGTCCGACTTCAGCGGCGTTGTCTGGTATCGCCTGCGCTTTTCCGTCGATGAGCCAGACCGTCCCCGCGACGTGATGTTCGACTACTGGACCCTCGCCGGCGCCGTCTGGCTGAACGGGGCGCTCCTACATCGTGATGCGAGCCTGGTCGAACCCTTGTCGCGTTCCTGGAATGTGACACGGCTGTTCACCCTGTCTGCGCCGCTCCTGCGCAAGGGGGAGAACGAGCTCCTGATCCGCGTCTCCGGCCTTGCCGGGCAACAGCCCGGCCTGGGCTCCGTCACGCTGGGCGCCGAGGGCGAGTTGAGAGCGCAGTTCTCACGAATCATCCTGCTGCGCCACGGCGTCCCAATGTTCGGGTTGGCGTTGTCAGCCATGCTCGGCCTTTTCTTTTTTGTCGTCTGGGCGATGCGTCGCTCCGAGACGGCCTATGGCTGGTTCGCGCTCTTCGCTCTCGCGTGGTCCGCCTACCTGCTCAACCAGCTTGTCGAAAGCCCTTGGCCGTTTGCGACGAGCGGCCAATGGGCGCGCGGCACGATTCTGGCCTTCACGCTGGCCTGCACGGCGTTCTTCATTTTCATGTTCCGCTTCGCCGAGCGCCGCTTCCCCAGATGGGAAGCGCTCATCTGGTCGTATTTCCTGCTCTCCTCCGCGATTCTCATCTTCATCCCGGAAGAGCGCCTCGAAGCGGCGCGAATCATCTTGTCGATCTCCTTCGTCTTTCTCTTCCTGGCGATTTCGGCACTCTTCCTAGCTTTGACCTGGCGTAGCCGCCGCCTCGATTATATCGGCTTGAATCTCTGCAACATTGTCGTTCTCGCCATCGGCGTTCATGATCTCAGCCTGTTCTCAGGCCTCATTCCCGGCACCATGTATGTCAGCGGCTTCGCCTCGCCGCTGCGGGCGATCTGCATGGCGGTGGTGCTGGCCTGGCATTTCGTCGGCAGCTTGTCGCGGGTCGAGCGCTTCAACGCCGATCTGGTCGCGAAGGTCGCAGTTGCCCGGCAGGAACTGGCGCAAACCTTGGGCCAGCAGCATGAGCTCGCGCTCGCGGCGACCCGGATGGAGGAGAGGGCCCAACTGACGCACAATCTGCACGACGGGCTGGGCGGCGCGCTCGTCAGCAATATCGCCCTGCTCGAACACGACCCAGCCAGGCTGGCGCCGGAGCGCTTCCTCGCCATGCTGAAGGAATTACGCGACGAACTGCGTCTCGTGATCGACGTATCCTCGGGCGAAAGCGGAGAGCAGCGGACTATCGTCGAGGTTCTGGCGCCGTTGCGAAGGCGTTACGGCCTCCTATTCGAAAGCTGCGATATCAGCTGCAGATGGGCTATCGACGAGCTGGAGGATCGGACGCTCAGTTCCCGCCAAAGCCTCGATCTCACGCGATTCGTCCAAGAAGGCCTGACCAACGTGATCAAGCATAGTCGCGCTACGATCGTCGATGTTTCCGCGCGTGGCGAGGGTGGACGGCTTTGCTTGACCATCGCAGATAATGGTCGCGGTTTTGTTGCTGCCGGCACTGAGATGAAAGGAGCCGGCTTGGATAGTCTTCAAGCGCGGGCCAAGCGCCTTGGAGGCAAGCTCACTGCTCGCTCGGATCCAGCTGGAACGCATCTGCAGCTGGTGATTCCAGTATAATGTCGGACAAGCGCATGGCTCTCACGCAGATATTTGCTCGTGTATACCGACGTTAGGGGGCCGCAGGATTGAAGATAGGTCGTCTCATGCGGGCCTGAACTGCGGTCCGTTCGACAGGAGCTTTGCGAGCTTCGTGAGGTTCCGGACTGCGCAGCAGGCTGGAACTCGTCTCTGGCGCCATTGGGTCCGCGTAGTCGCAACCGGTCGAGCCGCAGGATCCGCTTGAGATGGGCGAAGAGCATCTCGACCTTCTTCCGCTCGCGCCGCGATGTGGCATAGGCATCGGCCTCGGCGATATCCCTGGCCATGTCGCGGGCGCCCTCGTGGATCGAGCGCAGGATTTTGCGCGCCGGCGTATCCAGCCAGGCGAGGTTCTCGGCCGAGCCATAGCCGTTGTCAGCGGCCGATCTGGTCGCCCTCAGCGCCACATGCTCCGCATGCGCGCGGCGACATCGAGCCGCACCGAATTGCTGGATGTGCGCACCTGGCCACCGGCCGCGTTGGCGATGGGCCACGCTATCTGCTCGAAATGAGGAAGGAGATGGCTCGGGATGAAGCGGGTTCGAGATGCATAGACATGACGGTCGCCTCGCGCCGCTTGCCCGTGCGTGAAAAACCGCTGCGGGATGATCAGTTGAAGATCATCCTTCGCCCTGGTCATGGCCACATAAAGCAGCCGCCGCTCTTCCTCGATCCCGTCTGTTTCCCCGACCGCAAGATCGATCGGAATACAGCCGTCGACGACATTGAGCACGAAGACCGATTTCCACTCCTGTCCCTTGGCGGAATGGATGGTCGACAGGATCAAATAATCTTCATCGAGATGGGGTGGTCCTGCTTCATCGCTGGTCGCGTCTGGTGGGTCCAGCGTAAGCTCGGTCAGGAAGCGCTCCCGCGATGGATAGCCTGACGCGATCTGTTCAAGCTGCACCAGATCGGCCCGGCGCGTCGAGAAGTCCTCATGGATTCTCTCAAGATGCGGCTCGTACCAAAGCCGCGCCCGCTCCATCTCGGCAGGCCAGCCGAGGCTGCCCTGACGCAAGACGCCGACTGCTCTGGTGAAATCATCCCAGTCGTCGCCGGCACGGGGCGGCGGCGGCGCGTCGGATAAGGCTCCGATAACGTCGGTGGCGGCGCCGATATGATCAAGCACACGTTGCGCGGAGGTTGGCCCGACGCCAGGGAGCAACTGCAGCAATCGAAAACCCGCGACACGATCTCTGGGGTTCTCGACGAAACGCAGCAGGGCAAGCACGTCCTTGACGTGGGCAGCGTCCAGAAATTTCAGCCCGCCAAATTTCTTGAAGGGAATATTGCGCCGCGTGAGCTCGATTTCGAGCGGACCGCTATGGTGTGAGGCGCGAAACAGCACCGCCTGCTGCTTCAGCGTCGAGCCGCCCTCGCGATTTTCAAGCACCCGTTCGGCTATGAAGCGCGCCTGATCGGCTTCGTCGCGCACATTCACAAGCTGAGGTTTGGCCGCGGATTCCCGCTCGGTCCAGAGGTTCTTCGTGAACCGCTCGCGCGCCAGTTCGATCACCCCATTGGCGGCCGTGAGGATTGGCTGAGTGGAGCGGTAATTGCGATCGAGCGTGATGATCTCGGCGGGCGGGCTGAAGGTCTGAGGAAAATCAAGGATGTTCCGGATCTCGGCCGCGCGAAAGGAATAGATCGACTGAGCGTCGTCGCCAACCACTGTCAGGCCGCGCCCATCAGGCTTCAGAGCGACAAGGATCGAGGACTGGAGCCGGTTGGTATCCTGATATTCATCGACGAAGAGATGGTCGAAACGCCCCCCGATGTCGGCAGCGATATCCGGGTCGCTCACAGCCTGCGCCCAGCACAGCAGCAGGTCGTCGTAATCGAGGACATTCTGCGCCTGCTTGGCCTCGACATAGGCGGCAAACAGCTCTTTCAGCTCAGCAGCCCAGGCCACGCACCATGGGAAGGACGCTCCAAGCACGGTTTCGATCGGTTGCTCCGCATTCACGCAGCGAGAATAGATCGCCAGGCAGGTGCCCTTCTTCGGAAAGCGCTCTTCGGTCTTCGAAAAGCCGAGGTCGTGCCGCA
>NZ_FNUY01000007.1 GCF_900108245.1 Allobosea lathyri
GGACCGGTCACCAGTCCGACCCTGCTCGCGCTCATGCCCGAGCTCGGCCAGCGTTCGCCCAAGACCATCGCCGCTCTGGCGGGCCTCGCGCCGCTCAACCGCGACAGCGGCGCCTTCCGCGGCAAGCGCGCCATTGCCGGGGGCAGACCGCGCCTGCGACAGGCCCTCTACATGGCCGCCGTCGCAACCATCCGCTCCCGCTCGCGCTTCGCGACCCTCTACAAAACCATGACTGCCGCCGGAAAACCCGCAAAGGTCGCCCTCATCGCCATCGCCCGAAAAATCCTCGTCACCGCAAACGCCGTCCTGCGCGACAAACGCTCCTTCCAGCCACGATGAAACACAGTTGCCGGATCTGCGCCGCTTCGCGGCTTGTCCGGGATGACGGCGCCTTTCGATGCGAAATGCCACCAACTGAATCGTTCACGACTGCTCCTCACGATGAGGGCTGAGGGAGAGATGAGACGATCTCCGCTGCCGTGCCTCAATGACGCATGCGCGCCACGCGCGGCCGGCTCTCGAATGGGCCCGTCTCGCAGCGCCGGATCGCGATTGTCGCGCCACCTTAGAACTGCTAGACACTCGGCCATGTCACTGCGTTCCAATCGATCGATGCTGCGCGTCTGCGCCGTCCAGGGTGAAGGCCATCTGCCTGCCCTGCCGACGACGCAGGACTTCGTCGCGCTCGACGACCACGCCCGGCTGCCCTGGCGCTTCTTCGGACGCTTCACGGCGTCGATCGCCGCAGGCCTTACGCGCGCCTGAGACCGGCCTGTTTTGGCCAGCGACAGGCCGTTGCGCTGCGCCCTCCGGCCTGAGCCGGCCCCGACTAAGACATCTCGATATCCGCACGACATTTCGATATCCGACAGAGGCTCCACGTCATGACGTCCAGCACCCCCCGCACGCTCTACGACAAGATCTTCGACGACCACATCGTCGACCGGCAGGAGGACGGCACCTGCCTGCTCTATATCGACCGCCACCTCGTCCATGAGGTCACCAGCCCGCAGGCCTTCGAGGGTCTGCGCATGACCGGCCGCAAGGTCCACGCGCCCCACAAGACGCTGGCCGTGGTCGACCACAACATCCCCACGACCGACCGTTCCAAGGGCATCGCGGAAGAAGAAAGCCGCATCCAGGTCGAGGCTCTCGCCAGGAACGCCAAGGATTTCGGCGTCGAATACTTCAATGAGCTCGATATCCGCCAGGGTATCGTCCACATCGTCGGCCCCGAGCAGGGCTTCACCTTGCCCGGCACCACGATCGTCTGCGGCGACAGCCACACCTCGACCCATGGCGCCTTCGGCGCGCTGGCCCACGGCATCGGCACTTCGGAAGTCGAGCATGTGCTGGCGACGCAAACGCTGATCCAGAAGAAGGCCAAGAACATGCTCGTCCAGGTGGACGGCACGGTCGCCAAGGGCGTCACCGCCAAGGACATCACGCTGGCGATCATCGGCGAGATCGGCACTGCCGGCGGCACGGGCTCGGTCATCGAATATGCCGGCGAGGCCATCCGCGCGCTCTCGATGGAAGGCCGCATGACCGTCTGCAACATGTCGATCGAGGGCGGCGCCCGCGCCGGCATGGTCGCGCCCGACGAGAAGGCCTATGCCTATCTCAACGGCCGCCCCAAGGCGCCCAAGGGCGCGGCCTGGGACGCAGCCCAGCGCTATTGGGAGACGCTCTACACCGATGAGGGCGCGCATTTCGATCGTATCGTCAGGCTCGACGCCAACAACCTGCCGCCGATCGTGTCCTGGGGCACCAGCCCCGAGGACGTGATCTCGGTGGCGGGCGCCGTCCCCGACCCGGCCCTGATCGAGGACGAGACCAAGCGCTCCTCCAAGCAGCGCGCGCTCGACTATATGGGCCTGACCGCCGGCACGAAGATGATCGACATCCCGCTCGACGTGATCTGGATCGGCTCATGCACCAATGGCCGCATCGAGGATCTGCGCGCAGTGGCCAAGATCGTCGAGGGCAAGAAGATCGCCGGCTCGCTCGACTATGCGATGATCGTGCCGGGTTCCGGCCTGGTGAAGCAGCAGGCCGAGGCCGAGGGGCTCGACAAGATCTTCCTCGCCGCCGGCTTCGAGTGGCGCGAGCCGGGCTGCTCGATGTGCCTGGGCATGAACCCCGACCAGCTCAAGCCGGGCCAGCGCGCCGCCTCGACCTCGAACCGCAATTTCGAGGGTCGCCAGGGCTTCAAGGGCCGCACCCATCTGGTCTCGCCGCAGATGGCGGCAGCCGCGGCGCTTGTCGGCCATTTCGTCGACGTCCGGCAGCTGGGCTGAGATCGAGGCCGAGCGGGGAGCACGAGCATGGCGAACGATCCCCGCGAAGCCGCCCGCGCCAAGGAGGCCAAGGACACTCTGGAGCGCGTCAAGCGCGACCATGAGAGTTTCCTCGGCTCCTCCATGGGACGCGCCGCCGACCATTTCTCCGGCAGCGACGCGCCCGAAGGCGACAAGATCGAACTCTGGGGACGGCGCATCGGCCGCACCCTGTCCCTGTTTGCGGTCATCGCCCTCGCCTACTGGCTTGGCTACCAACTGAAGATCTGGTGATGGGCAGCGTACCGTCGATCAAGGCCTCTGCGATCAAGGCCTCCGCGAGCACGTCTTCGGCCAGCGCGAGCGCTCACGCGGAGGCGTCGTCGAGCTTCAGCTGGGATGGCGCGAAGGCGCCGTCCGTGGCGGAGTTCGAGCTGCTGGCTCAGGAGGCCTTCGACGGCTTGCCGGAGGAGTTCCGCGCGCTTTGCAGCGACGTGATCTTCAACGTCACGGAGTTTCCCGAGGACGATGTGCTGAAGGAGCTTGGAGCCGAGAGCCCCTTCGACATCCTCGGCCTGTTCACCGGCATCGGCCTGCCGCAGCAGGGCTACGCCCCGCAGACCGGCCAGATGCCCAACACGATCCATCTCTACCGTCGCCCGATCCTCGACTACTGGGCGGAGAACGATGAAAGCCTGGGCGCGATCGTGACCCATGTCCTTGTCCACGAGATCGGCCATCATTTCGGCTTTTCCGATGAAGACATGGAAGCCATCGAAGCTGCGGCGGAGCGATAAACTATGCGGCGGAGCCATCAACGATGATCGACGATCTGATCCGCCATCTGCCGGATCTGGCCCTGGTCTACTCGGCCTTCTTCCTCGCTGTCGCCAGCCCCGGCCCCAGCAACCTCGCGGTCATGGCGACCTCGATGGAACGTGGCCGCCGCGCCGGGCTGACGCTGGCGCTGGGAGTTACCACGGGCTCGCTGACCTGGGGCATCCTGGCCGCGATCGGCGTCTCGACCCTGGTCGTGGCCCATCCCGGCGCGCTCTACGCCATCAAGATCGTCGGCGGTCTCTATCTGCTGTTCCTGGCCTGGCGCTCGGCGCGCTCGGCCATGCGCGCCGACATGCCGCCACCGAAAACCGCCGTTTCCGGCCACCGCACTATCTGCGCGGCTACCTGATGCACCTCACCAATCCCAAGGCGATCCTGAGCTGGACGGCGATCATCGCGCTCGGCCTGCGTCCCGATGCGCCCGTGGCGATCGTCTACGCCATCATCATCGGCTGTCTGCTGATCTCGCTGCTGATCAATCAGGGATACGCCATCCTGTTTTCGAGCGCCCCGATGATCGCGGGCTATCGCAGGATCAGGCGCCGGGCGGAAGCCTGCCTTGCCGCCTTCTTCGCCTTTGCCAGTTTCAAACTCCTGACGTCGCAGCTGTGAGCCGCGTTGTCGCCCACGTCACGAATTCATAGCCAAAAGCACCGAATAGGAGCCCTGCCATGCAGCCCTTCACCACCCTGACCTCGACGCCGGCCCCGCTGAAAGTGATCAATGTCGACACCGACATGATCATCCCCAAGCAGTACCTCAAGACGATCAAGCGCACCGGGCTGGGCACCGCGCTGTTCTCGGAGATGCGCTACAAGGATGACGGTTCGGAGAACCCCGACTTCGTGCTGAACCAGCCCTCCTACCGCAAATCGGAGATCCTGGTCGCCGGCGACAATTTCGGCTGCGGCTCCTCGCGCGAGCATGCGCCCTGGGCCCTGCTCGACTTCGGCATCCGCTGCGTGATCTCGACGTCCTTCGCCGATATTTTCTACAATAACTGCTTCAAGAACGGCATCCTGCCGATCGTCGTCTCGCCCGAGGACCTCGAGAAGCTCTTCGACGACGCCGACCGCGGCTCCAACGCCACACTGACGGTCGATCTCGAAAAGCAGGAGATCAAGGGCCCCGATGGCGGCACGGTGACCTTCGACATCGACCCGTTCCGCAAGCATTGCCTGATGAACGGCCTCGACGATATCGGCCTGACCATGGAGAAGGCCGCGAAGATCGATGCCTTCGAGGAAAAGCTCGCCAAGCGCGAGTGGGCTTGATTCCTTCTCCCCTCGGGGGAGAAGGTGGCTCGGCGAAGCCGAGACGGATGAGGGGGCGCTCGACGAATACCGTTTGGCGCCCTCGTACAGCTGATCGGATAGGGTACGGCGCCCCCTCATCCGGCGCTGCGCGCCACCTTCTCCCGCGAGGGGAGAAGGGAAAGTCCTACCCCACGATCCCCTGCATCGGCGCGAATGGGCTTGAGCGCTGCTTCCCTTCTCCCCTCGCGGGAGAAGGTGGCTCGGCGAAGCCGAGACGGATGAGGGGGCGCTCGACGAATACCGGTTTAGCGCCCTCGTACAGCTGATCGGACAGGGCACGGCGCCCCCTCATCCGGCGCTGCGCGCCACCTTCTCCCGCGAGGGGAGAAGGGAAAGCCCTACCCCACGATCCCCTGCATCGGCGCGATCTCGCCCGTGCCCGGAAACACCTTCTCCGCCAGCACCGGCCCCGACAGCCCGAACAGCTCGGAGACGACCCCCTTGGCCACGGCGCGGATATCCGTCGTCGGCTTGAGGTCGCGCTTCTCGTAGAGCTGCTCCGGCCGCAGGCCCGGCCAGTCCGCGATCATGCGCCCGCCCTTGACCGCGCCGCCGACCAGGAAAGCCACCGTGCCCGTGCCATGGTCGGTGCCGACCGTGCCGTTGACCTTTGCCGTGCGGCCGAACTCGGTGACCACCATCACCACCGTATCCTTCCAGACCGGTTTGAGGCCCTGCTCGAAGGTGGCGAGCGCGCCGTCGAGCCCGCCCAGCAACTGCGCCAGACGACCCTTGGCGCCGCCCTCATTGGCATGGGTGTCCCAACCCTCGAAGGCGAGCGCCGCGATGCGCGGGCCGTCGTCGGCGCCGACCAGACCGGCCGCTCCCTCGGCGATGCGCTTCATCCCCTCGATACTGTCGGGCCCGCCGCCGCCACGGGTATCGCCGGCCATGCCGCGCCGTTGCGCGATGCCCTCGGTCTCGATCGCCTGGGCCAGCGCGCGCGCCAGACCGGGATCGCGTTCGCCGTAGAGATCGCCGAGGCGCTGCATCAGATCGGGACCGGCCCTCGCCATGCGTGGCGGTGCCCAGCCCAGAATGGGAGCCTGGCCGCGCACCACCAGCGGCGGCACGACGCCGACGCCGAGCACGCCGTGGCGCGAGACCGCCTCGCCCTGCGGCAGGCTCGCAATCAGCCGGTTGAGCCAGCCGCTCTCGGTTCGGCCCGGCCCGCCTTGCCCGCTCTCCAGCACGTCCTGCCCGTCGAAATGCGAGCGCTCGCGATAGCCGGTGGCCGCAGCGTGCACGATGCTGGCTTGGCCCGACGCATAGAGCCGCGCGAGATTGGGCATCGCGGGGTGGAGATAGAAGAAGCCGTCGAGCGGCAGCGCCGCATCCGGCCCATCCTTGGCGAGCGCGATGCCCTCGCGCAGGCCGAGATAATCGGGATCGCCGATCGGCGGCACGGCGGAAAGCCCGTCGAGCGCGCCGCGCAGAACCACGAGCAGGAAGCGCGGATCGCGGCTGCCCGCCGCCGCATAGGCGAATTTCGGCACGAAGGACCAGGCGAAGAGGGCGCCGGCCGCGCCGAGCACCGCCCGGCGCGAAGCCGTCATCCGTTCGCAATCGTCGTCAGTGTCGGACATGCGCCTCACCTCCGCTGAAATTCGGGCGACATCAGCAGGAGCGCCAGCGCCTGCGATTTGCTTTCGGCGCGCGCGATCGCCTGCCGGGTCTCGGCCGAGATTTGCGGGCCGAGCGCATCCTCAGCCAGCGCGCGTGGATCGGGCACGCTGCCCGCCGCCTGCCGGCCCCAATTGGCGGCGACGTCGATGCGGGTCTTGATGCCCTCCGCCGAAGCCCAGGCATCGTTGGTATCGGGATAGCCATTGGGTCCGGAGGGTTGCCAGAACGGCTGGCCCATCACGCCGAGCGGCCCAATGATCTGCCCGCTATCGGGCTTGCGCCCCAGCGCCCGATACGCAGCAATCAGGAATTCCTGCGGCGTGCGGATCTTGGTGGGCTGTGCCTCCCAGGCGACGTCGGATTCCAGCAGCGCGCGCGAAACTGCCTTGAGGTCGCCATCGGTCCTTCGGAAGACCGTCGCGAGGTCGCGCGCCAGAGCGGGCGGCGGCTCGTCGGCGACGAAATGGCGGACCAGCTTGATCGCGACGAAATCGGCCGTGGCAGGGTGGCGCGCCAGATCGGAGAAGGCGGCGAGGCCCTTTTCCTGTCCGGGCTGACCATAGGGCTTGCCGAGCAGCGGCGGCTCGCCGGGCTCGTGCAGCCCGGCATTGAAGGCAAACGAGCCGGGCGCGCCGAGCCCGCCTTCGCGCCCGACCACGGTCCAGCCGGTGATGATGCGCGCGAGATTGGTGACGTCGATCTGGCCATAGCCACCGGAAACGCCGAGCGTGTGCAGTTCCAGGATTTCGCGCGCGAGGTTTTCGTTGAGGCCGCGCCCGCGTCGCTTGCCGGCCGGCGAGCCCGGCCCGATCGAGAGCCGGTTGTCGAGGAAGTCGAGCATGGCGGGATGGCTCTCGGCCGCGACCAGCATATCCTCGAAGCGGCCAAAAACATGCGGGCGTATCGCCTCTCGCTCATAGGCGCCGGCCATGATGCGGGTCATGTTGCTCTTGGTGGCGCCGATGCAGAAATGGTTCGACCAGAACTGCACCAGCCGCTCGCCAATTCCGCCATCGGGCTCCAGGGCAAGCAGCACGCGCGCCAGAACCTCGTCGCGATAGGTCTTGTAGGGCAGCGCGGGTTCGTTCGGTGGCTTGCTCGGCTGCGGCATCTGGTTTTGAACAGAACTCGCCGCGCCCGGCGGCGCAGTGCCGACTTGCGCGCCCGGCGGCGCAGTGGCGATTTGCGCCCCCTGCCCCGCTGCGTTGGGCACCGAAGCATTTGGCGCGGCCGCATTCTGCGCCAGCACGCGTCTGGCCTCACGCTCGCTCTTCTCCTGATCCTCGAAGGCATAGAGCGCCGCGCCGATTTCGGCCGAGCCTGCGAAGGGCAGATTGGTGGGCTGCGCGACGGTGCCGCGCTCGATCTCGGCGAGCAACAACTCCCGCGCCTCGCCCCGGGCGCCCGGCGGCTGGCCCAACCTGAAGCCGAGGCCGAAACGCTGCAGACCCAGGCTGTTTGTTCTCAACACGGATGGGCTCGCCATGCTGTCGTCTCCGGCCGCGATCGACGACGACCGCACGCCAAGCTGGACGCAGAACTATGGCGAATTCCGGAGCGGAACAGGGACAATTGGACGGCATCGAAAATCGCGCTGGAAAAGGGGATCGAAACCGGGCGAAAAGCTCAAAAAAGAGGCCGCCGCTCCCGAGGAAGCGGCGGCCCTCCCAGATGGCCGGTCAGGTCGCTCCGAGCTTACATCACCGGCAACGCCGCGACATCACGCACCGGCGCGCTGAGCCCAGTGACCTTTCCGACCATAGAGGCCTTGCCTGTGGCGAGGTCGACCTTGTGCAGGGCGCCATCCGCCAGGAGCCAGCCGGTGTTCGTGCCATCGGCGGCGGTTTCGATATCGAAGGCGATCGCCTTCGGGGTGACGCCGAGCTTGCCGACTGCGCCGAGCACGCCGTCATTGGGCGGAGCCTGCTTGATGAGGCCGCCGATCTTGCCGTCGATGTCGTAGAGCGCGGTCTCCTTGGTGCCCTTCACCGAATTGGTGTAGGCGCCCGCGACGATCATCGGCGCTTCGCCCTTATGCATGTCGGTCTCGGCGAATTTCAGCTTGCCATCGACCGTGACCTTGCCGTCATCGACATTGACGCGAAGGTTGGTGCCATCGGAGCCGATGACGCGGAGACGGTCGGCGACGGGATTGAAATCGACGGTCGCCATGGCGCTGGCGGCCAGCACCGTGTCCATCTTGGACTTCATCGTCGCCTTGCCGGTGGTGTCGACCGTGTAGATCGTGCCGTCCGTGGTGAGCGCGTAGAGCATGCCATCGGCGGGGCGGACATCGATGCCCGCGATCTTGCCGTTGATGCCGGTCACCTTCATCGACTTGCCGGCCTTCTGTGTCGCGGTGTCGATCATCGTCAGGGTGTCGTCGCCGGTGAGCGCGGCGAGCATGCCGGCCTGTGCGGCCAGCGGAGCGGCGAGTGACGTCGCCAGCATCGTCGAGGCAATCAGGGCCAGACGCGTGGTCTTGATCCGCTTGGTTTTGGTCATGTCTTTTCCTCCGGTTGATCTGCCGGTGCCCAACCGGTTTCGGTTAGCGGCACTCGGATCGGATAAGCGGAGCGGGAAAGCCCGGATGCGCGGCAAAAAATAAAGAAATTCCCTGCATCCACGGCCAGTTTTGGCATGTAACCTCTCGCTGGGGGGCGACCGGCGGGACATCTGGCCCATGAGGGAGACAGGAATGGCGAGCGACGCCGCGCGAGCAGACAAGGCCAGGGATGCAGACAAGGCCAGGGATATCGAGATCGCGCTGCTTGCCTGTGCCTCCGGAGATAAATCGGCGCTCAAGCGCATCTATGATGCGGAGTCGCCGCGTATGGTGGGTGTTGCTCAGCGATTGCTGAAGCGTCGTGCGCTCGCCGAGGAGGCGGTTCAGGACGCTTTCATCCTGATCTGGCGGCATGCCGCGCGGTTCGATCCACAGCGCGGCGGCGGCTTGACCTGGATTTACGCGATCCTGCGCAACCGCTCGCTCTCGATCCTGCGGGACGAGAAGCGGACGGAAACGAGCGACAGGCCGATCGCCGAGGAAACGGCGAGTGAAGAGGACGATCCAGAAACCGTCATGTCCAAGCTGAGCGACGCCAAGGCCCTGCATGGCTGCCTGGAGATGCTCCCGCCGCAGCGGCGCAGCATCGTCCTGCTGGCCTTCGTCCAGGGCCTGACCCATGGCGAAATCGCCGGCCGTTTGCGCATGCCGATCGGCACGGTGAAATCCTGGATCAGGCGCTCGCTGATGTCACTCAAGGAGTGCCTTGGATGAGCCAGCCTCCTGACAGATCCTCGACGCCCGACGACCGCGACGCATTAGCCGGCGAATATGTGATGGGCCTGATCGAAGGTGCCGAACGCGCCGCCTTCGAGCGCCGGCTGGAGGAGGATCACGACCTCGCTCGCGTCGTCGAGCGCTGGCGCGTCCACCTGGCGCCGATCGATGCGACAGCGCCCTTGATTCCGCCCTCGCCCACCCTTTGGCCTCGCATCGAGGCCGGCATCATCGCCGTCGCCCAGAGCGCGCAGGCGCGGGTCGAACCCGCTTTGCGGCAGGGGCAAGCCGCCGGCAGGCAGATAGAGGCAGCCGCCGGCAGGCAAGTGGGCACCGCCGCCAGGCAGATGGAAACGGCCGGCGGCCGTTTCGCGGATTGGTGGAACAGCCTGTTCGTCTGGCGCGGAGCGGCGCTGGCCGGCGCGCTCGCGGCGATCGTTCTCGCTGTCGGCCTTGTCGGAGCCCTCGACCGGGCCAAGCGTCAGCCCGTTCTGGTCGCCGTGCTGCTGACCGAGGCGAGCGTTGCGGCAGCCGTGGTCAACACCTTCGCCGATGGCCGCGTCGAGATGGTGCCGCTGCAGAACATCCATGTGCCCGAAGGCAAGGCGCTGGAAATCTGGACGCTCTGGGACCGCGCCGTCGGCCCGCGTTCGGTCGGGTTGATCGACCGCGCGCGCTCGACGCCACTGCGGCTCGACCAGTTGCCTCTCGGGCGCGACCAGCTCTTCGAGATCACGATCGAGAACGCGACGGGCTCGCCGACAGGCCGCCCGACCGGTCCGATCGTCGCCAAGGGCACGACATCGCAGGCGCTGTGAGTTTCGGCTGGAGCGTTGCGCGTTCAGGACGGTCTCGGTTGGTCATCCCGGGCGCAGCGTAGCGGAGACCCGGGATCCATGCCTGAACATCAATCGCAAGCGCTCCGGAATGGATCCCGGGTCAAGCCCGGGATGACTGCGTGTTTCTGAGTGAAATCAGCCCCCTCAGACCACCACCGTGATCGTTTCCGCCGCCCGCGTCAGCCCAGTATAGAGCCACCGCGCACGATGCTCGCGGAAAGCGAAGCTCTCGTCGAAGAGCACGATGTCGTTCCATTGCGAACCCTGCGCCTTATGCACGGTCAGTGCGTAGCCGAAGGTGAACTCGTCGGTGTGCTTGCGCAGCTCCCATGGCACCTCTTCCTCGGTGCCGTCGAAGAAGTTCGGCAGCACCGAGACCTTCACCGGCTTGCCATTGGTGTCGTCCTCGGGCGTCACGCGCATGGTGACGAGCCCTTTCTTCGAGGTCTTCAGCTCCTGCACGATCCATGAACCGCCATTGAGCAGGCCCTTGCTCTTGTCGTTGCGCAGGCAGACCAGCTTTTCGCCCGCGACAGGCACGGTCTCGGTGCGGCCCATCAGCTGGCGAATGCGGGCATTGTAGTTCCGGCGCGTCTTGTTCATGCCGACCAGAACCTGGTCGCAGCCCATCACCAGCTCCGGATTCACGTCCGCGCGGCGGATGACGCGGCTTGGGCCGTAATCGCCGACATCGAGCCGCCCGCCCTCGCGAATGATCATCGACATCCGCACGATCGGGTTGTCGGCCGCCTGACGATGCACCTCGGTCAGCATCACATCGGGCTCGACCTCGGTGAAGAAGCCGCCGCCCTTGACCGGAGGCAACTGGGCCGGGTCGCCCAGCACCAGCACAGGCGTGCCGAAGGACAGGAGGTCCTTGCCCAGATCCTCGTCGACCATCGAACATTCGTCGATGATGATGAGCTTCGCCTTGGCGGCGACGCTCTCGCGGTTGAGCACGAAGGTCGGACTCTCCTCCTCGACACCGCGCGAGCGATAGATCAGCGAATGGATCGTCTGCGCGCCCTCGCAACCCTTGTTGCGCAGCACGAGAGCAGCCTTGCCGGTGAAGGCGGCGAAAACGACATCGCCATCGACAGCCTCGGCGATATGGCGCGCCAGCGTCGTCTTGCCGGTGCCGGCATAACCGAACATGCGAAACAGCTGCGGCTCGCCGGTCTGGAGCCAGCGCGCAACCGCACTGAGGGCGGCATCCTGTTGCGGGGACCAGTTCATCGGCTGCGGTTCATCAAGGGAGCGGACAGGGACATGCCGCAGATGGGGCCGAGTCGCGCGCCGATGGCAAGCGCGTTATCGCCCGCAACGCGATGGCGCGGCGCCATCAGGCCGCGCGCAGGCGGCGGACGAACTCGACGGCCTCGCTCTGCAGCGCAGCGATGCGCAGGTCGAGCTCACCGGCGCTCGATGCACCCATGTCGGCCTGCGCAACCGTCTGCACATTGACGTTTGCGATCTCGGACATGGCGCCCGCCGCAGTCCCCGTCACATGCGAAATGCGCGAGACGGTGTCGCCGAGCGAGCCGAGCAATTCGGCATGGGAGTCGACCATGGTCGAGATCTCGGCACTGGCCTGCTCGACGGCCCCGACGCTGACCGCAATGGTCGAGACGGCATTGGCCGCGTCGGACAGGGCCGTATTGACCATGGTGATGCGCCCGACGATCTGGGCCGTCGCTTCCGCCGTCTGGCCCGCGAGCGCCTTGACCTCGCTGGCGACGACAGCAAAGCCACGGCCATGGACACCGGCTCGCGCCGCCTCGATGGTCGCGTTCAGTGCCAGCAGATTGGTCTGGCGCGCGACCGCCTCGATAATCCCAACCACATCACGGATCTTCGAGGCGTTCTCGGTAAGGCGGCCGACGAGCGTGGCTGTACCGGCCGCCTCCTGCGTCGCCGCGGTCGCCATCACCGACACCCGGCGAATCTCGGCATTGATCTGGCCGACGATTTCCTCGAGCCGCAGTGCAGCCTCGGTCGTGGCGTTCGCTTCCGAGCCGGCGCCGCGCACCGCGGCTGCCGCCGTCGCAGTGCTCTCCGAAACCTGCTGGGCCCGAACGGCGGAATCCTGCAGCGCCGCGCGCAGCATCTCGCTCGAACCGGCGATCTCGCGGAGCAGGACGCCAATGCGCTCTTCGAAATCCCAGGCAATACGCTCCAGCTCCTGCGAGCGCTCCTGCTGGTGCTGTTGCGCAAGATCGGCCTCGGCCTCCCGCGTCGTCAGCGTGGCGCGGACCTCGCTGAGCGCGCGCACCGTTCGCGCCAGCTGGCCGATCTCATCCTTGCGCTGCCGATGCGGCACCTCGATCAGCTCGTCCGACGAGGTCGCGAGCGCGATCGCATCCATCAATTCGCGCAACGGCCGCGTCAGATGCGTCCGCAGCAACAGGATCGCCAGCAGCCCCCCGGCCAGCGGCAACAGCGCGGCCACCGTGATGGTCTGCTGGCGCACCTGCTCCGCCAATGCGGTTGCGCGTTCGGTCGCGCGGCCAGCCTGGTGGCCGAGATCGTCCCGCATCGTCGATGTCGTCGCGAGGATCTGGCGCACATTCAGGCGGGCCGCCTCCGCACCGGCCTCGAGCTGCGCCGCCTTGGCCGAGACGCGGCGGCCGATATCGACGATGTCCTTCTGGAAATCGATGAACGTGCGGATGCTGGGATCAAGCGTCGGATTGGCCTGCCGCATCGCAGCCGGCAGCGAGGACATCAGACTGGCCCGCGCCGAATCGACCAGCTCGATGGCCCCGTCGAGTTGGTCGAGCCCGTCGGCGACATTCTTCGCGCTGGCATCGTCGTAGAAGTGGCTGAGCAGGGAGGCATGGGCGACGCGATCGGCCAGCAGGGACGCCTTGTTGGCGAGAGCGACGCTGGCAAAGGCCTCCTTGTCGATGCTGTGCACCGCATCGAGACCCCGCACGGCACTGACCAGGCCTATCCCGGCGGCGATGCCGAGCAGGGCGAAGAGCAGGGTGATCTTCGCCGTCAAACCCAACCTGCGCATTGCCATCGTCACCCCAGCCAAACTAGGCGAGGGTTTCGCAGATACGAACGAACGGCGGGTTAACGCGTCAGGCAAAAACAATACAAATCAATATCTTAGCCGGATACAGATCGTAACGTAAGGTCATCGCCATCACGTCATCAGGCTATCGAGCCCGCGCCTCAGACCCGCCTTTTCCGCCACACGTCGCGCTGCCAGCAGGGTCCCGCCGACATAGGGCGCAGCCGAGGTGCCGGCATCGTGGCGGATCACCAGCCGCTCGTCGGGCAGGCCGAAGACCGCCTCGCAGGACAGCACGAAGCCGGGCATCCGCAGCGAATGCACCTGCACCGGATGCGGCGCCCCGATGGCACCGCCGCGCGTCTCGCGCACGCCGCCGAGTTCCGCCACGGGCTTGGAGGTCGCGGCCATGCGTTCGGCTGCAAGCGTCTCGGCCAGCTCGCGCCCGGTGCCCGACGGCGTGTCTGGCTTGGAGGGCGAGGCATAGTCGATGATCTCGACATCGGGGACATAGCGCACGGCCTCGCGGGCGAAGCGCCGCAACAGGGTGGCGGTGATCGAGAAATTGCCGGCGGCGAGTACCCCGACGCCGGCCTCGCGCGCGGCGGCGTCGATCTCGGCATAATCCTCCGCGGTCATGCCGGACGCGCCGACGACGACATGGCGGGAGCCCGCAATCGCGCCGAGCACATTGGCCTTCACGCTGTCGGGCTTGGTATAGTCGATCACCACATCGGACGGCACGAACAGCGCATCCGCCAGGCCAGCGAACACCGGCAAGCCGTTGGCGGGCAGGCCCGCCGCCTCGCCGAGATCGCGCCCGGCCGCCTTGCGCGAGACGCCCGCGACCAGTTCGAGGTCCGGCGCGGCGGCGATCGCTGCGACGAGCGCCTTGCCGACCCAGCCGGTGCAACCGGCAAGTGTGATGCGGATCATGATCGAAGGCTCCTGACGGCACGATGGGCAGGCCGGCGCGTTGCGGTGCGCGCCCTGGCCGCTACACTGGATGGATGCGTCAAAGCTAGAGCATCGGCCCGAAAAGTGGAATGCGGTTTTCGAGAAAAGTCGATGCAGAATCAAAGCGCTACAGCATCGGACCGAATACGATATTCGGTCCGATGCTGTAGCGCGGGGGAACGATGTTCGTCGAGGTCAACGGGTCCCGATGTGAAGGGGCCTGCGAAAGCCGCGGCTACAAAACGCCGTGCCGCTCGAAGACCGAACGCAAGCTCGCGCCCGCCAGCAACTCCTCGCGCGTGGTGTCCTCGGCTTCGATCTTGGCGAGCGCCAGCGCTATCGCCTCCTCGGCCAGGCGCGCCGGCACGACGACGACGCCATCGGCATCCCCGAAGATGAAGTCACCGGGCTCGACCCGCGCGCCGGCGACCTCGATCGGCTCGTCCATCGCCATCATCTCGGCACGGCCCTTGGTGTCGAGCGGGCCGATGCCGCCGTGGAACAGCGGAAATGCGAGTTCGCGGATACGGCGCACATCCCGCACCAACCCGTCCGTGAGGCAGCCCGCAGCGCCGCGCGCCATCGAGGCCGTGGTCAGGAGCTCGCCCCAAGGCGCGATCCTATCCGTCGGTCCGTCGCAGCCCAGAACGGCGATTTCACCGGGCTTGAGACTGTCAATCAGGTCCATCTCCAGCGCGTAGGGGTTGTGCCCCTCCTGAACGTGATAGCGCTTCATGTAGAGACCTGTGCGCGCGAAACCGCACAGGATCGAGGCATCGTCGAGCGGGCGCACGAAAGGCTTCAACGCTTGATTGGGCGCTCCGAGCTGGTCGAGCACATCGGACAGGACGGCCGAATACAGCCGCTGCTTCAGCAAACCCAGATCGAGCGTTCCCGCGAGTTCCGACATCGATTTCCCCCTGCGCCACCGAAAGGCTGCGTTCGTCGCCACTGTCCGGGCAACATTACGCTCAGATTGCGTCAGAAGGGCCGGATTGGTCCAGTGCGAACCTGGCTACCAGGGAATCGTCTCGCCCTTCCAGGTCCGGAAGCTGTTGGTCTGTGCCATGCCGGACGCATCGATCGTGCGGATCAGGCCGCTTGCGCTTTCGCTCGGCGCGATATCGGCCCCGCCGCCGCCCATATCGGTCTGGACCCAGCCGGGATGGAACAGCAGCACGCTGATCGCGCTGTCCTTCACCGCATTGCCGAACGCCACCATCGCCATGTTCACCGCCGCCTTGGACGAGCGATAGGCGATGTTGCCGGACGGATTGCCGCCGATCGAGCCCATCCGGCTCGAAATCGTCGCGATCTTGCGGCCCGTACTGGCCTCGACATTCGGCAGGAAGGCCTGCGCGATGCGCAGTGGCGCGTAGACATTGACCTCGAAGACCTCGCGCCAGCCGTCGAAATCCATGTCGAACGCGCTTTGCCGCTCGCGCGAGCCATAGATTCCGGCATTGTTGAGGAGAACGTCGATCGGCCGGCCGGCAAGCGCCGTCTTGGCCGCCGCGACGCTCGCATCGGAGGTGACATCGAGTTCGAGCGGCGTCACCGCCCCGACATGGGCGGCGGCGATTTCAGACAGCGCCCCGCCCCAGGGATCACGGGCGGCTGCGATGACATGTTCGCCCCTGCGCACGAGTTCGATGGTCAGCGCAAGGCCGATGCCGCGATTGGCGCCGGTGATCATCCAGGTCTGGGGCATGGGGCGTCTCCGTGTTGGAGACTGCAGTTAGGTACGCCCAGTTGCTCTTGCCAACCCCACCGGCCGTCATGGAGGCGGCAGGAAGCGCAACCCCGTCATGCTCGCCCTTGTGGCGAGCATCCACGTCTTGGTCATAGCGCTCGGCGCTGGAAGACGTGGATGGTCGGCACAAGGCCGACCATGACGGAGAGGCTCAGCCTTTCGGCTTGCCATAGCCACCCGCCGTCGGCGTGATCACGGTCACGGCCTCGCCCGCTTCCAGGAAGGTCTGGTCGCTCGGCTTCAACTCATCGACCACGCCCGAAAGCCGCCTGACGAGGGTGCGGCCGAGTTCGCCGGGCTCGCCGCCCTTCATGCCGAAGGGCCGGACCTTCCGATGCGAGGCGAGGATCGCGCAGTCCATCGCCTTGCGGAACCGGATCGTGCGGCTGGTGCCGTCGCCCGCGTTCCATTCGCCGCGCCCACCAGAGCCGGCGCGGATGTGGAAATCCTCCAGCACGACGGGGAAGCGCGTCTCCAGGATTTCCGGATCGGTCAGGCGCGAATTGGTCATGTGGACATGCACGCCCGACGTCCCGTTGAAACCAGGCCCCGCCGGCGAGCCCGAACAGATCGTCTCGTAATACTGGTACTCGTCATTGCCGAAGGTCAGGTTGTTCATCGTGCCCTGCGAAGCCGACATCGCCTCCAGCGCGCCGAACAAGGTGTTGGTGACGGCCTGGCTGACCTCGACATTGCCGGCGACGACAGCCGCCGGATAATGCGGCGCCAGCATCGACCCTTCCGGCACGATGATCCGGATCGGCCTGAGGCAACCGGCATTCATCGGGATCGCGTCATCGACCATGACGCGGAAGACATAGAGCACCGCAGCGCGCGTCACCGGAGCCGGCGCGTTGAAATTATCCTCGCGCTGCGGCGAGGTCCCGGTGAAATCGACGGTCGCCTCGCGCTTGTCGCGGTCGATCGTGATCTTGACCTTGATCGCGCAGCCCTGGTCCATCGGATAGGTGAATTCGGCATCGTGAAGCTTTGTCAGGAGCCGCGCGACGCTCTCGGCCGCATTGTCCTGGACATGGCCCATATAGGCCTGGACGACGTCGAGCCCGAAGGAGCGGATCATCTTCCGAAGTTCAGCCACGCCCTTCTCATTGGCCGCGATCTGCGCCTTCAGATCGTTGACGTTCTGAACGACGTTGCGAACCGGGTAGCGCGCGCCGGTCAGCAGCTTGACGAGGTCCTCCTCGCAGAAACGGCCCTGATCGACGATCTTGAAATTGTCGATATAGACGCCTTCCTCCTCGATATGCGTCGCCAGCGGCGACATCGAGCCGGGCGCGACGCCGCCGACATCGGCATGATGGCCGCGGCTCGCGACCCAGAACAGAATGTCCTTGTCTTCGTCGTCGAAGACCGGCGTGCAGACGGTGATGTCGGGCAGATGCGTGCCGCCATTATAGGGCGCGTTCAGGCAATACACGTCGCCCGGCTTGATCACCGGATTGTTCTTGATGACGGTCTCGACCGACTTGTCCATCGATCCCAGATGCACCGGCATATGCGGGGCGTTGGCGACCAGTGATGCAGTGGTGTCAAACACGGCGCAGGAGAAATCCAGCCGCTCCTTGATGTTCACGGAATAGGCGGTGTTCTGCAGCGTCACGCCCATCTGCTCGGCGATCGACATGAACAGGTTGTTGAAGATCTCGAGCATGACGGGATCGGCCTTGGTGCCGATCGCCGCGTTCTGGACGAGCGCCTTGGCCCGCACCAGCACGAGGTGATCCTTGGGCGTCAGACGGGCGCTCCAGCCCTCCTCGACCACCACGGTCTGATTCGGCTCGATGATGATAGCGGGCCCCGCCACGCTCTGGCCGGGGCTGATCGCCTCGCGCCGCACGATCGCGGCCTCATGCCACTGCCCCCGGGAGAACAGCCGCGTGCGCTCGGCAGCAACCGGCTCGCCTGCGGTCTCGGGCGCCGAGGCCTCCTCGAACTTGGCTCCGCCGCCGACGGCCTCGACCTCGACCGCCTCAACGACGAGCGCCTTGGTCTCGTCCATGAAGCCGAAACGCGCCTTATGAGCGAGCTGGAAGGCCTGCCTCATCTCGTCCCGCGTTCCCGCCGCGATCGCGATGGCCGTGTCGGTGCCGGCATAGCGGATATGAGCCCTGACATGGATCGCGATCACATCGTCGGGCACGCCCTGCCCGGTCAGCTCAGTGCGCGTCTCGGCCGCAAGCCTGTCGGAAACCGCAGCGATCGCCGCCTTCGCCTCGCCATCGAGCGGCACATCGAGCGCGGCCGTCCGCGTCGAGCGGATTTCGGCGAGCCCCATGCCATAGGCCGAAAGCAGGCCGGAGAAGGGATGCAGCAGCACCGTCTTGATGCCCAGCGCGTCGGCTACGAGACAGGCATGCTGCCCGCCCGCACCGCCAAAGGAATTCAGCGCATAGCGGGTGATGTCATAGCCGCGCTGGACCGAGATCTTCTTGATCGCCTCGGCCATGTTGGCGACCGCGATCTGGATGAAGCCGTCGGCGACCTCCTCGGCCGAGCGCCCGTCGCCGACCTCGGCCGCGAGCGTCGCGAACTTCGCCTTGACCATCTCGACATCGAGCGGCTGGTCATGGCTTTCGCCGAAGATCGACGGGAAATAGCCCGGGATCAGCTTGCCGACCATGACGTTCGCGTCGGTCACGGCAAGCGGGCCGCCGCGGCGGTAGGCGGCGGGGCCTGGATTGGCGCCGGCTGAATCCGGCCCGACGCGGAAACGCGCGCCGTCATAATGCAGGACCGAGCCGCCGCCGGCCGCAACCGTATGGATCAGCATCATCGGCGCGCGCATCCGCACGCCCGCGACCTCGGTCTCGAAGGCGCGCTCATATTCGCCGTCGAAATGGGCGACGTCGGTCGAGGTCCCGCCCATGTCGAAGCCGATAACCTCAGCGAAGCCGGCCGAGCGCCCGGTTTCGGCAAGGCCGACGACGCCGCCGGCGGGGCCTGAGAGAATGGCATCCTTGCCCTGAAAGAGTTCGGCTGCGGTGAGACCGCCCGAGGACATCATGAACATCAGCCGCGCGCCGGTGCGGGCGATGTCGAGTTCTTCGGAGACCTGCGCGACATAGCGGCCGAGGATCGGCGAGAGATAGGCATCGACCACGGCGGTATCGCCACGTCCGACCAGCTTGATCAGCGGCGAGACCTCATGGCTGACGGAAACCTGCGGAAAACCGATCTCGCGGGCGATGCGGGCTGCAACCTGCTCATGCGCGGGATAGCGATAGGCATGCATGAAGACGATGGCGACGGCGCGGAAACCGGCATCGAACTGGGCTTGCAGCGCGCTGCGGATCGCCGCCTCGTCGGGAACGCGCTCGACCTCGCCATCGGCCAGCACGCGCTCGTCGATCTCCACGACATCGTCATAGAGCTGCTCGGGCTTGATGATCTCCTTGGCGAAAATATCGGGCCGCGCCTGGTAGCCGATGCGCAGCGCGTCCCTGAACCCCTTGGTCGTGACCAGCAGCGTGCGGTCGCCCTTGCGCTCCAGCAGCGCATTGGTCGCGACAGTCGTGCCCATGCGGACCTCGCCGACCAGCCCGGCGGGGATCGCCTCGCCGGCCTTCAGGCCGAGATGGTCGCGGATGCCTTGCACGGCAGCGTCGCGATAGGCGCCCGGATTCTCGGACAGCAGCTTCCTGGCGTGAAGCTTGCCTGTGAGATCGCGGCCGATCACGTCGGTGAAAGTGCCGCCACGATCGATCCAGAAGTCCCAACGCCCCGTCGTCATAGCGAGTGCTCCCCTTGGCTCCGGCCTGCGGGCAGAAGCTATCTGACGTTTCATCGATAAATCGTCGATGACTTGTTGACAAGGCGGATTCGCCGGCTACGATCCTGATTGTGGCTGGAACATGGCTGAGGGGCCAGGCTGGCTTGAATAGGGAGGATGCGATGACGGATGCGGTTCTGGCAATCGGGCAGATGCGGCGTGGCGGCAGCTACTCAGAACACAGCCCTCACCTTGAGGAGTCCATGCTTTCAGCGGCTTGGACATTCGCGAAAAAAGCGCCGTCATCCCGGGCGAAGCGTAGCGCAGACCCGGGACCCATTCCCGAACTTTACCGGCAGGCGCTCCGGAATGGATCCCGGGTCTCCCTTCGGTCGCCCGGGATGACGGCGCGGGTTGAGGGAAGCGAACCGTTCATGTCGGGAGCCCGGCCATGATCCGCCGCTCGCTCGACGCGCTTTATCTCTTCTCCGGCTATGCCGCCGGGATGTTCCTCATCGCGATCTTCGTCCTGATGATGGCGCTGTCGCTCGGCCGCGAGATCGGCTTCAACATTCCGGCCGGCGATGATTTCACCTCCTGGTGCATGGCCGCGATGGCGTTTCTGGGCCTCGCCCACACCTTCAAGTCAGGCGACATGATCCGCGTCGGCCTGCTGATCGACCGGTTCAAGGGCCGCACGCGCTGGGTCTTCGAGACCTTCTCGCTGGTGCTCGGCCTCGGCTTCGTCGGCTTCTTCGCCTGGCACGCGGTCATCATGACCTGGCAGTCCTACGCCTTCAACGATGTCGCCGGCGGCGTCGTGGCGATGCCGATGTGGATCCCGCAGCTCGGCTATTCCGGCGGGCTGGTGATCCTGTTCATCGCCTTCGTCGACGAGTTCGTCCATGTCGTCCTGCGCGGCCTCGAACCCCGCTACGAAAAGCCGCCAGCGCAATCGGACGAGGAAATCGTCGAACGCGCCATGGCGAGCGGAGTCTGAGCGACATGGCGATGATCGAGATTTCCGGCCTTCTGCTGCTCCTGCTGACGGTTTTTCTCGCCGGCGGCGTCTGGATCGCCATTTCGCTGATGGCCTGCGGCTGGGTCGCCATGCAGTTCGTCGGCGGCGGCATTCCGGCCGGTTCCGTGCTGGCGACGACGATCTGGGGCAACAGCGCCTCCTGGACGCTTGCCGCGCTGCCGCTCTTCATCTGGATGGGCGAAATCCTCTACCGGACCAAGCTCTCGGAGGAGATGTTCAGGGGCCTCGCGCCCTGGCTGAACTGGCTTCCCGGCCGGCTGATGCATGTCAATGTGCTCGCCTGCGGCATTTTCGGCTCCGTCTCGGGCTCCTCGGCCGCGACCTGCGCCACCGTCGCCAAGATCGCCCTGCCCGAGCTGAAGAAGCGCGGCTATGACGAGAAGCTCGCGCTCGGCTCGCTTGCCGGTGCCGGGACGCTCGGTATCCTGATCCCGCCTTCGATCACCATGGTGGTCTATGCGGTCGCCGCCAACGTCTCGATCATCCAGATCTTCCTCGCCGGCTTCCTGCCCGGCCTGCTCGTGATGGTGCTGTATTCCGGCTATATCGCCATCTGGCACCTGCTGAACCCGTCGAAAGCGCCGCCGCGCGAGCCGTCGATGCCGTTCCGCGAAAAGCTGCGGGAATCGACCCAGCTCATTCCCTGCATGCTGCTGATCGCGCTGGTCTTCCTTTCCTTGCTGCTGGGCTGGGCGACCGCGACCGAATGCGCGGCTTGGGGCGTCCTCGGCTCGTTCGGCATCGCCTGGTGGTCGGGCACACTGACCCGGGACGCCTTCTGGCAGAGCGTGATGGGCACCACCCGGATCACCTGCATGATCATGCTGATCCTGGCCGGCGCCTCCTTCATGTCGACCTCGATGGCCTATACCGGCATTCCGCTGGCGCTGGCCGAATGGGTCGATAGCCTGCACCTGTCGCCCTATGCGCTGATCGCAGCGCTCACCGTGATGTACATCGTGCTCGGCACGGCGCTCGACGGCATCTCGATGATCGTGCTGACGACCGCGATCGTGATTCCGATGATCAAGACGGCCGGCTTCGACCTGGTCTGGTTCGGCATCTTCCTCGTGCTGATCGTCGAGATGGCCGAGGTGTCGCCGCCGGTGGGTTTCAACCTCTTCGTCCTGCAGACCATGTCGGGCAAGGACTCCAATACCGTCGCGCTTGCCGCCCTGCCGTTCTTCTTTCTGCTGGTCGCCGCCGTGGCGATCATCACGATCTTCCCGCAGATCGTGATGTATTTACCCGAACTCGCCTTTCCGAAATGATGCCGCATCAACAACAAGGGAACGGAGAAAACTCGATGACCTGCCAGAGCTTTACAAAAAGAATGACGATCCGCAGCCTGCTCGCGATCGGCGTCGCCGCCGGCACGCTGGCGCTGGGCGCAACCGGCGCCGCGGCACAGGCCAAGTGGAACCTGCCCGCCGCCTATCCGGCCGACAATCCCCACAGCGAGAACCTCGTCGCCTTCGCGAAGGATGTCGAGGCCGCGACCGGCGGCAAGCTGGCGATCACGGTCCATGCCAACGCCTCGCTGTTCAAGGCGCCGGAGATCAAGCGCGCCGTCCAGACGGGCCAAGCGCAGATGGGCGAAGTGCTGATGTCGGTCCATGAGAACGAGGACCCGATCTTCGGCATCGACGTGGTGCCGTTCCTGGCGACCAGCTTCGCCGACTCGATGAAGCTCTACAAAGCCTCGAAGGCCGCCGTCGAGAAGAAGCTCGACAGCCAGGGCGTCAAGCTCCTGTTCATGGTCCCCTGGGCGCCCCAGGGCGTCTATACCAAGAAGGAGATCAACACGATCGAGGACATGAAGGGCCTGAAATGGCGCTCATACAATGTCGGCACGACGCGTCTGGGCGAGTTGCTCGGCATGCAGTCGGTCACGATCCAGGCCGCCGAACTGCCGCAGGCCCTGGCGACCGGTGTGGTCAACTCCTTCATGTCCTCGGGCGGCACCGGCTATGACAGCAAGGTCTGGGAGTCGCTGACCAATTTCTACGACGTCCAGGCCTGGATCCCCAAGAATGCGACCTTCGTCAACAAGGCGGCTTTTGACGCGCTCGACAAGCCGACGCAGGAGGCAATCCTCAAGGCGTCCGCCGCAGCCGAGGCGCGCGGCTGGAAGGCCTGGGAGGACAAGACCAACTGGTATCTGAACGAGCTCAAATCAAAGGGCATGAAGGTGCAGGCGCCCACGCCGGCCCTGGCGGCAGGCTTCAAGAAGGCCGGCGAGACGCTCACCGCCGACTGGCTGAAGAAGGCCGGCGCGGACGGCCAGGCCGTCGTCGACGCCTATAAGAAAATGTGACGAGTAGAATACCCGGTCTCGACGTAAAGGCGCGGGGAACCCTCTCCTGTAAGGAGAGGGCAGGGTGAGGTGTCGGCCGCTTTGACACTTCGGCTGAGACCTCACCGGCCCCGCCCCAAGAACCCACGTGGTCCAAAAACCCAAATGGTCCAAGGACCTACACCTCACCCCTGCCCCTCTCCTTACAGGAGAGGGGTTCCCCGCGCCTTTTCGGTGTAAATCGTGCCCATTCCCTCCATGTCCATTGACGACCTCGGCCCGATCGTCTCCTCCGGCCACCTCGCCTCGGGCGCGATGCCGGCCGCGTCGGAGTTTGAATTCGCGCTCAGCATGACCGTGCATGCCTTTCATCGCTGGATGGTGCGCTGCATGGCCGCCGCCGGCGTGCCCGATCTGTCGCCGCTCGACGTGCTCGTGCTGCACAACGTCAATCACCGGGCAAAGCCCAAGCGCCTCGCCGATATCTGCCTCGTCCTCAATATCGAGGACACCCATGTCGTGAACTACTCGCTCAAGAAGCTCGAACGGCTGAAGCTCCTGAAGGGCGGTCGCAAGGGCAAGGAGAAGACCGTCGCGGTCACGCCGGCCGGCGAGGATGCCTGCAAGCGTTACGCGCAAATCCGCGAACAGCTTCTGGTCAAGTCGGTGCTCGCGACCGGCATGGAGCCGGCACGCCTATCCGAGATCGCCGCCACGATGCGCTCGCTTTCGGGGCAGTATGATCAGGCGGCGCGAGCAGCAGCGAGCCTGTGAATCACCGGCGCGCGCCGCTCAGGGCAGATTGAGCTGCCACGACACTCCGAAGCGATCGTTCAGCCAGCCGAAACGGCGGCTGAAACCATAGTTCGAAAGCGGCATCAGGAACTGGCCGCCATCGCCCAGCGCTGTTGCAAGCTCCTCGATCTCCGCCTCGTCCGAACAGGTCAGAAAGAACGAAACCGACGGCGTGAAGCTGAAATCATGCTTCACGAAGCTGTCGCTGGCCATCACCGGCATGCCGGCGATCGTAGCAGTAGCCAGTATGACCGAGCCTTCGGGCCCCGGCCCGCCAGCCCCATAACGGTTGATCGAGAGGATTTCGCTGCCCGGCACGACAGAGACATAGAAGGCGAGCGCCTCCTCGGCCCGGCCCTCAAACATCAGAAACGTCGCAGCGCTGATCGTCATGGCTCACCGTCCGTCGCGTCCGACGTTGCATAACGCGCCGCGTATTCGGCATCCAGCTTCGCATGATTGGCCCAGAAGGCACGCCGCGGCTGCCCGGCCAGAATATCCTCGAGAATGCCGAGATGAACGTGCCAGCCACCGGAAACGCTCTGCATCGCCTTTGTGTCGGCGAGTTTGCGATGGGTCAGGACGAGCAACACCTTTCCATCCTTTGGCGTCAGCTCGAAAGTAACCTCCGAAGGCGGATTGCCGCCATCATCCCAGGTTAAGCCGAGCACATGCGGCGGCTCGTAGCGGGTGATCGTGCCGACGCTCAGGAAACCGTTCTCGTTCATCTCGCGATAAGCCTCAGGCGGGGCCTCGTCGGTGATGTTGGAATGCTTGAACAACATCTTCGTCTCGCCGCCGACTCTCAGGTCGAACTCGCCGCCGGCCAGCCAGGTGCTGCGCTTGTCGGATTCAGTGAGATAGGCCCAGACCCGCTCGATCGGCCCCTGCACCAGCCGTTCAAACCGGACCGCACCGCTTTCCAGGACCACGCCATACTCGCTCATCACGCCTCTCCCTCACCCGAAACGGGTTTTTCCAGTTCCTGTTCCAGCCCATCGAGCCGAGCGCCCCAGAAGCCCCGGACCTTGCGCACCCAGGCGTCGAACGCATCGAGCCCGGCAGGATCGAGCCGGTAGATCCGCCGCTGCCCCCTCACCTCCACGCTGACCAGCCCGGCTTCCTTCAGCACCTTGAGATGCTGGGAGATTGCGGGAGCGCTGATGCTGAACCGCGCGGTGATCTCGCCGGCACCAAGCGGGGCCTCGCCGAGCATCTCGACGATGCGGCGGCGCGTGGGATCGGCAAGGGCAATGAAACGGTCCATGCCCCAATAATTCGCCGTTAGCTTAATTAAGTCAATCCAGAAATAAAGTCCCAACCTCGACTGCGTCCAGCGCGGGCGGTGCCGCGCCCTGCGGCACTTGCCTCAGGATGAGGCATGCGCGAAAGCAGCGAACCGTTCCGGATACCGCCACGCCAGCCATGCCTTCACGCAATAACGCCCTCGCCGGCATCCTGATGATGCTGTTCGGCATCCTGCTGTTCTCGATCAACGACGTGATGGGCAAATGGCTGGTCGCGACCTACACGGTCGGCCAGCTGCTGCTCCTGCGCAGCACTGCCGCCTTGGTCGTGCTGGTACCCTTCGTCTTCAAGCAGGGCCTGCATCGGACGCTGAAGCCCGAACGGCCCTGGCTGCAGGCGCTGCGCGTCGCCTTCGGCTCCGGCGAGGTCGCCCTGTTCTATCTGGCGGTATCCTATCTGCCGCTCGCCGACACCATGACGATCTGGCTCGCCGCCCCGGTCTGGGCGGTGATCCTGGCGGCACTCCTGCTTGGCGAGAAGGTCGATTTCGCGCGCTGGCTTGCAGTTGCCGCCGGATTTATCGGCGTTGCGATCGCGCTCAATCCAAGCAGCGCCAGCCTGTCGATGCCGGCGCTGGTTGCCCTACTCGGCAGCTTCCTCTTCGCGGCGATGATGATCGCCGGGCGGCAGCTGCGCGGCACGCCGGACGTCACCCTCGTCGCCTGGCAGACGCTCGGCGCGCTGATCATGGGGCTCGTCCTGCTGCCCTTCGGCTGGGTGACGCCAAGCCTCGCCGACACCGCGCTGCTCGGCCTGCTCGGCATCATCGCCATGGTCGCGCATCTCTGCGTGACGCGGTCGCTGAAGCTGGCCGAGGCCTCCGTTGTCGTGCCCTATCAATACACTCTGATCGTCTGGGCGCTGCTGTTCGGCTGGCTCATCTTCGGCGACTGGCCGACCACGACGATGCTGGTCGGAGCCGCACTGATCATCGCAGCCGGCATCGCCCTGCTCATATTGGAACGCAGGTCAGGCGCGCCGCCAGAGCCGCTTGATCTTCCGTAGCGCGCTGCGCGAAGCTCCACTCCCCGCGAAACGAGAACCCGCCATGGCCCTGATCACCTACCTCACCACCGTCAAGTTCGGTTTCGGCGAGATCGCCGGCATCGGGGCCGACCTCACCGCAATCGGCGTGACCAGGCCGCTGATCATCGCCGACAAGGGCATCGTCGCGGCCGGCATAGTCGGCACCGTCCAGAAGCAGGCGGCAGCGCTGGCCTCCGCGCCGGTCTTCGAGGACACGCCGACCAACCCCACCGAGGAAGCGGTTCTGGCGGCGCTGGCGCTCTATCGCCAGCATGGCTGCGACGGGCTCGTCGCCATCGGCGGCGGCTCGCCGATCGATCTCGCCAAGGGCGTCGCCTTGCTCGCAACCCATGACGGCGCGCTGGAAAGCTACGCCGCGATCCTCGGCGGCATCCCCAGGATCACGGCCAGCGTCGCGCCGGTGATCGCCATCCCCACCACATCGGGCACCGGCAGCGAGGTCGGTCGCGCGGCACTCATCACCCTCACGGACGGCCGCAAGCTCGGCTTCATCTCGCCGCATCTGATCCCGCGGCTGGCGATCTGCGACCCCGAGCTGACGCTTGGCCTGCCGGCCTGGCTCACTGCCGCGACCGGCATGGACGCCGTGACCCATTGCATCGAGACCTATCTCAGCCCACGCGAAAACCCGCCCGCCGAGGCGATCGCACTCGACGGCCTGAAGCGTGCCGTCGCCCATATCGAGCGCGCGGTGAAGGACGGTTCGGACCGCGAGGCGCGCAAGGAAATGATGATGGCCGCGCTGCAGGGCGGCATGACCTTCCAGAAGGGCCTGGGCGCCGTACACGCTTTGTCGCATCCACTGGGCGGGCTGAAGGAGGTTTCGCTCCATCACGGCACGCTGAATGCCGTGCTGCTGCCGGCCATTTTGCGCTTCAATGCGCCCGATGCCCAGGCGAAATACGCCGAGATCCGGCGCACGCTCGGCCTCGCGCCCGATACCGACCTCGCGATCTGGCTCGCCGAATTGACGGGCCGCCTCGGCATGCCGCAGAGCCTGTCGGCCATGGGCGTGCCGCGCAGCGTCATTCCCGCGATCGCGGAGGCCGCCGTGAAGGACCACTCCAGCGCCACCAATCCGCGCGCCGCCACCGCCGCAGATTATGCGGCGATGCTGGAAGCCTCCTTCGGCTAGGTCCGGACAGTCATGCTCTGAAACACGCCGTCATCCCGGACGCAGCGGAGCGGAGATCCGGGATCCATCGTAGAGCGCCGTCGAGCCTCATGATGGATCCCGGATCTGCGCGGCTAAAGCCGCTTGTCCGGGATGACGGCGCGCGGGTCCGAGCCAGATTGCGTACTCACCTTGGCGCACTCGGCGGCAACAGCTCGCCACTCAATACAGCCGGCTGCGATAGGCCTCTTCCAGATTGGCTTCGGCCTCGGCGACGCCGATCGCCTTGGTCTGCTCCGCGACGATCCGGCCCAGCGTCGGGAAGCGGTTGCGCTCGACCTGCGTCGAAGGATCCCACAGCTTCGAGCGAATCAAGGCCTTCCCGCAGTGGAAGAACACTTCGTCGACTGAAACGAGCAGACCGATCGTCGGCACCCGCTCCTGCACGATCGACGGCTCGAGCAGCGCCGGATCGCGCGTCACGCGGGCCCTGCCGTTGACCCGCAGGGTCTCGTTGATGCCGGGCACCATGAAGATCAGCCCGACGCTCGGCGCAGAGATGATATTGCCGAAGGTGTCGACCCGGTTGTTGCCCCGCCTGTCGGGAATCAGCAGCGTCTTGTCGTCGAGCACCCGCACGAAGCCCGGGGCATCGCCGCGCGGGCTCGCATCTGCGGCTCCGGCCCTGTCCACGCTGGCGAGCACAAGGAAGGGCGAGAGCGCGATGAAGTCGCGACAGAACTGGTCGAGTGCCGGCAGGACCTTGCGCTCGGCCAGAGGATTGACCGCGCCTATATGGGCGCGCAGCTCGTCAGGGTCATCGATATGGGCCACGGGATCGTCGAATGTGGTCATGTCAGGCTCCCATCGAGCTCTGCCGGTTTCCGGCATTTGCGCCAGTCTCGCCAATCGAGCCGGACAATGCCAGTCCCGGCCGGCCACACCACAAGGCACGAAAGCATGGCCGATGCGCCCTCCGCGCCGCAAATCCTCGGATCGAAATGCAACAGAACGCTGCAGGATGCATGCGGCGGGCTCAATCGTCTTGACCCCCACTCCGCCGCCCGCCATCGTGCTCGCCATATTCGCCCTCCTTTATGAGGCTTGATCCGATGCGCCGCACATTGCTGCGAACCGCCCTTCTCTCGGTCGCCTGCCTGGCCGGCTTCTCCGCCCTGGCCGCCAGTGGCCGCTATGTCGCTCCGCCCGACCGGGCCGAGGAGCGCATCATCCCGATGTATGGCAACCTGCCAGCCTGCGAAGACCCAGCCGTGCTCGGTGAGATCACCAGCTGGTTCAACTCGCGCGAAAGCAAGTTCTGGGGGCCGCTCCAGGCTGTCAGCTATGACCGCATCCGGCCGATCGGCTACCGGCCATGGGGCGATGATTTCATTCCGCGCCGTTTCTGCACCGGCCGCGTCCAGCTGAACGACGGCACGCTGCACCGCGTCGACTATTCGGTGCGCGAGAATCTCGGGCTCTTCGGCCTGACCTGGAACGTCAACTGGTGCGTCAGCGGGCTCGACCGCCACCGCAGCTATGCGCCCGACTGCCAGATGGCCCGCCCCGGCCCCGAGCGGTAAAACCGCCTGATGGCGCTCTTGCGCGCTTGCCTGTCGCTTGTGCTTCTCGGCCTGCTCTTCGGCGGAGCGCAGGCGCAAGGGCGCTATCAGCGTGGCGGCTCGCCGGGCGATTTCGACTTCTACGTTCTCGCGCTGTCCTGGTCGCCCGGCTTCTGCGAGCTCGATGGCGACCGCCCGCGCAATAGCGAGCAATGCTCCGAAGGCGCGGGCCTGCGCTTCGTCGTCCACGGGCTCTGGCCCCAGAACGAGCGCGGCTACCCCAGCGATTGCGGTCCGGCCGGTCGCACGCCCTCGCGAATCGCTATGGAGAAGGCGCAGGGCCTGTTTCCGACCGAGAGCCTCGCCCGCTATGAATGGCGCAAGCACGGCACCTGCTCCGGATCGAGCCCGAGCGACTATTTCGACGACGTCCGGCGCGCCCGCGAGAAGATCGTGATCCCGCCTTCGCTCGCAAAGGCGGATCGCGATCAGAACTGGACCGCGATCGACCTCGAACGCGCTTTTGTCGACGCGAATCCCGGATTGCGCACCGATATGATGTCGGTCGCCTGCAAGCGCGGCGTGCTTCAGGAGGTCCGCATCTGCCTCAGCAAGGACCTGCGCGGCTTCCGCACCTGCCAGGAGGTCGATCGCTCCGGCTGCCGATCGCGCGAAATCACGGTCACGGCTCCACGCTGACAGGCGCGTCAAAGACACGTAAGAGCGTGTCATGAATTATCGCCACGGCTTCCATGCCGGAAACTTCGCCGACGTGCTCAAGCATGTCATCCTCATGCGCATCCTCAGCCATCTCGGCGCCAAGGAGACGCCTTACCGGGTCGTCGACACGCATGCGGGGGCCGGTCGCTACGATCTCGGCTCCGAAGAGGCGCTGCGCACCCATGAATGGAAGGATGGCGTGGCCCGGATCGACCGGTCGCCGCTGTCGCCAGCGGTCGAGGCGCTGCTGAAGCCGTGGCGCGACGGCCTGGCCGGCGCCCGCGCGCTTCACGGGGCCGACACCTATCCCGGCTCTCCCTGGCTTTGCCAATTCGCGATGCGTGCCGACGACAGGCTGATCGCCGCCGAACTCCACCCCCAGACTCACAAGAAGCTGGTTCAGGTCATCGGCCGTGATCCACGCTGCAAGGCCCTCGCGATCGATGGCTGGAACGCGCTTCGCGGCAATGTGCCCCCAAAAGAGCGGCGCGGGGTCGTGCTGATCGACCCGCCCTTCGAGGAGAAGGACGAGTTCGCGACATTGGAGACGGAGCTCATCGCCGCCCACCGCAAATGGCCGACCGGGATCTATGCGCTCTGGTATCCGATCAAGGACCGGCGTGCCGTCGAGAATCTGATCACGGCGATTCTCGCGGCGGGAATTGGCCGCCTCCTGCGGCTGGAGATCGACGTCGATCGTCCCGAAGCCGCCGGCGGACTGACTGCCACGGGCATGCTTGTGATCAATCCGCCCTGGCTGCTGACGGATGAGGCCCGCATTCTGCTGCCGGCCCTCACCGAGCGTCTCGCCCAGGGGCCGAGCCCACGCTACCTATGCGAGCCGATTCGCCCGGACGGCTGACGGACGGCGATTCTTCCGCACAAATCCCACATCCCCGATGTTCAAACTGCCCATGGCCTAAAAGGACCTCCCGATGCTCGTATTGCGCTCGTCTCCCGCCTCTCCTTTCGGCCGCAAGGTCAAGATCGCAGCGCTCGAACTCGGCCTGATCGACCGCATCGAAATCGCCGCCACCGACACTAACGATCCCGCTGAGCCCCTGCGCCAGCAGAATCCGCTCGGCAAGATCCCGACACTGGTGCTGGAAGACGGCACGACGCTGTTCGATTCGCGCGTGATCGTCGACTATCTCGACCATCTCGCCGGCGAGAGCCGCCTCATTCCGGCCGGCGAAGCCCGCTTTGCCCAGTTGCGCCTGCAGGCTCTCGCGGATGGCCTTTGCGACGCTGCGTTGCTGCAGGTCTATGAGACCCGCTTCCGGCCGGTAGAAGGACGCAATGCCGACTGGGTCGCGCATCAGGCCGGCAAGGTTTCGCGCGCGCTCGCCGCATTGGAGGCCGCACCGCCGACCTATCCGGACAAGCCGCGGGTCGGCGAGATCGCACTCGCCTGCGCGCTCGGCTATCTCGACCTGCGCTTCGAAGGCAGCTGGCGGACGACTCACCCCCGGCTCGTCGCCTGGCTCGACGCCTTCGCCGCCAAGGTCCCGGCTTTCGAGACGACGCGCTTCAAGGGCTGATACCAACGGGCTTTGAGGCTCCCCTGTCGTCATTGCGAGCGCAGCGAAGCAATCCAGGGGTCGTCGAGCGCTGCCGCTCTGGATTGCTTCGCTGCGCTCGCAATGACGCAATAGCGACGCACCGATCGACATTAAAGCCGCTGGTATCAGCCCTTCAAGCCACCGGCATCATCGTTCGCGCAGCTACAAATCCAGGGGTCCGCAAGACCTCTGGATTTTTCGTGCCAAACCAATGACGGGATTGCAGGCAACAAAAAACCCGGTGGCCGAAGCCACCGGGTCATGTCCAACCCCGTGAGGGGAAAAGACTAGAACTTGTAGTTCAGGCCAGCGCGGACGACCGAGAACTTGGTCTCGACCTTGCCCGTGAAGGTGCCGCCGGGAACGTTGACCGACTCCTTGTCGAGATCGACGTAGAGGTATTCGACCTTGGCCGACAGGTTGTTGGTGAAGGCGTACTCCAGGCCAGCACCGAGCGTCCAGCCGTACTGAACGTTGTCGTCGCTGAACACGAAGGTCGGGGCAGTGATCTTGTTCTTGACCTGGCCATAAGCGAAACCGCCGGTGACGTAGGGCAGGAACCGGTCGAAAGCGTAGCCGACGCGGCCACGAACGGTGCCGAACCAGTTCAGCTCGTTCGAAGCGCTGAAGCCGTTCAGGGCTCCGGTGGTGGCCTTCAGGTCGGCGCCCTGGAAGTCAGCCTCGAGGCCGACGACCCACTGGCCGATCTGGTAGTTGTAGCCGATCTGGCCACCGCCGACGAAGCCGTCGGGATCCTTGAACTGCGGGATGACGCCGAGGTTGGTGGAGTCGATCTGACCCCAGGCGTAACCGGCGTTGGCACCGACGTAGAAGCCGGTCCAGGTGAAGATCGGAGCGTAGATCGGGGCAACGACCGGGCCCTTGCGGGACGGCAGATCAGCGGCAGAGGCGGCGCCGGCAGCGACGAGGCCAAGTGCCGCGACGCTCGAAAGCAGATACTTCTTCATAATAGACTCCTTAGACGTCGCTCATGCCGGTCGAGCCCGGCGGTGATTTCGATAGACCCTGTATAAGAGCATTACCCAGCTTTGTCTGTTGCGCCAGAAGCACAACTGCCTTGCAGACCGCGGCAGAAATGCGGCACGAATGCGATAACCCAGGCCAAAGAGTAAAGACGGATTAACGAACGTTAAAGCACGCTGAATGGTAAATCGAATACTAATAATACCGAGACTACCCCTGACCTCCCCCCAGCGTGCCGCCTCACTAACGCGACTACTCCCGTAGGGTTCCATTGCGATCGATCGAATTCTTCTCCCGCCTTGCCGAACCACGCCACGCATGCATAAGCCATTATGTTTGAAGCGAAACGAGACGTGACGAATGCCACCTATCTCGATTTTCATAATCGCGCGCGATGAGGCCGATCGCATAGGGCGGACGATCATGGCCGCGCGTGGTTTGAGCGACGATATCATCGTCGTGGACTCCGGTTCGACCGATGGAACGCAAGCCGTTGCCGAGCAGCTGGGCGCCCGAGTCGTCTTCAATGCCTGGCCGGGCTACGGCCCGCAGAAGCGGTTCGCGGAAGACCTCTGCCGCCACGACTGGATGCTCAATCTCGACGCCGACGAAGTCCTGCCCTCCGACCTCGCTGCCGAGATAGCCGCGCTTTTCGAAGGCAACGGACCAGGAGCGGACGCCTATAAGCTGAGAATCGCCGAAATCTTCCCCGGCGAGCAGGCGCCGCATCGCTTCGCCTACGCGCTCGCGCCCGTGCGACTCTATCGCAAGGCCAAGGGCCGCTATTCGCCCTCCCCGGTTCATGACCGGGTCGATCTCGATCCAGATGCCCGAATCGGCCGCCTCAAGGGTACGGTGCACCATTATTCGGTTCGCTCGCTGGGCGAGCAGATGGAAAAGCTCAACGCCTATAGCGACGCGCAGGCCGACGACCTCGACCAGCGCGGCGTGACAGTCTCGGCCTTCCGGCTCGTCGTCGAATTCCCGGCGAACTTCATCAAGGCCTATTTCGGCCGCCGGCACGGCCTGCGCGGCGTCTACGGCTTCATGACCGCGATGAACTATGCGTTCTACCGCTACCTGCGCGTCGCCAAACACTGGGAGCGACGGTTGCAGCGCCGCTCGCCGCCGAAAGCCGCCCTGCCACCGGCGAATCGGGAATCGCGCGATGTCTGAGGTTGCGCTGGTGACGGGGGGCTCGCGGCGCATCGGCCGCGCCATCGTCGAGCGGCTGGCGGACGCCGGCTATGCAGTCGCGATCCATTATGGCGGCGCGCGCGAAGAGGCCGAGGCGCTCGCGGCCGAATTGCGGCAGCGCGGCGCGCGTGCCGCCGTGATCGCCGGTGATCTGGCCGATCCCGCCGAGGTCGACCTGATAGTCCCGGCGGCGGAAGCGGCGCTGGGGCCGGTCACCTTGCTCGTCAATAGCGCCTCGATCTTCGTCGCCGACGATGTGCGCACGCTCGACATACCCAGCTGGAACCGCCAGTTCTCGGTCAATCTGCGCGCACCGTCGGTTCTGGCGGGCGCCATGGCGAACCGCCTGCCCGAAGGACGCGATGGCGCGATCGTCAACATCATCGACCAGCGCGTCTGGAAACTGACCCCGCAATATTATTCGTACACGCTGACCAAGGCCGCGCTGCTGACCGCGACGCAGACCATGGCCCAGGCGCTGGCGCCGCGGATTCGCGTCAATGCGGTTGGTCCCGGGCCGACCCTGCCGAATGCGCGCGACGGCGCGGCGCGGATGGAGCAGGAGGCAGCTGCCACGCTGCTGCAGCACAAGGTCGATGCGACCGAGATCGCCGAAGCCGTGCTCTATCTCGCGCAGGCGCGCTCCGTCACCGGCCAGATGATCGCGGTCGATGCAGGCCAGCATCTCGGCTGGCGCACGCCCGATATCGTCGACTGATCAGGCCGGCGCGTCGTCGCGATAGGGCGCGCGCCCGGTCGTCAACGCATCGTCGAGCAGTTCGAGCCGGTCCTGCCCCCAGAACACCTCGCCATCCAGCACATAGCTCGGCGCGCCGAAGACGCCGGCCTCGACCGCCACATTGATCGTGGCGGCATAGTGCTCGAGGATCGCCTCGCTCCTCGCGGCAGCGAGCAACTCCCCGCCGTCGAACCCGGCGGCTTCCGCGATCTTGCCGATCAGCTCGGGCTGCGACAGATCCTCGTCGCGCGCCCAGATGCCGGCCAGCACATCGCCGACGAAGGCCGACGGATCGCCTCCCGCCTCGGTGATGGCGATCACGACACGGTCTGCCAGCGCGACGTCGAAGGGGAAGTGCTTGGGATACAGCACCAGCGGCAGGCCGCGCTTCTCGCGCCAGCGCTGCATTTCGAGAATCCGATAACGCTGGCGCACCGGATGGCGCTTGGGCAGCGGCAGGCCGCCGGTCTCATCGAAGACCATGCGCAACGGCGTCGGCCGATAGACCAGCTTGCAGCCATGACGCCGCGCCATCGCCACGAAGGACGTATGACCAAGATAGGTCCAGGGCGACATCAGGGTGAAGAAGTAGTCGATCTGGCGCGGCATGTCGGACCTTTGCATAGCCTTCGAGAGCATCGGCGAGGGATAGCGCAGTCGACCGGACCACGCCACGCCATCTGGCCGCATGCCGATGACATCAGGCGCGCATGCTGCCGCAGTGCGCGGTATGGCCGGAAACGCGGCCGGGCGGATGCCGGTCGCGCCTCCCAGTCAGGCGGTTGAAGCCGCGATGTGCTCAAGCGGCCTTGTTCTTCACCGCGCCGATGATGGCCGTCAGGATGGCGCCGCCGGCGCCGCCGGCGATCAGATTCGTGAGAATGCTTCCGACGCTGAAGCCGCCGCCCTGCACCGCCGTCGCCAGCGCAGGCAGCACGAGCGGAATGAGCTGGCCCAGAACACCGCCGCCGACGAGGCCGGAGATCGTGTTACCCAATGTCCCGAGATCGAAGGTTGGAGAGGCCTTGCCCGCCGCATTGCCGCCAATCGCGCCGGCAACGAGATTCATCAAAATCTGTTCCATGCTACCCCCAAAACCACGTCATGTGGCCTTGGGACGATGACTCCGCCTGCGTGCCGATGCAACTCCCGCTGGAAACCGGGCGGGCGCTCGCCTTTTGCAGATCAGGCCAGCGTGATCGCCGAGATCAGCCGGCCATAGTCCGGCTCACCCCGATGCGTCGTGCGGCGATAGCTGAAGAAGCGCTGCTCATCGCCATAGGTGCACAGGCCGAGATCGACGAAGCGGCCGATTCCGGCCTCCTGCGCCCGCAGGGCAATGAACGCCGGCAGGTCGAACATCGCATGGGCGGGGCGCTCGGAGCCTGCGAAAAAGCGCGAATAGGTCGGATTCGATGCCTTGAAGCGCTCGATGAACTCGGGCCCGACCTCATAGGCGCTGGCGCTGATGGTGGGGCCGAGCACGGCGACGATCCGCTCGCGCCGCGCGCCAAGCTTCTCCATCGCGGTCACAGTCGAGGCGACGACGCCGGTGAAGGCGCCCTTCCAGCCGGAATGGGCGGCGCCGATGACCCGCGCCTCGGAATCGGCGAACAGGATCGGCCCGCAATCGGCACTGGACACGCCAAGCGCGACGCCGGGCGCCACGCTGACCATGGCATCGGCCTTAGGCTTGTCGCCCTGCCAGGGGCCGTTGACGACCTCCACATCGGCGGAATGCACCTGGTAGAGACTGACGAGGTTCTCGGGTCGGACATCGAGATGACCTGCCATGCGCGCCCGGTTCTCGACGATCGCCTGAGGCGAATCGGACGAACCCAGCCCGCCATTGAGCGACGCATAGATCCCGGTCGATACACCGCCCTCGCGCGTGAAGAAGGCGTGGCGGATGCCGGGCTCGGCAGCGAGATCGGGAGAGGTGATGAACATGGGCCCGTCCAGTTTCGCGGCATTCCACCGCTGTCGTCAGACCTGCTCTGGCAGCCGATGAAGGTTAAATCCGGGCAGCGGCGGCAGGCGGGGATGAGATATCGCCAGAACCTTGAACAAATCGCCCATGCCGGGGGCGCCGGCCTCGTCTTTTTCCTGCGCGATCAGCCGGTCGAAAGCGGCCGCGATCGCAGCCGCCTGTTCGGGATCAGCCTTTAGCGACAGCGCCTGCGCGCGTTCGGCCAGCCCCAGTCTCAGCAGGAAATCACGCTGGGTAGCCGGGCCGTGGGTCGCCGCGCCCGACCGCAGCGCCATCTGGCCGACACGGGCGAAATCGACGTGAACAGTCACGTCTGCTTCGCCGGGTTCGGCGAGCGGCGATGTGAAGCTGTGGCTCTTCATCGCCTGCAGCGTATCGCCGAAACCCGACCGGACAGAACCGTAATCGATGAAAAGCCCGGCCCCGCCGAATTCGGCAAGGTGCCGCGCGATGCCGGCGACGATATCGAGCGCCATCGCCGGCTGCTCGAACAGAGCGCCCTCGGGCGCGTCGAGCGCGAGGCCTGCATCCGAGGCTGACAAGCCGAAAGCCAATTCGCCGCGATCATCGAGCCCGACCAGCCGCTCGCGCCAGCCCTGCGGCGTCATCACGAACTGGTCGAGCGGCAGCGCGTCGAGGAATTCGCTGGCGAGGACGATCGCGGGCCCGTCAAGCGCGCTGGCGATCGTGTCATGCCAGACCGGCTCGGCCTTGCCGGCAAGGGTTCTGGATTGCACCTCGCGCAAGACCGGGCTGGTTTCGACGAGATGTACGGAAAGCGCGGCCGGGAAACCTGGAACCACCTTCGCCGCGCGCAGCACATCCGCCATCAGCGTGCCTCGCCCCGGACCAAGTTCGATCAATCGCAAGGCCGCAGGCGCGCCCATCGCCTGCCAGACCGAGGCCGCCCAGAGCCCGACCATCTCGCCGAACATCTGGCTGATCTCGGGCGCCGTGGTGAAATCCCCCTGCGCGCCGAAGGGATCGCGCGTCATGTAGTAGCCATGGCGGGGATGGCCGAGGCACAGGCCCATATAGCGGGAGATACTGAGCGGCCCCTCGTCCTGGATCAGGCGGACGAGCTCGGCCTTCAGCCCGCTCACGCCACCGCCCGACGCGAACGCAGCACGAGGAACAGCCCGGCGAAGAATAGGGGCAGCGAGAGCAGCATGCCCATGGTGATGCCGCCGCTCAGCGCGTTGACGCTCCGCCCGAACAGGAAGCCCAGCTGCGGATCGGGCTCGCGGAAAAACTCGCAGACGATGCGCGCGACGCCATAGCCCATGCCGAATACCCCGGCGACGAGGCCGGGCTTCTTGAAGCCGCCCAGCCGCACGACGATCGTCAGCAGGACGAACAGCAGCAGGCCCTCGGCGAAAGCCTCGTAGAGCTGGCTCGGATGGCGCGGCAGCGGCCCGGCATTGGGGAACACCATCGCCCATGACACGTCCGGCGCCGGCCTGCCCCAGAGCTCGGCATTGATGAAATTGGCGATGCGACCGAGAAACAGGCCGATCGGCACAACCGCCGCATTGAGATCGAACACGCTCAGCGCCGGATAGCCGCGTCGGCGCGCAAACAGCCAAAGCCCCGTCGCCGCGCCGATCAGCCCGCCATGGAAGGACATGCCACCCTGCCAGATCGCGAAAATGTCCTGCGGCCGAGCCAGATAGCGTTCGAGATCGTAGAACAGCACGAAGCCGAGGCGCCCGCCCAGCACGACCCCGAAGGTGACGAACAGGAGCATGTCGTCCAGCTCTTCGGCCTTCGGACGCGCCCGGCCGCCCCAGAGACTGTCATTCGAGACCAGCCGGCGCGCATACCACCAGCCGCCGAGCAGCCCGACGACATAGGCCAGGCCGTACCATTTGATCGAGAGTGGGCCGAGTTGCAGCGCAACCGGGTCGATCACCGGAAAGGCAAGGACGAAGGTGGGCATGAGCATGGCGTCCGGCAGGAAGGCGACCCCCCTCCGCGCGTCATCCCGGACAAGCCGCGAAGCGGCGCCGATCCGGGATCCATCATAGGGCGAACGCTCTACGATGGCTCCCAGGTCTCCCTTCGGTCGCCCAGGATGACGGCGGGGAGGATCAAGGTTACCCGGACTTGGTCAATCCGGGCCCGGCAGGTCAAGCGAAAAGGCCTTGCGCGGCCTGTCCGGCTCAGACCTTCACGATCAATTTTCCGAAGTTCCGGCCTTCGAGCAGGCCGATGAAGGCCTCGGGTGCCCGCTCCAGCCCCTCGACGATGTCTTCCTTGTATTTCAGCGCGCCTTCCGCGATCCAGCGCGGCATCTCCTGCTCGAAGGCCGGTCGCTGGGCGATGAATTCGCGCTGGATGAAGCCGCGAATCGTCAGGCTCTTTGAGAGTACCTGGCGCATGACGACAGGCAGCCGGTCAGGTCCTTCGAACTCGCCTTCATTGTTGTATTGCGCCACAAGGCCGCAGACCGGAATCCGCGCGAAGGTATTGAGCAGCGGGAACACCGCATCCCAGACCTTGCCGCCGACATTTTCGAAATAGACGTCGATTCCATCCGGGCAGGCCGCCGCCAGCTGCTCCGCCAGATCGGGGGCCCGGTGATCGATCACCGCATCGAAACCGAAGGTCTCGCGCACGAAGGCGCATTTCTCGGGGCCGCCGGCGATGCCCACGGCACGCGCACCCTTGATCCGCGCGATCTGGCCAACCGCCGAGCCGACAGGCCCGCTCGCCGCCGCGACCACGACCGTCTCGCCCGGCTTGGGCTGGCCGATCGTCAGCAGGCCGGAATAGGCCGTGAAGCCGGGCATGCCGAGCACGCCCAGCGCCGTGGTGACCGGCGCGGTGGCAGGATCGAGCTTGCGCAGCTGCTTCCCGTTGGCCAGCGCATGGGACTGCCAACCGGAATGGGACAGCACGATATCGCCCGGCTTGAAGCCGGCATGACGGCTCTCCAGAACCTCGGCGACGGTGCCGCCCTCCATCACCTGCCCGATCTCGACAGGCGCCGAATAGGATTTCGCGGCGCTCATCCGGCCCCGCATATAGGGGTCGAGCGAGAGGTAACGGATTTTCAGCAGAACCTCGCCCTCGCCTGGCGTCGGAACGGGCGCCTGCTCCAGTCTGAAATCGCTCGGGCTGGGGCGGCCCTTGGGCCGCGAGGCAAGGACGATCCGGCTGTTGGTCGCTTCTGTCATGAGCTTGCGTTCCTCGCTGATGTCTTGCCGACATGATATCATTGATGATATATTGATATCAATCCTACTCCGTCGCGAGGACGCCAGACATGCCCTCAGTCACCGTCCGGCAAATCTCGGAGGAAACGCACCGCGCACTTCGACTGCGCGCAGCGCGTCACGGCCGAAGCACGGAAGCGGAAATTCGCCAGATTCTCGACGCTGCGGTGAAGCCGGAGCAGCGTGTCCGGCTCGGTACGCTGCTCGCTGGAATCGGCAGGGAAAGCGGCGGCATCGATCTTGAGATCGAGCGCGACAGATTCGTCTCGAAGCCGATCGATTTCGAATGATCCTGCTCGACACAAATGTCGTATCCGAACCGCTGAAAGCAAACCCCGACCCGTCAGTGCTGCGCTGGCTCGACGCACAAGCCATCGAGACGCTCTATCTGCCTGCGATCGGCCTCGCAGAGCTTCTGTTCGGCATCGCCACCCTTCCGGACGGCCGGCGCCGGAGCCAATTGCAGACCCGGTTCGATCAGGACGTCCTGCCGCTGTTCGAGGGACGGATCCTGGCTTTCGATGGCGCTGCTGCCGGCGCCTATGCGGCGTTGCTGTCCAAAGCGCGGACGCAGGGCAAGGCGATAGCCACGGTCGACGGCTACATCGCCGCGATCGCAGCCAGCCATCGCCTGACCGTGGCGACGCGCGATACGGGTCCGTTCGAGGCGGCGGGTGTGCCCGTGATCAATCCATGGGCGATATGAAGCGGCTGCTGACATGACGAAACGCTTCGCGCATCCTACATGCGTGCCATGAGTCGCGAACGCCAACACACCGGACCCCAGGACCCCTCGGGCCAGCCCGACCTGCCCGATGACGAGATCGAGGATGAGGAGGACAGCCTTCCTCTCCCCGCCCCTGCGGCCGAGCTCGAAACCGCGCCCGGCGCGCTGAAACATGGCATCGAGGTCATCGCCGGCTTCGCGAAGCACCTGCCCAACAAGCCCGGCGTCTACCGCATGTTCGATCGCGCGGGCGAAGTGCTTTATGTCGGCAAGGCCAAGAGCCTGAAGAACCGGGTCACCGCCTATGCCCGCGGCATGGCCCACACCAATGCCGTCGCGCGCATGATCGCCGAGACGGCGAATATGGAATTCGTCACCACCGGCACCGAAACCGAAGCGCTGCTGCTCGAATCCAACCTGATCAAGCAGCTGCGCCCGCGCTACAACGTGCTGCTGCGCGACGACAAATCGTTCCCCTACATCCTGCTCAGCGGCGACCATGAGGCGCCGCAGATCGCCAAGCATCGCGGCTCGCGCCAGCGCAAGGGCGATTATTTCGGGCCCTTCGCCTCGGTCTGGGCCGTGACGCGCACCATCGACGCGCTGCAGAAGGCCTTCCTGCTCCGTTCCTGCACGGATTCCTTCTACGAGAACCGGACGCGGCCCTGCCTGCTCTTCCAGATCAAACGCTGCTCCGGCCCCTGCACGGGCGAGATCAGCATTCCCGACTATCAAGCGCTGGCCTCTCAGGCACGTGACTTCCTCTCGGGTCGCTCCTCGACCGTGAAGCAGACGCTCTCGACTCGCATGCAGGAGGCGGCCGAGGAGCTCGAATTCGAGAAGGCGGCGCGCTACCGCGACCGGCTGGCGGCGCTGTCTGCCGTACAGGCCGGGCAGGACATCAATACGCAGGGCGTCGAGGAAGCCGATGTCTTCGCCATCGACGAGCAGGCCGGGCAGTTCTGCGTCGAGATCTTCTTCTTCCGCAACCACCAGAACTGGGGCAACCGGGCGCTGTTTCCGCGCGCCGACAAGAGCCTGACCCCGGCGGAGGTGCTGGCCTCCGTCGTCACCCAGTTCTACGACGACAAGCCGCCGCCGCGCCTCGTCCTGCTTTCTCACCCCGTCGAGGAAATCGAGCTGATCGCCCAGGCGCTCTCGGCCCGCGCCGGCCGCAAGGTCGAGGTCGCCAATCCCAAGCGCGGCGAGCGGGTCGACCTCGTCGAACACGCCCGCAAGAACGCCCGCGAGGCGCTCTCCCGCAAGCTGGCCGATAATGCCGGCCAGCAATCGCTGCTGGCGGCACTGGGCGCCGCGTTCGGCCTGGCCAAGGCCCCGCGCCGCGTCGAGGTCTACGACAACTCGCACATCATGGGCACCAACGCGGTCGGGGGCATGATCGTCGCCGGCAAGGACGGCTTCATGAAGAGCCATTACCGCACCTTCAACATCTCCGCCGACACCATCGCCGGCGACGATTTCGGCATGATGCGCGAAGTGCTGCAAAGGCGGTTCGCGCGGCTGGCGAAGGAGGCAGGCGGCGCCGCCCCTGCAAGCCCTCATCCTGAGGAGGCCGCGCAAGCTGCCGTCTCGCAGGATGCTCCAGAGGGTGACGGAGCCTCGACAGATCCCCTTCCCCCCGCTTGCGGTGGGGAAGGGTTAGGGATGGGGGGCGGGAAAGCAGGGCTCGCCTCTTCCTCCGACGAAGCGCCGAGCGGCACTGCCCCCCACCCAACCCTCCCCACCGCAAGCGGGGGGAGGGCCAGCGTCGAGCGGTCCGCGGATTCCAATGAAGACGACGCAGCCTTCCCCTCGCGCCCCGATCTCGTCATCGTCGATGGCGGCAAGGGTCAGTTCGAGGCCGCCCGGAAAATCATGGCCGAGCTCGGCGGCGGCGATGTTCCCCTTGTCGCCATCGCCAAGGGCGAGGATCGCAATGCAATGCGCGAGACCTTCCACATGGTCGGCAGAGAGCCGTTCAAGCTGCCGCCGCGCGATCCGGCGCTGTATTTCATCCAGCGCCTGCGCGACGAGGCGCACCGCTTCGCCATCGGCACGCATCGGGCCAAGCGCAAGCGCGACACCATGACGAACCCGCTCGACGAGATTCCCGGCATCGGCCCCTCGCGCAAACGGGCTCTCCTGCTGCATTTTGGCACCGTGAAAGCAATCAAGCGCGCCAAGCTCGACGACCTCATGCGGACGCCGGGCGTCAACGCCGCCACCGCCAAGGCCGTGCATGAATTCTTTCATGATGCTTGAACGTAATCGCGACCTCGCGTCCTTGCGTGTTGACGCTGTCACAACCGCACTGCTTTGGTGTTGACCGTGACGATTCTTCCAGACGCCATAAGGCGGCGTGGCCCCTGGTCGCTGCCAAACCTGCTTACCTACGGTCGGATCCTCGCGATTCCGGCCCTTGTAGGCCTGCTTTTCTGGCCCAAGGACGATTGGGTGCGCTGGATCGCGCTTGCGGTCTATGTCGCCGCGGCCGTCACCGACTATCTCGACGGCTGGATCGCGCGGGCCTGGAGCCAGCAATCGGCGATCGGCCGCATGCTCGACCCCATCGCCGACAAGCTGCTGGTCTGCGCGCTGCTGCTGATGCTCGTCCACACCGAGACGATCAAGGGCTGGGCGATCTGGGCGGCGATCGTCATCCTCTGCCGCGAGATCCTGGTCTCCGGCCTGCGCGAATTCCTCGCCGAGCTGAAGGTCAGCGTGCCCGTCAGCAAGGTCGCGAAGTGGAAGACGACGGCGCAGCTGCTGGCGCTCGGCTTCCTCGTCGCCGGGCCGGCTGGCGACAAGGTGCTGCCCGCGAACACCCTGATCGGCATCGTGATGTTGTGGGTTGCCGCCGCCCTGACCATCTATACCGGCTGGGACTATTTCAACGCAGGCGTCCGCCATCTCGTCGCGGAGGACGAGCGCGCACCATGACCGAGACTGTTGTCGAGCCATTTGTTGCGACACGAGCGATCAAGCTGGTCTATTTCGCCTGGGTGCGCGAGCGCGTCGGCCTGGCGCAGGAAACTGTCTCGCCGCCAGCCGGAACGCTCACGATCCTCGACCTCGTGCGCTGGCTGAAGACGCGCGGCGAGGGCTATGAAGCGGCTTTCGCCAATGAGACGATCGTGCGCGCCGCGATCGACCATGCCCATGTCAAACCCGATACGCCGCTGGCCGGCGCGAGCGAGATCGCGTTCTTCCCGCCAATGACCGGCGGCTGATCTTTTTGGCTAGCTCTGGAAACACAACGTCATCCTGGGCGACCGCAGGTCGTCCCGGGATCCATCGGAGGGCTAGGTTATTTCAAGACCATGGCGCCCTCCGATGGATCCCGGAGCTGCGCGGCTTCGCCGCTTGTCCAGGATGACGGCGTGTTCCCGGCGCAGGTCATGCTGTTTCGGAGCCGCTCGATGACCCCCGTCATCCGCATCCAGCGCGAGGATTTCGATCTCAACGCGGAGCTCGCGGCCCTGACGGCCGGCCGCCGCGATATCGGCGCGGTCGTCAGCTTCTCCGGCCTCTGCCGCGACGAAGGCGGCACGCTGGCGGCGCTGGAGCTCGAACACTACCCAGGCATGGCCGAGGCCGAGATTAGCCGCGTCGCGGAAGAAGCCATCGCGCGCTGGCCGCTGCAAGGGCTGGTCGCGATCCACCGCCATGGCCTGATCAGGCCGGGCGAGCAGATCGTGCTGGTCGCCGCCGCCTCAGCGCATCGCCGCGCCGCTTTCGAGGCCGCCGAATTCCTGATGGACTACCTCAAGACCCGCGCGCCGTTCTGGAAGCGCGAGCATCTCGTCGACGGATCGGTCGGCGGCTGGGTCGAGGCCAAGGCCGAGGACGATGCGGCGGCATCGCGCTGGGACGGATCCGAATGAAACGCATGACGCTGCGCTTGTTCGAGGCGGCCCTGGCCCCGGCGCTCTCGCTGAGCCTGTCCGGATTCGCCACGGCCGCTCCGGCCAGCAAGACCTTTCGCGACTGGATTGCCGGCTGCGACAATCTCAAGGGCTGTGCCGCGCTTTCCCTACCCGGCGAGGCGGCGGAACAGATCGCCTTCCTGAAATTGGAACGCCCGGGCGGGCCGACCGGCACAACCAGCCTGTCGCTGAAGATCAGGGCGGAGAAACTGAAGGCTCCGCTCACGGCCGATCTTGCGATCGATGGCGCGCCCTTTCCCGCGGCTGGAAAGCGCCTCGCGGCGACTGTGGTCGATCAGGAAATCGCGACGATCGCGCTCTCGCCCGACGAGACCGAGGCGCTGATCGCAGCCGCGCGCAAGGCGACGAAGCTGAGCATTGCGCTCGCCGGCAAAAGCTATGACGTCTCACTCGCGGGCTCCGTCGCCGCCATGCTCTGGATCGACGAGCAACAGGGCCGGCTCAATACGACCTCAGCCTTGATCCGCAGGGGCGCGAACACGAACGTCCCCGCAGTCCCAGCCCTGCCCGTCATCACGGCGAAGGGATCAGCCGAGCCTGCCCTCCCGCCGAAGGCTGCAAAGGCGCTGACGGTCGCGCTGCGCAAGCAGCTGAAGCGCCTCGATCCTGATATGTGCGAGGACGCGCCCGACGATCTGCCCGACGCCGAAGGCGCCTGGCCGCTGGCGGGCGGGGAGCGGCTCGTCGGGCTGCTCTGCTCGCGCGGCGCCTATAACCTGTCGACCGCCTTCTGGATCTTGCAGGGCAGCGACGTGGCCAAGGCGCGTAAGGCCCAGTTCCCGCAGATCGATGGCAAGCCCGACAATGTGCTGGTGAACGCGCATTTCGATCCGGCGACCGGACAGGTCGGCTTCTTCAGCAAAGGGCGCGGCATCGGCGATTGCGGCGCCAGCGGCAATTATGCGTGGACGGAGACGGGCTTCGTGCTGACGGCCTTCCAGGCCATGGACGAATGCAGGGGCATCGCCAGCGACGACTGGATCACGCTGTTTCGCAGCGAGGTGAAGGTGGTGAAGTAGCCCGGCCGGATGCCGATGCGATCGAAAAGCCGTCTAGCAGCCTGCTGCGTTTCCGCAGAAAACGCGGGTCATCCCGGCCGAAGCGAAGCGCAGAGCCGGGATCCATGCCTGAACGATGATCGCTAGCGCTCCGGAATGGATCCCGGGTCAAGCCCGGGATGACCCAGTGTTTCCGCGGGAAACCCGCACGCGCTAGCCCCCCGTCACGGTGTGCAAAACGTGGATGCTCGCCACGAGGGCGAGCATGACGGCGGAGATAGCGGCCCGACGTTCAGGCCGCCTTCGACTGCGGCTTCACCGCAGCGGAATAGTCTTCCATGATCACCTTGCCCATATTGCCGGTGATGAAGGAATAGGGTCCGATCTCGGAGACAAGCGTCACCTCGGCGGCTGAGCCGGTGATGAAGCACTCGTTGAAGGTTTCCAATTCCTCGGGGCGGATGCGGCGCTCGATCACCTCGAAGCCGCGCTGTTTGCACTGCTCGATCACAGACTGGCGCGTCAGGCCGTTCAGGAAGCGGTCGGCCTGCGGCGTGTGGATCACACCGTCCTTGATGAAGAAGATGTTGGCGCCGGTGCATTCGGCGACATTGCCTTCCCAATCCAGCATCATCGCGTCGGCATAGCCGGCGCGCTCGGCCTTATGCTTCGACAGCGAGCAGATCATGTAGAGCCCCGCCGCCTTGGCGTGGACAGGCGCGCAGGCCGGATCGGGCCGGCGATAGGCGGCGACATCCAAGCGGATGCCCTTCAGCTTCTGCGCCATGTCGAACATGCTCGGCCACTCCCAGACCGCGATCGCGGTATGGATGGTGTTGTTGATGCCCGACACCGCCATCATCTCCGAACCGCGCCAGGCGACCGGACGGATATAGGCGTCCTTCAGCCCGTTCTCCTTCAGGCAAAGCTGCTTGGCGGCATCGAGCTCGGCGACCGAATAGGGGATCGTGAAATCCATGATCTCAGCGGATTTGTGGAAACGCTGCGAATGCTCGGTGCCCTTGTAGATGACGCCGTCATAGGAGCGCTCGCCCTCGAACACGCAGGAGCCGTAATGCAGGCCATGGGTCAGTACGTGCACCTTGGCGTCCTTCCACGGCACGAGCTTGCCGTCGAACCAGATGACGCCGTCGCGCTGGTCGAAAGGAATGACTGACATGGTGTTTCTCCTGGACGTCTTTCTGCTCCGGGCACACGGCCATGGCCGGGCGAGGAGTGCAAGCGTGGGTCGAAAACTGCGCTGCGGCAGGCGAGTGCGACATATTCCGTCGTCAATCGCCCTTGACCGGTAATCTTACGTCTGAGATATGTCAATGATGCTGACGTAAATTATTCTGAAGCAGACGGAGGCCGGGATGGAAGTTCGACCGATCGATGCGCCCCGGCAGCCGGAGCCGGCCGACAGCGTACCCTACGACCTGATCGAGCTCTTCTTCTTCGCCTATCGCGATTTCGTCGGCGACCCCGACCGCATCCTCGCCGATTACGGTTTCGGCCGCGCCCATCATCGCGTGCTGCATTTCGTCCAGCGCCGCCCGGGCCTGACCATCGCCGAATTGCTGGATATCCTGCAGATCACCAAGCAGAGCCTCAACCGGGTTCTGAAGGAACTGGTGGAAACCGGCTATGTCGAGCAGCGCACCGGGCGGCAGGACAAGCGCCAGCGTCATCTCCACGCCACGGTGAAGGGCCAGGAACTGTCGCTGCGCCTCGATCAGCTGCAGGCGAAACGCATCACCGCCGCGCTCGCCGGCGTCGGCGCGGAGTCGGCACCGGTCATCGCGCGTTATCTCGCGGGGTTGATCGATGCCTCCGAACGCCACAAGGTACAGGGCTTTCTCGCCAAGCCGCTATGAGCATTGGCGGGAGGCCCAGAGGAACCGCCCTGTGCTATTGAAGGCCTGTTCCTGAGATCGCGCCGGGCGCGCTCCGGCGAAGGATGAAGGCACGGATATGGTCGCAGCAGATATGACGGCGCGCCCGGCGCGAAAGCCGCTTCCCGACGAAGCGCCCCATATCCTGGTGGTGGACGATGACCGGCGCCTGCGCGATCTGCTGGCGCGCTTCCTCGGCGACAACGGCTATCGCGTCACCAAGGCCGCCAATGCGGCGGAGGCCGATACCAGGCTGGCGCATCTGGTCTTCGACGCCATCGTGCTCGACATCATGATGCCCGGCGAGAACGGCTTCGACTTCGCCCGCCGCTTCCGCATCGACTCCACCACGCCCATCCTGATGCTGACCGCGCGCGCCGACGGCAAGGACCGCATCAACGGGCTTGAACTCGGCGTCGACGACTATCTCGCAAAGCCCTTCGAGCCACGCGAATTGCTGCTGCGCCTCGGCAACATCCTGAAGCGCACCATCGTCGTCGATGCCGGCCAGTCCGGGACCCGGCCCGATTTCGTCCGCTTCGGCCCGTTCCTCTACGGTCTTTCGCGCGGCGAATTGCGCAAGGGCGAGGAGGCGATCCGCCTGACCGAACGAGAGCGCGAAATCCTGACCGCGCTGGCCGAGCGTGCCGGCGAGGTCGTTCCGCGCGAGGAACTGGCTGCGCAGGGCTCGGCCGCGAACGACCGCACGGTCGATGTGCAGATGAACCGCCTGCGCCGCAAGATCGAGCGTGATCCTGCCGACCCGCTTTATCTGCAGACGGTGCGCGGCGTCGGCTACCGCCTGGTGACGGATCGAACGTGACCCCGGTTCAACCCGAGAAGAGGAGGACATCGGCGGTGCAATCCGCCGGTGCCGGATTCGCGTGGCTGCGCTCGGCTGCCGCGCAGTGGTGCGGCCGGGCCAACACTTCCTTGAAGCCGCTGCTGCGGCGGGCTGGCCGCCCCTTGCATGCCATCGCGCGCTACATGCCCAAGGGGCTTTATCCGCGTGCGCTCGTCATCGTCATCGCGCCTGTCGTGCTGCTGCAATCGGTCATCGCCTATGTCTTCATGGAGCGGCACTGGCAGACGGTGACGCAGCGGCTGTCCTCGGCCGTTTCCGCCGACATCGCCATGATGATCGATGTCTATGAGAGCTATCCGCAGGATGCCGATGCCAGCGTGCTCGCCCGCATCGCACAGGAGCGGCTCGGCATGGATGTCGACATCCTCCCCGATTCCGACCTGCCGGCGCCGGGCCCGCGCCCGTTTTTCTCGCTGCTCGACAGCGCGCTCTCGACCGAATTGAGCCAGCAGGTGGCGCGGCCGTTCTGGCTCGACACCGTCGGCCGCTCCAGCCTGATCGAGATCCGGATCAAGCTCGGCAAGAACGTGATGCGCGTGCTGACGCGGCGCAGCCAGGCCTATGCCTCCAACAGCCATATCTTCCTGCTCTGGATGATCGGGACGTCGCTCATCCTGCTCACCATCGCGGTGCTGTTCCTGCGCAATCAGATCCGGCCGATCCTCAAGCTCGCCGATGCGGCGGAGGCCTTCGGCAAGGGCCGCGACGCCGAGTTCCGCCCGCGCGGGGCGCGCGAGGTCCGGCGTGCCGGCAACGCCTTCATCGAGATGAAGCGCCGCGTCGAGCGTTCGATCGGCGAGCGCACGACCATGCTGAACGGCGTCAGCCATGATCTGCGCACCATCCTGACCCGTTTCAAGCTGTCGCTCGCGCTCCTCGAACGCTCATCCGAGATCGACGCGCTCGAAAAGGATGTCGACGAGATGAGCCGCATGCTGGAGGACTATCTCGCCTTCGCGCGCGGCGATGCCGGCGAAGTCGCGGTCGAGACCGATATCCGCGCCTTGCTGGAAGAGTTGAAATCCGATGCCGAGCGGCAGGGCCACCAGACCGAATTGACGGTCAATGGCGATCCGCTGGTTGTGATCAGGCCCGACGCCTTCCGCCGCCTGCTGACCAATCTCGTCTCCAACGCCGCCCGCTTCGGCGACCGCATCGCCATCAGCGCCACCCATGATGCGCGCTACCTGATCGTGATGGTCGACGATGACGGCCCCGGCATCGCGCCTGAACAGCGCGAAGACGTCTTCCGCCCCTTCTTCCGCCTGGACGAGGCCCGCAATGTCGATGGCGGCGGCACCGGCCTGGGCCTCGCCATCGCGCGCGACATCGCCCGCGCCCATGGCGGCGACATCATCCTGTCAGATTCGGTGCTGGGCGGCTTGAGGGCGACGGTCAGGTTGCCGGTCTGAACTGCCGAAGGCCACGCCTCATTCCACCCCGATCGGCGCCAGTTTCGGCAGGCGCTCGATGGCGTGGTCGAGGAAGGCGCGGACCTTGGGCGCGAGATGGCGCCCACTCGGCACCACCAGCTGCACCGGCAAGGGCGGCGGCTCATATTGCCGCAGCAGCCGCACGAGCGCGCCCGAAGCAAGATCATCCGCCGCCTGATAGGAGATCGGCCGCGCCAGCCCGCGACCGGCGCGCGCCGCGATCAGAACCGCCTCCACCTCGTTGACGATGAAGCGCGGCGTCAGCACGACGCTCGCGCCACGCCCCGGTCCGCCGAAACGCCAGCTCAATGTCTGCTCGGCGGCCACGCTTGCAATCGTGTCGTGGCCGGCGATGTCGGCGGGTCGTTGTGGAGCCGGATGGCGGACAAGATAGGACGGCGCGGCAACAAGGATACGGCGGACCTCGCCGACCTTGCGCGCCACCAGCCGCGAACTCGCCAGCGGCCCGATCCGGATCGCCAGATGCAGATCCTCCTCGATCAGATCCAGATTGCGGTCCGCCAGCACGAGTTCGACCTGCACATCCGGATAGCGATCGAGAAACTCGGCCACCAGAGGCGTGGCATGCCGCCGCCCGAAGGAGAGCGGCGCGGTGATGCGCAGCAGGCCGCTGACGGGGGCAGCAGCGACACCGCCGATCGAGGCGTCGTAATCGGCGAGCAGGCGGCGGGCGGTGCCGGCCAGTTCGCGACCGGCATCGCTCGGCGTCAGCCGGCGTGTCGTCCGGGCGATCAGGCGCGTCCCGACCCGCTCCTCGAGCGCCGCCAGCGCCCGCGTCACCGCAGGGCGCGACCGGCGCAACCGCCGCGCCGCGCCAGCCAGACTGCCGGCATCGACGATAGCGACGAAGATGGCGAGTTCGTCCAGCCGGTCCATGACAATTGTTCCAGTCAATGGAATTCTGAGTTTTTGAGATAGCAGATTTCGCGATCTCGAGGGAACGATCATTCTGGCGCCAGTTCATTGGAGAGGTATCATGACCCGGCCCCAGATCGTCCTGCACGGCACGCCCCTCTCGGGCCACGCCCATCGCGTGGAGCTGCTGCTGCTGGCATTGGCGCTCCCCTATCGTTACGAGGCCGCCCCAGCCGAGGTGCGCAGGAGCGAGGCCTTCCGCAGGCTCAATCCGCTGCAGCAGATTCCGGTGATCGAGGACGGCGACGTCACCCTCGCCGACAGCAACGCGATCATGGTCTATCTGGTCAGGCGCTATGCGCCGGGCAGTTCATGGCTGCCCGATGAGCCGGTCGAGGCCGCAAACGTCCAGCGCTGGCTCTCGATCGCCGCCGGCGAAGTCATGCACGGCCCGGCCAATGCCCGCCTGATCGCCCAGTTCGGCCTGAAGGATGACATCGCCCGCGCCGCGCGGATCGCGCGTCAGTTGCTGGGCTTCATGAACGATCATCTCGCCAGCCGCGACTTCCTCGCGGCGGACCATCCAACGCTCGCCGATCTCGCCTGCTATTCCTATGTCGCCCATGCACCGGAAGGGGGCATCGCGCTCACGCCCTATCCCGCGGTAAAAAGGTGGATCGCCCGCATCGAGGCGCTGCCCTTCTTCAAGCCGATCCCGCCCTCGCCCTGGCCGCAGCCGGTCGTGAACCATGAGTGACGGGCCCTTTCATGCTGGCGAGCTGGAGGCGCAGGCGCGCGCAGGCGTCGCCTCGCGCGGCGGCGGCATCCGCGCGCTCATGCCCGATCAGCATCGCAGCTTCTTCGCGCAATTGCCGTGGCTGTTCGCAGCCGTGACCGATGCCGAAGGTTGGCCGCTTGCGACTGTCCTGACCGGCGAAAAGGGGTTCGTCGTCAGCCCGACACCGACAACGTTGTCGGTCCACGCGCTCCCCTCGCCCCACGATCCGGCAGCGCAGGCTATCCGCGCGGGACGGCCCGTCGGCCTGCTGGGGATCGAGTTCGAGACGCGGCGGCGCAACCGTGCCAATGGCCGGATCATAGGGCGCAACGACGGTGGCTTCGCAGTCGCCGTCACGCAGAGCTTCGGCAATTGCGCGAAATACATTCAGATCCGTACGCCGGAACCGGAACTCGCCGCTGTCACGAGTTCGGTCGAACCGCTGAGGGCTCTGGACGAGGAGGCCCGCGAGCTGATCGCAGGCGCCGATACGCTTTTCATCGCCAGCGCAGCTGCGGCTGTCGACGATCCCGAAGGCGGGATCGACATGTCCCATCGCGGCGGCCGGCCGGGCTTCGTGCGGGTGGATGGCGACGTGCTCACCGTGCCGGACTTTGTCGGGAACAACTATTTCAACACGCTGGGAAATCTGCTTCGCGAGCCGCGCGCGGCCCTGCTCTTCGTCGATTTCGCCGGCGGAACGATGCTGCAATTGCAGGGCATCGCCGAGATCGTCTGGGACGGTCCGGAACTGTCGCGGCTGGAAGGAGCGCAGCGGCTCTGGCGCTTTCGTGTCACGCGTGGCTGGCGCCACCGGCATGCCCTGGCCCTGCGCTGGTCGGCGCCAGACTATGCGCCGACCACGCTGGAAACGGGCCTGTGGGATGAGGCTCGGTTGCGGGCGGCGGGTTAGCGCATGCCGCTTATGCTCAGAACCACGGTGTCATCCTGGGACAGCGAAGGTCGACCCGGGATCCATCGGCGGGCGCCGGAATTCTACGATGGATCCCAGAGCTGCGCCGCTGCGCGGCTTGTCCAGGATGACGCAGAGGTTCGGAGCGAAAACGATATTCTAGAACAGCCGGCCACCATCGGGAACGCCGAGGCTGGGGCCGATCAGCACGACCTCGCCATCGGCATCGGGCACGCCGAGCGTCAGCACCTCGGACATGAACTTGCCGATCTGGCGCGGCGGAAAATTGACCACCGCGAGCACCTGCCGGCCCAGCAGCTCCTCCGGCTTGTAGTGCCGGGTGATCTGCGCCGACGACTTCTTCAACCCGATGGTGCCGCCGAAATCGATCACGAGCTTGAGCGCGGGCTTGCGCGCCTCCGGATAGGGAGCAGCTTCGACGATGGTGCCGACTCGGATGTCGACCTTCAGGAAATCATCGAAGCCGATCGCGGCGCTGGGTTCGGACGTCGAGCTCAAAATTCCTCCCAACCCTTGTCATGGGCGGCCTTGTCATGCGCGCTTGAATCGAGCTTGCGCGCGGTTGCAGCGCCGCCGCTATAGGCGGGACGCGCCAGCCGGGGCGCGGCCGGGCGCGGCGGGGCCGCGCGGGGGGCGGCGACCGGCGCTACAGCGGCCTGCATCGTCCTGGCCATCGCCTTCAGCCCGCCGATATCCCCGCCGAGCTGGAAACGGCCGACGAGGGCAGCCAGACGGTCAGCCTCCTGCGACAGCGAATGCGCGGCGGCCGTCGATTCCTCGGCCATGGCGGCGTTCTGCTGCGTCGCCTGATCCATCTCGCCAACGGCGGAGTTGACCTCCTGCAGGCCCGAAGCCTGTTCCTGCGCGGCACCGGCGATCTCGGCGACCAAGGCGGTTGCCCGCGTGATCTCGGCGGCCATGCGCTGCAGCGCGCCGCCGGTCTGGCCGACCAGGGTCACGCCCTTCTCGACCTCGATGTTCGAGGCCGTGATCAGCCCCTTGATCTCCTTGGCGGCCTCGGCCGAGCGCTGCGCGAGCGCACGCACTTCGGAGGCAACCACGGCAAAGCCCTTGCCGGCATCGCCGGCACGCGCCGCCTCGACGCTCGCGTTCAGCGCCAGCAGGTTGGTCTGGAACGCGATCTCGTCGATCACGCCGACGATCTTCGAGATTTCGTCGGCCGACTTCTCGATCCCGCCCATGGCGACCACCGCATCGCGGACGATCGTGGTCGACTGTTCGGCTTCGGTCTTGACCTGGCTGGTCGCCTGATTGGCAAGCCGCGCGCTCTCGGCGGTCTGGCGCACCGTGGCGGTGAGTTCGTCGAGCGCGGTCGCGGTCTCCTCGACGGACGAAGCCTGCTGCTCGGTCCGCCCCGCAAGATCGTCGGCCGCCTGGCTGATCTCGACGGAACCCGCCTTCATGCTCTCGGTATTGGTCGCGATCTGCCGCATCGTCTCCTGCAGCTTGGCGATCGCCTCGTTGAAGTCATCTTTCAGCTTGACGTATTCGGCGCTGAACGCCTCGCCAATGCGGTAGGTCAGGTCCCCCTCGGCGAGACGCTCGAGGCCGGAGCCCAGCGCCTGGACGACGCTTTCCTGCGCCCGTACCTGCTCCGAACGCTCGGCCTCGTTGCGCCGACGTTCGCTGTCGACGGCATTGCGATGGCCGTTGGCCTCCTCCTCCATGCGCAGCTTGTCGGATTCCATTGCGGATTTCGCGAGCGCCGCATCGCGGAAGACCACGAGCGCGCGCGCCATCGAGCCGATTTCGTCAGGACGGTCCTGATGCGCGATGTCCATCTGCAGGTTGCCGGCAGCGAGGCCGTTCATGGTGCCGGCCAGCGAGGTCAGCATGCGCGAGGCGCGGCGGCTCAGGAAGAAGACGAGACCGATCATGATCAGGCCGAGCGGGATCAGCACCTTGGCGACATCGGCCAGCATGCCACGGAAGGCCGCATCGACATCGCTCACATGCAGGCCGGAGCCGACCGCCCACTGCCATTGCGGGACGCCTACGACATAGGAAATCTTGAGCGACGGGTCCTTATCGCCCATCTTCAGCCACCCATAGTCGACGAAGCCGGCGCCCTTGGTCTTGGCGAGTTCGACCATCTCCCTGACGAAGAACTTTCCGTCCGCATCTTTCAGCGGCTTCATATCCGTCGTTTCGATCTTCTTGTTGGCGTGGGAGACGCTGATGCCATCATAATTGATGATGAAATAGTAGTTGCCGTTGTCGAAGCGGGCGTTGGAAATGGCATCGATCGCCATCTTCTTTGCATCCGCTTCCTTCAGCTCGCCCTTCTCGACGCGCGCGAGATAGCTGTTGACCGTGGTGGCCGCAGCTTCGACGGCGTTCTTCATCTCGGCGCGCTTCAGCTCGATCATCTGATCGCGCGCCTTCAGGAGCGTATAACCGACACTCCCGACCGCGATGACGACAGCAAGGGCTGCGATCAGCGCAAAGGAGCGCCCGATCGACAATGTGGCGAATTTCTTAGTCGGCGACATGCGTAGCCCCTGCGGAATGGCGATTCCGCACAGTCCAACGCAATGTCTAAGACCCGATTAACGATGTCGCATTCCCGCCGCATTTTCCGCCGGGAGGGGACAAAATTCAGATCGCCGGCGCGTAATCCTCGTTTTCGCCGCCGCGATCCTCGGAGCGCTCCCGCCGGCGCACGCGCGGACGTCTGCCTGAGCAGAGCGCGCGGGCGAGCCCGCGCAGCGGCGCGGTCAACCGGTGCACGTCCTCGACACGCGCCATGATGCCGCCGGCGATCTTCAGCTCGCGGTCGAGCCGCGCCATCGTCCTCGACATTTCAGGCTCGTGGTCGTCGAGCCAGACCTCGGAGACGCGCGCCATCAGCAGCACCGCTCCCTGCACCCGGAGCGACCCCAGCGCATCCTCGGTCGCGACCCCGATGGAAGCGAGCATGTAGCGCCAGGAGTTGACCGCACCGCGATTGAGCGCCGCCAGCGTCAACGGATCGCGCCGGATGACCGGGACGATCCGGCGCAGCGCTTCCTTATAGGGCGCCAGAGCATCGAGACGGCGCATCACCAGGTCGAACATCTGCTCGCGGATGGACTCGCCCGCGAGATCATCCGACATGCCCGCCAGCACGGCGTCGTCGACGATGCGGGTCAGGCCGCCGAGCATAGCGAGCTTGGACGGAAAGAGCCCGCGCAGCGCGGACAGCGAAATCCCGGCCTCTGTGGCGATATCGCCGAGCTCGATCTGGCTCCATGACCGGCTGGCGGCAAGCCGCATCAGCGCATCGACCACCTGCTTGCGCGGATCGGTCGATGGCGCGGCGGCCTCGGTCTGGGGGGAAACGGGTGTGCGGGCCATTGGACTTCTCCTCTCGCGACGCGATCAGAGGAAGTTAGGCCCCGAACGCGGCCTATGAAAGGCCGTTCAGCCGGAAAGCTCTTCGGCGCGACGTTTGGCAGCAGCCACCGCCCGGCCCATCAGGGGCTTCAGCCCGTCATCGGCCATGAGCACTTCAAGGGCCGCAGCCGTGGTGCCGGCGGGCGAGGTCACGTTCTGGCGCAGCGTCGCCGGCGACAGCGGCGACTGGAACAGCATCTCGCCGGCACCCTCGATCGTGGCGCGTGCCAGACGCTCGGCAATATCGGCAGGTAAACCAGCTGCTGTGCCTGCCGCCGCGAGGCATTCGACCAGATGAAACACATAGGCCGGCCCCGAGCCCGAAACCGCCGTGACGGCGTCGATCAGGTTCTCGTCGTCGAGCCATTCGACCTTGCCGATGCTTCCGAGCAGGGCGTCGGTCATCGCGCGCTGCGCTGCGCTGACGCCGGGACCGGGCGCGGCCGCCGTGACGCCGCGCTGCACCGAGGCCGGCAGGTTGGGCATGGCGCGGATCAGCGCGGTGGCATTGGGCAGGCGCGCCGAGAGATCGCCCAGCGTCTTGCCGGCCAGGATCGAGATCAGCAATGTCTTGGGGTGAATGAAGGCCTGAACGGCCGGCGCCGCCGTATCGAGCATCTGCGGCTTGGTCGCGAGCACCAGAACCTCGACCAGCCCGACCTCCTGCGGCGACGGGTTGAGGCGCATGCCGTTTTCGGCGGCCAGCGTCACCAGCTCGTCGGACGGTTTGGGGTCGATCAGGCTGATGCCGGCTGGGTTCATGCCGATGCGCAACCAGCCCTCCAGCATGGCTCCGCCCATCTTGCCCGCACCGAAAAGAACAAGCGACTGCGGCAGGGAGCTGGTCATGGACGGTCTTTCGCAAAGCATCATTCCCGGGGTTGCCCCGGGAATCTCATGATCAGGAACGTCTCCTGCCGGAGCTGGTCGGGTCAAGCCCGACCATGACGCAGAGGACGGCTCAGGCTTCCCCGACCGTCTCGAGCATCGAGCCTTCCAGCCCCTCCTTGGCGGACTTTCCGGCCCAGACCACGAACTGGAAAGCCTGGAAATAGCGCTCGCAGGCGTCGATCGCCGCCTTGATCAGGGCGGCGGCCTGCTCCTCCGTCGGCTCGGCGCCGCCGGAGAGCAGGAGAGCGTGGCGATACATCACCACATTCTCCGTGCTCCAGAGATCGAAATGCCCGAGCCAGAGCTGCTCGTTGACGAGGCTGACGAGCTGGAGGACTTCGTTGCGACGCCGGTCCGGCACCTTCAGATCGAAGGCGCAGGCGATATGCACCGCCTCGACCTCGGCCAGCCAGGTGATGGCGACGTGATAGTCCGACCATCCGCCGGTTACCGAGACGGAGAGTTCGTCGTCGCTGTCGCGGTCGAAGGTCCAGTTGTTGAAGGCGGCTAAACGTTCAATCAGGTCGAGCGGGTTGGAAGGCCGATCGTGCTCGGCATCCATATCAAGGTCCATCATGCCCTTAGGTCCAACTGCCGATTCGCGCTGATGGCGCATCCGGCGCGTTCGAGAACGGGAACACGGCGACAGGAAAGCTTTCAGGGACGCAACACCACTCTCAAGGTCGCTACGGACCCAACCCCTGTTCCGGCGGCGAACCCTGGGATGGGTCCGGCCGACGAATCATCTCTTCCATCGACGATAGCGCAGGCGCTGTGACGCTCCCAACACGGTGCAAGGCTCCCCGGATTCGGGGACAAGGCTCAATCCCCCCGAAGCTCTGTCCACAGCACATGCCTGTGGATGCTTCGGCTGTGGATGCCTTGGCTGCGGATGCTCAAGACTTCTTCTGGGCGGCCTCGAGCACGGCCAGCCGGGCGGCGAGCTTGTCGTTCTCCTCGCGCGCCAGCAAAGCCATCTCGCGCACCGCCTCGAATTCCTCGCGCGTGACCACGTCGAGATCGCGGAGCAGGCGCTCGATCTGGGTCTTGACCACGGTCTCGACCTCGCGGCGCACGCCCTGTGCCGCGCCGGCGGCGTCAGTGGCGAGGCGGGCGATGTCGTCGAGGATACGGCTGCTGGTGGTGACCATGGGTCTCTCCCGATCGGGCGTGGCGGCGAATTCAAGCGGGATATATGGGCGAGCCGGGTCAAACCCGCAATTGCCGAGGCCAACTGCCTCGCGACACCGGCTGCATGGCTTTACCGCCGGGGGAGCCGCGGCCTAGGCTCCGGGCCCCTGCCCTTCGGATCTCGCTCATGGCCCTGCATTTCAGCCCGACCGAATTCGCCCGCCGCCGCGACGCGCTCCTGACCGCGATGCGACGCGACCGCCTCGACGCGATGTTCCTGTTCCAGCAGGAATCGATGTTCTGGCTGACGGGCTATGACACATTCGGTTTTTGCTTCTTCCAGTGCCTCGTGGTGAAGGCCGATGGCACGATGGCGCTGCTGACGCGCTCGGCCGATCTGCGCCAGGCCCAGCACACCTCCAACCTCAGTGACATCCGCATCTGGAAGGATGGCGGCGACGCCAATCCCGCCCGAGACCTGCTGGCGCTCGCCTCCGATCTCGGGCTGGCCGGCAAGCGCATCGGCGTCGAGTTCGAATCCTATGGGCTGGTCGCAGCCAACGGTCGCAAGCTGGAGGCGGCTTTTGCCGGAGCGGGCGAACTCGTCGATGCCTCCCTGCTCGTCACACGCCTGCGCGCCGTGAAATCAGCCGAGGAGATCGCCTATGTCAGGCGCGCCGCTGTCCTTTCCGACGCGGCCGATCGGGCGGGGCTCGATGCGATTCGCGCCGGCGCGGACGAAGGCGACATCCTGGCCGCGCAGCACAATGCGATCTTTTCGGGCGGCGGCGACTATCCGGCCAACGAATTCATCATCGGCTCGGGTCGCGACGCGCTGCTCTGCCGCTACAAGGCCGGCCGGCGCAAGCTCGACCCTCAGGATCAGATCACGCTGGAATTCGCCGGGGTCGACAAGCACTACCACGCCGCGATCATGCGCACCGTCGTCGTGGGCGAGCCGCGCCCGCTGCATCTGAGCTATCACGCCGCCGCCAAGGCCGCCCTGCTCGCTTGCGAATCGGAACTGAAACCCGGCCGCACGGCGGGCGACGTCTTCGCTGCCCACGCCCGAATCTTCGACGAACACGGCCTCTCCCACCACCGACTCAACGCCTGCGGCTATTCGCTGGGCGCCAAGTTCACGCCGTCCTGGATGGACTGGCCGATGTTCTACGAGGCCAATGACTGGCCGCTCGAACCGGGCATGGTGATGTTCGCCCACATGATCCTGATGGATTCGGCCAGCGAAACCGCGATGTGCCTGGGCCGCACCTATCTCGTCGGAGAAACAGGGGCGGAACCGCTGAACCTGCCCGATCTGGACCTTGCCATCCGTTGAGCCTAGAAAGGCGGCGCAGGGAATACGTTAAGCAGTCCACAGCCCACAAAGGGCGGGAGGCGTCATGATCCAACGTTTGAGCGGCCTCGCTCTGGGGCCGGCCGTCGCGCTTGCGCTCGCCGGCTGCCAGGAAACCACCGCGACCGCGTCTCGGCCCCGTGTCGATGCGCCCGGCGTGCCGGTCTCGGTACAAAGCATTTCCGGCGCGCCGGAAGCGGTGACGGCGAGCTTCGCCAGCCTGCTCGGCGAGGCGGCGGCCGAGCGCAAGATGGAAATCGTGGCCGGCGACAAGCCCGCACGCTTCCGGGTGCGCGGCTATCTCACGGCGCAGCCGACGGAAGATGGCCAGACGGCGCTTGCCTTCGTCTGGGACGTCTATGATTCCACCAAGCAGCGCGCCCAGCGCGTGCAGGGCGAGAGCCTGGGCCGGCGCAGCAGCGGCTCCGACCCCTGGGCCGGCATCGACCAGACCATCGTCGCCAAGGCAGCCTCGGAATCGATGGACGCGATCGCGGGCTTCCTCGTGACCACCCCGGCCGTCGAGCCGAAAGCCGACACCAAGACGAAGACGGAGGCCAAGCCGGCCGCCAAAACAGCCCAGGCGACCCCGCCCAAACGGCTTTGAATGCCCCCTTGCGCGAAAAGCGTTGAGGATAGGCGGCTTTTGCAGGGCTCTGTTGCGGTGCAGCGGTCGACTCACTGTCATCTCGCTGTTAAGAGCCCTGCGAAATGAGCCAGCTTCTTGCGGCTCCCGCTCAGCAAGACTTAACGGTGCGCCCTGGCATGCCTTCCTCGATCAAAATCGTCGCCGGCAACTCCAACCGGCCGCTCGCGGAAGCGATTTGCGCCCATATTGGAATTCCGCTCGCAAAAGCCTCCGTCCGGCGCTTCGCCGATATGGAGGTCTTCGTCGAGATTCAGGAGAATGTGCGCGGGCAGGATGTCTTCATCATCCAGTCCACCTCCTTCCCGACCAATGACCATCTGATGGAATTGCTGATCATCACCGATGCGCTGCGCCGCTCCTCGGCGCGCCGCATCACGGCGGTGATCCCCTATTTCGGCTATGCGCGGCAGGATCGCCGGGCATCGGGCCGCACGCCGATCTCGGCCAAGCTCGTCTCCAACCTGATCACCCATGCCGGCGTCGACCGCGTTCTGACGCTCGACCTGCATGCCGGCCAGATCCAGGGTTTCTTCGACATCCCCACCGACAACCTCTTCGGCGCTCCGCTGATGTCTCGCGATATCAAGGAGCGGCTGGACTACAAGAACGCCATGGTCGTCTCGCCCGACGTCGGCGGCGTGGTGCGCGCCCGTGCGCTCGCCAAGCGGATCGATGCGCCTCTGGCCATCGTCGACAAACGCCGCGACCGGCCCGGCGAATCCGAGGTCATGAACATCATCGGCTCGGTCGAGGGCCGCTCCTGCATCCTGCTCGACGATATCGTCGATTCCGGCGGCACGCTCTGCAACGCCGCCGAGGCCCTGCTCGATGAAGGCGCGCTCGAGGTTTACGCCTACATCACCCATGGCGTGCTCTCGGGCGGCGCAGTCGCGCGCATCGCCAATTCCAAGCTCAAGGAACTGGTGATCACCGATTCGATCATGCCGACCGAGGCCGTGAAGGTGGCGCGCAACATCCGCGTCATCTCGATAGCGCAGCTGATGGCCGAGGCGATCGAACGCACCGCGAGCGAGTCGAGCGTCTCCAGCCTGTTCGACTGAGGACGCTGTCGTTCTGCGAGACGGATATGATCATACGCGACGTCATCCCGGGCGGCCGAAGGTCGACCCGGGATCCATCGAAGGGCGGCGGCGCTCGACGATGGATCCCGGAGCTCCGCTTCGCTGCGTCCAGGATGACCGCGCGAATGTTGTGAGCGATTTGCCATGAACACATCGCGCGCCCTCGTCCTGTTCTCGGGCGGGCAGGACTCGACCGTCGCGCTTGCCTGGGCGCTGGAGCGCTTCGAGGTCGTCGAGACCGTCGGCTTCGACTATGGCCAGCGCCATCGCGTCGAGCTGGAATGCCGCCAGATCATTCGCGACAAGCTTCCGGGCCTCTCCCGGCGCTATGCGGACCGGCTCGGCCCCGACCACGTCGTCGACCTGAAGGCGCTGGGCGCGATCTCCGACACGGCGCTTACCCGCGAGACGGAGATCGCTTTCACCGATGCCGGCCTGCCCACCACCTTCGTGCCCGGCCGCAACCTGATCTTCCTGACCTTCGCAGCCGCCCTGGCCTATCGGCGCGATGCGCGGCACATCGTGCTCGGCGTCTGCGAGACCGATTATTCCGGCTATCCGGACTGCCGCGACGACACCATCAAGGCGATGCAGGTCGCGCTGGGCCTCGGGCTCGACCGCCGGCTCGTGCTGCACACACCGCTGATGTGGCGCGACAAGGCGCAGACCTTCGCACTCGCCAAGGCGGTTGGTGGCCAGCCCTTGCTTGATCTCGTGATCGAGGACAGCCACAGCTGTTACCTCGGTGACCGCACCCGGCGCCATGACTGGGGCTTCGGCTGCGGCCATTGCCCGGCCTGCGACTTGCGCGCCAAGGGCTACGGTGCCTATTTGATTTCACCTGAAGACAGTGGACCTTCCCAGTGAGCCTCGACCAGCAACGCCGCACCGAAGGGCTTGTCGCACTCGCCCTCTTCGCCCTGACCATCCCGGCCGCCAACTGGCTGATCGGCAATATCGGCACGGTCTGCGTGCCCAATGGCCCCTGCCTCGTTCCGGTCGCGCCGGGAATCTCGGCGCCCAGCGGCGTGTTGATGATCGGCCTGGCGCTCGTGCTGCGCGACATCGTCCAGCGCCGCCTGGGACCGCTGGCCGGCTTTGGCGCGATCGTCGTCGGCGCCATCATCTCGGCTTTCCTGGCGCCTCCCGCCATCGTCGTGGCCTCAGTTGCGGCCTTCCTCCTGTCGGAGCTCGCTGATTTCGCGGTCTATACGCCGCTTCAGCGCCGCCGCTTCGTCACCGCCGTCTTCGCCTCGAGCGTCGTCGGCCTCATCGTCGACAGCGTCGTGTTCCTGCACCTCGCCTTCGGCAATCTCGATTTCGTCGCCGGCCAGATCATCGGCAAGGCCTGGATGGTGCTGCTGGCCCTGCCGCTGATGCATCTGCTGCGCCGCCGCGACGAACGCCTCGGGCTGATGGCAGCCTGAGGCCTGAAGGCGGGAAGGTTGCGGCATCCGGGCTTGAGATTGCCGCCCATTTCCCGTATGAGCCTTCTCGCGCCCGACTGACACCCTTGGAGGCACGGGCGCATACCGAAACGGCCGCCAGCAGGCGGCCTTGTTATTTGCAGTAAGGACATACCATGACCGCCGTGAAGCAAATCGAGGCTTCGGCGCGCGCACAGGTCGGCAAGGGGGCCGCCCGTGCAGTTCGTCGTCAAGGCCTGACACCCGCCGTGATCTATGGCGGAGGCGACGCTCCCGAAGCGATCGCGCTCGACTCCAACAAGACCCGCCTGCTGATTTACGGCGGACACTTCCTGACCACGCTGTTCGAGATCAGCGTCGGGGGCAAGAAGACGCGCGTCATCCCGCGCGACTACCAGCTCGACCCGGTCAAGGATTTCCCCATCCATGTCGACTTCCTGCGCGTGGCAGCCGGCCAGACCGTCAAGGTCGAGGTGCCGATCCATGTCATCGGTCAGGATGCCAGCCCCGGCATCAAGAACGGCGGCGCAGTGCAGATCGTCGAGCATTCGCTTGAAATCGACGTCGAGCCCGAGCTGATCCCCGAATTCTTCGAGGTTTCGGTCGCCGGCCTCGAAATCGGCGGCTCGGTCGACGCCAGCGCCATCAAGCTCCCGGCCGGCGCCAAGCTGACCATCGGCTCCGACGCGACCATCGCCACCATCGTTCCGCCGATGGCCGAGGAAGCCGAGCCTGTCGTTGAAGCCGCCGCTGCGCCGGCTGCCGACGCCAAGGCGTAAGGAATGCGCGGCGCGCCTGCGCCGTCTTCCTCTGTATCGAGACAAGACGGCCGGGTTTCCCGGCCGTCTTGCGTTGAGGCGGCCTGCAGGATGTGCAGGCCTCGCCGCCGGAGCGACCTGCCATGCTGATCTTCGCCGGGCTCGGCAATCCGGGCACGCGTTATGCCCATAACCGCCACAACATCGGCTTCATGGCGGTGGATACGATCGCGCATGCGCACCGCGCCTCGCCCTGGCGTTCACGCTTCCAGGCGCTGGCCTGCGAGGCGACAATCGGGGGCGAAAAAATCGTCCTGCTGAAGCCGCAGACCTATATGAACGAATCCGGCCGCGCGATCGGCGAGGCCGCGCGCTTCTTCAAGATCGCGCCCGAGGACGTCATCGTCTTCCATGACGAGCTCGATCTCGCTCCCGCAAAACTGCGCATGAAGCTCGGCGGCGGCAATGCCGGCCATAACGGCCTGCGTTCGACCACCGCCGCGATCGGCAACGAGTACCGCCGCGTGCGGATGGGCATCGGCCATCCCGGCCTGAAAGAGCTCGTTCACGCCTATGTGCTGAGCGATTTCGGCAAGGCCGAGCACCCCTGGGTCGAGGATCTCTGCACAGCCTGCGCCGACAATGCCGCCCTGCTCGCCGGCCATGACGACGCCGGCTTCCAGAACAAGGTCCACCTGTTCATGGATGCTCGCGGCCACGGCGCGGTGAAACGGCTGGGGGAGAAGGCCGCGGATTAGATGAGCTTGATGATTGTGCGTGGAAACACGCCGTCATCCTGGGCGACCGCAGTCGACCCGGAATCCATCGGAGGGAACTGAGCTCTACGATGGATCCCGGATCGGCGCGGCTAAAGCCGCTTGTCCAGGATGACGCCGCATTTCCAGATCAAATCGTCGCGGACTAGGTCGAGACATAGTCAGCAGAGGCGGTGGCCGCGGCCATCTCAGGCTTCGCGCCGCAACGCCGGCAAAAACCTGCCCTGACCTCAGCTGTAGAAGACGTGCCGGCCGATCACGTCCATTTTCTTCAGCTTCCTGGCCCAGTGAGGCCGGACATAGTCGGCATGGTAATGCGTCGAGGCACCAACCTCGGCCAGGTAAATCCTACCCTCGTAGACGTCTCCGGCGATGCGCTCGGCCGCCTCCCATGGCTCGGGCTCGGTGACGCGCAGTGACTTGCCCTCGCAAGCGAATGAAAATTGGCAGGCGAGCTTGCGGTGCCGGTTCTGGTAGACGACGCCGCAGACCGAACCCGGATATTTCCCGCTCTTGACCCGGTTGAGCACGACCTGGGCGACGGCCGCGCGCCCGTCCTCCCCTTCCGAGCGGGCCTCGAAATAGATTGCCTCGGCCAAGCAACGCTTTTCGCCCGCCATGCTCTCGGGCTTGATCAGCCCGGCATAGATCTGCAGCGGCTCGGGTTCGCTCGCGCGCAATCCCGGCAGAACAGACGGCGTCAACGCGGCAACGACGGAGCGTCCGCTCATTGGCGTGGCCGAGCTTCGCACTGTGGATGCTGGAGTTGCTCCATCTCCGCTTTGCTGGAGTGCGAGCGAGCGCGGCGTGTCGCCGTCGATACCGCCGGCAGCGCCAGAGGGCATTGGCGACGGGATTGGCTTGGAATTGGCGGGCAACACGACAAAGGCCGTGAGCGCGAGCAACGCCGCCGGGGCGATGCGCTTCATGTGGTGTACTCCGAGGGAAGGGCCGAGCCGAGCGCTCGCGGCGCCGAAAGATCGGCGGCAGGATCAGCAGCTCTTTTGACCTGGTCTGTTTGGGGCTTGGGTCGGGGCGAGCGCTAGGGCTTCAGCCTTCGCGATGACCGGGCGATCGCGCCATTACGGCATCAAGCGGGATGTTTTCTTGCAACCAACTCTCTGGAAAGCCGCGAGCCTGCGACGTAGCGCAGGCCATTCGCCGCGGCGGGACCGTGTAAGGGGCACGCTGTGGTGCGCCGAACCTTTTGAGATTTACCGTGACGCCGGAACGATGAGCGTATCGCCTTCAGCAGCGCGCGATCGCGTCAAATAATAAAAATTTCCGATCGCAAGCGCGTAGACCGCAGCCATACGTAGTGTCTCGAAAAAATGTTGTGCAAGGCTATGGCCTTGTTACTGTCCGTCAACGGTCTTCAATCTCCAGCCCTGCGGCGTTGCGTATCGTGATGCGCGCTATATGGAGAGAGACTTCGGCAGCTTTGTGACCTGTTCTATCTGCAGGCGGGACAAGCCGGAACCCGCTTTGGGCTCACGCCTACATCGGCAGCTGGGCGCCCGCCTTGGCGATGGTGATGCGGCTGGCGGTCAGGCTTCCATCCGCGGCCTTGCTCGCGGTCATCGCGACCTGCGCGCCTGCGGCGAGTTCCGAGGACTGCGCAGGCGTCGCCATGATGATGTTGGCGTCGGGCGTGATCGTCACCTTCTGCTCGCCGCCGGGATAGCTCAGCACGAGATTGGCCCCGTCGACCCGCGATACGGTGTCGGCCACCGTGGCGTTGGTCATGGTCGATTCAGGCAGGACGCCCCATGGCCTGTGGCCTTCTCCGGTGCCGCGCATCGCCTCGGGGAAGATGAAGACCTGCACCGCCATCAGCGTGCCATCAGCCTGCGGCCGGGCGCCGACGCCGATATAGCTGCCCTTCTTGATGTCGGCCGCGGTGGCCTTGACCACGCCGCCGACCGAATAGCCCGGCGCCAGCGCCACGGTGACGGCCTCGCCCGTTGACGTCTTGACGCTGAGGGCCGCTCCATCGAGCCGCTCGACGGTGCCCCGGACACGCGTCGAGGGTGCCTGTGCCTGCACGACGCTGGAGGCGAGGACAAGGCCGAAGGCAAACAGGCCGGCAGACGCAAGGCTTGCGGGAACAAGGCGCATGGGACGCTCCGAAAACAGGCTCGGCTAATCGCCGCGCACCCCATGTCGACATGCCCCCGCGCCCGTCGCCATGCACGTTCGCGTGAGCCGCCGCGCGCCGTGTCGCAGCGCGCCATCTTGTGTTTATCGCGCCCCGCCCCCAATAAGGCGCGAACTCTTCACGAAAACACTGGCGCGACCGCCCTGCTGGGTGGCGACGCAACGGACTGGCGGTCATGGGTTTCAAATGCGGTATCGTCGGACTGCCGAATGTCGGCAAGTCGACCCTGTTCAACGCACTCACGCAGACGGCGGCGGCTCAGGCCGCGAATTACCCGTTCTGCACGATCGAGCCGAATGTCGGCGACGTCGCAGTGCCCGATGACCGGCTGGAACTGCTGGCCAAGATCGCCGGCTCGAAGGAGATCATCCCGACGCGGCTGACATTCGTCGACATCGCCGGCCTCGTGCGCGGCGCCTCGAAGGGTGAAGGCCTGGGCAACCAGTTCCTCGCCAATATCCGCGAATGCGACGCCATCGCCCATGTCGTGCGCTGCTTCGAGGATGGCGACATCACCCATGTCGAGGGCAAGGTCGCCCCGATCAACGACATCGAGATCATCGAGACCGAGCTGATGCTGGCCGATCTCGAAAGCCTCGAGAAGCGCGTGCTGCCGCTCGAGAAGAAGGCCAAGACCGGCGACAAGGAGGCCAAGGAACTGGCCGATCTGGTGAATCGCTGCCTCGTGCTGCTGCGCGAGGGCAAGCCCGCCCGCCTCGTCCAGGTTGCCGCCGACGAGCGCCGGACCTTCGAGACGCTCGGCCTGCTCTCGTCCAAGCCCGTGCTCTATGTCTGCAATGTCGAGGAAGCCAGCGCCGACAAGGGCAATGCCTTCTCCGAGCAGGTCAAGGCACGCGCCGCCGAGGAAGGCGCCGTCGCGGTTGTCGTTTCCGCCAAGATCGAGAGCGAGATCGCGGTGCTGCCGCCAGCCGACCAGAAGGATTATCTCGAAGCCGTCGGCCTGGCCGAGCCCGGCCTCAACCGCGTCATCCGCGCTGGCTACGCGCTCCTGAACCTCGTGACCTACTTCACCGTCGGCCCGAAGGAAGCCCGTGCCTGGACCATCGAGCAGGGCACCAAGGGCCCCGCCGCCGCCGGCGTGATCCATAGCGATTTCGAGAAGGGCTATATCCGCGCCGAGACGATCGCCTATCCCGACTACATCGCCAACAAGGGCGAGGCGGGTGCGCGCGAAGCCGGCAAGTTCCGGCTCGAAGGCAAGGAATACGTCGTGGCCGATGGCGACGTGCTCCACTTCCGCTTCGCCAACTGAGGCCAACCATCAAGCAGCCCTCATCCCGGGGAGCCGGATAGCGGCGTCTCGAAGGATGAGGGCTGCGAGCGCGCTTGTCTGAATCGAGGTCGACCATGCTGTGTTTCGAGGATTTCGTCGCCGGCGATACGGCTCAGGCGGGCAGCGTCGCGGTCTCGCAAGCCGACATCCTCGCCTATGCGACGCGCTTCGACGCACAGGATTTCCATACGGACCCAGACGCCGCCAAGGCGAGCTTCGTCGGCACGCTGATCGCCTCGGGCTGGCACAGCTGCTCGCTGCTGATGCGCCTGATTGCGGAGAGCTTCATTCTCGACTCCACCGGCATGGGAGCGCCGGGCATCGAGGAGGTCAAATGGCTGCGCCCGGTCAAGCCGGGCGACGCGCTCAGTGCCCGCCGCACCGTGCTGGAGACCAAGGCCTCGCGCTCGCGGCCGGAGATGGGGCTGGTGCGGTTCCGCTTCGAACTGCTCAATCAACGCGACGAGCCGGTGCTCGAACAGACCAACTGGATCATGTTCGGCCGCAAGGGTTCAGGAATTGCACCCCAGCCCGGCAATTGGCTCTCCCACCCGCCCCATTACGCCCTCCCCGCGATGCAAAGCCCGCTGGAGCCCCCTGCGGAGGCAGCCGAGCCGGCGCGCTTCTTCGAGGAGCTTGAGATCGGCCGCAGCTTCGAACTCGGCAGCTTCGTCTTCACGGCCGAGGAGATCGTCGCCTTCGCCCGCGCTTTCGATCCGCAGCCCTTCCACATGGACGAGGCCGCCGCGCGCAACTCATCCTTTGGCCGGCTGGCGGCCTCGGGCTGGCATACCGCCTCCGTGTGGATGGCGGCGATGGTCGCCCATCGCAAGCGCCAGGTCGCGGCGGGCGCGCCGGCTCGCGCGCCCCGGCTAGGTCCCTCGCCCGGCTTCACCAATCTGCGCTGGTCGAAGCCTGTCTTCGCCGGCGACCGCATCACCTATCATTCGGTGGTGACGCAGACGCGCGCCAGCGCCTCGCGCCCGCAATGGGGCCTGTTCTTCCACCACAATACCGGCGTGAACCAGCATGGCGAAGAGGTGTTCAGCTTCGATGGCTGCGCCTTCGTGGAGCGCCGGCCGAGCTAGCTGTGGAGCGTGACGATTTAGCGCGAAAACACGCCGTCATCCTGGACGACCGAAGGTCGCTCCGGGATCTATCGTAGAGCTCGGTTCTCTATGATGGATCCCTGATCTGCGCGGCAAAAGCCGCTTGTCCGGGATGACGGCGTGTTTCCGAGTAAAATCGCATCTAGAGCGCGCTGATTTCACTCGGAAACACGCCGTCATCCCGGGCTTGACCCGGGATCCATTCCGGAGCGCTTGCGATCGGATCATGCCAGATCAGGAAAGCCCCTAACGGCGCGCTCGGAGACAGGCTGCAAACGGCTTGCTTGAACAAGCCGCATCGCTCGGCCGCCTTCGCCGCATGCACGACGAGGCCATTCTGTCATCGCCATGTCATTGCCGAAACGCAGTTAACCTTACGTAAGCAAAGCCCGAAAAGTTTTTGGCGCGCTTCGGCGTGATCGAAGATTTGCGCCCGAATTCATCGAAACCAATTCTCAGGTGAGTAAAATGTCGGAAAATTCCAACACCATGACCAAGGCTCCGCTGATCATCGCCCATCGCGGTGCCAGCGCCTATCGCCCCGAGCACACGCTGGAAGCCTACAAGCTGGCAATCGAGCAGGGTGCCGATGTCATCGAGCCCGATATGGTCGTCACCAAGGACGGCCAGCTGATCGCGCGCCACGAGAATCTGCTGGACGGCACCACCGACGTCAAGGACCGGGCCGAATTCAAGCACCTCTACACGACAAAGGACATCGACGGCCAGATGGTCTCGGGCTGGTTTGCCGAAGACTTCACGCTCGCCGAGATCAAGACGCTTTATGCGCGTGAGCGCATTCCCGGCACACGCCCCGAAAGCGCGGCATTCAACGATCAGTTCCGGATTCCGACGATCGAAGAGGTCATCGCGCTCGTAAAGCAGGTGGAAGCCGATACCGGCAGGAAGATCGCCATCGCGCCCGAGACGAAGCATCCGACCCATTTCATGTATAGCGGCAAATATATCGACGGTTCTTACATCAACGTCGATATGAGCAAGCTGCTCGTCGACAAGCTTGTGCAGAGCGGCCTCACCGACCGCGACCGCGTCTATATCCAGTCCTTCGACGTGCTGAACCTGATCCAGCTCGGCACCGACATCATGCCGAAGGCCGGCGTGGACTTCAAACTCGTCCAGCTGATCGGCGGCGCTGCCGACATCGCTTTCCATTTCAATCCGGAGAACGCCGCTCTGGGCGCGAATCCGGCTCTCTATAAGGACTTCGCCTTCCCGCTGACGCGCGCCAGCGCCACCAACAGCGACCTGTTGCAGCCCGAAGCGATGAAGGCGATGAAGGCACTCTACGCCGACGTCTATTCGCCTTGGACGGGCTACATCCTGCCACGCCAGGGCGTGAGCCCGGCCGTTGATGCCGACGGCAACGGAAAGGCCGAAGTCCGCAGCAAGGTCAACGGCCTGATCGATCTTCCGAAGATGGCGCGGGACGCCGGCCTCGAAGTCATCCTCTGGACGCTGCGCACGGAAGAATCCTTTATGGCGCTCAACCCCGACGGCACGGTTCAGCTGCCGGTCGAGGAATTCGTGAAGCTGTTCGACCTCGGTCTCGACGCCGTGTTCACCGATTCCCCCGATATCGGCCGCGCCATCGCCGATCAATATAAGGCGGGCGACGGCGCCATCGCCGCCCGCAACACCCGCGGCGGCAACGACATTCTGGTGCGCGACGCCGATGGCCTGACCGAGGCCAAGGGGACCGGTGCCCGCGATCTCGCCGTCTATTACGGCGACGGCATCATCGAACTGCCTGCCAATGTCGAAGACCTGCGCCTCAACGGCATCAGCGACACCGAAGTCGTCGGCAACGCGCTCGACAACGTGATCCTCGGCAATGTCGGCGACAACACCGTCCTGGCCGGCGCCGGCAACGACACGGTCGATGGCGGCAAGGGCGATGACGAGCTCGATGGCGGCGACGGCAACGATATGCTCAGGGGCGGCGACGGCGACGACATCGTCAAGGGCGGCGCGGGCGACGATACGCTTTCGGGCGGCATCGGCGACGACGAGCTCGATGGCGGCGAAGGCGTCGACACAGTCGATTATGCCGACGACAAGTCCGGCGTGACGGTCGATCTGGTGGCCGGCAAGACGCTGGGCAACGAGAGTGGCGAAGACGATCTGGTCTCGATCGAGAACGTGATCGGTGGCGCGGGCGATGACGTGCTGGTCGGCGACGATGCGGCCAACCGTCTCCAGGGCGGCCTCGGCAAGGACGTGCTCAAGGGCGGCGCGGGCGATGACATGCTCGACGGCGGCGCGGATAACGACACGCTGGAAGGCGGCGCGGGCGACGATGTGATCCTCGCCGGCCTCGGCGACGATATCATCGATGGCGGCGAGGGCTTCGACACGCTCGATCTCTCGGCTGCGACGGGTCCTGTCTCGGTCGATCTCAAAGCGGGTAAGATCGCCGGCGCGGGCATCGGCAACGACACTGTGCGCGGCATCGAGAAGCTGGCCTTCGGCGCGACTGACGACGTCGTCAGCGGCGGCGATGGCGTCGACGCCTTCGATGGCGGCGCCGGCAACGACAAGCTCAACGGCGGCGCGGGCAATGACAACCTGTGGGGCGGCGCCGGCAACGATACCATCGACGGCGGCTCGAACGACGACCTGCTCGTCGGCGGTCTCGGCAACGACAAGCTCAGGGCGGGCTCGGGCAACGACGTCGTCGAGGGCGGCGCGGGCAACGACGTGATCGACGCCGGCTCGGGCGACGACAAGGTGTTCGGCGGCGAAGGCGACGACGTCATCGACGCCGGCTCGGGCGCGGATCGCATCGAGGGCGGCGCCGGCAACGACGTGCTCGATGGCGGTTCGGGTCAGGACGCCTTCGTCTTCGGGGCTGGCTTCGGCAAGGACACGGTCCGCGATTTCCGCCTGTCGGGCGCGAATGCCGACGTTCTGGAGTTCTCGGCAGCGGTCTTCGCCGATTTCAACGCGGCGATCGCGGCCGGCCAGCAGATTGGCGCCGACACCGTCCTCACCGTCGACGCCGACACGATGCTGACCCTCAAAGGCATCCAGCTCACCAGCCTTGCGCAGGACGACTTCCGCTTCGTTTGATCGACAGACGACAGCCAGACACATGGAAAGGGCGCCGCAAGGCGCCCTTTTCTCGTGGAGCAGAGGCAAGAAACCGGTAGTGGATACGCTTGGCAGGCGGTTCCGAAGCCTGTTTCGTTTTGACGGAAATGCTCTGTCATTCCGGGGCTTCGCGACAGCGAAGAGCCCGGAACCCATAACCTCAGGTTTCAGCAGGCAAAGCCGGAAGCGCCCCGCTTCGTCCTGAACCAGCAGTGGTTATGGGTTCCGGGCTCGACCCTGCGGGCCGCCCCGGAATGACGGCGTGGTTCCGCGCGAAAACAGCAGGCTCAGCAACCACCTAACGTCGCTATCGGCAAGGTCCTTTAGCCAACCCTGCCATAGCCCGCGAATTTCGCCGAGACACGCGCCATCTCCGCCTCGTCGAGAATGACCGGATCGAGGCCCGATGCGAGAATATCGAGATACTCTCCCGCGAGGTTCTCGACTTCGCCGGCGATGTTGTGCGCGCCGGCAAGCGAGCTCCCGAGCGCGATGACGCCGTGATTGGCGAGCAGCACCGCCTTGCGCCCCTCCAGAGCCTTCACGGCGTTGCTGGCGAGCTCGGGGGAGCCGAAGGTGGCGTATTCGGCACAGCGCACGTCCGCGCCACCGCAGAGCGCGATCATGTAGTGGAAGGCCGGGATGCCGCGCCGCGTGCAGGCGAGAGCAGTCGCGCGCGGCGAATGGGTGTGCACGATCGCCTGCGCATCGGGCCGCGCCTTGTAGATCGCCGCATGGAACGGCCATTCGGAGGACGGCTTGCGCGCGCCCTCCAGAACTGCGCCTTCGAGCGACAGATGGATCAGATCCTCTGGCTTCGTCTGGGCATAGGGCAGCACTGACGGTGTGATCAGGAAGCCCTCGCCGCTGCGCGCTGAGACATTGCCCGATTTCGAGGGGCAGAACCCGGCCTTGTCGATCGCCTGTGCGACCGCGACGATTTCGGCCCGCAACACTGCTTCAGTCATCATGCGGCTCCAGCCAGATCGGGAAAGAGTTTCGCCAGCCCCTCGCTGCTGGCAGGCGCGATACCGCGCTCGGTGATCAGGCCCGTCACCAGTCGCGCTGGCGTGACGTCGAAGGCGGGGTTGGCGGCGTTGCTGCCGGGCGCGACGACGCGGACCTGTTCGACCTCGCCCGTCTCGCTCAGGCCTGAGAGATGCGTGACCTCGCGGGAGGAGCGCTCCTCGATCGGGATCTCGCGCAGGCCGTCGCGCAGGCTCCAGTCGATCGTCGGCGAGGGCAGCGCGACATAGAACGGCACGCCGTTGTCATGCGCCGCCAACGCCTTGAGATAGGTGCCGATCTTGTTGGCGACGTCGCCGGTGGCCGTCGTGCGGTCGGTGCCGACGATGACCATGTCGACCTGACCGTGCTGCATCAGATGCCCGCCGGCATTGTCCGAGATTACCGTATGCGGCACGCCATGGCCGCCGAGCTCATAGGCCGTCAGCGCCGCGCCCTGATTGCGTGGCCGGGTCTCGTCGACCCAGACATGCACGGGTATCCCGGCATCATGGGCCATGTAGATCGGCGCGAGCGCCGTGCCCCAATCGACCGTCGCGAGCCAGCCGGCATTGCAATGCGTCAGGATGTTGATGGGTTCGCCAGCCGGTTTGCGCGCGGCGATCCCGCTGATTACGGTCAGCCCGTGCTCGCCGATGGCGCGACAGAGCGCGACATCCTCGTCGCAGAGCAGAGCAGCCTCGGCATAGGCCGCCTGGGCCCGCGACCGGGCCTTCAGGCCGATGAGCCGGGCACGCATCCGGCTCAAGGCCCAGTGCAGGTTGACTGCCGTCGGTCGCGTCGCCCCCAGCAGCGCCAGGGCGGCCTCCAGCCCCGCATCGGAGGGGTCTTCGCGCATCGCCAGCGCCACGCCATAGGCCGCGGTCGCACCGATCAGCGGCGCCCCGCGCACGACCATGCTGCGGATCGCCTCCGCCGCCTGCCCGGTCGAGCCGAGCGTCAGCGTCTCGAAGCGGAAAGGCAGCCGGGTCTGGTCGATGACGCAGACGCGCCAGCCGTCCTGGGCGAGCCAGATCGTGCGATAGGCCTGACCGTTGATCTTCATGCCTGCATGCCCTCGTAGAGAAAGGCCGTGATAACCTCAGCCCTCATCCTGAGGAGCCGCACGGCGGCGTCTCGAAGGATGATCCAGAGCACGCTGAAACAACCTTCGAGACGCGGACTGCGTCCGCTCCTCAGGATGAGGGCTGAGGGCGAATTCACGGCCTCAATGCCCGGCGAAGGAGACCAGCGTGCGCACGGGGACCCCGAGCCGCCTGATCTTGTCCGCGCCGCCGAGATCGGGCAGGTCGACGATGAAGCAGGCCGCAACGACCTCGGCACCGAGGCCCGACAGCAGGTTGACCGCGCCCTCCGCCGTGCCGCCCGTCGCGATCAGGTCGTCGACCAGGAGCACGCGCTCGCCGCGCTTGACCGCATCCTTGTGCACCTCGATCTCGTCGGTGCCGTATTCGAGCGAATAGGTGATGCTGACTGTTTCATGCGGCAGCTTGCCCTTCTTGCGGACGGGGATGAACCCGGCCGAAAGCTGATGCGCCACCGCCCCGCCGAGGATGAAGCCGCGCGCCTCGATGCCGGCGATCTTGGCGATCTTCAGCCCGGCAAAGGGCTGCACCAGCTCGTCGACGGCACGGCGAAACGCCCGCGCATCGCCAAGCAGCGTGGTGATGTCGCGAAAGGTGATCCCGGGCTTGGGATAGTCCGGGATCGCGCGGATGGTGTCGGCGAGGTTCATCGCATGGCTCTCGGGCACGGAAGCGTCGGCCGCCTTGGTCGGACCTGCGCGGCGCTTCGTCAAGGGCGGGCTCGTCACCTTGCCCTCAGCACCCGGCCGGCCACCGCATCGAGCTTCGCCAGCAAAGCAGGGTCGCGGAAGTCCGGCGCGGTGATGATGGCGCTGTCGAGCGCTTTGTGCGAGCCGACTGGGCAATCCTCGCGCTGTGCAGGGAAGTCTGCCGCCAGCCGCGCGACCAGGCGGCGTGCCTTCTCGGCATTCTCATGCAGCACCGCGACCACAGAGGCGACATCGACAGTCGACTGCTCCGGGTGCCAGCAATCGAAATCCGTCACCATCGCGACCGTCGCATAGGTGATCTCGGCCTCGCGGGCGAGCTTGGCCTCAGGCATCGCCGTCATGCCGATCAGATCATAGCCCAGCGCCTTGTAGGACAGCGATTCCGCATAGGTCGAGAATTGCGGGCCTTCCATCGTTACCAGCGTGCCACCGCGGACGAAGGGCAGCTCTTCGGCGGTGGCGGCTTCCGCCAGCCGCGCCTGCAATGCCGGACCGACCGGGCGGGCGAAGGAGACATGCGCGACACAGCCCTTGCCGAAGAAGGAGCTCTCGCGCCTCACCGTGCGGTCGACGAACTGGTCGACCAGCACGAACAGGCCGGGATAAAGCTCGGACTTGTAGGAGCCGCAGGCCGAGAGCGAGACCAGATCGGTCACGCCCGCACGCTTCAGAACGTCGATATTGGCGCGATAATTGATTTCGGAGGGGGGCAGCACGTGGCCGCGGCCATGGCGCGGCAGGAAGACGATCTTGGTCTTGCCGATCCGGCCGATGCGCAGGACGTCCGATGGCTCGCCCCAGGGGCTGGTGATGCGCTCTTCGCGCAGATCGGTCAGACCCGGCAGATCGTAGATGCCCGATCCGCCGATGATTCCGAGAACGGCTTCGCTCATGCGTGATTCCTTCGTGAGCACCGGACAGATCAGCTTTATGTGACGGTTTTAACGACGTCGCCGTCATGGCCACCGATCCGGCAAAACGAAAAAGGCCCCGTTTCCGGGGCCCCTTCCTGATATCTCGGCTGCTTAGTGAGCCGCCGAACCGTCGGGCATGCGGGCCCAGACCTTCTTCTTGGTGTAGTAGAGCAGGCTGCCGAAGATCAGCAGGAAGACCATGACCTGCAGGCCGGTGCGCTTGCGCGCCTCCATATGCGGCTCGGCCGCCCAGACCAGGAAGGCCGCCACGTCCTTGCCATACTGATCGACAGTCTCGGGCACCGGCGACTTGCCATCCGCGCCCTTGGGATATTCGACCTGCCCGTCGGAGATCGGCTTGGGCATCGCGATCAGGTGACCGGGCATATAGGTGTTGAAGTACTGGCCCGGCAGCAAAGGCGGCGTGCCCTCGGGCGGCGGGTCCTTGTAGCCGGTCATGAGGGCATGGATGTAGTCGGGTCCCTGCTCCTGATACTGGGTGAAGATGTCGAAGATGAACTGCGGGAAGCCGCGCTCATAGGTGCGCGCCTTGGCGATCACCGAGAGATCGACCGGAAGCGCGCCGCCATTGGCCGCGCGCGCCGCCTGCTCGTTGGGGAACGGCGCCGGGAAGGGATCGGCGGCCCGGCCCGGACGGTCGAACATCTCGCCCTGGTCGTTGGGGCCGTCCTTGACCGTATAGGTCGCGGCCAGCGCATTCACCTGTCCCGGCGTGAACTCCGGACCACCAGGCTGGGCCAGGTTGCGGATGCGCAGCAGCGACATCGAATGGCAGTTGGCGCAGACTTCCTTGACGACCTTGAAGCCGCGCTGGAGCTGGGCTCGGTCGAACTTGCCGAACGGCCCGGAGAAGGACCAGCTCATCTGCGGCGGGATGACCCGCCCTTCGGCTGCCTGCGCCGAGGGCACGGAGAGCGAGAGCGAAAGCCCGGTGGCAAGACCCGTCAGGGCCAGACGAAACGAAATCGTGCTCATCTTTCGTCAGCCCTTGGCGTTCGGTTCAGCAGCGGTGGCAGTCGCAAGACGCGCGCCCGAACCGCCCTTGAGGGATCCCAGCACCGAATCGGCGATCGAGCTCGGCAGCGGCTTGGGCTTCTCGAACAGGCCCACGACGAACAGGGCCACGAAGAAGCCGAAATACAGCACCGTGAAGATTCGCGAATAGGTCACGAAGGGCTCTTCCGCCGGCATGGCGCCGAGATAGCCGAGCACGATGCAGGTGACGAGGAAGGCCCAGAACAGCACGCGCGCCACCGGACGATAGGTCATCGACTTGACCTTGGACGTGTCGATCCAGGGCAGGAAGGCGAGCACGACGATGGCAGCGCCCATGGCGAGCACGCCGCCGAGCTTGTCGGGAATGGCGCGCAGGATCGCGTAGAACGGCAGGAAGTACCATTCGGGCACGATATGCGTCGGCGTCACCGCCGGGTTGGCCGGGATGTAGTTGTCGGCATGGCCCATGAAGTTGGGCTGATAGAACACGAAATAGGAGAACACGAAGATGAAGCAGACCATCCCGAAGATGTCTTTGATGGTCGCGTAGGGCGTGAACGGCACCGTGTCCTTGGCGACGTTCTTCACCTCGACGCCGGTCGGGTTGTTCTGCCCGACGACATGCAGCGCCCAGATGTGCAGGATCACCACGCCGAAGATCATGAACGGCAGCAGGTAATGCAGCGAGAAGAAGCGGTTCAGCGTCGGATTGTCGACCGAGTAGCCGCCCCACAGGAAGGTCACGATCGTCTCGCCGATCACCGGCAGGGCCGAGAACAGGTTGGTGATGACGGTCGCGCCCCAGAAGGACATCTGGCCCCAGGGCAGGACATAGCCCATGAACGCCGTCGCCATCATCAGCAGGAAGATGATCACGCCGAGGATCCAGAGCACCTCGCGGGGTGCCTTGTACGAGCCGTAATAGAGCCCGCGGAAGATGTGGACGTAGACCGCGACGAAGAACATCGAGGCGCCGTTGGCGTGCAGGTAGCGCAGCAGCCAGCCGAAATTCACGTCGCGCATGATGTGCTCGACGGAGTTGAACGCCATGGTCGAATGCGGCGTGTAATGCATCGCCAGGATGATGCCGGTGACGATCTGAGCCACCAGCATGAACACGAGGATGCCGCCGAAGGTCCAGAAATAGTTCAGGTTGCGCGGCACAGGATAAGACACCGCGGAATCATGCATGAGGCGCACGATCGGCAGACGAGCGTCCAGCCAGCGTTCGATGCCCGTTTTCGGGACGTAGGAGCTATGACCACTCATGAAGAATGCCTCAGGGCTGTCAGATCATCGCGGGAGAACGTCGAGTCGCGCACGGCTCAACCGATCCTGATCTTGGTGTCGGTGCTGAACGCATAGGGCGGCACCGGCAGGTTGAGCGGCGCCGGACCCTTGCGGATGCGGCCGGAGGAATCGTAATGCGAGCCGTGGCAGGGGCAGAACCAGCCGTCGAAATCGCCCTTCGGATCGCCGGGCGAATTGCCGAGCGGCACGCAGCCGAGATGGGTGCAGTTGCCGTAGACGACGAGGAAAGGCTCGTGGCCGGCCTTGGTGCGCTGCTGGTCGGTCTGCGGATCGCGCAGCGTAGCGATATCCACGGCAAGCGCCTCGTCGATCTCTTTCTTGGTACGGTGACGCACGAAGATCAGCTTGCCGCGCCAGAACAGCTTGATCGCCATCCCTTCCGCGATCGGGGCGAGATCGACATCCATCGGCGCGCCGGCGGCGATCGTCTGCGCGTCGGGAGCGAGCTGGCTGATCAGCGGAATGAGCACGCCGCCAATGCCGACGACACCGGCAGCACCGGTAGCCAGCATCAGGAAATCGCGGCGTGTGGTTTCGGTCGATTTCGTATCGGTCGCGTGAGCCACGATCCAATCCTCTGCACTTCACTCAAGCCTGGAACGGCTCAAAAATAGGGCCTCGCACCCGTCTTAGGGGCGCGTCGTCGCTGCCGCAATGCGGCGGCACGTCACTGTCGCGCTCTTTGGCATGCAGTTTGGACGAAGTCTACTGTTGCACGAGGGACTGCGACGCATGGCGCACAGTCGCGCGGCAGGGCTCAGGCCGGAACCATTTCCGGGTCGGTGGCTGCGAGGAATCCCCCCGACTGCCGCGACCAGAGCCGGGCATAAAGCCCGCCGCGCGCCACGAGCTCGGCATGGCTGCCGATATCGACGACACGCCCCTTGTCGAGCACGATCAAACGGTCGAGCGCGGCGATGGTCGAGAGCCGGTGCGCGATGGCGATCACGGTCTTGCCCTGCATCAGCGCGCTGAGCTGCTCCTGGATCGTCGCCTCGACCTCCGAATCGAGCGCCGAGGTGGCCTCGTCCAGAATCAGGATCGGCGCATCCTTCAGCAGCACGCGGGCAATCGCGATGCGCTGGCGCTGGCCGCCCGACAGCTTCACGCCGCGCTCGCCGACCCGCGAATCGAAGCCCTGGCGCCCGTCCTGGTCGCTGAGGCCCAGCACGAAATCATGCGCCGATGCCTGTCGCGCGGCACGGGCGATCTCGTCCTCGGTGGAGCCGATCCGGCCATAGGCGATATTGTCGCCGATCGAGCGGTGCAGCAGCGAATTGTCCTGCGTCACCATGCCGATCTGCGCGCGAAGCGAATCCTGGGTGACCTGGGCGATGTCCTGCCCGTCGATCAGGATGCGCCCGCCCTCCAGCGGGTAGAGCCGCAGCAGCAGGTTGACCAGCGTCGACTTGCCGGCGCCAGACGGCCCGACGAGCCCGATCTTCTCGCCCGGAGCGATCGCGAGATCGAGCCCTTCGAACAGGCCGCCGCCCTTGCCGTAGTTGAAGCGCACATGTTCGAAGCGGATGCCGCCCTTGTCGACGACCAGCGGCACGGCATCGGGCGCATCGGTGAGGTCATGCGGCTTGGCGATGGTCTCCATGCTCTCCTGCACCGAGCCGATATTCTCGAACACGCCGCGGACGAGATGGATCAGCCAGCCCGACATCTGCACGAGGCGCAGCACGAGCCCGATCGTAGCTGCGACCGCGCCGGGCGTCATGCTGCCATGGCTCCAGAGCAGCAGGCTCAGCCCGGCCGTCGCAACGACTAGCAGGCTGTTCATCGTCTGCAGGATCACGCTGACGCCGGTGATCAGCCGGGACAAATTGAGGAAGGCTGCGTTCCAGCGCGTCAGCGAATCGCGCACGGCCGAGCGCTCGGCATCGGCGCGGGCGAACAGCTTGACCGTGAGGATATTGGTGTAGGAATCGACGATCCGCCCTGTCGTCGAAGAGCGGCCGAGCGAATTGGCCTCCGAGCGCTTCTTGGCGCGCGGCACGAAATAGACCAGCAGCGCGATATAGGCCGCCAGCCACACCAGCACGGGCAGCATCAGCCACAGGCTCGTCGAGCCGAAGAAACCGATCGCGACCGCGACGAAGATCAGGGCGTACCAGAGATCGTCGATGATCTCGATCGTGGCGCCGCGGATCGACTGGCCGGCCTGGATGACCCGCGAGGACAGCCGGCCGGCGAAATCGTTCTGGAAATAGCCGAGCGCGTGCCCGAGCGTGTAGACGTGGTTGCGCCAGCGGATCTGGTTGGTGATCTGCGGCACCACGACCTGGTCGACGATGGCGTGATTGGCGAAATAGATCAGCGGCCTGACGACGACGAGCAGGAAGGCTGCGCCCGCCAGCAGCCAGCCATGGTCGCGGAAGATCGTCTGCGGCGATTGGGTCGAGAGCAGGTCGACGAACCAGCCGACCATCAGATACATCAGCGCCTCGATGCCGCTGAAGCCCAGTCCGGTCAGCATGATCAGGGCCATCCAGCCCTTCACGCCCTTGATGTGATGCCACATGAACGGCCAGACGCCGCGCGGCGGCGTCTCGCGCTCGTCGAAGGGCGCGAAGACATCGACCCGGGTTTCGAGATAGCGGAACAGGGCGGCAAACATGATCGTTCGATTAATCCCGCATATCTTTGAAATTAAGGCCCAATCGGTTCCGCGAAAACCGCTTGCCCCGACGCGTGGCGAATCGGGGCTCTCGACTATCGGTTAGCGGACGGCCAATTACGTCAGGAGCCGACTGCGCAGCGCTCGCTGCCGGCATCTTCTGATTCGCAATGTGTTGTCCGGCCGAGCCCAATACAACTCCGCCGTGACATCACGAACGCAGCCTGGAGTTGCTGAGGGCGTCGATGCTCGCGTGCCCGATCAGGCGGCGACCGCACGAGGCGTGCCATCCGCCTCGGTCGCCTCCGGCTCGTGCGAGATCGGAGCGGTCAGCGGGTCGAGGACTTCAAAGGGCCGCTCGACATGCTCCGGCGACGACCGCACCAGCACGCGCAGCCCAGCCACCACTGCGAGCAGGATCGTCGCCGCAGCCACGAAGTAGAGCAGTCCGTTGATATCGAACCGCGCCATGATGCCGGCCCCCAGCAACGGCCCCAGCGCCGAGCCGAAGCCGCTCACCAGAATCAATCGCCCGCTGACGGCCACGACACGATCGGCCGGCATCCGGTCGAGCGCATGGGCGACGCAGACCGGATAGAGCGTCGACATGAAGCCGCCGAGCATGGCCGCGACCGGCAGGACCGTAAGCAGGCTGGGCGGAACCATCACGAGCAGCACCGCGGCAATGGCGAAACCCAGCGAGAGCGCCGCCAGCACGAGACGCCGGTCACCCCGGTCCGAAAGGCGACCGACCGGAACCTGAAAGGCCAGCCCGCCGAGCACGGCGACGAGCATGAACAGCGCGATGGTGCCCTGCGCGATGCCGTTGGTCAGCATCCACGCCGGAACCAGCGCGTAGAAGGCACTGCTGACCATGCCGCTGATGGCGCAGCCGACGACCGCGACGGGGGCCTGCCGCGCGAGTTCGCCATAGCGCAGCTCGCTTTCCGGAGCGATGCGCGGCGCCTCTGCCCGCGTCGTGCTCACCATCACCAGGGCCAGGGCGAAGAGCACCGTGATGATGTTGAACGGCACGGCGGAATCCATCGCCAGCTTGCCGATCAACAGCTGCCCGATCGCCAGCGCCAGGAAGGTTCCGACCATGTAAGTGGAGAACACGCGCCCGCGCTGGTCGGGCTGGGCCTTGGCGTTGAGCCAGCTTTCGGTGGTGATGAACAGGCCGACGCAGCCCATGCCGATGGCGGCGCGGCAGGCGATCCAGGCCCAGGGCGAAACGATCAGAGACATCACCGCCGTCGCCACGACGACCGTGCCGGCAAAGGCGGCATAGGCGCGGATATGACCGATACGCTCGATCACCCGCCCGCAGCCGATCGCACCGACAGTGAAACCCGCGAAATACGCGCTGAGTACGAGTCCAGTGAGAACCGTGCCGAAATCCAGGCTGGTCAGGCGCAGCGACAGGAAGGTCACGAAGAAGCCATTGGCGAGCTGGATCAGGCTCGTGGCGACGATGAGTGTCCCGATCTGGACGAACATAGGCAAAGCCTTCCTCTGGAGCAGGGGGCAAATGGCTGGTAACCGGCCCTTCGCTGATCCCCTGCTCCCATTTTGATATGAGGCGGACGGGCGCAGCCCGAATGCCTCCGACGCATCGATGCGCCAGTTGTCCGAGCGAACGCCTGTTCGCGATCGCCCGCGCTAATGCGGCGCCTGCCCGGGCTCGGGCACGTCATAGCCATCAGACGCATAGGCGCTGAGCCTGTTGCGCAGCGTCCTTATCGAGATGCAGAGCATATTCGCCGCATGGGTGCGGTTGCCGCCGGTCTCTCTCAGCGTGGCCAGAATCAGGTCACGTTCAACATCGGCAACCGGGCGCCCGACAAGATGGTCGGCCGCATGCGGATCGGGGTTGAAATCGTGCATCGCATTATCCTTCGTAAGCCCCCAGCTCCAGCTCAGAAGAACAGGATGAGGCAGAGAAAACGGTTAACGCTTGGTTAAACGAAGGAGCACACAGCCCCGAGCGGCTGAATAGAAAGCGCGATCTTGCCAATTATGCGGCGGTTCCAGCGTTAAATCATGGGCCTTTGGCTCGCCCCGATGGATCGTCAACTTGAGGCTTTACGCTGGGCCTTCGGCTCCGCATCTGCGAGTTCGCCCCGCTGCGAATCACTTTTAGCCTGCTTGACGCTGGTCGCGTCGCCGCTCCATGAGGGCAGCCATGCTGCGCCTCGCCCTCTACCAGCCCGACATCCCGCAGAACGCCGGCACGATGATCCGCATGGCGGCCTGCCTCGGTGTCGCCGTGGATATCGTCGAGCCGGCGGCCTTCGACGTGTCCGACCGGCATTTCCGCCGCTCCGGCATGGATTATCTCGAACGCGCGGCCGTGACGCGCCACGATTCCTTCGCTGCCTTCGAGACATGGCGACGGGGTGCCGGCCGCCGCCTCATCCTGGCGGAGACGGATGGCGCGGCGTCCCATGTCGATTTCGTCTTCGGACCCGGCGACATCGTCATGGTCGGCCGGGAATCGGCCGGTGTCGCGCCAGAGGTCTACGCCGCCGCCGATGCGGTCGTTCATGTGCCCATGCGCGCGGGATTGCGCTCGCTCAATGTCGCTCTGGCTGCGGCGATGGTAATGGGTGAAGCCCTGAGACAGACAGGCGGCTATCCGCGCCGCGACGGAACAGATGATGAGCCAGCCCCAATCAGGTGAAACCGCACCCGCCTCCCCCGAAGCAACCGCGATCATGAACGCGCAGGCTGAGGCGATGAAGCCCCGCGCGGCCGAGTGGTTCGCGAGCCTGCGCGACCGGATCTGCGCAGCCTTCGAGGCCGTTGAGGACGAGGCCTCAGGCCCCTTCCCGCCCGAGACGAAAACGCCCGGCCGCTTCGTTCGCACGCCCTGGCAGCGCAAGAACCATGACGGCGCGCCAGGTGGCGGCGGCGTGATGTCGGTGATGCATGGCCGGGTTTTCGAGAAGGTCGGCGTGCATGTCTCGACCGTCTTCGGCACCTTCCAGCCCGAATTCGCCGGACAGATCCCCGGCGCGGGCGAAGACCCGCGCTTTCACGCGACGGGCATCTCGCTGATCGCCCATCCCTGGAACCCGCATGCGCCGACCGTGCACATGAACACGCGCTTCGTCGTGACCACGAAGCCCTGGTTCGGCGGCGGGGCGGACCTGACGCCGGTGCTGAACGCCCGGCGCAACCAGGACGATCCCGATGCGATCGCCTTCCACACCGCGATGCAGGGCCCGTGCGAGCGCTTCGCGCCGATCGCCGATTATGATCGCTTCAAGCGCTGGTGCGACGAATACTTCTTCCTGAAGCACCGCAACGAGCCGCGCGGCATCGGCGGCATCTTCTACGACTATATCTGGTCCGGCGAGCCGGAGGGCGATTTCGCCTTCACCCAGGCGGTCGGCGAGGCGTTCCTGGCCGCCTATCCCGACATCCTGCGCGCCAATATCGGCAAGCCCTGGAGCGAGGCCGAGCGCCATGAGCAGCAGGTGCGGCGCGGTCGCTATGTCGAGTTCAACCTGCTCCACGACCGCGGCACGATCTTCGGCCTGAAAACCGGCGGCAATGTCGATTCGATCCTGTCCTCGCTGCCGCCCACGGTGAGGTGGCCGTAGCCTCGCGCTATCGCGAAACCGCCGCGATAGCGGCATCGAGAAACGCCATCTGCTCGGATGCGGCAGCGGGGCATCCGGCCTCGATCCAGCCCTCCCGCGCCAGTTCCAGAGCGCGCCCCACATCCCGCCCCGCAGTCACGCCACGCGCCAGCACGTCGCGGCCACCCGGCAGGAAAGGCGGCGTGCGGCCCAGTTCGGCGATCAGCGCCTGCGCCTCCACCTTGCGCATCTCATCCGCATGCGCGGTCAGGAGCACCAGCGCTGCCGCCACCGCATCGGCACCGACCCGCAGCGCCAGATGGCGCAAGTTCGCGATGCTCGGCACTGCCACACGCCCCAAGATGCCCTCCAGCGCGCCGGCCAAACGCTCGATCCTGTCGAACTCGTCATTGGACAGCCGCAAACGCTCGCGCAGCCTGATCGCGTCCTCGCGCACCGCCACCGTCAGCGCCGCCAGTCTGAATGCCGGATAGACGCCCTCAGCGTCATCGCGCTCCGCTATCGCAGCGAAACGCGACACCATCGGCACGCAGCCGATCACCGGCATCAACAGGCCGGCGCCGGCCATCGCGGCCACGACCTCCGCGGCTCCGGGCGCGACCAGCAGCTTCAGCAATTCAGCGCGGACGCGTTCGCGCGACAGCCCGTCCAGGCCGGCCCGCCCCGCAATGCAGGCCGTAAGCCCATCAGGATCGGGCGCAGCTCGACCATAGCGGGCGTGAAAGCGAAAGAAGCGCAGGATGCGCAGATAGTCCTCGCGGATACGGCTGCCGGCATCGCCGATGAAGCGGATGCGCCGCGCCGCCAGATCGGCAAGCCCACCGCAATGATCGTGAAGGGCGCCGTCGCGGTCGAGCGCCAGCGCGTTGATGGTGAAGTCGCGCCTCATTGCGTCCACGACGAAATCGCGCCCGAACGCGACCTTGGCACGGCGTCCATCGGTCTCGATGTCGCGGCGCAGCGTCGTCACCTCGAAGCTTTCGCCATCGTGGATCAGCGTCACCGTGCCGTGCTCGATCCCGGTCGGAACCGCCTTGAAGCCGGCGGCCTTGGCCCGCCTGATCGTCTCCTGCGGCAAGGCCGTGGTGGCGAGATCGATGTCGCTGATCAGCTCGTCGAGCAAAAGGTTGCGCACCGCGCCGCCAATGATCCGGGTTTCCTCGCCCTCCCCGTTCAGCGCGGCAAGAACGCGGGCCAATCCCGGCCGCGCCAGCAGTGCGGCGATCCGCCTTGCCTCGGCGGAGGTCATTTGAAGCGGCCGGGCACCAGCGTCCCGTGCTCCATATGCGGCGGCTCATAGGCGCCCTGCTGCTGCGGGGCTTTCCAGCCGCCATAGGCCACCAGCGCGATCACGAAGCCGAGCCCGACGATGGAGAGCCAGAAGACGTGCTTGCTCCAGTGTTCCACATCCAGCGGGTTGCGGCGCTGGATGATCAGATAGCCCGCGAATACGCAGAAAGGCAGTACGAAGAGCAGGAACTCCTCGATCAGCGAACGCCACATGAAGGCATCATCCAGTTCCGTTAGCCGACGAGCCGCTCATAGAGATTGCGGATCATGCCGGCGGTTGCGCCCCAGATATAGCGATCCCCGAAGGGCATCGCATAGTAGGTGCGATAGAGGCCCTTCCACTCGCGGCCCTCGCGCCGGTGATTGGCCGGGTCGAGCAGGAATGACAAGGGCGTCTCGAACGCCTCATCCACCTCATGGGTGTTGATCGTCAGGGAAAAGGGCGGCTCCACCAGCGCGACGACCGGCACGATGCGATAGCCCGTCCCGGTCAGATAGGCGTCGAGGAAGCCGAGCGTCCGGATGCGTTCGCGCGCCAGGCCGATCTCCTCCTCCGTCTCCCGCAATGCCGTGATCACCGGCGAGCCATCGACCGCATCGACCCGCCCGCCCGGAAAGGCGATCTGGGCGGAGTGGTTGCGCAGGGCTGCAGCACGCTGGGTCAGCAGCACGGTCGGCCCCTCGGGCCTCGGTACGATCGCGATCAGCACGGCGGCCGGGATCGCCGCCGCCTCGTCGGGCTGCGACATCGGCGCCGGCTGCAGCTCATGGTCGCCACGCGGCCGGCTGATCACGTCGCCGAAGGCCGGGGGCTCGGCCCGCAGGCGCCGCAGCGCCAACGCCGCGAACGCCTCGGCGGTCAGGTTCAACGCCGGCAGCGCTGTCGTCTGCATCGATGTCATGCGAATTCGCCGTCTCCGATCTCGCTCGCCGGCACGGCGGGGTGGAAACCGCCGGCCACGGCGATGCCGAACATGGCGATGCCCTCGACCTCGCGCACCTCGCCGAGCGCCAGCAGGTCATAGGTAAGCGCCCGCGTGACCCGGGCCCAGAGCCCGCGTCGGACATGGATATAGGGCTTGAGCCCATCCTTCGCCGCCCGCTCGAAACGAATCGGATTGTCGGCGCCCACGCTGACGAGATCGTCGACCTGGGTGCGAAAAGCGATCGAACGGGCATCGCCCTCGCCGGCCACTTCCATCTCGACCGCCTGGAAGGGCGCGTCCTCGACGACAATTCCAACCTTCTCGACCGGGGTCACGAGAAAGTAATCGTCCCCGTCCCGGCGCAGCACCGAGGAGAAAAGCTTGACGAGCGCCGGCCGGCCGATCGGCGTGCCCAGATAGAACCAGGTGCCGTCGGCGGCGATGCGCATGTCGATATCGCCGCAAAAAGGCGGGTTCCAGCGCTCGACAGGCGGCAGGCCGCGGGCCTTTCCGTCTCCCAGCGCCGACATCAGGCGGGTCATCGCAGAACTGGCATTATTCATCGAAAAGCCCGCTGGAACCGCATGCGGCATATTGGTTGCATCGCGTCCTCTGCCTTGAACTCCACATAATCGTGAAGCCGAGTTCTGTGCACCGGGCCATAGGGGCCCTTGAGCCTGCATCGCCACCCGTCCACACTCAACGGCTGAGACCGTTGCAGGTTCGGACGGTGCGAGGCGTGACGACGAGGGTGAAGGAGATCGACATGGTGGCGCAAGTCCGTGCGACGGAGACCAGGGCCGAATCCAACCCGCCGATCAATCTCGATACCGGCATCGTCGAGGCGGCGGAAGCTGCTCTCGGAGCCATCGGCGCAGCGCGCAAGGAAATCGGCCTGGTCATTTTCGGCCAGCAGAAGGTCGTCGACCTCTCGCTGATCACGCTGCTTGCCGGCGGCCACGGCCTGCTCGTCGGCGTGCCCGGCCTCGCCAAAACCAAGCTGGTCGAGGCCATGGGCACCGTGCTGGGCATGAGCGCCCGGCGCGTCCAGTTCACCCCCGACCTGATGCCCTCCGACATTCTCGGCTCCGAGGTGCTCGACGAGAGCGCCGACGGCAAGCGCCATTTCCGCTTCATCAAGGGGCCGGTCTTCGCCCAGCTGCTGATGGCCGACGAGATCAACCGCGCCAGCCCGCGCACCCAGTCCGCCCTGCTTCAGGCGATGCAGGAGCATCACGTCACGGTGGCCGGCGAGCGCTACGACCTGCCCGCCCCGTTCCATGTCCTCGCCACTCAGAATCCGATCGAGCAGGAGGGCACCTATCCGCTGCCCGAGGCCCAGCTCGACCGCTTCCTGCTCGAGATCGACGTCGCCTATCCCGACCGCGAGGCCGAGCGCCGCATCCTGCTCGAGACCACCGGCGCGAGCGAGCACACGCCCGTGCAGGCGATGACGGCGGAAACGCTGATGTCGACGCAGCGCCTCGTCCGCCGCCTCCCCGTCGGCGAGAACGTCGTCGACGCGATCCTCGATCTCGTCCGCTCGGCCCGGCCCGGCGACGGCGATCCCGCGATCACCAACAAGCTCGCCTGGGGTCCCGGCCCCCGCGCCAGCCAGTCGCTGACGCTCGCAGCCCGCGCCCGCGCCCTCGTCGAGGGCCGCCTCGCGCCCTCCGTCGACGATGTCGCGGCGCTGGCGCTCCCCGTTCTGAAGCATCGCGTCGCGCTGACCTTCGCCGCGCGCGCCGATGGTGAAACGGTCGAGGGCATCATCGGCAAGCTCGTGGAACGGCTGGGATAGTGGCCAGCCTGATGAGGGGACAACGCTGATGCTGCGCACGCGCGTCCTGGGGCCAACCGAACGCCAACCCGCCCGGCCGGTCGTCACGGCATCGCTCGATCTCGCGGCGCGGTTGCCTCGGCTGATCCTGGAAGCGCGCCGGGTCTCGGCCAGCGTGCACGGCATCCATGGCCGCAGGCGCGCCGGCCCCGGCGAAACCTTCTGGCAGTACCGGCCGCTGGTCGCGGGCGAAGCCGCCTCGCGCATCGACTGGCGCCGCTCGGCCCGCGACGGCCATCTGTTCGTCCGCGAGCGCGAATGGGAAGCCTCCCACGCGATCTGGCTCTGGATCGACCGCTCTGCCTCCATGGGCTTCGCCTCCTCGCTGGCCATGGCCTCGAAGGTGGACCGCGCTTTGATCGCAGGCTTCGCTCTGGCCGAAACGATGGTCGAGGGCGGCGAGCGTGTCGGCCATCTCGGGCTGACACGGGCGCTGGCTTCGCGCCGGATCGTCGAATTGCTGGCCCAGGCCATCCTGGTCGACAGCAAGGGCGCGGTGGCCAATCTGCCGCCTGACGCCCCGCTGCCGCGCCTCGCCGACGCGATCATCATCACGGACGGGCTATCGCCTGCCGCCTCGCTCGCCAAGCGCATCGCCACCATGGCGTCCTCGGGCGCGCGCGGCCATGTCCTGCTCATCGCCGACCCGATCGAGGAGACCTTCCCCTTCACCGGTCAGGCGGAGCTCTTCGACCTCGAGGACGGCCTCTCCCTGCGCGTCGGCGATGCCGGCGCCTGGGGCGAGGAATACCGCCAGCGGCTGGAAGCCCATCGCGACGCGATCAAGGAAGCCTGCCGCAAGGTCGGCTGGACCCTGACGCTGCATCGCACCGACCGGCCCGCCAGCGAAGGCGTCCTGCGCATCGCCAGCCTCGTTGCCGCCTCGCGCGGCGTCGACGGAGGGCGATGACGATGCGCGCTCTCGTTCCCCACCGCCGTCATCCCGGGCGAAGCGAAGCGGAGACCCGGGATCCAGGCCTGAACGCCAACATTGCGAAGCTCCGGCATGGATCCCGGGTCTCCCTGCGGTCGCCCGGGATGACGGCTGAGTGCGTCAAAGCGCTTCGGAGGGAGCCCCCCCGATGCTGAACTCCCTGCCCATCGCCTTCTCCGCCCCGTTCGTGCTCACGGCGCTGGCGCTGCTGCCGGCGCTCTGGCTGATCCTGCGGGTGACGCCGCCGCGCCCGCGCCGCATCGATTTCCCGCCGCTGAAGATCATGGCGGACCTGATCGCCAAGCGCGAGCTGCCGGCGCACACGCCCTGGTGGCTGCTCGCCATGCGCATGGCGATCGCCGCGCTCGCCATCCTCGCAGTGGCCGGCCCGGTCTGGAATCCGCCGCAGGTCGCCGGGCCGGCGCGTGGACCGATGCTGCTGCTGATCGACAATGGCTTTGGCGCGGCAACCGACTGGCCCGAACGGCTCGCCGTCGGCGAATCCCGCGTCGCCGCCGCAGCCCGTGAAGGCCGCCCGGTGGCCATCCTCGGCCTGGCCGAGAACCCGGCCGAGATCGCCTTGTCCGAACCGCGCGCAGCGCTCGACCGCCTGCGCGCTTTGGCATTGCAGCCCCATGCGCCCGACCGTGGCGCGCATCTCCAGCGCATCGACGCCTTTCTCGGCGCGGCACCGGAGGCCGAGATCGTCTGGATCGCGGACGGGCTCTCGGTGGCGGACGACACGGCGTTCCTTGCCCGCCTGAAGCAGCTGGCCGATGCCCGTCGCCTGTCGATCCATACCAGCCCCGCCGACCAGCTGGCGCTGGCCGCGCCCGAAAACCTCGCCGGCGCGCTTGCCGTCAAGGTGCTGCGCCCCAATACCAATGCAGCCGCGAGCGGGCAGGTTCGCGCGCTCGATCTCAAGGGCCTGCCGCTGGGCGACGCCCCCTTCATTTTCAACGGCTCCGAGTTGCAGACGACGGCGCGGCTGACGCTGCCGATCGAGGTCCGCAACGCCGTCTCCCGGCTGGAGATCGTGGCCGAGCGCAGCGCAGCCGCCGTCGCGCTTCTCGACGACCGCGCCAAGCGCCGTCGCGTCGGCATCGTCTCGGGCGCCACGACGGACACCGCCCAACCTCTGCTCTCCCCGACCTATTACGTCTCGCGGGCACTTTCCCCTTTCGCCGAGATCCGCGAGCCGCGTCCGGGTTCGACCGACCCTGTCGGCGAATTGCTGACGCAGAACCTGTCGGTGCTGGTGCTGGCCGATATCGGCGCACTCGATCGCGACACGGTGGCGAAGATCGACAGCTTCATCGCGCGCGGTGGCGTGCTGCTGCGCTTCGCCGGGGCGCGCCTTGCCGCTGCCTCCGACGATTTGACCCCCGTGCGCCTGCGTCGCGGCGGTCGCACGCTCGGCGGCGGCCTCTCCTGGGAAACCCCCCGCAAGCTCGCGCCCTTCACTCGCGGTAGCCCCTTCTTCGGAACGCCGATCACCGACGATGTCCGCGTCAACCGGCAGATCCTGGCCGAGCCCGAGGCCGATCTTGCGCGCAAGACCTGGGCTGCGCTGGAGGATGGCACGCCCGTCGTCACCGGCGAACGCCGTGGCGACGGCATGATCGCGATGATGCATGTCACGGCAGACACGACATGGTCCAACCTGCCGCTGTCGGGCCTCTTCGTCGAAATGCTGCGCAAGATCGTCGGTCTTGCCGGAACCGGGCCTGCCGAGGCCCAGGGAGAGGATGCGCGCGTGGAAACCCTGTCGCCGACCCGCGTGCTCGACGGCCAGGGCGCTTTCCGTGCGCCGCCCGCAACCGCCCAGCCTGTCGCCCGCAACTTCGCTGGGCGCGCCACGCTTGCCCATCCGCCCGGCATCTACGGCCCGGCCGACGGCTCGCTCGCCGTCAACGCGCTGAACGCTACGGATGCGCTGGGCACGATCGATCTGGCGGCGTTCGGCGCCCCGATCCTGCCGGTCGATAAACCCGTCGCGCAGGACATCCGGCCGCAACTGCTGGTGCTGGCGCTGCTGCTGCTCGTCGCCGACACGATCGCGACGCTGTGGCTTGGCGGCAGGCTGAACCTCGCCCGCTTCCGCCGCGCCGCTCCCGCCGCGATCCTGGTCGCGCTGGCGCTTGGCCTCGCCGGAGCTCCGGATCAGGCTCACGCCCAGCCGGTCCCGGCCGCACCCGTCGATGAGCGGCCGCCGATCCCGCGCGAACTCTTCGCAGCCGGCGCCGTGACGCGGCTGGCCTATGTCGTCACCGGCGACAAGGCAGTCGACGACATGTCGAAGGCAGGTCTGACCGGCTTGAATACGGTGCTCAGCGCCCGCACCGCGCTGGAACCGGGCGATGCTGTCGGCGTCAATGCGGACCGCGACGAACTCGCCTTCTTCCCGGTGTTGTACTGGCCGATCGTCGCCGGCCGCCCCATTCCACCACCCGAGACCCTGCGCAAGCTCGAAGCCTATATGAAGGGCGGCGGGCTCGTGATCTTCGACACGCGCGATGCCATGAGCGCGCGGCCCGGCGGCGGCACGACGCCGGAAGGCGAACAGCTGCGCCGTATGCTCCAGACCCTCGACATTCCCGAGCTCGAGCCGCTGCCGCGCGACCACGTCCTGACCAAGACCTTCTATATCCTCGACGGTTTCGTCGGCCGCTACGACACGGGCACAACCTGGGTCGAGATCCTTCCGCCCGCCGGCGAGGACGGCCGCCGCCCGGCGCGGGCCGGCGATAGCGTCTCGCCGATCGTGATTACCTCGAACGATCTCGCCGCCGCCTGGGCTGTGAACCGGCGCGGCGAAGGATTGGTGCCGCTCTCGGGCTCCGATCCGCGCCAGCGCGAAATGGCGCTCCGGGCGGGCGTCAACCTCGTGATGTACGCGCTGACCGGCAACTACAAGGCCGACCAGGTCCATGTCCCGGCATTGCTGGAAAGGCTGGGGCAGTGAGCCTCTTGCACGACGGCAACCGGTCCCCTTCCCCCCGCTTGCGGTGGGGAAGGGTTAGGGATGGGGGGCCGGAAAGCCTGAGCACCGTCCTTGGCCGTCAACCCCAAGCGGAACTGCCCCCCACCCCAGCCCTCCCCACCGCAAGCGGGCGGAGGGAGTCACGGTGCGCCTACGATGATCGGCAGCGCCTCACAGGGCGCAATGAGCCGAATTGGAACGGGACATCGATCTGATGTGGAGCCTCTCTTTCGCGCCGCTCGTACCCCTGCCGATCCTGATCGGGCTGAGTCTGCTGGCCGCGCTGGCAGCTGGCGCCGCGCTCGTGCTGGCGGGCCGCAGCGCCATCCTGCGCGCGCTCGCGCTCGTCGTGCTGACCGTGACGCTCGCCGACCCCTCGCTCGTCTTCGAGGACCGCGAGCCGGTCAAGGACGTCGTCTCCATCGTCGTCGACCGTTCGGGCTCGAACCAGCTTGCCGACCGTAGCGCACAGACCCAGACCGCACAGGCCGAGGTCGAGCGCCAGCTGCGCGGCATGAGCAATGTCGAGCCGCGCGTCGTCGAGGTGCGCGATGCGCAAGGGTCGGGCGACGGCACGCGCCTGTTCGAGGCGATGGCGGCAAGCCTCGCCGACGTCCCCTCGGAACGCGTCGCCGGCGCGATCATGATCACGGACGGGCTGGCCCATGACGCGCCTGCCAATGCCGAGGCGCTGGGCCTGCGTGCACCGCTGCATGTGCTGACGACCGGGCGCAACGCCGAGATCGACCGCCGCATCGTGCTCGTCGATTCGCCGCGCTTCGGCATCGTCGGCAAGGACCAGGTCGTGCGCCTGCGCGTCATCGAGAAGGGCGGGCCGGGCCGGGCCGGGCTGACGATCAGGCGTGACGGCGAGATCATCGCGCGTCGCGAGGTCACGGCGGGCGAGATCGTGCAGGTACCGGTCAGGATCGATCGCGGCGGGCCCAACGTCGTCGAGATCGAGGCTGCACCGCTCGACAACGAACTGACGCTTGCCAACAACCGCGCCGTCATCACGATCGAAGGCGTCAGGGACAAGCTGCGTGTATTGCTGGTCTCGGGCGAGCCGCATCCCGGCGAGCGCACCTGGCGCAACCTGCTCAAGGCCGACGCCAATATCGACCTCGTGCATTTCACCATCCTGCGCCCGCCGGAGAAGCAGGACGGCACGCCGATCAACGAGCTCTCGCTGATCGCGTTCCCGACGCGCGAGCTGTTCCAGGTCAAGATCAAGGAATTCGACCTGATCATCTTCGACCGTTACGCCAACCAGTCGATCCTGCCGCTGCTCTATTTCGAGAACATCGTGCGCTATGTCCGCGATGGCGGTGCGCTGCTGGTCGCCGCCGGGCCGGAATATGCGGGCTCGCAGTCTCTCTCGCGCACGCCGCTGGGCCAGATCCTTCCCGCGCTGCCCGATGGCAGCGTCATCGACGAGGCCTATCGCGCCCGCGTCAGCGAGCCCGGCCGCCGCCACCCCGTCACCCGCGACCTGCCGGGTTCCGAGGTCGAGCCGCCGCGCTGGGGCGAATGGCTGCGCATGGTCGGCGCCCGCGCGCGCACCGGCTCGGCCGTTATGACCGGCCCCGGCGAGCGTCCCCTACTGATGCTGTCGCGCGAGCAGAAGGGCCGCGTCGCGCTCTTCCTGTCGGACCATGCCTGGCTCTGGGCGCGCGGTTTCCGTGACGGCGGCCCCCATCTCGATCTGCTGCGGCGGCTCAGCCACTGGCTGATGAAGGAGCCCGAACTCGAGGAAGAGGCCCTGCGCGCCAGCGCGCGCAATGGTGTCATCGAGATCGAGCGCCAGACCTTGGGCGATACGCCCTCCCCTGTGACGATCACCGGACCGGACGGCCAGTCGCGCACCGTGCCGCTGGAAGCCGGCCGCCCCGGCCTGTTCACCGCCCGCATTCCAAGCAGTGAGTTCGGCCTGCACCGCATCTCCGCCGACAACCTGACCGCTTTCGCCAGCGTCGGCCCCGACAATCCGCGCGAGCTGATGGAGGTGGTCAGCAACCCCGTCGAGCTTCAGGCCCTGGCGGAGGCGACCGGCGGCTCGTCGCGCCGCATCGGCCAGGAAAGCGGTTCGGCCGTGAACGTGCCACGCATCGTTCCCGTGCGCTCCGGCAGCCAGTTCGCCGGCGCGGACTGGATCGGCCTGCGCATCAGCGATTCCGGCATCGTGCGCGGTGTTTCGATCTCGCCGCTCTTCATCGGGCTTCTGGGCCTGGCCCTGCTCTTCGGTGCGCTGGTCGCAGGCTGGATCGGTGAAAGCGGCCGCCGCTTCAAGCGGACCGCTGAAGGCTGACAGGGCCCTTTGCCGTCATGGTCGGGCTTGTCCCGACCATCCACGACTTCGCATGTCGAGGCCTGAGTTCAAGACGTGGGTGCTCGCCACAAGGGCGAGCATGACGTCGAGCCCTTCATCCCGCCCGCAATGGCATCACAGCCCCGCTGCGCTGCGCCAGCACGCCCTCGACCAGTTCCAGCGCCAGGAAGCGCGCCGGGTCCGCTGGCCCGGGCAGCACGAGCTGGCCCGGCCGGATCGGCTTGAAGCCGAAACGGGCATAATAGGGCGCATCGCCGATCAGCATGATCAGATCATGCCCCGCTTCGCGGGCGGCATCGATCGAGCGGTTCATCAGCGCTGCGCCGATCCCGCGCCCCTCGAAAGCGGGGTCGACCGTCAAAGGCCCCAGCATCAGCGCAGGACTTCCCCCGGCCGAAACAGGCGTCACCCTGACCGAGCCGACCAGGAACGTGCCGACATGAGAGGCGAAGGTCAGGTCGGCTGCAGGCGCCGCGCCCTCGCGCAGGCGAAAAGCCGTGCGGGCGAAACGCCCCGGCCCGAAGGCGCGCTCGTGCAGGCGTTCGATGGCGGCTGCGTCAGCCGGAAGCTCATGGCGAATGGTCAGCGGAAGCGAAGTCATGACGGCGCGTAAAACCTGCGGACGGGCAGCGATCTGGAACGATGAAGACATGGGCCAGCGCGCAGGCGGCCATGCCGGGAGCGCGTTCAGCGCGCCGGTCGTCGCAGCAGGGAAAGATGAAGCCCGTCAGTCATGATGGCGCGCTGTAGCAGAGCCGCCTGCGGTCGTCCACCGGATGCGCCTGCCTGGATCAGCGCGTTCCCCCTCCCACGCTGCGTGCCTGATCGATCAGGCGGATGATCTCGGGTTTTCCCTGATACCGGACCGCCTCGTTATCAGGGAGGCTGCTTCATGCGGCGGTTCTGCCGGCCTGAGGCCGATCTCCCGTCGTGGTTCGATTTTGCCGTTGCGCGCTGGCGCCACGGCCCGGCGTGAGAGGAAAGCTCTATGGCTGCGAAGCTCGCAATACGGACCCTTGTCGTCTTGCTGGCTGCGGGAGGCGCGGCTCTGGCGCAATCTGCGCCCCCGAGCACCGCGACAGGCGCCGCCATCCCGGTGACGCCCGACAATTTCGTCCGCGCGGAATCGGATCTGTACTTCAGCAACATCGTCAAGGACGGTGGTCTCGGCAAATTCGTTCATCGCCGCGAGCCGGCGGCGGTCGACAACCAGACGGTCATTCGCCTCAACCGCGACACGCTCTATTCGGCCGCGATCTTCGATCTCGACGCCGGCCCGGTGACGATCACGTTGCCCGATGCCGGCAAGCGCTTCATGTCGCTGCAGATCATCAACGAGGACCAGTACACGCCGCAGGTCAGTTACGGTGCCGGAAGCCATACCCTGACGCGAAAGCAGATCGGCACGCGCTATGTCGTGGCGGCGGTCCGCACCCTGGTCGATCCGGCCGATCCCAAAGATGTCCAGCAGGTTCACGCGCTGCAGGACGCAATCAAGGTCAGCCAGAAGAGCGCCGGCACATTCGCAGTGCCGCATTGGGACCTTGCCAGCCAGAAGAAGGTGCGCGACGCGCTCCTCGTCCTGGCATCGACGCTGCCCGACACGAACCGCATGTTCGGCACCAAGGCGCAGGTCGACCCGGTTCGCAGACTGATCGGAGCAGCCTCCGCCTGGGGCGGCAACCCCGACAAGGAAGCGATGTATCTCAATGTCATACCGCCCAGGAACGACGGCACGACGGTCTACAGGCTCAACGTTAAATCCGTGCCGGTCGACGGCTTCTGGTCGATCAGTCTCTACAATGCCGACGGCTATTACGAGAAGAACCCCTACAACGCCTATTCGCTCAACAATCTCACGGCGAAGAAGAGCGACGATGGTTCGATTGCAGTCCAGTTTGGCGGCTGCGACGGCAAGATCCCCAATTGCCTGCCGACAATGAAGGGCTGGAACTATCTGGTGCGCCTCTACCGTCCGCGCCCGGAGGTGCTAAGCGGCAAGTGGAGCTTCCCGCAACCGCAGCCTGTGAACTGACGAGAAAACCGGTGCCCCGCGACGGCGGGACGCCTACCAATCCGCAGAAGGCGGCTTGCCCTGGACGATTTCGTCCAGCCGCCGCCGTGTCGCCGGCGTCAGCCCCTCGGGCAGCGCCGCGAGCGGGAAGAAGCCAGCTTGCGCGATTTCGCGATCGGGTTGCTTGACCCCATCAACGGCAAAATCACGCACGATATAGAGCGCGATATGGTCGCGGCGCGAGACGCCACGATTGAAGAAGATGCCCTGGAATTGCGCCGGTCCGGTCAGACTGATCAGAGCCTCCTCGCGCAGTTCCTTCGCCAGCGCCTCCTCCAGCGTCTCACCGACCTCAACGCCTCCGCCCGGCAGATGCCAGCCCGGCGTATAGGTATGGCGCACCAGGAAGACCTCACCCCTGTCGTTCAGCACCGCGATACGCACGCCCAGCGTCAGCCCGCGCACGATCCGGAAGTAGACATGCAGCAGCCGGACCTTCAGCCGTTCCAGCGTCGATAGCCCCTCGGCCGACTTATTCCGGGCGTCGCCATGCGGATCGGGCGGCATGTTTCCTGAAACTCCCAACGAAGGCTTAATTGTCTATGCAAATAACGCATGGCGGACACTTGTTTTGAGTTCCGTTACGTCACAAACGCGCCGCAAACGAGGCAGATTAAGACGGCACACCGCTGAGGATACCACCATGCTTCTGTCTTTCATCATCGCTCGCCTGCGCGCCAAGCCCGCTTACGTCTGGAAGCCCGACGTCACCATGACCGATTCCCGGATCGTGTCCGAACTGACCGGCGCCGCCAACTGATCTTGGTTAATCTTTAGCCAGCTTGATCAAGTTATAGCCATAGAATACTGTTTCAGCGGGCTCGTTTTTCGGCCTGCTGGCGGTGTGTGCCTATGTCTCGCGCAATTCTGCCCCTCGTCGGGTTACTGGCGGGGATCCTGATTGTTCTGAAGCTGACCGGGAGCCTGTCCTGGCCCTGGTGGTTGGTGCTGTCTCCGCTCTGGCTGCCTCCGGTCGCCTATGCTCTCGTCGCCGGTATTTGCGTTATTCTTTACGCTGGCGCGATGGGCCGGAAGCCGGACTAGCCGCGGCATCAGGCCTCCTTGCCCGCGCCTTGGGTCCACCGCTGCTTCTCCAGACTTGACGGATAGGGGCCCGCAAGGGCAAGCGCTCAGGCGTGTTCAAGCTCGCGCATCTGTCCGACCCGCATCTCGGCCCGCTCGCGGGCTTCTCGCTGCATCAGCTGCTCGGCAAGCGAGCGACCGGCTATGTCAACTGGCGGCGCAAGCGTCGGCATGCTCATGACATGGCTATCCTGGCGCTGATCGTCGCAGATATCCGTGCCCAGGCGCCCGACCATGTCGCCTGCACCGGCGATGTCGCCCATATCGGCCTGCCCGACGAGTTCAAGACGGCCGTCACCTTCCTCGACACGCTCGGCCCGCGCGACGCGGTCAGCTTCGTGCCGGGCAATCACGATGCCTATGCCCGCTCTTCGCTGAAGGCGCTCGCCAGCCATCTCGGCCCCTGGTGCGCCAGCGACGGTGGCGCCGTCGGCTATCCCTGGTATCGCCGCCAGGGCCCTGTCGCGCTGATCGGGCTCAACAGCGGCATCCCGACCCTTCCTCTGATGGCCACAGGCCGTATCGGCGCCGCGCAGATCGCCGCAACCGGGCAGCTGCTCGACCGGGCCCGCGACGAGGGCCTGATCCGCGTCATCCTGATCCACCACCCGCCTTATGTCGGTGGAGCCCGGCGCTCGCGCGAACTGGTCGATGCCGAGGCTTTCGAGGCCATGCTGAAGCGCAAGGGCGCCGATCTCGTCGTCCATGGCCACAACCACCGCTTTTCGCTGGCCTGGCGCCCGGGACAAGGCCATGACGTGCCCATCATCGGCGTGCCGTCAGCCTCGACCGGTCCGCTCGGTCATGGCGAGATGGCGACCTGGCACCTGTTCAGGATCGAGGGTGATGCGAAATCTCCCCAGATCACGCTGGAACAGCGCGGCTTCGAGCTCGACGGCACGGTCATGCTGCGCCAGGAGATCGCGCTGCACGCGAAGCCGGTTTGACGTACTCGCTGGCCGTCATTCTCGGGCTGCGCGAAGCGCTGACCCGAGAACCTCATGACGCGAGGACACTGGTCTCAAAGATGCTCGGGTCTGCGCTTCGCTTCGCCCGAGCATGACGACCTAACAGTCAGACGCAGCGGCCGCCATCGACGGCACGCTGCCTGTCCGTGAGCACCGGAAGCACAGAACACCGCGTCAGACGGCCGCGATGGCCGATTGGCGGGTGCGCTCAGATGCAGCGGCCGCCATCGACGGCAAGCACGCTGCCCGTCACCATCTCCGCCTCGTCCGAACACAGGAACAGTGCCGCATTGGCCATGTCCTGCGGCGTCGAAAGCCGGCCCCACGGAATCGTCGCCTTGAACTGGGCGCGCTTCTCGGGAGTGTCCTCGCCCATGAAGGTTGCCAGCAGCGGCGTCTCGCCGGCGACCGGGGCAATGGCGTTGACGCGGATACGGTCGGGCGCAAGTTCCACGGCCATCGATTTCGAGATGAGGTTCGCCGCCCCCTTCGAGCCGTTATACCAGGTCAGGCCCGGACGCGGGCGGATGCCGGCCGTCGAGCCGATATTGAGGATCACGCCGCCGCCATGCTCGCGGAAATGCGGCACGGTCGCTTTCGCCATCAGGTAGATCGACTTCACGTTCACAGCGAAGACGCGGTCGAACTCCTCCTCGGAGACATCGAGCATCGGCTGGTTGCGATGGCTGATGCCGGCATTGTTGACGACGATGTCGAGCCGGCCGAAGGCGGCCAGTACCTGCGCGACGGCCTTGTCGACGCTATCGCCCTTGGCGACGTCGCAGGGGACCGCGATGGCCTTGTCGCCGATCGCCTTGGCGGCTTCCGCCGCCTTGTCGCCGTTGATGTCGAGCACTGCGACCCGCGCACCCTCGCGCACGAAAGTCTCGGCGATGCCCAGGCCGAAGCCCTGCGCGCCGCCAGTGATCAGCGCCGTCTTGCCCTTCAGTCTCATGGTGTTTCCCTGTTATTGTCTGTCCGGCGATCTTTGGTTGGATTTGCCACGGGCAACAAATGCGTTTTCGCGATCGGGCGGAGACGGAAATTGTATGGCGGTTGTCGCGATGACGACGCCTCCCCGCCAGCCTTCAGGCCCCGATCTCTTCCTGCAGCATCTCAAGCGCCAGCCAGCGCTCCTCGGCCTGCCCGATTTCACGCGTCACCTCTTCGAGACGCGTCGTCGCCTTGGCGAAGAGCTTGGGGTCGCGGGTGTAGAGGTCGCCCGCCATGGCCGTGCTCAACTTGGCCGCTTCCGCCTGCAACACCTCGATGCGCTTGGGCAGCGTCTCCAGCGCGTGCTTCTCGTTGAAGGAGAGCTTGCGCTTGTTAACGGGGGCCGGCGTGGCTGCAGCCGACGCCGGCTCGCCGGGAGCAGGTTCGCCGGGAGGAGTTTTGCCCGCCACCACACGGACCTTCGCGCCGACACCGCGTCCGCGCTGGGCGATCATGTCGGAATAGCCACCGGCGAACTCCGTCCAGACGCCGTCGCCATCCGAGATCAGCGTCGCCGAGACGACGCGGTCGATGAAGTCGCGATCATGGCTGACCAGCAGCACCGTGCCCTGATAATCGGCCAGAAGTTCCTGCAGCAGATCGAGCGTCTCGAGGTCGAGATCGTTGGTCGGCTCGTCCAGCACCAGCAGGTTCGACGGCTTTGCCAGCGCGCGCGCCAGCATGAGCCGGCCGCGCTCACCGCCCGACAGCGCGCCCACCGGCGTGCGCCGCTGGATCGGCTGGAACAGGAAGTCCTTCATATAGGCGATGACATGGCGCGGCGTGTCGCCCACCATGACCTGGTCGGAGCCGCCGCCGGTCAGCACGTCGCCCAGCGGCGTCGACGGGTCGAGGCTCTCGCGGCGCTGGTCGAGCGTCACCATGTTGAGCGAGACGCCGAGCTTCACCTTGCCGGAATCGGGCGCGAGCTGGCCCGTCAGCAGGTTGATCAGCGTCGTCTTGCCGGCACCGTTGGGGCCGACGATGCCGATCCGGTCGCCACGCGCCACCCGCAGCGACAGGCTCTTGACCACGACATTGTCGCCATAGGCCTTGGCGACATCGACGGCCTCGATCACCAGCTTGCCCGAGGTCTGCGCCTCGCTCGCCTCGAACTTGACGCTGCCGACGACATTGCGGGCGGTGCGGCGCTGCTCGCGCAGGCCGTGCAATTCGCCGAGACGGCGCTGGTTGCGGGTGCGGCGCGCGCTGACGCCATAGCGCAGCCAGTCCTCCTCGCGGGCGATCTTGCGGTCGAGCTTGTGGCGGTCGAGTTCCTCCTGCGCCAACACCTCGTCGCGCCAGGCTTCGAACTCGCCGAAACCCTTGTCCATGCGCCTCGTCAGGCCGCGATCGAGCCAGATCGTGGCGCGCGACAGCGAGGTCAGGAAGCGCCTGTCATGGCTGATCAGCACCATGGCCGAGCGCAGCGACTTCAACTCCTGCTCGAGCCATTCGATCACCGGCAGGTCGAGATGGTTGGTCGGCTCGTCGAGCAACAGAATATCGGGCTCGGGCGCTAGCACGCGGGCCAGCGCCGCCCTGCGGGACTCGCCGCCCGACATGGTGGCAGGGTCCTCCTGGCCGGTAAGGCCGAGCTCGTCGATGAGATATTGCGCGCGATAGGCGTCGTCCCCCGGTCCCAGGCCTGCCTCGACATAAGCGAGCGAGGTGCGGTAGCCGGTGAAATCGGGTTCCTGCGGCAGATAGCGCACCGTGCAGCCCGGCTGCACGAAACGGTCGGCGCTGTCAGCCTCGACAAGTCCCGCCACGATCTTCAGCAGGGTCGATTTGCCCGAGCCGTTGCGCCCGACGAGGCAGACGCGCTCGCCGGCCGAGACCGCGATTTCCGCGGCCTCCAGCAAGGGCTGACCGCCGAAAGTAAGCGCGACATCGCGCAGGTGAAGCAAAGGAGCCATGATGTTTCCGTGAGGGAGTGCAGGCGGGATAGACCGGCGCAGCCGCCATGTCACGCGCGACGGGGCCGCAGCACCGAACTTGGTGCGCTGCCCGAGCGATATTATGCTCGCTTCACGAGCCCTTTTCGAGCGAGCCTTCCGTGACCAGCGAGCCTTCCTTGATCAGCGAGCCTTCCGTGACCAAACAGAATAGGCCGGGAGGCCAGGGACGGGGCCAAAAGCGCGGCCAAAGACGCGGCCAAGACCGCGCGACGATCGGCGACAATGGCGGACCACCGCTTGAAGAGACGCCGCCGCATGAGCCCGAATGGGGCAAGGGCGAGATCAATCGCTATTTCGAGTGGCGGACCGCATACCGCAAGGCCTGGCGCAAGCCACCTGCGATTGCCCTGCGCCGCCAGGAGCGCGCCGAGGCGCTCGGCCTGACCTATGAGGAATACACGCTCGAACTCATAGAGCGCGGCGCTCATCCCCAGCCGGAGGATGTCGCCGCGATCAAGGCCAAGCGGCCGGCACGACGGCGCGCGGGCGGCGTTGTCGGCCAGTCCCTGAAGGCGCAACGCCTGAAATAGCTAGAGCATCGGCCCGAAAAGTGGAACGCGGTTTTCGGAAGAAGCCGATGCAAAATCAAAGACCTACAGCATCGGACCGAATACGGTATTTGGTCCGATGCTGTAGGCGGGATGTGCAAGGCTTCAGCGGCCTCAAGCTTGATGATTTTGCTTGGAAACGCGCCGTCATCCTGGGCGACCGCAGGTCGACCCGGGATCCATCCTAGAGCTCTGCTCCCTATGATGGATCCCGGATCTGCGCGGCTAAAGCCGCTTGTCCGGGATGACGGCGCTCTTTCCAGATCAAATCATCGCGCTCTGGCTTCAGCCGAACCACAACCGCCTGGGATCGTCGAGGCCGAAGCGCTGAGGTGTCTCCGCGATCGCGGCAAGCCCCTGCTCGGCTGCATCCTGCGCCGTGATGACATGGAGCGCGAAACCGGCGGCCAGATCCTCCATAGGCGGCTTGCCTGCGAAAACCGCCTGAACCGTCGCAAGGTCGGCGAGCGGCAGCAGGCGCGGCACGATGCCGCCGGCGATATAGACCCCGCCAGTCGCCTTGAACGTCAGTGCAAGATCGCCCGCGACCCGCGCCAGCAGGCGCCAGAAGCAGACCACGGCCATCAGCGCAGCGGGATCGCCATCGAGCGCCAGCCTCGTCACATCGGCAGCGCTGACATCGGCCTCCAGCATGCCCGAACTTTGCGCGATCGCGCGGTGGAAGCGCACCACGCCATCGCCGCTGAGCAGGCTCTCGACCGTGACGCGCGGCAGGCCCGCGGTCAGCGCCGGCCAGATCTTCTCTTCCGTCGGATCTTCCGGGCCGATGCCGATGTGCCCGGCCTCGGTCGGGATCAGCACGCCGCGATGGCCGCGCGTCAGGAGAGCGGCCGCGCCGAAGCCCGTGCCGGGTCCCAGCACCAGCTTGATGCCGTCGGCATCGGGCTTGCCCGGCACCAGCGTCGTCAGATCGCCATCACCCAGCACTGCCAGCGAAGCCGCAAGCGCCTCGAAATCATTGACCAACAGCCCTTGCTCCAGCCCCAGCGCCTTGGCGAGCTCCGGACCGTCGAAATGCCAGTTGGCGTTGGTGAGCTGCGCGCGGCGTCCTTCGAGCGGACCGGCCACGGCCAGGACAGCGGCGCGCGGCCGCTGGCTCAGCGTCGTCAGCACGGCTTCCAGCGCCGCTTCCGGCGTCGGGTGGCCGCCCGTGCTGATCCGGGCCAGCGGCTGATGCGACGCGCCGGGTTCGGAAACCAGCGAGAGTCGGCAATTGGTCCCGCCGATATCGGCGACCAGAACCGGGTAGGAGATCATGGGCGGCCGCATCACTCTGGCTTCCGCCACTCGGAAAACCAGCCCAGCCCTTCGAGAGTCCCAGCTTCGGGGCGATATTCGCAGCCGACGAAGCCGTCATAGCCGAGCCCGTCGAGCTCAGCGAAGAGACGCGGATAATCCGGCCCCGACGCGTCGGGCTCGTGGCGGCCGTTCGCACGCGCGATCTGCACATGTCCGACGAGCGGATACAGTGCCTTCAGCTTGCCCGAAACGTCGCCATGGATCAGCTCGCAATGGTACATGTCGAACTGCAGCTTGACGTTGGGCCGCCCGGACTCGCGGATATAGGCAGCCGCCGCATCGAAATCGTTCAGGAAATAGCCCGGCATGTCCCGGCCGTTGATCGGCTCCAGCAGCAGGTCGATATCGTGCTCCGCCAGCTTGTCGGCGGCATAGGCGATCGAGGCGCGGTAGGTCGCCTGCGCCGCCGGGTCCTTCGGATCGACCAGCCCGGCCATCATGTGGAGCCGCTTGACGCCGGTCTCATGCACATAGGCGAGCGCGGTCTCGATCGAGGCGCGGAATTCATCCTCGCGGCCGACGAGCGCGGCAATCCCGCGCTCCCCCCCGGCGAAATCGCCCGGCGGCAGGTTGAACAGCGCCTGCTCAAGCTCGCCGCCAGCCAGCGCAAGACCGACCTTCTCCGGGGCATGCTCATAGGGAAACAGGAACTCCACGGCCTCGAAGCCGGCTTCGGCCGCGGCCTTGAAGCGGTCGAGGAACTCCCATTCGGTGAACATCATCGAAAGATTGGCGGCAAAACGCGGCATAGCGGCCTCAAGGCTGGATCAGGACCCGCAAGCTAGCGCGATGCGCCGCCCACGTCATTGACCAACGCGACAGAGGCGCGATGCGTTCCGGCCACGAGATGCCCAGGAGACCGTTTGAGACGTGAGCCCTCATCCTAAGGAGCCGCGAAGCGGGCGTCTCGAAGGATGCTTCAGGCGGCTCCCGAACCATCTGGACCATCCTTCGAGACGCGCCTGCGACGCTCCTCAGGATGAGGGCTGAGGACGATATCAAACGGTCTCGGAACCGCTATTGCGCGCGCCGCTATTTCTTCTCGGACTTTGCCGGCGGGTTCGGGTCCTTCGAGAAATTGCGGAAGACCATGTCCGGCGAAGAGGTGTTGTGCCGCGAATGCGTCGTGCGCCCCATCCAGATGTCGGTCGCCTTCCCGCCTGCGAACGGCATCAGCTTCTCCTCGCGCCAGCCCTTGGCGCCGGGCTCGCGGACGGCGATGCGGGCGACGTCGTTGTTGAACTCGGTGACATACATCGAGCGCAGCGCGATGAAGGCCTTGCCGCCGGTCACCGGCTTGTCGAGCACGGCGTCGAGCACCATGCGGTTCTCGTCGACGCTGTCGAGCTTGAGCGTCCCGGCCGAACCGTCCTTGAAATTCATCTTGAACGAGGTCGTCTTGGGATCGAACTCGATCTCCTTGATGTTCACCACGGGGCGGCCGTCGGTCTCGATCGGCCCGAACAGGAAGGACGAGCCGTAGGAGGAGAAGCCGAGGCCGGTCGGCGGCATCGGGCGGGCGCGCCAGTAGCCATCCTGCGGATAAACCACCAGCACCTCGTAGGACTTGTCCTTGCCGAGCTTCCAGAGCTGCACGAGATGCAGCCCCTTCTCGACCCTGTCGCCGACGCGGAAAGTTGTATCGGCCGGGCGCCAGAAGGTCGGGAAGGTGTAACCGACCAGCCAGTAGTCGATGCTCTCATAGAAGGTCACGCGGCGCGGCGGCACGGGCGCGGCGAAGGCGGGATCACCCTTCATGTCGCAATCGGTCCAGTCGGCGTCCCAATTGTCACGCGTCAGCCCGGCGATATAGGCGGGATGGGCCGCCTCGATCTGGAAGCGCCGCACCTCGGGCGAGATCGCCTTGATGGTGACGTTGTCCTTCTCGGCGCAGAGTACCGGCTCGGACTCGTTCTTGACCTCGACCGCGACATCGCTCGCCGCCAGTGCCGGCAGGGCATGGCAGGCGAGGGTCAGCGTCAGGGCGATGGCGCGAAGCGGGAAGGCGAAGTTCGACATCAGGTTCAGCTCTTCAATATGGCGTAGACATCGCCGGAGTTGGCGGAGTGAGGCAGATCGCGCAGATAGCCGCCCATGGCTTCGGCACTGGCGGGTTCGTCGAGTTCAAGCCGCTGGCTTTCCCCCAGCGCGACATTGAAGCGATAGGGGCCGAGCGTTTCAAGCAGGGCGAGGCACGCCTCGGCGACATCGCGCTGGATCGTGGTGAACTCGAAGGAGATCGTCGGCACGGCCTTGGTCAAGCCCGCCAGGACATGGGCCTCGAAACCCTCCACGTCGATCTTGAGCAGGGATGGAAAACCGTGGCGCGCGATCAGGTTGTCCAGCGTGGTGCAGGGTACCGCGATCTCATGGTCCCAGACCTGCCCCTCCCAGCCTCCGGCGCCTGCGGCAGCGCCGATGAAGGCGGCGGATGCCGTCGATACCGTCGGGTTGGCGCTGTTGATCTTCAGCGTGATCGTGCCCTCATGATCGCCGCAGGCCGCCTTGAGCAGCGTCACCTGCGGGTCGCGCCCATGGATCAGCCGAATGGCGCGCGCCGGGCCGGGCTGCGGCTCCAGCGCGACGACCCGCGCTCCCAGCCGGCGGAAGGACGAGATGCGATCGCCGACATGGGCCCCGATGTCGAAGGCGAGATCGCCCGGCCGCAGGAAGCCGGCATAGAGCCGGTCCATCGCCGCATTGCGCGCCTTGTCGCCGTGATAGACCCGCAGGCTGCGCGAGAGTGCCTTTGCCGTCCCCTTGGGATAGGCGACGGCGTTCATGCGCGTGGCTCCGTCGTGATCGCCACAAGCTCGGCTGGTGGCTCGAAATCCTCGGGAATGCCGCAAAGCCCGCGACGCGCGAGCCAGCCGCCAAGGGCGGGCCACGCGGTCAGCATGGCAAAGGGAATGGCCAGCACATAGCCTGCGGTCAAAGGCAGCGACCAGATCAGCACGGCCGGCGACAGCACGAGCAGCGTCGCGAAGATATAGATCCCGAATAAGAGATGCGGCCAAAGGCCGGCGAAGGCCGTCGCGAAGGACAGCGCATGCGCATCGCGCGACTGGCCGTTCCAACCGATCTTCGCGCGGCCGAAAGCAAGCCCGATCATGAACAGCGTGGTCCGGAAGGTGGAGACCGCGCCCTGCAGGAAAGCGAACACGATCTCGATCAGCGCCGACGCGATGAAGCGCACAGTGCCGCCATAGCGCGCCGTTCCGCCCCTGGTCAGCATGATATCGGCAAAGCCCGCGAGCTTGGGCGAGAGATACATCGCGAAGAACAGCACATAGAGGAAGGCGGCAAGCCCGGCCGGATAATCCGCGAGCCCGCGATCCTCGATCACCTTCAGCGGCAAAAGCGCGATCATCAGCGTCCAGGCCGGCAACCCCAAGAACATCAGGATCGCCCAGATGAGCTGGAAGCGGCTCATCGGCTTCAGGCCGGGCAGGTCGAGCAATTTGAGATATTGCAGGTTGCCGAGGCACCAGCGCAGATCGCGCTTGGCGAATTCGAGCATGGTCGGCGGGTTTTCCTCCCAGCTCCCCATCTCCTGCGGCAACACCCGGACCTCGTAGCCGGCGCGGCGCATCAACGTGGCCTCGACCTGATCGTGGCTCATGACGGCCCCGCCGAGCGGCGGCCCGCCGGGCAGAACCGGCAAATGGCATTCGTCGCGGAAGGGCGCGATGCGAACCATCGCGTTATGCCCCCAGAAGGGGCCGCATTCGCCAATCCACCAGGCCGAGCCCATGGTGTAGGGCCGCATGCCCTGCCGCATGCCGAACTGGAAGATGCGTGCGAAGGCGGACTGGCTCGGCATACCCACGACCAGGCTCTGCAGGATGCCGAGCTTCGGATACGCCTGCATCATTCGCGCCAGCTTCACGATCGCAGGGCCAGACATCACGCTGTCGGCGTCAAGCGGCAGCATCAGCTCATAGCGGTCGCCCCAGCGCTCGCAAAAATCGCGGACATTGCCAGCCTTGAAGCCGGCATTGTCGATGCGGCGGCGATAGGTGACGCGGGCCGGACCGCCGATTTCCCTTGCCCACTCCGCCGCAAGCAGCTCCTCCGATGCCGCGACGACGGGATCATTGGTGTCGGAGAGCACGAAATAGTCGAACCAGACGCCCTCGCCCGTCGCGTCGAGACTGTCCTTGACCACGCGCAGCCGGCGGAAGGCACGCTCGGGATCCTCATTGCGCAAGGTCATCAGAACCGCCGTGCGGATCGCGATCGGCGCCGCAGCTTCGCCGGCAGCGGCAAAGGGCGCGACCTGATCGAGCCCGTCATCGGTGGCATGCAGCAGCCACAGCCCGATCACGGCATTCCAGAAGCCGAGCACCGTCCAGGGCGCGCCGAACAGGAAGGCGACGAAGATGACGATATCAGCCATCGTCCAGCCGCCCGCGCGCAGCACATGCGACAGCCCGTAGAGCAAGCCGGCGAACGTCACGAGATTGAGCGCCAGCACGAGCCAGCGCCGCGCGCTCAGCGTCGCGCGCATCTGCAGGCCGGCCGGCGTGAGACCGCGCAATTCCTCGGCCCCTTGCGCTGCCGGCTGGAACGTGGTCGGAGCGGGGCGCTGGTTCATGGCGGTCTCTGTCATGCGATCAGTCTGCAAGTGGCGGGCAAGGCAACAGGACGGGCTGGAGGCTGCGAGATGGCGCAGGAGCTGAAATGGTGCAGGAGCTAAAGCCGGCATTGCGGCCTAGCGCAAGTTCGACTGCCATGGCCCTTTGGTATGTAGCTGCGCGTGAATGCGCCCTGAACGAGGCCGAATTGCCTGAACCGGGGCCGCAGGACTGTCTCGTCCGTACGCTCTGGAGCGGCATCAGCCGCGGCACCGAACGGCTCGTCTTCGAAGGGCGCGTGCCGGTGTCCGAGCATGAGCGCATGCGCGCACCCTTCCAGCAGGGCGCCTTCCCGTTTCCGGTCAAATACGGCTACTGCGCCGTGGGAACCGTCGAAGCCGGCCCCTCCGACATGATCGGCAGGACCGTGTTCTGCCTGCATCCCCATCAGGATCGTTTCGTCGCGCCGCGCGACCGCCTGACCCTTGTGCCGGACGCCCTGCCGCCGCGTCGCGCGGTGCTGGCGGCCAATATGGAAACCGCGCTCAATGCCCATTGGGACGCGGGCTCAGGCCCGGCCGATCGCATCGTCGTGGTCGGCGGCGGCGTGCTGGGCCTGCTGGTCGCCTGGCTCGCTGCGCGGCTGCCCGGCGCGGAGGTCACGCTGGTCGATGTGGAACCGTCGCGCGCAGACATCGCCGCAGCGCTCGGCTTCGGCTTCGCCCTGCCGGAAAACGCCCCGACTGAAGCCGATCTCGTTTTCCACGCCAGCGCGACGGCCGCCGGTCTCGCAGCCGCGATCGCCGCCGCGGGCGCCGAGGCGAAGATCGTCGAGCTCAGCTGGTATGGCGATGGGGCGATCGCCGCTCCGCTCGGCGGCGCCTTCCATGCCAGGCGCCTACAGCTGATTTCGTCGCAGGTCGGGCAGGTCGCCCCGTCGCGCCGTCCGCGCTGGGACTATGCGCGCCGCAGCGCCGCCGCGATGGCTCTGCTGGCGGACGACCGACTGGATCGCCTCATTAGCGATGAGATCGCGTTCGAGGATGCACCGAGCCGATTGCCTGCCCTTCTCGGCTCCGGTGGCGCTGGCCTGACGGCAGTACTCCGCTATAAGTCGCCCGCATGACATCCTTGAGAGCCATGCCCCGCCCGGCGCTGGTGCCCGAACTGAACATCGATTCGCTGCCGGCGAGCCTCGCCTTCTGGCGCGACCTGCTCGGCTTCCGCATCGTCTACGACCGCCCCGAGCAGGGTTTTGCCGCGATCGAGCGCGAAGGCGTCGAGTTCATGCTCGAGGAATACGACACCGGTTCAGCCGAGCGGCGCGGCATCTGGGACACCGGCGCTCGCGAAAAGCCCTATGGTCGCGGCATCAATTTCGAGATCACCGTCGCGGCACTGACGCCCCTGCTCGATGCTTTGAGCCGCGCGGGCTACCCGATCTTCTTCGGCCCGGAAGAACGCTGGTATCGCGCCGGCGATCATGAGACCGGCGTCCGGCAATTTCTCGTTCAGGCTCCTGACGGCTATCTATTGCGCTTCTCGCAATCGATCGGCCGTCGACCTGTCGGTCAATCCTGACGGCACGAACTCCAATTCCGAACACACGAATTCTCTGACTGGAATCTCCCCATGTTCTCCGTCGAAGTCCGCGACCGCATCATGATCGGCCACTCCCTGCCCGATCCGTTCTTCGGCCCCGCCCAGAACATGCATGGCGCGACCTTCGTCGTGGACGTCGCCTTCTTCCGTGAGAAGCTGACGCGCCAGAACGTCGTGGTCGATATCGGCGCGGCCCTCGACGTGCTGAACAGGACGCTGAAGCCCCTGAACTACCAGAACCTCGACGCGCTGCCGCAATTCGCAGGCGTGCTCACCACGACCGAATTCCTCTGCCGGTACATTTTCGACGCCATGGCCGCCGCCGCGACATCGGGCGCATTGGGCGAGGATGGCGCCGGGCTCGCCCGCATCCGCGTCACCCTGCACGAGACCGATCTCGCCCGTGCGACCTACGAGGGCGCGCTCGCGTGAGCCGTATCGTATTCGCCATCCCCGGCGACATCGATCTCCCGACCGGCGGATACGGCTATGACCGCAGGCTGCTGGCGGAATGGCAGGAAACGGGCGTCGAGGCCCGCCATCTCGCGCTGCCCGGCTCCTTCCCCTTTCCCAGCGATGCCGAGCTGGCGCTGACGCAGCAGCTGCTGCTCTCCTGCGCTGAGGACGAGACGCTCCTGATCGACGGGCTGGCCTATGGCGCCTTTCCGGAAAGCCTCGCGGCCGAATTGAGGGCGCGCATCATCGCGCTGGTCCACCATCCGCTCGGCCTCGAGGCCGGGCTATCCCCCGAACAGGCCCGCGACTTCGTCGCTCGCGAGGCTGCGGCGCTGCGCCATGCCCATGCAATCGTGGTGACCAGCCCGACGACGAAGCGCCTGCTGGTCTTGGATTTCGGCGTGGATGCGCAACGTATCACCATCGCTGTTCCCGGTGTCGACGCGGCATCCCGCGCAACCGGCGGCGTGACGGGTGGCCCACTGCAACTCCTCGCCGTCGGCTCGCTCGTTGCGCGCAAGGGCTACGACATCCTGGTCGAGGCGCTCGGCACCATCGCGAACAGGGACTGGCAGCTGACCATCATTGGAGCGGCAGACCGCGCCCCGCACATCGCGGAAGCCCTGCGCAGCCAGATCATGGCAACGGGACTTCAGGACCGGATCTTGCTTGCAGGAGCCGTGGATCAGGACGCTCTTGCCAGCGCCTATGCGCGCGCCGATCTCTTCGTCATGCCCTCGCTTTTCGAAGGCTATGGCATGGTCTTGACTGAAGCCCTCGCGCGCGGCCTGCCCATCGTCTGCACGACGGGCGGCGCTGCCGCCGAGACGGTGCCCGACGATACGGCGCTCAAGGTCCCTCCCGGCGACACGGAAGCGCTTGCAAAGGCGCTCGCGACACTGATTGATGCGCCGGCCAAACGTGCGCGGCTGGCCGGCGCCGCCTGGGCGGCTGCCGACACGCTGCCGCGCTGGCCGGCCACGGCGGCGATCGTCGCCAGGGCATGTCTGGCCGATACCGGCCGAAAGGTGATGCGATGACTGGTTTCTCCCCCGACTGGCTTGCCCTGCGCGAGCCGGCCGACCATGCGGCGCGCAATCCGCAGGTTCTGGCGGCCGTCGGCACGCATTTCTCGCCACGGGCCTCGCTGAGCATCGTCGATCTCGGCTGCGGCGCCGGCTCCAACCTGCGCGGCACCTACGCCGCCTTGCCGGTGCGCCAGCACTGGACGCTCGTCGACCACGACCCGGTCCTGCTGGCCACGACACGCGAGATCCTGAAGGGCTGGGCCGACGAAGCCCGCGAGCAGGGCGAGGAACTCGTTCTCTCCAAGGACGACAGGACGATCACCGTCGACACCCGCCAGGCCGACCTGACGAAGGACCTCGAATGGGTGCTCGGCTGGCAGCCCGACCTCGTCACGGCCGCCGCGCTGTTCGATCTGACCTCGAAAACCTGGATCAAGCGCTTCGTTGCGGCGCTGGCGACCCAGCGCCTGCCGCTCTATACCGTGCTGACCTATGACGGTCGCGAAATCTGGGAACCCGCCCATCCCGTCGATGCCCGAATGCTGGCCGCCTTCAAGCACCACCAGCATACGGATAAGGGCTTCGGCCCAGCCGCAGGTCCCGACGCCACCGACATCATGGCCGAGGCCTTCCGCAAATCCGGCTTCGCGGTCTCGATCGGCGACAGTGCCTGGCGAATCGACGGACAGCAGCGCGAACTCGCCGGCACATTGGCGCAGGGCATCGCCGATGCCGTGCTGGAAACCGGCCATGTCGATGCCGGCGCCGTCGCCGAATGGCTCGCGGCGCGGCGTCAGTCGACCTCAGCGCTTGTCGGGCATCACGACCTCTGGGCCAGACCTGTCTGACCAAGACCTGTCTGACCAAGACCTGTCTGACGAAGCCCTGTCTTGCAGTGAAAACCCCCTTTGAGCGAGAAACAGCGCCCGGACTGCCTATTTCAGCCCGGGCAGCATCCGGCGCAGCACGCCGTCCTTGCGGATGAAATAATGATAGAGCGCCGCTGCGATATGGCCGCCGATGACCGCGACCGTCGCGAAAACCAGCGTGCCGTGCAGCCAGAGCACGCGCTTGGCAAGGTCCTCATTCGGCTTGGCCAGCGCCGGCAGGTCGAACAGGCCGAAAACCGTCAGCGAGGGGTAAAGCGAAACCCCGATCCAGCCGAGCAGCGGCACGACGAGTAGAAGTCCGTAGAGCAGCCAGTGCACCAGATGCGAGGCCGCCTTTTGCCACCAGAGCAAGCTCGGCTCGTCAGGGGGCGCACCATGCAGCAGCCGCCAGATCAGCCGGCCGACCATCAGCCACAGCAGCAGAAAACCGATCAGCTTGTGGGAGCTGTAAAGCGCGTCGGTCAGCCCATCCCAGATATCGAGCGTATTGCCGCGATAGGTCATGGCGAGCCCTAGCGGCACCATCACGAACACCGCACCCACCGTCGCCCAATGCAGGCGACGCGCAATCGCGCCATAAACCGGCCTAGTCGTCGCGAGGCCAAGAGTCCCGGAGCCAAGAGTCCCGGGGCCGAGATTCCCGGGGCCATGATCATGCGTCATTCCACCCTCCCGGATTGCAGGCTTGCCGGCCGTGCAGGCCCGTTCCTATCATTCATCTCGCGTTCAATATCGCGCCATTATACGGCACGCTCGAAGATTGGCTTGACCGCTGATTGCAACAGATAAGAAAGTTTCGGCTGCGGGAACTGAGCTGCGGCCGGCACGTTTGATTGAACGGTTAGGGCGACGCATCCATATCCACCTTTCGCGTGTAGACAATCCACTCCTTTGCCGCTCGACGGCGCACTGACGGACAGCTCGATGCCCAAGTCGCGTACGCTTTTCGGCCGCCCCCATGAAACCGACATCGTGGCGGTGGACCGGGCGATCTCCGAGTTTCGCGCCGGCCGCCCGGTGCTCCTGCGCTCCGGCGAGCGGTTGGCACTCGCGCTTTCCGCCGAACTGGCGGATGCCGGGCTTGTCCAGCGTCTCGACGATCTCGCCGGGGGCACGGCCCATCTCGTGCTCAGCGCGGCGCGGTTGCGCCGGCTCGGAGCCAAGGGACGCGCCGAAACCGGCATCCTCGCCATGCCCGCGATCGACCTCGGCCGCATCGAGAACCTGGCGTTGAAGATCGACGGCAAGGTCGATGCGCCCGTTGCACCGGCCTCAGAGATCGACAATGCGGCGCTCGAACTGGCGCGTCTCGCGCTCGTCCTCCCCGCCGTCATCCTCGTCCCGGTTTCGGCCAAGGCGGTTGCCGGCGAGCCGCTGCTCGAGGTCTCGATCGAAGCGGTGAACGCCTATCGCGCGGCGCAGGCAGCTTCGCTGACCATTGTCGGCCGGGCTCCGGTTCCGCTTGAAGGCGCGCCCGACACCGAATTCGTCGTCTTCCGCGGTGGCGAGGGCCTGCGCGATCAGGTCGCGATCATAGTCGGCAATCCCGATCTTGCGACCGCCGTTCCGGTGCGGCTGCACTCGGCCTGCCTGACCGGCGACCTGTTCGGCTCGCTGAAATGCGATTGCGGCGACCAGCTGCGCGAGACCGTGCAGTGGATGGCCGAGAACGAGGGCGGCATCCTGCTCTATCTCGACCAGGAGGGCCGCGGCAACGGCATCTCCAACAAGATGCGCGCCTACAAGCTGCAGAGCCAGGGCTGGGACACCTACGACGCTGACGAGGTGCTTGGCTTCGATCTCGACCAGCGCCATTTCGATTTTGCAGCCACGATGCTGAAGCAGCTCGGCGTCACCAGCGTCACAGCCCTCACCAACAACCCGCTCAAGGTCGGCGCGATCAAGGCGGCAGGGCTCGAGGTCGCGGCGACGCAGCGCGTGCTCGGCCGGCCCAATGTCCATAATGTCCGCTATCTCGCCTCCAAGCGCGATCGCGCCGGCCACTTCATCGACATGGATGCGCTGATGGCGCGTGCCGCGCCGAAGGATTGAGCGGCGACATCGGCCGGAGCGCCCTGATGTCCGAGCCCGGATCGTCGATCCCGCCTGACACGAAAACACGCTGGCCCCTCGCCAGCGTGTTTTGCATCGTGACGCTGGCCTGGTTTGCCCTGTCCTGGCCCTGGCTGTCGGGCGTCCTGACCATTCCCTGGGATGCCAAGGCGCATTTCCACCCGCAGCTCCAGTTCCTGGCGAGCAGCTGGCACAAGGGCCTTTCGCCCTTCTGGACGCCTTACGTCTTCTCGGGGTCGCCGCAGGTGGCCGATCCGCAATCCCTGATCTTCTCACCGCCCTTCGCGCTGATCGCGGCGTTGAATCCGACACCAGATTTCCGCTGGAGCGACGGCGCCGTTCTGGCAACCCTGCTGGCGGGCGCGCTCTCCTTCGTCGTCCTGTTCCGCGATCGCGACTGGCACCCTGCCGGCGCGGTCGTCGCCGCGCTCGCCTTCGCGTTCGGCGCGGCTGCTGCATGGCGCATCCAGCATGTCGGCCAGGTGATGAGCCTCGGCTACTTCGCCATCACGCTCGTGCTCATAGCGCGGGCGCTGGAGCGCGGTTCGCTCGCCTATGGCTTCGCGGCCGGCATCGTCGCGGGCTTCATGGTGCTCGGCCGCGACCAGGTGGCGCTGATCGGCGTCTATGTGCTCGCTGGTCTCGTCATCGCCGCGATCGCGATGGCCCGGCGGCCCTGGCAGGCGTTGCGCACGAGCCTGCCGCCGCTGCTGGCGGGAACGCTCGGCGCCGTATTGGTCGCGACCGTCCCGATCCTGCTGACCGCCTTCCTGGCGCAGGAATCCAACCGCCCCGAGATCGACCTCATTGGCGCCGGCAAGGGCTCGCTGCACCCCGCCGCACTGCTGACCGGGCTTTTCGCCAATCTCTATGGCGCAGCCGGGCCGCTCGAGAACTTCTGGGGCGCGCCGAGCCCCGCCTGGGAGGCGCGCTTCGGTTCGGTCGATCTCTTTCTCGCCCGCAATATGAGCCAGCTCTATCTCGGCTTCCTGCCGATGCTGCTGATCCTGACGGTGGGGGTGGTGCGCGGAGCCCTGCTGCGCCGCGAGATCATCGCGCTGAGCGCAGCGGCCCTGATCGTCCTGATCTATGCGCTCGGGCGCTATACGCCGGGCTTCCGCCTTCTGTTCGAACTGCCGGGGGTGAATTTCTATCGCCGGCCCGCCGACGCGCTCTTCATCCTCGGCGCGCTGCTCGCCCTGCTCGGCGGCTACCTCACCCATCTGGTCATGACCGACACCGCCCCGCGCGCAAAACCCTGGCAGCGTACCGTTGAGGCCGGCCTGCTCCTCGGCGCGCTTGCGCTTGCGCTCTGGCTCGCCTGGACGGTGGGGCGCCTGTCCGTCGCCGCCCTGCCGCTGGTGACGGCGCTGCTTTGCGCCATGCTCGCCGTCGGCGCGCTCGTCGCCGCGCGCGGCCTCAGCCTGCAGGGGTCGGCAGTTGCGGCGGCCATCGTTCTCGGCGCAACGCTGACCATCGATCTTTCCGTCAACAACGGACCAAGCGAGTCGACCGCCCTGCCCTCGCAGACCTATGACGTGCTGCGCGCCGACAGCAGGAACGAGACGATCGCCCTCCTCAAGCGCGAGACCGCCCGCACCGCCGGCCCCGACCGGCGCGACCGCATCGAGCTCGCCGGCATCGACTTCCACTGGCCCAATGCCAGCCTCGTCCACGAGCTCGACAACACGCTCGGCTACAACCCGCTCAGGCTCGGCCTCTACAGCAAGGCGACCGGCGCTGAAGACCATGTCGCACTGCCCGACCAGCGCAAATTCTCAGCGCTGATGCCGGGTTATCGTTCGCTGCTGGCCGACATGCTCGGTCTTCGCTTCATCGCGACTGGCGTCCCCGTCGAACGGATCGATCCATCCCTGAAGCCGGGCGACCTCGTCCAGATCGCCCGCACCAAGGACGCGTATGTCTATGAGAATCCCCGCGCCCTGCCGCGCGTGCTTCTGGTGAGACAGGCGCAGAAGGTCGATTTCGACGCGATCCTGGCGAGCGGCCGGTGGCCTGAGGGTTTCGACCCACGCACCACCGTGCTTCTCGACCATGACCTGCCGCCTTTGCCGGCAGGCCCGGCCCAGGCGGGCTCGGTCCGGCTGCTCGACTATGGAACCACACAGGTGGCGCTCGCCGTCGACGCCCCACAGGGCGGCATCGTCGTCCTCAACGATGTCTGGCACCATTGGTGGCAGGTCGAGATCAACGGAAAACCGGCCGAACTGCTGCGCGCCAACGTATTGTTCCGGGCCGTGCAGGTGCCGCCCGGACGCTCGACCGTGACATTCGTGTTCAGGCCGTTTCAGGGGCTGTTCGAGGATCTCGGCAAGCGGCTGCGGGTGGGGCGTGACGGTGGAGCCGGTTGAGCTTTGCATGCGGCGGCATCCGATCCGTTGCCGCTGCTGGGAATTAAGCGTCTAAACGCGCAGTACTTTTGGAGGGCGTATGCGGAAAATTATCACCCTTGTGGGCTTTCTCACTGCTCCCGTCGTCTGTCACGCGCAGCCGCAAGTCGATCTATTGCGGCCAACCGAGCTCTTCTTTCAATGCGGCGCTGCGTTCGCAATTGCCGGTCAGGCTTATTCAGATGCCGGGAATGCTGCGGACGCAGCGTATTTCAGAGCGAAGTTCCACAGGCTCGCGTCGCTGGCCGAGGTGGAGTTTGCTCAGTTGGGCAGGGCGAAACAGGATGCTCAGAGATACATGCAGAAGCATGTTGACACTGTGGTCGCGCTGCAAAGCAAAGAACCGCGCTTGGTGGCTGACAAAGTCAGAACGTGTGAGGCTCGGTTTCCAAAATGACGCTTCTCCCCCCCAAGTAGACCCTACGCCAACGCCCCCATCGCGGCGATCGGCTGTGCCGGCTGGCCTGAAAGCACGCGCGCCAGCCCGTCGGGCTCGACCGCGCCCTCATGCATCGTCTCGTCGCGATGGATGCCGCCGGCGATGAAGAGGCTGTCGAAGCCCATCATTTTTGCGCCGGCAAGATCGGTGCGAACGGCATCGCCGATGACCAGAACACGGGCGGGATCGACGGCGCGTCCGCCACGCACCGCGCGAGCCGCCTCGAGCGCGAGGTCATAGGCCGGCCGATAGGGCTTGCCCGCCCAGGCGACGCTGCCGCCCAGCTCCTCATAGATCGCAGCCAGAGACCCGGCACAGGGCAAAAGATGCTCGCCGACATGGACGACGAGGTCGGGATTGCCGCAGATGAAGGGCAGGCCGCGCGCCGCGAAGCGCTCCAGCAGCGGCCGGTACTGCTCGGGCGTCTCGGTGCGGTAATTGTTGAGTTCGGTGGCGACGACGATGTCGGCCTCCTCCTCGCCGACGAGCGCGACGTCGAGGCCCGCAAACACCGCGCGGTCCTCCGTCCAGCCGATATGATAGACCTTGCGATGGTGGCTTTCGGCGATCAGCGACTTGGTGACGTCGCCCGAGGTCACCAGCCGATCCCAGGCCTCGCGCGGAACCCGCTTGGCGTCGAGCAAGCCGGCGACCTGCTGGGAAGGGCTGGGCGCGTTCGACAGGAGCACCACCGCCCCGCCCCGCTCGCGAAACTGCATCAGCGCGGCGCAGGCCGGCTCCAGAGCCCAGAGCCCGTCATGGACGACGCCCCAGACATCGCTGATCAGCACGTCGTAGCGGGCGAGCAGGCTGCCCGCCTCCTTCAGGATCGGAATCGCCATCAGTGCTTGGCCTTCGCTTCGGCGGCGATACGCGCCTCGACCTCGGCGCGGTTGGGCAGCGGCGCCACCGCGCCATAGCCCTGCGTCGAGAGGGCGGCGGCGACATTGGCATAGGCAGCCGCCGCGAAAGCGTCGCCGGTGCGGATATATTCGGCGAGGAAGGCGCCATCATAGCAATCGCCCGCGCCGGTGGCGTCGATCGCCTTGACCTTGATCGGGACCAGCCGCTCGCGCCGGACCGGCGTCGCCACCAGCGAGCCCTCATGCCCGAGCGTCAGCGCCACGACCCTTGCGCCCAGACCGAGATAGAAATCGACGATCGCATCCGGCGAGTTCAGGCCGGTGAGCTGGGTCGCATCGTCGAGGCCGGGCAGCACGATATCGGCCATCGCGCAGGCGGCGTGGATGATGGCGCGCGCCCGCGTCAGAGGCCAGAGCTTGAGCCGCAGATTGGTGTCGTAGGCCGTGAGCACGCCGGCGTCGCGCGCAGTGGCGAAGGCCTCGAACACGGCGTCGCAGGCGCTCGCCGAAATCGCCTGGCTGATGCCTGAGGCCTGGACGATCCGGGCCGAGCGGATCAGGTCGCGCGGCAGATCGCGCGGACCCGCCAGGCTCGCGGCGGAGCCGGCGCGCAGATAAGAGAAGACATGGCCGGACGGGCCGTGATCGACGAAATAGAGGCCAGTCGGCGCGGTCGGATGCGTCGAGACATGGGTGTCGTCGACCCCCTCGCGAGCCCACAGGGCGCGAATGGAACGGCCGGCGCTGTCGTCACCCAGCGCGCCTGCATAAGCGACCGATGCGCCCTGCCGGGCCGCTGCAACGGCGCAGTTCGAGGTGTCGCCGCCATGGCCGAACTGAAAGGCCCCGGCCTCGCCGCGCGTGGCATTGAATTCGCCCAGCGGTTCACCCAGGCAGAGAAGGTCGATGCGGGTTTCTGTCACGGAACTGGAACCATCTGGAAAAGGCGATCGGAGCGCAGGAAGCTGCGCGCCTTCTTAGAGCATCGGCCGGAAAAGTGGAATGCGGTTTTCGGAAGAAGCCGATGCAGAATCAAAGACCTACAGCATCCATGCGAAAAAGCGGGAACCGGTTTTTCGCGAAGATCTGTTTCTATTCCGCCGCCTCCTGCTTCGGCGGCAGCGCCATCAGCCGCTCGGCGACCTTCATGATCTCCTGACGCAATGCCGCGCTGGCCGCCGCATCGTCGGCAGCAGGTGGCCCGACAGGTTTGCGCAATTGAGCAACCTCGCGCTTGAGCCGGGCCCGGTCTGCGCGTGCCTGAATCAGCGCGCCCTGGATCGTCTGCACTTCGGCATGCACGGTTTCGAGCCGGCTCTCGCGTTCGCGCACATCCTCGCGCAGCGCCGCCGTTTCCTCCAGCACCCGCTGCCGCTCGGCCTGAAGCGCGGTCTTGGTCAGGGCGAGATCGCGCCCTTCAGCCTCCCTCGCCTCGTGCTCGGCCGCATGCTCTTCGGTTTCCTGCTTCAGCAACCCCTCGATCCGCAAGGCTTCCGCTGTCGCCGCGCCGGCACGCGCATCGGCCGCGGCAAGGCCGGCTTCGGCCTGTTCGGCGCGCGCCGCCAATGCGTCCGCCCGCAGCCGCTCGCTGTCACGGTCGACGCTCATCGCCTTCAACGCCGTCCGGCTCTCATCGAGCCCACGCTCCGTCGCGGCGAGCCTGCCGGAGAGTTCGTCGCGCTTGCCTTCCAGCACCATGATCTGCGTCCGATCCTCGACCTGCGCCACCCTCAACTGATCATTCTCGCCGCGCGCGGTAGCCAGTTCGCCCTCCCGCTCGGCGAGCAAGCCCTCGATACGCCCGAGCGTGGCGCGTTCCTGCGCCAATTCCTCGGCGCGCACGGACAAATCCGCGCTGGTTCCGGTCAAGGCCGTGCGGGTATCCGCGAGATTGCGTTCGAGGCTGGCGAGGTCGGTAAGCCGCTTTTCAAGAGCGGCCGCAGTCTCGGCCAGGGCCGCGCTGTCCCGGGCAAGCGCCTCGCGTGTCTCGGCGAGTTCGCCACGCGTCGTAGCGAGTTCGCCTTCGAGCAGGCCGATGCGCTCGTCCCGCGCCCGCAATTCGCGCTCGCGCTGGCCGATCGTCATGTCGCGCCGGCCGACTTCCTGCATGGCCCCGGCCTTGGCAGCAAAGCCGCGCTCGGCCTGTTGTTCAAGGGCGCGGGCGCGCAAGGCGAGTTCGGCGCGAAGATGGTCGCGATCGGCCGCGATCTCGGCAAGCGAAAGCGGGAATGCGGCTTCGGCCCGCTTGCGCGCCAGCCGGTCCGCCCGACGCGCCAAAGCGGGTATCGCCGCCAGCGCAAGCAGGCTGGCCGAGAGGAAGCCGAGCGCAACCAGCATGACGGCTTCGATCAAGACATGTGGCTCCGCGTCACGAGATGTCAGCCGGAAATTCTGCCACGGAAGCGCCGGTGTGACCAGCGCCTCCTCTGCCCCGGACGCTCTAGAAGGGGTTCCAGGTCGCCTGCGGCGTGAACTTCAGATAGCCGAGATTGACCCCAAGGCGCCAGCCGACGCCGGTGCGGATCGGCACCACCGTCATGCCTTCGGCCGCCATCGCGGTGAAGCCGAAGCCGCCGATGAAATAGACCGAGCCATCGACGCCGATGAAGCGCTGATAGAGCGCCTCGACGGCCGGGAGGTTGTAGACCAGCATCATCGTGCGGGCGCCTTCGCCGCCGAAATCGAAGCCGACGGAGGGTCCCTGCCAGTAGACCTTGCGGTCGCCGGCATTGCGCGTGAACAGCGTGCCCTCGCCATAGCGCAAGCCGCCGACAAAGGCGCCAGACGCTTCCTGGCCCAGCACATAGCCATTGGGCTCGCCCCAGCGGCGCACGGCTTCCTCGATCGTCAGCGCCAAGCCGCGCGAGACGTTGCCGAAGAACTGGTGGCCGGAGGTTACGAGTTCGTTTTGCGAGAAGGACCGGTTCTGCGCGTAGGGGGACTGCTGGGCAAGCACCGGCAGGCCGGCGAGGCTTGTCCCGGCGAGCGCGAGACCACCCGAGATGAGGCTGCGGCGGGTCTGTTTCATCAATCGAATCTCCGGGCGGGGCACAAGGCATAAGCCGGGTGCCAGAGCGGGTTTTTGGTCCGTTTCAACGACGCGGGCTTGCGGCTGCGCGGCAACCGTTCAAGCGCCCCGCCAACATGGTGGGGGAGTGCACAAAACCCCGGCGATACGCTGGGTTCCGGGCTCCATGGCAACACACCACGCAAATGCGAACCAATTCGGTAACCAGTTTGATACGCTGGAAGTGTATCCAAGGAGTGAAGATTCCGGTGAGGACAGAGCGCCCCCGAGATCACAGAACCGCAAGGATTTGCCGCGATGAAGGCCGTAACATGGCAGCGCTGGATTTCGATCGCTGCCGGCATCCTGGCCTTGACGATCGCAATCCAGCCGGTGCTGGCCGGCGCGCCCAACGTTAACGCACCCAGCCTGAACGCATCGAGCCAACCTGTCCCCGGCCTGCCTTCGGGGTTGCCGATGCTCCCCTCGCTCGGTGAGACCATGCAGCGCGACCTGCGTTCCGGCCTCGCGCTGAACGGCTTCGATCCCGTGGCCTATCAGGTCGAGGGGCGCGCAACCCCTGGCCACGCCGAGCATGAACTGCTCCATGACGGCGCGGTCTGGTGGTTCGCCTCCGCGGCCAACCTCGAAGCCTTCCGCGATGCACCCACGGTCTATGCGCCTGCCTTCGCCGGTTTCGATCCGACAGGCATCGTCGCTGGCGTCGCGGTTGACACCGACCCGCGCCAGTTCGCGATCATCGGCTCGCGCCTGTTCCTGTTCCGCACGTCGGAGAACCGCCGCAGCTTCGTCGAGAATGCTGCGATGCTGCGCCTCGCCGACGGCAAGTGGAACGAAGTTTCCCGCACGATCGCGCGCTACTAGAGCGCAGGCTCTCCGGGGATCAGGCCGGAACCAGCGAGGCGATTGCGCGCCGGGCCAGCAATTCGCTCGACGCGGCCACGAAGGGCTGGTTGCAGAAGTGCCGGTCGACCCGGCCATAAAGCGGAACGGCGCCGGCCAGCGTCAGCACGATCCCACCGGCAGCAGCGAGAATGGCGTCGCCGGCGGCAGTGTCCCATTCCATCGTCTGGCCACCGCGCACATGCAGATCGGCCTCGCCCGAGGCGATCAACCCGAATTTGACGGCCGACGACACCGGAATTGTGGCGCTGGAGCCCATGGCGGACGCGATCCCGTCGCTCTGGCTGTCGCCATGGAAGCGGCTGACCAGCGTTACCGGCCCTTCGCCCGGCAACGGGCGCACTGCAACCGTAACCGCCTCGCCGACAGCCGAGCCATCGGCTGCGAGCGCCTGCGTGAAGGCATTCTCCCCGGCAAACCAGAGCCTGCCGATCTGCGGGGCCGCGATCGCTCCCGCAACCGGCCTGTCGCCGCGGATGATGGCGATCGCCACGCAATAGCTATCCCCGCCCGCCAGGAACTCGCGCGTCCCGTCGAGCGGATCGAGCAGGATGAAGACCGGGCCGGGCGCCACCGCCTCGGCGCTTTCCTCGCTGACGATCGGAAAGCCCGGCAGCAGCCGCTCAAGCGCAGCCTTCGCGACCCGGTCGGCGGCAAGATCGGCCGAGCATACGGGCGAGCCGTCGCGCTTGAGCTTGACGTCGCATGCCGCACGCATGGTCATCAGCGTGGCCGCACTCAGCCGCGCCGCCTCGGCGAGCAGCCGGGAAAGCGCGTCGCAATCGGCGAGGCGCGCCTCGACGGAGCCTTGATCGGCGAGGCTTGAATTGAGTTGGCCGGTCATGCCAGCGGCCTATCCTTTGAAGTGCGAGCCCTGAATATCGGGATTAACCACATGAAAACCAAGATGCCACCATATCTTGGGCAACGGCGCCAAATCTGCCGCGAGCGCCACGCATCTGATCCCAGGACATCGCCCCATGACCGCCATCTCGCTCGACCCGCTCGACCTGGCCGCGCTTCTCTGCAGCCGCGTCTGCCATGACGTGATCAGCCCGGTCGGCGCCATTGTCAACGCGCTGGAGGTTCTGGAGGAGGACGATCCCTCGATGCGCGATTTCGCGCTCGACCTGATCAAGAAGAGCGCACGCAACGCTTCGGCGCGGCTGCAATTCGCCCGTCTCGCCTTCGGAGCCGCCGGCTCGGCAGGCGCGATGATCGATCTCGGCGATGCCGGCAACGTAGCAAACGGCTTCCTCAACGACGAAAAACTCTCGCTCGACTGGGAGGCCCCCCGCGCGCTCCTGCCGAAGAACCAGGTCAAATTGCTGCTGAACCTGCTGGTTCTTGCGGCGCAGGCCGTGCCGCGCGGCGGCAAGCTGGTCTCGCGGGCGACGATAGAGGGCGAGCAGGCGAGCTTCGTCATCACCGCGACCGGCTCCCACGCGCGCATTCCCGCCCATGTCGAGGAGCTTCTGGCCGGCCGCTCGGAGACGGGCACGATCGACGCCCATGCGGTCCAGCCGCTCTATGCCGGCATGGTCGCGCGCGCCGCGGACATGACCATCACCTTCGCGATCGAGGGCGAGACCGTGACGATCAACGCGCACAAGGCGGCTTGATCGAGAGGCAGGCCGGTTCGCGGCATCGTCTGCTCAATCTCAACCGATCATAAACCCTTCTCCTGCTTAGTAGATCGCAGCGTTGTCGCGTTGAGTGATGGTCCCCCCTGCATGGACGACTTGCTGCAAGAGTTCCTGGCTGAGACCGGCGAGAATCTCGACACGGTCGATCGGGAACTCGTCCGCTTCGAGCGGGAGCCCAACAACCGCGACATTCTGCGGAATATTTTCCGTCTCGTTCACACCGTCAAAGGCACCTGCGGCTTCATCGGCCTGCCAAGGCTCGAGGCCCTGACCCATGCGGCGGAATCGGTCATCGGCCAGTTCCGTGACGGCGCCGTCGTCAATGCCATCGCCGTCACCGCCATCCTGGAGACCATCGATCGGGTCAAGGACATCCTGGCCGAGCTCTCCGACAAGGGCCAGGAACCGCCCGGCAACGACGAGACCCTGATCGGCGAGCTGCACGCGCTGGCCGAGCAGGCCAAGGCCCAGCTCGCGAAGGCGAAGCCGCCGTCGTCCGAAGTCGCCGACCCCGTCGCCGCCTATCTCGCCCGCCATGGCTCGACTGCGACCGACAGCGAGCTTGATCTCATCTTCCAGCGCGCGCCGGGCCCCCAGCGCGGCCGCGACGGTCGCATCGAGCCGGCGGAGAGCGCGGGTGAAGACGGCGTCCTGCGCGAAAGCCGGGCCGCAGGCCCCGCCACCCTGCGCGTCAATGTCGATACCATCGAGCACCTGATGACGATGGTCTCGGAGCTCGTACTTACCCGAAACCAGCTGCTCGAAGTCTCCCGCCAGCAAAACGACACCGGCCTCAAGGCGCCGCTGCAGCGGCTGTCCCTGATCACGGCGGAGTTGCAGGACGGCGTCATGAAGACGCGCATGCAGCCGATCGGCAATGCCTGGTCGAAGCTGCCGCGCATCGTGCGCGATCTCAGCGCCGAACTCGGCAAGCGCATCGAACTGGTGATGGAGGGCGCCGATACCGAGCTCGACCGCCAGATCCTCGACCTGATCAAGGACCCCCTCACCCACATGGTCCGCAACTGCGCCGACCATGCGATCGAACCCCCTGACGAGCGCGCTGCAGCCGGCAAGCCGGAGCACGGCACGGTTCGCCTCGCCGCCTATCACGAGGGCGGCTCCGTCACCATTGCGATCGCCGATGACGGGCGCGGGCTCGACATCGAGCGCATTCGCCGCAAGGCCATCCTGCTCGATCTGGGCAGCGAAGCCGAGATCGAGCGCATGAGCGACGCGCAGATCAGCCGCTTCATCTTCCATCCGGGCTTTTCGACGGTCGACAACATCACTGCGGTTTCGGGCCGCGGCGTCGGCATGGATGTGGTGAAAGCCAATGTCGACGCCATCGGCGGTGTCATCGACATCGCCACAAGGGCCGGCCAGGGCACGGCGATCACCATCAAGATCCCGCTCACGCTGGCGATCGTCTCGGCGCTGATCGTGGTCGCGGGCAAGCAACGCTTCGCCATACCGCAGATCGTGGTGCGCGAGCTCGTTCGCGTGAAATCGGGTGCCGATCACCGTATCGAGGAGATCAACGGCGCGCCCGTCTTGCGGCTGCGCGGCCGCCTGCTGCCGATCATCGCGCTATCGGGCCTGATGGGCTCGACCGACGCCATGAGCGATGACGGATTCATCGTCGTCACCCAGATCGGCGAGCGGCAGTTCGGCATTCTCGTCGACAGCGTTTTCCATACCGAGGAAATCGTGGTCAAGCCGATGTCGAGCAAGCTCCGGCACATCCCGATCTTCTCCGGGAACACGATCCTGGGCGACGGCGCCGTCGTGCTCATCATCGACCCCAACGGCGTCGCTGGACTGGTGGGCGCGGTCGCGAACGGCGACCCGTTGCGCGACCCGACGACGGCAGCCGCTCAATCACTCGCAGGCGAGCGGACCACGATGCTGGTATTCCGCACCGGCGCCGACAGCATCAAGGCTGTGCCGCTCTCGCTGGTGACGCGGCTCGAAGAGGTCGACGCTCAGCAGTTCCAGAACGGTGGCGGCCGCATTCTCCTGCACTATCGCAACCGGCTTATCCCCGTGGTTGCGGTCGCGGAGACGCAGATCAAGTCCGAGGGTCTGCAACCGCTGGTCATTATCTCGGAAGGGGATCTGACGATCGCCTTGGCAGTCGATGCCATCGTCGACATCGTCGAGGAGACGCTCGATCTCGAGATGGCCGTCTCGCAGGACAGGAGCGTCATCGGCTCGGCGATGATCCGCGGACGCGCCACCGACATCATCGATCTCGCGCATTATCTGCCGATGAACGAGCCCGGCTGGCTCCATTCGCGGCGCGAGACGCAGGATCCGGCCGCCCCGCCCCAGATCCTGCTCGTCGAGCCCTCCGACTTCCTGAGGGAGATGCTGAGCCCGGTGCTCAAGGCCTCCGGACACCGCGTCGCGATGGCCTCGGATTTCGCCACCGCTGCCCGGCAATCCGCCAATGGCGCGATGAGCATCGTGCTGATCGACCTCGACCGTGACCCGGAAGCGGCTTTTGCTTTTGCCGGCACGCTGCGCGCCGAACAGGGCGACAACCGCCTGCGCATCCTCGGCATGGCCGCGCTTGCGACGCCCGAGCTCCACATGCGCGCAGCCCAGGCACGGCTGGACGATATCGTCGCCAAATTCGATCGCCGCGCGCTTCTCGGCGAACTCGCCGAGCGCAGGCCCGACATGAGGCATGCGGCATGAGCCTTCACGATCACGATCTCCGCGACACGGCCGGCTCCCCCGTCGGCTTCGATCATTCGCTGGATTATGTCACCGTGACCGTCGGCGAGCAGCTGCTTGGCCTGCCGATCGCACGCGTCCACGACGTCTTCATCACCAACCGCATCACCGTGGTGCCACGCGCGCCCTCCGAGATCGTCGGGCTCCTGAACCTGCGCGGGCGCATCGTCACCGCGATCTGCCTGCGCAAGCGGCTCGGCAGACCGCCTATGCCCGGCTCCGCCGACGACAAGGCCGAGATGGTCGCAGTCGGCGTCGATCATGGCGGCGAAGCCTACGCCCTGATCGTCGATGCAGTCGGCGAGGTGATGCGCCTTGATCGATCCACCCTTGAGCCGCCGCCGGTCCATCTGGATCGCGCCTGGGCCATGCTCGCCGCCGGCGTACACCGCCTCTCTGATCGCCTGCTCGTGGTGCTCGATGTCGACGCCATTCTGAAACTCGACATGCCGGCCGCCGCTTGAAGCGCGGCAGGCCATCTGGAGATTGACCATGAAATATTGCCTCGTCGTCGACGACTCCGCCGTGATCCGCAAGGTCGCCCGCCGCATCCTCGAGGGTCTGCAGTTCCGGATCGCGGAGGCAGAGGATGGCGCGCGCGCCATCGACGCCTGCAAGGGCGAGATGCCCGATGCCGTGCTGCTCGACTGGAACATGCCGATCATGGACGGCTACGATTTCCTGCGCACGCTGCGCCAGATGCCGGGCGGCAAGCGTCCCAAGGTCGTCTTCTGCACGACCGAGAACGACATCGCCCATATCGCGCGTGCCATGCATGCCGGCGCCGACGAGTACATCATGAAGCCGTTCGACAAGGAGATCGTCGCCTCCAAATTCCATCAGGTCGGCCTCCTGTGAGGCCGATTGCGGCAGCCTGCGCTGTCGCGACGGCACGCTTCCCTCATGTCGGCCAATCGGCCGGCATCACGATTGCAGCCAGCGGACCAAACGCGGCATGACCAGCTTTCCCTCCGCCGGCGGATCGGGCGCCCATCGGCACAAGACGGTCGTGATCGCCGACGATTCCGTCGTGGTCCGCGGCCTGTTCGCGCGCTGGCTCGGCGAAAGCGGGCAGTTCCATGTCGTCGCCGTGGCCGGGGACGGCGAGACCGCGGTGGCCCATGCCGGCCGCTTCAAGCCCGATGTCATGGTGCTCGATCTCGACATGCCCGGCGTCGACGGCGCCGCAGCCCTGCCCCAGATCCTCAAAGAGAGCCCCAAGACCGGCGTCCTGCTTGCGACCACGCTGACCGAGCGCAACACCCGCATCGCGCTGGAATGCATCACCAAGGGCGCCATGGATGTGCTCTCCAAGCCCGATAGCCGCAGCGGAATGACCCTGTCGCTCGATTTCCGCAGCGAATTCCTGCTCAAGCTCGGCAATATCGCGCAGACCCAGACAAAGCCGGGCGCGTTGCCGCCGGAACTCGATCTCGATTACACCCCGACCGGCCCGATCAGTCTCCGGCCGCTGGTATCGGTCATGCCGCGTTATCTCGTGATCGGCGCCTCGACCGGCGGCCCCCGTGCAGTGGCCAAGGTGCTCTTCGATATCGGCGAAGGGCTCCAGGATCTGACGACGCTCGTCGTCCAGCACATGCCGCCGCTCTTCACGGCCTCCTTCGCCGAGCAGGTCGCAAACTATATCGGCGTTCCCGCGCGCGAGCCCTTCGACGGCGAGCGCCTTGCGCGGGGCACGATCTATGTCGCGCCCGGCGGCCGGCATCTCGGCATCGACCGCAAGCTCGGCCATATCGTCGCCAGCATCAGCGACGCCCCCCCGGTGCGCTTCTGCAGGCCCGCGGTCGACGTGTTGTTTGCCGATGCGGCGCGCCATCTCGGAGCCGCCGCCCTCGGCCTCGTGCTGACGGGCATGGGCAGCGACGGAACGGAAGGCGCCGCCGCATTGCGGCGGGTCGGCGCGGCCGTGATCGCGCAGGACGAGCAGACCAGCACGATCTGGGGCATGCCGGGCTCCGTCGTGCGTGCAAGGCAGGCGAGCGCCGTGATCCCGCTCGACGATATCGGCCTGGCCATCCGCAACCTCGTCCGCGGAGTTCACGCGTGATGACCGAAGCGGATTTCAACTTCCTGCGCATGCTGCTGCACCAGCGCTCCGGCCTGTCGCTCAGCGCAGAGAAACGCTACCTCGCCGAAAGCCGCCTCGGCATCCTCTGCCGCAGGCGCGGGATCGAGGGGCTCGTCCCGCTGATGCAGTTGCTGCGCGTCGGCGGCAATGCGGCGCTCGAAAGCGCGGTCGTCGAGGCGATGACCACCAACGAAACCCTGTTTTTCCGCGATCACACCCCCTTCGACCTGTTCCGCGACGTCATCCTGCCGGAAAAGCTCGCAGCCAATGCTGCAACCCGTTCGCTGCGCATCTGGTGCGCGGCGGTGTCGACCGGCCAGGAAGCCTATTCGCTCGCCATGATCCTCGACGACATGGCCGGCCGCCTGGCGGGCTGGAAGGTCGAGATCATCGGCACGGACATCTCGTCGGAGGTTCTGGAGAAAGCGCGTCAGGGCGCTTACAGCCAATTCGAGATCCAGCGCGGCCTGCCGATCCAGATGCTGCTGAAGCACTTCCATCAGGACGGCGACAAATGGCAGGTCTCGGAGCGGCTGCGCGCCATGGTCACGCTGAAGCAGCATAACCTGCTCGATCCGAACGGCCATCTCGGCCAGTTCGACGTCATCTTCTGCCGGAATGTGCTGATCTATTTCGACGTGCCCACCAAAGCCAGGGTTCTGGCGGCGCTGGCCCCTCGGCTGGCTCATGACGGCGCCTTCGTACTGGGCGCGGCCGAGACGGTGATCGGGATCACCACGACGATCGTTCCCGACAAGGAGCATCGCAGCCTTTACCGCGACGGCCGCTCCGGCAAGGCGCAGACGGCGGTTCCGGTCAGGCCTTACAACCCGCCACGCGCCGCAGCGATTGGCAGCCTCCGCTCCTGAATTCCGGCCGGAATTGCGGCCACTATCCCGGGCCGCCGCAAGTTGGCGTGCCGACCGGCGAATATCCGAGGAAATTTGTCGCCCCGGCGGCCCTGCGCAGCGCGCCAAACAAAAACCCCGCCTCTCGGCGGGGTCCCCGTCGGCCTGTCGTTTACATCCGACGATCAGGCCAAGATTCTTATGTCATCCGATCATGACCGGCAGGTGACGCCGATCAGGCCGGGATGCGTTCCTCGACTTCGCTCGGCTCGCGCAGCACGTAGCCGCGGCCCCAGACGGTCTCGATGTAGTTCTTGCCGTCCGACGCATTGGCGAGCTTCTTGCGCAGCTTGCAGATGAACACGTCGATGATCTTGAGTTCGGGCTCGTCCATGCCGCCATAGAGATGGTTCAGGAACATCTCCTTGGTCAGCGTCGTGCCCTTGCGGAGCGAGAGCAGCTCCAGCATCTGGTATTCCTTGCCGGTCAGATGCACGCGCGCAGCGTCCACTTCCACGGTCTTGGTGTCGAGATTGACCACGAGGTCGCCCGTCGTGATGACCGACTGGGCATGGCCCTTCGAGCGGCGCACGATCGCGTGGATGCGGGCAACGAGCTCGTCTTTATGGAACGGCTTGGTCAGATAGTCGTCGGCGCCGAAGCCGAGACCCTTCACCTTGTCCTCGATGCCGGCAAGGCCCGACAGGATCAGGATGGGCGTCTTGACCTTGGCAACCCGCAGGGAGCGCAGAACCTCGTAACCCGACATGTCCGGCAGGTTCAGATCGAGCAGGATGATGTCGTAATCGTAGAGCTTGCCGAGATCGACGCCTTCCTCACCGAGATCGGTGGTGTAGACGTTGAAGCTCTCCGATTTGAGCATGAGCTCGATGCTCTGAGCGGTTGCGCTATCGTCCTCGATCAGCAGAACCCGCATGTCCACGTCCCCAATTTTCGCCCGCAGGCAAGCTGACAGTTCTTATCATCCGAACCCGCACGGTTCTGGACGACGACGCGCTTGCCCGATGAAACGCCACGCGACACGCTACGAAGAAATGGTTAACAAACCGTGATTCCCGAGCGCAAGCGCTTCCTGGGAGAAAGTGAACGATCCTTGTCGAGGTGAGTCGAATTTGACACGGATCGGAATGCTCTCACCCGCGAAAACGCCCTTCGCGGAGATCTGCCTCGGGGAACAGGGTCGAAATGGCCCTGCGACACGCCGCAGCCTCGAAGCACAGTGTTAATCACACAGGTAAACGAAAGGTTGACGGAAGCAGTTATGAACAGCCCCCCGCGCGGTTCCGACCGTCTGTCCAACCTCGCATCCGTCATCTCCGGGCTGGATGCCCTCACAATCTATGGACGCGTGGTCGCCGTCAGGGGCCTGCTGGTCGAGATTGCCGGACCGATCGGGGCGATGAGCCTCGGCGGACGCATCGAGATCGAGATCGCGCCCGGCACCCGCGTCCCCTGCGAGGTCATCGGATTCTCCGGCGAGAAGGCGCTGGTGATGCCCTATGGCGGCCTGGATGGCGTGCGTCGCGGCTGCCCGGCCTATGTCGACAAGGCGCAGCCGGGTATCAGGCCGACCTCCGCCTGGCTCGGCCGTGTCGTCGACGCGCTCGGCCGCCCCGTCGATGGCGGACCGCCTTTGCCGGAAGGTGAAACGCTGTGCGCCTTCCGCAACGACCCGCCGCCAGCCCATAAAAGGCGCCGCGTCGGGCCGCCGCTCGATCTCGGCGTGCGCGCGCTCAACGCATTCCTGACATGCTGTCTCGGCCAGCGCATGGGCATTTTCGCCGGCTCGGGCGTCGGCAAATCGGTGCTGCTGTCGATGCTGGCGCGCTATGCCAGGGCTGACGTCAACGTCATCGGCCTCGTCGGCGAGCGCGGCCGCGAGGTCCAGGAGTTCTTGCAGGACGATCTCGGTCCCGCCGGCCTTGCGCGCTCGGTCGTCGTGGTCGCGACCTCCGACGAGCCCGCTTTGATGCGCAAGCAGGCCGCGCTGACGACCCTGACAATCGCCGAATATTTCCGCGATCAGGGCAATCAGGTGATGTGCCTGATGGATTCCGTGACGCGCTTTGCCATGGCGATGCGCGAGATCGGTCTCGCAGCCGGCGAGCCTCCTACGACTAAAGGATATACCCCGACCGTCTTCGCCGAGCTGCCGCGCCTGCTCGAACGCGCCGGGCCCGGTATCAGTGACGGCGCGATCACCGGGCTCTTCACCGTGCTTGTCGATGGCGGCGACCATGACGAGCCCGTCGCCGACGCGGTGCGCGGCATTCTCGACGGCCATATCGTGATGGAGCGTTCGATCGCCGAGCGCGGGCGCTATCCGGCTATCAACGTGCTGAAGTCCGTCTCGCGAACCATGCCGCGCGCCTGCGACCCGGCCTATTATCCTGTCGTCCAAAAGGCCCGCGCAACGCTTGCGACCTATGCGGACATGGAAGAACTGATTCGCCTCGGCGCCTATCGCCAGGGCGCCTCCGCGGAGGTGGACGAGGCGATTCGCCTGAACCCTGCTTTGGAAGGGTTCCTCAAACAGGCCAAGGACGAGGCGACCTCCCTGCCCGAGTGCTATGCGAAGCTTGCGGCGATCATGGCATCCTGAATTCCGCCTCTGGGCCCGGCGCTCACCGCTTGAAGCAGACAAATCTGGAGCAGACAGACATGATAGCGACCGTCCTGATCGCAGCCGTCGGGCTGGTCCATGTCTATATCGTCGTTCTGGAAATGCTGTTGTGGGACACGCCGCGTGGCCGCAAGGCCTTCGGCACGACGGCTGAATTTTCTGCCAGAACAAAGACGCTGGCCGCCAATCAAGGGCTCTATAACGGCTTTCTTGTCGCGGGACTTGCCTGGGGGCTCTGGCTCGGCGCAGCCGGGCTGCCGATCAAGGTCTTCTTTCTCGGCTGCATCATCGTGGCCGGCCTTTATGGCGCCGCGACTGCAAACGTGAAGATCCTCTACATACAGGCCGTTCCGGCTGGACTGGCTCTCCTGGCGCTCATGCTGGCGGTCTGATTCCAGCGCCATCCAGGCGCTTTCAAGCAAGGTGGCACCGGCTCGCGTGACGAAGACGCGTCCAACAAATCTAGGCGCGCCGCAGCATACGCACCAGCAGGAACATCGCGACAAGCCCGACGAGTTGGATCACGCTGGAGGTGACGAGCGCCGGGTTCGTCCCGAAGCGCTCGATGACGAAAGCGAAAAACAGGGGCGCAGCCGCGAAGGCGAGATTTTGCGGCACCGTCAATCGGCCCAGCATCGCTGCAAAGCCTCGCCGGCCGAACAAGGCGAGCGGCAAGGTTGCGCGCGCGACCGAAATGACGCCCATGGCCGAGCTGAATACCAGGACGAAGCCAGCAGCAACCGGGAGGGACATCGGCACCAGCGCCAGGGTCAGGCAGGCCAGCGGCCCGAGCAGCAGCCCCGCCAGCGCCACCCGCTCGACCGGCAGCCGTTCGCCCAGCGTGGCATCGATCAGCCGGGCCATGAGCGTGGCCGGCCCGCTGAGCGTCGCGATGCCGACAGCCTCGGCATTGCTGAGCCCTGAATTCTGCAACAGGCTGATCAGGTGGAGCGGCAGCCCCCATGAGACCAGCCCGCTCGCCGAGAACGCCAGCGCGATCAGCCAGAAGGCTGTCCCGCGCAGCCTCTCCGGCACGCGCCCTTCAGCCACGGCCAGAGCTGGTCCCGCGCTCGAAGCGGCATGGGAATGGCTGGGAATCGCGGCATGGATCGGAAGGACGATGACGATCTGCATCGCGGCGAAGATGAACCAGGTCATCCGCCAGCCATAGGTCTCGTTCAGCACCGCCGTCAGCGGCCAGAACACCGCCGATGCGAGGCCCGTCGCGAGCATCATGATGCCGATGGCCCGCCTCGTGCGCTCGCCCATCAACTGGGCCACCGTGACGTTTCCGACATTAGCCAACGTCATGGAATGGCCGATGCCGAGGACGAACCAGCTGGCGAGATAGCTGACCGGCCCCTGCGCCACACCCAGCAAGGCAAGCCCGAGCGCGCAGATCACCGCTCCGACGCACATCGAGCGGCGCGTTCCCTCGCGATCGAGGTGCCGGCCGAGCAGCGGGGCGATCACCGCGCCCGTCACCAGCAGGATCGTGATGCCGCCAAAGACGACCGTGCTGCTCAGCCCGATCTCGCCCTCGATCGGCCGCGCCAGAACGCCTGGCGCGTAGAAGGTCGAGCCCCAGCCGATGATCCGCGTGAGAGCCAGGCCGCACAGGAGGGGGCCGTGTTGGGGAAAGCGTGGGGAGGCAGGCAAGGAGAGAATCCGTGATGCGCGCAGGAGCAGCGCTAAGTCGCTACTAGACGCAACTGTCAGCTTGCGGCAGCGGGCATGACGCGGTTTGAACATGCATGCAAAGCAATCCTTTTCGGTAAGGAACGGTCAACCTCCTTGGCCCATTGTGCTTTTTGTCTCGCGGATGGAGTTCCGGTTGCACGCCGAGGGGTCGGTGAGCAGCCAAATGCGTAATCAGGAGTTGGACAAGAAATGAAGTCGCGAGAGACCCTTTTGCGTCTCAAACGCTTCCAGGTCGACGAAAAGCGTCGCCGGGTAAGCCAGATCGAGATGATGATCGCCGAGTTTCACCGCATGGCGACCGACCTGGACCGCGAGATCCAGAGCGAGGAAACGCGGGCCGGCATTACCGACCCCGGCCATTTTGCCTACCCGACCTATGCCAAGGCCGCGCTCGGTCGCCGCGACAACCTGCGCCAGTCGGCCGACAATCTGAAGGGCCAGCTCGACGAGGCCAAGGCCGAGCTGCAGGAAGCCTTCGAGGACATGAAGAAGGTTGAGATCCTCGACGACCGCGAGCGCGCCACCGAACGTGCGGCCGAGGCCGCCCGCGATCAGGCGATGATGGATTCGATCGGCCTGCGCTCGCGCGCCAACATCTGAACCCGAAGATCAATCTGAAAAAGGGCGGGGAGCGCATCCCCGCCCTTTTTCATGCGATAACGGGGTGATGCGGAACGCTGTCGCGCCGCATGTGCCCCTGCAGGCGCGGGTCGTCATCGACCTCGATGCTGCGCTTGAACACGGTGAAGCCCGAGCGCTGGTAGAATTCCGGCGCGCCCTGGTGATCCAGCGTGCAGGTATGCACCCAGAAGCGCGAGATCGGCTTCGCCCAGGCCAGCGCCAGCGCGCGGTTCATCAGCCAGCGCCCTGCGCCGCGCCCGATCACAGATTCATCGAGCCCGAAGAAGGCGAGTTCGCCCTCGCCAGCGACCCTGAAGTCGAGCTCGAGCAGGCCGACATCGCGCCCGGCAAGCCGCACCGCATAGAAATCGATGGCTGGATCGGCCAGCAGCGCCTCGATCTCGGAGACCGGCTTGACCAGCCGGCTGAACCACATCCAGCGCTCGCCGAGCACGCGGTAGATCGCGAGATAGCGGGCCGCGTCGTCCCGACCGATCGGCTCCAGCGAAAACGCCGCGATATCGGGCGGGTCCGGACGCACGGGCGGGGCCGCGAACATCTCGAGCGACGTCACGACCGCCGCGATCTTGCCCGGGGGCAGATCGGTGATGCCGGTCAGGCTGATGGTCAGGTCTGCTGTCATGCTGGGCTTTTCAGGCGTGCGAACGATCAGGGCGGACTCGATGCCGCGATCATGACATGATCGCGGTCGAAAGATCATGCCGTGATGATGCATGACGGCTTTGACTCCAGGCGCTTTGACTCCAGGCAACGATCGACGAGGCGGCGGGCGCAACCCCACGCACGGATGCGGTCTGGCGATGGCTCGGCGTCCGGGCGGCATCGAGGGTCGCTTATGCCTGCTGCCTGAACCGTCACACCCTTTTCCGGCAGGCCGACCAACCCTCGCGCCACCTGCCCCATCCAATAAGGACACCATCATGAACCGCTTCGCCTCGATCGCCCTTCCTGCAGCGCTGGCCGGCGCGCTCGCGCTGGCCGGCATCGCTGTTGCCCAGCAGCATCAGGGCCATGGCACCACTGCGGCCAGCCCGGGCGAAAGCGCCGCGACGACGGCTTACAAGGCCGTGAACATGAAGATGCATAAGGACATGGACGTCGCTTTCACCGGCGATGCCGACGCCGATTTCGTGCGCAGCATGATCCCGCATCATCAAGGCGCCATCGACATGGCCAAGGTCGTGATCGCCCATGGCAAGGACCCCGCGATCCTCAAGCTCGCAGCCGGCGTCATCACCGAACAGGAGAAGGAAATCGCGATGATGCGCGACTGGCTTAAGAAAAACGGAAAATAGGACTTTCCCTTGCGGCAAGTGGCAGCAACGCCGCTTGCCCTTACGGCTGACCGCTGGCACACACGGACCAAGATGCGTGCCGGCCCGCGACAGCGCGGTCGCACGCGCCGTCCCGCCGCCCTCCTCGCCTCCTCGCAGCCCGCGGGTCTCATGAAACGCTATCTCGATTATCTCTGGCCGCTCATCGGGCTCGTCGCGGTCATCTGGTCGGTCGATCTGCTCTGGGAGAAGCTCAAGGCGGAAGCCGGCACCGACAGCGCGATCCAGACGCTGCTGGAACAGGGCAGCCTCTGGGACAACATCCGGATCGTTGCGATGCGCATCGGTCACAAGATCGCGGTCATTCCGCCGGAAGCCTTCCTGCATGCCGGCCTGGCAACTCTCGTCGCCTATGCCGCGCTCGCCTGGTACGACCGCATCGCGCTGCTGCACCTGGGCAAGGAGAAGGGCATCTCCTGGTTCTACATCTCGCTGTGCTCCTTCGTGACCTATGCGCTGTCGCACAATATCGGCGCCTCGGTCTTCTCAGGCGGAATGGTGCGCTATCGGGCCTATACCGCCAAAGGCCTCAGCGCGGCCGAAGTCGCAGTGCTGGTCGCGCTCTGCTCCTTCACCTTCGCCTTCGGCACCTTGCTGCTGATGGGGCTCGTGCTGCTCTACGAACCCGAAATCCTGCGCCCGCTCGGGCGCATGTCGAGCTGGTTCAAGATCGGCGACGGCACGGCGCGACTGATGGGCGTCGGTATGCTCGCCTTCGTCGCGCTCTACACGATCGGCTCATGGCTGAAGTTCAGGCCACTGAAGATCGGCAAGCTCGAGGTCATCTATCCCCGCCTGCCGATCGTGGCGCGGCAGTATCTCGCAGCCCCGCTCGAACTGGCCGGCGCCGCCGGCATCATCTATTTCGCACTGCCCGAACAGGGCAATCCCGGCTTCCTGATCGTCCTCGGCGCCTTCCTGCTGTCCTTTTCGGCCGGGCTGCTCAGCCAGGTGCCGGGCGGCGTCGGCGTGATGGAGGCGGTCTTCCTCGCCGTGATGCCGGGCGTGTCGGCGCCGGCCGTGTTCGCGGCCCTGCTGATCTGGCGGTTGTTCTATCTCATCCTGCCGCTGGTGATCTCGCTGCCGGTGGTGCTGGCCTTCGAGCGCGCGCAGCTCAAGCGAAGCACCCGCATCGCGCCACCGCCCTGACCGGTCAGCGCTTGAGCGCGATCGCCGCCGCACCGAACATCAGGAACGCGCCGACCGCCTCGGCCCAGCCGAAGGGCTCGCCCAGCGCGGCGACCCCGACCCCGACCGCGATCGCCGGGCTGACGAAGGCGTAGAGTCCGGCGCGGAAGGCACCCCAGTCGCGCAGCAGCCGCATATAGATGGTGAACCCCATCAGCGAGCCGCCGATGACGAGGAAGACGACTGCCGGCAGCACGGGCCACTGGCCAAGCGCCCGGACGTCGGCAAGCCCGACCCGCTCCAAGCTGAGCGACATGATCGCAAGGCCGATGCCGCCGATCAGGGTCTGCCAGCCCGCCAGCGTCAGCGTCGGCATCGCGCCCGCGATTGGCCGCGACAGCACCGCGCCGACACAATAGAGCAAGGTGCCGGCGGCCACGGCCGCAAGCCCCCAGGCCTCCAGCGGATCGCCCTGCGCGACGTTCAGGCCGCCCATCGCGCGCGAGGCGAACAGGAAGACGAGGCCGACCGTGCCGAGCACGATCGCCGCGATCTTGCGGCCATTGATCGCCTGCCCCTCGATCGCGCGGCTGGCGAGCAGCGTGAAGATCGGGATCGTCGCGAAATTCACGATGGCCGCTAGGCCCGTCGGCGCATGCGCCGTGCCCCAGAACAGCAGTGTGTAGTTGCCGGTGTTGAGCAGCAGCGCCGTGCCCAGCAGCCGCCACCGCGCCGAGGCAGGCACCTTCAGCACATCGCGCCCGGCCCAGACGAGCATCGCAAGACCGGCGATCAGGAAGCGGGCCGCCGCCAGGAAGACCGGCGGCACATGCGTCGCGCCGACTTTGACCGGAAGCCAGGTCAGGCCCCAGACGAGGCACATGACAGCGAAGAGAAGAGCGTTGCGCGACATCAACACGGCTTAGCCGCAGCCTTGGAGGCTGACCATTGCGTGCCTCGCATCGCGCCCCCGTGGAAACGCGAGCGCCCCGCTCTCCGATAACTGGAGCTTGATGATTTTGCGTGGAAACACGCCGTCATCCTGGGCGACCGAAGGTCGGCCCGGGATCCATCATAGAGCTCTGCTCCCTACGATGGATCCCGGAGCTGCGCGGCTTCGCCGCTTGTCCAGGATGACATGAGGTTTCCAGATCAAATCATCACGCTCTCGAAAAACCGTTCGAAATCCGAGCCCTCATCCTGAGGAGCCGCGGAACGCGGCGTCTCGAAGGATGTTCCAGATGGTTCCCGAGCCTCCTGAACCATCCTTCGAGACGCCACTCCTGCCGGAATGGCTCCTCAGGATGAGGGCTCAACAAGCCAAGCGCCGTCAGACGCTGCCGACCGTCTTCAGCCGCACGCGCGGGTGGATTTCCGCCTGCGAGAGCACCGGCGTCTCGCGCCGGAAGCGCTCGATGATCTGGCGCACGAAGGGCCGCGCCAACCCCGACGTCACCAGCGAGGGCATCTCGCCGATGCGCGCCGCATCCTCGAACTTCTCGCGGACGTGATGCACGAATTCCTGCAGTCGCGAGGGCTGCATGGCGAGGTGCCGGTCCTCGCCCTGGCCGATGATCGATTCGGCGAAGACGCTCTCCCAGGCCGGCGACAGCGTGATGATCGGCAAGGTGCCCTGCCCGTTCGAGAACTGCGCGCAGATTTGCCGGGCAAGCCGCATGCGGACATGCTCGGCGATGTCGCGCGGATTCTTGATGCCGCCGGCGACCTCGGCGATGCCCTCGATGATCGTGGCGAGATCGCGGATCGAGATGCGCTCGGACAGGAGCAGTTGCAGCACGCGCTGGATGCCGGTGGTCGAGATCTGGCTCGGAACGATTTCCTTGACCAGATCGGCATGGTCCTTCTGCAATTCGCGCAGCAGCTTCTGCACCTCGCCATGCGAGAGCAGCTCCGGCATGTGCGATTTCAGCACTTCGGTCAGATGCGTCGAAATCACGGTCGCGGCGTCGACCACGGTGAAGCCGCGCAACTGCGCCTCGTCCTGCAGCGCCGCGTCGATCCAGGTGGCAGGCAGGCCGAAGGTCGGCTCCAGCACGTTATGGCCGGGCAGGTTCACGCTGCCGCCCATCGGGTCCATCGCCATGAACTGGCCGGCATAGACGATGCCATGGCCCGCATCGATCTCCTTGATCTTGATGTAGTAGTGGTTCGCCTCGAGCTGGACGTTGTCGACGATGCGCACCGCCGGCATGACGAAGCCGAGCTCGGCCGCAAGCTGGCGGCGCAGCGCCCGTACCTGGTCGGTCAGCCTGTCCTGCCCGCCGGCGGCATTGACCAGCGGCAGCAGGCCGTAGCCGATCTCGATCTTGAGTTCGTCGAGCTTGAGCAGATCGTTGAGCGTCTCTTCCTTCGGCGTGCCATCGGCCGAGAGCGGGGACGCCGCCTGCGCCGCGACCACATCCTCGGCCTCCTTGACCTTGGCGAGCTTGCCGAAATGCCGGGCGAGCCAGCCCGAACCGCCAGCCAGCAGAAGAAAAGGCAGCATCGGAATGCCCGGCAGGACCGCGATCAGCAGCATGACCGCCGCCGACATGCCGAGCGCCTTGGGATAGCCCGAGAGCTGCTTGCCGAGCGCCTTGTCGGCCGCGCCGCGCACGCCCGACTTCGAGACGAGCAGGCCCGCCGCGGTCGAGACGATCAGCGCCGGGATCTGGCTGACCAGCCCGTCGCCGACTGTCAGCATCGTGTAGTTATGTGCGGCGGCGCCGAAGCTCATGCCCTGCTGGGCAACGCCGATGATGATGCCGCCGAGCACGTTGATGAAGGTGATCAGCAGCGCCGCAATGGCGTCGCCGCGCACGAATTTCGAGGCGCCGTCCATCGAGCCGAAGAAGTTCGCCTCGTCTTCCAGCGCCTTGCGGCGAACTTTGGCGACGTCCTGATCGATCAGCCCGGCCGAAAGATCGGCGTCGATCGCCATCTGCTTGCCGGGCATGGCGTCGAGCGCAAACCGCGCCGCGACTTCGGCGATACGGCCCGAGCCCTTGGTGATGACGACGAAGTTGACGATGATCAGGATGGTGAAGACGATCACCCCGATCACGAAATTGCCGCTCATCACGAAATTGGCGAAGGCCTCGATGACATGGCCGGCCGCCGCGCCGCCCTCATGTCCATGCGCCAGGATCAGGCGCGTCGAGGCGAGGTTCAGCGCCAGCCGGAACATGGTGACGATCAGCAGCACCGTCGGAAAGGCCGAGAATTCCAGCGGCTCCTCGATGAACAGCGCCGTCATCAGCACCAGCACGGAGAGGATGATCGAAAGCGCCAGCAGCAGGTCGAGCAGGACCGCCGGCAGCGGGAAGATGAGCACCACGAGGATGCCCATGACGCCGATCGCCAGGAAGAGATCCGGCCGGTTGAAGAGTTTCCCCAACGCGCCGCGGTCGGGCATGTTGAAGCCGCCGCCTTGACCTGCCGTCACATCGGTCATCGACCAGCCCACTCCCGCCGCCAGGCGAACTCGTCCGCGAGCGGACATGCGCCGCGACAGACATGCGCCTCGACAGAGGCATAACCCGGCAATTCTTGCCGGGTGCATGGTAAACGAGTGGTTAAGACAGTCGAAAAAATGGGCCGCGGAACCTTTCCCTGAACGGATCGTTATCAATCTGCCGCGTTGTCGCCCCATTGCGCCGCACTACTCGGCGCCGCACTACTCGCGCAGGGGTCGATAAAATTGGTTTTGCAAACCCTTGAAGACCGGCAAGACCGCAGATGTTGGAGGAAGACTTGGATAGACGTTCTTTTGTGATGAGCCTTTTCGGTGGCCTCGCAGCAGCGAGCCTGGGTGGCACAGCCATTGCCCAGGCAGCCTCGCGCAAGCCGGATCTTACTCCCGCGATGCCCGCCACCGACGAGATCAGCGCAGCGACCAAGGCCGGCCTCGACAAGGCGGATGCCGATTTCAACCAGGTGGTGGTGCGTGAGCGTACCGTCGTGCGCCGTCCCTACCCCTATCGCCGCCCCGTCGTGGTGCGCCAGCGGACCGTCGTTCGCCGCCGCCCCGCGCCCTATTATCGTCGTCCGGTCGTCGTGCGCCGGCGCGTGATCGTCCGCTGATAGAACTGCCATCAAACGAGGGCGGCGGCCGTGGCCGCCGCCCTTTCTACAAATAACCAGACCGGCCTTGAGCCGGCCGAGATGCAAGGGGGAACGCCGGCATGGCGACGCCGGACACATCCGTTCAGCCAGCTATCGCCGAGGTGGCGATCGCAACCGATGTGCCCGCCAGGCTCGATCGCCTGCCCTGGTCGCATTTTCACACGCTGGTCGTCGTAGCCCTCGGCGTCACCTGGATCCTCGATGGGCTCGAGGTCACGCTCGCCGGCTCCGTGTCGGGTGCGCTGAAGGAAAGCCCGACGCTGCGCTTCACCAATACCGAGATCGGCATGGCGGGCGCAGCCTATATCGCCGGGGCGGTGCTGGGTGCGCTCTTCTTCGGCTGGCTCACCGACCGTCTGGGCCGCAAGAAGCTCTTCACGATCACACTGCTGATCTATCTCGTCGCGACCGCCGCAACGGCCTTTTCCTGGAGCTTCGCCAGCTTCATCGTCTTTCGCTTCTTCACCGGCATGGGCATCGGCGGCGAATACACCGCGATCAATTCGACGATCCAGGAACTGGTGCCCGCCCGCGTGCGCGGCTGGGTCGATCTCGTCATCAACGGTTCGTTCTGGGTCGGCGCGGCGCTTGGCGCGATCGGCGCGATCGTGCTTCTCGACCCAGCCCATATCGATCCCGAACTGGGCTGGCGGCTGGCCTTCTTCATCGGCGCGGCCCTTGGCCTGATCATCCTCGTTCTCAGGCAGTGGATCCCCGAAAGTCCGCGCTGGCTGATCAGCCACGGGCGGCAGGAGGAAGCCACCGCGATCGTGACCGCGATCGAGGCCAGCGCCGGAGTGACCTACAGCCCCGCCGAGAACCTGCCGCAGACCCGGCTGCGCCCCCGTGCGATCACGCCGCTGGGAGAGGTCTTCAACACGCTGTTCGTGGTCCACCGGCAGCGCGCCCTTGTCGGACTGGCGCTGATGGTCTCGCAGGCCTTCTTCTACAATGCGATCTTCTTCACCTATGCGCTGATCCTGACCGATTTCTACAAGGTGCCGTCGCAGGCCATCGGCTGGTTCATCCTGCCCTTCGCCGCCGGCAATTTCCTCGGCCCGCTCATCCTCGGCCGCTTGTTCGACACGCTGGGCCGGCGCCTGATGATCGCGGTGACCTATGCGCTCTCGGGCCTGCTGCTGACCGGGACCGGCTATCTGTTCTGGCAGGATCTCCTGACCGCATCGCAGCTCACCCTGTGCTGGAGCGTCGTCTTCTTCTTCGCCTCGGCTGCCGCGAGTTCGGCCTATCTCACCGTCAGCGAGACCTTCCCGGTCGAGATGCGGGCGCTGGCGATCGCGGCGTTCTATGCGGTCGGGACGGGTGCCGGCGGCATTGCCGGCCCCTGGCTCTTCGGCATCCTGATCGACACCGGCTCGCGCGGCAGCGTCTTTGCCGGATACGTGTTCGGCGCCATCCTGATGCTGGCGGCGGCCGTCGTAGCATCCCTGTTTGCTGTTCGCGCCGAGCGCAAGCCGCTGGAAACGGTCGCGCGACCGCTCAATGCATTGGATTAAGGTTTGTCCCGAGCAACTTTAGGGATGATCGAAGAAAACCCGGCGGAGAGGAACAATTGTCCGCAGAATGCGTTATCGTTCACTGTCATTGTCCGCGCTAATGCGGGCAGCAAGATGCGGTGAAAACAGTCTGGGAGGACGTCGTGGATAGACGCTCATTCATAATGACCCTGATCGGCGGCATGGCCGCAGCCAGTATCGGCGGCATCGCTGCCGTGGAAGCTGCCCAGCCCAAGATCGCACCGCTTGCAGGCCCAGCGCCTGCCAAGGACGAGGAAGCCCTCGCCGCGGATATGAAGGACGCGCTCGACAAGAGCGACGCCGAATTCAGTCAGTATTATTATTATCGCCGGCCGCGCTATTATGCGCGCCCGCGTTATTACGCGCGCCCACGTTACTATGCCCGGCCGCGCTACTATGCCCGCCCGCGTTATTATGGCAGGCCTCGCTACTATGGTGGCTATCGCCGCTGGTGATCTGACATAGGCAAGCCCGGTCAGGCGGCACTCGTGCGCGCCTGGCCGGGTTCTGCGACAGTAATGCCCGCCGAGCTGTATTCGCTCAGCTTGTTGCGCAGCGTCCTGATTGAAATGCCGAGAATCTTGGCCGCATGCGTGCGGTTGCCCAAGCAGTGGTCCAACGTATCCAGGATCAGCTCGCGTTCGACATCGGCGACGGTGTGGCCGACCAGCGAACGCGTCACCGCCTCCGCAGTCTGCGCCGCGCGTGCGGCCGGGTCCCGCGAGCTTGCCGGGCCCAATGTCTCGCCTTCCGGCGTCATCACCGCCTCGGCCCCGATTTCGGGCCCCTTGGCCAGCAGCACCGCGCGGTGAATCGTGTTTTCCAGCTCGCGCACATTGCCGCGCCACGCATTGGCGAGCAGGATCTTGCGCGCATCTGACGCCACCGGCCGCAACGGCACGCCGTTGATCTCGGCGTATTTGCGGGCGAAGTGATCGGCCAGCGCCAGAATGTCGCCAGGACGCTCGCGCAGTGCGGGAAGCCGCAGATGCACGACGTTCAGCCGGTAGAACAGATCCTCGCGGAACGAGCCTTCGCGCACGGCGTCGCCGAGATTGCGGTTCGAAGTCGCGATGATCCGCAGGTCGACCTTGACCGGCTGGGTCCCGCCGACACGGTCGATCATCCGCTCCTGCAGGGCGCGCAAGAGCTTGGCCTGAAGCCGGACGTCCATCTCGGAGATTTCGTCGAGCAGCAAGGTGCCGCCATTGGCCTCCTCGAACTTGCCGATGCGCCGCGCGATCGCGCCGGTGAAGGCGCCCTTCTCATGGCCGAACAGCTCGGATTCGAGCAGGTTGTCAGGGATCGCCGCGCAATTGACCGCGACGAACGGCTTGTCCTTGCGCAGTGATTTCTGATGCAGATGGCGCGCGATCACCTCCTTGCCGGTGCCGCTCTCGCCGGTGACCAGCACGGGCGCATCGGAACGGGCGATCTGCGAGGCCAACTGGACGACGCGCTCCATCGCCGGATCCTTCCAGATCAGGCTGGACTGGTCGGCTGCGACCGCCTCCAGAACGGCGGCGATCAGTTCAGGATCGGGCGGCAGCGGCACATATTCGCGTGCGCCGGCCTGGATTGCGGCGACAGCTGCACGCGCATCGGTGGAGGTGCCGCAGGCGACGATCGGCGTGCGGATGCGCTCGGCTTCCAGCGCCGCGACGAACTGCGCGATCGGCAGCGTCACATCGATCATCAGGAGATCGGCGCCCTTGGCGCGCAGCACGGCCAGCGTCTGGTCGAGGCTTTCGGTATGCGTCACGCTCGCGCCATGGGAAATCGCGATCCTGGCGGCAGCGATGATCTGTCCCTTGAGACCGCCGGCAATAATGAGGCGCATGGCTCAGGCCCTTCCGTTTGAAGTCGTATCGCGCCGGCCGGTCATTACCGGTCGGCCTTGATGATTTCGGTCATGGTGACGCCGAGCCGGTCCTCGACGACGACGACCTCGCCGCGCGCGACCAGCCGCTCGTTGACGAAGATGTCGATGGCCTCGCCAACGCGCCGGTCGAGTTCCAGAACGGCGCCGGGCACGATCGCCAGCAGGTCGCCGATCGCGATCCTCGACGAGCCGAGCACCGCCGAGACCGTTACCGGGACGTCGAAGACCTGTTCCAGATCCTCGGCGGTCTTGACCGGAACCGGCCCCGAACGCGCGACCGAACCGTCATTGTGATCGAATGACAGGTCCGCCGAGTTCAGCGGCGGCAGATTGAGATCGTTACCCGTGCTCATGATTCAATCCTCACTCGGCAGAGTGGTTGGAGCCGGCGAAGACACCGGCGACGGCCTGTTCCACCAACGTCGCCAGGCGTTCGGAATCGATGGCGAAGCCGCCATCGGCCCATTCGATGCGCCCGTCTCCGGTCGCAATATCGGGATCGCCCAGCACGACGAGACGCCCCGCAAAGCCGCTTTCCTGCGCGAGCTTCTTGATCATCGCCTCGACCATCTCCACCGCCATATCGTTGACGCGGACGACCAGATGCGGCGCGAGCCGCGCATGGGCCAGGCACTCGCGCACGGCGCCTTCCAGTGCCGCGAGCGGGCGCTCGGCCAAAGCCGCAGCCGCAAGCGCTTTCGCCAGGACGATCGCGACATGAGTGGCCTGGGCCTCGATCGCCGCCGTCCGGGTGGCCTCGTCGGCGAAAAGTCGCTCGGCGGTGCGCGCGATTTGCCCCATCGTGCCGCTGAGCTGGCCTTCGGCTTCGCGACGGCCCTGCTCATATCCCGCCTGAAAGGCATCCGACCGCGCAACCGCAAGATCCGCCTCCCCGGCGGCGCGGCGGCCGCCTTCGCGGAAATCGGTGCTGAACATGAATTTCGTGGCGGTAGCCATGCGTCAATAAACCAGTTCGTCTTCTGCATTGCCCTTGGACAGGACGATCTCGCCCTTGTCCGCGAGTTCCTTGGTCATCACGACCAGCTTGGCCTGCGCCTCGTCGACCTCCTTGAGGCGCAGCGGCCCGAGGCCTTCCATATCGTCCTGCATGTTCTTGGCGGCGCGCTGCGACATCGCCCCGAAAAAGAACGCCCGCATGGTCTCGCTCGCGCCCTTGAGCGCACGTGCCAGGACGTCCTTGTCGACCTGCCGCATCAGGGTCTGGAGGCCCGCGGCGTCGAGCTTGGCGAGATCGTCGAAGGTGAACATCAGCGCGCGGATGCGCTCGGCGGAATCATGGTTGGAGGCATCGAGCGCCGAGAGGAAGCGGGTCTCGGTCTGGCGATCGAAGCCGTTGAAGATTTCCGCCATCATCTCGTGGGGATCGCGGCGGCGGGTCTGGGTCAGTGTCGCCACGAACTCCGTCCGCAGCGTGTTCTCGATATGGTCGAGCGCTTCCTTCTGCACCGATTCCAGCCGCAGCATGCGGCTTACCACGTCGATCGAGAGATCGCCGGGCAGGTTGCGCAGCACATTGGCCGCATGCTCGGCCCGGATCTTCGAGAGGATCACCGCAATGGTCTGCGGGTATTCGTTCTTGAGGAAGTTGGCGAGCACCACGGCGTCGATATTGCCGAGCTTCTGCCACATGTTGCGTCCGGCCGGACCACGGATCTCCTCCATGATCAACGCGACCTGATCGCCCGGCAGGATCTTCTCCAGCAGCGAGATCGTGCGGTCGAAAGAGCCGGTCACAGCACCCGCGCTCGACAGCTTGCCGACGAAATCGAGCATCAGCCGCTCGACCTCGTCGGAATCGACCGTGCCGAGTTCCGCCATCGCACGGGTGATGATGCGGATTTCCTCGTCGTCGAACTCCCGCCAGATCGCGCGGCCATGGTCCTCGCCGAGCACGAGCAGGATCACCGCGGCCCGTTGGGGCCCCGTCATTTCGGCAATCTTGGTCACGCCGAAGTTGTAGCCGGCCTCGACGGCGCCTTCTCGGGGGCTAAGGGTAGCGATGGAACGCTCGTCGGCCATGGTTCAGAAATCCATCATGCCGGCGCCTTCTCATGGATCCAGCCACGCAGCACCGCGACCGAATCGGCCGGGTTCTGCGAGACCAGTGCGCCGATCTTCTCGACGGACTGGGCCTTGAGCTGTCCCTTGATCTGGGCGACCGCGAGCATGCGTTCGGAGGGTGCCTCGACATCGACCCCATCGTCCCCGCCGACAAGCGCGCGCGACGAGCCGGCAGGATTTCCCGTCGCGCCATCCTGGATCAGCACCGCGCCATTGCGCATGAAGGAAGGGATCGCCCTGCCGCCATTTTCCGAGGCGAGCACCTGCTTGAGCAGGGGCCGCACCACCGTCATGAGCACGATCAGCGTCAGCAGCGAGATCACGCCGAGTTCGGCGAAGCGGACCAGATCCTCCTTGGTGAAGGAGAGCAGCTGCTGCATCAGGCCCTGCTCGACGAGGTCGGCCTGGGCCGGGGGAGCTTCGGCGAAACGGAGGTTGACCACCTCGATCTTGTCGCCCCGCGCCTGATCGAAGCCGACGGCCGTGCGGACAAGCTGCCCGATGCGCTCGATCTCGTCGCCATTGCGCGGCTGATAGGCCAGCTCGCCGGCGGGGCTGCGGCTATAGGTGCCATCGACCAGCACCGCGACCGACAGCTTCTTGATGCGGCCGCCCTCCAGCACCTCGGTGCGCGTGGTGCGAGAAATCTCGTAATTGACCACCTCCTCGTTCTTGGAGGAGGCGTCCTTCTGGTTCTGCTGCGTGCCCTGCGTCTGCTGGGCGCCGGGCAGTTCGTTGCCCACGGTGACCGCGCCGTTGGCACCCTCGGTGGTCGCCGAATTCTCGGTGCGGTTCTGGCTGGAGCGCACCACCCGGCTTTCGGGATCGAAGGTCTCGGAGCGGCTTTCGACCCGGTTGCTGTCGAGCGAAGCCGAGACCTGCACGCGTGCCCGGCCATGGCCGACGATGCTGGCGACGATGTCCTCGATCTGCAGCTTCAGCCGCTTCTCGATCGCGGTCTGGCGCTCGTCGATGCCCAGACCGATCAGCCCTTGCTCGCCCTGCGCGCCATCGGCCAGAAGCCGCCCGCGCTCGTCCACGATCGAAACCCGCTCGGGCTTCAGCCCGTCGACGGCCGACGCAACGAGATGGCGCACCGCCCGGACCTGGGCGACGTCGAGCTCGCCTGCGAGCTTGAGCGCGATCGATGCGCGGGGCGGCTCGCGATCGCGCTCGAACAGGCGCTTCTCGGGAATCACGAGATGCACGCGCGCCGCCTGCACCCGGCTGATCGAACGGATGGTGCGCGAAAGCTCGCCTTCCAGCGCGCGCAGATGGTTGATGTTCTGGACGAAGCTGGTCGAGGAAAAGGCGTCGCCCTTGTCGAATATCTCGTATCCGACGCCACCGCCGGCCGGAATGCCCTTGCTGGCGAGGTCGAGCCGCAGGCGCGGAACATCGGCCTTGGCGACAAGCACGGTCTGCCCGTCGCTGCGCAGCTCGTATTTGATGCCGCGCGTATCGAGATCCTTGAGGATCGAACTGACATCCTGATTCGAAAGATCGGAAAACAGCACGCTCATCGCCGGCTGGGACATCTTCAGCATGACGAAGCCGAAGAAGCCGACAAGGCCCAGCGTAACCGCCAGCATCGCCGCCAGGCGCGCCGCTCCGAATTTCGTAAACTGCTCGACGATGCCGCTCACGCCGCTATCCGTTCCACAAAGCCGCACCGGTCACACATAGAGGCCGGCTCACTAGGCAAGTTTTTCCCAGTGCATGGTTAGCGGGTGGTTAATTTTGCCGGGTTGTTACGAAAGAATGTCTGGAACGGCCAGGGCGGAGGGCGCGCCGACACGAAATATCCGACCCCTCCCTGAAGGCGGGAGAGCGGATTTCGCGCAGGGCGGGCACAAAAAATGCGGTCCCGGATGTCCGACGGTCTCCGGAACCATCTCGCGGCCGCGAAGAAAAAACGCACTGCAACAACAAAAACAATGGCTTAACGACCGCGAAAACTGACCTACAATGGTTCCGGCTAAGGGTCGCGTTCGATAACGAAAAAGAATCGGAAGCCGGGAGGACGTGATGCTGATCTGGACCGCGATCGTTTGGCTGGCCTGCACCGCCCTGTTCCTCGAGATGGCAGACCGCGCACCGACCATGGATTGAACTGCGCGATTCGAGGGTCTCGATGTGCAGGTGACCCAAATCCAACCGCAAACGGTGAGCCTGCCGTAATGATGGATGCCGCCGGGCGCGCTCCGATCTTGCCGTGATCGACCTGAGAGACCCGCTTCGGCGGGCTTTTCTGCGTCAAGGCATGCTGATTTGATCTGGAAACAGGCCGTCATCCCGGACAAGCGGCGAAGCCGCGCAGCTCCGGGATCCATCGTAAGCAGCAGAGCTCTATGATGGATCCCGGGCCGACCTTCGGTCGCCCAGGATGACGGCGTGTTTCCACGCAAGATCGTCGGACTCCGGGCGCTCCGTCCTCTGGACCGGAAGAATTCCAGCACCGGCCGCCCGCGATCGTCGATGAGCGATAACGCGAAAGGCGCCGGTCCCGGGAGGGACCGACGCCTTTGAACGTAAAGCAGAGCGCCGGTGCTACTGGCGATAATGCTGGATACGGGTCGTACGCAGACCCGCAAGACCATGCTGGTCGATCGACATCTGCCAGCTCAGAAACTCGTCGACCGTCAGCGTATAACGCTGGCAGGCTTCCTCCAGACTCAGGAGTCCGCCACGGACGGCTGCAACAACCTCAGCCTTTCGCCGGATCACCCAGCGGCGTGTATTCATCGGCGGCAGATCGGCAATCGTCAACGGACTTCCGTCCGGTCCGATTACATACTTCACCCGCGGTCGCAAAGGCTCGGTCATGGTACACTCACACAACTCAACAGACCTACTTGTGCTGAGCATAGGGCGCCGGCTTTAAGATTTGCCTAAAGGGATCACGCGGGATTTCCGTGTTTTGGCCGGGCTGCTAGTTCGTGCGGACCACGCTCTTGACCTTGTCGATCGGCACGCCGATCGCGCCGATCTTGAGCGTCGGGATCGAGCCGGTGAAGTCGACGCCATCGACGATGCCGCCGATCTGCGTCTTCGCCGTCATGATCTCGCCGGCGACATCCTTGGCATCGATTGTGACCGTGTACTCGCCCTCGGCCGCGTCCTGGCCCGTCGAGGTCTTGCCGTCCCATTTATAGGCCTGATCGCCGGCCACCAGGCTTTTCGTCATCGTCTGCACGACGCTGCCGCTGGCGTTCTTGATCGTGATCGTCGCGGTGCCGGCACGCGGCACGTTGACCTGCCACTCGGCATTGCCGTCATTGAGCTGCGTTGTCGCACCATCGGCGGTGATCTTGGCGCCGATGAAGCCGACAGCGTTCGTGGCGGTGCCCGCCGCGCTGAGGCTGAGCAGCGAGCCCAGCGTCTCATTGGTCCGCAATTGCTGCTCGACGCCGGCGAACTGGACCAGCTGCGCGGTGAACTGGTTGGTATCGAGCGGGTCGAGCGGCGACTGGTTCTTGAGCTGCGTCGTCAGCAGGGTGAGAAACTGATCGAAATTGCCGGCGATCGACGACGAGCCTGCGATATTCGCAGTGCTCGTATTGGCGGTATTCGAGGCGCCGCTTGTGCTGGAGACTGCCATGGCGCTCCTCCTTGTTCAGATGCTGAGATCGACGCCGCCAAGCCTGACAAGGCGGCGGATCGGTGCGGGTTCGGCGGGAACGATCGTGTCGTCGCTGGTCGTGGCGCCCGCGGCGGCGCGGCTGCGTTGCGCTGCCTCGTCCTGCTGCCTGTTCTGACGAAAGCCGGACTGGTCGGACGGGTCGCGCAGGGTGATGTCGACGCCGGCATCGGACGGCTTGAGGCCGGCCTGCTCAAAGGCCCGCTCCAGGGTGCGCGCGTCGCGCTGCAACAAGTGCAGCGTTTCGACGCGATCGACGACCAGCCGCGCGCTGACCTCGCCATCATCCGAAATCGAGAGATTGACGTCGACGCGCCCGAGTTCGCCCGGGTCGAGCCTGATATCGAATTGCCGCGCACCCGACAGCGCCTTCAGGCCGATTTCGATCGGCAGGACGTGGAGCGGCGTCGGCTGGCCATCCGACGTGCCGCGACCGTTCACGCCGGTCGACGTCGCGGCGGCAGGCTGCTCCAGCGCGGCAAGGAGGCGCAACGGCTCGGCCTTGGCGGCGGCCTGCTGCGCCAGCGCGGATGCATCGATCGGGCTCTGGACCTGCAGCGCGGCCTCGAGCGGCTTGAATTCGGCGAGAGCGCTCGCCGGCCCGGCGATCTGGGCAAACGAGGCGAGTCCCTCGGTGGCGGCAATTGTCGCGGAAGCCTGTCCGCCTGTGATCGCAGGCTGTGCCGGATCGCCCTTATCCGGGCCTGCCGGCGCTTTCGCCTCCGGGCCGGTCGAGGCTGCAAGCTGTGCAGCGACCAGAGCCGTCTGCGCCGGTTGCGTGGCTGGATTTTGCGGGGTCGTCGGCTTGGCGCTTCCGGCGCCGATCACGGCGGCAGCGCCGGACGGGGCGGTCGTCGCCTTGGCAGCGGGATCAAGCACCGGCGCGAGATTCACGCCGATCAGCGGCAGAGCCGCAATCGCGACGAGTTCAGCCGGAACTTGCGGCGTGACGACGACGACCGGCGCAGCCTCGCCTTCCGAAGCCTTCGCCTCGGATGCAGCTTTCTCGGTCTCGGCGGACATTTCGGCTTTGTCCGAGGTGCCGGCCTTGCCCGCCTCAGACGTGCCCATCTCGGCGTTGCCAGCCCCAATCTTGCCCGTCTCAGACCTGCTCGTCCCAGACTTGCCCGTCTCAGACTTGCCCGCCTCGGCCTTCTCTGCCTCGGTCTTCTCTGTCTCCGTCTTGGCCTTGCCTGCCTCAGTCTTGCTCGCGGCTTCAGCCTTGACCGTTGTCGCGGTATTCCCCGAAACCTCGGCCTCGATCCCCGCTACGGCAGCAGCTGCGGCCGCGGCGGCAATCGTGACCTGCGCGCCGACATCGGGCTTGGCTGCATTCGCTGGAGGGGCAGGCACCGTCTCGTTTGGCTTGGGCGTGTCCTCCGGCTTGGCGACAGGCTCGTGACGCGTCTCCGCCGACACGGCTGCCGCTTCGGCGGGCGCAACCGCGGCCGCAGCGGCCTGTTCGGCGCGAGCATCCGGCAGCGTAAAGGGCTCGGACTCGCGGCCTGCCTCCGGCTCGGCCGCGCGCCGGCGCTGAGCCGGAGGCTCGGACGCTGGCGAAGTGTTCGACAGAGGCTGCATTGACATCAGGCGGTTCCGGAACGCGGGCAAAGAGATGCCCCCGCACCCTCCAGCAAGTCCCAAGCCAGATATGCCCATCGATATTTCAAAGGCTTAGGCCACATTCGCGCCATGGTTGGCGGCAAGAACCGCCGCCCTGCCCAAGCCGGCCGGCAGGATTTGCCGATCGCCTGCTGGCAGGCAGCCCGCAAAGCCGGTATAGAGCGCCTCATGACATCGCCCCGGAACTCCCTCGATATCGCCAAGCCGCCAGCGGCGACGCGCGTCGTCGCGGCGATGTCGGGTGGCGTCGATTCCTCCGTCGTCGCAGCCCTGCTCAAGCGCGAGGGCTACGACGTCATTGGCGTGACCCTGCAGCTTTACGATCATGGCGCGGCCGTTCATCGCGCCGGTTCCTGCTGCGCCGGCCAGGACATCCACGATGCCCGCCGCGTCGCCGAGGCCATCGGCATTCCCCATTACGTGCTTGATTACGAGAGCCGCTTCCGCGACGCCGTGATCGAGCGCTTCGCCGAGAGCTATCTTGCCGGCGAGACGCCGATCCCCTGCGTCGAGTGCAATCGCACGGTGAAATTCCGCGATCTACTGGGATTGGCGAAGGAACTCGGCGCCGACGCGCTGGCGACCGGCCATTACGTCGTCAGCCAGGATCTGGGCGATGGCCACCGAGGCCTGTTCCGTGCCGCCGACACCACCCGCGACCAGAGCTATTTCCTCTATGCGACGACGCAGGAGCAGCTCGACATGCTGCGGTTCCCGCTGGGCGGCATCGACAAGGCGCAGACCCGCGCGCTGGCGGCGGAACTTGGCCTCGCCATCGCCGACAAGCCCGACAGTCAGGACATCTGCTTCGTCCCCAACGGTCGCTATGCCGATGTGATCGAGCGGTTGAAGCCAGGCGCAGCGCGGCCGGGCGATATCGTCCATCTCGACGGCCGCGTGCTCGGCCGCCATGACGGTGTACTCCGCTACACCGTCGGCCAGCGCAAGGGCCTGGGCCTGAGCGCAGCCGAGCCGCTTTATGTCCTGCGGCTCGACGCCGACGACGCCCGCGTCATCGTCGGCCCCCGCGAAGCGCTCAGCGTTCGCGAAATCCGGCTGCGCGACCTCAACTGGCTCGGCGAGATCGCGCCCGATGCGCTGCCCGAAGGCGGGCTGGACGTCGCGGTGCGCGTGCGCTCGACCCGCGCGCCCTGCGAAGCCCGCCTGACCCGCGACGAGGCCGGGCTCAAGGTCGAGCTCGCTGGCGAAGAGGAGGGCGTTTCGCCCGGCCAGGCCTGCGTGATCTATGCCGATGCCGGCCCCGGCGCGCGCGTGCTCGGCGGCGGCACCATCATGCGGCGGCCCCTGCCCGTCCCGGTGCCTGGACCTGCTCTCGCCCTCGCCTTGCCCTGATAAAGGTCGCCAAGGCCCTCCCCTTTCCCGCCGCGAGCCTTCTCCATGCCCGTGACCTACGATCTCGACAGCCAGAAGCGCGTCTACGCGACCTGGGCCAAATTCTACGACAGGGTCTATCAGCGCATGCTGGCCCGGCCGCAGCGTGAAGCCGTGGCGGCAGCCTGCGCCTGCGGGCCCGATATTCTTGAGATCGGCGTCGGCACCGGCCTGACGCTTGCCTATTTCACCCCCGAATCGCGCGTACTCGGCGCCGACCTGTCGCTCGACATGCTGAAGGTCGCCAACCGCAAGGTGGCGAGGCAGAAACTCGGACATGTGCGCGGGCTGATGGTGATGGATGCCTGCCGGCTCGGCTTCGAGGCCGAGCGTTTCGACGCCGTCACAGCGCAGTTCGTGATCACGCTGGTACCCAATGCCGAGCAGGCACTGGCCGAGATGGACCGCGTGCTGAAACCCGGCGGCGAGATCATCATTTCCAGCCGCCTCGTCGATGATGGCGGCGTTTTCGCGCCCGTATGGACCGCTCTTGCTCCGCTTGCCAAGGCGATTGGCTGGAGCACGGACTTCAAGGTCAGCCGGCTGACGGGCTGGGCGGCCGCGACGGGCCGATACGAAACCGTCCATATCGGGCGCGGCTATTTCAAGGTGGTACGGCTGCGCAAGCTGGCATCCAGGCCTCCATCGGACCAGGCTTGAACCGGCCGGACGTTTTGGCCGGATCAAGGCTTGACGAGCGGACGCCCCATTGCCTATATCGCGCCCTCACGACGGCACGCCCACTTCGGCGCACCGATCCGTGCGGCGGGGTAGCTCAGCTGGTTAGAGCAGCGGAATCATAATCCGCGTGTCGGGGGTTCGAGTCCCTCTCCCGCTACCATCCGCCCCCCCGACGATGTTGCGGGACGGAAAATGCTCCCCTCCGATCAGTTTCGTTAGATGCCCGTCAATCCGTAAGGCCGGGCTCGCGCCGGCTGCCCCCGGCATCACCACAATCTTGTCGATCAGGCTGCGCAGGGCCTGCTTTGATTCTTCGCCATGCTCGGCGCCGGCCGCGATCGTCTCGTGCAGGGTGTCGATAGCGCGCAGATAGGCCGTCACCGCCGCCGGGTGCAGGGAGACAATGCGCGGCGGTTCGTCCGTGGCGGCCAGTTCGCTGCGAAGCCGGTCGCGCACCACCTTCAGCGGCGGCAGTTCGCGCTCAAGCTCATCCTCCTCGATCAGTCCCTTCACATAGGCGCGATACACGCGCTCATGTTCGCGCTCGGCTGCCGCCAGTTTGCGTTCGATGCGGGCGCGCTCGTTGACCTTGTCGGCGGCCAGGCGCTGGCGCTCCTCGTTGTAGACACGCAGATAGAGCGCGATCGCGTCCCGATGGCCCAGCTGCTCGCGCAGGCCCACGACGACGTCGGCCTCGATGCCGTCGAGATAATAGGCGCGGCGGTTGCTGCAACTGTTGGCCTCGGCCGCTTGCGTGCAACGTATCCTGACCCGACCGTGATCGCGATCCTTGACCGACATGCCCGCGTCGCAGGCGCCGCAGCGCAGCAGACCGGAAAGCAGATGCCGAGGCGTGACGCGCTGGCGCGGCGCCATCTCTCGCCGCCCGCCGCGACGCTCCTGGACCGCCGCATAGAGATCGGCCGCGACGATCGCCAACTGCGGCGCCTCGCTGGCCTGGTGCTCGTCTGCCGGATTGATTCGGGAGATGCGCTTGCCTGTCGCCGGATCCTTGATCATCCGGACCCGGTTCCAGACCGGTCGTCCGGCATAGAGCGGATTGACGAGGATGCCGTGGCCACGCTGGCGGTTGCCATTGATCGTGGATGCCGTCCAGAAGCGCCCGCGCGGCGGCAGGATGCCTTCCTCATTGAGGCAGCCAGCGATGACGCGGGGGCTTCTCCCTTCGGCATACTCAGTGAAAATGCGCCGGATGGTTTCGGCCTCCGCATCGACGATCTCCAGTTCGCCGACCCGGCCGGGAACAGGCCGGTAGCCATAAGCTCGGCCGCCGGCATTGCGCCCTTCCCTGACGACGCCGGCCATGCCGCGGCGGATTTTCTGGGCCAGCCCTTTGAGGAACAGCGCCGACATCGTGCCCTTGATGCCGATATGCATCTCGGAGACCTCGCCGTCGGCGACGGTGACGATCTTGACGCCGGCGAAGGTCAGCGTCTCGAAGAGCCGTGCGATGTCGGCGAGATTGCGCGACAGGCGGTCGAGATCCTCGGCGACGATCAGATCGAGTTCGCCGGCGAGCGCCAGTCCGATCAGGCGCTGATAGTCAGGCCGACCATGGATCGAGGCGCCGGACGCGGCATGATCGGCATATCGGCCCGAAAGTCGCCATCCGGCCTTGCGGACATAGGCCTCGCACAGCGCGAACTGATCATCGACCGAGCGATCATTCTGCAGGTCGGTTGAAAACCGGGCGTAGATCGCTGCGCGCATCGGTCTCTTCTCTCCCCTGCCCCATGGCGGCGGCATGATCACGGCGAGCAGCCTCGCGCGCAAGCGCTTCGATCAACCGGGCCAAGCCGGGATCGAGCGTCGCTTCGCGCCTGGCTGCGGCGCGCGACATCAGCCGAGCGCCTCGCAGGTCGGGCGATTCGCCAGTTCGACCAGCACGTCGGCGTGGCAGGGGGCACCGGGCCTGCACCAGCAGGCGAGATTCCTCCCGCGCAGCTTCGAGCGGATCTCCTCCATGGCCGGAGCCCTGCCGACTTCGACCTTGGGGCCGAGTGACAGCCTGCGCTCGCCTGAGACGATGGCCGGATCGAGTTCTATCGACAGCGTGCGCATGCCGTGGCCGGGGTCGATCCACTCGCGAAAGGCGCTCACCGACGCTTCCTGTCGGCCCGTCGGATCGGCCCTGCAGCCATAGGACAGGGCCGCCCAGCAATAGGCGCTATCGCGGAAGTTGAACGGGTTGCCCCATGGGCCCGGCCGCGTGACCTTGACGGCCTGCAGTCCATTGAGGCCTAGCGACCAGGCCTGCAGGTCGAAACCATTGCGGCGGGAGAGCTGGAGGCGGACGGGCTTTATCATTGCCGCCTATCCATTTGTCGGTCGAACAATCCGCTTTCAATTTCGCGGCTCCGCTGGCGGACACTCTTCGGCAAGGCCTCGCAGATCTGGGCTATGACGGTGTCGCGCGATTGCCTGGGCAGCATCGCTATCAAGACCGCCGCGGCGCCCATGGCGGCGACGGCCGCCTCGACGGTATTCTTCGCGTTGCCGAGATCAACTGCATCCATCGCGGTGCGCAGGAAAACGTCTCGCAATTCCATCTGTGGATCGCTCATCGCCGAAGCTCCGGCATGGCGTTGTGCTCGGCGCCGTCGAGGAGACGTCCGGCCTTTGCCTTCCCGAACTTGGCGATCAGCTCCGCGTGCTCGTCATCGAGCCGGCCTGTCGCCATCGCCTGACCGCGCAACAGCTGGCCATCCCGGCATAGGACGGCCAGTGCACCTTGCTGGCAGGTTGCCGTTTCGCTTGGCGCCCATTCTCCCCATTGCTTGAAGAAGAAAGCCGTGCCAGCAGCGGAGCAGCCGTCGCGGATTTGGCGAGGCCAGTCGGGATGCATCGGCCGGGCGTCTGTGCCGCTCTCGCCGCCGACGATTATCCAGTCGAGCGTCGCATGCAGGTTGCCGCTGCTGGGCATCGACGACAGGTTGAACCAGTCGAGGAAATCTTCCTCCCAGGTCGGCGATGATCCACGCCAGCTTCCGATCTCCTCATTCCAAGCGCGCGGCTTTAGCGCATCCATCTCGCCGTCACCGTTAATGTCCAGCAACGTGAAATCGATCGGCCCGAGCAGCGGCTCGGCGGAGACGAAGCGCATGGCCGCCGGCGTCGCCAGCAGATCCGGCACGCGCTTGTCGGCACGGCGCTGATCCTCGGCGGAGACGCCAAGCCAAACGTTCGGGAGGGGCCAGGTTGAGAATGCACCGATGCCGCGCGACCGGTGCTTTCCCTGAATGCTCTCGGATCGCCACTCTGGTGCCCAAAGGCTCATTATCTGGGACGACACATCCCACGCCAGGTGGTTGCGGACGTCTTGGATGTCATCGCCTGCCGGTCTGGTCAGATAGGCCCGCATCCGCGCCGCGCGCTTGGTCAGGATTTGGAAGGTGTGCTGGGGCGCCAGCGCCATCACTGCGAAGACGCGGTCGATCCATTCGTCGGGCACGTCCTCATGAAACAGGTCGCCCATGGAGTTGACGAAGATCCGGCGCGGCTTCTGCCAGCGCAGCGGCTGCAACAGGATGTGCTCGGGCGCCAAAGCGAGCTTGCCCGTCCAGACGGCGCCGGCCTTGCTAGGCTTGGTAGTGCCGCGATAGTGCGGCGCGGTGCCCATGGCCTCGATCCGCCCGGCCATCGTCATGGCGTAGCAGTTGGTGCAGCCGGGCGAGACGATGGAACAGCCGACGATCGGGTTCCATGTCGCATCGGTCCATTCGATACCGGTCTTGTCAGCCATGATCAGCCCCAGAAGAATGCGACAATGAGTAGGAGCGCCCCGGCAGCGGCGCCGGGCACGAAGGGCACGAACAGTCCCGGCCAGCCCGAACCGGCGTGCAGCAGCTCAGTCGGCTCGGCGGGTGGTGACGGCGGCAGGCGCGGACGCTCTTTGTGAGGCACGCGGTTCATGCCGTCTCTCCGACGGCCTGCAGGTAGAGATCGAGGATCGCCTCTTCCTCGGCCCGCTCGTTGGCGTCGCGCTTGCGGATGGCGATGACCCTGCGGAGGATCTTGACGTCGTAGCCGTTGCCCTTGGCCTCGGCGTAGACCTCCTTGACGTCGTCGGAGATCGTCTTCTTCTCCTCCTCGAGACGCTCGATGCGCTCGACGATGGATTTCAGCTGGTTGCCCTGGATCGGCTCATCCATGTCGGGATCGTTGCGGGGATAGGTCACGACGTGACGCCCCCCATCAGACGTTCGGCGGCCTCGATGACGAGGCAGCGCAGATTGACGCGGCGGGCGTTGAAATTGGCGCGGGCGGCTTCGATCTGTTCCATGCGCTTCTCGATGCCGGCGCGGCGCCGGAGGAGATCCGCCTCGATCCGGCGGGCCTCCTGTCCGAGCCTGTTGAGCTGCGCCAATTCGCGGTCGCTCTTCGCGCTCTCGGCATTGAGTGCGACGAGCGCCGCCTCGACCTCGACGAGGATCGCCTCGGCTGCGACCGGCGGCGCTTTGCGTGCGGCGTGGTGGCCGTCGCTGCCATAGGCGCGGCGGCCGGCGAATGTCAGCACCAGGCAGGCGCCACGGGCGTTGTAGAGCCCGGCGAACTCTTCCATGCGGGCGAAGCCGCGTGCCTCAAGGCTGCGCACCGTGGCGTCGCGCACGGTCTGGGCGGGATGGGCACGCGAGCGCCAGCTGCCGTTGGGCTCGTGGAAGAGCGCGCCGCAGCAGAGCAGGCCAAGCGCGATCCGCATCTGCCCGGTGATCGGGCGCGGCATGGTTCGCGCCCGCGTCGGCATCTGGACGACTGCGCTCATTGGCGCGCGGCCTTGCTGGTGTTGCGGGCGCGGAGCTTGGCGGCGGGGAAATGAGCCTCGATTTCGGCCTCGGTGAAATCGAGCAGCAGATCGTCACGGGTGACGCTGCCGCTGCCGGCATTATGCCGGATGATGAAATCGGCCATGTTGGCGACGATGTCGCGGCCGGCAGGGCGTGTCGTATGGGCTTGGTTGAGCATCTGTTCGTCTCCGGCACGCAAGAGGAGATGCACCCGCTCTGAGCGGGGAACGGCGCGGGTGCGCTCTGCCTGTCGTCCGGTGCCGCGGACGCAAGCCGAGATGGGGGATGGGGAGAGGGTCGCGGTCACGCGCCGGCGCCGAGCGCCGACCAGATCCAGACCATGGCGACGAAGATGACGAGCGCCAGCAGCTCGCCGGCTGTGGCAAGCCAGCGACGGAGGATCAGCCGCCGGGCGACGTCACGCGGGGTCTGCTGGGGGATGTAGAGGGCTGGGACTGCCGACACGCGGGCCTCCATCGGGGTTCGATGGGGGAAATATGATTGGATAAATCCAACTGTCAATACGAAAATTGGAAACATCCTATTGAATGCAGCGTGTGAACGGAATCACACGGTTCTTGCTATGTTCTCAATGCTGAGCCAGCTTGTCTCGATCCCCAGTGGAGTTCGATAATGCCGCTTCCCGATGGCCTAGCCGCTCGTTTCAAGGTTCACTACCGCTGCCTCAACTGCGAGCGGAACATTACCAAGACGCTCGACGTACCCGACGTCGAGGACGCACCGAGAGGTGTCGACGAGCTTCTTGAAAGCGCGTTTTTTCAGAACCAGCGCTATTTCTGTGACGGCTGCGAGAGCTTTATCGGCACGCTAATAGGCGTGTCGCAATGGCGGCCAGAAGAGCAGTGCGTTTGAAGCTGTCGGCAGAAGCCGGCGCTATAGATTGAACTCGGCCACAAGCCTGCGGATGATGGCGATAATCTCGACCTTTGTTCCATCATCGGCGTTGTTGTCGCGCACCACGACGATCGGCTTGTGGCGCGGATTTGTGGAACGCGGGTGAAATTCGACGCGATCTTCGTAGATCTCAAGCTGCTTGACCGACCACTCGCGCTCCAGGCCGCCGTGCCGCGTGCGTTCGACGGCCACAATCATACCATCGCGCAGCGGTAGTCGGTCCGCTACGTCCTCGTACGATATCGCTGAGAGCCGATCGCCCGACATTATGGGGCGGGGCTTAAGCGCGTTCATGCTGTCGCCGTCGACCTCGAATGCCATGTGGCGAGCATCGGGAAATCGCGGGTCGCGCCGGTCATAGATGACCTCCGGCTCGTCCCAGTCGCCCAGATCCTCAATGGCTATGAAGTCGCCGGCCTTCAATTTGCCCGCAACCTTGATGGGGATCAGACTCTCGGTTGTTGGTCGAATCTCCGAGGCGGAAGATATGTCGTTCGCCCGGGACGGCTCCGCACCCAAGGCTGGTGCCCTCCCCGCCATCGCGGCGACAATATCGGTTGCCGCGCAATCGAGCGCGAGGGCCAGCTTTGCGATGTTGGCGCCCTGAACGCTCTGCTTTTTGCCGATCAAAATGTCGTTGACGAATGAGCGCTCCAGCGAGCCGGTGCGGGCCGCTTCGAACGGGTTGCGGTCAAGCTGCTTTAGGCGAGCAGTCACAAAATCTTTGAGGCTGGACATGTTGGAAATATCCCACATGTCAGCACCCTTGCGCGAGTTGGAATAATCCGCTTGACTAAGTTGGATTGATCCAACTATCGCTTGGGTTATGGAAGCCGAACTCAAGCAGCACCTGCTCACTCTGTCGGACGCCTTTGCCTCGTCGCGGGGCGTCGGTGTCACCACGGTTTGGCGCCAAGCCATCAACGACCCGACGTTCTACGATCGGCTGAAATCCGAAAAAACCATCACGATCCGGACTTATGACCGCGCAGTTTCTTGGTTCTCCGAGAATTGGCCGTCCGATCAGTGCTGGCCTGACCGCGTTCCCCGCCCCGTTCCCGAGACCATTTCGTAACGCCTGCCCGCCGGCAGCGCGATTGGTATCGCGCGCCTCTCACAATCGAGGTTTCCATGCGCATCAAGGATTTGAGCTTCTACCAGCGCAAGGCGGCGATGGCCGACCTGATCGAGCGCGTCGGCGGTCCGACGCGTGCGGGACAGCTGCTTACCGTGACGCAGCAGCTGATGAGCCGGGTGAAGGATCGCGACGATCCGACCATGCTCACGCTCGACGGCAAGCTGGCGCTGGAACTCGAATGCGGCGAGCCAGTCGTCACCCGCGTCGAGGCCGAGTTGCTCGGCTTCCGGCTTGAGCCAATCGCGCGCCCCGTTGCCGAGCCTGACGGCACGCCGTTCGACGCGCACGCCGCCGTGATGGCGGAGGTGGCCGATCTGTGCCGCTCGTTCTCCCGCAGTGTCGCGGACGGCAAGTATTCCCGAACTGATGCCGTGACCGTCGGCCGCGATCTGGCCGAGCTGCGCCGCTCGATCGAGCGTTTCGACCGCGTCCATGCCGCGATCCTCGCGGGCGTTTCCGCGTGAACGACTGAGTTCCGTCGCGTCCTCGATTCCCGCTTGCGCACCGGTTTCAACCCCCTTGGCCGGACGCGCAAGGCGCGGCCCCTGCTGTGCCCGAGACCCGGCAGGGGTCGCGCTTTCACCTTTCAACCGGAGTGCGGCATGACCCGACACGGCGACTGGATTCAAACCTTTTCCGGACAAGCCTTCTGGCCGCTCGATCCGCGTCCCGAGGATGTCTCGATCGTCGATATCGCGCATGCGCTGGCGCATCTGTGCCGCTATGGCGGGCATACCCGGCTGTTCTATTCGGTGGCCGAGCATAGCGTGCTGATGGCGGGCGCGGTCGCACCGCAGCACCGGCTCTGGGCGCTGCTGCATGACGCCTCGGAAGCCTATCTCGTCGACCTGCCGCGCCCGATCAAGCGGGCGATCCCGAGCTACAAGGCGGCGGAAACCGCCGTGATGTTGGCGATCTGCGCGCGCTTCGGCCTGCCCGCCGAGATGCCGCACGAGGTGCATCTCGCCGACGGCCGGATCCTCACCGACGAGCGTGAGCAGAACATGGCGCCGCCGCCGATGCCCTGGGCGGCGGAGGAGCAGGTCGAGGCGCTCGGCGTCACGCTGGAATGCTGGAGCCCGGTGCGGGCCGAAGTCGAATTCATGACCTTGTTCGACAAGCTTACGGAGGGGCGCTTCGCTTCGAGCGCTCCGTTCGTCAACAAGTCGCATCGTGGCGGCCAGCGCAACGGGTGGTCTCATGGCTGAGCCCTTCCATCCGCTCGCCAATCTCTTCCCGCTGATCGAAGGAGTCGCCTTCGACGATCTGACTGCCGATGTCCGTGCAAACGGTCTGCGCGAAAAGATCGTGCTGATCATGGATGGCGACGACATCCTGATCCTCGACGGGCGCAACCGCTACCGCGCAGGTTGCGCCGCGGGCGTCATTGCGCCTGGTGCCTTCGAGCACCCAGGCGGCGGGCATCTCCTGCCGCAGTTCCGCTGGTTCCTGCCCGAATATGACGGCACGCCGCTATCGTTCGTGCTCTCGCGCAACCTGCATCGCCGTCATCTGTCCGAAAGCCAGCGTGCCATGGTTGCGGCGAGGCTGGCGAACATGGCGCCGGGGCGCCCCGTTTCGTCGGCCGATAATGCGGCAAACTTGCCGGGTATCGTCGTGCCATCACCACCCCCCGTTTCGCAGGCGGAAGCCGCGCAAGCTCTCAAGGTGTCGGAGCGCAGCGTGCGCGCCGCGAAAGCCGTAGTCGATCATGGTGCCCCCGAACTGGCTGAGCGTGTCTCGCAAGGGCAGGTTTCCGTTTCCGCCGCGGCCGATCTGGCGCGGCTTCCGCTTGCGCAACAGCAGGAGGCTATCCGCTCCGCCGATCCGGCTGCGCTCTATCGCGTAATCAAGGAAGAGCGCGACATTCGGCAGGCTGCGAAGAAAGAGCTGCGCGCGCACAAGGAGGTCGCGCTCGGCGAAAAAATCGAGCAGGGCAACGCCGCGCTGTCAGAGATGATCGCTCGCGGTAAACGCTATGGCGTCATTCTCGCCGATCCGGAGTGGCGTTTCGAAGTCTATTCGCGCGAAAGCGGCATGGATCGCGCCGCCGACAACCACTATCCAACCTCCCCGACCGAGGCGATCTGCGCCCGGCCTATCGCCGATATCGCGGCTGATGATTGCGTGCTGCTGCTGTGGGCCACGGTGCCGATGCTGCAGGACGCGCTGCGCGTCATGGCGGCCTGGGGCTTCACCTACAAAAGCCATGTCGTCTGGCTGAAGGACGAAGTCGGCACCGGCTATTGGTTCCGCAATCAACATGAACTGCTGCTCGTCGGCACACGCGGCAATGTGCCTGCGCCGGCGATGGGGACGCAGCTGCGCTCGGCGTTGGCCTTCCCCGTGGGGCCGCACAGCCAGAAACCGCCCTTCGCCCATGAGATCGCCGAGGCGTATTTCCCGAGCCTGCCCAAGATCGAGATGAATGCGCGTGAGGCCCGGGAGGGCTGGGACCTTTGGGGGGCGGAGGCGCCACCTGTTGCGCCCGTGACGGTAGGCTTGGACCTGGCTACCGGTCCTGACATCAGCGCCGAGGTTATCGTCAGCGTCGGCGATGACGGGGCGCGCGTGGTCGAGTCCATCGCGATCGATGCGGCAGCCCCGGCGAAGGGTCGGAAGAGCAAGCCGAAGGCTGCCAAGCGCGACAGCTGGCAGGTCGAGCGCGACGAGCGGAATGCCCGCATCGATGCCATCGCGGCGGAGTTGCCGGAGGATCTGGCCACACTGACCACGGCTTATGGCGAGGCGATCGACCTGCACCATGACGCCGTGATGCGCGAGGCCGTCGACGAAGCCGGGGCGCAGCGCGAGCGCATGGATGCGATCCTCTATCGCGCCAATGGCCTGACCAGCTTCGGCGTCGGCTGCAACGATGCGCCGATGTCGATCCGACGCGCGAACTGGGCGCCTTGCGGCACCGTGCCCAAATGGGGCCAGACCGGGCAATTCATTGTCGAGCACCGCGATGTGCGCGCCATCATCTGCTTCGGCGATCACGAGGGCATTCACGCTGCCGATTTCAACCGGCCCTTCCCTTCGGAAACCGGCTTCCATTCGATCGGCGCCACGCGCGAACCGGGCATGAGTGTCGAGGATTACGGCCGGGCGATGATCGACGGCGCGATTGCCTATTCGCCTGATGGCAAGAAGGGCAAGCCGCGTCCATTCCTGCTGCCGGAGACCGCATACAGCCTCGCGGTCGATGAGCGCGGCTATCTGTTGTCGCGCCGTCGCGGCGTCTGGATCGACGCCGCAACGCCCCCCGATGGCATCGACATGGAGGGGCTGGAGAGCATCCGCCAGCGGTGGAGTGACGAGGATCGCGCCCGGTGGATGGATGGCAAGAAGGGCAAGCGCAGCCTGCCCGAAAGCCGGCATCCGAACCACAAGATCATCGCCGTGAGCGGCGCGATGCTGACGGCTGTCGCGGATTACCCGACTGCCGGCGCTTATGTCGTGACGGATTCCGAGTGGCGCGGCGAAGAGCGCTTCGACGGCTGGCGGTTCGTGGCGGATGCAGCGTTGCTGGATGGCGAGGCGGCGGAATGAGCCGCGTCGAACATCTCTCCGATTCCGTGACACTCTATCTCGGCGACTGTCGCGAGATCCTGCCGACGCTCAGCAAGGTCGGGCGGCTGATCTGCGCGCCTTATGGGCAGGGATACAAGGTCAACACATTTTACGCGGGCGGTACGCGGGCGAAGATGGTCGTTCAGAAGGGCGGCAGGTCCCTTCCCGTCCATTCCAGCACGCATGCCGAGATTAAGGGCGACGACGAGCCATTCGATCCATCGCATATCCTTGGTTTGGCGCCTGACATGCTGATCTGGGGCGCTCATCGATTTGCCGACCGCTTGCCGCAAGGCTCCTGGCTCGTCTGGGACAAAGTGCCCAACGGCAAGATCAAGGATCAGGGTGACGGCGAGGCGGCGTGGATCAATCGCGATCAGCCGATGCGGATCTATCGATTGCTCTGGGACGGGCTCAGCGTCGGGACCGGCGCGCGCCATGAGGTGACCGCGGGACAAAAGCGGCTGCATCATATGCAGAAGCCTGTCGCTCTCATGGCTTGGTCGATCGACCAGCTCGGCGGCACCGGCGACGTGCTCGATCCCTATATGGGCTCCGGCTCGACTGGCGTTGCCTGTGTCCAGCGCGACATCGCCTTCATCGGCATCGAGGCCGTTCCCGCGTATTTCGATATCGCGTGTCGACGTATCGCCAACGAGCTTAAGCGCCCTCGCTTCGCCCTCGGGGCGCCGGCTCCGATCGTCAGGCAGGAGGCGCTTGAGCTATGAGCGCCGCCCTGCTCGGAGCCGCCATGAAGGCCAAGCTCGGCTCGCGCACGCGCAAGCTGGTGCTGATCAAGCTCGTCGACTGCTGCCATGAGGACGGCACCCACATCTATCCCTCGCTGGCGACGGTGGCGGAGGATGCCGAATGCTCCATCGTGACCGCACGGCGGACGCTGAAGGAGTTCGTGGCCGTCGGCCTGCTGCGCATGGTGCGCGAGGGCGGCGCAGGCCGACGCTCGACCAACCATTACGAGATGGATGTCGACCTGCTGTTCCGTCTCCGCCGGCCGGAATTCTGGCCGGCGCTGGAGGCCGCCGCGCTGCACGATCCGCTGCCGGACAATGACGACGAGGACGATTCCAGCCATGCGCAGGGCGCGGGCGGCGCGGTCAATGCTTCGCCGCCATGCGAAACTAAGGGTAACACGGTGATACCCTATCACGGTGATACCCTATCATCTGGCGCGCTTAGGGTATCATCTGATGAGACCCAACCCCTTAGTAGAACCCTTAAAGAATCTGAGAGAGAGCGTGCGCATGAGCGCGGGGACACGCCAACGAGCGAGGGCGAGCCTGCGGGCACGGCCGAAGTCCGGCCATCCGCCACGCTCGACGATTTCCGCAAGGCCTATCCCCATGCCGGGGCTGACGAGCAGGCGGCCTTGGCCTCAGCCTGGGCGACGGTGCCGTTCGGCGAACGCTGGGCGGCGATAGACGGGATTCCCGGGTTCGTCTCGGAGCGGAAGGCGGCGGGGTATGCTGGCCGGCTCTCCGGCCCGAAATACCTATCCGGGTTCAACTGGCGCCATGTGCCGAAGCAGGCTGCTGACCGCGCCTTGGCGCAAGCGGCAGGCGCTTTCGTCGAGATCAAGGGCTGGTCACGCGAATGGTGGCTGATGCTGCTGGCCCGCATCGCCGACGGGCAGCGCCAGAAGATCAGCTTCTCGGTCCAGCAGGCAGACGCGGGCAAATCGATCTCCGTCGCGGCGGGTGATCTCACCGCTGCGGTCAAGCGCATCGGCGAGCTTCAGCCCTATCGCTGCGACGGGCCAGAAATCGACGCTTGGCGGCCATGGCTTGGCGCAAAGGGCGCGCGCATCCCAGTCTTCAAGGGCGATTTCCGGGTGTTCCTGCCGGGCGCACTGCCGCCGGGCCGGAAGGATGACGATGGTGATGATGGGGTGACTTTCTGATGGGCAACCGGGCAAGGCACTCGAAACCGCCAGCAAAGCCTGACTACGGGCTCCGGCAGGAGTTGGTCACCAAGGTTCCGGCGCCGATGGATATCGACCTCTCGCTTGACTGGTATCTCGTCTATACGGCGCCCCGCATGGAGGCGAAGGCGGCGCGCTCGCTGTCAGAGGCCGGATGCAAGGTCTTTCTTCCAGCGCTGCATCGGGTCATCACCTGCGGCAAGAGGCTGATCGAGCATGATGTCGCGACCTTCCCGCGCTATCTCTTCTGTGCCGGCATGCCTTTCCGCAGGCGCGGACGGGACATCATCGGCGATGACGGGGTGTCCGTCGTCACGGTGAATGGCCGTCCCATTGACGATATCCGCGATATCGACGGCGTTCAGGAGGTGGTCGGCACGGCGCAGGGCTGGCTCAAGGTTCCATCCGCCGCCGTCGGCATGGTAGCGAACTTCCAGAACGACATCACACCACCGCGCCATGATGTGCTGAAGCCAGAGCGCTCGGTGAAGGTCGGTGACAAGCTCACCGTGATCAGCGGCCCATTCATGAGCTTCCAGGCTACCGTGATTGAAGCCATCGGCCTGCATCGTGCCGATGTCCTGATCGACATCTTCGGACGTGAGACGGTGGTGACGATGGGTATTTCACAACTTGACGCGGCGTGACCGCTTGACTCACTGCGGGCGAATCGGTGCCTATAGCGGCACGGTTCATCTGGCAGTTTGATCGCCCTTCGGGGAGTTGTATCTCACGGATCCCGCGCAAGCCTCACCAGCTGCCTTGTGCGAAGCTATGCAGCCCGCAGCCTCACGGCTCGCGGGCTTCTTCATGTCTAGATACATGGGACGCTTGAAGGCACTGCCACCGAGGATCGCCAATCTTGGTGCACGCATCGCCCGACCTGAGAAGGTGGTCGAACCTTGGCTATCCTGCTCCGGATACCAAGGACGCCGGCAAGGCCTGATCCGATGCGCTGCCTGCCGCCTGAACTCGTCACGCCGCCCTCCGGCGATGTCGTTTCGCTCATCGATGCGAAACGGCATCTGCGCGTCGATCACAACCTTGACGACGACAGGATCACGCTGGCGATTCAGGCGGCAGTTTCGCATCTCGACGGCTACACCGGCATTCTCGGTCGGGCGCTGCTGGCGCAGAGCTGGCGCCAGTTCTCGGCCTATTGGCCAGCGTCGCGCTGCTTCGATCTGGCCCTGGCGCCCGTCGCTGAGATCATCAGCGTTTCGGCGCGCGGTAGCGGTGGCCTCGTTGCGGTGCCGTCGTCGTCCTGGCGGCTGTTCTCGGGCGCCTCGCGGCCGATGCTGATGCTCAACCGCGACGCCCAGCTGCCGGATCTCGACGGGCAGGCAGACGCCGTAACGGTGACCTACAAGGCCGGCTATGGCGAGGCAGCGGAAGTTCCCGCTGCGATCCGCCACGCGATCCTGCTGATGGTCGGCGACGCCTATCGCTTTTCAGAGACGGTGGCGCTCGGCGCGTCGTCACCCGTGCCGATGTCGATCACGGTCGATCGGATGGTATCGCCTTTCCGCCGGAGCTTTGTCTGATGCTCAGCGCCGGCCAACGCAATAACCGCGTCCGCTTCGAGCGGCGGATCGAGGGCGCCGATGACGGCACCGGCAATGTGCTGCAGTCGTGGTCGCTGCTTGTCGAATGCTGGGCCGGCTTCCGGCCGAAATTCGGACGCGAGCAGCTCGAAGCCGGCCGGTTGGAATCGTCGCTGCAGGGCACGCTGACCGTACTGCGCTGGCCGGCGACTGCGGATGTCACTGCCGCCGATCGCGTCGTCTTCCTCGCCGGCCCCTACGCCGGCAAGGTCTGCCAGATCCTGTCGATCATCCCGACGCCCGACAATGCCGAGATCGAGATGATGTTGCAGGCCGGCGGCGCCACCTGATGCCGCGTGTCACCTTCGGCCGCGATTTCGACTGTCCGTGCAAGCCCGGTGTCTTCATCGCCTACAAGGCCGGTCAGCGCCTGCTGATCCCGACCGCACATGCCGCGCGTGCGAGCGCTGCTGGAGTTCTCGACGATGGCGAAGGGCGCAAAGAGGCTGGCCGCCCGGCTGGCGAAGATCCCGCTTCAGGTGCGCGCCGCGGCGGCGACTGAAGCGCTGCTCGCAGCACAGCGGCTTGGACAGCTGATCGCCGCCGCCGCGCCTGTCGACGAAGGCGATCTGCGCGCCTCGGTGCGTGTCGAGGGCGGCGCGCGTGGCGATCGGTTTTATGTGAAGGCCGGCGGCCCGACGACGACGAAGCCGGTGCGCAAAGGTCAGTCGGCGACCTATGACGCGGCCAATGCGGTCGAGTTTGGAACGCAGAAGATGAAGGCCCGCGAGTTCTTCTATCCGACCTATCGCGCCAACAAGAAGCACATCCGCGCCGGCCTCGAACACGAGATCAGGAAGGCCGTGGCGAAGTTCAACGGACAGGGCAGCGAATGAGCGATCCAAGCCTTGCCCTACAGGGTGCGATCAATCTGAAGCTTCGGGCCGACGTCACTGTATTGGCGAATCGGGTCTATGACCGGGTGCCGACGGCGGCGACATTCCCCTATCTGGAGATCGGCGAGTTTCAGGCGCTGGATGATGGCGCGCAGTGTCTCGATGGCTTCGAGGTCTTCGTGCCGCTGCATATCTGGACCCGGCCCGGCGACGCTCCTGATCCCGGTCAGACCGAGGCCAAGGCCATTGCCAGCGCCGTGCACACGTCTCTGCACGAGGCCGATCTCACGCTCAGCGGCGCCTGGCAGTTTCTCGAAATTGCCTGGCAGAGCACGCGATATCTCAAGGATCCGGACGGCCATACAGGCCATGCCGTGCTGACCTTCCGCGCGCTCGTCGCGGCAGCCTGACCAACCATTTTCACAGCAGCGGAGGCCGCAATGGCACAGCCCACAGTCCTTTCGTTCGGAAAGGGCCTTTTGTATCTCGGCGACGGCGCTTCGCCGGAGGTCTTCACCAAGATCTGCGGGTTCAACTCGATCAAGCTGACGATCGACAAGGATACCAACGACGTCACGATCCCCGATTGCGACGATCCCGATGCGCCCGCCTGGAAGGCGACGGATGTGCTCAATATGGGCTGGTCCGCCGAATTCGAGGGTATCTCGACAAAGGAAGGCGAGCCGTTGCTCTGGGCTGCGATCAACCGTGCCGAGGCGACGAGCCTGCGGCTGCGCATGGTCGGCTTTGGTTCTGGTTCGGGCACACCCGATCTGCAGTTCTCCGGCAAGGCGCATATCGCCGGCGACATCACCGGTCAGCGCGGCAGCAAATGGCAGACCAGCGCCAAAGCAACCGGCGACGGCGCGCTGACCCGCACCATGGTTGCGGCGCTGACATGAGCCTTTGTAGCATCGAAATGGAATGGGCGGACGGATCGCATAGGTTCTGTCTGCCGCTCGCGCAGTTGGAAGAGTTGCAGACTCAGTGTGATGCCGGACCCATCGTCATCTCAAATCGCTTAGAATCGGGAGAATGGCGAGTGAGCGACATCTACCAGACGCTCCGCTTGGGGCTGATCGGCGGTGGCATGGCGCCTGTCGATGCACTCCGTCTTTGCAAGGCCTACGTGCTCGATCGACCTTGGCTGGAAAATGTCCGCCCTGCCCACGCTGTTATCCAGGCGGTGCTGATAGGAAAGCTGGATGAGCCAGTGGGAAAATCGCAGGCGGTGGGGCAGGAGAGCGACCCGACCGCCTAAACGGAAAGCTCGATTTCAGGGACCTCTATGCATTTGGGGTGGTGATGGGCTTCACGCCTGCCGAAGTAGGAGCGATGTCGCTATGGCAGCTCATGGTGTGCGCGGATGGCTGGGCGAAGGCAAACTCGCCGGAAGCAGCAAAGCGCAGCAATGACGATACGGCCGATGCTCTAGAGGCTATGCTCGACGCTGCCCCGGACTACATCCTCTGAATTACACGGGCGAAGCGCGTTCCGCCGAGGTCGCCTTGCATCCTACCCTGCCAGCTTCTTGATGGACGAAGCCAAAATTCATGTCGCGTACGGTGACCGTCTTCTTTGCAAGAAATTCGCGATAGGCAATGCGCTGGGCCTCCCCCAGCTTAGTGCCGCTCTCGCCGAAGAAATCGCAGGTTATCGTGGCGTCCTTGAGATGTATGTCGGACCTGTTCTGAATTCGGAATGTGAGAACGGCGACGCTCGATAGGCGGGACGATTTTCCTTGGACCTCGACGCTGAGATGGTCCGCTAACCGCCATGACTCGGGGATCACAGTCGGTTGGCGTTCGGGAACGGGTTTCTCGGTCTGGTGGGTCTCGGCGCGCCGATCGGGCGTCACCGCCAGCCCCGCCGCGAATAATCCGCCGAATAGCAGCGCCGTACCGCCTACTGCCTTGCCGATCAGCCCCATAACGCCCGCGCCCCTGCTCTGCGGGGGCACCGATATCACTTTCACCGAAAGCGCCCAATGGCCAACGATCTCGTCATTTCGGTTGGAGCTTCGATCAAGGATCTCGAACGCCAAATGCGGGCAGCGGCTAAGCTCACCGATCAGGCTGCTGACGAAATGGAAGCTCGATTCAAGCAGGCCAACCCATCATTTGGGGGGGATTTCGGGCTGGGCGTGCTCAAGGGTGCAATTGCAGCAATCTCTTTCGAGAAGATCGCCAGCGGTATCATGGCCGCAAATCGAGAAATCGCAGCGTTCGGCGAGAGCGCGCGGCGCGCTGGCGTCGAGGTCGAGCGCTTTCAGTCGCTCCGACTCGCCGGCGCAAACGAGGGCATTGCCGGCAAGGCTTTCGATTCCGGTCTCCAGGGATTGGCAAAAGCGCTGAACGACTCTCGGCGCGAGGAGACTGAGCTTTCCAAGCTGCTCGATGCCAATAACATCAAGGTCAAATCGCGTACTGGCGAGATCATCTCGACAAACGAAGCTCTGGCCATTGCCGCAGATCTGATCAGTCGAGCTGCAACCGAACAGGATAAGATCGAGATTGCCAAGCGGTTTGGGTTGCCGGCCGATTTCGTCCCGCTACTCGAAGGTGGGGCTGCGGCTCTGGAGCGGCTCGCTCGGAACGCGGCGGATGCAGGCACGATCCTAAGCTCGGAAGTGATCGACAAGGCAAAGCAGTTCGATCAGGCGTGGGATACGGCATGGAATGCGTTCACATCCAATGCGAAGGCCAGCGTCACGCAGGCAGGGCTCGCATTGGCCGAGGTGATCAGCAAGGCGGTCGAATTTCAGAATCGCATGGAAAACGCGCGACGGGCCGGCGCCGGGATTGGGCAGACCTTCGCCGACCTGTCCAATGGCAAGGCGCCGGCGGCTCCCAACGAAGCGGTCCCTACGGCTACTTCAGCGCCTTTCCCTCCCTCTCGGCCATCGGGCGTTGTGGTCGGGCGGACTACGGCGATCCCGACCAAAGCGACAGGCGGCGGCGGGGGCGGTAAGACCGAGGAAGAAACAGCACAGGCGCGGCTGGAGAAGTATATCGAAACGCTGATGCGCCAGAACTCGGTGCTCGATGCGGAGGTCGCGACCTTCGGCAAGTCGAACGCCGAGAAGCGCGCCGCGGTCGAGTTGGCCAAGGCCCAGGTCGATCTTGCCAAGCTCGACGAAACAGAGCGCCAGAAGATCATCACCTCGCTGACGCGGGAGATCGAACTCTCCGAACAGAAGCGCAAGACGCTGGCCGATCTCAAGGCGGCCCAGGACGGTCTGCGGGATGCGCAGAAGTTCTTCGGCGATGCCGCTGTCGATGCGCTGGAGGATCTGATCGTCAACGGCAAGAAGGCGGAGGACGTCGTCAAGAATCTCGCCGCCTCGCTGGCAAAAGCTGCGCTGCAGGCGGCACTAATGGGCTCCGGCCCGCTCGCTGGCCTGTTTGGCTTGAAGGGTGAGAATGGCGCGACCGGCGGCCTGTTCGGTTCACTGTTCTCCGGCAATCTCTTCGGCCGCGCGACGGGTGGCCCGGTCAACGCCGGCCAGCCCTATCGCGTCGGCGAGCGTGGCCCGGAGACATTCGTTCCGACATCGCCGGGCAAGATCGTCCCGGCCGGTCGCGGTGGCGGCTCGATGGCGCTGACTGTCAGTGTCGTCGGCGCGCGCGGCAATGCCGAGATCGAGCAGATGGTGCAGAGCGGCATCGTGTCGGGCCTGAAGGCCTACGATGCCAATTTCGACAGGCGGCTTGGCGAAGCGCGGTATCAGTCCGCGCGACGCTCCGGCCGGTACTAGCGATCAGCCTTCGGGATCGCCGCTGAACAGCTCCATCGGCGAAGCCTTCGCCAGGTCTGTGACGCGTTGCTTTGCAGCCTTCTCGATCAGCTTCGGCAGCTCGCCGACGGTGGTCTTGTTGGGAATGCTCAGATCGACGGTGATCGAAGCGAATGTGCCGATCGGCTCCTGGCCGGTCTTGGTGTCGTACTGGATCGTTGCCCAGACATGGGTGTGATCATCGGTTTCGCCCGGCCCGAAACTCACTTCCTGCAGCGTGGCTGATGTCTTGGTCATCGGTTTCGATCCTCTCGTGCTTCGCAAGCGGGTGTCTTCGGCCTTCGCCACGGCAAAGTCGAGCAATCAAAGGTTAGGCGGCATTGGCTCTCACCTATCCCCTCGACCTGCGCAGCTCCGGCCTGGTGCTGCGGCGGGTGACGTTCTCGCTGGCGCGCTCGGTCGCCACCGCCAAGCTGCCGACCGGCCTGCAGGTCATAGAGACCGGCACGCCGGTCTGGCGCGCCGGCATCGAGGTTCGGCCCGAACGCGAATATGGCCGCCGCCGCGCCGTTGCTTTCGTGGAAGCGCTGATGGGTGCGGGCACGGCGCTGATTTATACGCCGGCGCAATGCTGGCCGGCGGCCCATCCCGGCGGCCAGATCGTATCCGGCACCTTCGCCGACACGCTGACTGTGGCGAGCCTGACTGCGACGACGATCGTCGCCGGCGCGCCTAACGCCAATCTCCGGCTGCGCGTCGGCGATCTCATCGGCCTGGAGCAAGCCAACCGATACGGCCTGTTCCGGGTCATGGCGGATGCGCAGCCGCAAGGCCTGTCGCTGACGCTCTCGGTGCTGCCGCGCATCCCGTCCTTTTTCACCGGTGGCGCGACGCTGCGGCTGCATCAGCCGGTCTGCGAGATGATCCTCGATCCGTCGGATGAACCGGATACGGGCGACGGTTTGACCATGGCGCCGGTTACCTTCCGCATGCTGCAGAAGGTCGCTTGATATGGCCCGCGTTATCGACGCCGGCACGCTGGCGCAGCTGCAGGCCGGCCGCATCGCGCGTGCCGACATGTTGCTTTTCGATTTCCCGGCGCCGACCGGTCAGCGCGCCTATTTCAGCGGCCAGGGTGTGCTGACCTGGTCGGGCATCGACTTCGTCGGCGCCGGCAACCTTTTCCACATCTCGGCGATCGGCGGCGTCTCGGACGGCACGGCGGTTGGCCTCGCCATCCGCCTCAACGGCGATGCCCGCGCCGGGCTCGATGCCTCCACGCTGGCCTCGATCGAGAGCGTGCAATATCGCGGCGCGCCCTGCCTGGTCTATCGCGCCTATCTGCACCCCGACACCTATGCCCTGCTCTCGGTCGAGGGTGTGTTTCGCGGACGGGTCGACACGATCTCGCACAACGTTACCGAGGGCGGTGAGGTCTACATGGAGGCCGCCGTCGAGAGCATGGCGATCGACCTCGGCCGCTCCGGCTATCGCATGCGCACCGATATCGACCAGCGCCTGATCGACCCGTCGGACGGCTCGCTGCGGCATGTGCAGGTCACGGCCACGCAAGAGGTCAAGTGGTCGAAATTCCCGGCCGCGACCAAGCAGAAAAAGAAGTTCCTCGGGCTCTTCTAGGATCAGATGATGCGGATCGATGGATGGGACGATGCCCTGCTCGGCGTGATCGAGCGGCATCGGGCGGCGGCCTATGCGCCGGGCAAGCATGACTGTTTCATGCTGGCGATGGATGCAGCGGAAGCCCTGACCGGAGCGCGCCCCTATGCCGTGCGCTATGCCAGCGATGCCGCCGCGCTCAAGGTCCTGCGCAAGCGCGGCTTTGCCAGCCTGCGCGAGGCTATCGCCGCGGTGTACCCCGAACGTCCGGCCGGGCACTGGCAGCGCGGCGACATTGCCGTGCTCGCCGCGCCAACCGCGTCCGGCGACACGCTCGGGCTGGTCTATGGCCCCGTCCTGCTGGTGCGGCAGGGCAACGAGCTGAAGCAGCTGCCGCTCTCCTCGGCGCTTGCCGTCTTCGCTGTCGGCTAAGGGCTGAATCGTGCCGTTCATCACTGGATTGATCAGCGCCATCGGCACGGCCGTGACGGCGGTGTCGGGCTTTGCCGCGGGACTGGGCATCGTCGGCAAGGCGCTGCTCTCGGTTGGCCTGTCGCTCGGCCTCTCGGCCCTGTCCTCGGCGCTGGGCTCGAACAAGAGCGCGGCGGCCAAGCCCGGCGAAGTCTCGGCGACGCTGCAGATCGGCGGCGATATTCCGCGTCAGGTCGCCTTCGGGCAATGCGCGGTCAAGGGTCAGCTCGTCTTCATCGCCACCGCCGGCGTCTCGAATGAGCGGCTCTGCCAGGTCTTCGTGCTCTCCGACGGCTGGTGCGCCTCGCTCGACGGCATCTGGGTCGGCGACAAGGCGCTGCCGCTGACGCCGACGGCGCCCGACAATGGCGCGGTCGCCAAGTTCACGGTCGACCATTTCGGCGACACCGGCTTCGGCGACAAGCGCATGACGCTGTGGTTCTATGACGGCCGCCCTGGGCAGGCGGCGCCCGGCCGGCCGCAGGTTTTCGCGCCCGATCGCTGGGGGCCGAGCGATCGCCTTGCCGGCATGACGCATGTCGTGGTCGAGCTGATCAACAACAACGACACCTTCGATGCCATCCCCGATCTGCTCTTCGTGATCAGCGGCTATCGCTGCCACGATCCGCGCAAGGACCCGGCCTTCGGCGGGGCGGGCTCGCATAGCCTGTCCAATCCCGCGACCTGGGAATCCACGCAGAATCCGGCCCTGATGGTGCTGGCCTATCTGCGCGGCATCCAGTCCGAGGGTCAGACCCTGATGGGGCTCGATCTCGCCGATTACGACGTGCTCAGCGACACCTTCATGCAGGCGGCCAATATCGCCGACGAGGGCGTGCCGCTCGATGCCGGCGGCTATGAGCCCCGCTATCGCGCCAGCGCCGTCATCACCGCGCAGGACAGCGACCATCGCAGCGCGCTCGCGCCCCTGGTGCAGGCGCTCGCCGGCTACCTGATCGAGCGCAACGGTTCCTTCGGGCTGCTGGCCGGGGCAGCGCAGTTGCCGGTGGTGACGCTGACCGATGCCGATATCGACTGGACGCGCGGCGTCAAATGGCAGGGCTCGCGCTCGCGCACCGAGCGCACCAATGAGGTCCACGGCCAGTTCGTTGACCCCGCCGCGCAGGGGCAGGCCAACAGCTATCCGCCGATCACCTCGCCGGTCTTCTCGGCCGAGGATGGCGAGCGCCTGGCGGTGCAGCTCGATTTCGGGGCGATTACCTCTATCACGCAGGCGCAGCGTGCCGCCCGCATCCGCATGCGTGAGACGCGCCGGCAGGCCAGCGCCAGCATCACCTGCGGATTTCACCTGCTCTGGTTGGAAGCCGGCGACTGGCTGCGCTGGCAGAGCGCGACCTTCGGCTTCGACAAGCTCTATCGCGTCGTCTCGCGGCAGCTCAATCCTGACGACACGCCGTCGCTCTCGCTGCAGGAGGTCGGCAACGAGATCTACTCCTGGTCGGCCGCCGACGAGCAGCCCTATCTGCCGCCGGCAGGCGCGCCGACCGGGCCGCCTCTGCCTTCGACCGTGATGAATTTCACGGTGCAGCCGGATGTGATTTCCAGCGGCGACGGTTCGACCCGGCCGATCCTGCGCATGCGCTGGGACCCGATTGCCGATGCACGCGTCATCGCCGTGATCATCGAATACCGCCCGGTGGGACGCGTCGCCGCAACCCGGGTGCGCGATGACAGTCCGGGCGACGGCGAGTTCATCCTCGACCAGCCGCCAACCGGGCTCGACTATGAGTTCCGCGCCACGATCGCGACCGTCCCGGCCCGGCCGGTGACATGGACGCCGTGGATCTCGCTGACCGCCTTAAAGGATGCGCGCTTCCTGGTCGACGTGCCCGATCTGATGGCGCGCTTCCGGGCGCAGTTCGACTGGCAGCCGGTGCTGATGCCGGATCTGACCACGCTGGTCTGGAATACGGTGCAGGAGGCATCAAACGCCGATCTCAAGGCCTCCGCCTCGATCCGCCGGGTCGAGGAGGTCAGCGTCACGCAGGACGAGGCCCGCGCCACGCTGGCGACGCAGATCGACGCCAAATTCGACGCGACGCAGGCGACGATCACCGATCTGCAGACCGTGGTCGCGACCAATACGAGCGCGATTGCGACGATGTCGACGCAGCTCGTCGCGACCATGGAAGGCCTCGACGCGACCAAGGCGACGGTGCTGACGCAAGGATCGGCGATCGCCACCGCGACGGGCGCGATTGCAACCCTGTCGACGCAGATCAGCGTGACCGCTGCAGGGCTCGATACGCTGTCGGGCACGGTGACGACGCAAGGCTTTGCGATCATCGATCTTGAAGCCGGCAAGGCAAGCGTCGGCTATGCCACTGAGATCGAGGCCAAGGTCAATGCCGTCTCCGCCAACGGCCAATTCGACATGGTCGCGACCGTTGGTCCCGGTGGCCCCTCAAGCCGAATCCGCATGCGGGCCTCGACGACGTCGGGCGGCACGATGACCGATGCCGGTTTCATGATCGACGTGATCGGCGGCGTTAGCCGGATCTCGATGATCGCGAGCCAGTTCGTCTTCGTCGACAATGCCGGCGGCAATGCCTTCGCGCCGCTGATCTACGCCGCCGGCGATTGGGTGTTCGATTCCCGCATCATCATGCGGTCGGGCACGAGCGGTCGCCGCACGGTTCTGACCAATCAGCGCATGGAGGTCTATGACGCGGCCGGAACCCTGCGCGTTCGCATCGGGATCTGGTGATGCCAGCCGGCGCGCAAGTCTACTTCCCGGGCGGGGTCGATCTCCTCTTTGAGGTCACCGACCGGCTGACCCGGTTTCTCGGCATCCTCTACGTGCCGGCGGGGACATCGGGCAGCGTCGTCAACGATGGCTTCCTGACTGGCGCCGGGGTCTGCGCCTGCCTGCGCACCAATGCCGCCGGCGCGAACTTCATGAACAACACCATGGTTCCACCGGCGATCGGCTTCAGCGGCAACACCATGACCTATGGCGCTTCTCCCGGTGATCACCTGCTGTTCTACGGGGTGCATTGATGTCGGCCGGGCTGCAGATCATCAACGACGCGGGTACGGTCCAGATCGACGAGACCTACAAGAATCTATGCTTTCGCGAGCGGCGGGCGATCAGTCTCAGCCATAGCGCCGGTAATGCCTATCATGACATCGTCATCACCGGACGGACCGTGCTGGTGGCGATGCAGAGCCAGTATTACGCGCCGTTCCTGCTCTCGACGCAGTTTGACGGCACGAACTGGACCTATCGCTGGGGCTTTACCTTTCTTGGCGCCGGCTATCCCAGCAGCGGCACAGCCTATCTCTGGATATTCGACGATGCGCCGCCAAACCCCGACAGCTTCGGCTTCGAGGTTTATGACGCCGCCGGCGAACTCATCTTCCAGTCGAATGCGAAGGTTCTGAAAATTTCAGGCGTGCGGGGTAACGCGTCCGGCTTCGCGGGCGCTGCCGGCCGAGTGCTTGTGCCGCTGATCCTCGAAGCCTCGATCTACCCCGTTCTCGTCCCGGTTAGCGGCCAGTACATCAACCACAGCCTGGCGCTGCTCTCGGCCGCCAACGCGATCTCTCCTGTCCAGATCCCGATGAGCAACGGTTTCGTCGGCTATCGCAGCGACGGCGTATTCGCCGCCGTGGACGTCACCGGCTACGCGTGAGGACTACATGGCAACCGGCTATTACATCCTGAGCGGCGTCAGCGTCGTGGCGGGCGACACGGTCTTGACCGCGACGCATCTGGCGGCGCCGGACGGCGCGGCCGAGCCCATCAACTTCGCCCAGCTGATCGGCGGCGAAGGCGCAGAAGGCACGCCGGCAGGCTTTATCCTGATCGGCCCGGCCGGACAGACGGCTATCGCCCGCCACACCGTCGACAATCACACCGTCGCGCTCGGCGCGCCCTGGGTCGGCCCCGATATCGCGGTCGGCGCCTGCCTGCTGGTGCTCGGGATCAACGCCCTGCCGATCGGCCGTCTCGCTACGCTGATCACGCAGCTCTCGGTCTCGCGGCCTATGCTGGCGGCAAACCGCCTGATCGAGTTCGCCGGCGATCCTGAGGCGCAAGCGGCAGTGCGCGCCAACCTCGCGATCAGCGCCGCCAACACGCCCTTCACGCCCGCCGGCGGGATCTCTGCCCTCACGGTGCAAGCTGCCCTGGTCGAACTCGACGGAGAGAAGGCCAGCGCCACCGCCGTGGCCGATCAGGTTGCTATCGTCTCCGGCCAGGTCGCTGCCGTCGCCGGCCAGGTCGATACGATCGCCGGCCAGGTGGCGGCGCTTGCCGACGATGTTGACGCCGTCGCCGGTGTCGCTAACGGCGCGGCATCGGGGCTGGCCGCGCTCGGCACTGCAACGGCGGATGCCCTCGCCAAGCGCCTGCGCGTCGACGCTGTTCAGAGCTTCAGCACGCCAGAAAAGTTGCAAGGCCGGCAAAACCTCGGCGTAGGGGGCGCTGTCGATGACTTTGTTGTCGCGACCACCTTAGCGGCCGCGCGGTCGGCGCTTGGCGTGCGGGCCGCCGTTATCGGCGAAAAGATCGCCGGGCAATTCACGTCCCTTCCCGCGCTGTCTGTGTGGGCGAACGGGCAGAACCTTTCGCGCACGACTTATGCCCTGCTATTCGCGGCGACTACTGTGGCCTGCAACACCTACACGACGAACGCGAGTGCGGCCGCGCAGATTGCCCTTGCGTCCACGCAGCTCGCGGAAGCTATCGCGGTAGGGATGCCCATAGAGGGGGCGGGCATTCAGGCCGGAACGACTGTCGCGGCCATCGTTTTCGTTTCGGGCACGACCTATAACGTCACGCTTTCGCTGACCGCCAACGCTACGCAATCAGGCGGCGCAGGGCGTGTCTTCCCGAATGGGAATGGCAACGGTTCAACCACATTTGGCGTGGCAGATTATCGCGACCGCGCTTCTGTCGGGCGAGGCAACATGGGCGGCACAGCAGCCAGCCGGTTGACGGGCGCAATATCCGGTATCGATTCGTCTCGGCTCGGCGTCGGGGGCGGCAATCAAAATCCCGCACCCCAGACTCAGATTGGTCGGTTTGGCACCCCCAATCCCGCTGGCGTCACGTGGCTCGACTTCGTCCCCGGCGACACCTCGACATACGCGGTCAGCGCGGACGCCGCGACAAATGGGACCGGCACCACCGCAAACGTTCAGCCTTCGATCATCGAAAACGTCGCGATCTACGCAGGGGTGTGACCATGACAATCCAAATCAGCAAGCAGATCGCCGACGCTCTGGGCTTCGATATCGAAGCGGCCGTCGCTGAATTCCAGCAGGCACTTCGCGACCATGCCGAAAGCGAGGGTCAACCCGCTCCTGCAGCCCATCCTCTCGTTGAGCAGATTGTTGCGGCGGGTGGCGCATTCGAGATCGTCGAGGCGCCGGAGGTGCCTCTGCCGGCCCTGACGCGGCTGTCAAAGGCGACGCTCTGGCGGCGCTGCTCCGATGCGGAAGCGGAGGCGCTCGATCTGGCGCTAGCCGCAGCGCCGGTTCGCCTGCGCCGCATCTTTGAGGGTGCAGGCTACCTCGATCACTCCGACGAGAATTTCCCCGATCTTCGTGCCGGCATCGTCGCAGCACTCGGCGAGATCCGCGCCGACGAGGTACTTGCACCGGAATCGTGACGCACGCCGCGCCGCTTCCGCCCGATCACGCGCCGCCTTCGGGCGGCTTTTTCATGCCCGGAGCATCACAATGGACAAACGCGAGGCGCAGGCCGCGCTGCTTTCGCTCGGCTACGACATGGGCGAGACCGGGCCGAAGAAAGATGGTGTCGACGGTGACTGGGGCAAGACCAGCAAGACGGTCTGCGCGATCTTCCAGCGTGGGCGCGGGCTGGCCGCCATGGGCGAACTGACGCCCGCCACGATCAAGGCGCTGCTGGCGGCCGTGGCGGCGAAGAATGATGGGGCGGGTCAGCCTGGCGCTGGGGCGCAGCTCCCTTCTGACTGGCTGCCTCCCGCGCGCATTTCTCGTGTGATCGTGCACTGGACCGCTGGCAACCATCGAGCCTCACAACTCGACCGCAGCCACTATCATATTCTGATCGAGTACGACGCGAAGCTGATCAGAGGTATACCCTCGATCGCGATGAATGACGCGGGCGGGGTAAGCCCTGGCTACGCGGCGCACACGCTCAACTGCAATACCGGCTCGATCGGCGTTTCGCTCTGCTGCATGGCGGGCGCGATCGAGAGCCCATTCAACCCGGGCAAAGCGCCTATGACCCGCGAGCAATGGGCGGCGCTACCTCCCGTGATCGCCGCTCTCTGTCGCCGCTACGATATCCCGGTCACGCCGCGCACCGTTCTGTCACATGCCGAGGTGCAGGGCACGCTGGGGATCAAGCAGCGGCAGAAGTGGGACGTCTCAAGGTTGGCGTTCGATCCTATTGTCATTGGCGCTGCCGCCTGTGGGAGCCTCATGCGGGCTGCCGTCTCGCGGCTGCTTTGAGGAACCACCAGATTTCCGCATAGCTTTTCGCCGTTTAGCGGTCTTCAACTCGAGCAGCTTCTTTAGCTTGTCTCGCAGCTCCTTAAGTCGCGGGCTTGTGTTCATCTGGGCATCCCTTCCAATAGCCGCAATGCCATCATCGCTACGAAGGCAATCAGACCTAGTTGAAAAGATAGACCAGCCAATACTGTGAACAACGGCTGACGCGCTTTGGCGCTTCTGTCCCAGAATTGCTCGGTCTGTTTCAACTTGAAACGCCTTCTTGGGTTCAGCCTACAGCTCTTCAAGAAGCGCGCCGAAACCCCGCAGCGGCCGGGCCTGCCGCAATCTTTGCGCTTTCTGCAAACAACTCGGAGCACCACTATGAAAAACGTCCTCGCGGCGCTTGCTGTCGCTTGCGCCTTGGCCGCCTCCGCCTGCGTCCCGAAGGATGGCGGCGGCCCACTCGGCTCGACCAGCGCCGGATATCATCAGATTGCCGTCGGCGTCGGGACGGTGATCGGAAAGACGAAGGCTGATGAGAAGGTCGCCAAGGCCTCCGAACAGCTGACGAAATACTGCGGCGCGCTGCAGGCCGTTGCGCTCGGGGCCACGCTCTTCGCGCCCGAGAAGCAGCGCAATATCGCGGCGATGGCTGCAGCGGCCGTCAACACGGTCTGCGCCAATCCGCCGGCCGATGTCGCCGCAGCGCTGACGATCGTCGCCGATTCCTACGCTGCGGTCCTCGAGGCCCGCGACGGCGTCTGATCGCCTTCATCAGCAACATCACCATGGAGATAAGCATGTTCAGCAGCGTTCAGTTCTGGAGCTTCGTGCGCCAGATCCTCCTGACCCTCGGAGGCAGCCTTGTGACGAAAGGCTACATCGATGGTGGCACGCTTGAGGCGGTTGTGGGGGCGATCGTCACGCTCGCGACTGCCGGCTATGGCCTCTGGGTGCGCCGCAAGGCCGGGCTCGTCGCAGCGGTCGACGCGATGCCGGACAAGACGGTGATCTCGATGCCGTCTGCCGATCCGATCGTATCGGCGAGGTAAGCACGTCGATGGCCGATCTGCCTCCGCCTGACTTCCTGCATCAGCTCGTCGGTGTGAAGGTCGTGAATGTGGTCTCCGGCGTCGCCGGCGGGCTCGTGCGCGGCCTGATCGCCAAGGGCTTCTCCTGGCCGCAACGCCTCAGCTCCGCCATGGTTGGTGGGCTCACTGCCGGCTATGCAACGCCGGCCGCCATGCCCATCATTCGGAAATGGCTCGATCTCTGGTCCTATCCGACCGGCGACATCGAGGGTTCGGTCGGCTTCGCTCTGGGGCTCGTCGGCATGACGATCTGCGATGCGCTGATCCGCTGGGCGCGGCGCTGGCGCGACGGAGCGCCCCCTTTCACGCCGCCCCGATCGGGCGCCTCGTCGCCCTGACCCCATTGCCGGGCTGAGCCCAGCTCAACCGGCGATCGACTGGCCGCCGCAAGCGGCCTCCTCCCTAAACTTGGCTCGGCTCCGCTTCACTGCGGGCCGGGCCTTTTTTCGCTTGGGTTGACTTAATTGGCTTCTCCGGATGACGCTATTTGTTCCCCTGTCCGCGGTCTCTACGCAGAATGGGTCATTGGCCCACGGGAGCTTGCGCGTGTGGCCTCACGGAGGTTGTCGATGGCATTGCAGCCAGGTGCAAATTACCCCGGCGGCTCTAAGGAGCGTGTGCGCCGTGCTGGCGATGCAGTTCGTGCCGGCACGCCGACCGATGAGGATTTGGCTGTGATCGACCTCTGGCGTTCATCCCATCGCCCGGTTCTAAATACCTTTCAATCCATTCTGCGGAATCGAACACGTGGAAAGAAAATTCTAGTTGCCCAGAGGCACAAGCGTAGAGCGACGATTTTCGATAAGCTGACGCGATTCCCTAAAATGCAGCTATCTCGCATGGATGATATCGCGGGCTGCAGATTGATATTTGAGAGCGTCCAAGATCTAACCGCTTTCCGCCATGATTTTCACAAGGCTAACTTTAATCATCGACGACGGAATGCGGACGATAAGTATAATTATATCTTACATCCAAACCCAGAGACAGGATATCGTGGAATACACGATGTTTACGAATACGATGTCAGGAGTCAATACGCGGATATGTACCGCGGACTATTGATCGAAATTCAGTATAGGACCCGCATTCAGCACGCATGGGCTACATGCGTTGAGCTGATCGGGTTCATCACGGAAAATCAGCCGAAATTTAAAAAAGGCGATAAGCGGTTCCAGCACATACTACTGCTGTCTTCTGAAATATTGGCTCGCTGTTTCGAATCGTCTAAATCATCGCTTCCCGATATTGCTGACGCGGACTTGATTAAGGAATTCGTTGCTCTTGATAACGAAATTGGCTTCATAAATTTATTGAGGGGACTGAATGCAACTAGCGCTGAAGTGTCAAAGAATAAGAATATGATCCTTATTTTTTCGACTGATGGCTCGCTTGACGTCCACTCGTATCGCGATGCTCCAGACGCTCTGAGGGCGCTTTTCAAATTGGAGCAGGAATCTTCCGGCAAGGATATTGTGCTAGTTCGCGCTGATACGGCGGATGAGGTAAGGGTTGCTTTTAAGAATTACTTTTCGGACGCGCACGAATTTCTCGAACTGATCGATCGAGGGTGCGAAAAACTTGCCGGTATAAAATTCGGCATTACTCGAGGTCCCCGGCGACCTAAAGTTCCGTTCCGGGGAGCGCGGTAGCTATTAGGCTCCGACTCGGCAGATGTCTGTCTTCGCCCGCAAGAGTCCTTCACTTCCGCTGTCGGATCTCGCTAAGCCGCTGGATCTCTGAGCGCAGGAACGCAACCGCCGCCTCGCCGCGCACGCCCTTGATTCCACGGTCCTCGCGATCGGTCGTCCCTGCTACGCCATCCAGAAAGACATTGCGCTTCGCCAGCGGCATCGCCAGCAGGAAGGCGACCTCGCACTCGTGCCGCCACTCTTCGGAATGGGTCGAGATCATCTCGCCGGTGAATTCGGACCGGACGAGCGGGTGGTTTGCGAAGTCGCGGGCGGGCACAGGGAATCTCCTTGCCGCCTGTCTAGGCCGTCAACGCGAGTACAGTCACGATCGTGGTGATCGATCCGGCAACGCATGCGGTCCATATCCACCAGAAAATCTTCATGGCAGCACCTAGGCTTCGGCGTCGGGCTCATCGCAGCGGCTGATGATCTTTCCTGTCGAAACGATTTCGAACTCGCAGCCGTCGATGTATTTGACGGGTGAACCGTCTTCGAGCGTGTAACTTGTGACGTCGAGGCCCCGGAACATCTGCCAGACGATGACGCAATAAATGTTGCCGTCGCTGTCTTCGCAACGCTCCCGGTAGAGTTCTCTTTTGCGACCGCGTACCGGGCGAGACGCCGGTTGAACGTGTTCGACGCGTTCTGCTCTCATGGGACACCTACGCCACCAAACTCTCCATTCTCAACCGTCCGTCATCGCGTCGGTTCCGAGGCTGGAACGAATCTTATGCATCCTAGTTGGCGACTCGGTTGTGTGGAGTTTCGTTGGTGTGCGCGCGTAGAGTTCTTCGGTCCGGCCCTGTTGCCGAGATCGCCAGAAGCCCACTTCCGAAGCGACGCGATGCTCGCCAGCGCGCACTTGCGCTCGATCCCATGCCGGACCGTGTCGAGCCTTGCCTGGCGCTGCTGGCATCCAAGCCACCGACCGGTGACGACTGGGCCTATGAGGTGAAATGGGACGGCTATCGGCTTGCTGTTCATGTCGAGCCCGGGCGGAGGGTCCGGATTTTGACGAGGGGTGGTTTTGACTGGACGCTTCGGTTCCCGACGATCGCTCATGATATCCGCGAACTGGGCGTCGACAGTGCCATCGTCGACGGCGAGGCCGTGGTCCTCGACGAACGTGGCGCTTCTGATTTCAGTGCGCTGCAGCAGGCCCTCGGCGGGCGCGGCGGCAAGCGCTCTGCCGCAGGCGCTCTGCTATATGCCTTCGATCTGCTGTACCTCGATGGCCGCGATCTCCGGGCGCTTCCCCTGTCCGAACGGCGGCGCATGCTGATCGACTTGATCGGCAAACAGCACAGCTCCATCCGCCTCAGCGAGGAGGTCGATGCCGACGGCGCCCCGTTCCTGAAGCTCGCCTGCGAGATGGGCCTCGAGGGGATCATCGCCAAGCGGCTCGACGCGCCCTATCGCTCTGGCCGGGGCGGCGAATGGCTCAAGATCAAATGCATCCAGTCCGAGACCTTCCTGATTGTCGGCTGGGAGGCCTCGGCGGGGGCGCTGGGCGGGATCGGACGTCTCCTGCTGGCCGCGCGGCGAGGCAAGGATCTGGTCTATGTCGGCGGCGTCGGGACGGGCTTTACCGTGAAGACGGCGACGGAGCTGCGCCGGCGGCTGATGAGCATAATGATCGAGAAACCTGCGGTCACTGGCGCCGCCAAGAAGGGCAGGCGCTGGGTCGAGCCGACCATCAAAGCCGAGATCGCCTTTCGCGCCTGGACGAACGATGGAAAGCTGCGCCATGCGTCATTCAAGGGCGTTCGAGATGATGCCGACGCCGGCGAGATCTATCAGCTCGAAGGTTAGGCCTGCGCTGCTCGATTATTCGGCGCAACGCGGCCGATCACGGCCAGATGTCGGTCCGTTGGTGATTTCTCGATCCGATCGTGTTCGATGTCGGTTTCGATTTCAGGCAGGGCGCGCGCGAGTGCTACAGCGGCAGATCCATTTGCGGTAGCTCGTTGGCGCATTCAAGCAATCGTGCCGCGTAGCGTCGAGCCTGGCGGGCATCGACGACATACGATGTCATGTCCTCGGGCGTTCCCGCGTCTGGTGTTCCGGTCAGTTGAAAAAGCACGATCTCGTTAATCAGATCGGGGCCGGCGCGGAAGTCCGTCACGACAATCGGCTGCTTGATGAATTCCGCTTCGACATTTTCTCCGGTGCCTGCAGCACGGGCGCGGCGATACGATTCCGCCAACATGAGCTGTACGGCCTGCTTGACCATGTCGAGCGTGGCCAGGTCGAAGATGAGCTTGCGGTGGCGGCCATCTTCCAGCTCGAGAACGAGCACACTCTTGAGGCCGTCATCAGTCTCGCCACCCGCAACGACTCTCTTGATATTTAGAATGCCGGACATCGTTTCGCTCCTCTGACTTCTGCTCCGGAAGATGCGGTGGGAAAGGCCGACTGCCAATGATCAGAGCGCGCGGATCTGTTCCTCGAACTCCTCCGGAATGGCGCCGTGCCGAGCGAGCACCTCAAGCGCGCTGACCTCGCCAGTCTCGTCGTCCGCCGTGACATGAATGACCGCGACGCCTTCGGCAGTGCGCCCCAGCCGCTCGCCATCGCTCAGCGCGTGGTGCTTCGTTCTAGCCGGCACGCGCTGGCCCGGCACCAGCCGCTTGCGATGGGTCTTGAAGGGCTGGAGGAAGAACGTCTCGACGTTCGCCATGGCTTGACTCCGGAACCAGTTTGTTCTGATTTCGTTCTCATAGCCGAGGGCGCGGACCATGTCATCACCAGCACCAAAAATTGACGACGAACTCGACGATATCGAGTGCGAGATCGCAGAGTTGATCGCCGAACACGGCAGCGAGCGCGCCGCGATGCGGGCGTTGCTCCATGATTGGAACGCGCTGCTGGCGGACGCTGATCAAGCGGTCTCGCGCGGTTACCTGAGGGGCAAGTTCTCCGAAGGCGCGCGGCGACCGGTGGTCGACGATGAGCCGTGACAGAGGCTCGTCTTCCCAGTCCTCACACCTCGCTGCGCGAGTTCCCTTATGTCGTCGTTCGCTTCCGCTGCCATGTTTGCGAGCGCGGCGGTGATGCGCGCCTGGCGGTTCTGGCCGCGAAATACGGCTCCGATGCGCTTGTCGGCCGCCTCCTGCGCGTCTTCGTGGCCGGCTGTCCGTGGGACCCACAGAACCCCGCGCGCAAGCCTCAGAAATATGGCATGCGCTGCGGCGGCTATTGCCCGGACGTGCTTGCGCCGCGCCCGCCGGACTTGCCGCCCAGCATGACCGGCTTCAGCTTGATCCAGGGCGGCAAGGCAGACATGCTGCCGGCCGAGCCGGCGCCGATCGAGCGCCGCCGCAGGGTAGGCGACGTGGATGTGTAATCTCTACAGCATGACAAAGGGTCAGCAGGCCATCCGCGACCTGGCGCGCGCCATGCGTGGCCCCGGACATGAGACGAACTTCCCGCCATTCCCCGGCATCTTCCCGGACTATCCGGCGCCGATCGTGCGCAACGCCTCGGACGGCGTGCGTGAGCTCGCCATGGTGCGCTGGGGCATGCCTTCGTCGAAGCAGGCGATCTACCAAGCGGCGACGAAGCGGGCTGACAAACTGCGGGCCAAGGGCAAGGAAGTCGACTTCACCGAGCTGCTGCGCATGGAGCCGGACGGCGGAACCACCAATGTCCGCAACACCTCGAGCGCACACTGGAAGCCTTGGCTCGGCGTCGCGAACCGCTGCGTCGTGCCACTGACCAGCTTCAGCGAATTCGATCATGGGGCGAAGCAGGACGTGTGGTTTGCCCTGAGCCCGGATCGGCCGCTCGCCTTCTTCGCCGGCATCTGGACGGCCGGCTGGACCGGCGTCCGCAAGATCAAGACCGGGGTCGAGACGGCCGACCTGTTTGCCTTCCTGACGACCGAGCCGAACCGCGAGGTCGGCGCAATCCATCCCAAGGCTATGCCGGTGATCCTGACCGAGCCGGAGGAGATCGAGACTTGGATGACGGCGCCGTGGGAGCAGGCAAGGGCCCTGCAGCGCCCGCTGCCGGATGGCGCGCTGGTCGAGGTTGCGCGCGGCGTGAAGAAGGATGGGCAGACGGCTTAGCCGAAATCGTCCAATAACCAGCGCCGAGGTTCATTCATTCCTTCAGTAGCGCCTGCTTGTTCGCCATTTGCTGTTCCTCTGACTTTCTAAGCCACCACGGTATCACCAGGTATGATCCCAACAGAACGATCGCGGCGGCAGCAATAATAGAAAACAACATTGCCAACTCCGCTGGTCCGACAAATTCGATCTCATTTCCATATCGACGCAGCCAGTTAGAGACTGCATTGATTGAGAGCGTAGCCGCGGCTCCAAAACTCAGAGCTGCCAGCCTTAGTTGGGTTCTTTTTAGCCTTATTCTTTTATCTTCTGCTGGATTCTTTGAATCAATTTCGGTTAAAGCAGGTCTATCCTCACCACTTTTGTCGAGGAGATCTATTATGGCCGATTTAGCCACTTGATCCAAAAAATTATTGTCGATCACATCGGAAAGAACAACAGCTCTCGCATCATCAAATGATATCAATCTATCGTTATCAATTTGAGCTCGATAAGCTTTAGCTCTTCTGATTGTCCGAAATTGAACGTGGGACATCACCTCTCGCTCAACCGCAACTCTTTTAATCACCGACGATATGAGTTCATTACTTGTAGAACGCACTCGTTCATCTTGGGCTCCGATTGTTCTTTTGTAACTCAGCCAATACGTCCAAAAAGATACTACAATGCCAATGACAATCGAAGCCGTAGTCTGCCCATCGAATGAAGGCACGTAACTCCAAATCCCAGAAACCATGCGCAACTTCCCCCTCCGCCGAAGCATTAGCGTGCGCGAAGGGCTTGGCAAGACCGCGTATGAAATACCGAAATTTGGAATTCTGGGGTTTCGCTTGTCACCGGGCTCTGAGCGCTTGACCCGCGCCACTTCATGCACTCCGACCAGAGCGCCGCCCAACCCGGCCACCGAACGCGTGGATTGCACGGGTGTGCCTGCCCATCAACCGCCTCGCAATGAGATGGCGGTAATGCCCTTCCCTTTGTGCAAAGCCAGTGCTAGCCGCTGACATAGAAAGTGTGGGGGTTTCATGTCTACGCAAACGCCTAAGGTGTTCATTTCGTACTGTTGGAGCTCGCCCCAGCATGAAGAATGGGTTCTACATTTTGCAAAGGAACTTATGGGGCACGGAATTGATATCGTAATCGACAAATGGGATCTGAAGCCCGGCCATGATGCCAACGCCTTCATGGAAAAAATGTCGACCGATAATTCGGTCACCAAAATTATTCTCGTATGTGACCGTCAGTACACCGAGAAATCGAACCGAAGGAGCGGCGGAGCCGGCACGGAAGCTCAAATAATAACGCCGCAAATATATCAAAAGACTGAGCAAGACAAAATAGTAGCGACCTTTATTTCTATTGCTGCCCATAGACCGACAGAAGATATGGCTTTGAGCGTTCATAGATTCTTCGAAAGTATTTACAATTATTTCTTTAGTCCCGACAACGTCACATCATATCGCGATGATGACTGCGATAATTATAAATTCATTATCCATGAGTTGTTCCTGTATTTCATCGCGGCCCTAATCAAATATGAACGCTTTGCAACGATCGATTTCTTTTTGAGCACTGAATTCTATCTAGGGAATTCACGATCAAGAAGAGGAAAGATCATGGCCTCCTATCCGATTTTTCGGGATTATCTAAAATCTTTCGAGCTGCGCGCTAAGCGGCTGCGCCGCATATCGCCGCGTGCGGATCTGCTAAAGGAACGCTGCAATTCGGTTGGAATCGATTTTAAACATCTTATGGCGGCAGACTTAATTCTATACATCAGAAACGCTACAGATGAACTGTATCATAATCATTGGTGGCCGGAGACGCTACTATATTCAACGATCGATGAACGCGTCATCGAGATGTTTGCTCGCGCAAAATCCGTAGCTTATTTTACAAAAATGATAGGAATGCTCAACACGAGCAGCGTTGACACGTTCAAGGCAAAAATCGAGCAAATTAAAGCGCGTAGAGACAGCATCCCAAAATGGTCGTTCCATACCTTGGACCTTGACGAGCTAATTGGCACGTCGGAATTGGGCACGGTTCGCTGAACGCGGGGCGATTGTCGTTACGGGCTTCCCTACCGCCTACCACGCATTGTGAGCTACGACGGTGCTGAACCGGACCCGTTCTTTTCCGCTCGGGGGAGCAATATGACTCGCTCTCCCGCTCCTGCACGGCCTCGGCGGCGAAGCGCTGCAGCCGGTTCAAATCGTACAACAGAACGTGCAACATTTCGCGCAACATGAACGCGAAAAGATCAATGTAATCAATTAAACTAGTCAGGATCGAATCCCGCCCTGTCCGCTATTCCGTCAGCGGGTTATCAGGACCAAGTGCCAAGGTCGCTCCCGACCCAGTGCGGAAGAGTAATGATGCGATGCAACACTGGAAAGTCACGCTGTTTGGATATGGTGAGTTCGACTTCGGCGATGTAGTCACCAAGGACGGTGAAGTAATAGGGACATGGTCTTCCGACGAGAATGATTTCCATAGTTTCACCCCTAACGGAAAAGAAGAGCCGATTTTCGTAAGCCCTTTCCTCGGGCCGTTCTGCTCTTGGGTGGCTGAATGGCATGAAGCTCAACATTAGGAAACGAAAGTCGGCTCTGTCGCATAGCTGCCGCCACGAGCTGACATCGGAAATGTGAGCAAACCACCCATAACTGACTTACGCCTGGTACCACTTCCAATCTGACATTGCCGAGTTCGATTCCGGTGTCCAAGCCGCGAGAGAGTGGGAAAGAGCCCCCTCGGAACGCCCGGAAAATGACAGAACGGCTTTGTTTCTCACCGACAGCTAACCTATTGGCGCAGGCGGCTTGAGGTTCCCCGGCCAGGGGCACCATCCCGCGCGGGCGAACTGCCCAAGCGTGTTGGCGAACCATACTGTTAGAAGTCCCTTCCGGGACGGCCAAGCTCCGCTCCCGACCCGTGTGAGACATTCGCGGCCAATCAAGCCGCCGGTGAGGGTGTCCCATATCGGACATCTAGGGTGTCCGCTTTTGGGCAATCAACCCAGAGGGCCGCGTCGGAGTGTACTGTCACCGCTTAACGCGGCGGATGATGCCCCTGCTCCGCAGAATGGATGGCCTGGCTCACGGAACCCGAAATCTTGGTCGCAACCTGCGCTTCGTGGTCGATGCCGGCTTGGAGATCAGCCTCGTAAACATTTGACCACACAATTTCACCCGTTTGGGCTTGCACAAGGCGGCTCGCAATCCTGAGCTTGTCTCTCGCTTCACGGATCGCCCCATCTAGGACGTACTGTTTTGCTTGGCGAGGGGGGTGAGCGTCGGCATTTTTCGCCCCGCCGTGAGCACTATCGCTGCGAAAAATCGCCAACCCACCCTTCGCTGACAGAGCCGCGAGGATTTCGTCGGAAAGACCGGCCGCCAGGGCCGTTGCATGGGGACTGCCCGACAGGTTTTCGAACGTCTTGACGAGGACGTAAGGTCGAGATGCAACGGTGTCGCGAGCCGGAATAGTCCGCTCCGACAGCACCGACAGGATAGCCATTATGCTGACGACGATCACTGCAAGGCAACCTTGCAGCCAAACGTTACTGTGCCACTCCCACGGGAAGCGGCGAGATGAGGCCTTAGGCGACGAAGCGGCGGCTATCGGCACAACAGGGGCGTCGCCTTCGCTCGCTCGTGACCGGAAGTGCGGGACGTAACCACCCTTGGGAATATCGATCAGAACCGGATCGTTGCTGCCCTGCAGCAAATAATAACGTTCCAGACCCCGTCTGAGCCGACCCGCCTCGATACGAACGGCCGGGTCGTTCAATGTGTCGAAATCTGTGGGCCGGCCGAAAACTGCCACCGCAATCGAATATGCCTTGATCCGATCGGCGCGGCCCGCCAGTGCTTCTTCAACGACGTAGGAAAGAAACGCGTGGATCCGCGGGGGCATGGCGAAATCGGCGCTGGAGAGGATCCGATGTAGTTGCTCGCGGATCCGCTCGGCGCAAAAGGGAAGCGCCGCTGGCACGCCCGGCTGAGAACCGCCCTGTCTCTCTTGTTCCATGGCCCCACCCCGGTCCGGGTCGTCCATTTCAACTTCTGCTAGCAGATCAAGTTATCCTGCATCTTGGCGTTGGCAAGCGCGCAATGCTCATTTCGACCACCGGGCCTGCAGCCGATGAATACCTGCTTGTTGTTCAAACTCGCATTTGACCAAATTGCCATGGCCCCGCATGACCGCAGTATTCACAGTTACATCGTCCTCAAGGCCAATAGAGCGATCGATGTGCGATGTGCAGGGTTGCGAGCGGCTAGCGGGGCGGGACCGATCGGAACACCCCGCCCTCACTTAACGAGATCCGAACATGATGCGGATCCACGAGCGCGGGCGCGCCCGTCTGATAATGCGATTGCCAAGTTGGCGGGCTCGTTTTGAACGCTCCTCCAGCCAGTCCTTCCTTGACGTCTGCGAGGCCTATGAGCAGGCGTGGGTCGCGCTTGAACAATGGTCGAGGTCGGAGAGGCCGACAAGCAGCACGATGGTTGCCGATTACCGCGAAATAGTAGCTTCGTTGGAACTGGACGCGAAGCTCTACGCGACCTCCTCCGTGGAGGAGCCTTAGCCTTGACCCGCGGGAGGTCTGCTTGCCACCCCATAGCTGACTTGTCGAGCGGGGGGAATCAATGGCTCAGCGGCGGTGCCCAAGTTGGTTTCTTTCGCAAGCCGCTCGGGAAAGCCTGCCCTACTGGGCACGCCGCGAGATACTGAACCGGACCTGTTCTGTTCTGCTCGGGGGGGCAGTGTGAATCGCTCTCCCGCTACCAACGCTTTCCCCCATCAGGAAGCGTCTTCCCGGTGAGGGCCGAAAGCGGCCCAACGACATCAACCTCATACTTTCCGTCAGGCGCATCGCGCACGACGGCATGATCGACCATCGCGCGGAACGCTTCGGTGACGCCGCCCGCAAGGGTGCGCGACATGCTGCGCGACTGCGGGATCAGCCGACCAGCCACCATGTAAACGTGGCACCGGCAGCATTGACCAGCGTCAACAGCCAGTGAGGCGTGATCGCGGCGGTTGCCATGATGTCGAAATCGTCCGGCATTCAGCTAGACTAGGCACCTGCCTCATTGTCAGCGCCTCCCATTTGGGGGCGGTATGCCGAAGCGCGGCGGTAGCCACGCGCTCGGCAACACCTCCGGCGCACTTTTCACATTAGGACGTCGTTGTGGACGCTCGCGGCGCCCCGGCCGCGCGGCATGCGTTCGGCTGCGACATGGGCGGGGCAGGGCCGAAGCAAGACGTGTCGACACGTGGAGGCCGGCAGCCAAGGGAAGTTGCCTTCGGCGATAATCGAGGGGTGGAAGGGCGACAGCAAAGAAGACTGGGGCGGGTCAGCCTGGCGCTGGGGCGCAGCTGCCGGCTGACTGGCTGCCTTCGGCGCGCATCTTTCGCGTGATCGTGCACTGGACCGGCGGCAGCCACCGAACCTCACGGTTCGGCCGCAACCACCATCATATTCTGATCGAGACCAGCCCGAAGCTGATCAGAAGGATACCTTCGATCGCTAGGAACGACGCGAGCGAGGTAAGCCCTTGGCTATGCGGCGCACAGGCTCGACTGCAATGTTCGAATCTCCGCCGATGCCTAAAATCTGGCATGCCATATGTGCCTAAAATATCACTTTAAAAGATATTTCGCATGCTTCGTTCGCAAATACTCGTCATTCACTTCCTGTCAATAGTTTCACATGCAACCATCAACGCCCTGACTGTGCATGGGAGGAGGATCACATGCGTTTAGGCCTTGTATCCACTACTGTTCTAGCAATGTGCCTGGCAGGCTCGGCCTTCGCGGCCGATCTTCCGAGCCGCGCGCCCCCGCCGATCGTCTATGCACCGGTGTTCACTTGGACCGGCCTATATGTCGGTCTCAACGCCGGCGTGGGATGGGGCGATTCGGGCGGCGTTATCGTCACGGGACCGACAGCGATTTCGTCCGGGTCTCTCGGCGGTGGCGGCAGCGACGGCCGGTTCGTCGGCGGTGCCCAGATCGGCTATAACTGGCAGTCCGGCGCCATCGTCTACGGCCTCGAGGCCGACATCCAGTATGTCGACACCGGCGGCAATCTAAACTGGGGGCCCTATAGCTGGTGGGGTGGCCGGGGTGGCGGTGATGGAGCCTATTTGGGCACCGTTCGCGCCCGTTTGGGCTATGCCATCGACCGAACCTTGATCTACATCACGGGTGGTCTGGCCTATGGTGGCCTCAATACCAACCCGCTCACCGGAGACTCGACGAGCAACGCCGGCTGGACCATCGGTGGCGGTGTCGAATATGCCTTCACCAACAACTGGACCTTCAGGGTCGAAGGTCTTTACGTCGATACCGGAGAGGGACGAAAGACACAGGCCTTCGTCAACCCGCCAGGCGGCGTCCTTCCGGCTGGTGTCTATACCGCCACGACCAGTGGCGGCGGCGGCGCCGGACTTCTTCGAGTCGGCGTGAACTACAAGTTCTAAGACGAGTACTTTGGATCTGTGAGCAGCCCCGCGCTTTGCGCCGGGCTGCTTCCACTCGTCCAGCCCCTCCTGGCGCCTCAGCCAAATCCGTCCAGCGCGGTTCCTGCTCTTTGCCTGCGACAGCGCTCGAACCGCTCGTCCAGCAAATCACGAGCACGCTGACGGGCGCGGCTAAGCGGAAGGGGGCGGATGCAGCAAGCGCTTCGTCCTGCCGCCGCAGGGATCGAAGGGTAAGATCGAGGAACGCCCGCCGTCCGGACTTCCATTGACGACATTAGATGGGTTCCAAAGAACGCGATTCGCGAGTAGATTGATTACCGCGCGCCGCCCCTCCTTGGGGTATCGTGGTCGGCTGGAGGGGATATGCCGTTTCGGTCAATCGCTGAGCCTGAGGACCTGGCCAGATTGACGGCCACGTTCGACACCGTTTGGGCAATTCTTGAAGAGCAACGTCCCGTTGATCCGCTCAGTGTCGCCGCGGAGAGAGAACGCCTCGGCCATATCATCGTCACGCTTTGGCGAGCGGATCCAGACTGCGATTTGGTGACGAAGGCCGTGCAACAGTTCAGGGTGGGAGGTGTCCTCCTAACGCCGCTGCCAGGTCTCACCAAGCCGCTGGATCTTTGATCGCAGGAACAGCGCCCGCCGCTTCCTCCGGACGCTTACCACACCCTCATCGCGGTCTGCAGACCCCAGCCTCACATCCTGAAAACGATGACGCGAGCAGCAGGGCGATGGCTGGCATGCCCCGGCCCTCTTCGCCAGTTTCTCGGCGGCTCCTGTTCCAGCACTCGTTATCGCTATGAGCGGGCTCGCCGCGGACCCCAAATATTTCATCACAGGGCGGTGACGAAAAAATTAGCAATTTTGTCGGAAAATTGACCATATCCAGCAACCAGTGAGTAGCGGGTCGCGGTCTATTCAAAACAAGAATGCTCCTGGGGGTAGCAATGCTGATCTATGTTGGTATCTTCTATCTCGCCTGCGCTGCAATATTCCTTGAATTGGCGGATCGTGCGCCGATCATGGACTGAACAGAAAACCATCTGAATCCAGGGCCCTCTCTATCGACCTGATCAAGGCGAGAGCCCCTTGGCGGTAGGTTCGGCACGAGGGAGTCGACCCCGTTTTCTCCGCCCCCCGCCCGAATTGGGACGCCGCCGACGCGAGCCGGAAGCTGGCGGCCAGATCAGTAGGTGTGCTTGACGTTGAGAAGCGTCGTGAATGTGCGGGCGATGATCCGCATGTCCAGCCACACGCTCGAATTCTCGACATACCAGATATCGAGGCGCACACGCTCGACCATGCTGTCGGTCGTCGGCGTCTCGCCGCGGCTGCCATTGACCTGAGCCCAACCGGTCAAGCCGGGCTTGACGTGCTGGCGATACGGATAATCGCCGATCAGCTTCTCGAAATGCTCGTCATGGGCGAGCGCATGCGGCCGCGGACCGACGATCGACATCTCGCCGCGAAGCACGTTCCAGAGCTGCGGCAGCTCGTCGATGCTAAGCCGGCGTATCAACCGCCCGACCGCTGTCACCCTGCTGTCATGGCGCGACGCCTGACGAACGGCAGTTCCGTCCTCCATGACGTGCATGCTGCGGAACTTGAAAATCTTGAACGGCCGGTTGTTGAAGCCGTTGCGGGTCTGGCGAAACAGGACCGGACCCGGGCTGTCGAGCCGGATCGCCAGGGCCGTGACGGCCAGCAGCGGCGAAATCAGGAAAAGCGCGACGCTTGCGAAGATGACGTCGAGCGCGCGCTTCACACCGCGCTCGCTGAGCGTCATCGGCGCGCGGTGCAGTTCGACGGAGACCAGATTTCCGAAGCGTTGAATTGGCCGCGAGACGATGTCCCCGAGCCGCGAATCCAGCATGAGCCTGATCGGCAGCGGCAGGATGCGCATACCCGCGACGACGCGTTCGGCGAGGTCGAGCTGGCTGCCGTTGAGGGCGATGACGATCTCCTCGACATGCGAGCCACGGAACGCTGCCACGGCATCCGCGATCACCGCCCGAACGGCCTCGTCATCCGTCAGAGTAGCGGGCGAAAGCTTCATCCGGGCCACCACGGTCAACCCAAAGGGCGCAAGTTGCCGGGCCAGTAGATTCTCGTCCAGCTGCGCGGGATCACCGATCATGGCGATGCGGCGCGTCGCGAACGCGCCGCTGGCCAGCGCCCGCACCATGAAGCCATGCCAATAGAAGCGCAGGCCGGCGATCAGCATGACGCCCCATAGGACGAATGCGAGCGCCGTGATGCGGGAGATCGAATGCCCCATCTTCAGTGCGAAACCGATGATGGTGAGGAAGCCGGCAACCACCGCCCAGAGAGCCAGCACGCTCGATATCTGGCGCAGTGGCCTCAGCAGCTCGATCGGCCGGTAAAGACCGCGCAGCTGGACCAAAGGCACGAACAGCGCCGCGAACAGCACGCCCATCGCCAGGGAATCGGTGAAACCATCCGGCGAATGGCCGACGAAGCTGTTATAGGCCAGCCCGCAGATAACGCTCACCGCGACGATCGCGACGACATCGATCACCATCACGAAGGCGCCGATCGAATCGTAGCGGAACCAGCGCCCGCGCCGTGTCACCCCTTGAGCGGTAAAATCGATCGCCATGATCGTTCCCAGTTGACGGGTCGCGTTAAGCGCCCGTCTACGATGTTTCATTACCGGCTTCAACTACTGCGCTATTGCGTAACGTTATTAAGGCTACAAAAACTTTTTCTGCCTGCCACAGCAAAAACTGCGCCAGCAGGAACAATCTCTTACGTACAGGCATAACGCTTGCCATATGGCAAGAAACCATGAAAATGATGCCAAAATGCGCCGGAATCCAGCATACGCGGACCAACTCCGCGCATCCCAAATTGGCCGAGCGCTGCCTGTTTCGAGGGCACCACATCGAAGCTTTCGTCCGAGCTGGAGGCGCGGCAATGGCCGGGAGCTGCGCTGCCATGAAAATGCAACGCTGCAGTGCAATATTATGTTTACCGCAAGGCACAATATTTGCGGTAGAGCTCAGGTAGCCCGCACGTCGCTTCGGGAGCGGCTGACTCTGTCAGCCCAGGGAGGGTTCGGCATGACGACACCGCAAATGGACGCCTCGGCCTGGGATCAACTCGACCAGCTCGACAGGCCGACCTCTCCTCGCCGGCTGAGGTCGGGTTCGGCAGTGGCTCTCATCGGATTGGGCGCCGTCCTGAACCTCGGCTGGATCGGGCTCATGATATTTGCTCTCGCAAAACTGGCGCTTCCCTGATCAGCGACATCGCAACGGCTTGAACGCGGTTGCCCGGCGCTGCCTGCCGATCATCGATGCCCACGAACTCGATGCTTGCCTGACAGGCGTCCCGATCAATCCATCCGCCAGGGGCGCCATGGCTGGATCGGCAAGCCGAGCTCGCGGGTCGGCATCCCCCGCGCCCGCAAAGCAAACGAAAATCTGATGCGCGCTGACTCCGAGGCGGAGGCGGCGACGCCATAAAGCCTGGCCTGGACATCGGAAGGCGCCATTGCCAGGGTTGCCGCGAGTTGCACTGTGAACTGCATTTCCAGCAGAGCTGCAAATTCCGAGAGCGCCTGTTGCTGAAGCCCCTCCGGAAGATGCCTGAGCACCCCGATCGCCATCGCATTTCGACGGATGGCAACCCAGGCCTCGCGCGGACCGAAGGCATAGGATCTGGACAACGCGCTGATCGCAGCCTCGCTCAGCCCATTCCTGCGCGTCTCGCTCCAATACAGCATGAGCCAGCCGAAAGACTCACGCGGGGAGCAGGCCAGCAAGCGTTCCGCCACCTGCCCGAGATCGAGGATGGCGGCATCCATCCGTTCGAGATTGTTTGCCGTCACGATCTCGTCGGCGCGTTGTGCCCGCAGGATCGTCAGGCTCCGCAGCCGGCCGAGATCGCAGGACTGGCGATCGGGTGCGCCGTCCGCGATCGCAGCCTCCAGAACAGGCAGTGGAAAGCTCTCGCCAAGCACGACCTTGCGCGCGAGCGCGTCTAGCGTCCTCCCGTTATCGGGCAGATAGACCTTGCCATAGGCGATGCCGGCAAAGCCGAGCAGGCAGACGGCGCCCCTGAGAGCCCAGCCCGTCCATGCTCTCATGCGGCATCGGCTTCGACATAGTAGTTGCCGTAGGCAGCGCCGCGATAGGCCTCGAGGCGCTTCAGCTCGGCCGGGTCCGCCTTGTTGAGGATGGCCCCGACGAAGCGCTGGCGGGCCGGCTCGACGCTGAGCATGGCATCGCGAACGACATCGCGGCTCGTATTCGCCCATTCGATCACAAAGACATAGTTGTCGAACAGGTGCATGCACGCCTTGACGTCGACGACCGGCACGACCGGCGGAAGGTCGACATAGATATAGTCGTAATTCTTGCGCGCGCTCTCGATCAGCTCGTTCATCCGCGTCGAGGTCAGGAGCGCGACGATATTCGGCTGGCGCTCGGTGACGATGGTCGGAATGAAATCCAGACCCGTCACGGCATCGCGCTGGATGATGCTGCTCAGGGATGCCTTGCCGTTGAGGAAATCGACCAGGCCCAGCTCCAGGCCGGGCTGCAGGGTCTTGGTCAAGGACGGGCTATGCATGTCGCCGTCGATCAGCAGCGTCCGGTGACCCATCTGCGCCGTCAGGAGTGCAAGGTTCGACGAGAAGGTCGTCTTGCCTTCGGTCGGCACCGATGAGGTGATCCCGATGACCGCAGCGCGGTTGGCACCGCGCGCGATGTCCAGCGAGACCTTGACGTTGCGGATCGTCTCGGTGAAGCGGGAGAACGGCGCGATGATGACGTGGCGAGCGATCGGATTCGCGCTTCCCAGAATTCCATCCGTTAGCGTCACGCTGCGCAACGCGCGGGATTTCTGGGTCTCGTCCCCGATATGGGGGAGAACGCCGAGGCACTCCAGGCCGGCATAATTATTGACGTCCTCGGGCGTGCGAAAATTGTTGCCGAGCAGCTCGCGGAAGAGCGCCGCGCCGAAACCCAGCGCCAGACCAAATACGAGGCTGCCGGCATAGATCAGGATCGCCCTCGGGGAGGACGGCCTGGTCGGCACCGCCGCGGGCGTGATGATGCGGGCGTTGATGACGGGGAAGGTCTGCTCCTGCGTCGCCTCCTGGAATTTCTGCAGGAAGCTCTCATACAGGCTGCGATAGCTCTGCGCCGAGCTTTCGAGATCGCGAAGCTTGACCTGCGCCTGATTGCTGGACCCGGCCTGCGAGATCAGCTGATCCAGGCTCTCACGAAGCGACCTCTCGCGGGCCTGCGAGATCTCGTAGTCGCTCTTGGCGCTTTCGGCGACGCGCTGGAGTTCCTCGCGAGCGGTCCGTTCGATCTCCGTCATCTGCTTGCGCAGATCCATGACGGCGCGATGGTCCTTGCCGTAACGGGCCGAGAAATTCGCCTCCCTGGCCGAAATATCGAGATATTGCGCGCGCAGGCGGGTGATGACCTCGTTGCGCAGGGCATCCGCAACAGTGCCATTGACGATATCGCTGTTGATGACCTCCTGGACGCGGTCGAAGCGTGCCTTCGACTCGGCCGTACCCGCACGCGCCGTCACCAATTGCGTGTTGACGTCGGCAAGCTGCTGCTCGCTCATCAGGCCACGCGAAGTATCGATGATGTTGTTGTCGGATTTGAATTTCTGAACCGCGAGATCGGCCGCGCCCGATTGCTCGCGCAGTTCCTTGATCCGGTCCTCGAGCCAGCGGCTAGCCCGCCGCGTCGCCTGATAGCGAGCCTCAAGTTCGCCGACCATGTAGGAATCGGACAGGGCGTTGGCGATGGCAGCCGCCTTTTCCGCATTGGTCCCGATATAGTCGACCTGGATGACATAGGTCACGCCAATCCGCTTGGCCCGGACGCCGGCAGTCAGGGTGTCGACGGCAGACTTCTCGAGATCTTCCTGCGAGCGGGGCGTACCTGCGCCTCCCAGCGAAAGCAGCCTGGAGATCAGGCCGGGCGTCCCGACGAAATCCGGATCATTAGTCAGCTTAAGATCGCGCACCACCGAAAGGGCGACGCTGTCCGATTTCAGAATCTCGACCTGGCTGTCGACGAGCCCGGGATCGAGCTGACGGTCGCCGGACGCGTCCTGTCGCGCCATCACCTGGCTCTTGCGCGTATCGACCATGATGAGAAAACTGGCGGTGTAACGACGCTGCGCGGTCGCCAGATACATCGTGCCCAGAAGCAGGGCCAGCCCGAGCGCGCCAAGCACGACCGGCCACTGCCGATAGCACATGCGCATCAGGGCCAGCAGGTCGAGCTGCGGCATGAAACCGCCCTCGCTCCGCTGCGGCTGACCTGACATCGAATTGGGATTCGGAAGATGCAGCATCGGTCACTCGGTCAGGTTGCACTGCAACATAAGTCGCACGTGCCGATAACTCATTCAATTGTGGCGCAACGACGCCGCGGGTACTGAAAAAACGCCTTGTTCAGCCATGCGGCCCATCACAGCTTGCCGAACGGGTCCCTTAGCGGTCCGATCGGTGCGATCCTGCCATCCAGCTTAAGTCGCTGGCGGTCGGAATCCGGCGTTCCCGCCCCTACCCCCGGAGAAAGCGGAACGGCTCCGCTGTCCGGCGTCAGGAATTTTGCGAAGGCCCGCGTCACCTCGCGGTCGCCCATGGAGCGGACCGCATCCGTGATACGGCGCGTCGTGTCCCCGTAGCGGGCGCTGCAGGACCCGGCGGCGCGGCCCATGCCCTGGCCGATCGCGGCCTTCTGGGCGACGTTGGCCAATGGGACGACGCTGATCAGCCCCCGCAGGGAGGCGATACTGGCCGCAGCCAGCATCTGCGCCCGATAGATCAGCTGGTCGCCCCCTTGTGGACTGTTCTGAAGAACGACGCGCGGATTGCGCACGATCTGCTCGAGATAATCAGAAGCGACCGGAATCTGGCAGGCCGCCTGTGCCGGCCGCCCGCTCCCCGCATCGAGGGCGACGGCCAGCAGGATGGCCGAAGCGACGAGGAGAGGCCGGCGCAGGCGCGTATGACCGCGCAAGAACCGCCCCATCGTCGCTTTGCTCCGCACGACCGTCATCGTGTCGCGATCACCCCGACATTATAGGGGACGACAGCCACCTGATTGACGAGCGACAGGAACTTTCCGAGATCGACGGTCTGCGCATCGGCGGCGATGATGATGTCGCGATCACGCAGCTTGAAATGGTCACTGAGGAAGATGCCGTCGGCCGTCCGCAGGTTCACGGCATAGACGGTGGGAACGACATCGGTCGTATAGGGAGCAATATCGACGCCCAGCTGGGTCAAGGTCCTGCGTGCCTCCATGCGGAAGATGAAGACGGATTGCGGATCGGCGCGCTCCGTGCGCAGGCCGCCCGCCTTCGCCAACCCCTCGGCAAGGCTCATATCGTCGTTCTCGAAGGTCACGCGGCGGCTGTTGGCGCCGCTGGGATCCGGCGTGGCGCCGAAGATCATGAAATATTGCGGATCGCGCGAGAGGAAGACGACGTCGCCGGACTGCAGCTGAACGTCCTGACCCGGGTTTTTCAGGATCGTGCTGAGCATCGCCTTATGGGTCTTTCCAGCACGCTGGATCGACACCATCGTCTCATAGGTCGGGTAGCGCGGGCCGCCGGCGCGGGCGACGGCGCCCATCAGGCGAATTCCACCGGGGTCCATCGCGAAGCGCGAGGGCGTGTTGACCTCGCCGAGGACGCTGATGTCGTTGCCGCGGCGCTCGTTGATCGTCACGACGACCTGAGGCTCGATCGCCCGATTGGCGAGGTTGCGACGGATCTCTTCGCTGACTTCGCGGGCAGACCGGCCCGCAGCCTTGATCGACCCGGCATAGGGCACCTCGATCGTGCCCGTGCCGTCGACCTGCTGATTGGGAACCTGCACGAAATTGCCGGAGCGCGATCCCGCTTCCGTGGGAATGAACAGGCCGCCGGCGGCAGCCTCGAAGATCGTGATCGACAGGATGTCGCCGACCGAAATCCGGACATTGGCGAACGTTCCGCTCCGACCGCCCGACAGCGCCCCGAAGCTCGGGCGGCGGGACGAGGTCGCGGCATTGGCGGCGGGGAGCACCGAGCCGGTCAGATCCACCAGCGCGTAGGAAATCCGGTCGTCATTCTGGAGCGCGACCGACGCACCGCCCCTGACATCGGTGGAATTGGGCGTATCTCTGGGAAATGCAGTGCAGCCGACCAGGATTCCCGCGACCAGCATTGCGGGAGCAAGAGTGGCGGCTTGACGGCCAAATCGAAGGAGCGTCGCGGCAAATCCGCCCGGCAAAGATAACATCAATCTAGCGCCCCAACCAACCAAAGGTCATCCCGCATATCGCATTGCGAAAAGTAAGTCATATTGATTCAGGGGCATTAACCCTGAGGGCATGAAAATTGAAATCGGACTGTGGCAACAACGCACCGTAAGTACCGATTCCTGCTCCGAAAACTGCCGCAAAAGGCGCCAGAAAGCCTGCCGTCTGAAGCGGGAAATCGACCAGCGAATGCAATGTCCCCAACAGGGCGACACCGGTCGCGGCGATGACAATATCTACGCCGCCGCCTCGCCTGTTTTGTGCACCTGCGAAACAGGCGCGCGTCAGGATCGCCAGCGTGGCGATCCAGGCTGCGCTCACAGCCGCCGCCAGGGGCAGCCCCATCTCGACCGCGAGTTCGAGTGGAACCGAATGCGCGCGGTCCCAGATTCCAAACAGGCCCAGCTCCTCGGTGCGGACCGAGGGAAAGACGGCTTCGAATGCACCGGGCCCGATGCCGAGCCAGGGATATCGCGCAATGAGGCCCAGGCAGATCCGATAGACCTCCAGCCGATACTGGTCGATCAGGCCGAATTGCTGAATTCTGACGACCACTTCGCCGTTGAGCACGATGAAGGCGACGACGAGCGCCAGGCCGAGCACCAGCAGGCTTGTCGACCGGCGACGCGGCAGCAGCCTGCCACGAAGGAGGAGCACCGCGACGAGAGATGACGCTGCAAGCGACAGGATGAGCCCGGCGCGCGAGGCCGTCATGATGACGAACCCCAGACAGGCCAGAACCGCGACGAGCGAAAGGATGATCGTGGGCGTGATGCGGTCGGTGAGCTGCAGCAGCCGTCCGGCCCAGCCACTGAGCCGGCGCGGCCGACCCGCGGGGATGCGTTGCACCAGCCGGCACGTCCACAGCACCATGCCAAGGCCGAAATAGGCTGCCGCCGTGTTGCTGTTGACGAAAGTGCCGGTGAAGACGTTTCGATAGAAGGTCTTCGGCTCGCCGAGGATCGAGCCGGGGTCGAGACGATAGGCCACGAAACTCAGCACGCCCAGCAACAGGACAGCATAGGCCAGCACTGTCATGACCCGTTCGCCGCCGGCCGGCGTTCGCGCGATGAGCAGGGCGCGCAGGAAGGCGAGCGCGAACAGGATCGGCATCCCCACAGCCGGCAGCGGCGATGCAGCAGTCGCTGCAGCCCGCGCTGCGGAACGCGGCTCGGGGAGAAGGCCCCCGACCTCGCCCCAGATGGGATCGGCGATCCCGGTCCATAACGATGGCGCCTGCTGCAACGCGGCAACGCCTACCCAGGCGGCAAGAAGCGCCAGAGTCAGCAGAATGTATCGTTTGTGAAGGCGCGTGAGACCGCTCATATCCGCCGACGCCAGGCTCAGCCCGAGCAGGAGACACCAAAGCGCGACCCAGCGGTTGTCGGCGGATCCCAGGGGAATCGGCGCCAGCACGAAGACCGCCAAAGCGAGCGCCTGCGAAGCAGGCTCCAGACGGGTCGCCGCCCCGGCAATCATCGGCCAAGGCTCGCGAACAACGCCCGATAGGCGGACAGCATGCGCTCGACCGAATAGCGCTCGACCGATCCACGCGCCGCCGCCGCGAGCCTGGCCCGATAGGCCGGAACGGCCATCTCGGAGAGGGCAGCGACCAGTGTGGGCAGATCCCCTGGCGGCAGCAGGCGGCCATTGACGCCGTCCTCGACGATCTCGGCCGCGCCGCCGATATCCGACATCACCATGGGCACGCCGCAAGCGAGGCATTCGAGCGCCGCAAGGGAAAACGTCTCGACCGCGACGGAAGCGAGCACGCCGACATCGAACGCCGCGATATAGGGCTGGACATCCTCGACATCGCCGATCATCGCCACCCGCGCCTCGATGCCGAGCGCCCGGGCGCGCTGCTCGATCGCCGTCCGCATCGGCCCGTCCCCGACGAACACGGCACGTGCTGCAACGCCCGAAGCCTGCAGGGCGGCGACCGCCTCGACGACATGCAGATGGTTCTTCTCTGCCCAAAGCGATGCGACGACGCCGATGACGAAATCGCCATCAGCGATGCCAAGGCCGGCGCGCATCTCTGCCCTCGCCGCCCGATCCGGCCGGAAGGCCACGAGGTCGACCCCGTTCTGGATCACGACGTCCCGGCGGCTCAGCAATCCCCGCGCGCGCCAATAGCTGGCCTGGCGCTCGCTGACATAGACGAGCGCATCCGACCGCCCGACAGCCCAGCGGAAGACACCCTGGGTCCGTTCGTCACCGGGACGCAGGATCGTCGTGTGGTAGATGCAGGCGATGCGAGCCGCGGTCGCCCCCAGCAATCTCGCGACGATGGCGACGATCAGTGGAGACTGGTTCACCGCGACCACGAGATCGGGCCGCTCGCTCCGCAGAAGGCGCCAGACGCGCCACCATCCGCGCAGGCTCGACATGCCCCGGATATTCAGCTGGATCGCGCCACCCGCTCCAGGGCGACGCTCCATCGCCTGCGCACGACGCGTGCCATGAGCGACGAGCGTCGTCCTGACATCATCGGCCTGAACGCCGGCGCGCAAGCCCAGCGTGTGAAGCTCGGCCCCGCCAACGCCAAGTCCCGACATCAAAAACAAGATCGATCGCCCCATCGCACGGCTGTTATCAGATCGTCTTAGCTTCATCCAACGACAGGCCCGCGACAGGGAATTTCGCAATCGCACATATCGCTAAAATGCAATCGATTCCGCGAAAAGAGCTCTAACAGGTCACCGCTATGACTCGATCCAAGGTCAGACGCCGCCACCGAAAGATGGGGCAGAGGCCAGCCCGCCATCAGCTAAGCACCAGGACACCATGGCAGCCTCATCGACCCAGGTTGTGCTTGCGCCGAACACAAAGTTCGATTGGTCCGGAGCAAGTTATTGGATTCAGGATGCGGGCAAAAACTATAGCCTGACCGAGGTCGACAGCGATACGCTTCGCTTCGAAGTGCGCAGTGGCGACGTCTGGTCCCAGGTCGACAGCAACAGCATCAACCGATCCGAGATCGCGTCCACCGTGCAGATCGCGAACGGTACGCCGATCCACATTTCCTATGAAATGAACATCGAGCAGGGCGGCAGCGCGAGTTGCTACTGGACGGTTCTCGGCCAGTTCCACCAGAACGATTATGAGGGTGCGCCGAGCAACTCGCCGCCTTTCGCCATCTCCCTGTCCAATGGAAAGATGACGGTCGTCATCGGCTATACCGCCGCGTCAGGGCAGACCGTCTACAAGACCGTCTACACCGACACTGCCGATGTCCTGCAGAATCACGACTACAAGTTCGATATCGACATCGTCTTCGATCCCAATGGCAACGGCCACCTCAACCTGATCCGCGACGGCGTCAAGATCGTCGAATATGACGGCCCGCTCGGCTATTCCACGCAGAGCAGCGTTTACTGGAAACAGGGCATCTACCGGCCGGAATCATCGGAAACGATGGCGGTCAGCTATTCGGACCTGTCGCTCACGACCGGCGCCCCCATCGCGCTGGCGCCGACGAAGCTGGACACCCAGTACAAGGTCAACCAGTACGGCAGCGACGGGAAGCTCGCGACCACGACGCTCGAGAATCCCGATGGTTCGATGAGCGTGCAGACCTTCGATTCCGCCGGCCTGCTGGCATCGATGGTCACGCGCAATCTCGACGGGACGAAAACCACGCTCTTCTACGATGCCTACGGCACGATGACGCAGAAGGTGCTCACCTCAGCCGACAATTCGCGCGTCGTCGATACCTTCGCCATCACCGGCAAGACCTACACCTCGGAGCATGCCGTCTACGACAAGACCGGCGCGGCCACGAGCCTGACCCGCTATCTGGCGGACGGCCAGGTCGAACTCCAGCAGAAGTTCGGAACATACGCGGTCACGACCTATTACCAGTACGACGCTGCGGGCCATCAGACGCTGAAGAGCGTGACCCAGGTGACGGGCGCTCGCGAAGTCTTCCTCAGCCATGTCGAAGGCAAGGATTACACCAGCGAGCACCGGATTTACGACACGTCCGGCGCGATGACGAAGCTGCTGCGCTATCATGATGACGGCACGCTCGCTTACACGCAGATGCTCGGCGGCAGCGGGGCGACCACCTACACGGCATATGATGCTGCCGGCGCATTGCTGCGGAAATCTGTGGTTCAGGCGAACGGAGCCCGCGAACTGTTCGAATATGGTGCGAACGACGCCATCAACCCCGTCGCGCACATGACCTATGACAGCGCCGGGACCATGCTGACCAACACGCAGCATCGCGCCGACGGCAACACGGTAATCTACCACTACAACATCACCGGCCAGTCCTATGCGTCCGACGCCATAACTTATGATCCGAGCGGAAAGATCGCCCTGATCGTCCGCTATCACGCGGACAAGACGCTCGACTACAAGCAGCAGGTCGGCGCCGACGGGTCGACGACCTATCAGAAATACGACGCGGCAGGCACGCTGAAGCAAAAGACGGTGGTCGATCTCGACGGCTCGAAGGACGTCTACGATTACGGCGTCAAGGACAAGGGCTACACCTCCAGCCTGCTCTCCTATGACGAAAAGGGCGCCCTGAAGCACATGGTCCAGTACTGGGACGATGGTGCCCAGCGCGTCTCCGATTTCGGCATCACCGGAAAGAGCTATGTGACGGAAAACGTCACATACAACGCCGCCCACATCGCGACGAGCGTCACGCGCTATCACGCCGATGGAACGCCGGACTATGTGCACAGCGTCTCGGCGGATGGCAGCAGCTATTCCGCCTTCTACGATGCCCTGGGCAAGCAGACGCTCGCCATCTCGACCAAGGCCGACGGCTCGCAGGTCGTCAAATCCTATGCCGCCGACGTCGTCATGACATCAGGCGGCGGAAACGACAGCTTCACGAGTTTTGGCTCGGACAAGTTCGTGTTCCATCCCGATTTTGGCAACGACACCATCTACGGCTTCAAGGCCGGCGACTCGCCCGCGCATGATACGCTTCAGTTCGACAAGGCGGTTGTCGCCGACTACGCGCATCTCAACATGGTCCAGCATGGCGCCGACGTGGTCATCACCGCGACTCCGCACGACATCATCACGCTCAAGGGCGTGGCGCTCGCCTCATTGACGGCAAACGACTTCCTGTTCGTCTGACCCGTCGCGTTTGAGGTCAGCTGCGACGCGCCCGGACGGACGCTCGCGACAGGGCCGGCAACCACCGCCAAGCGGAAGCGGATCTCAAAGTGTTTCCCCTTTTGGCCGCCGCGCTTTAGACTTCGCGCGCGGCCTCCCCGGCGGGGAACGCCGTTGCGTCGCGCGCCGCACCTTGCGCCAACGACGAAGGATGATGCGCCCGTTGCTGCGCTGGGTGAAACGTATTCTCGGACAGGAATCGTCCAGTCACGAGCCTCCACCGGTGCAGCCGTTTCGTCCGAGAACTGCTCAGGCCCCGACAGCCGCTGGGGCGCCGACAACTGCGATTGCCCTGGCCGAAACCGATCTATGCATCGCGGCAATTGGCGACCTGCACGGCCGCTCCGACCTGCTCGCCCAGATGATGGTGCAGCTCGATCGACTCGCAGCCATCGAGACGATTCGCCTCGTCGAGGTCTATCTTGGCGATTATGTCGACCGGGGCGCGGATTCGCGCGGCGTTCTCGACGCTCTCATCGCACGCCAGCGCCTCACGGACCGGAAAGTCGTCTGCCTTGCCGGCAATCATGAGGCGATGCTGATCTCAGCGACCCGCTCCGATGACGACTTCGTCAGGTGGATGGAATATGGCGGCCAGTCGACGCTGCGCTCCTATGGGGTGCAGCCGCCGCGAACAGCCCGCGAGGTCACTGCCGCGCGCTCTGCGCTGAACGCCGCGATCCCTCGCGAACATCTCGACTTCCTCAACGGGCTCGATCTCTTCTACCAGCATGACGGCTTCTTCTTCGCCCATGCCGGCGTCCGCCCGGGCGTTCGGCTCGCGCAACAGAGCGAGCGCGACCTGCTCTGGATCCGCGACGCCTTCCTCAATTCGACAGCCTCATTCGGCGCGGTCGTCGTGCACGGCCATACGCCACAGGCACGTCCTGTCCTGCGTCACAACCGGATTTCGATCGATACCGGCGCCTATCAGACCGGCATGCTGGTCTGCGCGGTCATCTCATCGCACGGGGTGCGCTTCCTCGATGCGCGCGGCGGAACGATCAGCGGGACTGCCTGACCCGCTGGGCATCGGTCCATTGGAGCAAGCTGGTTTCGTGCGGAAACGTTTTCGTCATCCCGGGCGTAGCGGAGCGGAGACCCGGGATCCATTCCGGAACCTTTTGCCGGAAATGATCCGGAATGGATCCCGGATCGGCGCGGCTAAAGCCGCTTGTCCGGGATGACTCGGTTCCGACTGAAAACAGCCCGCTTCAGATCATCAGGCCGGATGCGACATCCGGCTCGATAATCTGAAGCCGCCACCGCTCAGCGGCGGGCGGCCGCATGATAGGCGGCGATCAGCGTTGGAATCTGGGTCTGCCAGGACAGTTCGCGAACGACGCGCTCGCGCCCGTAGCGGCCCATGCGCTTGCGCGCCTCGTCATCGCCCAGCAGCGCGACGATCTTGTCGGCGAAATCGACCGGATCGTTCTTCGCCGCGTAGAGCGAAGCATCGCCGGCCGAAACCCTGCCTTCCTTGACGTCGAACTGAACGATCGGCTTCTCGACGGCCATGTATTCCAGGATCTTGTTCATCGTGGAGAGGTCGTTCATCGGATTGACGCGGTCGGGATTGACGCAGACATCCGCCGTCGACAGCACTTCGAAAAGCTCGCGGTCAGGCGCGCGCCCAAGAAACGTGACGTGATCCTCGAGCCCGAGCCGCGCCGACATCGCCTTCAGCGACTCCAGGCTCGGACCGCCCCCGACGAGGCAGAACTGCACGTCGTTGCGCCCGAGCTTGTGAACCATGTGGTCGACGGCTTCCAGCAGGAGATCGACGCCTTCCTGGTCGCCCATCACCCCGACATAGCCGACAAGGTAGCGCCGGCCGTTGCGAAACGCAGGGTTTGGCGGAACCGCCTTGATGCGGCCGATATCGGGCCCGCTTCGGACCGTGAAGACCTTGTCCGGCGCCATGCCGCCGCGTGTGCAGGCGATCTCGCGATAGCTGTCATTGGTGGCGATCGACACATCAGCCAGCCGGAACGTCAGGCGCTCGAACAGGACGAGCAGGCGCCAGAAGAAGCCGCGCTTGTTGAACTTGGCCTCGTAGAGCTCCGGGTTGATGTCGTGATGGTCGAAGATGAACCGCTTGCCGAGAAGCTTGAACGGCAGCGCGACCAGGAAAATCAGGTCGGGCGGATTGCAGGCATGGATCGTATCGAAGCCCACCCCAAAAAAGACCCGCCAGGCAAGCCTCGTTTCGGCCCATAACGCCGCCGAATACTCGCGCAGATAGCCGGCCGCCGATCCGGCATCGAGCGGCAGCGTATGCCGGTGGATGTGAATGCCGTCGATCACTTCATAGACGGCCTCGTGGCCTTTGCCGGTCGGGCAGATGATCGAGACCTCCGCGCCGGCCGCCTTCAGGGTGCGCGCCTCCTGCCACACGCGCCGGTCGAACGGCACGGGCAGATTCTCGACGATGATGAGGACCCGCCGCCCCGCCAGCGCTTCGCGCGGCACGGATGCCTCGAATGGAGCCTCGGCCGAAGCCATCGGCAGGGGAGCGAGTTCGATCGTCTCGGACACAGCCATAAGAACGTTCCTTGAACTCAGGCGAGGGTGTTGATGTCGACGATGGGGCCGATGCTGGCGGGCAATTCCTTTGCCGCGCCGCTTGTGTCGATCACGAGATCGAAACTCCGCTCCAGGATGAAGTCTCGCGACACCAGCAAATCCGGCAGCCCGGGCAGATGCGAGAAGATGTAGCCGAGGTTCTGGCCGACGAGATGACTGGGCTCGAGCGCCGGGTCGAAGATCGCCAGCTTGTAGCCCGCCTGCAGCAGTTTGCGGGCCATGTCGACATTGGGGCTTTCGCGCAGATCGTCGCTGTTGCGCTTGAAAGCGAGCCCAAGCATCAGCACTGAGCCGCCCGGCGCCAGACGCTGCGTCACATGCTCGAAGAGATAGTGCTTGTGGGTGTCGTTCGAGCGGATGAGCGAGTCGACCAGCTGAGCATGCACACCGACATCCGCCGCAATGTACTGGAGCGCCCTGACATCCTTGGGCAGGCACGAGCCGCCGAAGGCCCCGCCGGGCCGCAGATAATAGGGCGAAATATTGAGCTTGGTATCGGCCACGAAGATCTCGTGGACCTTGCTGGCGCTGATCCCGAGCTCCAGGCAGATGCGCCCGATCTCGTTGGCGAAGGTCACCTTCAAGGCGTGGAAGGTGTTGTCGACGAATTTGGTGAACTCGGCTTCCCGGTAGCCCGTATAGAAGACCGGCGCGGAGATGTTCTTGTTCAGCTCCTCCATCCGCTCGTTGGACTTGCCGTCATGCGTGCCGATGACGATCTTCGGCGGAGCGAAATAGTCGCGGATCGCCACGGCCTCGCGCAGGAATTCGGGGTTGTAGACGAGCTCGACCACTCCAACGTCGCCGCCAAGGGTCGCCTTGAAGATCGGCCGGATCAGCTCGTCGATGGTGCCGGGCCGGATCGTGCTGCGATACACCACGGTGAGCGGCGTCGTCCGCTTGCGGTCCACCGAAGTCGCGATCTGGCGCGACACTTCGGCGATGAAGGACATGTTGTGCGCCCCGTCCGAACCGCTCGGCGTGCCCACGCAGACGATGGCCATGTCGCAGTCCTGGATACGATCGGCGCCGCTGGTGGTGCAGGTCAGGAGCCCCTTGCCGACAGCCTCGCCGAGAAGCTCCTCCAGGCCGGGCTCCTTGATCGGCGAGATGCCGGCGGCGGCTTCTGCGACCTTGCGCTCGGATACGTCGATGCCGACGACCTCATGCCCTTCCTTCGTCAGGCACCCGGCTGCCGTCAGGCCCACATAGCCCAGGCCATAGATGGCAATCTTCATCGAGAACCCCGTCGGTCGGCAAATCTGGCCCGCTCGCGAGCGGGGCGGGCAAGCACGCCAATGCCCGCCTAGGCCTCGTCCTATACGTCGCTCATGAAAATGATGCAACGCAACAAAAAGCTTGCATTGAGCAAATTCTGGGCTCTTTTATAGTTTAGATCGGTCGGGCGACCCGGCCAGAGACAAAAAAACAAGCACGACTCGCATCCCGCCATCAAAGCGACTCCGGAAATAAAGGCAACGACGAGCTTAGTATGAGACCGTTGCTTCGTGTCGGAGAGATATCTGGCGTAGACGGATTTCGGGCGATCAGCATCGGCCTCGTACTTGCCGCGCATTACGGATTTGAGCGCGTCATCCCCGGTGGGTTAGGCGTCACATTATTTTTCTTTATCAGCGGATTTCTCATAACGACGCTTTTACTTCGCGAATTTGATACAAATAACAGAATAAATATAAAAAGGTTCTATATTCGTAGATTTCTACGTCTCCAACCCGAATTATTGATCTTCATTATTCTGAAGGTGTTTTTTATATATTCGCAAAGCCCGCCGATTGAAGATACTCTGGCGGCGATTTTCTATTACACCAATTACCATCAAATTCTGTGGCCACCTCCGGACCCCATCAACGGGTTTCGATTCGTCCAATTATGGTCCCTGGCCGTAGAGGAGCATTATTATATAACGTATCCAATATTATTATCTCTCATCTATAAATTCAAAAAAAATATCGGAATAACGCTCACTTCAATCTGCATAATATCGCTGTCCCTACGTCAAATCTACTGGAGCATGGGATTTTCGCCCGACTATGCCTATCAGGCAACGGAAACGCGGATCGACTCCATCGCTTATGGCTGCCTGGCCGCATTGCTGCTCTGGCACCACGGATCTCGCCTCCAGGCCGTCGCTGGAGGGCAGCGCAGCTGGGCACTCCTTGCGTTCGGATCAGGCGTGCTGCTTGCCAGCCTGTTTCTGCGCGATCCATGGTTCCGTGAAACCATCCGCTTTTCAATGCAGGGAATCGGCTTGATCGCGGTCTTCGTCAGCCTGCAAAGCGGAATAGCGGGCGTCGTTCTCAACCCGTGGCTCGATATCGCACCGATGCGTTGGATCGGGCGGATGTCCTACGCGGCCTATCTCTGGCATCTGGAGCCCGAGCATCTGCTGGCGAGCTTCGTGGATTTCGCGGCCCTGCGGACGAGCCTGCCGGGAACCCTGCTGGCCGGGGCGATTCTGTTGACGGCGACATTCGCCGCCGCGTTCCTGTCGCATTTGCTGATCTATCGCAGCTTCCTTGGACTGAGGCGGCGCTACGGCTCTCACGCCTGAAGGCTCAGCTCCAGTCGATGCTGGTCTCCAGCCCGGAGGGCGGAATCATGCCGCGCCAGACCAGCCGCGCCGCGGGGCGCTTGGCGCCGAAACGCGGCGAGACCCACCCTCCATCGACAGCCCCTCCGCCGGGCAAGGCGAGAATGTCGCCGGGCGCCGAGAATGCGATTCTCAGAACGGCGCGCCCTTCATGCGTCACCGTTCGCGCCGCGCCTTCGCCCGCAAGGTCGAGCCCAGGCGCAAGCTGGAACACCACCTCGGCAGGCACGCCCGTTTCGCCGAGCAGCTTGTCGCGAATGACGATACCGCCGGCGCAGGCCTCCACAGCCCGCCAATGCGTCGCGCCGAAGCGTTTGACATAGCCATCGTGACGCGCCGCGATGCGCCAGTCGGCACCTTCCCGAACCTCATCCAACGTCGCATTGGCCTTGTGCGACCAGTTGAACGGGCCCGCGATCGTGCTCTGATCCTGCCCCTGCAAGGTCACGGAGTTGTGCGCTGGCGTGCCGCGGAACCAGTCCCGCCATTCGCCACCTGAGTGGTACAGGAAGGTGCCGGGATCGACGAAGATGTCCTGATCGTCGAGCGACAGCGTGATGGCGTTGGCATCGGCATGGCCATGTGCGGCGATGGAGAGATAGCCGAGCGGCCCGTGATCGAAGGTCAAGCGCAGCTTTCGGCCAGCGCGCTCCTCCCGCACGACCGTATAGCCGCCCTGACGAAAGCAGCGCACGCCTTGCGGCGCTGCTTTCGTGTCATGCGGGGCAGCGAAGACCGCATCGCGCAATTCGGCTTCGCTCTCGACGGGCGCAAGCTCGGGCGGCCGGCCGAAATGGCCGGCGATCGCCCGCGCCACCGAAGCGGGATAGCGCGTCTCATGGCCGTCGCTCAACGACAGGACGCGGCCCTCGTCGTCATCGCAAATGGCGGGTACGAAACCTTCCCCATCGGCCAGCCAGGCGACGAAATTCGCGAAAGCCGTCAGGCGCTCTTCCACGATCGGGGCGAGAGGCCGCCCGCCCGCGCGGGCCACGACATCCGCGACCAGGAGCATTTCCGCAGTGAAGGCACCATAGGTCGGCGATTGCTCGGCTCCCACGCCGTCGGCCACGATCTGCACGCCGGCCTCATGCTCGAGAACCGCGCGGGCATGCGCCGCGATCTCCCCCACGCGCGGCAGGTCAGGCAGCGCATAGGCGGCAGCAAATTCGCCCATGGCCTCGGCCATGAGATGATTGTTGGCCGAGGAGAACCGCGATGGATAACGCGTCATCCAATAGAGATGGGCGGCCAGAATGACGCCGATGCGCGTGACGGTATCGGCCCGGAGACGCTCACCGCAGAGCGAGAGGACAAGAACCAGACTGACGGCCCGCAGCGCAAGCTCGATGCCGGAATTCCATCCGAGCCCGCCGAAGGGCGGATTGGCATCGGACCAGCTCTCGATCGCGGCCTCGATCGCCGCCAGAGGGGCTTTATCCTCCGGCCAGAGGCAGGCTGCCGCAGCCAACGGCTGCAGGAACTGCAACCGATTGAAGTCCCAGACATATTTGATATCGCCAATGCCGCGGGCGTGACGATATTTGAGATCGAAGCAATAGATCTCCGCCCCTGGCCACGCATTCCCCGTCACCGGGTCCAGCCGCCATATGGAGGCGGGAAACAGATCGGCCGGATCGCGCTGTGGCCAGGCGACGCCATGAGCCGCGAACCGGCCGGCCAGCAGCTCCGTGACCGAGCGGCGCAGAGCCGCATCGAATGCCGGGTTGCGGCCGGCGCGCAGCGCCTCGGCGAAAGCCGGCACGCCCCTGACCTCTCCGGAATAGCCGAACGCCTCCCAGCCATAGGTCCGGCGGCGCGAAATCGACCGGCGCGCCTGCTCGACACCGCGATGCGCAATTTCCGGAACGCTCATATTCGCGAGGCGCTTGACGTACCATGCCAATGACATTCGTAGGCGGTCCTTGATCGAGATTTTGGGCCGTTCGAGAGGCGAGAAATCGGGAGGCTTGAGGATCCGGAGGCTTGGAAGGCTTGGAGGCTTGGAGGATTGGAAGGTTTGGAGGATCGGGATCAGCGGCGCGCGTGATCGCGCCAGATGGTCACGAGGCGCTCGACATACCCCCCGATCTCGAGATGCTCGCGGTGGAAAGCCTGCGCCGCATCCCCGAGCCTCCTGCGCAACTCGCCATCACCGACCACGCGCTCCAGGGCATGGGCGAGCGCCTTGCTGTCGCCGGGCGGCACGAGCAGGCCCGTCCGCTCGCTCTCGATGATGTCCTCCACCGCGCCGACCGGCGTGGTGACGACAGCGAGGCCCCGCGCCATGCCCTCGATGACCGACATCGGCAGGTTCTCGCCGAAAGACGGCAGCACGAGCACATCGGCCTCGGACAATAGCCGCGCCACGTCGGCGGGGCCGACCCAGCCTGGAACAGCGACTCTCTCGGACAGGCCATGGCCGGCCAGCGCGGTCTTTGCCTCGTCGATCGCGCCGTTCCCGGCGATGATCGCGCGCCAGGGCAATTCGCGCGGCAGGCAAGACAACGCCTCGATCAGTTGCGGTACGCCCTTGCGCGCTCCAACCTCGCCCAGGAAGAGGATCGTGACGACATCGCCGGCGGCGCTGCGTGGCTGGGTCGGCATGGGCGTCGCATTGGGCAGGATCTCGATCCGGCTGCCAGCCTCCGGCACGCGTTCGAGGATGAAGTCATGCCAGACCCGCCCGAGGACGAGGATGCCCGACGCATGCTTGAACATGTCGCGGATGAGCCCCGACAGTCCAGGCGAGGCGCCCTGCCAGTATGAGCGGAACTCCGAGCCATGCAGATGGATGATGTAGGGGATGCCGAACAGCCGAGCAGTGCGCGCGACGGCGATCTTGCGCAGCGTGCTGCCATGTGACGAGAGATTGATATGCTGCACATCCGGTCCAAAACCGAACGGCCGGCCCGCGAGCCGGAGCAGAAGCCCGGCGACGAGCAGCGGCGACAACGCGATATGCCCCTGTCCGCGCGTGACCTGGAAGCTGACGGAGAGGTCGGGCCGCGGCGACTTTTCGAGCCGATGGCGAATCTCGTCCATGATTCTGTCGATGCCGCCCTTGCCGCCCTCCCCGAGCGGCGTCACGACCATGACGCGGACGGCGCGACCCGCGCCGTCGGGCGATACCTGCCGGGTTTTCAAGGTGTCCACCGCAACTCGGCTTCCGGCTCCAGCCGGTAGGCGCGAAGGAACTGTTCGAGATTGCACAGCGACCAAAGCATCCGCTCGTGATTGACCTGACTTTGCATATGCTCGGAAACGATCCGGTCCACGAGTTCGCCGTTCAGGATACGGCGGATTCTTGACGACTCGGAGACAAGCAGATCACGCACGAGATCGCGCTGCGTCGTCCTGAACCACTCGTTGATCGGCACGCGGAAACCGTTCTTCCGGCGGCGCAGAATGCGGGCGGGGACCAGCCCCTCCATGGCTTTGCGCACGACCGATTTGCCGCGGAAGCCGCGAACGAGGAAATTATCCGGCATGCGTGCGGCAAGCTGCGCCAGCTGCGTGTCCATGAACGGCATGCGGCCTTCGATCGATCCGGCCATCATCATCCGGTCGTTGCGTTCGAGCGTGTTGTCGGGCAGCCACGACACCTGATCGAAATACTGGCTGCGCCGCAAATTCGACGAAGCACCCGAGGGGAATGGTGCATCGTGCCGCTCGCGGCCATGCTTGCGCACACCCAGCAACGCGTCCTTGTCGTCGCGCGACAACCCGCCGAACCAGATCCTGACCCGGTCGGCCGGGTTGCGCTCTCCAAGCGCCTTGGCGAGCACCTTCAAGCGGCGCATGCCATAGGGCAGCCGGTCAACGGCGGGGCGCAGCAGCCCGTCATGCAGGCCGGACGGGACGATACGCTGATATGAGCTGAGATAGTGCTCCGCGACGTGTTTGGGATAGCCCGCGAAGAACTCGTCGGCGCCCTCGCCCGTCAAGACCATCTTCACCTCCGCCGATGCCGCCTGGGACAGCAGCATGATCGGAATATCCGACGCCTCGCTGACCGGAGCACCGCGATGCAAGATCGCGGCCTCCCAGTTGCGGAAGAACGAATCCTGCGTCACGACGAGCTCATGGTGGCGCGTCGCGAATGTATCCGCGACATAGCGGCAATGCCGCAGCTCCGAGAAGGCGGTTTCCTCGAAACCGACGGAAAAGGTCCTCACCGGCCCCGCGGAGTAGCGCGCCATGACGCCGACAGTCGCGGACGAGTCGAGTCCACCCGAGAGAAAGGCCCCGAAAGGCGCATCCGATCGCATGCGGATGCGGACCGAGTCGTCGAAAGCCTCCCTGAAAAGCTGAACGGCTTCAGCGTAATCGGTCAGGTCCGGAACCGTTGTTGCGATGGGCGGCGTATAATACTGCGTAGTCTCGATGCGCCCTGCCCGCCAGACCGCCATCGACCCCGGCGGCAACTTGCGCACGCCGGCAAAAAAAGTGTCGGGACCCGGCACATAGCGGTCCAGAAGATAGTCGTCGAGCACATGGGCATTGAACGAGCGGTCGACGCCGGGCGCCTCGATGATCGGCAAAATCTCCGAGCCGAAAACGATCCCGCCGGGCCGCTCGGCCAGGAAGAGCGGCTTCTTGCCGAACGGGTCCCGCGCGAACAGGACGCTGTCGTCCTTCCGGTCATGCAGCGCGAACGCGAACATGCCGCGGAAACGGCGAATGGCCTCCTGCCCCCACACCTTGTAGGCGCTGATCAGAACCTCGGTGTCACTGGACGTCGCGAACACCTCGCCGAGGGCCTCAAGCTCCTGCCGCAACTCGATATAGTTGTAGATCTCGCCGTTGAAGATGATGCTGATCCGACCATCATACATCCGCATGGGCTGCGCGCCGTTGGCAGACATATCGATGATGGACAGGCGCCGGTGGCCGAATGCGATGGAGAAGCGGTCGTCGTTTGTGTGCCTGATCTCGTAATTGCCGCCGTCAGGGCCACGATGAAGCAGAAGATCCGTCAGTGACTTCAGTTTATCCGGCCCCGGACACTGTTCGGAACGGATAATCCAGCCGAAGATCCCACACATATTTCCCGGGACTCCGCCCCCCACACGCCACCAAGGGTCTCATGACACCAATGAGGAGAAATAACTAGAATATGAACGAACCATGTCACGGTAATTGAAAATATCTTTAACCTTCCGCCGCGCGGCCTCGCCCGCCTTGATCCGGACGTCCTCCAGGGTCAGCGACATCAAGGCCTGGCAAAGGCGATCCATATCCCCGACCGGGAACAGCCGCCCCGTATTGTCGTCGACGACTTCCGAAGCGCCCCCGAGTTCGCTCATCACCATGGGGATGCCCATCGCCATGGTTTCGAGCGCGGCCAGCGACAACGTCTCGATCGAAACGCTGCACAGCACGCCGACATCGAAGGCCGCGATGAACGGGCGGACATCGCCATGCATCCCCGCCAGGACGACATGCTCGGCCACACCAAGCGCGGCGGCCCGTTCCTCGACGGCACGTCGCATCGGCCCATCCCCCACGAGCAGCGCGCGCGCCGGAACCCCCTGCTGCCGCAGGCGGCTTATCGCCTCGACGATCTGCAGATGGTTCTTTTCCGGCCGCATGACCGCGCAGAGCCCGATGACGAAATCAGTTGGGGCGAAACCGAATTCACGCCGCGTGCCCTCGCGATGCAGCGCGCGAATATCAGGCGAGAACCGATCGAGATCGATCCCGTTGAGGATCGTGACCTCGCCGCGTGGACGAAACCCGCGTTCCCGCCAGAAGCGCCGCTGGTTCTGCGAGATGAAGACGACACCTTCGATCCGGTTGAAGAGCGGCGTATAGATGCGCTGCATCCACTCTTCCTTGCGGTTTCGCAGAACCGTGGAATGCGAGATGGCGACAATCGGCATGCGCCTGCGGGCCTGAAGCCGGGCGATCACGGCGGCCAGCACCGGCCGTTCGTTGACGGCCACGATGAGATCTGGTGCCACCGTCCGGATCGCCTCCGCGAGATCGGCGATACGCGCAAAAAGCCCATTCGGCGCCGCCGGTTGGGACAGGTCGATCTCCTTGGGCGGCGGCAGCGAGCCGGACTTAATGGCAAAGACCGTCGGCTGCCATCCCCCTTCATGCAGAGCGCTCGCCAATTCGAAGGTATGCCGTTCCGCGCCCCCGACCACAGGTGTGTTCATCACGAACATCACTCGCTTTGCCGCCCGGTCAGCGTCGACGGAGCCGGTCGCTATGCTCGAAACTGCCATTGTCGCTCACGTTCGACGTAAAGGACGGCGACCGTCTCCGGCCGCTCTCGCGCGAGTATCTACGGGGCGCGCGGGCCTTGTGGCAACAGCCCATGCTGCAATGCAATAAATTGCTATTCTCGACGGTGGACATCGCCCGATGCGTTCCGTATCGCTACCGCCTTCCGGCGCCGGCTCGGCTTCGCGTCCGCACCAAGGGGGCTGTTTTGGACAAGACGGGCGGACGAAGACTCGTGCCGCTGCTCTCGGGCATGAGCATGGCCTACAGCCAGCTCGCGACGGCGGTTTTCGGAGTTTTTCTCGCGTCGCGTCTCGGCGCGGAGGATTACGGCACCGTCAGCCTCGCGCGAAATTTCTTCATGATCGCTGTCGTGCTGTCGCCGCTAGGGCTGGATCTGGCATTGCAACGGCATCTGGCGCGCGCCAGCGAGGCAAGCCGCGCCAACGAAGTCGCATGGCTGCGTCTAGCAGCCTTTACCGTTTCGGCGACCGTCACGGCACTTCTGTTCACCGATCTGGCGAGACTGCTCGAAGCTCATGTTTTCCAGCATGCAGGTTTTGGCCTGGTCCTGGCATTCACGATGGCCGCTCTGCCGCTTGCGACGGACATGGCAGTGCTCGGCGGGGCCTATCGCGGCATCTATCGACCCTTGCTGAGCGTTGTCACAACCTACTTCATCCAGCCCACGATCCGCATCGTCGCGATCCTGATCCTGCTTTCCTTCATCAGCGGACTCTGGGCGGTGGTCATCGGTACGTTGATCTCGTTCATCCTCGCCTGGGCGCTTCAGGCCGCCCGGGCCCATAGCCTGTTTCCCGTGGGAGCAGGTTTCCTGGGCGCGCGGCATGAGGCGGCCAAGGTCATGCGCTACGCACTCGTGCTTGGCGTATCCACCTTCATCTTCACGGTAGCGCGATCGCTCGACACAATATCCCTCGGATACTGGGCCACATTGGCCGATGTCGGGCGTTACGCCATCGTCCAGATGGTCGGGCAGCTCGTCGCGATGATCGGGATTGCGCTCGGACAGACCTTGGCGAGCAGCGTTGCAGCCGCCGCGCGGGATGGCGACACGGCCCTGATGGCGACCATCCTCAAGAACAACATGTCGTTGGCGTCGATTCTGTGCGCGCCCCTCTGTGTTGCGATCGCAATCTGGGGACGAGACATCGATCTGCTGCTTGGCCCAACCTACCAGATCACCGGATCCGTCTTCATCGTCGCGGCACTGACGCAATGGCTGATGACGGTTACGCACTATAGCAGCGTCGCCCTTAGCATGACCGGCCGACACATGACCGAGCTGTTCAACAACTTGCTCGCGCTGGCGGTCCAACTCCTGGCATGCGCGCTATTGGTGCCCTATCTCGGCATGTTGGGCGCCGCTCTCGCCACGCTCTCGACGATCTTGATCTTGACGGTGATCCGCCAAATCCAGATCATTCGTGTGGTCGGCATCCTTCTCGTCGACTGGAAGCTGCTTTATCCGCTTTTAATTTCAGCCGTGGTTGCAGCGCCCTTCGCCTATTTCGGATCGATGGTCGCATGGCGAGCGTGGTGGCTCACCGGCGCGGTGGCGGGCGCCCATGTCACGGTGAGCTTCATAGCCGTGTTCTTGCTGGTCGCGACCACGACCCAGAAGCGAGATCTGCTGGCGAGGGTTCGCCGCCGCGCCTGAGGTGTTGGAGTCCAGGCGCAGGGGTTGAGTGCAATCCATCGGCCGTCGCTGCCGTAATGGCTATGCGTTGGCGACAAACAGGAAATTATTGATATAGCCCCCTGATCGGCGGTCCTTCTTGGCCTTGATATCGGGGGGAGCTGATTGAAGCCTGCCGATATCGAAGCCCGCTAGCGATGTCTTCTTTCCCATTTCGTAGAAAAAGCCCTGATATCCCAGCGTCGCCAGCAGGGTCTCGATCCGCTTGATGCCACCTGGATTGTGGCGCTCTTCGATCTCGATCAACAGGGCCGGCTTGTTCGACCGGATGGTCTCGAGCGCTCCCGCCAGAACGCCCTCTTCATGACCCTCGACGTCGATTTTTATGAACCCCACATTTTTAAAACCGTATTCGTCGAGACGGCGCATCGGAACAACGATCGCGCGCGACAAGGCCTCATCCGAAACGACCGAAGGTTCGATGCTGGCCATTCCCCGGTCTTCCAAACCGCTTGCAAGCTTCGGAACTCGAAGCGTCACATTGCCGGACTGATCGGAGAGAGCGACCGCCTCGATTCGACCACGCCGCAGGCCGAGATCATTTATCACCTCTACATATTGCGGATTAGGCTCGAAGGTGACGACTTCGGACGACAATCGATGAAGATGATAGGTGTATACCCCAATATTCCCTCCGACATCGATAGACATACGATCTGATTTTACGAATTTGCCGATCTCACGCAGCTCCCATTCGCCCGTCGAAAAATAATCACGCCAAAATTCGTATCTTAAAAAGACGTATCTCTTTATGCTACGCACCGAATTATACAGATTAAAATTCATCTACAATCTCCAGATCGGAACAAATAGTCCGAATTTAAAATCGATTACGATGCAAGGCCGTAGATGACAGATGTCTTCTTGCCTATGACGGACCAGGACAGCATCGTTTCCGCAGTATGATAGGCACCATCGGCGAGTTCGGCAGCAAGGTCCGGCTCTTGCACGAGGCGGGTCAAAGCATCCGCAAGTCCAATGGGATCGTTGGGTTCGACGACCAACCCGTTGAACCCGTCGCGAACAACCTCCGTGATGGCGCCCACACGGGTTACGACCACGGGCTTGCCGGCCGCCAGGGCATAGGCGGCAACGCCGCTTTGCGTTGCCTCCGTGTAAGGCATCACGACGATCGCCGCCGCCATGAACGCAGGTGCGATCTCCTCCGCGGGAATGTATCGCTCATCGAGGTGGACATTTGGCAACCGCGCCAGTCGATCACGATAGCGATCGAGGTCGGGCCCCGTTCCGGCAATCCGAAGCTCGAAAGACAAGCCGCGAGCGGTCATGATATCCACCGCATCGAGCAGCACCCCCAAACCCTTGTAAGCTTGGATCCGCCCAAAGAACAAAATCGAATTCAATGGCGCCTTCGGGCTCTCGCCCGGAACTTCGCCGAGCGCGCCATGCTGAACCGAATGAAGGCGACCCGAGAACGACGGGCAGGCATCCGCCATATCTTGAAGTAGGCTGTCGCCATGGACGATGATGTCGTCAGCCATGGTTCGCACGCGGCGTACCGCCCATTCCGCCCGGGCGCGGGCCGCCATATCAGCCCCTTGATGCGGCTTCGGATCATGGACCGTCAGCACCAGACGCCGGCGCCGAGGCCCCAGCATCAAGCTGGCCAAGACCGTCCATGCCGCCGCCTCTTGAGCATGAATTACATCTGGCGCGAACCGGGCGATGGCGCGCCCCAGACGCCATCCATCAAGGACCGCATTCTTGCGCAGGGGACGCGGATGAAGATGAACTTGAACGCCGGTTGCCGCCAACCTGCGCAAGAATTCTTCAGAGACCTCGTTTCGTGCATTGAATGTCGACAGGTGAAGTTCGACCGTGTGCCGAGATGCAAGCGCCATAGCAAGTCTGCCAGTATATTCGGCATAGTGCATCGAAACCAGCGAGACGCGCAAAACTATTCTCTCCAAGACCAGCATTGACGGCCGTGCCATCGCTAGCAGCGGGTCGAGTGCGCCACACGCTCTCCCCGCAACCAACCATCGGCGTGACCGCAACGCACCATCCGAATATGGCATTCTACCGCATCGCACCATCCGCATATGACACGCGAACGACACCAATATCAAAGAAAAATGCGCACGATCGGAAGCGGCGATGTCAGGCTGCCATGTTGTCCTGACGGAGATCTGGATAGCGCTCGAATCGCTGTGCGCTTGCCAGCATCCCGCGCAGTTGGGCGACAGAGGAATCGGCGGCTGATTTGGCCAGAAGCCGCGCCGCATAGTCCAGGAGGAACTCTTCGAACATCTCCTGGGGAAGCTTCGTCCGGCTAAGGCCGTCCATGCTTCTACGCCTGGCCCAGCCATGGGCGATCGAGCGGTCGCGCGCCACGGCACGGGAGCATCCAAACATCGCGCCGAGTTCTTCGTCGCTCAACCAAATCTGCGGCACCGAGCATCTCCCTTCTGGATGAGGGATACTTCGCGCGCAGGCCTTTAAGAGGATGATAACATGGGGTTTCATGTCTGAGACAAGCTTAACGCGGCGGAAAGGCTCCGCCGCGTCGACAGCCCAACGCAAGCGCCCATTCCGGGCGCCGGAAACTCACATGACCTTGCGGACCGCGAGATTGCGGACACGCATGGTGAGGTTCACCGTGGCGGATGCCTTCAGATTGATCTGAAGATAGGTGGAGATCGCGGTCTCCGCCCCGGAAACTGTGCTGAGCAGATCCCCGTTCCATGAGCCTGACAAGGGCCCGGGCAAACCGGACAGCACCGGATCCAGGACGCCGGTGCTCTCGCCGCCATAGCCCATGTTCATATTGTCGACCTGCGGGCCCGGCAGATTGCGAATGAGCGCCAGCGGAAAGCCGCACAGGCCCGTCCCGCCTGCGTCGATCTCGAACTCGCCAAAACCATGCAGGACGTCATTTGGCGCGACATTTGCCGGAGAGAGATTCGGCGGGTTGAGCGTGAAATTTGGCCCCGCATTGGCGGCGGTCGTCCCGGTGACGGTCATCTGCCACCATGCGCCGGTCGGCGTCGTCACCATCGCCCCGGCGATCGTCAGGGTCCCCGCCTGACCGGCGCTGTTGACGTAGACGTTCGCGCCACTGGGCCGAACGCCGGAGAACGTGACGCCACCCGAGCTTCCGCTCAATGCGGTCCCGGCATCCGCCAGAAGCCCGTTTGCTCCCAGGAGGTTGCCGCGAGGATTGCTGGTCGCATCGTAGATCTCCCCGCGCCGATGTACGTTGGGCGCGGCTGCGGGAATGCCGAGCCCGTCCAGCACAGCGAGCACGCGTCGCGCCATCAGATAGGCGCCCCAGCTGGAAGGATGCACGCCGTCCTGCGTCTTGGCCGATACGACATCCCCCGCCGTCGCGCTCGGCGCCATGTCGACCATGTCCTGCCAGAAATCGATGGCATAGACCTGCCCCGGCCACAGCGTCGGGGCGATCCGCGTGGTCCAGTCGCACCATGCCAGATGGGCGGCGAGCTGGCTTCCAGTGAGGCGGCGCGTCGGAAAGGATGCGCTGCCGGTCGGTATCGCCGAGCAGAGCAGGACAATCTTTCCCGCCCCCGTCAGCGCATTCAACGCCAGCGTCATCTTCGTGATCGACGTCGCCAAGGAAACCCCATTCATGCGGTCGTTGTGACCCGACATCACCGCGATCGTCGCCGCCGGGCAATCGATCGCGGCCTGGAGCTGCGTTTTACCAAGCCCGAAGCCGCTTGGTGCCGTCGCAGCCGTCAGCGTCCTCTCGGACAGGTCGGAGACGAGCGAGGCCGCGACCGCGAACTTGCAGTTCTCAGGTATGAGGTAGCGCCCCCGCGACAGCATCGACACCCAGCTCGGGAAGGCCGTCAGCGCAAGCGATGCGCTGCGCAGTTGCTGACCCGACACCAACTGGCCGATGGCCTGATCGAGCATGGAATGGCCGATCAGGCCGATCCTGTTGTTGAGCGGACGCTGCCGGAGAGCTGCGTACCGCGCCGCGGACACCGAAACCCGTGTGTTGAACCCGTTCATTCCGGCGCCCTCACTTGTAGAAGGCCAGCGAGCCCTTGCAGGCAAGCGAAGCACGAAGGACGATATGGCTTGGCACGGTGCTGCCATCGGCAAGCGTCGCGGGAATGCGCCGCGCCGTCGGATTGAGTTCGCTGCCGGCCCCGTTGGTCGTCGAGACGGAGGGCGAGGCCAGTACGGTGCCGGGCACGCCGACCTTGGCCCGGACATCTCCGTCGAAGTTCAGCAGAACGAACCTGGCACTGGAGGGAATGGCGACATGCTGCACAACATCCGCCGCAAGGACGACATCCTCGACATAATCGGCGAAGGGCGGGGCGAATGCGAGCCTTGGCGTCGTAAAGGGAAAGCCTTCGATGAAGTCCTGCATCCGATCCTCTCGGTCCTGGCGGTGATTGCCCAAGAGTACGGGAGGTTTTCACACCGGGGATAAATCATCCCGGAGCGATGCGCGGAGGCTGCTCGCCGCGCTATTGCGCGACCATGTCGAGGAAGAGCCGCTCATAGGCGAGATGCATGTCCGTCAGCGAGAGATGGCTGATCGAGGATCGCGCCCGTTCGGCCAAGGGCTTGCGGAAGGCGGGGTCGGCCATTGCCGCGATCGCATCGGCGAGCGCGAGGCTGCTGCCGCTCTCATAGAGCAGCCCGTTGACGCCATGTTGAAGGATTTCCTCGACCCCGCCGACCCTTGTGCAGATCATCGGCGTACCGCTGGCCAGATACTCCAACGCCGATAGCGGCAGGGTTTCGGCCTTCCCGCAGAGCACGCCGACATCGCTGGCGCACATGAACGGATTGACCTCGCGCTGTTCGCCGGCGAACAGGATCAGGTCGCCAAGCCCGAGCGTGGCGACGAGCGCCTTGGTCGCATCCAGCGTCTCGCCCCCGCCCATCAGCATGGCCTTGACCATAACGCCCCTCTCCCGCAGCAGCGCCATCGCCTCGACGAATTCGCGATGGTTCTTCTCGGGGCGGAACGAGGCTGCGACGCTGACGACGAAATCATCCTGCGCCAAGCCATATGCCTGCCGGATCGCGGCCCCGGCCTCCGGTCGCGGGGCGAAACGGTCGATATCAACCCCGTTGATGATGACGCGCGTCAGCCGCGTCGCCACGCCTCGCCCGGTCCAGAATTCGCGCTGGGTTTCGCTGACATAGACCAGCGCATCCGCGAAACGGGACGCAACGGCGAAAATCCTGGCCTGATAGGCCTCGAAGGCCTGCATCTGCGTGGTGTGGAAGATGCAGCAGAGCCTGGCGCGCGTCGCGCCGATGGCGCGCTCGATCACGGAAATGATCAGCGGCGTCTGGTTGATGCCGACGATGATATCGGGGTTCATCTCTCGGAACAGCCGCCGGATCGTCCACCAGCCGCGCAGCTCCGACATACCCTTGAGATTGAGGAAGATGGCATCGCGGCCGCCCGGGGTGTCGGTAATGGCTTCGGACCGCGCCGCGCCATGGACCACGATACGGCAGTCGAAACCGCGCTGGCGCAGCCAGTCGCATAGATCGACCGTGTGCCGCTCCGCACCTCCGACCACGAGCACCGGCACGAAGAGCAGGATCCGTGGCTTGCGCCGGGCCTCTGGCGGCGACGCATCAGCCTTCACGGATCAACCTCTCCCGATGGAAGACGAGCATCTGCGCCGCGATATGCTCCCAGTCGAAAGCTCCGCGCGCGCTCGCAGCAGCTCCCTCGGCAAGCCGGGCCCGCAACGCTGCATCGCGAAGCACGGCTTCAAGCGCATTCGCCAGAAGAACGGGATCGGAAGGCGCGACGAGAAGTCCGTTGACGCCATCGATAACGGCATCCGCCAGCCCCCCGACGCGTGATGCCACAACCGGGCGCCCGCCGCCGAAGGATGCAGAGACGACGCCGCTCTGCGTCGCATTGCTATAGGGCGCGACCACGAAGCAGGCCCGCCCGATCTCGCGGCGCGCCATCGGCGCTTCGAGAAATCCCTCGATGAGCTCGATATGCCGCGCGCCGGCGATCCTCCCCGACAGGCGGGAGAGTTCGGGGCCGCGACCGGCCAGGACGAGCCTGAACGCGACCTGCCGGTCGGCAAGGATCTGCGCGGCATCGAGCAGGCATTCCAGCCCCTTATAGGCCTCCATCCGGCCAAACATCAGGACGCGTCCCGGTTCCGGCGCGACATTCTCTCCGGGACCGGGAACCAGCAGCACGCCATGCGGCGTATCCAGCACGGGGCGGCCAATCCCAATGACCCCGGTCAGTTCGCCCCGGCAGAAGCTGCCATGCACGTGAAAGGCATGGCTGACGCGTCGGATGATCTCCCGGTTGGCCGCATTCTCCGCCGCATAGACGGAATCGCTGCCGGTATGGGGCCTTGGGTCATGGACAGTCAGGCAAAGCCGGTGGAACCGCGCCGCGAACCGCGCGACCCATAACGTCAGTCTGTCGACCTGTTCCTGGATATGAAAGACGTCCGGGGCAAAGGCCGTGGTCCGCACCACCACCGACAGCAAGGCCCGGGCCCGCTCCGATCGGCCGATCGAGCCGAACTCAACGACCTCTACGCGAGCTCTAACTGCCGCCATGAGTTCAGCATCGCATTCCTGCGCGGCGTTGCGGCGATCCAGGAACAGCAGGACCTCGGCATCGCGCGCGAGGCCCAGCGCCAGCCGGCTCGCATATTCCGCAAAATGCGGCGCGAACAGAACGATACGAAGCCGACGCGTCATTTGAACGTCCCGCGCCCCGGCACATCCACGGGAGTGGGTGGCAGGAAGGAACTCGCCAGGCGCATCTGGGCTCGCTGCACGGCGCGCGGCGCCTTCGGCAGGGCGAGCAGCGAAAGCAGCGCGCAATAGGTCACGATCGTGTCCGTACCGTAATAGATGAATGCCCTGGATTCCGCGATGCCGGTCACGAGCGCGGCGAGCAGGATCATCAGCATGAATTCGATCGCACTCCGGTCATCCGCGTCGACATAACGCAGCCACCCGAAACCCGCCATCAGCGCCGCCAGTATCGCGAGCAGGAAGCAGGCCGTGCCGATGATGCCGGTTTCGAGCAGGAGCACGAAATACCCGTTTTCCGGTCCCGGAATCGCCTGGCCGATGCTGTTGAGGATGTATTCGAGGAATTCGGGCCCGCCGAGCGTGCCAAGCCCGCTCCCGAGCCACGGCCTCATCCAGTAGAAGTGCTCGGCGATTGCCCAGATGATCGGCCGCCCCGTCAGCCCCGCATTCCGCCCGAGCACGTCGAACAGCAGGTCGTTGAGGGCAAACCCGCCGACAGTCATCACGGCCGCCAGCACGATGTTGATGGCGATGGCCAGCATCAGCGGAGCGCGCCGCAAGATCTGCAATCCCAGCCAGATCATCCACAACACGCACATCACGACGATGCCGGTGGCGGATTCCGCGCCGACAAGACAACTCAGGGCCGCCGCCCGCGCCAGCCACCAATACAGCTTCGGCCCCCCGAGCTGGCGTGTATGCGTGAACAGGAAAACGCTGCCCAGCGCCGCCCATGCACCGAGGCTGTTCTTGTGCCCCAGCATCCCCCGCCATCTGCCGGCATGGCTCTGCTGCATGATCTCCATGCCGGTGTGCCGGCCGATATCCGGCACGAACAGGGCGAGCATCAAACTCACGATCAGCACGAGCGCCACGACATGGACGATGATCGCGACTGCCCTGCGCAATCCGATCCGGTTCACGACGATCGGCAGGGCAATCCATAGCGCGGCAAGGCCGGCGGCATTGCGCAGCGTCGTCTTCGCATCCACGGACCAGACCACTGACGCCGAGGCGACAAGAACGAAGGGCAGGAACAGCCAGGGGATACGGGCGAAGATCCAGTCCATTCCGGCCCGGGCCATGACGATGACCACTCCGGCCGCGCAAATCGCAACGCGAAGAAATGGCAGCAAAGCGCTGATCAGATCGTCATTCTGGCCCTGCACCAGACTGTTGGAAAACACGTCACGCCCGAGCGCGGCATAGATGAAGATGATGGCGACGAAGACGGCTGAAAGCGCGAATGTCTCGACAGGGCCGGCGTCCCGCACGCCGGTAGCCCGGCCAGCGCCATGGGTCCGAGCGCCATCGGTTCCAACGGCGTGAGTTGAAGTCATCGCCATTTCACGCACCACGAGCCCGGCCGCCCCAAACTGGCGCCCCTGCTCACGTCAGGCCCAACATCCCGAATGCCAATGGCCGCGTCGGGCAAATCGTCCTCAGCGGAAACCGCTGACGGAGGAAAACGCGCTGCGCGACGAGCGCGTTCCGGCGCTGGCGAAGCTCGACGAGCCATCCGGCACCGAACCCGCCCGAAAGCCGTAGACCAGATCTGTCGTGCCGCGATGGGGACCGCCGCCGACATTGGTGTCGCCGGCAACCGGCACTGCAGGCGTGGACGAAACCGCCAGGACCGGCTGGTCGCCGATGATGGCGGCAAAGGAGCGGGAAAGGTCGTTGTTGTTGGCTTCCAGAACCGCCTTCTGGATATCCTGCGCGACCAGCGGGTTGCGCTTCACGCAAATCTGCGCGGCGGCGCCAAGGCCGACGCCGAGGCCGCCCGCCTCATCGCCAGTCGCCACTTTCAGGAATGGAACGAGGCCGGCGAGACTGTCGGGATTGCTCGCGATCAGATTGCGCACGCGTGACGAGAGCAGGCCGGCCCGCGCCTCGGCGGCAGTGCCCTCCGGCAGCTGAAGCACGTCTCCGGGCGACCTTTGATAGCGTGCGAGGTCATCGGCCGAGACCGTCGAGGACACGACGCATCCTTCCGCCGCCTGCGCGGCGGGCGCGAACACGAGCACGGCAAAGATGCCGAGAAGAACCGAACTGGAAGCTCTCACGTTACGACCCGCAATGAGGTAAACCGAAACTTAACACGCACTCTAGTCGAGGACATCGCTCAACTGGATGACAGAGTCGAGATTGATTTTCGGAAATTGGTGAATCCTGCCGCGCCACCGGTCAGGTTTTATAGCCGATAAGATTGACGCCCATGATATTTCGCACGACGCGCTGGGTTACAGGCCCGCTTCCTCTGCGGAAAAGCCTGGCGAACACCGTTTCCAGAACCATGCCCGCCCAACCCGGCACGACGATATGCCTGCGGCCTTTTTTCCAGATGGCCGCCGTGCGTGAAAAGCCACTGTCCCGGAACAGGCGGGACAGGTCGGCATAGGTGTATTCCTTGAGATGGAAGCCGGTCGGCGTGGCGTCGTAATATTTCGAGACGTCATGGGGGCCGGTGTGCCGGTTCGGCGTAATGCAGAGATAGACGCCGCCCGATCGCAGGACGCGGTGGATCTCCGACAACTGCGCGATCGCATCGTCAGGATGGAGATGCTCCATCAGCTGGTTGCTGTAGACGAAATCGAACGAGCCGGTCGGGAACGGCAAATGCAGGCCGTCGATCTTCTCGAACCGGAAGTTCGCGGGCTTCGGCCCGGCCGAGAGCACGGAGTCGCTGACGTCGAAAGCCACCGTTTCCGAGCAAAGATCGCACAGACCCAGGCTGACCTTCGCATCGCCTGCGCCGATTTCGGCAAAGCGCGCACCGGCCGGAACCAGATTCCTCAGCAGGGAAAGCTGCCAGGTGATGGCCTGGGATTCCTCGGTATTGCGCGTATTCTGCGGATGATCGCTCAGGCGGGCGAACAGCTCATTGTAGACGGCGCCGTAAACTTCGCCCCGCTGGCTCGCCGGAGCCGCCATCAGACGCGCCGCGAGTTCCCGCTCCAGCAGATAATGGGCGTAGATTCGGTCCGGCGCGCGGGTATCTCTCGAGATAGCCGCGATTTCCCGCCAATTGTTCTTGATCGTCGCCGGGGGCCCCGGATGTTTATTCGCAGGGCTCATCGACCACCGTTCCGGTATCCGCCGGTTCAAGCGCGGCTGTGGGAGGAATACCGGCCCATGTCAACCAGCCTGTCCCGGAGGCCGGCGGGGTCGCGATGGCAAGGCCGGAGATCGGCCCATATCCGGAAAGCAGGATCGCCACGCTCATCGAAGACTAAGCCGGAGTTCTCAGGCCGAGCGGCGGCAGGACGGTCGTATCAAGCTTCCCCGCCCGATCAGCCATTTCCATCCCGCCATAGCCCTTATAGGCCCAATAGGCCCAGGCGATGCCCTCCGCCTCGGCAGCCTGACGCACGGCTTCGATCCAGCGAAGCCGGTCCTCGCCCAGCGGCATGTCGCGGGCATTGGCGACGCATCCGAACTCGCCGAGCAGCAGCCGATCCGTCCCGATGCCGTTCGTCTTCGCCCAGGCCGCCGCCAGGGCAAAATCCTTCTTGAGCAGCGCTGGACCATGATTCTTGCGCAGGAGATTGTCGACGAGCTGCCGGCTGCGGGCAATCGCCTGTGTCCTGGCTTCATTCGTGAGCCCGGCAGTCGCCGCGATCCTGTCGGACGCAGCATCGACGAGGGGCGTGGAGGCGCGCGCTGTCATTGGCCACGGCACCGCCGCCAGATATTGCGCGTCGTCGCCCGCGACGCCCTGATGGGTGAAGCTGTGCGGGTCGTAATAATGGAAGGTGTAGATGACGTTGCTGGCCCTGAAGGGTTTCGTATCGAGCCGTACCATCGCCTGAAGATCGCCCCACATCGCGCCGGTCAGGACAAGCGGCAGATTGGGCGCTGCCTTGCGCGCACGCTGATGCAGGGTCTCCAGCATCGGCTGCCATCGCGGCAGCTCGGGCAGCGTCTCGATCCAGGGCTCGTTCATGAGCTCGAAGGCGATTTTGTCGTGCGGCAGTTCGTTCAGGACGCCGGCCAGCCGTTCGACGAGGTCGCAATAGGCTGCAAATACCGGAGAGCCCTCCGCGACGAGACGGCGCGGGGCATAATCGGGATTGAGCGCCACCGGATGCAGATCGAAGACCACACTGAAGCCCGCGCCGATGAAACGCTTGACCAGCGCCAGCGCGTGGGCGTCAAGCGCCGCGAAGCGATCGGCCGCCACATCGATGAAGATGCCCGGATCGACCGTAAGCCGGATGAAGTCGAAGCCCAGCGCCGAAAGGGTCTTCAGCTCGGCATCGCTGACCTGGAAGTTCGCGGCCCGGAAGGCCGGCCACGAATAATAGGTCTTCTCGCGGGCGCGCGTCGCTTGCGGCCAGTTCAGGGCATTGTGAATGTTGATGCCGCGCTTCAGCCGGGGCGCATCCCGACCGGCAGCGCCTTGAGCAGGGACGGCCTGGGCATTGGCAGCCACCGGCAGGATGGCAGCCAGGCCGCCGAGGCACTGCCTGCGTGAAATCCGAAACGGCATCCTGCAATTCCTCGCGAGTCCGGCAAAGCCTCTGGCCGACAGGCCCGGCAACTAACAGCTCGGCGTTTAACTCGCGATAGCTTGTTTGCCCGTTACCTCCTCACTGCGTCAGGGTGTCGCCCAGCAGCAGCGCCAGTTCGACGCGAGGCGGAAGCGCGCGAAGCGGATCTCGCCCCCCGAATTCCCGAAATGCCATCTCTGCGGCACGCGTCGGCAGACCAAGCGAAGCCAGCTTGGACGCCTTGCGCTGGTCGCCACGGCCTGCCGTTTCGATCACCGGGCGCGAGCCGGCAACCGCGACCCAGAACATCGGGTTGTCACGCGATTGCACGCGGCGATACTCATAGCCGGTCGCCGTCCACGGCAGGATCTCCGGGTTGAGATTGTCGAGCACCACCGCGCCCCGATCGCTCCGGACGACGAGAACAAGGTGGAGATCGCCCGTGCGCGTTGTCACCACGGCGAGCGACAGGGCGGCCGCGGGCATCCCCATCTCGATCAGTTCGTGACGCTTCTGGACCGCATAGATCGCGCAATGCCCCGCTTTCAGATCGAGCTCCCAGACATCGGGCCCGCGCAGCTCGACGGGCGCGACGCTCCGGTTGACCTGCATGTTGACGCGCCGCAGCAGATCGCTCGCCTCGCCGTCCAGCGTAATGGTATTTGCCTCCGAAGGAGCGCAGTCGGCCGGATAGGAACGGCAGAAGGCCAGGAACGCCTGCGGCGCGAGAACGAAAGGCCCCTCGCGCATGTCCGAGCCCTCATACTGAGGCCGAAGCATTCTGGAGGGCGAAAGGTCGGCCTTCGCCCCCAGAGTTGAAAGAGCCAGACCGCACAGGGCAAAAACCATGCAGAGAATTGAGCGTCGCACTTGAAGGCTCCACGTAAAACCTGTGGAGCAACAAACGACAACGCGCGTAAACGAGGTCTATACAGAAGAAATCGAAGCAATAACCTACTTTATAGCTTCAAAAATACTTCGATCAAATCATATTCGGTCGATAGACGGTTGCTTAACCCTCAGCCGCCAGTTCGGCCTGCCCAAGGATTTGCGGCGGCGCGTCGTGCCTGTAGGCGCTGTTGTCGATACCGCTGCGCCGAACCGTGGCCGGTACGCCGGCGATCAGCGAATTGGCCGGCATATCCTGCAGAACCACGGCATTGGCCGCCACCACCGAGCCCTGCCCTATCCGCACCGGCCCGATGATCCGCGCGCCCGCATGAATGATGACATCGCGCTCGATATGAGGCGCCCCCACGACCGGCGCCCGCCCGCCGAGGACGACGTGAACGCCGATCTCGCAACCATCCTCGATCACGGAAGCGCCGTTGATGACGACGCCGAGACCGCTGTGATGGAAGAAGACGTCCTGGCCAATGCGCGCGCGCCCGGGAACAGAACAGCCGAAAGCGACCCGCGACACGCCGTCGAGAAGCCGCGACAGCCCCTTAACCCCGCGCCGATGGCACGCATGGGACAGGCGGTGAAGTCTAGCGATCGCCTGCATTCCAGCCGCGCCCCATGAAAGATGGTCTGTTGTGAAAGCGGGCCCTGTTTAGGGCAGGCCATCTCCGCCTGCAAACACCCACTGTGCTCAAAAGACAGTCAGCGCAGCCAAGCTTTCCGCACCCCGCGTTAAGCGATCCTTTGGGCCCTTTCGGCATAAAAGCGGGAGACGCTTCAGCGGCATCGGCTCATGGCCGCCGATTTTCCTGCGATTTTCCGGGGACGAATGGTGAAAGCAAATTCCCTCGTCGATCTCCGCCAGATGCGCGTTGCCGCATCCGCGCCGGAGCAGATCTCCCCCGGCTCCGTCATGGCGTCCTGCCGGGGAGCCTTCATCGGCGTCGCCCTGATGAGCGGCGTCATCAACCTGCTCTATCTGACCGGCTCCTTCTTCATGCTGGAGGTCTACGACCGGGTGCTGCCGAGCCGCAGCGTCCCCACGCTGGTCGCGCTCGGCGTGATCGCATTTGTGCTCTACGCATTTCAGGGCGCGCTCGACCTGATCCGGGGCCGGATCTTCGTGCGGATCGGCACGATGCTGGACAACAGCCTCGCCGGCAGGGTCTACGATGCGTCGATCCACCTGTCGGTCAGCCAGCGCAAGGTGGATCCGCTCCAGCCAAGCCGCGATCTCGATCAGGTTAGGCAGTTCCTGGGCAGCGGCGGCCCTGTCGCCTTCCTCGATCTGCCCTGGATTCCGGTCTATCTGCTCATCTGCTTCATCTTCCATTTCTGGATCGGCATCGCCGCAGTCGTCGGCGCGCTGATCCTTGTCGCCCTGACCCTGCTGACTGAGCACGGCACACGGGACGCCACGAGGACGGCGACGGAGAATGCGACCAGGCGCTGGCATGCCGGCGAGGCCTCGCGCCGCAATGCCGAGGTCATTCAGGCGCTGGGCATGGCCGAACAATTGGGCGCCCATTGGCGGAAGGCCAATAGCGACTATCTGGCCGCCAACAGCCGCATCTCGGATGTGGTGCTCGGACTGAGCTCGCTGTCGAAGATGTTCCGCACCGCGCTTCAATCCTTCGTGCTCGCTCTGGGCGCCTGGCTCGTGATCCATCAGGAGGCCACCGGCGGCATCATGATCGCGAGCTCGATCCTCGTTGCGCGGGCCCTTGCCCCCGTCGAGATGGCGATCGGCCAATGGAAGGGTTTCGTCAGCGCTCGCCTCGCCTGGCGGCGTCTGGGCGAGGTGCTTGCCACCATGCCCAAGCAGCAGCAGATGCGGCTTCCCGCACCGTCGCGGACATTGTCGCTCGAAGGCGTGACGCTGGTCCCGCCGGGCGCAGCGAATGCGAATGTCTGGGAAGTCTCCCTGTCGCTGGCAGCAGGCGATGCGCTTGGCGTCATCGGCAACAGCGCATCGGGAAAATCGTCCCTGGCGCGGGCGCTGGTCGGCGTCTGGCAGCCGGCCAGGGGCGCGGTCCGTCTGGACGGGGCCTCGCTCGACCAGTGGTCGCCCCAGAGGCTGGGGCAGCATATCGGCTACATGCCGCAGGACGTGGAGCTCTTCGCCGGGAGCGTGGCGGAAAACATCGCCCGCTTCGAGCCCGGCTTCAAACCTGAGGCCGTCATCATTGCGGCGCGAGCAGCCGACATCCACGAGATGATCGTGAAGCTGCCCGGCGGCTACGACATGCAGATCGGCGAACAGGGCAATGCCCTGTCGGCCGGACAGAAGCAGCGCGTCGCCCTCGCCCGCGCTCTCTACCGAAATCCCTTTCTCGTCGTGCTCGACGAGCCGAACTCCAATCTGGACGCCGAAGGCGACGAAGCCCTGACCCAGGCGATCCTCGGCGTCCGCGCACGCGGCGGCATCGTGGTCATCGTCGCGCATCGGCCCACCGCCATCGCCGGCTGCAACCTCCTGATGATGATGGCCGGCGGACGCTGCCAGATGGTCGGCAGCAAGGACGAAGTGCTGGCCGCAATCACCAGACCCGCTGCCGCAAGGCAGGTCGGCGAACGGGCGAGAGGCTGAACGATGAGCGTTCCTCAAGGCGTCGACGGCCCGGCCAATTCCATGCAGGCCGACCCCATGCAGGCCGTCCGCCGCTATCTGCGGCTGGGCCTGGGCCTCTCGTTCGCACTGGTCTTTGGTCTCGGCGGTTGGGCGGTTGCAACCGAGATCGCCGGCGCGGTCATCGCGAGCGGCCATCTTGTGGTCGAGTCGAACGTCAAGAAGGTGCAGCACCCGTCCGGCGGCGTCATCGGCGAGATCGCCGTCAAGGAGGGCATGACGGTGAAAGCCGGCGACATCCTGATGCGGCTGGACCCGACCGTGACGCGCGCCAACCTTGCCATCGTCAGCAATTCCCTCGACCAGATGGCCGCCCGGCAGGCGCGCCTGGAAGCGGAGCGCAATGCGTCCACCGTCATGGTCTCGCCGAAGCGCCTGCAGGCCCGCCTGCGCGATGAGGATGCGCAAGCGCTGATCGCGGGAGAGGAGAGCCTCTTCGCCTTGCGGACCGCGACGCGCGAGGGCCAGAAATCCCAGCTGCAGGAACGCATCTCCCAGCTCGAGGAGGAAATCAGCGGCCAGATCGTCCAGCGCAAGGCCAAGGAACGCGAGATCGCGCTGATCAATTCGGAGCTGGAGGGCGTGCGCGAACTCCATCGCAAGAACCTGGTGCCGGTGACGCGGGTCAACCTGCTGGAACGCGAGGGTGCGCGGATCCAGGGCGAGCTCGGCCTGCTGGTGGCCTCGACCTCCTCGGCCAGAGGCAAGATCAGCGAGATCAGGCTTCAGATCATCCAGATCGACCAGCAATTCCGCAGCGAGGTCGCCAAGGAGTTGCGCGAGATCGAGGACAAGACCGCCGAACTGGTCGAGCGTGAGATATCGGCCAGGGACCAGCTCAAGCGCATCGACATCCGCGCCCCGCAGGGCGGTATCGTCCATGGCCTGGCCTTCTTCACCATCGGCGGCGTCGTCAGCCCGGGCGAGGCCCTGATGAGCATCGTGCCCAATCACGATTCGCTCGCCGTGGAGGTGCGCGTCACCCCGCAGGAAATCAGCCACATCTACCCCGGACAGGGCGTGATGCTCCGCATTGCCGCCCTGAACCAGCGCACGACGCCCGAACTCGATGCCATCGTCGACCGCGTCGGCGCCGACCTCACGACGGAGCCTCGCACCGGCGCGAGCTTCTACACCGTGCGCATCAGGATCGATCAGGCGGCGCTGGCGCGGCTCGAAGGCAAGCCGCTCGTGCCCGGCATGCCCGTCGAGAGCTTCTTCAGGACGGAGGACCGCTCAGTCATGTCCTACCTGACCAAACCCCTGACCGACCAGTTCCGCCGCGCCTTCCGCGAGACCTGACGAGCGCGGGCGTAGGAGGCGCTACCAAAACCGCTCATCCCCGCGCAGAACCGGTCGGTACCGCGGCTGTCCGGGTTTCGCATGGGCATGCTCTGCTATATGAGCCTGCTTGCGTGAATGACGGGGATCGCCACGGACACCGCATGGCACAACGGCTCGACGGACAGGCGATACCGACCCGCAAGCGCAAGTTGCGGCTGTTGGGCAATACCGCGGCCCGGGGCTCGCTGGAGCATTTCGCCCTCTTTGCCGCTTTCATTGGCATTTACTGGGCCTATGCCGGCCTGGGCCGGGACGTATTCTTCAACAAGCTCAACGATCCCACAGCCTATGACCCCATCGGCGCGGTCATAAATTACCTGCGCCTGCTGTCCTGCGTCATCGGTATCGTCGTCGTCACGACGCATACGACGATCAACTGGGCGATCTCACGCATTCCCATGCAATTCGCTCCATTCATGATTTTCGCGCTCGCCTCGGCATCCTGGGCAGATGCCCCAATGACCACGTTCCAGAATGCGGTGGTCGTCTGCGCGATCTGGATCTCGGTTTCCATGGTCATGCACCGCCTTGGCGCTGCCGACACCGTCCGGGCCGCGCTTCATCTGATCGCGGTCGTCTGCATAGCCAGTTTCCTGCTCGCCGTTCTCGTTCCCAGCATCGGGCGGCATACCGGCCTGGAGGCGGTTCAATACGTCCATGCCGGCCGCTGGCGCGGGATCTTCGGCCATAAGAATGGCCTGGGTCCCTGGGCGGCCTATGGCACCGTCTTCCTCTTCACCCATTCCTGGATGGCGGGAGGACCGCGGCTTTACTGGTGGTTCGCCCGGATCAGTGCCATCGCCTGTCTGATTTTTGCAGAGTCTTCCACGGCCGTGGTGATGGTGCTCGCCATGATCTCCGCCTGGGCCATCCTGCAGTTGCTCAGGCGCAATTCGGCCGGCTTCGTCGCCACCCTTGTCGGAGGCATCGCGGTCAGCGCGGCCATTCTCTATTACTTCGCGGGCGAAGCTCTTTTCGAATTCCTCGGCAGGGATTCAACCCTCAGCGGGAGAACCCTCGTCTGGAACCTCGCGCTGCAACAGTTCTGGGAGCGCCCGCTGACAGGGCATGGCTACCTGAGCCTCGGCGGCGAGACATTTCTGGTTCTGCTCGAGCAGGCTATCCAGCAGGCGATCCTCGGTGCGGAGAGCGGGTATCTGACGCTGCTGCTCGATCTCGGCCTGATCGGCTTCGTCCTGTTTTTTGTGCCCTATTTCGGCGCCATGCGAAACGGCTTGGAATGGCTTCCCTTCGTCGGCCGCGAAGACCGCGGCGCCATCGAATTCATGCTGATAACGCTGTTTTGCGTGCTTGTTCACGCCATAACGGAAACCGGCGCGCTGCTTGCGGTGGGCTTCGACGGCGTCGTGAGTTTCGGCGCGCTGTTCTTCCTTGCCACCCTGCCGCGCTCTCCCGAGAGCATCATGCGCCGCGAGTTCCGCAAAACCCGCAATTGGCGCCGGGACAAGGCGCCAGCCGTCACGCCCGCGCCCCAGACCGGCGGCCCCAGAAAGCTGGGCGGCTTGTTCGACCACCCGCCGAAGGCAGGCTAGAACACCAGACGAAAGCTGCTATCCCTCCCACATATCTCGGCTGTCGCGGCTCCTTCCGGTACAGGGCACAGTGATCTCAAGCATCGGTCCGAAAAGTGGAATGCGGTTTTCGGGAAAAGCCGATGCAAAAACAAAGAGCTAGATCATCGGGTCGGATACAATATCCGGGCCGATGGTCTAGGGTGCCTTACATGCTTCGCCGAAAGGGCTTCGCCCGACTTGCCCTGCTGATGTTGCTCTTGCTTGTCGGCGCAGCACTGACCGGCATCGGCCTTGCTCCCGTAGCCCCACCGCCTCCTCCCGAAAGCGTGGCGACACCGGCGCCCCCGGAACCTCCCCAGAAGATTGTCGATCGCATACCCGAGGCGATCAGGGCGCAAGCCGGGGCCGACCTTTCCGCTATGCCCGAATTCGCCCTCGCGGCCCCGTTCGTCTCGGCAAGCGGCACCATATTGCTGCGAGGCACTGACATGGTCCGCCTCGATGGCGTCGAAGGGCCCGGCGCCTCCGATGTCTGCCTCGACGAGACCGGCGCCAAATGGGCCTGCGGCCTGCAGGCCCGCGCCGCCCTTCACAATCTGCTCGCCGGAAGCACTCTATATTGCAAGCCGCGCCAGTCGCTGGGGCCCGATCAGTATACCAGCCGATGCGTCCTCGGCTCCGTCGGAGGAAGCAACTGGACGGACAGGGATCTGGCTTTCCTGCTGGTCGAACTCGGATGGGCGCGCCCGACGGGCACAATGATCGAGCGCCTCGCCCCCTACGCCAGGGCTGCCCAGCAGGGAAAGCTGGGTCTATGGCGCGGGGACTGGTCGATAGCCCCGCCGGCCCGCGTCAACTAGTAGAACGAAGTCCGACCGGAACGATTGGTATCCCGCCGCGCTAATGCATCGGCCCGAAAAGTGGAATGCGGTTTTCGGGAAAAGCCGATGCAAAAACAAAGAGCTAGATCATCGGGTCGGATACGATATCCGGTCCGATGATCTAACGCTTGTCGATCTGGCGATCGGCCAGGACATCCTCCAATGGCGAGGCGATGATGGGGTCGACGCAGAGCGACTTCGCGCTCCGGGAGCTTCCGGCCTCAAGGCCGATCGAACGGCTGACGAAGGATTTGTAACCAAGCCAGGAACTGATGACGCGCCGGCAGCCGCCGCAGGATACGGCTGCCTCATCGGCGATATCTGCCGGAAAGATGATCGAGGGAGAACCGCATTCGCAGCAAGCGAACTGGGCTTGCGCCGGCATATAGGTCATTCAACTGCCTCATCGCTGCATCGGGCGACAAGGCGGCGGCAATATCGAGGCCACCGTCCTTGTCCTTGCACGCCGATATGCGGCGCTCTCGATGAACCGGGCCAGAACAAGACCCTGGCGCCGTTGTCGTCCAGCGTCATCGGCTGAACCACATCCCGCCAGCCCGCTTTCGCCCCGATCGATTTGAGCTTGCCCAACGCCGCAAATCACCCGACAAGTCAGGCATCGCGGCCAATATCGGGCGCGACTGACGGGCCGCGCTGTTGCGCCGTTCGAGGCAGGGAGCCCGGCGCTCTCAAGTCGTCGATCGAGTAACATGGCGGGGCCGGCTGGGCGCCCCGGGCGCAGGCGGTGTGCTTGGATATGAACGCCCCCATTCGACGCGTGCTGCTGACGGGAGCTGCTGGCTTCGTCGGCTTTCATGTCACCGAGGCGCTGCTGGGCGAGGGCGTCGAAGTCCTCGGCATCGACAACCTCACTCCCTATTACGATCCCGCATTGAAGCAGGCGCGCCTCGACCGGCTGCTGCCGCGCAACGGCTTTTCGTTCGAACCCATCGACATCGCCGATTACGACGTGCTGCAGGCCGCCTTTGCCGCGTACAAGCCCGATGTCATCATCCATCTCGCGGCACAGGCCGGGGTGCGCTATTCGCTGGAGAACCCGCGCGCCTATGCCAGCTCCAACCTCGACGGCTTCCTGTCCATCCTCGAGGCCTGCCGGCACAATCCCGTCAGCCACCTGATCTACGCCTCGTCGAGTTCGGTCTATGGCGCCAATGCCAAGGTTCCGTTCAGCGAGCATGACGGCGCCGACCATCCGGTCTCGCTCTATGCCGCGACCAAGCGCGCCAACGAATTGATGGCGCACAGCTATGCCCATCTTTACGGAATACCGGTGACCGGCCTGCGCTTCTTCACGGTCTACGGACCCTGGGGCCGGCCCGACATGGCCTATTTCAAATTCACCAAGGCGATCCTCGAAGGGCAGCCCATCGACGTCTATGCCGAAGCCGAAATGAGCCGCGACTTCACCTATGTCGACGACATCCGCGAGGCGATCGTGCGGCTCGCCTCATTGCCGCCGGCATCTGATCCCGATTTCGACAGGCTGGCTCCCGATCCCGCGACGGCCGCAGCGCCCTACCGCATCTACAATATCGGCAACCACACCCCGGTGCGGCTCGACCGTTTCATTGCCGTGATCGAAGACGCCTGCGGCAGGAGCGCGATCAAGCGCCACCTGCCGATGCAGCCCGGCGATGTCCGCGCGACCTATGCCGATGTCAGCGGGCTCGCAGCCCGCGTCGGCTTCAGGCCGGACACGTCGATCGAAGAAGGCATCGCGCGCTTCGTCGCCTGGTACCGCGACTTCTACAAGGTCTAGCCGGTTCTCTCGCCGAGAACCCGCGCGTTCGCCTTCGTTGGAGCGTGCTGAATTCACTCGGAAACACTGGGCCATCCCGGGCTTGACCCGGGATCCATTCCGGACCGCTTGCGGTCATCGTTCAGGCATGGATTCCGGCTCTGCGCGCAGTCTATCCTTGGGCCGACCGAAGGTCGGACCCGCGGGCTCCGGCCGGGATGGCCCGCACTTCCACAAAAACGCAGCAGACTCTAGGTCCGCGCGTAAACGTCTTCCAGCCGGATGATGTCGTCCTCTCCGGTATAGCTGCCGACCTGAACCTCGATGAGCTCAAGCTCGATCTTGCCCGGATTGGTCAGGCGGTGGGTGCAGCCGATCGGCAGGTAGACCGACTCGTTCTCATGGACGTGGCTGATTTTGCCATCGACCGTGACCTCAGCCGTTCCGCGCACGACGACCCAGTGCTCGGCGCGATGGAAATGCTTCTGCAGGCTGAGCAACCCACCTGGCTTGACGTTGATCCGCTTGACCTGGAAACGCGCACCGAGATCGATGCGCTGATACCAGCCCCAGGGCCGATACATGCGCAGATGCTCGGTCGCTTCGCGCCGCCCCTCGCTTTTCAGCCGCTCGACCAGCGTCTTGACCTTGCCGGCCGCCGCCTTCGACGTCACCAGAACCGCATCGCGCGTCGCCACCACGACCACGTCCTGAAGTCCGATCACGGTTGTCAGCATGTCTTCGCTGCGCACCAGCGAGCCCGTCGTGTCGATCGCGACAACCGGGCCCTCCAGGACATTGGCCTCGGGGTCCTTCGGCTTGACGTCGTAGATCGAATCCCAGGAGCCGATATCGGACCAGTCGAAGCTCGCCGCGAGCACGCCGGCATATTTGGTCTTTTCCATCACCGCATAGTCGATCGAGACTTTGGTGGCGTGGGCAAAACCGGCCGCATCCAGCCGCAGGAAATCGAGGTCGGTCTTCGCAGCCATGACAGCCGCCCGCGCACCTTCCAGAACCTCAGGCGCATAGGCCGCGAGTTCTTCGAGCATGGTGGCAGCGCCGAAGACGAAATTGCCGCTGTTCCACAGGAAGCCCTGCTCGATATAGCGTCCGGCCGTTGCGGCATCGGGCTTCTCGACGAAGCGCGCCAGTCTGTTGGCCTTGGGCACATCCAGCGACGGGCCGGGCTCCAGATAACCGTAACCCGTCGCGGGGTGCGTCGGGACGATGCCGAGCGTCATGATCAGCCCGGTCCCGGCAAGCCCGGCCGCCGTGATGCAATCGGTCCGGAAGCTGTCCGTGTCGACCACGACATGGTCGGCCGCGAGCGCAATGCAGACCGCATCGGGCGACCGCCGGCTCGCGAGCAGCGCGCCGACGGCGATCGCCGCCGCCGAATCGCGCCGTTCCGGCTCAAGGACGATCTCGCCCACGACACCGACGGCCTGCATCTGCTCGGCGACGACGAAGCGGAACTCGTGATTGGTGACGATGATCGGCCTGTCGAAGCGGTCGTCCTTCATCCTAAGCAGCGTCGCCTGGAAGGTCGACAGCCCGTCCCCCAGCAGCGCGATGAACTGCTTCGGCATCGTGTCGCGCGACAGCGGCCAAAGACGCGTGCCGGACCCGCCGGCCATGATCAACGGTACAATCGATGAGGTTGTCATTGGCTTCCGCAGTAGCTGGTCATGTTAGGCAGGGCTGTAGGACGCACCTTAAAACGAGGAAGCGTCCGGATCATATGGGAACCTGTACAATGCTTTGGTTCATCATGAATCGGCTCCCTTGTCAGCGGCAGCGACATGTATACGGAGAAGTACCTCCAACGCCGTCGCGGCATCGATGCAAGCAACGGGCCGCGCTCAAGCCGCCTGCCCGACTCCCTTGGCGGCGGGCTCAAGCACGCCGCGGCCGATATCGACATAGGTGAAGCCCTTCGCGCGCACCTGCTCGGCACGATAGACATTGCGCAGATCGACCAGGACGGCCGCGTTCATCAGGCTCCGCACCCGATCGAGGTCGAGCGCACGGAAGATGTTCCATTCGGTGACGATCACCGCCGCATCGGCCCCCGCCACGCATTCATAGGCGTCGGCGCAATAGATTACCTCGGGCGGCAACAGCGCCTTTGCCTGCTCCATGCCTTCCGGATCGAAGGCCCTGATCCGCGCGCCCGCGTCCTGCAAGGCCGTGACGATGGAGAGTGACGGCGCATCGCGCATGTCGTCTGTGCCGGGCTTGAAGGTCAGGCCGAGGACCGCGATGGTCTTGTCGCGAACCGAGCCGCCGCAGGCCGCCACCACCTTGCGGCCCATGGCGCGCTTGCGCTGGTCGTTGACGGCCGCGACCGTCTCGACGATCCGCGTCGGCGTGCCATAATCCTGCGCGGTCTTGATCAGCGCCAGCGTATCCTTGGGGAAGCAGGACCCGCCATAGCCCGGCCCGGCATGCAGGAATTTGCTGCCGATGCGGTTGTCGAGGCCCATGCCGCGCGCGACATCCTGCACATTGGCGCCGACCTGCTCGCACAGATCCGCCATCTCGTTGATGAAGGTGATCTTCGTGGCGAGGAACGCATTGGCCGCATATTTCGTGAGTTCGGCCGTGCGCCGGCTCGTGTTCAGGATCGGCGCGCTGTTGAGATAGAGCGGCCGGTAGACGTCGCCCATCACCCCTTGCGCGCGCAGATCCTCCGTGCCGATGACGATGCGGTCAGGGCGCTTGAAATCCTCGATCGCGGCGCCTTCGCGCAGGAATTCGGGGTTCGACACGACGGCGAAATCAGCCTCGGGACGAAGCTCGCGGACAATGCGCTCCACCTCGTCGCCGGTCCCGACAGGCACGGTCGATTTCGTCACGATCACGGTGTAGCCGTCCAGCGCCTGCGCGATCTCGCGCGCGGCGGCATAGACATAGGAGAGATCGGCGAACCCATCGCCCCGCCGCGAAGGGGTTCCGACAGCGATGAACACCGCATCGGCCCGCGAAACGGGACCGCTGAGGTCGGTCGTGAAGGACAGCCGTCCCGCAGCCGCGTTCGTCTTGACGAGATCGGCGAGACCCGGCTCGAAGATCGGAATCTCGCCCCGCTTCAGGGCTTCGATCTTGCCTTCCAGCTTATCGATGCAGGTTACGTCATGGCCGAAATCGGCAAGGCAGGCCCCGGAGACCAGGCCGACATAGCCCGATCCTACCATTACGATCTTCATCGGGAACTCCTCGGCAACCCGTGACGTTCATCTCGCTATTGCGAGAGACCTTAGCCCGCCCGGCCCGAGCTTGCGAGGAGTTTTGCGGCGCAGACGAGGCAACACCAATACCCCAGGGAGAGTGCGACGGTCTCTACAGGACTTCCCGCACGCGCAGTCGCGTCGAATCCATATGGCGGCCGATGACATCGGCCAGGGCGTCCGCATCACGCTGCTTGAGTGCGATGATCATCTCCTCATGCTCCGCCACTGCCCCTGCCCATTTCACCGGCCCCTCATTGCCGATGAAGCGCAGCCGCTTGATTCGTGCCTGCAGCGTCTCGTGCATCTCGACCAGCACGGCATTGCCGGAGGCGGCCACGATGGCACTGTGGATGGCCTGGTTCAGCTTGAAATATTCGAGCCGGTCCTTGGTCTCGTAGAGCTCGATCATCCGCTTGTGCAGGATGTGGATGGCCTCGATCGTCTCGTCGCTGGCCAGTTGGCAGGCCATCCGCCCGCCCAACTGTTCGAGCGTCTTCAGGACCTGGAGGATCTGCGTGAGGTCGGCGTCGCTGAACTTGCGAACGAGCGCGCCCTTGGCGGGCAGGATCTCGACCAGCCCCTCGCTGGTCAGGGTCTTGATCGCCTCGCGCAAGGGTGTGCGGGAGACGCCGAGCTGGGCCCCGAGTTGCCCCTCATTGATGCGTTGGCCAGGCGCGAGCCGACCTTCGATGATCATGTCGCGCAGGCGCTCGAGCACCTCCTCATGCAAGGTGCGACGCATGATCCTCGGGTACTCGGCTATCGCATCGCTCATTGTGCCGCCATGGCTCCTCTATGGGCATCGTTTACGGCACGCGGCTCCGACGCTGTCAAACCCGCCTCCTCCATCTCCCTGACGAACAGCGCGTCCTGGCGCTGCCGCATGGCCAGCAGCGCCGAATCCTCGGGGATTGCGACATCGCCCAGCATGATCGGCTCGCCGGCCTTGATGGCGCGCGTCAATACGCGGTCGGCGACGAGATAGAACGGCGCCGGTCTGTCGGCCGCCAGCGCGGCGGCAGGCCTCACCTGCGCGCCGACGCCATCGATGCTGTGATGGTGCCCGCCCATCGCTAAAATCGTGCCCGCCGCAAGATCGCGTTCCGCCACGGCGATCAGGTCCTGGCGCGGACGATAATCGTCGCCATAGCCCGAGCGCCCGAGCCCAGCCGCATCGAGAATGCTCGTGGCCGCCTCGACCCCGAGGAGATGCCTTGGCAGATACAGCATGGCCGTGCCCGCGCTGCGGCTGACGACATGGCCCTTCTCGGCAAGCATGGCCCAGGTCGTCTCGTCCTCGCAGCGTACCACGATAAAGACCCCGCCAGCGAAGCTCGCCTCTTCCGCCAGGCGCAAATGGTGGAAGACGTCGATCCGCCGCGAACCCTGCATCAGGCCACCACGCGAGGCTTCGGCGAACAGGTCTGCGATCTCGGGGACGCGCGCGGGCGGCGCATGGAAGCCGGCGGTGTCGGCAACCAGATCGGTGGCGTTGGCGACGAGTGTCATTTCGCAGAGGTCGGGCACCGCCCGCAGCGGAAAGGCCTGGCCGAGAATCCGCGCCCGCTCGACCGAGGTCGCGACGACCGAACGCTCGCCCGGCAGCCAGTGACCGAGCAGTTCCGGCAGCAGCTTGGTGACGCCATTGCAACTGACCGCACCGGTCGCGGCGTCGAGCACGAAATCATATTCGCTCGATTTGCCGGCCGCGATGATCTCGAGCCCCAGCACTTCTGCCCAGGTCACGAGCGCGATCAGCAGGCTCGGCTGGTCGCCATCGACAGGCGTGACGACGACGCCCTTCTGCTGCGCAAGTCTGGCCAGCCCCGGTCCGACGACGCTGTCGGCCTCCTTCGAGACCAAAGCGACATGCCGCCCCGCCTCGATCGCCAGCAGGCTGTGCCGCACCGCCGGCTCAGGCGCGCCCGTCGCCTCGACCAGCATCGAGAACGGGAGGTCGAGCACGGTTTCGAGCCGCCCTGCCGCCACATGACGGCCAGCATCCCAGGCTGCGCGCGCCTCGGCCGGTGTCTCGCACAACACGATCTCGCTGGCCGGGATGCCCGCCGACGCGAAAGCGCGGCCCGCTGCCTCTGCCGTGACGTCCACCGCGATGCGCGCGTTGACGAGCCTCACCCGGCGCGCCTGTGCGATGAAGCTACGGCCAAAGCCGCCGCTGCCGACAAGGCAGGTCTCGATCGGCTGGGTGATCCCGGCGTAATGCGCGTGAAAGTTCAAGGCCATGCTCCTCCATCGGCGACCATCCCGGCAGGACAGGCCGCGCCTTTTCGACATTCCTACAACAAGGCGATTATGCTGCATACAGCATACTTGATGGCGGCAGAGGGTCGTGGTAGCCAAAGGCCGATCAGACACTGCCAATCAGACACTCTTTGGAGGATGCCCCTTTGGACAGCGATGCAAACAGCCGGCTTCCGGTAATCGCCGTCGCCATGGGCGACCCGTCCGGCATCTCGCCTGAATTGACCGCCCGCATCCTTGTCGAAGCCGACCTGCGCTCGGCCGCGCGCTATGTCGTGTTCGGCGACAAGCGCCTGCTCGATCTCGGCGCCAAGGACGGCAATGTCGATCCCGACGTCAGCGTCATCCGCAAGGGCGAGCCGATGCCCGCAGCCGGCAGCAAGCCGGTCTTCGTCGACCTCGCCAATCATGATCCGGCCGACCTTCAGCGCGGCAAGGCGACGCTCGCCGGCGGCACCGCCGCGACCGACAATTTCCGCCACGCCCTGCAATTTGCCGCCTCAGGCCAGGCCGACGCGGTGTTCTTCACGCCCTTCAACAAGGCGGCGATGCGCTTCGCCTATCCCGGCTATGACGACGAGATCCGTTTCGTCCGCGATGCCATCGGTTTCGAGGGGCCTGCAAGCGAATTCAACGTCCTCGACAAGCTCTGGAATGCGCGCGTCACCTCGCACATCCCGCTCTCCGAGGTCGCCGCCAACATCACGCAGGAGCGCATCCTGCGGGCGCTGACGCTCGCCGACGCAAATCTGCGCGCCGCCGGTTTCAACCCGCCGCGCATCGCGGTGGCCGGCATCAATCCCCATGCCGGTGACGGCGGCAATTTCGGCCGTGACGAGATCGACACGATCGAGCCCGCGGTTCAGGCAGCCAAGGCCAAGGGCTTCACCGTCGAGGGGCCGTTCCCCTCCGACACCGTGTTCCTGCGCGCCAAGAACGGCGATTTCGACGCCGTTTTGACCATGTACCACGACCAGGGCCAGATCGCGATGAAGCTGATCGGCTTCGATCGCGGCGTCACCCTGATCGGCGGCTTCCCCTTCCCGATCTGCACGCCCGCCCATGGCACGGCCTATGAGATCGCCGGCAAGGGCATCGCCAATCTCGGCGCCACCCGCGCCGCGCTCTCGCTCGCCATCAAGATGGCGCAGGACGGAAAGGCGAAGGCCAAAGCCGCAGCCTGAAACCGTCGATCTAACCAAAGGCGGCCACTTCAAGAGCCGCCTCTCAACCCAAATCATCAGGGAGACGCATATGAAGTCCTACAAGATCACAGCGGCCCTCGCTGGCGCCTTCGCTCTCGCTGGCATCAGCGCCGCGCAGGCCTGGCAGCCGACCAAGCCGGTCGAGTTCGTCGTGACCTCCGGCGCCGGCGGCGGCACCGACAATTTCGCCCGCATCATCCAGTCCATCATCGCCAAGCATAAGCTGATGGACCAGCCGATCGTGGTCGTGAACAAGGGCGGCGGCAGCGGCGCTGAAGGCTACGTCTATGGGAAGGGCGCCAAGGGCGATCCGAACCGCGTCATCTTCGGCACCAACAACGCCTATCTGCTGCCCTATGTCGCCAAGCTCGGCTACAAATTCTCCGACCTGACGCCGGTTGCAGCGCTGGCGCTCGACGAGTTCCTGCTCTGGGTCAATGGCAGCGCGCCCTTTACGGACGCCAAGACCTATGTCGAGGCCGTCAAGGCCAAGCCGATGGGCTTCAAGATGGGCGGCAGCCAGTCGAAGGACACCGACCAGACGTTGACCTCCATGATCCAGGACGCCACCGGCGCCAAATGGATCTATGTGCCGTTCCAGGGTGGCAGCGCGGCAGCCGTGCAGCTCGCCGGCGGCCATATCGACTCCAACGTCAACAACCCCAACGAGAATATCGGCCAGTGGAAGGCCGGACAGGTGAAGCCGCTCTGCGTCTTCTCGCCGGTCCGCCTCGCCAAGAGCGATGCGGTCTTCGAGGGCAAGGGCTGGGGCGACATCCCGACCTGCAAGGAAGCCGGCCTGCCGCTCGAGACCTTCCAGATGCCGCGCACCGTCTGGCTGCCGGCCGAAGTCCCCGCCGACGCCGTCGCCTTCTATGCCGACTTGATGGAAAAGGTCAGCAAGACCCCGGAATGGCAGGAATTCGTCACCCGCACCGCGCAGACCGGCCGCTTCATGAAGGGCAAGGAACTGAACGATTTCGTCGCCAAGGACGAAGCCGCCAACAAGAAGGTGTTCGAGGCCGAAGGCTGGGTCGCCAAGTAAGCTGACCAGCGCGCTCCTCGTCATTGCGAGCGCAGCGAAGCAATCCAGAGCCGCTCGCGAGCCCTCGTGGATTGCTTCGTCGCTTTGCTCCTCGCAAAGACGGCACGCGGGCCCGGCCGACCAACCCCACTTCCGTGACCATGGGGAGACCGACTGCATGATCACCCGCTTCTGGGCCGAAATCATCACCGCGCTGGCGACGCTCGCTTTCGGGCTCGTCATCGTCAACGGCGCGCTCGAATTCGGCATCGGCTGGGATTCGTCGGGCCCGCAGCCCGGCGCCTTCCCATTCTACATCGGCGCGCTGGTGGCATTGGCGAGTTGCGGCACGCTTGCATTGACCGTCGGCCGCAAAGTCGCCGGCAACGTACCTCTGGACGATAATTTCCTCGATGGCGTGCGCGCCAAGCGCGTGGCCTCGTTCCTGCTGCCGCTCATCGCCTTCGTCGTGCTCAGCGTCACGCTCGGCATGTATGTCGCAACGATCGTCTATCTCGTCTTCACGATGCGCTTTCAGGGTGGCTATGGCTGGCTCCAGACCCTGGCGACAGCGCTGATCACAGCAGCGTTCTTCTATCTCGCGCTCGAGAAGTTCTTCCAGATCGGCCTGCTCAAGGGTCCCCTCGAAACGCTCATCGGCCTGTGATCGGCTCGACAACGAAAGCGGTGCCGTAAGCCATGGATAACGTCGCCAACCTGATGCACGGCTTCTCGGTCGCGCTGACCACGCACCACATCCTGCTGATGATGGCGGGCGTGCTGCTCGGCGTCCTCGTCGGCGTGCTGCCGGGGCTGGGAGCGCCCAACGGCGTCTCGCTCCTGCTGCCCCTGACCTTCAGCATGGACCCGGTCTCGGCGATCATCCTGCTGACCTCGCTCTATTGGGGCGCCCTTTTCGGCGGCTCGACCACCTCCATCCTCTTCAACATCCCCGGTGAACCCTCATCGGTCGCGACGACCTTCGACGGCCACCCCATGGCCAAGCAGGGCCGGGCGACGGAAGCGCTCTCCTTCGCCTTCCTCTCGGCCGGCTTCGGCGCGCTGGCGGGCGTCATCCTGATCACGCTGCTGTCGGGCTGGGTCGCGAAATTCGCGCTGCGCTTCTCGTCGCCCGAGTATTTCGCCGTCTATTTCATGACCTTCGCCAGCTTCATCGGGCTCGGCGGCTCCTCGCCGCTGAAGACCGTCGTCTCCATGGGCATCGGCTTCACGCTCGCTTCGATCGGCATGGATTCGGTCTCCGGCAATGTGCGCCTGACCTATGATTTCGACGTGCTGCTGGCCGGCGTCAGCTTCCTGATCGCGGTCATCGGCCTGTTCGGCATCGGCGAATTGCTGCTGACCATGGAAGAGGGGCTGAAGTTCGAGGGCGTCGCCGCCAAGGTGCGCATCCGCGACGTGGTGGTCACGGCGGCCAAGCTGCCGCGCTACTGGCTGGCCCTGCTCCGCTCGAGCCTGATCGGCATCTGGATGGGCATCACGCCCGGTGGCCCGACGGCTGCCTCCTTCATGAGCTACGCCATGGCGAAGCGCTCCTCCCGCAACCCGGAGAAATTCGGCAAGGGCGAGCCGGAAGGCGTGATTTCGCCCGAGGCCGCCGACCATGCCGCGGGCTCCGCCGCCATGCTGCCGATGCTGGCGCTGGGCATTCCGGGCTCGGCGACGGCCGCCGTGATGATGGGCGGGCTGATGATCTGGGGCCTGAATCCCGGCCCAACTCTGTTCACCGACCGCCCCGATTTCGTCTGGGGCCTGATCGCCTCGATGTATCTCGGCAATGTCGTCGCCGTCGTCGTCGTCCTGGCGACCGTGCCGCTCTTCGCCTCGATCCTGCGCATCCCCTTCTCGATCATCGGGCCGATCATCGTGGTGATCTGCTTCATCGGCGCCTATACGGCGGCGAGCAAGGAGTTCGACATCTGGCTGGCGCTCGCTTTTGGCCTCGTCGGCTACGTCTTCAAGAAGCTCGACTACCCGATCGCGCCGCTCGTGCTCGCCATGGTCATCGGCGACAAGGCCGAGGATGCCTTCCGCCAGTCGATGATCTTCAGCCAAGGCTCGTTGAAGATCTTCTGGTCGAACCCGCTGGTGGCAACGCTGATGTCGATCGGGCTCATCCTGCTGCTGATGCCGCTCATTGGCACCGCCGTCCGCCGCTTGCGCGGGCGCCGCGCCATACGCACGGTGTGACACGAGTGCCGAGTCTCATGATGAGGCTCGGCCCGTTTCAGATTGCCAGCGGCAGAAGCCCGCACCGAGCACCTGCGCCGGCGCCTAGAACAATGATTTAATTAGTCTTTCTTGTAGATTCGCCACGCCTCTATCGCTTCAGGAATTTGCATGCAAGATACCCGCGCGTGGCCGTTTCCCTGACATAGAGCTGCGTTCCGCCGCCCCTCACTTGCCTGCGACGAAACATGCCCCGCCCGACGCCGTCCTCTGCTCTCGAACGCCTGCGCGTCCTCGATCTCTCCCGCGTCAGGGCGGGCCCGACCTGCGCGCGCGTCTTCGCGGATTTTGGCGCCGATGTGATCAAGGTCGAGAGCCCGCCCGGGCTCGATCCCAACGAGAACATGAGCGGGCCGCGCCACGGCTACGACATGCAGAACCTGCATCGTAACAAGCGCTCCCTGACGCTCAATCTGAAGACGCCGGAAGGCAAGGCGATCCTGCTCAGGCTGATCGAGAGCGCCGATCTGCTGATCGAGAATTTCCGCCCCGATGTGAAGGACCGCCTCGGCCTCGATTTCGAGACGCTGCATAAACTCAACCCGCGCCTGATCCTGGTGTCGGTCTCCGGCTTCGGCCAGAGCGGCCCGTACCGGACGCGGGCCGGCTTCGATCAGATCGCCCAGGGCATGGGCGGGATGATGTCGGTCACTGGCTTGCAAGGACAGGGGCCGGTGCGAGCGGGCATCGCGGTGGCAGATTCCGCCGCCGGCCTCTATGGCGCGATCGGCGCGCTGGTCGCGGTCACCGAGCGCGAAACCTCCGGCAAGGGCCAATGGGTGCAGACCTCGCTGCTGGAAGCGCAGATCGCGATGATGGACTTCCAGGCGGCGCGCTTTCTGGTCGAGGGCACGGTGCCGCCCCAGGCCGGCAACGACCACCCCTATTCGACGCCGATGGGCGTCTATGCGACGCGCAACGGCCATATCAATATCGGCGTCGGCGCGGAGGGGCACTGGCGCTCGTTCTGCAAGGCGATCGGCCATCCCGAACTCGGCGAGAACCCTGTCTACGACAACATGGAAAAGCGCTTCGCCAGGCGCCCCGAACTGCGCGTCCTGATCGAGAGCATCCTGAGCCAGCGCGACTCCGCCGACTGGCTCGCCGCCTTCGAGACGCACGCCGTCCCGGCAGGGCCGATCTACGCCGTCGACGAGATGTTCGACGATCCGCAGGTCCAGCATCTGGGAATTGCGCAGCCCGTGACGCATCCTGTACTCGGCGACATCCGCGTCGTGGCTGAGCCCGTGTCGCTCTCGCGCACGCCCGCCAGCGTGGCGACGCCGACGCCCGAGGCCGGCGAGCACAATGCCGAGATCCTGGCCGAGCTCGGCTACGATCAGGCCGATATCACGCGGCTGAAGGGCCTCGGCGCGATCTAAGGGAGTTCCCACGCATGAACGACGAGCTTCTCTATGAAATCCGTGACGGCATCGGCTTCGTCACATTGAACCGGCCGCAGGCCCGCAACGCGCTGACCTTCGCGATGTATGAGCGCCTCGCCGAGATCTGCGGCGATATCGAGGGCCATGGCGCACCAAAGGTCCTGGTCCTGACGGGGGCCGGCGAAAAGGCCTTCGCGGCAGGCACCGACATCTCGCAGTTCCGGGACTTCAGGACGCCCGAGGACGCGCTCGCCTACGAGACCAGGATCGATCGCGTCATGACCACGATCGAGAGCTGCCCGATCCCGACGATCGCGGCGATCTCGGGCGCTGTCACGGGCGGTGGCGCCAGCATCGCCTGCGCCTGCGACATGCGCATTGCGACCCGTTCGGCCCGCTTCGGCTTCCCCGTCGCGCGCACGCTCGGCAACTGCCTTTCGATGAGCAACTACGCCAGGCTTGCGACCTTGCTCGGCCCCGCCCGCGTCAAGGACATCGTCTTCACCGCCCGGCTGGTCGAAGCCGAAGAGGGCCACCAAGTCGGCCTCTACAACGAACTCGTCGCCGATCACGCAGGCTTGATCGCCCGCGCCACCGAACTCGCGACGACGATCGCAGGCCATGCGCCGCTGACCCTGCGCGCGACCAAGGAATCGCTGCGCCGCCTGGCGCTCGAAGGCCGCCACGCCGAAACCAGCGATCTCGTCGTCATGTGCTATATGAGCGCCGATTTCCGCGAGGGCATGGAAGCCTTCCTCGGCAAACGCCCACCGAACTGGCAAGGCAAGTAGGCTGGCTCGGCCCACGCTGCATGCAAGAAATTGAGTTTAATGGCGGCCCCAGCTCACTCGATTTCTTCATGCGAATAACGCCCTTGCAATGGCAAAAGGGCGCAAAGGCGGACTTATCTAAAATTTGAACATATACCGAAACGGCGGTGTAGCGGTTGGCGTCCTATCCAGGTCTCGAACGATCCTGGAGGATACGATGCTGATCTATGTGGGGATATTCTTCCTGTCCTGCACCGCCATTTTTCTTGAACTGGCAGATCGCGCACCCACGATCGATTGATCGCTATTTGTCCCGCGCCGCGCCCCAAAAGAGTGCGCCGCGCGATGCTTGGACGACCCGCTCACGCAGAGCGGAAGAGGGGCTGACTCGACTGCCCCCTTGAGACCCGGCCTTAAGACCAGCCCGGCCGCCATTTGGCGAATTCCGCCTTCGTCTCGGCATTCGCCGGATAGAGGCCGAAGATGCCCTGCCCCGCGCGGACCCGCTCCTCGACGAAATCCTCATAGGCCGTCTGCTCATAGGCCTCCGCCGCGACCTCATTGGCGAGATGGGCCGGGACGACGCAGACCCCTTCGCCATCGCCGACGATGATGTCGCCGGGATAGACCGGCACGTCGCCGCAGCCGATCGGGGCGTTGATGTCGAGCGCGTGATGGCGGATCAGGTTGGTCGGAGCGCTCGGGCGGTTGTGATAGGTCGGGAACGCCATCGCCGCGATCTCGGGGCTGTCGCGAAAGCCGCCATCTGTGACCACGCCCGCCACGCCGCGCTGCATCAGCCGCGAAACCAATATGCCGCCAGCCGAAGCCGCGCGCGCATCCTTGCGGCTGTCGATCACCATGACATGACCCGCCGGGCAATCCTCGACGGCCCGGCGCTGCGGATGCTGCGTGCCCTCGAACATGCCGAGATGATCGATATCCTCCCGCGCCGGAATATAGCGCAGCGTGAAGGCCTCGCCGACCATGCGCGGAGCCGCCGGGTTCAGCGGCCGGACATCCTGGATGAAGACGTTGCGGAAGCCGCGCTTGAACAGGGCGGTCGTCAGCGTGGCGCTGGAAACGCGCTTCAGCTTCTCGCGGTTTTCGGCTGTCAGGGTCGTAGTGGTCATCAATTTAAAGTCCTCTGGAGACCGTTCGAGAATTTCGTCAGCGTGAGTCGACTGGCGTGGCTGTCGAGAACCGGAGCGGAGCGTACTCGAGTACGTGAGCACCGGAAGCGCAGACAGCCGCGCCAGAAGGCCACGATGGCGGAATTATCGTGCGGTCGATCACTCGATCCGCACATTCGCCTTCTGCGCCACATCGGCCCAGCGCTTGGTTTCGGAGGCGATATGGGCGGTGAACTGCTCCGAGCTGGAACCGACCGGGTCGACGCCGAGCTTCTTCATCTGCTCGATTACCGCGGGCTCCCGCATGATCGCCTGCGTCTCTGTCGAGAGCTTGGCGACGATCTCCTTGGGCACGCCCGACGGCGCGAAGAAACCATGCCAGGAGGCCGCATCATAGCCGGGGATGAACTCCGACAGGGCCGGCAGGTCCTTGGCGACGGCCAGCCGCTGCGGCGTCGCGGTGGCGATCGCGCGGATCTTCCCGGCCTCCACATGCGGCCAGGCGATGGTGATATTGTCGAAGGTGATCTGGATCTGGCCCGACAGCAGGTCCTGCGTCACCTGCCCGCTCGAACGATAGGGCACATGGACCATGTCGGTCCCGGTCGAGACCTTGAACAACTCCGCGGCCATATGCGTCGAGGTGCCGGCGCCCGACGAGCCGAAGGAGTATTTGTTCGGGTTTTTCTTCAGGAGGTCGATCAGCTCAGGCACCGTCTTGGCCGGCAGATCGATATTGACCATCAGGATGTTGGGCACGCTCGCCACCTGCGAGATCGGCGAGAAATCCTTGATATGGTCGAAGGGCATCTTCGCATAGACGGCCGGGTTGATGGCATGGGTCGAGACCGTGCCCATGGTCAAAGTGTAGCCGTCAGGCGTCGAGCGGGCCGCAGCCGCGACGCCGGTATTGCCGCCGGCGCCGGGCCGGTTCTCCACGATGAACTTGCCATTGAGCCGTGCGGCAAGACGCTCCGCCAGGACCCGGCCCAGCAGGTCGGTCGTGCCGCCCGCGGCGAAGGGCACAATGATCGTCACGACCTTGTTGCCGGGATAGTCGGCCTGCGCCAATGCGGCGCTCGCGCTCAGCAGGCAGGTGGCGGCAATCATCGCCCTGCGGGTCATCGTCATCTCATTACCTCCCGATCCGTTTCCTCCGGCACGGTTGTGGCCGGCGCAGTCCGTTGGCGGACCCTTGAGATCGGACATAGCATAGGATTCCAGATTTGAAATCTGAAATTTCAGACTTGCTGCGGCTTGCCGTTTGTGATGTCTGATGCGGTGATGGCAGTGAGGGCGGCGGCGATCCCATCCGGATTCGCTGCCACCAATGTCGCCTTTTCGGAACCCTGATGACTGAGCTGATCACCATCGAGCCTGTCGCGCCCCATCTGCTGCGCTCCCTGCGCGAGCATGTGCATGAGCGCCTGCGCCGGGCGATCGTGGCCGGGCGGTTCCGGAACGGCGAACGCCTGAACGAGCGGCATCTGGCCGAGATGCTCGGCGTCAGCACGACCCCGGTGAAAGACGCGATCCGCAAGCTCGAAAGCGAAGGGCTGGTCAGGACCGAGGCCCGGCGCGGCGTCTTCGTCGAGTTCTCGGCGCGGCAGGCCCTGGAGATGGCGCTCGGCCGCGCCGCGCTCGAAAGCGTGATGGCCCATATCGCGGCCAACCGGTTGAGCGATGCCGATATTGCCGCCATGGCTCAGCTGATCGACGACATGGAGCATGCCACCGACCACAGCGCGCTCGAAGACCTCGTCCTCCTGAACGAGGCCTATCACGGCGCGATCCACCGGATCTCGGGTTGCACCTATCTCGAGCGCCGGCTCGACGGACAGCGCATGTACGACCACGCCCAGCGCATCGCGCTGCTGGCGGAGCCGGCCGAGCGCCGGCAGGGTTTCGAGGAACATCGATCGATCTATCAGGCGCTTGCCGGCCGCGATCCGGCACTCGCCGAACAAAGGATGCGCCGCCACATCGTCCGCTCGGCGAAAGCCCATGTGCGGCAGGTGTTCGGCGCCGATGCGGAGGGACTGGCTTATGACGAATGAAGAACTGCGCAAGGCCCTGCGCGGCATCTCCGGCGTGCATGTCACGGCCTGGGGCACCGATGGCGAGGCGGACTGGGCGGTGACCGGCAGGATCGTGCGCGGCATCGCCGAGGCCGGCATCCACAACATCGTCTCCGCCGGCAACACCGGCGAGTTCTACCCGATGACGACAGACGAGGTCGTGCGCAGCCATGCCGTCGCGGCTGAAGCCGTTGCCGGCAAGGCGATGGTCACGGCAGGCATCGGCCGCTCGCTGCGCGAAGCGGTCTTGACCGGAAAGCTCGCCGCAAAGGCCGGCTGCGACGCGGTGATGGTGCACCATCCGCTCGACCCCTTCGCCGCGCCGCAATCGCAGGCCGACTACATCATCGCGATCGCCGATGCGCTGCCCCTGCCCGTCGTCGCCTATATCCGCTCGGATGCGATCGGCCTGAAGGATCTCGTCCGCGTCGCGACGCATGCCAATGTCGCGGGCGTGAAATTCGCCGCGACCAATGTGATGCTGCTTGCCGAATGCGTCCGCGCAACGGAAGGCACCAGCGCCAACTGGATCTGCGGCCTGGCCGAAGGCTGGGCCGCGCCCTTCCATGCGCTCGGCGCCCGCGGCTTCACTTCGGGGCTGGTCAATGTCGCGCCGCAACGTTCGCTGGCGATCTGGCGCGCGCTGGAGGCCGGCGACTATGCGACGGCACGCGCACAGGTCAGCGAGATCGCCGGCTTTGAGACCATGCGGACGAAATACGGCAACGGCGCCAATGTCACCGTGGTCAAGGAAGCTCTCGGCATGCTTGGAACGCCGGTGGGCCCCGTCCGCCTGCCTGGATTGCCGGAACTGAACGAGACGGAGCGCGCGGAACTACGCGCCATCGTCTCCGCCTGGGGCACGATGCGCGCCGCGGCGGAGTAACCGGACCAGCCGAACTGACAACCTCCCCGTCATCCTGGACAAGCCGCGAAGCGGCGCAGATCCGGGATCCATCGTAGAACGCAGCGCCCTCCGATGGATTCCGGGACGACCTGCGGTCGCCCAGGATGACGGAGAGGTTCGAACACCAAGAAACCATCCAAGGAAGCGCCATGACCCATCCCCGCAAGACGCCCGACACCCTGCGCTCCAAGCGCTGGTTCGGCGCCAGCGACCTGCGCTCCTTCGGGCATCGCTCGCGCGCCCTGCAGATGGGCTTTGGCCATGACGAGTTCATGGGCAAGCCGGTCATCGGCATCATCAACACCTGGTCCGAGATCAACCCCTGCCACACCCATCTGCGCGACCGCGCGGAAGCCGTTAAGCGCGCGGTCTGGGCAGCAGGCGGCTTTCCCGTCGAGATACCCGTGATGTCGGCGTCCGAGCAGTACCAGAAGCCCACCACCATGCTCTACCGCAACTTCCTGGCGATGGAGGCGGAGGAATCGATCCGCTCCCACCCGCTCGACGGCGCGGTTCTGCTCGGCGGCTGCGACAAGTCCACCCCGGCGCTGATCATGGGCGCCTGCAGCGCCGGCCTGCCCTTCATCTTCGTGCCGGCCGGCCCGATGCTGCGCGGCAACTGGGCCGGCAAGGTGCTGGGCTCGGGCGCCGATGTCTGGAAGTACTGGGCCGAGAAGGAAGCCGGCAACATCACCGATGACCAGTGGCAGGAGATGGAGAGCGGCATCGCCCGCTCCCACGGCACCTGCATGGTGATGGGCACGGCCGCAACCATGATGAGCCATGCCGAGGTGCTCGGTCTGACGCTGCCGGGCGCATCGGCCATCCCTGCCGCCGATGCCGCCCATCCCCGCATGGCCGCAGCCGCCGGCAAGCGCATCGTCGAGATGGTCTGGGAGGATCTGACGCCCGACCGCATCCTGACGCGCAAGAGCTTCGAGAACGCCCTGATCGTGCATATGGCGGTGGCAGGCTCGACCAACGCGATCATCCACCTCATCGCGATGGCAGGCCGCGCCGGCGTGCCGCTGACGCCCGATGATTTCGACGCATTCTCCCGCAAGGTGCCGGTGATCGCGAATCTGCGCCCCTCCGGCGAATTCCTGATGGAGGATTTCTTTTATGCCGGCGGGCTCCCTGCCCTGCTGAAGCAGCTGGAGAGCAAGCTCCACACCGACGCCATGACCGTCACCGGCAAGCCGATCTCGGAGACGATCGCGCTGGCGCAGGTCTATGACGACAACGTCATTCGCCCGCTCGATCGCGCTGTCTCGACCGCCAACGGGCTTGCCGTGCTCAAGGGCAACATTGCCCCCGATGGCTGCGTCATCAAGCCCTCGGCCGCCGAGCCACGCCTGCTCAAGCATAGCGGCCCGGCGCTGGTCTTCGAGGACTACGACGCGATGATGAAGGCAGTGAACGACGACACGCTCGATGTCACTGCCGACCATGTCATGGTGCTGAAGAATTGCGGCCCCGTCGGGGGTCCCGGCATGCCGGAATGGGGCATGATGCCGATCCCGCGCAAGCTGCTGAAGCAGGGCGTGCGCGACATGCTGCGCATCTCGGATGCCCGCATGTCCGGCACCAGCTACGGCGCCTGCGTGCTCCATGTCGCGCCGGAAGCCTATATCAAGGGGCCGCTTGCGGCGGTTCGGACCGGCGACATCATCAGCGTCGATGTCGAGGCGCGCAGTATCTCGGTCAATCTCAGCGATGCCGAGATCGGGTCCAGGCTCGCAACCTGGTCGCCACCGAACCGCGACTATCCGCGCGGCTGGGGCAAAATGTCGGCCGCCCATATCCGCCAGGCCGACAAGGGCTGCGATTTCGATTATCTCGAAGGCACCGCGAAGATCCCCGAGCCGGAGATTCATTGACCCGTCGCGGAATAGTCTCCGCATCGATGTCCATTGGCGCCGTCATTCCGGGCTTGACCCGGAATCCATCGAAGGCAACTGCGCTCTACGATGGGTCCCGGATCGGCGCGGCTTCGCCGCTTGTCCAGGATGACGAACAGGTTATGTGAGCAAGCCGTTTGCCGTACGCTGTCTCACCGCTCTCAACGAGACACAGATCGTGCCCCCTTCATCGCTCTCCGCCCGTCTTTCCTGGCAGGCTGCTTTCGACGCGCCAACCAACTCGCAGATCGAGCAGGAGCGCTGGGTTCTGGCGATGTGCGAAGGGCGGCGCGACGGGCGCTTTGCCGAGATCGGCGCCTTCGACGGCGTCCATCTCAGCAACACCTATCGCCTCGAGACCGACCATGGCTGGAGCGGGGTGCTGGTCGAGCCCAACCCGGCGCTATTCGCTGCGCTGTCGCGCAGCCGCACGGCGATCGGGGTCGAGAAGGCGGTCTATCGTGAATCCGGTCAATTGCTCTCCTTCGTCGCCTCGCAGGAAATCGGCACGCTCGCCGAATATGCCGAGGCCGATGGCTATGCCGAGCATCGCCGGCAAGCCATCAGCGCTGGCGGTCTGATCACCGTCTCGACCATCACTTTCGACGAGCTCGCTTTGATCGGCGATATCCCGCAGCGCGGCTTCGACTATGTCTCGCTCGATACCGAGGGTTCGGAACTCGATATCCTCAGGACCATCGCGCTCGACCGCCATCGCATCGCGCTCTTCACCATCGAGCACAATTTCGTCGAGCCGCGCCGGGAGGAGATGCGCACGCTCCTCTCGGAGGCCGGCTATCAGCGGCTGAATGTCGGCTTCGACGACTGGTATTGGCATGAAGGTCATCTCGCCGCCCGCAATGGCGGCACCTTGCCGGACATCGCCGCGATCAACGCCCATGTGAAGAGCATCTATCTGGACTGAAGCGACGAAATGGGACTTGAGCCCTCATCCTGAGGAGTTGCAAAGCAGCGTCTCGAAGGATGATCCAGCGGGTTCCAGAACCTCCTGAAACATCCTTCGAGACGTCATTCCCCGGGACATGGCTCGCTAACATGGCCGATACTGTCGTAAGCGATTTAAGTCGGTTGGCATTTCGCCGCGAAACGCGCCGTCATCCCGGACGCAGCGAAGCGGAGATCCGGGATCCATTCCCGAGCGTTTGCCGGTGAAGTTCAGGAATGGATCCCGGGTCTCCCTGCGGTCGCCCGGGATGACGGCGGGTTTTCGCGGATGGTCAAGCCCTTGAAAACAGGGATATCATGATCCACCGGGCTCTCAGGATAAGGGCTCTGGAAGCTCGAACCCGATCAAATCTCGGCGTCGAAGGCGATGTCTCCGAACTCCGCCTGGACGCGCCCGGTGCTGGCGGCGACCACGCCGGCATAGGCGCCCTGGGCCGATGTCGCATAGATGCCGCGCTCGGCCCCGCCCTGGACATTGGCATCGCTCACGACGGCAAAGCTGACGGAGGGCGTCGCCCGCATGCGCGCCGGCAACACGATCACCTGTCGCGACGCGCCGCCCGCCACCTGATAGGCGTCGAGCCGGATCGTGCCCTCGTGCCGCCAGTAGTGACGCCAGCAGAGCTGCTGTTCCTGTGTCAGCGGCCGGTTCTGGTGCCCGGTCGCAGCCATGCCGAATTCGAGCTTGATCCGCCGGAAGGTGGCTGCGCCTCCGGCAGACGCCAGCCTGATCTGCAGGTTGCCCGTATCGCCTGCGGCCGGCGTCAGCGTCAGCGCGCGGCGGCCGGCCCCGGCCGTGATCGCGCCGCTCTGGCTGCCGATCCCCACAGTCAGCGACCCGCCCGAAAGGTCCTCCACCGACACGGTGAGCGGCCTCCCCGCAAAGTGCGCCACGCCCCATAGGGCAGGCTCGACCGGCTGGATGATGGCGCCATTCGTCAGGGTGATATCGAAGCCACTGCACGAAAGCGTGGCGCCTGCGCTGCCTGCCTTCCAGCGGTCGAAACCATAGGCCCCGGCCGCCAGCACCCCGCCAACAAAACCGCGCTGGTTGATCTGCATGTCGCCATTGATCAGCAGGTTGGGCGCGGCCGCCCAGGGCGATGCCGGCAAGGTGACGAGCCCCGAAGCACGATCGATCGCGAGTGCCTCGGTCCAGGCCGAGCCATCCCCGCTGACCTTGACCCGGAAATCATCATCCCCCGCCAGCCCGAATTCGGCCCGGCCGGAGAAGCCGTTCTGGAACAAAACGGTCGCAGTCTGTCCGGCGCTGGCCTTGTTCAGTTTCAGTCTGTGATCGCCACCGGCATGGTTGAACAGGCTGGCCTCGGCCGACACGACAAGGCGATTGCTGGAATCCGCCGTCGCGTTGACGCCCCAGCGATCGGCGCCAAGGCTGCTGAGCGGGCTCGCTCGCCGCCATTCGGTACCCGTCCAGAGATGGTGCTCGGCCTCATCCGCGACCCAGGCCTGCCAGCCGGTGCGTGGCACGAGGAAGGTCCAGCCGCCATCTTCGAACAGCGCGAGCTGGTTGGTACGTCCAGCGAAGGCACCTGTCGCCCCAGCGGGAATGATGAAGGCCGAAAGCTCGGTCGGCGAGGCCGGCGGGACGGTCCGCGTACGGCTGTCGACGACGAGATGGACCAGCGCATCGATCCGCGTCAGCGCATCGTTATGGGTGACGTGCTTCTGCGCCTGCCCGGCGGCGAGCAGGGGCAGGGAAAGCCGCGGCGTGACTGTCATGGGGCCTCGCGAGGGGTGGCGCGCCCTTTGGGGCGCAAGGTCGGAGCGCCACTATCCGTCGCGGAACGACGGGCGGGGATAAGCCGCCGCCCTTCTCCCCGCGCCCCTCAGCCGAAGACACGCGGCCGCAGGCCGGCGTGGAACCAGGTGATCATCGAATAGATGTCGTAGACCGGCAGCCCGGTCGCCGCCTGCACGGCTGCCGCATAGGGCGGCATGTTCGTGCATTCGAGCACGATCGCCCCGACATCGGGGTTCTCAGCGACCAGTTCCAGCGCCGCATTCACCACATCCTGCTCGGCGAGCCCGACATCCATGTCGTCCTTCTCCGCCTTGATCAGCACACGGAAGAACTCGCGCCCGTTTTCCGTGCCGACCACCGGCGTATCGAGCGGCACGCCAGCGCCCTTGAGATGCGCCGGGCTCAGCGAGGAGGCGCAGACGGTGACGAGGCCGACGCGCTTGCCCGGCGGCAGGGTCGCCTGCACCCAGGGCACCTGCATCAGTGAGGAGGTCGCGACGGGCACGCCGAGCGCCGCGGCCATCTCGCGCTGGAACAGGGACAGGAAGCCGCAATTGGTCGTGATCGCCTCCGCACCGAGCCGGATCAGCTCCTGCGCGGCCGCGATGAAGTTCGGCAGCAGGCCGGCAGCCCCCTGCAGCACCACCTTGTCGGGGCTTGCGCCACTAACGACCCGATAGAGCACCGGAAAAGGCCAGGTCGTGCCGTTGCCCATATCGCCGGGAATGCGCGGAAACCGCGCCTCCAGCATCACGATGCCCAACGGCGCGCCATAGATCGCCTTGCCGCCGCGAGCGATGCGGCCTTGAGCAATGCGGCCTTGAGCGATGCCGCCATGGGCGATGCCGCCATGGGAGAGAGTGGCGAGAGGTGCGGTCATGGCGTTATCCCGTCAAAATCAATGGTCGAGAGGTAGCCCGGAAGCCAAAACCGCGCCAGCTGCCGCCCTCGGCAGGCGGTCAAATCGCGCTGGATCGATATGACGCATTGCTCCCCAGCGAATTCACGGCTTGATGCTGTAGATACCATCTTCTGTCGGGCCGGCCGGAAGAACCGGCCAGGAAGAACCGGTCTGGAGCTGGCCTGAAAGGTACGCGATCGTGGATTGTCACCTGGTCAATGCCGGCATCGGAGCTCGAGCCGAGTGCGGCTGCCTGACATGCGAGGCCCGCCTCGCCAGCGTCTGCGCCTCGCTCTCCCCCGAAGAGCTGATCACCCTCGATGCGATGGCGCGCCCGGTTCGGTTCGAGCCGAAGGCGACGCTCTTCGTTCAGGGCCAGCACGCGGATTGCGTTTACAACATCACGGCGGGCGTGGTGCGGCTGTACAAGATGCTGCCCGACGGGCGCCGTCAGATCGTCGGCTTCGCGCTGCCCGGCGATTTCCTCGGCCTGTCCATGCATGACAGCTTCGGCGTCTCGGCGGATGCGGTCGATGCAGTCGCAGCCTGCGCATTTCCACTGACCGCCTATGCCAGGTTGGTCGATGCCAAGCCGCATCTGTTGCGACGGCTGCATGAATTCGCCACCCATGAGCTGACGCTTGCGCAGGAGCAGATGCTTCTCCTCGGCCGTCGCACCGCCGAGGAAAAGCTGGTCTGCTTCCTGCTCGGCATGCAGCAACGCTGGGCCAAGGTCGGCAAGTTCTCGGTGACGGTGCCGCTGCCGATGAGCCGGCAGGACATCGCCGACTTCCTCGGCCTGACCATCGAAACCGTCAGCCGGACCCTCACGCGTCTGGCAAAAGACAAGACGATCCTGATCGTCCCGGACGGCGTCCGCCTGATGAATGTCGACCACATGGCGCTGGTCGCCGCGGCCTGACCCCTGAGACATCGCGGCCCAAATGCACTTTCCAGTTGATCGATCGGGCGCATGCATCGATAAAGCGGCCCGGCCCGCCCCAACCCACCACGCACCGGCGCGAAAATTGCCTTGCGCGGCTTCCCCGGCAAACGAGATCGAGACAATTCGCGTGAGCAGCATCGCAGCCCGTATGAGGAGCCTTTCGACCCTGATCGGCTGGAGCACGCTGCTCTTCATTGCCTTTGCGACGCTGGCGCCGATCGGCGACCGGCCGCATATCGGCGCGATGAGCGCAGACATGGAGCGTTTCGCCGCCTTCCTTCTGCTCGCGGGAGCCCTTGCCTTCGCCTATCCGAGACGCCCCTGGGTCGTCCTCATCGCGGTCGTGGCGCTCGTGATCGGGCTGGAGGTCGGACAGACCTTCGAGCCAAGCCGGCACGGGCAGCCGCATGATGCCGTCGTCAAGCTTCTCGGCGCTTTGGTGGGCATGACACTGGCCATCATCGCGGACAAGCTGGTGAACCGACTGCGCCGCGCGTCCTGAAGCGGAACGCGGTAGCTCAAGAACGGTTAACGCCCCGCCACAACAGCTGTTTCGTATTGGCACGGGGCTGATGGGGCGCCTCAAAGCGCCCGCCGACGACCATACGTAAACCCACCAGAATCCAAATATTTTACGGGGTCGCGCCCCGTTCTGGCGCATGCCCGTACGGCACGGCGCTTGCGACCGTCCGCTCAGTGCAATCCGGTTCGGCAAACTGTGCCGGGCCGGAGCGCCAGCAGCCACACAAGGTCTTCCGGCCTGTGTGCAATAGCGGATGCCGGGCCGACAATGACAGTCAATGAACTCAACTACGCCGCCGCGGCGAGCTCCGAATCCCGCGCCAATGCGTGGCGTTACTGGCTTGGCATCGTAACGGCCGCGATCGATGCAGCCGTCGTGATGGCCATGGTCGGAGCCGTGTCCGTCGCCTATCATCTGCACGTCTATGGCGGCATCGGCAGCGAGCAGGTCACGCTCGAACTCGCGACGATCATCGCTGTGATCTTCGTCTTCATCAATCTGATGCGAGGCCGATACCAGATCGGCAACTACCTCTCGACCAAGGGGCAGATGGCCTCGGCATTCACGGTCTGGAACGTGACCATGGTGGCATTCATCGCCATCCTGTTCCTGCTCAAGATCGCCGATCATTATTCGCGCGCCGTCATTCTCGCGACCTATCTCGTCGGCATTCCCGTGATTGCCCTGGCGCGTTCGGGCATCGTCCGTACGATTTCGCTTGCGAGCAAGGCCGGGCGCATCACGTCGGAGCGCATCTTCATCATCGGGCGCGAGCCGGATGTGATGTCGTTCGTCACCCGGCATCAACCCTGGAATGTCGGCTTCGCCATCGTCGACGTCGCCTTCCTGCGCAGCGCCGACCCGGCGCGCGTCAAGGACCCCGCAGCGGCGCTGGCCGCCGATCTCGCCACCGCCGTCGCGAACTGCCGCGCGAAGCGTCCGGACGCGGTCTTCATCGCCCTGCCCTGGTCGCATCAGGAGACGATCGATACCTGTGTCGATGCCTTCATGAACCTGCCCGTGGCGATCCATCTGGCACCGGAGCGGATCATGGACCGCTTCGACACGCCCCACATCGTCCATACCGGCACGCTTGCGAGCCTGCGGCTGACGCGGCCTGCACTGTCGGCTGTCGAGGTGGCCGCCAAGCGCAGCTTCGACATCGTGGCGGCATCGCTGATCATTCTCCTGGCCTTGCCGCTGCTCCTGACCATCGCCTTGATGATCAGGTTGGACTCACCCGGACCAGTGCTGTTCCGGCAGCGCCGCTACGGCTTCAACCAGCAGGCCTTTCGCATCTTCAAATTCCGGACGATGACGACGACAGATGATGGCAACGTCATCGTCCAGGCGACACGCAACGACCCGCGCATCACCAGAATCGGCCGCATCCTGCGGCGCTACAATCTCGACGAGTTGCCGCAGCTGCTCAACGTCGTCGCCGGCCAGATGTCCCTGGTCGGACCGCGGCCGCACGCCCTGGCGCATGATCAGGAGTTCCAGCGCAAGATCGCTCTCTATGCGCGCCGCCACAATGTCAGGCCGGGCATCACCGGCTGGGCCCAGGTCAACGGCCTGCGCGGCGAGACGGACACCGACGAGAAGATGGCCAAGCGCGTCGCATGTGACCACTGGTACATCGACAACTGGTCCTTCTGGCTCGATATCGCGATCCTGTTCCGGACCGTGCTGAGCAAGAAGGCCTTCATGAACGCGGGTTGAGAAGGGCTGCGGAAAGCCTGCGTCGGGTCGCGAGCGCACCGCCCGAGCTTTGGCGGGCGGGCCTAGACGTCGCGGCGCGGAACGGCGGCGGGCCGTTGCGTCCGGAGCCGACGCATGGTGCCGTGCACGACCTGGCCCACGAATTGGCCAAGGATCACCCGCGCGAAACGCCCGCCATCGAGCATCTGCACGACGCCACGACGCATGGCTCGCGGAAGCAGCGAATCCCCCGCAGCAAGACTGCGCGGCCGGTATCGGTCTACCCGGCCAGGCAATACATAGCTCCGGAACGTTGCCGGCAGGTTCACCAGCGAAGCGGCTGCAAGCTGCGATGCATGATCGCGCGCAAAGGCGCGGAAAACCCGAGGCGCCATATCGACGATGATGACGTCGGCGCGCGCATTCGCGATATGCTCGACGACCTCGCGCGTCGCCGGGCCCTCGAAATCGGCATCGCAAATGCCCGCTATCTTCAGCCGGGGGAAAGCGCTGCCGACCTTGTCGCGAAGCTGGCAGACGACCTGCTCATCACTCCCGAACAGGAAGACCGCGGCGTCGGAGCGCTCGCAATCGCTTAGAAGGTCGTGAAGGGCGCGTGTGTTCGCACCCGCCTTCTGGAGGGGGGCAATACCAGTGATCGTGTCCAGGACGCTGGAATGCAACGAAGTTCCCGATCGGTAAAAACGCCCGGCCTGACCTGCACGGCGAAAACGGATATCGACTCGAACCCGGATACGCGGCTGCCTGCACCCGACGGGGTAAAATCAGCATCCCGGTTCAGGAACAGGATATTCACTAAAATTTTAATGAAACCCTTCGCTACGGTCAAATGACGCGACATTCGCGTCCGGATCTCGAGCGAGCGATGCAACGGCGTCGAGGCGGGGCCAGCCAGGCTGGTTCGTCAGCCGATTGCCCACATCAGGGCTTTCCAAGCCATTCGGCCAAACCAGCCAACCCAGACGAAAGTGACGACAGCCACGCCCATCACAGCAAAAACGATAAGAACTCTGCCGAGAAGGATGCTCGTACGGCTCTCTTTCTCTTCCGGCACATTGTCGTTGGCCGGCCGGAGCGTCGCGACGTCCAGGTCGCTATGGAGAGCCTTCGTGCTAGATAAACGCAACGATTGCATGGAGAGGCTCTTGTATCGCTAAGATTGCGTTAAACACGCCAAGTAATCTTATGCGCCAATCGACAGAGAAAGAAAAGCGGCCGTCGTCACCTTGTGAACGGGTCGAAAGCTGTTCCTCAGCGCATCCAGCCGGCGCTCAATACGCTCTGACAGATCCATTTACGGTTTCCGACCGGGCAATGCCATGCCGCTGCCCATAGGGCATGGCAGCGGTGCAAAAAATCTCACGGGAGGACAGGATAGGTCGGGTCAGCCAGGCTCGTGCTGCCTATGCCACCGGCAAGGCCTCGGCCTCCGCGGGGACAGCCTTGGCCAGCCGCTGCTGGCGCCAGCGCAGAAGCCCCGCAAGTGCCGCCAGACAGAGCGTGCCGATGATCAGCAGGAAGGCTGCGGCGGCAACCGCCGGGCTGACATTCTCGCGAATGCTGGCGAACATCTGGCGCGCCAAGGTGCGCTGATTCGGCCCGGCAACGAAAAGCGTGATCACAACCTCGTCGAGCGAGGTCGCGAAGGCAAAGACAGCGCCCGAGACCACGCCCGGCATGGCCAGCGGCAAGGTGACCCGCCGAAACACATTGGCTGGATTGGCGCCGAGGCTGCTTGCGGCGCGCTCAACCGAAGCGTCGATACCCCCGAGCGAACCCGACACGCTGACCACGACGAAGGGCACGCAGAGCACGGCATGGGCGATGATGACCCCGAGATAGCTGCTGGCGAGCCCTAGCCGCGCGTAGAGAATCTGCATGCCCACGCCCAGAACCACCGCCGGCACCACCATCGGCAGCAGGAACACGACGCGCAGCACATCGGGGAACGGCAGCCGCGCATTACGCAGGCCAAGCGCGGCCAACGTGCCGATCACTGTGGATAGCACCGTCGCGCCGCTGCCGATGATCAGGCTGTTCACGATCGAGCGGCGCCAGGTCTCGCTGGTCTGCAATTCGACGAACCAGCGCGAGGAGAAACTCTCGATCGGATAGTTCAGGAAGACGCTGGAGTTGAAGGCGAGCGGCAGGATCGCGACGATCGGCGCGATCAGGAAGAACATCACCAGCGCGCCGAAGACGATCTGGGCCGTGCGGAGGCCGGGCGAGCGCTGCGCCATGTCAGGCCCCCACCATCTGGGGCGAGCGCGAGAGCCGGCCATAGACCAGATAAAGCGCGATCGTGACGGTGAGCAGGATGAGCCCGAGCGCGCCGGCCATGCCCCAGTTCGCCGTGCCTGTCGCGAAGAAGGCGATGACCGAGCTGATCATCTGGTCCTCGGCCCCGCCGATCAGCGCCGGCGTGATGTAATAGCCGAGCGCCACCATGAAAACGAGCAGCGAGCCCGACATCAGCCCCGGCAGCGTCAGCGGCAGCAGCACATGCCGAAACGCCCGCCATTGCGTCGCGCCGAGCGAACTCGCTGCCGGCATCAGGTTGCGGGGCACGCCGAGCAGCACGCTGTAGATCGGCAGCACCATGAAAGGCAGCAGCACATGCGTCATGGCGATGACGACGCCGGTGCGGTTGAAGATCAGCTGGATCGGTTTGTCGACGATGCCGATCGTCGTGAGGAAGCCGTTGATCAGCCCCTCATTCTGCAGAAGGATGACCCAGGCGGCGGTGCGCACCAGCAGCGATGTCCAGAGCGGCAGCAGCACGGCGAGCAGCAGGAGATTGCGCACCCAGCCGGTGCTTGCAGCCGCGATCATCGCATAGGGCAGTCCGATCGCGGCGCAGAGCAGCGTCACCATCAGGGAGATCGTGAAGGTCCGCAGCATGATGGTGCGGTTGGCGGAAACGTCGGCGACGACCGCTCCGGCGGTATCGCGCTTCAGGTCGATTGCGGCGAGCAGGTTACGGTCGGTATAGCGCGGCATCGAGCGCTGGAGCGCGAGCCAGAAATTGTTCTCGCCCCAGCGCGGATCGAGCGCGACGAGGTCCACTTGCTGGCCGGCAGGGGCCTGGCGCACGGCGGTGACGGTGCGCCCCAGCAACGTGCGGAAGCCCGAAACTTCGCTGTTCAGCCGCCGCACCGCATCGCCAAAGGCCAACTGCTCGGACGGCGTGCGCAGATCCGCCACCAGCGCATCCTGAACAGCCTTTGATGGAACCGCCTGCCCATCCCAACTGGCGATCGCGGTCGCGGTTTGCGGCAGCACCACGCGCACCGTGCCGTCGGTCACGGCCACCGCCATCATCGTGACCAGCGGCCAGATGAAGAAGATGGCGAGGAAGGCGAAAAGCGGCGCCACCAGCAGCATGGCGGAAAGCCGGGAGCGTGCGGACGGCCCCATCATGGCTCAATCAACGTGCATTCGGTGGGATCGAAACAGGCGAAGGCGGCACTGCCGATCGGCCCGATGCCGGCGCGCCGCTCGATCTTGGCGACCAGCGACAAGTCCTGCCCCGCCAGATGCGTGCGGACATGGTCGCCCTGGTAGACATGGTCGGAAATCGTCACGGGAACCGCGTTGCCCGCGCCGGCCTCCGTCTGAAGATGGACCCGTTCCGGCCTGACCGAAATCAGGATCGGCGCGCCGGCCGCGATGCCGGCCGGGTTCTCCGCCCGCAGCGTCACGCGCGGGTTGACCGAGACCTCGGCGGTGCCGTTGGCGACGCTGCGCACGACGCCCTCGAACAGATTGGTCTCGCCGATGAATTCCGCCACGAAACGGGTGCGCGGCCGGTCGTAGATGCCCTCTGGCGTGTCGAGCTGCTCGATGCGCCCCGCATTGAACAGCGCGATGCGGTCCGACATCGTCAGCGCTTCCGACTGGTCATGCGTCACGAAGATCACGGTGAGGCCGAGCTTTCTGTGCAGGTCGCGCAATTCGAGCTGCATATGCTCGCGCAACTGCTTGTCGAGCGCGCCGAGCGGCTCGTCCATCAGCACGACGGTCGGCTCGAAGACCAGCGCCCGGGTCAGCGCCACACGCTGCTGCTGCCCGCCAGAAAGCTGCGCCGGGCGCCGCTCCTTGAGATGGCCCAGCCTGACCATGTCGAGCGCGCGGGTGACCTGCCGTACCGTTTCGGCCTTGCCGACCCCGCGCATGAGCAGCGGAAAGGCGACATTCTCGGCCACGGTCATATGGGGGAACAGCGCGTAGTTCTGGAACACCACGCCCATATTGCGCCGGTGCGACGGCATGTTCTCGATCGGCGTGCCGTCAAGCCGGATCGAACCCTGGCTCGGATTCTCGAAACCCGCCAGCATCATCAGGAGGGTGGTCTTGCCGGAGCCGGACGGGCCGAGCAGGCTGAGGAACTCGCCCTTCTCGACCCTGAGATCGAGATTGTCGACGACCCGCAGCGAGCCGAACGACTTCGTCACCTGATCGAAATGGATGAACGGCGCCAAACAGAAATCTCCGGTCATGATCGATGGATGGGCGCGAAGTTCGGCCCACGGGTCGATGCTAATGCATTTTCGGGCGAAGTGGAGACAGCTGATGAGTCCCACTGCTCATTTGCCGAGCGCAACGATGTTTCGAGCGGCAATTCGCTTTCCCCTCAGCCCTCATCCTCAGAATCTGGCCTGAAATGATGATTGTGTTTTCAATGGCTTGGCCATGTCGAATAAAACGCCGTCATCCCGGGCGTAGCGCAGCGGAGACCCGGGATCCATTCCGGAGCGCCGTTCTGAAAGGTTCAGGCATGGATCCCGGGTCTCCCTTCGGTCGCCCGGGATGACGGCGCTTTGTTCGACGATGGCCAAGATTTGATTGCAATGCATGCTTTCACGGCCAGTCTCTGAGGAGCCGCGAAGCAGCATCTCAGGACCAAGGCTCGCATTGGCAAATGATGTCTCAGGGAAACGGCGCAGCACTACAATGCCGCGCCGTTCCAACTTTGCGAACCTTCTGGACTACTTCGCCAACCAGGCGTTGAAGCGCTTGGTCAGCTCCTCGACATTGTCGACCCAGAACGCGCCGTTCAGCGGAATGGCTCCGGGAAGATTGGCCGCCGTCGTCGGCAGGTCCTTCTGCTGCGCGGCGGGAACGGCAGCCGCCGCTTCCTTGTTGGGCAGGCCATAGGCGATGTATTCGGGCAGCTTCGACTGGTTGGCCGGCTCGCTGGCAAAGGCGATGAACTGCTCGGCAGCAGCCTTGTTCGGGCTGTCCTTGATGATCACCCAACTGTCGATGGCATAGATGCTGCCCGGCCAGACACCCTGGAAGTTCTTGCCTTCCGCCTTGTTGATGCCCGACAGGCGGCCGTTATAGGCCGTCGTCAGCGCGACCTCGCCAGAGGCGAGCAGCTGCAGGGGCTGGGCGCCGGCCTCCCACCAGACGATATGCGGCTTGAGCTCGTCGAGCTTCTTGAAGGCGCGATCGACGCCGGCCGAGGTCGCCAGAACCTTGTAGACGTCCTCAGCCTTCACGCCATCGGCCATCAGGGCGAATTCGAGCGAATATTTCGGACCACGGCGCAGGCCGCGCTTGCCGGGGATCTTCTGCACGTCCCAGAAATCGGCCCAGGAGGTCGGCGGGGTTTTGATGCGGTTGGCGTCGTAGCTGAGCATGGTCGACCAGACGATGGCGCCGACGCCGCAATCATTGACCGCCGCAGGCAGGAACTTGTCCTTGCCGCCGAGCTTGGCCCAGTCGATCTTCTCGTAGAAGCCGTCGGCGCAGCCGAGTTCCAGCTCCTCGGTCTCGACCTGGACGACATCCCAGTTCGGCACGCCGGCCTTCACCTTGGCCGCGATCACGCCGATGCCGCCATCCCAGCTCTCGTCGAGCACGGGCTTGCCGAGCTTCTTGGCGAAGGGCTCGAAATAGATTTTCTTCTGGGCGTCCTGATAGTTGCCGCCCCAGGACACCACGGTCAGATCGCGCGCCGAGGCCGTGCCGCCGGCGAGCAGGCCGAGCGCCAAACCGGCGCCAGCGAACCGCAAGAGTGCAGATTTCGTTGTCATGTCACGTCCCCTCATTTGTTGCTTATGGCGGCAGCAAAGCACGCCTCCGCCAGCGGCGACAGAATACTTGCCGCCCCTAAAGGCAGGGCGGTGAAGATATCGACCGTTTTGGCATGATGTGAAGCGTTTTCTTGGCCGTTACGTCAGGCTCGACGGCAGGGCCGATATGGGCACCGCCACCGCTAGTAGGTCGGCGGGTTGATCGCGCTGACGATTTCGCTTTGCCCCTCCGCGACATTGCGGAACCGATGCGGCAGGCGGCTGTCGAAATAATAGGCGTCGCCGACCTGCAGCGTCTTGGCGTGATTGCCGACCGTGACTTCGACGGCGCCGCGGATGACCATCCCGCCCTCCTGCGCTGTATGCGAGAAGGCCTCGCCGGTATCCGCGCCCACTGCATAGGTCTCGTGCAACATCAGAATCTGCCGGTTTGGGTGGTTGATCCCGATCACACGGTACGAAATCGCATCGCCGCTGCCGACTTCGGGCAGTTCGCCCGCCTCATAGAAGGGCGAATAGGACGACATCTGCTGCAGCTCGGAGAAGAAGCCGACGAGGGTCGTTCCAAGCGCCTCCAGAATGGCCGCCAGCGTATCGATCGAGGGGCTGATCCGGTCGCGTTCGATCAGCGAGATCGAGGAATGCGAGACGCCAGAGCGCAGTGCGAGGCGGCGAATGCCAAGGCCGCGGCGGCGGCGCAGTTCCCGAATTCCCGGTCCGACATGCGGCATCAGCGCGGTCCCATTATTCTGTACGTCTGGTGAATATACTAGACGGCAGCCCCAACGCCAATTGCGGACGCCTTGCCGGGGCCTCACCATCGGCCTCCCCACGCAGGGTACCTCCAAGGGAACGTCAATGCCGGACATCGACCCCGCTCTTCGCGAGCAGATCCACCATCTCAAGGCGCCCCGCACCGATGACGGTGGCGACACCCAGCGGATCGCGGAAACCGTGAAGGAGGTGCTGGACGCCGTGCGCAGCCGTGGCGACGAGGCGGTGCGGCACTATTCGAAGCTATTCGACAAGATGGACCCGGAATCGATCGAGGTTACGGCTCAGGAGCGTGCTGCCGCGCTGGCCGCTCTCGATCCGCAGACGCGCCGCGATACCGAATTCGCCATCGAGCGGGTGCGTGCCTTCGCGCAGGCCCAGCTCGCGACCATCCTCCCGCTCGAGCTCGAGGCCCTGCCTGGCCTGCATCTGGGCCACCGCGTCATCCCGATCCAGCGCGTCGGCGCCTATGTTCCCGGCGGCCGCTATCCGCTGCTGTCGGCGCCGGTGATGACGCTGGTTCCGGCCAAGGTCGCCGGCTGCGAGGAGGTCATCGCCTGCCTGCCGCCGACCGCCCATCCCGCCATGATCGCTGGCTGCCACCTCGCCGGAGCCGACCGCATCTTCCGCGTCGGCGGGGCTCAGGCAATCGCCGCCATGGCCTACGGCACGCAGACCATTCCGGCCGTCGACAAGATCGTCGGCCCCGGCAATGCCTATGTGAACGAAGCCAAGCGCCAGGTCTTCGGCCCGGTCGGCATCGACCAACTGGCGGGCCCAAGCGAGATCTTCATCGTCGCCGACGAGACCGCCGATCCCGAGATGATCGCGACCGATCTGCTGGCGCAGGCCGAGCATGACGTGCGCACGCGGGTCGGGCTGATCACCACCAGCCGCGCACTCGGCGAAGCGACCCTGAAGGAAGTCGACAGGCAGCTCGCAACGCTCTCGACCGCGCCGGTGGCCGGCCGCGCCTGGGCCGATTTCGGCGAGATCGCGATCTGCGCGAGCGAAGAGGCGATGCTCGCCTATTCCGACCATATCGCCGCCGAGCACCTGCAGGTTCACACCCATGATCCGCATGCGACGGCCGCGAAACTGCGCAATTACGGCTCGCTTTTCATCGGCCCGCTCGCCAGCGTGGTCTATTCCGACAAGTGCTGCGGGACCAACCACACCCTGCCGACCATGGGCGCGGGACGCTACACCGGCGGCCTCTGGGTCGGTTCTTTCGTCAAGATCTGCACGCATCAATGGCTTGATGCCCGCGGCGTCGCAGCCGTGGCGCCGCCCGCCATCCGCCAGAGCGCCAGCGAAGGGCTCGAAGGCCACAGGCGCGCGGCAGCCTTCCGCCTGGAGAACGCGCCGCGCAGCACCGACTAGATGCGATGACTTGATTACAACCGCGCCGTCATCCCGGACAAGCGGCGAAGCCGCGCAGATCCGGGATCCATCATAGGGAACAGCGTTCTACGATCGATCCCGGGTCGACCTGCGGTCGCCCAGGATGACGGCGTGTTTCCACGCAAAATCTTGAAGCTCTAGAGGCGGCCAGGGCTTCAGTCGTTGATGATGGCGCGCAGGAAGCGGCGCGTGCGCTCTTCGGTGGGATTCTCGAAGAAGCGCCGCGCCGGCGCCTCTTCGACGATACGACCCGCATCGAGGAGCATGGCACGGCTGGCGACGCTCTTGGCGAAGCCGATCTCATGGGTGACGACGACCATCGTCATGTTGTGCTCGTGGTGCACCTTGCGGATGACCTGAAGCACCTCCTCGCGCATCTCCGGATCGAGCGCCGATGTCGGCTCGTCGAACAGCATGAGCGAGGGTTTCATCGCCAGCGCCCGGGCGATCGCGACGCGCTGACGCTGTCCGCCCGAGAGCTGAAACGGATAGACATCCGCCTTCTCCTGCATGCCGACCTGTTCGAGCAGCGCCCTGCCCTGCTCCACAGCCTCACGCTGAGATACCCCGAGAATCTTCATCGGCGCGATGGTGATGTTGTCGAGCGCCGTCATATGCGGGAACAGGTTGAAGTTCTGGAAGACGAACCCCGTCGAGAGGCGGATTTGCTGCAGCGTATCGGCATTGGCCGTCTCGACATTGCGCCCGCCCACCGAAATGCCGCCGCGCTGGATCGTCTCCAGCCCGTTGATGCAGCGCAGGAGCGTGCTCTTGCCGCAGCCGCTTGGGCCGCACAACACCAGGACTTCGCCCTGCGCGACATCGATCGAGATGCCGTTGAGAACGCTGACCGCTCCATAGGATTTGTGGACGTCGCGAATGCGGATGAAGGCCGTCGTCGCCGCGGGAACCGTCGGGGCCGTCATCAGATCGGCTGCCATTTTTGAAGCCTTTCGAGCATCCGCATGAGAAGGGCATATCCCCAGATCAGCGCGACATAGAGCACGGCCGCTCCGGTATAGAATTCCAGCGGACGGAAGAACTGGACGGTGAGTTCCTGAGCCCGGAACATCACTTCGGGAACGGCGATCAGAACGGTGACGGTCACGTTCTTGATCACGGTGATATGGACATTGGTCAGGGACGGCAGCGTCGCGAAGAAGGCTTGCGGCAAGGTGATGTAGCGCATCACCTTCCAGCGCGAGAAGCCGAGCGATTGCGCCGCCTGCACCTGCGTCGCGGGGATGGCTTCCAGCCCGCCGCGAAACGCCTCGCAGGCGAGCGCCGCGCCGTTCAGCGACAGGGCGATGATCGAGCTCGTGGTCGGCGAGAACGAGATCCCCGTCAGGATCGGCATGACATAGTGGATCCAGATCAGCAGGACCACGACGGGAAGCGTGCGGAACAGGTCGACGAAGACGACGGAGAACCCGCGCATCAACCATCGCTGCGACATGCTCATCGCCGCCAGCACGACGCCGAGGATGGTCGTGATGATGATGCTGGGAAAACTCGTCCACCACGCATGCCACAGGCCGCCGGCAAGATAGGGGCCGTATTCGGTCAGGACGCCGAACTGAAATGTGTAATTCATGATTCAACCCGATCAGCGGTGATCCGACCAAAGGCAATTCCGCCTGCCGGGAGACGGGCGCCGATCCGCATCCGTCCCCGGCAGGAATAGACGACTAGCGCGGGCCGACAGCCAGCTCGGGCGGCAGGTTCCACTTCTCCGCGAGCCCGCGATACCAGCCGCGCAGCTTCATCGCGCGGACATAGGTGTCGAGGAAGACGAGGAGATCGAGATCGGCATAGCGAACCGCATGGTTCATGCTGGTCCACTCCGTCTGGTCGGCGGCGAACTTCACATTGCGAAGCTCGGTCGGCCGCTCCTGGGCGCGCAACTCATTCGAGACGGAATCGCCGATATAGGCTGTCGCCCGCCCCTGCATGACCTCGAGCACCGCCGCGCCCGTGTCGGAAAGCGGCGTGACCTTGGCCTTCTTGAAGCTGCGCTGGGCATATTGCTGGGCCGCCGTGCCCGAGACCACGGAGACGGTGTTGCCCTCCTTGTCGAGGTCAGCGAAGGAGCGCACCGGACTGTCGGCGCGAACCATGGCGGTGGAGGAGAGATAGCCGAAGGCTTCTCCGAACGCGACGGCGGTGGCCCGCTCGGGCGTCGCTCCGAGGCCGCTCATGATGACGTCCCATTTGCCGGCCTGAAGACCCGCCACGAGACCGCTCCAGGTCGTGTTGACGAGTTCGACCTTGATGCCCGTCATCGCCTCGAGGTTGCGGATATCGTCGACGATCAGGCCTTCATACTGGCTCGTCTTGGGGTTGAGCAGGACGAACTTGTTCCAGGGCGCGACGCCCACCACCAGCTTCTTCTCGGAGATGATCCGATCGAGCGTCGGCCCGGCCGAGGCGCCGGTGGACGAAAACGCGACGACCGCCGCGACGGCGGCCGAGGCGAGTGCATTGGCGATAGTTCTCAGCATGGTCTTCCCCTTTTGTTGGTGCTGTAAAACAGATCGGCTCTCGTGAGGTGATCGCCCGTCAGTGGACGGCATCGCGTTCGAGCTGCAGCTTTTCGAACCCCACGATGGGCGCAGTCGCGTTGGGGTCGATGACGACGTCGATGACATAGGGCGCCTCGGTCGCAAGCGCCTGCTTCAGCCGCGCGGCGATCGTCTCGGGATCGGTAATGCGCTCGCCCTTGCATTTCAGGGCGCGACCGACCTCCGAATAGTCGATGTCGAGGAAGTCGCATTCGAGATAGCGGCCCATCACCTTCAGCTCCCAATGCCGCTGGAAGGCGAGCGTCCCGTTGTTGAAGACGATGACCGTGACGTCGACGCCGTAGCGCGCCGCCGTTTCGAGTTCGTTGAAGACATAGCCGAAGGCGCCATCGCCGGTCAGGCAGATCACCTTGAGCGACGGATCGGCCATCTTGGCGCCGATCGCTGCCGGCAAGCTCCAGCCGATGCCGCTGGTTCCCCGCGGCGACAGGATGAAGCGGCCCGTGCGCGGCACGTCGATATGGCTCATCGCCCAGCCGGTGATGTAGCTGGCGTCGGTGACGATGAGCGTCTTGTCATCGACCTGAGCCGAAATCTCGGCCAGCAGACGCTCAGGGCGGATCGGCTGCTGCGTCGAGGTCGCGACCGGCTCGAACTCCGCCTTCCAGACCTGGGTCAGCTCCGCGATCCGCTTTGCAGGCGCCCCATCCGTGCGTGCCAGCCCGCGATCGGCGCAATGGGCCATGAGATCGCGCAGCGTATCCCTGACATCGCCGATCATCGCGATCTCGGTCGCGAAGTTGCGGCCGACCTCGGCAGGGTCGATGTCGAGATGGATCAGTTTGGTCTCCGGCTTGGGCAGCGACCAGTCGCTGTAGCAGAGCTGGCCCGTGCGCGAGCCCAGCACGAACACGACGTCGGCCTCGGCAAAGAGCGTGTTCGAGATCTGCCCCCGGCCGTAGCGGCCACCTGTGGTTGAACCCAGCGGTCCCGCTGCGAGCGGATGCGTGTCGGCAATCGCGCCGCGCCCTGTCATCGTGGTGGCCACCGGGCAGTCGAACAGTTCCGCCAGCATGCGGATTTCCTCGGATGCGCCGGAAATGATCGAGCCGCCGCCAGCGATGATCAGAGGCCGGCGCGCCGCCGACAGCAGCTCCGCCGCCGTCTCGATCGACTCGCGGCTCGCCCGCACCCGATTGGCCGGGAAATGCGTGTAGGCGGGATCGGCCCAGACCTGTGCTTCGGCCTCGGCGGCCATGACGTCGCCGGGACAGAGCAGGACGACCGGGCCGGGGCGGCCCGAGGTCGCGATGCGGAACGCCTTCCGCACGGCATCGGCGGCCTGCTCGGGCGTATCGATGCGCGTCACGTCCTTGACATAGGGCGCCAGCGCGACGGCGTGATCGAGCGCGCTGCTGGCGTTCTTGTTCTTGAGCCGCAGCGGATGGTCCTGGACCAGCGCGATCACCGGCACCGAGGAGCGCTGTGCCTCCAGGAGACCCGTGATCAGATTGGTGGCACCGGGCCCGAATGTGGCGGCGCAGACGCCGGGACGGCCCGTCACCTGGGCATAGCCATGCGCCATGATCGCCGCATGCTTCTCGTCGCGCACCGTCACGATCCGCGTGAACGCCCGGTCGACGGCGTGGAACACATGGATCGGGTCCTCCATGCCGAACAGGCAGGTCACCCCGTAGCTCTTGAGGGTCTCGTAAAGTAGCGCGCCGCCGGTGCCCCGCATTGGTGTCTCCTGTTGACATCCAGATAGTGTTGCGTATTATGCAACATGTTGATTATTTATGGTACGCAGCGGATTTGCTCTGCGTCAAGCCGTGAAGCCGGGGATTCATGAAATCGATCGAGAAGGCGGTGAGCGCCCTCCAGCTGCTCGTCGACTCCGGAGGCGAGCTCCGGGTCGGAGACACCAGCCGCCACCTGAAAGTCACCCGCAGCAGCGCCTCGCGCCTGCTGGCTTCGCTGGCGGGCGGCGGTCTTCTCGAGCAGGACCCGGCGACCCAGCGCTACCGGGCCGGCATTCTGGCCGTGCAGCTCGCGGCAAGCTTCCACCGGAATTTCGATCTGGTGGAACAGGCTCAGAAGGAAATGGAAGAGCTCGCCCGAAAGACCGAGCACACGGTCTGGCTGGGCGTGCTGTCGGGCGCCGAGGTCGTCGTCCTCAAGACGGCGCGGGGCTCGCAGCCGATCCAGTTCACGGTCGAGCCGGGTCACAGGCTGCCGGCCCATGCCGCCGCCATGGGCAAGGCCCTGCTCGCCGTGAAGAGCGACGCCGAGATCAAAAACCTCTTCGCCACGCCGGCCGAACCGGCGACCAAGCGAACAGTCGCCTCGGTCGACGACCTCATGCGCGAAATCGCGATGTCGCGCCTGCGCGGTTACTCCGTATCGAACCAGGAGCTGTTCGAGGGAGTGAAATCCATCTCGGTGGCCTTCGAGGACCAGCATAAGGGCATGAACATCGCCATCAGCGTCTCATATCCGCTCTTCGCCTTCGAAAGCGCCAGCGACCAGCCGGTCGTCGACGCGCTGCTGCTGTTCGCGCATGATTTCGGCACCCGCATCGGCGACAAGCGCTGGATCAAATAACCCGCCGAGCGCCACGCCGCGCAATGCGAGGCTGGCCGAACCACCTTGGATGGGCCATCATCGGCCGCCGTCGAATCTAAGAACGGGCGGGTGCGCGACGACTCTGGCGCGCGTGGGCGGATGACTGACGACGACCTCCGTTTGCAGGGCATGCGGAGGGGAGGTTCGACCGATGGGACGGCGCCGATGCGGAGGAGAACCTCGAGGCCCTCAGCCAGATGCTGGCGGCGGCCGGGAGCCCCGCGCGCGATGTCCACGCTCTGAGCCAGCCCGGCCTGGCCAGGGGCAGCGCCCGTGAAACAGCCCGAGACCAAGTCCGATACCAAGCCCGAGACCAAGTCCGAGAGATCGCAACCCGGCACGGCTGCGGCTCTCAGCGCGATCGTCACCGGCGCGTTGATCCTGCAGATGGCGAGCACCATCGTCCACACGGTCGTGCCGCTGCGCCTCGCGCTTGAGAAGCAGCCGCCCCTGCTCATAGGCATCGTCGGCTCGGCATACGCGGTCGGCTTCCTGATCGGCTGTTTCGCCATCCCCTCGCTGATCCGGCGGATCGGGCATATCCGGGGCTTTGCGGTATTTGCCGCGCTCCAGGCCGCGTTGACGCTGAGCCTGCCTTTGTTGCCGGTGGAGTGGTGGAGCCTGTCGCGCTTCATCATGGGCGTCGCGGCCGCCGGCCACGGCATCTGTATCGAAAGCTGGATCAGCGGCCAGGCGCGCTCCAGCCATCGCGGCCGTATCTTCGGCCTCTACCAGATCATGAACCGCATCGCCCTGATCGCGTCGCAGGTGGCGGTCGGCTATGCGGCAGTGCTCAGCCAGAACATCTTCCTGATCGCGAGCGCCGCCTTTTCGATCGCGCTCATCCCCGTCGGCCTCACCCGCGCGCGCGGCCCGGAATCGGCCTCGCTCGTCTCGGTCAAGCTGAGCACGCTCTGGCTCCACGCGCCCGCCGCCGTGATCGGCTGCCTCTTTGTCGGCCTGATGAGCGGACCTCTAACCAATGTCGCGCCGGCCTACGGCATCCTGATCGGGCTGGACCAGGCATCGGCGATCCTGCTGACGGCCGCGATCCAGATCGGCGCGCTCATCCTGCAATGGCCGATCGGTTTCCTGGCCGACCGGCTCGACAGCCGCATCATCATGCTCGGCGCCGCAACGACGGTCGTGCTGGCGGTGGCGACGCTGGGCGGTGTGCTTCTCGTCGGCTCCTCGCATTACCGGCTCTGGCTCTTCGGGCTATTTGCTGTGATCGGCGGCGGCAGCGTCCCGCTCTATACGGTCGCCGTGACCCACGCCTATCTCAGGCTGGGCCAGGAACGGGCGGTCGGGCTCTCGGCGGGGCTGCTCTTCCTGTGGGGGACAGGCGCGGCAATCGGCCCGGTCGCCGCTACAGGCTTCATGCAGGCCTTCGGCCCCCAGGGCCTGCTCGCCTATATCGGCGTCCTCTCGGCCGGAACCGCCGCCTATCTCGTCATGCGCCTGATGAAGAAGCCCCCGAGCACCGATCCCAACGCCGACTACCCGACGCTGCCACCATCGATGCCCGATATCGGACCAAGGCCGCGCTAGGGGCGAACTCGGGCTCCGGTTTGTTTCGCGTTTTGGTTGGGAGCGCTGTCATCCCGGACAAGCCGCATAGCGGCGCCGATCCGGGATCCATTCCGGAACCTCTATCGGACGCGCTCCGGAATGGATCCCGGGTCTCCGCTACGCTCCGCCCGGGATGACTAACCGCATTTACTTGAACGCGAAACGATCTAAGCCGACATCCTGTCCCGGTCCGGAGTCGGAGCAAGTGACGGCGGCGTCCACTCCGCCACTGCACTGCGCCCCATCGCCGTGAGCGCATAGACGCCGCGTTCGGAGCGCTCGAACCAGCCATAGACATTCCGATGCAGGATCTTCTGCGCATCGGGACAGGATCGCTTGAGATCGCGCGGCCGTTGCGGTGCCGATGTCATCGCTGCCGCGCAGGCAAGCGCCTGCTGGCGATAGGCCGTCATGACCGGCTTGCGCGTGCCTCCGCCGACGACTGGATCGCCCTGGCGGCGCCTGTGTTCATCGACCAGCCGCGAGCGCCGTCGCGGGTCTTTCCGGGGCGTCGGCGCGGTCGGGGACACGAGCACCTCGACATAACCGGCCTTGCTGACACCGAGCAGCCCGAAGCCGAGGCGACGGCAGAGATTGCGATATCGCGGATCGCTTTCACGCCCCTTGCCCTTGATCGAGAGCTGTGCGGCCAACCAGATTTCGTCCCCGACGCTCATCCGGTCCACGCCCTGCAGGATGAGCTCGAGGTTGAAGGTCAGTTTCAACTCGCCGATCACGACCACGGCCGGTTCATCGTCACGCAGCGCGACGAGGTCGCAGTGCCCGATCTCGCCCTTGACGATGTAGCCCAGGCCTTCGAGGAAGCGCTTGACGGGCAGATAGAGAGACGTTTCCACGCAGCACCTCTGGATCGGTCGACATTCCCCGATATGCAGCCAGAGTCGTTTCAGAGTGGCAAACACAGCCGCGAGCAATCGGGCGGGAGCGTCACGCCGCGTGCTTGACCGATCCTTCGACGATTACGTGCGGCTGGTCGCCGTCGAGAACTTCGACGCGAGCGCGCACGCCATAGACATCGGCGAGCAATGCCGGGGTCACGATCTCGCGCGGCGCGCCGAGCGCCACCAGGCGCGAATGAGCGAGCACCATCACCTTGTCCGCGAAGCGCAGCGCCTGATTGATGTCATGGATCGAGATGAGCACCAGCATGCGGCGTTCATGCGCCAGCCGCCGGACCAGCGAGAGCACCTCGAACTGGCGGTGCAGGTCGAGCGCGCTGGTGGGTTCGTCGAGCAGCAGGATGTCGGGCTCGCGCGCCAGCGTCTGGGCGATGGAAACGAGCTGGCGCTGGCCGCCCGAGAGCTCGCCCAAGCCGCGAAAGGCGAGGTCCTCGATCTCCAACTCGCGCAGCACCGCATCGATGCGCCGCAGTTCGGCATCGCTGACCGACCAGGAACCGCCCTGCTTGAAGGCGAGCAGGATCGATTCATAGACGGTGAGAACCGCGTTCACCGCCGTGTCCTGCGGCAGGTAGCAGGCGCTGGGGCGGGCTCGCCCGGCCACGATGCTGTTGCCGGAAATCGAAACTTGACCCGTGCCCAGAACAAGACCGGCGATGCGGCGAAACAGGCTGGACTTGCCTGCCGCGTTGGCGCCGATCACCGCCACGACCTCCCCGCCCCTCAATTCCGGCGTGTCGACCCCCTGCAGCACCATGCGGCGGCCATAGGAGACGCCGACGCCTTTGAGCGCGAGGCTTACCATGCGCGTTTCCTGCTCGACATGATCAGGCTGAAGAAGAAGGGCACCCCGATCAGGGCCGTGACGATGCTGATCGGGAAGATCAGCCCGGGGATCAGCGATTTCGAGACGACCGAGGAAGCCGAGAGGATCGCAGCCCCGGCCAGCGCCGACGCCGGCAGGAAAAAGCGCTGATCCTCGCCGATGACCATGCGCGCGATATGCGGGCCGACCAGCCCGATGAAGCCGATCGTCCCCACGAACGAGACAGGCACGGCGGCAAGCAGGCTGACGAGCAGCATGATCTCGAGCCGCAGGCGCCTGACATTGATGCCAAAGCTCGCCGCCTTGTCGTCGCCCAGCCGCAGCGTCGTCAGCGCCCAGGCATGACGGAAGAAGAACGGCAGGCTCAGCACGAAGACGCCGGTTGTGATGGCGAGCTTGCTCCAGCTCGCTTTGGTCAGCGAGCCCATCATCCAGAACACCACCGCGCCCAGCGCCTGCTCGGAAGCGAAGAACTGCAGCAGCGCCAGCAGCGCATTGAAGGTGAAGACCAGCGCGATGCCGAGCAGGATCACCGTTTCCGTGGTGACGCCGCGAGACTGGCTGAGGACATGAATCAGCAGCGCGGTCGCCATGGCGACGAGGAAGGCGTTTATCGGCACGATGTAGTCAGCGGCGATCGGCAGGAGCCCGACGCCGAAGACCAGCGCCAGCGCCGCGCCAAAACTCGCAGCCGCCGAGATGCCCAGCGTGAAGGGGCTGGCGAGCGGGTTGTTCAGGATGGTCTGCATCTGCGCGCCCGCAACCGCCAGCGACGCCCCGGTGACCACCGCCATCAGCGCGACCGGGAGACGGATGTCCCAGATCACCACGCGCAGCGCTGCCGGCACGCCCGCCGGATCGAGGAGAGCATCGAGCACCTGCGTCGCGCTGTAGCGCGCGGGGCCGAGCATGAGATCGACGACGAAGCTGGCAAGCAGCAGGCAAAACAACCCGGCCAGGATCAGGCGCCGGCGGAAGCTCAGCGCGCGATAGGCGAAGCGTGCCTCCGTTCCCTGCGCGGGTGCGGTCGCGGTCACTGTCGAGCTCACTTGCAAGTTCACTTGCGAATTCACTGGCGCTCGACCGTGACCCAGTAGCCGGGCTCGTAGGGCAGCGGCAGGAAGCGCTCATGCAGCGTCTTCAGCGTGGCGGAGGCATCGATGTCCTTGAACAGTTCGGGATGCAGCCAGGTCGCGATCTCCTGGATCGCCACGAACTGATAGGGGCTGTTGTAGAACTGGTGCCAGACGGCGTGGACGCGGCCATTCTTCACGGCCTGCGTCTGCGCGAAGGCCGGGCGCATCGCCAGCGCGGCGAGCTTGCGGCGCGCCTCCACCATGTCGTTGCCGGGGCCGAGGCCGACCCAGGCCCCGCCGGGCACATAGGCGCCCCAATTGCCGCCGGTGATGATGACGACTTCGGGATTGGCCGCCACGACCGCCTCGGCATTGACCGTGCCGAAGGTGCCCGGGATCAGGTCGGCGGCAAGGTTCCGGCCGCCGGCGATCTCGACCATCTTGCCGAAATTCTCCTTGCCGAAGGACATGCAGCAATCATCCGAGAACCCGCCCGCGCGCTCCATCATCACGACGGGCTTCTTCAGGTTCTGCACCTTGGCGAGGCGGTCCGTGATCTTGGCGATCTCGGCCGCGCGGAAGGCGATGAAATCCTCTGCGATCGCCTCCTTGCCGAAGAGCTTGCCGATCAGCCGCATCGACGGCTCGGTGTTCTCGAAGGGCTTTTCGCGGAAATCGACATAGGCGACGGGGATGCCGACCGAGGCGAGCTTCTCGACGAGGCTCGCCTCGTCGCTGGCGACCTTGGCCTCGACATTCAGGAACAGCACGTCGGGCTTGAGCGCGATCGCCTGCTCGATATCGAAGGCGCCCTCCTTCATGCCGCCAAAGCTCGGGATTTTGGCGATCTCGGGATAGCGCGCGAGATAGGCCTTGTAACTGTCCGGATCGGCCTTGGAGAGGTCGTCACGCCAGCCGACGACGCGCTTGAAGGGCGCATCCTTGTCGAGCGCGGCGACGAAATACATCTGCCGCCCTTCGCCGAGGATGACGCGCTGGACGGGCGCCTCGACCTCGACCTTGCGGCCGAGCACATCGGTGACCACGACTTTTTCGGCAAAGGCCGGCAGCGAAGCGATGAGGGACGCGGCAAGAAGCGACCCACGAAAAAGTCCGCGCAAGGAAACCATGAGATCAGCCTTCAAGATGAACTCGTTGGGTCCTATGGTCAGCATTCAGGAGACGCAAGATTTATGTTCTGGAATTACTCTAAACAAAAACAAAACTCGCCACTTCAGGACACTGATCTTTCCGCAGCGCCAGAGTCACATGCCGCTTGCTTCCCGGTGCCCTTTCGTGGTTTTGACGCGCGATAGAACGCAAAAACGAATGTCGCGGATCATGACGGCACTGCATCACAATCTCAGCCTCAAGGACGAGATTCGCGACTACTGGTCGATGCGGTCGGAAACCTTCGACACCATGCCCGGCCATGAGATCTTCTCGGACGACGAGCGCCGGGGCTGGCTTGAGCTGTTCGCGCGCCATCTCGGCGACGCCCAAGGCGGCCGCGCCCTGGACCTCGCCAGCGGAACCGGCGTCATCTCCCTGCTTCTGGCAGAACTCGGCTACAGCGTGACGGGGCTGGATCTCTCCGAGGCGATGTTGGCGCGGGCTCGTGCCAAGACCTCCGGCAAGCCGATCAAGCTCTATGCGGGCGATGCCGAGGATACATTCGAGGCCTCCGATAGCTACGATGTCGTCGCGACACGTCATTTGGTCTGGACGCTGCCCGACCCGCCTGCGGCCTTCCGCGAATGGTTCCGCGTGCTGAAGCCCGGCGGCCGTGTCGGGATCGTCGATGTCGACATGATCAATCCGCGCCCCGGCAACGGAAAGGCGCTGCGTGTGCTCGCGCGGCTGGCACGAAAGATCGCCAATCCGCCGCCGCCAGGCGCCCATGCCGCTGTTCACAACGACATCGTCTCCCGCGTCTATTTCTCGACAGGTTGCCGCCCTGAAGAGATCGCGCGCCTCCTCGGCGAGACCGGATTCGTCGACATCGCCATCGATCGCAACCTGCGGGCGATCCATCGCGCGCAGGGCCGTTTCATGCCGCTTCACCAGCGGCTCGAACGCGCCAGCCAGGACCGCTTCATCATCTCGGCCCGCAAGCCCGGCTGAGTCCAAAGCCCGGCTAAGTCGAAGAAACCGAGAATTGGGGCCCGCTTCAGGCTTGTACAAAAGCCGGCGGTGACCGGCAGATCGCGCGCACACAGTCGCGCAACCAGCGATGGGCAGGGTCTGCATCCAGCCTGGGATGCCAGAGCAGGGAAACGGTGATCTCGGGCACCGCGACGGGGAGCGGAAACGTGATCATGCCGGCGCGCATCGTCTGCGTATGACGCTCGGGCACGGCGGCCACGAGATCGGAGGCCCGTGCGAGCGCCAGCGCGCCAGAAAAACCACCCACGATCGTCGCGACTTCGCGCCGCAGCCCGACTGCCTCCAGCGCCTCATCGATCGGACCCGCATCGCGGCCACGGCGCGAGACGAGGATATGCCGGCAGGCGGCATAGCGATCGGGCGTGACCTCGCCTTGCGCCAGTGGATGTCCCTGGCGCACGACACCGACGAACCGATCGGAGAATAGCGCCTGCGCCCGGATTTCCGGACTCTGCGCCGGCCCGATCACACCGGTTTCGAGATCGACGCTGCCATCGCGCAGCGAGGCGCTGTCCTTGTCCGGCTTCTGCACGAAGCGCAGCCGCACGCTGGGCGCCTCCTCCTGCAGGCGCACGATCAGCGCCGGGCCGAAGGCTTCGACGAAGCCGTCGCTGGCGCGGATCGAGAACGTCGCGACGAGGCGCTGCAGATCGAGCGCCGAGGCGGGGCGCAGCATCTCTTCGGCCTCCTGCACGACCGGCCCGACACGCGCCCGCAATTCAAGCGCGCGCGGCGTGGGCACGAGGCCGCGCCCAGCCCTGACCAGGAGCGGATCGCCGGTCGTCTCGCGCAATCGCGCCAGAGCCCGGCTCATCGCCGAAGGGCTGAGCCGCAAGCGCCGGGCAGCAACGGCGACGCTGCCTTCGGCGAGCAACACATCGAGAGTGACGAGCAGGTTGAGATCAGGCGGTGTCATGCCGGCAAGACTAGCACAGTCAATGGTGACATGGCGTTTCATGCACTGATCGAGTGCAAAAGCTGCGCCTTCCGCCACGCCACGCACGCCGCTATCTGCTTCGAAACACCTTTTCGGAGCTCATCATGATCCCCTGTCGCTTTGCTCCCGTCCCGGTTCATCGCCTTCCCCAGCCCGTCTCGACATCGCGCTGCTTGCTCGCCCTGTCGCAACCAGCCTCGCCGGCAGCGGAGAGGCGGAAGCAATGCCTGTGAACATCCAACACTCCCTCGAAGCCGCGCCGATGCGAAGCGCCTCCGCGCGATGGGGCCTCACCGGCCTGTCGCTTTGCATGCTGCTATCGTCCCTCGGCACCAGCATCGCCAATGTCGGCCTGCCCGCATTGGCGCAGGCCTTTTCCGCCTCCTTCCAGCAGGTGCAATGGGTCGTTCTCGCCTATTTGCTCGCCATCACCACGCTGAGCGTCGGCGTCGGGCGGCTCGGCGACCTGTTCGGGCGCCGCCGTCTCCTCCTCGTCGGCATAGCCCTCTTCACGCTGGGGTCCGCAGCATGCGGCCTCGCCTCCGGATTGCCGGGACTGATCGCAGCACGCGCTGTCCAGGGTTCGGGCGCCGCCATCATGATGACGCTGAGCCTCGCGCTCGTCGGAGAGGCCCTGCCGAAAGACCGGACCGGCAGCGCCATGGGTCTGCTGGGCACGATGTCGGCGGTGGGCACGGCGCTTGGGCCCTCGCTTGGCGGCGTTCTCATAGCGGGTTTCGGCTGGCGGGCGATTTTTCTCGCAACCTTGCCCTTCAGCGTCCTCGCCTTTGCGATCATAGGGCGTGGTCTTCCGCCCGATCGCTTCAGGGAGACGGGAGACAGGCCGCGCTTCGACATGCTCGGCACGCTGCTGCTGGCCGCGACCCTGGCAGCCTACGCGCTGGCCATGACCTGGGGGCGCGGCAGTTTCGGCCCGCTCAACGCTGCGCTCCTGTTGGCCGCTGCTGCCGGAGCCGGCCTGTTCGTCTACGTTCAGGCAAAGGTGACCTCCCCACTGATCCGCCTCGCGATGCTGCGCGAGCCCGTCCTGCGGACCGGTCTGCTCACGAACATGCTGGTCGCGACGGTGATGATGACGACGCTCGTCGTCGGTCCCTTCTATCTCGCAGGAGCGCTAGGCCTCGATGCAGCCGGCATCGGCCTGGCGATGGCTGTCGGGCCGGTGGTCTCGGCCCTGTCGGGCGTGCCGGCCGGCCGCCTGGTCGATCGTTTCGGCGCGCGGCTGATGACACTGGCCGGGCTCGCGATCATGATCCTCGCCGCCCTGCTCCTTGCGGCCCTGCCGCTGCGGGTCGGCATCGCCGGCTACATTGTAGCGCTGATGGTCCTCACGCCCGGCTACGCGCTGTTCCAGGCGGCCAACAACACGGCCGTGATGAGGGACATCGGCCCGGACCGGCGCGGGCTGGTCTCGGGAATGCTGAGCCTCGCCCGCAATCTCGGCCTCGTCACCGGCGCGTCTGCCATGGGCGCGGTGTTTGCCTTCGCCTCGCGGGCCGACGGCATCGCGACCTCAACGCCGGACGTGATCGCGACCGGCATGCGCATCACCTTCGGCCTGTCCGGTGGCTTGCTGCTCCTGGCCCTGGCCATCGCGATGCGCGCCGGACAACCCCGCACCGGAGGCACGAGTACCTCGCCTTGAACGCCGCCCTTCACGCAGCTGCGGCATTTTTCCGATAAGGCTCCTGGCGAGGAGGCGCCCATCATGAGCATAGCGAACGACGCCCGTTTCTGGGACCGGGCGTCACGAAAATACGCCAAAGGTGCGATTGCCGATCAGGCTGGATACGAGCGCACGCTGGACCGGACCCGCGCCCTGTTGGGACCGGCCGACAGGGTGCTGGAACTGGGCTGCGGAACCGGAACGACGGCGCTCCGGCTCTCAAGCGATGTTCAAACCTATCTTGCGACGGATGTTTCCCCCGGAATGATCGCAATTGCCAATGAGAAGCACGCGGCCAAGCCTATTCCGGCCCTAGCCTTCCGCACCGCGACCGCAGAAGCGCTTGCGCCCGACGCCGGACAGTTCAACGCGGTTCTGGGATTCAGCTATCTCCATCTGGTCCGCGACCTGCCCGGCACGCTGCGCCGCATCCACGCCTTGCTCGCGGCGGAGGGCCTGTTCATTTCCAAGACACCCTGCGTCGGGGATATGAACCCGCTCATCCGGCTTGCCTTGCCCGCGATGCGCGCGATCGGCAAAGCCCCCTATGCCGGCGTCTTTCGGGCGGCGGAGCTCAGCCGGCATATCCACGCCGCAGGCTTCGATATTCTCACCACGGAAAACCACGCAACGAAGGGCAACGACAACCGCCCCTACATCGTGGCTCGCAAGAGGTGACGTGAACGTCGGGCTTGCGTGGAAACCCGTCCAATACGTCTCCCGCGGCCGGTTAGATCAAAGCCCCGTTGTATTGAGGATCGTGACCGCTTTCGACTCGACGAGGACGTCCAGAACGCCCGCTCTTGGGCAGCCCAGTCAGCCCAAAAATGCCACTTTGTTCACACATTGTCGTTTGAATCGGTAGCTGTGGCGATCAGCCGCGACGACCAATAGCCTGCGAGGATACTTTTAAATCGGGAACGACGACGGAGTAACTTGATGGTGCCTGGAACCCGGCCTAGGCCTACCAGTTCGGTGCCGCACCGTCCTCCCATAAGGTCTGCGCCGGCTGTTGCCGTGTTTGCGTGCTTAGGCGTCTTTGCGAGTCCTCCGTCCGGGCTCAATACTTTCGGGGCAATCGCAAACGCGGCCGAACCGACAGAGGCAGGTTCGGGCGACAAGAAGAAGGGCCGGGCGGCCAAGACAGGGTCTGGCGTTCCCCCTCGCATGGAGCAGCCGGAACCGCGGGACGCCAGCACGCTCTCTCCTTCTTATTCCGTGGGCCAGCTTGGTGATCATCTGTGGTCTGTACGCTGGGAACTGGCCGCCGTCGGCGGTGCGCTTGCCGTCATCGGGTTGGCTGATTGGGGATGGGGGGATTCCAACTTTCGGTTCATTGAGGAAGGCTGGTTTGCCAAGAACACGCGCCATGGCGGCATGGACAAGATCGGCCATGCCTTTTCCACTTTCGTCATTGCGGACCTCCTCACGGACCGGATCCGCGCAAGTGCGGCCAATTCCACCGGTGCCCAGATCACCGGCTCGCTACTCGCATTCGGCATCATGGGTTTAGCTGAGACCCTCGACGGGTTCGCTGGCAAGCATCGCTTCTCGCGGGAGGACATTGCCGCAAATGCTGTCGGCGCGGCGTTCTCGATGATCCGGAACACGGTCCCTGGAATGAGAGAAAAGCTGGACTGGCGATTGCTGTACACGCCTGCGAGCTATGAAAAGTACGGGATCACGACCTCTGATGGCGGCTTCCTGCCGCCTTACGAACGTCAACGCTATGTCATGGCATTGAAGGGGAGTGGATTTGCCCCGCTCAAAAGCACGCCGCTGCGATATGCTGAACTTCATGTCGGCTTCGATGCGCGTGGCTTTGAAAATAAAGAGCGCGCTCTCAGGTATCCGATCGAGCGGACATTCTACGTCGGTGTCGGCCTCAATTTGAATGAGGTCCTCTTCGGAGCAGGGAACCTGCCAAATTTTTCCAAGCAGAAGGATACATTGCCAGCCCGCGTAGCTCAGAAGGCGTTTGAGTACATCCAGGTGCCCTACACCGCGACTTACGGCGGGAAGCGCTTCTCGACCATTCGCAGGTGACGGTAAGAGGTTACGTTGCCACTCGGACCTCGTCCGCATTGCCCTTGTCTAGCCGGAGAGTCTCCTCGTCACGGGCGGCGGGCAGACTCGGTCGTTTGAAGCTTGTCGGCAAGGTTACCATGCGGCAGAACGCGGTTTCGTTCCCCATCGCAGGCACTCGCCGCTGCTGCACAAATGCCTGCTATCGGACATGCTGCCGATGTCGCCCTCAACCCTAAGCTGACGCTCCAATCACCGAGTACGATGACTGGCGGCATCGGGTTATCGTCAGAATCAGCTTGCGGTCGCCCAGAGACGCCTCCGACACGATGTGCTTACCGTATTGGCGCAGCGAATGATGCCCAATCGCCCATCGGCGCACTGAAGGACTGCCTCCGAAAGCACGCCAGCCTTCTGGTCGAGTGACCCCGTGCAAGTAACGCCTCGATCCGATCGAAAGCGGAAAACGTCGGTTTGCCCGATCTGTACCGGCAATCCACCGGCGCAAAACCCGCGCCGGGCTCCACCAACCGTCAATGGCGGCTGCGACGGACGGCTGCGTCGGAATCGAGGACGCCCATGGAAGCGCCGCATGCGCTCAGCGCAGCAACCCCAAGGGCGCTAGGACGGTCTCGTCAATTTTACCCTGCGGGCTGACCATCTCCATGCCCCCCCAGCCCTTGAAGTTCCAATAGGCCCACGGCATTCGCTGGCTCTCGGCCGCCCGCCGGACGTTCTCGATCCACCGCAATCTGTCGCCGCCCAGCGGTCGTTCACGTGCGCTTGCGACGCAGCCGAACTCACCGAGCAATATCCGCTCCGGCTCGATGCCGTTCGAGCGTCCCCAAGCTGCCACTGTGGCGAAATCCTTCTCGACCTGCGCCGGGCCGTGGCCCTTCCGCACCAGCGCGTCGACGAGTTGACCAGTCCGCGCCGTAGCCCTGGCACTTGCGTCGCCGACGAGATCGGGAGCGGATTGGACGCGCCGGGTAGCGGCATCGACCAGCCCCCGAGCCTCAGCGGCAGTCATAGGCCACGGCACACCGGCGAGAAACTGCGCATCGTCGCCGGGCACGCCCTGGTGTGTGAAGCTGTGCGGGTCGTAGTAGTGGAATGTGTAGAAGACGTTGCTGCCCTGGAAGGGCCGCGTATCCAGACGCACCAATCCCGGCCAGTTGCTCCACATCGCTCCCGTGAGGACCAGCGGCAGGTTGGGTGCTGCGGCGCGCGCGCGGCGGTGCAGTGTTTCCAGCATCACCTGCCAGCGCGGTAGATCGGCAGGAGCCTCGATCCAGGGCTCATTCATGAGCTCGAAGACAGTCTTGTCATGCGGCAGGCCGTTCAGAACGCCGGCGAGGCGTTCCACCAGATCGCCGTAGGACGAGAAGACGGCCGCTCCCGGCGCCATCAGGCTCCGAGGCGAATAAACGGGGTTGAGGGCGATGGGATGGAGATCGACGATCACGCTAAACCCGGCGGCCTGGAAGCGTTGGACCAAAGCTATGGCTTGCCCGTCGAGCACGGCCGCCCGCTCCGTTCCGGCGGCGTCCATGAAAATCCCAGGATCGAGCGTCAACCTTACGAAATCGAACCCCCACGCGGAGAGCATCCGAAGGTCATCGTCTCCGAGTTGAAAACGCGCCCCCTTGAATGCTGGCCATGCGTACACGGTCTTTCCATCGACCTGCTTCACCTCGGGCCAGTTCAGCGGCAGATGAACGCCGATCCCACGTCGGAGTTTTGGCACCATGCCAGTTTGAAGGGCCTGAGCGCACGTCACGCCAGGCACAGTGCCGACAAGCATGCCGAGGCACGAGCGGCGCGTAACGGGACCAAGCATTCTACCAGCCTAGTCTAACAAACGCGTCGTTTACCGCGACCGCCACCTCCAGCGCTCCAGCGTCGTTCAAATGCAGCTTGTCGGACCGCAACGAACGCGGGAGCGTGCCGCGCGAAACCGCAAGCCTGTCTTCTTCGAACCGATGGTTCGCCTTGGCGAGCAGCAAGTCGTTTATCGGGACAAACCGCTCGCCATAGGCAGCCTTGAGCGCAGCATTGATCTTGAGGATGCTGTTATGGTCGGGCTCGCCAACGAATTCGTTCGGCATATCCGCCGTCGTCACGCCCAGCACGAGGTATTTTGACCCCGGATTTAGAGACGCCACCATCGCCCCGACATTCGCGATGACCTGATCCGGGAGGTAGGAGTCGTTGCGACCCGCCCAGATCACGACCGATTCCGGTCCCGCTATTCGAGGGCGCTGAAGGAACCGGGCCTTGATGTCGGAGCTGGTTTCCTTGGGAATGCCGAGATTGACGGTCCGCCGCTGAAAAATCGCCTGGAGCATATGCGGATAATCCCGCCAGGCCGAGCCGCCATAGCCGGAGGTGAGACTGTCTCCCCAAAAATGGATTGGCAAATCTGCTACATGCAGCGAGCGATAGTCGCCCACCACCAACCGCTTGCCGTCGTTATACAGGGCGGACGCCAGCGCCCGGCCCCTATGTCCGGCCATGATCGAGGCGACAAAAAACGCCAGCAAGATCGCGCCAATAGTCACGACCAGTAGGTTGCGCAATCTCACCGAGAGACTCTCCTCGCCACGAATGTCAGGGTATCATTGGAATTTCAGGGTATCGTTGCAATTTCACGGTATCGTTGAAAGTCTATCGACCGACACGGCTTCACACGCGACCCGGCGCGACGCCGGGTTCACGAAGCCAAAATTGATCTCCTCAATCGTGACTGTCTGAAGCTTCGGGAACCGCCTATATGCGGTCCTTGTGGTCTCGCCAAGCTTTGTTCCCCGGTCGTCGGGATCGCGTGCATGGCGAGGGTCGACCAGAGCGCTTCGAGTTCGCGCTTGGTGATGATGGCAGCTTCCTCGACGTGACGCCGGTCTGCAGCAAGGTGCGGAAAGGCCCGAAACCGCCGTGCTTATCGAAGATTTTGAGGTTTTCGGCGCGATTTTTCTGGCTGGGGCGGGAGGATTCGAACCTCCGAATGGCGGTACCAAAAACCGCTGCCTTACCACTTGGCGACGCCCCAACGCGCCGCGCCTTCTAGAACGCGGCGCAGCCTTGCGCAACCTGTCGCGTGCGCGGGACGAACAGGTAGTGACGGCTGCACCGAGTTGTGTCGACTGCACGAAGAATTCCGCATCCCGGACGTGATGGCCTGTTGCACCCGCCCGCGGCGCTGGCTATAAGCCGCCCACCAGCGGATCGGAGTGTGGCTCAGCCTGGTAGAGCACCTCGTTCGGGACGAGGGGGTCGCAGGTTCAAATCCTGCCACTCCGACCAAAATTTCCCGTATTATATCAAGTCGTTACGACAAAAGCCCTTCGGGGCTTTTTCTCGTTCCGGACAGAAACCCGGACAGATTGCAGCGAATCATGGCCGCCCCGTCTCCTGTTGATGAGCAAGCTCCCAGATCCGCAGGACGGATTTTGAGTGATCCTGCATATGCGCGACGCAGCGCAGGAGCGGCGAGAGACCTTTGTTCCCTCTGACAATCTCCTGTTCTACGAGTTCGAATATGGCTTGCGCCATTTCGACCGCCCCCCGGGCATCATCTTCCATGTCGAAAAGCACCGCTCGATTTCCCGAGGATTGAGTGTTGGGAGAGCCGGCGCGGTGTTTCAGCGCCGCGTCGGCTCGTCGATCAGGCCGCTTCGACCGCAGGGTCGCGTTTGATCGCGGTGTAAGTGAAGAACTCACCCTGTCGCTCGTCGGCAAACATGGAAGGCGTCGTGGGCATGCCCAGCTTGAACCAGAGTTCGCGGGCCGACTGGCAGCCGAACGTCTGCCGAGCTTCCGTCACCAGCGAACGCTTGGTCTGCATCGGCTCTTCGGTGTTCGGCGTTCCCTCAATCGTATCCCGGCGCTCCGACTGCGAACGGCCGTAGAAGTGCTTGTAGAGCACCGCATAGCATTCGCGCTGGTAGAGCAGCACCTTGTCCCGCACCTCGGCGTTCGGGATGCGGCCCGTGTCGATAGTCAGCAGCCAACCATTGACCAGTTCGAGCTTGATGCTGACCGCCTCTTGGTCGCCGCCACGCCCGAAGGGTATGGGCATGACGACCATACCTTCGGCCAAGATAGGGTTGCGTTTGACGCGCTGGAGCTGGCCAGACCAGTCCATGCCCATGCTCTCGACGATGGGCTTAAGCGCCACGAAGGTGCCGTCGTCGTTCTCGAAGCCGTAGAGTTGGTCTCCACGGAAATTGACGGTAATGATCTGTCCCATCCGATGGTCTCCTTACGACCGTTGGTAGATGGAGCCGCCTGCCAGGGCGGTTTGGTTCAGAGCAGCGGCGGGGGCTTCACCCTGCAAGGTCTCCCCCGTCGCTGCCATACGCTCACGAAGAGCGAAGCTGACCTCTGCCGTCATCGACCTGAGGTTGCGCGCGGCCGAGGCCGAGATCCAAGCTTTGATGTCAGGCGCGAGCCTCAATCTGAAATGCGAGTCTTCTCTGGACATTGATTCTCCTATGACGCATCGTGCGTCAACCAACAGACGCAGCATGCGTCATCGCGGTCAAGCAGAATCTGCGTCATAGGTGCGTCATGGCCGCTGATGATCCACACTTTCGACTTCGCCTGCCCGCCGATCTGCGGGACAGGATCAGAGACGCGTCCGACCAAAACCGGCGGTCGATCAACGCAGAAATCGTTGCGCGGCTTGAAGCCAGCTTCAGCTTGGACGAGGCGAGCACGACTTACGCCATGCTTGACCGAGGTGAGGACGGTCTCGGTCAGCGGCTGGAAGAGCTATCCCAGATGGTGCGGGAGATCACGAATGCGACCCGACTGGCTCGTCGGATGACCGAGCCCGTCGAGTTGACATCTCAATATGGCTTCATCCGCGACGACAACGATCACACGATCAAGCCGCCGCCGGAGTGGGCCGTCTCTCTGACACGCGAAGAACTGCACCACCTCAGAGACGACGAACGAGAAGCCGAAGGAAAGCCTCGCAGGTTTGGCCCTCGCCCCACCGGCGAGGCAGGGAAGCGTCTTGATTTCCTTCGCGAGCGGTTGATCGAACGGCGGAAGGAATTGGAGATCCAGCGCCTGCTTCAGACTAGCTCCTAACTCGACTCGCTAACCTTTGGTGGTAATATCCCCTCAAGGATCCGCCACGAGATCAAATTGCCGTCGTGCCTACCTGGGGGAATCAATGAAGCTTGTCGTTTTGGCCGCCGTTGCGATGGCGATGGCAGGGTGTGTCTCAAGGCAGGCGGAGGTGCAGAAACAGATCGCGGCCGATAAGGAGATATGCCGGTCGCAAACCTTCCCTACCAAGGTAGCCTTTGCTCGTTGCATCAACAGCGCCGAACAGAAGATGTCCGCCGTCTACGACAAGCCTGACCTACTCCAATTGCGACTGGCGTCCCGCCTTGCCATCGCTGAAAAGCAGGACAAGGGGCAAATATCCGATGCTCAGGCCGAACTGGAGTTCGCTCAGGTCGGCGCGCAAATCGGCACCCAGGAGGCCACTCGAAACAGTAACGCAGAGATGGCATCTGCTGCTTCGGCTGCGGCATCCCCTCGTCGGGTCACATGCAGTCGCATCGGAAATAGCGTAACCTGCTTTTAATGCTCTGCTGCGGCGGCGTCTTGAAGCACGCTCACTAGTCGCTCACGACGAAGATATCAGCCATGTCAGCGTCCTCCCGCATGCCCTTGTAGGAAGCATGCCGCAACTTCCCGTCATTAGTCCAAGCGCGGAACTGTATCTCGACGGGTATCATGGGCGTCACCCAACGAACGTTCGACCGCTTAAGAGGTATTGCCGGCTTCGGAATGATGAAACCGTCCAGTAGCTTTCGAATTGCCGTTGCGGCTTTTTGACCAAAGCCCGTACCCACGCCGCCCACATAAACAAGATCGGTGCTCCCTTTGCGCGCTGCCAGCAGCAGCCGACCTAGTCCACCGAGAGCTGAGGCCGAGAACTCGTAGCCGATCACTACGAACGTCTCCGACTGGACGCACTTGATCTTGAGCCATTCGCCGCCCCGGCCAGCGCGATAGGGTGCATCCAGCCGCTTCGCGATGATCCCCTCAAGGCCCATCTCGCAGGCGAGCTTCAGGAACGGCGCGCCCTCTGCATCGACTTCCTCGCTGAGGCGGATGGAACTGTGCTGCTTGCCGATCAAGTCGATCAGCAAGCGCCGCCGTTCGGACAGGGGAAGCGCCCGCAGATCGCGGCCATCGAGATAGAGCAGATCGAAGGCGTAGAGCAGCGCCCCTGCGGCAGAGCGCTTGCCGCCGCGTCCTCCAAGGGCCTGCTGCAAGGCGCCGAAATCGGAGGCGCCACGTTCGTCGAGGACCACGGCCTCGCCGTCGATGATGGCGCTGTCGACGCCCAACTCGCGGATATCGTGAGCGATGGTCGGGAACCGCAGCGTCCAGTCAAAACCACCCCTGGTCAGTATCCGGACCCTCCGGCCGGGGTCGACATGAACAGCAAGGCGATAGCCGTCCCATTTCACCTCATAGGCCCATTGATCTCCAACCGGTGGCTTGGATGCCAGGAGCGCCAGGCAGGGCTCGACACGGTCAGGCATGGGGTCAAGAGTCAGCGCGCGTTGGCGTGCATCCCGGCGCTTCGGAAGCGGACTTCTGGCAATCTCGGCCACGGGACCCGAGCGCAAAACGCGACGCGCGCACATAACACAACTCCGACACACACGAGTCGAAACGGCGGCGTCGGTGAATCGTTCCAGCCAATAAAAAGGCCCCGCCAGCGGGTGCTGACGAGGCCAATTGAACGCAGTTTTGGTGTAGGTCGTCAGGCTGCTAGGCTGGTATTAGTCAGCAAGGATCACGGCGCATGTGCGGACGCTTTAGCCAAGCCTATTCGTGGGAGGAGATTGTCGCCTTCAGCCAGCCGCTGACGGTGCCTGCTGATCGGCCCAACCTGCGCGCGCGCTACAACATCGCACCGACGACGGATGTGGATATTATCCTGAACACCGAGACGGGCCGCGAGCTGCGCAAGGCCCGGTGGGGTCTTATTCCCGGCTGGCACAGGGGCGGGCTGAAAGACTTCAAGCTCGCCACGTTCAACGCCCGAGTCGAGACGGTCGAGACGAGTGGCACGTTCAAGCAAGCCTATGCCCGCAGACGATGCATCATACCGGCCTCGGGCTTCTTCGAATGGACCGGCGAGAAGAAGGATAAGGTACCTCACTTTTTCTCCGCCGCCGATGGGGATCTGTTGGCGTTTGCTGGCCTGTGGGAGAGCTGGCGCGATCCCGAGACGGGCGAGAACATCACCACCTGCACGATGATTGTCCGCGAGGCCAATGCCTGGACTTCGCAATATCACGACCGCATGCCCTGCATGCTCCTGCGACGGGATTTCGACGCCTGGCTGGATGGTTCGGGCGGCATGGAATTGCTGAAGCAGCCGCCGCGTGAGCTACGGGAATGGATCGTCTCAAAGCGGGTCAACAAGACCGGCGAAGGGGACGACGATCCGAGCACGATCGAGCCGTTCTCGGATGAACTGCCGCTCTAGGGTCACTCGAAATCGTGGAGACCGTTATCTCCCTTGCCCTGGGTGCGCCCATCGATTTCGGCGTTGAACTGGCGATCGGTCAGCAGCAGCGCTGAATTCAAGCTCTCAAGGGCAACGTACACCGTCGAGCCGATTGGGATCTCGCCGCACCAACGGCGAACCTCCGAATGAAACGGCTTTAGCACGGCCTTCATTTCCTCGACCTTGCTTCGTGGCATGCTGCGTTTGCTGCGCTGAACCATCACGGCTCATCCTCGATATCAGGGCGCCTAGCGCCGGCTGAAAACAGACCTCGCAGGAAGCCGCGCGACGAAGCCTGATCGGCGTCGAGCAAAAGCACATTCAAGTCGTGCAGCACGGCCCTGAGGGCCGCGCGCTCGCTGCCGTGTTCGGCAACGAGTTCAGCAATCTCCCACTCCGTTTCATCGGGTTCCGGCTCTGGCTGCGCTGACATACTCGCGTCCTCTTATTGAGAACAAATATGGAACATCAGAGCGCCGACGGGAGTCAAGGCGGGACTGATCGCGTCCAACGCGAAATTGCCGCTGGCCGTTCTGGGTAGCGTGCTCTTTGCGCCACGCCGCCTGACGAACGGGCTGTCAAACCGACTTCGCTCTTGTGACACACCCGCCTCCGCGCAAGCCTGAGGTGGGGGCGCAAAGGAGTTGAGCATGCGAGCGCAATCCGACGTGACTATGAAGCACTGCCACGGCATTCTCATCCGCTCCGCGATCGTGGTTGTGATCGCCGCCGTAACCTTACTGCCTCTGATCAGGTGAGACGGCGCCGAACTTCGACGGCGTCGCAATGGCATCGCGGAACGTTAAACCCGCCACTTGGTTGAGCTGTCGGAGGTGGGCCATGAAAACCAAAATCCGCCAAGATAGAGACGAGCCTGCCCGTAAGCTGTCCTTCGTAATCGAAACGCCCGAGGATTACGCGTTAGCAGTTAGACGAGTGAAGTCGCTCACCAAGGGCACAAAAGACCATGCAGCGCAGCAGGAATTGAACGCGCTTGTGAAGGCGATACAGGCTTGGGAGGAGAAAAAATGACGCAGCAACTTAATCGGCTGCGAATGATCGTGACGGCGCTAGCGCTGACGGCCTAGACACGCGGCAAGGAGATTCCCTGTGCCCGCCCGCGACTTTGCCAACCACCCGCTTGTACGATCTGAATTCACTAACTCGGAAGTCGGTGGTCCTTGGCTCCTTGATAGCCAACCTCCATGGCCATATTCGCCTTGCCGATTTCATCAGCCATGCGATGGTGCCGCTTCCAAAATAAAAGGTGTGTCATGGCAACAGGTACGGTGAAGTGGTTCAACTCGACCAAGGGTTTTGGTTTCATCCAGCCCGATGATGGTGGTCAGGACGCCTTCGTTCACATCAGCGCGGTCGAGCGGGCGGGCTGGCGTGACCTGCAAGAGGGCCAAAAAGTATCCTACGAGATTGTCCAGGACAAAAGGTCGGGCAAGGCCTCGGCAGATAACCTGCGCGCGATCTGAGGGAAAGCCTCGGGCACCAGGCCTTCGCGTAAAATGAGGTCGATCGCCCACTCATAGACGAGGCTCTCGTCGAACGGTTGGGTCCGGTTGGTCAAGGGTGGAGCCGTCGCGTTCTGCCTCTTCTTCCCACGGTGGGGTAGACGCGCGTCATCTGCTGCTGGCGCAGCTGGGTCGATGTAATCACCGGAAACTAAAAAGCAGCCCGGCGCAAAGCGCGGGGCTGCTCACAGGTCATAGTGCTGGGCTTAGAACTTGTAGTTCACGCCGACTCGAAGAAGCCCGGCGCCACCGCCGCCACTGGTCGTCGCGGTATAGACACCAGCCGGAAGGACGCCGCCTGCCGGGTTGACGAAGGCCTGGGTCTTTCTTCCCTCGCCGGTGTCGACGTAAAGACCTTCGACCCTGAAGGTCCAGTTGTTGGTAAAGGCATATTCGACGCCGCCGCCGATGGTCCAGCCAGCGTTGCTCGTCGAGTCTCCGGTGAGCGGGTTGGTGTTGAGGCCACCATAGGCCAGACCGCCCGTGATGTAGATCAAGGTCCGGTCGATGGCGTAGCCCAGGCGGGCGCGAACGGTACCCAAATAGGCGCCATCACCACCACCCCGACCACCCCACCAGCTATAGGGTCCCCAATTTAGATTACCCCCGGTGTCGACATACTGAATGTCGGCCTCGAGGCCGTAAACGATGGCGCCAGACTGCCAGTTATAGCCGATCTGGGCACCGCCGACGAACCGGCCGTCGCTACCGCCACCGCCGAGAGACCCGGACGAGACCGCTGTGGGTCCCGTGACGATAACTCCGCCAGAATCGCCCCATCCCACGCCGGCGTTCAGACCAACATATAGGCCGGTCCACGTGAACACTGGTGCATAGACGATCGGCGGGGGTGCGCGGCTCGGAAGATCGGCCGCAAAGGCCGAGCCTGCCAGGCACATTGCTAGAACAGTAGTGGATACAAGGCCTAAACGCATGTGATCCTCCTCCCATGCACAGTCAGGGGCGCCAACGATTGCATGTGGCATCATTGACGGGAAGTTAACGGCGCTCATTTAGAAAGGAAGCGCGCTGAATATATTTCGGAGTGACATTTCGGGCACCCAGCGCCAAATTTGAGCCCCCCAATAGCGATCTTGGTATGGGCCGATCCCTATCCACGGCCAGACAGAGAAACGGGCCGGCTATCGATCAAGCCGACCTCTGCACATTCTACTGCACCTTGGCCCATGGTCTGTGGAGGCTGACTGACGCGACGATCTTGCTCGCCAGGGTCGTCTCGATATCAAAGCCACTGAGGGCCTTCAAATCGGCTTCGTAGATGCCTGACCAGATGATAGCGGTCGTTTCCCCATCGACCAGGCGGCTTGAAATCCTGAGCTTGCCGTCGCCTTCACGGATTACGCCCTCAAGCATGTACCGTCGGCCAAGTGGGCGATCGATATCGGAAGAGGATACGGAGGAAGCCAAGGCTTTGACAGCCTCGCTGCGAAAAATCCTGAGTTCTTTTGTCGGAGTGAGCTGTGAGAGAATTTCCTCCTCAAGCCCGGCAGCGAAAACCTGCGCTTCGACCTTCCCGCTGAGATTGACGAAGGGCTTCACGACAAGTGCCGGCCCCTCTGGGCTGGCTCGTGTAGTCTTCATCTGTTGGTCCGCCATTGCGAGGAAGGTCACCAACGAGCCGATCGCCAGCGCTAAAGCAAAAGCACCGAGCCAAGGCAGCCTCAGCCAGGTGATCATTCGCGGGCGGGGGTCTGCGGATGGCTGCAGAACGGGAATCCGAGGCTGCTCTGGGCCGCATAGGTCGTTCGACTGCCAGCGAAAGCTGGGCACGTAGCCGCCTTTTGGGATATCGATCACGATCGACGCGCTGCTGCCTGCAAGCAGGTAATAGCGCTCCAACCCCCGCCTGAGCCGTGCCGCCTCGATGCGGACGACGGGATCGTTCGTGACGTCGAAATCGGCTCCCCGGCCGAAAACCTCGACTGCGATTACATATGCTTTGATGCGGTCAGCCCGGCCAGCGAGGGTCTCTTCAACAACAAAGGAGAGAAACGCGCGCACCCTGTCGGGTTCATCAAAATCGCAACTTGCTAAAATGCAATGCAATTGAGCGCGAATATCGTCGTGTGAAATATTTGGAACAGGAGAGGCCGAGGCGTTAGTATTAGCCATAGACTTATCCACGGAAGTATTGTCCGCTCGACCAACCGCCGATACGGTAGCTTGCCCCGATATGACCGTCAACGCCATCCGATCTGCCATGTCGAACCATGCCGCTGACGCAACGTGGGCCCTATGGCAGCCAGGAACGCCCTGAACTGGTGTTGCTAGCAAGTGGAGCCAACTCGCGCTGGCCGCACCGAAGATTGGTTCGCTACCGCGGGATGTTGCCGGTACATCCGCGGCTAGCTTCCTGGCCGGCGGTAGAACGCGTGGCCCGCCCGGCTGGGGGGTGTGGCGAGCCACGCGGCGCCAAGGAGCGCGCCGGGACAACCGTTTGCAGACGCCCTTGTTCCCCTCCGCTCACCAAGTCGTCAGAGGAGAATCCAATGAAGGGCATGCCAGGTCGAAACGGCGGCCCAGGCGTTTCATTCTCCTTGCTATTTTTATCGGTTTCGCGTATATAACTCTGACGTGAGAATAAGGGCCGTGCAGCCCCTCACGTGAAACCCAACCAGAGGTAAGGAAGCCGGACCATGCAATCCAACCCAGCCGAGGCACCATAGCGCGCCAACCCTTGTCGCATCGGGGAGATGCGACATCACAAAGGAACGACACGTAAATAGTGAGGTACAACCGTGAGCCTTTTGAAGCTGTTCGACAGCGACAAGGCCTCGACGATCGCTCTTAACGGGCGGGACATCGCAATTCTTGAAGCTGTCAAGACAAGCCGTGCTGGCGTCTGCACGGCTGACGTCCTAGCAATGATTGAAAAGGAGATAAATAAGGAGATCAGACTAGCAACCGTATACAATACGATACTGGATCTGGAGGCGAAAGGTCTGATTAAGACGAGCGGGTCTTCATCTTCCGATAACGGTGGGCGCCCCAGGCGTCTCTTTTCGATCACACCGACAGGCGAACTCGCTCTGTCGCTTGGCGAAAAGATGGCCAGTGCCCACTTCAATGCAGCTTACGCGTGATGCGCGGCGCGTAAGCTTGTCCACTTAACGACGGCGCCAAGGTTATAAGACTAATGACCGAGACTGAGCCCCCTTCTGAGGGGGAAGGGTCTCTGCCGCTGCATCTTCGGATGGCCATTCGGATCTGTTATCCGAATAGGGCCGAGGCTGAGGGGTACGAGGACTGCGTGTTGCGACTGACCGCAACCACGCTCGCATCGAGGGGCCCGCGGGCTGCCAAGGTGCGAATGTATAAAGAAACTTTCCTCGCATGCGGTCCCACGCTTGCGAGGTTGGCCAAAAAGATTGTGATCTGGCTTATTTTCCGCTGAGAGTGGCAGCTCATAGCGGACCGACAACCGAGGGGGCCTTTCGGGGCCCCCTTTCTTCTGATGGGACTTTATTTGATAATTAATCGCCGTTAGTCAAGCGTCGTGTTTGTCGCAGTGCCCATTCTCAAACTGCTGCCTTAAGAATTCGTTCCAAATTTTCACACGAAATCGCTATTGCGCCGAGACTGAGTTGAAGTTCTTGCGCGGCGAGTGTTCACGGCCTCGAAGGCGAAGGAGGCGCGCCCATCCAGCGATCGAGCAGCGTCTCGATCCGGCTCGTGGAGCGCAAGACATTGCGCATGTCCGCCGCCAGTTCCACGGTCTTCTGTCGGTCCTCGGCTGCCGAGCGCCGGGCTTCCCTAGCCTCGACCTCTACCTTGTCGATACGCAGCTCGATTCGACCGATTGCCTCGGAAGCGCGGCTATCCGCATTGCTTGCATCCCTCCACCAGACGATGCCGGCGATCGTAAGCCCGATCGCAGCCGGAATAGCCGAGGCGACGAACCTGTCCCAGAATTTGCCGTCCTGATTAACTCGCAGGTTCATGCCCGCTTTCTCCCGAAGCCAATAGAAGGCGCGATTTCCTTCAGCGTGTGGCCGCCATTGAATACCGCAAGCCATGTCAGGGTGACGGAGCCCCATGCGCTGACAATGTCCGCCATCGGCAGCATGGGGACCACGTGCCCGCCTCCAAAAACGCCAGCGAACAGGATCACAGCCCATCCGCCGATGATGAGCCCTTGCCACGCCCCGCGCCAAAACTGCCAGGAGCCGAACCCCTTATCGATCTCCGCCGCCTGAGCATCGGTCACGCGCTGCGCCTCGATCTCCCAGAGCTTGATCAAGGCCGGCGCCTGCGCTTCGACCGTCGCGATGACGGCCGGAGCATCAGGCCGCGTCTGGGCCGCCGCCGTGACCGCTTCGGAAGTGGCGGGCACGCCGAACGCATCGGCCAAGCTTTCAATGGCCTTGCCCGCCAGCCCGCCGATTGCAGCGCCAACAGGGCCGCCGATTGCCGTCCCGATCAGGCCTCCGAGCATCGGCGCCCCCTGCTTCGCAAGCGTGCTCGCCAACGTCGAGAGAATGTCAGACATTGGCGGCCTCCTGCCGGAATGCAGTCGCTTCATCGCGACGGTTGCGGGATCGGATGACGAGGAAGGCGACGGCGCCGAGGACCACCACGGCCAAGATGGCGATGACGCCCCAGCTCGTCGCGCCGTCGGCCGCGACCGGCGAGACAGCCACGCTGGCGCTGCCAGTTCCGGCCGCAGTCGCATCGCGATTGGCCTTGCCCTCGGACCTGTCGGCCTCCAGCAGTAGCGTGACCTTTGCCGCCGATCCGGTGACGCCCATCCAGGCGAGCGCCATCGTCGTTGCCTTGGCGCGGATGTCAGCGACGCGGCGCGACCACCCCTTGCCGAAGGTCGACCACGTCCCGAGCCGCTTGAGGAAGCCGAGGCGGATATCGCAGAACTGCGCGACGAAGGCCCTGGCGTCGGCGCCGGCTTTCACCTGGGCAGCCCATCCTTTCCCGCGCGAGACACCCGAGTTTACGGACGCGTCGAACACACAGAGGTCGGCGCCGGGCAGGTATCGGCCGCAATTGGCCGCGTCCCAATAGTACTTGCGATAGATGGGCTCGACCGCCTTGAGGGTCAGAGCCTTGACCTCCGCCTTGCTTGCGGGGCGTCCAAGCCAGCCCGAAAGCGTGCCGATCGTGACGCCGAGGTTGGTTGCGCCGCCGGGGTCTTTGGGGTGGTCGACGTACCCGCCCTCATAGGCGAGCGTGATCGGAAGGCAGGCAGGGAATCGGTCGGTCATCGGCGCTGCCCCTCATGCGAGGGAACGGCCTTCCAAATGCCTTCGCCCATAGGTTGGGGCCGGGCGGCACATGCGGAGAGAAGCGCGAGCGCCAGCGCGCCCGTGAGGACAAATCGGATCATGGTCGGCTCCGGGTCAGACTAGGAGGATGAGGGCGCCCCAGAGCAGCCCGACGCCGATTTCGGCGAGGATGATCGGAGCGGTTGGGGAGAGCCGCCACGCGGCCTCATAGAGCGCGACGACAAGGGCAGCGAAGAACGGCGCGACCGCGCTCAGCCAGGGTTCCCCGCCGACAAATCCGACGAGCGCAAGACCGGGCAAGATCAGCACATGGCGCAGGAACAGCGCGAGGTGATCGGAGCCGCCCGAGACTGCACCAATTGCCCGCTCAAGTGCATCGATCGGCCGGAAGGGATCAATCGGCAATCGGCCCAGGTCGAACCAGCGGCCCCAGGCGAACAGCCCCCATAAAAGGTAGGTGACGGCCAGCGAGGCCGCGACCGGCCACGGCTGCACGAGCGCTGCGAGCAGGCCCACCGCGGGCGCGACGTACCAGAGCGGGCGGCCGTGCAGCCAAGCCGGCATCCAACGGTCATCGCCACGGACGCGGTTGCAGATCGGCCTCTATCGTCGCGTCAGCCTGGCTTGCCATTGAGGAGAATGGTTGGCGTCAACGCGACTGCGCCGGAGTGCTCCAACTGCGTCTTGTCGCCGTATTTCTTGGGCTGGAGCTTGCTCGCCATCCACTTGCGGGCGTCGACCCTCAAGCGTCGGTGCTCGATCATATCGCCCGTCGTCGTCTCAATGCCGTTCGGGCCGCTCTTGGATTTCGTGCCCTCTTCCGTCGTGTCAGCGATGTCTAGGATTTCATCGAACAGCGCATCGGCCTGAGCTTCGCGCGCGATCGCGTATTGGTCCCGAAAGGCCTCGTTGCTGACCAACCAGCGAAAGACCATCGACTTCGCCGGCATGTCGTCATCAGCGCAGATCGAGCGAAGGCTCTGCCCATCGGCAATGCGCTCGCAAATCGTGTCTGCCGTCTCCTGCGTGAACGTTGATCGCCGTCCTGTCATTGTTGAACCTGCCACCTCTTCAACTGTCGGCCACGTCGAAGCCCGGCATAGCGACCGGGCCGACAGGCCGCCTCGACATCGCGACAATCTTGAGGATCGCGGGTGGGCAGCCGGTCTTGTCAGCCTGCTCGGACCACCAGGCCACTGATCCCGTGGCTGCATCCTGCTTGTCGAATTTCGTGAGCTAAACGAGAGTCTGAACCGGTAATTCACGCCGTGCTATTAGGGACCACGGAATACGGGGGCTTGCATGGCGATTCGATGGACTAGGGAAGCCATGCGGCTTCGGGAATACCGACGCGGGCTAGTCAAACTGCGCGCCATCTATCATCAGGAAACGTTAGATACGATCAGCAAACTGGACGGGCGAGAGCGCCATGAAAAACTTGGCGAGCTTCACGGGCAACAAGCTTTCGAAGAACAGGAATACGTCGATCAAATTGACCAGATACACAGCGAACGTCTAACTCGCCGAGCTATGAGACTGCGCGTTCCACTTCCGACTGATCAAGACAACTGGTCGCGCTCGAATTGGAATGGTCGTTCTTCTCTGACCGACGCCGCATTCCATAACTTGCGGGGCGCGGTACGGAAGGAGGCGCTGGAGCAGCGGGCGTCTTGGGAATGGTGGCTAAAGACCCTCGGGACAGCTGTTACCGCTCTAACTGGGTTAGGCGGAGTTGTTATCGGCATCTTGGCCTTTATGTCGAAGTGACACTTATCGCCGCCGCCCAGTCTGGTCAGTTTCGCTGCAACCACGTCCCGGCACGAGTGAAGCCCTGCGACGCTTGGAAATCGGAGCCAATCTCCATCACGAAGAGAGCATCCTTACCGCCTAAAAATGGCTCAGTTCCGGCGTAACCGCCCTTTCCTGGCGATTCCAAAGCGGCAAGGATTTGGCCTGACGCCAGCTTCGACGAAATAAAATACCCAAAGGTGTCACCACCCAACGAACGGAACACTTGTTCCGGAGATCCTTGGCCCAACTGTGCGAGTTGGGCTTGCAGAGGCGGAACCACTTTTGCGAGGTTGTCGCGCGTCGTGTCGTAAACTCGTACGAGCACAAGAAAACGCTTCAGCTTGTCCATATGAGACCTGTCTGGGGTTGATTATGGCACAAGCCTACATTGCACGTTTTTCAACGCCGCAGGGCGCGAGGCGCTCAGCCCGCCGAAGCAAGGGCACCCAGACGCGTAAGCCGCAAATCATTTGTACTCATTCGGCGGCCAGAAGTCCAATATTCATCCGCACGGTTGTTTCGGCTCCGAACATACCCACAAGCAATTCCGCTTCCTGCCGCCCAAGAACCTCCCGCACCGTCGCGTGAAATCCCATGAATGGGCCGGACATGATCTTGACGGAGTCGTTGACGTCAACGGGCTTGCGCTTCTGCGGGGGTGGCGGCGGCGCGTTCTGGAAGGCCGCTATCGCCGCTATCTCATGTGGCTTGACCCGCGCCCAGGCAGGCCCATCCCGCACGACATCCACCACGCCGTCTATTTCGCGAATGGCGCCATCGGGGACGCCGGCCACGAACAAATACCGGGGATAAGTCGCGACGTCGTATACCACCTGTCGATGACGAGTCGTGCTGATGCGACGGAGCAGCGGCAGGAACGTGGTCCAACCGGCCTCCTCCAGCCCCTTGCGAACATGCTCCTCGCGGCGCGGCGCCGTGTAGACGAGATACCAGTCCAAACCGGTGTCCAGATCAGAAGAAACCGGGACGCGCGTTTCAACTATACCGAGGACCGGCGCCGACGCGACCTCCTCCCTCGATTGCTGCGACGCGAGCGCTGCGGCGCGGCGGGCGGCACGAGCACGAGCTACGCGGGAACGGCATTTTGATTTCTTCGCCCTGCTCATTTGCTCGGCGCACCCTCTATCTCGCGAAATGCCTTGGCTATGGCCGCTTTTACGAAAGGCCAGCCGTCACGTTCCCAGAAGATCGTGCCGCCCTGGCGCTCTCCCAGATGCGTGCTGATGGTAGGTGAGCCGAGCATACGGAGCTGCGCGCAAAGGGCGCTGGCGCGCTCCTCCGGTGTGGGGGACGTCGTCGTATTGCTGGTCATGCTGCTCTCCGGGCTTCGACGCCAAGTTTCGCAAGGATGGTCGTCGACACGGCACTGCCGGGCTCGCCGGGCGCCGGCCCCCATGCATGACTGGTCCAACTCGTCGGGTCATTCCGCCAGTTGGCGACCGGGATGCGCCAGCTCTCGACGTCGTCGGCGGCCGTTGCGCCGACAGTGCCGGGCGCGTCGAAGTGATCTTCCCAGCCGTCACGGTTCAACCACGTCGCCGAATGCGGGATGAACTCTGTCCCCTCTGCGCCACGCTTGGCCTCGGCGGCGGCAAACGCCTTGGCGCCCGCGATTATCCTTTCGGGATCTGCTCCGCCCTTGACCTTGGCATCGAAGCGCTTTTTCGCGTTGGCGCGGGGATCGACGCCCTTGCGCTTGGGATAAGCTGCCCGGAACCGCTCGAATGCGTCATCGCTTGCAGCCTTCGAAGGCTTTCCGATGGGCTGCTTTGCTTCTGTCGATTTCCCTGCCAAATCGGACGTATTATCTAATTCCTTGTTTTCCTTGTCTTCTACTTTGTATCGGTCGTGTATCGGAAGTGTATCGGCGGGCGTATCGCTAGGTGTATCGCCGGGCAGGCTCACGCGCTGATATTTGTCATAATTACAGATACTTATGACCAACACGCCTGTATCGCTTCGCGTATCGATCATCGTATCGGTTTTGAGACGCCCCAAAAATCGCTGAACCTTGCCCAGCTTCCACCCCCAGGCCTCCGAAATGAAGCGATAGGAGTGCGCGACCTGTCCGCGCCCGATCTCGATCGTGGCCGATCCGACGCGCTTGCGGTGAGGCTTCCAAGCGGCCTGAGACAACAGCCAGATCCACGCCTCGCGCAGCGAATACGGCCCCGGCTCGGCAAGCGTCGGGTGTTCCCAGATGCCGCGATCGACAGCGAAGACGCCTCGCTCACTCATGCCGCGTTTCCCATCATATCAACGACGATGGAGCGGGCCGGGTCGCACCACAGCGTGACGCGCCCTGTCGAGCCCTGCCGGGCCTTTTCGATACCGATCTCGACGAGGTTCTGAGTGCGCTGATATTCGTTCAGGGCCTCGCCATCGCGGTCGCGATATTTCTTGGAGTTGAGGATGTAATAGGCCTCACGATAGAGCATCAGGACGGCGTCTGCAGCCTCCTCGATCTCGCCGGAGGCGCGTAGGTCCGCAAGCGTCGGACGCTTCTCGTCGCGGCCCTCTGATGCGCGGTTGACCTGACAACCGAGGATGACGGCACAGCCGAGTTGCTTCGCCAGCACCTTTGCGCCGTTGGCAATCTCGCCCAGCTCATTGACGCGGTTGCCCTGATAGCGATTAGGAGGCTTCACGATTTGGCAATGGTCGATGACGACCAACCGGAGCCGCTTCCCCTCGCACTCCAGCCGTGCGGCTTCCCGGCGGCATGAGACCATCATGTCGGCGATGCTCAGGGCTGGCGTGTCGTCAATGAGCAGCGGCACGCCGTCAAACTGGTCGCGCTCCCATTCGATCATGTCGAGATCGGATTCGGCGACATGGCCGGCAAGGATATCGCCATAGGACGGCGACTTGCCGCCGATCCGCTCGGCGATGATCCGCGCGATGATTTCCGACGATGGCACCTCTAGGGAAAAGAATGCCACGCCGTGGCCGGCGCGACTGACCTTGCCGGCGATCGACGACGCCACCATCGTCTTGCCCATGCCCGTCCGGCCTGCCAGGACGATCAGGGAGCCCGGCGCAAGCCCTCGGCTGGGCAAGTGCCTGTCGAGTGTCACAAGGCCTGTGCCAGGGGGCCGCACGATATCGCCGGACATCATGCCCCGGACGTCGGTTGCCAAAGTCTTCGCGATACTTGCTGCCGTGCCCCGGCGCGTGCCCTTGCGGTCTAGCGTGACCTCCCGGACTTCATCGAGATGCGACAGGCTTTGCTCGACGAGCTGGATGGCGTCCATTGTCAGGGCGGTAGACCGGACGTTATCGCCCATGTCAGCGATCCGCCGAAGTGCCCAATTCGCCTTAATGTTGCGAGCGTATTGCCCAAAGACTGCCGGATGCGCCGCAATCCCCAAAAGCTGCGCCTGCGCCTCATAGAAGCTCACGCCAGCCCCGAACATCGTACCGATGCCCCCTTGCAGCACAGACCGCAGGTCGATGGCATCGCCGCGCATAGCCACGGCCCTGATGCGTTCCCAGAGAAGGCCAAGCCCTTCGTCGAGGAAATGCACGGCCTCAAGCCCGGCTGACAATGCCGGGCCTGCCTTGTCGGGTGTCATCAGAACGCCGCCGAGCAGTGCAGCTTCTAGTTCAGTCGTGCTCGCCGCCCATTCCGTCCGCTGTTCGCCGGACGCCGAGGCGGGAGGCATCAAGTGCGCCTCCGGTCTGAGAGGCGCGCGATGCCTCCCCCCATGGCAGGCTCGCGCCCTTCATACACGCGAAGCCAGCGGCCCCATGCCTTGCCGGCCGCCAGACCGTCCTGAATGGACAACGTCTCTTTGGCGCGGTTCTGCGCTGCGACGTATTCATTCCAAAGCCGGGTCACATGGTCGGGGACCGGCGCGTCCGCAATCTTCGTTACGGTTGCGATCATGGTGCGACGTCCTCGCGCGTGGCGCGTCCCGCACCTGCATGTGCGTGGGCGGGCGCGGAGGCCGATTTCTCGATATGGGCCGCTCGCGCGTCCGCCCATGAGCTGGCTTTGATTTTGCCACGGCTCAGTTTCTCAACCGCAGCGATGACGTCCGGGCGCGGCTGGCGCTCGCCCCGCTCGTATCGGCTCCATGTCCGCGCCGGGTTCAGCCCTGCGAGGCCGATGCACTTCGCGACATGCTCCTGAGAAAGACCAGCCTTGGTTCGCCATTCAATGGGAAGCATTTTCCGCTTTCGACCAAAAATAAACCAATCCGGCTATATCGACTTTCCCTGCGCGTCGCAAGTGAATATAGCCATTACGGCAGTTCCCCCCACAGTGGGATCGGCTAAAGCTGTCAGTTGCGTATCGGAGGGTTATTCAGTGGCAGATCAGCCAAACAGGGTCGGAGAAGTCCGCAAGAGGGCGAAGCTCAGTCAGCAGGATCTGGCCGAAAAGGTCGGCGCCCATTGGATCACGATATCCAAGCTGGAGCGCGGGAAGATGCAGCTTACGGGGGATTGGCTGCGCCGCCTGGCCGACGCGCTGGGGACCAGTATGGCGGACCTGCTGCCTAAACAGGAATCTCTGCGCCGAGAGGTAGTCGTTGAAGGTGAAATTATGTCTGACGGCACAGTATCCGTGCTGGACGGAGACATGCGGGATGCCGTGCTTTTGCCTGCGGACGGTCACGACGACCCGCATTCCTACTGGCTTATGTGCGAAGGCGATGCCCTTTATCCGTTTTTTGCGGAGCACGATATGATCCGCTTTGTATGGGTCGGCCCTGATGATTACGCCCTTGGCGTCGGGCGAATGTGCCACCTTCAGACCATGGAGGGGGAAAGTCTCGTGGGGTTTCTGGGTGATCTCACCGCAAAAGGCCTCACGCTCAGTACCCCTACCGGACGGCCACGCAAGGGACTGCGCGCTAAACAGCTTGGCATAGCGGTTGAAGCTAAATGGGCGGTTCCGTCGCTTACGACGGATATAGCCGATTAGGGTTAATTCGAGCTTGCGTGTCTAACCCGATCCGGCTATATGGTCTCACGGTTCACCCGGAGAGCAGCCATGTCGCAACCCGATGCCAATCCTCAGAACGTGAGAGCCCACCCGGGCCACGCTCCTATCGTCGCAGCTATGGGGCGGTGCCCGGCCTTCGAGAAGGCCCTCGCTGACGCCTATCGCAAGCTTGAATATTCTATCCCCAACCTTCGGTACGCGTCGATCCTGCTGGAGACGATGCGGGACGACGCGCTGGAAAATCCAGACATGGTCGCCGGCAACGACGATCTTCGCCGCTTCGATCTGACCAAAGACCAATGGGACGGTTTGATCTACGCGATCAGCCATGTTGGGGATCTCGCCCGCGACCTGGACAGGCTCTATTTTGCTGGCTTCGAGCAGGGGCAACATGCTTCGCGCCAGCAGGTGGCGTCATGAGCGCTTCAACTGCGCGCGACGAGCGCCCCAGCTTCTACATCCAGGCGGCCACTGACCCCATCCGCTGCACTGGCGCTTTCGTCGAGTACGCCGACGAAACGCTCTTAGTCGAACCAATCGAGAGCGTGACAGAAGACAACTTTCTCGCCGTTGTCGCCCTCGATCACGGTTTGCCACGCCTTGTTCGCTTGAAGAGCACGGGACGTGATGGGGACGGTCGGTTCACGCCCAAAGGCGACCCGAAAGAGGCCTTCACCATCAATGACGCGTTCACTTTTGAGCGCCGGGACTTCGGCAAGTTCGTTCACATTCTCGGCCGTGCGGTCGACCAGACTCGGAGCTTCCCAAAGCTAACGATCGGGGGGCGGTCATGAGCTTCTGGCGCTTTCCCCCTCCGCCATCCCAGCGCATCAGCGCCCGGCTTCCTGGAACTGTCTGTTCGTTCTGCGGCTCTGACGAAGACGTCGCCAGTCAGTTCTGGACCGGCCGGGTCATCAGCATCCAGCACCAGCGGAAAACCATCTGCGAAGCGTGCATCGAATATGCCGATGAATTGACGCAGTGCGCCCGACTGGCGCGCCACGCTCCCAAGGCAAAGCCCGGCCCGTTCCGCCGCATCCAGCGTCCTGCCATCGGGAGGGCGTTATGAGCGATGCGATTGCCGCGATCTTGGGCGATCCGCTCGCCAACCTTGTCCAGCGATACCGGGCTCCACGCCGCCTGGACCGCGAGAAAAACTCCGTCATCAAATTCACAGATCGAATTGGAGCGACCCAAGCCGGCGGACAATATAAACAGGGTCAGTTGCTCTGCGAATCAGTCCGCATGGCCATTCGCAGACGGCGGACACACGCGTCAGGTTTGCGTCCAAAGAAATGGCTGCGACTTAACCCGGCATTTTGTGAAGTCAGTATCGACGCGTGCGGCGTTCGACTTCGGCCATGCAGCGTACCGCCTCGAAATTATTGGCAAAAATGTCGCCCTGATAGGCCGGCTGGTCGATCAGGGCCGCCAGTTTCCAAGGGAGATTGATGATGCCGAGAGTGAAGCTAACCGAGGAAGAAAAAGTCGAGCGTGCTCGACAAAAACACCGGCTCTGGAGAGCGGCAAATCTTGAACGCGCACGCGCAACTAAGCGCGAATATATGGCGCGGCGCCGCGCCGAAAAGCCGGAGGAGGTTGCCGCTTCAAAGAAGAAGTGGGCGGCTGCCAATCCCGAGTACATTCGAGCGTCGTCGCGGAAGCAATATCATAAGCACCCGGAGAAAGCGGCGGCTCGTCGGCGGCGATGGCGGATAAGCAAATTTGGAATTAACCGGACCGACCAGCACAAGTTGATGGACAGATGTCATGCAGCAATCCCGCGCACTTTGCCGCGCGATGTTCGAGATGACGTCTTCAGCGCGTTGGTCGTCGCTGTGTATGAAGGGCGCTTTCCCAAGCGCGTTCAGCCGGAGCACGCCAAAACGATCATTTCGGAACACTACAAGCAGTTCTCCAAATTCGACACCGTCTCACTCGACGCGGTGGTGTGTGAAGGCGCTACGCGCGGCCAACTGATGGGCATCTACTGAGAATGGGCGTCGCCAAAATCGACCGCGCGAGTGTGCTTCCAGACACTCCCCTTCGCCTGTCGGTTGCGGCGGCGCTTGCCTTCCCCGATGGTTCGATGACTGAATCAGGCCTGCGGCGGGAACGACAGACCGGCCGCCTTGAAACCTGGCGGACGGCGGGTAAGGAGTACACCTCCCTTGCAGCCATCTCAGAAATGGTGAGCTTATGTCGCGCCCAACGAAAGGCCCCCGCCTCTATCTCCAGCCCGCGAGCCGGAGCAAGGCAGGCGTCCTCGACCCCGCAGTCTGGGTCATCCGCGATGGAGGGCGAAAATATCGCACTGGCTGCGGCCCTGATGAGATGTCAGCCGCAGAAGACGCGCTCCGCCGATATCTCGTCGAAAAGCACGATCCTGCCGCTGCGGCCAAGATCCAATCCGACGACCCGCTGATTGCCGACATCCTCGCGTTCTACCTAGATCAGCGCGCCGAGGAGCAGGCACGGCCTGCGGAAGTCCGAAATCGCGTCGCACGTCTGCTTGGTTGGTGGAAAACGAAGCGTTGCTCCGAGGTGCGCCCGAGCACATGTCGTGACTACGCCATAGAGCGCGGTAACGGCGCCGCCCGTCGAGAGCTTGAAGACCTCCGGGCAGCTCTCCGCCTCGCTTGGAAAGAGCGCATCCTCCCGAACCCGATCCCCGTTACGCTGCCGCCGCCAGGTGCGGCACGAGAGCGTTGGCTTACGAGATCAGAAGTTGCGCGATTGCTATGGGCCGCTTGGCGGCTGCGCGAAAAGCAGAAGCGTGGTCGCGGACATAACGGCGGACCGGCCCTTGAGACGGAGCGTTACACCGCGCGCCATGTTGCGCGCTTCATCCTTATTGGCCTGTACACTGGCACCCGCGCCGGGGCCGTTTGCGCCGCCGCTATCCGTCCAACGGTTGGGCATGCGTACGTCGATGTCGAGCGCGGCCTGTTCTACCGGCGCGCGAATGGTGTCCGCGAGACGAAGAAGCGCACCCCGCCGGTCGGCCTGGATAGCCGCCTCCTCGCTCACCTCCGCCGTTGGGAGGCCAAGGGTTTGTCCAAGAGCTTCGTGGTCGAGTGGAACGGCAAGCCGGTCGAGCGTGTCCACAAGGCATTCCGGGCTGTCAGGGACGCGGCCGGCCTCGGTCCTGACGTGACGCCCCATATCCTCCGCCACACGGCGGCCACCTGGGGCATGCAGAACGGCGCCGAACCCTACGCCCTTGCTGGCATGCTGGGCATGTCGCTTGAAATTCTTTTGGAGGTCTACGGGCATCATCACCCGACCCATAATCGGGCCGCCGCTGCTGCTGTCGCGATGAGGCCGAAGAGAGAACGCCGGACAGAAACGGACAGAAACGATGGAACCGAACAGGAACGATCGTTGCCGAAAGCCCAATGAAATCAGCAAACGCGCGCACCATTTTTGGCCTAGTGGGCGTTCGGGACGAGGGGGTCGCAGGTTCAAAATCCTGCCACTCCGACCACTGGTTTAAAGGCTTTGGCGCTTCCCGCATTTTGCGCGCCAAAGCTCAGCCGGGTGTTTCAGCGGTGGCTATCGCCCGCGACGCCCGCTAGCATGCCCCCCAACGACATCGGTGGAACGGTCCATGAAGCGCGTCTTTCAGCTCATCGGGATTCTCGGTTTGGCGACGTTCCTCGCGGGCTGCGACAAATGCGGCAATTTCGGCCCGTTCTTCGGCCCGCCCGCGCCCAAGACCTGTAGTGCCAGCTGAGACCTGCAGCGCGACCTGAAGACCTGTAGCGCGAACTGAAGACCTGCAGCGCGAGCTGACGCGCGCTCTTCAATCAATCGACAGGGCTTATCCGCGCATGCATCCCGCCAAGAAAAAGGCCGGGGTGATCGCCCCGGCCCGTCTCAATCGCGATTGCGAGGACCGCTCAGCTGCGGCGGTCGAGAACCGACCAGCCGAACCCCGCGAAGCAGGCCGCCAGCGCCACCTTCAGCGCATCGCCGAGCAGGAAGGGCTGCACGCCATAGGCGAAGGCCTTGGCGAAGCCGACACCGGTCACGCCGCCCGCCATCTGCGCGCCGAGCGCAAGCCACAGGCAGCCCAGGGCGAGCATGATCGCCTCGGCGGCGATGAGACCGCCGATCAACCGCAGCGTCGAGGCGCCGCGCGCCGCAGCCCAGCCGGCAACGGCCGCAGCCACCACGAATCCAACCAGGAAGCCGCCGGTCGGGCCGACGAGATAGAGCGGGCCGGCAGCGAGCGGCGGCGTGTTGGTGAAGACCGGCAGGCCGGCAAGGCCGTAAGCGATGTAGAGCGCAATCGTCGCCGCCCCCAGCCGCGAGCCATAGGCTGCGCCCAGGCCCAGCACGGCGAGCGTCTGCAGCGTCATCGGCACCGGCCAGAACGGCACCTTGATCTTGGCAGCCAGCACCAGCAGCAGGCTGCCGGCAATCGCAAGGCCGATATTGCGCAGCAGCGCCGCGCGCGGCTGCGAGACGGCAGGGAGGGCGGCGCTGGCAAGGGTCGAGGCTTGAAGAGGGAGCATATCGGCCATGGGCATATCGTCCTGTTTCCCGGGGCCGCAGCGCGACCGTCTTTTCCGTCTATAGGAAATGCGCCAAAGCCCGACAAGCCGCGCGGCATCCGCGCGAACGGGCTGAGGCGATTGCGGACTGGCCCAAGTCAGCGAAGGATGGTCGGCCAAGGATGGGCGACGAAGCATGGGCGACGAGAGATGAGCGGCACGACATGAGCGACGAGATCGAATTCGACCGGGCGGCAACGACACCGACGGGAGAGGTCGCGCAGCTTTCGCCCCTGGTCCGGCGCGTCATAGCCGGCAATGGCGGGCCGATGACCTTCACCGGGACCTGCAGCTATATCGTCGGCCGCGGCACGGTCGCGATCATCGATCCGGGCCCGGACGATCCCGCCCATATCGCGCAGCTGCTCGCGGCCGTGCAGGGCGAAACCGTCAGCCATATCCTGGTGACGCATACCCATCGCGATCACTCGCCGGCCGTGCCCGCTATCAAGGCGGCGACAGGCGCGATCGTCGCCGGCTGCGGCCCGCATCGCGCCGCCCGCGAACTGGCGCTGGGCGAGATCAACCGGCTCGATGCCGCCGCCGACCGCGACTACGCGCCCGAACTGCTGATGGGCGACGGGGACGCGATTGCGATGCCGGGCTGGACGCTGCAGGCGGTCGACACGCCCGGCCACACTGCAAACCATGTCGCCTTCACGCTGCCTGAGGAAGCGACACTGTTCTCGGGCGATCACGTCATGGCTTGGTCGACATCGATCGTTGCCCCGCCGGACGGTTCGATGGCCGCCTATATGGCCTCGATCGACAAGCTGCGCGGCATGGATCACGCGCTGTACTGGCCGGGCCATGGCGGCCCCGTCACCGAGCCGCAGCGTTTCCTGCGCGGGCTCGCCCAGCACCGCCGCCTGCGCGAGGCCGCCATCCTCAGCCGGCTCGGCGCAGGCGACGAGACCATCGCCGCCATGGTGCCCGCGATCTATCAGGGCCTGCCGGTCGCACTGCACGGCGCGGCCTCGCTCTCGGTCCTCGCTCAGCTTGAGGATCTTGTCCTGCGCGGCATCGTTGCGTCCGACGATCCCCTGCCGTTGCTGGCGAGCCGTTTCCAGCTCGTCTGAGGCTCAGCGCGCATCGACGAGAAGATCGACCTCCGCCATGAACGCCGCGATCCGCGCGGCGTTGGCGCCGAGGTCGTGGCTGCCGATCCGCGAGGCCGAGCGAATGTCGATGCGGCTACCATCCGCGCGGGGCCGCACACGGATGGCGATGTCTTCGGAGATGCGCAGGATGCGGCTGCGCGCCACCGCCTCGATCCGCCCTGCCCCGCTGCGCCCGCCCGGCCGCGACGATTCGAGCACCTGCCAGCCGACACCGACAGCCGCCCGGCGCGCGATGTCGAATGCCATCTCGGCGGGAACCTCAAGCACGATCGGCACCGCCTTGGGATAAGCCTGTCGCTGGGCGCGCCGCTGCTCGGCGGGAACATCGGGCGGCACGCGGCCCTTGCGCGCATCGAGCGCCACGCGCGACCGGCTGAAACCGGGCGGGTCGTCGATATCGGTCGAGACGTCGCTGAGCGTCGGCAGGGTCACGAACTTGAAACCGGCATAAAGCGCAGGAGCAAGCAGCAGCAGCGAGAGCAGGAACGCAGTCGAGGCCATGCCGACGCCGCGGTGACCCGCCTGCCAGATTCGCGCGAAGGCAGTCAGGGCCAGCAGCAAGGCGAGGATGACGAAGCCATAGGCGCCGATGATCGGGGCCAGCCCCTCGACGCTAGGCTCGCCCATCCGGAACGCCAGAACCGAAAGCAGCAGCACCGCAAGCGCAAACCAGGCCAGCCGCCGGCTCCACAGCGCGGCGCGTGACACGGGCTCCTCGAAGACGAGACGACGGTGCATCGCGCATAGGTGATCCCGTAGCCGGCAGAAGGCAAGAGCGGCCGGAAGGCAAGAGCGGCGAGAAGACAAGAGCGGCGGCGGCAACCGCACCCTTCATCGAGCGGGCGTCATCCCCGACGTCGTGAACCACTCAAGCTCGGTGTTCTCTCGGTGCTCTCGAAACTCACAGCTCGCCAAAGCTATTGGAGCTGGCGGGGTTCCTCACCAGAATCGACCTGAAACCGAGACCTTTGATGCCATCGGGAATATCACTTCTGTTTCAAGTTCGATTTTTGCCACCTGCCCTCGGGAAGGCGGGCGAAATGCACGCTGAAATTCTGCGGGGAGCGGTACGGTAAGAGGCTGTATCTCGGAGATTGCGCCCATCGTCTGCTTGAATCCATCGGCGACGTTTACGCGATCTCCCAATTTGACTTCGTACAACGCTCCGGTTTCGAGGTATACCAAAGCATATTTCTTCCCGACGAACAATTGCATCAGGTTGTCGCCGGGTCTGAGGACGTCCCCTTGAATAGCGGTCTTCGATCCGACCGTTCCATCAGAGGGAGCCTCGATGACGCCATTGTTGTAACTGAGGCGCAACTGGGCCAAAGCCGCCCGGGCCTCTTCCAACGACACATCCAGCTGCGCAAGTTGTTGAATGGCACCATGGCGTTCGGCCTCGCGCGAGACCTTCTCCTGCATCGCAAAATAGCGATCTTTTTGGACATTCGCTGCGAACGCATCCGAAACGAACCCCAGAGATGCGCGGGATGTATTGACCTTTCGAAGTTGCGCCTCGGTCTCCTTGAGACGCTCATCTGCCGTTTTCAGGACCGCATTGGCAACCTCCAGCTTGATTGCAAGCTCAGCCTGCCGAGCTGTCGTCTCCGCCGCCTTGGACGTGAGCGTTGCCATGGCTTCCATGATCTGTGGGGAGCTGACTTTGGCCAGGACAGCACCCTGCTTCACCTGCTGCCCCGGCTGCACCATCATCTTCGTTACCTGAACAGCGTAGGGAGACGCCACGATAACGTAATCGGATACGACAAGGCCTTCCGCCCGCAACCACAGAAGATGACCAAAGAAAATATTGCTTAGATAAATAAAAACGCCAGCCAAAGCGGCAACATAGAAATAACGACCCAAATTTCGTCGAGCTTTCTGATTGGCCCGAACATCGTTCAGGAACCTGTCGGCGCGTTTATGTTCATGCAATTGAGTGATCATGTCATCCCCGCACACGGTGGGCTTGGCGAGAGACCCGCAAGGGCGAGTAAGAGTCGAGCGTCGAGGCGCGGTAGATCCATTCTTCATAATATGCGTAAAGCCGCACGCACCGCATAAATATCCCGTTGTATAGCCCGAACGTGAGCAGATACGGCAGAATGACAAAAACCATACTTGAATCGTAACGCCGACAAATTGCCAGCGCCATAAAGAATCCGATCGCATCCAGGACAAGATAAACAATGGCAACACAGCTCAATATATATAGAGCTCCGCCACCGAAAATTAGAAATAGCCATGCAACATAGATCGGAAACACGAATGTCACGAGCACATTCAGGATCAGCCACTCCACCTGTTCAAACGTCTCAAGCAGGCTGAACCTTCGACGACCCGGGCTGAACACGTCGCGAAATTTGCGCATGCGGATGCGTATCGTGTCCCGATCCCAGCGACGCCGCTGCCGGATTATCGCCCCCAAAGTCGCGGGAGTGTCCGTGAAGCACCACGAATCCGCAGCAAATCTGATCTCCCAGCCACACCGTCGCAGCCGCATGGTGACATCGAAATCTTCGCCCGGCCCAGGAGCGAGAAGGCCGACCTGATTGATGGCCTCGCGTCGAAACGCGCCAAAGGCGCCCGACGCGCAGACCACCATGTTGAGCATATCAAGCGCGCGTTTGCCCATGCCGATCGAGACAATGTACTCAATCGCCTGATGGGCAGTCACGGCCGAACAGTTGAAGTTGCGCACGCCCAGCGCACCGGTTGTGGCGCCCACTCGCGGGTCTATGAAGGGCTCGATGAGTTTTTCGATTGCGTCGCAGTCATAAGAGCAGTCAGCGTCAAGATTGACGATGATATCGCCTTTCGCAATCGTAAAACCCAAATTGCATGAAGCAGCCTTGCCACTTCGAACTTGATTTGACAGAGCGATATCGATCCGCCCCAGCTGACAGTATTTATTTATGATCTCCCGCATGCCATCGGTAGAGCCGTCGTCAATAAAGATAATTTCGTCAATCCGTCGGGTTTGCTCATCAAGGGACCCTAGGCACTTCTCGATCGCATCGGCCTCGTTATGCCCTGCTATCACCACGCTAATCTTCAGCTGATCCAGAGATTTCTTCTCGGCGGCCGTCAGCGAGAATTTTCTTCTGAAGCTGGAAATAAATATGGCCACTCCTGAAAGTGTGTATCGGGGAATCTCCAGCAAGATCATGAACCAGAACATCGCGAGCCAGCTAGCCCAGTCGAACTGACCAAGCATCACCAGGGGAGTGTCCAGGTCAGTCATACCTAGGCTGCCCGGTCATGGATGCTTCGAGCCGTGGAATCGTCGACAAGCGTGTACTGAAAACCGGGATCTATTTTCAGAACAGACATGATCCGGCTGGATAGCTGTTCCATGGCACGTCTGGCCCCTTCCGCGTCGGTTCTCGGCATCAGGACAAGAATGCCATTGGGGCGCTCCTGCACAGCGTCCACCTCGCGAAGAGCACTGCGCAGGACATCGCTCATGAGAAGCATGCTCTGCTCCCAGAGCCGGATGTTTTCGGCGGCGATCGTATCCCGCTGCGCGAATGTTATGCTGGCAACCTGATAAGGAGACCCGAATTCTCGTTGTTCTCGTTGCGCGTGATCGAGAAGAATCTGAAAACTACTCTCCTTTCCTCCCTGAAAAGATATTGACGCGTAATCATCCTGAAAAATTCTATGTATGGCTGAAGGTGTCAGATTGTACGAGTACCATGTCTTGGCCGGAACTTGATCGGCTGCATAGTGAGCGCCACAATCGATACATTTAAACCCGACAGTTGGCTTGTCGTTTATTGATCCGCAATCATGACATCGCGTGATCGACCCGGGCTTGTCGTAATCAAGGCCGATGTGCCGCAACGGCCGTGCGCATTTTGGGCATTCGAAGCCGGAGCCAGTCCGAAATTGTGACTCCGGAGCTTCATGAGCACATTGGAAATGATGGACGACGACCTCTTCGCGAATATTAGGCGACCGGCAAGAATGGCACTCTTCCCGAACCGATAGATGCCCGGAGCGACATTGGGGACAGCAATGAATCCGGTCGAAGAAACTGCGGACCAGAAACCCTTTGTCGAAGAGGCCCGTCGCGACTTCTGATACGTTATCCAGCGGTCCGGCAACCGGGTAGCGAACCAGACCACGGCACGATGAGTCGTATAGGGCATCCAGACCTTGGTCTCGCGAATACATTCGGGCGAGCAATATGTCTTCCGGTTGCGTGCTGTGGCGGATCGAGGGTGGCAGTTCACGCAATCGCGCCTGGATCGCATAGGCCCGCGTCCAGGCAAACTGGTCCCCCTGCCCCGCCGCATCGACGCACTGCCGATCGTCGGCTGCGAAGCTTACGATCGGGACAAGCGGGTCTCTGATGTTGTTCAGGACAATTTTGAGGGCGTGGTCCGGGACCACAGTCGTCAAAATCACCGCATCGACCCCGTCCCCCTGTCCGGACGGTTTCCACCCTTGAGGGAAATCGTATCCATCGTGCAGCCTCGGATACGCAAGGAAACACGCTCGCTCTTGCGTTGAAGCCAATGCGACGCTGGTTACTCCCATGAGCATGTCGAACTCCATGCGGAAAACGCAAAACTACGACCCCGACGGCATCATAACGGCCGCCGCGCACCGCGCGACGACTCTCCCGGGTTACTTCGCAATGGTGATGGGCCATAAGGCGGCCGCGGATTGGGCGGGAACTCGATCAAGCCCGCTCCCGGACAGCCTAGGAGCCTCGCTCAGCCCGGGAGACGATAATCCCTGAACATCTCCCGCAGCTTCGTCTTCTGGATCTTCCCAGTGGCGGTATGCGGGATCGCCTCGACCAGCACGACATCGTCAGGTAGCCACCATTTCGCGATCTTGCCGGTCATGAAGGCGAGCATCTCGTCCTTGCCGGGCGTCTTGCCGGGCTTCGGCACAATCACAAGCAGCGGCCTCTCATCCCATTTCGGGTGGGCCACGCCGATCACCGCGGCTTCAGCCACATCGGGATGCCCGATCGCGAGGTTCTCCAGGTCGATGGAGGAGATCCACTCCCCGCCAGACTTGATCACATCCTTGGAGCGATCGGTGATCTGCATGTAGCCGGCGGCATCCAGCGTCGCGACATCGCCGGTATCGAAGAAGCCGTGTTCGTCGAGAATTGGCTCGTCCTCGCGCCGGAAATAGGCTTTTGCCACGGCCGGTCCACGCGCCTTCAGCCGGCCGAAGGTCTGGCCGTCCCAGGGCTGGTCCTTGCCGGCATCGTCGGTGATGCGGAACTCGACCGTGAAGGGCGGATGACCCTGCTTCACCTTGAGATCGTAGAGCGCCTCGCCCTCCAGATGCTCATAGACCGGCTTGACCGAGCAGAACGAACCGAGCGGGCTCATTTCCGTCATGCCCCAGGCATGGGAGACGGTGACGCCGTATTTGCGCTCGAAGGCTTCCGTCATGGCGCGCGGGCAGGCCGAACCGCCGATGACGACGCGTTTCAGGCTGGTGAGCGTGCCACCGGTGGCTTCGAGATGCTGCAGCAATCCAAGCCATACGGTCGGCACCGCCGCCGTCATGGTGACGCTCTCCCCTTCCAGCAAAGCATGCAGCGAGGGACCGTCGAGCTTCGCGCCGGGCATGACGAGCTTGGCCCCGGTCATCGGCGCGGAATAGGCCAGTGACCAGCTGTTGGCGTGGAACAACGGCACCACCGGCATCACCGTGTCGCGCGAGGACAGGCCCATGAAATCGGGTGCAGCGACGGCCAGCGCATGCAGCACATTCGAGCGGTGCGAGTAGAGCACGCCCTTGGGGCCGCCCGTGGTGCCCGAGGTGTAGCAGAGACCCGCCGCCGTGTTCTCGTCGACCTCGGCCCAGGCGAAGTCGTCATCGGCCTCCGCCAGCCAGTCCTCATAGGGCACGGCGCCCTTGAGCGTCGTATCCGGCATGTGGAAGGCGTCGGTCAGGATGATGTAGCGCTCGACGCTGGGCAGCTTGTCCTGGATCTGCTCGACCATCGCCACGAAGGTCAGGTCGAGAAACAGGATCCGGTCGCCGGCATGGTCGATGATCCCCGCGATCTGCTCGGGGAAGAGCCGCGGATTGACCGTATGCGTGATCGCGCCGATGCCACTGATGCCGTACCAGAGTTCAAGATGGCGGTCGCTGTTCCAGGCCAGCGTCGCAACCCGGTCGCCGAGCGCGATCCCCTCGCGGCCCAGCCGCTTCGCCACTTGCAGGCTACGCTGGCGCACCCGCGCATAGGTCGTGCGGCGCAGGCTGCCATCCTCGACCGCCCGGCTGACGACCTCGCGCGTGCCATGCTGGATCGCCGCGTGATCGATGATCCGGTGCAGCAGAAGGGGCCAGTCCTGCATCAGGCCGAGCATGCGCGTTTCTCCCGAACGTCCTGTCTTGTTGTCAGGACGATAGACGCAGGCGGGCGCGATGGGAAAGCAATCAGCCATAGGCTTATGGGAGAAGCTGGAAACTGCGCCGGGCGGCGCGACGAAAGGCTCGCACCGCCTTGCGAGTTGGTTTAGGTCTGATCCATCAAATCCGGGGGGATGAGGCGATGTCCGCACCGAAAGTCGCGCCACAGATCGAAGCCGCGGAGCCGGACCGGGTCTGGTTCCGCTTCATGCGGCTGCATCAGCGCATGCTCCTGCAGATGACGGCCCGCATCCGCACGCTCGGCCTCTCGATTCCGCAATTCGACCTGCTCTCGACGCTGACCGAGCGCGAGGGCATCAGCCAGAGCGAACTCGCGGAACGCCTCTACGTCACCAAGGGCAATGTCTCCGGCCTCGTCGACCGGCTGGTCCAGGCCGGCCTCGTCGAGCGCCGCGCCATTGCCGGCGACCGGCGCTCCTACGCCATGCATCTGACGCCGGAAGGCCGCCGGCTGGCCGAAGCCGGGATCAGGACGCAGCGCGACTTCGTGGCCAGCACACTCGGCAAGATGCCCGGCCCCGACCTCGCCGAACTCGATCGGCTTGTCCTGCTCTGGCGCGATTTCGCCCGGGCCGTCGATGCGGATCCGGCGTCGTAATGCCAGCCATCGATCTGACGGCGTCAGCGACATCGCTGCGGCAGGGCCTGCTCACCCGGCGCTTCACGGCCTCCGAATTGCTGGAGGCGACCTTCGCCCGCATCGACGCTCTCAATCCCGGCCTGAATGCGATCGTCGCGCAGGATCGCGCGGCGGCGCGGGCGATGGCGCAAGCCTCCGATGCAAGGCTGACTGGTGGCACGGCCCGCGCTCTTGAGGGGCTGCCGGTCACGATCAAGGACGCCTATGACGTCGCCGGACTGCCATCCTCGGGCGGCCTCCCGGCCTATCGCGAGCGCGTGCCGACGGAGGATGCCGTTGCTGTCGCAAGGCTGCGCGCAGCCGGCGTCGTGATCATCGGCAAGAGCAACGTCCCGGTCTTTTCGGGTGATTTCCAGAGCTACAACCCCGCCCATGGCGTGACCAACAATCCCTGGAGCGCCGCCCATTCGCCTGGCGGCTCATCGGGTGGCGCAGCCGCTGCGGTCGCAACCGGCATGAGCGCCTTCGAGCTCGGCTCCGATCTCGGCGGCTCGATCCGCTGGCCGGCCCATGCCTGCGGCGTCTTCGGCCTCAAGACGAGCTGGGGGCTGGTCTCGACCTGGGGCGCGATCCCGCCGCCACCGGAGCGGCGCACGCCGCGCAATGTCGACCTGATGGTCGCCGGTCCGATCACGCGGGCAGCCGAAGATCTTGATCTGATCCTGGCCGTCCTCGCAGGCCCGCGCGATGCCGCCCTGCCCGGACCCGAACTGGTGCCGCCACGCGCGACCAGCGCACGCGGTCTGCGCGTCGCGCTCTGGGCCGATGATGCCTTCGCGCCCGTTGATGCCGAGGTCTCAGCCGCGGTGCGCGAGGCGGCGCGCCGGTTGGCCGATGCCGGCGCGATCGTCAGCGAAACCGCCCGTCCGTCGATCCGCTTCGCCGAGGCCTTCGAGGTCTACGCCCTGCTGAACCATGCGGTCGTCGCCTATGGCCTGCCGCCGAAGGTGAGAGCCCGCATCCAGGCGCAGGCGGCCGGTTTCAGCACCAACGACCTCTCGCATCAGTCGCTGCAGGCCCGTGGCGCGCGCATGACGCCCGGCCTCTATCAGCAAATCTCGCAGCGGCGCATCGCGCTGAAACGGCAATGGGCGCGCTTCTTCCAGAACCATGACGTACTGCTCTGCCCGCCTGCCCCGGTCGCGGCGATTCCGCATGATCACAGCCCCGACATTCATGCAAGGCGGCTGATGGTGAACGGCGAGCCGCGCCCCTATCTCGACTTCCTGCTCTGGGCCTCGCTCGCCACCGGCGCCGACCTACCGGCTCTGAGCGCCCCGGTCAGGCGCTCGATGTCAGGGCTCCCGCTGGGCGTGCAGATCGTCGCGCCGATGGCTGAGGACCGTACCGCCATCGCCGTCGGCGCCATGCTCGAACAGGCCGGTTGCGGCTTCACCGCCCCCGCGCTCGCTGAGGACTGAGCACCGCGTCGCAGAGTCTGCGCCGCAGCGCCGTCCTGCGCCAGAGTCTGCCACCCCTTGCGTGAAAATCGCTCAGCGCTTGCGCGGCTGCGGGTCTATGGTCGCATAAGTGATCCATAAAAAATCGGGAGCCGCACGATGCTGTCCAACCTCGCCGTCAGGGATATCGAGACCCTGGTCCATCCCTATACCAACCTGGCGACACATCGCGAGACCGGCCCCCTCGTGCTGGAAAGCGGCAAGGGCGTCTTCGTCACCGATTCCAACGGCAAGGAATACATCGAGGGCATGGCCGGCCTCTGGTGCACCTCGCTCGGCTACTCCAATCAGGAGCTGGTGGACACCGCCACCGAGCAGATGAAGAAGCTGCCCTTCACCCATATCTTCGGCGGCCGCAGCCATGATCCGGCGATCGAGCTGGCCGAGAAGCTGAAGGAAATCGCGCCCGTTCCGATCTCCAAGGTGTTCTATGGCGCCTCGGGCTCCGACGCCAACGACACCCAGGTGAAAATCGTCTGGTACATGAACAATGCGCTCGGCCGGCCGCAGAAGAAGAAGATCATCTCGCGCCTGAAGGGCTATCATGGCGTCACGGTGGCCTCGGCCTCGCTGACCGGCCTGCCCAACAACCACATCGATTTCGACCTGCCGCTGCCCGGCTTCCTCCACACCTCCAGCGCCCATCACTACCGCTTCGCCGAAGCCGGCGAGAGCGAGCAGGACTACTCGTCGCGGCTGGCCGCCGAGCTGGAGGAGATGATCCTGCGCGAGGGGCCCGACACGGTCGCCGCCTTCATCGCCGAGCCCGTCATGGGCGCCGGCGGCGCGATCACCCCGCCCGAGGGCTATTTCGAGAAGATCAACGCCGTCCTCGCGAAATACGACATCCTCTTCATTGCCGACGAGGTCATCACCGGCTTCGGCCGCACCGGCAACATGTTCGGCACCACGACCTACGGCATGAACGCCGACACGATCTCGCTCGCCAAGCAGATCACCTCGGCCTATTTCCCGCTCAGCGCCGTGATGATGAACGACACGGTCTACCAGGCGCTCGTCGACCAGAGCCGCAAGATCGGCACCTTCGGCCACGGAAACACCTATGCCGGCCACCCCGTCGGCTGCGCCATCGCGATCAAGACCCTTGAAATCTACAAGCGCGACAAGATCGTCGAGCATGTCCGCAAGGTCGAGCCGACCTTCCTGCGCTGCCTCACTGCCCTGGCCGACCATCCGCTGGTCGGCGAGGCCCGCGGCGTCGGCCTGATCGGCGGCGTCGAACTCGTCAGCAACAAGGCGAGCAAGGCCCCGTTCGAAGCCAAGAAGGGCGTCGGCGCCAAATCCGTCCTCTTCGCCCAGGAGGAAGGGCTGATCACCCGCGCCATGGGCGACCGCGTCGCCTTCTGCCCGCCGTTGATCATCACCGAGGCCGAGATCGAGGAGATGTTCAGCCGCTACAAGCGGGCTCTGGACAAGACCCTCAACTGGGTCAAGGCGGAAGGGCTGCTCGCAGCCTGAGGCGCCGTATCGATTTGTTCACGAATGTGGCGGCAAGCTGAAGGCCGGCATAGATCGCCACGAACAAATCATGATGACGCCTCGCCGTGGTCCTGATCAACAGTCAGATTGCTGCGTGTCGATGGCCAGGAACCGTCGACATGCAACATTTAATGAAGTCAGGAGCCATGATTCCTCTCAATCCGCGCAGCACCGCGCCCCGTTCCGCCAGTTTCCACGATGCGACCGCTAGGGAAACCTATGCCTCGTGGTTCCGCCCGATTGCGATTCCTGCTGTCGCGGCTGGAACAAGGCAGGTGTCCCGGACGTTGGAGAGGAAGAGCGAGGATCGCAGGGTCGATATTCCCGGTGTTCTCCGCGACGACTTCGACGACTGATCGACGTAGCTTCTATCTCGAGACCCCTCCATGCTTGACCGGCGCAGAGTTCTGAAGACTCTCGCCGGTCTTTTTTTCGCCGCGTTCGGTACGACCGCCTATGCCGCCGCCTGGGAGCCGCGCGAACAGCGCGTGACCCGGTATCGCCTGACCCCCTTTGGCTGGCCCAGCGGCAAGCGCCTGCGCCTCGCGGTCATTTCCGATCTGCATGTCGGCGGCCTCCACGTTCCGGTCTCCCGTGTCGCCGAGATCGTGGCGACGACCAACGCACTCGAGCCGGACATGGTCCTGCTCCTCGGCGACTTCGTCGCCAGCCGTACACGGCGCGCCTCGGATCCACCCATGCAGGATTGGGCAGCAGAGCTCGCCCAGCTCCGGGCCGCAAATGGCGTCTTCGCCATACTCGGCAATCATGACTGGTGGCATGACCCCCCGACGCAGAAGAACCGGAGCGGGCCGACACAGGTCGGCGCGGCCCTGCAGGCCGCCGGCATCACGGTGATGGAAAACCAGGCGATCCGGCTCGACAGCGCGGCAGGTCCGCTCTGGCTCGCAGGTCTCGGCGACCAGATCGCCTTTCTGCCACGCCGGCGAGGCTTTCCCCATGGCGTCGATAACCTCGCCGGCACCTTGGCGCAGATTCCCGAAGACGGCGTGCCCGTCATCATGATGGCGCATGAGCCGGATGTTTTCGCGAGGATGCCGGGCCGCGTCAGCGTTACCCTTTCGGGCCATACCCACGGCGGCCAGGTTCGGCTGCTCGGCTGGTCGCCGATCGTGCCGTCGCGCTACGGCAATCGCTACGCCTATGGCCATGTCCACGAGAACGGCCGCGATCTCGTCGTCTCCGCCGGAATCGGCACGAGCCAGATCCCGATCAGGTTCGGAATCCCACCGGAGATCGTGTTGGTGGAGCTGGGGTAATTGCGGTCAGCCGTAGATTAAGACAGCGCGCCAGCGATCGTTCGTGAGTTCGCCAACGCGAGTCGCATGGCGTGGCGGTCGAGAACCGGAGCGGAGCGGACATCGGTCCGTGAGCACCGGAAGCGCAGACCGCCGCGTCAGGCGGCCGCGCTGGTAGAATTCAAGAATGATCGCTCAGGACACGACGACCTTGGCGCCGACGGGCACCCGGTTGAACAGGTCGATCGCGTCGATATTGCGCATCCGGATGCAGCCTGACGAAGCCGAACGGCCGATCGTCTCGGGCTCGTTGGTGCCGTGGATGCGGTAGAGCGTGTCGTGACCGTTCTGGTACAGGTAGAGCGCGCGCGCGCCGAGCGGGTTCTCGGGACCGCCATTCATCCCGCCAGCGACAGGCTTGAGATGCGGCCAGCGCGCGACCATCTCGGCCGGCGGAGTCCAGCGCGGCCATTCCGCCTTGCGCTGCACGGTCGCCTCGCCGGTCCAGCCGAAGGCCTCGTCGCCGGTGGCGACGCCGTAGCGGATCGCCTTCTTGTTCGGCAGGACGTAATAGAGGAACTTCTCTTTGGTATCGACGACGACGGTGCCGGGAGGCTGCCCGGTAGGGTCCGTGATCTCGTAAGGCAGATGTGTCAGTTCGGTCTCGAACTTCGGCACCAGCGCGATATATTCGGCATCCCGTTCGGACAAAGCGGGCGCATTCACGCTCTTGTATTGGCAGGCGCCCAGAAGGGACGCCAGCGCCAAGGCAACAATCACGTTCTGTTTCATGACTTCCACCAGCGCGACCCGAAGGCAGCCTTTATGATGAATCAAAAGTTAACGCTTCGTGTCTTCGGGACGCGCTGCGACATCGAATACCTGTCGAAGCTCTAGGGCCGAAACAATCAAGGCGCAATCAAGTTCCCTGTATGGCAAGCCAATCCGCCGCTTCCATGAAGACCGTGGCAAAGCGGTCACGCTCGGCTGTGCCTGGCGACCAGAAATAGGCTGAACTCCCGTGACGACACTCCTGATCACCCATTCCGCCGGCCTCCAGCATGCGACGCCACAGGGCCACCCCGAGCGCGCCGAGCGTCTGCGCGCGGTCGAGATGGCGCTGGAGGATGAGCGCTTCGCCGCGCTGGCGCGCGCAACCGCTCCTCTCGGAACACTCGATCAGGTCACGCTGTGCCACCCCCTCGCCTTCGCCGAGGCCCTGATGGCGGCGGCCCCGGAAACCGGGCTGATCCAGATCGAGGCCGACACGATGATGTCGCCGGGCACAATGGAGGCTGCGCTGCGCGGCGTCGGCGGCGCGGTGTACGCGGTCGACGAAGTGATGACGGGCAAGGCGAGCAACGCCTTCTGCGCCATGCGCCCGCCCGGCCACCATGCCGAGAGCGTCAAGGCGATGGGCTTCTGCTTCTTCAACAACGCAGCCATTGCCGCCCGCCACGCCCAGCGCGCCCATGGGGTGGAGCGCGTCGCCGTGGTCGATTGGGACGTGCATCACGGCAATGGCACGCAGGAGATCTTCTGGGACGATGCCAGCGTGCTCTATGCCTCCGTCCACGAAATGCCGCTCTATCCCGGCACGGGCGCGGTCTCCGAGCGCGGCCAGCACGGCACCATCGTCAACGCCCCACTGCGCAGCGGCGATGGCTCGGACGAATTTCGCGACGCCTTCGAAAGCGCGCTGCTACCGCGCATCGCAGCCTTCCAGCCGGATCTGATCATCATCTCGGCTGGGTTCGACGCGCACTGGCGCGATCCGCTCGCCAACATCAACCTGCGCGAGCCCGATTTCGCCTGGGCGACACAGGAGTTGATGGCGCTCGCCGATCGTCACGCCGGCGGCCGCCTCGTCTCGATCCTGGAGGGCGGCTACGATCTCGAGGGGTTGTCGAAATCGGCCGCCGCCCATGTCATGGCGCTGATGCGGGGGTGAAGCCCCTCACTCCAGCGGCTGCGTGTCCGCGATCTCGATACCAAAACCGCTTAAGCCCACGAAGGAGCGCGGCGACGAGGCGAGGTTGACGATCGAGGCGACACCGAGATCGCGCAGAATCTGCGCGCCAAGGCCAACCTCGCGCCATTGCTGCGACCGCTGGGCGTCCGACCCGTCCTCGACGCTCTTGATCGGGACGCCGGCCGACCCGTCGCGCAGATAGATCAGCACTCCGCGCCCGTCGTGCTGGAAGCGCTTCAGCGCGCACTGGATCGAGGGCGCGCCACCCAGCACGTCCTCGACGACATTGGCCCGGTGCAGCCTGGCGGGCACCTTCTCGCCATCGCCGATCTTGCCCATGACGAAGGCGAAATGCTGCGTATCCTCGAATGGCGTGATGTAGACATGCCCGGTCATCTCTCCGAAGGCGGTCTTGACCGGGAACGAGTGCACGCGTTCGACCAGCTTCTCGCGCGACTGGCGATAGGCGATCAGGTCGGCCACCGTGATCTGCTTCAGGTCGTGCTTCTGGGCAAACGCCGTGATCTGCGCGCCCTTCATCACCGTGCCGTCGTCATTGGCGAGTTCGCAGATGACTCCGACCGGCGGCAGGCTGGCGAGCTTGCAGAGATCGACCGCCGCCTCGGTATGGCCCGAGCGCATCAGCACGCCGCCATCCTTGGCGATCAGCGGGAAGACATGGCCCGGCCGCACGAAATCGGTCGCGCCCATATTGCCGTTGGCAAGAGCGCGCACCGTGTTGCAGCGTTGCTCGGCCGAAATACCGGTGGTCAGCCCGTGCTTGACATCGACCGTGATGGTGAAGGCCGTGCCCAGCGGCGCGTCGTTGGACGACACCATCGGATCGAGCCGCAGCCGCCTCGCCTCGCCCGAGGTCAGCGGGGCGCAGACGATGCCGCAGGTGTTGCGGATGATGAAGGCCATCTTCTCCGGCGTGCAGAGCGAGGCGGCGACGATGAGATCGCCTTCATTCTCGCGATCGTCGTCATCGGTGACGATGACGATCTCGCCCCGGGCGAAGGCTTCGATGGTATCGCTGACATGGCTGGTCATGTTTGCCTCGCGCGGCCCGGACAGGCCGAGGAAATCATTGGGAGTGACAGAGCCGCCGGTGGCGGCGGCGATGCGTTCGGCGCTTTCGCGCGAAATCCAGGCGCTCTGGTCGTTGCAGAGCGCCGTCACGCTAGCCGGCGATAGGCCGACCTGCCGTGCGAAGGCGCTACGGCCGATCTTGTTCTGGGTGAGCCAGGCGTCGAGCTTCATGACGCGAAGCTAATGCGGAATATCTTCACTTGCAATGAATGGCACATAAAATTTCAGCGATACTGAAATAACATCCTCGCCGTCATCCCGGACAAGTCGCGTAGCGGCGCCGATCCGGGATCCATCGGAGGGCTCGGAGCTCTACGATGGATCCCGGATCTTCGCTTCGCTGCGTCCGGGATGACGGCCCGAATGGAGAACCGAACTCAGCCCTCGAATGGCCAGCGCGGCTCGATCACACCCACCTGCGCGCGATGGCGCAGGTAATGATCCGCCAGCACGCAGGCCAGCATCGCCTCGCCGACGGGCACGGCGCGGATGCCGACGCAGGGGTCGTGGCGGCCCTTGGTGAACATCTCGGCCTCGCCGCCGGTGCGGGTCACGGTCGCCCGGGTCGCCAGGATCGAGGATGTCGGCTTCACGGCGAAACGCGCCACGATCGGCTGGCCGGTCGAGATCCCGCCCAGAATGCCGCCGGCATGGTTGGAGAGGAAAAGCGGCCTGCCGTCATTGCCGGCGCGCATCTCGTCGGCATTCTCTTCGCCCGAGAGCTCGGCGGCGGCAAAACCCTCGCCGATCTCGACACCCTTGACCGCATTGATGCTCATCAGCGCAGAGGCGATCTCGGCGTCGAGCTTGCCGTAGATCGGCGCGCCCAACCCGGCCGGAACGCCCTCCGCGACGATCTCCAGCACGGCGCCGATCGAGGAACCGGATTTGCGGATGCCGTCGAGATATCTCTCGAACAGTGCGGCCGCCTCGGCATCGGGGCAGAAGAACGGGTTGTTGCCGACCTCGTTCCAGTCCCAGTTGTTCCGGTCGATCTTGTGCGGTCCCATCTGGACCAGCGCGCCGCGCACGATCATGCCGGGAACGACCTTGCGCGCGATCGCGCCGGCCGCGACCCGCATCGCCGTCTCGCGCGCCGAGGAGCGCCCGCCGCCGCGATAGTCGCGAATGCCGTACTTCACGTCATAGGTGAAGTCGGCATGGCCGGGCCGGTACTTGTCCTTGATGTCCGAATAATCCTTCGAGCGCTGGTCCACATTGTCGATCATCAGCCCGATCGAAGTGCCGGTCGTGAGCTGTGGGCCGTCCCCCTCGGCGAAGACGCCGGAGACGATCCGAACCTGATCCGGCTCCTGCCGCTGCGTCGTGAAGCGCGATTGCCCGGGCCGGCGGCGGTCGAGATCTTGCTGGATATCGGCCTCGGTCAGCGGCAGCAGCGGCGGGCAGCCATCGACGACACAGCCGATGGCCGGCCCATGGCTTTCGCCGAAGGTGGTGACGCGGAAGAGATGGCCGAAGCTGTTGTGGGACATGGAGAGCCTGGGATTTCGATCGAATGGCTCTTAATCGGCTTTGCCGCCGATTGAAACTCTGCGCATTGCAGGGCAGCGCCGCAAAGATTATATCATGACCAACTAACTGGTCAGGAGCCAATCATGGATAGCGTGAGTTTGGCCGATGCGAAGGCCCATCTCAGCGAGTTGGTTGATCGTGCGATCGCAGGTGAGGAGATCTGCATCACACGCCGCGGGACGCCTGTAGCGCGCCTCACGCCGATCAGGCCAGCCAAACGGCGCATCGACATTGCCGAGCTTCGCGCGGTGACCGAAGGCAGCACGCCGCAGACTGAAAGCGCCGGCGAGTTCATGCGACGCATGCGCGACGACGCACGCTATTGAAAATCTATATCGACACATCCGTCCTCGTCTCGGCCTTGACCGAAGAGGCCGAGACGACGCGCACGCAGCAATGGCTTCACGATCAGGAGCCCGACACACTCTTGATCAGCGAATGGGTGGCGTCGGAATTCTCTGCAGCACTCTCGATCAAGGTGCGAAACCGAAAGATCGAAGCTGATATGCGCGATCGCGCGCTTACCGCTTTTCGACGGCTTTCGGCGGAAGTTTTCGAGGTCCTGCCTGTTCGTTCCCTGCATTTCCAGCGCTCGGCCCATTTTGCCGATCAGGACGCGCTTGGCTTGCGGGCCGGTGACGCGCTGCATCTCGCTATTGCCAGCGATTGCGAAGCTCTGCTGTGCACGCTCGACCGCCGACTTGCCGAGGCGGGCCTGCGCCTCGGTCTGAAAACGCAACTGCTATGAGCGCTGGCGCAAGACCGTTGCGGACCAAGCGACGCGACTGATCCTCGCCCTCAATGCGCTTTCGCCGGCACGGCCGGTGCACCTTCCCAGCGCGTATGCGCCGGCAGGTTTTCGCCCTTCATGATGACCGTCAGCAGGCCGATCTGCGCGTAGTCGCCGACATGGGTGTCGTAGAGCACGGTCGCGCCGGCACCGACGCAGACGCCCTTGCCCAGCCGCACCCGCCCGACCTTCATCACGCGATCCTCGTAGAGATGCGTCTGCAGCGCCGAATGGGCGTTGACGGTGCAGAAATCGCCGACCTCGATGCAGTCGAACTCGGTGATATCGGTCGAGTCTAGCCAGACGCCCTTGCCGTATTTCGCGCCGAACAGCATCAGGAACCAGGGCAGGAACGGCGTACCGCGCAGATAGTCGAACAGCACCTTGCCGCCCAGGCCCCAATACATCACGGCCACGGCCTCGGTGCGCATCGCCCAGAACGACCACATCGGCTTCATCAACGGCTTGTAGACGCCCATCATCAGCCATTTGATCGTCGCGCAGATCAGCGCCTGCGTCACCGCGATCAGCATCGCCACGCCCATGAAGGAGAGCACGAGGCCGACCCAGTCGTGCTCGTTGATCTTCTGCTGCAGCACGAGATCCACCGCGATCGTGCCGAAGGTGATGAACAGCATCGCCGGGAACGAGGTGTGGAGCGCCTCGAAGCCGGCGCGCGCGAGCTGCTTGCCGATCGAGGGCTTGTAGGTCCAGTCCGCGCCGAGATCGACCTTCTGCCGCGTCGGCAGCTTGATCGGCGGCGAGCCGAACCAGGTGTCGCCGGGTTGCATCAGCGCGTTGGCCGGCGGCTTCGACTTGATGCCGATCAGCACGCGATCGGGGATGATCGCGCCCGGCGGCACCACGGCGTCATTGCCGACGAAGACCTGCTCGCCGGTTCGCGTCGCGTCGAGGCGCATATAGCCCCGGCGCATGTCCTCGTCGCCGAAGACAACCTCATCGGCGATGAAATTGCCCGCTCCGATCCCGGTCAGGTCATAGCGCCCGGAGAGATTGGTCGAGATTTCGGCGCCCTTGCCAATCTTGGCGCCCATCAAGCGATACCAAAAGCGCATGTAGATCGTCGCAAACAGCGAGGACAGTGTCTCGAGCGTGACCTCCGTCGCCAGCGCCACCGTCCATTTACGGGCGTAGAAGCCCGAATGGATCGAATAGGAGCCCGATGTCACCCGCGGCAGGATCGCCCAGCGCAAGGCGGCCATCAGCAGCACCGTGAAGGCGATCAGCCCGATCGCGGTCGGCCAGGTCAAGATCGGCAGGTACCAGAGGTAGCTGATGTCCGACCATGTCGCGATCCAGTCGTCGATCTTGTCGAACAGCCAGAAGGCCGGAAAAATCGGCAGCAGGCTGACAGGCGGCAGCACCACCAGCATCAGGATGTAGAACGCCGTCATCAGGGCGCGCCGGCGCGTGCTCGCCTCGGCCTGGGGCGGCAGCGACGCGACATCGACGACGCCGATCTTGCGCCCCGGAGAGCCGTCCCAGATTTCAGCCTCGCCGATTCTGGTGCCCGGCGCGATCGCCGTGAGGTCGCCGATCTCGGCATGATCGCCGACGGCGGAGCCGTGGCCGAATACCACCGAGGCGCCGGCCGAGACGTCCTTGCCGATCGTGATCCGGCCGATGATCAGCTTGTCGCCGATCGCCTCGCCATTGGCGAAGGTGGTCTTGGAGCCGAAGGTCGAGCCATCGCCGATCTCGATCAGGTCGATGGCCCCGGCCTCATAGTCGGAGATGATGACGTCGCGGCCCACCTTGGCGCCGAGCATGCGCCAGTAGAAGCGCATCACCGGCGTGCCCTGCAGCCATTTGATATGGACGAGCCCGGCCACGCGCGCAGCGAACCACCAGCGGAAATAATACACGCCCCAGAGGGGGTATATGCCAGGCTTGGTGCGGCCGAGCACGAGCCATTTCAGCGCGATCGCGAGGATTCCGGTGACGATGGTGATCGCGACGTAGACGCCGAGCAGCGCGAAGACCTGGCCCGGCAGCGAGAGCTCCTCGCCCGAAAGCAGCATGTAGGTGACGAAGATGCCGAGCCACTGCGCCGTCGACAGGCCGATGATAATAGGCAGCACAGCCGCCTGCGCGAGGCCGCACAGGAACCGGCGCAGGAAAGGCGGCGGCGTGAAGGACAGGTCCTCGGCTTCGGCAATGCCGCGGCCATCGAGCAACGCCGCCATGCCGCGCAAAGTCCGCGCGCCATAGACGTCCTGCAGCGTGATGCCGGCATAGGCGGGGGTTTCGCGGACGATCGAGATGAAGCGCGCCGCCAGCAGCGAGTGGCCGCCGAGATCGACGAAGAAATCCGCCTCCAGCGGCAGGCTCGATGCCCCCAGCACCCGCTTGGCGGCGTCCAGCAGCGCGGCCTCGGTGGCGTTGCGCGGCGGTTCCTGCTCGCCTGCGGCGCTCGGCGCCGTCAGCGGCGCCGCCTTCAGCATCTTGCGGTCGACTTTTCCCGAGACCATGCGCGGGAGCGAGCCGACAGCCTCGAAATGCGCCGGCACCATATAGGGCGGCAGCTTGTCGCGAAGCGCGGCGCGCAGGGCCGCGCCATCGACCGCGATTCCGGGCTCGGCCACGACGAAGGCGACGAGGCGCTCGATCTCGTCATCGGTGCGCAGCACGACGGCCGCCTGGTTGACGCCGGGCTCGTCGGCGAGCTTCGACTCGATCTCGCCGAGTTCCACCCGGAAGCCGCGGATCTTGATCTGGTCGTCGATACGGCCGTGGAAGACGATATTGCCGGCATCGTCGAGGCTGACCGCATCGCCCGAACGGTAGAGCACCGGGTCTTCGCTGCCCCCGAACGGATTGGCGATGAACTTCTCGGCCGTGAGCTCCGGCCGGCCATGATAGCCCTTGGCGACGCCGGGGCCGCCGATCAGCAATTCGCCCTGCTCGCCGGGCGCCACCAGCGCCATCGCCTCGTTGACGACATAGGCGGTGTAGTTGGCGATCGGCTTGCCGATGGTGACGATCTCGCCAGGCAGCACCTCGGCGGCGGTGGCGACGACCGTCGCCTCGGTCGGACCATAGGTGTTCAGGATGCGCCGTCCCGGCCGCGACCATTTCTGCACGATCGCCGGCGGCAACGCCTCGCCGCCGAGCAGGATCAGGCGCAGCGACGGCACGTCGGACGGCAGGATGCCGAGCAGGGTCGGCACGGTGTCGATCACGGTCACGCCGGCCTGCGTCAGCAGCGCCGGCAGCTTCTCGGCATCGCCCATCGTTTCCGGGCTCGCCACATAGAGCGTCGCGCCGACGAGATAAGGCGTCCAGATCTCTTCCATCGACAGGTCGAAGGCGACCGATGCGCCCTGGAACACGATGTCGTCGGGTCCGAACTCGTAGAACGCGTTCCCGGAACGCAGGAAATGACAGATGTTGCGATGGCTGATGACGATCGCCTTGGGCACGCCGGTCGAGCCCGAGGTGTAGATCAGATAGGCCGGGTGATCCTTGGACAGGCCAGCGGCCCGGCCCGGCAGCGCGACGCCATCGTCGTTCGAGGCCAGCCCTTGCGGCGTCCAGACCGTACGGTCCGTATCGGCCGCGCGCCCGCACCATTCGGGTGAGGTCACCAGACCCTTGGCGTTGGCGTCGTCGAGGCAGGTGGCGATGCGCTCGACGGGCGCTTCCGCATCGAAAGGCACCCAGGCGGCACCGGCGCGGGTGATCGCGATCTGGGCGATCAGCAGGTCGATGCCGCGCGGCATCCACAGGCCGACCATGTCGCCCGGCCCCACGCCCGCCAGCGCAAGCCCGCGCGCCTGCCGGCCGGCTGCCGCCCAGACCTCGTCATAGCTCAGCTGCTGCGTGCCATCGACCAGCGCCGGATGGGAGCCCCGTGTCGCGACGGTCGCGGCGAAGATCTCGCCGAGCACCTCATCGCGTATCAGATCCGGTCGCTTTTCGCCCGCCAGCATCGCCAGCGGAAGCGCGGTTGCCGCATCTGCCGTCACCGACAGGTTGCTCAAATCGTTCATCGCGCCCCGCTGTGGACAGGCTATGGAGATGGGGGATCAGGAGCTGCTGCGCCCGCCGCCATGCATCCGTGAACCTGGCACACACCTTTTAAAGAAACCCGGAATTTTCGTACCGTTCGGTACGATTTTCCGAATGAGCCCCCCGGCCGAGCAAGCCGCTGCTCCACGGCGCCCTGCTAGCATATTCGTGGTGCAAAAGCACGGCTGAACCCGCGATGAACGAGGCAGGCCGGGGCCGTTAAAGCCAGTCGGCGGTGCTACCGGAAACGATCAGCAGCTTGCCCTGCCAGATTTCGACCAGGGCGGCTTTCTGGGGCGGAACGGCGCCCACAAGCGCCAGCACGGCGCGAGCGACGCCACCATGGCTGACGATGACGGTCTCGCGCTTGAGTTCGGCGAGAACGGGCCTGACACGCTCGGCCAGCATGAAATAGCTCTCGCCGCCGGGCGGGACGAAGCTCCATTTGTCGCGTTCGCGCAGCTGCGCCTGCTCGCGCTCGGCCTTGCGGACATCGCGCCAGGTGTAGCCTTCCCAGGAGCCGAAGGTCAGCTCGCGCAGCCGGTCGTCGACGCGGTATTCGCCCGCTGAAAGCACCAGCTCGCGGCGCAGGATGTCCATGGTCTCGCGGGCCCGCAACATCGGCGAGCCGATGAAATCGAGGGCGGCAAAATCCGGCACGAGTTCACGCAGCCGGCCAGCCGCTTCGGCCGCCTGTTGCCGGCCAAGCTCGTTGAGCGGAATGTCCTGCCCACCCTGCAGCCGGCCCTCACGATTCCAGTCCGTTTCGCCGTGACGGACGAGGATAAGCCGGTGCGGAAGCGAGATCGGGATCATCAGGGGCTTCTGCACGCTGGGGCCTGCCGCGTCAAAGCCTTGGCGGGGCTGAACGCCATGCGTCGCGGCCATGGCGACATGATGTCGCTTCTTTCTGTTGGCCCATCGTCGAACGGCTGTGTATAGGCGGCTCTCCGCCGTTGCAGATGGTTTCCATGCCCCCGGCTCTCACCTTGCCCGATGGTCGCAGGCTTCGCCTCGACGCGATGCCCCTGCTCATGGGCGTCGTCAACGTCACTCCCGATTCGTTTTCCGATGGCGGCCAGTTCGGCAATGCCGGCGAGGCGGTGGCTCATGGCGACAGGCTGGTCTCGGAGGGCGCCGACATCATCGATATCGGCGGGGAATCCACCCGCCCCGGCCATGTCGTCATCGATGTTGCAACCGAGCTCGCCCGCGTGCTCCCGGTGATAACCGGCTTGCGCGAACGCAGCGCGATCCCGATCTCGATCGATAGCTGGAAGGCGGAGGTTGCCGACGCGGCACTTGCCGCCGGAGCGTCGATCGTCAACGACGTCTGGGGCTGCCAGCGCGATCCCGCCATCGCAGGCGTCGCGGCCCGCAAGGGCGCCCCGATCATCGTGATGCACAATCGCGATACGATCGATCCCGCGCTCGACATCTTCGACGACGTGCTGCGTTTCCTGGAGCGCTCGATCGCCATCGCGACGACTGCCGGCGTCGCCCGCGACCAGATCGTGGTCGATCCCGGCATCGGCTTCGGCAAGACGCCGCGCCAGAACCTCATGCTGATCCGCGATCTCGACCGTCTGAAGCAGCTGGGCTGCCCGATCCTGCTCGGAGCCTCGCGCAAATCCACCATAGGCCATATCACTGGGCAGACGGTCGCGGCCGAGCGCCTGGCCGGCAGCATCTCCGCCCATCTTTACGGCGTGTCACGGGGCGCGGCGATCATCCGCGCCCATGACGTGCGCCCCCATCTCGACGCGCTCAAGGTCTGGGCCGCCATCGCCGACAGCGCAGAGGTAAGCCCGTGAGCGAAACCGGCAGCATTCTCATCGAGAAGCTCGATATCTACGCCTATCACGGCTTCTTCTCGGAGGAGGAGCGGCTCGGGCAGCGTTTCGTGCTCGATCTCGTCCTGGCGGTCGACATCCGCGCCTCGGCGATGAGCGATTCGCTTGCCGACACCGTGAATTACGGCGATGTCGTCGCCGTCGTGACGAAGGCCTTTACGGCCCGGCGCTTCAATCTGCTCGAAGCTGCCGCGCGTGCCGTTGCGATCGCGGTTCTCGACGGTTTCCCGCCGGTCAACCGCGTCGAGATCACGCTGCGCAAACCCGCCCCGCCAATCCATGCGACGCTCGCCGCGGTCGGCATCAAGCTGGATTTCCGGCGTGAAGACTGAGGCGACGCTGGGTTTCGGCGGCAATCTGGGCGATCCCGTCGCCGCTTTCGCCCGGGCGCTGCGCAGCATCGCGGGTCATCCGGCGATCGCGCGCAAAAGCCTGTCGAGCGTTTATCGCACGCCGCCCTGGGGCAAGCTCGACCAACCGGAATTCCTCAATATGGCCGCGCTGGTCGAGACCGATCTGTCTCCCGCCGACCTGCTGGCCTTCTGCCTGGAACTGGAACGCGAAAGCGGCCGCGAGCGCCGCGAACGCTGGGGGCCGCGCACCCTCGACATCGACATCCTGACTTATGGCGACACGATCATCGACCAGCCCGGCCTGCAGATCCCGCATCCGCGCATCGCGGAGCGTGCCTTCGTGCTGGCTCCGCTGGCGGAAATCGCCCCCATGCTGGAGATCGGCGGCCAGAGCGCAGCCTATCTCCGCGACAAGCTCGCCGACCCTACGGTCAGGCCGGATGCGGAGGCGACACAGCGCCTGAAAAGGATGCTGGACTGAATCCGATAACACCGCGCAATCCTCGCACCATTGTGTAGCCGGTTAACCGTCATCCCACGCATCTGCCGGGACGACGTTGCGTCATCGCGATCATAGGCGCAGGACACTGCCGCTGCAGGCGACAAGTCGGAGCCTGGCCCGCGAGAACGCCATCATGACTTTCGCCCGTCCCCTCGCCGCGGCCTTCGCCGCCGCGCTTTTGATGATCGCGCCGGCCTTCGCGAAAAACTTCGCGGTCCCGACCAAGAACCCCGCCGTCACCATCACCGTGCCCAACGACTGGAAGACCCAGGAAATCGAATACGGCTATTCGGCCCGGCCGAAGGACGAGTCGGTGTTCTTCTCCGTCGAATTCGCCGACGCCCGCAACATCGACAAGATGATGGCGACCAACGATGCCTGGATGAAGGACAACAAGATCAAGAAGGTCGAGCCGATCAAGGTCGATGCGCCGCTGAACGGCATCCCGGCGACGATCTTCCAGTATCGCACGACCGACGAGAACGGCCCGACCAAGGTCGATTTCATCCTGCTGCCGGCCGGAGAAAACCGCGTGATCATGCTGACCGTCTGGGGCTCGGACGAAGAGCGCGAGACCCATGGCAAAGAGCTCGACGCCATCTTCGGCAGCATCAAGGCGATCAACTGATCACGACGACCGCCGGCTCCGGATCAATACGGAGCCGGTTGGCGCAGCATAAGCGCCTCCCCGTCATTGCGAGCACAGCGAAGCAATCTAAGGGTTTGCGCGAGCCCCTGGATTGCTTCGCTGCGCTCGCAATGACGGGGAATGCCGCCGGCATCGAGACAGGATCGATCCGGCCCCTATTCCTCATAGATTTCGCGCATGACCCGCAGGACGCTGCTGAGCACGGGCGCCGGAACCTCGCCGAGCCGTTTGACCAGCCGCCTCCTGTCGATCGAACGGACCTGCTCGGCCCGGACGAGGCCGTCCTTGCCGGCAAACGTCACGGGGATGCGATAACCTGCCGGGCGGCTGGCCGAAATCATGGGAGCCACGATCACCGTCCTCAGATAGTCGTGGATTTCCGCAGGCGAGATAACCAGGCAGGGTCGTGTTTTCCGGATTTCGCTACCGACCGTAGGGTCGAGCGATGCAAGCCAGACCTCACCTCGCTTCACCATACCAGCTGATCGTCATCATCATTGGCGAATTCAGGCCAGACCAACCCGTCATCGCCCTCGGCCGCCAGGCGCTTCGAATCCTCGGCCCATCCGGCGCGCACCGGCTTGGCCAGCGGCTGGATCACGATTCGTCCGTTCTCGACGGTGAGGTCGATACTGTCCCCGGCCTTGGCGCCGATCTCGGCCAGCATCGGCTTGGGGATCACAACTCCAGCGGAGTTCCCGATCTTCTTGAGCGAGCTATGCATGACCCGATCCTCCCTGAAGGGTGGATCATAAGCTCGCAGCGGCAGCGTTACAACAATGTTAGAACAACGCAGGTGCCAGCGGCGCCCCTTGCTCGCTCACTCGCCCTTGTCGAGCGTGATGTCGGGCGCTGTCGGCACCTTCATGCCGACGACATGATAGCCGGCATCGACATGCAGGATTTCGCCGGTGATGCCGCGCGACATGTCGGAGACCAGGAACACCGCGGTCTCGCCGACCTCCTCGATCGTCACAGTCCGACGCAGCGGCGAGTTGTACTCGTTCCAGCGCAGGATGTAGCGGAAATCGCCGATGCCCGACGCGGCCAGCGTCTTGATCGGCCCGGCCGAGATCGCATTGACGCGGATCTTGGAGGGGCCGAGATCTGCGGCCAGATACTGCACGCTCGATTCGAGCGCGGCCTTGGCGACGCCCATGACGTTGTAATGCGGCATCCACTTCTCCGCGCCGTAATAGGTCAGCGTCAGCATGGAGCCGCCATCGGTCATCAGCTTCTCGGCGCGCTGGGTCACGGCGGTGAAGGAATAGCAGGAGATCAGCAGCGACTTGGTGAAGTTCGCCTCGGTCGTCTCGACATAGCGCCCGGTCAGTTCGTCCTTGTCGGAGAAGGCGATGCAGTGGACGACGAAGTCGAGCTTGCCCCAGAGCTTTTCGATCTCTGCGAACACCGCATCGATCGAGGCCGAATCGGTGACGTCGCAATGTCCAACGACATGGCCGCCGAGCTGCTTCGCCAAGGGCTCGACGCGCTTCTTCAGCGCATCGCCCTGATAGGTGAAGGCGAGTTCGGCGCCGGCATCCGCAGCCGCCTTGGCGATACCCCAGGCGATCGAGCGGTTGTTCGCGACGCCCATGACAAGGCCCCGCTTGCCCCTGAGCAGATTGGCGGTCGACGGGGCGGCAGGATTGGAATCAGGCATGAGAGACCCGCGAACTGGACGAAGTGGAGGGTCTCTTAGATCATGACGGCGAAAAGTGGAAACCGGTTTTCGCCACGGCGCAGCCGGATTGCTAGCCGGCAGGTGCAACCGCGTCCGCCGGCTTCCTACTCCGCCCTCGCCTTCATCAGGGCAGTGAGCTCGGCGTCGCTCTCCGGCATTTCGATGTCGATCGCGACGAAAAGGTCGCCGACAGCGCCCGCCTCGCCCTTCAGCCCCTTGCCGCGCAGGCGGAACTGCTTGGTCGTTCCCGTCAGCGGCGGAATGCGCATCTCGACGGCCCCCGTCAGCGTCGGGACATGTAAGGGCCCACCGAGAACCGCCCTGGCGAGTGGCACCGGAACGCGCGTGCGCAGATCGTTGCCCTCGACCGTGAAACGCGGATCGGGCTTGATCTTGATCGTCATCATGACGTCGCCGGCCTGCCCCGAGAACGGGTCGGGCTGGCCGAGGCCGCGCAGGCGCATCACCTTGCCGTCGGCCACGCCTTCGGGGATCGTGACCTCGACCTCGCGCCCGCCCGGCAGCCTGACGCGCCGCGTCGCGCCCGCGACGGCCTGCGCCAGCGTCACCTCCAGGGTGAAGCTCTGCTCCGGCGGCTTCTGGGCCTCGGGCCGGGCCTTGCTGGCGCGCCGCGCCGCATCGCCGAACAGCGAGCCGAAGATGTCGGCGGGGTCGAAGCCCGCCTCCTGCCCGCCCCGTCCGGGGTGGCCGCCCTGGCCGAAATTGAACTCGAAGCCGCCGGCCCGGCCACCACGGCCCGCGCCCATGCCCTCGAAACCCTGGAACTTGGGCTTGCCCTCGCCATCGATCTCGCCGCGGTCGAACTGCTTGCGCTTGGTCTCGTCGCCGAGAATCTCATAGGCGCTGTTGAGTTCGGAGAAGCGGTCCTGTGCCTTTGGATCACCCTGATTGCGATCGGGATGCAGATCCTTGGCACGGCGGCGGTAAGCCTTCTTGATCTCGGCCTCGCTCGCCGCTCGAGCGACGCCCAGAATCTGATACGGGTCGCGCATTCATGAACCCCATTCGCACAACACTGAAGATTAAAGCCGGTCGGGCCGCTCGCGAGGAGCCGGCCGTCATACTGCCTTATCTGGGAATGGTGTGGCTTGAACGCAACATCTGGGCTTGCAGATCGACGAGATACCCACCGTCCAGCCGGCAGGCTTGCTCAGCTCAGGCCCTTCCAGGGCTCCATATCCTTGACCGCCCACTCCCCGCCGGACGGCCGGCAGGCCGTTCCCTGCAGCTTGGCGGGCTTGGTCTGGGTCTGCACGCTCGCAATGAAGGCGCGGCAGATTTCGTCGGAGCGCAGGAAAGGGCCGCCGACTGGGATGAAGGAGCCCTTGACGCCGCTTTGGGGATTGTCCCACGAAACGGCTGCGCCATTGCCCTGCGGATCGAGCGCAACAGCCATGGCGCCATCGGCCCGGCGCAGATCCTCTGGACCGAGCTCGGTGGCAAGCGACGCGAGCGCGCCGGGCTTGTTCGAGCCGCGCGAGGGCAGGACCGAGGAGGTCGTCACGACCTCGTCCTCGCTCTTGCTGGAAAGGCCCAGAATCGGGAAAGACACCGAGCAGCCGGCACACACGAATGCGACACACATTGTCGTCAGCGCAGCGAGCGGACGCATGGGTGCAACGCATCGATGAAGGCTTTGGAACGCCCCCGCCGCTGGCCTATATAGATTTGCTGTCCAACCCCAGATCACCAAATGCGCTCGCCCGACGCCTAACCCTGAACTTGCCGAGGATTAAACACGTGGAACGGTTAACGAGCGGTGACTTCACGCAGGAACAGGAGCCTTTCGCGCTGTTCCGGACCTGGCTGGACGAGGCGACGAAGTCCGAACCCAACGATCCCACCGGAATGGCACTGTCGACGGTCGACGCCGACGGCATGCCCAACAGCCGCATGGTGCTGCTGAAGGGCTATGACAGCGACGGCTTCGTCTTCTACACCAATACGGAAAGCCAGAAGGGCGAGGAGCTGCTCGGCCAGGGCAAGGCCGCCGCCCTGTTCCATTGGAAGAGCCTGCGCCGTCAGGTCCGCATCCGCGGCCCGGTCGCGATGGTGACCGATGCCGAGGCCGACGCCTATTTCAAGTCGCGACCGCGCGACAGCCGGATCGGCGCCTGGGCCTCGCAGCAGTCGCGCCCGCTGGAAAGCCGATTCGCACTTGAGAAGGCTGTCGCCAGCTACGCCGCGAAATTCGGCCTGGGCGAAATTCCGCGTCCGCCGCACTGGACCGGCTTCCGCATCGAACCTGTCTATATCGAGTTCTGGCGCGACGGCGCTTTCCGTCTGCATGACCGCGTCGTGTTCCGCCGCTCCACGGCATCGGAGCCCTGGACGCGCACGCGCCTCTACCCCTGAGGATCTGATCTCCATGGCGATGCCGAAATTCGACTTTCCCAAGACCGAGCAGGGCAAGCGTCCGGTCATGCTGCTGACCGGCGCGAGCCGGGGCATCGGCCATGCCACGGTGATGCAGTTCGCCATGGCGGGCTGGCGCATCCTGTCCTGCTCGCGCCAGGCCTTCTCGGAGAAGTGCCCCTGGCCGTCGGGCGCCGACGACCACATCCAGATCGACCTCGGCGACCCCGAGGACACGATGCGCGGCATCGCCGAGATCAAGAAGCGGCTGGCAGCCGAAGGCGGCAAGCTCAACGCTCTCGTCAACAATGCCGGCATCTCGCCCAAGGGCACGAAGGGCGCGCGGCTGGGCGCCGCCACCACCTCCTTCAACGACTGGCACAAGGTCTTCCAGGTCAACTTCTTCGCGCCGATCATGCTGGCGCGCGGCCTGCTCGACGAATTGACGGTGGCCAAGGGCGCGATCGTCAATGTCACCTCGATCGCAGGCTCACGCGTCCACCCTTTCGCAGGCGCGGCCTATGCGACCTCGAAGGCGGCGCTCGCCAGCCTGACCCGCGAGATGGCGGCCGATTTCGGCCCGCTCGGCATCAGGGTGAACTCGATCTCGCCCGGCGAAATCGACACGGCCATCCTCTCGCCCGGCACCGAGAAGATCGTCGCCACCCTGCCGCTGCAACGTCTCGGCAAGACCGACGAGGTCGCCAAGGCGATCTATTTCCTCTGCACGGACGCCTCGAGCTACGTCACCGGCTCCGAACTCCACATCAATGGCGGGCAGCACGTGTGAGTGACGGCAGCGGCCAGGTCATTCGCTTTCCCGCAGCGGGCAAGGCGCCGGCAAGGCCGGTTCTCGCGGCCTCCGTCGCCGTGTTCCGGGACGGGAAAGTCCTGCTCGCAACGCGCACCAAGCCGCCGGCCGACCAGCTCTGGTCACTGCCCGGCGGCAAGGTCGAGGCCGGCGAGACCCTGGAAGAGGCAGCTCTGCGCGAACTCGACGAGGAAGTCGGAGTTCAGGCCCGCATCCTCGGCTTCAACCGCCATGTCGAGATCTTCGGCCGCGACGCCAAGGGCGGCGTGACCCATCATTTCGTCGTCGCCTCCTTCGTCGGCGAATGGCTCTCGGGCGAGCCCCGGACAGGGCCGGAAGCCGGCGCGGTGATGTGGGCCGATCCGCTGAAGCTCGGTGGCCTGCCCACCACGCGCGAGCTCGGCGACGTCCTGCGGCGCGCCCACCAGATTCGCCTGGAAGCCGGGGCCGGATCGTGAGGCGCGCGGCGCTCTGGCTGATGGCCGGTCTGATCGCCGCGGCGCAGCCGGCCCCGGCATCGGCCCAGCAGCGCCAGCAAGCGCCGGCCAAACCTGTGGAACCCGCGCCCGCGCCCGAGCCGCCCCCGCCGCCCTATGAGCCGCAACTGCTCAAGCTCGCGGAGATCATGGGATCGCTGGCCTATCTGCGCACGCTCTGCGCCGGTAAGGAGGCCCAGGACTGGCGCGCGCGCATGGCAGCACTGATCGAGGCGGAGGGGCGCACGCCGCAACGCCAGGAACGTCTGACCAGCGCCTATAATCGCGGGTTCCGGGCCTATTCGGTGACGCATCGGGCCTGTACCGATGGCAGCCAGGAGGCATCCTCCCGCCTCGCCAGCGAAGGTGAAAGACTGTCGCGCGCGCTCGCCGGGCGTTACGGCGGATAGGCGACAAGCCCGGCGCAATCGCCCCTTGCGACGATCTGCCCGAAAGCAAGATGCGGTCGGGGAGAAAATCGATGCGGAATGGACGGTTTGGAGCAACGGAGCGCATGCGTCGACAATCAGCTGATTCAGTGCGATTTGCGCGACCGTGTTAACCTTTCTTAAACACGCCTGTAGCGTCCCGCTCTGGCACGGCTTATGAATCGCATGACGTCAATCGTCGCGAACCGGGGCATAACCGGAGCGATTCGCATCAGGCAGCCGCAGAGTTCGTAGCCTTCATGTCCATCTTCCCAGACGATATGCCACACGATTTGGCCCTCTCCGAAGATCATGGCGATGCACGCCGCGTCGCCTATGGCTATGTCGAGGATGCCTTCGCCGAGGCCCAGCAGGACGGGCTCGATTCCGACGCGCTGGCCCATGCCGCGCTCTTCGCCGCCTTCCGCACGCTGGTCGAGACCTATGGCGAGGAGGCGACTGCCGTCTTCGCCGAAGCCTTGCCCGAGAAGCTTCGCGGCGGAGCCTTCAGCAGCGGCACCCGGCACTAGAGTTACTTCGCGACAGGTCACTTCAGAAGGCGGTCATCCCGGACAAGCCGCATAGCGGCGCCGATCCGGGATTCGTTCCGGAACCTCTATCGTCAAGGCTCCGGAATGGATCCCTGTTTGTCAGATTCGTGTCATGTTTGGTGCGGGCGGGAAGCCGTTGGATCCCTGGTGGGGAACACCGTGTTCCGGCTCGGTTCCCGCCCGCGTTGCGTAACCCCATCCTGAACAGTTGACCGAGGCCGCTAGCACCGGACCTCGCAGCACAGGGACAGGCACCATGACCATACACCCCTGCTTCATCGGTTGCGATATCGCCAAGCATCATCTCGATCTGTTCGACGAGACGAGCGGGCAGAGCCTTCGCATCGCCAATACGGGCGCGGCGATCGCAAGCTGGCTGTCGTCCTTCGACAGCCGCACCGGCTTCGTCGCCTTCGAGGCGACCGGCCCT
>NZ_FNUY01000003.1 GCF_900108245.1 Allobosea lathyri
CTGCTCGCGCTCATGCCCGAGCTCGGCCAGCGTTCGCCCAAGACCATCGCCGCTCTGGCGGGCCTCGCGCCGCTCAACCGCGACAGCGGCGCCTTCCGCGGCAAGCGCGCCATTGCCGGGGGCAGACCGCGCCTGCGACAGGCCCTCTACATGGCCGCCGTCGCAACCATCCGCTCCCGCTCGCGCTTCGCGACCCTCTACAAAACCATGACTGCCGCCGGAAAACCCGCAAAGGTCGCCCTCATCGCCATCGCCCGAAAAATCCTCGTCACCGCAAACGCCGTCCTGCGCGACAAACGCTCCTTCCAGCCACGATGAAACACAGTTGCCGGGTCGACCTGCGGTCGCCCAGGATGACGGCGGGTTTCCACGTAAAATCATTAAGCTCTGATCGGCGCCCCGCATAAAAAAACACCCCGGAGAGAGCGTTGCCGCCTCCGGGGTGATCGATGTTTCAGACCGCGGAGCGGGTCGTCTAGCGGAAGACGACGCTCACGACTTCATAGGACTTGCCGCCGCCGGGCGTGTTGACCTGGACGGAGTCGCCGACCTTCTTGCCGATCAGCGCGCGGGCGATCGGCGAGCCGATCGAGACCTTGCCGGAGCGGACGTCGGATTCGGGCTCGCCGACGATCTGGTACATCTTCTTCTCTTCGGTATCGTCGTCGATCAGCTGCACGGTCGCACCGAACTTGATCGTGTCGCCGCCGAGCTTCGAGACATCGATGATGTCGGCGCGGCCGATCAGGGATTCGAGCTCCATGATCCGGCCTTCATTGAGGGCCTGCGATTCCTTGGCCGCGTGATACTCGGCGTTCTCCGAGAGATCGCCGTGGGCGCGCGCTTCCGAGATCGCCAGGATGATGCGCTGGCGCTGCACCTGCTGGCGGTCCTTCAGCTCGGCCTCGAGAGCAGCGAAGCCGCCCGCGGTCATAGGAACCTTTTCCATCGTCTCATCCCGATTTTCGAAAGCAGTGAGCCGCCGGCAGCGTTCCTCGCCGCCTGCGTCCTGCTTCCGATCGTTTGTAGAACCGCCCCGGCGCGCTGTTTTCAGGCTGCGCGCACGAAGTAGGATTGTAGCGATCGTACTTCGAGATCGCCGCTGCAATAGGCCTTGATGCCTTCTGCAGCCGCGATCGCTCCGGCCAAGGTGGTATAATAGGGCACCTTGTGCAAGAGGGCCGTGCGGCGAAGCGAGCGCGAATCCGCCAATGCTTGTGGGCCATCGGTGGTATTGAAGACAAGCTGGATTTCGCCGTTCTTGATGGCGTCGACGACGTGGGGTCGGCCTTCCAGAACCTTGTTGATTTTGGCGGCCGAAATGCCCTCGTCCTGCAGCAGGCGCAGCGTGCCGCCGGTGGCGAGAATCCGGAAGCCGAGATCGGCCAGGATGCGCATCGAGGGCACGATGCGCGGCTTGTCCTCGTCACGCACGGAGACGAAGACCGTGCCCTTGACCGGCACTTTCGAGCCGGCGCCGAGCTGGCTCTTGGCAAAGGCGATGTCGAAGGAGCGGTCGAGCCCGATGACCTCGCCCGTCGAGCGCATTTCGGGGCCGAGCAGCACATCGACGCCGGGGAAGCGGGCGAAGGGGAAGACCGCTTCCTTGACGCCGACATGGTCGAGCTTTTCGGATTTCAGGCCGAAGCTCGCCAGGCTCTCGCCGGCCATGATGCGGGCAGCGATCTTGGCGACGGGGATGCCGACGACCTTGGCGACGAAGGGCACCGTGCGCGACGCCCGCGGGTTCACTTCGAGCACGTAGATGACGCCGTTCTGGATGGCGTACTGCACGTTCATCAGGCCGCCGACATCGAGCGCCAGCGCCATCGCCTTGGTCTGGCGCTCCAGCTCGGCGATGGTCTCGGGCGACAGCGATCGCGGCGGCAGCGAGCAGGCCGAATCGCCGGAATGGATGCCGGCTTCCTCGATATGCTCCATGATGCCGGCGATGAAGGCGTCCTTGCCGTCGCTGAGGCAGTCGACATCGACCTCGATGGCGTCCGACAGATAGCGGTCGAACAGCAGCGGGTTCTTGCCGAGAACGGTGTTGATCTGGCCGGTCTTGTCGTTGGGATATTTGGCCTTGACCTCGGAGGGGATCAGCGAGGGCAGGGTGCCCAGCAGATAATCCTCGAACATCACCTCGTCGCGGATGATCGCCATGGCGCGGCCGCCGAGCACATAGGACGGACGCACGACGAAGGGCAGGCCGAGTTCGCCCGCGATCATGCGGGCCTGCTCGACCGAATAGGCGATGCCGTTCTTGGGCTGCTTCAGGCCGAGCTTGTCGAGCAGGCGCTTGAAGCGGTCGCGGTCCTCGGCGAGGTCGATCATGTCGGGCGAGGTGCCGAGGATCGGGATGCCGGCCTCTTCGAGCGCGTTGGCGAGCTTCAGCGGGGTCTGGCCGCCGAACTGGACGATGACGCCGTGCAGCGTGCCATTCTGCCTCTCGGTGTCAAGGATTTCGAGCACGTCCTCGGCGGTCAGCGGTTCGAAATAGAGCCGGTCCGAGGTGTCGTAATCGGTCGAGACCGTCTCGGGATTGCAGTTGACCATGATGGTCTCATAACCGGCATCGCGCAGCGAATAGCAGGCATGGCAGCAGCAATAATCGAACTCGATGCCCTGGCCGATGCGGTTGGGGCCGCCGCCGAGAATGACGACTTTCTTCTTGTCCGAGGGGCGCGCCTCGTCGGCGGCCTTGCCGGCGAAGGGCATCGCATAGGTCGAGTACATATAGGCGGTCGGCGAGGCGAATTCGGCGGCGCAGGTGTCGATGCGCTTGTAGACGGGGCGCACATCGAGCGAGCGCCTGAGCGCCCTGACCTCGGCCTCGCTCTTACCGGCGACGGCGGCGAGGCGTTTGTCGGAGAAGCCCATCGCCTTGACCTGGCGGAAGGCGCCCGGGGTCTGCGGCAGGCCGAATTTGCGGACCTTTTCCTCGGTGTCGACGATCTGGCGCATCTGCTCGAGGAACCAGGGGTCGATCTTGCAGCTCTCGTGGATCTGCTCGTCGGTGAAGCCGAAGCGCATGGCCTGCGCGACATGCAGGATGCGGTCTGGCGTCGGCGTCGAGAGCGCGGCCTTGATCGCGTTCCTGTCGTCGCCGTGGCCCATACCATCGACCTCGATCTCGTCGAGCCCGTCGAGGCCGGTCTCCAGCGAGCGCAGCGCCTTCTGCAGCGATTCCTGGAAGGTCCGGCCGATCGCCATGGCCTCGCCGACCGACTTCATCGCGGTGGTCAGGGTCGGCTCGGCGCCGGGGAATTTCTCGAAGGCAAAGCGCGGGATCTTGGTGACGACATAGTCGATCGTCGGCTCGAAGGAGGCCGGCGTCGCGCCGCCGGTGATGTCGTTCTCGATCTCGTCGAGCGTATAGCCGACGGCCAGACGCGCCGCGACCTTGGCGATCGGGAAGCCGGTGGCTTTGGACGCCAGGGCCGACGAGCGCGAGACGCGCGGGTTCATCTCGATGACGATCATGCGGCCGGTCTCGGGATCGACCGCGAACTGCACGTTCGAGCCGCCGGTCTCGACGCCGATCTCGCGCAGCACCGCCAGCGAGGCGTCGCGCATGATCTGGTATTCCTTGTCCGTCAGCGTCAGCGCCGGCGCGACCGTGATCGAATCGCCGGTATGGACGCCCATCGGATCGATGTTCTCGATCGAGCAGACGATGATGCAGTTGTCCTTCTTGTCGCGGACAACCTCCATCTCGTACTCTTTCCAGCCGAGCACGCTTTCCTCGATCAGGACCTCGCTCGTCGGCGAGGCATCCATGCCGCGCTCGACGATGTCGATGAACTCGCTCTTGTTGTAGGCGATGCCGCCGCCCGTGCCGCCCATGGTGAAGGACGGGCGGATGATCGCGGGCAGGCCGATATCCTCGAGCGCGTCGAGCGCCTGTCCGAGCGTCTTGATGTGGTGCGAGCGCGGCGTGTCCAGGCCGATCTTGGTCATCGCCTCGCGGAACAGCTCGCGGTCCTCGGCCTTGTCGATCGCCTCGGCGGTGGCGCCGATCATCTCGACGTCGAACTTCTCGAGAACGCTGATCTTGCGGCCCGATGCGTCGGTGAGCGTCTTCTTGTTCAGGGAGAGCGCGCAGTTCAGCGCGGTCTGGCCGCCCATGGTCGGCAGCAGCGCAAAGCCGCCGGGCAGGACGTTGCGCTCCTTCTCGATGATCTTGGCGACGATCTCGGGCGTGATCGGCTCGACATAAGTGGCGTCGGCCAGGTCCGGATCGGTCATGATCGTCGCCGGGTTCGAATTGACCAGGACGATGCGATAGCCCTCGGCCTTCAGCGTCTTGCACGCCTGGGTGCCGGAATAGTCGAACTCGCAGGCCTGGCCGATAATGATGGGCCCTGCGCCGATGATCAGGATCGTCTTGATGTCTGTGCGCTTCGGCATGATCTCGGCTCGGTCTTCGCGTGGGCGCGCGCAGCCTGATCCGATCGAACGAGCGGAGGCCGGCGAGCGCCTGAATGAATGCTAGGCGCTCGCTATAGAGTGGAGCAGCGGCGGGGGGAAGCGGAAACCGTCATACTGCCTGTGTTCGGGGCGCTTAACGCACAGGCTGTGGCTCTGCCTCGATGGGCGCGATCTCCAGTGCGCGCCGTGCGGGGCGGCGCCGGCGCATCGCGATGAAGAGCACGGCGAGCGCCGCCACCTCGCAGGCCGCGCCGACGAAGCCGAGCGGCCAGGTGCCGAAATGGCGCAGGGTCTGCTGGCCCAGCGCCGCGCCGGCCGCAATGCCGAAATACAGCGCCGAGGCGTTCAGCGAGAGCGCGACCACGGCGGCATCGGGCGCCATCGCGGCAAGCCTCGACATCTGCGAGGGGTGTCCGGCCCAGCCGGCCGCGCTCCAGATCAGCAGGATCGCGGGCAGGACGAAGATGGCGCTGGACGGCTCAAGAGACACCGCCGCAAGCGAAGCCGCCAGCAGCGATGCCGCCAGCACGCTCAGCACGATCAGGAGCGTGCGCTCCGGGCCGTAGCGGTCGCTGGCGATGCCGCCGAGCTGGTTGCCGATGGCCGAGCCGATGCCGGAGATGACGAGCGCGCCGCCCAGCCAGGCGCCGGTGATGCCGGCATGGGCGGCCAGGAACGGCGCGACATAGGTGTAGAGCGTGAAGGCGCCGGTGGTCCAAAGCATGGTCGTGGCCAGAGCGAGCAGCACGTCGCCACGGCGCGCGACCTGCAGCCGTTCCTGCAGCGTGTTGCTGCCGCGCGGCAGGCCGGCGGGCAACCTCAAGAGAATCCCAATCAGCGCGAGCGCGCTGAACAGGGTGACGATCAGGAAGGCGAGGTGCCAGCCGCCGAAGGCGACCACCGCCGTGCCCAGGGGGACGCCGAGAATCAGCGCCACCGTCATGCCGCCGGTGACGAGCGCGATGGCGCGGCCGCGCCGCTCCGGCGGCACGAGAGCAACCGCGACCGCATTGGCCGCGGGCATGTAGACGCCGGCCGCCAGCGCCATGACGACGCGCGCCGCCATCACCAGCGTGAAGTCGCTGGCCAGCGCCGCGCCGAGATTGGCCAGCCCGAACACGGCCATGGCTGAAGCCAGAACAGTCTTGCGATCGATATCGCCCAGCATGGTCGAGAGTACCGGCGAGCCGATCGCATAGGCCAGCGCGAAGATCGAGATCAGCAGGCCCGCGGTGTCGACGGATACGCCGAGGCCGGCCGAGAGGTTCGGCAAAATGCCGGTGATGATGAGGCTGCCGGTGCCGATGGCGAAAGCGCCGCCGGCCAGCCAGAGGAGACGTGCGTCCATAGGACCGTCCTTAAAAATCTCCGGTTCCCCGGAATTTCAATGATCGTTGAATTTAGGTTTGCGACCGGGATGAGGTCAAGCCTAATTTCAATGAATGTTGAATATTGTCAGGAGCGTCCGGATCGCTTATTTCAGAGGCATGAAGCCGGTTTCTCATCCCGATATGGACATGGTCGAGCCCGCTGCGGTGTTCGCGGCGCTGGCGGACCCGATTCGCCTCGCCGTCGTGGTGGCGCTTGCCGATGGCGAGGAGGTCGAGGCGCGCTGCGGTAGCTTCTGCGACCTCGCCTCGCCGTCGCTGCTGACCTATCACTTCGCCAAATTGCGCGAGGCCGGGGTGACCAAGGCGCGTGTCGAAGGCACGTCCCGCTTCATCAGCTTGCGTCGCGAGGAGTTCGACCGGCGCTTTCCCGGCCTGCTCGACAGCGTGATCGAGGCCGCCCGGCGCGACCCGAACCTGCCGCGCATTCCCGATGGGCAGCTGGTCCGCGGCTGAGGTCGATCAAGTTATCGGCGCTGGCTTTTCGAGCCCTCATCCTGAGGAGCCGCGCAGCGGCGTCTCGAAGGATGCTCCAGAGGGCGCCATCATCACAAACTGAAGCATCCTTCGAGACGCACTTCCTTTCGGAAGTGCTCCTCAGGATGAGGGCTCGCGCGTCGAAAACGCACACGCCTGCGGGTAAAGCTTCGCCCCGTTGATTTACGCATCGGAGGGTATAGCGTCGCCTCTTCCGCGATGGCGTCAGGCCGGATCGCGTCAAAGCCGGCTGCGCCCAACCCAAGGAGCATGGCCATGCGTGAAGCCGACCCTCAAAAGCTCGACGCCCTGGTGGGGCGACTGGTCGGAGATGTCGGAGCGTCGGTGACCGGCGCGCTCGTCGTCCTCGGCGATCAGCTCGGCCTCTACAAGGCCATGGCGGACGGGAAGCCGGTGACGGCCGAGGAACTCGCCACCAAGACCGGCTTCAAGGAGCGCTATGTCCGGGAGTGGCTCTCGGCCCAGGCGGCGGCCGAGTACATCGACTATGACGGCGACACTGATCGGTTCAGCCTCTCGGCCGAACAGGCGATGGCCTTTGCGGACGAGGGCAGTCCTGCCTTTTTCGCCGGCGCCTTCGAGATCGTCCGGGCGATGTGGCTCGACGAGCCCAAGATCGCCGACGCCTTCAAAACGGGCGCGGGCGTCGGCTGGCACGAGCACAGCACATGCCTGTTCCGTGGCACGGAGCGCTTCTTCCGGCCCGGCTACAACAGCAACCTCAACAACAGCTGGATACCCGCCCTCGACGGGGTCAAGGCCAAGCTCGAAAAGGGCGCCCGCGTCGCCGATGTCGGCTGCGGCCATGGCGCCTCGACCGTGCTGATGGCGCAGGCCTTTCCGAATTCATACTTCTTCGGCTTCGATTACCACGGTCCGTCGATCGACAAGGCGCGGGAGGCCGCGACCAAGGCGGGCGTCGATGACCGGGTTGTCTTCGAGCAGGCCTCGGCCAAGACCTATCCGGCGCGGGGCTATGATCTCGTCGCGATGTTCGACTGCCTGCACGATATGGGCGACCCTGCCGGGGCTGGCCGTCACGTCAAGGAAACGCTCGCCGATGACGGCACATGGATGATCGTCGAGCCCTTCGCGCATGATCACCTGAAGGACAACATCAATCCGGTCGGGCGGATCTTCTACGGGGCATCGACGATGATCTGTACGCCCGCCTCGCTCTCTCAGGAGGTCGGCCTCGGGCTTGGCGCCCAGGCCGGCGAGATGCGGCTGCGCAAGGTCGCGCTCGATGCCGGCTTCTCCCGCTTCCGCCGCGCCACGGAGACGCCGTTCAACATGGTCTTCGAGGTGCGGGCCTGAGTAGGCCGTTTAGGCTCGGAAACGGGCCGTCATCCTGGATAAGCGGCGAAGCCGCGCAGATCCGGGATCCATCCTAGAGTGCCAATCCTTGCCAGAGCGCCGATTCTGGCAATGACTTGGCCCTTCGATGGATCCCGGGCCTCCGCTTCGCTACGCCCAGGATGACGGTGTGCGTTCGAGCATGAGCAGCCTGCTCAACAGTCCGCGCCAGCTTACGAGCAGATAATGGTAAAACTCCGCCGGGCGCGAATTTCCTGTGCGGGGAGCCAGCTTTCGAGTTGTGGTCCTGCTCGTATTAAGCAATGTTATATCGTTGCATAACGAGATTGGCCGGCTGTCCCGAACGAGGATGCGTCCGGTCCAAGGAGACTACGACCTATGAGCCGACCGTCCGTTGCCGCCCGTTTCGCCGCCTGCCTTGCGCTTGTCTGTCTCGCCACATCCGGCCCGGCAGATGCCCATGACCACACCGTGCTGCGCGGCAGGCTGGTCTTCGCCGACCATGAAAAGCCGGTGGTGCGCGTGCTCGATCTCGACACCGGCGAGGTCACGCACAGCTTCGATCTGCCCAAGGCCAATCCCGGTTTCGCCGGCGTCGAGGGCGGCCGCTATGTCGTGATCAAGACGGGGGACGAGGCGGGCACGATCCGCTTCCTCGATACCGGCCTCACCGTCGAATCGCATGGCGACCATGTCGACATCGACAAGGGTGAGGTGAAGCTGCTCGATTTCGCCGTGACCGGTGACAAACCGGCCCATATCGTCTCGGCCAAGGGCGAACTGGCGCTGTTCTATGACGGGGTTCGCCCCTGGGAGCGCAAAAGCGAGGCGAAGGCCGTTCTCATCCCGATCAGGAGCCTCGCCTTGAAGGCGCCGGAGGTGACGATCTGGCCAAGCCCCGCGCCGCAGCACGGCATCGTCATTCCGCTGGGTGGGCGGCAATGGCTGATGTCGGTGCCCAACCCCGTCTACGCCAAGGGCGAGGATCGCAGCGCCTCGTCGCGGCCCGACGGTTTCGAAATCCTCGAACGCGGCGGCAAGGGCTGGAAGCGGCTTGCGCTCTTCAACGACAGCGCCCGCACGGACGCGTCCTGCAAGCTGTTCCACGGCTATGCCGCTTCCAGAGGCAGCCATGTCTTCGGCTGCGCGGAAGGGACGGATGGCGGCATGCTCGTGCTGTCGCAGGGCGGGAAGGGCCGCTGGAGCGGGCGCAGGATCGCCTATCCCGACGAGCGCCGCGTCAGCGCCATCAAGGCCCGTGAGGGCGCGCGCTACATGGTCGGCAATTACGGGCTGAAGGCGCCCTATGATGCGCTGCTGCGGATCGACCCTGCGGCGAAGGCGGGCGGCGCCGCCGATGTCCTGCCGGTTCCGGGCGGGCAGGCGGCCTGCCAGTTCGAGCTGAGTGGCAAGGGCGACCGGCTGGTCAATCTGACGCCGGACGGCAAGCTGCGCGTCTACGAAATCGCGCCAAGCTGGCGGGAGCTTGCCAGCTTCGATGCGGTTGCGGGCTTCGATTGCCAGTATGGCGCGAAGACGCCGACGCCGACGCCGGGCCTTGCCGTGATCGGCGGCAGCGCCTTCGTCAGCGATCCCGGCAATGGGCGTATCCGCGAATACCATCTCGACACGCTGAAGCAGGGGCTCGACCTGCCGGTCGGCGGCATGCCGGCCAATCTCGCCGGCAGCGATGCGGGTTGAAGCGCGATGATTTGATCTGGAAACTCGCCGTCATCCCGGACAAGCGGCTTTAGCCGCGCAGCTCCGGCAGCCATCATAGGGAACCGAGCTCTACGATGGATCCCGGGTCTCCGCTTCGCTACGCCGGGGATGACGGCGTGTTTCCACGCAAGATCATCAAGCTCTCTTAGAGACAGTTGGAGAATTCAGCCCTCATCCTGAGGAGCCGCGAAGCGGCGTCTCGAAGGATGTTTCAGGAGGCTCCCGAACCATCTGGAGGATCCTTCGAGACGCCATTCCTGACGAAATGGCTCCTCAGGATGAGGGCTGTAGGCGTTTTCAAACGGCTCCAAGCGCCACCGTCTGCCATCCGGGTTAGGCATCGGCTTTCTCCGAAAACCGCGCCCCATTTTTCGGGCCGATGCCTTATAGACTGCCCGGATGCCGTTTCGCCGATTCCCTCGCCAGTCGCGCCAGCTCGTCGCCTATATCTTCTCCGGTGGAGTCACGGCGGTCGCGCATTATGCGCTGCTGATCGGGCTGGTGGAGCTTGGCGGGGTCGATCCCGTGCCGGCGACGCTTGCCGGCTTCGTGCTGGGTGCGGTGGTGTCCTACACGCTGAACCGCTGGCTCACCTTCGATGCAACGCATTCCCATGCGCAGGCGACCTGGCGTTTCGCCCTGATCGCGCTTGGCGGCTTCGTGCTCACCGGCATCCTGATGCATCTTTTCGTGGCGCGGGCCGGGTTGCCCTATCTGCCGATGCAACTCGTCACCACGGGGATCGTGATGGTGTTCTCGTTCCTCGGGCACAAGTTCTTTTCGTTCGCCGATCGGGCGGGATGAGGAGCGGGCTAGGACGCGACCTCGGCCAGGGACTTGCGCCCCGCAGCGAGGTCAGCGAGCACACCGACATGAACATCCAGGGCGTCGATGACGGTATAGCCCGGGTCTTGCCCGTCGAACGCCAAATTGAGGTCGGTCCCTGCGAGAACGATCGCGTCGGCTCCCGCCGCGGTCATCCGCCTGCCTGCGTCGAGGAAGCGCTCGCGCTGTGCGGCTGAACAGGTGCCGGCGACTGCGACGTCCTGATAGGTCTGGCCGAGAATCTCGATTTCATCGTCCAGCGCAATTGCATCGGTATGGCCGAGCTGGCCGTAAAGGCGCGTGCGCATCACCACCCGGGTTCCCAGAAGCCCGATCCGCTTGATGCCTCGTTCAACGAAATAGGCGTCGAGCGGCGCGACAGCCGAGACGATCGGCAATGGCGACAGGGCCGCCAGCTCGGCCAGGCAGAAATGCGCCCCGAGCGATGTCAGTGCGAGGCAATCGCAGCCCGCATCCTTCAGGCGCGTGGCGAGCGGAAGAAACGCCTGTGCCTGCTCGGCCCTGAGATCGGCGAGATTGTTGCGGATCAGTTCCTGAATCTCGCCATGAGCGATCGTCAGCTCGAGCCTCGATACGCCACGTGCCGCTGCAGCAGCCGTGAGACGCTGATAGTAGACCACCGTCGCCGCCACGCCGATGCCGCCGATCAAGCCGATATGCATTGGATCATGTCCTTAAGAGCGGCGGTTGTGGCGGGTCACGCGGGGTTCGTTCCCACGAATGTCATCCGGTGCGGGTTGTGCCCGAAATTTGGCTGTCGCTGCACGTCGTCATAGCCGGCCGCACGGATCAGTCCGACAATGTCGGCCTCGGCATAGGTTGCCAGACCGTATTGCGCCCTGAGCTTGCGGTAGTCCGAGAAGGCGGTACGGACGAGGCCCGCCAGCGCCGCCATCAGGAAGCCGCCGCGCCAGGCGAAGGCGAGCAGCTGCGAGGCATCGGTCAGCGGGCTGACATCGGGCGGAATCACGTCGGCGATCACGAGCTTTCCGCCGGGCTTGAGCTTGCTGCGCCAGAGGGCGAGCAGCGCTGTCAGTTCCTCGCGGCCGAGATACTGGATCAGCGAATTGGCGACGACGAGATCGAGCATGTTCTCCGGGAGTGCCGCGACCTCTTCCGGCGAGACGACGGAGACATTGTCCCGCCGGCCGAGCATGGCGCGCAGCTTGTCCCTGACATTGGGAGCGGCTTCGCAAAGATAAAGCCTGCCGCAGGCGGCAGCGACGCGCGCGGCATCGAGCGCCTCGCCGCAGCCATGGTCGAGCACGACTGCGTCGCGGGCCGGGATATGCGAGATCAGGTCGGTGGCGATCTGGCGGTAATGCAAAGCCTTGTGGCGCGGCGACACGTAGATCGCATGCTCGCCATTCCAGAAATCACGCCAGGACATGCTCTCGCCATTCGCCGTTGCGGGCAGCATCTCGCCGCCGTTCGACCAACGACTAAGCCGATGGCGGTCCGTTTCGCAACTGTCGCTGTCGTTCCTCCTGCACCGCGTCCGAAAAGCGGATGCCGATCTCGCGATTCCGGATCCAGACCAGTTCGGCTGTCCTGAAATCCTCGTCGTTGCCGGCACGGTAGAGCAGTTCGAGGGGCAGCGGCCGGTCGCTCTGGGGCTGAAGGCGGGCGCCGATCGGCGACAGGTCGAGCACGCGGCACTCGACCAGGAGGCGCCGGGACGCATCGAACAGCCTTGCCGAGCGCAAGCGCGCCCGCCAGCGCTTCCCGCGTCTTTGCTCCATTATGCGTAGCCTTCCAGCCATTGCGAGTCGGAAGCAGAGCCTAGACAATGAGCATGGAGCGAGGCTGATGCAGATGTCGGCCACAGCTCTCCTTCCGGCGCAACGTTCTGTCGCGTCGAAGTCAACACCCGCTGGCTCAGGATCCGCGATGCTGCTCTTGCCAAAACTGCTCAAGCGCTTTGTCCGCAAGGGCCAACTGACCGTCATTACGCCCGACAACCAGCGCCACGTCTTCGGCTCGGGGCCGGAGGAGATTCTGTTCGCCGGGCAGCGCAAGCTCGCCCCGGCCGTTACCGTGCGCTTCCATGACGACAGGATCGAGCGCGAGATCTTCCTCAACCCGGAGCTGGCACTGGCCGAGGGCTATATGGATGGCCGGATCGATTTCGAGGATGGCTCCTCGATCCATGATCTGCTCGCGCTGTTCTGGATGCAGCGGAAGGAGCTGCGCAAGCACCCGATCCAGAAGGTCATCCGCAATGTCCGCTTCCGCATCCGGCGCTTCCGGATGCACAACCCGCTCGGGAAGGCGGGCAAGAAGGTCAAGCACCATTACGACATCCCGACCGAGTTCTATAAGCTCTGGCTCGACGAGACGATGACCTATTCCTGCGGGTATTGGCAGTCTCCCGACATAGGATTGGAACAATCGCAGAAGGCCAAGCTGCGCCACATCGCGGCCAAGCTCAAGATCGAGCCGGGCATGAGCGTGCTCGATATCGGCTCGGGCTGGGGCGAGCTTTCGATCTATCTGGCCAAGGCCTGCGGCGCCAGGGTGACCGGCCTCAACGTCTCGCCGGACCAGATGGCCGCAGCTCAGAAGCGCGCGGAGGCGGCGGGCGTCGGCGACAGCGTGACCTTCATCAACAAGGACTATCGCGAGCTGACCGGCAGCTTCGACCGGGTCGTCTCTGTCGGCATGATGGAGCATGTCGGCGTCGCGCATTACCTCGAATATTTCGAGAAGATCCGCGATCTGCTGCCGGCCGAGGGCATCGCGCTGGTGCATTGCATCGGCCGCGTCGGCCCGCCCGGCTTCACCGGGCCGTTCTTCGACAAATACATTTTTCCCGGCGGCTATGCCCCGGCGATGTCGGAGGTTTTCGCGGCGGTCGAGCAGACAGGGCTGTGGTCGTCGGATTGCGAGTTCTGGCGGCGGCACTACCACTGGACGCTGGAAGCCTGGCGCGAGCGCTTCATGGCCAGGCGCGAGGAGGTCGTCGCCATGATGGGCGAGCGCTTCGCGCGGATGTGGGAGTTTTATCTCTGCGCCTGCTCGATCTCCTTCGACATCGGCGGCGACATGGTGTTCCAGCTCCTGCTTGGCCCGCACAAGAGCGCGGTGCCCATGATCCGCGACTACATCACCGATGCGGAAAAGGCGCTGGAGGCGCGGGGGTTCTAAAGGCGCGCTCGCGGGCTTTGCGTATCTGCCCCCGCGCCGCGAAACATTTTCGCCCTGGCCGGGTTTGATGGATGGCACAGCCGCCATCAGCGAGCGAAAGACAGGTCATGAACGACGATCGCGTGAAGGAGCATATGGAGGTGATCGGCGCGGACGGAGTCCATGTCGGCACCGTCGATCGCGTCGAGAACGGCAGGATCAAGCTGACCAAGGCCGATAGCGGCGAGGGCCACCATAAGGGCCATCACCATTTCGTGGAACTGGGTCTGGTCGCGGATGTCGAAGGGCAGAAGGTGCGGCTATCGGCCAATGCGGCCGTCGCTGTCACGCTGGAAGAAGAGCAGTCCGGCAAGCCCGTCTGAGCGGCAGGTGAGGCACCTTCGACCTGCGCGGTTTGGGCCTGCCCGCGTGGGGGCATCCCGGCAGGAGCCCTCGGGTCCGACCTTCGGTCGGCCCAAGGATAAACTCCGCGCAGAGCCGGGATCCATGCCTGAACGATGACGGCAAGCGCTTCGGAATGGATCCCGGGTCAAGCCCGGGATGACCCAGTGTTTCCGAGTGCGATAAGCGCGCTCTAAGAGCCCAACGAAAGATCCAGCGCCAGCAACGCCTCGTCATGGAATACCCCATCGACGCAAAGCGCCTTCGTCTCGATGCCGTAGGTCTGGAAGCCAAGGCGCTCATACAGCGTCCGGGCGTGCTGGTTGGTCGACACGACATTGGCCTGCAGCATGACGACATGTCGCGCCGCATGCGCGATCACCGCTTCGACCAGCCCGCGCGCGATGCCGCGGCCGCGCTGTTCCGGCGCGACATAGACGCCCCAGAGCGTGCCTTTGTGCCGGCTCTTTGGCGACGTCGCCGCCATGAAGCCAGCAATTCCGACAAGCTGGTTCCCGGCAAAGGCGCCGAAGACGCGGCTCGGTTCAGGCGGGGCTATGCGCTCGGCAAAGGCCGAAACCGGACGCGCGGCTTCCTCGGCATGGCTGGCGCCGAAGGCTTCCGGCGCGGTGGCCAGCGCCTGCAGCCGCAGGTTTCGATAGGCTTCTGCATGGGTCGCGTTGAGCGGTTTGATCTTCACAGGCATGGCACGGCAGTATCGCAGTCCCGTCGCTTCAGTGGAAGTTCGCGCTGGCGCGCTCACCTGATCTCGGAGCCACGCCGTCATCCTGGGCTTCGCGCAGCGAAGTCCCGGGATCCATCGGAGAGCACCGCACCTTCCGATGGATCCCGGATCGGCGCCGCTTCGCGGCTTGTCCGGGATGACGCGGTGTTTCCAAGTGAGCGCGAAAAATCTAGCGCTTCAGGTTGACGATCACCACGCCGCCCAGCGCCATGGCGCCGCCGAGGATGCCGAACAGGGTCGGCACTTCGCCGAGCCAGAGGAAGCTGATCAGCGTCGCGACGGGCGGGGCGGCGTAGAGCAGGTTCGAGGCGCGCGCAGCGGGCAGGCGCGAGAGCAGCGTTGTCCAGGTCGCGTAGGTGATCAGGCTCGGCACGATCGCCAGGTAGAGCATGGCGTAGAGGCTCTCCGTCGAGGCGGTCTCCGCCTGGGCGATGCCGCTCGGCAGGAAGGGCGTCAGCAGGAGGCCGCCGACCACCATGTTCCAGGCCGTGACCGTGAGAGGCTTGTGGTGAGCGAAGAGGGGCTTCTGCACGATGGTCGTCAGCGAGTTGCAGAAGGCCGCGCCGAGCACGAGCAGCACGCCGAAGCCGAGATCGAGCGCCGCGCCGTTCTGCCCGAAGGCGATCAGCCCGACGCCCGAGAGCGAGATCGCGCTGCCGAGCCATTGCGAGCCGCTGAAACGCTCGCCAAGCACCAGCATGGCCAAGGCGGCCGTGATGATCGGATTGATGTTGATGATGAAGCTTGCCGCACCGGCCGAAACCGTCTGCTGACCGAGATTGAGCAACACGGTGTAGCCGGCGACGAAGACCAGCCCGCCAAAGCCGAAGCGCCAGGCGTCGCGCCATTCAGGCAGCTTCGGCCTGGTGATCGCGAGGAAGAGCGCGGCCGGAACGGCAGCGATGGCGAAGCGCACCGATCCCAGCTCGAGCGGCCCGAAACCGCCGAGCGCGGCGCGGATCGCCGGAAAGGCCGAAGCCCAGGCGATGATGGTGAAGATGGCAAGGCCGAGCGTGGCCGGGTCCATGGCGCCGGAGCCCGGCGCGGTCTTCAGGGGGAGGCTCGCTGAACTGCTGGACATGGTGCGCCTCGATGACGGGAACAGGTTGGCGCTGATAGACACCCGCATGAGCTGATTGACAAACGAGGAATTGAAGTATGAGCTGTGAGCATGGATCACAGCTCGATGCTTCCGCCGCTGGACACCCTGCGCGCCTTCGAGGCTGCGGCCCGCACCGGCAGCTTCTCGGCTGCGGCGGAAGCGCTGAACCTCACCCATGGCGCAGTCAGCCGCCAGGTCGCGAAGCTCGAGCATTGGCTGGGCCTGCGCGTCTTCGAGAGGCAGGCGCGCGGCGTCGGGCTGACGCCGGAGGGCCAGCGCCTGCTTCAGCGTACGCAGGAGGCCTTCGCGCTGATGGCCGACACCTCCGACCGCTGGACCGAGGCGCGCGGCGCCGCCGTCGTGCGCTTCAGCGCGACGCCATCGGTGTGTTCGCTCTGGCTGATGCCGCGCCTGCGCCTGTTCGAAGCCGGCGATCCCGCCTTGCGCATCGTGCTGCAGGTCGACCATCGCCGCGTCGATCTGGAGGATGAGGGCATCGATCTCGCCATACGCTGCGGGCGCGGCGGCGCGCCCGGCCGCGTTTCGGTGCAGTTGTTCGAGGAATGGTGTTTTCCGGTGGCCTCGCCCGAGCTTGCCCGGGCAATCGGGGAGGGGAGCCCCGCCCGCCTGCTGGAGCAGCCGCTGATCCATGATTCCGACGCCGCCGGCTGGCGGGCCTGGTTCGCGCGGCACGGGCTCGACTATCGTCCGCGCCCGCAGGACCGCAGGTTCGAGGATTACAATCTCGTGCTGGATGCCGCTGCCTGCGGGCTTGGCGTTGCGCTGGCGCGCCCGCCGTTGGCGCAGGCCCAGGTCGAATCCGGGCGGGTCGCGATGGTCGATGCGCGCACTGCGCTCAATCCCGTCTCCTACTGGCTCGACCGTCCGCTTGGCCAACCGCGCCCGGCGGCAACGGCCCTGGCCGGCAGGATCGCGGCGGAGGCGGGGCTGTCGGCGAGCAAGCTGGCCGGGTTTCTCAAGCTGGAGGCGAAGGCGGCTTGAGAGAACTTAGCCCTCATCCTGAGAGCCTGGCCGATAATGATGGACTTGTTTTCAAGAGCTTGAGTATCGGCAAAAGAGGCGTGGTCATCCCGGACGTAGCGAAGCGAAGATCCGGGATCCATTCCGGAACGTTGATTCCGAAAGGTTCAGGCATGGATCCCGGGTCTCCCTGCGGTCGCCCGGGATGACCGCCCGTTTCAATGCGAAATTCCAACCGACTGAGATCATTCAATACATTATCGGCCAGGCTCTGAGGAGCCGCAAAGCGGCGTCTCGAAGGATGCTCAGGAGGCTCTGGAACCATCTGGAGCATCCTTCGAGACGCCATTCCCCAGGGAATGGCTCCTCAGGATGGGGGCTGTGGGACGGTGAGATGGCCGAGAATGTCGGGCTCCGTCTCGAACCGGACGCACCACCCAGCGCGACATCATCAATCACCTAGGAGACGCGACCCCAGGGAAAACGCGCTGTCCTTCAGCTGTATCAAGGGCGGCGGAGCGGTCATGTCGGCTGGCTTCTCCGCCTTGCTTCCTGCTCTGACGAGGCGCGCTATCCAGATCTCGCCATCGGAATAATAGGGGTCGCCTTCGCCATTCCGGCCGGTCAGGGTTGGGCCGATGCCGTTCATCTGATCGATGCTGGTCACCATGCGGGCGTTGTTCAGGCCCTCGATCAGCCTGTTGCGCTCTTCATCGACATTGGGCGCGATGCGATGGGTGACCTGTCCGGTATCGCGGCTGAGCGTTACCCCGCTGTCGAATGTTGCCGAGCCCAGCCAGACGGGACGGGCATCGGCTCCGTCCGCGATCACCTGCCAGAGCCGCACATGCTCCCGGCGATCTGCACTGACGCCAACTGGTTTCTCAAATGCGAGGTCCTCGCGCCTTCCGTCGAAGAAGAGGGGGCTGACCGGCGCGGTTCTATAGGGCCTGTCGAGCAGGACACTCCCGATGATTTCTAGGCTGGTTTTCAGGGTAATCGGATCGGCCGGGTACCAGCCGGCGGCATGAAACGCCCGAACGACATCGTTGCGTCCCCCGATCAGGCCGATATTGATCGGGTCGCCGGCGATGCCCTGTGCGTTCGCAGTCACCATCGTCCGTTTCGACAGCCCCGGCTCATGCTCGACGCGCATCCAGATCGCCGGGAGAATGAGATAGCTGACGGCAAGGTAAAGCATGAGGATCACGACAAGCAGCTTTGCCGCTCGCCGCTTCCTCCGTGTCTGCCTTTTGCCAACGGGTTCGGTCGTCGGGGCCACCCGGATCACCTTCGATGAGCTTCGCGCGCATCGTCCGATGATTCATGAGCGGAGGAAAGAATGATTTTCGGGGCCTGATCATCGGAGCGTCCCCGCGATCACGCGATTTCCGCTTCGATCTCCCTTGCGGCCGGACGCTGCGCTTCATGCCCGCGCTCCAGTTCCCGCGTGATCTCCTGCGCATGAGCGAAGAAGCGTTCGCGGACCGCTCGCGCATGCGGGTTGGCGCGCTCGATGGCGTGGAAGACGCCGGGAGCATCATGGCGCACCATCTCGGTCGCCTGCATCAGCAGCTCGAAGCTTCTTGTCGTCATCCGGCCGGGCATCGGTTCCATCCTGACGAGGATCTTCGCCACGAGATGGGTCAGGCCCTGCACCATCGCCATGTCGCGATCATGCGCATCCGGGGTCGTCAGGATGACGTCGAGCTTGAGCTTCTGACGCAGGAAGGCTGCGATCCGCCGCCAGCTTTTGCCGCGGATCGGGCAGAGCGCCATCTTCAGGCCAGCTATGCCGCGGCTGGCGCTCTGGGGGCCGAAGAGCGGATGCGTGCCGATGATCTCGACGTTTTCGGGCAGTTCGGCCAGCATGATCCGTGCGGGCTCGATCTTCACCGAGCCGACATCGATCACCACGGCCCCGGGGCGCAGATGGGGTTTGAGCTCAGCGATCGCCGCCGACATCCGGTCGACCGGCACCGCCAGGATGACGATGTCGCAGCGCGCTGCGCCGCGCGCATCCGAGACGACCACCCTGTCCGGGCTCTCCTGCGGGATCGACTGGCAGGGGTCGGATACGACGAGCGGAGAATGTGGCGCGAGGTGCCGGGCGATCAGCCGGCCGAAGGCACCGAAGCCGATAATTCCGATCGATGGGGTGGTTTTGCGTCCGATAGTCATCGCGTTGTTCCCTGAGGGGCCGCGATGCCGGGTGATGACCTGTATTCAACCGCCAAACGCAGCGGTTGAACATGAAAATGCGCCCGCTCTTATGAAAAGAGCGCGTAATACTGCTGGGCGAGGAGCGGGGCGAAACGGGTCATGGCCCGGTTAAACCGCGCGGCCGGGAGCCTGTCAAGCTGAGCCTGTCAAGCCGGTGGGGCCGGCGCCAGGCCATGACGCAGCATAGTCTCCTTCAGCTTCGCGGGGTCGGGCGGGCCATCGGCCAGCAGCGCCGCCATCTCGCGGAAGTAGCCGGGACCAAGCACGCCCGGGCTCAGGACGCAGAGGCAGATTGCGGGCTCCTGCGTGTCGTTGCGGAAGCCGTGGATCACTCCGCGCCTGATGAAAGCGGTCTCGCCGGGCCCCAGCGCGACGTCCTGCCCGTCGATCCGGAAGGTGATCACGCCGCTCAGGCCGTAGACGGTCTCGTCCCAGCTTTCGTGGTGATGGGGGACGGGCACGCGGGCATTGGGCTCGACCGTCATCTCGAACATGTCGAGACTGCCCGAAGTGTCGTCCTTGCTCTGGAGGAAGCGAAGCTCCAGGCCCTTGATGCGAATGATCTCCGGCATGTCCCGATCTCCCCCCGATGCGGGCGCAGACTGGCGCAGATGCGGCGTGCCGGCAACGGGCCGTGCCGGGAAATTCAGGGGGAGAAGGCGCCTGCCGGCGAGTAGTCCGTCGGGGTCATCAGTCGATCCTCGATCGCGCCGACCATGTCGCCATGTTCCGCCCTGGTCACGCGCTTGATCTCGGCCCATTCGGGATCGGCCATGAAGGCTGCCCAGCACGCGGTCTTGGTCTGCGCGTCGCGCCAAGCGAGGAGATAGGCGAACTCGGTGCGCCCGGCGCTCGCGGTCTCCCACATCGCCAGGATCTGGAAGCCGTGATGCGCCATGATGGGCATGGCGTGGTCGCGGAAGCGGGCATGGAAGGCCGCCTTGTTGCGCTCGAAGATCTCGTAGATGCGCAGCTGATGGATCATGCTTGCCTCCGTCGTCCGTGCGCGAGAGCAGTTGTTTCTCAGGCGCGCCGCTTCGTCAGGCCGTCGCCTTGGCCTTTTCCGCCGCCATCATCTCGACGAAACGCTTGAACAGATAGTGGCTGTCCTGCGGGCCGGGCGAGGCTTCCGGATGGTGCTGCACGCTGAAGGCCGGGCGGTCGGTCAGGGCAAAGCCGCTGTTGGAACCGTCGAAGAGCGAGACATGGGTCTCGACCGCATGGGCCGGCAGCGAGGCCGGATCGACCGCAAAGCCGTGGTTCATCGAGACGATCTCGACCTTGCCGGTGGTCTTGTCCTGCACGGGATGGTTGGCGCCGTGGTGGCCCTGCTTCATCTTCATAGTCTGGCCGCCGACGGCGAGCGCCATCATCTGGTGTCCCAGGCAGATGCCGAAGGTCGGGATCTTCCGGTCCAGCAGTTCCTTGATCACCGGCACGGCGTATTCGCCGGTCGCGGCCGGGTCGCCGGGGCCGTTCGAAAGGAAGATGCCGTCCGGCTTCAGGGCCAGGATGTCGCTTGCGCTGGCGGTCGAGGGCACGATGGTGACGTCGCAGCCGGCCTTGGCGAGCAGCCGCAGGATGTTGCGCTTCACGCCATAGTCGATGGCGACGACCTTGTGGGCGACATTCTCACGCTTGCCATAGCCGGTGGGCCAGACCCAGGGGGTCTCGTCCCAGTCATAGCGCTGTGCGGCCGTGACCAGCGGCACGAGGTCGAGGCCGGCCATGTCGGGCAGGCTCTTGGCTTCGGCCTGCAGGCGCGGAATGTCGAAGACGCCGTCGGGGCTGTGGGCCAGAATGGCGTTGGGCATGCCGTTGTCGCGGATCAGCGCCGTCAGGGCCCTTGTATCGATGCCGGAGATGCCGACGATGTTGCGCGCCTTCAGCCAGGTGTCGAAATGGCGATGGCTGCGCCAGTTCGAGGGCTCGGTGATCGCGGCATGCAGCACGAGGCCGCGCACGCCAGACGAGGCGGCGGCGTTGATCGTCTCGGTGTCTTCCTCGTTCACGCCGACATTGCCGACATGGGGGAAGGTGAAGGTGATGATCTGGCCGGCATAGGACGGGTCGGTCAGGATTTCCTGATAACCGGTCATCGCCGTGTTGAAGCAGACTTCGCCCGGCGCCTCGCCGATGGCGCCGAGGCCGAAGCCTTCCAGCACCATGCCGTTCGCAAGCACCAGGAGCGCGGTCGCGCGCGGTTCGGTCCAGCCGCCTTCAGCGGGGTTTCCTTCGGAAGCGGTCATGTCTATGTCTCGGTCCAGGCCGCGCGAGCGCGGCAATGTTTTGAGGCGGGCAGCGGCTTGACGCTCCGCCGGTCTGGAGCGCGAGCCTTAAAGACGCGCCTCCATGCCGTCAATCGAAGCAGGCCAAAGTCCTTCTGCAAAAAGGACCTGGTCCCTCTGCAAAACGAGCCTTCGGCTTGAAAAAAGGAAGAGAATGATGAGCAGCCTGCGCGAGCGCTTCACGGCCGATCTCAAGGATGCGATGAAGGCCGGCGAGAAGGGCAAGGTCTCGACCATCCGCCTGATCACCTCAGGCCTGAAGGACAAGGACATCGAGGCGCGCGGCCTGGGCAAGCCCGAGACGACGCCCGACGAGATCCTCGCTTTGCTGCAGAAGATGGTGAAGCAGCGCCAGGAATCGATCGCGATCTATGATGCCAACGGCCGCCCGGAACTCGCTGCCGGCGAGCGCGCCGAGGTCGACGTCATCAATCTCTATCTGCCCAAGCCGATGTCCGAGGACGAGGTGAAGGCTGCGATCGCTGACGCGGTGACCGAGAGCGGCGCGGCTTCCGTCAAGGACATGGGCAAGGTCATCGCGATCCTGCGCGCGAAGTTCGCCGGCCAGATGGATTTCGCCAAGGCGAGCGGGCTGGTCAAGGCGGCGCTGAGCGGGTGAGCCGGGCGGCTCCGGAGACTGTCGGGAGCCTCCAGTCCTCGTCCTGAGGAGCGCCAGGAGGCTCTGGAACCAGCTGGAGCATCCTTCAAGACGCCGCTTAGCGGCTCCTCAGGATGAGGGCGGTGGGAATTTCCAGGCAGCCTCTCATGCCAGCGGCCTTTGAGGTCGATCGCTACGGCGCTATTGCGTCATTGCGAGCGCAGCGAAGCAATCCAGGGGCCGTCGAGCACTGCCGCCCTGGATTGCTTCGACGGCAGGCAGGCTCAAAGACCGCTGATATCAGGCCCGCTCCACATCCGTCTGCGAGAAATCATCGCCCTTGAACAAAAGCGGCCAGCCACGCGCTTTGGCGAGCGCGTAGGCGGCGCAATCGCCCATGTTGAGGTGGGCGGCGTGCCGGCCCTTGCCGAAGCGCTGGTAGGCGTCGAAGGCGAGGCGGCCCATCTCTTCGTCGAGCGCAACGACGTCGATGTCCCATTTCGCGAGAAGATCTTCGAGGCGGCCGGCTTCTATTCCTCGACCGAAGGTGATCACAAGGCGCGCTTCGAGCAGGTTGAGCGCACTGACGCAGCGGCGCGAAGTCGCGGCGAGGCTGTCCAGCAGGTTTTCGGCGTCATCCTCGCCGGAAACGATGGCCACGAGGGCGGATGCATCGATGACCAGCATCAAAGCAGGCCGTTTTCATCATAGCCGATGATGTCATCCATCTCCCGCTTGCTCATGGAATGGACCGGTCGCTCGACTTCGTGTTTCCGGTAGAACTCCGCCAGCCAGCGCCGTCCTTCGGCGATCCGCCGTGCTTTCTCCTGCTCCGGCAGGGCGTCGCTGTCGAGTTCGCTCTTTACAGCCTGACGCACTGCTTCGGTCAGGCTGACGCCGCGTCTGCGCGCGAGCGTACGCACGGCCTTCTCCGTCTCCGGGTCCTTGATGTTGAGAGCCATCGCTTTCTTCCTTTTACCCGATTTTCTTTATCATGGCGCTGTGGATAGCGCCAATAAACTACGTCGTTGCGACATCCATGATTGGCTTCCGCCGCGCACGCGCCCACATAGGACGACATGAAGTTTCCACCCTCCATCCTCGAGGAGATCAAGGCGCGGCTGCCGGTTTCGGCAGTGGTGGGCAAGCGCGTGCGCCTCGCCAAATCGGGCCGCGAGTGGAAGGGGCTGTCGCCGTTCAATGCGGAGAAGACGCCGTCCTTCTTCGTCAACGACCAGAAGGGTTCGTTCTTCGATTTCTCCTCGGGCAAGAACGGCGACATCTTCAAATTCGTGATGGAGACCGAAGGGCTCTCCTTCCCGGAGGCCGTCGAGAAGCTGGCCTTCGAGGCCGGCGTCGTGCTGCCCAAGATCACGCATGAAGCCCAGGTGCAGGAGGAGAAGCGCAAGGGGCTGCACGAGGTCGTCGAGCTCGCGGCGCGCTTCTTCGAGGCGGAGCTGATGGGCGAGCGCGGTGCCGGCGCGCGCCGCTATCTCGCTGGCCGGGGCCTCGATGGCGAGGCGCGGAAAGCGTTCCGCATCGGCTACGGGCCGCCGGACAGGTTCGCCCTGCGCGACCATCTTGCGGGCAAGGGCGTCGATGCGGCGCTGATGATGGAGACCGGGCTTCTGGTGCATGGCGAGGAGATCGCCGTGCCCTATGACCGCTTCCGCGACCGCATCATGTTCCCGATCCACGATTCGCGCGGGCGCGTCGTCGCCTTTGGCGGACGGGCGATGAGCGCCGAGGTTTCGGCGAAGTACCTGAACTCGCCGGAGACGCCGCTCTTCCACAAGGGCTCGCTGCTGTTCAACCACCATAACGCCCGCAAGGCCGCGCATGACACGGGCCAGGTCATCATCGTCGAGGGCTATGTCGACGTCATCGCGATGAGCCTTTCGGGCTTTCCGCAGACGGTGGCGCCGCTCGGCACGGCACTGACCGAGGACCAGCTGACCCTGCTCTGGCGCATGTCCGACGAGCCGGTGATCTGCCTCGACGGCGACAAGGCCGGGCGCAAGGCGGCAAGCCGCGCGATCGACCTCGCGCTGCCGATGCTGGAGCCGGGCAAGTCGCTCGCCTTCGCGATCCTGCCGGACGGGCAGGACCCCGACGATCTCGCGCGTTCGGGTGGCCGGGCGGCGATCATGGATGTGGTCGCGGCGGCGCGGCCGCTCGTCGACATGCTCTGGACGCGCGAGGTCGAGGCCGGCCCGCTCGACACGCCCGAACGCCGCGCCGCCTTCGAGCGCCGGCTGAAGGAGCCGCTTGGCCAGATCAAGGACGAGGCGACGCGCCGGCACTATCGCCGCGAAATGGACGAGCGGCTGGCGCAGCTTTTCGCCAGCAGCGTCCCGGCACGGCCCGAGCGCGGCCGCGAGGGTGGTTTCCAGCAACGCGGCGGCGGGCGAGGCAATGCGCGCAATGGCTGGCAGAATGCCGCGCCCTGGGCGACGGGGCCGCTCAAGGCCAGCAGCCAGCTGACGCAATCGCGGCTGATGGCGGGCCGTCGTGGCGAGGATGTCCGCGAAGCCTTCATCCTGCTGGCGCTGGCGAGCCATCCCGATCTGATCCTGCGCTGCGCCGATGAGATCGCCGATCTAGCGCTCGATGGTCCCGCCGCCGAACGTTTTCGCCAGGTTCTGCTGGAGGCGGCGCTGGACGACAGTCTGGACGAGGGCACGCTGGCGAATCGGTTGGCGCAACCGCGTGTGCGGGAGGCGCAGGGCGCGCTCATGGCCGTCACGGGCCCCGCCGAGCGATTAAAACTGGTGCAAGATGCTGATCCGGAATCGGTTTTTGACTCGATTCGTCAGGCTGTCGTCTTGCATCAGCGCGCGCGGACGTTACATAGCGAGCTGAAGGCAGCCGAGCGCGCATTGGCTGACGAAGCGACAGAAGCCAATTTCGCCTGGATCAAGGACGTCAAAGCCCGCCTCGAAACGATCGAGGGTACGGAGGCGATGTCCGGAGAATGAAGCCAGCGTTTGGGTGTCCGCCGTCTCGGTGCGTGCGAAGGTGTCGGGTGGTTCACGATTCGTCAACGATGATGGGTGCCATCTGCCGTAAGTGATTTGGGTGGGGTGAGCGCGCCGGACCAACGGCCGCGCCGCCCTTTTATGCGTCGGCGTATGGCTTCTTCCGAGCCGTGACGATGCGAGAGTGCGGAGCGCTGATTGATGGCGACGAAAGTGAGCGAGCGGGAAAAGACCGATCAGGTCGCGCCGGAAGCCCCCCCGACTTCTGATGGACCGTTGCTCGATCTGACCGATCAGGCCGTAAGGCGTATGATCAAGCTCGCCAAGAAGCGCGGCTATGTCACCTATGACGAACTGAACGAGGTTCTGCCCTCCGAGGAATTCTCCTCCGAGCAGATCGAGGACGTGCTTGGCCAGCTCAGCGAGCAGGGCATCAACGTCGTCGACAACGAAGACCCGGAGGCCTCGGGCGAGGAGCGTGCGGCTGCGCGCACCGGCGCCGGCGGCGACGAGGAAGAGGCCGAGGGCGGCGATCTCGCCGAGACGCAGCGCTCCGCGCTGCCCGTCGAGGTCAAGCGCAATCTCGAGCCGACCGAGCGCACCGACGATCCGGTCCGCATGTATCTGCGCGAGATGGGCTCGGTTGAGCTGCTCTCCCGCGAAGGCGAAATCGCCATCGCCAAGCGCATCGAGGCCGGCCGCGAGGCGATGATCGCCGGGCTCTGCGAGAGCCCGCTGACCTTCCAGGCCATTATCATCTGGCGCGACGAGCTCAACGAAGCCAAGGTTCTGCTGCGCGACATCATCGATCTCGAAGCGACCTATGCCGGTCCCGACGCCAAGAATCCGGCGCAGGCGCCCGGTGAAGGCGTCGAAGGTGGCGAGCCGGCCGAAGGTGCGCCGCCCGCGGGCGAAGTGCCGGAAGGCGAGCTGCCGTCCGACATGGACGATGACGATATCGAGAACAACGTCTCGCTCTCGGCGATGGAAGCCGAGCTCAAGCCGCGCGTGCTCGAAACCTTCGACTCGATCGCCAGCAACTACACCAAGCTGCGTCGCCTGCAGGATCAGGACATTGCCAACCGGCTGGAGAATACCAAGCTCTCGCCGTCGCAGGACCGCAAATACAAGAAGCTGAAAGACGACATCATCACCGCGGTGAAGTCGCTCTCGCTCAACAACAACCGCATCGAGGCTCTGGTCGAGCAGCTCTACGACATCAACAAGCGCCTGATCTCGCATGAGACCCGCCTGCTGCGTCTCGCCGAGAGCTATGGCGTCGGCCGCGAGGACTTCCTCAAGCAGCATGTCGGCGGCGAGCTCGACCCGAAATGGGTTCTGCGCGTTTCCAAGCTCGGCTCGCGCGGCTGGCGTGAATTCGTCGGCGCGGAACTGGAGCGGATCAAGAGCCTGCGCGAGGAGATCCACACGCTGGCCTCCGAGACCGGCCTGGAGATCCAGGAATTCCGCAAGATCGTGCTGATGGTCCAGAAGGGCGAGCGCGAGGCCAGGCAGGCGAAGAAGGAGATGATCGAGGCCAATCTTCGCCTCGTGATCTCGATCGCCAAGAAATACACCAATCGCGGCCTGCAGTTCCTCGACCTGATCCAGGAAGGCAATATCGGCCTGATGAAGGCGGTCGACAAGTTCGAGTACCGCCGCGGCTATAAGTTCTCGACCTATGCGACCTGGTGGATCCGCCAGGCGATCACCCGTTCGATCGCCGACCAGGCCCGCACGATCCGCATCCCCGTCCACATGATCGAGACGATCAACAAGATCGTGCGGACCTCGCGCCAGATGCTGCACGAGATCGGCCGCGAGCCGACCCCGGAAGAGCTGGCCGAGAAGCTGGCCATGCCGCTGGAGAAGGTCCGCAAGGTCCTGAAGATCGCCAAGGAGCCGATCTCGCTTGAGACCCCGATCGGCGATGAGGAAGATAGCCATCTCGGCGACTTCATCGAGGACAAGAACGCAATCCTGCCGATCGACGCGGCGATCCAGAGCAATTTGCGCGAGACCACCACGCGCGTTCTGGCTTCGCTGACACCGCGCGAGGAGCGCGTGCTGCGCATGCGCTTCGGCATCGGCATGAACACCGACCACACCCTCGAAGAGGTCGGCCAGCAGTTCAGCGTGACCCGCGAGCGCATCCGGCAGATCGAGGCGAAGGCGCTCAGGAAGCTGAAGCATCCGTCGCGAAGCCGGAAGCTCAGGAGCTTCCTGGATAATTGAGTTTTCGAAGGCGGGCCGCGAGGCCCGCCTTTTTCTTGTCGCGAGCGTCATGCCCACGATCTCGATCTTCTTTGGCTTTATCGTGCAGATGTATTGGCGCGACCATCCGCCGCCGCACATCCATGCCTTCTACCAGGGGCATGAAGTTCTGATCGCGATTGAGACCGGCGAGGTGGTTGCGGGTGCGATGCCGCCTGCGGCATTGCGCCTTTTACGAGCTTGGGTTCAGCGAAGGCGCGACGAGTTGATGTCGAACTGGGAGCGTGGGAGACTGCACGAACCGTTCGAGGCCGTGCCTGGAGCAGATGTCGAATGATCGAACTCATCAAGTTGATAGAGGTGAGGGCGTTGGAGCATCCTAGGCTCTGGCTGAAGTTCTCCGATGGCCGCGAGGGCGTGCGTGATCTGAGCGATCTCCTGACCGAGGGGGGCGCAATGGTGGAGCCGCTGCGCGATCCCGCCATGTTCGCCAGAGTTTTCGTGCAGTTCGGTGTCCCGACATGGCCGAACGGCTTTGATCTCGATGCGATGGCGCTTCATGACGAGATGGCGCGAGCAGGATTGCTGAGCCCGCCACGCGCGGCGTGATCTTTGACGTTGTCCAGCCCGACTGGAGCTTTGCCCATGTCCCCCGAATTCCTCCTGACCTCGCTGATCATCGTCGCGTCGCCCGGCACGGGCGCGATCTATACGATCGCCGCCGGGCTCACGCGCGGCTCCCGGGCCAGCGTGCTGGCCGCCTTCGCCTGCACGCTGGGGATCGTGCCGCATCTGATCGCGGCGATGATGGGCATCGCGGCGCTGCTGCACACCAGCGCGCTCGCCTTCGCGATCGTGAAATATGCCGGCGTCGCCTATCTGCTCTTCATGGCCTGGCAGACGCTGAAGGAGCATGGCGCGCTCAAGGTCGAGACGAAGGCCGATCCGCGCTCGGGCTGGCGCGTCCTTCTGGACGGCATCGCGATCAACCTGCTCAATCCCAAGCTGTCGATCTTCTTCGTCGCCTTCCTGCCGCAGTTCATCGCGGCGGGAGAACCAAGCCCGCTCCTGCGCATGTTGGAGCTGTCGGGCGTGTTCATGGCGATGACCTTCGTGGTTTTCGCGCTCTATGGCCTGTTCGCCGCGGCGATGCGCGACAAGGTCGTCAGCCGCCCGGCGGTGATGGCCTGGCTGCGGCGCACCTTTGCCGCCGCCTTCGTGGCTTTGGGCGCCAAGCTCGCGCTGACCGAGCGCTAGGCGGGCGGCGCGATGATCTCGCAATCGGTTCTCGCGATCGAGACGCGCGGGGCCGGACTCTATGAGTTCACCGACCGCGTCGTGGCCTTCATTCGCTCAGCCGGTGTCGAAAGGGGTTTGCTGACGCTGTTCCTGCGCCATACCTCCTGCTCGCTGCTGATCCAGGAGAATGCCGATCCCGATGTGCGTGTTGATCTCGACGCGTTCTTTCAGCGGCTGGCGCCATCCGCGGACGATCCGGCGATGGACTATCTGATCCATCGGGCGGAGGGGCCCGACGACATGCCGGCCCATATCAAGGCGGCGCTGACGCCGGTCTCCCTGTCGATCCCCGTGATGGATGGCCGCCTCGCGCTCGGCCAGTGGCAGGGCATCTATCTGTTCGAGCATCGCCGCAGGCCGCATCGGCGCGAGGTCGCGCTGCATCTGGCGGGCTAGTCTCCTACCGGCCGGCGAAGATGTCGGGCGACGGCACCGGCTCCCAGCCCTGGCCCGAGGCGATGAGGCAGCTCAGACCTTGCGGCGTGGTGGCAAAGACGGTCCAGGAGCCGGACTGGTTGGCGAAGAGCTCCAGGACGAAGCCGCCATTGGCGAGGCCGCTGCCAATCTCGCGCTCCCCGAACAGGCTCTGCAGATGGGCGATCACCTGCGTCCGGTCGGAGCAAGGCGGGCCGCGCGGCGCCTGGGCCTGTGCGACAGTGGCCAATCCCAGCGCAGCCAGAACCAGCCAGACGATCGAAAGATGCTTGAGGAATCGCATGACCACCTCCCTGTCCAGGGGGCGGCCGCGAGAAGCGAATGTGGCGTCGAGGGGCCGTGCGGTCGCCCATGACAGCTTGAATCTGGGGATTTCGCCGCTTGCCTTCAAGGTTCGAAGCCTCGCGCTATGGGCCATAATCGGGCGCGAAGCCGGCTCCCCCTGGCTGCGATCCTGCCCTATAAGAGCAAATCTTGATTTCGGAGGTTCCATGTCGTTCTTCAAATCCCTGTTCGGCGGACGCAAGGCCGCAAGCGAGGAGCCGGCCGGCCCGGTCAAGAGCCTGGAGCACAAGGGTTTCATGATCCATGCGACGCCCTATCAGGAGGGCGGGCAGCACCAGCTCTGCGGTGTCATCGAGAAGGAGATCGACGGCGAGTTGCGCAGCCACCGCTTCGTGCGGGCCGATCGCTTCCCCGGCGTGGCCGAAGCCGCCGATTTCGCCCTGATCAAGGGCCAGCAGATCATCGACGAACAGGGCGACGGGTTGTTCAAATAATATCCAAGATCATTGGAGAATTCAGAGCCATCTGAAACTCCAGCCCTCATCCTGAGGAGCCATTTCGTTGGAAATGGCGTCTCGAAGGATGGTCCAGAGGGTTCCGGAGGCTCCTGAATCATCCTTCGAGACGCCGCTTTGCGGCTCCTCAGGATGAGGGCTGAGGGAGTTACCGGGATACTTATCCCCGCTCCCCAGGCCTGCGCTTATGCTGCGCCTGCTTTACCCGACCAAGGGGGCTGTCGCGAGGCATCGTGCGGCCGGGTGAAGTTGCGGTTTTCGCCGTCTTGCGTCGTTGCTGGCGCGAGGTGACGGAGGTGTCGGTGGTCGCCATGCAGGTGACCCAGGCTGCGTGGTCCCGAGGGTTGGGATCGCTCAAGAGCCACCGGCGCAGAAAACAGCCGTGCGCGGGGCGAGGCAGCGGCTGTTGGCGCTGCTTCGACATCTCGACATCGACTTCGACATCGGCATGCGGTCGCCTCGCATGCCGCAGCCTTGCCCCGCGCATCCCCTTGGATACGCCTTCAAAAGCCCGGTACCTCGCGGCAAGCAGCCGGCGGGGCCGTGCGCGCGTGCCTTCTCCCCTCGCGGGAGAAGGTGGCAGCGCGAAGCGCTGACGGATGAGGGGGCGCACTGCCGGTGCCGATTGGCGAAATATCAGCCGAACACATTTGAAAGCGCACGGCGCCCCTCATCCGCCCCTGCCGGGGCACCTTCTCCCGCGAGGGGAGAAGGGAAGGGGCGCGGCGTGTTTTCGCGAGCAACCAACCGAGCACGCCGCCAACGCCGGCCCGCCCTGTCATCGCTGCGCTTGCTCCGCCGGTCGGCGCTGCCTAATCCTCACGCACGACAAGAGCAGGCCGTGCTTCAAATCGGCCATCCGAGGAAACATGTCAGCTGACGACCAGCGCTACGCGCCCGATTCATCCTATGCCTGGCTGCGGCTGGTCATGTCGCTCGTGCTGGGCACGGTCGCCTGTGTCGGCACCTGGTCGGTCGTCGTCGTGCTTCCTTCCGTGCAGCAGGAATTCGGCACGCTGCGCGCGGGCGCCGCGCTGCCCTATACCTGCGTGATGCTCGGCTTCGGCTTCGGCAACATCGCCATGGGCCGGATCGCTGATCGCTTCGGCATCGTCGTTCCGATCGTTGCGGGCGCCCTGCTGCTCGGCTCCGGCTACATGCTGGCCGGGCTCGCGCAATCGCTCTGGCAGTTCGCGCTCATTCATCTCGTGCTGATCGGTGTCGGCGGGGGCGCGGGGTTTGCACCGCTGATCGCCGATCTCTCGCACTGGTTCCGCAAGCATCGTGGGCTGGCCGTCGTGTTCGGGGCGTCGGGCAGCTATCTCGCCGGCGTGATCTGGCCGCAGGTCATCACCTGGGGGCTTCAGAACCATGGCTGGCGCGCGACGCATATCGGCATCGGCGTGGTGGCGCTGGTCGTGATGCTGCCGCTGGCGCTGTTCTTCCGCCGTCGTCCCTCGCATGAGCAGATGGCGGCCGACGAGGCTGCGAGCGCGGGAGCGCGGGGCGATCTGGGGCTCAGCGCGAGCCAGCTGCAATGGTTGCTCGCGATCGCCGGCTTCAGCTGCTGCGTGGCGATGGCGATGCCGCAGGTCCATATCGTCGCCTATTGCGGCGATCTCGGCTACGGCGTCGCGCGCGGCGCGGAAATGCTGTCGCTGATGCTGCTGCTCGGCATCATCAGCCGCATCGGCTCGGGCTTCGTTGCCGACCGGATCGGCGGCGTCGCGACGCTGGCTCTGGGCGCGCTGATGCAGGGCATCGCGCTGTTCCTCTATCTCTGGTTCGACGGATTGACCTCGCTCTTCATCGTCACCGGCATCTTCGGCCTGTTTCAGGGGGGGATCGTGCCGATGTATGCCGTGATCATCCGCGAATACTTGCCCGCCAAGGAGGCCGGCGTGCGCATCGGCATCGTGATGTCGGCGACGGTGCTGGGCATGGCGTTCGGCGGCTATGTCTCGGGCGCGATCTTCGACTATTTCGCCTCCTACCGCGTCGCCTTCCTGAACGGGCTCGCCTGGAACCTCGTCAATGTCGTGCTGGTCTGTTGGCTGATGCTGCGGTCGAGGTCGAGGGTGGCGGCTGCGGTGTAGAGCGCCAGCCGTCATTGCGAGCGTAGCGAAGCAATCCAGGGGGACGTAGCGCGAGCCCTGCTGGATCGCTTCGCTACGCTCGCAATGACGGGGGCCGGCTCGTGCGGCCCTGATCTCGACCTTTCAGCTTGCCGAAGCCGCCGGCCGATAGGTCCCAAAACACCAGACATGGCCTTCCGGGTCCTTGCAGATGAAGTCGCGGCTGCCATAGGGCTGGTCGGTCGGCTCCATGCAGATTTCGGCGCCGGCCTTGCGGGCGCGCTCGCAGCGGGCGTCGATGTTGTCGGTGGCGATATAGGGCGAGGCCGTGGTGCCGCCGAGCTTGCCCGGCCGTGCGACAAGCTTGCCGAACTGGTTGTTCTCGTCGGAACCGAGCATGACGTAGCTTTCGCCCATGCGCAGCTCGCCATGGAGCAGGGTCTTGCCGTCTTCAGAGTAATAGGCGGCGTGCTTCTCGAAGCCGAAGGCCTCGATCAGCCAGTCATACATTTTCGGGGCGTCGGCATAGCGCAGCGAGACGCAGATCATGGCGGGTGGCAGGGTCATGGCGTTCCTCCCCGGAGCGAGCTTTCAGGCTTCCGCTTGACGGGAGCCTGCCGCGCGTCCGATGTCGATGCAACCACAAGTCTTCCGGGAGAGTCGTCCATGCTCTTGACCATGATCGCCGGCCACCTGCCCAAGCCCGCCTGGCTCGCGGCTGGTGCCGCCCAGGTCAGGGCTGGGCTGGGCCGGGTCTGATGGCGGTCGCGCGGCGGCGCGCCGTCACTCCCGCGGAAGCACGCCGGCGCTTCGCCCGCAATCTAGCGCGCGCGCTTGCCGTCTGGCTTGGCCTGGCCGTGGTCGGGATGGCGATCGGCATGGTCGGCTACATGGCGACCGAGGGCATGAGCGCCATCGACGCTTATGTGAATGCGGCTATGATCCTGTCCGGCATGGGCCCGGTGGACCAGCTCAAGACGGAGGGCGGCAAGTTCTTCGCCGGCAGCTATGCGCTGTTCTCGGGCCTGTTCGTGGTGATCGCGACCGGGTTCGTGCTGGCGCCGATATTCCACCATGTGCTTCACCGCTTCCATGTCGAACAGGGAAAGAATGACGATGACTGAGCCTGGCCTGACGCCCGAGGAAGAGCCGCGCGGGGACCTCACCGTGCGCGTCAACGCGATGCCGGCCGACACCAACGCCAATGGCGACATTTTCGGCGGCTGGGTGATGTCGCGGATGGATGCGGCTGGCGGCATTGCCGGCGTCGACCGGGCGCAGGGCAGGGTGGTGACGATCGCAGTCGACGCCATGACCTTCATCCGGCCGGTCAAGGTCGGCGACGTGCTCAGCGTCTATACCGAGGTGGAGTCGATCGGCCGCACCTCGATGAAGATCCATGTCGAGGCCTGGGCCCGGCGCTTCCGTACCACGCTGCATGAGAAGGTCACCGACGCCACCTTCACCTTCGTCGCGATCGACGAGGAGGGGCGCCCGCGCCCCGTGCCGAAACTGCCGGAAAGCTGAGCGCTGCCATCTGTCTTTCATGCTCGGAACCACGTCGTCATCCTGGACAAGCGGCGAAGCCGCGCAGCTCCGGGATCCATCGTAGAAGTTCGCAGCCCTACGATGGATCCCGGGCCTCCGCTTCGCTACGCCCCAGGATGACGACGGGGTTCCCAGCCAAAACAGCATGCTCCAGCGCGAAATGTGGGGCTCCCGGGGACACAGGTCCTAACGGAACATGAAGCAGCCCCTCCGCGCAGTGATTCAGAAGAATCCGCCTCATTAAGCGTTCTTTAAACGCATCTGCGTGATCTTGAGCCCCGACAGACCCAAGGCCGAATGGCCGGGTCGGGGGAATTTCATGCTCTTTGTCGCGTCACAGATCGTCGGCCGCAGCGCTTTCGCGCCTGCGCCCGGATTCCTGTGGTGCAGTCGCGTCCGGCCCGTTCGGGACGGAAGCGCGCAGGCGGGCAGCCTTCCTCACGTGACCGTTCAGTTCCTTGCGTAGCCTAGTATCCGGAGAGCGATCCATGACGAAGGCCAAGAAGCCCACGCGCGAGCAAAAGCCGCTGCGCATCGGCATTGCCGCACGCATCTATGCGGCGCTGGGCGTCATGACCGCTCTGACGATCGTCGCCTCGCTCGTCGCCTGGCTGTCCTATGACAGCGTCGACCATACGGTCGATGACATGATCCAGCGCAAGATGCCGGTCGTCGAGCTCGCGCTCGAGCTGTCCCAGGCGGCCACGCAGTCGACCGCGCTCGCGGCGCGTTTCAGCGAGATCGAGACGACCCAGCAGCGCTCGGTGTTGACCACGGAGCTCGACAAGGTCGAGGCGCAGCAGATGGATCTGCTGCGCCGCATTGGCACGCACGGCAATGTCGACAAGGTCAAGACGGAGAAGGCGATCGACGCGCTGTCGCGCCAGATCAACGACATCAACGACCTGACCGGCCAGCGGCTTCGCAGCGCATCCGAGCAGAACGGGGCGCTCGAAAAGCTCTCCAAGGCTCGTGAAGGCTTCACCGCGCTTGCCGATTTCGAGACCGGGGATGCGCAGTTCAACGTCAAGATGAACATCGCCAGCGCGACCCAGCTCACCGGCAAGGAGATCGAGGAAGCACTGGCCGGCATCATCGACAAGGATCTCGCGGCCCTGCAGACGGCCCAGTCGCTTCAGCTCCAGGTGAGCGAGATGGTAGGGCTGCTCCGTGAGATCTCGCAGATCGACAACCGCGAGAAGCTCGACAATGCGAAGTCGCGCTTCAACGCGATCTTGAGCCAGCTTCGTGGCATCCTCGCCGCGGCCGACAAGCTCCAGGCCAACCCGGCGCGGAGCCAGGTGGTCAATGCGGTGATCGATCTCGGCGAGGGTCCAGGGGGGCTGATTGCCATCCGCGAACGCGATCTCGTCACGCGCGCCGCGATCGAGGCCGGTCTCAAGCAGACCCATGCTGTGGCGGATGCCGTTCGCCGCCAGGTCGGCGAACTCGTGACCACCGCGCGCAGCGAAGCAGTCGCCTCCGGCGAGGCGACCCGCAAGCTGATCGACCAGAGCAAGATCTGGCTCGGCACCATCGGCATCGGCTCGCTGCTGATCGCGCTGGCGCTGTCGCTGTTCTATGTGCGCCCGATGATCGTAGGCCGCCTCAACCGGCTCTGGGCCGCGACCCGCGCCATTGCCGATGGTGCATTGGAGACGGTCGTCGACACCAAGGGCAATGACGAGATCTCCGACATCTCGAAGAGCGTGCTGCTCTTCCGCGACAATGCGGTGGCGCTGCGCGCGGCCGAAGCTGCCAAGATCGAGGACGAAGCCCTGGCGCAGCATCGCCGCCGCGAGATGATGCAGGAACTCGGCGCGGCCTTCGGTCAGGTCGTTGCGGCGGCAGCCGCCGGCGATTTCGGCCAGCGGGTGTCGGCGACCTTCGCCGATGCCGAGCTGAACGCGCTGGCCGGTTCGGTCAATGCGCTGCTGGAAACCGTGCAGACCGGCCTGTCCGAGACCTGCGACGTGCTGGCGGAATTGTCGGCCGGCCATCTCTCGACCCGTGTCGAGGGCCTCTATCAGGGCGCTTTCGCCGAGCTCAAGAACGGCGCCAACGGCCTCGCCGACGAGTTCGAGAGCACGCTCGCCCGGTTGTCGGAGACGGTCTCTGCGGTTCGCAGCGCGACCAGCGAAATCCTCGACGGCGTCACCGATCTCGCCGAGCGCACCAGCGAGGAAAGCAACGCCGTCTCGATGGCGACGAACCAGCTCGGCGCTTTCGCAGGCACGGTCCGCAAGACCGCGACCGACGCCGCCCAGGCGACCGGCATGGCCGAGGGCGCCGAAGCGCGGGCCCAGCAGGGCGAGAAGGTCGTCGCCTCGGCGCTGGAGGCGATGCACCGCATCCGCTCCTCCTCCAGCAAGATTTCCGAGGTCATCGCGATGATCGACGAGATCGCCTTCCAGACCAATCTGCTGGCGCTCAACGCTGCTGTCGAGGCGGCCCGTGCCGGCGATAGCGGGCGCGGTTTCGCGGTGGTCGCGACCGAGGTGCGCAGCCTGGCCAAGCGCTCGGCCGATGCGTCCAATGACGTCAAGAAGCTGGTCGAGGCCGCCCATGGCGACGTCAAGGTCGGCGTCGGCCTGGTCGAGGAGACCTCGGCGATGTTCGAGGCGATCGTCGCCTCGGTCAACGACCTGACCGGGCTGATGAACGGCATCTCGCAGACCGCCAAGAGCCAGGCGACCGATGTCTCGGCGATCAACCATGAGATCGACGGCATCGGCACGATGGCGCATCAGAACGCGGCGCTGGTCGAGGAGACCAATGCGGCGCTGGCGCTGACCGACGAACAGACCCGCGCGCTGACCGAGCACATTGCCCGCTTCAGCTTCCGCGAAGGCCATGTCGCTGCTCATGCAGGGGAAGGCCAGATCGCCCGCGCTGCTTGATCCGGCGTACCCCCAACTTGCTTGCAAAGCGCCGCCGCTCCTCCGAGCGGCGGCGTTTCCATTGGGGGGCGAGCGTTGGCTGGATAACGCGAAGGTGATGGCGCCTCGCCCCTTGTTGCGGCGGGGGCCAATGGACTTCGGCCGCGGCCGGTCCTTAAATCAGGCAAGAAGTCAGGCATGCAAGCTGCGGCGAGTGGGCGGCGCTTCACGTCCTTCGCGGCACGATGTCCAGGCTCAGGCTTCTTCCAGTCAGACGCATCGCGAGAACCAGACAATGACCGGGAAAACCATTTTCGCAAACCGCAGGCTTCTTCTCACCGGCGCAGTGGCAGCTGGTGCGGTCGGCCTGCTGCCGCGCTTTCTTGTGTCCGCCGACGCGCAATCGCAGCCAGCAGGCGGCTCCTACAAGCCTACCGAAGCCATGGCGGGCGGCGCAAACAACTACGAACCCAACGCCCCGCTGGTGGAGAATCTCGGCACGGGCTTCGTCGTCTCGGGGCTGGTGCGCAAGGCCGGCAATGGCGAGCCGCTGCGCAATGTTCGCGTCCAGATATGGGCCGCCACCGAGCGGGGCGGGGAACGCGTTCCCAGCAATCGCGGCAGCGTCATGACCGACGATCAGGGGCGCTACCGGCTCGAGACCTCGCCGATCGTTCCCCAGTTCGGGCAGCCCCATATCCATATCGCCTATGACGATCCCGGCTTTGCCACCCTGTTTCTCAGGCCAGTGCTGAACAGCCGGCACGACAAGACCATGAATGTAGACTTCGTGCTCGCGCCTGCCTCGCCGAATGCGCCCCGCCCGAGTTGAGGCACGCGGCCGGCTGGCTGCGTGGACCGTCATCCTTGCCGTTGCTGCGGTGCCGGTCATCGCGGCTGCGGCGAGCCCGTTGCAGGCAGGCCGCGAACTGCTCTGGGTTACAGGTGGCATGGCTGGCGTCGTGGCGTTGAGCCTGCTGTTCGTGCAACCTCTCCTGAAGGCGGCTGCGCCGGCCTTGCTGCCGGCGAGATCGGGAACCCTCTGGCACCGCTGGGCCGGCATCGCGATTGCCGTCCTGGTCGGCCTGCATATCGGAGCGCTCTATCTCTACAGCCCCGATGACATCACCGACGCGCTGTTGCTGGTGGCGCCCACGCCGTTCTCGCTCTACGGGGTGATCAGCCTGTGGTGCCTGGTGCTGACGGTCCTGCTGGTCGCGACCCGGCGACGGCTGGGCCTCGCCAAGCGATGGTGGCGCGTTCTTCATAGTGTCCTTGCGGTGGCGATCGTCAGCGCCGGCGTCATTCACGCCGTGCTGATCGAAGGGGCGATGGAGGAATTCTCCAAATTGGCCGTTTGCGCCGCTGCCCTTGCGACGACGACGGCCGGCGCGTTGGAGATCAACCTCTTCGGCCCATTGCGCCGCCGCCGGAAACTGCAAAGCGCATAGGCGGCCCCGCATCTGGGCGCGCCCCGCATGGCCATCCGCTCGTCGTGGGCCGCGCGGGCGCGTTCGAAGACCTGCGCATATTGGCCGTTGCGCACATTGCCGGCCGAATGCTACGGCTGCCGCGGGCCGGTAGCTCAATGGTTAGAGCTCGCTGCTCATAACAGCGCCGGTGCCGGTTCGAGTCCGGCCCGGCCCACCATTTTCAGTGCCTTAGTCCCATGTCTCTGCCGGTGGGGCATTCTGGTGAGGCATTCAGGTGTTCAATCCGACCTATCTTCAGTTATTGCAGCTGGTGTGATTCATGGCGGCTTTATATCTCGGATGTAATGTCTCGAACCTCAAATCTTAGGCAATATTTTAGTATTATTATTTCAGTTTATAGCCGGCGGCCTTTAGTTCTTTTGTAAGAGCCCACGCGATATCTTCTATCGACCGATCAAAGCGTTTGTATATCAATCCACTTAAGTCGCTGGGTAAGACTACGTCTCCCCTATATAAGCAGCATGTCCTTGATCGACCAAGGCGACCAACAAAGAATCCAAATTCGAATATTACGTTTGGCCTAGCTCGCTGTTCTTTTTTTCGTTCGGTATCAGGTTTAAGATCCTCGGGCGTTAGGTATGCCACTTCGTCTGGTGTCAGCAGGATAACTGCGAAGCCAACATCTGAGTAGTGCTCGAACTTCTCGATCAGCGTGCGTCCACCATCAGCCTGTCGGTGAAGGACGATAGGTTCAAGACCCATCTCCGCTAGCAGTATTTCAAGATCCTGTTTAGCCTTCTCATCATGCCCGTGAACAACAAAAACTTTGTTTGACAAGGCCATTGGCGCTGTCGCGTCCGTACGATCCAGAATTACCTCACCAAATGTGTCTTGCTCCAGAACTTGTAGTGCGGCTTGAAGTGCTCCGATATAGTATGATTTTGCCTGGTCAAATTTATCGTTACTATTTCCAATGAGAACAACAGAGTTTGCCGCTTGAATCAACCTGATTGGAGCAGATTTAGGCTCGAACAAATTTTCAATCGCTCCACTTACCCGTGTTCTCCAAGCTACCCAGTCCGAGGTGAAAGCCTTCGTGTTGCCGTATTGTGATTTTGATGAAAAATTCTCAAATGTGAATTTCAATCCGATAGACAGCAACTGCTCAATCTTCTCCTTCGGCTTGTTCAACACACTGCTCCAGTGATTCGATGTGCGGCACTTGCGTAACCTCTATCTAGCACTTGATGAGCCTAGCCAGTCAGCGGAAACGTTGATTGAGGCCGGTGCAAAGCGGGGTACGCGCTATGATGATATCCGTGCGCTGTTGAGGCAGCATTTCCAAGCACTATTCGATCAGCGCGGAGCAGATCGCTGCATCAGGCCGCTTGAGCGCTGAGGACAAATCGGCCCTAGCCGCCGGTCCCGCTTTGCCGGAGTTCTCGATCACGCTGGAGAAGATCGCGGAATTCATCGCCAAGTATGATCTCGACATAAAGCCCGGTTCAGAACGCTATGGCTGGCTCTGACCGGAAGGCCAGCTTGCCGCGCGCGCCTCATCAGGGTTGCGCGGTCCCCTGAACGCTGCGCAGGAGGTATCCAGGATACGGACGAACGGGACCCTTCTTCAATTACCGAAAGGCATTCCCGAACATGTCTGTCTGACGAGCAGGCGCGCCAACGCCCGGCTGCATATAGGCCGGCCCATCCGCTCTTTTGCTGGGAACGGTATCCTGTGTGACGCAACCGACCGGCCCGAGAAGGATGAGCACCACGGTGATACCTCGTTTCAGCACAGCAAACTCCATCATTACATTCCGGAACCAGCGCTAGACGTCTTCTTCGGACAGGCCCGCTTTTCGCCTACCATTCGTCCGACCATGAAGTCGGAAAACCGTCCCCTGGGACGATCTGCGAGGTGAGATCGACGTGCCGGGTTTCGTTGTAACATGATGGCAGGCACAACGGCGACAACCGAAAGCAGACATGCCTAAGGTCCGGCTTGGGGCGATTGCTGAAGTTGAAGTCGATCGCCTGGACCAATCGGCTCGCGCCGCTCGTGCGCGGACGTGGGGCGTTGTTCAGATATGCTGACGTTCGCGAGGTGCGACGTAAGGGAGATGCCGTTGACGGGCAGTATCCGCTTTAAGTCGACTGTCGTGGATATGCCACGCATGATACCGTCTTCCAAAATTGGGGGACTGCCAATGACACGCCTCGGGGCTCCGGGCTTTGCCGTTTCGTTGATTTTGCTGGCTGGTCCCGCGGCCGCCCAGCAAATCCACAGCCGGGAGCCCGCCAAGGGATTGATAAGCCCCGGGCAAAAGGTGCTGGTCGACAATGGCAGGTGCCCGCGCGGGCAAATTCTTGAGGTCACCGGCGGCACGAATCCAGGCCGAAGAGGTCGTCAGGGCCAATCCACCGAGCGCGAGCGCCGCTGTATTCCGCGCATCTGAGCATCGTGCGCTTGCGACCCGTCGTGGTCGAGCCGTGCCTAGCCGAACTGCGACTGCTCCCGAAACTGGCGCGGCGTCACGCCCGTCATCCGGCGGAAGGCGCGGCTGAAATGTGCGGGATCGGTGTAGCCGGAGGAAAAGGCGACGTCGATGATCCTGCAATCGGTGTCGCGCAGCAGCCGGCTCGCGTTCTCGTATCTGACAGTGTCGAGTATGTCCGAGTAGGACAGTCCGATAAGGGCGAGCTTGCGCTGAAGCGTCCGCGTGCTGACGCCCGCGATCTCGGCGATGTCGGCAAGAGCCGTTTTTCCGTCGTCTAGATAGGCCGGCAGCATCAGCTTGAGCAATTCGACGATGTCGTAGGCGGAAGGGCCGTCCTGGCTGTCGCGCGGCGGTGCAAACAGGGCGGTCGAACGGTTGGGGAGGCTGAGGAGCGCGATCGGCAGGCTGATCCAGGCGGCATGCTGGCCCGATAAAAACCGTACATTCGGCCAAAAGGCTCGCGTCGCCGGGCTCGGCGTATAAGACGATTCAAAGGCGATCGCCGTCGGCATCCAGTCAGGCGCTGCGAATTGCCTGATGATGTAGACCGCGAAAATGTTCTGGATCCATTGCGCGTATTTCAGATGCAGCAGCCCCTGTGTCCCGGCAAGCCTGCTGCAGACCCGCACATGATCCGCGTCATGTTCGATCCACATGCTCAAAATGGTGTCTTCCCGCGACGCCCAATAACAGGCGTGGCGGAGCGCGACGAGCAGCGTCGGTGAATGCGCGATCAGGGCCCGTGTTTCCTCCCTCATATGGGAGAAATGCAGGCGTTGTGCAGCGAGAAAGCCGAAATCCGCGATGCCCTGGGTTCTCTGGGCGGTTTCGACGAAGCGCAGCGCCGGCAGGAGCGGCAGGTATAGATTGCTCTTTTCGGCCAGGGACGATGGCAGCCGGGCGCGCTCCAGAAGCGTCTCCGTGGGGGCGCCGATATCGTCGAGGATGCTGACGAAGGGCAGCAGGAACTGGCCGCGCGTCAAAGGGATATCAGCCATCGGACCTCCTTTCACAAGACCGAATCCCGGAGGAATCGCGACCGGCAGGGTAGAGAATAGCCGGTCGTGATTGGCGCGAAATGGCAAGACGGACAGGCTGCCCATGCACGAAATGCCGGCGGCGGCAGCGATGTCGAAAGGAACTGGACATGTCGATGACCGGGAATGCGGTTCGGGCCGCGCATATTTCCCTGCTTGCGCTGCTCGCGCTCTGCGGGCAGGCCCTGGCGCAGGCGGGCGAAACGCAGTCCAAGGTCACCGACCCGCATTTCAAGATCGCGCCCGGCTATCTCAAGCGGTCCGAGCTGCCGGACAGTCTCGTCCTGCTCGGCCCGCCACCCGAGAAGGGCTCCGCTGCGCTGGCCCGGGACGAGGAAGCGCGCCAAGCGACGCTTCCCCTGCGCAACACCGAGCGCTGGAAGCTCGCCTACACCGACGCCGATCTCGCCTTTCCGCAGGCGGCCGACAACTTCTCCTGCGCCATGGGTGTCAGGATCGACAGCAAGCAGACCCCGCGCCTCCACGCGATGATGCTGAAGACGCTGTCGGATTTCGGCCTCTCCACCTATGGCGTGAAGAACAGATACAACCGGGTCCGCCCCTTCGTGGTGCACAACGAAGCGACCTGCCGGGCGGATCAGGAGGTGATCCTGCGGAGCGACGGCTCCTACCCGTCCGGCCACACCGCGGCCGGTTGGGGCTGGGCTCTCGTGTTCGCGCAGATCAATCCCGAGCGCGCGGATGCGCTGCTCAAGCGCGGCATCGAATTCGGGCAGAGCCGCGTGATCTGCGACGCGCATTGGCAGAGCGATGTCGATGCGGGCCGGATCATGGGCGCGGCGACGGTCGCACGGCTGCAGACCGATGCGACTTTCCTCGCCGATCTCAAGGCCGCGAAAGCGGAGGTGAAGGCGGCGAAGGCGAAGCCGGTGTCCTCGACGCCCGAATGCGCCGCGGAGGCTGCCGCGCTGTCCGCGCGGTAGGGCGCATCACAGCCGACGATCAGCCGAAGCACCGGCGTGGACCCATCCGGTCTTGCCCGATGAGCAAATGCATCAAGAATGCCAATGAGGTACCGTTCAATGCGAATGACGATGGTCTACAGCCTGAGTTTCCTGGCTCTCGCGCCATGCGTGGCGTCCGCACAGCCGGTTCCGGTCAATGTCGACAACTTCAAGCGAGCCGAGACCGACTTCTATATGAGCAAAACGGTAGGCGCGGGCGGCCTCGGCAAGTTCGTTCATACCAGGGTACCGACTCCGATCGACAACCAGCCCGTCGTCCGGATGAACCGGGACACGCTCTATTCCCAGGCGCTGTTCGACCTCGATGCCGGCCCGGTGACCATCACGCTTCCCGATGCCGGCAAGCGTTTCGTCTCGATGCAGGTTATCAGCGAAGACCATTACACCCCGATGGTGGTCTACAAGCCGGGCCGCACGACGCTCACCAGGGATAAGGTCGGTACCCGCTATGTGTTCGTCGCGGTCCGTATCCTTGTCGATCCCAACGACACCAAGGACCTCGCGCAGGTTCACGCTCTGCAAGATGCGCTGAAGGTGGAGCAGAAGTCGGTCGGCAAGTTCGAGGCCCCGAACTGGGACCTGGCTCAACAGAAAAAGATCCGTGATGCGCTCGAAGCGCTGTCGGCCGCATCTGGCAGCTTCACCAACGCGTTCGGGCCGAAGGGAAAGGTCGATCCGGTCAACCACCTGATCGGCACGGCAGCCGGCTGGGGCGGCAATCCCGACAAGGACGCATCCTACCCCTCGGTGACCCCGGCCAAAAACGACGGCAGGACGGTCTACAAGCTCAGGGTCAAGGATGTCCCCGTCGACGCGTTCTGGTCGATCAGCGTCTATAACGACAAGGGCTTCTTCCAGAAGAACGATTACGACGCCTATTCGGTCAACAGCATCACCGGCAAGAAGAGCGTCGATGGCGCGATCGACATCCAGTTCGGCGGCTGCGACGGCAAGATCGCGAACTGCCTGCCGATCACTCAAGGGTGGAATTACACATTCCGGCTCTACCGTCCTCAAGCCGTGGTCCTGAACGGCAAGTGGAAGATGCCGGAGGCGCAGCCTGCGTCGTAGAAGGCATCAGCTTCGCCCGTTTGGTCCGGCAAGCAGCGGTAACTTTCCCCCCGAGCTTGCCGTGGCCGAATGGTGGAACCGGCACGGCGGTCGCCCGCTGTTCGGGGGGCGTTGCAGGTCCAGCTGCTCGGATCTGCTATTTTGCCCGAATAAAATTTGCAGGACGCTGTCGATTTCCGAAAACTCCATTCGTCGTTTCGATGCCGGCCCGATGAGGCTGGCTCAAACAAGGAGACGGACGATGCGCGTCATGGTTTTGGTGAAGGCGACCGAAGACAGCGAAAAGGGCTTTCTCCCCACGGCGGAAGCCATGGCGGCGATGGAGGAGATGGGCAAATTCAACGACGAGCTGCGCAAGGCCGGCATATTGCTGACCGCAGACGGCCTCACGCCCTCCTCGAAAGGCAAGCGTGTTGCGTTCGACGGTCGCGGCCGCACGGTCCTCGACGGGCCTTTTACCGAAACCAAGGAGCTGGTCGCGGGCTTCTGGCTCTGGGACGTCAAGGACATGGACGAGGCGGTCGCCTGGGTGAAGCGCTGCCCCAATCCGATGCCGGGACCGAGCGAGATCGAAATCCGGCCGCTCTACGAGATGGCGGATTGGCAACGGGATTCAGAAGCCTGAGGTGATCGAGGCTGCGGCCAGGCTCGCCTGTTGCGCGCCGTCGCCAAAGTCAGGCGTAAGCAACCCAGCCGCGGAACGCGAAGCCGGCGTAGAACAGGTCGACCCCGCTGAAACCGGCATCGCGCAGGAGCTGTTCGTCGTCCTCGGGGGCGAGAATTGGCAATTGCGCCGCGATCGCGGCCCGCGCATTCTCCGCCTGCGACGGCTCGACGCCGGAAGCGATCGCGAAGGCGGCATACCGTGCGAGCCACAGGTCACGCTCGCCAGAGCCCTGCGGGAAGCTGAAATGGGCGACCGCGAAAGGTGCGCCGGGCTTCAGGCGGCGCCGGACCTCCCTGAGCGTGCGCAGGCGCTCCTCGCGTTCGACGAAATGCAGGGTCAGGATGCATGTCGCGGCATCGAACGGGCCGTCCGGCGCGCTGTCGATGAACCCATGATGCAATTGCGTGCGGGCGGCGAGGGGGCCCAGCGTCGTCTTTGCGAGGTCGATCATCGCGGCGGATGGATCGACCCCATCGAACGACCAGCCGGCCTTGGCCTCGGCGAAGGCCTTGATCTCCAGCCCGCCGCCTGCGCCGAGAACCAGCACCTGCGCATCGTCGGGCGCGCGCTCGGCGAGGAGAAGCATGACCATGCGCTGCAGGTCGGCGAAGCCGGGCACGAGACGGGGTGGCCCTTCGGCATAGCGCGTGACGGCCTGCGGGTCTGAGAATGGCTTCATGCTCGGGTGGGTATCATACCCGGAGCCGGTTCGTGAATGTCCGGGTTGGGGGGGGCGGCTCGCGAAGGCAAACGCGGGCCGGCCAGTCCTGAGGTTGCCTCGCGGGGCGCTGTCCGCGAGGCCGCCTCGGCTCCTCGCGGACTGGATGTACGGGAGGTCAGACCGTGAGCTTGCCGGCCTTGGCCGCGGCATAGCGTTCGTTGACCTTGGCCCAGTTGACCACATTCCACCAGTTCTTGAGATAGTCGGCGCGGCGGTTCTGGTATTTCAGGTAGTAGGCGTGCTCCCAGACGTCGTTGCCGAACAGGACCATATGCTTGTCCATGATCGGGCTGTCCTGGTTGGGCCTGGGGAGCAAAGCGAGCTTGCCCGCCTTGTCGACGGTGACGAAAACCCAGCCCGAACCGAAGACGCGCAGGCCCGCCGCCTCGAAATCGGTCTTGAACTTGTCGAAGCCGCCGAGGTCCTTGGTGATCGCTGCCGCGACGTCGCCGGTGGGCGCGCCGCCTGCGCCGGGGCCCATGATCTCCCAGAACATGGTGTGGTTGGCGTGGCCGCCGCCGGCATTGCGGATCGCCGGGCGCAAGGCCTCGGGAACCTGGGTGATATTGGCGAGTAGCTCGTTGATCGGGGTCTTGGCGATCATGCCGTTGTCCTTGGCGGCGGCGTTCAAGCCGGCGACATAGGCGGCGTGGTGGCGGGTGTAGTGGATGTCCATCGTGGTCGCGTCGATATGCGGCTCCAGCGCGGCGGCCTCATAGGCGCGCTTGGGCAGCGAGAACGGGCCCGCGGGTGCAGCGGGCGCCGCGGCCTGCGCCCAGACCCTGGGGGCGGCGGCGACCATGACGGCGCCTGCACCAAGGCCGAAGAGCGAGCGGCGGGAAAGCGAAGTCGGGATGCTCATGTTTATCCTCCATCGGCCGATGCAGCAGGGCCGGCCTTGCCCCAAGGTTATGCATATAACGATCTCATGGATGCAGCGGAGTATACTTTTCGCGCGGCGATGGGTTCCGCGCGCCAAGCCCACCGGACACATCGCCACGGGCGCCCGGCATCGCTGCTTTTGCAGGGAGGGCCGGGCCGGTTTCGCATGACGGGGCAATGGGCATCTCTGCCATAGTGGCGCCATGCCGAACGCCTCCTCCCGATCGCTCTACCTGATTCCGCTGCTTGGCCTGCTCTGGGGCTTCAATTGGCCGGCGGTGCGGATTTCGCTGACGGAGATCGCCCCCTGGACCTTGCGGGCCGGAGGCATGACCTTTGCGGGCCTGAGCCTCGTCGCGGTTGCGCTGCTGCGCCGGCAGTCGCTCGCCGTGCCGCGTGCGCAATGGCTTCGGCTTGTCGTTGGCGGCCTGCTCTCGATTGCCGCCTTCAATGTCCTGCTCGCCTTCGCGCAGCTGATGGCGCCGACCTCGCGTGCGGCGATCCTGACCTTCACCATGCCGATCTGGGCGACGCTGATGGCCTGGCTCTGGCTCGGCGAGGCGCTCGACCGGCGCAAGCTGCTCGGGCTGGCTTTGGGTGTGGCCGGACTTGCCACGCTCGGACTGCCGCTGATTGCGGGAGGAGGGCTCTCCTTTGGCCTGTTGCTCGCGCTTGCCGCCAGCGTGAGCTGGGCGCTGGGCACGATCGTGACCAAGCGCTGGCCGGTTTCGGCGCCGGCGCTCACTGTCGCGGCCTGGCAACTGCTGATCGGCGGCGCCGTGGCGGGTCTAGGCATGCTCGTCTTCGAGGGGTTGCCCGTGCCCAAGCTGCTGCAGCCGCGCACGCTGGCGGCGCTCTCGTTCCACATCATCGGAGCGCAGGCGCTGGCCTATTTCCTCTGGTTCACGATCATCGCCCGGCTGCCGGCGGGTATCGCCAGCATCGGCACCTTGATGGTGCCGGCGGTCGGCGTGCTCGGCTCGGTGCTGCTGCTGGGCGAGCGGCCGAGCCTCACCGACTGGATCGGGTTGCTGCTCGTCGTCGCCGCGTCGGGCACGATCATGCTGCCGGCCCGGCCGCGCCGGGAGGTTGCGGCTGCCTCATAGTCTCTGATGCGGAATTCTCCGCATTAACGGCCAGTTTACCTCGTTTTGCTACGGTCTGGAAGGAATCCTGCGGCCCAAGGAACCAACCCCGTCATGTACGCACTGGCTCTGAAGGCCTCCGAGGCGGCCCCTATCGATGGGCCGGCCAATGAGGATGTGCCGCGCGAGACCGGTGCCGAGCGCGCCGTTCGCGACATCGCCGAGCGTTTTGGCAAGCTTGGCGCCGAGATCACCGATATTTCCGGCCGCATCGGCGATGTGACCCGCCAGCTCGAGGGACAGACCGATGGGCTCCACCGGGTCGTCACGGCCGTCGAGCAGGTCTCGCGCGCCAATCAGTCGATCCAGCAGGCGGCGGAAGATGCGCAGGCTGCGGCGTCGCTCGTCAGGAGCGGTCTCGAGCGCGTCACCGGCGCCGTGAAGGTCGGTCTCAACGCCGCGCAGTCGGATATCGAGGCGCTCTCGCAGGGCGCGCAGTCGATGTCGGAAGCACTGTCGCAGGCCGTCGCCGACGCTCATAAGGCGCGGGCGTCCAGCGACGCCATCCAGTCGATCACCCGCGAGATCCAGCTGCTCTCGATCAATGCCGGCGTGGAAGCGGCGCGCAGCGGCACGGCGGGGCGCGGTTTTGCAGTCATCGCGGCGGCCGTGAAGACTCTGGCCGAACAGACGCGCGAGGCGACCGCGCTCAGTGCGAGGCAGCTCGATGCGCTGGTCAAGGCCGTCGACGAACTCGCGAGCCGGAGCCAGGAGAATGCCTCGACCGCGCGGCGCGCCAGCGACGAGAGCCAGAACATCTCGCAGCAGCTCGGCGAACTCGACAGTTTCGGCCGCTCGGTCGTCGAGCTGATCGGCGATATCGACACGATCTCGCGGCCGACGCGGGAGAACGCCATCGCCTGCCTCAAGGTCGGGCAGGATCTGGCGGAGCTCGCTGCCGGGGTGGACGGATCGAGCGAGACGCTGGAGCGCGCCTCGCAGCGCACCGAGGCGCTGGTCTCGATCAGCGAGGGCATCCTGGGCGCGATTGCGGCCTCGGGCGTGCGCACGGCGCAATCGGAGCTGATCGCGACCGCGATGGAAACGGCGGCGACGATCGGGGCCCTGTTCGAGCAGGCACTGGCGCGCGGCGAGCTCTCCATGGCCGAGCTGTTCGACGAGGCCTATCAGCCGATCGCCGGCTCGGACCCGCTGCAGCACATGACGCGTTTCGTCGGGCTGACCGACCGCCTGCTGCCGTCGATCCAGGAGAAGCTGCTCGGCTCGAACCGCCGCATCGTCTTCTGCGCCGCGGTGGACCGGAACGGCTTCCTGCCGACGCATAACCAGAAATATTCGCAAGCCCAGGGGCGCGACCCCGTCTGGAACAATGCCAATTGCCGCAACCGGCGAATCTTCAGCGATCGCACGGGGCTTGCGGCGGCGCGCAACCAGAAACCGTTCCTGCTGCAGACCTACCGGCGCGACATGGGCGGCGGTCAGTTCCTGGTGATGGAAGACCTGTCGGCGCCGATCAGGGTCAAGGGCCGGCACTGGGGCGGATTCCGCTTCGGCCTCAACATTTAGGCCTCGAATGGGATTGAATACGCGCAGTCATCCCGGGCGGAGCGAAGCGTAGACCCCGGATCCATGCCGGAACGTTTATCGGAAGTGTTCTGGCATGGATCCCGGGTCTCCCTCGGTCGCCCGGGATGACCAGGAAATTTAGACATGGCTTTGCGTCAGGCTGGCCGTGACATTGTTGAGTGAGTTTCAGAGCCCGCGCCATGCACATCGCGCCTTCCTTTCCGAACCTCTCGGTGCTGCTGATCGACGCCAGTCCGCATTACCGTCGCATCATCCGCACGATGCTCTATCAGGCGCAGCTGCACCGCATCTTCGAGGCGTCCGATCTGGGCTCGGCGGCGACGATGTTCATCCAGAAGCAGCCCAACATCGTGATGCTGGACTGGGATCTGCCGGAGTCCGGCAGTATCCGCTGCCTTGCCTCGATCCGCTCTTTCAAGACATCGCCCTTCGCCAAGGCGCCGGTGCTGGTGATGATGGAGCGGCCTGACCGGCGCTCGGTGGTCCAGGCCGCAAAACTCGGCGCGCATGAGATCATCACCAAACCGATCTCGCCGAACAATCTGTGGCTGCACCTGTCGGGGATCATCAACATTCCCCGCAAATACCGCGAGCAGAGCGGCAGCATTTCGCTGGTGCCGAGGGCGATCAGCAACAACATGTTCTGATCAGCCGGTTTCGAGGCTACCCGCGAGATACGGCTTCAAAGGCGCCGTTAACCCAAAGCGTCGCGCGCCGCCGCCGAAACCGGCATCGACCTTGCCTTGGTCTGGCCCAAAAGGTTGACGCAAGGCCAGCCGCTTAGCGAAATTTTTACCAATTTGACCCGATGGTCGGAACCACAATCCTGGGTCGCCCCGCCATGATCATCACAGTGTCGCTCCCGCCCTTCCTGGGCCGCTCTGAAGCTGCGTCCTTTCGCAACCAGTTACTGGTCGCGCTGGAGCAGAAGGAGAGTGTTGCTGTCGAGTGCGCCGGAGCCGGGCCGCTGCCCAGCCTCTGGATCCAGCTTCTTCATGCCGCCGCCACCAGCGCCAAGGCGCGGGGGCTCTCGGTCACACTCAAGGCGGCTTCCTCGGAATGCCGCGAATCCTTGCGGGCGATCGGCTTCGATGCCGCTCAAAGCGCTCTCGTTCTGGAGTGATATGGATGAAAATCCTGGCCATCGACGATACCAAGACCCTGCTGAGCCTGCTCTGCCTGACTTTGCGAAATGCAGGTCATGAGGTCGCCGCCGCCGAGAACGGGGAGGAGGGGCTGACGACCTTCGACCAGTTCAAGCCCGATCTCGTGATCACCGACCTGAATATGCCGCTCATGGACGGCATCGAGTTCACCCGCGCCTGCAGGGCGCGGCCCGCCGGCCAGAATACGCCGATCATCGTGCTGACCACCGAGAACGGCGCCGAGATCAAGGCGGAAGGCCGCCGCGCCGGCGCCAGCGCCTGGATGGTCAAGCCCTTCGAGCCCAATACGCTGCTCGGCCTCGTCGCGCGTTATCAGAACTGAGGCCGGCTTATGGATGCGTTGGCGGAACTGAAGCAGACCTTCTTCCAGGAATGCGACGAGCTCCTGGGAGCGCTCGAACAGAAGCTCCAGGCCCTGGATGAGGGCTCGACCGATTCCGAAGACGTCAATGCCGCCTTCCGCGCGATCCACTCGATCAAGGGTGGCGCCGGGGCTTTCGGTTGCACCGAGCTCGTCGCCTTCTCCCATGTCTTCGAGGCCTCGCTCGACCATCTCCGCTCGGGCCGCGTTGCGCTCGAGGATGCGCCTTTCAGCCTGTTCCTGCGCTGCTCCGATGCGGTCGCCGATCTGGTCAATGCGGCACGCAATGACGAGCCCGCCACCGAACGCCCCGATCTGCTGCATGCTCTCGAGCAGGTCGGCGCTGCGCCGCAGGCGGCTGCTCCCGTGGTTGCGGCTGCTCCAGCGGCTCCCGCGCCGGCCGCTGCGGCGCCGAGCAACGATGCGCCCCCAGGCATTGCCGCGCTCGGCAACCTGCTGGCGATGGTCGAGGCCAAGACGGGCGTCTCCCCTCCCAGCAGCGCAGCGTCCAAGCCGGCTGCCGATAGCGGCTGGGACGACGAGCCCGCGTTCGCCACCCCCGCGAAATCCAGCGACAAGCCTGGCCGCGATATCTGCCTGCGGATCATGCCCGAGAACGATCTGTTCCGCCGTGTGATCGAGCCGCGCGTCGCGCTGGCCTCCCTTCCCGCCGAGGACATCGTGTCGGTGGCCTGCGATTTCAGCCATGTGCCGTCGCTGGAGAGCCTCGACGTCACCGATTGCTGGATGCGCTTCACCGTGATGCTGCGCACCGAATTGTCGGTCGAGGATATCTACAGCCGCTTCGACTTCACGCTGGCGGCCGAAGAGTTCGAGATCGAGGTGCTCGGCTCGGCGCCCGCAAATGACGATGCGCCGGCGTTGATCGCGGTGCCGTCTGCGCCCGCGCCGGAAGTGTCCGGCTCAGTCGCCGCCGATCTCTCGGCCATTCTGGCGAAGCTCGGCCCGGCGCCTACCGCTGCGCCGCAGCCCGATATCCAGCCCGAGCCGCCCCGGCAGATCGCGGTTGCAGCGGAAGCGCCAGCCGCTCCGAGACCCGCGCCGCGCCCGCCTGCCAACGAGGCTGCTGCCGCGCGCCAGCGCCAGGCGGTCAGCGTGCGTGTCGATCTCGACCGTATCGACAAGCTGATGAACCTCGTCGGCGAGATCGTGATCACCCAGTCCATGCTGGTCGAATGCGTGCGCTCGCTGCCCTATGACGTCCATGCCAAGACGGCGGAAGGCATCCTGACGCTGTCGCGCCAGACGCGCGAGCTGCAGGACCATGTCATGGCCGTGCGCGCGCAGCCGGTGAAGGCCGTGTTCCAGCGCATGCCGCGCCTGGTGCGCGAACTCGCGCAGACGCTGGGCAAGGAAGTCCGCCTCGTGCTGGAGGGCGAGAACACCGAGGTCGACAAGACGATCATCGAGGAACTGGCCGATCCGCTGACCCATATGATCCGCAATTCGATGGATCACGGGGTGGAGACGCCGGAAGATCGCATCGCCGCCGGCAAGAGCCCGGAAGGCACGATCAAGCTCGTCGCCGAGCATCGCGCCGGGCGCATCGTCATTTCCGTCACCGATGACGGGCGCGGCATCGGCCGCGACCGGCTGCTTGCCAAGGCGCGCTCCCGCGGCCTCGTCGGGCAGGACGAGAAGCTCGCGCCGGAAGAGATCGACCAGCTGATCTTCGCGGCCGGCCTATCGACCGCCGAAGTGATCAGCGACGTCTCCGGGCGCGGCGTCGGCATGGATGTGGTGCGCCGCAATGTCGAATCGCTCGGCGGGCGCATCAGCGTCGACTCCGAGCCGGGTCGCGGCTGCAAGTTCACGCTCGCTCTGCCGCTGACGCTGGCTGTGCTCGAAGGCATGGTCATCCGCTGCGGCGACGAGCGCTATGTCATCCCGATCGCCAGCGTGATCGAGACGCAGCATCTCGCCTCGACGCCGATCGAGCACCTGACCTTCGGCCAGGAAGTGCTGCGCTGGCGCGGCGAGGTCACGCCGATGTACCGGCTGGGCGCCGTCATGGGGTCGTCGGGCACGCCCAACGAGAACATCATCATCATCGCCGAGACCGAGCGGGGCGACAATGTCGGCATCGCGGTCGACGAGATCGTCGGCCAGCAGCAGGTCGTGGTGAAGAGCCTCGAAGGCAATTACGGCACGGTCAACGGCGCCTCTGCCGCGACCATTCTCGGCGATGGTCTCGTCGCCCTCATCCTCGATGTCGATTCGATGCTTCGCCTCGCCGCGTCCGGCGGCCGTCTACCTGTTCCCGCACTGAAAATGGCTGGATAATCATGACCCTTCAACTCAGCGAAAAGCACTTCTCGTCGATGCAGGCCGAGTCTTCGGTGCGTCGCATCGTGACCTTCAAGGTCGGCGACCGGACCTTCGGCATCGATGTCGGCATGGTCCGCGAGATCAAGGGCTGGCAGGCGACGACGCCGCTGCCGCATGCAGCTCCGCATGTGCGCGGCGTGCTTAACCTGCGCGGCGTCATCCTTGCGGTCTACGACCTGCGCACCTCGATCGGGCTGGGCCAGACCGAGGCCACCGCGACCCATGTCATCGTCGTCGTCGACATCGAGGACAAGGTTGCCGGTCTCCTCGTCGATTCCGTGTCGGATATCGTCGACGTGCCGGTCAGCGCAGTTCGGCCCGCGCCTGATCTGGAGCGCGACGAACACGGGCTGATCGAAGGTCTCGTCCTGCTCGACACCGACATCGTCGCTTTGCTCGATCTCGCTGCGGTGATCCGCGACGGCGGGGCGGAAGCGCCGATGGCGAAAGCACGAGCCAACTGACGAAACCCGAAGATCGGGGCAGGTCCGCGAGAGTCGCGTCGGAAGAACGCGGGCCTTAAAAAAAGAAGCGACACAAGAATATGGGCAGCGTGCTCGGTTCCTTTTCGAGACTGTCGATCAAGCTGCCGCTGATGTTCGTCGGCGCGGCCTTCGTAGCGGGCGGGGCGGTCGGCGCCGCCGCCTATCATGTCGCTTGGGGCAGGCTGAACGATCTGACCCAGCTGGGCCTGAGCGCGGCCGATATTGCCGGCGTCGTCGATGCGGCTGCGCGTCCGATGCTGACGCTCAGTGCCGCCGCGCTGGGCGCGATCGCACTCGTCGGCTGGTTCGCGGCGCGCAGCATCCACCGGCCGATTTCGGCGATGCGCGATGCCGTTGGCCAGCTTGCCGAGGGCGAGGATGTCGCTATTCCCGGCCTCGACCGCAAGGACGAGATCGGGGATCTCGCGCGCGCCCTCAAGACCATCCACGATTCCGGCGTCGAAGCGGCCCGCATCCGCGCCGCGCTCGACAGCTGCCGCACCAATGTCATGGTCTGCGACGGCGATAATCGCGTCGTCTACGTCAATAATTCGCTGCTGAAGTTCTTCGGCGAGGCGCAGGAGGATTTCCGCGCCGCATTCCCGGGCTGCTCCGCCAAGGACATGCTCGGCAAGGTGATGGAGAGCGTTCAGGGTCGGGCAGAGCTTGGCCGCCATAGTCCGCGCGGGGGGCAGCCGATCCGCTTCGCGCTCGGCCGGCGCACGGTGTCGCTCTCGCTCACGGCGGTGATGCATGCCGACGGCCGGCAGCTCGGCACGGCCGTCGAATGGCTCGAACTCACCGACGAACTCGCTGCCGCGACCGAGGTAGCCGAGATGGTCTCGGCTGCGGTCGAGGGCGATTTCTCGCGCCGCGTCCCGCTCGCCGGAAAGCCCGAGGCGCTGTCGCGGATCGCGGACGGCATGAACCAGATCAATACGCTGGTCGAAGGCGCGATCGGCGAATTGTCCGGCGTGATCGGCGCGCTGGCCGAGGGCGACCTGACGCATCGCATGACCGGCAGCTATAGCGGCGGACTCGCCGAGCTGAAGCACAACCTCAATGGCGCCATGGAGCATCTCGGCCAGACCGTGTCGACGATCCAGGGCACGGCCGGCAACGTTTCGCGCGCCGCCATGGAGATCAATGCGGGCGCGGGGGACCTCGCCACGCGGACCGAACAGACCGCCGTCAATCTCGAGGAGACGGCGGCGACGACCGAGCAGCTGGCTGCCTCCGTCAAACACAGCGCCACGCGTTCACGCGAGGCGACCGAACTCGCCAATGAGGCGATGAACGTGGCGCAGGACGGCAAGGATGTCGTCGCGCGTGCCGTCGGCGCGATCGAGCTGATCGAGGATTCGTCGGTGCGCATTTCCGAGATCGTCTCGGTGATCGACGCCATCGCCTTCCAGACCAATCTGCTGGCGCTGAATGCGGCAGTCGAAGCTGCCCGCGCCGGCGATGCCGGCAAGGGCTTCGCGGTCGTCGCCTCGGAGGTGCGTTCGCTCGCCCAGCGCTCCAGCCAGGCGGCCAAGGACATCAAGGGGCTGATCGCCTCGTCGAACCAGCAGGTCGGCGAAGGCGTGCGCTTCGTCAAAAGCACCGGCGAGGCGCTGGAGCGCATCGTCGCTGCGGCCGGCAAGGTCTCCGCGACCGTCGTCGAAATCTCCTCGTCGGCGGCCGAGCAGGCCAATGGCATCGAGGATATGAGCCGCGCAGTCGCGCATATGGACGAGACGACGCAGCAGAATTCGGCGCTGGCCGAGCAGAGCGCGACGTCGGCCCATGAGCTGATGAACGAGATCGCGACGCTGCGGACGCTCGTGACCTTCTTCCGTGCCGATTCACCGCCCGCCCGGGCCTTCGCGCCTGTCGAGCCCGTCCGGCTTCAGCGTCCGGCTGCCGCATCGCCGGCGGAACAGCCGCGTCCGGTTCCGCGCCGCGCCGAGCCGCGCCGGAGCGAGGCCGCGTTGGCCGCAAGCGCGCGGCCGGAGCCGCGTCGTCGTGCCGCCGGCGGCGGTCGCGCCGACGACTGGGCGGAGTTCTAGGCCATGTCCAGATCGAGTCTCATGCCAGTGCAGCCAGCCGTCACCGATGTCACGCTGACGCGCGACGATATGGGCTTCATCGCCAAGCTCGTCTACGAGCAGGCCGGCATCGTCATCCGCGAGCACAAGGAAGCGATGACGCGCGGCCGGCTGGCGCGCCGCGTCAAGGCGCTCGGGCTCGGCTCCGTCGCCGAATACTGCGCCTTCCTGAAGACGCCGGCCGCGCAGGATGAACTGCCCGAGCTGATCAATGCGGTGACCACGAACCACACCGCCTTCTTCCGCGAGCGGCACCATTTCGACCATCTGCGCAAGGATGTGCTGCCGAAGCTGGTGCAGGAGCGCAGCAACCGGCGCGGGCGCATCCGGATCTGGTCCTCGGCCTGCTCATCGGGCGAGGAGCCCTATACAATCGCCGCCTCCTGCCGCGACGTGCTGGGCTCGCGCAGCGATCTCGATTTCCGCATCCTCGCGACCGATATCGACACCGATATCCTGGTGCGGGCCGAAGCGGGCATCTATCCCGCCGAATTGTTCGAGCGCTTGCCGCCCGATGTGAAGCCCATGCTGAAGTTCGACGGCGCGCCCGGCCGGACCGAGGTGCGCATCAGTGACGATCTACGCCGGCTGATCGCGTTCAAGCGGCTCAACCTGATCGAGACCTGGCCGATGCGCGGGCCGTTCGACGTGATCTTCTGCCGCAACGTCTTCATCTATTTCGACACGCAGACGAAGGCCTCGATCCTCGATCGCTTCGTGGCGCTGCTGGCGCCCGGCGGGTTTCTTTATCTCGGACATTCTGAATCGCTTCCGCAGCCGCATCCGCAGCTGCGCCTGATCGGCCGCACCATCTACGAGAGAATTCCATGAGTGTCGTCCGGTCGTCCCGCCGCTATTTCGACCCCCGATTCGAGGCGACCATCATCACGGTTGCGCCGGGCGAGCATGAGATCACCTCGGCCAAGGACGAGATCGTCGCGACGGTGCTCGGCTCCTGCATCTCGGTATGCATGCGCGATCCCCAGGCCGGGGTCGGCGGCCTCAACCATTTCCTGCTGCCGAAGAACAACGGCGGCTCGGACGCCCATGCCGGCGAGCGCTATGGCGACACGGCGATGGAGGTGCTGATCAACGGCCTGCTCAAGCGTGGCGCCAGACGCAACCAGTTCGAGGCCAAGGTCTTCGGCGGGGCGCGCGTTCTCTCGGGCGCGACGATGCTGGCGATCGGCGACGGCAACATCGCCTTCGTCACCGAATTCCTCGAACGCGAGGGCATTCCGGTGGTCTCGAAGGATGTCGGGGGCACGCGCTCGCGGCGAATCCACTACCAGCCCTCGACGGGGCGCGCCTGGGTGCAGCATGTCCAGCCCAGCGTGCGCAGCAGCGAGCACCAGCAGGAAATCGCCTATCTCAACCGCCTCAAGACGCAGCCGGTGGCCGGTGAAGTCGAAATCTGGTGATGAGCATGCTGTCCTCTTCCTCCGCACCCGTGAAAGTCCTCGTCGTCGACGATTCCATCCTGATGCAGAAGCTGATGACGCAGATCATCGACTCCGCGCCGGGCTTCAAGGTCATCGGCGTCGCCGGCAGCGCCGAGGAGGGTTGGGACGCGATCCAGGAATTGCGCCCCGATGTGGTGACGCTCGACCTGGAACTGCCGGGCCGGCACGGCCTGAAGCTGCTGGCGCGGGTGCTGAAGCAGGACCCGCTGCCGGTGCTGATCGTCTCGGCCTTTGGCGGTCCCGGCGCCGACAACACGATCCAGGCGCTCGAACTCGGCGCGATCGATTTCATCGAGAAGCCCGACGGCACGACGCATACGCTCGAAGGCTTCATGAAGCATCTCGTGGCGGCGCTGCAGCGGGCCTCGGCCAGCCGGCGCATGTTCGCGGCGCGGCGCGAGGACGCGCCGGTGCGTCCTGCCGCCATGCGCGAGGCTTCGCGAGCGGGCGGGCGGACCTCGCTCATCGCCATCGGGGCCTCGACCGGTGGCGTTCCCGCCGTGCAGGTGGTGATGCGCGACCTCGCGCATCTGCGCATCCCGATCGTCGTGGTGCAGCATATGCCGCCGGGCTACACCGCGAAGTTCGCGGCGCGGCTGGCGGCTGCGACCGGGCTCGATGTGCGCGAGGCCGCCGAAGGCGACCGGCTGAAGCCCGGCATGGCCGTGGTCGCGCCTGGCGGGCCGCGCCATCTCGAGATCGAGGAGCGCCGTGGCGAACTCGTCTGCGCGCTCAGGGAGGGTCCGCTGGTGAGCGGCCATTCGCCCTCGGTCGACGTGATGTTCCATTCCGTGGCGCGCAGCCTCGGCTCGCATGCGGTCGGCGTCCTGCTGACCGGCATGGGCCGCGACGGCGCTGAGGGTTTGTTAGCTATGCGTAAAGCTGGCGCCGAGACGTTAATCCAAAGTGGGGAAACCTGCGTGGTAAACGGGATGCCGAAAGCGGCCTTCGAGATCGGAGCCGTCGACAGGGTTGTCGCGCTCGACCAGATCGGCGCTGCGGTGAGCCACCTGATCGGCGAGCGCCCCAATCTGCGCACCGCGTAAGGAGAACGTGATGAAAGCGAGAAGCGACTACCGGATCCTCGTGGTCGACGATCAGAAGAGCATGCGCGGTCTCGCGACCTACTTCCTGAAGCAGATCGAGTTCCAGGACATCGACGAGGCCGAGAACGCCCGCGAAGCCCTGATGAAGATGCAGACCAAGCGCTATGATCTGCTGCTGCTCGACTGGAACATGGACGGCATGAGCGGCATCGACCTGCTGCGCGCGATCCGCTCGGTGCCCGAGCTGAACCAGATCAAGATCATCATGGCGACCTCCGAGCGTTCGGTCGACAAGATGGACGAGGCCACGACCAATGGCGCCGACCATTATGTCGTGAAGCCCTATGAGCTGCGCGACCTCGAAGTGCGGGTGAAGAAGGTCCTGGCCTGCTGACTGGCCTGCTGAAGAGTGTCGGGAGACTCCAGTCCTCATCCTGAGGAGCGCTCGTAGAGCGCATCTCGAAGGATGCTCCAGATGTCGCTAGAGCCTCCTGAATCATCCTTCGAGACGCCATTCCCCGGGGGAATGGCGTCTCGAAGGATGAGGGCTTAGAGAATGTCGGAGCCTTAGTTGCGGCAAGCCCTCGTCTCGTTCGACCCGCTCACGACATCTTGACGCCTGAACACATCCATCCCGCCGTTCTCGACGTAATATCCTCGGAAGCGCCGATGAGTCCGGTTGCAGGGGAGATCGCCATGCCGCTGTCGCGTCGAAATCTGCTTGGGCTGGCCGGTGGCATCGGCGCGGTGGCCGCCTTTAGCCGTTCGGCCGTCGCGCAGAGCGCACCGAACGCCTACAGCTTTTCCTTCCAGCGGGCCGGCGGCGATGCGATGGCGCTGGCCGATTATCGGGGCCGGCCGATCCTGATCGTCAACACGGCGACGAATTGCGGCTTTGCCGGGCAGTTCGGCACGCTGGAGCAGCTCTGGCACCGTTATGCCAGTCGGGGCCTGATGCTCATCGCCGTGCCCAGCAATGATTTCGGCGGGCAGGAGCCGCTGGACGGCGCTGCGATCGCCGAAGCTGCGCGCCAGAGCCATGGCGCGACCTATGCCTTCGCCGAGAAGACGAAAGTGCGCGGTCCGGAGGCGCATCCGTTCTATCGCTGGGCCGCGGCCCAGCGCCCGGGCGAAACACCGAGCTGGAACTTCCACAAATATCTGGTTGGCCGCGACGGCGAGCTGATCGGCGGCTATTCGACAGCCACGGATCCGATCGGCCCGCAGCTCGTGCGCGCGATCGGGCAGGAGCTGCGGGCGGGTTGAGCCTGCCGTATTGGCCTGAGAAACACACCGTCATTCCGGGGCGGCCCGCAGGGTCGAGCCCGGAACCCAGAGCCGCCGCCGGTTCAGCACGGAGCGGGCCGCTTACGGCTTCGCCTGCTGAAACCTGAGGTTATGGGTTCCGGGCTCTTCGCTTCGCGCAGCCCCGGAATGACGGTGCGTTTCCGAGCAAAATTGACGCGGTGGCAGACGTTTGAGAATTCAGCCCTCATCCTGAGGAGCCGCGAAGCGGCGTCTCGAAGGATGCTCCAGCGGGTTCCGGAGCCTCCTGAAGCATCCTTCGAGACGCCATTCCCCTGGGAATGGCTCCTCAGGATGAGGGCTGAGGGAGTTTTTCAAAGCGACTTTGAGAGCTCGGCTCCCGTCAGGTCTTCGGCTTCGTCGCCGGCCTGAATGCGACCAGCACCGCCGGGTCGGTTTCCAGATACGGCCCTTCGATCAGGTCGATGCAATAGGGTATCGCCGGCATGACCGCGTCCAGGCATTCGGCGATGGCGCGGGGGCGGCCGGGCAGGTTGACGATCAGCGCCTTGCCGCGAATGCCGGCCGTCTGGCGCGAGAGGATCGCGGTCGGGACCTTGGTCAGGCTGACCTGGCGCATCAATTCGCCGAAGCCGGGCATCGGCTTTTCCACGACATCCTCGGTCGCTTCAGGCGTCACGTCGCGCGGTGCCGGCCCGGTGCCGCCGGTGGTGACGATCAGGCAGCAGCCCTCTCGATCGGCAAGCTCGACCAGCGTGTCGGCGATGATTTTGCGGTCGTCCGGGATCACGCGGATGACAGGGTGCCAGAGCGAGGCCAGCACCTTGTCGAGATAGTCCCGGATCGCGGGCCCGCCCTCATCGGCATAGATGCCGGCGGAGGCGCGGTCCGACACGGTGACGATTCCGATCCTGATATCCGTGCTCATGCCGCAGCCTCGATGCTTTCCGAAAAAAACGTGGCGCAGATGTGCCGGATGACTGGGGTGGACGCCACCGAAATCCGACGAGCTCAGCCTTTGCGGCGGTCGCGCAGGCGGCGCAGCCATTGCCGGGCGCGCGCGGCCATCTGCGCCGGGCCGGGCCGGGCGCTGCCGAGGCCGATGATCGCATTGGCCATCGTCCGGCGCTCGCCCCAGACATAGGTTCCGGCATCGACGCCATCGCCGGCGCCACTGTCGAAAAAGGTGGCGGGCGTTCCCGCAAAATCGGCCTGGATCATCGCCACGGTCAGCGCGCGGCCGGGCGAATAACGGCTTTGCGTCTCGTCATAGGCGATCTTGAGGAAATGGCGGGTGCCGGCGCTCTCGATCAGCAGCCCCATGGCGATCGGCTGCTCGTCGAGCAGCAGCGCATCAACCTGAAGCGCATCCTCCCTGGCAAAGCGCATGACGAGTTCGCGGAAATAGGCGGCGTCCGCAGGCAGGCAGGCGATCGCGGTGCCTTCCTTGCCCTTCCAGCCGGCGGCTTCGAGATTCAGGAAGGTTTCGAGCGCGTCGCGGGCCGCATCGCCGCGCCTGCGCCGCAAGGTGACCGCGCCATTGCGGGCGATGGCGCGGAACTGCTGCATGCGCTTCTTGTAGCTGGAGCCGAGCGCGCGTCGGAGATAGCGCTCGGTGTCGTCGCCGGGTTGCGCCAGCATCACCGGACGCGCCCAGGTCTCGTAGGTTCGCAGCCGGCTTGCGGTGACGCGGCAGGCTTCCGCGAGGGTGGTGAAGCCGGCGCCCTCGATGGGGAGAAGCGGCAGGGCCAGCGTCTTGGGCAGGTCTCCGGAGGCCAGCAGATAGCGCAGCATCGCCTGCGCGACATCATCGGCATGGTCCCGGTCCAGCACCGGAATGGACGAGACCTCGTAGAGCGGCAGCAGAGGCGATACGAGAACCGCCGCAAAGCCGCTGCGCCAGTCGCGCTGCCGGCGCAGCACCCAGACCCCGATCAGCCGTTCCGAGCCGAGTGCCTCGCTGAGCCAGGCCGTGAGAATAACGATCTCGGCTTCCGGCACCAGCAGCATGGCGGCCGCGACAGCAGCAGGCGCCATATGCGGGTTGGGCTCCAGCGCATGGCGGGCGAGCTCGGCGAAGGCCGGGCCGAGCGCCACGTAGTCGGCGGGGCGGGCGCGCCTGACGACGATGCCGGCGTTCAAGGCGTTTTGCCGTCCCGATGACCCTCGCGCGGACCGCGACGCAGTTCGCCGCGCAGCGACAGCACGAAGGCGATGACCTGCGCGGCGGCGCGGTAAAGCTCCTCCGGGATCTGGTCGTCCAGCTCGACCGCCGAAAGCGCTTGCGCCAGCACGGCGTTCTGCTCGATGGCGACATCATGTTCGCGGCCTGTGTCGATGATGCGCTGCGCCAGTTCGCCCCGGCCCTTGGCCGTGACGCGCGGCGCGCCGTGCCCGTCATATTCGAGCGCGATGGCGATCTGACGGGGCAGGGGCGTCGTCATGAGAGGCGGTCCAGGAACTGGCCGGCGGTGGGCTGGGCCACGCGCGGCTGGCCGGTGTGGATATCGATGACGCCCTTGTCGAATTCGGCATCGACCAGCGCGGCTTCCAGACCAGGGCTGGCGCCGCGCAGCATGCGGCTCGTTTCCTCCCGCTCGGCCCAGAGCGTGACGCCGACGCTGCGGCCCTGCAGCGTCACCACACCCTGAAGCGGCCCCATCGGCTCGACATCCAGCGCGAAGCGAATGCGCCAGAGCGGCGGCGTCACGCCATTGGCGTCGCGCCGGGGCGGTTCCTTCTCGATCTGCAGCGGCAGGACCGCGGAGCCCTGATGAAAGGCAAGCGGGATCTCGGTGAGCCAGCGCTGGTTCTGCGCCTGATCGGCGCGAGCGCCCTCCAGCGGCAGCGAGGCATATTGCCCGAGCTTGATCCGGTCGAGGGCCGCATCGGTCTGGTCCAGCAAGGTCTCGGCGATGGCGAGGGGCTTTTCGCCCGCCGACAGGCTCGGCTCGGCGATGTTCTGGGGCGCGAGCGGTCCGTCGCGGCGCGGCGGGGCAGGGCGGCTCTGCTGCTCCGGCCCGGTCATCGGCTGCTCAAGCCTCGCCAATTGCTCGCGCGCGGCCTGCTGGGCTCTCTCGACCGGTCCGGAATTGGCGGCCGAGGGGCGCATGGACAGGGCGTCGATCAGGGGAACGAGACTCTCGCGCAGGGCCAGCAGGCTCGCCTTGAGATCGCCGCGTGGCGGGGGTGCTTGGCCGCTGGCCTGCCGCGCCTCCAGGAACAGGCCGGAGCCCTGCACGGCTTCCTTAAGCACCTGCGCCGTCAGGGGCTTGCGCTCGACCGGGATGGGCTGAACCAGAACCCGGTCGATCGCGGCGAGCAGGGGTTTCGGCAAGACGAGCGCGATCGAGCCCTCGGCCAGGCCGCGCAGATTGGCGAGAAGCGGGGCGAGGCTGTCCTGCCGCGCCAGCGCCGCGCCGAGCAGCGGACCGACGACGGAGCGAGGCGTGGCGACAGGCGCTTCAGCTGCGACGGTCTCGGCTGGCTGCGAGGCTGGGAGCGGTTGCGAGACGGATGGCCGTTGCGGAGCGGTGAGTGCCGGGGCGGGGCTGGTGGTGGCCGGTATCGGCGCGGAAGCGCCTGGTGTTGTCGCAAGCGGAGGGGCAGACGGATCGAGGGACAGGTTCGCCCGTTGCAGCGCGGCGAGTACCGTTGCGGGGCTGGTGGTGACTGGAGTCGGCGCGGTAGCGCCTGGCGTTGTCGCAAGCGAGGCGGCGGGCGGATCCGTGGGCAGGGTCTGTCGTGGCGGTTGGGCGGTCGCGGGAGGGCGGATTTCGAGAAGCGTGGCCTTCAGGCCGGCTTGCGGCTCTTCAGTGGCGTCGATCCGCAGGACCAGCGTGGCGCCGGGCTGGAGCGTCGCCTGTTTCGCCTCGGGGCCGGCGAGCACGAGCGAAATCCGGGTATTGTCGACCAGCGCAATCGCTGTGCCGTCGCCGGCGAGCGAGAGCAGGCGCGCCTCGACCGTCTTGCCGACAGCCAGCTCCGACGCCGGCGCGAGCGCCTGCAGCAGGGTGGCCAAATTCTGGCTCTGGATGAGCGCGGCGAGGTTCATTGGCATTGGCCGTGAGCGTGACGCTTAAACCCTGACATGAAAGTTTAAGCATTTCCTTGCGTTGGGAGTGCCGGGGCTGAGGAGCGGCGCAGCCCGCAGGGGCGTGCTGCGCAAGTGGTGCTGGCGCCTGCCGCCCCGCTGGGGCAGGCTCGGAAGCCTGACGCGATGGAGTGCTAGCTATGGATTATCGTCGACTGGGCCAGTCCGGCCTCAAGGTCTCGCCGCTGTGCCTGGGCACGATGATGTTCGGCGGGGCGACCAGCGAAGCGGATTCGCGCGGGATCGTCGACCATGCGCGCGCCGCCGGGATCAATTTCATCGATACGGCCGATGTCTACAATGAAGGGCGCTCCGAGGAGGTCACGGGCCGCGCCATCGCGGCGAACCGGCACGATTGGGTTCTCGCCACCAAGGTCGCCAACAGCATGGGCCCCAGCCCCAACCAGCGCGGGCTCTCGCGCAAATGGGTGATGCAGGCCTGCGAGGACAGCCTGCGCCGGCTCGGCACCGATTTCATCGACATCTACTATCTCCACAAGGAGGATCACGAGACGCCGCTGGCCGAGACGGTGCGCGCGATCGGCGACCTCGTGCGCCAAGGCAAGATCCGGCATTTCGGCATCTCGAACTACCGCTCCTGGCGGCTCGCCGAGATCTGCCGCCTCTGCGACGATCTCGGCATCGACCGGCCGATCGTCAGCCAACCCTATTACAACGCGCTGAACCGCATGCCGGAGGTGGAACATCTGCCGGCCTGCGGCCATTTCGGCCTCGGCGTCGCCTCCTATTCGCCGCTGGCGCGTGGCGTTCTGACCGCGAAATACGAGCCGGGCCAGGCGCCCCAGGAGGGAACGCGGGCCGCGAGCGGCGACAAGCGGATCATGCAGACCGAATGGCGCGAGGAAAGCCTCGTCATTGCCCAGACGATCAAGGCACATGCCGCAGCGCGCGGCCTGACGCCGATCCAGTTCGCGGTGCGCTGGGTGCTGAACAACAAGCTCATGACGGCGGCGATCGCCGGGCCGCGCACGCTGGAGCAATGGCAGGGTTATCTCGCGGCCCTCGACGCCGACTTTACGGCGGAAGACGAGGCGCTGGTCGACTCTCTCGTTCCGGCCGGCCACCCCTCGACGCCGGGCTACAGCGATCCGGCCTATCCGCTGGAAGGACGGATCAGCCGCACCGGCGTCTGACGATTGCGTCAGGCGGCAGAAAGGGGTTTGCCATCGCGGCCATGCATACCTAACTGGACGACGGGGGAGCTGCCGGGCGGCACGGCGGCACCGAAGCGGCGATGCGGGGGTTTATGGCGGTCGAAGGTGTCACGGGCGACCTGATCAAGGTCGTAAGCCTGCTCGGGGCGGGGGTCGTCGCGGTGCCGCTGTTCCGGCGTCTCGGACTGGGCTCCGTGCTGGGCTATTTCAGCGCCGGGCTCGCGATCGGGCCCTATGGGCTTGGGCTGTTTGGCAATCCTGAATCCGTGCTGCATGTCGCCGAATTCGGCGTCGTGATGTTCCTCTTCATCATCGGGCTGGAAATGCAGCCCTCGCGGCTGTGGAACCTGAGGCGCGAAATCTTCGGCCTCGGCGTCGCGCAGGTGACCCTGTGCGGGGCGTTGCTGACCGGGGTCGGCGTCGTCTACGGGCTGCCCCTGCCGGCCGCCTTCCTCGCCGGCATGGGCTTCGTGCTCTCATCGACCGCTGTCGTCATGCAGATGCTGAACGAGCGTGGCGAGACCTCGACGCCGCAAGGCCAGCAGGCCGTCTCGATCCTGTTGCTCGAAGATCTGGCGATCGTGCCGTTGCTGGCGATTGCGGCGTTCCTGGCTCCGTTCAAGAACAGCAGCGACGATGCCTGGCTGTCCTTCGGCATCGGGCTCGCCTGCGTCGCGGGGCTGGTCGCGGCGGGGCGCTGGCTGCTCAATCCGATGTTCCGCATCCTTGCCCTGGCGCAGGCGCGCGAGGTGATGACGGCTGCGGCCCTGCTGGTCGTGCTCGGCTCGGCGCTGCTGATGCAGCTCGGCGGGCTTTCGATGGCGATGGGCGCGTTCCTGGCCGGCGTATTGCTATCGGAATCGAGTTTCCGCCATCAGCTCGAAGCCGATATCGAGCCGTTCCGCGGCATCCTGCTCGGCCTGTTCTTCCTCGCGGTCGGCATGTCGCTGGATCTGGGCGTCATCGTCCGCGAATGGGCGCTGATCGCCTTGTCCGTGCTCGCCTTCATGGCGGTCAAGGCGACCGGCATCTTCATCGTCGCCAAGCTTTTCAAATCCAAGACGCGCGAGGCGATCACGCGCGTCGCGCTGTTCTCGCAGGGCGGCGAATTCGCCTTCGTGCTTTACGCTGCGGCGCTGTCTGCGGGCATCTTCGACGCGCATATCAATGCGGTGGCGAGCGCCACTGTCATTCTGTCGATGGCGCTGACGCCGCTGCTCGTGATCGCGCTCGACCGCTATCTGCCGCCGGAGGAGACCTCGCTCGACGGCGTCGACGTCGCCGACGGTCTCAACGGCCGGACGCTGATCATCGGCTTCGGACGCTTCGGGCAGGTCGCCAGCCAATCGCTGCTGGCGCGCGGGTTCAGCGTCTCGATCATCGAGGTCGATGTCGAGCTGATCACGGCAGCGGCCGATTTCGGCTTCAAGGTGCATTATGGCGACGGCACGCGTCCGGAAATCCTGCATGCGTCGGGGGCCGGGCAGGCGGAGGCGGTGCTGATCTGCGTCGATAATCGCGCCACCTCCGACAGGATCGTGGCGGTGGCGCAGGAGAACTTCCCGCACGCCAAGCTGTTCGTGCGCGCCTATGATCGCGGCCATGCGATGGACCTGATCCGCGTCGGCGTCGAGTACCAGATCCGCGAGACTTTCGAATCCGCGATGGCCTTCGGCACTGCCGTGCTGCTGGGCATGGGCGTGCCGGAGGAGGAGGCGCGCGAAATCGCCGAGGATGTCCGCCGTCGCGACGAGGAGCGGCTCGATCTGCAGGTGGCGAGCGACATCCATGCCGGCGGCAATCTGGTTCGCGGCAATGCGCCGACGCCCGCGCCCCTGACCAAGCCGACACCTGCGCCACTGACCAAGCCGAAGGCGGCCGGCAAGATCCACGGCAACATGCCCGACGATTACGGCGAATGATCCACCGTTAGCGCTGGGCTGCTCAGTTCACGACGCAGAAGCCGCCGACGACGACGTCGCTGCGGCACCAGGGCTTCTTGGCGTCGTCATTGATCGTGAGCCGGAGCGGCGTCGGCTCGAGGGCCGCCGTGGTCGCGGGCGGGAAGGGGGCTCGCTCTGGCTTGCCGATCTGGGCCGCCGCTGCGCGCGATGAAAGACCCACGCCGGGTATGATGAGAAGGCCGCGGCTGGTGTTCGAGGTCGCCGGAGTGGGGCTGGTCTTGCCGCCGCCAAAACGCATTTTTCTGGCCTCGGCGACCGCGGGCAGCAAGGTGGTTGCGAGGACGAGGCAGGCGATCTTGAGCGCGCGGTTCATGATGCAAATCTCCGACCCTGGCTAAAATGCCCGAGTTCGCGGCGCGAGCAACAGGAGCTTCCGATCAACCTCAGCGAGCCGTTAACGCGATTGTCGATGCAGCGGCGCTGCCGGGCGCCACCATCAGGGCCTCCCAGGCGGCCATGGCACCACGCGCAATCGCCTCGAGCATCGGGCGCGAGGCACCGTCGCGGGCCTGGATCGACATGCCCTGCTGCACCGTGACGTAATAGCTCGCGATCGCGCGCGCATCGATGGAGGCTGGCAATTCGCCGGCAAGGATGGCGCTGCGCAGCCGCGCTTCGATGGCATCGACGCTTCCCGCGCGCATCTCCCGCAGGATCCGGCTCGTCTCATCGCCGACGCCGACGGCGTTCACGGCCGAGAGCACGACCATGCATCCGGGCGGGCGGCCCGGGCGCGTGAAGGTCTCGGCGCTGGCCAGCAGGAAGCCCTCGAGAGCGGCGCGCGCGGTATCCGCCTGCCTGAGCGGCGCGACGATATCGTCGCTCTCGGTCTCCGAGAAATAAGCGATCGCTTCGCGGTAAAGCGCCTCCTTGCTGCCGAAAGCGGCGTAGAGACTGGGCGAATTGATCTGCATGGCCTCGGTGAGATCGCTCATCGAGGTCGCCTGATAGCCGCGATCCCAGAACACCGTCATGGCGCGGGCCAAGGCGGATTCGCGGTCGAAACTGCGCGGACGCCCGCGTTCGGCCATGGCTTCAACCTTTCTGTGTCGATCGATATATATTCCCTTGACGGCGCTGGGCAAGCCCTCCATGTTTTATGTATCGATCAACACATAAATGGAGCGGACCAATGTCCCGCCTATCTGGAAAACGTGCCCTCGTGACCGGCGGTAGCCGCGGGATCGGCGCGGCCATCGCCCTTCGCCTGGCCCAGGAAGGCGCCGATGTCGCGCTGACCTATGAGCGCTCCGCCGACAAGGCAGCCGAGATCGTGCGAGCGATCGAGGCGCTGGGCCGCAAGGGTGTCGCGATCGCCGCCGACAGCGCCGATGTTGCGGCGGTGAAGGGGGGCGTCGAAAAGGCGGTCTCCGCCTTAGGCGGACTCGACATCCTCGTGAACAATGCCGGCATCTGGCGCGGCGGGCCGGTCTCCGAATGGACGCTTGAGGATATCGACGCGACGCTCGCGGTGAATGTGCGCGCCGTCGTGGTGGCGTCCCAGGCGGCTTCGGCCCATCTCGGCGAGGGCGGCCGGATCATCTCGATTGGCTCCTGCCTGGCCGAGCGGGTGGTCGAGCAGGGCGCGACGCTCTATGCGATGAGCAAGGCCGCGCTGATCGGCTTCACCAAGGGGCTGGCCCGCGATCTCGGCCCGCGCGGCATTACAGTCAATATCGTCCATCCCGGCTCGACCGATACCGACATGAACCCGGCTGCGGGCGCGCAGGCCGATGCGCAGCGGGCGAAGATGGCGATCCCGCGCTATGGCAAGCCCGACGACATCGCCGGAATGGTCGCCTATCTCGCGAGCGAGGAGGCCCGCTTCGTGACCGGCGCCGGCTTCGCCATCGATGGCGGCGTCAACACCTGAAGGCAGGCAGCGTGCGGCGGCTCAGTTGAGAACGCAGAAGCCGCCGCCTACGACGCCTGTCCGGCATTCCTGCCGGTCAGTTGCCGGGCAGCACGATGATGGTTGGCCTTGCCGGCAGGGCGGATTTGGCGATGGTGATCGTGGATGTGGCGCGCCGTTCGACCGGCCATAGATCCTGCGAGCGCGCCAGGAAGCGGTTCAGGCTCGAACCGCCGAAGAAATGCATCGGGATCATCACCTTGGCCTGGAGGGATTTCAGCACCTCGACCATGCCCTCCTGATCGAGCGTATAGCTGCCATCGACCGGGAACAGCACGACATCGACGCGGCCGAGCGCGCGCAGATGCCCGGGTTCCAGCGGGTGATGGAGGTGGCCGAGATGGGCGATGCAGAGATCGCCGATCTCGAAGACGAACATTGAATTGCCGTCGAAATCCGTCGAGCCCGAATAGGAGCGGATGTTGGTTGGCACATTGCGCACCCGCAAGTCGCCGAGCGTGATCTCATGCTTGGCGGCGCCGGCTCCCGTGGGGTCCCAGCCCGGCAGGACCTGCTTGATGGCGGGGTCGGGATTGCGCGAGTTGTGCGTCGAATGCGCCTTGTTCATCGTCGCGATGTCCGGCGTCTCAGGCGGGCGGACATAGTCGTTATAGTCGGTAGCGGCCTTGATGCCGCCCGGCGTCTCGATCAGGAAGGTGGCGTGGCCGACGAAAGTCAGGCGCGCCTCGCCTTTTGCGAGATTGACCGGATGGGTCAGGTTGGCGCGCTGGATCGGCAGCATGAGGCCCGCCATTTCGGGGCGGCAGCCGGGTTCGTCGGACTGGGCGCGTGAGGGCACGGCGAGGAGGGCGGCGGCAAACAGCGCCAGTGCGCTTGGCAACAGCATCTTCGACACGCGCATCGGCCGCTCCCGTATCCAGTCCCAGCAAGCGGAAGCTGAGGCAAAAGCCGGGCCGGGGGAAGTCTTAGCCGCTGCTCTGGCGGTTTCGTGAAGCGTGTGCCCGTCGCGAGCGACAAGCGTGGCGTCGGGCTGGCTAATGTCCGGCGGGGGTGGCGCCCGGCGCGGTTTGCCTGATCGTCACCGTCGCACTGGCGAGACGCGCGTAAAGCTTTCTGCGACGAAGCAAAGGCAGCCAGTCATAGAGGAACATTTCTGCCGGCCGCCAGATGACCACCCATCCGATAATGACGAAGCTCTCCTGAAGGACCCGCACGAAAGGGCCCTCGAAGCGCTGGGTCAGCGTCCAGCTCAGGAACAGGCAGACGGACAGAACCGCGAAACCGATCAGAAATGCGAGGCGGCCGTCCCGGAACAGCTCCCGGATCGCGCGCGTCTCCGCTTTCTCCTTGGCGCGGAACCAGCCGGTGATCGCGCTTTCGAGGTCCGAGGGGGCGCCGCGCTCGTCGCCATCCGACTGAAGATGGATGACGATCTCGATCGGCTGGTCCTTCGGCAGCTCATCCGCCCATTCAACGATGAACTGCTCAGCCTCGGCGGAGAGGTCGCGCTCGCGGAAGGGAAACGGGTCGAGCGTGTTGAACAGCTGCGCGCTGTCGCGCAGGCGCAATTCGATCGCGGCGGTCTGTGCTGGAGGCGTCAACGATCGGGTCCGCCTGCTGTGGCTGCACTGCATCCGCTGTAGTGAAGCGGGGACGCGCCGGCAACCGCGCCGGTTGCGGCTTGGCGCCCGCCTCGCTACATACGCGGCACATTTCCTTGAAAGCCCCGGCCCATCAGTCCGAGAGCGGAGCCTGCACGCTTATGTCCCGTCAATTCATCTACCATATGCGCGGCCTGTCGAAGACCTATCCGGGCGGCAAGCAGATCCTCAAGGACATCCACCTGTCCTTCTACCCGGACGCCAAGATCGGCGTGCTCGGTGTGAACGGCGCCGGTAAATCGACGCTGCTGAAGATCATGGCCGGCTATGACAAGGAATGGACCGGCGAGGCCTGGGTGGCCGAGGGCGCGCGCGTCGGCTACCTGCCGCAGGAGCCAAAGCTCGACGAGACCCTGAACGTCCGCGACAACGTCATGCTCGGCGTCGCCCCGCAGAAGGCGATCATGGATCGCTACAACGATCTCGCGATGAACTATTCCGACGAGACCGCCGACGAGATGACCAAGCTGCAGGACGAGATCGAGGCCAAGGGCCTGTGGGATCTCGACTCCAAGGTCGATCAGGCGATGGACGCGCTGCGCTGCCCGCCCGACGACTGGGAGGTCTCGAAGCTCTCGGGCGGCGAGCGCCGCCGCGTCGCGCTGTGCAAGCTCCTGCTGGAGCAGCCCGAGCTGCTGCTGCTCGACGAACCGACCAACCATCTGGACGCCGAGACCACCGCCTGGCTCGAAGGCCACCTGCGGACCTATCCTGGCGCGATCCTGATCGTCACGCACGATCGCTACTTCCTGGACAACGTCACCAGCTGGATCCTCGAGCTCGATCGCGGCCAGGGCATCCCCTATGAGGGCAACTACTCCGCCTGGTCGGTGCAGAAGCAGAAGCGCCTCGCGCAGGAAGGTCGCGAGGACGTCTCGCGCCAGAAGACGCTTGAGCGCGAGCAGGAATGGGTCCAGGCCTCGCCGAAGGCCCGTCAGGCCAAGAGCAAGGCCCGTATCCAGCGCTATGACGAGCTGGTGCAGAAGGCCAACAACAAGGGCCCCGATAGCGCGCAGATCATCATCCCGATCGCCGAGCGGCTCGGCAATAACGTCGTCGATTTCGAGAATCTCTCCAAGGGCTTCCAGGACAAGCTCCTGATCGACGGCCTCAGCTTCAAGCTGCCGCCGGGCGGCATCGTCGGCGTGATCGGCCCCAACGGCGCCGGCAAGACGACGCTGTTCAAGATGATCACTGGTCAGGACAAGCCGGATTCCGGGACGATCAAGATCGGCGAGAGCGTCACGCTCGGCTATGTCGACCAGAGCCGCGACTCACTCGACGACAAGAAGAACGTCTGGGAGGAAATCTCGGGCGGCAACGACATCCTCTATCTCGGAAAGAGGGAAATCAATTCACGGGCTTATTGCTCGACCTTCAACTTCAAGGGCGGCGACCAGCAGAAGAAGGTCGGCTCGCTCTCCGGCGGCGAGCGCAACCGCGTCCATCTCGCCAAGATGCTGAAGGCGGGCTCCAACGTCCTGCTGCTCGACGAGCCCACCAACGACCTCGACGTCGACACATTGCGGGCGCTGGAAGAGGCGCTCGAGGATTATGCCGGCTGCGCCGTCATCATCAGCCACGATCGCTGGTTCCTCGACCGCATCGCGACCCACATCCTCGCCTTCGAGGGCGACAGCCATGTCGAGTGGTTCGAGGGCAATTTCGCCGATTACGAGGAAGACAAGAAGCGTCGCCTCGGGATCGACAGCACCATTCCCAAGCGCATCCAGTACAAGAAATTCTCGCGCTGAGGCATCGATGGATCAACGAAAAGGCCCCGCGGCGTCCGCCGCGGGGCCTTTTCGTTACGCGCGTGCACGCACGGCATGCGTCGTGCGGGGTGGCTAAAGCGGCGGCACTCTGGTCAAAGATGCGCCGCTTTGCCTGCCCCTTTAAGCGGGGCTTAAGGGGGAGCTTCTACGGGTGTTTCGCGGCCGCGGCATAGTAATGCTGTAGCTTTGATGAAGTTTTCTATGTCTTGCCGCTCGATCATGGGCGTCAGCGACTGTACTGCGAAGGTGCGTTATGGATAGCCGGCAAATCGAAGATATGGTTCAGGGCGTCAAGAACGGCGGGCTTTCTCGCCGTTCCTTCATCCAGAGGTTGGCTGCCGTCGGCATCACCGCGCCGATCGCGAGCCAGATCCTGGCCTGGAACGACGTTGCGATGGCGAACGCCACGCTCGAATACAAGCCGACCAAGGCCGGCGGCGGCGGGCCGCTGAAGATGCTGCTCTGGCAGGCGCCGACGCTGCTGAACCCGCATTTCGCCTCGGGCACCAAGGACCAGATCGCGTCGCGCGTGTTCTTCGAGCCGCTCGCCGGCTGGGACAAGGAGGGCAACCTGATCCCGCAGCTCGCAGCCGAAGTGCCGAGCAAGGCCAATGGCGGCCTCTCGGGTGACGGCACGAGCGTCACCTGGAAGCTGAAGCCGGGCGTGAAGTGGCATGACGGCAAGCCGTTCACCGCCGACGACGTCGTCTTCACCTGGGAATATGCCGCCGATCCGGCGACCGCCGCCTACACCTCCGGCGCCTACAAGGACATCAAGGTCGAGAAGATCGACGATCTGACCGTCAAGGTGATCTTCGCCAAGCCGACGCCGTTCTGGGCCGATCCCTTCGTCGGCGTCGCCGGCATGATCCTGCCGAAGCATCATTTCGGCGAGTACAAGGGCGCCAAGTCGCGCGAGGCCCCGGCCAACCTGAAGCCGGTCGGTACCGGACCCTACAAGTTCGCCGACTTCAAGCCGGGCGACATCCTCTCGGGCACCCGCAACGAGGACTATCACGTCAAGAACCAGCCGCATTTCGACACGTTCGAGATCAAGGGTGGCGGCGACGCGGTCTCGGCGGCGCGCGCCGTGCTGCAGACCGGCGAATATGACTACGCCTGGGACACGCTGGTCGAGGACGAAGTCCTCAAGCGCATGGAGACGGGCGGCCGCGGCAAGATCAGCGCAGCACCTGCCGGCGATATCGAGTTCATCACCCTGAACACGACCGATCCCTGGACCGAGGTCGATGGCGAGCGTTCGAGCGTCAAGACCAAGCACCCGACACTGTCGGACCCGGCCGTGCGCCAGGCGATCAACCTGCTGATTGACCGCGACTCGATCCAGAAGTTCATCTATGGCCGCGCCGGCACCGCGACCGCGAGCTTCGTCAACGAGCCCAAGCAGTTCAAGTCGCCGAAGCTGAAATACGAGTTCAGCATCGAGAAAGCCAACAAGATCCTCGACGATGCCGGCTGGAAGAAGGGCGCCGATGGCATCCGCGAGAAGGACGGTAAGAAGCTCAAATACGTCTACCAGACCTCGATCAACGCCCCGCGCCAGAAGGTCCAGGCGATCGTCAAGCAGGCGTGCCAGCGCGCCGGCATCGATATCGAGCTGAAATCGGTGACGGCCTCGGTGTTCTTTTCGTCTGATGTGGCGAACCCCGACACCTATACCAAGCTCTATGTCGACATGGAGATGTATACGACGACGCAGCCGCAGCCCGATCCGGAGCGCTTCCTCAACCAGTTCGTCTCCTGGGAAGTCGCCAACAAGGAGAACAAGTGGCTGGGCCGCAACGTCTCGCGCTACACCGATCCGGCTGCAGACGAGGCCTACAAGGCCGCTCAGAAGGAGCTCGACCCGGCCAAGCGCGCTGAGCTGCTGATCAAGGTCAACGAGATATTCTGCGAGGCCAACGTCATCCTGCCGATCCTTTCGAGGAAGAAGGTTGTCGCCGCAGCGCTGAACCTCGCGCATGACCATAGCGGCTGGGACGTCGATACCTGGAACCTCGCTGCCTGGTATCGCAGCTAAGTACCAGCGGCCCCTCGCGGATCATCTCCGCGAGGGGCCGCAGCGGCCATGGCGCCAAGATAAACGGCTTCATGGCGGACGTCCGTTTGGCGGCAGATTATCACGATCTCACAAGGCGAAAGCCCGGCGGATTTTATCCGCCGGGCTTTCTTCATGGTCGGGGCGGAGCGAGTGTCTGGCTTTGGTGGTGCGCGGACCGCTCGCCAAGAGCGTGAGGTTGGCGCGCGCAACCGAGATCGGCCGGGCGCCTCGCCCCATTCATTTGCCCATCGCCGACCTTGCGGCTTCGATCCTGGCTTTGACTGCATCGAGGTTGAAGCTCGCGCCCTTCTGCATGGGCGGGAACTCGATGGCCGTCATGGCCAGCTTGGCAACCTGCTGCTGGACGAAGACGAAGCGCCAGAACTCGTATTGGAACCAGGAGAAGTAGTTCTGCGAGCCCGACTTCGTGCCGTTTTCGGGCCAGCCGGTGCGCTCGAACGGGTCGAGGCGCAGATTGGTCAGGTAGGGCACGTCCGCCTTGGTCTTGTCGCCGAGCCAGCCGCCCGGCTGGTCGATGAAGCGATACTTGTAGTCGCCGATGCGAACCGCGCCGAGCTCGCTTTCGCCGAAGTAGAAGATCTCCTCGCGGTTCGACGGGCCCTTGCCGGTGATCAGGTCCATCTGGTTGTAGCCGTCCAGGTAGACCTTGTAGTTGGTGCCGCTGATCTGCTTACCCTTCTTCAGCTCTTCGGCGATGTTGGGATTGCCGGCAGCAGCGAGGAAGGTGGGGAACCAGTCGAGCCCCGAGATCAGGCCGCTCTCGACCTTGCCCGCCGGCACCTTGCCCGGCCAGCGGATCATGGCCGGAGCGCGGAAGCCGCCTTCCATGACCGTGCCCTTGCTCTGCGCGAAGGGCGTCTGCCCGCCATCGGGCCAGGTGAAGACTTCGGTGCCGTTATCGGTGGTGAAGACGACGATGGTGTTGTCGTCGACGCCCATGTCCTTGAGCTTCTGCATCACCAGGCCGACATCGTCGTCGAGCTGCGCCATGCCGGCTTCATGGATCGACCAGCCGTTCTTCGAATTGCGCAGCGCCTCGTATTTCGGCGAAAGATGCGTGACGATGTGCATGCGGGTCGGATTGAGCCAGAGGAAGAACGGCTTGTTGTCCGCCTTGGCCTTGTCCAGGAACTTGAAGGACAGGTCGCGGATCTCGTCGTCGACGGTCTCCATCCGCTTCGGGCAGAGTTCGCCCGCGTCACGGATCGTCTGCTTGCCGACTTTGCCCCAGCGCGGGTCGACAGTGACGTCGTCGGCATCGGCCGCCAGCGAATGCACCATGTTGCGCGGGCCGACCTGCGACCTCAGCTCCTGCGGATAGTTCGGATGGCAGGGGTCCTCCATCGCGTCGAGGTGATAGAGATAGCCGAAGAACTCATCGAACCCGTGCACCGTTGGCAGGAACTCGTTCTTGTCGCCAAGGTGGTTCTTGCCGAACTGGCCGGTGGCGTAACCCATTCCTTTCAGTGCGGTGGCAATCGTCACGGCCTCCGCAGGCAGGCCGGTTGGTGCTCCCGCTTGGCCAACCGTCGTCATGCCCGTGCGGATCGGCAGTTCGCCGGTGATGAAGTTGGCGCGCCCGGCCGTGCAGCTTGCCTCGGCATAGTAGTCGGTAAACAACATGCCTTCGGCCGCGATCTTGTCGAGGTTCGGCGTCCGCCCTGCCATCATGCCGCGATGATAGGCGCCGATGTTCCAGATGCCGATATCGTCCCCCATGATGACAACGACGTTCGGCCGAGGTTGCTGGGCCGGCGCTTGCGCGGCGGCAGGATCGAGCAAGGCGAATGAGAGCAGCGCTGTCGCGCCGGCCAGAGCGGCACAGGAATGCGTGCGCCAGCTATGGAGTATCTTGTCGATATGGCGCTGGGCAAGTTTAAGCTTATCGATATTATTCTCAGCAGACATCGTGTGGTCCCCCGAATTTTGATGCATCAGGGATTTGAGGCATCAGAGGCCTTTTATTTGATGTGCGGATAATACGATCTGCGACGCTGATGTTGTTCTGGTCTGAATTGGCGCGTTACTTCCAACTATATCGATTTTGAAGTATATATGCAGGGAGTTGCGTGCTTCTGCGGTTGGGCTGACAGAGGGTAAGCCGAGCCGCAACGGCAACATAGTCCTGCTTAGGTTCGATACGAAACAACTTCTGCTTGGGCGCGCTGACGGACAGCTTCGCCGTCCCTGCAATGCCTGCGCCTTCGGTAACGCGGCGCCATGGACAGGAACAGTTCGGTTCGGCGGCCGCTTCACCGCGCCCTGACTGCGCACCCGATCTGGCCGGCGATATCGCGGGGCTAGTCACGCCCTGGTGACGTCGAGCGTGAAGGTGGGCAGGGTGTCGGAGTGGCGGTGTTCCAGATCGGCAAGGCGGGCGGGACCGCGCCGTTGTTCTGCATCGAAAGACCGGAGGCGAGGCTCCCGCGCTCTCGCCTTACGCCCGTCTTTGCCGGTTACCGTCCACCAGGATGCGCCCGTCGACATCGCGGACATCGCGCAGGCCGCAGAGCGCCATGGTGATGTCGAGCTCCTTGCGGATGATGTCGAGGCAGGCGGTCACGCCCTTCTCGCCCATCGCGCCCAGGCCGTAGAGGAAGGCGCGGCCGATGAAGGTGCCGTGCGCGCCCAGGGCAAGCGCCTTGATCACGTCCTGGCCGGAGCGGATGCCGCCGTCGAACAGGACCTCGATGCGCCCGCCGACCTGATCGACGATTGCCGGCAGGGCTGCGATGGAGGAGAGCGCGCCGTCGAGCTGGCGGCCGCCGTGGTTCGAGACGATCAGCGCATCGGCGCCGCTCTGGGCAGCCTTCTCGGCATCCTCGGGATCAAGGATGCCCTTGATGATCAGCTTGCCGCCCCAGAGGTCCTTGATCCATTTGACGTCGTCCCAGCTCAGTGCGGGGTCGAACTGCTCGGCGGTCCAGGAGGAGAGCGAGGACAGGTCGCCGACGCCCTTGGCGTGGCCGACGATGTTGCCGAAGCTGCGGCGCGGCGTGTCGAGCATGCCAAGGCACCAGCGCGGCTTGGTTGCGAGGTTGATCAGATTGGCCAGCGTCGGTTTGGGCGGCGCCGAGAGGCCGTTGCGGATGTCCTTGTGGCGCTGGCCGAGGATCTGCAGATCGAGCGTCAGCACGAGGGCGGTCACCCCGGCCTTCTTGGCGCGCTCGATCAGGCGCGCGATGAAGTCGCGGTCCTTCATCACATAGAGCTGGAACCAGAACGGCTTGCCGACATGGTTGGCGATATCCTCGAGCGAGCAGATGCTCATGGTCGAGAGCGTGAAGGGCACGCCGGCCTTGTCGGCGGCGCGCGCGGCATGGATCTCGCCATCGGCGTGCTGCATGCCGGTGAGCCCCGTGGGGGCAAGTGCGACGGGCATCGCGACGGGCTGGCCGACCATGGTCGAGGCCAGCGTGCGGTTGGTCATGTCGACCGCGACGCGCTGGCGCAGTTTGATTGCCTGGAAATCGGTCTCGTTGGCGCGATAGGTGCCTTCGGTCCACGCGCCGGAATCGGCGTAGTCGTAGAACATGCGCGGGACGCGGCGTTTGGCCAGAATGCGCAGGTCTTCGATGGTCAGGGGCTGGGCCATGGTGCTTGCGTCTCCGCGGTCAGTCGACAACCGCTCGGTCGCACGGATGATTGCGGCAGGCAACCGGCTCGCCGAAAAAGCTTCGCCATCTCTCAGCCCTCATCCTGAGGAGCGCCGCAGGCGCGTCTCGAAGGATGGTTCCAGAGAGTGCTGGAGCATCCTTCGAGACGCCGCTGCGCGGCTCCTCAGGATGAGGGCTGAGGGATGGCCTAGCGGCTCCTCCAGCATGAGGGCTGAGGTGGAGCCTAGGAGACGCCCATGTACCGCCCGGGCTTGTGGTTGACGGCCAGGATCAGGTTCAGCACCGCCGCGCCGGCCAATGAGATCAGGACCTTGTCCAACGGCAGCAGGAAGAGCGCGCCCAGCAGGATCAGCGCATCGACGCCGAGCTGGAACCAGCCGGCGCGGATGCCATGCGTTTCCTGCAGATAGAGCGCGAGGATGTTGACCGCGCCCAGGCCGGTGCGATGCCTGAACAAAGCGAGCAGGCCAAGCCCTATCAGGCTGCCGCCGGCCAGCGCGGCGTAAATCGGATCGACGGATTCGATCCTGACCCAGCCGGGCGTCGCCCAGCTGAAAGCCGAGACGAGGCCGACGGCGATGAAGGTGCGCAGGGCAAAGCGCCAGCCCATGCGCCGGATCGCCAGCCAGTAGAACGGCAGATTGAGGGCGAAGAACAGGATGCCGAAATTGATGCCGGTGGCGAATTGCAGCAGCAGGGCCAGCCCCGCCGCGCCGCTCGTGAGCAGGGTCGCCTTGGTGTAGAGCGCGATGCCGATGCTCACCAGCAGCGTGCCGAGCAGCATGGCGAAGACGTCCTCCCACAGGCGGTGGCGTTCGCTGCTGGCAGCCACGGTCGAGGCGTCCGTCATTTCGTCGGTTCCGGGTCTGCTTGCCTGCATTCGGGCGGTGGCTGCGGCGATGCAACGGTTGAGCCATGCGGGGCGATCCTGTAGGGCCGAAGCTCCCTTTCCGCCAGCCTGCGAGATTTGGTCCATGATTCTGCGGCTTGTCGCTGCCTTCCTGCTTGCCTGCTTCGCACCGGTTGCCTTCGCGCAGCAGACAGTCGCCTGGAAGACCGGCCGCGAGGCGGCTACGATAGAGCGGCGCATCGATGCGCTGCTGGCGAAGATGACGCTGGAGGAGAAGATCGGCCAGCTGCACCTTTCGGGGCGCGGCGACGGCTTCGACATCAACCAGATCAAGACCGGCCAGATGGGCGCGGTGATGAACTTCGTCGTGCCGAGCGAGGTTCTGGAGGTCCAGAAGGCCGCCCGGGCGACGCGGCTGAAAATTCCGCTAATCATCGGACTCGACGCGGTTCATGGCTTCTCGACCTATTTCCCGCTGCCGCTCGGCCAGGCTTCGAGCTGGAACCCAGCGCTGATCGAGCAGGCGGCCTATTGGACCGGGCGCGAGGCGAGCGCGGCGGGCGTCAACTGGACCTTTGCGCCGATGGTCGACATGTCGCGCGACCCGCGCTGGGGCAGGGTGCTCGAAGGCGCCGGCGAGGACCCCTATCTCGCCTCGGTCGTGTCGGCCGCGCGCACGCAAGGCTATCAGCGCGGCGGTGTCGCGACCACGGTGAAGCACTTCGTCGGCTATGGCGCAGCCGAAGCCGGGCGCGACTACAATTCGACCTGGATCCCGACCAGCCAGCTGTTCGACCTGCATCTCCCGCCGTTCAAGGCGGCTTTCGATGCGGGCTCGATGACGGCGATGGCGGCGTTCAATGCGCTGAACGGCATGCCCGCGACGGCCCATCGCGCCATGCTGACCGATCTCCTGCGTACGAAATGGGGCTTCAGGGGCTTCGTCACCTCGGATTTCGGCTCGATCACCGAATTGCGCCTGCACGGCATCGCCAAGGACGATGCCGAGGCCGCGCGCAAGGCGCTGCTTGCCGGCATCGACATGGATATGATGGGCCATGTCTATCACCAGCACCTCGCTGGCGAGGTGAAGGCCGGCCGGGTGCCGATGAAGGCGCTGGACGAGGCCGTGCGGCGTGTGCTGCGGGTCAAGTTTCATCTCGGCCTGTTCGAGCGCCCCGATGTCGACCCTGCCGCCGCGCCTGCGCTGATGCAGACGCAAGAGGCCCGCGACGTGGCGCTCCAGGGCGCGCGCGAAGGCGCCATCCTGCTGAAGAACGCCAATGAGACGTTGCCGATCTCAGCTGCCGTGAAATCCGTCGCGGTGATCGGCGCCATGGCGCGGCCGGAGGATGAGCGGGTCTGGACCGATCCGGCCGGGCTCGGCCGCCGCGTCATCGAGGCGTTGCCGGAGGCGCTGAAGGCGCGGTTGCCGTCCGATGTCAGCGTCGCCTACGAACCCGCCTTCACCAAGGCCTGCGGCACCGAATTCGCCGACAAGGATGCGGCGGTCCGCGCTGCCGCCGCGAGCGATCTTGTCGTCGCGATGCTGGGCGAGGATTGCGAGTTCATGGGCGAGGCGGCATCGCGTACCAGGCTCGAGCTGCCCGGCGTGCAGCAGGAGTTGCTGGAGGCGCTGGTCGCGACGGGCAAGCCGGTCGTGCTGGTGCTGGCGACCGGGCGGCCGCTGGTCCTGAGCTGGGCCGATGCCCATGTCGCGGCGATCCTGCAGACCTTCCATGGCGGCACCGAGGGGCGCACGGCCATCGCCGACATCCTGACCGGCAAGGTCAATCCATCGGGGCGCGTGCCGATGAGCTTCCCGCGCTCGGTCGGCCAGATTCCAGTCTATTACAACCAGTTGCCGACAGGTCGTCCGGAGAAGATCCGCCAGCGCTATGAATCGATCTTCATGGATGAGCAGAACGCGGCGCTCTATCCGTTCGGCTTCGGGCTGTCCTACAGCCGCTTCACCTATGCCAATCCACGCGTGTCGAAACCCAGCATGGGATTGAATGGAACGGTCGAGGTTTCGGTCGACGTGACCAATGCCGGCACGCGCGACGGGCAGGAGGTCGTCCAGCTCTATATCCGCCAGCCGGTTGCCGGCCGGTCGCGGCCGCTGCGGGAATTGAAGGGGTTCGACAAGCTGATGCTGCGCGCCGGCGAAACGCGCAGGGTGCAGTTCACGCTCAAGGCTTCGCAGCTCGGCGCCCATGATGACGAGGGTCGTTATCAAGTCGATCCCGGCGAAGTCGAGATCTATCTCGGCGGTTCCTCGCAGGCTGTTTCGAGGACGCAGGTGCTGCTGACCAAGCCTTGATCGTTTGCTTACGTTGCCTGCCTTCCGTTTGGTCTCGACAAGGATCAAAATTCGGTCAATCCTTCAAAGGCGCGGCCTTCGGACGTTTGCACCGCTGGTCGTGAAGACGCTTTGGCTTCGAGGGATACGGCGATGGCGACCGGAACCGTAAAGTGGTTCAATACCGAGAAGGGCTTTGGCTTCATTCAACCTGCTGACGGGGGCAAGGATGTGTTCGTGCACATCACTGCCGTAAAGGAAGCGGGTCTGATGACGCTGACGGAAGGACAGAATGTCTCGTTCGAGCTCAAGACCGAACGGGGCAAGACGGCGGCGGGTGCGCTGCAGTTGCTCTGAGTCCGCCGATCCGGTGACGACCGCGGCGTGCAAGCTGCCGCGATGACAAACACGTCTGTGCAAGGGGTTGTCGCGGGCGCCTTCATCGCCGCGACGGAGCCCGCAGGGCCGCACGATTTCGACGCTGAAACCGTAAGCGGCTATCTCGCGAAGCGCTTGGCGCCTGCAACGCAGAGCGTCACGGTCGCGGAGATGGCTAGCATCGGCCAGGTGACGGTCTCGTTCAGCAATGCGGCTGCCAGCGCCAGCCCGAAGAAGGGCTGGAGCAGTTGCAACTGGCCGACTGCGGCGATGCCACCCTGTGCGAGACCGCGATACCAGAACACGAAGCCGATCAGCATGCTGAACAGCGAGACATAGCCAAGTCCCAGCCAGGCCGACCAGCCTGTCCCCACGAAGGATGACGGCATGGTGTAAAGGGTCAGCGCCGTCGTGACCGGCAGCGACAGCAGGAGGGCCCAGGAAATCACCTGCCAGCCACCGAGCCTGCGCGACAGGGCCGCTCCTTCGGCATAGCCGAGGCCGCAGATGATGATGGCGGCGAGCATCAGCAGGTCGCCTGTCGGCGAGGCAGCGAAGCCCTGTGTCAGCGCGAAGCCGGCGACAAGCGCGCTGCCGAGGCAGGAGAACAGCCAGAAGGCCGGGCGCGGGCGCTCGCCGCCGCGCAGCACGCCGAACAGCGCCGTCGCCAGCGGCAGCAGGCCAATGAAGACGATCGAATGGGCGGAGGTGACGTGCCTCAGCGCCAGCGCCGTCAGGAGCGGGAAGCCGATGACGACGCTGAGCGCGACCACGATGAGCGACCCGACATCCTTTCGTTCCGGACGCGGTTGCCGGAAAGCGAGCAGCAGGCACAGCGCGAGCAGGCCGGCGATCGCGGCCCGTGCGACGGTCAGGAACACTGGGTCGAAATCGGCGACCGCCACCCGCGTGGCCGGCAGGGAGCCGCTGAAGATCAGCACCCCCAGAAAACCGTTGATCCAGCCGCTTGCAGCCTTGTCCGTCATCTCATGCCTCGCTTTCGATCTGGATGGGCCGCGACGTCAAGGTTATCCAGAGACAGTTCAGTACAGTTCGGGCAAACTGTGCTGATCTGAGGAGCGGTACGGATGACCCAGCTTGACGTGATGGACGCTGACGAGGGCACGCGTGTCGGCCGCGTGATGCAGGCGATCAGGTCGAAGATTGCGGGGCGGGTGCTTGCGCCGGGCGCCAAGCTGCCTTCGCTTCGCGGCTTCTCCGAGACCATGGGCGTGTCGAAATCCACCGTGGTCGAGGCCTATGATCGCCTCGCCGCCGAGGGTGTGATCCAGGCGCGTCGCGGCTCGGGCTTTTATGTCGCGGGACATGCGCCGCCATTCTCGCTTGCCGAAATGGGCCCAAGGCTGGAGCGGGCTGTCGACCCGTTCTGGGTTTCGCGCCAATCGCTCCATGCTGGCGATGGCGTGCTCAAGCCAGGCTGCGGCTGGCTGCCGGCGGACTGGTTTCCGGAGGAGGGCCTGCGCCGTGGGCTGCGGGCGTTGTCGCGCGCGCCGGCGGAGACGCTGACGGATTACGGCACGCCGCTCGGACTCACGCCGCTGCGACAGGTTCTGGCCCGCCGCCTTGCAATCCACGGCATCGAGGCCGGGCCGGACAGGATCATGCTGACCGAGTCCGGCACGCAGGCGCTGGACCTCGTCTGCCGCTTTCTCGTGGAGCCGGGCGATACGGTTCTCGTCGACGATCCCTGCTATTTCAACTTTCACGCCCTATTGCGGGCGCATCGCGTCCGCATCGTCGGCGTGCCCTATACGCCGAACGGGCCTGATACCGCTGCGTTCGAGCAGGTTCTGGCGGAGCATCGCCCGCGGCTCTACATCACCAATTCCGCGCTCCATAACCCGACCGGCGCAACGCTTTCGCCGGTCGTCGCCCATCGCGTGCTGAAGCTTGCCGACCAGTTCGGGCTGACGATCGTCGAGGACGATATCTTTGCCGATTTCGAGCCCGAGCCGGCGCCGCGCCTGGCCGCCTTCGACGGGCTCGAGCGGGTCATCCAGATCGGCAGTTTTTCAAAGACGCTCTCGGCCTCGGTACGCTGCGGCTATATCGCTGCGAAGCAGGAGTGGATCGAGGCTCTGATCGATCAGAAGATCGCGGCATCCTTCGGCACGGGGCGCTTCGCGGCCGAGCTGGTCCTGGCCATCCTGACGGATGGCACCTATCGAAAACACATGGACGGACTGCGCACGCGTCTCGCCCGCACCATGGGCGAGACCTCGGCGCGGCTCAAGGCGATGAATATCGTGCCATGGACGGAGCCGCGCGGCGGCATGTTCTTGTGGTGCGAACTGCCCGAGGGGCTGGATTCATCGGTGATCGCGCGGCAGCTGCTGGCCGAGGACATCGTGCTCGCGCCGGGCAATGTCTACAGCCTGTCGCAATCGGCGAGCCGGTTCCTCCGCTTCAATGTCGCGCAGTCCGGCGATCCGCGCCTGTTCACTGCGCTCGGACGGGCCATGACGACGGCGGCGCGACGCGGACAGAATGCATGAAGTCATCGAGCCGCGACGGTTCTTCTCCCTCCCCCCGCTTGCGGTGGGGAGGGCCGGGGTGGGGGGCAGTGCCGCTCGGCGAGACAATGACAGACAGAGCTCAGGCTTTGCGGCCCCCCATCCCTAACCCTTCCCCACCGCAAGTGGAGGGAAGGGGATGCGCCTTTCCTTCGCTTGGTCACGTCCGGGCAAGTCGGTTTTTGAGCTTGCGCAAATTCCGAGTCTGACATAAACATATCTTTATATGTTTTTCTGCTGTCACGCGGAGATCGGGCATTTGCGCCAGCCGACCACCTTGTCCTCGGATGTGCTTCTCGCGGGCCTGCGCGCCGCTGGCGAGGAGACGCGGCTGCGCATCCTGGCGCTGCTGTCCGAGGGCGAATTGTCGGTCTCGGACCTGACGGATATTCTCGGCCAGTCGCAGCCACGCATTTCGCGCCATCTCAAGCTGCTGGCCGAGGCCGGGCTGGTCCGGCGCTCGCGCGAGGGCGCCTGGGCCTTCTTCCGGCTCGACGAGACCGGGGCGGGCGGCGCCTTTGCCGCGTCGCTGGCGGCCTGGCTCGACCGGAGCGACCCGGTGCTCGCTGCCGATCGCGAGCGGCTTTCGGCGGTCAGGACGTCCCGCGCCGAGGTGGCGCAGAGCTATTTCGCCAGCGTCGCGCGCGACTGGGACCGCCTGCGCACGCTGCATGTGCCCGATCATGCGGTCGAGGCGGCTGTCGAGGCGGCGGTCGGCGACGGTACGCCCGGCGGCGTCCTCGATCTCGGCACAGGCACCGGGCGGATGCTGGAGCGGATCGCGCCGAAATTCGGCCGTGCCGTCGGCGTCGATGCCAACCATGCCATGCTGGCCGTGGCGCGCGCCAATCTGGAAAAGGCGGGGCTCTCCCGCGTCGAGCTGCGCCAGGGCGACATCTACGCGCTGCCTTTCGCGCGCGGCGCGTTCGATCTGGTGATCGTGCATCAGGTGCTGCATTTCCTCGACGATCCCGGCCGCGCCGTGCGCGAGGCTGCCGCCATGCTGAGCCCCGGCGGCCGGCTGATCGTGGTCGATTTCGCGCCGCATGAAATGGAGTTCCTGCGGACCGAGCATGCCCATCGCCGGCTTGGCTTCTCGCGGGCCCAGATCGCCGGCTGGTTCTCCGAAGCCGGCCTGACCTGCGATCTGGCCGAGGAAGTCACATTGGCGGGCGGGGGCTCCGGCCAATTGCCGGTCATGCTGTGGCGCGGGCGCGACCGCCGCATCCAGGCAGATCCGCCGGTGCGGCAAGACAATCTCGAGGTAGCCTGATGAATGCGTTTCGCCCCAGCCGGCACGGCTCGCGCCGTCCCAAGGTCTCCTTCGAATTCTTCCCGCCGAAGACGGCGGAGATGGAGGTCTCGCTCTGGGAGAGCGTGCGCCGGCTCGAACCACTGAAGCCCTCCTTCGTCTCGGTGACCTATGGTGCGGGCGGCTCGACGCGCGAGCGCACCCACGCCACGGTCAAGCGCATGATCGAGGAGACCGGGCTGAAGCCGGCTGCGCATCTCACCTGCGTCTCCGCCTCGCGCGACGAGGTCGATGATGTCATCCGCGCCTATTGGTCGGCCGGCGTGCGCCATATCGTGGCGCTCAGGGGCGACCCTGCGGGTGGCCTCGGGACGACTTACGAGCCGCATCCGCAAGGCTACAACCAGACGTCCGATCTCGTCGCCGGGATCAGGCGCGTCGGCGATTTCGAGGTCACGGTCTCGGCCTATCCGGAAAAGCACCCCGAGGCCGCTTCGCTCGATGCCGATATCGACGCGCTGAAGATGAAGGTCGATGCCGGCGCGACGCGGGCGATCACGCAGTTCTTCTTCGATAACGACGTCTATTTCCGCTATCTCGACAAGGTGCGCGCGAGGGGGATCGAAATCCCGATCCTGCCGGGCATCGTGCCGGTGCAGAACTTCAAGCAGACGGCCGGCTTTGCCCGCAAGACCGGAGCAAGCGTGCCGCAATGGCTGGCCGACCGGTTCGAAGGGCTCGAGGACGATGCCGCGACACGGCGTCTGGTCGCTGCGGCCGTCTGCGCCGAGCAGGTGCTCGACCTGATCGACCGCGGTGCGACCGATCTGCATTTCTACACGATGAACAAGGCCGATCTGGTCTATGCGATCTGCCATCTGGCGGGGCTGAAGCCCGAGCGGATCGCGGCCCAGGCTGCGGCTGCCGAGTGATATTTTCCAGAGCCCTCGTCCTGAGGAGCCGCGGAACGCGGCATCTCGAAGGGCGATCCAGAGGGCACTGGAACCTCCTTCGAGACGCGCCCTCCGGGCGCTCCTCGGGATGAGGGCTGAGTAAGACTGACCCGAACCGATTGGTTCGACCAAGGCGTGAACATGACCGATTTCATTCCCACTCCCGTCGACGGCGCCGAGATCGAGCGCGCGCTGCGCCAGTCCGCGTCCGAGCGCATCCTCGTGCTCGACGGCGCGATGGGGACGCAGATCCAGAACCTGAAGCTCTCCGAGGCCGAGTTCAGGGCCGAGCGCTTCAAGGGCTGGAACCACGACCTGAAGGGCAATAACGACCTTCTCGTTCTGACGCAGCCCGAGGCGATCCGCGATATCCACCTGGCCTATTTCACGGCGGGCGCGGACATCGTGGAGACCAATACCTTCTCCTCGACGCAGATCGCCCAGGCCGATTACGGCATGGAGGCGCTGGCCTATGAGCTCAACGTCGCCTCGGCGAAGCTCGCCCGCGAAGCCGCTGCGATGGCGCAGAAGGCCGATGGGCGCCGCCGCTATGTCGCGGGCGCGATCGGCCCGACCAACCGCACGCTCTCGATCTCGCCCGACGTCAACAATCCCGGCTTCCGGGCCGTGACCTTCGATCAGGTGCGCGAGTCCTATGCCGAGCAGGTGCGCGGATTGATCGATGGCGGCTCGGAGCTGATCCTGGTCGAGACGATCTTCGACACGCTCAATGCCAAGGCGGCGATCGTGGCGATCGAGGATGTCTATCGCGAGAAGGGTCTGCGCCTGCCCGTGATGATTTCCGGCACGATCACCGACCTCTCGGGCCGCACGCTGTCGGGCCAGACGACGGAAGCCTTCTGGAACGCGATCCGCCATTCCAGCCCGATGACAGTCGGCCTCAACTGCGCGCTCGGCGCGCGCGAGATGCGGGCTCACATCAAGGACCTGTCGCGCGTCGCCGACACGCTGATCTGCGCCTATCCCAATGCCGGCCTGCCCAACGAGTTCGGCATGTATGACGAGAGCCCAGAGGCGACCGCCGGCATGCTCGCCGAATTCGCCGATGCAGGTCTCGTCAATGTCGTCGGCGGCTGCTGTGGCACGACGCCCGGCCATATCAAGGCCATTGCCGAGGCCGTCGCGGGCAAGGCGCCGCGTCAGGTGCCGGAGATCAAGCGCTATCTGCGGCTGGCCGGGCTCGAGCCCTTCACGCTCGACGAGACCATCCCCTTCGTCAATGTCGGCGAGCGCACCAATGTCACCGGCTCGGCCCGCTTCCGCAAGCTGGTCAAGGAAGGCGATTTCGCCGCCGCGCTCGATGTCGCGCGCGATCAGGTCGCCAATGGCGCGCAGGTCATCGACATCAACATGGATGAAGGCCTGCTGGATTCACAGGCTGCCATGACCGAGTTCTGCAACCTGATCGCCTCGGAGCCGGATATTTCGCGGGTTCCGATCATGGTCGACTCGTCGAAATTCCATGTCATCGAAGCCGGCCTGAAGACGATCCAGGGCAAGCCGATCGTCAATTCGATCTCGATGAAGGAGGGCGAGGAAGCCTTCCTCGAACATGCCCGCATCTGCCGCAACTATGGCGCGGCCGTCGTCGTCATGGCCTTCGACGAGACCGGGCAGGCCGACACCTATCAGCGCAAGATCGAGATCTGCACGCGCGCCTACAAGCTCCTGACCGAGCAGATCGGCTTCCCGCCCGAGGATATCATCTTCGACCCCAATATCTTCGCGGTCGCGACCGGCATCGAAGAGCACGACAATTACGGCAACGATTTCATCGAGGCGACGAAGACGATCCGCGAGACCCTGCCGCACGCCCATATTTCGGGCGGCGTCTCGAACCTGTCCTTCTCGTTCCGCGGCAATGAAAAAGTCCGCGAAGCCATGCATTCGGTCTTCCTGTATCACTGCATCAAGGTCGGCATGGATATGGGCATCGTCAATGCGGGCCAGCTCGGCTCCTATGACGGGCTCGATCCGGAACTGCGCGAACTCTGCGAGGATGTCGTCCTCAACCGGCGCAAGGACTCGACCGAGCGCCTGCTCGATGCCGCGCCCCGGTTCAAGGGGGACGGCTCGGTGGCGATCTCCGGCAAGGACATGGCCTGGCGCGAAGAGACCGTCGAGAAGCGGCTGGAATATGCGCTGGTCAACGGCATCACCGCCTTCATCGATCTCGATACTGAAGAGGCGCGCGCCAAAGCAGAAAAGCCGCTTCATGTCATCGAGGGGCCGCTGATGGCCGGCATGAACGTGGTCGGCGACCTGTTCGGGGCCGGCAAGATGTTCCTGCCGCAGGTGGTGAAATCGGCCCGCGTGATGAAGCAGGCAGTCGCCTATCTCATGCCCTTCATGGACGAGGAGAAGCGCCTGAACGGCGGCGGCGAGCGCTCGGCTGCCGGCAAGGTGCTGATGGCGACGGTCAAGGGCGATGTCCACGACATCGGCAAGAACATCGTCGGCGTCGTGCTCCAGTGCAATAATTACGAGGTCATCGACCTCGGCGTGATGGTGCCGACGCAGAAGATCCTCGACACCGCCCGCAAGGAGAAGGTCGACATCATCGGGTTGTCAGGGCTGATCACGCCCTCGCTCGACGAGATGGTGACGGTCGCCTCCGAGATGGAGCGCGAGGGTTTCGACATCCCCTTGCTGATCGGCGGGGCGACGACGAGCCGCGTCCATACGGCGGTGAAGATCCATCCGGCCTATGAGAAAGGCCAGACGGTCTATGTCACCGATGCCTCGCGCGCCGTCGGCGTCGTTTCCAGCCTGCTCTCGCAGGATCAGAAGCCGGCCTATATCGAGGGTATCCAGGCCGAATATGCAAAGGTCGCAGCGGCGCATCGCCGCTCGGAGGCCGACAAGCAGCGCCTGCCGCTGGTCAAGGCCCGTGCCAACGCCTTCAAGGCGGACTGGTCGAATTACACGCCGCCCAAGCCGAGCTTCCTCGGCACGCGCGTCTTCCGCACCTATGACATCGCCGATCTCGTGCCGGTGATCGACTGGACGCCATTCTTCCAGACCTGGGAGATGAAGGGGCGATATCCCGCGATCCTCCAGGACGAGAAGCAGGGCGAGGCGGCGCGCTCGCTCTGGGACGATGCGCAGGCGATGCTGAAGCGCATCGTCGAGGAGCGCTGGTTCAACCCCAAGGCGGTGATCGGCTTCTGGCCGGCCAATGCCGTGGGCGACGATATCCGCCTCTATACCGGTGAAAGCCGGCAGGAGACGCTGGCGACCTTCCATGGCCTGCGCCAGCAGCTCTCGAAGCGCGACGGCAAGCCGAACATGTGCATCTCCGACTTCGTCGCGCCAGAGGGCATCGACCGTCCGGATTATGTCGGCGCTTTCGTGGTGACGTCGGGCGCGGAAGAGGAGCGCATTTCCGAGAAATTCGCACGCGACAATGACGACTATCGCTCGATCATGGTCAAGGCGCTGGCCGACCGCTTCGCCGAGGCGATGGCCGAGCGCATGCACCAGCTCGTGAGGACGCAGTTCTGGGGCTATGCGCCCGACGAGAACCTGGCCAATGAGGACCTGATCCGCGAGGAGTATCAAGGCATCCGGCCGGCGCCGGGCTATCCGGCCCAGCCCGATCACACCGAGAAGGAAACCCTGTTCGAGCTGCTGCAGGCCGAGCGCCGTGTCGGCGTGAAGCTGACCGAGAGCTTTGCGATGTGGCCGGGTTCGTCGGTCTCGGGCCTCTATCTCTCGCACCCGGACGCCTATTATTTCGGCGTCGCAAAGGTCGAGCGCGATCAGGTCGAGGATTATGCGGCTCGCAAGGGCATGCCGATCCACGAGGTCGAGCGCTGGCTCGCGCCGATCCTGAACTACGACACCGCGGCCTACAGGCTGGAAGCGGCGGAGTGACGCCGTCTTTCGTCATTGCGAGCGCAGCGAAGCAATCCAGGAGGTGTGGAGCAAGTCGTCTGGATTGTTTCGCTGCGCTCGCAATGACGGAGAGGACATGACCGCGGGAACGCTGCCCCTCATCCGCACCGCGGTTCTCGCCGATCAGCCGCGCGTCGATGCGATCCGGCTTGGCGTGACCGAGAACCGGCTGTCCGATCCCTCAAAGGTCAGCACGGCCGAGGTCGACTGGTATCGCGACAAGGCGATCTTCCTCGTCAGCGAGGAGGGCGGCGATGTAGTGGCTTTCGCCTGCGCCAATCATCAGACCGGGCTCGTCTGGGCGCTGTTCGTCGACCCGGCCCATGAAGGACGTGGCCATGGTGCTGCCCTGCTCGACGCCTTGCTGGAGCGGCTCGCTGGCGCCGGCCACCGGCAGGCCTGGTTGACGACAGGCGCGGGCACGCGGGCCGAGCGCTTCTATCGTCACCGCGGCTGGCGCGACATGGGCCGCCAGTTCGATGGTCAGATCGCTTTCATCAAGACGCTTCCCCGCGCCTGAAACGGATCGGGCCGCCCTGAGGTGGCCCGAAAAGTGGAATGCGGTTTTCGGAAGAAGCCGATGCAACAATCAAAGACCTACAGCATCGGGCCGAATTCGATATTCGGTCCGATGCTGTAAGGCGGCCCGTGTCTTCGTTGCGTTGCTGGTATTTACGCCGGAACGGCTGCCAGATCACCGAGACTTTCCGTCCCACGCGACTGTTCGGATGCCGCGGCGCTCACTTCGCGAGACACCGAACGCCGCTCCGCATCGATACGCTCGATCAGGAAGAACGCGCGCTCCGCGCTGCCGAGCAGGGCCAAGATGGCGCCGCGCTCGACCCAGGGCAGTTCCGTGCCGAGCCTCAGGCAGCGCTCGCGCAGTTCGAGCAGCTTCGGCAGGCGCGGCGCGGCCTCAGCCATGAGCGGCGGATTGTCCTGCTTGATCGGCACGATGGCGCGCATCGCATCCGCGACTTCGTCGATGACGGTGTCGACGACCTGACGACCGGCTTGACCGAAGGGCTGGCGCTCGACGCGCCGGGCGATCTGGTAGAGCGTTTCGCCGAGGCTGGCAGTGTAGTCCTCTTCCTCGATCAGGCTCGCGACGAGGTCGGCGCGGGCATAGTGCATGTCCGGCGTGAACATGCCCGAGGTGTAGGAGCGGATGTCGCGGTTGAGGATGTCGATCGCGGCATAGTGCTCCTCGATCTTGTCGGGCGCGTCCGGCTTGCCCTTGGCGATGTCGAGAAAGAGCCCGGCGGCTTCGAGATAGCGGCCGGTTTCGCGCTGGATCGCCTGGACCGCCTGAGCGTGATTGTCCGCCTTCACCAGGTAGCGGGGCTGGCTGTAGTCCTCGATATCGTCGGCCGAACTTGCCCCGACCTTCAGCAGGACCCGCTCGAAGACACCGACGAAGGGGAAGAGCAGGGCGGTGTTGAAGATGTTGAAGAAGGTCGAGTAGAGGCCGATCGCGACCGGGATCAGCGGGAAGGTTTCCTTGCCGTCCTTGACGACGGGGATTCCGGGGTCGCCGCCGAACCATTGCATCGCCCAGGAGAGCACGTCCATCGAGACGAAGAAGAGCGGGATCGTCACCGCCACCCCGATGATATTGAACGAGATATGCGCGTAGGCCGCGCGTTTGGCGTTTTTGGAGAGGTTGAGCGAGGCCATCCAGGAGGTAATGGTGGTGCCGAGATCCGCGCCAAGCGAGAAGGCCACGGCGGTCTTCCAGTCGAGGATGCCGGCCGCGCCCAGGCCCATCACGATGCCGATCGTCGCCGAGGAGGAGTGGATCATCGCGGTGATGCCCGCCGCGATCAGCACACAATAGAGCAGGCTGAGATAGGTGTCGGCCCTCAGCGCCGAGATCACGCCCATGACTTCCGGCATGTTGCGCAGCGGGCGCAGGCCGCCGGTCATCAGGTTGAGGCCGTAGAAGATCAGCGCGAAGCCCATGCAGGCGAGCGCGATGTTCTTGACCTTGTCGGTTCTGGCGAAGATGTGCCGGTGATGAAGGTGCCGGCCATGACGCCCTTGACCGGGGTGCCGGCGATCTTGGCGAGCAGGGCACGCATCTTGTTGACGGCAAGATTCTGGATGCCGTTACTCATGAATTCGAGGCCGAGCATGAAGATGCCCAGGCCCCCGACTACAGGTACGATGACCTGCGTGAAAATATCGATCTGCATGTGATCCCCGCTCCGTATCGCCCCGCCAGGCAGGCACGAGAAGCGGGCGCCGCCAGGTTTCGAGTCCCGCCGCCCGCCGTAGGAAGCGCCGAATGGCGCGCTCCCGACCCTCGGCCCCCACAGCCAAGCGGAACTCCTATGGGCCCCGTGCGACAGGTTGGTGACCCATACAGGACAAGCGGCCCTGGCTGAGCCGATCCGGGGCACATTTCGGAGAGCTGATTGGTGACGTTCTGGAATGGATCCCGGGTCTGCGCTTCGCTACGCCCGGGATGACCAGACCGTTTCAACCTCTTTCAACCTCAATGCTAGAGTGAGATGATTTCACTCGGAACCGCGCCGTCATCCCGGACAAGCGGCTTTAGCCGCGCAGCTCCGGGATCCATCATAGGGAGCGGAACTCTACGATGGATCCCGGGTCGACCTGCGGTCGCCCGGGATGACGGCGTGGTTCCGCGCAAAATCATCAAGCTCTATATCTGGATTGCCGCCACGGCCGTTCCGCGTCATTGCGAGCGCAGCCTCAACGGCGGTCGGCATCATGCGCGAGTTCGGCCGGGGTAGCGCCGGCAAAGTACGAGCGCTCTATTCCCGCCGCAGCGCCTCGATCGGATCGAGCCTTGCGGCCTGTCTTGCGGGGTAGAAGCCGAAGAAGACGCCGATCATGCCGGAGACGCCGACCGCGATCAGGATGGTCTCGATCGAGATCACGGAAGGCCAGCCGGCGATGTTGGCGATGGTGAGGGCTGCGGCCACGCCAAGCGCAATGCCGACCGCGCCACCGATGGTGGCGAGCGTCGTCGCCTCGATCAGGAACTGCGCCAGCACGTCGCGCTGGCGAGCGCCGACGGCGAGCCGCAGGCCGATCTCGCGGGTGCGCTCGGTCACGGAGACCAGCATGATGTTCATGATGCCGATGCCACCGACCAGCAGAGAGACGGCGGCCACCGCCGCAAGCAGCCATGACAGCGTATTGGCGGCGGCGGTCGCGGTATTGGCGATCTCGGTGAGGTTGCGGACGATGAAATCGTCGTCCGCGTCGTCCATCAGGCGGTGGCGCTGGCGCAGCAGAGCCGAGGTCTGCGCGATGCCCGGTGCGATCGCCTGTTCGCTGGCGAACTTCACCATGATGGTCTGGACCGAGCGGTCGCGGGCATAGTTGCGCCCGACGATGCGGCGCCTGCCGGTGTCGAGCGGCACGAAGATGACGTCGTCCTGATCCTGCCCCAGCGCCGACTGGCCCTTTGCCGCCATCACGCCGATGACTTTGAAGGGCACGTTGCGGATGCGGAACTGCTGGTCGAGCGGGTTGGTTTCGCCGAAGAGGTTGCGTGCCACCGTCTGGCCGATGACCGCGACGATCTCGCCGCGCCGCAGTTCCTCGGGCTCGAACAGGCGGCCTTCGGCCACCTCCCATTCGCGGGCGGCAAAGAAATCGAGATCGGTCGCAGTGATCTGCGTCGACCAGTTGGTGCCGGCATAGACGGCCTGGGCGCGCGTCACGATGACCGGCGCAGCCGCCACGACGTCGTCGACCTCCCTGATGATCGAAGCGGCGTCTTCGTCGGTCAGCGTCGAGGAAGCGCCGGCACCCAGCCTGACGCCGCCTTGCGTGACGTTGCCGGACTGGATGATCGCGAGATTGGCACCGAGCGACTTGATCTGCGAGGTGACGCGCTCGCGCGCGCCCGAACCGATCGCAACCATGGCGATGACGGCGGCGACGCCGATGATGATGCCGAGCATGGTCAGGGCCGAGCGCAGCGCATTCGCGCCGATGGCCGTGAGTGCCGAGCGGATGGCCTCGAAGATGCTCATGCGGCGGCCTCCGGGTGGGCGGCAGCGGCATCGAGCGCGAGCAGGGCGGCGCGCGCATCGGCGGGCTGCTGGCGCGTATCGCTCAGCAGATGGCCGTCGCGGAAGCGGATGACCCGGCGGGCATGGCGCGCGACCTCGGCATCATGGGTCACGAGCACGACGGTGACGCCCTCGCGGTTGAGGTCCTGGAACAGGCCGAGGATCTCGAGTGCGGTGCGGCTGTCGAGGGCGCCGGTCGGCTCGTCGGCGAGAAGCAGGCGCGGTTCGTTGACCAGCGCACGCGCGATGGCGACACGTTGCTGCTGGCCGCCGGACAGCTGCATCGGGCGGTGATGGGCGCGCTCGGCGAGGCCGACGCGGCCAAGGGCTGCAAGCGCGCGTTCGCGGCGCGCCCGGCGCTCGGTGCCGGCATAGACCATCGGCAGCTCGACATTGGCGCAGGCATCGACGCGCGGCAGCAGGTTGAACTGCTGGAAGACGAAGCCGAGCTTGCGGTTGCGCAACTCGGCGAGGCCGTCGCTGGACAGGGTTTCCACGGCGACGCCGTCGAGCCGGTACTGCCCGCCGGTCGGCCGGTCGAGGCAGCCGATCAGGTTCATGAAGGTCGATTTGCCCGATCCGGACGGGCCCATCACCGCGACGAGCTCGCCCGCCTCGATCTCCAGCGAGACGCAATCGAGCGCGGTGACGCGGCCGGAATCGAGGTCGTAGACCCGGGAGAGCTCATGGGCCTCGATCAGAGGCATGGGGCGCTCCGGTCGGCAGATCGGGCTTGGAACCGCGCCGTCATTCCGGGGCGCGCCGCAGGCGCGAGCCCGGAACCCAGAACCGCGAAGGTTGATCGACGAAGTGATGTCGTGTCGAACGAAACTGCCACGCTCCGTTGGTTCTGGGTTCCGGGCTCATCGCTGCGCGATGCCCCGGAATGACGGCGCAGGGGAACCACCGTCGCGCCCTCAAAACAGCCGGGGGCCGCGCGCCGGCGGTCCGCCAGCCGGAGCGGGGGCTGCCACAGCGCGCGGGCCGCCGCCGACCACGACCTGGGCGCCATCGTTCAACTCGCCGGCGAGGATCTCGGTGAAGGCGCCATCGGTCGGGCCCAGCGTGACCTGGACCGCCTTGGGCTGGCCGTCGCCATCGAGGATATAGACGCGGCCCGGCGCGCCCTGCTGGGCGGCGGGGCGGCCCTCCTGCATCAGGGCCTCGAATTTCGTGCGCCTGTCGGGGTCGAGCACGGCGGCGATCTTGGCGGTCATTTCGGTGCGGGCGGTGCGGAAGGCGGCGCGCCGTTCCTCCTCGGACAGACCAGCCATGGCCTCGCGGCCACCGCCGCGTCGCTCCTGCAGGATGGCGGCGATCGCCTGCTTCTGCTCAGGAGTGGGCTGCAGTTCGGTCTCGATGCGCTCGCGCAAGGCCGCTCCAGCCCGGCCCGCGCCGCCGCGTCCGGCGGGTGCTGCTGCGGGCGAGTTCGCCGGCGCCGAGCCGACTGCGACGCCGGCAGGGCGGAAGCGCAGCGCGGCGTTGGGCACGCGCAGCACGTCGCGGCGGTCCTCGGTCACGACCTGGAGATTGGCGGTCATGCCCGGCAGCAGGGCCATGTCGCGGTTCTCGACACGGACCACGCCGGTATAGGTCACGACGTTCTGGATGGTCTGGGCGCCCAGCCTGACCAGTTCGACGCGGCCCTCGAAGGTGCGGTTGGGATAGGCGTTCACGGTGAAGCTGACAGGCTGGCCCGGCTTCAGGCGACCGACATCGGCCTCGTCGACATTGGCGTAGATGTCGATGACGCGCAGGTCCTGCGCGATCTGGAACAAAGTCGGCGTCGAGAGCGAGGCGGCGACCGTCTGGCCGAGATCGACCTGGCGCTGCACGACGACGCCGTCGACGGGCGAGCGGATGTCGGTGCGTTCGAGGTCGATCAGAATATCCTTGAGCTTGGCCTCGCGGCTGCCGATCAGCGCCTCGCCGGACTGGACCTGCCCTTCGGCGAGCAGGATGTCGGCATCGAGCCCGTTGAGCTCGGCCTTGGCAGAGGCGATCTGCGCCTCGCTGGAGGCGAGCGTCGCGACCTGGACCTCGACCTGCGTGCGGGCGGTGTCGAGGCTCTGCTGCGAGCCGGTATTGCGATTGAAGAGCTCGTTCTGGCGGTCGAAGGTGCGTCTGGCGTCGGCGAGCTGGGCTGCGGTGCGATCGCGCTGCGCCTCCAGATCCTTAACCGTCGAATTCGCCTTCAGCCGGGTCGAGCGGGCGCGGTCGAGCTGGGCGCGCTTGACGACGAGGTCAGCCTTGGCCTGGGCGACATCGGCCTGGGCGGCGTCGCGCCGGGTCTTGATCTGGTCGCTGTTCAGCCGCGCGACGATCTGACCGGCCTTCACCTTGGAATTGTAGTCGGCGAGGATTTCGACAATCTGGCCCGAAAGCTGCGAGCCGACGAGCACGGTCGTCACCGGCGTCAGCGTGCCGGTGGCGCGGACGGCGGCGGTGATCTGGCCACGGTCGAGCGCTGCGGTGCGGAAGGCGACGTCGTTTGCCGCTCCCCCGGTCGGTCGCAGGGTCCAGTAGCCGGCGCCGACAGCCAGCACCGCCAGTCCAGATCCGATCAGCCACTTGCGCAAGGGCGTCCCCCGTCATGCGCCGGCTTGCTCGCCGCCGCTCAGGGGCAAATCATGCCAGAACAACGTGCTGACAGCGAGTTAACTTACGGCAATGTTGCAGACAGCCCGGGCTCACGCTGGCTGGCCAATCAGGCGGTGCGCGCGCCTCGCGTCGCCGCCAGCAGGTCGCGCAGTGTCGTGATCGTGGAGGCGTCTGCGACGCCGTCGATCTTGTCCTGGCGCCAATGCCGCTGGAAGGCTGCCACGACCGCCTCGAGCTTCTCGTCATAGACGCCGTCGACCGCAACGCCGTAGCCCAGCATCGCGAACATCGCCTGCAGGGCCTCGACAGGCTGGCCGCTGTCGCCGCGCGCAAGGAAGCGCCCGCCACGGATGGGCGCAGGCTCGCTCCAGAGGCCGACGCCGCCCTGCGCAAAATGCCGCCAGGGAAACTTCTCGCCGGGATCGATCTTGCGGCCCGGCGCGATGTCGGAATGGGCCAGCACGCGTTCGGGCGGGATGGCCCAGCGCTCGCAGATGTCGCGGCAGAGGTTGAGGGTGGCGGCGATCTGTTCGGGCGGAAAATCGGGCAGGCCGCCGGGATGGCCGGGATTGGCGATCTCGATCCCGATCGAGCAGGAGTTGATATCGGTCTCGCCGGCCCAGTTGGAAGCGCCGGCATGCCAGGCGCGGCGGCCTTCCGGCACGAGCTGGAGGACATGGCCGTTCTCGAAGACGAAATAATGCGACGAGACCTGCGAGACCGGATTGCAGAGCCATTGCAGCGCCTCGCCGGCTTGCGGCATGCCGGTATAGTGCAGGATCAGCATGTCCGGCCGGCGCTCCGGCGCGTCGGTGGCGCCGTTGCGGGGTTTGCGGTCACCGTGATTGGGGGAGGGGAAGACCTTCGCCGCAAAGCGGCTGTCGGGCGTGTTCGTCAGGCTGTTCGTCGCGCTCATGCGGGCTCCGGGAGCCCGACCGCAAGGCCCCGCTCTTTCTCGATTGCGTCCCAGGCGGCGTTGATGGCCGACAGGCGTTGCGTGGCAATCGCCACCGCCTCCTCGGGCAGGCCGCGTGCGATCTCGCGATCGGGATGGTTCTGCGCCACCAGCCGGCGATAATGCTGTTTCAGATGGGCATCGCTCATCTCGCGGCTGGCGCCGAGCACCAGATAGGGGTCTTCGGGCCTGCGCGCATGGCGGGCTTCGATGCGGGCGAAATCGGCATCACCGATGCCGAAGATCGTCGCGACGTCGCGCAGATAGGCATGCTCGTCCTGATGGATCGCGCCGTCGGCGGCGGCGATCAGGAAAAGCCCGTCGAGCACATCCTCCAGCAGAGCGGGCTCGTCGCGGAAGCTCTCGGCGATCTGCGTGGCATAGGCCTCGAAACCGGCGCTGGTCTGCTTGGCGAGATCGAACAGGCTCTCGACGCGCTTCTGCTGCTCCGGCGGCACCTTGACGATGCGCTGGAAGGCCGTGACCTCGTCGCGGGTCACGACGCCGTCCGAACGCGCCATCTTGGCGGCAAGCGCGACGAGCCCGGTCGTGAAGACGAGTTCGCGCGGCGCGGGGCCGAATGGCGCGCCCTCACGGTCGACAAGCATATGGCCGGCCAGCGCACCGACGAGCGCTCCGAGCGGGCCGCCGAGCGCCAGGCCCAGTCCGCCTCCACCCAACACGCCCCAGAATGACGAAACCATCGTGAAGCTGTTCCCCCGAACCTTGCTGGGCTGCAATCCTAAAGCCGGATGATTGGCGATGGCATCATAAAGTGATGCCGTCGGAAATCTGAATCCGTCTCTTACTGAACAGTCGGAGCCGGGCTTCCGCGAAAAACCGGCTCCCGCTTTTTCGCGCCCTGCTCTAGCGGCAATCGGCCGCTCGCGACAGCCCGCGCCAGGTCATTTGCCGCTTTTTGGCAATGCGCCGGGCAATTGCGTCGTCAATGGGGCGATGGTTTGGCGGCTCACTGTGGTTCTGCCGGCATTGACACGGAATCGCCGATTTCCGAATCATTACATGAGAATTACTCAGGCTTTAGATTTCCAATAGTGTTCGTTGTCGGAGGATATAGAATAGATTTTCAGGCTATGCGGTCAGATTATCAACACATTTGCTGACCAATTGACTGCGCCCTTCAGCCATGTTCCGGAATGAAGGATGCAGTCTACCATGCGGTATACCTCCAGCGGCGCTGCCGCCGCTCTCGCGATTTGCCTCGCAAGCCTCCAGCCGGCACAAGCTCAGGTCAATGACGAAACCGACGCTCGGGCCTTCATCGTCAGGGAGGCTGAGATCCAGCGTGAGAAGGCGGCCGGCAAGGCTGGCCAGGAGTCACCGCAGGCGAATGCCGGTTCGAAATCGGCGGCCACAATCGAGAAGGCCGGCAAGCATTCGCAGGGCCGGGCTCGCGCCCTGGCCGCCCCGGCCGGCTCGGACGGGCTGAAGGCACTCGTGGCGCGCCATGCTGCCGCCAACGGTGTGCCGTTCGCGCTTGCCGATGCCGTCGTTCGCATCGAGAGCCGCTACAATCCCCGCGCCAGCAATGCCGGCAATTACGGGCTCATGCAGATCCGCCACCAGACGGCGCGCGGCCTGGGCTATTCCGGCAGCGCCGGCGGCCTGCTCGATGCCGAGACCAATGCCCGCTTCGGCATGAAGTATCTGGCGCTGGCCTACAAGCTTGCCGGTGGCGATACCTGCCGCACCGTGATGAAATATCAGAGCGGCCACATGACCCAGCACATGAACGGCGCCAACCGCAGCTATTGCGCCAAGGTCCGCACCATCAGCGCCCAGAGCTGATGACACGCGCGGTTTGCGCCGCTCTCGCCTTGACGTGAGCCGGCCAAACGCGCACTAGCGCCCTGCCAGTCGGCCGGACGGCCGCTCCCGGAAGAGCTTAGGTTCTTCTGGGGGAGGAAAGTCCGGGCTCCACGGAAACACGGTGCCGGATAACGTCCGGCGGGGGCGACCCCAGGGAAAGCGCCACAGAGATCGAACCGCCTTCGGGCCGAGCGCTTCGGCGCCCCGGCGCGACGGTAAGGGTGAAAAGGTGCGGTAAGAGCGCACCGCGGACCCGGCAACGGGGACGGCATGGCAAGCCCCACCGGGAGCAAAACCGAATAGGGACGATGCTTTCCGCGCAAGCGGGGAGGGGCCTGTTTCTGGGCCTTGTCGTCCGGGTTGGTTGCTCGAGGCGCGCAGCAATGCGCGTCCCAGAGGAATGGCCGTCACGTCGGGGGAGCGATCCTCCGGCCATCCAAAACCCGGCTTACAGGCCGACTGGCAATTCTACTCCGGCGACCGCCTGAAGCGATGTTCTGCGCTTCCGGTGCTCACGGACATCAGTCCGCTCCGCTCCGGTTCTCGCACACCGCTCCAGTCGACTCGCCGGAGCGAATTGCCGAGCCATCGCGGCGAAAGCCGCGCTTCCACGAGAAGGGACGTCAGGCGACCTTCAGCTCGACGTCGATGTTGCCCTTGGTCGCGTGCGAGTATGGGCACACGACGTGGGCCTTCTTGACGAGATCCTCGGCCACCGCCTTGTCGACGCCCGGGATCGAGATCGTCAGCTTCACCGCAATGCCGAAGCCGGCGCCGTCGTCGCGCGGGCCGATGCCGACATCGGCGCTGACGCGGGCGTCGTCGGGGATCTTCACCTTCTCCTTGCCGGCGACGAATTTCAGCGCGCCGAGGAAGCAGGCGGAATAGCCCATCGAGAACAGCTGTTCGGGGTTGGTGCCGTTGCCGCCGCCGCCGCCGAGTTCCTTGGGCGTGTTGAGCACGAGCTTGACGTTGCCGGTATCTGTCGCAGCTTCGCCTTCACGTCCGCCGGTGGCCGAACCATGCGCGGTGTAGAGAATGTTCATGACGGGGTTCCTTGCTGCACGAGCTGTGAATTTGGGATTTGTGAACTTGGGATTTGTGAAGTTGCGATCTGCCAACTTGCATTTTCAATTTAGATTGCGCACAATCTAATTGTCAACGATTGAAAATATGGGCTCACGCGGATTTGATCTGGCTCTGCGCCAGAGCCTGATCATTTTGCGCGGAAACACGCCGTCATCCTGGGCGACCGCAGGTCGACCCGGGATCCATCGTAGAGCTCGGCTCCCTGAGATGGATCCCGGATCTGCGCGGCTTCGCCGCTTGTCCAGGATGACGGCGTGGTTCCGAGGGAAATCGTCCCGCTCCAGGCGACCGGGCGTTGCGCAGGCAGGAAGGGAAACAATGACTGGGCAGAAGGTTCCCGATCCGGCGCAGCCGCGGCTGGAGGAGCAGTTGTGCTTCGCGATCTACCAGGCCGGGCACGCTTTCAACCGGATGTATCGCCCGGTGCTGGCTGAGCTTGGCCTGACCTATCCGCAATATCTGGTCATGCTTGTATTGTGGGATGGTGACGGCGTCACCGTGAAGGCGATCGGCGAGCGGATGATGCTCGATTCCGGCACGCTCACCCCCTTGCTGAAGCGACTGGAAGTGGCTGGCCTCGTTCGACGCGAGCGCGACCGCGAGGATGAGCGTCAGGTCCGGCTTTACCTGACGGGGGAGGGCGATGCCCTGCGCGAGAAGGGGCGCTGCGTGCCCGAAACGATCGGCTGCGCGATCGGCCATACGGCGGAGCGAAACCAAAATCTGCTGGCGGAACTGTCGGCCTTGCGCGACGCGCTGCTGAAGGCGGCCGATCAGGCCTGATCCGCCGCAAATTTTTTTCACATGAATACCGGGCTTGTCCGACCGCATTCGGCCGTTGGTGGCAGGCTGCGGACGGCAATTCACGCGCGCTTACGGATACTTAACCTTAACGGGGTGTGATGCTCCACAGCCCCTGCGCCTGCCTGCCGGCAGACGCGATTCCATTGACGCCCATAAGTACCCATGCTATCCCAAATCATCCCGTCGAGATCGGCAGGCGACAGTCAGATCAGGGTCCGTGTGCCGCGCGGATTTTGGTCAGCGCCTTTGCCTTGCCTGCCTCGACGGGAGGCTTCGCCCCTGAATGTTCTGGAGCAGGGCGGGTGTGTGGAGAGCAGGCCGGGAGGCGGCGTTGATGGACCGCTTCGTCTCGAACTTCACCAACCGGCTCGACGCCAAGGGCCGCGTCTCGATCCCCTCGAGTTTCCGCGCCGTGCTGGCCAAGGATGGCTACGAGGGGCTCTACGTTCATCCCGCGCTCGATCTTGCCGCCTTCGATGCCGGCGGCCACGCGCTACGCAAGACAATCGACGATATACTCTCGCGCTTCTCGCCGTTCTCGGACGAGTGGGAATCCCTTTCGACGGCGCTGAACGGCACGTCGGAGGTTCTGAAGGTCGACCCGGAGGGCCGCATCATGCTGAGCGAGGCGCTCAAGGCACATACTGGCATCGGCGATACCGTGACCTTCGTCGGCCATGGCCACAAATTCCAGATCTGGGAGCCGCAGCGGTTCCAGACGCATCTCGAGGCGGCGAAGACACGGCTGCGCGACGTCAAGCGTGTGCTTGGGACGCAGCTGCAGTCTTCCGGCCCGACCGGGGTCGCGGGCGCATGACGGGCCATGGCAGTCGCGACGACGGCGCCATTGGCGGACCGGCCCGTCATGCACCCGCGTCGCAAGTGACACCCGCGTCGCAAGTGAATGCGTCGCAAGACGCCGCGCCGCATGTGCCCGTGCTGCTGGCCGAGGTGATCGAGGCGCTCGCGCTGAAGCCCGGCGGCCGCTATCTCGACGGCACCTTCGGGGCTGGCGGCTATGCGCGCGCGCTGCTGGAGGCTGCGCCCGATGCGACGCTGCTCGCGCTCGACCGCGACCCGACAGCCATTGCCGGCGGAGCCGATCTCGTGGCGGCCATGGCCGGACGTCTCATCCTGTCGCAGGCGCGCTTCAGCGAACTCGCCGAGGAGGCCGAGCGCTTCCAGATGGCGCCGCTCGATGGCGTCGTGCTCGATATCGGCGTGTCGTCCATGCAGATCGACCAGGCGGAGCGCGGCTTTTCGTTCCGCTTCGACGGGCCGCTCGACATGCGCATGGCGCGCGAGGGGCAAAGCGCTGCCGACCTCATCAACGAGGCCGAGGAGGGGCTGCTCGCCAACATCTTCTATCACTATGGCGAGGAGCGGCGCTCGCGCGCCGTCGCGCGCGCCGTGGTCGAGACCCGGCGCAAGGCGCCGATCGAGACGACCAAGCAGCTCGCCGAACTCGTGGCGAGTATCGTCTGGGCGGAGCCCGGCGGCGCGCATCCCGCGACACGTGTGTTTCAGGCGCTGCGCATCGCGGTCAATGACGAGCTCGGCGAGCTGGTGCGGGCGCTTCATGCCGCCGAGGCGGTGCTCAAGCCCGGCGGGCGGCTCGTGGTCGTCACCTTCCATTCGCTGGAAGACCGCATCGTCAAGCAGTTCCTGAGCGAGCGTTCGGGCCGGGCGCCCGCAGGGTCGCGGCACGCGCCCGCGATTGCCGTGGCGCAGCCGACATTTTCCCTCGTCAACCGGGGGCCAGTCGCGCCCACGGATGCGGAAATGCGGATAAACCCCCGCGCACGCTCGGCCAAGCTGCGTGCGGCCGAGCGCAATGCCGCTTCTGCCCGCTCGCCTGAACCGGAACTGGTGGCGCTTGCCGGCATTCCCGCTCCTCAGCCGCGCCGGAGGTCCTGAGCGTGATCAAGCTGCTCCATGTCATTGCCATCGGCGCGCTGGTGTCCTCGGCCGTCTATGCCTACACGATCAAATACGAGACGACGCTGGCAGCCGAGCATCTCCAGAAGCTCAAGGGCAAGACGCAGCGCGAGCGTGACGCCATCGCCGTGCTGAAGGCCGAATGGCAGTTCCTCAACCGGCCAGACCGGCTGCAGATGCTGTCGGATCGCCATCTCGATCTGCAGGCTTTTTCAGTGACGCAAGTGGTGCGCGCCTCGGACATCCCCAATCGCGGACCCAAGGTCGACGCCATCGGCCGCAAGCTCGAGGATCTCGGCCTCGGCCTGCCGACGGAAACGCCCAGGGACCGCAAGGCGAGCGGTGTCACCACGCCCGGAGCACGCCCATGAGCGACGCAAGTAATAGCGACGCAAATAATCGCGTCTCAGACGACGCTGCCTCTGCCGGAAAGGGCAAGGCGAGCCGTGGCCTCGACATCCTGCGCGACATTTTCCGGATGAGCGGCGAGAAGAGCCAGCCGCGTGTCGGGCTGGTCATCCTCGCCTTCTCGGCGCTGTTCATCGCCATCACCGGCCGGCTCGTGATGCTGGCGATGCTGCCCAACGAGCAGGTCGGCCTGCGCCGCGCCACGTCGACCGCGATCTCGGCGGCACGCCCCGACATCGTCGACCGCAATGGCGACGTGCTCGCCACCGATATCCGCGCCGTCTCCGTTTTCGCCGAGCCGCGCAAGATCCTCGACAAGGACGAGGCGACCGAGCTGCTCACCGCCGTCCTGCCCGATCTCGACGCCAAGGATCTCCGCGACAAGCTCGGCACGAAGAAGGGCTTCGTCTGGGTCAAGCGCGAGATCACCCCGCGCCAGCAGGCCGAAGTGCACCGGCTCGGCATTCCCGGCGTCGGCTTCGTGCCGGAAAACAAGCGCGTCTATCCCAACGGCACGGCCGCCGCCCATGTGCTCGGCTTCGCCAGCATCGACAATGTCGGCATCGCCGGCATCGAGAAATACATCGACTCCCAGGGTCTGCAGGATCTGAACGGGGCGGGGCTCGCGACCGAGGCCTCCGACCTGAAGCCGGTGCAGCTCTCCGTCGATCTGCGCGTCCAGCATGCGCTGCGCGACGAGCTGTTCAAGGGCATGGAGCGGTTCAGGGCGATCGCGGCGGCGGGCGCTATCATGGACGTCAACACCGGCGAGGTGCTGGCGCTCGTCTCGCTGCCGGATTTCGACCCCGGCAATCCGGTCGATGCGCTGGAGAAGGACCGGATCAACCGGATGAATGTCGGCGTCTACGAGATGGGCTCCACCTTCAAGGCGCTGACCATCGCGATGGCGCTGGATTCCGGCAAGGCCAATATCAATTCGAGCTATTCGACCGCCGGCGGCATGATGCGGTTCGGCCGCCAGGTGATCAAGGAATACCATGGCACCGGGCGCACGCTCACGGTGCCGGAGGTGTTCCTGCATTCGTCGAACATGGGTTCGATCAAGATGGCGCTGTCGGTCGGCGTCGAGGGCCACAAGGCCTTCCTGAAGAAGATGATGCAGCTCGACCGGATGACGACCGAGCTGCCGGAAAGCGCGGCGCCGATCGTGCCGGGGCGCTGGGGCGAGATCAACACCGCGACCATCGCCTTCGGCCATGGTCTGGCGGTCGCGCCGCTGCAGGCGATGGCGGCGGTGGCCGCGCTGGTCAATGGCGGCACGCTGATGACGCCGACCTTCCTGAAACGATCCGAGGAAGACGCCAGGAAAACCGGCATCCGGGTGATCAAGCCCGAGACCTCGGAGGCGATGCGCTTCATCATGCGGCTGAATGGCGAGAAGGGTTCGGCCCGCAAGGCCGACATCGCCGGCTATTTTGTCGGCGGCAAGACCGGCACGGCCGAGAAGGTGATCAACGGGCGCTACGCCAAGAACAAGAACTTCACGACCTTCACGGCGATCGCGCCTTCCGACAAGCCGCGTTATCTCTTCCTCTCGATCTATGACGAGCCGAAGGGCTATGCCGAAAGCGGCGGCTACTCGACTGCGGCCTGGAATGCCGGCATCACCACCGGCAAGGTGATCGAGCGCACGGCGCCGATCCTGGGCCTGCCGCCGCGCTTCGAGCCGCCGGTTTCGCCCTTCCCGCTGATGGCGCGGCTGGGTGCGTGGGGTTCGCGCTGACACCGGCGCGAACGCGATCAGAATGACGGCGGCGATGCGATGACGAGTTCGGGCTTCAGCCTTGGCGATCTGTTTCCCGAGGCCTTCGCGGCGGAGGTCGCTTCGCGCCGCGTCGCGGGCGTGTCCTTCGACAGCCGCAAGGTGTCCGCTGGCGAAGTCTTCGTCGCGCTGGCAGGTGCCAAGGCTGACGGCGCGCGCTTCATCGCGGATGCGGCGATGCGCGGCGCTTCCGCCATCGTCTCGGGCGGGGCGAGGCCGGACGGGCTCGACCCTGCAATCGCCTTCGCGCAGGTTTCCGATCCTCGCCTTGCGCTCGCGCTGGCCGCCGCCAGGGTGCATCCGCGCCAGCCGGGCACCATCGTCGCGGTCACCGGGACCAGCGGCAAATCATCGGTCGCCGATTTCACGCGGCAGATCTTCCAGGCGCTCGGCCATGAATCGGCAAGCCTCGGCACTATCGGCGTGGTGACCTCGAAAGGGGCCGATTACGGCTCGCTGACGACACCTGACCCGCTCTCGCTGCATGCCTCGCTCGACCGTCTGGCAGCGCAAGGCGTGACCCATCTGGCGATGGAGGCCTCTTCGCATGGGCTCGACCAGCGCCGGCTCGACGGTGTCAGGCTCAAGGCCGGCGCCTTCCTGAATCTCGGCCACGACCATCTCGATTATCACCCCAGCGTGGGTGAGTATCTCGCTGCCAAGCTGCGGCTATGGGAGCTTCTGCCCGAAGGCGCGCCCGTGGTGATCAACCGGGACGAGCCCTATGCGACGCAAGCCGCCGACGCTGCCAAGGCGCGCGGGCACAGGGTGATCGGCATCGGCCGCAAGGGCGAGACGGTGACGCTGCTCGCCAATGCGCGCGAGGGATTTTCGCAGCGGCTGACGCTCGGCGTGGACGGGCGCGATTTGACCGTGACGCTGCCGCTGGTCGGCGATTTCATGGCGGGCAATGCGCTGGTCGCGGCGGGCTTTGCGATCGCTGTCGGAGAAGATCCGATTGCCGCGCTTCAAGCCATATCCGGCCTGACCGGCGTGGCCGGGCGCCTGGAACGTGTCGGCGAGATCAATGGCGGGCTCGTCGTGGTCGATTACGCGCATAAGCCCGATGCACTGGCCGCCGTGCTGGCGACGCTGCGCCGCTATGCGACCGGGCGGCTGATTTGTGTTTTCGGCTGCGGCGGCGACCGCGACCGGAGCAAGCGGCCTTTGATGGGCGCGATCGCGGCTGAGAAGGCCGACATTGCCATCGTCACCGACGACAACCCGCGCAGCGAGAACCCGGCCGCGATCCGCGCCGAGGTTCTGGCGGCATCGCCCATGCTACGGGAAATCGCCGATCGCGCTGACGCGATCAGGACCGCCGTGGGCATGCTCGCGGCTGGGGATTTACTGATCGTTGCCGGAAAAGGCCATGAAACGGGCCAGATCGTGGGCGACCGGACGCTGCCCTTTTCAGATCACGACGTGGTCCGGGCGGCGATAGCGGAGATCGCATGATGAGCGCGCCCTTGTGGAGCGGGGAACGACTGGTCGCGGCCATGGGCGCGCGGCTCGATGGCGCGATGCCGGCGGCAGTGACCGGTGCCTCGATCGATACGCGCACGCTGGAGCCCGGCGACGTCTTCTTCGCCATCACCGGCGAGGCCCGCAACGGGCATGATTTCGTGTCCGGCGCGCTGGAAAAGGGTGCTGCGCTGGCGGTGGTCGACGAGGCCCATGCGAGCCAGTTCGCGGGGCTTGGATCGTTGGCGGTCGTGCCCGATGTTCTGCGTGCCATGGAGCAGGCTGGGTCCGCGCGCCGCGCCGAATTGACGGCCAAGGTCGTGGCCGTGACAGGCTCGGTCGGCAAGACAGGCACCAAGGAGGCGCTGCGGCTGGTGTTGTCGCGCCAGGGGGAAACGCATGCGCCCGTCGCCTCCTACAACAATCACTGGGGCGTGCCGCTGACGCTGTGCCGCACGCCGGCCTCGGTGCGCTACGGCGTCTACGAGATCGGGATGAACAGCCCCGGCGAAATCCTGCCGCTGGCCAAGCTCGTGCGGCCGCATGTGGCGATCATCACCACCATTCAGCCGGTGCATCTGGCCGCCTTCGCCTCGCTCGAAGGCATCGCGGAAGAGAAGGCCTCGGTCTTCTGGGAGCTCGAGCCCGGCGGCACCGCCATCATCAATGCCGACATTCCGCAATCCGATCTGCTGCGCAAGCTGGCTGAGGCCGGCCCGGCGGGACGGGTCATCAGCTTCGGCGAAAGCGCCGATGCCGATATCAGGCTGGTCTCCTGCGCGCTCAAGGCCGATGTCTCGACCGTCGACGCGATCGTGATGGGGCAGCCGGTGACCTACCGGATCGGCAGCCCCGGCAAGCATATCGTGCTGAATTCGCTCGGCGTGCTCGCCGTCGTGCATGCGCTGGGCGCCGACCTCGCCCTGGCTGCGCTGGCTCTGGGCGATCTGAAGCCGCCTGCCGGGCGCGGCGCGCAGCAGACGCTGCAGGGGCCGGGCGGCAATTTCACGCTGGTCGACGAAAGCTACAACGGCAACCCGGCCTCGATGCGCGCGGCGATCGAGAATCTGGGGCGCCTTCCGGTCTCCGGACGCGGCCGGCGCATCGCCGTTCTCGGCGACATGCTGGAGCTCGGACCGAGCGGCCCCGACCTGCACAAGGGGCTGGCCGAGGCTGTCAGCATGAACGGCGTCGACAAGGTTTTCGCCTGCGGTCCGCTGATGCGCGGGCTCTATGACAGCTTGCCTTCCGTGGTCAGGGGTGCTTATGCGGCGCAGGCGAGCGGACTCGAGCCGCTCGTTCTGGATGCGATCAGGGCCGGGGACGTCATCACGGTCAAGGGTTCGCTCGGTTCACGCATGGGGCCGATCGTGAAGGCGATCATGGCGCGCTTTCCCACCATGCCGACCGACGAATAGAACAAGAGACTTTTCATCATGCTCGTCTGGCTGGCCGATTTCTCTGGCACGTTCCCTATCCTGAACGTGTTCCGGTACATCACTTTCCGCGCCGGCGGAGCCACCGCGACGGCGCTGCTGTTCGTCTTCTTCTTCGGGCCGGCCGCGATCTCCTGGCTGCGGATCAAGCAGGGCAAGGGCCAGCCGATCCGCACCGACGGCCCGGAAACGCATCTCGCCAAGCGCGGCACGCCGACCATGGGCGGTCTCATGATCCTGGGCGGGCTGTTTGCCGCGACGCTGCTCTGGGGCAATCTGCGCAACCCCTATGTCTGGATCGTGCTCGGCGTCACCGCGGCCTATGGCGCGATCGGCTTCTACGACGATTTCCTCAAGGTGACGAAGCAGTCGCATAAGGGCTTCTCGGGCAAGGCGCGCATCGCCATCGAGGTCGTGGTCGCGCTGATCGCCTGCTATTTCGTGATGCAGACGCAGCCGCCGGCGATCGCCTCGGGCTTCGCCATGCCCTTCCTCAAGGAAGCGATCATTCCGCTTGGCATCCTGTTCCCGCTGGTCACGGCCTTTGTCGTGGTCGGCGCCGGCAATTCGGTGAACCTGACCGACGGGCTCGACGGGCTCGCCATCGTGCCGGTGATGATCGCAGCCGGCACTTTCGGCTTCATCTCCTATCTCGTCGGCAACGCGATCTTCGCCAATTACCTGCAGATCAACCACGTGCCGGGCTCGGGCGAGCTCGCCGTGATCTGCGGGGCGGTGATCGGTGCCGGCCTCGGCTTCCTCTGGTTCAATGCGCCGCCGGCGCAGATCTTCATGGGCGATACCGGGTCGCTGGGCCTGGGCGGCCTGCTCGGCACCATCGCGGTCGCGACCAAGCACGAGATCGTGCTGGCCATCGTCGGCGGCCTCTTCGTCGTTGAGGCGCTCTCGGTCATCATCCAGGTCGCCGTGTTCAAGCGCACCGGCAGGCGCGTCTTCCTGATGGCGCCGATCCACCACCATTTCGAGAAGCTCGGCTGGACAGAACCGCAGGTGGTGATCCGGTTCTGGATCATCTCGGTGGTGCTGGCGCTCGTCGGCCTCTCCACGCTCAAGCTGCGCTGATCATGACGCCCATCACGGTTCTTGCAGGCAAGCGCGTCGCGCTGTTTGGCCTCGGCGGCTCGGGCCTCGCCACGGCGCGTGCGCTGAAGGCGGGCGGAGCAGATGTCGCAGCCTTCGACGACAATCAGGGGAGCCGCGACAAGGCCACGGCCGAGGGCATCTCCGTCGTCGACCTCGCATCCGCGGACTGGTCGGGCTTTGCGGCCTTCATCCTGTCGCCGGGCGTGCCACTGACTCATCCCGAGCCGCACTGGACGGTCGGCAAGGCGAAAGCTGCGGGCGTCGAGATCATCGGCGACATCGAACTGTTCTTCCGCGAGCGGGCCACGATCGCACCCTCGGCGCCGGTCGTCTGCATCACCGGCACCAACGGCAAATCGACGACGACGGCGCTGATCGCGCATGTGTTGCGCTCGGCCGGGCGCGACGTGCAGATGGGCGGCAATATCGGCGCAGCTGTTTTGACGCTGGAGCCGCCCTCCGACAGCCGCATCCACGTCATCGAATGCTCCAGCTACCAGATCGATCTCGCGCCTTCGCTGGCGCCCACGGTCGGCATCCAGATGAACCTGACGCCGGATCATCTCGACCGGCACGGTGACTTCGAAGCCTATGGCGCGATCAAGGAACGGTTGGTCGCGAGCGCGGATATCGCGGTGATCGGCGTCGACGACGAGGCCTCCAAGCAGATGGCGCGGCGGCGGGCGGCTTCGGGGCGGCCGCTGGTGAAGATCAGCGGCGAGCAGCCGCTGGATGAAGGCGTCTTCGCCGGCATCACCGCCAATCAGGGCAAGCTCGACACCCGCATCGTGCAGGTCAGGGACGGCAAGCCCAGGGTCGTCGCCAATCTCGCCGGCATAGGCTCCCTGCGCGGCTCGCATAATGCGCAGAACGCTGCGGCCGCCTTTGCCGCCTGCGATGCGCTGGGGCTGAGCGCAGAAGAGATCGCCGCCGGCTTCCGGAGCTATCCCGGGCTGGCGCACCGGATGGAGGAGATCGGCCGCATTGGCCGGGTCGTCTTCATCAACGATTCCAAGGCGACCAATGCCGATTCCACCGAGAAGGCGCTGACCTCCTTCCGCGACATTTTCTGGATCCTAGGCGGCAAGGCCAAGGATGGCGGCATCGAGAGCCTGACGCGCTATTTCCCGAATATCGCCAAGGCCTATCTTATCGGCGCCGCCAGCGACCTGTTCGCGGCGACCTTCGACGAAGATGGCCGCGTGACCTATGAGCGCGCCGGCACGCTCGCGGTCGCGGTCGCGGATGCGACGCGCGACGCGCTGGCCCAGGCAGGCGAGGGGGAAATCGCAGTGCTGCTCTCGCCGGCCTGCGCGTCCTTCGACCAGTTCCCGAATTTCGAGGTGCGCGGCGATGCGTTCAGGGCGCTGGTGAAGGCGCTGCCGGGGTTTGTGGGATTTGGCGCGGCGTAGGGTGAGATTCGGGCCGTGGCGGCCTCGGCTTTCAATGGGCTGCGCTAGCAGGCTGCTGATTTCACTCGGAAACATGCCGTCGTCCCGGGCTTGACCCGGGATCCATGCCGGAGCGCTTGCCGACAAATCTTCCGGGATGGATTCCGGCTCTGCGCTTCGCTCCGGCCGGGATGACCCGCGTTTCCACGAAAACGCAGCAGCCTGCTAGATCGCATTTACCTGGATCACCTCGTTTGCGTCCTTCCTCTCGCTGTAGCGCGTGGTGAGGTAGTCTGACCGGTCGCGCGTCAGGAGGGTGAAGCGGACAAGCTCCTCCATCACGTCGACGACACGGTCGTAATAGGCTGAGGGCTTCATGCGGCCGGCCTCGTCGAATTCCTGAAAGGCTTTGGCGACGGAGGACTGGTTCGGGATCGTCACCATTCGCATCCATCGGCCCAGCACGCGCAGCGCGTTGACGGCGTTAAACGACTGCGAGCCGCCCGAAACTTGCATGACCGCCAGCGTTCGTCCCTGCGTCGGGCGAACGGAGCCAAGCTCCAGCGGGATCCAGTCGATCTGGCTCTTGAAGACGCCGGTGATGGTGCCGTGACGCTCCGGGCTGCACCAAACATGCCCCTCCGACCACAGCGCGAGATCCCGCAACTCCTGCACTTTGGGATGATCAGGTGGAACGCTGTCGGGCATCGGCAGGCCGGCGGGATCGAACACCCGCGTTTCGGCACCGAGATGCTTGAGGATGCGCTCGGCTTCAAGGGTCAGCAGCCGGCTGTAGGAGCGGGTGCGGAGAGAGCCGTAGAGCAGGAGGATGCGAGGCGGATGGGTGGCGCGCTCGGTGGGTTCCAGTCGGGCGAGGTCGGGCGCGATCAGACGGCCGAGGTCGACATTCGGAAGATCGGTCATGAGATCACCTTTGCCGCGCTGCGCGGGCTTCCGCGCTCGTACCAGCCCCTGGACCGGTTCACGATCCAGACGACGGACAGCATGACCGGGACCTCGATCAACACACCGACCACGGTGGCCAATGCAGCACCGGAATTGAACCCGAACAGGCTGATGGCGGCGGCGACGGCGAGTTCGAAGAAGTTGGACGCCCCGATCAGCGCGGAGGGACCGGCGACGCAATGCTGCTCCCCGGCTGCCCGGTTGAGCAGGTAGGCGAGCCCAGCGTTGAAATAGACCTGGATCAGGATCGGGATGGCCAGGATGGCAATGACCGACGGCTGCGCCAGGATCTGCTCGCCCTGGAAACCGAACAGCATCACCAGCGTAGCGAGGAGGGCGACCAGCGACACAGGCGACAGGAAGGCGAGCAATCGCTGCAGGGCCGCATCGCCGCCCGAGGCGAGCACGCTCTTGCGGATGACCTGCGCGACGATCACGGGGACCAGGATGTAGAGCGCCACGGACAGCGTCAGCGTGCCCCAGGGAACGGTGATGGCCGAAAGGCCCAGCAGCAGCCCGACGATCGGGGCGAAGGCGACGACCATGATCGCGTCGTTCAACGCAACCTGGCTCAGCGTGAAATGCGGCTCGCCCTTGATCAGGTTGGACCAGACGAAGACCATAGCGGTGCAAGGCGCCGCGGCCAGGATGATCAGGCCGGCGATATAGGAGTCGATCTGGTCCGCGGGCAGGTTGGGACGAAACAGCCAGCCAATGAAGAGCCAGCCTAGGAGGGCCATGGAGAACGGCTTCACCGCCCAGTTTACGAAGAGGGTGACGCCGATGCCGCGCCAATGCTGGCCGACCTCGCGCAATGCGGCGAAGTCGATCTTCAGCAGCATCGGGATGACCATCAGCCAGATCAGGCCAGCCATCGGCAGATTAACCTTGGCGATCTCGGCGCTGCCGATGATTTGGAAGGCGGTCGGGAACAGGTGGCCAAGTGCGACGCCGGCAACAATGCACAGCGCCACCCAAAGCGTGAGGTAGCGTTCGAAGGCGGACATGGACTTTCCTTAGGCGCTCGCGATGCGGCGGCCGGCTTTGTCGACGATGCGCTCGCCGTCTTCCTTGACGAACGGCCCTCGCTGCGGGGGAAGCAGGTCGATGACCTCCTCCGAAGGACGGCACAGCCTCACGCCGTTCGGCGCAACCACGATCGGGCGGTTGAGCAGGACAGGATGTTTCTCGATCGCGTCGAGCAGGGCTTCGTCAGTCACGGACAGATCTCCGAGTCCGAGATCTGCAAACGGTGTCCCCTTTTCCCGGATGACCTCCCGAAGCGTTATGCCCATCCGCGCGACGAGGCCTGCGATCATCGCCCGCGACGGCGGCGTCTTCAGATACTCGACGATGTGAGGCTCAACCCCGGCGTTCCGGATCAGCGCAAGCGTGTTGCGCGAGGTCCCACAGGCAGGATTATGGTAGATGATGACGTCCATCGGCATTGGCCTTCGGTGGGCAGCAGGGAATGAGCTCGTTGATCAGGGGCTCGCAGAGATCGGCGCGGCCACCGCAGCAATCCTTCAGCAGGAAGGCGATCACCGCGCGGAAGCCGTCGAGATCTGCGCGGTAGATGATCGAGCGGCTGTGCCGCTCGCCAACGATCAGGCCGGCGCGTGACAGGATCGCCAGATGCGCCGACATCGTGTTCTGCGGAATGTCCAGCAGGCGAGCGAGCTCGCCGGCGGGAATGCCTTCGGGTTCGCGCTTCACCAACAGCCTGAAGGTGTCGAGCCGGGTGGGCTGTGCGAGCGCGGCCATGGCCAGGATGGCTTGTGAATTATCCATATATCCAGGTTAATGGATGTGTTGTGACGAGGCAAGCCACTTTGTGACCTCGAATTCCGGACGGACATTGCCGGGAGGTTCCGGACAGCTGCGACGGGAAGGTCTGCGTTGTGGATACCGCGCCTGTCGGTCGTCGCTCGGAATCAATCGGTTAACCATTCATTGACAGAGTGATTCGGATACGAGGCGCATCTCCTGCGCCATTGCCGATGTTGGAGCCTCACGCATGGTCTCGCGCGCCGAACCCAGTCTCAGTGGTCGCTGGTGGTGGTCGATCGACCGCGTCATCCTCGGTACGCTCGTGGCGCTGATGGTGTCGGGCGTCGTGCTGCTGATGGCGGGCGGGCCGCCGGTCGCCGAGCGGCTGGGCTTGTCGACCTTCCATTTCGTCAACCGGCAGGCGGTGTATCTGCTGCTGGCGATGACGATCTTCATCGGCGTCTCCTTCATGACGCCGCGCCAGGTGCGCCGCGCGGCGCTGCTGATCTTCACGGTGTCGCTCGCGATGGTGGTGGCGACGCTTTATCTCGGCGTCGAGGTCAAGGGCGCGCGCCGCTGGCTGACCCTGGGGCCGCTGGGCTCGGTGCAGCCCTCGGAGTTCATCAAGCCCGCCTTCGTCGTGCTCGCCGCCTGGGCCTTCGCCGAAGGGACGCGCCGGCCCGATCTGCCGGGCACGATCATGGCCTTCCTGCTATTGCCGCTGACGATCGTGCCGCTCGTCCTGCAGCCCGATTTCGGGCAGACGATGCTGGTGACGCTGGTCTGGTGCGGCTTGTTCTTCGTCGCCGGCCTGCATTGGTTCTGGGTGCTGGGCCTGGGCGGGGCAGGGGCCTTCGGCATCCTGATCGCCTACCAGCTCGTCCCCCACGTCCGCGCCCGCATCGAGCGCTTCATGGACAAGGGGTCCGGTGATACCTTTCAGATCGACACCGCGCTGGAAAGCTTCGCGCAGGGCGGCTGGCTGGGCAAGGGGCCGGGCGAGGGCACGGTCAAGCGCATCCTGCCCGACGCGCATACCGACTTCATCTTCGCCGTCACCGCCGAAGAGTTCGGCATCGTGGTCTGCATTCTGCTCGTGGCGTTGTTTGCCGTGATCGTGCTGCGCGCGCTGCTGAACGCGCAGAAGGCCGAGGATCCGTTCATCCGCCTTGCCGTGACGGGGCTGGCGCTGCTCTTCGGCATCCAGGCTGCGATCAACATGATGGTCAATCTGCACATGATGCCGGCCAAGGGCATGACGCTGCCCTTCATCTCCTATGGCGGCTCGTCGCTGATCTCGCTGGCGATCGGCACCGGCTTCCTGCTGGCGCTGACCCGCAAGCGACCGCGCGCCGAGGGCTTCGGCGAGTACAGGCGCTGACGGCTATGGCAAAAGCGCCCCTTGTCGTGCTGGCCGCCGGAGGCACCGGCGGCCATCTGTTTCCGGCGGAAGCCCTGAGCCACGCCCTGCACAAGCAGGGCGTGCGCGTCGTGCTGATGACCGATACGCGTGCAGCCGAGTTCGCCGGCAGCTTCCCCGCCGAAGCCGTGCATGCCGTGCCGGCCGCGACGCCGTCGGGCCGTTCGCCATTGAAGATGGCCGGTGCGCTGGTCCAACTCGGCAAGGGCGTCCTTACGGCGCGGCGCATCGTCAAGGAGCTGAAACCGGCGATCGTCGTCGGCTTCGGCGGCTACCCGACCGTGCCGCCGGTTCTCGGGGCCTCGCTCTGCGGGGTACGGACCCTGATCCACGAGCAGAATGCGGTGATCGGCCGGGCCAACCGCTTTCTTGCGGGGCGGGTCCATACCATCGCCACGGGCTTCGCCGAGGTCGGCGGATTGTCCGACGCCGCGCGGGCCAAATGCCGGCAGGTCGGCAACCCGGTGCGGCCGGCGGTGATCGAGGCCGCATCGCTTTATGCCGACCCCGGCGCCGGCGTGCTCAACCTGCTCGTCTTCGGCGGCAGCCAGGGCGCGCGGATCATGGCCGACATCGTGCCGCCAGCGCTTCAGCTGCTGACGCCCGAGGAGCGGGCACGGCTGTCGGTCGTGCAGCAGGCGCGTCTGGAGGATGAGGAGCGCGTGCGCGGCATCTTCGCTCAGGCCGGCGTCAAGGCCGAGATCGCGCCGTTCTTCAAGGACCTGCCGGCCCGGATGGCCAGGGCGCATCTGGTCGTGGGTCGTTCGGGCGCCTCGACCGTGGCGGAGCTTACGGTAATCGGGCGGCCCTCCATCCTCGTGCCCTTGCCGGGCTCGCTGGACCAGGACCAGGCGGCCAATGCCGGCGTGCTCGAACAGGCCGGCGGAACCATCCGCATCCTGCAGCCGGAGTTCACGCCGCGCCGACTGGCGAGCGAGCTGTCCGCGCTGCTTGCCGAGCCCTCGCGCTTGACTGGCATGGCCGCGCACGCCAAGAGCGCCGGCATTCCCGACGCGGCCGATCGACTTGCACGGCTCGTCATCGAAACGGCCGGCCTCTAAAGGGTCATGGTTCTTGTAACAACCTGCCGTCATCCTGGGCGCAGCGCAGCGGAGACCCGGGATCCATTCCGGAACCCATCCCTGCAAGCTTCGGGAATGGGTCCCGGATCGGCGCGGCTTTGCCGCTTGTCCGGGACGACCGAGCGGTTCAAGCGAGAATCGTCAGATTTAGACACGAGATCAAGGACATCCGAATCATGAAGCTGCCGGTCGAACTCGGCTCCATCCATTTCGTCGGAATCGGCGGCATCGGCATGTCCGGCATCGCCGAGGTGCTGCACAATCTCGGCTACAAGGTGCAGGGCTCTGACGCCGCCGACGGCGCCAACGTCAAGCGTCTGGCCGACAAGGGCATCAAGACCTTCGTCGGCCACAAGGCGGAGAATATCGGCGAGGCCGAGGTCGTCGTCGTCTCGACTGCGATCAAGCGCGACAACCCGGAACTCATCGCGGCACGCGAGCGGCGCCTGCCGGTGGTGCGCCGCGCCGAGATGCTGGCCGAGTTGATGCGGCTCAAGTCCTGCGTCGCCATCGCCGGCACGCATGGCAAGACGACCACGACCTCGCTCGTCGCGACGCTGCTGGAAAAGGGCGGGCTCGACCCGACCGTGATCAATGGCGGCATCATCAACGCCTATGGCACCAATGCCCGCATGGGCGAGAGCGACTGGATGGTGGTCGAGGCCGACGAGTCCGACGGCACCTTCCTGAAGCTGCCGGCGGACGTCGCCGTCGTCACCAATATCGACCCCGAGCATCTCGACCATTTCGGCACGTTCGATGCGATCAAGGCGGCGTTCCGGACTTTCGTCGAGAACCTGCCCTTTTACGGCTTCGCCGTGATGTGCATCGATCATCCCACCGTGCAGGGTTTGGTCGGGCAGATCGAGGATCGCCGCGTCGTCACCTATGGCGAGAATCCGCAGGCCGATTTCCGCCTGATCGACATCGACCTCTCCGGCGGACAGGCCAAGTTCACGCTGCTGATCCGCGACCGCAAGCGCGGGCGCGACGAGGTGGTCCGCGATCTGATCATGCCGATGCCGGGCCATCACAATGCGCTGAACGCCACGGCTGCGATCGCTGTCGCCTATGATCTGGGTATCCCGGTCGAGAGCATCCGCGCGGCGCTGGCCGGGTTCGGCGGCGTCAAGCGCCGCTTCACCAAGACCGGCGAGTGGAACGGCGCGCTGATCTTCGACGATTACGGCCACCACCCGGTCGAGATCGCGGCAGTGCTCAAGGCGGCGCGCGCCTCGACCAAGGGCAAGGTGATCGCGATCGTGCAGCCGCATCGCTATACGCGGCTGGCGAGCCTGTTCGATGATTTCGCCGCCTGTTTCAACGATGCCGACACGGTGATCGTCGCCGACACCTATGCGGCCGGCGAAGCGCCGATCGCGGGCGCCGACCGTGATTCGCTGGTCTCGGGCATCAAGGCGCGCGGTCACAGGCATGCGCTGCCGCTAGACAGCTCCGACCAGTTGGCCGGCATGGTGGCGGAGCTGGCGGGGCCGGGCGACTATGTCGTGTTCCTCGGCGCCGGCAACATCACGCAATGGGCCTATGCGCTGCCGGGAGAGCTGCAAGCACTAAATTGACCGCGACGCTCGGACCCTTCTCCCCACTGATCTCGGGCTTGCCCGAGATCAGCACTTTGGAGGCAGAAGTCGGGAACACCCGACTTCTGTGGGAAAAGGTGGCAGCGCGAAGCGCTGACGGATGAGGGAAGGACTTGCTGGAGCGAAAGAACTCGCCGGAGACGCTGGACTTTGCCCGTGACCAGCGCAGTCAGCCGACACGCGCCGAGGCTGCTTTTTGGCAGGCCGTCCGAAATCGTCGCTTCAATGATCTCAAATTCAAACGCCAGATGGCAATCGGCCCTTTTATCGCCGATTTCTGCTGCTTCGAGCATAGGCTGATCGTCGAGCTGGATGGCGAGCCTCATCACACCGAGGAGGCTCGTGCCAGGGATGCGTCTCGCGATGCCTTCCTGAAGCGCGAAGGTTACAAGGTCTTGCGCTTTCCCAATGAACGCGTGCTAGGAAACCTCGAATACGTTCTGCGCGAGATTGCCGACAGGATCAGTCTCGCCGGACTTCCCTCATCCGACCCGGCTTCGCCGGGCCACCTTCTCCCCCGAGGGGAGAAGGGTTAGCGCGCGGCCTTTCACGTCATGCAATTCCCCGACATCACTTCCGATATCCGTGCCGCCGCGCCAGAGCTTCGCGGCAGGCTTCTCGCCAATCACGACATGGCCGGGTTGACCTGGTTTCGTGTCGGCGGCCCGGCGCAGGTTCTGTTCACGCCGGCCGACGAGGCCGACCTCGCCTGCCTGCTGTCGAGCCTGCCGGCCGATATTCCGGTGACGGTGGTCGGGCTCGGCTCGAACCTGATCGTGCGCGACGGCGGCATTCCCGGCGTCGTGATCAGGCTGGGCGGCAAGGCCTTTGGCGAGATCGCGATCGAGGACGGCCACCGGCTGCGCTCGGGCACCTCGGTGCCCGACGTCAAGGTGGCGCGGGCTGCTGTCGATGCCTCGATCGATGGGCTCGCCTTCTATCGTGGCATTCCCGGCTGCATCGGCGGAGCGCTGCGGATGAATGCCGGTGCGCATGGCGGCGAGACGACCGATGTGCTCCTCGAGGCGCGCGGTGTCACCCGCTCGGGCGAGATCGTGACGCTGACCCATGCCGATATGGGCTTCAGCTACCGCCACAGCGCGGCCTCGACCGCCGATATCGTTTTCACCTCGGCGCTGTTCCAGGGGCGGCCGGGCGAGCAGGCCGTCATCCAGGCCGAGATGGACCGTGTCACGGCGGCGCGCGAAGCGGCCCAGCCGATCAAGGAGCGCACGGGTGGCTCGACCTTCAAGAATCCGCAGGGCGGCAAGGCCTGGCAGCTGATCGACGCGGCCGGCTGCAGGGGTCTTCGCGTCGGCAGCGCGCAGGTCTCCGAGATGCACTGCAACTTCCTGATCAACACTGGCGGCGCGACAGCCGCCGATGTCGAAGGGCTCGGCGAGGAGGTTCGCCGGCGCGTGAAGGAGAGCTCGGGCTTCGAGCTGCAGTGGGAGATCAAGCGGCTTGGGGTTGCGGCCTGAGGCGGAGACCTGGCCGGCTGTGTCCGGCGGGTAACGGACTGATTCTGCGTTAACGGACCGCAGGCGGTTTGCCCGTTTGGGGGGCTTCGGGCCGGCGGGGTTAACGCCCCGTTAACCATGACTGGTCGAGGGTCGCCGCAACGCGGAGCAACGATCTCGATGACCAGACATGTCGCAGTGCTGATGGGCGGATGGTCCGTCGAGCGCGAGGTGAGCCTGAATTCCGGCGCAGCCTGCGCCAGCGCGCTCGAGAGCGTCGGCTTCCAGGTCACGCGCGTCGATGTCCAGCGCGATGTCGGCCATGTGCTCGATCAATTGAAACCCGATGTCGCCTTCAACGCGCTGCACGGGCGATTTGGCGAGGACGGCACGATCCAGGGAGTGCTCGAGATCCTGCGCATCCCCTACACCCATTCCGGCCTCCTGGCCTCGGCGCTCGCCATGCGCAAGGACCGCGCGAAGATCATCGTCGCCGCCGCAGGCGTTCCCGTCGCGCGCGGCGTCACGATCTCCCGCTTCGAGGCGGCGAAATCGCATCCGCTGCCAACGCCTTACGTGCTCAAGCCCGTCGATGAGGGCTCCTCAGTCGGCGTCGTCATCGTCAAGAAGGGGCGCGAGCACCCGCCGCAGGAAATCGCCCGCGAGGACTGGCCTTGCGGCGACATGCTGCTGGCGGAAAGCTTCGTCGCGGGACGCGAACTGACCTGCGCCGTGATGGGCGGCAAGTCATTGGGCGTGACCGAGATCCGGGCCGCGACCGGCGAGTTCTACGACTACGACGCGAAATACGCGAAAGGTGGTTCGATCCACATCTGCCCGGCTCAAATTTTACCAAAAATTTACCAGCAGATCGAAGAGTGTGCGTTAACGGCGCATCAAGCAATCGGGTGCCGGGGCGTCAGCAGGTCAGACTTCCGATACGACGACGAGACCGACACTCTCGTCTGGCTGGAGGTCAACACGCAGCCCGGCATGACCGAGACCAGTTTGGTGCCCGAATTGGCTGCCCACGCGGGCCTGAACTTCGGTGAGCTCGTCAAATGGATGGTGGAGGACGCCTCCCTCGATCGGTGAAAGCGGTGAAAGCCATGTCTGCTTCGCGTTTACCGATTCCGGCTCCCGGGCCGCAGCTGCTCATAGGCGAGCGGTCGGGCCGGTGGCTGCGCAGGTCGCGCCGCAGCGCAGTTTCGGCGCCGCTCTCGCAGCGCCTGCCGCGCAGCCTCGGCACCTGGCTGGCGATCGGCTTCCTCGGCCTGAGCCTCGGTTGCGGCACCGTGATGGGTGGGCATCTCGAGACGCTGCAGGAGAATTACGGCGAGCCGCGGCACATGCTGGCCCGCCTGTTTGGTTTCGGAATCGACCGCGTGACCATTTCGGGCATCGCGGAACTCTCTGAAATCGAGGTGCTCGTCGCCGCCGGCATCGATCCGAAGACCTCGCTGGTCTTCTTCGACGCCGACGAGGCGCGCAAGCGTCTGGAGGCCACGCCGCTGATCCGCGAGGCCACCGTACGCAAGCTTTACCCGGGCGAGGTCTCGATCACGCTCAGCGAGCGCGAGCCCTTCGCTCTCTGGCAGGTCAAGGGCGAGCTCTTCGTTATCGCCGCGGATGGGACTGTGATCGACAAGATGGATGACGGACGCTTTGCCCATCTGCCGCTCGTCGTCGGAGCGGATGCCAACAACCGGGCCCGCGAATATCTCGCGCTGCGCGCCGAGGCTGGCGAGATGGCGCCGCATATCCGCGCCGCGACCCTCGTCTCCGGCCGCCGCTGGACGCTGAAGCTCGACAACGGCATGGATGTCCGCCTGCCCGAGACGCAGGCCGGTGCCGCCATGAAGCGCCTCGTCTCGCTCGAAAAGGACTACCGCCTGCTCGACAAGGACCTGCTCGCGATCGATCTGCGCCAGCCCGACCGGGTGGTCATGCGATTGACCGAGGAGGCCGCCAGCGCGCGCGCCGACCAGCTCAAGAGCAAAACCAAGAAGAAGGGAGGCGAGGCATGAACCTCACCTCTCAGGGCCTGACGCCGCGGATGCGGCCGCTGTCGTCGCGCAAGAGCGCGACCTTGTCGATTCTGGACATCGGCACCAGCAAGGTCGTCTGCCTGATCGCCGAACTGAACCCGGCCGAAGCCAATGAGCGCCTGCGCGGCCGCACCCATGTCGCGCGTATCATCGGCATCGGCCATCAGCGTTCGCTCGGTCTCAAGGGCGGCGCGATCATCGATCTAGAAAGCGCCGAGCGCGCCATCCGCGCCGCGGTCGACGCGGCCGAGCGCATGGCCAAGGTCGAGGTGCAGTCGGTCATCGTCAATCTGACCGGCGGCCGCCTGACCTCGCAGCATTATCAGGCGGGTGTCGACCTGCGCTCCGGCTCTGTCGGCGACAGCGACGTCAAGCGCGTGCTGGCGGCGGCCGCGACCCATGCCATCCGCCCCGGCAAGGCCGTGCTCCACGCTTTGCCGACAGGCTATGCGCTGGACGGCGTGCCCGGCGTGCTCGATCCGCGCGGCCTCATCGGCGGCAAGCTTTCGGTCGACATGCATGTCGTGGCCAGCGAGGCTTCGGCGGCGCGCAATGTCATGCTGGCGGTCGAGCGTTGCCATCTCGAGGTCGAGGCCGTCGTTGCCACGCCCTATGCGTCCGGCCTTTCCGTGCTGGTCGATGACGAGGCCGAAATGGGCGTCGTCGTCGTCGACATGGGCGGCGGCACCACCAGCCTCGGCGTGTTCTCGGGTGGGCATCTGATGCATGCCGACGCGATCGCGGTCGGCGGCAATCACATCACCATGGACGTGGCGCGCGGGCTCTCGACCCGCGTCTCCGCCGCCGAGCGCCTCAAGACGCTGCACGGCTCCTGCATCTCCAGCGCGTCCGACGAGCGCGACATGATTTCGGTACCGCAGGTCGATGACGACGAGCGCGACATGCCCAACCATCTCGCCAAGTCGCACCTCGTGCGAATCATCAAGCCGCGCGTCGAGGAAATCCTCGAACTGGTGCGCGACAGGCTGAATGCGGCTGGCTTCTCGGCCCAGGCCGGTCGCCGGGTCGTGCTGACCGGCGGGGCCTGCCAGCTCACCGGCCTGCCGGAAGTGGCGCGCCGTATTCTCGGCGGCCAGGTCCGCACCGGACGGCCGCTCGGCATTCGGGGCCTGCCGGAAGCCGGGAAGGGACCGGCTTTCGCGGCCTCCGTCGGGCTGCTGGTCTACCCGCAGGTGGCCCATGTCGAACATTTCGAACCGCGTGCCGGCGCGACCTATTTCGCGACCGGAACGGATGGCTACTTCTCGCGCGTCGGGCGGTGGCTGAAGGAAAGTTTCTAGTGAGTACCGGTTCGCGGCCGTCGGGTAAGGCGAACCAGAGCGTCAAATGTAGCAATCGGGACGGCTCCCGCCAGGCGCCGGACAAAGGATCAAAAGAGGCAACCATGGCGATGAATCTGCAAGCCCCGGACATCCGGGAACTGAAGCCCAGGATCACGGTGTTCGGCGTCGGCGGAGCCGGCGGCAACGCCGTCAACAACATGATCGAGGCCGGTCTCGATGGCGTCGATTTCGTCGTCGCCAACACGGACGCCCAGGCGCTGGCGCTCAGCCGTGCCTCGCGCATCATCCAGATGGGCCTGCAGGTCACCGAGGGTCTCGGCGCCGGCTCGCAGCCTGAAGTGGGGCGCGCGGCGGCCGAGGAAGTGATCGACGAGATTCGCGATCACCTCGCTGGCGCGCACATGGTCTTCATCACTGCCGGCATGGGCGGCGGCACCGGCACCGGCGCAGCCCCGGCCATCGCCCGCGTCGCCCGCGACATGGGCATCCTAACCGTCGGCGTCGTCACCAAGCCGTTCCAGTTCGAAGGCCACCGCCGCATGCGCATGGCGGAAGCCGGCATCGGCGAGCTGAACGAGGCGGTCGACACGCTGATCGTGATCCCGAACCAGAACCTGTTCCGCGTCGCCAACGAGACCACCGGCTTTGCCGATGCCTTCGGCATGGCCGACCAGGTGCTCTATTCCGGCGTCGCCTGCATCACCGACCTGATGGTTCGCCCCGGCCTGATCAACCTCGACTTCGCCGACGTGCGCGCCGTGATGCGCGGCATGGGCAAGGCGATGATGGGCACCGGCGAGGCGCAGGGCGAGAAGCGCGCGATCACCGCAGCCCAGGCCGCGATCAACAACCCGCTGCTCGACGACGTCTCGATGAAGGGCGCGCGCGGCCTGCTGATCTCGATCACCGGCGGACGCGACATGAAGCTCTATGAGGTCGACGAGGCCGCCACCCGCATCCGCGAGGAGGTCGATTCCGAGGCCAACATCATCGTCGGCGCCACCTTCGACGAATCGCTCGAAGGCGTCGTGCGCGTCTCTGTCGTGGCGACCGGCATCGACAAGCCCGTCACCACCCAGGCCGAGATGGACGAGACCGAAGCTCGCATCGCCCAGGTCGCCGAGCGGCTGAAGGCCGAAGCGCGCCTGCGCAGCACGGCTTCTCCCGCCCGTCAGGCGCCGCCGGCGGCTCCGATCGAGCGCGAGGAGATGCGTCTGCCGCTGACCATCGACACGCAGCGCCCGGCTTCGATGTCCGAAGGCGTCCGCATCGAGCCGGCCCAGCCGCGCCCGGTGATGGCTGCCGCCCCGGCGCCCGAGCCCATGATGATGGAAGCGCCCATGCATTCGGAAGAGAGCTTCATCGCTCCGATGCCGGAACGCGCCGTGGTGCGCCCGACCCGCATGCCGCGAATCGAGGATCTGCCGGTTCCCGCGCAGAATCAGATCAACGCCAGCCGTGGCGCGCAGCCCGCGCCGCAGCCGCCGGTCTCCGCCGACCAGAAGCGCATGTCGCTGATGCAGCGCCTCGCCTCCGTCGGTTTTGGCCGCAAGGAAGAGGAGATGCACGAGCCGCAGCTTCCGGTCCGGCAGGCTCCGCAGGCGCCGGCGATCCCGCAGGCTCCCAGCGCTGCGCATGCCGAATATATGCGCCGCCCGGCACAGCCTGTCGCACGTCCGGCGCAGGGTCAGCTCGACCAGATGGGGCGCTCGGCACCGAATCGCAGCAGCGAGGAAGATCACCTCGAAATCCCCGCCTTCCTGCGCCGGCAGTCGAACTGAAACGACACAGGTTCTAACGGCACTGCAACAAAGCCCCGGCGCGCCACTCCGCGCCGGGGCTTTTGCGCGTTAAAAAATCGTTATTGTTCAGCGTGTTACAAAGGTGTCTGCGCGGCCTATCCGTTGTTACACAGCGAAAGAAAGCGTGATTTTGTGAGCCTGCTCCGAGAGCTTATGTTGCAGCCGCATCAAAAGGATATGGGCGCCGGGGAAATCCGGCGTACCGCTTCAGAGGTATCGCCAGCGTTTGGCCGTTTCGGTGTCTAGGCACATGAGAGCGCGACGTCAGCGATCAGGATTGGATACCGGAATGAGCTACGATCGGCAGACGACCTTGCGCGCTCCCGTGATGCTGAGCGGTATCGGTGTCCACTCCGGAACTCCTGCGGGCATCTGCCTGAAGCCGTCCAGCGCCAATTCCGGCGTCGTGTTCCTGCGCAAGGGGAGCGATGGCGCTCCCTCCCAGCTCATCCACGCCAAGCATACCAAGGTCAGCGCCACCGAGCTGTGCACCGTGATCGGCGATCGCGGCGCGGCCTCGGTGTCGACCATCGAGCATCTGATGTCGGCCTGCTCCGGATTGGGCCTGGACAATGTTCTGGTCGAGATCGACGGGCCGGAAATGCCGATCATGGACGGCAGCGCCTCGGAATTCGTGGCTGCGATCGAAGCAACCGGCCTCGTCGCGCTCGGCGCCTCGCGGCGCTATCTCAAGATTCTGCAGCCGGTGCGTATCGAGAACGGACGCGCTTTCGCCGAGCTGTCTCCGGCCGAGCAGGGCTTCCGCCTCGATGTCGAGATCGATTTCGACACCACCGTGATCGGCCGCCAACGCAAGATCTTCGATCTTGAGCCGGTCGCCTATGCGAAAGAAATTTCCCGCGCCCGCACGTTCGGTTTCATGCGCGATGTCGAGCAGCTCTGGAAGGCCGGCTTCGCGCTCGGCGCCTCGCTCGACAACACCGTCGCGATCGGCGAGGACAAGGTCATCAACCCCGAGGGTCTGCGCTATGGCGACGAGTTCGTGCGCCACAAGATCCTCGACGCCGTCGGCGATCTCGCGCTGGCCGGCTATCCGATCATCGGTGAGTTCCGCTCCTATTGCGGCGGCCACCGGATGAATGTCCGCATTCTGGAAGCGCTTTTCGCCGACCGCGCCAATTATGCGATCGTCGAGGCCGAGCCGGTCTATGCCGCGCCGCGCGCCGTGCAGATGGCGGCGTCCGCGCCGGCCGCCTTCGCGCCCGACGTTCACTGATTCAGTTTGCACTGAGCCAGCTTGCACCGACACGCTCGCGGCCTGCGGCCTTTCATTCGCCCGTTTTCTGTCGGACATGCGGCGTCGAGCGCGGATTGCGCCGTTTCTGCTTTCGGCAGTGGCGCGTGGCTGGCGTCTGAGGTAAGGCATGCTTCCCCAAAAGCGGGGGACGATCGAAAGAGGACCGAGCGTGAGCGTCATCAAGCAGACCATTCCGACACTCCATAGCGGCGAATCGATGCGCAAGGGCGTGGCCCTCGTGCTCGGCGTCGCCTTGCTGCTCGGCGGCTGCGACACGATCTCGTCGCTCAACCCCTTCGACAAGCCCGAGGTCTACAAGCCCGAGGTCACCGAGGTGGTCCCGGCCGACAAGCTCTACAATGAGGGCCTGGCGCGTCTGCAGAATGGCGACAGCGAAGGCGCCGCCAAGAAGTTCGACACCATCGACAAGCAGGCGCCGTTCTCGCCCTACGCCAAGAAGGGCCTCATCCTCGCCGCCTACACCAACTACCAGGCCGCGAAATGGGAAGAGACGATCACCGCTTCCAAGCGCTTCATCGCCCAGAATCCGGCGAGCCCGGATGCGGCCTATGCGCAGTATCTGATGGCGATGTCCTATTATAACCAGATCCCGGATGCGACCCGCGACCAGGAGCGCACCGAGCGCGCCATCGCCGCTTTCGAGGAGCTGGTCGCGCGCTATCCGAAGTCCGAATACGTCCTTGATGCCAAGGAAAAGATCATCGTCGCCCGCGACCAGCTCGCCGGCAAGGAGATGAATGTCGGGCGCTTCTATCTCGAGAAGCGTAACTATACCGGCGCCGTGAACCGCTTCCGTGACGTCATCACCAAGTACCAGACCACGCGCCATGTCGAGGAGGCGCTGATGCGCCTGACCGAGGCCTATATGGCGCTGGGCATCACCAACGAGGCGCAGACGGCAGCCGCCGTGCTCGGGCACAACTTCCCCGACAGCCCGTGGTACAAGGATGCCTATGTCCTGCTCGAGAGCGGCGGATTGCAGCCGCGCGAGGATCGTGGCTCCTATATCAGCCGCGCTTTCAACGGGTTCTCGCGCGCCGTGACCGGCATCGTCGGATTCGGCAGCCTCTAGACGAAACCGCATGAGGTTCGACTGCGCATGCCCCTGTCCTTGAGCCTGCGCTGAGCGCCATGCTGGCGCATCTGTCGATACGTGACATCGTCCTGATCGACCGGCTCGACCTGAGCTTTCGCGACGGGCTGAGCGTGCTGACCGGTGAAACCGGCGCCGGCAAATCCATCCTGCTCGACGGTTTCGCGCTGGCGCTCGGCGGGCGCGGCGATGGCGGCCTCGTGCGCCATGGCGAGGCGCAAGGCCAGGTCAGCGCCGTCTTCGATCTGCCGCTCGACCATGCCGCGCGCCGGCTGGCGCAGGCGCAGGAACTCGACACCGATGGCGATCTGATTCTGCGCCGGGTGCAATATGCCGACGGGCGCACCCGGGCCTTCGTCAACGACCAGCCTGTCAGCGTGCAGATCCTGCGCATGATCGGGGCTGCGATCGTCGAGATCCATGGCCAGCATGATGACCGGGCGCTGACCGACCCGGCCCAGCACCGCATGATTCTCGACGGTTTCGGCGGCTCCGAGGCGCTGGCGGAAGCCGTGGCGGGCGCAAGCGAGACGCTGAAGCGTGCGCGGCAGGCTTTGCAGGCGCAGCGTATCCGCGTCGAGGCCGCGCGCAAGGAGGCCGATTTCCTCACCCATGCAGTTGCCGAACTCGGCAAGCTCGCGCCGCAGCCCGGCGAAGAGGAGGCCCTGGCCTCGACGCGGCAAGGCATGATGCAGGCCGAGAAGGTCGCGCGGGACCTGATCGACGGCTATGAGGCGGTCGGCGGGCAGGCATCGCCCGTGCCCGCTCTGTCTGCCGTGCTGCGCCGCTTGGAGCGCCGCGCCGGCCAGGCGCCGGCCCTGATCGATCCGTCGCTGGCAGCGCTCAACACGGCGATCGTTGCGCTGGAGGAGGCGGGCGAAACCATGGAGGCGGCGATGCGCGCCGCCGAATATGACCCGCGCGAGTTGGAGCGGTGCGAAGAGCGGCTGTTTGCCCTGCGCGCGGCCGCAAGGAAATATGACGTGCCCGTCGACGGCCTGGTCGTGCTCGCCGAGAGCATGGCCGCCGATCTCGCAGCCCTCGACGAGAGCGAGACCTCGCTTGGCCGTCTCGAAGCCGAGCTGAAGGAGGCCGAGGCCGCCTTCGTCAAACAGGCGACCGCCTTGTCCGCTGCCCGCAAGCAGGCGGCGACGCGGCTCGACGGCGCCGTCAAGCTGGAATTGCCGCCGCTGAAACTGGAGCGGGCGCGCTTCATCACGAAGGTCGAGAGCGACGAGACCGCGCGCGGGCCGGAAGGCTTCGACCGGGTGGAGTTCTGGGTCGAGACCAATCCCGGAACGCGGCCGGGCCCGATGATGAAGGTTGCGTCCGGCGGTGAGCTCTCGCGCTTCATGCTGGCGCTGAAGGTCGTGTTGGCCGAGCGCGGTTCGGCGCCGACGCTGGTTTTCGACGAGATCGACACCGGGGTGGGCGGCGCGGTCGCCGACGCCATCGGCGAGCGGCTGGCACGGCTGGCGCTCAAGGTTCAGGTGATTTCGGTGACGCATGCGCCGCAGGTCGCGGCCAAGGCCGCGCAGCATTTCCTGATCGCCAAATCGGCGCTCGATGGCCATGAGACCTCGCGCACAGTGACCCGCGTCACCGCGCTCGTCGATCAGACGCGACGCGAGGAGATCGCCCGCATGCTGGCTGGCGCCTCGATTACCGAAGAGGCGCGCGCGGCGGCCGGGCGCCTGCTGGAGGCTGCGGGCCTTCGGGGTTAAAGGCGGTCAGGCTGATATCAGCTCGAAGCCGGCGCCTTTGGCGACGACATGCCGGAAGCCTTCGATATGGCCGCCCGAGACAAGCCAGTTCTCGCGGTCGGCGCGCTCCAAGATGCTCCGACGGGTGGCCGTCGCGGTCGCCGCGTCGAAATCATAGACCAGGCCGATATCAGGATCTGCGGCCTGCAGGTCGGAGAGATGCAGCGCATCACCCCAAAGCAGCAAGCCGTGCTCCCCGCCTTTGATCAGATAGCCGCTATGGCCGAAGGTATGACCGGGGAGCGGAATGAGTTCGATGCCCGGCCGCACGGGACCAGCAGGCACGGCTCGGAGGCGGTCGGGGTAATGGGCTTTCAGGGCTGCGGCGATGGCAAACCCGCCCTGTTTTTTCGGGGGCGTCAGCGCGCGGTTGGCCTCGTTGCCGAAGAAGCCAAAATCGGCCTCGGGGACAAGGATTTCGGCCTTGGGAAAGCGAGCGCGGTCGCCATCGATCAGCCCGAGCGCGTGGTCGCCGTGCAGATGAGTGATCAGCACCCGCTCGACCTGTTCGGGCGCGATGCCCGCGGCCGCCATGGCGTCGGGCGCATGACCCATGGCTGGCCCCCAGGAGGGGCCGGTGCCGGCGTCGACGAGCGTGATCCCGCGAGCGTCTTTCAAGGCGAAGCAATTGACGACGATACTGATCCTGGGCCGGCCCGAGCGCGCGACGATGTCATCGCGAGCAGATGCGCCTGCAGCGTGGATCAGCACATCGAGTGGCGCCTCGAAGATGCCATCGTGCAGGATCGAGATCTCATAGTCGCCGATACGATGTGACTGCTGGTTCATGGGCCGCGCTCCGTTCAGGCGGGATGTTGTACCGGCAGGAGCGAAGGGCTGGTAGGCCCCTGGCTGCCCGGCAAGGCGCCTTGCGTCTCCTGGCCCTGCCGGCAGGCGCGAAACGCGCTCGCCGGCCGTGCATCTGCGGGCAGGGCGCTTGCGACGCATGTCGTGCCCTGCATTGCTGCGGTGCAACATCCATTCCCTTTTGCTTCAATCTGCTCTATGAGCCCTATTCAATCGATGGCTTGCGTCCTGGCCGCGCTTTCGCGCCGTGCCGCCCATCGCCCGAATTCATGCGCCGTTTCCTGCCCCACGCGCCGTAACCCTTAGGCTTCGACACCCCATGTCCTTTCTTCCCACGAGTGCGCCGCTCGCGCGTGCGCTCGCCGAGCGCAACTATTCCGATCCGACCCCGGTCCAGAACGCGGTTCTCGAAGACTCGGCTGCGGGACGCGATCTGCTCGTCTCCTCGCAGACCGGCTCAGGCAAGACCGTCGCCTATGGGCTTGCCATCGCCACGACGCTGCTCGGCGAGGCCGAAGCCTTCGGCCGGGCCGGCAAGCCGCTGGCGCTGATCATCGCCCCGACGCGCGAACTCGCCTTGCAGGTCCAGCGCGAACTGGCCTGGCTCTACAAGCACGCCAACGCCCGCGTCATCGCCTGCGTCGGCGGCATGGACCCGCGCCGGGAAGCCGCGCTGCTGGATGAGGGCGCCCATATCGTCGTCGGCACGCCCGGCCGCCTGCGCGACCATATCGAACGCCACCGCCTCGACGTGTCCGCGCTCAAGGCCGTCGTGCTCGACGAGGCCGACGAGATGCTCGATCTCGGCTTCCGCGACGATCTGGAATTCATCCTGAAGACGACGCCGCCCGAGCGGCAGAGCCTGCTGTTCTCGGCGACGCTGCCGAAGGCGATCATCCAGCTCGCCAAGAGCTACCAGAACGATGCGCTGCGCATCGAGGTCGCCGGCACGCCCGGCGGTCACGCCGATATCGATTATCGCGCCATCCGGGTCTATCCGAAGGAAGCCGAGCTCGCCGTCGTCAACCTTTTGCGCTTCCACGATTCGCCGTGCTCGCTGGTGTTCTGCAACACCCGCAATTCGGTGCGCCATCTCGAAGCCATCCTCCTGGAGCGCGGCTTCTCGGCCGTGGCGCTGTCGGGCGAACTCAGCCAGAGCGAGCGCAATTCGGCGCTGCAGGCGCTGCGTGACGGCCGGGCACGGGTCTGCGTCGCGACCGACGTCGCCGCGCGCGGCATCGACCTACCGGGCCTGACGCTCGTCATCCATGCCGAATTGCCCAATGATCCCGAGGTGATGCAGCATCGCTCAGGCCGCACCGGGCGCGCCGGCAAGAAGGGCACCAGTGTCCTGCTGGTGCCGGTCTCGCGCCGCCGCAAGGCCGAGATGCTGATTGCCGAGGCCAAGGTCGAGGCCGTCTGGGCCGGGCCGCCGACGCAGGACGAGATCCGCGCGCTGGACAAGGAACGGCTGCTGAACGACCCGATCCTCACCGGCGAGCCGGGCGAGGAAGACGCCGCAATGGTCGAGGCATTGCTGGCCGGGCGCACCGTGCAGGAGATCGCGGCCGCTCTGGTGCGCGTCTATCGCTCGCGCCTGCCATCTGCCGAAGAGGTCGGCGATCCGAATTTCGGCCGTGACGAGCGTCGCCCCGTTCGGGCTCGCGAAGATTACGCACCGCGCGAAGGTGGCCGCTTCGGCGAAGGCCGCGAGGACAGCCCGCGTTCCGAGGGGCCGCGCAAGGCCGGCCCGCGCGGCAACACGGTCTGGTTCCGCCTCAATATCGGCCGCAAGGATGGCGCCGATCCGCGCCAGCTGCTGCCGATGCTGTGCCGTCGCGGCAAGATCACGCGCGACGAGGTCGGCGCGATCCGCATCTTCGACAAGGAGACCAAGGTCGAGATCGATGCCGATGTCGCCGAGCGCTTCTATGAGCTCGCCAAGGCCGTCGATCGCGACAAGATCGTGATCGAGCCTGTGACCGGCGAGGATGAGCGCCGCCCGGCCAAGCCCTTCGCGGAGAAGGCCAGCCACGCTCCGTCGGCATATTCCAAGCCAGAGCGCGACACTGACCGCGCACCGGCCAGGGCCTATGAAAAGAAGCCCTACGAGAAGAAGCCGTTCGAGAAGAAGCCCTATGAGGGCAAGAGCTTCGACGGCCCCAAGGCTTACGACAGCAAGAAGAAGGCCTATGAGGGCAAGAGCAAGCCGTTTGGCGCCGCCAAGCCCTACGATCCTGTGCGCAGTGATCGCGATGCCGTCTCCGACCCGAACGTCTCGTTCCGCTCCGGTCCTAAGCCTTATGCGGGCAAGCCGGGTGGCGGGAAGCCGTTCGAGGGTGGCAAGAAGCCCTTTGCTGGCAAGCCCTATGCGCCGCGTGGGGATGCTCCGGGCGGGGGGCGCCCCGCCGGCAAGCCGTTCAAGGGCAAGAAGCCCGGCCGCGACGATCGCGGCTGAGGCGCGCGCCTGTCACGCCGACGGCTTTCAGGCCGCGACGTGATCACTCGGACATCCGTCCTTCCCGGCTCGCTCAGCGCAGGCCGAGGAAGGAGAGGATGGCGAGAACGACGACGATCAGCCCGACGATGTAAATGATGTTGTTCATGAAGAGCCCCCTGCGTTGAGCGGGCCGCAATGGCCCGCCTGACGTGATGGGAACCGCGCTTGGCCGCAAAAGTTCCCTTTTTGCGGGCGGGAGCCTTCGTGGGAGGCCTTTCGGGGAGCCGGCGTGGGCTCCCCGTCAGGCATTTCGTTTCAGCGGCAGATCGTGACCGGGCGAACGACCGGGCCGAGGCCGGGCACGAAGGCGCGCCGCATCACCCTGTAGCAGCCGCCGCCATAGTAGCCGGCATAGGCCGGGCGATAGCCCCAGCCCCGATGTCCGCCCCAGTGACGACCCGGATGACGGAAGCCGTGACCGTAATGGCCGTGATGGCCGTGGCCGCCATGCCAGCCAGGAGCGGCCTGTGCTGCGGTCGTGGTGGCGAGCGAGCCGCCGATGAGGGCACCGGCGCCGAGGACGAAGGCCGTGGCGATGCCGGCGAATGTGCTGCGGATGGACATGATCGAACTCCCCTGGGCTGTCTGAGGGGCTGCACCATGCAGCTCCATACCCATTGGTCGCGGGAGCGACGGGGAAGGTTCAAAGCAGGCGAGAATATTTTGGCTCGCGCAGGAAAGCGCCCGAGGATGTTCTTTATGCTCGGAACCTCATCGTCATCCTGGGCGCCGCGAAGCGGCGACCCGGGACCCACCATAGGGCCGGACATTGCCCTACGATGGATCCCGGAGCTGCGCGGCTTCGCCGCTTGTCCGGGATGACGGTGCGGTTCAGAGCCTGGTCGGAATATTCGGCAGGAGCACTCAGCTCTGCACGACCTTGCGGTAGAGATGCCAGGTGGCGTGGCCCAGCACCGGCATGACCACCACGAGCCCGACGAGAACCGGGAGGCAGCCGAGCACGAGCAGCCCGGTCACCATCAGGCCCCAGATCATCATGACGCGCGGATTGGCTTCCACCGCTGCGACAGAGGTGCGGATCGCGGTCGCCGCATCGACATGCTTGTCGATGATGTAGGGGAACGACACCACCGAGATCGAGAAGGCGAGGATGGCGAAGAGCAGGCCGAGCGAATTGCCGACGACTATCATCACCCAGCCGTCGAAGGTCGTGAACACGGCGCGCAGGAAGTCCTGCGTCGATACGTCGGGATCAAGCCCGAGCAGGCCGCGATAGATGAACCATGCCGCGAACAGCCAGCCGATGAACAGCCCTGTCAGCATGGCGCCGAGCAGGCAGATCTGACCAATCGACCGGGATTTGAGCACGGCGAAGGCGTGTCCCCAGGATGAATCGATACCGCGCTCGCGTCTGCGGCTGATTTCGTAGAGGCCGATCGCGGCGAAGGGGCCGAGCAGCGCAAAGCCGCCGAGCAGGGGGAACAGCAGCGGGAAGATGTTGAAGGTGACGGTGAGCTGGGCGATCAGCACGCCCGCGACCGGATAGATCAAGGCGATGAAGGCGAGGTGGCTCGGTTGCGCCTTGAAATCCTCCCAGCCGCGCCAGAGCGCATCGCGGAGATCCATCGTCGTGATCGTTCGTATCGTGGGCTGGGCGGGCGCGTTGCTGCGCAGCCCAGTGTCGTTGAGCATGCCGTCAAGGTTGGCCATGGCGTATCTCCCGGTTCCGGCCCGGTTCGCCCAGCGGTCGACGCGAAGCTCAATCTCGTTTCTTCGGGTCAAGGCGCCTGCGGCGTCGAGCTTCCAATTCCCTGCTCGGCCATCATACGCGCGAAGGCGCGTTTTGTCGTCACCAGTTCCAAACACGAGAATGGGAGCCGGTGCTCGATGTTGCGTCCTTGATGGTCCTGCCCTTTCTCGACACCGCCATCTCGCTTAATAAATCCGCATGAGCGAGCCCGAATCCATCCCGGTCGAATCCCTGACGCCGCGCAAGGCGAAGCTCGAGCACAAGGCGCTCGCAGCCGAGATCGCGGCGGCCGACCGCGCCTATTTCCAGGATGACCAGCCAATCCTGGACGATGCCAGCTATGACGCCAGGCGGCGGCGGCTGGTGGCGCTGGAGGAGGCGTTTCCCGAGCTGAAGGGCGCGGAGGCGCTGAGCGACAAGGTCGGCGCCAAGCCGTCCTCGAAATTCGCCAAGATCCGGCATCGCGTGCCGATGCTGTCGCTCGCCAATGCCTTCTCGGACGAGGATGTCGCCGAATTCGTCGGTCGCGTGCACAGTTTCCTCGGCCGCAAGGAGGTGGGCGGGATCGCCTTCACGGCCGAGCCCAAGATCGACGGGCTGTCGCTTTCGCTGCGCTATGAAAAGGGCGCGCTCGTCCATGCCGCGACGCGCGGCGACGGCGAGGAGGGCGAGGACGTCACGCTGAATGCCCGGACGATCTCAGAAATCCCACATGTCCTGTCGGGCGACGATGTCCCGGAGGTCGCCGAGATACGTGGCGAGGTCTATCTCGGCCATGCCGATTTCGCGGGGATCAACGAGCGCCAGCGCGAGAAGGGGCTGCCGGAATTCGCCAACCCGCGCAATGCGGCGGCCGGTTCGCTGCGCCAGCTCGACGTCTCGATCACGGCGGCGCGACCGCTGCGCTTCTTCGCCTATGCCTGGGGCGAGATGCCGGTGTTGCCGGCCGATACGCAGTTCGGTGTCGTCGAGGCCTTCAAGCACTGGGGTTTCCGCACGAATGCGCTGATGAAGCGTTGCGAGAGCGTCGAGGAGCTGCTGGAGCGCTATCGGCTGATCGAGGCGCAGCGCGCCACGCTCGGCTACGATATCGACGGCGTCGTCTACAAGGTCGACGACCTCGCGCTGCAGACCCGGCTCGGCTTCGTCGCGCGGGCGCCGCGCTGGGCAATCGCGCATAAATTCCCGGCCGAGCTGGCGACGACCGTGCTGGAGGCAATCGAGATCCAGGTCGGGCGCACCGGCGCGCTCAGCCCCGTCGCCAAGCTCAGGCCGGTGACGGTGGGCGGCGTCGTGGTCTCCAATGCGACGCTGCACAATGAGGATTACATCCGCGGCTTCGATTCCAAGGGCCTGCCGATCCGCGATGGCTCCGACATCCGCATTGGCGATACGGTGACGGTGAAGCGGGCGGGCGATGTCATTCCGCGCGTCCAGTCTGTCGATCTGACGAAGCGGCCGGCGGATTCGCAAGCCTATGCCTTTCCGACGCTCTGCCCAGCCTGCGGCAGCCATGCGACGCGCGAGATCAATCCCCGCACCGGCAAGGAGGATGCAGTACGTCGCTGCACCGGCGGCCTGATCTGCCCGGCCCAGGCCGTCGAGCGCCTCAAGCACTTCGTCTCGCGCGATGCGCTCGATATCGACGGGCTCGGCGACAAGCAGATCGAGTTCTTCCACGCCGATCCCGATCTGCCGGTGAAGGAGCCGGCCGACATCTTCACGCTGGCGCAGCGCGATGCCGCGAATTTCAAGAAGCTCAAGGACAAGGAAGGCTTTGGTGCGCAAAGCGTCGCCAAGCTGTTCGCCGCGATCGACGAGCGGCGGTCGCCGCCGCTCAACCGCTTCATCTTCGGGCTCGGCATCCGCCATATCGGCGAGACCACGGCGCGTCTGCTGGCGCGGCATTACGGGTCGTTCGATGCGTTGCGCAGCGCCGGGATTGCAGCCGCCGATGTCTCGTCACACGAGCGGCAGGAACTCGACGCCATCGACGGCATCGGCCCCACTGTCGTCGAGGCGCTGATGGAGTTTTTTGCGGAGGCGCATAATCAGGAGTTGCTGGAGCGCCTGCTGGCGCAGGTTTCGCCACAGCCGCTCGAGGCGGTCGCCTCCGTCAGCCCGGTCGCCGGCAAGATCGTCGTCTTCACCGGCGCGCTGGAACAGATGACGCGCGACGAGGCCAAGGCCATGGCCGAGCGGCTGGGTGCGAAGGTCGCGGGCTCGGTGTCGTCGAAGACGGACCTGCTGGTGGCGGGGCCGGGTGCCGGCTCAAAACTCAAGGACGCCACTAAACATGGCGTTCAGGTCATCGACGAGGCCGGCTGGTTCACGCTGGTGGGGCGGTAGGCCGGAGGTTTCCCGCCCGCATGCAAGACGATAAAAACGCCCCGTCGTCCCGGGCGCAGCGCAGCGGAGACCCGGGATCCATTCCTGAGCCTTTCAGGTTTGCGTTCCGGAATGGATTCCGGATCGGCGCGGCTTCGCCGCTTGTCCGGAATGACGGCGTGGTTCCAAGACAATACGGAAAGCTCGGGCCTATCCGTCTTCTTTCTCGATCAGGGTCGCCGGCTTGCGGCGGGAGGATTTCAGGCCCGCCCAGTTCGGCGCGATATAGCGCGGCATCGTCCGCCGCCAGCAGCGGCGTTACGTTCCCGGCAATTGCTGCGGCGGCACCGCGGCCAGCCGTGTTTCGCCTTCGAAGCCGTCAGGTGCCGTTGCCCGAAAATGACTCGGCGCCTTGCCGGTGATGCGCTTGAAGGCGCGGCTGAAGGAGGCTTCCGATTCATAGCCCAGACGCCGCGCCACGACCGCGATCTTGAGCTTGTCGCCGACGAGCCACTGGCGCGCCTGCTGCATCCGGACCTGCGCCACATAGCGCGCCGGCGTCTCGCCGACGATGGTCGCGAAGCGTTCGGCGAAGCCGGAGCGCGATGCGCCCATCATCCTGGCGAGGGTTGCGACCGTCCAGTCCCGCTCGGGCGTCACATGGATCGCCGCCAGAACCCGGCCGATCTCGGGGCATCGCGCCGCTGCGATCCAGCCGGTGGCATCGCCGCAGCCGCTTTCGACCCATGACCTGATGATGCTGGCAGCCAGCACGTCGGCGAGCCGCGCCAGGATGCCGCCTGCGCCGACACGATCCATGGCCACCTCGCGCGCCATCGCTTCCAGCAGATGGGGAATGCCCGGCTCGCTCTTGGCCAGCTCGAACATCTGCATCAGATCCGGCATCATCCGCAGCAGGGGATGGGCGGCGTCGACATTGAAGGTCATGCTGCCGCTGAAGATCAGCGTGGGTTCGCTCTCGCCTGCGCCCTGGCCGTCTCCGCCGCCCTTGACGTCGAAGATGTTGCCGCAAACCTTGCGGATCTGGCAGTTCGCCAGCGGAAAGGCCTCGACATCAGGCGCGCTGGCGAGCACATGTTCGGCGCCGCGCGGAAGCAGCACCGCATCGCCATCGCGCAGTTCGAGCCATTCCTTCGACGGTGTCAGCAGCCAGCAGCCACGCTTCGCGATGAAGTAGAAGCGGGCCGCCTTCTGCTGGGGAACCGCGATGGCCCAGGGCGCCGTCATTTCGCAGCGGCCATATTCGACGCCGTCCAGCCGCAGACCCCGCAGCATGTCGGTCAGATGATCGCTCGCTGGCGTCGCAGCGGGTTTGGACGAATGATCATGCATTATGGCGAATATAGCATGGAAGCTCCAAAGGGCCATACCCATCTTGCCGCGACACGTTGGAGATCCCCATGTCTGATTCCGCTTCCGCCGTCGCGACACTGCCGCTCGATTCCCCTGATGATGCCGATGAACAGAGCCCGGCCTGGCCTGCTGTCTTCGCGCTGACCCTTGGCGTCTTCGGCCTGGTCACGGCCGAGTTCCTGCCCGCCAGCCTTTTGACACCGATGGCCGCTGATGTCGGCGTGTCCGTCGGTGCGGCCGGGCAGGCGGTGACCGCGACCGCGGTCGTCGGCGCCATCGCCGGCCTTGCAACGGCGATCGTGACGCGCGGTATCGACCGCCGCATCGTCGTCTGGGCGTTGACGGGGTCGCTGATCCTGTCGAGCCTTCTTGCTGCAGCCGCCACCAGTCTGACGACGCTGCTGCTGGCGCGCGTCCTGCTCGGCATCGGCCTTGGCGGCTTCTGGTCGATGGTGGCGGCGACTGCCATGCGCCTCGTGCCGATGAGCGCGCTGCCGCGCGCCATGTCGCTGATCTTCACCGGCGTTTCCGTCGCGACTGTCAGCGCTGCCCCGATCGGCGCCTATCTCGGCGATCTCTGGGGCTGGCGCATCGTGTTCGTGCTGTCGGCTGTCCTTGGCGTGGTCGCGCTGGGCGCCCAGCTGCTGACGATGCCGCGTCTGCCGGCGCTCGGCTCGCCGGACGTGCGGACCCTGTTCGACTTGCTGCGCCGGCCCAGCATCAGGCTGGTGCTGCTCGCGATCGTCGTCAGCATTTCCGGTCATTTTGCCGGATTTACCTATATCAGGCCGTTCCTCGAACAGGTTCCCGTGCTCTCGGTCGAGGCTATCTCGCTGGTGCTGCTGGCCTATGGCGTCGGCGGGTTCTTCGGCAATTTCGTCGGCGGCGCGATCGTCGCGCGCAGCGCCAAGGCAGCGGTCATTGCCGGCTCGGCCACGATTGCGGTGATGGCTGTGATCCTGTTCCTGTTCGGGAGTTCGATTGCGGTCGCAGCGGTCGCGGTCGGGCTCTGGGGCTTCGCCTTCGGGGCGCTGCCTGTCGGTTTCCAGACCTGGATGGTGCGGATCTCACCCGATGAAGCGGAATCCGCCGGCGGCCTTCTCGTTGCGGCCTTCCAGGTCGCGATTGCGAGCGGCGCGATCTTCGGCGGGCTCCTGGTCGATGGCTCCGGGCCGCTTGGTGCGATCGGCTATGCTGCTGTCGCGACCCTGCTCGCCGCGCTTGGCGTTCTCGTCTTCGGCGCGAAAAGCCCCGAGCAGATCGAGGCCGGCGGCGCGGGGCGTCCCGCAATTCACTGACGGAATGAAAGTGATCGGGCGCGTGAATGCGCTCGATCACTTTTCTTCAAGACACAGCTGCGCGCTTTCGCTTTATCCTCAGTCGATGGAGCCGACCCGCCAGACCGAAGCCCTTGGAATCCTGCCGCTGACGATGGGCGAGCGGGCCGACATCTTTCTGGCGCGGCCCTTCGACAAGCTGGAATGCCTGAGCGCGACCTTCTCCAAGCACGCCTATGCGCCACATGCGCACGACACCTTCGTCGTCGGAACCATCGAAAGCGGTTGCGAGACCTGGCGGGCGCGAGGGCGGCGCCATTATGGCCGCCCTGGCGATCTCTGTTTCATCAATCCGCTGGATGTCCATGACGGCGAGGCGGCGGATGGCGGCTACAGCTATCGCATGACCTATCCGACGGTGGGGCTGCTGCGGGAGATCGCTGCGGCGCTGGTCGGACGAGAGGCGGTCGGAACGCCATTCTTCGCCGAGCCTGCGGTGCATGATCCCGAGGGCGCCGCGCTGTTCTCGCTGGCCCATCGCACGATGCAGGATGGTGGCGACGGGTTCGGCGGCGAGGAATTGCTGCTGCGAGCCTATGCTCACTGCCTGGCGCGGCATGCCCGGCTGCCCGTCGGCGAGATCGGCCGGGAGACCGGCCCGATCGCCAGGGCGCGGGATCTGCTGGAGCAGCGCTATGAGGAAGACCTGTCCCTGGCCGATGTCGCCGAATTGACCGGGCTGGCGCGGCACCGCTTGATCCGCGCCTTCCGGGCCGAGACGGGCATGACGCCCCACGCCTATCTCGTCGATGTCAGGGTGCGCCGGGCGCGCGAGCAGCTGCGCCGCGGCGACAAGCCCGGCGCTGTGGCGGCCGCGACCGGCTTCTGCGATCAGGCGCATCTGACGCGAGCGTTCAAGGCGCGCTATGGCGTGACGCCCGGTGCGTTTCGCGGCGCCCACCTCTCCTGAAAGCCCCGAGCATGTCGACGATGCGCCACGATCTACGCATGGGCCTGGGCGATATCTGGCCGGCTATGCTGGCTGCGGTGCCGATCGGCTTTCTCTTCGGTGCGCTCGCCGCCGCCAAGGGGCTTTCACCGCTCGAGGTGCTGGTGATGAGCGCGCTCGTCTTTGCCGGCGGCGCGCAATTCGCGGCCGTAGAGCTCTGGACGACGCCTGCGCCGATTTTCGCGCTGGTCTTCTCGACGCTGCTCATCAATGCCCGGCATGTGCTGATGAGCGCATCGCTGGCGCCCAAGCTCGGTGGCTTCAGCCTCGGGCAGAAGCTGGCGGGCCTGTACTACATGGCCGATGAGAACTGGGCCCTGGCGGAGAAGCGGGCGCGCACGCACCGGCTGACGCCGGCCTACTGGTTCGGCCTGACCGTGCCCTTCATGCTGTGCTGGCTGATGACCTCGACGCTTGGCGCCACGATCGGCGCCGCCATGGGCGATCCGCGCCGCCTCGGGGCCGATTTCGCCTTCACGGCGCTGTTCATCGCGCTCGTCGCCGCCTTTTGGAAGGGGCGGGTGACATTCTGGACGGTGGCTGCGGCGGGTATCGCCTCGGCGCTGACCTACAGGCTCGCCGGCCCGCCCTGGCATGTGCTGGCAGGCGCGGCCTGCGGCCTGCTTGCAGCCTGGATCGCGGCGGGAACGGAGCCGGCCGCGGTTGCGGAGGAGGCGACGCCATGACGCTCGACCCGATCAACCTGCTCGCGATCCTCGGCATGGCGATCGCGACCTATGCAACGCGCATCGCCGGGCTCGCGCTGGCGGGCCGGCTCGATCTCTCGCCGCGTGCCCAGGCTGCCTTCGACGCGATCCCTCCGGCCGTGCTGATCGCGGTCATCGCGCCGAGCGCTCTGGCGACGGGCTGGCCGGAGACCGGGGCGGCGGCGATCGCGGCGCTGGCTGCGACGCGTCTTCCCCTGCTGGCGGTCGTGGCTGTCGGGGTCGTGGCCGTCGTGGCGTTGCGGGCGGTGATGTAGAGCGGAATTTCCCTTCTCCCCTCGCGGGAGAAGCGAAGAGGTCCGCCCGTTTCTCACAACGGCAGGCAGGCCGTTTCCAGCCGCTCAGTATGCATCTGGACCAAGGTCTGTTGCATAATCTCAGAAAATGAAGGAGATTACGTAGGGTGACTCTAGAATTCTGACTGGAATCGATCGGATGTGTGTTTCGGCGGAATATGAGGGATTCGCGTTCTATATTTTTACTGCGGCGGTGGCGTTGATTTATTTCAGTCTTGTTGCGCGTATTCTGAAAAGTGCCAAAGGGAAAGCGGTCGACCCGACGCCTTATGAGGCGTCCGTGCTCTTGGTAGGCGTGGGCCTTCCCACGCTTGGGGGGCTCAAGCTTCGCTCCACAGGAAATACGGAAATCGATCGCAGGCTGCTGTCGGCGACAAAGGCAAAGCTTGCTTGGTTGTCGCTCATGACCAGCCTATTGGGGCTGGTGGCGATGCTGGCGATTTTCAACTGTCAGATTCGAGCGATGCAGTCCGCTGCTCAAAGGCTGGCTGCTTTCGAGATTGAGGCTCAGGCGGCGTCTGTTCACAACGGCAGGCAGGCCGCTTCCAGCCAGGACTTCGCCTCGCCCTCGACCAGTGGGGCGAGGTTGCTCCAGACCTGCGCGTGATAGGCGTTGATCCAGGCGATCTCGCCTTCGTCCAGCAGCTTGAGATCGATCAAAGCGCGTTCATAGGGCGCCCAGGTGATGGTCTCGAAGCCATAGATGGTGCGATCACCGCCGGGGATGATGCGCTCCTCGACCACGATCAGGTTCTCGATGCGGATGCCGTATTCGCCCTGCTTGTAGTAACCGGGCTCGTTGGAGAGGATCATGCCCGGCTCCAGCGGCGTGGTGCCGAGCTTGGAGAGGCGCTGCGGCCCTTCATGCACGGAGAGGAAGCTGCCGACGCCGTGGCCCGTGCCATGGTCGAAATCCAGCCCGGCCTGCCAGAGCGGCAGACGCGCCAGCGCATCGAGTTGTGCGCCCGATGTGCCCTTGACGAAGACGACGCGCGAGATCGCGAGGTGTCCCTTGAGCACGCGGGTGTAGCGATCGCGCATTTCGTCGCTGGGCTCGCCGATGGCCATGGTGCGGGTGATGTCGGTGGTGCCGTCCTCATATTGCCCGCCTGAATCGACCAGGAAGATGCCGGGCTCGATCCTGCGGTTGCTGGAATCGGTGACGCGGTAGTGCGGGAGGGCGGCGTTGGGGCCTGCGCCTGCGATGGTGGTGAAGGAGACATCCTTCAGCAGCCCGGTCTTCAGCCTCTCGGCTTCGAGCGCTGCGACGGCGTCGATCTCGGTAAGCCCGCCCTTGGGCGCTTCGCGTGCGAGCCAGGACAGGAAGTTCACGATCGCCGCGCCATCGCGCTGATGAGCGTCGCGCGCGCCTTTCAGCTCCGCCTCGTTCTTGCGCGCCTTCATCAGCGCGATCGGGTCCGTGCCGGCGTCGGGGGTTCCACCGGCATCGCGGATCAGGGTCGCCAGCGCGGCAGCTGCAGTGGTCGAATCGAGCCGGACCTTGGCCTTGGCCGCGCCCAGCGCCCGCAACTGCTGCTCCAGCGCGGCCGGCGGCGCGATCTCGCCGACGGCGCCGATGGCGTCTCCTGCTTCGTTCGTCACCTTCTCGGGCGCGAGGAACACGGTCGGGCGGCCTTCGCGCGGCACGATCGCGTAGCCCAGCGGCAATGGCGTGTGCTCGACATCGCCGCCACGGATGTTGAAGGTCCAGGCTAGCGCATGTGGGTCGGAGACGACGAGCGCATCGACCTTGGCCTTGGTCAGCGCCTCCTGGATGCGCGCAAGCTTGTGGGCGGTGTCCTCTCCCGCGAAATCGGCGCGATGCGCCTTGACCGGCGCGGCAGGAGGGGCGGGGCGGTCACTCCAGAGCGCGTCGATCGGATTCTTGGCGACGGCGACGAGTTCGCCGCCCGCGGCCGAAACCGCTTTCTCCAGCTTGGCGACACCGTCGACGGTGTGCAGCCAGGGGTCGTAACCGAGCTTGCCGCCCGCGGGCAGATTGGTCTCGATCCAGCGTTCCAGCGGCGTCTCTTCCATCTTGGTCGGCGTGACCACGTTCTTGTCGGTCTGCGCCGCCGACTGGATGGTGTAGCGGCCATCGACGATCAGGGCGGCCTTGTCTGCCAGAACGATCGCGTTGCCGGCCGAGCCGGTGAACCCCGTCAGCCAGGCAAGCCGCGCCATATGGGCGGGAACGTATTCGCCCTGATGCTCGTCGGCGCGCGGCACGATGAAGCCGTCGAGCCCCTGCGCTGCAAGCGCCCGACGCAAGGCGGCGACGCGGCCTGCAACCTGCGATGGATCGCTCGGCTCGGAGAAGGACTGGAAACGGCAGGATGAGGCGGGCGATTCTGTCATGGCGGGTCCGATGGCGGTTTTGCGCATCGTTGCGTCCCGTCTCGACGAAAGCCAGCGCAAAAAGCGAAATCCCGGCCTGCTTCCCGCTTGGGCCGCGATCGCCGCGAAATGCGTCAGGCTGCCTCTTTGCTATGCGAATGGCGCAATCGTTAATGGATTACGGCGGATGGCATGCGTTGCATGCATATCTCGCAGATGCGAAACCATCTTCTCGCAGATGCGAAGAAGTACCACTTTGGTTGCATAAGAGAACGAGGAAGCGACCGGGACTGTCCTTCGTTTTTAAGGAGAGATCCTATGACCTATGTGCTGAATAACGCCGATGTCCTGCCAGTGGCGGGCATTACAAAGACCGTCGCTCCGGTATCGAGCGCCCCGACGTTCCGGCAGCGGCTCTTTGCCGCCATGGTCGAAAGCCGGCGCCGTTCCGCGGCCCGCGAGCTGCGCGCACGCTACTATCTCATCAATGAGGCGGAGATCGTGCTCGGCGGCTTCCCGACCGCGACCATCTCGAACGACGTCGCCCTGCCGTTTAGCCGTTGAGTTCTCGCACTGAATCCTCGCCGCGCCCGGCCTTTGCCGCGCGGCCCAACACCGGACAATCATCATGATCGCCATCATCAAGCACGCTTACAATTCAGTTGCCGACGCAGCCAAGTTCGCTGCCGCCGTCTGGCACGATGCCCGCGCCATGCAGGCCGACGCCGAGGCCAAATACGGCCACAGCGGCTACTGAGCGGGACGACGCGCTCCTTCTACTATGCCGGGGCGCCTGACGCGGCGGGCTGCGCTTCCGGTGCTCACGGACTGATGTCCGCTCCGCTCCGGTTCTCGCGCGCCACGCCAGCCGCCTCGGCCTAGCGAAGGAGCGCTCCTTCCCGGCGGCTGTCGGTTTCCAATTATCGAGGGCGGCGTGGTCTTGGGGCTGCGCCGCCTTTTTTCATGACCAGGGTGGCCCATCCCTCGCGCAGCGACTGGCGCGCGAGGTAAAGTCCCTGATGCCGGTAGGTCGAGACGATGCCGGCGACATCCATCGCCAGCAGCCCTGAGAGGATGACCACGCCGTCGCGCGTGAGCACGCGTGCGATCGAGGGGGCGAGGCGCCGCAGCGGGCCGGCGAGGATATTGGCGAAGACGAGGTCGAAATGCCTCGGCCGGTCTGCCTTCAGGTGGCGCAGGCCCGGCCCGACATAGAGGTCGAGCGCATTGGGGGCATGGTTCAGGCGGGCATTCTTAGCGGCGACCTCGACCGCGACCCAGTCGATATCGCCTGCGACGACCTTGCGCTTGATCTGCTTGGCCAGCGCCAGAGCGAGGATGCCCGTGCCGGTTCCGACATCGATGGCGTGGCGCGGGCGGCGCTGCTTCAGTTCGGCGTCGAGCGCCAGCAGGCAGCCGGCGGTTGTGCCGTGATGCCCGGTTCCGAAGGCGAGCGCCGCCTCGATCTCGATCGCGACATCGTTGATCCGCACCGCCTGGCGATCATGGGCGCCATGGACCAGCACGCGGCCGGCCCGCACCGGCTTGAGGCCGTCGAGACTGGCCGAGACCCAGTCCTGCTGGCTCACCGTGGTGAAGGGCGTGGTATCGATGACATCGCCGACGATGGGCCTGAGCATGTCGCGCACCGCATCCTCGTCGGGATGGGCGGCAAAGTAGACCTCGACCTTCCAGGGCGCGTTCAGCGAGAGCGTGGTGACGCCATCCTCGATCTCGAAGGACGAGATCGCGGTTTCCGTGGGGTCGAAGACCTCACCCAAAAGCTCGGTCAGCGCGCGCGCCTTGTCGCCGCTGGTGGACAATTCGAGCACGGTCGTGACCGTGGAGGGGAGGAGACCTTCGCGCATGCGGGGGGATTAGCAGCCCGCCGGGCACTTGTCATGCGCCGGCGGGCTGACAAGCCTCAGGCGTGCTGCGAATTCACCATTCCGAAGACCGCGCCGAGATTGCCGTTCTCGGCAGCAAAGCGCAGTGGCTTGCAGCGCTCGACAATGACTTCCGCCACGTCGGCTTGCGTCTCCAGGATCGTCATGACCTCCGCGATGAAATCGGCCAGCGGCATGGCGAGCGGGTCGACGGCCTGTTCGGGGCCGCGCAGCTCCGTCTGCACGTAAGGTGGGGCGATCTCGATGACCTGGGTCGAGGTATCCTTGAGCTGCTGGCGCAGCGACATCGAATAGGAATGGATTGCCGCCTTGGTCGCGCTGTAGGTCGGCGTCACCGCCAGCGGTACGAAGGCCAGCCCCGAGGATACCGTCATGACCGTCGCGCGCGGCTGCTTCAGCAGATGCGGCAGCAGGGTGGCCGTCAGCCTGATCGGCCCCAGCAGGTTGGTGACGACGGTCTCCTCGGCCACTGCAAGATGAGCGTCCGTCGCGGTGACGTCCTCGTCCTTCATGATGCCGGCATTGTTGATGACGACGTTGAGCGCAGGAAAGCGCGCCAGCGCGTCGCGAGCGAAGCCTTCGATGTCGGCCTTGTCCTGCATGTCGACCAGCAGCGACGCCATGCCGGGATTGGCTTCGGTGACCGCGTCGAGAACCGTTTCGCGACGACCGGAAATGATGACCTGATTGCCCCTGGCGTGGAGCGCCTCGGCCAGCGCGCGGCCGATGCCGGAGCCGCCGCCGGTGATGAGGATGGTATTGCCCGTGATGTTCATCGCAATGCCCTTTCGTGGTTGCGCAGAACCCAGTTAGGACCGATGCTCTCCAAACGAAAGAAGGCACCTGAAAGTTCTATAGGCACCAAAAGGAGAGTGTTCGGTGGGAGCGATACGTGACGCGGTTGCGGCCATGCAGGAGCAGGGGCGTCTCGAACATCCGCAGGTGAGCCCGGAGGTCGATGCGCTGGTGCGCGATGTCATCGCGCAGGTCGCCGACAAATGGACGATGCTGATCCTGGAGGCGCTGGAGGAGCATGGGACGCTACGCTTCACTCAGATCGGCCGCATCGTCGGGGGCATCAGCCAGAAGATGCTGACCAAGACGGTGCGCCAGATGGAGTGCGACGGGCTGATCACGCGCAAGGTGCATCCGGTGATCCCGCCGCATGTCGACTACACGCAGACCGAACTCGGCCGCGAATTGACGGCGGCCTTCTGCGGCGTCTGGGTCTGGGCCGAAACCTACTATGCGCAGGTGGAGGCGGCGCGGGCGGCGTTCAGGGCGCGGGAGGGGCGGTGAGGCAGTTTCTGTCCAGTTCGGAAAACGCACCGTCATCTCGGGCAAGCGAAGCGCAGACCCGGGATCCATCGTAGAGTTCCGGAGCCCTCCGATGGATCCCGAATCTGCGCCGCTATCGCGGCTTGTCCGGGATGACGCCAGGTGCGTGCGGGCTATTCGGCTGCGGGTTGGAGCGCAACGTCCGGGGCTGGGATCAGCGCAATCGCATACCTGCCCATATCGGCGGCGATCTCCGGCACCGCCTTGAGCTTGCTCGGGGTGCGGGCGCGGGGAGCTGCTCTGCCCTCTGCCGCGATGTCCTCCAACCAGAGCGAGACGGCCTCGGGCGCATTCGCCAGCGCCTCGTCGAGCGTGTCACCGGCCGAAAAGCAACCCGGCAAATCCGGAAACCAGATGCCGACGGCGAAATCGGGACCTGCATCCTCGATGATGGCGACGTAATGGGTCACTTCACTCGGCGGCGAGGCGCGCGGGTGAGGGATCGAAAGGGACCGCCATCAAGATTGCATCCTGCGAAGCTTCCAGAAAATCGGGGTCGCGCCGCAATTCGTCGATGCTTCGCGGTTCGGGAAAATCTGAGGCAGTATCTTCGAGCCAACTTTCAGCTGCGAACTCCAACACCTCGCGAGCTTGTTCGAAGGCTTCTTCGAGCGTGTCTCCACCGGTGAAGACGCCCTTCACGTCCGGGAACTGAATACCGTAGCAGGATGTCTCGTCCTTATGGACGATTGCAATGTAATGTCGCATGGCGACCTTCGCTCAATCCCGATCCCAACCCGCATCCCTGTATATCCCATGGACGGTCCCGATGGGAATGTCTCGCTTTGGGTGGACGACGATCGCCATGCGTTTAGTCGCCTCATGCACAAACTTGTGGTGCGAACCGCGCACGCTCTTGAGCGTGAAGCCCTCGCGTTCAAGGCGGCGAATGATATCGCGGCTATTGGTGAGCATCGGAACCTACTGATTCGCGTTTGGTCCGATACCTATATCGCTCAATGGTTGTCGTTCGCTGCTGCCTCGCGTTGGACGGCAACCGCGCGATTTCCCGCAGCTACCGAAAGGATCAAGTGACTAGCCACCCCTCTGCACAAAGCTGTCCAGCACCATCTTGCGCCCGGCCTTGTCGAAATCGACCGTCAGCTTGTTGCCGTCGACGCTGGCGACCGAGCCCGGACCGAACTTGACGTGGAAGACGCGGGCGCCGGTGTTATAGGCCGATGAGGCTGATGATTTGGCGGTGAGCTCGCCCTCGATCAGCATGGGGCCGCGCTGGCGATTGCCGCCGAAGCCGCCGCTCTCGGAAAAGCCGGAACCGCCGCCTGCGTTCGCCTTGGCCTTGTTCTCCTGCGCGCGCTGCCAGCCCGGCGTGTTGTAGCTGGAGCCGAAGCTCTCCATGCGGTCGAAGCGCGAGGCGCCGTAGCCGCCCTGGCTGTAGTTCGATGCGGCCTGCACGACTTCGACATGCTCCTCGGGCAATTCGTCGATGAAGCGGCTCGGCAGGCTCGACTGCCAGAGGCCGTGGATGCGGCGGTTCGAGGCGAAATAGAGCTTCAGCCGCTTGCGGGCGCGGGTCAGGCCGACATGGGCGAGGCGACGTTCTTCCTCCAGCCCGGCGCGGCCGCTCTCGTCGAGCGCACGCTGGTTGGGGAAGAGTCCTTCCTCCCAGCCGGGCAGGAAGACCGTGTCGAATTCCAGCCCCTTGGCGCCGTGCAGGGTCATGATCGAGACGCGTTCGGCGGTTTCGCCGGAATCGGCGTCCATCACCAGCGAGACATGTTCGAGGAAGGAGGGCAGGTCGGGGAATTCGTCGAGCGAGCGCACGAGTTCCTTGAGGTTTTCCAGCCGGCCGGCGGCATCGGCCGAGCGGTCCTTCTGCCACATCTCGGTATAGCCGCTCTCCTCCAGCACCAGCTCGGCGAGTTCGCCCTGCGGCATGTGCTCGGCGCGGGCGCTCCAGCGGGCGAAAGCCTCGACCAGTTCGCGCAGCGCAGTGCGGGCCTTGGGCTTCAGCTCGTCGCTCTCGACGATGGCGCGGGCCGATTGCAGCAGCGAGACGCTCGTGGCGCGGGCATGGTTGTGCAGGATCTGAATGGTGGCGTCGCCGAGGCCGCGCTTGGGCACGTTGACGATGCGCTCGAAGGCGAGATCGTCGCTCTGGCTGACGACGCAACGCAGATAGGCCATGGCATCGCGGATTTCCGCGCGTTCATAGAAGCGGGGGCCGCCGATGACACGGTAGGGCAGGCCGAGATGGACGAAACGATCCTCGATCTCGCGCATCTGCGCGGAGATGCGGACGAGAATCGCGATCTCGGAGAGGTTGTGGCCGTCGCGCTGCAGGCTCTCGATCTCGTCGCCGATCAGCCGGGCTTCCTCCTGGCTGTCCCAGGCGCCGGTGATGGTGACCTTCTCGCCGGCGACGTCCTCGGTGCGCAGGGTCTTGCCGAGCCGGCCCTCATTGCGCGCGATCAGCTTCGAGGCGGTGGCGAGGATATGGCCGGTCGAGCGGTAGTTGCGCTCCAGCCGGACCACGACCGCGCCGGGGAAGTCGTGCTCGAAGCGCAGGATGTTGTCGACCTCGGCGCCGCGCCAGCCATAGATCGACTGGTCATCATCGCCGACGCAGGCGATATTGCGCCGGCCCTGGGCGAGCAGCCTGAGCCAGAGATACTGCGCCGTGTTGGTGTCCTGATACTCGTCGACAAGGATGTAGCGGAAGCGGTCGTGATAGGTGCTGAGCACGTCGGCATGCTCGCGAAACAGCGTCAGGCAATGCAGCAGCAGATCGCCGAAATCGACGGCGTTCAGCGTCTTCAGCCGCTCCTGATAGGCGTGATAGAGCGCGCCGCCCCTGCCATTGGCGAAGACGGACGCCTCGCCCGGCGGCACATCCTTGGGAGCAAGGCCGCGATTCTTCCAGCTGTCGATGAAGCCCGCCAGCATGCGGCCGGGCCAGCGCTTCTCGTCGATCTCGGCGGCCTGGATCACCTGCTTCATCAGGCGGATCTGGTCGTCAGTATCGAGAATGGTGAAGTCGGAGCGCAGATCGAGCAGCTCGGCATGGCGGCGCAGGATCTTGGCCGAGGTCGAGTGGAAGGTGCCCAGCCAGGGCATGCCCTCGGCCACCGGCCCGGCGAGATGGGCGATGCGCTCCTTCATCTCGCGCGCCGCCTTGTTGGTGAAGGTGACGGAGAGAATCTGCGAGGGGTAGGCGCGGTTGGTCGCGATCAGATGGGCGATGCGGGTGGTCAGCACGCGGGTTTTGCCGGTGCCGGCGCCGGCGAGCACCAGAACGGGGCCATCCGTTGCCTCGACGGCCAGACGCTGCTCCGGGTTGAGACCTGCGAGATAGCCCGCCGTCGGCTGCGCGGCTGCACGCGCGGCGAGGCCGCCGGGACGGGGCAGGGGGGCAGGGGTCGTGTTGTGGTCGGACAAGGATTGCGCCGTTCGATCGTGATTCGTTCCGGCGTCAATATAGGGGTTTGGCGGCGGGATTGCGCCCTTTGCCAGCGAGCAATTTGAGCACAGCGGTTGATAAGGCTGGTCGTCATGCTCGGGCTTGTCCCGAGCACCCACGTCCTGAACACTATCCTCGAATGGGAATATGTGGATGGTCGGGACAAGCCCGACCATGACGAAATGGCCAAGAAGCCCAGGAGGATCGTCATGGCTCACGGCACAGAGACGGTATCGACCTGGCAGGTCACCAATCAGGTGCCGCCGCTGGCGGATTACGACGCCTTCGCGGCCGATCCCGTATTGCAGAGCGCGATCGCGGCCTTCGATGCGGACTGGGCCAGCGAGCGCCTGCATGAGGCCGGGCGCAGCGTCGGCTCAGCGCATGTGCAGGAACTAGCGCGGCTGGCGAACCGCTACCCTCCGGAATTGCGCACGCATGACCGCTTCGGCAACCGCATCGACCAGATCGCGTTTCATCCGGCCTGGCATGAGCTGATGGGTCTCGCGATCGGACAGGAGGCGCATGCGCTGTGCTGGAACCGGCCGCAGCCGGGCGCGCAGGTGGCGCGGGCGGCGCTGACCTATTTGTGGACGCAGGGCGAGAGCGGCATCTGCTGTCCGATCAGTATGACCTATTCGGCGATCCCGCTGCTCAGGCAGGACCCTGTGCTTTGGCAGCAATGGGGTAAGCTGGTCAGCTCCAATCGCTACGATCCACGGCAAGGCCCGGCGCATGCCAAGACCGGCGCGACTGTGGGCACAGCGATGACGGAGACCCAGGGCGGCTCGGATCTGCGCCAGACGCAGACGGTCGCCCAGGACAATCGCGACGGCACCTTCTCGCTGACCGGGCAGAAATGGTTCTTCTCGGTGCCGCATTCCGATCTGTTCCTGACGCTCGGGCGAACGGGAGACGGGATTTCCTGCTTCGTCGTGCCGGGCTGGCTAACCGATGGCACGCGCAACGGCATCGCGATTCAACGCCTCAAGGAGAAATGCGGCAACCGCTCGAATGCCTCGTCGGAGGTCGAGTTTCGCGGTGCGATCGGGCACATGATCGGCGAGCCCGGCCGGGGGCTGCGCACCGGGCTTTCGATGAACCACAACAGCAGGCTCGATATCGCTGCGTCCGCAGCCGGACTGATGCGGCAGGCGGTGTCGTTGGCCGCGCATCACGCCACGCATCGGCGCGCCTTCCAGCGGGCGCTGATCGACCAGCCGATCATGCAGAACGTGCTGGCCGATCTTGCTGTCGAGGCGGAGGCTGCCGCCTGGCTGGCCTTCAGGCTGTTTGCCGCCGTCGACCGGCAGGAGGCTTCGGAGAGCGAGCGCCTGCTGGCGCGGATCGGTGCGCCGATCGCGAAATACTGGCTGGCGAAGCGGGCGCCGGCCGTCGTGGTCGAGGCGCTGGAATGCCATGGCGGCAACGGTTTCATCGAGGAGAACCCGATGGCGCGGCTCTATCGCGAGGCGCCGTTGAACTCGATCTGGGAAGGTTCGGGCAATGTAATCTGCCTCGACGTGCTGCGCTCGCTGGAGCGCGAGCCGGGCTCCCTCGTGGCTGTGCTCGACGAGCTCGGCGAGGCCAAGGGGGTGGACAGGCGTTTTGATGCGCATCTCGCGGCGCTCGAGGGCGATCTGCCCGAATTGATCCGCCAGGAGGGACAAGCGCGCCGGCTGGTCGAGCGGCTGGCGCTGATGCTGCAAGCCTCGCTGCTGCTGCGCTATTCGTCCGGCGAGGTTGCCGATGCCTTCATCGCGTCGCGGCTGGATGGCGGTTGGGCCGGGCATTTCGGGGATTTGCCGGTGGGGCTGGACGCGGCGGCGCTGGCGCGGAGGGCGGTGCCAGCGGTTGCTTGATGCGAGGATAGCGCGGGGAACCCTGTCCCGGAGGGAGAGGCCAGGGTGGGGGGCGGCCGTTCGACGTTTTACCGTGCCCTGACCGCCGCCTCGCTGTGAGGTGGGGACGAAACTGGTCCGGGGGCCGACACCTCACCCCTGCCCCTCTCCTTGCAGGAGAGGGGTTCCCCGCGCCCTTCTGGTTGGCGTCTCAGCCGTCCGCGGGCTCGAAATCCATCGCGACGCCGTTCATGCAGTAGCGCAGGCCGGTCGGGGGCGGGCCGTCCGGGAAGACGTGGCCGAGATGGCCGCCGCAGCGGGCGCAATGCACCTCGGTGCGGACCATGCCGAACTTGCGATCTTCGGTGACGCCAACGGCGCCCTCGAGCGGCTGGTCGAAGCTCGGCCAGCCGGTGCCGCTCTCGAACTTCTTGCCCGATTTGAACAGGGGATTGCCGCAGCCAACGCAGGAAAAATTGCCGGCGCGCTTCTCATAGTTCAGCGCGCATGAGCCGGCGCGTTCGGTGCCGTGCTCGCGCAGGACATGATACTGCTCCGGCGTGAGTTTCGCGCGCCATTCCGCGTCCGTGAGCTGGACCTCGAAGACCTCGTCCTGCTTCCGCTCGCTGCCGAACATGCTCATCAGGCCCATATCCGTCTCCCTTTGTGAGTTCGCGTTCGCAGACCAATATGGCGATTGTCGCGGCGATTTTCAGCCCCCACGCGATCCCGGCCCCTTCACGATCGCGCTCAGGCGTTGTCGCCCGCGATGGCGGCGATCACCGCATCGGTGACCTGACGGGTCGTCGCCTTGCCGCCGAGATCGGGCGTGTGGAAGCTCGCATCGGCAGTGACGCGCTCGATCGCGCGCATCAGCCGGGCCGAGGCGTTGGGCTCGCCGAGATGGTCGAGCATCATCGTCGCGGTCCAGAAGGTGCCGATCGGATTGGCGATGCCCTTGCCGGCAATGTCGAAGGCCGAGCCATGGATCGGCTCGAACATCGAGGGAAAGGCGCGCTCGGGGTTGAGATTGGCGGTCGGAGCGATGCCGAGCGAACCGGCAAGCGCGGCGGCAAGGTCCGACAGGATGTCGGCATGCAGGTTGGTGGCGACGATGGTGTCGATGCTCTGCGGCTTGATCACCATGCGCATGGTCATGGCGTCGACCAGCATCTTGTCCCAGGTGACATCCGGGAATTCCGTCGCGACCTCGGCGGCGATCTCGTCCCACATCACCATGGCGTGGCGCTGGGCGTTCGATTTGGTGACGACGGTCAGCAGCTTGCGCGGCCGCGCCTGCGCGAGGCGGAAGGCGTAGCGGATGATGCGGGCGACGCCAGAGCGCGTCATCATCGAGACGTCGGTCGCGACCTCCTCGGGGAAGCCCTTGTGAACCCGGCCACCGACGCCGGCATATTCGCCCTCCGAGTTCTCGCGCACGATCACCCAGTCGAGCTCCGGTCCCGACACCGAGCGCAACGGCGAGGTGATGCCGGGCAGCACGCGGGTGGGGCGGACATTGGCGTATTGATCGAAGGGCTGGCAGATCGCCAGCCTCAGGCCCCAGAGCGTGACATGATCGGGCACATCGGGCGCGCCGACGGCGCCGAAGAAGATCGCATCATGGTTCTTGATCTGCTCGCGGCCATCCTCCGGCATCATCAGGCCGGTGCGCTTGTAGTAGCCCGAGCCCCAGTCGAAATGGTCGAAGGCGAAACCGAACGAGCTGTCGCGCTTCGCCAGCGCCTCAAGCACCTCGACGCCGGCCGCAATGACCTCGACGCCGATGCCATCCCCGGGGATCGCCGCGATCTTGTAGGTTTTCATGGTGCGTCCCTTCCTGGAGCCTGGCGATCCTTGGTTCACCACCAAGTCATCCCGGACGCAGCGCAGCGAAGATCCGGGATCCATTCCGGAGCGCTGCTTGGAGAGGTTCCGGAATGGATACCGGGTCTCTTTTAGGTCGCCCGGGACGACTTGCGATTGCGTCGATCTGTGCGAGCGATCGGTCTACGAGTCAACATTGCATTGCAGCTTCCATGGAAGATGGTAGCTTAGATGAACAGGAGGACAGATGCCGGGTGGTCTGAAGGCGATCGAACAGGCGGGCGACAGGGCTTTGAGCCTCGTCGACAGCGCCTATGCGGCCCTGAAACAGGCCATTCGCGAGAGCGTCTTTGCGCCGGGCTATCAGGCCTCGGCCGGAGAGCTGGCGCTGCGCCTCGGCGTCAGCCGCACGCCCGTGCATGAGGCGGCGCTCAGGCTGCAGGAAGAAGGGCTCGTCCGCATTCTGCCCAAGCGTGGCATCGTGATCTGCGCGCTCGCGCCCGACGACATCCGCGAAATCTATGAGGTGCTGATCGCCATCGAGGCCGGCGCCGCCGAACTGGCCGCGAATCTGCCCGAGGTCGAGCGGTTCGCGTTGGCGGACGATCTCCAGCTTGAGACCGATCGCATGGAACAGGCGCTGGCGGCCGGCGATCTCACCGGCTGGGGGCGGGCCGACGAGGCCTTCCACCGCATACTGGTCGAGCGCTGCGGCAACCGCCGCTTCATGCGGATCATCCAGACCGTCAACGATCAGTCTCATCGCGCCCGGATGCTGACCCTGCGCCTGCGTCCGCGCCTGCCGATTTCGGGAGCTGAGCATCGCGCCACGATCGACGCGATCCGCAATGGCATGCCCGAGGCGGCCCGGGAGGCGGCACGGCATCACCGGGTCCGGGCGCGCGACGAATTGCTGCCGCTGATCGAGAGCGTCGGCTTGCGACATCTCTAACCCGAATTCCCTCAAGCCAGTTCAACCAACTCGCTTTCAATCGCCTGAAGATCGCGACCAACGCGACGAACCCAACTCGGAGGAAATCCATGCGTCGTTTCATCCTGGCCCTTGGGGCCGCCCTTGCCATCGCGGCGGCTCCGGCCACGGCACAGACCTATCCCTCGCGCTCGATCACGATGATCGTGCCCTTCGCGGCCGGCGGACCGACCGACATCATCGCGCGCATCGTCTCCGAGCACATGTCGCGCACGCTCGGGCAGTCGATCGTGGTCGAGAATGTCGCCGGAGCCGGCGGCACGACCGGCTCGCTGCGCGTCGCCAAGGCGACGCCTGACGGTTACCTCGTCATGATGGGCAATCTCGGCACGCATTCGGCGTCGGTCGGCCTGTATCCGAACCTCGCCTATGATCCGCGCACCGATTTCGCGCCGGTGATCAATACGGCGGGGACGCCGATGCTGATCTCGGCGCATCAGGATTTCCCGGCCAACACGCTGCAGGAGTTCGTCGCGCTGCTGAAGGCCAATCCGGGCAAGTATAATTACGGGCATGGCGGCGTCGGCTCGACCTCGCATCTGACATGCGTCTACTTCCATCATCTCATCAAGGCGCCGGTGCAGCATGTGCCGTTCCGTGGCTCCGGCCCGGCTATGAACGCGCTGCTGGCCAAGCAGCTCGACTATGTCTGCGACCAGACGGTCGGGATCGTGCCGCAGCTGACCAATCTCAAGACCTATGTGGTGGCAACGCCCAAGCGTCTCGACGTTGCCAAGGATGTGCTGACGAGCGCGGAAGCCGGCCTGCCGGAATTCCAGGCGGTGGGCTGGAACGCGATCTTCGCGCCGAAGGACACGCCGGCGGAGATCGTCGAAAAGCTCAATGCCGCCGGCCGCGCCGCGCTAGCCGATGCGTCGGTGCGCAAGCGCCTGCTCGATCTCGGCTGCGAGATTCCCGATTCGGCCGGCCAGTCATCGGCCGCGCTCGGTCAGCATGTCCGCGCCGAGGTCGACAAATGGACGCCGGTGATCAAGGCGGCCGGCGTCACCGCGCAGTAGCGCGGATAGGCCGATCGCGTCACCTAACCGTCACGCGACTCCTCTAGTCGGCTCGCCATCGCAACGAGCCGCTCGAGGGCTGAGTGACGCAGACGGCACGCACGGTTCGGCGCACGACCACGCTGGGTTTGACCTCGGCAGTTCACCGCAGCAAGCCGCTCTCGCGGGCGGGCCTGCTGGAGCGGATGTTCACCCTGGCCTTTTCGGGGCTGGTCTATCCGCAGATCTGGGAAGACCCGGTCGTCGACATGGACGCGCTGGAGCTTCGCCCCGACGATCATGTCGTGGCGATCGCTTCGGGCTCCTGCAATGTACTGTCCTATCTGACGGGCGATCCCGCCAAGATCAGCGCGATCGACCTCAACGGCGCTCATATCGCGCTGGGCCGGCTGAAGCTCGCGGCTCTTGCCCGCATGTCCCGCCATGAGGATTTCCTGCGCTTCTTCGGTGAGGCGCAGTCTCGCGCCAATGTCGAGCTCTACGACCGCGAGATCGCTGCGCATCTCGACCCGGTGTCGCGCAGCTACTGGGAAGGGCGTGGCCTGAACGGGCGCCGGCGGATCAGCCTCTTCGCCCGCAATTTCTACCGCTACGGCCTGCTCGGCCGCTTCATCGGCACGGGCCATCTGCTCGGGCGCATGCTTGGCTGCGATCCGCGCGCGATGCTGAAGGCGCGCGACATGGCCGAGCAGCGCGTTTTGTTCGAGCGGCATCTCGCACCGGTCTTCGACAAGCCGCTGGTGCGCTGGCTGGTGCGGCAGCCGGCCTCGCTCTACGGGCTCGGAATTCCGCCGGCGCAATACAAGGCGCTGGCTGCCGATGGCGACGAGGGCATTCGCGGCGTGTTGCGGCACCGGCTGGAACGGCTCGCCTGCGGCTTCGACCTCAAGACCAACTATTTTGCCCGCCAGGCCTTCGGGCGCGGCTATGAGCCAGGCGCCGACGCAGCTCTGCCGCCCTATCTCCAGCGCGCGAATTTCGCGGCCGTGAAGGCGCGGGCAGGGCGTGTCGGCTATCACCAGAGCGCGATCACCGCATTTCTGGAGCGGCAACCGGCCAAGAGCTGCGACGCCTATGTGCTGCTCGACGCGCAGGACTGGATGAACGATGCCGATCTCACGGCGCTGTGGACGCAGATCACCCGCACGGCGCGGCCGGGCGCGCGCGTGATCTTCCGCACCGCCGCCGACGAGCGGTTGCTGCCGGGGCGCGTGCCGGCCGCGATCCTCGATCAGTGGCGCTATGACGAGGCGCTGAGCCGCGAGCTCTGCACCCGCGACCGCTCCTCAATCTATGGCGGGTTTCACCTCTATGTCCTGCCGGGAGCGAGCGCATGAGCGCAGCCGGCGCCCGCAACGAGGCCGCGGGGCTGATGGACGCGATGTATCGCCATCAGCGGCATATCTACGATGCCAGCCGCAAATTCTATTTGCTTGGGCGCGATGAGCTGATCGCCGGGCTTGCGCCCCCCGAAGGCGGCAGCATCCTTGAGATCGGCTGCGGCACCGGCCGCAACCTGATCAAGATCGCGCAGGCCTATCCCGGCCGCGCCTGCCATGGTCTCGACGTTTCCATGGAAATGCTGGTGACGGCGCGGCAGTCGGTGGCGCGGGCCGGCCTGTCCGACCGTATCGATCTGCGCCAGGCCGATGCGACCTCGTTCGATCCACGGGCTCTGTTCGGCAAAGCGGGATTCGACCGGATCGTGATTTCCTACGCGCTGTCGATGATTCCGCCCTGGCAGGCGGTGGCGGCGCAGGCGCTGCGGCAGCTGGCGCCCGGGGGCTCGCTGCATATCGTCGATTTCGGCGATCAGGCTGGGTTGCCGGCCCCGTTCAAGGCGGTGCTGATGCGATGGCTCAAGCTTTTCCACGTCACGCCGCGTACCGGCCTCGCGGTCGTTCTTGAGGACATCGCCAGGGCCGAGGGCGGTGGTTGTCGCAGCACAAGCGTCCCGCTTTTTCGCGGTTATGCGGTGCAGGCGGTGGTCGAGCGACCATCTGCATGAACGCCGCTTGCTGGACGCGTTGCCTGCCGGCATGGTAGCGCCCGGCAATGAGCGAAAAGCCCGAAGAGCTGCGTGATGAGGGCGAGTTTGGTCGCCTCTGCGACCGGCTGCGCCAGCTCTATCACGGGCGTTCGCCGGCAGCGGTGCGCTTCCAGCTCGCGACGATCATCGTCGACCTGCTGATCATCGCCTTTTTCATCGCGACGCCGCTGATCCGCGATCGGCCTGCCTTCCTCTGGGTCGACTATTCGATCGCGGCCATCGTTGCCGTCGAGATCGTCGCGCGCATGCTGGGCTCGTCCAATGTGCCGCGCCTGTTGCGGCAGCCGAGCATGGTGCTCGACCTGTTCATTCTCGCGACATTGCTGGCGCCGCAATGGCTCGAGAATTTCGGTTTCCTGCGGATATTACGGCTGTGGTCATTGTCGCAGCGGGGACTGCTCTGGGCGCAGCTGCGCCAGACGCGTTACCGCGAGTGGGAGGATGTGGCGCGGGCGCTGATCAATCTGGTGACGTTCCTCTTCGTCGTCACCGGTTTCGTCTACACCTCCTTCTTCAGGACGACGTCCGGTATCGAGGGCTATGTCGACGCGCTGTATTTCACGGTCGCGACCGTCACGACGACGGGCTTCGGTGACATCACCCTGCCGGGCGTCGCCGGCAAGCTGACCTCGATCTGCGTGATGATCGTCGGCATCTCGCTGTTCGTGCGGCTGGCGCAAGCGGTGTTCCGGCCAAACAAGGTCACGTTTCCCTGCCCGGAATGCGCTCTCCAGCGGCACGAACCCGATGCGGTGCACTGCAAGGCCTGCGGCCACAAGCTCAAGATACCCGATCACGACGACTGATCAGGAGATCGTGACGCCTTTCCAGAAGGCAATCCGGCCCTTGATGTTGGCCGCTGCCTGCTTGGGATCGGCATAGTACCAGGCCGAGTCGGCGTTTTCCTTGCCGTCCACGATGAGCGAGTGGTAGTTCGCGGTACCCTTCCAGGGGCAGATCGAGGTCGCGGCGCTGGGCCTGAACAGCTCGGGCCGGATCGCGTCGGCGGGGAAGTAATGGTTGCCCTCGACGATAACGGTATCATCGGATTCGGCGACGACCGCGCCGTTCCAGATAGCCTTGACCATGGCGAAAGCTCCTGTCTTGCGATGCGCTCGGCGCCAAATAAGGGGCGCGACGAGAGGACGACAGGCAGCGGCTTGCCGCCATACGGGCCGTCAGTGCCGAGTTTCGGCCTCGCGCTCACCGGTCATGCCCTCGACCGTGATCGCCGTTTTCCTGGGCATGCCGATCATGCGGCCGATCGTGGCGGGCAGCGGCATCATGGTGTGGGCCGCCTTCATCAAGGCGAGATTGGCCAGGATGTCGGCCGGGAAAGGCGTGACCTTGCGGCTGGTCGTGTCGACATGGAGCGAGAGGTTCTCGCTGGTCGCGGCGAGCCAGCCCTCATTGGCGTGACGCATTTCAAGATAGTAGTGCAGGCGCTTGTCGTCGAAGGCGATGAGTTGCGCCGTGACGCGCACATGATCGCCCTCGGTCAGCTCGCGCTTGTAGAGGATGTGGCATTCGGCCGCGAAGAAAGAGGCGTGGCGGGTATCGACGTAATCCTGGTTCAGGCCCACCAGTGAGAACACCTCGTCGACCGCGCGGTCGAACAGGACATGATAGTAAGCCATGTTGAGATGGCCGTTATAGTCGATCCATTGCGGCTCGACCCGCATGGCCGACGACACGAAAGGCGCGAAGAAGAGCGCCGGGGCGCGGATATCGTCTTTCACGGCCGCCCTCCTTACTCAACGCCACAATGACGGGCGCGGCCCGCCTGCGACACGGACATGATGATCACTACGCAACCGCATCATTGTCGCTGCCAATTCCTTGTCGGCATGGTCTAGTATGCACCGATCCCGTTTGCCGTCAGCCCGGCTTACGGGCAAAAGAGCCCGCTTCGCCAAACTGGCATCGAGATCGTAACAGTCTGCGAAACCGAATAATTCCAAGTCTAAGCGCTAGAACCGGATGTTGACAATGAGTTTGCTTGCCGTCGCCCCTCATGACGCCCCCGCATCTGCCGCAAAGCTGCCGCCGTCGCCCGATGCCATCGCCGCCGTGACGCGGGCGCTGGCGGGGTCCTTCGGCAACCGGCTGGTGACCAGCCTAGCGGTGCGCCAGCAGCACGGCCATACCCTGACCTGGATCGCCAATCAGCCGCCCGATGCGGTGGTATTCCCCCAAAACACGGCGGAAGTGGCCGAGGTGGTGAAGCTCTGCGGCGCACATGGCGTGCCGGTGATCGCCTTCGGTACGGGGACCTCGCTGGAGGGCCATGTGAACGCGCCCTTCGGCGGCGTCTGCGTCGATATGAGCCAGATGAAGCGCGTCATCGCGGTTCATGCCGAGGACCTGGATTGCGTCGTCGAGGCCGGCGTGACCCGCAAGGAGCTGAACGAGCATCTGCGCGACCAGGGGCTGATGTTCCCGATCGATCCCGGCGCCGATGCCTCGATCGGCGGCATGGCCGCGACGCGGGCCTCGGGCACCAATGCGGTGCGCTACGGCACGATGAAGGACAATGTGCTGGCGCTGACGGCGGTGATGGCCGACGGCTCGATTGTCAAGACCTCGACCCGGGCGCGCAAGACGTCGGCCGGCTATGATCTGACGCGCCTGCTCGTCGGCTCGGAAGGGACGCTCGGCATCATCACCGAGATCACGCTGAAGCTGCACGGCATTCCCGAGGCGATTTCGGCCGGCGTCTGCCCGTTTCCCTCGGTCAAGGCGGCTTGCGACGCGACGATCATCACGATCCAATCCGGTCTCCCGGTGGCGCGGATCGAACTGCTCGACGATGTCATGATCCGCGGCGTCAACCTGCATTCCAAGCTCGGCCTGCCCGAGACCACCATGCTCTTCGTCGAGTTCCATGGCTCGGAAGCCGGCGTCCACGAGCAGTCCGAGCGCTTCGGCGAGATCGCGGCCGAGTTCGGTGGCGGCCCGTTCGACTGGGCGACCAAGGCCGAGGACCGCAGCAAGCTCTGGCAGGCGCGGCATGACGCCTATTGGGCAGCGCGCGCGCTGCGGCCGGGCGTGGAATCGGTGGCTACCGATGTCTGCGTGCCGATCTCGCAGCTTGCGGATTGCGTCGAGGAGACCAAGCGCGACATCGAGGCGAGCGGCTTGATCGCGCCGATCGCAGGACATGTCGGCGACGGCAATTTCCACACGCAGCCGCTTGTTGACCTGAACGATGCCGACGAGGTTGCGCGCGCCGAGGCCTTCATCGAGCGGCTGGTGAAGCGGGCGCTCGCCATGGGCGGCACCTGCACGGGCGAGCATGGCGTCGGCCAGAAGAAGATCAAGTATCTCGAAGCCGAGCATGGCGCGCCGGCGCTGGCCGTGATGCGTCAGCTCAAGCGCGCGCTGGACCCGCAGAACATCCTGAATCCGGGGAAAATCATCGTCCTGTGACATCCCTGTGGCTTGTGCCTGCGTAGCCTTGATGGGCATGTCGTGATCTTGCCGCGACTTTCCGTCATGATCGACTTTCCGTCATGGTCGACTTGCCGGCTTGATCCCTGGCTGCAAGGTGACGCTGCAGGATGGCGTTGCAAGACATCCGGCTTTGATCTTGCAGCTTCGACCTTGCAGCATCACGACCGCGACCCGAAACGACGAGGATAGAACCGGACGTTGCGTGAGAGTCTGACAGTTCTGGCCGGCCTGCTGGTGCTGGCGCTGCTTGCGGCCCTGATCGGTCCGGGCTTCGTCGACTGGCGCGACTATCGGCCCCAGATCGAAACGCGCCTGAGTGCGGCGCTCGGCGTCGAAACCAGCGTCGCGGGGGGCATCGGCTTGCGCCTGCTGCCGTCGCCGCGACTGACGCTGAACGACGTCCGTGTCGGCGGTATGTCGACCGAGGCCAGCACGGTCGCTGTCGAGCAGCTGACGGTGGAGCTTGCATTGTCGGCTCTGGCGCGGGGCGAGTTCCGCTTTGCCGATGCGCAGGCGGAAGGCGCGACGGTCTCCGTTGTGCTCGACGACGCCGGCGCGATCCGTCTGCCCACCCGCACGGGCTCCGGCCTGCCGGCACAAACCAGCCTCGACCGCCTCACCATTCGCCGCTCGGCCCTGATCTGGCGTGACCGCGACAAAGAGCCCGTCATGCTTTCGCCGATCGCGGCTGAGGTTTCGGCCATCAGCCTCGCGGGGCCCTGGCGCATCGAGGGCGAAGTGGCGGGTTCGTCCCTGCGCATCACGACCGGTGAACTGGAGGAGGGAGGCCGCTTGCGTGCCAAGGCCTTCGTCACCGGCGAGGATGCGCAGATCGCCTTCGACGGCGCATTCCTGCTGCCGGCCTCGCAAACAACCGTCGGCATTGGTGTCGAAGGCTCGTTCACCCTAGCGCCGGGCGGCGCACTCGGGCTCACCGGAATGGTCAGGGGAGGCAGCCGCCAGCTCGATCTCTCCGGGCTCGTCCTCGACATTGCCGGCGGTGCCGCCCGGCTCGAAGGCGAGGGGCAATTCCTGCCGGCATCGGGCAGCGGTTCGCTCGCGCTTCGGGCGCGGCGGCTCGATGCGGATGGGCTTATTGCGGCGCTGGGCGAGCGCGCCGGCTTTGAGCGGGCGTTGCAGGCTCTGCCGGGCACCTTCGATATCGGCCTCGATCTCGACCAGCTGATCTGGCGCGGCGAGGATTTCTCGGCCCTGGCGCTGCGCGGCCGGCTTCACGGCAATGGCCTCAGCGACGCCTCGGCCTCGGTTCGCGTCGCGGGCGCGCTGATCGGCGCCAGCGGTGGCGCGGATAGCAATGGCATCGCCGGTCAGATCAATATCAAGGCGGAGGATTCGCGCCGTGTCGGGCTGGTGCTGGCCCGTGCCGGGCTCGACCCGGCGCTCGCCGATCTCATCGCCGGGCTTGGCCGGATCGATGCCGAGGCGGTCGCCGCATGGGATGGCGGCCGGGTCGGTGTCCAGCGCCTGCTGGTCACGGGCTCGTCCGGTATCCGGCTGGAGGGCTCGGGCGACATCATGTCCGACTGGCTCGTGGCCAAGGCGACGCTGCACGGGCTCGACCTGAACACCTTGCCGCCGGCAACGAGCTTCGCCGGGCTGGTCGGCCAGCGCGATCTGGCGCTCGACATCGCCTTGACCAATGCCCGCTTCCGCAATGCGCCGCCCGGTTCGGCCAATCTCGATTTGCGCCGGGAGGGCACGACGTGGCGGTTGAGCCGCCTTGCCATCGACGGCTTCGGTGGCGTGGCCGTCACCGGCGCGGGCGCGCTTCTGGCGGAAGGCGGCGAGATTTCCGGGCGCATCCGCGCGCCGCGTTTCGAGACGCTGGCTGCGCTGGCGGGGCCATTGCTGCCCGATCTTGCCCGTCAGGCGCTGGCGCGTGCTGGCGACGGGCTCTCGCGGCTGGATGCGGGCTTCCGGCTGACGCGTTCGTCGACGGGTGATACGGGCGTGTCCGTCGAGGGTGGCGCGCAGGCCGGGCGCCTTAGCTTCGATGGCAGGCTCGACCCGGCCGGAACCTGGAACAACGCCAGCCTGCGTTTCGATCTCGCCGATCGGCGGCAGGCCTTCGCGGCGCTCGGCCTGCCCGCGCCGATGCAGGGCGGCGCCGGGAAGCTCGTGCTGGAACGGGCCGCGGGGCGCTTGCTCGGCTCGCTCGCGGGAGCCGGGCTTTCGGTCGTGCTGGAGGATGAAGCGAGCGGCGGGTCGCGGCTTACGGTCCAGGCGGATGGGCCGAGCCAGGTTTTGCCGGAAGGACCGGCCCGGCTTCTTCCCGACGGAATCCTCGATGCGCATGCCAAGGTGGGTTTTGCGGCCGAGGCGGTGACGCTCGACAATCTCGTCGTCAATCTGGATGGCGCCACAGTGCGGGGTTCGCTCGTCCTGCCGCGCGAGGGCGCCTATTCCGGCAAGCTCGTTCTGCCGGCCGTCGATCTGCGGGCTTTGCTCGCCGCGTCGCTTGGCGGGACGCCGGCAGGGCCGGGCGCGACATGGTCGACCGCGCGCTTCGGGCGAACGGCAGGATTGCCCGATCTGGCGCTCGCTATCGAAGCCGGCACGCTGACGGCGGCGGATAGCGTCGTGATGCGCGACGCCCGGCTCACGCTGCAGGCCGATCAGGACGGGCTGCGTTTTGAGAATCTGACGGCGGCCTATGGCGGCGGGCAGGTCAGGGGACGACTCGGGATCCGGCGCGAGGGTGGTCTAGCGCAGCTCTCGGGGCGCGTGAACCTGACGCAGGTCGATCTTGCCGGGCTGACCAATGGCGCCCTCAGCGGCAAGCTCTCCGGCCAACTGGAAGCCGGCGGCTCCGGCGAGAGCCCGGCGCGGCTGATCGCCGGGCTCGGCGGCGCGGGCAGCGTGACATTGACGGGTGCGCGTCTCAGCCGCTTCGACCCGGCGGCCTATTCGCGCGTCATTGCGGCCACCGGCGAGGACGCTTCGGAAAGCGATACCTCGCGGCTGCAAGGCCGGCTCGGCGAGGCGCTCGATCGCGATGCCTGGGCGCTTGGCGACGTGACCTTGCCCTTTACGCTGGCGGCCGGTCTGGCGCGTTTGCAGCCCTTCAGCTTCGAGCGCAGTGGCCTGCGCGCGGAGGCGAGTGGCGTCGTCGACCTGCGGGCGTTGACGGCTGACATCAGGCTGGGCCTGAAGCCGCTCGGACCGCTGCCCAAGGGCTGGCCGGGAGACGCGCCGCAGATCGGCGTGGCTTGGCGCGGGCCGCTCTCGGCGCCGCGACGCGAGACCGATGTCAGCGCGCTCTCGAATACCGTCGCGGCACGCGCGCTGGCGCGTGAGATCGAGCGCGTCGAGGCGTTCGAGGCCGATGCGCGCGAACGGGCGATGCATTCACGCCGCCTCAGGGCCGAGCGCGAGATGCGTGAGAACGAGCGCAAGCTCGCCGAATTCCTCAAGGCCGAGGAGGACCGCCGGATCGCCGAGGAGAAGCGTGCGGAAGAGGCAAGCCGAGCCGAGGAGCTCCGCCGCCTGGCTGAGGAGAAGCGTGCCGAGGATGCCAAGCGGGCGGAGCAGGCGCGGTTGGAGCAAGAGATGCGGCGCCGCATCGAGGCCGAAGACCGCGCCGCGCGCGCCCGCGCCGCAGCCGAGAGAGCCGCCGCTCAGCAGCCGCAGCCGGGACCGTTGATCCTGCCGGGCGCACCCCGTTCGAGCTTTCCCGATTCCGGGTTGCAGCCGGTGACGCCCGGCGCAGCCGTTCCGCCGCTGGCGCCCCCGCTGCAGATCGAATCCGTGCCGAGGCCGCTATCGCGCAGCGTGCCGCCAAACTGATTCAACGCCTTCGCAGATCGATTCAAGGGCTTGTCTGCTTGATTCAAGCTGTCTGTGTAAGATATTGAAATCGTAAGATTTATTTTGTTATGATGTGTCATGGTGCGAAGCCGCCACGTCATCCTGGACAAGCGGCGAAGCCGCGCAGCTCCGGGATCCATCGGAGAGCGCCAATTCTTGCAAGGACTTGGCCCTTCGATGGATCCCGGAGCTCCGCTTCGCTTCGTCCAGGATGACGGCGTGTGCCCGAGGATAAGCAGCGCGATCGGCAATTGATGCGAAGCGGCCGAAGCGTTCACGCGTCTCCGGCCAGCCGCTTGTAATGAGCGAGCACATGCAGGCGCAGCGCCGAGGAGAGGTTCGTCGCATCACGCTTCGAATCGACCTCCGCGATCAGCGCCGCGATGGTGCGTTCCTCGGTGGCGGCGATCTGCTTCAACGCATCCCAGAACGGGTCTTCGAGGGATACGCTGGTGCGGTGCCCGGCAATGGAGAGCGAGCGCTTGCGCTCCGGCTTCATCGCTCAGGTTTCTTTCGGATCGCCGTCGTCGCCGGGCAGGCGATGACCATCGAGGATCCTGGCGGCCTTGTCGCGCTCGGCCTGGGTGACGAGGCGCTCGGCCTTGCTGCGGCCGAAGGTGAGGCGGTTCTGCTCGGCCTGTTTCTCGGCATCCTGCCGGGCGCGCTGCTTGCGGGCGCGACGCAGGTTGACGATCTCGGCCATGCCGCGAAATCCGCTCAGGCCGGGCCGAGCATCAGCTCGGGCTTGACCGTCTTGTCGAAGAGATCGGCTGCCACGCCGGCGCGCAAGGCCTCGTCGCGCAGGGTCGAGCCGTTGTGGTGGGCCGCCTTCGCGATGCCGGCTGCCATGTCGTAACCGATCGCGGGAGCAAGCGCCGTGACGAGCATCAGCGAGCGCGAAAGCAGCTCATCCAGCCGGTCCTCATTGGCTTCGATGCCCTCGACGCAATTGACGCGGAAGCTCTCGGCGGCATCCGCCAGCAGCCGGACCGATTGCAGGAAGGCCGCAGCGATCACGGGCTTGAACACGTTGAGCTCGAAATGGCCCTGGCTCGCCGCGAAGCCGATCGTCGCCTGATTGCCGTGCACCTGGGTCGCGACCATGGTCAGCGCTTCGGCCTGGGTCGGGTTGACCTTGCCGGGCATGATCGAGGATCCCGGCTCGTTCTCGGGCAGGCTGATTTCACCGAGGCCCGAGCGAGGGCCCGATCCCATCAGGCGGACGTCGTTGGCGATCTTGAACAGGTCGGAGGAGAGCGCGGCGAGGGCGCCATGGGCCGCGGCGAGCGCGCCATGGCTTGCCAGCGCCTCGAACTTGTTCTCGGCGCTGCGGAAGGGCAGGCCGGTCAGGGAGGCGACCTCCCTGGCGAAGAGCACAGCGAAGTCGGGATGGGTGTTCAGGCCGGTGCCGACGGCCGTTCCGCCCTGCGCCAGCGCATGGAGCCCGCCCAGCGAGGCCTCGATGCGGCCGATGCCGAGATGGACCTGCATGGCGTAGCCGGAGAATTCCTGGCCGAGGGTGACCGGCGTCGCATCCTGGAGATGCGTGCGGCCGATCTTGATCAGATTCTTGAAGGCCGCGGCCTTTGCATCCAGCGCCTTCTCGAGCTGGCGCAGCGCCGGGAGCAGCAGGCGCGAGATTTCGAGCGCTGCGGCGATATGCATCGCGGTCGGGAAGCAGTCGTTGGAGGACTGGCCGCGGTTGACGTGGTCGTTGGGATGAACCGGGCTTTTTGCGCCAAGGCCGGCGCCGAGAAGCTCGTTGCCGCGGTTCGCCAGGACCTCGTTGACGTTCATGTTGGTCTGCGTGCCGGAGCCCGTCTGCCAGATGACCAGCGGGAAATGCGTGTCGAACTTGCCCGACAAGGCCTCATCTGCCGCCTGGCCGATCGCGCCGGCGACGCGCTGGTCGATGAGGCCGAGCCGTGCATTCACATGCGCGGCGGCCTTCTTGACGAGGACGAGCGCGTGGATGAGCGGCAATGGCATGCGTTCCCGCTCGCCGCCGATGCGGAAGTTCTCGAGGGAGCGCTGCGTCTGAGCCCCCCAATAACGATCGGCCGGCACCGCGATAGGGCCGAAGGAATCGGTTTCGGTGCGGATCTCGGACATGGGGGGCGCCGTCAGGTCTTCTTGCGGAAGGAATCGAGGCTCACGACCTGAGCGGTACCGCTGTCGTCACCCTCAGTCGGCTCGGTCGCCTTGGCGCCCTTGGCCGAGGATTTGGCTGCAGGTTCGGCGTCGCGGTCCGACGCCTTGCCCTTGAGCGCGGGAACGCCGGGCGGTGTCACCTTGACGGGAAGCGCGATCGGGGCAGACGAATCGGTATCGGATTCCGAGCCCACAGCGCGTGGCGTCTTGGCGGAGCTGGTGGCCTGATCGTTGGCCGAGGCCGCGTCCGGCGCGTCCTGTGTCTCGAATTTCAGGCCGAACTGCACGGACGGATCGAAGAAGGTGGTGATCGCGTCGAAGGGCACGAGCAGCCGCTCGGGCACACCGGAAAAGGAGAGGCCGACCTCGAAGGAATGCTCGCCGACGCTCAGGTCCCAGAACTGATGCTGGAGCACGATCGTCATCTCTTCGGGATGTTTTTCGCGAAGGCGCTGCGACAGGCGTACGCCTGGAGCGGTGCTGCGGAAGGTGACGTAGAAATGATGCTCACCGGGCAGGCCGTCTCGACCGGCCTCCGTCAGAATCTTGCGCACGACTCCCTTCAGTGCCTCCTGCACCATGAGGTCGTAACGAAGAACATCCTTTGACATCGCGACTACAGTTTCCGCTTCCAGCATCCGGCGGGAAAAGCCGGCAGGCCCAAAAAAAGTGGAGGCTTCTGTTGCCAGGCGCCTCCGAGCCCCGCCTTACGCCGCTAAACGCAAGGACTTAGGTTTGGGAACCAGCACCGCTTACGCGGCGACAGCAACCCGAGCATTGTTGTCGTTGGCAACTATGCGTTAGCCCTATAACGGCGGAACCATACCGGGCAAAAGAACGGCCTTTACACTCTCGTCGATCCTATTTCGCCCCCGCCGCAACCCTGCCATTTGACTGGCCTGGCCAGCCCGCGGTCCAAGATCCCGCAGGCCGCCCCAAAGCTTGCGCTGCAGGGCTGTGGTGGAGGCGCCGGGTACCGCCCCCGGGTCCGAAAAGCTTATTCCGACGCTCGTTTATCGCCATAGCCGATCTTGCGAACGGCAAAGCGAATATAGGGGCTGCGAAGCGGCAGGGAAAGAGAGGAAGGAGACATCGCCGGCTTATTTCCGGGGAGTGCGGCATCAATTCAGAATGCGGCCGTCGTCGGCGCTGATATCGACGGCTTTTTCATTGCCCTCGCGATCGCGGCCGGCGATCTCCCAGCGCTCGCCGTAGAGGGCGATCTCCTCGATATGCAGGACGCCGGAACTCCAGGCGATGCTGCGCGCCAGACGTTCGGAGATGACCGGGGCGCTCTGCCCCCGAGGTTTGCCGGAGGCCGCGAGCAGGTCCGGCCCGGTCATCGTCACCGTAGAGGCGGCGAAAGCCAGCCCCGCGAAAAGCCCGTGAATTTGCATATCGAATCCCCCGCAAACACATCGTCGCGAGGGGATTAAAGACGCCATGATTGTGGCGGGTCTCGTAGCCGGCGCAGGGGCCGGAATTCACATCGTTTCGCGATCTCGTGAGCGCGGTGATTCGATCAAGGGCGCGCAACCCCCGCGGAGACCGGCCGGTCGCGCTCGATCTTGATGATCACGCCGTCGCTGGCCCGCAGGTTGATCTCGATCTGCGCGCCGGCGCTGTCGCGACCTTCGATCTCCCATTTGCCGTCATCGAGCTTAATCTCCTCGATCCGCACGACGCCGTTCTCGCTGGCGATGCGGCGGGCATGCTCCATGGAGATTGCGGGTGCGCCGGGCTGGGCCGGAGCAGGCGACTGCGCAGGCGGCGGCACGGACGTCTGGGCTGCCGCAATGGTTGCGGGCAGTGCCAGCAAGGCAGCGAGCGCCAATGCTGACGCGGTTTTGCGAGAGGTCATGGCTGTCTCCTTCGTCATGGCCGATCTCTAGGCAACGATGGGCGGAGGACATGGTTCCGGCGCGCCGCCGCGCGTGCAGGTTTTTGCGTGCAGAATTTCGACTGCCTGAATTCGGTGAATTGAGCCGCGAATCGTCTTCACGGCGTCTTTGGGCCGGCCGACGAATCCAGCTAGAAGGTACTCCATGCGCCAATATCATGATCTCCTCCAGCGTGTCCTGACCGAGGGTGTCCGCAAGGACGACCGCACCGGCACTGGAACCATTGCCGTCTTCGGCCACCAGATGCGCTTCGATCTGGCCGAGGGGTTCCCGCTCGTCACGACCAAGAAGCTGCACCTGAAATCGATCATCCATGAGCTGATCTGGTTCCTGCGCGGCGACACCAATGTGCGCTATCTGCAGGAAAACGGCGTCACGATCTGGGACGAATGGGCCGATGCCAATGGCGATCTCGGCCCGGTCTATGGCCGGCAATGGCGCTCATGGCCGGCGCCGGACGGCACCACGATCGACCAGATCGCCTGGCTGGTGAACGAGATCAGGCGCAATCCGGATTCGCGCCGGCTGATCGTCTCGGCCTGGAACCCGGCCGACATTCCCAAGATGGCGCTGGCGCCGTGCCACTGCCTGTTCCAGTTCTTCGTTGCCGATGGCAAGCTGTCCTGCCAGCTCTACCAGCGCTCGGCGGATGTGTTTCTCGGCGTGCCCTTCAATGTCGCGAGTTATGCGCTGCTGACGCATATGGTGGCGCAGGTGACCGGGCTGGGTGTCGGCGAGTTCATCCACTCGTTCGGCGACACGCATCTTTATGTGAACCATCTCGACCAGGCGCGCTTGCAGCTCTCCCGCGAGTTCCGGCCGCTGCCGCGGCTCACTCTGAACCCGGCAGTGACGCGGCTGGAGGATTTCGTCTTCGAGGATGTCGTGATCGAAGGCTATGACCCGCATCCGGCGATCAAGGCTCCCATCGCAATATGACACTTCATATCCGTCCCGCCCGGCCTGACGAGGCCGGCCTTGTGCTCGGCTTCATCCGGGAACTCGCCGAGTACGAAAAACTCAGCCATGAGGTTAAGGCGACCGAGGCCGAACTCGCCGCTTCGCTGTTTGGACCCAATCCGCGCGTCTCCTGCGACATTGCGGAATGGGACGGCGAGCCGGTCGGGTTCGCCGTGTGGTTCTACACCTATTCGACCTTCAGCGGCCGGCACGGCATCTGGCTGGAAGACCTGTTCGTGCGGCCCGAGCAGCGCGGTCGCGGGATCGGCAAGGCCCTGATCGCGGGGCTGGCGAAGCGCTGCGTGGCGGAGGGGCTGGCCCGCCTCGCCTGGTGGGTGTTGAACTGGAACGAGCCCTCGCGCGCCTTCTATCGCTCGATCGGGGCTGCCGCGATGGATGAGTGGACGGTGAAGCGGCTCGATGGCGAAGCGCTGGCGCGGCTGGGGCAGGGGAGTTGACCGCCATGGCCGCGCTCCCCGTCGTCCTGATCGCGGCGATCGCCGATAATGGCGTCATCGGCGACGATAACCGGCTGATCTGGCGGTTGAAGACCGATCTCAGGCATTTTCGTAATCTGACGGTCGGCCGGCCGGTGCTGATGGGCCGCAAGACCTTCCTTTCGATCGGGAAGCCCTTGCCGGGGCGCGAGACCATCGTGCTGACGCGCGATCCAGAGTTCCGGCCCGATGGTGTCCATCTCGCGCATTCGCTCGACGATGCCCTGGCGCAGGGGCAGAGCCTCGGCGCCGCGATGAGCGCAGATTCAGTCACCGTGGCGGGGGGCGCCGAGCTTTACCGTCAGGTGCTGCCCTTGGCCGATCGTCTGGAGCTGACGCTGGTGCATGCGACGCCGCCGGGCGATGCGCTTTTTCCCGAGTGGGACCGGTCGCTCTTCGTCGCCGGTGCGCGCGAAAGCCACCCCGGCGGCAGCGATGACGAGCACCCCTTCACCTTCGCGACCTATCGCCGAAAGGAAACACGCGATCGTCCTCGACCCGGAGGCTGATTGTCGCATAGGTTGTACGGTGACGATGACAACTGGGGCGAGCGATGCTGCGACGGTCTTTTCTTGCTGGCTTGGCGGCTGCTTTGCCTGTTTTGTTCGTCTCGGCCGCTGAAGCGCGAGGAAATCGGCCTTGCTCCGGCAAAAAGGGCGGCGTGTCGCATTGTAGCGGTAGCAAGTTTGTCTGCAATAATGGCTCGATCAGCGCGTCAAAACGCTCGTGTGGCATTGGCGAAGGCAATGTAACGGATGATGATGCTTCGCCGTCATCGGAAGCGAATACAGGTGTTGGCTCCGGGAGCAAGCGAGGTCGCCGCTCAGGTTCGGGGCGCGGCAGCCGCTCCTGAAAGCGGCTTTCCATTGACGATGAATGGCTTGCGCCGTTGACGAATCCATGGCCCATGACCAAGTCAGCGCCACAGGCCTCACTTGGGGGGCGCTGACAAACGGCCGCCTTTTGCTTAATGCACGGCCGGATGAGAGCGGAAGGGAACGGCGTTAGTATGCCTTGGAGCAACCAGAGCGGCGGTGGCGGTGGGGGAGGACCCTGGGGCCAGCGCGGAGGAAGCGGCGGCGGCGGCCCTTGGGGCGGCGGTCCGAACAGCGGAGGCGGTGGTTCTCCGCCCGATCTGGAAGAAATCCTGCGTCGTAGCCAAGACCGGCTGAAGAATCTCGTTCCCGGCGGCAATATCGGCGGCCGAGGCATCATCCTCGGTGTCCTGCTGCTGATCGTGTTCTGGCTCATGACCGGCTGGTACATCGTGCGGCCCAACGAGGTCGGCCTCAACCTGCGTTTCGGCAAGTTCATCGGCAAGACCGGCGAAGGCCTGAACTACAACTGGCCCTATCCGATCGGTGGCGTGATCAAGCCCCAGGTCACCAATGTCATCACCACCGAAGTCGGCTTCCGTACCGTCGAGTCCGTGCGCGCATCGCGCCAGACCGATGTGATCGAGGAAAGCCTGATGCTGACCGGTGACGAGAATATCGTCGATATCGACGTGATCGTGCAGTGGAAGATCGATGCCGCTGCGCCTGAGGATTACGTCTTCAATATCCAGGATCCTCCGGGCACCGTGAAGGCTGTCGCCGAGAGCGCGATGCGCGAGATCATCGGCCGCCGCAACATCCAGCCCGTTCTGACGACGGATCGTGGCGTGATCGAGACCGAGGTTCGCCAGTTGATGCAGGAGACGCTGAACTCCTACAAGGCCGGCGTGCAGATCAACCTCGTCCAGCTGCAGAAGGTCGACCCGCCACAGCAGGTCATCGACGCCTTCCGCGACGTCCAGGCGGCGCGAGCCGACCAGGAGCGCCTGCGCAACGAAGCGCAGACTTATGCCAACCGCGTCGTTCCCGAGGCTCGTGGCCGGGCGTCGCAGCTCGTCCAGGGTGCCGAAGCCTTCAAGGACCAGACGGTTGCGGAAGCGATCGGTCAGGCCAGCCGCTTCAACGCGGTCTATGAGCAGTACAAGAACGCGCCGGGCGTGACCCGCGATCGTCTCTTCCTCGAGACGATGGAGCGCGTCATGGGCGGCACGGACAAGATCATCCTCGACGGCACCGGCGGACAGGGCGTCGTGCCCTATCTGCCGCTGAGCGAACTCCAGCAACGGCGCCCGGCGCCAGGCGCGCCGCAGACGGGAGCCGTGCGATGAACAGCTCCATTCTCCGCATCGGCGCACTGGTCGTCGTCGCCATCGCCGCGATCGTTTTCTATGCCGCGACCTTCGTGGTCCAGCAGACGCAGTCCGCGCTCGTCCTGCGCTTCGGCGCGGTCCGCAGCGTCGTCACCGAGCCCGGCCTCTACTTCAAGCTGCCGGCGCCGTTCGAACAGGTCACCCTGCTCGACAACCGCATCCTCGATCTCGACCTGCCGGCGCAGGAAATCATTGCCTCGGACCAGAAGCGTCTCGTTGTCGATGCGTTCACGCGCTACCGCATCTCCGATCCGCTGCGGTTCTACCAGGCCGTGAACAACATCCCGCGCGCCAACTCGCAGCTGGCCTCGATCGTGAACGGCAATGTCCGCAGCGTGCTCGCGGAAGCCAGCTTCACCTCGATGGTCCGCAACGATCGCGCGCGGCTGATGAACCGCATCCGTGACGATGTGAACCGCGAGGCCGCCCGCTTCGGCATGACGGTCGTCGATGTTCGCCTGCGTCGCGTGGATCTGCCTGCAGCCAACTCGGCTGCGGTGTTCCAGCGCATGCAGACCGAGCGTCAGCGCGAGGCGGCCGAAGCCCGCGCGCTCGGTGGCCAGCAGGCCCAGGAAATCCGGGCACGGGCCGACAGGGACTCCACCATCATCGTCGCCGAGGCCCAGCGCCGCGCCGACGAGATCCGAGGCGAGGGTGAAGGCGAGCGCAACCGCGTCTTCGCCGAAGCCTTCGGCAAGGATCCGGAGTTCTTCGTGTTCTACCGCTCGATGCAGGCCTATGAGGCTTCCATCAAGCCGGGCGATACACGCATGGTTCTGTCGCCGGATTCGCCGTTCTTCCGCTTCTTCAACGGGCCCAACGCCCCGCGAGTGGCAGGACCGGCGAATGCTCCCGGCACCGTTCCCGCGCCGGCAGCACCTCCGGCGCCGGCGGCTCCCGCCGCACCGGCACGGCCCTGATCTTGAAGACGAGCGTCGCGCATGTTTGATTTCATCGCGGCGCTCGGCCTCGTTTTCGCGATCGAGGGAATCCTGTTCGCGGCGGTGCCGAACCTCGCCAAGGATGCGTTGCGCAGCGCGGCGGAAACACCCGCCGACCGGATGCGCCTGATCGGGCTCGGCTCCGCCGTGCTGGGGGTCGTTCTGGTCTGGGTCGCGCGCGGAATGTGACGGAATGTGACTTGAACGTGCACATGATCGTGTTTGATGACATGATCGTGCGTCGCCCTTCCGCCGCAATTTGGAGTTCAATCTGTCGGGTGTTTTGCGCCGCTCAGATCGGCCTGAATTTTCTGTTACGAGGACACAGATGGCATTGAAATCCATTCCCGCTGCCCGGCCGATGCGCATTGCGCTGCTGGCCGGTGTCGCCTGCCTGGCACTGGTGGCGTCGCCCATTCTCGTGCCCGCGCAGACTGCCTCCTCGCCCGTGCTGCAAGGCCAGGTTTCGCTTGCCGATCTGGCCGAGCGCGTGATGCCGGCCGTGGTCAACATCTCGGCCGTGACCACCAGCGATACCCGCAGCCGCACCCTGCCGCAGCTGCCGCAGCTCGGCCCCGATACGCCGTTCGGTGATCTCTTCGAGGAATTCTTCAACCGTCGCGGCCAGGGCCAGCAGGGGCAGGGCCAGCAGGGCCAGAACCAGCCGCCGCAGCAGCGCCGCTCGCAATCCGCCGGTTCGGGCTTCGTGATCGACGCCTCGGGCATCGTGGTGACCAACAACCACGTCATCGGCGATGCCAACGAGATCACCGTGATCTTTAACAGCGGGCTCAGGCTCAAGGCCGAGGTGATCGGCAAGGACACCAAGGTCGATCTGGCCGTGCTCCGCGTGAAGCATGACAAGCCGCTGCCGGCCGTGAAGTTCGGCGATTCCGACGCCATGCGCATCGGTGACCCCGTGATGGCGATCGGCAACCCGTTCGGCCTGGGCGGCTCGGTCTCCTCGGGCATCGTCTCGGCACGCAACCGCGACATCCAGCAGGGCCCCTACGACACCTATATCCAGACCGATGCTGCCATCAACAAGGGCAATTCGGGCGGGCCGCTGTTCAACATGGCCGGTGAAGTCATCGGCATCAACACGGCGATCCTGTCGCCGACGGGCGGTTCGGTCGGCATCGGTTTTGCCGTTCCGTCCGCGCTTGCCGCCAATGTGGTCGAGCAGCTGCGTGAGTTCGGCGAGACCCGTCGCGGCTGGCTCGGCGTGCGCATCCAGAGCGTCGACGACGCCACTGCCGAGGCGCTCGGCCTTGGCACGGCGCGCGGCGCGCTCGTCGCCGGCATCGACGAGAAGGGGCCGGCCAAGCCGTCAGGCCTCGAAATCGGCGACGTCGTGACCAAGTTCGACGGCAAGGAGGTCAAGGATTCGCGCGACCTGCCCCGCATCGTCGCCGCGACGCCGGTCGGCAAGGATGTGCCGATCACCGTCATTCGCAAGGGCAAGGAGCTGGTGAAGACCGTCAAGCTCGGTCGCCTGGAGGATGGCGAGAAGGTGCAGCCGGCCTCCGCGAAGCAACCGGCCGAGCCGGCCAAGCCCGCGGTAACCACGGCGCTGGGTCTCGAATTCTCGCCCCAGACCGACGACCTGCGGAAGCGCTATTCAATCAAGGATGGCACCAAGGGCGTCGTGATCACCAAGGTCGATCCCAACTCCAACGCCGCCGACAAGCGCATCATGGTCGGAGAGCTGGTCGTCGAAATCGGCCAGGAGGCGGTCAATTCGCCTGAGGACGTGACCAAGCGCCTCGATGCGTTGAAGAAGGAGGGCAAGAAGTCGGCCCTGCTCCTGATCTCGAATGCCCAGGGCGAAGTCCGCTTCGTCGCTGTGTCCATGAACTGAGATTTATCGCGTTCGATGCTCTTTGGGGCGGCCCATCCGGGCCGCCCTTTTTCGTTCGATCTGCCGATGGGAATGCCGAGATGAAGATTAGCGATATTGCGTTCGTCACCACCGATTGGGCGAGCGTTGCGCCCGAGCGCCATGCCGGCGAGGAGGGCGAGGCGATCTGGCGCACGCAGTATTTCGGGCCTGCCGACAACCGCATCCGGGTTCGGATGGTCGAGTATTCCCCGGGCTATATCGCCGATCACTGGTGCTCGAAGGGACACATCATCCTGTGCCTGGACGGCGAGATGGAAACGACGCTGGAGGACGGTCGCGTCTTTCCGCTGCGGCCGGGCATGAGCTATCAGGTCGCCGATCAGGCGGAGGCGCACCGCTCCAGCGCCCCCAAGGGCGCGAAGCTGTTCATCGTCGATTAGGTATCGTCGCCTGCATTCGGGCCCGAACCGTCATCCTGGACAAGCGGCGAAGCCGCGCAGCTCCGGGATCCATCGGAGGGCGCAGCGTCCCACGATGGATCCCGGGCCGACCTTCGGTCGCCCAGGATGACGGCGTGTTTTCACGCAAAATCGTCAAACATTCAGCCGCGCACGATCTCGGCGCCGGTGTAGCCCTGCGCATAGAGCAGCGCGCTAAGGTCGGCATGGTCGAGCCTCGCATCGGCTGCCGCGGCGACGGCCGGCTTGGCACGGAAGGCGACGCCGAGGCCGGCTTCGCCGAGCATGGCGAGGTCGTTGGCGCCATCGCCCACGGCCAGTGTCAGCTCCGGCGCGAGGCTGAAGCGCGCGCGCAACTCGATCAGGGAATCGAGCTTGGCCTGCTTGCCGAGGATCGGATCGGCGACTTCGCCGGTCAGGACGCCGTTCTCGGCGAGCAGCAGGTTCGAGCGGTGCTCGTCGAAGCCGATTGTGGCGCTGATCGGGCCTGAGAATACGGTGAAGCCGCCCGAGACCAGCGCGGAATAGCCGCCATTGGCGCGCATGGTGCGGACGAGCTCCCGGCCGCCGGGTGTCAGCGTGATCCGCTGGGCGATGATCTCGTCGACCACGGCGAGCGGCACGCCCTTCAGCAGGGCAACGCGTTCGCGCAAGGCCGGCTCGAACTCGATCTCGCCGCGCATGGCGCGTTCGGTGATGCCCGAGACCTTTTCCTTCAGCCCGACATAGGCGGCGAGTTCATCGATGCATTCCTGGCCGATCATCGTCGAATCCATATCGGCGAGGAACAGCGCCTTGCGCCGTGTCGCGGCGGGCTGGACGATGATGTCGATGGCGGCACCGGCGAGCGCGACGCGGATTTCGGTTTCGAGCTTGCGCGCGTCGGCGCCTTCCGCGAAGAGGTCGGCGGCGATCTCGCCGTCGAGGCGAGCCGTGGCGGTCACACCGGGCAGGCTGCCCGCGAGACGCGCGAGCAGGGGCTCATCGACCAGCGCCTGACCATGAGCGGAAACGAGTGTCGCGACGAGCATATGAGGGACCGGGACAGGTGACGATAGGGTCGGTGACGATCAAGGCGGTGCTCATCGCAGGTCCGACCGCGAGCGGCAAGTCCGCGCTGGCGATGGAGATTGCGCGCCGCTACGGCGGGACCGTGGTCAACGCCGATTCCATGCAGGTCTATGCCGATCTGCGCACGATCACCGCGCGCCCGACGGAGGCGGAGGAGCGCTCCGTGCCGCACCGGCTCTACGGCCATGTCGACGGCGCGGTGAATTATTCGGCGATGCGCTACGCGGCCGATGTCGTGGACGTGCTGGCGGAGCTTGGGCGCAGCGGCTCGTTGCCCGTGCTGGTCGGCGGGACCGGGCTCTATTTCAAGGCGTTGACCGAGGGCTTTTCGGCGATGCCGGCGGTTCCCGAGGCCATCCGCCTGGCCTTTCGCGCCCGCGTCGAGGGCAAGGATACGGACGCGCTGCATGCCGAACTCGCGGGCCTCGACCCGCTGATGGCGGAGCGGCTCAGGCCGACCGACCGGATGCGGATCATGCGCGCGCTCGAGGTCTTCCTCGCAACCGGCCGGTCTCTGGCGAGCTTCCAGGGCGACCGCGAACCCGGCCCGCTCGACGGACTGCCGTTATTGCGCCTGTTCGTCAGCCCGCAGCGCGAGGAGGTGCGGGAGCGCATCGACCGGCGATTCGAGACGATGATCGCAAACGGCGCGCTCGATGAGGTCGACAGACTGCGTGCGCGCCGGCTCGATCCGCTATTGCCGATCATGCGCGCCCATGGCGTGCCCGGCCTGATCGCGCATCTCGACGGCATGATGACGCTCGATGAGGCGATTGCGCGCGGCCAGACGGATACGCGGGCCTATGCCAAGCGTCAGGTCACCTGGTTTCGCCACCAGATGGCGGGCTGGCAGGCGGTGGCTCCCGAAGCGGCGCTCGATGTCGCGCTGCGGGCGCTCGACTTCGGGTGATGAACCTCAGGCGGCCACTGCGATCTCGGCTTCTGCGATGCGGATGCAGTTTCGCCCGTCATTCTTGGCGCGATAGAGGGCGCGGTCGGCGCGTTCGATGAAATGGGTGAGGGTTTCGCCCGGCCGGCGCGTCGCGATGCCGAAACTGGCCGAGACGGTCAGCGCCAGGGTTTCCGAGACGGGCAGGGATCTCGTGGCCAGCGCGTCCTGAATGCGCTGCGCCTTTTTCGATGCGGTGGCGAGATCGGCGCAGGGCAGGAAGATGGCGAACTCCTCGCCGCCGAAACGGCCGACGAGATCATGATCCGCCCGGACGCTGCCGAGCAGTAGATCGGCAAAGGCACGGATGACGGCGTCGCCGGCGCCATGGCCGTGGCTGTCGTTGACGCTCTTGAAATGATCGAGATCGACCATGACGAGCGAGGTGTCCCCATCGGACAGATCGCAGGCGGCGATCGCAGCATTGGCCTTCTCGGTGAAGGAGCGGCGGTTGAGCAGGGCGGTGAGCGGGTCCGTCTCGGCGAGGCGGCGCAGTTCCTGCTCGCGCTCCTCGCGATGGCCGATTTCCTCCGACAAAGCGCGGCGGGTGGCGCGCTCGCGGCCGATCTCGAGCGCCAGCGTCGCGGCGCGCGATTGCAGCGTCTGGTTGGCGACCGTCAGATCGGACACGTCGGTCAGGGTCAGGACGAGGCCATCGCCTAGCGGGGCGATAGCGATCTGCAGCCATGTCACCTTGCCGTCGCGGGTGAAGGAGGTTTCGATCAGATCGCCACGCCGGAGTTCGATCGCGTAGAGGCAGCGACGCCAGATCAGGATATCGGCGAGAAACGGCAGGCTTTCGCGCGCATCGGTGTCGAGCAGGGGCGCGTCGCCATGGCCGGCAATGAGGGCCGCGCGGCGGTTGGCGGTGATGATCAGCGTGCGTTCGATGTTGCCGTCGTCGTCGCGAATGGCACGCAGTGCAACGATGCCGGATGGCGAGGTGTCGAGCACGGTCGTCAGGAGTTCCTCGCGGAACTGGAGGGGACGGCTGAAAATGATCAGGAAACGGTCGCCGTTTTCCGCCGTGGTCGGCATGACCAGCCTCTCCCAGAGGCAGACCCTCACCGTCTTGAGCGAGCGATGCACGGTATAGGCAGGCTTGCCGTCGGCGAGCGCCTGATCGCAGCAGGCAATGGTGAAGCGGGCGACCTGCGGCGTCATTCCCGAGACCCGTTCGCCGAGGCGGTTGCCGCCGACATAGCGAATGATCTCGCGGCCATAATGCGTGTAGAGGTAGTCGCCATCGCTGGTCGGGGCGAGCACCATCAGATCGTAGCCGAATATCGGCATGAGCTCTGCGGCGAAAGCCTCATAGGGCGCGCCGCCTTCGGCACGCGCATGAACGGCAAAGCGGCGCAGCAGCTCCGCCACCTCCGGCGCATGGGCCCGCGCCGTGATGTTCTCGGTATGGACTTCCTGGTACATAGCCGTCCCGTTTCGAATGGCGGACAGTAGCGGCTTGGCCTTGAGAAAGTGTTCCCTTTGGTCGCTGGATTTTCAGGAAGCTGGGATTTTCAGGAAGCTGGCAAGGCGAAGCCGAAAGGCCGGTTGCCCCACTGACGATCCATGCCGCGTTGCCGCTTGACCGCGCCCGGAGTGTCGGCTAGCCTTCCGCAATAACCGCGAAGGGTCGAAGGCGTTATGCGCAAGCTTATTATCGTACGGGTGCGCTGGTAGGGGCCGGTTCTGACACAGAACCGCGTCATCCCCGACGCCAGCGCACGTTCAGGCCCCTCCGAGGGCCTTTTTTATTGCCCGCTTTCCACCGACCGAAAACAGCAGACAATCCGCAGGAGACCGTTATGAGCGAGATGATGACCGGCGCCGAGATGGTCGTCCGTGCGCTTCAGGATCAGGGCGTCGAACATCTGTTCGGCTATCCCGGCGGCGCAGTGCTGCCGATCTATGATGCGCTGTTCCAGCAGGACAAGGTCAAGCATGTGCTCGTCCGCCATGAGCAGGGCGCGGTCCATGCCGCGGAGGGCTATGCCCGCTCGTCTTCCGGCAAGGTCGGCTGTGTTCTCGTCACCTCCGGTCCCGGCGCGACCAACGCGGTCACCGGCCTGACCGACGCGCTGCTCGACTCGATCCCGCTCGTCGTCATCACCGGTCAGGTCCCGACCCATCTGATCGGCTCCGACGCGTTCCAGGAATGCGATACGGTCGGCATCACGCGCTCCTGCACCAAGCATAACTACCTGGTGAAGAGCATCGCGGACCTGCCGCGCATCCTGCACGAGGCCTTCTACGTCGCGGCCAATGGCCGGCCCGGCCCGGTTGTCGTCGACATCCCCAAGGACATCCAGTTCGCGACCGGCTCCTACAGCCGCCCGCGCGACAACCAGCACAAGACCTATCGTCCCACGGTCAAGGGCGATCTGAACAAGATCAAGGCCGCAGTCGAACTGATCGCGAATGCCAGGAAGCCGGTGTTCTACACGGGCGGCGGCGTCATCAATTCGGGGCCGCATGCCTCGGCGCTGCTGCGCGAGCTGGTCCGGCTGACCGGTTACCCGGTGACCTCGACGCTGATGGGGCTTGGCGCCTTTCCGGCGGCCGACCGGCAGTGGCTGGGCATGCTCGGCATGCACGGCACCTACGAGGCCAATCTCGCGATGCATGACTGCGACGTCATGATCAATATCGGCGCGCGCTTCGACGACCGCATCACCGGGCGGATCGACGGCTTCTCGCCGCGCTCGAAGAAGATCCATGTCGATATCGACCCGTCCTCGATCAACAAGACGGTCAAGATCGATATCGGCATCGTCGGCGACTGCGCCCATGTGCTGGAGGATATGGTCCGGATCTGGCGCGAGACCTCACCGCAGATCGACAAGACCGCGCTCGCCGCCTGGTGGACGCAGATCGAGGGTTGGCGCGGCCGAAACAGCCTCGGCTACAAGAACTCGTCGGAGATCATCAAGCCGCAATACGCGATCCAGCGGCTCTATGAGCTGACCAAGGGCCGCGACACCTATGTCACGACCGAAGTCGGCCAGCATCAGATGTGGGCGGCGCAGTATTTCCACTTCCAGGAGCCGAACCGCTGGATGACCTCGGGCGGGCTGGGCACGATGGGCTACGGCCTGCCGGCCGCTATCGGCGTGCAGATGAAGCATCCCAAGGCGCTTGTCATCGACATCGCCGGCGAAGCCTCGATCCTGATGAACATGCAGGAGATGTCCACGGCCGTGCAGTACCGGCTGCCGGTCAAGATCTTCATCCTGAACAACGAGTATATGGGCATGGTGCGCCAGTGGCAGGAACTGCTGCATGGCGGCCGCTATTCGGAAAGCTACTCGCAGTCGCTGCCCGATTTCGTGAAGCTGGCCGAGGCCTATGGCGGCCATGGCATCCGCTGCTCGGACCCGGCCAAGCTCGACGATGCGATCATGGAAATGATCGACAGTCCCAAGCCCGTGATTTTCGACTGTCTCGTCGCGAAGGAGGAGAACTGCTTCCCGATGATCCCGTCAGGCAAGGCGCATAACGAGATGATCCTCAACGATTTCGAGGGCAATACCGGCGACATCATCGACGCCAAGGGCAAGCAATTGGTCTAGGGACCACACTCTCTCACCTCATCCTGAGAGTCTGGCCGTAAAGGCATGCTTTGAAAGAAAGGCTTGGCCATCGTCGAACACAGCGCCGTCATCCCGGGCGACCGAAGGGAGACCCGGGATCCATGCCTGAACCTTCCAGTACGGCGCTCCGGAATGGATCCCGGGTCTCCGCTGCGCTGCGCCCGGGATGACGGCGTTTTATTCAATGATGGCGAAGCTGTTGAAAGCACATTCATCATTGGCCGATTTCTACACCACCGCGCTGCATGTCGATGCGGCGCTGGATATTCTCACTGAGTCTCAGAGCGTCGCGGCATGAAGCTTCTCATCGGCAACAAATGTTATTCGTCCTGGTCGTTGCGGGCCTGGCTGCTGATGCGCGCCAAGGGGCTGCCTTTCGAGGAGATCATGGTTCTGCTCGATCAGCCGGGCTTCAAGGACGGCGTTTTCCGGCATGCACCGGGCAGTGGCGGCACCGTCCCGACGCTGGTCGATGGTAGCGTCGCTGTCTGGGAGACCCTGGCCATCGCCGAGTATCTGCATGAAAAGCACCCGCATCACGGCATCTGGCCGCGCGACGCCGCTGCCCGCGCTCATGCACGTGCGGTCGCCAGCGAGATGCATGGCGGTTTCGGCGCTCTGCGCAATGACTGCCCGATGAATCTGGGCAAGCGCTATGCCACCCGTGATCGAGGCGAAGGGGTGGCCAGGGACGTTGCCCGCATCTGCGCGATATGGCGCGAGGCGCGCGAGCGCTTCGGGACCAAGGCCGGTGGCTCTTTCCTCTATGGCGCGTTCTCGGCTGCCGATGCGATGTTTGCGCCGGTCGCCACGCGGCTCGATACTTATGCGATCGCCGTCGATCCGGTATCGAGCGCGTATATTCGCGCCGTGCTCGATCTGCCGGCCTATCGCGACTGGCTCGCTGCAGCGCTTGTAGAGCCCTGGATCGTCGACCATGACGAGGTCGCCGAGCCCGCCATCGCCAATCTCCGCCACTCCTGATCCGACATTCAGCCCTGCCCACAGGTTCATCATGCCGCAATCTGCAACTCACTACCCCAATGCGCCCAAGTCCCAGCCTGCCGCCCGCCATACGCTTGCGGTGATCGTCGATAACGAGCCTGGCGTTCTCGCCCGCATCGCCGGCCTGTTCTCCGGTCGCGGCTACAACATCGAAAGCCTGACGGTCTCGGAAACCGAGCACGAGAAGCATATCTCGCGGATCACCGTGGTGACCTCGGGCACGGCCCATGTCATCGACCAGATCAAGGCGCATCTCGACCGGCTGGTGCCGGTGCACCGCGTCGTCGACCTGACCTTGCAGGGCGAGGCGCTGGAGCGGGAGCTTGCTCTGGTCAAGGTCGTCGGCAAGGGCGACCACCGCGTCGAGGCGATGCGGCTGGCCTCGGCCTTCGGCGCGCGCACGCTCGATGCCTCGCTGACCTCCTTCGTCTTCGAGCTGACCGGCTCGACCGAGGAGATCGAGCGCTTCATCAAGCTGATGACCGTGGTCGGTCTGACCGAGGTTTCGCGCACCGGCATCGCGGCGATGAGCCGTGGCCCGGACGCGATGTGACCGCATATTGGCGCAAGGCGCGATGAGCTCGCTCGACCTTTACCACATCGCCCTGGCGCTCGGCGCCGTCGGCTTCGCCTGCTTTGCCTGGCCGATCTACCAGCGCATGTCCGGCAAGGCCCCGGCCGAGGCGCCGGGCAGCGGCAGGAGCCTGCGCTCGCCGCTGTGGTGGGCGGGCTTCGTGCTGACGATCGGCGCGATCTTCCTGCTGCGCATCAGCCAGCGGGGAGCGGGCTGAGCATCAGGCAAGGTCAGCCGGCGAAGCCGCCTTCGTCGAGGAATTTGCCCTCGGCTTCAGTGGTGTCGCGACCCAGAATGGCATTGCGATGGGGGAAGCGGCCAAAGCGCGCGATGATGTCGCGATGCTCGATGGCAAAGCCCAGATTGTCGTCGAGCCCTGCATCGGCATAAAGCGCGACGCCCCGCTCCTGCGCGCCGATATCCTCGGCATGCATGAAGGGCAGGTAGAAGAACGGGCGCAACTCGGGATCGACCCTGGCATCGTATCCGCGTTCGATCGCCCGGTCCGCGAGCTTCAACGCTGCGGCGTCTGTAGCGAAGGCGCGCGGCGTGCCACGGAACATGTTTCGCGGGAACTGGTCGAGCAGGAGTACCAGCGCCAGCGCGCCATCCGCCGAGCCCGCCCAGCCGGCAAGATCGCCACGCGCAGCCGCTTCATGGGTTGTCAGGAAGCCCTCGCGGCAGCGTGCGTCGAAGAGTTCGTCCTTGCCGAACCAGAGCTGATCGCCCGCCGCTTTCCAGAAGGCGATGACCGTTTCGATGGTAGCGATGGGTTGCATCTTGTCTCCATTTGTAGCTTTGGCGCAGCGCTGTGAGCAGGATCGCGGAACGGCTGCACCGATCCTGAAATCCCACTTGCGAGGCCTGAAATTCTCGGCTAAATCCCCGAACCGTAACGTACGGTACGGTTTGTGGCTGCGGTTTGAAGTGACCATGTCGGCAACGCGCAAAGCGCTGGACAACGAAGCTGAGGAGCCGACGGCCCGTCAAGAGGCCGTGCTCGACGCCGTGTTGTCGTTGATGGTGGAGGAGGGCGACCAGCTCACCATGAATGCCGTGGCCCGCCGCGCCAGCTGCTCCAAGGAAACGCTCTACAAATGGTTCGGAGATCGTGACGGCCTGCTGACCGCGACCGTGCGCTGGCAGGCGGCGCGGGTGCGGGCAGGGCGCTATGACGGCCAGAATCTCGATGTCGCGGCCTTGCGCGACAGCCTCAAGGATTTCGCCGCGAACTGGCTGACGGTGATATCGAGCCCGACATCGATCGCGCTCAATCGCCTCGCGATCGGCCATGCGGCATCCCACAAGAGCAATCTCGGACCCATCGTCCTGGCGAATGGGCGCTTTGCGATCGGCGAGCGGCTGCGGCCCGTGCTCGAAGCCGGACGCGAAGCGGGACTGCTGGATTTCGACGATCCCGAGACGGCATTCCGCACCTTTTTCGGGCTCGTCGGGCGCGATGTGCAGATCCGGCTTCTGCTTGGCGACACGCTCGACATGAGCGCCGCCGAGATCGAGCGCGACGCCGTCCGGGCGACCGACCAGTTCCTCGCACTTCACGGGCGGAAGCCATCCGCACCGAAAGCTTGAAAAGACCACCAACCCCAAGGAAGGACACCTCACAATGCGCGTCTATTACGATCGTGATGCCGACATCAACCTGATCAAGGGCAAGAAGGTCTGCATCGTCGGCTACGGCTCCCAGGGCCACGCCCATGCGCTCAACCTGCGCGATTCCGGCGTCAAGGACGTCATCATCGCGCTCAAGGCCGGCTCCGCCACTCGCAAGAAGGCCGAAGAGGCCGGCTTCAAGGTGATGACCCCGACCGAGGCCGCCAAGGTGTCCGACGTCATGATGATGCTCACTCCCGACGAGCTGCAGGGCGACATCTATCGCGACGAACTGCACGGCAACATGAAGGAGGGCGCTGCCCTTCTGTTCGCGCACGGCCTCAACGTGCATTTCAACCTGATCGAGCCGCGCAAGGACCTCGACGTGCTGATGGTCGCCCCCAAGGGCCCCGGCCACACCGTGCGGTCCGAGTATCAGCGCGGCGGCGGCGTGCCGACCCTGATCGCGATCCACCAGGACGCGACCGGCAACGCCCATGACCTCGGCCTGTCCTATGCGTCAGCCAATGGTGGTGGCCGCGCCGGCATCATCGAGACGTCCTTCAAGGAAGAGTGCGAGACCGATCTCTTCGGCGAGCAGGTCGTGCTCTGCGGCGGTCTGGTCGAGCTGATCAAGGCCGGCTACGAGACGCTGACCGAGGCCGGCTACGCCCCCGAGATGGCCTATTTCGAGTGCCTGCACGAAGTGAAGCTGATCGTCGACCTGATCTATGAGGGCGGCATCGCGAACATGAACTACTCGATCTCGAACACCGCCGAATTCGGCGAGTACGTGACGGGTCCGCGCATCATCACCGCCGAGACGAAGGCCGAGATGAAGCGCGTGCTGACCGACATTCAGTCGGGCAAGTTCACGCGTGACTGGATGCTCGAGAACAAGGTCAACCAGACCTCGTTCAAGGCGACCCGCGCCCGCATGGCTGCTCACCCGATCGAGGAAGTCGGCGCGAAGCTGCGCGACATGATGCCCTGGATCAAGGCCAAGGCCCTCGTCGACAAGACCAAGAACTGATCAGCATGTTCCGTAACGACCCGGCTTATGCCGGGCCGTTACGGCGTTGCTGCGAAGCTGATTCAAGCCCTTGCGGGTTTGATTCCGCTTCGCAGTGCAGGTGCCTGACAAGGTTAACGAATTTCCGATGATGGGGAGGGCGGGCGCTGCAGGGCGCCCGCCCTTTTCCGTTGCCGCGTGGGGCTGGCAGGTCAAATTCCGGAACCGGATGGCTCAGGGCGCGTTCAGTTATGGTGAACACGCTGGAGCAGGCAATGACAGGCGAGCAATTCCCGAGTGACCGCACCGAGCGTGAAGCGCTTCTTCGCAGGCTGGCACACGAGGCGGAAAGCCGGGCTGGCGCGGTTGCTGTGGCGGAACAGGAGGATGGCGAAGATTGGCCCGTCCTGAGCTGCCTTTTTGGCGGACTCGCCGCCGCCCTGCTGATGAACACGTTCGTCAGCCTGTTCTGACGCTCGCAGTGAGCGGACCGCATTCTCAGGAGTTCGGAACATGATCGACGAGCAGCAACGTACAGCGGAGGCTCCGCGCGGGGAGGCGCCGAGCCAGGTCAATCAGGTCGATGACCAGCCGACCAAGGTGGAGACACCTGTCGAGGCACGCGGCGGCTTGCTGGGGTGGCCGGTCCTGCTGGTACTCGGCGTCAGTCTTACCCTCGCGGTTCTCGCGGGGATTCTGGTGGGTGTGATCCCGCTCTGACGCACGGCGCCTAAGACGACTCAGATCTGCAAGGAGGGTGAGATGACGGTTATCAGGCTGTTCGACTCGCAGATTGTCGCACGTATCGTGCTGACCCTGTCCTTCGCGCTCATGGCTGCGATCGTGGCCGGGCTGGTGTCGATCTAATCCATAGGATGCCCGGCGGGATGACCCGCCGGGCTTTTTCGTTTCAGCTGCGGAAAACTTTTGCGCTCCGCGGCTGACGATCAGAACGTGATCTTGTCCTTGATGTCGGCCTCGACATTCGAGGGAAGGACGCTGCGCTTCACCAGATCGTCGAAATTCTTGAACTTCGCCTTCGCGCGCTCTTCGATGATCTTCTTCGAGCGCGCCTCGCCGATCCCCTTCAGCGAGTCGAGTTCCGCGGCGGTTGCCGTGTTGATGTTGATCTTCTTTGCCTGCGCCTGCGTCGCTGCGGGAACAACGGGCTTGGCCGGTGCTGCGGGGGCCGCGACGGGGGCGGTCGGCTTGGCCGGCGTTACCGGCTGCGTGGCGGTTTGTGCGAAAGCCGAACCTGCGCTGATGGCGAGCGCGGCGAGACCAATCAGGAAACGGGACTTTGTCATGGCGTGGACCCCAAAGGTCTGCCCGGAGCAATGCGTCTGGCGGGTGCCGGGTCGCCCGCCAGGCGACGCTGCCGGCTCAGCGCCGGTTCAGCGTGTCGCGACGGGCCTGATGTCGCTTGAGTGCGGCCCGGTGTGACCACGCCAATTCACGCTTTTGGGCCTGAACCGGTGGTGAATGCGGCATTCAGCGAATTGGAGGCAAGTTTGTGGAGGTGAGTTTTGGCTCAGCGAGCCATGAATTCCGCGAGGCGGCCGGCGCCGTAGAGAAGGCCAAAACCCCAGGCGAAGGAGGCGATCCAGTTGCCGAGCTGGAACTGCAGGAACGGCATCTGCACGATGCCGGCGACGATCGCGATCACTGCGCGCAGCGGCCCGAAGAAATGGCCGATCACAATGCTCAGCACTCCCCATTTTTCGAAGAAGGCGTGCCCTCGGTCCAGCAATTGCGGGTTCTTGTTCAGCGGCCAGTGGTCGCCGACGCGGGGCCCCAGCACCAGACCGACCCAATAGGACGCCCAGAAGCCGCTGCCGGCCCCGAGCGAGGCAGCGAGCGCGAGCGGGATCAGATTGAGGCCCGATGCCCCCGCGACCGCGCCGAAGGCCGTGAAGAACACCGTCGCGGGCACGAGCCAGGACAGCAGCGCGACGCACTCGGCGAAGGCCACCAGGAAGACGATCGGGATCGCCCATTCCTGATTGGCCCGCATGAACTCGACGAGCGCCTGCATCTGTTGTTCGAGTTGGAGCATGGCGACTGGTCGGGTTCCGGGGCGGGATCGGCCCCGGCTTATCGCCGCAGCACTGCGCCGATGCAACCCGAGCTATCGGTGCGTCAGGGCCGGCTGCGCCAAAGGATGGCATTGCCTTCGCCGGGCTATTGCATAATGTTCCGCGCAAAGTCGCAAACATAGGGTCGGCCGGCGCCATCAAGAGCGCCCTCGTGCCGACGGGGAAACGGTTTCATGGAGTTGCAAAGTCACCCGCAGCACGAAGCGGGAGGGGCTATTTCGTCCTCGCAGACGCGTTCGCCACAGCAGGTTGCCTCCGAGCAGGTTGCCGCTGTCGCCCTTTCCGGGGTCGACATCACCTTCCACATCGATGGCGGCAAGCGCTACAAGGCCGTCACAGGGATCGACCTGTCGGTTGCGGCCGGCGAGTTCGTCTCGGTGGTGGGGCCGACGGGCTGCGGCAAGTCGACCCTGCTGAACGCGGCGGCCGGGCTTCTGGTGCCCTCGGCCGGTTCGGTCTCGATCTTCGGCAAACCGCTTTCGGGTCTGAACCGCCGCGCCGGCTATCTCTTCCAGGCCGATGCGCTGATGCCCTGGAAAACGGCGCTCGACAACGTCAAGGTCGCGCTGGAGCCGATGGGCGTGCCCGATGCCGAGGCCGATGCCAAAGCGCGCGAATGGCTCGGCCGCGTGGGCTTGCGGGCGTTCGTCGATCGCTATCCGCATATGCTGTCGGGCGGCCAGCGCAAGCGCGTCAGCCTGGCGCAGATGCTGATCCGCAACCCGGAAATCCTGCTGATGGACGAGCCCTTCGGGCCGCTGGACGCGCAGACCCGCCAGATCATGGGCAATCTGCTACTCGATCTCTGGTCGAAGGACCGCAAGGCGCTGATCTTCGTGACGCATGATCTGGAGGAGGCGATCGCGCTGTCCGACCGGGTCGTGGTGATGTCGGCCGGGCCCGCCGCGGGCATCGTCGCCGACTACCGCGTGCCCCTGCCGCGTCCGCGCGATATCGCCGAGATCAGGCTTGAAAAAGCCTTCCATGAGATCCACCGGGACATCTGGGCTTCGCTCAGGGTCGAGGTGCAGAAGGCCTATGCGATGGGCGACGGGCGCGAACTGGTCGGGGGAGCCACGCCATGATCGTCGCTGTTGCTCGGATCCAGGCGCGACGCCAGCCGTCCCCTTCCCCCCGCTCGCGGTGGGGAAGGGTTAGGGATGGGGGGCGGCAAAGCCAGAACTCCGTCCTTCATCGTCGCGCCGAGCGGCACTGCCCCCCACCCCAACCCTCCCCACCGCAAGCGGGGGGAGGGAGTAGCGTTTTGCCCGGCCGCATCTGTCGCGGGCAGGGAGCAACCCCATGAACCGCGTCAAGCTCTTCGCCCTGCAGGTGCTGGTGATGGTCGTCTTCCTGGCGATCTGGCACGTCATCACGGTCTATCCGCTGTTTGGCGACGTCAAGACGATCCAGTTCTTCTTCTCCACCCCTGTCGCGGTACTCGGACGGACGTTCAACCAGCTCACCGGCACCGAGATCTACTGGCATCTCGGGATCACGCTGACCGAGACGGTGCTGGCCTTCGCGATCGGCTCGGCGGCCGGCATCCTGTTCGGCTTCACCTTCGCCCGGCATGAACTGCTGGCGGCGGTGTTCGACCCCTATATCAAGGCCTCGAACGCGCTGCCGCGCGTCGTGCTGGCGCCGATCTTCGCGCTCTGGTTCGGACTGGGCATCTGGTCGAAGGTGGCGCTCGGCTTCACGCTGGTGTTCTTCATCGTGTTCTTCAACGTCTATCAGGGCGTGCGCGAGGTCTCGCCGACGGTGCTCGCCAATGCCCGCATGCTCGGAATGAACGAGCGGCAGCTCTTCCGGCATGTCTACTGGCCCTCGGCCCTGACCTGGATGTTCTCCTCGCTGCACACCTCGGTGGGCTTTGCGCTGGTCGGTGCCGTGGTCGGCGAATATCTCGGCTCGTCGGCGGGGCTCGGCTACAAGATCCACGAGGCCGAGAGCGTCTTCGACGTCACCGGCGTGTTCTCGGGCATGCTGATCCTGGCGATCTTCGTGATCGCGATCGATGCGCTGGTGACGATGGTCGAGAAGCGGCTGCTGGTCTGGCGCCCGGGCCAGAGTTCGACCACGACTGTGTGAGGGATGGCGTCATGGTCGGCCTTGAGCCGACCATCTCTCGCAGGAGATTCTCCTCTCGCAGGAGATTCTCGGGTCTGCGCTGCGCTGCGCCCGAGAATGACGCGGTTCTTGCGAGAATGACGCGGTTCTTGCCCGCCCACCTCGATCTCGCCTATCTTGCCCGCCGAATGCGTTCCCAGAAACGCAAATCCCATTCAACCGGAGGAATACCCGATGATCTTCACCCGTCGCGCGGCGCTGGCCGCGCTCGCGCTTTCGACCTCGCTGGGATTCACGCCCTTTGGCGCGCTCGCGCAGACCGCCGAGAAGCCGAAGCTGACGCTTGGCGTCGGCGGCAAGCAGCTTCTCTATTACCTCCCGCTGACGGTCGCGGAGAAGAAGGGTTTCTTCAAGGAGGAGGGACTCGACGTCGAGATCAATGATTTCGGCGGCGGCGCGAAGTCGCTTCAGGCGCTGGTCGGTGGTTCGGTCGACGTCGTCACGGGCGCCTATGAGCACACCATCCGGATGCAGGCCAAGGGGCAGGACATCCGCGCCGTGATCGAGCTCGGGCGCTTCCCGGCCATCACCATCGCGGTGCGCAAGGACCTGGCCGACAAGGTCAAGTCGGCAGCCGATTTCAAGGGCCTGAAGATCGGCGTGACCGCGCCGGGCTCCTCGACCTCGCTCACCGCGCAGTATGCCATGGTCAAGGCCGGCCTGAAGGCGACGGATGCGCCGATCATCGGCGTCGGGGCCGGTGCGAGCGCTGTCGCCGCGATCAAGCAGAAGCAGGTCGACATCATCTCCCATCTCGACCCCGTGACCTCTAAGCTCGAGGCCGATGGCGACATCGTCGCGCTGATCGACACGCGCACAGAGGCCGGCACCAAGGCGCTGTTCGGCGGCTCGAACCCGGCTGCCGTGCTCTATCTCAAGAATGACTTCGCCGAGAAGAACCCGGTGACGACGCAGAAACTGGTCAATGCGTTCATGAAGTCGCTGAAATGGCTGGAGACGGCCAAGCCGGAGGATGTCGCCAATCTCGTTCCCGAGGAATTCCTGCTCGGCGACCGGCCGCTCTACCTCCGTGCCGTCAAGAACTCGCAGGAAAGCTATTCGCGCACCGGCATCTCCACGCCCGACGCGATGAAGAGCATGTACGACTCGCTCAAGCTTCTCGATCCTGAGCTGGCGACCTCGAATGTCGACCTGACCAAGACCTTCATCGACAGCTTCGCGAAGAAGGCGGCTGCGGGGTCTTAAAGGCCGTTCCCTTCTCCCCTCGGGGGAGAAGGTGTCTGCGCAGCAGACGGATGAGGGAAGGGTCGCGTCAGCGGCCCTTTCTTGTTTGGGCGAGGGCCTGCCCTCATCCGTCACGGCTGTGCCGTGCCACCTTCTCCCCCGAGGGGAGAAGGAAGCGAACGCTTTTGATTGGCGTGCAGCGCGGCAACCGTTAGGTTCGCCGCGTTGTTTTGTCAGGGGCGTTACCACCACCTATGAATATCCTCTCGATCCAGTCCCACGTCGCCTTCGGCCATGTGGGCAATGCGTCCGCCGTCTTCCCGATGCAGCGCCTTGGCGTCGATGTCTGGCCGATTCACACGGTGCAGTTCTCGAACCACACCGGCTATGGCAGCTGGAAGGGCCGCGTCTTCGACGGCGGCATGATCGACGAGGTGATGGATGGCATTGCCGAACGCGGCGTGCTCTCCGCCTGCGACGGCGTGCTGTCGGGCTATATGGGCTCGGCCGATATCGGCCATGCGATCCTCTCGGCGGTCGAGCGCGTGCGCGCCGCCAATCCCAGGGCGATCTATTGCTGCGATCCGGTGATCGGGGATGTCGGGCGCGGCGTATTCGTGCGTCCCGGTATCCCTGAATTCATGCGCGAGCAGGCCGTGCCGGCCGCCGACATCGTGACGCCCAACCAGTTCGAGCTGGAATTGCTGACCGATATCGAGATCCGGACCCTGGCCGACGCGCATCGCGCGGTCGAGGCGCTGCGCGATACCGGCCCCAAGGTCGTGATGGTGACCTCGCTCGTCACCGAGGAGACGCCCGACGATTCCATCGACATGATGGCTGTCGACGCCAAGGGCGCCTGGCGCGTCCGGACCCCGAAGCTCGACGTCAGCGTCAACGGGGCAGGCGACGCCATCGCGGCGCTGTTCTTCGTGCATTATCTGCGCGAGCAATCGGCGGCGGTCGCGCTCGGCCGGGCCTCCTCCTCGGTCTACGGCCTGCTGAAGCGGACGAAAGAGGCCGGCGCGCGTGAAATCCTCACCGTCTCGGCGCAGGATGAGTTCGTAACCCCGTCGGAAGACTTCACGCCGGAAGCGATCTGAGTTGGCCGAGCAGGTTCCCTTCAGCCCTCATCCTGAGGAGGCCGCGTTGCCGGCCGTCTCGAAGGATGGTTCAGAGGGCTCTGGAACATCCTTCGAGACGCAGCCTGCGGCTGCTCCTCAGGATGAGGGCTCGCCAGAGGGGACGCGAGCGGGATGAAGCTGCGCGTCGGCACTTTCAACGTCGAGAACCTGCTGACGCGCCACCGCTTCGAACCCGGCGGGCGCACCGATACGTCAGCCGCGATGTCGCTGTTCAACTTCCCGCGCGCCGACCATCGCGATGCGGTGGAGCGCTCGCTGGCCGTGGCACTGGAGGACGACAAGCGCCAGATGACGGCGCTCGCCATCGCCGAGGCGCAGGCCGATCTCTGGATGCTGCAGGAGGTCGATTCGCTCGCCAGCCTGCAGGCCTTCTTCGCCAATTACGTCCATCGCATCGCGGATTATCGCTACGGCCATTTCACGCTGATCGACGGCAATGACCGCCGCGACATCGATATCGGCTTCGCGGCGAGGCGCGATCTGGTGCTGCCGCAGGCAGTACGTGTCCGCTCGCACAAGGAGCGGACCTTCGACGAGACGGGCTCATACGATGCGGCACTCGCGGTCTTCGGCATCAAGGGCAGCGACCGGGTCTTTGCCCGCGATTGCCTGGAGGTCGAGCTGAATTTCGGGGATCGCTCGCTCTCGCTGTTCGGGTGCCATCTCAAGTCGATGAACAATGGCCGAGAGGACGGGCGGCAGGTCACGCTGCCGATCAGGCGGGCCGAGGCGATTGCGGTGAAGCGATTGGTGAAGGAGCGCTTCGGGGAGTGCTGGCGCGAGGCGAACTGGATCGTGCTCGGCGATCTCAACGCCTATCGCGTGGGGCTGGGGCCGCTGGCGGAGCCGATCGACGAGGGCGATAGCGGCATCGAACCGCTGCTGGAGGATTTCGCGGTTGACCCGATGGAGGGGCTGCATGCCCATGAGCGCTGGACCCATTTCCGGCGCTTCTGGTCCGATAGCGAGCAGCGGCTGGTCGAGACCCATATGCCGCTCGACCATATCCTGCTGTCGCCGGCACTGGCGGCTGCCAATCCGCGGCCGGCCATGCAGATGATCCGCCGGGGGCTGCCATATCGCGTGCCGCTCGATCCGCGCGCCGCCGACCGTTCCATGGCGCGGCTGGCGACCTGCGCGGACCGTTATCCACGCGTCGGCTGGGACAGGCCGAAGGCCTCCGACCATTGCCCGCTGACCATCGATCTCGATATTCCCTGAGGACGACACCCATGACGCGCCGCTTTGTCACGCTCGACGTTTTCACCACGCTAAAGCACGCCGGCAATCCCCTCGCGGTCGTGCTCGACAGCGAGGGGCTCGATTCGCAGGCCATGCAGGTGATCGCGCAGGAGTTCAACCTGTCGGAGACGGTGTTCGTCGCACCACCGGCGCAAGCGGGACATCGGGCCGCGATCCGGATTTTTACGCCTGGCCGCGAGTTGCCTTTCGCCGGCCACCCGACCGTGGGGACGGCGGTGCTGCTGGCGTTGCGCGATGCGGCGGCGGGGAAGGCAGGCGATATCCTCGTACTCGAGGAGAAGGTCGGGCTCGTGCCCTGCGCGGTCTCCGTTACCGGCACAGGGGCAGGGCGGGCGGTCTTCACCCTGCCGCGCCTGCCCGAGGAGATCCTGCCGACCGGTGACATCGCCTTGCTTGCCGGCGCGCTCGGTCTCGACAAGCGTGACATCGGCTTCGACCAACATGTGCCCAGCGTGTTCTCCGCCGGCGTCGGCTTCACCTTCCTGCCGGTGTCGGGCCTGGAGACGATGGGGCGGATTTCGATCGATACCGCGCAGATGAAGGCGGCGGGAAATCCGAGCGTCTTCGCCTATTGCCGGCAGGAGCCGGAGAGCGGCCATGATTTCCGGGCCCGCATGTTCGCGCCTTCCATGGGGATCGTGGAAGACCCGGCCACGGGCGGGGCGGTCGCGGCCTTCGCCGGTGCGATCATGCGCTTCGAGCGGCCCGGCGATGGCGAGCATCGGCTCGTGGTCGAGCAGGGCTATGAGATGGGCCGTCCCTCGCAGATCACACTCGAACTCACGGTCAAGGAGGGGGCGCTGGTCTCGGCGCGCATCGGCGGCTCGGCCGTGACGGTCAGCGAAGGCGTGCTGCTGTGACGACTGGTGTGGTCGATGGCAGCATCGTGCCGCTGCACCGGGTCGATGCGCGTGTCGAGCCGTATGACTGGGTCTTTGCCCGCGAGAGCGAGGCCGAAATCGCTTCGCATTGGGCAAGGATCAGCGCGGGAAAGCCCGCCATGTTCAATGGCCGCGTCATGCTGCAGCACCATTCGGCCATCGCCGACGGCGTGTTCCAGGGCGGGTATTTCGAGACGGATTATGCGGCTTTCATCAGCTGGCGGGATTTCGGGCTGCCGGGACCTGTCGTGCGCAACGGCTTTGCGATGGGGGCGTTGCGTGCGGCCGACGGCGCCTTTCTGTGCGGGCAGATGGGTGAGCATACCGCCAATCCCGGCAAGGTCTATTTCGCCGCCGGCACGCCCGACCGCAGCGATGTCCGCGACGACGGCTCGCTCGACCTTGCCGGTAGCGTCATCCGCGAGCTGGTCGAGGAGACCGGGCTGGAACCGCACGAGATTACCGTCGGCGAGGGGTGGGATGCGGTGATCGCGCCCGGCCGCATCGCCTTCATGCGGCCAGTCATCATGCCCCTGCCGGCAACCGAGGCGCGCGAATTGATGCTTTCGCGGATGGCGGAGCAGGCCGAGCCCGAACTTGCGGATATCGTGATCGTCCGCAGCCTGGCCGAGGCCGAGCGCCTCGACATGCCGCCTTTCATGCTGAGCTACCTCACCCATATCTATGGGCAGGGCTGATCCTGCCTCCCCGCCATCCGGAAACGACATGATGACCGCGTCCGAAGCCATGCCTGCTGAAGCCTTGTCTCCCGAAGCCCCGTCGCCCGAAACTCTGGCCCTTCTTGCCGACAACCCCTTCGCCGTCATCTGGAAAACGCCGTTTGGACTGCCGCCTTTCGCGGCGATCAGGCCGGACCATATCTTCCCGGCCTTCGAGGCGGCGCTCGGCAAGAACAGGAGCGAGATCGCCGCGATCGTGGCCGATCCGGCTGCGCCGAGCTTCGCGAACACGATCGAGGCGCTGGAGCGGGCCGGCAAGGCCCTCAGCCGCGTCGGCGGCGTGTTCTACAATCTCAGCGGGGCCGATACGAACGATGCCCTGCAAGCGATCGACCGCGATCTCTCGCCGCTGACCTCGCGGCACTGGTCGGCGATCATGATGGATCCGGACCTGTTCGCCCGGGTCGATGCCGTCCATGCCCAGCGCGACGCGCTTGGCCTCGATGCCGAGCAGATGCGCCTGCTGGAGCGCACCTATCGCGGCTTCATCCGCTCGGGCGCGAAGCTTGGCCCCGAAGAGAAGAAGCGGCTCGCCGCGATCAACGAGCGCCTGTCGGGACTCGGCATCCAGTTTGGCCAGAACGTGCTCAAGGACGAATCGAGCTATGCGCTGATCGTCGAGGACAAGGCGGAAGGCGACGCAGGGCTTGCGGGCGATGCAGGGCTTGCAGGCGACGTAGGGCTTGCAGGCGACGCAGGGCTTGCAGGTCTGCCGGCTTTCCTGATCGCGGCGATGGCGCGCGCCGCCACCGATCGCGGCCATCCCGGCAAGCATGCGGTGACGCTGTCGCGCTCGATCATCGAGCCGTTCCTGACCTTCTCGACTCGGCGTGACCTGCGTGAGGAAGCCTTCATCGCCTGGAGCAAGCGCGGCGAGAATGGCGGCGAGACCGACAACCGCGCCATCGTCGCGGAAATGGTGAAGCTGCGCGCGGAGAAGGCGCGGCTTTTGGGCTTCGCGACCTTCGCGCATTTCAAGCTCGACGATTCCATGGCGAAGACGCCGGAAAATGTTCGCGACCTCCTCGAACTGGTCTGGAAGCCGGCCAAGGCGCGCGCTGCGCAGGAAGCCGCCAATCTCGCGGCTCTGGCGCAGGCCGAGGGCGAAAACAGCGCGATCCGGCCATGGGACTGGCGCCATTATGCCGAGAAGGTGCGCCAGCAGACCTTTGCGCTCGATGAGGCCGTGCTGAAGCCCTATCTGCAGCTCGACCGGATCATCCAGGCGGCTTTCGATGTCGCCGGAAAGCTGTTCGGGCTCACCTTCGAGGCGAAGCCCGAGCTCGAAGGCTACCATCCGGATGTGCGGATATGGGAGGTCAAGGAGAAGGGCGGCCGGCATATCGGCCTGTTCCTCGGCGATTATTTCGCCCGCGCCTCGAAGCGCTCCGGCGCCTGGATGAGCGCCTATCGCAGCCAGCGCAATTTCGAGGGCGAGGTCAGGCCGATCATCGTCAATGTCTGCAACTTCGCCAAACCCGCCGAAGGCAAGCCGGCGCTGCTCTCGATCGACGACGCGCGCACGCTGTTCCATGAATTCGGCCATGCGCTGCACGGCCTGCTCTCGGATGTGCGCTACGGCTCGCTGGCCGGCACCTCCGTGTCACGCGATTTCGTCGAACTGCCCTCGCAGCTCTACGAGCACTGGTTCCTGACGCGCGAGGTGATGCAGGAATACTGCCTGCATGCCGAGACCGGTGAAGCCATCCCGGAGGCGCTGATCGACAAGATCAAGCGGGCGCAGACATTCAATCAGGGCTTCGCGACGGTGGAGTACACCTCCTCGGCGCTGGTCGATCTCGCCTTCCATTCCCTTGAAAATCCAGGCGAGATCGATCCGCTGGCTTTCGAGGCGGCCGAACTGGCGCGGTTGGGCATGCCGGCGGAGATCACGATGCGCCACCGCACGCCGCATTTCACCCATGTCTTCTCAGGCGATGGCTATTCGGCCGGCTATTACAGCTATCTCTGGTCCGAGGTGATGGATGCCGACGCCTTCAACGCCTTCCTCGAGGCCGGCGACGTATTCGCGCCCGAGATCGCCGCGAAGCTGAAGCGCTTCATCTATTCGGCCGGCGATACGCGCGATGCGGCGGAAGCCTATACGCTGTTCCGCGGCCGGCTGCCGACGCCGGACGCCCTGCTGGAGAAGCGTGGGCTGGCTGTGGTTTAGCCTTCTCCCCTCGCGGGAGAAGGTGGCGCGAAGCGCCGGATGAGGGGGCGCCGTGCGCTATCCGGTTCTGGCGTGGACTGACCGAAACGGAACGCTCACGGCGCCCCCTCATCCGTCAGCGCTTCGCGCTGCCACCTTCTCCCGCGAGGGGAGAAGGACAGGCGCCTTCTCAGGCGGGATAGCCGAATTTCGACTTCGTCGAGCGGATCTGGCCGATCGCGCCGCTTTCGTTGCCGGCGGCGCAGGTCCTGCGGGCATTGGCGATCTCGGCGCTGACGCGACCATGCACGCCCTTGGTGGTGTGTCCGCTCGCGAGATCATTGTCCATGACCGCCTGGAAGCGCTCGACTTCGCCGGAGCAGCCTGTGCCCGTGGGCAGGTGGAAGGTGCTCGGCGTGACGCCGGGGACGGTATAATCCTGCGGCGCGGGGGCCGGAGCGGGGGCGGAACCGGAGCCGGCCGTCTGGCAGGCGGCCAGGGCAAATGCGGCGAAGGTCAAAGCGAGGGTCGTGCTGGCGCGCATCGCGGCAGGCTCCGGCAGGTGGCAATGGCGCCACCATGGCTGATTCCGCGGGCGGTTCCAATGCGGGCGGTGGGGTCGCCATTTTCTATTCGGCCACGGGCAGGAATACGGTGACGATGGTCAGCAGTGCCGCCAGCAGCGCCGCGCCCCAGATCGCGTGCAGGCCGACTGCCTGATGGGCAAGCGCGCCGGCGACGGCGCCCAGAACAAGGCCCAGCCACAAAGTCAGATGCCGGTTCCACGGGCCGGTCTTGGCGCCGACCAGCGAGCCCGCGATGCGCTGGCCGACCTTGACCAGGGTTCCGGTCATGTAGGTCAGGCCGATCGTCGTCTCGCCATTGCGCTGGAAGATGGCGTTCTCCGCGCCCATCGCCAATACGAGGCCGGCGATGGCCAGATTGGGAGAACCCATGGTGTAGGCAAGAGCCGCCGCCGCGAGGCAGAGCGTGACCCAGGCCAGCACCGCCGCACGCGACGATGCCGGGGCCAAATGGCCGACCAGGGCGCCCAGCACGACGCCGATGACGAAGAGCAGGATGACGCCGGCGGCCGTCGCTATGCCCTCGGCATGGCCGGTCGCGAGCTCGATGCCGAGCCTTGTCGAGTTGCCGGTCATGAAGGAGACGAAGAAGCCGCCCAGCGTGATGAAGCCGATGGCGTCGACATAGCCGGCCAGGCAGGACAGGCAGATCGCCAGGGCGACGACGCGGCGCTGATATTCGGTCATGGCTGCAGGGCTCCGGGGCTCCCAAGGCGCTTCACGGCTTGGGCCGATTCTGCCGGCCCCTGCAACTGCTACGGCTGGCTGCCATGCATGCGACATTTTCCGGGGGGAGTGTTCGCGGTGACGAGACCATTCCCATCCTCTGTCGACATGGACATGGCATGCCCGAGCAGACCCAGATCGAACTCGCCGTCTTTGCCGATTACTTCCAGTTCTACCTGCATGACGAGGTCGAGAACGAGGATTTCGGCGCGCTCTGGAGCGATGAGGCGGTCGAGCGCCTGCTGGCCGTCGCCAGCCACAGTGTCGGCATCGGCACGATGCGCAATGTCAGCGTGCCCGTCGTGATTTCCGTTCACGCGCAGGCGCCGGCTGCGGATTTCGACGAATGGGACATGGTCAACGAGTGTTCGATCTCGATCCGCTCGGGTCGCATCGCCGTGTCGGGCTGCACCGATTACCTGCCCGATGCACGGCGCATCGCGGTTGCGCCCGGATCCTATCGTGTGCGGGTGTCCTATTCCGGCCTCGACCATGTCGGCGCCGACGGGATCGAGGGCGACGACTTCTACCGTGTGCAGCTCTGGCCGCAGGCTCCGGGAACTCTCAGCGTGGTGAAAGCGCGGGAGGCGCTGTCGCGCTGATCATGGCTTGCATCTTCGCGGTGCAGTCAGCTACATATCGTTCAATCGAACGAGGAACCGCTTCGTGGCCGCATTCGCCACCCATGCCCTGAGCCAGAACCGCGCCGCTGCGCGGGCTGCAGGCATGCGCGCTCCCCTCGGCCTTGGTCTGCTTCTTCTCCTTAGCCGCCCCTGAGGGCCGGCCGGGCATGCATGCCTGGGCGCTCAGGGGAGTGACGAGAAACGCCTTCAGACAATCGAGCGCCTGAGCTTCACAGATAGCCGCGCGACCTATCCGGGATCACGACCATGAGCAGCACGACCACTTCCGCAAAAGACCGCGTACTGATTTTCGACACCACCCTGCGCGATGGCGAGCAATGCCCCGGCGCCACCATGACCTTCGAGGAGAAGCTCGAAGTCGCCGATGTACTGGACGCGATGGGCGTCGATATCATCGAGGCCGGTTTCCCGATCGCGTCGGATGGCGATTTCGAGGCCGTGTCGGCCATCGCCAAGCGCATCAAGCGCGCGACGGTCGCGGGCCTGGCCCGCGCGATCAGCGCCGATATCGCGCGTGCCGGTGAAGCCGTGCGCCACGCCGCCAAGCCGCGCATCCACACCTTCGTCTCGACCTCGCCGATCCATCTGGAGCACCAGATGCGCAAGACCGAGGATGAGGTGCTCGAGATCATCACCCGCACGGTGGCGCAGGCCCGCAATCTGGTCGAGGACGTCGAATGGTCGGCGATGGACGCCACGCGCACGCCGATCGACTATCTCTGCCGCACCGTCGACGCCGCGATCAAGGCCGGCGCGACCACGATCAACCTGCCGGATACGGTGGGTTACGCGACGCCCGAGGAGTACCGCGCCATGTTCCGCGCCGTGCGGGAGCGTGTGGCCAATGCCGACAAGGCGATCTTCTCCGTGCATTGCCACAACGATCTCGGTCTGGCCGTGGCCAATTCGCTGGCCGGCATCGAGGGCGGTGCGCGGCAGGTCGAGTGCACCATCAACGGCATCGGCGAGCGCGCCGGCAATGCGGCCCTGGAAGAGGTGGTGATGGCGCTGCGCGTGCGCGGCGACTTCTTCCCCTATGATACCGGCATCGACTCGACGCTGCTGATGCGCGCCTCGAAGGCCGTCTCGACCGCCTGCTCCTTCCCGGTGCAGTACAACAAGGCGATCGTCGGCCGGAACGCCTTCGCGCACGAGAGCGGCATCCACCAGGACGGCATGCTGAAGAACCAGTCGACCTACGAGATCATGACGCCGGAATCAGTGGGCGTCTCCAAGACCTCGCTGGTGATGGGCAAGCATTCGGGCCGCGCCGCCTTCCGCTCGAAGCTGAAGGAGATGGGCTACGATTTGGGCGACAACCAGTTGGAAGACGCCTTTACCCGGTTCAAGGCGCTCGCCGACCGCAAGAAGCATGTCTATGACGAGGATATCGAGGCGCTGGTCGACGAGAACATCGCCTCGGCCCATGACCGCGTCAGGCTGGTTTCGCTGACGGTGATCGCCGGCACGCGCGGGCCGCAGCGGGCTACGATGAAGCTCGATGTCGATGGCCGCTTCGTCACCGAGGAGGCCGAGGGCAACGGGCCGATCGATGCCGTGTTCAATGCGATCAAGGCGATCGTTCCGCATGAGGCGGTGCTGGAACTCTACGACGTTCATGCCGTGACCGAGGGCACGGATGCGCAGGCCGAGGTGACGGTGCGGCTTTCGCATGAGGGCTCGTCGGTGACGGGGCGCGGGGCGGACCCCGATACGCTGGTCTCCTCCGCCAAGGCCTATCTGGTGGCGCTGAACAAGCTCGTCGCCAAGGGCGTGCGCCTGCATGCGCAGGCTGCGGCCGAGTAAAAGCTACAGCCCCTTCGCAAACAAGGCGCCGTCATTCCGGGCGCAGCGAAGCGGAGACCCGGAATCCATCGTAGAGCGTATCGCCTTACGATGGATTCCGGATCGACGCGGCTTCGCCGCTTGTCCGGAATGACGGTGCATTCCTTCCAGTTGGCGCCGAAATCGAGTGGGCCCTCAAACCGGCCAGCCCTTGTCTTCCTTGATCGTCGCCAGCACGAAGGAGGAGCGCATGTCCGCGACACCGGGCAGGGTGAGCAGGCGCTGCATCGCGAACTCGCCGTAAGCCTCGATGTCCTTTGCGACGATGTGCAGCAACAGGTCGCACTCGCCGGTCATCGCCTGGCAGGACACCACCTCGTCGAAGGATTTGAGCTTGTCGAGCAGCCGGGTGCGCCAGTCGGGGTCCGATTGCGACAGCTTGACGAAGGCATAGGCCTCGACGCCATGGCCGAGCGCGCGGCGATCGATCCGCGCCCGATAGCCGGCGACGACGCCGTCCTGCTCCAGCGCCTTGAGCCGGCGCAGGCAGGGCGAGGCGGCCATGCCGATCTCATCGGCCAGCGCCGCGTTGGTGATGCGTCCATCGCGCTGGATGGCGCGCAGGATGCGGCGATCCGTATCGTCCAATCGCGAGGGTGAGAGGTTAGGGTGGGGCATGATCTGACCCTTTGACACGTAATCAGGTCATACCCTGCCGATTGTCGAGCCTCACGGCAAGAGATGGGCAGGACATGACCGCGCCTTCGATGGATCATTCCCGTGAGATAGCGGGAGGCGCGCCATGACGTCCGATCCTTTCATCCGCTCCGGCCTGAAGCCGCATGAGATTCCGGTGGACTTCGTCGTCGACCAGAAGCTTTCGGTCTATTCACCTGATGATCACGAAACATGGTCCCGGCTGCACCGACGCCAGGCAGAATTGCTGCGGGGCCGTGTCTGCGACGAGTTCTTCACGGGGCTGGAGGCGCTCGGCATCACGCCGGACGGCATCCCGGACTTCCGCGCGATCAATCGCGTGCTGAAGCCGGCGACAGGCTGGGAGGTCGTAGCCGTGCCCGGTCTGGTGCCGGACCGCGTCTTCTTCACGCATCTGGCCGGGCGGCGGTTTCCGGCGGGGTTCTGGATCAGGCGGCCAGACGAGTTCGATTATATCGAGGAGCCGGACGTCTTCCACGATGTCTTCGGCCATGTGCCCCTGCTGATGAACCCGGCCTATGCAGATTTCGTCGCGGCCTATGGTGAGGCCGGGCTTCGGCTGAGCGAGCCCGAGGATCTGGCCAGGCTGGCGCGGCTCTATTGGTACAGCGTCGAGTTCGGGCTGGTCGAAACCGATGCGGGCTTGCGGATTTTCGGTGCCGGGATCGCCTCTTCGCCCGGCGAGACCCGTTTTGCGCTGGAAAGCGCCTCGCCTCACCGCATCGGCTTCGACACGATTCGCGTGATGCGGACGCGCTACCGCATCGACGACTACCAGCAGAGCTATTTCGTGCTGCCCGGCTTCGAGGCGATGCCGTCGCTCGACGAAACCACGCTGCATTCGGCGATGGCGCAGGCCAGGCCTCGGGCCGATATCGATCCCTCCGTGGTGCTACCGTGCGACCGGCTTTTCCAGCGCGGCGACGGCAGCCATCACGACTCCACTCAAATCGCCTCCTGAGGACGCAGAAGGCCCGGTTTTCCCCTGAAATCGCACGTCGCAGGCCGTGCGCGGCTTGGCGCGGGCGCGATCTTTGCCTGTACTCGCGCGGGGCGCGGGCCGAGGGGGAATGCGCCAGCTGGAGAGCGCTGCGATGGGGTATTTCCCGAACTGGACCTTGAAGACCTCGGGCGTGGTGATGCCGGACGAGCGGCTGCCGGCGGCGCAGACCTTCATTGCCGGCCTGCAGCATGTCGTGGCGATGTTCGGCTCGACCGCGCTGGCGCCGATCATCATGGGGTTCGACCCCAATGTCTCGATCTTCTTCTCCGGCGTCGCGACACTGCTCTTCTTCGTCATCACGCGCGGACAGCTGCCGAGTTATCTCGGTTCGTCCTTCGCCTTCATCGGTGTGGTGATCGCCGCCAGCGGCTATAGCGGCACGGGCCCCAACCTCAACATTGCCGTGGCGCTCGGCGGCATCATCGCCTGCGGCGCGCTCTATGCCGCGATCGGCGTTCTCGTGCAGGCGATCGGCACGGCCTGGATCGAGAAACTGCTACCGCCGGTGGTGACCGGTGCGGTCGTCGCCGCGATCGGGCTCAACCTCACCTCGGTCGCGATGAACATGATCTCGGCCAGCCCCTACACCAAATGGATTGCCCTGTTCACCGTGGTCGCGGTCGCGGTCGTCGCCGTCTATGGCCGCGGGCTGGCCCAGCGACTGCCGGTGCTGATCGGCGGGCTTGCGACCTATCTGCTCTATGCCGCGACGGCGCCGACCTTCGGGGCGCCTCCGGTCGATTTCACGCGCGTCGCTGCTGCGGCCTGGTTTGGCCTGCCCAATTTCGTCGCGCCGGTCTTCGACTTCAAGGCGATGGCGCTCATCGCGCCTGTGGCGATCATTCTGGTCGCGGAGAATCTCGGGCACATCAAGGGCATCGCGGTGATGACCGGGCGCAATTTCGATCCTCTGATCGGTCGCGGCTTCATCGCCGATGGCGTCGCCACCATGATCGCGGGCTCCGGCGGCGGCACCGGCGTCACCACCTACGCCGAGAATATGGGCGTGATGGCGGTGACGCGGGTCTATTCGACGCTGGTCTTCGTCGCTGCCGGCATCATCGCGCTGGCCCTGGGGTTCTCGCCGAAATTCGGAGCGGTGATCGGCACGATCCCCGTGGCGGTACTCGGCGGGCTTGCGGTCGTCGTCTTCGGCCTCATCGCTGCGACTGCCGGCCGCATCTGGGTGGAGAACAAGGTCGACTTCTCGGAGCCGAAGAATCTTCTGACCGTGGCGACGGCCTTGATTCTCGGAGCTGGCGATCTCAAACTGCCGGTCTTCGGCTTCGAGCTGGGTGGAATCGGCACTGCGACCTTCGGGGCGATTGCGCTTTATCACCTGCTGAATCGCAAGCCGGCCTGAGTTTTACGCAGCTCGCCGAATTCATTTCGGCGAGCATGCATATTTCTGTCGCATATGGGTGGACAGGGGCGGGGGGCTTTGCTACATCGCCGACCTGCCTGACGCGGCCTCGGCCGCTGACCGGCGACGCTTCGTGGCGTATGGGTGATTAGCTCAGTTGGTAGAGCAGCTGACTCTTAATCAGCGGGTCGTAGGTTCGAGCCCTACATCACCCACCACGGATTTCAATAGTTTTGAAAGTTTCGAGAGCGTCCTTTGGGGCGCTCTTTGCGTTTTTACTATCCGCATGCTGTCCACGGTTCGGGGCCGCCCGGGAGCTCGGGGACCGTGACGGAAGTGGAGAGCGGCGCAGACGTGGCAATAGCTTGGCGCTACGAGCTCCCGCTCTCCGTCGATCACCCCTGGCAAAGGCGTTGCAGGCCAGAAGCGACCGCGACAGGAGCGGCGGGCTTTTCGCAAGCGGTGTCAGGAGGGGCCGTTTCGGTCGGATCCGATCTGTCCCGACTGAATGGCTCGCCAGACCGCCAGAGGAGTAGCGGGCATGTCGAGATGCGTGATGCCATAGGGCGTGAGGGCGTCGACGACCGCGTTCATCACCGAGGGCAGGGAGCCGGCGCAGCCCGCTTCGCCGCAACCTTTGGCGCCCACCCGATTATTCAGCGTCGGCACGCCCTGGCTCACGAATGAGAAGAAGGGCACATCCGCCGCCCGGGGCAATGCATAGTCCATGTAAGAGCCTGTGATCAGCTGGCCGCTGTCGTCATAGACGGTCCGCTCGAACAGGGCCTGGCCTATGCCCTGAACGACGCCGCCATGGAGTTGCCCCTCGACAATCATCGGGTTCACGACTGTTCCGAAGTCGTTGACCATGACATAGCGCGCGACCTCGACATGTCCGGTCTCCGGGTCGATCTCGACCTCGGCGACATGACAGCCATTGGGATAGGCCGAAGGCGCAGATTTGAGGACATGATCCACGTCGAGCGACTGCGGTAGGCCCAAAGCGACCGCGGCCCCGGCGTGCAGCCTTGCCGCTATGTCCATGATGCCGATCGAACGGTCGGTGCCGAACACGGTGAACTGACCGGCAGCGAACGCGATATCGGCGACATTGGCCTCCAGGAAATGGCCGGCGAGCAGCTTCCCCTTTTCTATGACCAACTCGCTCGCCTCGATAATCGCCGAGCCGCTCGCCATGAGCGATTTCGAGCCGCCGGTACCTCCGCCCGCAATCAGTCGATCACTGTCGCCCTGCATGAGCTTGATCCGCTCGAAGGGCACGCCGAGCTGGCTGGTCAGGAGCTGGGCGAAAGGCGTCCAATGTCCCTGGCCGTAATCCAGCGTGCCGGTGACGATGCTCACGCTCCCGTCCGGCTCAAAATGGATTCCACCCATTTCATTGCTCGGTGGCGCCGTGACCTCGAGATAGCAGCCGATACCGCGCCCACGAAGCAACCCCGCCTTCCGGCTCTTCCGCAGTCGCCCGGCATATCCCTTCCAATCCGACGTCTCGAGCGCCCGCTCGAAAAGCGCTGGGAAATCACCGCTGTCATAGACCGTTCCCATCGGCGTCGCCCAAGGCAGCTTCGCGGGCGGGATCAGATTGCGCCGCCTCAGACTCGCCTTGTCGATCCCCATGTCGCGGGCTGCGGTATCGATCAGCCGTTCCATGAAGTAGTTGCCTTCCGGGCGACCCGCGCCGCGATAGGCGCCGATCGGCGGCGTATTCGTCACCGCGCAGCGCGTCTGGATCTCGACAAGCGGCGTCCGGTACATGCCGACGGAGTTTTTCCCGACATTCATCGTCGGCATCATCGCCCCGACGGGGGTGAGGTAAGCACCCATATTCGCCACGCCGGTGAAGCGCGTGGCGAGGAAGCGACCGCGAGCGTCCAAGGCCAATTCGGCGTCGAAGACCATGTCACGGCCATGGTGATCCGAGACGAAGCTCTCCGACCGTTGATCGGTCCATTTGACCGGCCGCTTCAACATGCGGGCCGCATGGAGGAGGACGACGTATTCGGGAAACACGGCGGCCTTCATGCCGAACGAGCCGCCGACATGGCCGGTGACCAAGCGCATATGGGTAGGCTTCACGCCCATGGCTGCGGCCAGGTTGTTTCGCATGCCGAAGGCGCCCTGGCTCGGGGCGTGCAGCGTGTACCGCTTCGACTTGCCGTCGAAGCTCGCAATGGCCGCACGCGGCTCGATCGGGTTAACGACGACACGGTTGTTGACGATGCGCAATCGTGCGGTGTGCGCGGCTTGCGCAAAGGCGGCGGCGACCTTCTTGTTATCCCCGAACTGGAAATCGACAATCAGATTGCCGGCGACATCGTCATAGAGTTGCGGAGCACCGGCGCTTAGAGCCGCCTCGGCATCCGTGACAGCGGGCAAGACACCGATGTCGAGCCTGACCGCCTCCGCGGCATTCCGGGCCTGATCGGCAGTGCGGGCGACGACCACCGCGACGGGGTCGCCAACGAAGCGGACCTTGTCGGCCGCCAGCGCCGCCCGCCGGGGCTTTCTCATCGACGCGCCATTGCGGCCTGGCACATCGATCGGCGTCAGGATGGCGTTGTAGCCGTGGCCGTTCAGGTCCGCCGCAGTGTAGATCGCGACGACGCCCTTCATCGACCGCGCCTCCGCTGCATCTATGGCCCGTAGAGTGCCATGCGCATGAGGGCTGCGGACGAAAGCCGCGAAGAGCTGTCGCTCGACGCTCAGATCGTCGGTGTAGCCTCCGTGCCCTTGCACGAGGATCGCGTCCTCTTTGCGCGGCACAGGCTGACCTATCTCGACCGACGCCACGGGATCGCTGCCAGGGGAAACGCGAGAATTCATCGAGGACCTGCCGTTGGCGAACGAAAGAGGGATCGGATCCCTTGATAGGGCGGGTGTCGGATCGGCTCAACGAGCGCCAAATGCAGTTCCGCCAAGCGCCCAGCGGTTGCGAAACTCACAGACTGAGCCAGCATACTCGCAATGGCATGGCGGTTCATTGTCCCGCAGCCGGATGAACGGAACGGAACAGGTGTCCTGATGGGCCTTCGCTTCATTTTCATGCTCACACGCAACGACCGGACGGTCAGCGATGCGATGGAGCAGCTTCAGACCGCCCTGGCGCTTGGCGTCCGGCATATTGGTTTCAAGGATATCGGCCTGCCACTCGACAAGCTGAAAGCCCTCAACACAGCTATCAAGGCTGGCGGTGCGACCTCGTATCTTGAGGTGGTTTCACTCGATCGCGACAGCGAGGTCGCCTCGGCAAAAGCTGCCGTCGAGATCGGCATCGACATTCTGCTCGGTGGGACGAGGGTCGACGACGTGCTGCCGATCATTTCTGGCACCACGATCCAATACTGCCCATTCCCGGGCACGATCTCCGGACATCCAAGCGTTCTCGAGGGTAGCATCGACGACATCGTCGCCAGCGCAGAGGCGTTGGCCGCTCGCGACGGCGTGCACGGTCTGGATCTTCTGGCTTATCGCTCGCATGAGAACGTACCGGCACTGATCGAAGCGGTCTGTTCCGCGGTGTCGAAGCCCGTCTATGTGGCCGGGTCGATCGATACGCCGGGCCGCATCGCAGCTTTGAAGGAAGCGGGGGCGGCTGGTTTTACGATCGGCACGGCGGCTCTCGACGGAAAATATCCGGCCGAGGGCACGGATGTCCCGAGCCAGCTGTCGACGATCATTCGCGATGTCGCGATGCTCAACCGGCACATCTCGCCATTTCACAAGGAAAATCTGACAAGCGCTTTCGGACGATTTTCCGACACCTGGCCGCCGCAGGTCGCAGCAGGAGTCAACAACCTGCAGATCAAGCTCGCGAAGTTCGAGGGCGAGACCGGCTGGCATTTCAACAGCCACGAGGACGAGGTCTTCTTCGTTCACAAGGGCCGGCTGCTGATGAAGTTCCGCGACCGGGATGAGGTGATCGAGGAAGGCGAATTCATCGTCGTGCCGCACGGCGTCGAACGTTGTCCAACCGCGCTGGAAAAAATCTGCGAGGTCGTCATGCTTGAGATCGGGACGACGAGCCACGACCTTCGGCCCGAAAATGGAAAAGGACTTTGAAGGCTCCGTGCGGGAATGGGTTGTCCGCTTTCGATTGAAAAATGGCCCCGGCCTAGTGCCAGTCTCTTGTGCCAGCCCCTTGCCCTTTGTCTGGCTGCTGAGGCTTGCAGCCCAGTCGCTTAATCGCCTTGCACTGATTTACTCGCCGACGCCGGACGCCGGCGTGTCGGTAGGCTTCGGATTCGGTTTGTCGGCGGACCCCGTGTCTCGGTCGGCGCCGGGATTGATCGAGACTTTGTTCAAGGATTCCTTATCCGGCGCGCCCTGTACCGATTTCACTTTCTGCTGCTCTTCCGGGCTCATTTTGTTTCCAGAACCGTCACGCATGGTGGCCTCCTCCGTGTTTCCTAGCGATCAACGGCCGGCTAAGTCGGCGGTTCCCGGCGCAGCACAGCTCATTGAAACAAAGTGCCTGTCTCGGCGTTTATCGCCCGGGAGCATTCTAATGCTGATCCAAGTCGCAATCGCGTGGCTCGCCAGCGTCGCAATCCTACTCGTACAGATTGAGCAGGCACCCGAGCTGCCTTGGCACGAATGAGCGGAGCCGATGCCTGGACGGCCATCGGCTCGCTCGCACCAACCGGCGAGCGCTTGACCCGCCCGCCGGCGGATAGGCCGCGCTCATGTCAAGACTGAGCGAGGCGCTATGCGATAAGCCGCCCTTGGCGATCAGGCTGCCCTGGAGCGAGCCTTGTTCTTTGGCTTCACCGTCTTGCGTCCGAAGCCGATGGCCTTCGCCATTTGCGAGCGCTGTTCGGCATAGTTCGGCGCGACCATGGGATAGTCCGGCGGCAAGCCCCACTTCATGCGGTACTCTTCCGGCGTCATGCCGTACCTGTTCCGCAGATGACGCTTCAGTGTTTTGAACGCGAGACCGTCTTCCAGGCAGATCAGTAGATTGGGGGTGATGGATTTACGGATCGGAACGGCTGGGACCTGCTTTTCTAGAGGAGGTGCCGTCGTTTCCATCCCAAGCCCGAGCAGAGCGGCGTGAATGGCTGCAATAAGGCTCGGAAGATCTGACACGGGAACGGAGTTGTTCGTAACATATGCCGCAACGATGTCGGCCGATAGGCCGACAACGTCGATATTATTGTCTGACATTGGGTTCCCCTAAATGGAATCCGCGCATTGCGGACGCTTTGCAAGATCGTCAGGGGCAAAACCAGTTGCCAAATCAATTTTTAACCAGAAAAATATAGGAGACCGCCATGCGGCGGCATCAAAATATACTCCAACACTTACATTTATCGAATTAATCAATTCCTAACGTTCAGGCCACTTGAAACCCGCTACGGCGAGCTCCTTCATGTGCTCCTACGCCGGGGTCATGCGAGGTATAGGCATGTCCGCTGTCGCCACCTCCGCAATCGTCTCGACATCGGAAGGGTGGACACAGCACCGCTTCGACAGCGCTGCCGCCACCTTCAACAGATCGATTGAGCCCTCGAAGACGACCTCTCGCAGGTTGTGGTCGGCGTCGATCATGGCACGCGCTTCACCGCCCAACTGCCTGGACATCTCGACGTAAATGACATGGGCCATCCTAAGCAGTTCAGGGTCGGCCAGTTCGCGTTCACACATGACACCAACTCGGGTGGCGGCGCCCGATCGCGCCCTTTGGCAGTAGATGGGGCGGGATGCCACGTTATGCCAGCATGTGCCTGCGATCGACACGCCGACTCCGCATGCATGACGCCGGCTGCATCATTTCCGATATCTTGCCGCTGTTCTCGGTCGATCCTATGGCTGAATGCATCGACAACGTAATAATAAAAAATTATGACGTAACGGACAGATAAAATATGGTCATGAAAATTATTTCTATTTAGTTGTCTGAGTTAAAACATGCCGATGCTCGGTGATTGCGAGTGTAATAACTTTATATCTCGAACATATTTCTTCCTACCGCTGTATTTTTCATGCCGGCTTCGTCCGGAGATGCCTGTCGCCTTTCATGACAAGCGAGCGCACAATGTGGGGAAGCGGCGGAGCAACCATGGATATTATCGTCAAGCAGTCGAACTCGACGACCTGGGTCATGATCGATCTGCTCGGACGTCCGATGGGCGAAGTGGTCGAGCAGCCCAAGGGCGAATTCACGATCGCGCCGTGCGGCAGCGCCATCGGCACAACCTCTGGCCTCAAGCTATCCAGCTTCAGCAGTCTCGATGCAGCTTTGGCGGAGGTTGAGCGGCACACCCGCGGACGATGCCGAATGGTTTCCGGGGCAATCGCCCCGGCCAGCGAAGAACCATAGCGGCCCGGCGCAATACTCGCGGGCATCGCGCCGGACCTGGCCCGCTCACGGGCTTGGGGGGCTGATTTGCGAGCGGGTTGACGCAGCGTAGCACGGCCATGGCCCCCTTGCAGATCAAGAGTCCTTGCGCGGCTCTCCCGATCGAACGTTGTCATTGCCGGCAGGTATCGGTCCACTGCCTGATCGCGCTAGACCATCGGATCGGATATCGTATCCGTCCAAATGGCCTATCTCTTTGTTTTTGCATCGGTTTTTACCGAAAACCGCATTCCACTTTTCGGGCCGATGCTCCAGGCTGGCTGCCTCGCGTGCCGCCGCCTTTTTCGCCCGGCGCTTGCGTTCGTTGAGGCGTTCAAGAATCTGGGACATCCGGCGGGACATGTGACGAAGCGTCATGTCGGCTCTCTGTGTCATCTCGAAGCGGGATCGCCTCGCTTTCGAACGAGGCGGGATACTCTTTTTCGACGAGCGCAATTGCTGCGCCCAAGAGGGATCGCAAAGCGGATGTCTTGCTATCTTCAGAAAGCCCCGGTGAGCGGCGATGGGGACATCACTTCGTTGGCAAGGTTCCTCTCTCGCTATCCTCGTCTTCATTGGCCAGTATGCCGCAATGGCTCAGGACTGGATTCTGGAGATCACACATGAGCAGTTCAGTGTACTCAGACGGCGCGGCTTATGTTCGAGGCCAATTCGTTCCGATCGCGGAGGCTACTCTGCCGGTGACGGATTGGGGCTTTACGCGCTCGGATGTCGTCTACGACGTCGTCCATGTCTTCGACGGCTGCTTTTTTCGGCTTCAGGACCATTTGGATCGATTCGAACTCGCGATGGCGAAGCGCCGGCTCAGGCCGCCCGAGGACCGGACGACGATTGAAGCGATCCTGCACAGATGTGTCGCGTTGAGCGGCCTGTCCGATTCCTATGTCGCAATGGTCGCTTCGCGCGGAAAGCCAAAGGTCACCGGATCACGACGGCCTGTAGACTGCGAAAATCATCTCATTGCCTATGCCGTTCCGTGGGTCGACGTCGTGCCGAAGGACGTGCAGGAGCGCGGCGCTCATATCTGGATCGCATCGAATCCACGCGTCCCCGACGCCTCCGTCGATCCCACGGTAAAGAACTATCAGTGGAACGATCTGACCTCCGGCCTGCTTGAGGCGCACGATGCCGGCTTCGACACGACCGTGCTCTGCGATGCGGAAGGGTTCCTGACCGAGGGGCCCGGTTTCAACGTCTTCGTCGTCAAGGATGGCCGCGTCGTCACACCGGATCGCGGCAGCCTGCATGGGATAACCCGGCAAACCGTGCTCGACCTATGCGCGGAATTGGGGATCGAGGCGCTTGTTGCGCCGATCCATCGCTCGATGCTCGACGAGGCCGACGAAGTCTTTCTCACATCGACCGCCGGCGGCGTGATTCCGGGAGCGCGGATCGGACATCGCATCCTTGGAAACGACCGGCCGGGACCGATTTCGCTCAGGCTCAAGCAGGCTTACTGGAGCAAGCACGAAGAGAGCGGCCATCGTACCCCCGTGCGGCCGCTGGAGGCTGAGGCGGCCGAATAACGGCCAGGCCGCCAAGGGAACGGCTCTGTCGATCAAAAGGGCAGATCCTGCCTTGACCTCATTTTCCGTTTCCCCCTTAAATTTGGGCGGGGGCTTCGCAGGGGTAATCATGCTGCGCGCCATTGTTCTTATCGTCGCGGTTCTCGGTCTCTCGGCACCCGCGTTTGCTTACGACAATCCGCTCAGCCGGGGGCTTGCGGATTTCCTCAACATCTTCAGCGAACAGCCGATCCCGCGTCAGGTCGTACCGTGGAATGGCAAGCAGGCCCCCGGCACCGTCGTGATTTCGACAAGCCAGCGGCGGCTCTACTACATTCTCGGCAACCATCAGGCACTTCGCTATGGCGTTGGCGTCGGACGGCACGGCTTCAGCTGGGCGGGGACCAAGACCGTCACGATGAAGCGCGAATGGCCGGATTGGCGCCCTCCCTCGCAGATGCTCAAGCGGCGCCCCGACTTGCCGCGCTACATGTCCGGCGGGATGGACAATCCTCTCGGGGCGCGGGCGATCTATCTCGGGTCCAGCCTGTACCGCATCCATGGATCCAACGAGCCGGAGACGATCGGGGCTGCGGTTTCGTCGGGCTGCATACGGATGACCAATCGCGACGTTACCGACCTTTACGACCGCGTCCGCACTGGAACCAAGGTCGTCGTGCTTCGATGAGCCTCGGTGAGAACCAAACCGAGGCCCTTGGGCAGAACCTGCGAGGCAGTGCACGACGCCGAAGAACGAATATTCGGATCGAATTGTGCTTTCGCGCGTTGCTCCCTCGCGCCGCTGGTCGAGCGCCAGGAGTACAACACCATGTTTTTTAGGCAGACAGTCGTTTCCGTTGCAGCCGTTCTGATGCTCGCGGCACCCGCCGCGGCGCAGTCCCGTTCGCTCGGTCCGTCCACGGGGACCGTTCGGATCGAGCAGGTGCAGGCGGGCTTCATCGCATCCGGCGAGGTTGGGGGCGGGACCCTTCGTTTCCGTGGCAAGTCGTATCCGATCACCGTTGGCGGTCTTGGCATTGGCTCGATCGGCGCTTCCCGCACGGTCGCCTCCGGGTCCGTGTACGGGCTCAAGAACAGGTCCGATTTCGCTGGGGCCTATGTGCAGCTGAAGGAAGGCTGGGCGGTCGGCGGTCAGGGCGGAGGAAATATCTGGTTGCGCAATGACAAGGGCGTCACTTTGCGGCTGGCTGCGCGCCGGCAGGGTCTCCAGCTTTCGCTTGGGGCTGATGGCGTGGTGATCGGCTTCAAGCAGTAGATCGACGTTATCCGGCGTCCGGCCGGTTTGAATGCCGGGAATTTGAATGCCAGGAATTTGAATGGCAAAAACGAGCCCGCCTTATCGGCGGGCTCGTGCGTTAACTTCGCGTCCCGTCATAGGCATGCGATGATGCGCCGTTGATGCCGCAATACACCTATTTCGGCAGCGGACGGGCTTCAGTCCTGCCACTTGAGTAACGGGAAGCCGCACAGGCAATGGAATCGCGAGCTGGTCACGCGCTGGTTGGACTTTTCACCCTCGCGGTGCTGGCTGCGCTATTCGGGTTTGCTTACTGGTTCAGCAGCGGCAGCGGCGCTCGCAAGGTGGACGTCCGGATCATCTTCAATGACAAGGTCTCGGGCCTTGGGCGCGGCTCCAGCGTGCTTTTCAACGGCCTGCGCGTCGGCGAGGTGACGCAAATCGGCCTCCAGCCTGACAATGCGCGCCAAATCTCGGCTGTGATAAGGGTCGACGACTGGACACCGTTGCGCGTCGATACCCGGGCTCGCATTGAAGGGCAGGGACTTGCCGGTGTCGTCTCCGTGCAGCTTCTCGGCGGCGACCCCCGCTCCCCTGTCCTCGCCCCACAGGCGGGTCAGTCCCTTCCCACGATCACGGCCGAACACTCCGAAGACATCTTCGAGACAGTGCGCACCATCGCCAGGCGCGCCGACGATATCATTGGCGGCGTCGAGGTCCTGATCAAGGAAAATTCGGGAGCGATCCGCGACAAAGTCAGGAACGCGGAACAATTCTCGGCTGCACTCGCCGATAATTCGGATGGCGTCGACAAGCTGATGAAGAGCACTGGCGCCGTCGCCGAGTTCATCGCCCCTCTTGCGGAGAAGCTGGGCGGGTTCAGCCAGGACGTAACCGACGCCATCCGCTCGGTCGAGCCACAGTATATCACTTCAACCGTCGACAACGTCGAGAAGCTCACGGTGACGCTGGGAGGCGCCAGTGGCGATGTCAGCAAGACGGTGAAGGACGTCGCCTCAATTACGGAAAAGCTCAACAGGGCGGCCGCTCAGGTGGAGGGCGTGCTGAAGGGCGCGCAGGCTTTCCTGGACTCCGCCGCCGGCCAGAATGGCCACAATGCCTTCTCCGATGTCAGCGATGTCGCGAAGTCCCTCCGCGTGCTCGCCGACAACCTCGACAGGCGCACGGCTGAGATTACCGCTGAAATCAGTCGCTTCACCCGTGCGGGTCTGCGCACCATCGAACCCTTGGCGACCGACGGCAGACGCTGGCTTACCGGGTTTAGCCGGACCTTACGGGACGTCGAGCGGGACCCGCAGGGCTTGATCTTTGGAAGTCGGCCCAAGCTCCCTCAATACAATGGACCCCGCTAGTCCAGATATCCCGGCCACCGCGCGGCTCCGGCCATCGGCGTTGTCGGGCCCATTGTCGGGCGCTCTCCCCGATCAGCGACGGGGAAGACGCCGCCGGCGGCGAGTTGGACGACGGTGTTGCGGCTGCCTGTTGTAGTGGAGTTGCGGCCGTTGGCTGAATTCGACGTCAGCCGCATCCAGCCCCTTTGCGGTCTCTTTCGACACGGCCTGCGCGATTTCGGGGGAGGCGGCCTGGGATGACGCGACCATCCCCGGGGTCGCGGAGGAAAACCCGCACAATAGTACCGATAGGAACGACCGCCTGTTCATTTACCTGTCCTCGCTTCCACCAATTCTCGGGCTATTTTATTAGCGCCCTTGGGGGCTCGTGCCGAGGCTGCCAATTTCTCCTGCGATCGCCAGACCACGCAACCAATCTCTTGCCTCCGGCGTTAGCCAGAACGCGGAGGGCTAGCGGTGCTCAATCATCGGCTTATCAGGGATCTAGGCGTGGCCGCCTTACTAGGCGTGGCCTCAGCTTACGTGCTTTCGCGTCTGGAGCGATCGGGTCGAAGTTCGCGGGACGACAAATATGCGGCCAAGACGGCGCATCGCACCCAGAAAGGCGCTGACGCTGACGCACCCTCCGAAATTCCTGCCAAAGGCTGGTGGGAGATTGCCCGGCGCACCTATCATGAAGTTGATCGAGACCGGGTCCGCGCCGTTGCAGCGGGCGTAACCTTCTATGGCCTGCTGGCCCTCTTCCCAGCACTGACGGCATTCGTTTCCTTGTACGGGCTCCTTGCCGATCCTGCGACCATCGCGGATCAGCTTGCTTTACTCGACGGATTCCTGCCGGCAGGTGCGACCGATTTTCTACGCGAACAGATTGGCCGGATCGCTGGTGGTGGCGATACGAAGCTGAGCTTTGCCCTGCTCATCAGTCTGGCGCTGGCGATCTGGAGTGCCAATGCTGGTGTGAAAGCCATTTTCGATGCGCTTAACGTGGCTTATGGCGAAGATGAAAAGCGCGGCTTCTTCAAGTTGAACCTTGTATCTCTCGCATTCACTGTCGGCATATTGCTGTTTTTGCTCGGTGCCATCGGGGCTATCGCTGTTGTCCCGATCGTATTGGACTACCTCTATCTGGGCAGCGCCGCGGAATGGCTGATCGCTGCTGGCCGCTGGCCCGTGCTGGTTGGCGTTCTGCTGCTGGGCTTGGCCGTGTTGTACCGATACGGACCGAGCCGTGACGAGGCGCAATGGGCTTGGGTCAGCCCTGGTGCACTGTTTGCCGCCGCAGGCTGGCTGATCGCTTCGATCCTCTTCTCTTGGTACGTCGCCAATTTCGAGGATTACAACAAGACCTATGGGACAGTCGGCGCCGTCATCGGCCTTCTGACCTGGATGTGGTTGTCCGCGACGATTGTCCTGGTTGGCGCGGAATTGAATTCAGAGGCAGAGCGCCAGACGTATCGCGATACGACGAAAGGCGCGCCGATGCCGATCGGCGTGCGGGGGGCAGATGCCGCCGACCGCAAGGGATGACAGAGCCGAGGGGAGGGGCTCTGGGCTCACGAGGGCTCTTGGCTAACGAGGGCTCTTGGCTAACGTCAATCGATAGTTGGGCCCATCAGCGGAACCACTCGCAGGCGTCGAGGTTATCGGTAAGACGCTCAGAGAAAGACCGCTCATGTCACCTCGGAATCCCGCCGTCGCAAGCCTGAAGATCGAACAGCGAGCCCAGCGCAAGGCTGCCCGCCATCAAGGCTCGGACGCAGAACTCCAGGATGCGCTCGAAGCCACGTTTCCGGCGAGCGATCCTGTTTCTGCGCAGGCTCCAGTGACGGCGGGCCGTACGGAAAGCCAACCTTTTATCGAGATTGCGGAGCAGGCCAGCGAGCGAGTGAGCAAGCTGCAAGAATTGCTGATGAACGAGGTTCGCGCCCGGCCACTCCGGGCGCTTGGCTGGGCCGCCGCCGCAGGCATCGTTCTCGGCTTCTGGGCAGCGAGATAGAATGTGGGCCGGTTCACCGTCAGCTTGATCCACTGATCGCGAATCTGAAGCAGAAGCTGATAGCCTACGGCCTTGTGGCCGCGGGCATTGTCCGACGCGGCTTCGTTAAGCCGCGCGCCGCGGCCCGCCCGGCCATAGCAGCGGCGGATTGAGCCTGACCCGAACCAAGGGTCGCAAGGCTGCTGTCATGGGGAACAATGGTCCCGCTGAAGGCTTTTCAATCCAGCAGGAGGATGTCGACATGACCAAGCAACGAGAGAACCCCGCTTTGCTGGATGAACGCATCACGACCGATCCGGCCGCCGAGGGTATCGTGACCCAGCCGCCCGATAGCAGTAGGCGCGTTGGCGACAGAACGAATGTGCACGATGCCGGCAGCGACGCGAACGACACGATTGACGGCTTGACGGAGTCCGAAGACGCCGTTCGGCAAGCCGCTGAAGACATCCCGACCGGACAATCGCGGCGCGGCCCGACTGAAGCGATTCCCGTGTTTGACAGGGGTGGCCTGCCCCCCAAGGTCTGATCGATGGTCAGGCGAGCCCCGCTGGCCGGCGGCAAGAAGACGCGCGCCCAGCCTCAGCCATCAGTTCACAAACGATGCGTACTCGCGGCTAGAAGGACGTAAAATCAGATGCCTGAGAATGATCGGGAAGACCTGGACAATCGTATCGCCATCGCTCGCAACAATATCGCCAATCTGACCGAGCAGGCAGCGGCGGCGTCGGGGGCTGGTATCGAAGAAAGCCTGGCCACCAGGCTAAGCGAGCAACAGGCTCGGCTCGACGAACTCCTGCAGAAGCGCCAGGCTCTGGGTTAGTTCGATCTGGCCGATCGCCAGCAAGCGACTTTGCGGTCGGGAGCGCTGGTGGCCAGGCCCGCCAGTTGCGGCTCAGACGACGATGCTTGAGATTCGTTCCAACGGTTAGGAACTGTCGAGGCGGAAGACGGTTGAGATGACAGAGTTGTTCGTTGTGTAGGTGTCGCCATGACAAGCAGCCTTAGCGAAGCCAGCCCCCTCTCAGACCTTCAAAATAGCTGGCCCAGAGAGCTTTACCGGGAGCATTGCCAGGACGAAGAGGGCAATCCCTATGTCGTGATCGTCTGGCAGGAGCGCCCGGGGTTGGGCATAACGACCTACACCCTCGAAGACGGTTCGCCAGTGACCTATGAGGACGGCTGCGATTTCCAGATCGTGGCCACGGGCAAGTTCATCACCCGCTGCGAAGACCCCGACGCTGAAACGTAGGTACCGCCATGAAGATATTCTGGTGGATATGGACCGCATGCGTCGCTGCATCCGTCACCATGATCGTGACTGTGTTGGCGCTGACGGCCTAGACAGGCGGCAAGGAGATTCCCTGTGCCTGCCCGCGACTACGCAAATCACCCTCTCGTCCGGTCCGAATTCACCGGGCAGATGATTTCGACCCATTCCGAAGAGTGGAGGCACGAGTGCGAAGTCGCCTATCTGCTCGCGATGCCGCTGCCGAAGCGCAACCTCTTCCTGGATGGCGTCTCGGGCTCAACCGATCGCGATGAGCGCGGCATCAAGGGCGTACGCGGCGAAGCCGCCGTGGCGGTCCTGCGCTCGGAGATCCAGCGGCTCAGTGAGATCCGGCAGCGCGGATAATCGAACGGCTCGTCGACGCCTTCTGCGATCAGAGCACTTCGGGTCTGGACGACAGCAAACCCCGCCTCCTATGCGCGCTTCTGAATCTGCTGGATGTAGCGATGGTCCGTATGACGTCCGGCATAGTCGCGGTCGATCTCGTCAATGAGGCGATCAGCTTCCTTCGGATCTACACTGCGCAGGATGGCATCGAGTTTTGCTTCCATGCGGTCATCGCCCTCCTTTGACTGAGGAGAACCGACATGAAGCAGCAGGGCCAGACCCGCGACCTGCCAGAGCAGTTGGAGGAATTCGGACTGCCAGTTCTCCAACGTATCGCGCATCATTTCGATGAGGTAGCCGTTGACGTTGGCTGCCTGCGCATGCTCGGCCTGTTGCTGGACATAAGCGAACCAGCCAAAAACCCAGTGTCCGACCAAGCTGACCAAGAAAAAACCGCCCGTCACCCAGGCAAATCCGTAGCGTGTGAAAATCGATCGGTTCATGGCGTCATCCTCCGCACTTCTAACCGATCGGAGGGCGCTCAGTTCCTGCATTGCCTCGATCGAGGCTCTCTGGCGCTCCGGCGCCGGTTGGCGACGATGTCGTCTGGGTTTCCGCAGAGCAAAAGGAGGCCGCCGCCCCTGGGGACGACGGCCGACGACACGGGAACGAACACCACCCGAAGGTGATCGCCAAGCGGGCTGAAGACTCGGCGACACCCAATAAACGCTGATGAAGCCTGTCAGGTTTCGGCGACTACAGAAAATCCCGCCGGCCGGGGCCGGCGGGATCGCTGCGGAATATTTCTAGTCGCTGGGCTCAGACGCCAGGGTACTTGTAAGGATCTGCGCTTTCGTCGAAGCGCGTCCAGCCCTCTCGCCTGTACTCCTCGCGGCGCGCGACCGGATCGATCGGCGTTGCGCCGTCCATGATGCTTTCGACAGTTGGGACCTGGTCGTCGCTGGCTTGCACGGAAACCACTGTGGCACCCCTGCGCACCGTTTCGGCATAGTAGTGGGCGTCGTCTTCACTCATGCCAGATGACGTCATCGCGCCGACTAATCCGCCTGCCGCGGCGCCCGCTGCCGCTCCGGCTGCTGTCGCGGCCAGCCAACCGGCGGCCACGACCGGTCCGATCCCTGGAATGGCAATCATTCCAAGGCCTGCCAGCAGACCCGCAGCCCCACCAATGCCAGCGCCGATACTAGCGCCCTCGCCAGCATTGCTGTCGTCCGCTTCGTCCCGCCGGCCAACGACGCTCATGTCCTCGTCGGCGACGCCGGCATCCTTCAGGCGAGAGACGACGCCCGCGGCGTCTTCATAGGTGTCGTAGGAACGCGTAATGGTCCGGTTCATGGCATTTGCTCCCTTCAGTTACGAACGATGTTGCCGCGATAGTCGACGGACACGCCGACCGACTGACCGCCGTGAGTGGCCTTGCCTTTCCAGACGCCATTCTCGTCCTTCTTCAGATCGGTGACGGCGGTGTAGCCGTTGGCTTCGAGGCGGCTCTTCGCCTGGCCTTCCGTGAAGCTATTGGCTCCCGGCAACGGAGCATTTGCGTCGGCCGGCGCAGGTGACGGCGCGGGCGACGTCGTCGACGTTTGAGCCATGGCGCCGAAGGAGGCTGCGGTGGCGATCAAGGACATGATGATCAGTTTTTTCATTGTGGTGCTCCCAAGCTGACGGCGATGCCGCTGTGCCCAAGAAAACGGCGCCCGGCGCGGTTTGGTTCCGTTTCAGGTTGAAGAGACGTCTCGGAGCAAAAAGTGCCGTCATCCGGGGCCGGAGGGCAGGCGGGAAATGCCCCAGGAGGAGAGCGGCCAATTGCGGGAGCATCGCCGGCTTTGACTGCCGCCGCCGCACCGATCTGATTGCAAAAGGGGTTGAACGGTTCGGCGGGGGTGTCGCGGTAGTCCGGCAACCGCCAAAAGCGCCTAACTGAGATAGAGCAGAAGTCCGATGGCTATTGCGACAATCGAGGCTGCTGCCAACGCGCTCCATATCGCGCGAAGCGGCTTGCCCTCCGTGCTTGCGCGTTCGCGGGAAACGTCGGCTCCACGGTTCTCATACGCATCGATCGCAGCGATCCAACCCAATCTTTCAGCGTCGGCTGTGGAGCCTCTCTTTGCATCCCGCAGCTCCGTTACCCGGAACTCCGCGAGCGCCAGCTCTCTGTCATCGGCGATGACGATCAATGGAGGTGGTGGTTTCATAGCGGCGAAACGATTTTAGCTAAGAACGGTTCCGCGTTGGACCTACAATAAACCTCGGACCTCACAATAAACACGGACGGCTTCCTGCGTGGCCAACAACTCCAGCCACTCTGCGGTGTCCGGACTGGGCTCTCCGAGCTCGGCAATCCGCTTCACGGCAGCCTCAAACTCATCGGCATTAGCGAGACGTATAATAGGGGCTTCAGGCGGCAGATTCGGCATGCCTCATGATATCAGGCAGCGGCGCCTTGAAAAGATCTGCCGGAGCCTTGGAACGCTGCCGAACCGGCGCGATTCATCGAAATCCAGTCAGGCGCGGAAATCCAGTCAGGCGCGCTGCCGGTAGAGATTGTCCGCCGAACTGAGAGCCCAGAAAGCTTCCGCAACAGCTTCCGTTGGACTTGGTTTTTCAACCCAGTGCCCCATCGAAAATACCGGACTGCATTGTCGGTCGTTCGGATTGGAGCCGGTAAAAACGACAAATGGTATGTGCCGCTCGACGAGGGCAAGGGCCACCTCCGTGCAATCGCCGTCGGCCAACTGGATATCCAACACGACAAGATCGGGGGCGTTCTCAGCTAACCAGGTCATCGCGTCACGACAGGTCGTTGCGACATGAGCGACATTGAAACCTGCATCCGACAAGGTGGCTTCAAGATCAATCGCGACGATTGGTTGCGCTTCGAGAATGAGGATGGACTGATGTTTTGGGGAACGCATGAGCAAGTCTCCTCGCCCCGGGGGAAGGAACGCAGTCAGTGTCACGTCGGTCATCAGAGTTTTCAAACCCCTGATGCGCCCGCAGACGAGCAATTCGCAGGGGTAAGCCAGCTAATGAACGCAAGCGTCCAGTTTATCCAGGCTTGGCCTTCACAAATGCGTCCGCCAAATCAGTCTGGACCGCGCTTTTGGCGGCGACATTATCACAAGTTAAGTTTGGTCAATTGACCGGGTTTCCTCTGCCGCTCGGCCGGTCGCTGCCTTGTAGACCAAGAACGAGCGTCCTGCCGGCGGTAGACGCCCGCCGGCCAAAAAGGGGGGAAGCCTGCGGGCAGCGTGGCGTCTTGCAGCGCGACCGAAAAACCCAGGCTGGGGTTCCGGTTCCATCCGAAGCGGAAGTGCAACGCCTTGTCCCGGCGTCGAGGCTTCCGTCCTATGCGATGGCGCGCCGTTGAAGGCTCTCCCATGTCGCCATGGCCCGACGCAGGCCGAGACGGATCGCATCATTGACCTCGGACAGTCGCCCTAATCTCCCAGTTCTCCCGCGGCCTCTTCATAATCCTCGGCAGAATGACGCGTGATCAGGAGGCAGGAAGTTCCATGAAATCCTGCATTTCGCAAAGAAATAGAAAAGAAATCGGCTCGAACGATGCAGCGCCGAATTCAGATGACTTACCGCGGTGGAGAGCGCATTGTTATCTCAGGTGCTGTTAGAAACAGATCATATGTTGCTTTCAATAAGCAACCTATCTTGGCGACCTCGCCTGTGATTTGACGATAAAATCAGCCGTCTACGACTGCGGGGGCTGGCCCTCTCCCGCAAGGGAGCGGCCTCATGAATGATGTTTCCTCCGAGAGGCTTGCGCCCCTCGTGCGCAAGCTCGCAAGCCTGGGTAGGCTTTCTCAACCTGAAATCGACGCCGTAAAAGCTCTTCCCATCACGATCCGGGACATGAAGGCGGGACAGGATCTCGTGCGTCAGGGCGACCGCCCGTCGCAGGCCTGCCTGATGCTCGACGGAATGAGCTACCGCTTCAAAATTGTCGGCGATGGAGCCCGGCAGATCCTCTCGTATCATATTTCGGGCGATATTCCCGATCTGCAGAGCCTGTATCTCGTCAGCACGGATCACACGCTTTCGACGTTGATGTCGAGCAGGGTGGCCTTTATCCCACATAGGTCGTTGCACCATTTAATCGAAACCCATCCGCGACTGGGCGGCCTTCTCTGGCGCGACACGCTGATCGACGGCTCGATTTTCCGGGAGTGGATGTGCAGCATGGGGCGGCGATCTGCCCCGACCCGTGTCGCTCACTTGCTGTGCGAACTTGTCGTGCGCTATCGAAATGCCGGACTGGCTGCCGAGATGACGATCCCATTCGGTCTGACCCAGATCAATATCGGTGACTCGCTGGGACTCTCTGTCGTTCACGTGAACCGGGTGTTTCGAGATTTGAAGCGAGACCGACTGATTTCCGTCTCCGGGCGAAAGCTTACGGTGTTGCAATGGGCAGAATTGAAGCGCGCCGGGGACTTTGATCCGGACTACCTGCATCTGGCGCCCGAAGGCTGACGTCATTTCAGTTGCCGGCGCCGGGCAAGCCTTTCTCCCAGTGGCCTTCGAAGATCAGCGTCGCCGAATAGAGCAAAGTCCGCGCGTTGGCGCGCACCGCCACCCTGAAAGTTCGACTGGTACCGTCGGGAAGGCTATCGGCCGCCATATCGCGCAATGCCCGAATGGCGGCATTGCGTGCTGCGCCCGGATCAGCGAATTCAAACCCTTCACGGTCCACGACGCTGGTGGTTCCATCATCGGTATCGACGAAGTAGCGCGGCATCGTGGACCTCTTTCTATCGGCCTGTCGCTGACGCCATGCTGATCTCATAGCCGCGTCATGCCAAGAGGGCATGAATGATCCAATTATGCTGATCGCGCATGTGCGTGAACAATTCCACAGCGAAGTCTAGACGCCTGAAGAAATTGATGAATGGCCTGAGCTTGCGCAAACACTAGTGCCCGATCATGTGATGGATGAATGTACCTGCATTAGCCTGTGTTGATTTATGCTTATGCCAAGCTTGATTTATTTTCCACTTGCTTGAGGGTGGCGAGCCCGGCCGTCAGCCCGGCGTTTGAGAAAAGATGCGTCGGGCTTTTTTCTCGCTTGGAGACGTCGCCTTATCACAAGATAATTTGCGAGGCGCTCGGTTCGGTTACGGTCGCGTGACCAGCCAATAGCTCAGTCGACCGGAGGCACATTATGACTCCGCAATACGCTGCTATCAGCACGCACGTGGATCGAGGATCCTACAAGGTGGACGTGCCCCTGGATCCCCCGACGCTGCTGCCGCGCTTGCACGACATCGGGATATGGCTGATGGAATGGGAAATTCCGCATCAAGCCCGCGTCTCGATGCAGCCGCGTCACGATCGACTGCGTATCAGCTTTCCAGACGAGCGGCACGCGCATGCGTTCCAGATGAAGTTCGGTGGTGTGGTCGTCGACGGCGATCCCCGCCGGGAGGCGCCTCAATCTGAAAGGGCCACGAAAGGCGCGCCGTGATTACCGATGGATGTCATGAGGATTTTCAAGGAGCGCCGTCTTCAGTGAGAAGGGTGACACCATTCCAGAATGTCCCCGTGTCGATCGTGCTGAGGTCAGCAGCGATTTGTCCAGAGATGCCACGACCTCCGGTCGACATCAGGTAGTTGGCCACGATCCTTTGCCCGTTGGGCAAAAGCAACTCACCCTGACCCTGTTCCATGACCGGAAACATAGGCGATCGGGGCTGCCGCGCACTATCATAGGTTTAAAAGTGCCCTTGCACCCCGAGAGCTTGCTCCCCGGCGACGCTGCGAGAACGTTCAGGCCCAGCTGCCCGACAGGGCCAGGCTTGCGTGATAAATTACCTTTCCGTCTGCATTCCGGATCGAGACAGCAAACGTTCGGCAGTCACCATCAGGGATACTGTCACGGGCCATGTCAGGCAGCGCATCGAGCGCCATAATGCGCGCGCGTTTCGGGTCGGGAAGTTCATGTCCGACCTCGTCACGCACGACATCGTCGCCATCGGCTGTATCGATAAAAAAGCGTGGCATTCTGGTGTCCTCGAAGCTCAATATACTTGGACGGCGGATGCGTTTCGTAGAGGTCAGATTATCGCTTTCTAAATCAGTGAATTATCTCGATGCGGATGAGCTTGAATTAACTCTGGTCGGCCACTCGCAGCGCTGCCGTATACTTCTCCAGCAAACGCTCCCGCTCTTCCTCCGGGAGCTTCGCCGAATGGGCGACTTGCAAATTGTCCCGCAAATCCGCGGCCTTGACCGGGCGCGCCAACTCATTCGACACGGCGCGCCGAACGAAGGCGGAGTAGGCTTCTCCCGGCGGTCGAGTAAGCGCGGTGACTGCCTCGACAATCTCGGTGCGGAAACCTTCGCGATGCAGGTCCGCAGCAGTCCATGAGCTGTCCTCGAGCACATCATGCAGGACCGCGATTATTGCGCGGGTTTCATCGCCGCCTCGGATAAACGGTAGCATTACGCGCAATGGGTGGGCGATGTATGGTTCACCGGCCTTATCCAGTTGTCCCAAATGCGCGGATGCCGCAATCTCAATAGCTCGTTCGAGCGTTGGCATTGCTCGCCTCCCTATCGCTTGCCGATGGGCGCTCCGGACCCTCTGCGCTCCGCCAACTGCTGGCAGCCTGCGATTGGAGGCGGGAAGTCGATCATCAAAAGCGGAATTCCGCCTTCCATCGCAGTCTTCATTTCTCCTCCCGCAACATCGGTGAACGGCATTGGTTCCGCTCCCGGCAAGCCAGCCTGGTCGCCGGCAGCGTGGACGCGCCGACATCGATCGAGCCGTGCTTATTTGGCTGCGTGGGTCACAGCTTCGATCTTGTTGCCATCGGGATCGCGGATGAAGGCGCCATAGTAGTTTTCATCATATTGCGGTCGCAGGCCGGGCGGACCGGCATCTGCGCCGCCATGCGCGATCCCGACGCGATGGAACTCGTTCACGGTCCCGCGATGCCCCGCGACAAAAGCGATGTGGACGCCGTTTCCGCTGGTCGCCGCATGTCCGTCGACGGGCTTTTCGACGCTGAACAGAATCTCACTGATCCCGTAATCGACCGAATGACCGGTTGCCTTGAGTTGGCGCAAGCCAAGCACCGGCAGCACGGCGTCATAAAAGGCCTTGGCGCGTTCGAGATCGTTCGTTCCAACCGAGACATGATGGATCATGAGATGCTCCGTCCATGCAAATTATGTCAGCCATCCGCGCGCCCCGGCAGGATTGCGTCCAGCAGCGTGCGCGCGGTTTTGGAAACGATGTTGCCGGCCTCCGGATCGCCCGCGAGGATCGATCCCGCGAAGCCCTTGGCTTGCTTCAAGGTGATATGCGGCGGCAAGGGCGGGACATTCGGATCGGTGACCATGTCGAGCACGAATGGCCGATCCGCCGCGAAAGCGCGCTCCCAGGCGAGGCCGACCTGGTCCGGCTCCGTCACGCGCAGCCCGTCCAGGCCCATGAGCTTGGCGATATCGGCATAAGGCAGATCGGGCAGATCCTGGCTCGCCGGCCATTTCGGGTCACCCTGCTGAATTCGCTCTTCCCAGGTGACATAGGCTAGCTCGCGATTGTTCAGCACCATGACGATCAGTCGTGGATCGGCCCATTCGCGCCAGTATTTGGCGATGGTGACGAGCTCGCCCAGCCCATTCATCTGCATCGCGCCGTCGCCGACAAGGGCGATCGCCGGCCGGTCGGGATGCGAAAACTTGGCGGCGATGGCATATGGCACCGCACAGCCCATGGTCGCGAGCCTGCCGGAGACCGAGCCCATCATGCCGCGGCGGAAGAGCAGGTTGCGGGCGTACCAGACAGTCGTCGTGCCGCTATCGGCCGTGACGATGGCATTGTCAGGCAAGCGTGCCGAGAGTTGGGCTGCGACATGCTGGGGGTTGATCGGATCGGCCTCGACACTGGCCATTTCGGCAAGCTCGTCCCAGGACGCGACGACGTCCTGTTCGATCTTCCGGCGCCAGGAACCCGCTGACTTCTGTTCGAGCAATGGCAACAGAGCAGCGAGCGTCGCCGCACTGTCCCCGACGAGGTTGAGCTCCATCGGATAGCGCAGGCCCAGCATGCCCGGATCGATATCGATCTGGACGCCGCGTGCCTGTCCGGGTCCGGGCAGAAACTCGGTATAGGGAAAGCCGGAGCCGACCATGAGCAGCGTGTCGCACTCCTGCATCATGTCCCAGCTCGCGCTGGTACCCAGCAGACCGATCGAGCCCGTGCAGAACGGGAGATCGTCGGGGACCGCCGCCTTTCCGAGAAGGGCCTTGGCAATGCCGGCCTGGAGTTTTTCGGCAACGGCGATGATCTCGTCGGTCGCCCCCAGCGCGCCCGCGCCGACCAGCATCGCGACCTTCTCGCCTGCATTGAGGATCGCCGCCGCCTGCCGCAACGCATTCGCATCGGGCAGGGCCGGCGACATGTCGATGCCGACGCCTGAATGCGTCATCGCGTGTTCCATGGCGGGCTGGCGCATGTGCTGGATCTGGAGATCGTTGGGCAGAATGATGCAGGTGACGCGGCGTTCCGCCTTGGCGATGCGGTAGGCCCGGTCGATCAGATGTGGAACCTGTTCCGGAACGGTCGCCGTTTCGACATAGGCGCCGGCGACATCCTTGAAGAGGGACTGAAGGTCGAGATCCTGCTGGTAATGCGCCCCCATCACCGATCGGGCCTGCTGTCCGACCAGCGCCAGCACCGGCCTGTGATCCAGCCTGGCATCGTAGAGGCCATTCAACACATGCACCGCGCCGGGCCCTGAGGTTGCGATGCACACGCCGACCTCGTTGGTGAACCGGCTTTCGCCGGACGCCATCAGCGCTGCCATTTCCTCGTGCCGCGCCTGCACGAAGGCGATCTTGCCTTCCTGTCGATGCAGCGCGGCGATGAGCCCGCCGATTCCATCGCCGGGATAGCCGTAGACGCGCGACACGCCCCATTGGCGCAGGCGATCCCAGACGAAGTCCGACACGGTTTGCGTCATCGTCTCAATCTCCGAAGCAGGTTGACGGGGTGCTTGGATCAAGACCGGGTTTTGAGCTGCAGCTTCAGTTTCAGCTGCTTTCCTCGGACCAGCGTTCCCTGGCCTCGGCTGACGAAACGATCAGTCGAATCTTGTCGTCGACGGCCGCGATCAGGCCGATGTCGAGATAGTGGTGGGAACCGCCGAATCCTGGATCGTTCTTCTTCAGCTTCAGCAATTGCCCCGATAAGGAATCGACGGTGCCGACATGCGCGTCGTCGGAGCCGACGACCTCCAAACCTTCCTTGATCTGCTGAACATGCATCATGGCTTTGGTCCGTGCTCGGAAGCGCCTCGAAAGGCTGTCCGCCATGGAACGACGAGGGGTCGGCGTTGTTCCGAAGATGTCGAGGTCCGCCAGAATTTTTACATCGAAGCGATTGCGTCGGGATCGGGAGATCAAGTTCCTCTCGCGGCGGCGGAGGCGGGCATGCCGTACTCCGAGAGCGCCCGAATACGCCTGAGGTCGGCGACGAAGTCTTCATAGGCATCGCGTCTGGCGTCGTCATCGGGCACGCGCAGCAGGTAAGATGGGTGGACGGTGATGAAGCCGCGCCACGGCTCGAACCGCATCTCCCCGCGGTTGCGCGAAATCGGCAGGGCGCGGCCGGCCAGCGCCAGCACGGCCGTGGCTCCGAGCGCTACAACGAGCCTGGGTTGCACGAATTCCAGTTCCTTGATCAGCCACCAGCGGTAGTGCTTCACCTCGCCGGTTGTCGGTCGCTCGTGAATGCGGCGTTTGCCGCGCTGCTCGAACTTGAAATGCTTCACGGCATTGGTCACGTAGACCCGGTCCCGCGCGATCTCTGCTTCTGCCATCGCCCGGTCGAGCAGTTGCCCGGCCGGCCCTACGAAGGGGCGGCCTTCGCGATCCTCCTGGTCGCCGGGCTGCTCACCGACGAAGGCGATCGCGGCGCCCTGCGGGCCTTCGCCCAATACCGCACGCGTCGCGCCAGGCACCAAGGGTTCGGCTGCCAGGATGGTCGCGTTGAGTTCGTCGAGCGATTTCGGATTTTGCACCGGATCCTCAATCGCCACATCCTTCGAGGCATGCTTCTTGACTGTCATGGCGGTCTTCCTGTCAGCGCGATCCTGCTGCGAAGCTCACTCCAGTTCGATGATGACGCCTTCCGAAGGTCGGAGTTCCATTGAGCGCCTTGCAGAGGCTTTTTCGTCGAGATAGCTCGACAGCATGATGCGCCCGACGCCGTCCGCCCGCGGCAGCGTCTTGGCGTCCGCCTGCGGCAGCGTTTTGGCATGATCATCGAAATTGAGGGCGATCAGGAGCCTTCGCTCCTGATGGAAGCGCTCGAATGCCAGCACATTCTCTTCGGCGGAAATTGCGCGATACCCTCCCACCGACAATGCCGGCTCGGCCCGCCGCAGGCGAAGCAGGTTTCCATAAAGCTGCAGCATGCTGGCGGGTTGCTGAAGCTGCGACGATACGGTCATCCCCTCAAGGCTGGGCGGCAGCGGCAGCCACGGCTCCGCGTTGGAAAATCCGGCATGCTCGCCTTCGTCCCACTGCATCGGCGTGCGCACGGGATCGCGGCCCAGCCCGAGGCCAGGCACGCGTTTTTCCCAAGGGTCGCACACGCGCTCGGGCGGAATCGGGACGTCGGTCATGCCGATCTCGTCGCCCTGATAGAGCGTCGGCGTCCCCCGGAGGGTGAGCAGAAGCATCGCGGCGATCCTGGCCTGAGCCGGGCCCAAACGACTTGCTACGCGCGAGCGGTCGTGATTGCCGAGAACCCAGTTGGGCCATCCGCCGGCGGGCAGCGCCGCTTCATAGGTCTCGACCAGCGTGGAGACCGCCTGCGCATTCCACGCCGTCGACATCAGGTGAAAGTTGAAGGGCAGTTGGAAGCCGCCGAGATCGACCCCGTAATAGGCCATCAGACGGGTGATCGGCAGATAGGCCTCGCCGATCATGACACGGTCGCCGGGGAAACTGTCGGCCACGCGCCGCATTGCCATGATGGCGTCGTGAACTTCCGGCTGATCCATCGTCCGTGTCCGGATCAGGCTCCTGGCCGGCGACATCGTCGGCACCCATTCCGGATTGGGCGGGTTGTCGCGCAGATTCTCGTCTTCGAAGAGATGATGGATCGCATCGACCCGGAAGCCGTCGACGCCGCGAGCGAACCAGAACCGGAGCGCCTCCAGCAGCGCGGCTGCGACCTCCGGGTTGCGCCAGTTCAGATCGGGCTGCTCGGGCAGATAGGCGTGATAGTAGTATTGGCCAGTCGTTTCGTCCCAGCTCCACGCGCTGCCGCCGAATTCGCTGATCCAGTTATTGGGCGGGCCACCATCGGGCGCGGCATCCCGCCAGACATACCAGTCGCGTCTGGCCGCATCCCGGCCCGATTTGCTTTCGATGAACCAGGGATGCCGGTCCGAGCTGTGGTTGGGGACGAAATCGAGAATGATCCGGATGCCTCGCGCGTGCGCGGCAGCCACCAGCCGGTCGAAATCGTCGAGCGTCCCGAATGTGGGATGGATCCCTTCATAGTCGGCCACGTCGTAGCCGAAATCGGCCATGGGCGAGGGGTAGATCGGCGAAATCCAGATCGCGTCGATGCCGAGTTCCGCGAGATAGTCCAACCGCGCCAGGATGCCCGGGAGATCGCCGACGCCGTCGCCGTCGCTGTCTTGGAACGAGCGCGGATAGACCTGATAGATGACCCCAGACTGCCACCATTTGGATTGATCCGGCATAGCTCGCCCTCATTCGCTTTTCGAAGGAACGTTCGCGGGCTCATCCGGTTGCTTTCCGCAAGGCGGAGCAGAGCAGGAAATGGCACTCATCGGCTTCCACGCATCGCATGAGCAGTTTGCGCCGTCGCATCTGCTGGCTCTCGCAGTTCAGGCAGAGGCAGCGGGCTTCCAGGCCCTGATGTCGTCGGACCATTTCAAGCCCTGGACGGAAGCGCAGGGACAATCCGGTTTCGCCTGGAGCTGGGTCGGCGCGGCGATGGCCCGTGTCGCCTTGCCCTGCGGGCTCGTCACCGCGCCGGGCTATCGCTATCACCCTGCCGTGGTCGCGCAAGGTGCCGCGACGCTGGCCGAGATGTTTCCGAACCGCTTCTGGCTGGCTTTGGGCAGTGGCGAGCGCATCAACGAGGACGTCACGGGGCTGCCATGGCCTGAAAAGGCCGAGCGCAACGCGCGGCTGCGCGAATGCGCCGACATCATAAGGGCGCTTCTGGCCGGCGAGACCGTGACGCATCGCGGTCGTGTTACGGCCATCGACGCGAAACTTTATACTTTGCCCCGGAAGCCGCCGCTCCTGCTCGGCGCAGCCGTCACCGAAGCGACTGCCGGCCTCGTCGGGGGCTGGGCCGACGGGCTGTTGACCGTCCACGCCGAACCGCCTCATCTCAAGCGCGTCGTGGCGGCGTTCAGAAGGGGCGGCGGGGAGGGCAAGCCGATGGTCCTGCAGGTCGGGCTGAACTGGGACGAAAGCGAGGAGACCGCACTCGCCGGCGCCCATGAACAGTGGCGCTGTTGCCTGGCCGGTGGCGAAGTGAACTGGGATTTGCGTTCGCCTGGTGATTTCGAGCGCATAGGCCGGCTGGTTCGGCCAGAGGACATGGCAAGGGACCTGCTGATCTCCTCCGACCTCGGCCGGCATGCGGCCTGGCTCTCGGACTATATCGAGCTTGGCTTTTCGGAAATCCACCTGCATCAGGTCGGCCGCAATCAGGAGGCTTTCATCGAAGCCTTCGGCAAATCCGTTCTGCCTCAAATCACGCGCGACGTTCGCTAGATCTCGCTCATGTCCAATGCCTCCTCGCGAACCCATCAACGCGCGGGGTGCCTTCCGCTGCCGCATCCGTGCAGCCACTTGCTCTGGGTAGGCGCGTGCCTCATGAGCGAGGCCATGAGCCGAGCACGGTCTCGGCATCGGCTATCGCGAGCTGATGGCCCAGCCGGCTCTCGAACATCGTGATCAGCGCGTCATGCCCCTTATTCGAGGAACTGCAGACAGCGTCGCGCACGACCACGACGAAATAGCCGAGATCGATCGCTCCGAGCACGGTCGACAGGACGCACACGTCCGTCTCCGCACCGGAAATCACCAGCGTGTCCGCCGAACGCTCGGCAAGAGTTTTGGCAAGGCGCCAGCCGGCAAATGCCGAATAGACGGGCTTGTCGAGCACGAGGGCTGGCGGGGCAAAACGGTGCAGGTCCGGCATCAGTTCGAGCAAACGGCGGTCCAGCCGTGCCCGCGTCGCCTCGGCCCAGTGCTCGTAATAGCCCTTCCATGCCCCATGTGCGTCGGCCGCCGTATCTGGCGGGATGAACCTGGTGAAGATCGTTTGTGCGGGATCGTGCTCAACCAGCGCGACACAGTTGGGAAGGACCCGCGCCATCCAGGGTGTCGGCCAGGGGCCATCCTCGGAAAACAGCATCTGCATATCGATGCACAGATGCAGCGACCGGGAGGTAAGCCTCAAGTTTTGGGACTGCTGCATTGTCTAGCGAAGCGGGTCACCATGGAAACAGCGACGAGCTTCAGTCCTTTTTGAGCTTGCCGAGATTGCCCGGCAGGCCCGAGATCGACATGTCGTCGGGCCGGTTCAGTCCCTCGACGGGTTCGGGGCCATGAGATTGCTCGCCCTTGTGCGCCTCGTCCCATTGCCGAAGCTCCGAAACCAGCGTCGCCAATTCCTCCCCCGCCGGCGACCCCTCCTGCGCATCGCTCAATGCGCGGGCCCTGGCGGCGATAGCTTCATATTCCGTCTTGTTGGTGATCATGGCGAGGCTCCCTTGGCGTGATCCGTCAACCGGCGAAGACGGCTCATGTTCCGGGAGACCGGGACTACCGCGAAAGCCAAATTCGTATGATCCGAGAGTGCCGGATTTTGCGGCTGCCGGCTCATGCGGCTTGCTCTTTCGCCTCGGGCTCCCAGTCCAGCTCCAGCATTCGCATCAGCGTCGCCGCATCGTCGGGAGCGTGGAGCTTGTCCGTATTGTCGAAGAACAGGAACACGTCGCGTGGCTGAGCGCGCGCGGCTTCGGCGTCGCCAGCGAATTCCCCGTCGCGCATGTGGACCCCGCGCGCCCAGGCCTCGACCCGCGCCGCCCAGCGCTCGAGATCCGCCTTGCCGTAGCGTGATCGGTAGAGCTCCGCCGAGCCGTGCAGGCGGCAATAGACGAAGTCGGAGGTCAGATCCATCAAGCGGGGCCAGTCGACCGTGTCGGCGCAAACCAGTGCAACTTCGTGATCGCGCAGCAGATCGATGAAAGCCGGATCGCGAAAGCTCTCATGGCGAATTTCGATCGCATGTCGCATCGGCCGCTTTGCATCCGTGCGTGTCCAGGCCCGCCCTTCAACCCGCTCATCATGGTGCCGCGCCAGGGTCGCTGCCGCCTGCGTGTCCTTGGGCAGGCGCTCGATGAACTCCTTCATCAAGGCCGCGTCGAAGCGGAAGTTGGGCGGAAACTGCCAGAGCAACGGCCCGAGCTTCGAGCCGAGCCGCAGCAGGCCGGATGCGAGGAAGTTGGCGAGTGGTTTCTCGATGTCCCGGAGGCGGCGAATATGAGTGATGAAACGCGAGCCCTTGACCGCAAATACGAACCCGTCGGGTGTCGCCTCCGCCCAGCGTGCAAAGGCGTCCGGCTTTTGAAGTCCGTAAAAGGTGCCGTTGATTTCCAATGCCGGAAACTGCCGGGCGGCGAAACCCAGTTCATTCTTCTGTGTCAGGCCTTTGGGGTAAAACTGCCCGCGCCATGGCGAATAAGTCCAGCCTGAGACCCCGATGCGGACCGCCGCGCGCCGTCGATGCCCCTGCTTGCCCATCGTCATGCCTTCCGCGGTGCACAAGCCTTTTGCGACTGGAGAAGCGGCCTCCCGCCAGCTTCGACCTTGTCGCTATCGCAGAACGGGCACGGCGCCAGCAGGTTCCCACCGAGGCTTCGCGTCGGTTTTCGGCGTCCGGAAAGCAGGCGGCCTCTCGACGGAGGCCCAAAAAAATCGGCCCGGCCGGTGGCTGCGCAAGCAGCGGTCGACCGGCTGAGCCGATGTCTTGGAGAGGGTGGTGCTCTTATAGGGAGGGAGGGATCGCGATCGAAGCGATGCGCAGAGGTCTCATCCGGCGCGGCTGATGTCCTCGCGCTTCGGCAGCTTCCAGTTCGGCCTCGGGAAATGGCAGGTGTAGCCGCCGGGATAATGCTCCAGGTAATCCTGATGCTCGGGCTCGGCTTCCCAGAAGTCGCCGACCGGCGCTACTTCGGTCACGACCTTGCCTGGCCAAATCCCGGAGGCGTCGACGTCGGCGATGGTATCCAGCGCGACACGCTTCTGCTCGTCGCTCGCATAGAAGATCGCGGAGCGATAGCTCGCGCCGATATCGTTGCCCTGGCGGTCGCGTGTCGTCGGATCGTGGATCTGGAAAAAGAACTCGAGCAGATCACGGTAGCTGATCCGGGCGGGATCAAACACGATCTCGATCGCCTCGGCATGGTCGCCATGATTGCGATAGGTGGCATTGGGCACGTCGCCACCGGAATAGCCCACTCGCGTGGAGATCACGCCGGGATAACGGCGGATCAGATCCTGCATGCCCCAGAAGCAACCGCCGGCGAGCACTGCGCGTTCCGTTGTCATAACTCTGGATCTCCTGATTGTGAGCTCGTTTGCGAATATAGGCATTGTCGGACCGGATATCAGGCCGAGGCGGTTTCGACCTTGGTACCGGATCACGAACTGAGATGAGACGATGAAAATCGCCAGCTTCAACGTCAACGGCATCAACGGGCGGCTGTCGGTCCTCCTGCGCTGGCTGGAGGAGGCTCGGCCCGACGTCGTTTGCCTGCAGGAGTTGAAGGCTCCCGATGGTCGCTTTCCGATCGGTGCGATCGCGAAGGCCGGCTACGGCGCGATCTGGCATGGCCAGAAGAGCTGGAACGGCGTGGCGATCCTGGCGCGCGGCGCGGAGCCGATCGAGACCCGCCGAGGCCTGCCCGGCGATCCCGAAGACAATCAAAGCCGCTATATCGAGGCTGTAATCGATGGAACGCTTATCGCCTGCCTCTATTTGCCGAACGGCAATCCCGCGCCCGGACCAAGATTCGCATACAAGATGCGATGGTTCCAGCGGCTGACAGACTACGCTGCGGAGCTTCTCGCGCTCGATGTGCCCATCATCCTGGCCGGCGATTACAATGTGATGCCGACCGAGCTCGACGTCTACAAGCCCGAGCGATGGGTCGACGACGCGCTGTTTCGCCCCGACGTGCGCGAGGCTTTTCGGGGTCTGGCGGAACAAGGCTGGACGGACGCATTGCGCACGCTCCATCCCGGCGAGCGCATCTACACCTTCTGGGACTATCTCCGGAATGCCTGGGGCCGCAATGCCGGGCTTCGCCTCGACCATTTCCTGCTCAATCCGCTGGTTGCGCAGCGGCTCATCGCAGCCGATGTCGATCGCGATGTCCGCGGCTGGGAAAAAGCGAGCGACCACGCGCCGGTCTGGATCGAGCTTTCTGTTTCCACGAAGCCGACGCGACGCCGGCTTCGTTCGGCGCGGCCTGGCCCCGATCGCCATGAGCTTTCGATCATCCGGAGCTGACGGCAAACTTCCCGGGATGGAACACGTAAACCCAGCACGCGTTGACGACACGCGCGGAGGGTTGATCGGTGGCGGACAAGCTGCAGGCATATCGTGCCAGGCGCGATTTCGAGAAGACCAGGGAGCCCGGCGATGACGCGACTGTGGCCTCCTCCGAGCGCCTGCGCTTCGTCATTCAAAAGCATGACGCCACGAGATTGCATTACGATCTGCGTCTCGAACTCGACGGCGTCTTCAAATCCTGGGCTGTGACGAAGGGCCCGTCGCTCGATCCCCAGGACAAGCGGCTCGCGGTCGAAGTGGAGGATCACCCGCTCGCTTACGGCGACTTCGAGGGTACGATCCCCAAGGGCGAATATGGTGGGGGCACCGTCCAGCTGTGGGACCGCGGGTTCTGGAAACCTGAGGGAAAGCTCAGTGCCCAGCGACAATTCGAGAAGGGCGACCTCAAATTCACGCTCGAGGGCGAACGGCTCCAGGGCAGCTTCGTCCTTGTCCGGATGCGGGGAGATCGGGACGGAGGCAAGCGGACCAACTGGCTCCTCATCAAGCATCGTGACGAACATGCGGTCGAGGGCGACGGCGAAGCGGTTTTGAGAGCCGACACTTCTGTGGCATCGGGCCGGAAGATGGCGGCGATAGCGGCAGGAAAAGGCCGTTCTCCCAAGCCATTTCTGCTAGCCGACAACGTTCTCGCTGCAGATGCCGAATGGGACAGCCGGAAAGGACTCGCGGCAAAGCAGAGACGCGGCGCGCAGACATCACCTCCGAAGCGCGAAGCGCGCATGGCCGAGATGCCTTCCTTCATCGCGCCGCAGCTGTGCAGAAGCGTCGAACGGCCCTCCAATGGCGATGATTGGGTCCATGAGATCAAATTCGACGGCTACCGCGTCCAGATGCGGGTCGAGGCAGGCAAGGTCACGCTGAAGACCCGCAAGGGGCTGGATTGGACCTCGAAATTCCGCGCGATCGCCAAAGCGGCGGCCGGGTTGCCCGACGCGATCATCGACGGCGAGATCGTCGCACTCGACAAGCACGGCTCGCCGGATTTTGCGGCCCTTCAGGCAGCCATCTCCGAGGGCAAGACCAATGATCTCGTCTTCTTCGCCTTCGACATGATGTTCCAAGCCAATACGGACCTGCGCGAGCAGCCGCTCCGCGCGCGAAAAGAGCAGCTGAAAGCCTATCTCGACGAGCATGCCGATGGTGTGGTCCTTCGTTATGTCGAACACTTCGAGACCGGCGGCGATGCCGTGCTGAAGTCGGCCTGCAAACTGTCGCTGGAGGGCATCGTCTCAAAGGCCGTCGAGGCGCCCTATGTATCGGGCCGCAGCGATACATGGACGAAAGCCAAATGCCGGGCTGGGCACGAGGTTGTCATTGGCGGGTGGTCCACGACTGCCGGGAAGTTCAGATCGCTTCTGGTCGGCGTCAACCGGGGCCCTCATTTCGTTTATATCGGCAGGGTCGGCACCGGCTACAGCGCCTCCAAGGTCGCGGCACTGTTGCCACGGCTGAAGGCTCTTACCGCGAAGACTTCGCCGTTCACCGGGGCTGGCGCGCCAAAGCGCGAACCTGGTGTGACCTGGTTGAAGCCCGAGCTTGTTGCCGAGATCGAGTTCGCCGGCTGGACCGGCGACGGCATGGTGCGGCAGGCGGCCTTCAAGGGCCTGCGTGAAGACAAGCCAGCCGCCGAGGTGGAGACTGAACTTCCTGCCGATCCAGGAGAAACCGAGACGCCTCAGCCGCGACCAACCCGTTCTCGCGCTCGCGGGGGCAGGGTAGATGTCATCGGCGTCAGCATCAGCCATCCCGACAAGGCCTTGTGGCCGCATGCAGAGGATGATCGCCCCGTTTCCAAGCAGGAACTGGCCGAGTATTTTGCAGCGGTAGGCGGGTGGATGCTGCCGCATATCAAGGGGCGGCCCTGCTCACTGGTGCGTGCGCCCGACGGAATCGATGGCGAGATGTTCTTCCAGCGCCATGCCGGCATGGGCACATCGAACCTGTTCGAACTCGTCCGCGTCTTTGGCGACAAGAAGCCTTACCTGCAGATCGATCGCATCGAGGCGCTGGCCGCTGCAGCCCAGATCGGAGGCATCGAGCTTCACCCCTGGAACTGCGCGCCCGGCGATCCCGAGGTTCCAGGGCGCCTCGTCTTCGATCTCGATCCGGGACCGGGCGTCAGTTTCGGTGACGTGATCGATGCCGCAAAGCAGATGCGCGAGAGGCTCGCCGCGGTCGGACTCGAAAGCTTCTGCAAGACCACGGGCGGCAAGGGCTTGCACGTCGTCGCGCCCCTGGCGCCGGGAAAGCGCAGCAAGGTCGACTGGCCCGCTGCGAAGGATTTCGCGCGCCGGGTCTGTGCGGATCTGGCCAGCGAGGAGCCGGCGCGCTACGTCGTCAACATGGCCAAGCGCCTGCGCAACGGCCGCATCTTCCTCGACTATCTCCGCAACGACCGGATGGCGACGGCGGTCGCGCCACTCTCGCCGCGGGCGAGGCCCGGTGCGCACGCCTCGATGCCGCTGACGTGGCCTGAGGTCAAATCTGGTCTCGACCCGAGTCGTTTCACAGTGAGGACCCTGCCTGGCCTGCTCGCGAAGACCAAGGCTTGGGAGGGCTACGACGACGCGGCCGGATCGATCGCGGACGCTATCAAGAAACTCGGCAAGCGGGCCGAGGCGGCCTGAGCGCTTTGGGGCGCCGGTGGAACGATCGACCATGGCGCTGCGTTCTCCGGGGCATCGGGAGATTCTGACCATGGCGCAGCGGACATTCTGGAAGGGCTATCTCAAGCTTTCGCTCGTGACGTGCCCGGTGGCGCTGATGCCCGCGCGCTCCGAGAGCGAGAAAGTGCGGTTTCACACGCTCAACCGCAAGACGGGTCACCGGATTCAGAGCCGGTTCGTCGATGCGGTTACGGGCAAGCCCGTCCCTGATGACGACGAGGTCAAAGGTTATCCGAAGGGTGACGACGAATACGTCATGCTGGAGGATGACGAACTCGATGCCGTGGCGTTGGAGAGCACCCGGACGATCGATATCGAGACCTTCGCACCCCGCTCGTCGGTCGGCTGGATCTGGTACGATACGCCGCACTACCTCGTCCCCGATGCCAAGGTCGGCGAGGAAGCCTTCTCGGTCATCCGCGAGGCGATGAAGCGAACCAAGACGGTCGGGATTTCGCGCGTCGTTCTGTACCGACGCGAGCGGGCCGTGCTGCTCGACGCCCGCGACAATGGCATCGTGCTGTGGACGCTGCGCTATGGCGACGAAGTCAGGCCGGAGAAGGATTACTTCGCGGGAATCGGCAAGGCGGAGCCTGAAGCCGATCTTCGCCCCCTGATGGACAAGCTGATCAAGACGCGCACCAAGGACTGGTCGCCTGAGCTTGCGACCGACCCGGTGCAAAACGAGCTGCTGGCGATCATCAAAGCCAAGCAAAAAGGCCGCAAACCCGCTAAAGCACCGCCTCGTCAGGTCTCGGAAGGCAACGTGATCAGCATCATGGATGCGCTGAAGAAGAGCCTCGAACCCAGGCGCAAGTGAGCGGCCCGGAAACGATCAGCTCGCCTTCCTGCGAGGCTCCTGCTTTGGTGTGGCGGACTTTGTCTTCCGTGTCGTCTTGTCCCCGCTCGCCTTTGCGCTCTGGCGCAATGCATCCATCAGGTTGACGACCTTGGTCGGCTCCGGCCGCTTCTGCGGCTTGAGCTTGCGGCCCTCGATCTTTGCCTGAACAAGCTCGGCCAAGGCTGATTCATAGCGATCGTCGAACGACTTTGGATCGAATTGGCCGGCCTTCGTCTTGATGATGTGTTCGGCCAATTCAAGCATCTCGTCATCGATCTTGATGGCCGGCACGTCGCTGAATGCGTCCTCGGCCGAGCGTATCTCGTAGTCGAAGTTCAATGTCGTCGCGATCAGCCCCTCGCCATGCGGGCGGATCAGGATCGAGCGCATCCGGCGGAAAATCACCGTACGTGCCAGAGCCGCCGATCGCTGCCCCTTGAGACCCTCACGGATCAGCGCGAAGGCCTCGGATGCGACAGGCGTGCTCGGCGAGACGTAGTAGGGCCTGTCGAAGAAGATGTCGTCGATCTCGTCACAAGGCAGGAACGTCTCGACGCTCAGTGTCTTGTCGCTTTCGGGGATGGCGGCGGCGATCTCCTCAGGCTCGAGAATGACATAGTCGCCATCGCCCTTGTCATAGCCCTTGACCTGATCTTCGGCCTCCACGGGTTTGCCCGAGACCTCGTCGATGAACTGGCGATGGACCCGGTTGCCGGTCTTGCGGTTGAGGGTATGGAACGAGATGCGCTCGGCAGTCGACGCCGCAGTGTACAGCGACACGGGGCAGGTCACCTCGGCGATCTTCAGGACGCCTTTCCAGACAGCGCGCGGAGCCATTGATGTTTCCCCAGGATGCGTCGGTGATGCCTACATGCGAGGAACTAGGCGGCGATGTGATGGTTCCCGTTCCAAGCGCCAACTGCACCGGGCAGTCCAATGCCCTATCGGCAGGCCGGCAGCGCGAGGCCGGCTGTGGTCACAAGCAGGATCGCAACGAGAGACAGGCCACCCAGCGTCAATGCGGCTCGCGCGAGGAAGCCGTCCACCCCCTCTACGCGAAGGCGCGGCCGCTGTCGGCGGCCGTGGACGACAAGCGCCGCGACTGCGGTGACGGTTGCGGCGGCGATGGCAAATCCATGCCAGTGCCCGATGGCGGCCCGACAGAAAAGCGACTCCAAAGTGTAGACGATAAGGAAGTGCGCGGCCCAGATCATCGGGCCCAGTAACGCCGATACAGCATTTCCGACAGAAATGGGCCTATGCATCATGACGCGACCATCCGCGGAAAGCCGTGCGTGAGCAGCAGGCCGAACAGGCTCTGGCCAATCGCGTAGGCCCAAAACAGGGACAGGTTGTCGAACACTACGCGCCGGACCGCTGTCAGGCGTCCGGCGAGCGCGCGGGCGATGGCAAATCCAGCCATCACCACGACAGGTCCGGCGATCTGCAATTGCAGCGCCACGTTGGCATAAACCATCGCCGCATAGCCGCTGGCCTGGGGCCGCAGGCCGCTGCGCCAATGGGACAGGCCATCGAGCGCCAGCCCCGCCAGCAGGGCCAGGACACCGAGCCCGATCAGAATGCAGAGGCCGGCTTGGGGCACGTCTTTGCGGCTCAGCAGGCGATGCGCACCAAGCAGCAGCATGCCGCTGATCGCGAAGGCCGCCAATGGGCCGAGCGGCGACCATGGCGATGGCAGCGCGGAAGCTTGCGGCCAGGTCTGCGGCGAGACGGTCCAGAGATAGAGGTAGCCGAAGAGGTAGGAGAGATAGAGCGCGGCGGCGACCAGCATCAGGATCACCATCGCCCACCAGCTGTGCGAGAGCGTACCGGAGGCATAGGTCGGCAGGACGATGCCTCCGCCGATGTCGACGGGCTCGGTCGGTGCAGGATCGCTGTCCCACATCCAGGCGAGGATCGAGATCACCGCAAGCAGGCCGCAGATCGAGGCCAACGTCACCGCCTTGACGGTCAGCAGCAGGAAGAAGCCGGCGGTGAAGACGGCCGCCGAAAGATGCGCCCAGCCGGGACCGCTCAGGCGCATCAGATATTGCGGCTCCGCCTCGACGGGCGAGGTTACGATGGTCTCTCGCGCACCGGTCGCCGTGCCCGGCAAGTAGTAGCGGCCGGCCTCGACCTTGCCGGCGAGGCCGGCCTGGTTCCATAGCGGCTCGCGGCTGGCGATGCGCGGAATACTGCGCAGGCCGAAACTGTGGTTCGGCACCCAATCCAGCGTGCCGCCACCCCAGGCGTCGCCGACCGGCCCGCCACGGGTGAGGCGCAGGTTGCGGGCGACATCGATCAGGAAGACGAGCACGCCCGATGCAAGGAGGAAGGCCCCGACCGTCGAGACGAGGTTCAGCCTGTCCCAGCCCATGCCGGCGGGATAGGTGTAGACCCGGCGCGGCATGCCGATCAGCCCCGTGATGTGCATGGGCAGGAAGGCGAGGTTGAAGCCTGCGAAAATCAGTCCGAAAGCCCATTTTCCGAGATACTCGGAGAGGCGTCGCGTGCTGAAGGCCGGCGTCCAGTAGTAGATCGCCGCAAATAGCGGGAAGACCATGCCGCCGAACAGCACGTAGTGCAGATGCGCGACGACGAAATAACTGTCATGGGCCTGCCGGTCGAACGGCACCATCGCCACCATCACGCCGGTGAGCCCGCCGAGCGTGAAGATCAGCAGGAAGCCGATGACGAAGAGCGAGGCGACCGTGATCCTGAGCCGGCCGGTCGCGATGGTCGCGATCCAGGCGAAGATCTGGATGCCGCTGGGGATCGCCACCGCCATGCTCGCTGCCGAGAAGAAACCGAGCGACCGGGCCGGAATGCCGGTCGTGAACATGTGGTGGACCCACAGCCCGAAGGAGAAGAAGCCTACCGCGATCAGCGCCACCACGATCAGCCGATAGCCGACGAGCGGCGTGCCCGTCATGGTCGGCACGATCATGGAGACCATGCCGGCAGCCGGCAGGAAGATGATGTAGACCTCCGGGTGGCCGAAGAACCAGAACAGGTGCTGCCAGAGCAGCGGGTCACCGCCGCGCTCGGCGATGAAGAACGGCCAGTCGAAAGCCCGCTCGAGTTCCAGCAGGATGGTCGCGAGGATCACCGCAGGGAAGGCGAAGACGATCATTCCGGCGAAGATCAGCATGGTCCAGGCAAAGATCGGCATTCGTGCCAGCGTCATGCCCGGCGCACGGGTGCGAAGCACGCCGACGATGATCTCGATCGCCCCGGCGATCGCCGAGATCTCGATGAAACCGATGCCCAGCAGCCACCAGTCGGCGCCGACGCCGGGCGAGAACCGCTGGCCGGTCAAGGGCGGGTACATGAACCAGCCGCCGGACGGCGCGACACCAAAGAACAGCGTGCAGAAGAAAATGGTCCCGCCGACGAAATAGGCCCAGAAGGCGAAGGCGCCGAGCCGCGGGAACGGCATGTCGCGCGCACCCAGCATCTGCGGCAGCAGGAGCACTCCTGCCGCCTCGACGGCGGGCACCGCGAACAGAAACATCATCACCGTGCCATGCATGGTGAAGATCTGGTTGTAGGTCTCCTGCGACAGGACATCATTGCCCGGCGAGGCGAGCTGCAGCCGGATCAGCAACCCCAGCACGCCGGCCGCCAGAAAGAACAGGAAGGCGGTGGCGATGTAGAAGTAGCCTATGATCGTGTTGTTGACGTCGCTGACGATGCGCCAGCCTCTGGGCCCGGCCCAGACGGCTTCGAGTGCTTCGCGCTCGCCCTCGGGCCGCGGCAGTTCGTTCGGCAAGACCTGCTCGTCAGCCGATGCATTCCGTTCCGATGTCATTTCAGGCTCACGAGATACATCACCAGCGCTCCAAGTTCGTCGTCGGAGAATATCTTGAACTCCGGCATCAGATTGCCGGGCTTGATCGCCTGTCCGCTCGCGATGAAGCGGGCGAGGTTTTCGGGAGTGTTGGGCACCGTCGCGGCAGCCAGGAAGCGCCGCGCGCCCACGCGAGACAAATCGGGCCCGACGACGCCCGAGGCCTGCGTGCCGCGCACCGTGTGGCAAGCGCCGCAGCCGGCGGATTCGAACAGCGCGCGTCCTCGCTCGTGGCGGTCGCCTGTAGGTGTCGCCGCGCCGGCTGCGAGCCAGGCCTCGAACTCTCCGTCCGGCAGCGCCACGATCTCCATCGCCATCAGCGCATGCGGGCCGCCGCAATACTCGGCACATTGGCCGCGATAGATGCCGGGTCTTTCGGCCTTGAGCCTGAGCGTATTGGTGCGGCCCGGGATCATGTCGAGCTTGCCCCCCAGGCTCGGCACCCAGAATGAATGGATGACATCGGCCGAGCGCAGCACGACATCGATTTCGCGTCCGACTGGTATCCGGAGTTCATTCGCCTCCGCGATGGCGGTGCCGTTGCGGCCGGCATAGGCGACGCGCCACCACCATTGCTCGCCGGTGACCTCGATGCGCAGCGTGCCGGGTTGATCTGTAGCGATCGTGCCGCGCATCAGCCAGACGCCATAGCCGAGCAGGACGGTCAACGTCACGACCGGGAAGGCAATGCCGCCGAGCTTGATCGCCTTGTCGGAGCCCAACACGCGACGCGAGCGTTCCGAGCCCCTGATCCCCAGATATAGCGCGATGCCGACGATCAGCAGGATCATGGCCGCGCCGGCAAACAGGATCCAGGTCAGCAGGGCGACGCGCCTGGCCTCGTCGCCGGCCGGCGCCAGCGCCGACTGCATCTCGCTACAGCCCGACAGCGCGAATGTGCCGGCGGCGATGTAAGGGAGGGAGCGACGGATCATCGTTCGCTCTCGCCGGCCGTCGGTGTTGAAGGCGACAGGCTGGCGAAATAGACGGCGAGGTCGCCGGCCTGCTCGCGGCTCAGGCGGCGCGCGATCGGCGCCATGATCTTGGCGGTCGGGCTGCTGTCGTTCAGTCCGGTGCGCCAGACGCTCAATTGGCTTTCGAGATAACGCGCCGGCTGTCCCGCCAGCCGCGGATAGGTCGCTATCGCCTGGGGGCCGTGACAGCTCAGGCAGGCAGGGACGCCGCGCGACGGAATGCCCTCGCGCGCCAGCGCCGCCCCACGTTCGAGCGCGGCAGATCCGGCGGACGCCGTGTCGCGGATCGCAAGCGGCGGGAGCCCGGCATAGTAGGCCGCGAGCTCATCCATTGCGCGATCCGGCAGGCCGGCCACCGCTGTCTGCATCACTCCGCTCGGGCGCTCGCCAGCCGCATAGGCCTTGAGCGCACCGAGGATCACCGGCTTGGGCTGGCCGTGAAGGGTCGGCACGAGCTTGCTCGGCGGTGCCTCTTTCGCTCCGTGGCAGCGTGCGCAGGCTCCGACTGCGTCGGCGTCGGCCTGACCGGTCGCGATCTCGCCGCCGCTTTGCGGCTCGACATCGACTTCGCCCATGGCCAGTGCGCGATAACTCCCGCGCTCTAGGGTCGGCAGGCGGCGCAGGAAGGCGACCAACGCCCAGATCTCATCATCGCGTTCCAGCGCGGGCCAGCTGGGCATCCCGGCGTATTTCAATCCGTGTTTGACGATCCAGAACAACTCGCCGTCGCTCCAGAGGCCGACCTTCTCCGACAGATCTGGCGGCGGTGGCAGCATGCCGGCCGCTACCGGGCTGATCGGTGTGCCAGGCGCGCCATGGCAATAGGCGCAGCCGCCGTGGAAATGGCCGGCGCCCAGCCGGATGAGGTCGGGATCGTCCGGCCGTGGGAGAGCCATGTCCGGCGCGCGCGCCCTGACCGAATTCTCCATGCCGAAGCGCAGGATATGATCGACGATGCGAAAATGGCCTGTACTGGCCGCGACGTTGTAGACGCCTAGCCAGGCGAACAGCGTTGCCCCGGCAATGCCAGCCGAGACGAGCGCGAGCACGGCGCCGATCACTCGGCGCCAGCTGGCGAACAGCCACCAGCTCGCGAACCTAGCGCGACCGAGCAGCGACATCGGCATCCACCTCCAGGGAATCCACCTCCAAGGCACTCATCTCCGAGGCACTCATCTCCGGACCTTGGCCGAGGTCGAGACGCGCCAGCATCTGCGCGGCCAGAATGACGCCCGCGACGAGATAGCTCAGCGGGCAGGCCGTGATCATCAGCAGGCCAGCGAGCTGCTGATCCGCCAGCGTGGAGGGGCCCGTCGTGCACAATGCCAGCGCGAGGCCGGGCAGCCCGTAGAGATCGCGCGGCGCGGAGATCAGGAGCACGCCGAGAAGGCAGGCGAACTTGCCCGTCAACATTAAGGCGGCGAGCGAGCGCCATCCCGACGACGCTCCAACCGCGATCACCGCGCGCCAGAACGCGACCGCAGAGACCGCCAGCAGGATGAGCAGAGCAAGTTGGAATATGGCCGAGCCTGCCGTCGCCTGCTGCACGGCCGGTGCGTGCCAGGCCCAGAGCAGCAGAATCTGCAGCAGCCCGGCCTTCCAGATCATGTGGGGCGCGCCCGGTCTGAAGCGCCCCGCAAACAGCAGCGCAGCGAGGGGAGCCAGCAGGTTCATCAAGGCCAGATGCTGCAGCATCTGCAGCGAAAGCGGGCCGATCTCGACCAGTGCGACCGTTACGACCCCCAACACCAGGACCAGGGCGCAGCTCGTCAGGACGGCAGCTGATCCGTCCGTTCTGGCTCCGCTTTCGTGCTGAACGAGAATGCGTTCCAAACCCACTTCCCCCATTTCGCCAACGAGCGGAGAGCGCCGGGGTTCCGCAGGCAGTGCGGCAAAGGGCGAGCATCGCGAATAAATGCCTCGGCCTCACGTCAGGATCCGGTTGGCTCGCGCCTCCCACCGCAAGGAGACATCATCCGGCGTTGCCGCCTCGGTGTTGAGCCTTGCAGCCTGAAACAGCCAGGTAGCGTTGCCGGGAGACGCCGGCTACAGCCCGATCCCACGCTGCCCAATCTCCAAATCGTCGTGGTTTCCGACGATCAAGATGGCCGACGTGACCGGGTGGAAGGAGGGTGAGAAGCCGGTTGCCGCGAATCGCGGAGGGAGGGAGCTGGAAAGCCTTGGGACATGCGAAGGCTCAGGGCTTCACCGCGGCTGCCGAGGCGACCTCGGGCTCCCCTTGCTCCCAGCCAAAGATGCTCCGGCCCCCATACTCCGCCGACCGTCGGCGTTCCTCGGTCACATATTCGCCCAGTGTCGGGCCCGTGGCGACACGCTCCAGCCGGCGGCTCTCGCGGTCGAGCCGGGAGATCGCGGCGAGACGATCGTCCTGGCCCAGCTTTGCCCGATCGACCGCGGATCGCAGCACGGCAATGGTCTGATCGTAGACCTTGGTGGGTACGGCGAAGGGTTGCCGGTCCTTACCGCCATGGGCAAGCGAGAAGCGCGCCGGATCGGCGAAGCGGCACGGCGCGCCATGGACCACCTCGGCCACCATCGCAAGCGAGCGCACGGTGCGCGCCCCGACGCCAGGCACGAGCAGCAGCTCCGAGAAATCGGCCGGAGCTCTGTCGGCCGCAGCTGCGAGCGCCCCGTGAAGTCGCCGCGCGATCACGTCCTTGGGCCGGACGTCGTGATGGGCCGGCATGACCAGATGGGGCAGGGCGAGTTGCGCGGGCGATAGCGCCGGCGGGGCACGGTCGCGCTCCAGCGCCGCGAACTCCTTGACGATGGCATCTGGACCGATTTCCCGCAGCATCGTGATCTGGCCGTCGCGGGACGGTTTCGCGCGTGCATCGGTGAGATTGATGATGCGGCCCTGGTTCTGGCCATCGATTGCGGCATGGGGTGTCTCGACGAAGCTCGCGAGCCCCTCCGACTGCCAGTGATAGCGCCGAGCGAGTCCACCATCGCCATTCATGCCCTGCTGCACGACGACCCATTGTCCGTCATCGGTGACGATGAAGCCGTGGAGATAGAGATCGAAACCGTCCTGCACAGCGGCGCTGTCGACCTTGGCGACGAGGCGACTTGCTTTGGCCAACGCGTGCCCATCGAAGCCGACCCTGGCGCCGATCCGCTCCAGTTCTGCGGGCGTATGCCGGGAATGGCTGCCACGTCCGCCGCAGACATGCAGGCCGAGCTCGCCGGAGAGCGGCGCCAGCCCGCGTTTGAGAGCGCCGATGACGCTCGTGGTGATGCCCGAGGAGTGCCAATCCATGCCCATCACCGCCCCAAAAGACTGGAACCAGAAAGGGTGGGCCAGACGTCGCAGCAGCTCGTCGCGGCCATAGTGATGGATGATCGCTTCGCAGATGACAGCGCCGAGACGCGTCATGCGCTGGGCAAGCCAGGCGGGCACGCGGCCGTAATGCAATGGCAGATCGGCACTGCCGGAGCGACGCGTCACGCCGGGTCCTCGCGAACGAAACAGGAACTCAACATATAGCGCAACCAGGCGGATGCTGCAAAGGAGCATGCTCGGACTGTCGCTCGTCGGCCGCGGATGGCCTCACCGCTCTCGAATTCTTTGGTTTGGCCGCAACGTACCGACCCGCCGGCGCGAAGGCTCGATAAAGCCGATCCGTGGGGAACGCTTGGGCAAGTCGATGGTTTAAACGATGTCGCTTGGAAGCGACCTTTTGCAAGGAGACGGTCATGCCGGCGAAATCAGCAGCTCAGCAAAAGGCGGCAGGCGCCGCCCTGGCCGCCAAGCGCGGCGACATCAAGAAAAGCGAACTCAAAGGCGCTTCAAAATCGATGGAGAAATCGATGAGTGAACGCGAACTCGACGAACTCGCCTCGACCAAGCGCAAGGGCAAGCCCGAGCATGTGTCGAAGTCGTGAGCCTCGCCTCGGTCACGGCGGCATCTGAATAGCATGTCGGATGGCGCAAGGGAGCTTCGTCTCGCCTTCAAGCGTATCGAGCGCGAACTGCCGCATAGGCTGGCGTCTTGGATGCGGTGGTTGCGGCACCCTCAATCGCGCTGGGTCAGACTGCCGGCGGGGATGGTGCTGATCGTCGGCGGCGTCTTCTCGATCCTGCCGTTTCTGGGGCTATGGATGCTGCCGCTTGGCTTGATGCTGATCGCTGCTGACGTGCCCATGCTGCGGCGGCCGATGGCTCGGCTGATCATGTGGGCCGCCGATCACCTCGATCGCTATCGCATGCGGCGGTCAAAGCGATAGCCGTAGCGGCTCTGCAGGCGGCGCAGAAATACCGTTCATGCGCTTGTTCCGAGGGGAGCGACGGTTCCTTCACTCCCCGCGGCCATCGCCTGGCGGCTCGCAGATAATGTCCGACCCCCAACGGAGTCAGCAGTTCACCCGCGATGGTGAGGTGCTCTAGACCGTCGGACCGGATATCGTATCCGGCCCGACGATCTAGCTCTTTGTTTTTGCATCGGCTTTTCCCGAAAACCGCATCTCACTTTTCCGGCCGATGCTCTAAATGCCGATGGCGCAGCCGTCCTTGCGTGGGTCGGAACCGCCGAGCAGCGTGCCGTTCTCCCAATCGATCCAGATCGCCTGCGCTCCACCGATCGGCGTCTTGGGCGGCTGGACCTTGAAGCCACGGCTTTCCAGCGCAGCGCCGCAGCGCTCGCGCAGCCGGCCCTCGACCTCGACGGTCGCCGTGCCCGGCAGCGGGAACAGGCGGGGGAGGTCGATGGCGCTCTGCAGATCGAGGCCGTGATCGAACAGTTTTGCCAGGAAATGGGCGTGGCCCATCGCCTGATAATGGCCGCCCATCACGCCGAAGGAGAGGCAGACCCTGCCGTTCTCGGCGACCATGGCCGGGATGATCGTGTGCATCGGGCGCTTGCGCGGGCCGATGGCGTTGGGGTGCCCCTGTTCGAGCACGAAGCTCTGGCCGCGATTGTGGAAGAGCACGCCGGATTTCGGCGTCATCAATCCGCTGCCATAGGGATGGAACACGGAGTTGATGAAGCTGACCGCATTGCGCTGCTTGTCGACCACCGAGATATAGACGGTGTCGCGATGCTCGGCGCCGCCGGTCAGCGCCGGCAGCGGCGCGGTCGCCTTGGCGGGGTCGATGCGGGCCGCCAGCTCGTCGGCGAGAGCGTCGGAGAGCAGGTAGTCGACGGGGACGTGGCTGACCGACATGTCGGCGACGAACTGGTCGCGCGCTGCGTAGGCCAGACGCGTCGCCTCGATTTCGATGTGCAGGTTCTCTACCGCCAGAGGATCGGGCGTCGGCGTGAAGCGTTCGAGGATCTTCATGATCATCAGCGCGACGATGCCCTGGCCGTTGGGCGGAATCTCATAGACCGTGCGGCCACGGAACTGCGTGCTGATCGGGGTGACATATTCTCCCTCGGCAGCGGCGAAATCCTCGCGCGTGTGCAGGCCGCCTGCCGCCTTGAGATAGTCGGCCATCTCGGCGGCGATCTCGCCGCGATAGAAGGCGTCCGGCCCCTCGCGGCCGATAGCCTCCAGCGTTGCCGCCAGGCCGGGCTGGTATTGCAAGGTGCCGGCTGCCGGCGGCTGGCCCGCGACGAGGAAGGTCGCGGCGGCGTTGGGGTCCTGCCGCAGCAATTCGCGCTGATTGGCGAGGTCGTAGGCGACGCGCGGCGTCAGCGGATAGCCGTCGCGCGCGAGCGCGATGGCGGGCGCGAGAATCTCGGCCAGCGACATGCGCCCGTGATCCTCGACCAGCCGTGCCCAGGCCTCGACAGCGCCGGGCACGGTGACGGCGTGAGGCGAATGCCGCTCGATCGAGGTGATGCCGGCCTCACGATACCATTGCGCGGTTGCGGCGGCGGGCGTGCGGCCGGAGCCGTTATAGCCCCTGATCTCGGTGCTGCCTTCGCGCGAGATCAGGGCGAAGCAATCGCCGCCGATCCCTGTCGAGCCGGCCTCGACGACGGATTGCACGGCGCAGGCCGCGATGGCGGCGTCGACCGCGTTGCCGCCGGCGCGCAGCACATCGATGGCTGCGAGCGTCGACGTCGGGTGGGAGGTCGCGGCCATGGCGTCGCGGCCGATGGCGAGGGAACGTCCGGGAAGCTCGAAGTCACGCATGGCAGGGCTGGTCCAGTTTGTCCGCCGCGTGCTGCGGCGGGTGGGGGATTATCATGGGAGGGCCCGGAAGACAGCGCGCTGTCCTCCGGGCCGGCTGTCGTCAACCCTTGCGGGGATTAGTTCTTGCGGAGGTTGGTGAAGACGGGGACGCCGTTCAGCATGCCGGTGAGGGTCTTGCGGTAGGCGACGGGCTGGAAATACTGCCCGGCGGGGACATAGGGCACGTCCTGCATAGCCTGAAGCTGGATCTCCTGCGCGATCGCCTTCTGCTGTGCGACATCGCCTGTCTCGAGCCAGCGGGCGCGCAGCGCCTCGATTGCAGGGCTTTCGGGCCAGCCCGGTCCACCCTTGGCGCCATTGCCGCGCATGGGCGAGTTGGTGGCGGGTGTGCCGAGGTCGAGCCCGGACCAGTAGGTTACGTAGCAGCTCCAGCCCCCTTCCTCGACGGGGCGGCGATTGGTGATGCGCTGGAGCACGGTGCCCCAGTCGGCCGCGACGAAATCGACGTTGGCACCGATCTTCTTCAGCATGTCGGCGGCGACTTCGCAGACCATGGCGATGCGCGGCACGTCCTGGCCCGATAGCAGGACGATGCGCTCACCCTTGTAGCCGGCCTCGATCAGCTCCTGCTTCAGCTTGGCGTAGTCCTTGGGCGCCTTCAGTGCCTCGATGCCGGCTTCCGACGCCATCGCGGAGTTGCTGGGGAAGAAGCCCATGCTGGTCCTGACCACCTCGGGATCGCCGCCGCAGACCGCGTTCATGCAGTCCTGCTGGTCGAGCGCTCTGAGGATGACACGCCGGATCGCCGGGTTGTTGAACGGCGCCTGGGTATGGTTCAGCCTGAGCTGGCCGGCCATGCCGGAGGGGTCCTTGATCGCGACGACGATGTCGGGGTTCTTGCGCAGGGTGGGCAGCAGGTCGATCAGGGGCTGCTCGACCCAGTCGACCGCGCCGGTCTGAAGCGCCGAAATGGCGGTTGCCGGATCCGGCATGACCTGGAACTCGATCCTGTCGAGATAGGGCGTGCGCGGGCCGGCCATGAAGCTCGGCGTTCCCGCTGAGCGCGGCACATAGCCTTCATGCCGGGCATAGACATGGCGGGCGCCCGGGATGCGCTCCTGCGGGACATAGCGGAACGGGCCGCTGCCGATCACTTCGGGGATCTGCTTGAACGGATCGGTCTCCGCCAGCCGCTGCGGCATGATCGCGGCAACGAGCGCGCTTGGCCGTGCCAGCGCAGCCGGCAGTAGCGGAAACGGCTTGCTGAGCCGGAAGACGATGGTGCGATCGTCGGGCGCCGAAATCTCGTCGGTCACTGCCATCAGCGACTGGCCGAAGGTGTCGCGCACGCCCCAGCGCTTGATCGAGGCGACCGCGTCGCGCGCCAGCACCTTGCTCCCATCGTGGAAGACGAGGCCGGGACGCAGCGTCAGCGTCCAGCGCTTGCCGTCATCGTCGACGACATGGCCCTCGACCATCTGCGGCTGCGGCTGCAGGCTTTCGTCCAGTCCGTAGAGCGTGTCCCAGACCAGCAATGCATGGGTGCGGGTCGAGTAGCCGGTCGTCCAGATCGGGTCGATGATCGCGACATCGGAATAGGGCACGAAGCGCAGGACCTTGTTGTCCTGCGCGCGCGCGATATTGGGCGCGGGCAGGAGTGCCGCAGCCGCGGAAGCTTTCAGAAACTGACGCCGATCCATTCGTATTCCCCTGTTTGATTGTCTGGTTGTCTCAATGGCGTCCGGCCTCTTCGGGCCTGTTCGCCGCTGATCTGGTTTTGGGCCCGTGCGCGTGGCCCAGGCCGCATGGTCACGGCAGATGGAGCGAGGCGGGTGCCGCCTGGCCGGTGCGACGCGGCGTCCCGTTCAGCAGATTGCCGGCGCGCAGGAATTCGGCGAGGCGCGGCGCCGTGCGCATGACGTGATCGCGCATCGTGATTTCCGCGAGGGCAGCGTCGCCCGTTCTCATCGCCTCGACGACGACATGCTGCGTCTTGGTGGCGGTCAGCGGCCTGTCGACGTGATGGAGCCAGACGCGCATATAGGGCTCGATCGCGATGTGCAGGGCCGAGATCTGCTTGACCAGCTTCGGCCGCCCGCTCAGCCCGCAGATATATTCGTGAAAGGCCTGGTGGTGCGCGAGCCAGTCGCCGCCGCCGGCTTCGCCGCTGCGCTCCATCCGCAGGAGAAACATGTCGAGCTCGGCCAGGACGCCTGCGTCGACACGCGGCATGGCCAAGCGGACCGCCAGCCCCTCCAGCACCGAGCGCATCTCGAAGGTCTCGAAGATCTCGTCGATCGTCAGGCCGGACACGACGCAGCCGCGGTTGGGCCGGATCACCACGAGCCCTTCATTGGCGAGCCGCTGGAAGGCTTCGCGCACCGGCATGCGGCTCATCGCCAGCTCCTGCGCGATCGTCTCGGGGATCAGGCGCACGCCCGGCTGAAAACGGCCGCTGCGGATGGCGTGGAGGATGGCGATATAGGCCTCGTCCTGGGCCGTGGCGACTGAGGCGTTACGTCCAAAGCTCATGTCGGCGGCTCCTGACGAGAGCCCGCGAAACAGGTCGCAGGCCATCATCTGCATCACTGGATACAGTGATGCAGATGATGTGAGGGAACTCAAGCCTTCGCTTGCTGCAATGCTGGCCGGAGGTGCCTGAATTTTCGGCCGATGCGTTTGCTTTGCCTACGCCGTCAGTTGCCGGCTGTGCTTGGAGGGCAGGTGCTCGGGTGATCGATGGCGGGCGGGCTCGGACCAGACCGATTTGACGAGCGGCGCCATGCGACCGGCGATATTGTCAGTCGTCGCCACGCGTCCATTCATTGGACCGGTCGTCGCCGCTGAACCATTCAACACGGAGACAGAAGCATGAGCAACGGCACCATCAAGACCAAGGACGGCACACACATCTTCTACCGGGACTGGGGCACCGGCCAACCGATCCTGTTCTCCCATGGCTGGCCGCTCAGCTCGGAAGCCTGGAATCCGCAGATGCTGTTCTTCGCGGAGAAGGGCTATCGCGTCATCGCTCATGACCGGCGTGGACATGGTCGTTCCGACCAGCCCTGGGACGGCAACAACATGGACCAGTATGCCGATGACCTGGCCGAGCTGATCGAGAAGCTCGACCTCAAGAACCTCGTCATGGTCGGCCACTCCACCGGCGGTGGCGAGGTCGTTCACTATATCGGCCGTCACGGCACCGGTCGTGTCGCGAAGGTGGTGCTTGTCGGCGCCGTTCCGCCGCTGATGCTGAAGACAGCTGCCAATCCCGAGGGCACGCCGATCGAGGTCTTTGACGGCATCCGCAAGGGTACGGCGGGCGATCGGTCGCAGTTCTTCAAGGACCTGACGATGCCGTTCTACGGTTTCAACAAACCGGGCGCGAAAATCAGCGAGGGCCTGCGCGAGTCGTTCTGGCTGCAGGGCATGGCCGGCAGCGTGAAGGGCCATTACGACTGCATCCACGAGTTCTCCGAGGTCGATTACACCGAGGATCTGAAGAAGATCGACAAGCCGACGCTCGTCATCCATGGCGATGCCGACCAGATCGTGCCGATCGCGGCCGCGGGGCTGAAAAGCGCCAAGATCGTGAAGGGAGCGACGCTGAAGGTGTATCCCGGAGCGCCCCATGGGCTCGCCGAGACCGACGCCGACACCTTCAACGCCGATGTGCTCGCTTTCATCAAGGGCTAATGCGTCGCGAGCAGAGGGCGCGCGACGGCCGCGTCCTCTGTCTTCCGTTACGGTGCTGTTGCCGGTTGCGAACGCCGGCGGCAGTGCTGTCAGGCCGGTTGCACCTTCTGCTGGGCCATGCCGGTGCCGCGCAGGGTCGTCACGAAGGCCGCCGCGAAGAGGCATAGCGCGCCGGCAATGAAGAAGGCGGGCAGGTAGCTCTCGTAGACGGTCCTGCTGAAACCGGCGCCATAGGCCGCGAAGGCCGCTCCGAGCTGATGGCCGGCGAAGATCCAGCCGAAGACCAGATTGGTCTTTTCGCCGAACTTGTCGGCCGCGATCTTGATGGTCGGGGGCACCGTCGCGACCCAGTCCAGGCCGTAGAACATGGCGAAGAGCGAGAGACCGTAGAAGGAGAAGTCGGTGAAGGGGAGATAAAGCAGCGAGAGCCCGCGCAGGCCGTAATACCAGAACAGCAGCCAGCGGCTGTCGAAACGGTCGGACAGCCAGCCGGAGCCGACTGTGCCCGCGAAGTCGAAGATGCCGATCATTGCGAGCACGCCGGCTGCCGTCGTCGCGGCCATGCCGAAGTCGCCGCAGAGCGAAACGAAATGGGTCTGGACGAGGCCGTTGGTGCTGGCGCCGCAGATGAAGAAGGTGCCGAACAGGACCCAGAATGTGTGCGTGCGCGAGGCCTCCCGCAGGGCCACCAGCGGCGACATCAGCATCGCGCCGAAACCGCCTGCCGGGGGAGGGGCGGGAGCAAGGCTGTCGGAGCCGAAGGGCGCAAGGCCGATGTCGGACGGGCGGTCGCGCATCAAGGCGAGCACCGCCAGCGTCGCGACGACCAGCATGGCGAGCACGAGGACGAGCGCACTGCGCCATCCGACGCTTTCGGTCAGGCTCGCCAGCAGCGGCAGGAAGACGAGCTGCCCAGTCGCCGTGCTCGCGGTCAGGAGGCCGACCACGAGGCCGCGCCTGGCCTGGAACCAGCGCGTTGCGACGGTCGCGCCGAGCACCATCGCCGTGAGACCGGTGCCCAGCCCCACGACGATGCCCCAGAGCATGACGAGGTGCCAGAGCTTGGTCATGAAGAACGAGCCCAGAATGCCGGACGCGATCAGCGTCAGGGCGACGCTCACGACCGGGCGAACCCCGAACCGGTTCATGAACGCTGCCGCAAACGGCCCCATCAGCCCGAAGAGCAGAAGGCGGACGGCCAGGGCCGAGGAGATGTCGGCGGTGGCCCAGCCGAATTCACGCTGCAACGGCCCGATCAGTACGCCGGGCGCCCCGACAGCTCCGGCGGTCACCAGCATGGTGAGGAAGGTGACGGCCGCGACGACCCAGCCATAATGCAGGCCGCGCCGCGCCATTGCCGCTGCAATGGCGGTGGATAATCCAGAAGGGCGAGCGGTTGCAGACATCACGATCTCCAGATTGCGGGTAGATACCCGCATATGCGAAACAAAATAGTCAGAGTGCGTCCAATTCGGCGCGTAACTTTTGAGCCCGCTCTGTTCCCAGCCGAGCCTCGAAGGCTGCCTGAGCAGCCTCCCATAGCGGGATGCCCTCGGTGATAGCAGCGCGCCCCGCCTCGGTCAGCGTGACCATGGCTTCGCGCTGATCCTTGCCGCGACCCAGCGCGACGAGATTCATGCGTTCGAGAACGCGGACATTGCGGCCGATCGTCGAACGGTCGAGTTCCGTCACGCGGCTGAGTTCGGTCAATTTCACCGGCGCGGCACGGCTGATCGACCGCAACAGGCTGAACTGCGCAGTGTTGATGCCGATGGGCGCCAGAGCCGCGTCGAAGCTCTCTGCGACTCTTCGAGCCGCGCGTCGCAATGTCGTGCAAAAACAGACTATAGCCATATCGCGGGTATATGCCCGCATATGGGTAATGGCAAGAGCGGGCTGGCTTCGGGCGACTTTTCCGCGGGCCGTGCTAATTCTTCCGGGAGGTGAGGACCTTGCCGAGCCGCAACGGCAGAGCGTCTTGCCGTGGTACTGCCGGGAGTGCTGGTTTTGGATGAACTGAATCTGCTTCTCAGGTTGCTGGCCGGTACGGCAGCGGGTGTCGCTGTCGGCTGGGAGCGCACGCTGAAGCATAAGAGCGCGGGAATCCGCACCTTCGGCCTCGTGGGACTGGGAACTGCAGCGGCGGCCGCGATCTTTGCAGGCAACGGGCATATCGATGCAGCCAGCCGCGTCGTTCAGGGCGTATTGACCGGCGTCGGCTTCCTCGGTGCCGGCGTCATCATCCGGCGCGACGGCGATCCCAATCCGCATGGTCTCACGACGGCAGCGGCGATATGGGTGACGGCTGCGCTGGGATGTGCGGCGGGGCTGGGCCAGTGGTGGATCGTGCTGGCGGCGACTGTTATCTCGCTTCTGCTGCTTTACATCGACCATACGGTCGAAGAGTTCATACAGCGTCGCCATGAAGGCGATCGCGGCCAGGTTCCGGCCGGGCGCGAAACTTCGCCCAAGGACGATCCGGGCGATCCGGGCGATCCTGCCGACTCGTGATCGGGGAAAGCAGCGCGCGGGCGCTCAGCTCGCGTGGATTTTGAAGGGCGTTCCGCGAACCTTCCCGCTTGCCCCGCGTTGGACGAAGCAGGAGGACCCCTTATGGCCGTCACTATGCATGCTCAGAGCGACCCTGGGTCGCCGGCAATTCCCAATCCGCCGCCGGAAGCGCCGCCTTTGACGCCGACCGAGGTGCCGCCGGCTCCGCCGGTCGAGTCGCCGCCCGACGAGGCGCCGCAGGGTATTCCTACCGAACCGCCGCCGGAATTGCCGCCCAACGCACCGCCGGAGGCTCCTCCGGCGACGCCTGTCGATCTGCCGCCGGCGCGCGATCCGCGCCAGCCACAGGAGTAGGTTTCAGAGCCCGATGCTCAGAGCGGCGGTGTATTGCCGTCGCCGAGGTCCCAATAAAGACCTGCCATCATCGCCAGCCCCTCGCGGGCAATCGCTACGGGCAGGTGCTCGTCGGGCGCGTGCTGCGAGCAGCCGGGATAAGAGTGCGGCACCCAGATCGTGCGCATGCCGACGATCTCCGAGAAGATGTCGTTGGGCAGCCCGCCGCCGAGATTGGGCAGCAGCGCCGGCTTCTTGTTGGTGCTTTTCGCGACGGACGCGAGCGCCCAGTGCACCCAGGCATCATCGGGGTCGAGGCGGGTGGCGTTGAAGACGGCATCGCGCGCCTTGGTGACCTCGACCATGTCGAAGCCATGGCGCTTGAGATGGCGCTGCAGTGCGGGGATGACATCCTCGGGATCGATGCCGACGACGAAGCGAAGCGCGCAGCGGGCCCAGGCGCTGGGCGGCACCGCGTTGACCGGGGTTTCCGGAACGCCGGACTTCATCGCCAGCACGTCGAAAGAGCACCAGCCAAAAACCTGCTCGGCCGGCGACAGGCCGGGCTCGCCCCATTCGGGATCGATCGCCGGGCCATCGGGGCCGCCATCGATCTCGCAATCGGCCAGCGCCTTGCGCACGGGCTCCGGCAGCTCCTTGGGCACCCATTCATGGATGCGGATCTGGCCGGTCGGCGAGGTGATCGAGGCGATGGCGTGAGCAAGCTGGATTGCGGGATCGGAGAGGATGCCGCCCCAGTTGCCGGAATGGTGGCCGCCCTCGCGGGCGTTGATCGTGAGATCGAAGGTCACGCCGCCGCGAGCGCCGAGGAAGAGGGTCGGGCGCTCGGCATTGAGGCGCGGCCCGTCCGAGGCAATGAGCACGTCCGATTTGAACAGCTCCTTTTGCTCGGTGCAGAGCTCGCGCAGGCCCGGCGAGCCGCATTCCTCGCCCATCTCGATCAGGTATTTGGCGTTGAAGCCGAGCTTGCCGCGCGTCTCGAGCACGGCACGCAGCGCATTGAGGTTGATGACGTGCTGGCCCTTGTTGTCGACGACGCCGCGGCCGTACCAGCGGTCGCCGCGCTCGGTCAGCGTCCAGGGCGAGAGGCCCTCGCTCCATTGCGCGTCGAGGCCGCGAATGACGTCGCCATGCCCGTAGCCGAAGATGGTCGGCAGGCTCGGGTCCTCGATGCGCTCGGCGAAGAGGAAGGGGCCCTTGGCGCGCGGATGCGTCAGCGTCTTGCAGGTGAAGCCGAGCTTCTCCAGCAGCGGCCGCATCTCGTTTTCGAGATAATCGGCGAGGACCGGCGCGCGCTCGGGGTTCTGGCTTTCGGTCGGCATGGCGACAAGCCGCGTGAGATCGCTCTTGAAGCTGCCGGAGTCGAAATAGTCTTGCGCATGCGCGATGGCCTGGGCGCGGGTCATGGGCGGTCTCCGTGAGCTATGAGCGAGAGTTATCGCCAGCCCTCATCCTTCGAGACGCCGCTTTCGCGGCTCCTCAGGATGAGGGCTGAGGGTATTTGGAACATCAGATCGATTTGGCGGGCGAGATCGCGTCGCGCAGGCCGTCTCCGGCAAGGTTGATCGCGAAGATCAGCAGAGCCAGCGCCGAGCCGGGCAAAGCGATGAGCCAGAACGAGAAGAACATGTAGGCCTTCGCTTCCGAGATCATCAGCCCCCAGGACGGCAGCGGCGGCTGCACGCCGAGCCCGAGGAAGGACAGTGCGGCTTCGAGCAGGATGGCGCTTGCGGCTTCCAGCGTCGCGACGACGATGAGCTGGGGCGCGACGTTGGGCAGGACTTCCTTCAGGATGATGCGCAGGGTCGAGGCGCCGGAGGCCTGGGCAGCTGCGATGTAGTCGAGCGAGCGCACCTGCTGGGTCGCGCTGCGCATCACCACCGCGAAACGATCCCATTTCAAAAGGCCGAGCACGAGGATGACGACCCAGAGCGACGAGCCGATGATCGCGACCACCGCGAGCGCCACGAGGATGACCGGCATGGCCAGACGCGTCGTCACCATGAAGGTGACGGCGAGGTCGATGCGGCCGCCGAAATAGCCCGCGAGCAGGCCCATGGTCGCGCCGATCAGGCCGGACAGGATGACCACGCTGATGCCGATCAGCAGCGAGATCCGCGCCCCGTAGAGCAGCCGCGAGAGATAGTCGCGCCCGAGCGGATCGGTGCCCAGCGGATGGGCCCAGTTGCCCTTCTCGTACCAGAAGGGCGGGACGTTGCGTGCCGTCAGGTTCTGCAGATAGGGGTCGTGCGGCGCCAGCAGCGGCGCGAGCACCGCCATGGCGATGAAAACCGCGAGCAAGCCGAGGCCGATCAGCAGCGTCGTCTGCGACAGCAGGCGTTTCAGCGGCGTGCGGCCAGGTGGGACGGAGCCGGCGGGCAGGGTGAGGGGGGCGACGTCGCTCATGATTGGAAATCCTGCATCCTAGGACACCCGAATGCGGGGATCGAGCCAGGCATTGGCGATGTCGGCGAGCAGCGTCAGCAGGACATAGACGCCCGCGAGCAGCATCACGACCATCTGCATGACCGGGAAATCCTTGTAGGTGATGCTCTGATAGGCGAGGTAGCCCAGCCCATCGAGCGCGAAGATCGACTCGATCACCACCGAGCCGCCGAGCAGGAAGCCGAGCTGCACCGCCGTCAGCGCGACGACCGGCACAAGCGCGTTGCGCAGCGCATGGGTCACCACGACCTTGCGTGGCGACAGGCCCTTGGCACGGGCGGTGCGGATATAATCGGCCGAGAGAACCTCGATCATGCCGGCGCGGATCAGCCGCATGAAGGCGGGTGCCGCGTAGTATCCGAGCGCGATCGTCGGCATGACGAAATGCTGCCAGGTTTGCGAGCCGGAAACCGGCAGCCAGCGCAGCGTGATCGAAAACAGCATCACCAGGCACAGCGCGAAGAAGAAGTTCGGCAGCGCCTGGCCGACGACTGCGATCGCCAAGGCCAGCCGGTCGACCCAGCTATTGGCATAGACGGCAGCGAGGATGCCCAGCGGGATCGAGATCGCCAGCGCGAAGCCGAGCGAGGCGACGCCGAGGATCAGCGTGGTCGGGATCTTGGAGAAGACGAGGGCTGCGACATCGGTCTTGAAATAGATCGAGGTGCCGAAATCGCCCTGCATCGTCCGCCAGAGCCAGTCGAGATACTGGATGAGGATCGGCCGGTTCAGCCCATAGGTTTCGCGGATCAGGTCGATATCGGCCTGCTGCGCGCCTTCGCCGGCAATCGCCACCGCCACGTCGCCGGAGAGGCGCAGCAGCAGGAAGGCGATAGCCGAGACGGTGAGCGCGACAAGGACCGCCAGGCCAAGGCGTTTGAGGATGAAACCGATCAAGGTGTGGGTCTCTGAGCTTCGATGAATGTTATTGACAGGAAGCGGCTGCGCTCATTCGTCATTGCGAGGAGCGCAGCGACGAAGCAATCCAGGGCGCGGAGCGAGACCACTGGATTGCTTCGCGATGCTCGCAATGACGGTTACCGCGAGCGAGGCGGGTTTACTTCCAGGTCATTTCCCAGAAGCGCACGAGCTCGTCGGGATAGGCCTTGAAGGTCAGATCCTTGCTGCCGACGTAGTAGGTCGGGAGCGAGTAGAGCGGCACGGCATAGGCCTTGTCGGCGATGATCTTGAGCGCTTCCTTGTAGGCCTGCTTGCGGACCTCGGGGGCGACGGAGTTGTTGCCCTTGTTCAGGAGGTCGCGAACTGTGGCGTCCCGGGTGATGTCCTCGCTGCGGAAGGCGAAGTAATTCGGCGTGTTGGCCGAGACGTCATTGACCGAGAACGAGCCCCAGGTCTGGTGCGTCAGGTTGGCCTTGCCGGAGCTGATGACCTCGCGCATCGCCGCATATTGCAGGAAGCGCAGGTTGGTCTTGATGCCGACGGCCTGGAGATAGCCGATCAGCGCCTCGGTCTGGTTGCGCTCGCGATAGGCGACGATGTCGAGGGTCAGGTCCTTGACGCCGGCCTCGGCGAGCAGCGCCTTGGCCTTGGCGGGATCATAGGCGTAGCGCGCCGCGCCCTCGTCGGTGCAGCCGAACTGCGACGGGAAGCAGATCGTGTTGATAACGCGCGAGCCTTCGCCGACGATGTTCTTGACCATGGCTTCGCGGTCGATGGCGTGGTTGATCGCCTTGCGGACGCGCTCGTCCTTCAGGGCCGGGGCCGGCGAGTTCTCGAGCGCATTGATCTGCATGAAGACGATGCGCATCGTCTCGCCCGAGACGACCTGCAGGTTCGGCATGGTCTTGAGCTGGTCAGCCTGGTCCTTGGGCACGCTCATGATCAGATCGGCGCCCCCCGACAGCACCTCGGCCATCTGGGTCTGGCGGTCGGGGATGAAACGGATCTCGATCTTGCCGATCTTGGCCTGTGGCTTGGGCGAATTCTTGAAGTAGTCCTTGTTGACCTCGAGCGTGATCGACTTGCCCGGAACGTAGTTCGTCACCTTGTAGGGGCCGGAGCCGACAGGCTTGTCGTTCTGGCCCTTGGGGCCGACCTTCTCGTAATATTCGTTGGGATGGATCACCACCGGGCCGGCGAGATATTCGATCGCGGCGGGGAAGATTTCCTTGGTGGTCAGGCGGACGGTGTATTTTCCGACCTTCTCGGCCTTTTCGATCCAGTTGACGTTGCCCTGGGTGACGACCTTGTTCTCGGGCTTGGCGACGAAGTTCAGCGTGTAGACGACGTCGTCGGCGTCGAACTCCTCGCCATTGTGGAATTTAACGCCTTCGCGCAGCTCGAACTCGATCGTCTTGTCGTCGATCTGTTTCCAGCTCTTGGCGAGCTGGCCCTTGTACTCGTTGGTGGTGGGGTCGCGGTAGACCAGCGTGTCCCAGACATTGGCGCCGATGATCACGCCGATGCGGACGTTGTTGAAGAACGGATCGACGTTTTCAGGCGCCTGGTCATAGGCGAAGCGGACGGTGTTGGCCGCCTTCTGGGCCAGCGCCGGGCCGGACACCGTCGCCGCAAGCGCGGTCGAGGCCAGCATCAGCGCGAAAGCCTTGGATACGAGTTTCATTCTTTTTCCCCTCGAAGCGGCCCGCGGCGATGCCGTCGTTACCGCGCCTTTGTGCGGCCGCAAATCTGCCGAAGGATCGCACTTGCCGCCATAAGAATGAATCGAACGGATCGTTGCCGATCCGGCAAAGGAGCGCTACAGGCGTTCCCATGCAATCATCGGCCCTGCGATATTTTCTCGAAGTGGCGCGGACCGGCTCCGTCAGTGCGGCCGCCCAGCGCCTGCGCGTGGCGGCGTCGGCCGTCAGCCGGCAGGTCTCCAATCTCGAGAAGGAACTCGACGCGGTGCTGTTCGAGCGGCGCGCGCGGGGCATGATCATGACCCAGGCGGGGCTGACGCTGGCGGCTTATGCACAACGTCTGGCGCTGGAGAACGAGCAGATCGTCAGCGAGATCCGCGAACTCAGCAGCGCCGGCAAGGGCTTGATTCGGCTGGGAATCACCGAGGGTTTCGCGGTGAGTTTCATCCCCGAGACGATCCATGCCTTCCGCAAGACGCATCCGGAGGTCGCCTTCGACGTCAAGGTGATGTCGCCGCCGGTGGTGACCGAGCAGGTCCGGATGGGCTCGGTCGATATCGGCGCGACCTTCGTGCTGTCTTCGGAGCGGGGCATCACGACCCATTGGCAGCGTGCGGTGCCGACCTATGCGTTCGTGGCTCCGGGCCATCCGCTACTGGCGCGGGCGCCGGTCAGGATCGAGGAGATATTCGCCTATCCGCTGGCCATGCTCGACGGCGAGGCGACCGTGCGAAAGATCATGGATATCCACTGCTCCGGGCGCGGTTTGACGCTCGACCCCGTGCTGACCTCGACCAACATCACCAGCGTGCTGCATTTCTGCCGGCTGGGCGGGGCCGTGACCTTTGCCAGCAGCATCACGTTTGGCGCCTCGATGCGCGACGGTTCGATCGTCGCACTGCCGCTCAGGGACAGCGAGATGCCATCGCGCAGCCTGCAGCTCCAGACGATGTCGGGGCGGGTGTTGCCGCGGCTGGTGACGAACTTTCTGGCGCTCCTGACGCGCGAGCTGGAGAACACCGAGACGAGCGCGGCGCTGACCTTGCAAGCGGCCGAGCTTGCCGGCCCCGCAGCGGCCGTGGCAACGCAGACGGCATGAACTCGATCCCGCTCATGAATTCGATCCCGATGAATCAAGGCGACGGCTCTGTCCTGATGGTGCCTCACGCCCACCAGCTGGTAGCGCGTGACGCCATCCTTTCTGCCCGGGCGAAGGGCGCGCCGGGCTTTCTGCTCGGCGATCTGACGGGGCTCGGCAAGACGCTCTCGGCCTGGCTCGCCCTCTCGGCGATGCCGGAAGCGGAAATCCTGGTGATCTGCCCGAAGGGTGCGATACCGCAATGGCGCCGCACCATGGCGCTGTCGGGCCTGCCTGCGAAGCGCGTGACGCTGATGAATTTCGAACGGACGAAGTCGCTGCTGGCGGCTCCTGCCGACAGCAAGAAGCGTTCGGTGCGCGCCAAGAACAACGAACTCGCCAAGCACGGCACGCCCAAGCGCATCTGGCCGCTGGTGGTGATCGACGAGGCGCACCGCATCCGCAACCCCAACTCGCAGCAGGGCATGGTCTGCCGACAGATGGCGGCGGCTGCGAATTTCGCGATCTATATGAGCGCCACGGCCGGCCAGTCGCCGCATGAGCTGTCCTATCTCGGCACGCTGCTGGCGCGGGCCGCAGGCGCTCCGACCGAAGATCTCGACGGATTTCGCGTGCTGATGAAGCGGCTGAAGATCGGCCGCGCCAAAGGCCGCTGGAAGAACTGGAGTTGGGATCCCAACGAAACCGACCGCAAGGTGATGGCCGATCTGCTTTATCGCGGCGCCAACGCCATCGGCTTGCGCAGGCGGCCCGAGGAGATCGCGGGCTGGCCCGAGGTGCAGCGCGAACTTGCGCCGGTCGCGCTCGATGCAGCCGCACGCAAGCTCTACGATGCGACCTGGCGCGAGTTCCGGCGAGAGCTGGGACTGGCGGGGGGCTCGACGCGCAAGCCGCAGGGCTGGGCCGCCGATCTGCGCTTCCGGCAGAAGGCGAGCCTGTTACGGATTCCCGGCACGGTCGATTTCTGCGACGACCTGTTGGGCAATGACGAGCAGGTCGCGGTCTCCGTCGCTTTCCTGGAGACCAGCGCCATGCTGGCGGATGCCTTGCGTGGGCGCGGCTGGCGCGTCGCCGAGATCAATGGCGAGCGCTCCGGAGTGGTCAATGAGCAGACGCGGCTGGTTTTCCAGACCGGTGGGCTCGATGCCGTGATTTTCACCGTGACGGAATCGATCTCGCTGCACCGGGGCGAAATGCCGGGCGGCGAGCGCGAGCGGTCTCTGGTCGTCCACGACATGCGCCACAGCGCGATCCAGCTGCAGCAGATCGAGGGGCGCTGCCATCGCGACGGCCAGCATGCGACGATCTTCTACGCCTATGCCGAGGATACGGTCGAGGAGGCGGTCGCCGCGACGGTCATCGCGCGCATGGCCGCTATGGACGGGCTAGCCGGCGACGACACGCAGATGCTGGAGGAGATCGCGGGGATCGTCGAGGGGCGCGCGGCGGCGTGAGGCTAGAGGATCTGTGCCAAACTCCACCGTCATCCTGGACAAGCGGCGAAGCCGCGCCGATCCGGGATCTATCGTAGAGTTTTGCAGCCCTTCGATGGATCCCGGATCTTCGCTTCGCTACGTCCGGGATGACGGCGTGGTTCCGAGCAAGTTCGTCCGGCGCTAGACCTCGCCGCGCGGCGGGCCGAGATGCGCCAATCGCGCCTGCACGGTCTCGTCATCCAGCAAGGCATCCGCATCGCCATCGAGGCGATGCCGCCAGTTCGGCTTCTCCGTCGTGGTGCCGGGAACGTTGGGCTGGGTGCGGATGCCGAGGGCGTCCTCGATCGGAAGAATCTTCAGCGTGCTGGGCGTCTTGGCGATGTAGCGGATGGCGGCGTCGACGACCGGGTCGGTGTCGTCGGGCGCGGGACGCTCGCCCTCGACCAGGCCCGCCTGCTGGAACGCCCCCCAGAGCAGGCCACGATCCCAGGCGCGGATGCCCTCATGGTCGATGCCATCCTGAGACGGTTCGAGATCTGATCCGGCCCACCAGCCGGCGGTCGGGATCAGGTCGTGGGTCGTGGTCAACGCGGCGGCGGCCGGCTCCCATTCCTCGGGGGGGACATAGCCATGATCCGATTTCTCGAAGCGCAGGACGCGCAACCCCGCGACGCCCTGCTCGCGCAGATAATCGCGGAAGCCATAGGGCAGGGTGCCCAGGTCCTCGCCGATGACGATCGCCTTGTGTCGCCAGGATTCGAGCGCGACGAGCCGGAACAGGGTCTCCGAGGGAAAGGTGACATAGGCGCCATCGAGCGCGCTCGCGCCTTCCGGCACCAGCCAGAGCCGGCTCATGCCCATGACATGGTCGATGCGGATGCCGCCGACATAGCGCAGGCTGGCGCGCAGCGTCTCGATGAAGGGGGCGAAGCCGGACGCCGCGAGCCCGCGCGGCGAGAAGGTGGTCAGGGCCCAGTTCTGGCCGTCCGCCGCATAATAGTCAGGCGGCGCGCCGATGCTCAGGCCGCCTAGCACCTCATGCTGGCGGCTCCAGGCATGGCTGCCCGATCCGTCCATGCCGATGGCGAGATCGGCGACGAGCCCGACCTTCATGCCGCTCTCGCGGCAGACGCGTTGGGCCTCGCCATAGGAGCGGCCGGTCAGCCATTGCAGGAAGATCTGATAGGCGATCTCGTCGGCGTGCTCGGCCGCAAAGGCCGCGACTTCGGCGCTTTCGGGATCGCGGTAGGCGGGCTGCCAGTCGTGCCAGTTTTGGGCCGCCGGATCGCGGCGCAATTGGGCCGCATGCAGGGCCTCGAAGACGGAATGCGCCTTCAGCAGCGGCGAAGCCTCGGCCAGATGGCGCTCGAAATCGGCACGCGGCGCGTCCAGAGCGCGGGCGGGATCGCGCAGGGCATCGAACAGCCCGCGCAGGAGCGTGTGACGCAGCGGCGTCGCAGCGAGCCAGTCGACCTGCGGGAGGGCTGAGAGCTTCGCCATATCATCGGCGAGGCTGAGTTTGGCGATCACGTCCTGGATGAGTTCGGCCGGCATCGCGGCAGCCGGATCGGCGTGGAGCGGGTTGTAGAACAGCCTCGTCGAGGGTGAGTAGGGGCTGAACAGTGCCGGGTCCGCGCCATAGAGCGCATGGACCGGGCTGATCGCCAGCGCATCGGCCCCCCGGCTGGCAGCGCTGCGCCCCAGGGCCGCGACACCCGCGAAATTGCCGATGCCGCCATCGCCGTTGCTCCGCAGAGAATAAATCTGCGCTGCCATCCCCCAGCCCGGCGCGCCGCCGTTCAGATCGGCGAAGGTGATGCAGCGTTCGGGGGCGGTCGCGACGGTGAAATCGCCCTGAGTGGTGCGAACGATATGGTAGCCGGGCTCGTCGAAGGCCGGGAGCGTGAGTGCGCCGTCATAGCCGTCTTCCGAGGTGACGACGCGGTGGGCGCCGCCTTCGAGCGTGATCTCCACTGCGGTTCCGCCGGGGGCGGGGAGCGGCAGGCTGACGGGCTGGCCGACCCGCGCCGTGGTAAAATGCGAGGCCGAGGCGAGGCCGCCGGCTTCCATAAGCGAGAGCGAATTGCGCAAGGCCTGGTCGCTGTCGGCGGGAAGGCCGAGCGCGAATAGGATCGCGCGCAGGCTGTCGGGAGAGACGGCGCGCTCGGCGCCGGTCTGGTCCGTCCAATGCGGGGCGATGCCGGCCTTGGTGGCGAGCACGCGCAGGGTTTCGTCGCTCATCGCTTGCTCCGCAGGGCAGGGGGTTGGGATCGAAGCGGCTGCTAAAGGCCAGCTGGATCGTGTTCAAGCACCAGCAGTCCGAGCGGCGGAAGCGTCAGCGAGAGGCTCTGCTTCTGGCCATGGGCCGAAATCGATCCTGTCCGGCACGCGCCGCCATTCCCCAGCCCGGCGCCGCTATACACATCGGCATCGCTGTTCAGGCGCTCACGCCAGAGCCCGGGCCTGACCACGCCGATGCGGTAATCGTGGCGCGGCACCGGTGTCATGTTGGCGATGACGAGAACGTCGGGCGCGCCTGCGCCGCCCGAGCGGCTGAAGGCGAAAACGGAGTTGGCGCTGTCATCGGCGACGATCCAGGCGAAGCCCTCGGGGGCATGGTCCAGCCGATGCAAGGCCGGAGTAGCGCGGTAAAGCGCGTTCAGATCGCGGATCAGATTCATCGCTCCGCGTCTGCGTTCGTCGTCCGGGTGTGGCCAGGGAAAGGGCGCGTCGACACTCCATTCCTCCTCAGCGCCGAACTCGCAGCCCATGAACAGAAGCTTCTTGCCGGGATGCGTCCACATCAGTGCCAGGCAGAGCCGCAGGTTTGCGAAGCGCTGCCAGTCGTCGCCGGGCATGCGCGAGATCAGCGAGCCTTTGCCATGCACCACCTCGTCATGCGAGATCGGCAGCACGAAATTCTCGGAGAAGGCGTAGATCAGCCCGAAAGTGACATCGTCGCCATGATGGCCGCGATGGATCGGATCGCGCGCGAAGAACCGCAGCGTGTCGTGCATCCAGCCCATGTTCCACTTGAAGTGGAAGCCCAGCCCGCCGTGATGCACCGGCGTTGTGACGCCGGGCCATGCGGTCGATTCCTCGGCGATGGTGACCGCGCCTCGGCCGCGGGCGCCGATGAGCGTGTTGAGCTCCTGGAAGAAGCTGACTGCTTCCAGATTCTCGCGCCCGCCATACTGGTTGGGCACCCATTCGCCGGGCAGGCGGCTATAGTCGCGATAGAGCATCGAGGCGACGGCATCGACGCGCAGGCCGTCGAGATGGAAGGTCTCGACCCACCACAGCGCCGAGGCTATCAGGAAGCCGCGCACCTCGCGCCGGCCGACATTGTAGATCAGCGTGTTCCAGTCGCGATGGAAGCCTTCGCGCGGGTCCTCGTGTTCGTAGAGCGCCGTGCCGTCAAAACGGGCGAGCCCGTGTTCGTCTGAGGGAAAATGCGCGGGCACCCAATCGAGGATCACGCCGATGCCCGCTGCATGGCAGCGGTCGACGAAGCGGGCGAAAGCTTCGGGCGGGCCCAGCCGGGCTGTCGGCGCGAACATGGCCAGCGGCTGATAGCCCCACGATCCCCCGAAGGGATGCTCCGTGATCGGCATCAGCTCGACATGGCTGAAGCCCATATGCTGGAGATAAGGGATCAGCCTGTCGACGGCCTCGTCCCAGGAGCCCATCTGGCCCCATTCCGTGCGCAGCCACGAGCCGACATGGACCTCATAGGCCGACATGGGCTCGGTAATGGGATGAGCCTTCGAGCGCGCCTCGATCCAGTCGGCATCCGTCCAGGCGTAGTCGGGCGGCGCCGCGACCACGGAACCCGTGCGCGGCGGCAACTCTGTGCAGCGCGCCAGCGGATCAGCCTTCCAGGGCAGGCGTTCGCCGGAGGCCGCGTCGAGCGCGTATTTATAGACGGCGCCCGGTTTCAGTCCGGGAATGAACAGCTCCCAGATGCCCGGTCCCAATCGCCGGCGCATCGGATGGCGGCGGGTATCCCAGCCGTTGAAATCGCCGACGACCGCGACATGGGACGCGTTCGGCGCCCAGACCGCGAAGAGCACGCCCTCAATACCCTCAAAGCTGCGGATATTGGCGCCAAGGCGTGTCGACAGGTCGAAATGCCGGCCTTCCGCCGCGAGATAGATATCATCGTCGGAAAGCAGCAGGCCGAAGCTGTATGGGTCGGCGGCCTCGGTGATGCCGCCGGGCCAGGCGACCCGGAGGCGGTAGGGCTGCTGAGGCGGGCAGGGCGCCTCATAGAGGCCGTTGCCCTGGCCGATCATCGCGACGGTGCGCCGCTCTTCGCCCTCGCCGGTGACGAGTTCGACATAGTTGGCGCCGGGCAGGAAGGCCCGGACCAGCATGATGTCCTCGACCGGATGCCGGCCCAGAACGGCGAAAGCATCGGGATGGCGGCCTTCTTCGAGCAGCGCGATGTCGCGCGGCGGAAGGCTGGGCAATCTGAGTGGGATCTGGCGCGTCATCGGGTCTGGTTCCAGCGCGAAGACGACTCCACGAAGGCCGCGGAATCATTCATGCTGCAACGCAGCGGAAGGGCTTTGCGTTCCCGCTTCAACATACCGCATGCTTCACGATTTTCTGAGTGGAACCAAGCATTACCGACCTCGTTGTCACAGCGGGCAAACCTAGCGTGAAATGGAGATTGTCGATGAGCCGGGAGCAGATCGTTCGCGATACGGCCTATGCGATCTGGGAAGCAGAGGGCAAGCCTGAAGGACGCGACGCCGAGCATTGGAAGCAGGCCGAGGCGCGCGTTTCGGCCAGCCTGAAAAACGGCGAGCTCAAGACAAACGGTGGCCTCAAGGCCAAGCCGCCTGCCAAGGGCAAGATCACGACCGCGTTGACGAGGGATCCTGCCGCGACGCCGCCGGCCAAGATCGCGGCGACGAAAGCGGGGCCCACGAAGAAGGCCTGAACGCATCCCGGGACATACAGCCTTCATCTTTCGAGACGGCGCTTCGATGGAGTTGCCCTCTCGAAGGATGAAGGCTGCGCCCATTCTGTCTCGCCTTACCTGCACTCGCCTTTACCTGTCGCCCCATGGGCACGCTTCTCGCCGGCTCGCTTGCGCGGGATGTCGGCGAGGCCCGGCCGCACAATTGTTCAGCCAAACCTCATGCCGCCAGCGCCTTGGCGTAGACATCCGCATACCGGTGGGTCGGCCGGCCCCAGTCGAAGCGCTTGGCCATTGCATGCTCGCGCATCTGCACGAAGGCCCGCTTCGAGCGGAAGGCGTCGAGTGCGCGGGTCACGGCCGATGTCAGGCCTGCGCCCGTCAGCGACGAGAACAGGAAGCCCGACAGCCCGTCCTCGATCGTGTCGACGAGGCCGCCCGTGCGATAGGCGATCGGCAGGGCGCCCGAGCGCTGAGCGTACATCTGACTGAGACCGCAAGGTTCGAAACGCGAGGGCATCAGCAGGAAATCGCTGGCGGCAAAGATGCGCCGGGCCTCGCCATCGTCGAAGCCGATGCGGGCGGCGACCGATGCCGGGTGCTGGCGGGCGAGGCGCTCGATCGCATCCTCCAGCCGCGGTTCGCCGCGCCCGGTGACGACGAGCTGGCCACCATTGTCGATGATCGTCTCGGCGGCCTCGATCGAGAGGTCGATGCCCTTCTGGTGAACCAGGCGCGAAATGATCGAGAATAGCGGCCCGCGCGACGCGGGAAGCTCGAAGCTCTTGCGGATATTGGCCGCGTTCTGGCGCTTCCACTGACGGATCATCTGGGCGCCGGTCTTCTCGACGCCTGTGGGCGAAGCCCAGCTGTCATCGATGCCATTGACGATGCCGGTCAGGCGGCCTTCATCCATGCGGGTCTTGAGCAGGCCCTCCAGGCCGCAGCCGTGATCGGCCGTCGTGATCTCGCTCGCATAGGTCTCGCTGACCGTGGTGACATGCGAGCCGTAATAGATGCCGCTCTTCAGGAAGGAGATCTTGCCATGGAATTCGGCGCCGTTGACCGAGAAGGCGAGATCGGGAATGCCAAGCGCGTTCATCCGTGCCGGCTGGTACAGGCCCTGATAGGCGAGATTGTGGATCGTCAGAATCGAGGGCGTTGCCAACCCCTTCCAGCGCAGATAGCCGGCCGCCAGGGCTGATGGCCAATCATTGACGTGGATGATGTCGGGCTTCCAGTTCGGGTCGGCCTCGCCGGCCGCGATCTCGGCAGCAGCCAGCGAAAGCCGGCCGAAGCGGATGTCGTTATCGCCGAAATCGCCGCCTGCGAAGGGGCCATAGGGCGAACCCTCGCGATCGTAGAGTTCGTCGCAGAGCACGGCATAGATCGTCAGCCCGTCGGGCGTGCTGAAGCGGCCGAGCGACCAGGGCGGCAGGCTTGCCGTGCGCGGCATCTGATGGACGATGTCCATGTTCGGCTTGGCCGCCCGCACCTGCCGGAAGCCGGGGATCAGGACGCGCACATCGCAGAAAGCCCGCAACTGCCGGGGCAGCGCGGTCGACACTTCGCCCAGGCCGCCGGCCTTGATGAAGTCGCCCATCTCGGACGTGACAAAGAGCAGTTTTGTCGTGGAGAGCAATGCCGCCGGCTCCGGCGGGCTGTCCTTGACCGCGGCGGCGTATGTCAGGGCATGGCCGGACGTCGAGGAGATGGTGTCCGTCCCGGCCTGCTTCAGCACCTCGACCATCGCCACACCATCCTGACCTGCCTGCGCGATCGAGAACACTTTACAAAGGTTAAGGTTCCATGCTGCGCTGCAAAATAATGATGCAAATTCGGTGCCGCTCGCGTGGAACACGGATGGTGCGGAGACGTTGCAGGCTTCGCGACAGGCTTAAATGAATGATGTGACGGGGGTGTTGCGGCGGTGCGCGCCGCAGCCTCCGCCAGCCTGATTGGCGCAGGGGCTGACATGGCTGACAACACCAAGGCGCGCTTCGATGTCGAGGCCGGCGAAGCGACCGAACTCGGCGCGATTCATGACGGGACAGGCACGAACTTCGCCATCTTCTCAGCGGCGGCTGAGCGTGTCGAACTGTGCCTGTTCGACGAGAGCGGCCAGAGCGAAATCGCTCGCATCACCCTGCCGGAATACACCAACGAGATCTGGCACGGCTATCTGCCGGGAGTGAAGCCGGGGCAGCGCTATGGCTATCGTGTCCACGGCCGCTATGCGCCCGATGAGGGCCATCGCTTCAACCCCAACAAGCTGCTGCTCGATCCCTATGCGAGAGAATATGCCGGCGAGATCGCCTGGAACGACGCTCATTACGGTTATGACGTGAAAGCCGAGGCCGATGAGGATCTGAGCTTCAGCGAGCTCGACAGTGCCGCTTTCATGCCCAAATGCGTCGTCTGCGATTTCGCGGCCGATCCGAAGGCTCCCGCGAAGCCGACGGTACCCTGGGATCGCACGATCTTCTACGAGACGCATGTGCGCGGCTTCACCCAGCTGCACCCGGCCGTTCCCGAGGCGAAGCGCGGCACTTTCGATGGGCTCGGCGAAAAGGCTGTCGTCGACTACATCAAGAGCCTTGGCGTCACCTCGGTCGAGCTCCTGCCGGTTCAGGCCTTTCTCGACGACCACCATCTCGTCGCCAAGGGCCTGCGCAACTATTGGGGCTACAACTCGATCGGCTTCTTTGCGCCGCAGCCGCGCTATGAGGGCAGAGCGGGGCTGGCCTCGTTCCGCGACATGGTCAGGCGCTTCCACGATGCCGGGCTCGAGGTCATCCTCGACGTCGTCTACAACCACACCGCCGAAGGCAACGAGATGGGGCCGACGCTCTCGTTCAAGGGCATCGACAACTTCTCCTATTACCGGACCATGCCCGGCGAGGCGCGGTTTTACGTCAACGATACCGGCACCGGGAATACGGTGAACACCAGCCATCCGCGCGTCCTGCAGATGGTGCTGGATTCGCTGCGCTACTGGGTCGAGGTCATGGAGGTCGACGGCTTCCGCTTCGATCTCGGCACCATTCTCGGGCGCGAGCCAGGAGGCTTCGACCAGCGCGGCGGCTTCTTCGACGCGATGGGGCAGGATCCGGTCCTGCGCAAGGTCAAGCTCATCGGCGAGCCCTGGGACATCGGCCCCGGCGGCTATCAGGTCGGCGGCTTCCCGCCCGGCTGGGCCGAGTGGAACGACAAGTACCGCGACACCACGCGAGCCTATTGGAAGAGCGAGGAGGGCATCATCCGCGACCTCGCGGCGCGCGTGACCGGCTCGGGCGATGTCTACGATCTGCGCGGCCGGCGGCCCTGGTCGAGCGTCAACTTCATCACCGCCCATGACGGCTTCACCCTGAACGACGTGGTCTCCTACAACGAGAAGCACAACGCCGCGAATGGCGAGGACAACAAGGACGGCCACGGCCACAACCTGTCCTTCAATTTCGGGGTCGAGGGGCCCACGGATGATGCCGGCATCATCGCGGCCCGCGAACGGCAGAAGCGCAACCTGCTGGCGACGCTGCTGCTCTCGCATGGCACGCCGATGATCCTGGCTGGCGACGAACTCGGCCATTCGCAGGATGGCAACAACAACGTCTATGCCCAGGACAACGAACTCGCCTGGATCAAATGGGACAAGCTCACCGACCGCGACCGGGCACTGACGCAGTTCGTCCAGCGGGTGACCGCGCTGCGGGCCGAGCATGCGATCTTCCGGCGAGCCTCCTTCCGTGACGGCTGCGTCCTGCGCTGGGTCAATCCGGCCGGCGGCGACCAGCAGGAAGAGCATTGGGACGATGACGGCGTGCGGGCCATCGGACTGCTGATGCACACGCCGGAGGTTGAGCAGGGCGGCGACGAGGCGCTGATTCTTTTCAATGCCTTCGACGGCGAAGTTGTCTTCAAGATTCCGGCACGGGTGAAGAAAGGCGCGTGGTCGGTCGTGCTCGACACCGAGACCGGCCCGGGCTCCGACGAGGGCCGCAAGGGCCTGAAGGCGGAGAGCGAACTGACGCTGTCGCCGAGGTCCCTGATCGTGCTGATGTGAGGTTTGGCTTCACGTCTGGGCCGAGGTCTTGCAGCGATCCGTCATGCTCGCCCTTGTGGCGAGCATCCACGTCTTGAACTCAGGCTCGACCAAAGAAGACGTGGATGGTCGGGACAAGCCCGACCATGACGGGGAGGTTCGACTAGGCGCGGTGATACAGGCTGACGCTGCGTGCGGGCAGCGCCCTCGCATCATCGCAGGCGGCCGAAGACGCAAGCCGCCGCCATTTCTGGTCTTCCGGCAAGGTCAATGATACAGCCTGATGTCCCCGGTTGATCGCGATCAGCATCGTCTCGTCGTCACCGGTCAGGACGAGGCAAAGCGCGTCCAGTCCTTGCCATTCGTGATCGACGATCGGCGTGCCATCTGGTTTGAGCCAGACCGCATCCGGGGGGGTGCCCTTGCCGGTCAGGAAGGTTTCGGCGGTCAGCAGGGGATGCTCCCGGCGCAGGCGGGCAAGCTCCGCAACGAAGCCGATCCGATTCTCCTCGGCATGGTCCCAATCCAGCCAAAACGCTGCATTGTCCTGGGCATAGGCGTTGTTGTTGCCAAACTGAGTCCGGCCGAGTTCGTCGCCCGCCGTCAGCATGGGGATGCCGCGGGACAGGAACAGCGTCGCCAGCAGGGCGCGGATGTCGCGATCGCGTGCAGCCGCAATCGCCGGCTCGTCGCTTGGCCCCTCACGGCCATTGTTCCAGCTATGGCTGTCATTGTCGCCGTCGCGATTGTCCTCGCCATTGGCCTGATTGTGCTTGGCGGCATAGCCCACGAGATCGGCCAGCGTGAAGCCGTCATGGGCGGCGATGAAGTTGATGCTGGCATCGGGGCCGCGATGCCGCGCGCCGAAGAGGTCGGCCGAGCCGGCGAGCCGTGTCGCCAGGCTGCCGGCCATGGCTGCATCGCCACGCCAGAAGCGACGGACATCATCGCGGTAACGTCCGTTCCATTCGGCGAAGGGGGCGGGGAATTCGCCGAGCCGGTAGCCGCCCGGCCCGATATCCCAGGGTTCGGCGATCAGCAGGGCATTGGCGAGGTCGGGGTCCTGGAGGATCGCGGCGAAGAGCGGAGCATCCTGCGAGAAGCCTGTCTCCAGCCGGCCCATCACTGTGCCGAGATCGAAACGGAAGCCGGCGACACCGCAGCCGCGCCAATGCCGCAAGGCGTCGGTGGCCATCCGAACCACCGGTGCGCGGTCGAGCGCCAAGGTGTGACCGCAGCCGGTATCGTTGATCAGCCGTCCGGGATCGTCGCTGGCGTGGCGGTAGTAGACGGCGTTGTCGAGCCCGCGCAGGCTGATCGTCGCGCCATGCTCGTCGCTCTCGGCGGTATGGTTGAGGACGATATCGAGGATGACGCCGATGCCGGCCTCAGCATAGACAGCGCAAAGCTGGCGCAGGTCATGATCCCCGCCGGGCGCAAGGCGCGGGTCGAGCGCGAAGAAATTGACGGGGTTGTAGCCCCAGGCATTGGCGAGGCCGAGCGATGGCAGATGGCGCTCATCCATCCAGGCCGCGATCGGCATCAGCTCGACATGGCTGACCCCGAGCCGCGCGAGATGGTCCAGAACGGGTTTCGCCGTCAGCGCCGCAAGCGTTCCCCGCAGGGGCTCGGCTATGGCCGGGTGGCGCATCGTGAAGGATTTGACGCCAAGTTCGTAGATGAAGCCCGGTTTCGGTTGGCGGCTTAGATGCGGCACCCCGGCCGGCTGTTCGGTGACGATGCTGCGCGGGACCAGCGGGGCGGTGTCTATGCCGGCCGAGGGGGGCGCCGCCAGCGCCGGGTCCCAGCGAAACGGGCGGTCGATACGCCGGGCGTAAGGATCGACCAGCAACTTGGTTGCATCGAAACGGTGGCCGCGCGCCGGCTGGAACGGCCCCTCGACGCGCAGGGCGTAGCGCAGGCCCGGTCCGGCGCCGGGCAACAGCCCGTGGTGAATGTCGCCGCTGCGGCAGGGCAGGGGCAGACGCGCGATCTCGCGCTCACCGGCCTCGTCGAACAGGCACAGATATACCGTGTCGCCATTGCGGGAGAAGACGGCGAAGGCGACGCCGCCGTCCACCAGCGTCGCGCCCATCTGCGCTGGCAGGTCGCAGGGCGCGATCTGCCAGCGGCGCTCAGGCAAGGTGTTCAACGCCTTAGGCTCAGCTCTTGGCGGCGTAGCCGGCCGGCACGTGCCAGATGCGCTGCGCATATTCGCGGATCGCCCGGTCGGCGCTGAACCAGCCGCAATGAGCGGTGTTGGTGATCGATTTGGTCCACCATGTCGGCTGGTCGGCCCAGAGCGCGTCGACGCGGCGCTGCGCCTGCCGATAGCTCTCGAAATCGTTGAGCACCATGAACCAGTCGCTGACGCGCAGGCCCTCGACGAGGCCGCGATAGCGGTCCCGCTCGCGCGGCGAATAGGCTCCGTCCGCGACGGCATCGAGCACGCCTTCGAGATGCGGCGTCGCGGCGATGATCTCGCTCGTCGGCCGGGGGGCCAGGCGGGCAGCCTCGACCTCGGCTGCCGTCATGCCGAAGATCATGATGTTGTCCGCGCCGACGCGCTCGCCGATCTCGATATTGGCACCGTCGAGCGTGCCGATGGTGAGCGCCCCGTTCAAGGCGAACTTCATGTTGCCGGTGCCGGAGGCTTCCATGCCGGCGGTCGAGATCTGCTCGGAGAGGTCGGCCGCCGGGATGATGACCTCGGCGGCGCTGACATTGTAATTCGGCAGGAAGATCACCTTCAGCCGGTCGCGCGTGGTGATGTCGTTGTTCACGACCACGGCGACGTCGTTGATCAGGTTGATGATCGCCTTGGCCGTGCCATAGTTCGACGCGGCCTTGCCGGCGAAGATCTTCACGCGGGGCGCCCAGTCGCGATAGGGCTCGGAGCGGATCGCGTCGTAAAGCGCTATCGTCTCCAGGATATTGAGCAACTGGCGCTTGTATTCGTGGATGCGCTTGATCTGGACGTCGAACATCGCGGTGGGGTCGACCACCACGCCGGTGTCCTGCCGGATGATCTTCGCCAGCTTCAGCTTGTTGTCGTGCCGGATCGAGGCCAGCCTTTCGTGCAGGGCCGGATCGCGGGCATGCTGCGCGAGCTTGCGGATCTGCTCGATATCGTCGGTGACGCCTTCGCCGCAGACATCCTGGAGCGCGCTCGTCAGGCCCGGATTGGCGCTGAGCAGCCAGCGACGCGGCGTGATGCCATTGGTGACGTTGGTGATGCGCTCCGGAAAGATCCTGTGGAGCGGCGCGAAGACGGTCTCCTTCATCAGGTTGGAATGCAGCGCCGACACGCCGTTGACCGTGTGCGAGCCGACGAAGGCGAGATGGGCCATGCGCACGCGTCGGCCGTGATATTCGTCGATCAGCGAGATCGAGGAGAGGTCGACGTTCTCGCCGCCGGCCGAGCGCCTGACCGCGTCAAGGAAGCGCGCATTGATGCCGAAGATGATCTGCATGTGGCGCGGCAGAAGCCGCTCCATCAGCGCCACCGGCCAGGTCTCCAGCGCTTCGGGCAGGAGGGTGTGGTTGGTGTAGGAGATCGTGCCGTTGGTGATCGTCCAGGCGTCTTCCCAGGACAGGCCATGCTGGTCGATCAGCAGCCGCATCAGCTCGGCGACGGCCAGCGCCGGGTGGGTGTCGTTGAGCTGGATCGCGGCCTTGTCGGGCAGGTTGTCGAGCTTGCCGAACTGGCGGTAGTGCCGGCGCACCAGATCCTGCAGCGAGGCCGAGGTGAAGAAAAACTCCTGCCGCAGCCGCAATTCCTGCCCCGCCGGGGTGGAGTCGTTGGGGTAGAGCACCTTCGAGATCGCCTCGGCGCGGTTGCGCTCGGCGACGGCACCGACGAGATCGCCCTGATTGAACGCGTCGAGCGAAAGCGGATGCATGGCGCGGGCTCGCCACAGCCGCAATGTCGTGGCGTCGCGGCCGCGCCAGCCGATGATCGCGGTATCGTAGGCCACCGCGAAGACGGTCTCCTCCGGCTCCCAGAAGACCTCGCCGGGCTTGGCCGTGCCGGTGACCGAGCCGCCGAAGCCGATCTTGTAGGAGCTCTCGCGCCGCTCGAATTCCCAGGGATTGCGGAAGGAGAGCCAGTCCTCGGGCACCTCGATCTGCTTGCCGCCGTCGATGCGCTGCTTGAACAGGCCATGATCGTAGCGGATGCCGTAGCCAAGCGCCGGCACGCCGGTCGAGGCCATGGCCTCCATGTAGCAGGCGGCGAGGCGGCCAAGACCGCCATTGCCGAGCGCGGCGTCGGGCTCGATCGTCTCGATGGCGGCGAGATCGACGCCGAGTTCGCTCATCGCCTGCGCCATCGCGCCGGTCAGGCCGAGATTGTTGAGGGCGTCGGCGAGCGAGCGGCCGATCAGGAATTCGAGCGAGAGGTAGTAAACCCGCTTGCGCCCGGTCTGATAGCTCTCGCGGGTCGAACGCTGCCAGACGTCGACGATATGGTCGCGCGCCGCGAGGATGCCGGCTGTCAGCCAGTCATGCGGCTGCGCCACCGAGGCGTTCTTGCCCAGGGAATAGGTCAGCTTCTTGGTGATTTCCGCCTTGAGCCGCTCGACCTGGTCATCGGGCTCAAAATGAATGGCGGGCTCGGGCTTTGAGGCTGTCTCGGTCAAGCGTTGCGCTTCCGGCTGTTTCTCTGCGGTGAGTGTTAGGGGTATGCATGCGGGTGTCCAGACGAAATTGCCGCAGTGCGGTATGTTTCGGTGGGACGCTCGTCTCCAGCCCTGACGACCGCCCCGACCGGGGAGATCAATTCGTCTTGGTCGCGGTCTCGTCCCGCACCTTCTCGCCGAGCTGCTTTGCGCTGCCGACGGCCGAATCCGTCAGGCCGACCACGCCCGTCCAGATCTGTCGGGTGTAGTAGCCGCTGTGGACCACCGCGTCGTAACCGATCGCGATGACCACGATGATCAGAAGAATCCGAAACATATCCCCCTCCGTCCAAGCTGAGGGAGATCAACGCATGCCTTGCCGTCGAGTTCCGATGCCGTGTGGATCGGGCTGCCCGCAGTGCCGTGGATTGACCGGCATCGCCGGGCGGTGTCCCCTTCGGACAGTCTGAAGACGAGGAGGCAGCATGTTCGGCGATCTCAAGGGCAAGCGCGTGATCGTGACCGGTGCATCATCGGGGCTGGGCGCGCATTTCGTGCGGCTGCTGGCAGGCAATGGCGCGCATGTTGTCGCGGCTGCCCGGCGGGTCGACCGGCTGGCGCAACTCGCCGATGACTGTGCCCCGCTGCCGGGCAGGGTCGTGCCGCTGGCTCTCGACATGGCCTCGGTTGCCGCCATGCAATCGGGTATCGGCGAGGCGGCCGGGCTCCTCGGCGGGCTCGACGTGCTCGTCAACAATGCCGGCATCGGCGAAACCGAGGCTGCCCTGTCCGTCACCGAGGCGCAGTGGGACGCGCAGCTCGACGTCAATCTCAAGGGCTGCTTTTTTGCGGCACAGGCGGCGGCGAAGATCATGATGGCGCAGGAGGGTGGGGGAGCGATCGTCAACATCGCTTCGATCCTCGGCGAGCGGGTGATGGCGCGTGTCGCGCCCTACGCGATTTCCAAGGCGGGGCTGATCCAGATGACCAAGGTGCTGGCGCTCGAATGGGCGCGGCACGCGATCCGGGTCAACGCCCTGGCGCCGGGATATGTCGCGACCGACATCAACAGCGACTTCTTCGCCAGCGACGCCGGGCAGGCATTGACGAAGCGGATTCCCGCGCGGCGGATCGGCGAACCCGACGATCTCGATGGGCCATTATTGCTGCTGTGTTCGAATGCGGGGCGCCACATGACCGGCGCCGTCGTCGCCGTCGATGGCGGGCATCTCGTCAGCGGGCTGTAGCTCTTTGTTTTTGCATCGGCTTTTCCCGAAAACTGCATTCCACTTTTCGGGCCGATGCTCAAGGCGCTTCTCCGTCATTGCGAGCGAAGCGAAGCAATCCAGCGTCTCGCTCGACGTCTCCTGGATTGCTTCGCTGCGCTCGCAATGACGGTCAGGACAGCCGTCACCCTTCCGGCAGCAGATCCTTCAGCCGTAGCAGCGCGATCTTCGAGACCTGCTCGAGCGCTGTTTCGAACTCGGCCTCCGGCGTGCTTTTCAGCCGCGTTTCGAAGGCTGTGACGACGTCCTGCTTGGCCAGTCCTTTCACGGCGATGATGAAGGGGATGCCGAAACGGGCCTTGTAGGTTTCGTTCAGCGCGATGAAGCGGACGCGCTCATCGCTGGTCAGCCGGTCGAGCCCGGCGGAGGCCTGCTCATGGCTGGATTCAGGCGTCAGTTGACCCGCCGCGGCGAGCTTGCCCGCGAGATCGGGATGGGCAAGCAGGAGGGCGCGCTGGCGCTCGGGGGAGCCGGCGTTCATCGCTTTGGTCATGGCGGCGTGCAGGCCCTGCGCACTGTCCTGCGCCGGGCCGAGGCCGGCATCATGCGTCGCTTCCGCCACCCAGGGCGAGTGCTCCCAGACGCGGCCATAAATCTCGACGAAGAGCGCTTTCGGCAGCTTTGAGGGCACATAACCGCCTTCCGGCGGATGGTAGCGAATCCAGTGGCGAGCGATGTCGAGCCGGGTCGCGACCCAGACCCGGTCATGGCCCTGGATATAGTCGAGAAAGCGCGCCAGCGCGGCGGCGCGGCCCGGCCGGCCGACAAGGCGGCAATGCAGGCCGACCGACATCATTTTCGGGGCGGTTTCGCCCTCGGCATAGAGCGTGTCGAAGGAATCCTTGAGATAGGCGAAGAACTGGTCGCCAGCGTTGAAGCCCTGCGGCGTGGCAAACCGCATGTCGTTGGCGTCGAGCGTATAGGGCACGCTGAGTTGCGGGCCCTTCGGCCCGGCGAGCCAGTAGGGCAGCTCGTCGGCATAGCTGTCGGCGGTGTAGAGGAAGCCGCCTTCCTCCATCATCAGCGGCGTTGTCCGCTCCGAACTGCGGCCCTGATAGAAGCCGAGCGGGCGCTCTCCGGTGAGCTCCTGCTGGATGCTGACGGCCTCGGCGATGTCGGCGGCTTCCTTTTCGGCCGGGATATCGCGGTAATCGATCCATTTCAGGCCGTGGGTCGCGATCTCCCAGCCGGCTTCCCGCATCGAATCGATGATCTCGGGATAGCGGGCGAGCGCGCTTGCCACCGCGAAGACCGTGACCGGCATCTTGCGCTGGGTGAACATCCGCCAGAGCCGCCAATAGCCCGCGCGCGAGCCGTATTCGTAGATCGACTCCATGTTCATGTGGCGCTGGCCCTGCCAGGGCGCGGCGCCGACGATCTCCGAGAGAAAGGCCTCGGAGGCAGCATCGCCATGGAGCACGTTGTTCTCGCCGCCCTCCTCGTAATTGATCACGAACTGCACGGCGATGCGGGCCTTGCCCGGCCAGTGCGGATTGGGCGCGTTGCGGCCATAGCCGACGAGGTCGCGGGGGTATTTGCTCTCGTTCATGGATTTTCAGCTGCCGCGATAGGTGGAATAGCTCCAGGGCGAGGCCAGGAGCGGAACGTGATAGTGGCCGTCGGGATCGGCGATGCCGAAGCGGATCGGCACGCTGTCGAGGAAGGCGGGCTCGGGCAGGTTGGTGCCGAGGCCGCGGAAATAGGCGCCGATCGCGAAAGTGAGCTCGTAGGTGCCGGGGCTCAGCAAGCCGCTCAACAGGGCTGCGTCGGTGCGTCCGTCCGCATTGGTCACGGTCTGCGCGACAGTCTCGCGCCCGCCGCCGGTCAGGAGCCGGTCGAGCGTGATCGCGACGCCGGGCGCCGGCCTGCCATTGACCGTGTCGAGCACATGCGTCGAGAGACGTCCCATTCGCTGCCGTTCTCCGGGAGGGCAATCGCGTCTCGACAGGCGGGCTGCAGCTTTTCCGGAACGCGCTTGCCTTCCGAAATCGCGCAACCCTAGTCTGGACGCATCATGAGAATTCTACCCCGGATTCGCCCCTGTCAATCGCCCGCGGGTCCCGCCGCCGGAGAGGCCCGTCATGTTTGACGCCTATCTCGTGGAATGGGGCAGCATGCTGCTGCGCTGGCTGCATGTGATCACGGCGATCGCCTGGATCGGTTCGTCCTTCTTCTTCATCCATCTCGACGCCTCGCTCCGGCCTGCTGCAGACATTCCGGCGGGCGGGGGTGCGAGTCCTGATCAGTTTCTTGCCTGGCAGGTGCATGGCGGCGGCTTCTACGAGATGCGCAAATACATGGTCGCGCCCGCCGTGATGCCGGCCGAGCTGACCTGGCACAAATGGCAGAGCTACTGGACCTGGATCTCCGGCTTCTTCCTGCTGGTCTGGGTCTACTACGCGCAGTCGGAACTCTATCTGATCGACCCGGCGGTGATGGCGCTCTCGCCTTTCGCGGCGGGCGCGATCGGCATCGCGGCGCTGGCGCTGGGCTGGCTGTTCTATGACTTCCTGTGCAAGTCGCCGCTGGGCAAGAACGACGTGCTGCTTGGGCTCTTCGGTTTCGGCTATGTCGTGGCCGCGAGCTGGGCCTTCGCCAGCGTCTTTTCGGGACGCGGCGCGCTGATCCATACCGGCGCGCTGATGGCGACGATCATGACCGCTAACGTCTTCTTCAACATCATGCCCGGCCAGCGCAAGGTCATCGCGGCGCTGAGCGCCGGCGAGAAGCCCGATCCGAAATACGGCAAGCAGGCCAAGCAGCGCTCGACACACAACAATTACATCACCCTGCCCGTGCTGTTCCTGATGCTGTCGAACCACTATCCGGTAACCTATGCCAATTCGGCGATGATCCCGGCGCTGGTGGCGTTGATCATCGTCGCGGGCGCGCTGATCCGGCATTTCTTCAATGTGCGCCATGCCGACCATGCGAAATCGCCATGGTGGACCTGGGGCGTGGCTATTCTCGCGCTGTGGCTCGCCTTCTGGGTGGCGATGGCCTCGTCTCCGGGCGGGCGCGAGCGGCTCGGGCTGAAGCCGCTCGATCCGCCCGCGCCAGTTCTGCTCGCAGGCATGAGCCTGCCGCCCGCCGAGGTCGCCAATATCATCACCGGGCGATGCGCGATGTGCCACACGCCGGAACCGTCATGGCCCGGCATCCAGCTTCCGCCTAAGGGTGTGCTGCTGCACGAGCCCGCGCAGATCGCGCTCCATGCCCGCGCCATCAGGACGCAGGCCGTGATGACGCATGCGATGCCGCCCAATAATCTCTCGGGGATGACGCCGGCCGAGCGGCGAGTCGTCGCCGCCTGGCTCGTGCCGGGCAAGTGAGCAGCTGGGAGTGAGGCAGAAAAGCCTCTGTCTGGTGGTTTCAACCAAGCCTTGAGCATCTTTCCGACAAGCTGAACGGCTGGCCGATTTCATTCAGTTTCGGTTCACCTCGCGGCCGGCATGGTCCTCGCGACTGACAGGATGGAGGCTGGTTCCAAGCCCGGGACCATCACAATCTGGCTAGGGACCGGGGGGTCCGCTTGAACGCGTTTCTGACGAAGGGCGCCGGCTATCGGCTGGCGGCCATAGGCTTTGTCTGTGTCTGGGTGATCCTGTGCTGGCCCTGGCTTTCGGGTGCCGTCACGATTCCCTTCGACGCCAAGGCGCATTTCCAGGCCCAGATTCAATTCCTGGCGCAGGCCCTGCATTCGGGCCAGTCGCCGTTCTGGAATCACAACGTTTTCGGTGGCTCGCCGCAGGTGGCCGATCCGCAGTCGCTGATCTTTTCCCCCGCGATCCTGCTCGCCTTGCTGTCGCCGTCGCCGAGCTTCCGCGAGGTCGACGCTTATGTGCTGGCGCATCTGCTGGCGGGCGGCCTCGCGCTGATGATGTTTTTCCGCGACCGGCGCTGGCACCCTGTCGGCGGCCTTGTGGCGGCGATCGTCTTCGCTTTCGGCGCTTCGGCCGCCTGGCGGGTGCAGCATGTCGGCCAGATCGCAAGCCTCGCCTTCTTCGCCATCGCCTTCTGGCTGACGGCGCGGATGCTGCAGCGCTCGTCGCTGCTGTCGGGTGCCTTCGCGGGCCTGGCCGCCGGGATGATGGTTCTGGAACCCGATCAGGTCGCGCTGCTCGGCGCCTATGTCCTGATCGGCATGGTCGTCGCTCATTGGCTTTCCGGTGGTTGGCCAGCCGTTCGCGCCAGCCTGCCGGCGATTTCCATGGCCTGCCTTGCAGGTGTCGCCACCATCGCGCTGCCGCTGCTCTGGACCTGGCTCTTCGCCGAAGCGACCACCCGGCCCGAGGTCGATCTGGTGGAGGCCGGTCGCGGTTCGCTGCACCCCGCTTCGCTGCTCACCGCCTTTGTCGCCGATCTCTTTGGCGCGAGCGATCCAGCCGTCGAGTTCTGGGGTCCCTACAACAATCCCGGCTGGGCCAAGGAACTGTTCCTGTCGCAGAATATGGGGCAGGTCTATTTCGGGGCGCTGCCGCTGCTGCTGCTGATCGCGCCCGGCCTGACGCGCGGCTGGCTGTGGGACAAGGCGATCCGGCCGTTCACCCTGCTGTTCGCGTTCATGGTCCTGTTCGCGCTTGGGCGCTACACGCCTCTCTTCCACGTTGCTTATGACTACCTGCCGGGTGTGAGCGCGTTTCGCCGCCCCGCCGACGCCACCTTCCTGATCGGCGCGCTCGGCGCGGTGCTGGCGGGTTATGTCCTGCACAAAATCCTGACTGAGCGGGCGGTCCTGTCCTTCCGACGCGATCTGCTCGTTGCCGGAGCCATCGTTGGCCTGTTGCTGGCGGTTGCACTGGTCGTCGCGCTGCGGGAAGGGCATCTTGGCGATGCCTGGCGCCCGTCTGCCATGGCTGCAGCGTGGTTTGCCGCGGCGTGGCTGGTCGTCGCCGGTTTGCGCCGCTGGCGCGGTGCGATTGGCCCGGTCGCGGCCGCCGTTCTTGTGACCGGCGTCGTCGCCGCCGATCTCGGCGTCAACAATGGGCCCAACGAGTCGACGGCACTTTCGCCGCAGCTTTACGATGTTCTGCGCCCCGAAACGCAAAACGAGACCGTCCGCGTCCTGAAGCGGCTCGTGGCGCAGCCGGCCGGTTCGCCGCGCCGCGACAGGGTCGAACTGCTGGGCATGGGCTTCGAATGGCCCAATGCCGGCATGGTGCACGGCTTCGACCATACGCTCGGCTACAACCCGCTGCGGCTTGCCGATTTCTCCGATGCCGTGGGCACGCGGGACGGCATTGCAGGCCCCGACCAGCGCAAGTTCACGCCGCTGTTCCCGTCCTATCGCTGCCGTCTGGCCGATTTCCTCGGCCTGCGCTACATCGCGACGCCGGTGCCGATCAATCAGGTCGACCACTCGCTGAAGGACGGCGACGTCACCCTGATCGCGCGGACGAAAGAAGGCTATATCTACGAGAACCCGCGCGCCCTGCCGCGCGTGCAGTTCGTCGGCGGCTGGCAGTTCGCCGATTTCGAGAGCATGAAGCTGGCCGGCCGCTGGCCCGAAATCGATCCGGCGCAGGCTGTGCTTCTCGAGAACGAGCCCCCGGTGGCGGCGCCCGAAGGGCCTGCCGTGGTGCAGGCGGACGTCAAGCTGACGCGCTATCAGAACACCGAGGTCGAGATCGAGGTCACGGCGTCGAGCGCCGGGTTCGTCGTGCTCAACGACATCTGGCATCCCTGGTGGCGGGCCGAGGTCGACGGTGTCGAAACTGAAATTCTCAAGGCCAATGTGCTGTTCCGCGCCGTCCAGGTGCCCGTGGGAACGCATAAGGTGCGCTTCAGCTTCCACCCGATCGAGGGCGCGATCGCCGAGTTCAGGGAGCGCGTCAGCCCGCAGGAGCCGGAGGATGGCGTGCCGTTGCCGCCGGAGCCGGCGCAGCCGCAGATAAGCTCGGCTCCGGCTTCGCCGCCGGCCGCATTGGCAGGCCCATCTCCGGGGATCCGCGGTTCGCTGGGGCTCGGGCCTGCGGTGGCCGGATCAGCTGTGTCGCCGGCCGGGCATGGAAATACGAGCTGGGCCCAGATCTACTGACCCGACAGATGACGTCATCGGACTGAAAGCGGCGTCCCTCGGGGCGCCGCTTTCAGGTCTGCATCAGGCGACCCCGAGCTTTTTCTGGAGGGATGTCGAGGATGTCGTGTACTGGAAGGTCAGGCGCTTGTCGGGATAGACGTAGCGATGGACCTTCTGGGCGGCGAGCGCGGCCTCGTGGAACCCCGAGAGGATGAGCTTGAGCTTGCCGGGATAGGTGTTGATGTCGCCGATGGCGAAGATGCCCGGCGTCGAGGTCTCGAACTTCTCGGTATCGGCCGGGATCAGGTTCTCATTGAGGTTCAAGCCCCAATCGGCGATCGGGCCGAGCTTCATGGTCAGGCCGAAGAAGGGCAGCAGCGTATCGCAGGCGATCTCGAAGGTCTCGCCCGCAGCGTCGCGGCAGATCGCGGCTTCGAGCGTCGAGCCTTCGCCGCGCAGGCCGGTGACCTGGCCGAGCTTCATGTCCATCTGGCCTGACGCGACCAGCGCGCGCATCTGCTCGACCGAATGGGGCGCGGCGCGGAAATCGTCGCGGCGGTGCATCAGCGTGACGCGGCGCGCGATCGGCTGCAGGTTCAGGGTCCAGTCGAGCGCGGAATCGCCGCCGCCGACGATCAGCACGTCGCGACCGCGAAACGCCTCCATCTTGCGCACGGCATAGAACACAGACTTGCCCTCATAGGCGTCGATGCCCGGGATCGGCGGTTTCTTGGGCTGGAACGAGCCACCGCCGGCGGCGATCAGCACGGTCTTGGTGTCGAAGACGGTGCCGGCGTCGGTCACGACGCGGAAGCGCGGGGCCTCGGCCGTGCCGGTCGGCTCCAGCGCCTGGATCATCTGGTTGAGATGGAAGGTCGGGCCGAACGGCTTGATCTGCTCGATCAGATTATCGACCAGGCCCTGGCCGGTGACGACGGGGAAGCCGGGAATGTCGTAGATCGGCTTTTCCGGATAAAGCTCGGCGCATTGCCCGCCGACCTTGGGCAGGATGTCGACCAGATGCGCCCGGATGTCGAGCAGGCCCAGCTCGAACACCGCAAACAACCCGCACGGACCCGCCCCCACAATCACGACATCCGTGGTGATGATCTCGTCGGCAACGGTCACGTCGCTCATCTCATTTCCTTTGAAACGTTCAAAAATCCGGCAAACCGAACGTCGCCGCGCGTGACATGATGCCTCGCGCGGCGTCTGGCAAGTCTTTTCGACCCAATGTTTGCGGGTCGCCGTTCAGGCGCCGGTATCGGCTGCGAGTCCGGCCGCGACGATGCCAGCGACCGCAGCGGCCTCGTCATTGTCGGAGGTGTCTCCCGACACGCCAACCGCGCCGAGAAGGGCGCCCTCGGCATTGCGTATCAAAACACCGCCCGGCACCGGCACAAGCGAGCCGCCGACTGCATGGGTGGCGGCTTCGACGAAATAGGGACGCTCCAGCGCCATCTTGTGAATGGCGCGCGAGCCCAGGCCGAGCGCGACCGCGCCATGCGCCTTGCCGAGCGCGATCTCCCCCCGCTTCAGGCTGGTGCCGTCCTGCGCGGCAAACACCTTCTGGGCCCCACGCGCATCGAGTACGGCAATGGCGAGCGGCTTCAAGCCGAGCTTTTCAGCCTGTGCGAGGGCAGTGGCGAGAATTGTCTGGGCCTGGGCGAGCGTCAGCATCGGGAAAACTCCGGTTATGTTGCGTGGCGCTTGTGCCAGTCCATGGCGCCAGGGGGAAGGGCCGGCCAGGTTGAAGCTCTCTTGCCGGGAACTAGCTTGCCGGGAAGTAGCTTGCCGGCTCGTAGCCTTGCCAGAGAATGCAACCAAACGGACGCTTCATGGCGGCGATATGGACCAAAGCGCGAAAGCTGTCTTGAAGTTGTCGGCTTGAACGGGTTTCATGGCCTCCCGACGGATGGAGGAAACACCATGGGTTTGTTCAGTTTCATCAAGGAAGCCGGAGCCAAGATTTTCGGCACGAGCCCGGCCAAGGCCGCGACCGCCGATGACCTGCAAAAAGAGCTTGCCGGCCATGGGCTGCCGTCCGACGTCTCGATCCAGATCGATGGCGACAAGGTGAAGGTCTCCGGCAAGGCGGTTTCGACCGAAGAAGCCGAGAAGATCATCCTCGCGCTTGGAAACACAGCCGGCGTCGCCGCCGTCGAGTCCGATCTTGCCGTCAACAAGGAAGCGGCTGCTGCCGTGTTCTATACGGTCGTAAAGGGCGATACGCTCTGGAAGATCGCCGAGGCACATTACGGCAAGGGCCAGGGCGCCAAATACACCGAGATCGTCAAGGCCAATACGCCGCCGGTGAAGAATCCCGATCTGATCCTGCCCGGCTGGGTTCTGCGTATTCCGCCGAAGGCCTGATACGCTTCGGCCCGATCCTACAACGGATTTCAAGATGGCTGCGCCCGACCCCGGACGCAGCCAAATTTTTGGGCTTTTGCGAAGGCTGTAGGCCGGCGTCGGCGGAGAGACGTTGCGCGCGGTCTCGCCTGCCGAGAGGTGAGGCTTGACGTGGATAGTTGCGTCGGCAACTATCTCGTCCGACTGCGAGGACAACGTCGTGGTTGCGGGACATGCGCGTTGCGATACTCGGTATCGATACTTGGTCTCGATACTTGCACGTACCGCTCATTGCCAGTCATGCTGTCATCCGAACGTGGCAGGGCGGTTGCGTTCCCATGGGGAATGATCGTTCAAGCCGCGCAGACGCTATATCCCGGGGAGGGAGCCATGAAGTTCGATCGTCGTCGATTCCTGACATTGGCCGGCTCGGCGGTTGCCGCGCCGGCCGTCCTGCGCGTCACACGCGCCAATGCGCAGGAGGTGACGCTGAAGATGCATCACTTTCTGCCGCCGGTCGCCAATGGCCACGCCAAGTTCCTGAAGCCCTGGGCCGACAAGGTCGCGGCCGAATCAAGCGGGCGCATCAAGATCGACATTTTCCCGTCGATGCAGCTTGGCGGCACGCCGCCGCAGCTGTTCGACCAGGCGCGCGATGGCGTCGCCGATCTGGTCTGGACGCTGCCAGGGAATACGCCTGGCCGCTTTACCGGCATCGAGGCTTTCGAACTGCCCTTCGTGGCCAACAAGCGCGCGCTGGTGAACTCGCTCGCGCTGACCGATTATGCCGAGGAGAACCTCAAGGACGAGTTCAAGGACGTCAAGCCGATCTGCTTCTGGGCGCATGATCATGGGCTGATCCACGCCAACAAGCAGGTGAAGACGATGGAGGACCTCAAGGGTCTGAAATTGCGCTTCCCGACGCGGCTGGCCGGGGAGGCGCTGCGGGCGCTTGGCGCCAATGCCATCGGCATGCCGATCCCGCAGGTGCCGGAATCGCTGGCGCAGCGCGTCATCGATGGCTGCGTCATTCCCTGGGAGGTCGTGCCCTCGATCAAGGTGCAGGAACTGGTGAAGTTCCACACCGAGATTCCGGGCTCGCCGACCTTCTACGTCGCGACCTTCGTGCTGGCCATGAACCGGGCGAAATACGATTCGCTCGCGCCGGAGCTGAAGGCGATCATCGACAAGAACTCCGGGGCTGCTGCTGCGGCCATGGCTGGTCGGGTCTGGGACGAGCAGGCGGTCGTGGTGTCCGAGATGGTCCGCAAGCGCGGCAACACGATCACCATGCTCGATGAAGCCGAGGCCGCGCGCTGGCGCAAGACGACCGAGCCGGTGATCGAAGGCTGGCTCAAGACGGCCAAGGACAAGGGCCTCGACGGCGACAAGCTGTTGGCAAAAGCGCGGGCCGCGCTGGCCAAGCATGAAAAGGCGGCTTGAGCCAAGGTGCGCCAAGGCATGGATGAGCTGGGGGCAAAGGAGGCGCCGTCCGGTTTCGACCGGGCGGTTCAGTGCGTCGCGCTTGTCGGCGGCGCCCTGCTGATCGCGCTGGCGACGATGGTCGTCGTCAGCGTGACGCTGCGTAGCGACCTTGTCGGAGCAGCCGGCGTGCCCGGTGATTTCGAGCTCGTGCAGATGGCGACCGCCATCGCGGCCTTCTGCTTCCTGCCCTATTGCCAGCTGAAACGCGGCAACATTTTCGTCGATACCTTCACGTTGAAGCTGCCGCAGAGCTGGCAGCGCCGCATCGATGCGATGTGGGACGTCGTCTATGCGCTGGTCATGGCGCTGATCGCTTGGCGGCTCGGGGTCGGCGCGCGTGCCGCTTTCGCCAGCGGCGAGAACACCATGGTGCTGCAGCTGCCGAGCTATCTCCCGATCGCGCTATGCGCAATGCTGGCGGGGCTGGTTTCGCTGACGGCTTTCGTCAGCGCGTCGCGCCTTGTGAGGACATCCGCGTGAGCGGCTTTTCGCTGGCCGTGACCGGCTTTGCCGGCCTTCTCGCGCTGATGGCATTGCGGCTGCCGATCGGGCTCGCGATGATGCTCGTCGGCAGTCTCGGCTATATCCAGCTCAACGGGCTCGACCCGTTCCTGAACTATATCCGCACCACGCCCTACCAGATCTTCGCCAATTACACGCTCTCGGTGATCCCGCTCTTCGTTCTGATGGGCGCGTTTGCGGAGCGCTCCGGGCTGGCGGGCGATCTGTTCAAGGCGGCCTCGGCAGTCGTCGGGCACAGGCGCGGGGGGCTCGGCATGGCGCTGATCGGCGCCTGCACCGGCTTTGGCGCAATCTGCGGCTCGTCGGTCGCGACCACCGCGACCTTCGCGCGGGCGGCTTTGCCGGAGATCAGGCGCTATCGTTACGACCCCGGCTTTTCCTGCGGCGTTGTCGCGGTCGGCGGCACCCTGGGCATCCTGATTCCGCCCTCGGTCATTCTCGTCGTCTATGCAATCTCGACCGAGCAGAACATCGCCAAGCTGTTCAAGGCGGCGCTGATTCCCGGCCTGATGGCAGCGGCGATGTATTGCATCACGATTGCGATCATGACGCGGCTCAACCCCGCTCTCGGGCCGGCGCAGAAGCGCATCGCCTGGCCTGACCGGGTCAGGCCTCTGCTGGGCATTCTTCCGGCGATGGCCGTCGCCTTTATCGTCGTCGGCGGCATCTATGGCGGCGTGTTCACGCCGACGGAGGGCGCGTCGGTGGGGGCCTTCATCATGCTTCTGATCGGCGTCGGCCGCCGGACGCTCGGGCTTCAGGGGATCGGGCAGGCGATCCTGCAGACGGCGGAAATCTCGGCGATGATCTTCGCCATTCTGCTCGGTGCCGAGGTGTTCAACGCATTCCTGGCGCTGACGCAGGTGCCGACCGCGGCCGCCGAGATGATCGCGGCCTCAGGCTGGGCGCCGTATACCGTGCTGATCGGGCTACTGGCCTTCTACATCGTGCTTGGCGGCGTCATGGACGAACTCGCCATGATCCTGCTGACCCTGCCGGTGTTCTTCCCGATCGTGACCGCGCTCGATTTCGGCATGCCGGTCGACGACATCGCGATCTGGTTCGGTATCCTCGTGCTGATCGTGGTGGGAATAGGCATGACCTGCCCGCCGATCGGCCTGAATGTCTTCGTCGTGGCGTCGCTGGCGCGCGATGTCCCGGTGACCAGGATCTATCGGGGCGTGCTGCCTTTCGTGCTGTCGGATGTGATCCGGCTCGGTATCGTGGTGGCATTTCCGGTGCTCACGCTCTATCTGGTGAAGCTGCTGGAGTGAGCGCGGAGCCGTCGCCTTGACCGTGAACGATCTCGATATCAACGACATCAAGGCCGGGCTGGATGCTGGCTCGATCCTGATCGTCGATGTGCGCGAGCCGCATGAATTCGCCGCCGGGCACATTCCCGGTTCAGTCTCCCGTCCGCTTTCGCAATTCGACCCCGCCGACCTGCCAAACGAGCCGGGCAAGCGTATCGTGCTGTCCTGCGCCGCCGGCGTGCGCTCGCTGCGCGCGCTCGCATTTGCGCAGTCCGCTGGTCTGGACATCGACAGCCACTATATCGGAGGCTTCAAGGACTGGGTCATGTCGGGAGAGCCGGTCGAGCACTGACCGGCTTTGAGACGACCCGAATGCATTTTCGAGGTCTGCGCCGCACGCATCCCGGCACACCGCTTGCCGGGGCTGACGAAGGCGCGGTCCTGCTCCACTCTTTCATTCGACTTATGTGAGGATATCAGCCCATGCGTCCCATGAAGTTCGGATTCGGCCAGCCCGTGCGGCGCGTCGAGGACCACCGCCTGACCACAGGGGCTGGCCGTTACACGGACGATACGGCGGTCGAAGGCGCGCTGCATGCCTTCGTGCTCCGGTCGCAATATGCGCATGCCAAATTCACGATCCGGGACAAGGACACCGCCCGCAAGATGAAGGGCGTGAAGCTGATCCTGACCGGCGAGGACGTCGCCCATCTCGGCGACATTCCCTGCAAGGGCCTGATCAAGACGCTGTCGGGCGAGCAGGTCGTGCCGCTGCCCGTTCCGGTGCTGCCGAGGGACATCGTGCGCCATGTCGGCGAGGCCGTCGCCTTCATCGTCGCCGAGACGCTCGACCAGGCGCGCGATGCCGCCGAGGCGATCGATATCGCCTGGGAGACGCTGCCTTCGATCAATGGGATCGCCGAGGCGCTCGACCCCCGGGCGCCGCAGGTCTGGCCCGACCGGCCAGGGAATGTCGCCTTCGAGGCCGAGCAGGGCGACAAGGCCAAGACGGAAGCCGCCTTCGCCAAGGCTGACCGCACGGTCTCCGTGACGGTCGTCAATAATCGTCTGGCCTCCAACTACATGGAGACACGTGCCTGCATCGCTGAATACGACAAGGACAGCAAGCGCTGGACCCTGACGCTCGGCAGCCAGGGCAGCCATGGCACGCGCGACATTCTCGCCAGCTATATCCTGAAGGTCGACCCCGCCCGTATCCGCGTCATCACGCCTGATGTCGGCGGCGGCTTTGGCACCAAGATCTTCATGTATCGCGAATATCCGCTGACCATGGTCGCGGCCGAGAAGCTGAAGCGTCCGGTGCGCTGGGTCTCCGACCGTACCGAGCATTTCCTGGCCGATACCCACGGCCGCGCCAATCTCGCCACCGCGACGATGGCGCTCGACAAGCGTGGCAAGTTCATTGGCCTCAAGGTCGATCTCGCTGCCGAGATGGGGGCCTATCTCTCGCAATACGGGCCTTTCATCCCCTGGGTCGGCACGACGATGACGCCGGGCTGCTACAGCATTCCGGCAGTGCATGTGCTGTTCCGGGGCGTGTTGACCAACACGACGCCGGTCGATGCCTATCGTGGCGCGGGCCGCCCCGAGGCTGCCTATCTGATCGAGCGGCTGGTCGATGCGATCGCGCGCGAGACCGGCAAGACGCCCGATGCCGTCCGCGCGCTGAACTTCGTCAAGCCGACCGAGATGCCGCACAAGACGCAGACCGGTCCGGTCTATGATTCCGGCGAGTTCGAAGGCCATATGCGCCGCGCCATGGAGGTGGCGGACTGGAAGGGCTTCAAGACGCGCCTGAAGACCTCGACCAAGGCCGGCAAGATCCGCGGGCTCGGCCTTGCCTGCTATATCGAGGCCTGCGGCGGCGGCGGCCCGGAAGCCTCGACGGTGATTCTGGAGAAGGACGGCATGGTGACCGTCCTCATCGGCACGCAGTCGAACGGGCAGGGCCATGAAACCGCCTATTCGCAGCTCGTCTCGCAGCATCTCGATATTCCAATGGACCGCATCCGTGTCATCCAGGGCGATACCGACAAGGTCGAGACCGGCTCCGGCACCGGTGGCTCGCGCTCGATTCCCGTCGGCGGGGCGGCGCTCAACAAGGCCACCGAAATCCTGAGCGACAACCTCAAGCAGCTCGCTTCGGAGAAACTCGAAGCCGGCGTCGGCGATCTCGAGATCGTCGATGGCGCGGTGCGCATTGTCGGCACGGACAAGTCGCTTGACCTGGCCGCCATCGCGGCGCTGCCAGGCGCGACGCCTGCCATGCTCAAGGTCCATCAGAGCTGGCAACCGCCGGAAGCGACCTATCCGAACGGGACCCATGTCTGCGAGCTCGAAGTCGATCCCGCGACGGGAGCGACCGAGATCCTGAACTATGTCGTGGTCGACGATTTCGGTGTGACGCTGAACCCGATCATGCTGCAGGGGCAGGTCCATGGCGGCGCAGGGCAGGGCATTGGCCAGGCGCTGATGGAGGAGATCCGCTTCGACCCGGAGGGGCAGATGCTGACCGCCACCTTCATGGACTATGCCCTGCCGCGCGCGATCGACATCCCGAACTTCCATTTCGAGACCCGCAACGTCCGCTGCGTCACCAACGCCATCGGCGTGAAGGGCGCAGGCGAGGCGGGCGCGATCGGAGCCTGCCCGGCGGTGATGAACGCCATGGTCGATGCGCTGGATCGCGCCGCCGGCATCAAGGCGATCGACATGCCGGCGACGCCGGTCAAGGTCTTCAAGGCGCTGAAGGAAGCGGGTTACCCTGTCTGACGCAAGATCGTATTTGCATTAATGCAAATGCCAATTATGTGAGCATGGGTTGGCGGCGGCGCGATCCTGTTGTGATCTGGAGGAGTTCTAAAGGGGCCCGTTCGGGACACCCTGCTCCATGGGGAATAACATGATCCGCACCGCTCTCGTCATCGCCGGGCTTGGCCTCGGCCTGACCGCCGTCTTCGCGAACTCCAATTCGATCGGCGAACGGCGCGATACGATGAAGGGTGTCGGCGCTGCCACCCGCGACGGCGCGGCAATCGCCAAGGGCGAGACGCCTTTCGACGCAGCCAAGGTACAGGCGATCTTCAAGACCTATGCCGATGCGGCCAAGAAAATGCCGACGCTCTACCCTGACGACGCCAAGACCGGTGGCGAAACGACAGCTTCGCCGAAGATCTGGGAGGATCAGGCCGGCTTCAAGGCTGCGTTCGTCAAGTTCGAGACCGATGCGACCGCAGGCGCCGCAGTGACCGATCTGGCGGGTTTCCGCACCAGCTTCGGCGCCGCGACGAAGAATTGCGGCACCTGCCATGAGGCCTATCGCATCAAGAAATGAGATCGGGCGCGATTTATGATCGCGGGAGGGTTCGGTCTGCGCTGAAAGATCTGTACGCTCTTTCGCATTGGACGAATGGGATTCTCGCGAATTCCATTCGTTGCCGACCCGGTCGAGCTGAGGTTTCTTCGGATGCGCCGTCTGCTGATAACGCTGGTCGTCTTCGCTTTGCTGGGCCTGGGCGGCTTCGTCGCGCTGACTGATCCACGCGTGGTGTCGCCATCGCCGGAGATCGGCGCGCTGCCGGCGCCCGACCTCGACAATGGCAGGCTGCTCTTCGCGGCCGGCGGGTGCACCTCCTGCCATGCGACGCCGGGCCAGGACGACAAGCTCAGGCTCGGCGGCGGGCTGGCGCTCGGCTCTCCCTTTGGCACCTTCCATGCGCCCAACATCTCGCCCCATACCCGCGATGGCATCGGCAATTGGGGCGTGAAGGATTTCGTCGACGCGATGGCCAGCGGCGTTTCGCCGGCGGGCCAGCATTATTATCCCGCGTTTCCCTATACCTCCTACAGGCTGATGCCGCCCAAGGCGCTGGCCGATCTCTTCGCCTATATCCGGACGCTGCAACCCGTCGAGGGGCGGGCGCCGGGGCATGATCTGCGCTTTCCCTTCAATATTCGCCGCGTCGTCGGCGGGTGGAAGCTGCTGTTCTTCAACGGCGAGCCCTTCAGGCCCGATCCCACCAAAAGCGACGAATGGAATCGCGGCGCCTATCTCGTTCAGGGGCCGGGCCATTGCGCGGAGTGCCATTCGAGCCGCAACGCGCTTGGCGCCATCGTGCAGGCGACCCGCTTTGCCGGAGGGCCGGATCCGGAGGGCAAAGGCTGGGTGCCCAACATCACGCAGGCCGAAAGCGGGCTCGGCAAATGGTCGAAGGACGAAATCGCCGAATTGCTGAAGACCGGCTTTACGCCCAATTTCGACAGTGTCGGCGGTTCGATGGCGGCCGTGGTGCGCAATATCGCGCAGCTGCCTGAGGCCGATCGGATGGCTATGGCCGAATATCTGAAGTCACTGCCGGCGGTGCAGGGACCGCCGAGGCCGCAAAAGCCCGAGGGCTGAGCGGCTACTCCATCACCGCCGCCTTGAGGATGCAGATCATCATAGCGGTGCCCGGCTCGCTTCCGACGCAGCGCACGACATGGCGGCGGTCGCAGCGGTAGCGCAAGGTTTCGCCGGCCTTGGCGCGCTGGATGATGTCGCCAACCTCGACCTCGAATTCGCCCGAGGTGACGGAGAGGGACTCGATCGAGCCACGCTGGTGGCCTTCGGAATCGAGCTCGCCGCCGGGCTCGGCCTGCACATCGTACCATTGCAGCCATTCGACCGTCTTGATCCAGCCGACGATGGCGAGGCGGAGCTTGCCGTCCTCGGAGACCAGGATTGGCGTGTCTGCCTTGGCGGTCTTCTCGATGAAGGGCTCTTCCTCGCCGCTGGACAGCACGCGCTCGATGGAGATGTCGAGGGCCTGGGAGAGCCGCCAGATCGTCGCCAGCGTCGGGTTCGTCTCGTTGCGCTCGATCTGGCTGATGATCGACTTCGCGACGCCCGACTGTTCGGCGAGTTCGGAAAGGGAGAAGTTATAGGCCTTGCGCAGGCGCTGAATCGTCTTGCCGAGCTGGCCCGAGATGATCTGAGCCCCGGATTCGAACTCGCGTCCGCCACGCTCTTTCGTCTCGATACCCATTCGGTGCGGCCTGCCTCAGCGACTGGATCGTTTGCGGAAGCGAACGATCGTTTGACTAAGCGGACAATGCCCGTTCCGGCCGCGTCGGGCAAGTCTTTCGCGGGCAAAGGCTCCGGAATTGCCGGCGCTGTCAGGTCGAGCGGCTGGGGCCGACCTCGCGTTGCTCGCGCTTGATCAGGCCCAATTGCTGCTCGCGCAGGATCACGTAAATCCCTGACGCGATGACGATTGTCGCGCCGATCAGGATGGTGTTGGCCGGCCAGTCGCCGAACATGAACCAGCCCAGCGCCACCGCCCAGAGCATCGTCGAGTATTCGAATGGTGCGATCAGCGAGGCGTCGCCGAAGCGATAGGCCTGGACGATCAGAATCTGCCCGAGGCCGCCGAGAATGCCGATCGCCACCATCATCGCAGCGTCCTGAAGGTCGGGCATGCGCCAGCCCAGGAAGATGGTGGCGAGACCGAGCAGGCTCGTGAGCAGCATGAAATAGAACACGATCGCGCCGGTCTTCTCCGTATGGGTGAGAAGGCGGATCTCGATCGAAGCGAAAGCCGAGCAGCAGGCGCCGGCCAGCCCCAGCGCCGCGCCAAGCGCGGGGCCGGCCTGGAGGCCCTGGCTCAGCGCGCCGGCGCCGAGATGGGGCGACAGCATGATCAGGACACCGACGAAGCCGATCGTCACCGCGCTCCAGCGGTAGATGCGGACCCGCTCCTTGAGGACCAGCGCTGCAAGCACGACGACGGCCAGCGGCGCAGCATAGCCGAGCGCCACCGCATCCGAGAGGGGCAGGAACTGCAAGGCGGCAAAACCGCAGAACATGCCGGTCGAGCCGATGATGCCGCGCTTGAGATGTCCGCGCAGATTGTTCGTCTTCAGTGCAGCGGGAAGCTCCGAGCGCCATGCCAGCCAGATCAGCAGGGGGATCAGGGCGAAGAAGGACCGTACGAAGACGAGCTCGCCCGTCGGATAGCGCGCTGCCATCGATTTGATGCCGGCGGACATCAGCGTGAAGGCCAGCGCCGAGATGAGCTTGAGGCTAATGCCGAGAAGAGGAGACAACGGACTGGCGCAGCGGGAGGAGAGGGCAGTCTTGTAGAAGACTGCCCTCCTTAGAACACGCCCAGGCTGAGCCTCAAAGCGTCAACTCTGCAACCCTGATAGGCGGTGCGCGGGATGACGGCCGATGCGGCGGTGCAGACGTGCGTTCTTAGAAATTCGCCCTGAAGCCGCCGCCGTCGATCAGCAGGTTCTGGCCGGTGATGTAGCCGGCATGGGCGCTCGCCAGGAAGGCGCAGGCCTTGCCGAACTCCTCTGCCGTGCCGAAACGGCCGGCGGGAACGTCGGCCATGCGCGCCTTGGCGATCTCCTGCGTGCTGACGCCCTTGATCGCGGCCATCTTGGTCAGGCCGCCCTTGAGCCTGTCGGTATCGAACATGCCGGGCAGGATGTTGTTGATGGTGACGTTGGCATGGGCGACCTCGCGCGCCACGCCGGACAAAAACGCTGTCAGGCCGGCGCGCGCCGCCGAGGACACGTCGAGCCCGGTCAGCGGGGTCAGCACGCTCGCGGAGGTGATGTTGACGATGCGCCCGAAGCGCCGGGCGATCATGCCGTCGACGACGCGCTGAACCAGTTCCAGCGGCGTCGCCATGTTCTGGGCGACACCTTCGAGAAGCGCCTCGCGCGAGACGTCGCGGAAGGGCTTGGGCGGCGGCCCGCCATTGTTGTTGACGAGGATGTCGGGTTCGGGCGCGGCGGCGAGCAGCGCGTCCTGGCCGGCCGCTGTCGAGACGTCGGCGACCACGGCGATGATGGTCGCGCCGGTGCTGGCACGAATCTCGCTCGCGGTGGCCTCGAGCGTGGCCGCATCGCGGCCGTTGATGACGACGATGCAGCCGGCCTCGGCCAGAGCCTGGGCGCAGCCGCGGCCAAGTCCCTTGCTGGAGGCGCAGACAATGGCCGTGCGGCCGGAAATTCCAAGATCCATGATGTTTCTCCGAAGACGTGCTGCCTCAAGCCCCAGCCAGAGCACGGATCGCTGGTTCCGTCATCAAAGCGCAATGCAAATCAGACACACGCCGGAAGCATCGCAACGAGACGGGCCGGCGAGCATGGGCGACGAGGACGACGCGAAGCAGGTTCGCAGCATCTTCATCTCGGATCTACATCTGGGAACACGAGGGGCGCAGGCCGACCTGGTGCTTGAATTCTTGCGCGCCTATGACGCGCCGCAGATCTATCTGGTCGGCGACATCATCGATGGCTGGCGGCTGAAAAGCGGCTGGTATTTTCCGCAGTCGCATAACGACGTCATCCAGAAGCTGCTGCGCAAGGTGCGCAAGGGCTCGAAGCTGATCTATGTGACCGGCAACCACGACGATTTCCTGCGCGATTTCACCGGGCTGCAATTCGGCGGCATCACGCTGGTCGACGAGGTCATCCACGAAACCGCCGACGGCAAGCGCCTGCTGGTGATCCATGGCGACCTGTTCGACCTCGTCGTGCGCAACGCCAAATGGCTCGCGCTGCTGGGAGACTGGGCCTACACGATCGCGCTCGCCTCCAACGCCGTCGTCAACAAGGTGCGCAAGTGGCTCGATCTGCCGCACTGGTCGCTGTCGGCCTGGGCGAAGAACAAGGTCAAGAACGCGGTCAACTATATCGGCGAGTTCGAGACCTGCCTGGCGGCCGAGGCGCGCCGGCATCATGCCGACGGCGTCGTCTGCGGGCATATCCATCATGCCGCCTTCCGCCAGATCGACGGGCTGACCTATATCAATACCGGCGACTGGGTCGAAAGCTGCACGGCCTTCATCGAGCATCATGACGGGCGCTTCGAGCTGATCCGCTGGCCGCAGGGCCGGGCGAAGGGGCAGGCGCCGGCGGTGATCGTTCCGGCGCATCCGGCTTCGGCGCCCGCACTGGTCGAGGCCGCATGATGCGCGTCATGATCGCGACGGATGCCTGGCGTCCGCAGATCAATGGCGTGGTCCGTTCGCTGGAGCGGATGGCCGAGGCGGGGCCCGATTTCGGCGTCACCACGAAGATGCTGACGCCGGAAGGGTTCCGGCAGATCGGCCTGCCGAGCTACCCCGATATCCGCATCGCGCTGGCGACGCGGCGCGCGCTGGCACGGCGGATCGCTGAATTCGGGCCCGACCATATCCATATCGCGACCGAAGGGCCGATCGGCTGGCTGACGCGGGCAGTCTGCCTGGCCCAGAAGCGTCCCTTCACCACGAGCTATCACACCCGCTTTCCGCAATATGTCGCGGCGCGCTGGCCGATTCCCGAAAGCTGGAGCTATCGCTTCCTGCGCCGTTTCCATGGGCCCGCCGCCGCCGTGATGGTTTCGACCGCGTCGGTCGAGACGGAACTACGGCTGCACGGCTTCCAGAACATCGTGCGCTGGGGGCGCGGCGTCGATCTCGGTCAGTTCCATCCGCGTCCGGAGAGCGTGCTGGATCTGCCGCGGCCGATCTTCCTCAGCGTCGGGCGGGTCGCGGTCGAGAAGAACCTCGATGCCTTCCTGTCTCTGCGCCTGCCCGGCAGCAAGGTCGTGGTCGGCGACGGGCCGGCGCGGGCCGATCTGCAGCGCACCTATCCCGATGTCACCTTCCTCGGCACCCGTGAGGGCGAGGATCTGGCGGCGATCTACGCCTCCTCCGATGTCTTCGTCTTTCCGAGCCTGACCGACACATTCGGCATCGTGCTGCTGGAGGCGGCTGCCAGCGGCCTGCCGGTTGCAGCATTCCCGGTGCAGGGGCCGAGCGATGTCTTTGCCGGTAGCGGAGCCGCCGTGCTGGACAGCGATCTGCGGGGCGCGGCGCTGGCTGCGCTGCGCATTCCGCGCGAAGCCTGCCTCGAACTCGCCGCTGGCTATAGCTGGCAGCGCAGCGCGGCGCAGTTCTACGGCCATATCAGGCAGGTCGCGCAGCAGGCCGGACACATTCCGCGCGGCGGAGCGGCGCTGGCTCCGGCGCCCAGCGTCACAGCCTTCGCGAGCGCGCGTGTCGCGGAAGGGTTCGCAAGGGGACGCCAGCCGGCTTGAGCTGCGCGCGGAAGCCGTCGCGCCGCTCATGGACCGAGGCGATGACGAGCCCCATCGGCACGCCAAGCCCGACAAGCGCTGCTTCCGAGAGCTGAAGGCTGGCCTCGATCGTCTCGGGAACCGCGTCGTTGACGCCGAGCTCGTAGAGATGGCGGGCATGGGCTGCGTCGCGGGCGCGGGCGACGATGACGAGGTCCGGCTTGAGTGCGCGGGCGGCGCGCACCGCCTGTTCGACGGCGCGCGGGTTGTCGATGGTCACGATCAGGGCCGTCGCCTCTTCAAGACCGCACAGGCGCAGGAAGTCGGGCTGAGTGGCGTCGCCGTAGAATGCCGGCCGTCCCGCGCGGCGCTGCGCTGCGATCAAAGCCGGGTCGGAATCGATCAGGATGTGAGGCTTGCCGTGCTCCTCCAGCATCGAGGCGACAAGCCGGCCGACCCGGCCGCCGCCGACGACGATGGCGCGGGCGGAGTGATCGTCGGGCGGCAGAACCTTCGCCTCGTCGGGCAAATTGACCGTGGGCGCCAGCTTCATCGCCAAAGTACGCGCGATGCGCGCCAGCAGTGGCAGCGCGATCATGGTCAGCGAGACGCCGGCCAGTACGAGGCTCGCCGGTTCCTGTGCCAGCAGCTTGGCCGCGACGGCGCCGTTTAGCAGGACGAACGCGAACTCGCCGCTCGGGCCGACCATGATCGCGGTCTCCAGCGCTGTTGCCTTCGTCAGCCTGAACTTGCGGGCGAGGCCGAAGACCAGCAGCGACTTCGCCGCAAAGAGCCCGATGGCAATGCCGAAAATGGTGAAGGGGTGTGCTGCCAGCTGTGCGGGGTTCACGCTCATGCCGACGGTGAGGAAGAAGACGCCGATCAGCAGCGATTTGAACGGCTCGATCGTGACTTCGATGGCGCGGCGATACTCCGTCTCGGCCAGCAGCAGGCCGGCGATGAACGCGCCGAGCCCCATCGACAGGCCGGCAGTGGCGGCGATCAACCCGGTACCGAGCGCGGTCAGCAGCGTCGCGGCCATGAAACTCTCGGAGGAATCGGTCGAGGCGACGAGCCGAAACAGCGGTCTCAGCGCCAGCCGTCCGATCACGACGATGGCGGCGATGGCGCCGAAAGCCTGCACGAGCGCCTGGGCGAGGCCGGCGAGCAGCGAGCCGCCGCCATTCTGCGCGCCGAGCACGCTGACGAGGAACAGCAGCGGGATCACCGCAATGTCCTGGCAGAGCAGGATCGCAAAACTGGCGCGGCCGGCCGAGGACATCATGCGCTTCTTGGCCGAGAGCAGCTCCACCACCATGGCGGTGGAGGAGAGCGCCAGGCCAAAGCCGATGATCAGCGCGGCTGGCGCCGGCTGGCCCAGCGCATAGGCGACAGCACCGATGGCAGCGGCCGAAAGCGCGACCTGACCGAGCCCCAGCCCGAAGACGAGGCGGCGCATCGTCATCAGACGCTCGAACGACAGTTCCAGCCCGATCACGAAGAGAAGGAAGGCGACGCCGAGCTCGGCCGGACCCGCCAGGGCTTCCGCATTCGAGACCGTGATGGTGCTCAGCAGGGGAATGGACGAGACCAGCCCACCCAGGCCGTAAGGTCCCAGCAGGGCGCCGCAGGCCATGAAGGCGACGATCGAATTGACCTTGAGGCTCTTGGCAAAAGGCACGATGACGCCGGCCGTCGCGAGCACGACGACAGCGTCCTTGTAGACGGAAGGATCGACGGTTCCGGCCACGGCCTGCCTTGCGATTCGATGCGGGGGATTGCGTTGGGGAACTTTGCGTTCTGCGTCGTCTCAACACAACCTTTGATGACGATCGAATGGCTGAATTAACCTGCTCGCCTGCGAGGTGGGACGTCGTTGCTTCTGCATCAACTCACCGAAAAGCGCTTTCCGGTTTTGACGCGGCTGCGCTAGACCGGATCATCTGCGGCGCAACCCTTGCCGCCTCCATCACGATCCAGCGTTGCCAGCGCTGATAGTCACAGGGCCTGTCCATGCGTTTTGCCGGCACCGAGAACTATGTCGCCACCGAAGACCTCACAGTCGCCGTCAATGCCGCGATCCGGCTGGAGCGGCCGCTGCTGGTCAAGGGCGAGCCCGGCACCGGCAAGACCGTGCTGGCGGAAGAGATCGCTGCTGCCTTGGGCGCGCCGCTGATCACCTGGCACATCAAATCGACGACCAAGGCGCAGCAGGGCCTCTACGAATACGATGCCGTCAGCCGCTTGCGCGACAGCCAGCTCGGCGACGCCCGCGTCTCCGACATCGCCAACTACATCAAGCGCGGCAAGCTCTGGGAGGCCTTCGTCTCGGCCGAGCGCCCTGTGCTGCTGATCGACGAGATCGACAAGGCCGATATCGAGTTTCCCAACGACCTGCTGCTCGAACTCGACCGCATGGAATTCCACGTCTACGAGACCGGCGAGACCATCAAGGCGGCGCGCCGGCCGGTGATGATCATCACCTCCAACAACGAAAAGGAGCTGCCGGACGCGTTCCTGCGCCGCTGCTTCTTCCATTACATCCGCTTTCCGGATGCCGAGACGATGACGCAGATCGTCGAGGTGCATTTCCCCGGCATCAAGAAGCGGCTGATGGAGGAGGCGCTGAGGTTGTTCTTCGAGGTGCGCGACGTCCCCGGCATCAAGAAGAAGCCCTCGACCTCCGAGCTGCTCGACTGGCTTAAGCTGCTGGTCGCCGAGGATATCGGCCCCGAGGTGCTGCGCGAGCGCGACCCGCGCAAGCTGATCCCGCCGCTGCACGGGGCGCTGTTGAAGAACGAGCAGGATGTCTCGCTGTTCGAGAAGCTGGCCTTCATGGTGCGGCGCGAGCAGCGCTGACTGGTTTGGCGTCGAGCGCGCTGCAAGGCGGGATCGCGGTTGCGAGATCGATCTTCGGGTCGACTTCTCGCATGGCATCGCGCAGATCGAGATCGCGCGTCAGCATGACGTATTCCTGCGTCTCCGACGTTTTGATGCTTGCCGTACAGGGCCTCGCAAATTCTGCCCGGCATGGTTAGATGGCGACCATGCGACGCCTCATGCTCCTGCGCCATGCCAAATCGAACTGGCCCGCCGGCGTGGCCGATCGGGAACGCCCGCTCGCCACGCGCGGTCATGAAGCTGCACCTCTGATGGGGCGCTATCTGGCCGAAGAGCTGCTGCTACCTGACCTCGTGCTGATCTCGCCGGCGCGGCGTACGGTCGAAACCTGGGAGCTTGTGCTTCCGATGCTGCCGGAGAAGCCTGGTACGCATTTCGAGCCGCGCATCTACGAATCGAAAATCGATCGGTTGCTGCATGTGGTGCAGGAGACGGAGCCCCATGTCCGCACCCTCCTGATGATCGGCCATAATCCCGGCTTTGAGGAATTGGCCGCTTTGCTGACGGGGCATGGCGACCGCTATGCGGCGGCGCGCATGGCACAGAAATTCCCGACATGCGGGCTTGCCGTGCTTGATTTCGCGGTCGAGGACTGGCGCGATGTGGCAGCGCGCGGCGGGCGGCTCGACCGTTTCGTGACGCCGGCCTCGCTCGGCGAAGGCCCCGACGAGTGAAAGATGGAGCGATCCATCCGCCGGGGCGGCCGTCTGACGCAACCCTCTGCGCTTCCGGTGCTCACGGACGACAGTCCGCTCCGCTCCGGTTCTCGACGGTCACGCCAGCCGACTCGCCTTGGCGGCGTCTCGCACCATCTTTTCGCCGCGCTGCGCATTGCCTGAACGCATGAGCCAGAACTCCTATCTCGACGATGCCCGCAACGCGGCGCTGGCTTTTGGCGATAGCCTGCTGGGGCTTGCCCGCCCGCGCCTGCGGCTCGGCGTCACCGGCCTGTCCCGTTCCGGCAAGACGGTTTTCACGACGGCGCTGATTCAGAACCTGATCGAGGGCGCGAAGCTGCCTGTGCTGAAGGCGTCCGCGCAGGGGCGGATCACGCGCGTGCGCCTCGTGCCGCAGCCCGACCCCGATATCCCGCGCTTTCCCTACGAGGCGCATCGCGCCGCGCTGGCCGGCACCGAGCGGCGCTGGCCGGATTCAACCCGGCGGATTTCGGAGTTGCGTGTCGAAATCGACTATGAGCGTGCGGCGGGCTGGTTCAAGGGGCCGGCAACGCTGACGCTCGACATCGTCGATTATCCCGGCGAATGGCTGCTCGATCTCGCGCTGATCGGGCAGGACTACAAGACATGGTCGGCTCAGGCCGTCTCCGATGCCCGCAAGGCGCATCGGCGCTCGGCGTCGGAACCCTGGCTCGCCGATCTCGCGACGCGCGATCCTGCCGGTCCGACTGACGAACTGGCTGCCGAGGCTGCCAGCAACCTGTTCAAGGCCTATCTCGCGCGGCTTCGCGCCGATCCGGAGGCCGTCGCGGTGACGCCGCCCGGGCGCTTCCTGATGCCGGGCGATCTCGAGGGCTCGCCGGCGCTGACCTTCGCACCGCTCGACCTCCGGCACGACACGGAAGCGGCGCCCGGCACGCTGGCGGGGCTGATGGCGGAGCGTTTCGAGGCCTACAAGCGCGTCGTGGTCGCGCCGTTCTTCCGGGATCATTTCGCCCGTCTCGACCGGCAGATCGTGCTGGTCGACGTGCTCGCGGCGCTGGATGCCGGCGCGCCCGCGCTGGCGGATCTGGAAACGGCGCTCGGTCAGGCGCTCGCCGCCTTTCAGGTCGGGCGCAATTCCTGGCTGTCCAGCCTGTTTTCTCCACGCATCGAGCGCGTGCTCTTCGCTGCGACCAAGGCCGACCATATCCACCACACCAGCCATGACCGGCTGGCTGCGGTGATGTCGCATCTCGTTGCCCGCGCGACTGCCCGTGCGCAAGGCGCCGGCGCGCGGGTCGAGTCCGTGGCGCTTGCTGCGGTGCGGGCGACGCGCGAGGTCAGGATCAAGCAGGGCCGGGAAGATCTGCCGGCGATCGCGGGCGTGCCGGAGGCCGGCGAAAAGGTCGATGGCGAGATCTTCGACGGGCTGGGCGAGGCCGCGATCTTTCCAGGCGAACTGCCCGAGCGTCCCGAGGCGATCTTCGACCCGCAAGCGCGCTGGCAGATTCGCGCGCCGCGCTTCAGGCCGCCGCTGGTCGTGCCCGATGCCGGTGGGCGCACCGCGCCGCCGCCTCAGATCCGCCTCGACCGTGCGCTCGAATTCCTGATCGGCGACCGGCTGGCATGAGGGTGAAGGCAGGCACAGCATGAGCAAGGCTCCCCGCGCCATTCGCCTCGATCCCGCGACGCCGGATGCGGCTGACGAAAGCTTCGCTCGTGGAGCCGGCGTCACCATCCTGCCCGAGAGCGAGCCGGCTGACGCCGTCGAGCCGGCGGCCCTGCCTGTCGCCAGGCGCCGCTTTTCCTGGGGCAGCCTGTTCGTCGCCGGCCTTTCCGGTTTCCTGACGCTGTCGATCGGCGTCTGGGCCGAGCGCATGATCGTCTCGCTGATGAACGACAATCCGGTGCTCGGCTATGCGGCGCTGGCTTGCGCTGCTTTGGCCGGGCTAGCTCTGCTCGTGATGCTCGGGCGCGTGCTGCGCGACATCCTGCGCGAGCGCAAGGTCGAGGCGTTGCGCCAGCGCGCGACAATGGCGCTGGCCGGCGGCAGCGCCGGTGAAGCCAAGGCGATTTCCGCCGAGCTGAAGGGGCTCTATGCCTCGCGCCCGGAGACGGCGAAGGGCCGCGCCGCGCTCGACGACGCCCTGCCGCAGCTTTTCGCGGCCCGCGATGTGCTGGCCGTCGCCGAGCGCAGCCTGATGACGCCGCTCGATCTGCTCGCGCAGGCGCAGATCGCGCAGGCGGCGCGGCGCGTGTCGCTGGTGACAGCCGTGAGCCCGAGGGCGTTGATTGATGTCGTGTTCGTGCTGGTCGCCTGTGCAAGGCTGCTGCGGGCGATCGCCGGGATTTATGCCGGACGGCCCGGCGCGCTCGGTCTGCTCAGGCTGGCCAGGCAGGTGCTCGGCCACCTCGTCGTCACCGGAGGGATCGCGGCAGGCGACGCCGTGATCCAGCAGGTCGTGGGGCAGGGGCTCGCCGCACGCCTTTCGGCCAAGCTGGGCGAGGGCGTGCTGAACGGCCTTCTCACGGCGCGGATCGGGCTTGCGGCGCTGGCCGTATGCCGGCCATTGCCTTTCATCGAGGCGCTGCCGCCCACGCTGTCGGATGTCGCGGGGGACCTGACCTCCTGGCGCGGCAACGCGGCGGACGCTTGATTCCTGCCCGGCAGAATCTGCCGGGAGCAGGCGAATCTGCCCGGTCGAAAACGACCGAGAACCTTTTCTAAAGCATTCAACCTGTTGAAAAATAACGGCTGAATGCATGGCATGGCCCGTGCAGAGAACGCCTCGAAGTTTAGGGCTGCCCCGGGGGGCGCCTGTCGAGGCGAGGGTATCATGGGTGTTTTCAGTGCGTTGACGACGGCGGTCTCGGGGATGCAGGCGCAGTCCTATGCGCTTGAGAACATCTCCGGCAACATCGCCAATTCGCGAACCGCCGGCTACAAGCGGGTCGACACGACCTTTGCCGATCTCGTGCCGGATACGGCCCTGAACCGCCAGATTTCGGGTTCGGTCGCCGCCTACAGCCAGTCGACCAACACGATCCAGGGCGATCTGAACGCCACCCGCATCGACACCAATGTGGCGATCAATGGTGACGGCTTCTTCGTTGTCGACCAGCGCCAGAGCGGCATCGGCGGCAACACCCAGTTCGCCAACAGCAATCTCTATACCCGGCGCGGCGATTTCGACTTCGACGCCAACGGCTATCTGGTCAATGGCGCCGGCTACTATCTGAAGGGCCTGAAGATCGATCAGGTGACGGGCCAGCTCGTCGGCACCCAGCCCGAAGTGCTGCGGATCACCAAGGAGCAGTTTCCGGCCAAGGCGACGACCTCGATCGAATATCGCGCCAATATCCCAGCCTACCCGGCGACCGGCAACGCCAACAAGGCAACGCCTGGGTCGGAGCTGCTCAACCCCGCGAATTATGTGGCGGTTCTGCCCGCAGTGAATCCAAACCCGCTCTCCACGACGGCTACGCCGCCCGGAGACGGCATCGTCAACGGCAACACCCTGCCGAACTTCCTGAAGGATTCGATTCCGGGCGGTCAGGTGACGGTCTACGACTCCCTCGGCAAGGCGACGAGCGTCGAGCTGCGCTGGGCGAAGGTCGACAATGGCAATGCGGCTGCCACGCCGCCTACCTCTGGAACCTGGAACCTCTTCATCGGCGTCGACACCGGTGCGCCTGGTGCGGCGGTGGCCTATCAGAACGCCAACGTCAACGTGGCCTTCGGCATGACCGGCCAGCTCGTCACCCCGCCCGGCGGCAACATCACGATCCCCAATCTCACGATCAATGGCACCAACGTGCAGGGTGTCGTCATCAACACGGGTGGCAACGGGTTGACGCAGAACGGCGATGTCACCGGCCAGATCGACGCCCGCAGCATCCGTCAGGATGGCTATACCGCCGGCACGCTCGACCGGACCTCGGTCTCAGCATCGGGGCAGATCATCGGCACCTTCAGCAACGGCCAGGTCGTGGCCCTGGCGCAGCTCGCGGTCGCGCGCTTCAACGCCAGCAACGCGCTGAAGCGGCTCGATGGCGGCGCCTTCGAGGAGACGATCGAGTCCGGTCCGTCGATCGTCGGACTGGGCACCTCGCAGCTGATCGGCGGCAATGTCGAGCAATCCAACACCGATATCGCCGACGAGTTCTCGAAGATGATCGTCACCCAGCAGGCCTATTCGGCGAACACCAAGGTCATCACCACGGCGCAGGAGATGCTGCGCGACGTGTTCAGCATCATCCGCTGAGCCGTCCTGACGATGAGTTCGTCGAGGTCCAGAAGGGCCTCGGGTAGCGGCAGGAGTTGACGATGGGTCTCAGCACCTCATTGAACACGGCGATCTCGGGGCTCAACGCCACGCAGATCGGCATCGGCGTCGTCTCGCAGAACGTTTCGAATGCGGGCACGACCGGCTATGTGCGGCGCACTGTCTCGACCGCCGACAGCCTGAGCGGGCTGACGGTCGGGACGCAGAGCACCCAGGTTCAGCGCCTGCTCGACAAGATCGTCCAGCATCAGCTCTGGCAGGAATCGTCGGGCGCTGCCTACACCTCGACGCGGGCCAACTCGCTGTCCAATCTCGACAAGCTGTATGGCGCGCCCGGCAGCGCGACGGCGCTCGACTCTGTCTACAGCAAATTCACCAGCGCCTTGCAGGCCCTGCAGAACGATCCGTCCTCCTACAGCCTGCGCACGGCGGTGGTGGATAGCGCGTCCCAGCTCGCCAACCGGCTGAACACGCTGTCCGATGGCGTGCAGACGCTGCGCACGCAGGCGGAAGGCGGCATCGCCAGCGGCGTGGCGAAGGTCAACGACCTGCTGGGCGCGCTGGCCAAGGTCAACGCCCGTGTCGTCGGCAGCCCCAACGACGCCGGCAGTGCGGGTCTGAAGGATCAGCGCGACCTGATCCTGTCGGAGCTGTCGCAATATATCGACATTCGCACCACAGAGGATGCGCGCGGCTCGGTCAGCATCGTCACGAATTCGGGCACGCAGATCTTCGACGGCCAGGCGGCGGTGACCTTCGGCTTCGACGAGCATTCGTCGCTCGGGCCGGAGTCGACATGGAGCACGAACCCGGCGCAGCGCGGCGTCGGCACGATCACGATGACGGACTCGTCCGGCAATGTGAAGGACGCCATCGCCGGCAATGTGTTCCGCTCCGGCGAGATCGCCGCCAATATCGAGCTGCGCGACAAGACGCTCGTCCAGGCGCAGGCCCAGCTCGACGAGATCGCGGCTCAGCTGTCGCGGGCGCTGTCGGATCGCGAGATTCCCGGCACGGCCGTGACCGCTGGTGCGGCAAGTGGCTTCGACGTCGATATGGCCGGCCTGAAATCAGGCAACAGCATCACGCTGGACTATAAGGTCACGCCGGGCGGGGCGACGCAGCGCTTCACCTTCGTGCGCGTTGAATCGGCGGCGTCGCTACCCCTGCCGAGCTCCGCTGGCGGCGATGCCAACAACCGCGTCATCGGCATCGATTTCTCCGGAGGCGACGCTGCCGTCGCGAGCCAGATCCAGGCGGCGATCGGCAGCGGCTTCACGGTTTCGAACACCGGTTCGGTGCTGCGTATCGTCGATGACGGCGCCGCCGGCACGCGCGATGTCGTGGGCCTGACCTCGCGCCCGACCAATACGTCGCTGTCCTCGGTCGGCGGCGTTGTCGAGCTGCCCTTCTTCGTCGATGGCGGTGGTGCGGCCTTTACCGGTTCGTTCGAGGGCGGTTCGCAGGCGACAGGCTTTGCCGGGCGGATTTCGATCAACCCGGCGATCATCGCCGACCGCTCGCTCCTCGTTGCCTACAACACTTCGCCTGCGACCGCGCAGGGCGACTCGACCCGGCCCGCATTCCTGCTCCAAAGGCTGACCCAGAGCCAGCGCAGCTTCACCAACGGCACGTCACTGAACGGCTCGACCGCGACGTCGAACCAGACGGTGTCGAACTTCGTGCAGCGCGTCGTCGCCTCGCAGGGGCAGGCGGTGGAAGCCGCCAAGCGCCTTGATGAGGGCCAGCAGGTGGCTTTGGCCTCGGTCCAGAGCCGCTTCCAGGAGACCTCGAAGGTCAATGTCGACCAGGAAATGGCGACGCTGATCGAATTGCAGGCGGCTTACGCCGCGAATGCCCGCATCATCTCGACCGTGAAAGAGATGATGGACCTGCTGATGAGAGTGTGAGCACGCCATGACCATCACCTCCTATGGTACCGGCGCCTATCGCGCCGCCAAGCCGAGCGAATTCGTCTCGACGCGCAGCCAGTTCGACGATCTGCAGCGCCAGCTCTCGACGAAGCAGCGTAGCGAGACCTATGGCGATCTCGGCATCGACCGGCGCACCAGCCTCGATATCAACGCCAAGGTCTCGTCGATCGATTCATGGCTTTCGGGTATCCAGCTCGCCAATGTGAACCTCAACCTGCAGACCAAGTCCGTCGAGAATTTTGCCAAGCTGACCAATGAGAGCCGCAACGACGTCGTCTCGAACAGCTATGTCCCGACCTCGACGGGGCGCTCTGCGCCCCAGCTTCTCGCCGAGGAGAAATTCAAGCAGACCCTCGACCTGCTGAACATCAGCTCGAACGGGCGCTATCTGTTTTCCGGGCGGACCTCGGATCAGGAGCCGGTTGCGAGCTATTCCGAGATCATGGACGGGGATGCCACTCACGCGGGGCTGAAGACGCTGATCAGCGAGCGGCAGGCAGCCGACGGGATCACCGGCATGGGCCGGCTGACCGTTGCCATGCCGACGACCACTACAGTCGCCATCGGGCGGGAGGCCGTCAATCAAAGCTATGGCTTCAACCTGACGAACGCCCAGACCAGTTCCGCAGCGATGGCTGCGACCTTCAACGCCGGACCGCCGGCGGATGTGTCGGTGGCGGTGACAGGCCAGCCGCTTCCGGGCGATACCCTGCGTATCCAGCTCAAATTGCCGGACGGCACCTCCGAGGAGGTCGTGCTGACTGCGCGCGCGCCCGGCATGACGCCGGTACCGGCGAACAGCTTCGAGATCGGTCCCAATGCCGCGACCACGGCCATAAACCTGCGCGACACGATGACGGCCGCGCTCGGCAAGGAAGCGCAGACGACGCTGCGCGCGGCTTCATCGTCGCTGACCTCGCTGAATTTCTTCGAATCCAGCACGAGCAACCCACCCGATCGCATTCCTGCATCGCTGGTGAATCCGCCAGCTGCGGGAACGCCCGCCGATACGGTAATCTGGTACAAGGGCGACGACGCCTCTGACCCAGCGCGCGGTACGGCCAGTGTGCAGGTCGACAAGAACCAGATCGTCGGGACGGGCGCACGCGCCAACGAGCAGGCCTTCGCCGTCGGCCTGGCGCAGTTCGCCGTGCTGGCGATCGAGACCTTTCCGGCCGCCGATGCCAACGCTCAGGCCGGCTATGAGGCCATGACCGACCGCGTGAGGACGCAGCTCAGCTATGGTGGCGGCGTGCAGAAGCCGGCCGAGATCATCACCGAGCTCGGTTCCGCGCAGACCTCGCTTGCTCAGGCCAAGGAACGCCATGAGAGCACCAAGAATTATCTGAACACGACGCTGGCGGGGATCGAAAATGTGACGACCGAAGAGGTCGCGACGCAGATCCTGGCGCTGCAGAACCAGCTGCAGGCGAGCTATCAGGTGACGTCGCTGCTGTCGAAACTGAATTTGACCAACTATCTCTGAGCCTAGTCGGTATATGTAGGCTGAAAGCAGAAGGCGCCGCCCCAGCAGGGCGGCGCCTTTCTTTTTTGAGCATGCTGCGTTTCCGAGTGAAATCGGTAGCTATAGCCTCGAAACCTGATCGAAGAGCGGGCTCAGCGGCCGCGCAGGCCGGCCGCGATGTCGCGGTTGATGCTGACGAGCACGGCCAGCGCCTGGGGCCGCGGATCGGCAGCGACGCGGAAGGTGTGATTGAAGATGAAGTTCGCGAGGCCGAGAATGTTCTGCTTGATGCCGACAGGCAGGGGATTGTCTTCGGCGATGATGGCCGAAACCAGCAGGGTCCAGAGCTTGCGATTATAGGTGAGGGCCTCGTCGAGGTCGCGGGCGCGGCCATCCCAGTCGTCGGCGACGGCTTGCAGACGCGTGGCGGCCTTGATCAGCAGCGAGGCTTCGAGTTCGCGAGGGGAGACGGTGGCTTGAGCCGTCCGGGCGGCGGAAGCGTAGGCGTTAAACCCGTGTTGCATTCTCGATGAGTTCCGCTTCGTACGCGATCAGCTTCTTGGCTGCCTTGAGAGCTTTGTAGAGATCGCTGCTTAAGATGCAGTTATTGATCTCATGGATGAAGGGCAGGGAACTCGGAGCCGCCTGGACGAAGTCGCGCACCAGCTCGAAATAGGTCTCGTGCTGATGCATCGGATCCTGTGCCAGATACATCAGCTGGATCACCAGATAGATCTTCTTGGCCGGGCTATTGGCGCTTGCCGCCGTGAGAATGTCCTTCTCGCGCAGGATCGGCGCTTCGCCCTCGATGAAGAAGCGCGTGCGTTGTTCGTCGTTGCGGATCACCACCTGGCCGATGATGATACGTTCGTTCGGCTTGAGCTCGACCTTGAGGGCCATGTCTGTCCTGCCTTCTGGCTGGGCGGCGCTTTACGGCCCGCGTTACTGGAAGAGACGCAACACGCCTTGATCGGCCTGGTTGGCCAAGGATAGGGCGGTCTGCGACAGCTGCTGGCGGGTGTTGAGCGCGAGCAGGCTGGCGCCTTCCTCGTTGGGATCGGCTGCAACGAGGTTGTCGGCGCCGGTCGTCAGCGTGTTGATCAGCTCTTTGGTGAAATCCTGCCGCGTCTGCACCACGGCCAGCTTCGAGCCCAGGGAAGACGAGGTGGCCCGCAGCGACGCCAGGGAGTTGGTCAGGGCATCGGCTGCCTTGTTGAGGTCGTTGTCGTTCTGCAGGCTGAATTCGCCCGCAATCGACGTCTGGAGATTGTTGGCCTTGCTGATGCCCAGCGATGCGGAGCTCAGCAGGTCGCCCTGAACGTCGATCTTGTTCTTGTTGCTGCCGGTCTTCTCGTTCAGCGTGATCGAGAGCCTGTCGCCGCCGAGCAGGTTGATGCCGTTGAAGCCGGCATCCTTGGCGAGCGCGTCGATCTGGTCGCGCAGGTCGTTGAACTGCTGGACCAGCGAGGTGCGGGCGGCGGAGGAGCCGACCTGAACCGCTGCCGAGACGTCGGCGGTGCCGACGAGCAGGGCCGATTCCGCAGCGTTGGTCGCGCTTGCCGCGAAAGCAGCGCCCACGCCGGTGCCAACATCGACCGACAGAGCGTCCGAGCCGGTGCCGACGATCGACAGCTTGCCGTCATTGCCGACGGAGGCGGTGGCGATGCCGGATTTGTTGATGCCTTCGACGAGGTCACGAACGGTCGTGGTCGCGGTGATGGCGATGTCGAAGGTGGTCGCCGTCGGAGTGGCGGCGGTCAGGCGGATCGTCGACGACGCTGCGGCAAGGCCCGCATTGCCGGGGGTGCCAGCAGTTGCGGCGGCAGCGGTGCCCTGAACGAGCTTGTTCAGCGCGACGTCCTTGATGGTGCTGTTGGTCGCGATAGCTTCCGCCTGGTTGCCGAGAGCAAGGGTGCCGGCGACTGTCGGGCGGTTGGCGGCGGCTTCGTTCTGCGCCTGCTTGATCGTCGACTGCAGCGAGCCGACGAGCTTCGTGATCGAGTCGATGCCCTTCGAGGCAGCGGTGATCGTCTGGATGCCGTTGGAGATGCCGTCGAGCAGGCCCTTAAGCTGGCCGCCGCGATCGTTCAGATTGAGCGCGGTGAAATAGTTCACCGGATTGTCGATTGCGGAGTTGACCCTCTTTCCCGTCGCCAGGCGGTTCTGGAGCACGCCTTGCTGCGCCGTGGTCTGCTGCAGCGTCAGCAAATTGTTGCGAACGCCGCTGGAAAGAATCGTGTTGGCCATCTCTGGGTCCCCTGAACGCGCGACTCGGCGCCTGTCCGGTTTGTTCTGGACCGATCATTGTTTGTTAAGGCTAATATTTGGTTAACCGGAGACGTCGGTTTGCAATGAATAAGGCGGCGGAGCTTGCGCTCCACCGCCTGTTGTCTTCGGCCCACATTCTGTGGGCAAGCCCGCTTCTGCGGACGAAGGATCAGAACATCCGCAGGACGGCCTGGTCAGCCTGGTTCGACAGGGTGAGGGCGGTCTGCGAGAGCTGCTGGCGGGTCTGCAGCGCGAGGAGCTTGGCGCCTTCCTCGTTGGTGTCGGCCAGGACCAGGTTGTCGGCACCCGCGGTCAGGGTGTTGATCAGGTCCTTGCTGAACTCCTGACGGGTCTGGACGACCTGGAGCTTCGAACCCAGCGAAGACGACGTGGCCCGCAGCGACGAAAGCGAGTTCGTCAGGGCATCGGCGGCCTTGTTGAGGTCGTTGTCGTTCTGCAGGCTGAATTCGCCCGCGATCGACGTCTGGAGGCTGTTGGCCTTGCCGATGCCCAGCGATGCGGAGCTCAGCAGGTCGCCCTGCACGTCGATCTTGTTCTTGTTGGTGCCGGTCTTCTCGTTCAGCGTGATCGAGAGCTTGTCGCCGCCGAGCAGGTTGATGCCGTTGAAGCCGGAATCCTTGGCGAGCGAGTCGATCTGGTCGCGCAGGTCGTTGAACTGCGCAACCAGCGAGGTGCGGGTGGCGGAGGAGCCGGCCTGAACCGCTGCCGTGACGTCGGCGGTGCCGATGAGCAGGGCCGATTCCGCAGCGTTGGTCGCGCTTGCGGCGAAGGCAGCACCGACGCCGGTGCCGACATCCACCGACAGGGCGTCCGAGCCGGTGCCGACAATCGACAGCTTGCCGTCGCTGCCGACGGAGGCGGTGGCGATTCCGGACTTGTTGATGCCTTCGACGAGGTCACGAACGGTCGTGGTCGCGGTGATGGCGATGTCGAAGGTCGTCGCAGTCGGGGTGGCGGCGGTCAGGCGGATCGTCGTCGACGCCGCGGCAAGACCCGCATTGCCAGGGGTGCCGGCGGTTGCGGCGGCAACGGTGCCCTGAACGAGCTTGTTCAGCGCGACGTCCTTGATGGTGCTGTTGGTCGCGGTAGCTTCTGCCTGGTTGCCGAGCGCAACGGTACCGGCGACTGTCGGCCGGTTGGCGGCGGCTTCGTTCTGCGCCTGCTTGATCGTGGACTGCAGCGAGCCGACGAGCTTCGTGATCGAGTCGATGCCCTTCGAGGCAGCAGTGATCGTCTGGATGCCGTTGGAGATGCCGTCGAGCAGGCCGGTGAACTGGCTGGCGCGATCGTTCAGGCTGGCGGAGGTGAAGAAGTTGACCGGATTGTCGACGGCCGAGTTGACCTTCTTGCCGGTGGCGAGACGGTACTGGGCCTGCTGGGCTTCGGTCTTGGTGGAAGCGAGGGAGCCGAGCGCAGCGCGGACGCCGGAGGAAACGGAAACGGTGGCCATTGTAGAATACCCTTCTGGTATGATGCCTTCTGGCGTCGCGGCCTTTCTGGCCTCGACCCGCAGACCCTCGGGCCCCAGCTCGTAACAAGCGGTAAATTTTGAAGAGAGAATTGGTGGTAGCGCCGGGGAAGCCGCTACGTGGTTAAGCGGGCGTGAAGGCCGTCGGAGCGCGCCCGCAGTCCACGCCGGCAAACGAAAAACGCCCGCACAGGGCGGGCGGCGGTTGGTCGTCCCGGGCGAAGCGTAGCGAAGACCCGGGACCCATTCCCGAGCGCTTCCAATTGAGGTTCCGGAATGGATCCCGGATCGGCGCGGCTACGCCGCTTGTCCGGGATGACAACGCTCCAAACCAACCTGACCGCGAATAATTAGGCTTTCGAAGACAGCGCTAAGCTTTCGAAGACTCGGAGCTCGGCTCAGGCGGTGCGTTCGACGAGATGGTGCCGCGCCTCGTCGGCTTCGACGGCGCGATCGGCAAGCTCGCGGGAATAGATGCGCAGCTTCAGCAATGTCTCGTCGGGCAGCTGCGAAATGGTCTCGCCTGTCTCCGTGTCCTTCTTCTGCAGGACAACGCTGCGCGTGCGCGGTTCGATCACCAGCCGGCGCTCGATCGAGTCGTTGATGGTCTGGTCGGCCCGCCGCGCATCCTGGCGATCGTTGGTGGTGCGCCGTTCGGCTGCCGCGCGATTTTGCTCATCGCGGGTCTGGGCGCGGATTTCGACACGGACGGCATCGCCTGCCGAGGCCGACTGCACGGTCTTTTCGGGGGGCAGGTCGACAGAGACGCTGCCTTGCGTCGCGACGATGTCAGATCTGGCGGGAAGGTTGACGCTGCCTATTGCGGCCATCCTGGGCGCGTTGCCGAAATCCATGGTTCACTCCTTCTGGAGTAGGGCGCGACGCGAATGCGCCGCTCACTGCCGTGCGGGACGGGCAGGGCGAACCTGTCCGAACCTGACGACGCTGCCAGAAAAGATTGAATCCGACGTAAGGGAATTAGGTAAATATTGAGGGTTACCGGGGCAGCCGCGTCACAGCCGCCGCGAAACCACCAGCGGGCCTGAATTGGGGCGGGCGAAAGCGCCGGCGCCGACGGTCGCCGTCGGGCCATAGCCGGCCGCCCGCATCGGCTTGTTGGCATCGGCGGCGAGATCGCGGACGATCGATTCCGAGACGGCGCGCGCCGTGGCAAGCACGATCTGATTGGTCTCGATCAGGGTCTGGAAGGCGATATGGGCCGCTTTCAGGCGCTTGACCTGATCGGGTACGAAGCGCGCCAGCGCGACGGCGTTGAGCTTCACCTGCTCGACGCCGCGCATGTAGATGCCGGCAAGCTCGGCCTTGCGGGGCTCGCGCGTCATCGCCTCCGGCAGGCGCCCGGCGCGGACGAGTTCGGTTTCCTCGCCGACAAGATGGGCGAGCGCGCCCAGAGCCTCCAGCACGGCCTCGATCAGAGCCTGGGCTTCGACCGGTCCCGCAATACGCGGCCGCTCGTCGAGAACGCGCCTAGCGACCGACATTCTGTGCTCCGGCGGCCGATGTGACGGCGGTCGCCTGTGCAGTCGCCTGCTCCTGCATGCTGAGCAGGTCGCGCATGATCTGGTTGGACAGGCCGACGCCGCCCGCTTTCTGAATCTGCTTGGCGTATTGCTGGCTCAGCTGCGAACGCCAGATGTCGCCGCCGGTGCCGTTCTCGCCGAGCGGTCCCTCGGTCTCGCTGCTCGCCGTCAGACGGTCCGTGATCTGCTCGAGGAACATGGTCTCGAAATCATCGGCCTGCTTCTTGGTCTTGGCCTTGGCGGGATCGAGCGCGCTGGCGAGACCGCCGGCGATGCCGCTGGCCAGGCTGCTCGCGACGTTGAGCGCCAGCTTGGCGGCGGGGAGGGCAAGGGTTGCGCTCATCACATCACCTCGATTTCGGCCTGCAGCGCGCCGGCTGCCTTGATGGCCTGGAGAATGGAAATCAGGTCGCGCGGGCCGATGCCCAGCGCATTCAACCCGTCGACGAGTTCGGCAAGCGTGACGCTTTCCTTGACCATAGCGAGCTTGTTGCCGCCTTCGGTGTCGACCTTGACGCTGGTGCGCGGCGTGACGACCGTCCGGCCGCGCGCGAGCTCGTTGGGCTGGCTGACCTGCGGATCCTCGGTGATCGTCACCGTGAGATTGCCCTGCGCCACGGCGACAGTGGAGACGCGGACATCCTTGCCCATGACGATGATGCCGGAGCGCTCGTCGATGACGATGCGGGCAAGCTGGTCGGGCTCGATGCGCAGCTGCTCGATATCGGTGAGCATGCGGATCATGTTGCCCTGGAAGCGCGGCGGGATCTGCAGCACGACGGTTGAGGGATCGGTCGGCTCTGCTGCGTCGCCGCCGAGGAAGTCATTGATCGAGGCGGCCATGCGGCGCGCGGTCGTCAGGTCCGGATTGCGCAGCGACAGGCGCAGCGTCTTCAGCTTGTTCAGCGCGAAGTCGATCTCGCGCTCGACGACGCCACCATTGGCGATGCGGCCGACTGTCGGCACGCCGCGCGTGATCTTGCTGGCCTCGCCCTCGGCCGAAAAGCCGGAGATCGCCACTGGCCCTTGCGAAACTGCATAGACCTCGCCGTCGGCGCCGAGCAGGGGCGTGACCAGCAGCGTGCCGCCCTGCAGGGATTTCGCATCGCCCAGCGCCGAGACCGTGACGTCGAGCCGCGTGCCCTGCGTCGCGAAGGGCGGCAGGTTTGCGGTCACCATCACGGCGGCGACATTGGCGGTGCGCATGTTGGCGCCGCGGGTGTTGACGCCCAGCCGCTCCAGCATCGCGGTCAGCGACTGCTTGGTGAAGGGCGCGTTGTTGAGAGTGTCGCCGGTGCCGTTCAAGCCCACGACGATGCCGTAGCCGAGGATCTGGTTGGTGCGCACGCCCTCGACCGAAGCGAGGTCCTTGATGCGCGACAAGGCCTGTGCCGGGCCCGCCGCCATGGCCAGGCCGATCGCCAGCAGCGCGGCCAGCGGCGTCACCAGGGATTTGAGGGCGGGCAGGCGAAGCATGAATGCACCGGTTGGAGACGACGAATTGCGTTTCCTCCCTGCGATCCGCGTGCCAGACGCAGAAAATCCGAAAGCCTTTATTTGTCAGTGGTTTGCAAATTTGGCGGATAGATGGCGTGGCAGTTTCCGGCGTGCCGGTCCTGCCGGGCCGGCAGTTTCTGCCGGGTGATTTACCAGTTGTTAACCGTGCCGGCCTGAGGGTCGAATGATCCATTTTAACGAGGGCGCCATGATCAGGATCGACCAGCGCGCGCCTGTCACGAACGCCGGAGCGTCGAATTCCGCGAGGCGTTCGGGCAGTGCGGCGTTCACGCTTCCCACCAAGGAATCCGCCAGCAGCACGCGCGGCGGAGCCGTAAGCTCTGCCGGCCCGCTCGACACGCTTCTCGCCGTTCAGGCCTATGAAGAGCCGCATGAGCGCAAGAAGCGCCAGGCCAAGCGCGGCCACGATCTTCTGGATGGGCTCGACCAGCTGAAGGCGGCGCTGCTGTCGGGCCGGGTCCAGATGTCGGAACTCGAGCGGCTCAAGGGCATGCTGGCCCTTCGGCGCGAGACCACCGACGACCCCCGGCTCGACGAGGTGCTGGCCCATATCGAATTGCGGGCGGCCGTCGAGCTGGCAAAGCTGGGGCGCTAGCGCTTTTCGCGTTTGGGTTGTTTGAGAGTTCTGGTCATCCCGGACAAGCCGCATAGCGGCGCCGATCCGGGATCCATTCCAGAACCGCTATCGTCAAGGCTCAGGAATGGATCCCGGGTCTCCGCTTCGCTACGCCCGGGATGACCAACCGAGATCAACCTGCGCGGCGGAGCCTGTCCTTGGGCCTGCCGAAGGCAGGACCCGAGGGCCGCTTGTCCAGGATGACAACGTGGTTCCCAGCAGACTCTGGTTCGCGCCCGTCGAGACGCAGTCTCAGCGGACGAACTGGTCCGCATATTCAGCGCCAAGCCCGTTGCTGGCATAATGCGCGCGGCACTTGTCCAGGCGGGTGAAGACGTCGTCATAGCCGAGGCATTTGCCGTCGGGGTCGACATAGATCATCGCGCCATTGACCTGGAACATAGTGATCATCTCTTCCGTCTCGGGGTCGACCACCAGCGTGTGAGTCTCGCCGGGCGCCTCGTAGACATAGGCGCCTTCGGTCGCGACCCAATCATGTTCGAGATAGCGCCATTTGCCCTTCAGGACATAACCGTGAACCGGTTGGGGATGGCGGTGGCGTGACAGCACGCCGGCGCGGCGCACCTTGAGCAGGTTCATCCAGTAGCCGCGCGTCACGCATAGCAGCAGGGGCCGGAACCAGACATTGTCATCGACCGGCACCCAGACACGGTCATCCTCGGGAATGACGTTGGGCACGATCAGCTCCGGCGGCGAATCCTTGGGCTGCGCGTGGCGATAAGGGGTCCAGCGCTCTGCGTCTGATGCCTGGACGGGAATGGGGCTGACCTTGGTCATGGCGTTTCCTCAGGTTTCTATCGTGCTGTCCATATGCGTCTTCGTCATTGCGAGCGCAGCGAAGCAATCCAGAAGACGTCGAGCGAGACTTTCTGGATTGCTTCGCTGCGCTCGCAATGACGACGGGCTCGACGCTGCCAAATCGATTCAAAGGCTTCGCAATTTGATTCCGGGGATCTGCGCAAGGTTCTGACATTGCGGATGTTTCATACCGCGAGATAGCCGCCATCCACGGGCAGGATCGCGCCGGTCACGAATTTTGCCGCGTCCGACAGCAGGAACAGGATCGCGCCGCCGACATCGCCGGGCTCGCCCCAGCGGCCCATCGGCGTGCGCGCCAGGATCGGCGCGGAGCGTGCGGCGTCCTCGACCAGCGGCCGGGTCAGTTCGGTGGCGATCCAGCCGGGCGCGACGGCATTGACGCGAATGCCATCCTGAGCCCAGGCAGCGGCAAGCGATTTGGTGAGCTGCCCGATCGCGCCTTTTGATGCCGCATATCCCGGCGCGAAGGCCGAGCCGTGGAAGGTCAGCATCGAGGCGATGTTGACGATCGCCCCCTCGGACTGGCCGCCATGCTTGGCCGCGAGCTTGTCCTTCGCGGCGAGGCACATGCGCATGGTGCCACTGAGGTTGACCTCGATGGTCAGCCGGAAGGCGTCGATTTCGAACTCCTTGCCGTTGCGCTGGATCATCCCGGCGCAATTCACGAGTGCATCGATGCGCGGGCAGGTCGCGACGATGGCCGCGACCTCGCTGTCCTTGGTGACGTCGAGGCGAGCATGGCGAATCGCGGGGTGAGGCGGTGCGACCGCGACCTCCTCGGCCGTGAGCCCGGTGGCGAGGACATCGTAGCCGGCCTGAGCGAGGCTGAGGGCGGCGCCGGCACCAATGCCGCGGGTGCCGCCGGTAACGAGGGCGAATCTGGGATTCTGATTTTCGATCATCCGAACAAGCTAGAGCGACCGGCGCAAACGGGGAAGGTCGCCCAAGGCAGGGCAGGGGCTCTTCAGTTGAGGCTGTATTTGAAGCGCAGCATGGCGGTGCCGCGCGTTTCGAAATCGCTCGCGACCAGCGGCATCTGGCGCGCCAGGGCGACGTCGAGCGACGCCTCCCAGGGGAGGTCCGCCAAAGCGGCGAGATCGGCGGAAAGCTTGACCTCGGGCACCAGCGTCGAATGCACGCCGTCGCCGGGGGCAAAGACATAGCTGCCGCCCATCGACATCTGCGAGGTCAGGGTCAGGTGCTGGAACAGCTGATGGCGATAGCCGACGAGTAGATTGGCGTTCTGCTCGGGATTGCCGACAACACCGCCGCCACCGCCGGTCGAGACCGTCCAGATGAAACCGGGGCCGGCATTGGCGATCGGGCGGGCCAGCCGCCAGTCGATACGGGCATCGCGGCCCTGCTCATATCCGGGCGGGGCGACCAGCTTGGTCGAGACCGAGAAGATGTCGGCGCCCAGCTTAAAGCCGACGGAGCGCTCCGGCAGCGAGCCGTCCATGGTGCTGCGTGCCGAAAAGCCCTTGCGAATGATGTCGACGGGGATTGGCGCACGCGCCTGAGCATGGGCGTTCGAGACTGTCGCCCGAACCGCGACCTTCGTCAGATCTGCGTCGAAAAGGAACGATTCCGCTTCGACGGCGCCGTCCTGCGCCTCCAGCTGAGGCTCCGCCTGCGGCTCGGCGTCTGCCAGTTCGACTGAAATGATCGCTCGCGGGATGGGGAATCGGGGGCTGAACGGCACGCTGTCCTCGGCTTTCGCCGATGCGGCGAAGACGAGCACAGCGCCCACCAGAGCTGCGCGGATCAGACCTGCCCACATCAAACCTGCGGGCATCCCGGGGGGCAGGGAAAATTCAGTTCTGCAGAGGCGATGATCCAAGACGGTCGTCCTTGCTCGATGACGATCGGCAAGCAAAGGCTAAAACGAGAAAATGCACTTTTTGCGGCAGTGCAGCATAATGGCTTGGGCATCTCGCCCAAAAGCCGCGCTTCCCCCTTTGCCCCGAACCCGCTAGGAAGCGCGCAACCGCCTGCGGTGCACTTGCCGCAGGCCGGAACCATTCCAGTCTGGCCAGAAGCAGGGGTCGTTTCACATGAGCAAGATCAAGGTCGCCAACCCGGTCGTCGATATGGACGGCGACGAGATGACCCGCATCATCTGGCAGAAGATCAAGGACACCCTGATCTTCCCGTATCTCGACCTCGAACTCGATTATTACGACCTCTCCGTCGAGAACCGCGACGCGACCGACGACCAGGTCACGATCGACGCCGCCAACGCCACCAAGAAGCATGGCGTCGCGGTGAAATGCGCGACCATCACGCCCGATGAAGGCCGCGTGAAGGAATTCAACCTGAAGTCGATGTGGAAGTCGCCCAACGGCACGATCCGCAACATCCTCGGCGGCGTCATCTTCCGCGAGCCGATCATCTGCAAGAACGTCCCGAGGCTCGTTCCCGGATGGACCCAGCCGATCGTGATCGGCCGCCATGCCTATGGCGATCAGTACCGCGCGACCGACTTCAAGTTCCCGAGCAAGGGCACGCTGTCGATCAAGTTCGTCGGTGACGACGGCGCGGTGATCGAGAAGGAGGTCTTCAAGGCCCCCGACGCCGGCGTCGCCATGGCGATGTACAACCTCGACGATTCGATCCGCGATTTCGCCCGGGCCTCGCTGAACTACGGCCTGATCCGCAAATACCCGGTCTATCTCTCGACCAAGAACACGATCCTCAAGACCTATGACGGTCGCTTCAAGGACATCTTCGAGGAGATCTACCAGGCGGAGTTCAAGGCCGAGTTCGACAAGCTCGGCATCACCTATGAGCACCGCCTGATCGATGACATGGTGGCGTCCGCGATGAAGTGGTCGGGCGGTTATGTCTGGGCCTGCAAGAACTATGATGGCGACGTGCAGTCCGACACGGTGGCGCAGGGCTTCGGCTCGCTGGGCCTGATGACCTCGGTGCTGATGACGCCCGACGGCAAGACCGTCGAGGCCGAAGCCGCCCACGGCACCGTGACGCGCCATTATCGCGAGCACCAGAAGGGCAAGGAGACCTCGACGAACTCGATCGCCTCGATCTTCGCCTGGACCCGTGGCCTGTCGCATCGCGCCAAGCTCGACGGCAATGCCGAGCTCGCCAAGTTCGCGCTGCTGCTCGAGAAGGTGACGGTCGACACGGTCGAGGCCGGCGACATGACCAAGGATCTGGCCTTGCTGGTCGGCGCCGAGCAGAAGTGGCTCTCGACCACCGGCTTCCTCGACAAGGTCAGCGACAACCTGCGCAAGGCCATGGCCGCCTGAGCGAGGCGAGCACTCTGAACTGTGAAGGCGCCCGGATGAGGATCCGGGCGCCTTTTTTATTGCCGGTGGCGTGGGTCGTTCATGATGGTTTGCGAACCGGGCTCGCGCCGACATTCGATCGGGAACGGTTGCGTGTTACTCGACGGTGATCTGCCGGCGCGCCAGGATCCTGTGGGCGGCCAGGGGCGCATCCATCACATAGCGCAGCTCATAGATGCCGGGCTGGTCGGGAGCCTCGAGCGTCGCTTCGACATTCTCCGACGGGTAGAATGATGGCCCCGTCGCATCGGCGGGAGCGTCGGGCGCGACGAGGACGACACGGTCCTGCTCGCCATTGGGGCCGATGCCGCGCACCGGCAGGCCCTGCGCGCGCCCGACACGGACAGGCGCGGCGAGCGTCGCGCTCGGGGTTGTCGTCGCCAGCGGCTGCCGCAGCAGAATTTCCGGCACGCCGCCATCCTTCTGCACGGTGAGCCTGAGTTCGTAGTTCCCGGTTTCGCCGGGCGTCTGGAGGCTCGGCACCGAGGTCGTCGGCTCGACCACGACGATGGCCGATGCCGCGGGGTCGTTCGGTCGCGCGATGGCGAGGCGCGCGCCTGCCGGCATCCGGCTGAGAAAGACGCTCAGCATCGAGCCCGCCATCACGCTGCGCGAAGCCGAGAGGCTCGGGGCCGCAGGCGTGCGGCTCGCCCGCGGCTGCTGCGCGCCGGCAAGGCCGGGCGCGAGCAGGGCGGCAAATCCCGCCACTGCAAGCCTCGCCAGAAGGAGACGCCGCGTTCTCATGGCCGGTTTCTCATGGCCGCGTTCTCATGGCCGCGTATCCTTGGCCGAGGGCGCAATCTGCCGATCAGCCCATCGCGGCGGCGACGGCGTCGAGCGCTTCCTGCGCCTTCGTGCCATCGGGGCCGCCGGCCTGGGCCATGTCGCGCCGTCCGCCACCGCCCTTGCCGCCGAGCTGTTCGGAGGCCGCGCGCACGAGCGCGACGGCATCGAACCGCTCGGTCAGGTCCTCGGTGACGCCGACGACAACGCCGGCCTTGCCATCCTCGGCCACGCCGACGATGGCGACCACACCCGAGCCGACGCGGGTCTTGGCCTCGTCGACCAGGCTCTTCAGATCCTTCATCTCGACGCCAGTGACCGCGCGGGCCAGCAGCTTCGCGCCGGAGATCTCGCGAATGGGGTCTTCGGCCGCACCGCCGCCGCCCATGGCAAGTTTCTTGCGGGCATCGGTCAGTTCGCGATCGAGCTTGCGACGTTCCTCGATCAGCGCGGTGAGGCGGGCCTCGGCTTCTGTCGCGGGAACCTTGAGCAGCGCCGCGAGATCCTGCAGGCGGCGGGAATCGGCGTTGAGCTGACGACGGGCGTGAGTGCCGGTCATCGCTTCCAGGCGGCGCACGCCGGCTGCGACCGCGCTCTCGCCGACGACGCTGACAAGGCCGATATCGCCGGTGCGCTGTGCATGGGTGCCGCCGCAAAGCTCGATCGAGAAGGCCTTGCCGGCATCGGTCGTGCCCATCGAGACGACACGGACCTCGTCGCCGTACTTCTCGCCGAAGAGGGCGCGGGCGCCAGCCGCGATGGCCTCGTCGACACTCATCAGGCGCGTCGTCACCGGTTCGTTGCGCAGCACGATGGCGTTGGCGATCTCCTCGACCTTGGCGAGCTCTGCGTCAGAGATCGGCTTGGGATGCGAGAAGTCGAAGCGCAAACGTTCGGGCGAGACCAGCGAGCCCTTCTGCGCGACATGGTCGCCGAGCACGAGCCGCAGCGCCTCGTGCAGCAGATGTGTCGCGGAGTGGTTGGCGCGGATCGCGCTGCGCCGGGCGTGATCGACATGCAGCTCGACCGCCTGGCCGCGCTTCAGCTCGCCCTCCGTGACCTTGACGCTATGGGCGAAGACATCGCCGAGCTTCTTCTGGACGTCGCTGACTTCAGCCAGGACGCCAGCGCCCCTGATGGTGCCGGCATCGCCGATCTGACCGCCGGACTCGCCATAAAACGGCGTCTGGTTGACGATCGCAAAGCCGCTTTCGCCGGCCTTGAGCGCATCGACCTCGGCATCGCCGCGGATCAGCGCCGTGACGACGCCCTCGGCGATCTCGGTATCGTAGCCGAGGAATTCGGTGGCGCCGACGCGATCGCGCAGCGGGAACCAGAGCTTCTCTGTCGCCGTTTCGCCGGTGCCCGACCATGCGGCGCGGGCTTTGGCCTTCTGCTGCTGCATTGCCGCATCGAATCCATCGGTATCGACGGAGACGCCGCGCGCGCGCAAGGCATCCTGCGTCAGATCGAGGGGGAAGCCGTAGGTGTCGTAGAGCGTGAAGGCGACATCGCCTTTCAGGCTCTGGCCGGAGACGAGTTCCTTGGACGCATCGTCGAGCAGTGTCAGGCCGCGAGCCAGCGTGGTGCGGAAGCGCGTTTCCTCGAGCTGGAGCGTCTCGGAGATCAGCGTCTCGGCGCGCAGCAGCTCGGGATAGGCCCGGCCCATCTCGCGCGTCAGCACCGGAACGAGCTTGTGCAGCAGCGGCTCCTTGGCGCCGAGCAACTGCGCATGGCGCATGCCGCGGCGCATGATGCGGCGCAGGACATAGCCGCGGCCCTCATTGGAGGGCAGCACGCCGTCAGCGATCAGGAAGGCCGAGCAGCGCAGATGATCGGCGATGACGCGGTGGCTCGCCTTCATCGGCCCGTCGGAAGCAACCGATGTCAGGTCGGCGATGGCGCTGATCAGCGCGGCGAAGAGATCGATGGCGTAGTTGTCATGCGTGCCCTGGAGAACGGCGGCGACACGCTCGAGCCCCATGCCGGTATCGATCGAGGGGCGCGGCAGATTGGTGCGAGTGCCGCCGGCGGCCTCCTCATACTGCATGAAGACGAGATTCCAGATCTCGATGAAGCGGTCGCCATCCTCGTCGGGCGAGCCGGGAGGGCCGCCGGGGATGTGGTCGCCATGGTCGTAGAAGATTTCGGAGCAGGGGCCGCAGGGGCCGGTATCGCCCATGCGCCAGAAGTTGTCGGAGGTCGGAATGCGGATGATCTTCGAGTCCGACAGGCCCGCGATCTTCTTCCACAGGGCGTGGGCCTCGTCGTCCTCGGAATAGACGGTGACCGTCAGCTTTTCCTTCGGCAGGCCGAATTCGCGCGTGACCAGGGTCCAGGCATGGGTGATCGCCTGTTCCTTGAAATAATCGCCGAAGGAGAAATTGCCGAGCATCTCGAAGAAGGTGTGGTGGCGCGCGGTGTAGCCGACATTGTCGAGGTCGTTGTGCTTGCCGCCGGCGCGAACGCATTTCTGCGCGGTGGTGGCGCGCGAATAGGGGCGCTTCTCCTGGCCGGTGAAGACGTTCTTGAACTGCACCATGCCCGAATTGGCGAACATCAGCGTGGGATCGTTGCGCGGTACGAGCGGGCTCGACGGCACGACCTCGTGGCCGGTCGACTTGAAATAGTCGAGGAAGGTGGACCTGATTTCGTTGACGCCGCTCATCGCTCTTCGGGCTCTGGTCTTGGGCAGGAGGCCGGAGAAACCCGGCGGGAACGACCGGTTCTAGTCAGGCCGTTAGCGCCTGTCCAGAAAGCCCGTGCCGGCACATTGCCTTGAACCGAAAACGGGCGGCCCGGAAGGGCCGCCCGCTGCTCATGGCCGGACCGGCCGAGGCGATCAGGCCTCGCCCTCGTCGAGATCCTCGGCGCTTGGCGTCGCCTCGTCGAGAATGCGTTCGGCGACGAGGCCGGAATTCTGCCGGATGGTGGCCTCGATCTTCGCGGCCATGTCGGGGTTGGCCTTGAGGAAGGCCTTGGCGTTCTCGCGGCCCTGGCCAAGGCGCTGGCTGTCGAAGGAGAACCAGGCGCCCGATTTCTCGACCATGCCGGCCTTGACGCCGAGGTCGACCAACTCGCCGACCTTGGAGATGCCTTCGCCGAACATGATGTCGAACTCGACCTGCTTGAAGGGCGGCGCGACCTTGTTCTTGACGACCTTGACGCGGACCTGGTTGCCGGTCGCCTCCTCGCGATCCTTCAGCGTCGAGATCCGGCGGATATCGAGGCGGACCGATGCGTAGAACTTCAGCGCGTTGCCGCCGGTCGTCGTCTCGGGGGAGCCGTACATCACGCCGATCTTCATGCGGATCTGGTTGATGAAGATGACCATGCAGTTCGAGCGCGAGATCGAGGCAGTCAGCTTGCGCAGCGCCTGGCTCATCAGGCGGGCCTGGAGGCCGGGCTGGACGTCACCCATCTCGCCCTCGATTTCGGCGCGTGGCGTGAGGGCCGCGACGGAATCGACGACGAGCACGTCGATCGCGCCCGAGCGCACCAGCGTATCGGTGATTTCCAGGGCCTGCTCGCCCGTATCGGGCTGGGAGATCAGCAGGTCGTCGAGATTGACGCCAAGCTTGCGGGCATAGACCGGATCGAGCGCGTGCTCGGCATCGACGAAGGCGCAGACGCCGCCCTTCTTCTGGGCTTCGGCGATGGTGTGCAGCGCCAGCGTGGTCTTGCCGGAGGATTCAGGGCCGTAGATCTCGATGACGCGGCCACGCGGCAAGCCGCCGACGCCCAGCGCGATATCGAGCCCGAGCGAGCCCGTCGAGATCGTCTCGATCTCGATTGCCTGCTGATTCTTGCCCAACCGCATGATCGAGCCTTTGCCGAAGGCGCGTTCGATCTGCGAGAGCGCCGCATCCAGCGCTTTGGCCTTGTCCATCGAGGAGCCTTCCACGAGCTTGAGATTCGCTTGATTCACGAGGTGCGCTCCTTATGGCAGGGGCGCGGGGACATCTCAATCCGCGCCGATGCGTCGAGATTGGTCATGGTTTGTTCTCTTGATCAAGTTCTATTTTCGTTCTCGTCACTGCGGGCGTGTCGAGTGCTGACAGGAGATGTCAGGAGCGGCTGGATCCATTCCTGAAGTGGGCATCGAGGGGCTGTGTTGTCATTTTGCATGCGTTTGGTGCTCGTGGCGATGGGCGGGCTCCAGCGGAGGGAGCGATAGGCGCGCACCGCCGGTCGACGCCTCAAGGAGCGTTCCGGCTGGCCGGCCGCGGCCGAAATGCGCCCTGAAGGGCTGCGCCGAGCCGCTCGAGTTCGAGCGTGTAGCAATAGAGCGCGAAGAGGATGGCGAGCAGCATGCCGCTGCGCCAGATCAGATCGGGATAGCCGAGATCGAGCGCCGGCACATGGCGTAGAAAATAGAGCGAGAACAGGGCGCCGCCGAAGATGAAACCGATTCTGCTGCCGAAGGAGAACAGGTGGCCAAGGACGATGTTCTGGTAGCCGTTGGGAATGCTGACGCTTCGTAGCCGCTGCCAATAACAGAACTGCCCGATCAGTACGGCAAGCCCAACCGAAGCGGCATTTCCGAGCGAGCCCGGGTTCTGTGTTCCGATGTTTTCCAGCAGGATGCGGAACGCGGATTGAATATTATAGAGGATCGCTGCCGCGCAGAGTGTCTGGACGAGCAGGAAAGCGGCGTATCTGCGCGAATTGCCCGTCATTGCCGATACTTGTCTTCTCGCCGGTGTGGACCGAGCTTATACGCCCCGGCGCCTCATTCACGCCATCGCGGCCTTCACCGTCTCGACCAGCTGCTTCATCGTGAAGGGCTTCGGCAGGAACTGAAAGCCCTCGCCCTCGGGAAGGTTCTTGCGGAAGGCTTCCTCGGCATAGCCGGAGACAAAGACGACCTTGGTGTTGGGGTTGCGCTGGCGCAGTTCGCCAAGCAGCGTCGGCCCGTCCATTTCGGGCATCACGACATCGGAGACGACGAGGTCGATCTTGCCGTCGTTCTTCAGGAAGATGTCGAGCGCCTCGACGCCCGAGGCCGCCTCGTGGACGGTGTAGCCGCGCGAGACCAGCATGCGGGCGTTCAGCGCGCGCACCGCATCCTCGTCCTCGACCAGCAGGATGACGCCGGCGCCGGTATGGTCGGCGGCGAGCTTCTTGGGCGCCTCCTTGGCGGCTGCGTCAGCCGCGATCTCCTCTTCCGTGGGCACGTGGCGCGGCAGGAAGATGCGGAAGGTCGTGCCCTTGCCGATGGTCGAGTCGCAGAAGACGAAGCCGCCGGTCTGCTTGACGATGCCATAGACCATGGAGAGGCCAAGACCGGTGCCCTTGCCGACCTCCTTGGTCGTAAAGAAGGGCTCGAAGATCTTGTCGAGATGTTCCTGCGGGATGCCGGTGCCGGTGTCCTCGACTTCGAGCAGCACATAATCGTCGGCCGGCAGGGCGGCGTGGCCGAGCGAAGTGCTTTCGCTGCCTGCGACATTGCGGGTGCGCACCGTGAGCTTGCCGCCATCGGCCATCGCGTCGCGGGCGTTGACCGCGAGGTTGACGATCACCTGTTCGAGCTGGCCGAGATCGGCCTTGACCGGCCAGAGGTCGCGGCCCTGGCGAACATCGAGCGTCACCTTGTCGGCAACCACGCGCTTCAGCATCAGCGACAGGTCGGAGAGGACTTCGCCGAGTTCCAGCACCTGTGGCCGCAGCGTCTGGCGGCGCGAGAAGGCGAGCAGCTGCCTGACCAGCGCGGCGGCGCGGTAGGCATTCTGCTTGATCTGCATGATGTCGGGGAAGGAGGGGTCCGTCGGCCTGTGGCTCGCGAGCAGGAATTCGGAGGCGTTGATGATGACCTGCAGCACGTTGTTGAAGTCGTGCGCGATGCCGCCGGCGAGCTGGCCGACCGCCTGCATCTTGCCGGCCTGGTCCATATTGTCCTTGAGCTTGCGCTCGTCGGTGGTCTCAAGCGCGTAGACGATGGCGCGCTCGCCATCGCCTGTCTCGGCGGCAGCGACCGGCGAGAGATAGAGCCTGGCCGAGCGCGCCTCGTCGCCTGCCAGCGTCAGGTCGAGCGGGGCGATGTCGGAACGGCCGTCCATAGCGTCGGACAAGGCGCGATCGAGGCCGACGCCCGGCGCCACGAGATCGCGGATCGTCGCCGGCTGCGCGCCGGCGGGGGTCAACCGCGTGAAGGCTGCGTTGGAGCGCAGGATCGCGCCGGTCTTGTCAACGGTCGCGATCGCCATGGGGGTCGAATGGAAGAAGCGCGCGAAGCGGACCTCGGCATCGCTGCTGCCGTCGGAGCCTGCCTCACCCGACATGCGGTTCAGCACGAGGGTGCGCGAGGGGCCGGCGCGGCCGTCATGTCCAAACGCCACCTGATGATGCAGCCGGACGGGGAGGGGCGTGCCGTTGCGACGCTTCAGATCGACATCGAGAACCTCGACGCGGACATCGCCGGGCTGGCCGCGAATGGCCTGGACCAAAGCGGCTGCGTTGGGCGTGCAGATGTCGTCGAGATGCAGCCCGCCGGAACCGAAGCGGGCGAGATCGAAATCGAGCCAGCCCGACAGGGTGGCATTGAGATAGGAGACCTCGCCGTCGGCGTCGATCGAGACGAAGCCGGCGGGCGCATGGTCGAGATAGTCGATCGCGTGCTGCAGTTCCTGGAAGGCGTTTTCCTGCCGCTCGCGTTCCGGCGTCACGTCGGAGACCGTCCAGAGCGTGGCGGTCTTGCCGTTGCGGCGCACGGGCGAGACGCGCACGCGGTACCAGCCGACATCGCCGCGTCCGTTCAGCGCCGGTTCCAGCCGGACCTCCTCGACAAGGCGGCGGCTTTCGCGGGAGGCGGTGGCGAGACGATAGATTGCTTCCGAAACCTCGGCCCGGCCGGTGAGAAGACGCCCCACGGGCCGCACGTCGCTGGCCCCGCGCGCGCCGGCCAGTGCGAGATAGGCCTCGTTGGCGTAGACGATGTCGTTCTCGCCTTCGGTGACGACGGTGCCGTCATCGGCGCTGTCGACGATGGTCTTGGTCAGGTCGTTGCGGGCGGCGCGGCCGGAAAACTGGATCAGGCCGATGGCGAAGGCAAAGAGCCCGAAGACCCCGACGACCGAGAGCAGCGCCAGCAGCCCGAGGATCAGGGGCTGAGCCCATTCATTGGCGATGAAGCCGAGCGCGATCGCCGCGCCCACGAGCAGCCCCGCCACCAGCAGTATGATGCCGATATGGCCGGGCTTGTCGGAGCGATCGATCGCAGTGGTCGCCGTGGTTCCGCTCATTGCGGTTTGGTCCATTCCATTGACAGCGCTCAGACGGTCTCGCGGCCCGCCCATACACCTGACGCGTATCGCTGAGTTAGGCGCGCCTGCCCTTCAGGCGCAAGACGTAACCGATCACTTCGGCCACAGCCTGATAGTGTTCGACAGGAATTTCCTCGTCGATGTCCACCGTGGCGTAAAGCGCACGTGCGAGGGGCGGGTTTTCGATGATCGGCACGCTGTGCTGGCCGGCGACTTCGCGGATCTTGAGGGCGACCGCATCGACGCCCTTCGCGAGGCAGAGCGGCGCACCCATGCCGGGCTCGTATTGCAGCGCGACGGCGAAGTGGGTGGGGTTGGTGATGATCACGGTCGCCTTCGGTACCGCTGCCATCATGCGCTTGCGGACACGCTGCGCGCGGATCTGGCGCAGCTTCGCCTTGACCTCGGGATTGCCTTCCGAGTTCTTGTATTCGTCCTTCATCTCCTGCTTGGTCATGCGCTGGCGCTGGTACCAGGTGAAGCGCTGGTAGACGAAATCGCCGATCGCGATGACGGCGAAGAGCGCGAGCACGCTTCCCATCAACTGGATCGCCAGCGTCAGCGTCGCCGGCAGCAGGGCCGCGACGCTCATCTGGGTGAAGGCCTCCATCCGGTCGTGCTGACCCCACAGCGTGATCCAGATGACGGCGCCGATCAGCGCGGTCTTGGCGAGGCCCTTGGCGAAATTCACCCAGGCTTCCTTGCCGAACATCCTCTTGGCGCCGGCCATCGGCGAGAGGCGGCTGAATTTCGGCATCAGCGGCTCGAAGGTCCAGAGCGGCTTGTGCTGGATCAGCGCGCCGACAAGCGCGGCGCAGAGGATGAAGCCGAAGGGCAGGCCGAGCGCCGCAAAGCCGGTCATGACGCCCTGGCGGGTCACATTCGAGAAGGCGGCGGCGTCGGAGGGCACCTGATGGGCATTCATCAGGAAGCTGCGCAGCGAGAGCGCGGCGCTTTGCGCCGACCAGCCGGCGGCGACGAGCAGCGCGAGCGTGAAGCCGCAGAGGACGAAGAACGTGCCGATTTCCTGCGATTTGGGAACGTCGCCTTTCTCGGTGGCCTGATCCAGTTTTCGCTGGGTCGGGTCCTCTGTCCTGTCTTCCTGGTCCGCTTCCTCCGACATGGCTCCCTCAGTTTCCGGTGAACTGGCGCAGGAAGCTGCCGAGATCGTCGAGGAAGACGTTCATCATCACCCCGACCACGGCGAGCAGCACGAACATGCCGCCCAGGATCGAGGCTGGGACCGCGAGGAAGAAGACCTGGAGCTGCGGCATCATGCGCGCCAGGACACCAAGCCCCAGATTGAACAGCAGGCCGAAGACGATGAACGGCGCGGCGATCTGCACTGCGAGGGCGAAGCCCTGCGCGGTGGAGCGGACGGCGAGCGTCATCACATCGGTGACATCGGGAAAGCCGCCTGGCGGCAGCAGCCGGTAGCTCTCATGGATCGCAGCGATGGCGAGATGGTGCAGGTCGGTCGTCAGGATCAGGGTGATGCCGAGCATGGTCAGCAGGTTGCCGATCGAGGGGTTCTGCATGCCGCCGGTCGGATCGACCGTCATGGCGAAGCCCAGGCCCATGGTCTGCGCCACGATGATGCCGGCGGTCTGGAGGCAGGCCATGACGAGGCGCGCGCACAGCCCGATGATGAGGCCGATCAGGATCTCGCCGACCAGGAGCCCGACGATGCCGGGCATGTCGGCGGGGACGCTCAGCAGCGGCCGGGCGAGGGGGACCAGCATCAACGCGATGAAGAAGGCCAGCGACAGCCGCGCACGCGAAAAGATGAAGCGCTCGCCGATGCCGGGCATCAGCATCACCATGGTGCCGACGCGCGCGAAGACGAGCACGAAGATGGCGCTGATCTCGGGCAGGATCGCGATCTGCATCGTGCCGCGGCCACCTTTGCGCCATCCGGGGTGCCGCTGGGCCGCACCAACGGCCATGGCCGGATGCAGCAGCGACAGGCTCATTCGCCCGTGGCGATTCGGACGGCGATCCGTCCCATATAACCTGCCAGCGCGTCACCCATGAATGGCAGAAACAACATCAGCGCGCCGAAGACCGCGATGATCTTGGGGACATAGACCAGGGTCTGTTCCTGGATCTGCGTGAGGGCCTGTACCAGCGAGACGGCAAGGCCGACGACGAGCGCGACGATCATGAGCGGCCCGCCTGCCTTGAGGAAGACGATGATGCCGTCGCGCGCGACGTCGATGACAGCTCCAGAGGTCATGATCTCGTCCTCAATCGCCGAATCAAACCGGCATCCGCATGATTTCTTCATAAGCGGCTATCACGCGGTCGCGTACCGCGACCAAGGTTTCGATCGCAGCCTCGCTCTCGGCGACTGCGGTGACGACATCGACGATGTCCGAGCGGCCGGCGGCGACGCTTGCGGTCTGGGCGTCGGCCTTGCGGCCGGAATCGGCCGTCGCCTCGAGGGCCTTGCCGATCATGGCGGAGAAGTCGGGATTGCCTTCGGCCCCGCTCGCTGTGGCGAGCGGCTTGCGCATCAGATTGCCTGCCCCCATCCCCTGGATCGAGGCATAGGCGCCGGCTGCGAAGCTGGGAGTGGCCATGGCGTTGCGTCCTTTGTCCCGTAGCCTGATCAGGCGCGCAGGATGTCGATGGTGCGCTGGATCATCCGGCGCGTGGAGGAGATCAGGTTGAGATTGGCCTCGTAGCTGCGCTGGGCCTCGCGCATGTCCACCGTCTCGACCAGCGAGTTGACGTTGGGCATCTGCACGTTGCCGGAGGCGTCGGCTGCGGGGTTGCCGGGCTCGTATTTCGTGCGGAAGGCGCTGGGGTCGCGCTGAACCTTGCCGAGCGCCACGAGCTGGGCATCGAGATCGCGGTCGAGATGGCGCTGGAAGGTCGGGATCTTGCGGCGATAGGGCTCGGCGCCGGCGCGCTCGGGCCCCGAATCGGCATTGGCGAGGTTTTCGGCGATCACGCGCATGCGGCCCGACTGGCTGCGAAGCCCGGACGCTGCGACTGCGATGCTCTTGAGAAGATCCATGGTGTGCTCTCGTTGCGAATGCCGGGCGATACGGCCCTGCTATCGGTCCAGTTCTGCTATCGACCCAGTTCTTCTACCGGCCCAGTCCCGCTATCGACCCTTGCCGATCGCGATCTTCATCAGGCCGAGCCCTTTGCTGTAGAGCGACGCGGCAAGCTGATAGTCCGACTGGTTCTGCGCGACCTTCAGCATCTCGTCCTCGAGATTGACCGCATTGCCGTTGGGCGTGACCTCGAAGCGCGGTGCCTTCGTGCCGTCGAAGCCGCCACGCTGTCCCGACAGGCCCATGTGGCCGACGCTGGTCTGGGCCAGCACCACGCCCGCCCGGCCGGGATCGACGCTGGGTGGCTTCAGGTCGGTCGGTCGGAAACCCGGGCTGTCGGCATTCGAGACATTCTCGGCCAACACCTTCTGGCGCGACTGGCTGTAATGCATGCGCATCTTGAGCGCCTGCATCAGGCCGCCTCCGGTTCCCAGGGCATTTTCCGCCATGGCTTTTGTCCCCATCCGACCCGACTCGCCCACCGACTACCACCAAGGCGCCGTTGCGGCTGAGTGCCGTTACTGGGTAAATATTGCCGGGTGTAAGGTTAACGAGCGGTTAAAACGGCCAGCTTTCTGGGGTGCGGTTAACCACACGTTCACCATGTTTCCCGAAAATGAAGGCGCTATGCTATAGCTAACGTGTTGAACGTTGAGCGGAAACATCGGCCGCTCAAGGGCGTCGCCGTCGCATATGGGGCAGACCTTGCAGAGCTTGTTTGGCTTAGATCTCTCGACCGCGCAGAAGGTGCTCGTCGCCTCCGTCGTGATCCTCGTCCTTCTCATCCTGCTTGGCCTCTTCGTGCGCCAGATCAAGGGTGGCCGGTTGCGACTGCGCGGGCAGGGCAGCGGACGGACGAGGCAGCCCAGGCTGGGCGTCGTCGACACGCATGATCTCGACAGGCAGCGCCAGCTCGTGCTGATCCGGCGCGACAATGTCGAGCATCTGATCATGATCGGCGGGGCGTCCGACGTGGTCGTCGAAACCAACATCCTGCGCAGCGGTGCGCGGGCGACGATGCCGATGCAGACCGATCTCCAGGCGCCAGACAGGCCGCTGCCGTTCGAATCCTTGGTGCCGACTGCCGAGCCGACGCGTCTCGATCTCATCGAAGAGCCGCGCCGGGCGCCGCCCTCCGCGCCGATCGCCGTCACGCCACCGGCGCCCGAGATGCTGCCGCCCTTGCCGCACAGGCCGGTTCAGACCCAGACCCAGGCCGAAGCGGCGGCTGGGGTTGCGGTCGGGGCCGGGGTCGCAGCTGCGCTCGGTGCTGCCAGGCCGGGCTATTCGGCCTCGCCGGCCTCCAGCGCCCCGCCGCCGATCTCCACCGCGCCGGCTCCGAATTTCGCGCGCGACCATGCGCCGGCCCCCGCGGTCAGCGCCGGAGAGCTCGACGATATGGCACGGCAGCTGGAGGAGGCGCTGAAGCGCCCCTTCTCGGCCGTGCGCCAGTCCAATGCGACGCCAGAGCCGCAGCCTCGGGACAATGCTCCCAGCCCGCTCAAGCCGCCGGTCGAGCCGCCCAAGCCGGTTGTCGAGGCGCCGCCGATCGAGAAGCCTGCGCCTGCCCAACCTGCTGCGGCTCCGTCTGCACAAATTCCGCCGGCTCCGACCGTGCCGGCTCCAGTCACACCTACTCCGACGCCGCCTGCTCCGCCGGTGACCGGGGGACGCAAGACTGCGTTGCCTGTTGATGTCGAGGCCGAGCTCGAGATGGCGCTTGGCCTCAGGCCGGAGCGCACAGGGCTGCAAACGCCTTCGCCCTGGCCGATCAAGCCGCCCTCATTCGCTCCGCCTGAACGGGTTGGAGAGGCGAGGCCGGTTGAGAGCAAGCCCGATCCGATCAAGCCGGAACCCGCTCGCGACGATGGGGACGAGGACGACAAGCAACTCGGCCCCGCCGTGAGCGAGGCCAAGGAGGCTGCATCGGAGCCCGCTTCGGAGACCGATCGCGAAGAGGGCAAGCTCGTCGAGAAGCCCGAGCCGGAAGCAAAGCCGGAACCCGAATCCGAATCCAAGCCCGTTTCCCAGGCCGCATCCAAGCCGGAACCGGAGGTCGAGGCCAGGTCCGAGCCGAAGGCCATCGATCCCTTCTCGGTCGATGCGATCGAGGCGGAGTTCGCTCGTCTGCTTGGGCGTGATCCCAAATCCAAATCCTGAGGTCTCGAAAATCCCGTGGCGCGCCACGGCGCGCCGTCGCCAGGGACGATTGCCCGATAATGCGACGCCAGCCAGCGGCGCTCGTTTTTAGAGGGTGATATCGTCCGAATCCCGGTTCCAAATTTTCCGGGTCATGCTCTAGCGTTACGCGGCCCGGCCTAGTGAGTCGGGCGCCAATGGCGGCCGCGCGTGATCCCGATCAGCAGCACGACAAGACGGCGTAGGACGCGGCACCTCATCCGTGCCGTGCTGGTGCCCCTCGCGCTACTCGCCGAACCGGCGCTGGCGCAGACGCTTTCGCTCGATCTGGGGCAGGGCGGTGGCGTCGCGGAACGGGCGCTGCAACTCGTCGCGGTGCTCACGGTGCTCTCGCTGGCGCCGTCGATCCTGATCATGGTGACGGCGTTCACGCGCATCGCGGTGGTGCTGTCGCTGCTGAGGTCGGCGCTCGGCACGCAGACGGCGCCGCCCAATGCCGTGATCGTCGGGTTGGCCCTGTTCCTGACTGGCTTCGTGATGGCCCCGACCCTCAAGGAGGCCTACCGGGTGGCGATCGAACCGCTGGTCGCGGGGCAGATCCAGCCGCAGGAGGCCTATAATCGCGGTGTCGTGCCGTTCAAGACCTTCATGCTCAAGCATGTGCGCGAGAAGGACCTGATGCTGTTCCTGGAAATGTCGCGCGAGCCGCGCCCGGAGCGGCCCGAGGACATCCAGATCCAGATCCTGGTGCCCTCCTTCATGATTTCGGAACTGCGCCGCGCGTTCGAGATCGGCTTCCTGCTGTTCGTACCGTTCCTGATCATCGACCTGGTGGTAGCCTCGATCCTGATGTCGGTGGGCATGATGATGCTGCCGCCGGTGACGGTTGCCCTGCCGTTCAAGCTGATCTTCTTCGTGCTGGTCGATGGCTGGGGGCTGGTCGCGGGATCGCTGGTGAAGAGTTACGGCGTCTGAGCCGGCTCAGCCGCGTCCCGGCGCCGCCGGCTCTGCTGCCGCGCCGGTCTCGCCTCCGGCCGGTGTCGCCGCTGCGCCGGGCTTAGCCTGCTGGCGCATGGCGGCGGAATAGGCCGGGTAACGCTCGCGATAGGCGGTCATGAAATCGGAGAGCGTGTCGGCGCCGGCCGCGGCGCGCGCCATCTCGCGGATGTCGGCCGCTTTGGTGCGGTTCGCCCCCGTCACGAAGGCGAAAGTCCGGGCATCGGTGCTTTCAGCCATCTTGGTCGCGAATTTGCTGCGCAGCCGATCCAGCGACAAGGCCTCATTGGCCATGACGTAGGAGATGCCGGCGCGCATCACGTCTGCGCGCTGGCTGTCGTTGAGCGCTGCCGCGCCACGCCAGCTCTCGTCGAGGAGCCGCTCGTGCTGTTCGCCGGCCTCGCGCCAGCGCCGCCCGGTCCAGTAGATATCGGCGCGCAGCCTGTCGACCTCGGGCCCGCGCTCGCTTTCGAGAAGCTCCAGCGCCTGATCGGTACGCGAGAGGTCGGAGAGCGCCTTGGCTTCGAGCAGCAGGCGGGCGCGCTTCACGTCCGAGGGCAGTTCGACCAGCCGTGTCGAGGCCAGCGCCCGTAGCGCCTCCGCCGGCTTGGCGTTCATCAGATTGACCATGGCGAGCCGCGTTGCGACCGTGGAGCGCGCGGCGCCGGTCAACCGGCGCTCCATCTGGTAACGCAGGATGTCGCTGGCCTGATCGAGCAGATCGAGTTCGACCAGCCGGTCGGCCAGCAGTCGCGTGATCTCGTCGCCGCGCCGGCCGATCGGGAGGAACTCCTTGAAGTCGTAGAACAATGCGAGAGCGTCGATGCGCGAGAGTTGCTCGATTCCGCGTCCGCCGAAGAGGTCGGCGAAGCGCTGCGCGGTCTCGTCATGCATGCGCCGGGTCAGCGGGTTGTCCGGGAAGTTTTCGTTGGCGCGACGTGCGGTGATGAAGGCGTCGCGCCAGCGCTTCTGGTCGACATAGATGCGTCCGAGCTCGGCCAGCGCCTCGATTTCGAGATCGCCGCCGCGCCAGGTGATGGAGACCGTCTCCAGCCGCGCCATCGCCTCGTCGGGGGAAATATCGCTGCGCTTCTCGGCATGGGCCAGCTGGATGGCACGAAGCTGCGCTTCTGCCGCGACAGGGCGGCTGTGCGCCTCGAAGAGGGGTTTGTAACCGTTCAGGGCCGCTTCGGGCCGGCCGCTGACATCGTCGAGCATCGCGTGCAGCAGCGCGCGCTTTTCCGGGTCGGCACTGTCGGCCGGCAGCTCGTTGAGCGCCTGGATCTCGCGCTCGGCGATGGCCATGTCCTGCATCGCCAGCGCGGCTCTCGCCATGGCCGCGCGGAACTCGCCCTGCAGATCCTGGGGGTAGCCGCCGAGCAGGCTTTCGCCGCGGCGGAACCCGGCGAGCGCCTGAGCATTGCGGCCCAAACGCTGCTCGGCGAGCGCGCGCCACAGGCCCGCTTCGGCATCGTCCTTGATCGGAGCGGCATCGAAGGCGGCGATCGCCTCCTGATTGCGGTGCATCTGCGTGGCGATGACGCCCTTGAGGAACAGGGCCTCGCGATTGCCGCGCATGGCCTGATCATCGGTCATCATCACGGACAGAGGCCCGCTGGCCTCGGCCATCAAGCCGTTTGCGGCGTAGAAGCGTGCCAATGCGAGTCGCGCCTCGGATTTGCGGCCACGCGAGGCATCGGCGACGTCGCGCAGCAAGGCGCGCGAGCCCTCCCGCGCGGAGCCGAGGCGCAGCTTGGCCCAGCGCTCCGGATCGAGCAGCGGCGGCTTCGTCGATGGCGCCTCGGCCTGCTCGGCCTTGACCTGATCGGGCAGGTCGAGCGTGACTGAGAGTCCACCGGGCCTTCCGATCTGAACCTCATCGGTTCCGGCACGCACCGCGATATCATCGGAGCGCGGCACGACGGCGAGACCCTGCGCGGTCTGGAGCAGGGCGAACTCGACAAACTGGTAGGGCTTTGGCGTGAGATGGGTCGAGCCGATGGCCGTCGCCACCGCGAGGGGCAGGCCGGCCGGCCCGGCTTCAAGCCAGTGCACGCCGGTCAACCCGGGGAGGGCGACTGCGACGATGGTCTGGCCGCGCTCGTCCATGGAGCGACGCGGGGTGACGGGCTCTGCCGGCTTGCCCGCCTGCTCGCCAAAGCTCAGCGACCAGGTGGTGCCGTTGTCGAAGAGACGCGTCAGCTGCTGGCTCGCCAGCCGCAGGCGCACCAGCGTGACCTTGCCCTCGCGGGTGACCGCCGTGTCCTCGACCAGCTGCGGAAGGACGCCTTTGAAATCGGCGGGATCGATGGTGTCGCGGGTATCGAAGACCAGCGTGACGACGCCGGCATCGACGAAAGCGGCAGCGCCGGTCAGGCGCGGGAAGCGGAAGTCCAGCCGAGCGCCGTCTGCCGCGATCTTGACGCTCTGCGGCCTGGGATCGATCGCGGGAGCAGGCGTTGCTGCCGGTTTCGCTTCCGGGGCAGGCTGGGTCGCCGCCTTGCTCGGTGGGTTTGGGCCGGGAAGCTCTGCAGCAACGCCTGGGGCGGGCTTGGCCGTGGCGTCGGGCGGCTGTTGCAGGCCGGCCAGCGTCAGAGCCGGCTGCTTTCCTGGCTTCAGCAAATCGACGATGAGTCCGTCATCGTCGCGGAAGTCCCGCGCCTGCCAGTCCTTGGGCACGGAAAGGCTGAGACTTGTCTTTGCCTTGCCGCTCTCGTGCGAGACGAGCTTCACGTCCGCGGGGAGGGCGTTCCGCAGTGCCGCTGTATCCACCTTCATCGGCTGATCGAAATTCAGCTGTAGCGCGCCGTCTGAAAGATCCGCTGTCAGGACCGTTTCCGGCGGGGTCTGGAAGATCAATCGTTCCAGTGTCGGCAGTGTCGCGCTGCGCAGTCCGAGAGTCTTGGGCGGCTCTGGCGGCCGGCGGGCCGCTTCCTTCGTGCGCGCTTCCGCCAGGCGCAGGCGTTGGGTCAGTTCGGCGATCACCTCCGGAGGCGGGCCCGGCAGCAGGCCGGACCAGTTTTCCGGCAGGAGATCGATGAAGGCCTTGTCGCCGGCCTCGATCAGATTGGCGCGATAGGGCTTGGCCAGGGCGAAGCGCATGCCGCGCCCATCGGGATCGATCCGTGCGATCGAAACATAATCGGGCAGGTCGCGGGCAATCTTGGCGACATCGATTTGCACGCTGCCGCCGAAGGCGACCATGAGCACGCCATTGGCGACGCGTATGCGGATCGGCGTCGCTTCGTCGAAGGTCAGCGACAGGCGGCCGAATCCCGCGGGCATAGCCTCGCCGCGCAAGGTCGCGCTGGCGGCCAGCACAGGCGCATCAAGGCCGGCGGCCACCACGAGGGCGGCCAACCCGATACCGAAGGCGAGGGAACGCGGAACACGCAAACCGGACACTCAACGCAACGCCACATGATCGGTAGGCGCCACGCAACAGCTGGGCCGGGCCGATTGTCGTGAGGCTAACGCGTCAAGGATAATGGCAGGTTAAGCCGGCTGGGAGGGGGCTCCGACATCGCGCGGACCCGATATTCACAAAAAGATGAGCAGGGCCAGAGAAGCGTCTGCCGTTAGGTAAGGTGAATTTTCGAGCGATGTCCTCGGGGAGCGAAAAGTAAAATTTTAACGATCTTGAGACGAACGCAGGAAAATCCGGAACAGCCTTCGCCGCCTGACGTTACCTCCTACAGCCAGATTGGGGGGCCAATATGCGGTAGAGGAGATGCGTCTTGCCTTCCCAGATTGCAAAACCAGTTGTTCTGATCGTCGATGACGAGCCCATTCTCCGAATGCACGCAGCCATGATCGCCGATGATGCGGGCCTGTCCGCCGTGGAAGCGGAGACCGCCGATGAAGCGATCAGCATCCTCGAGACGCGCAGCGACATCCGTCTCGTCTTCACCGACATAGAGATGCCGGGGTCCATGAACGGCTTGAAACTGGCCGATTTCGTGCGCGACAGCTGGCCGGACATTAGCTTGATCGTGGCGTCAGGGCGTGTCCGCGTGGCCGAGGACAGTCTTCCTACTGGAGCGCGATTCTTCAGCAAGCCTTATCCCGAACGCGAGCTGGTTCAGACTATGCAGCGGATGGCTGCTTGAATGCCAGGGCGCCGTGGTCGAATCCCATGCCCGTCGTCCGGCAGATGACGTCGAGGATCGAGGGAACGGCCGCGATGGCCGAGACCGCGTCAATATCTTTCTGGAAATCGTGCACTCTGGGATCCGTAGTCGAAAATCTTGTCAGGTGATCATCGGTCCTGAATCGCGGCGATCTGCCTGACGATCGATTGGACCTTGCGATCTGCCGTCAAGAACTCTTTCGAGTCGACGGCCTCCTGCCGACCATTGCAGGGAGCCGGCCCAAATGCACTATCGACGTCGGCGACGGCCAATCGCAGGTCGATATAGAGCTTGCGCAAGGCGGCGGCGAGTACGGGGTCGAGTTTCGACTTCATCGCTCAACCATGCACTTCGGTCACAGACGCGCGCTATGTCTTTCGACATGTCAAAGTCGCCGCTCTCGCAGCGCTATGGTCGCAGGCCTTCTGCCAGTCAACGACGAGGAGGCGGCGCGATCGAGGGCAACTCGTTACCCGGAAGCGGCGCCATATCGGCCGCGACGCGCTCGACACCCAGACCGCGCGACGGGGCGGCCAGTGCGACGGTGAGCTTCTCGGCCCGCTCGGGAGCCATGGCCGCCAGCACCTCGGACATCTTGCGCGGGTTCATCTGCTGCACGACCGGTACGAGGACGTCGAGGCCAAGACGGTCGAAGACGCGCGCGGCGTCCTTGGGCTTCATCGCCTCATACATGATGACGAGGTTCTTGATCGCCTTGGTTTCCTCCACGGCGGGCTTGCCGGACGGGCCGCCGACCTTCTCCTCCAGCACCTTCAGATCGCCAACGCGGCCGTCGAGTTTCTTTTCGGCGGTGTCGAGCAGGCGCTCGCGCATTTCGAGTTCGCGCATCCGACCTTCGATTTCTTCGCGGCGCTCGCCGAGGCGTTCCAGCAGCGCGCGTTCGGATGGCGAGACGGCTTGGGCCGTGCCGTTGGCGATGGCAGCCTTGTTCATCGGGTTGGCGGCGCGGGCGGCTTCGGCCTTGGCTTCGGACTTGGCTTCGGCCTCGGCCTTCTCCTCCTTCTTGGGGGCGGGCTTGTCGACCGAACCGGTCGTCTCCGGATCGTAATAGACCGTGTCGGGGGCATGGGCCCGCGCGATGACCTTGGCCAGTCCCCAGACCTTGGGCTCCGGCTTCGCAGTCTCCTGCGCGGCAAAGGCCGGCGCGCTGGCCGGCACCTTTCCGGGAAAGGGCTCCGCCGTCCAGGCAAGCAGCTTCAGCGCCAGGAGACCCATGGCGCCGAGGATGACTGCAGGAAGAAGGCGAGGCCTTTCGATCACGCTGCCTGTTCCTCCAGGCGGCGTGCGGCGCGGGCGCGAATCGCCGCAGCCGATTGCGCGGCGTTGGCCATGCGCGAAATCGGAGCGGGTTCAGGCGCCGGCTCTGCCGCCGGCTTGGGGGCGACCAGGGTGGCTGCGCTGACGATCTGGCCGATGCGGTCCATCACGATCTGCCCGGCTTCGACCTGAGCTGCAAGGTCGGCGGCATAGCGCTCGGCCGTGCGCAGGCGTTCCGCCAGAGTGCGGTCGCAATCGCCCAGCGTCAGCTTCAGTCCGGCGATGGCGCGCTCGGCGGTGTCTGTGGCGGAGACCAGCGCTCCGACGGTCTGGCGCATCCCGGCCTCGTCCATCTTCATCCGCTCGATGCGGCGGGTGAGGATGTAGCAGGTGATGATGGTGGCGACGAGGAGGCTGGCAACCAGCACATCGGCGATGAGAGTGATCGTCATGGCGAGGGCCTTACGTGTCAGTTGGGACTGCCGAGATGGCTGGTGGCGCTGTCGAAGGCGGCGATCGTGGTCTTGGACCGGCGCAAGGGGCTGACGACCTGGACGGCAATCTTGTCGTCGACACGCCCGATCCGGCCCTCGCTGACGATGAAGTCGCCGCAGCGCAGCGAGACGACCGAGTCCGGCCGTGCATCGAACATCAGCGTGTCGCCGATCTCAAGCTTCATCACCCGCTTCAGGGGCATGCGGGTTTCGTGAAGCACACAGGTCACGTCGACATCGGTCTGCCAGACTTCGGTCGCGAGGTGGTTCTCCCAGATCGGATCGCGGCCGAGCTTCTCACCCATGAAGCTTTCGAGCAGCAATTCACGGATCGGCTCGATGGTGGCGTAGGGGAGGAGGATGTGGAGCGAGCCGCCGCGCCCTTCCATGTCGAACTTCAGCTCGACGCGGATCGCGGCATTGGCCGGGCGCGAGATCGAGACGAAACGCGGGTTGGATTCGACGCGGTCGACCGTGAAGGTGACCGGGGACAGCGGCTTGAAGGCGGCTTCGGCGTCGCTCAGGATCAGCGCGATAACGCGCTTGAGCAGCCTGATCTCGATCGAGGTGAAGGGCCGCCCGTCGATGCGCGGGGCCGGCTGGCCGCGCTTGCCGCCGAACATCGTGTCGAGCACCGAATAGGTCAGCGCGGATTCGATGGTGACGAGGCCGAAATTGTCCCATTCCTCGGCCTTGAACACCGAGAGCATGGCCGGCAGCGAAATCGAGTTGATGTAGTCGCCGAAGCGGACCGAGCGGATGCTTTCGAGCGTGACCTCGACATTATCAGTGAAGAAGTTGCGCAGGCTGGTGGAAAGCAGCCTGACCATGCGCTCGAAGATGATTTCGAGCATCGGCAGGCGCTCATAGGCGACCGAGCCGGAATCGACGATGGCCTGGATGCCGTTGCGGCCGTCCTTCTCGTCGCCGCTGGAGAAACCGAGCATCGTGTCGATTTCGTCTTGCGACATCAGGCGGTCGGTGCCGCTTTCCTGCTCGTCGACGTCATCGACCATGTCGGACATGGTCGCCCATTCGGCGGCCATGCCCTCGGGGCTCAGCGGCTCGTCCTTGGGTGTCGTGTCCATGTTGTCGCGGTCGGTGTTGCTCATGCGCCTGTCGTCATTCTCGCCGGTTCTGGGCTATTTCTCTGTCGATGCATGCTCTTCGCCTGGACCGGAGCCCGTCACGCGGAGGATGCGCCGATGGGCTCACTGCACCAGCAACTCCTTGAACAGCACCGCGTCGACCTTGGCCGGATGGACGGTGACGTTGACGCGGCGCAGCAGCTCTTCCTTCAAGCGGTACATGCCTGCCGAGCCTTCGAGGTCGGAAGGGCGCAGCTCGCGCATGAAGACCTGGAAGGCATCCTCGACGCGCGGCAGCAGCGGCTTGATCTCGTCGGAGACCTTGGCGTCGGCGATCTCCAGCACGACCTTGATCTTGATGATGGGCTGGCGGTCCTGCTGGCCGCCATTCGAGATGCCGATCATCATGTCCTTCATCTCGACGAAGGCTGCGGGCTTCTTGGCCGCCTTGGCCAATTCGGCCGCAGCGAGCTGTTCGGCCGAGGGTTTCTTCAGAAAGAACCAGCCGCCGCCGCCCAGCGCCAGGAGCGCCACGGCGCCGCCGATCATGATCAGCTTCTTCTTGCCGCCCTTTGGTGCGGCTTCGCCCGAGGCGCCCTCTTCGTCAGTCTTCGAGGTCTTCTTCGACATCGCCAGCGCGCCTTGGTCCGGGGCGGGCCGCATGCATGCGCAGCCCCTCTGCAACACCCTGATCAATCACGGTTAACGCCTCGTTAAGGACGGCATTTTTTGCCGGGTCATTCTTGCCCTGGTGTCGCCATCTGCCGAGGAGGAGCTGTGTCGCACCGTTATGGTTACTGCAATGATTACAGAGCCTTGGCGAGATTAACCATGCTGGCACGGCGCTTGCGGCGTTGTCTCTGCGGTGGCTGCGCTGGGGAGCGTCGAAGCGGCCGCGGGATTGATCGGGAGACCTAGCCGTGGAGAACGCGCTTCTCGTCGGCCTGTCGCGTCAGATGGCTCTGGCGCGCGAGCTGGATGTCATCGCCAACAACATGGCGAATGTCGCCACCAATGGCTTCAAGGCGCGTAGCGCGCGCTTCAATGAATTCGTCATGCCGGTCGCCAGCGGCGAGGCCTTCAAGCCGGCCGACCGGCCGATGTCCTATGTCATCGACAAGGGCACGCCGATCGATCTCTCACAAGGCGCCGTCGAAATGACCGGCAACCCGCTCGATGTAGCGCTGCGCGGCGACAACTACCTGGTGGTGCAGACGGCCAATGGCGAGCGCTACACCCGCGCCGGCTCGCTCACCATCAACCAGCAGGGCCAGCTCGTGACGCAGGCCGGGCAGCGGGTTCTCGGCGAGGCCGGCCCCATCCAGTTCGGAGCCAGCGAATTCGACGCCCGCGTCGCTGCCGACGGCACGATCTCGACCGATCAGGGCGCCCGCGGCAAGCTCCGCCAGGTGCGCTTCGCCAACCCCGCCGCGCTGGTCAGCGACGGCGACAACCTGTTTTCATCGACCACCGCGCCGCAGCCTGCCGGCCCGCAGGCGCGGCTGGAGCCCGGTTCAGTCGAACGCTCGAACGTCAGGGCGGTGGTCGAGATGACCCGCCTGATGGAGGTCCAGCGCGCCTATCAGAGCATGGCGAACATGATGTCGAAATCCGACGAGCTGCGCAGCAAGGCGATCTCTCGCCTGGCTGACCAGCAGGCCTAACCCGGAAAGGAGCCAGTCCAATGCGCGCCATGCAGACAGCCGCCACCGGCATGATGGCCCAGGAGATGAACGTTCAGGTCATCTCCAACAACATCGCCAACGTTCGCACCACTGGCTACAAGCGCCAGCGCGTGCACTTCCAGGATCTTCTCTACGAGAACTTCCGCCGCGCCGGCTCGGCCACCTCCGACCAGAACACGCAGGTTCCCGCCGGCACCTTCATCGGGTCGGGCGTCAAGACGGTCTCGACCGGCCGCGTCATGACGCAGGGCAACATCACGCCGACCGAAAAGCCCTACGATCTCGCCATCCGCGGCGAAGGCTTCTTCAAGGTCCGCATGCCCGATGGGCGCACGACCTATTCGCGCGACGGTTCGTTCGATCTCGACTCGCAAGGGCAACTCGTCACCCGCGACGGCTATCAGGTCGAGCCGGGCATCACGGTCCCCAACAATGCCACCAGCGTCAGCGTCAACGCCCAGGGCACGGTCGAGGCTATGCTGCCGGGGCAGACGGCACCGCAGCAGCTCGGGCAGATCCAGCTCTCGCGCTTCGTCAACAAGGTCGGTCTGGAATCGATCGGCGACAACCTGTTCATCGAGACGGCGGCTTCCGGCCAGGCGATCGACGGTGTCGGCGGCGGCGAAGGCTTCGGCACGCTCCAGCAGAACTATCTCGAAGAAGGCAACGTCCAGGCCGTCACGGAGCTGACATCGCTGATCGCGGCGCAGCGCGCCTATGAAATGAACTCCAAGGTCATCACCGCCGCCGACCAGATGATGTCGGCGACGACCCAGATGTTCCGCGGTTAGGGCGGGTAGCGCATCATGATCCGCTCATTCCTTCCCCTTGCCGCGCTGCTCGCCTCGACAGCGGCGTTCGCCGCCCCGCCGCATGCCAGCGAGAGGCCAATGTCGGTCGCGGCTCTTTCGGGCGCCCAGGCTCCCGCAGCACAGGCCGTGCGCAAGCTGCAATTGCGGCCCGAGCTCAACCTGGCCCGCGATCTCATCACATTCGGCGACCTGATCGCCGGGCTCGGTACCGAAGCCGCTGCGATCCCGGCCTTCCGGGCTCCCGCGCTCGGCGAGACCGGAACCATCCAGGTCGCCCGGATCGTCGAGGCGGCACAGGCCGCAGGCGTCGTCCGCGACGCCGGCGATATCGAGGGCCATGGTTTCGCGCAGGTGGTGGTGACCCGCTTGGCGCGCCGCATCATGGCGTCGGATTTCGAGGCTGCCGTAAAGACGGGCCTTCAGGAGCGCTATGGCATCGACGCGCGCATGTTCGCGCTCGCCATCGATGGCGGTGCGCCGGCGGTGGCGGTCGAGCCGGAACTGACCGGCGAGTTCGCGGTGCTGGATCTCACCTTCGATCCGCGCTCGCGGCGGCTGCAGGCACGGCTCGCAGTGCCCGGCAGCATGGCGATGCGGCTGAAGCCCGCGCGTATTTCGGGACAGCTGGTCGAGACGGTCGAGGTCGTGGTGCCCCGCCGGGCGATCGCGCGGGGCGAGACGCTCGGCAAGGGCGACGTCGTCACCGAACGCCGACCACGCGACGGGCAGGGGGCCGAGCTGATCAGCGACGTCCGTGGCGCGATCGACAAGGTCGCCCGCCGCTCGCTGATGGCCGGCATGCCCTTGCGCAGCGGCGACGTGCAGCGCGAGGAAATCGTGGCGAAGGGCGACCTCGTCACCATCGTCTACGAGGCGCCCGGCCTGCTCATCAGCATGCGCGGCCGTGCCAGCGAGGCCGGCGCCATGGGCGATGTCGTCTCCGTCACCAACCCCCAATCCAAACGCGTGCTGCAAGGCACGGTCAGCGGTCCCGGACGGGTTTCCGTCCGCGCGACCTCGGCTGGCCGTGTCGCCAGCGCCCAGTAACCAGTTGCGGAAGCGGATCATGACCACGCAAAGCATCGTCAAACTCTCCGGCGTCATCGCTCTCGGCGTCGCGCTCAGCGCCTGCGGCGCGGCCGATCGCCTGGCCAATGTCGGGCAGGCGCCCGCCCTGTCGCCGATCGAAGACCCGACCGCGACCAAGGGCTACAAGCCCGTGCAGATGCCGATGCCGGCGATGGAGCATGCCTCCTTCGCGCCGAATTCGCTCTGGCGTACGGGTTCGCGCGCCTTCTTCAAGGACCAGCGCGCGCGCCTCGTGGGCGATCTCGTCACCGTCAAGGTCAAGGTCACTGACCGCGCCCAGCTCGACAATACGACCAAGCGCAGCCGCAAGAACGGTGAGGATTTCGGCGCGGAGAACGTCTTCGGCTTCGAGAACAAGGTCGACAAGTTCCTGCCCAACGGCGCCAAGTCGGGCTCGTTGCTGAAGCTCGATTCGGAAGGTTCGAGCGAGGGCTCCGGTTCGGTGCGACGGGCCGAGCAGCTTGCCACCAATGTCGCGGCGGTGGTCACCCAGACGCTGCCGAACGGGAACCTCGTGATCGAGGGCAAGCAGGAAATCCGCGTCAATTTCGAGGTGCGCGAACTCATCGTCGCCGGCGTGATCAGGCCCGAGGATATCGAATCGGACAACACGATCGATTCGAGCAAGATCGCCCAGGCCCGCATCGCCTATGGCGGGCGCGGCCAGATCACCGATGTCCAGCAGCCGCGCTACGGCCAGCAGGTGATGGACATCCTGCTGCCGTTCTGACTGCTCCCGCTCTCAAAATTCCCGATCGAGGCGGAACGCTCCCCGCTCAACTCCGCGTCGATCGGTCAGGCGGTCTCTCCCGAGCCGCATCTCCCCGGCCACCTGCCACGCTCCCCAAGCTTTCACGGCTGGTGGCCAGGAAGCCCCGCGCCTCCCGCGCGGGGCTTTTCCTATCAAGAGAGATTCTGCTCAAGAAGATTTGGCCAAACAAAAAGGCCTCCCGCTTGTGCGGAAGGCCGTCTCATCCGGTGAAGGTTCAGGTGCTCGATCAATCGTCGCGGAAAACGCGCTCGTTGCGCTCGTGGCGCTCCTGCGCTTCCAGCGACAGGGTCGCGATCGGGCGGGCTTCCAGGCGCTTCAGCGAGATCGGCTCGCCGGTCTCCTCGCAATAGCCATATGTGCCTTCATCGATGCGGGCGATCGCCGCTTCGATCTTGGCGATCAGCTTGCGCTGGCGATCACGTGCCCGCAATTCGATCGCGCGGTCGGTCTCGGAAGAGGCGCGATCGGCGATATCGGGGTGGTTCTCGCTTTCGCTCTGCAGGGTGACCAGCGTCCCTCTGGCCTCCTTCAGAATCTCTTCCTTCCAGGCGAACAGCTTGCCGCGAAAATACTCGCGCTGCCGTTCGTTCATGAACGGCTCATCGTCGTTGGGTTTATAGTCGGCGTCGAGAATGATCTGCTTCGACATAGGCGCACTCTCTGAGTTGTCCGTCTTGCCGCGCCCACCGACTATGCCGTGGGAGGGAAGCCGATTTGGCGCCCTTATAGCGGGGGACATCTGCGGGAACAATCGGGTCGACGCCTGTCTTCAACCACTTCCGCGAATACGTGATGAAGCGGCGGGATCAGCCCGGAATCACGCCTGATTGCGCCTTATCGCAGCTTGGCGAGGGCTGCGGCGATGTCGGCCTCGACGAGATCAGCGATGCTCCGGCGATAATGGCTGTGGTCGAAGAACTGATTCGGGTCGTGCAGCTCCGGCCGGTCGACGCGCCAGTCGATCAGGGCCGAGCGCGGTCGCCGGTCCGCCAATTCGGCAAAGGCCTTGCGGCAGGCAGCGTTTGCGGCTGCGTCGGGGCTGCCGGGAACGGGCAAAGCGGTCGCGTAGACAGGCGGCCTCACCAGAATCAGTGCGGTCTCTGCCGGTGCGGTCTTCATCAGGGCTTCGAGCGCGGTTGCAGCGGGGAAGGGACCCGTGCTGTTGCCGCCGCCGCTGGGATTCAGCTGGTTTAGCCTGGCCCGCATTACGGGGTCCACGTCATGGCCCAGCCGGAGATAGTCAGGCTCATAGTTCCAATAGCCATCGGGAGGCGCACGCTCGGCTTTGCGCGACATCAGGAAACTGATCCGCCGCGGGATCTCCTCGAGGATATCGAACCGGAACAGACCGGCCACATAGTCAGCCGGGCTCCGGCTGAACAGCCAGAACGGAAAGGGCTTGTCGTTGGGCAAGGTCGGGTCGGGCGTGCACCAGTATTCGTCGATGCCGACCACGATCGCCTGCGCCGGCTCGCGCCGATGGCGCAGGAACCAGTCGATGAGCGTCAAGATTTCCCTGGGCTTGGTCGCGGGTGCGATCAGCGACACGAAGGGAATGGCGGTCCTGGTCCGCAATTCCTCCGGCGAGATCAACTGGATATGCGAGTTTCCGAAAATGGCGGCGCGAAAAGCAGGGTCGCGCCCCCGGCTCGCGGCCGCCGTGCGTGGGCCTTGCGGGCGCAAGCCGTCCTTGATGGCCAATGGCGAGCGGCCGGTATCATAGGGATCGACCAGGAATGCGATAGCGAGCAGTGCCGCCGAAAACAGCGCTGCCGCGGCCAGGAAGGCACGCACGAAGCGGGTCCAGTCCGCCGCGGACCGGATCGCCCGGGCAGGCTCAGAACTGGAAGTAGATGAATTCATAATTCGCGTCGTCGCCGATTTTCAGCAGGATGATGACGAACAGGATCGCCGCAAGCGCCGCCAGCCAGCGCGCCGGCGGCAGCTTGTGCACCAGCGCCCAGGCAGTGGGCCCGATGATGGCGAAGGCCGCGGCGGGTAGCAATGCACGCCATTTGAAGCCGGTTCCCACCGGAGCCAGCCCCAGCAATCCCTTGTAGATCGTTACCGCCGCCTCGAAGGACGACGCCCGGAAGAGGACCCAGCACAGCGTCACGAACAGGAAGGTCAGGGCCCAGCCGAGCGGCGCGGGCATCGGCAGGCCCGCCCGGCGCCAGAGCAGGGCCGCGATCAGCGCCAGTCCATGTGCGATGCCCCAGGCGACATAGGTCAGCCCCGCGCCGTGCCAGAGGCCACCGAGCGCCATGGTGGCGAACAGCGCCCATACTTGCGTCGGCAGGCCGTGGCGCGAGCCGCCGAGCCAGATGTAGAGGTAATCGCGCAGGAAGCGCGACAGGGTCATGTGCCAGCGCCGCCAGAAATCCTGGATGCTGCGGCTGCGATAGGGCACGTCGAAATTCTGCGGCAGTACGATGCCGAACAGCAGCGCCAGTCCCAGCGCCATGTCGGTATAGCCGGAAAAGTCGAAATAGATCTGGAAGGTGAAGGCCAGCGTGCCCTGCCAGGCCTCGGCCATCGTCACGATCTTGCCCGCGGCGGCGGCGGCGAAAACCGGGTTGGCATATTCGGCGAGAGGGTCGCCCAGCAGCACCTTCTTCGTCAGGCCGGCGGTGAGCAGCAGCAATCCGCGTCCGATCCGCTCGGCCGCGTCCGACCTCAGATAAGGCCGCTCGTCGAACTGGTGCATGATCTCGCGCCAGCGCACGAGCGGACCGGCCAGCACCTGCGGGAAGAAGGCGATGTAGAGCGCGTAACGCACCAGATCGTAGCGCGGAGCCTCTCCGCGCCGCAGGTCGGTGAGATACATGACGTGGTGGAAGGTGAAGAAGGAGATGCCGAGTGGAAGCGCCAGATCCAGCTTCGGAGCGGGCAATCCGGGAATCAATCCAGCGAGATCGGCGAAGAAGTTAAAGTACTTGAACAGCGCGAGGACGGCGAGGTTCAGCACGATCGCCAGCGTGATCAGGCCACCCGCCTTGGTCTTCTGGAAGGCTTCCGCGATGAGCCAGTTCAGCCCGATCGAGAAGGCCAGCAGCGGCAGAAAGCGCCAGTCCCAGTAGCCGTAAAAGGCGAAGGACAGCACCACCAGCACAGGCAGGCGCCATCGCGGCGCAAAACGTTCGGCAAGCCAATGCAGCCCGAGCGCGAGCGGCAGGAAGGCGAGCAGGAAGGCAAAGGAGTTGAACAGCATCAGACGGGATGGGCTTTCAAGGCGAGGGCCGCCTTAACCGAATATCGGCCGGGAGTCATGTCGCGGCTGGCACTAGCGGCATGGGCAGGCCGTATCGACCGCCCAAAACATCGAAATCCGATGATCACCTCCGTCAATCAATCGATTGATTGACGTGGGCGGTCGTGCTATAAAACGTCATGGCTCGAACTCCAAATCTGAACGATGGCGAGCAGACGCGGCAGGCCCTGATCCGCGCAGGCCTCGATCTCTTCGGGCGTCATGGCTTCGATGCGAGCTCGATCCGGGAGATCGCCCAGGCGGCAGGCGTCAACAGTGCGGGCATCGCTTATCATTTCGGCGGCAAGGATGGGCTCAGGCGCGCCTGCGCGGCCTTCATCGTGGAGACGATGCGTGCCCGGCTGCTCGGCGCCGAAATGCCTGCCGAACCTCCTTCCGAACCTCCTTCCGAACCTCCTGCCGAATTGCCGCCGGATTTAGCGCTGGAAATCATCCTGCAGATCATCGACAGGGCGGTCGCCTTCGCTGCCAGAGCTCCGGAAAGCGAGATGATCGCTCGCTTCGTGGTGCGCGAGATGATGGAGCCGACCCCGGCCTTCGAGCTGCTTTATGATGGCTTGGTGGGGCCCGTGCACGGCCGGGTCTGCCGGCTCTGGGGAGCCGCGACAGGGATGGAGCCGGAGGCGCGCGATACCAGGCTCGCCGTCTTCGCGATGATCGGGCAGGTGCTCTATTTCCGGCTGGCCCGGCCTGCCGTGATGCGCCGCATGGAGTGGGAGACGCTCGGCGAGGACGAAGCGCAGGCGATCTCGGCCACCATCCGCCGCGCCGTTCGCGCGACGGTCGTCGCGGCTCGCGGAGCACGCCCATGATCCTCTCATTCCTCTGCTCGATCGGCTTTCTGGCCTCCAGCATCGCCTCCTGCGGCACGTTGCCGGTGCGCATCGTCGGCTATGTCGAGGGCGAGTATGTCCGTCTTGGGCCGATCGACACAGCCCGGATCGAGGGCATCGAGGTCCGGCGCGGCGAGAGGGTGATTGCCGGCAAGGTTGTCGCGACGCTGCAATCCGACGATGCCGTGAACAGCGTCATGGAAAACGAGGCGCAGCTCGTGCAGGCGCAGGCGCAGCTGGCCAATCTCCGGCGCGGCAAGCGCCCCGAGGAGATCGCCGTGATCGAGGCGAACCTGGTCTCGGCCAAGTCGCAGGAGCGCGAGGCCGATCGCGCGCATGACCGTCGCCAGGATCTGTTCCGGCGCGGCGTCTCGACCCAGGCCGATCTCGACCAGGCCCAGACGGCGCGCGATGTAGCGGCCGCACGTGTGCGCGAGATCGCGGCCAATCTCGATGTCGCGCGGCTGCCGGCCCGGGAGGACGAGATCAAGGCGGCGGAGAATCGCGTCGCCCAGACCGATGCGGCCCTTGCCCAGGCGAAATGGCGTCTGTCGCAGCGGCGCCTGATCGCGCCGGCGCCAGGGCGGATCACCGATGTCGTGCGCCGCGTCGGCGAGCTGGCCGGCCCGACCACGCCGGTCCTCACCTTGCTGCCCGACGGGGCGCTCAAGCTGATGGTCTATGTCCCGGAGATGCAGCTTGCCGCGACGACGGTCGGAACCCGGCTCGATGTCCGCTGCGATGGCTGCCCCGCCGGCCTGAGCGCCACCGTCACCTATGTCGCGCAGGAACCGGAGTTCACGCCGCCGGTGATCTATTCGGCCGAGACGCGGCAAAAGCTGGTCTATCTCATCGAGGCGCGGCCCGATGGCGACTCCTCGACCGCGCTTCAGCCTGGCCAGATCGTCGACGTCATGCTGCGGGGGCGCAAGTGAACACGTCCGAGAATGCGCTCGTGAACGCGATCGACGTCCGGGGACTGACCAAGCGTTTCGGCACGCGGACTGTCGTCGACAATGTCGATCTCAGCGTCGCACCGGGTGAAATCGTCGGCTTCCTCGGTCCCAACGGCTCGGGCAAGACCACGACGATCCGGCTGATCTGCGGCCTGCTGACGCCCGATGCCGGCGAGGGCACCGTGCTTGGGCTGGATGTGCGGACCCAGAGCGCCGCCATCAAACGTCAGGTCGGTTACATGACGCAGCGCTTCTCGTTCTACGAGGACCTGACGATCGAGGAGAACCTGACCTTCGTCGCGCGGCTCTATGGCCTGAAGCCGCGAGCCGCCGCAGTCGCCCGAACGCTGGAGGGGCTTGGCCTCAGCTCGCGCAAGGACCAGCTTGCCGGCACTCTGTCGGGCGGCTGGAAGCAGCGGCTGGCGCTGGCAGCCTGCATCATGCACGAGCCCAGGCTGCTGCTGCTTGACGAGCCGACGGCCGGCGTCGATCCGAAAGCGCGCCGCGAATTCTGGGACGAGATCCACCGTCTCGCTGGCGACGGGCTGACCGTGCTGGTCTCGACGCATTACATGGACGAGGCCGAGCGCTGCCACCGCATCGGCTATATCGCCTATGGCCGCATGCTCGCGACGGGAACGGTGGATGAGGTCGTAAGCGGCTCGGGTCTCGTCACCTTCGTCGTCCATGGCTCGCTCAAACCGGCTCAGATCCGGGAGATCGCCGCGGCCGATGGCGTCGAGCAGGTGGCGCCGTTCGGGACGACGCTCCATGTCGTCGGCACGGACCGGGAGAAACTCGAAGCCGCTCTTGCGCCTTTGGCGCAGCAGCCGGACATCAAGGTCGAGCCGGGCGAGACCAGCCTTGAAGACGTCTTCATCAAATTCATGACGGGCGCGCAGGACAGGGCGGCATGAACGCGGCCCTGTCAGCGGGGCGGCTGGGTGCGATCCTCGCCAAGGAGTTCGTGCAGATGCGGCGCGACCGCATCACCTTCGCGATGATGCTGGTCGTGCCGATCGTCCAGCTGCTGCTGTTCGGCTTCGCGATCAACAACGATCCGAAGGGACTGCCGGCCGCGATCCTGGCGCTGGGGCAGGACCGCTACACCCGCGCCGTGGTCTCGGCGCTCGAGGTCTCCGGCTATTACCGCTTCGAGAGGCGGCCGGAGAGCGCGGCGGAGGCAGAGAGCCTGATGGCGCGCGGAGCAATCTCGTTCCTCGTGACGATTCCCAGCGATTTCGGCACGCGTGTGGAACGTGCCGACGCACCGCGCATCCTGGTCGAGGCGGATGCGACCGATCCCGCGGCATCGAGCGGAGCGGTGGCCTCGCTCCAGACCGTCGCCAACCGGGCTCTGCTGCGCGCGCAGGGGCTTCAGGCGGCGACCAAAGAACAAGACGAAGGTTCTCTCTCCTTCGTCGTGCACCGCCGCTACAATCCCGAGGGCATTACCCAATACAATATCGTGCCCGGCCTGCTCGGCGTGATCCTGCAGATGACCATGGTGATGATGACCGCGATGGCGCTGACCCGCGAGATCGAGCGCGGCACGATGGAGAACCTGCTGGCCATGCCGGCGACGGCGAGCGAGATCATGCTCGGCAAGGTTCTGCCCTATCTCGCGGTGGGCTGCGTGCAGGTCGCGGTGGTCCTCAGCGCCGCGAAGCTGCTCTTCGGCGTGCCTTTTCTCGGCGGGCTGGCGCTGCTGCTCGGTTCGGTGCTGATCTTCGTGCTGGCGCTGGTCCTGCTCGGCTACACTATTTCGACGGTGGCACGCACGCAGCTCCAGGCGATGCAACTGACCTTCTTCTTCTTCCTGCCGTCGCTGCTGTTGTCTGGCTTTATGTTCCCCTTCGCCGGCATGCCCGGATGGGCGCAAAGCCTGGGCGAACTCTTCCCCCTGACGCATTTCCTGCGCGTTATCCGCGCGATCATGCTGAAAGGCGCGGGGCTCGACGATGTCGGCCGGGAGGTGTTTTACCTCGCCGTCTTCGTTCCGGCCTATGCCGGGCTCGCGTTGATGCGCTTCAGGAGCACGCTGGATTGAGCGGGTTTTTAGGCCGTCATTCTCGGGCGGAGCGAAGCGCAGACCCGAGAATCTCCTGACGAGAAGGCGCGGGCTCGCCGCTCATTCGGCCGGAGATGCTCAGGCCGAGCCCGAGCATGACGTGCCCGTGAGGTCACAATGGAATGTTGTCGTGCTTGCGCCAGGGGCGTTCGACATTCTTGGTCCGGAGCATCGCCAGCGCGCGCGCGATCCGGCGCCGTGTCGAATGCGGCATGATGACTTCGTCGATATAGCCGCGCTCGGCAGCAACGAAGGGCGACATGAAACGGTCTTCGTATTCTTTCGTCTGCCGCGCGATGGTCTCCGCATCGCCGCCGCGGAAGATGATCTCGACCGCGCCCTTGGCGCCCATCACCGCGATCTGCGCGGTCGGCCAGGCATAGTTCACGTCCGCGCCGATATGTTTTGAGGCCATCACGTCATAGGCGCCGCCAAAGGCCTTGCGTGTAATGACGGTGACCAGCGGCACGGTGCACTCGCTATAGGCGAAGAGCAGCTTGGCGCCGTGCTTGATCAGGCCGCCATATTCCTGCGCCGTACCCGGCAGGAAACCGGGGACGTCGACCAGCGTCACGATCGGGATCTCGAAGGCGTCGCAATAGCGCACGAAGCGGGCGGCTTTCCGCGAGGCATCGGAATCAAGCACGCCGGCCAGCACCATCGGCTGGTTGGCGACGACGCCGACAGTGCGGCCCTCGATGCGGCCGAAGCCCGTGACGATATTGCCGGCATAGGCAGCTTGAATCTCGAAGAAATCGCCCTCGTCGAGCGTCTTCAGGATCAGCTCCTTGATGTCGTAGGGCTTGTTCGGGTTGTCCGGGACCAGCGTGTCCAAGCTCATGTCGACACGATCGGGCACATCGAATGACGGCCATTCCGGCACGCCGACCGTGTTGTTGGCGGGCAGGAAGTCGATCAGCCGGCGCACCTGCAGGAGTGCCTCGACATCATTCTCGAAGGAGCCGTCCGCCACCGAGGACTTGCTCGTATGCACCTTGGCGCCGCCGAGCTCCTCGGAGGTCACGGTCTCGTTGGTGACGGTCTTCACCACTTCGGGGCCGGTCACGAACATGTAGCTGGTGTCGCGGACCATGAAGATGAAATCGGTCATGGCCGGCGAGTAGACGTCGCCGCCGGCGCAGGGGCCCATGATCACGGAGATCTGCGGAATCACGCCGGAAGCCGCGACATTGCGCTTGAAGACCTCGCCATAGCCGCCGAGCGCCGCGACGCCCTCCTGGATGCGGGCTCCGCCGGCATCGAACAGGCCGACGATGGGCGCGCGCATCTTCAGCGCCATGTCCTGGATCTTCGTGATCTTCTGGGCATGGGTTTCGGACAGCGAACCGCCGAATACCGTGAAATCCTTGGAGAAGACGAAGACGGTGCGGCCATTGACCGTGCCCCAGCCGGTAACGACGCCGTCGCCGGGGATCTTGTCGGCCTTGTCCATGCCGAAATCGACGCAGCGATGCTGCACGAACATGTCGAACTCCTCGAAGGAGTCGCGGTCTAGCAGCAGTTCGATCCGCTCGCGCGCGGAGAGCTTGCCGCGCTTGTGCTGGGCCGCGATGCGCCGCTCGCCGCCGCCCTGGCGCGCGCCCTCGCGACGATCTTCGAGCTGTTCGAGAATATCTTTCATGGCGGGCGCCCCGGAGCCGACGAAATGTCTCTGCATCCCGGATTAAGCGGCGCGGCCGCTCAAGTCCACCGGCCGGTCGTTCAGCTTTTGGCTAACCGTGTTTCAACAACAGCACGGCGGCATCGAATTCGCCGCGCCGGATGACGCGCCGCTCGGCTGCTTCCTCGTCCTGGCCCCAGATGCCGATCTGGTAGTCCTCGTCGAGATGCGCCGCGTTCCAGGCTGCGTCCGCATCGAGATGGCCATCGGCAAGCGCCAGCATCACCAGTGCCGAGCCCGTCAGGGTCATGACATTATGCGCGCCGGCGAGCGCCAGCGGCGCCGGGATCGCGTCGACATGGCCGGCGAAAGCCTCCAGCGTGCCCGCAGGCTGCTCGGCGAAGATGACGCCCTGCGTGAGGGTGAAGCGCGCGCCGATCAGCGTCTCGACATGCTGGCGGATCGGCTCCCAGACCTCTTCCTGGCGCGCGACCAGCGCCTCGGGCTCGGACGCGCGGTAACAGAGCGCATCACTGCCGGCATAGCGCACGATTTCGGCCCGCACCGCCAGGTGCTGGTCGGCGACCCCGTCGAGAGCCGAATTGACCAGCCGGGTGAGGGGCATGTGCGCGGGATCGACGCGCTCGGCCTGGGCCTGCCATTCGGCTGCCAGCGCCTCGGCGACGGGACGCGAGCCGACCGCGAGCGGATTGCGGGCGGGCGTGCGCGCCGTCTTGCCGTCGAGCGCGACATGGAAAAGCCCGTCGCGCTCGAGAACGGTGGCGGTTTCGTAGAAGCGCTTGGGCAGCTTGTTGCGCATCGCCGATTGTGCGGCGGCGACTGGATCGGGCTGGCTTGCGCCGGGCGCGCCGAAGCGGGCGAGGAATGCATCGGTGGACATGGCACGCCAATAGCGCATTTCCGCTCATGCGGAAATCGGCCTTCGCGTCGCGCCTCAGGCGGCGCGGATGCGGCCGAGGAACTGCGCCACTTCGACGTCGAGATGCGCCGATTGCCGGGCAAGTTCATCGGCAGATTCGGCGACGTAGTTCGCGGCCTGTCCCGTTTCGGCGGCGACGCGGCTGACGATTTCGATATTGCTCGATATCGTCACGGCCTCGTTGGCGGTGACCTGGATGTTGCGTGTGATCCCGGCCGTCGCGGCGTTCTGCTGCTCCATGACGACCGCCACCGCAGCCGACATCTGGTTCAGGGAGCCGATCGTGAGGTTCATGATGTCGATGGCGCGGCTGGCGTCCTCGCTCGAACGGCGCATGGCCGCGATCTCGCCCTGAATCTCCTCGGTGGCCTGCGAGGTCTGGTTTGCCAGCGCCTTGACCTCATGCGCGACCACGGCAAAGCCGCTGCCCAGCTTGCCGACGCGGGCAGCCTCGATGGCGGCGTTGAGCGCCAGCAGGTCCGTCTGTTTGGCGATCGTCGAGATCGTCCCGACGATATTGCCGACATCGTCAGCCTTTCTCGACAGGCGATCGACAGTTTCGAGCACCGTCCGGGCCTTGGCGGTGGTTGCCTCGACGATCCGGGCGCTTTCGGCGATCTGCCTGTCGATTTCCCCGATCGATGTTACCAGCTCGGCGGTCGCATGGGTCACAGCCACGACATTGGCCGAGGTGTGGTTCGACGAGGTGGCCGCAGCGCCGGAGCGTTCCGCAACCTCCGTTGCTCCCGCCATCATCTGTTGCGAGGCGGAGCGGAGCGTCTGAACCGACGCGCTCACATCCCTGGCGATGCCGGCAACCTTGTTCTCGAAATCGTCGGCGACCGCGCGCAGCATGCTCTGGCGCTCGATGGCGGCCTTCTGCGTCGTCGTCGCGACCTCGTTGCGGGCCTCTTCCGCGACCAGTCTGGCTGCGGTCGCTGCCCGCCGCTCGGTCTCGGAGGCGACCAGGGCGACCCTGAGATAGTGCACGATCCAGCTCAGCGCCGAGGCTTGTACGATGACGATGACGGCGTGGAGCAGGACACGGCCGGCGCCGTTTCCGTTCGGAAAGACACCCTCGGGATAGGCGATGCTCAGGGCGCTGTGATGGGCTGCAATCGCGATCGTCGCCGTAATGAAGATGCGCCAGTCGAGCCAGCCTGCGAGCACCGCCAGCATGGCAAAGAAGTACATGTGCATGTCGGACTGGTAGGGGTGCCCCGCGAAGGCATAGACCAGAAGCATCACCTGACCCATCGCGGTGATGGAGCTGACCTGTCGGGTCAGCCATTCAGTGCCCAGGCTGCGCCAGAGCAGGGTCGTCAGGGCGGCCAATGCAGCGCTGCAGCCGACGAGCAGATTGGCATTGTCGGCGCCCATGACATGAGCGGCGAATGCCAGAAGCCCCGTATTGAGCCAGATCAGTGCAACCAGCACACAGGCGAAACGCGCGCGCAGACCGTGGATGTCGGTCATGTCCGCGTTCGTCATGATCTGCCCATGCACAGGCGTGCCAGGGCTGCGTTGGCAACGAGCCACGCCCCGGAGCGGTAGAGCTCGGCGACGTAGTCGGGCTGTTGGCCGATGCTGATGACGAGAGACGGCGTGTCGCCGAATTCGAGCAGGCTGCCTCCAGATCGCCCGATCGCGGCCGAGGCCTCGGCTGCGGATATTCCGGTTGGGAAGAACGAGGCGACGGGGCGGCCGGGAATGGGCCAGGCGGCAACGAGAAATGCCGCTATGGCCACGAAAAGGCTGAAAAAGGCGCCGAAGATAATCTCGCGCATGCCGTGAAACTCTCGATGATCGAGTGCTGTCAGCGTGAATCAACGAAATACAAGAGCGATATTCAACGTAATATGCCGGCTCCGGACTTGCCAATCAGTAAATATTTTCAAGTGTTTGTTGCCTGTTGTGGGACTGTCTCAACGGCATGCCAAGTGCTCGCTTCGGGAGAGTGCTCGCTCTGGGAGAGTGCTCGCTCCGGGAGAGTGCTCGCTCGGGCTAATTGGATGTGGTCATTCGCCATGCCTGTCGCGCCAGGCTGGTCTTGCTCCGGCAAAGGGCAGGGCGGTCGCGGCATGAACGCCGCGCGCGATCGCGCGTGACAGGACATCGGCCGCCGTCGCGCACAGTTCCGTCAGCGCATAGGCGTCCGATGGTGCGCCGCTATGGCCGGTGGCCGCAGCGAAGACGACGTCGCCGTCGAGCGGGGCATGAGCGGGCCGCAAGGCCCGCGCCAACCCGTCATGGGCCGCCATTGCCATCCGCCTGGCCTGCGCCTTGGTCAATACGGCGTCGGTCGCGACCAGCGCGATCGTGGTGTTCTGGCCAGTCCCACCCTTGAAGCGCAGTGCCGTATCCCCCGGCGTGATTGCGCCTGGCCAACCAAGGCCTCCGAATTCGCCTTCGCGCTCGAAGGGGGCCGCCCAGAAATGCGGGCCGTCCCCGATCGTGGCAGTGCCGACCGCATTGACCGCGACCAGCGCGCCAACGATCTGGCCGGTGGCGGCACGCGCGCTGGCCGAGCCGATTCCGCCTTTCAGATTGACGGTGGTCGCGCCGTAACCGGCGCCAGCCGTGCCGAGCGCGAAATCGTCTGCTGCCTGCGAGGCGGCGATCGTGCCGAGCCGGCGATAGGGGGCTTCCTCGCCGCCGCGCGCCCAAGGTTTGGCGCCGCCATTGGCAAGATCGAAGAGTATGGCCTGCGGCACGATAGGAATGCGCAGCTGGCCGACCGGGAAGCCCCGGCCCTGGCCCGCCAGCCAGGACATCACGCCATCAGCCGCCGCCAAGCCCCAGGCCGAGCCCCCCGAAAGCACGATGGCGTCGACATGCTCGACGGTCATCTCCGGCGCCAGCAGGGCAGTGTCGCGTGTGCCGGGCGCGCCGCCGAGCACGGCGACGGAGGCGATGGTCGGGCGATCGAACAATGCGACGGTCACGCCGGTTGCGGCGGCCGCGTCATGCGCCTGCCCGACGCGCAGGCCTTTGACGTCCGTGATGAGGTTGCGCATGGGCGAATGCGGATGGGAAAACGAATCGGACGGCGGCGCCGGCCCGCTTCCGCCACATTACGATCTTTTCATGCTTGCGCCATCACCGGGTCACTGCGACGCGACCATCGTGTGATCAGCGCTAACCGGCTTCGAGACCCGCTCGGCGACTGAATGGACGACCCCATCTATCCTGGACGACCTCATCTATATCCTGGACGACTTCTTGGGAGATTTTGCATGAAACGTATCGCCCTCATTGCCGCGTCCTCGATTGCGGCCCTCACAGCGACTTTCGCGATCGCCCAGCCGCAGCCGCTTCCCTCTCCGGGAGGCGACCGCGACAGTTCACGCCAGGAGCGCTCCGAAACCCGCGAGCAGCGCCGCAGCGAATGGCGCGAGCGTCGCGCCGAGCAGGCTCAGGCCCGCATGACGGAGCGCCTGGCCAAGCTGCGCGCCGACATGAAGCTGAAGCCCGAGCAGGTGCCGCTTTTCGACACCGTGGAAAGCCTGGTGAAGAAGCGGGCCGAGGCGCGTCGCTCGACCTGGCCCGCGATGCGCGAACAGCGCGAGAACTTCCGCCATGCCGACATCATGGAACGGCTCGACATGATGGCGACCCGTCAGGGCGAACGCGCGGCGCGCTCCAAGGAACTGGCCGATGCGGTTCGTCCGCTCTGGGTGACGCTCAGCGACGAGCAGAAGACGGTAGCGCGACGTTCCATTCGCGAGGCGATGGCTGAAGGTCACGAGCGTTTCCGGGAGATGCGCGAGCGCTGGGACGATCGCCGGGGTGGCCGCGACCAGAATGACGACGACGACCATGGGCCGCGCCGCGGGCGCGACGAATGGCGCGACCGTCGCGGCTGATAACCGGCTCCGGCTTCCAACGGATCGAGGGCGGCTCTCGCGAGCCGCCCTTTTTCGTGACGTTCCAGCCAGCGGACATGATTGCCGGATTGCGAAGGTAAATCCGGATTCCTGAACAGGTAAACGGATCTTTACCACAGTTGTTCAAATTGGATTCATACTCTGGCGTTTACCTCTTGGCAGTAACTTCGGCGAAGGAGGTTAAGCCATGAAGAGCACATGGTTGACGTGGATGATGCGGGGCTTCATCGCCTCGGTTTTCCTGTTGTGCCTGTTTGGCCCCTATGGCCTGTCGATCCTGATCGCTTGCTTCGGGGCCGGCTGCTATTTCTTCCGCGACGAGGCTGGCTCGCATTTGTAATGCGAGTCGTGCGGGTGATCCCGCATGATCGGCTCAAATGAAAAAGGGCGGCTCCTGCGAGCCGCCCTTTCTTGATTCCGATCAGAGCCTTGCGGCTCGATCCTAAGCTTCCGGATCAGCGCGAGTAGAACTCGATGACCAGGTTCGGTTCCATCTGCACCGCATAGGGCACGTCCGTCAGGGTCGGGGTGCGGGTGAAGGTGGCGGTCGACTTGTTGTGGTCGGTGTCGAGATAATCGGGCACGTCGCGCTCGGCGAGCTGGGCCGACTCGATCACGATGGCGAGCTGGCGGGAGCTCTCCTTGATCGCGATCACGTCGCCCGGCTTGACCTGGTAGGACGCGATGTTGACGCGCTTGCCGTTGACCGTGACGTGGCCGTGGTTGACGAACTGACGGGCAGCGAAGACCGTCGGCACGAACTTGGCGCGGTAGATCACGGCGTCCAGGCGACGCTCGAGCAGGCCGATCAGGTTCTCGCCCGAATCGCCCTTGAGACGGATCGCCTCGGCGTAATAACGGCGGAACTGCTTCTCGGAGATCGAGCCGTAATAGCCCTTGAGCTTCTGCTTGGCGCGCAGCTGGGTGCCGAAGTCGGACGGCTTGCCCTTGCGGCGCTGGCCGTGCTGGCCGGGGCCGTATTCACGACGGTTGACCGGGGACTTCGGACGGCCCCAGATGTTCTGACCGAGGCGGCGGTCAATCTTGTATTTCGCCTCATGACGCTTCGACATATCGCGTGTCCTCTAGGTTCGCGAGTTGAGGACCGCGCCCTCCTGTCCCCGCTTCCGGGGCGACAGATCCAGCTCTTTACGAGCAGATCACGGGTGCGGAAAAAGCCACGCGGGCCTTTTGGGCCCGCGCGACGCCGGCTTAGAACCATGCGAGCTGCCCAAAGTCAACACGAGAGCGCTGCTTGCGCGTAAGCGGATCTTCACAAGGGGCTGATAACGACGTCTCATGACCGAGGCGAGCCCACGTAATGTCAATGCCGCGCAAATCGTCTCTACGTGTACCATGCCAGTGGTCGGCGCCCTGCTGTTCGTAGCCTTTGGTGTCGTCGAACGCGCTCAAGTCGATCCGTCGGCATCGCTTTTTTCGGATACTTCATTTTCGCGCCTGCCCGACGTCTGGTATCCGGCGCTCATTATTTTCGGGTGCTTGCACGCGTTAGGACATCTGGTTTGCCACCGTGGTGAATTGATTCCGCGCGCACTCGGGACATTCCTATTTCTTCTTCCGTTCGCTTTCCTCAACCTCATAAATGCCCCGGTAACATTTGGAATGTTTGTTGGGACGCTGCTGGGCGTAACGCTGCTGGGCGTAACGCTGATCGGCATAGTCATAGCCGTTCCTGTCGCCATTGCGGCGGCCGGTGCCTTTTCCGGATTCCTGCTCTTCCTTCCGCTGTACATTGCCTCCGGTCTCATGATGCGCGATGAGCCACGGGAAATCGCAGTGTCGTGGAAGGCCTATATTGGCGGAGGCATTTTTGCCGCTCTTGTCTTCTCCAGCGCGTTCGGTGTCTTCGGCCCAGCTTCGACGCCGCGCATCGGCGTCGGCCGAAGCGTAATAGATCCTGCCGATCTAAACGCGGCTTGGCTTTACGTCAGTCTTGCAATTGCTCTGTGCTGCAGCGGTTTTTGTCTTGGGTCGATGCGCTTCTGGGAAAAGAGAAGCCGCTCAGCGATGTGGCTTCTTGCAATTTGGTTTCTCGCGCCAGTCGCCGTCGTGATCACTCTGACAGGTTCGGCTCTGGAAGCTCTTGCGAGCAGCCCGATCTACCGCACGGTGGTCGCGACAGAACCCCTGAACAGACTTTCCTTGTTCTTCAGGGAAGGCGCCCCGCGTCGATCCGAGCCACTTCATTTCAAGGCGGGCGAATGGTTGATGCCACGCGAGCGACTCGCGCTCGTCCACTATGTGAACGGCTCTCCTTTCGCGACGCGCTTGATGATCCGTCCTCGGCCGGAGGATGTCGTTACGGGCGAAATCGAGGTTTCACAGCTTTCGCGTAGCCCGGACGACGCTCGGGCGAGTTGGCTCGGGACGTCCGCTTGCGATCTCGATAAAGGGCGCCTGCTGTTGCTTTGCCAGAGTGACGGTCCTAAGGCCCGTATTCGCGGGACTCGTTCCTATTTTCCGCAATCGTCTCGCGTGATTGAGGTCGATAGCGAGAGCCCGGCACGCGACATGCGGTACGATGCGTTCTGGCCGCAAAACTGCACAGTCCGCTTGTTGGATGTGGGTTCGCTCGGCTTTAGCGCGGAATTCAAGATCAACTGCGCCCAGCGGCTTTCATGGCGGCAGATCGCGATCGGCGTTGAAAATGATCTCGCGTCTTCCTACCGCCGTAAGAGCGGGTCTGCTGAGCAGTCCGCCAGCCAGTAAGCCAACTCACCTACGCCTGTGCCAGCGACATCGGCTCGATTGCGACCTGGGCCAGTCCGTAGCCGGCCAGCGCGATCCGCAGCGGGCCGGTGATGCCGCTGCCGCTGGTGAAGACCGCCACGGCATCGCCGGCAGCTGCCGGGCCGGTTGAGCCGGTGGGGGCGAGAAGTTGCGTCACCCGCCGTGCGATGGCAGGGGCGGGGTCGATCCATTCGACCTGCCAGGGCGCGACCCGTTTCATCCGCTCCAGCAGCAGCGGGTAATGCGTGCAGGACAGCGTGACGACGTCCGTCCGCCTGCCGGCGCGTTCGACGAAGCAGGGGGTAATCTCGGTCAGGATCGCGCCATCGTCGACGGCTTCGCCCTTGAGCGCGGCCTCCGCCAGCCCGGCGAGCCGGGTCGAGCCGACCAGCGTGACGTCGCAAGCGCCAGCATAGGTCTCGATCAGCCCGCGCGTGTAATCGCGTGCAACGGTGCCGGGCGTCGCCAACACCGAGATCAGCCCGGTCTTGGTCGATGCTGCCGCTGGCTTGATCGCCGGCACGGTGCCCACGAAAGGAATGCTGAAGCGCGCGCGGAGCGCCGGCAGGACCAGCGTCGATGCGGTATTGCAGGCGATCACCGCGAGATCGGGATGAAAGCGTGCCGTCAGCCGCTGCATCACGGCCAGGACACGCTCGACCAGTTCCGCTTCGGACAGGCGGCCATAGGGAAACCCGGCATCATCGGCCGCGTAGACGATGCGGGCGCCCGGATGGGCCTGGGTCGTCCGCGCCAGCACGGTGAGGCCGCCGAGGCCTGAATCGAAAACGAGGATGGTGGGCTGGCGCTGGGGCATCGCAACCGTGCGATAGGCCGTTCCAGCGAGAAGGTCGACCTGCATTGGTTTTGTCCGCGGGGACGAGGGCGAAGCGCCGATTGCGCCAGACAGGGGTTAAGGGAAGGTCAACGAAGCCTCCGCTTGGGCGCTCAAATTTAGTTGACTCTGTCCATTATCTTGATCGATCCTTGGAAATGGAGGTCGCGATGACAGATATCGATGCAGCCGCCGTCGCAGCGATTCGCCGTTTCAACCGCTTTCATACGCGCTGGATCGGCGCGCTGGGCGGCAGCCTGCACGGGTCGGGCTTTGCCCTGACGGAGGCGCGCGTGCTCTATGAGTTGGCGCAGCGCGATGGCTGGCTTGCAGGCGAGCTGGCGCGGAATCTGGGACTGGACCCGGCCTATCTCTCACGCATCCTCCAACGCTTCGCCGTCTCCGGCTGGCTGGAGCGCGAACGCTTGCCGGAGGATGGCCGGGCGCTGAGTCTGCGGCTGACGCAGGCGGGCAGGGCAGCTTTCAAGTCGCTCGACGAGGCATCGCGGCAGCAGGCGGCGGCGCTCGTCGCCAGGCTCGCGCCGACCTCGAAGGCGCGGCTCGTCTCGGCGCTGGGCGATGCGCAGTCGCTGCTTTCAGGCGGCGCGAGCCCGGTGGTGAAGCCGATCATCCGGGAGCATCGACCAGGTGACATCGGTTGGGTGGTGTCGGCCCATGGCCGGCTCTATGCCGAGGATTATGGCTGGGACATCAGCTTCGAGGGGTTCGTCGCGGAGATCGCGGCGCAGTTCCTGCGGGATTTCAAGCCGCTGAAGGAGTGTTGCCGGATTGCCGAACGCGACGGCGCGCCTGTGGGCTCGGCCTTTGTGGTGCGGGATTCGGATGAGGTCGCCAAGCTGAGGTTGGTGATCGTCGAGAAGCGCGCACAGGGTCTGGGACTGGGCAAGGCGCTGGTTCGCGAGGCGATCGATTTTGCCCGCTCCGCCGGTTATCGCCGCATGGTGCTTTGGACCAACGACATTCTGCATGCCGCGCGCGCGATCTATGTCGCGGAGGGGTTCGGGCTGGTGGCCGAGGAGAGCCACCACTCCTTCGGGCAGGATCTGGTGGGGCAGAACTGGGAGCTCGAACTTTAGCGCATTTCCCGTTCGGTTGGTCATCCCGGGCGCAGCGCAGCGGAGACCCGGGATCCATTCCTGAGCCTTGACGATAGACGTTCTGGAATGGATCCCGGATCGGCGCCGCTATGCGGCTTGTCCGGGATGACCAGCCCTCCAAAGGACCGTAAACGCGAAATTATTGAGAACGATGCTTTCGCCCTGTCAGGGCAGAATGACGTTGATGGTCCGGTCGGCACCCAGCTTCAAGGCTGGCGGCGTGCCCGCGCGATCGGGCACGATCTTGTACTTCGCCAGCGGCCCGTCCGCATACTCGGTCATCAGTTTGATGCGCTCGCGCTCGCGGCTCGAGACCAAGCGGCTTTCGCCGAGATTGTCGAAATCGCCCCGACGTCTTGCTCCGCGTCCACCGGAGAACACGAGGACCCTCTTCGGCAGCACGACGATGTCGCCCCGGCGCAAGGTCGGATCGGTCAGATACCAGTCCGGAAACTCTTCTGGGTTGATCGGCGTGGCCAATTTGGGCGGAGTTTCGGCGTAGCTCTTGGGCTTCGATGCTCGGGGCTTAGCGTCCCTGTTCGGGCGAACCGTCATTTCCAGGGGCGTTTCGATGCGGGGAGGCCGTGGAGCGCCGAAGAGCATTTCCAGCAAGCCGGCCTGAGCCTGCGAGGATGCCACTGTGATGCCCGCAAGCGCACCGATCATTACGGCCAGATTTCGAGACTTCACTACGCTCTCCACCGAAACCCGTTTTGCCACCCGGACTGGTCGCCACCGCGCCGCTCTTCGAGCATTCGAGTAAGGCTGCCGTGCGAGCGACGCTAGTCCTCGCTTTCCGGGTGGTTAAACGTTCGATACGTCGCCGAGGTTCCCGCGAAACATCCGGCTCGAGAGCTTATACTTTCAATCTAGTTACCGCCGCCGCTGCCGCGCGCCCTGCCAGCGTAGCGCCGCCGACGGTCATCGCGCCGCCGCCGGCCGTGGCCTCGCCGGCGAGCCAGATGCGGCCGCCAATCGGTCGGGCCAGCGCCTCGCGCGCCTTGTCCTGGCCGGGCAGGCAGACCGAGTAGGAGCCTTGGGCGAAGGGGTCGGTCCACCAGGCCGGGAAGGAGACGGCTTTCACCGTCTTGCGAAAGTCTTCGCCGATCATCTTCGTCAGGAGATCGGTGACATGGGCGCGCGCCTCGGCTGGCCCGGCGCGTGACAGTTCGCGCGCATAGTCGCCGCCGCAATAGGCGATGACGATGTCCTTGTTGTCCGGAAACAAGTCGAAATTCATCAGTTTGTCCGACGAGCCGGCTTCCAGGAAGCTCATATCGGGCGCGATGCCGAAGCGGTCGCCCTCGACCTTGAGCGCGATCTTGGTCAGGGCGCCCATGCCCAGACCATTCAGCGCGTCGCGCGTGGGTGGCGGCAAGGCCGGGGTGAAGCGGATCGCGTCCGCTTTCAGCACGCCGACGGGGACCGTGACGATGCAGGCATTGGCGCGAAGCTGGCCGGACCGGCTCGTCACGACCACGCCCGGCCCGTCCCAGCGGATGGCGCTGACGGGTTCGTCGAGGCGGATGTCGAGACCCGCACCATAGCGCGCGACGAGATTGCCGTAGCCCGAGGGCACGACGAGATCGTCGCCGGCCCAGAGCCGCTGGTAATCGCGCGCCGAAATCCGGGCCGATTCCTCGCCGATCGAGAGCAGCAGGCCCGACGAGGCGATCGGGGCCATGTCCGGGCCGAGATCGCCGAGCAGTTCGGCGATCGACATGTCACGCGCCGTGATGTCGACGGTATCGAGCCGGCGGTCGATCTGGCCGAAGGCGGCGCGGCGTCGCAGCCGATCGGTCTCGGGCATGGGCCGCCCCTCGGCGAAGACCCGGAAGCCGCCGCCCCCAGGCTCGCCCGGGGTTTCGATGCCGAGTCCGCGGGCGATCTGGACCCAGGGGTTCCGCTCCGCCCAGTGGATGAACATGGCGCCGGCGTCATAAGCGGGGCCCAGCGAGGTGTCGGTGAAAGCGCGCCCGCCGATGCGGTCGCGCGCCTCCAGGACGATCGCCCTGCGGCCGGCTGCCCGGAGATCTCGGGCGGCGGCGATGCCGGCAGCACCGGCCCCGATGACCACGACATCGACATCGGCTGCGAACGCACGTCCCCCCGTCATGGCAAGCGTAGCCGCCAAGGCGCTGCCTCCGGTCAACAGGGTCCGGCGATCGAGCAGGCGTGGGCGCGTCCGTGATGGCATCGCCTTATGATGCTCTCGCCCTTGTGCGTTGCAATAGGCCGCAGGCCTGCGACGCCGCCGTGACGATCACGAGGTCGGGAGCACGACGTTATCCCTCCCGATGAAGGGGATGTCCGGATTGCAGGCAATCCAGGTCGCGATCCAGTTGTTTATTAGAATAGATCTATAGTTTTACATTCTGTTCACGGACAATTGACAGTCGGAAATGTTGCACATATCCGATGTCAGCCTTGTCCGAGAGTATAAGGCCTTGTTTATATTCATTTTAAATTGCTGTGGCGTGGTCATTGTTTGGCCGCGGCGGCGGGGGCTAGACTTGAATGATGGGTGATCACTCCGGCAGGTTGCGCGGCGGCGTCGCGCTCGGCAGCCTGATGTTGGCTCTACTGGCTTCGCCGGCCCACGCACAACAAAGCCGTCCGCAAGCGGTTGGTACCGCGCCGCTCGCCGAAAGTCCGGTGGTGCTGGACCAGATCACCGTCCAGGGCGAGGCGGGGACGGCGCTGGTCGCCGGACCGACCACGACCCGGACGACGCGCGAGGAGCTCGATCGTCAGCAGATCCAGAGCCTGTCGGAGCTGTCGAACCGCGTCGAGGCCGGCATCACCTTCAACCGCCAGAGCAATTCGCTGAATATTCGTGGTCTCGACGGCGCGCGCGTGCTGACGACGATCGACGGCATCCGCCAGCCATTCCTGGTCGACACCCGCATCAACCGCGGCGCAAGCAATGCCTTCGATTTCGATTCGCTCTCGACACTCGACCTGCTGCGCGGCGGCAGCGGCGCCAGCACGCTCGGCAGCGGTGCGCTTGGCGGCGCGCTCGCGGTTCGCACGCTCGATCCGGAGGATTTGATCCGCAACGGTCGTTCCTATGGCGCTCTCGCCAAGACGGGATACGACAGCACCGATCGCGCCTGGTTCGGCAGCGCAGCGGTCGCCGCGCGGCTGAACAACACCTCGGTCCTGCTCCAGGGCGGCTTCCGCGATGGGCACGAGATCGACAGCAAGGGCACGAACAAGTCGATCGGCGCCACGCGGACCGCGCCCAATCCGAGCGACTTCAACCAGTACAATATCCTCGGCAAGGTCTACCACTATGTCGACGAGGTTCATCGCTTCGGCATCACCGGCGAATTCTTCAAGCGCGCGGATCGCACCCAGGTCCGGAACAACACGGTCTCGCTGACCGGGAATTTTCGACCCGGCGCCTATCAGACGGGCGAGGATGTCGAGCGCAACCGAGTTTCGCTGAGCTATGACTACAGGCTGCCTGGCACCTTCTTCGACGAGGCCCATGCGACGCTCTACTGGCAGAGGCTGAAGCGCGACGATCTGACCAACGCTTATCGCTTCACCAGCATCGTCGGCCCTTATGCCCGCGACAATTCGAACGAAGAAAACGCCTTTGGCTTCAATGGCCATCTGGTGAAGAACTTCCAGACCGGCGCGTTCTCGCATCGCATGTTGCTGGGTACGGAGCTGCGAATGTCCTCGCTCGAGCAGTATTCGGCCGGCGTCGACAACTGCCCGGCACGTCCGGCGTCAGGGCGTTTCGCCGGCGCATTGGCGACGTGCAATAATCTCCACACCAACCAGGCCGACCAGCCGAAGATCGACGGCAAGCTCGCCGGCTTCTACTTGCATGACGAGATCGGGCTGCTCGACAATCGCCTGCGTCTCACGCCCGGTGCGCGCTTCGACTGGTATGAGGAAAAGCCGCAGAACACACCGGCGTATACGCTTGGAGGTTCACGCCCCATCGGCTTGCCGCCATCCTCCAGCGACTCGGCCTTCTCGCCGCGCATCCGGCTCGAATACGACATCATGAAGAATGCGCCCTGGGTGAAGGACGTGACGGTCTTCGCGCAATGGGCCAAGACCTTCCGCGCGCCGACACCCGACGAACTCTATGGCCGCTTCGGCGGACCCGCGACCTATCTGCGCACCGGCAATCCAAATCTGCGTCCTGAAATCGGCAACGGCATCGATGTTGGCGCCCGCTTCGGCGACAAGCTGTTCGGCGGCTCGATCACCTATTTCCACACCAATTACCGCAATTTCATCGAGACTTATCAGGTTCAGGCTGCGGGCGTCGATGGGCTATACCTGCAGGGTGGCATCACCGGCTACCGGAACATCAATCAGGCCGAGATCCAGGGCGTCGAGATGAACGGGCAATACGCCTTCGCGCCGAACTGGCTGGTGCGCGGCTCCTTCGCTTATACCCGCGGCCTGAACAAGACCGACAACACCTTCCTGAACTCGATCCCACCGGTGCAGGGCATCGTCGCCGTTGCCTACGGCACCGATCGCTGGGGCGCCGAGGTTTCGGCGAAGATGGCCGGTGCGCGCGACGACGTCTCGACGACCCCGACGAGCCCGCCGACCACCGGCTTCAAGGCGCCGGGCTATGCTCTCTTCAATGCTTCCGCCTGGTGGCGCCCGATGCCCGAGATCGCGGACCTCGAATTGCAGGTCGGCGTCTACAATATCTTCGACCGGAAGTACTGGGATGCCGTCAACGTCCCGCTCTCGCGTCCGCAGGCGCGCGACTATTACAGCGAGCCGGGTCGCACCGTGAAGGCGACGCTGAAGTATCAGTTCTGAGCGTTTGCTTGCGCGCGTTAGCGCGAGCTTGATGCAACAGCCGGCCGCTTGCGGCCGGCTGCTTCTTTTTGGCGGCAGGGGCTTTGGCGGCAGGGCTTTGGCGGAAGGGGCTTGGCGCTGAGCCGCCTCGCTGATCCCGGATCAGCGCTTCCGTGTGTCCGGGATTACGGGCTGGTTCGACGGGTCGAACGCCTGCTCTATTCGCCCTCGACCGGCTTGGGCACGCGCAGCCGGCGCGGCCCCTCGGTCAGCGACTTGAACACGCCGCGCAGCGTGCGCGCTTCCTGCTCGGTCAGGCTCAGCCGGTGGAGGATATCGCGCAGATTGGCGGTCATGACCGCCTTCTTGCCCGGTGGGAAGAAGCCGCAGAGGTCGAGCTCGCTTTCGACATAGTCGAACATGGACAGGACCGTCAGGCGGCTGGCCGGTGGCGAGGTGTTGTGCTCCCGGAAGGGCGGCTCTCCATTCGTGGCCTTGAACCATTCATAGCCGGCCAGCAGCACGGCCTGCGCCAGGTTGAGAGAGGCGAAGGCCGGGTTGACCGGAAAGGTCAGGATCGCGTCCGCAAAGCTGATCTCCTCATTGGTCAGGCCGATGCGCTCGCGGCCGAAGAGGATGCCGACGCGTTCGCCGGAGCCGACCCGCTCCGCGAGGGGCGGCATCGCCTCGGCCGGCGTCACCACGCGCTTCATCTGGCCGCGTTCACGGGCAGTCGTCGCCAGCACATGGTTGAGATCGGCGATCGCTTCGGCCGTGTTCGGGTAAAGCCGGGCATTCTCCAGGATATGCGTGGCTCCCGAGGCCGCGGAGGTTGCGCCCTTTTTCAGGCCGCCGCCGGTCGGCCAGCCGTCGCGCGGCGCGACGAGGCGCATTTCCGAAAGGCCGAAATTCGCCATGGCGCGGGCGCACATGCCGATATTCTCGGCCATCTGCGGCTCGACCAGAATGATGATGGGGGCAGGCGCTGTCGCTGGCGGGCGCGTGCGGTCGGTGCCTGATCCGGTCATGAATGAAATGGCCTCGCTCTCGGAGAGAGCGAGGCCATAACCCATCGGACGGCTTGAGCAAGTGTCTCGTGGCGAGGACCTGCCGAAGATTGCGTGCTGCCAGGTTCAGGCGGCGCGGCGCCGGGACGCCGGCTGCGCGGCTGGAACGGGAGCGCTCCTGCGGCCCGCTGCGGAAAGATGCGTCCGGAAACTGGCGACCAGCTCGTTGAGATGCTGGATCTGGTTCGTGAGCGAGGTCGCGCTGGCAGCGCTCTCCTCGGCCAATGCGGCGTTCTGCTGCGTCATCTCGTCCATATGCGCCAGGGTCTGGCTCATCTCGTCGATGCCGTTGGCCTGTTCGGCGGAGGCGGCGGAGATGTCGGAGACCGTCGAGGAGACCTTGCGCGACGCAGCGACGATCTGGCGGAGGGCCTCGCCGGCGGAACGCACCAGAGTGACGCCCTGCTCGACCTCGCGTCCTGATTCGCCGATCAGGGTCGTGATGTCCTTGGCGGCTTCGCCCGAGCGCTGGGCCAGGGTGCGAACTTCGCTGGCGACAACCGCGAAGCCCTTGCCGGCATCGCCCGCGCGCGCCGCTTCGACGGCGGCGTTGAGGGCGAGCAGATTGGTCTGGAAGGCGATCTCGTCGATCACCGAGGTGATGTCGGAGATCTTGCGGGAGGCCGCCTCGATCCGCGCCATCGCATCGACCGCATCGGTGACGATCGCGCCGCCCTTTTCGGCGACCGACATCGCCTGCTCGGCAAGCGCGACGGCGTCCCTGGACGACTGTGCCGAAGCCTTGACGGAGGCTGCGAGTTCCTCGGTCGTCGCTGCGGTTTCTTCCAACGAGGAGGCCTGTTCCTCGGTCCGCTTCGAGAGATCGTTTGCGCCGGTGTTGATCTCCCGGGCGGAGTTTCCGACATCGGCCGAGGTCGCCTGGATGGTGGCGACCGTCTCGCTGAGGCGGGAGACGGCCGTATTGAAGTCGTCGCGCAGCTTCTCATAGGCTTCGGCGACCTGGACATCGATGCGGCAGGTCAGGTCACCCTGGGAAAGCCGATCGAGGCCGCTCGCGAGCAGGTTCATCACGTCGCGCTGTTCTGCGGAGAGGCGCTCCTGCTCCCTGCTGCGGGTGACGCGTTCGCCCTCGCTCTGGGTCCGCTGCGTCTCGGCGAGGCCGCGCGATTCCTCGGTCTCGGCCTCAAGCCGGCGCATTTCGAGGCCGTTCTGCTTGAAGACGAGCACGGTGCCGGCCATGGCGCCGATCTCGTCCTTGCGGTCGGTGTCTTCGACTTGTGCGTCGTAATTGCCGGCGGCCAGATCGCCCATCGCGAGCTTCAGGCGGTTCAGCGGCGCGGTAATGCTGCGGGACGACATCAGGATCGCACCGAACAGCCCGACCAGAATGCCGGCGATTGAACTCACGATCGTCCAGATCACGGTGCTGTTGGTCGTGGCCGTGAGCACCGTGGACTGGTTGTCGGAATCCTTGAGGAGGGCATCGTTGAAGGCCCCGATGTTGTTGACGAGCGTGCGCAGCTTGCCGTCGAGCTGGTTCATGATGACCAGCGCCTTTTCGTTTTCGTCATTCTGGCCAAAACTCACGACCTGGTCGACGAGAGTTTTCAGGCCGCGCGCCTCCGCCGTCAGAATGTCGACCTGCGACTTCACTTCGGGGAAGGCGGCGGCGGCGGCGGCAAGGAAGTCGTTGGTCGCCTTATAGGCGAGTTCGCCTTCCGCCTTGGCCTGGGCGAAGCCGGTGCTGCCGGCGGGATAGGCGATGACCCGATAGGTCTGTGCGGTGACGTCGTTTGCGGCGCGCGCTGCCCTGGCCGCGGCAAGCATTGCCTTCGGACGGGTTTCGATGACGACGGAATAACTGTCATCGACGCGTTTCATCTGCATCGCTGCAAACAGGCTGCCGGCCATTCCTGCCAGCCCCATCAAGGTCACTGCACATACGATCTTCGTGCCGATCCTGACGTCTTTCAAATTAAACATGCCGACCCCCTGGGCATTGCGAGGGGTACAGCTATTCGTCGGACAGGGTTAAGATGGGATGAAGCAGGCTGGGTGTCCTAAATGTTTCGGTCGATTTTCAGGATTTATCCGGGTTGAGCGGCTGCCCTATATATCGGCTTTGCAGTTTTTGTACGTTTTTGTAGCGGGCGTTGTTTAGCTGTGTAAATTTCATCGGACTTCTATGGCCCGCATCGCGCGCAGCATGTTGCCGCCGGCGAGCTTTTCGAGATTCTCTTCCGACCAGCCGCGCCGGATCAGTTCCGCGATCAGCGCCGGGAAGACGGTGGTGTCTTCGAGCCCGTCAGGATTGACCCAGCCGAAGAAGTCCGAGCCGATGCCGATATGGTCGTGCCCGACGCGCTTGGCGAGGTAATCGAGATGGTCGCAATATTGCGGCAGCGTCGCCTTGGGGCGAGGGCCGGCCTTCGCCACGATCTCTGCCTCGGCCTTGGCGGAATCCATTCCCTCTGGCGTCTTGCCATACTGGTCCTTGGCCGGGCGATGCCAGTCGCGCGAGGCCTGGCTGATGAAATCGGGCACAAAGGTCGCCATGACCACGCCGCCATTGCCGGCAACGCGATCGAGCACATCGTCGGGGACGTTGCGGGGATGGTCGCAAAGCGAGAAGGCGTTGGAATGCGACCAGACCAGCGGCGCGGTCGACAGGTCGAGCGCGTCATGCATCACCTTGGGCGAGACATGGGCGAGGTCGATGACCATGCCGAGCTTGTTCATGCGCCGGATGACATCCTTGCCGAAGGCGCTGAGGCCGTTGTGCCTGGGGGCATCGGTGGCGGAATCGCACCAGTCATGAGTGCCGTTATGGCAGAGCGTCATCAGGCGCACGCCCAACCCGTAATAGGCGTCGAGCGCATCGAGCTCGTTGTCGAGAGCCGAGCCGTTCTCGATCGTCATGAACAGGGCGATCCGGCCCTCGGCTTTCGCCGTAGTGACATCGTGCGCCGAGAGGCCGGGGCGGAACACATCGGCATGCCTGGCGAGGATGTCGCGCATCAGTGCGATCTGCGCCAGCGCGAAGCCGGCCGGCTTGGGGTGGTTGGGCGGGACATAGGCTGCGAAGAACTGCCCGGCGAGCTTGCCGGCCTGCATGCGCGGGATGTCCGTGTCGCCCTCGGCATGGACCTTGGTCAGATCATAGGTGCCGACATCGCCCTTCGCGGCCCGGTTCAGGCGGATGACGTAGGGCAGGTCGTTATGCCCATCGATCAACGGGGCGCGGTCAAGCAGGGCAAGCGCCGCTGCATAGGCATTGTCCTGAACGGGAGCTTCGGCGAGGGCCATGGTGCAACCTTGGGGCTGGAATCGCTTGAGTCTGGAATCGCTTGGGCGGGAATCGAAAGCGGCCGGGATCGTGGCAGGTCGCGCGCAGAGAGGCGAGGGGGCGTTATGCAGGGCTGCCCGTCGTCATGGTCGGGCCTGGCCCGACCATCCACGTCTTTATCGGGCAATGAGGGTGTTTAAATCGCGCATGCTCGCCACAAGGGCGAGCATGAAGGTGTGCGCTTTCAGCCAAACCGCGATGGCGCGAAGGGTGTCGGGTCGACGAAGACCTTCTGGCCCGTCACCATCTCGGCGACCATGCGGCCGGTGACAGCTGCCAGCGTCAGCCCGTGATGCGCGTGGCCGAAGGAGAACCACAGGTTTTTGTGCTTCGGAGCCGGGCCGATGATCGGCATCATATCGGGTGTGCAGGGGCGACGGCCGAGCCAGGGCTCGGCATCGAGGCGTTCGCCGAGCGGGAAGAGCGTCCTGGCGATCGGCTCGGCGCGGGCAAGCTGCACAGGCGTCTTGGGCGCATCGCGTTCGGCGAATTCGGCGCCGGTGGTCAGGCGGATGCCCTGCAGCATGGGCGCGAGGAAATAACCGCGCTCGGTGTCGAGGACGGGGTGGTTCAGCGTGGCGTTGCCGAGCGGCTTGTAGTGCATGTGATAGCCGCGCTTGACCGCGAGCGGCAGGCGGTAGCCGAGCTTGTTGGTCAGGACATCGGCCCAGGGGCCGAGCGCCACGACGACATCCTTGGCCTGCGCCTTGGTGCCGTCGGCCAGCGTGACGCTCCACTCGGCGCCGTTCTGCACCAGCGTAGTGGCATCGCCGAGCGCGAGCTTGCCGCCGAGTTCCTCGAAGCGCGCCACATAGGCCTTCGACAGGCCGAGCGGATCGACCACCGTGACCGGGTCGGTCCAGTGCAGGCCGCCGATCAGGCTCTGGTCGAGATGGGGTTCCTCGCTGCGCAAGGTTGCAACGTCGAGCGGGCGATAGTTCAGGCCGAACTCATTCTTCCAGCGTGCGGCTTCAGCCAGGCGCGTGTCCTGCTCGGCGGCGGTGCGGAACACCTTCATCCAGCCATCGCGGCGCAGGAGGCCGGTTGCGCCTGATTCCTCAGCCAGCGCGTCATGCTCAGTGACGCAATGCTCGATCAGCGTCGCATATTGATGGGCGATCGCCTGATGTTTGGCGGCGCGCGAATGCATCCAGTAGGACCAGAGGAAGGGCGCGAGCTTGGGGAGCGCGCTCCAGTGGTAGGACGCATCGATGGTGTTGTTCATCGCGTAGCGGATGAGCGCGCCGAAATCATGCGGGAAACCGTAGGGGTAGACGCCCTCGCGCTGGATCAGCCCGGCATTCCCATAGCTGGTTTCCTCGCCGGGGCCGCGCCTGTCGACGAGCAGCACGGAGCGGCCCGCGTTCTGCAGATGCAGCGCCACAGATATGCCGACGATGCCCGCGCCGAGAACGATTGTATCTGCCCGCATAATCCACTCCTGCCAGCCCCTGACCCTGCAAAATAGCCGTTTGCGCGGCAATGTCAGCGTCGCGACGTCTTTTTGCGCGATATCGCCGAAAGTTTCGCAAGATTTGCGCCAGCAGCGACATTGCCGTCGAACGAACCGCTGATGTCTCGGCTATCGCGCAATTTTCTGCCAACGCAGGGCGAGGCGGCGCCGATGGCTGATGACGCGTGCCTGCCGATCGGTCAGTCTTGCCCCTTTCGGACTTGCCTCCTTTCCGTTCGACTCAAGGCCTTCATGCTGACGCGTCTTGCCGCATTTCTCGCCGCCGGCCTTGCATGGCTCGGGCGCCATGGCACTCAAGGATTCGCGCTCTCGATCGTCCTGGGGCTGGCGCTGCCGCAGTTTGCGGCAGCCGCGCGGCCGCTCCTGCCATTCACGATCTTCTGCTTCACCACCGTCACCTTCATGCGGGTCGATATCGGCATCACCGTCGGGCTCCTGCGCAAGCCGGCGAGCCTCATCCTGGCCTGTGCGTGGCTGATCGCGGGACCCGTCCTGCTGATCGGCGGCGCGCTCCTGCTGGTGGGGCGGGACGGGCTCGACCCCGGCATCGTGCTCGGCCTCGCCATCATGGGCGCGGCGCCGCCGATCATGTCCTCACCCGCCATCGCCATCCTCTACGGTTTCGAGCCCTCGCTGATCATCGCCAGCGTCATCCTCACGACGGTGGTCAGCCCGGTCGTCGCGCCGGTCCTTGTCGAGTTGCTGGCGGGGGCGGCGGTGCCGCTCGACCGCTGGGTGCTGACGCTGCGTCTCGTGCTCTTCGTCGGCGGCGGCATGGTCGTCGCGGCGATGCTGCGATACTGGCTCGGCCGCGCCCGCATCAAGGCGATGAAGGCCAATCTCGATGGCTTCGGCGTGCTGATGTATTTCATCTTCGCGATCGCTGCGATGGATGGCGTCACGCGTGCGGCGATGGAGAACCCGAGGCTCGTCCTCTTCGTGCTCGCCTGCGTCTTCGCGGTGTCCGCGGGCGGGCTCGTCACAGCCTGGATCGTGCTGCGGCGTCTGCCGGCACCGGAGCGCTTCATGGTTGGCTACGGCACCGGCCAGCGCAATATGGGCCTGCTGGTCGCGGCGCTGGGCGCCGGCGTGCCGCCCTCGACCTTCCTGTTCTTTGCGCTGGCGCAGTTCCCGATCTACCTGCTGCCATGGCTTCTGCGCGGGATCGCAGCCCGTATCCAGCGCGGCAAGGCTGCTGACGAAGCTTGACGGAGCGATTTGCGAGGTTGCCGGCATCGCAGCCGGAGCCACGCCATGATCACCCTGCATTCGGGGCCGCTAAGTCTGTTCTCCCGGAAGGTCGAGATCGCGCTGAGGGAAAAAGGACTTCCCTTCGACAGGGTGATGGTGCCCTTCAACCAGACCACCGGGTATGATCCCCGCCATCCGGAGGTCACGGCGCTGAACCCCAAGAGGCAGGTGCCGATCCTCAGCGATTGCGGTCTCGTGCTCTACGATTCCACGATCATCATCGAATATCTCGACGAGGCCTATCCCGAGCCGCCGCTTTTTCCTGAAAGTCCGAACGAGCGCGCCCGCTGCCGGCTGGACGAGCTCTATGCCGACGAGATCATGTTCGCGGCCTTGCGGCCCCTGATGCATCGCACGGCACCACCCTCGTCGGACCAGACCCGGCGGATCGCGCAGGAGGCGGACGCGCTGATCGCCGAGGACGTGCTTGCCGGCCATTATGCCGAGCTGGAGGAGCGTCTGGCGGGCCGTGCCTTCTTCGGTGCGGCGCTGACCGCCGCCGATATCGCCCTCTTCATGACGGTGCTGTTCGCCTTGCGGCTGGGAGGGCCGTCGCTCGATGGCTACCGCGCTCTGTCGGAGTGGTTCGTACGGCTGAAGCAGCGCCCGGCCTTCGCTCAGGCCGCCGCCGAGATCGCGGAGGCCGACCGGCGCCTGTCATTTCCGGTGAAGTCGCGCTGAGATTGGAGCGCAGCGAAGGCTGAGCCAGCCGCGCGGACCCAAGTTTTTTGTTGCCGCGTCGTTTTTTCGCGGAAAAGCGGTTCCCACTTGTCGGCGCGATGCTTTAAACCGCGAGCCATGAGCGCTCCCATCCGCATTGCCCCGTCGATCCTCTCGGCCGATTTCTCGAAGCTTGGCGAGGAGGTGCGCGCGATCGACGCCGCCGGCGCCGACTGGATTCATTGCGACGTGATGGACGGGCATTTCGTGCCCAACATCACCTTCGGCCCGGATGTGCTCAAGGCGATCCGGCCGCACACGAAGAAGTTCTTCGACGTGCATCTGATGATCGCGCCCGTCGACCCTTATGTCGAGGCCTTCGCCAAGGCCGGCGCCGATCTGATCTCCTTCCATGTCGAAGCCGGACCGCATCCGCATCGCACGCTGCAGGCGATCAGGAGCCATGGCAAAAAGGCCGGGCTCGTGCTCAATCCCGGTACGCATGAGAGCGCCATCGAGCCGATGCTGGATGATGTCGACCTGATCCTGCTGATGACGGTCAATCCGGGCTTCGGTGGCCAGAGCTTCATTCATTCGGTGGTCGAGAAGATCGCCCGCGTGCGCGCCATGATCGGCGACCGGCCGATCGAGCTCGAAATCGATGGCGGGGCGACCCCTGAAACCGCGCCGCTGGCCGCCAGGGCAGGCGCGAATGCGTTTGTCGCGGGATCCGCCGTGTTCAAGGGCGGGCCTGCGGCCTATGCCGACAATATTTCCGCGATCCGCAGGGCGGCTGAAGCCGCGCGCGGGCAGTGGGTTTGAGATTTAATCAGCCCTCATCCTGAGGAGCCGCGAAGCGGCGTCTCGAAGGATGGTCCAGCGGGTGCCTTCTGGAGCATCCTTCGAGACGCGCTCCTGCGGAGCGCTCCTCAGGATGAGGGCTCGTGTGGTGACAAGGACGAGACAATGATCCCGCGCTATTCCCGCCCCGAGATGGTCGCCATCTGGGAGCCGCAGACCCGCTTCCGGATCTGGTTCGAGATCGAGGCGCATGCGACCGACAAGCTCGCCGAACTCGGCGTCGTGCCGAAGGAGGCGGCCGCGACGATCTGGGCCAAGGCCAAGGATGCGACCTTCGACGTCGCCCGCATCGACGAGATCGAGCGCGTCACCAAGCATGACGTCATCGCCTTCCTGACGCATCTGGCCGAGATCGTCGGTCCCGAGGCGCGCTTCGTCCATCAGGGCATGACGTCGTCGGATATTCTCGACACCACGCTCTCGGTGCAGCTCGCGCGCGCGACCGATATCCTGATCGCCGATGTCGATGCGCTGCTGGCCGCGATCAAGCGCCGTGCCTTCGAGCACAGGCTGACGCCGACGATCGGCCGCTCGCATGGCATCCATGCCGAGCCGGTGACCTTCGGGCTCAAGCTCGCCCAGGCCTATGCCGAATTCGCGCGCTGCCGCGAGCGGCTCGTCGCCGCGCGGGCCGAAATCGCGACCTGCGCGATTTCCGGCGCCGTCGGCACCTTCGCCAATATCGATCCGAGCGTCGAAGCCTATGTCGCGGAGAAGATGGGGCTCGCCGTCGAGCCGGTCTCGACGCAGGTGATCCCGCGCGACCGGCACGCGATGTATTTCGCCACGCTGGGCGTCGTCGCCTCTTCGGTCGAGCGCCTTGCGACCGAGATCCGGCATCTGCAGCGCACCGAGGTCTATGAAGCCGAGGAGTTCTTCTCGGCCGGCCAGAAGGGCTCGTCGGCAATGCCGCACAAGCGCAATCCGGTCCTGACCGAAAACCTCACCGGCCTGGCGCGGCTCGTGCGCGGCATGGTCGTGCCGGCGCTGGAAAACGTCGCGCTCTGGCATGAGCGCGATATCTCGCATTCCTCGGTCGAGCGCATGATCGGCCCCGACGCTACTGTGACGCTCGATTTCGCGCTGGCGCGGCTGACCGGCGTGATCGACAAGCTGCTGATCTATCCGCAGAACATGCGCAAGAACCTCGACAAGCTCGGCGGCCTGCACAATTCGCAGCGCGTGCTGCTGGCCCTGACACAGGCCGGCGCGAGCCGCGAGGAGAGCTATTCCCTGGTCCAGCGCAACGCGATGCGCACCTGGGAGCATGGCGAGGACTTCCTGACCAACCTCAAGAAGGATGCCGACGTCACGGCGAAGCTTTCAGCGGCCGAACTGGAGGCGATGTTCGACGAGGGCTATCACTTCAAGCATGTCGACACGATCTTTGCCCGGGTGTTCGGGGAGGTGTGATTGCGCTGGGCCAGGTTTTTTGGATGGCACAAGGCCGAGCACGCAGCGCCGGCTTTGATGCCGGAGCCGGCGGGGTATCGCGTTTATACGAGAGCCTATGATTGCGAGGTTTCCCTGAGAAATCTCGACCAGGTTCTGGAGCCGATGTCGTCCAGTCAGGCCCTTGAACATGAAGCTCTGAAGATCGCTTACCGCGACACATTCGGAGAATGGCGTGCCTTCGCCAATGCAAAGGCCATCTTGGTCCGCAATGAACTCACGCAACTGATGACGCGTGAGGTTCGTGCTGGGACAGCGATCACAATTCTCGTGGACCTTTCTGGCTCGATGCGCGGCCAACGCATCTTGATGTGCCTCACCGCCATCCAGACATTCGGGATCATGATCGAAGCTCTGGGCATAAAGTTCGAGATTCTTGGTTTCACGACCTCGATGTGGAGGGGAGGTCGGCCACGTGAGCAATGGTTGCGCGATGGCAAGCCTGCATGGCCGGGGCGGCTCAACGAGATCCTGCATCTGGTGATTGCCAGCTCAGGCAACAACACTGAAAGCGTGCGGCTCGCAGATTTCCCAACCCTTTTGCGCCCCGACCTTCTCAAGGAGAATATCGATGGCGAAGCCGTTTCGTGGGCGGCGGAGCGATTGATGCTGAACGATTCGCGGCATCGACAATTGATCATAATATCTGATGGCGCTCCGATGGATGATGCCACCTTTCTTGCAAACGGTGGTGCGCTTCTGCACGCTCATCTTGTTGAGACTGTTGGCGCGATACAGAGGTCTGGAGATATTGATATCGCTGCGATTGGCGTCGATTGCGTTCCTAATCTATGTTATGGAAATCGAACTAAAACATCATCTGCTGATGAGCTGTTGGAATCATTGTTTTCTATTGCCCGGTCGATTTCGTCATCTGCGACTGGTCGGTCCAATCTAGCAAAAGGGTGCTTGAATTGAAGACTGGACGCGGCTGCGTCGCTTGAGCGGCAACTGGGGCTCGGCGTCGCCCGCCGGGCGTCTTTTCCGCACATCAACCAATACAATCACTTGTAGAGCCGTTTCATGAAATCCTCCGATGCCGACATCCTCATCATCCCCGGCTGGTCCGGCTCCGGGCCTGACCACTGGCAAGGCCGCTGGCTCGCAAAGCTCTCGACCGCCCAACTGGTCGAGCAGGAGGACTGGTACAAGCCGGCGCGGGATGCCTGGGCCAGCCGCATCGTCGCGGCTGTGCGGGCGGCGACGCGGCCGGTGGTACTGGTCGCGCATTCGGCCGGGGTCAGCGCTGTCGCGCATGCGGCTGAATATCTCAAGCCCGGCGAGGTCGCTGGCGCCTTTCTGGTTGCGCCGGCCTCCGAGACGGCCAAGCGTGCCATTCCCGGCATGGAACAGGCCTTCACTACGCACCGGCGCGAAAGGCTTCCGTTCCCGGCGGTGCTGATTTCCAGCGCGACCGATCCCTATTGCACGCAGGATGAAGCCAAGGCGCTGGCCGAGGCGTGGGGCGCCGAATTCGTCGATGCAGGCGACAGCGGCCATCTCAACACCGAATCCGGCCATGGGCCCTGGCCCGATGGGCTGCTGCGTTTCGCCGGCTTCCTCAGAGGCTTGAGCGCGGTTCCGCAGAAACAGATTCAGTCGTAACGCGCGCTTTTCGGGGCCTTCCGTCTTTGCTGCCCCGATTGTGCAGGACATGGAAAAACCCGCCCCGGATCGCTCCGGGGCGGGTCTTTTTGTCTTGGCCGTCAGCTAGTCGAGATCAATTCTCGACATAGGTGATTTTGCCGTCCGCGCTCTTCTTCCAGGTGTAGACGGTGTAGTCGGGACGGGTGATGTCGCCCTTCTTGTCGAAGGAGATATCGCCGATCACGGTCTTCACGGGCTGGCCGCCCTGGAGGACCGCCGCGATCTTCTTGGGATCGACGGAGTTCGCGCGCTTGGCGCCTTCGGCCATGATCTGCACGGCGGCGTAGCTGTACAGGGTGTAGGCTTCAGGCTTGAACTTGCGCGCTTCGAACTTCGCCAGCACGGCGGCTGCTTCCGGGCGCTTCTGCGGGTCCGGCGGGAAGGTCATGAGCGTGCCTTCGACGCCGGGGCCGCCGATCGTGGCGAACTCGTCGGTGGTGATGCCATCGCCCGAGACGAGCACGGTCTTCAGGCCCTGGTCGCGCATCTGGCGCACGATCAGGCCGCCTTCGGTGTGCAGGCCGCCCCAGTAGAGATACTCGGCACCGGCTGCCTTGATCTTGGAGACGAGCGCCGAGAAGTCCTTCTCGCCGGCGTTGACGCCTTCATAGAGCACTTCCTTGACGCCGCCGGCGTTCAGCCCCTTCTTGGTCTCGTCGGCGAGGCCCTGGCCATAGGTCGTCTTGTCGTGGACGACGGCGATCTTCTTGTCCTTGAAGTTCTTCAGCAGATAGGCCGAGGCGACGCCGCCCTGCTGATCGTCACGTCCGCAGGTCCGGAAGGTGTTCCAGAGGCCGCGTTCAGTGATCTTAGGGTTGGTGGCCGAAGGGCTGATCATCAGGATGCCGTTTTCGGCATAGACTTCCGAAGCCGGCATGGTGACGCCGGAGTTGAAGTGGCCGACAACCCATTTGACGCCGTCGCCGACGAATTTGTTGGCGACCGAGACGCCTTGCTTGGGATCGGAGACATCGTCACCGACGGAGACGACGATCTTCTGGCCGAGCACGCCGCCGGCGGCGTTGATGTCCTCGACCGCCTGCTCGGTGCCGTTCTTCAGCTGCGCGCCGAAGGCCGCGTTCGGACCGGTGATGGGGCCGCCTACGCCAAGCTTGATCTGGGCATTGGCCACGCCGGCAAAGGCGAGGACCGCGCCGAGCGCGATACCGCCCAACAGCAGTTTCTTCATGAGATGAGACTCCCCTGTCTATTACTATGAACGGGCTGGAAGATCCGCCCGTCTCGGCGCGTGTTGCCACCGTGAAACGCAGTCTTGCGCTTTTTCAACGGTCTGTCACGCGTCAAGCTTGGTGCCTTTTTCAGGCTAATTCGGGCTTAATCTGCGCTCCCGGGCGCGGCTTCCAGCCGAACGGGCCGGAGCGCTCGAACAGCCAGCGATATTGCGTCGTCATCTGCCGCGCGCGGTTAAAACGCCAACCGGCATAGCCGAATGCCATCAGAATGACCGTATCGACGATGTAATAGTGCAGCGTCAGCAGCGTCGCCTGAAACAACGCGAAATGGATGAAGCGCACGAATAGTCCGAGCGCAAGCATATAGATCACGAGCTGGAAGTTCGGGCGCCATGTCAGGGCGATCGCGCGGCCCGCCATCCAGGCCAGCCAGCCGCCCATCACCACCGTGACCAGCAGGAACAGCCAGATCGTCGGTTCTTCGTAGAGGATGCCTTGCATGGCCTAGGCTCCAACATTCGCTTCGATATCGCAGCCACAGCCCTCATCCTGAGGAGCAGCCCTGAGGCTGCGTCTCGAAGGATGTTCCAGCGCGCTCTGAACCATCCTTCGAGACGCCGCTACGCGGCTCCTCAGGATGAGGGCTGCTTGGGAGAGATGTCGCTTCAATGCCGCCCGCCTTCGAGATAGGCCGCGCGCACCTGGGGGCTTGCCAGCAGTTCCTGGCCGCTGCCGCTCATGGTCACCAGGCCGTTGACCATCACATAGCCGCGATGGGCGAGCTTGAGCGCGTGGAAGGCGTTCTGCTCGACCAGGAAGACGGTGAGGCCCTCGCTGCGATTGAGCTCGCGGATAGCCTCGAAGATCTGCTTGACGATCAGCGGGGCGAGGCCGAGCGAGGGCTCGTCGAGCAGGAGCAGCTTGGGGCGGGCCATCAGGGCGCGGGCGATCGCGACCATCTGCTGTTCGCCGCCCGAAAGCGTGCCGCCGCGCTGCTGCAGCCGCTCCTTGATGCGCGGGAAGAGCACGCAGATCTTTTCGAGGTCCTCGTCGAAATGGGAGAGGTCGCGCAGCGACGCGCCCATCTGCAGGTTCTCGAACACGGTCATGCGCGGAAAGATGCGTCGCCCTTCGGGGGATTGCGCAATTCCAAGGCGGGCGATCTCGTGGCTCGGCATCTTCGTGATGTCGCGGCCCTCATAGGTGATGGTGCCTTCGCGCGCCTGCGGGTTGCCGAAGATCGTCATCATCAGGGTCGACTTGCCGGCGCCGTTGGCGCCGATCATGGTCACGATCTCGCCTTGCCGCACGTCGATGTCGACGCCCTTCAAGGCGATGATCTTGCCGTAATAGGTCTTGACGCCGCGGACGGCGAGGAGGGGAGCTGCTTCGGTCACGCCAGTCCGACCTCCGCTTCGACAGCTGCGACCTCTTCGTCATCGACGCCGAGATAGGCCGCGATCACTCTTGGATCGGCCTTGACCTCGGCGGGAGTGCCGTCGGAGATCTTGGTGCCGTAGTCGAGCACCACGACATGGTCTGAAATTTCCATCACCACCGACATGTCGTGCTCGATCAGCAGCAGCGCCGTGCCGATATCCTTGCGGATCGAGAGCAGCAGCGTGTTGAGGTCGTGGCTTTCGCGTGGATTGAGGCCGGCGGCCGGCTCGTCGAGACAGAGCAGAACCGGATCGGTACACATGGCGCGCGCAATCTCGAGCCGGCGCTGGTCGCCATAGGGCAGGTCGGCCGCGGGATCGTCGGCGCGGTCGATCAGGTTGATCTTCTCCAGCCAGAACTTGGCCTTCTCGATCGCCTCCTTCTCGCGGGAGCGATAACCGCCGATGCCGAGAACGCCGAGAAAGGTGAAGCCCGACGCGATCATCAGCGGGTTGTGCTGCGCGACCAGCAGGTTCTCCAGCACCGTCATGCCGCCGAAAAGGCGGATGTTCTGGAAGGTGCGGGCGACCTTGGCTTTCCAGGAGATGCGAAAATCGGGCATCCGCTCGAGCAGATAGCTGGATCCGGAATCCTGCGTCAGGGTCATCATACCTTCGGTCGGCTTGTAGAAGCCGGTGATGCAGTTGAACACCGTCGTCTTGCCGGCGCCGTTGGGGCCGATCAGCGCCGTGATGTCGCCCTTGCGGGCCTCGAAGGAGAGATCGTTGACGGCGGTGAGGCCGCCGAAGCGCATGGTCAGATGTTCGACCTGCAGCAGCGGCCGGTCGTGGAGCGGAACGGTTGCCATCAGCCGTGCCCCTCCTGAACCATATCGGCCGAGATGGTCTTCTTTTCCTTCAGGAATGTCGTCGGTTCTCGTGTCGAGATCAGCCCGCGCGGCTTCCAGATCATGATCACGACCATGGCGAAGCCGAAGATCAGCATGCGGTATTTGGTCGGGTCGAAGTCGTTGCCGAAGATCGCCTTCAGCCAGTCGAGCTCGCGCAGCAGTTCCGTACCGCCGATCATGACGATCGCGGCGATCGCACAGCCCCAGAGCGAGCCCATGCCACCGAGCACGACGATGGCCAGGATGATCGCCGATTCCATGAAGACGAAGGATTCGGGGCTGATGAAACCCTGCCGCGCCGAGAAGAAAGCGCCGGCGAAGCCGCCGAACATGGCGCCGATCGAGAAGGCGGTGAGCTTGGTATTGGTCGTGTTGATGCCGAGCGAGCGGCAGGCGATCTCATCCTCGCGCAGCGCTTCCCAGGCGCGGCCAACCGGGAGCCGGCGCAGCCTCAGGCTGACGAAGGCGGTCAGCAGGGCAAGCGCCAGGATCAGGTAGTATAGGAAGATCGTTCTGTAGAGCGGCGAAAATTCGAGCCCGAAGACCGCCGCGAAGCCCTCATCGCTGGCATTGAACGGAATGCCGAAGAAGCTCGGGCGCGGGATGCCGGAAATGCCGGCATAGCCATTCGAGAACTCGACCCAGTTGATCAGGATGAGGCGGATGATCTCGCCGAAGGCGAGCGTCACGATCGCCAGATAATCACCGCGCAGCCGCAGCACGGGGAAACCGAGCAGCATGCCCCAGAACGCGGCCAGGATGCCCGACATGGGCAGCAGGATCCAGAAGGACAGGCCGAAATTCTTGGCGAGCAGCGCGTAGGAATAGGCGCCCACGGCGTAGAACGCGACATAGCCGAGATCGAGCAGGCCGGCGAGGCCGACGACGATGTTCAGCCCCCAGCCGAGCATGACGTAGATCAGGATCTGGACGCCGAAATTGTCGATCCATTTCAGCGCGCCGCCCCAGCCCGCGAGATTGATCGCGATGATCGGGAAGGTGACGAGGAAACCCAGCCCGAATAGCGAGAAGACCCGCGAATTGCGCTGGAAGAAGGCGAAAGTGCCATGCGGTAGGAAGCGCACCAGCGACTTGCGGTCGGCCTTGCCCTGCTGGCGCAGCGCCATAAGGAAGCGGCCGACGAAGACGATCCCCACTGCCCAGGCCACCGCGTCCCAGCGCGGGTCGAGCACCAGGACATTGTCCATGTTCTGGCGGGTGCCCCAGGCGATGATGGGGATGCAGAGGCCTAGTGTCACGAAGGCCGCGAAGCCGGCTTCCTTCAGCGCGGCCTTCAGGTCGAGCTTGCGGGGGCCAGGTGTCGCGTTCGGGGTCGAGCTTGTCTGTGCCATGTGTCAGACTTTCTCGACTTCGGGGCGGCCGAGGATGCCCGAGGGCATGAAGACGAGCACGATCGCCAGGATGCAGAAGGCCGCGACATCCTTGTAGTCGATCGTGAAATAGGCCGACCACATCACTTCGATCAGCCCGATCAGGAGCCCGCCGATGACGGCTCCGGGCAGCGATCCGATGCCGCCGAGAACGGCCGCGGTGAAGGCCTTCACGCCGGGAACGAAGCCGTCATTGAAGGAGACCACGCCGTAGAGCACGAGGTACATGACGCCTGCGACCGCCGCGAGCGCCGCGCCCATCACGAAGGTGATCGAGATCGTGCGGTCGACGTCGATGCCGAGCAGCGCAGCCATCTTGCGGTCCTGCTCGCAGGCGCGCTGGGCCCGGCCGAGCGGTGTCTTCTGGACGATGTACCAGAAGGCCGCGAGCAGCACTGCGGTGGTCACGATGATGGTGATCTGCTTGTAGGAAATCTGGACCGAATAGGTCGTGCTCTCGATCAGGGTGATCGACTTGTTGAGCATCGGCGGGATCGACTTGTTGCGCGGCCCCTGCACGACCTGCACGAAATTCGACAGGAAGATCGACATGCCGATGGCCGAAATCAACGGGGCGAGGCGGAAGGAGCCGCGCAGCGGCCTGTAGGCCACCCGCTCGATCGTCCAGTTCCACAGCGAGGTGAAGAACATCGCCAGGATCAGGACGAAGATCAGCGCCACCACGATCAGCCCCGCGCCGAACCAGGAGGCGATCAGCATGAAAAAGATCAGCGCGATGAAGGCCGACAGCATGAAGATGTCGCCATGAGCGAAATTCACCATGCCGATGATGCCGAAAACCATCGTGTAGCCGATGGCGATGAGGCCGTAGATCGACCCCAGGGTCAGCCCATTTATGAGCTGCTGCAGGAATACTTCCATCGACGACGCTAACCCCTCGAACCAGCTCCCGTTCTCTTCGTCGGCATGACACCGACGCATGCGGGATGCGATTACTATGCATGCCTAGCAATGGCGTGCGGTGCCGACAATCGCCCCGCACAAACTTTCTGTCAAAAGCAATCTGCCGCTTCTTGCTAAAGGATTAGGCAGTGATCTTTGCCGTCCGGAGGCGAATTCGCGCAACATGATTGCTTGTTGTGCAGCGCAATAGCGGCGCCGGCCTGCGCCTGGGGCATGGCAAATCGAGGTTTCGCGAGGGCGAACCATGACTCAGGGCCGGTCCGCGACCTGAAAGCCATGGGCGAGAGGATCACGGTCGTCGATGAAGATGGTGTTGTAGCCGGTCATGCGGGCCCAGCCCTCGATAGAGGGAATGATTCCCTCGAAGGGGCCGACCTGCGCGGCCTGTTCGACCCGGCCGCGAAAGAGCGTGCCGATGATGCTTTCATGGATGAAGTCGTCGCCGACCTTCAGCTTTCCCTGCGCCGCCCATTGCGCCATGCGCGAGGAGGTCCCGGTGCCGCAGGGCGAGCGGTCGAGCGCCTTGTCGCCATAGAATACGGCGTTGCGGGCGTGTGCCTCAGGCTTGGTCGGTGCGCCCGTCCAGAGGACATGGCTGAGCCCGTTGATCGCCGGGTTTTCCGGATGGATGAATTCGTATTTCGCGCCGAAAGCAGCGCGCAGCTTCGGGCTCCAGCGCAGGAGGTCGGACGGGTTGACGTCCGCTATGTCCTTGAACACGGCCTGCCGGTCGACGATCGCGTAGAAATTGCCGCCATAGGCCACATCGACCGTCACCTCGCCCAACCCCTCGACCTCTGCAGTGAGGCCGGTCGCATGGAGGTAGGAGGCGATGTTGGTGATGCGGACGCTGTCGACATAAGGCCCGTTGCGGACATAGGTCGCGGTCACCAGCCCGGCCGGCGTATCGATCTTCAGCACGCCTTCCTGGCGCGGCGTCACCAGCCCGCGCTCCAGCGCCATGGTCACGGTACCGATGGTGCCGTGGCCGCACATCGGCAGGCAGCCGGACGTCTCGATGAAGAGGAAAGCGATGTCGGCATCGGCGCGCGTCGGCGGGTAGAGAATTGCGCCCGACATCATGTCGTGGCCGCGCGGTTCGAACATCAACCCAGTGCGGATCCAGTCATATTCGGCAAGGAAATGGGCGCGCTTCTCGACCATGTTGGCGCCCTCCAGCCGGGGCCCGCCGCCGGCCACGAGGCGCACGGGATTGCCGCAGGTGTGGCCGTCGACGCAGAAGAAAGTATGGGTCGTCATGGGCTTGGCCTTGTTGGCTGATGGTCTGATTCAGAAGCGCCTTGGGCTGAACGGCGCGATATCGATCGCGGGCGCGCGGCCAGCGACGAGAGCAGCAACGATGTCGGCCGTCGCGGTCGATTGCGTCATGCCGTAATGGCCGTGGCCGAAGGCGTAGAGCACGTTGCGGTTGCGATTCGCGGGGCCAATGACCGGAAGCGAATCGGGCAGCGATGGGCGGAAACCCATCCAGAGATTGCCGATCTCGAAGGCTGGCAATCCCTCTACGAAGCCTGTGGCCTTGTCGTAGAGCAGCCTGGTGCGGGCGTGGTTGGGGCTGGCTTCCAGTCCGCCGAACTCGACCGCGCCGCCGATGCGCAGGCCGCTCTCCAATGGCGTCATGACAAAGCCGTGGCCCTCGAAACCGACCGGGCGGCTGGTCAGGCCGGTCACTCCGGGAAAGCTGACATTGTAGCCGCGCTCCGTATCGAGCGGGACACGGTCGCCGAGCGCCGCAGCCAGCGGCTTCGACCATGCGCCGGCCGCGATCACCGCGCGGTCGACGACGCGCTGCCAACCGTCGGGTCCGATCAAGGCAGGGCGCTCGCCGGTCGAGATGTTGGCGACCTCAGCTTTCTCGAAGACCGCGCCACGCGCCAGCGCCGCCTCGAACAGCGCGAGCGTCAGCTGGAGCGGGTCGCTGATATGGGCGGCGTCGGGGTGGAAGGCAGCGCCGACGAAGCGGTGCTTGAGCGCGGGTTCGAGCTGGTACAGTTCGTCGGGGCCGATCATGTCGACCCTGATGCCGAATTCGGCCTGCCTTGCGGCGATCAGCCGGGCTTCTGCGAAGGCTGCCGCATCGGTGAAGGCGTAGAGCCCGCCATGACGGTGGATATGGCGGGTCAGCCCGGCCTTGTCGGCCCGCGCGAGCCATGCAGGCAAGGCGAGTTGCTGCAGGGCGACGAGGCCACGGATCGAGCGCTCATAGGCCTGCGGGCGAGCGGCCAGCACGAAACGGGTGAGCCAGGGAAGAAGTTTCGGGAGGTAGGCCGGGCGGATCGTCAGCGGACCGAGCGGATCGAGCAGAAATTTCGGCACCTGCCGCAGGATCTTGGGGCTGGCGATCGGCAGGATATCGGTATGGGCGATCCAGCCGGCATTGCCGCGCGAGGGGCCGAAAGCCGGTCCCTCCTTGTCGATGATCAGGACCTCGTGGCCATCGTCGAGCAGCGCATGGGCGATAGCCGAGCCGACGATGCCAGCGCCGACGACCGCGACCTTCACGGCAGGCTCAGCTGCTTCAGGGCGGCGGGCTGCTTGACCTCGATCTCGACGAAGGCGATCGGATGGTCGGAGCCGTTCATGACGTCGTGCTCGATGCCGGCAGGGCGCATATAGGCCTGCCCCAGGCCGAGCGGCACGTCGGTTTCGCTCTTGCCGTCATGGATGCGCAGCGTGCCCGCCACCAGCATCACCACGAAATAGGGCCAGCCATGGCTGTGCCAGCCCGTCACGGCGCCGGGTTCGAAATCCCAGCGCGTGATGCGGATGGCCTCGTCGTCCTGCTGGACGGTCGGAGTGGCGGGGATCGTGCAGGTGAAAGCCATCCCGGCCTCCGGCTTCAGAACGAGGGCAGCGCCGGACGCTTTGCTTCCGCCGCCTGGACGATGGCGGTCAAACGCGCGCGTTCCGCACCCTGGAGAGCGATGCGCGGGGCGCGGCAGCGATCATTGGAGCCGATCGCCAGCGCTTCGACCAGCTTGATGTTCTGCACCAGTCGGGCGGAGACGTCGAGATCGAGCAGGGGACGGAACCAGCGATAGATCGCGATCGCCTCGGCCATGCGGCCGGCCTTCGCCAACTCGTAGATCGCCACCGTCTCCTTGGGATAGGCGACGACGAGGCCGGCGACCCAGCCGTCCGCGCCCAGCGCGAGGCTTTCGAGCGCCAGATTGTCGACCCCGGTCAGGATCGCGAAGCGATCGCCGAAGCGTGTCTTCATTTCGGTGATGCGGCGGATATCGTCGGACGATTCCTTGATCGCCGTGAACAGCGGCTCGTCGGCCATCTCCTCCAGCATCGCCGGCGTGATGTCGACGCCATAGGCCGGGGCATTGCTGTAGATCATGACGGGAAGCCCGCCTGCCTTCGCGACAGAACGGTAATGCGCGATCGTCTCGTGCGGCTCTGACTTGTAGGGAATGCCGGGCAGCACCATGAAACCGGCGGCGCCGGCCTTGGCGCCGGCCTCGGCCAGCTTGCAGGCGCCCCGGGTGGAGCCCTGCGCCACGGTCAGCAGCACCGGGACCTTGCCGCCGGCGACACGCAGCGCGATCTTCAGGACCTCGATCTTCTCGTCGGGGTCCAGCGTCGATGCTTCCCCGAGCGAGCCGGCAATGATCAGGCCGTGGACGCCGGCATCGAGCTGGAGCTTGAAGCAGCGCTCCATCTCGGCGACGTCGAGCTGGTCGTCGACGGTGAATTTCGTGGTGACCGCAGGCAGAACGCCGGTCCATTTGGTCATGACACAAAGCTCCTTGCGCGCTGGCCCGTTTCGCTTGCAGATGGCAAAGTCGTGTTCTCGGGCGGCTGTGAGATGATTGATATATCAAGAAGCGGTGCCGCGTCAATCCGGATTTCCTCGACCAAGGGCCATGCATGAGCGCGTCTCCGGGACCCGATTCCCGCCTCATCGAAGAGGCCGGCCCGATGCTGGTGGGGCAGGCCGCGCCAAGCCTGTCGGAGGTGGCCTATCGCCGGCTGGAAGAGGCCATCGTGACGCTGTCGCTGCGCCCGGGCGCCGTGCTGACGGAGGCGCAGATGATCGACCTCGTCGGCGTCGGGCGGACCCCGGTACGCGAGGCGCTGATCCGGCTGGCGCAGCAGGGCATGGTCGAAATCCTGCCGCGCAAGGGCGTCGTCGTCGCCGGCATTAATGCGATCGACATCATGGCGGCGCTCGATGCGCGCGAGGTTCTTGAGCGGCTTATCGCTTCGGATGCGGCAAAAAGAGCCAGTCCCCGTGAGCGGATCGCGATCATCGAAGCTGCCAAGGCGATGCGCGCCGCTGCCGAGATCGGCGATGCCGGCGCCTATATGCGGCTCGACAAGGAACTCGACGCGGTGGTTGCCGAAGCGGCGCGCAGCCCCTATGCGACACGCGCGGTCGAGCCGCTCCAGGCCCTGATCCGGCGCGCCTGGTACCATTTCGAGCGGCAGGACGATCTCGTGCCGGCGGCGGCCCATCATGTCGCCTTCGCGCAGGCCGTGGCGAAGGCCGATCCAACTGCTGCGATGGGGGCGAGCGATGCGCTGATGCTGCATCTCCGCAAGGGCCTCCTGGCGACCCTTAGCCGCGATTGATGTGCAGCATGCATCGAGGTGAATTCATTGTGATATATCTATGCGAATCATGTGATGCGGCAAATTCGGGCGCGGCAAGGCGTCTGGTGTTTGGGCCTCGAACCCCCTACATGAACGGCGAACCCGCCCCTTCCGGCAGATCGAGCCGATGACAAAGACAATTCAGTCCGAAATCGAGCTCGCAATCGAGCCCGCGCCGTCGACTTTTCGCAATGCGATGGCCCAGGTGGCGAGCGCCGTGCATATCGTCACCACGCTCGGTCCGGCCGGGCGGATGGGGCTGACGGCGACGGCTGTTGCCTCCGTCTCGGATTCGCCGCCGACGGTGCTTGTCTGCATCGAGCGATCCAGCCGCACGCTGGCCGCCATCGAGGCCAGCGGCTTCTTCTGCATCAATACCTTGCCGGGGGGCAGCGAGGATCTGGCCGAGATTTTCGCCAGCCGGCGCGGCATCGAAGGCGAAGCGCGCTTCAACTCTGCCCGATGGGATGAGCTGGCAACCGGCGCGCCGGTTCTGGCCGGGGCGCTTGCCGCCTTCGATTGCCGGTTGGTGGCGATGCATGACATCGCCAGCCATCGCGTCGTGATCGGAGAGGTGGTCGGGATCGGCGGCGCCGGGGCGGGCAGCAGCCTGATCTACCGCAGGCGCGGTTTCGACGCCGTGTAGCGTCGTCGCGTGCTCCTGGTCGCCCTCAGTCCTTGGCGCCCTCAGTCCTCGGCGGCCTCTGTATTCAACTCGGCATCGACCTCGGCAAAGACGCTGGCGGCTTCCTTGAAAGCGTGGTTGGCGGCGGGGACGCCGGCATAGATCGCCGTCTGCATCAGCACCTCCTTGATCTCGTCGCGGCTCAAGCCGTTATTCAGCGCGCCGCGGACATGGATGCGGAATTCGCCCCAGGCGCCGAGCGAGGCGGCGATCGAGATCACGATGATCGAGCGTTCGCGGCGAGCCAGGCCTGGCCGGTTCCAGACGTCGTTCCAGGCTGTGCGGGTGATGAACTCCTGCCAGTCCTGGTTGAACGCGGTGACGCCTGCGCTGGCCTTGTCGACATAGGCGCTGCCGAGCACGGCCCGGCGGGTCTTCATGCCGTTGTCGTAACGGGTCTTGTCGTCCATGGCAGGCTCCTCAGGCGGTCAGGAAATCGAGCACGGCGCTGGTGAAGGCCGCGGGCTGTTCGAGATTGGAGAGATGCGCCGCTTCGAGTTCCACGAGCTTGGCACCGTGGATGGCGTCGGCGATCTGGCGCCCGATTTCCGGTGGAGTCGCCGGATCAAGCGTGCCGACGATCACCAGCACAGGGTTGGTGATCGAGCGGATCGGCTCGCGCTGGTCCATGTCGCGGACCGCGCCGCAGCAATTCGCGTAACCGAGAGCCGGTGTCGAGGCGAGCATCTCGCTGACCTTGGCGATGGTCGCTGCATCCGCCTCGCGAAAGCCCAGGCTGAACCAGCGTTCCAGCGTCGGCTGCACGAGGCCGGCCATGCCGTTGGCTCGGACGTTCTTGATGCGGGCGTTCCAGAGGTCGGGCGGGCCCATGCGGGCTGCGGTATTGGCCAGCACGACGTGGCCCAGCCGCTTGCGGGCATGGGTCGCGAGCCATTGGCCTACCATGCCGCCCTTGGAGACACCGCACCAATGCGCCTTCTCGATGCCGAGATGGTCGAGGATCGCCAGCGCATCATGGCCCAGCCCGGCGATGGAATAGGGGCGGTCAGGGGCGGTCGATTGGCCGTGGCCGCGTGAATCGTAGCGGATGACGTGGAAATGTTGCGACCATTCCGCGATCTGCGGGCCCCACATCGAGAGGTCCGTGCCCAGCGAGTTCGACAGCAGCAAGGCCGGTGCCTCGGGCGAGCCGTCGAGCCGGATGTTGAAGGGCTCGCCCCTGATGGTTTCGATCGGCATCGGCCTTCCCCTCTGTCTTTAGTCGTTTGCCTTAGTCGCTTGCGCCAGTCGCTTGTCCTAGTCGCTTGCGACTTTGTCTTCCGTGATCCTGCCATCGCTGGATAGCAGAAGGCGCAGGCCTGCGAGAGGTCTTTGCTGCTCGGCGGGGAGGCGTAGCGCGGGCGGCGTCGGCCAGCCCATCTCGCGCGCGACCAAGAGGCCGAGCAGCAGGATGGCGTCCGGCGCATCCATCAGCAGGGCGGCCGGCGCCTTGCCGGCATGAACGAGTTCGAGCAGCACGGCGGAAGCCGAGGAGGAGCCGATCGTGCCGGGCAAGGCGAGGATCGTGCCTGCGATGCTCAGGCCTCGCTGCGGATGGCGCGCATCGATGATGATGCCGGAGCGCGGATCGACGCCGCCCCAGAAGCTGATCGGTGCGGACAGCGCAAGGCATACGCCTTCGACAGCTGCGCCGGGAACCAGAATCTCCGTGTTCAGCTCCATTCTTGCCTCAGCTCCATGCCTGCCGCTCCCTGACGAGCCGGCCGGCGACCGCGCTCTCGACGCATTCGCCGAGCGAGCCATAGGTCACGGCGTATCCCGTATTCCCCGGCGCGTAGTGGGCGAACTTGCCGGAATTGGTCATCAGCACGGCATCCGCGATCTCGGGCAGGATCGGCGTGACGACAATGCAGGTATCGACCACGAAGATCACGCCGGCGCTTTCCAGCGCGCTGCGGCGACCCTGCGCCTCCAGCGGCTTCAGGACATGGCGGCCGGTATTGGCGTAGAGCGGGGCCTTGAGCGTGCGGCCGGCGAGCAGGTGCTCGATCTGGTCGATCTCGGCCAGCGAAAGATGCGGCGAGCCGACCGCGACTGCATCGACGCGGCCCGTGTCGCCAGCCGTGGAAAGCCGCGCCAGCGTGCTCGCGACCTCTTGGGGGGTGAGCAGAATCTGCTCGCGCGCGGGCAATCCGCCGAGCGCGGTCGCGGCGTCCGGTGCTTCGGGCGTCACGCCGGCGACATGGAACAGTCCGACACCGCCGGCCGAGGCGGCGGCAGCGCCCAGCGCCTTCAGCCGGTCTTCGGTGGTGCAGCCCTGCAGGCCTTCGATCACAGCCACCGCATCGCCAGCCATGCGGCCGAGAAACGTGCCGAGCACCGGGTAGAACACATCCGAGCTGCGCAAAGCCTGCGACAGCCCGGTGACATCGATCAGCAGTGTCGCGACGCGGTTTTCCGGGCGGTGCAGGCCATAATCCGGAGCCCGGCCAGCGATGGCGCAGGCGATATCGAGAAAGTCACCATAGCGGTTGGTGCGGGCGCCGAGCACGGAATTGCAGAACACCACGGCGTTGGACTCGCCCCAGGCGACATCCGTCCCCTGCGCCGGGCGGTGGCCGGCCTGATAGGGCGCGCAAGTCCAGGAGGGTTCGCAGCCCATCGCCTCATAGGCCCGCATCATGCGGCCGGCCATGTCGCGCTCGTGGGGCGGCAGGCGGATCGCGGCGCAACCGGCCGGGCCGAGCGAGCCGACGTTCAGGGTCGCGCGAACCGCGACCTTCGCTGCGCCTGCAACCAGCCTCTCCGCGAAGAGAGTACCGGAATCGCCGTGATAGAGCGCGCCGTCGATATGGGCGGAGGCGACCGGGATCAGCCGGGGCGCGCCCATCAGCCGCGCTGCCTCGGCGACGATGCGCATCGCCATCGCGGCGCCCGCGCCTTGTGCGCCACTGGCGATCGCGCGCTCTGCGGCTGACAGTTCAACCACGCGCGGTCTTCCAGGCCTGATAATGGGCAAGGCTGCGGTCGATGATGACGTCGCTCGCACCGCGATAGGTCGCCGGATCGAACAGGGCGTCGAGTTCCTCTGCTCCGAGCTGGGCTGTCACCGCTTCGCTCTCGGCCAGAGCGTCCTGCAGATGGCGGCCGGTCGCGACGCAAAGACGGCTTGCTTCCTCGAGGAGGTGATGGGCCTGCGCGCGTCCAAGCGTGCCGGCGAGCGCCAGCGAGACGCGTTCGGCCATGACGAGTCCATGCGTCATGTCGAGGTTGCGGCGCATGCGCTCGGGGAAAACCTGCAACCCTTCGATCAGGGTGATGGTTTGGCTCAGCGCAGTACCGGCAATGGCGAAGAGTTCCGACATGGTGCGCCATTCCGCGTGCCAGCCGCCCATGGCGCGCTCATGCTCCTGCGGCAGGCTTGCGAGCATGGTCGAGACCAGTCCCGGCGCCCGCTTCGCGCCCGAAAGGATCAGCGTGCACAGGACAGGATTGCGCTTGTGCGGCATCGCCGACGAGCCGCCTTTGCCGGGCGCCTCGGGTTCGGCGAGTTCGCCGACCTCCGTCTGCGCCATCAGCGAGATATCCAGGGCGACCTTGCCGAGATGGCCGGTGAGGATGCCGAGTTCCGCCGCCAGCCTTGCGAGGCGATGGCGCGCCGTATGCCATGGCATGCCGGCGCCGGGCGAGGAGGTCTGTGCGATGAAAGCGTCGAGCACGGCCCCGGCGTGATCGCCGAGGGAGGCGAGGGTGCCGGCCGCGCCGCCGAGCTGATGGGCGGGCTGGCCCTCCATCCGCATGCGGTCATGAAAGGCGATCACCGGATCGAGCCATTGCGCCGCCTTGACGCCGAAGCTGACCGGCACGGCATGCTGAAGGAAGGTGCGGCCGATCATCGGCGTATGGCGATGCTCCCGGCTGAGCTGCGCGAGCAGATGGGCGAGGCTTGCGGCTCTTTTCAGCAGCATCGCCTGCGCCGCGCCATATTGCTGCGCATGGCCGGAATCGATCACGTCCTGGCTGGTTGCGCCGTAATGGACCCATTTGGCGGCGTCTGCGTCCTGAGCGGCGACGCGCGCAGTCAGCGCCTTGACCAAGGGGATGGCAGGATTGCCGGCGAGCGTGGCGGCCTTGCCGATCTCTGCGGGTTGATAGAACTCGGCCTTGCACTGGGCCGCGATGATCTCAGCGATCGCTGCCGGGATAAGTCCGGCGTCGGCTTCGGCGCGCGCCAGCGCGGCCTCGAAATCGAGCATGCCCTGCAGGGTCGCCCTGTCGTCGAACAGGGCGGCCATCTCGGCGTCGACGAAAAGTTCGCCGAACAGCCCGCTCGCAGGGGTGCTCATACCGTCACCAGCCCTGGCTTATCTCCTGCGCGGCGGTCGCGACCGGTCTGCATATCCGAAGCCTCTTGTGCGGATCGGCCCTTTCCGATCATGGATAGGCCTGACCATGCTTGGATAGACCCGGGGCGTGGCCGGCCGCAACATGAGCCGGACAGTTCCAGCGCGGATAAAGGAAAACGGCGCCATGGCGATGACGATGAACGGTGAAGTGACGCTACCCGCGACGAAGGCCGTCGTCTGGGCCAAGCTGAACGATGCCGAGGTGCTGAAGGCCTGTATCCCGGGCTGCGAACAGCTCAACAGGGATGACGACACGCATTTCTCGGCCGTGGTGAAGGTGAAGCTCGGCCCGGTGAAGGCGACCTTTCGCGGCAAGGTCGAGCTCACTGAACTCGATCCCCCCAATGGCTACAGGATCGTCGGCGAAGGCGAGGGCGGCATTGCCGGCTTCGCCAAGGGCGGCGCCAAGGTCGTGCTGGATGATGCCGAGGACGGCCAGACCGTGCTGCGCTACGATGTCGAGGCGCAGGTCGGCGGCAAGCTGATGCAGCTTGGCGCGCGGCTGATCGATTCGGTTTCGAAAAAGCTGGCCGACGAATTTTTCGCCAATTTCGCCAAAGCCGTCAGCGAGGGCTGAGGCTCTTTAACTCTTCAGCCCTCATCCTGAAACTCTTCAGCCCTCATCCTGAGGAGCCGCGAAGCGGCGTCTCGAAGGATGGTTCCAGAGCGTGCTGGATCACCCTTCGAGACGCCATTCCTAACGGAACGGCTCCTCAGAGCCTGGCCGAGAATGATATCCCAGTTTTCAAGGACTTGAACATCAGTGATAAACGCGCCGTCATCCCGGACGCAGCGAAGCGGAGATCCGGGATCCATTCCGGAACCCCACTGGCAAGCGCTCCGGAATGGATCCCGGGTCTCCCTGCGGTCGCCCGGGATGACGACGCCTTTCGATGCGCAATGCCAAACGACTGAATTTGCTTACGACATTCTCGGCCAGACTCTCAGGATGAGGGCTGAGACTGATGGTGTCGGGGCTCCTCAGGAGGCCCGGCGCAACGCCGCCAGAGCCTTGCTGACGGTCGCTTCGGCCGAGCCGACCTGAAGCGCTATGTCGGCAGCCGCCGCATTGGCGCGCTCCAGCGTCTTCTCGGTCATCGTCAGGCTGTCATTGACGGCATTGGCGCTCGCGATGGCCTCGTCGGAGCTTTCCGCGACCTCGGAGGCGTCCCGCGCGATGCCGGCGGTCACGGCGCTCTGCTGGGAAACGGCGTCTGAAATCGCCTCGGAATCGAGCCTGATCTCACCGATGGTGTCGGCGATCGAGGCGGCATGGGCGCTGCACGCCTCGGCGCTGGCGGCGAGTTCCGCGATCTGCCTGGCGATGTCCTGCGTCGCGCTCGCCGTCTGCGTCGCCAGCGACTTGACCTCGGAGGCGACGACCGCAAAGCCGCGCCCGGCTTCGCCGGCCCGCGCCGCCTCGATGGTGGCGTTGAGCGCCAGGAGGTTCGTCTGCGCGGCGATGTCTGCGATCATGCCGACCACGGTGCCGATGCTGTCGGTGACGTTGCGCAGTCGTGCGATGGCGTCGTTCATTTGCCCGGCGTCGAGCACCGCGCGGTTGGTGATCGTCAGGCTCTTGCGGGCGCGCTGGCCGATTTCGGCGATGTTCGCCGACATCTCCTCGGTCGCGGCAGCCGTCTGGAGCGACTTCTCGCGCACACTCATCGAGGCGCGCGCCACCTGGCCGATCGTGTCCTTGATGAAGGCGGTTGCCCTGCCGGTTTCGCTGGAGGTCGAGACGAATTGCTCGACGGCGTTGCTGATCGTGTTGTCGAGGCTGCCGATGCGGGTTTTCAGCGTCGCGGTGACGTCGTCCAGCGCCGCATCGCGCCGTTTCGCTTCGCCGGCTTCCGTCTGCTGGGCGATCGTGATGGCCGTGTTGACGTCATAGGTCAGCACGCGCTCGATGATGAAGAGGTCCTGCGCCAGGACGGACGGCGAGAACACCGCCCTTTTCCGGCTCCGGATGAGGATCTCCTTGGACAGCGTGAAGGCGATCGAGACACGCGGGCGCGGGCCGACCAGTGCCTTCCGTTCGAGTTCGCAGAGCTGTTCGATCGACGCAACGTAGCGCTCATCGAAAACACCGTCGAAGAGCAGGCGGAAATGCGCCGCTTCGGCAGGGTAGAGCGTGTCCGCCATCGGCAGGACGCTCTCGCGCAGCACGGGGTGAATCGTGAAGGCGCGTTCGAAATCGCCAGCTACGATCTCGTCGATGACGCGGTCTACGATCGGGCGATACAGGTGCAGACGCGCGCATTGCGCGTCGCCGTAGCCGATCGCGCGCAGGCGGCGTTGGATTTGATCGAGCGTCGACAACACAGCGCTACTCATGGTCGCGACGACGAGGCGTCATCGCGGTCGAGCGAGATTGAGCGCTGTCGATTAAAAATTCGCCAACAACGGTTTCAGGCGTGCCATCCGCCACTCCACGCGATTTTGCCTGGAAACACCCGCAAACGCACTATCGATCGTGCGCGCATCCAGCTTGACCGCGCAAAATCCCGGGTCCACATTCCGTTTTTAGCTATTCCAAGGAGAAGCTGCCCGTTGGGGCGAGCGGCTCCGGCAATAGCTCCGGCTTGGATCGAGTGGCCGAAATGGTCACGGGCTGGGCATCGATACGGGTCGCAGGAGATATGCTCATGACCACGGTTTCGCTGACGGTGAACGGCAAGGCCGTCTCCGCAAATCTCGACCCCCGCACCCTGCTGGTGCAATTCCTGCGTGAAAACCTGCGACTGACCGGGACGCATGTCGGCTGCGACACCAGCCAGTGCGGCGCCTGCATTGTTCATATCGACGGCAAGGCGGTGAAGGCCTGCACGACGCTCGCCGTCTCGCTCGATGGCGCCAGCGTGACGACGATCGAGGGGCTGGCGGCGAATGGCACCCTGCATCCGATGCAGGAAGCCTTCCGCGAACATCACGGGCTGCAATGCGGCTTCTGCACGCCGGGCATGATCATGTCGGCGGTCGATATCGTGAACCGTCGCGGCTCTGTGCTGGACGAGAAGACCATCCGCGAGGATCTGGACGGCAACATCTGCCGCTGCACCGGCTACCACAACATCGTGAAGGCGGTCGCAGCCGGCGCGCAGGCCATGGGCGCATCCTCCGCCCCGGCTCGTCAAGCCGCAGAGTAAGGCGTTCGGTCCGCGCCGTCCCGCGCGGGCCTTTTCTCATGCCATCAGGCGCCCGTCAGAGGCGTTGTGCGAGGAGGGAACACCATGTCCGCCACCGGAATCGGCGCCGCCGTTCGCCGCAAGGAAGACCATCGCTTCATCACCGGCCAGGGCCGCTATACCGACGACATCAACCGCCCCGGCCAGGCGCATGCCTATTTTCTGCGTTCCCCGCATGCTCACGCCACACTCGACAAGATCGATACCAAGGCCGCGGCCGCAATGCCGGGCGTGCTCGGCATCTTCACCGGGGATGACCTCACAGCCGACAAGGTGGGCGGGCTGATCTGCGGCTGGATGATCCACAACAAGGACGGCTCGCCGATGCGCGCCGGCCCGCATCCGGCTCTGGCCCAGGGCAAGGTGCGCTATGTCGGCGACCATGTCTGCGTGATCGTGGCCGAAACCCTGGCGCAGGCGCGCGATGCAGCCGAGGCGATCGTGGTCGATTACGGCGTTCTGCCTGCGGTGGTCGACACTGCGAGCGCTGCCGGGGCAAAGACCGTGGTCCATGCGGAAGCGCCCGACAACACCGTGTTCAACTGGCATCTCGGCAACAAGGATGCCACCGAGAAGGCCTTCAAGGCCGCCAAGCACGTTACCAAGCTCGATATCGTCAACAACCGGCTGGTGCCGAACCCGATGGAGCCGCGCGCGGCTGTCGGCGATTATGATGACGGGGAGGGCGCCTTCACCCTCTATACTACGAGCCAGAATCCGCATGTCGCCCGGCTCGTGCTCTCGGCCTTCATCGGCATCGCGCCGGAGAACAAGCTGCGCGTGGTCGCGCCCGATGTCGGCGGCGGCTTCGGCTCGAAGATCTTCATCTATGCCGAGGAGACGGTCTGCGTCTGGGCGGCCAAGAAGGTCCGCCGTCCCGTGAAATGGACCTCGGACCGCACCGAGGCTTTCCTGTCCGACGCGCATGGCCGCGACCATGTCACCCATGCCGAGCTTGCAACTGACGCGGACGGCAAGATCACGGCGCTGCGGGTTCATACCACGGCCAATCTCGGCGCCTATCTTTCGACGTTCTCGTCCTCGGTGCCGACCTATCTCTACGCGCCGCTGCTGTCTGGCCAATACGACATCCCGGCTGTTTATGCCGAGGTCGATGCGGTCTATACCAACACCGCGCCGGTCGACGCCTATCGCGGGGCCGGGCGGCCCGAGGCCACTTTCGTGGTCGAGCGGCTGGTGGAGGTCGCGGCACGCGAACTCGGCAAGGACCCGGCCAAATTCCGGATGCAGAACTACATCAAGAAGTTCCCGCACCAGACGCCGGTCATCATGATGTACGACACCGGCAACTACGCGGCTTCGATGAAGAAGGCGCTGGAGATCATCGACTACAAGGGCATCGGCAAGCGCAAGCGCGATTCCGCCCGCAACGGCAAGCTGCGCGGGATCGGTTTCTCCTCCTATATCGAGGCCTGTGGCATTGCGCCCTCGGCGGCGGTCGGTTCGCTCGGCGCGGGCGTCGGCCTATGGGAATCGGCCGAAGTCCGCGTCAACCCGGTGGGCACCGTCGAGGTTCTCACCGGCTCGCACAGCCATGGCCAGGGGCATGAGACGACCTTCGCCCAGCTCGTCTCCGGCCGGCTCGGCATCCCCATCGAGAATGTCTCGATCATCCATGGCGACACCGACAAGGTGCAGATGGGCATGGGCACCTACGGTTCCCGCTCCGGCGCCGTCGGCATGTCCGCGATCTTCAAGGCGCTCGACAAGGTCATCGCCAAGGGCAAGAAGGTTGCGGCCTATGTGCTGGAGGCCGATGAGGCCGATATCGACTTCGCCGACGGGCATTTCAAAGTGAAGGGCACAGACAGGACGCTGGATTTCGGTTCGTGTGCGCTGCAGGCCTATGTCGCCCACAAGTTCAACGGGCAGGATCTGGAGCCCGGGCTGAAGGAAGGCGCGTTCTACGATCCGACCAACTTCACCTTCCCGGCCGGCGTCCATATCTGCGAGCTCGAGATCGACCCCGAAACCGGTATCACCCGGATCGAGCGCTGGGCTGCGGTCGACGATTTCGGCATCGTCATCAATCCGATGATCGTCGAGGGGCAGGTTCATGGCGGCATCGCCCAGGGCGTCGGGCAGGCCCTGCTCGAGGGCGCGCGCTACAATGCCGACGGCCAGTTGGTGACCGCGAGCTTCATGGATTACTGCATGCCGCGCGCCGACGACCTGCCCTCCTTCGATGTCGGCATGACGGTCACGCCATGTCCCTCCAATCCGCTCGGCATCAAGGGATGCGGCGAGGCGGGCGCGATCGCCTCGCCACCCGCCGTCATCAATGCGATCACCGATGCGCTCGGGCATGAGGACATCGCCATGCCGGCGACGCCTCAGGCCGTCTGGCGCGCGGCCCAGAAGAGCATCAAGAGAATGGCAGCCGAATAAGTATCACGCGTCATGGTCGGGCTTGACCCGGCCATCTCTTTCCAGTGAGGCGGCATCTGCGCTTTCCTGGACGAGATGCTCGGGTCAAGCCCGAGCATGACGGTTCCCGAACCGAGCGGAGACATCCATGTACGCTTTCACCTATCATCGCCCGGCGACCGCGCGTCAGGCTGCCGGCCTCCTCGCCAAGAAGGAGGACGCCAAGATCCTCGCCGGCGGGCACACCCTCCTGCCGACGATGAAGCAGCGCCTGGCCTCGCCGAGCGCGCTGATCGATCTCGGCGCCTGCGCGGATCTCAAGGGCATCGTCCGCAAGGGGCGCAATGTCGTTATCGGCGCGATGACCACCCATGCGGAAGTCGCCGAGTCCGCGATCGTTCAGGAGGCGATTCCCGGCCTCGCCTGGCTCGCCTCGCATATCGGCGATCCGCATGTGCGCCATCGCGGCACGATCGGCGGCTCGGTCGCCAATAACGACCCGGCGGCTGATTATCCCGCCGCCCTGCTGGCGCTGGATGCGACCATCGTCACCAATACGCGCAAGCTCGGTGCCGAGGAATTCTTCACCGGGCTTTACGAGACCGCGCTGGAAGAGGGCGAGATCATCACCCGGATCTCATTTCCGATCGTCTCCAAGGCCAGTTACGCCAAATTCCGCAATCCGGCCTCGCGCTATGCGCTGGTCGGCGTTTTCGTGGCCAAGCGCGGCTCGGATGTTCGCGTCGCGGTGACGGGCGCGGGCGAGAGCGGCGTCTTCCGTTGGCCCGAAGCCGAAGCCGCCTTGAAGGCGCGTTTTGCGCCGAAATCGCTCGACGGGCTCAAGGCCACGGCCAAGGGCATCAATGGCGACATGCATGCCGATCCGGAATATCGCGCCCATCTCATCGGCGTGATGGCGAAAGAGGCCGTGGCGCGGGCGACGGGCAAGTAACGGGCAAGTGACGGGCAAGTGACGGGCAAGTAGCCGAAGCCGATTGACCTCCAGCGAAATCCTCCTCCACACAGGGGGAGGATTTTTTGCTGAGCGGATGAGTGCGAGCAGATCATGGACAAGCGGATCATCAACGCGCCGGACGCGCCCGAGGCCGCAGGCGGCTATGCCCAGGCGCTGCTGGTCTCGGGAGCGACGCGGCAGCTTTTCATCAGCGGCCAGATCCCTGTGACACGCGACGGCACCGTGCCCGAGAGTTTCGCGGAACAGTCGCGGCTGGCCTGGCGCAATGTCGAGGCGCAGCTGCGCGCGGCCGGCATGACGCTGGACAATCTCGTGAAGGTCACGACCTTCCTGTCCGATCGGCGCTATGCTGCGGAAAGCCGCCAGACTCGTGCCGAAATCCTTGGTGACCGCAAGGTCGCACTCAGCGTGGTGATTGCCGGCATTTTCGACGAGGCCTGGCTTCTGGAGATAGAGGCCATCGCTGCCGGCTGACCCCATCGCTCATTTTTCGAGACACGCTCTTGCTTCGAGACCTGCATTTGAAAACCCCGGATTCCATCGACGCGACGCTGGCGCTGCTGCAGTCGCAGGGCTATGTCGCCGATCGCGCGCTGGCGACCGTGCTCTTCCTGGCGCTCAGGATGAAGCGTCCGCTGCTGCTCGAAGGCGAGGCCGGCACCGGCAAGACCGAGATCGCGAAGGTGCTGTCGGCTGGGCTCGGCCGGCGCCTGATCCGGCTGCAGTGCTATGAGGGGCTCGATCTCGCATCCGCCGTCTATGAGTGGAACTATGCCGGGCAGATGATGGCGATCCGGCTGGCCGAGGCCGGTGGCGCGACAGGCGATCGCGAGCGGCTGGAAGCCGACATCTTTTCCGAGAAATACCTGGTCAAGCGGCCGCTGCTGCAGGCCTTGGAGCCGCAGGATGGCGGAGCGCCGATCCTGCTGATCGACGAGCTCGACCGCACCGACGAGGCCTTCGAGGCCTTTCTGCTGGAGGTTCTCGCGGATTCGCAGGTGACGATCCCCGAACTCGGCACCATCAAGGCGGCCGAGCCGCCCATCGTGATCCTGACCTCCAACCGCACCCGCGAGATCCATGACGCGCTGAAGCGGCGCTGCCTCTACCATTGGGTGGGCTATCCCGATGCTGCCAGAGAACTCGCCATCCTCAAAGCGCGCGCGCCCGATGCTCCCGCGAAGCTCGCAAAGCAGGTCGTCGCCTTCGTGCAGGCTATCCGCAAGGAGGAGCTGTTCAAGGCGCCGGGCGTCGCCGAGACGCTGGACTGGGCAAGCGCGCTGGTGGAGCTGGATGCGGTCGCGCTGGACCCCGCGATCGTCTCCGACACGCTGGGTGCGCTGCTGAAGTATCAGGACGACATCCAGGCGATGCAGGGCTCGAAGGTGCGGGAGCTGCTGGACCAGGTGAAGGCCGAGGCGCGGGGATAAAGTCGCGTGCGCCTTACCGTCATGGTCGACCTTGTGTCGACCATCCACGTCTTTCCTTTCATCCGCGCCGCAAGGCGTGGATGCTCGGGACAAGCCCGAGCATGACGGAGAAAAAAGCAGTGAACGACGACATCAAGGCGATCGAGGCCGCGACCTGGATCTATCTCGACGGGCTCTATGAGGGCGATGTCGAGAAGCTCGGACAGGTGTTCCATCCAACCAGCGCGCTGACGCATTCCGCGGAAGGCGCGATCAAGATCGTGCCGCGGGCGGAGTGGTTCGAGGCGGTGCGCAACCGGCCCTCGCCAAAGGCGGCCGGGCTGGAGCGCAGCGACCATATCCTCACGATCGATCTCGTCGGGCCGACGCTGGCGCTGGTCAAGGTCAAGTGCCAGATGCCGCCGCGCTACTTCACCGATCTGCTGTCATTCCTGAAGATCGACGGCAAATGGCAGATCGCGCAGAAGGTCTTCATGACCGAGATGGGCGCGTGAGTACAAGCCCGAGCATGACGGGGGGAGCCCGTTCATGACCGGAAAACTCTCCGAGAACGTTACCTATTTTGCCCGTGCGCTGCGGATCGCCGGAGTGCGCGTCGGGCCGGGCGCGGTCATCGAGGCGGTCGAGGCGCTGGCCGATGGGGCGCTTGGCGCGCGCGACGACGTCTATTGGGCACTGCATGCGATCTTCGTGAAGAAGCATGAGGATACGGTGATCTACGATCAGGCGTTTCGCCTGTTCTGGCGCAGGCGGGCGCTGATCGAGAAGCTGATGGCGCAGATGTCGCCGGTCTCGCCGGGAGCCGACAGCCAGCCCGAGAAGGCGGAGGCCGGGGCGCTGCGTGTGGCGGAGGCTTTCGCGCCGCCCAAAAGCGAGGAAGACGAGCTGCCGCGTGAGCTGACCGAGCTCACGGCTCAGATGACCGTTTCCGATCGCGAGACGTTGAAATCGCGCGATTTCGCCCAGATGAGCGCGGCCGAGATCGCCCGGGCCAAACAGCTGATCGCGGGCCTGCGCCTGCCTGACGATACGGTGCCGACGCGGCGCTTCCAGGCCGCGCATCAGGGCGCGCGCATCGATCCGCGGCGAACCTTCAGGCGATCCCTGCGCGGGGGCGGCGGCTCGATCGATCTGGCCTTTCGCGAGCGGGCACAGGTTCATCCGCCGATCGTGGCGCTGGTCGATATTTCCGGCTCGATGGCGGAGTATTCGCGCATCTTCCTGCATTTCCTGCACGCGCTCACCGAGCAGCGCAGGCGTGTGCACTCCTTCGTCTTCGGCACGCGGCTGACCAACATCACGCGCAGCCTGCGGGCGCGCGATCCCGACGACGCGCTGGCGCTGGCCGGCCGGGCCGCACCCGATTGGGAGGGCGGTACCCGTATCTCAACCGCGTTGCACACGTTCAACCGGGTCTGGTCGCGCCGCGTGCTGACGGGCGGCGCCGTCGTGCTGCTCTTCACCGATGGTCTGGAGCGGCATCTCGACGGCGAACTCGATTTCGAGATGGACCGCCTGCACCGCTCCTGCCGGCAACTGGTCTGGCTCAATCCGCTCCTGCGCTTCGAGGCCTTCGAGGCCCGTGCCAGCGGCATTCGGGCGATGCTGCCGCATGTCGACTCGTTCAGGCCGATCCACAATCTGGCGGCAATGAGCGATCTCTGCGCGGCGCTTGCGCCGGTTGCAGACAGGGCAAGCGACCCGCGCCTGTGGCTCCGGAAGGCTGGGTGAGCTTTGCTCTACCTCCTTGTTTTATCGCATTTTCTTCACGCGAACCGGTGTCCACTTCGCTCGAAAATGCTCTAGCGCGTGAAATGGCCGTGACGCAGGAAATGCAGCGTCTGCTCGATCGCGGCCTGGTGGCGCATGATCAGCGGATGGCTTGCATGCAGCGTGATGTGATCGCTCATGCCGGCAATGCGCGTCCGCTCGACCGAGACGCGGCCATCATTGGGGCGCGGCAGGATCAGCAGCGATTCCACCGGATAGAGCGTGCGGTCTCCGGCGATGACGCCGAGGGGGTAGTCGATCGTTCCGAGCAGATCGCGCAGCTCGGCTGGCTGCATCGTGGTCAGTTCGCCGCCGGCGGGCCCGAAAAAGGCGCGATAGAGCGCATTGCCACGCAGGAGATCGGCGATTTCGCTGCCTTCGTTCGGCGGGGCCAGCATCACGACATGGCCCAGGCGTTCTGGACGATGGCTTGCGATACAGGCGCGGGCGACCAGACCGCCCATCGAATGGGTGACGATATGAAGACGCCCCTCAAGGCTCTCGCCGAACGCGGCAATCGGTTCGCGCAGGTGCGCAGTGATCTCGCGTAATCCCTTGTCGCGGGAGGGGTAGTCGAGATTGAGCGTGCGATACCCGGCCTTGCCCAGCGCATGCTCCATCTGGCGGAGCGATGCCGAGCGCCGGGCGATGCCGTGCAGGAGGATAACGCCGTCCATATCGATCATCTCTCAGGCCAGGGATGCCGCCGGGCGACGAGAATAGGCGGTCCCATGCTCGCATTCTGCAACGGGCATGCTTAACTAGCTCGATACCGCGCGCGTATACGCGCGTAAGGTCGCGGGGCGTGCCGAGGCATCGCCGAGCGGGCAGGGATGACAGTCATGATCAGCACCGATTCCGATATTCTCGCAACGGCTGAAAGCTGGGCAAAATCCGGCCGCAGCGTGGCTTTGGCCACTGTGATCGAAACCTGGGGCTCGGCCCCGCGGCCCGTGGGCTCCCATCTCGTCATCGATGGCGAGGGCAATTTTCAGGGCTCGGTGTCCGGCGGCTGCGTCGAGGGTGCGGTTGTCGAGGAGGCGGTCGACGTCATCGCTGACGGCAAGGCGCGCACGCTTGAATTCGGCGTCGCCGATGAGACGGCGTGGAAGGTCGGGCTCTCCTGCGGCGGGCGCATCAGGGTCTATGTGGAAAAGGTGAACTGATGGCCTCCTGGGAAACCCTTTTCGCGTTTGCGACGCTGACGCTTCTCGTCGCCTATTTCCCCGGCCCGGCCTTGCTCTACACGGCGGCGCAGACGATTGCTCATGGTCGCCGCGCCGGCTTCATGGCGATGCTCGGCATCCATCTCGGCTGCTATCTGCATGTTTTCGCCGCTGCCTTCGGGCTGTCGGCGGTCTTCAAGCACGTGCCGGAACTCTATGTCGCGGTGAAGCTCGCCGGTGCGTTCTACCTCGTCTGGCTCGGCATCGGCATGATCCGCTCCAAACTGGGCGCGGCCGATAGCGCGGTGACACCGGCGAAGACGGTGAAGCGCGCGCTGCTCGACTCATTCATCGTGGAGGTGCTGAATCCGAAGGTGGCGCTGTTCTTCATCGCGCTGCTGCCGCAGTTCGTCGACCCCGCCGGCTCGCTGCCGGTCTGGGGCCAGTTCCTGATCCTCGGCATCATCGTCAACTTCGCCTTTTCCTCGGCGGATTTCGTGACCGTGCTCGGCGCTTCGGCCGTGGTGAAGACGATGAAGAAGACGCAGGCCGGCTTCGCCTTCGGGCGCTGGCTTGGCGGATCGCTGATGATCGGGCTCGGCATCAAACTCGCGACGGATAAGGGCTGAGCCGATGGAGCTTCCGGTCCTCGCGGCGCTGAATACCGAGCGTGCCGCGCGCCGCGCCACCGTGCTCGTCACCGAGATGGCCGATGGTGCGCAACGGCTGATCAAGGCCGCCGACATCGCTGCCGATCCTCTGGCCGAAATCGTCGACAAGCAGCTGCGCATGGGCAAGAGCGGCATGGTCGAGGCGGCCGGCGTGCAGTATTTCCTGACCGTACAGGCGCCACATCCGCGCATCGTCGTGACCGGGGCCGTCCATATCTCGCAGGCCATGGCGCCGATGGCGAAGCTGCTCGATCTCGATGTCGTCATCATCGATCCGCGCACCGCCTTCGCCACGCCCGATCGCTTTCCCGAGGTGACGCTGCTGACGGAGTGGCCCGACGAGGCGATCAAGGGTCTGGGGCTCGATGCCTACACCGCCTTCGTGGCGCTGACGCATGATCCCAAGATCGACGATCCCGGACTTGAAGCAGCGCTGCGCTCCGATTGTTTCTATGTCGGCGCGCTCGGCAGCCGGAAAACGCATGGCCGGCGCCTCGAGCGGTTGAATGCCGCTGGTTTCGACGAGGTCGCGACCGGCCGCATCCATGCACCTATCGGACTGGATATCGGCGCGGTTTCCCCGGCCGAGATCGCGCTCGCGATCCTGGGCGAGATCGTCAACACGCTGCGCGGCCCGCGCCGGACGGCAGCCTGAGGCGCGCGTCATGAAATTCGGACCGGTCGCCATAGCCGACGCCGCGGGCAGCATTGCGGCCCATACGGTTCGTGCCGGCGAGACGATCGTCAAAAAAGGCGCGACGATTTCTGCGGACATCGCGGAAAAGCTTGCGGCGGCGGGATTGAGCGAGGTCGTGGCGGTTCGCTTCGAGCCCGGCGATATCGACGAGAACGCGGCGGCGGCACAGCTCGCGGCCGCGCTGGCAGGAACCGGCGTCACTGCCGAGATGCCATTCACCGGCCGCGTCAATCTCTTTGCCAGCGCGGCAGGCGTCTTGACGCTCGATGTCGCTGCGATCGAGTCATTCAATGGCATCGACGAGGCGATTACGGCCGCCACGCTCCCGGCGATGAAAGCGGTCGTCGCGGGTGAGATGATCGCGACGGTGAAGATCATCCCCTATGGCGTGCCTGCGACGCTGGTCGGCGAAGCACTGGCGGCGCTCGGCCATAGTCGCGCCGTTTCCGTCGCTCCCTATCTGCCCGGCTCCGTCGCGGTGATATCGACGCTTCTGCCGGGGCTGAAGCCATCCGTCGTCGACAAGACGCTGCGGATCATGGCGGAACGGCTGATTCCGGCCGACGCCACGATATCGGCCGATAGCCGCGTGCCCCATGAGATCGAACCGCTGGCGCAGGCCATTGGGGAGATGGCGGCGGGGCCGGCCAAGATCGTCGTCGTGTTCGGAGCCTCGGCCATCACCGACAGGCGCGATGTGATTCCGCAGGCGCTGCTGGCGGCTGGAGGGCGCATCGAGCATCTCGGCATGCCGGTCGATCCCGGCAACCTGCTTCTCATTGGGGAGCTGAACGGCAAGCCGGTCATCGGCGCGCCGGGCTGCGCCCGCTCGCCCAAGGAGAACGGTTTCGACTGGGTGCTGCAGCGCTGCCTCGCCGGCATTCCTGTGCGCCGCTCCGACATCCAGGCAATGGGGGTCGGCGGGCTGCTGATGGAAATCGTGTCGCGCCCGCAGCCGCGCGCGCCGGGCCATATCGAGGTTGCGCCGGTCGCGGGGATAGTGCTGGCAGCCGGATGTTCGACCCGCATGGGCGAACGCAACAAATTATTGCAGGAGCTGCGCGGAAAGCCGCTGGTGCGCCATGCGGTCGAGGCCCAGCTTGCCTCGAAAGCCGGGCCGGTTCTGGTCGTCACCGGGCATCAGGGCGCCGAGGTGGAGAGCGCTCTGGCGGGTCTCGACGTCACTTTCGTGCACAACCGCGATTTCGCGTCCGGGCTTGCCGGCTCGGTGAAGGCGGGGCTGGCGGCGCTCTCGCCGGATGCGCCTGGCGTCGTCGTCTCGCTGGGCGATATGCCGAATGTGACGGGGCAGGTGATCGACCGGCTGGCGCAAGCCTTCGCCGACCGGCCTGACGCGTTGGCGGTGGTGCCGACGCTGCTCGGACAGCGCGGCAATCCGGTCTTGCTGTCGCGCGCGTTGTTTCCGGCCGTGTCACGACTTTCGGGCGATCAGGGCGCGAGGCGACTGCTCGATGAAGCCGGCGATGCGATCGTCGAGGTACCGCTCGACGATCCCGCGATCGCGCTGGATGTCGATACGCCCGAGGCGCTGCAGGCGTTGACCGGCGAACGATAGTGGATCAGGGCGTTCAGCGCTGCCAGTGCAGGCCGACGGTCGCATAGGGTTCTGACGGCCGGTCGCTGGTTCGTTGCCAGCCACCTGAAACCCGCCAGTTCACCCCGAGCAGCCGCAGGCCCGTCAGGTGCAGGCCCAGCCGCACCTTCCTGTAGTCCCGTTCGCGATAGCCTTCGATTTCGGGCCCGGCATGGACGTCCCGAGCCAGTCGCCAACCCGGCGCTAGGCGACCCCAGATGCGCCCGTTCAGCGAGGAGACATAAGCGCCCGCCTGCAGCATCGTGTCGGTCGTCGGCGTTGCCCAGAGATCTGCCTGCAGGCGCGTGCCATAGCGCGTGGTCCATTGGATGGCCCTCGCTGTCTGACGTATCTCGCTTTCGAAATCGGAGCCCGCATAGAGCGAGACGAAACTGTCGCCGACGCGCCATTCATAGCCGAGCAGCACCTGTTTCTCGCTCTTATAGGCGATGCCGCGCGAGCTCAGGCGATCGGCCTGCTCCACAGAGCTTCCCGATTTGACGATGGTGCGAAATCCGCTCCTCGCAGGGCCGCCGCCCCAACTGCGCTTCCAGCCCACGGACAGCAATGTCTTAGTGGGGCCGGCATCGAGCGAGCCGAAGATGACGGCCGAGAGGGGAGAGCGAGGCAGTTCCTCAATCTCGTCCTCTTCCTCGGCCATGGCGGGACTAGCGAGCATGGCGGCGCAGACAGCCACCACCCTGGCCGTTCCGGCCATCGCCCACCCATACGCCACGCACGCCCCCGCCGTCTTAGCCAGTGCCGGAACTGGCCAAACGCAACAATGATTGCAGTAGCGTGGCAGAGGCTTGCAACCATTTGTTAACCAAGCGGGCGCACCCTACATATATAACCGGCTAGGCTTTCATCGTGTGTGGCGAGGGGAGATGGTGATGGTGTCTACGGACTTCCTCCGGCAACTGGCAGGCTACGGACTGACGACGGCGACGATCCTTTATCGCATGCCCGATCATCCCAGTGTCCTGCAGACCTTCATCTGGCAGCAATACGATCTCGCCCCGCGCTTTCCGGTGCTGCATGATTTCCTCGATTTCTGGAAACGCGAGCTCGACGGTCCGCTGCACTCGATCATCGTGGCGCATTCGCGGCTCATTCGCCCCGCCGAGATCGTCAATATCGATGGTGTGCTGACACTGCATTGAGCGCCTGCGTGGGGCGTGCTTGTTGGGCGTGCCCCGCCCGTGCTAGGCCGCTGCTTCCGCGTCGGCCCGGCTGTTCCATTGTCATCTCCGCTACGCACTTCCGGACTTCTGACGGCGCTGGCCACCCTGCCCGGGGAGCGCATCGCCGTGGGCTCGATCGTGGCGGCGCTGAAAGACCGCGCCTACGCGCTGCTCGTGGTTCTGCTCGGCCTGCCGAACTGCCTGCCCATGCCTCCGCCCATTCCTCTGGTCTGCGGCCTGGTGCTGGCCTTCGTCGCCGCCCAGATGCTGGCGGGGCGCACCATGCCGTGGCTGCCGCAGGCGCTGCTCGCCCGCAGCATCGGCAAGCCTGAACTGACGCGGGCGGTGGCGCGCGCCCTGCCGATCCTGCTGCGCCTGGAGCGCTTTTCGCAGCCGCGGCTGACGATGCTCGGCGGCGCGTTCGCGATTCAAGTGCTGGGCTTTGTCATTCTGGTGCTGGCGCTCGGGCTCATTGTTGCCGCGCCTTTCATCGGTCAAATCCCGCTAGGGCTCGCGGTTTGCCTGGTCGGGCTCGGCCTGGTCGAACGCGATGGCGTGATCATCATCATCGGCGCGGTGTTCGGAGCAATCGGGTTGATGCTCAGCGCCGGTTTCGCCTACGCGATCTTCAGCGGCATCCATGGGCTGTTCTTCTGAGCGCAGCGCTCAGGCGGCAGCGAGCACTTCGGCGAAGGGATTGTCGAGCGTGAGCAACCGGTCGATCTCATCAGCCGGAACGCCCTTGGAGAACAGGAAACCCTGCAATTCATGGCAGCCGATCGCCTGAAGAAAGCGATGCTGCTCGGCGGTCTCGACACCCTCGGCACAGACCCGCAGGCCCAGTGCGCGTCCCAGATGGGCGATGGAATGGACCAGGATCGCGGATTCGCCGGTCGTTTCCATATATTCGAGGAATGAGCGGTCGATCTTGATCTTGTCGAAGGCGAAGCGCCGCAGATAGATCAAGCTTGAATAGCCCGTTCCGAAATCGTCGAGCGCCAGACCGACGCCATGGGCGCGCAGATCCATCATCGCGATCTCGGCGGCATCGGCATCCTCGATGAGGACGCCTTCTGTCAATTCCAGTTCGAGCTGGGACGGATCGAAGCCGGTTTCGTCGATGATGCGGATGACGTTGGCGACGAAATCCTTGTGCCGGAACTGGATTGGCGAGACGTTGACGGCGAGCCGGACGCCCTTCCAGCGCTTCGCCTCCTCGCAGGCCTTGCGCAGCACCCATTCGCTCAACGGCATGATGAGCCCGCGCTCCTCGGCGATGCCGATGAATTCGGACGGCGGCACCATGCCATGGACGGGGTGGGGCCAGCGCACCAGGGCCTCGACGCCGACGATGGTCGACCCGTCGATCGAGACCTGGGGCTGGTAGTGCAGCACCAGCTGGTCGTCTGCGATCGCCTGGCGCAGGTCGTCCTCGACCATGCGCTTGAGATCCAAGGCGCGGTTCATCTGCGCCTCGAAGAAGGAGTAGCGGTTGCGCCCGGTATTCTTCGATTGATAGAGCGCGGTATCGGCGAGCTTCAGCAGGGTCTCCCGATCGGTGCCATCCTGGGGCGCCAGCGCGATGCCGATCGAGCAGCCGATCGTCGTCTCGACGCCCATGATCAGGAAGGGCTCGGTCAGGCTTGCCAGAATGCGCTCCCCCAGCGCCACGCAACCTGCGGGAAGTTGCGTATGGCTCTGGATGATGCCGAACTCGTCGCCGCCGATGCGCGCCACGGTATCGCCGAGCCGCACGATGCCTGACAGCCTCTCGGCAACCTGACGGATCAATTCGTCCCCGGCCGTATGGCCATATGTGTCGTTGACGGCCTTGAAGCGGTCGAGGTCGAGCAGCAGCACGGCCAGCCCGGAGCCGCTCCGGTCGACCTGGGCCAACTCCTGATCGAGCCTGATATCGAAGGTGCGCCGATTGGGCAGAAGCGACAGCTCGTCATGCGCGGCAAGGCGCTGGATCTGGTGCTCGCGCAACGTGATCTGGACGGAGGCGCTGCGCAGGCGATGAACGACGAAGGCGAAGATGGCGCCGACGAGCAGCCCGATCGCAATGAGCGCCCACAGGAACTTCTGCAGCATCGCGTCGCCCGGGCGTTCCGGCGACCAGGTCAGCCAGGCCTCGGTCTTGCCGTCGGGAGCGGCCAGTTCGCGCCGGGAGATCGGATCGTCGGGCATGGTCTTGACGAGCCTGACATTGGCCACGCGATAGCGCTCGGCGAGATCGGCCAGCATCGCGCTGGATACGCGCCGGTAGCCGACGATCGAGATCGGCCCGAGCTGTGACGAGAAGATCCCGGGGCGCGCCAATTCGGCGGCCATGATGCTGATCGTCTCATGTCCGTCAAAGATGATCGACGCCCAGGCGGCACCCGCGCCCGGCGACAAAACGCTGCTCTTGGGCACAGACAGGTCAATCGGTTTGACGCTGCCCGGGATGGACCGGCTGAAATGCTTCAACCCGTCATAGCCGGCCTGACCGGCCGCCGCACCTGACTCGACGCCGGCAAAGACGCGCCCGCTCGAGGAAACGATATAGGCGCCGTCGAATTCGACGAACCGGCTGCTGAGACGGATGAACGCCGCCTGGAGTGCGCTCAGAGGGTCGGGATCGCGGAGCGCAGCCTGCAGATCGCCGGCGGCTGCGAGGCTGGAAAGACGCAGTTCGCGCAACCGGACCTGACTGTCGAATGCCGCTTCGATACGATCGGCCTGTCTTTGCGCTTCGAGGCGGTTGGCATCCTTGGTGATCGCGACAACGACGGCGACCGCACCTGCCATGACCAGGAGGAATGCACAGCCCAGTGTCGCGACCGTGCTCGCGAGCATGCGCGCGGAGGAATCCGCGTTCGTCATCTTCGCGGCGGAAGGCAAGGGCATCAGCGATCCAAAGCGGCCATAGGAGAATTTGACCCTAGAAGGTCAATTCTTGATATCCCGTTGCCTAGAAGTGCGCCGCACACACAAACTCAACCGGGGGTCGGTTCGTAGGGAGGGCGCGGGATTGCGGTGTGTGCCGCGCGCAGCGCTGCCGACCAACGCTCGCGCAGGTCATGAAAATAGGGCTCGCCCGCCTCGATCCGCCGGCTGAGTTCGGGCTCGTCCGCGTCGCGCCGCATCACGATCAGATCGATGGGAAGGCCGACGCCGAGATTGGACCGCATGGTCGAGTCCATCGAGATCAGGCCGACCTTCAGCGCGTCGTAGAGATGGGTCTTGTAGGTCACGGCGCGATCGAGGATCGGCTTGCCGTATTTGTGCTCGCCGATCTGGAGGAAGGGCGCGTCCATGCCGCATTCGATGAAGTTGCCGGCACCATAGACCATGAACAGCCGCATCGGCTGCCCCTTGATCTGGCCGCCGAACAGCATCGTGACCTCGAATTTGACGCCGGCATCCTTGAGCGCGGGGCCGTCGCTTTCCCTGACATGGCGAATGGCGCGGCCGACGAGCTGGGCGGCGCGGAACATCGAGCCCACGCCAAGCAGCGTATCGATCTCGCCGGTTTCCGCGTTGGGCAGTCCCTCGTGCAGGATGCTGACGACCGACTGGGTGATCGAGAGATTGCCCGCCGTCATCAGTCCAAAGGTCCGGTCGCCCGGCCAGGAGAACACATGCAGCTTGCGGAAGGTCGAGATGTCGTCGAGCCCGGCATTGGTGCGGGTGTCGGCGATCATCACGAGACCATCCTGCACGAGGATTCCGGCGCAATAGGTCAAAGGGCAAGTCCTTGCATGGTCTGTCGCAGTGCCCGAGGGCGGCGGATCACTGATTTACGAGGCGGCTGTCGGTCTCGCGGGCGCTGACGAGGACGGCCAGGTTTTCGCCGTCGCCGCCCTTGCGCGCACCACGAACCGGCGCGGCATCGGCGAAGTCCAGCCCGGCCGCGACACGCACATGGGTGTCGATCGGGCACAGGCCGTTGGCGGGGTCGAAGCCGATCCAGCCATAGTCGTCAAAATACACCTCGGCCCAGGCATGCGCACCATTGGCATGGGGCAGGGTGTCGGATTGTGCCACATAGCCCGAGACATAGCGGGCGGGCATGCCGAGCTGGCGGGCGCAGGTCATGAAGACATGCGCGATATCCTGAGCGATGCCTTCGCGTGCGGCGAAGGCGGCAGCTGCGCCGATGCCGATGCGGCCGCTTGCATCGACGCAGGCGATTTCAGTGTGGAGCGCGTCCATCAGCGCGTGCATGCGCGACAGGGGTGTATCGGCCTGGCTCGTCGCCTCCAGCGCAAAGCCGCGCAGCGCCTCGTCTGGCGTCGTCAGGAGGGTGTCGCGCCGATACACTTCGGAGGGCACGCGCTCGATGCCGCCCCGGACCACGCCCGCCAGATCCACGGTCTCGATCAGGCCGTCGATCTTGATCGAGAGGGCCGAGATCGGCCCATCGGCGTAGAAGCTGTGCACGATATTGCCGTGCGCATCCTGCGAGGAGCGCATGCGGCCATCGATATTGGGCTCGATCCGCCAGGACATGACGTGCTGGCCGTCATGGTCACGCGGGGTCAGCCGCAGAATCTGCGTGATATGCCGGGCGGGCTCGGCATAGTCGTAACTGATCGAGTGAGAGATCCTGATCCGCATGATGACCGCAGTTCGGGGCGGGAGTGGCTAATCTTGACCTTCTCTTAACCGTCCGCGCCCGCGGAGGCGAGCGCTCCGTCGCCGCAGGGCGTCTGGCCGATGATCATTGCAGATACTGCTCGATGATCGTGCCGCCCAGGCGGTTGTTCTCGGTGATGAAGTCCGAGATGAACTCATGCAGTCCGTGTTCGAAGATATCGTCGATGCGGGTGTTGTTGAGGTTGGCGAGGGTCTTGCGCGCCTGGCGCTGGGCCGGACCCTGCCGGCCATAGGCATCGCCGAGATGGTCGAGAAAGCGCGAGATGTTTTCGTAGCAGGCGGCGAGCGAGCGCGGCATGCGCCGGTTCAGGATCAGCAGGTCGGCGATCAGCAGCGGCTTCACCGCCTCGCGGTAGACCCAGTGATAGGCGGTCAGCGCCGAGACCTCGCGCAGGATCGTCGTCCACTGGAAATAATCGAGCGAGCCGCCGACCTGCTCATTGGCCGGCAGCAGGACATGGTATTTGACGTCGAGGATGCGGGCCGTGTTGTCGGCCCGCTCGACATAGACGCCGAGCCTGGAAAACCAGTAGCCGTCATCGCGCAGCATGGTGCGGTAGGCCGAGCCGTCGAAGACGAGTGAGACGTTCTTCACCCAGTCCAGGAAGCGCGCCAGTTCCTCGCGATCCATGCGCTTCTTCTCGAAGCGCTGGAGTTCGAGCCAGGCGCCATTCAGCGCGTCCCACATCTCCGAGGTCAATGCAGTGCGCACGGCGCGCGCGTTCGAGCGCGCCAGCGCGAAGCAGTTGCGGATCGAGGAGGCGTTGTCGGGGTTGAAGGTCAGGAAGTCGCAGACATTGCGCTCATTGGCCTCGCCATAGACCTTGGCGAAAGTTTCCTCGCAGCCGGCTGTCGATACTGCGCTCTGCCATTCGGTGCCCGCGCCGCCATAGGCGGAGGGCAGGTTGGTCAGGCGCATCGTGGCGTCGAGGATGCGGGCGAGATACTCGGCCCGCTCGACATAGCGGGAGACCCAGTAAAGGCTGTCGGCGGTGCGCGATAGCATGGTCAGTTCGGGCCTTTTCGTGACGAGGCGCGGAGCGTCTGGGCTAAGTCCGGCAGGAATGCCACCGTTGATGTTACGCATCGAGCACCCATGTGTCCTTGGTGCCGCCGCCCTGGCTGGAATTCACCACCAGCGAGCCTTCCTTGAGGGCAACGCGCGTCAGCCCGCCCGGCACGCAGGAAATGCCGTTGGCGCCCGAGAGCACATAGGGGCGCAGATCGACATGGCGCGGCGCGACGCCCGACGCCACGAAGGTCGGGCAGGTCGAAAGCGCCAGCGTCGGCTGGGCGATGAAGCCCTCAGGGCTCGCCTTCAGCTTCCTGCGAAATGTCTCGATCTGGGCCTTGTTGGCGTGGGGCCCCACCAGCATGCCGTAGCCGCCCGAACCGTTGACCTCCTTGACGACGAGCTTGTCGAGATTGTCGAGCACATAGGCATTGGCCTCGGGCTCGCGGCAGCGGAAGGTCGGGACGTTCTTCAGGATCGGCTCCTCCCCGGTGAAGAACTTCACGATCTCCGGCATGTAGCTATAGACAGCCTTGTCGTCGGCGACGCCGGTGCCCACTGCGTTCGCAAGCGTGACGTTGCCGGCCTTGTAGGCTCCGATCAGGCCGGGCACGCCGAGCACCGAATCGCCGCGGAAGACCAGCGGGTCGATGAAATCATCGTCGATGCGCCGGTAGATCACGTCGACGCGTTTGGGACCCTGCGTCGTCCGCATGTAGACGACGTCGTCCTTGACCAGCAGGTCAGAGCCCTCGACCAGCTCGATGCCGAGCTTGTCGGCCAGGAACGAGTGTTCGTAGAAGGCCGAATTGAACTGGCCGGGCGTCAGCAGGCAGATCGTCGGGTCCGAGGGGGCGCTGCGCGGTGCGACCGAGCGCAGCGTCGCCAGCAGCTGGTCGGGATAATTGTCGACGGGCGCCACGCGATGCATGGCGAAGAGTTCCGGGAAGAGCCGCAGCATCACCTCGCGGTTCTCCATCATATAGGAGACGCCGGACGGGGTACGGGCATTGTCTTCCAGCACATAGAAGGTGTCCGCGTCGACTCGGACGATGTCGATGCCGGCGATGTGGCAGTAGATGCCGTGCGGCACCTTGAAATCGACCATCTCGAGTTGATAGCAGGCGTTGCGATAGACCAGATCGGGCGGGATGATGCCGGCCTTCAGGCACTCCTTGGGGCCATAGACATCGGCCAAGAACATGTTCAGCGCGGTGACGCGCTGGCGCAGGCCCGCCTCCAGCTTGGTCCATTCGGGCTTGGTCAGCACGCGCGGGATGATGTCGAAGGGGATCAGCCGCTCGGTCGATTCCTCGTCGCCATAAACCGCGAAGGTGATGCCGATACGCCGGAAGAACAGTTCGGCCTGGCTGCGCCGCAGCGCCAGCATTTCCGGCGGCGCTTCCTTCAGCCAGCGGTCAAGCGCGTCATAGGCCGGTCGTAATTCGGCCCCCGAGCCGGTCATTTCATCAAACGCGACCATGTCAGGCATCTTTCCCCATTTTCGGTAGCCTATGCGCATTCGCTTGCGTTCGGGAAGGGGGCCGATGGTCAGGGGCGCGCCGGCTTCTGCCTATTCCTTAGTCAATCCGCGCAAGCTGGCCGTCCGGGCGTTTGTCCAATAGTCGAACGGTCAAGGCAGCCGCTGCTTCCGGCAAGTTTGGATCCGATCGGGAGCGGGGAACTTGGTGGGCTCAGCCACCTCCGTCAGGCCTGATTCCCGGGCTGCCCTTCGAGCCATTGCTTCAGTGCGACGGCGTTGTTGTGCTCCGCGTCGCGGGCGGCGTAGAGCAGGGTGACCGGGCCTTCCCTCGAATGCTCGAACAGGGTGCGCACGGCAGCCAGCGCTGCCGCACCCTTCAGTTCGGCGTAGTAGGCGGCGAGAAACTCGTCCCAATGGTCGGGCTGTCCGTGGAAGCGCTTGCGCAGCATGTCGCTCGGCGCAATGTCCTTCAGCCAGAGGTCGACACGGTCCCTGGCGATACCGCGTGGCCAGAGCCGATCGACGAGAACGCGCAAGCCGTCATTCTCCTGAGCTGGATCGTAGACCCGCTTGAGCGAAAATGGCGGCATTCCAGCAGCGCTCCTTTTCACGCGACTTGCCGGTCGGCCGGGAGGAAGCCCTAAAGCAGGCCCAAGCCCCGGAAGCTTGCGTGACCGTCGCGCCCGACGATGATGTGGTCGTGGATCGCGATGCCCAGTGGCTTTGCGATATCAACGAGTTCGCGGGTCATTTTCACATCCGGGGTCGACGGTGTCGGGTCACCCGACGGATGATTGTGGACCAGTCTACTCTAAGCTAAATTCCTTTTGTGTTTCAACGCCCTGCTTTAAATTCGAAATCAAAAGGGGTCGCTAAGTGGTATATGTAGAGCGTGATTACTCGTGATAAATAATCATCAATCATGCTTAAGCTTGTACGATACTCCGCAATCCCGCTTTGTCACGGATTCCGCATCGTGAATTTCGTCATATCGCATCGCCGATGGCTTGAACAGCCAGCCACGGTGATCCACCTCAACGTGCGGGAGCGTGCTCCTCCAACGACAAAGACCGGGAAGGTCTGCAAATCACCAGATTGGATTTGTCCCAACGATCGAGCTCGCTGACGGGATAGAGGACCGCCTTGCCGATCTTGATAAAGGACGGACCGATCCGCATCGCTCGCCAGTTCCGCAGCGTGCCTTCGCTGACCTGGCCACGGTAGCGGGCAACAACTTCCTCGACCGTAAGGTACGCAGGGGTCGACACGAAAGCTCCTGAGGCCAAGCAATGATGCGCCAGCCTGTCGCACGATCGAATTCGTCTTGGAGAGAGTGCCGAGTTGCGTAGCGAGCCCACGCCGGATGCCTCGCAGAAGGCACGCAGGAGGGTAGGGCAGGCGGCACAGTTCGGTGGCTCACGACAGACGTCTCGCCGTGGCCAAGGCTGTTCATTGAGCACGCCCGCCTGCCGGTCGCCCAACGAGTTCCCAACGAAGGGCAGCGGACCAATCCCGCTGCCGCATCGTCTTGCGCTCGTTTAATCGCCCGTTTGGGCACCTCTGAGAGTGGCTCCGAACCTATGCGATCTGGATCTGACGGCCGCAAGGCCGGTGCCGCCTGACCGGCGGCTCAGTAGTCCCACCAGGCCGACACCCAGCGAAAGACTTTGCCCTCAGCCGCCACGCGACCGACGGATGGGAACGGCATGTGCGTGGACACCAGCCAGGAGCCGGTCGTCGCCAGCTCCTGCATCAGGCGCAGCCGAACGCGGGTGGCCTCCTCGGGGTCGTGTTCGAAACCGTTGTGCCACTCGGGATGGTCAAACGAGACTGGGAATATGGCGTCGCCGCCGAACATCAGCCTGTCGCTGCCGGACGCGATGCGCACCACGCTGTGGCCGGGGGTATGGCCGCCGGTGCGAGTGACGATCACCCCCGGCGCAATCTGCTGTTCCTGCTCGAAAGTGCGCAACTCGGTGTGGTACATCTTCAAGAAGCGCTTCGACGCATTTCTCGCGATCTCCGCAAGAGCCGGCGGCATGCCGGTGCGAGAGAAATCAGGCGCTTCCCAGAACTTGGCTTCCGCGGCAGAGACATGGACCCGTAGGTCCGGACGAAGCTGCTCCTTCACTCCATCGACGAGGAGCCCCCCCACATGGTCGAAGTGCATGTGCGTCAGCACCACGTCGGTCACAGAGGCCAGATCGACGCCGGCGGCCGCGAGTCGATGGCCGAACAGCCCGGCCCGCGTGAAGTCCGGAACTTCGCCACCAATTCCGCTGTCGATGAGAATGGTCTGTTTCCCGCTGCGCACCACGACCGCGTTCAGCGCCCAATCGAATGTGTCGTGCGCCAGGAATGACCGATCGAGCCAGGCGTTCCGGGTCGCCGGGTCGGCATTAGTAGCCATTGACTCTGCAGGCGGCTCCAGAACGCCGTCGCTGATGACCAGCACGTCGATCTCGCCGACCCGCACGGCGTAGCGCGACGGAACCAAGTCGTCGCGCCCCAGCCTCTCACCAGATGATTTATCAAAGTTCTTCGTTGTTTGTGGCTGTCCCACGAGATTCTCCTGCTGATTCTGCCAACTCAGCCGTATCAGCCACCTCCGTAAGTGGCTGCGGCGTCGCAAAATAAACTCGGATTCCATGCCGCATTAAATCAAACAACGGTCTGGCCGACTTGAACCAACGTGTAGGATCTGCTCGCTCATAGATTGGTATTGAAGCGGAATCATTGTCTCATCCCCGCGCCCTTCCTTGTCTTTACGGAATCAAGCCAGCACTGTCCCATGGCGCCTCTGATCAAGAATCCTGCGAGATCAGCGGAAGGCTATGTCTATTTTATCCGGCACTTATCGGGCATGGGGCAGTTGGCGTCGCCTACCACTCGGCTGCATTGATGCTTCGTCGGATCGAAGGGGCGTCGCGGCAACCCACGGCGCCGACTCTCGATCGGATCCGCCGCATCATCCTGTCTGCCGTCGGCGCCCCCCAAATGGGAAGCAACGCTGCTGGCGGTTCGACATGCATCGGCAATCTGCAGTGACAACCTTTCCCACAGCGCGGCACCGCCCCCGGCACTGCTGATGGAGTTGAGGCTAGGCATTGGCGAACGGCGGGACGACATAGTCTACTCGAAAACCGGTTGGGGGGCCGAACCGGCTTGAGCGACAAAGCATCCGCGCAGCTCACGACTGCCTGAGGATGCCATCCTCTTCGGAAAAAATTGATACTAGCCTACTCTCCACTTGTGTTCCCTCGCCAAGGCTAGGTTCGAACGGGCCTGCATCCATCGGCTGTGCAATGCGAGGCCCCAACAACGGCACGTCAATAGAAAAGGTGGACCCCTCATTCTCGACGGAACGCACCGAAATCGGGTGGCGCAACATTTCGGCTGTCTGGCGTACTATGGTCAGGCCGAGACCAAGTCCGTCGTGAGAGCTTGCGCCGCCGCAGCGCTCGAAAGCGTCGAAGACTCGCGATAGTTGACCAACCGCGATGCCGTTCCCATCGTCCTGGACGTCGATCTGAAGCGTACTACCACGTCGCATGCATGATAACGAGACGTGGCCGCGCGGCCCGGCGTGTCGGATTGCATTGCCCACAAGGTTGCGCAGGATCGTTTTCAGCATGGCTGGATCGGACTGGACGCAAACCGGGGAGGAATTGATCTGAAGGACCGTACCGCATTCATCCGCGTATGCGCGCCAGTCGCGTTCGACTTCATATAGCATGCCGTCGAGGTCGACGGGCATTGTCCTTGGCATTGTCGTGCCTAGTTGCGAGAGCCGGGCGATGTCATCAAGCTCCGAATTGAGCCGCCTCATTGCATCGAGTGCAGTTCTCAATCTTCTCGCGACAGGTTCTGAGGTGATCTTGCCGGCCGCTACGGCGATCGACAGCATTGCTATCTGAATGGGTTGTTTGAGATCATGCCCCGCGACGGCCAATAGGCGCGCCATCGCCTGCAATGACTGATCGGCGCCGCCTCGCAACTCCTCCCCAGGTTCGGTGATGTGGATCTGTATGCTCATCTTGGCCCCCGATGCTCATCTGGCCTTAACAGGTAGCGGATGTCTGTACCGCGGATCCACTTTGGCAAATTCCAGTGATCTTAGAATTATGCCGAAGATTAGGTTTCAATCTGCAAAACCTACTTGCATGTTCCCATTAATAAACATAGGTATAAATTTCATATGCACTCGATCTAAATATAAACTTTGGATGTCTCGCGTCTGTGCGCGGATATTTGTAGATATCCGGAATCTCTATTGCCATCGTTGGTGCTGATTTTCTCGAGCTGACAGAGCCCGTTATCGACACCGCTGTATCTTCTACTGCGATGTCTTGCGGCCGCGTCCGCGATGCGTCGTTGGCCCAATGCTCACGTCATCCCCATCGCCGTGACGCAGCTCCGACCTCGCGATTCAGTATAATCGCACGGAGTAAAAGCCGAACTTCGCCGCGTCGACGCCCTCTGGCACACTGCTTTAGTTGGCCGGGGCCAGCGACTGTGCCACGTATCGTCGCAGCCAATCCTCGAAGCGTGTCGGCGCCGCAATGCGCTGATGATCACCAGGCACGAGGGTGTCGTTATGCAACACGGCTCCAAAATAGAGCGCTTTGGGATCGACAACGATCGGCCGCGGATCCTCGTTAGCGGCCAATATTTCACGAGCGATTTCGTCGAGCCGAAAGCGGTCCGGGCCCGCGATTTCCAGTTCGCGGTTCTGCGCGCGCCCGAGGACGACGTCGCGCAGTGCAAGCGCGACATCGTCGCCTGCGATGGGCTGGATCAGGGCCGGCGAAATGCGAAGCGAGTCTCCTTCCGCGGCGGCCTCGACGATTCCGTTGATGTACTCAAAGAAGGGCGTCGACCTCACGACCGTATAGGGCACGTTTGCGCTTCTCACGATCACCTCTTGCATCATCTTGGCTCGGAAATACCCGCAATCGGGTAGCCGATCGGTCCCGACGGCAGAGAGAACGACGTGATGCTGGACGCCGGCGGCCTCCTCGGCAGCGAGCAGGTTGCGTCCGGAGGCCTCGAAGAAGGCGAGCGCGGCGTCCTGATCGAAGGTCGGAGAGTTGGAAACGTCCACGACCATCTGCGCGCCGGACAGCGCCTCGGCCAGACCTTCTCCGGTGACCGTATCGACGCCGCGCGATGGCGAGGCGATTTCGATTTCGAGACTACGGCCGGCCAGCGCATCGACGAGCTTGGACCCGATCATGCCGGTCCCGCCTACCACAACGATCTTCATGCGCCGTCTCCTTGATATCCTCGCTCCCTGAGGAATGCATCTCACTCGTCGAACGGCGCGCGCTCGACAGAATCGACCGACGACGGCGCGCGGTAGTCCGCTACGAGCCGCTCGCCGAAATCACGCACGAAATTGTCGTAGGTGGTTTCAGGACGGGTTCTGGCGATGTGGCAGAAGCACTGCGTCATCAGCCGCTTCATCCCGAGCCTCGGATAGGCCAGGAGGATCTGCTGGACCTCGTCCGGCGGGAGCGCGTCGTATTGCAGTCCGACGACATCTAGGCAGATGCCTGCCGTGCAGAGCGCAACCTCAGCCTCCTTGTAGAGGCCGATCGACGGTGTTGAGTTGAGGGCTACGCTGTCCCAAATCAACTGAGCACGACGATCGTCGACACCGCTCTCTCGGGCAAAGCTTCGGGCGAGATCGGCGCCCTCGACCTCGAACCGTCGCGGCTCGTTGAACCGCTCGTTCAGCGTGACATCGTGCAGGAGCGTCCCGACAGCGACGACTTCCTCATCATGATGGATATGCCGAAGCTGCCCTAGGCGAGCGGCGAAAAGCCAGGAGCGCACAACGTGGTTGTACAGGTAAGGCTCGCATGCTCGGCGAGCATAAGCGAGAGCGCTGGCCACCAGTTTAGTATCCGGCACAGCAACGCCGGCCAAAATTTGACGGTCTTTTTGGATTTCTGACATGGCTTTCGAGGGCCTCGATCGACGGATTCCAGAAGCTGTCAGCGAACGGTCGGCTCGCAGGCCGCGGCTTCCCTGTGCGATGACTCACCGCCGAAGCTGATCGGCGGACGGCAACTATGACGAGGCGGCTTCGCCAGCCGCCTCGTCCGTGAGCGTTACCCTCGGACGAAGGCAAGGATGTCTCTGTTGATCGTATCCGCATGGGTGGTCGCCATGCCGTGCGGGAACTTGTTGTAGATCGTCAGGGTCGCCCGCTTCAGGAGCTTCGCCGAAAGCGGGGCGCTGTCGCCGATCGGGACGATCTGATCATCATCGCCATGCATGACGAGAGCCGGAGCCTCGATGACCTTGAGATCCTCCGTGAAATCGGTCTCGGAGAAGGCCTTGATACCCTCGTGATGAGCCTTGGCAGCTCCCATCATGCCCTGGCGCCACCAGTTCTGGACGACGTTGGCATCCGTCTCGACCCCGGCGCGATTGAATCCGTAGAACGGCCCCGATGCGAGATCGGTGTAGAACTTGCTGCGATTGGCCGCGAGACTCTTCCGGAGACCATCGAAGACTTCGATCGGCAGGCCGCCCGGGTTCCGCTCGGTCTTGACCATGATCGGCGGGACTGCGCCGATGAGAACGAGCTTCGCCGTACGGCTCCTGCCATGGCGCGCGACATAGCGCGTCGCCTCGCCGCCTCCGGTGGAGTGTCCGATATGCACGGCGTTGCGCAGGTCGAGGTGTTCGACGACGGCCGCGGCGTCGGCCGCGTAGTGGTCCATGTCATGCCCGTCGCTGACCTGGCTCGAACGGCCATGCCCACGCCGGTCGTGAGCGACGACCCGGAAACCCTGGGCCAAGAAGAAGAGCATCTGGGTGTCCCAATCGTCCGAACTGAGCGGCCAGCCATGGTGAAAGACCAGCGGCTGGGCCGATTTCGGGCCCCAATCCTTGTAGAAAATCTCAACGCCATCCCGCGTGGTGACATAATTCATGCGTCGGCTCCTTTTGCTGTTGTGAGGGGGAACGGTGGCGGGCTGCGCCAAGGACTGGAGCGGAAGCGTGCCAATCGCCGCCATGCCGGCGCCGCCGCAAAGAAGGTCCCGCCGACTGAGGTCGGTGGAACTGGATAGTGCTTTGTTGGGCATTGGCGCCTCCAGGGCGCAGATACTGGTTGCGGGACCGAAATGCTCAGGGCGCTCGATTGAGCATCAAACCCCGACACTTCGACCTCAAGCCGGCGACAACATCGATCTGGTCGTCAGATTTTCGAGGTATGTCTATTTTCATCTTCCTAAAATGACGATCAATACGCTCGAAGACAATATGATCTATTCAAACGTATAGATCACGTCGACTTCGGCATATTTTGATTTCACTCAGGAGCGACCCAACTGACGGATCATCAATGGAGATCCACATGGGAAAATTGTCGAACAAGGTCGCCGTGATCACCGGCGGCAACAGCGGGATCGGCTTCGCGACAGCGCGCCTGTTCATAGCCGCTGGCGCGAAGGTGCTGATCGTCGGTCGTCGAGAAGACGCCGTGACCGAAGCCGTCGCCGCCCTCGGGCCTCAGGCGACCGGCCTCGCAGGTGATGTTGCCGACCTCGGCACGCACGAACGTGTCGCCGCGCTGGTCTCCGATCGTTTCGGACGGGCCGACATCTATGTGGCGAATGCGGGCAACATCCGCATTCAGCCGAGCTTCAACGTGACGGTCGCCGACTACGACACGCAATTCCTCACCAATGCGCGCGGCACGTTCTTCGGCGTGCAGAAGATCACTCCGCTATTGCGTGAGGGCGGAGTGATCTTGCTGACGAGCTCGATCGCGAGCCGCAAGGTGCTGGATGGTCACGCGGTCTACGCTGGCAGCAAGGCAGCAATCGAAGCGTTTGCGCGCAACTGGGCCCTGGAACTTAAGGACAGGCGCATTCGCGTGAACGTGCTCAGCCCCGGCCCGACCGATACGCCGATTATTGGAAAGCTCGGCGTCGCTCCGGAAACGCAGGCGCAGGTCGAGGAGCAGGCCGCCCGGATGATCCCGTTCGGCCGGATGGGCAAGCCGGAAGAGCTCGCACAGGCGGCGCTCTTTCTCTGTTCCGCCGACGGGCAATTCATCACCGGCGTCAACCTAGCCGTCGATGGCGGCATCACGCTGACCTGATCTCAGGAGAGGTTGCCATGCCGTTCCTTAGCTTAGCCATTCCGGCGCATTGGCGAAGCATCACGCCGTGACCATAAGCTCTGGAGCACCGAATCCGGTGCCCCAGCCTCACCAAGGCTAGGCGGCGTTCGCCATACGCATGCCGACCGGAAGAGCCTCCCACGCCCTGATAAGTTCGCCGAGGGAGGCAACTTCCATCTTCCGCATCAGGTTACCCCGGTGCAGCTTGACCGTGACCTCGCTGATGCCGAGGTCGAAGGCGATCTGCTTGTTGAGGCGACCCCGTGCGACCTCGCACATGACTTCGCGCTCCCGTGGCGTCAGAGTCTGCAGGCGCTCAACACACCCTTTGATCTTCGCAGCTTCCGCCCTGCGCGCCGCATCCAGCCCGATGGCCGCATTGACGGCGTCCAGAAGCGTCTGGTCGCGGACCGGCTTCGTCAGGAAATCCACCGCGCCCGCCTTCATGGCCTGGACGGTCATGGGGATGTCGCCATGCCCAGTGAGGAAGACGATCGGCTTGGGATTTCCATTCGTGGTCAGATGGCGCTGTAGATCGAGCCCGCTGAAACCGGGCATACGCACGTCGAGGATGAGACATCCCGGCTGGTCGAGCTTACCGGTCTCGAGCAGCGCCTGTGTCGAGCTGAACGAAACCGCTGCGAAGCCGGCCGACTCCATAAGCTCAGACAGTGCGTCTCGGACCGAGGCGTCGTCATCGACAATGATGACGAGAGGCTGCTGTTCTTCGGCTGCACCTCGCCTGGAGGAGAGCACCGACTTTTGCGAGAGTGAGCGGTCAATGATCATGTTCACCTTCCACGTCCTTGTTGAGTTAGTGCCCTTGCGATCGCCGCGAGTAAGGCTTGGCCATCGAACGGCTTGCAGAAGAAGCTCTCCACGGCCCGCGCCCTGATCTGCTCGGCGATCTCGTGGCGCCCGGTGATGAGAAAGACCGGCAGCTCCGGACGTTCTTGGTTGACGAGGTCGCGCAGCTCGAAGCCATTCAGCCCCGGCATGCCGACATCGGTGATGAGGAGATCCAGTCCGGAGAGGCCAGCCCGTGTCAGCGCTGCCGCTGACGAGAAGCTACGAACCGCATATCCCGCAGACTCGAGCAATTCCTCAAGCGATTCGAGCAATCTCGGATCATCATCGACGACGGCCACGACATATTTATTCTTGGTCACACTTATATTCCTCCCATCCGGCGCGAATGCTGGATCGGGATTTCCAAACGCTCCGCAATTCGCACCAGGTCGGCGAGCGATGACGCCGCCATTTTCTGCATCACGTTTCTTCTATGAATCTGAAGGGTCACTTCGCTGATGCCGAGCTCGGCCGCAGCTTGCTTGTTGAGGAGTCCGCTCACGACCAGCGGAAGCACGTCTCGCTCTCGCGGAGAGAGCTCGTGATAGCGTTGCTTCAGCAGCGTGAGCTCGGCGCGCTTCGCCCTTGTTTCACGGTCCTGCGCGATCGCCGCGTTGATCGCTGCCAGGAGCGCGGTATCGCTGAACGGCTTCGTCAGGAAATCGACGGCGCCATGCTTGATTGCACGCACCGACGAGGGAATGTCGCCATGGCCAGTGATGAACACGATCGGCGGATGGTCGTCCCGCGCGATCTGCCGTTGCAGGTCGAGGCCGTTGATATCGGGAAGCTCGATATCGAGAAGGAGGCAGGCCGGGAGGTCGGGCTTGTCGGCGCCGATATAGTCGCCGGCGGATTGGAACAGCACCGACCGAACCCCGTTGGCCTCGAGCAACTCGCCCAGCGCCTCGCGCAGCGCCTCGTCATCGTCGACGATGAACACGATGGTGTCGTCAACGGTCATGATCCGCTTTCGCTTCCGCCGGGAGGGTGAAGATGAAAGTCGCCCCGCTGGGCTGATTGTCCTCGGCCCATAGCCGCCCGCCATGGGACTCGATGATGGTGCGCGATATCGCCAGCCCCATGCCCATCCCATGGGATTTGGTCGAGAAGAACGGCTCGAAGACCTTGTCCGGGGCGCCGATACCCGCGCCTGTATCGCGGACTTCGGTCCTGACGAACTCGCCGGCGCGCAGTGTTCGGACGCGCAGAACCCCGCGCCGAGCAGGCTCCATCGCCTCAAGGCCGTTGCGGATCAGGTTGACCAGAACCTGCTGAATCTGGATGCGATCCAGCTCCAGCGACGGAAGACCTGCCTCGACCTCGACCTCGATACGCATGCGGCGCCGGACCGCCTCTTCCATCATCAGATCCCGCGCTTCATGAAGAATGGCGTCGAGCGGGCAGAGGTTTCGCGCTTGGTCCGTCTGCCTGAACAAGGCACGAACCCGGCCGACGACATCGGCGGCTGAATTCGCATCCCTGATGATACGTTCGATGGTTTTCTGCGCCCGCTCCAGATTGGGCGGGTCCGAGGTCAGCCAGCGCTGGCACGCGTGCGAATTGGCGACCACGGCCGCGAGCGGTTGGTTGACCTCATGGGCGATCGAGGCAGATAGCTCGGCCAGGCTCGCAGCTTGCGCTGCGCGTGCCAGGCGTTCCTGCGTCAATGTCAGCGCTTCCTGCGCGCGCACCTGATCTTCGATCTCGAAGCAGATGCCGTTCCACTGAACGATCTCTCCCTCGGCATTTTTCATCGCCGCGGTTCGCGTCTCGACCCAGCGATACTCGCCATCCGCCCGCCGGAGGCGGTGCTTCATCGCATAGGGCGCGCCCGTCGCCAGCGAGTGCCCGTATCTCTCTTTTACGTCGGGCAGGTCGTCGGGATGGATGATCGCTTCGAGAGTGCCGGTCAGGCGTGTCCGTCCCTCCGCGTCCTTGTCACCGAGCCCAAAGCCAAGAAACTCCCCCAGCTTCTCGCTTCGATAAATCGGTTCCCCATTTGGCGCAGCGCAGTAGATGAGGGCCGGCAGTGTCTCGACCAACTGGCGCAGCGATTGTTCGCTTTCCCTGAGCGCCTCCTCGACGCGCAACTGGTCGTCGATGTCATGGGACAGACCATACCACTGAATGATGCCGCCATCGTCGTCCAGGAGCGGCTCGGCACGCCCGTCCATCCAGCGATAAACACCATCGTGACGTCGCAGGCGATAGCGCATCGCGTAAGGCCGACCGCTGCTGAGACAGTCCTTGATTTCTGCCCAAACGCGACTGGCGTCGTCCGGATGGATCGCAACCTTCAGGGCGGCTGCGTATCGCTCCGTCCGGGATTGCTCAAGGTCACCGTCATCAATGCCCAGGAAGTCGATGAAGCGGCGGTTGAAGAAATTCGGCGCCCCGGTCGGGGTCAGTCGCCAGAGGAAGCTCGGAACCAGATCGATCAGCCGCGTCAATTCCTGCTTTCGGAGATTGAGTTCGGTCTGGGTGGTGATCAGATCGTGGATATCGACGGATACACCGTACCATCGAATAATCTTACCGGCTTCGTCGCACAGAGGTTCTGCGCGCGTCTGTGTCCATCGATAGGTGCCGCCAGCCCGATGCTGGAGGTACTTGATGTCGTACGGCGCGCCGGTCGCGACCGATCTCGCGAAGGTTTTTTCTGCCAGCTCCCAGAAATTCGGATGAATCATCTTCTTCAACGATAGAGACCCATCCGACGCCTTGACTGTATCGAGCGTGGCGCCGGTGACCTCCATGATCCGCCTGTTAAGATAGATGGGGCGGCCCTCCGCTGACATGCTCCAGATCATGGCAGGCACCGTGTCGATGAGCTGTTCGAGATGCTTTTCTCGCTCTCGCAGCGCAGCCTCGGTTTTCTTATAGACGTCGATATCGATCGAGGTGCCGAACCAGCCGGTGATGCGCCCCTCGCCATCCCGTGTCGGCCGCGCTGAAATGCGGTGCCAGACATAGTGGCCCGTTGCGCGAAGCATGCGGTATTCGATGTTCCACGGCTCGCCCGTCTTGAGGCAATGGCGCAGGGTCGCAGCGGCCCCGTCGACATCGTCCGGATGAACACCGCGCATCCAGCCGACCTCACCGCCATCGATGAATTCCCGCTCGCCGAGACGACGATTGAGATCCTCCAGAGCCATGTCGATGGCAATCTGGGCCGCAGGGGTCACATAGGTGAATTTCCCTATCGCATCGAAAGCCCAGGCCTTGCCGTGCAAGCTCTCGATTACCTTGGCGGCCTGCACTGCCTGCACGGTCTCGCCAAGCGATTCCGCGACAGTCCAGCGATCATCCGGTCTCGACACCATGGCGTCGACATCGACGCTCACGCCATAGCCCGGCTCGGCGCGCAATTCGGTCCAGCGATAGCTGCCGTCCGGCTCACGCAGCCGATAGCTCGTCACTTGCGGCACGCCCGTCCAGAATGCGTAGGCCGCGGCATGCGCGATCGCAGGTCGGTCATCTGGATGGACAGCGCCTTCGGGGACGCTGTCCATGTCGCCTGCCAGCCCGTCCGGCTGCCCGGCCGCTTGCCGACCCATCGCGGCGAGCCGGCTGCTTCGGCGAAGCGGATATGGCGCAAGAAGCAGGCCGATGCAGCCGGCCACCGTGGCGAGGGCTGCGAGCGACCGCGAGGCGTCCCGTATCGCGCCCGGATACAGCATCGCGGCGAGGACCGCCCCGGCAAGGGCGACCAGCAGCCCACCCCAGAGTGACAGGAGCCAATAGCCCCGGGCGTAGAGGAAGAGAGCGCCGAGGGGTGCAAGAATGCCGATGGGAGTACCGGCCGACCAGCATGCCGCAAGGCCAAGGGCCAGCATCACGAAGATCATGGCCGGCGGCGTTCGATGAAGCGCTGCTATCATGATCTGCTGCTCCTCTCGGAGACGGAATGCCTCGAAACCGTCACCGCTTCATCTAGCACCAGTTCGCGAAGACCAGACTGGCAAACTCGCCAGACCCTAGCGCCGGGACGCTGCAGCTGCACTTATGGAAATCCATGACTTGCAAGGAGATCGTCCAGTGTTCCGCTGCTGCGCGCGAGACGGCATGCGGGCAAGCGCCGCAACCCACCGTGGCACCAGAATGGAGAGTCCTAGGCAGGCCCGGCCAGCGAAAGACCGCTCGCGCCGCATTGGTCATGGATGAGGTCGATGATCTCGTTCTTGGCGGATGTCCCCGTTACGAGGCTCGCGACACGGAACTGCAACTCCACCTCGATGGCCGCCGCATCGATGGCCTTCAGGGCAACGGCTGGCGGGGGATCCTTTACGATACGGGTACTGGTTTCCAGCACGGAGCGCATGGCGTCCTCGATGATGCGCGGCCGCTGCCCGGCCGCAAAGCGCAGGCCCAGGGTGAGCAGATGCGACTCGTCGGGGCGGCTCAAACTGGTCAGGCTCTGCTTCGCCAGCAGACTGTTCGGCAGCACGACGATGTTGTTCAACCCAGTCAGCAGGTTGGTGGAGCGCCAATTGGTTTCGGTGACGCGTCCCGCGGTGCCGTCGTTCAACTGCACCCAGTCACCGATCGAATAAGCTTTGCCGAGCGTCAGGGCGATGCCGGAAAAGACATCGCCTAGCGTATTCTGCAATGCGAGGCCCAGGATCAAGGCGACAACGCCCGACGTCGTGACAAGCGTGGCGATCGGCAGGCCGAAGACGAACCCCATGACCGACAGTGCTACACCGAGATAGATCCCGGCGACGGCCATATCCAGGATCAGGTGCGCTTCGTGAGGCTTACGATTGAGCCTGACGTAGATGTGGATGAAGCCGATGATCGTCCAGGCGAGGTGGGTCCACCAGAGAATTCTGGCGGACTTGGAAAGCACCGCGGCCAGCCCCTCCGCATGGAGGTCGTCGGGCTGATGCGGAGCGATGCCTCCCGCATTGAGCACGACGCTCATGCCGATGAAGAACAGGATCTGGACGATCAGGCGACCCGTCGGACGGCCGCTGCCCTGAACGTGCCACACGACGATGCCAGCGGTTCCGAGGATGTTGATCAGCACCAAAGGCAGGAAGTGGTCATCGCCGGGCATGGAAAGAGGTTCCCTTGGCGGTCGCTCATGCTGAGGAAGACGGTGCGCCGGATGGCTGTCCGACGTCGCTATCTACTTCTTGAGCGGGAAGGTCAGTTCCTGCTGGGCGGTATCGACGACGAACACGGCAAGCAGTTTTGCCGGGTGGGTCTTGCTCGCGTTCTCGCTGACGCCGTGACGGTCGCCAGGGAATTCCGAGAAGCTCTCGCCGGCTTTGTAGACCGTGGCGGGGCCATCATTGACCTGGCTGCGGATCGCTCCTTCGAGCACCGTTGCATAGATGAAAGCGGAAGCAGGGTGTGTATGACCATCCGAGAAACCGCCCGGAGCGTATTCGACGAGAACGCCCCTCATGCTCTTGCCCGGTACGTTAGGCAGCTCGCGGTCGTAGACCAGCGTAACCTTTGCTCCTTCGCCACCTCCGGGCGTGTCATGTGCGAATGCCGAAATCGACAGAAGCGCTGTCAGCGCAAAGACGCACGCCAATGACTTGATCATGTCTATCGTCCTTTAACGATGAAGGTGGATGAGCCGCTTCGAAATCGGCTCATCCACGCGCGGTTATTTCCGGGGAGCTGTCGCGAACCAGCGATCGAAGTCGATCCGGCCGACGCGGGGATTGTTGTCGGAGACGAGCGAGCCAGCCTCCAGCTTGGTCCCGAAATACCTGGCATCCGGATCAGGGACGACGGTGCGGGTATCTCCGATCGCCTTAAGGTAGCGGGCGACGAAATCGCAAAGGGACGCGCGCTCCGGGCCCGAGATTTCGATGATGCCGTTGGCCGGCGCGGCCAGTGCCGCCTCAGCGACGAAATCGGCGACATCGTCGGACGCGATCGGCTGAAGATTGCCCGTCGACAAGCGGGCTGTGTCGCCGGACGTGCCGGCCTGGGCAATGCCGCCGAGGAATTCCATGAACTGCGTGGACCGCACGATCGTATAGGGAATGGCGGAGTTCCGGATGATCTCTTCCTGAGCGACCTTGGCGCGAAGATAACCGCTGTCAGGCAGACGGTCCGTACCGACGATGGAGAGAGCGACGTGATGCTTGACGCCGGCCACCTTCTCCGCCGCCGTCAGGTTCTTGCCGGACGTCCGGAAGAACTCGAGCACAGCCTTGTCCTCGAAGGAAGGCGAGTTCGCGAGGTCGATCACCACCGCAGCATTCTTGAGTACCGCGGCCAGACCTTCGCCGGTGATCGTATTGACGCCGGTATTCGGGGCGGCGGCGATGACGTCATGCCCCTGCTTGCGCAGGCGCTCCGCGACCTTCGACCCGATCAATCCGGTTCCACCGATAATGACGATTTTCATGAGATGCCTCCTGCGCGGCCGCCGATGCGGCGCGCGGTTCGATCAATCTAAGGATGTCGACCTCGACGAGGACGGGTTGTCGGCCGAGCCGGCATGGCTTTGGAAACTGCGCAGCCAGGCTCGGCCGAGAGCCAGACTGGTATTCAATAGTCCCAGAAGACCGGGACCCAGCGGAAGGCGTTGCCCTCGACCGCGACCCGACCGACGGACGGAAACGGGAGGTGGGTGGCCACGAGCTGTTCGCCGGTGCCCGCCAGCTCCGTCAAAAGACGCAGGCGAACGCGCGCCGCTTCCTCGGGGTTATGCTCAAAGCCGTTATACCAGTCGGGGTGTTCGAACCCGACAGCGAAAACGGCGTCGCCGGCGAACGTCAGGCGGTCGCCGCCGGAAGACAGACGGACCACGCTATGTCCGGGCGTGTGGCCGCCCGTGCGGCGGACGATGACACCCGGCGCGACCTCGTGTTCCTCGTCGAACAGCCGCAGGTGACTGCGATACTCTTGCGCGAACCGCTTGGCGGCCGCTCGAAGGGCATCCGGGAAACCCGCCGGCATGTTGACGTGCGTGAAGTCGGGCGCCTCCCAGAACTTCACCTCGGCGGCCGCCACATGGATCCGCAGGTCCGGGCGCAGTCGGTCCTTCACCCCCTCGACGAGGAGACCACCGACATGGTCCATATGCATATGGGTCAGCACCACGTCGGTGACGGAGCCGAGATCGATGCCGGCGGCCTCCAGGCGCTTAACCAGTTGTCCGGCCCGCGGCAGGTTGAGTTCCGGATCAAGACCCAGCCCGGCGTCGATAAGTATGACCTGCTCGCCGCTGCGCACCAGGACCACGTTCAGCGCCCAGTCGAAAGCGTCGGACGGCAGGAACATGTCGTTCAGCCAACTGGCCCGCTCGGTCTCGGCGACGTTATGCCCCAGCATCTTGGTCGGGAGCGGCAGCACCCCGTCGCTGACTACCAGGACATCAATCTCGCCGACCCGCACCGCGTAGCGCGACGGGACCAGCTCTTCCGGCCCCGGTCGTCCGGAGCGTGAAGCGACGTCTAAGCTCATGGCTCTCTCCTAATTGCTGCCGTTCAAGTCACGGCTTGGAGGACATTAGGTTGAATGTATTATGCGAGCGATTGGACGAAAATATAAGTTTACCTATACCATATAATAGGTTGATTCAGATTTATGCAAAAGATCTCGTGATTATTGTATTCTACAATACCGATTGCCAATCGTCGTTTATATAAAACGAATATCTATTCTATACGCAATCCGACAAGCGATGACCGCGAATAATTCGGTGGAGTTTGCCCAGTTCGATCACCGTGGCCGTTGTTCGACTATCGAGACGACGCAGCCATCTCGATCATGGATACGACCTCTGCGGGGTGCGAAATCATCAAGGCATGCGACGCGCCGTTGATGGCGACGGTCTTCACCATCCGCGCGCGCTGCGCCATGAAATCCATCGCAGCCGGCGGAATGTTCCGATCACCGGTTCCGTAGATCATGTACGACGGCAGCGACTTCCACGAAGGCACGCCCGACGGCTCGGCCAGGGCCGCTTCGGCAACAGGCCGTTGTGTGGCAGCCATCAACGCAGCCTGTCCTTTCGGAACGTCGGCAGCGAACTGCGTCTGGAATTTCTCCGGTTTGATATAGAGATCGCGCCCGCTATTTGGCGTCGCGACCGCCCGGATCGCACTTCCCAACGTGCTTCCCGGAAACTTGCCCGAAAGTGACAGGCTGGATTCCCCTGTCTCAGGCGCGAACGCGGCCACGTAAACGAGCGCCTTAACATTCGCCTGCCCATTCGCAGCTTCTGTGATCACCGGCCCGCCATAGGAATGGCCGACGAGAACGACCGGGCCGGAGATGGATCGTATGAGTGTCGCGACTTCGGCAGCGTCCCCCTTCACGCTGCGTAGCGGATTGGCAGCCGCGATCGTTTCGTAGCCCGCCTTGTTGAGCCGGGCGATCACCGCATTCCAGCTCGCGGATTCGGCGAAGGCACCGTGCACCAGGATGACGATCGGCTTGGTGCGAGGTGCTGCTTGCGCTGGTCGCACAGCCATGGTGAGCAGCGCGGCGGCTGCCGCCAGGGCGAAGACACTCGGTTTCATATGCGTTCTCCGGGTTTGTCGGTAGGGTCAGAGCAGCCAGCGCAAGCTAGCGCCTGGAGTGGCTTGGCCAACGAATTCGCCGATCAATCCAGACGTCGGCGTCGAAGACAGGAGGAGGCGCAGTCAAGCGGCTGGGCAGCGGCGGACAGGGAGGGGCTTCGGCTTGCCGGCAAGGAATTCCGCAGTGCCCAGAGCGTCAGCGCCAGTCCGAGAAGCGCCGGCAGCGTCACCGCCGGAAAGTCCCGCGGAATGACAGCAGGCGAGCAGATTCCGACGGCAACCTCCCAAAAATGAAAGAGCGCGTGCGCGCAAAGCCAGGACGTCGCGGCTGTCCATAGTCCAACGCGACGCTCCGGCGCGAACAGCCCGAGGCCGAACGCCACGCCGAGGAACATCTGGATCATCCCGATGTCGCGAATGAAGTGCTGGTTGAAGAAGCCGGTATCAGTGACGCCCGGAACCATCTCGTACCAAGCCAGTGGCGCAATCAGCATGAAAAGGCCGTTCGCGGTCAGGAAGATGCCGTTGAACGCCACCATGATGATGATCGTCGCGGCAGCGGCGCGGCCTCGAGGGAGCATCGTCTCGCACGTCAGGAGCGCTTTCATCAATCACCTCTCGCCGAAAGTGCGCTCACCACCGAGCACTCGCGTGATCTCGGAGCGGGTGACCGCGCAGGATTGAGGGAATTGTTCTCTTTGAGCGCTTGGATCTCTACTGGCCCCTCCGACGTCTGCTCTCGATAGATCGCCAGACGGACCTGTACCTTGGCATAGGCAAGCAGCAGCGCGTTGGTGAGTGTCGTCTTGCCGGTCGAGGTGCCGCCGGCGACGAGGATGTTTTGGCGGGACGCCACGGCATCACGCAGCGCTGCGGCTTGCGCGCCAGTCATGATGCCGGCGGCGACGTAGTCATTGAGCGTGAAGATCGCGACGGCGGGCTTGCGGATTGCAAAGGCAGGCGATGAGACGACAGGGGGCAGCAGTCCTTCGAACCGCTCTCCCGTCTCGGGGAGCTCGGCGGAGACGCGGGGGCTACCCGGATGGACCTCGGCGCCGACATGGTGCGCCACCAGGCGCACGATCCGCTCGCCATCGGCGGGCGAGAGCCGCTGCCCCGTATCGGAAAGCCCTTCGGAAAGGCGGTCGATCCAGAGCCGCCCGTCGGGGTTGAGCATCACCTCGACGATCGCGGGATCTTCCAGGAATCGAGCGATGGCGGGGCCAAGGGCAGTGCGCAACATGCGCGCTCCCCGCGTGATCGCCTCGGATTTCCGGTGAGTGGTCGCCACGTCGTCCCCGTCCTTTCTCGGGCGCACACGACGCGCGGCCCTGGATCGGGGACGATTAAGAGAGCCAGGAATCAGGCCGGCTCAACAAGATTAGATCGTCGTAGTGGCCTAGCGTGCAAATACAGGAGATCGGCGGATTCGATTCTGACTAAATCGACCACAGGCGGACACTATCGATGCTACGCAGATGGTGGAATCTGACGCCTTGTACCAATGACAACAGCCGCTGTGGATAGTTTTCAGAAGTTGGGCACGCCTACCCAACTGGACCGGCTCGTGCCATTTGCCGACATTGGGCGAACGCCTGACAGCGGACGCTCCCAAACCAACAGACTTGGCTCACTCAATACTTCTCCGACTCAAACTCGGCCGCTGCAGGGCGTTTCAAGATCGAAACCGTAACGCGGCAATCAGTGCCGAAAGCGCTGGTGGGGATTGTCGTCGGCTTGGATGGTAGAGATAGTAGCCGGGAAATGTCGGGCACCATGGTTCGAGAATGCGCTTGAGGCGCCCGGCTTCGATCTCGGCTGCAACTTCGTCTTCGTAGACGAACGCCAGACCCTGGCCGGCGAGCGCCGCATCCCGGATCAGATCTGAATTATTGAAGACCAGCGGCCCCTCGACCTTGACCTCGAACGGCCGCCCCTGCTCCTCGAAGTCCCATGCGTAGAGGCCGCCGGTCTTGATGTGGCGGTAGTTGATGCAGCGATGGCCCGACAGGTCGCGTGGCGTCTGCGGTACGGGGTGAGTAGCGAAGTAGGACGGCGCTCCAACGACTGCCATGCGGATATCGGGCCCGATCCGGACTGCGATCATGTCCTTCTCGACGATGTCGCCAAAGCGGATTCCAGCGTCGATACGCTCCGCTACGATGTCGGTGAGATTGTCATCGACGATCACGTCGAGCTTGATGTCGGGGTGCTGCAACAGGAATTGCGGTAGCACGGGCATCAAGACCGAAGATACGGCGTGTTTGGTGGCGGTCAGGCGAACCGTGCCCGAGGGCGTGCCGCCAAGCGCGCTCACGAGGCCCACGCTCGATGCGATTTCGTCCAAGGCAGGACGCAGCGATCTTAGGAGCGTTTGGCCGGCTTCGGTGGTCGAGACCGAACGAGTTGTCCGAGACAGGAGCCTCACACCGAGCCGCTCTTCGAGAGCCTTCATGGCGTGGCTCAAGCCCGATTGCGAGAGGCCGAGCTCAGCTGCGGCGCGGGTGAAGCTGCCTTGCTCCGCCACCACGGCAAAAGCTGCCAGGTCCGAAAGGTCGCCGCGCTTCATTGATGTCCCCGGCTCATAAGCTCAAGCAAATTATAGAGACTAATCGAATGGCGGTTCCAGCGATATCTGTCGGCATACGATCATCGCGGCGCGGTTCGCCCGGAGGTCGATAAGCCGAGGAGACTGATCAGCCATGCTTGCCCTCACCATCAATGGCCGTGAGCATACGCTCGATGTCGATCCCGCAACTCCGATCCTATGGGCCCTGCGCGATACGCTCGGCATGACAGGTACCAAGTTCGGCTGCGGCGCAGCCCTGTGCGGCGCCTGCACGGTCCATCTCGACGGCGAGGCGATCCGCTCCTGCAGCACCCCCGTTTCCGAAGCGGTGGGCAAGAAGATCGCCACGATCGAGGCGGTGACTGCGGGCGCCGACCGCGTCGGCGCAGCCGTGCATGCCGCCTGGGTCAAGCATGACGTCGCCCAGTGCGGCTACTGCCAGAGCGGCCAGATCATGAGCGCGACGGCGTTCATCGCCTCACTGCCGCGCGGCAAGCAGCCCTCGTCCGACGAGATAGACACCGCCATGGCCGGCAACATCTGCCGCTGCGGTACCTATGCCCGCATCCGCGCCGCGATCGCGGATGCCTCCCGCAGCCTCGTCTGAAGGACGCCGTGATGTTGCACAACATAGACCCCAACGACCTGCCGCGTGGGTTCCAGCGCCTGATGTCGCATGGCAAGGCAGCGCCCGCCATGCTGCAGCGCCGCAGCTTCTTGAAGCTCGCCGGCGCGAGCGGATTGGCGCTGGGCGCCTTCCCGCATGTCGCCTTCGGTCAGTCGAAAGGGGCCGTCGCGAGTACCCTCAAGCCGACGCAGCAGCCGTCGGCCTTCGTTCAGATTGCCCGAAACGGCGAGGTCACGATCACCATCAACCGGCTGGAGTTCGGCCAGGGCGTGAACACCGGCCTGCCGATGATCCTGGCCGAGGAGCTCGACGCGGACTGGAGCCTGGTGCGCAGCAAGCACGGCACCAACGATATGGCCTATGCCGATCCGCTGTTCGGCATCCACCTTACGGGTGGCTCGCACACGATCAAGAATAGCTACACCCAGTACCGGGAACTCGGCGCCCGCGCTCGCGCCATGTTGCTGAACGCGGCCGCAGCCAAGTGGAAGGTCGACGTTGCGGCGCTCCGCACACAGGCCGGTGTGGTGCTCGGTCCTCGGAATCTCAAGGCAAGCTACGGCGAACTGGCGGAAGCCGCGATGGCGCTTCCCGTCCCCGAGACAGTGACGCTGAAGGACCCGAAGAATTTCCGCATCATCGGCCGTCCGACGCAGCGTCTGGATGCGCAGGCCAAGACCAGCGGCCGGCAGGATTTCGGCATCGACATGCGTCTGGCTGGCCAGCTGACGGCTGTCGTGGCCCGCCCGCCCGTCTTCGGCGGCCGTCTCATCTCGGTGGACGACAGCGCGGCCAAGGCGATCAAGGGCGTGAAGGCGGTGCTGCGTGTACCGCTCGACGGTGGTGCCGAGGGCGTGGCCGTGGTGGCCGATGGCTACTGGCAGGCGACGCAAGGGCGCGACGCCCTGAAGCTCGAATGGGACACATCCCAGATCGAGAAGGTGGATAGCGAAAGGCAGCTCACTCAGTACCGCGAATTGGCGCGCCAGCCCGGGCCGCGCAAGATGGACGCGGACATGGCGCCGCTTGCGACGGCGCCCCGGCAGATCGAGGCCGAGTTCATCTTCCCCTATCTCGCCCATGCCGCGATGGAGCCCCTGAACTGCACGGTAAGGCTTGCTGATGACCGTGCCGAGATCTGGATGGGCAGCCAATGCGCCGGACTCGATGCCGGTGCCGCTGCCAAGGCACTCGGCCTCAAGCCGGAGCAGGTCGTGGTCAACGTGCTGATGGCGGGCGGTGGCTTCGGCCGGCGCTTTTCCAGCACCAGCGACGTCGCTGTCGAGGCTTGCGCGATCGCCAAGGGGGCGCGTGAAGCCGGTCTCGATGCGCCCGTGCGCACCGTGTGGAGCCGCGAGGACGATATGAAGGGCGGCTACTACCGCCCGATGCACCTGCACCGCGCCCGCATCGGGTTCGACGACACAGGCAAGGTGCTTGCCTGGGACCATGTCATCGTGGGCCAGTCCATCACCACTGGGACCGTTTTCGGCGCCTTCCAGGTCAAAGACGGCATCGACGCCACGGCCACGGAAGGCATGCGCGACCCTTATCCGCTGCCGATGCGCCTGACCGTGCATCATCCCAAGCTCAACGTGCCGGTGCTGTGGTGGCGCAGCGTCGGCTCGACACATACCGCCTTCGTGATGGAGACGCTGCTCGACGAGATCGCGCGCGCGACGAAGCAGGACCCGGTCGCATACCGGATGGCGCTGTTCGGCGACACGCATCCGCGCCATCGTGCCGCTCTGCAACTCGCCGTCGACAAGAGCGGCTATGGTAAGGCGAAGCTCGCCGCCGGCCGTGCCTGGGGCGTCGCGGTCCATGAATCCTTCGATTCCGTCGTTGCCTATGTGGTGGAGGCCTCGGTCAAGGATGGCCAGCCTGTTCTGCACAAGGTGACATCGGGTGTTCACTGCAATCTCGTCGTGAACCCGCGCAGCGTCGAGGCGCAGGTCCAGGGCGCGGCCGTCATGGGACTTTCAATGTGCCTGGCCGGCTCGGCGACCACGCTCAAGGATGGCGTCGTCGAGCAGAGCAATTTCGGCGACTACACCGTAGCCCGAATCACCGACGTGCCCGAATTCGCCGTCCATATCGTGCCCAGCGCCGATCCGCCAACCGGGATGGGCGAACCCGGCCTGCCGCCCTTGGCGCCGGCCTTTGCCAACGCGATCGCGCTGCTGACCGGCAAGCCGCTGCGCCAGCTTCCCTTCGCCATCGCCTGAGACTGCACATCACGGATCCAGACCGGCCGAGCGTCGCAGCGCCCCGAGCGATGACAGGAGTTCGGCATGAACCAAGTCCGGTTCATCACAGGCGTCCGCAGCGGCATCGACGCCGTTACGGAAAAGGCGGCCGCAGGGCCTCGGCAATAACGAAAACGGCACCACCGCCTTCCTCGCATTGAGGCCAAGCCCTCTGCCGGCGACGTCCTCGAAGCTCAGAGAAAATTCTGATGCATGCCCTCGTCATTACGTTTGTTCTTGCCACGCTAACCAGCTTGCCGGCGTTCGCTCAGGACGTCGCGGCCGGAGCACGTTCTTGGAACAAGTGCCGTGCCTGTCATCAGGTCGGTGAGAATGCCCGAAACGGGGTAGGCCCACAGCTCAATGGTCTCTTCGGCCGCATGAGTGGGACGGCGGATGGATACAACTATTCGGCGGCAAGTAAGGCTGCAGGGTTCGTCTGGGACGACAAAACGTTCGCCGCGTTTATCGAAAATCCAAGAGAAAATATGCGTGGAACCAAGATGATTTTCGCCGGAATAAAAAACCCACAAGAAATTAGCGATCTCATAGCCTACCTGACGCAGTTCGGAATTTCGGATGCACCGTAGTCAGTCGTCTAAATGCAACTCAAACCAACACATACGACTGGCTTTAAAATGACATCCAATCACGACCAGCTCTTCACCTCCTTCATCTTCTCTAATGGCATTGCACTGCGCAACCGGATCGCGATGGCTCCGATGACCACATGGTCGGGCAACAGCGACGGCACGGTGGCCGACGCCGAGATTGACTATTACCGCCCACGGGTGAACGGCGCCGGCCTGGTCATCACGGGCTGCACGCATGTGCAGGCGAACGGCATCGGCTTCACGCAAGAGTTCGCCGCCTGGGGCGACAGCTTCCTCCCGGGTCTGACGCGGCTGGCGCAGGCCGCGAAGGGCGGCGGCGCGGTCGGGGTGCTCCAGCTCTTCCATGCCGGCAACAAAGCGGCACCCGAACTGATACCGGACGGCGATGTGGTCAGCGCCAGCGCCGTGGAAATCGAAGCTGGTCCCTACAACCGTGCGCTGACCCCGCGCGCGCTGACACATGACGAGATCCTCGATGTGATCCGCGCATTTGGCGAGAGCACACGGCGGGCGATCGAAGCGGGCTTCGACGGGATCGAACTGCATGGCGCGCATGGTTTTCTGCTCCAGAATTTCCTGTCGCCGCATTTCAACAGGCGGACGGACGAATGGGGCGGCCCGCTCGAAAACCGCATGCGCTTCCCTTTGGCGGTCGTCGCCGAGGTCAGACGCACGATCGAGGCCCATGCCGACCGACCCTTCCTGCTGGGATATCGCATCTCGCACGAGGAGCCTGGTGATGGCAGGCTCCGTATCGGCGATGCGCTGGCGCTGACGGATCGTCTGATCGATGGCGGCATCGACTATATCCACGCTTCGCTCGGAAACATCCTTGGGGCCAAGCCCATCGGGACCGGGGACAGGACCACGGCCGAGATTGTCGTCGATCATGCGGCCAGGCGGGTTCCCGTCATCGCGGCAGGCCACATCCTGACTCCCGATGAGGCGGTCAGAGCGCTGGAGCTCGGGCTTTCTCTCGTGGCTGTCGGGCGCGGGCTTGTGATCAACCCCGATTGGGTCGAACACGCGCAGGCGGGCCGATCGCAGCAGATCGAGACGGCCCTGAACCCCACAAAACTGTCTGAACTCGTCGTACCCGACAAGCTTTGGTCTGAGATCGAGGCAAGGGCCGGATGGTTCCAGATCCAGAAAGTAGAGAAAGCTGCAGCACATGGCTGACAAGAACACATGGTTCATCACGGGCGCCGGCCGGGGACTGGGCATCGACATCGCACAAAAAGCCTTGGCAGCCGGACATTCCGTCGTCGCCACAGGTCGCAATGCGGGACGTGTGCTCCAAGCGATCGGGGCTCATGAAAACCTGCTGACAGTGGCGCTCGATATCACCGATCCGAACGCAGCGATCTCGGCTGTGCAGGCAGCCGTTGACCGCTTCGGCCGCATCGATGTGCTCGTCAACAATGCCGGCAACTTCTATGCGGGCTATTTCGAGGAGATCAGCCCAGAGCATTTTCGGGCGCAAATCGAGACGAATTTCTTCGGGCCGTTGAACGTGACGAGAGCGGTCCTGCCGGTCATGCGTAGGCAACGCAGCGGGCAGGTCATCACCATCTCGTCCACCGCGGGCCTGATCGGGCAGGAATTCTGCGCGGCCTATGCCGCATCCAAGTTCGCGCTCGAAGGCTGGATGGAATCGCTTCGGTTCGATGTCGCGCCGTATGGCATCGACACCATGCTGGTCGAGCCGGGCTTCTTCCGCACCGAACTGCTGGTGGAAGGCGCTTCCACGATCTGGCCCGAGCCCTCGATCGAGGACTATGCCGAGCGGACCTCGCAGACGATCACCGCCTGGAGGGGCATGAACGGCCAGCAAGGCGGTGACCCGGCAAAGCTCGCCGCCGCTCTGGTCACCTTGTCGGATTCAGCAGCGCTGCCACTCCGCTTCGTTGCAGGTCCGGACGCCATGGCCGGTATCGAGGACAAACTGCAGACGATCAAGCAGCAGATCGACGCCCACCGCGATCTCTCTGCATCGCTGGTGTTTGGCGATGCAGATTAACGGTGCAGCCCTCCATTCGGACGAAGCGTCTCGGCTTTCCCACCATCAAGGAGGAAAACGTGGATGAACTACATCGCAACGCCGCCTGAGCGCGAAATCTCAACCGCTTTTGCCTTGACGTTTGGCGAGACCGTGCGTGCGCGGCGTTCGTTTCGTGCTTTTCTGCCTGACCCGGTTCCCCAATCGGTGATCCATCAGGTTCTCGAAGACGCACAGTTCGCGCCGTCAAACTGCAATACGCAGCCCTGGAATACGCATATCGTCAGCGGCAACAAGCGTGACGAACTCTCCCAGGCCCTTCTCGCGGCCGGCGAGGCAGGCCAGACATCTGCAGATTTTTCATGGGATGCGGGGGCTTTTCCCGATCCTTACGATGATCGCCGACGTGAGCAGGGCAAGGTCTATTACGGCAGTCTCGGTATTGCGCGTGAGGATGAGGCGGGACGCGCACGCGCCGGCGCCATGAACCTCTCCTTCTTCGGCGCGCCGCATGCCGCGTTTCTGTTCATGCCCTCGATCGGCGATAACGTGCGCGTTGCCAGCGACCTGGGAATGTACGGCCAGACCTTCCTGCTCTCGCTTGCGGCGCATGGGTTGGGCGGCGTGCCCCAGACCGTTCTAGGCCTCCATGCCGATACGATCCGCGAGACGCTTGGCCTATCGCGTGACCTGAAGCTGCTCTTCGGAATTTTATTCGGCTATCCGGATGAAACCGCCCAGGCCAACTGTACGCGCATGGACCGCGCGCCACTGTCGGCAAGTGTGACCTTCCACGACGACTGATTGTCTGGTTCGAACCCTTGCTAGCGGTAATGCAATTGCTGCAGCGCGTCCGCTGCTTGGGCAGCGCATCGCTGACCTGCTTCGGCGCGAGACGCTGTCAACACGACCGACGGCTCCGTTCTGAACGGGCATTGGCGGGCGGGTCCGCCTGATACAATTGAGTACAAATGGGTCTTCGATCGGCATAGTTCTGCGACAGCCGCCGACTACCAGACTTCATTGGTGGTGTGGAATCCTGACCGCCGCGCTCGTAGCCACTCGGACATGCTTGACTCAATGTCGCAGCGTGTTGGTGTAGAAGAGATCGACCGCTGAAAATGAGCATGACCACTGCTTTGTCCAGGAGCGAGACCGCCAGGACGGAAACGATGCAGGAGATCGCCCATATCGCTGTTGTCGACGATCATCGCGATATTCGCGATCTCGTCGGCAAATACCTCATTCAGCAGGGCTACCGCGTCAGCCTGGCGGAGAATGGCGCAGCTTTGCGCGATATCCTTGAGACGAGCGCACTCGATCTGATCGTGCTGGACGTGATGATGCCGGGCGAGGACGGTCTTTCCCTGTGCCGGCACATCCGCGCGTCCACACAAATTCCGATCATCTTCCTGACGGCCATGGCCGAAGACATGGACCGCATCATCGGGCTCGAACTGGGTGCGGACGACTATCTGGTGAAGCCCTTCGTTCCGCGGGAACTCCTGGCCCGGATCCGCGCGGTGCTTCGCCGCGTCAACAGCCTTCCGCCGCAGACCAGGCAAGCTATCAAGTCCAAGGTGATCAGGTTCGACCATTGGCAGCTGGATGTCGGTCGTCAGGAACTCACCGACAGCGAGGGCGTCGGGATCGCGCTCAGCACCGCCGAGTTCCGGCTTCTGACGGCTTTGCTGGAGCGCCCCGGTCTCGTTCTCAGCAGGGATCAGCTGCTGGACCTGACCGCCGGTCGAAATGGGGACGTCTTCGACCGCAGCATCGACAATCACGTCAGCCGCCTGCGCAAAAAGATCGAGATCGACCCGAAGAAGCCCTCGATCATCAAGACGCATTGGGGCGGCGGCTACAGCCTGTCATCGAAGGTCGTATCATCATGACATCATGGTGGCGCAGGAGTCTCGCAGCGCAATTCATCGGCTTCATGCTGCTGGCTCTCATCAGCTCGCAGGTCCTCTCCTTCCTGATCTCGTGGGATGAACGCGAGAAGGCTCTCTATGCGGCGGCCAAAAGCGAGTTTCTCAGCCGCACGCTGTCGATTACGAGCCTGATCGAGAGACTACCGACGGATTTTCGGCAGGACGCCGTCCGTACCGGCGAAACCAGCAATTCGAGGTTCTGGCTGTCGAGCAAACCGCCATCCGATCCCAACAGCTGGAGACAGGAGGCTGCGCGGGAGCTGGCGAGGCCTTTGGCCAACCTGACGGGCATGGCTCACCTTTCGGCTGTTAATACGCCGGTCGCCCTGTCGGAAGTTCGGTCCGTCGGCAATGCCAATGCAAGCGATCCTTGGGTCACACCTTCAGCACAGGTTTGGGGGCTGCCCCAGGCCGCACAATTCACCTATCTCGGCGGCACTAATGGTTTTGGCATGTCGATCGATCTGGGCGGCGGAAACTGGCTGAATTCTGCCTATTATCGATCCGAAACCACCCCTTGGTGGAGTTCACAATCGCTCTTCTCGCTGGCAATCACCGCGATCATTCTGTCGCTCATCGGGATCGTCATCGCTCGTCAGATCGGCCGCCCGCTCAGGCGGCTGGCTGCATCTGCGGAAGCTGTCGGGCGAGGCGAGAACGTCGCATTCCTGCCGGAAGTCGGGCCCGACGACATTCGCAATACGACCGAAGCCTTCAATCGCATGCAGGGCAGGCTATTCAAGTTCGTCGAAGACCGCACGCGGATGCTCGCGGCAATCGGCCATGATCTGAGGACGCCTGTCACATCGCTTCGCCTGCGGGCCGAGTTCGTGACCGACCCCGACGTCCAGCAGAAGATGCTGGCGACCATCGATGAGATCCAGACGATGACGGAGGCGATGATCGCGTTGGCGCGAGGCGACGCGACCATTGAGGAGACGCGAACGGTCGATCTGAATGCGTTGCTGGGCAGTCTTTGCGATGATCTCGCCGATCTGGGCCAACCGGTCGAGTATGTCGACGGCAGCAAGACACCATACAGATGCCGGCCCGATGGCTTGCGTCGCGCCATTCGCAATCTGGTCGAGAACGCCGTGCGCTATGGCGGACTTGCGCGGGTATCGATCCTCCACACGCGTGCGACGATCGATATCGTCGTGCTCGATAATGGCCCGGGCATTCCAGACGACATGAGAGAGACGGTGTTCGCGCCCTTCTTCCGGCTGGAAACATCCCGCAGCCGTGAGACGGGAGGCGTCGGATTGGGCCTGTCGATCGCGCGCGCGATTGTTCGCCATCACGGCGGGGATATCGTGCTGACAGACAACGCTCCGGGGTTGCGCGCAGCCATTTGCCTGCCCAGAGCCGAGGTCGCCCTTGCAGGCGAGAAGTCCGCCATGGCCGTCGGCGCCACATAAGGCCCGGCGGTCAGACCGCACGCGCGCCGTACAATTTACGACAAAACAGCCTCTCGCTGACAAAGCGCCGCGACATCGCGACGGTAGAAATCTCGTCAGCACGCGGCAGATGCGTTCGAGCGTCGTTGAATAGAGGCAGGGAAACAACATGGACAGCTGGTGGTCACGCATTCTGGCTACGCTCGTCGTCAGCGGCGGCGTCGCCCTCATCGGGTGGAAAGCCAGCGCGGAGCCCAATCGGGTGACCTTCCCGGCCGACTTCGACAAGGGCGTCCACTACACCACGGTCGTGCGCGGTAGCGTTCGCGAAGAGATGTTCGCCAGCCGTGAAACCATCGATCTGGTGAAGGCTGGCAAGCCCATTCCCGACGGCGCGCACGTCACGCTGGTCATCTACCGGAACGGCGCGCTGGCCGATTACTTCATCATGCAGAAGGGTCAGGGATGGGGTGCCGATTACGACAACCAGCGCCGCACCGGCGACTGGCAGTTTCAGCGCTACTTCCCCGATCGGACGATCCAGGCGAGCCATGATTCCGCGCGCTGCCAGTCGTGCCATCAGGGGCGCGCATCGAGCGAATACCTCTATACGATGGATGCCATGAAGGCGTTCAACGGCACCGTCATCCAGTAGGCGTGATGTCGGCTCATGCTGGAAAAACCACGCGTGAACCGACGGTTCATTCTCCGTCTGACGCTCGATTTCATCGCGGCCACGCTTCTGGTGATCGCGCTGGCCTATGATTGGCTCGACAACCTCTCTCATGAGGTGATCGGCACGGCGATGTTCCTGCTGATCATCGGGCACAACATCTTCAATCGACGCTGGTACGGCGCAATCCCGAGAATGAGACGGGATGCGCGGTCTACGACCAATCTCGCCGTGACCGTATTGCTGGCTGCGACGATGATCGCCTTGCTGGTGACCAGCCTGATGATCTCACGATCGGTTTTCAGCGTCTTGCCCCCCAGCGGTGGGTTCACGACGCGCCAGATCCATGCGCTCGCCGGCTATTGGGGCCTGATCATCGTCAGCGTCCATGTCGGATTGCGATGGTCACTGATCATGGCGACGATGGGTAAGCTCGCCGGGTTCTCGACCAGAAATCCTCTGAGGACGGCGGCGCTGCGGGTCATTGCCACGACGATTGCCGCTTACGGGCTCTATAGCTGGAGGGCGATCGAGCTGTGGTCCAAGCTGACCGCGACCGTGACGATGGGTTTCCTGGACTTCGAATTTGCAGCGCTGCCGTTCTTCATCCATCTGGCGTCGATAGCCGGACTGTGCGTGCTGGCCGCGCACTATGCGTCGAACATCATCCGGCGCCGAACTCACGCGGTACAATCTGCGACAAAATAAGCCCGCTCTGACAAACCGCCAAGACAAGTCACGAATACAACAGCTTTGCACCGTCTCGATTATTGCAGGATCGAGACGGCATGATCGCCCTTATCTGGCGGCCTGCCAACATCTTGCAACAAGGAAACTTCCGATGGCCGATGAACGTATCGATGAAAACAAGCGCCGGTTTCTCGGAACCTCGGCTCTGGTCCTCTCTGGCGCAGCAGCAGTCGGCGCCACACTTGCCTCCAGCAGGCCGGCAACGGCGCAGGCTGCAGCCGGCGGCAAGCCCTTCGTCGTCAACTACCCCAACGACAAAGGCGTCACGATCGAACGCGTCACCTATCCGGCGCGCAACATGGGGACGAGCATCGCCGCCAACCTATTCAAGCCCGCAGGCTTCGATAGCAGCAAGACCTACGCTGCGGTTGTCGTGACGCACCCGTTCGGCGCGGTCAAGGAGCAGTCGTCGGGCCTCTACGCCCAGCGTCTTGCCGAGGCCGGGTTCATCGCTCTGGCCTACGACGCATCCTACCAGGGCGAAAGCGGCGGCGAGCCACGCCTGATGGAAGTGCCCGCGCAACGCGTGGACGACATCAGCTGCGGCATCGATTTCCTGGTGAAGCATCCGCAGGTCGATCCCGCCCGGATCGGGTCGCTCGGCATCTGCATCGGTGGCAGCTATGCCCTCAACCACGCGCAGATCGAGCACCGCGTTCGCGCTGTGGCGGCCGTCAGCACCTTCGACATCGGCGAAGGCCGCCGCCAGGGACTATCGAACTCGATCTCCTACGAAGAGCGGCTCAAGCGGCTCAAGGATGCCGGCGAGCAGCGCGCGCGCGAAGCCCGTGGCGAGCCTGTGCGCCTCGTACCGGTGGTCGTCGATTCACCGAGCCAGTTCAACGCGAGCACGCCGGTCATGTACCGCGAAGGCTACGAGTACTACCGAACGGCACGAGGCCAGCACCCGAACTCGGTCAACCGCTATATGTTCTCCAGCCTCCCCCAGCAGATGGCATTCTTCCCCTTCGAACTGATCGACTCGATTTCTCCGAGGCCCTTGATGGTCGTGGCCGGTTCCAAGGCCGAGACCAAGTTCTGGAGCGACCAGGTCTATGCGAAGGCAAAGGAGCCGAAGGAGCTCTTCGTCGTCGAAGGCGCCACACATGTCGACCTGTACGACAAGCCCCAGTTCGTAACGCCCGTGGTCGAAAAGCTCGCTGCGTTCTTCGGCCAGCATCTCGCTTCGGCTTGATCGCCAATCGCTAAACCACAACGCGGGAGGGGGGCAGACCCTGCTCCCGCGTTGCGGATCGTCGCGATGAGCGCCAGGCGTCCGCTTCCCTTGTCATCGATGGCGAGCCGTCGGCCTCCCCGGGTGTCAGCTGCGACAAAGCTTCAACAGCCTTGCCCCCTGCGACACGCACTCAACAGGTGACACTTGCAACAGACGTTCAAACAATCGACGCCGAGTCCGCGTCTTCATCTTGCGCCCGGTGATGCAGATATCTGGCAGAATTTCACCCGGCCGCACACCGTCGTCGTAACCGCCGGCCAGGGTCGCATCATTACGCAGGACGGCGATGATCAAACGCTTTCCGAGGGGGATGTCACGACCGTACACGCCGGACGTTACCGCGTATCGAACAGTTCAAAGCAGACGGTACTCAGTGTGCTTCTGCTCGCAGCTTGAACGAGGCCGTACAAAGCTGCTCAGGGAACGTCTCACTCGATCTCAAATCGCTATGGCGTACCGATATCGTAGAAAAACAGTTGTGCCGCATCTCTCAGCAGGATGTCTTTTCCGTCTTGGACTCCGGTTATAAAGCGCCAAAAAGTGACAGCTCGGCCGGATCAAATGAACTTCCGCTTCGGGGTCGTCTCCTGCTATTCCCGGCGGGCAAAGGCCAGATTTTCACCGTTAGCGGGTCGTGTCATCCGCGCGAATCTCTGGTGCGAGATCGTCCGGGATTTCCCTGAGGAAGCTCTGACCCTTCTGAAGCCGTTTGCCGAGCGTCTCGACGAAGCCTTCGAAGCGCTCGCGACCCTTGATCTGAGCGGCGGCCTGCGCCTCGCCCGGCAATGGCGGCGTGATCGTCAGCCAGAAGCGGACGAACAGCGCCAGCGTCTCGGCCGTGACGCTGAGATCACGTTCGATCCGCTGCGCCTGCCGGGAGAGGCGATCCATCCGGCGAGTGAAGGCGGCTTCGCGCCGATCGGCGGCGTCGGGCGACAGGAATGACGCCACAGCCGCCTCGACGATGGCCGATCTCGGGATTTTCTTGCGGTCCGACAGCTCATTGATCCGGGTGATCATCTCGGCGGGCAAGGTCAGGTTCAGGCGGTCCCGCATCGCCGCCTCCTACAGGTCCATACCGTCATTGGGATCGAGCGAGACCTGACGCGCCACGCCGGTCATCTGGCGGCGCAGTGCCTGACGCTGGCGGGCAGCGTCCTCCGGCTCCTCGTCGAGCATGATCGCGAACTCCTCCGCCGGCTTCTGATCGGTCGTCTCCTTGGCGATGGCGACATGGTCGGGAAGCTCGGGTTCCCGGCGCAGGCCGCTATTGGCGGGGTCGCTCTCCGACTTCTCCATCTCGGCCATCAGCGCCACGTCGGGTTTCTGTGGAGACAGCGTCGACCAGCCGTCGGCGCGGGAGGTGCGTCCGGACGTCTGCGGATCGGGGGGCGGCAGCACCCGCTCCTTGAACCGGGAGTCCTCGTAATAGCGCGCCTTCTTCGCCCGGATCGGCGCGGTGCCGGCGACCATGACGATCTCCTCAGAGGGAGGAAGCTGCATCACCTCGCCGGGGGTCAGCAGCGGGCGGGCGGTCTCGGAGCGTGACACCATGAGATGCCCGAGCCAGGGCGAGAGCCGGTGTCCGGCATAGTTCTTCATCGCCTTCATCTCGGTGGCGGTGCCGAGGGCATCGGAGACACGCTTGGCGGTCCGTTCATCGTTGGTCGCGAAGCTGACCCGAACATGGCAGTTGTCGAGGATCGAGTTGTTCGCGCCATAGGCCTTCTCGATCTGATTCAGCGACTGCGCGATCAGGAAGCTCTTGATGCCGTAGCCGGCCATGAAGGCGAGGGCGGACTCGAAGAAGTCGAGGCGGCCGAGTGCCGGAAACTCGTCGAGCATCATCAGCACGCGATGCTTGCGCTCCTTGGCGTGCAGGTCCTCGGTCAGGCGGCGGCCGATCTGGTTCAGCACGAGGCGGATGAGCGGCTTGGTCCGCGAGATATCAGATGGCGGCACCACGAGGTAGAGCGTCGCCGGTCGTGGATCGGCGATCAGGTCGGCGATGCGCCAGTCGCAGCGTCGCGTCACCTGGGCAACGACGGGATCGCGATAGAGGCCGAGAAACGACATCGCGGTCGAGAGCACGCCGGAGCGCTCGTTGTCGGATTTGTTCAGCAGCTCACGCGCCGTGGACGCGATGACGGGATGTGGGCCGGCCTCGCCGAGATGCGTCGTCGTCATCATAGCCTGCAGCGTCGTCTCGATCGGCCGCTTCGGATCGGACAGGAAGCTGGCGACGCCGGCGAGCGTCTTGTCGGCCTCGGCGTAGAGGACATGCAGGATCGCGCCGACCAGCAGCGAGTGGCTGGTCTTCTCCCAGTGATTGCGCTTGTCGAGCGAGCCTTCCGGGTCAACCAGCACGTCGGCGACGTTCTGGACGTCCCGGACTTCCCAATCGCCGCGCCGGACCTCGAGCAGCGGGTTGTAGGCGGCGGATTTCGGGTTGGTCGGATCGAACAGCAGCACGCGGCCATGCTTCGCCCGGAAGCCGGCCGTGAGCTGCCAGTTCTCGCCTTTGATGTCATGGACGATGGCTGAACCCGGCCAGGTCAGCAGCGACGGCACGACCAGGCCGACGCCCTTGCCGGATCGGGTCGGCGCGAAGCACAGCACATGCTCGGGCCCGTCATGGCGCAGATAGTCGCGCTCGAGCTTGCCGATCACCACTCCATCGGGGCCGAGCAGCCCAGCCGCCTTCACTTCTCCGATCTCGGCCCAGCGCGCCGAGCCGTAGGTCTCGACGTTCTTGGCTTCCCGCGCCCGCCAGACCGACATGCCGATGGCGACCGCGATCGAGATGAAGCCGCCCGACGCGGCAATGAAGGCGCCCTTGGTGAAGATCTCCGGCGCATAGGCGTCGTAGGAGAACCACCAGGCGAAAAAGGCGGGCGGCAAATAGACCGGCATCCCTAAAAGCCTGAACCATGGCGCGCCGAGCTGGGCCTGAAAGCCGAGCTGCCAGGCGACATACTGCGTCGCCGTCCAGGTCGTGATCAGCACGATCAGGAAGACGATGATGATCTGGCCCCAGAGGATTTTGGTCGCGGACATGGCGAGGATCCCTCCCTGTTCGGGGCTAGAGGCCGAGGTCGCGCTTGCGCCCCAGGCTCCATTCGATGCCGCCGCCATCGCGGGCGACGCCAGCGACGTGCTGGCCGAGCTTGCGTTCGATCTCGCGCGACCAGGGCACGAGCTGGAAGCCGAGCCCGTTGTCGATCATAGCGAAGCGGCCCGAGGGGAGCGTCAGGCGCTGCCGATAGGTGCCCGAGACATGCTCGCCGGCCGCGACCTTCACATGCGGCAGGCCCGTCTCGGCCGACAGTTTCTCGCCCACGGTGTCCAGTTCGCGGCGGCGCAGCGTGCTCAGCAGATCGCGCTGGAGAATAATGCGCTGGCCCTGGCGCCGGCCGAGCCCTTCGTCAGCGAGATGATCGGCGCGGGCCTGCATGGCGTCGCGCGCCTCGCGGCCGAACCCGCCCATGGAGAGCGGCATCTGCTCACGCTCGACCAGACGATGGTCGAGCCAGGTTGCGCCCGGCGCGGTGATTTGTGTGCGAAGATCCAGATCGGAACGCGTGGCGAGCACCAGCGTCGGCCGCTGCTCCTCCGGTCCACCGAAACGGCGGACCTCGACGATGCCGCCGATCGGCGGAGCATGCTCGAAGGCCTCGATACCGCGGAAGCGGACATGGTGGGCGCGGCCGTCGGTGCCGTCGATCACGGCATAGGCTTCGCCGGTCAGCTCATCATGGAGACCCTTGTCGATCAGCCGGCCGATGATCGGCGACCCGGCGCCGCCCTCGATGACATAATCGGCGACGCCGCGATCCTGGCCTCGCTCGGTGAAGGCGCGGTGCATGGTCTTGATGATGTCGCCGCGCATGCCGAGATCGCGAAGATGGCGTTCGGCTTCCAGCCCGACCATCCACTCCCCGGAGCCGGTCGAGGTGGCGAGCCCCATCTTCTCCAGATGCTGAAGGCGGCCGATCATCAGGCGGCGGGTCTCGGGGTTAGCGGAGCCACTGGAGTAAGGACGCAGGTCAATGGCGCCAACGTCGTCGGCATGGCCTCGGATCTCGGCGTCGAGGCGGGTCCAGCGCTCGGCGGTGACTTCCTTCTCCAGGGCGCTGCGGATTTCATGCTCGGGCTTCGGGCCAAGCTCGATCGACACCAGATCCTCGGCGCGCGAGCGAAGACCCCGGCTGATGTAGTCCCGCGAGATCACGAGATCGGCGCCGGACTCGTCCACGCCGCGCACGAGCAGATGGACGTGCGGATTGTCGGTGTTCCAGTGATCGACGGCGACCCAGTCGAGTCGCGTGCCGAGATCGGCCTCCATCTGCTGAGCGAGGTCGCGCGTGAACGCCTTGAGGTCGGTCATCTCGCTGGCGTCCTCGGGCGAGACAATGAAGCGGAAATGATGCCGGTCGTCCTTGCACCGGTCGGCAAAGGCGAGATCGTCGACCCGATCGGAGCCGGCGTCGAACATGACGCCCTTTTCTCCGTCCCGGCTGACGCCCTCGCGCTTGAGGTAGGAGAGATGCGCCGAGAGCGGCGCCGAGCGAAACGACTTGCCCTGGTGGCGAGCGATGCGGGCAGCCACGACGACACGGCGACTGCTGCCGAACAGACGGTTCCGGCTGAAGGCATTGCGGCCACGGCCAAAGGTCGAGCGCCCGCGACCTGAAGCGTGCGCGCTCTTGGTAAATCCACCGTCGGTGTGGCCGGCCTTCTGCACGGCGCGCAGCACCCGGTTGAGGAAGCTCTTCGGTCTCGGCGCCCGCGTCGAGCGAATGCGGCCTGGCTGGATGCGGAAGTCGCTATCGCGCTCGCTCATCGCCGCCTCCCAGGGGTGGCGAAGACGGCGCGTGCATAAAATGTCGTTGAATTCTTTGCAGAAAACCGGGCAGCATGCCCGCGACCGATCGCCGTGCGCGCCGGAAAGCAAATCATGTCAATGGCTTGCCGACAGGACGCGCGGGCGCTTTTATCTTGCCGTCCGTTGGTCGTGTTTGCCTGCCAGCCCCATCCTTCCGCCCAACCTGACCGGAAGCTCGCCACACCGCGCCAGAGTGCGAATGCCATCATCGCGGCTCTCCAGCGGGATTTCGGACCACGAACAGACCGCCCGATTGCGGGGAGTTTGCGGAGACATCGCGCACGATCGCCGCTGCCGGAGCATCGTTCCGAGCACCGCCGCGTTGCGCAGGATCGGCAGCCGGCGTGCGCTCGGGTTGGGCGACAAAGAGCGGCGCACGGGCCCAGGTCTTCGGATCGGCGGCGGCGATGGTCACTGGAGGAGTGAGTTTAACGCCGCCGAAGATAGGGCGGAGCGCGGCCACATAGGCGCGCGTCTCGGCCGGCAATGGACGGCCAGCGAGGTGTTCCTCGTATCGACCAGGTCCCGCATTGTAAGCGGCAAGAAAGCCGAGCGATCCGTACCGGTCGCGCATCTCGCGCAAGTAGGCAGTGCCCGCCAGGATGTTGTCGCGCGGATTGTAGGGATCGGTTCCGAGACGATGCCGACGGCGCAGGTCGGCCCAGGTTTCGGGCATGATCTGCATCAGGCCCATCGCGCCCTTCGGCGAAACGGCGCGCACGTTGTTCGCGCTCTCGACACGCATCACCGCTCCGATCCAGGCCGCCGGAATGCCGAAGCGCTGCGCGGCTTCCGCGATATGGGCGGCATGGGGATTGGCTGGAACGGAGCGGTTTTGCAGCACAGGCTGCGCACACACCGAGACGATGGGTGTCGCGGTGACGATCAGGCCGGAAAGCAGAAGGAGGGTCATGCGGCGGGATGCGGCAGATCGCCTGACGGCATCGCGGTGGCGAGGCATCTCCATGGGCTCAGTCCCGCTCGCCGCGCTTCGGCGGACGGTTCCAGCGCAGTCCCCAGACGGTCTTGTCGTCGCCGGACTGGAACAGGTTGGCGCGGACCGGCTGCACAAAGACCGGGTCGTCGAGCTGCAACGCGACGTAATCGCCGGCGCGTTCGCCCGTACGTTTCCAGCCGGCGCCGACCTCCGGTCCATCTTCGTCGCCGAAGTGGATGCGATAGTCGGGCGCGTTCTCGGTGTCGGACGGCTCGGCCTGAATGAGCGTCAGCTCAAGGTCGAGCGAGAGCGTGCGGAGGCGGCCGGAATAGCCCGATTGCGTGCGCGTGAACTCTCCGATCTGGGGCATGGGAAGCTCCTTTGCTGTGCGTTTGAGGAGGAGAGGGATGTGCGCGTCACCGCCTCAGTGCGCGCCATTCGAAGCGGCCGTAGCCGTCTTCGTCGGTGTAGAGCGGTGTCGCCCGGCCGATGATCGAACTGGTGGAGATCGGGCCGAAGTAGCGGCCGTCGAGGCTGTCGCGGACCTGCGCGTTCACGAGGAAGATTTCGCCCGTGGCGATGAGGCGGCAGCCGCGCCAGGTCGGCAGAGCGCGGCCCAGTCGGTCGCGCTCGAGCGCCTCGGCGATGTCGATGCCATCGACGCTGATCGTGCGCCCGGTGCGGCAGACACGTTGCCCGGAAATGCCCGCGACGCGCTTCAGCAACGGCACGCCACGCGGCAGGTAGCCGCCATCGGCAAGGAAGGTCGCGAGCGGTTCGGGTGCATCGACGGCGACGAGGTCGGTGATCTCGAGGCGCTCGGCCGGACCGATGGCATAGAGACCGATCGGCGTGCTGGCCGAGGCGTTCCAAACGAGCTTGAGCGGCAACGGAAGGAAGGCTGCAATCGCAACGCCCATCGTCGCGAAGTACGTCGCCATGACGTAGCCGGCGCGGCTCATGGTTCGGCCCTCCGACGCAGAAGGAAGGCCCGATGCTGCTCAACGCTGTACGTGCGCGGCTCTTGGCCTGCGGTCAGGCGATTGTGGACGTGCCGCCAGTGCTCTGGCGAAACCTCGGCAGGATCAATGCGCAGCGCCTCGATGGCGTCGATCGCCTGCAGCACGTGCTCGACCTTGGGCCAGCCTTCGATCTTCAGCAGGATGTCGCCGCCAGGCCGCACGAAGGGCAGCGTCTGGAGCGGCTCGCCGGCGCCGATCGTGCGCACTATGTCGATGCGCGAGATGATCGTGCCGAACTCGTTTGCCGCCCAGCGATTGAGCGCGAATACGCTGTTAGGCGCAAAGCCGACGACACGGCGGCGGCGATCGAGGATCTGCTCATAGGTCTGGTGGCCGAACCGGATCCAGTGCTCGATCTTCTTCTCGACCCAGGTCAGTTCGACCAGCGTCGTGAAGGGCGGCGGGCTGGCCGGCGCAGGGCCGCCGCGCAAGCGCGAGGCCGCCGTGCCGGTCATGACGGATCTCCTTCGGTGTTGGGAAATTCGCGCGCGAGAAGGTCGCGCAGCATCTCAGTGACGGTGACACCGCGCTGGAAGGCGGAGATCTTGATGCGCCCACGCAGGTCCGCCGTGACGTCGATCGTCAGCCGGGCGGTGTAACCGCCATCAGCCGATTCGCGCGGGGAGGGCGCATCGGACGCCTTGATCCAGTTCTCAGGATCGGCGGGACGCGCGGCGAAACTGCGCTTGGGAGACCGCTCGATCATGGCGCAATCCTTTCGATCTCGGCGCAGAGCTCGGCGATCTCACGGGCGGCGGGACTGTCCTGATCGAGCTCGGAAACCAGGCGGCCGGATTGCGCGGCGTCGGCGAAGGCGACGCGCTGGCCGATGGTGGCCGCGAGCACGGGCGGATCGTGATCGGCAAGCGTCTCGGCCGTCTCGCGAGCGATGACGGTGCGCGCGCCGCAGCGGTTCAGCACGAAGCGGGCGGCGAGCTGCGGGCGATAGATGCGCGCCTCGCCGAGCAGCGACAGGATCTCGGCCGAGGCCCAGCCGTCGAACGGCGATGGCAGTACCGGAATCAGCACGAGATCGGCGGCGAGCAGCGCCGAGCGCATCAGCCCGGCGACACGTGGCGGTCCATCGATGACGATGTGATCGACGTGGCGCGCCAGTTCGGGCGCCTCGCGATGCAACGTGTCGCGCGCCAGGCCGACGACGCCGAAGAGCCTCGGAAGTGCTTCACGGGCGCGCTGCTGCGACCAGTCCAGCGCCGAGCCTTGCGGGTCGGCGTCGATCAGCGTGACGCGTTTTCCCCTGGTGGCCCATTCGCCGGCGAGGTGGAGGGCCAGCGTTGTCTTGCCGACGCCGCCCTTCTGATTGAGGAGCGCGACGATCATTCCGCCTCTCCCCGCCTTTGGCCGAGAGGCAATTGCTGCGCTTCGAGAGCACCGGAAACCGCAGAGCCGGATTTACGGAAAGACGTATCGACCGGATGGGCAGAGAGGAGTCTGGATGAGGTCTTGCGGGCGCCATTGGCGACGTCGTTCGCGTCGCGCGCGCGCCTCTTAGAGTTAGATTCTCTGTTAGATTCTAAGTTAAGGGCGCGATTTCGGCTTTGCTTGCCGTGGTTTATGCCCTGTTTGGGTTCCCGATAGCACGAGCCTGCGGTTCCCGATGGCACGATAGTCGGGGTTCCCGATAGCACGAGGCTTTCCACAGGCTCCGAGGCCGGCGCCGGCTCGAAGGCGAGCAGCACGCGCCCGCCGATTTCGACCTCGATGAACAGGGTGTAGCCGGGCAGCGGCTGGCGGCGGATGATGTCGCGCAGCTCGAAGGCGAAGCGCTTGAAGGGTGAGAGGCTGCCGGATTTCTGGTGGAGATGGCGGAAGTCGAAGCGCCAGCCGGCGCGCTGCTTGCCGCCATGCTTGCGCACCAGGCGGTAAAGCCAACGGTCGAGACCGCCGGTGAGGTCGAAATACGCCCGGTCGATGGTGAGCACGAGCGCGTCGTCGAGGATGGCGCGATAGAACCAGTCGGGAACGATCAACTCGATACCGGCCGGTCTGCCGTTGCGGTCAGTGCGCTCCTGCCATTCGTTGATCCAGGAGAAGCGATGCCGGCGACCTTCAGCCGGCTGGCGGATCGAGGTGGCGACAGTGGTGGACTGAAGCCGATCGAGGGCGGCCTTCAGCCGCTGGTAGTCACGCAAGCTGACGCCGCGGCCGATGAAGTTCAAAATCTCATAGGGCGTCGCCGCCATCAGGCGCGAGGTGCGTAAGCCGGCGTCGCGCGCCTCGACGATCTGGCTGGCGGCCCAGATCAGGATGTCGGCGTCCCAGATGGTGGCCATGCCATGATCGGGCACCGCCTCGACGCGGATCGACACGTCGCCGGCGACGAAGTCGATCGGCGCGGTGCGATGTGATTTGGCGAGGGAGAAGAATGGATAGGCCATGAGGTCCTGCGCGTCGCGAGGCGCGAAGTCGCCGGGGAGCGCGTGGAACAGGTCGAGCTGTCCGCGCTCCGAGATCGGGCGATGCCGTGCCGTCATGAGAGGGAGGTCGCTTCGATCAGCGGGCGTAGCGACCGCTATGCGCGGTCGGCGCTGGCTCGTGGCGCTTGGCAGGCAACACCGTGCCGCGCGGATCGGACGTCGATGTGACGGCGCCGCGCTCGGTCCAGGCCTGCAAGTCGTCGACCGCATAGACGACGCGGCCGCCAAGCTTGCGATAGGCCGGGCCGGTTCCGTAGGTGCGATGCTTTTCGAGGGTGCGGGCGGAGAGGCTGAGAAAATCGGCCGCTTCCTTGGTGCGCAGGAAGCGCGGCGGCAAAACGGCGAGATCGGGTCGCATGGATCGGGCCTCCGTGGTGTTCGCTGAGGCCGCTGGCGTTCAGCGGCTGACGAAGGCCACGATGGCGAAGTGAAACCGGTGAGATGCAGTGGGAAGATAGGGGTGCTAAATTCCCACACCGGCGGTCGCGACTGGCGGAGCTATGGTCGTCGTCGATGACGAAGCAATTTGCGATAGCCGCCGGCAATCATGGCGTGGGCACCCCGGAGAAGGCCCATGACAGCGTGCCGTGTCGAGGCAGCTTGCCATTCATCGCGGGTAAGCTTTCCGGTGCGGAAAATCGCTTCTGCGATATCTTGCTGAGTCGCCCCGTCGCGCGCGCCATCAGCGGCCCGCAGCATGCGCCGGGCGCGTGCCAACTGCTGGCGCGTCAGACGCGTGTCCGGCGGCACGACGCGGCCGTGGAGGGATGCCAGAAGTCGGGCAACCGCTTCCAGGCGGTCGAAGCCGTCGAGCCCGAGCGGGATCAGCGCAGCGAGCTGTTCACCACCGGCGATATCGGCAGACCGGACGATATGAACGCGCTGGCCATTGCCGAGGTCATGCAGGTGATGCGCGCCATCCTGCGTGATCAGAGCATCCGGTACTGCCAGCGGTTTGGCAACGTCGCTATCGGTCGAGAGGAGGGGCGGCGCAGACGCAAGGATGATCGAGCCGGTATCGGCCTCTGGAAGCCAGAAGATTTTCGTCTCGGTGGCGTTCAGCGCGGGATCTGCGGGGAAATCGCAAACCCCACTGCTGGCTGGCGCGCTCGATCAACGCCGTCGTGGGGGGCGTCGCCTGGCTAAAGTCAGCATAGTCGCGCTGATAGTCCTCGTTGCGCCGCAGCCATTCCCATCCGATCTCGGGCGCCGTCAGATGGTCGACATAGTCGTAGCTCGATGACGATCGCCACCGGGAGATGTCCTGCGACATCGCAATCCTCCAGCATCGCATTCTGATGTGTATCGAGCTGGCTACTATTCCCGGTTGAACTGGCTCGCGGAAGGCCGCGTGTCAGCAACAGGTGTTGCCGCCGGAGCATCACCTCGCCTCAGTGGCGGTAGCCCTCGCGCACGAGCTCGCGATATCCGTGCGTCGTCATCCAGCGGGCGCGGGCGAGATGGCTGTCATGGACGCGGCGGGCACGCTCCGGCTCGCGCTCCGGATCGAGCCCGAACAGGATCTGGACGGCTTCACGCCAGTCAGCGCCATCTGCCGAGGCATCGAGCAAGCGCAGATAGAGCTTCATGTGCTCGCGATCATAGGTCGTGAGCGCAGCGCTCTCCGGCGGCTCATCCAAGAATTCCAACTTAATCACCGTGTCCCCCGAGATCGTCTCGCACCGGTAGACCCGATATCGGCGACCAATCCCGGAAGCATTCTAATATGAAGCTCAGACGAGCACCATGTCCCCGCTCTCTGCCATACCGGAGAGGGATTCCATCTTGCGCCCGCCGGGTGGAAAAACGGCGGCTTCGTTCAAGCCTGCGGATGAGGCGTGTCGCTGGGCTCGAAGAACGCGATCGGATCGGCCTCGAGCACCTCAGCGAGCTTCTCGAGCATATCGACGGTGGCGGCGTTTTCTTCTCGCTCCAGCATCCCGACATAGTTGCGATTGATCCCCGCGCGATCGGCAAGCTCTTCCTGCGACAAGTTCTTGGCATGCCTCAGCCTGCGCAAATTTCTCGCGACGATCTCCCGCAATTTCATGCGGATGAGGTCGCCGTGTCACCTAGTATAGTGCCACCTAGTAAACTAGTGAATCGTGTTGTCGGCAACAGCTGCTGTTCCCGTTTTTCGCGAGCCGGGCGCAGCACGGCGAGCGGCGGCCATGTCCCTGACATTGCCGCGCCCGCCGATCCGGATTTACGGATCGTCGGAAAATGCCGTCATGTGGAAACCCTGAAAATCAGAAAGCCGTGCAGCCGGATTTGCGGCTGCACGGCTCTGCCGAATTCAGGCGGCGCGCTCCATGAGCTTCTTGGCCTTGCCTTCGAGGTCGAGGCGTGTGTCCTGATTGGTCTTGGTGCGGGCGAGGGCGGTGATGCCCTGTACGAAATCGAAGATGCTTTCCGGCTTGCGGCCTTCCTCGCTGAGCACGGTTTCGATGATCTTCGTCGTTTCCGGCTTGGAGAAACCGCGCTTGCGCAGGAAGCTCTCGCGGTCCTCGTCGGTGCGGGCAACGATCCGCTCGCGGGCGGCCCTGATACCTGCGACAAAGGGCGCGGGCGAGGAGTTGGCGAAGCTGGTCAGCGCGGGCGCGGCCTCATGGGCGAAACGCTGCGCGGCGAACTTGCTGTGCCGGATGCTGATTTCCTCGAACCCTTCCACACCCCACAAATTGCGGTTCTGGCAAACGGCTCGGAGGTAGAAGGAGGCGATGCCGAGCGTCTTCGATCCGACCTCGCTATTCCACGCATAAAAGCCCCGGAAATACAGGTCCGGCTCACCGTTCGGCAGGCGTCCCGCCTCGATGGGATGGGTATCGTCGACCAGAAACAGGAACACGTCGCGGTCGCTGGCGTAGAGCGTCGTCGTATCCTTGGTGACGTCCACGATTGGATTATGGGTCATGGTCGCCCAGTCCAGCACGCCCGGCACCTTCCACCGCGTGTCGCCGATGCCGTTGCCCGCGATCTTCATGACGGCGGCGACAAGCTCATGATCCCAGATGCGGCCATAGTCCGGGCCAGTCACGGCGCGAAGCTCAATCCGTCCGTCGTCAGCCTCCAGCGTCTTCACCAGTTCGGCCCGGTGCGACAGCAAGCCGTGCTGCAGGTTGATCCCAGCCAGCGGTGCTGGAAGCTGGCGCATGTAGGATGCGGGCGCGCTGACAAGGCTGCACAACTGGCCAAACGACCAATGCGTCGGGGAAACCGGCTCGTCCCGACCCGGCACGATCAGCGACAGGCGTTCCGCGTCGTCCCGGCTCGCCTCCACCCGCACGGCGCGGCTCTCCACGGTGCGGGCATGGGCGCGCTCGGTACGGCGGCGCACGGTGTCATGAAGATCGGTGAGGTTCAAATAGCGCTCGTCGTCTGGGCGGGAAAACCATTCCGACGAAACGCGGCCGATCCGCTCGCCGCGCGAGACATCGACGCGGAAGCCGGCGGAAACAGGCTGCGGGTTGAGGGTCAGGGTGTTCATGGATCATTCTCCTATGGGCTTGGGTTGGAGCGCAGCGCTGCGCTGCAACCTTGCCCGTCGGCGAGACCGGGGTAGCAAGGCGCAAGGGCGACCGGGCCGGAGGGGGATCACCCGGCCTGCACAAGGCGAAGCCGCGGAAGGCTGGGGAGACCGGCCCGAGCGAGCGTCAGCGATCCCTTGCGCCGCGCGGGGGCGGCGCCCCTAGCAAACCTGCCCGGCAAGAGCGTCAGTGGATGCCGGGCAAAAGGATCTGATCAGGATGTGCAAAGCCGCAAAACCTGACATCCGCACATCCTGATCGCCGTGTTTCCTGAAAGGCAGTGGCGGCCATGAGCATGACGAAGCCCCGCTCGGATGAGCGGGGCTTCTTGGGGGTTAGGCCTCAGTCGCCGTTGCGGCGGGACCAGATGAGGTTCTGGCCTCCGCCGTCCTCGGCCTCGACCAGGCTGGCGTAGATCGGCGCGGGGAAGCTCGGATCGTCCAGCTTGACGGAGAGATATTCGCGCTGGGTCTCGCGCGCGGTCTTCTTCCAGGCTGCGCCGAACTCGGTGGCGCCGGCGAAGATGCGGAAGTCGGGGCCGCGCTCGCTGTCGCCCTCGGTGGGGACGAACTTCACGGTCTTGACGTTGAGGGTCAGGGTCTTGACCGCACCGGTGTAGCCGTTCTCGGTCTTGGTGAAGGTGCCGATGGTCGCCATGGTCGTGTTCCTTTTTCTTCGGGCCGCGCCCATCGCGACCTCGATGGTGGTCGTTCGACTGGGGACGATCGGTCCGCACCCGAAGGGCGGGAACGTCAGTGGAAGACGACCGGCGACGGCTTTTTTGCTTCGCGATGCAAAGCCGTAGGCGGCGGAAAAAAGTTGGCGGCGGACGTTGCGGGAAGACGATCGAGGCGAAGCCGGTCTTCGGTCAGACCCAATCCATTCGAGGACGCGTGCGGGCGGCCGTCATGGAAAATCATCAGGAACATGGCGATGGCGACCATCCGCCTCCGCGCCAATGGCGGCGGCGGTTGCATCGAATTGCTCGGGCAAGCTCCTGACCTTCAACGGCAAGATACAATCATCGTCCTCGTGGGTGAGAGCGAGCGCGGCTCCGACGATTCTGCCTTCGTGGTGTCATGAGCGGAGACGCCGAATAGCCCCCCGCCTGGAGCTGTGCGATCCGCCCGTCATGCCGAAGTTCGAGATGTCGCCGCGTTCAACGTTGCCCATGGAATGAGGCCGTGGGAGGTGAAGGGCAATCCCATGATCCCACTGCAAGGGTGACTGAGCCCGGACACTCAGGGAGCAGCTCGCCCTGGAGAGGCTTCCTGCGAGATGGCCGCGCGCCGCCGCCGGACCTTCATGTCGCTACGCGACGCCACCTTGGCCGTGCCGTGCATCCAACGGCGCGGCCAGCCGCATCAGCGCCGAGATACCGACGAACATAGCACCGATGAGGCAGAGAATTTGCCGCCAGATGTCGGACGGGACGGACTCATTGGTGACGCCATGGACCAGCGCATAGCCGGCCATGGCGGCGGGCACGGCGAAGACCAACGCCACGACGAGGCGCAGGATCGGTGGCCTTAGCGAGGCGAACAGGAACACCAGCAGGCCGAAGGCGACCGCGCCAGCGGCGAGGCCGACGAGGCCCGCACCGATCAGACCGGAGCCGGTGTCATAGGCGAAGCGCGCGGCGGCGAGCCCCAACATGAAGGGAAGCGCATAGGTGGCGAGCGTATAGGCGACGAAGCACAGGACTCCGATCAGCACCACGCTCATCAACATCACGGCGACCATGGCCGTTCTCCTTTACAAGCTTCGACCGCCTCTCATTCGGTCCAGCATTGCCCATTTCCAGCGTCGTCATCGTGCCACGCATGTCCAATCTGTCGAGCCGGAACGTCATGTCTTCCGGTCGGACGGTCGAGGTCATCCGGCCGCGCGTGAGGCGCGGCCGGAATTTTCCTCTCACATTGGCGGAGAAGCCGGGACCGTTGATACGGTCCCGGCTCAACCTCTCACTCGGCGGCGATGGAATAGCTGTTGCCGTCTTCCGCCTTCGGAGCATCCTCTGCCTCGACGGTCTCCCGCGCCCCAGACTGCTCGGCTGCCAGCCCTGCGGGTTCCGGCGTTCGCATCAGGACGGGAAGCCAGCCGGTTCCGGCCAGAAGCTGCTCGGCGGCTTCCGCCATCGCCTGCTTCTTCATCCCGGACGGGCGTTCCGCCGCTTCATCGCTGACGGCCTCGCGCACGGCGGCGAGGATGTGCGCCTTGGTGACGCGACCGAGATAGGTCCGCACCGTGGGCTTCCAATGCGCCGTCATGTCGAGGACAACCGCCGTCGCCAGCTTGTCCGCCGTCTCATGGGCGCGGGGCTTGCGCTCCCAAGGCTGCTTCACGGCATTGACCGTGAGCGAGGCGCAATGGGCGAACAACGCCATGACGCTGGCATGGTCCAGCGAGGCGATGAAGCCCCACAGGTCCGCCACGTCGCGCGGCATGTCCATCGCCCATCCCTCATGGCGGTCGGCCAGCAGCTTCGCCGCCGCCGTGTCCTCGATGCCGTCCGCGTGTCCACCAAGATGCGCACTGGTCGGGCGGATATCGAGGCAATGGGCTTCCTGTGCCCGGTAGAAGGTCTGCGCCGCCAACGCATGGGTAACGGCGATCAACGCCATGTCCGGCTGTTCGGCAAGGGCGAGACGCAGGCCAAGGGTGCGATGGGCGGTCAGATCGCGAATAAGGAGGTCCGACAGCGGCTTGCCGTCGTCGGCGTCCTCCTCCGTCTCCAAGGCCGAACCCCCGTCCTCGTCGGTGTCCTCAACGATCTCGCCGTCCTCCGTGACGGTGTAGCCTTCGCCGTCCGCATCGGCCTCCGTCTCCGCTTTCGGCTCTGGCTTCTCGTCCTCGGCCCGGATGAAGCCGCGTTCGATCCGCGCCGTCCCGTCATGGTTCAGCACCACGAACACGCCGCCGCGCGCGATGTCGTCAGGATCGTAGGCATGACGCAGCGCGTCGATGCGCTCGATCTCGGCTTCCAACTCCCCGAACCGTTGATCCACGTCATCGGGCAGTTCCTCGGCGCTGTCGTACTGCTCAGTCAGGGCGTCATATTCCGCCTGCGCGGCTTCCCGCGCGGCCTCATCCTCTGCCGACAACTCTACCGGCTGCGGATAATTCCGGCGCAGTCCGTGGGCGTGAGGATAGTCGATATGGGCGCTCCCCCATTTCCAGCCTTCCGCTTGAACCTCCGCAGCGACCCCCTCCAGCTTCTCGCTGACGAGCCGGTCCAGCAGCGCGACATTCTCATAGAAGCCGCCCAGATCCTCGGTGAAGAGGTCGCGCAGGATCACGCCGCCTGCCTCGGTGTAGGCTTCCGCGCCGACGAAGACCGCGCGCCGATCCGTCGCCGCGATATGCGACCGGGTGAGGTCGCGGCGGATGACGGAGGGATCGCGGTTATAGGAAAGGTTCTCGTAAACCTGCTCCTGCCGGGCGTGGTCCTCCACGATGGCGAAGGCCATCAACTGGTCCAGCGTCAACCCGCCATCGCGATAGACCTGCATCAGCACAGGGCTGACGGCTCCCAAGCGAAGGCGCTGCCGCACCACATGGGCGGTGACGCCGAAGCGGGCCGCGATTTCCTCGGCTCCCCATCCGCGATTTTCCGCAAGCTCACGGAAGCGCTCGAACTGGTCGGCGGGGTGAAGGTCTTCGCGGGTGACGTTCTCGTCCAGGCTGATTTCGGCCGGGTCGTTCTGTGTGTCGATGACGCAGCGGATCGGCTCGGTCTTCTTGATCTGCTTGCGCTTCACGCGCAGCAACTGCGCCAGCCTCCGGCCTTCGCCGATGGTGACGAAATAGAAGCCGGTGGCCGCGCCCTCGGCGTCAAGCTCCGGCTCAACCACCAGATTTTGCAGGATACCCTTGGCGTGGATGCTTGCCGCCTTGGCTTCGATAGACGCCTCGCTGTGCGGGGTCTTCCGGGCGTTGCGGTCCGACTTCTTGAGCTTGTTGAGCGGGATGAAAATCTCCGTGCCGTTCTCGGCGGCGGGCGTGGCTGTGGTTTCGATTACAGCGGTCGTCATGGTCTTTGCTCCTAATGGGCTTGGGTTGAAGCGCAGCGCTGCGCTGCAACCCTGCCCGTCGGCGAGACCGGGGTAGCAAGGGCAAGGGCGGCCGGGGCGGAGGGGGATCACCCGGCCTGCACAAGCGGATTTCCGTATTTGCGGAGGTGCTGGAAGACGCATCCGCGCGGAAGGTCGGGGAGACCGCCCCGGACGGCGCCGGCTCGCCGGCGCTTCACCCTTGCCGGCGCGAGGGCGGAGCCCTTAGCGAAACCGGCATGGCGTGAGCGCCAGCGGGAGCCAGGCGAGAAACCGGATCAGGATCTACCGAGCTTGGGGCCTGAAGGGCCGTGTATCCTGATCGCCGTTAAGCGGGGCGTTGCGGGGTGTCCCCGCAGAAGGGGTCGGCCGAGACCCTGGCTCGGCCGCAGGGGAAGGCTTTCCCCTCTCGGCAAACCGATGAAGCCCCACGCGCCGTGCGCGGGCGTTGTGGAGCAAGCGCAAAGAATCGAATGAATAATTTCGAGACACGCCGAACCAGAATAAAGTTGTTAGAGCCGAAATAGTCGAGAAAATGCGCATAGGCAGGATGAGGGGCGGAAACGAATGCGAATCAAGCATGTGGAGATCGAAAATTTCCGGCTCCTGCGAAAGGTTGCGATAGGACTAGAGGAACGGACAACGGTCATCGTCGGCCGCAACAACAGCGGCAAGACCTCGATCGCCGAGCTGTTCCGCCGGCTCCTTTCCGAACGGAGCTTGGCGTTCAAGCTGGAGGATTTCTCCCTCGGCTGTCATGAGTGCTTTTGGACCGCATTCGATGCTTTCCGGGCCGGCGCCGAGTCCTCCGATGTCCGCGGACACCTCCCGTCGATCACGATTACGCTCGACATTGCCTATGATGTCGATGCGCCGGATCTTGGGCCGCTCAGTGACTGCATCATCGATCTCAATCCAGACTGTTCAGAAGCGCGGCTGGTTCTCACCTTTGGTCCACGAGCGACGGCAGCCGAGACGCTGTTCGCTGGCATCGTCGCGCCAGGAGAGGACGTGGCTGCCGACCGCATCGCCCTGTTTCGCGCACTCGGTAGCCGGTTGCCGGCGGCTTATGCGTCGTCGCTCGAGGCGGTCGATCCCAACGACCCGACCAATCGCAAGGCCCTGGAACCGAAGACGCTCACCGCCCTGGTCCACGGGGGCTTCATCAACGCGCAGCGCGGACTGGATGACGACACCCATCGCGAACGCGATGTGCTCGGCAAGGTCGTTGAAGTGCTGTTTCAGTCGGCGTTGACCGATCCGCTCGACCCGGAAAAGCGAACGACGGCCGAGCAGCTGAAGGCGGCGGTGGAACAGATCCAGGGAGATCTGCATGTCGGCTTCAATGCGAAGCTTACCTCCTTGCTGCCCACGTTCGATCTGTTCGGTTATCCAGGCTTGGCCGACCCCGGGCTCGTCACCGAAACGAGCTTCGATGTCGACAAGCTCCTGAACGACCATACCAAGGTCCGCTATGTTGGCGTGAACGGCGTCACTTTGCCCGAGACTTACAATGGGCTCGGCGTACGCAACCTCGTCTACATGCTGCTTCAGCTGCTACGCTTCTTTCGTGAATATCAGGCAAGCCCGGCGGCGGCCGGCGTGCATTTGGTCTTCATTGAGGAGCCGGAGGCCCATCTGCATCCGCAGATGCAAGAGGTCTTCATTCGTCAGCTCGACCAGATCACGAGCGCGTTCGTCACGCAGCTCAACGAGAACCGTCCTTGGCCGGTGCAGTTCGTCGTGACCACGCATTCTCCGCACATGGCGAATGAAGCGCGCTTTGAGTCCATGCGGTATTTCCTGTCTGTGACGGACGGCGAGGGCTTACGTCGGTCGGTCATCAAGGACCTGCGGCAGGGAATGGGCGATGCGCCGGCCCCCGACCGTGAATTCTTGCACCAATATCTAACCCTGACTCGATGTGACCTATTCTTCGCTGACAAGGCCGTGCTCATCGAAGGCACGGCGGAGCGGCTCTTGCTCCCCGCGATGATCCGGAAGACTGATGCTGCGGCCGCTGGCGAGCCAAAGCTCGGTAGCCAATATCTGACGGTGATGGAGGTCGGTGGCGCCTACGCGCACCGGTTTTTTGATCTTCTCGCCTTCCTTGAGTTGCGCGCGCTGATCATCACCGACATCGACGCCGTGAAGCCCAATGACAAAGGGAAGCACGTGGCGGTTCCTGTCGCCGACGGTCAGTTCACCAGCAACGGTTGCATCAAGGCCTGGTTCGGAAATGCAGTGTCGCCGGCTGCATTGTTGGCGAAGACGTCGCCTGACAAGATGACTGGCAGTCGCCGCCTTGCCTATCAGATCCCGGAGGCAGATGGCGGGCCGTGCGCGCGTAGCTTTGAAGATGCGTTCATTCTCGCAAATCCCGAGCGCTTCCCACTTGGCGATGGGGAAGCCGCCGCACTCGCCTATGAGCACGCGGCCGAGCAGAAAAAGTCGACGTTCGCATTGGAACACGCGATCGAACACACGGACTGGAATGTGCCCCGCTACATTTCGGATGGCTTGCGCTGGTTGGCCCAGGGCAACCCCGCGCCTTTGGAGCCGCCGCCCGCTGTCGCTGTCGAGATCGTTGCGCGAGTGGCCGGTGTCGCCGTGAATGTCGCTGAGGTTGGCGAAAATGGCTGATGGCGCCGAAAGTCCCGCAGACGCCGCCGGCCGCGTCGCGCTTGAACGGATGTTCGCATGCCTCGACGAAGGGAGAAGCTTTCGTCTGGAAGCGGGCGCCGGAGCGGGTAAAACCTATTCGCTCGACAAGGCGCTTCGCCGCCTCATCGACCGGCGCGGCAAAGAGCTACTGCGCCAGCGCCAGCAGGTTGGCTGCATCACATACACTAACGTCGCCAAGGACGAGATAATCTCGCGTGTCGAAGCTCATCCGGCGGTCCGGCCTGAGACCGTCCATGGCTTTTGCTGGTCGATCCTGCAGGATTTCCAGACGACGCTGCGTAAGCTCGTGCCCGAGTTGCCCGGTTGGGCCGAGAGGCTGGAGCCGGCTGGCGGCATTGGTGCTCGGCGGGTGCATTATGAGCTTGGCTATCCGAGTGTCGGGGAAGAGCAGATCACGATCCGGCACGAGGATGTGCTGGCGTTGATGATTCAGGCCATGGCGCTTCCCAAGTTTCGCGCGGTGTTGACCGCGCGCTATCCGGTGCTGCTGATTGACGAATATCAGGACACCGACGCATCGTTTGTCGATGCGCTTAAGGCCTGGTTTCTCGATCGCGGCGAAGGGCCATTAATCGGGCTTTTCGGCGACCATTGGCAGAAGATCTATGGCGATGGGTGCGGCTCGGTGGAGCACGCCGCGCTTGCGGTGATCGAGAAGAACGCAAACTTCCGATCGGCGGACCCGATCGTGCAGATGCTAAACCGTATGCGCCCCGATCTGCCGCAGATGGTGAGCGACCCTGACGCGCCTGGCGAAGCGCGCGTCTTCCACACCAATGCCTGGCCGGGCGTGAGGCGTACTGGACAGGGCGGCGGCCATTGGACCGGCGACACCAGTGCCGATGCGGCCAGAGCATATTTCAGTCACATCAAGGAACGGCTCGGCGGCGAAGGCTGGGATTTCGCAGTCGGGAAGACCAAGATACTCATGCTCAGCCACAGCGTGCTGGCTCGCGAACAAGGTTACGCGAGTATCCCGCCGATCTACGGTCAGTTCAACGACCCTTGGCTGAAGAAAGATGATCCTCATATCAAGTTCCTGACCGACCAACTCGAACCGGCCTGCGCGGCGTTCGAAGCGCAGCGTTACGGCGATATGTTCGAGTGCTTCGGCACAGGCATGCCGCGCATTCGCAAGCACCTGGACAAGGTCGCATGGGCTGATGCGATGGCGGCGTTGATCGCGCTACGGCTCGCCGGATCGATCGGCGAGGTGATCGATTTCATCGCTGCGCAGCCGCACATGCGGCTTCCCGAAGCGGTGGAGGAACGCGAGAGAAGGCTAGTGGAAACGGGGCCTGAGCTCGTCGAGGGAGAATCGCGGCGTGTCACTCAGCTACGCAAGCTGCGGGCTGTCCCGTACTTGGAGGTTATAGCGCTCGACCGCTTCATTGATGGCCATACGCCATTTGCAACCAAGCATGGTGTGAAGGGCGCCGAGTTTGAAAATGTGCTCGTGATCGTCGGCAGGGGCTGGAACAAGTATAATTTTGTTCAGATGCTCGAATGGATCGACGCCGGTCCGCCGGCCGACAAGCTGGAATTTTTCGAGAATAATCGAAACCTTTTCTACGTCGCTTGTTCCCGGCCCAAGGCCCGCCTGGCGCTGCTCTTCACTCAGCTCTTGACCGCAAACGCTATGGCCAAGCTGACGAGTTGGTTCGGCGCGGCGAATGTCGTCACACTGCCCGGCCAGCCTGCTGAGGCATAGGCGTGATCATAGATGGAGGGCGCCGGTCTTCCAACGTTAGCCGGAATGCGGAGGGTTAGGTCGGAGCGGCACGCGGAGATAGAACGGCGATCCCGCAGGGAGGCGCTATCCTGTTGAATTTAAGTCGCTCAGTCTCGCGGAAAGTCAGCTTGCCGATTGCGCTTCAGTGCTAAGGGTCAGCTTGGGAAATATGGAGGGGGAAACTTAAGAACGTGATTCGGTTTCGTCGTCTGACGCCTGTTCCTCTCAATTCCTGGTTGGTCGATCAAGGCATTTCCCATACGCATCAACGCTACCGGCTACGGGTTTGGCGAGAAGTTCACGGTGCCCTTGGCCCATTGCGTGATGAACTGATCGCCTATGTTCAGGAAGCGTTGGACGATGCCCGGCGTCGGATACGATCGGGCTTCCAGGACGATCTGTCGCCCTTCAATGATCCGGCGCATGACCCTGCCGCACATTATCCTGCGATGCTCAATCGCATATCGCTTCAAGGGTATCTTGGGGAAACGCTTGGCGTGCTCGCGGTGGAGCACTTCGGAGCGATCGGACACGCCGATTGGATGGTTCCAGCGCTCCTCTTCCGCTTTCACGATCAGGAATTCCAGCATCTGGACCTGATCAACGAACGCCTTCTGGCGGGTGAAGCGCACGATCCAGATGCCGAAAAAGAGAAGCGGCCAGGTCGAACAGGCGATGATGGACTGGCGTTCCGAGTGGACGCCAATGGCGTGATCACCGACATTTTGACGCTCGAAGCTAAATGCCTCACGGTCAGCAATACCGGCATCATGAAAGACGCCCACGAAAAGCTTATGGTCGGCGGGAACCGACCCAGCGGCGTGCGCGAACTGATCAATCTCCTAACGGAATACGACACGCCCGAAGCTGAAGCATGGCAACAGGCGCTGCTTCAATTCTACAGGGACGGTTTCCGCACGGCAGCTCGCCACGATGGGCTCGCTTATGCTGTCGGTCATTCTCCCAAACAGCCCGCTGACCGGATCGCCTGGCTTCCTCCCGAAGCGCCTCACCCGGCCTATACGATACAGCGCAACCTTGAAGCGATGGAGTTTCAGTTCGAGAATTTAGATGCCGTAGTCGACATATTGTATCGGGGTGCTTGAGATGGCGAACGCAGCTACTATCGCCATCGCCCGCGAAATTCGGGAGAATTTGGCAGGCCAAGCCCTAACGGCACGCCAAGCCAAACTCTACAGTCAGCGGCTACGCCGCGACATGGGCCGTGATGGTTTGGCGAGTTTCGGTGCGGGAGACATCGCCGGTTATCTCGAAGAAGCGATGTTGCTGCTGGAAAGTGGCTGGTTGGAGCGAAGCGCCGACATTACCTCGCCGTGGCGCACCTCGATTAAGCGCGCGGCAGAGATCATCGAATGGCTTTCGCAATCGCAGCTAAAGCCGCCGGGTGCCCCACTGCATCTGTTGGCTGCCGCAGCCTATCAGTTGGCCGATTATCCGGCGATGGCGCTGGGACTTTTACGACGGCTACCGGAGGGGGAGCCGCTTTCGGAGCTTCTCCGCCAGTTCCTTCGGGCGGACTTCCCGGCTGCTTTCCAAGCGGCGCAGACGTTCTGGAGCAACTATCGCGGGCTGCGGACCGATGGTCGCATCGATCCCAATGACCTCGAAGTCGCTGCCGTCCAGCATACCGTCATGTGCGTCGGGACGATCTGCGCGTTTCTTAGAACGGGCGGGGATGCCCCCGTCGAGCGCGCGGTGGTCAAGCTGGAAGCCCTCGCTTTAGGATTCCTGCATAGCCGTGATCCCTATTCCTATCTACTGGCGCGGCTGACGGCTGCCAGCGCGCGGCGTTTTATCGAAACCTGCCTTTGGCCGCAGATCGATAAACTCCGCCTCACGTCCAGCGGCCCAGCCGGCGACGCTCTCACTCAGTTTGCGCGCTCGGCGTTTGCCAACAAACGGGCGCTTGTCTGGCCGGCGCAGGCGGCTGGCATCGCGAAGCTGCGCGACAACAGCTCGTTCGTGCTGTGTACGCCAACTGGCTCAGGGAAAACCACGGTCGCTACCCTTGGTGCGGTCCAGGGTCTGTTCGCTGATCCCCCGGCCGGAGGCGCTGCCGGCAATCTTGTGCTCTACCTCGTGCCGTCCCGCGCGCTCGCGGCGGAGGTGGAGGGCCGTCTCGCCGAGGATCTTCGTGGGATCGCAGCGGCCCCGGTTGTCGTCACGGGCCTGTATGGAGGCGTCGATTGGGGGCCGACCGACGCCTGGATTCAAACCGATCAGCCGACTGTGGTGATCTGCACGTTCGAGAAGGCCGATGCGCTCCTGCGTTATCTGGGCGTTCTGTTCCTCAGCCGGGTTCGCACGGTCATCATTGATGAAGCCCATATGGTGGAGCAGGACGAAGCCCGGCTGACCGGACTGGGTGACGGGACATCGCGCGCCTTCCGGCTCGAGCAGCTCGGCACACGCCTGATGCGCGCACGGGAAGAGCACGACTTCCGTATTGTCGCGCTGTCTGCGGTCGCGGCACGGGCAGCGCCAGCGTTGGCCCGTTGGGTCTCCGATGCGCCCGACGCGATACCCACAAGTTCGTCCTATCGCAGTACACGGCAGATGCTCGGCCGTCTCGAAGTACGCCCAACCGGCCAGTTCGCGATCCGTTACAGCCTGATGGATGGGCACTCGCTGAAGTTTGACGACGAGCGGCGAGATGACTCGCCGTTCGTACCCGATCCATTCCCCGCTGTTCCGGGGGGTATCAATCCGGAAGATGGACCCGAGGTTCGGATGCGCGCGCCGACGCTATGGGCCGCGCTCAACCTGGCGGCAAAACGGCCGGACGGCTCAACGCCTTCGGTCCTGATTTCGCTCACACAGAATATCGACACCTTTGCCGCGACGTGCGCCGACCTCTTGGACAAATGGCAGGATATCGCACTTCCTGATTATTGGTCGATTGAGGAGGGCAACGAGATTTGGGCGCGCTGCCTGGCGACAGCCATCGACTATTTTACAGAGGATTCTGTCGAGTATCGGCTGCTAGCACGCGGCATCGTGGTGCATCACGGCAAAATGCCGGGCCTCCTCGCCCGACGCCTGAAGACCGTTATTGATCGTGGCTATGTCCGAGTCATCATCGCTACTTCGACGCTTTCGGAAGGGGTCAACATTCCGGTCAATTTCCTGCTGATCCCAAGCGTCTTCAGAAGTAATGCCGAGTTGCCGCTGCAGGAGTTCAGCAATCTGATCGGACGCGCGGGACGCCCAGGTGTCGCAACAGAAGGCAGTGCGCTCGTGGTCCTGCCGGAACGCACCTACGAGACGCGGTTCGGGCGGATCGTACCAACCTATAACCGGCAGTGGAACGGATACGAAAGCCTGGTGACCCGACTTGAGGCTGCGACCGCGGCCGTGGGCGATCTGATTCCGGACGATCAGGCATCGAGCCCGCTTGGCCACCTGCTGCGCGAATTGGAGCGCGCATGGAAAGCGGTGGTAGGAGGGGGAACCGAGGCCGAATTCATCGCTTGGCTTGAGCAAACGGCCGTCACGGAGCAGGCTTCATACCCGCCAGCCAGCCATGATTATCTTGATTCATTGGACGCATTCCTGATCGCGGCGATCCAGGAGGTCGAGGAACTCAAGGATATCGAACTCGACCCTGCCCAGCTTGAGGCAGAGTTGGCGAAGATTTGGCGACGAACCTATGCGCATGCGGCTTCGCATGGTGAGGCGCATCTGGCGACGATCTGGCTGGCGCGTGGCAGGGCGATCAAGGCCCAGTATCCCGATGCCGACCAGCGCCGGCGTTTATATAAGACGAGCCTGACACCCCGATCTGCGAAGCTGTTGCTGGATCGCGCGGAGGCGATCCGCGTGAAGCTTTCGGAGGGGCGCGATTATGTGAAGTGGCCCGCCGAAGAGCAGTTCACCTTTATCCGCGACGTGTTGGCATTTCTATCTGAAATTCCGGTGTTTGCGATAGAAACGAAACTCGGTCGGAAGAAGAGTTTCGATGACTGGCCGATGTTGCTTCGTTGGTGGCTGGCTAAATCGACGCTGGCGCGACAACCTCGCCCGAACGAGGTCACGAACTGGTACGCCTTTGTGGCGAACAACTTCATCTATCGCGGAACTTGGGGGCTCGGCAGCGTCATCGGCCTGCTGCTGGATACCACTGATGACGGACAGCCCATTCGCGCGCTGGAAATCGCCGATTGGCCCCTGAGCGGTTTGCCATGGATTGGCTTCTGGTTGAAAGAGCTTATCAGTTGGGGCACCCTTGACCCTGTGGCGGCCTTTCTGCTCGCCCGCGGCGATGCAGTTGATCGGCCACAGGCCGAGTTGGATGCGAAAGCCTATTACGAAGGCCGTCCGGCGGGTGAAGATGCGAACTCACTTCTCGACCCCCGCACGATCCGTGCATGGGTAGAAGAGAGGCAGCCGGCGCGCGCAGCGCGTATAGGCACCGCAACGATAGCGATCGAAGTGGAATGCGTTCGTCCCGCCGATGCGTATCGGCAGCAGCGACTGGTCGTATTACCGCTTGCGGAGGTGGACGCGATTGTCTGGTTTGACCCTGCCGGTTATGAGGTAGCGCGAAGCGTAAAGCCAGGTGACTGGCCCGAGAAACCCGCCCTGTTCCAATTTGAGCTTCTGGTGGCCGTATCCTTCGTCATCGGCGAGCTGTATCTCCCCCACCGTTGATCCCTCTGCTTCCTGACGCAGCAGCCAGGGATTGAATGCGTGTAGTCCATGTCGAAGTTCAGCGCCCGGAGCGCGCGGCCTACAAATAGAGTTCCCAAACGCGTGCGCTGTAGCCGCTGGTTAGGAAATCTCGGACGAGGTTGCCGTCAAGGTCGGGAACCCATCGGGAGACCTCTTCGAGCAAGGTGCGCGCCGCGCCCTGATTGAAGCCGTCGCGCAGCATGCGCCTCGGTCATTGGCCGTTAGGCGTCCTGCGCCGCCGCGCCACTGGGGGCACCCGGGGCACATAGTCGGCCGCTGTGTCGCCAAGATGATGGAGTGTGAAGGCCGGGCGGGCCGGGAGCTTTACGATCAGTTCCAGCTGTCCACCAATCGCCTCAATGTAGCTGCGGAGTGTGGAGAGGTACATGTCCGCCTGGCTCTCGATCTTTGAAACGGACGGCTGCTTAATATTGAGCGCGGTCGCGATGTCGGCCTGAGCCTTGCCGGCGATCAGGCGCAGCTCGCGCAAGCCCTCGACTTCCTCCTTCAGTACCTGGTAGCGGGCCTCGATCGCCGCCTGCTCCTCCGCGGGTAGTTCGGCAATGATTTCGTCGATGGTCCTGCCCATCTCACTTTCCCTTCTTTGCGGATTTCAGGCTTTCCAGATGGTCGGAAAACCGTAAATCCGCTTTTGCGACTAGGCTCTTGTAGAAGCGCTTCTGGCTTCCACCCGACTTGTCGCCGGCCACGAGCACGATCGCGTTTCTCTCCGGGTCGAAGGCGAAGGCCGCTCGCCATTCGCCATCGGCCGCCTCGAAGCGCAGCTCCTTCATATTGGCGTGTCTGGACCCCTTGAGCGTGTCGGCGTGAGGCCTGCCAAGCTGCGGGCCGAAATCGGCAAGCAGCTTGGCAGCGGCGAACATTGCGACACGGACGTCACGCTCTAAGGCCAGAACCTCGTCCTCAAAGGCCGAATGCAATCTGACTTCCCAAGTCATATAGCCTCCAAGCTATGTTAGGTCAATGGGAAGCACGGCGCTTCAATGCCCGCCCTCCGAGATTCCTGCAGCACGAAGAAGGTCGCCGAGGTTTGTCTGACCGGTCCGGCAGCGTGCGATGACCCGATCGAACGATATGACGCGTCCGCTCCGGCCCCGCTCGGTCGTGCAGGTAACGGGCCGGCCGAGAACCAGCCGCTCTAGCGCCTTCTTCCCCGCCGATCCGCCGGGCTCATTCAGCTCGGGGGCATTGAAATCGGCAAGTCGAACCTCGATCCATTCAGCGGGATTTCCGGTTCGACCGACGCAAAGGCTGTCGCCATCGCCGACGTATCGAACGGCGCCGCTGAATACGATGCCCTCATGGGAAGGGAGGAGAGATTCGCAGGGATCAGCGTCTGCCGGCGCGGCGAAGCCGGCGGCCATGAGGGCGGCGATGATCAAGACGCTGCGCCAGCTCACGCGGCCTGCTTCAGCGCACCGCCGTCCTTCTTCTTGGCCAGCAGCGCGCGCACGTATTTATCCCACTTCGCCATGCCGGCCCGCTTCTCGGGCATGTAATTCCAGCGGTCATAGTTTTTCGAGCTGACGTCCTGAAGTGCGTGGTTCTGGAGACGGTCGCGGATCTCTTTCGAGATCCCGGCCTTGCCGGCGAGGGTTTTGAAGGTGCGCCGGAGATCCCGGTTTGTCGCGTAGGGGATTACGCCGCGGTCGCGCTGGCGCCAGACGAAGCTATAGAGCGTACCGTGGCTCACCGGCTTGGCGGGGTCTTTCGCCGAAGGGAAGAACCAGCCGAACTCGTTGGGCTTGATCGACTCGATCAGGTCGGCGGCGAGCGACGGCACTGGGACGGCATGGGGCTGAAGGTTCTTGGTCTTGGACCAGTCGATGATTCGTTCGGCCGCATCCCATTGATCGATGTGGAAGCGCGCGATCTCCTCCACCCGCTGGCCGGTTAGCATGATGAGCTGCACGGCACGCAGATAGGAAGGGGTGACAGGCGTGTCGGGGCATTCGAGCCAACGATAGAGCCGCACGAATTCGTCGTCGCTGAGCCAGCGCGTACCCTGGACCTTAGGTTCAGTCGGGATGCCCGAAGCCGGGTTGAAGGGAATGCGGAACCGGCGAGGCGAAGTGTTGCGATAATCGTTGTCCGACTTCATGCCCCAGCTAAAAGCGGCGTGGATATAGCACCTGACATGGTCCGCCATTGACCGCGCGCCGCGCTCATAGATCGGTCGGATCAGTTCGACGATTTCTTCGGACTCGATCTCGCGGGCGAGACGATTTCGTCCCAGCGTGTCGGCGATCTTGTTGAGGCCCTTCTCCGTTTCCTTCCACGACGGCTTGCCGGCGGCCTTTAGCGACGCGACATACCCCTCGAAGAGGTCCGCCACAGTGCCAGGTCGCGTGTCATTCGCGATCTTGATGCTGCGACCCTTCTGGATCACGTCGGCGAAGTCGCGCTTATAGACCTCCCGGGCTTGAGCGAGCGGCATGGACGGATAGGCGCCGATCTTCTTTTTGATGCGCTTGCTGTCGCGCCACTGCTGCGCCATCCAGTCCGCAGTCACGCGCTTAGGCATGGGCTTGAGCACAAGGACGAGGCGACCGGTCCCGCGCCCTTCGCCATCGGCGAGGTTTTCCTGCTTGCCGCTCACTTCCACGCGCTTCAGCGCTTGTCGAATGGCGGCATCGGTAAGGCTTGGCATGACATTTCCTCCTCCCGAAACTGGGATCGGTGGAGGAGAAACCGGGAGCGGTAACCGGGGTCGGAGAGCCTTTTGGTCCCCCTCTAGCCGCCCCCAATATGCCAATATCGCCCCCAGTACGCAAGCCAAAAAACCATTGTGTTTCAATGTGATTGAGCGTGATCCACCGTGATCGAAGGGGGCCAAGTGGGGTGGTTATGAACGAGAATGACGGCCGAGGCGGAGAGCTCCAGCGCGCGCCGCACCACTTCGCGCGGGTAGACCGGCGTGTGGTCGACGGTCCCTGTCTGCTGCACCTCATCGGCGATCACGGCGTTCTTCTTGTCGAGGAACAGGATGCGGAACTGCTCGCGCTCGGCGAAGGCCATCGCTGTCCGGCAATAGTCGATGACGGACGACCAGGACGAGAGCACAGGGCGCTTGGCGACCGCGCCCTTGGCCATGCGGCGCAGCGACGCCTCGACGATCTTGAGATCGAGCGCCACGCCTTCGCCCACGCCCTTCACCTCGGTCAGGCGCGGCGCCGGTGCTCCCAGCACCTCGGCGAAGGAGCCGAAGCGCTGGATCAGCTCCTTGGCGAGCGGCTTGACGTCGCGCTGGGGGATCGAGCGGAACAGCAGTAGTTCGAGCAGCTCGTAATCGGGGAGGGCGTCCGCGCCGCCCTCCTGGAAACGGGCGCGAAGCCGTTCGCGGTGGCCGTGATAATGCGGCGTGGCGACGTCGGAAAAGGCTGCAGGCGACGGGGCCTTCTTCAACCCCTTGCCGGAGCCGGTCGTCATCGGGCGTTGAGCGGATTGTCGCGGCCGGCCGGCGACAGCGTGAAGATCTCGCAACCCGTCTCGGTGACGCCGATTGTGTGCTCGAACTGGGCCGTCAGCGAGCGGTCGCGCGTCACGGCGGTCCAGCCGTCCGAGAGCACCTTCACGCCCGCCTTGCCGAGATTGATCATCGGCTCGATGGTGAAGATCATGCCGGGCTTGAGCTCGGGACCTTCGCCCGGGCTGCCGTAATGCAGGATATTGGGCGCGTCATGGAAGAGCTGGCCGACACCGTGGCCGCAGAAGTCCCGCACCACGGAACAGCGCTCGGCCTCGGCATAGCGCTGGATCGCAAAGCCGATATCGCCGGTCGTCGCGCCGGCGCGGACGACCTTGATGCCGCGCAGCAGGCTCTCATAGGTGATTTCGATCAGCCGCTCGGCCTTGCGGGGGATGTCGCCGACGCCGTACATCCGGCTCGAATCGCCATGCCAGCCATCGACGATCAGCGTGTAGTCGATGTTCATGATGTCGCCCTCGCGCAGGGGCTTGTCATCGGGTATGCCGTGGCAGACGACATGGTTGATCGAGGTGCAGATCGACTTGGTGTAGCCGCGATAAAACAGCGTCGCTGGATAGGCGCCATTGTCCATCGCGAACTGGAAGGCGAGATCGTCGAGCCGCTGTGTGGTCACGCCGGGCTTGACGTAGTCGCCGAGCATGTCGAGGCCCTCGGCCGTCAGGCGGCCGGCCTTGTGCATGGCCGCGAAAGCCTCGGGGCCGTGAAGCTTGATGACCGGATCGCGCATGCGCGATCGTCCCAGGGTTTCGTCGAATGTCATTGTGGCCGAGCAACTCCTTGACGACCATATCTATTGTGTTTGGCGTATCGCGCAAGGCGAATGCGGCAGTACGGCATCGCTTCAGGAAGGGTGTGAGAGCTCATGCAGGTCTTGTTGACGATTGCAGGACAGTTGGCCGAGCGGCTGCGTTCGCGGGGTGAGACCGTGGCGGTCGCGGAATCGTCGGCCGGCGGCCTGATCGCTGCGGCGCTGCTGGCGCAGCCGGGCGCATCGGCCTTCTTTCTGGGTGGCGCGGTCGTCTACACCAGGCAGGCGCGGAGCGCTTTGCTCGGTATCACGCTCGCGGACATGGAGGGAATTCGCCCGGCAAGTGAACCCTATGCGCTGCTGCTCGCCCGGCGTGTGCGCGAGCGCCTGGGCGCGACCTGGGGCTTGGCGGAAACCGGGGCGACCGGGCCGTCAGGGAACAGCTATGGCGATGCGCCGGGGCATGGTTGCTTTGCCGTGTCGGGGCCCGTCGAAGCGGTTTTGACCATCGAGACAGCTTCCGGCGATCGCGCGGGAAACATGCGCGTTTTCGGTTCCACAGCGCTGGCGTTGCTGGGTGAGAAGCTATGAAGGCCGACGCCGGGCTCTGACCCCTCGTCCGAATTCGCTGCCGTTGCCGAGCTACAGGCCGGGTCACGTCGCCTGTCACGAGCGGCTGGCGTTCGGCCGCCATGGCGTGTATCAGGCTGCGAAATGGCCATCATCGAACAGACACCGGCGGAGGAGCTGCCCTTCGGCGCCTTCGCGCCGCGAGGCTATATCGCCCGCATCATCGCCTGGACGCGTCGCGCGCCCGACAGCTTCCTCGGCCGCAAGATGGCGTATGCGCTGCGTCGCATCGGCCTGCATTCGCTCGGCGGGCAACCCGTCGACATCGAGGCGCTGGGTGCGCGGATGCGCCTCCATCCGGACGGCAATGTCTGTGAGAAGCGCGTCCTCTTCACGCCGCAATATTTCGATCCGATGGAACGTGAGATGCTCGCCGCGCGGGTGCGCGAGGGCTTTCACTTCATCGATATCGGCGCCAATATCGGCGCTTACTCGCTGTTTGTGGCTGCCAAGGCCGGGCCGGGTGCTCGCATCCTTGCAGTGGAACCGCAGCCGGAGATCTTCGCGCGCCTGTCGTTCAACATCGCGCAGAATCCGTTCGGCACGATCAAGGCGGTGGCCTGCGCGCTTGCCGACAAGCCGGGCGAGCTGACGCTGTTCCTCGATCCGGTGAATCGCGGCGAATCCAGCGTCCGCATCCTGAGTTCCAGCACCGGCGACACGGTCAGGGTGCCGGCGACCACGCTGCTCGCTCTGGCCCAGAGCGAAGGCTATGAGCGGCTCGACGCGATCAAGCTCGATGTCGAGGGGGCCGAGGATCTGATCCTCGAGCCCTTCCTCAACGAGGCACCGGAAAGCCTGTGGCCGGAGTTCATCGTCATGGAGGATTCGCGCCAGCGCTGGCAGAGCGATCTCATCGGGCTGCTGGAGAAGCGTGGCTACAAGCTGATCGCGCAGGCACGGCTCAATCTCATGTTCGAGCGCAAGAGAAGCTGAGCAAGAGAAGCTGAGGCGCTCAGGCGCGTCCTGCGGCATGCAGCGCATGACCGGCGTGCTTTGGCGGGCGCTTGAGCCCGCGCAAGCAAACCCCTAGCTCTTAGGACCAGAGCGAGGGAACCTGCCATGACCACGAGCGACACGACATCTGCAGGCCCGCTCGTCACGGCGGCCATCCTTGTGATCGGCGACGAGATCCTGTCCGGCCGGACCAAGGACAAGAACATCGGCTATATCGCCGAGTATCTGACCAATATCGGCATCGAGCTGCGAGAAGTCCGGATCGTTCCCGACCTGACCGACGAGATCGTCGCTGCACTGAACGCGTTGCGCGCCCGTTATAGCTATGTCTTCACGACCGGCGGGATCGGCCCGACGCATGACGACATCACGGCGGATTCGGTCGCTGCTGCGTTCGGTGTCTCGATCGACCATGATCCGCGCGCCATCGCCATGCTGTCGGAGCGCTTCCCGGCCGACCAGCTGAACGAGGCGCGGCTGCGGATGGCGCGGATTCCGGCCGGGGCCGAGCTGATTGCCAATTCGGTGTCGAAGGCGCCGGGCTTCAATATCGGCAACGTCTATGTGATGGCCGGCGTGCCCTCGATCATGCAGGCCATGCTCGACGTCGTCGGGCCGACCCTCAGGACCGGCGTCAAGGTTCTGTCCGACACGGTGCGGGCAGGCTTGCGCGAAGGCGATATCGGCACGGCGCTGGCCGAGGTGGCGAAGGCGTATCCGGAGGTTTCGATCGGCTCCTATCCGTTCTGGTCCGAAACGGGCCCGGACACGAATGTCGTCGTCCGCTCACGTGACCCAGAGAAATTGAGCCAGGCAATGAATTCGGTGAAGGCGATGATAGAGTCGGAGCGTGCGAGGTTAAGTAAATGATTTTATTTCTGTGATCTGCACAGTCGTTAGGCTGCTCAATCTGGATATTTATGACGGAGAGTAAGCTTCTCCGAGATCATCGCGATGATCGATGAGATCGCCTTCCAGACCAATCTGCTTGCGCTGAATGCGGCGGTGGAAGCCGCGCGCGCCGGCGATGCCGGTCGCGGGTGGTCGCCTCCGAGGTCAGGGCGCTCGCCAAACGAAGCCGATGCTGTAGGCTCTCGCCAGCCCTGCTTCTGGGGATGGCGTGAGCCGGCCTCTTGCCAGATGCGCGCGGATGAGGTTTCGGACTGTGAAGGGCGCGCATGCGCCGCGATCAGCCCGGAGCCCTCGCAATGGCCGAACCGACCTCCAACAAGGCCTTCCCGGTTTCCTGGGACCAGTTCCACCGCGATGCCCGTGCGCTGGCCTGGCGGCTGGCCGAGAAGGGCCCGTTCGAGGCGATGGTCTGCATCACGCGCGGCGGGCTGGTTCCGGCTGCGATCATCTGCCGGGAGCTCGGCCTGCGGCTGATCGAGACGGTCTGCGTCGCGAGCTATCACGACTACAAGAACCAGTCCGAACTTCGGGTGCTGAAAGACGTCGCGCCGTCGATCAAGGCGATTGGCGACGGCAAGGGCAAGGGCGTGCTGGTCGTCGACGACCTCACCGACACCGGCAAGACCGCCCGCGTCGTGCGCGAGATGCTGCCCAACGCGCATTTCGCGACTGTCTACGCCAAGCCGGCCGGCGTACCGACGGTCGATACCTTCGTGACCGAGGTGAGCCAGGACACCTGGATCTATTTCCCCTGGGATATGGGGCTGGCCTATGTCGAGCCCATAGCCAAGGATCACAAGGGCTGAGGCGGCGTCAGGCTGGCAGCAGCTTAGGCGGACAAGGGTTCAGGCTGGGCTCCTGGCCGTGAAGGCGATCGTCATGCCCGTGATCACCACGGCCATTCCGACGACTTCAGCCGGGGATGGCCATTCCGCCAGCAGCAGGGCTGCCGCCAGCGCCGTCACCACCGGTACCAGCGGCAGGAAGAGCGCGGTGCGCGCCGCGCCCAGCAGCGCGACCGCCCGCGTATAGAAGAACAGCGCGGCGACGCCGACCAGCACGCCCTGATAGAGCGCCTGCAGCGCCAGGGCGCCGAGCCCGACCTGCGCGAGCCGGATCGGCAGCACCAGCGCAACGACCGGCAGCAGGAGCAGCGAGAGCAGGCAGGTCGCTATGGTGACCTCGATCGCGTTCGCGCCCCACCGCCTGGCCAGCAGCCCAAAGCACGACCACATCACGGCGGTCAGCACGAAGAGCAGATCGCCGATCCAGGCACCCGCGCGGGCAGGGGCTCCCAGCAGCGTGTCCCACGAGAAAATCGCGACGCCGACCACGACGAGCAGGAGGCCGGCCAGACGTGCCAGTCCGGCGCGCTCGCGGAACAGCAGGAACGCCAATCCGGCGGTGAAGATCGGGATCAAGCCGGGCGTTATGATCGAGCTATGCAGCGCCGGTGCGAAGGCGGCTCCGCCGATCAGGACGAGGCTGTAGGGCGCGCCGGCCAGCAGCGTCAGGACAAGCGCGCGCCGCCAGCCGAGAGCTCCGACAGGGAAGGGGCGCATGCGCCAAAGCGCCCATGGCAGCAGGACGAGAGCGGCGGCTGAAAACCGCAGGATCGTCACATCCGCGGCCGTCAGCCCGTCAGCGACCGACTGTCGTGAGACTACCGCCTGAACGCCCCAGATCAATGTCGCGATCAGGCCGCAGGCGATGCCAAGCCAGGGCTTTGCCTCGGATGGCCCGGCGATCGGGGTGGCGGCGGATACGGCCTGCGGGCGGACGGCGTGATTCACGCGGGAGCTTTCGGGACAAGGCGCAGCAGGGAGGCCGTCAATTGCAGCGGCGTCCTATGCCCGACAGCGGCAGGCCGCGGCAAGCGCCAGCCTGGTGCGACGGACAGGAACGGAACGCATGGCACAGCCGGCCTGTGCTTAAAAATCCACGCCGCGGACACAAAAGGCAGCCTTTCAATCGCGGCTAACAAATGATTAATCGACTGCGCACTAGCATGATTCCCGGAGCGGATATCTCAGTCGGAAAAGAGCACGGTCGTGCGCGATCACCACCTGCCCGAAGATCAGAACGCAGGTCAGGAAGCCCGGCGCGAGCCTCGCGACAGTGAGCTCGATCGGCTGCGGCAGCAGGTCGACGGCCTGAGACGGGAGCTGGAGGCGACGTCGAGCCTGCTTGGCGAACGCGAAGCGGCCCTGGCGCATAGCAAGAAAATCTTCGATCGCTCCTCGGCAGCCACCAAAATCGGCGTGTGGGAATGCGACCTGACAAACGCCGATACCCTGCGCTGGACCGATGGCGTCTACGATCTCTTCGAGCTGCCGCGCGGATCGGCCATCGACAGGGCGCGGACCGTTGCGATGTACGATCCGGTATCGCGCCGGGAGATGGAAGCCCTGCGCGCCAAGGCGATCCGGGAGCAGGGCGGCTTTACGCTCGACGCCCGCATCACGACCGCACTCGGCAAACAGCGCTGGATGCGGCTGACGGCCGATGTGGAGAGCGAGAACGGCGTGGCCGTGCGCATCTTCGGCATGAAGCAGGACATTACCGCGGAGAGGGCGCTGTGGGATCGAACCCGCTTCCTCGCGGAAACCGACGTCATGACCGGCCTGGCCAATCGCAGCCGGTTCCAGGCCGTCCTGTCGCGCCTGGACGAGGCGGCCGTCGGCCGGGTTTCGATCGGACCATTGCTGCTGGTCGATCTCGACGGCTTCAAGCAGGTCAATGACAGCTTTGGCCACGCACTGGGCGATGAATGCCTGAAACAGGTCGCAGCCCGGCTTCGCAGCGTCTGCAGCGAGGCCGTGCTGGTCGCGCGAATCGGCGGGGATGAATTCGCGGCGCTGATGAGCCCGGAGTTCAATCGGACCGAAGGTGAGGCGCTTGCGGAACGCGTCCTCGACGAGTTGAGGCAGCCTATCGTCTGGCGCGAGCATTCCTTCCAGCTTGGCGCTTCGGTCGGCATCGCCTTCCCGCAAACCATCGCTGGATGCCGCCCGGCCGACCTGTTCACCTATGCCGATATTGCCCTCTATGCGGCAAAGGCGAAGGGCAAGAACACGTTCCGGATTTTCAATCCGCAGATGAAGGCAGAGGGCGATAAGCGCTTCGAGACCGTGCGCGACGTGGCAAAGGCCCTCGTGCAGGATCAGCTTGAGCTCCACTACCAGCCGAAGCTGCGGCTGCTGGACAACAGCCTGTCAGGCTTCGAGGCGCTTCTGCGTCGCCGCATGCCCAACGGGCAGGTCATCGCAGCCGGCGCATTCCAGGCCGCCTTCGCGGACCCCGAGCTTTCGGCGCGCCTTGGGAAATGGGTCATCGAGAGGACGATAAGGCAGGCCGGTCTCTGGCACCGTTCGGGGCTCGATTTCGGAACCATCGCGATCAATCTCAGCACATCGCAGCTCAACGACCATCGTTTTGCCGATGCGCTGATCGAGCGTATCGCCGATCATGGGTTGAAGCCGGAGATGATCGAGGTCGAAGTCACCGAAGGCGTCTTCCTCGACAATGAGCGCGGCCCGATCAAGCGGCTGCTGGAGCGGCTGAAGCAAAGCGGCATGCGCGTCGCACTCGATGATTTCGGGACGGGCTATGCGTCGCTCGTCCACCTCCGCAGCTACCCGATCGACGTCATCAAGATCGACAAATCCTTCGTGCAGCGCTTCCTGAGCTCGCCGCAGGATCGCGCCATCCTGGAGACGATGCTCCGGCTGGGCGCGAGCCTCGGCATGGATGTCGTTGCGGAAGGCATCGAGACGCCGGCACAGCTGGAGGCCTTGAAGGCTCTGGGCTGCCCGCTAGGGCAGGGGTTCCTGTTCTCGAAGGCTCTCCCCGCCGGGGAGGCGGTCGACTGGATTGCGCCTGTGACAGGCCACGAGATTCGCGTGGCCTGACGACAGCTGCGCCGCGCGATCGCAAGGACGTCTCGACGAAGGTCCAAAAATTGCCTACCTCCCTCTCGCAACGAGAGGCGTGACGATGGCTGATGTGATCGAAGGCGCAGGATCTGCCGGACAGATTGCCGCGCTGGCTGCCGAGCTGCGTGCGAAAATCGTCCAGGCTCGCAGCGATTCGCGCGACGATCCCTTTGGCAATCCGGTCCTGCGCGTGACGCTCTGGCTGACGCGCCGGATGGATCGCGGCGAGCTGACGATCGAGGGCGCCCTCGAACTTGTGCGGCATCTCGGCCGGGAGGCATTACTGCAGCGAGCGGTGCGCGTCGGTCACTATGTCGGGCTGGATACCGAGGGCGAGCGACCGCTTGCCGCTCTCGCGGAACGGCTGGTTTCCGAGGCGAATGGGGAGTCTGAGCCCTTCGAGAGCTTCAAGGCTTCCGTCGAAAGGGCGCGTTTCGCGGCCGTCTTCACGGCACACCCGACCTTCGGCATGTCCAGGCGGCTGGCGCATGCGCTGGCCGATCTGGCTTCGGGTGGCGCGGCGGGCCTCGCCGTGGTCGAGGACGCCGACCTTACCTTCCGGCCCGATGGCCGGATCACGCTGCAGGACGAATTCGAGCAGGCGCGCTTTGCCGTCCGCCATGCCCGCGATGCGATCGACCGGCTGAACGCCGCCGTGCTCTTCGAGGCCAAGCAACACTGGCCGGAGCGCTGGAACACCTTGGTGCCGCGCTCCGTCACCCTTGCCTCCTGGGTTGGCTGCGACACTGACGGTCGTACCGATATCGGCTGGTGGGACACGCTGCGCTATCGGCTGGAATCAAAAAGCGGCCAGTTCGCCCGCGTTCTGGAGAAGCTGCCACAGGGCCCGGCGGCGGCCGGGGTACGCGATCTCGTCACCAGTGCGCTGGCCGCGGTCGAACGTCAGCTGGCGCTTGCGCCGCCGATTACGTCGCAGCCGGACCTCGTTGCGTTGCAGGCTTTCTCGCTTTCGCTCGTTCACGAGCGCGAGGAGGCGCTGCCCGAGGCGTCGCGCCTGATTGCGGCGCTCGATGCGGCGCTGGCCCAGTCCGGCGACGACGAGACGACGATGGCGCTGTGTCTCGTCAAGGCCGGTTGCGTCGCGCATGGCGTGTCGATCGCGCTGCCGCATTTCAGGTTGAACGCCTCGCAGCTTCACAATGCGATGCGCGCCGCCATCCCGCTCGAAGAGGAGCCGAGCCAGCCGGCGCAACGGCGGGCGTTCCTCTCCGCCGTCAATGCATTGCTCGGCAAGGTCGAGCCGATCGCGATCGATTTCGGGGCCCTGGCGGCGGAGCGCGCCTCTGCGACGCGCATGGTGATGACGATCGCGCAGATCGTGAAACATGTCGATGGTTCGCGGCCGGTGCGTTTCCTCGTCGCCGAGACGGAGACCGGCTACACGCTGCTCAGCGCGCTCTGGCTGGCGAGCCGATTCGGCATTGCCGACCGGGTCGAGATCTCGCCGCTGTTCGAGACCTCCGACGCGCTGGAGCAGGGACCGCGCATCATCGACGAGGCGCTGCGCAGCCCGCATTTCCGCGATTATCTCAAGGTGCATGGCCGGCTCTGCATTCAGTTCGGCTATTCGGATTCGGGCCGCTATATCGGTCAGGTCGCATCGACCTTCTGGGTCGAGCGGTTGCGCATCCGGATCTGCGAGCTGCTGACGCGCTACGATCTCGCCGATATCGAACTAGTCATCTTCGATACCCATGGCGAGTCGGTCGGGCGTGGTGCCCATCCCGGCAGCCTTGCCGACCGTCTGGCCTATCTCGAACCGGCCTGGGCCCGGCAGGCCTTCGCACGGGCCGGCGTGAAGACGGTGCGCGAGACCAGCTTCCAGGGTAGCGACGGCTATCTCCTCTTCGGCACGCCGCAGCTGGCCTCGGCAACGATCGGGCGTATCGCGGAAGCCGTGTTCGATACGGGCAAGGATGCACCGGCCGATCCGATCTATGACGAGCCGGATTTCGCGACGGAGTTCTTTCAGACGGTCCGGGAGGAGATGACCACACTGGTCGACGACCCCGGCTATGCAGCGTTGATCGGCACCTTCGGCCCGTCGCTGCTGGACAAGACCGGGTCGCGGCCGGCCGCGCGCCAGAGCGATGCCGGCGGGCCGGTGAGTATCCGCCATCCCCGCGAATTGCGGGCTATTCCCAACAACGCGATCCTGCAGCAGCTCGGCTGGCTGGCGAACAGCGTTCACGGCATCGGCCATGCCGCGTCGCGCGCGCCCGATCTGTTCAAGGCAATGCGCGAGCGATCGGATCGGTTCGACCGTGCCTACAGGCTGGCCGAACATGCCATGGCCAACAGCGATCTCGACGTGCTGCGCGCCTATCTCGACACGCTCGACCCCGGCAGCTGGTTCGACCGTGCGCGACGGACGGTGAGGGAAGGCCGCCGCGACGAGCTGCTGGCGGTGGCCGACGCGCTCTCGCGGCTGGAGCTCGCGCCGGCCTTGCGGCGCCTGTTCTGGCGGCTGTCTTCGGATTCGCTGAAGCTCAAGGCGGTGGCGGACGATACGCCGGAAATGCCGGTGCGGCTCGTTGCATTGCATGCGCTCCGGCTTGCCGCGATGCATCGCATCTGGCTTGCCTCGGCGCATATCCCGGACTTCCGCCCGCATGCGGGATTGACCCGGGAGGGGTTGATCGAGCGGCTGCTGAGGCTCGACGTTCCGGCCTCGCTGGCACTCCTGGCTGAAATCTTTCCGCTCAAGCCCGACCCGACGATCGGCCTCGATTTCGGCGAGCCGCCCGGCCCGCGCGAGGGCGGCACCTATGAGGCGCTGCATCGCGACGTGTTTGCGCCGATGCAGGCGCTGTTCGAACTCCTGCGCGAGATTTCAGGCGCGATCCAGCATGAGATCGGGGCGTTTGGGTAGCCAGCCGCGCGGAAAAACGGCGCGGCTTTTCCGCGGCCCGATGCACATCCGAATTCCGGTGTTTCGTTGCAATGCGGCTCGATCTGCTTAGGTTGACGCCCGAGGAAACAGCCAGCCGGGAGACGAGCCAGATATGGCCGCCGCCGAATTCAATGCCCAGTCTTTCGATGCTGCCTCCGCTCGCATCACCCTGTTTCGCGCTTTGCTTGAGGCGACGTCGCGCCATGGCAAGGGCCGCGTGGCGCTTGAGGATCCCGAGCGCAAGCCGATCACCTATGGCCGGCTGGTGCTCGGCGCACTGGTGCTGGGGCGCAAGCTCGCCGGCGTGACGCAAGCCGGCGAGCGGGTCGGCCTGCTGCTGCCCAATGTGCAGGGCATGGCGGTGACGCTGTTCGGCCTCACTGCCTTTGGCCGCGTGCCCGCGCTGTTGAATTTCACGGCCGGTGCCAAGAATCTGAAGGCGGCCGGAGATCTGGCGGAACTCAAGACCATCGTTACCTCGCGTCGCTTCATCGACCAGGCCAAGCTCGACGACGAGCTGGAGGCCCTCGCAGCGGGGCGGCAGGTCATCTATCTTGAGGATGTCCGCAAGCAGATCACCAGCCTCGACAAGGCGCTGGGAGCGTTGCAGAGCCTCGCGCCCGGGCTGGTTCACCGCGCCTACGAAGCCAAGCCCGACGAGCCGGCGGTCGTGCTGTTCACCTCGGGCACGGAAGGCAAACCCAAGGGCGTGGTGCTCAGCCATGCCAATCTGGTCTCGAACGCGCGTCAGATCTTCGCGCTTGCCGCGGGCTTTCTGTCCGAGCGCGATATCGTGATGAACCCGCTGCCGGCGTTCCACTCCTTCGGGCTGACGGCCGGGCTGCTGATGCCGCTGCTGAGCGGCATGAAGGTCGTGCTCTATCCAAGCCCCCTGCACTACAAACAGGTACCGAAGCTGATCGGCGAGATGGGCTGCACCTTCCTGTTCGCGACCGACACCTTCCTGCAGGGCTATGCCCGGGCGGCGGACCCCGACGATTTGAAAAGCGTGCGCTACGTCGTCGCCGGGGCCGAGCGCGTGAAGCCCGATACGCGCAGGATGTGGGAGCCCTACGGCACCACGATTCTCGAAGGTTATGGCTGCACGGAATGCTCGCCGGTGCTGGCCTGCAACACGCCGGTCGCGACGCGCGAGGGCAGCGTCGGGCGGCTGCTGCCCGGCATCGAGGCGCGGCTCGATCCCGTCGAGGGCATCACCGACGGCGGCAAGCTCTGCGTGCGCGGGCCCAACATCATGGCAGGCTATCTCAGCGCCGAGCATCCCGGCCAGATCGTGCCGCCCGAGGGCGGCTGGCACGACACCGGCGATATCGTCACGCTCGACGATGGTTTCGTCGTCATCAAGGGCCGGGCGAAGCGCTTCGCCAAGCTTGGCGGCGAGATGATTTCGCTGGCGGCCGTCGAATCGATGATCGCGGGGCTTTGGCCCGACCAGAACCATGTCGTGGTCGCGCTGCCTGATGCACGCAAGGGCGAGCAGCTCGTGCTCGTCACCGAAAAGCCCAATGCCGAACGGGGCGCTTTGCAGGCGGCGGCAAAGGAGCAGGGCTTTCCCGAATTGTGGATGCCGCGCGCGATTCTGGTGACGAATTCGATTCCCGTGCTCGGCAATGGCAAGATCGATTATGCGGCGACGCGCGAGCTTGCGGCCTCGCGGCGTTCGCTGCTGTGAAGCCACAATCATGATTATGGTGCGGCGCATGATCATGATGTCGGCTTCCACCTTGTATGCCGCTTTGCGCATTGCCGCGCTCACGCCTGCCTTGACCCTCGCAGCTCCGGCCGAACTCGCCGCACAGGCGCAGGGCGCTGTCTATGAGCGGCGCGACGAATGCGTCGAGGCGGCGCTGCTGACGCCGGAGCAGTGCGAATTCGCCTATCGCAATGCCCGCGCCGAATTCGAGCAGAAGGCGCCGCGCTATGCCTCGCGCGCCCTGTGCGAGCGCAGCCATAAGCGCTGTGGCGCGCAAATCGTTTCGACCGGTGGCTGGAACGCTTTCGGCAAGGGCGGCGCCACCTATGTCCCGCGCTTCACCGGCGTGCGCATCGCGGGCGAGGGCGCCGGCCGACGGGCTCTGCCGGTGGTCGAGGGGACAGGCCGCATCGCCTTTGCGGGACGCCCGGTGACGGAACTGCAGGATAAGGTGGCGGGTCGCCAGGCGACCGTCGGCCTCGTCAATTCTCGCGGCGCGCGCGGCCACGATCCGCAAAGCGGCGCTCCTTACGTCAAGCGCGGCGACCGCGACGACACGGTCCGCGTGCCGATGGAGCAGAAGCGCATCGGCGCGGATGTCGCGCCGGGCCTCTATGTCGATCCCGACGGGGTCGAATGGTACAAGCCGGCGCGCCGCCACTGAACGGCTTCGTGGCGGACAATGGGGAAGCGCTTGCGCAGTGAACGTCCGCCCGCTACCGCTGGCCACAAGCGGACGTGGCGAAACTGGTAGACGCAAGAGACTTAAAATCTCTCAGCCGCAAGGCTATGCGGGTTCGATCCCCGCCGTCCGCACCAAACCCCTTTAAGTCATTGAAGCTCGATCCGTTATCTGGCCGGCCCGGCCAATAACGCCAGCGCTTTCATCGCCCGCCGATCGCGCCGCTGTCCGGCCGAATCTTCAACTTCAAATTGAAAGGAACTTAGCGGTCCTCCTCAAAGTTGATACTGCGGAGGTCATTATGTTTCAAAACCGCCTGCTGAAGATCGTTGCCGCGCCTGATCTTGTCAGATCCGTTCTGACAGGCGCGCTCATAACGAAAGAATCGGAAGCGTATCGGCATGAACGCGAGGTCGAGTTTCTCAGCATGCTCTCAGCGCGAGCGCTGGAAGATATCCTGACGGGATGTATCGGAAAACATTGCCACCGAAGCCTTACGGCCATCAGAGGTCCTGCCGAGGTCAAGTTCCTGAGAGGCGAGATTGCCCTGTTCCAGGGGTTCTCTGCGAATAGCAATTAGCACAAATATTCCTCTGAAGCCGCGGCCACCAACGTCGGCTATGTGGCTGAAAGGGCAACATGCTTCTTCACATCAAGCCGCCTATATGGTCGGAGCTCGATGTGTGGCTTTGGCTCTCTGTATTCGTCATCCTCATGTGCATGGGTAGTTTTGCCGTGCACTGGTAGGGGGCATGGTCGCTCGCCTTGGGCATATGTTGTCAAAACAGCAATAAGCAAGCGATTTCAATGATATAGAGGCTGGTCTTGCCATGCGGGCGGGCAGAGCAAGGTCCTGGCCTTTAGCGGCGCGATTCCTTCCTGAAGATCAGGCTCAGATTGTTCGCCGGCATCTCGGTCACCTTCGGCCCGGAAAAGCCTGCGCCCGTTGCGACGGCGGCTACCTTTTCGAGGTCGCGCAGGCCCCAATCGGGATTGCGGGCGCGCAGGCTCTCGTCGAAGGCTGCGTTGCTTGGTTCGAGCGGGCGGTCGGCGCGGCGATAGGGGCCGTAGAGATAGAGCGGCGCTCCCTCCCGCAGCATGGCGCCGCCCTGCCGCAGCAATCCTTCGGTCGCGGCCCAGGGCGCGATATGGATCATGTTGATGCAGAGGATCGCGTCGATGGGGCCGCATGCGGGCCAGGCGGGCGCTGCGGCGTCGAGGAGAAGCGGTGGGCTGATATTCGCGGCCTCGCTGTCTGCGGTCCAGGCCTCGATGCTCGCGAGCGCTTGAGGGCTCGGGTCGCTCGGTTGGAAGGTCAGCAAGGGCAGGGCCCTGGCAAAATGCAGGATATGTTCGCCCGATCCGCTGGCGATTTCGAGGATGCGGCCGGAGGCCGGAAGGATCTCGCGGAGCACGTCGAGGATCGCATCGCGGTTGCGCGCGGTCGCCGGCGCGTGGAGGCGCGGGTCGTCGGCCGGCGCAGGCTGCGTCGAGGGATCCCAGGGTTTCGGTGGCTGCCCGGTCATGATGCGCCTATGAATCTTTTATGCGGCCCATCGCCACGCGGCGGCGATACGCTATAAGGAGCCCAGAAGCGAGCCGCTGACGAGTGCGGTTTCGTATGGCGCGGGCTGGTTTTGTTAACCGAAATACTGATCGTCTTGGCTCTGACCGTGATCAACGGTCTGCTCGCCATGTCCGAACTCGCCGTCGTTTCATCCCGCCCAGCCCGGCTCAAAGTTCTCAGCGACCAAGGCAACAAAGGCGCGACCATCGCGATCCGCCTTGCCGATAATCCTGGCCGCTTCCTGTCGACCGTGCAGATCGGCATTACGCTGGTCGGCGTGCTCTCGGGCGCCTTTTCGGGTGCGACGCTGGGTGCGCGCCTCTCTGAATGGCTCAGCACGCAAGGCCTGTCTCCCAGAGCTGCCGATGGATTCGGCGTCGGCGTCGTCGTGGTCGCGATCACCTATCTCTCGCTGATACTGGGCGAATTGGTACCTAAGCAGATCGCATTGCGCGATCCCGAGCGTGTCGCGGCGCGTGTCGCTCCGGCCATGTCGCTGATCGCCAAGATCGGTGCGCCGCTTGTCTTCCTGCTCGATCTGTCCGGCCGCGCCGTGCTGAGCCTGCTCGGCCAGAAGGGCGAGTCGGATGAGAGGGTCACCGAAGAAGAGGTTCGCACCATCATCGCGGAAGCCGAGACCGCCGGCGTGCTGGAGCGCGACGAGCGCGAGATGATCTCGGGTGTGATGCGGCTGGCCGATCGCTCGGCGCGCGCCTTGATGACACCCCGGCGCGAGGTCGAGGTCATCGACCTCGCCGATACCGCCGACGAGATCCGCGCGCAGCTGCGTGCCACCCGCCGCTCACGCCTGCCTGTACAGCAGGGCGAGTCCGATTCCATCATCGGCGTGGTCGTGGTCAAGGATCTGATCGATTTCCTGTCGGATGGCGGTACACATGACCTGCTTGGGCTGGTCAACGAGGCTCCCGTAGTGATGGACACTGCCGGCGCGCTGCATGTGCTGCGCGAGATCAGGGCGTCGCGCGTGCATATGGCGCTGGTCTTCGACGAGTACGGCCATTTCGAGGGCATCATCACGCCGGGCGACGTGCTGGAGGCGATCATCGGTGCCTTCCAGGAAGAGGAAGAGAGCGAGCCGCCGATCGTGACGCGTGCGGATGGCTCCTATCTCGTCGCCGGCTGGATGCAGGTCGACGAATTCTCGCATGAGCTCGGCATCCACATCCCGCGCGATGCCGATTTCCAGACGGTTGCAGGCTTCATCCTGGCCGAATTGAACCATCTGCCCAATGTCGGCGAGGTCTTCGAGAAGGGCCATTGGCGCTTCGAAGTCGTCGATCTCGACGGCCGCAGGATCGACAAGGTGCTGGTCAGCCGAGTCGAGTGAGGCGGCTCGCCGGCTTGACGACGCTGTCTACCGTCAGCGACGCGGCGGCTCGCCGGGCTCGATGATGCGATATTCGGCGTCGATGATCTCGACACGTCCTGCTTGCCTAGGCTGCTGCGGGAATGGGCCGGGCTGATCGAGGCCGGCGGCTTTCAGCTTGGCCTTGAGACGCCAGATCGCGACCGCACCGACGATCGCGATGATCGGGATCAGGATCAGCGCAAGGCTCGCTGCGATCAGGAACAGCGTGACGCCGACAACGAGGCTGCCGGCCATGGCGAGCCAAGCTGCCCAGCGGGGCATGCCGGCCGGGCGGCGGCTGAGCTGCTCATTGAGATTGACGCGGATCATGTCGCTTCCGTTCGATGCCACATGAGCAATAGATAGTGACGAAATACGGCGAGTGCGAGATGGCGCGGCGATTTCAGGTATCTTGTCGCTCTCAGCTGTCTTGCCAGTCGTAGAGCCAGTTGTAGCGCCGCCGCAGGCCCTCAGCGCCGAGGCGTTTCAGGCCGTAATCGCGCGCAAAGCTCCAGGGACGGCCGAAATGATAGTTTCTCCCGTTTTCGCGGCTGGCCTGCTGCACGCGGGCGACACGGGCGGCTCTCGCTGCGGCATAATCGCTGATGGCAGACGCCACGCCCGCGGAGCCATCGCGACCGAGGCGCTCGGCTAGCATGCGGGCCAGCACGGCCGCATCCTCTATCGCCAGCGAGGCACCCTGCGCGAGGAAGGGCAGGACGGGGTGGGCGGCATCTCCAAGCAGCGCGATGCGGCCGTCGGCCATGGCTGCAGGCTTCCTGTCGAACAGCGACCAGACCTGCCAGTCGCCGGCTGCGGCCACGAGTTCCTGCAGCTCGCGGGATGCACCCGCGATTTGCGCCATCAGCACGCGCTTGTCGCCGTCGCGGGACCAGCCTTCGCGCGCCTCCTTGGCCGAGCGGATGATGACGATATTGGTTTCCCGGCCGCCAGCGACCGGATAATGCACCGCATGGCAACCTGCGCCGAGATGCAGGTTGACGCGAGCCTTAGCCTGTCCCGCGGCTGCGGGCGCCAGAGCGCGCCAGGCCTCAAAACCTGTGAAGACCGGCGGCGAACGATCGCCGCTCAATTCCCGCGCGCGCGACCACAGCCCGTCGGCGCCGATCAGCCCGAGCCCGCGCAGCGTCTCGTTCTGGCCTGACTGGCCCGCAAGCGTCGCCGTGACGCCGTCTGCATCCTGGGTGATCTCGGTGAGGCCCCGTCCGACGACGAGCCTGACATTGGGGAGCGTGCGGGCCGCGTCGAGCAGGACCGTATGCAGATCGTTGCGCTTCAGCAGCCGGAACGGCGTCGGCAGGCTCTGCGGATCGGAGGGCATTTCAAGCAGGCTTGCGCCGCTGCTCCAGCGTCGAATCACGAGGCCATGCGAGGAGACGCTGACGCGCTTGAGCTGAAGCTTCAGGTCGAGCGCGTCGAGAACGCGCCCGGAATTGGGCGTGAGCTGAAGGCCGGCGCCGGTCTCGCCAAAACCGGTTCGCTTCTCGACGATGGTCGCGGAGATCCCGCGTCGCGCCAATGAAATCGCAGCCGCCAATCCGCCAATTCCGGCGCCGGCAATCAGGATATGCGGAGGAGACAAAGGTAAGGGTCCTTGGCGATGAGAATTCGGACTCAACCGAAGCGCGGAAGCCCCTTAACTCTTCCGCTGCCGAATCGGATCAGGCCGCCTTATCGGGGCAGGCGGCCTGATCGAGTCAGGCTGCCTTATTGAGTCAGGCTGCCTTGGCGTCCTCGTGATGGGCGCTCTCCGGCGGCACACATGTGCCGGCCTTCAGCGAGGCGTCATATTTGAACAGGGTCGAGCAATACGGGCAGACGATCTCGTGATCGGCGCCCATGTCGAGATAGACATGGGGGTGATCGAAGGGCGGCTTGGCGCCGATGCACATGAACTCATGCGCGCCGACATGAATGACGGCGACGCCGGTGTCGTTGTGGAAATGCGGAATGCCGTGATCGGCCATGATCGTCGCTCTTCGAATGTGATGCCGCCGCAAACTATCGCGCCGGGCCTGCCCGCGCCAGTGCGAGATTGCCTCAGGGGCGTTTCGATGAACGCGCGTAGCAGGCTTGCGCGAGGCGGGTGGTGCGGGCGGTTTCCTCGGGGTTCATCGAATTGTCCAGCACCTTGCGCCAGAGGCTCTCGCGTTTGAGCTCGTCGACGGTGCAGGCGCAGAGCTGCTCGCAGGCATTCGCGCCCAGGCTGCCGGCCGCGCAGCTGCGCTGGCAGGAGCGCAGAAAGGGTTGCTCTTCCGGCGCCGGCAGGACGATGAACTGCATCGCCAGCATCAGCGCGCCGATGAAAAGCGGCTGGTGCACCAGATAGACCAGAAGGCTATGGCGCCCGCCCCAGGCCACGAGCCGTGCGGGCCGGGCGGTCGCGCGCCAGCGGGCCCAGCGCGCCGTGTCCAGCGTCGGCAGCAGCAGCCTCGCCACGGTCATTCCGGCAAGCACACAGCCGAACCAGGGAAAGACCGGTACGAAATCCGCGGTTTGCAGCGGCATTCGGGATAGGCCGAGCCACACCGCCCAGGGCTGGTCCAGCAGCGGATGCGTCACCAGCCAGGGTAGGGCGAAGGCAAGTGCAGCCGAAGCCGCAATGGCGATCGTCGGCAGGCGCAGGAAGGGCAGAGCGAGCACGCTGGCGACCGCGACATGGTGGAGGATGCCGAAAAAGATGAAACTCGGCCGCATCGCGAACCAGGTTCCGAGCGTCACCAGCGCGGCTGCGCCTGCGACCATGGCAAGGCGCTTGAGATAGGCCGCCCGGTTCAGGCCGTTGCGCGTCGCCAGCACGAGGCTGACACCGACGAGGGCGAGGAAGGACCCGGCGATCAGCCGCGCGAAGATGCGCCAGCCCGGCTCAGCGGGGACGTCGACGTCGATCAGGCCGAAATAGGACAGGTCATAGGCGAAGTGGAAGACGAACATCGCCAGCAGCGCGAGGCCGCGCGCGAGATCGACGAGGTCGATGCGCGAGCGGGAGAGGGGGGTGATTGCGGAAGACGCCGTGCGGTTCATATCCGTCTTCATAGGCAAGCCGCGTCGGGGCGGCTACCCAAAGCCGCGCTCGCATGGCAGGTGGGACATCCAGCCAACCGCCAAGCGACGGCCCGCCATGCAAAGCTTTTCTTCCGACGGCGTCCAACTCGCCTTCATCGATCTGGCGCCGACCAACGATGTGCCGAAGGGTGAGACCATCGTGCTCGTCCATGGTTTCGGCTCCAGCCATATGGTCAACTGGGTCAACACCCAATGGACGAAGACGCTGACCCATGCCGGCTATCGCGTCGTCGCGCTCGACAATCGCGGCCATGGCCAGAGCGAAAAGCTCTATGATCCCGCAGCCTATTCGTCGCAGATCATGGCCGAGGATGTGCGGCGGCTGATGGACCATCTCGATATCCCCCACGCCTTCGTGATGGGCTATTCGATGGGCGCGCGGATTTCGGCGCATCTGGCGCTGGCGCATCCTGACCGGGTCCGCGCCCTGCTTCTGGGCGGGCTCGGCATCCATCTGGTCGAAGGCGTCGGCCTGCCGCTCGGTATCGCGGATGCGATGGAGGCGCCGTCGCTCGATGTCCTCACCGACCCGATGCAGCGCATGTTCCGCGCCTTTGCCGATGCGACGAAGAGCGATCTAAGGGCGCTCGCGGCCTGTATCCGGGGCTCGCGCCAGACGTTGAGCGCTCAAGAAGTCGGCCGGATCACGCTGCCGACGCTTGTCAGTGTCGGCACGAAGGACGATGTCGCAGGCTCCGGGCCGGAGCTCGCAGACCTGATCCCCGGCGCGGAATCCTTCGCCATCGAGGGCCGCGACCACAACCTTGCCGTTGGCGACAAGAGTCACAAACAGGCCGTTCTCGACTTCCTAACGCGCTTGTGAGAATAAGTGGCAGCTGCGCGTCTCGTGTAGAAAATTATTCTACATCAATGGGTTGGCGGTTTCGGTTCGCATTCCGATTCCGCGCCTTGAGACGCTGATTCATGCCAGCCCTGCAAACGGGGTTTGGCGGGGATTGCGCAGTTGGTGCTAGTGTCGTCTTCGCCAAACCATCCTTTCCGGAGAATGATCATGCCGTCAGGGCGCTCCGTCGTAGAAGCACGTGATGTCGCCACCGGGCTCGACCGCGTCGATCCCGTCTGGAGCCGCCTGCGGCGCGAAGCCGAACAGGCGATCGCGGCAGAGCCGTCGCTGGGCAGCCTCATCGTGTCATCGGTGCTGAATCAGTCCGGCTTCGAATCCGCCGTCAGCCACCGCATCGCCGCCCGCCTCGGCCATCCGGCCGTCGCTGCCGACCTGATCGAGCAGGCTTTCGAGGAAGCGCTGGCCGATGATGCCGAGATCGGGCAGGGCATGCGTGCCGACGTCGTCGCGGTGCTGGACCGCGACCCGGCCTGCTATCGGCTGCTGGAGCCGGTGCTGTTCTTCAAGGGCTTCCACGCTTTGCAATGCCACCGCCTGGCTCATTGGCTGCACAAGCAGGGCCGGCGCGACTTCGCGCTCTATCTGCAGAGCCGCTCGTCGGAAGTCTTCCAGACCGACATCAACCCTGCCGCGAAGATCGGCAAGGGCATCTTCCTCGACCATGCCACGGGGCTCGTCGTCGGCGAGACCACGGTGATCGAGGACGATGTCTCGATGCTGCAGGACGTGACTTTGGGCGGCACCGGCAAGCAGGGCGGCGATCGTCACCCGAAGATTCGCAAGGGCGTGCTGATCGGCGCGGGCGCAAAGATCCTCGGCAATATCGAGATCGGCAAATGCGCGCGCGTCGCGGCTGGTTCGGTTGTGCTGACGGCGGTGCCGCGCAACAAGACGGTAGCCGGCGTTCCCGCAAAGGTCGTGGGCGAAGCCGGTTGTGCCGAGCCTGCCCGCTCGATGGATCAGATTCTCGCCGGCGATTGCGGCGCCTATATCTGAGCTTTCGGCATCGAAGTCCCCGACCTCCGGTCATTCCGGGCTCAGGCCTACGGCCTGCCAGGGAATGGCGACGTGCTTCCGAGTCTTGAACGGTTTCGCGCCTTCAGACCGACTCCATCAGCCATTTGGCAATGTCGGCCTGACGCGGATGGGCGTGCTCCGGTTGCGCCGTGATCAGCGTCAGCCGGTCGGGGGTCGATAACGCCAAGGCGAAAGGTGCGACCAGTCTGCCGTCTGCAAGGTGCGCGGCGACGAGGCTGGTGCGGCCCATCAGGATGCCGGCGCCCGACAATGCTGCGTCGAGCGCCAGACTATAGAGCGAGAAGGTCGGTCCGCGCGTCGCGTCGATCTTGGCTGCCGCGCCGGCGAAAGCGAGCCAGCGCGCCCAGTCGCCACGCCAGACTGCATCATGGAGCAGGGTGTGCCTGCTGAGGTCGGCCGGGCTCGCGATCGTCGCGGCCAGAGCAGGTGCGCAAACCGGCAGGATCGCATCGGCCTGCCCCGCGGCCATGCCACCCGACGCTGCTTCTGTGTCCAGATAGAAGATCGCGAGATCATGGGGTTCGCGGCGCGGATCGGGCGGCTCTTCCATGGCCGAGACCGAAATCTGCAGGCCCGGAAAGGCGCTTTGCAGAGGCATCAGCCGTGGCGAGAGCCAGAGCTGCGCGATACAGGGGAGCGCCGCGATCGTCAGTGCCCGGTCGTGGTGGCTGTCGCGCAGGTCCTGAACGGCCAGTCCAAGCGTATCGAAGCCGCGCGTCAACCTGGGCAGGATCTCGCGCGCCGCATCGGTCAGGATCACACCCTGCGCCAAACGCTGAAACACTGGAAAGCCGAGCCAGGTCTCGAATTGCCGGATCTGCTGGGTGACGGCGCCGGCTGTCACGCCAAGCTCTTCGGCCGCCTTGACGAAGCTGCCGCAACGCGCCGCTGTTTCGAAGGCGCGCAACGCGTTGAGGGACGGCAGGCGCCGGCGCGGCGGTTTGACGGGCATAACCATCTTTTCTTTGGAGCCGTCATCCTGAGGAGCCGCGAAGCGGCGTCTCGAAGGATGATCCAGATTGCGCCGGAGCCTCCTGGACCACCCTTCGAGACGCGCCTGCGGCACTCCTCAGGATGAGGGCCGAGTTAACACTGAGGCTGAGATTTTCTCTGCCTTCGAGCGAGGATTACTCGTTTGCGCGCAGTCGCGCAAACCGATCATATCCAGCATCATGCGGGCTCGCCGCGAGGAGGATCGATCTATGACGGCTCTGGGCAGGCGCGACTGGGTTCCTGAAGCGAGCGAGGACTACGTGCTCGGCATCGCCGCCGAGACGGCCGGCCAGTCGCTCGATGGCATCGCGGAACGGATCGGCCAGCTGACGACGCAGAACCGCGTCATTCACGAGCAGGACTGCGTCAACCTCAACCCCGCCACCAATGTGATGAACCCGAAGGCGGAAGCTGCGCTGGCGGCTGGCCTCGGCGCGCGGCCTTCGCTCGGCTATCCCGGCGACAAATACGAGATGGGGCTGGAGGCTATCGAGCAGATCGAGATCATCGCCGCCGAGCTCGCAGCGGAGGTCTTCGGTGCAAAATATGCCGAGATCCGGGTGCCGTCTGGCGCCATCGCCAATCTCTATGCCTTCATGATCGCGGCAAAAGCCGGCGATTGCATCATCGCGCCGCCGGGCGAGATCGGCGGACATGTGACTCATCATGGCGCCGGCGCGGCAGGGCTCTATGGCATCGTCACCCATCCCGCGCCTGTCGATCCCGTCAACTACACGGTCGATATCGAGCGGCTGCGGCAGGATGCGCTGCGCCTGCGGCCGAAGCTGATCAGCATCGGCGGCAGCCTCAACCTCTTCGCGCATCCGATCCGCGAAATCCGCGCGATTGCCGACGAGGTCGGCGCGATCGTGTTGTTCGACGCCGCGCATATGTCGGGCATGATCGCCGGCCATGGCTGGCAGCAGCCCCTGGAGGAGGGCGCTCATCTGATGACGATGAGCACCTATAAGAGCCTCGGCGGGCCGCCATCGGGGCTGATCGTCACCAATGACGCGGATATCGCGAGGCGGCTCGATGCCGTCGCCTATCCCGGCCTGACCGCGAATTTCGATGCGGCCAAATCGGCGTCGCTGGCGATCACGCTGCTCGACTGGAAGGAGCATGGCCGGGCCTATGCGCAGATGATGGCGGCGACTGCAAAGGCACTGGGCGAGGCGCTGGTCGAGCGGCAGGTGCCGGTCTTCGCGCGCGACCGCGGCATCACCACCTCGCATCAATTCGCGATCGAGGCCGGCGCCTATGGCGGCGGACAGGCGGCAGCCAAGCGCCTGCGGGCGATCAACCTGCTGACCTGCGGCATCGGCCTGCCGCTTCCCGCCGTCGCAGGCGATGTGAACGGCTTGCGGCTGGGCACGCCCGAGATCGTGCGCTTCGGCATGACGCCAGCCGACATGCCCGAGCTCGCCGGTTATATCGCCGAGGGCCTCAACGGCTCGCGGCCGGCCGAGGCCATCGCGAAGGATGTGACGGCGTTTCGGCAACGCTTCCGGACGCTGCATTTCATGCGATGACGGCGACGGCTTCGCATCAGGGTTGCCCCAGCCGCGCCAGGGCTTCCCTCAGGGGCGTGTCGGATATCCTGATGAAGCCGAGATAAGGGTGGTCCATATCGATGATCAGGACCAGCGCCCCCGTGATCGACAGGGCGCAGACGATGAAGATGGCGATGACCGTGCCATTGGCGGGCGCCAGGAGGCCGAAGGAGCCGAAGAGCAAGGCCAGCCAAAGGATCAGGAAGGCGAGGAACGCTCCCGGGAATCCGCCGACCTCCGTTTCCGTTCGCAGCCAGCGCGCTTCTGCGATCAGCCCGCTCAGCTGAAGCGCCCGAGACTGCAGCCAGCGCTGGGCTTCGGTCTGGGGCGACAGGTCTCGCAGCGCATCCTGAACGGGCTCGACATCAAGGCCGCCGTCCAGCGATCCCTCGCTGGCGGCGTTGGCCTTGCTCAACCTCGCTTCCATGAGCTTGCGAAGCGTTCCGCGGATTTCGCCGGCGTCGGGCCCATAATGCGCCAAGACACGATCAAGCAGCAGTACGCGCGCTGCCGAGGTTCTCTGTTCGGCCCCCGCGTCATCGAAGGATCGCTTGGCCGAGGCAATGAGGAGGCCAAGAGCGAGCGCCGAAAGCGTGCCTATGACGGCGGTGGCAAGCTTGATTGCGTCCCTTGAGTCCGGGTTCAGGTGATGATCGGGTAACCGCGATCGCATCAGCATTCCGGCAAAGGCGGCGCCGAACACGCAGAGAAACGCGATGCCACCGACTGCAAAAGGGCTCATGGCATGCGCCTGCTGTTATGCGCCGGGGAGGGATTCATGGGGACGCCGGCCCGACGATAACGCAGGAGGTTGCGGCTTTTCGAATGATATTTCGATGTAAGACGGCCTGCCGCGGCTGCTTCTTGCCGAAGCGGTCCTATGGCCGGGTGTAGCGCCCGTCCATCTCAGCCCGAAGTGCCTCCTCGGTCACGAGCTTCGCCCCGCCCAGCCAGATGGAGGCGACCTTGCCGGCCTCGTCGCGGACAAGTCGCGCGCTCTCGCCGGGGCTGTTGAAGCCCGAGGCTCTGGCGATGCGGCCACGGTCTGGCGTTTCGATCTCGATCTCGCCAGCGTCCAGGAATGGCGTGAACAGCGTCGGATTGGCGCAGAGCACCTTATCGGCGACGGGAACGAGGTCACTGGCGTTCCAGATGCTCCACCAGCGGCCGGTCCAATCCTGCGTCGTCGGCGAGGGGGCGCCAAGTTCCGAAAAGCGCTTGAGGATGTGGACGACGCCGTCGAGCCAGGGATGGGCGAGGCCGTCGATCGCATTGGTCAGCACCGAGACCGTCAGATCCTGCCGCGGCAGCACGGCAGTGCGCGTGATGAAACCCTGAAAGCCGCCGGAATGGCCGAACCAGGCCCAGTCGTCCTCGCCGCCCGAGATCGTTCCGAGCCCGTAATGGCGGCCGAGGCTGGCTTCGTCGTCCGGCCAAAGGCGGCGGCTCATCTCGCGGCGGCTGAGGGGCGACAGGATGCTGCTGTCGGCTTTTGGCGAAAGCTGCGCAAAGTAGCGCGCGACATCGGCGGCGGTGGCGACGAAGCCGGCAGCCGAAATCATGGCATTGCAGGGATTGTCGCCGGGGATGACGACGCGGCGGCCGAGCGGCATGGCCGGGCTATGCCCCTTGGCCATCGGGCGGGACTCCCAGAGGTCGATATCGGGCCGGGTCTCGGTCAGCCCGGCGGGCGCGACGACCTCCCTTGCAATCCAGTCGCGATAGCTCTCGCCGGATGCCGCTTCGATGACGAGGCCGAGCAGTCCGAAACCATGGTTGGAGTATTTGAAGCGCTGCGAGGCCGGAAAAACCGGTGCCTGCGCCAGGTCCGCGAGCAGCTCAGCCTTGTCGCAATAGGGTTTGCGGTCGAAGAACTGGCCGTTATCGGGGCCGTCCCGAGTCAGTCCCGCGCTGTTCGACAGCAGCTGCGCGAGGGTGACGGCTGCGATGTCGGGGTGCAGACCGGGCACGAATCCGCCGACCTTGTCGTCGAGGCGCAGGCGCCCGGCCTCGACCAGCCGAAGGATGCCGGCGGCAGTGAAGCTCTTCGAATGTGAGGCGATCCGGAAGCCATGGCGCGGTGTCAGCGGCTCGCCTGTCGCGATATCGGCGGTGCCGAAGGCCGCTTCCAGCACAATCTCCGTTCCGCTGGCGATCGCGACCGCACAGCCCGGCTGATTGTGGTGGCGGCGCTGGAATTCGAGCCAGCTCGAAACATAGCTCAGGGCGGCAGGCAACCAAGGCGTCATCGGACGATCCATCTGGAGTGTTCGAGGGAGGCAAGCATGGCATGATCGAGGCGGAAGCGGCAGGCGCGTTGCACGGCGCGTGGTCATGCAACCATCGCGCGGCGTCCTGCCGCGCCGGGTCTGCGTTGAGCTCGAACAGGCTTTTGCTTGCCCTGAAAGCCCTGCCATGGCATCCGTCCCGCCACTCTGAAAGGACCGATACCGTGGACAAGACAGAACTCGCAAAGCTCGAAGGCTATCTGCGTCGCACTTTCGCGAACCATGCGATCAGCGTGCGCGCACGCATGAAGAAGAACGATTCGGCCGAGGTGTATCTGGCGGACGAGTTCATCGGCATCATCCATGTCGATGACGAGGACGGCGACCGCTCGTTCAACTTCACCATGGCAATCCTCGACGTCGACCTCGAGGATTGAGACGTTCGTGACCGGGGCGGCAGGGCTCGCAGTGCCGAGTAGGCGCTAGATCATCGAACCGGATATCTTATCCGCTCCGATGATCTAAGCCTCTATTTTGCATCGGCTTTTTCCGAAAACCGCAATCCACTTTTCGGGCCGATGCGCTAGCGTATCATGCCGTCGACGGTGCGGCGGACGCCGCCCAGCATCAGCTCCCAATCGGCGATGATCCTGCGCGGGAAGCGGATGTTCACATCCATGCCGCGATGCCTGAAGGTGACCCGGCAGGGCTCGTCGAGTTCGGTGCCGGTCTCGACAGGGCAGCGCGCCGCGAAGCCGCGCCCGTCGGGAACCGAGACATAGAACTCGTCGCCCTCATAGGGCGAGCCCTTGCGGAAGCCGCGCACCACCAGCCCGCCTGGATTCGACCAGACGGTGGGCGTCAGGAAGCGGGCATAGACCGAGAGCTGGGTTGCCGGCTCGTTGACCTTATCGGGCGGACTCAGCGTGACGAGGAGGCGGCTGCGACTCTGGGGTTGCGCCGGGCCAAGGCTCGGCCAGTCCAGCCGGAGCCTGACCATTCCGACGAGGCGGCTGGTGTCGTCATCTTCCAGGCCCGTCAGATCTCGCGGCACCATCAGCGCGACCGCGCCGATACGGGATGGCTGGACCACGGCCACGCGGTCCTCTCCCTTGCGGGTCATGTAGAGGGCGATTCCGGTTGCGGCCGCGCCAGCGAGCATGATCGCCACCACTGCCTTGAACAGCGCAGCATCGGCCCGCGGCAAGGGCGGGGGCGGGCGCTTCAGGCGCGAGCGAACTCTTGTCGTCAGATGTCCCGCGTGCTGTGCGGGCATGTCGTGCGAGAGGGAAGCGGTCACATCCGGCGCCTTGGGAAGAGCTTGGTCTCTCCAATGAAGCACCGCGCGCTTAACGCCCCGTAAACCATACGGGCCGGGGTTCGCGCCGGTGGCGCTGCGGTCGTGAAATTAACCAACGCTTAAGAGTTTTCTTCACACTTCGTAAACCATGCGGCAGGGTTCGCGGGCGTTTACGCCCGGAGTTCCCGTTGTGTCGATCGAACCCGCTGCATTCGAGGCTCTCCAGTCGCTGTTCATCGGCTTCGCCTTTGCCGGTCTGCTGGCAAGCGCCTTCGAGCTGTTCACCCAGCAGCGGGCCGATTTCCGCCTGCTGCAGTCTGGCGGCTTTACTGCGGTGGCAAGTGTTCCTGTCGTGGTTTTCAGCGCTCCCTTCCTGATCCTGCGCAACACCGTGCGCGGCCGGCGCATCGAGGGGCGACCCTTCATGTTCGTCATGCTGGCCAGCATGATCGCCTCGCTCTGGAGCATGGCGTCGGGGCGCGTGGTGCTCGACCTGCTGCATCTTCTCGGCGGTGCTTGACGCCGCTGGCGGCGAGCCTGCAATCCTGTCCGATCGCTTCCGGAAGGATTTTGCCCATGCCGCTCTACTCGCTCGATGGAACTGCGCCCGAAACTCCGCCCGAGGGCGAATGGTGGCTGGCGCCCGACGCCCATGTGATCGGCAGGGTCAGGCTCGGTGTCGGCGTCGGGATCTGGTTCGGCGCGACGCTGCGCGGCGACAATGAGTGGATCGAGATCGGCGAGCGTAGCAACATCCAGGAAGGCTGCGTGCTGCACACCGATATGGGCTCCCCGCTCAAGGTCGGCGTTGGCTGCACGATCGGCCACCGCGCCATCCTGCATGGCTGCATCATCGGCGACAACAGCCTGGTCGGGATGGGAGCAACCGTGCTCAACGGCGCGAAAATCGGCCGCAACAGCCTCGTCGGCGCCAATGCGCTCGTGACCGAAGGCAAGGAGTTTCCGGATAATTCGCTGATCGTCGGATCGCCCGCCCGCGCCATCCGCACGCTTGACGAGGCAGCAGCCGCCGGCATTGCCGGCTCGGCCCGTGGCTATGTCGAGCGCTGGAAGCAATTCGCGGCTGGTCTCAAGCGCCTCGACTGATCGGCGCGGCGCCGCCTTCAAAAAGAGGCGGGCCGACCCCTCGGGGAGAGGGGCCGGCCCTGGCGAAACCCGGCCTTGGGGACGGGTGGGTGGGGACGTGACCGAGCCTCGCCGTCCTTGTCGAGAGCGGCGCCGGAATGGTCCGGCGCCCGTCTCCCTATTCATGAAGCAGCCGCTTGAGCCCGGTGGCTGCTCTCAGATTTCAGTCTCAGCGAACCGACGCGACGGTCGGGGTCTGGGCGCCGCCAAGCGAGGTCCAGCCGGTGCGGTACTGCGACTCGCGCTTGACGTAGACGTAGCCCGTCTGGCTCCAGGGCAGGATCGCGTTGCGCTTGTTGTCGAGGATGAAGTCGCCGCGATCGGTGCGGATCATCAGCACGGCGTGGCCGGCATTCTCCTCGTCGATCACGACGGTCATCGGCATGGCGCGGCGCGGGACACCTGCCTCGGCGAGGCGCTTGCGCTTCAGCAAGGCGTAGTCCTCGCAATCGCCCTTGCCGTCGGTCGGGATATCCCAGCGGTCGACGACACCCCAGTGATCATCGTCGGTGACCGCCTCGATCTCTCGGTTCGTGCGGCTGTTGATCGCGACGATGCTCTTCCAGAGCTTGGGGGTCATCTCGACGCGCTCGGGCTCGCCGGTCTCGACGCGGCATTCGGCCGGTGTGCGCTTGCAGAAGTCGGTCCACGCATAAGGAGCGCGCGCATCGCCGGAGGCCGAGATCGGCAGGCTGGCCATGGGGATGCCGCCCTGCTGCGCATGTCCCGCGGTCGCGCCCAGGCCAAGAGCGGCCAAGGCCAGCGCCGGAGCAATGAATTTCCTACGAATTGAAAGCATGTCGTCCCCTTTCACGTCCCTGGGGCTGAACATGCGGGGGTCGAATGGATATCATTTGAAATGAAAGCGGACAATTTTATGTAATTCGTCGCGGTAATCGCAGATCAGCTGTCAGTATAAATCAGTGTGGAATACGAAAGTAAGAAATGACAGCGCTGGGTTTTGGAATTGTTAACTGTTTCAGTTCTTGTTAACCCATCCATAATTGATTAACCGAACCAAGACTCGCCGATAGGAGGCGCGCGGGAGGGAGGCTGGATGCCCGGAAATGGGCGGCCAGTCTCGGATCAGCGCGCTTTCGCAGTCCCGGTGGCAATGAGGCCGTCGGCGATTTCAGCCATCTCGCGAAAGAGAAAGGCGGGCTGCTGCGCCTGCAGCGCTTCGACTCTGGTGAAGCCCCAGGAGACGGCGCCGAAGGCCATGCCGGCTTGACGCGCGGCGTCAGCATCCCTGATCTCGTCGCCGATACAGATCGCTTGCACGTGCTGAATGCCGGTCTTCCTCGCAAGCCGCCTGAACTTTGCTGCCTTGCCGAACAAACCGGCCCCGCAGTCGAAATGAGTGATCAGGGCTGCGGTTTCCGGTCCCAGCGTGCGTCGGATATTGCGCTCGGAATTTGAACTCGCGATAGCGAGCACGAAACCGTCGTCCCTGAGCCTGCGCAGCATCGCATCAGCCCCGTCGAAGAGCGCGATCTGTGCCCCGTCGCGTTTGGCCAGGCGACGCATATGACTGGCGATGAAGGGCAGCTTCCAGGTGGCCACGCCGAGATGGGCGATGATCTGCCGGGCGCTGAGCCCTCGCAAGGCTTCCACCTCATGGGCGGCGACCTGCCGGAAGCGATAGCGCTCGGCGACGCCGTTCAGCACGCCGGTGAACCAGGGGAAGGTGTCGGCGAGCGTTCCGTCGAAGTCGAATATGACGAGGCGATAGGCCATGATTTACGCACCGTGGCCTGCGGCGAGGCGGGCGCGTGCTATGATCGTGGTGGGCAAACCGCGCAAGAGGGCGGACACAATCCACCTGCCGGGATGGGGAAGGATCTGATCGCCGGGAGCGCCTTGGCGCGGGCGATCAGAGCTCGAGGTTCTCGTCGAGCCGGTCCGCTGACAGCGGGAAGCGGAACTCGGCGGCAAAACCGCCGTCGAAGCGACGCACGATCCTGGCCAGCGTCGAGCCGATCTTGACCGGCGTGCCCATGGGCAGATCGAGATCCGTGCTGAAGGCGGCACCCGAGAGCGAGATGTCGATGATGCGCACGACATGTTCGGCGCCGTCGTCGAGGGCCAGGACGGCACGCGGGTTGCGGGGCACGACGCGCTCGTGGCGGCGGTCCTCGGGAAGACCAAGTTCCTCGCGATTGGCGAGCCAGGTCAGCTGAGCGGTGAATTTCTCGCGCTTCCGGCTGGTCGCGGTGATCGTCATCGCGAAGCCTTCCATCGTAGTGCGCACGCAGACGCCCTCGATCCGGCCGAGATGTTCAAGATAGACGATGACGCGTTCGCCGGGGGCTGCCTTGGCAGGTGCGGCGATGTGCAGGCCGCCGGGAGAGATGTCGAGGCTCTGGCATGGATATTCCATGCGGTTGGGCAGCATGTAGCGGCCCAGCAGGACGACCTTCATGCGGTAGTGCCGCCTGCGCTCGACAGGACGGATGGCCGTACGGGGCGTTTGCAGCGCGCTCAACATTAAGGATCTGCCTGATTTCAGCCGATCCTAGGCGGGTTCTGGTTAACGTTTGGTTCAATTTTCAGGCGCGGCCGCCGGGAAGGACCATGAATCTGGGCGGGCTGGCGCGTCGCGGCTCCGGAGCCGAGCGCGCGGCCGAGGCCGGCCAGAGCATGCGCAGCGAGATCATGCGCATCGAAGCGAGCGTGTCGAGCCCGAGCCATTCAGGCGCGATGGCGGGCGAAAGGGCGCCGAGCACGCGGGCATGGGTGCGGCCGCGATAGCGCAAGGGCAGCAGCAGCAGCTCGAGATAGATCGGGGCGCCGGTTTGCGTTTCGCCGGCGAGGCCAGCGACCGCGCCTGCGGTCTCGTCCATCACGGTCTGGACCAGCCGGCGCATGTCGCCCTGCGATTCGACGTCCGGCCACAGGGCCGTGAAGGCGCGGCCGCGCAATTCGTGGCCGAGCAGGGCGCAGAGCCTGGTGCCCGCAAGGCGGAAAACCGGCCCGATCGGTTCGTTCTCGAGGACGAAGGTGTCGGCCAGAGCATGGCGCAGCGCGCCGGGCTCGATCTCGCCACGTTCGGGCGCCGCGCGATCACCACGCAGCGCGTCCCAATACTCGAAAACCAGACGGGTGCTCGTGTTCTTCATTCAAGCGTCCAATGCTGCGGGCGGTCTCCATTTCATGCGCCACGCGTCCCGGAGTGACGCATAAACGTATGAAAGGGGGACGAGTCAGTCCTTCACGAATCTGACGACGCATCCGGCATGCCGTCTTGCCACGGGCATCGGGCCGAGAAAGCCGGAGGGGTGCGTTAAGGTTAACGAAAGGTTGAGATTGTGGATAACCAGTTAAAATGCATATCAAATGCGACGAGCTTCGTGGGCGCGCAGGCGCCCATGTCCGGTGGGGTGGCGGATGTGACCGCGGCGCTTTGTTGCGTTTGAGCGCCGGCACAGCCGGGAAAAGGGGAGGGCCGCGAGGTCGCTCCCCTTTTTCGTTGGGGTGTCATCCGTCGCGACGGCTTGCCACCGCGAGTGGCTTCGGCAAGGGTTCGGCGCATGGCTGACATCGACCCCCGTCCTCCCGTTCCCCCAGTGCGCGAACCCGTCCTGAACCTTCCTTCAGTGGTGGTCTGGCTGATCGCGCTGCTGACGCTCATCCAGGCGGGGCGGGCGCTTTTGTCCGACTATGATGACTACGTGCTGATGTCCTGGTTCGCCTTCGTTCCCGGCCGTCTGACGCTGTGGCTGTCTCCAGACCGCATCGACGATGTCGTCAGCGCACTGACGCAATCGACGGCGGGGCAGGACATCGCCGACAGGCTGCAACTCGTGCGCCTGTTGCTGGCCGATGGCGGTCCGCGGCTATGGACCCTGTTGAGCTATGGGCTGCTGCACGGTTCCTGGCTGCACCTCGTTTCGAACGTCGTCTGGTTCGCCGCCTTCGGCAGCCCGGTGGCGCGGCGACTTGGTCCGGGCCGTTTCCTCAACCTGATGGGCTTGGCCACGATCGGTGGCGCGCTGCTGCACTGGTGGTCGCGCGAGCTCGACGTGCTGCCGCTGGTCGGGGCCTCGGCAGCAGTATCAGGCGCGACGGCGGCGGCGATCCGCTTCGTCTTCGCGCCGGGCCTGCGCTTCGGCGAACTCGGCGACGACGCCGTGGTGCGCGCGATCCCGGGCGAGCGATTTGGCGAGCTCTGGCGCAATTCGCGCGCATTGCTGTTCATCGGGATCTGGTTTGCGACCAATATCCTGTTCGGCGCCGGGCTGGTGCCGATCTTCGGGGAGGAGACCAGCATCGCTTGGGAGGCGCATATCGGCGGCTTCCTCGTCGGATTGCTGCTGTTTCCCTTGCTGGACCGGGGCGCTGTCCGGCCTGCCCGCGTTCGCGTCTAGCGGCGGCTTCGAAAAGTCGAGGCCGCCGTCTCGCGCGAGGCCGGCGCTTGATCGTTGCAGCCTGTCTAGCTGACCGAGCGCACGATCTCCCGATAGGCCGCTTCGGGGAAGGCCTTCAGCGTGCGCGTGCGAATGCTGCCCTGCATGGCGAGTTGCAGGCAGAAACGCGCGGCGACGGCATCGTCGGGCGCCTCATAGACGGCGACGAGATCGTATTCGCCCATCGTCATGAAGAAGGATTTGAATTCGCCGCCCATGCCCCCCAGCGCCTTCTTGGCGGCGTCGAGGCGGGTGGGCGAATCCTTGACGTTTCGCGCGCCGTTGTCGGTCCAGTTGGCCAGCATGATGTAGGTCGTCATGGTGTTTCTCCCTGACACGGCCCGGCCTTTGGTTCGGAAGCGAGAGGCGGCGACATTGGGGTCGCCGTCGGCTCCGGATGGATGTTGAGCTCATTTGCCGGGCACTGCGTAGCAATCTAGCGCGAGGTGCTACCGGCCGGGAGCGATTTTGCGCTACCTGGGATATCGAGCCCGCGACTGCGCACTGGATGAGGACGGCGGAGCCTTGCCTGCGCCACCGTCTTCGCTCACACTCGCATCATTGCGAAGGGCTGATACGGCCTCTTTGGCGAGTGATTCCGTCAGCGGCCGGGCAGCAGCCTAGCTGGTCCGCGCGCCGGTCTACGGCGTCGCCTGCGAAGGAGGAGCCACTCATGAATGTCGAACAGCTGCTTGGCGACAAGGGGCACGATGTCATCTCGGTACAGCCGCATCGCACGCTGGCGGAGGCGATCCGCATTCTCAGCGAGAAGCGTATCGGCGCGCTGGTGGTTTCGGGCGCCGACGGGGCGCTGATCGGTATCCTGTCGGAACGCGACATCATCCGCGCGCTTGGCGAGAGCGGGCCGGCCGCACTGGAAAGCCCCGTCTCGCGCGTGATGACGGCCAAGGTGGTGACCTGCCGAGCCCAGACCAGCGTCGACGAGTTGATGGAGATCATGACCTCGGGCCGCTTCCGCCATGTCCCGGTCGTCGAGAACGGGCGCGTCTCGGGCATCGTATCCATCGGCGATGTCGTGAAGCATCGCGTTGCGGCGATCGAAGCCGAAAGCCGGGCGATGCGCGACTATATCGCGATGGCCTGACTCACGGCGAAACCCGCTGCCGTCAGTCTGCCGCGACGTGGTTGGCGGCAACGACGGCGGCGATCTCGTCGAGGGCGCGCCGCGCCGCATGCCGGCCGAATTCGATCGTCTCGTCGGCGCGATGGAAATCGAACAGCCCGACGCGCCCGAGCTTGGGCCCGATCATCACGTCCGGCGGGTCGCCTGCCAGTCGCGAACGCGAAATGCGATCCTGGGTGATGTTGAAGGCGTCGATCATCACGCCGGCGAGCCCGGGCCGATCGTCGGCCTGACGACCGACGAGCCCGCGCATGCGCCGTGCCGCGCCGGTGATGCCGCCAAGCCAGCGCGAGGTCGGGCGGATGTCGAGTTCGGGCACGACAGGATCAGGATCGGCTGCGTGATTTTGGATGACGGTGCCGCGACCGGCGAGATCGCTGTTCAGATTGACGCAGATCACGATATCGGCGCCGAGCGCGCGCGCGGCGGTGACGGGAACGGGATTGACGAGCGCGCCGTCCATCAGCCAGCGGCCGCCCAGTTTCACAGGATCGAAGACGCCGGGCAGCGCGTAGGATGCCCCCAATGCTTCGACCAGAGGGCCGTGCGTCAGCCAGATCTCGTGTCCGGTGCCGAGCTCGGTTGCGATCGCGACGAAGCGTAGCGGCAGTTCCTCGACGCGGATGCCGGTGAGATCGCGGTGGAGCAGGCGCTTCAGCCTTCCGCCAGCGATCAGGCCGGCGCCGCCGATATGGAAATCCATCAGCCCGACAACCCGCCGCTTGGTCAGGCTCGCGGCAAATTCCGAAAGCTGGGGCAGCTTGCCTGCGGCGAAGCAGCCGCCGACCACGGCTCCGATCGAGGTTCCGGCGATGACATCGGGGGCATATCCGGCTTCGGCGAGGACTTCGAGCACACCGATATGGGCCCAGCCGCGGGCTGCTCCGCCGCCGAGTGCAAGGCCGATCTTCGGCCGCCCCCGCCGGGGTGGCACGTCGATGGTCATGTCATTCATTGGAGCCCCACCTCCGCCCAGACCAAAGGCTCGTCGCGCGATGTCATCCCACATCATGACCCGGTTCCTCCGTCGAACCTAAGGGTCGCAGGTCGCGATGAGCGAAACGTGAACAAGACTGCCCAATGCTCGCTGATATCGCGGGCTTTTGACAGAAGCATGTAGGATTGGTGAAAGGATAGGCAAGATCGCCACCATCAGGCGAAGGCCAGCGGTCTGGCCGAAGGCTCGCGCAAGGGCTGCACGCGGTAGAAGCAGGAGTGGCGCCCGGTGTGGCAGCAGCCGCCATCGCCAGCGACCGAAACCTTGAGCCAGATGGCATCCTGATCGCAGTCCACGCGCATCTCGACGATGGTCTGGATCTGACCCGAAGTCGCGCCCTTGTGCCAGAGTTCGGCGCGCGAGCGCGACCAGTACCAGGCCTCGCCGCTCTCGATGCTGAGGCGGAGCGACTCGGCGTTCATATGGGCGACCATCAGCAGTTCGCCGGTCGCGGCATCGGTGGTGACGCAGGTGACGAGGCCGTTGGCATCGAAGCGCGGGGCCAGGACAGTTCCCTCCTCGAGGGCCTTCTTGTCCGTCGCGATGGGGAAGGGGCTCAATGTCTGACTCCGTCGGAAAGGCGTGTTCTGCGGGCTGGTTCATCATGTCTTGCGTGGAAACACAGCGTCATCCTGGACAAGCGGCGAGGCCGCGCAGCTCCGGGATCCATCGTAGATCGTCGGAGCCCTCCGATGGATCCCGGGTCTCCGCTCCGCTGCGCCCAGGATGACGCATGTTTCCAAACATCAACAGTGGGCCCTCAAATCGGTCTTAAAGTCCCGGCGACTTGACCATCGTGAAGAAGCGGACCTGCTCGGCCGGATCCTTGAAGAGGCCGGTATACTGCGTCGTCATGGTCGACGAGCCCTGTTTCTGCACCCCGCGCATCGACATGCACATATGCTCGGCCTCGATCAGGACGGCGACGCCGCGCGGCTTCAGGGCCGCCTCGATGACCTGGGCGATCTGCGCCGTCATGCTCTCCTGCGTCTGCAGGCGGCGGGCATAGACATCGACGATCCGCGCGAGCTTGGAGAGGCCTACGACGCCTTCCGACGGGTAGTAGCCGATATGCGCCTTGCCGACGAAGGGCACCATGTGGTGCTCGCAATGCGAATAGAACGGGATGTCGCGGACCAGCACCATGTCCCGGTAGCCGTCGACCTCCTCGAAGACACGATCGAGGATGACCTCGGGGTCCTCGTCATAGCCCTTGTAGAATTCCTTGTAGGCCTTTGCGACGCGCTGCGGCGTCTCGGTCAGCCCTTCGCGCGACGGATCGTCGCCGGCCCAGAGGATCAGCGTGCGAACGGCCTCCTCGGCCTGCTCCTGCGTCGGCTTCTTGACCAGAAACTTGTCAGCGGAGGGGCTGAGCGCCCGCTCGACGGACAAGGACTTAACCACAGGGATCATGTGGTGCCTCCCGTTACAGTGAAATCAGCCTCGCAAGCGATACGGTTGCCAGGCCGGTGCGACAAGTTTCCCGGCGACGGAAGCGGATAAACGCTCTCCCGCTCGCCGGTCATCAACCCTATATTGGATCTTGGCGCCGGTCATTCCAGACCCGGCGGAGATCACGGCATGCTGAACGACGTCTATAACAAGCGCATCCTGGAACTTGCTGCCAATATTCCATTGCTGGATCGGCTCCCGGCTCCCGATGCGACCGCAAAGGCGCATTCGAAATTATGCGGTTCGACAGTGACAGTCGATGTCACCATGGAAGGCGATGTGGTCACCGGCTTCGGGCACGACGTGAAGGCCTGCGCGCTTGGGCAGGCTTCGTCCTCGATCATGGCGCGCCATGTCATCGGCTCGACCGCGGGGGAGTTGCGGCTCGTGCGCGAACAGGCGCGCGCGATCCTGAAGGAGAATGCCGAGCCGCCGGCCGGCAAGTGGAGCGACCTGGCCGTGCTGGTTCCGGTGCGCGACTACAAGGCGCGGCACGCCTCGACCATGCTGACTTTCGATGCCGTCGTCGACGCCATCGGGCAGATCGAGGCCAAGCGCCGCGAGGCGGCGGCCTGAGCTATTTCAGGCCGAGCGCCAGTCTGATCTCGGGTACCGTTTCGTCGAAGCGGGCCCGGAAGGCGCGCTCGGCGAGCAGGGCCTTTGCGACTGCGCGCCCGGCTTTTTCGCCGGCGACGAGGTCGGTGGGATAGTGAAAGCCGCAGATCAGGCGGCTCTCGCCATATTCCTTGACCCGCTCCTCGAACTTGTCTGCAAATTCCGGGGCTGCGACCGAGAGAAGTTCAGCGTAGAGCGCGGCCGTGGCGGCATGGCCGGAGGGGAAGGAGCTGCCCTCAGGTCGGCCGCCGGGGCAGGGCTTCACCCTGACCTTGTTCCAGACCGTGAAGGGCCGGGGACGGTTGGTCAGGCGGCGCACGCTCAGCAGCGCGATGCTGAGTTCGACCTGCGCCTCCCTGAACAGCAGCCGCACCTCGCGATGGGTGCCGTCGACATAGGTGTTGTCGAGGCCGGCGAGGAAGCGGGCCAGCGTCTGGTACTGGTCGGCGATCGCTGCCTTCTCGCGCTCCGGAGTGCGCGTCGAGCTGATATGGAGCACCTGGTCGAACTCGGCCTTGGCTTCCGGCGTATTCTGAGCCGGCGGCAGGCCGATGACCTTGGCAATGTCGAGCTTTCCGGGCTCGAGCCAGATCAGATAGGAGCGTTGCTGGGCAACGGCGGGAGCGGCCAGGCCGAGTCCGAGCATCAGGGCGAGGCCGGCGGCGGCATAGCGGAATTGTTCAGCGCGCATCATGTTTCGTATCAATCAAGGGAGGCGGACCAGGTGACGACGAATCGGGAACGACCGACGACACCATCGTCTCATATCCCTCCTGAACAAAGGCTTTCCACAACCTTCGCGCGCATCCCGCGTCGCGGGGCACATTTGCTGATCCGCGGCTACCAGCTCAGCCTGTCCATGCTGATCGGCCGGCACTGCCGGCACTGGCCGAGCTGCTCCACCTACACCGACGAGGCGATCCAGCGTTTTGGCCTGTGGCGCGGCGGTTGGGTCGGTTTTTCCAGGGTTTGCCGCTGTACGCCGCTGGGTACGAGCGGGATCGATCTGGTCTGCGAGGAATTGCCGCCGGGCTCGACCTGGTATAGGCCGTGGTCCTATGGCCGCTGGCGCGGGGTTAACGCGCCTCGCGAAAGCGTGATCGCGGCCTTCGATTCCGACGCGCAACCGGCTGCGGGCGATGGAACGAGAGCTCCGCATCCGTAGCCGGCCTTGACTTACGGGGTAGGTATCCCCGAGTGAGCAGGAAAGCGATCGATGACGATCTCCCTGACATTTCCCGATGGCGCAAAGCGTGAATTCCCCTCCGGCATCACCGGAAAGGCGCTTGCCGGCGGCATTTCTCCCTCCCTTTTGAAGCGCACCGTTGCGATGGCGCTCGATGGCGTGGTCGTCGACCTCGGCGACCCAATCGAGACCGACGCGAAGGTCGAGTTCCTGACCCGCGACGATCCGCGCGCGCTCGAGTTGATCCGCCATGACTGCGCCCACGTGCTGGCCGAGGCCGTGCAGGCGCTCTATCCGGGCACGCAGGTCACGATCGGCCCGGTGATCGAAGGCGGCTTCTTCTACGATTTCGCGCGCAACGAGCCCTTCACGCCGGAGGATTTCGAGCCGATCGAGAAGAAGATGCGCGAGATCATCGCGCGCGATGCTCCCTTCACCAAGGAAGAGTGGAGCCGCGACAAGGCGAAGAAATTCTTCGCCGACAAGGGCGAGGCCTACAAGGTCGAGCTGGTCGACGCGATCCCGGAAGACCAGACGCTGAAGATGTATGCGCAGGGCGACTGGATCGACCTGTGCCGCGGCCCGCACATGACCTCGGTCGGCAAGGTCGGGACTGCGTTCAAGCTGATGAAGGTCGCTGGCGCCTATTGGCGCGGCAACAGCGACAACGCCATGCTGACGCGCATCTATGGCACCGCCTTCGCCAAGCAGGAGCAGCTCGACGCGCATCTGACGCAGATCGAGGAGGCCGAGAAGCGCGACCACCGCAAGCTCGGCCGCGAGATGAACCTGTTCCACTTCCAGGAGGAGGGGCCCGGCGTCGTGTTCTGGCACTCCAAGGGCTGGCGGCTGTTCCAGGAAATCCTGACCTATATGCGTCGCCGGCTCGCCGCCGACTATGAGGAGGTCAATGCGCCGCAGATCCTCGACAAGTCGCTCTGGGAGACGTCGGGCCATTGGGGCTGGTACCAGGACAACATGTTCGCGGTGAAGTCGGCCTCGGCCTTCGAGAACCCCAACGATCCGACGCGCGACCAGAAGGTGTTTGCGCTTAAGCCCATGAACTGCCCGGGCCATGTGCAGATCTTCAAGCACGGGCTGAAGAGCTATCGCGACCTGCCGATCCGGCTCGCCGAATTCGGGGCGGTGCATCGCTATGAGCCGTCAGGCGCGCTGCATGGGCTGATGCGCGTGCGCGGCTTCACGCAGGACGACGCGCATATCTTCTGCTCGGAGGAGCATCTTGCGGCCGAGTGCCTCAAGATCAACGAGCTGATCCTGTCGGTCTATGCCGATTTCGGCTTCACCGACGATCTCGTCATCAAGCTCTCGACACGGCCCGAGAAGCGGGTCGGCACCGACGCGATGTGGGACCATGCCGAGGATGTGATGAACCGCGTGCTGATCGAGATCGCGTCGCAATCCGGCAACCGGATCAAGACCGAGATCAATCCGGGCGAGGGCGCCTTCTACGGGCCGAAATTCGAGTACGTTCTGCGCGACGCCATCGGCCGCGACTGGCAATGCGGCACGACGCAGGTCGACTTCAACCTGCCCGAGCGTTTCGGCGCGTTCTATATCGGCTCCGACGGCGAGAAGAAGACGCCGAGCATGGTCCATCGCGCCATCTGCGGCTCGCTGGAGCGGTTCACCGGCATTCTGATCGAGAATTTTGCCGGCCATTTCCCGCTCTGGCTCTCGCCGGAGCAGATTCTGGTCTGCCCGATCACGTCCGAAGCTGATGCTTACGCCGAAGACGTCACCATGGCCTGCCTGTCGGCGGGATTGCGGGCGCGCGCCGATCTTCGCAACGAGAAGATCAGCTACAAGGTGCGCGAGCATTCATTGGCGAAGGTGCCGGTGATCCTGGCTGTGGGCAAGCGCGAGGCGGAGGAGCGGACGGTGACGGTCCGCCGTCTCGGCAGCCAGGCGCAGACGGTGATGTCGCTCGACGCGATGCTGGCCAGCCTGACCGACGAGGCGATGCCGCCCGATCTCAAGCGCCTCAAGAAGGAACGGGCGGCCGCCTGATGGCCACGCGCGTCATTCTCGGGCGAAGCGTCAGCGCAGACCCGAGAATCTCCCTCCGGAGATGCTCGGGTCGAGCCCGAGCATGACGGCAGCCTTACCGCCTCTCGCCAATAGCGCCATCCTCATGCCAGATTGCCGCCCATGCTGACGGGGTCCTATCGCAAGCGGCTTAATGCCGATCTGATCAAATGGGTCGGCGAGGGGCTCCTCAGCGCCGATAGTGCGAGCGCAATCCGGGGATCGCTGGCGCGTGAGGGCGGATTCCGGCTTCCGGCGCTGCTCGGCATGTTCGGCGGGCTGCTGATTGCCGCGAGCGTTGCAGCCTTCGTCGCGGCCAACTGGGAAGAGATCCCCCGGCTGGTGAAGCTCGGCATGATCCTCGCCGGCGTCATCGTCGCGCTGGCCACGGCGGCACGGCTGCAAAGCCGCGGCTCATCATCCGGCGCTGATGCGGCCGCGACCTGTGGCGTGCTGGTCTTCGCGGCAGGCATCGCGCTGATCGGCCAGATGTATCACCTGCCGGCCGATTGGCCGGCTGGCGCCATGCTCGTCGCGATCGGCGCGCTGGCCGTTGCCTTGCTGCTCCGTTCCGACGGGGCTCTGGTGATCGCCTTCGTGGCGATCTGCGCCTGGAGCGCCGGACGCTGGGAGGAGAGCGAAGGCGCGCGCCATGTCGCGTTCTTCGCGCTGTATCTGCCTGCCTTGTGGCTGGCATGGCCGAGGCGCAACCGTCTGGTGCATCATCTCGCCGTTCTGGCCCTGGCATTGTGGCTGGCGCTGCTGCCGGGCAACTGGGCCATTGGCCGCTTCGACTATGCGCTGCTGGCCTATGCGCTCGCTGTGTCGGCGTTCTACGTTTCGCTTGGCGCCTTCGCTCTCGATCGTGGCCGGCCGGCTCTCCTGACCGCCTGCCTGCCCTGGGGGCTGATCGGGCTGCTGATCGTGCTCAATGTCGAGCTGATCCGGATTCTCGACGCCACCGAGTCGCGGGCCGGCCACGCGTTCTGGCTGGTCTTCGTCGCCTATGCGGTCGCGGTTCCGGCTGTCATGGCCGTTGCGGCGCTGGCACGAGAGCGCCGCTTTGCCTGGCCGCTTGCCGTCGCTCTGATTTTGGCCCTGCTCGTGCCGCCTGTGTTCTGGAGCGGCGGCGTGGTTGGGCTCGGCGGCAAGATCGTGATTGCGAGCCTGATCCTGTTTTCCGCCATCGCGCTCGTCGTTGCCGGAGCTATCGGAGGCGACCGGCGCATCCTCATCTCCGGCTCGGCCCTGTTTGGCATCGCGATCCTGATCCTGCTCTGGCAGACGATCGGGACGCTGCTCGACCAGTCGCTGTTCTTCCTGGTGGCCGGCGCCGTGCTTCTGGGGCTGGCGAGCGGCGCACGCCGACTGTTTGCGCGCCTCAATCCTCCGGCAAGCGAGGGCGCGGCATGAAAGCTCCGAGCGCTGATGAACTGGTCGCCCGGGTGCCGCTGCTCTGGCGCACGCTGGCCGCGATGCTGGTGCTGGTCGGCGGCCTGCTCGCGCTGGTCGAAAGCCGTGCGGGCATCCTGCGTGCGGGAACCGAAATCCGGCTCAAGACCGTGCCGGTCGATCCGCGGGATTTGTTTCGCGGCGACTATGTCGTGCTGAGCTACCCGATCAGCACCGTCGATGGCGCGAGCCGCCAGGGCGAGCGCGGGTTCCGGCGCGGCGATGCCGTGTTCGTGACGCTGGGCCGTGACGGTGAGGGCTTCGCGCGGGCGACCGGAGTGTCCAGGGAGCGCCCTGCCGCTGGGCCCGACCTTGTCATGGCCGGGCGCGTCGTCTCGACGGGTGGCTGCGCCTTGAACGATGCCGGCACGTTCGACTGCTCGCAGGGGCGCAACCGGCTGCGCATCGCCTACGGGCTCGAGAGCTATTTCGTTCCGCAGGGCAGTGGCCGCGCCATCGAGACGACCGACCGCTCGCGCATCGAGGTGATCGCGGCGGTGTCATCGTCGGGGGATGCGGCGATCAAGCGCCTGCTGATCGACGGCAAGCTGGTCTATGCCGAGCCGCCGTACTGAGCGCGCGGCCTGAAGTCTGGTCCTTCATTCTCTCATTTTTCGAGCAGGTCGGGCGCGTAGACATACTCCGGCCGCACAGACACGCTGTTGTGAAGCCATGCTCCGATGACGGCGGGGCGCGCCTGTTATATGAACGCCAGATGAACGAATCCGATAGGGGCCGTTCATGTTCGCCGGGTGAGCCGGAACCGTCGGTTGCCCTGCAAGTTCGCGATCAGGTGCCGTTCACCTGTTGCTGAGGATCTGGTCAGTGGTGCCTGCGTCGTCCCTCGGACACTTCCTGATTTACGGCCACGCTGCCAGCAATGCGGCATATCCGGCCGTGCAGCGCGACGCGCGCATCGACGTGCTGCGAGGGTTGGCGCTGCTGGTGATCTTCATCAACCACATGCCCGGCAATGTGGTTTCGGCCTATATGCCGCATAATTACGGCTTTTCCGACGCGGCCGATGCCTTCGTCATGATCGCCGGCGTTTCGGCAACACTCGCCTATGGTGGCCTGATCGAGCGGCGCGGCCTGTCCGTCGGTGCGCTGAAGATCGCAGCGCGGCTCTGGACGCTCTATATCGCCCATATCGCCGTTTTCATCATCGTCTGCGGGGTCGTGGCCGCGGCCGTGACGCGCACGCAAAACCCGCTCTATGTCGAGGCGATCAATATCCAGCCCTTCTTCAGCGACACTTTTGCTGCGCTCGTCGAGGCGCTGACGCTGAGCTACCAGCCCTATTATCTCGATATCCTGCCGCTCTATATCGTGCTGCTGGCCCTGTTCCCGGCGATTTATTACGGCGTCCGCGTGAGCCCGCTGGCGACGCTGGTGGCTTCGCTGGCCATCTGGCAATCGGCGCTCTTCCTCGGCCTCAACCTGCCCAATGCCGGCTCGGCCGGGTGGTTCTTCAATCCCTTCGCCTGGCAGGTGATCTTCACGCTGGGGGTGATCATCGGGCGCGCCGCGCAACTCGGTCTCAGCGCACCGCGCCTGCGGCGGCTGGACATGCTGGCGGTGGCTTTCCTCGTCTTCGCATGGTCCGCCAAGGTGTCGATGGGCAATCCGTTCGGGATCGCCGCCCTGAATGACTGGTTCGATTCAGTCCAGCTCGGTTCGGACAAGACTAATCTGGCCTGGACGCGCATCCTGCATGTGGTGGCCCTGGCCTGGCTGGCCATTCGCTGGCTGCCGGCCGGCCGTGGCCTCCTGTCCAGCAAGGTGGCGCGTATCCTCGCCGAGATGGGCCGGCACTCGCTCGATGTCTTCTGTGTAGGGATCGTGCTTTCGATCATCGGCCAGATCATCCTGGCGGAGACGGCCTTCGCAATTGGCCCGCAGTTGCTCGTTTGCGTGGCCGGGATTACAATATTGGCTGGATTGGGGATTTTCCTCTCGTGGTATCAGTCTGTCACGCGTCAAGGCGCGAAAGCCGATACACTGCCGGTGCATGGCGCGCCGTCGCCATAGCTTTGCCTCTTATCCTCCAGGCGGGTGCGGCTTCTGCCGGCCCGATGACGCTTGCGGCGATGAGTGATCTTCGCTGCCGGTTCGGTGCAGCGCAGCAGCCGTTCCAGCCGGTTCTGACCGTCGCCAAGAAGGCGCTTCAGGAAACCGGCAAGCTCACTATCGTCGCGCTGGGATCGTCGACGACGGCGGGAGCGGGCGCAAGCGCAGACGACAAGAGCTATCCGATCGTTCTTCAGGCCGAGCTCCAGCGGCGACTGCCTGCGGCTGAGATCAAGGTGATCAACAAGGGCATCGGCGGCCAGTCGGCTTATGACATGCTGTTGCGCATGGAGCCCGATGTCATCGACGAGAAGCCGTCGATCGTGATCTGGCAGACGGTGGTCAACGATGCGATCCGCCATGTCGGCGAAGAGAAGCTCGCCAAGATCCTGCGCAAGGGCATCACCAAGGTCCAGGCTGCCGGCATCGACATGGTGCTGATGGATCTGCAATGGCTGCCGCGGGACGACCGCTATCCGCGCTATGACGACTATCGCACCGTGCTGACGAAGACGGCCGAGGAGCTCGGCGTCTCCGTGTTTCCGCGCTATGCGATGATGAAGAACTGGGCGCGCGCGAAGCAGTTCACGCCCGAGGAAATCGTCGGCATGGACGGGCTGCACACGATCGATGCCAGCTATCGCTGCCTCGCGGTCAGGCTCGCGGACGGCATCGTCAGCGCCCTGACCGGGGCGAAGCCGGATCTGGCCGAAAGCCCCAAATCAACCAACTGAGAGCCGACGAACTGAGACTCCGACGAGCTGAAGTGCAGCTCCGGGCAGGACCTCAGCGCGCCAGCACCTCGATGTCACGATCGAGCCCGGATTCGACCTTGAAGTCGCGCGAGAAGACCTGCCCCTCCTGCCGGGCGATCAGCACATAGTCGCCTTCCGCCAGGATGACCTGCGGAAACGCGCCGATTGCCTCGCGAATGACGTCGCCGCCGGGTGTGAGCACGCTGAAGGCGGTGCCCGCAAAGGCCTCGCCGCCTGCAGCCGCGACGAGTTTCAAGGTCACGCGGGCGGCGCGATGGTGGAGCGTGGCGTCGGTGACCTTGCCGGACTCGACCTTCACATCGGCGCGCTGGATAGCGTTGGAATCGCCATAGGTCGAGACGACGTGATAGGTGCCCTCGGGCAGACGGATCAGTTCCCCGGCCTTGGCATTGCCGACGACGAGGCGCCCTTCCGAATTACCCTGCAGCGGCACAAACACCGAGAACGAGAGCTGCGCCGGCGCGATCGGGTTGTCGCCAATCGAGCCTGCAAGGGACAGAGCGCCGGCGCTGATTTGGAGCTGATCACGCAGGCCTTGCGGGCCCAGCGTGACGCGCTTGGTGCCGCTGGCGAAGCCATAGGCGGCATGCAGCAGATAGGTGCCGGGCGGCAAAGGGATGACGGGCTCGGCATCGGACGAACGCGCGACGATGCGCGGCGGCGAGCCGTCGGCGGTCTCGCTCAGAACGCGCCAGGCAAGGCCCGAGCGGATCGGCTTGCGGTCGCCCGCGAATTGCGCCGACAGTGCCAGGGAGGCCATGGGCCCCGTTGGCGCGGCGGGTTCGGGGGCCGCTTGTGCGGGTCCATTCGGGACCACGGCCGGCGCCTGGGCCATGGCGGGGACGGACGACAAAGCGAACGCGGCCGCAAGCAAGGCGGCTACAGACCGGCGCAGCGCTTCGAAACCATCCAATTCAAACATGCTTTTGTTCCCCAGCGCCCCTGCAGCGATGTATGAGCAGGCTTGCTTGTCCTCATCATGGCGAACCACTAGGTCTGGAAGAGTTCCTCGCGCCCGGATGCTTCATGACCGATACGCTCTCCCTGCTCAAGCTGCGCCGCTCGGTGCCGCCGCAATTCCTGACCGCACCCGGCCCCGACGCCGGTCAACTGCACGAGCTTTTGACCATCGGCGCGCGCGTACCCGATCATGGCAAGCTGGCTCCCTGGCGCTTCATCGTCTTTTCCGGCGCAGCACGCGAGAAGGCCGCCGATGTGGTGGCGCAGGTGTTTGCCGCGAACAACCCCGATGCTGACGCCGAAAAGGTCGCTTTCGAACGCAACCGTCTCACCTATGCCCCGGTGATCGTTGCGGTGGTGTCGCGCGCCCGGCCGCATGTGAAGATCCCGCTATGGGAGCAGGAATTGTCGGCCGGCGCGGTCTGCATGAACCTGCTCGTCGCGGCGCAGGCAATGGGATTTGGCGCCTCGTGGCTGACCAACTGGTTCTCCTTCGACCGGGCGGTCCTGACTGCTTTCGGTGTCGCGGAGGACGAGCGCGTCGCCGGCTTCGTCCATATCGGCACATCGACTGCGACCCCGGCCGACCGCGAACGGCCTGTGCTCGCTGACATCGTCAGCCATTACGGGGCCTGATCGCCATGATCTATTCGAGCGCGTTGAACGATCACGGACTGCCGCATGACCCGTTCAAGGCGATTGTGACCCCGCGTCCGATTGGCTGGATCACGGCGATGAGCGCCAAGGGCGAAATCAACCTCTCGCCCTACAGCTTCTTCAACGCGGTCTCGTCGCGGCCGAACATCGTGATGTTCTCCTCGGAGAACAAGAAGGATGCGGTCGCCTTCATCGAGGAGACGCGCGAATTCACCTGCTCGCTGGCCACAAAGGCGCTGGCCATGCAGATGAACATGACCTCGGCGCCGCTGCCGCGGGGCGAGAACGAATATGTTCACGCCGGGCTGGAAATGGCCGAGTCCAAATTCGTCAGGCCGCCCCGCGTGGCGGCAAGCCCGGCGGCGCTCGAATGCAAGCTGCTCTCGATCCAGCAACTGGTCGATCTCGACGGCAACGAGATCCCACGCTGGATGGTGCTGGGGCAGGTCGTCGGCGTGTTCATGGACGACGCCTACATCCGCGACGGACGCTTCGACACGGCCGGTGCGAACCCGATCGCGCGCTGCGGCTATGCCGATTATGCCGAGGTCGACAGCCTGTTCTCGATCCAGCGCCCGCCCGGCGCCGGCTGAGCCATCCCTTGCCCCCGCCGCAGGACAATGACGAGGACTGGAAGACCACGGTCAACCTGCTCGGTGTCATCGTCGTGCTCGTGCTGCTGGGTGCCGGAATCTGGCTGCTGCTCGAGCTCGACCGGGCGAGAAAGGCGCAGGACTGCCTGTCCTCGACGATGCGCAACTGCCGGCAGATCAGGGCGCCTTAGGCGGGCGCTCCTGAAAAGCTGAGTCGTTGGAATCGCTTCTGGCCGATCATTCAGCCAGTTTGTCAGCGCGTGCCTTGAGCCGTTGCGCCCTGACGATGCGGCGCGATCCAACATTTTGCCGCGGGCGTGGACACTGCCTATGAGAGCAGGCGAGCTGGCTCGCCTTGCGCTGCCAGCAGCGTCACGGCCTGTTTGTCGAAGGAGAGGAACGTATCTGCGCCCAGCCAGCGGCCTTCATGGTTGATGGCACCGTCGGCAAAGTCTCCGCCCGCTTCGAGCAGGGCCAATCCGGCTTCGACTGCAGGGCGGTTCACCGCGACATTCTGGGCGTCCAGCAAACGTCGGATCGCTTCCGCAATTGCGGCTGCGGGAATTTTGTAGCCACGCGACAGAACCCAGACCAGTTCGCAGAGCACAGGTAGTGCCAGAGCAACCACCTCGGCTTGTGCCAGTGCCGTCCGGGCGGCTTTGCTCTGCCGCTCGTGGTCGCCCGTAATGGCCCGGACGAGCACATTGGTATCGGCCGTGACCTTCACCGTTTGCCGGCCCAGCCCTGCGAGGCGATCTCATTCATTTCCTCGATCGACAAGGACGGGCCGTTCTCTCTCTTCAGAAAATCGAAGACATCTGAAATCGAGCCGGCCGGCCGCGCCGCCCTGACCTCGATCCGACCGTCGGGAAGCTTCTCCACGGTGACCTTTTCGCCGGCATGGACACCCAGGTGCTTCAAAAGGTCCTTGCGCAGGGTGACCTGCCCTTTGGCGGTGACGGTGAGCGTGCTCATGACCTGACTCGAAGTTGGGCCCAGAATGTAAGGCTAAATCGCCTTACATTCAAGCTTATGCGAGTGGCGCCGCCGATCATTCAGCCAATTTGTCAGCGCGGGCCTTGAGCCGCTGCGCCCTGACGAGGTGAGGGCGATCCAGCATCTCGCCATCGAGCCCGATCACGCCGACGCCGGGATTATCCGCAAACAGCGCGATGATCGCATCCGCCTTGGCGACAGCCTCCGGCGAGGGGGCGAAGACCTCGTTGATGGGAGCGACCTGAGCAGGGTGGATCGCCATCTTGCCGGTGAAGCCGTCGCGGCGGGCCGCGATGCACTCGGCGCGGAAGCCGTCGGCGTCGCGAAAATTGGTGAAGACGGTGTCGATCGCATCGACCTGCGCGGAGGACGCGGCAAACAGCGTCAGCGCCCGGGCCAGCCTGTAGGGATCGGCATAGGAGCCGTCTGTCAGGCGGTTGGTCTCGGCGCCGAGATCGGCCGAGAGATCTTCAGCGCCCCAGGTCAGTGCGGCCAGCCGGTGCGTCGCGCCGGCATAGCTGCCGAGCCCGAAAATGCCTTTGCCTGTTTCTGTCGCGATCGGGATGATCCGGGTCGCGCCGTCGGGGAGGTCGCTCTCGGCCTCGCGGACGGCGATCTTGGCGGCGAGATGGCTGACATCGATGCCGCCCTCCGATTTCGGCAGCATGATCGCGTCGGGAGCGCCTTGCATGACCGCGTCGAGATCGGCCTCGGTCAATCCGGTCGAGAGGGCGTTGACGCGCACGATCAGGCGCGGACGCCTGGGCATGGCAAGCACGGTCTTGAGGAAAGCGAGCGTGATTTCGCGGGCCTGCGGCTTGGCGTCGAGCGCGACCGAATCCTCGAGATCGAGGATGAGCGCGTCGGCGCCGCTCTCCAGGCCCTTTTGCTGCTTCTTGGGGCTGTCACCGGGTACGAACAGGAGCGAGCGCATGCCGGTCAGACCGCGACTGTGGCAGGAGCGGGATGCTTGCGCATGAAGGCCTGACGCCGGCATTGCGCCACCAGCGTGCCGTCCTGCTTGTAGGCCTTGTGGTGGAACTCGACGATGCCAGCGTCAGGCCTCGATCGCGACTCGCGCTTGGCGACGATCTCCGTCGTGCAGTTGATCGTATCGCCCTCGAATAGCGGCGCCGGGAAAGTGACGTCGGTCATGCCGAGATTGCCGATGGTGGTTCCGACCGTCGTGTCGTTGACGGAGATGCCGATCATCAGGCCGAGCGTGAAGAGCGAGTTCATCAGCGGCTTGCCCCATTCGGTCTCGGTCGCGCAGAAATGCGCATCGATATGAAGGGGTTGCGGGTTGAGCGTCATGTTGGAGAACAACATGTTGTCCATCTGGGTCACGGTCCGGGTCAGGCCGTGCTCGATGACGGCGCCGACGTGGAAATCCTCGAAATAGATTCCACCGCGCTTGTGCCGCTTCACATCTGCCATCGTCATTCTCCGCAGTCATGGTCCGGTAAGCCGGCGCCGCAATTTCTAGAGCGCGCGCGTCTGCGATGGAAGCGGAAAGCATCCGGTGGGCCAGCGCTGGTCGTGCTCCGTCGCTATGGTTTGCGGGACGGTCGTGCGGAGCGGTCCGCGCCGCGCTTTAACGGTTCGCTTACCATAATCGAGGCACTCTTCACCGGCGCTCCCGCGACATGCGGCAGGCTCGCGCATGAGAGTCCCGATGTTCCTCTTCACCACCCCTCAGACACGCGAAACCCAGCCCGCCAATCCGGTCGTCAGCGCCATTCGCGAAGGCGCCGAGAAGACCGGGGCAGGGTTCGACTATCTGTTGAAGACGGCGCAGCGGGAATCGGCGCTGGAGCCCGACGCCAAGGCGAAGACCTCGAGCGCGACCGGCCTCTTCCAGTTCATCGAACAGACCTGGTTCTCGATGGTGAAGCAGGAGGGGCCAAAGCAGGGGCTCTCCAGCTATTCCAACGCGATCAGCGAAGGCAACGACGGCCGGCTGACCGTTGCCGACCCCGCAGCTCGCGAGAAGATACTGCAGCTGCGCAATGATCCGCAGGTCGCCGCGTTGATGGCAGGTGCGCTGACCCAGAAGAACCGCGACCAGCTTGCCTCGACGCTCGGCCGTCAGCCGCATGCTGGCGAGCTTTATATGGCGCATGTTCTGGGCGCGCGCGGCGCGTCCGATCTGATCCGCACGGCCAGCTCCGATCCGACGCGGGTCGCCGCCAAGGATTTTCCCGATGCGGCCGCCGCCAATCGCGGCATCTTCTTCGACAAAACCGGCAAGGCGCGCAGCGCGCAGGAGGTCTATGGCGTCCTGTCCGCCAGCCACGCCAATACGCAGCTCGCGGCAACCACGGCGCAGGCTGCAGCGACGGCGCAAGCAACCGGCGCAACGGGGCAGGGTGCCGACCAGCCCGCCGAAATCGCTGCGGCGCTGGCGCCTGGCCGTGCACGCGGGCTGATAGGCCTGTTCTCGACCGGCGGTTCGCGCGAGCCCGTCTCGAAAGCGGTGGCCAATCTCTGGACGACGCCGCGCACGGACGGCACGAGGCTGGCCTCGCTGGATCCCGCTGATCGCTATTTCCCGCGCCAGACGCAAAACGACGCTTCGCCAGCCGCGCCCGCCCGCGCTTCCGAGGCCGCTGTTGCGACCCCGGCAGCGAAGCTGACAAGCGCTCCCCTGCCGCCGTCCCGGCCCGTCGAGCTGACCCAGCCGGCGAGCGCCCCGGCGCGACCTGCGGTCAAAGCCCGGCGTACGCCGCTCGATCTCTCCGCCTTCATGACCCAGCGGAGCGGAACATGATCGTTCGTCGCTTCCTGCTCTGGGCGCGCACGGCCAATGCCGAGGCACGGGCTTCCGGCTCGGCCGCGCTTGCTGGAGCCTATCTGCGCTCTGGCATGTCCGACGAGGACCGGGCCGAGGCCGAGACCGCGCTGATCGCGCTGATCGACGACCCTTCGCCGCTGGTGCGCCGGGCCATCGCCGAGGAAATGGCGTCTTCGCCGCGCGCGCCGCGCAACCTTATTCTGAGCCTCATCGCCGATCAGAGCGATGTCGCCGCGCTCGTACTGGCGCATTCGCCCGTGCTCCGTGAGGCCGATCTCGTCGATGCCGCTGCCATCGGCGACAAGCTCGCCCAGCGTGCCATCGCGATGCGCCCGCATCTGCCCACAAGTGTTTCGGCCGCGCTGGCTGAGGTCGGCGTCGACGAGGCGCTGGTTACGCTTGCCGGCAATCGCACGGCAGAGATTCCGGATTTCTCGATGGAGCGCATGGTCGAGCGTGCCGGGGATTGCGGAGCCCTGCGCGAAGCGCTGCTGGCCCGTGCCGACCTGCCAGCCGGACTCAGGCAGACCATCGCCGCGAAGATGTCAGATGCGCTCGCGAGCTTCGTCACCGATTGCGGCTGGCTCACGCCCGAGCGCAGCGCGCGGCTGGTGCGCGAATCGACCGAGCGCGTTGCAGTCGCCCTGGCGGCTGGCGGCGAGGATAGCGACGCCCCGGCGATCGTCGAGGTCCTCCGCTGCAATGGACGGCTGACGCCGGGCCTGATGCTGCGCTCGCTGCTCAGCGGCGAGCCGGCCCTGGCGGAGGCTGCCTTCGTTTCGCTCTCTGATCTACCGGCGGCTCGCGTCGCGGCGCTGCTGCGCGACAGGCGCGGCACCGGGCTGAAGGCGCTCTATCGCAAGGCCGGGCTGCCGCTGTCCTTGCAGCCTGCGTTCACGGCCGCCATCGCGGCCTTGAACCTGCGCGGCTTCGATGCCGGCGGTGGGCGCGGTGTCGACCGGGCACTGCTGCGCGAGGTTCTGATCGCCTGCGAGGCGCTGGACGATTCGGAGGCCGGCGCACTGATGGGGCTGCTGCGGCGGATGGATTCGGAAGCTGCCCGGGAAGAAGCGCGCGCGATGGCGGATTCGCTGGCCGACGATGCGGCGCTCGCCTTCCTCGTCGAGGCCGATCCGGCGCTGCTTGTCGAGCTCGAGATCGGCGACCTCCGTCAGGCCGCCTGAGCCGTCACGTCAATAGCCGAACTGCTCGCGCAGGATTCGCTCGTCGAGACTGTGGCCGGGGTCGTGCAGCATGACGAGATCGACATCGCGGTCGATCGCGATCGCGACCGAGACGACATTGTCGATCTGGGTATGGTCGGCGACCGCGCTGACGGGGCGCTTGTCCGCTTCCAGCACTTCTATCGTGACTTGCGCGTGATCGGGCAGCAACGCGCCGCGCCAGCGCCGGGGGCGGAAGGCCGAGATCGGCGTCAGCGCCAGCAGTGGAGCATCGAGCGGCAGGATCGGGCCGTTGGCGGACAGGTTATAGGCGGTCGAGCCGGCGGGCGTCGCCAGTAACACGCCGTCGGCCACGAGCTCGGCCAGCCGGACCTGACCGTCGACCGAGACGCGCAGTTTCGCGGCCTGATAGGACCGGCGCAGCAGCGAGACCTCGTTGATCGCCCGGGCGTGGACTTCCTGCCCGCTCTCGTCGACCGCATGCATCGAGAGCGGATGGACGACGCTGCGCTGCGCGGCTTCCAGGCGCTTGCTCAGGCCGCGTTCGCGGAATTCGTTCATCAGGAAGCCGACTGAGCCACGGTTCATGCCGTAGATCGGTTTGCCGGTGCCGAGGAAGCGATGCAGCGTCTGCAACATCAACCCGTCGCCGCCGAGAGCGACGATGACGTCGGCGGAGGCCGGGTCGGCATTGCCATAGCGCTCGACGAGGCGCTCCAGCGCGGCTTGCGCCTCGGCCGTCTCACTGGCGACAAAGGAGATGGCACCGAAGCGCTCGGTCATCACGGTTCCTGAGGCAGGCTGGCCACGCTGGCCAAGTGCGTGCCTTAGCACGGTGGGCAGGGATGTCGCGAGACGCGGCGACGTTAAAAAAAGGCCGGGGTTTCTCCCCGGCCTCTCCGGCGATGCGTTTGCACCCGCGACTTCAGATCGCCGGGCTCCACTGCACGGGCACCATCTCGAAGCCCTTGCCGTCCTTGGCGATATGGCCGGTGGCCGGGAAGGGGGCGTGGTAGAAGGCGACCTGCATCTTGTCGGCCGAGACCATGTCGAGCAGCTTGCGTCGCGTCGTGACGGCCTGCGGGCCGTCCATGTCGAAAACGGCCGACCAATCGGGATTGCGCACGAAGAGCGCCGGATGGTTGGTGGTGTCGGACATGATCATCATCTTGCCGTTGCCCGAGCTCAGGGCAAAGACCGTGTGACCGGGGGTATGGCCGGGCGCCGCGATGGCGGTGATGCCGGGCAGGATCTCCTTGCCGGCCTCGAACTGCTTCACATCCTTGGCAATCGGCGCAAAGACGCGGCGAACGCCGGCGAAGGCGCCCTTCATGGCCTCGGGAGCCGCGCCCATCTTGGCGTCGTCCATCCAGAAGGCCCATTCCGGTGCCGGCACCATGACCTCGGCATTGGCGAAGACGGCATTACCGTCCTTGGTGCGGAAGCCGTTGATATGGTCGCCATGGAAATGGCTGAAGACGACCGTCGAGACGTCCTTGGGGTCGAAGCCGGCCGCCTTGAAATTATTCATCCAGCTGCCCGATGTCGGGGCGCCGGAATCGCCATTGCCCGTGTCGATCAGGGTCAGCTTGCCGCCATGCTGAATGGCCAGCGTGGTGAAGGTGATGTTCAGCGCATCGGCGGGCAGGAAGGCGCCATCCATGGCCTTCTTGACGTCGGCGAGTTCGGCATTCTTGACGAAGCCTTCGAGCGGACGCTTGGCGAAACCGTCATTGATGGCAGTCAGCGTGATGTCGCCGACCTTGTAGCGATAGAATCCCGGGGCCTGATTCACGGAAGCTCCTTGCGCATAGGCCGGAGAGAACCCCGGCAGGTCCAGTGTTACGGCGGTAGCGAGAGCGCCTGCGCCCGCCATGACGGCGCGGCGCGACGGTTCGAAGTTCTGCATCTTTTCCCTCTCCCTTGGCTCGGCGGAGCCTGGGCGAGACCCTAGCGGCAGGCGCGCGGCGTTCAACCGGGCGCGGCTGCCGGAAGGTCAACTTTCCGTGAACTGATCCGGGAAAACGCGGATCACCGGGAACAGAATCTCGGCCAAAACCCGATTCGTTTTATTTGGAGCGGAGCAGTGCCCGCGCGCCATTGGCTACAGGCTCGCTGGTGGCGAAGGCGCGCAGCATGGCCGCGCACAAGGCCAGCGAGCCGACCACGCCATTGCCCGAGCATTCGGCGACGAGGGCCTGAAAGGCGGGGCTGTCTTCCCCGACCATGCATTGCAGGCTCCAGCTCCAGCCGGGCGCTTTCTGCTTCAGCAGGGAGACTGCGACATCGATATCGGCGCTGACCGTGCCGAGCGCCTTCCACAGCGCGCCCTGCTGGTAGATGCCGCCCGCCGGGGCGCGGCGGCTGACGAGATGCTTGGGCTTGCGCCTGACGGTGAAGCCCAGGGCCTCGTAGATATCGGCGTCAAGCATCCGGTCCGGCTTGCTGGAGGTTTCGCAACGCTCGGCAAGGGCTAGAAGATGCTCGGGTCTGTCCATGCTCGCTTCACCTGGCACGACGGCTGCCTATTCCGTTCGCGATATGGCTGCGGCAAAAATGCAAAGGGCATACCATTCTTGGCGATGTGGTGCCGGCGGAGAGGATCGAACTCCCGACCTTCGGTTTACAAAACCGCTGCACTACCGCTGTGCTACGCCGGCCTTTGAACACCGATTACGGTGCTACTCGGTATTGGTTTGGTTCAGGCGCAGCTTAAGCGCGAGACCCGATTCGCCTTCTAGCCTCAAGCTCCCCCAATTACAAAATCGCTGTTCTACTGCCGAGCAAATTTGGCGCCGTTCCGTATTGGGCCAAGTTAGAGCGTGACGCCGAAAAGCGGATCGCGCTCTCGGCCTCACGCCCTAGCGGTTACCAGCCGATCGCGACGAGAGCAAGATCGACGCTCACCCGTCAAAAAGAAAAGCCCCGCCTTAAAAAGGCGGGGCTCGTCGATGGGTGTGTGGTGAAGGTTACGACTTGAAGATGTCGCGATCCTTGGTCTCGGGCAGCAGCAGCAGGCCGATCACGAAGGTGCCGAGCGCGACGATGATCGGATACCAGAGACCGGAGAAGATATTGCCGCTGGCAGCCACGATGGCGAAGGCCGTCGGGGGCAGGAAGCCGCCGAACCAGCCGTTGCCGATATGGTAGGGCAGCGACATGCCGGAGTAGCGGATGCGGGTCGGGAAGAGTTCGACCAGCAGGGCCGCGATCGGGCCGTAGACCATGGTGACGAAGAGCACGAGGACGAACAGGATGCCGGCGGCCTGCATGGCGCGGGCACTGGAGAACATCTCGCCGATCGACGGGGTCTTCAGGATGGTCGGATCGCCAGCCTTCGGATAACCGGCCGTCTGGGCGGCAGCGACCAGTTCAGCAGCGCCAGCCGGAGCCGCCGCGCCGTTGATCGAGGCCGAGAGCGGAGCGCCAGCAGGACCGGCGACCAGATCGTAGTGGATCGAGTTCGTCGCCAGCGTGCGGCGAACCACGTCGCAGGGCTTGGTGAAGGTGCGCACGCCGACGGGGTCGAACAGCGTACCGCATTCGGCCGGATCGGATGTCAGCACCAGCTTGACCGTTTCCGTTGCGGTGATGAGCTTCGGATTGGCGGTCTTGGCCAGCATCGTGAACAGCGGGAAGTAGGTCAGCGCCGCGATAAGGCAGCCGGCGAGAAGGATCGGCTTGCGGCCGATCTTGTCGGACAGCCAGCCGAAGAAGATGAAGAACGGCGTGCCCAGCAGCAGCGAGAACGCGATCAGCAGGTTGGCGGTCGTTCCGTCGATCTTCAGGGTCTGGGTCATGAAGAACAGGGCGTAGAACTGTCCGGTGTACCAGACGACAGCCTGGCCGGCGGTGCCGCCGAACAGGGCGATGAGGCCGATCTTGGCGTTGGCCCAGGTGCCGAAAGCCTCCTTGAGGGGGGCCTTCGAGCCGGTGCCTTCTTCCTTCATCTTGGTGAAGGCCGGCGATTCGGCGAGCTGCAGGCGGATCCAGATCGAAACCGCCAGAAGCAGGATCGAGAGCAGGAACGGAATGCGCCAGCCATAGGCGGCGAACGCCTCGGGGCTCATGCTCAGACGCAGGGTGAGAATGACCACCAGCGACAGGAACAGGCCGACTGTGGCGGTCGTCTGGATCCAGGAGGTGTAGAAGCCGCGGCGACCCTGCGGCGAGTGTTCGGCCACATAGGTTGCAGCACCACCATATTCGCCGCCGAGCGCCAGGCCCTGGAGCAGGCGGCAGATGATGAAGGCGGCCGGCGCGAGGTAGCCGATGCTCTCGTAGCTCGGCAGCAGGCCGACGACGAAGGTCGCGAGGCCCATGACCGTCATCGTGACGAGGAAGGTGTATTTGCGGCCGATCAGATCGCCGAGGCGACCGAAGAACAGCGCGCCGAAGGGGCGCACCGCGAAGCCCGCGGCGAAGCCGAACAGAACGAAGATGAACTTCGCCGTGTCGTTGGTGCCGGGAACGAAGGTCTGGGCGATGTTGGCGGCAAGCGAGCCCGCCAGATAAAAGTCATACCACTCGAAGACCGTGCCGGCCGACGAGGCGATGATGACCTTTCTTTCTTCCTTGGTCATCGGGCGCGGCGCTGCCGCTGTTCCCGATGTCTGCGCTGCCATGCTCATGGCTTAAATCTCCCCTGCTAGATGCCCGGCAGCCGGAACGTCCGGGCTACCCGTTTTGCGTGGCTCGTATTCTGATGACCGATGCCCGCGATGCCGGAGAACGGGATAGAAGCAACGCCCAGTAATCCAGCCTTGCACAAAGCTTTGCGCGCGCTACGATGCCTATGCAATCAGGCACTTGGTCTTGCACCGTTGGTCTTACGACTATGGGCGAATGCCGAGTTCTCTCGCGTGTGGCGGCGGGTGCGCCGGAGGCCATGCCGGACCTGCCTGCCAACCCATGTTTTCGAGATGGCTTCCCATGATCTGTGGCGGCGCTATAGTGAGTCGCGGAGGCCTGACGAGATGCGGATGAGGAGGCGCGCCGATGTTGCTGCGCACCGTGACGATATCCTGCGGGCTGGTGCTGGCAGGTTTCCTGTCGGCGGCTGAGGCCAACGCCGCGCCTAGGGGGCCGGGGCGCTCCTTTGCACCACCGAATCAGATGCGTGCCGCGATGGGCGGGCGGCATGGGCTCATTCCGCGTGCCGTCGGGCATCGCAATTTTCGCCACGGCGTTCGTCGCGATCTGGGGTTCGCCGGCGGGATCGGCTACGGCCCGTTCTATCCCTTCGGCGACGACAACCGGACGGTGATCGTGCGGGAGGAGCAGGAGCCGCCGAAGGTCGTGGACCGCAATTCCTTCGAGTACCTGCCTGCAAGGATGGGCATCATGCGGTCGCCGACGCCGGAGCCGACGATCTACAGGCTCGAGGGGCCTCGCGACCGGCCTGTGACGCGGATCATCAGAATCAACGATCCCGAGCCGCGTAGCGGCAGGCGCAGCCGTTTCGCGCATGCCGAGACCGGAGCGCTGCTGCTGACCGTGCCGGGGCGCTAGGCGCCTCCGGCAAAGGCAGGCTTCGGCTGGGCGGATTGCTCAGCGGCGGCGGCTTGCCGCGTAGAGCGCGATCGCCGTCGCATTCGAGACGTTGAGACTGGTGATCGTGCCCGGCACTTCCAGCCGCGCGACATGGTCGCAGAGTTCGCGGCTGCGCTGGCGCAGGCCCTTGCCCTCGGCGCCCATGACCATGACCAGCGGCCGGCGCAGGGCGACATCGTCGAAGGCGACCTCGCCATCCGAATCGAAGCCGATGCGCAGGAAGCCGCGCTTGCCGAGTTCCGCGAGCGCATCGCCGAGATTGCGCACCGCGATCAGCGGGACATGCTCGAGCGCGCCCGAGGCCGATTTTGCCAGCACGCCGGTCGCCGCCGGGGAATGGCGGATGGTGACGATCACGGCTGCGGCAGCGAAGGCGGCAGCCGAGCGCAGGATCGCTCCGACATTATGCGGATCGGTGATCTGGTCGAGCGCGAGCACGATCGCATCGTCAGGCAGGCTGTCGAGATCGGGCGAGGGCAGGGGATCGCAAACGAGATAGAGCCCCTGATGCACCGAATCAGGCGTGAGCAACCGGTCGATTTCCGAGGGGCGGACGAGCTCGGCCTGGAGCGGCAGCTCCCCGATCTCCTCCTGAAGGCGCTTCAGCGCGTTCTCCGTGGCAAGCAGGCGGCGGTGGCGGCGCTTGGGGTTGCGCAAGGCCTCGATCACGGGGTGGACGCCATAGAGCACGGCTTCGTCGATGTCGCCGGGGCGATGCGGCGGCGGGCCATCCTCACGGCGAAAGCGGCCAGGAGGTCTGGAGCCGGCAGATTTGGAACGGAACGGCGCGGGCATCGGGGCCTCCAGCAGGAACGAAGGATTGCCGTGCCATGGCGCGGCCGTCTTGACCAGTGCGAAGCCGCGACGGTCAGCCTCAGGCAATCGGAATGACGGGAGAAGACATGACTGAGACGACCGATCGCTTTGTCGTCGTCACCGGCGGTCCCGGATCGGGCAAAACGACATTGATCGAGGCGCTGGCGGCGCAGGGCTTTCGATCGAGCCCGGAGGCGGGACGCGCCATCATCCGCGACCAGCGCGCGGTCGACGGGCAGGGGCTGCCCTGGGCCGACCGGGCGCTTTTTGCGGAATTGATGCTGGGAGCGGATATGCGCTCCTATCGGGAGGCACCGGCTGAACCGGAGATGGTGATCTTCGATCGCGGCATCCCCGATATCGCGGGCTATCTGCGGCTTTGCAGCCTTGCGATCCCCGGTCATGTCGACCGTGCGGCCCGGCAATTCCGCTACAGGCGCGAGGTTTTCATCGCGCCGCCCTGGCCCGAGATCTACGAGGGCGATGCCGAGCGGCGCCAGGATTTCGCCGAGGCGCAGCGGACCTGCGAGGCCATGGTCATGGTCTATGCCGGCTATGGTTACGAACTGGTCGAGCTGCCGCGAACCAGCGTTGCCGGGCGCGTCGCCTTCATGTCGGAGCGGCTGCGGCGGGGATGAAGCGCGGCGGCATGTCGCGGCGCGTCGGCACCTGATCCTGTGCGGCGAATGTGAAAGATCGGTTTTTTGCCGTTGACACGCCGAAGCCCGGTCACCATAAGTCCGGCCGCGCCTGTTGCCCGTCACGAAAGTGAAACAGGCCCGCGAGCCCCGGCTTTACGCCGCAGGCTGCGACTGGGCGGGGGAATGTCCCGAGCGGCAAAGGGGGCGGACTGTAAATCCGCTGGCTATGCCTTCGCAGGTTCGAGTCCTGCTTCCCCCACCAGCCCTCGCCTTGATCGGACAGGGCACAAGCAAGACGTTTAGCGATATTCGACAAGCAGATTTCGGTTGCCGGGTTTTGCGAAGCATCTCCGCTTGACTTCCAACCCCCTGATGGGGAATTTGGCGCCTGTCGCGGGTGTAGCTCAATGGTAGAGCAGCAGCCTTCCAAGCTGAATACGAGGGTTCGATTCCCTCCACCCGCTCCAACGCTTTTCGGTCGCTAGAGAAACCGCTTATACGCTCTCGCTAAAGCCGGTTTCGGTCGCTTCGAAAATGGCGATTCAATCTTCCTACGACAGAACTGAGTCGCGCTGCACCTTAGGGTGGGCATGCGCGTTCGGCCACGGATCGCTCGACGCGTGGCAACACGCCTCCGATATCCGGGCGCCCGTCCAGGCGAGCAGCATGTAGAAGAGCTTGACGTCCCGGGCCTCCGCTCGGCGGCCTCGTTGACGCGTTGCGGCCCGGCGCCGTTCAGATATTTGCGACTGCCCAGGCCCGGAGGGGACATTCCAACTTCGCGGCGCATCAAGCGGCCCTCCTGACTCATCTTTGCTGCGACATTATGGCATATGACGTAACGTAATATATCATGTAGAGGAGAAAAAATTCGTTTCTCGGCAACATGGAATGACCTTTCCAGCTTGCACCAGCGAGGGCTGAAAGGTGATGAATCAGTGCCTGATGGAACATGCAGCCTTGTCGGAAATAATGTTGCAAGCATCCGCCGTGGACGCGACTTTCTTCAGCTTAGAGTAAGTCATAAACGCTGGGCGATCTTATTTATCCTTATTCTGATCGTGGCGTCGTTTTCCCTTATGGCAGTCGGCGAGGCCGCCAGAACCAGCATGGGCCATCTCCTGTTCGGCGCGCCCAACGCCGGCGACCACGCCAGGGAGCGCATCCCGGAGATCAATGCCGCGCTGGCATCGGCGCCCGCCGGCTTCATCCTCACGGCGGGAGATTCCCACGCCCATGCGATCGGGCAATCCTCGCTCTGCGGACGAACGACCGTGAGCGGCGGGAGCGACGGCGCCGGCGGCCGTGTCTATGCGACGGCTATGCGGGGCCTGGTGTTCCGGGAGCGGCCCGCCGCCATCGTGCTGACGATCGGCGCCAACGACCTCCTGCTGAAGAACAAGCCCTCCAGGCCCGACAACCTGGCGCGGCTGGCATCCTATGATCGGGAGATCATCCGGGCGCTGGCGGAAACGACCGACAGGCTCGTCGTCACAGCCATTCCGCCCGTGGCGGCCCAGGTCGCCGCGAAGTTCGACCTGAAGGGGCTCGCCGACCTCTCGGGGGAGCTGGAGCGGATCTGCCGGGAAACTCCCAGCTGTGTCTTCGCCGATCCGTTCGCGCCCCTTCGGGCCGAGGATTTCGGCATCGCCCGGCCGGGCGCTCTGATCGACGATCTCCATCTGGGGGACTACCCCGAAGCCTATCGGCGCCTGGAGCCGCAGCTTTGCCCCCCGCTTCAGTCGTCCATTTCCGGACAATCGGAATGAGGGCGCCTTCCTGGCGGGTTCTTGGATGGGGCGCGCTCCTCGCCGCGGCGATCGCCTGGGCGGCCTTCGCCGTCCTTTTCCAGGCCGGAGCGGACAGAGGAGGCGGGTCTTGCGCAAGCCAGATCTGGCGCAATCCTGTCACGGGCCGCGACGAATTGCGCGGGATCGTGACCGACACGTGCCGAGCGAGCTTCGGTCGGCGGGAGGTCCAGCTAATTGTCCGGCTTGAGCGGCGCTTCATCATGGCGGCGCTGCGGTGGTCGGACGGCAAGCAGGTTCAGGCTGCTTAGCCGCTCGGCATTGCGGAACGCAGCCTTTGGCGCCGCATCAAGAAGCATGGCATCAAAGTCACATGCCACGCTTCGAGCTGAGGAGTTGGCGCTGCGGCATTGGTTCCCACTGCATAACGTGCCATGCGGTAGCGCGCGCGACCGCCATGGATATGAGAAGGAATCGCCGCTTTGCTGCGTTCGAAATTGACCATGGCGCTCGTCGCAAGCCTTATCGGCTGCGGTAGTGTCCGCGCTGCCGATCCCGCGAACCCAGTCCTGTCTCCGGAGCCGGCATCGGGTTGGATCGTGACGCTGGGCGGATCCGCCGAGATCGGCCCGAAATACGATGGCGCCAGCAAGGCTGGGTTGTCTGCCATGCCCTCGCTCAGCTGGCGTCGCGCCAACGAGCCGGAGGGGTTCAGCGCGCCCGATGACGGGCTCGACTATGCGCTCTTCGAGACCAATGTCTTCAGCTTCGGCCCGGTCGCCAGTTTGCGTGCCGGCCGCTATAGCGGGACCGACTTCAAGCTGTACGGCCTCAGGGACGTGCCGTGGACCATCGAGGCCGGCGCCTTCGTCGAGTTCTGGCCGATCGAAGACCGTCTGCGCACGCGTATCGAAGTCCGGCAGGGCTTCCATGGCCACCACGGCATCGTCGCCGATCTGTCGGCTGACTGGGTCGAGAAATTCGGCCGCTTCACGCTTTCGGGCGGCCCGCGTCTCTCGCTTGGAAATTCGTCCTTCATGGGCAAGTATTTCAGCGTCTCGGCAGGAGAGGCGCTGGCGAGCAACTGGCTGACGCCCTTCAGGGCGAAGGGCGGCGTGAGGGCTGCAGGCGTCGGTGCGGCGCTGGAATATCAATGGTCGCCGACCTGGACGACGACCGTCTTCGGCAAATACGAGCGCCTGCTTGGAGACGCAGCCGATTCCCCGATCGTGCGGGTACTGGGCCAACGCGATCAGTTCAGCGTCGGAATCGGGGCGACCTATTCGTTCAGGATTGGCGGCTGAGCGAGCACGAAGAGCGACTACATCGCCCGCCTCACACCCTTGACCAGTCCGCGACGACGGTGTGCCTCGGAGTAAGATCAGCACGCTTCAGGCTGGCGCGCTCCCGGTTTGAATCATGCCGCCGCTGCCGGCGCGGCTTGCGCCAGCATGAACTGGTCGAGCGCTTCCTGTTCGGATGACGCCAGTCTCAGGCCGAGCTTGCTGCGACGCCAGAGCACGTCGGCAGCGCGGCGTGCCCATTCGGCCTGCATGAGATAGCGGACTTCTCGCTCGTAGAGATCCGCACCGAAATGACGGCCGAGATCGTCGACATCGGTCGCGCCGGCCAGAATCTCGCGCGCCCTGGTGCCGTATGCCCGCACAAGGCGGGTCACCATCTTGCGCGCCAGCCAGGGATGGCGCGCGGCGATCTCATCAACGAGCGCGTCGAAGCCTGTGACGGCGAAATCGCCGCCGGGCAGGGCGCCCGTCACGGTCCATTCGGCCCGCGCGGCCCAGGCCCGGTGGGGGGCGAGGCGGGCGATCGCCGCCTCCGCAAGCCGGCGATAGGTGGTGATCTTGCCGCCAAAGACCGAGAGCAGGGGCGCTTCGCCGCTGGGCGCATCGAGCGTCAGCACATAGTCGCGCGTCGCTTCCTGTGCCTTGGAGGCGCCGTCATCATAGAGCGGGCGCACGCCGGAATAGGTCCAGACGACGGAAGCCGGCGTAACCGGTTCGCGGAAATATTCGCTCGCGGCGGCGCAGAGATAATCGATCTCCTCCGGCGTCGCCTTTGCGGCGGCAGGGTCGCCGCGATAGTCGCGATCCGTGGTGCCTATCAGCGTGAAATCGCGCTCATAGGGAATGGCGAAGATGATGCGGCCATCGGCATTCTGGAAGATGTAGCAGCGGTCGTGCTCATAGAGCCTGGGCACGACGATATGGCTGCCCTGGACCATGCGGACGGCGGCCTTGGTGTTCGAGCGCACGACGCCGCCCAGGACCTCGCCGACCCAGGGGCCGGCGGCATTCACCAGGGTTTTTGCAAAGACGACAGAGCGCTCCCCATCGCATTCGGCGGTGATCCGCCACAGACCGTCCTCGCGATCGGCGGAAACCACCTTGGTACGCGTCTTGATGGCGGCCCCGCGCGCCGCCGCGTCCATCGCATTGAGGACGACGAGACGGGAATCCTCGACCCAGCAATCGGAGTATTCGAACGCGCGTGCGCGGTCGTCCCTGAGTGGACGGCCGGCTGCATCACGGGCCAGATCGAGCGTCCGTGTCGCCGGCAGCAGCTTGCGGCCGCCGATATGGTCGTAAAGGAAAAGGCCGAGCCGCAGCAGCCAGGCCGGTCGCAGGCCCGCGTGATGCGGCAGCACGAAGCGCAGCGGCCAGATGATGTGAGGCGCTATCGCCCATAGCCGCTCGCGCTCCATCAGCGCTTCGCGCACGAGCCTGAACTTGTAATGCTCGAGATAGCGCAGCCCGCCATGGACCAGCTTGGTCGAGGCCGAGGAGGTGGCGCTGGCGAGGTCGTCCTTCTCGAACAGCACGACGGAGGCGCCCCGTCCCGCCGCATCGCGGGCAATGCCGCAACCATTGATACCCCCGCCGATCACGGCGAGATCGAAGGCTGCGTCCGCGTCTGCGCCGGCGTCGTGGCCCTTGGCCTCGGATGATGTCGTCTCGGGAGCCATTCTGCCTTCGATCCTCGCGGTCTCCGATCGGTGACCGCGCTAAAGTGCAGGCCAGATCGACGCTTCGCTTGCCACTTCATATCCAAGCGCGAACCGGGTGGATATCGCAAAGGCGAACGGCGCGCCTGCTCCTCGCCGACTCCCCGCGGGCTGTCAATTCGCGTCTTCCGGGCGCGGCGGCGAGGGCGGGCATCGATGTCGCCCTCGCCGCCATGGCGTGGCCGGCGCTTGCGTCGCGGCCAAGGCGCTGTTCTCATGGGCGGCGTCCCAACTCGCGTGCCGCCGCGGGGCGTCCCGCCACGACCAGCCTTTGCGCCAACCCCGGACCGAATGCCGCCATGACCGTCACCGATATCGCGACGCGGACCTATAATCATGGCTGGCGGCTTGACCCCATCATCCGCAGCCTGCTCGACACGGATTTCTACAAGCTGCTGATGCTGCAGATGATCCGCGCCTTCCATCCGGAGGTTCAGGTCACCTTCTCGCTGATCAACCGCTCGAAGCATATCCGCCTGGGCGATATCGTCGATGAGGAGGAACTGCGCGCGCAGCTCGATCATGCCCGCAATGTCCGCTTCTCGAAGAAGGAGCTGATCTGGCTTGCCGGCAACAGCTTCTATGGCCGCACCCAGATGTTCTCGCCGGATTTCATCGCCTGGCTCGCCGAGTTCCGCTTGCCCGAATATGATCTGCGCCGGGTCGACGGGCAGTACGAGCTGCATTTCGAGGGGCCCTGGACCCACACCACGATGTGGGAGGTGCCGGCGCTCGCCATCATCAACGAATTGCGCGCGCGCCGCGTCATGGTCGGGCAGAAGCGCTTCTCGCTCGACGTGCTCTATGCCCGCGCCAAGGCCAAGATGTGGGACAAGGTCGAGCGGTTGCAGAAGCTGCCCGGCCTGCGCCTGTCGGATTTCGGCACGCGCCGCCGCCATGGCCATCTCTGGCAGCGCTGGTGCGTCGAGGCGCTGAAGGAAGGGCTGGGACCAGCCTTCACCGGCACCTCCAACGTGCTGTTGGCGATGGACAATGATCTCGAAGCCATCGGAACCAACGCACATGAACTGCCGATGGTGCTGGCCGCTCTGGCCGAGAGCGACGAGGAACTTCTGCGCTCGCCCTATCGCGTGCTTGACGAATGGCGACAGGTCTATGGCGGCAATCTCCTGATCGCCTTGCCCGATGCGTTCGGGACGACGAGCTTCCTGCGTCATGCGCCCGACTGGGTCGCGGACTGGACCGGCTTCCGGCCCGACAGCGCGCCGCCGATCCAGGCCGGCGAGGAGATCATGGCCTGGTGGCGCTCCAAGGGGCGCGATCCCCGCGAGAAGCTGCTCGTCTTCTCGGACGGGCTCGATGTCGACGCGATCGAGCGGGTCTATCATCACTTCGACGGCAAGGTTCGCATGGCCTTCGGCTGGGGCACGGACCTGACCAACGACCTCATCGGCTGCCTGCCAGACGGCTCGCGCGCGCTCGATCCGATGTCGCTGGTCTGCAAGGTGTCGAAAGCCAATGGCCAGCCGGCGGTGAAACTCTCAGATAATCCCGACAAGGTCTCCGGGGCGGCCGACGTGGTCGCGCGCTATCGAAGGGTTTTCGGAGCGGTCTAGAGTCCCGGCGCGTCCTTCAATCGCGATCGGGAGACGCACGTCATGGTTGTGTTGCGGAGGAGCTGTAGACGCTGACCATAGGTTATGGCGTGTGGGGTTGCGTCGATGCTGCGTCTGTTTTTTCTGTGCTGCGGCCTCCTGCTGGCTTTCCCGCAGAGTGCCGCCTCCGCTTCCCTGACGCGCGATCGGCTCAACGACGCGCGCCCGCTGACCGAAGCTGAGATGGGCGAACTGCTTTTCGGCCTTCTGCAAGGCCGGCCTGGCGTCAGCCAGTTGCGGATCGAGGCGGGCGATGTCGTCTATTTCGCCGCTGGCCATAATATCAGGATGGGCCTTGAGCCGTTGAGCCGCCAGTTCAACGCCTTGCCCGACGCCGCCCAACGGCAGGTAGCCTATGACAAGCTGACGAAAACCGTCGCGCAGGCGGTGGCGGGAACCGGTGCGCCGAAAACGGAAGCCGAAGTCGCGCGATTCCAGCGGGCGCTGCTGCCAGTGCTGAAGAACAAGGCCTATGTCGAGCAGTTCGCCGCGATGGCGCGCAAGCGCGGCGCGCCCGATGCCAAGCTGCTCTATCTTCCGCTCGCCGGCGACATCATCGTGACCCCGGTGCTCGATTTGGCGAAGATCTCGCGTTTCCTGACCGTGGGCGAAGGCGGCGCTTACGGAATGAGCGATCGCGACATCTTCAAGGCGGCGCTCGACAATCTGAAGAGGCGCGTCGACAAACTGCAGATCTATGATTTTGGAGAGGTCCGAGCCCTCGGTTTCGCGCAGACCGACTACAACGCCTCGCTCCTGCTCCTGCCCAACCCCTGGGAAAATGTTCCCGACCTGCCGCGAAGCGTTGCGCTCACGATGCCGGCGCGCGATGTACTCGCATTCGCGGATGCCGACGATCCGCAGGCCGTCTCGGCGCTGCGGAGGATCTCCAGGGCGCCGGACAACGGATTTCCGGTCAGCAGGCTCGTCTTCCGGATGACGCAACGCGGCCTCGAGATCATGCCCTGAGCGCCGCGGGATCGCCGCCGGGATGGAAAGGAAGGCGGCTACAAGGCCCGGCCTGACAGCCATGGCTTGCATCGCGCTCTGAAACCCCCTAATGCGACCGCGTTTTCCGGGCCCCAGCGGCCGTCTTCGAGGACAAAGGTGTCATGGCCAAAGAGAAATTCGCGCGCACGAAGCCGCATTGCAACATTGGTACGATTGGTCACGTCGACCATGGCAAGACGAGCTTGACGGCAGCGATCACGAAGATTCTGGCGGAATCTGGCGGCGCGACGTTCACGGCGTATGACCAGATCGACAAGGCGCCGGAAGAGAAAGCCCGCGGCATCACGATCTCGACGGCCCATGTCGAGTACGAGACGGCAGCGCGCCACTACGCGCACGTCGACTGCCCCGGCCACGCCGATTATGTGAAGAACATGATCACGGGCGCCGCCCAGATGGACGGCGCGATCCTGGTCGTGTCGGCCGCCGACGGCCCGATGCCGCAGACCCGCGAGCACATCCTGCTGGCGCGCCAGGTCGGCGTTCCCGCGCTGGTGGTGTTCATGAACAAGGTCGATCTCGTCGACGACGCCGAGCTGCTCGAGCTGGTCGAGATGGAGATCCGCGAGCTTCTGTCGAAGTACGATTTCCCCGGCGACGACATCCCGATCACCAAGGGTTCGGCGAAGGTTGCGCTGGACAACGGCGACAAGACCATCGGCCATGACGCGGTGCTGGCGCTGATGAAGACGGTCGACGAGTACATCCCGCAGCCGGCGCGTCCGCTCGACCTGCCGTTCCTGATGCCGGTGGAAGACGTGTTCTCGATCTCGGGCCGTGGCACGGTGGTGACCGGTCGCGTCGAGCGCGGCATCGTCAAGGTCGGCGAGGAAATCGAGATCGTCGGCCTGAAGGACACGGTCAAGACGACGGTGACCGGCGTCGAGATGTTCCGCAAGCTGCTCGACCAGGGCCAGGCCGGCGACAACATCGGCGCGCTGCTGCGCGGCACGAAGCGTGAAGACGTCGAGCGCGGGCAGATCCTGTGCAAGCCGGGTTCGGTGAAGCCGCACACCAAGTTCAAGGCCGAGGCCTACATCCTGACGAAGGAGGAGGGCGGTCGCCACACCCCGTTCTTCACCAATTATCGTCCGCAGTTCTACTTCCGCACGACGGACGTGACCGGCGTCGTGCACCTGCCCGAGGGCACCGAGATGGTGATGCCTGGCGACAACATCGCCATGGAAGTCCACCTGATCGTGCCGATCGCGATGGAAGAGAAGCTGCGCTTCGCCATCCGCGAAGGCGGCCGCACCGTCGGTGCAGGCGTCGTCGCTAGCATCATCGCGTAACGCGTTTTCGTGAGGGCGAAGGCCCTGCCGGGCCTTTGCCTTTTCACGTCACGGAGAAAACAAGACCATGAACGGTCAGAACATTCGGATCCGCCTCAAGGCGTTCGACCATCGCATTCTCGACGCTTCGACGCGCGAGATCGTGTCGACCGCGAAGCGGACGGGCGCTCAGGTCCGCGGACCGATCCCGCTGCCCACGCTCATCGAGAAGTTCACGGTCAACCGCTCGCCGCATATCGACAAGAAGTCGCGCGAGCAGTTTGAAATGCGGACCCACAAGCGGGTTCTCGATATCGTCGACCCGACCCCGCAGACGGTCGACGCTCTCATGAAGCTCGATCTCGCCGCCGGCGTCGACGTCGAAATCAAGCTTTAAGTTGACCATGGTCCCGACGACGAACGGATACTCGCTTCGTCGGACCCTGTTCGGATCATAATTTAGCCGGGTCCTCTGCCTCCTGCGTTTCGGCAGGATGAGTAAGACCCCAAGGGAAGGTATGCACCGATGCGTTCCGGTGTGATTGCACAGAAAGTCGGGATGACCCGCATCTTCACCGATGCCGGCGAACATATCCCGGTCACCGTGCTGAAGCTCGACAACTGCCAGGTCGTCGCGCATCGCACGATCGAGAAGAACGGCTATGTCGCCGTGCAGCTCGGAACAGGCTTGGCCAAGGTCAAGAATGTCTCGAAGGCTGAGCGCGGCCATTTCGCCGTCGCCAAGGTCGAGCCCAAGCGTAAAGTCGTCGAATTCCGCGTCAGCGATGACGCGCTGATCCCGGTCGGCGCAGAGCTGACGGCGGATCATTTCGTCGTCGGCCAGTTCGTCGATGTCAGCGGCACGACGATCGGCAAGGGCTTCGCCGGCGGCATGAAGCGCTGGAACTTCGGTGGTCTTCGCGCCACGCACGGCGTTTCGGTCTCGCATCGCTCGATCGGTTCGACCGGTGGTCGTCAGGACCCTGGCAAGACCTTCAAGAACAAGAAGATGCCCGGCCATCTCGGCGCCGAGCGCGTGACCACCCAGAACCTGCGCGTCGTCCAGACGGACGCCGAGCGCGGCCTGATCCTGGTCGAAGGTGCAGTTCCCGGTCACGCCGGCGGCTGGATCCATATTCGTGACGCGATCAAGCGCGCGCTCCCCAAGGATGCGCCCCTTCCGGGCAAGTTCAAGGTGTCGGGCGGCGAAACGCAGGCTCCTGCGGCTGATACGGTTGAGGAGAACGCGTGATGAAGCTTGATATCACCACTCTCGAAGGTGGTTCGGCCGGTTCGGTCGAGCTCTCCGACGCGATCTTCGGCCTCGAGCCGCGCGCCGACATCCTCGCCCGCATGGTGCGCTACCAGCTCGCCAAGCGCCGCGCCGGCACGCACAAGTCCAAGGGCCGGTCGGAAGTCGACCGCACCCGGAAGAAGATCTACAAGCAGAAGGGTACCGGCGGCGCTCGCCACGGTGCGGCTTCCGCTCCGCAGTTCCGCGGCGGCGGCAAGGCCTTCGGTCCGATCGTGCGTGACCACGCTCACGATCTGCCCAAGAAGGTCCGCGCCCTGGCCCTGCGTCATGCGCTCTCGGCCAAGGCCAAGGATTCCGGCATCATCATCATCGATGACGCCAAGCTGTCCGAGCCGAAGACCAAGATCCTGCTGGGTCACTTCGGCAAGCTGGACCTGTCCAGCGCGCTGGTGATCGGCGGAGCCGAGATCGATGTGAACTTCGGCCTGGCCGCGCGTTCGATCCCGAATGTCGACGTCCTGCCGATCCAGGGCATCAACGTTTATGACATCCTGCGTCGCGACAAGCTTGTCCTGACCCGCGCGGCTGTCGATGCGCTGGAGGCGCGCTTCAAATGAGCCAGGCCGCGAAGAATACGGATCCCCGGCACTACGACGTGATTCGTAGCCCGGTGATCACAGAGAAGGCGACGATGCTCTCCGAGCATAACAAGGTCGTCTTCCAGGTCGCCAAGACTGCGACGAAGCCGCAGATCAAGGCAGCGATCGAGAAGCTGTTCGACGTCAAGGTGAAGAGCGTCAACACGCTCGTCACCGAAGGGAAGATGAAAGTCTTCCGCGGCCGTCTCGGCCAGCGCTCGGACGTCAAGAAGGCAATCGTGACGCTCGAAGATGGTCATTCCATCGACGTGACCACGGGCCTGTGAAGGAAGGATCGTCACAATGGCTTTGAAGCATTTCAAGCCGGTCACGCCGAGCCTTCGCCAGCTCGTCATCGTCGACCGCAGCGAGCTCTACAAGGGCAAGCCTCTCAAGGTGCTGACGGAGGGCAAGTCGTCCTCCGGCGGCCGCAACAACCTCGGCCGCATCACCGTCCGCTTCCGCGGCGGTGGTCACAAGCGCACGCTGCGCCTGATCGACTTCAAGCGTCGCGGCAAGGACGGCATGCCGGCAGTCGTGGAGCGGATCGAGTATGATCCCAACCGCACCGCCTTCATCGCGCTGATCAAGTACAGCGATGGCGAGCAGGCCTATATCCTGGCCCCGCAGCGCCTCGCCGTCGGCGACAGCGTGATCTCGGGTCCGTCGGTCGACGTGAAGCCCGGCAACGCTGCCCCCATGGGCTCGCTGCCGATCGGCACGATCGTCCACAATATCGAGCTGAAGATCGGCAAGGGTGGACAGCTGGCTCGTTCGGCCGGCAACTACGCCCAGATCGTCGGTCGCGACCAGGGTTACGTCATTGTCCGCCTGAATTCCGGCGAACAGCGTCTGATCAGCGGCTTGTGCTATGCGACTGTGGGCGCGGTTTCCAACCCCGACCACATGAACAGGAATGACGGCAAGGCAGGGCGTTCGCGCTGGCTCGGTCGTCGGCCGCATAACCGCGGTGTCTCGATGAACCCTGTCGACCATCCCCATGGCGGCGGCGAAGGCCGCACCTCCGGCGGTCGTCACCCGGTTACCCCCTGGGGCAAGCCGACCAAGGGTAAGAAGACCCGCTCGAACAAGCGGACCGATACGTTCATCGTGTCGAGCCGTCACGCCCGCAAGAAGAAGAACTGAGGTCCGTCATGGCGCGTTCGCTTTGGAAAGGTCCGTTTGTCGACGGATACCTTCTGAAAAAGGCCGAGGTCGCCCGTTCGGCGGCTCGGTCGGAAGTCATCAAGATCTGGAGCCGCCGCTCCACGATCCTTCCGCAGTTCGTCGGTCTGACGTTCGGCGTCTATAACGGCCACAAGCATGTGCCGGTGTCCGTGTCCGAGGAAATGGTGGGCCACAAGTTCGGCGAGTTTTCGCCGACGCGCACCTTCCACGGCCACGCTGCCGACAAGAAGGCGAAGAGGAAGTAAGCCATGGGAAAGCCATCCGCCCCCCGTGCGCTGCCTGACAACGAAGCCATTGCGATCGCTCGCAATCTTCGCGTCAGCCCGCAAAAGCTGAACCTTCTCGCCCAGCTCATTCGCGGCAAGAAGGTCGCGACCGCGCTCGCCGATCTCGAGTTCTCGCGCAAGCGGATCTCGCTCGACGTGCGCAAGTGCCTGCAGAGCGCGATCGCCAATGCCGAGAACAATCATGATCTCGACGTCGACGATCTCATCGTAGCGCAGGCCTTCGTCGGCAAGGCGCTCGTCATGAAGCGCTTCCATGCCCGCGCCCGCGGTCGTGGCGCCCGCATCCTGAAGCCGTTCGCGAACATCACCATCGTGGTGCGTGAAGTCGCCGCGGCCAAGGCCTGAGGAGAGAACGATGGGTCAGAAAATCAATCCGATCGGCCTTCGCCTCGGCATCAACCGGACGTGGGATTCGCGCTGGTTCGCCCAGAAGGGCGAGTACGGCAAGCTGCTCCATGAGGACATGGCGATCCGCGCCGCCCTCATGAAGCTGCTGAAGCAGGCTGCGATCTCCAAGATCATCATCGAGCGCCCGCACAAGAAGTGCCGCGTCACCATTCACTCGGCTCGTCCGGGCGTGGTGATCGGCAAGAAGGGCGCCGATATCGAGAAGCTGCGCAAGACGGTGATGAAGCTCACCAAGGCCGATGTTACGATCAACATCGTCGAGGTGCGCAAGCCCGAGATCGACGCCACGCTGGTGGCCGACTCGATCGCGCAGCAGCTCGAGCGTCGCGTCGCTTTCCGTCGCGCCATGAAGCGGGCCGTTCAGTCGGCCATGCGTCTGGGCGCCGAGGGCATCCGCATCAACTGCTCGGGCCGCCTCGGCGGCGCTGAGATCGCGCGTCTGGAATGGTATCGCGAAGGTCGCGTGCCGCTGCACACGCTGCGCGCCGATGTGGATTACGGTGTGGGCACCGCCTTCACCACCTACGGCACGTGCGGCATCAAGGTCTGGATCTTCAAGGGCGAGATCCTGGAACACGACCCGATGGCCCAGGACAAGCGCATGGCAGACGAGGGCAGCCGTTCCGGCGGTGGCCACCGTCGTGACCATGCCGCGTGAAGGCTGATCGAGAAAAGCCATGTTGCAACCAAAGAAGACTAAGTTCCGCAAGCAGTTCAAGGGGCGCATTTCCGGCGTCGCCAAGGGCGGCACGGATCTGAATTTCGGCCAGTTCGGCCTCAAGGCGCTGATGCCGGAACGCGTCACCGCACGCCAGATCGAGGCGGCTCGCCGCGCGATCACACGTGCCATGAAGCGCGCCGGTCGTGTCTGGATCCGAATTTTCCCGGACGTGCCGGTTTCGAAGAAGCCGACCGAAGTCCGCATGGGCAAGGGCAAGGGTGCGCCTGAATTCTGGGCAGCCAAGGTCAAGCCGGGCCGGATCATGTTCGAGATCGACGGTGTGGAAGAGGAGACGGCCCGCGAGGCGCTTCGTCTCGGAGCCGCCAAGCTGCCGATCAAGACCCGCTTCATCCAACGCATCGCCGAGTAAGGGAGGACGACATGAAGACCGCAAAACGCCTGTCCGACCTGAAGGTCATGAGCGTGGATCTGCTGCAGGAAGAGCTCCTGAAGCTGAAGAAGGAGCAGTTCAACCTGCGTTTCCAGCGCGCCACCGGCCAGCTCGAGAACACCTCGCGCGTCACCGAAGTGCGCAAGGATATCGCCCGCATCAAAACACTGCAGCGGTCGAAGACCGCTTCAGTGAGCGCTTGAGGAGTTAGACCATGCCGAAGCGCGTGCTGCAGGGCGTCGTCGTCAGCGACAAGCAAAATAAAACTGTTGTGGTGAAGGTCGAGCGGCGCTATACGCACCCGCTCCTCAAGAAGACCGTTCGCCGGACCAAAAACTATCACGCGCATGACGAGGCGCAGGTGGTGAAGGTTGGAGACCAGGTCTGGATCGAGGAGTCCAAGCCCATTTCCAAGCTGAAAAGCTGGGTTGTGCTCGACAACGCTCCCAAGGCGTGAGTCAACGCGGCTTCCGCCCTGCCCGAATCACTTCGGGCGAGCGGATGGCGTGTAGAAAATAGTCAGGCGTGTTTCCCCGCAAAGGTGCGTGTCACTTTTGCGGAGCACGTTTTGTTTGAGGCCAGGGGGCGATCGACCCCCGTCAGTCGTAGTCCCGGCGGCGCTGATGCCTGCCGGGAAACCGCGCTGATAGACATGGAAGGATCAAGGCCATGATCCAGGTGCAGACGAATCTCGAGGTCGCGGATAATTCCGGCGCCCGTCGCGTGATGTGCATCAAGGTTCTCGGCGGGTCGAAGCGGCGCTATGCCCGCATTGGCGACATCATTGTCGTTTCGATCAAGGAAGCCATTCCCCGCGGCCGCGTGAAGAAGGGCGACGTCATGAAGGCGGTCGTCGTTCGCACCGCCAAGGACGTCAAGCGCGCTGATGGTTCTGTGATTCGGTTCGACCGCAACGCGGCCGTGCTGATCAACAACCAGAAAGAGCCTGTCGGCACCCGTATCTTCGGACCGGTTCCGCGCGAACTCCGCGCCAAGAACCACATGAAGATCATCTCGCTTGCGCCAGAGGTGCTGTAATGGCTGCGAAGATCAAGAAGGGCGACAAGGTCGTCGTGCTGGCCGGCCGCGATAAGGGCAAGGCCGGCGAAGTTCTCCAGGTCATCCCGAAGGATGCCCGCGCCATCGTGCGTGGTGTCAACCTCGTGAAGAAGCACACCAAGGCTTCGGCACAGTCGGAAGGCGGCATCATCTCCAAGGAGGCCACCATCGACCTGTCGAACCTCGCCGTGGCCGATCCCAAGGACGGCAAGCCGACCCGCGTCGGTTTCAAAGTTCTGGACGACGGTCGCAAGGTCCGTTTCGCCAAGCGTTCGGGGGATCTGATCGATGGCTGAGAATCAGCAGGCGGCTCTCACGCCGCGTATGAAGCAGCATTATGAGGACGTGGTCCGTCCGGCGATGATCGCCGAGTTCGGCTACAAGAATGCCATGGAAGTGCCGACCATCGAGAAGGTCGTCATCAACATGGGCGTTGGCGAAGCGACTGCCGACCGTAAGAAGGTCGACAACGCTGCCGGCGATCTCGCCCTCATCGCCGGCCAGCGGCCGGTCATCACCAAGTCCCGCCTCGCGATCGCCGGCTTCAAGCTGCGCGAGAACATGGCGGTCGGCTGCAAGGTCACGCTGCGCAAGACCAAGATGTTCGAGTTCGTCGACCGGCTCGTCACCATCGCCTTGCCCCGTGTCCGCGACTTCCGTGGTCTCAACCCGAAGTCGTTCGACGGGCGCGGCAATTTCGCGCTCGGGATCAAGGAGCACATCGTGTTTCCCGAGATCAACTACGACAAGGTCGACGCCGTGTGGGGCATGGACGTGATCGTCTGCACGACTGCGAAGTCGGACGACGAGGCACGCGCCTTGCTCAAGCACTTCAACTTCCCGTTCCGGCAGTGAACCTCAGCGTTCATACGCGGAAACCAGGAGAGATCGATGGCTAAGAAAAGCTCCGTCGAGAACAATAACCACCGCAAGGCTCTCGTGAAGAAATTCGCGGGCAAGCGCGCGCGGCTTCTCGCGATCGCCAATGACGAAAGCCAGTCCATGGACGAGCGTTTCCTCGCTCGCCTCAAGCTGGCCGAACTGCCGCGCAACTCGGCTCCGACCCGCGTGCGCAACCGCTGCGAAGTCACGGGGCGTCCGCGCGCCGTTTATCGCAAGCTGAAGATGTCGCGCATTGCGTTGCGCGAGCTCGGCAACAAGGGGCTGGTTCCCGGCCTCGTCAAGTCGAGCTGGTGAGGAGGACGCATCGTGATCATTGATCCGCTTGGAGATATGCTGACCCGCATCCGCAATGCGCAGATGCGGCGCAAGTCGCGCGTTTCGACGCCTGGCTCGAAGCTTCGGGCCCGCGTGCTCGACGTGCTTCAGACCGAGGGCTACATCCGTGGCTACTCTACAACCGAGTTCGGCAATGGCCGGACCGAGTTCGATATCGAGCTGAAGTACCATGAGGGACAGCCGGTCATCCGGTCGATCTCCCGTGTGTCGAAGCCCGGCCGCCGCGTCTATTCTTCGGTGGAAACGATGCCGCGCGTGGCCGATGGCCTTGGCGTGACCATCATTTCGACGCCGAGGGGTGTGATGCCCGATCATCTTGCCCGCGAGCAGAACGTGGGCGGCGAAGTGCTTTGCAAGGTCTTCTGACCTTTCACGCCGCTCGTTTTCAGGAGAAATCCAATGTCTCGTATCGGAAAGAAGCCGGTCCCGGTTCCCGCTGGCGTTACCGCCAACGTTGCCGGCCAGCTCGTCAAGATCAAGGGCGCGAAGGGGGAACTCTCCTTCGAAGTGCCCGATGACGTCTCGGTTGCGTTCGAGGACGGCTCGATTGCCGTTCAGCCGCGTTCGCAGACCAAGCGCGCCCGCTCGCTCTGGGGCACGTCCCGTGCCCGCGTCGCCAATCTCGTGATTGGCGTCACCAATGGTTTCGAGAAGAAGCTCGAGATCAACGGCGTCGGCTACAAGGCCGCCGTCAACGGCAAGGTGCTCAAGCTGTCGCTCGGCTACAGCCACGACATCGACTATGCGATCCCGGAAGGTGTCGCCATCGTCACGCCGAAGCCGACCGAAATCGTCATCACCGGCATCGATAAGCAGGTTGTTGGCCAGACCGCCGCCGAAATCCGCGACTATCGCGGACCCGAGCCCTACAAGGGCAAGGGCGTCAAATACGCCGGCGAATTCATCTTCCGCAAGGAAGGGAAGAAGAAGTAAACGCCATGAGCAGCAAGCAGACAGAGAACACTGCGCGCCGCAAGGCTCGCGTCCGCCGCGCCATCAAGGCAGTTGCCAATGGCCGCGCCCGCCTGTCGGTGCATCGCACCGGCAAGCAGATCTATGCCCAGATCATCGACGACGCGAAGGGTGTCACCGTCGCGTCGGCCTCGAGCCTGGACAAGGACATCCGCGGCGACATCAAGTCGGGCGCGAATGTCGAGGCCGCGACCGCGATCGGCAAGCTGATTGCCGAGCGCGCCGTCAAGGCTGGCGTCAAGGACGTGGTCTTCGACCGCGGCTCCTATATGTATCACGGCCGCGTCAAGGCGCTGGCCGAAGCAGCCCGCGAAGGCGGTCTGAACTTCTGAGGATCTGTGCATCGCTCCCCAAAGCGGTTCTCCGCTTTGGGGATCGAGCGGTGCATTTTGAGTGCTTGTTCGGCATTGCCGCTGAACAGGTGACGCTCGAGCGAGCGGCGGGGCTTGATGCTTCGTCCGCGCAAGTAAGAGGAATGACATGGCTAGAGAGCCGCATGGTCGTCAGGATCGCGAAGAGCGCGATTCCGAATTCGTGGACCGCCTGGTCCACATCAACCGCGTCGCCAAGGTGGTGAAGGGTGGGCGTCGCTTCGGCTTCGCAGCGCTCGTCGTCGTCGGCGACCAGAAGGGCCGCGTCGGCTTCGGCCACGGCAAGGCCCGTGAAGTTCCGGAAGCGATCCGCAAGGCGACTGAAGCCGCCAAGCGCGGTCTCGTCCGCATCCCGCTGCGCGAAGGCCGTACGCTTCATCACGACGTTCAGGGCCGTCATGGCGCTGGCAAGGTCGTGCTGCGCGCGGCTCCGGCTGGTACCGGCATCATCGCCGGCGGCCCGATGCGCGCCGTCTTCGAGGCGGTCGGCATGCAGGACGTGGTGTCGAAGTCGCTCGGCTCCTCGAACCCCTACAACCTCGTCCGCGCCACTTTCGACGCGCTGAAGAACGAGGACAGCCCGCGTGGCGTCGCCGCGCGTCGGTCCCTGAAGGTTTCGGCTCTGCAGACGCGTCGCCGCGATGCAGGCACCGATGCCGTGGCCGAAGCGTGAGGGTGGTATCATGGCAAAAGCTAGAACCACTGTCGTCGTCGAGCAGATCGGTAGCCCGATCCGCCGCGAGGCTTCGCAGCGCCAGACCCTGATCGGTCTCGGCCTGAACAAGATCCGTCGGCAATCGACCCTGGTCGATACGCCTGCTGTGCGTGGCATGATCGACAAGGTCAGGCACCTCGTGCGCGTCATTGACGCGAAGTGAGGAGGGGCGACCATGAAACTCAACGATATCCGTGACAACGAAGGCGCACACAAGTCGCGCATCCGTGTCGGCCGTGGCATTGGCTCCGGCAAGGGCAAGACCGGTGGACGCGGCGTCAAGGGCCAGAAGGCTCGTGCCGGCGTGGCGGTCAAGGGCTTCGAAGGCGGTCAGATGCCGCTGTATCGTCGCCTGCCCAAGCGCGGCTTCCACAACCTGTTTGCCAAGGATCTGAACGAGGTCAACCTCGGTCGCATCCAGCAGGCGGTTGAAGCCGGCAAGCTCGACGCCAAGGGCGCGGTTACGATCGAGGCGCTCGTCGCCGCCGGCGTGATCACTCGCCAGGCCAAGGACGGCGTCAAGATTCTCGGCGTCGGCGAACTCAAGGCGAAGCTCGCCTTCGAGGTGTACGGCGCGTCGAAATCGGCCGTCGAGGCCATCGAAAAGGCCGGCGGCTCGGTCAAGATTCTGGCTGCCGCTTCACAGGCGTGAATCTAGCGCTTACATGAGCGCTTGCGAACGGCGGCCGGGCCAGAAGCCCAGGCCGCCGTTCGACTGTTTGACTGAGCCTGATGCCGGAGAGCGCGACGCGTTTTTCGGGCGACATCAGGCTTCAATGATCGACTTTCGACCCAAGGACCGGACGCATGGCATCGGCGGCTGAACAGCTTGCTTCAAACCTGAACTTCGGTGCGTTCGCCAAGGCGGACGAGCTGAAGAAGCGCATCTGGTTCACGCTTGGCGCGTTGATCATCTATCGGCTTGGCACCTACATCCCGCTGCCGGGCATGAATCCCGACGCGGTCGCGGATCTGTTCAAGCAGTCGCAGACCGGCGTGCTTGGCCTGTTCAACATGTTTTCCGGCGGCGCCGTCGGCCGGCTTGCGATCTTCGCGCTCGCGATCATGCCGTACATCTCGGCCTCGATCATCGTGCAGCTGCTCTCCAGCGTGATCCCGACCTTCGAGGCGCTGAAGAAGGAAGGCGAGCAGGGCCGCAAGATCCTGAACCAGTACACGCGCTACCTGACGCTCGTCCTGGCGGTCTTCCAGGCCTATGGCATCGGCGTGGGCCTGCAGGGCTCGGGCAATCTCGTGCTGGAGCCGGGGCCGTTCTTCCTCCTCTCGACCACGATCACGCTCGTCGGCGGCACGATGTTCCTGCTCTGGCTCGGTGAGCAGATCACCAGCCGCGGCATCGGCAACGGCACGTCGATGATCATCTTCTCCGGCATTATCGCGGAATTCCCCTCGCAGCTGGCGCAGACGCTCGAACTCGGCCGCCAGGGCGCGATCTCGACCGGCCTGCTGCTGCTGATCCTGGTGATGGCGATCTGCGTCATCGCCTTCTGCGTGTTCATGGAGCGGGCCCAGCGCCGCCTCCTGATCAACTATCCCAAGCGCCAGGTCGGCAACCGCATGTATGAGGGGCAGACCTCGTTCCTGCCGCTGAAGCTCAACACCGCCGGCGTCATCCCGCCGATCTTCGCCTCGTCGCTGCTGCTGCTGCCGACGACCATTGCGAGCTTCTCGCAGGCTTCGGGTGGCACCGGTGTCCTGTCGGTGATCGCGACCTATCTGGCCCATGGCCGGCCGCTATTCATGGTTCTCTATGCGGCGCTGATCATCTTCTTCTGCTTCTTCTACACCGCGATCGTGTTCAATCCGGTCGAGACGGCGGACAACCTCAAGAAGCATGGCGGCTTCATGCCGGGCATCCGGCCGGGCGAGCGTACGGCCGAGCATATCGACCGGGTGCTGACGCGCATCACGGTGCTCGGAGCCGGCTATTTGACTATCGTCTGCCTTATCCCCGAGTTCATGATCACCTATGCCCAGATACCGATCATTCTTCTGGGCGGTACGTCGCTGCTGATCGTGGTGACGACGACGATGGACACCGTGGCACAGGTCCACGGACATTTGCTGGCCCATCAATATGAGGGGCTGGTCAAGAAGGCCAAGCTGCGAGGGGCGAAGCGCTGATGCGATTGATATTCCTGGGGCCGCCGGGGGCGGGTAAAGGCACTCAGGCTGCGCGCATCGTCGCGAAGCACGGAATTCCGCAACTTTCCACGGGCGACATGCTTCGCGCGGCCGTGGCTGCCGGCACGCCGGTCGGCATCAAGGCCAAGGCGGTGATGGATGCGGGCGGGCTCGTCTCCGACGAGATCGTCATCGGCATCGTCGCCGACCGAATCGAAGAGGCCGATGCCAAGAAAGGCTTCATCCTCGACGGCTTCCCGCGCACGCTGGCGCAGGCCGAGGCACTCGACGCGATGCTTCAGTCCAAGGGCGTCAAGCTCGACAAGGTGCTGGAGCTCAAGGTCGACCAGACCAAGCTCGTCGATCGCATCGTTAAGCGCGCCGAAGAGGCGAGGGCAGCCGGGCAGCCGGTTCGCAGGGACGACGATCCGGAGGTCTTCAAGGCGCGGCTCGAGGCCTATAACCGCGACACGGCCGTCGTGGCCCCGTATTACGCCAAGCGTGGCCAGCTGACCGATATCGACGGCATGCAGCCGATCGACGCGGTGACAGTCGCGATCGAGAAGGCCTTGGCAGGGCTTTGATTTCGCCCAAGGTTTGCTCTTGGCATGAATCTTGGTCGCGGCGGGTTGACTCGTTGCGGCCGAGAGGTTAACGACCCGACTTCCGGTTTCATGAGAGCGATGCCGTTACCTTCGCGAGAAGGGGCGACGTCGCATTCTCGCGTGGACCGTTCGACACCCCGCATAGGCCGGTCTCCACCGGCGCGAGGTTATTTTTCACCGCCGCCGCACCAATGGGTGCCTCGGCCGACATGGAGAAGAGACTATGGCTCGTATCGCGGGCGTTAACATTCCGACCGGCAAGCGCGTCGTCATCGGCCTGCAGTACATCCACGGCATCGGTGCTCAGAAGGCCAAGGAAATCTGCGAGAAGGTCGGCATCGCCGACGAGCGTCGCGTCAACCAGCTGACCGACGCCGAAGTCCTCCAGATCCGCGAGACGATCGACCGCGACTATCTTGTCGAGGGCGATCTGCGCCGTGAAGTCTCGATGAACATCAAGCGCCTGATGGACCTCGGCTGCTATCGCGGCCTGCGTCATCGTCGCTCGCTGCCGGTTCGCGGCCAGCGCACCCATACCAACGCCCGTACCCGCAAGGGCAAGGCGAAGCCGATCGCCGGCAAGAAGAAGTGATTTTCGGCTGAGCCGAAGATTTCAACCGTCATGCCCGGGCTTGACCCGGGCATCTCGGCCCGGAGAGGCAGCTGCTGCCTCTCTCTCTGCAAGAGATGGTCGGGTCAAGCCCGAGCATGACGCTCTACTCCCCAGCGCCTGGCATCACGGGCGCGCCTGAAGGATGGAAGACCTATGGCCAAGGAAGCCCAACGCGTCCGTCGTCGCGAACGCAAGAACATCGTCTCTGGCGTCGCGCATGTGAACGCCTCGTTCAACAACACCATGATCACCATCACCGACGCGCAGGGCAACACGATCTCGTGGTCGTCCGCCGGCACGATGGGTTTCAAGGGTTCGCGGAAGTCGACTCCCTATGCGGCGCAGGTTGCCGCTGAGGACGCCGCCCGCAAGGCTGCCGAGCACGGCATGCGCACGCTGGAAGTCGAAGTCACCGGCCCGGGTTCGGGTCGTGAATCGGCTCTGCGCGCTCTGCAGGCCGCCGGCTTTACCGTCACCTCGATCCGCGACGTGACGCCGATCCCGCACAATGGCTGCCGGCCGCGCAAGCGCCGTCGCGTCTGACGCGTAACGATTGGGGCGCCCGCACCGGCGGGCGCCAGTACGGGGCGGCCCGCCGCCGCCATTGCATTGAAGCACCAGGAGTGCGGTCGTGATCAGCAAAAACTGGCAGGATTTGTCCAAGCCTAACAAGCTCGAAATCAAGGTCGGAGACGACCCGAAGCGTCTGGCTACCGTGATCGCGCGTCCGCTGGAGCGTGGCTTCGGCATGACGCTCGGCAACGCGCTTCGCCGCGTGCTGCTCTCCTCGCTTCAGGGCGCGGCCGTCACCGCCGTCCAGATCGACGGCGTTCTGCATGAATTCTCGTCGATCCCCGGCGTTCGTGAAGATGTCACCGACATCGTCCTCAACATCAAGGCCATCGCGGTCAAGATGCAGGGCGAGGGCCCCAAGCGCATGACCCTGCGCAAGACCGGCCCGGGCACCGTCACCGCGGGCGACATCAACACCATCGGCGATGTCTCGATCCTGAACCCGGACCTCGTGCTCTGCACGCTGGACGAGGGCTCCGAGATCCGCATGGAGTTCACGGTCAACACCGGCAAGGGCTATGTGCCTTCCGAGCAGAACCGTCCGGAAGATGCGCCGATCGGCCTGATCCCGGTCGACAGCCTGTATTCGCCGGTCAAGAAGGTGTCCTACCGCGTCGAGAACACCCGCGAGGGCCAGAATCTCGACCGCGACATGCTCACCCTGAACATCGAGACCAACGGCTCCGTGACCCCCGAGGATGCTCTGGCGCTCGCCGCCCGCATCCTGCAGGACCAGCTCGCGGTGTTCATCACCTTCGAGGAGCCGCGCAAGGAAGAGGCCGTCTCGACCGCGCCGCAGCTGCCCTTCAACCCGGCACTGCTCAAGAAGGTCGACGAGCTCGAGCTTTCGGTGCGTTCGGCGAACTGCCTGAAGAACGACAACATCGTCTATATCGGCGACCTCATCCAGAAGTCGGAGGGCGAGATGCTGCGCACCCCGAACTTCGGCCGCAAGTCGCTGAACGAGATCAAGGAAGTGCTCGCCACCATGGGCCTCCACCTCGGCATGGACGTGACCGGCTGGCCGCCGGAGAACATCGAAGAGCTCGCGAAGCGCTTCGAGGAGCATTACTGATCCGGCCGGCGCGGGCTCGTTCCGCGCCAGTCTCCCGCACGGCGCATCAGCGCCGGAGCATAAAGGACGGCCGTACCGTGGCACGGCGGCCGTAAGCACGAAGGAGCCATCCAATGCGTCACGGTTTTCGCGGTCGTCGTTTCAACCGCTCGGTCGAGCATCGCAAGGCGATGTTCGCCAACATGTCCCAGGCCCTGATCAAGCACGAGCAGATCACCACCACGCTCCCGAAGGCCAAGGACCTGCGTCCGGTCGTCGAGAAGCTGATCACGCTCGCCAAGCGCGGCGACCTGCATGCCCGCCGCCAGGCGATCGCGCAGATCAAGGACGTCGTTCTGGTCGGCAAGCTCTTCGCGGTGCTCGGCCCCCGCTACAAGGAGCGTAACGGCGGCTACCTTCGCATCATGAAGGCCGGCTTCCGCTTCGGCGACAACGCCCCGCTCGCCGTCATCGAATTCGTCGATCGCGACGTCGACGCCAAGGGCAAGGATTCCGGCCCCGTCTTCACGGCTGAAGACGAAGCGGCCTGAGCCGTTTCCACAGTTCGACAGCTTTCAAAGGGCGGCCCTCGGGTCGCCCTTTTTCTGTTTTCGGGTGAACTGCCGCAAGGGCATTGATCGCGGTGATTATTGCTGCGGCGCGCTATTTTTCAGCCACAGCCCGAATGCTAGCGTCTCCTGATCCGGTTCGTCTGCAGCCGGGAGCGGGAGACGGGCATGACGACGATTTCGAAGCTGGGTGGTTTGGCCGTCCTCGCGGGGCTGGCCTTCGCGCCGCCCACCATGGCGCAGGACAAATATCCGTCCAAGGCGATCACGATGATCGTGCCGTTCGCCGCCGGCGGCTCGTCTGATGTCATTGCCCGCCTTGTCGGTGACGAGATGGGCCGGGTGCTCGGCCAGCGCATCGTCATGGAGAATATGGGCGGGGCAGGCGGGGCGACCGCCCTGACGCGCGCGTCGCGGGCCGAGCCTGACGGCTATACGATCGTGATCGGCAATAGCGGCACCAATGCCGCCTCCTATTCGATCTACCCCGACCTGAAATACACGCAAGCCGATTTCACGCCGATCGGCCTTGTCGCAAAGACATCGCCCATGATCGCTTTGAAGCTGGATTTCCCGGCCAGGACTCTGACCGAATTCCTGGCCTATGCGAAGGCCAATCCCGGCAAGATCAGCCTTGGCCATGCCGGTGTCGGTTCGTCGAATTATCTGATCTGCCGCAATTTCATCAAGGCGGCGGGCGTCGATGTGGCGCTGGTCAGCTATCGCGGCGCGGGACCTGCGCTGAACGATCTCATGGGCGGCCAGATCGACGGGGTCTGCGATGCCGCGACTTCGCTGTCGGGCGCCGTGCAGGGCGAGAAGGTGAGGGCGCTCGTCGTCGCAACGCCGAGCCGGCTGGCCAGCCTCCCTGATGTGCCGACCTCGCAGGAGGCGGGGCTGCCGGCGTTCCAGGCGCAGGGCTGGAACGCGCTCTTCGCGCCCAAGGGAACGCCGGAGCCGGTGATCGCGAGGCTGAATGAGGCTTTGCGCACAGCGCTTTCGAGCGCGACGCTGCAAAATCGATTCAAGGAGCTCTCATCCATTCCGCCGGGCGCGGACGAGCTTGCCCCGTCCTTCGTCGCCGCGATGGTTCCCCGCGAGATCGAGAAATATCGACTGCTCCTGCAGGAGAAGTGAGCCGGTCGAAGCTCTGATCGGGCAATGAATGAGGCGGCCTTCGGGGCCGCCTTTTTTGGTGTCTCGTCTATGCCTTCGCAGGGGACGTTTCCGCCGGCCGCCCGGCCAGCTCCGCCGCGAGATCGAGCAGGGTGTCCGGCTGCTGCGCGTTGAGATCTGTCTCGGGCGTGACGCCATAGAGACCGAAGATGAAGGTCGTCGTCTCGTCATGCTCGGCGAGGCCCATCGACCAGCGCGGGAAGGTCCGTTCCGCAATCGCTTCTTCCGAGAGCAGGCGAATTGCGGTGTGGCGGGGATCGACCACGATCCGGCCATAGGTCTCGGCAATATTGGCCTGCGCGCCCTCCAGCACCTGTGCGAAGGCTGCCGGTGTGGCCAGGAGAAATCCGGTCACATCGTTCTGGTCGTTGAAGCGCCGCGCGCTGGCGACGACGCGGCTGAGTTCGTCGCGACGCATGGCCTCGACGAGCCGGCTTTCGCTGGCATAAACAAGACGAATCAGGCTCATCAGGGCTGCTCCTTCGCAGCGTGTATCGGGCTTGCGGCAATTGGGATGCGGTTTCTGGGAACCGGACCGGTACCGAGATGGTAGAGTGAGTGCGATGTGGGAGGTTCAACGCCAAACCCCGCGCTTTTGTTTCATCGTGAGGACCAGCATGAACGTTCGTTTCGCACGAGGCCGGGGCAAATCTGCTGCCGGAGCATTGGCGGTGACGCTGATGATCGGCCTTTGCCCCTGGCCTGCATTCGGTCAGGCCCGTCAGGTCCCCGAGACGCGCCAGCAGGTCACCTTGTCCTTCGCGCCGCTGGTGCAGAACAGCGCCGCCGCCGTGGTCAACGTCTATGGAGCGCGCGTCGAGAAGCGGCCGCAGAACCCCTTCATGGACGACCCGTTCTTCCGGCGCTTCTTCGGGGACGGCGGTTTTGGCGTGCCGAAGGACCGGGTGCAACGTTCGCTCGGCTCGGGCGTCGTGGTCGATGCAAGCGGGCTTGTGGTCACCAACAACCACGTCATCGAGGGCATGAGCGAGGTCAAGGTCGCCTTCGCCGACAAGCGCGAGGTCGAGGCGACGATCCTGCTGCGCGATCCACGCACCGACCTCGCCGTGCTCAAGCTCAAGGCCGTCAAGGATCTCGCCGCCATCGAGCTGGCGGATTCCGATCAGGTCCTGGTCGGCGACATCGTGCTCGCCATCGGCAATCCCTTCGGCGTCGGGCAGACCGTGACGCAGGGCATCGTCTCGGCGCTGGCACGTACGCAGATCGGCGTGGGCGACGCGCAGTCCTTCATCCAGACCGATGCCGCGATCAATCCGGGCAATTCCGGCGGCGCGCTCATCGACATGCAAGGACGTGTCGTAGGGATCAACACCGCGATCTTCTCCCGCTCGGGCGGGAGCGTCGGCATCGGCTTTGCCATTCCCTCGGCCATGGTCCGGGTCGTCTTGGAAAGCGCCAAGGCCGGCGCGACGACGGTTCGCCGTCCCTGGTTCGGTGCCAGGCTTCAGGTGCTCACCGCCGATGTCGCCGACGGGCTTGGGCTCGACCGGCCGGCAGGCTCCGTCGTTGCCAGCCTTGTCGAGAAGGGGCCGGCGGCAGAGGCGGGGCTGCAGCGCTCCGACGTGATCCAGGCCGTGGACGGCATCATGGTCGACGATCCCGAGGCCTTCGGCTATCGCTTCGCCACCCGCCCGCTCGGCGGCATGACCTCGCTCACCGTGCTGCGCAGCGGGCGCAAGGTCGTGCTGCCGGTCAAGCTGATCCCGGCGCCGGAAACGCGGCCGCGAGACCCCGTGGCTCTGGCCGGGCGCTCGCCGCTGGCGGGGCTGACCGTGATGAACCTCTCCCCGGCTTTGGCCGAGGAACTCGCGATCGATGCCGCAACGGACGGTGTCGTCATCGGTGAGATCGAGGAGGGCAGCACGGCTGCGCGCATTGGCTTCCAGAAGGGCGACGTCCTCCAGGCCCTGAACGGCGAGCGCATGGCGACATCGCGAGAGGTCGAGACCGCCCTGAAGGAGCGCAGGCGCGCCTGGGAGGTGACGATCTCGCGCGGCGGGCAGACCGTGACCTCGGTCTTTCCCGGGTGAGCGTCGAAAGCGCCAGTCTTGATCGGTAATCGATGACGATGTCTCTTTTCGAGGAAGCTGCTCCGCGCCCTCTCGCGGAGGTGCTTCGCCCCCAGCGCCTCGCGGACGTTCTCGGCCAGGATCACCTTCTGGCCGATGACGGTCCGATCGGGCGGATGGTGGCGTCCAAACGCCTGTCGTCCTTCATCCTCTGGGGGCCGCCCGGGGTGGGAAAGACCACGATCGCCCGGCTTGTCGCGACGCAGGTCGGGCTCGATTTCGTGCAGTTGTCGGCCGTGCTTTCAGGAGTGGCCGACCTGCGCAAGGTCATCGAGGCCGCAAAGCAGCTGCGTCTGGGCGCGGGCCGGCAGACGGCGCTTTTCGTCGATGAATTGCACCGTTTCAACCGGACGACCCAGGACGCCATGCTTCCTCATGTCGAGGATGGAACGATAACGCTGATCGGCGCGACCACCGAGAATCCAAGCTTCAGCATGGTCGCGGCGCTGCTGTCGCGGACCAAGGTCTATACCCTGAAGCGCTTCGAACGAGCGGATCTGCTCAAGCTGGCGGAACGTGCGGAGGCTTACACCGGCAGGCTCCTGCCGCTGGACGAGAAGGCCAGGAACGCGCTCGTCGAGATGGCCGATGGCGACGGACGTTATCTTCTGGGGCTTTGCGAGGAACTCCTCGCACTGCCGAGGGACGAGGTGCTCGATACAGCCGGACTGGCGGATGTCGTGCAGAAGCGGGCGCCGATCTACGACAAGGGGCAGGAGGAGCATTACAATCTCCTGAGCTGCTTTCATAAGAGCCTTCGCGGCAGCGATGTGCAGGCGGCGCTCTATTGGGCGGCCCGCATGATGATCGGCGGCGAGGACCCCGGCACGATCTTTCGGCGGCTGGCCTGCGCTGCGTCCGAGGATGTCGGGATGGCCGATCCTCAGGCGATGCCTCAGGTGATCGCGGCCTGGAACGCATTCGAGCGGGTTGGCTGGCCTGAAGGCAAGCTCTTCATGGGGCAGGCGATCACCTATGTCGCCACCGCGCCGAAATCCAACGCGACCTATATGGGGTTCAGCAGTGCGCTTGCGCTCGCTCAGAACACCGGCTCGTTGCCGCCGCCCAAGCACATCCTGAACGCGCCGACCAAGCTCATGAAGGAACTCGGGTATCATGCCGGATACCGGTATGATCACGACTTCCCCGATGCGTTTTCGGGCCAGGAATTCTTCCCCGACGAACTGGCGGGCACGAACCGCCCGGAGTTCTATGCGCCCAATGAGCGCGGGTTCGAGCGGGACATCAAGAAGCGGCTCGATTTCTGGAACCGGAGCAAAGCCGGGAGAAAGGCAGCAGACGACGAATAGGCGGTTGGGCTGTGGCGATCCCGCACGGAACGCGCAGTCCTCCTCGGTGACCGCACGTCGGCTGGGATCCATCGGGCTGAGCGGCAGCTTCAAGAACAGTGAATCATCCCAATCGGATGCCGGGTCAATATTGTGCCTGGTCGGTTTCTGTCTGGAGATCGGACCATCATGCTGGTCGCGGTATCGCCGGCCGCAATATCGAGCCCATCGAATCGTGCCGTGCGGTTCTTCCGATCAGGGCACCGACCCCAGGCAGCGCAGGCACATCATTCACGCCCGCGCTGTCTTCACCCGGAAGGCATGACTCAGGCCGAAGCGAGAGCCGCGCTTGGCGTGTAACCGGCGCCGGAGACGATCGACTTGATCGCGGCATAATCGCCAGAGCCCTTGACCGATACGAGCTTGGAGGCCGGATCGGCGTCCACGGTCGTGCCCGGCAGCGCGGACTCGATCGCCGACTTGATCGTTCCCGCGCAATGGCCGCAGGTCATGTCCTCGACGGTGAAATTCAGCGCGCCGGGAGCGGTATTTGCCGCCGAATCCGTGGCGGCTCGGGAATGTTGTTCGCACGAGCACATGGCCGTGACCTCCTGATTGGTTATCGTCCCGGTGAGGCTGCGGCTTCCTATCGTGGTAAGGTCAAGAGGTTTTTTCAGAAATTTTCGACGCCCTCGGGCAGGGCGAAAAGAATGTCAGGCTGACCTCGAAAAAGCGCTTGACCTTACCACGATGGGAAGCTGCATACCATTTGCCATCATGGATTGGAGAGACGTTATGTCGACTGTCGCGATGGCTGGGAAAGCGGGTTCCGCTCCGCCAGAACTGGAGATTTCCGTTTCCGGAATGACCTGCGCTTCCTGCGTCGGCCGCGTGGAGCGCGCGCTCGCTTCGGTGCAAGGCGTCAAGGCTGTCGCGGTCAATCTTGCAACCGAGCGGGCGCGCGTGACGCTGTCCGACGCCAGGACTGATACGGCGCAGCTCGTCGATGCGATCCGCAAGGCCGGCTACGAGCCGAGCGAGGACATGATCGAGCTCAAGGTGGCGGGCATGACCTGCGCCTCCTGCGTGGGGCGGGTGGAAAAGGCGCTGAAGGCGGTTCCCGGCGTCCTCGAGGCGAGCGTCAACCTCGCCACCGAGCGCGCCTCCATCAGGTTCATTGGCGGTGGCGACACGCCTTCGCGCCTTGCCGCGGCCGTTGCCGCCGCGGGTTACGAAGCCGAGAAGATCGTCGCGGGCGTCGACGCGTCGGAGCGCGAGCAGCGGGAAAAAGACGAAGAGCAGGCCCGGTTGAAGCGGGCCGTCATCATCGCCGGCATCGCGACCGTGCCGCTGCTCGTCTTCGAGATGGGCACGCATATGTTCGAGCCGCTGCACCATTTCCTGGCCGGGCGGGTCGGCGAGTTCAACATCAAGGTGCTGTCGTTCCTGCTGGCCAGCTTCGTCCAGTTCGGCCCCGGCCTGCGCTTTCTGCAAAAGGGCTGGCCCGCGCTCCTGCGCGGCGCGCCTGACATGAATTCGCTGGTCATGCTGGGGACCTCGGCGGCCTATCTCTATTCCACGGTCGCGACCTTCGCGCCCGACATCCTGCCCGAGGGCACCGACTACACCTATTTCGAGGCCGGCGCGGTCATCGTCACCCTGATCCTGATGGGGCGCTGGTTCGAGGCGCGGGCAAAGGGGCGCACGAGCGAGGCGATCAAGCGGCTGATGTCGCTGCAGGCCAAGTCCGCGCGCGTCGTCAGGGATGGGGTCGAGGTCGATGTGGGCATCGAATCCGTGCGGCTCGGCGACATCGTCCTCGTCCGGCCGGGCGAGCGAATCCCTGTTGATGGCGAGGTCGTCGAAGGCGCGTCCTATGTCGATGAATCGATGATCACGGGCGAGCCAGTACCGGCCCGCAAGGAGCCCGGCGCGCCCGTGACAGGCGGCACCGTCAACGGCACCGGCGCCTTCCGGTTCACGGCCCAGAAGGTCGGGGCCGACACGCTGCTGGCCCAGATCGTTCGCACGGTCGAGGCGGCGCAGGGGGCCAAGCTGCCGATTCAGGCGATGGTCGACAAGGTGACGATGTGGTTCGTGCCGGCCGTCATGCTCATGGCGTTGGTGACCTTCATCATCTGGCTGTTGGTCGGCCCGTCCCCGGCGCTGTCCTATGCGCTGGTGAACGCGGTCGCCGTCCTGATCATCGCCTGCCCCTGCGCGATGGGGCTGGCGACGCCGACCTCGATCATGGTGGGCACGGGCAAGGGCGCCGAGCTCGGCATCCTGTTCCGCAAGGGCGAGGCGCTGCAGTCGCTCAGGGATGCCGAAGTCGTCGCGCTCGACAAGACGGGAACGCTGACGAAGGGCCGGCCGGAACTGACCGATATCATCGTGTCCAAGGGCTTTTCGGAGAGCGAGGTTCTTCGCCTGGTGGCTTCGGTCGAGACGCAATCGGAGCATCCGGTTGCCGAAGCGATCGTCGCCGCGGCGCGCGGGCAGGGCCTTGCGCTGGCCGGTGTCGCCGACTTCGGCAGCGAGCCGGGGTTCGGTGTGAAGGCAAGCGTCGATGGCCGGACCGTCGAGGTTGGTGCGGACAGGCTGATGCGGCGTCTCGGGCTCGACATTGCCGCCTTCAGCGAGGAGGCCATGGAGATGGGCGACGCCGGCAAGACGCCGCTCTATGCCGCAATCGACGGCAAATTAGCGGCCATCATCGCGGTGGCGGACCCGATCAAGGAGACGACGCCGGAGGCGATCGCGGCGCTGAAGGCGCTCGGCCTGCGTGTCGTCATGATCACCGGCGACAACAGCCGCACGGCGCATGCCATAGCCAAGCGGCTCGGTATCGGCGAGGTCGTTGCCGAGGTTCTGCCGACCGACAAGGCTGATGTCGTCAAATCGCTGCAGGCCAAGGGGGCCAAGGTCGCCTTTGTCGGCGACGGGATCAACGATGCTCCCGCACTGGCGCAGGCCGATGTCGGGCTGGCCATCGGCACCGGCACCGACATCGCGATCGAGAGCGCGGATGTCGTGCTGATGTCGGGAGATCTCAACGCGGTGGCCAAGGCGATCGGGCTCTCGCAGGCGACGATCGCGAACATCCGCCAGAATCTGATCTGGGCTTTCGGCTACAATGTCCTGCTGATCCCGGTTGCTGCCGGCGCGCTCTATCCGAGCTTCGGCGTCCTGATGTCTCCGATGTTCGCGGGTTTGGCGATGGCGCTATCGAGCGTCAGCGTCCTGACCAATGCATTGCGGCTCAAGCGCTTCGGGGCGAACGACAAGGCGGTGGTCGCCAGCCAGACCCGGTCGCGGCTTGTGGCTGCAGAATGATTTCGAACTCAAACGACAGGGAGACGATGCCATGAACATCGGACAGGCAGCTTCCGCCTCGGGCGTCACGGCCAAGATGATCCGCTACTACGAGAGCATCGGCCTCATCGCGGCGGCGGTTCGGACGCAAGCCGGATATCGCGTTTATTCGAGCGAGGATATCCATGCCCTTCGCTTCATCAAGCGCGCCCGCAATATGGGGTTCTCGATGGACGAGGCCCGCGAACTCCTGGCTCTCTGGCGCGACAAGACCCGCGCCAGCGCCGATGTGAAGAGCTTTGCGCTCAAGCATGTCCGCGAGCTCGAAGCCAAGATCGCGGAGCTTCAGGCGATGGCGCAGACCATCAAGCATCTCGCGAACAACTGTCATGGCGACGATCGTCCGGATTGTCCGATCCTGGCTGATATCGCCGATGTGACGCCCCAGCGGAAGGCGGCCAATGGCAATGGCAAGTCCAAACGCGGCACGCAGGACCATGCCGATTGCAGCTGCGACGATGCGGCCCCGGCCGCTCCGCAAAAGCACTAGAGCCGATCGACATCGCTACAGGCCCGGCGGCCGCGCTTGCGTGGGGTCGTCCAACGCCCTAAATATCCTATAGGGGAGTATAGTATGTCCCATCTCAAGGCCAACAAGGATCGGCTCATCGCCCGCGTCCGGCGGATCGCTGGGCAGATGGCGGCCGTCGAGCGGGCGCTGGATGCGGATGCGACCTGTGCGGCGGTGCTCCAGCAGGTTGCTGCAGCGCGCGGCGCGATCCACGGGCTGATGGACGAGATCGTCGAGGACCATGTCCGCGAGCATGTTGCCCGCCCTGACCTGACCGCCGACGAGCGCGCCGTCGGTGCCGAGGAATTGATCGCGGTCATCCGCCGCTACGCGAAATAGGGAAGGGCACATCATGACGACCCGAAACGGCATCGAAGCGCTCAGCCACGACCATGTCTTTCTCGGAGACAGTCACGAGGAGAACGCGCGGCGAACCCTGTGGGTGGTCGCCCTGACGGCGGTGATGATGGTCGGCGAGATCGTCGCCGGCACGATCTTCAACTCGATGGCGCTGCTGGCTGACGGCTTTCACATGGCGACCCATGCCGGTGCGTTGGCAGTGGCCGCGGCGGCCTACGCATTCGCCCGGCGTCATGCGACGAACCGGCGCTACAGTTTCGGGACCGGCAAGGTCGGTGATCTCGCCGGCTTCGCCTCGGCGCTCATCCTGGGCGTTGTCGCTGTCGGGATCGCCTTTGAGTCGGTCCAGCGGCTGCTCGACCCGCGCCCCGTCGCATTCGACCAGGCGACAATCGTCGCGGTGCTCGGCCTGGTCGTGAACATCGTCAGCGCATTGCTGCTCAGCGGCGGTCATCACCACGGGCATGGCCACGACCACCACGCCCAAGACCACCACGCCCAAGACCACCACGTCCAAGACCACAACCACGCTGGCGACCACCATGCCAGGCACGATCATGCTGGCGCCCATAGCCATGCCATGCGTCATCGCGACAACAATCTGCGTTCAGCCTTCGTCCATGTGCTTGCCGACGCCCTGACCTCGGTGCTCGCGATCGCCGCGTTGCTGGCGGGCGCCTATCTCGGCTGGGTCTGGCTCGATCCGATGATGGGCATCGTGGGCGCGGTCGTCATTGCGGCCTGGTCCTTGACGCTGATGCGCGACACGGCCGCCGTCCTGCTCGATACGACCGACCACCACCTCGAGGCCGAAATACGCGAACATGTCGAAGCCGAGGGCGACGCCCATATCACGGACCTCCATGTCTGGCGCGTCGGTCCGGGCGCGCATGCGGCCATCGTCAGCGTCGCCGGTGCGGTCGATGGTGAGACGGTCCGCGCCCGGCTCGCGCCGGTTCACGAACTCGCCCATCTCACGGTCGAGACGAGGGCGGTCGCTTGAAATCGTCCTGCATCAAATCGCCCTGCATCAAATCGTCCTGCATCGGCCATCTGCGCAAGGTCATCGAGATGATCGGGGTGGGGCGTCCCTGCCTCGATATCGCCGAAAACTGCAATCCACTTTTCGGGCAGGCGGCACCGGCATGCGTTCGTGATCGACCGCGAACACACGATCTGGCCGACCTACCGGTGATCGGCTAGCTCGTTGTTTTTGCGTCGGCTTTTCCGAAAGCCGGAATCCACTCGAACGTCGATTGCAAGCGCTCTGGCATGGATCCCGGGTCAAGCCCGGGATGACCCAGTGTTTCCGAGTAAAATCAGCACGGTCTTGCGGATCAATGCTCCGCAAAGACGCTTGCCGATCCGTCCTTTGCGATCAGCAGGGTTTGAAATCGCTCCGCCTTGGCGCCTTTGATGTCCATGCCGGGAGAGCCGACCGGCATGCCGGGAACAGCGAGTCCGCGCGCGTTCGGCCTGCCCTCGACAAGGCGAAGAATATCACTTGGGGGCACGTGACCCTCGATGAAATACCCGTCCACAAGGGCTGTGTGACAGGATTCGTGAGCGGCTGGCACGCCCAAGCGGCGCTTCACCTCGGTGAGATCGTCCAATTCGATCACCTTCGCCTTGAAGCCGGACTTCGCGATGTGGTCCACCCACGCCTTGCAGCAACTGCATGTCGCCGTTTTGTAGACGGTTACGACACGCTCCGGCGTGCTTGCGACGGCGCCATGAACAGACGTCGCCAGGCCAAGCAATCCGAGGCCGAAACAGCGCCGTGTGAGCTTCAGCTTATTCTTTGTTCGGTGTTGCTGCATCGGGCTAACCATGGTCCTCACGATCGTCCTGGGATTGTCGAGCGCCGAGGCAGATGCCCCGGACGCATGTGACGATGATCACCTTGTGCGACGTCGAGAAACAGTTCGCACGGTAGGTGATTGTTCCCTCGCGATCCGACACCTTATCGACCTTGGCATTGGGGCAGCCCGCGTCGAGAAGCACCGACTGAAAATTGCCGTCTCTGGCGCTAGTGTCCAAAGCGGGCGCGGTTGAAAGCGCGGTGGCCAGGATGGCGGCGGCGGTTTTGACATGGCGCCTGCCGCAATCCCGACTCCCGGCCGGTTGCCGAGAGATCATTTCTGGAGCTTCGTCACCGTGATCTGGCCGTTGACGCGATCGGCGGTGAACTTGACCTTGTCGCCAGCCTTGACGGTCTTGAGCATGGTGGGGTCCGCCGCTTTGAACACCATCGTCATGCCGTCCATGTCGAGGTTCTTGATCGGGCCATGGTCCAGGGTGATCTTGCCCTGCTCGATGTCGATCTTCTTGACGGTCGCGCTGACCAGGGGGGCGTCCTGCGCCAGAGTGGGGCCGGCCAGCACAGCGGTCAGAGCGAAAAATGTCAGGATGCGCCGCATTGTGTATCTCCTTGAGAGGGGGGTACGGCCGATCACTTCACGATGACCTTGCCGGTCATCCCGGCTTCGCGGTGACCCGGGATCAGGCAGGAGAAGTCGAACTCTCCGGCCTTGGTGAACTGCCAGACGATCTCGCCTGTCTTCTTCGGCGCAAGGCGCTTGGCGTTCGGGTCGTCATGCTCCATGTCGGGATTCTTCTGCATGTCGATCGCGTGCTTGAGGTTCTCCTGCAGCGTCGCCAGCACGAGTTCGTGGTCGAGTTCGCCATTGTTGCGCATCGCGAACTTGATCTGCTCGCCACGGCGCACCTCGATCCGGTCGGGGATGAAAACCATCTTGCCGTCCCTCTCCGCCATGGTGACCTGAACGAGCCGGGCCGGCTTCTTGGCATCGCCGGGCTTTCCGTAGGCGGTTTCATCGCCCGCCCCATGGCCGTGCCCGGCGCTGCCTCCTGGCCCTGCAAGGGCGATTGTCGTCGAGAGCGCCAGGGCGGCGATCGCTCCAAGGCCAATCCGCTTGATCCGCTTCATGCGATAGATCCTCGTTTTAGAGAGTGAGTCAGTGGTTGGAATGGCTGCCCGGCTTGACCGGCAGGGGCGTGCCGTCGGCGGGGAGCGCGGGCTTGCGCGGGTCCTTGACCTGCCAGTCGACGGAATCGAGGCCGCTGTCGGGGCCGGCCGTGCGCGGTGCCTCTGCGAGCTTCTGGCCCTTGTATTCGTAGGCGACGGTGCCCTCCGGGTTCTTGAACCAGCCCGGATCCTTGTAGTCGCCGGCAGCCAGCCCTTCGCGGACCTTCACGACCGAGAACATGCCGCCCATCTCGACCGGGCCGAACTGGGCATAGCCTGTCATCATCGGGAGCGTGTTGCTGGGGCCCTGCATCTCCATCGAGCCCATCTCGCCCATGCCGTTCGAGCCCATCGGCATGTAGCCGGGCGCGATCTTGGCGATGCGCTTCGCCAGGTCCTTCTTGTTCACGCCGATATAGGTCTTCACCGAATGCCCCATGGCATTCATCGTGTGGTGCGACTTGTGGCAGTGGATGGCCCAGTCTCCGGGCTCGTCGGCCACGAAGTCGAAGGAGCGCATCTGGCCGACCGCGCAGTCGATCGAGACCTCTGGCCAGGTCGCGTTCTCGTCGACCCAGCCGCCATCCGTGCCCGAAACCTTGAACTCATAGCCGTGCATGTGGATCGGGTGGTTGGTCATGGTCAGGTTGCCGAAGCGGATCCGGACCTTGTCGTTCCTGGCGACGACGAAAGGGTCGATTCCGGGGAAGGCGCGGCTGTTCCAGGTCCACAGATTGAAGTCGAGCATCGTATTGACCTTGGGCACATAAGAGCCGGCCTCGATGTCGAAGGCGTTGAGCAGGAAGACGAAATCGCGGTCGACGCGGCGGAACGCCGGGTCCCTGGGATGCACGACGAGGAAGCCCATCATGCCCATCGCCATCTGCACCATCTCGTCGGAATGCGGGTGGTACATGAAGGTGCCCGAGCGCCGCATCTGGAACTCGTAGACGAAGGTCTTGCCCGGCGGGATGTGCGGCTGCGTCAGCCCGCCGACGCCATCCATGCCGTTGGGCAGGCGCTGGCCGTGCCAATGGACGGCGGTATTCTCCGGCAATTTATTGGTGACGAAGATCCGGACATTGTCACCCTCGACGGCCTCGATCGTCGGGCCCGGCGACTGGCCGTTATAGCCCCAAAGATGCGCCTTCATGCCCGGCGCGATCTCCCGGATGACGGGTTCGGCAACGAGGTGGAACTCCTTCCAGTTTCCATTCATCCGCCAGGGCAGGGACCAGCCGTTGAGCGTGACGACGGGCTGATAGTCCGGGCCCGAGGTGGGCATCTGGGGCGCCTGCGTCGCCGGGCTTTTGGTCGAGGCGGCTTCCGGGATGCTGGCGGCCTGGGCGCGGCCGCTGACGAGCCCGGCGGCAGCCACGACGAAGCCTGATGCTCCGACGAACCCTCTGCGTGATAGCGTCATGGTTCTCTCCTGTCCGGTCATCGTCAATGCGCCGCGGCGGCGCCTTCGGAGGCAGCGACAGCCGCGCCTCCGGAGGAGCTGCCGCCACCGCTACCGCCGCCGATGACGACATGTTTCAGGTCGACCGATGCGATCCAGAAATCGCGCCGCGCTTCGACCGCCTGGGCGTTGCTGAGGATGCGCGCCCGCGCATCGACGATCAGCGTGGTGACGTCGATCAGCATGCCGCTGTACTGGAGCAGCGATTCGTCCTGGATGATCTTGCGCAGCGGCAGAACCTGGTTCTGGTAGTGCTTCGCGATGTCGTAGGTCCCGCGATAGCCGGTATAGGCCTCGCGCGCCTCGGAGCGGACGTTCACTGCCTTCTCGGCCAGGCGATTGGCGCCGGCGAGATAGGTCTGTTCGGCGGCCGCGACCTTCGATTGCCCGAAATCGAACAACGGAATTTCGAATTCGAATTCGAGCGTTTTGAGATTGCGCTTTTCGCGCTCGACCTGGACGCCGCCATCGCCATCGACCGTGAAGATGTTCTTGCGGTCGGCCGTGCGGCGTCCCAGCAGATCGACATCGTTGACGAAGCGGGTCGCCTGGGTGAGGCCGAGCCGCTTGGCGAGGATGTCGAGGTCGCCTTTGGCGATCTGAAGGTCGATGCGCTTCTTGAGCGCCTGGGCTTCGATCTCCTTGGCCGTTTGCAGGCGTGCCGGCAGCGGTGGCAGGCTGGCGGGAAGTTGCAGGGCGATGTCCTTGCCCCAGAGACCGAGCAGGCGGATCAGCCGCTCGCGCTCGACCTTCTGCCGCAGCCTGGCCTTGGCCAATTGCGCGGTCGTCTCGGCATAGAGCGCATGCTCGCGCGCCTGCTCCAGCTTGTTCATGCCGCCGGATTCACCCAGCCGCTTGATCAATTCCGATGTCGCCTCGGACGTCGCGACGGCCTGTTGCAGGTAGCCGGTCTGCTGATTGGCCGCGACCGTGCGATAGAACTGCCTGCGGGTATCGGCCGCGAGCTTGAAGGTCGCCTCGGCCGCTTTCAATTGCGCGTCCCGGAAGGTGTCGGCGGCGATTTCGCGCCGAGCCGGCAAGGTGGCCAGCGCAAACAGGCTGGCCACAACCGTGCGCTCGATCTCCGTTTCCAGCCGCCCGGTCAGGCGCGAGATCGCAAAGCGCGGGTTCGGAGGCAGGCTCGCCGCCACCATCTGCGCCTCGGCGAGGCCAAGATCGTTGTACGACGCTTGCAGCCCGCGGTTGTTGAGCAGTGCGATCTGCACCGCTGCATCGGCGGTGACGGTTGCTTTCAACAGCTTGTCGACGCGGGCCTGGGCGGAGATCGCCTCGGCCTCGTTGGTGATCTTGACCGCGTCCTTGTTCAGCTCCGCATAGGCGAGCGAAATCGGCACGGCCGTGCCGGCGTCAGGCGAGAAGGCGACGCAGCCGCCCAGCCCAGCAGTGATGGCGAGGATCGAGATGCCGCGGCCTATTCGCGCGAGCCGGCCTTCATTCTGTGACGTGGTCCGTTCAAGCTGCATCATTCGCCCTGGCATCTCTAGCGTCGTCGCATCGGTGTCGTGATCTGGCTTCCGCCTTTCGGCGTGGGCCGTCAGTTGCCTTTCGGTGTGGACGTTCAATTGCCTTTCGGCGTGACCTCGCGATTGAGGTCCTCCCAGCCCTTCGGCTCCACCGGCCTGAATGCCTTCACGCCTCCGGTTACCGTCGCGTAGGCAAGCGCAGGCGTCTTGGCTGCAGGGTCGGCCGGATGGGCTCCGGAGATCACGTTGGGGGGAGCAGCGCAGGCTGCGAGAGCAACCGGCATAAAGGCTGACAGCAAGCCCAGCCGCAGCCATTTGCGCGGCCGGGCAGGTTGAAAGAGACGGGGTGTTGGCTGTCTGGGCATCGACCAAATCTGCTTCGCAAATGAATCTTGGGTGCGAAGCGAAATTACCCGATCGGGCCAGCCTACGGTGTTACATATTGTTGCAACGGCGGACCGGGGCGGCCAGGTAAAGGCTCTCTCCCACCAGCGGCCTTTGAGAAAAACGCTATCGCGTCATTGCGAGCGCAGCGAAGCAATCCAGAGCGGCAGCGCTCGAAGTCCCCTGGATTGCTTCGCTGCGCTCGCAATGACGGAAGTCAGCCTCAAAGGCCGCTGGTATCATTTCAGGCGGTCCAGCCGACAGGGCCCTGTAAAAGGGTTCGATACCGTCGGGGTCGCTCGCTGTCGGGAGCCGGTTTGTTCGAGGATCTGCCGAGCTTCACCGCGACGCGCGCGAGCCGGGGCCAGCGAACGCGCTTCACGCGGCGATATATGGCAGGCGCGCGATCACGCGAAGGCCGCCCTCCGCCCTGTTTTCGAGAAGCGCATCGCCGCCATGTCCGCGCAGTACGCTTCTCGCGATGGTCAGTCCAAGGCCTACCCCGCCGGTCTCCCGGCTCCGGGAGGAATCGATGCGCATGAAGGGGGCGAACACCGCTTCCAGTTCGGATTCCGGAATGCCCGGACCGCTATCCTCAATCCGGATGGTGATCCCGTCCTTGTCTGTGGAGACGCCGATGGCGGCATTCCCGCCGTAGCGAACCGCATTCCAGACGAGGTTGGTGATGGCGCGCTTCAGCGAGAGATGACGTCCACGGAAGCGCAGGCGCGAGGGCGCTATCAGCGTCACCGCATGTCCGGCGTCGGTGAAGTCATCCTTGATGGTTTCGAGAAGCACCGAGAGGTCGAATTCCCGCTTGGGCTCGCTGACCTGTTCGCCGCGCAGGAACATCAGGCTGGCGTCGAGCATCGCTTCCATTTCGTCGAGATCGGCCTCGATATCGGCGATCGCGGAGCGGTTTTCGAGTTCCTCGGCCCGCAGTCTGAGGCGCGTTAGCGGCGTCTTGAGATCGTGCGAGATCGCCGCCAGGGTCTGGGTGCGATCGTCTATGAGCCGTTTGATGCGGCGCTGCATATCGTTGAAGGCGGTGGCCAGAGCCCGCACTTCCTTCGGGCCCGCGACGGGTACATCTGCCGCGTCGCCGCCGACATAGGCCTTGCGCGCGGCGTCGGCGAAAATCCTCAGCGGCCGCGTCAGCCAGCGCACCATGAGAATCGAGACCAGGACAACGCCGAGCGCCATCAATGTCGTCGACCAGATGATGCCATGCATGGTTCCATGCGGGCCGTTGAAACGCACGATGTTGAAATTCACCCAGCCGCCATCGGCCGCCTTGATCGACACCTGGAACTGATGCGGGTCTGTGCCGCTGCCGCCCATCGCTCGCGGCGCCGACACGATCCAGTTCTCTTCCGACAGCTCCGGAGCCATTTCGATCAGGCGGCTGCGCAGCGCGGCGAGCTCGGGGTCGGCAACGGGATTGGCTGTCGCCAGTTCCACCGCGCTCCAGTGCACTTCGATCGGGCCGCCTGAAAGCGAGTGAGCGACATTGTCGCGCTCGTTGACGGGGAGCGCGAGGATGGCTCGCTTGATCGAGACGATGCGCTCGGCCAACCGGCTTTCATTCGTGAGGTCGATCTCGGAGCGCAGCCCTGATTGATAGGTCCAGAGGCTGAGCAAATGGAAAACACCCAGGCCCAGCAGGAGCACGATGATGGTACGCGACTGGATCGTGTCGGGGAGCCAGCGTTTCATCGACGCTCGACGCTCGGCACGAACAGGTAGCCCGTTCCGCGGATGGTCTTGATCATCGCATCCGAACCTGCTTCGCCGCCCTCGATCTTGCGGCGAAGCCTGCTGATCTGGACATCCACGACCCGGTCAAAGCCCGTAGCAATCCGGTTCTTGGCGACATCCAGCAGCATTTCGCGCGTCAATATCTTGCCGGGCGCTTCGACAAAGGCGCGCAACATGTCGAATTCGCCGGTGCTGAGATCGACGATGACGCCCTGCGGATCGCTCAGTTCGCGACGCACGATATCCAGCGTCCAGCCCGAGAAGGAATAGCCGCGCGGAGGAGCCGGTTTGGCCGAAGCGACCGAACCGCGCAGGCGACGCATCATGGCGTTGATGCGCGCGATCAGCTCGCGCGGGCTGAAGGGTTTGGCGAGATAGTCGTCCGCGCCGATGTCCAGCCCGGCGATGCGGTCGCTTTCATCTCCTCTGGCCGTGAGCATGATGACCGGAATTGCAGAGGTCCGCCGCAGCTCCCGACACAGGTCGAAGCCGGACGTTCCGGGCAGCATGACGTCGAGGACGATGAGGTCGATCGCTGCCGAGGCGAGGACCTCTTTCATCTCCTCGCCATTGGCGGCCGCCGTGACGCGATAGAGATTGGACCGCAGAAACCTGGACAGCAAAAGCCTGATCTGCGGGTCGTCATCGACGACCAGCACATGCGTTTCAGGCGCCTCGGGCGGCCTTGCCTGCGTGTCCAGGGCAGAGCGCTCGCTCATGGTCTTGCGCTTCGTTCTCGATCAGTATGGGCACCTGTCTACCTCATCGCACACATGCGCATTGTTACGAATTATTGCAGCGCCTGTCCGTCTCGCCGAGCCCTCCTTGAGGGGAGACGTGGAGCGCGCGGCGATTTTGTTTGTGCACCGGGGCCCCGCACTCTATTCGAAAGCCATGACCTCCACGCTTCTCGTCTTTCTCGGCGCCGGCATCGGCGGCGTGCTGCGGCACGGCGTCAATGTCGTCTCGCCAAAATGGGTCGGCATGAGCTTCCCCTATGGCACCATGGCGATCAACATCATCGGCTCCGGGCTGATGGGGCTGGTTGCCGGCTGGTTCGCCTTGAAGGCGGGCGTGGGGGCGCCGCAGGGTCTGCGGCTGTTCCTGGCGACCGGCATTCTCGGTGGCTTCACCACGTTCTCGGCCTTCTCGCTCGACGCCATCCTGCTCTGGGAGCGGGGTGAGGCGGTGCTGGCGGCGGCTTACATCTTCGGCTCGGTTGCAGTGTCGCTTGTCGCGCTGGTCGGCGGACTCGCGATCATCAGGGGGCTGACATGAGGACAGGCAACAAGGGACCAGGCGGCCCCAAGGGGAGCGGTCCCAAAGGAAGCGGCGCCAAGGGCAGCGGCGCCAAGCGTGGCGGCAGGCCGCCTGCCTCGGGCGCGCCCAGAGGCAAGCGCCCGAGCCATGATGCCCGCCGCTCGGCGCGCGCAGCCACGCGGCCCGGCCCCGAGCGCGAGGAAGACGTCGTGCGCACCGAGCCGACGCGCAATCCCGCTCCGCATCATCCCGCGCCCCGCGCCGCCGGCCCGCGCAAGCCCGTACAGCGCAAGGCACCTGTGACGGATGCGCCGACGCGCGCCGAGGTCAAGGCCGAGACCGCGCAGGTGCTTGCGACCGGCGTGCAGCAGCTCGTTGTGACCGCCGACGAGAACGAGATGCGGATCGACCGCTTCCTCGAAGCACGCTTTCCGCAGCTCTCCTTCAGCCATATCCAGCGCATCGTCCGGAAGGGCGAATTGCGCGTCAACGGCAAGCGCGCCGACAGCAAGGACCGGCTCGAAGAAGGCCAGACCGTGCGCATCCCGCCGCTCAAGCTCGATCCGCAGGAACAGCGTCCGCGCTCGCTCAAGGCCGACGAGGACACGCTCGGCTTCCTGCGCTCGATCACTCTCTATGAGGACGACGACGTCATCGTCCTGAACAAGCCGGCGGGGCTCGCCGTCCAGGGTGGCTCGGGCACGACACGCCATGTCGACCAGATGCTCGATTCCATGATGGGCAAGGACGGCCAGAAGCCGCGCCTCGTCCATCGCCTCGACAAGGATACGGCGGGCTGCCTCGTCATCGCGAAATCGCGCTTTGCCGCCGCGACGCTGGCCAAGACGTTTCGTTCGCGTTCGGCGCGCAAGGTGTACTGGGCGCTTGTCGCCGGCGTGCCACGCGTGCGCCAGGGCCGGATCTCGACCTATCTCGCCCGCGAGGAGGCCTATGACGGCGACCAGCGCATGGCCGTCGCCAAGCATGGCGATGACGGCGCGATGCATGCGGTGACCTATTACGCGGTCGTCGAGACGGCGGCGCAGAAGCTCGGCTGGCTTTCGCTGAAGCCCGTGACCGGGCGTACCCACCAGCTGCGCGCCCATGCCGCCCATATCGGTCATCCGATCGTGGGCGACCCCAAATATTTCAACATCAAGAACTGGGAACTGCCCGGCGGCATCCAGAACAAGCTGCATCTGCTGGCGCGGCGCATCGTGCTGCCGCATCCGCGCGGCAAAGGCACGATCGACGTCAGCGCGCCGTTGCCGCCGCATATGCGCCAGTCCTGGAACCTGCTCGGCTTCGAGGATGAGCGCTACGACCCGATCGTGGACGCGCCCGACGAGTAGGGGCTGGGAACAATCGCTCAAAGAGGTGACGAAGCGTAAGAGAACAGTTGCGGAACAGATTGGGCTATGTTCTAATTTTGTTCCAATCGCTCTTACGTAGGTGCCCTGATGCGTTTCGCCCTTATTCTGGCAGGCCTGACCTTGGGGCTCGCCGCCCCCCTCGCTGCCCAGTCGACCGCTCCGGCTCCGGCGCCGGTTCGGGCCGCAACCACGGCCACGACCACGGCCGACGAGCCCGTTCCGCGGGCCGAGCGGGCCAAGGCCCGGCAGGATTGTCTCGCCGAAAACGTCGCGCTTTCGGGCGACGACCTGCGCGCCGCGATGCGCCGCTGCATCCAGGCGAAATTCCCCGGCGTGCAGCTTTATGCCCGCGACGGGCTCACCCGTGACGGCAAGCCGACGGCTGCGACCGTGCGCGCCGCCTGCAAGGAGGAGGTCGACGGTCGCAACCTTTCCGGCTCGACCCGGACGGCGGCGCTGGTCGCCTGCTTCAACGCCAAGCGTCCCGACCTGGCGCAGCGCGCCGAATGCCGCAAGGAGGCGCGGGACAAGGGGCTCGACGGCGAGCCGCTGCGCAAGGCGGTCGATGCCTGCGCCCGCGAGGCCAGATCCTGAGCGGCTCTGCCTCAAGGACCGGATGTGCGGAGCAACGGGACCACGTCATGTCGCCAGCGCAATGGATCGCTCCGGCGATCCGGGCTAGAGCGACGCCATGGATCTCGTCATTTTCGACCTCGACGGCACGCTGATCAATTCAGAGGCCATTCTTCTCCGCTCGCAGGTCGAGACATTCGCGCGGCACGGCCTCGTGCATCCCGGCCGCGAGGCGGGTCTGGGGATCGTCGGGCTGACGCTGAACATCGCGCTGATGCAGCTTGCCGGGCTCGACGAACCCGACGAGGCGCTGACCGAGACCTATCGCGAGGTGTTCGGCGCGATGCGACGTCAGGCCGAGAGCGATCCGACATTGGCCGAGCCGCTCTTTCCGGGCGTCGCAGACATGCTTGCCGAGCTTGCGCGCCAGCCCGGCCTACGCCTGGGCATCGCGACGGGCAAATCCCGTCGCGGCGTCGAATATATCGTGGAGCGCTTCGGCTGGCAGGATCTGTTCCAGACGGTCCAAAGCGCCGATGATGCGCCCTCAAAGCCGCATCCGGGCATGATCCTGCGTGCGATGGCGCAGACCGGCGCCGCGCCGGAGCGGACGGCGATGGTCGGCGACAGTTCCTTCGATATCGAAATGGCGGTCGCTGCGGGCGTCATGCCGATTGCGGTCTCCTGGGGCTTCCAGCCTCCCGCCAGCCTGGTCGCACTGGGCGCGCGGCATGTGCTGACGGACTGTCGGGACCTGCCAGGTCTGCTTGGACTACCCGCGGTCGCCGGGTCTGTCTGAGGCGAAGCGTCGACCTCTTACTGCCCCACTGGGCCTGAACGGCTTGAGCCTGCGGACGGCGTGTTCAGTAACAACCTCGCAACCACGTCCGATCAGCTCCGTTTAACCTGAATATCCGTTCAGATTTTGGCATTAACCACCTGATTGCGAGTCGCGATCCATGGTGTTCCTGCAACAGGGACATACCGGCACAAAACAAAGCCGGACAGGGGTTAAGCCATGATTGGTCATGAACTTCGTGAATTCGTCGATCGCGTGATGGATCGTCATGCGATCAACGAAGAAGACGTCAAGGTTCTTCAGCGTTACGTCCTGCTCGACGACGTTTTGACGCGCGATACCATCGATGTTCTGATCGCACTCGATCGGGCAGTGCCGGCGACTTGCGCGGCCTTCGCGGATTATCTGGTCGCGCTGGTCGTCGACTATGCCGTCTGGGAAAGCCGCCCGACCGGCGTGATCGATCGCGACAAGGCGCATTGGCTGGTCACGACGCTCTCGGCCGGCGAGGGGCCCACGCGAACCGCCCAGCGCATCGCCTTCGAAATCGTGCGCGAAGCCGAGCGCTGCGACGAGATCCTGCTGGGCTTCGTGCTCCGCAAGGGTTGCGCCAAGGTCCCGGGCTTCAGCGCCGAGCGCGTGCTGCTCGCGAGCTGACGGGCATTCGCGCACAGCCATCTGTACGCCACCGAACTTTCGCATCAGTGGACGCCGGCTGCGGCGTCCAATACATCCCGGTTCAAGAGCGTGTCCCGATCGGCCGATCGGAATGCGCTCTTGAGTTTTTTCCGGGCATGTCGGCTTCGAAAAACCGGTGTCGGCTTTTTCCGGACATGCTCTAACTGTTCTTTCTGGTCGCCGGGAGACGCCACGCATGTTCTCGAAAATCCTGATCGCGAACCGTGGCGAGATCGCCTGCCGCGTGATCAAGACGGCGCGCCGCATGGGCATCAAGACGGTCGCCGTCTATTCCGATGCCGATCGCGACGCGCTGCATGTCGAGATGGCCGACGAGGCCGTGCATATCGGGCCGCCGCAGGCGGCGCAGTCCTATCTCGTGATCGAGAAGATCATCGCGGCCTGCAAGGCGACGGGCGCGGAAGCCGTGCACCCCGGCTATGGCTTCCTCTCCGAGCGCGAGGCCTTCGCGCTGGCGCTCAAGGAAGCCGGCATCGTCTTCATCGGTCCCAATCCCGGCGCCATCGCCGCGATGGGCGACAAGATCGAATCGAAGAAGGCGGCGGCAGCCGCGAAGGTCTCGACCGTGCCGGGCCATCTCGGCATCATCGAGAGCCCCGAACATGCGGTCGAGATCGCCGATGGAATCGGCTATCCCGTCATGATCAAGGCCTCGGCCGGCGGCGGCGGCAAGGGCATGCGCATCGCCCATTCTTCGGCCGAGGTGGCTGAAGGGTTTGCCCGCGCCAAGTCGGAAGCCGCGTCCTCCTTCGGCGACGATCGCGTCTTCGTGGAGAAGTTCATCGTCGATCCCCGCCATATCGAGATCCAGGTCCTCGGCGACAAGCACGGCAACGTCATCTATCTCGGCGAGCGCGAATGCTCGATCCAGCGTCGCAACCAGAAGGTCGTGGAAGAGGCGCCGTCGCCGCTGCTGGATGAGGCCACCCGCCGCAAGATGGGCGAACAGGCCGTCGCGCTGGCCAAGGCCGTGAACTACGATTCCGCCGGCACGGTCGAATTCGTCGCCGGGCAGGATAAATCCTTCTACTTCCTCGAGATGAACACGCGTCTCCAGGTCGAGCATCCGGTCACCGAGATGATCACCGGCGTCGATCTGGTCGAGGAGATGATCCGCGTCGCCTATGGCGAGAAGCTCAGGCTCACTCAGGCCGATGTGAAGCTGAACGGCTGGGCGGTGGAATCCAGAGTCTATGCCGAGGATCCGACCCGCAACTTCCTGCCTTCGACCGGGCGCCTCGTAACCTATCGCCCACCGGCGGAGGGGCCCGATGGCGAGGCGACCGTGCGCAACGATACCGGCGTCTTCGAGGGCGGCGAGATTTCGATCTATTACGACCCTATGATCGCCAAGCTGGTCACCCACGCGGCCACGCGCGAGGCCGCGATCAAGGCGCAGGGGCGCGCGCTCGATGCTTTCGCGATCGACGGCATCCGGCACAACATCCCCTTCGTCTCGGCGCTGATGCACCACCCGCGCTGGATCGCGGGTAATCTCTCGACCGGCTTCATCGCCGAGGAGTTTCCCGAGGGTTTTGCGCTGCCGCAGCCCAAGGGCGAAGTCGCGTTCAGGATGGCTGCGATCGCGATCGCCTGCGACCACAAGCTGAACCAGCGCAAGCGCAACGTCTCGGCGCAGATGCAGGGCTGGCGCAAGGTCGCCTTCGATCGCACGCGCATCGTCGTGCTGGGCGGAGAGCGCTTCGAGGGCGAGGTGACGGAGAAGGCCGGGGCGATCGAGATCGATCTGGGCGCGCGCAGCATCAGCGTCGTCAGCGAGTGGCGGCCGGGCGAGCCGGTCTGGCACGGCGCGCTCGACGGCGTGAAGGTCGCGGCGCAGGTGCGCGCGGTTCTGAACGGCGTCTCGCTCGGCCATGCCGGGGCCTATGCGAATGCCCATGTCTACACCGTACGCGAGGCCGAGCTCGCCGCTTTGATGCCCGAGAAGGTCGCAGCCGACACCGGCAAGTTCCTGCTTTGCCCGATGCCGGGCGTGGTCAAGCAGATCTCCGTCACGGTCGGGCAGGAGATCAAGGCCGGCGAGGCGCTCTGCATGGTCGAGGCGATGAAGATGGAAAATGTGCTGCGCGCCGAGAAGGACGCCACGGTCGCCAAGATTCTTGCCAAGGAGGGCGATTCGCTCGCGGTCGACGCCGTCATCATGGAATTCGAGTAAGCGCGTGAGCCCCACGCATGCCGGCGAGTCTTACCGTCATCTGAACTCTTGCCATCGGCAGAACTCCGGCCGAGACTTGCACAACATCTAGCGGGAGACGGACGGCGCATGCTGACGATCTGGGGGCGGCTCAGCTCCATCAATGTCCAGAAGGTCGTCTGGGCCGCCGGCGAAGTCGGCCAGGCCTTCGAGCGGATCGATGTCGGCGGCGCCTTCGGCGGCAATCGCGAGCCCGCCTTTCTCGCCAAGAACCCCAACGGGCAGGTCCCGGTGCTGGAGGATGGCGATGTCTGCGCCTGGGATTCCAACAGCATCGTGCGCTATCTCGCGGCGCGCTACGGCGCCGGCTGGATCTGGGACGAGGACCCGGCGGTGCGCTGCGAATCCGACCGCTGGATGGACTGGATGATCTCCGAACTCCAGCCGGCGATGACGCCGGCATTCTGGGGGCTGGTGCGTCGCACGCCCGGTCATACGGATCCCGACGTGATCGCGGCCTCCATCACCCGCGCGGAAGCGAAGATGGATATTCTGGAGGGCCATCTCGCCACCCGCAGCTATCTCGGCGGCGAGCGTTTCGGGATGGCCGACATCGTGGTCGGGGCCGGCGCGCATCGCTGGCTTCACATGCCGATCGAACGCGCGGCCAGGCCCAGGCTGCAGCGCTGGTATGAGCTGATAGCGGCGCGGCCTGCCGCAAAGCAGGCTTTGCCGCTGCCAATTGCGTGATCCCGGGCCAGCACGGCTTGATCCCATCGCGATCACGGGGATGATGAGACGCATGACCTCGCTCTGGCCTGCCATCGCTCTGCTGCTCGTCTTTGCCGCCACGCCGCTGCGGGCGCAGGCGCCTGCGCCGCCGGCCAACGCGACGCTCGCAAGCGACAGGGCGCAGCTCGCCAATTGCCTGCGCGAAAACCGGACCGCCACGCAATCCTGCATAGGCAGCATCGCTGTTGCCTGCGTCAGTGCGACCGGTGTCGACCGGCGCGCTGCTGAACAGGGCTGCGCACGCCGGGAGGAGGCGGTCTGGCGCGAGCGGCTGATGCAGGCGCTGCAACTGACCGGGCGACCGCTCGATGCCGGCAGGCGCAGCCGGCTTGCGGCTCTGCATGTCGCATGGGAAGGCTTCATCGCCCAGAAATGCGCGTTCTACGGTTCGGGGCAGCAGGGCGGTCTTCAGGCCGGCCGGCAGGCGGGCTGCGAATTGCGTGAGGTCGCCAAGCGCGCGCTCGAACTCGAGAGCGCCATGGCGCAGGTCCAGGCACCGACACGTCGCCCGCAATCGCCACCGCAGATCATCCGCTGACCGTCCTGTTTCCAGCCGGGTGTTAGCGTCCTGTCAGCTTTCGCAGGCTACATCCTGCGCCGTGGTTGCGGGGGCCCTGGATGTTCTTCACTCTTTCCAAGCTCGTCTGGTTCGCCTTCTCTCCGGTGAACATGGCGATCCTGCTTGCCGCGCTGGCGGCGCTGCTCGCCTTCACGCGGTTTGCCCGCCCGGCGCGCTGGCTGGGACTCGCTTCGCTGGTGGCGCTCGGGCTGATGGCCTTCAGCCCCTTGCCGCGCATCGTGATGCGGCCGCTGGAAAACCGTTTTCCGCAACAGGATGCCGCGAAGGGGCCGGTCGACGGGATCATCGTGCTCGGCGGAGCGATCGGCGTGGCGCGCGGCGATGTCGTGCTGACATCGGCCGGCGCGCGCATGACCAAGGCAGTGGAGCTTGCGAGACTGCATCCGAAGGCGCGGATCGTCTTTGCGGGCGGGGCGGCCAACCTGATCTCGCCGGTCACCGACACTGAGGCCGATGGCGCCAAGCTGCTGCTGGAAGGGCTGGGGGTGGAGCCGGGGCGCCTCCTGCTTGAGGACAAATCGCGCAACACCCGCGAGAACGCGATCTTCACGCGCCAGCTGGTCGATCCCAAGCCGGGCGAGCGCTGGCTGCTGGTGACGTCGGCCTGGCATATGCCGCGCGCCATTGGCGTCTTCCGCAAGGCGGGCTTCGAGATCGAGGCCTTCCCGGTCGATTATCTCACCGCCAACAAACCGGCTGATTTCATCAGGCCCTACGCTCGCGCGCCACGCGGACTCGGCATCGCCGATGACGGTTTCAAGGAATGGGTCGGCTTGCTAGCCTATCGGCTGGCTGGATATACCGACGCGTTGTTTCCCGCGCCGTGACGAGCGCATCCCGCTTTTCGGGCCGATGCGCTATTCGCTGCTCGGCAGCGACAGGCGGTAGACGCCGCGAAAATCGTCGGGATCGACGGGCCGGCCCTTGCGGGTAATGATGATGCGGCCTTCCTTCATCAGCCTGACCGCGATGCGCCTTATCGGCTGCATCAGCGGGCCCCAGCCGTCAGGATGGTCGCCGCCGATGGCGCGGGCGGCTTCCGACGGGCAGATCGTCCTGCCCGCGCCACGCTCGGCTGCAAGTCTCAGGATGGCGGATTCGAGATCGTCGGTCTGGCTCATGCCGCTCATGAGGGGAGCCTGAGCGGATTCGTCAAGGTTTGCGGCCTGTCGGAAAGACCGTGAGCGAGTCGGAGGCGAATTGGCGGCGCCACATCACCGTCAGAACCGCAGCGGTGGCGGTGAGGAAGAGCCATGGACTCAGGAACCAGCCGAGATAGGCCAATGCGAAGAAGAAAGCGCGCTGGCCGCGGTTGAAATGCCGGCCGGCGGCGATGTTCATCGCGATCGTCTCGCGAACCGCCTCGCGGGTTTCAGGCTCGTCCTGGCGCTTGGCGGAAGGGATCGCGCCGAGCAGAATCGCGCAATAGTTGAACAGCCGGTAGCTCCAGGCGAATTTGAAGAAGGCATAGGCGAAGATCACGCAAAGCCCGATCACCTTGAGTTCCCAGGCCGCGCGCGTCACCGGCGTCGCGAAGGGCAGGTCCTCGAAGATCTGGGCGACCTGATCCGTCGAGCGCAACAGGCTGAGCGCTCCGCCGATGGCTAGAAGCGAGGTCGAGGCGAAGAAGGCCGTGCCGTTCTGCAGCCCGTTCATCACCTGAGTATCGATGATCCGGTTGTCGCGCTGGACCGATTCCTCGATCCAGCGGGCGCGTCGGATATTCATCACGGCGTTCATGTTATGCCGGCTATGCGGCCCGACCTCGACGGCGACATGATAGCCGAGCCAGGCGGCCATGAAGAAAATAAAGGCGATCCCATCGATCGTCGCGAATCCGGCCATGTTTTGCTCCTCGAATCCAGACTGAGGCGTCGTCTCCGGCTCCGCAAGGCACGATTGACGCCGGAAGGGCAAGCCGCCACGGTGCCGCGCTGCCGAGGGAGAGCGAAGCCGTGCCACAGACGATCACCAGGGGTTACAAGGCTTTGCTCGCCGAGGCCGAGGCCAGGGTTGAAACACTGTCGATCGACGAGGCGAAGGCCCTGCATGGTCGCGACGATGTCGTGTTCGTCGACCTGCGCGATCCGCGAGAGGTCGAGCGGGAAGGGCGCATGCCCGGCGCCTTCCATTGCCCGCGCGGCATGCTCGAATTCTGGATCGATCCCGAAAGCCCCTATGCCAAGCCGGTATTTGCCCAGGACAAGCGCTTCGTCTTCTTCTGCGCCGGTGGCTGGCGCTCGGCACTGGCGGCGCAGGCCGCGCAGGAGATGGGGCTGAAGCCGGTCGCACATATCGCCGGCGGCTTCGGAGCCTGGAAGAAGGGCGGCGCGCCCTTCGAGGCAGCCGAGGCCAAAGACGCCGGCGGAAAGGCCTGAGACCCAGCCTTGTCCCATATCCTGATCGTTATCGCCGTCATCGCCTTCCTGTTCCGGAAGCCGTTGGGGCGCATCCTGTCCCGGCAGTTTCCCGACCGCGCGAAACGGCATCGCGTCGTGGGGACCGTGATAGTCGCCTTTCTGCTGGTGATTGGTGTTCGGCTTTTGGCGTTGCTCTGGAAATAGCAGGGGAGCCTCTTAGCGGGGCCTTCTTAGCAGGGGAGCCTTCTTGCCTTGCAGGACGAAGAGGGCCGTGGGCGCAGCGCCGTTTCTCGTCATGGTCGGCCTTGTGCCGAGCATGACGGCGCGGTGTACCGGCTCATCTGACCCAGCGCACCCTGCAAGCACCCCATGCAAATGAAGCAGGTTGCGCGATCCACATTTGCCCGTTTATGGTGCAGTTCTTGGTTCAACTCTAGAAAGGGAGGGCTGAATGAAATTCATGATCATCGTCGCTCTCCCGCGAATGTCCCACCGCTACTAGGTCGGACTCGCCCGTGGCCCGCCTTCCGCGGCGCCTGAGCCTTTTTTCAAACCTGTTCTTTTAGCTGGAGACCGGCGCGCGTCGTCGTCTCCGCCTGATTTGGAGTCGGCTCTTTTCCGAGCCGAATGACATCATGTCCCGCAAGACCCAAACCGGGCGGCCCGAGCCGTTCCGGGCCGTTCTCGGCTTCACTTTCCGCCACTGGGCCCGCCAGCCCGGACCCGTCGGCTTCGTCGCGGGATCGATGATGGCCGCAACAGTGGCCGATCTGTTCATGCCCCTCTATGCCGGCCGCCTTGTCGATGCGGTGGCGGGCGAGGGCGCGGCTGCGACGCAAGCCGCTTTATGGGCGCTCGGCGCCATGCTGGTGCTCGGCGTCTGCGCGGTGCTGTTTCGCCATCTCGGCTTCATCGGCATCACCGGCATGACGCTGCGCACGATGGGCGACACGGCGCAGGAGGCCTTCGCGCGCCTGCAGCGCTTCTCGACCGACTGGCACGCCAACAACTTCGCGGGCTCGACGGTGCGCAAGATCACGCGCGGCATGTGGGCGCTCGACCTGCTGACCGACACGGTTCTGATCGCGCTGCTGCCCTCGGTCGTCGTGCTCGTCGGCTCGACCGTGCTGCTGGCCTGGCACTGGCCGGCGATGGGGCTGGTCGTGTTCATCGGTTCGGTGGTCTATGTCGCGGTCACCGTGGCGCTGTCGCTCAACTATGTCGCGCCGGCGGCGCGGCTGGCCAACAGCTGGGACACCCGCGTCGGCGGTGCGCTGGCGGATGCGATCTCCTGCAATCCCGTCGTGAAGGCCTATGGCGCGGAGCTGCGCGAGGATTCGCGCATCGCCGAGGTGCTGGCGAAATGGTCGCTTCGGACACGGCGGACCTGGGTGCGCGGCACGACCTCGGGCACGGCGCAGCAATTCGTCCTGCTGGTCCTGCGCGCGGCCGTGGTCGGGCTGGTGATCTGGCTCTGGGCGAACGGGCAGGCCACGCCGGGCGACGTCGCCTTCGTGCTGACCAGCTATGCCGTCGTGCATGGCTATCTGCGCGATGTCGGCCAGCACGTGCACAACCTGCAGCGTTCGGTGAACGACATGGAGGAGCTCGTCGCCATGCATGACCAGCCCTATGGCGTCGCTGACGCCAGGGGCTCGACCGCGATCGCGGTGACGTCCGGCGAGATCGCCTTCGAGGACGTGACCTTCCATTATGGCGGGCATGTCGAGCCGCTTTACCGCGACTTCTCGTTGACGATCCAGGCGGGCGAGAAGGTCGGGCTGGTCGGGCGTTCGGGCTCCGGCAAGACGACCTTCGTCAAGCTGGTGCAACGGCTTTACGACGTCACCAATGGCCGTATCGCGATCGATGGGCGCGACATCGCCTCGGTGACGCAGGCTTCCCTGCGCCAGCAGATCGCGATCGTGCAGCAGGAGCCTGTGCTGTTCCACCGCTCGCTGGCGGAGAACATCGCCTATGGCCGGCCCGGCGCCACGCTGGCGCAGATCGAGCAGGCGGCGCGCTTCGCCAATGCGCATGATTTCGTCATGCGCCTGCCCAAGGGCTACGCCACGCTGGTCGGCGAGCGCGGCGTCAAGCTCTCGGGCGGCGAGAGGCAGCGGGTCGCGCTGGCGCGCGCCTTCCTGGCGGATGCGCCGATCCTGATCCTGGACGAGGCAACCTCGAGCCTCGATTCTGAATCGGAGGCGCTGATCCAGCAGGCGGTCGAGCGGCTGATGGAGGGGCGCACCACGATCGTGATCGCGCACCGGCTCTCGACCGTGCGCGCCATGGACCGCATCCTCGTCTTCGATCGCGGCAGCGTGGTCGAGGAGGGGCCGCACGAAGCGCTGCTGCAGCGCGAGAACGGCGCCTATCGCGCGCTGTTCGAGCGGCAGGTCAGCGAGATGGCGAAGGGGCTGGCGGCGTAAACCGCAGCGTCATTCTCGGGTCGCGCTTTGCGCGGACCCGAGAATCTCGTGACGGAAAGGCTTGTATGTCAGTCGCCTCTTTCGGCATGAGATGCTCGGGTCTTCGCCCGAGCATGACGGCGCGATCACTTCGGCGCCAGCGCCCTTGGCCGGACACCCGCGACCGGGCCGGGAGGAAGCTCGGCGCTCACAGCCTGATTCAGCGACTTCACATCCAGATTCGGCTTGCTCAGAAACCGATTCATCGCGGCGATGTAAGCCTCTGGCAGCGCCCGGTCTTTCGCGCTGGCTATGATGGCTTCGAGATAGCCCGGGCGGGCCTTGCCGAGATCGGCGCTGCGGCCGACATAGACCAGCGCACGCTTGGCACCGCCTTCCACGATCACCGGCTGGTTGATCTTCACATAAAGGCCGCTGGCGATGTCCTCGAACTTGTCGAGGGCGCGGACGTCGCTCAGCGCGCAGTCCCAGAGCACGCCATGAACGGTCTCGCGCGGGTCGCGGATGACCGAGGCGTAGCCATCGGTGGTGACGATGAAGCGATGCCGCGGCAGGCGCGCGAGCCCGAGCGGCTTCGAGCCGGGGCAGCGCGTCGCCATCGCGGCCACGTCCATATTGGCGCCATAGGCGAAATAGAGGGGCATCAGGTCACCATGTCATTCGCGGGAGATACTCTCCGTCATGGTCGGGCTTGTCCCGGCCATCCACGTCTTCGCTGGTCGAGGGGCGTGTTCAAGACGTGGATGCTCGCCACAAGGGCGAGCATGACGGCGAGGAGACATCTCGTCCGGAGATGCCCGGGTCAAGCCCGGGCATGACGGCGTGGGGCCGTTACTTCGTCTTATCGAACAATTCCCGGCCGATCAGCATGCGGCGGATCTCGCTGGTGCCGGCGCCGATCTCGTAGAGTTTCGCGTCCCGCAGCAAGCGCCCGGTCGGGTAGTCGTTGATATAGCCGTTGCCGCCGAGCAGCTGGATCGCGTCGAGCGCGATCTGCGTCGCCTTCTCGGCTGAGATCAGGATTGCGCCGGCTGCGTCCTCGCGGGTGGTCTCGCCGCGGTCGCAGGCTTTCGCGACGGCATACACATAGGCCTTGCAGGCGTTCATCATCACATACATGTCGGCGAGCTTGCCCTGGACGAGCTGGAACTGTCCGATCGACTGCCCGAACTGCTTGCGCTCGTGGACATAGGGCATGACCACATCCATCGCCGCCTGCATAATGCCGAGCGGGCCGGCGGAGAGCACCACGCGCTCATAGTCGAGCCCGCTCATCAGCACGTTGACGCCGCGCCCGACCGAACCCAGCACGTTCTCCTCGGGCACCTCGCAGTCCTCGAAGACGAGTTCGCAGGTGTCGGAGCCGCGCATGCCGAGCTTGTCGAGCTTCTGGGCGGTCGAGAAGCCCTTCATGCCCTTCTCGATCAGGAAGGCGGTGATGCCCTTCGAACCTGCGGCCGGGTCGGTCTTGGCATAGACGACCAGCGTCTCGGCGATGGGGCCGTTAGTGATCCACATCTTGTTGCCGGTGATGATGTAGCGGTCGCCCTTCTTCTCGGCGCGCGTCTTCATCGAGACGACATCGGAGCCGGCGCCGGGCTCGGACATGGCGAGCGAGCCGACATGCTCTCCCGAGATCAGCTTGGGCAGGTATTTCGCCTTCTGCGCGGCAGTGCCGTTGCGGGCGATCTGGTTGACGCAGAGATTGCTGTGCGCGCCATAGCTCAGGCCGACGGAAGCCGAGGCGCGCGAGACCTCCTCAATCGCCACGACATGTTCGAGATAGCCCAGCCCCGAACCGCCATCCTCTTCCTTCACCGTGATGCCATGCAGGCCGAGCGCGCCCATCTGCGGCCAGAGATCGCGCGGGAACTGGTTGGAGCGGTCGATCTCCTCGGCGCGCGGCGCGATCTTCTCCTGCGCGAAGGCATGGACGGTGTCGCGGATCGCATCGGCGGTTTCGCCGAGGTCGAAATTGAACGGGCGCGGCGCGTTGGCGAGCATGAAATCCTCCCGGTGCTCCGAAGCGGGCCAAGCCGCTTCCTTTGCTCGCGTTATAGCGCGGATCGGATGCAAGTCAGCGCGCAGGCGTGAACAGCGGGTTGGGCGTGCAAGCCCCAATCTTTAAGGCCCGCTTCAGTGGATCATGTTGCGCCGCCGCAGCAGCAGATAGACCAGACTGGCGGCGAGCAGACTGAGCAGGACCACGTAGACGAAGCCCATCTCGTCATCGAGGAAGGGCAGGCCCTTCGTGTTCACGCCGAAGAGGCCGGTGATCAGCGTCGCCGGCATCAGCGTCGCCGTCAGGATCGAGAGCACATAGAGCTGCTCGTTGGTCTGCGCCGTCAGGCGCGCGGCGATCTCGTCCTGAAGCAGCCGGGCGCGCTGCTGCACGATCTGGACGTCGCTGAGCATGGTGTCGACGCGGTGGAGCAGGCGGCTTGCGGCGCTCTTGACGGTCTCCGGCGCGGTGCGGGCCGATGCCGTCTCCGAGAAGCGGCGAAACAGCTGGTGCAGGCCGTTGAGCTGGCGATGCAGCTTCACCGTGCGCCGGCGGATCAGGCCGAGCCGACGGGCATCGTTCCCGATGCGATCGTCGATGACATGATCCTCGATCGAATCGGTGTCGTCGGTGAGGTGCATGACATCCTCGGCGACATCCTCGATCACATATTCGATCACGCGCTCGAACAGCATGACCGGGGAGGTGGCGCGAAAACCCGCCTCCAGCGCGTCGCGCGTCAGCCGCGTCGCCTGGAGCGCCTGGCGCCGGCCGGTAAGCAGGACGCGCTCGCTGACGATCCAGTGCAGCATGCCGGTATCATCGGCAAGGCTGGCGACCTCGCGCATCTGGTCGAAGGTGATGCCCCAGACGAAATCGGCGTCGTGATAGAGGCGCTGGTGCTCGTCCTGGCCCAGAAACAGGCTCAGCGCGTCCGCCGGAATGCCCGGGCAGGCGGCTATCCATTGCTTGGTGCGGCTATGGACGAGGTCGACATGAAGCCAGACGAAGCTGGTATCGGGCAGTTCGAGCGCCGGCATCTTGTCGCGCGGCAGGAGATGCGGGCGGCCCTCCGCATCGAAACGATAGACCCAGACGAAGCCGGCCTGGGATTGCAGATCATGCAGCATCGTCGTCTTGCCCGGCTCTCTCGCCCAGTTCTTGCCCAGTTCCTCGGCCCTGGCATGTGCGGCGAGGGCCTCTCCCGCATTGCGTCATGCGGGAGCGTGGCCGAACAGGGCTCGGCAGACATGACAGCTTCGTGACAGGATGCGGCGCAGACGGCGACTAGTCGCGGGCGAGGGAGCTCGTCGTTGCGACGTCGCGGGCGCCGGCGGTGCGCTGCGGCACCTTTGCCGGCGGCGCCATGCGCAGCGGCGTGCCGCCGGCGCCTTTCGGTGCCCGCGAGCCGGCCGATGTCGCCGGCGGCTTGTTGGCGGCGACCTTCGGCTCGCCGCCGCGCCATTCGCGGGTGCCGATGTCGAAGCGGCCCTGCCGCCAGGCTGCGAATTCGCGTTCGGAGCCGTAGAAGGCGTTGCGGTCGACATCGCCGGTGATGCCGGGCACGCGGCCCGTGGTGGTGAACTGCCAGAACTCCCAGCGCTCGCGATTGTAGCGATGGCGCAGCGGCGCCGCCGTCGAGCGCAGCCAATAGGGATAGTCGTTGAACTCGCCCTCGAGGATATCCTCGTGGAAATTGATGTCGGTGTAGATGATCGGCTTCTTGCCGGTATGCTCCTGCAACCCCTTCAGCATCTCGCGAATCTTCACCAAAGCTGCCTCGCGCGAGATCTTGCGGGTGCATTGCGAGCCGTTCTGCCACTCGACGTCGAGCACGGGCGGCAGCGCGTCGGCATCGCGCGGGATATGGCGTTTCATCCAGCGGACCTGGTCCTTGGCCGAGCGGCACCACCAGACGAAATGATAGGCGCCGCGTGCGACACCGGCCTTCTTCGCCTCGGCCCAGTTGCGCTTGAAATTCGGGTCGAGATGGTCGCCGCCCTCGGTCGCCTTGATGAAGGCGAAGCGCGTGCCGGCGTCCTTGACCTTGTCCCAGTCGATGTCGCCCTGCCAGCGCGAGATGTCGATGCCCTGGATCGCCTGCCGGCGGGCATCCCTGACGCCGTGATGGGGGGAGCTGTCGCTCTTCTTGGGGTAGAGCGCGGCAGCCGGAGTGGCGAAGCAGGCGAACAGGGTTGTCATGACTATGGCGCCGAGCGTGCTTCGCCCAGACGTCATTCGTTCCGAAATCCTCGACCGCACCGGCATACGCTTCTCCTCAATCGAGGTCGACGATGCGAAGGGCGTGGTTAAGGGCCGGTTAGAAATGGCTCGCAATCGAGCGGCAAGTTTCAGCTTTGGTTAACCGGCGCGGCGAGGCGAGCGGCTTCACTCTGCCTCGGCGGTTTCCTGATCCTGCGGCGCGAAATCCTGCCGCGCGAAGGAGGAGGCGACCGGCGCCGCAGAGCCTGGAATCCGCGCGACCAGCGGCGGCGCCGGGGTCGGCGCGGGCACGCGCTCAGGGCCGGGGCTCGGCTGCGGCGGCACGGGCTTGCGCTTTTCCCAGCGGCGGGTGCCGATGTCGAACTCGCCCGAGCGCCAGCCGACGAACTCGCCTTCATTGCCGTAGAAGGCGTTGCGGTCGACATCGCCCTTGATGCCGGGGACACGCCCGGTCGTGGTGAACTGCCAGAAGGCCCAGGGCCGTTCCGTGTAGCGCGCCTCGGGCAGGGCGGCTGTGGAGCGGATCCAGTAGGGGTAGTCGTTGAACTGGCCCTCCAGCACCTCCTTGTGGAAGGTGATGTCGGTATAGATCACCGGCTTCTTCCCGGTCAGCTGCTCCAGCTCCGTGAGCATCAGCTGGATCTTCTCCAGTGCCAGCGAGCGGTCGACCTTCTGCGGGCAGGTGCGCGAATGGCCGTTCCATTCGACGTCGAGCACAGGCGGCAGCGCATCGGGGTCGTTGGGGATCTGCTGCTTGAACCAGACCGCCTGCTCATGGGCGGGGCGGCACCAATAGACGAAGTGATAGGCGCCGCGCGGAATGCCGGCGCGGCGCGCGCCTTCCCAATTGCGCTGGAAGGCCGGGTCGACATGGTCGCCGCCCTCCGTCGCCTTCATGTAGACGAAGCGCGTACCGGCGCCCCGGACCGCGGCCCAGTCGATCTCGCCCTGCCAGCGCGAGATGTCGATGCCGTGAATCGGATAGCGATGGGCCGCGGCCACGCCGGGATGGGGCCGGTTGTCACCCTTGGCCGGGTAGTTGCCCTCCATCGCGACGCAGCCGCCAAGAACCGCTAGCGCGGCGGCGGCAAGGAACGATGTGAGGTTAAGGCTGGGCATGCGTCGGGCGGTCATCTCGCGGACAATTGAGGAGAAAGCTTGACGGCCGGTTTACGTTACCAAAATTGTTGCGCCCGCTCAGGCCAGACCAAGCCAGAGCGTGGCGATGCCGAGAAAGGCGAAGAAGCCGACGACATCGGTGACGGTGGTGACGAAGGTACCTGAGGCGATCGCGGGGTCGACGTCAAATCTGTCGAGCGCCAGCGGGATCAGGACGCCCGCGGCCGCGGCCGAGATCAGCGTGACGATCATCGCGATGCCGATGACGATTCCAAGCCCGCTGCTGCCGAACCAGATGGCCGCGACGATGCCGGTGATCACGGCGAAACCGACGCCGTTGATCAGGCCGACGATCATCTCGCGGGTGAAGAACCGGCGCAGGTTCCAGGCGCCCAGCTCCTGCGTCGCCAGCGCGCGCACCGCCACCGTCATCGTCTGCGTCGCGGCGTTGCCGCCCTGGCTCGCCACGATCGGGGCCAGGATCGCCAGCGCCACGAGCTTGGAGAGCTGTTCCTCGAACAGGCTCATCACCGCGGCGGCGAGAAAGGATGTGACCAGATTGACGAAGAGCCAGCTGAACCGGCTTTTGGCGATCGCGGGCACGGGGTCGGACAGCTCCTCGTCGGCATGCACGCCGCCGAGTTGCTTGACGTCGTCATCGGCGGCTTCCTCGATGACATCGACGATATCATCGATGGTCAGCACGCCGACCAGGCGGCCGGCATCGTCGATGACGGGGGCGGCGACGAGGTTGTAGCGCTGGAACATCCGCGCGACGTCCTCGATATCCTCGGTCGCCTTGACGACGCGGCGGTCCTCCTCGACCAGCTCCGAAATCGGGACCGGTCGCTTCGTCCGCAGCAGGCGGTCGAGCCGCACGGTACCAACGAAATGATGCGCGGGGTCGGCGACGAAGATCTCGAAGAAGCGGTCGGGGACATCGGCGGTGTCGCGGAGGTAGTCGATCGTGTGCCCGACCGTCCAGAACGGCGGAACGGCGACGACCTCGCTCTGCATGCGCCGGCCGGCGCTCTCCTCGGGATAATCCAGGCCCTGCTGCAGGGCGATCCGCTCGGCAGGGGAGAGCTTGCCAAGCACCTCCTGCTTGTCGGCTTCCTCCATGTCCTCGAGGATGTAGACGGCGTCGTCGGTATCGAGATCGCGCACGCCCTCGGCGACGGTCTCCGCCGAAAGCTCCTCGAGAATCTCCTCGCGAATCGAATCGTCGACCTCGGTCAGGGCCGTGAAGTCGAAATCCGTTCCGAGCAGCGAGATCAGCCTCGGGCGCTCATCGGCGTCGAGCGCTTCCAGCAGCGCGCCGAGATCGGCCTCGTGCATGTCGGCGACGATGGCGCGCAGCGTCGTCAGGTCCGACAGCAGGACGGCTTGCGAAACCTGCTCGACGAGACCGGCATCGATCGCCCCATCCTCATCGCGGATCGGGCGGTCGAGGATGTCGTCGGGAGCGTTCTCGGCTTCCGTCATCGGCCCGGCTCCGCGTCTGGAGGATTGGATTCGAAGAGGTGGTGGCTGCTCTTTTGTCAGCCGCACTCCGCCCTTGCAACGCAGCATGACGGATTCGGGGCGAAAACATGAAGCAGGGCCGGAAATGCAAACGGCGACCCGCGAGGGTCGCCGTTTGCTGGGCTTCAGCCCGAATTTGGTGCGGTCAAGAGGACTCGAACCTCCACGGGTCTCCCCGCTACCACCTCAAGGTAGTGCGTCTACCAATTCCGCCATGACCGCAGCGGCTCCAGAACGTTCCGCGCTGTGGCGGTGAACTCCGGAGCGGCGCGGGTCTAGCAAATCGAATCCGTCGCCACAAGAGCGTCTGACAGGAAAAGCGGCTAAGAATTTCCGGAAGGCCCTCAGACCCCGATTTTACGCGGCTTCCGCGACAGTCTGAAGTGAGTACACGGTCGGCCGCTTCAGCATCTGCGTGATCTCGACGGAAATGCGCGAGCCGCTGACGACAACGATTCCCTTGGCGAAGGGGTGGTTGTTGGCGAGAATCTGGACCTCGTCGGTCTCGCTGGCGTTGAGTTCGATGATCGCGCCGCGGCCCATGCGCAGCAATTTGTAGATCGGCATCTGGGTGGACCCCAGGACGACGGTCAGTTCGACAGGGACGAGATCGAGATCGGCCTTCAAGTCCTGCCTCCGGGACACTACTTCAGAATTCCACCAACGAAACTTGCCTGCCGGCTGCTTCCGGCGCATGAGGCGCCCGCTGGTGAGCCGGTCGCCGCCGGTGAATGAAGCTTGAGCGAAACATGGTTAAGCCAAAGTGAAGACGCGCGAGGCGCTATCGGTTTTGTTCATGCCCGAGCCCGGCTCGGCCCCGGTCGAATGGGTCGTGGCCGAGGGGCTGACCGGCTATGACGATGCGGTCGCCGAGATGGAGATGCGCGCGGGATTGATCGCGGACGGCGAGGCGCGCGAGCGCGTCTGGCTGGTCGAGCATCCGCCGCTCTACACCGCCGGCACCTCGGCGCGCGACGAGGACCTGATCGCGCCCGAGCGCTTTCCGGTGCATCGCTCCGGCCGTGGCGGACAGTTCACCTATCACGGGCCCGGCCAGCGCGTGGCCTATGTCATGCTCGACCTGAAGCGCCGCGAGCCCGATCTCCGGCGTTTCGTCGCGGCGCTGGAGGCGTGGCTGATCGGCACGCTCGACGGCTTCAACATTCGCGGCGAGCGGCGCGAGGACCGCGTCGGCGTCTGGGTGCGCCGGCCCGACAAGCTGGCAAGAGCCGGAGAAGCGACCGTCGAGGACAAGATCGCCGCCATCGGCATCCGCGTGCGCCGCTGGGTCTCGTTCCATGGCATTTCGCTGAATATCGAGCCGGAGCTTTCGCATTTCGATGGCATCGTGCCGTGCGGCGTCAGCGATCATGGCGTGACGTCGCTGGTCGATCTCGGATTGCCCGTGACGATGCCCGAGGTCGATGTGGTCTTGCGGCGGGAGTTCGAGCAGATCTTCGGTCAGACCATCGCGGTTTGACGAGATTACCTTCCATTGACCGGATCGGACCATGCTTTGCGCCTGAATCGGCAAAGCAAGGGGACGACATGCGGGGATTGATCTTGGCAGGCAGCCCGCGAATAGCCGTCACGCTCAAGCTTGTTTAGCGACGGGGGACTGGCGGATTTGCGCTGTCGCTTCTGCGTGTCCGTGCCGGTTGGCGTTTTGCGCGGGGCGCGCGATAACCCGGCGAGAACATATCCGCTTTGGGAGCGCGCGCCGTGTCGGTCATCGAGAGCAAGGTCGATCTGAATTCGGCCGAGACGCGCGCCAATGCCGAGGCGTGGAGCGCATTGCGCGCCGAACTCGGCGAGCGCCGAAGCACGGCCGCGCTCGGCGGAAACGCCAAGTCGCGCGAGCGCCATACGTCTCGTGGCAAGCTCCTGCCGCGCGAGCGCGTGCTGCGCCTGCTCGATCCCGGCTCGGCCTTTCTCGAAATCGGAGCGCTGGCCGCCTTCGACATGTATGAGAAGGACGTGCATGGCGCCGGCATGATCGCCGGTATCGGGCGGGTCGCCGGCCGCGAGGTCATGGTCGTCTGCAACGATGCCACCATCAAGGGCGGCACCTACTACCCGATGACGGTGAAGAAGCATCTGCGGGCGCAGGAGATCGCCGCCGAGAATCGTTTGCCCTGCATCTATCTCGTCGATTCCGGCGGCGCGAACCTGCCTTATCAGACCGACGTCTTTCCCGATCGCGAGCATTTCGGCCGGATCTTCTACAATCAGGCCAATCTCTCGGCGCAGGGCATTCCGCAGATCGCCGTCGTCATGGGCTCCTGCACGGCCGGCGGCGCCTATGTCCCTGCGATGTCCGACGAGACGATCATCGTCAGGAAGCAGGGCACCATTTTTCTGGGCGGCCCGCCGCTGGTGAAGGCCGCGACCGGCGAGGTCGTTTCGGCGGAGGATCTCGGCGGCGCCGATGTGCATGCCCGCCTCTCGGGTGTCGCCGACCATTATGCCGGCGACGACACCCATGCGCTGGCCATCGCCAGGCGGATCGCCGCCAATCTCAACAGCGTCAAGCGCCCCGATATCGACATCGTGGACGCAGTGGAGCCGCTTTATCCGCCTGAGGAACTCGAGGCGGTCGTGCCGACCGACCTCAAGAAGCAATACGACATCCGCGAGGTCATCGCCCGGCTCGTCGACGGCTCGGAGTTCGACGAGTTCAAGAAGCTCTACGGCACGACCCTGATCACCGGCTTTGCCCGCATCCATGGCATGCCGGTCGGCATCATCGCCAATAACGGCATCCTGTTTTCGGAAAGCGCGCTCAAGGGTGCGCATTTCATCGAATTGTGCTGCCAGCGCCGCATTCCCCTGCTGTTCCTGCAGAACATCACCGGCTTCATGGTCGGCCGCGATTTCGAGACGCGCGGCATCGCCAAGGATGGCGCCAAACTGGTGACGGCCGTCGCCTCGGCGCGCGTGCCGAAAGTCACGGTGCTGGTCGGCGGTTCGTTCGGAGCCGGCAATTACGGCATGTGCGGCCGCGCTTATTCCCCGCGCTTCCTCTTCACCTGGCCAAACAGCCGCATCTCGGTGATGGGTGGCGAGCAGGCGGCGAGCGTGCTGGCAACCGTGCGCCGCGACAATATCGAGGCCGAGGGCAAGAGCTGGTCGACCGGCGACGAGGAAGCGTTCAAGGCGCCGATCCGCTCGAAATACGAGGAGGAGGGCTCGCCCTATCACGCCACGGCGCGGCTCTGGGACGATGGCATCATCCTGCCCTCGGAAACGCGGCGCGTGCTGGCGCTGGCCTTTTCTGCCTGCCTGAACGCCGAGGTTCCCGAGACGAAGTTCGGCGTGTTCCGGATGTAAGCGTTCGCGCCTGCGCCGGTCGCGGATCACGCTTCGGCAACACCATCTGCAAAGCGAATGCGCCTGCTTAAAAAAAGGGCAGGAGCACTCTCGCGCTTGGTTGACCACCCCCAGACCGGCCATTAGCGTCGGTTTCAACGCATAAAGCAGGGGTTGTTTCAGATGGTCGGTGTGGATCGGGCTGTGTCGGGACTGGCGCAAGCCGGACGGAGGGCTTTTTGCGCGGCTGCGCTCGGCGGTATTTTGCTGCTGGGCAGCCCGTTGACGGCCGCGGCCCAGACCCCGGTCAAGTTCACGCTCGACTGGGTGTTCCAGGGGCCGACCTCGCCCTTCCTCGTCGCGCTCGACAAGGGCTACTACAAGGCCGAGGGGCTGGATGTGACGATGGACCCGGGGCAGGGCTCTGCCGGCGCGGTGCAGCGTGTCGCGACCGGCGCCTATGATATCGGCTTCTCCGATGTGAACTCGCTGATCGAGTACAACGTCAAGAACCCCGGCAAGGAGATCCTCTCGGTCTTCATCGCCTATGATTTCCCGCCTTTCGGCGTGCATGCGCTGAAGAAGAGCGGCATCACCAAGCCTGCCGACCTTGCCGGCAAGAAGCTCGGCGCGCCGGTGTTCGACGCATCGTTCCGGCTGTTTCCGGCCTTCGCCAAGAAGGTCGGGCTCGATCCCGCCAGCGTCACCCATGTCAACCTGACGCCGCAGCTGCGCGAGCAGTCGCTGGCGCAGGGCACGGTCGACTTCATCTCGGGCCACTACTTCTCGTCGATCCTCGACCTGAAGGCCCGTGGCATTACGGCTGCCGACATCGTCTCGTTCAACTACAGCGACTTCAAGATGGATGTGTATGGCAACGGCATCATCATCTCGCCCGCCATGGCCGCCAAGCCCGAGCTCGTCACCGGCTTCCTGCGCGCCACTGCAAAGGCCTGGAAGGATGTCGCCGCCAATCCCGCCCTCGGCATTGCCGCCACCAAGAAGCGCGATCCGTTGATCGACGAGGCGCTGGAGACCGAGCGGCTCAACATGTCCTTGAAGATGAACGTGCTGACCCCCTTCGTGAAGGAGAACGGCATGGGCGATGTCGATCCGGCGCGCTTCGCCCGTTCGGTCGTCGACGTCGCCGAGGCCTTTGGCCTGCCTGCGGCGCCCGATCCGGCCAAGGTGTTCTCGAACAAGTATCTGCCGCCGAAGGCCGACCGGATGGTCGCGCCCTGACCGACGCTATCCAACTCAGCCCTCATCCTGAGGAGCCATTCCCTTGGGAATGGCGTCTCGAAGGATGCTTCAGGAGGCGCCGGTGATATCTGGATCATCCTTCGAGACGCGAGCCGTGCTCGCTCCTCAGGATGAGGGCTCGCGCGGTGTTGCCGCCGATGTCTCGCCTCCGCTCGTCGAACTGCGTCAGGTCAGTCTGGCCTATGGCAGCGGCAAGGAGCGCATGGTCGCGCTGGACGATGCCACGCTGAACATCGCCAAGGGTGAGTTCATCGCGGTGGTCGGCCCCTCCGGCTGCGGCAAGTCCACGCTGATGAAGCTGGTCACCGGGCTGCTGCCGCCCACGAGCGGCGAGATCAGGGTGCATGGCGTTCCCGTCAAAGGCCCGATCCGCGGCGTCGGCATGGCCTTCCAGGCGCCGACGCTGATGCCCTGGCGCACGACGCGCGACAACATCCTGCTGCCGCTCGAAGTCGTGCAGCCTCACAAGCAGCGTTTCCGCGCCAACAAGGCGGAATATGTCGCCCGCGTCGAGGCGCTGCTCGATTCCGTCGGGCTCGGCGGCTTCGGCGACAAATATCCCTGGCAGCTTTCGGGCGGCATGCAGCAGCGCTCCAGCCTGTGCCGCGCGCTGATCCACGAGCCCGAGATCCTGATGCTCGACGAGCCCTTCGGGGCGCTCGACGCCTTCACGCGCGAAGAGCTCTGGGGCGTGATGCAGAAGCTCTGGATGGAGCGCCGTTTCACCGCCGTGCTGGTGACCCATGATTTGCGCGAGGCGGTCTATCTCGCCGACACCGTCTATGTGATGAGCCGGCGACCCGGGCGCATCGTCAAGGTCCGCAAGATCGAGCTGCCCCGCCCGCGCACGCTGGAGACCACCTTCGAGATCGGCTTCGTCGACATCGTCCACGAACTGCGCGAATGCATCCACAAGGAGCATGCGTGATGACCGACACGCAGCGGCGCATGCTGCTCATCGCCATGCCCTGGCTGACGATGGCGGCGCTCCTTCTCCTCTGGGAAGGTGCCTGCCGCGTCTTCGACGTGCCCGAGATCCTGGCGCCACGGCCGACACGGATCTTCGAGGTCATGGTGCTGCGCTGGGAAATCCTGCTGAAATTCTGCCTGGAGACGCTGGCGACGACGATGACCGGCTTCGTGTTGGCGATCGGCTTCGGGCTGCTGCTCGGGCTTGCGGTCGGCGCCTCGCCCTTCATCTATTCCGGGCTCTACCCGTTGCTGATCGCCTTCAACGCGATCCCGAAGGTCGCGATCGTGCCGATCCTGATGATCTGGCTCGGCGTCGGCGCGCTGCCGGCGGTGATCACCGCCTTCGTCATCAGCTTCTTCCCGATCGTCGTGAACGTCGCGACGGGGCTGGCGACCATCGAGCCGGAAATGCGCGACGTGATGCGCTCGCTCGGCGCCAGCCAGTGGGAAATCCTGACCAAGGTCGGCGTCCCCCGCGCGATGCCTTTCCTGTTCGCCAGCCTGAAGGTCGCGGTGACGCTGGCCTTTGTCGGCTCGGTTCTGTCGGAGACGGTCGGCGGCAATCGCGGCATCGGCTTCCTGATGCTGTCGGCCGGCGCGCGCAACGATTCGGCGACGACCTTCGCCGGGCTGTTCTCGATCGCGATCATGGGCATCGGCATGTATGCGGCCTGTGCGCTGGTCGAGCGCCGCATGACCCGCTGGGCCTTTCGCGGGCAGATCGTCAGCTAGCGTGCTGTTTTCCGTTGGAAACGACGCTTAGTTGACGGGGCTACGAGCCGCCGACCGGCGAAAAGAAGCAGAGCAGTTCGCCGGCATCGTTGATGCAGAGATGCCAATGGCCGTCCGGCGACAGGCGCGCTTTCTGATAGGGGATTTCAAGGATGAGGGGCTTGCGGCGTTCCGTGGCCCAGATCGGATGATGCCCTGGCGCGATCGTCACGATGTAACCCGATGGGCGCTCGACGACGGCTTCGGGGTCGATCCGGGCGCAATCTGCGCCGGAGCAGCATTCGAACGGATAGTCCCAGCCGCTGGCGGCTTCATGCGAGCGCGTCTTCGTTGCTCCAGCGGCCAAAATCAGCGTCACGCTGACTGAGGCAAGAACTAAGGCAAGAACTGAGGCAAGAACTAAGGCAAGAACGCGCATCGGCCTGTCCTCGCTTCGAAGCTGCCGGCTGAAGGCGGCGAACATATCGCGCTCAGCGTGGCGGAGCTTAACTGCGTGGAAGCCGATCGTAGTCCGGATAGGCTTGAAAAAGTAGCGCCGCGCCAGTCGGCGGTTGGCATCTCGGATTAGAGCGCGCTGATTTCCCTCGGAAACATGCCGTCGTCCCGGGCGTGACCCGGGATCCAATCCGGAGCGCTTGCGGTCGATGTTCAGGCATGGATCCCGGGTCTCCGCGGAGTTTATCCTTGGGCCGACCGAAGGTCGGACCCGAGGGCTGCGCCCGGGATGACCCGCGTTTCCACGAAAATGCAGCATGCTCTAGCCCCGGCGTGCTGCCTGTTTTGGCGGGATGCGGTGGCGGCTATCGCCACAGAAACAATCGCCCGCCTGCGTCCCTTCTCGATCGCAGCCCGCATCGTCGGAGTAGTCCGTCGGAGGTAGAGGCTTGGCGCAAATGCCAAATTGAGCGCGGCTCGAGAACAGTTTATCAGTTAACTCATTGGAATGACCAAGGCTAAAATTTGAAGCGAGAATTTTCAGAATGTAATTAGTAGCTCTGGAGTTGGTCGTCCTCTGGAGCAGGAGGGTGTTGTCGTGCGTTATTTCAAGCGTAAAATTTTTATTGCCGGACTTCTTGCAACGACTTCGACTTTTTCTTACGCTCAAAGCCCCAATCCGTGGCCTGAATATCATGAGGGTTTCGCAATCAACGGCGCTCCAACGCCGCAGCCCTATGGGGCCTGCGAACGCAAGCTCATCAGGAACCTCTGGCTTTGGGAATGCGATCCAGCGGGGCGCAACAGCGCGCCACGCCAGACGACCATGGCAATGTCGGGGCCCGGCCTGAGCGACCCGGCTGGAGGCGGCGTGCAATATTACAGCGCCACATCCGCCAATGGTCGCAAAACGCGTGCGCCCAGCCGAGATTGCATCATCCAGCAATATGACCGCGAACAGCTGTGGGTTTGCCCGCCGCGTTCCACCGCGTCAATCGGCGCCACTGCCTCTGCACCTCAAGGCGCCGGGGCCGGCAATGTCCAATATTACAGCGCCGTTGCCTCCAGCGGGAGGCGCACCCGCGCGCCCAACCAGGCGTGTTCTCTTGTCCAGCAGGGTGGCGGTGAATTCTGGGCGTGCCCGCCATTGACGACGGGAGCCTTGTCTTCGGGAGGTCCGAGCAGCGCCGCGAATTCCGGCGGTGACGGCAGCCAGGGCGGCGGCGGCCAGGGCGGCGGCGGAAGCGCCTCCAATAATGGATCCGGCGCCGGCGCCGGTGGTGGTACTGGCGGAGGCGCGGGCGGAGGCTCGGGCGGCGGCGCGGGCGGCGGCGCAGGCGGAGGCTCGGGTGGCGGTTCGGGCGGCGGCGCAGGCGGCGGTTCGGGCGGTGGCACGGGTGGCGGCTCCGGCGGTGGTTCCGGTGGCGGCTCCGGCGGTGGTTCGGGCGGCGGCTCGGGCGGTGGCACGGGTGGCGGCTCGGGCGGTGGCTCAGGTGGCGGCCATGGCGGTGGCGGTCATGGTGGTGGCGGAGGTCACGGCGGCGGCGGTCATGGTGGTGGCGGAGGTCACGGTGGCGGCGGTCATGGCGGTGGCGGAGGTCACGGTGGCGGCGG
>NZ_FNUY01000006.1 GCF_900108245.1 Allobosea lathyri
GTGCAGAAATAGCGGCGCGGCGTCACGTCCGAGAGCACCTGGCCATCTCGGTCCTGGAAATGGGTGATGCTGATCATCGGTGCGCCCGAGCCCTCGGTAAACTCACGCCTGTGGCAATCCATGCAGCGGTTGGTGTTGAGCGTGAGTTGGTAGCCGTCGATCGAATGCGGGATCACAGGCGGCTGCTCGGGATAGTTGCGCATCCGCCTGACGTCATCGACGATCGGGCGGCCGAGCGCGGGCACCCGTTCGAGCTCCATGGGCTGCGCGTTGCCGGTCACGCGCGGTACGATCCTGATCGGCGCTCCGTCCTGCGAGAGCGCGCCGACGGTGAGGACGACGAAGGCTGCCAGGGCAGTTCCGAGAAGGGTCCAGGAGCGCATCAGGCTCAGACCGCCAGGATCTTGACCGCGCATTTCTTGAAATCCGTCTGCTTGGAGATGGGATCGGTGGCGTCGAGAGTGGTCTTGTTGATGAGCTGGCTGGCGTCGAACCACGGAACGAAGATCACGCCTGACGGCATGCGGTTGCGGCCTCGCGTTTCGACGCGGGTGCGCATCTCGCCGCGCCGCGAGATGATCCGGATTTCCGCGCCTTGGTTGAGCCCGCGGTTGCGCGCGTCCTCGGGGTGCATGAAGCAGCGCGCACCGGGGAAGGCTTTGTAGAGCTCCGGCACGCGCATGGTCATCGAACCGGAGTGCCAGTGTTCCAAGACGCGCCCGGTGACAAGCCACAGATCGTACTCGCCATCGGGCGATTCCGCCGGGGGCTCGTAGGGCACAGCTATGATGCGGGCCTTGCCGTCCTTGTTGCCGTAGAACTCGACGCCTTTGCCAGCCTTGACGTACGGATCCAGGCCCTCGCGGTAGCGCCAGAGCGTCTCCTTTCCGTCGACAACCGGCCAGCGCAGGCCGCGCACCTCGTGGTAGAGGTCGTAAGGTCCGAGATCGTGGCCATGGCCCCTGCCGAAAGTGGCATATTCCTCGAACAGCCCCTTATGGACATAGAAGCCGTATTGCTTTGATTCCTGGTTCTCGTAACCAGCTTCAATCTCGGAAAGCGGAAATTTGTCGACGTTGCCGTTGCGGTAAAGCACGTCAAACAAGGTCTTGCCGCGATAGTTCGGATTGGCCTCGAGAATCTCGGCCGGCCAGACCTCGTCGGTCGTGAAGCGCTTCGAGAATTCCATGAGCTGCCAGAGGTCGGAGCGGGCCTGGCCGGGCGCGTCGACGAGCTGGTGCCAGACATGGGTGCGCCGCTCGGCATTGCCATAGGCGCCCTCCTTCTCGACCCACATTGCGGCGGGCAGGATCAGGTCGGCGGCCATTGCCGTCACGGTCGGGTAGGCATCCGAGACGACGATGAAGTTCTCCGGGTTGCGATAGCCCGGATAGGTCTCGTTGCTGTTGTTGGGCGCGGCCTGGAGGTTGTTGTTGACCTGGATCCAGTAGAAATTCAGCTTGCCGTCCTTGAGCATGCGGTCCTGCTCGACGGCGTGGTAGCCCGGCTTCTCCGGGATGATGCCATGCGGAATTCGCCAGATTTCCTCGGCATGCTTGCGGTGTTCGGGGTTGGTCACCACCATGTCGGCCGGGAGGCGATGGGCGAAGGTGCCGACCTCGCGCGCCGTGCCGCAGGCTGAGGGCTGGCCGGTCAGCGAGAACGGGCTGTTGCCGGGCTCAGAGATCTTACCCGTCAGCAGGTGCAGGTTATAGACCATCTGGTTCGCCCAGACGCCACGCACATGCTGGTTGAAGCCCATCGTCCAGAGCGACATAACCTTGCGCTTGGGATCGGCATAGAGTTCGGCAAGCTGCTGCAGGAAGCCCGGCTCGACCCCGGTCAGGGCGGAGACCTTCTCCAGCGTGTAGTCTTTCACAAAGGCGGCGAAGGCTTCGAAGTCGATCGGAGTCGTGGCGGTGACGTCGGCGGCCTTGCGCGCTTTCATCTCGCGCGGATCGTCCGGACGGAGGCCATAGCCGATATCCGTGGCGCCCTTCAGGAAGGTGGTATGCTTGTCGACGAAATCCTTGTTCACCCGCCCGGTCGAGATGATGTGGTTGGCGATGTAGTTCAGGACCGCCAGGTCCGTGCCCGGCTTGAAGATGATCGGGATATCGGCGAGGTCCGAGCTGCGATGGGTGAAGGTCGAGAGCACCGCGACCTTCACATGCGGATGGCCGAGCCGACGGTCGGTCAACCGGGTCCACAGGATAGGGTGCATCTCCGCCATGTTCGAGCCCCAGAGCACGAAGGCGTCGGCATGCTCGAAATCGTCATAGCAGCCCATCGGCTCGTCCATGCCGAAGGTGCGCATGAAGGCGTAGGCGGCCGAGGCCATGCAATGGCGTGCGTTCGGGTCGAGATTGTTCGAGCGGAAGCCGGCGCGCATCAGCTTGGTGGCGGCGTAGCCCTCGAAGATGGTCCACTGCCCGGAGCCGAACATGCCGAGCGCGGTCGGCCCCTTCGCCTTCAGCGTCTCCTTGGCCTTTGCGGCCATGGTATCGAAAGCCTCCTCCCAGGAAACCGGGGTGAACTCGCCGTCCTTGGCGTAGGCACCGTTCTTCTTGCGCAGCAAGGGCTGCGTCAGGCGGTCGGCGCCGTACATGATCTTGGAGAGGAAATAGCCCTTAACGCAGTTGAGGCCGCGGTTGACGTCGGCCTTCATGTCGCCATGGGTGGCGATGACGCGGCCCTCCTTGACGCCGACCATGACGCCGCAGCCCGTGCCGCAGAAACGGCAGGGCGCCTTCGACCACTGGATCTGCAGCGCGTCGACGCCGCCGATGATCGGCTGGGCGCCGACGGGGAGGCTGACATTTGCTGCCAAAGCGGCGACCCCGGCCGCCTGCGCCTTGATCAGTTCGCGGCGGGAGAGTGCCATCATCCAACTCCTGGAGGGTCGAGGGGCTCGATCTGCTCGAAGACGAGGTTGGCCGAGAAGACACGGTCGAGCAGCGCCATCTCGGTCAGCCTGCTGCCGATCTCGCCGCTGTCCTCGCTTTCGATCACCACGATGATCTTGGTGCCGTTGATGGCGTGGACCTCTGTGCCCGGCATCGCCGCGATGTGGCGGGCGACCTCGGCGCAGTCCTCGGCGCGGGCCGTGACCACGGCGCTGGCGATGTAGAGGAGCCCGCCGGGGCGGTCCCGGTCAGGCGGCGCGCCGGGCGCGATGCGCCCTCTGATGAAGTCGCGCCTATCGATCTCGCCGTCTCGCGCCGTCATGCCGGCACCTCAATGGACAGGCGGGCCGGGCGGTCCGAAGACGACCTGCCACATCCAGACGAGGAAGCCATATCCGCCGACGACGCCAACCGCGATAATCGGCCAGATCAGGACCGCCAGGACGAGAAATGCGAAAATTTCGCCGCGTTTGGTCGCTGCGGCCACGCTCGAAGGCTGGTTCTCAGATTCATTTGCGATCATGGGGAAGATCCCGCTGATACGACAAGTTGTCTGGATTCGATCTAAGGAGGCTATCGCCCCACCGCTGCAACGTCCAGTCCAATCCGGCCCGCAACGGAGGATTGCATTGCATGCCCGCCGGCAGCGGCTAGAGAACCGCTCCGCCGAGCCAATGCGCGGCTTGATCTCCCACTGGCTTGGAGCGTCCTTTCGGAAACGCGCAATTGATGCTGGCGAAGGCTCAACAGGCATCGGAGCATTTTGCCCAGGCGGAGCTCGATCCCCCGTTCAAGCGATGACAGCCTTCAATGACGATCACCGTGGGGCCTATGGGTCGAACCACCTCCGGGTAGTTGAGTGTTGTCGGCTTTTAAGGCTGGCGGCGAGGCCCGCCCCGATTGAGCGTGCGGTTTTTGCTGTCTGACGGTCACCTCTCGTCGGTGGACTTGGTCTTGTTCTCGAATGGCGTCACATCCGCGCAGGCGGCAGCAGGCGACTGGTCCCGCATGTGACGGACCTCCGCGCACGCAGCGCTCTGTTCGAACTCGCCGGCATCACAGCGCGCCGCGGCCGCAAGCGCCACGGCCTGAACGATGGTTCGCATGTCGTATTCAGCGATCGCATCCGTGAGCGCGTCAAGCTCGCGCTCTTCCTCGCCGCCGGAGACACATCCCATCAAGACCGCTGCCCGCACAATTGCAGCCTTCCGCTCGCCATCGGTACTGATCGTGACGCTGTTCGCACTCGGCATTGCGGCCGCCTCCCCTAATCAAAGTTCATCCCGATTGAGAACATTAGCGTCTTTCGACATGAGCTTTGGAGCACGTTGAGTTACACCCCCTGCCGGTCCACGCGTTGTCACTTCAACAGGGGAAACGTCATCGCACCTTCCAGTGCAATGACGATCGCGGCGCAAAAGAACGCCACGCAAATTTTCGCCAATGACCACTCCCAATCCCTCCGCCATGTGAAACGGCGGGGGTCTGCGCGCCGATCGGCACCTCAAGCCATTGAAATCTCGGTGGCGGATGGGGCCATGCTTGGACACCGATACACACCCCTCTGCAACGTCCAGTCCAAGTGCCACGCGCATTTCACATCGCGCCAGGCAAATATTAGGATGCAGGCGGCCCTAACGCCCAAAGCGCGGCTGGGTCAGAAGGCGCCAGTACGCCAGGGCGAATCCAAGAAAGGCCGCCGCCCAGGCGAGGCCGGCAACATGCAGCAGACCTAGGCTCCAGGCCGGATGGAGCGAGGCGCAGATGCGAGCCAGTGCCGAGAGGACGATCAAGGCGTAGACCGCCTGTAGCGAGCGACTCGCTTTAAGGGGTCGCCCCGTGTGCCCGAGGCTCGACCGTGACATGACTGCGAGCGTCATCGTGCCGATGGCGCCGCCTGTCCAGGCGTGGATTCCCGCGGCTGCAGGCAAGAGACCAAGCGATGCCATGCCGACCAGCAGGAAGCCGAGCGGCACGAACGCGTAACCCACATGGAGGATCAGAACCAGCCGGTCCCGACAAGTCCGGTACCCGGCCCAGCGCGCCAGCCGCACGGCCTGAAGGGCGCCCGACGCGATCAGCGCCGCGCCCGTTACAGCCCCATGGGGAACGCTGATCCACGCGAGGAGAGCGGCCCCGGCGCAGACCATCGAGGCGATGTCGAATTGGCCGAAGGCCGCAGGCAGCCGTCCGGGGTTCTCCCGGACCAGCCAATTGCGCGTAAAGCTCGGCACGATGCGGCCGCCGATCAACATCACCAGCAAGATGGTCGCCGCGATGCCGAGCCGGATGCCATAGTCGGCGGCGCCGTGCATGTAGGCTTCGAGGTGGAACATCGCGTTGCCGCCGAAGAGCAGCGCCACCGCGATCAGCACCTTCAGGTTCCGCCAGTTCTTCCCGAAGACGATCTCACGTCCGGCCGCTCCGGCAACGAGGAGCAGGAAGGACAGGTCGATCACCGCCGCCGGAAGCCAGCCAATCCAGGCGGACCCGGTCACGGCAAGGCGGCCGAGGATCCAGGCGACGACCAGGACGAGCAGCGGCTTGCCCTGCAGGGGAAGCCGGCCGGTCCAGTTGGGGATCGCCGTCAGGAGGAAACCCGTCACCACGGCCGGGAGATAGCCATAGAGCATCTCATGTATGTGCCAATCGCGGGGTGAAAAGAGCGTTGAGACTTCGAGCTCCCCGTAAAACATCGGAAGCCATGCCAGCACCGCAAGGCCGGCATAGATCGAGCCCAGGAGGAAGAACGGCCGGAACCCGTACGAGAGGATCGCCGGTCCGACATAGTCACGCAGGCGGGGAATCGGAGCCATCATCGTCCTCTTTCAATGGAAAGAAGATGTCGGCGGCGCTCACTGAGCGACCGTCTCCGTCCTCTTGGCCGTGCCACAGGACAGCGTCACCGCGACCAGGTTGCGGATGGGGTTTATATCGCGCCCGGCACACAGACACGGTCCAAACAAGCGCGCCGCCGCAACAGGATCGTCGCGGCGGCGCAAGGCGAGCTGCGAGAGCTTACTTCGATGCAACGGTCGTGGTGGCCAGTTTGTCGAAGAGCGTCGCGAAGGCCTGCTTCGCCTTGCCGGGGTGGGTCGCCGCCTTGGCTTGATCGAGGTTCGCCGCGTCACCGACGACGACCATCCCGACCATGCCCATTCCATAGTGCGGCTTGCACTTGTAGCCGTAGACGCCGGGCTTATCGAAGGTGACGACGACTTCTTCGTTGATCTTGCCGACAAACGCCTTTGCGCCTTCCGGCAGCATCGCCTCAACGGTTTCGACGTTGTGCCCCTTGTCGGAAGCCACGAATTTCACGGTGTCGCCCGGAGCGATCTTCACGAGCGCGGGCTCGAACACCATGATGCCCGCCGTTCCCTTGTTGAGCATCTTGACCTCGACTTCGGCAGCCTGTGCCACGCCGGCCATTCCAAGGGCCGCCACGAAGCCTCCAAGCATCATCATCTTGCGCATTGTAGTCTCCTGTTGCGATGCAAAATTTGCGAGCCGCATCGAAGCTCTTGGGGAGGCTGATACTCCCGGGCCCCAAGCGGCTGTTTGATTTCGCGCAAAGAGAGCCAGTTTTTTCGCGGCAGACCCGATCCGAGGCCGTTCGCGTTGCAACAAACGAGGGCGGCGTGCGCAGGCTATATTCGCGTCATCCCATGACCGACCAGACTGGCACGACAAGCGATCTCGCGGTCGAGCCTGGAATGCGAACTCTGAAAGCCAACGGATACCAGCCATCGTTGGCAGCCGTGCTGTCCTCGCTGATGGTGCGGCGGCCCTGTTAGGCAGGCCACCCATTGGATGAGTGCACGCTCACGGATCGACGCCTGGCACGATACGAGTCCGGCAGGCGTTCCGGGTCCCATCTGAGGGGCCGCCGTGGCCAGCTAAGGCCGAACTGGAAGGAGGGAAGCGACCGGCCCTCTCACGTGCCCAGCATCGTTCTTGAATCACGCTCGTCATGAATTGCGAACGGCCGAGTCGCGAGATCGCGGCTCGTTCAGCGACAATCGAGCGTCCTCTTCTTTGTCGAAGCGCAAATAGCGCCCCGTCCCGGCACGATAGAGGAGCCGTGCACTCCGTGCCCGCTGGGGACGTCACCCTGGCGATACCGGGCACGATCACTCACGAAAATAGGAAGAGCGCATGGCCGAGCGTCTGACCAAGACCGGAGCGCGTAACGTCTTCTATGGCGGCTCGATCTTCTTCTTCGCGATCTTCGTGGGGCTGACCGCCCACAGCCATTGGTTCATGCGGACGCAGTCCACCGACGAATCGACGCTGACTCCCGCCGTTGCGCGCGGCAAGCACGTCTGGGAGCGCAATTCCTGCATCAACTGCCACACGCTGCTCGGCGAAGGCGCCTATTTCGCACCCGAGCTCGGCAATGTCTGGAAGCGCTATGGCGGCGACAAGGACGCTGCCGGGGCGCGCGAGAGCCTGAAGGCCTGGATGGCGGCCCAGCCGACCGGAATCGAGGGCCGGCGCCAGATGCCCCAGTTCAACCTGACCGATCAGGAGCTGAACGATCTCGCCGATTTCCTGGAATGGACGAGCCGCATCAAGACCCAGAACTGGCCGCCCAACGATGCCGGTTGAGACAGCGCGACAGGAGAGAGCCATGAGCGGCTACAACACGACAAGATACAAGACCCAGAATGTCGCGATGCTGTATTTCTACGGCGCGCTGGCACTGTTCGTAGCGCAGGTCACATTCGGGTTGCTGGCGGGATTGATCTACGTCCTGCCCAATACGCTGTCGGAGCTTCTGCCCTTCAACATCGTGCGCATGATCCACACCAACGCGCTGGTCGTGTGGCTGCTGCTCGGTTTCATGGGCGCAACCTATTACCTGCTGCCGGAAGAGGCGCAGACCGAGCTCTACAGCACGAAGCTCGCCGTCCTGCAGTTCTGGCTGTTCTTCGTCGCAGCGGCGATCGCGGTGGTTGGCTACCTGTTCCGCATCCATGAGGGGCGCGAATTCCTGGAACAGCCCTTCGTGATCAAGGTCGGCATCGTCGTGGTCGTGCTGATCTTCCTCTTCAACATCACCATGACCTCGCTGAAGGGCCGCAAGACCACCGTCACCAACATCCTGCTGTTTGGGCTGTGGGGCCTGGCGATCTTCTTCCTGTTCGCCTTCTACAACCCCGTCAATCTGGCGCTCGACAAGATGTACTGGTGGTACGTCATCCACCTCTGGGTCGAGGGCGTATGGGAACTGATCATGGCCTCGGTCCTGGCCTTCCTGATGATCAAGCTCAATGGCGTCGATCGCGAGGTCGTGGAAAAGTGGCTTTATGTGATCGTCGGGCTGGCGCTGTTCTCGGGCATCCTCGGTACCGGCCATCACTATTACTGGATAGGCGCTCCCGCCTACTGGCAGTGGATCGGCTCGCTGTTCTCGACGCTCGAGGTCGCGCCCTTCTTCACCATGATCCTCTTCACCGTCAACATGACCTGGAAGGCGGGGCGCAACCATCCCAACCGCGCCGCGCTGCTCTGGTCAGTCGGCTGCTCGGTGATGGCCTTCATCGGCGCCGGCGTCTGGGGCTTCCTCAACACGCTGTCCTTCGTCAACTACTACACCCACGGCACCCAGCTGACCGCGGCTCACGGTCACCTCGCGTTCTTCGGCGCCTATGTGATGCTGAACCTCGCGGTGATGGCCTACGCCTTTCCCGAGCTGAAGAACCGGGCGCCCTACAACCAGTGGCTCTCGATCGCGAGCTTCTGGCTGATGGTGCCGGCGATGATGGTGATGACGTTCGCGCTGACCTTCGCCGGCGTCATCCAGGCGCATCTCCAGCGCGTGCTTGGCCAGTCCTTCATGGAGGTACAGGATCAGCTCGCCCTTTTTTATTGGATCCGCCTCGGCTCCGGCATTGTGGTGGTGATCTCGGCGCTGATGTTCGCCTGGGCGGTCCTCGTGCCCGGCCGCGAGCGCCAGCCGCAGGCCCTCGGCTTCGCGCAGCCGGCGGAATGACCCCAAGACCCGCCGACGCCCGCCAGCGGGCCGCCACCCGCATGTTTCCAGGGATTCAGCCGATGAACATGATCTCGCCCCTCCCAGTCGCCGCGCCGCCCGCCGACAGCGTCGACATCCCTGCCTACAGCGCCTCCGGCAATGAGTGCGCTCTGTTCGAGAAGGCCTGGGAGAAGCGCCTGCCCCTGCTGCTCAAGGGGCCGACGGGCTCGGGCAAGACGCGCTTCGTCGCCCATATGGCGGCGAGGCTCGGCCTGCCGCTCTTCACCGTCGCCTGCCATGACGACCTTTCGGCCGCCGATCTGACCGGCCGCCACCTGCTCAAGGGTGGCGAAACGGTCTGGGTCGACGGGCCACTGACCCGCGCCGTGCGCGAGGGTGGCCTCTGCTATCTCGACGAGATCGTCGAGGCGCGCAAGGACGTCGCCGTCGTGCTGCATCCGCTCACCGACGACCGGCGCATCCTGCCGCTGGAGCGCACCGGGGAACTGCTTTCCGCTCCGCCCAGCTTCATGCTCGCTGTCTCCTACAACCCGGGCTACCAGAACCTGCTGAAGAACCTGAAGCCCTCGACCCGCCAGCGCTTCGTCTCGATCACCTTCGACTTCCTGCCGCGCGACCAGGAGATCGTGGTGGTCGCGCAGGAAAGCGGCCTTGACGAAGGCGCTGTGGCGCCGCTGGTCGACCTCGCGCGGCGGCTGCGCAGCCTGAAGGGGCAGGACATCGAGGAAGGCGTCTCGACCCGCCTGATCGTCTACGCCGCCAGCCTGGTCGCGGCCGGCCTGCCTCGGCCGGAAGCGGTGATGGCGGCGATCATCGAGCCCCTGACCGACGAGCCGGAGGTTCGCGCCGGCCTCATCGAGATCTCCCGCGCTGCCCTCGGCTAGGAGCGCGGTCATGCTGGACTTCCTCGAGCTGGAGGAGACCGTCGGGCGCTTCTGGCACAAGCTCGTCGGCGAGACTGCGAGCCTGCCACATCATCCGCAGGCGGCGGTGACGCTGGTGGCGATGGCCCCCGCGCTGGCCGTCTGTTTCCGCGGCTTCGGCGGCGAGCCCGGCGTCAGGATCGTCCCTGCCCGCGAGCGCGCGGCGAGACACCGGCTCAACCTGCGCCAGAGCGTCGGCCTCGGCGAGGAAAGGCTGGCGCAGGCCCTGCGCACGCAGGACAGCCTGCAGCTGCCGACCAAGATCGCGCTCTTCCCGGAAGCGGCCGTGAACCGCGACCTCTATGTCTGGCTCACCGCCTGCATGGCGACGAAGCCGCCGCGGCCGGTGACGGAAAGCGATCCGCTGCAACGCGACCTCGCTCTGCTCGGAGCGGCGCAGCGAATGGTCGCTGAGGTGCTGGCAGCGCTCCCAGGGCTCGCTCCAGTCTACCGCCGTCTGGCCGAGCAGACCGTCACGGGTCGCACCCGCAAGGGCCTGCCCGCGACGGAGGAGCGGGTCGAAGCCTTGATCCGGACCCTGCTGCGCGGAGAAGCCGTCTCGATCTCGGCCGGGGACTGGCCGGAAAAGGCGCCGGCCGGCTATCTGCCGGCCCTCAGCGTCCCGCTCTGGCCGCGGTCCGCCGCGGTCAAGCCATCCCGCACGACCCGCCGTGACGACGAGCAGCCGCCCTCAGCCGCGACGCCAGTGCAAGAGCACCTGAAGACCTACGCTGCCAGCCGCGACGAGGAGGCGGAGGCCTGGCGCGAGCGCAGCCCGTTCATTCTCAACCGTTTCGAGAAGATCTTGGCGATGTCGGAGATGGTCGCAGTCGATCGTCCCTCGGACGACAGCGACGAACACGATCCGGAGGCGGCGGACGAGCTCGACGAGATGGTGCTGAGCGCGCGCAAGGGCCGCCCGGCCTCGCGCTTCCGCTTCGATCTCGACTTGCCGCCGGAAGCGATGGACGACGCGGCGCTCACCGGCACGCTGACCTATCCGGAGTGGGATTTCCGCGACGGCTGCTATCGCGAGGATTATTGCCGGGTGCTGGCTGTCGCGGCCGGGCAGGCATGCGAACCGCCGCCGCAGGACGCCGCGACGCGGGCCCTGGTGCGTCAGGTGCGCCGCCAGTTCGAGGCACTGCGCCCCTTGCGTGAACCGCAGCGCGGCCAGATCGACGGTTCCGACCTCGATCTCGACGCGGTGGTGCGCCGGCAGGCCGATCTCGCCGCCGGAGGCCCGGGCAGCGAACGCATCCACCGGGCCAGCCGGCCGCAGGCGCACGACCTAGCGGTGACGACGTTGATGGATGTCTCGCTTTCGACCGATTCATGGTTCGACGACCTGCGGGTCCTCGATGTCGAGAAACAGGCGCTCACCGTCTTCGCCCATGGGCTCGCCGCCTGCGGCGACCGGCACGAAATCCTGACCTTTACCTCACGCCGGCGCGACTGGATCCGGATCGAGACGCTCAAGCGCTTCGACGAGGCGATGGGGCCGGCGGTGGAAGCGCGCATCGCCGCGCTGACGCCCGGCTGGTACACGCGCATCGGTACCGCGATCCGCCATGCCGCCGCCGGGCTCACGGCCCAGCCCGACCGCAGGAAGCTCCTGCTCGTGCTGACCGACGGCAAGCCCAACGACATCGACCATTACGAAGGTCGCTTCGCCATGGAGGACACGCGCATGGCGGTGATCGAGGCACGCCGCGCCGGCATCTGCGTCTTCGCCGTGACGGTCGACCGCGAGGCACGCGCCTACATTCCCTATCTTTTCGGCCGCAACAGCCATGCCGTGGTCTCGAAACTCGAACGCCTGCCGCAAGCGCTGCCGGCGATCTACCGCGCGCTCGCCGCCTGAGGGAAATCGCCATGACCGACGCCCAAATGGGACTTGCCGTCGCCATGCCCGCCATCGTCGTGATGGCCGTGCTGCTCTATCGCATGGGCGTGCTGCAGAGGGGTGGCGTCGCAGCGGCGGTGCTGATGTCGCTCGCCATCGCGACCGTGCTCTTCCTCGAGCAGTAAACAGGCAGGCCGTGCGCTCTTTGAGGTTCAACAAATTGCCGCAGCCGCAGCTCCGCTAGGTTGGACTGGGTCCCGCATTTTCGCGGGCCGCAGCCGGAGCCGGAACCATGACAAGCCTGCCTCTCGAACCCCTGGACGTCCGCGCGATCCCGCCGGCCGTACGCCACGCGACGATCTTCGGCATCCTGGAGCGTCTGCCGTCCGGCGCGGCATTCAGCATCGTCAACGATCACGATCCCGCACCGCTGTGGCGCCAGATCGAGGCTCGTTATCCCGGCGCTTATTCCTGGACCTACATCGTGCAGGGGCCGGAGATCTGGCAGGTCGAGATCGGCCGCGGCGATGCGGCCGTTTGCGGAGGGCACGACGAAGGCGCTGCCTGTACCTGCGGCCACTGAGGCCGCGTTTCACACAGGGAGGCCTGCGGCCATGCCGATGGCGTCGCTTTCGCGCTGGACGATGAGCTACTTCGCGGCAGCGCTCGCCAGCCTGCTCGCCGCCGAGCTCCTCATGCTCGCGGGCTTCGGCTATCCGGCCGCCGACCTCACCGAGCCCGCGACGCTGATCGTCGTCCATGTCACGGCGATCGGCTGGCTTAGCCTTGCCGTGGCGGGGGCGCTGCTGCAGTTCGTGCCCGTCCTCGTCGCGCGCCCCCTCGCCATGCCGTGGCTTGCCCTGCCGGCGCTGCTCGCGATCGTCGCCGGGCTCGTCCTGCTCTGCGCCGGCTTCGCCGCCCTGGCCGGCTGGGCCGACTGGCCGTTCGAGTTGATGCCACTGGCGGCTCTCGGCCTTTTCTGCGGTTTCCTCCTCCTCGGCGTCATGCTCGTCGCGACGCTTCTGAGCGCGCGGCCGGTGACGCTGTTCGCGGGCTTCGTCCTCGTCGGTCTCGCCTGCCTGGCGGTGACAGTCCTGAGCGGTGCGGCATTCGCCACCATCCTCTCCGGGCGCAGCGCGTGGCTGGCCTCCGTCGCGCCCCTGCCGGACGGGCTGCGCTTTCATGCTCTGCTGGGCTTCGGCGGCTGGCTCGGCCTGATCGCATTCGGCGTCAGCTACCGGCTGCTGGTGATGTTCATGATGGCACCGGAGCTGCCGGCCAGGCAGGTCCGCCTGGTCCTGGTCTTCGGCGGTTTCGGAATGGGCCTCGCAGTCGCCGGTCTCCTCGCCCCGGCCACCGGCATCGAGATCGGCGCCGGCTTCATCACCATGCCGCTCGGCGCTCTTGCCGTCGCGAGTGCCTTCTATGGCCGGGATATCCTCACCCTTTATCGTTCACGCCGGCGCAAGGCGCTCGAAATCAACATGCTGGCCAGCATCCCGGCCTTTGCCGCGCTCGGCCTCGGGTTGCCATTGCTGCCGATCGCGACCGCCATAGGGGGCTGGGAGCCGGGAATCGCGGCCCTGACCTTCCTGCTCGCCTTCGGCTGGCTCGGCGGCCTGACGCTGGCGCAGCTCGTGAAGATCGTCTCATTCATGACCTGGCTCGAAACCTATGCGTCGCGGCTCGGACGTGGGCCGGCGCCGCGGGTCGGCGACCTCGTCGCAATGCCACGCACGGGTTGGTGGTTCGCGCTCTATTACGCTGGCGTCGCGATCGCAGTCGCGGCGCTCGCCGGCGGCCTGGCCAGCGGGTTCAGACTGGCCATGCTGCCCTGCCTGATCGGCACCGCCGGGATCGCCTGCGAGCTCGTGCGCATACGCCATTTGTCCGAAATCAAGGCCGAGCAGCGGCCATCGTTGCATGAGCGGCCGCGGCTGCTTCTCGCGCGTGCCGACGAAAGGAGAATGCCCCATGCCGACAACCGAACCGCTGAAACCTCGCGAGCTTGACGTCAGGCCGGCGTTGCGGGGCGGCGAGGAGCCGTTCCAGGCGATCATGGACGCCGTCAGCGCGCTGGAGCCCGGCCAGTCGCTGCGCCTGATCGCGCCGTTCCGGCCGGTCCCGCTGTTTTCCGTCATGGCCAATCGCGGCTTCGCAGCGAGCGACCGGGCGATCGGCAACGGCGACTGGGAAGTCACCTTCTCGCCGGTCGCCGGAGAGGTCGACGGAACCGAAGGGCTCGCACTCGGCAGCAGCCCGTCCGCCGCGTTCTGGGGCCCTCCCTTGCAGGAGCTTGATCTCTGCGCGCTTGAGCCGCCGGAGCCGATGGTGCGCATCCTGGAAACGCTCGAAGCCCTGCAGCCAGGCGACGTGCTGTTCGCATTGCTGGCGCGCGAGCCGGTCTTCCTATTCCCGGAGCTGGCGAAGCGCGAGCATGAATGGGCGGGCAATTTTGACGAATCGGGCGCGACCTATCGCCTGCTGATCCGCCATGGCGGCGGGAGGGCGCACGGATGAGCGCCTCGCTGGAGCGGCTGGTTGAGATCGCCCTACGTGACGTGCTCGATCCGGAGATGGGCAAAAGCGTCGTCGATCTCGGCTTGATCTATGCCATCGCGGCAACACCCCACGGCGCGGTCGCGATCACCATGACGACGACCACGCCGGGCTGCCCGATGGCCGGCTTCCTGAAGGCAGCTGTCGCGGCAGTGGCGGGCTCGGTCAACGGGGTCACAGCGGTGACGGTGACGCTCAGCTATGAGCCAGCCTGGCAGCCGACGATGATTGCCGCAGAGTAAGGCCGACCATCACGTCGCGTCGCAAGATCGCTGGAAATGTTGTGCTGCAACAAAGATCGAATTCGCCTTGGCTCTAAAGTCTTCATGACCGGTCGACCTCCGGTCGCTGGCAAGGAGACAAGCCATGAGCGAAGAGCTCAAACTGACCCGCCGCAGCATTCTGGCGGGAGCAGCGGCCACCGGGGCTATCGTCCAGGCCGCGACCTCTGCACCTGCGCAGGCGCAGGGCGTGATGACCAAGGCCACGGCCACCGATGTCTCGAAGCTGCCGCGCGTCAAGCCGAAGCTGGTCGACCCGCCCTTCGTCCACGCTCACGAGCAGATCGCCATCAGCGGTCCCAGGCTCGTCGAGTTCGAGATGACGATCCGCGAGAAGAAGATCGTCATCGACGACGCCGGCACCGAGACCTTCGCCTTTACCTTCAACGGCACGGTGCCCGGCCCTCTGATGGTCGTGCACGAGGGCGACTATGTCGAGCTGACCCTGATCAACGCCGATACCAACGAGTTGATGCACAACATCGACTTCCATTCGGCGACGGGCGCGCTCGGTGGCGGCGCCCTGACCGAGGTCGGCCCGGGCGAGAAGGTCGTGCTGCGCTGGAAGGCGACGCGGCCGGGCGTGTTTGTCTACCACTGCGCGCCTCCGGGCATGGTGCCCTGGCACGTCACCGCGGGCATGAACGGCGCCATCATGGTGCTGCCCCGCGACGGGCTGAAGGACCATCAGGGTAAGGCGCTGAAATACGACCGCGTCTACTATGTCGGCGAACAGGACTTCTACGTGCCGCGCGACGCGGACGGAAAGTTCAAGCGCTACGCCAGCCCCGGCGAGGCGCATGAGGACGTGATCAAGACGATGCGCACGCTGACTCCGAGCCATGTCGTCTTCAACGGCAAGGTCGGCGGGCTGACCGGCAAGAATGCCATGACCTCGAAGGTCGGCGAGACGGTCCTGATCGTCCATTCGCAGGCGAATCGCGACACCCGCCCGCATCTGATCGGCGGCCATGGCGACTATGTCTGGGCCACGGGTAAGTTCCGCAACCCGCCGGAGCGCGACCTCGAGACCTGGTTCATCCCCGGCGGCTGCGCCGGCGCTGCGCTCTACACCTTCCTGCAGCCCGGCATCTACGCCTATGTCAACCACAACCTGATCGAGGCCTTCGAGCTCGGCGCCGCCGGACATTTCAAGGTCGAGGGTGAGTGGAACAACGACCTGATGAAGCAGATCTACGCTCCGGCCGGCATCTGACCGGCGCCGCCTCCCCGCCCCGCGCGGGGAGGCGAGGAGGCTCCTTTCCCACAACAGGAGGCCACGATGGGCACGACCCTGCGCATGGCGCTGCCCGCCCTCACGACCTCGGCCGGACTGATACTGATGGCCGGCGCCGCGGCGCTGCTGCTCGCTGCCCAGTCCCGGCCCGTCGCTCCTCATCTGCCGCTGCCGCAGACGGCGACCATCCCGTCCACGACGCTGACGCATCGGCTCGACGGCGAATACAACCGCGCCGGCCGACCTGTGGACGCGCCGCTCGTCGCGATCCGCATCGGCAAGCCTCTCGTCATCATGCGCTACCAGGTCACCGCCGCCGATTATGCCCTCTGCGTCGCGGCCGGCGCCTGCAAGCGCCTCGAGAGTCGCGCGGCGCGGGGCGACCTGCCGGTGACCGGCGTCAGTCATGGCGACGCCACCGATTATGCGATCTGGCTTTCGCACGCGACCGGCATGAACTGGCGCCTGCCGACCGACCAGGAATGGGCGCATGCAGCCGGCTCGCGCTTCATCGACGATGCCAAGGGTGACGATCCCGATGAAGCCAATCCGGCCCGGCGCTGGCTCGCCAACTACGAGCGCGAAGCCGCCCGCAAAGCGGCGAGCAGCTCGGCTCCGCGCCCGGTCGGCAGCTTCGGCGCCAATGAGCACGGCGTCCACGACATGGCCGGCAATGTCTGGGAGTGGACGCAGAGTTGCCTACGCCGCGTCACGCTCGACGCCGCGGGCGATACTGTCGGCGAGACCACGAATTGCGGTGTCTATGTGGTGGAAGGCCAGCATCGCGCGATGATGACCTCCTTCATCCGCAACCCGAAGAGCGGCGGCTGCTCGGCCGGCACCCCGCCCGACAATCTCGGCTTCCGCCTGGTGAAGGAGCAAGGCTGGCGGGCGCGGTTGCTGGCGGGCCTGCGCCGGCTGCTGCCGGCATGAACGCGCCGACGCCGACTGCCAGCCTCGCTGCAAGCCGGCCAGTGGCCGAAGGTGGCATGGAGCTGCTGCTCTGGATCCTGGTCTGGAGCGAGCTTGTCGTCTTTGGCGCCCTGCTCGGCGCCTTCCTCCTTCTCGGCCTGCTCGACCCGCCCGCGCTGGCGTTGCTGCACGCACAGCTCGACCTGCCGCTCGCCGGCGTCGCCACCGCGACACTACTCGGCAGTGGCTTCTTCGCCGCGCGCGCCGTATCGGGACGGAAGCCGCGCTGGAATCTCGTCGCCGCCGGATTTGGCGGCTTTGCCTTCGTCGCCCTGAAGCTCGCTGCATACAGCCACGAAGTCCCGGCCCTCACGACGGTGGAGAGCCGCCTGGTCGAGCTCTATTTCCTGATCACCGGCTTCCATCTGGCGCATGTGCTCTTCGTCGCCGTGATCATCCTTGCCGTCGCCTGGCGGCCGACGCCGCTGCGGGTCGCAATGGTCGCCACCATCTGGCACGTGGTCGACCTGGTCTGGCTCCTGATCCTGCCGGTCATCTATCTGGGTTGAGATGCAGCCATCTCGCGATATCCCGCTGCCGCTTGTCCTCGGTGCGCTCCTCCTCGCAACCGGGCTCGGGCTGCTCGCCGCCATGCTGCTTTCGCCGGTGCCGCGCGGCTTCGTCATCGCCGCATTGACTGGGATCAAGGCGGCGCTCCTCGTCGTCGGCTTTATGCGTCTGCAGCGGGAGAGTTCCATGCTCGCCGGCGCGCTCATTGCCTACGCCATTCTGCTGTCTGCCCTGGCCGGATTGCGGATCGCGCTCGCGGGCTAACAGGCTTGAACGCCGCTGGCGGTTGCGCTCATATCCGGCGCCGCTGGTCGGGTTTAGACGTCTCCTCGCGGGCGGTGCATCCGGCCCGCCAAAAGGAAAGACGACACGTTGGGAATGGACCGCAGCGTCCTGCGCAGCATCCCGCTGTTTGCGGCAATGAGCGACGCGCAGCTCGACCGCATGACGGCGCAGGGGAGCGCACGCCGGATTGCCCAGGGTGAATCGGTGTTCGAGCAGGGCGACCCGGCCAAGGCATTCTATCTGCTGCTGCACGGCCGTCTGAAGGTCACGCAGGTAACCCGCGACGGCCAGCAGATCATCGTGCGCGTCGTCCACCCGGGTGACCTGTTCGGCTTCACCCGCGCGCTCGGCCGCCCCGATTATCCGGGCACGGCGACAGCGGCGGTCGACAGCCTCGTCGCGAGTTGGCCGACCGAATCCTGGGACGGCTTTGTCGAGAACAACCCGCAACTGGCGATGAGCGCCATCCGCACCATCGGCCAGCGCCTGGACGAGGCCCATACCCGGATCCGCGAGATGTCGACTGAGGAAGTCGAGCGGCGGGTCGCCCATGCGGTGCTGCGGCTGATCGAGCAGGCGGGCAAGCGGGTCGAGGCCGGCATGCGCGTCGACTTCCCGATTTCGCGCCGCGACATCGCCGAGATGACCGGCACGACGCTGCATACGGTCTCGCGCATCCTCAGCGCCTGGGAGACACGGGGGCTGGTCGAGGGCGGGCGCCAGAAACTGGTGGTGTGCGATGCAGCCGCCCTGAGCCGCCTCGCCGAGAACGCCGGGTAGGAGCCCTGAGGCGCTTCAACTCGCGGGCTTGCCGACGAGCCGGGGCGACCGCCCGGGCTGGATGCGAGGCGGGAGCGGGCGCTTCGGTTGGCTAGACGCTCGCCTGAATCAGTTGCCGGAAATCCGCTTCGCTTCTGCCGGAATGACGGTCCCGGTTGATCGGAACGTGTCCTAGAGCTCACGCAGTGCTGCCGCTCCCGCCTGGGCGCTGCGCCCGATCTCGGCGAACAGCAGCGCCATCTCCTCGAAGACGCTGCGGTCGCTTTCAGCCTCGGTCAGCGAGTCGAGGTCCGAGAGAAAGCCGAGGAGAGCGGTGATCCGCTCCTTATGATCGCGCGCCGTGGCGAATTGCCGGCGCGCTTCGCGCCGGCGCTCGAGCTGGTCGAACCGGTCGAGCGCGCCGTCGAGCGTCTCGCGGCAGGCGCAGTCGAGATCTTCCGGCCGCAGCACCCGGCGCAGGCGGTCGATCAGCTCGCTCGCCGGCGTGGCCCGGCTCATCGGCTCAAGGCCTGCGCGCGATGCTTCACCCTGCTCGTTCCTCATCCCCGTCTCCGATCTCGTCCGCAATCGCGCGTCAGACGCCCGCTCTGACATGAAGGTGCCCAGGGACGGTGTGCAGGAAGCCGTTCGCAAGCGGCACATCAGGATAGAGCGCGCCAAGCCGCTGCTCACCCTCTTCCGGACCCAGCCGGCCATCGGCGACATCGCGGAACAGCCGCGCAACCGCGACCATGTCGCAGACCTGTGGCGAAAGCCGCAGCGAGGTGACGCCCGCCTCGCGCAAGGCCGGAATGTCGCGCAGCAGGCTGGCGCAGCCATGCGAGAGCGTCTGGACCCCGTTCACCGAGAGGAAGCCGGCACCGTCGAGCGTCTCGACCGGCATACCGTCGGGATCCTGCTCGCAGACGAACCGGCAATTATCCTTGGTCAGCTTGTGGGCGCGGGCATGATAGCAGCGCGCCGAAATCGCCAGCGGAACCCTGCCGAAAGCGAAGACCTCGATCGCGACGGCCGGTAGTGCGGCGGCAATCGTCGCAACGGCCGGCAATGGCAATTCGGGCGGCAGGCAGATCCGGCTCGCCCCGCGCTCGGCCAGAAAGGCAGCGGCCGCCTCATTGTAGACATTGACGAAGGGGCCGACCGCAAAGGGTCTGCCGGCGAGCGAAGCCAGGCAGGTCAGGTCGTTGACCTCGACCGTCATCTCCTCGGCCTGCATCAGCTCGCGGCTCTGGCGGCGCTCGCGCGGCAGCGAGACCAGGATCAGCGAGGCCGGCAGAACCCGCTTGCCCGCGGCCTCCAGCCGCTCGATCACGCCCGGCAGATGGTCCTGCTTGAACGGCGCTCGCTTGGAGCAGACGATCTCGCCGACGATGACCGTCTCGACCGGCGCCTCGTCCGCGATGCGATAATAGAAGTCGCGCCAGCGCTCCGCAGACCAGTGATAGAGCACGGGACCGAGAGTGAGTTGCATCGGCAGTTTCCTTGATCCGCTGACGGCGGCTAGCGCCAGGCCTTACGGTAGGCGCCGACCGTGTTGGCCTGGCCCTCCGACATGGCGGCGAGCCCTGTCATCGGTGCGCTGCGGCCGCTGTCGAGGGCGGTGAGAATGTCGCGGAACGAGCGGACAACCCCGGCGATATAGGCCCGCCCGCGCTGGCGGCCCTCGATCTTGAACGCGGTCACGCCGGCATCGCGCAGGGCTGGCAGCAGCACGCCAGCATCGAGGCTGACCGGCTCCTCGAAGGTGTAGCCTGTGCCATGTGGCGTGACGAAACGCCCCTTGCACAGGGTCGGGTAGCCGGCAGGCTCGCCTCGGTCGAAGCTGTTGATGGTGAAGCCGCCGAGCGTCGAGACGACGCGGCCGTCGCGCTCCGCATAGGCAACATTCCCCGCCGGTGAGCAGACGCCGTGCATGTTCGGGGATTTGCCGGTGGCATAGGAGGAGAGCGAGCAGCGCCCCTCTTCCATCACGCAAAGACCGCCGAAGACGAAGACCTCCGTCTCGCAAGAGGTTTCGCGCACGATTGAGGCGATCTCCGTCACCCCGAGCACGCGTGGCAGCACGATGCGCTGCGCCCCGAAGCTCTCGGCATAGAAGCGGATCGCATCGGGATTGGCAGCCCCCGCCTGCACCGAGACATGCAGGCGCTGGCCGGGATGACGGCGCGCGGCATAGGCGAGAGTGGCGAGATCCGCCAGGATCAGCGCATCGGCCCCGGCGGCGACGGCATCGTCGATCGCCGCCTGCCAGAGTGAGAAGGCGCCGGCCCGAGCGAAGGTGTTGATCGCCACCAGCGCCTTGACGCCATGGCGGTGCGCGAAGGCGATGCCGCGGCGCAGCTCCTCCCGCGAGAAGTTAAGGCCGGGGAAATTGCGGGCATTGGTCTCGTCGCGGAAGCCGCAATAGACTGCGTCGGCGCCGGCCTCCACTGCAGCCTCGAGGCTCGCCGGCGTGCCGGCAGGGCAGATCAGTTCCAAGACGGGCCTCCGGATGCAACGGGTCCGGGCGGAACCCCTCCGGCTTGCCGCCGCAGGATCTCTGCCAGGCGGGTGCCGAGCGGGCCGAGACAGCCGAGCAGGAGCGTGCCGAAATCGAGCCGGGCGTCGTCAAGAGCGTTACGCAAAGCGAGCGTCGCCTCCATGTCGCCCTCGATCGACAGCGTCCGCGAGAAGAACAGCGCATCGCCATCGATCCTGCCCTCGGCCATTCCGATCAGGCCGGAAAGGGAGCCGCGAATGCGCACGTCGAGCCCAGGCGGCAGCTCGCGGACTGCGCGCGCCTGCGGTCGTTCCGGCCGCGGTTCCAGCACGAAGGCGAAGGGAAGGTCGGTCGGCGCGATGCCGAAGCTCTTCTCGGCATGCTCGCCGAGGCGACCATAGAGTTCGGGATGGAGGCGACCGATGCGCGACAGGGTCAACGCCAGCAGCGGCTGCAGCGGCCCAAGCGGCAGCGGCGTCATGGCACGGGTCAGCCAGGGCGGCAGGACCAGGGGTCCAGACGGGGCTGCGTTCGGCGTCGCGCTGTTCAGCATCGATTTCCTCCGGCGCGCAATATCGCTCAGAGACGCATCCGGTCGTTGCGCTCGCGCAAAGACGGTTGCGAATGAGGCAGGGCATGGTCCGGCAACTGGAGCCCGCCCTTGCCGATCCGAAATCTGCCCCGCTTTCGCGACCTCAGCGCCTTCCTCGCTTACCTCGATGCCGCCGGGCAGTTGCGGCGGATCGCCGAGCCGGTCAGCGTGGTGCACGAAATCACCGAGATCCATCGCCGCATCATCGCGCAGGATGGGCCGGCGCTGCTGTTCGAACGCCCGCTGCGGCCGGACGGCACGGTGTCGCCGATTCCGCTGCTGACCAACCTGTTCGGCACCGTGGAACGCGTCGCCTGGGGGCTCGGCCGCACGCCGGATAACCTGTCCGCCCTGGGCCGCCTGCTCGCCGGGCTGCGCGAACCCCGGCCGCCGCGTGGCCTGGCCGAGGCCTGGAGAGCCCTGCCGCTGGCACGCGCTGCGCTGTCGATGCGCCCGCGCAGCGGCTGCAGGGCGGCGGTGCAGGAGCAGGTCTTTCAAGGCAATGCCATCGACCTCACGGCCCTGCCCGTGCAGCTGTGCTGGCCCGCGGAGCCTGCCCCCCTGATCACCTGGCCGCTTGTCATCACCACGCCGCCCGAGCCCTCGCCCGAGGACGAGTGCAATGTCGGGGTCTATCGCATGCAGGTCCTCGGGCGGGACCGCGCGATCCTGCGTTGGCTCGCCAATCGCGGCGGCGCTCGCCATCATGCGCAATGGCAGCGGCTCGGCCGGGAGATGCCGGTGGCAGTGGTTATCGGCGCCGATCCGGCGACGATTCTGTCCGCCGTGCTGCCATTGCCGGAAACGATATCCGAAATGCGCTTCTCCGGGCTGCTGCGCGGGGAAAGACCGGCGCTGACGAACTGCGTCAGTGTTCCGCTCGCCGTGCCGGCCGCGGCCGAGATCGTCATCGAAGGGCTGGTTTCGCCGGACGAAACCGCGCCAGAAGGGCCGTTCGGCGATCATACGGGCTACTACAACGCGGTCGAGCCTTTCCCGGTGATGCGCGTGACTGCGGTGACGATGCGCCGCGCGCCGCTCTATCTCTCAACCTTCACCGGTCGGGCGCCGGACGAACCCTCGCGCATCGGCGAGGCGCTCAACGTCCTGTTCCTGCCCTTGCTGCAGTGGCAATTCCCGGAAGTTGTCGATTTCTGGCTGCCGCCGGAGGCCTGCTCGTACCGGATCGCTGTGGTCGCCATCGCCAAGCGCTATCCCGGCCAGGCGCGCCGGCTGATGCTCGGCCTGTGGTCGATGCTGCCGCAGTTCAGCTACACCAAGCTCGTCATCATCGTCGACGCCGACATCGACCCGCGCGATTGGGCTCAGGTGATGTGGGCAGTCGCGACCCGCGCCGATGCCAGCCGCGATCTCGTCACGCTGAGCGACACGCCGATCGACTATCTCGACTTCGCCTCGCCCAAGCCCGGCCTGGGCGGCAAGCTCGGCATCGACGCGACCAACAAGCTGCCGCCCGAAACCGAGCGCGAATGGGGCCGGCCTATGGCGATGGACCCGAAGGTCAGCGCGCGCATCGACGCGCTCTGGCCGGCGCTCGGGCTGGGCGCCGCCCCCGGAGCGTCCCCGTGAGTCCGCCGCTCCGCGTCATCGTCGGAATCAGCGGTGCCTCCGGCGCGGCGATCGGGTTGCGCGTGCTGGAGAGGTTGGCCGAGACCGGCCGGGTCGAGACGCATCTCGTCATCTCGGCGGCAGCAGAGCGGACGCTCGCGACCGAGATCGGCCCCGGTGCGCCGGCACAGGCGCGCAGCCTCGCCAGTCACTGCCACGACCATCGCGACATCGGCGCCAGCATCGCCAGCGGGTCGTTCCGGACCGCCGGGATGATCATCGCGCCCTGTTCGATCCGCACCCTCTGCGCCATCGCCTATGGCCAGCTCGCCGACCTGCTCGTGCGCGCCGCGGACGTCCAGATCAAGGAACGCCGCCGGCTCGTGCTGCTGGCGCGCGAGAGCCCATTGCATCTCGGCCATCTGCGGGCGATGGCGCAGGTCACCGAATACGGCGCCATCGTCGCGCCGCCGGTCCCGGCCTTCTATCTGAAGCCGCGCGACATCGCCGCAATCGTGGATCAGATCGCCCTTCGCGCCATCGGGCTGCTCGACCTGCCGCTGGAAGGCCTGCCGGTCGCCGAATGGCGCGGTGGAGGCGTATGAGCGTATCAGAGTCGCTCGCCCGTTCGCGGCAGCCTTTCCGACCCTTCTTCGCCCTGGCCGCACTCGACGCCATCGCCGGCGTCCTGCCCTGGCTCCTGCCCGATAGCTCGCCGAGCGTGAACGGGCATCGCGAGGAACTCCTCTGGGGCATGGTGCCGGCCGTCATGGCCGGTTTCCTGCTGACGGCGCTGCCGCGCTGGACGCGCGCGCCGCCTGTACCGGCCGCGCTCGTCGATGCGCTCCTGCTGCTGTGGCTTGCAGGCCGCGTCGCCCATTGGTGGTGGCCGGACCATGGCAGCCTGCTCGCCGCAGCCTTCATCCTCGGACTTGCCGCGACGCTTGGCGCGAGGGTGATCGGGGCCGGCAAGACGCGCGAGTACAAGATCGTCGCACTCCTGGTCTTGCTCGCTCTTTCGGCCCTGCTGCCGGGGGTCGCGGCGGGTCGGATTCCCGCGGGTTTCCCGCATCGGCTCGCGCTGGCCTGCGTGCTTGCGCTGGTCGCCATCATATCCGGCCGGATCATCCCGGCGCTGACCGCGACCTGGTTGTGCCTGCACGGCAGGGGTCCTGGTCGGCGCCTGCCGCTGCTCTTCGAACGCGCCTCGGCTCTCGCCCTCGCGGTTGCGCTGAGTTGCTGGTGTCTCGACCTCGGCGGCGGCACCCCGGCCAGTGCCTGCGCAGCCATCCTGCATTCAGCACGACTGCTCGCCTGGCGACCCCGGGACGCGCTCGGCCATCCCGGCCTGCTTGCGCTATACCTCGCCTATGGCTGGTTGCCGGCAGGCTTCGCACTTCTTTTCCTCCATCAGGCCGGACTCGGCTCGTTCGGCGAAAGCGCCGTGATCCACGCCTGGTCGGTCGGAGCGGTCGGCCTGATGTGCCTTGCCGTCATGGCGAGCATGATCCGCCGGCAAACGCGCCGCCCCTTCTCGAACAGCTGGACGCTGACCGCGGCACTGGCCTGCGGCGCCACAGCGGTTCCGGCGAGGCTCATGGCAGAGGTCGCGGGCCGCATCTGGCTGCTGCCGGCCGCGGCATGCTGGCTCGGCGCCTTCCTGCTCTTTCTCCTGGCTTTCCGGGCGGAGCTGCTATGGCCCTCGATTCGGTCGCGAAGCCCGGTGGATCGCACCCGGGCGGACGCTAGACCGCCCGGGTGAATTGCCGGCCGGCTTGGTCGAGATGCGCATCGAAGGCGGAAGCGACCTTGCGGACGAACAGGCGCGCATTCTCCGGGAGCAGCACGCGGCTGCCATCGAAGCTGATCAGCCCGGCGCGCGAAAGATCCTCGAGCTTGCCTAGAGACGAAGCGAGGACCCGCCGGTCGACCGGATGCTGATCGCAGACGGCATCGATGTCGACCGCGAGATCGCACATCACCCGCTCGATCAGCTCTGCACGCAGGCGGTCCTCGGCCGTCAGGCGATAGCCTTTGCCGGTAGGGAGGCCACCATCGGCGACGCGCTCGGCATAGCGCCCGATCACCACCTCGTTCTGGACATAGCCCTGCGGCAGTCGCCCGATCGCCGAGGCGCCGAGGCCGATCAGCGCCTCGCAGCGATCGGTCGTGTAGCCCTGGAAATTGCGATGAAGCCGGCCCTGCGACAACGCCTTGGCCATCGCATCCGTGGGCCTGGCGAAATGGTCGAGCCCGACGCGGACATAACCGGCCGCGACGAGTTGCTGCGCCATCGCCTCGGCCTGCTCATGCCGCGCCTGGCCGCCCGGCAGGTCGGATGTCGCGATGCGGCGCTGATGCTTCTTGAACTCCGGCACATGGGCGTAGCCGAAGATCGAGAAGCGGTCCGGGCGCATGGCAAGGCATTGCTCGATCGTTTCGCGGCAGGATTCGAGCGTCTGCTTGGGCAGCCCGTAGATCAGGTCGAAGCTGACCTCCGCGATGCCGGCGGCGCGCAGCCCCGAGACGACCGTCGCGGTCTGCTCGACGCCCTGGATGCGGTTGATCGCCTTCTGCACGACAGGGTCGAAGCTCTGCACGCCGAGGCTGGCGCGATTGACCCCGGCCTCGGCCAGCGCGGCGGTCATGCCGGGTCCGAGCCGGCGCGGATCGATCTCGACCGCGATCTCCGCCTGCGGATGCACGGCAAGATGCTGCCGCAGCAATGCGACGAGCCCGACGAAATCCGCCGGTTCGAGGATGGTCGGGGTGCCGCCGCCGAAATGGATATGGCGCACGTCGAGCGGCGCGGAAAGCTGCCCGGCCACCAATGCGATCTCGCTGCGCAGCATCGCGAGATAATCGACGATCGGGCCGTCGCGCAGCGCGACCGTAGTGTGACAGCCGCAATACCAGCACATCGAGCGGCAGAAGGGCACGTGCAGATAGAGCGATGCCGTCGTGCCGGCTGCCAGCGACCTCAGCCAGCCTGCATAGATCCCTGCGTCTATGCCGGCGTTGAAGTGCGGTGCCGTCGGATAGCTGGTGTAGCGTGGAAGCCGCTCATCCGCGTAAGGCGCGCCCTGCATCGATAGCTCCGAAAGCCGATTTTCCGGCGCACTTCATACCCTGCATCGCAGCCCCGTTCTTTGATCGAGTGCAAACCGGAGGAATCGCTATGTGCCCGCCAGCGCGAACAGGGGAGCGGGGATCGGGGGGAGCAGCGGCCGGCACGATCATCCACTTGTTTGAGCAAGGACAAAGTATGAAGCCGCAGGCTGGCGGATGCTGTGCTCCAGGGGAGGACAGCATGCATTTTTTGGAACGTGCCCAGCACTGGTGGCAGCGCCAATCCGGCCTGCGGCAACTCGATGCGGTCGGTCGGGACGCATTGCGGGGGCTGGCGCGGGACGTCGGCGTGAATGAGGCCGACCTCTACAATCTCGTCTCGCGCAACGCTTCCGATGCTGGACTGCTGCCGCGGCTGCTGGCGAGCACCGAGCTCGATGCGGATCGCCTGTCGCGCCAGCAGCCGGTGGTCATGCGCGACATGGCGATCGTCTGCGCCGGATGCACGATGACGCAGCGCTGTCGCCGGGAGCTCGACCGCGGGCAGGCCTTTGCAAATTACCGCCAGTACTGCGGCAACGCCCACACTATCGGCGCGCTACGCGGGGAACGCCCGCGCTGGGAAGCACACCGAACAATCTGAGCAGGCTGATCGCCGCTATCCTCGATCGCTGCGGTGGTCCAGCCATGCGGGATTTCGGGCAGCCACTGCTGCGCGGCCACAGGTCGGCGTTCGGCCAGAAGCTTTGCCGCTACGCGGTGCTCCCGACATCGAACCGTGTGAAGCACGCATCGCGGCAGCCCGGCATAGTTCCTCGTCCTGTTTGCGCGACAGCAAACAGGGGAGGCGCGGATGGTGGCATGGTCCGAGCACTCCGCGTGACCAGGATCAGCCATGAGCCGAGCAGCGAACCAACCCCTCGATCCGGACCTGCTTGAATGCCTGCTCGACGTGATGGATCCGGAAATCGGCCTGAGCGTAGTCGATCTCGGGCTCATCTACCGCGCGACCCGGGACGAGAGCGGGATCGATGTAGCTCTCACATTGACCACCCGGGCCTGTCCCCTCGGTGAGATGATCATCGAGGACGCACGCGAGCGGCTGGCGGGCCGATTCCGAGATGCGCCACGCATCGGGCTCGATCTGGTCTGGCAGCCGCCCTGGAACCCGGACCGGATCACCGACCGCGGCCGCGAATTGCTGGGCCGCCAACCGAAGGAAGCCGCTTGATGAGCGCCTGCAATGCTTCCGAGACCTTTATTGACGTGCGTCGAATCCTGCCGCGCATGCATCGTCACCCGCTGATCTTCGCCGCCTTCGAGGCCCTAAAGCAATCGGAGGCCCTCGTGCTGGTCAACGACCACGAACCCTGGCCGCTGCTTTACCAGTTTAATGTCCGCCATCCTGGCGCGTTCGTATGGCACTATGAAGAGGAGGGGCCTGATGTCTGGCGCTTCCGCATCACTCGCGCGGCGTGAGCCGGCGGCAGGCGTCACGCAAGGGCGTCTCGTACTTCGCGTGCCGCTGCTCGCGCTAGCGGCTATCGCTCTGCTGACGGGCCTTTGCGGAGGCTTGGTGAGGCTTGGGTGGAGCATTCCCCACGGGAACTCGTTCGCGCAGCTGCATGGCCCGCTCCTGCTTTCTGGTCTGTTCGGGACATTGATCTGCCTCGAGCGTGCCGTCGCGCTCGGCCGCGGCTGGGCATATGCGGCGCCAGCGCTGTCGGGGCTGGGAACGCTCGCGCTGCTGGCAGGCGCACCGATTCCGGTCGGCGCCAGCGCCTACGCGCTAGCGGCGGCGGTGCTCGCGTTGGGATCGCTTGTGATCACCATCAGCCAGCCCGCGGTGTTCACGGGAACGCTGCTGTTCGGCGCCCTGGCCTGGCTCGCCGGCAACGTGCTCTGGGCGCTGGGCAGCCCGATCCCAGAGGTCATCGGGTGGTGGCTCGCCTTCCTTGTTCTGACCATCGCCGCCGAGCGCCTGGAGCTCAGCCGCCTTCGGGCGCCGAAACGGGGTAGCGAGGCCCTGTTCCTGTTCGCGTTCGGCATGCTCCTGGCGGGGGCGCAGAACGGCGTTATGACGACAAACGGCGCAACTCTTTTCGGCACGGCCCTGCTCATCATGAAGGCCTGGCTTCTACGCCACGACATCGCCTGCCTGAACGTTCAAAGACGCGGTCAGCCGCGGTTCATGGCGGCCTGCATGCTCGCCGGTTACGTCTGGCTTGCCGTGGCCGGCGTCGCCCTGATCGCCTATCCACCCGGCGCAAGCACATTTGGCTACGATATCGCCCTGCACGCGGTCTTGATCGGATTCGTGGTCTCGATGGTCTTCGGGCACGCCCTCGTCATCCTGCCCGGGCTCATCCGCCTGCGTGTGCGCTATGCCGCGACCTTGTACGTTCCGTTGTTCCTGCTGCATGGGGCCGTCGCCTTGCGTGTGGGCGCCGGGGTTGCGGAATGGGGTACCGGCCGAGCGTCCAGCGGCGCTCTCGTGTTGCTGGCGCTCGCCTGCTTCGCCATTGCACTCACGGTCTCGTCACGACGCTCCCGAACTTCAGCGGCCGAGACTGCGGAGATCGCCTGAGGACAGCGTTTTTCCTGGCATTGGGAGCACGCGGGCGACGGCCTCATGGCCGCACGATCTGAACGGCCCCGCGTCACGCCTTTGACTCGGAACCCCTTTGCACGGCTGGATGGCGAAGCCTATACGAGAGCCTTCGCGATTTGAGCCGGAGATATCTTTGAAGGTCCCATCCGGAAGCCTATCGCGGCGAGGCGCTTACAAGGTGCCCGCTGACCTTCTGCTCGACGCCGTCGCGGACATCGCGCTCCTCGTGCTGGATGGCGAGGGGCAGATCATCGGTTGGAACCTCGGCGCGGAGCATATCACAGGCTGGAGCCGGAGCGAGATCCTGGGCCGCCATGTCTCCATCCTCTACCCTGCGGAGGACGTCGCGGCCGGTGGGCCCGAGCGACACCTTGCCCAAGCCCTCGATGCTGGCCGCTACGAGGAGCAGGGTACCCGCGTCAGGAAGGACGGCTCGCGCTACACGGCGAATGTCGCCCTCACGCCTTTGCGCGACGAGGATGGCAGCCTTCAGGGCTTCGCCAAGGTCGTGCGGGACGTCACCGAGCGGCTTGCCGCGGAAGAGGCGCTCCGGGCCAGCGAGGCGCATCTGCGCTCGATCCTGGAGACCGTGCCGGAGGCGATGATCGTCATCGACGAAGAGGCCCGCATCCAGTCCTTCAGCACGGCCGCGGTTCGCCAGTTCGGCTATACGCCCGAGGCAGTGATCGGGGAGAACATCAATATCCTGATGCCGGAGCCTTACCGGACGCAGCACGACGGCTACATGCAGCGCTACCTCACGACCGGAGAGCGCCGCATCATCGGCATCGGGCGCGTCGTGGTGGGACAGCGCAAGGACGGCTCGACCTTTCCGATGGAGCTCTCCGTCGGAGAGATGCGTTCCGGCGGCCAGCGCTATTTCACCGGATTCATCCGCGACCTGACTGAGCGGCAGCAGACCGAGACCCGTCTGCAGGAACTCCAGTCCGAGCTCGTCCACATGTCCCGGTTCACCGCGCTCGGAGAGATGGCCTCGACCCTGGCCCATGAGATCAACCAGCCGCTCACGGCCATCGCCAACTACCTCAAGGGCTGCCGGCGCATCCTGCAGCGGATGGAGGGGGATGAGGTCGCAGTGCTGCGGGAGGGCGTCAGCCAGGCCGCGGATCAGGCGCTTCGGGCCGGTGACGTCATCCGGCACCTGCGGGATTTCGTCGCCCGCGGCGAGAGCGAGCGCCATATCGAGAACCTGCCGAAGCTCATCGAGGAGGCGAGCGCGCTTGCCCTTGTGGGCGCAAAGGAGAAGGGCGTCAGGGTCGCCTTCCGGATGGATCCAGATGCGCGGCTCGTCCTCGCCGACCGCATCCAGGTGCAGCAGGTCCTCCTCAACCTCATCCGCAACGCCATCGAGGCCATGCAGGACGGATCACGCCGGGAGTTGGAGGTGGCGACGCAAGCGCGGCCGGAGGAGGGTCTCGTCGCCATCAGCATAACCGATACCGGCACCGGCATCGCGCCGGAGATCGCCGAGCAGCTGTTCCAGCCATTCGTGACCACGAAGAAGCATGGAATGGGCGTCGGGCTGTCGATCTGCCGCACCATCGTCGAGTCGCATGGCGGAAAGATCTCGGTTCAATCGGAAACCGGCCGGGGAACCACATTCATGTTCACCTTGCGGGCGGTGAACCAGGAGGAGTTGTCGAATGCCGAGTGAAGCGGTTGTGCATGTCGTCGATGACGATGTCGCGGTCCGGCAGTCGCTGTCGTTCCTCCTGGCTTCCGATGGGCTCCCGGTGCGGCTGCACGAGTCCGCCTCCGCTTTTCTCGACAGCGTGCCGGCCCCCCCCGCCGGCTGCATCGTCACCGATGTCCGTATGCCGGGCATCGACGGCATCGAGTTCCTGAGGCGCCTGAAGGCGCGCGGCTTCGCCGTGCCTGTGATCGTGATGACTGGGCATGCCGACGTTCCGCTGGCGGTCGAGGCCATGAAGGAGGGAGCCGTCGACTTCGTCGAGAAGCCCTTCGACGACGACCTGTTCCTCGCCGCGATCAGGTCGGCGCTGGCGAAGCAGGTGCACAGCGCCGAGCAGAATGCCCAGAGGTCGGAGATCAAGGCGCGGATCGAGGCGCTCTCGGAGCGCGAGGCGCAGGTGCTGGAGGGTCTCGTTGCCGGCAAGGCCAACAAGGTGATCGCCGACGATCTCGGGATAAGCCCGCGCACGGTCGAGATCTACCGCGCCAACGTGATGACGAAGATGCAGGCCCGCAGCCTGTCTGCGCTCGTGCGCATGGCTCTGCTCGCCGGTGCACCCAACGGCTGACGCCGGTCCCTAAGGGGAATCCCTGAATAGGTCTGGACTTGGGTTTTGAGGCACATCAAGCAGCCGAACCTTGGGGTGGAGTAGCTCTCGGTAACCCGGCAGCAGGACTCCGACATGCCCTTGAACCCAGGACAGGTCATCATTGTCGATGATGACGCCGCCGTCCGGAACGCGCTCCAGTTCGCCCTCGAGGTCGAGGGACTGGCCGTTCGCGCCTATCAGGGCGGGGCAGAGCTGCTCGCCGCGACGGATCTGCCCGCCAAGGGCTGCCTGGTGGTCGACTACTACATGCCGGCCATGAACGGGATCGACCTGATCCGCCGCCTGCGCGCGCGCCGGGTCGACCTGCCCGCGATCCTGATCACGTCCAACGCCACCGATGACATGCGCAGGAGGGCAGCTCACGCGGGAATCCACCGGATCCTGGAGAAGCCTCTCGAGGATTCCTCGCTGGTCGACAGCATCCGCGGAGCGCTGGATGCGGGCGCTTGAGATCGCGAACGACCCCCGGGACATCCCTTAGGAAAGCATCTGAATTTCGCGGCCTCCTTCGAAAAGCTAGCCTCGAACTCACGTTGAACGCCCAACCCGACGAGAGTTCCGATGCAGATTGCACTTACCACCGCTGGGAACGAGATCGCCTCGGCTGCCGCCCGGTGCGCCTATGGCCAGCCGATCCGGCGCGCGCCGGAATCGCCGGCGCTCGGTTCGACCAGAACTTTCGCCAAGGGGGCCGAGATCTACGCCGAGGGAGACCGGGCTGCGTTCATCTACAAGGTCGCCTCCGGGGCCATCCGCACGTCGAAGCTCCTGAGCGACGGCCGTCGCCAGATCGACGCCTTCCACTTGCCGGGCGACATCTTCGGCATCGAGGCAGGTGACGAGCACCGCTTCAGCGCCGAGGCCATCGGGGAGGCGACGGTGATCGCCTACCGCCGCTGCAGTCTTGAAATCCTCGCCGCGAACGATAGCGTCGTCGCGCGCCAGGTCGTGACGGCCATGATGCGCGCTCTGGAGCGGGCCCAGAACCATATGCTCCTGCTTGGCCGCAAGAGCGCCATGGAGAAGATCGCCACCTTCCTGCTCGACCTCGCCGGGCGGATTTCGGAGAACGGCCAGGTCGACCTGCCGATGTCGCGCATCGACATCGCCGACCATCTCGGACTGACCATCGAGACGGTGTCCCGCTCGCTCACTCAGCTGGAGCGCCAAGGGGCCATCGAGGTTCCCGCCCATCGCCGCTCCATCGTGCTGCGCGACACGGCCGCCCTCCGGCGCCTGGACGACTGAGACCCGGCCAAACCGGGCGCCGCTCCCTGGCGGCAACCCCGACTGCGCGCGCCGGAAGGCGCGCTCCCTGTCGGCATCACCCCTGCACCGAACCCCGAAACCAACCTACCGGAGCCTTGTCATGACCGGAATCGCATTCAGCTCGGCGCTTGCGGCCGTGCTCCTCGCCCTTGCCAGCCCCGCCATGGCCCATGCGACCCTGGAAACCCAGCAGGCCCCCGTCGGGGCGACCTATAAGGGCGTGATGCGCGTCGGCCATGGCTGCGACGGCGCAGCGACCCTGAAACTTCGCATTCGGATTCCGGAGGCGGTGATCGCAGTCAAGCCGATGCCCAAGCCGGGATGGACGCTGGACGTCGTGAAGGGTGCCTATGACACGCCCTACGACTACTACGGCACTGCCATGTCGGAAGGGGTGCGGGAAATCGTCTGGACCGGCAAACTGCCTGACGAGCACTACGACGAATTCACCTTCCGGGCCTATCTGACCGGCGGCCTTCAGCCGGAGACGACGCTGTATTTCCCCACGGTCCAGGAATGCGAAGGGGGCAAGTTCCACCGCTGGATCGAGATTCCCGCGAGCGGCAAGAGCGCCGATAGCTACGAGCAGCCGGCGCCGGGCGTGAAGCTGCTCCCGGCGAAGCTGCGGACCCATTGAGGGCGGCGGAGCGACGCGGGTGAGCGCAGCATGGCGATGCGCGGCCTTCTGGCCCTGCTCTGGCTGACGCTGGCCTCCACCATCCTAGTGGGCGGGCAGGCGCTGGCGCACGCTGCCCTCGTCGAGGCCCATCCTCCCGATGGCGCGATCGTCGAGCAGGCGCCCAAGGTCGTGCGCCTGCGCTTCAACGAGCCCGTTTCGGCCATCGTTACACGGTTGACCGACGCGCAGGGCCGCTCTCATCCTGGCCTTGCCGTAACGGCACGAAACGAGACGCTGGACATCGCCGTGCCGGACGACCTCCCGCGCGGCAGTCACCTCTTGAGCTACCGCGTCATATCCGGGGACGGCCACCCCGTCGGCGGATCGATCGTCTTTTCGATCGGCGCCGCCACCGGTCCGGTATTCGCGCCTGCCCCGGAGAAAGGTGCGGGCGTTCACGCTGCCCTGTGGCTGGCCAGAATGGCCCTGTACCTGGGCCTGTTCATGGGAGCAGGCGGCGTATTTTTCACAATCTGGATCGCGCCGAGGCAGGTGCCGCTCAGAGCGATTCGCGTTCTTGAGGGCCTTCTTGGGCTGGGCGTCGCGGCGGCAGCGCTCTCGGTCGGCTTGCAGGGCCTCGATGTCCAAGGGGCGGCGTTGGTCCGGCTGATCGATCCCTGCGCCTGGATCGTTGGCTGGCGGACGTCTTTCGGGCTCACCGCAGCGACGGGCGCGCTCGCCCTGATTCTGGCCTGGCGTGGCCTGCGCGCCCGGCGGGAGCCCTTGCGGCGAGGATGTGGCCTCGCCGCCCTGGCCTGCAGCGGGGCGGCGCTGGCTCTGAGCGGGCACGCGGGCGGCGCAAATCCGCAATGGCTGACCCGCCCGGCCGTCTTTCTGCACGGCGTCGGGGTGGCTTACTGGATCGGCGCGCTCCTGCCTCTGGCAGCGCTCGTGCAGCGGTTCCGGGTCCGGGCCCTCCCGACGGTCCGACGCTTCTCGAACGGCGCCCTCGTCGCTGTCGCGGTCCTGACGCTTGCAGGCCTCGTGCTCGGGACCGTCCAGGTCGAGGATCCGGCCAACCTCGCCGGCACGGCCTATGGCCGGGTCCTCATCGTCAAGACCGCTCTGGTCAGCGGCCTGCTCGGCTTGGCGGCGCTGAACCGTCTCTGGCTCACGCCGGCCCTGGCGAACCGACGCCGGCGCGGCAGCCCTTGGCTGGCCCGCTCCATCTTTGCGGAGATCGCGCTGGCTGTGATCATCCTCGCAATCGCAGGCCTGTGGCGATTCACTCCGCCGCCGCGGGCGCTTGCGCCAGCTGCCGCGGCCGCCACATCGGTGAGCGTCCACCTGCACTCGGCAAAGGTCATGGCTCAGGTCACGCTGTCTCGCGGACATGCCGACGGCATGCAGGCCAGGCTCTCGATTGCCACCGGGCGAGGCGAAACCATCGAGCCGAAGGAGGTCAGGCTCAGCCTCGCCAGGCCGGATGCGGGGATCGAGCCGCTCCAGCGCGAGGCCCGCAGGGCCGGGTCCGCCTGGCTCATCGAAGGTCTGGCCCTTCCGGTGCCCGGGCACTGGCAGGTGAAGGTGGACATCCTCGTCGATGACTTCGAGACGGTGAGACTGGAGGGAAGCATCCTGCTCTCGACCAGCGCCCGTTGACCCGCAATCATCGCTGACGCGAAGGCTTGTCGAGCATCATTCTACGTCGATGCTCCCGGCCGCTCGTCAGGAAGCCCTTGAGCTCGAGCCGCTGTGCGATGTCACCTGGATTGCCAGGCGCCCTCCAACTCCGGCAGATCCGACCTCAACCAGGCGAGACGGGCGACGGCGCGGCCGGCGAGCGCCTGAACGCGCGCCAGCTCCCCTTCGTCGCGCAGGCTGTCGGCGGCGTCGAGGTACCGCTCGGCCAGAAGCTCGGCCAGGCTGACGGCGCTGGCCGGGAGTGCCGGCAGAAGCGAGCTGGCAGGCGTGCTGATCGGTGAACGATCAAGCTCCAGGGCGTGCCGTCTTGCCTCCTCGGCAAATGCCTTCAGGCGCGCGCGCCCGGCGTGTGGCGCTTCAACAGCGAGCGGATCGAGGAGATCGGCTAGCAGGCGCTCGAGAGAGGCGGCGTCCTGAACGGGCCCGGCATTGGCGGCGTCGCTGCCGGCCTCGGCCCGGGTGGCATGGAACGTGCGCCGACGCTCGCGTCGGAGGGTGGCGACATGGCCGAGTTCTTCATGCGCCATCGCTTCCGCTGCATGCTGAATCTCGGGCGAGCCCGCCTGCGCCGCGACGTAGCTCCAAAAGGCGAATGCACGTTCCTCGTTGCGTACTGCCATCGCCAGGGCGCGGTAGGCGGTCAGAAGCCAGGGATCCGTCGTCGAAGCACCCTCGTCATCGAAGGTGTCCGGCGCCCGCCACCGGATCAGCGCCGGATTGGGGGCCGCTCCCCGCAGCCGTTCCGACCAGTGCGCGACATTGGCAAGATGCCCCTGCTCGTCGGTTGAAAGGCGCGTGAACACGTCCGCCAAGGCAGGGTTGCCCTGGTGGGCCATCCGCTCTGCTATTTCAGCATAGCGCACCGCCGCCTCGTGCTCCATCGCATGGGCGATCGCGAACAGCTCCTCCAGTGTCCTCACCGGAGCCGGCGGCTCGGTCTTCAAACGCGACATCGCACTCTCCTGAAGCCAGCAGATCCGGCGTCGGGAGTTTGAGATCGAATCCGCAATCGCTGATTTGCGGTAGATCAACGTACGCCCGGATCGAAGCGCTTCTTATCCCATCTCGACCCGGTGGGCGCCGTCGTGCCGACTTGCAGGATTGACTTAGCTGCAGGGGAACCGGCCCGGCTTCACAGGGTTGGCACTGCTTTTTTCCGTTCAGGAACATGCGTTCAGATAGGACGATCCCTGTTGGTTTACTCGCCGTCGCCTCGCAAGCTGCACCTCATCGCGTCCTCGCGGCTCCTGCGAGCTGCGATCCTCCTGGCCGCCACGTTCATGCTCACCCTCGCCGGGCAGGCCATGGCCGCCGGCCGCGTGCAAGAGTTCCTCTCAAAAGCCCAACCCGCCGAGTTCTTCGCTGAGGCGGACCGCTTCGGTCTCGCGCAGGGCGACCCGCCGCTGGTTCCTGCCTACAAGGGCGATCAGCTCCTCGGCTTCGTCTATCTGAATTCCGATTTCGCGAATGCGACGGGCTATTCCGGGAAGCCGATCCACATGCTCATCGGCATCGACCCGCAGGGCGTCGTTCGCGGCCTGAAGCTGGTCGATCACAAGGAGCCGATCGTCCTGATCGGCATTCCCGAGCGGCGCATCATCGAGGCGATGAACCGGCTCATCGGGAAAGACCTCGGAGCCGTCGCCGTCGGGGCAGAGCGCCCTCCGCAGGTCGACATCGTCAGCGGCGCCACCGTGACGGTGCTGGTCATGGGCGACAGCGTCGTGCGCTCTGCCGTTCGCCTGATCAAGAGCGGTCGGCTCGGCTCCGGCCGACAGCCGGGATCCGCTGCGGCGGCTCCGGCCGTGAAGACGGTCGATCTCGAGAGAAGTGAGCTGCGCGACTGGGAAACGCTTCTGGGCGACGGCTCGGTGCGTCGCCTCTCCCTCACCATCGGCGAGGTCAGCGAGGCCTTCGCGAAGGCCGGAAACCAGGCCGCTGCCGACAACCCCGAGCCGGGTGATGCGAACGATCCGTTCATCGACCTCTACCTGGCGCCCGTGAGCGTACCGACGATCGGACGCAGCCTTCTGGGGGACGCGGCCTTTGAGCAGCTGCGCGCTCGGCTGAAGCCGGGCCAGCAGGCGATCGTTGTCGCCGGGGACGGCGCCTATTCCTTCAAGGGCTCGGGGTACGTCCGCGGCGGCATCTTCGACCGCGTCGAGCTCGTCCAAGACGGGCAAAGCACCCGTTTCCGCGACCGAAATCACTCCCGTTTGGGTGCCATCTCAGCGGACGGAGCGCCGGATCTGCGCGAGATCGCCCTGTTCGTCGTGCCCGAGGAGTTCAAGCTCGACCTGGCCGAGCCGTGGCAGCTGCAGGTACTGGTCCAGCGCAGTACGGGTGCCCGCGACAAGGCCTTTCTGAACTACGAGCTCGGCTACACGCTTCCCGATCGCTATTTGCGTATCGAGGCGCCCGCGGCTCGGCAGGCGCCCCTGGCCGCGGCACCTGGTGGCGAGCGCGTTCAGGATCGGAAACCAGCCGGAGAGGCTGACGCCGGCATCCTTGGCGGCGAACTGGACGAGCCGCTTTGGCAGAGGATCTGGAAGGGTGACACGGTCTCAATCGGGATTGCGGCCTTCGCGATCTTAGTGCTGACGGGCATCTTTTTTTTCCAGGACGCATTGGTGCGACGGCCGACAATCTTCGTCTGGGTGCGTCGCGGCTACCTGACCTTCACGCTGGTGTGGCTCGGCTGGTACGCTAACGCGCAGCTCTCGGTGGTCAATGTCTTGACCTTCACCAACGCCTTGATCTCGGGTTTCAACTGGGAGTTCTTCCTCGCCGCGCCCCTGATCTTCATCCTCTGGGCTGCCATTGCCGTGGCGCTGCTGTTCTGGGGGCGCGGTCCCTTTTGCGGCTGGCTCTGCCCGTTCGGGGCGCTGCAGGAACTGATCAACAACATCGCCCAGTGGCTCAAGGTCCCCCAGATCAAAGTGCCATGGGGCCTCCATGAACGGCTCTGGCCGATCAAGTATATCATCTTCCTCGGCCTGTTTGGCCTGTCCCTTTATTCGGTTGCGCTTGCAGAGGTGCTCGCCGAGGTTGAGCCGTTCAAGACGGCCATTATCCTAAAATTCGTCCGCGACTGGCCCTTCGTGATCTATGCGCTGACGCTGCTCGCGGCTGGTTTGTTCATCGAGCGCTTCTTCTGTCGCTATCTCTGCCCGCTCGGAGCCGCTCTGGCGATCCCCGGCCGTATCCGCATGTTTGAGTGGTTGAAGCGCTGGCCCGAATGCGGATCACCCTGCCAGCGTTGCGCCAACGAGTGCCCGGTGCAGGCGATCCACCCGGAGGGGCAGATCAACGTCAACGAGTGCATCTACTGCATGCATTGCCAGGAACTGTACCACGACGATCACCGCTGTCCGCACATGATCCAGGTTCGGCTGAAGCGCGAAAAGCGCGAGGCACTTTCGTCGCCTTCTATGCGCCAGATCAAGGAAGGCAGACCGGGCACCGCTACACCGATCTTCACCCACATGGGGCAGCCGATTCGGGAAGCCGGTACGGCAGCCAACGCCCCGGCCACAGACACATGAGCAACGAGGAGAGTTCGATGTCAGAGGAAAGCACAAGGAAGGGACTGAGTCGGCGCGATATGCTCGGAACAACCGCTGCAGTTGGTGCGGTTGGAGCCGCGGGCGTCGCCGGCGGGATCACGTTGTCGCAGACTGGCGCCATCACCTCCGCAGAGGCGCAGACTCGGCCCGCCGCTCAAGCGGCACGGCCTGCGGTTGCCAACAAATACGAAGTCAAACCCGGCGAACTCGACGAATACTACACGTTCTTCTCGAGCGGGCAGTGTGGCGAGATTCGCGTCGTCGGCTGCCCCTCCATGCGTGAGCTGATGCGGATCCCGGTCTTCAATCGCTGCAGCGCGACAGGCTGGGGCCAGACCAACGAAAGCCTCAAGATCCTCACCGAAGGCCTGACGCCCGAGAACCGCGAGTTCCTGAAGGACAAGGGCGGCACCTACCTGAACGGCGACCTCCATCACCCGCATCTCTCCTTCACCGACGGCACCTATGACGGTCGCTACCTCTTCGCCAACGACAAGTTGAACACGCGCGTCTGCCGCATCCGGCTCGACGTCATGAAATGCGACAAGATCCTCCAGCTTCCCAACCAGCACACGGTCCACGGCCTGCGGGTGCAGAAGTATCCGAGGACGGGATACGTCTTCGCCAATGGCGAGGACGGTGTTCCCATGCCCAATGACGGCCTGACCATGGCGGACCCGAAGTCATATCGCTCCATCTTCACCGCGGTCGACGGTGACAGCATGAAGGTGGCCTGGCAAATCATGGTCGACGGCAATCTCGACAACGTCGATGCGGACTACCAGGGCAAATACGCCTTCGCCACCTGCTACAATTCCGAGGGCGGCGTGACGTTGGCCGAGATGATGGCCAAGGAACAGGACTGGGTCGTCATCTTCAACCTCAAGCGCATCGAAGAGGCGGTGAAGAAGGGCGAGTTCAAGGAGATTGGCGGCGTGCCGGTGCTGGATGGTCGCGCCGGGTCGCCGCTCACGCGCTACGTACCGGTCGCCAACAGTCCGCATGGCATCAATACCGCGCCGGACGGGATCCACGTCGTCGCCAACGGCAAGCTCTCTCCCACCGCGACGGTGTTCGACGTCCGCAAGTTCGATGACTTGTTCGACGACAAGATCAAGCCGAGGGACGTCGTCGTGGCGGAGCCCGAACTGGGGCTGGGCCCTCTCCACACGGCCTATGATGGCAAAGGCAACGCCTACACCACGCTGTTCCTCGACAGCCAGGTCGCCAAGTGGAACATCGATCTCGCCAAGCGCGCCTACAAGGGCGAGAAGGTCAATCCCGTCCTCCAGAAACTCGACGTCCATTATCAGCCTGGGCACAATCACACCTCGATGGGCCAGACCAAAGAGGCGGACGGCAAGTGGCTGATCTCTCTTAACAAATTCTCGAAGGACCGGTTTCTCAACGTCGGCCCGCTCAAGCCCGAGAACGATCAGCTGATCGACATTTCGGGCGACCGGATGGTGATCGTGCACGACGGCCCGAGCTTCGCCGAGCCGCATGACGCCACGGTCGTCCACCGGTCCAAGATCAATCCCGTCAATAGCTGGAAGCGTGACGATGCCTTCTTCGCCGACGCCGTGCGCCAGGCCAAGGCCGACGGCGTCGACCTGATGGCGGATTCGAAGGTGGTCCGCGACGGCACCAAGGTGAGGGTCTACATGATTTCGTCGGCGCCAGCCTTCGGCCTCGACAGTTTCGAGGTCAAGCTGGGCGACGAGGTCACGGTCTACGTCACCAATATCGACGAGGTCGAAGACCTGACGCACGGCTTCGCCATCGTGAACTACGGCATCAGCATGGAAGTCGCCCCGCAAGCAACGGCGTCGGTGACGTTCAAAGCCGATAAGCCCGGCCTCTACTGGTACTATTGCACTTGGTTCTGCCATGCGATGCACATGGAAATGAAGGGCCGGATGTTCGTCGAGCCGCAAGCGAGCTGAGCATGCAGTTCGTCCGCACCATCGTGCGCCTGGGGCTGGCGGCATTATTTGCCGCCAGCCTCACCCTGCCTTGCCGCGCAGAACGGATTGTCGTTGCGCCGGGCAGCAAGGACCTTCAATCCGTCATCGACCGGGCGTCCGATGACGACGTCATCGTGCTGCAGAGCGGCGAACATCAGGCGCCCGTCCGGCTCGGCAGGACGCTCGTCCTGGAGGGCGAGCCGGGGGCACTCCTGAAGGGTGTCGGGCGGGGAAGCGTCGTCACGGTTTCGGCTCCGCGCGCCGTGGTGCGCGGCCTCACCATTCGCGGCTCTGGCACTGACGCGGAAAAACTGGACTCGGGCGTGTTCGTGGAGAAATCCGCAACCGGTGCGCTCGTCGAAGGGAACCGGATCGAGAGCAACCTCTACGGAATATACCTGCACGGAGCGGAGAGCTCGATCGCACGGGGCAACACGATCGTCGGCTTCAAGGAAGGTCGCGTCAACGAAGCCGGCAATGGTATCTCGGTTTGGAACGCGACGGGTGCCAAAGTGCTCGACAACGACGTCTCCTTCGGCCGCGACGGCATCTTCTCGATTGCCAGCAAGAACAACGTCTTCAGCGGCAACCGCTTCCGCGACCTGCGCTTCGCGGTCCACTACATGTACACAAATGACAGTGAGATCAGCGATAACGTATCGACCGGGAACACGGTTGGGTTCGCGATCATGTACTCGCATCGGCTGAAGGTCAGCGGCAACGTCTCCGACGGCGACCGCGACCATGGCTTCCTCTTCAACTACGCAAACGGCTCGCACATCAGCGGGAACGCCGTGCTCGGCCGGCTGCAGTCGGCTGAGCGCTGGGCGACATCGGGCATGCGCACGAATGAGGCGCGCGAACACGGCCTGCCGCTGGCCGGCGAGGTCGAACCGCTTGCCGCCGCCGGTGCCCGCAGCGGCCCGGGCAAATGCGTCTTCATCTACAACGCCAATCGGAACCGCTTCCGCGACAACTGGTTCGGGGGCTGCGAAATCGGGATTCATTTCACGGCAGGGTCGGAAGGCAACGAGATCGCCGGCAATGCCTTCGTGAAGAACCAAAACCAGGTGAAATATGTCGGGACACGCTATCTCGACTGGTCGAAGGGTGGTCGCGGCAATTTCTGGAGCGACAATCCCGCCTTCGACCTCAACGGTGACGGCCTTGGCGACAGCGCCTACCGGCCGAACGACCTGATGGACAAGGTGCTCTGGACCGCGCCCCAGGCGAAGGTGCTCGCCAATTCGCCCGCCGTGCAGGTGATCCGCTGGGCCCAGGCGCAGTTCCCGGCCCTGCTGCCCGGCGGGGTGGTCGATAGCCATCCGCTGATGGCGCAGCCGGCACGCCCGAAGCTCGCCCAGGGAGCTCGGCCATGACCGGCACCGTCGAGATCCGCAACGTCTCAAAGCGCTTTGGCAAGCTCGAGGCTGTCCGCGACGTCTGCTTCGAACTGCCGGAAGGCGAGACGATCGCTCTTGTCGGCCATAACGGCGCCGGCAAGACCACGCTGCTGAAGCTCATGCTCGGCCTGATCCGCCCATCGAGTGGGAGCATCAGGGTGCTGGGGGAAGATCCGGCGGCAGGCGAATTCGCTGCGCGCCGCCACCTCGGCTACCTGCCGGAGAACGTGTCGTTCAATTCGGCGCTGACCGGCAGCGAGACCCTCGCTTTCTACGCCCGCCTCAAGCGCGAAAGCAGCGCCGCCGTCGCGCCGCTGCTGGAGCGGGTCGGCCTCAGCCACGCCGCCGGTCGCCGGGTCGGCACCTATTCCAAGGGAATGCGACAGCGCCTGGGGCTGGCGCAGGCGCTGCTGGGCGAGCCGCGCATCTTGCTCCTCGACGAGCCGACCACAGGTCTCGATCCCGCGCTGCGCCAGAGCTTCTACGAGATTATCGAGGAGTTGCGGGGGCACGGCACAATGGTTTTGCTCTCCTCGCATGCCCTGACCGAACTGGAAGAGCGCGCCGGACGTGTGGTGATCATGAACCGGGGCGTCAAGGTCGCCGACGGCAGCCTTGATGAGCTACGCCACATCGCCCGCCTGCCGACGCGCATCCGCCTGAAGGTCGCGGATTCGGGGCTGGCGGACGTTCCATGCTGGCTCGGCCCCCTCGGCGAATGGCGTCGCGTCAATGGGCGCGTGCTCGAGATCGACGCAAGTCCCGATCAGAAGATCGAGTTGCTGCGGCGCGCCACTGCCGTCGGCGCACCGGTCGAGGATGTCGATATCTCGCCGCCGACCCTCGACGAGCTTTACGCTCATTTTCTCCGTTCGCAGGAGGCTCTGCGATGAGGAACATCCTGATCGTTGCCCGCAAGGAGATCCAGGAGGGGCTCCGGAACCGCTGGGTTCTCGCCACGACCCTGCTACTAGCGGCTCTCGCCCTCACGCTCACATTCCTGGGAAGCGCGCCGACCGGAAATGTCGGCGTGCGGGCCCTCGACGTAGTGATCGTGAGCCTGTCCAGCCTCACCATCTTCCTGCTGCCCCTGATCGCCCTGCTGATCTCCCACGATGCCATCGTGGGAGAGATGGAGCGCGGCACCATGCTGCTGCTGCTGAGCTATCCGGTGGCGCGCTGGCAGGTTCTGCTCGGCAAATTCGCTGGGCATCTTGCGATCTTGGCCTTCGCGACCTTGGTCGGATACGGGGCCGCCGCGGGCGCGCTGGTCGCGACCGGAGCTGCCATCGACGCTCAGAGCTGGGCCGCCTTCGCCTTCATGATCGGCTCCTCGATACTGCTCGGGGCCGCGTTCATCGCTGTCGGGTACCTGGTCAGCGCTCTCGTCCGGGAGCGCGGTACGGCGGCCGGCATCGCCATCGGCATCTGGCTCATGTTCGTGCTGATCTACGACATGGCCCTGCTCGGCGTCCTGGTTCTGGATCAGGGACAAACGGTCTCGGGCGTGGCCCTGAACGCGCTGCTGCTGCTCAATCCCACCGATGCCTATCGGCTCTTCAATCTCACCGGATCCGGCAATGTCAGCGCCTTTTCGGGGATGGCCGGTGTTGCGCAAACATCCACTCTGAGTCCGCCGGTTCTCCTGGCTGCGCTCGTAGCTTGGGCACTTGTCCCGCTCATGCTCGCGGCGATCGCTTTCTCAAGGAGAGAACTATGAGGATACTTGCCTTTGCCGCGATCTTATTCGCGGCCTTCGCTCTGACTGGCTGCAACGATCAGAAAGCCGCCGAAGCCCAGCCGCCGCCCCACGAGCTGACGCGGCAGGCAATGGGCCACTATTGCGGGATGAATGTGCTGGAACATCCCGGGCCGAAGGGCCAGATCATCCTCGCGAGCCGGCTCCAGCCGGTCTGGTTCTCGTCGGCCCGCGACACGCTCTCCTTCACCATGCTGCCGGAGGAGGCAAAGGACATCCGGGCCATCTACGTCTCCGACATGGGCAAGGCGCCGAGCTGGGAAGAGCCGGGATCGGCCAACTGGATCGATGCCCGAAAGGCCTCGTTCGTGATCGGGAGCCGGATGAAGGGCGGCATGGGGGCTGACGAAGCCGTGCCGTTCTCGGAGAGGGGCGCGGCGGAGAAATTTGCCTCGGAAAACGGCGGCCGCGTCGTGGCGTTTCCTGAGATGCCGAAGGATTATATCCTTGGCAGCGGTGCTGGGCCAGCAGAGCCGGACGATGGCGAAGGCGGCCGGGACAACGGACAGGCCGCGCCTGCTGTGTCGAAGGCCGGACATCTCGATTAGGGGGCCGCGATGTCTATTCCTCTCTCGCGCAGGCGCTTCATCGGGATCTCCGCCGCCGCGGCCGGGCTGGACCTCCTTCCGTTCGGCGGCAAGGCAGAGGCGCAGGCCCGGTTCGTGACCTGGCAGGGCCGGGTCATGGGCGCTGCCGCGACGCTGCAGATCCACCACCATGACGAGGCCGCTGCACGCCGGCTGATCGAGCGTTCCCTGGCGGAGGTGCGCCGGCTCGAACAGGTGTTCAGCCTCTACCGGGACGATTCGGCACTGTCGGTGCTCAATCGCCAGGGCATGCTCGTCGCGCCGCCGGCCGAGCTCGTGGCGCTTCTGGCGGATTGCCGCCGTTATTTCGAACTAACTGGTGGCGGCTTCGACCCAACGGTGCAGGCGCTGTGGACGCTCTTCCGGGATCACTTCTCCCGACCCGGCGCCGATCCACAGGGCCCGCCGGCACCGGCCCTGCGCGCCGCCCTTGCCCGTGTCGGCTTCGACCGGGTCGGCTTCAACGAGGACCGGATCGTTCTTCACCGGTCCGGAATGGCCCTCACCCTGAACGGTATCGCCCAAGGCTTTGCGACCGACCGGGTCGTCACCCTTCTGCGCCGGGAAGGTATCGAGAGCAGCCTGGTGGACATGGGCGAGAGCCGAGCGCTCGGCGCGCGCCGAGACGGTACGCCTTGGCGGATCGGGGTTGCGGATCCGGACCAGCCCGACCGCTTGGGCACGACGCTGGACGTGGTCGACCAGGCGGTCGCCACATCCGGGGCCTATGGCTTCCGCTTCGACCCTGCCGGACGCTTCAATCATTTGTTTGACCCGCGGACCGGCGCCTGCGCGCACCTGCACAGATCGGTGACCGTCACGACGCCGACCGCGACGACGGCCGACGCCTTGTCCACCGCCTTCAGCCTGATGGCGCCCGAGCGCATCGAACAGGCGCTTCGCCGGCTCGGAGAGGGGCGGGCCGTCATCGTTTCAGCGTCGGGAGAGCGCCTGGAACTCCAGGCTTGAGCTGACTGCTTTCCCGCCCGCCGCAGGGCCAGCCATCTCGCCGCGGAAATCCCGTGCGTCAACCAGGCCGGAACAACCGGCCTCCGACGGATTGAGCTTCCGAACCCACCGACGATCAACAAAAGCGCAGAGCCATCCTCGCAAGGTACGGCGTGCCGTCTTCGCCATCGCCGGAGCAATCGCGATGACATGTTCAATCATTGAAATTCGACAAGGATCCCAGCTTTTCCCTCCCGCAACCCTGCTCGGCGCTGGACGTCACGATCCAGCCGCAGATTCTCGAGTTCATCAAGGATCTTCAGAAGGAAGAGGGCATGGCGATCCTCTTCGTCGCCCGCGACATGGGCGTGGTCGCCGAGACCGCCGACCGGACCGTGGTGATGTACAATGGCGAGGTAGTAGAGGCCGGTACCACTGCCGATATCTTCCGACAGCCGCAACATCCCTACACCAAGGCGCTGCTCGCGGCGGTGCCGAAGCTCGGCTCTATGAACGGCCGTGCGCGGCCCATGCGCTTCCCGATCGTGGATCGCAGTACCGGCACGTCGGACATTCCCACGGAGGTGCCGGACACCGTGAAGGACCAGGAGCGCCCCCTCCTTCAGGTCAGCAATCTGACGACGCGCTTTCCAATCCATTCCGCCATCCGCGGCCGGATCACGGGCCGGGTCCATGCGGTCGAGAACGTCTCCTTCAGCGTCCAGGCCGGCGAGACGCTGGCGCTGGTCGGCGAATCCGGCTGCGGCAAGTCGACCACCGGGCGCTCCTTGCTGCGGCTGGTCGAACCGGAGGCCGGTTCGGTCCGCCTCGACGGCGTGGATGTGCTGAAGCTGGGCGCCGACAAGCTGCGCGAGCAGCCCAGGCGCATCCAGATGATCTTCCAGGACCCGTTCGGCAGCCTCAACCCCGCGACACGGTCGGCGCAGCGATCGCCGAACCGCTGGTCATCCACGGCCTCACCGCACCGGCAGGCGAGGGACAAGGTCGCGGACCTGCTGGAGCGGGTCGGGCTGCAAGCAGCCGTGAACGGCCATGCGTCCAGCATAACGAGAGCCGCAAAGCGCACTCTCTCACCGCCGTACCTGCTCCTTCGCTGTGCACCTATTCTGCACCTAGACCAACCAAGCCGCGGTGCACTCGTCGCATTACAATCGGTATAAGTAACTCAAATCTAAAGAGAAACGGGGCGTCGCGGCATTCTGTCTCTTGGTAGACAAACCACTTTTTGAGTCGAGCGCGTCTACCAATTCCGCCACAGGGGCCCCTTGCGGGCGGGGCGGACTATAGCGATCGATCGTTCGCGGTCAATCTGCCGTGATGCAGTGAAAAACAGCATTCGACAGATGGACGCGCCAATGCCCTGCCGCTAGAGCAGCGGCATGATCAAGCGCCTTTACGAATGGACCATGTCGCTGGCCGCAAGGCCGCGAGCCGCGCTCTGGCTGGCAATCGTCGCCTTTATCGAAAGCTCGTTCTTCCTGATCCCGGCCGATGTGCTGTTCGTGCCGATGGCGCTGGCGCGCCCGGCCCGGGCCTATCGCCTGGCCCTGATCGCGACAGTGTTCTCCACGCTTGGCGGCATCGCCGGCTATGCGCTCGGATATTATGCCTTCGAGGCGCTCGCCAAGCCGGTGCTGGCCTTCTACGGCAAGCTCGGAGCTTTTGAGGCGCTGCAGGCTTGCGTCCACGGCGACAAGCAGCTGCTTTTGATGCTGCTCACCACCTCTGGGCTGGCGCATCTGCCGCCGATCAAGGTCGTGACCATCCTGGCCGGCGCCGCCCATATCGGCCTCGCCTTCTTCGTGCTCTCCTGCATCCTGGCGCGCGGCGCCCGCTTCTTCGCGCTGGCCTTCCTGCTGCGGCGCTATGGCGAGACGATCCGCCATTTCATCGAACGTCGCCTGAAAGTGATCGCCGCCGCGGCCGCCGCAGCGCTGATCCTGCTTTATTTCGGCCTCAAGCTGGTTGCAGGGTCTGGGCAGTTTCTCTCCTGCTGAGCCCGAGCCCATGACGTCCTCATCCATCGACGTAGCGCGACGCGCAGAGCGCGTCGTTTCGCCCTCCCGGTTGATTTTGCTGATCGGGTTGGCCTGCCTCGCGCTGATCGCGGGGGCGTGGTTCTTCGAGCTGGTCTGGGGCCTCAGGCCCTGCAAGCTGTGCCTCGAACAGCGCCTGCCGCATTATGCCGCGATCGGACTCGCCTTTGCCGGGCTCGTGCTGGCCCGGTCGACCCGGCTGCAATGGTTCGTCTTGCTCGGACTGGCGGGGCTGATGGCGTGGAGCACCTGGCTTGGCTTTTATCATTCTGGCGTCGAATGGGGCTGGTTCATCGGTCCCAACGATTGCGGCGGAGCCGCAGGCCCTGCTGCGCCCGGCGTTCAGGACTTCATGAAGCAGTTGCAGACGACGCGTGTCGTCGCCTGCTCCGAGGCCGCCTGGCGCTTCCTCGGACTGTCGCTTGCAGGCTGGAACGCGCTCGCGTCGCTTGGCCTGCTGGTTGCGGCGCTGTACGGGCTGGCCCGCGGGCAGCGCGCTTAGAGCGTACCGCGTTTAGGTTGATCTCGGTGGTCATCCCGGGTCTCCGCGGCTAAAGCCGCTTGTCCGGGATGACCCGCCCTCTGATTCCACCTGAGCGTATCAAGCTCTAAAATCAGGCCGCGGCGGCCTGCCAGCCCTGCCCGAGCTCTTCCTTGACGATATTGACCCAGTAGCGGACGCCGTCGGGGATGATCTCGTCGTTGAAATCGTAAAGCGGGGTGTGCAGCCCCTTGAAGCTGCCATCCGCCTCGACGCCATTGCCTATCCGCATGAAGGCGCCGGGCCTGATCTGCATCATCTCGGCGAAGTCCTCGCCGCCGGTTCCGGGCCTCAGGCTGCCATTGACCTTGGCTGCGCCGACCGCGTTCGTGGCCGCCGCAAGGGCCACCAGGACCTGGTCCGCCTGATTGAGCAAGGCACTGGGCCCACGATGATAGGATGCCTCGGCGGTGCAGCCCCAGGCCTGCGCGGTGGCCGTGGCGAGCTCGGCGATGCGGCGCTCGATCAGGGCGCGGACGTCCGGCGAGTAGCTGCGGGCCGTGCCGCCGATCACGAGTTCGGACGGCACGACATTGGACGCTTCGGTCGAGCCGGCATGGACATAGCCGACGCTGATCACCGCCGTATCGAGCGGAGCGATATTGCGGCCGACGATGCCCTGCAGGCCGAGCACGAAATGGGCCTGGGCATAGGTGATGTCGGTCGAGAGATGCGGCTGGGAGCCGCCATGTCCGCCAACGCCGCGGAATGTCACCGCCCAACTGTCGGCGGCCGCCAGCATCGGCCCGTTGCAGGTTCCGAAGCTCGAGGCGGCCATGCCCGGTGAGTTGTGCAGGCCGTAGATGGCATCGCAGGGGAAGCGCTCGAACAGCCCGTCCTGCAGCATCGCGACCGCACCGCCGCGACCTTCCTCGGCCGGCTGGAAGATCAGGTTCAGCGTGCCGCCGAAATCGGGATTGGCGGCGAGATAGCCGGCCGCGCCGAGCAGCATCGTGGTGTGCCCGTCATGGCCGCAGGCATGCATCCGTCCGGGATGGCGTGAGGCGTAGGGCAGGCCGGTCTCCTCGTTCAAGGCGAGGCAGTCCATGTCGGCACGCAGGCCCACCGCGCCCTGGCCGGGCTTCCGGCCCCGGATCACGCCGACGACACCGGTGCCGCCCACGCCCTCGGTGACCTCGACGCCCCATTCGCGCAGCTTTGCCGCGACCAGGGCGGCGGTGCGATGTTCCTCGAGGCCGAGCTCCGGATGAGCGTGAATGTCGCGTCTGATCGCGGTCAGCTCCGCATGGTGCTGATCGAGCCACTGGTCCAAGCCGGTCATCATCGTCCTCTGAGGCAGGTGTCCGCGGTCATGCGCAGGACTCTGCCGTCATGGGCAAGAATCGGCCGTCACGCGCAAAACTCTGCCGCAGATACAAGACAGTGCCTGCCCGGTCGTCAAGCCGGCTCACGGCTCCAGCTCGGAATCCCAGTAGAGATAATCGAGCCAGCTTTCGTGCAGATAGTTTGGCGGGAAGAGCTTGCCGTTGCGGTGCAGGTCGTTGACCGTCGGCGCGAAGGGCTTCTGCATCGGCAGCATGTCGACGACCATCGGCATCTTGTCGCCCTTGCGCAGATTGCAGGGCGAGCAGGCCGCCACGACATTCTCCCAGGTCGTCAGCCCGCCCTTCGAGCGGGGAATGACATGATCGAAGGTGAGGTCGTCGCGGGAGTTGCAGTACTGGCAGGAGAAACGGTCGCGCAGGAAGACGTTGAAGCGCGTGAAGGCCGGAGTGCGCGAAGGCTTGATGTAAGTCTTCAGCGAGACGACCGAGGGCAGCCGCATGTTGAAGCTGGGACTGTGCACTATAGTGTCGTATTCAGAAACTATGTTCACGCGGTCCATGAAGACCGCCTTTATCGCGTCCTGCCAACTCCATAAGGAGAGAGGATAATAGCTCAGGGGCCGAAAATCGGCATTAAGGACCAGCGCCGGGCAACCGTCCGGCGAGGCCATCGGATGCATTACATGCGCCGTCAAACCCGCCGCACCTCCGCTTCGTCAAACGGGACGAATCCCGCTCGGACATCAATGTAAGCGCGAGACGACAGGAATGTGAAGAGCGTGCGGCGTTACTATGTGCGGTTATGGCGCAAGCGATTTCATGATGGGATCAACACCCCTGTCATCCCGGGCGACCGAAGGGAGACCCGGGATCCATTCCCGAGCACCATTCGTTCGCGATCCGGCATGGATCCCGGGTCTTCGCTCCGCTTCGCCCGGGATGACGGCGTAATTTCTTGCGTTAGCGAGGCTTTGCTATCAGCGCGTCGGAACCGGCTTTTCGCCGCGATAATCGTAGAAGCCGCGCTTGGCTTTGCGGCCGAGCCAGCCGGCCTCGACATATTTCACCAGGAGCGGGCAGGGGCGGTATTTCGAATCGGCCAGGCCGTCATGGAGCACCTGCATCACGGAGAGGCAGGTATCGAGGCCGATGAAGTCGGCGAGCTGCAGCGGACCCATCGGGTGGTTGGCGCCGAGCTTCATCGCCGTATCAATCGCCTCGACGGAGCCGACGCCCTCATAGAGCGTGTAGACCGCTTCGTTGATCATCGGCAGCAGGATGCGGTTGACGATGAACGCCGGGAAATCCTCGGATACCGAGACCGTCTTGTGCAGCTTGCCGACGAACTCCTTGGCGAGCTCGAAGGTCTGGTCGTCGGTGGCGATGCCGCGAATCAGCTCGACAAGCTGCATGATCGGCACGGGGTTCATGAAGTGAATGCCGATGAAGCGCTCGGGCCGGTCGGTCGCTGCGGCGAGCCGGGTGATCGAGATCGACGAGGTGTTGGAGGCCAGCATCGTCTCCGGCTTGATGTGCTGGCAGACGGCGGTGAAAATCTTGCGCTTGGTCTCTTCGCTTTCGGTCGCGGCCTCGATGACGAGATCGCAATCGCCGAGGCCTTCGAGCTTCGGTGCGGCGACGATCTTGGCCATGGCGTTGCGGCGGATCTCGTCGCCGATCGCGCCCTTGGCGACCTGCCGGGCCATATTGCCGTCGATGGTCGCCAGCGCTGCCTTGATGCGCTCCTCGGCGACGTCATGGAGCCTGACGTCGAACCCGGCGACGGCCGCGACATGAGCGATGCCATTGCCCATTTGGCCTGCGCCGATGATGCCGATCGTCCTGATCGTCTGGTCCGACATTGTCTGATCCATCTTTAGGTGGCGCCGCTCCGGATTCGGAAGGCGGCGCGGGCCGCCTTAGCGGCAGCCCGGTTGTCATGTGTAGCGGCGCACCTGCGCGCCCAGCTTGCGAGCCTATTTGCCGAGCTTGGCGAGTTCGGCGTCGAGCTCGGGGAGGATGGTGAAGAGGTCGCCGACGAGGCCGTAATCGGCGACCTGGAAGATCGGCGCCTCCTCGTCCTTGTTGATGGCGACGATGACCTTCGAGTCCTTCATCCCGGCGAGATGCTGGATCGCGCCGGAGATGCCGACCGCGATGTAGAGATCGGGCGCCACGACCTTGCCGGTCTGGCCGACCTGCCAGTCATTGGGCGCATAGCCGGCATCGACCGCGGCGCGCGAGGCGCCCATGGCCGCGCCCAGCCGGTCGGCGACAGGCTCGATCACCTTGGTGAAGTTCTCCGAGGAGGCCAAAGCGCGCCCGCCCGAGATGATGATCCTGGCCGAAGCGAGCTCCGGACGGTCGGATTTGGCGACCTCCTCGCCCTTGAAGGTCGAGAGGCCGGCATTGCCGGCGGCTGCGACCGTCTCGACCGGGGCTGCGGCGCTGCCGTCGCCGGCGGCCGCGAAGGAGGCGCCGCGGATGGTCAGGACCTTCTTGGCATCGCTCGACTGCACGGTCTGGATGGCGTTGCCGGCATAGATCGGCCGCTCGAACGTGTCGGGAGAGATGATTTTGGTCACTTCCGAGACCTGCATCACGTCGAGCAGGGCGGCGACGCGCGGCATCACGTTCTTGCCGGTCGTGGTGCCCGGCGCGACCAGCGCGTCATAGGGGCCGGCCAGCGAGACGATGAGGTCGGCCAGCGGCTCTGCGAGACGATGCTCATAGGCCGCGTCGTCGGCGAGCAGCACCTTCTCGACGCCATCGAGCCTGGCTGCCGCATCGGCCACAGCCTTGGCATTATGCCCGGCGACCAGCACATGCACGGGCGCGCCCAGCGCAATGGCTGCGGTCAGCGCCTTGCGGGTGGCTTCGTTGAGGGTGTTGTTGTCGTGTTTGGCGAGAAGCAGCGTCGTCATGATCTCAGAGAACTCCTGCTTCGTTCTTCAGCTTGGAAACCAGCTCGGCGACGGAGCCGACCTTGACGCCGGCCGAGCGTCCCGCCGGCTCGCGCGTGTTCAGCACCTTGAGACGCGGGGCGACATCGACGCCAAGCGCCTCGGCCGTGGTCTCGTCGAGCGGCTTCTTTTTCGCCTTCATGATGTTGGGCAGCGAGGCGTAGCGCGGCTCGTTCAGGCGCAGATCGGTGGTGACGATCGCCGGGAGCTTCAGGCTGACCGTCTGCAGGCCGCCATCGACTTCGCGGGTGACGTCGACGCTGTCAGCGCCCAGCGCGACCTTCGAGGCGAAGGTGCCCTGCGACCAGCCCAGCAGCGCCGCCAGCATCTGGCCGGTCTGGTTGGCATCGTCATCGATCGCCTGTTTGCCGAGGATCACGAGCTGCGGGCTTTCCTGCGCCACCAGCTTCTGCAGCAGCTTGGCCACCGCCAGCGGCTCGACCACGCCATCGACCTTCACGAGGATGCCGCGATCGGCGCCCATCGCCAACCCGGTGCGGATCGTCTCGGCGGCCTGCGCCGGGCCGATCGAGACCACGACGACCTCGGTCGCCTTGCCGGCTTCCTTCAGGCGCAGCGCCTCTTCGACCGCGATCTCGTCGAAGGGGTTCATCGACATCTTCACATTCGCAAGCTCGACGCCAGAGCCGTCCGCCTTCACGCGGATCTTAACGTTGTAGTCGACAACCCGCTTCACGGGCACAAGGATCTTCATCGTCAAATCACCGTTCAGAAGAGATCAAATACGGGGCCGCGCCGCGTCGATCGGCGGGTGGACGGCATCGCGGCTCTCGGCTGGAATGCGGAGGGACCGTAACGACGCCCGTTTGCGCTTGTCAACGCCGCCAGGGTTACGGCGGGGATGGCAAAACCGCGCTGCTCACCCACGGGCAACACGTCCGAACAGGGTGACGCCGCGATGGATGAAGAACGGCGTCAGGGCCGCTCCCGTGGCCAGCCCTCCCAGATGCGCCCACCAGCCGACATTGCCTTGCGGATCGAAGACCGCGGCGACGATCTGGAACAGGATCCAGCCCCCGAGCGCATACATGGCCGGGACATGCAGGGGGATCCATTTGAAGGCGAGGCCCCAGATCCGGACCTGCGGGTAAAGCATCAGATAGGAGGCGATCACGCCCGAGATCGCGCCCGACGCGCCGATCAGCGGCTGCTCGGAGGCCGGGTTCATCAGCGCGTGCAGGACCGAGCCGCCGAGGCCGCAAATGAAGAAAAACAGCACGAAGCGCAGATGGCCCATCGCATCCTCGACATTGTCGCCGAAGACCCAGAGGAAGAGCATGTTGCCGACCAGATGCGCGAAGCTCGCATGCAGCAAGATGTTGGTGAACAACGTCAACAGGACCGGAGCCTGCAGCAGGCTTTCAGGCAGTTGCGCGGTGCCGAACAGGACGGACGGGATCATGCCGAAGCCCGCCATGATCGCGATGTCGCGTTCGCCATGGGAGGACAGGGCCATCACGACCTGCAGGATGATGCAGACGCAGACCAGGGCGTAGGTGATATAGGGCGTGCGCATGAAGCGAAGCGGGACGCCATCATGCAGGGGCACGAACATCGCGGGGTCCTAAAATGAGCCTGGGCAGCATCGATGCGAAAAGCCGGTTCTCACTTTTTCGTATCCGATTCTAGCGGTTCTGTCCGGGAATCCAGAGCACGTCGCCACCGGCTTTGGCATTGAGGAAGCGCGAGGCGACGAACAGGAAATCGGACAGACGGTTGATGTATTTCAGGGCTGGCGGCGCCACGATCTCGTCAGGCGTCTGCGCGAGTTCCGTCATCAGCCGTTCGGCCCGCCTGCTCACCGTGCGTGCGAGATGGAGGTGTACGGCACCCGGCGTGCCGCCGGGCAGGACGAAGGAGCGCAGCGGCGCAAGCGAAGCATTCAGCGCGTCGATCTCCGCCTCGATTCGGTCGACCTGGGCCTGCGCGATGCGCAGGGGCTCGAAAGCCAGCGACTTGCCGGTGTCGGGGGTCGAGAGATCGGCGCCGAGATCGAAGAGGTCATTGCTGATGCGGCCGAGCATGGCGTCGACATCGGCGTCTTCGCTGGATGTGTGAAGCCTGGCCATCCCGATACAGGCATTGGTCTCGTCGACCGTACCGTAGGCTGCGACCCGCAGATCGAATTTCGGCCGGCGCGGGCCGGTCGTGAGCCCGGTCGTGCCATCGTCGCCGGTGCGGGTATAGATGCGGTTGAGCTTGACCATGACCGCGTTATAGCGCGGCGCTGCGGCAACGGAAGCGGTCTTATCGACTACCCTGCGGGGCGCCGCTGTCAGAACGTGTAGCCGAGGCGTGCGCCGACATTGGCGGGGCCGCGCGGCTTGTCGGTATCGGAGCAGCCGGCGGCGCTGAAGTGCTCAAGCGTGGCGACGAGGCTCCAGCGATCGCTGAGGCGCACGCCCAGAGCGGCGGCCTCGCGCGTGCCGGCATTGCAGCCGACATTGAGCCGGTTTTCCGGAATGATCGGCCCGGTCTTGCCGTCGTTCAGGGCGGCGCCGAGGCTCGCCTCGACGAAGACGGTCTTGGTCAGGTCGACCGTCCAGGTCGCCCCGGCATAGGCATAGCGCGTGCCGTTCAAATTGATGCTGGAGCCGAGATTGAAGCGCGGCACGAAAGTCGCGGCGATCCGGTCGTTCAGGGTGAAGACGCGGGGGGTCAGAACCTCGCCGCTGAAATTGAGCAGCCCGCTTTCCCGGCCGCCGGGATTGGCGACGGCGCCGCCGACACGAGCCTCCCAGGAGGGGGGACGTGGCTCGGTTGCCGGGGCGTAGCTGGAGACTCCGGCCGGAAGAGGCTGAGACTGCGCCCAGGACGAGGAGGCAGCCAGAAGGCCGGCAAGGAGCGGCAACGCAACGCGAACCATGGGCGATGTATTCTTTTTGTCGGCGAGGTGAGCGTTAACGAAGCACATAGACTCGTGTCTGGAATATGGCGACGACGTTATCATGACGTTGCGTCAACGATTCGATCGCGCAGTTATCCACGGCAAATCAAGAGCTTGCTCGCGCGGGCCGTACGCCTTTGATTTCGCATCGGCTTCTTCCGAAAACCGCATTCCACTTTTCGGGCCGATGCGCCAAGGCCGCAGTTCAGCCGCTGCGCCACCACATCACGAAGACGATGATCAGGATCGCGACGAATTGCAGCACGACCCGCAGCCGCATCAGCTTCTGCGAGGTGTTGGCGCTGCCGCCGCGCAGCATGTTGCCGAGCCCGAGCAGAAGCACCAGGGCGACGGCGCCGAGCGCGATGGGGACGAGGGAGTTTGAGAGCGTCATGGACGAAGGCTTAGAGCATCGGCCCGAAAAGTGGAATGCGGTTTTCGGGAAAAGCCGATGCAAAAACAAAGAGCTAGATCATCGGCACGGATACGATATCCGGGTCGATGGTCTTAGAGCCAGGCGTGGCGCTTGACCAGTATGCCGGATGTCGGAGCTATAGCGGCCAAGCGCCACAGCCCTTTTGCGTTCACCGATAGCGCCGCTGCACGATGAGATGCGCCGCGACGGTCAGCAGGATGGTGGCGGTCATCAGGATGAAGGAGATCGCGCCGCCGAAGGGCCAGTTGTTCTGCTGCGCGAACTGGCCGTAGACCAAGGGTCCCATCATCTGGAATTTCGGTCCCCCGAGCAGCACCGGCGTGGCGTAGGCGTTCATCGCCAGGATGAAGGTCAGGATCGTGCCCGCGAGGATGCCGGGCAGCGCGAGCGGCCAAAGCACGCGGCGGAACATGGCCGAGGGGCCGGCGCCCAGGCTGAAGGCAGCTTCCTCGACATTGCGCGGAATGCCCTCGATCACGCTTTGCAGGGTCAGCACCATGAAGGGCAGATTGACCGCGATGATGCCGATCAGAACAGCCGTTTCGGTGAACATGATTTCGATGGGCTGGTCGATCAGGCCAAGCCCCATCAGCGAGGCGTTGAAGGCGCCGCGATTGCCGAAAACGGTCATCCAGCCGGCGGCACGCACGGCGTTGCCGACGAATAGCGGCAGCACGATCAGCATGACCAGCAGGTTCTTGAAGCGGCTCTGGGTGCGCGCGATCACATAGGCCAGCGGGAAGCCCATGATCAGGCAGGCAAGCGTGCAGATCACCGCGACGCGCACCGTGCGGACGAGCACGTTGATGTAATAGGGGTCGGTGAAAAACTTGACGTAGTTCTCGATCGTCAGCCCGTCGACCATGAACTGGCCGGGGATGAACTGATTCAGCGAATAGCGGAACAGGATCGCAATCGGGCCCAGCAGCCCGATCGCGACGAAGATGGTCGCGGGGACGACGAGCGCGCCGGCAAGTCCGGTGCGCGCGCCTGCCACGGCTTCGGGAGCGGCGGTGCTCATGGGTTCCACCCGTCATGGTCGGGCTTGTCCCGACCATCCACGTCTTCGAGGCCAACCACCCCTTGCGACTGCTTGCTGATCGAGCAAGCGCGCAGCCACAAGACCGCGCAGCCACCATCCACGTCGCAAGACATGGATGGTCGGGACAAGCCCGACCATGACGGGAGTGGGGCAACGCTCATGTAGGCGCGTCTCGATCGTTGCACGATCAGCTCTTGAAGACCTTGTCCCACCACTCCTTCATGGCGGAATCGTTCTTGGCGAGGAAGCCGTAGTCGAGGTCCTTCAGGGTCCGCTCCTCGGCTTCGGTAAAGCCGATGCGCTTTTGCAGGTCGGGGGCGACGTTGAGGCCGGTGACGGTGCCGTTATAGCCCATATCGACGGCAAAAGCTTCCTGCGGAGCCTTTTCCAGCATCGCATTCATATAGGCGTAGGCGTTCTCCTTGTTGGGCGCGTTTTTCTGGATGACGAAGCCGGAGACATAGGCCGGGATGCCTTCGACGGGCGAGACGGCCTCGCAGGGGATGCCCGCATTCTGCCACTGCACGACGCGCGCCTTCCAGATCGCGCTGATGCCGACTTCCTCGTTCTTCATCGCCTGGGCGAAGGCCTCGTTGGTCGGGTAGACGCGGGCGCCGGCCTTCTTGACCGCCATCAGCATCTCCTTGGCCTTATCCATGTCGTTCATGTCCTTGCCGCCGGTCGCGGCCATCGAGGCAGCGACCATGATGGCCTGGTACTGGATGTCGATGAAGCCGATCTTGTTGCCGTGCTTGGGATCGAGCCAGTCCTTGAAGCCGGTCGGGGCCGGGGAGATGATCTTGGGATTGTAGATCACCACATTGCCGGAATAGATGTGCCCGATGCCGTAGGGGTATTTCATCGTCGGCAGCAGGTTCTTGGCATTGGGGATCTTGGAATAGTCGAGCGTCTCGACCACGCCAGCCTCGTTCATCTCGTACATATTGGCGGCCGAGAGGCCCTGGACGTCGACCGTGCCACGCGGCAGGCGGCGTTCGGCGACCATCTTGGCGCGGCGGGGCGCGTCGCCGGCCTGATCCTGCAGCACCTCCATGCCCTTGGGCTTGAGGATGGGTTCGTCGATATTCTTGGTCAGGAGCCGGGCATAATCGCCGCCCCAGGTGCCGATCACGACCTTGCCGGCAGCCTGCGCATGAACTGCGCCGCCCAACGCCGGAAGCAGGGCCGCCGCAACGGCGCCTTTCAGGATGTCCCGCCTGTCGAATGTCGTCATGATTTTATTCTCCCCTGTTGGACGCCGACGAGGCGTCATGTCGTCTTTGCAAAAATTCAGTCTTCGCGCGGATAGACCAGCCCGGCGTCCTGCCCCCAGCCGATCGTGATGGTCTCGCCCGGCTTGGGTTCGGCCGCGCCCTGGCGGTTGGGGATCTGCAGCAGCATGCGGTCGTGCTCGGAGAGGCTGACATGGATGTCGAGCAGGGCACCGAGATAGGAGGCATGCTCGACCTTGGCCTCGAATCTGTTGGCACAGCCGGCGGCCTCGTCGGCGACGGCGATCCGCTCCGGGCGCAAGGCGAGGGTGGCTGCGCCGGTTGCTGTGGCAGCGCCGCAGGCGATATCGAGCCCGCCCTTGGTACGGAAGCGGCCGGGCGCCGCGATCTCGCCATCGAGGAAGGCGCTGCGGCCGATGAAGCCGGCGACGAAGCGGTCGGCGGGTTTTTCGTAGAGCTCGCGCTGGGTGCCGATCTGCCGGACCTGGCCCTTTTCCATCACCACCAGACGGTCCGCCATGGTCAGGGCCTCTTCCTGGTCGTGCGTCACCATGATCGTGGTCAGGCCGAGCTTGCGCTGCAGGTCGCGGATCTCGACGCGGACCTCCTGCCGGAGCTTGGCGTCGAGGTTGGAGAGCGGCTCGTCGAGCAGCAGCACGTCCGGCTCCATGGCGAGCGCGCGGGCCAATGCGACGCGCTGTTGCTGGCCGCCCGACAGCTGGCGCGGATAACGTTCGTCGAAGCCGGCGAGCTGAACCAGCCGCAGCGCTTCTGCCACGCGGGGCCCTCGATCGGCCGGCGACACCTTCCGCATTTCCAGGCCGAAGGCGACGTTTTCCGCCACGGTCATGTGAGGGAACAGAGCGTAGCTCTGGAAGACGAGCCCGCAATTGCGCTTCCAGGGCGGCAGGGTGGTGACGTCGCGCGTGCCGATCGTCAGCTTGCCGGCGCTGGGCGGCACGAAGCCTGCGACCATGCGCAGGGTCGTGGTCTTGCCGCAGCCGGAAGGGCCGAGCAGCACGAGGAATTCGCCATCGGCGATATCGATGGTGACGTCGTCGACGACGGTGAGATCGCCGTATTTCTTGTTCAGATGCTCGATCGAAAGGCGTGCCATCGTTATTGTTCTACCATCGCTTCAGACCACCCGGCTTAGTTTGACGTAGCGGTCGGTGATGATCATGGCGGCTCCGATCAGCACGATCTGGATGACCGAGGCCGCGGCGACCGTCGGATCGATCTTCCATTCGAGATATTGCAGGATGGCGATCGGCAGCGTGATCCGGCCCGGTCCGACGAGGAACAGGCTCATTTCGAGATTGCCGAAGGATGTGACGAAGCCGAACAGGCCGGCCGCGACGATGCCCGGCCTGATGCTCGGCAGCGTGATGCGCCAGAAGGTGGTCAGCGGCCCGGCACCGAGATTTTGCGCGGCTTCCTCGATGCTGCGGTCGGAGCCCTGCAGGCTCGCCGTGACCAGTCTCACCACCCAGGGCACCACCACCAGCGTGTGCGCGGCGACGAGCCCGGCGAGCGAGCCGAGCAGCGGCAGGCCGGTGGCGATCTCGGTCTCGATCTGGAAGACGTAGAGCGAGGTGCCCAGCACGATGCCGGGCATCACCAGCGGCAGCAGCAGGAGCGTGTTGACCGCAGGGCCGAGCGCGATGCGATGGCGCACCAGCGCAAGGCTGGCGGGAACGCCGAGCAGAAGCCCGATCAGCGTCGCCAGCACCCCGACCTGAAGGCTGAGTACGAAGCCTTCGACGAAATTCTTGTTGCCGGGGACCGCCGAAAACCATTTCAGCGAATAGCCTTCCGGCGGGAAGGACGGGATTTCCTGCCGGAAGAAGGCGAGCCAGGTGACGAAGATCAGCGGTAGCAGGATGAAGCCGAGCGACAGGCCGGCCGCGCCGTTCAGGGCCATGCGGCCGAAACTGGTGCGGGGCGTGCTCAAACAGTAGCTCCCAGCGATCGCGTCTGGCGGGTCATCAGGGCGTCCTCTGCGTTGGCATCGAGTTCGGTTGCGAGGCTGCGTTTCGCCTTACCAACAGTCAAGATTGCTCCTGCCTATCCTAGGCATCGATTTTTTCGATTGTCCGTGACGAAGCGCTGCTTCGACGGGCCGCTTCAGTTCAGTGCAGCGTGTTCTTGTGGAAGACGCCGCCCTTCATGATCACCGGCAATTTGGCGCCCTGGCCCTGGAAGAGGGTCAGGTCCTTGAGCGGGTCGCCATCGACCAGGATCATGTCCGCATAGGCTCCAGCACGGAGCGTGCCAAGCTTGCCGTCCATGCGCAGGAGCTGCGCGCCGACCGTGGTAGCGGAGCGGATGATCTCGATGGAGGAGAGCACCTCGCGGCGCAGCAGGAATTCCCTGGACTGCTCGACCTGGAGCTGGCCGAGCAGATCGCTGCCATAGGCGACGGGAACGCCGGCACGCTTGCAGATTTCCAGCGAGCGCAGGCCGCCATCGATGACGAGGTCGTTCTTGGCCAGCATGTCGCCGGTCATGCCGAATTCGGCGGCGCGTTCCTTCATCGCGTAATAGGCGACGAGATTGGCGGTCAGGAACATGTTGTTCTCGGCCATCAGCTTGGCCGATGCGTCGTCGATCAGATTGCCGTGCTCGATGGCGCGCACTCCGCATTGCGCGGCCCGGGTGATGGCTTCCGGCGTATAGGCGTGGGCGCAGACATAGCGGCCGAAGGCCTTGGCTTCGTCAACGGCGGCGCGGACCTCGTCGAGGCTGAATTGCAGGGAGTCGAGCGGATCGTAAGGGCTGGCGACGCCGCCCGACATCATGATCTTGATGTGGTCGGCGCCGAGCCGCATCTGCTCGCGCACCGATTTGCGCACCGAGGAGACCCCGTCCGACACGTTCATCGTATAGGCCATGGCGTTGCAGCACTGGCAGCGCGTGCCGAAATCGGTGCGCCGGCGCGGGTCGCTATGGCCCCCTGTCGGGCCGATGGCCTGGCCGGCGATGAACAGGCGCGGCGCGGCGACATGGCCCGTTTCGACAGCCTCCTTGATGCCCCAATCGGCCCCGCCGGTGTCGCGCACCGAGGTGAAGCCACGGTCGATCATGCCCTTCATCAGGCCGATGGCCCGCGCGGTCATCAGGGTCAGCGGCATGCTTTCGAGGTTGCGGATCACGACCTCGGAGAGAAAGACGTGGACATGGCTGTCGATCAGGCCGGGCATCAGCGTGCGGCCGCCGCAATCGATCGTTTCGGCTTTCGCCGACTTGATCGGGGTCTCGGAGAGTTCGCGGATCGTCTCGCCTTCGACGAGGAGTTCGTAGCCCTGGCGCAATTCGCCATGGTCGGGTTCGAGCAGGGCGAAGTTCTTGAAATGCAGCGCAGCCATCGCGGAAACCTCCTCCGGACATGCGCGACGAACGCGCATGTCATCTCCGATGGCTGATATATTTAGAAGTTTATTTCGGCTTGTCCATCGGGTCGGAAGCGATCTGCCTGCCGCGCGAGCAGCGCTCAGCTGGTTATGGCGGCATTCTGCGCGAGAAGGCGGCCACGGACGGGCATCGAGAGATTATCGGCCAGTGCACGGCTGATCGCCGGCAGTCCTTCGAGCAGGTCGGGCACGAAGGCCTGGGAGGGCGGCAGGCGCTTGGGGAGCGCGTGCAGTGCCGCGGCCATGACGAGGGGATCGCGCTCGCCGTCGCCGTTCTGGGAGGGGTCGTTCAGTACGTCGATCAGCCGGAGTTCGTCGGCCCGCTCGGCCCGGATCGCCTGTTCGAGGCGGGGCTTTACGCGCGGCACGATGATGGCCGGTTTGTCGAAGGACAGGATCTCGCAGAACGTGTTGTAGCCGCCCATGGCGACGACGCAGTGGGCGCGGTTCATCAGCAGTTCGAGGCGCGGCTCGAAACCGAGGCTCTCCAGCTTCGGGATGCGGCTGATGCGCTCGGTGAACTCCTTGCGGCGCTCTCGCGACATGAACGGCCCAAACACGATCAGGGCCGGCAACGCGATGGTCGGGTCGGCCTCATAGGCCGAAATCACCCAGTCGATCACGCCCGCGCCGTCGCCACCCCCGCCCGGCGTCACCAGAATGAACGGGCCCTTGGTGATCCGCGGGTAGCGATTCGGCGGCATCGGGCTTGGCACCGCGCGCTTGAGATAGCCGGTATAACGGATCTTGTCGGCGAAGAGGTGCTGGTTCGGCAGGCCGGCAAGCGGCTGGTAGATGCTCTCCAGCCCATAGACGAAAATGTCGTCATAGGTCTGTTCGAGGGCGTCCAGCGCGCCGCTATGGCGCCATTCATCGAGGAGCTTGGTCGGTTCGTCCAGCACGTCGCGCAGGCCGAGCACGATGCGCGCGCCGCGTCGGCGCAGGATTTCGAGCGCGGGGATAAGCTCGCCGCGCAGGCCGACCGGCTCCTTGTCGACGATGACGACGTCGGGGTCGAAGGAAAGCACGACCTGCTTGATGATGTCGGTGCGCAGGCGGATCGTATCGGACAGGTCGAGATTGAGATGATGCGGGCCGTAGCGGCCGTCGCTCTGCTTCTCGACACCGGGAATCCGGACGTAATCGACGCCGTCGCCGAACTGGAAGCTCGAAATCACCGACGAACCGGAGATGATGATGACTGATATATGAGGAAAGCTGGCGACCAGCGAATTGGCGATCGCCCGGCAGCGGCGGATATGGCCGAGGCCGAAGGTATCGTGGCTGTAGATCAGGACGCGAGGCGCATGGGGGCTGCGCGGAGCGCGCTCGGCGCCGGCAAGGTCGACGACGTTGAAAGGCATCGGAGCCTCGCCCTCTACAGAAAGATCAGACGACCTCTTGGCGAGGACGAACGCACTTGGATAGACCGCCGTTATAGCGCGCCGCGCGACCCGATCCAAGTGCACTCACAGCAGACTGTGATTGCCCGCGATCAGGTGAAGGGCGGCTGCTAGCCAGCTGTGGGAAGCGAGAACAGCTTGCGCGGATCGACCGGCTTCACAGCACGATGCGAGACGGCGCGATCGAGAAAGGCGTCGAGAAAGGACCAGGCGGCGTCATCATGATCGCGATGATGGAGCAGCAGGCCGAGCGTTGCATCGACGGGCTGGGGCGCTGTTCGCATCTCGGCGAGCAGGCTGCAGATCTCCGGCACGAGCGAGCGTGGCGTCCGTCCGATCCGCCCGCCATGCCAGTCCATGATGTCGATCTGGGTGTTCGCGAGCCCAGGGCCTCGCCCATCCGGTATCGCGTAGTTCCTGAAGCAGGACAGGCCTACCAGACCGAGTTCAGGCAGCAATGCGGCGTGGCCGGGGGCGATGCGGTTCCAGGGCGGCACGAAGACCGGCAGCAGCTGCGGGCCGAACAGCTCGCCGAGGCGGTGCCTGGCCTCCGCGATTTCGCCCCGGATGTCGGTGGCAGAACGGTTTGCGCCGAATTCCGATTTCTTCTCGCCCTCGGGGGCATGGTTGTGATGCCAGCAACCGTGCTGGCAGGGCAGGAGCCATGACGTCAGCCGCAAGCGGCTGGCGAGGGCAGGCTCGGCCAGCATGGGGATCACGGCCAGCAGGGCCGGCGCGCCGAAGCGTTGCGCCACCTGCGCCAGCTGGTCGAGCGCCGGGCTTGGCGCGACGGCATCGTCGTCGCGCAGCCAGAACCGGACCTGCCGTCCGCTATCGCGCCAGAGGTCGAGCTCGCGTTCGAGAAGGAGCCAAGGATCTCCGGTCATATCGTCGCTCATGGTGCCGCGACGCTCGTTGCGAGGGCGAGCCTTGCCCGGCGGTTTTTGCAGGCGATGGCGAGGCCCCGATTGAGGATCGCCGCTGCGCGTTCCGGCGTGCGTTCGTTGAGTGCGAAGTCGCGCGCGGCGGCGCCCATCGTTTCGCGCCGGGCGGGATCGTCGAGCAATTGCGCCAGCGCTGCCGCCATCCCGGCCTCGTCGCCTTCCGGCGCCAGGAGGGCCGTCTCGCCGCGCTTGACCGTGGCGGAGACGCCGCCGCTGTCGAAGGCGACGACCGGCAGCCCGATCGCCTGGGCTTCGAGATAGACCAGCCCATAGGCCTCGCGCATGCCGGGCCAGACGAAGACGTCATGGGCTGCGAGCTTGGCCATCGCGCTGGCATGGTCCAGCGAACCGCACCAGTGGATGCGGCCCGGAGGAAATTCGGCGAAGGCGTTTTCGATCTCGCGACGCTGCCGGCCGTCCCCGACGATGCTGAGCGTCCAGGATCTGTCCGTGAGGTGGGCGAGAATGCGGGCGAGCGTCAGATAGCTGTTCTGCTTGGTGCCGGCGCGCATCATCGCGATGGTGACGAGGCGCGGCGTGGCTGCGCTGCCCTGGCGCTGGGTGGGGGTCTTGTCGAAGGCGATGAAGGGCGGCAGCTCCAGCAGGGCGGTGTGCTCGCTGCGCCATGCCTCGAGGCCCTCGCGATCACGGTCGGTGAAATAGAGATGCAGGTCGGTGGCGTCGATTCCGCGCCGCACGATGGCCGTATGGGGCGCCCATTCGCCCTCCGCTCGCCGCAGGGCATCGCTCGCCTCGGCGACGACATAGGGGATGCCGAGCTGCGCGACGATGTCGGGCCCGAGCAGGTCGGGCGCCCGGTAATAGTTGTGATAGGTGAACCAGAGATCGGGCGCGGCATGACCCTCGCGCCATCCGGTGAGCAGGTTGTCTCGGAGCGTTGCCGCCTCGCTCTGGTGCTGCGCCAGGGATTCGAGATCGGGCGTCCTCAGATAATCCCTGCGGCCCTTGACCGGTTCGACCGTATGGCCGAGCGACTCGAGCGCCGCGACCAGCTGGCGCGCCATCCGCCGGTCCCCGGATATGCCGCCATCGCTGAAGAGGTTGAGCGGCGTGTGAAAGGCGATACGCACCGGGTGGTGTTCTTTATTGGGGCGGCGTTGCGGTCAGCGATACGGATCGGCCGCGTCGCGCAGGCCATCGCCGAGGAAGTTGAAGGCCAGGATGATCAGGATGACGGGCACGACCGGATAGAGCAACCAGGGATAGAGCGCCACCACATTGATGTTCTGCGCCTCGTTCAGCATCACGCCCCAGCTCGTGATCGGCGGCCGCAACCCCAGGCCCAGGAAGCTCAGCGCGGTCTCGCCCAGAATCGTCTTGGGGATGGTGATCGTCGCCGAGGCGATCAGGTGGCTCATGAAGCCGGGAACGAGATGCAGGCCGATGATGCGGGCGGGCTTGGCGCCCATCAACTGGGCCGCGACGACATAGTCCTCCTCGCGCAGCGAGAGCAGTTTGGAGCGCACGGCCCGCGCCAGACCCGTCCAGTCCATCAGCCCGAGGATCACTGTGATGCCGAAATAGACGACGATCGGGCTCCAGGACGGCGGCATGATCGAGGCCAGCGCGAGCCAGAGCGGAATATGCGGCAGGGACTGGACGATCTCGATCAGGCGCTGGACGAACAGATCGACGCGGCCGCCATAATAGCCGGCGATGCCGCCGATGATGACGCCGAGCACGAAGGACACGCCGACGCCGAGCAGGCCGATCGATAGCGAGATGCGGCCGCCATAGAGAATGCGCGAGAGCATGTCGCGGCCGAGCCTGTCGGAGCCGAGCAGGAAGAGCGTGCCATCTTCGGGCGGGCAGAACAACCGGACATTGCCGGGGATCAGGCCCCAGAAGAGGTAGTCGTCGCCGCGGCAGAAGAAGCGGATCTGCTGCGGGCGCGTGCGGTCGACATCATATTCGCGCTTCAGATTCTCCATGTTGAGGCGCTGGGTATAGGGATAGACGAAGGGGCCGAGGAAACGCCCCTCATGGAAGAGATGCACCTCCTGGCGCGGGGCGCGGATGAAATCGGTATTGCGCGTCGTGTAATGATAGGGCGCCAGCAGTTCGCAGAAGGCTGCCATCCCGTAGATCGTCAGGATGACGACGGCAGAGATCACAGCGAGCCGATGCTTGCGGAACTTCCACCACATCAACTGCCATTGCGAGGCGAGGTAGATGCGCTCCTGCGCCGGCGTCATCGCCTCGACGGCATAGGGCTCGAACGGCGCGGTCGAGGCCGTATGCGGGAGCGGTGCGCCGTCCGCCGGCAACTGCTGGAGTGTCGATGTCGGAGCGCTGGTCACTTGGTCGCGGTCCCCTGAAGGCGGATGCGGGGATCGAGGATGGCAAGCGCAATGTCCGAGATCAGTACTCCGATCACGGTCAGGAAAGAGAGGAACATCAGGAAGGAGCCAGCGAGATACATGTCCTGCGCCTGCAGCGCCCGGATCAGCAGCGGGCCGGTGGTCTGGAGCGAGAGCACGATGGCGACGATCTCGGCGCCCGAGACGATCGAGGGCAGGATATCGCCGATATCAGAGACGAAGAAGTTCAGGGACATGCGCAGCGGATATTTGCGCAGCGCCTTGCCCGGCGGCAGCCCCTTGGCGCGGGCGGTCACGAAATACTGCTTCTGCAGTTCGTCCAGGAGGTTGGCCCTGACCGCGCGGATCATGCCGGCAGTGCCGCCGGCGCCGATGATGATCACCGGAATCCAAAGATGTTCGAGCACCGATCTGAACTTGGCCCAGCTCATCGGCTGGTTGAGATATTGCGGATCGACAAGCCCGCCGATCGAGGTGCCGAACCAGATATTGGCGGCATACATGAAGACCAGCGCCAGCAGGAAGTGCGGCACCGCCAACCCGATCAGGCCGAGAAAGGTCAGGCCGTAATCGCCCCAGCTATATTGGTGCGTGGCCGAGTAGATGCCGATCGGGAACGCGACCACCCAGGTGAAGATGATCGTGACGAAGGACACCATCATGGTGAGCAGCAACCGGTCTCCGACGATCTCCCGCACCGGCCGCTGATACTCGAAGGAATAGCCCATATCGCCCTGGAGTAGGCCGGTGACCCAGCGGAAATATCGCTCCACCGGCGGCTTGTCGAAGCCGTATTCCTGTTTCAGGAACTCGATGCGGCTGAGGTCGGCCTTTTCCCCCTGCGCCTGCATTTCGGCGGCAAGCGTCTCGAAATAGTCGCCCTCGGGCAGGTTGATCACGGTGAAGATCAACGCGCTGGTGACCAGCAGCGTCGGGATCATCAGCAGGATGCGCTTGAAGATGTATTGCAGCAGCACGGATCAGCTCTTGGCTTTCGGCTGGTCGAACCAGAAGGTGTCGGGCAGGTAACGCCCGATGAAGGCGCCCGGTTCGAAGCTGTAGAGTCCCTTTTCGGGGACGTTGCGCAGATTGCGCGAGACGACGATCGGCTGCAGCGTGCCGTTGACGATGCCGATCGTGAAGAGCTGCTCGGCGTTGATCGTCAGCATGCGCTGCCAGATTTCCTTGCGCTGCTCGCGGGTCACGCTGGAACGCCAGTCCTGGTAGAGCTGGACCAGTTCCTTGACCTCGGGAACCTCGGGCTTCTCGCCTTCGCGACCGCCGCTTTCGATGAACTGCCCCCAGCGCGGCCAGTTGAATTGGGCGGACGAGGTCGGCGCCAGCGCGTCGGGCTCCATTTCCGGCGAGACCAGCGCGTTGTCCATGCCGGCCCAGGCCGACATGATGGTCTGGCCCGCCACGATGCGCCGGCGAAACACGTCCCGCTGGGTCGAGCGCGGATAGATCTTGATGCCGACGGTGAAGAGATCCTGCTTGATCAGGTCAAGGATATCGGTCTCTTCCGTGTTCTCGCCGGCCGTCTCGATGGTGAATTCCAGTCGCCGCCCGTCGGAGAGCAGGCGGACACCGTCCGGGTCGCGCTTGGTCAGGCCGATCTCGTCGAGCAGGTGGTCGGCCAGCCCGGTGTCGTGCTGCGTCCACAGGTTGGCAAGCCGGGCATCGTAGAGCGGGCTTTCGGGCAAAGCGGTATTGCCGCTCTCTGTGGCCAACCCGAAGAAGATGACCTTGTTGATATCCTTGCGGTTGATCGCGACCGACAAGGCGCGGCGGTAGCGGACATCGCGGTTGAGGTCGCGCCAGATCGGGTCGATCGCGTTCATGTTCGGCATCAGCGCGAAATAGGCGCCTTCCGCCCGCTTCCACAGCTTGATCTCGAAATCCATCCGCTTCGAGGCTTCCTTGAGGAAGGTGTAGTTGTCGAAGCGGAGATAGCGCGCCTGCAGGTCGGCATCGCCGGCCGCTGTCTTGGCGGGCACAAGCGAGTTCGTTCCGACAGTCAGGGTGACCTTGTCGACATAAGGCAGCTGCAAGCCGTTCTGGTCGATCCGGTGGAAATAGGCGTTGCGCTCGAAGACGAACTGCTCGGCCGGAAGCGGCGTCGTGTTGCGCCAGGGGTCGAGCGTGGGGAGTTCGGGGTTTTCGGGCCGGTACATGCGCGAGACCCGCTCGTGCAGCGAGCCCCAATCCCTGACCCGGGCCAGCTTGACCCGCGAATGCAGCGTAACAGGGTCGGCATAGTTGATGTGAAACTGCTTCAGATAGCCCGAGGGCATGCAGATATAGGTCGGCTGGGCGCCCGCGAGCGCCGGCAGGAAGACGGGATTCGGTTTGGCCCAGCTATAGCGGACCTCGGTCGGGCTCAGGACCTCGAACACCGGCGGCTCGCCGTCCGCCAGCAGGGCCTGCGGCGGCCCGCCCGGCGAGAGCCGCTTGTTGTTGGCGACATCCTTCCACCAATAGCGGAAATCCTCGGTGGTGAAGGGCGATCCGTCCGACCAGCGATGCCCGGGCCGCAGTCGCAGCGTGAAGATGCGGCCTTCCTGGACCTCGAAACTCTCCAGCACATCGGGCGCGATCTCGAGGTTCTCGTCGTAGACGATGAGCCGGGTATAGCCGTAGAGCGTCATCATGCGGATGTCGCGCTGGTCGCCCATCAGCATGCGGATGTTGCCGCCATGGCGGCCCGGCTCGCGGCCCGGCCCGGAGACCTGGACGATCCGTGGCACGGTCGGCACCCGCAGCGAGATATGCGGCAGGGTGCCGTTCGCGACCTGCTCGGCGAAGAACGGGCTGTCGACCAGTTCGAGCGGCTTCATCGTGGCCGCGCGCGCCTGGCGGGGCAGGGCGCTGGCCATCATCGCAGCCGAGCCCAGCGTCAATGCCGAGCGGCGTGTCGGGCCATGGCGACGCTGCTTCATCATGCCATCTCCCGAATGTCGGCGCCGGGGCGGGCGAGCACGAAATGGCCTTCGCCGAGCGGCAGATGCGTCAGGGCGTCGCCATCGGGGTCCTGCCTGAAAGCCGCAGCCCAATGCGTGGAATCGGAGGCCCCGCCGGGTGCCGCGAGCTTGAAGTCCAGCTTGCGGTCGAGATCGGCGAAGGGCACCGAACGCAGGAGGGCCTTGGTATAGGGGTGCCTTGGCTGTGTGAAAAGGAGATGGCGCGGCGCGATTTCGACGATGCGGCCATTGGCCATCACCGCGATACGGTCGGCCATGTAGTTCACCACGGCGAGGTTGTGCGAGATGAACAGGAAGGTCAGCCCACGCTCGGCCTGCAGGTCCTTCAGCAGGTTCAGGATCTGCGCCTGAACGGAGACGTCGAGCGCGGAGACCGGCTCGTCGCAGATGATCAGGTCGGGGTCGAGCGCGAGCGCGCGGGCGATGCCGATGCGCTGGCGCTGTCCGCCCGAGAAGGAATGCGGATAGCGATTGAGGAAGCGCGGATCGAGCCCGACATCCTCCATCAGGCTGCGCACACGCGCGGTCTGTTCGGCACCCTCGCTACGCTCGTGGATGACCAGCGGCTCGCGCAGGATGCTCATCACCGTCATGCGCGGCGAGAGCGAGGAGACCGGATCCTGGAAGATCATCTGGACTCTCGGCCGGAAGGCGCGCAGATCCTCGCCTTCCAGAGCGAGCACATCGACCGGCGCCTGGCCGTCATCGAAGCGGATCGTGCCGGTATCGGGCTTGACCGCGCGCATGATGATCTTGCTGACGGTGGTCTTGCCGCAGCCGCTCTCGCCGACGAGGCCGAGACATTCGCCGCGCCGGATATCGAAGCTGACATCGTCGACGGCTTTCACGGTCGACAAGGTGCCCTTGCCGAAGAATTTCCGAGCGCCTGTGGTGTAGCTCTTGCGCAAGCCCCTCACGCTCAGCAGCGGCGGGGCGGCGTCACGTTGCGCCGCTGTCATGACCGGCCTGACCACCGGCGCGCGGGGGCGCGCCTCGCGCAACGCCACCAGCCGCTCGCCATCGGCCATGTCGAAATGCGGGGAAGCCTTGAGCAGCGCCTTCAGATAGGGGTGTCGCGGCTGGCGAAAGATGCTCTCGACGGGGCCGCTCTCGAGGATTTCGCCGTGGTAAATCACCACGACCTCGTCGGCCATATTGGCGACGACGCCGAGATCATGGGTGATCAGCAGGATCGCCATGCCCATTTCGGCTTGGAGATCACGCATCAGATCGAGCACCTGGGCCTGGATGGTGACGTCCAGCGCGGTCGTCGGCTCGTCGGCGATCAGCAGCGCCGGCTGGCAGATCAGCGCCATGGCGAGCATGGCGCGCTGGCGCAGGCCGCCTGAAAGCTCGAAGGAATAGAGGCCGTAGGCCCGGTGCGGGTCCTTGAAGCCGACGCGCTTGAGCATCGCCTCGATCAAGCCGCGCGCTTCGCGCTTGGGCATCGGCCGATGCAGCAGCAGAGCTTCCTCGATCTGGTTGCCGATGGTGTGGACCGGCGAAAGCGAGGACATCGGCTCCTGGAAGATCATGCCGATGCGGCCGCCGCGCAACTCCCTGATCTCGGTGCCCTCGGCGGGCAGGCCGGCGATATCGACCGAGGAGCCCGGCTGGTCAGGGTCGCGGAACAGGATTTCGCCGCCGGTCACAGCGCCGGCGCGGGGCAGGAGGCCCATGATCGCCTGAGAGATCACCGATTTTCCGGAGCCGGACTCGCCGACGAGCGCGACAGTCTTGCCGGCAGGGACGCGAAGGCTGACGCCCTTCACCACATCACGGGCGAGGCCGTGCACGGTGAAGCCGATACGCAAATCGCTGATACGCAGGATGTCCATGACTAGCTGACGCCGAAACCCCTGATGCCGTGCGGTATCCACCCAACGGCACTAGACGTCTAAAGTTGCGTCTTGCCAATGGCTTTTGACCCGGCGGTTCATTCGGGCGGACATTGCCCGGCGCCGATGACATCCGCGCAACGGGAGCCGCGCCGAAGCCGCCCTCTGCAAGAGGGCGCCATCGCAGGCGGGATCGGCCAAAGCGAGACGGGGAGAACCGAGCGGGCCCGCCACTATCAGGCTTGCAATCATCACGCTCGCGACCATGACGAGCCGGGCGGCCCGCGCGAGCCGGTGCGGCCAGTCCAGGACGTCGCGGATCATCGGGCTCCTCCAGCGATCGTGATCGAAACATGGGGGCCGTCGAGGCGCATGTCCGTCACGGATCGGCGTGCCTCATTGCGCTGGACCACAAGCTGGCACACATATGGCGCGGCAGGTCTCGCTGGAGACTTTCCAAGCAGGGATGCGCGAGGCTGCGGGGATGCGAGCGCGCCGGACAGGATTGCCATTTGGAGACCCATCTCTTCCGGTATGTCTGGCAGAAGAGCCGCGGCGAGCAGATCGTCGTCCTGCTGATCATCCTTGCCTCGATCCCGTTCTACTGGATCTCGTTCGACGTGCCCAAGCGGATCGTCAACGATGCCATTCAGGGCGGTGCGTTCAAGGGCGGCAAGACCACCGCCACGCTGCTGGATTTCACCCTCCATATGCCGGAGTTCTTGGGCGGGGCGAGCTACAAGCTGTTCGACGGCTTCCAGGTCGGCCAGCTCGGCCTGCTTCTGGGCCTGAGCGCCTATTTCCTGGTGCTCGTGCTGATCAACGGCGCGTTCAAATACGTCATCAACCTGCGCAAGGGCATTCTCGGCGAGCGCATGCTGCGGCGCATGCGCTACGATCTGTTCAGCCAACTCATGCGCTTCCCGCCCGAGGATATCCGGGCGGTCAAGCCGGCCGAAGTCGCCAGCATGATCAAGGACGAGGTCGAGCCGATCGGCGCCTTCGTCGGGGACGCTTTCATCCAGCCGGTCTTCCTGCTGAGCCAGGCCCTGACGGCGCTGGTCTTCATCATGGCGCAAAGCGTCTGGCTGGGGTCGATCGCACTGCTCATCGTGCTGGTTCAGGCGGTCATCATCCCGATCCTACGCAGGGAACAATTGCGGCTCGGGCGCGAGCGGCAGATCGTGTCGCGCCAGCTGGCGGGGCGTATCGGCGAGATCGTCGACGCAGGCCCCACCATCCAGGGACATGGCGCAACGGCCTATGTGCAATCCGACATCGCCGGACGCCTCGGACGGCTCTTCAACATCCGCTACGCGCTCTACAAGCGCAAATTCGCGGTCAAGTTCCTGAACAATCTCCTGGCCCAGATCACGCCGTTCTTCTTCTATGCCGTCGGCGGTTTCTTCGCGCTGCAGGGCCGGCTCGACATCGGCCAGCTGGTGGCCGTCATCGCCGCCTATCGCGACCTGCCGCCGCCGATCAAGGAGCTGATCGACTGGGACCAGCAGCGCAACGACGTGACGATCAAATACGAGCAGGTGATCGACCAGTTCCAGACCGACGACGCGATGGTGCTCGATGAGGAGGAGGGGGTGACCCGCCTGCCGGATAAGGGCGAGATCAGGCTCGACAGCCTGCAGATGCTGGACAATCGCGGTCAGCCGCTGCTGCTGCCGCTGACCCTGCGGGTACCGCGGCCCGGCACGGTGGCGGTCATTGGCCCCCAGGGCGGCGGCCGCGACGTGCTCGGCCGCATCCTCGGGCGGCAGGCGATGAGCTATTCCGGCCGTGTCGCCATCGACGGGATGACGCTGTCGCGCATGTCGGTCGAACGTGCGAGCCATCTCATCGGCTATGCGGGCAGCGAGGCCGAGATCATCGCCGGAACCATGCGGGACAATATCCTGCTGCCGTTGAAGCGGCGCCGGCCGAGCCTGAAATCGCAGGAGAAGGTCTCGCAGGAGGAGCATCAGCGCTTTCTCGAGGCGATCCGTTCCGGCAATACGCCCTTGCCGTTCGAGGCCGACTGGACCGACTATGAAGGTGCAGGCCTGACCGATGCCGCGGCCCTGGCCGTTCAGGTGAGGGCTGTCCTGGATGTGCTCGGCTGTGCCGAAGACGTTTACGAGTTGGGCCTCGACGGCAAGGTCGTCGCGCCGCTCAGCTCCGGCGCGATCGGCCGTATCGTTGCCGCGCGGCGCGCGGTTGCGGCGGAACTCAGCCGCATCAAGCTGGAAGGTCTGATCGAGACTTTCGATCTCGACCGCTACAACGCCAATGCGACGGTGGCGGAGAACCTGATCTTCGGCACCCGCACGAGCCCGCGCTTCGCCAACGAAACGCTGCTGTTCGAGCCCTATGCGCATGCCATTCTGAAGGCGGAGTCGCTGATCGAGCCGCTTGCCGAGGTCGGCGCGCGCATCGTCGCGACGGTCGTCGAAATCTTTGCCGGACTGCCGCAGGGTCACGCCTTGTTCGAGCGCTATTCCTTCGGCGCGAATTTCGAGTTCGACAGGCTCAATGACCTCGCCGCGCAGCTGGCCAAGCAGGACATGCGGGCGCCGCTCGACCAGGAGACCGAGCGCGATCTGGTGGCGCTGGCGCTGGGCTATATCGAGCCGAAGCACAGGCTCAATCTGCTCGATGGCCCGCTGCAGCGGCGCATCCTGCGGGCGCGGGCGAGCTTCAAGATGCATCTGCCCGCCGATGCGGCTGCCGACGTCGCCTTCTACGATCCCGACCAAGTGATGATGGGCGCCAGCGTGCGCGACAATCTGATGTTCGGCCGCATCGGCTACGGGGTCGCCGATGCTCGCCGCAAGGTCGCCGGGATCATGCGCAAGGCGCTTTCGCGCTCGGGCCTTGATGGCGCGCTTTACCGGCTCGGGCTCGATACTGATTGCGGAATTCGCGGGCGCTTCCTGCCTGCCCGGCTTAAACTTGCGGTGCCGCTCGCCCAGGCGCTGATCAAGTCGCCGCAGATCGCCGTTCTGGATCTCACCGCGCTGCTGGCGACATCGAGCGAACCCGATGCGATCGTCGAGCGTTTACGCAAACATTGCGCCGGCATGACGCTGTTTCTTCTCCTGGGGGATGCTAGTCTGGCGCGGGACATCTCGCCACGGATCGTGTTCAACGGACCGTCCGGCGCGATCGAGCTTAATGGTCGTTCCGGTGCTGACGAAGGCGCGAATGGGGATGTGCCGCCACGACGCAATGACGTCGCACAATTGGAGGCGCGATCATGACTCTGGAAACCGATATCGCCCATCTCAGGCGACTCCCGCTGTTTCAGAGCCTGCCTGCGCCGCGCCTCAAGCTTGTCGCCCTGATGGGCGAGAAGCTGCATTTCGCTGCGGGGACGCTGATCATCGCCGAGGGCGAGCAGGCGGATGGCGTCTATGTCGTGCTGGAGGGCGAGCTCGAACTCTCGCATGAGCGCACCGATGGTCGCAGCAGGCGCTTTCTGCTGGATACGGGCAGCATCATCGGGGATGTGCCGATCCTCTGCGGTCAGGCCTATGTCGGCGAAGTGACCGCCAAAAGCGATGTCAGCACGCTGCGGCTGCCGAAGGACCTGTTCTTCGAGTTGCTCGAGACGATCCCGGATTTCAGCCTTGCCTTGTCGCGCGATCTCGCCTCCCGCCTCTACAGGCTCGCCGATTTCGTGCTCCACGACGAGAAGGTTCATTGATGACGCAGGTACCCGCATGAGCTTGACGCAGACGGCGGGGGGAAAGCGATCCAGCCTGGGCAGCATGGATCAGGTGTCTTCGTGGAGCCGGGATATCCGCTTCGCGTCGGGCCTCGTGCTGCTGTTTTTCGCGACGACGCACTTCCTCAACCACGCTGTCGGCATTGCCGGCCTGGCGGCGATGGAGGAGGTGCAGGAGTGGCGCTACTGGCTCTGGCATTCCTGGGCGGGCACGATCGCGCTTTATGGAGCGCTGGTGGTTCACCCGTTCTTCGCGCTGCTGCGCGTGGCCCAGCGGCGCACGTTCCGCATGCCGGTGCGGGAAATGCTGCAGATCGCGCTCGGCCTGGCGATCCCGTTGCTGCTCGTCGATCATATCGTCGGTACGCGGGTCATGGGTGCCTATTTCAACCAGAACGAGACCTATCACGCGGTCCTGCGCCGGCTCTGGCCTGGTCTGGCGGTCTCGCAGACGCTCCTGCTGCTGCTTGTCTGGTTGCATGGAATCATCGGCCTGCATTTCACGTTGCGGACCCGCGACAGCTATCGGCACTGGCGCGACCCTTTCCTGCTGGCGGCAATCCTGATCCCCGTGCTGGCGCTGATCGGCTTCGCCGTCGCCGCGCGCGAGGCGCACCAGATGGTCCTGCCCGCAGAAAATTATTCCGACGCGCAGATCACCATGTTCAACCAGAATGTGACCTGGGCGAAGCGGACTTTCTACGGTCTCGTCGGCTGCTTCATCGGCTTCGTCGGCTTTCGCGAGATCAGGGTGCGGACCACGCGCCAGATCACGGTGCGTTTCGTCGGCCATGGCGTGCGCAAGCTCACGCCGGGACTGACGGTGCTGGAGATGTTCCGGCGCTTCGGCATCCCGCATGCGGCTTTGTGCGGCGGCAGGGCGCGCTGCGCGACCTGTCGCGTTCTCGTGCTCGACGGAGGCGACAAGTTGCCGCCGCCGGGAGCCAACGAAGCCAAGCTGCTGCGCCGGATTGCAGCGCCCGAACGCGTCCGGCTCGCCTGCCAGATCAGGCCGCGTGACGATGTGCAGGTCCAGATCCTGCTCGCCTCGCGGCTCGGCGCGACGACCGCGCGCAATCTCGAAGCCGACAGCCAGGTCGGCAAGCGCGGCCTCACCGTCATGGTGGCGGATCTGCGGGCGTTCTCTGCCCTGTCCGAGCGGCAGCTGCCGCAGGAGCTGATCGGCCTGCTGAACCGCTTCTTCGATGAGATGTCGCAGGCTATCGCCGCCCATGGCGGCCGTATCGACGCTTTTTATGGCGACGGCTTCATGGCCGTGTTCGGGCTGGAGGGGCCTCCGGCGCGGGCGGCGCAGGCGGCGATCAGCGCCTCGGCCGACATCGTGCGCGCTGTCGAGGCGCTGAACCGCGAATTCGGAGCGGCGCTGCCATTGCCGCTGCGCATCGGCATCGGCATCCATAGCGGACAGGCGATCACCGGCGCAGTCGAGAACGAAAGCCTCGGCCGGCGCGAGATCACTGTCGGTGAGACGGTGATGGTCGCCAGCCAGCTGGAATCGGCGACACGCCGCGTTCTGGCGGATGTCGTGGTGTCCGAGGATACGATTCGGGTTTCGGGCCGCAGCTATGGCGGAACCACGACGCTGAAGATCTCGATCAAGGGCCGCGAGAAGCCACTGACCGCCTATGGCTTCGCCAGCGCGCCGGAGCTGGCAAGGCCCGAGGAGGAGACATCGCAGGACACGCCGGAATCCCAGGACGGAAGGCAATCGCCAGAGCCAGCCGCCGCCACTGCGGCTGACGATCGCGCGATTGCCGCACAACAGGAGGCCGCCGCAGGCGACGTCGTCCAGATGGGCGACCTGCCCACGGAGGAGATCACCGTGCCCGACGAGTCTGCGCCGAAAAAGCGCGCGGCCAGCAAGCCAAGAGCCCGACGCGCCGCGAAAAAACCGGAGGCGTGAGCCGCTCGCCGGTGGCGCTGGCCTTTGCGTTGGGGCATGCCTATGGTCCCGCCGCTTTCTCCAGCCTTCGCCCGATCGAGCATGACACAAGATCCGCCCTCAGAGGCCTTTCACGACCTGTTGCGTGGCGTCGCGGCGCTGACTGATAACGCGATTGCGAACGATATCGCGCGGCTCTACGGCAAGGGTGCCCCGGCGGATCTGTCGATCGCCTGCAATCACAAGCAGGTCGCCTCGAAGCAATGGCTGGTCGCGGCGCTGGCTGAGACGCTGCCTCGGCCGAATGGACCGGTCTGGGTGCTGGGCGCCTGGTATGGCGTGCTCGGCGCGCTCCTGCTCGACGATCCCGGCTTGACGATCGGCGAGGTGGTCAGCCTCGATATCGAGCCGGCTTGCGCGGCTGTGGCGGAGACGCTGAACCATCGCCATGTCGCGGCAGGGCGCTTTCGTGCTGTCACTGCGGATATGATGTCGCTCGATTTCGGTGCGCAGCAGCCGGCTCCCGGGCTGGTGATCAATACGAGCTGTGAGCATCTTGCCGATGTGCCGGGTTGGCTTGCGACGCTGCCGGCCGGCCTGCCGCTCGTCCTGCAGTCCAACGACTATGTCCGCGAGCCCGACCATCGCAGCTGCGTGCCCTCGCTCGCTGCCTTTCGCGCGCAGGCGGCCCTGTCCGAGGTCCTGTTCGCCGGCGAGCGACCGACCAAGAACTACACCCGCTTCATGCTGATCGGCCGGCGATGACCCGGACGGCCGAGCCGCAGGTCGCCATCGCGATGAAGGGGTATCCGCGCCTGTCGGAGACCTTCATCGCCCAGGAACTGCTTGGGCTGCAACAGCGCGGCTTGCCTTTCGCGATCTGGTCCTTGCGTCGCCCGACGGATGCGGCGCGGCATCTGATGCATAATCAGATCATCGCGCCGGTGCGCTATCTGCCGGAATATCTGCATGATGAGCCCGGCCGCGTGCTGCGCGGGGTGCTGCGTGCCCTGGTCAGGCCGAGCTTCTCGCGTCTGCTGGTGCTTTTCCTCCGCGACCTCTGGCGCGACCGGACCCGCAACCGCTGGCGGCGCTTCGGGCAGGCCTGCGTGATGGCGCGCGAACTGCCGGCGAGCATCCGCCACCTGCATGTGCATTATCTGCACACGCCGGCCTCGGTGATCCGCTATGCGGCGCTGCTGCGGGGGCTGAGCTGGTCGTTCTCGGCTCATGCCAAGGATATCTGGACCACGCCCGACTGGGAAAAGCGCGAGAAGATCGCCGATGCGGCCTGGGGCGTGACCTGCACGCGCGACGGCCATTGCGAGCTGGCAAGGCTGTCGGACCGACCAGACAAGGTCGCATTGCTCTATCATGGGCTCGATCTCGCCCGCTTTCCGGCACCCGAAAACCACTCGCCGCGTGACGGCAGCGATGCGGCCGATCCGGTGCGCTTCGTGACCATCGGCCGCGCGGTCGAGAAGAAGGGTTTTGACGATCTCATCGAGGCGCTGGCCGGGCTTCCCTGCACGCTGCACTGGCGGCTCACCCATATCGGTGGTGGCGAGAAGCTTCGGGCGCTTCAGGCGCAAGCCGCGAAGCTCGGGCTTGCCGACCGGATCACATGGGCCGGCCCGAAGGCTCAAACCGAGGTGATCGCGGCGCTGCGCGAAGCCGATCTCTTCGTGCTGCCATCCCGGCAGGCGGGCGATGGCGATCGCGACGGGCTACCCAATGTGGTGATGGAGGCGGCGAGCCAGGGCTTGCCGATCGTCGCCACCGATTTCGCGGGGATTCCGGAATTCGTCCGCGATGGCACCGAAGGGCTGCTGGTTGGGCCGGGCGATGTCGAGGCGCTGGCGCTGGCGCTGGCCGATCTCGCCGCCTCGCCACAACGGCGGCTGCGCCTCGGCCAGGCCGCTTTCGCGCGCCTGACGCAGGATTTCTCGGCAGCAGCCGGGCTCGATCGTGTCGCCGGCTTGCTGAAAGCATCGGTCGCGGAGGCGCGATGATGGGCGGCGTCCTGATCGTCGTCACGCATCTGCTCGGCAGCGGCCATCTCGTGCGAGCGCGGCATCTGGCGCGTGCCTTGGCTGAGGCGGGTTTTGCGGTGACGCTTGCCAGCGGCGGGATGCCGCTCAACGTGAGAGCGGACGAACCTTTCACCTTTGTGCAGTTGCCCCCGGCCAAGGTCGAGGGAGTCGATTTTCGCAATCTGCTCGATGAAGCCGGCCAGCCGATCGATGCGCAAAGACGGGAGACGCGACGGGACCTGCTGTCCGAACTTGCGGCCTCGCTTCGTCCGGACATCGTGATCACCGAGCATTTTCCGTTCGGCCGCCGGCAATTGGCCGATGAGTTTCTTGGCGTGATCGCTGCGGCAAGGCTCGCCAATCCGAAAACGCTTGTGTTGGCCTCGATCCGCGACGTGCTGGTGGCGCCGCGTGCCGATCGGATCGTTGAAGCCGAAGCCCGAATCGCAGCGCATTTCGACGCCGTGCTGGTGCATGGCGACGCAGGCTTACTGCCGCTGGAAGCCTCCTGGCCGGTCTCGAAGGGGCTGGCCGGGAAGCTCGTCTATACCGGCTATCTTGCGGCCTCTCGCTCACGCAGCCCTCATCCTGAGGAGCCGCGAAGCGGCGTCTCGAAGGATGGCTCAGAGGACGCTGGAACATCCTTGGAGACGCGAACTGTGTTCGCTCCTCAGGACGAGGGTTGTGGAGTGGAGAGCGCCGAAATCCTCGTCTCCGGCGGCGGCTCGGGCGCGGCACTGCCGCTTTTCGAGATGGCGATCGCGGCGGCCCGGCTCGGAGATGCTCGGCGCTGGCGCATTCTCGTTGGGAAAGGCCTGGCCGAGGCGGATTTCGTGCGGCTTCAGGCATCGGCTCCGGCCAACGCCATCGTCGAGCGGGCGCGTCCCGATTTTCCAACATTGCTTGCCAATTGTGCGCTGTCGATCAGCCAGGCCGGCTACAACACCGTACTCGATCTCGTCGCGGCGGAGCGCCCCGCTATCGTCGTCCCCTTCGACGAGGGGGCGGAGACGGAGCAGGGGATCCGCGCCGAGGCGATGGCGCGCGCCGGGCTTGCACGCTGCCTGCGGATGACGGGGCCGGATGCGCTGACGCCGGAGACCCTGGCGAATGCGGTCGAAACGGCCCTTCGGGCGGGGATGCCCGCGCCATTATCTATTGATCGCGATGGCGCGAGCGCCGTTGCCGGGATCGTGACCGGGCTGATCGAGCGGAAGCGCTAGCCCGCGCCTCGGCGGCGGACGCCAGACTGGCATGTCCTTTGCGGGGCTGGCATGTCCTTTGTGACTGACGCTGTGACGCTTTGCGAATTGCCGCTGCCGGCCTTTCGCTCTAATTAGGGTCTGATATGCCTCCCTCCTCGGTCGGCTCTGGGACAACCGGTGACTTCCCGGCCTATGTTCCTGCGCCCGGAGACAAGACGATGACAACGACGACTGCGCCCGGCCTGCCCGACATGAAGCTCTCGGTGCGCCAGACTTTCGGAATCGATTCGGATCTCGAAGTACCCGCCTATTCGAAGGCGGAAGCGCATGTGCCCGATTTCGACCCGGATTACCGCTTCGACCGCGATACCACGATCGCGATCCTGGCCGGCTTCGCGCATAACCGACGCGTGATGATCTCGGGCTATCACGGCACCGGCAAGTCGACCCATATCGAGCAGGTCGCGGCCCGCCTGAACTGGCCTTGCGTGCGCGTCAACCTTGACAGCCACGTGTCCCGGCTCGATCTCGTCGGCAAGGACGCGATCGTGCTGAAGGAAGGCAAGCAGATCACCGAGTTCCAGGACGGCATCCTGCCCTGGGCCTTGCAGAACAACATCGCGCTCGTCTTCGACGAGTATGACGCCGGCCGTCCCGACGTGATGTTCGTGATCCAGCGCGTGCTCGAGCAGTCGGGCAAGCTGACGCTGCTCGACCAGAAGCGCGTCATCCGCCCCCACCCCGCCTTCCGCCTGTTCGCGACCGCCAACACGGTCGGCCTCGGCGACACCTCGGGCCTCTATCACGGCACGCAGCAGATCAATCAGGGCCAGATGGACCGCTGGTCGATCGTGACCACGCTGAACTATCTGCCGCATGACAACGAAGTCGCGATCGTGCTGGCGAAGTCCAAGCATTATCAGGCGACGCCGGAGGGCAAGGACATCGTCAACAAGATGGTCCGTGTCGCCGATCTCACCCGCAACGCCTTCATGAACGGCGATCTCTCGACCGTGATGAGCCCGCGTACGGTGATCACCTGGGCCGAGAACGCCGCGATCTTCGGAGATGTCGGCTTCGCCTTCCGGGTGACGTTCCTGAACAAGTGCGACGAGATGGAACGCACGCTGGTGGCCGAGTTCTTCCAGCGCTCCTTCGGCAAGGAACTGCCGGAGAGTGCGGTCAATGTCGTGCTGAGCTGACGGGGTAGACGGCCATGGCGCAATATGAGGGCAGCTGCCATTGCGGGCGCGTCGCCTATTCGGTCGAGGCCAGTCTCGACCAGACGATCACCTGCAATTGCTCGTACTGCCAGCGCCGTGGCTCGATCCTGACTTTCGCGCCGGCAACCGCGTTCACGCTGACGAAAGGCGAGGATGCGCTGACCGAGTACCGCTTCAACTCGCAGAAGATCCAGCATCTGTTCTGCGAGACCTGCGGCGTCGAATCCTTTGCGCGCGGGGCCATGCCCGATGGGACGCCGACGGTGGCGGTCAATGTGCGTTGCCTGGCGGGGGTCGAGCCGACGGAATTGCAGCCGACCCAATATGACGGGCGCTCGCGCTAGGAGTGAATATGGCCGCGATCGTCGTCGAACCGGATCAGGACGAGACGCGCGCCGCGGTTTTGCGCGGCCTGACGGCCCATAACCAGTCGCGGGTCGGCTCGCGCAATACGAAGCCGCTCGCGATCAGCCTGCGCGACGAGCACGGATCGATCGTCGGCGGCCTTGTCGGCGAGATGAAATGGGAATGGCTCTATGTCGATCTGCTCTGGATCGACGAGGCTCACCGCGGCGCGGGTTTTGGCGAGGCGCTGATGGCGCAGGCCGAGCGGGAAGCCCGGGAGCATGGCGTCAAAGGCGTCTTCCTGGGGACGATGAGCATTCAGGCGCCGGAATTCTATCCGCGCCTGGGCTATCGCGAATGCGGCCGGATGGAGAATTATCCGGTGGCGGGTCAAACGCTCCATCATTTCACGAAGGCGCTATGAGCATCTCCAATCGCAAGCCCGGCCAGACCAAGGAAGCGCCAGCGGAGCCGCTGAAGCGCGCCATCTCCGGCGCGATGAAGGCGATCGCCCGCCGGCCCGAGATGGAGATCGTCTTCGCCGCCGACAAACCCTCGCTGGTCGGCGAGCGGGCCCGTCTGCCCGAGCCGCCGCGCAAGCTGACGGCCCAGGACGTCGCGATCCTGCGTGGCCATTCCGATTCGATGGCGCTGCGGCTCGCCTGCCATGACGCGACCGTGCATCGCCGCGCCGCGCCCGAGGGCGATGCGGCGCGCGCCGTGTTCGACGCCGTCGAACAGGCTCGCGTCGAATGCGTCGGTTCGCGGCGGATGACCGGCATGGCCGACAACATCACCGCCATGCTTGATGACCGTTATCATCGCGGCGGACGCTATGAAGAGATCACCGACCGCGCCGATGCGCCGCTGGAGGATGCGCTGGCTTTGATGGTGCGCGAGCGCCTGACAGGATTGAGGCCGCCCAAGGCGGCCGAGAAGCTGGTCGATCTCTGGCGCGACGTAATCGAGACCAAGGCCGGCGGCGATCTCGACCGGCTTTCCAAGGCGGTCGAGGACCAGCGGGCCTTTGCCCGCACCGTGCGCGACATGCTGGCCTCGCTCGACATGGCCGAGCAGACCTCGCAGGGCCAGGACGACGAGCAGGACGAGGACAATCAGGATCAGTCCTCCGAAGACCAGCAGAATCAGGACGGCGAGGCCGAGCAGGAAAGCCAGGGCGAGCGTTCCGAGGTCGAGGTCAGCGACGACGCGACCGAGGAGCTGCAGGAAGGGGCGTCCGAAGCCTCCGATGCGCCCGCCGGCGACTGGGACGAAGAAGACGAGAACTCCGACGCCGAAGAGGCGGGCGAGGCTCCGCGTCCGCGCGACGGCAAGCAGAACGACCGGCCGCAGACCGACTACAAGGCCTATACCCAGAAATTCGACGAGATCGTCACGGCCGAGGAGCTCTGCGACGCCGAGGAGCTGACGCGTCTGCGCGCCTATCTCGACAAGCAGCTCGCCCATCTTCAGGGCGTGGTGGCGCGGCTGGCCAACCGGTTGCAGCGCCGGCTGATGGCGCAGCAGAATCGTTCGTGGCAGTTCGACCTGGAGGAAGGCGCGCTCGATCCCGCGCGCCTGCCGCGCATCATCATCGATCCCTATCAGCCGCTGTCGTTCCGGCAGGAATCGGACACGAATTTCCGCGATACGGTCGTCACCCTGCTGATCGACAATTCGGGCTCGATGCGCGGCCGGCCGATCACGGTCGCGGCGACCTGCGCCGATATCCTGGCGCGCACGCTGGAGCGCTGCGGCGTCAAGGTCGAGCTGCTCGGCTTCACCACGCGGGCCTGGAAGGGCGGGCTTTCGCGCGAGGCATGGCTGCAATCGGGCAAGCCGGCGGCGCCGGGCCGGCTCAATGATCTCAGGCACATCATCTACAAATCGGCCGATGCGCCCTGGCGCCGCGCGCGCAAGAATCTCGGGCTGATGATGCGCGAGGGGCTGCTCAAGGAGAATATCGACGGCGAGGCTCTGGACTGGGCGCATAAGCGCCTGCTCGGGCGCTCGGAGCAGCGCAAGATCCTGATGGTGATCTCCGACGGTGCGCCGGTCGATGATTCGACGCTTTCGGTCAATGCCGGCAATTATCTCGAACGGCATCTGCGCCACATCATCGCCGAGATCGAGACGCGCTCGCCGGTCGAGCTGATCGCCATCGGCATCGGCCATGACGTCACCCGCTATTATCGCCGCGCCGTCACCATCGTCGATGCCGAGGAACTCGGCGGTGTGATGACCGAGAAACTGGCGGAGCTGTTCGAGGAAGATGCCGGGTTCTCGACGAAATCGCGTGGGTCGCGCCGCCTGCAATGAGGCTGACACGACGGCGCCTGCTGGCCGGTCTTGGCGTGGCCACTGCCGGGTTGCCTGCTGGCTCGGCATCGGCCCTCGAACAGACCCGCGTTTCTGTCGCCATCTCGGCGCGTCCGATCAGCATGTTCGAGCCGCGAAGCCCGGAGAAGACCCGATTCGGGCAGCTGGTTTTTCGCAGCGGGCTCGCGCTGAGCGGGAATCACCCGCGCTTCGGCGGCTTTTCGGGCCTCTGGCGTTCGCCTGACGGGCGCGATCTCGTCGCGATCACCGATAATGGGTTCTGGCTGACGGCGAACGTTCAGTCGCGCAATAACCGCCTCACCGGGCTCGACCGGGCCGAACTGGCGCCGATTCTCGGAGCCTCGGGCCGGCCGCTGCATCGTTCGCGCTATTACGATACCGAGAGCCTGGCAATTGGCGATGGCGTCGCCTTCATCGGCGTCGAGCGGACGCATGACATCCTGCGCTTCGACTGGGGCAAGCAGGGTGTCGAGGCCCGCGCGCAGGTGCTCTCTGTGCCGCGCGAGATCAAGCGGCTGCCGAATAATCGCGGGTTGGAGGCGATCGGCGTGATGCCTGTGGGGCATCCGCTGGCCGGCGCGGTCGTCGCGATCGCGGAGCGTTCGAGCGGCGAAGACGAGCCGACGCTTGGCCTCATCCTCGGCGGGCGGCATCCCGGGCTGTTCCGGGTGATCAGGCATGACGGCTACGACATCACCGATCTCGCCTTCCTGCCCGGCGGCGACATGCTGCTGTTAGAGCGCTGGTATCGCCCCTTGCGCGGCGTCGGCATGCGTATCCGCCGCATTGCCGGGAGCAGCCTGAAGCCCGGCGCGTTGCTCGACGGCCCCTATCTGATCGAAGCCGATCTTGGACAGGAGATCGACAATATGGAGGGGATGAGCGTCCATATCGAGCAGGGCAAGACAGTCGTGACCCTGATCTCGGACGACAATTTCTCGTTCCTGCAGCGCACTCTGATGCTGGAATTCGAGTTGGCGTAGACTGGCTCTCCCTTCTCCCCTCGCGGGCGAAGGTGGCGCGCAGCGCCGGATGAGGTGGCGCCGTGAGGTTTCCGACGATGCCGGCGGGCAAAAGGGCAGTTCGGTGCGCCCCCTCATTCGTCAGCGCTTCGCGCTGCCACCTTCTCCCGCGAGGGGAGAAGGGAAAGGCAAACGAAAAAAGCGGCCTCGCGGCCGCTTCATTCAATCCGATGGAAGCAGACCGCTCAGACGGCGGCGAGCTTCTTCTCGATGTCGCGCTTCAGCGTCAGGGCGCCGGTCGACAGATCGGCGGCGGCAGCCTTGATCAGGAAGGCGTCGAGGCCGCCACGATGATCGACGGTCCGCAGCGCGTTGGCCGAGATGCGCAGGCGCACCGAGCGGCCGAGCGAGTCGGACTGCAGCGTGACGTTGACGAGGTTCGGCCGGAAGACGGTCTTCGTCTTGCGGTTCGAGTGGCTCACGAGGTGGCCGGTCTGGGTGGCTTTCCCGGTCAGTTCGCAGCGGCGGGCCATGGTATCGTTCCTTAATCCAACCGGCTTACTCAAACAAAAATGCCGACACGCGACGTGCCGGACACGAGCACCGGAAGTCAAATTGAAGTCGCGTTTCCATAGCCAAGGCCGGGGAGCCCGTCAAGGAAAAGTCATGGAGCGCGCATGAGGTCATCGTTAAATGTCTGCGCACGGCATCGTGCGGGGAGAAACGAGCATTCGTGCTCGCCAAATCGCGCGAAAGAGGCCACGATTCAGACCGATTCGCAGTGCATGTCGCCACTCAGTCGCGCAGCCCGGAGGAAGCGGATGAAGCCCGCCATCGCACTGTCCCTGGCAGGTCTGGTTCTTGCGGCCTCCGTTACGGCGGGGGCAAGCCTGCCAGTCGCTGCAGCCTCGCTCGACGCCCGCTATGAAATCTCGCTGCTTGGCCTGACTTTGGGCACCGCCAGCCTCAGCGGCGGCATCGATAGCGGCGCCTACAAGGTCGATATCGTCGCCAAGCTGACGGGGCTCGTCGGCGGCTTCACCGGCGGGCGCGGCTCCGGCGCCGCATCGGGGAGCTTCAATGGCGGGAAGCTCGCGCCGACAACTTTCGCAGTCAGCTCCGCCAGTTCCAGCGAAAGCCGCACCGTGCGCATGGCGCTCGACGAAGGCAATGTCGCAGCCGTCGAGATCGTGCCTCCGATCGATTTCAAGCCCGACCGGGTGGCGCTGACCGAGACCCACAGGCGCAATATCGTCGATCCGCTCAGTGCCTTTCTGATGCCGGTCGATGGCAAGGGTGGCAGCGCTGCCGCCTGCAACCGGACCCTCCCGATTTTCGACGGCGCCGCGCGCTACGACATCAAGCTGACCAGCGCCGGTACGCGCGAGGTCAAGCTCGATGGATATAGCGGCCCGGTCGCCGTGTGCCAGGTGCGCTATGTGCCGATCGCCGGCCACAGGGCCTTGCGGCCGAGCACCAAGTTCATGGCCGAGAATCGCGAGATCAGCACCTGGCTGGCGCCGGTGGCGGGCACCAATGTGATGGTGCCCGTGCGCATCTCGGTGAAGACCATGATCGGGACGGCCGTGATCGAGGCCTCGAGCTTCAAGGTCGACCCGGGCGTGACCGCGAGCGCGATCAAGCGGAACTGAAGCTAGAGTTTGATAATTTCACTCGGAAACACGCCGTCATCCCGGGCGACCGCAGGTCGACCCGGGATCCATCGTAGAGCTCTGCTCCCTATGATGGATTCCGGATCTGCGCAGCTAAAGCCGCTTGTCCGGGATGACGGCGCGGTTCCAGGTCAAATCATCACTACGACCTACGTCCGGTGCGCCCGTGAGATCCCGCCGGGCCTGATGACGACCGTCAGGGTGCGCGCTTTATTCCCTGATCATCGTCGAAGACGGGACGGAAGAAGGACCGTTCATAGCTGATGATGAAGCGGTCTTTCTCGTTCATGGCGATCGCGGCCTGGCATTCGGCATCGTCGAAGGATCGCTTGCGGTAGTCCTCATAGGCCGCAAGCGAGGGGAAGCTGAACATCGCCAGCGCCACGTTGGATGTGCCTTCCGACGGCATGAAATAGCCGTGATGCTTGCCGCCGAATTTCTCGACCAGCCGTATCCAGAGCCTGCCATAGGCCTCGAAGCCGGCGAGCTTGTGAGGGTCGATGATGTAGCGCAGATGGCAGGTGATCATCGTCAAGCCGCTTTCGTTTGCGTGAGGAAGGTGCCCATCCGCTCCAGCGCCCGCTCGATGTTCTCCAGGGAGTTGGCATAGGAGAGACGGATATAGCCCTCGCCGTTCACACCGAAATCCGGCCCGCCGATCGTCGCGACGCCGGCATCCTCGAGCAGCGCCGAAGCCAGCTTCTTCGCTTTCCAGCCGGTCTTGGACACGTTCGGGAAGGCGTAGAAGGCGCCCTTCGGCACGATGCATGAGATGCCGGGCAGATCGTTCAGGCCGGCGACGACCGCCTTGCGACGACGGTCGAACTCCGCGAGCATCATTGCCACCGCATCCTGCGGGCCGGTCAGCGCGGCCAGTCCCGCCCATTGCGCGGGCGCGTTGACGCAGGAATGCGAGTTGACCGCGAGCTTGCGGGCGTTGTCGTAGAGCGGCTTTGGCCAGACCGAGAAGCCCATGCGCCAGCCGGTCATGGCATAGGTCTTCGACCAGCCATTGAGCAGGATCAGCCGGTCGCGGATCTCGGGATAGCTGAGAAGGCAGACATGCTTCTCGCCATCATAGAGCATCTGATCGTAAATCTCGTCGGACATGATCGCGACATCGGGGAAGGCGGCGAGGCCTGCGACGAGCTTGTCGACCTCGGCCTTGGGCGTGACGCCGCCGGTCGGGTTCGCGGGCGAGTTGATGATCAGGAGCCGCGTCCTGGGCGTGATCAGGGCCAGGGTCTCTTCGGCCGAGAAGGCGAAGCCGTTCTCCTCGCGGATCGGCACCGGGATCGGCGTCGCGCCGGTATACTCGATCATCGAGCGATAAATCGGGAAACCGGGATCGGGATAGAGGATCTCGGCGCCGGGCTCGCCGAACATCAGGATCGCCATGAACATGGTGACCTTGCCGCCTGGCACGATCATCACGCTTTCGGGGGAGACCTCGACCTGGAAGCGCTTGTGCAGATCGGCCGCCACGGCCTCGCGCAAGGGGAGGATGCCATTGGCCGGCGTGTAGCCGTGATGGCCGTCGCGCAGCGCCTTGACCGCCGCCTCGACGATATGGTCCGGCGTCGGAAAATCCGGCTGGCCGATGCCGAGATTGATGATGTCCTTGCCCTGGCGCTGCAGTTCGGTGGCGCGTGCCAGCACGGCGAAGGCGTTTTCCTCGCCGATGCGGGCGAAGGAGGGGACGACATGGAGCGTCATCGCTGCGTTTCCCTGGGCGTGGTCGTTGCGGTCGAGGCCCGCTCGTGCCGGGCTCTTGCCCTGTCTTGGCTCGAAAACGCGCCGCCATGCAAGCCCGCGCGCGGCGTCGCGGGGCAATTGCGTGAAGGTCGCGCGCGTTCCCTCCCCACCGCAAGCGGGGGAGGGAGTGGCGAGGGTCACGCGTCAAGAACCCTCAAGCGATCGCTCTGCCGCGCCAGCCAAGGCGGGGCCGCGTAGCTGGCCTGCATAAATAGTATGACTATCTCGCGTTTGCGGGCTTGCCCCGGCAGGGGGGATCGGCATGATGGCGTGATTACAATCGTTTGAAGATACGACCGGCAAGCGGCCGAAAGCGCCGTGCCCTGCGAGAGGAAACACGAGGATGGCCAAAAAGCCGGTTCGCAAGATCAAGCCCGAGCAGCTTCGCTCCAAGGCCTGGTTCGACAATCCAGCCAATGCCGACATGACGGCGCTTTATATCGAGCGCACCATGAATTTCGGCCTGTCGCGTGACGAGTTGCAGTCGGGCCGGCCGATCATCGGCATCGCCCAGACCGGCTCCGACATCGCCCCCTGCAATCGCCACCATATCGAGCTTGCCCATCGCGTCCGCGACGGCATCCGCGAGCGCGGCGGCGTGCCCTTCGAGTTTCCGATCCACCCGATCCAGGAGACCTGCAAGCGCCCGACCGCGAGCCTCGACCGCAACCTGCAATATCTCTCGCTCGTCGAAATCCTCTACGGCTACCCGCTTGATGGCGTCGTGCTGACGACGGGTTGCGACAAGACTACGCCTGCCCAGCTGATGGCGGCGGCCACCGTCGACATTCCGGCGATTGCGCTGCCGGGCGGCCCGATGCTGAACGGCAATTTCCGTGGCGAGCGCACGGGCTCCGGCACGATCGTCTGGAAGGCGCGCCAGATGATGGCGGCCGGCGAGATCGATTATAAGGGCTTCGTCGATCTGGTCGCGTCCTCGGCTCCATCAGCCGGCCATTGCAATACGATGGGCACGGCGACGACGATGAACTCGATCGCCGAGGCGCTCGGCATGACGCTGCCGGGAGCGGCCGCGATCCCCGCGCCTTATCGCGACCGTTACGAGATGGCCTATCTCACTGGCCTTCGCATCGTCGACATGGTCTGGGAGAACCTGATTCCGTCGAAGATCATGACGCGCGAAGCTTTCGAGAACGCGATCGTCGTGAATTCCGCCATCGGCGGCTCGACCAATGCGCCGATCTCGGTCAACGCGATCGCCAAGCATATCGGCGTTCCCCTCGACAACGAGGACTGGACGGCTGTTGGTTACGATATCCCGCTGCTGGTGAACCTGCAGCCCGCCGGCGAATATCTCGGCGAGGATTACTATCGTGCCGGCGGCGTTCCCGCCGTGGTCGCCGAACTCGTCGCCAAGGGCAAGATCAAGCCTGCCATCACCGCCAACGGCAAGACGCTGGCCGAGAACTGCGAGGGCTTCTTCGCGGAGGACCGTCGCGTCATCAAGGCCTATGACGAGCCGATGAAGGCCCAGTCGGGCTTCCTCAACCTGCGCGGCAACCTGTTCGATTCCGCGATCATGAAGACCAGCGTGATCACGCCGGAATTCCGCAAGCGCTATCTGGAGAACCCGAAGGACCTGAACGCCTTCGAGGGCAAGGCGATCGTCTTCGACGGCCCGGAGGATTATCACCACCGCATCGACGATCCGTCGCTGGCGATCGACGAGCACTCGATCCTGTTCATCCGCGGCGTCGGCCCGGTCGGGTATCCCGGCGCGGCCGAGGTCGTGAACATGCGGCCGCCGGATTACCTGATCAAGAAGGGCGTCACCGCGCTTGCCTGCATCGGCGACGGCCGCCAGTCCGGCACTTCGGGCTCGCCCTCGATCCTGAACGCCTCGCCGGAAGCCGCGACCGGCGGCGGGCTCGCTTTGCTCGTGACCGGCGACAAGGTCCGCATCGACCTGAACAAGCGCTCGGCCGACATCCTGATCTCGGACAAGGAGCTTGAAGAGCGCCGCGCCGCGCTGAAGGCCGCCGGCGGCTACAAGTATCCGAAGAGCCAGACGCCATGGCAGGAGATCCAGCGCAAGATCGTTGGCGAACTCTCCGAGGGCATGGTGCTGAAGCCGGCGGTCAAGTACCAGAAAATCCACAAGAAGTTCGGCATTCCCCGCGACAACCACTGAGGCCATCCAAGGCCGCTTCTTCAGCCGTCATGGTCGCCCTTGTGGCGACCATCCACGTCTTCGGTGGTCGAGACCTGTGTTCAAGACGTGGATGCTCGGGACAAGCCCGAGCATGACGCCGGGCCCGTGCGGCTCGGTGCCATTCGCGCGGTGCATTGGGGGCGGCCACAGGATGTGCGCAAGCGGGGCTGACAAAAGCGGGCCGCGCAGACACTATGCCGCCTCGATGTCCCCCTGGATCTGAAACGATTTAAGATGAGCTACTCACCTCAGGTCGAGAGTTTTCGCAGGCTGCATGAGTCCGGCTGCTTCGTCATGCCGAACCCATGGGATTTCGGCTCGGCGCGCTGGCTGCGCGGGCAGGGCTTTCCGGCGCTGGCGAGCACGAGCGCGGGCTTCGCCTTCACGCAGGGGCGTGCCGATCAGGACGTGCCGCGCGACATGATGCTCGCGCATCTCGCCGATCTCGTGAAGGCGGTGCCGGACCTGCCGATCAACGCCGATTTCGAGAACGGCTATGCCGATACGGCTGACGGTGTCGCGGCCAATGTGAAGCTTTGCATCGCGACGGGCGTGGCTGGTCTCTCGATCGAGGATGCGACGGGGCGCGAAGACGAGCCGCTCTATCCCTTCGAGCTCGCGGTTGAGCGTATCCGTGCCGCGCGCCGCGCCGTTGACGAAACCGGTTCGGGCGTGCTGCTGACGGCCCGCGCAGAGTGCTTCCTGACCGGCCATCCCGATGCGCTGAACGAATCGGCCAAGCGGATCGCAGCCTATGCGGAAGCCGGAGCCGACGTGCTCTATGCCCCCGGCCCCAAGACGCCCGAGCAGATCGCGACGATCATGGCGGCCGCGGGCGGCAAACCCGTCAACCAGCTGATCTATGGCGATTTCGGGTTGAGCGTGTCCGATATCGCCGGACTCGGCGCCCGTCGCATCTCGATTGGCGGGGCATTGGCGCGTGCAGCCTGGGCCGCCTTCATCGAAGCGACGCGGCTGATCAAGGAGGAGGGCAGCTTCAAGGGCTTTGCCGGAAACGGTCCGTCTTCTCCGCTCAATCCCTTCTTCCGCGACGATCTCAAGGCCCGTTCGTGAGCGGCTCGCTCCTCATCGCGCCAGCATGGCTCGGCAGGAGCGGGCTCTGGCTGCTCGACGCCAAAGGCAGGCGCAAGGCGGTCGATGCCGAGGATATCGGCCTCTCGGACGACCTCGCCGACAGGCTCGAGGCCTGGATGGATGCGTTCGACGCCATCTATGAGGAAGACAACGAAGCCCGCTCGCGTTTTCCCGATGCGGTGGAACAGCTCGCCTGGGAGGCGGAGGGGGCTGCGATCGCCGAGGCGGTTGCAGGCGAACTCGGCGCGGACTGGACAGTGTCGACCGATCTCGCCGGCTGGCGTGAGATGAGCAAGCCATGACGCTCGGTCCGCACTGGAAGGCGCCGCCCTTTCCTCCGGCCAAGGTGCTCGATGGCCGCTATTGCCGGGTCGAGCCGATCGACCCGGCCCGGCATCTCGATGACATCTGGGCGGCCAACCAGGGCCACGACCAGATCTGGGAGTGGATGCCGGCCCAGCCGCCCAAGGATCGCGCAGGCTATCGCGATCTGCTCGCGATGATGGCTGGCAAGCCGGGCATCGTGCCTTTCGCGGTGATCGACAAGGCCGACGGCAAGGCGAAGGGCCATCTCTGGCTGATGGAGATCAGGCCGGAGCATGGCGTCTTCGAGGTCGGCTACATCACCTATTCGCCGAGCCTGCAGAAGACGAGGGTTGCGACCGAGGCGATCTATCTTTGCGGGGACTATGGCTTCTCGCTCGGCTATCGCCGTTTCGAGTGGAAATGCAACAATCTGAACGGGCCGTCCAAGCGCGCGGCGTTGCGCTTCGGCTTCCAGTATGAGGGGCTTTTCCGCCAGCATATGGTGGTCAAGGGAAAGAACCGCGACACGGCCTGGTTCTCGATCCTCGACAGCGAATGGCCGGTGCGCGCTCAAGGCTTCAAGCGCTGGCTTGCGCCGGAGAACTTCGACGCGGCAGGCCAGCAGAAGCTTTCGCTGACGGCCTTCAACCAGCCTGCCGGGCAAGCCGGCGGCAATGCGCTGCGCCGCGCCTCGCTGGCGGATATTCCGGCCATCCTGGCGCTGAAGAACGCCGCTTACACGCCCAATGAGAGCATTATCGGCGTGCCCTCATTGCCGCGCATTGCCGATTACACCCAGGTGGTCGCCGAGCATGAAGCCTGGCTGGTCGAGGGCGATGCGGGGCTGGAAGCCGCGCTCGTGCTCGATATCGAGCCGGAGGATTTCACGATCTGGAGCGTGGCCGTAGCGCCCGAGGCAGCCGGGCGGAAGCTCGGCTCGACACTGATCACCTTCGCGGAAGAACGGGCCCGCGCGCTCGGCTACAAGTCCGTGCATCTCTACACCCATGCCAAGCTGACCCAGCGCATCGGCTGGTATGAGCGGTTGGGCTTTGTGGTGACGCATCACGAAGATCTGGCCGACCGGCGGCTGACGCATATGCGCAAGATCTTTTGAAATCGAGACCTTGTGACATCGAGACCTTGCGACACCAAGACAATCTGACAAGCAGACTGAAGAAGCAAGCAGACTGAAGAAGAAGGACGAGAGCGATCATGGCGGGACGTTTGAAGGGCAAGGTGGCGGTCGTGACCGCGGCGGGGCAGGGCATCGGCCGTGCGATCGCGGAAGCGTTCGTCGCCGAAGGCGCGACCGTCTATGCGACCGACAAGGATGTCGCTCTGCTCGAGGGCATTCCCAAGGCGAAGAAGCGCAAGCTCGACGTGCTCTCGACCAAGGCGGTCGAAGCCTTCGCCGAGAAGGTCGGCACGATCGACATTCTCGTCAACGCGGCCGGCTTCGTGCATCACGGCACGATTCTCGAATGCGACGACAAGGACTGGGAGTTCTCCTTCGACCTCAACGTCAAGTCGATGCACCGCACGATCAAGGCCTTCGTTCCCGGCATGCTCGCGGCCGGCAAGGGTTCGATCGTCAACATCGCCTCCGGCGCGGGCTCGGTGCGCGGCATCCCAAACCGCTATGTCTACGGCGCGACCAAGGCGGCGGTGATCGGCCTGACCAAGGCGGTCGCGGCCGACTACATCAAGAAGGGCATCCGCTCGAACGCGATCTGCCCCGGCACGATCCAGTCGCCCTCGCTCGATCATCGCATCAAGGATCTGGCCGCGCTGACCAAGACGAGCGAAGCTGCCGCCCGCCAGGCCTTCATCGATCGCCAGCCGATGGGCCGGCTCGGCACGGCCGAGGAGATCGCCTGGCTCGCGGTCTATCTCGGCTCCGACGAGGCGAGCTATACGACGGGCCAGATTCATCTTGCCGATGGCGGCTTCGCGCTCTGACGCGAGGTTTCAGTTGAAGGACAAGACGATGCACATTCTCGTTCTCGGCGGCGCCGGCATGGTCGGCCGCAAATTCATCGAAAGACTAGCCAGGGATGGCGAGTTGGGCGGCAAGACCGTCAGCAAGGTCACAGCGCAGGACGTCGTTGCCGCGCATGCACCGGCCGCGACGCCCTTCATCTTCGACGCCGTGGTGTCGGACATGTCGATCGAGGGCGAGGCCGAGGTCCTGATCGCCTCGCGCCCGGATCTCATCGTGCATCTCGCCGCGATCGTCTCCGGCGAGGCGGAGGCCGATTTCGACAAGGGCTACCGGATCAATCTCGACGGCACGCGTCATCTCTTCGAAGCGATCCGCAAGGTCGGTGGCGGGTACAAGCCACGCGTCGTCTTCACGTCCTCTATCGCGGTCTTCGGCGCGCCCTTCCACGACAAGATCGAGGATGAGTTCTTCACCACGCCGCTGACGAGCTATGGCACGCAGAAGGCGATCGGCGAATTGCTGCTGGCCGATTACAGCCGTCGTGGCTTCTTCGATGGGGTCGGCATCCGTCTGCCAACCGTCTGCGTGCGTCCGGGCACGCCGAACAAGGCGGCGTCGGGCTTCTTCTCCAACATCATCCGCGAGCCGCTGAACGGCATCGATGCGGTGCTGCCCGTCTCCGACCAGGTGCGCCATTGGCACGCCTCGCCGCGCTCGGCCGTGGGCTTTCTCGTCCATGCGGCGACGATGGACACGGGCGCGATCGGCCCGCGCCGCACGCTCACCATGCCCGGCTATTCCTGCACTGTCGCCGAGCAGATCGAAGCCCTGCGCAAGGTTGCCGGCGAGGGCGTCGTCGCCCGCATCAAGCGCGTGCCCGATCCGGTGATCGACGGAATCGTCGCAGGCTGGCCGCGCAATTTCAATCCGCAGCGCGCGCTTCAGCTTGGCTTCAAGGCAGAATCGAGCTTCGAGGAGATCATCCGCGTCCATATCGAGGACGAGCTTCACGGCACCTTCGTGAAGTAGGTTGATGCCTCTGCCGTCATGGTCGGGCTTGTCCCGGCCATCCACGTCTTCCCCGGCCGAGGGCTCTGTTCAAGACGTGGATGCTCGCCACAAGGGCGAGCATGACGATTCGGACAGCAGCCTTCAGGCCGGGCAGGGCTCGCCTGACGTGTCTTCGGCAACCGTGGCGCCCGCCAGCTCCGGCGCATGCGCCCAGCCGCTGGTGCCCCAGCTCTTCAGGGCCGACCAGGTCGAACGATCGAGCCGGAACTGCTCGCAGGGGAAGAGCCCGCCGCGCGCCGGCAGCGACTTGAGGAACGAGCCCTCAGGCCGGAAGCCCGACTTCTCCAGCACCCGGCGCGAGGCCGGGTTGATGACCCGCGTATCGGCATCGACAGCGGGCACATCGACGAGGGAGAACAGCGTGTCGATCAGAGCCTGTACGGCTTCGGTCGCATAGCCCTTGCCCCAATGCGGGGTGCCGAGCCAGTAGCCGATGAAGGGCACGCCGGTCGCCTGCTTGTGCGCCCCGATCATGCCGATCAGTTCATTGGGCCTGGAGCGCGGGGTGATCGCCAGCACGAGATGCTCGCCCAGCGCATTGCCCTTGCGCATGGCGAAGACGAAGGGCTCGACCGCATCGGTTGGATAAGGATGCGGAATCGAGGCCGTCATCTCGGCCACGGCTTTTTCGCCGGCGAGGCGCAGAATGGCGGACGTGTCCGCCATGCGGGGCCAACGCAGCCAGAGACGGCGGGTCTCGAGCCGGAAGACGTCGTCGCGGGTCAATTCGGGGAACATTGAGTCTCTCCGTCGGCGCAAACGAAAAAGGGAGCTGGGACTTGGTCCCATCTCCCCTTTTCCTTGACCTTCGGGAAACCCTTGGAGGGTCTTTACCCCTTGATCCGATCCGGTTCGATGGAACCGGCGGATCGAGGAAATTCCCTATCCGCCGCTTATTCTGCGGCCTGTTGGGCCGGGACTACCGTTACGAAAGCTCGGCCGAGTTTCGTAATGAATCGGACGCGGCCGTCAGTGAGCGCAAACAAGGTATGATCCTTGCCCATGCCGACGTTCACGCCCGCGTGCCATTTCGTTCCGCGCTGGCGGATGATGATGTTGCCGGTGATGACGGCCTGGTCGCCGAAGCGCTTGACGCCGAGGCGCCTGCCTGCGGAGTCACGACCGTTGCGGGATGAACCGCCTGCCTTTTTGTGAGCCATAACGCCCTACCTCAAAAACTCTGTGGTCTCTGTAACCCGAATCGGCGGCAAAAGCCACCGGCCTCGGAGATGAAACTCAAGCGATGCCTGACAGGAGGTGTCAGTAATCCTCGCCCGAAGCCAGTTCAGCCTGATCCGCCTTCGCCCGCGGGGGCTTGCCGGCCAGAAGTTCCTTGGCCTGCTCGACCCACTCTTCGCGGGTGGCGCGGCCACGGAGCTTCAGCTCTTCATCCCATTTGGCGACGTCGGCTTCGGACCAGGCGGCGATATCGTTCCACGAGGTGATGCCGGCGGCACGGAGCTTCTTCTCGATGGTCGGGCCGACGCCCGAGATCAGCGAGAGGTTCGAGGCGTCGAGAGCCTCGGCCTTGGCTTCGCTCTTGGCCTCGCTCTTGGCAGCCTTGCCCTTCACGGTGCCCGAAGCAGCCTTCACGGCCACAGCGGAAGCATCGCCCTTCTTCATCTCCGGCTTCTTGCCGCCGGTGAGAATGTCGGTGATGCGCACGATCGTGAGCTCGGCACGGAAGCCGCGCTTGCGCTTCGAGTTCTGGCGGCGACGCTTCTTGAAGGCAATGACCTTCTCGCCGCGGGCCTGCTTGACGATCTCACCGGCGACGGTGATTTCGGCGAGCTCCTTGGCGCCGAGGGTCGACTTGTCGCCATCGGTCAGCATCAGGACGGTGCCAAAGGCAACGGTATCGCCAGGCTCGCCTTCGAGCTTGGCAATGGTGATTTCATCGTTCGCGGCGACGCGGAATTGCTTGCCGCCGGTCTTGATGACTGCGAACATCGTTGTTCTCCATGTTCAGCCCCGTCCTGTCGCGAGCCCCATCAAGTGGAGGCGCACGCGGGACGGCTTTTTGGCAGTCGGTTGCGTGGTCGGGTTCACTCTTGGAGGCGCCTGCCGCGTATACCGCGAGAGCTTGGCGCCAAAAGAGATCAGGCGCGGGTTGCCCCACGCCGATGAGGCTCGATAGTCGCAAGGGGCGGCAAGGTCAAGCAGATAGCATGACGCTGTCCCGAAATATGACGATTGCGACACTTGTTTCTGCCCGGCGCGGCGTGTAGTAACCAGCCCGCTTCGACCGATACAGCGACCGCGGACAGGTGGCAGAGTGGTTGAATGCACCGCACTCGAAATGCGGCATACCCGCAAGGGTATCGGGGGTTCAAATCCCTCCCTGTCCGCCATCACCTTCTGCCAAGTGGTCGAAATCGCTCGCGTGATCGCAGCGTTTTTGTCCGTTTCCCAACTTCTTTCCCAACTTGTGTCGAGCAAGGTGATGGAATCCGCGGGAGCAGGCGTGATCGGGACGAAGGCGCTCGCTCTATGTTGAGCGGCCATGCAGGCCCGCTGGCTTCACGCTGCCAATGAAGGCGATCGCGTAGCGGCGCTCTGCGAACAGCTTGCCAGGCAGATCGGTCTGCCGTGCGAAGCCGAGCGGAACGATCATGCCACGTTCCTCACGGCCAATCGCAGGCCGGACACGCACGAGCTTACGGCCGCCTGAGTCCGGGCCATGTGGAGCGGGTGGAACGGTGCTGCCCCGCCGCCAGACCGAGGGGCACTCGGTCGTCGCCTGCTTCACCCGCGTTGTGCTGCATGCTGGCCTCAAGCCGCGCGTCGGGCCAACGCTCTTCCGAGGTAGCCCCGCTGACGTCGGCAAGGCAAACGGTTCGCGCATGCTTCTACCGCGTGCATCTGCAGGTCGAGCCCGGACGGGCGTCCGGCCGTTGAGCTGGCGTCATCTTCAGGCCGAACTCCGTTCGGTGACGAGCTCGATCGCCTTGCCTGCGTGGCGCGTGCCGCGTCCCAGGGGAATGCCGAATCGTGGAGGGGGACCAGCGCGGCAGATATCGGGAATCGGCGTTTCGCGCGGCATTTCGTCGATCGGCACCACCGCCTGATGATGGCATGTCGTGCACCATATCTCGGCAAGGCGCCGGCCCGAATGCGGCCAGGCGATCCATTTATCGAACCGGGCGCCGGCGCATCTCCAAGCCGGATTCCCCTTTTCAGCCGGATGTTCTAATCACGTCCGATGGAGAACGCCTCGCCGCATGAACTCTTCCCCCATGTCCGCATCGTCATGGGCATGATCATCGGTCTCGGCATCGCCCGGATGCTCACCGGCATCGCCGGCTTCATCCAGCATCCCGGCCGTCATCGCGTCTCGCTGCTCCACATGCTCTGGGTCGGCTCGATCCTGCTCGAACTCGTCCTCTTCTGGTGGTGGGAATTCGGGCTGTCCCGGCTCCCCAGCTGGAGCTTTGCTGTCTATCTCTTCCTGATCAGCTATTCGATCGTGCTCTATCTGCTGTCGGCGCTGCTGTTTCCAGACAACATCTCGGAATATGAAGGCTACGAGGATTTCTTCATCAACCGGCGGCGCTGGTTCTTCGGCCTGATGGCAGCGTCCTTCGTGCTCGACGTATTCGATACGCTGATCAAGGGCATGGAACGCTGGAGCCAGCTCAGCGGCGACTATGTGGTCCAGGTGCCGATTGGTTTGCTTTTGTGCCTCGTCGCCTGTGTTTTCGCGCAACGCTCGGTCCAGCTCTCCGTGGCTGCCCTGCATATCGCCTATCAGGCCTATTGGGTCGGGCGCATCGTCTACACCATGCAGTGATGGCTCGGTTGGGGCGGGAGTTCTCAGCCCTGGCCGCGACGCCCGCTCAGCGAAGCCGCGCTGTTGTCCAGTCTATTTCCAAACGTGCCGCTTCCAAACTTGCCGAGCCGATGGCGCAGCTTCCGCCCGGCTGGCCTGAAGAGTGGAACCGGCCGTGCGTTACGCGGGTTGAGTTGATTTAGCGGTTCTTCGGGAGCGGCATCATGCATCTGACGGCGAAGGACAGGTTGATTGCAGCTCTGGTTGCGCAGCTTCGCGCTGAACGCGACACGCGGGAGGCGCTCGCCTCCGTCATCGCGAACGGACAGCTGGATCCTGCCGTCCTGGTGGCCATTCTGACCGATCCGGTTCCGGCTGTCACACAGGCTGACCTCAATCGAGCGGACGATCTCTCGAGGCAATACCCGAGCTCGGTACACCGGAAGGCGGCGTGACGGCGCACGTCCAACGCCGGTGAAAAACGAGCCCGGCTGAAACGTCGTCGATGCTAATCGCTTTCGATCATATGCGATGCCGAGCCGAGAGCACCAAGATGGTGGTGAGCGTGCGCCGAGTACGCCGGGCCAGTGGCGCAGGGAGCCTCCAGCAAGAGTGCGAGCGCATCGATCGTAGCCAATGCGACCCGTCGCGCTTGTTCGATCGCAACAATGTCGGCGTGGCCATAGAGCAACCGCGCAAAGCCGTCGATTCTCTCGACAGAATCGAATGTTGCCTCGTCCAGCTCTCGCGACGGGACGACGAAGCCGAGGATATTTTCCAGGTGCTTTTCAGCGCTCTCGTGAAGCGCCTTGGCGTTTAACACGCCAGCCCGAAAGACGGCGCTTCGTAGCGTCTCGATCTCCGAGACGATGAACTGATGCACTTCGTCGACCACTCACGCCTCCATGAAGGAACGCAGGACAATCGTCCGACATTACCATGCGGCAGACCGGCCGGGTCGAGCGCGCGATTTTTGGGTTACCCGCGATCTAAGAATTCCCGCACAATTCTCCGGTGGCCGACGAGCGGTCTCCTCCGACAGGCCTGCGCGCAGCTGGATACGAGATCGGGACGTTTCCGTTGGAAGCGTGGTCTGTCGTATAGCTCTCCTCGTTGAACCGAGTCGGGAGATGTCCATGCCGAAGCTCTGTAAGTTTACATCGCCCGCCGATGGCAAGCCCGTTTACGTCAACGCCGCCCAGGTCAATGTCGTCTACACCTACAAAGGCGAGCCGCCCGATACGATCATCGGCTTCGGCAAGGACTTCATGCTCGGCGTGAAGGAGAGCCTGGAGGAAACCGTCAGCATCCTCGACAAGGCGATGGCCAAGGAGACCACTGGCGGCTAGAGCGGGCGCACGAGATCACGGAAGTGGCGCTTGCCGGCGGATGCGTCCCGAGGTTCCGGTTTCCCTGGTTTCCCCGGTTCGCCGGCCGCATGTTCCCTGCGCGGTGCCCGTTTCCGATCGGCCTAGGATCATGGAACGGAACGGCTGGCTGTTCGTTGAGTGCTGACGCGGCGAGTTTGGATCGGGCGGAAAGACGTTGATGGACAGCGGGCGGCCCGAGTTCGAGTTCCTGGCTGGTGGTGGCGAGATGGGCGCGCGGACGCGCGCATTCGACTGGTCGGGAACCTCCATCGGGGCGCCGGAGACCTGGCCTCAAAGCCTGCGCGTCACGGTTCGCGTGATCCTGAATACGCGCCACCCGATGTTCATCTGGTGGGGGCCGGATTTGATCCAGTTCTACAATGACAGCTACGCCGAGACGATGGGGCCGGAGCGGCATCCCAGCGCGCTGGGAGCTCATGGCCGCGATTGCTGGGAGGAGATCTGGCCCGTTATCGGTCCGCAGATCGACTATGTCATGGCCGGGAAGGGCTCGACATGGGACGAAGAGCGCCGGATCGAGATGACCCGCAACGGGCGCAAGCAGGATGTCTGGTGGACCTACAGCTACGGTCCGATCGATGTCGAGGGCGGGGTCGGCGGCGTTCTCGTCGTCTGCAATGACGTGACGGCCCAGGTCCAGGCCAAGGATGCGCTGGCTCATCAGACGCGGTTCCTGGAGCAGCTCTTCGAACAGGCGCCCAGTTTCATGGCTGTGCTGGAAGGGCCCGATCATGTCTTCCGCCTGAGCAACGCCGCCTATCAGCGCCTTGTCGGCACGCGAGAGCTGACCGGCAAGCCGGTCCGCGACGCGCTGCCTGAGATCGAGGGACAAGGCTTTCTCGACCTGCTGGACGAAGTCTATCGGTCGGGCGAACCGCATATCGGCAAGGCGGTTCCGTTGACGCTGCGGATCGATTCCGCGCCGCCTAGAGACGTCTTCGTCGATTTCATCTACCAGCCGATCAGGGATCAAAGCGGGGCGATCGTCGGCATCTTCGTCGAGGGCGTCGATGTCAGCGATCATGTCCAGGCCGAGCGGCACCTGCGGATGATCAATCTCGAGCTGACGCATCGGGTGAAAAACACTCTGGCGATCGTCAGTGCGATTGCGTCGCAGACGCTGCGAGGGCTGGCGAATGAGGGCGGTCTGAAGTCGTTTCAGGAGCGCTTGCGCGTCTTCGGGACGGCCCATGACATCCTCGCAGCCGCCAACAAGGCGACGGTGTCGATCAAGGCCGTGGTCGAGGGAGCCCTGGCCGCTTTCGACATTGGCAAAGGGCGGCTGCGCATCTCCGGTCCCGATCTGATGCTCGGGTCGAAGCAGTCGCTCTCGCTCGCGCTCGCTTTGAACGAGCTGGCGACCAACGCGATCAAATATGGCGCGCTCTCCAACAAGGTCGGTGAGGTCAGGATCGAATGGCGCGAGGAGGATGGCGGCAGCGAGCCGCAGTTCCAGCTGTCCTGGCGCGAGATCAATGGTCCGCCAGTATCAGTGCCGCTCAAGACCGGCTTCGGCTCGCAGCTCGTGCAACGCGGTCTGGCGGCCGATTTCGGCGGCACGGTCGAGCTCAGCTATGATCGCGACGGGGTCGTCTGCCGATTGACCGCGCCGATGGCGCATTTGCGCTTCGCGCAACCCTTCTACGACAAGCTGAACTGAAGCCGCCTGCCGGCGATCATCCGCAGGCGATGCCTTGCTGCTGTCGGAACTGTCCGCAAGCCGCCATTGGCGACCTGCGGATGGCTACTTGTACCAGCGGCCTTTGGTGTGGATCTGTACGTCGCTATTGCGTCATTGCGAGCGCAGCGAAGCAATCCAGAGCGGCAGCGCTCGACGACCCCTGGATTGCTTCGCTGCGCTCGCAATGACGACAGGGAGCCTCAAAGGCCGTTGGTGTTACGGGTTCGCGTGCGCCTCAGCGGCCACGCCGCGAAAGAGAAGCGTATTGGGACCTTACTCGCCTGTGGCCGTACCAGGAGGCTTCACGCTGGCCGACATCGGCATGAACGACCCCGTTGGGATAGGAGCCGACGCCGCCGGTGCTCTCCAGCGCCTTGGCCGCAGCCACAGCCTTACGCGGCGAGGTGGCAAGCGGCCTGAAGTCCACGGCGTTGCCGCCATAGTGCTGGGAGTGGCGGGCATGGCGGCCGCCACAGGTCGATGTGATCTGGATCGGACCGATTTTCGCGACCAGTTCCTTGATCATCGCGAGGGTCGCGGGCTTCAGGCAGCCCAGCCCTTTGACCTGCGGTTGGAAGGAGATTTTTTCCAGGGGAACGTTGGCCCGTGCAACAGCCGGGACACAGGCCGCAACAAGCGCGGCCAAGACAAGATGACGCATTAATTACTCAACAAGACAGGAGAGAATGGGAGGCTCTAGCCACCATCTCTTTGGTCTGGCCGAGCAGTTCAGCGTCCACCTATGTCAGGTAGAAGGCCAAAAGATGGCTGCCGCCTCTGGGCGATACCGAGGCGCATCCAATATCCGCTTTCGCGGCTACGTAGAATGTCTGTTTCAGTATCCCGCGATAGGCTGCGGGACGTGTCTGATCTCACCCGGCGATGTCTGCGTTGGCGACGTTTCGATCCTGATCGGAACGTCCGAACGCGTTGCGACTGTCGCGTTGCTTCAGAACCAGCCGGACCAATCGTCGCGATGGGCGTCCCAGCGCTCGAGCGCGTCGAGCAGGGCCATCAGTTCGGCCTCCTCGCGTGATCCCGGCGCGGCATTGGCGAGTTCGTCGACGCGATGCGTCACGCGCTCATGGTCATCGTCCGTATGGATTCGCACTCTGTGGTCGGCACGCATGGGACACTCCAGGAATGGTGGCCTGATAGCCTGCGTTCGATGTCAGTTTCGCGAAGGCGGGGCGCCTGCCTGCGCGTCGAGGTGCGAAGCAACTCCCAAGCCAACATCCTGCGGGGGCTTCGGCGACGAAAGTCCTGGGCTGCGGGCGGCAGAGGCGAATCGCTTGCGCCGAGGCAGCGCAATCGGGCGCGCGTCCATATTGCTCGGGGTGGTTGGGGTCGGCGTTCCGCAAAGCAAAAAGGCCGCCCTTTCGAGGCGGCCTTTTGTCCCTGTATTTCAAGGGCTTCATATGGTGGGCGCGACAGGGATCGAACCTGTGACCCCTACGATGTCAACGTAGTGCTCTCCCGCTGAGCTACGCGCCCGTCTGCCGTGTATCCGTCGCGGCAACCGGAACAGGTGGCTGCCCTGAGGCGGCTACCGTGTTGCGAGGAGGCGGCTATAGCGGCTCGTGCAGAGCCTTGCAAGACGCTTTCGGAAGAAAGCGTCAGGCGGCCAGCAGCTTCTCCACTTCGCTGACCAATTCGCGCAGATGGAAGGGCTTCGAGAGCACCTTGGCGTCCTTCGGGGTCTGCGAATCCGGATTGAGCGCGACCGCGGCGAAGCCGGTGATGAACATCACCTTGATGTCGGGGTCGAGTTCGGTTGCGCGGCGCGCCAGCTCGATGCCGTCCATCTCCGGCATGACGATGTCGGTCAGCAGGAGCTCGAAGGGCTCTTCGCGCAAACGGTTATAGGCCGAGAGCCCGTTGTCGAAGGAGGCCACGTCGTAGCCCGCGTTCTGCAAGGCCTTGACCAGGAAACGGCGCATGTCGTTGTCGTCTTCGGCGAGAAGTATCTTAGTCATGGGCCTGCTTTTTTCTGTCCCGTAAGGCCTGTCTCAAGGATGAGCCCCGCCGGCAGGCGAAGCTTCGTCCTTCCTAATCCGTCTGGTGCCCGCGCCGTTTCCGGGCCCCGCGTGAGGCAGGGTTATCGGCCCATCCGCGCAGTTGGAACCATGTCCTTCTATAAGGCATCACTATGGTAAACAACGTGTGAATCCCCGGCCGATCGTCTGCATGCGCCGACAACGCTTCAACCGGCCGGCTTTGTGTGCTTCAGTCCTCGCGCATGACTTTCTCATCCACCCCGTTTCCGCCCGGCCTCGAAGATGTGGTCGCCGAGATCGAGCGGCCCTTCAGCCTGTATCAGCCGGCGCTGCAGGTCGTGCCTGTTGTCGTCGACGTGCCCCATGCCGGCCGGCGTTATCCGCGTGCTTTCGTCGAGCGTTCGCGCCTGCCGCTGCGCTCGCTGCGCCGCTCGGAGGATGCTTATGTCGATCGGCTGTTTGCCCGCAGCGTCGCGCTGGGCGCGCCGCTGCTGGTGGCCGAGTTTCCGCGCGCCTTTCTCGATGTGAACCGCGAGCCTTACGAGCTCGATCCGCGCATGTTCGAGGGCAGGCTGCCGCCCTTCGCCAATACGCGCTCGATGCGGGTGGCCGGCGGTCTCGGCACCATTCCGCGAATCGTCGGCGATGCGCATGAGATCTATTTCGGCCGCATCCCGGTCGAGGAGGGGCTGGCCCGGATCGACACGCTCTACCGGCCCTATCATAGCGGGCTGCGCGGGCTGGTTCAGCGCACGCAGGGCGCTTTCGGCACCTGTATTCTGGTCGATGCCCATTCGATGCCATCGGCGGGGCTCGACAGGGATGGCCTCGCCAAGTCCGATATCATCCTGGGGGATCGATTCGGCACCAGTGCCGGCGCCCATGTCATCGATATTGCCGAGCAGGCCTTCACCCGCCTTGGCCTCAGCGTGACCCGCAACCGGCCCTATGCGGGCGGCTTCATCACCGAGCATTACGGCGCGCCGGGGTCAGGCGTGCATGCCCTGCAGATCGAGATTAATCGCGCGCTCTATATGAACGAGACGACGCTCGAGCCGCATCCCGGTTTCGAGGGGCTGGAGCAGGCGATCGCATCGGCGATGGCCGACTGCTTCGCGCGCTGGAGCGGCTGGCTCGACGAATGGCGGGAGGCGGCGGAGTAGGCTGCGCCCGCTGCAAACATTGCAGGAAAACGTCGACAAGTTGCCGTGGCAACGAAAAAAAGGGCCGCGCACTTGCGTGGCGGCCCAAGTCTAGGGAGGAAACGCCCAAGGAGGGCAAACGAAGGCTTGAGGTGATCGCCCCTTCGCAGTGCACAATATGACGGTGCGACGCAAAAAAGCAAGCCGATTCCGCGTTAATCTTATGGGGCATGCGCTGTGTGCAGAGCGGGCGCCGTATTTCGCGTCGTTTTCCTTGTTTTCTCGCAAGACCGGGCTCATCAGGGATCATCCGACGGGCGGGATTCGCAGTGGAATGCTGCGTAGCAACATTTTGGGGGCACTTTATGAGCGCAGTGGATTTTGGCGCCTTCGTCGCGGAACTGGCGACGCAGTCCGGCCAGGCAATCCTGCCTTTCTTCCGTGCGCATCATGCCACCGAGGATAAATCGCAGGGCGGCGTGTTCGACCCGGTGACGGAGGGCGACCGTGCGGGCGAAAACGTGATGCGCCATCTGATCAAGCGCAGCTTTCCGGCCCATGGGGTACTCGGCGAGGAGTTCGGCAGCGAGAACACCAATGCCGAATATGTCTGGGTGCTCGATCCTATCGACGGCACCCGCGCCTTCATCTCGGGCATCCCGGTCTGGGGCACGCTGATCGGGCTGATGCGCGACGGCGTGCCGGTCTACGGCATGATGCACCAGCCCTTCACCCAGGAGCGCTATTCCGGCGACGGGCGCGAGGCGCGGTATGAAGGGCCGGGCGGTGCGAAAAAGCTCCGCACGCGCCAGGTCGGCGACCTCGGCGGCGCCACGCTGATGACGACGTCGCCAACCCTGTTCAAGGGCGAGGAGGCGCAAGCCTATGGCCGGGTCGAGAGCAAGGTCCGGCTGTCTCGCTATGGCTGCGACTGCTACGCCTACTGCATGCTGGCGGCAGGCCATGTCGATCTGGTGATCGAGAGCGGGTTGAAGCCCTACGACATCGTCGCCCTGATCCCGATCGTCGAGGGCGCCGGGGGCGTCATCACCTCATGGGATGGCGGCAGCGCCGCCGGCGGAGGCCGGATCATCGCGGCCGCCAGCAAGACGCTGCATCAGGCCGCCCTCGAGCTGCTCGCGGGCTGAATTGCCAGCGCCCTGATCCTCGCCGGGAATGAAGGCGTCGAAAGCCGCCCAGAACTGGGCCCGGATATCGTCGGTCTCCATCAGGATCTCGTGACGGGCGGTGGGCAGCACCAGCGCGGAGCCGGTCTTGAGACGCGCCGCGAAACGCTCGATCGCCGGGGTCGAGACCACCGGGTCGCGGCCGGCGGCGATCACAAGCGTCGGCACATGCACGTCCAGCGCGGCCGAGGGGGCGTTCAGCCGCGCCATCAGCCTGAAGGCCGTGCGAACCCAGGCGATCGTGGGGTCGCCGATGCTGAGATGGCGGGCCTGCGCGGAGAGCGCGCTGTTGCGGGCATAGCGGACCGGGTCTGCGGTCAGGCGATTGCCCTCGAAGGGCTTCGTCGCGATCGCGGTGTCGCCGCCGCCGGGAACGAAGGCCTTGCCCAGGCCGAGCCAGAACATCAGGCTCGCCAACCGGTTGGCGAGGCCGGGCCGCTCGATCATGGTGAGTCCCAGCATCGGCGCCAGCGCCACCAGCCGCGAGACCGGAAGCTCGCCGCGCCGTGCGGCATCGAGGCAGAGCGCCGCCCCCATCGAATGCGCGAGCACGAAATAAGGTTCGGGCAGCGCGCGCATCTGCGCCATTACCAGAGCGAGATCATGCTCGTAATGCCGCAGGCGGCCGACATGGCCCTTGCGCCCCCGTTGGGTGAAGCGCTGCGAGCCGCCCTGGCCGCGCCAATCGAAGGTCAGGACATGGAAGCCCCGGCGGCGCAATTCGGCAATCGTTTCGCTGAACCGCTCGATGAACTCGGCGCGGCCCTGCACGAGGACGATGGTGCCGCGCGCCGGCTTGACCGTCGGTCGCCAGCTCGCAAAGCGCAGGCGCGCGCCGTCCTGGGTCGTCGCGAACCAGACCTTGCCATGTCCCGGAACAGGATATTCGGGGAGGGCAAAGAGTTCGGCCTCTACCATTTCGGGCTCGGCGACATCAGGCTCTGAGTTTTTAGGCTTGGCCATTGTGCGCTTTCGAATCAGCGCGCCCGTTTCCGGCCGCGCCCAGCTGCAAGCGAATGTGCTGCAGGATGTTTATGCCTGCCGTTGCCTCCTCTTGAAAAGCCGAAAACATCTTCCCAACTCAGTGTTGCGCAGGCCGGAACCGGCTGCGCGAAGCTGAAAAAGGCCCGCGCTCATGGTGAGGCGGGCTGACCACATGTCGCTTCCTTTGGAGGACAACCATGCGTCATTTCGATCTTTCACCGCTCTATCGCTCGACCGTCGGCTTCGACCGCCTGTTCTCGCTGCTCGACCAGGCCGGCAGCAACGAAGCCACCCCGACCTATCCGCCCTATAATATCGAGCGCACCGCCGAGAACGCCTACCGCATCACCATTGCGGTCGCCGGTTTCGGTGAGAACGACCTTGCCATCGAGAGCAAGGAGAACGCGCTGACCGTTAGGGGCGACAAGCAGGCCGCCGATGGCGTCGAGAAGCGCGAAGTCCTGCATCAGGGCATCGCCGCGCGCGCTTTCGAGCGTCGCTTCCAGCTTGCCGATTACGTGCAGGTGACCGGCGCGAGCCTTGAGAACGGCTTGCTCCATATCGATCTCGTCCGCGAGATTCCCGAGGCCAAGAAGCCCCGCCAGATCGCGATCGGCGGCAGCAAGGCCAAGGTGCTCGAGGCCAAGGTCGAGACCGCCAAGGCCGCGTAATCCAGCCGGCAGCATGGCCTGACGTAAATGATGGCCTGAAGTCAATGATGGCCTGACATGAATGGGGCGTCCCCGGTTGCCGGGGACGCCCTTTTTCATTGCGAGATATCTGGCCGTCGCCGCCTCAGTTCAGCGGGACGGCCGGTGCCATCGGCGTTTCCGACCGGGGCTGCGAGGGCGTTGCATCCGGCGTCTGGACCGGAGGATGGGCTTGCGGCGTCTCGACGGAAGGCGCGGCTGCCAATGGCGGCTTGCGTTCGGCCTCGTCGCTGCCGCGCACATCGGCGGGGTTCACGAGCCTGGGCTTGTCTGCGCCGGTGTCGGGAACGACGGCGCCCGGTGTTGGCGCGGGCGGCGTGGCAGGTGCAGGCGGCACGACCGTGGCCGGAGCGCTGGCGGATGCCGGGGGCTGGTCCGCGGGTTTCGGCTTGTCCGGCTCGGCTATGTGGGGCGGCGCTGCCGGTGAGGGCGGCACAACGGTAGCCGGCGCGCTCGCAGAGGCTGGTGCCTGCTCGGCGGGCTCGGGCTTTTCCGGCTCGGCTGCTTGCGGCGGCGCGGCGGGGGAAGGCGGCACAACGGTAGCCGGCGCGCTCGCGGATGCTGGCGCCTGCTCGCTGGGCTTCGGCTTCTCCGGTTCGGCGGCGCGTGGCGGGGCGGCGGGCGAGGGCGGCACGACCGTCGCGGGCGCGCTCGCCCGGCCCGGAGGCTTCAGCGCGGCCGGGCGTTCCGGGGGCTGCGGAATCAGGCGGGGGCGGGCCGGGCGCTCGCTTTCACGCGGATCGGCGCGGGCGACATCGGGAGCCGCGCGACGGGAGGGCTGCAGCGGGATGGTATCCATCAGGTCGCCGCTATAGGCGTCGAAGATCAGCCGGGTGCGCCGGCCATTGGCGGTTTGACCGTCGACGACATAGGATGAGCCGGCGCGGACCATCCGGTCGACCTGGGCCAGTCCGAATTCGCGGGCCGCGATCCGGCCGATCGAACGCGGCGGGATCGGGGCGGGTGGCCGCGGCGCCATATAGCGGTAGCCGTAACCGTAGCCGCCGCCATACTCCTCGCCTTCGTAGAGATAATATTGAGCGGACGCTGCCCCAGCCGTTCCCGCCAGTGCGCCGGCCACCGCCAGACCCATCAGTGCGATGCGTGTCGGCGCGGTCGAACGAATTGCCATGTCATGATCCTCTCGGAGCTGATTCAGGCGTTCAGTCTTCCTTAGGGAATACGGCATGCGTGCGGCTGAAATCGGGGTGGAATCCAGCGGCTCAGTCGCCGAGGGCCGCAATCAGTCGCTCGACCTGCTCGGCCCGCGTGGCAAAGGACATGACGAAGCGGCCGACGATTTCGCCATCCGCAAGCCGGTTTTCCGCCGCCAGGGCGCGGTCGGACCAGGTGATGTAGCTCACGCCCGCCGCCTTGAGCGTCTGCTGCATGGCGGGCGTCAGGATCAGAAAGACCTCATTGGCCTGGCTTGGCCAGGCGAGCCGGACGGCGTTGCTTCCAGCGACGGCTTCGGCCAGCCTCCTGGCCATCCCGTTGGCGTGGCGGGCAAGGTCGAGCCAGTGCCCATCCGCCAGCAGGCCCTCGAACTGGGCGCCGATCAGGCGGCCCTTCGAGAGCGTCTGGCCGGCGCGCTTGCGACGCCACTTCATCTCGGCGGCGGCGTCCGGATCGAAGAAAATCACGGCCTCGGCCGCCCAGGCGCCGTTCTTGGTGCCACCGAATGACAGCACGTCGACGCCCGCCTTCCAGGTGATCTCGGCCGGCGAGCAGCCGAGCGTCACCAACGCGTTGGCGAAGCGCGCGCCGTCCATATGGAGCTTCAGGCCGCGGGGCGCGGCAGCCTGCTTCAGGGCGCTGATCTCGGCTGGCGTATAGATCAGCCCGCATTCGGTCGCCTGCGTGATCGAGAGCGCCTGCGGCTGGACCTGATGCAGCGCGCCTTCGCGCAAGCGGGCGAGAGCCTGCGTCACGGTTTCGGGCTGGAGCTTGTTGCCCGTGCCGGGCAGGCCGATCAGCTTGGCGCCGTCGCTGAAGAATTCGGGCGCGCCGCACTCGTCGTCGGCGACATGGCTTTCCTCATGGGTCAGCACGGCGCCCCATGGTCGCGTGATGCTGGCCAGAGCCAGCGCATTTGCCGCGGTGCCGCTGGCGACAAGGAAGACCGCGACCTCGTGCTCGAAGATCTCCGCGAAGCGACGCTCGACGCCTTGCGTCCAGCTGTCGGTCCCATAGGCGGAAGCCGCACCGTCATTTGCCGCGGCGATCGCAGCCATCACCTGGGGGCTCGCGCCGGCGGTATTGTCGCTGATGAAGTTCATGCCCTAGCGATAGTTGCGGGCGTGTACGATGCCAAGCGCAGGGCGCGAACGGGGGCTCTGCAGACCACGCTTAACAAGGTTTGCCCCCTATGCCGAAAAACAAGAAGCGTGCTGCCTGAGTCCGGCTTTCGTTTCGGATGTGTCCGATTTAGATGCGATATAGCAATAAGATTTCACGGAGGCATGAAATCGGCGCTTGTGCGGACATTAGAATTCTGGCAAATTCGTCTCAATAGGACAGTGTTGCTGTCCCATTTTTCACCGCGCCGACCAAATGCCTGCATAGGCTGAGGTCGCGCCATCGCAACGGAGCGGAGCTATGACGAGAGGCAGGGCAGATCACGCCAAAGCCACGCGTAAACGCGCCGCTCGCAAAGCGACGGCATAAGACAGGCGCGACCGGGCGACGAGCCCCAGCGCCTGCGGAGGACGCGGGCGCGACGAAAACAGCGCAAGCAAGCCTCTGAGAGACAAGAGCGGCCCGTGTTGGCCCCTTCCTTGCTGCCGCCGGATGGTCGGTAGCGGGACCGGCGCGGCGAAGGATGGTGTGGGCTGAAGGTCTGCCCGACGGCGCAAGCTGGCGGGCATTGGCAAGCGGGGTTTGACGATGAGCGGAACCAGCAAGTCGAGCGGTGTCAACGCGAAGAGCGTGGAAAGCTTCGAGCGTTTCCCTGCCGTGCGCGACCCGGCCATGCCGGAACGCCAGGGATTGTATGATCCCTCGATGGAGAAGGATTCCTGCGGCGTCGGCTTCATCGCCGACATGAAGAACCGCAAGAGCCACGCCATTGTCGAGCAGGGCCTGCAGATCCTGCGCAATATCGACCATCGCGGCGCGGTCGGGGCCAATCCCAAGCTCGGCGACGGCTGCGGCATCCTCACCCAGATCCCGCATCGCTTCTTCCAGGAGGAATGCGCGGCGCTCGGCATCGATCTGCCCGAGCTTGGCCACTACGCCATCGGCCAGTTCTTCATGCCGCAGCAAGCGGAGGACCGCGCCGTCTGCGAGGACATCGTTTCGCAGGCTGTGACGGAGGAGGGGCTGATCTTCCTCGGCTGGCGCGATGTGCCGGTCGATGGCTCCGACCTCGGCGAGGCCGTGAAGGAGAGCGAGCCGGTGCACCGGCAGCTTTTCGTCGGGCGTCCGGCGGAGATCACTGAGGAGGAGGATTTCGAGCGCAAGGTCTATGTCCTGCGCAAGGCCGTCTCCAACAAGGTCTACAAGCGCCAGGACCGGGCAACCGCGACCTATTACCCGGTGTCGATGTCGGCCCGCACCATCGTCTACAAGGGCATGGTTCTGGTCACGCAGCTCGGCTCCTATTTCAAGGATCTGACCGATCCGCGCTTCGAGAGTGCGCTTGCCCTCGTGCACCAGCGCTTCGCCACCAACACCTTCCCGTCCTGGCGCCTCGCCCATCCCTACCGGATGGTCGCCCATAACGGTGAGATCAACACGCTGCGCGGCAACGTCAACTGGATGGCGGCCCGCCAGGCCAGCGTCGATTCCGAGCTCTTCGGCGCCGACATCTCGAAGCTCTGGCCGATCTCCTATGAGGGCCAGTCCGACACGGCCTGTTTCGACAACGCGCTCGAATTCCTGGTGCAGGGCGGATATTCGCTGGCCCATGCCATGATGATGCTGGTGCCCGAGGCCTGGGCCGGTAATCCGCTGATGGATGAGGAGCGGCGCGCCTTCTACGAATATCACGCGGCGCTGATGGAGCCCTGGGACGGGCCGGCCGCGATCGCCTTCACAGACGGCAAGCAGATCGGCGCGACGCTCGACCGCAACGGCCTGCGCCCTGCGCGCTATCTCGTCACCGATGACGGACTCGTCGTGCTGGCTTCCGAATTCGGCGTGCTGCCGATCCCGGAGGAGAGCATCGTCGAGAAGTGGCGGCTGCAGCCGGGCAAGATGCTGCTGATCGACCTCGAACAGGGCCGCATCATCGGCGATGACGAGATCAAGACCTCGCTGTGCCTGGCCAACCCCTACAAGGACTGGCTGAAGCGCACCCAGATCGTGCTGGAAGACCTGCCGCCGGTCGAGGCGCGGGCGCAGCGCATGGACGTCGCCCTGCTCGATCGCCAGCAGGCCTTCGGCTACACGCAGGAGGACACGCGCATCCTGATGTCGCCGATGGCGGTGACCGGGCAGGAAGCCGTAGGCTCGATGGGGACGGACACGCCGATCTCGGCGCTCTCGTCGAAGTCGAAGCTGCTCTACACCTATTTCAAGCAGAACTTCGCGCAGGTGACGAACCCGCCGATCGACCCGATCCGCGAGGAGCTGGTGATGAGCCTGCTCTCCTTCATCGGCCCGCGTCCCAATATCCTCGATCTCGAGGGCACCTCGCGCCGCAAGCGGCTCGAAGTGCGCCAGCCGATCCTGACCAATGACGATCTCGAAAAGATCCGCTGCATCGGCCATTACGAGGATCGCTTCGACACCAAGACGATCGACTTCACCTATCCGGCGCGCGATGGCGCGGCCGGGATGACGGAAGCGCTGGAGCGGCTCTGCGAACGTGCGGAGGCTGCGGTCCATGGCGGCTACAACATCATCATCCTGTCCGACCGCCTGGTCGGGCCCGACCGCATCCCGATCCCGGCGCTGCTCGCGACCGCTGCCGTGCACCACCATCTGATCCGCAAGGGCCAGCGCACCTCGGTCGGACTCGTCGTCGAGAGCGGCGAGCCGCGCGAGATCCATCATTTCTGCTGCCTCGCCGGCTATGGCGCGGAGGCGATCAACCCCTATCTCGCCTTCGACACCCTGCTGGGCATGCATGCGGACGGTGCCTTCCCCGAGGAGGTCGACGCTCGCGAGGTGGTCACGCGCTACATCAAGTCGGTCGGCAAGGGCGTGCTCAAGGTCATGTCCAAGATGGGCATCTCGACCTACCAGTCCTATTGCGGCGCGCAGATCTTCGATGCGGTCGGCCTGAAGAGCGATTTCGTCGAGCGCTATTTCTTCGGAACCGGCACCGCCATCGAGGGCGTCGGTCTGGGCGAGATCGCCGAGGAGACGGTCCGCCGTCATCGCGACGCCTTCGGCGATGCGCCGGTCTACCGCAACTCGCTCGATATCGGTGGCGAATATGCCTATCGCATCCGGGGCGAGGACCATGTCTGGTCGCCCGATGTCGTCGCCTCGCTGCAGCATGCGGTGCGGCTGAACGCGCGCGACCGCTACGAGGACTTCGCCAGGCTCGTCAACGACGAGGCACAGCGCCTGACCACCATTCGCGGGATGTTCAAGCTCACGCTCGCCAGCGAGGCAGGCCGCCAGCCGGTGCCGCTGGAAAGCGTCGAGCCTGCCGCCGATATCGTCAAGCGCTTCGCCACCGGCGCCATGTCCTTCGGCTCCATCTCGCGCGAGGCGCATGAGACGATGGCGATCGCGATGAACGCGATCGGCGGCAAGTCCAACACCGGCGAGGGCGGCGAGGAGGCGATCCGCTTCAAGCCGATGGCGGATGGCCGTTCGAAGCGTTCGGCGATCAAGCAGGTCGCGTCCGGCCGCTTCGGCGTCACCGCCGAATATCTCGCCAATGCCGATGTGATGCAGATCAAGGTCGCGCAGGGCGCCAAGCCCGGAGAAGGCGGCCAGCTGCCCGGCCACAAGGTCGATGCCAAGATCGCCAAGGTCCGGCATTCGACGCCGGGTGTCGGCCTGATCTCGCCGCCGCCGCATCACGACATCTACTCGATCGAGGATCTGGCCCAGTTGATCTTCGACCTGAAGAACGTCAACCCGGCGGCCGATGTCTCGGTCAAGCTCGTCTCCGAGATCGGGGTCGGGACGGTTGCGGCCGGCGTCGCCAAGTCGCGCGCCGACCACATCACCATCTCCGGCTTCGAGGGTGGAACGGGCGCGAGCCCGCTGACCTCGCTGAAACATGCCGGCTCGCCCTGGGAGATCGGCCTTGCCGAGACCCAGCAGACGCTAGTCCTCAACAAGCTGCGCGGCCGCGTCGCGCTGCAGGTCGATGGCGGGTTGCGCACCGGGCGCGACGTCATCATCGGAGCGCTTCTGGGCGCCGACGAGTTCGGCTTCTCGACCGCGCCGCTGATCGCGGCCGGCTGCATCATGATGCGCAAGTGCCATCTCAATACCTGCCCGGTCGGCGTCGCGACGCAGGATCCGGTGCTGCGCAAGCGCTTCAAGGGCCTGCCCGAGCACGTCATCAACTACTTCTTCTTCGTCGCGGAGGATGTGCGCCAGATCCTGGCCGAGATGGGCTTCACCCATCTCGACGAGGTCGTTGGTCGCTCCGACCTGCTCGACAAGCGCGATGCGATCGAACACTGGAAGGCCAAGGGGCTCGATTTCACCCGGCTCTTCCACAAGGTCGACATGCCCAATGTGGCGATCCGCCATGTCGAGCTGCAGAAGCATCCGATCGACGACGTGCTCGATCGGGGGCTGATCGCGGAGGCGCAGACTGCGGTCGACACCGGCGCGCCGGTCGTGATCGAGCGCAAGATCTGCAATGTCGACCGCAGCGTCGGCGCGATGCTGTCTGGCGTCGTCGCCAAGGCTCACGGCCATGCCGGTTTGCCTGAGGACACCATCACGGTGAAGCTCAAGGGCACGTCGGGCCAGAGCTTCGCGGCCTTCCTCGCGGCGGGCATCACCGTCGAGCTGACCGGCCAGGCCAATGACTATGTCGGCAAGGGCCTCTCGGGCGGCAAACTGATCGTCAAGCCCGACCCCGCCTCCAAGGCCGTTCCCGAGCGTTCGATCATCGTCGGCAACACCGTGCTTTACGGTGCGATCGCGGGCGAGGCCTATTTCCGCGGCGTTGCCGGCGAGCGGTTCGCGGTGCGCAATTCCGGCGCGATCGCGGTGGTCGAGGGCACGGGCGACCATGGCTGCGAATACATGACCGGCGGCCTCGTCGCGGTCATCGGCCCCACGGGCCGCAACTTCGCGGCGGGCATGTCGGGCGGCATCGCCTATGTCCTCGACGAGGACGGCACGTTCAAGGCGCGCTGCAACCTCTCCATGGTCGATCTCGAACCGGTCGAGGAGGAAGAGGACCTGATGGAGCGGCTGCACCATCATGGCGGCGATCTCGAACATAAGGGCCGCATCGACATGGCCAACATGTCCGGCCATGACGAGGAGCGCCTGATCCAGATGCTGACGAACCACGCCAATTACACCGGTTCGGCACGGGCGCGCACGATCCTCGACAATTGGGCGGATTACCGGACCAAATTCGTCAAGGTGATGCCGGTGGAATACCGCCGGGCGCTGCGCGAGATGGAACAGGCCCGCACCTTGCAGGCCGCAGAATAGTCACGCGTCAGTCCCGGATCTGAGCCTAGCGCAGACCCGGGAACCTCCATCAAGACAGGCGCCCCATCGGTTGGGGATGCCCGGGTCTAGCCCGGGCATGACGACGAGAGAAATGACATGGGCAAGGTCACGGGCTTCCTCGAATACGACCGGCAAGAGCAGAAGTATCAGCTCGCCGGCGATCGCATTCGCCATTTCCGGGAGTTCACGCTCCCGCTGGAGGAGCGCGATATCAAGAAGCAGGCGGCGCGCTGCATGGATTGCGGCATCCCGTTCTGCCATGGCCCGACCGGCTGCCCGGTGCACAACCAGATTCCGGACTGGAACGAGCTGGTCTATTCCGGCGGCTGGGAGGATGCGCTGCGCAACCTCCATTCCACCAACAACTTCCCCGAGTTCACCGGCCGCATCTGCCCCGCGCCTTGCGAGGAGGCCTGCACGCTGAACCTCGAGAACATGCCGGTCACGATCAAGACGATCGAGCAGGCGATCGCCGACAAGGGCTGGCAGCAGGGCTGGATCGTGCCCGAGCCGTCGAAGGCGCGCACCGGCAAGCGCATTGCCATCATCGGCTCCGGCCCTGCGGGGCTGGCTGCGGCGCAGCAACTCGCCCGCGTCGGCCATGACGTGCATCTCTATGAGCGCGAGGCGCGGGCCGGCGGCCTGCTGCGCTACGGCATCCCCGACTTCAAGATGGAGAAGCGCCATATCGACCGGCGCGTGACCCAGATGGAGGCCGAGGGCGTCACCTTTCACTACAACGTCAATGTCGGCGTCACCGTGCCGTTTGCTAAGCTGGCGGCCGAGCATGATGCCGTGCTGATGACGGGCGGGGCCGAGGCGCCGCGCGATCCCGGCCTGCCCGACACCAATCTCGGCGGCGTGCATTATGCGATGCCGTATCTGACCCAGCAGAACAAGCGCAGCGGCGGCGAGGACCTCGCCAAGGTCACGCCGATCCTGGCCGGCGGCAAGCATGTCGTGGTCATCGGCGGCGGCGATACGGCGTCCGACTGCGTCGGCACCGCCTTCCGGCAGGGCGCGCTGTCGGTGACGCAGCTCGACATCCGCCCGATGGCGCCGCAGCTCGAGGACAAGCTCACGGTCTGGCCGTACTGGCCGACGAAGTTCCGGACGTCCTCGTCGCAGGCCGAGGGGGCGGAGCGCGAGTTCCAGGCGGCGACATTGGGCCTGGAGGGCCGCAACGGCCGCCTCACCGGAGTGAAATGCGCGCGCGTCGACGAGAAGCGCAAGCCGATCCCGGGCACCGAGTTCACGCTGCCGGCCGATCTCTGCTTCCTCGCCATCGGCTTCGCCGGTTCTCTGATCGAGGGTATGATCGAACAATCGGGGGCGGCGGTCGACAAGCGCGCCAATGTCGTCGCCAACGAGACCGACTATCGCACCAGCGTCGACAAGGTCTTCGTTGCCGGCGACATGCGCCGGGGCCAGTCGCTGGTCGTCTGGGCGATCCGCGAGGGCCGCCAGGCGGCCCACGCCATCGACAAGCAGCTGATGGGTGAAACGATCCTGCCGATGTGAACGGGCGCCGTTCCGGGCTCAGGCCCGCGACCAGCTCGGATATCGCCGTTTCCGTGTGAGCTTGATCTGCTCTAGCGGAATCGGCTGCCGGCAATCCAGATTGGCTTCCATGTCAGCATCCCAAGCAGCCCGCCTATAGCGAACCCCAGCGCGCTGAAGGCAAGCCCGTCCCGTCCGTGGGTCCAAGGCAGAATAAGATATCCGCTTGTGCTGATCAGGGCGCCGCGTTTGACGAAGAGGACATAGGCGCTGCCAACCAGAAAGCTTCCGGCAAAGGCAAGCAGGATTGCAAGCGCGATCCCGAGGGCCATGACTGCAGCGAATTTGAGAAGTGTCGTCATGGCGATGCCAAATCACCGCGGCCAGCGATAGTCGTCGAGACGGCCGGGCCTGGGCTCGGGCACGATACCCTCGGCGAAGATGCGGTCGAGCTGGGCGGCCGCTTCGCCGCGACCGCGAGCGTCCGCGATCGAGGCCAGAAGGGCCTGCTCGCCTGCGCTCGCTTGCCCGGTCAGCGGCAGGATCGGCCCTGCCAGGGGCTTGGCCTGCAAGGCGGCCGGCAGGCTGATCGTCGGCAGGCCGGCGACCATGCGGTCGATCAGGGCCTCGACGCCACCCGCCTGCAATTCGGGACTGACCGGCGCGCCGGTATCGGGGGAGACCGGCAGCGCGATGACGTTGCCCTGGGGCTGGGCCTCGATCAGCCGGCGGATCAGGATGTCGACGAAATGCGCCGCCTTGCGCGCGCCCGCTGCGGTGAAATGGATGCCGTCGCCCAGGCGCAGCCGCATCGTCTGGCCGGAGACATCGGGCCCCATCGCGGCGTAGCGGTTCTCGGTATCGACGAAGGCGCCCCAGAGATCGACATATTGGCCGCCCGCGCGCTCGACCTGCTGGCGGTACAGCTCATTGAAGGTCACGAAATCGGCCGACAGACGCTGGTTCTGGACCGGCGGCGCGCCGACCCAGATCAGCGGAATGCGCCTGGCCGCGAAGGCATTGGCGATCGTGTCGATCCGGCCGCGGTAGAGTTCGAGCCAGCGCGGGCTCAACGGGTCGTGGACGGTCTCGCCCTCGCGGATCGCCTGCCGGTCGTTCAGCCCCAGCAGCATTACGCCCGCGCGGATCTTCTGGTCGCCGGCCAGCAGCTCGGCGACAGCCTTGGGCCAATCGTAGAAATCGGTCCGGACGAGGCCGGAATCGGGCTTCGCCTTATGGATCACGGCGATGTCGGGCCGATTGTTGAGGGCGTCGTCGAGCCCGCCCGCGAGAAGGTTGCCGAGAGAATCGCCCATCACCACGATATGGTGGGCGACATCGACCTTGGGGATCACGGGGTCGTCGCGGACGATGACGGGCGCCGAGGCGCGCGGGCGTACGACGACCGGGGCGACGCGCTGGCGCGGTCGTTGCGGCACGACGACAGGTTGCTGCGGTTGCTGCCAGAACAGCGAGAAAAAACTGCGCCCACCCTGCGGCGGCCCGCTCTGGGCGATGGATGTCGGCCCGCCCGTCAACAGGAGCAGGCAGGCGGCACCTAGAAGCGTGACCATGGAGCGCAAACGCATCGGATTTTCGATCCAGCGCTGGACAATATCGAGGCGAATATAGTGCGAGCGTGCCGGGAAGTCAGCGCCTGCAAGTCAGCGCCTTCAAGTCAGCGCCTGGAACTCAGCGCCCGCCGCGCATCTTCGCCAGCAGGGCCGGCGTCGGATAGCCATCGGCGATTTCGCCATTGCGCAGCTGGTATTGCCTGACCGCCTCGCGCGTGCCGGTGCCGATGCGTCCGTCGGCGTCGTGATTGTAGAGGCCGAGCAGCTTCAGGCGGCGCTGCACATCCTGCGTGCCGGCCTTGTCGAGGCGCGGGGCCTTGGTCGGCCAGTCGGCCTGGATGGCGGGGCGGCCGGCGATGCGATCGCCGAGATGTCCGACGGCCAGCGCATAGGCGTCCGAGGAATTGTATTTCTTGATGACGTCGAAATTCTCGGTCAGCAGCATGACCGGGCCGCGATGGCCGGCCGGATAGAATAGCCGAGCCTCGCCCGACGAGGGCAGCCCGCGCCCATCGGCCCGGCGCACGCCGGCGGCGTTGAACGAGGAGAAGCTCGCTTTGTTCAGGCGGTGGTCGAAGCCATCCGGCAGTGTGACCTCGAGGCCCCAGGGCAGGCCGGGAACCCAGCCATAGCCCTTGAGGTAATTGGCGGTGGAGGCGAGCGCGTCGCTGGTCGAAGACCAGATGTCGGCATGGCCGTCGCCGGTCCAGTCGACGGCATATTTCATATAGCTCGACGGCATGAACTGGGTGTGGCCCATCGCGCCGGCCCAGGAGCCCCGCAATTCGCTGCGCTCGACATGGCCCTTCTGAATCAATTCCAGCGCAATCAGCAGTTCGTCGCGGAAGAAATCGCCGCGATAGCGAATATGGGCCAGCGTCGCGAGCGAGCGGATTGTATCCTTGTTGCCGGTGAACGAGCCGTAATTGGTCTCCATCCCCCAGACGCCGAGCACGACCTCCTTGGGCACGCCATAGCGGGCCTCGATCTGCGACAAGACGCCGGCATGCTCGGCGGCGGCATCGCGTCCGCGCGGGATACGCGTGCCGCCGACCGCGCTGTTGAGATAGCCCCAGATCGGCGCGGTGAACTCGGACTGCTTCTTCGTCAGTGCGATGATGGAAGCGTCCGGCGTGACGTCGCGAAAGGCGAGGTCGAAGGTCGCGCGCGAGATGCCGCGCGCCTGCGCCTGCGGCCAGAGCCGCTGCAGGAAGGCATCGAAGGACGCATTGGCGGGGGCGGTCGAGGTGTTGGCGCGTGCGGCCGACACGTTGATCGAGCCGGTTGTCTGCGCCAGGGCCGGGGCGAGGTTGAAGATGGCCGCGGCGGCAATGACGGACAGGCGCATGAGGGTCCCCGGATGACGGCTGAAGGCAAGCATGCCCCAAGAGCGCCTGAACAAGATTAACCAAGGGTTAAGCGAGCGCAATCCTATGGGCGAACCTGCGGGACAGGGGCGGTGTCGGAGCCTGTCGGCGCCTTCGCACGCGTACGGTTCACCAGGAACGCCACCGCTCCCAATGCCAGAGCAATCAGGCTGCCGAGCGAGAAGACGGCGGAATACGCAAGGCCGGCCCGCTCGACCAGGGGGCCGCCGCCGAAGGCCGCGATGCCGTAGCCGATCTGATAGAATGCGATCAGCGCGCCCAGCATGGCGGCCGATTGCGCCGGGAACTCCTTGCCAGCGAAACTCAGGCTCAGCGGCAGGATGGCCGAGCAGGCGAGGCCGACCAGAGCGAAGGCGGCGATGCCGGCACTTGCGTCCTGTGCCCGCGCAACGAGCTGGAAGGCCAGCGCCAGCAGGAGCGGAAGTCCCACAAAAACGAGCGTGACCGGCAGCTTTCGCGCGAGAACGGCGAAGATGACCCGCCCGAGCGTCAGCATGATCCAGAAGGCCGTGAGGGCATATGACGCGTTTTCAGCGGAGACATTGCGCTGGGTGGAGAGATAGAGCGCCGCCCAATTGCCGCTGAGGGTTTCGGCAATGCCGTAAAGCAGCACCGCGGCCGCATAGATCCAGAAACGGCCGGGCAAGCTGGCGCCGTGGCTGGCCTCACCAACCGGCAGATCCAGCGGCGCGCGCAGCGTCGCCAGCAGCATCGCGCCAAGCGACAGGCTCATCAGGACCGGCAGGGCCCACCATGTGCCGAGCCAGCTGAACAGCGTGATCAGCAGGGGCGCGAGCGCTGTGCCAAGGCCGATCAGTGCGTTCAGGGTCAACACCGCGAAATCCTGGCGGGCCGGCGTGGAAAGGCCCTGGATCAGCGTGTTCAGCGTCATGGTCGTCGCGCCGAAGCCCAGGCCGAGCGCGCCGGTGGCGAGGCAGAGCGTGACGAAGGCTGCCGGCGAGCCGATCAGGAAGGGGCTCACGGCAAGCAGCGCCATGGAGGCGAGGTTGCCGCACAGCCCGAACTGCAAAACGCCGCGCAGGCCGAGTCGCCGTGCGAGCGACGAGCCGAAGGCCGACGCCAGGATGGCGAGCACGACCTGCGGAATGAACATCGCGCCATATTGCGTACTGCTCAGCGCAAAGCCGGTGGGGCTGACGAGGATCGCGCTGGCGGCTGGAAATGTGACGAGCGCCAGGCCCTGCACGACGCCAATCACATAAAGCAGCCCGATTTCGAACGGGCTGGCGGCTCCCGGCGTGGTTCTTGGCATGATTGAGTTGACCCAGCGGCGCTGCGACAAGTGGTCGCCCACCTGATGGCGCTTGGCAAGAACCCGGGAGGGGCCGCATTCCGGCAGCAGCGCAACCTCTCCCGGATTTGACAAAGCGGCGGCGCTGGCCGAGTCTGGCGGGATGTCTAGCGCATTCCAATTTCGTCGCGACCTGCATCGGTCGGGCAACCTCATCGCGGGCCACTAGCCCCGGGTCTGTCGCGCTACGCGCCCAGATTCGGGGCGCGCGTGCTTACGACGCGTAGGACATTCCACCCACCTTATCGCGGACCGCGCCGGCGCCAGCTCGGGGGACATTTCCCCGGCTCCCGGCATTGCCGCATCCACCACACGAGACATCACCATGAGCACGCGCACCAAGGGGCCGTCGCGCCCCGCTATCGTCGTTACCTCCGAGGATCATGAGAAGTTGAGCCGCATGGTCGCGGGCGCATCGACAACGATGCCGGAGCTGGCCGTCGAGCTCGCTCGCGAACTCGACCGCGCCCGTATCCTGCCCGAAGGCCGCAGCTCGCCGGACCATGTCCGCATCGGCAGCCAGGTCGAATACCGCGACGAGGTAACGGGCAAGGTCGCCACGGTCACGCTCGTCTGGCCGCAGGAAGCCGATATTTCGCAAGGAAAGATCGCGGTCATGACGCCGATCGGCATCGCCCTGATCGGAATGGCGGCGGGCAAGTCGATCGACTGGACGACACGCTCGGGAGACGTCAAGCGCATGACGGTCCTGCAGGTCAACGAGCCGGCCGAACCGGCTTCGCCGTGAGGAGCACATTGGGCGCTCCTCGGCGACGGGAAATGGCTCCCCCGCCAGAGCATGATGCGTTTCCGTGAAAACGCGGGTCATCCCGGGCGCAGCGTAGCGGAGACCCGGGATCCATGCCCGAACATTGATCGCGAGCGCTCCGGAATGGATCCCGGGTCAAGCCCGGGATGACGGCCTGTTTCCGAGTAAAGTGAGTGCGCGCTAAGTGGCGTTGCGAGTCTTCAGCTTCTCTTCCCAGGCGAGCGCCTGCATGACGATCTCTTCGAGGTCGTCATGCTCCGGCCGCCAGCCGAGTTCGTCCCGGATGCGGTCGGCGCGGGCGATCAGCGAGGCGGGGTCGCCGGCGCGCCTGCCGGCATAGGTCACCGGGAAATCGACGCCGGAGACCTGCTTCACCACCGCGACGACCTCGTTGACGGAATAGCCCCGGCCATAGCCGCAGTTCAGCGTCAGGCTCTCTCCGCCACTGCGCAGATGGTCGAGCGCGGCCAGATGGGCGCGGGCGAGGTCGGTGACATGGATGTAGTCGCGCACGCAGGTGCCGTCGGGCGTCGCATAATCGGTGCCGAACACGGTCAGCCCGTCGCGCTGGCCGAGCGCCGCCTGGCCGGCAACCTTGATCAGATGGGTGGCGTTGGGCGAGGATTGGCCGGAACGGCCCTTCGGGTCGGCGCCGGCGACGTTGAAATAGCGCAGCGCCACATAGGTGAAGCCATGGGCGCGCGCGACATCGCCCAGCATCCACTCGCTCATCAGCTTGGAGCGGCCATAGGGGTTGATCGGGTTGAGCGCGATCTCCTCGGGAACGGGTGAGACCGGCGGCTCGCCATAGACCGCCGCCGTCGAGGAAAAGATCACATGCTTGACGCCGCCGCGCACCGCGCTCTCCAGGAGGTTGCGCGTCTTCACGGTATTGTTGTGATAATAGCCGAGGGGATCTGTCACGGATTCCGGCACCACGATCTTGGCGGCGAAATGTGCGATCTCGACGATGCCATGTTCTGCGATGACACTTTCCAGCAGGGCCTGGTCGCCGATATCGCCCTGCACGAAAATTGCTTCGGGAGGCACGGCCCACCAGAAACCTGTCGAGAGGTTGTCGAGAACGACGACTTTCTCGCCACGATCGAGCAGTTCCAGCACCATATGGCTACCTATGTAGCCGGCTCCGCCCGAGACAAGTATCGCCATGGTCTATCTCCTGAAGTCCAACAGATCGGAACCAGCTCTACGTAAAATGCGTTGACGAGTTCTCAAGCTCGTTCTGCTATCGGCGCGCGGCGGCCGTCCTCCATGGGGTCGGGCACCGGTTGCTTCTTTCACTCATACCGCCACAGGCCAGCCGGGCCGAGGCGCGAATTGGACCTTTCATGACGAAACGCATCCGCAAGGCCGTCCTTCCCGTTGCCGGTCTCGGCACCCGCTTCCTGCCCGCGACCAAGGCTATCCCGAAGGAGATGTTGACCATCGTCGACCGGCCGGTCGTCCAGCATGTGGTCGACGAGGCGCGCGCTGCCGGCATCGAGCATTTCGTCTTCATCACCGGCCGCAACAAGGCGGTGATCGAGGACCATTTCGACCTCGCCTACGAACTCGACGACACCCTGCGCAAGCGCGGCAAGACCAAGGAGCTGGAAGCGCTGCTGGCCGATCTGCCATCCGCCGGCGGCACGAGCTTCACCCGCCAGCAGGCGCCGCTCGGCCTCGGCCACGCCGTCTGGTGCGCCCGCGACATCATCGGCGACGACGAGCCTTTCGCGCTGCTGCTGCCGGACATGTTGCATCATACGCATGGCAAGGGCTGTCTCGCGGAGATGATGGATGCCTATAACAGGCATGGCGGCAATCATGTCGCTGTCGCGCCCGTTCCCGATGACCAGACGCATCAATACGGTATCGTCGGTGTCGAGGATGTGAAGGCCAAGGTCTCCCGGATCACCAAGATGGTCGAGAAGCCGCCGAAGGGCACCGCGCCGTCGAACCTGCACATCACCGGCCGCTATATCCTGCAGCCGACGATCTTCAACCTGCTCGCCAATCAGGAGCCGGGCGCCGGCGGCGAGATCCAGCTGACCGATTCGATGATCGCGCTGTCGCGGCTGGAGCCTTTCCATGCCGTGCGCTTCGACGGCGACATCTACGATACCGGCTCGAAGATCGGCTTCCTCGCCGCGAACATCGCCTATGCGCTCGATCGCGGCGATCTCGGCCCGCAATTGCGCCAGGAGATCGAGCGGCTGCTCGAGCGTTGATGCCCGGCTCGGATCGACCGGCCGGGGTGAGGGAGTTGCGCGGTTGAGCGAGGACGGGATCGTGTTCGACCGCGCGCTTGGGCGTCTGCGCCTGGCGCGCGCGCTTGCCGCGGGATATCCCGACTTCCTGCTGGTGCGCGCCACCGAGGATCTGGACGAGCGGCTCGGCGCGGTGCTGCGGCAATTCGGCGCGGCCGCGGATCTCGGCACGCCGCTGCCGCTGGCAGGCCCGGTCCTGCGCGCAAAGGCCGACACGCTGCTGCGGATGGCGGAGGTGGAAGGCGGTCCAGCCGATCTGGTCGGCGACCTCGAACGCCTGCCGCTGGCGCCAAATTCGCTCGATCTCGCGGTGTCGCTGCTGGCGCTGCATGGCGTCAACGACGTGCCGGGAGCCCTGATCCAGATCAGGCGCGCGCTTCGGCCCGATGGCCTGTTCATCGGCTGCCTGCTCGGCGGGCGCAGCCTGCAGGAATTGCGGCAGGCGCTTCTCGAAGCCGAGGCGGAGACGGCCGGCGGCGTCAGTCCGCGCGTTGCGCCCTTCGTCGATCTGCGCGATCTCGGCAGCCTGCTGCAGCGCGCCGGCTTTGCACTGCCGGTCGTCGACAGCGAGGTCGTGACCGTGCGCTATCGCGACATGTTCGGCCTGCTGCGCGATCTGCGCGCCATGGGCTGGGGCAACGCGCTGGCGGCCCGGCGCAAGACTGGCCTGCGCCGCGACACGCTGCTGCGGGCTGCGGCGATCTATGCCGAGCGCTTTGCCGACGCGGACGGGCGGCTGCGCGCGACCTTCGAGATCGTCTGGCTCTCGGGCTGGGTTCCGCATGAAAGCCAGCAGAAGCCGCTGCGGCCGGGCTCGGCCAAGGCGCGGCTGGCCGATGCGCTCGGCGTGCCCGAGATCAAGACGGGCGAGAAGGCGGGAGACGCTTGATGATGAGCGAGCTCTTGACGAGGCGTCGATGTAACTCAGCCCTCATCCTGAGGAGCCGCGCAGCGGCGTCTCGAAGGATGTTCAGAGCGCGCTGGAACACCCTTCGAGACGCAAGGCTTCCGCCTTGCTCCTCAGGGTGAGGGCTTGATGTATGACAGGTACTCGAGGATGAACCAGCGCCAACCCCGTCTCGCCCGCGCCGATTTCAGTCTGTTCCGCCCGGTCCCGACGCGCTGGCATGACAATGACGTCTTCGGCCACGTCAACAATGTCGTCTATTACGCCTGGTTCGACACCGCGGTGAACGCCTGGCTGATCGAGCGCGGTTTCCTCGACCCCGCGAGCAGTGCCGTCATCGGGCTCGTCGTCGAAACGACCTGCACTTATTTCGAGAGCGTCGCCTTTCCCGAGACGGTCGAGATCGGCCTCGGCGTCGACAGGCTCGGCACCAGCTCGGTGACCTACCGGCTCGGCATCTTCCGCGAAGGCGCGGGGCAGGCGGCGGCACAGGGCCGCTTCACCCATGTCTATGTCGAGCGCACGACACAGAAACCGGTCGCGATCCCGGCGCCGCTGAGAGCGGCGCTGGAAGGGCTCACATCGTCAGGCGAACGGCGCTGATTTCCCGGGCGATGGCTTCGATCACCGGGCCGATGCCGGCTGCGTCCTTGACGTTGTAATACATGTCCGGCTTGGAGGCGCAGCCCTGGAGAAGCCCGGCGTTCCCGTCGATGACGCGGATCGTATAGACTTTGATGCCGGCGGCTTTGGCGGAGTCGCAGGCCGCCTTGGTCTTTGGATCGATCAGCGCAGCCTTGTTGGTGCCCCGCGGCATGTCCTTGGTGAAGCGGTTGTCGGTGTTGTCGCCGTCGGTCAGCACGATCATGTATTTGGTCAGGCGCGGCGTGCCGGTGTCGGCGGCCTCGGGCAGCGGGGCATCCCGGCTGAGCGCCGCCAGCCCCCAGGCGATGCCGACCGTGACGTTGGTGTTGCCGACGGGGCGCATCGCCGTGACGGTGTCGCGCAGGTTCTGCCAGTTGTCGGTGAGGGGACGCAGTTCGGCCAGGCCCGTGTTCCTGGTGACGCTCGTCGCGCATGTCGTGGCGGGATATTTGGCGTCGAGTGCGGCGGCGCTGGCGTCGCTGGTGTCATATGGCGAGTCCCGATCGGCGACGCAGCCCTGCCAGTCCTGCTTCTGGACGAGATAGGCGGGATCCGTGGCCCGGGTCTTGAACCGCATCCAGTCCTCGTCCTTATAGCTCAGCGGCAGGCGCACCTGCGTCTCGAAGGGGACGATGGAAACCCTGATATTGCTGGGCGTCGCATTCGATGCCTGCATCGTGTCGATGAACTTGTTCGTCGCCTTCTTGAGCTCGTCCATCTTGCTGGAGCGGTCCATGGAGCCGGTATTGTCGAGCACCAGCGCAACCTCGATCGTGTTGGTGCCCCAGCCGGCCTGCGCAGTCGAAGCCACGGGAATCGTGTCGATGCCGATGATCTTGGTCAGGCTCGTCGCGACCGTAGTGTCCGCCTTGACGCTGACGGTCCGGGCGGTGCGATTGACCAAGACAGAATAGCTTCCGAGCTTCGCGTCGGAATTGCCCTGAAGATTGGCCCGGATCAGCGCTTCGGCGCGGGTCTTCAATTGCGCATCGGTCAGGCGCGTGGCGTCGCGGGCGACCATCAGAGCCGCCGAATCGACCGCTGCGTTCAATGTCGCGCGGGCAGAGCTGGCCCGGGCATAGTCGACGGCTGCGCCGGCGGCCCCGAGAAGCGGGATGATCGCCAGGCCAAACAGCATCGCGACGTTGCCGGAACTGTCTTTCCCGAAACGAGACAAAAGCGACATGACCTGCTCCTCCATGGCACGGTCCGCTCCATGCCGGGGAAAACAGCGCAGATTGCGTGCCAGCAGGGTGATGCAGGGCGGGAATGCGTTGTCTCAGGCCGGCAGGCGCGCTATGCCCCGCGCATCGAGGGCTGGCACCCGGGCCCGAACGTCAGGAACCGTCGCCTGTGATTCCCAATGACATCAAGATCACCCCGCAGCTTGTGGCCGAGCATGGCCTGAAGCCTGACGAGTATCAGCGCTTCCTTCATCTGATCGGCCGCGAGCCGTCGATCACCGAACTCGGCATCGTCTCGGCGATGTGGAACGAGCACTGCTCGTACAAGTCCTCGAAGCTGCATCTGAAGACGCTGCCGACCAAGGCGCCCTGGGTCATCCAGGGACCGGGCGAGAATGCCGGCGTCATCGATATCGGCGACGGCCTGGCCATCGTCTTCAAGATGGAGAGCCACAACCACCCGTCTTTCATCGAGCCCTATCAGGGTGCCACGACCGGCGTCGGCGGCATCCTGCGCGACGTCTTCACCATGGGCGCCCGCCCCATCGCGGTGCTCGACGCGCTTCGTTTCGGGGATCCGAGCCATCCGCGCACGCGCCATCTGGTCTCGGGCGTGGTTGCGGGCATCGGCGGCTACGGCAACTCCTTCGGCGTGCCCAATGTCGGCGGCGCGACGGGCTTCCACAGCCGCTATGACGGCAACATCCTGGTCAACGCCATGGCGGTCGGCATCGCCCGGGCCGACGAGATCTTCTACGCCAAGGCCTCGGGCGTCGGTAAGGCGATCGTCTATCTGGGCTCCAAGACCGGCCGCGACGGCATCCATGGCGCGACCATGGCCTCCGCGGCCTTCGGCGAAGGCGGCGAGGAGCGCCGTCCGACCGTGCAGGTCGGCGATCCCTTCGCCGAGAAGCTCCTGCTCGAAGCCTGCCTCGAGATCATGGCGGCCGGCCATGTCGACGCGATCCAGGACATGGGCGCGGCCGGCCTGACCTGCTCGGCCGTCGAGATGGGCGCCAAGGGCGATCTCGGCGTGGAGCTGAACCTCGACGCCGTGCCCTGCCGCGAGGACGGCATGAGCGCCTATGAGATGATGCTGTCGGAGAGCCAGGAGCGCATGCTCATGGTGATCAAGCCCGGCCATGAAGAGCCGGCCGAGGCGATCTTCAAGAAGTGGGGCCTCGACTTCGCCGTCGTCGGCTACACGACCGACAACCTGCGCTTCGTCGTGAAGCATCAGGGCGACGTCATGGCCGACCTGCCGATCAAGGAACTCGGCGACGAGGCTCCCGAATATGACCGGCCCTGGATCGAGACGCCCAAGCTTCCGGTCGTCGCGGCCGATGCGGTGAAGCCGCCGCTGTCCAATACGGAGGCGCTGCTGAAGCTGGTCGGCTCGCCCGACCTCAGCTCGAAGCGCTGGATCACCGAGCAGTACGACACGCTGATCCTCGGCAATTCGGTGATCACGCCGGGCGGCGATTCCGGCCTGATCCGGATCGAGGACGGGCCGAAGGGCCTTGCCATGACCGCCGACGTGACGCCGCGCTATTGCGAGGCCGACCCGTTCGAGGGCGGCAAGCAGGCGGTGGCCGAGGCCTGGCGCAACCTGACTGCGGTTGGCGCGACGCCGCTTGCCGTCACCGACAATCTCAACTTCGGCAATCCAGAACGGCCCGAGGTGATGGGCCAGCTCGTCGGCTGCATCAAAGGTATCGGCGAAGCCTGCCGCGCGCTCGACTTCCCCGTCGTCTCCGGCAACGTCTCGCTCTACAACGAGACCAATGGCGTCTCGATCCTGCCTACACCGACCATCGGCGCCGTCGGCGTGCTCGCGGATGTGACCAGGCATGCAACGATCGCCTTCAAGGCGGCCGGCGAAGCGATCATCCTGATCGGCGAGACCAAGGGCTGGCTCGGCCAGTCGGCCTATCTTGCGACCGTTTGCGGCCGCGAAGAGGGCGCGCCGCCGCCGGTCGATCTCGCCGTCGAGCGCCGCAATGGCGATCTCGTGCGCGGCCTGATCAGCGCCGGACGTGTCGGCACCTGCCACGATCTGTCTGATGGCGGGCTGGCGGTCGCGCTCGCCGAAATGGTGATGGCAGGCGGTGTCGGCGCCACGATCGACGCGCTGCCTTCGGGCGCAGCCCATGCCGTGCTCTTCGGCGAGGATCAGGCGCGCTATCTTGTCGCGGTGCCCCAGGCATCGGCCGAGGCGCTGCTGGCCGAGGCCAAGGCGGCCGGTGTGCCGGCTGTCATGCTGGGTACGACGGGCGGGGACATGCTGAGCCTTCCCGGCGAGGCGGCGATTGCCGTGTCGGCGCTGAAGAGCGCCCATGAAAACTGGCTGCCGGACTACATGTCCGGCAAAGCCGCCTGACCACTGATCCCAGCGCCGCTTGCGTCATTGCGAGCGCAGCGAAGCAATCCAGACGTCTCGCTCGACGACCTCCTGGATTGCTTCGTCGCTTCGCTCCTCGCAATGACGAGAAGGCGGCAACCCTGAATGTAGGAGACACCGCCATGGCGATGGATGCACATGACATCGAGGCGATGATCAAGGCGGCGCTGCCGGATGCGATCGTCGAGATCAAGGATCTGGCGGGAGACGGCGACCATTACGCCGCGACCGTCACCTCATCGGCCTTTGCCGGCAAGAGCCGGGTGCAGCAGCACCAGATGGTCTATGCCGCGCTCAAGGGAAACATGGGCGGCGTGCTGCATGCCCTTGCGCTGACGACGGCGGTTCCCCAGAATTAGAACGACAATATTCTAGACGACCATTCCAGCGGGCCTTGACCCCGCCGCAGGAGACCAGACCATGAGCGACGTCAACGCCCGTATCGATGCCGAAGTGAAGTCCGCCGATGTCGTGCTCTTCATGAAGGGCACGCCGCAATTCCCGATGTGCGGCTTCTCCGGCCAGGTCGTGCAGATCCTCTCTTACGTTGGGGTGCCCTTCAAGGGCGTCAACGTGCTGGAGGACCAGGAGATCCGCGAGGGCATCAAGGCCTATTCGAACTGGCCGACGATTCCGCAGCTCTACGTCAAGGGCGAGTTCGTCGGCGGCTGCGACATCACCCGCGAGATGTTCCAGGCCGGCGAATTGCAGACCCTGCTCGAAGAGAAGGGCATCACGGTCAAGCAGGCGAGCTGAGGCTTTCCCTTAAGCTTCGGGACAGGGCGGCAGCGTTTCGAGCGCCGCCCATAGCGCGTCTGGCAGCGTCGGCGACCTCTCGATCAGCGCAATGCAGCCGCGGCGGCCTTCCGCGACCGCCTTTGGCCGCAAGGTGGCGTTGTCGAAGACGCGCCACTGATCCACTGCGCCGATGTAGAGCGGCAGATTGTCGATCGCCCGGGCAAAGCGGCGGCGTACATCGACCTCGGCTACGTCATGGCCGCCTTCGCTGACGCGACGGGCGATGCGCGAAAGGGAAACCTCGGGCGAAGCGGTCAGGAAGAACAGCAGGTTGATTCCAAAGCCGGCTTCGCGCGCAGCGGCGATCGTACGCAGATGGGTTTTCCCCGACATCGTTGTTTCAATCGAAAACGAACGACGCTCGGCGATCAGCGAGCGCGTCATTTCGAGTGCGACGCGTGCAGCGCGCTGCTGTTCGGCAGACGGATCGAGCGGCGATAGACCGCGGGCGATCTCGTCGAGATTGACGAAACTCGTGCTGCCTGACACGGCTCGGATATGGCGGAATGCATAGGTCGTCTTGCCGACGCCGTCGGGTCCAGCGACGATGCAGAATTGCGGTTGCGAGTTGCTCATCCGGCTTCGCGAGCACGCAGACGGCTCTGGTGCCATGTCACGCTATGTACCAGACCACGCCATTCACCAGATCACGCCGGCGCGCATTCCGGATTCGGTTTGCGGACGCGCTCCTGTGACGGCGGGTATTTTTCCAGCTTGCTCGCCGGCCTGATCGGCCGGCGCACCAGTTCGCCGCCGCAATTGGGGCAGGCACCCTGGAAGCGCGCCTGCGCGCAATCGGCGCAGAAGGTGCATTCGAAGGTGCAGATCATCGCGTCGCGAGCGTCCGGCGGGAGATCGCGGTCGCAGCATTCGCAGTTCGGGCGCAGTTGCAGCATCGTGTCACCCTCATTCCGCGACCGAGGATGAGGCCTGAGCGCGCGTTTGGAAAGGGCGAGCCCTCATCCTTTGGAAAGACGAGCCCTCATCCTCAGGAGCCGCGAAGCGGCGTCTCGAAGGATGGCCCAGCTAGATCGGGAGCCTCATCCGCCATCCTTCGAGACGCCATTCCTGCCGGAACGGCTCCTCAGGATGAGGGCTGAGGGAGACGCACTCCAACCTCGGAAACGCTGAGAGCCTCACAGCTTGGCTGCGTAACCCCGATCACTTCACCAGCAGCCAGTCCTCCACGACCAGCGCATCGAGCCCGCTGGTATAGAACATCAGGATCGCATCCTCCGCCGTGTGCAGGATCGGCTTGCCCATGATGTTGAAGGAGGTGTTCAGCACCACCGGCACGCCGGTCAGCGCATGGAAGGCGGAAATCAGCGCGTGGTAGCGCGGATTGCGCTCTGCCGTGACGCTCTGGAGCCGCCCGGTGCCGTCCTCATGCACGACAGCCGGCACATGCGCGCGCACGGCATCCTTCCAGACCAGGGTGCGCTCCATATAGGGCGCGTCCTGATAGTGTTCGAACCAGGCCGCGCCGTGCTCTGCGAGAATCGAGGGCGCGAAGGGGCGGAAGGCCTCGCGGTATTTCACCTTGGCGTTGAGCAGGTCCTTGGCGTTGGCGGGGCGCGGATCGGCCAGGATCGAGCGATTGCCCAGCGCGCGGGGGCCGAATTCGGCCCGGCCCTGCACCCAGCCGATGAGCTTGCCCTCCGTCAGCAGGCGGGCGGTGGTGGGTGCAACCTCGTCGGGCGCAAGTTTGCGCAGGCGCGGCTCCCAGGCCTGCATGCGCTCCAGCGGTTCGGTCGACACCGTCGAGCCGAGATAGGGCGTCTGCGGTCCGCGAGGTGCGCGCCAGCCGGGGTTCGCCTGCGCATGGCTGAGCCAGGCGGCGCCGATGGCGTTGCCGTCATCGGCCGGCGCCGAGGGCACGAAGACCCGCGCAAAACCGTGGCGGCCGACGATCTTGCCGTTGAAGGAGGAGTTCAGCGCGCAGCCGCCGGCGAGCACGAGATTGTCTGACGGCACGAGCGCGGCAGTCTCCGACAGGAGCGCCTCCATCATCTCGGCGAAGACATCCTGACCGCAGCGGGCGAGGTCGGCCCAACCCTGCTCGAGCGCCTCTGGCGGGCGCCGCGCGAGGATGTCCTGGCTGACGCTGCGAACGGTTGCGGCATCGGCGAAGGAGAGCTTGTGGCCCTCGATCCGGTAGAGCTTGCGCAGCAGCGCCATCAGCTCCGCGTCGGTCTTGCCATAGGGCGCGAGCCCCATGATCTTCCATTCCTCGCCCTTGGCCTGGTCGAAGCCGGCGAGATCGGTGACGAGACCGAAATAGAAGCCGATCGATTCCCGGCCGCGATGGCGCTTAACCTCGGTGATCGCGCCGTCCTTGAGCGCAAAGATCGCCGAGGCTCCGGTTTCGCCCATGCCGTCGACGATCAGGCAGGCGGCATCGCTGAAGGGCGAGGACCAGCAGGCATAGGCCGCATGGCTGAGATGGTGGCCATGGCGGGTCAGGCCGGTGATGTCGGCCTTGCCGAAGGCGCGATCGAGGCCGAGCAGCGTGCCCAGACCGGCGCGCTGCTGGCCGGTATGCAGCGAGGCGATCAATGCCCGTTCGGTGCGCTCGGGCACCAGCGAGCGGTTGAGTTCGGGCGAGAGCTTGAGCAGGGCGTCGAGTGAAAACGAGCCGGCCCGGCTCATCTGGTCGAGAAAGCCGGTGAACGCCTCGCCCCAGCTCGTGGCGATCCGGATCTGCGCACCCTCGGGAATGTAGCGCTTGAGCAGGCCCTCCATGCGCGGCGCCGGGTCGGGCTCGCAATTGGGCGCGCGCTTGTATTGCAGGTAGCGCTCCGTCGCCTCGGCGAAGAGCACCTCGCCGGCGGGATCGAGAATTGCAACGGCGGGGTCGTGGAAGGTGGTGGCCAGGCCGATCGTGTAGGTCATGCCTGAGACTATATGGAGAATGGGCTCGGGAGAGGCAATCGGCGGATGCGATCCTCTCGGCGAACGGTCCTACAGCCTTTGATTCTGCACCGACTTTTCCCGAAAACCGCGTTCCGCTTTTCGGGCCGATGCTCTAGCGCTTCAGCGCGGCGCCGATCAGGGCCTTGGCATCGGGGCTCGCCCAATTGGCCGGGCCTTGCAGCATCGCCAGTTCGCAGCCTTCGGGATCGACCAGCAGGCTCACCGGCATGCCCTCGATCTTGCGGGCGGCGCGCAGGTCCTGGAACACTTTCGCCTGGGCGTCGGCGTAATAGGGCAGGCCGGTGATCTTGTTGTCGGCCAGCCAGGTCCGGGGCTTGTCGAGATTACGCGTGTCGATGTTGATCGCGACCACCGCGAAGTCCTGGCCGCCGAGCGCGCCCTGAAGCGCGTCGAGCGCCGGCATCTCATGCAGGCAGGGCGCGCACCAGGTGGCCCAGAGATTGACCAGCACGGTGCGTCCCCTGAAGCTCGACAGGGTCAGCGGGGCGCCGTCGGGACCGGCGAAACCGAGATCGGGAACCGGCGCCGGGCGGCTGGAGACCTCCATGGCCGCGACCTCGCCCTGCGCCAGCGGCTGCAGGCGCGCAGCTGTCGCCTTGGCGGCCCGGCAAGAACCGGAATTGCCGGCATCGCCCGTGACGGAGTAGAAGGCCGCTACGCCGCCGAGGCCGAGCAACGCCACGACCCCGAAGGCCGCCGATTTTTTCCAACGCGACGTCATGGGCGTCCTAGAAGCAGGAAAGTCAGTCGTGAGCAATCGTATGTGGGGTGGACGTTTCGCCACGGGTCCCGACGCCATCATGGAAGAGATCAACGCCTCCATCGATTTCGACAAGCGCCTGTGGCGCCAGGACATCCGGGGTTCGCTCGCCCATGCGGCGATGCTGGGCGAGACCGGTATCCTGACGAAGGACGATGTCGCCACGATCAGCGCGGGACTCAAGGGCGTCGAGAGCGAGATCGAGGCCGGCAGCTTCACGTTCTCGCGTGCGCTCGAGGATGTTCACATGAACATCGAGAGCAACCTCAAGGACAAGATCGGGCTCGCGGCCGGCCGCCTGCACACCGCGCGCTCGCGCAACGACCAGGTCGCGACCGACATGCGGCTCTGGGTCCGCGACACGCTCGACGATATCGACCTGCAGATGGCCGACCTCCAGCTCGCGCTGGCCGAAAAGGCCGATCTCCATGCCGGGGCCGTGATGCCGGGCTTCACCCATCTGCAATCGGCGCAGCCGGTCACCTTCGGGCACCATCTCTTGGCCTATGTCGAGATGCTCGGCCGTGATCGGGGCCGCGTCCGCGATGCGCGCGAGCGGCTGAACGAATGCCCGCTGGGCGCAGCCGCGCTTGCCGGCACCTCGTTCCCGATCGACCGCGAGATGACGGCGCATGCGCTGGGCTTCGACCGGCCGACCGCCAATTCGCTCGATTCGGTCTCGGATCGCGATTTCGTGCTGGAGACGCTGGCGGCGGCTTCGATCTGCGCGATGCATCTGTCGCGTCTGGCCGAGGAGATCGTGCTCTGGGCGACGCCGCAATTCGGCTTCGTGCGCCTGTCGGACAAGTTCTCGACGGGGTCCTCGATCATGCCGCAGAAGCGCAATCCCGATGCCGCCGAGCTGGTGCGCGGCAAGGCGGGGCGCGTTTTCGGGGCGCTGCAGGCCATGCTGACGATGATGAAAGGCCTGCCGCTGACCTATTCCAAGGACATGCAGGAGGACAAGGAAGGCACGTTCGACGCGCTCCAGACCCTCTCGCTCTGCCTGGCTGCGATGGCGGGCATGGTGCGCGACATGGAGCCCGACCTGAAGGTGATGAAGAAGGCGGCGGGTATGGGCTATGCCACCGCCACGGACCTCGCCGACTGGCTGGTGCGCGTGCTGAAGATGCCGTTCCGGGACGCTCACCATGTCACCGGCCGCCTCGTCGGCATTGCCTCGGAGAAGAAGATCGGGCTGGAGAAGCTGACACTGGCCGAAATGCAGGCCGTCGAGCCCGCCATCACCGAGGCCGTCTTTGCCGTGCTCGGTGTCGAGCAGTCGGTGAAGAGCCGCGTCAGCTACGGTGGCACCGCGCCCGCCAATGTGCGACGGCAGGCCCGGCGCTGGCTGAAGCAACTCGCCAAGGAGCAGCGCTGACGCTTCCGGCATGCCCGGGCTTGACCCGGGCTGCTCCCGCAGGAGATTCTTCGGGCTGCGCGATGTGCTGCCCTGAGAATGACGCGCTTTCACTCGCAAGCTGTCGCGCCTTTCGCTACAGTCTCCGCCACGCTTCGCCCGAGGGTTCCTGTTCGTGCTGCATTCCCGTCTGAAACTTGGCCGCGCCGTGCTGGTCGCTGGCCTGCTGGCACTCGCGCTCGGCGCCTGCGGCCGCAAGGGGCCGCTCGAAGCGCCGCCGAACGCCACTAACGCCATCGATCTGCCCGACAGCCAGATCGGCGCGGTCGAAACCGATTCCGCCTCGCTGGGAACGTCGGTGCTGGCGAAACCGCCGAAGGCGAACCGCGCCATCACGATTCCGGAAAAGCCCTTCGTGCTCGACCCTCTTCTCTGACCGCCGGTTAATTCTGAGCCCTCATCCTGAGGAGCCGCAAAGCGGCGTCTCGAAGGATGGTCCAGAGCGCACTGGAGCATCCTTCGAGACGCTATTCCTGCCGGAATAGCTCCTCAGGACGAGGGCTGGCGATAATCTCCACGGCTTCTTGTCAGCCGTTTCTTGCAAACAGATTTTTAGGTGCAGCATGCATCATTTCGCCTATCGCAACGGCTCGCTCTTTGCCGAGGAGGTCGCGCTGAGCCGGATCGCGGCCGAAGTCGGCACGCCGGTTTACGTCTATTCCTCCGCCACGATCGAGCGGCATTACCGGCTCTACGAGGCGGCGATGAAATCGGCTGCGCCGGCCGGGAAGGCGCATGTCTTCTACGCCATGAAGGCCAACGGCAATCTCGGCGTGCTGAAGACGCTGGCGGCGTTGGGCGCCGGGGCCGATACGGTCTCCGAGGGCGAGATCCGCAAGGCGCTGGCTGCAGGTTTTCCGCCGGAGAAAATCGTCTTCTCAGGTGTCGGCAAGAGCGAGAGCGAACTGCGTTTCGCGATCCAAGCCGGCATCTACCAGGTCAATATCGAGACCGAACGGGAACTCGACCTGCTCTCGCGCATCGGCGCCGAGCTCGGCAAGCGCCAGGAAGCCGTGTTCCGGGTCAATCCTGATATCGGCGCCGGCGGCCATGCCAAGATCACGACGGGTTCGTCGGAGAACAAGTTCGGCGTGTCCTTCGAGGAGGTCGGGCGGCTTTATGCCCGCGCCGCCAACATGTCGGGCGTAAGGATCATGGGGCTTGCGCTCCATATCGGCAGCCAGATCCGCGAGACGGCGTCCTTCGAGGCGGCCTATACCAAGATGGTCGCGCTGGTCGGTTCGCTGCGGGGCGAAGGCCATCGCGTCGACCGGCTCGATCTCGGCGGCGGTCTGGGCATTCCCTACGAAATGCCCAAGGATTTCGACCATGGGCCCGAACTGATCGACGCCTATGCCGCGATGGTCGGCCGTGTCACCAGGGGGCTCGATGTCGAGCTCGGCTTCGAGCCGGGCCGGATGATCGTCGGCAATGCCGGCGTCCTGCTGACGCGGGTGCTGCATCTCAATCCGCGCCCGACCAAGCAGTTCCTCGTCGTCGATGCCGCGATGAACGATCTGGTGCGGCCGGCCATGTACGAGGCCTATCACGAGATCTGGCCGGTGACCGAGGCCGACGCGGATGCCGCGACCGTCGCTTATGACGTGGTCGGGCCGATCTGCGAATCGGGCGACACCTTCACCAGCGGGCGCGTGCTGCCCACGTTGAAGCCAGATGACCTGATCGCCTTCATGACGGCGGGCGCCTATGGCGCCAGCATGTCCTCGACCTATAATCAGCGCCTGCTCGTGGCAGAGGTGCTGGTGAAGGGGGCGGAATATGCCGTGACGCGGCCGCGCCAGAGCTATGAAGAGCTTCTCGGCACGGATCGTGCACCGCCCTGGCTGGCCTGAGCACGCTTCACGATAAGCGGAGCGGGCTGTGGGAGGCCCGCCTTCGCTCTGGCCTTGCCACATTCCCGTGCTAGCCTCTGTCGGACGGGCGATGCACAGGTGGCACTTGTCCAAGCGGCGTGGGGGCGGCTCGGAGCGACGGCATGAATGAGGCGCAGCGCCGCAAGGCGCCAGATCCGATCGACGGCATCCGGCAACGGCTTGCTCGCCTTGCATTGGCTTCACGCGTCTCGCTGGGCTGGGAGCGCCTCTGGCCGCGGCTGTGGCTGCCGCTCGGCATTGTCCTGAGCTTTCTCGCGATTTCATGGTTCGGCCTGTGGACGCATCTGCCCTGGCAAGGGCGGGCGCTGGGCGTCGTGCTGTTCCTCGGCGCGCTCGCCGCCAGCGTCTGGCATATCGCCCGGATGCAGCTGCCGACGCATCGCGATGCGCTGACGCGGCTCGACCAGTCGTTGCAGGGCGGCCACCGGCCGGCCTCGGCGCTGGAGGACAGTCTCGCCGTCGGTTCGGGCGATCCGGTGTCGCAGGCTTTGTGGAAACTCCATGTCGAGCGCCAGAGCCGGCAGGTCGCCGGGCTCTCGGTCGCCGCGCCGCAACCGCGCATGGCCGGGCGGGACCGCCGCGCCTTGCGCGCCGTGCCGCTGCTGGCGGCTGTCACGGCCCTTTTCGTCGCAGGTCACGAGGCGATGCCGCGCCTGCGCGCCGCCTTCGACTGGCGCGGTCCGTCCCTGCCGGCGCCGGCCGTCCGGGTCGATGCCTGGATCGACCCGCCCGGCTATACGCGCCTGCCGCCGATATTGGTCGATTTCGGCAGGCTGGCGAGCCCGCATATCAGCGTGCCCGAGAAATCGACCGTCGTCGTTCGCATCGCCGGCAAGACCAATATGGATGTCGCGACAACCGGGCGGCTCGATGTGCTGCCGCCGGCCGAGGCCAAGGACGGCAAGTTAGACGGCAAGACGGAGGCCAAACCGGCCTCGGCAGGCGATGTGCCGGCCGTGCTGGAGAAGCGCTTCACGCTTGCCGGAAACGGCACGCTCAGGCTCACCGGCAGCGGCGCGCCGCATGCGACGCTGAGCATCACCGCCATTGCCGACCAGCCGCCGCAGGTCAGCTTCAGCGAGCCGCCCAAGCCGATCACGGGCGCCCAGTCGGGCGGGCTCGGGCTCGCCTATACCGCCAAGGATGATTACGGAATCGCCTCCGTCGAGGTGAATGTCGCGCGCTCCGGCCCGCCATCTACCGGCCGCTCGCTGGTCGAACCGCCCAAGCAGAGCCTCAGCGTACCGTCTTCACCTTCGGGCGATGAGGAGATCAGGAGCACCGTCGATTTCTCGGCGCATCCCTGGGCCGGCGCCAAGGTCAGGATGACGCTGGTCGCGCGTGACGAGGCCGGCCAGGAGGGCCGCAGCGAGCCGGTCGAGGTCACGCTGCCGCAGCGCACTTTCGTCAAGCCGCTGGCCAAGGCCCTGGTCGAGCAGCGTCGCAAGCTGGTCATGGATGTCGACGACCGCCGCAAGGTCCAGCTCGCGATGGATGCGCTGCTGATCGAGCCCGACATGTTCATGAAGGAGACCGGCGTCTATCTGGGCATGCGCATGCTCTCGGAGCGTTTGCGCCGTTCGACCAGCGACGACCAGCTGCGTGAGGTGTCCGAGCTGATGTGGGCGATGGCGCTCCAGCTCGAGGATGGCGACCTGTCCGATGCGGAACGTGCGCTCAGGGCAGCGCAGGAGAACCTCCAGCAGGCGCTCGAGCGCGGGGCCTCGGAGGAGGAGATCAAGAAGCTCACCGAGGATATGCGCCGCGCGCTCGACCAGTTCATGCGCCAGCTTGCCGAGCAGATGCAGCGCCAGCAGCAGAATGGCGACCAGAATCAGGCGCAGCTGCCGGAGAATTTCCGCACCGTGACGCCGCGCGACCTGCAGAACATGCTCAACCGCATCGAGGAGCTCTCGAAGCGCGGCGACATGGCCGAGGCGCAGCGGCTGATGGAACAGCTCAACCAGATGCTCAACAATCTCCAGATGGCGCGTCCGGGCCAGCAGGACCCGCGCCAGCGCGAGATGAACCAGGCGCTGGGCGATCTCGACAGGATGACGCGCGATCAGCAGCAACTGCGCGACGAGACCTTCCAGCAGGAGCAGCAGCGCCAGAACCGGACGCAGCAGGGCCGCAGGCCCGGCCAGCAGCAGGCACGTCCCGGCCAGCGGCAGCAGGGCCAGCAAGGGCAGCGCGGCCAGCAGCCGGGGCAGCAGCCCGGCGAGCAGGGCGAGGGTGAGGATGGCGAGCAGGGCGAAGGCCAGCAGGGGCAAGGACAGCAGGGGCAAGGACAGCAGGGCCTGTCGGAGCGCCAGCAGGCCTTGCGCGAGCGGTTGCAGGAGCTGCAGCGGCGCATGCGCGGCATGGGCGCACCGCAGCAGGGCGAACTCGGCGAGGCCGAGGATGCGATGAAGGATGCCGAAGGCCAGCTCGGACAGGGGCAGGGCGAAGGCGCGCTCGATGCGCAGGGCCGGGCGCTCGATGCGCTGCGGCGCGGGGGCCAGAGCATGGCCCAGCAGATGCAGGGTCAGCCCGGCGAGGGCGACGGCACGGAGGGCGCCTTCGGCGAGCCCGATGGCCAGCCATCGGGCCGTCCTTCGGCGCAACAGCGTGGCCGCGAGGATCCGCTCGGGCGGCCGCAGCGTCAGCGCGACTGGGCTGATGGCCGCGTGCGCGTTCCCGGCGCCGATGAAAGCGCGACGCAGCGGGCGCGGCGCATTCTCGAAGAGCTGCGCCGCAGGCTGGGCGATCCGACCCGGCCGACGGAGGAACTCGACTATCTCGAGCGGCTGCTCAGGCGGAACTGAGCAGCGGCGTCATTGGTCTGACGGTGACTGGCAGCAACCGCGCCGTCATCCCGGACAAGCGGCGATAGCCGCGCCGATCCGGGATCCATCGGAGGGCGTTGCACTCTACGATGGATCCCGGCTCTCCGCTGCGCTGCGGCCGGGATGACGGCGCGTTTATCGAAATTCGGCTCAGGAGGATTTGCCCAGCTTCGGCATGCTCGCGACCAGCGCGCCAACTACGATCAGCAGGCAGGAGGCGGCGAGCAGCCAGCTTGCCGGGGCGTAGCCGGCGATGACCAGCACCAGCGTCGACAGGACCGGCGCGGCGTAGGAGGCGACGCCGAGCAACGCGACATCGCCGCGCTTCATGCCGATGTCCCAGACGACGAAGGCCAGCCCGATCGAGCCGAGACCCAGGCCCAGCACCCCGCCCCATTCGATCGGGGTCAGCGACCAGAGCGTCGTCTCGAAGGCGACATGACAGGCGAAGGCCAGCACGGCGCAGCCGAGCATGGTGACGCTGAGGCTTTCCGAGGGCACATGGGAAAAGCGGCGCGAGGCCACCGAGTAACTCGCCCAGACGAAGGCGCCCAGCGCCGCCAGCACATGGCCGAGCGCGAGGCCGCCACCGGAACCGATGCCTCCCGAGATCAGCATAGCGGTGGCGGCAAGGCCGATCAGGGCGCCGATCAGATGGCGCGGCTTCAGCCCGCCGCCCGGCAGTAGCGCCGCGAACAGCACGATCAGCAGCGGCCAGAGATAGTGGATCAGGTTGGCCTCGGCCGGCGGGGCGGTCTTCACGGCGGCATAATAGAGAGCGGTGTCGCCGAACGGGCCGTAGAGGCCGAGCGCGAAAGAGGCGGGCGTCGGCATCACCCGGCGCAATTCGCCGCGCGCGGCAGTGATCGCGAGGATCAGCAGGCCGCCGATGACGAAGGTCATGCCGACGAGCTGGAAAGGCGGCACGCGGCCCGACATGGCGGTGAACAGCGCCAGCGTCGACCAGAGCAGGATCGCGCAGAAGCCGATGAGCGTAGCGGTGCGAGAGGTCATGGCAGGCCGGCAATCGCAAGGAGGGCGTCGCTCAAGCCGATATCAGAGCGCCGGCCTTCTGCCCATGCTTGCCCGCGCGGATGCAGCGCGTCTCTTCAGCGCCGGTTGGCCAGGGCGTCGGGATTGACGACGTTGGTCGGGTGGCCTTCGGCATAAGCGACGATCTGGTCGAAGATGTCCCTGAACTGGAGCTCGTATTCGTCCCTCGTGACGTAGCCGATATGGGGCGTGCACAGCACATTGGGCAGGTTGAGCAGGGGATGAGCCGGGTCGCGCAGCGGCTCCTCCTCGTAGACATCGATCGCGGCCCGGCCGGGTCGACCCGCCCGAAGGGCCGTCACGAGCGCTCCGGGCTCGATCAGGCCGGCGCGGCTCGTATTGACCAGCAGCGCGGTCGGTTTCATCGCAGCGAGATCGGCGGCCGTGACGATACCGCGCGTCGCCTCCACCAGCCGCATATGCAGCGAGAGAACGTCGCAGCGTGCGAAGAACGCGGACTTGCTGTCTGCGATCGCGTAGCCGTCCTGCTTCGCCTTTTCCAGCGAGGCGGGGCGAGCCCAGACCACGATCTCCATGCCGAAGGCGCGGGCATAGTCGGCGACGGCCTTGCCGATCCGGCCATAGCCGAAAATGCCGAGCGTCTTGCCCCGCACCGTTTCGCCAATTCCGAACTGCCATTGCCCGGCCTTCAGCGAGGCGACCTGCTGCGGAATCTGCCGGAATGCGGCGAGGATGAGGCCGAAGGTCAATTCGGAGGTCGCATAGGAGGGCGTGTCCGCATGCAGGCTCGACGAGACGAGGACGCCGCGCTGCGTGCAGGCGTCGATGTCGATATGCGGGTAGACGCTGCGCTGGCTGATCAGGCGGAGCTTCGGCAGGCGCTCGATCAGGGAGCGGCGGATCTTAGTGCGCTCCCGGATCAGCACGAGCACTTCGGTCTCGGCAAGCCGCTCCATGAGCGCGTCATCGTCCTGGACGTGGTCGGTCCAGATGGAGGGGGCGTAGCGTGCGATCGTCTCGAAACAGGGCAGCGTGCGCAGCGTGTCGAAATAGTCGTCGAGGATCGTGATCTTCATTGCAGCGCCGTGGCTCCGTTCGCTGGTTCAGGCTGTGGGGCACCGGGCAACCGCTTGCCGTATTCGGCGAGAAACGCATGGCCCCGCTCGGTCAGGGCGATGAGGACATCCCCCTCCTTCGATTGCCGCGCGATCAGGCCGAGATCGATGGCGTCTTCCCATACCGTGAGGCGCGGGCAGGATGTCCGCCAGGCGTCCATCACCTCGCCATAGCTGCGGGGCTCGCGCTCGAGCCATGCCAGAAACTCTGCGATCAACGGGGCAAGGCTATCGGCCATCTCCGCCTCCCTGGAGAGGGCGAGATTGCGACGTGTCTGCCCTCCTGTCGAGGGCCGAGAGACGCGTCTCAGCCCCGAGCGGAGGTCATTGCGCCGCAGGCGGGAGCCGAATCATTCGCGGTCGCACCCTTTCGTGGACGCCGCCCATGGCTTATTGCCGCGGGACATCCTTCAAAGGTCTCGCATACGCATGATACGGCTCGAAAACATCAGCAAGCAGAACGGCCAGCAGATCGTCTTCATCGAAGCGTCCGCCGCACTGCAGAAGGGCGAGAAGGTCGGTCTCGTCGGTCCCAATGGTGCCGGCAAGACGACGCTCTTCCGGATGATCACCGGGCAGGAGCAGCCCGATGAGGGGCAGGTCGGCGTCGATCGCGGCGTCACCATCGGCTATTTCAGCCAGGATGTCGGCGACATGGCGGGCGTCAGCGCGGTTTCGGCGGTCATGGATGGCGCCGGGCCGGTCAGCACCGTCGCGGCCGAACTGCGCGAGCTGGAGGCGGCGATGGCCGATCCCGACCGCGCCGATGACATGGACGAGATCATCACCCGCTATGGCGAGGTGCAGGGCCGGTTCGAGGAGCTCGACGGCTATGCGCTCGATGGCCGGGCGCGTGAGGTTCTGGCGGGACTCGGTTTCAGCCAGGAGATGATGGACGGCGATGTCGGCGCCCTGTCGGGCGGCTGGAAGATGCGCGTCGCGCTTGCCCGCATCCTGCTGATGCGTCCCGATGCGATGCTGCTGGACGAACCGAGCAACCATCTCGACCTGGAAAGCCTGATCTGGCTGGAAGAGTTCCTCAAGGGCTATGACGGCGCATTGCTGATGACCTCGCATGATCGCGAGTTCATGAACCGCATCGTCAACAAGGTCGTCGAGATCGATGGCGGTTCGCTGACTGCCTATTCCGGCAATTACGAGTTCTATCAGGAGCAGCGCGCGCTTGCCGAGAAGCAGCAGCAGGCCCAGTTCGAGCGCCAGCAGGCGATGCTCGCCAAGGAGATCAACTTCATCGAGCGCTTCAAGGCGCGGGCGTCGCATGCGGCGCAGGTGCAGAGTCGGGTGAAGAAGCTCGACAAGATCGACCGGGTCGAGCCGCCCAAGCGCCGCCAGACCGTGTCGTTCGAATTCCAGCCGGCGCCGCGCTCGGGCGAGGATGTGGTCACGCTCAAGAACGTCCACAAAGCCTATGGCAGCCGCAGCATCTATGAGGGGCTCGATTTCCAGGTGCGCCGCAAGGAGCGCTGGTGCGTGATGGGCATCAATGGCGCCGGCAAATCGACGCTGCTGAAGCTGGTGACGGGCGCGACGGTGCCCGATACCGGGACGGTCGCGCTCGGCGGCACCATCAAGATGGGCTATTTCGCCCAGCACGCCATGGAGGTGCTGGATGGCGACCGCACCGTATTCCAGTCGCTGGAGGATTCGTTCCCGCAGGCCGGGCAGGGTTCGCTGCGCTCGCTCGCCGGCTGCTTCGGCTTTTCAGGCGACGATGTCGAGAAGCGTTGCCGCGTTCTGTCGGGCGGCGAGAAGGCGCGGCTGGTGATGGCGAAGATGCTCTACGACCCGCCGAATTTTCTGGTGCTCGACGAGCCGACCAACCATCTGGACATCGCCACTAAGGAAATGCTGATCACCGCGCTCTCGCAATATGAGGGCACCATGCTGTTCGTCAGCCATGACCGCCACTTCCTCGCCGCCCTGTCCAACCGGCTGCTGGAGCTGACGCCCGAGGGCATTCACGCCTATGGCGGCGGCTATACCGAATATGTCGCGCGCACCGGCCAGGAGGCGCCGGGCCTGCGCAGCTGATGACAGGACGACTGCCGGCGGGGTTTCCGCCGGCAGACCGTTCGGTTCAGGCCATGTACTGCCCGCCATTGACGGCGAAGGTCGCGCCGGTGGCGAAGGCGCCGTGGTCGGAGGCGAGGAACACCACCATCTGGGCGATTTCCTCGGGCTTGCCGAGACGGCCGACGGGAATGCCGGCGACGACGCGCTTCAGCGCCTCCTCCGGCATGGCGGCGACCATGTCGGTCCCGATATAGCCCGGCGTGATCGCGTTGACCGTGATGCCCTTGTTGGCGTTCTCCTGGGCCAGCGCCTTGACGAAACCGATATCGCCGGCCTTGGCGGCGGAGTAGTTCACCTGCCCCATCTGGCCTTTCTGGCCGTTGATCGAGGAGATCACGATGATGCGGCCGAAATTGCGGGCGCGCATGCCCTCGATCACCGGCCGGGTCATGTTGAACAGCGAATCGAGATTGGTGCGGATGACCGCGGACCACTGGTCCTTGCTCATCTTGTGGAAGAACCCGTCTTTGGTGATACCGGCATTGTTGACCAGAATATCGACCGGGCCGTTCTCCGCCTCGACCGCGGCGATGCCGGCGGCGCAGGCGTCATAATCGCCGACATCCCATTTATAGACGGGTATGCCGGTCTCGGCCTTGAATTTCGCGGCCGCCTCGTCGTTGCCGGCATAGCTGGCGACGACCGTATGGCCGGCCTCCTTCAGAGCCCGGCTGATTGCGGCACCGATGCCGCGTGTTCCCCCAGTTACCAACGCGACCTTAGCCATAGCCCTTTTCTCCCTCTAGGCGGCGTGATCGCCGCGCTATTCTTCTGACAGTTTCATGTCCGGCCGATATGGGCCGTCCACGTCCTTGATGATGGCTTGCCCGCAGACCACGCGCTGCGACTTCGCGTCGAAGGTCAGGGTGGGGTGTCCAAGAGCACGATGCCGAAAAGTGCGAAGCGGTTTTCGGACGACATCATGCTCTCGATGTTTAATTTGAGAGGCGGATTCACGTTTCAGGCCGTCCGGCCTGAAACGATCCGGCTCTCGAGCACCCAGCCCTGGCTCAAGGCTTCCGAGACCCGATGACAGAATGCGGCGTCATCGGGTCCGGTCAGATAGCGGTAGAGCGTCGTCTGCCGCGCCATTTCAGCTCAGGCCCGCTCGACCGCGAGCGCCACGCCCATGCCGCCGCCGATGCACAGGGTCGCGAGACCCTTCTTGGCGTCGCGCTTCTCCATCTCGTGCAGCAGCGTCACCAGCACGCGGGCGCCCGAAGCGCCGATCGGGTGGCCGATCGCGATCGCGCCGCCATTGACGTTGACGATATCGGTGTTCCAGCCGAGATCCTTGTTGACCGCGATGGCCTGCGCCGCGAAGGCCTCGTTCGCTTCTACCAGATCGAGATCCGAGACTTTCCAGCCGGCCTTGTCCAGCGCCTTGCGGGTCGCGGGGATGGGGCCCGTACCCATGATCGCGGGATCGACGCCGGCCGTTGCCCAGCCGGCGATGCGCGCGAGCGGCTTCAGGCCGCGCTTGGCGGCTTCCTTGGCGCTCATGATGACGAGAGCGGCAGCGCCGTCATTGATGCCCGAGGCGTTGCCGGCGGTTACGGTGCCCTCTTTCGAGAAGGCGGGGCGGAGCTTGGCCATCGCCTCGACGGTGGCGCCATGGCGCGGATATTCGTCGTCGGAGACGATGACGTCCCCCTTGCGGCCGGAGACGGTGAAGGGAACGATCTCGTCCTTGAACCTGCCGGACTTCTGGGCGGCCTCGGCCTTGTTCTGGGATTTCGTGGCGAAGGCGTCCTGCTCCTCGCGGCTGATCTGCCATTTGGTCGCGACGTTCTCGGCGGTCGTGCCCATGTGATAGCCGTGGAAGGCGTCCCAGAGGCCGTCCTTGATCATCGTGTCGATGAACTTGGTGTCGCCCATCTTGGTGCCGTTGCGCAGATGCGCCGCGTGCTGCGACATCGACATCGATTCCTGGCCGCCGGCGACGACGATATCGGCGTCGCCATTGGCGATCTGCTGCAGGCCGAGCGCGACCGCGCGCAGGCCGGAGCCGCAGAGCTGGTTCAGGCCCCAGGCGGTGGCCTCCTGCGGAATGCCTGCGGCCATGGCGGCCTGGCGGGCGGGGTTCTGGCCCTGACCGGCGGTCAGGACCTGGCCCATGATGAGCTCGTCGACATCGGCAGGATCGACCTTGGCGCGGGCGAGCGCTTCCTTGATCGCGGCGGCGCCGAGCTCGTGAGCGGGGGTGTTGGCGAAGGCGCCGTTGAAGGCGCCGACCGCGGTCCGCGCCGCGCCGACGATGACGATATCGGTATCAGCCATTGGAGAGTTCCTCGCTGTTGTCGTGGCGGTCCGCTCTCGCGCCGGACCGACTGTTTCGATCGCCACCTTCGAAGGCCCAAGCCCTTGCGTCAAGTGAGGCGAAAGGCGCGGCGCTGCCTGAGATCGCGGCGGATTGGCTGTGGGTTGCCGTGAAGCCGGGCAGCTTCCGCCTCAATTCGGGCGGGTTTTTGCACCGCACGCTCAAAAAACTTGCGGCGCAGCACCGACAGGCTATCGTCCTGCCCAGGGAGACCGTTCCGTTAAGCTCTGTCGCGATTTTCGCAGGCAGGGCGCGGGCAAACGTCATGCAGGATCTGATGGCCAACGATAAAGAACCGACCGTCATCAAAAAATACGCCAACCGGCGTCTCTACCACACGGGCACCAGCTCCTATGTCACGCTCGAAGACCTTGCAGGTCTTGTACGCGGCGGTGAGGATTTCGTGGTCTACGACGCCAAATCGGGCGACGACATCACCCGCTCGGTGCTGGCCCAGATCATCTTCGACGAAGAGGCCAAGGACGGGCAGAACCTCCTGCCGATCGCCTTCCTGCGCCAACTGATCCGCTTCTACGGCGACAGCATGCAGGCGCTGGTGCCGCGCTATCTCGAATTCTCGATGGACCATCTGACCAAGGACCAGAATCAGTTCCGCGAGCAGATGGGCAAGGCCTTCGGGGGCGCGGCCTTCGGCGGCGGCGGGGCGCTCGATGCGATCCAGGCGCAGACGCGCGCCAATATGGCGATGTTCACGGAGGCTTTCCGCGTGTTCAATCCCTTCGCAGCGGCTGCTGCCGCCAAGGCGAAGGAAGAGGGTGCAGCGGGTGCCGCCAAGGGCGACGATCTCGGCGACCTCAAGCGCGAGCTCAACGAGATGCGCGACCGGCTGGACAAGCTCGCCAAGACGAAGTGAGGGCAGGTGGCCATGCTCGGGCTCGTCCCGAGCATCTCCTGAAAAGAGATTCTCGGGTCTACGCTTTATTAGGCCCGAGAAAATGACGCCCGTTCATATGGCCTGCTTCAGCAGGCGGCGCGCTGGCGCGGTTGCGCGACCGGCCATAGCTGCGCCTTGCCGACTAGATGGCCCTGCAGATAGCTGATGCCCCAATCATTTAGCATGCGCGCCTGGAGGTCGTCGTCGACCCATTCCGCGACCGTCTCGACCCCGAGATGGCGGGCGAGATCGACCAGCGTGCGCACATAGAATCGGTCATCGGTCGAGCGGCGCAGATTCTGCGTGAAGGCCCCGTCGATCTTCAGGATGTCGATGGGGAAGGCACGCAGATGACGTAGCGAGGTGTGGCCGGCGCCGAAATCGTCGATCGCGATGCGCGCACCCTGATCCTTGATGCGGCCAAGCAGCTTTGCCACCCGGGTCGGGTCCTCGATGGTGGCGGTTTCCGTCACTTCCACGATCAGCCGCGTCGCGACGCCGCGGGCGGCGCCGGTGCAGCCCATGAAGGCGTCGAGCCATTCGGGATCGGCGAGCGATCGCGGCGAGACGTTGATCGAGAGAGACAGATCCGGATCCTGAGAGAGCAGGTCGATTGCCAGTTCGAGCACGCGATGGTCGAACAGGCGCACGAGGCCGCGGCGCTCAAGCAGCGGAATCAGCTCCGCAGGCGCGAAGAACAGCCCCTCATTTCCCTGCCCGACGCGCAGCAGCGCTTCATGGAAGGCCACTTCGCGCGTTTTCGCGTGCACGATCGGCTGCAGGGCAAGCTGGACGCGGCGCTCGTTCAAGGCGGCGACGGCCTGGATGTCGAGGCCTGTCCGGCCGGCGGCAGGTTCGCGATTCGGGCGGGTCCTGGCGAGCACGGCGGTGTCGACCGCTCCTGCCTTGGCGCTGGCGAGCGCATTCTCGGCCGCTGCGAGCAATGTGCCGGCATGGCTCGTCAATGCCGGAGCCATCGCGGCCCCGACACGCAGGCGCACGAGGGCGATGCCGCGCGCGGTCTCGATGGCCGATTGAGCCACGGCCTTGATGAAGCGCTGGGCGGCGGGCTCGACCTGATCCTGCGGGCAGCCGGTGAGCAGGATGGCGAAGCGATTGCCGGAATAGCGGACGAGGTGGTCGCGCCGGCGCGTCACCGAGCGCAGCCGGTCCTGCACCACGCCGATGATCTCGTCGGTCGCCTCATGGCCGAAATCGTCGTTCAGCCGCGCCAGCTCGTCGATCGCCGCGATCAGGACGACGATCGGGCGTTCGGCCGGCAGATGTTCGGTGAGTGCCGCTCCGATCTTGTCGACCAGCGCCGAGCGATCGCAGAGTTCGCCGCTTGGCATCGCCAGTTCGTCGGCGCGGGCGGCGCGTTCGAGCCGCAGCACGCCGCGCGCATGGGCGGGGCGGCCGTCGCTGCCGGCGAACCAGCGGCCGGAATCCTCTGCCCACATCTTTCGTCCGGCGAGGTCGACGGCATAGCGCGTGCGATAGACCACGCCGTCGCCGGCATCGAGCTCGCTGGAGCAGAAGACCGCGTCATAGCGGCTGGGGCCGCTGCCGGGCTCGACAAGGCCGGCAAAGGCGAGGCCGCGTGTCATCGCAGTCTCTGGAAGCGGGCCGAGGACGTCGGTGGCGTTCGGGCCCCATTTCAGCCCGTCATTCTGGATGTCCCAGGTGTAGACGACTTCGCCGATCGATGAGAGCAGGCTTCGCGGGTCGACATGGCCGTCGCCGCGAGAGCTGAAGATCGATGGCGTGGGCATCGCGGTGCGGCCTCGGTACGACGGGGCGTACGACGCCCGGCCGGCGCCGTGCCGCCCTGTCCTGACGGATCTGGGGAATGCTTCAAAACGATGCAGCATTTTGGCTTAACGTAGGGTTAAGCGTGGCCGCCCGTTTGCAACTTTGGCTCCGACGCAATCCATGCGTTCCGGAGTGGCACATGGCGGAGATCGGAGATCGGGAGGGTGGTGAGGCCCGGGCCGCTGCGGGCTCGGCGATGCTGCTCCTGCAGCTCGCGGCTGCACAGGCCGAGATCGGGCCTTTCGCGCGGCGCGGGCGGGAAACGCCGGGGGTTGCGGCGCAGCACTATCGCACGGCTTCATGCGCGGCGGTTGCCTGGCGCTGGCCGAATCGGCGGCTCACCTGAATCCAAAAGCCGGTCTGGACAGGTTCCGAGCCCTCGCCCTCCGAGATACGGCTTGCGGCGCCTCAGAGCCTTTCTCGAAAAGAACTCGACGACTTCAATAGCTGTCTCATGACATGTCCCGCGCCGTCATTCTGGCGCAGGGAAGCGGAGACCCGGAATACATCGGAGGCCGCTGAACTCTACGATGGATTCCGGATCGGCGCCGCTGACGCGGCTTGTCCGGAATGACGCGCGGAAGATCATAGGCGCGTTCCAGGCAAACGGAAAAAGCCGGCCTTGCGGCCGGCTTGAACGCTTTTGAAGGCAGGCTGGCGAGGTTCAGGCGTTCGCCTGTCCCTCTCGAAGCCTCACGCTTCGGTCTTGGCCTTCAGCACCTGGCGACCGCGATACATGCCCGACTTCAGGTCGACATGGTGCGGGCGGCGCAGTTCGCCGGAGTTCTTGTCTTCGATATAGGTGGGCTGCTTCAGCGCGTCGGCCGAGCGGCGCATGCCACGCTTCGACGGCGACGTCTTTCTCTTCGGAACGGCCATAGTAACTCTCCATCGTGCCGCCGTCCGGAAGCGCAGGCTACCAAGCCGCACCACCGCCACGACGACGGATCAATCTCGTGATGGCGTTGCCCATACACGCTCGGTTGCAGGATGGCTAGAGCGAGATGCGAAAAAGTGGGTGCGCGCCATCGATCAGCTCCGCTTTCTTGAACGGGCTCCCATGACTTTTCTTAGTCCGGCAGGGCGCAATCGCCAAGCGGGCCGAGCTGGGCAACACGCCGCTGCACCCTCCCGGCGGCAGCCTGCAGAGCCCGACTCGGCCGCGCCGGATTGCGCAGAATTGGGTTGGGCAGGGCGCCGGCGAGGCGCGCTGCCTCCGCGCCGCTCAGGCGGGCAGCCGGCTTCTTGAAATAATATTGCGCCGCGGCTTCCGCCCCAAAGATTCCGTCGCCCCATTCGGCGACATTGAGATAGACCTCGATGATCCGGGGCTTGGGCCAGGCGAAATCGATCGCCAGCGCCAGCGGGATTTCCAGCCCCTTGCGGAGGTAGGAGCGGCCCGGCCAGAGGAAGACGTTCTTGGCGGTCTGCATGGTCAGCGTCGAAGCGCCGCGACTCGGCCCATCCTCGTCGTCGAGCACCGCGTTGAGCTCGATCCAGTCGACGCCCGCATGGCTGCAGAAGCGCTGGTCCTCCGAGGCGATGACGGCCCGCACCAGCGCGGGCGATATCTGCGTGAGCGGAACCCATTGGCGCTCGACGGGCTGCAAGGTCAGCCAGCGGCCCAGCATCAGCGTCGAGGGCACGGGCAGGACGCGGTACGCCAGCAATCCGAGAATCAGTCCGGCGATCAGGATGACGACGGCCAGCACGAGCCAGCGCAGGGCGCGGGCGATAATGCCCCGCCGCGAGGGTCGTCGCGCATCCGTCATTCCTGTCCCCCCGACTCACCCAGAACTGGAGCGGGACGCCCGCGAAAGGCTGGCGTCTGCTGTGTGGCATCCCGTTCGTCGCCACCTGACTTGACGGTTCGGTCCCGCTCCGGCAAGCCCGCCCGGTTGGCGAACGCGAGGCCCCCGCATGAGTTCCTCCCACCCCCGCCATGCCGATGATGGCCTTGCCGTCCGGCTTGCGCAAACCGCCGAAGCGATCGAGTCCCTTCTCGACGGCCTGCTCTCGCCCGATCTGCTGGAAGGCGAGATCGCGCGGCCGCCGCGCCTGGTCGCGGCCATGAGGCATGGCGCTCTCGGCGGCGGCAAGCGGCTGCGGCCCTTCCTGACGGTCGAAAGCGCCCGGCTGTTCGGCGTGGGCATGCCGCAGGCGCTGCGGGCCGGCGCGGCTGTCGAACTCCTGCACTGCTATTCCCTGGTGCATGATGATCTGCCGGCGATGGACGACGACGATACGCGCCGGGGCCGGCCGACCGTGCACAAGGCCTATGATGAGGGCACCGCGATTCTCGCTGGAGACAGCCTGCTGACGCTGGCCTTCGACGTCATGGCGGATGCGGTGACTCACCCTTCCGGCGAGGTGCGCGCGGCGCTTGTGCTGGCGCTGGCGCGGGCTGCCGGGCTGGGCGGCATGGCGGGCGGCCAGATGCTCGATCTCGCGGCGGAGGGCCGTTTTGGCTCAGGACAGGCGAGCGTGCTCGGCGAGGCCGAGATCCGCCAGCTGCAGGCGATGAAGACCGGGGCCCTGCTGATGGCCAGCGTCGAGATCGGCGCATTGCTGGGCGGCGCTCCCGAATCGCAACTCACTGCCCTGAAGCGTTATGGCCGGGCGCTTGGTGCGGCCTTTCAGGTCGCCGACGACATTCTCGATGTCGAGGCCAGCCCCGAGCAGCTCGGCAAGGCGACGGCGAAGGATCAGGACAAGGGTAAGGCGACACTGGTTGCGGCACTGGGTCTCGACGGCGCCAAGCGCGAGCGCGACCGGCTGAGCGAGGAGGCGGTCGCGGCGCTGGCAGGGTTCGGGGCGGAAGCCGACACGCTGCGCGCGGCGGCACGGTTCGCGGCCGAGCGGAAGAGCTAGAGAGGGTGGTCTCAGGTCGAAACACGCCGTCATCCTGGGCGACTGGAGGTCGACCCGGGCTCCATCGTAGAGCTCGGTTCCCCATGATGGATCCCGGATCTGCGCGGCTTCGCCGCTTGTCCAGGATGACGGCGTGGTTCCAGATCACATCATCGCGCTCCAGCGCGTCGTTTCCGTCGATACGGCCGCAGCGGGTGGACAGCGGACGCGCCCGACTTCATTGAAAGAGCATGCTCAAGCTCGATCACCTCACGGTCATCGCTCCGACCTTGGCGGAAGGTCGCGATCACGTTCGTGCATGCCTCGACATCGATGTGCCCTTCGGTCAGCGCCATGCCTATATGGGCACCTACAACCACCTGCTTCAGCTGGGAGGTTCGGTTTATCTTGAGATCGTTGCGCTTGATCCCGATGCCGGCCATCCCGGGCGGGCTCGCTGGTTTGGTCTCGACGATCAGAAACGCGTCAGGCGGGAGTGGGACGCCGGCTGCCGGCTGCGAGGCTGGGTCGCTGGAACCGACGACATGGACGGGCTTCTGAAGGATCGTGAGAACGTCTTCGGCCGCAAGGTCTCGCTCCCGATCAACGATCCCTCGTTCCACTTCGCAATTCCCGATGACGGTTCCCTTCCTTTCGGTGGGGCTGCCCCATCGATCATCGACCGGCGAGGTACGCCACGATCGATGGCCGCCATTGCCGACCGCGGCGCCCGTCTGCGGGAATTTTCGCTCGAGCACCCCGACGCAGCTTTGATCGTGGCGCTGTTGCAGGACCTGGTCATCGACCGCCCACCCATTGTCATCTGGGGGGCGGAGCTACGCTATCGGGCGCAGATCGAGACGCCCGGCGGCCTCAGGGAGCTTTTCTGAAGCGTCCGTGTGGGTGGGAAGCCGCCATTGCCCACAAGGCTCCGGCCTGAGCTCCCATTGGCAGCAGCGGGTATGCCGTGTTGCGCGGCGAGACGGCTTCCTGCGGCGCGCGAGCCGAGTGCGCAGAGGCTGCTCTGGATCAGCGGGCGCGCCGGTAATGCATGGCGACGGCGCCGCTGCGGAGCGGGGTGGCCGAGATCAGCTCGAGCCGTCGCGTACTGGGCAGCCCGCTCTGGTAGAGGGTTGGCCCGTGGCCGGCGATCCTGGGGTGGACGAGGAGATTGTACTCGTCGATCAGATCCAGCCGGTCCAGCTCGGTCGCGAGCTTACCGCTACCCAGGAGCACGCCGGCCGGGGTCGCGTCCTTGAGCCTCTGCACGCCGGTGTGCAGATCGCCGGCGATGTGGTGGCTGTTGGTCCAAGGGAAGGCCTTTCGCGTCGACGACACCACGTATTTCGGCTTGGCCTCCAGCTTGACCGCCCACTCGCGTATCGCCGGCGGCGCCTCCTCGTCGCCGCGGGCGACTGCCGGCCAGTAGCTCTCCATCATTTCGTAGGTGACGCGACCCCACAGCATCGCCCCGCCCTCGTCCATAAGGCGGGTGAAGAAGGCGTGCGTCTCGTCGTCGGCGATTCCCTCCTGGTGGTCGACGCAGCCGTCCAGGGTGACGTTGATGCTGAAGGTCAATAGTCCCATGCGGCGAGTCTAAGCCATACAATGGAGAACAGGTAGGCCAATTGCTCGTGGTTGATGTTGAGCTTCCGCAATGGCTCGGAGGCAGACGTTCATCAGGCGCTCCCCGTATACCAAGAACTTGCAGGGCGCCGGAGTATTCGAGCACGGTCTCTGGAACCGCCCCGGACCTGGCGTCGTTGGTCCATCGTCCATGACGGCGAAACGCCCAGAACGCGTGAGGTTACGATGAAGCTTTCGGGGGGCTGCAACTGCGGACAGGTCCGCTACGAACTCGATGGCGAGCCCATCCGCGTCGGCATCTGCCATTGCGAGACCTGCCGCAAGGAGTCGGGCTCGGCTTTCTCCTTCTTCGGGATCTGGCCCAGGGCCAGCGCAACCCTGTCGGGCGAACTCGGATGCTGGCAGAGCCGGGCGGGAGGCGATCGCTTCTGCCCGAAATGCGGTTCATCGCTGTTTTGCTGGAGCGACGATTCCGACGAGATCGAAATCAAGCTTGGCACATTGGACGGCCCGCCCAGCGCGCTCATGCCAGGCTATGAGCTCTGGACCATTCGCCGGGAGCCGTGGCTGGCCCATCAGACGGGTGCGGAGCAGCACATGCGTGATCGCCAGGATTCTGACGGCTGACGCCGGAACTGGACGGCCAGAGCTTGATGATTCTCCGGGGAAACACGCCGTCATCCTGGGCGCAGCGAAGCGGAGGCCCGGGATCCATCGTAGGGCCAAGTCATTGCCAGAATCGGCGCTCTACGATGGATCCCGGAGCTGCGCGGCGGAGCCTGTCCTCGGGCCTGCCGAAGGCAGGACCCGGGGGCCGCCTGGCCAGGATGACGGCATGTTTCCGAGCCAACACAGCATGCGTCAGCGCCAGCGGTTGAAGGCGTCGGTGAGCGTCTGGCTTCCCGAAAAACCCTTCTCGAAGGTGATTATGCCGCGCCGGCCCGACGCGAAGCGCACGGGCACGTCGATCCAGCTGCGGTTCAGGATCAGGTCCAGATTGCGCTCGACCTCGACGGGCACGTTCGAGAGCGCCGCGACGAAGAGGTTGTCGCCCAGCGCGGAATTGATCGCCGAGAGCGGCGCGCCGCGCTCGCCCTCATCGGTCTTGAACTGGGGCACGCCGACCTCGCGCACCGCCTGCGTCGCCGGATCGCCCGTGCTGGTGAAGCGCAGGCCGATGATATGCGAGGCGGGGAAGGCCGTGTCGGTGTTGCGGCGAATGGTGAAGTCGAGGCCGAGACCCTCTTCCGGGATGTCGATCGTGGCGCGCACGATCGTTTCCACAGGGCGGCCCTGGCCGGCGCTCTCGCTGTCCAGCCGCCAGAAGACGCGGCCGGTGATGGCGCGCGGCTGCTGCGGGTTCTCGGGCACCTCGATGTAGAGGATGGCACGCTGGGCCACGGCGATGTCGCTGCCCTGAGCGGGTGCGGTCGCCGTTCCGCCGGGGCGTGTCGGAGATGTCGCGCCGGGTTCGCCGACGCGCTCGTTGATCTTGCCGCCGCTATCGGGCTGCGCCGGCTGGGCCGGGCTTTCGACATGGCGCGCGGCCATCTCCGGCGCCTTGACCTTGTTGACGTAATAGGCGGCGGCAGCGATGGCGGCCACGGCGATGGCCACGCCGGTGCCGACGATCGCGGTGCGGACATGGCCGGGATTGACCCGGGCCTCGCGCGGCGGCGCGACGCGCGGTCGCATCGGCTGCGGCTCGGGGTTGTCCTGCGGCAGCTCGTCGAAATCCCGGTCCCCCGGCGAGGGCAGCGGCGCGAACTCGGCCTGCTTCTCGACCGGCGAGGGTCCGGGCGCTTCGGTCTGCGGGGCCGGCTCCGGCGCCCATAGCGGGGGCTCCTCCGCGGCTGGCGCAGGCGCGGGTTCGTAATCGGCCTCGATCTTCGCCACGGCTTCGTCGAGCGAGAGACGCTCGCGCATGATCTCGGCCTCGCCGAGCGGCGGGTCGAGACTGCGCAGCTGCGTCACGAGCGCGGTCCTGGCCCGATCGTAGATGGCGCGACGCGCCTCCGGCGATGGATCGGGCAGACCGGCGACCGCCCGTGCCAGGATGGGATAGAAATCGGCCATTGGCCTCACTTGTCGCTGTTGGGCGGTTCCGTCAACCCTCGAAGGGGTTGTGCACCAGGATCGTATCGTCGCGCTCGGGGCTGGTGGACAGCACCGCGACGGTGGCGCCGATCAATTCCTCGATGCGGCGGACATATTTGATCGCCTGTGCCGGCAGGTCGGCCCAGGAGCGGGCGCCGGCGGTGGAGCCTTCCCAGCCCTCAATCGTCTCATAGACCGGCTCGACGCGGGCCTGATCGCTCTGGCCGGCGGGCAGATGCTCGAGGATGTCGCCGTCGAGCCTGTAGCCGGTGCAGACCTTGATTTCCTTGAAGCCGTCGAGGATGTCGAGCTTGGTCAGCGCGATGCCGTCGATGCCCGAGGTCTTCACCGTCTGGCGCACGAGGCAGGCGTCGAACCAGCCGCAGCGGCGCTTGCGCCCGGTGACGACGCCGAATTCCTTGCCCTTCTGGCCGATGAGCTCGCCGGTCTCGTCGAACAGCTCGGTGGGGAAGGGGCCTTCGCCGACGCGGGTCGTATAGGCCTTGGCGATGCCCAGCACATAGCCGACGGCAGACGGTCCCAGCCCCGAACCGGTCGCGGCCTGGCCGGCGACGATGTTGGAGGAGGTCACGAAGGGGTAGGTGCCGTGGTCGACATCGAGCAGCGCGCCCTGCGCGCCCTCGAACAGGATGCGCTTGCCGGCGCGACGCTCGGCGTCGAGCAGCGCCCAGACCGTGTCGGCATAGGGCAGCACCTCAGGCGCGATCGCCTTCAGCTGCGCCAGCAGCTCGACGGCGTCGACCTCGGCGATGCCGAGACCGCGACGCAGCGCGTTGTGATGGGCCAGCATGCGCTCGATCTTGGCCTCAAGGATCGCGGGGTCCTTGAGGTCGATGACGCGGATGGCGCGGCGGCCGACCTTGTCCTCATAGGCCGGGCCGATGCCGCGCTTGGTCGTGCCGATCTTCAGGCCGGCATTCGAGGTCTCGCGGAAATGGTCGAGCTCGCGGTGCAGCGGCAGGATCAGCGTGGCGTTGTCGGCGACGCGCAGGTTGACCGGGCTGATCGCGACGCCCTGCTTGCGCAGCCGCTCGATCTCCTCGACGAGGTGCCAGGGGTCGACCACGACGCCGTTGCCGATGACCGAAAGCTTGCCGGGGCGCACGATGCCCGACGGCAGCAGCGAGAGCTTGTAGACGACGCCGTCGATGACTAGCGTGTGGCCGGCATTATGGCCGCCTTGAAAGCGCACGACCACATCGGCCTGGCTCGACAGCCAGTCGACGATCTTGCCCTTGCCCTCGTCGCCCCACTGGGCTCCGACCACCACCACATTCGCCATGGTTCAAGGTTTCCTGCTTGTCTTGCCAGCGTGATCAGTAGCAAGCGCCGCACACATGAAAAACCCCGACGCAAGGCCGGGGTTTCGGGGCAGTTCCTTGCAAGCCCTCATGGGCCAACAATGCGGCGAGGTCAAGATCGCGGCTGCATCGCACTGTCGCCCGGTCTCCTGTCGGCGGGCGAATGGGACAGGAAACGCGTTTGTTTCTGGGTCTGTGGCAGCCTTTCCATGCGAACGTCGGGTGCTGTGATGCTGTCACGACATGACCATCGTCTCGTGGATGAGGTGGCGCTCGCCTGTCGTTTTCAGGCCGAGCGCCATCGCGCAAAGAGAGAACGAGGTTAGGACGGCTTCATGCTGAAGGTGATCGCCGAGGATTTTATCAAGCCTGAATTCGTCGAGGTCGTCACGCCGCTTTACCGCGAACTCGTCGACAGGACGCGAGAAGAGCAGCGCTGCATCTCCTATGATCTTTTCATCGACCAGAAGGATGCGGGGCATTTCGTCTTCATCGAGGAATGGCCTGATCATCAGGCGCTTGAGACGCATTGCCAGACCGAGCATTTCAGACGGCTAGTTCCGTTGATCGACGAATATCGCAGGGCTGAGGGCAGCTACATCCTGATGGAGCCATTCCCGGCGGCAGGGTCGCAGGTGGGATAAGCCGGCGCAGGATTTGCGAGGCTCCCTCGTTGCATGGGAGCGTGTTGTTCCTGTCGGTTGATCCAACCGGATGTCGCCGGTAGACGACACTGGACACGGCCGCCTCAATGGTCGGTCCAGCTTCCAAGCCAGCCGGTGTTTTCGATGAAATCCCTCGCCATCTCCACGCTGACGATCTGCGGCATCGACGAACTCGTGCTGCAGAGCACGCGCAAGGTCACGCATGTCCTGTCCGTGCTCGATCCTGACCTGCCGGAGATCGAGGCTTTCGGGACATATGGCGAGCACAGCCGCGTGACGCTGCGCTTCCACGACATCATCGATCCCGCGACGGGCAAGATCGTGCCGCAGGCCGCGCATGTCGCCGACATCCTGCGTTTCGGCGAGAGCCTGAAGCAGTCCGCCTCCGGCCGCGTCGAGGGGCATCTGCTGGTGCATTGCCATATGGGCATCTCGCGCTCGACGGCGGCGATGCTGTCCTTGCTGGCGCAGGTCAATCCCGACGAATCGGAGGATGGGCTGTTCGAGCGCCTGCGCGCAGTGCGCCCGCAGGCCTGGCCGAACTCGCTGATGATCGGCTTCGCCGACGAGCAGCTCGGCCGGCAGGGCCGGCTGGTTGCAGCCCTGCGCCGGCATTACGGCCATCAGATCAAGGCCGATCCGAAATTCGTCGACTGGATGGAGCATCTCGGCCGCCGGCGCGAGCTGGAGATGGCGGCCTGAGTGCCCGTTTGGAAATTCCTACAGCCCTCATCCTGAGGACCATTTCGTCAGGAATGGCGTCTCGAAGGATGCTCCAGATGGTTCGGGAGCCTCCTGAACCATCCTTCGAGACGCCGCTTCGCGGCTCCTCAGGATGAGGTCTGAATCAAACAGTCTCTGAGCTGCCATTCAGCCTGTCAGTTGACCGGACGTGCCTCGGGCAGCGGCTGCGGCGCGTAGCTGACCTCGCGATCACCAGGCCATTTGATGCGGTAGGCGAGCTTGATCTCCTTCTCGGCGCCGGGCGCGAGATCGAAGGTCCAGGCCGAAACGCCGCGCCTCGTGCCGACCTGCTTTTCGGTTGGCGGCGTGGTCTGTGCGGCAATCGTCTCGATGGTGATCGCCGAGCTTTCCGAGAAGGGCACGCGCTCGGTCACGGTCACCTTGACGGCTTGCGCGTGCAGGCTCTTCACCACCGTCCTGAATTCGCGCAGGTCGGTGCGGCTCTGTCCGAGCCAGGTCGGCTCGTTCTCGCGGCGGCGCACCGGCGCGCGGCTGACCTTCAGCTTGTCGTCGGCGCCGAAGCCGAGCTCGACCTTGTCGCCGGGTGCGACGAGCCCGATCTGGCCGCGCCCGATATAAGTGCCGTCGCGGTGCAGGAAGACGGCGCCCGGCAGCAGGGGCGCCTCCTGTTCATGGATGAAGGCGGCTTCGAGATAGGCGGTCTCCTCCAGCTCCGGCGTGATGCGGGCCGACAGGGCAGGCTCTATGCGGCTCTGGCTGAGGATGACGGTTTTCGAGGAACCATCCTGGGGGATCGCGACCCGGCCCGGCACCTGGAAGCTCGCCTGATAGGTTCCGGCATCGAGCTGCGCCGTCTCGACCTCGGCCGGGCGCATCTCGGCGGCGCGGGCGGTCTTGTCGGCTTCGGCCTCGGCCGCCGCCTGAGCCGCCGCCTTGGCCCTGGCGGCGGCCATGGGGGCTGGCGCCATGCGCTGCCGGGTCTCGTAAAGGACCGGGGGCTCGAAGAACATCACCTGCATCGCCGGCAGGTCGGGCGCGCGGGTTCCGCCGGCCGAGCGGGTCGTCGACAGGGTCAGCCCGACATCGCTCCAGTCCTCGCCGGTGCGCTGGCGCAGTTCGGCGCGGCGCACCAGGTTGATCTCGGGCCTGGCGGTGGTGGTCGCGAGCCTCGCCTCATAGACCGGCGTCCAGCTCGCGCCGCTGACGCGGTAGCTCACGGCGAATTCGGCCGCGACCGGCGCGTTCGCCTCGACGGCGATGGCGACGTCGCGCTTCGGTGCGCCGGGACGGCCGGGGCGCGGCTTCGCGCGCTCCAGCGCTTCGATCTCGGAGGCGACATCGCCGGCGCGGGTGCGGGCGGTGCGCAGTTCGTCATTGACCTTGACCAGCGCGGTGCCGATCGCATCGAACACCGCCGGCCAGTCGGCCACAGGCAGGGCCTTGCCGTCGGGGCCGAGCTTGTCGGGGCCGGTCTGGCCGAAGCGCTCGATGGTGGCGCGCTTGGTCTCGATGGCGCTGATCGTGCCCTCCAGCGTCGCCTTCTCCTGCTGCAACGCCTTGAGCTTGCCTTCGATCACAGTGTCCAGCACGGGCCTGGCCTCGCCCGGGGTGATGCGGACATCGACCGCGCCGACCGAGAAGGCGCCGTTTCCGGGTCCTTCCGAATAGCTTTTGCCCTCGACGCGGATCGAGGCCGGGTCGATCGTCGCCGGCAGGCCGCGCAGCACGATCTGCGAGGCCCCCTGAAGCAGCTCGGCCTTGCCCAGCCGCGTGACCACCGCGCCATCGGGATAGACGGTCACGCGGTCGATCCGCGAGGACAGCTCGATTTCGGCTGCGCCCGCAAAGCTCGGCGCGACGATCAGGGCGGCGGCAAGGCTGGTTTTCATGTGGTGTTCCCCTCCAAATCACGTGGCCGTGATAGGCGGGTCGGAATTCGACGCGGCCAAGGCGGAATTGGGCCGGAATGCGTTTAGCGGCGCCTTATCGGTTAAGAGGCGGCGTGCGCTTGGGGGGATGTGAGCCGAAAAGGATTACGTTTTCAGCAGGCGCGCCTTCATCGAAGAAAAGGCCGTCATCCCGGGCGCAGCGCAGCGAAGACCCGGGATCCATTCCGGAGCGCAGGTCGGCCATGCTCAGGAATGGATCCCGGGTCTCCCTGCGGTCGCCCGGGATGACGGCGCTTTGCTGGAGAAGTTGTTGATTCGACCGGACGCTTTTCCGGCTGGCCTCTGAGAAGCCATTCCCTCAGGAATGGCGGCTTAAAGGATGCTCGGATGAGGCTCCCGAACCATCTGGAGCATCCTTCGAGACGCCGCCTCGCGGCTCCTCAGGATGAGGGCTGAGAACCCCTCAGGCCCGGCCGCGGGCGCTCGTCTGCGGGAGGACGCGGTGGTTCAGGAAATTGCGCAGCTCGGTGACGCGGCGCCCGGCGTCGAGAACCTCTGCGTCGAGCCCATGGGCCCAGGCGAGATCATGGCGCGTGGGCTCGGCGTCGAGCGTGTGCAGATCCGTCAGCCAGTCGGTGGCCGAGGCTTCGTCGCGGCGGAAGCCTTCCTCGATCAGGATCGGCACCATCCGGCCCAGGATGGAGGCGACCTGTCGCAGCGGGAATTCGGGGTGGTACTGCACGCCCCAGAACACGCCGCCATCATGGCTGATCTCGGCCGCCTGCACGCTGCTATAGGCGTTCGAGGCCAGCACCGTCGTTCCGCCCGGCGGCAGCGTGATCGTGTCGAGATGGATTGCGGGCGCATCGAATGAGAGCGGGCGGCCGGCGAGCAGCGGGTGGCTGCGCCCGGCCTCGCTCGGCGTGATCTTGCGCGCAAAGCCGACCTCGCGGCCATTGGGGTTGGCGGTGACGGTACCGCCGGCCGCGACTGCGCCCATCTGGATGCCCCAGCAGGAGCCGAAGCAGGGCGTGCCGCTGGCATAGATCGCGCGCATCAGCTCGATCTGGCGCGTCACGGCCGGCTCGATCTGGTAGATGTGCAGATGGGAGCCGGTCAGGAAGATGCCGTCATAGGATTGCAGGCCGGCGCCATCGGGCAGGTTCGCGCCGGCATCCGCTGGCAGGCAGATGTCGGTGATGGCTCCGGGCACGATCGCCGTCACTTCGGCTGCATAGGCCTCGCCGGGCTGCGTGCCATAGCCGGCGGCATGGTTCTCGCGCTGCTCGCGGGTGTTGCCATCGACGACGAGCAGCCGAAGCGGGCGGGAAGATGGGCTGATCATGGCGGATTGCGTCCGGCGACGGGGAGCGTTGCGCCTCCTCTCATAGGAGGCGGGGCGTGCGCAAGGGTATAAGCACGCCCCCTAACACAGGCGCCCATTTTGCAACCAGCCATGACATTGCCGCAGCGAGCCTGGGCGAACGCCTATCTGCTGCTCACGCTGACCACGCTGATGTGGGCCGGCAACGCCGTCGCCAGCAGGCTCGCGGTGGGCAATATTTCGCCGATGGCGCTGACCTCGCTGCGCTGGATCGCGGTCTGCGCGATCCTGCCGTTCATGCTGCGGCACGAGCTGAAGCATTATGCGCCGGTGCTTCTGGCGCATCGCTGGCTGATCATCGGGCTGGGCTCGCTCGGCTTCACCGTCTTCAACGCCCTGATGTATCTCGCGGCCTATTCGACGACGGCGATCAATATCGGCATTCTGCAGGGGTCGATCCCGGTATTCGTTCTCATCGGGGCGTTCCTTGCTTATCGCACGCCGATCGGCTTGCTGCAGGCGCTGGGCGTCACGGTGACGATCCTGGGCGTGCTGGTGACGGCGAGCCGCGGCGATGTCTCGGTGCTGGCGACCTTCGCCTTCGTTCCCGGCGATCTCTGGATGATCATCGCCTGCGTGCTTTATGCGGGCTACACGGTGGGCATCCGCACGCGGCCGGCGGTGCCTGGACTGGTCTTCTTCACGGCGATGGCGATCGTTGCCTGCGTGATGTCGCTGCCCTTGCTGTTTGCCGAAATCTGGAGCGGCCATTTCTTCTGGCCGACGATGAAGGGCTGGCTCATCCTCGCCTTCGTCGCGATCGGCCCCTCGATCATGTCGCAGCTCTTCTTCCTGCGTGCGGTGGAATTGATCGGCCCTGGCCGGGCCGGCGTCTTCGTCAATCTGGTGCCGGTTTTCGCGCCGATCCTGGCCGTCTTCATCCTCGGCGAGCAGCTTGCGCTCTATCACGCGTTGGCCCTGGCGCTGGTGCTCGGCGGTATCTTCATCGCCGAGAGGCTGGGCAAATCGGGCCGCTGAGGCCTGGCGCAGGGCCTGATTACCTCGGAAACGCGCCGTCATTCCGGGGCTTCGCGTCAGCGAAGAGCCCGGAACCCATAACCGCTGTGGATTCCGGATAGAGCGGGAAGAGTGCGGCCGGTCGTCAGAAACTGCGGTTCTGGGTTCCTGGCTCAGGCCTTCGGCCTGCCCCGGAATGACGGCGCGTTTCCGAGCGTGAACCGCGCAGCTCAGCGCAACGCCGCGACCGCCGCCTTGGCCACGGCGGCATGGGCTGCCTCGCGGGTTTTCGAATCCGCCTGCGGCCCGGCGAGATAGATCGCGACGGCGAAGACGCGAAGGCGGCGTCGATCGGCGGCGCAGAAGGGCGCGTGTCATCATAATGCAACCTATAGTAGCAATTCTGCGATTGAGTTACCCAAGGTAATTCAAATGTCAGCGGCAGGCGGAGGCGGCTCGTGGACGCACTGAAGTTCATCACGGATGCCATCAAGGAAGATCCCCGGCTGCGCCTGGCGTCGGGAGTCGCCCTGCTGGGGGCTGTCATCGCCATCGTGCTCAGCTTTACCGGCGGAGACCGCGATCTCGCTCTGTTCGGCGGGGTCTTTGTCGTCGGCTTCATGATCTTGCTGGCGATCTTTATCGCCGTAACGAAAAGCGAAACGCCGCCGCCCTATGTCGCGGGGTTCCTGATCTGGTCGATCTCGATCGCCTTCATCGCGTCGATCTGTTTCATCATGACCTCCTATTTCTTCTGCTGGCCGCAGCCGCTGGGGAAAGGCTGTGCGCAGCGAAGCTATGCGCGTGGCGAGATCACCGATATCCCGCCTTTGACCAAGAAGCGGATCGGCGTCGTGATCGAGGACGATGCCATGGGCGCGTTCAACCGCTCCACCAAGGCGTTCCACTTCGTCGTCCTCGCCAATCGGATAGGCCGGCAGTCGATGACGGTGACTGTTCGCAATCCCGACGAGGGCGTCGAACAGGACGAGGACATCAAGGTCCATCTCTCCTGCGTCCTTCCCTTCGTACATTCAGACCGGCTGATGGAGTGGCGCTATCGCGAGATCGACCGCGTGCAGCCGGACGGCAAGGCCATCAGGACTCCGGCGCTCTATCGTGACGATCGCAAGATCGGCGAATTCGGCCTGATCGCGGCGAGCCCCTGCAACGACGCTCCCGCGGTTGCACAGCCACGAACGGCGTGGAGCAGCCTGTTGCCGACAATGTCTGCCTTCGCCCAGACGCCGGAGGTCTTGCCAAAGGGCGACATCACCTCGGCGATCACCGACCTGACCGCCATCGACACGCCGACCCGCCGAGCCGCCCGCGCCACATTGGCGAAAGGTTCGGTCGAGGCGGTGCCTGCCATCCTCGACGCGATGCGGAAGCAACCCGACAATTACCAGATCCAGCTCGGCGGCAGTGTCGCGATGACCGAGATGCTGCGCCAGAACAAGGCCGATGCCGGGCGGATCGCGGCGGTCTTCCACGGCATGGACGACCGTGAACTGCTCTTGAAGTCGGCCGGGCATTCGGACCGCACGTTGCGCATCTATGCCGGCGAGTTTCTCTACGACCTCGGCGACGCCGATGTTTCGCGCAAGGCCCTCGAACTGGCCGCGAAAACCCGGGACGAGAACGCCCGCTACAATCTGCTGCTGGTCGCGCAGGGCGGCTGGGACAAGCTCGCACCCGCTCAGAAGACTGCTGCCGCCGGCGATCTCGCCAAGGCGCGCGCTACTGCGGGCCCGCTCACGCTCAAGCTCTTCGAAAAACTTCAATAGCCGCGCGAGCGTCGTCGCGGCAGGGGGACGGGACCATGTTCAAAATCAGGAATCACAAGCTTGCCGGCCCGTCCGGTAATGTCGAATTCGTGAAATCGCCGAATACCGGCGGCAGGCTCACACCGCGTTTTCTGGTGATCCATTACACGGCCGGCGGCCCCTCCTTCGACACGGCAAAATACTTCGCCAAGCCTGCTGCCGAGGTCTCGGCCCATCTGGTTGTCCGGCGCGATGGCACCGTCATCCAATGCGTGCCGTTCGATGTCGTCGGCTGGCATGCCGGTAAAAGCCGGTGGGTCGACAGAGCGGGCAACCAGATCATCGGGCTGAACTCCGAGGCGATCGGCATCGAGATCGAGAACTGGGGGCCGTTGCGGCGCGCCGGCCCGGGCTGGATCTCATGGGCCGACGAGGCCGTCGAAGCCGGAAAGGTGATCGAGGCGCGGCACAAATTCGGCACGCCCGACGGTGGCTGGGAGGTCTTCACGTCCGCTCAGGTCCAGGCGACGATCGAGGCCGCCCGCGCCATCTGCGACGCATATAATATCGAAGAGATCGTCGGCCATGACGACATCTCGCCGGGGCGCAAGTCGGATCCCGGACCGGCCTGGAACATGACCTCGTTCAAGGCCAAGGTGCTGGGCCGCGCGGATGACGGGTCGCCGAGCATGGTGGTGCGCTCGCCGACCGGGCTCAACATCCGCTCTGGCCCCGGCATCGAACATGCGCTGCGCCAGCCGACTCCGCTGCCCGACGGGACATTGGTCGAGATGCTCGAGGCGTCCGGCCAATGGCGCCTCGTCTCAGTGCTGACCAAGAAGGGCGAGCCGGATTTCAGCGGCTGGGTGCACGGCGCTTTCCTGCACGAAAGCTGAGCCAGCTTCTACCGAGAGCATCGACCCGAAAAGTGGAATGCGGTTTTCGGGAAAGTCGATGCAAAAACAAAGGCCTGGATCATCGGGTCGGATACGGTATCCGGTGCGATGATCCAGGTTCCTCCGGGCGTGGCAGCTCAGAACTTGAGCCGCCGCGCCCGCTTCACCATCGGGATCTCGTGGATCTTGGCGAGCAGCTCGTCGGAGACCGCGTCGTCGATCGCCACGAAGCAGATCGCGTCGCCGCCGGGCGTGTCGCGGCCGAGATTGAAGGTCGCGACGTTGACGCCGGCCTCGCCGAGCAGGGAGCCGAACTTGCCGATGAAGCCCGGCTTGTCGGCATTGCGCACATAGAGCATGTGCGGCGCGAACTCGGCATCGACCTGGATGTCGCGGATCTCGACGATGCGCGGTTTGCCGTCCTGGAACACGGTGCCGGACGCGTGGCGCGGCATGTCCTCGGCCTCGACCACGATGCGGATGACGCTTTCGAGATTGCCGGCGACCTCGCGGGTCATTTCCTCGACGACGATGCCCTTTTCCTTGGCGATCATCGCGGCGTTGACCATGTTGATCTCGGGCAGGAAGGGCCGGAGCACGCCGGTAATGGCGGCAGCCGAGATCGCCTTCAGGTTGAGATGAGCGACCGCGCCCTCATACTCGATCCGGATGCCCTTGACCGGCGCCTCGGTGAGCTGGCCCAGGAAGGAGCCGAGCTTTTCGGCCAGCGCCACGAAGGGCTTGATGCGCGGCGCTTCCTCAGCCGAGATCGAGGGGAAGTTCACCGCATTGGTGATCGCGCCCTTCAGCAGGTAGTCCGACATCTGCTCGGCGACCTGCAGGGCGACATTTTCCTGGGCCTCATTGGTGGCAGCGCCCAGATGCGGCGTGCAGACGACGTTCTCCAGCCCGAACAGCGGGTTCGTCTCGGCCGGCTCCTGGGAGAACACGTCGAAGGCGGCGCCGGCGACATGGCCGGACTTGATCAGCGCGGCGAGCGCGGCTTCGTCGACCAGGCCGCCTCGGGCGCAGTTGATGATGCGCACGCCCTTCTTGGTCTTGGCCAGGGCTTCGGCGGAGAGGATGTTCTTGGTCTTCTCGGTCATCGGCACGTGCAGCGTGATGAAGTCGGCGCGCTTCAGCAGGTCTTCGAGCTCGACCTTCTCGACGCCCAGCGCAACCGCGCGCTCAGGCGAGAGATAGGGGTCATAGGCGATGACGCGCATCTTCAGGCCGATGCCGCGCTCGGCGACGATCGCGCCGATATTGCCGCAGCCGATCAGGCCGAGCGTCTTGGCGGTGATCTCGACACCCATGAAGCGGTTTTTCTCCCATTTTCCCGCTTGAGTGGACAGGTCTGCAGAAGGGATCTGCCGGGCCAGCGCGAACATCATGGCGATGGCGTGCTCGGCGGTGGTGATCGAATTGCCGAAGGGCGTGTTCATCACGATGATGCCGCGCGCGGTTGCGGCGGGGATCTCGACATTGTCGACGCCGATGCCGGCGCGGCCGATCACTTTTAGGTTCTTGGCGGCTTCCAGCAGTTTCGCGGTTGCCTTGGTGGCCGAGCGGATGGCGAGGCCGTCATACTCGCCGATGATCGCGGCGAGCTTGTCCTTGTCCTTGCCGAGATTGGGATCGAAGGTCACCTCGATGCCGCGATCCCTGAAGATCTGGACTGCGGCGGGGGAGAGGGCGTCGGAAATCAGGACTTTGGGGGCTGTCATGAGATGGGCTCCGGCTGCGCGGCGCTGAGGCGCTCTGCGCTTGCGTGAATGGGAAAGCGCGTCATGGCCGGGCTTGACCCGGCCATCTCGTGACGCGAAGGCGCAGGCAGGCGCCTCATCCGGTTGGAGATGGTCGGGTCAAGCCCGACCATGACGCAGGGTGTCAGGCCGCCTTCTTGCCCAAACCGGCCTTCGCCTCGGCGAAGGCGTATTCGATCCAGGGCAGCAGCGCCTTGAGATCGCGCGACTGCACGGTCGCGCCGCACCAGATGCGCAGGCCGGGAGGGGCGTCGCGGTAATGGCCGAGATCGAAGCCGGCGCCGGCCTTCTCGATGATCGAGACGACCTGCTTGGCGAAGGCCGCCTGAGCCTCGGCGCCGAGCGCGGTGACGGCCGGGTCGGTGAATTTCAGGCACACGCTCGTGTTCGAGCGCGTCTTGGGCTTCACCGCCAGGAAGTCGATCCAGTCGTTTTCGCGCACGAATTTCGCGAGCACGCGGAAATTGCCGTCGGCGCGCTTCACGAGGCCGTCGAGCCCGCCGACCTTCCTGGCCCAGTTCAGCGCGTCCAGATAATCCTCGACCGCGAGCATGGAGGGCGTGTTGATCGTCTCGCCCGAGAAGATGCCCTCGATCAGCTTGCCGCCGGAGGTCATGCGGAAGATCTTCGGCAGCGGCCAGGACGGCTTGTAGGTCAGCAGCCGCTCGACCGCGCGGGGCGAGAGGATGATCATGCCATGTGCGGCTTCGCCGCCGAGCACCTTCTGCCAGGAGAAGGTGGTGACATCGAGCTTTGCCCAGTCGAGACGCTGGGCGAAAGCCGCCGAGGTCGCGTCGCAGATCGTCAGGCCCTCGCGGTCGTCTGCGATCCAGCTCGCATCCTGAACGCGCACGCCCGATGTCGTGCCGTTCCAGGTGAAGACGACGTCGCGGTTCTTCGTGTCGACCTTCTTCAGGTTCGGCAATTCGCCATAGGGTGCGGTGATGGTGCGGACATCGGTGAGCCGCAGCTGCTTGGCGACATCGGTCACCCAGCCCTCGCCGAAGCTCTCCCAGGCGACCATGTCGACGCCGCGGGCGCCGAGCAGCGACCACATCGCCATCTCGACGGCGCCGGTGTCGGAGGCCGGGACGATGCCGATGCGGTAATCGGCCGGCACCTGCAGCACTTCGCGGGTCAGGTCGATGGCAAGCTTCAGCTTGTCCTTGCCGACCTTGGCGCGGTGCGAGCGGCCGAGCGCTGCATCAGAGAGATGTTTGAGGGCCCAGCCGGGGCGCTTTGCGCAGGGGCCGGACGAGAAATGCGGCACGCGCGGACGCGTGGCCGGAACGGTATTCGCCATCGATGTCTCCATCCTTACAGATGGGCGCGCCACGGTGGGGTGGCGTGTCCCGTCGACGGGGGTAAGGCGGGAGGGGTGGGGGAGTCAAGGTATAATCTACGAAAGGTAGCGCGACAGTCGCTGCATTAACGGTCGCTGTTACGAATCTTGAAAATGCCTGACTGCGCGACTCGTCTGACCGCTTCTCTTCTTAACATTATGGTGCTTGAATCCAGAAAGCTTACTATGTTGGAAGCGCTTCTGCAGCCGCTTTGCGAATCGCGAATTTCAACTTCATCTGCCTCACCAAGATTGAAAGAAAGTTGAATGTTTTCTTTCCTTCTTTGCTCTGACATTTGAAGCTCGCAATCTTAATTTGCACTGATAGGAGTATGCTCCTTGTCGCTCAAATCCGCAATGACTTTTGATTCATAATCCGCTTGCGCGTCTAGCTGAATGCGGAAAATAGGAAGGGCGGCAGCCGGATCCTTTAACGCCCTTTTGCCGCTCAGTTTCCGCTCTGCCTCTGGCCTAAAGAGGCGGAGATAGGTGTGAGGCGCCACTCCATCATACTGTCGGAAAACAACCTTCGTTTCATCGTTCGGCTCTTCTGTGATTGCATCGTAGTGAAGTTTCGTCGCTAAGCTCTTAAGGTAGGGTTCGATGTAAACAACCGATGATATTCCGGCTGCAACAATATGTCTAGCGCAGTTGTGACAAGGGTAAGTGTTCGTATATAATGTAGCGCCAACTAGCGAATTTTTTCCTTCTCTGGCAACAGATAGTATTGCTTCCATCTCAGCGTGGATTGATCTTGAGAATTCGATGAGAGAGTCTATATCAGTTCCTCTCAAGGCTTTTATTACATCGCTTTCTTTCACTCCTTTTTTTAATATTCCCGCTTCCGAAACCCGTTTCACGACATCGCTAACCATAGACTGTCGACGTGTCTCATTGTGGCAAATGCACCCTCCCCATTTAAAGCATCGGTTATCTCGGTCGCTTAACTTGCCTGTGCTCTTATTGAGGAATGATCGATCGTCTTCCGTGTATAGCCCGCCCCCAAAACGAGGGACATCGTTCCATCCAACCGCAATTAGTTCGCCGTCTTTGGAAACGATCGATGCGCCGACCTGGCGTGACATGCACGCTGAATTTGCAGCTGCAGCGCTTGCTTTATACATTGCCGATTCGGCTCGGGTAGGTGTATGAATATCCGTATCGAATATAAGGCTCAAATTCCTGTCAACTCTATTTCGCAATTCCTCTTTTCTTTGATCGTTGCACACGAAAAAATCGGAATGTACGAATATCTTTCTTGTTTTCTGACCGAATGTCGCCAATTCCCCTTGGTCTCTGTCGATGATTTTGTCGATCTGAGCATGAGGAATGCCATTATCGGTCAATCTTGATTTTCTAATTGAGTCTGGGGCGAATACACCAAGTATACATAGTGTTTCTCCGTATATTTTACGCAGAAGTTGAAGTTCATCGGTGTTTTTCAGAGAGTCTATTATATAGGCTCTTCGCCCGGGGATTGATATTTTACCATCAAATCCGCCATTTTTTTCTCTAAATTTAAATATCTGTTCTATTATTTTTCCAGCTAAGTAATCTCCTCCAAATTTTTCTCTCAACGCATTTCCGGCTGTTTGCATGATTTCTATATATTGATCGAATGGATCGATGCGTGGCACGCTTAACCCAACCCGATGCATCTCAGATTTAATAATAGAACTTGGCTTAATAATAGAGCAAACTTTATAGCGGAATTTTTGTGTAAGTATTTATTCTAAAAATGACGCTACTAAACTTACGCCAGACCCAATCGGTCCTACGAGCGCGATTACAAGTTCTTGCGACAGACGATCAGATATCGTTTCAGCTACTGATGACACTCTTGTTGTTCCCGACAAGAGGTCGCGCCGTTCCGCAATGCTCAATTTCTAACCCCCGAAAAACGAATCAATCCAGTTCAATATGCCGAATTTATATGCAGATGAAATCATACCTAGTAAGTATCTAAACTAAATGAAGCCCGCTTACTCACTTGTGCACGCGACATAAAATGGAGGCGGCACTGCGATCTTAATTCGCTCGCACACTCTTGTCCGGCGCTCCTCGCCAGCTTCCCAAAAGTTAGAAGCGAAGAGGCGTCGCGGTTCCGCTGCGAACCGCCCCCTCAATCCCCCGTAACCGTCAGCTCCGCATCGATCGCCTTCATCTTCGGGTTGGCGGCGCAGAAGGCTCAGGCCTTGTCCTTGACGGAAAGGGCGAAGGCAGCGCGGCGCGTCCCTTCTCCCCTCGCGGGAGAAGGTGGCAGCGCGCAGCGCTGACGGATGAGGGGGCGCCGTGAACCTTCCGCCGAACGCGACGCCAACCGGACGGGGCACGGCGCCCCCTCATCCGCCCCTGCCGGGGCACCTTCTCCCGCGAGGGGAGAAGGGAGGAGGCGTGGCGGTTCAATCCCCCGTAACCGTCAGCTCCGCATCGATCGCCTTCATCTTCGGGTTGGCGGCGCAGAAGGCTCGGGCCTTGTCCTTGACGGAAAGGGCGAAGGCAGCGCGGCGCGTCCCTTCTCCCCTCGCGGGAGAAGGTGGCAGCGCGCAGCGCTGACGGATGAGGGGGCGCCGTGAACCTTCCGCCGAACGCGACGCCAACCGGACGGGGCACGGCGCCCCCTCATCCGCCCCTGCCGGGGCACCTTCTCCCGCGAGGGGAGAAGGGAGGAGGCGTCGCGGTTCAATCCCCGGTAACCGTCAGTTCCGCGTCGATCGCCTTCATCTTCGGGTTGGCGGCGCAGAAGGCTCTCACCCGGGCCTCGACCTCGCCGCTCGCCCCGCCGGCTTTCGCATGATTGGCCTTGTGGGCGCGGCTCGGGGCGGTCTTGAGATATTGGGCGCAGCTCATCTCCGGGTCGGTGATCTCGGCTGCGGCCGGGGCGGCGAGCAGGAGGAGGCTCAAGGCGAGCGCGCGGGCGAGGATGGACATGCTGGATTCCTGAACGACCGGGCAGCGCGACGCAAACCCATGCGGCGGCGCTCGTGCCCTGCGCGGCGCGCGCGCGCAACGGCTTTTCGCGATGGTCCGGGGTGCAGGCAGGGCATTGCGCGGGCATGACGGCAAGATGCGGGAACCGCGGGAAACCCGTCTCCCGGATGGGAGAAGGGCAGGGACGAGGGGGCGCCGCCGCTCGTTGGGCTGCAACGGCGCCGCCGCGCCATCTGGTTCAGCCGCAGGCCCTGATCCGGCGCTCCGCGCCCCCTGCTCCCATCCGGGAGAAGGGAAGAGGCGTCGCGCCATGCCTCGCCGTCATGCTCGGGCCTGTCCCGAGCATCCACGTCTTGAACACGGCCTTCGACCAGCGAAGACGTGGATGGTCGCCACAGGGGCTACCATGACGCGTGGCGGTTCCCATCAAACTAATCCCCGTCCACCCAACCAGCCTTATCCTGCCTCCACCTCATCCCCGAGGGGCAGCCATCCGGAGGTGTGCCGTTGGTGGGGATGGGGGCGGCGCCTGCGGGTGGAGTCACGATCCACACTCGGGAGGCTTCGGGAACCGCCCTGGGGGTAATACGGCCCCTGCGCGAGGAGCTCGCTGGAACGGTCGATGGCATCAGGCTTGTCGCCCCGTACCGGAGTAGACGCGACGACCCGATGAGGGGAGCTGGCGTCGAAACGGCTCGCGGTGACGAAAATGACCCTCGACCCGCTAAGCGCGGCCCGGAGTCACAAATCGCCGACGAGCGGAGCGCCACGGGGCGTGCGGATGGTGGCTCAATCCATCCGCGCCGCGACCTGGCTCAATGGTTGCGGCAAGATACCCCCGCGCCTCGCGGCGCTCCGCTGCCCCTCATCATCAACCGACGCGGCGACGCGGGCGGGGATTTTGCACGCGTCCCTTCTCCCCTCGCGGGAGAAGGTGGCAGCGCGAAGCGCTGACGGATGAGGGGGGCGCCGTGAGCTTTCCGACTGATCCGGCCACGACGCCGGCCCGGTCAGGGCGCGGCGCCCAGCCCGGACAGGGCACGGCGCCCCCTCATCCGTCTGCTTCGCAGACACCTTCTCCCGCGAGGGGAGAAGGGAAGCGGCCCGCAAGGGCGACCAAGCGGCAGATGGCGTCGTCGCGCCGTCTGGTTCAGGCGCAGGCCCTCATCCGGCGCTCCGCGCCACGCCATTCATGAAGAAATGGCTCCTCAGGATGAGGGCTGTGGGAATCTCCAGAAATGCGATGAGGGAGCGTGGCGGCGCAAAAAATGGTATCGCCCCGGCAACGCCCTTCAACGAGGGACATGCAAGACAGGCAAGCGGAGACCGGCATGGCCAGGAAGACCCCCGAACAGCTCGCCCAGGAATTCGAGGGCCGCAAGGCCAAGGGGCTGGCCAAGGGCGGCGCGGCCTATTGGCCCAATGTGCTGGCGAATGCGGTGCTGAAGCTCACCACTGGCGGCAGCGAGATCAGCGTCGCCACGCTGCTGGAGCTGATCGGGAAGGACGCCGAATCGAACGACGTCAAGCTGAAGGCCGGCGCCATCGAGGCGATCGCGCGCTTGCGCCAGGCGGTGGCGAAGGGCGCGGACGCTTAGAGCGTGCCGATTTCGCTCGGAACCTCCCCCGTCATCCTGGACAAGCGGCGAAGCCGCGCAGATCCGGGAGCCATCATAGGGCTCCGGAGCCCTGCGATGGATCCCGGGTCTCCGCTTCGCTGCGCCCAGGATGACGGCGTGTTTCCGCGCATAATCAGCACGGTCCAAGCCGCCAAAGCCTTCTCCCGCGAGGGGAGAAGGGCAGCAGGCCGGGCGGTTGCGCCGTCTCAGGCGCCCTTCAGGCGGGTGTTGCACTGGCTGTAATAGCCGCCGCCCTTCTGGATCCATTTCAGGTCGCCATTGCCGCCATTGGCCTTGTTGACGTTGTACTGGTCGTTGCAGGTCTTGAAGCGCTGCTTGCCGGCGGTCTCGCTGGCATATTTCGGGTCGACCTTGGTCGGGAAGACGGCGTTGCCGGCTGAGACCGGGGCGGCTGCGGCGGGCTTTGCCGGGGCGGCGGGCGCTGCCGCTGCGGGCTTCATTGGATTGGCCGGCGCAGCGGCCGGGGTTGCGGCGGCAGCAGGCGCGGGGGTTGCGCTGTCGGAGCACTGCGCCTTGCGGAAATCGTTCCAGGACTGGCCGCCGAGCGTGTTGCCGGTCTTGGCAGCGTTATACTTGGTGCTGCATTCCTTCATCGTCAGCGCCTGGGCCGGCGTGGCGAGGGGAAGAACGAACCCGCCCGCGAGCGCGAACAGGCTGACAGCGAATGCGGTTTTGATGTGCGTCATGATCGTCGATCCTCACAGGCGTCGCCCGCTGGGTGCAGCGGCCAGACGGCTCATTCCGCCTGGCCGCGCATTCCTGAATCAGGTCCTAAGCTGTGGCGAATGAATGGCAGATGACAGGGGGTGCCGAGGAGGTTGAAGTTTTCGCGGCTGTTGTACTGTCGCGCGGCTGTCCCCTTGCTTGCTGCCGGCCCATCAGCGTCTATGCGACGACCTCGCCGGCGATGACGCCCTTGCGGAAGAGGAAGCAGCCATAAGGTCTGGGGTCGCCAACCTGGATCACGGCGAAGCCCGCCTTGGCGGCGTCGTAGAAGGCGAAGCGCTCGATGCCGACGAGCGGCAGCGGGTGGCCAAGGGCGTGGTCGAGCTCGCGCTGCACCTCCTGCTGGACGGCGGGAATCGCCTGGGGATCACCGACGACCTGCATCCGGCGCGCCGGCTCGGGCTCGAAATCGTCGATCGGCAGCAGCGAAAGGATGGCGCGCGCCGCGCGGCCCATGCTCAAGCCGGGCAGCCGGATCAGCCGGCCGCTGGTGGTGGCGCGCGCGACGGTCTCGGCCGGGTGATTGGCGTCGACCAGAGCGAGATCGTCGCCATGGCCCATCGCGGCGAGCAGCCAGAGCAGATCGGCGGAGAGGACGGGATCGATGCCCTTCAGCATGATGTCGAGCTCATGTCAGTCGCGTCCCCTGTGCGAGAGATAGATCCGGCGCGCCGTGCCGCCGAAGATGGCGAGCCGCTGCGGCTCGGTGAGCCCGGCCAGCAAGGCGCTCGCCGCGTCGAACCAGCGGTCGTAATCGGCGCGCAGCGTCACCACCGGCCAGTCGCTGCCCCAGATCAGGCGCTCGGGACCGAAGCTTGCGAGCAGATGCTCGACAATCGGGCGCAAGATGTCGAGCGTCCAGTCGGGGGCGGCTTCGGTGACGAGGCCCGAGAGCTTGCATACCGTGTTGGAGTGAGCTGCCAGCGCCGTGATGCCCTCGCGCCAGCCGGTGATGTCGCCGCTGACGAGGTCGGGTTTGGCGGCGTGGTCGATGACGACGCTCAGGGCCGGGTGGCGGTCGAGGACGCGCAGCATCGGGTCGATATGTTGCGGCCGCAGCAGGGCGTCGAAGACGAGATCATGCGCGATCATGGCGTCGAAGACAGGAGCGAGTGTCGGCTTGGCGAGCCAGTTCACGTCCGAGATGTCATGCACCATCGGGCGCAGGCCGACGAGGAGGGGATTGCCGCTCAAGCGGGCGATGCGCGAATCCGCATCGGGCGCATCGAAATCGCACCAACCGACGACGCCGGCGATGAAGGGTGTGCGCGCGGCGATATCGAGCAGGAAGGCGGTCTCGGCCTGCGTGGGCGCGGCCTGGACGAGGATGGTTCTGATAATGCCGTGACGGGCGAGCAGGGGGCTGAGATCTTCGGGGCCGAAATCGCGATGGATCGGGCCGAGCTCCGGTGTCAGCCAGCCATAATCGCCGCGTGCCAGGGTCCAGAAGTGCTGGTGAGCGTCGATGCGCATGGCGTTCATTGTCCCTCGGTCGGTACGGGGACATCGGCGCCAAGCAGGCTCTGCGCCTTCAGTTCGCCCCAGAGCGCGGCGGGGACGGGGGCTGAGAGCTCCGCAATCTGGTCGGCGACTTCGGCGGGCGAGACTGCGCCCATCACGAGGCTGGCGACAGCGGGATGTCCCAGCGGGAAATGCAGCGCGGCACGGCGCAAGGGCACGCCATGGCGGATGCAGACGGCTTCGATCGCGGCGACGCGCGCGAGAATCTCGGGCGGGGCGGGCTTGTAGTTGTATTTCGCGCCTGCGACCGGGCCTGTCGCGAGGATGCCGGAGTTGAAGACGCCGCCGAGCATCAGGCCGATGCGCTTCTCCAGGGCGAGCGGCATGAAGGAGGCGAGCGCCGGCTGTTCCAGCAGCGAATAGCGCCCGGCGAGCAGCATGGTGTCGAAATCGCCGGCGCGGGCGAAGCGCTCGCACATCTGCGCTTCGTTGACGCCGACGCCGATCGCCTTGACGGCGCCGGACGCGCGCAGGCTTTCCAGCGCGCGATAGGCGCCGTTCATGGCTTGCGAGAAGCGATCCTCGATCGCGTCTGCGCCATGGGTCCAGACATCGACATCGTGGATCAGGACGATGTCGAAATGGTCGACGCCGAGCCGCAGCGCCGATTGCTCGAGCGAGCGCATGGCGCCGTCATAGGAATAGTCGAAGCGCAGCGCATGCGGCAGGCCGCCAAGATAGCCGGAACCTTCGCCGCGCGGGCCGAAGGGCTCGGCGACGCGGCCGACCTTGGTCGAGAGCATGACGTCGCCCCGTGCCCGCCGAAGTGCCGCGCCGATGCGGTGCTCCGACAGGCCATGTCCATAGAGCGGGGAGGTGTCGAGCAGCGTGATGCCGCCGGTGATGGCGGCTTCCACGGTGGCGACGGCCTGCGCCTCGTCGAGGCGGGCATAGAGATCGCCGAGCGGCGCGCCGCCGAATCCCAGCGTGGAGACGGCGATGTCGGTGCCCCCGAGCTTGCGGGTCGGCAGGGCGGGCGAAGCGGCAGGCATGGCCGAGACCGAAGAGGTGGGCAAGACGGAAGAGGTGGGCAAGACTGAAGAGATGGGCCTGGCGGACGGCATGGGCGCGGTTTCCGGTGTCGGTCAGGTACTATGTGCACGCCAACATGTTAGCTTGCAACCGCCCAGAAACCGGACTAGCTTGCCCGCCAAGATCGAGCCTCGGCCCAGCCGGAGCGCTCGTCAATAGGCAGGCCGTAGAAACGGCCGCGTTCACGTCCCAAGGGAGGGAAACGATGACCAAGGACATCCTCAAGCCGACCCGGCGCACGCTGTTGCGTGGCGCGACCGCCCTGGGGGCGGCCGGCGCGATCGGTTCGCCGCTGGTGCTGCGCGAGGCGCGCGCCCAGGCCGCTTTCAACTGGAAGCGCTTTTCCGGCACGACGATCGACGTGCTGCTGGTGAAGAACCCGCGTTCCGACCTGATGCAGGCGGCGGAGAAGGAGTTCACCGAGCTCACCGGCATCAAGGTTTCGGCCGAGCAGGTGCCCGAGCAGCAGCAGCGCCAGAAGGCGGTCATCGAATTCGCTTCGGGCAAGCCGAGCTTCGACGTCAGCGGCATCTCGCTGCATGTGCAGAAGCGCATGGCCGCCAAGGGCAAGTGGTTCGAGGATCTGACGCCCTATATCAAGGACGCCTCGCTGACCTCGCCCGACTTCAATTTCGACGATTTCGGCGCAGGCCCGGTCGCCTATGCAAGGCAGGCCGACGGCTCGCTCGATACCATCCCGTTCTTCGTCGACTACTGGATGGTCTATTACAACAAGGAGCTCTTCGCAGCGAAGGGCGTCGAATACCCGAAGAACATGGACGAAATGGCCACGGTCGCGGCCAAGCTGCACGATCCGGCCAAGGGCATCGCAGGTTTCGTCTCGCGCGGCCTGAAGAACGCCAACGTTCCGGTCTGGGCGAGCCTCCTCCTCGGCCAGGGCATCGAGACGACCTCGCCCGAAGGCAAGCTCCTCACCGACACGCCCGAGGCGGCCTGGGCCGGCGAGCTCTACAAGAAGCTCAACAGGGATACCGGTCCCGCCGGCCAGGTCGGCTTCAACTGGAACGAATGCCAGACCACCTTCATGCAGGGCCGCGCCGCGATGTGGCTCGACGGCATCGGCTTTGCCACCCCGCTTGAGGATCCGACCAAGTCGCGCATCGTCGGCAAGGTCGGCTACGGCATCACGCCGCCCGGCCCGAAGGCGCATCACGCCGGCATGTTCGCCGACGGCATGGGCATTTCGCGCGGATCGCAAAAGAAGCAGGCCGCCTGGCTCTACCTCCAGTTCATGACCAGCAAGGCGCAGCAGATCGCTATGCTCAAGGCAGGCGCGGGCGCGCCCGGCCGCGCATCGGCCTATCTCGACACCGACACCATCTCGCAGTCGAAATTCGGCAAGCAGTATTTCGAGTGCCTGCTCGGCTCGGCCAAGGTGGCGCGGGCTGCCTTGCCGCAGATCGTCCCGGTGACCGAATTCCGCGACGTCTTCGGCGTGGCACTGACCAATGCGCTCGGCGGGGCCGATGTCGCAGCCGAGCTGAAGAAGGCGACCGAGACCTTCGCGCCGGTGCTCGTCAAGAGCGAGCAGGGCTGAGGCTACGACGCCGCGCTTTCGCCAGGGAGCCGTCATGGTCGGGCTTGTCCCGACCATCCACGGCTTCGCTGGGCGAAAGCAGTGTTCAAAACGTGGATGCTCGCCACAAGGGCGAGCATGACGGCGTGAGTTCGATGACCGCATGACAGCCACAACGACAATCTCCCAGCCGCTCGCTCCCTTGCAGCAGCCCGCGACGTTCACGCATTCGGCCGATTTCACGCCGCGCTACTGGCTGTTCTCGGTGCCCGCTGTGGTGATCGTGATCGGCGTGATCGTGTTTCCGTGGCTGTTCACGCTCTACATGTCGGGCCATGACTGGAAGATCGGCGGCGGGCCGGAATTCGTCGGCCTGCAGAATTTCGCTGAGCTGTTCCGCGATGCGCGCTTCATCGAGTCGATGGGGCATACCGCCTATTTCACCATTCTGGCCGTGGTGCTGCCGGTTTTCTTCGGAACGGCCGCCGCACTGGTCTTCCACCGCGAATTTCCCTTCCGCGGCGTGCTGCGCACGATCTTCGTGATGCCGATGATGGCGACGCCGGTCGCGGTCGCGCTGGTCTGGACGATGATGTTCCACCCGCAGCTGGGTGTGCTGAACTACCTGCTCTCGCTGGTCGGAATCGGTCCGCAGAACTGGGTCTACGATCCCAATACGGTGATCCCGACGCTGATCCTGGTCGAGGTCTGGCACTGGACGCCGCTGGTCATGCTGATCGTGCTCGGCGGCCTCGCCGGTCTGCCGCGCGAGCCCTATGAATCCGCGCTGATCGACGGCGCCAATTCCTGGCACATGTTCCGCCACATCACGCTGCCGCTGGTCTGGCCCTTCATCATGGTCGCCATTGTGATCCGCAGCATCGACGCGCTGAAGGCTTTCGACACGATCTTCGTGATCACGCAGGGCGGGCCGGGCACGGCCTCGGAGACGCTCAACATCTTCCTCTATCTGCAGGCCTTCCAGTTCTACAAGATCGGTTACGCCTCGGCCGTGGTGGTGATCTTCTTCGTCATCATCATCATGCTCTCGCTGCTGCTGCTCTATGCGCGCCAGAAGTCGAAGTGGAACGCGTGATGGCAGCCATCCCTTTCCCGGCTTGTCCGTCATTGCGAGCGCAGCGAAGCAATCCAGGGGGACGTCGAGCTCTGGATTGCTTCGTCGCTACGCTCCTCGCAATGACGGGACGCGATGCATCCCCTTCCCCCCGCTTGCGGCGGGGAAGGGCTAGGGATGGGGGGCCGGAAAGCCGGAACGCCATCCGTCATCGTCACGCCGAGCGGCACTGCCCCCCACCCCAGCCCTCCCCACCGCAAGCGGGGGGAGGGAGCAGGTTGCGGCTCGCCGCCTTTCCCGGAAAGGCGCGCTCATGAAACGCCTCGTCACAAAGATCGGCTTCTACCTCTCCGTCTTCGTGCTGGTGTCGCCGGCGATCCTGGTCTTCCTCTGGATGATCTCGCTGTCGTTCAAGAACGAGCTCGACAACACCGCCTTCCCGCCGGTCTTCATTCCCGATCCGCCGACGTTCAAGAACTATGTCGACGTCTTCGCGCAGAACAACTTTGCCCTGTACCTCTGGAATTCGATCCTCGTCACCGGCGGGGCGGTGCTGGTCGGGCTGCTTGTCGGCGTGCCCGCCGGCTATGGCATCGCGCGCGGCAAGGCGACCAAGTTCGCCATCCTGATCCTGGTCGCGCGGATGACGCCAGCGCTCTCATATCTCATCCCGCTGTTCCTGCTGTTCCAGATGACCGGGCTGGTCGGCACCATCACGGCGCTGGTGATAACCCATCTCGTCATCACTATCCCGATCATCGTCTGGATCATGATCGGCTATTTCGAGAACGTGCCAATGGAGCTGGAGGACGCCGCCCGCATCGACGGCGCCACCAGCTGGCAGGCCTTCCGACATGTCGCACTGCCGCTGGCCAAGCCCGGCATTGTCGTCGGCGGCATCCTCGCCTTCATCTTCTCCTGGAACAACTTCATCTTCTCGGTGGTGCTCGGCGGCAAGAACAGCCGCACGCTGCCCTCGGCCGTCTACAACTCGCTGACCTTCGAGCAGATCTCCTGGGGACCGCTTGCCGCTGCCGCCCTGCTGGTGACGCTGCCGGTGCTGCTGGTGACTGTGCTCGCCCAACGCCAGATCGTCGCGGGTCTCTCGGCCGGGGGGCTCAAGGACGGGTAGCGCTCCGCGGCGCCGCGCTTGCGGCAGCCATGACCTCAATCTAACATGTCAGTTATCAACCTATCCGGAAAGACAACCTCCATGAGCCTCGACCCCAACCGTTTCGGCCTCTCCTGCGCGATCACCACCCCGATGCGCGAAGGTGGCGCGATCGACCTGCCGCGGCTGGTCCGGCACGCGAAGCATGTGCTGGCGGAAGGTTGCGACAGCGTCACGCTCTACGGGACGACGGGCGAGGGCGCGGCGCTCGGCCTGCCGGCGCGCACGGCCATGATGGGCGCGCTGATCGGCGCGGGTATCGATCCGACGACCAAGATCTATGCCGGCATCGCGGCGGCTTCGCTGCATGAATCGATCGAGCAGGCGCGCGTCGCGCTCGATGCCGGCGCGAAGGGCCTGCTGGTCGCGCCGCCCTTCTACTTCAAGGGCGTCAGCGACGAGGGGCTCTATGCCTGGTTCTCGCAGTTCTTCGAGAAGCTCGGCCCGTCCGTGCGCAATGCCATCCTCTACCACATTCCCTCGGTGACGGCGGTGAACATCAGCGTCGGGCTGGTCCAGAAGCTGAAGACCGCGTTTCCGGGTGTGGTGACGGGGATCAAGGATTCCTCGGGCGATTATGGCAGCACGGAAGCCTTCCTGAAGGCGCATGGCGAACTCGCCATCCTCGTCGGCGACGAGCGGCAGCTCGCCCGGGCGGTGCGCGCGGGGGCACAGGGCTCGATCTGCGGCGTCGCGAATCTCGTGCCGCATCTGCTAAGGCCGCTGGTCTATGAGGGCGCCGACAGCCCCGTCGTGAACGCGCTGGTCGACGAGATCTGCAGCTATCCCGTCATGGCCGCCGTCAAGGCGCTGGTCGGGCATGTGCATGGCGATGCCGGCTATGGCGCGATGCGCGCGCCGCTCGAGGCGCTCGACGAGAGCCAGCGCAAGCGGTTGTTTGCGGCATTCGACACGATCACGCGCGCCAAGGCGGCGTAAGGGGAGGGTGGATTGAGCGAGCCGGAGCCAGAGCGCGAGGGAGAGCCGCTGAAACTGCGGGAGCGGGCCTATGCCAGCTTCACGGAGCGACTGCTGGCGCGCGACATCAAGCCCGGCCAGTTCGTGACCCAGCGCGAGCTCGTGGCGATGACGGGCTTTCCGCTCGGCGCCATCCGCGAGCTGATCCCGCGACTGGAGGCCGAGGGGCTGATCAAGACCGTGCCGCAACGCGGCATGCAGGTCGCCCATGTCGACCTCAACCTGATCCGCAACGCCTTCCAGTTCCGGCTTTTCCTGGAGAAGGAGGCGACGGCGCTATACGCGGCCAATGCCACCGATGACGAGATTGCCGAGCAACGCGCGCGGCACGAGGCGATCATCGCCCGCGCCGAAGCGGGCGGTGACGAGACGCTGATCGAGGATGCCGAGGATGTCGACCGGCTGATGCATGAGGCGATCATCGACCATCTCGACAACGACATCGTCTCGAAAGCCTTCCGCGTGACCTGGCTGAAGATCAGGCTGATCCGCCAATATGAGACGCGGATCCAGAACCACATCCTCGTGCCGGTTATGCAGGACCACCTCAAGATCATCGCGGCCATCGAGACGCGCGACCCTGTCCGGGCCGCCGACGAGATGGGCATCCATATCGGCAACGCCCGCAACCGGGCCATGAGCTACTGAGCGAGCGAAGACTGGAAGCCGGCTCATGAGGGGCGGTTTCAACCCAATAGCGACCCGGACAACCGGGCATTTTCGGGAGGAATTGAGACCATGACCAGACTGACAAAACGCGATCTTCTCGCCGGCTCCGTCGCGCTCGCCGGGGCTGGCGTCGCCATGCCCGCCATCCTGCGCGCGCAGGCCGTCGTGCTGCGCTGGGCCGACGGGCAGGCGATGACCCATCCGTCCCCGCAAAGCGCGGTGAAGGCCGCCGCCGAGGTCAAGGAGAAGACCGGCGGGCGCATCGATATCCAGACCTTCCCGGCAGGCCAGCTCGGCTCGTCGCGCGACATGGTCGAATCCGTCGCCAGCGGCGCACTCACCATGGTGACCGAGGGCGCTGCGCTGCTGGGCCAGTTCGTGCCGCAGATCTCGATCATCGAGGCGCCCTATATCTGGCGCGACCCGGCCCATATGTCGCGGGCGCTGAAATCGCCGCTGATGGACGAGCTCAACAAGGTGCTGGTCGAGAAGCGCGGCCTGCGCGTCATCGGCGTGACCTATTACGGCATCCGCCACCTCACCAGTGGATCGAAGCCGATCAATTCGGTCGAGGACATGAAGGGCTTCAAGCTGCGCGTGCCGGAGGTCGACACCTTCCGCGCCATGGCCGAAGCCTGGGGCGCGCGCCCGACGCCGCTGAACTTCAGCGAGCTCTATCTTGCCTTGTCGCAGGGCGCCGTCGACGGGCAGGAAAACCCGCTGCCGACGATCCAGTCGGCCAAGCTCGCCGAGGTCCAGAAATATCTGGTGCTGACCGGGCACATCATCACGCCGCGTCTGGTGATCGTGAACGATGCCGCCTGGTCGAAGCTGAGCGAGGCCGACCGCGCCACGGTCAAGGCCGCCGTCGACACCGCCTCCGCCTGGCAGGACAAGGAGATCGTCGTGCAGGAGAACGGGCTGGCCGAAAGCCTCGGCAAGAGCGGCATGACCGTGATCAAGCCCGACCTCGAGAGCTTCCGCAAACCGGTGCTGGCGTCGCTGCCGGCCAAGTTCGAAAGCAAATGGGGCAAGGGCCTCTGGGCGCGCATCGAGGCGATGTAAGGCGGCCCTTCTTCAGAAGTGCGCCGTCATCCCGGGCGAAGCGAAGCGCAGACCCGGGATCCATTCCTGAACCGTTCCGGCATGGATCCCGGGTCTGCGCTTCGCTTCGCCCGGGACGACGGCGCGCTTGCATGGCGAGGTCTGAGACTAGGCTACCAGGCTCCATCGGAGGCAAGACATGATCGCGTTGTGGCGCACGGTGTTCGACCGGGCGATGGAGATTTTCGCCGGCATCCTGATCGTCGCGCTGCTGGTCTGCGTGACGCTCGGCATCGTCACGCGGGCGCTGGGCGATCCGCTGATCTGGACGGATGAGGTCTCGCGCTTCCTGATGCTCTGGGTCGCCGTCTGCGGCTGGATCATCGCCAGCCGGAGGAAGGCGCATATCCGCATCCGTTTCTTTCACGATCTGCTGCCGCCACGCGCCTGGCGGGCGGCCGAGATGGTGATGCAGGCCGGCATGATCGTCTTCGGGCTGCTGGCCGGCTGGTACAGCATCCATCTCGTCGCGGTGAACCATGATCTGGAGGCGACGACGGTGCCGATCTCGATGTCGTGGCTCTATGCGCCCATGGTCTTTGCCGGTTTCGTCACCGCCGCGCAGGGTCTGTTCGAGCTGGTCGACAATCTCAGGAACTGGGCGGCGTCGCCCTATGAGCCGGCCCAGCCCCCGATCACCGGAGAGGTTCTGTGAGCACGCTGATCTTCCAGATATCGGGCGTTTGGTTCCTGTCGATCCTCGCGGGTTTCCCGCTATTCGCCTCGATGGGGCTGGCGGCCTTCGCCTTCGTGGCGCTGGCGGACCTGTCGGCCTCGATCGTGCCGCAGAAGATGGCGCAGGCGATGAACGCCTTCCCCATCGTCGCCGCTCCTCTGTTCATCCTGATGGGCAGCATCCTCGGCGCGGCCAAGATCACCGACCGGATCGTCGCCTTCGCGACTTCGGTGATCGGCTGGCTGCGCGGCGGCTATGCCCATGCCAGCATCCTCACCAGCATGATCTTTGCGGGCATGGTCGGCTCGGCAGTCGCGGATGCGGCGGGTTCAGGCGCCATCGAGATCCGGGCGATGAAGAAGGCCGGCTACCGGCCCGAGACCGCAGCCGCGATCACGGCTGCCGCCGCCACCATCGGTCCGATCATCCCGCCCTCCCTGCCGATGGTGATCTATGGCGTCACGGCCGACGTCTCGATCGGCCGGCTGTTTATCGGCGGCGTCATCCCGGGCATCCTGATGGGGCTGTCGCTGATGGTGATGGTGATGCTCATCGCCAAGCGCCAGGGCTTTCGCAAGGAGAAGTTCGCAGGCTTTCGCGAGATCGGACGGACCTTCATCAGCGGCTTCTTTGCGCTGATGACGCCGCCCTTGATCCTCGGCGGCATGTTCACCGGCATCTTCACACCGACGGAGGCTGCCGCCGTCGCCTGCCTCTATGCGCTGTTCCTCGGCTTCTTCGTCTACCGCACGCTGGAGGTGAAGCAGCTCGGCCCCATCCTGGTCGAGACGGTCGAGACGACCGGGCTCGTCATGGTGCTGGTGATGGCGGCGGGTGCGCTGGGCTGGTGCATGTCGATCTCGCGGGTGCCGCAGACGCTGACGCCGCTGATCGTCGCGACGATCAAGGACCCGCTGGTCTTCCTCTTGGTCTGCAACCTGATCCTGCTGCTGGTCGGCTGCTTCATGGAAGCGCTGGCGGCGATGCTGATCCTGATCCCGATCCTGGTGCCGGCAGCGCATAGTTTTGGCATCGACCCTGTCCAGTTCGGCATCATCATGATCCTGAACCTGATCCTGGGTACGATCCACCCGCCGATCGGTGTGGTGCTCTTCGTGGTGACGCGGATCGCCAACGTCTCCTTCGAGACCATGTCGAAGGCGATCCTGCCCTGGATCGTGCCGCTGCTCGTCGTGCTCGCGGCGATCACGCTCTGGCCGCCGCTGACGACCTGGCTGCCGAACCTCGTGATGGGGAAATAGGCCGGCTGGGACAAGCCCATTCCGGTCATCCCGGGCGACCGAAGGGAGACCCGGGATCCATTCCGGAGCCTCTCCAAACATCGCTCCGGAATGGATCCCGGGTCTGCGCTTCGCTTCGCCCGGGATGACGGCGCGAAGTGCTGAACGAACTCGCTTTCTCGAAGCTCCCTTCAGGCGGCCTTGTCCCAGGCCGGAGCAAGGCCGTCGGGGCTGACGATGCGGCCGTCGGGCTGGGCCAAGGTATGGATCGCGGACATCTCACCGGGGCTGAGTTCGAAATCGAAAATGGCGAGGTTCTCGGCGGCGCGGGCCTCGCTCACCGTCTTCGAGAGGGCGACGACACCGTCCTGCTGAACCAGCCAGCGCAGCACGATCTGGGCGATCGACCGGCCATGACGTCCTGCGATCTCGCCCAGCGCCGGGTCGGTGAAGACCTTGCCATCGGCCATGCCGTAATAACCGGTGATTGCCATCCCTGCGGCCTTGGCCGCGCCGATCACGACGCTCTGGTCGATATAGGGATGGTACTCGATCTGGTTGGTGACGATGGGCGCGGCGCTGAGCGCGACGGCCTGCGCCATCAGCGCAGTGTTGAAATTGCTGACGCCGACATGGCGCGTCTTGCCGGCCTTCGCGACCTCGTTAAGCGCGCCGATCTGTTCGCCAAGCGGCACGGCGTCGTTGGGCCAGTGCAGCAGGAGAAGGTCGACATGGTCGGTCTTCAGCTTGCGCAGGCTCTCATCGACCGAGTCGATGAAGGCCTTGCGCGCATAATTCTCGACCCAGACCTTCGTGGTCAGGAAGATGTCGGACCGGGCGACGCCGGAGCTTGCGATGCCTTCGCCGACTTCCGCCTCATTGCGGTAGATCTGGGCGGTGTCGATATGGCGGAAGCCGAGCTTCAGCGCATGGGGCACCATCCTGAGCGTGTCAGGGCCGGGCATGCGGAAGGTGCCGAAGCCGAGTGCGGGGATCGTGGCGCCATTGGCGGTAACGTTTTTCATTGGCAGCGTCCTTTGTCGGTCTGAAATGGGGTGAGGGTCAGCAGTTCACGCAGTCTGGCAGGCGGCGACCGGCTTCCTGTCGAGCGCGCTGCTCCACAGCGTCAGCAGCAGCGCGCCGCCGACCATGATGCCGCCGACCCAGGGCGTGGCGCCGAGCCCGAGCTTCGAGGCGACGACCAGCCCGCCGATCCAGGCGCCCAGCGCGATGCCGAGATTGAAGGCGGCGATGTTCAGCGCCGAGGCGACGTCGACTGCGGCCGGGCGATGCTCCTTGGCGAGCCTCACCACGTAAAGCTGAAGGCCCGGCACATTGGCGAAGGAGAGGAAGCCGAGCCCGGCCAGCGTGAGAAGCGTCCAGAGCGGCGAGATGGCGGTGACCGAGAACAGCAGCAGCACGAGCGCCTGGGCCGCAAACAGCCAGATCAAAGCACGGACGGGATTGCGATCGGCGATCCGGCCGCCGACGATGTTGCCGACCGCGATCGCCGCGCCATAGAGCACGAGGATCAGGCTGACGCTGGAGGCGGCAAATCCGGTGATCTGTTCGAGGATCGAGGCGAGATAGGTGAAGGCGACGAAGGTGCCGCCATAGCCGAGCGCCGTCATGCCGAAGACCAGCAGCAGGCGACCGGAGCCGAGCACCTTGACCTGGTCGAGCAGGCTCGCAGGCGCAGCCCGCGAGAGGGTCGAGGGCAGCAGCGCCGCGATGCCGATGAAGGCGATGACGCCCAGCCCCGCAACGGCCCAGAAGGTCGCGCGCCAGCCCAAGGTCTGGCCGATGAAGGTGCCCAGCGGCACGCCGGTGACGATGGCCACCGTCAGGCCCATGAACATCATGGCGATGGCGGAGGCGCGCCTGTCCTCCGGCACGAGGTCGGCGGCGATGGTGGCGCCAACCGAGAAGAAGACGCCATGGGCGAAGGCCGAGACCACGCGGGCGACCAGCAGCGTTTCATAGCTTGGCGAGAGGGCGGCGGCGGTGTTGCCGATGACGAAGAGCGCCATCAGGCCCAGCAGCAGCGGCTTGCGCTCGATGCGGCCGGCGAGCGCCGTCAGGATCGGCGCGCCGAAGGTGACGCCGAGCGCGTAGACGCTGACGATGAGGCCCGCCAATGGCAGGGTGATGCCGAGGTCGGCCGCGACGGTGGGCAGCAGGCCGACGATGACGAATTCGGTGGTGCCGATCGCATAGGCCGCGATCGTGAGCGCGAAGAGGGCGGGGGGCATCGGATTGTCCTTTTCCGGCCCGTTGCGGGCGGGGCGGCGTGCTTTTGCCGGTTGGTGCGGGTGATGGGGGCTATATGAGCCGCGGGGACTTGCGCGATAAGCCGTCAGGATCGATCAATGCCTTTGAATTGAATTCAAAGGTCGAGGCGGGGGAGGTCGGACGATGGATAATCGCGCGGGCGAGATGGATGTCTTCGTGGCGGCGGTCGATGCCGGCAGCTTCTCGGCGGCGGGCCGCAAGCTCGGCCTGTCGCCCTCGGCGGTCAGCAAGCTCGTCACGCGGATCGAGGACAGGCTCGGCACGCGGCTGCTGGTGCGCACCACGCGCGCGCTCCAGCTGACGCCCGAGGGCGAGGCCTATCTCGCCCGGGCGCGGCGTATCCTGTCGGAGATCGACGAGACCGAGCGCGCGCTGTCGAGCGGCGTCCGGGCGGTACCGCGCGGCCGGCTGCGGGTCAGCGTCTCCGTCGGCTTCGGCGTGCTGCACATCCTGCCGCTGGTGCCGGAATTCCTGGCGCTCTATCCCGAGATCGAGCTCGACCTGTCGCTCGCCGACGAGGTCATCGACCTGATCGAGGAGCGCGCCGACATCGCCATCCGCGCCGGGGCGCTGCGCGATTCGCGGCTCAAGGCCCGCAAACTCCTTGAAAGCCGCCGCATCATCATTGCGGCGCCGGCCTATCTCGAACGACACGGGGCGCCGCGCACGCCCGACGATCTCGACGCGCATAACTGCCTGCGCTTCAATTTCCGCAGCAGCTTCGACGAATGGCCGTTCCGCGATCCGGTCACGCAGGCGCGCTTCAGCCGCAGCGTTTCCGGCAATTTCCTGGCCAATAGCGGGGCTACCCTGCGGCGGCTCTGCCTGCAGGGGCTGGGGCTGGCGCGCATCGGCCAGTTCCATATCGAGCAGGATCTGGCGTCAGGACGCCTGGTACAGGTGCTGGAGGACCACAATCCCGAGGATCGCGAGCTGATCCATGCCGTCTTCGCCGGCCATGAGCATCTCGCCGCCCGCATCCGCGCCTTCGTCGACTTCCTGGCGGAGCGGCTGCAGCGTTAGAGCGCTGTTTGGGGTATCTGCCTCGCAGTCATCCCGGGCGGAGGGCAGCGCAGACCCGGGATCCATTCCGGAACGCGGGTCGGCCATGCTCAGGAATGGATCCCGGGCCTCCCTTCGGTCGCCCGGGATGACAGCGCTTCGCCGCGTGCTCTCGGCCTGCCTCTCAGGATAAGGGCCGAGAGGGTCCTCCCGCCCGTGCGGCGATGGAGCGCCCTCAGCGTTCGCCGCCCCTGTCGAGATAGTCCTTCACGGTGACGACGACCTTGTGGTCGAGCTCGCCGATCGCCTGCTTGTCCTTGCCCTTGTAGGGGATGGTGTGCAGCACGTGCCGGATCGCGTTGAGGCGGGCGCGGAGCTTGTCATTGGCCCGAACCACCGTCCAGGGCGCCGCAGGCGTCGAGCCTTTCGCCAGCATGTCGTCAAAGGCGTCCGAATAGGCGTCGAAACGCGGCAGCGCCTCGAAATCGATCGGCGAGAGCTTCCAGCGCTTGAGCGGATCGTGCCAGCGCGCGTGCAGCCGCATCATCTGCATCTCGCGGCCGATGGTGAGGAAGATTTTGATCATGCGAATGCCGTCTCGCACCAGCATGCCCTCGAAAGCCGGCACCTCGCGCAGGAAGGCGTCCGCCTGCTCCTCGGTCGCAAAGCCCATCACGCGCTCGACGCCGGCGCGGTTGTACCAGGAGCGGTCGAAGAACACGATCTCGCCGGTGGTCGGCATCTCCGCGGCATAGCGCTGGAAGTACCATTGCCCCTTCTCGGTATCCGAGGGTTTGGGCAGCGCCACGACACGCGCCTGGCGAGGGTTGAGATGCTGGGTGAAGCGGGCGATCGTGCCGCCCTTGCCGGCCCCGTCGCGCCCCTCGAACAGGATGACGATGCGTTCCCCTTCCTCGCGGGCCCAGCTCAGCAGCTTCTGCAGCTCAATCTGCAGCGGCTCGAGCTCGCGGTTGTAGCGCTTGCGCTTCATCCGCTTGCCATAGGGATAGTCGCCGCTGCGGAAGGAAGCGTCGACGATAGATTGGGGCAGGGTGTCGGCTTCGAGATCGAAAGCGGGCTCGTGCGCTTCCTTCGCCTTGCTGGACGTCTTGTCGGGGGATGCCTTTTCGGAGGGTTTCTTGGCGCGGCCTGTCTTGGATGCGTTGCCTGCCTTGGGAGCGTCATCAGCCTCGGTGACGAGCCTGATGGCTCCCTTCAACCTGGTTCCGGAAAAGCTCTTCGCCATCGTCTTGCTCCTCGTGCCGGCTCACAGCCTAGACGCCTGCGCGGGGGAAGGGAATTGACGCCCGGCGACGTTCCGATCAGGAAGAGCGCCACGACGTCCCGGCCGGCCATCGGCAGCGGAGACGACCAGCGCCGGGATCTATGTGCCGCATGCCCGACATCGTCTCTCCCAACGCTCCGGCGACGCTCGCATTGATCGAGGCGCTCGGCTCCGCCGTTGTCCTGCTCGACACGCAAGGCGTGGCGCAGGCGCTGAGTCCTGCCATGCGCGGGCTCGTCCCGGGGCTGGAGGTCGGCAAGCCGCTGACGCTCGTCCTGCGCGATCCGGATCTGATCGAGGCGATCGAGGAGGTCGCACGCGGCGGAGACCGGCAGGTCATCGAGCTGATCGAGCGCGTTCCCGTCGAGCGCACCTTCCGCATCCATATCGCCTCCCTCGGCGGCAGTGGCTGGCGGCGAGCCGTGCTGCTGACCTTCGAGGATCTGAGCGAGCAGCGCGTGACCGAGCGCATGCGCGTCGATTTCGTCGCCAATGCCAGCCATGAGCTGCGCACGCCGCTGGCCTCGCTGCTCGGCTTCGTCGAAACGCTGCAGGGGCCGGCGCGTAACGATGCCAGCGCGCGCGAACGCTTCCTGGCGATCATGCGCGAGCAGGGCCTGCGCATGGCGCGCCTCGTCGACGACCTGCTGTCGTTGTCGCGCATCGAATTGCGCGCGCATCTCGCGCCCGACACGCCGGTCGATCTTGCCGGCATCTCGCGCGAGATCGTCGATTCGCTGACCCTGATGGCGCGCGAGCGCAAGGTCACGCTCAAGCTGACGATCCCGCCCGAGCCGGTGCAGGTTCCCGGTGATCGTGACGAACTGATGCGGCTGATGGAGAACCTGGTCGAGAACGCGATCAAATACGGCAAGGAGGGCGGCGAGGTCGCGATCGACGTCGTGAGCGGCGCGTCCGAGGTCAGCGTCTGCATCCGCGACGATGGGCCGGGCATCGCGCCGGAACACCTGCCGCGTCTGACCGAGCGCTTCTACCGCGTCGACACCGCCGCCAGCCGCGAGGCGGGCGGAACGGGGCTCGGTCTCGCCATTGTGAAGCATATCGTCCTGCGCCATCGCGGCCGCCTGACGATCGAAAGCACGCGCGGGGAGGGCGCCACTTTCCGCGCCACGATGCCGCGTTTCGGTGTCCCGGCGCGGGGCGCTTCATGACGTTTATGACAGCTGAAGATGACGAACTGTCATTTGGCTGTCATATAGAAAGTGTTCTGACGGGGCGCTGAACATGCGATCCAGAGAGGACATCTCCATGCGCAAAATTCTTATCATCGCTGCCGCGTCGATCGGTCTGTCCGGTGCCGTCCAGGCTGCCGACATCACCGGCGCTGGTGCGACATTCCCGTTCCCGATCTATTCCAAATGGGCCGAGGCCTACAAGAAGGAGACCAATATCGGTCTCAACTACCAGTCGATCGGCTCGGGTGGCGGCATTCGCCAGATCAAGGCCAAGACGGTGGCCTTCGGCGCGACCGACGCCCCGCTCAAGGGTGAAGACCTGACCAAGGACGGGCTGATCCAGTTCCCGACCGTGATGGGCGGCGTCGTTCCCGCGATCAACATCGCCGGCGTCGAAGCCGGCAAGCTCAAGCTGACCGGCGAGCTGATCGCCCAGATCTACCTCGGCGATATCAAGAAGTGGAACGATCCCAAGATCGTCGCGATCAATGCCGGCCTGACCCTGCCCGACGCCAACATCAACCCCGTCTATCGTTCGGACGGCTCGGGCACGACCTTCGTGTTCACCGACTATCTCTCGCGCGTCTCGCCCGACTGGAAGACCAAGATCGGCACCAACACCTCGGTCCAGTGGCCGGTCGGCATCGGCGGCAAGGGCAATGAGGGCGTTTCGGCTTCGGTGAAGCAGGTCGCCAACTCGATCGGTTATGTCGAATACGCCTACGCCAAGCAGAACAAGCTGGCCCACGCCCTGGTCCAGAATGCCGACGGCCAGTTCCCGGCTCCCGACGACAAGGCCTTCCAGGCCGCTGCCGCCAATGCCAACTGGAACGAAGCTCCCGGCTTCGGCATCTCGCTGAACAACCAGAAGGGCGCCAACGCCTGGCCGATCACCTCGGCCACCTTCCTGCTCGTGCACGCCAAGCCCGAGAAGCCGGAAGAGGTGCAGTCCGCCCTGAAGTTCGTCGACTGGGCCTATAAGAACGGCGACAAGCTCGCTCTCGACCTCGACTATGTGCCGCTCCCGGCCAACGTCAAGGATCAGGTCCGCAACGCCTGGAAGGGCGTCACGGATCCGGCGGGCAAGCCGATCTTCTGAGAATTGCCGTCATGGTCGGCCTTGAGCCGACCATCTCGGAAACAAGGATGCGCAGGTCCGGGATTCTCGGGTCTGCGCTTCGCTCCGCCCGAGAATGACGGGCAAGCCTTCCGCACCGGAGCTTTTGCATGACCGCCGCGACAGATATGATGACCGGACCAGCCGCCCCGGCCATACGCAAGACTCCCAAGGGCACCTTCGATATTGTCTTCCGCAACGCCAGCTTCATCGCGGCGCTGATGGTTCTCGTCCTGCTCGCCGGCATCATGCTCTCGATGATCATCGGCGGCTGGCCGGCCTTCCGCGAATTCGGCCTCGGCTTCGTCACCTCCAGCGTCTGGGATACCCAGAACGACCAGTACGGCGCCTGGCCCGCCATCGTCGGCACCCTTTCGACCGCGCTGATCGCGCTGGTCATCGGCGTACCGCTCTCGCTCGGCATCGCCGTCTACCTGACGCAGCTTGCGCCGGCCTGGTTCAAGCAGCCGGTCTCGACCGCGATCGAACTGCTCGCCGCCGTGCCCTCGATCATCTACGGCATGTGGGGCCTCTTCGTCTTCGTGCCGCTCTTTGCGGCCTATGTGCAGATCCCGCTGTCCAACATCGTCGAGGGTCTCCCGATCGTCGGCACCGTGCTCTATTCGCGCTCGCCCTCGGGCCTGGGCATCCTGACCGCCGGCTTCATCCTGGCCTTCATGATCGTGCCCTTCATCGCCTCGATCACGCGCGACATGCTGGAGCAGATTCCCTCGGTGCTGCGCGAGAGCGCCTATGGCATCGGCGCCACGACCTGGGAGGTCGTGCGCCATGTGCTGGTGCCTCAGGCCGGCGTCTCGATCATCGGCGCGATCATGCTGGGGCTGGGCCGCGCGCTCGGCGAGACCATGGCGGTGACCTTCGTGGTCGGCAATGCCAACCGGCTCTCAGCCTCGATCATGGATCCGGGCTCGACCATCGCCTCGCGCATCGCCAACGAGTTCAACGAGGCGATGGGGCTGCAGATGAACGCGCTGATCGCGCTCGGCTGCATCCTGTTCTTCGTCACCTTCGTCGTCCTCGTCATCGCGCGCATCCTCGTCTCGCGCGTCAAGAGCTACTGAGCGGAAGCCGATCATGAGCATGACGACACCCTCCACCGTCCGCGCGCTTCCCCATGCCGAATGGGGCCGCGTCCGCCAGTCGCGCCGCACGGCCGACCGCATGATGAGGTTGACCGCCGCCGGCTTCACCTTCATCGCCATCTTCGTGCTGTTCTGGATTCTCGGCATGCTCATCGTGAAGGGCATCGGCGGGCTGTCTGTCGCGACCTTCACGCAGATCACGCCCGGGCCGGGCTCGGAGGGCGGCGGCCTTGCCAACGCCATCGTCGGCTCGATCGTGCTGACCTTCCTCGGCATCGTCGTGGCGACGCCGGTCGGCGTGCTCGCGGGCACCTATCTCGCCGAATACGGCAAGACGTCGAAGCTCGCCAACCTGATCCGCTTCATCAACGACATCCTGCTCTCGGCACCCTCGATCCTGATCGGCCTGTTCGTCTACGTCATCCTGGTCGAGCCGTTCCGTGGCTATTCCGGTTGGGCGGGCGGCGTCGCGCTCGGCATCATCGCGATCCCGGTGATCGTGCGCACCACCGAGGACATGCTGCGGCTGGTTCCGGGTCCGCTGCGCGAGGCGGGTGCTGCGCTTGGCGCGCCGCCCTCCGTCGTGATCACCTCGATCACCTGGCGGGCCGCCAAGTCGGGCATGGTCACCGGCATCCTGCTGGCGCTGGCCCGCATTGCCGGCGAGACCGCGCCGCTGATCTTCACCGCGCTGAACAATAATTTCTGGTTCTCGCCCACGCTCGCGGGCGGTGTTTCCAACCTGCCGGTGACGATCTACCAGTTCGCCTCGGCCCCTTACGAAAACTGGCAACAGCTCGCCTGGGCCGGTTCGCTCATCATCACCATGTCGATCCTGCTGCTCTCGCTGATCGCGCGCCGTATCGTGCGCGGCAGCAAGTAAAGCCTGAACCCAACCTGGTCGCGTTCGATCTGAAGGAACATGTCGATGCTTTCGACCCTGGAACTGAGCCCGCAAACGCTCGATGCAGACGCCCCTGTGCGGATCGCGGTGAAGAACCTCGATTTCTACTATGGCGAGCACAAGGCGCTGAAGAGCATCAATCTCGATTTCCGTGACCGCCATGTCACGGCGCTGATCGGCCCGTCGGGCTGCGGCAAGTCGACCCTGCTGCGCATCTTCAACCGCATCTATTCGCTTTATCCCGAGCAGCGCGCCACCGGCGAGGTCATGCTCGACGGCCGCAACGTCATCTCCAACGAGGTCGACGTGAACGAGCTGCGCTCGCGCATCGGCATGGTCTTCCAGAAGCCGACGCCGTTCCCGATGTCGATCTACGACAACGTCGCCTTCGGCATCCGCCTTTACGAGAAGCCGCCGAAATCCGAGCTCGACGACCGCGTCGAAGGCGCGCTACGCCGCTCGGCCCTGTGGGACGAGGTCAAGGACAAGCTGAAGAGCTCGGGCATGGGCCTGTCGGGCGGCCAGCAGCAGCGCCTGTGCATCGCGCGCACCATCGCTCAGAAGCCGGAAGTGATCCTGTTCGACGAGCCGACCTCGGCGCTTGACCCAATCTCGACCGGCAAGGTCGAGGATCTGCTGGAGCAGCTGAAGAGCGATTTCACCATCGTGATCGTTACGCACAACATGCAGCAGGCGGCGCGCATCTCGCAGTACACCGCCTTCATGTATCTGGGCGAGGTGATCGAGTTTGCTCCGACGAACACCATCTTCATGAACCCGCACAAGAAGCAGACGCAGGATTACGTCACCGGCCGCTTCGGCTGAGTCTTACAAGGACGCGCCCGCTCTCTCCTGCACAGGACACCGCCGCCATGACCGAACACATCGTCCGCTCCTACGACGCCGATCTCGAGGCGCTGCGCCGCAGCCTCGCCGAGATGGGCGGCATGTCCGAGCGCATGCTCGGCGATTCCACCGTGGCGCTCGTGCGCCGCGACACGGCGCTGGCCCAGAAGGTCATCTCCGCCGACCAGCGCCTGGACAACCTCCAGCGCGATGTCGAGGAGCGCGCCGTCCTGACCATCGCGCGCCGCCAGCCGCTGGCCAACGATCTGCGCGAGCTGATCTCGGCCATCCGCATCGCCGCCGACATCGAGCGCGTCGGCGATCTCGCCAAGAACATCGCCAAGCGCGCGGTCGCCATCTCCGGCCAGTTCCAGCCGCCGCACCGCGCCGTGGTCGGGCTGGAGCATATCAGCCGGCTGGTCCAGGCCCAGCTCAAGGACGTGCTCGACGCCTATGCCGCCAGCAACGAGCAGAAGGCGATGGAGGTCTGGCGCCGCGACGACGAGATCGACGCGCTCTACACCTCGCTGTTCCGCGAGCTCCTGACCTATATGATGGAAGATCCGCGCAACATCACCTTCTGCACGCATCTGCTGTTCTGCGCCAAGAACGTCGAGCGCATCGGGGATCACACCACCAACATCGCCGAGACGATCCATTACCTGGTGACCGGCGAGTCGCTCGACATGAACCGGCCCAAGCTCGACACCACCGATATCAATGTCGAGGCGGTGACCGGGCGCTGAGGTCTCGCGTAACACCAGCGCGTCATTCTCGGGCGAAGCGAAGCGCAGACCCGAGAAGATCATGACGAGAAGGCGCTGGTCCTGAGATGGTCGGGTCAAGCCCGACCATGACGTCAAGTCCGACCATGACGTCAATTCACCAACGGAAAACCACCGCATGCCCGCACGCATCCTGATCGTCGAGGACGAGGAGCCGCTCACCCTGCTGCTGCGCTATAATCTCGAGGCCGAGGGCTTCGAGGTCGACAGCGTCGCGCGGGGTGACGACGCCGAGTTGCACTTACGCGACAACACGCCTGATCTCGTCCTGCTCGACTGGATGCTGCCCGGCCTGTCGGGCATCGAACTCTGCCGCCGCCTGCGCTCGCGCCGCGACACCGAGCGCGTGCCGATCATCATGCTGACGGCGCGCGGCGAGGAGACCGAACGGGTTCGCGGACTGGCGACCGGCGCCGACGATTATGTGGTGAAGCCGTTCTCGCTGCCGGAGCTGATCGCCCGCATCCAGGCGCTCTTGCGCCGGGCGAAGCCCGGTCATGTCGCGGGGCTGCTGGCCGCCGGCGATCTGGAACTCGACCGCACGACGCGTCGGGTTCGCCGCTCGGGCGCCGAATTGCATCTGGGGCCGACCGAATTCCGTCTGCTCGAATTCCTGATGCAGGCGCCGGGCCGGGTCTATTCTCGCGCCCAGCTTCTCGATGCTGTCTGGGGCCGCGACGTCTATATCGACGAGCGCACGGTCGACGTGCATGTCGGGCGCCTGCGCAAGGCGATCACGCCGGGCGATGCCAAGGACCCGTTGCGCACGGTGCGTGGCGCGGGCTACGCCTTCGACGAGACCTTCGCGCGGGGGTGAGGCGTTCGCGCCGTCATGCTCGGGCTTGACCCGAGCATCTCTCCCCGGAGATTCTCGGGCTTAACGCTTCGCTTCGCCCGAGAATGACGCTCGTTCACCGCGGCGCGGCGATGATGATCGCGGCTCCCAGGAGGCAGATCATGCCGCCGGTGATGTCCCAGCGATCGGGCCGAAGGCCCTCGACCGCCCAGAGCCAGAGCAGCGAGGCGGCGATATAGATCCCGCCATAGGCCGCGAAGGCGCGCCCTGCCGCTTCGCTCTCGACCAGCGTCAGCAGCCAGGCGAAAAGCGCCAGCGAGACCAGTCCCGGCGCCAGCCACCAGAGCGGCTTGCCGAGCCTGAACCAACCCCAGAAGGCAAAGCAGCCGGCAATCTCGAAAAGGGCTGCACCCAGATAGGCGGCTATAGTCGGCATCTCATGTCCTGTCCTATGGCTGTGGCCTTGCGGCTGCGGGTTTCGCTCGGCCGCGTGAAAGCCTAGACCGTCATTGCGAGCGAAGCGAAGCAATCCAGACGGCGTAGAGCGTGTCGCTCGGGATGGCTTCGCTTCGCTCGCTATAACGGGTGAGCGCCCCGGCCGTTTCGGCATGGCGCGGGAGACAACACATGCCAGCGCGCGACATCGCCATCATCGGGGCTGGACCATCGGGCCTGATCGCGGCCGAACGGCTGGCCGGCGCGGGCCACAAGGTCACGCTTTATGACCGCATGCCTTCGCCGGCCCGGAAGTTCCTGCTGGCGGGGCGGGGTGGGCTGAACCTCACCCATTCCGAGCCCCTGGAGATGCTGCTGACGCGCTATGGTGCGGCGCAATCCTGGCTGGAGCCGGCGATCCGGGCCTTTCCGCCGCAGGCGCTGCGCGACTGGGCCGACGCACTCGGCGCGCAGAGCTTCATCGGCACGAGCGGGCGTGTGTTTCCCGAGGCGATGAAGGCCTCGCCCCTGCTGCGGGCCTGGCTGCGTCGATTGGAAGGGTTGGGGGTTACTTTGGCCGCCGGCCGGCACTGGACCGGCTGGAGCGAGGATGGTGCACTGGCTTTCGAGAACCGTGATGGCGGGCATGAGCTGGTCCGCCCGGATGCGACGCTGCTGGCGCTCGGCGGCGCGAGCTGGCCGCGCCTGGGTTCGGATGGCGGCTGGGCAGCGCTGCTGGCCGCGCGCGGTCTCGCCATCGCGCCGTTCCAGCCCGCCAATGGCGGCTTCACGGTCGCGTGGTCCGATATGATGCGCGAGCGCTTTGCCGGCGCGCCGTTGAAGCGCGTCGTCATCCGCTCCGGTGGGCGCCAGGTGACGGGCGAAGCGATGATCGATGCACAGGGCATCGAGGGCGGCGCGATCTATGCGCTGTCGGGCACGCTGCGCGCAGCGATCCAGAGCGATGGTGTGGCAGAGGTCACGCTCGACCTGCGGCCGGACATGGAAAGCGTGCGGCTCGTCGAGCGCCTTGGCCGACGTCGCAAGGGCGAAACGCTTAGCAACCATCTGCGCAAGGCCGCCGGGCTGGCACCGGCTGCTGTCGCGCTGCTACGCGAGAGCACCGGGGGCAAGCTGCCAGAGGCCGCCGAGGCATTGGCGGCGCTGATCAAGGCGGCACCGCTGCGGCTGACCGGGATGATGCCGATCGAGCGCGCCATCTCGACGGCTGGCGGCATCGAGGCTTCCGAGGTCGATGCGCAGTTCATGCTGAAGCGCCTGCCGGGCGTTTTTGCGGCCGGCGAGATGCTGGACTGGGAGGCGCCGACCGGCGGCTATCTCTTGCAGGGCTGCTTTGCCACGGGCGTCGCGGCGGCCGCCGGCATGGAAGCGTGGCTGGATTCGTGATGCGGTCGGATGCGACTGCGAGGCGAATTCTTGCCTTGCCCGCCGTTTGAGAAAGGATGGAGCCCCCATCCTGATGAGGAACCTGGCCGAGATTGTCGTGAACGATTTCAGTCGTTTGGCATTTCGCATCGAAACGCGCCGTCATCCCGGGCGACCGCAGGGAGACCCGGGATCCATCCCGGGGCACTTACCGGTCAGCGCTGCGGAATGGATCCCGGATCTCCGCTTCGCTGCGTCCGGGATGACGGCGCGTTTTCCGCTTATGTTCAAGTCCTTGAAAACTGGGATATCATTCTCGGCCAGGTTCCTCAGGATGAGGGCTCCAGCCATTCTCGAAGCATTCAACGCTGCTGCGTGCGCTCAGGCAATCGCGACGATCTCGGCCTCGCCGGTTCCCGTCCTCACGACATCTCCGACACGCTTGCCCATCAGCGCCCGCGCCAGTGGCGCGACATAGGGCAGCGTGCCCTTCGTTGGTTCGGCCTCGTCCTCACCGACGATGCGCCAGTTCTGGCGACGCCCATCATCGCGCTGGATCGTTACGGTTGCGCCGAAACGGACTTCGTCATGGCTCTCCGGGGCGGGAACCAGTTCGGCGTTGGAGCGACGGGCGTTCCAGTAGCGCAATTCGCGCCCGCTAAGGGCGAGGTCGGCGCGGTCCTGCAAGATCTTCGCCCGCGCGTAATCTTCAGCCCAATGCGCGAATTCGGCCTCGATCTGTGCCAGCCCTTCCTGCGTGACCAGATTTGGCTCCTGCGAAACCGGACGGTCGGGCAGGTCCTCGAAAGCCTCGTCGCCTGCAGCTTCCCTAACGAATGCACGGCTCATCCCCGTCTCCTTTTCTTATGGATCGCCCCGTGCGTCACGAACCCGGCCACCCGTCCTGCCGCGGCAGGGCGCGTTTGGGTTGAATGTCCCTGAAGGACGGGGAGAACGTCATCCGGAGATGGTGACGGGACAGGGGGGAGCGCAAGGCCGGGGCCATCTTTGGGTGTGAAACCGGTCCGCGGCCGAATTCTGCTCCGGGCGATAGGGTGAGACGATTTTGCGTGGAAGCACACTGCCATCCCGGGTCTTCGCTTCGCTACGCCCAGGATGACGGCGTGCTTCCAGGCAACATCGTCAAACTCTAGCCGCTCGCGACGCGCCGCCGCGCGAAGTTGTGGCCGCCATCATCCGTCGAGATCTCGCCGACGCGCGCGAGCGAAATCAGGATGTCGCGGACGGCACGCTCGACCTTGCGGCCCTGCCTGAAACCAAGCGCGATGGCGGTCGCATCTAGAGCCCCCGGCGCCAGCGCGAGCGCGATGAGGACGGCGGCGACACGCTCGACCGGGTCGGTCGGGAATGCAGCCCTGACCGGTGCCGTAATGGAGAGCGCGACGAGTTCGCCGGCCTCGATCTGCTCGCCGACGCGGCCGTCGCGGGCAAAGCGCGGGCGCTGGTAGTCGGGTCTGACCCAGTGCACCTCGCCGCGGGCTTCCTCTGCCGCCCGTTCCTGGTTGAGCGCGACGAGCCGGGCGAGGATGTCGTCCTCGGCAAGCGTTGCCGGCCAGCCATAGGCCTCCGCAACCGCCGCATCGAGCGCGGCGTGATGCTCGTTGATGATGAGAACGAGCCCGCGATCCCGGATGCTCTCTTCCATTGGGGTCAGCGCCCGCCCGGCGAGGATGGCTTCGCGGAGATTGTAGAGCTTCGTCAGGGTCAGCTCGGGATGATTCTGCAGAACCTGCTTGCGCAGCCGGTCGAGCGCCTCGGCCGGGCGGCGGATCGCTTCCTTCTGCTGCTCGGTGGCATCGGGAAAGGGGAAGGGGTCGAAGCAGCGGGATTTCGAATAGCGTGGATCATTGCCGATGCCGAGCCAGCCTCCGGAACGCAGGGCCCAGATGGCATGCAAGCGCGACGAGAGCACGCCGAGATGGAAAGCGTCGGAGAGACCGACAGCGACCAGCATGTTGTCGGGCAGGATCGACGCATCGAGGAACTGGAAGACCCGGTGCTTGGCCGTTTCCACGGTTACGATGTAACGTTGGAGGTTGGCGGTGAAGCTCCGCATGTCGGTATTGCGGCGCCCGAACAGCCACCAGTTTTCGCGCCGATAGAGCTCATTATTGCGATCGCGCTCCGGTTTTACGCGTAGAATAAGATGTTGATAAATTTCTGGAAATTCTTCCCGGACGGTTTCGGATTTCAGCCCGTCAAGATCAATCGCCAGGAGGTCGCGCGGCCTTGCCATCAAGTCGCGCCCGTTTCGATAGTGCCGGAGATGCGCTTCTAGCCCCGGCCGTCGGCCCAATCCCAGTAGAGCTGTATCTTGCTGCCGCACCAGAAAGCCGGCGCCGTGCAGGGGGACGCCTCTGGAGCTTAGACCCTGATTGGACTTGAGGCCGTGGGTCTGCGTGGCATCCGGTCCTATCGTCAGGTCCGCATTGATCCGCCCGCGCCTTTCCGACAATTCGATCTGCGGCTGGTCGCTGTCGAGCCCGGCCTCCGCGACGACCTCGCAGAGCTTGCCCTCGTGCGTGCCGGCCGCCACGACCGTCATGGCGATGCGAATGGCTGCCGAATCCCTGCCGGCCTTGGTCCAGGGATGGTCGGGGATTGCCATCAGCAGCGAGACCGGCTTGCGGGCGGTAAGATGCCGCTGCACCGTTCGGCGCTGGAAGAGCTGGGTGATCGAGTTGGTGGTGACGAAGCCGAAGCGGCGCAGCTTCGTGCCGGGCCGCGTCAGCAGTTCCGCCGCCCGGTCCCACCAGTACATCACCAGATCGGCGCTTTCGTTCATCTGCGGATGCGCGGCCCACAGGGACTGCGCATAGACATCCGTCAGCCGCGCGCGCAGGTCCTTGCCGCCGATGAAGGGCGGATTGCCGACGATGAATTCGGCTTCGGGCCATTCCGGCCGGCGCGGATTCGGCAGCGCCATCCCGCCATCCCGCCATTGCGGGATCGGCCAGCCGTCCCAGCACAGAACCGCGTCGCGCTTGTAGATATGGTCGAGCTTTTCGAGGATCGGTTCGCGCGGCGCGAAGCCACGGGTGCGGAAATGCCATTGCAGATGGCCGATCCAGAGGACGAGATCGGCGATGGCGACAGCCCTTCGGTTGGTCTCCATGCCCAGGAACTGGTGCGGGCCGACGGAATGCTCGGCGAAACCGCCCAGACGCTCGGCGCTGCCGAGTTCGCCGGCGGCATCGAGTACTTCGCCTTCCAGCTTCTTCATCAATTCCTGTGCCACATGCAGGAAGTTCCCGGTTCCGCAGGCGGGATCGAGCACACGCGTTCGGCACAGGCCGGCATGGAAGCCCTCGACCAGCGCCAGCGCCTTCTTCGCCTCGCCATTATCGCGCAGCTGCTGCGCCGCGCCGAGCACCGCGCGCCAATCCTGCCGCAACGGGCCGATCACGGTCTCCACCACCAGCCGTTCGACATAGGCGCGCGGCGTGTAATGCGCGCCGAGCCGGGCACGCTCCGCAGGGTCGAGCGCCTGTTCCAGCAAGGCTCCGAAGATCGCCGGCTCGACCTCCTTCCAGTCATGCTCGGCGGCGGCGAGCAGTTCGCCGATTTCCTCGCGGCCGAGCGGATAGACCTTCGCATCCTCATAGAGCTTGCCGTTGAAGCGCTTCATGCGCTCGCGCACGGAGGTCGAGTATTCGCCCTTGTCCATCGCCTGCCAGAGCTCGGAGACCAGCGGCAGGAAGCTCGCCGGGTCGTCGCGGCATTCGCGCAGCAGCGCCTTGAACGCGTCCTTGCGGATCAGCCCGACATCCTCGGCGAACATCGTGAACAGGCAGCGCATCAGGAAGAGCGCGACCTCCTCGGGATCATATGCCCGCTCCAGCGCCTTCGAGACCGCCGCCAGGCGTTCGGCGATCGCCCGCGTGACGCGGGCGGCATGGCGCGAGGGGTCGAGCGCATGCGGCTCGTTCCAGATCGCGGCGAGGCGTGCCCGGATCGCCGGATCTCTGAGATCGTCGAGATAGACCCGGTAGCCCAATCGATCCGGGAACTGGACGTAGTTCTTACCCTGGCCGGTAAAGTCGGCATAGAACTCGAAGCAGTGGCCGACATCGCAGAGGATCAGGAAGGGCGGCCAGCCATGCGAGGCTGGCAGCGCCTTGGCATAGTCCTCCGCCTGCCGCCGCGCATTCAGCATCAGCACGTCCCAGGCCCGGTCGGCGCCACGCCGCCCGCGCGGGCCCGCCGGTTCGGCGAAGGGCAGGGCGCCCTGCGCGGGGAGCACCTCCTTGGCCTGCCCCTTCCAGCGGCTCTGCTTGGCTTCCAGCACGAAGGCGTTCTTCCGGTAGAGGTCGATCCGGCCGGTGCTGGAGCCACCCGCCGCATCGCGGAAGCGCACGGGATATTCGAAGCGATAGGTCACCGCGTCGGAATCGCTCGTCGGCGGCTGCGGCGGCTCGACGCCGATCAGCAGGCACAGCTCGCTGAGAAAAAGCGCATAGGCGGCGCGCTCGGCACCTTCCGACATGCGCCAGCGCGCGATGAAGGACTCGACCTGTCCCTCATCCGGCCCGGACCCGCCCCCCGACATGGCCCATCTCCGCTGTGGTTGTGTAATTCTCTATAATACAATCTAAAGTTGCATAACATGCTCCTGTCAACTCCTGTCAGCTATGCGCGTTCCGGGCGCCTTGCCCCCTCGCGCCCGGGCGGCTTCGGTCCCATATTGCGGCCATGGCCAAAACCTCCGCTCCCGACGCCAAATCCAAGTCTGCCAAGCCCGCCAAGAAGCCCGCCAGCGCGCGGACGCCCAATTCCAAGGCCTCGCGCCAGGAGTTGAAGCCGCTGGAAGGCTATCTCGCGGATCTGCTCAACCCGGCGATCAACCGCGGCAATGCCGTGCCCGGCGGCGCCGCCGGCTTTTCCGATGCGCCGCAGGCGGGCTACGAGGTCCGTCCCCGCCAGGACGAAAGACCCGGCGATGGCGCGCCGAAGAAGAAAATCGGCAAGAAGGCGGATTCCGCCTTCGATGGCGAGGAGGGCGCGACCGCCGCCAGCCTGACCGCGCAATCGCTGCAGAGCCTGCTCGAAACCGGCAGCCCGTTCATCGACCCCGGCAAGGCCTGGACGCCGCATCGGCCGCCGCGTCCCGACAAGTCGGAAGGCGGCATCCGCTTCCGCATGCAGTCGGATTTCGAACCCGCCGGCGACCAGCCGACCGCGATCGCCGATCTCGTCGACGGCATCAGCCGGCAGGAGCGCGATCAGGTCCTGCTCGGCGTCACCGGCTCCGGCAAGACCTTCACCATGGCGCAGGTGATCGAGAAGACGCAGCGCCCGGCGCTGATCCTGGCGCCGAACAAGACGCTTGCCGCGCAGCTCTATGGCGAGTTCAAGAGCTTCTTCCCCGACAATGCGGTCGAGTACTTCGTTTCCTATTACGATTACTACCAGCCCGAGGCCTATGTGCCGCGCTCGGACACCTTCATCGAGAAGGAATCGAGCATCAACGAGCAGATCGACCGCATGCGCCATTCGGCGACGCGCTCGCTGCTGGAGCGCGACGACGTCATCATCGTCGCCTCGGTGTCCTGCATCTACGGTATCGGCTCGGTCGAGACCTATACGGCGATGACCTTCGGCATCAAGCTGGGCGAGAAGATCGAGCAGCGCCAGCTCATCGCCGATCTCGTCGCTCTGCAATACAAGCGCACGCTCGGCGATTTCGCGCGCGGCTCCTTCCGGGTGCGCGGCGACGTCATCGAACTCTTCCCGGCCCACTATGAGGACCGCGCCTGGCGCATCGGCCTGTTCGGCGACGAGGTCGAGCAGATCTCGGAATTCGACCCGCTCACCGGCCAGAAGACCGCCGACCTCGAATTCGTGAAGGTCTACGGCAATTCGCACTACACCACGCCGCGCCCAACGCTGACGCAGGCGGTAAAGTCGATCAAGGAGGAATTGCGGGGCAGGTTGGACGAGCTGAACAGGTCAGGCCGCTATCTCGAGGCGCAGCGGCTCGACCAGCGCTGCACCTTCGACATCGAAATGATCGAGGCCACCGGCTCCTGCAACGGCATCGAGAACTATTCGCGCTATCTCACCGGCCGCAAGCCGGGCGAGCCGCCGCCGACGCTGTTCGAATACCTGCCCGACAATGCGCTGGTCTTCACCGACGAGAGTCATGTCACCGTGCCGCAGATCGGCGGCATGTATCGCGGCGACTTCAGGCGCAAGGCGACGCTGGCGGAATATGGCTTCCGCCTGCCCTCCTGCATGGACAACCGGCCGCTGCGCTTCGAGGAATGGGACGCGATGCGCCCGCAATCGGTGCATGTCTCGGCCACGCCCGGCGGCTGGGAAATGGACCGCACCGGCGGCGTCTTCACCGAACAGGTCATCCGGCCCACCGGGCTGATCGACCCGCCGGTCGAGATCCGGCCGGCAAAGCATCAGGTCGCCGACCTGCTCGACGAGATCAAGGAGGTTTCGGCCAAGGGCTACCGCACGCTGGTCACGGTGCTGACCAAGCGCATGGCCGAGGACCTGACCGAATATCTCCACGAGAACGGCGTGCGCGTGCGCTACATGCACTCCGACATCGACACGATCGAGCGCATCGAGATCCTGCGCGATCTCCGGCTGGGCGCCTTCGACGTCCTTGTCGGCATCAACCTGCTGCGCGAAGGGCTCGACATTCCCGAATGCGGCTTCGTCGCCATTCTCGACGCCGACAAGGAGGGTTTCCTGCGCTCCGAGACGTCGCTGATCCAGACCATCGGCCGCGCCGCCCGCAATGTCGACGGCCGCGTCATCCTCTATGCCGACCACATCACCGGCTCGATGGAGCGGGCGATGGCCGAGACCTCGCGCCGCCGCGAGAAGCAGGAGGCCTACAACCTCGAACACGGCATCACGCCGCAATCGATCAAGCGCGCCATCGGCGACATCCTCGGCTCGGTCTATGAGCGCGACCATGTCACTGTCGATGCCGGCATGGGCACGCCGCTCGCCGGGCACAATTTCAAGGCCGCTCTGGCCGACCTCGAAAAGCGCATGCGCGAAGCCGCCGCCGATCTCGAATTCGAAACCGCCGCGCGCCTGCGCGACGAGATCAAGCGCCTCCAGGCAACGGAACTCGCCATCTCCGACGACCCGCTGGCCCGCCAGAGCGACGTCGAGGCCAGCGCCGGCAAATACAAGGGCGAGCGCTCCTATGGGGCGAGCGCCAACCTGCCGACGCGGGCGAGGAAGCCCACGGACGCCGATATGGGCCCGCATAACTGGGGCGGCGGCGAGGCGAAGCCGGTCGCGCGGGTGGCACGGCCGCGTAAGCCGAGCCTCGACGAGATGGGCCCGGTGCCGGAATCGCGGCCGCTTGGGGCGGGGGAGGAGCGTGGGAAGAGAAGGGGGCGGAGGTAGACCCGGCGGTCGCTTCTTTTCTAGGCGCGCCCTCTCCGTCATGGTCGGCCTTGTGCCGACCATCCACGTCTTCGCTGGTCGAGACCTGAGTTCCAGCCGTGGATGCTCGGCACAAGGCCGAGCATGACGGGGGCGGCGTTCCGGAGCGCTGGCGCGGCGTGGCGCGCTCCGCCGATCGCGCAAAGACGTGGATGCTCGGCACAAGGCCGAGCATGACGGTAGAGCCTCGGTGAAGCCGGCGTGCGCTCACGCCAATTCTTCGTACAAATCCCGCCAGTCCGGGTTACGCGCCATGATCGCGCGGGTCTTGTAGGCGCGATACCAGCGCTTCATCGAGGTTTCGCGGTGGATCGCGGCGGCGATCTCGTCGTGCCATTCGTACCAGACGAGCTGTTTGAGACCGTATTTGCGCGTAAATCCTGCGCAGAGCCCTTCGCGATGCTCATAGGCGCGGCGCGCGAGATCACTGGTCACGCCGATATAAAGCGTGCCGTTGGGCCGGTTCGTCATGATGTAAACCCAGCCGCCCTTCTGCTTCATCGCATCAGGATGAAAGAGCGGTGGCGCGACGGCAAGGCCGTTGATGCAGCCCTCTCCCGTCATGGTCGCCCTTGTGGCGACCATCCACGTCTTGCAGCGCCGATGGCAGGTGCGAAGGAGCAGTGGAGGGCAGTTGAAGTCTTTGCTGGCCGAGGCCTGAGTTCAAGACGTGGATGCTCGGCACAAGGCCGAGCATGACGGGAAGGGCACGGCGCCCCCTCATCCGCCCCTGCCGGGGCACCTTCTCCCGCCAGGGGAGAAGGGCAGTGGGCGTCTGCGCCTCACGCCTCCGGGCCGCCCTCGATTTCGGTGGCCCAGGCCAGCGCCGCGTCGAACTCCGCCGGCTTGAAGGATTTGACCTCCACATGGGGGATGATCGGGTTGGCGATGCCGATGAGGCTTTCGATCCAGCCCTTGTCGGTGACCACCGCCTCGCGCGGGAAGCGTTTCAGCTGGCGGATCATGCTGAGTCCGTAGCGGGCGTCGCGGAGCCCGGCCCGGAAGGTCATGTCCTCGAAGCCGGTGAGGTCGGCGAGGATGCCGAGCTTTTCGTGGCGCGTGAGCCGGTCTTCGATATCGGCGATGACGCCGTCGAGATCGGCCTCCGTCAGGATGCCCGAAAGGCGATAGGCGGCGACGTGGTCGGGCGCGGGCAGGATTTCGAACATGATGGCCTCCTTGAGCGAGGGAAACGCGCGGGCCTGCCGGAGGTTTCGTGGCGGGATCGTCGAGGAGGCCCCGCCCCGGGAGCGAGGCGCGCGTCCCTTCTCCCCCTCGCGGGAGAAGGTGGCTCGGCGCAGCCGAGACGGATGAGGGGGCGCGCGACGGTGCCCGCGTCATGCTCGGGCTTGACCCGAGCATCTCTGAAACCAGAGTCTTCTTGTCATGAGCTTCCCGGATCTTCGCTGCGCTGCGTCCTGGGAATGACGGGAAGGGCACGGCGCCCCCTCATCCGCCCCTGCCGGGGCACCTTCTCCCGCGAGGGGAGAAGGGAAGAGGAAGCCGGAGATCGTCGCGGGGAACCGCGACGATCGCGCAGCCATGTCCGGGCCGCTCTGCGGCGATGCGGGGTTGCGATGGCGGCGGGGCTAACGTAACCGGGAAGCGTCCCTCCGGTTTCCCGCTCCCCACGCCGATCTCCCGCTCCCCACGCTCATGACAGCCTCGATCACAGACCGTTACGCCGCCCTGGTCGAGTCCGGCGCCATCGAGCGCGACCCGGCCCAGATCGCCGTGGTCAAGCGGCTGGCGGCGCTGACCGAGAGGCTGGCCGCGCGCCGGCTCGCCCGCAAGAGCAGCGCGCTCGGCTGGCTGTTCGGCGGCAAGCCGAACACGACGGATGTGCCCAAGGGGCTCTACATCTGGGGCTCGGTCGGGCGCGGCAAGACCATGCTGATGGACATGTTCTACGATGCCGTGCCGGTGAAGCGGCGCCGCCGCGTGCATTTCCACGAATTCCTGGCCGATGTGCATGCGCGCATCTTCGCCTACCGGCAGAAGCTCAGGGCCGGCGAGGTGAAGGAGCCCGATCCGATCGCGCCCATCGCGGCCGAGCTGGCGGAAGAGGCGAACCTGCTCTGTTTCGACGAGTTCACCGTGACCGATATCGCCGATGCGATGATCCTGGGCCGGCTCTTCACCGCGCTGTTCGCTGCCGGCGTCGTCGTGGTCGCGACATCCAATGTCGAGCCGTCGCGGCTCTATGAGGGCGGGCTCAACCGCTCGCTGTTCCTGCCCTTCATCGCGCTGCTGACCGAGAAGGTCGAGGTTGTCAGGCTCGATGCCCGCACCGATTTCCGGCTGGAAAAGCTCGGCGGTGCGCCGACCTATCATGTTCCCGCCGATGACAAGGCCAGGGCCGCGCTGGATGCAGCCTTCCGCAGCCTGTCGGGCTCGGCGCAGGGGCCGGCCCTGACGCTCACCGTCAACGGGCATGATCTCAGGATTCCGCAGGCTGCGGGTGGGGTGGCGCGTGCGAGCTTCGCCGATCTCTGCAGCCAGGCCTATGGCGCCTCGGATTACATCGCCCTGGCGCAGCGCTTCCATACGCTGGTGCTCGACGACATCCCGGCGATGACGCAGGACCGCCGCAACGAGGCCAAGCGCTTCATCATCCTGATCGACACGCTCTACGAGCACCACGTCAAGCTGGTCGCCTCGGCGGCGGCCGAGCCGCACGAGCTCTATGTGGCGAGCCAGGGGCGCGAGGCTTTCGAGTTCGACCGCACGGTGTCGCGGCTGATCGAGATGCGCTCCGACGACTATCTCGCTCTGCCGCATGGCCGCGCGGATTCGGCTGCGTCAGGCGATTCAGGCGGGCTGGTGGAGACGTGAGGATGCTGGACTGTCCCGCGGAGCCGATGCCGTTCCAGAGCCGTCATTCTCGCCCTTGTGGCGAGCATCCACGTCTTGACCACGACCTTCGACCAGCGAGGGCGATGGTCGGGACAAGCCCGACCATGACAGATATGGCATCGGTTCTGGGTTCCGGGCTCATCGCTGCGCGCTGCCCCGGAATGACGGCGCGGCCGTCGCCGCGCTGGATCGGCTGGTAGCGCATGCCCCAGCGCGAACCGAGCGAGACCCGCATCCTCACGGTCGCCAGCGAGCATCTGCGCCAGTTCGGGCTGAAGCGCTTCACCGTCGTGGCCGTGGCGGAAGAGGCGGGCATGACGCATGCCAATGTCTACCGCTACTTCCCCTCGCGCGCGGCGCTGGTCGATGCGGTCGTCGATGTCTGGCTGAAGGCGACGGAGCGGCGGCTGGCGGATATCGCCGACGGGCCCGACCCGGCCGACGACAAGCTGGAGCGGCTGATTCTGGCGCTGGCCAAGGCCAATCGCGACCTGCTGGCCGAGGAGCCGCATCTGTTTGCGGCGCTCTCGCAGGCGGTGGCGAAGCGCCACGCCATCAGCCGGCGCAACCGCACGCGCGTCCGCGCCCTGTTCGAGCGCGTGATCGACGAAGGCATCGCGTCGGGCGCCTTCGAGCCGCGCGACCGCGACCGCGCCATCGCCTTCGTCATCGACACCACGCACCGTTTCATCCACCCGGCCGCGCTGGCGCTGGAAGCGGACGTGCCGCAGGCTTCGGTCGATATCCGCCTGTCGACGCTGATCAGGGTGGCGCTGCGGGTGCTTGCGAGCGGCATCGTCTGAAGATTTTTGTGACAAATTACTTTTTTTGTAACTTGTAATCGCTCTATTTTTCGCCAATCGCGGGACCGGCTGCCCGGCCTGCTAGCCCAAGCTGTTGAAAAGGCTTAAAGAGGCCGGCGGCGCGCGGCGGATGCCGGCGCTGCCGGCGCGATTTGGCCGTCTCATCACAAGGGTTGCGGCAAAAGGGCCCTTTGGGCCAAAGGAACGCACGGTTTCGCCGGCTTGCCGGCATCTTGCAGCGCTAGGACAAGGACTAGGCAATGGCCCGTAAGAAGATCGCCCTCATCGGGGCCGGCCAGATCGGCGGCACGCTCGCCCACCTCGCTGGTTTGAAAGAGCTCGGCGACGTCGTCATGTTCGACATCTCCGAAGGCATCCCGCAGGGCAAGGGTCTCGACATCGCCGAGTCCGCTCCGGTCGACGGCTTCGACGCCAACTATCTCGGCACGCAGTCCTATGAGGACATCAAGGGCGCCGATGTGATCATCGTCACCGCCGGCGTGCCGCGCAAGCCCGGCATGAGCCGCGACGACCTGATCGGCATCAACCTCAAGGTGATGAAGGCCGTCGGCGAGGGCATCAAGACCTACGCTCCCAAGGCCTTCGTGATCTGCATCACCAACCCGCTCGACGCGATGGTCTGGGCGCTGCAGAAGTTCTCCGGCCTGAAGCCCAACATGATCTGCGGCATGGCGGGCGTGCTCGATAGCGCCCGTTTCCGCCACTTCCTGGCCGACGAGTTCAAGGTCTCGGTCAAGGACGTCTCGGCCTTCGTGCTCGGCGGCCATGGCGACGACATGGTGCCGCTGGTCCGCTATTCCGGCGTTGCCGGCATCCCGCTGCCCGATCTGGTCAAGATGAAGTGGACCACGCAGGAGCGTCTGGACGCCATCGTCGAGCGCACCCGCAAGGGCGGCGGCGAGATCGTCAACCTGCTCAAGACCGGCTCGGCCTTCTACGCCCCCGCAGCCTCGGCCATCGCGATGGCGGAGAGCTATCTCAAGGACCAGAAGCGCGTGCTGCCGGCGGCTGCCGCGCTCAAGGGCCAGTACGGCGTCAAGGACATGTTCGTCGGCGTTCCCGTCGTGATCGGCGCCAAGGGCATCGAGCGCGTCGTCAAGATCCGCCTCAACGGCGCCGAGAAGGAGATGCTGGCGAAGTCGGTGGCTTCGGTTCAGGGCCTCATCGACGCCTGCAAGGCCATCGATTCGTCACTGGCGTGAGATAGGCGGATGGCGAGGTGGCGAGCGGCGCATAGAGCCCCGCCTTCCACCCTTCGCCGTTCGTCGTTCGCCATTCGCGCTCTTCCAACAGGACATCACGCATGAACATCCACGAATATCAGGGCAAGGCGGTACTCAAGGAGTTCGGCGCGCCGGTCTCTGCCGGCTTTCCGGCACTGACGGTCGCAGAGGCCGTCGAGGGCGCCAAGAAGCTGCCGGGCCCGCTTTATGTGGTGAAGAGCCAGATCCATGCGGGTGGCCGCGGCAAGGGCAAGTTCAAGGAACTCGGCCCCGACGCCAAGGGCGGCGTGCGCCTGGCGAAGTCGATCGAAGAGGTCGAGAGCCACGCCAAGGAAATGCTCGGCAATACGCTGGTGACGGCGCAGACCGGCCCGGCCGGCAAGCAGGTCAACCGCCTCTATATCGAGGACGGCTCCGACATCGAGAAGGAGTTCTACCTCTCGGCGCTGGTCGATCGCGAGACCTCGCGGGTCGCCTTCGTGATCTCGACCGAAGGCGGCATGGACATCGAGGCGGTCGCCCATGACACGCCCGAGAAGATCGAGACCTTCTCGGTCGACCCCGCCACCGGCATCATGCCCCATCACGGCCGCTCCATGGCGCGCATCCTGGGCCTCAGCGGCGACCTCGCCAAGCAGGCCGGCACCGTGCTCGGCCAGATCTACACAGCGTTCGTGGCCAAGGACATGGACATGCTGGAGATCAACCCGCTGATCGTGACGACGCAGGGCCAGATCAAGTGCCTGGACGCCAAGATCTCGTTCGACTCCAACTCGCTCTACCGTCACCCCGAGATCGTCGCGCTGCGCGATACCTCGGAAGAGGACGACAAGGAGATCGAGGCGTCCAAGTATGACCTCGCCTATATCGCGCTCGACGGCACGATCGGCTGCATGGTCAACGGCGCAGGGCTCGCCATGGCGACGCTCGACATCATCAAGCTCTATGGCGAGGAGCCGGCGAACTTCCTCGATGTCGGCGGCGGCGCGACCGAAGAGAAGGTCACGGCGGCGTTCAAGATCATCACTGCCGATCCGCAGGTGAAGGGCATCCTGGTCAACATCTTCGGCGGCATCATGAAGTGCGACGTCATCGCGCGCGGCGTCATCGCCGCCGTGAAGGCGGTCGGCCTTCAGGTTCCGCTGGTGGTTCGCCTCGAGGGCACCAATGTCGAGGAGGGCAAGCAGATCATCTCCTCGTCGGGCCTCAACGTCATCCCCGCCGACGATCTCGACGATGCCGCGCAGAAGATCGTCGCCGCGATCAAGAAGGCCTGAGGAGCAACCATGTCCATCCTGATCGACAAGAATACCAAGGTCATCTGCCAGGGGTTCACCGGCAAGAACGGCACCTTCCACTCCGAGCAGGCGATCGCCTATGGCACGCAGATGGTCGGCGGCACCTCGCCGGGCAAGGGCGGCTCGCTTCATCTCGGCCTGCCGGTCTTCGACACCGTCGTCGAGGCCCGCGAGAAGACCGGCGCCACCGCGTCCGTCGTCTATGTGCCGCCTCCGGGCGCCGCGGATGCGATCTGCGAGGCGATCGACGCCGAGATCCCGCTGATCATCTGCATCACCGAGGGCATCCCGGTGCTCGACATGGTCAGAGTCAAGCGCTCGCTGTCGGGCTCCAAGTCGCGCCTGATCGGCCCGAACTGCCCCGGCGTCGTCACGGCGGGCGAGAGCAAGATCGGCATCATGCCGGCCAACATCTTCAAGCCGGGCTCCGTCGGCATTGTTTCGCGCTCGGGCACGCTTACCTATGAAGCCGTGTTCCAGACCACGCGCGAAGGCCTCGGCCAGACCACTGCCGTCGGTATCGGCGGCGACCCGGTCAAGGGCACCGAGTTCATCGACATGCTCGAGATGTTCCTGGCCGACGAGCACACCAAGTCGATCGTGATGATCGGCGAGATCGGCGGCTCGGCGGAAGAGGACGCGGCGCAGTTCATCAAGGACGAAGCCAAGCGTGGCCGCAAGAAGCCGATGGTTGGCTTCATCGCCGGCCGCACGGCGCCTCCGGGTCGTCGCATGGGCCATGCCGGTGCGATCATCTCGGGCGGCAAGGGCGGCGCGGAAGACAAGATCGCGGCCATGGAAGCGGCCGGCATCCGGGTCTCGCCTTCGCCGGCGCGCCTTGGAAAGACCTTGGTCGACGTGTTGAAGGGCTGACGCGCGCAGGCGCGCCGGAGCGGGTCGTGGTCGGGCTTGACCCGACCATCCCGTCCCGGTGCTGCGACGACGCAAAACGGCATGAGATGCCCGGGTCAAGCCCGGGCATGACGACAAGACGAAGCGGTAGGCAGGAAGAAGGCAGGATAAGACCATGGCTCGCCAGGACATCAACGAGGCTCTCGCGCAGACGGGTTTCCTCTATGGCGGCAACGCAGCCTATATCGAGGACCTCTACGCCCGCTATCAGGCCGATCCGAAATCGGTCGACGAGCAGTGGCAGGGGTTCTTCGCGGGCCTGAAGGATGAGGGCTCAGCCATCATCCAGAATGCCAAGGGCGCGTCCTGGAAGAAGCCGAACTGGCCGGTTCCCGCCAATGGCGAACTGATCTCGGCGCTGGACGGCAACTGGGCCGTCGTCGAGAAGGCCGTCTCGGACAAGCTCGGCGCCAAGGCAAAGGCTGCCGGCGCGACGCTCAGCGCCTCCGACGTGCAGCAGGCGACGCGCGATTCCGTGCGCGCGATCATGCTGATCCGCGCCTACCGCATGCGCGGCCATCTTCATGCCAAGCTCGATCCGCTCGACATCGAGCAGGCGAGGGATCCCGAGGAGCTGTCACCGGCAGCCTTCGGCTTCGCCGAGGCCGATCTCGACCGCAAGATCTTCATCGACAACGTGCTGGGAATGGAATTCGCCACCATCCGCGAGATGGTTGCCGTGTTGCAGCGGACCTATTGCAGCACCGTCGGCATCGAGTTCATGCACATCTCCGATCCCGAGCAGAAGGCCTGGCTGCAGGAGCGGATCGAGGGACCCGACAAGGAAATCGCCTTCACCCGCGAAGGCAAGAAGGCGATCCTGAACAAGCTCGTCGAGGCCGAGGGCTTCGAGAAGTTCATCGACCTGAAATATACCGGCACCAAGCGCTTCGGCCTTGACGGCGGCGAGTCCCTGATCCCGGCGCTGGAGCAGATCATCAAGCGCGGCGGTGCGCTCGGCGTGCGCGACATCGTGTTCGGCATGCCCCATCGCGGCCGCCTCAACGTGCTCACCCAGGTTCTGGGCAAGCCGCATCGCGCGCTGTTCCACGAGTTCAAGGGCGGCTCTTTCGCGCCCGATGATGTCGAGGGCTCGGGCGACGTGAAGTACCATCTCGGTGCCTCCAGCGATCGCGAATTCGACGGCAACAATGTCCACGTCTCGCTGACCGCCAACCCGTCGCATCTCGAGATCGTCGATCCCGTCGTGCTCGGCAAGGTGCGCGCCAAGCAGGACCAGTTCGGCGACATCGTCGAGCGTTCCAAGGTGCTGCCGCTGCTGCTGCATGGCGACGCTGCCTTCGCCGGCCAGGGCGTGGTCGCGGAATGCCTCGGCCTGTCCGGGCTGAAGGGCCACCGGACCGGCGGTTCGATCCATTTCATCGTGAACAACCAGATCGGCTTCACGACCTATCCGCGCTATTCGCGTTCCTCGCCCTATCCGTCCGACGTGGCGAAGATGGTCGAGGCTCCGGTCTTCCATGTGAATGGCGACGATCCGGAAGCGGTCGTCTTCGCGGCCAAGATCGCGATCGAGTTCCGGCAGAAGTTCCACAAGCCGGTCGTGGTCGACATGTTCTGCTATCGCCGCTTCGGCCATAACGAGGGCGACGAGCCGGGCTTCACCCAGCCACTGATGTACCGCAAGATCCGCGCCCACAAGACGACTTTGGAGCTCTACAGCGCCAAGCTCGAGGCCGAGGGCGTCCTGCTGCCGGGCGAGCTCGACGAGGCTCGCGCTGCCTGGAAGGCCAAGCTGGAAGTCGAGTTCGAGGCCGGACAGGCGTTCAAGCCGAACAAGGCCGACTGGCTCGACGGCCGCTGGGCCGGCATGAAGGCGATCCGCGCCGACGAGGACGATCCGCGTCGCGGCGCCACCGGCGTTCCCGCCGAGGTGCTCAAGGAGATCACCGAGAAGATCACGGCGGTGCCGCCAGGCTTCAACGTCCACAAGACCATCCAGCGCTTCCTGGACAACCGCCGCAAGGCGATCGAGACCGGGCAGGGCATCGACTGGGCGACCGCCGAGGCCCTGGCCTTCGGCTCGCTGCTGCTCGACGGCAACCCGGTCAGGCTCTCGGGCCAGGACAGCGAGCGCGGCACCTTCTCGCAGCGCCATTCGGTGCTGATCGACCAGGAAACCGAAGCCCGCCACACCTCGCTCAACACCATCCGCGAGGGCCAGTCGCGCTACGAGGTCATCAACTCGATGCTCTCGGAAGAAGCGGTGCTCGGCTTCGAATACGGCTACACCCTGTCGGAGCCCAACGCCCTGACCTGCTGGGAAGCGCAGTTCGGCGACTTCGCCAATGGCGCGCAGGTGCTGTTCGACCAGTTCATCTCGTCGGGCGAGCGCAAATGGCTGCGCATGTCGGGCCTCGTCTGCCTGCTGCCGCATGGCTATGAGGGCCAGGGGCCGGAGCATTCCTCGGCTCGCCTGGAGCGCTTCCTGCAGATGTGCGCGGAAGACAACATGCAGGTGGCGAACTGCTCGACGCCGGCGAGCTACTTCCACATCCTGCGCCGCCAGCTGAAGCGCGATTTCCGCAAGCCGCTGATTCTGATGACGCCGAAGTCGCTGCTGCGCCACAAGCGCTGCGTCTCCGACCTCAGCGAATTGGCCGAGGGCTCGACCTTCCACCGCGTGCTGCATGACGACGCCGAGCGCGGCCGTTCGACGACGAAGCTGGTCAAGGATTCCAAGATCCGCCGCGTCGTGCTGTGCTCGGGCAAGGTCTATTTCGACCTGCTCGAAGAGCGCGAGAAGCGCGGCATCGACGATGTCTACCTGATGCGCGTCGAGCAGCTCTATCCGTTCCCGCTGAAGACGCTGGCGCAGGAGCTGGCGCGCTTCAAGGGCGCGGACGTGATCTGGTGCCAGGAAGAGCCGAAGAACATGGGCTCCTGGACCTTCGTCGAGCCCTATCTCGAATGGGTGCTGGGTCATGCCGGGGTCAAGTCGAAGCGGCCGCGCTATGTCGGGCGCCCGGCTTCGGCTGCGACGGCCACAGGCCTGATGTCGAAGCACCTCGCTCAGCTCGCCGCCTTCCTGGACGAAGCTTTTGCCGCTTGAATACCGCTGTCATCCCGGGCGATCGTAGATCGACCCGGGATCCATTCCTGACCCGTTCCGGAATGGATCCCGGCTCTGCGCTTCGCTCCGGCCCGGATGACGCCCACGAGACTTGAGGAAGAAGAGGCCTGACATGGCGACCGAAATCCGCGTACCCACCCTCGGCGAATCCGTCTCCGAGGCCACCATCGGCAAGTGGTTCAAGAAGCCGGGCGATGCGGTGAAGGCCGACGAGCCTTTGGTCGAGCTCGAGACCGACAAGGTCACGCTCGAGGTCAACGCACCGTCGGCCGGCGTGCTCGGCGAGATCGTCGCCAAGGAGGGCGATACGGTCGGCGTCAGCGCGCTGCTGGGCATGATCACGGCGGGCGACGGCAAGGCAGCCGCTCCCAAGGCCGAAGAGAAGAAGGCCGATACCGCGGTGGCGCAGGCTGCCGGCAAGGCTGGCGAGGCCACCTCGGCGGCTGCCGAGAAGAAGGCTGGCGAAGTCGCTGGCGACACGACGATCAAGCCTGCGACCAAGGCCGCCGATTCCGGTCCCGCCGTCAGCCGCCTTGCGGCCGAGAGCGGTGTCGATCCGGCATCGGTGAATGCCTCGGGCAAGGACGGCCGCGTCACCAAGGGCGACATGCTGGCCGCGATCGCGACCGGGCCGGCCGTTGCGGCCTCCGCGCCTGCCGCTCCGGTTCAGGTGCGTGCGCCGTCGGCTCCCGACGACGCCTCGCGCGAAGAGCGCGTGAAGATGACCAAGCTGCGCCAGACCATCGCGCGCCGCCTCAAGGAGGCCCAGTCCACGGCGGCGATGCTGACCACCTTCAACGAGGTGGATATGTCGGCGGTGATGGCGCTGCGCAACCAGTACAAGGACGTGTTCGAGAAGAAGCACGGCGTGAAGCTCGGCTTCATGGGCTTCTTCGTGAAGGCCTGCGTGCAGGCGCTGAAGGAGATCCCCTCCGTCAACGCCGAGATCGACGGCACCGACATCGTCTACAAGAACTACTACCATGTCGCGGTCGCCGTCGGCACCGACAAGGGCCTCGTCGTGCCCGTCGTGCGCGATGCCGACCAGCTCTCCATCGCCGGCGTCGAGAAGGCGATCGGCGTGCTCGGCAAGAAGGCCCGCGACGGCGCCCTCAAGATCGAGGACATGCAGGGCGGCACCTTCACCATCTCGAATGGCGGCGTCTACGGCTCGCTGATGTCGACGCCGATCCTGAACGCGCCGCAATCGGCGATCCTGGGCATGCACAAGATCCAGGAGCGCCCGATGGTCGTCGGCGGCCAGATCGTGGTGCGCCCGATGATGTACCTGGCGGTCAGCTACGACCACCGCATCATCGACGGCAAGGAAGCGGTGACCTTCCTCGTCCGCATCAAGGAGGCGCTGGAGGACCCGGCGCGTCTCGTTCTCGATCTCTGAGACATAGATAATATCGTCATGCCCGGGCCCGTCCCGGGCATCCGCGACTTTCCTTCCGGCCTTCCGAAGACGTGGATGGTCGGGACAAGCCCGACCATGACGGGCCGCTGAGAGGCTTTTAGTGATGTCCTACGATCTCGTCGTCATCGGAACCGGCCCCGGCGGCTATGTCTGCGCCATTCGCGCCGCCCAGCTCGGCCTCAAGGTCGCCGTGGTGGAGAAGCGCCGGACTCATGGCGGTACCTGCCTGAATGTCGGCTGCATTCCCTCCAAGGCGCTGCTGCATGCCTCCGAGATGTTCGAGGAAGCGAGCCACACCTTCCCGAGCCTCGGCGTCATCGTCGGCAAGCCCAAGCTCGATCTCAAGCAGATGATGGTCCACAAGCAGGAGACGGTGGACGCCAACGTCAACGGCGTCGGCTTCCTGCTGAAGAAGAACAAGATCGAGCCCTTCCACGGCACGGCCTCGATCCCGGCCGCCGGCAAGGTCGTGGTGACCGCCGAGGACGGCAAGACGCAGGAGCTGGAGACCAAGGCGATCGTGATCGCCACCGGCTCCGAGGCGATGGGGCTGCCGGGCGTCGAGATCGACGAGAAGACCGTCGTGACCTCGACCGGCGCGCTCGAGCTGACCGCCGTTCCCAAGGAGCTGCTGGTCGTCGGCGCGGGTGTGATCGGGCTCGAAATCGGCTCGGTCTGGAGCCGTCTCGGCGCCAAGGTCACGGTCGTCGAATATCTCGACCGCATCCTGCCCGGCATGGATGACGAGATCGCCAAGCAGTTCCAGCGCATCCTGAGCAAGCAGGGTTTCGAGTTCAACCTCGGCTCCAAGGTCACCAAGGTCGAGAACGGCAAGAAGGGCGCGACCGTCACCGTCGAGCCGGCAGCCGGGGGCGAGGCGAAGACGCTCTCGGCCGATATCGTGCTGGTCGCGATCGGCCGCCGCCCGAATACGGACGGGCTTGGGCTTGAAGCTGCAGGCGTCGCCACCGAGCGCGGCCGCGTCGTCATCGACGATCACTTCAAGACCAATGTCGCCGGCATCTATGCCATCGGAGACGTGGTGCGCGGCCCGATGCTCGCCCACAAGGCCGAGGACGAGGGCATGGCTGTCGCCGAGATCATCGCCGGCAAGGCCGGTCATGTGAATTACGACGCGATCCCGAGCATCATCTACACCGCGCCGGAAGTCGCCGCGATCGGCAAGACCGAGGAAGAGCTCAAGGCCGCGGGCGTCGCCTACAAGACCGGCAAGTTCCCCTTCACGGCCAATGCCCGCGCGCGCGCCATCAAGCACACCGAGGGCTTCGTGAAGTTCCTGGCAGATGCGACGACCGACCGCGTGCTGGGCTGCCACATCATCGGCCCTCATGCCGGCGACCTGATCGCCGAGGTTACGGTGCTGATGGAGTTCGGCGGTTCGGCGGAAGATCTCGCCCGCACCTGCCACGCGCATCCGACGCTGGCCGAGGCGGTCAAGGAAGCCGCGCTCGCCGTGGACAAGCGCCCGATCCATATGTGAGGCGGCGCCTGTCAGCGATCGAAACCGATCGTTCAGCCCGCAGGCGGCATTATGCGCCGCATGAAGCCATCGAAGAGCGGTACCGTAAAGGCGGTATCGCCATGCGATGGAGCGAAGATCATGCCTTTCGAGATCAGGCTGTTTCTCAACGGGGCGACCGCCGTAACCTTGCGGCCGAGCTGCTCCGCGATATCGCCTGATCGATGTGGGCCTGGGCCGAGCTCAGCCATTGCTCTGACATACAGCTTTTCCGACGGTGTCAGCCGATCGAACCGTACGCGGAAGAAGCTTGCATCCAGTTCTGCAAGCGCATTGATCGTGGCTTGCTCTGCATCCGCGGAACTGATCGGAGAGGCATCGGCTACATCCCAGCTATGCTTTCCCCATTCCTGCAAGAAATACGGATAGCCACGTGTCTGATCAATGATCGTGCTGATTGCGACGGCGTCGAACGCAATGCCCTCTTTTTCTGCTGGAACACAAAGCGCTTTTGTTGCTGCGGCCGTGTCCAGTCGATCGACAAGAACGAAAGCGAAAAGCCGTTCCGCATAGGATTTCGCTCGACCCGTGTGGCCGACAAGTTGCGGTAGCCCGGCAGCCATCATGGTCACCGGTAACTGCATTTGGCTTGCCGCGTGCAAAGCTGTGATCAGCGCCGCCAGTTGCTCTTCCGGGACATACTGCAGTTCGTCGATATAGAGAACGACGGCCGTGCCCGCAGCGCGCGCAGCCTCTCCAACCGTACGAAGCAGGGCCGTGAGATCACTGTCGAGATCGCCGCTATCCGCCAGCCCTTTCTCGGGTTCGACATCGATGCCGATCTCGATGTCTCCGTACTTCAACTTCATTGCGCCGACAAAACCGGCGAGCCCGGATAGGGCGCGTCCGATCATCGCCTTGGTGGCCTCGATATGGCTCAGCCGCAGAAGCGTCGCCCGCATCGCTGGGGCGAGTGCGGCGGGCAGCGAGCGGCCCTCCGGAGCTTCGATCTGAATGCCTTCGATGCCGCGTGCTTCGGCGTCAATACGGATCCGGTTGAGAAGAACAGTCTTACCGACGCCGCGTAGTCCGTAGAGGATAAGGCTGCGGCTAGCCCGTCCGGCTCTGATACGGTCCAGCGCCACAGCGGCGTCTTCGATTATCTTGTCGCGCCCGGCAAGTTCGGGTGGCGGCGTCCCAGCGCCCGGTGCGTAGGGGTTGGTTCGCGGGTCCATCTATCGCTATCTTATGTAGGTTTATGCAATTTCGATAAACTGACATAAGAGAGCTATGTTTGCAATCGTCTTCGGTCACCCCCGCCTTGCGCGGAAAGCCGTCAGCGTGTTGCGCAGCAGGCAGGCGATCGTCATGGGGCCGACGCCGCCCGGCACCGGGGTTATCGCGCCCGCGACATTCAGGGCCTGCGCGAAATCGACGTCGCCGGTGAGCTTGCCGTCGGGCAGGCGGTTGATGCCGACATCGATCACCGTGGCGCCGGGCTTGATCCAGTCGGCCCGCACGAAATGCGGGCGCCCGACCGCGGCGACCACGATATCAGCGCGGCGCACGACGCTGGCGAGGTCGCGCGTGCGCGAATGGGCGATCGTCACCGTGCAATCGGCCTGCAGCAGCAATTGCGCGACCGGGCGGCCGACCAGCTCGGAGCGGCCGATCACGACGGCCTCAAGCCCGGCCAGCGTCGGCAGCACCTGCCGCAGCAGCAGCATGCAGCCCAGCGGCGTGCAGGGCACGAGGCCCTCCTTGCCCCCGGCGAGGCGGCCGGCATTGATCGGGTGGAGCCCGTCGACATCCTTGGCGGGATCGATGGCGTCGATGATCGCGCCGGAATTGATGTGCTTCGGCAGCGGCAGCTGCACCAGGATGCCATCGACCGAATCATCGGCATTCAGCGCTTCGATCTTGGCGAGGAGCTCGGCTTCGCTGGTCTCGGCGGGCAGGCGGTGGGCGACCGAATTCATGCCGATCTCGGCCGCGAGCCTCTCCTTGGAGGCGACATAAACGCGGCTTGCCGGGTCGTCGCCGACGAGCACGACATGGAGGCCCGGCACGGAACCGCCAGCGGACTTGATTGCCGCGATCTCCAGACCGATTTCGGCCCGCAGCGCGGCTGCCGCCGCCTTGCCATCGATGATACGCGCCTGATCCTGCATGTCAGAAATCCTCATCCTGTCCGCGAGCCGTCCTCATGCGGCATCGTCAGCAACGGGGCAAGCGTGTTGGCGACGCATCGCGGCGGCCAAGCGGCAACAGATGCCTGCGACCATGCCGGCTTGAGCATGCCGTCTTGATCTTGCCGGCTTGAACATGGTCTTGCCGCTGCCCATGCTGCCCGGTATCGACCAGACGAGGCGAAACCGCCGGCAGGAGAGTTGACGACGTGACCAGCGGTTTCGCTACGATACCAGCCTCTGCGAGCTACATGCTGCGGCAGACCCGCATTCCGCTCTGCCTGACCGACGGCAGTTCGCTTGCCGCCGACCGCGACGGGCTGGCGCTGGTCGATGTCGCGGTCGAGGATGGCCGTATCGCCTCGATCCTGCCTGCGGGCATGCAGGCACCCGCTGACGGGCCGCAATTCGACCTCGATGGCGGCATCGTGCTGCCGCGTCTCGTCGATGCCCATGTCCATCTCGACAAGGGCCATATCTGGCCGCGCCAGCGCAATCCCGACGGGTCCTTCATGGGCGCGCTGAACAGCGTCATGGCCGATCGCGAGGCCAACTGGTCGGCGGAGGACGTGCGTGCGCGCATGGAGTTCGGCCTGCGCTGCGCCTTCGCACATGGCACGGCGGCGATACGCACGCATATCGATTCACTGGGAAAGCAGATCGACATCTCCTGGCCTGTCCTGGCGGAACTGCGGGCTGAGTGGGCGGGACGCATCGCCCTGCAGGCCTCGCCGCTGTTCGGGATCCAGTTCGCGCTCGATGCCGGGCATATGAAGGCCGTGACCGCAGCTGTGAAGGCGCATGGCGACGGCATCTTCGGCTGCGTCAGCTACATGATCCCCGAACTCGACCAGGCGCTGGACATCATCTTCCGCATCGCCATCGAGAACGGCTTCGACCTCGATTTCCATGTCGACGAGACCAATGATCCCGCAGCGCGCTCGCTGGAGAACATCGCCGATGCCGCGCTGCGCCACCGCTTCACCGGCAGGATCCTGTGCGGGCATTGCTGTTCACTGGCCGTGCAGGGCCCCGACGACGAAGCGCGCATCATCGACAAGGTGAAGCAGGTTGGCATTGCGGTCGTCTCGCTGCCGATGTGCAACATGTACCTTCAGGACCGCGCGCCCGGCCGCACGCCGCGCTGGCGCGGCGTCACCGCCCTGCACGAGCTGAAGGCTGCGGGCGTGCCTGTCATGATCGCGTCGGACAACACGCGCGATCCGTTCTACGCCTATGGCGATCTCGACCTGATCGAAGTCCTGCGGGAGGGTACGCGCATCCTCCAGCTCGACCATTCCGGCGCGGACTGGGCCAATGCGGTCGCGCGGACACCGGCTGTTGCGATGGGGCATGCCGACCGGGGCGTGCTGGCTGCGGGCGGCGCCGCCGACCTGATCCTGACGCGCGCGCGTGACTGGACGGAGTTCTTCGCCCGTCCGCAATCCGACCGGACGGTGCTGGTCAACGGCAAGGCGATCGACACGACGCTGCCCGATCATCGCGAGCTGGATCATCTGATGGGTGCGCGGTCGTGATTCTCTGTCCGCTTCTCCAACCGCGCCGTCATCCTGGGCGACCGCAGGTCGTCCCGGGATCCATCGGAGGCCTCAGTGCCCTACGATGGATCCCGGCGCTTCGCTTCGCTAAGGCCAGGATGACGACGGAGGTTCGAGAGGACCCGTCCGTTGCAAGAGGGATTTGGTTCGTATGACCACCTACGACATCGCAGCCCTCAAGGCCCGGCTCTCCGGCATCCGCACCGAGGACAACCCGGCGCTGGTGAAGCAGAAGAGCCGCGACTTCTTCTGGTATTCGCCCGTTCTGAAACGCCAGCTCGACCAGGTCAGCGCCGATATCGTGGTCTCGCCGACAAGCGAGGAGCAGGTGCTGCAGACGCTCGCGGCGGCGCATGGCCTCGGCATCCCCGTGACGCCGCGCGGGACCGGGACCGGCAATTACGGCCAGGCGATGCCGCTATCGGGCGGCGTGCTGCTCGATCTGGCGGGCTTCAACAAGGTCAAGCGCATCGAGCACGGCCGCTATGTCGCCGAGCCCGGTGCGATCATGGCCCGGATCGACGACGAGACGCGGGCGCATTCGCGGCAGGAATTGCGGCTGCATCCCTCGACCTACCAGACCGCCTCGATCGGCGGTTTCATCGCCGGTGGCTCCGGTGGTGTCGGCTCGATCAAATGGGGCGGCTTGCGCGACTGGGGCAACATCATCCGGCTCAAGGTCGCGACGATGGAGGCAAGCCCGCGCATTCTCGAACTGGCGGGGGACGACCTGCACAAGGTCGCCCATGCCTATGGCACCAACGGCATCATCACCGAGGTCGAGATGCCGCTCGGGCCCGCCTATGACTGGGTCGACGTCATCCTCGGCTTCGACACGTTGCGCGCGGCGACGGAGTTCGCCAACCAGCTCGGTGAGCAGGATGGGCTGGCGCTGAAGAACCTTGCGGTCATCGCCGCGCCGATCGGCCAGGACTACTTTCTGCGCCACAAGAAGTTCCTGCCGCAGGGCAAGCATCTCGTCGTCGTCATGGCCGCAGATTTCGCGGTCGAGGCGCTGCTTGCCTATGCGCGTCGCTTCAGGGGCGCGGAGCTGTTGCTGCGCTCAGACAGGCTCTCGGCGGAGGAGGCCAAGGGCCTGCCGCCGGCTTACGAGCTGGGCTGGAACCATACGACGCTGCGTGCGCTGCGGGTCGATCCCGCGATCACCTATCTGCAGGTGCTCTATCCCTTTCCCAATCAGGTCGAGCTGGTGGAAAGGATCCATGCGCGGTTTGGCGACGAGGTGCTTTGCCACCTCGAATTCGTTCGCTTCGACGGCAAGATCACCTGCTTCGGCCTGCCGCTGGTGCGCTTCACCACGGAAGAGCGGCTCGACGAGATCATCGCTGTTCATGAGGAGATGGGTGCGCCGATCTTCAATCCGCACCGCTACACGCTGGAGGAGGGCGGCATGAAGCAGACCGACGATGCGCAGCTTGCCTTCAAGCGCGAAGCCGATCCTCAAGGGCTGCTCAATCCCGGCAAGATGATTGCCTGGGAGGATCCGGACTACGATTACCGTTCGGGCAAGACCTTCCTGTTCCGCAGTTTGTCCGAAGCCGGGGTCGGCTAAAAAAATTGTTGCGAAAGCAAGCCCTCATCCTGAGGAGCCGCGTCAGCGGCGTCTCGAAGGATGGTTCCAGAGCCGGCTGGAAGCTCCTTCGAGACGCCATTCCTGACGGAATGGCTCCTCAGGATGAGGGCTCGACGTGGTTTCAAGGATTTTCGACCATGCGCGTGCTCGTTCTCTACGCCCATCCCGACCCGGCCAGCTTTGGCGCCGGCCTGCACGCGGCGGTTGTCAGCAGCTTGCGGGAGGCCGGGCACGAGGTCGATGATTGCGACCTTTATGCCGAGGGTTTCGATGCGGTGTTGAGCCGGAGCGAGCGTGTCGGCTACCACGACATTGCGGGCAATACGGCGCCTGTGGCCGGCTATGTCGAGCGGGTCCGGGCGGCGGAAGCGCTGGTGCTGTGTTTTCCGGTCTGGAATTTTGGCTATCCGGCTATCCTCAAGGGTTTCTTCGACAGGGTGTTTCTGCCCGGCGTCTCGTTCAAGCTGGTTGCGGGCAAGGCCCGGCCCAATCTCTGGAACATCCGCAAGCTTGTGGCGGTCACCACCTATGGCGGCTCGCGCTGGCGCGCGCTGCTGATGGGAGATCCGCCCCGGAAACTGGTGTGCCGCGTGTTGCGCGCCGTCTGCCACCCGACAGTGCGGCCGCGTTACCTGGCGCATTACGACATGAACCGCTCTACAACCGAGAGTAGGTCCACTTTTGTCAAGAATGTCGCCAAAAACATAGGCTCTCTTTAAACCCGACATCGCATTGTCATCAGGCTGTCATCTTCGCAGCGGACTACGCAGCCGGCGAAGCGTCTTCCTTATCCGTCCAAGGATCGACCCCAAGGATTGACCGAGATGACCAAGGCTCTCGAGAAAAGCGTGGGGCGTGCGTTGCTCGTCACCGCAAGGCTACACCGGGCCCGCATGGGCGAGCGATTAAATGCGCTCGGACTGTTTCCGGGGCAGGAGCAGGCCCTCAAGGCATTGCAGGCGGCTCCCATGACCATGGGCGAACTCGCCACTCTGCTGCGGGTCAAGCCGCCGACCGTGTCCAAGACGATCGGGCGGCTTTCGCTGCAGGGTCTGGTGACGCGCGAAGGCGGCAACAAGGACGGCCGGCTGGTGCAGGTCGCGCTGACGGAGACCGGCCACAAGACGGCGCTCGAGCTCGACGCGGTCTGGAATCTGGTCGAGGACGAGTTGCTCGACAAGCTCGATGCCAAGGAGCGCAAGCAATTGCGCAAACTGCTGCGCAAGGCCGCCAAGGGTCTGTCCAAGGCCGGCGCCGACCATGACGATCCCGATGCCGATGGCGACGAGGCCGATAGCGACGCCTGATCGAAGCGGCGCCTGATTTACGCATGGAGCGCATGCGTTCAGGCGCTGGTCACGGCCTCTAAATCGGTTAAATCTCGGTTCGTCATTCTCCTTGCGCATGACGGGAACGGTATTGCCCGCCCAATCTCCCCACGCCCCCGATGAGGGCAGGTCGCGGCTCGTCGCCATCGGCCTGATGTGCGTCGCGGTCATCTGTTTTTCGCTACTCGATACCAGCGCGAAATGGCTGGGCGGTTCGATGGACCCGCTGCAGGTGGTGCTGGCGCGCTATGCGGGCAGCATGGCCATGGTCCTGGCGCTGTTCAACCCGTGGAGCCGGCCCGGCGTGCTCCGGACGAAACGGCCGTGGTTGCAGGCGGGGCGGTCGCTGCTTCTGCTCGGCTCGACCGCGCTCAACTTCATCGCGCTCCAATATCTGCAGCTTGCCGAGACGGTCTCGATCATGTTCGCGACGCCGCTGCTGGTGGCGCTCGTCTCCGGCCCGATGCTCGGCGAATGGCCGGGGCCGCGCCGGCTGGCCGCGATCGCGGTCGGCTTCATCGGCGTGCTCGTGATCACGCGGCCGGGGTTCGGCGGGATGCATCCGGCGGCGCTTCTTAGCGTGATCGGTTGCTTCTGCTACGCCTTCTATTCGCTGTCGACGCGGGTGCTCTCGGCCTATGACTCCTCCGAGACGACTATGATCTATTCCGGAGTCGCGGGCACGCTCGTCATGCTGCCGCTGCTGCCCTGGATCTGGACGACGCCACAGACCCCGCTGCCCTGGCTGCTGATGCTGGCGACCGGCGCGCTCGGCGGCTTCGGCCACTGGCTGCTGATCCTGGCGCATCGCCTGGCGCCTGCGACCGTGCTGGCGCCGTTCATCTATTCGCAGATCATCTGGATGATCGCGCTGGGATATCTCGTTTTCGGGCAGCTTCCCGACCGCTGGACCTTCATCGGGACGGCGATCGTGATCGCGTCGGGGCTGTACCTGCTCTATCGCGAGCGGGTGCGCCATGTGCCTGAGGATGCGGCGTCCGCCCGGCTGGATTGACGCTCACCGCGTCATTCTCGGGCTTGACCCGAGAATCTCTTGCAGGAGATGCTCGGGTCAAGCCCGAGCAAGACGGCTGGAGCGTCCGGCGCAGCCCGTCAGACCGTGACCTGCGTGCCGACCTCGACGACGCGGCCGGTCGGGATCTGGAAGAAGCTCGTGGCGTCCGTCGCGCTCTTGGTCAGGCCGATATAGAGATTGTCCTGCCACATCGGCATGCCCGATTGCGGCGAGGCCTTGATCGACCGGCGCGACAGGAAGAACGAGGTCGACATGATGTCGAACTTGAAGCCCTGCTTGCGCAGCACGGCCAGCCCCTTGGGGACGTTGGGGCTCTCCATATAGCCATACACCATGTCGACCCGCCAGAAATCGTCGGCGATGCGGGAGAGGCGCACGCGCTCCTCCTCGGCGATGCGCGGCGTGTCGGCCGAGCGCACGGTCAGGATGACGTTGCGCTCATGCAGGACCTTGTTGTGCTTCAGATTATGCAGCAGCGAGGCCGGCGCGGTCTCGGGGTCGCTGGTCAGGAACACCGCCATGCCCTTCACCCGCACCGGGGGGCTCTTCGAGAGCATGCCGACGAGTTCGAGCAGCGGCACATCCGTCTTGCGGGTCTTGTCGAACAGGATCTTGGTGCCGCGCACCCAGGTCCACATCAGGACGACGAGGCCGATCGCGAGCAGCACCGGCACATAGCCGCCATGCAGCAGCTTCAGCATATTGGCCGAGAAGAACGCCATGTCGACGACGAGGAAGGGCAGGATCACCGCCACGGCGGCCGGCAGGCTCCAGCCCCAGCTGCGGCGGATCACGATATAGGCCAGCAGTGAGCTTACCACCATCGTGCCGAAGACCGAGATGCCATAGGCGTGGGACAGGTTGGACGAGGTCTTGAAGGCCCAGACCAGGATCAGCACCACCACCAGCAGGAGCCAGTTGAGACGCGGGATGTAGATCTGCCCCGAGGTGTGCTCGGAGGTGTGGCGGATCTCCATGCGCGGGAGAAGGCCGAGCTGGATAGCCTGCCGCGTCAGCGAGAATGCGCCGGTGATCACGGCCTGGCTGGCGATGATCGTCGCGACCGTCGCCATGATCACGAAGGGCAGCAGCAGGCCCTGCGGCGCCAGCCTGTAGAACGGGTTGTCGATGGCGCTGGGGTCGGACAGGATCAGCGCGCCCTGGCCGAGATAGTTCAGCCACAGCGCCGGGAAGACCAGATAGAACCAGGCGCCCCGGATCGGGCCGCGGCCGAAATGGCCCATATCGGCATAAAGCGCCTCGGCCCCGGTGACGGCGAGGCAGACCGAGCCGAGCACGGCGAGCGAGACGCCGGCATGATCATAGAAGAAGCGCAGGCCGTAATAGGGGTTGATCGAGGCGAAAACGCTGAGATCGTCGGCGATATGGTAGATTCCAAGCCCCGCCAGCGTCAGGAACCAGACCAGCATCACCGGGCCGAAGAAGGACGCCATCTTATGCGTGCCGCCGCTCTGCACCATGAACAGCCCGACCATGATGACCGAGGCGATCGTCAGGACGTAATCGTTCAGGGCCGGCGTCACCAGCTTGATGCCCTCGATGGCCGAGAGCACCGAGATCGCGGGCGTGATGACCGTGTCGCCATAGAACAGCCCTGCGCCGATCATGCCGAGAAACAGCACGCCACGGCCGCGCACGCGTCCAAAACCGCGCTGGGCCAGCGCCACCAGCGTCAGGATGCCGCCCTCTCCGTTATTGTCGGCGCGCATCAGCAGCACGACATATTTCAGGGAGACGACGATCAGCAGCGACCAGAGGATCAGCGAGAGAACGCCGATGACGATATCGCGCGAAACGGCCGCAGCCTCATTTCCGCCGGTTGCGGCGAGGATGGTCTCACGCAGCGCGTAGAGCGGGCTCGTGCCGATATCGCCATAGACGACGCCAAGCGCGCCGAGCGCCAGCGCGGCATAGCCGGTCTTGGCATGACCCTGCTTGCTGGCGGCGCCATGCCCGTCATCGAGGCCGAAACGTGAATCCTCCGGCCGAAGGGTCGAAGGATTCGGTTGGTCATGCCCCATAGGGGATCTCCGCGCGTGCTGCGATGCAGCGAAAGGCCGGGGCCTCTAGCACAATGCGCACGGCGCGCAAAGGAGCGGCCGTGTCTTGGTGGTGCTACTCGGCAGCATCTGCGCGTCCGCCATAACGCCGGGCGACATAATTATCGACCATTGCCTTGAACTCGCCGGCGATGCCGGCGCCGCGCAAGGTCTTGACCTTCTTGCCATCGACGAAGACGGGCGCGGTGGGATCCTCACCGGTTCCGGGCAGGGAAATGCCGATATCGGCATGTTTGGATTCGCCGGGGCCGTTGACGATGCAGCCCATCACCGCGACGTTCAGGCTCTCGACGCCGGGATAACGGGTCTTCCACTCCGGCATGGAGGCGGAAATCCAGTCCTGGATATCGCGCGCCAGCTCCTGGAAGACCGTCGACGTCGTGCGTCCGCAGCCGGGGCAAGCGGCGACCAGCGGTACGAAAGCGCGAAAGCCCATGGTCTGCAGCAGCTCCTGCGCCGCCTTGACCTCGAGCGTACGGTCTCCGCCGGGTTCGGGCGTCAGCGAGAAGCGGATGGTGTCGCCGATACCCTCCTGCAGGAGGATGCCCAGCGCCGCCGAGGAGGCGACGATGCCCTTGGAGCCCATGCCGGCCTCGGTCAGGCCAAGATGGATGGCGTAGTCGGCGCGGCTCGCCAGCATGCGATAGACCGTGATCAGGTCCTGCACGCCCGAGACCTTGGCCGAGAGGATGATGTATTCCTTGCCGAGCCCCATCTCCTCGGCGCGCTGGGCCGAGAGCAGAGCCGATTGCACCATCGCCTCGCGCATGATGGCGCGGGCATCCAGCGGCCGGACGGCGAGCGCGTTCTCGTCCATCAGGGCGGTGAGCAGCTCCTGGTCGAGCGAGCCCCAGTTAGCGCCGATCCGCACGGCCTTGCGATGCTTGATCGCCAGCTCGATGATCTGGCCGAACTGACGGTCCTTCTTGTCCTTGAAGCCGACATTGCCGGGGTTGATGCGATACTTCGCCAGCGCCTCGGCGCAGGCGGGATGATCGGCGAGCAGCTTGTGGCCGATATAATGGAAGTCGCCGACGAGCGGCACATCGACGCCGATCCGGTCAAGCCGTTCCCTGATCTTGGGTACGGCGGCGGCGGCCTCGTCGCGATCGACGGTGATCCGCACCAGCTCCGAGCCCTGCCGCGCCAGCGCGGCGACCTGGGCCACCGTGCCGGCAATGTCGGCGGTGTCGGTATTGGTCATCGACTGGACGACGATGGGCGCGCCGCCGCCGACCACGACATGGCCGACCTTGACGGGAACGGTCAGCTGCCGGGCCAGGGGACCGGAGCGCTCCGCCGTCAGGCAAGAGAAAGCCCGCTCATTCATGGGTCAGCTTTATCATCTGGGTCAGCTTTATCATGAGCGCGCGCCCCGGCAATGCTCGCAACGGCCGACGATCTCGACAACCTGATGGGAAGGGGAGAATTGCCGGATCTGTGCGATCGCCGCCACGGCCTTTTTCATCGCAGGCGAGGAATCCTCGTCGACGCCGCCGCAAGCCTCGCAGATCAGGAAGGCGACCACCTCATCGGCGCCATGGCCGTGCAGGCAGGCGACATAGGCGTTGCGCGAGCTCAGGCGGTGGACGAAACCCTGCTCGACCAGGAAGTCCAGCGCCCGGTAGATCGAGATCGGAGCAAGGCGGCGCCCCCCGGCGGGCGAAATCCGGTCCGCCAGGTCATAGGCGCCCACGGGGCGGTGGTCGGCATGAAGCGCCTCCAACGCCTTGCGGCGGATCGGCGTCATCCGAAGTCCGCGTTCCCGGCAGATGCGCTCGGCGCGTGCGAGGGCCTCCGAAGCATGGCGGCGGTGGTCATGCGCGTGCTGGCAGACCGTCTCGTCATGATCGTCATGCGTGTGGGCGTGTGGCTGCATTTTCGTCATGTTGCGTTGCAAAGACACATCGGGCAACGTGCCGCGTCGGTCGTCATTTCCTGCGGAATTCCTGTTGCGACCCGAACCTAAGCACTTTCTCAGCGATTGTCAGGAGCCTTGACGCTCATGTTCCTCAAAGACCGTGCCGCCGCCATCACCGGATCGACTTCGGGCATTGGCCTAGCCTATGCCCGCGCCCTCGCCAAGGAGGGCGCCCATCTCGTGATCAACGGCATCATGCCGCCAGACGATGCCGAGAAGCTGCGCTCCGGGCTCGAAGCCGAATTCGGCGTCAAGGTGCTGTTCTCCTCGGCCGACATGACCAAGCCTGCCGAGATCGCCGGCTTCATCGCGCAGGCGGAAGCCGCCTTCGGCGCTGTCGATATCCTGATCAACAATGCCGGCATCCAGCATGTCGCGCCGGTCGATGAGTTCCCGATCGAGAAATGGGACCAGATCATCGCGATCAACCTGTCCTCGGCCTTCCACACGACGCGCGCCGCCCTGCCGAAGATGAAGGCGAAGGGCTGGGGCCGTATCATCAACACAGCCTCGGCGCATGCCTTCGTCGCCTCGCCGTTCAAATCGGCCTATGTCGCCGCCAAGCATGGCATTGCCGGCTTCACCAAGACGGTGGCGCTGGAGGTCGCGACCAAGGGCATCACCGTGAACGCGATCGCGCCCGGCTATGTCTGGACGCCGCTGGTCGAGAAGCAGATTCCCGACACGATGAAGGCGCGCAACATGACCAAGGAGCAGGTCATCAACGACGTGCTGCTCGAGGCGCAGCCCACCAAGGAGTTCGTCACCGTCGAGCAGGTCGCGGCGCTCGCGCTCTTCCTGTGCACCGATGCGGCAAAGTCGATCACCGGCGCCACGCTTCCGATGGATGGCGGCTGGACCGCGGCGTGACCGGGCGCCGCAAGAGCACTTCGGGCGCGATCAAGGGGCTCGCCGGTCCCAAGGCGGAAAAGACCGTCTCGATCGCGCTGCAGGGCGGGGGCGCGCATGGCGCCTTCAGCTGGGGGGTGCTCGATGCGATCCTGGAGGACGGCCGGCTCGCGATCGAGGCGATGTCGGGCACCAGCGCGGGCGCCATGAACGCCGTCGTGCTGAGCGAAGGCTGGATCGAGGGCGGGATCGATGGCGCGCGCACCAAGCTCGAAGCCTTTTGGCGCACGATCAGTGTCGACGGTAAATATGGCGGCTCGGAGCGCTCGCTGATCGACACCATGCTGGGGGCCTGGAGCAATGGCCGCCCGCCGGGGCTGCTCTGGTTCGAGATGTTCTCGAAGGTGGCGAGCCCCTATGACGTCAACCCGCTCAACATCAACCCCCTGCGCGCGGTGATCTCGGATCTGATCGATTTCGAGAAGGTGCGGGCCTGTGATCAGGTCAAGCTCTACATCGCCGCCACCAATGTCCGCTCGGGCAAGATCAAGGTGTTCAATGGTCCCGAATTGACGGCCGACCATCTGATGGCGTCGGCCTGCCTGCCGATGCTGTTCCAGGCTGTCGAGATCGCGGGCGAGGCCTATTGGGACGGCGGTTATATGGGCAACCCGGCGCTCTACCCGCTCTATTACGGGGCCGAGTGCGACGACATCATGCTGGTGCAGATCAATCCGCTCCTGCGCAAGGAACTGCCGACCAATGCCCGCGCCATTCAGGACCGTTTGAACGAGATCACCTTCAACGCCTCACTCCTGCGCGAATTGCGCGCAATCGAATTCGTCAACCGCCTCGTCGATGCCGGCAAGCTCAAGACCGACGAGTACAAGCGCGTGCTGATGCATCGCATCGATGGTGGGCCGCCTTTGGCGCTGCTGACCTCGTCGACGCGGATGAATTCGGAATGGGACTTCCTGTTGAAGCTACGCGACATGGGCCGCGCTGCGGCCCGTCGCTGGCTGAAGCGCAACTACCGGGCGATCGGGGAGGTCGGCACGCTCGACCTGAAGGAGGCGATCTCGTAGATATCGCTCGGATATCTCTCAGCCCTCATCCTGAGGAGTGGCCGAAGGCCGCGTCTCGAAGGATGCTCCAGATGGTTCTCGAGCCTCATGGAGCATCCTTCGAGAGGCCGCTTTGCGGCTCCTCAGGATGAGGGCTGAGATGTCCGAGTGCTCCCTGCCATAGCCACCCGAAGACCATCCGAACCGAAAGACCCGCGCCCCATGACCAAGCTGATCGTCACCGCCGGCCCCTTCACCTTCGATGCGAAGCTCGAGCTGGAAGCCGCGCCCAAGACCTGCGCGGCGTTCCTTCGCCAGATGCCGTTCGCGAGCAAGATCGTGCATGTGCGCTGGAGCGGCGAGGGCGTCTGGATGCCGCTCGGCGATCTCGATTTCGGCGTGGGCTACGAGAACCACACGAGCTATCCGGCGCCGGGCCAGATCATCCTCTATCCCGGCGGCATCAGCGAGACCGAGATCCTGCTGGCCTATGGCGGCGTGCATTTTGCCTGCAAGATGGGCCAGCTCGCCGGCAACCATTTCATCACGCTGACCTCGGGCCTGGAGAACCTCTACACGCTCGGCCGCAAGACCTTGTGGGAAGGCGCGCAGGACATCCGCTTCGAGCTGGCCTGAGAGGGCTTTGGCCGGACCCCAGTCACCAATGAGAACGGCGCCGGGGAGTACCCGGCGCCGTTTTTGTGTCAGCTCGATTTTCCGAGGGAGTGGTTTTCAGCTGAAACCGGGTCATCCCGGACAAGCGGCCCTCGGGTCCTGCCTTCGGCAGGCCCAAGGACAGGCTCCGCCGCGCCGATCCGGGATCCATTCCGGAACCTCCATCGGAAGCGCTCCGGAATGGATCCCGGGTCTACGCTTCGCTGCGCCCGGGATGACGGCGCGTTTTCCAGCGCAGGCAGCGTGCTTCACGACAAGCTAGTAACCAGCGCGCGAGCCCTTCAGGCCGCGGGAGCCACGGGTTCGTCGGGCGTTGCCGGCTCGTCGGCGGGGGTTGCAGGCTCGGGCGTCACATCGGGCTTGCGGCAGAGCGCCAGCATGGCGCGCGCGATTTCGGCCTCGCCCATGATGGTCAGCGTGGCGCCGCATTTGGTGAGGTGCTCGACCTCGGCGTCGGAATGCGCGCGGGCGACGATCGGCAGTTCGGGGTTGTCGCGACGGGCCTGCTGGCAGACCTGACCAGCCTCGAAACTTTCCGGGATCGCCACGAAAAGCCGCTTCGCGCGGGCAAGGCCGGCGGCCGCCAGCACCACCGGGTCGGCTGCATTGCCGATCAGCAGTTCGGCGCCGTCGCGCCTGGCTGCCAGGATGGCGTCGGGCTGCTCCTCGATGACCAGCAGCTTCTCGCCCTGCGCGATCAGGCCGGTACCCAGCAAACCGCCGACGCGGCCATAGCCGACGACGATCATATGGTCGGAGAGGGTCGTGGGCACGATGTCGAGCTCGGGGGCGGGTCTGGTCTTGGCCTCGGGTTCCGGCTCGGGCGTGGCGGCGTTCGGCTTGGGCTTGGCCGGGCTGACCTCGCCGGCGAAACGGTCGACGAGGGCAAAGAGCACCGGGTTCAGCAGGATCGAGAGGATCGCGCCGGCCAGGATCAGATCGCGTCCCTGCGGCGGCAGGATCGCCAGCGATACGCCGAGGCCGGCGAGGATGAAGGAGAACTCGCCGATCTGCGCCAGCGAGGCCGAGATCGTCAGGGCGACGGCGTTGGAGCGCCCGAAGGCGCGCACGATCAGCCAGGCGCCGACCGACTTGCCGATCAGGATGATCGCCAGCGTTCCCAGCAAGGGCCCCGGCGCGCGGAACAGGATGCCGGGATCGAACAGCATGCCGACCGAGACGAAGAACAGCACTGCGAAGGCATCGCGCAGCGGCAGCGTCTCCTCGGCGGCGCGCTGGCTGAGGGGCGATTCATTCAGGATCATGCCGGCGAAGAAGGCGCCGAGCGCGAAGGAGACCCCGAACAGGCTGGCGGAGATGTAGGCGACGCCGAGCGCCACCGCCAGCACGGCAAGGCGGAACAGCTCGCGCGAGCCGGTATGGGCGACCCAGTGCAGGATCCACGGGATGACGCGGCGCCCGACGATCAGCATGAAGGCGAGGAAGGCGATGAGCTTGGCGAAGGTGAGGCCCAGCACGCCCCACAGGCCGAGATCGAAGCGGGTCGCCAGCGGGCCTGTGCCCGTGGTCGAGGCCGTTCCGTTCAGCACATCGGCGAGCACGGGGAGCAGCACCAGGGCGAGGACCATGGCGATGTCCTCGACGATCAGCCAGCCGATCGCGATCTTGCCTTTCTCGGTCTGGACGAGCCGGCGTTCCTGCATGGCGCGCAGGAGCACCACGGTGCTCGCCGTCGAAAGCGCGAGGCCGAAGACGGCGCCCGACGCCCAGTTCCAGCCGAGCGACAGCCCGAGTCCGAGGCCGAGCAGCGTCGCGATGCTGATCTGCACGAGGGCGCCGGGCACCGCGATCGCCTTGACCGAGAGCAGATCCTTCAGGGAAAAATGCAGCCCGACGCCGAACATCAGCAGGATGACGCCGATCTCGGCCAGCTCATTGGCGAGGTTCTGGTCGGCGACGAAGCCCGGAGTGAACGGCCCAACCGCAACGCCGGCGACGAGATAGCCGACCAGAGGCGAAATGCGGAGTTTCTGGGCCAATGCCCCGAAGACAAATGCAAGGCCGAGGCCCGCGACGAGAATGGCGATCAGCGGGCCGTGATGCATGAGTCTCCCAGGGCGGTGAGCGTTGTCGGAACGAACAAAAATGATGTTTCCGACAATGGCGTCTCAGCCCGTCGATTTCAATAAAAAGGCAGCACAATCATTGGCATGAAGGTAAAAAAATCCCCGCCCGACCGGCATCGAGCATCGCTTTTCGGCTGTGAGCCGGCTTGCGATCTGGGAAGGGAGTCATCAGGGCAAGTCCGGTGCGGGAGGGACCGGAGGCGGCGTGCACTTAAGCCTTCGGCTTTTCCAGCAGGACCTGGCCCTGCTTCTCGACGCCCAGGCGCAGCTTCTCGGCGAAGACCGCGAGCACCCAGGGCAGCATGACCTCGACGCGCACCAACGCATCCTCGACATCGAGCTTTCCGCGCACGGTGTAGCCCAGCGCGGCGACGCCGAAGCGCAGGCTGTCGCCTTCCCAGCTCTCCTCGACGAGCTGCATCTTCACCATGCCGAGCCTGTCGCGAATGCGGTCGATCCCGCCACGAAGCCGGGCGATCGCGCCTTCACGGCCGAGATCGTGGGAGATGGTTATGCTGACGGGCTTGGCCATGGCGCTTCTAGGACTCCGCTCGGATCGACATCTTATGAATGGCGATGCCGCCAGTCGATTTCCAGAGAGCGGGGGCGCAGTGCCGATATCATGAGGAATGAGTTTTGCCGGCCGGCACGAACCTGGGCCGCGCCGACCCGTTCCGGGCTGCCCCGGAACGCAGCAGTAGGTCTTTGATTTTGCATCGGCTTCTTCCGAAAACCGCGTTCCACTTTTCGGGCCGATGCTCTAGCCGTGTTCGCTCAGCGTGCGCTGGCCGATCTCGGTGACGCGCCAGATCGCGCCGTCGGCTTCGACGAGTCCGCGATCCCTGAGGTTGAGCAGCATCGAGTCGTCGAAGATGAAGTGGCGGGTTTCCTCGTCGATGCTCTCGAGCGCGATCCACTCCGGATCGGACAGGACACAAGGATGCGCGGTCTGGAGGTGCTGAGCGTGCATGAGCGTCTCCTTCTCGGTGCGAGCAAGTTCTCGGTGTAAGCAAGCAGCCTTTCAATTCGCATCCAATCTTGGCCGGCCGATGACAGCGATGGGCGAAGGCAGGGCATTTTCACGATCATTCTGAGTCGCGATATGAGCCGGTTCGCGATCTTTCTCGGCCTCGTCCGGAACTCTGCGCCTGCTCTTTCGTTCTTTGGCCATGACCGAACCTGTAAACGGAGAGCCCGCCATGGCGACGATGAACACCTTTCCCCCTGATGCGCCGAAGGATTGGGACGAGGCCCGCGACGAGGTCGACAGCGCAACGAGCGGTCTGCGCGCCAAGGCGGCCGACATGGCCGGCAGGGCCAGCGAGACGGTCAAGGACGGCTATTCCCGCGCGAAGGATGCGTTGACGGAGACCGACCCGGTCGAGGCGGCCCGCGAGGGCGGCGAGGCTGTGATCCGCGCCGTCGAGCGCCATCCTCTGGCGGCCTTCGGCCTAGGCGCGCTCAGCGTCGGCCTGATCGCCTGGGCGAGCCTGCGCGGCTCGCAGCCAGCCTCGCGTTTCGAGCGCTACCAGCCGGATTACGGTCGCCTGCGCAGCTTGTTCCAGGACTATAGTTCAGACGCGGCGCAGACCGGCGAAAGCGCGCTCAAGAGCGGCGGGAAGCTGCTGCGCGCCTATGGCGACAATGCCGGCGATTATGCCGATCGCGCGCGTGAATATGCCGATTACGGCAGCCGCATGCTGGCCAAGCGCGCCGAGCGCGAGCCGATCGCGGCCCTGCTGGGCATCGGCATCGCAGTCTATTTCATCGGCTCGCTGCTGACCTCGTCGAGCGAACCGGCTCCGGCCCGCAGGCGCACGGCGAAGCGCTAAGAGCGCTCGCAGGCGGGACAGAGACGATAAAGGCCCCGCAGCGCAAGCTGCGGGGCCTTTTCATTCCGAACGGCGGGCCGTCTCAGCGAACGACCCTCCGCGCGTGATCAGTACCAGCCGTAATAGCCGCGGCGGCCGTAATAGCCCCGGCCGTAATACGGTCCCGAAGAAGCCGCGCCGATGATGGCGCCGCCGACGACGCCGGCGGCGACACCAGCCGCAACCGCGTTGCCGGCCTCGTTCGAAGCGCGGCGGTTTTCGGTGTAATTTGCAGAACGGCACTGCTGATAAGCGCGCGTGCCGGGGCGGAAGCCCTGGGACTCACAGGTCACTTCGGCGTCGGCAAGCGACTCCTGCGCGGTCTGGCAACCCGCGAGAACCGCCGCCAAAGCCCCGACAATCAGAATGGTACGCATAGGTTTTCCTTTTTTCAGCCTCCCATCGGCCGCCCGGACTAAAATGCACGCGATGGGGGAGGTCAAGGAAAACAGCGCCTTTTAGGTTAAATCTGCCTGTGGATTTCCGGGAATACTGCGCTAATCGACGCTCTATTGGTCAACCATTCTTGCGGGCGGGCTTCTCGACGACCTTGCCGGAGCGGGACAGCAACGCGATGGCGAGGGCCGGCTTGCCGGATTTCTCCGCGATGATCTGGTCCTGTTCCATGATGGCCTCGCGCGCCGGCTCGTCGCCATCCAGGCCGCCGAGCAGGGAGGTCGGCACGCGCCGGTTCGATGTGCGCGAGCCGTCCTCATAGACGACGTCGAACATCACGAACTCGGCCTCGAGCGGCTTTGATTTCTTGCGGGCCATGATCGCATCCTCTTCGATGTTGGCGAGACCGGCGTCGTGCGGCGGCGTCGCTGGGCCCGGCGCGAAGCTGGAGGCGAGGGCGGGCCCGAATGATGATGCGGGACGCCTAGACCATGGATCGCGGCAGCGCAACGCATCGCCGCGGGGTTTGAGCCTCGATTGCATGCGTTTGCGGTGAGGCCGGGAGGCTGCGCGAGAATTTGAAGACCGTTCGAGACGTCGAGCCCTCATCCTGAGGAGCTGCGAAGCAGCGTCTCGAAGGATGCTCCAGATGGTTCGGGAACCTCCTGAATCATCCTTCGAGACGCCATTCCCAGGGAATGGCTCCTCAGGATGAGGGCTTGGGGAATCTTGAGAGGTCGCCTACGGGTTCGACGCGGGCTTGTATTTGCGGCAAAGCATCCGATCATGGGTGGCGGCCGCCGCCGCATACCCACCGCTTTCAGGACAGGCCCGATGCCGCGATCTCCCCTGCTGCTTTCCATCGCCTTGCTCGGCACTGTCACGCTCGGCGCCTGCGCCTTCCACACCTCGCGGACGAGCATCGTCGTGATCACCGATTCCAAATCCGTGGTGGAACCCTGCACCAAACTGGGGGAGATCAACGGCGATTCGACGATTGGAGCGATCCTGCTGACCGACAAGGCACGCGACACCGCCATCGCGCGGCTGAAGATCAGGGGCGCCGAGCTCGGCGGTACCCATGTCTTCTCGACGGTCGCGGACATCAAGTGGAAGGGGCCCGACACTGCGGGCACCGTCTACAAATGCGGGGCGTGACCGCGGGCCCCGGCTGCCGAGTTCAGAGCTTGGTCAGCCACTCGTGCTCGACGGCGTTGTGGAATTTCCACGTCCGCTTCGGCCCGGCCATGACGTTGAGATAATACAGGTCGTAGCCGTGGCAGGTGGCGCAGGGGTGATAGCCCTTCGGCACCAGCACGACATCGCCGTCCTCGATCGCCATGGCTTCGTCGAGGCTGCGGTCGTCGGTGTAGACGCGCTGGAAGCCGAAACCCTGCGGCGGGTTCAGGCGGTGATAATAGGTCTCCTCGAGATAGGATTCGGCCGGCAGGTCGTCGCGATCATGCTTGTGGGGCGGGTAGCTCGAGGTGTTGCCGGCCGGCGTGATGACCTCGACGACGAGCAGGGAATCGGCCGGTTCGCCTTCAGGCAGGATGTTGGTGACGTAGCGCGTGTTCGTGCCCTTGCCGCGCACCTCCTGGCCGAGATCGTCGGGCGCGATGACCCGGACCGGCAGGCCGCCGCCAAGGCCGGGCGCTGCGCAGATGGCCAGTTCGAGCTCGGTCTCGGCCGTCACCGACCAGTCCGAACCCTGCGGGACATAGACCGACCAGGGCTTGCCCTCGAAGGGCGACATGCGTTCGCCGAGCAGGCCGAGCTCCTGTCCGCCGGCCTGGACCCTGCCCTTGCCGGTGATGAAGACGAGGCAGATCTCACGGTCGCCGGTCTTGGCCGACACGGTCTCGCCGGGCTTCAGGCGGTGGAGGTCGAAGCCGACATAGCCCCAGCCGGCGGTTTCCGGCGTGACATGGGTGACATGGCCGGTACCGGCCTTCGGCTTGATGAGGAGATGGGACATGGCGGGTCTTCCTTTGCGACCGATGACATATTCAGCCCTCATCCTGAGGAGCGGGCTTGCCCGCGTCTCGAAGGATGATCCGGAGCGCGCTGGAGCATCCTTCGAGACGCCGCTTCGCGGCTCCTCAGGATGAGGGCTGAGGAATAGTGGCGTCAGGCCAATCCGGCTTGCGCAATGAAGCGGGTCAGATTGGCGTGGCCGAGCTTTGCGTAAGTGGCGGGCTCGGCTTTCTTGGGGTCCTGCTCGGCCTCGACGACGATCCAGCCGGAATAGCCGTGCAGCTCCTTGAGCACGCGGACATAGTCGATCAGCCCGTCGCCCGGCACGGTGTAGACGCCCGCCAGCACCGAATCGAGGAAGGACCAGTCTTCGGCATTGGAGCGCTGCATCACCTCTTCGCGGATGTCCTTGCAGTGGACATGGCGGATGCGGGATTTGTAATGGCGCGCGATGCGGGCAGGGTCGCCGCCGCCCCAGGTGGCGTGGCCGGTGTCGAGGAGGAGGTGGACGGGGTTCTTCGTCACCGCCATGAACCGGTCGATCTCGGCCTCGGTCTGCACGACCGTGCCCATGTGGTGGTGATAGACCAGCTGCAGGCCGTATTGCGCCTGGATCGCCTCGGCGAAGGCGGTATAGCGCGCGCCGAATTGCTGCCAATCTCCCTTTGCCAGAACCGGGCGGGCCGAGAGCGGCAGCGATCTGTCGGAATGGATCGCGTTCGAGGTTTCGGCGGCGATGAAGACCGTGCAGCCCATCGCCTTCAGCAGCGTCGCATGGGCCGCGGCTGCCTCAAGCTCGGCCTCGACCTCGCGGACGAGCAGTTCGGTAGAATACCAGCCGCCGACCAGCGCGTGGCCGTGCTTTTCAAGGACCGGCCGGAGCGTGGCCGCGTCGCGCGGGAACTTGTTGCCGAGCTCCATGCCGACGAATCCTGCCTGATGCGCTTCGCTCAGGCAGGTTTCGAGCGGGATGTCGCCGCCGATCTCCTGCATGTCGTCATTCGACCAGCCGATGGGGTTCGCGCCGATGCGGATCATGTCACGGTCTTTCGTCTGTGGCGTGGGTATGGAGGCGATGCCGGTTCCGCGTCATTGCGAGCGTAGCGAAGCAATCCAGGGCCGCGCGCGAGCCCTCTGGATTGCTTCGTCGCGGCGCTCCTCGCAATGACGGGGAGGGCGGCCATCGTGAAGCGCGAACCTCGCATGACGGTCAATCGCCGACGCGCTGTTGTTTCAGGCTGGCCTCATAGCTTGCCCGCGCTGCCTTGACCTCTTCACGCTCGCTGATTTCCGGCACCGCGACGTCCCACCAGGTTCCGCCGGCCTGCGTGGAGACCAGCGGGTCGGTGTCGACCACGAGCACGGTGGTGCGCGGGTTGGTCTTCGCCCGGACGAGCGCGGCTTCGAGTTCGGCGATGGAATCGAGCTTTTCGGAGATCGCGCCGAGGCTGGCTGCATGGGCGGCGAAATCAATCTCCGGCAACGTCTCGTGCTGCGAATCCGCCAGCAGGTTGTTGAACCCGGCGCCGCCGGTCGCGAGCTGGAGCCGGTTGATGCAGCCGAAACCGCGATTGTCGAGCAGCACGATCGTCAGCTTCAGGCCGAGCATGACCGATGTCGCGATCTCGGAGTTCAGCATCAGATAGGAGCCGTCGCCGAGCATGACGACCACCTCCTTGTCGGGCCTGGCCATCTTGGCGCCCAGCCCTCCGGCGATCTCGTAGCCCATGCAGGAGAAGCCGTATTCGGCATGGTAGGAGCCCGGCGCTCCGGCCTGCCAAAGCTTGTGCAACTCGCCCGGCAGGCCGCCGGCCGCATGCATCAGGATGATGTCGCTGCCCATGGCCCGCTGCACCGCCCCGATGATCTGGGCGTCGGAGGGGAGGGCGGCGTTGGTCGGCGCGGTGACCTTGGCGGCAGTCGCCTGCCATTCCGCCTTGCCGGCGCGTGCATTGTCGCTCCAGCTCGCGGGCGCCTTGTAGCCGCCGGCAGCGGCGGCGAGCTCGGCGAGGCCTTCGCGGGCATCGGCGACCAGTGGCAAAGCGCGGTGCTTGGCTGAATCGAAGGCCTGCACGTTCAGCCCGATGATCCTCTTGGCGGCATTGCCGAAGAGCGCCCATGAGCCCGTGGTGAAATCCTGCAGCCGCGTGCCGATGGCGACGATCAGGTCGGCCTCTTCAGCGAGCCGGTTGGCTGCCGAGGTGCCCGTGACGCCCACAGCCGCCATGTTGAGCGGGTGAGCGTCGGGCAGCGCAGACTTGCCGCCTTGCGTCTCGCAGACCGGGATGCCGGTCGCCTCGACGAAGCGGGCGAGCTCTTCGCAAGCCTGAGAATAGAGAACGCCACCGCCGGCAATCACCAGCGGCTTCCTGGCGGCCTTCAGCGCTGCCACGGCGGCCGCGAGTTCGCTTCGGTCCGGTCTTGGGCGACGCGGGGTCCAGAGGCGCTCGGCGAAGAAGCTCTCGGGGTAGTCATAGGCTTCCGCCTGGGTGTCCTGGCAGAGCGCCAACGTGACCGGGCCGCATTCGGCGGGGTCGGTGAGGACCTGCATGGCGCGGTTCAGCGCAGGAATGATCTGTTCGGGGCGCGTGATACGGTCGAAATAGCGCGATACCGGCCTGAAACAGTCATTGGCGGAGACGGTGCCATCGCCGAAATCCTCGACCTGCTGGAGCACCGGATCGGGAATGCGGTTGGCGAAGACGTCGCCCGGCAGCAGCAGCAGCGGCAGGCGGTTGACATGGGCGAGCGCGGCCGCCGTCACCATATTGGTCGCGCCGGGGCCGACCGAGCTGGTCACCGCCATGAAGCGGCGGCGCATATGGGCCTTGGCGAAGGCGATGGCGGCATGGGCCATCGCCTGCTCGTTATGGGCGCGGAAGGTCGGCAGCGTCTCACGCTGGCCGTGCAATGCCTCGCCAAGCCCCGCGACATTGCCATGGCCGAAGATCGCCCAGACGCCGCCGAAGATCGGCAGGCGCTGCCCATCGATCTCGGTGAACTGGCGGCTGAGGAAGCGGGTCAGCGCCTGCGCCATCGTCAGGCGAACGGTGCTCGTCATCGGCTTTCCTGTGTCACGCTATGATCAAACGAAAACACCTGGGTCATCCCGGGCGAGTGGAGCGAGACCCGGGATCCATTCCAGAGCCTTTCCGGCAGGAGTTCCGGAATGGATCCCGGCTCTGCGCCGCTTGCGCGGCTTGGCCGGGATGACCCAGGAGATTTTGCACCGAAGAACAGCACTATTTATGCAGCCTTGCGGCTGCGGGCGGCAAGCCAGGCGCCGGTCAGCGTCTCGAATCGCGTGGCCATCTCGCTGACCGCCTCTTCATCCGTGATCCTGCCGGCAAGCCACTCTTCGGCGGCATGCATGAAGATGGTGCGGCCCACCGCGAAGCCCTTGACCAGCGGCGCGGACGCCACGGCCGCGAAGCCGGCCTCCAGTTCCTCGATCGGCGCATCGAGGCCGAGCAGCAGGATGCCCCGGCACCACGGGTCGTTGCGCGCGATCACGGCCTCGATCGCGGCCCAGGCGGCGGGCGAGGCTTGCGGCTCAAGTTTCCACCAGTCGGGCTTGATGCCGAGCGCGTAAAGCTCTTCCAGCGCGCGCGGGATCGTGTCGTCGCCGAGCGGGCCGTTCTTGCCGGCGATGATCTCGACCAGCAATTCGCGGCCAACCTTGCGCGCGGCTTCGAAGAGGCCACGCAGCTTGTCCTGCTGGGCGTGCTTCAGCTCCGGCTCATCGTCGGGATGGTAGAAGCAGAGCGCCTTGATGCAGTGGTCGACCGGCCATTCGGGCAGTTGCGACCCGATATCCTGGCTGGTCTCGAAGCGCAGGGGGCGCGAGCCCGGCAACTCGACCGGACGGCCGAGCCAGGAGAAGGGATGCCGGGCGTATTCGAACATCGCCTCGCGGCCGTGTTTCTCGTCGAGCAGCATGCCATAGCCGGGGCGGCCATCGGCGACGCGGGCCGCCGCCTTCACCGCCAGCACCTTGAAGTCGCGGATGCGGGCCGGATCGGCGCCGGTCTTGGCGGCGAGATCCTCGAGCTGGCTGCGATGGTCGCAGGCGAACGCCATCAGCGAGGGGATGTCGCTGCGGCGGGTCGTCGCCCAATGGATATGGTTGATCGCCTTGTCCTGGCGCAGCGCCCGGAAGCGACTGCCATGCTCCAGGAAATACTGCAGCTCGGTGAAGGTCGGGATCTCCGGCGCGCAGAGCAGGCGCGAGACGGCAAAGGCGCCGCAGGCATTGGCCCAGGTCGCCGCCGTGCCGAGGCTCTCGCCGCCGAGCCAGCCGCGCAGGAAGCCGGACATGAAGGCGTCGCCGGCGCCCAGCACGTTGTAGACCTCGATCGGAAAGCCCTTGCCGACGATGCCGTCCTCCAGATCGTCGGAGATGGCGCCCTCATAGACGATGCAGCCCATCGGGCCGCGCTTCAGCACGATGGTCGCCGTCGAGAGGCTGCGGATCGTCTTCAGCGCCGGCAGGAGTTCGCTTTCGCCGGATGCGATCAGCACCTCTTCCTCGGTGCCGATGATCAGGTCGCAATCGGGCAGCACGGTCTTCATGCGGGCCGAGACGGCGTCCGACGCGATATAGCGGTTGTCACCGGCGGCGTGGCCGGCGAGGCCCCAGAGATTGGGCCGGTAGTCGATGTCGAGCACGACCTTGCCGCCGGCCTGCCGCATCAGCCGCATGGCCTTGCGCTGGGCGGCTTCGGTGTTGGCCTTGGCGAAATGGGTGCCGGTGACGACGACGGCGCGCGCCGAGGCGATGAAGGCGGGGTCGATATCGTCCTCGTCGAGCCCCATATCGGCGCAGTTCTCGCGATAGAACAGCAGCGGGAAGCTCTTGTCGCTCTCGACGGAGAGGATGGCGAGCGCGGTCAGGCGCGCCGGGTCGGTGGCGAGCGCATCGACGCAGACGCCTTCGCGAACCAGCTGCTCGCGGATGAAACGGCCCATCTGCTCGTCGCCGACGCGCGTCAGCAGGGCCGAGCGCAGGCCCAGCCGCGACGTTCCGATGGCGATGTTGGCCGGGCAGCCACCGACCGATTTGGCGAAGCTCCCGATATCTTCGAGCCGCGAGCCGATCTGCTGGCCGTAGAGGTCGACCGAGGCGCGGCCGATCGTGATGACGTCGAGCGCATGCAACGGTGCGCTTCGCGATCCCGTCATGTCGTTCCTCCAGGCTTCCGTGTGATCCGCTGGTTGCCGAACGGCTCCGCGATATCCTTCGATGAAATAATAATTCCATATTTTAGTCAACTTGGAACGCGCGTTCCCGTCCTGGAATGCTAGCGGGGCTTCTGTCCGCTGCGTGCATGGCGGGCGTCGCCGACGCCCACCGTCAGGGCCATTGCCAGCGCCATGGTGGAGGCCAGGGTCCGGAAGCCACCGAAATCCGCTTCCGCCACCTCGAACCAGACCTTTGCGAACTGGACCAGCGGCGAGAAGGCGCTGTCGGTGATGGCCACCACGGGCACGCCCCGCTCGGACAATGCCCGCGCGTCCTCGATCGTGTCGGGCGCATAGGGCGAGAAGCTGATCGTCAACACCACGTCCCTGGGGGTGGCGAAGGATACGATCTCGGGGCTCAGGCCCGCGGCCGATTCGACGAGCTGGTTGCGCACCTTGAGCTTGCCGAGCGCATAGGCGACGTAGCTCGCGACCGGATAGGACCGGCGCCGGGCGAGGATGTAGATCGTCTCGGCTTCCGCCAGCGTCTCGATCGCGCGGTCCAGCGTCGCCTGATCGAGCGTGCGGGCCATCGCATCCAGCGATTTGCTCGATGCGGTCAGGAAGCCTTCGAGAATACGGTGGTTGTCGGCGCCGTTCTGGATCTCGGCCCGCAAGGTGCTGAGGCGCTCCTCATAGCTCGAATTGCGCTCGCGCAGCCGCTCGCGGAAAACGCCCTGCAGGCTGGTGAAACCGTCGAAGCCGAGATGCTGGGAGAAGCGGATCAGCGTCGAGGGCTGCACGCCCGACGACACCGCGATGCTTGCGGCCGTGCCGAAGGCGATCTCGTCTGGATTGTCGAGCGCATAGGCCGCGACCTGGGCGATCCGCTTGGGCAGAGTATCGCGCCTGCTCAGGATGAGCGCTCTCAGCCCGTCGAAATCGCGCGGCAGCTCAACGGAGGGAGCGTCGATCATTCGTGCTTTCTCCACATCTGCGCTGTCGATCGTTGCTTTTTCTGGCAGCGAACCGGAAATGGAGCAAGCATTCCATTTTGGGAATGGGCGGTCGGGGGCGGCGCAGATGGCAGTGGGAAACCTCAGCCCTCATCCTGAGGAGCCGCGTCAGCGGCGTCTCGAAGGGTGATCCAGCGCATTCTGAACCATCCTTCGAGACGCGGGCTAAAGCCCGCTCCTCAGGATGAGGGCTCAGGACGGTCAAGGGCGGTGGTCAGCCCATCGCGCCGACGCTGCAGGTCTGGCCGCCGTCGACGGGCAGGCAGACGCCGGTGATGAATTTGGCCTCGTCGGAGGCGAGGAAGACCGCGGCGTTCGCGATGTCCCAGGCGGTACCCATCTTGCCCATGGGCACCAGAGCGTCGCGGGCCGCGACCATCTCGTCCGCAGACGCGTATTGTCCGGAAATCTGCTTGTAGATCATCGGGGTATCGATCAGGCCCGGCATGATGCAGTTAGCGCGGATGCCCTGCCGCGCATATTGCATGGCGAGCGCGACGGTGGCCTGGTTCACCGCCGCCTTGGTCGCGTAATAGGCGAAATAGGGGTAGCCGACCCAGCGTATCGCGGCGATCGAGGAGATGTTGACGATCGCGCCGCCGCCGCCCTTGAGCATTTCGGGGATCACGGCCTTCGAGCAGCGATAGACCGGGCCGAGATTGAGATCGAGCGCGGCTTGGTACTGTTCTTCGCTGAGCTCGACGGGGCCGCCCATATGGGTGACGCCGACATTGTTGTGGAGGATGTCGATGCGCCCCAGCCGCGCCACCGTTGCAGCGACGCAGGCGTCGATCGAGGGCTGTTTGGTGACGTCGGCCGCGAGCGCAATTGCCGTGCCGCCTTCGCTGGCGATGATCGCGGCGGTCTCGTCGGCGGCAGCCTGGTTCAGGTCGATGCAGGCGACACCCGCGCCCTCGCGGGCATAGGCGACCGCGGCGGCCTTGCCATTGCCCCAGCCGGGGCCGGACGAGCCGGCGCCGAAGACGATCGCGATCTTGCCCGCAAGGCGGCCGGTCATGGTGTGGTCCTCAATCCCTAAGCAAAGAAACACGCCGTCATTCCGGGGCGTCGCGCAGCGACGAGCCCGGAACCCAGAAACGATGCGGCCGGCAATGGCAGGCTGCGGTCTGCCTCATGCCATCGAGCTGAGGTTCTGGGTTCCGGGCTCAGGCCTGCGGCCTGCCCCGGAATGACGGCGCGGTGGTCGCTATCTTCAGCTCAGCGACGTGCCGACGGCCTTCTCAAGGATGCCCCAGGCTTCGTCGCCGTACTTCTTCTTCCATTCGGCGTAGAAGCCGGCCTTCTGCAGCGCCGCGCGGAAGGGGGCAGCCTGCGGCTCGTTGTAGACCATGCCCTTGGAGACGAGGTCGTCCTTCAGGTTGGCGTTGAGCTTGGCGACGTCGGCGCGCTCCAGTTCGGCTGCGGCATTGATGTTCTTGGCGACGATGGCGCGCAGATCCTCGGGCAGGCGCTCCCAGGCGCGCTTATTGCCGAGGAACCAGAAGCCGTCCCACATATGGTTCGTCGCCGAGAGATACTTCTGCACCTCGAACAGCTTGGCGGTCGAGATGATCGCCATCGGGTTTTCCTGGCCGTCGACGATCTTGGTCTGCAGCGCGGTGTAGACCTCGGCGAAGTTGATGCTGGCCGGAGCGGACTGGAAGGCGGTGTACATCGAGGTCCAGAGCGGGCTCACCGGCACGCGGATCTTCATGCCCTTGAGGTCGTCGGGGCTGTTGATCGGACCCTTGGAACTCGTGGTCTGGCGGAAGCCGTTGTCCCAGATCTTGTCCATGACGACGAGGTTGGCCTTGCCGATCTGGCCGCGCACATAGGCGCCGAGCTCGCCATCCATCGCCTTCCAGACCGAATCATAGTTCGGGAAGGCGAAGCCGATGCCGCTCACCGAGGCGTTGGGGACCAGCGTCGAGAGGATCAGCGGCGAGAGCGTGAAGAATTCGACGCCGCCCGAGCGGACCTGGCTCAGCATATCCGTGTCGGAGCCGAGCTGGTTATTGGGGAATACCTGGATGACGACGCGCCCTTTCGTCTCCTGCTTGATCTTCTCCATCGCCTCATTGGCGCGGATGTTCATCGGGTGCGCGATGGGCAGGTTGTTGGCATATTTATAGGTGAATTCGGCGGTCTGCGCCTCCGAGCGGCCGATATGGAACGTGCCGATGGCGGTGGCTGCGGCGGTGCCCTGCAGCAGGGTGCGGCGTGAAATGGTCATTTTGGTTTCTCCCTGGGGTCGTTTGTTTTGATAGCGCTGAGACTGCTTTAGCCGAACGTCATTCCATCAGGCCTCATCCTGAGGAGCCGCGAAGCGGCGTCTCGAAGGATGTTCCAGAGGGTTCCGGAGCCTCCTGAAGCATCCTTCGAGACGCGATCCCTGCGGGCTCGCTCCTCAGGATGAGGGCTGGAGGGGCGACATAGGATATCCGGGGCATCTTCACAGCACCCATGTCGAGAGACCGGGCACGACCGCGATGATGATCAGCCCCGCCAGCAGCGCGACCAGATAGGGCCAGATCGCGCCCATCGCTTCGTCGGGCGAGACGTTGCCGATCTTGCAGGCGATGTAGAAGCCGATGCCGATCGGCGGGGTCATCAGGCCGATATTCATCGCGGTGACCACGACCATCGAATAGTGGACGTCGTTGATGCCGAGGTTCTTGGCAATCGGGAACATCAGCGGCGCCATCAGTACGATGGCGGGCAGGCCTTCGAGCACGCACCCCAGGATCATGAAGACGATGATGGTCACCGCCATGAAGGTGAGCCAGCCACCGGGCAGGCCGACCATGAAATTGGCGAGATCGCGGGCAAAGCCGGTCTGCGTCAGCGCCCAGGCCATGGCGAGCGCCGTGCCGAGGATCATCAGGATGGCGCCGGACAAAGCCGCCGTCTCGACCAGCATGGCGCAGAATTTCTTCCAGCCGATGCCGCCATAGAGCACGATGCCGACGATGATGGCGTAGAGCACCGCGATCGTGGACACTTCGGTCGCGGTGGCGATGCCGCCGCCCACCGCGCTGCGGATGATGAAGGGCAGCACCAGCGCGGGGCCGGCGACCAGGGCGGTCTTCCAGATGACCGAGGCGGAGGCGCGGCGCACGCCCTTGAGGTCTTCGCCCCGGGCCTTCCAGCGCGCCAGCACGGCCAGCGCCAGCAACAGGACCATCGCGATGGCGAAGCCGGCGTTGAACAGGCCGGCGATCGAGACGCCCGCGACCGAGCCGAGCACGATCAGCACGATCGAGGGTGGCACCGTGTCTGCCATCGCCGCGCCGGTCGAGAGCAGGGCGATTAGCTCCTTGGGCTGGTAGCCGCGCCGCTTCATTTCCGGAAAGAGGGCCGGCGCCACCGTCGCCATGTCCGAGACCTTCGAGCCGGAAATGCCGGAGACCAGGAAGAGTGAGCCGAGCAGCACATAGGACATGCCGGCGCGGACATGGCCGAGCATCGAGGCGAGGAAGTCGACGATCGCCTTGCCCATGCCGGTGGCATCGAGCACGCAGCCGAGCAGCACGAAGATCGGCACCGAGAGCAGGATGATGCTCGACATGCCCTCGTCCATGCGCCCGATCATGACGACGACCGGAACGCTGGTGGAGAAGGCAAGGAAGCAGAGCGTGCCCATGCCGAAGCAGAAGGCGATGGGAACGCCGGCCATCAGGCACAGCGCGACGACGCCGAGCAGGAAGATCAGGATATTGGCGTAGCCGAGGCCTTTCAGCGTCGGCATCAGCAGCCAGAAGCTGCCCGCTATCGCCGCGATAATGGCGGCGGCGAGCAGCAGGTCCGACAGGCGCGAGCTCTTGATGGCATGGCGCATCGCCAGCAGGAACATCGCGACGATGCCGAAGCCCAGCGCCGAGACACGCCAGCTGTTGGGAATATTGAGCGCAGCCGAGGTGACGAAGCTCTCCTCGATCGCATAGTCGATCGCCGGATAGATCATCGCCAGCAGGAAGGCGGCGACGACGAGCAGCGCAAAGGTCTGGACGAACTGGCTCAGGCGCTCTGGCATCATGCCGACGAAGATGCTGAGCCGGAGATGTTCGTTGCGGTCGATCGCGATGGCCGAGCCGAGCATGGCGAGCCAGAGGAAGGAGATCGAGGCGACCTCGTCGATCCAGACGACCGGCAGCGAGAAGACATAGCGCGAGGTCACGCCCAGCAGCAGCGTGCAGATGATCAGCGCGACCAGCGCGCCCGCGACGATCTCGACCGGACGCATGATCGGCGAGCCCGGTCGGACGCCCTCATTGTCGAGCAGGGTTTCGGGCAGGGCGATCCTGTCGGCGACATCGACCATGGCGCGCGCCTAGATCCGGTTCGCCATGCGCGCGGCGGCCGCGTTCGCGGCAGCTTCATTCGCGGTGATTGGCGCAATCTTGTCTGCACCCGCATTACGGGTTGCCGGCAACGACATGGTCTCGATCCTCCCATTCGCGCCGATCTTATGCTTGTTGATCAGCTTTCGGCGCGGTCCACACTGTGAATGACATCACCTTGGGACAGGCGGCAGATTACACGAGGCAAACCGCATTGCAATCCGCAATGGGGGCAATTAGGCTTCGCTTATAAGAAAAGGGTCCACATCATGGACCTGTAAGAGGAATCCAGGGTGGAGCAGCTCACAGGAGAGCGCGCCGATCTGTCGGGGTCGCAGAGCGTCGATCGCGCCTTGCGGCTGCTGGCGCTGATCGGGCGCGAGCCGGCCAGCGGCCTGCCGCTCAGCGAGGTCGTGGTCGAGAGCGGGCTGAACAAGCCCACCGCTCGCCGGCTGCTGCTGGCGCTGATGCGGGCCGGGCTGGTCGAGCAGGAGCCGCAATCGCGGCATTACTGCCTGGGCGAGGAGGCTTTCGTGCTGGGCGTGCTCGCGGCGCGGCGGCATGGCTTGCTCGAACTCGCCATGGAAAGCCTGCGGCGCCTGTCCGAGATCACCATGGATACGAGTTTCCTGACGATCCGCCGCGAGACCTATGCGGTCTGCCTGCATCGCGAGGAGGGCACCTATCCGGTGCGCACCCATGCGCTGCAGATCGGCGATCAGCATCCGCTGGGTGTCGGCGCGGGCTCGCTGGCGCTGCTGGCTGCGTTGGCCGACGATGATGTGGACCGCATCCTGGCGGCCAACGAGCCGGCGCTGCTGGCGCATTATCCCGGCTTCGCGCCCGATCAGCTCAAGGCCGATATCGCGCTGACCCGCGAGCAGGGCTTCTCGCTCAATCCCGGCCGGCTGGTCGCGAGTTCGTGGGGCATCGGCGCCGTCTTCCGTTATCCCGATGGCCGCGTCGCCGGCGCCTTCAGCCTGGCGGCGATCGACAGCCGCATGCTCCCGGCGCGGCAGAGCGAGCTTGCCGGATACCTCGCGAAGGAGGTGGCGCGGATGGAGCGCCTGCTCGCGCAGATGTTCGTTTCCAAGCGCGGGGCAGACGAGGGCGCCAAGCTGCCTGTCCGCAAGCCGTCTGTCCGTAAGCCGCCTGCCCGCGCGAATGCCGAAACCAGGAGTCCCTGACATGACCGCATCCTCTTTTGCCGCGCCGCTGGGCGGTGTCGTGCCGATGACGCGACGGGTGATGAACCTCGCCCATATCGTCACGCAGAATGCGCGGCGCTTCGGCGAGCGTCCGGGCTTCATCTGGGGCGAGCGGAGTTGGAGCTGGGCGGAGATCGACGCGCAGGTCTCGGCGCTGGCGGCGGGCCTGAGCGCGCGCGGCATCGGCAAGGGCGACCGCGTGCTCGTCCATTCCAAGAACTGCGACACGATGTTCGTCTCGATGTTCGCGACGTTCAGGCTGGGCGCGGTCTGGGTGCCGACGAATTTCCGGCTGCTGCCCGATGAGGTCGCCTATCTCTCGACCTCCTCGGGGGCGAAGGCCTTCCTGTGCCATGGCGATTTTCCTGAGCATGCGGCGGCCGTAGCGGCCGCACAGCCTGCGCCGGAGTTCACCTGGCGCATCGGCGAGGGGGCTTTCGGCGAGGCCGAGGCCGGCGAGGTCATCGCCCGCCATGAAGGGGTTGGGGTCGCCAATGTGGCGGTCGAGCGCGACGACCCCTGCTGGTTCTTCTTCACCTCGGGTACGACCGGGCGTTCCAAGGCCGCCGTGCTGACCCATGGCCAGATGGGTTTCGTGGTGACGAACCATCTCTGCGATCTCGTGCCGGGCACGACGGAGGCCGACGCCTCGCTGGTCGTGGCGCCGCTCTCGCATGGCGCGGGCGTACACCAGCTGATGATCTCGGCGCGCGGCGCGCCCTCCATCCTGCTCTCGACCGAGCGCTTCGACATCGACGAGGCCTATCGCCTGATCGCGCGCCATCGCGTTACCAACATCTTCACGGTGCCGACGATCCTGAAGATGCTGGTCGAGCACCCCGCCGCCGACGCCCATGATCATTCGAGCCTGCGCTACATCATCTATGCGGGCGCGCCGATGTATCGCGAGGACCAGAAGGCGGCTCTGGCCAAGCTCGGCAAGGTCATCGTGCAGTATTTCGGGCTGGGCGAGGTCACCGGCAACATCACCGTGCTGCCGCCGCGCCTGCATGTCGCCGAGGATGGCCCCGAGGCGCGTGTCGGCAGTTGCGGCTATGAGCGCACCGGCATGGAGGTGCAGATCCAGGACGATGAGGGCAGGCAGGTCGCGGCGGGCACGCAGGGCGAAATCTGCGTGATCGGCCCGGCGGTGTTCGCGGGTTATTACGACAATCCCGAGGCCAATGCGAAATCGTTCCGGGACGGCTGGTTCCGCACTGGCGATCTCGGCCATATGGACGAGCAGGGCTTCGTCTACATCACCGGCCGGGCCTCGGACATGTACATTTCTGGCGGCTCCAACATCTATCCGCGCGAGATCGAGGAGAAGATCCTGACCCATCCGGCGATCGCCGAGGTTGCGGTGCTCGGCCTGCCCGATCCGGTCTGGGGCGAGATCGGCGTCGCGGTCTGCGTTCCCCGCGCCGGCAAGAGCGCGACGGAAGCCGAGGTCGCGGAGTTCCTGTCGGCCAAGATCGCACGCTACAAGATGCCCAAGCGCTTCTTCTTCTGGGAGGCATTGCCGAAATCCGGTTACGGCAAGGTGCCCAAGCGGCTCGTCCGCGACGAGCTCGAGACGCGCGGCGAGCTCGAATGGCTGCGGGGGAAGACCTCGTGAGACTCGGTCCGCATCTCCCGGCAGCCCTCGTCCTGAGGAGCGCCGAAGGCGCGTCTCGAAGGATGCTTCAGGAGACTCCGGAACCATCTGGAGCATCCTTCGAGACGGCCCTGCGGGCCTCATCAGGATGAGGGCTGATATGACGGAACAGGTTTTGAGATCCATCGAACAGCCCGGCACCGGCACGGCGGAGCGCGTGCAATGGGCCGAGAGCCACGGGCTTCGCTTCGAGATGCAATTGCAGCCGGGCTTGACCCTGCTGGAGGCCGTTCGTCGCAGTTTTGCCGCTGCCGGCTTCACCAGCGGTGTCGCAAGGGTCGATGGCGTTGCGCTGTCGCCCTTCGCTTATGTGATGCCGGCGCTGTCCAGGACGCCCGAACATGCCGCTTTCTACAGCGAGACCTTCCGGCCATCTGGCGTCGCGCGCGTCGAGGCGGGCACGCTGACCTTCGGCCTGCGCGACGACGCGCCCTTCTTCCATTGTCACGCGCTCTGGATCGAGGCCGATGGCAAGCGCAGCGGCGGCCATATCCTGCCCGACGAGACGGTCCTGGCTGAGGCGATCACGCTGCCGGCGGTGGGGCTCGACGGCGCGGCTTTCGTGGCGGAGCCTGATGGCGAGACCAATTTCAAGCTGTTCGGCCCGGTCGTGGCGCCGCTGCTGGGCGCGACGCGTGAGGGGCGTTTCTTTGGCCTGCGGGTGAAGCCCAATATCGATCTTGCGGGCGCGCTGGAACAGTTCTGCGCCGAGCGCGGGATCAGGCGCGCGACGATCCATGGCGGCGTCGGCTCGACCATCGGGGCGCGGTTTACGGATGGCCGTACAGTGGAGAATTTTGCCACGGAGGTCGCGATCACCTCCGGGCTCGTCGTCGATGTCGGTCAGGGGCCGGTCGCCGAGATCGACGTCGCGCTGGTCGATTATACCGGGGCGACAGCCAGCGGCCGGCTCAAGCGCGGCGACAATCCAGTGCTGATGACTTTTGAGCTGGTGCTCGAGGTGGGGTGAGGGCTGGACCAAGGGCGCGCCGTCATCCCGGACGCAGCGCAGCGGAGATCCGGGATCCATCGTAGAGCTAAATCCGTCGAAAAATTAAGGCCTCCGATGGATCCCGGATCGGCGCGGCTTCGCCGCTTGTCCGGGATGACGGCGCGGGTGTCGCGGGCGTGTCGTGATCAGGAGCCGGCCGCCGCTCGCTTCCGCTCGATCTCCAGGTCCCGCAAATCCTTGCGCCTGATCTTGCCGGTCGCGGTCATGGGCAGTTGCGTGACGAACTCGATCTCGCGGGGATATTGATAGGCGGCGAGGCGCTCCCGGACGAAAGCCTGGATTTCGGCGGCGAGCGCGTCGCTCGGTACGATGCCCGGCTTGGGCAGCACGAAGGCCTTGACCACTTCGGTGCGAATGGGATCGGGGCTGCCGACGACCGCGACCATCAACACGGCCGGGTGGCGGATCAGGCAATCCTCGATATCGCCGGGCCCGATGCGGTAGGAGCCGGAGGAGATGATATCGTCGTCGCGGCCCTGGAACCAGAAATAGCCCTCCTCGTCGCGCGCGCCGGTATCGCCAGTGACGAGCCAGTCGCCGATGAATTTGGCTGCCGTCGCCTCGGGCTGGCGCCAGTATTCCAGCATCATCACCGGATCGGGCCTGTTGACCGCGATCAGGCCGTGCTCGCCCGCCGGCAATTCCTTGCCTTCGGCCGAGATCACCGCGACGCGGTGGCCGGGCACGGCGCGGCCCATCGAGCCCGGCCTGACCGGAAACAGGCTGGCGCAGTTCGAGACCAGCAGGTTCGCCTCGGTCTGGCCGTAGAACTCGTTGACCGGGAAGCCGAAGGTCTCGGTGCTCCAGTCCAGCATGTCGGCGCCCAGCGTCTCGCCGCCGGTGCCGATAGAGCGCATCGCCATGCCGAAGCGGCGGGGATCGCGGACCTGCCGCATCAGCTTCAGCGCGGTCGGCGGCAGGAAGGCGTTGCGGACCTTGCGGCGCGCCATCAGCGCGAGCGCGGCTTCGGGGTCGAACTTGCGGGCGCGCGAGGCGAGCACCGGCACGCCGCAATAGAGGCTCGGCAGCAGCGCATCGAGCAGGCCGCCGATCCAGGCCCAGTCGGCCGGTGTCCAGAACAGGTCGCCGGCTTGCGGGAAGAACTCCTGCGGCATCTGCACGCCCGGCAGATGCCCGAGCAGGACGCGGTGCGCATGCAGCGCGCCCTTGGGCTTACCCGTCGTGCCGGAGGTGTAGATGATCAGGGCCGGGTCGTCGGCGCGGGTTTCGGCTGCGGTGAAGCGGTCGGAGGCCTTCGCCATCTCGCCTGCGAAATCGAGATGGCCGGCACCGCCCACGACGATGATCGTCTTGAGCTCGGGCAATGCATCGCGGATCGCCTCGACCTTGCCGATATTCTCGACGTCGGTGACGAGGACGCTTGCGCCGCTATGACCGAGCCGATGTTCCAGCGCCTCGGGACCGAACTGGATGAAGAGCGGCAGCGCGATGGCACCCAGCTTGTAAGTGCCGAGATGGGTGATCGCGGTCTGCGGCGATTGCGGCAGGAGGATGCCAACACGCTCGCCGCGCCCGATGCCGTGATGGGCAAGCAGGTTGGCGAAGCGATTCGAGGCGCGGGCCAGATCGTCGAAGGAGAGCGTCGCGACCTGTCCGTCATTCTCCTCGAAGATCAGGGCAGGGCGCCCGCTGCCGTCGGCATGGCGGTCCGAGCAGGCGGTGCCGATGTTGAAGCGCTCCGGAATGCGCCAGGCGAAGCGGCGCAGCGTCTCGTCGTAAGTCTCGCCGCGCTCTAACATGGGCCCGCTCCGGTGGTTCTCATGCGTTCCCGCCGATCCTGCCCAGCCCGCGAGCAGGCTGACAAGCCCGCGGGCGAGCGCTTACGATCTGCGCAAATGCGCGAGAGGCTGCCGGAGGCAATCCATGACGAAACCGATCTGGGTGGAGGCTGCGATCAACGGCCCCTGGGGCCATGAGCGCCAGCCGGGCATTCCGATCAGCATTCCCGACATCGTCGCCGATGGAATCGCCGCGGTGGAGGCCGGCGCGGCGATCGTCCACCTTCATGTCTATGACGTCGAGACCGGCCGCCAGCGCGACGACTGGGAGCTTTATGCGCAGGCGATCGAGGGTATCCGGGCCAAGGTCGACGCCATCGTCTATCCGACGATTCCCATCCTGGGCTCTGCTTACGCCGGCGACATGATCGGATCGGGCCGATACACCCATCTGGAGGAGCTGGCGAAGCGCGGGCTGGTCGAATGGGGCGTGCTCGACCCCGGTTCCTGCAACTGGACGACCTTCGCCGGCATTCCCGATGGCGAGCCCGGCTTCATCTACCAGAACCCCGGCGAGCATATCCGCGAGGGCATGGCGGTGGCGCAGCGCCATAAGGTGCATCCGAGCTATGCGATCTACGAGCCGGGTTTTACGCGCCTGGGTGCAGCGCTGGCGAAGGCCTATCCCGGCATGCCCTGCCCGATTTACCGGCTGATGTTCTCCGATGCCTTCGCCTGGGGTTTTCCGCCGAGGGAATACGCGCTCGACGCGCATCTTTCGCTGCTTGCCGAGGATGCGCCGGACGCTCCCGTGATGATCGCGGGGCTCGGTGTCGATCTCTCCGGGCTCATTGGTCCTGCGGTGGCGCGCGGCGTCCATGTCCGCGCCGGGCTGGAGGACGCCCCGTTCGGTTGCGGCAAGACGAACGCGGCGCTGGTGGCGGAAACGGTTGGGCATATCGAGGCGGCCGGCAGCCGGGCTGCGAGCGTCGCGGAGGTGAGGGCGGATCTGGCTAATCGCTAACGCTCCGGGGCGCATCGGCGATTGACCGCTGACGCTACGGAAAAATACGGTGGCGGAATCATCAACAAGGCCTGTCGCCTGCCTCCGGAAACCCGCCTTGTCACTTCCAGCTCTCAACGCACTCAACTTCTTCATGGCCGATGTGCGGGACGGGCTCGGCCCTTTCCTCGGGGTCTATCTCCAGCAGAAGGGCTGGGGGCCGCAGGATATCGGGCTGGTGATGACGGTGGGCGGCCTTGCGGGCATGGCGGCGACGACCCCGCTTGGCGCTTTCGTCGATTCGACGCGCGCCAAGCGCGCCGTCATGGTCGTGGCCTCGCTGGCGATCATCGTCGCCTCGCTGACGATGCTCTATGTGCCTTCGCTGACCGTCACAATCACCGCCCAGATCGTCCAGGGCATTGCCGGCGCCATCATCGCGCCGGCGATCGCGGCGATCACGCTGGGGCTGGTGAAGCAGGCGGGGTTTGCCAGGCAGCTCGGTTTCAACGAGGCCTTCAACCATGGCGGCACCATGTTCGCCGCACTGGCCGGCGGCGGGCTTGGTTATATCTTCGGACTCCAGGCGGTCTTCTGGTTCATGGCGGCGATGGGCGCCTTCGCCATCGTCTCGACGCTTGCCATCCCGGCGGCGGCCATCGATCACGATGCCGCCCGGGGAGGCGGTGAAAACGCGGACGGCACAGTGCCCGACCGGAGCTGGCGCGCGCTCCTGACCTCGGTGCCGCTGATCATCCTCGCGACGGTTCTGCTGCTGTTCCATCTGGGCAATGGGGCGATGCTGCCGCTGCTCGGCCAGGCGATGGTGGCGCGTGGCGACGGCGACCCGAGTTCGGCGACCGCGCTGACCGTGGTCGTGGCGCAGCTGACGATGATCCCCATGGCCTTTCTCGCCTCGCGGCTGGCGCAGACGAAGGGCTATTGGCTTGTCTTCGTGCTTGCGCTCGTGGCGCTGCCTTTGCGTGGGCTGATTGCTGCGTCCGTGACGGGGTTCTGGGTGCTGGTTCCCGTTCAGATGCTGGACGGTGTGGGCGCCGGTCTTCTCGGTGTCGCGGTGCCCGGGCTCGTGGCCCATATCCTGCGCGGCACGGGCCGGTTCAATGTCGGGCTCGGCGCGGTGATGACCATGCAGGGGATCGGCGCCTCGCTCAGCCCCACTTTGGGTGGCTGGGTCGCCCAATCCTTTGGATATGGCGCGTCGTTCCTGGCGTTGGGCGCCGTGGCCGTGCTGGCGCTGCTGCTGTGGCTCCTCGCAACCGTCCTGTTCGACGGAGGCTGGGCGAAAGAGGCAGTCGGGACGCTGGAGCCTGCATGACTGGCGCGGCGCAAGGCCGCAAGCGTCACGCCGCAGTTGGTTGCATGTCGCTTCGACACTACATCAGGAGCCCCGCCGCTTCTCCGATGGAATGCCATGTCCGAGCACGATAGCGAAGCCAACCGATTTTCTGCCCGCGCCGCGCGCTATGCGCGCGTCGGGGCCAATGTCGGCGGGGTCGCGGCGCGGATCGCTGGTGCCCGCCTGTTCGGCATGGAGGGGCGTGACGCCTCCAATGCCGAGGCGTTGGCGAGGGCGTTGGGGGGCCTGAAAGGTCCGATCATGAAGGTGGCGCAGCTCGTCGCCACCATTCCCGACGTGGTGCCGCCGGAATACGCCGCCGAACTGCAGAAGCTGCAATCGCAGGCGCCGCCGATGGGGGCTGCCTTCGTCAAGCGGCGGATGATGGCCGAGCTTGGTGCGCAATGGCGTGATCGCTTCGGCGAATTCGATCTCAAGCCGGCAGCCGCAGCATCGCTGGGGCAGGTGCATCGCGCGACGACGCTGGAGGGCGTCGCGCTCGCCTGCAAGCTGCAATATCCGGACATGGAATCGGCGGTTGAGGCCGACATCTCGCAGCTGGAAATCCTGTTCTCGCTGCACCGGCGCATGAACCCGGTGATCGACACGAGCGAGATCGCCAAGGAGATCGGCGCGCGGGTGCGCGAGGAGCTCGATTACCTGCGCGAGGCCAGGCATGTCGCGCTCTATCAGGAGATTCTGGCGGATACGCCGGAGGTCCGCGTGCCACGGCTGGAAGCCTCGCTGTCGACGAAGCGCCTACTCTCGATGCACTGGCTCGAGGGCGATGCCATCCTGAACCACAAGCAGGACGGGCAGGTCGCACGTGACGGCATCTCGACGGCGATGTTCAAGGCGTGGTGGCGGCCCTTCAGCCATCACGGCGTGATCCATGGCGACCCGCATCTGGGCAATTACACCGTCTTTTCGGAAGCTGGCGAACCCCAGGGCATCAACCTGCTCGACTATGGCTGCATCCGCATCTTTCCGCCCTCATTCGTCGGCGGCGTGGTCGATCTCTATCGCGGGCTGCTGGAGGGCGACGATGCGCGCGTGATCCATGCCTATGAGACCTGGGGCTTCAAGGGGCTGACCAAGGAGCTCGTCGACACCCTCAACATCTGGGCGCGCTTCATCTACGGGCCGCTGCTCGAAGATCGCGTCAGGCGCATCGCCGAGGGCGTGAGCCCCGCCGAATACGGCCGCAAGCAGGCGTTCCAGGTGCATCAGGCGCTGAAGCGGCGCGGGCCGGTGACGGTGCCCAGAGAATTCGTCTTCATGGACCGGGCGGCGATCGGGCTCGGCGGCGTCTTCCTGCATCTCGACGCCGAGCTGAATTTCCATCGCCTGTTCGAGGCGGAGATCGACGGGTTTTCGGTGGAGCGGATCGCGCGACAGCAGGCCGACGCGCTGGCCCGGGCCGGATTGCAGGCGACCGGTTGAGCGGACGGGCGTACGCCGATGCGCGACCATATGTCAGGGGTGTCGGCCTGACGCAGGCCCTGCTTTTCAGAACCGCAGAATCTGCGAGCCCGGTGACGTTGCCAGACCCTTCATGGTTGCGCTACAGGGCAGGAGGATTTCTTTAGCCTCGGGACCCATTTCATGGCCGACCACGGACACCACGCCGCCGACATTCCCCAGATGGATTATGCGGAGCATGAGCGTACCTATCATGGCTTCGTCCATTTCGCTGAAGTTGGCACCGTCGCCTGCCTCGCCATCGTGGCGGCGCTCGCGGTCGGCGGCACCAAGCATGCATGGGGCACGGCGCTGATCGGCACGCTCCTGACGCTGGTCGGCTCGGGCGTCGGAATCGCCTCGAAGTCGATCGGCTGGCGCGCGCCGGCAATTCCCTTCGTCCTGATGATGATCGCGCTGGTCCTGCTCTAAGACCCCAGCCCCCGAAACGCCGGAAAGGCCTGTTCCCGCCATGCGCATTGCTGTCCCAGCCGAAACGCAAGGGGCGGAAACCCGCGTCGCCGCGACGCCGGAAACCGTCCGCAAGTTCATTGGCCTCGGGGCCGAGGTCGCCGTCGAGAAGGGGGCCGGACTGGCCGCCGGCATCAATGACGCCGACTATGTGGCGGCGGGCGCAACGGTCACCAAAACGGCCAAGGAGGCGCTGAAGGGCGCCGCCATCGTCCTCAAGGTGCGTCGCCCGGCCGAATCCGAGATCGCGGGCCTGCCGGCCGGCGCCCTCGTCATCGGCATCATGGACCCCTATGGCAACGAGGCGGCCCTCGAGGCCCTGTCCAAGGCCAATGTCGCGGCCTTTGCGATGGAGTTCATGCCGCGCATCACCCGCGCGCAGGTGATGGACGTTTTGTCCTCGCAGGCCAATCTCGCCGGCTATCGGGCCGTGGTCGATGGCGCGGCCGAATATGGCCGGGCGCTGCCGATGATGATGACGGCGGCCGGCACCGTGCCCGCCGCGCGCATCTTCATCATGGGCGTCGGCGTCGCCGGCCTGCAGGCGATCGCCACAGCGCGCCGGATGGGCGCGATCGTGACCGCGACCGACGTGCGCCCCGCCACCAAGGAACAGGTCGAATCGCTTGGCGCGAAATTCCTTGCCGTCGAGGATGACGAGTTCAAGCAGGCCCAGACGGCCGGTGGCTACGCCAAGGAAATGTCGAAAGAGTATCAGGCCAAGCAGGCCGAGCTCACGGCGAGCCATATCGCCAAGCAGGACATCGTCATCACCACCGCGCTGATCCCGGGCCGGCCCGCGCCGAAGCTGATCTCGGCCGCGATGGTCGAGAGCATGAAGCCGGGTTCCGTCATCGTCGATCTCGCGGTCGAGCGCGGCGGCAATTGCGAACTGGCCAAGCCTGGCGAAGTGGCGGTGACGCCCAACGGCGTCAAGATCGTCGGCCATCTCAACGTGCCCGGCCGCCTGGCAGCCACATCGTCGGCGCTCTACGCCAAGAACCTCTTCGCCTTCGTCGAGACGCTGATCGACAAGACCTCGAAGTCGCTCGCGGTGAACTGGGACGACGAGCTGGTGAAGGCGACCGCCCTGACCAGGGACGGCGCCGTGATCCATCCGAATTTTGCGGCCAAGCCGGTTGTGGCGCCTGCGCCTGTTGCCGAGGGGAGCGTCCAAAATGGCTAATCCGACACCCGAACAGGCGCTCGAACAGGCCCGGTCGGCCGCCGTGCTGGCAAAGCAGGCCGCCGAACTCGCCGAGAAATATGCCGAGCAGGCCGCCGCCGCAGCCGGCGCCGCGACCGGCGTCGACCCGACGGTGTTCCGCCTCGCCATCTTCGTGCTGGCCGTCTTCGTCGGCTATTATGTCGTCTGGTCGGTGACGCCGGCGCTGCACACGCCGCTGATGTCGGTCACCAACGCGATTTCCTCGGTCATCGTCGTCGGCGCCCTGCTGGCGGTCGGCGTCCAGGCCGCGCCGGCGCTGGGCGACGGTCCGATCTGGGCCAAGGTCTTCGGCTTCATCGCGCTGGTCCTCGCCTCGGTCAACATCTTCGGCGGCTTCCTCGTCACCGAGCGCATGCTGTCCATGTACAAGAAGAAGGGCTGAGCGCCGATGGCTGCGAACCTGTCTGCCCTTCTCTACGTCGTCTCCGGCGTCCTGTTCATCATGGCCCTGCGGGGCCTGTCGCACCCGACGACCTCCCGCCAGGGCAATTTCTACGGCATGGTCGGCATGGGCATCGCCATTGCCACGACCGTGGTCTTCTTCCCGCCCGCGGGCTTCTCCGGCTGGCTGCTGGTCATCCTGGGCATCGCGATCGGCGGCGGCATCGGCGCCTTCATGGCCAAGCGCGTGCAGATGACGCAGATGCCGCAGCTGGTGGCGTTCTTCCACTCGCTCGTCGGCCTTGCGGCGGTGCTGGTGGCGGCGGCTGCGCTTTATGCTCCCGAGGCCTTCGGCATCGGCCATGGCGGTCAGATCCATGGCGGCAGCCTGTTCGAGATGGGGCTCGGCGTCGCCATCGGCGCGATCACCTTCACCGGCTCGATCATCGCCTTCCTGAAGCTCGACGGGCGCATGAGCGGCAAGCCGATCATGCTGCCGCAGCGCCATGGCATCAATATCGGGCTGGGCGTCGCGCTGATCGTGCTGCTGCTGCTCTTCATCAAGACCGAGAGCCATGTCGTCTTCTGGCTGATCGTGCTGGTCTCGTTCGCGCTCGGCGTGCTGCTGATCATCCCGATCGGCGGCGCCGACATGCCCGTCGTCGTCTCGATGCTGAACTCCTATTCGGGTTGGGCCGCGGCCGGCATCGGCTTCACGCTCGGCAACATGGCGCTGATCATCACTGGCGCGCTGGTCGGCTCGTCCGGCGCGATCCTGTCCTACATCATGTGCAAGGCGATGAACCGGAGCTTCATCTCCGTCATCCTCGGCGGTTTCGGCGGCGACGACGCGGCTTCCGGCGCTGCCGGTGCGGTCGAGGCGCGGCCGGTCAAGCAGGGCTCGGCCGACGACGCCGCCTACATCATGAAGAACGCGGCCAAGGTCATCATCGTGCCCGGCTACGGCATGGCGGTGGCGCAGGCACAGCACACGCTGCGCGAGATGGCCGACCTGCTCAAGAAGGAAGGCGTCGAGGTCAAATACGCCATCCATCCGGTGGCGGGCCGCATGCCCGGCCATATGAACGTGCTGCTGGCGGAAGCCAACGTGCCCTATGACGAGGTCTTCGAGCTCGAGGACATCAACTCGGAATTCGGCCAGGCGGATGTGGCCTTCGTCATCGGCGCCAATGACGTGACCAACCCCGCCGCCAAGACCGACAAGGCCTCGCCGATCTACGGCATGCCGATCCTGGACGTCGAGAAAGCCAAGACCGTGCTGTTCATCAAGCGCGGCATGGCGGCCGGCTATGCCGGCGTCGAGAACGAGCTGTTCTTCCGGCCGAACACGATGATGCTGTTCGGCGACGCCAAGAAGGTCACCGACGATATCGTCAAGGCGATGGCGCACTGACGCAGCCGCGCCGTCATCACAACGCTGCAAAGGGCCGGCTTCATGCCGGCCCTTTTCGTATGGGGTTCGTTTTCTTATGGGGTGCCTGCCGTGACTGTCTCCCTTCGCCCGATGCAGGCCGCCGACAGGCAAGCCGTGCTCGGGCTGTTGCTCGAACTGACCTCGCATGAGGGCTCGCTGAGCCCACAGCGGACGACAGGCCCGGCAGCAGCTGCCGATTGCCTTGCCGATGATACGGAGAAGGCGGCCGAGCATGGCGGCGCGCAGATCGTCGTGCAGCAGGGCGATGACGTCGTCGGTTATCTGGCGCTGCGGCTGGGGCGTACCGGCCCCTTCGTGCACGAGCCCCTGCGCGACCATGTCTATATCGAGAACATCGTTGTTGCGGCCGCCTGCCGTGGAACCGGGATCGGACAGATCCTGCTTGGAGAAGCCGAGCGCTTTGCCCGGGCGGCGGGGTGCAAGGTGCTGCATCTCAGCGTGCTCAAGGACAATGAGCTTGCCCTGAATGCCTATCACCGGGCGGGATTCGAGACTTTCGCGGTCGAGATGGCGAAGGTGCTCGAATAGAGCGTCGCGACAGCGCCATGGTGGCGGGCGAGGATCGCCGGCATGAAATGGTTTGGCCGCCTCCTGCTTCTCGTCAGCGCGTTTTATCTCGCGGTGCTCGCCGTTCTCTTCGTCAAGCAGCGCGACCTGATGTATCCGCGCAATCCGGCGCGGGCAGACATTGCCTCCGCGAACCTGCCGGCGGCCGAGGAAGTTGCTCTCAGAACGGCTGATGGCGAGCGGCTCGTCGCTTGGGTGATCCCGCCGCGCACGGGCAAGCCGGTGCTGCTGTTCTTCCATGGCAATGCCGGAAATTTTGGCCGCGCGATCCGTCAAGCGCGCTTCCGGGCGTTGACCGAGGATGGCACGGGCCTCTTCGCCGTGAATTATCGCGGCTATGGCGGCTCGACGGGCAGCCCCACCGAGGAAGGGCTGCATCTCGACGCGCGGGCGGCCTATGGGGCGGCGGTGGAGCGTTTCGGGGCAGGGCGGCTGGTCGGCTATGGCGAGTCGCTGGGCAGCGGCGTGGCGCTCAAGCTGGCGGCGGAAGCGCCGCTTTCAGCCGTCATCCTGGAGGCGCCCTATCTCTCGACGGCGGCCGTGGCGCAGGGCATCTACCCTTATGTGCCGGTCAGCCTGGTGATGCTCGACCAGTTCCGCTCGGATGCCGTGATCGGGCAGGTGCGCGCGCCGCTGCTGGTCCTGCATGGCGAGCGCGACGGCGTCATCCCCTTCGTCCAGGGGCAGGCGCTCTATGCGCTTGCGAACGAGCCCAAGCGCTTCGTGCGATTCCCGGAGGGGCACCATGAGGACCTGCCCGCCCATGGCTCCGTACCGCAGATCAGGCGCTTCCTTGCCGATGTCTCGGCGGGCACGATCAAGGGCGCGGAAAGCCTGTCGGCGGAATAGGCGGCTCGGTCATCGCCCGCCAATTGAGCCCTCATCCTGAGGAGCCGCGAAGCGGCGTCTCGAAGGATGGTCCAGTTGGTGCCGGAGCCCGCTGAACCATCCTTCGAGACGCCATTCCCTAGGGAATGGCTCCTCAGGATGAGGGCTTCAGGAAGATTCAAACGGTCTCCAGGCGCGCAGCCTGCTCAGCTCCTGAACAGCCCGCCGCCGCCGCCGAGACGGGACTGGCCGGCGCGGGCGATCGCGTTGTTGCCGTCGAGGCTGAGCGCGCGCTGGTAGCTCTCGGCCGCTTCCGATTTCTTGCCGAGCTTTTCATAAGCGAAGCCGCGACCGGCCCAGGCGTCGGCATTGCGGTTGTCGACATTGAGCGAGGCGGTGAAGTCCTCGAGCGCGGCGTCGTACTTTCCGAGCGCATTCAGGCTCTGGCCGCGCGCGGTGTAGGGCGGCGCGTTGTAGGGATTGCGGTCGATCACCGAATCGAAATCCGTGACGGCGTGCTGGTGCTGGCCTTCCTTCTGGTAGACCAGCCCGCGGGCGTGGAAAGCCTCGGCCGATTCCGGGTTAAGGCGAATCGCGGTGTTGAGATCGGCCAGGGCCTGCTGGCTGTTATTCTGGGCGCGCAGCAAGTTGGCGCGCGCGACATAGGCCGGCGCATAATTGGGGCTGGCCGTCGTGGCGCGGTTGAAATCGGCGAGGGCTGCGTCGTTGCGGCCGCTCTGGCGCAAGGCAAGGCCGCGATTGGTATAGGCCGAGGCCAGGTTGGGGTCGATCTGGACGGCCTTGGTGAAGTCGGCGATCGCGTCGGAGAACCGCCCGATGCGGGCATAGGCCGCGCCGCGCGTATTGTAGGCGCCGGGGTCGTTGGGGTTGCGGTTGATGACCTCGCTGAGCGACCCGATATTGACGCTGGCATTGGCCTCCGAGTTCGTGTCGATCTCCGCCACGGCCGGTTGCGAGCTCAGGTTTGATACGGTGTCGCAGCCCGCGAGCGCGATGGCCATGCCTGCTACAGCCAGCCAGCTTTTGCCTCGGATCATGCTCTGCCTCATCGGTTTTCGGTTCCGTGCTTCATCGACCGCGCCGGCCATCAAGGCCGCTGCGGCGTATCTGCGCTCCCCAACCGACAGCGCCCCTCGCGAGAGAGAACGCCTGCATCCTGCAAAGACTTGGTTAACGGCGCCAAAAAAGCAACAGCGCCCGGAGAGGGCTCCAGGCGCTGTCAGGTGTCGGTCTTGCGCCAGGCGGCCCGAGGGCTCGCTGCCTGCGCTTGAATCAGGGACGCTTCGGCTTGACCGGCGCGGGCAGGAGGCCTTCGCGCTGGAGCTTCTTGCGGGCGAGCTTGCGGGCGCGGCGAACAGCCTCGGCCTTCTCACGCGCCTTCTTCTCGGAGGGCTTCTCGTAATGGCCGCGGAGCTTCATCTCGCGGAAAACACCCTCGCGCTGCAGCTTCTTCTTGAGAGCGCGGAGAGCCTGATCGACGTTATTGTCGCGAACGAGAACCTGCACGTGATTGTCCGTCTTTAGCGGGTTGGTCTAAATTGTTCGGGTCAGCGACACTGTGATGCAGATCGCCTGAAGGATCGTGCGGATATCAGAATTCGATCTGGCTGTCCACGCTGCACAAGCTCAAAAACGCCGGAAAAACCGGGTTTTTGAGGAGGCGTTGTTCGGACCGCTCAATTCTTCTCCGGCACGACCCGCGTGACATGACCCATCTTGCGGCCGGCGCGGACGTCGCGTTTGCCGTAGAGATGCAGATGGGCGCCGGGTTCGGCCAATAGCTGGCGCCAGCGCAGCGCGGCGTCGCCGATCAGGTTTTCCATCTCGACCCGGCCGCGACGCGCGGCCGAACCCAGCGGAAACCCGCAGACGGCGCGGACATGCTGGTGGAACTGCGAGGTTTCCGCGCCCTCGCTCGTCCAATGCCCGGAATTATGGACGCGCGGCGCGATCTCGTTGACGATGACGCTCTCACCGTCGCCGATGACGAACATCTCGACGGCGAAGACGCCGATATAGCCGAGCGCATCGCCGATCCGGTGGGCGGCCTCGATGGCGGTGCGCGTCGCGCCTGGCGTCAGCCGCGCCGGCACGCGCGTGAAGGCGAGGATATGGTCGCGATGCTCGTTTTCGCAGACGTCGAAGGCGGCATAGGCGCCATCGGCGCCGCGTGCCGCCACCACCGAGACCTCGCGCGAAAACGGCACGAAACCTTCGAGAATGGCGGGGAAGTGGCCGATCGCCTCATAGGCCTCGGCGAGATCGCTGCCGGGCGCGATCTTGACCTGGCCCTTGCCGTCATAGCCGAAGCGGCGGGTCTTCAGGATGCTGGGGCGGCCGAGCGCGGCGACCGCCGTCTCCAGGTCGACCAGCGAATCGACTGGCCGGAAGGGCGCGACGGCCAGGCCGAGGCCCGAAACGAAGGTCTTCTCGCTGAGCCGGTCCTGCGTTACCGCCAAGGCGCGGGCGCCGGGATGAAGCTGTGTGCGAGCGGCGAGGAAGGCGGCCGTGGCGGCCGGCACGTTCTCGAATTCGTAGGTCACGACATCGACGGCATCGGCAAAGCGCGCCAGGGCCGCCTCGTCCTCATATTCCCCGACGGTATGACGCGCAGCGACGTCGAAGGCCGGGCTGTCGGCCTCGGGCGCAAAGACATGGGCGCGGATGCCGAGATCGGCGGCCGCCAAGGCGAGCATGCGGGCGAGCTGGCCGCCACCGAGGATGCCGAGCATGGCGCCCGGCGCGAGCCCCTGCGAAACCGGCGTGCTCATGTCTGGGTCCTGTCGGGCCGCTCGGCGATGGCAGCGCTCTGGCGCTCGCGATAGGTGTCGAGCCGGTCTGCCAGCGCCTCGTCGCTCAGGGCCAGAACCGCCGCGGCCAGCAAAGCGGCGTTGACCGCCCCGGCTCGGCCGATGGCGAGTGTTCCGACGGGGATGCCGGCGGGCATCTGCACGATCGAGAGCAGGCTGTCCTGGCCCGAAAGAGCTTTCGACTCGACCGGCACGCCGAAAACCGGAAGCGGGGTGAGCGATGCGGTCATGCCCGGCAGATGGGCCGCGCCGCCCGCGCCCGCGATTACCACCTTGAAGCCCGCAGCCTTGGCGCCCTGTGCGAAGCTGACCATGCGTGCGGGTGTGCGATGAGCCGAAACGATGCGCGCGTCATAGGCGATGTCGAGGGCGTCCAGCGTCTCCGCCGCGTGGCGCATCGTCGCCCAATCGGACTGGCTGCCCATGATGATGGCGACGGGGGGATTGGTCTTGGCCATGAAACGGAACGCTTCCGCAAGCTCGGGTAAGGAAGCGCGCGATCTAGACCGCCGGACGCAGCGGAAGCAAGCGGCGAATCGGACAAACCGCTCCGAAATCGGACTTAATGCGCGCCGGCCTTCGTCCGAGAGGCTCGCCGATCGCGCCGTCATCCCGGACGCAGCGAAGCGGAGATCCGGGATCCATTCCGGAGCGCTGACCGGTCAACGCCCCGGAATGGATCCCGGGTCTCCCTGCGGTCGCCCGGGATGACGGCGCGTTTTTCGCTGATGTTCAAGTCTTTGAAAACAGGGATAGCATTATCGGCCAGGTCCCTCAGGATGAGGGCTGAAAGCGACTCAAGCGATGATGTCGGGGGTCAATGCGTCCTCGATCTGGGTGATGCGGTCCTTCAGGTAAAGCTTGCGCTTCTTCAGCCGCTGCACCTGGATCTGGTTGATCGGGCCGACGCGCTCGAGCGCATCGATGGCGCTATCGAGGTCGCGATGCTCCTCGCGCAGGCGGGACAGTTCCGTCGTGAAGGCCTCGATCTCTTCCGGACTGAGCTCGAATCCCATCAAGAGCTCCTGAGAGAATCTGGGGCGGTCTCGACGCCGGCAATTCGTTCACTCCGCCAGGAGCGGCGTGAAGCCGATACCGCTGGTATCGGCAAGCGGTGCGACGCCGCGGGTGGACGAATTCCCGGCGCCGGAGGTGAGCTTGGGAGGGGCGCCTGCTGTGTCGAATCTGCTCGCCGATACCAGCGGTATCGGCTGCGCGCTTCTCCTTGCATGCGTCCCCTCCCAAGCTCATCGAGATCGCCCCAGATTTTCTCAGGAGCTCTCAGCCATCTCATCATCGCCGCGATTGGGCGCGACTATGCGGAGACGCTGGCCGCGCCGCAAGAGTGCGGAGGGCCGGAAAGGCGGGTGCGTCACATTCACGACGCCCCGTAACAGAGGCGGTGAGGATCACAGAAACTCATGATGCGGTGCGAGATAGCCCCGCAGACGTGAAGCCGGCTCTGTGTCAGATTGGTTTCGTCAACTGCTCATCAGGAGGATCCAGATGTCGCTGCAGACCCATCTTACCGAACTCGAACGCAAGCATCGCCAACTCGAGGAAGCCATCGCCCAAGCGGCGGCGAGACCATCCTCGGACGGCCTCAGTGTGGTCGAGATGAAACGGAAGAAGCTGCTGCTGAAGGAAGAGATCGAGCGAGTGCGGCAAACGATGCCGGGGCGAACCCTGCATTGACGACCCGACGGGCTGATACGGCCCGATGTCATGGTGATTGTGATGGATCAAGCCGGCCCCGCGAGGGGCCGGTTTTCTTTTTGATTCGATGGGTATGCCGAGGGTCTCGGGTCGAAAGACGGAGAATTGGCCAAATGAGCACAGTTCGATATTTTCGGAGGCTTAGCTCTCAGCGCAGGAACGCGCCCGCTTGACGCCAGCCGCAGAGTACAACAGCTTCCGCAAGACCAAGTGAAAGCGTTCTGAACTTGCGGGGTTCATGCGATGAAATCTGTCTTTGCCATCGCAGCTCTGCTGCTGACTGCGGCTCCGCTTCACGCTGCCGATCTTCCGCCTCCACCGGCACCGCTTGCACCCATCACGGTGCCCGGGCCGACTTTCGCGCTAACCGGCTATTTCTGGGCCTCGGCGCTGGACGGGCGCACCTCGACAGTGCCGCCTTTGCCGGCGGCGAAGGTGGATCTCAGCTTCGCGGACATCATGAAGGACTTCAATGGCGGCATCATGGGTGCCGCCGAGATGCGAATCGGGCGCTGGGGATTCGTGGCCGATGCGATGTTCTCGCAGGTCACCTCGGACGCCAAGCTGCCGGGGCCTTACTTCTCCTCGGTCAAGCTGAGGTCGCAGACCCTGACGCTTCAGGGCTCGGCGCTTTATCGAATTTATGAAGACCAGACCTTCGATGTCGATGTCGGCGCCGGCCTGCGCTTCTGGAACCTCGACAACAAGCTGAAAATCCTGCCCGGCGCGCTCAACCTCCGGATCGACCACAGCGAATCGGAGGCCTGGGTCGATCCTGTCATCGCCGCGCGCATGACAGCCCGGCTCGGCGGGCCGTGGAGCTTGACGCTGGCCGGCGACATCGGCGGGTTCGATGTCGGCGCGAAGCTCACCTGGCAGGCGGTCGGCAGCATCAACTACCAGTGGAACGAGAACTGGGTCTTCCGGGCCGGATATCGCGCGCTCTATGTCGATTATCGCAAGGATAATTTCCTCTACGATGTGACGATGCACGGCCCGATCATCGCCGCGACCTATAAGTTCTAGAGCAGCTGCGTAAGCCGGGGACCACGCCGTCATCCTGGGCGTAGCGAAGCGGAGACCCGGGATCCATCGGAGGGCTCCGAAGCTCTACGATGGATCCCGGAGCTGCGCGGCAACGCCGCTTGTCCAGGATGACGGCGTGGTTCCCACCATCAACAGCGGACTCTTAGGATAACCGTCGAGGAGACAGCCTCGCTTGTAAGTGATCTTCGGGGACTTCGCGCCTCATCCTGAGAAGCCCCAAAGATGTGTCTCGAAGACTGATGATTCCGAAGCCACCTGAAACATCCTTCGAGACGCCGCTCCTGGCGGATCGGCTCCTCAGGATGAGGGCTGAGGGAGTTCTGAAACGCTCTACAAGGCCCTTGCCATCTCGCGCAGCCTGAACTTCTGGATCTTGCCGGTCGAGGTTTTGGGGACTTCCGCGAAGACCACCGTCTTCGGGCATTTGAACGAGGCCAGCAGCCCCTTGCACCAGGCGATGATCTCGGCCTCGGTCGCGGATTGGCCGGGCTTGAGTTCGATGAAGGCGCAGGGGCTCTCACCCCATTTCTCGTCGGGACGGGCGACGACGGCGGCGGCCTGCACGGCCGGATGCTTGTAGAGCGCATCCTCGACCTCGATCGAGGAGATGTTCTCTCCGCCGGAGATGATGATGTCCTTCGAACGGTCTTTCAGCTGGATGTAACCGTCGGGGTAGCGCACGCCGAGATCGCCGGAATGGAACCAGCCGCCCTCGAAGGCGGCACGGGTCGATTTCGCGTTCTTGAGATAGCCCTTCATCACGACATTGCCGCGGAACATCACCTCGCCCAGCGTCTGGCCATCGCGCGGGACGGGCTGCATCGTCTCGGGATCGAGCACGTCGAGCCCTTCGAGCGCCGGGTAGCGCACCCCCTGGCGGGCCTTCAGCGCCGCCTGCTCGGGGCCGGGCAAGGCGTTCCAGTCGCTGTTCCAGTCGTTGACGACGGCGGGGCCGTAGACCTCGGTCAGGCCATAGAGATGCGTGACCTCGAAGCCGGCGGCCTGCATCGCGCCGAGCACGGCTTCGGGCGGCGGGGCGGCTGCGGTGAAGAAGGCGACCTTCTGGCTGAAGTCGCGCCGCTCATCGGGCAGGGCGTTGAGCAAGGCCGACATCACGATCGGCGCACCGCAGAGATGGGTGACGCCATGATCGGCCAGCGCGTCGTACACCGCCTTGGCACGCACCTGTCGCAGGCAGACATGCGTGCCGGCGACGATCGAGATCGACCAGGGGAAGCACCAGCCGTTGCAGTGGAACATCGGCAGCGTCCAGAGATAGACCGGATGCCTGCCCATATTGCCGGTGATGATGTTGGAGGTGGCGAGCAGATTGGCGCCGCGATGATGATAGACCACGCCCTTGGGGTCGCCTGTGGTGCCCGAGGTGTAGTTGAGGGCGATCGCGTCCCATTCGTCCGCCGGCATCGTCCAGGCGAAATCGGGATCGCCCTTTTCGAGGAAATCCTCGTATTCGATTGTGCCCAGCCGCTCGCCCGGGCCGTCATAGACCGGGTCGTCATAGTCGATGACGAGCGGCTTCACCTTGCACAGCGCCAGCGCCTCGCGGATCGTCTTCGAGAATTCGCGGTCGGTGATCAGGACCTTGGCCTCGCCATGGTCGAGCGAGAAGGCGATGATCGCCGCATCGAGCCGCGTGTTCAGCGTGTTGAGCACGCCGCCGGTCATCGGCACGCCGTAATGGCATTCGAGCATCGCCGGGGTGTTGGGCAGCATGGCCGCGACAGTGTCGCCCCGGCCGATGCCGTGCCGGGCGAGCATCGATGCGAGGCGGCGCGAGCGGGCGTAGAACTCGGCATAGGAGCGGCGCAGCGGCCCATGGATGATCGCGGTCCGGCCGGGAAACACGGCGGCTGCCCGCTCCAGGAAAGGCAGCGGCGTCAACGGCTGGAAATTGGCCGGGTTGCGGTCGAGATCGGTGTCATAGGCGGTGGTCGTCATCGGGGCGCCTTCTGCCGGAGCGTGGTGGAATGCCTTACCGGCTCGCGCGGCCTTGCGTAATCCATCCCTTTTTCCGATGCCGCGCAATCGGCCATGCTAGGCTTCGCGCGTGTGGGGCGGCGATCCGGCGATGCCGAGCGGGAGATGAGGATGCGAATTGTCGCGGCGCTGGCGGCGGTGCTCGGTTGGGCGGCGCTGGCCGGGCAGCTCTATCTCAGCCTCGAGGCCGGGGCGGCGACGGGACAGGCGACCACCGAGACGCTGCTGCGCTATATCAGCTTCTTCACGATCCTGACGAACATCCTGGTCGCGCTGGTGCTGACGCAAGCTGCGCGGGCGCCGGGGCGCGGTGTCCTCGGCAAGCCGAGGATACAGGCCGCAGCGGCGAGCTATATCATCGTCGTCGGGCTGATCTATTTCGCGATCCTGCGCCACGAATGGGCACCAACGGGCCTGCAATGGCTGGTCGATGTGATCCTGCACTATGCCATGCCGCCGATCTATCTGGCCTTCTGGCTGATATTCGCGCCCAAGGGCAAGGGGTCAGGGAAGGGGCCAGGGGAGGGGGTAAGCTGGACTGCGCCGCTGCGCTGGCTCGCCTATCCCGCCGCCTATCTCGCCTGGATTCTGGCGCGCGGCGCCGTCTCGGGATTCTACCCCTATCCCTTCATCGATGTGAGGCGCCTCGGCTATGACGGGATGGCGCTGAATGCGCTTGCCGTCGCGGGCGTGTTCATCGCGGTCGGGCTCGCCATCGTCGCGCTGGCTCGCCTTGCCGGCAGCAGGCTGTCAGCGCGAAGCCAAGCCTAGGACAATATGTTTTCGTGCGGAAACGTTTCGTCATCCCGGGCGTAGCGAAGCGGAGACCCGGGATCCATACCTGAGCGTTGACGATGGAGGTTCCGGAATGGATCCCGGATCGGCGCCGCTATGCGGCTTGTCCGGGATGACCAGGTTTCGGTTAAAAACAGCGCGCTGCTAGAGCAGCAGGCTGCGCATGCCGTCGAAGACGAGCTTCACGCCGACTGCGAGCAGCAGCCAGTAGATGAAGGTGTAGAAGCGCTCGGCCGGGACACGGCGGACGAGCCAGACGCCGGCGAAGGTCGAGACGACCGCCACCGGCAGGAGTGCGGCGGAGGCGGCGAGGTTCTGCGCGGTAAACTGCCCCAGCGCGATATAGGGGCCAAGCTTGATCAGGTTGATTGCGGCGAAGAAGATCGCCCCCGTGCCGACGAAGACGGCGGGTTTCAGCCGCTGCGGCATGACATAGATCTGGAAGGGCGGCCCGCCGGCATGGGCGATCATGCTGGTGAAGCCGCAGATCGCGCCCCAGACGCTGCCGGCACCATAGCTCGGCTTCGTGACCGGTGCCGCCGTCTTGCCGCCGGCGAGCAGGCGGCGCAGCGCGAAGCCGATCGAGATCAGCCCGACGGCGAGGCCAACCGCAGCGTCCGAGACCTTCGCCGCCAGGAGATAGCCGGCGAGGATGCCCATCAGCGCGCCGGGCAGGAGGGTCGCGAGGTTGCGGCGGTCGAATTCGCGGCGATAAGACCAGACGGTGACGACATCCTGCGAGATCAGCAGGGGCAGCATGATCGCGGCGGCGGCCACGGGCGAGACGACCAGCGCCATCAGCGGCAGCGAGAGCAGCCCAAGGCCGGCAAAGCCGCCCTTCGACAGCCCCATCAACACGACTGCGGGCACCATGGCGGCGAAGAATGCGAGATCGAAGATCATGGCTGCCGTGGGGTCGCGCCCGGAAAGCGGGCGCCTTGGGGTGGGCGAAAGTCTGACGCGCCGGTGCTTGCGCTGCGAGGGCGGAATGAGCACGATCCCGCGCAAAATTCGCCCTCGCGCCCGCCGGCCCGATGCGAGGGTTTAAGGCCAAAGCCGGCGAAGAGGAACGCTTCCGATGAATGGCTCACATGCGGCCCCCGCCGGCTCGCCCGCAGGCTATCGCGAGACCTATGCGCGCTGGCAGGCCGATCCGACCGGGTTTTGGGGCGAGGCGGCGAAAGCCGTCGAGTGGATCAAGCCGCCGCAGGTGATCTTCGACGCCTCGCTTGGGACTTACGGCCACTGGTTTCCCGATGCGACCTGCAACACCTGTTTCAACGCGCTAGACCGGCATGTCCGCGATGGGCGGGCGCAGCAGCCGGCGCTGATCCATGACAGCCCGGTCACCGGCACGAAGACGGTGTTCACCTATGCGCAGGTGCTGGACGAGGTCGCGACGCTGGCCGCCGTGCTGCAGGATCTCGGTGTGGCCAAGGGCGACCGCGTCATCATCTACATGCCGATGATCCCGGAGGCCGCCTTCGCCATGCTCGCCTGCGCGCGGATCGGGGCGGTGCATTCGGTGGTGTTCGGGGGCTTTGCCGCAAACGAGCTGGCGACGCGCATCGACGATGCGACGCCCAAGATCATCCTGACCGCAACCTGCGGCGTCGAGCCAGCGCGCGTGGTCGAATACAAGCCACTGCTGGACGGGGCGATCGCGCTGAGCAGGCACAAGCCCGATGCCTGCCTGGTGCTGCAGCGGCCGCAGGTCGAAGCTTCCATGCATGCCACGCGCGACAGGAACTGGCGCACGCTCACAGCCGCCGCAAGGGCCACCGGCCGGAAGGCGGATTGCGTCGCGGTCGCCGCCACCGACCCGCTCTATGTGCTCTACACCTCCGGCACGACCGGGCGTCCCAAGGGCGTGGTGCGCGACAATGGCGGCCATATGGTCGCGCTGCTCTGGAACATGGCCAATCTCTACGATGTGAAGCCCGGCGAGGTGATGTTCACCGCCTCCGATGTCGGCTGGGTCGTCGGCCATAGCTACATCGTCTATGGGCCGCTGCTGCATGGCGCGACTTCGGTTCTTTACGAGGGCAAGCCGGTGGGCACGCCCGATCCCGGCGCGTATTGGCGGGTCGTCGCCGAGCACAAGGCGGTCTCGTTGTTCACGGCGCCGACGGCCTTTCGCGCGATCCGTAAGGAGGACCCGCAGGCGAAGCATCTCGCCGGCCACGATCTCTCGCATTTCCGGGCGCTGTTCCTGGCGGGTGAGCGGGCCGATCCCGATACGCTGCATTGGGCCCAGGAGGTGCTGAAGGTCCCCATCATCGACCATTGGTGGCAGACCGAGACCGGCTCCTGCATCGTCGGCAACCCCGTTGGGCTGGAGCTCTTGCCGGTGAAGCCGGGCTCCCCGACCGTGCCGCTGCCGGGCTATGACGTGCGGTGCCTCGACGAGGGCGGTCGGCCGGTTCCGGCGGGCACGATGGGCGCGATCGTGCTCAAGTTACCGCTGCCGCCCTGCGCCCTGCCGACGCTCTGGCATGCCGACGAGCGCTTCAGGGAAGCCTATCTCACGACCTATCCCGGCTACTACAACACCTCGGATGCGGGCTATATCGACGAGGACGGTTATGTCTTCATCATGGGGCGCACCGACGACATCATCAATGTCGCCGGGCACCGCCTCTCCACGGGCGGCATGGAGGAGGTGCTGGCCTCGCATCCGGCGGTGGCGGAATGCGCGGTCGTCGGCATCAGGGACGCGCTCAAGGGCGAGCAGCCCTGCGGTTTCGTCGTGCTGAAATCAGGCGTGACCCAAAGCGCGGCCGAGGTCGAGAAGGAGCTCGTCGCGCTTGTGCGCGACAGGATCGGGCCGGTCGCCGCTTTCAAGCTGGCGCTCACCGTCAACCGCCTGCCGAAGACGCGCTCGGGCAAGATCCTGCGCGCGACGATGAAGAAGATCGCCGATGGCGAGGATTATGCGATGCCTGCAACCATCGAGGACCCAGCCGTGCTCGGCGAGATCAGCACCGCGCTGAAGGGCAGGGGGATCGGGTAGGGTAGCGGTTGCTCCGCCCCCAAGCCCTCATCCTGAGGAGCCGCGCAGCGGCGTCTCGAAGGATGCTTCAGAGGGGCGCCAGAGCAATCTGGATCACCCTTCGAGACGCGCCTGCGGCGCTCCTCAGGATGAGGGCTGAGAAAATGAGGGCTGAGAATCAGTAGGTAGCAAAAGGGCCGCTGCAAGCAGCGGCCCTTGATCCTCAATCCTCGTCTTCGTCCTCGGCGGGACGCTTGAGCTGCTTCAGCTTGGAGAAGACGGAATCGACGTCGATCGCCGCCTCTTCTTCACGCTTGGGCTTGCCCATATCGGCGAAGGTCTGGCTGAGGGCCGGCGCCGGTGCAGTGGTCTCTTCGGCCGAAAGCAGGGTCGAGCCGATCTCGGCGACCGCGGCGGGGCGATCCTTGGCGGCGCGGCCCACCTCGAAATCGAGATCGATCTGCGTGCTCAGGCCGAGGCTGACCGGATCGATCGGCGTCAGGGTCTGGGCGTTCCAGTGGGTGCGGTCACGGATCTGCGCGATCGTCGACTTGGTCGTGCCGATCAGGCGGATGATCTGCGCGTCCTTCAGCTCGGGATGGTTGCGCAGCAGCCAAAGGATCGCGTTGGGGCGGTCCTGGCGCTTGGAGACCGGGGTGTAGCGCGGCCCCTTGGCCTTCTTCATCTCGGGCACCTTGACCTTGCGCTCGGCGAGCTTGAGGTGGTGGCCCGGGTTCTTGGCGGCGCGCTCCAGTTCCTCGCGGGTCAGCTGACCCGAGGTGATCGGGTCGAGGCCCTTGATGCCGGCGGCGACCTCGCCATCGGCAATGCCGCGCACCTCGAGAGGGTGCAGCTTGCAGAACTCGGCGATCTGCTCGAACGTGAGCGAGGTGTTCTCGACCAGCCAGACCGCAGTGGCCTTGGGCATCAGCGGGGGATTTGACACGGGGCAGGTCTCCTGGATTTCCCAGCCAGCGTCACGAAGCCCGGTTTCAGGACCGAACCGCGTCGCGGACAATAGCTCTCATGCGCCGACCGGCCTCCCCGGCCGGCCATCCAAATCATCAACGATGAGCAGGATGGCGCGGCTTATAGGCAAAGCCGAGGCGAGTGTCCACGAAAAGCGTGCGGGGCGAAAGCGGCGCTTTCATCAAAGTGTCAGGACGATCTTGCCAATATGAGCGTTGCTTTCCATCAGGCGATGTCCGGCTGCCGCCTCGGCCAGCGGGAAGGTCGCATGGATCACCGGCTTGCAGCCTCCGGCCTCGATCAGGGGCCAGACCTTCTCATGCAGGTCGGCTGCGATCGCGGCCTTCTCACTGATGCTGCGCGGGCGCAGCGTCGAGCCGGTATGCGTCAGCCGCTTCATCATCAGGCGGCGGAAATCGGCCTCGACCTTAGGGCCGTTGAGGAAGGCGATCTGCACGATGCGGCCGCTTTCGGCGGCGGCGTCATAGTTGCGGTTGATGTAGTCGCCGCCGACCATGTCGAGGATCAGGTCGACGCCCCGTCCGCCGGTCGCGGCCTTGGCGGCGGCCACGAAATCCTGCTCGCGATAGTTGATCGCGTGGTCGGCGCCGAGATCGCGGCATGCCCTGCATTTATCCTCGGAGCCCGCCGTCGCAAGCACGGTCGCGCCGAAGGCTTTCGCGAGCTGGATCGCGGTCGTGCCGATGCCCGATGTGCCGCCATGCACCATGAAGCTCTCGCCTGCCTGAAGGCGCCCGCGCAGGAAGACATTGGTCCAGACGGTGAAATAGGTCTCGGGGGTGGCCGCGGCCTCGATCAGCGACAGGCCGGCCGGGACCGGCAAGGCGTTGCTCTCGTGAACGACAGCGAATTGCGCATAGCCGCCACCGGCGACGAGACCGCAGACCTTGTCGCCGAGCGCGAAGCGTGTGGCGCCGTCACCGCAGGCGACCACCGTTCCGGCGATTTCGAGGCCGGGGATATCGGAGGCGCCGGGCGGCGGCGCGTAGCCGCCTTGCCGCTGCAGGACATCGGGCCGGTTGATGCCGGCGGCTGCGACCGCAACCAGAATTTCGCCATGGCCGGGCCGGGGTACGGGCCGCGTCTGTGCCTGCAGGACCTCTGGGCCGCCCGGCGCCTCGAAGCCGATCGCGGTCATGGTCTGGGGGAACTGGCTCATCTCGATGATCCTGTATGGGGTCTGAGGGTCGTGTCGGTTCGAAGGTCGGCCGGCGCAATGGGGGAGTGGAGTTGCCGGTCCGACGCGTCTAGTCTGCGCCGCCGTGTTCGAGCCAATGTGAGGGAGCCATGTCGATCTTTCCAGAGGATGACCGCCCCAGGCCGAAATCCGTCCACGATATCGGACAGGATCTTTCGATGCTGTCGCTGGCGGAGATCGATCAACGGGTCGAAGCGCTGAAGGCCGAGATCGAAAGACTGATGGAGGCGCGTTCGAAGAAGGATGCCTCGCGCTCGGCCGCCGATGCGTTCTTTCGCAAGCCGGATTGAGTGTCCCGGAGATGCGTCGCGGGCATATGTGCCGGCCGCGTTAACGGCTCCTTAACGATTCTAAAGTATGAATCACATCATCCAGTTTGTCTGGATGTCGAGTGGCTCCTGCCCACTCTGTTTGACGCCTCCCTGTTGACCTTCGAGCCGCCCTTGGGCGGCTCTTTTTTTGGGCCGCGGCGCTGGCAGGCGATCTTCGAAGGCCCTTTTTCGGCGTTCACCGGCATAGCCTTTCGGGCGCGGCGACATGGTTTAGCGCCGTTAAGGTTAACGACACCTTACCAGCGCCGGCCCGGTGCATCGGCGCTATCCTTGCGATGTCGATGGCATGGTCCGTGTTGCGTCCCGTACGCGCACGGTGTTGTGCCGAAGGGAGACACCGCGATGAACGACGTGCTGATGCTGGATGCGCAGGCTGACGATGGTGCGATTTCCTTCGCACGCGGCTTCGTCAGATCCGATGCGTTTATGCTGCTGTTTCGCGAGGGCATGGGGCTGGTCGAGCAGACCGCCGGCTATCTCGACGGCGAGGGGCGCCAGGATTCGGCGGCCCTGCCGCGCGCTGTCGCGCTGACCTATGCCACCGAGAGCATGCGGCTGACGACGCGCCTGATGCAGATCGCCTCCTGGCTGCTGGTCCAGCGCGCCGTGGCCGAGGGCGAGATGACCGCCGAGCAGGCTCGCGCCGAGAACAACAAGGTTCGGATCGGCGAGGCGATGGTCTCGGCGATCCCGGAAGAAGCGATGCGGCTGCCCCCGGCACTGCGCGAGCTGATGGCGCATTCGCTGCGGCTTCAGGAGCGGATCCGGCATCTCGAAAGCCAGATGTCTGGCAAGGTCTCGCCGGCCGAGAAGCTCAATCCCGTCCAGGATCAGCTCGCCGATCTGCAGGCGCGGCTCGGTTTCAGGCGCTGAGACCGCCTGAGATTGTTTGAGCCCTCATTATTTGAGCCCTCATCCTGAGGAACCATTCCGCAAGGAATGGCGTCTCGAAGGATGCTCCAGATGTCTCCCGAGCCTCCTGGACCACCCTTCGAGACGCCGCTTCGCGGCTCCTCAGGATGAGGGCTCGATTCTCAAACAGGTTATCGGCGGGCCGCGACCAATCGCCGCCCAACAGCAAAAAGGCCCGGCCGATATGGCCGGGCCTTTTTGATTCAGATCAGGGCGACCGTCGCCGGTCGGCCTCAAATCACTTCTTGCCGAGCGCGCCGAACGCACCGAAGCGCGAATTGAAGCGCGAAACGCGGCCGCCGCGGTCGAGCATGTGCTGCGTGCCGCCGGTCCAGGCCGGGTGCGTGGAGGGGTCGATGTCGAGATTGAGGGTGTCACCCTCCTTGCCGAGCGTCGAACGGGTGAAGTATTCGGTGCCATTGGTCATGACGACCTTAATGGTGTGGTAGTCGGGATGGATGCCGGTCTTCATGGCGAAATCCTCAATTCGAACGGGCCTGCGTCAATAAGCGGGCGTGGTTGATAAGCAGGCGAGCTTTTCCGGCCCGTCGAATAAATCGTATGAGCCTGTCGTGAAGTCGCGAGCACATATCCCAGCCGCGCCGACAGTGCAAGCATGACAGGGCAGTGAAGAGTGGCCGAAGCCAATAAAGACGAAACCAAGCCGCGGCCAGATTTCCGTTCGCTTTCCTCGTTCTGGCCCTATGCGGTGGCGCAAAAGGGCCGGATCGCGCTCGCGATCATCGCGCTCATCGTGGCCTCGGTGGCGACGCTGGCCCTGCCCGTGGCGGTGCGGCGGGTCATCGATGTCGGCTTTTCCGGCGGCGAGCAGAAACTGGCGAACAGCTATTTCATCCTGCTGATCGGCGTCGTCGCAGTTCTGGCGCTGGCGAGCTCGGCGCGATTCTACCTCGTCATGACCGTCGGCGAGCGCATCGTCTCCGATCTGCGCGCCGATGTGTTCCGCCATCTCACCCGCCTCGAACCCGCCTTTTTCGATTCAAGCCGCGCGGGCGATCTCGTCTCGCGGCTGACCGCCGATACGACGCAGATCAAATCGACCTTCGGCTCGACGGCTTCGATCGCGCTGCGCAACGCGATCATGGTGATCGGCGCGCTCGGCCTGATGATCTTCACCAGCCCGCAGCTCTCGGCCATCGTGATCGGTGCGATCCCGCTGATCGTCGTGCCGCTGGTGCTGTCTGGCCGCTCGGTGCGCGCCCGCGCGCGGGCGGCGCAGGACCGGCTGGCCGATGCCTCGGCCTTCGCCTCGGAAGCTGTCGGCGCGATCCGCACGATGCAATCCTTCGGCGCCTCGCAGCAGACGGCCGCGCGCTTTACGGCCGCCTCCGACGGCGCCTATGCAGCCTCGCGCTCGGCCACCGCCTCGCGGGCGCTGCTCTCGGGCGTCGCGATCTTTCTGGTTAGCGCCAGCGTGGTCTGGGTGCTCTGGACCGGCGCGACCGAGGTTTTCGAGGGCCGCATGACCGGTGGGCGGCTGTCGCAGTTCATTCTCTATGCAGTGCTGGCGGCGAGTTCGCTCGGCCAGCTCTCCGAGGTCTATGGCGAGATCTCGGCCGCTGCCGGTGCTGCGGGCCGTCTTGGCGAAATCCTGGCGATGAAGCCGGCGATCGCCGCGCCGCCTCACCCCAAGCCCATGCCCGAGCCGTCGCGCGGCGAGCTGGCGTTCGAGCAGGTCTCCTTCAGCTATCCCGGCCGCACGGCGCTGGCGCTCAGCCATCTGAATTTCACCGTCAAACCCGGCGAGCGGGTCGCGCTGGTCGGTCCGTCGGGCGCCGGCAAGAGCACGGTGCTGCAACTCGCGCTGCGCTTCTACGATCCGGAGGCCGGACGTGTCGTCGTCGACGGCGTCGCCGGTCCCGAGGCCGATCCGGAGGCCTGGCGCCAGCGCTTTGCCCTGGTGCCGCAGGAGCCGACCGTGTTCGGCGTCTCGGTGCGCGACAACATCGCTTATGGCCGGCCGGATGCGACGCTGGCCGAGGTCGAGGAGGCCGCGCGGCTTGCCGCCGCCGACGGCTTCATCCGCAGCCTGCCCGAGGGTTACGACACCGTCGTCGGCGAACGTGGCGTGACGCTTTCGGGCGGCCAGCGCCAGCGCCTCGCCATTGCGCGCGCGGTGCTGAAGGACGCGCCGATCCTGCTGCTCGACGAGGCGACGAGCGCGCTCGATTCCGAAAGCGAGCGCGCCGTGCAGGACGCGCTCGACGCGCTGATGCAGGGCCGCACCACGCTGGTGGTGGCGCATCGGCTGGCCACCATCCTCTCCGCCGACCGCATCCTGGTGATGGATGAGGGCCGCGTAGTGGAGGAGGGCACCCATGCCGAGCTCAAGGCGCGCGGCGGGCTCTATGCCAGGCTGGCGGCGCTGCAGTTCGGGCTTGAGGCGGCCTGAAGCGGCGCCGATCCGGGACGCATTCCTAAACCTTGATCGGAAACGCTCAGGCATGGGTCCCGGGTCTTCGCTGCGCTACGCCCGGGACGACAACCCGAGATCGACCTCAACGCGGAAGCCTCTAGACCGAACTTAGCATGATGCTGGTTTCGCTGTTCAGAATGCCGTCGATGGCGCGGACTTCGCGCAGCACACGGTCGAAGTCAGTGAGGCTGGAGGCCCGGATTTCGGCGATCAGGTCCCAGGTGCCGTTGGTGGTGTGCAGCGAATGCAGTTCGGGCAGGCCGCGCAGCTGCCGGATCACGGCTGTGGTCGAACGTCCCATCACCTCGATCATCATGATCGCCCGGATGGCGTCGTCGGCGTAATCCTGCCGGACGCGGATCGTGAACCCCAGGACGGCGCCGGAATCGAGCAGCCGGTCGAGGCGGGTCTGCACGGTCGCCCGCGAGACACTCAGCACGGCGGCGAGCTTCGATATCGGGGCGCGGCTGTCCTCGCGCAGGGCCGCGATCAGGCGTCGGTCGAGCTCATCGAAAATCTGCATGCGCAATCTGTATAGTCAGACTGTGCATCTTGCCAGATAATGCGCGTTAAAATGAACTTGTTCGCAATTTTATCTGCAGATTGCACTGCGTAGGATTCCTGCATCGAGGACAGGCAGTGGAATTCCGGACATGGTTCAGTATGTAGGCGTCGAGAACATGGTCCGGCTGATCGGTTCAGTCGGCATCGAATCGTACCTGATCGGGCTGGCCGGCTATATCGAGGATGATTTCCGGCGCTGGGCCTCGTTCGAGAAGGCACCGCGCGTCGCCAGCCATTCCGCCGATGGCGTGATCGAGCTGATGCCGACCAGCGACGGGGCGTCCTACGCCTTCAAATATGTCAATGGTCATCCCAAGAACACGCGGTCGGGCCTGCAGACGGTCACGGCCTTCGGTGTGCTCTCCGATGTCGAGACCGGCTATCCGCGCTTGCTTTCGGAGATGACGCTGACCACGGCCTTGCGCACGGCTGCAACCTCGGCTGTCGCGGCACGGCATCTGGCGCGCAAGGACGCCGCGACGATGGCGATCATCGGGCTCGGCTCGCAGTCGGAGTTCCAGGCCTTCGCCTTCAAGGCGCTGCTCGGCATCCGCAAGCTGCGCGTCTTCGATATCGATCCGTTGGCGACGGCGAAGTTCCTGGCCAATCTTGGGCAGCATGATTTCGAGATCGAGGTCGCGGCGAGCGCGCAGGAGGTCGTTCTGGGCGCCGACATCATCACGACGGTCACGGCCGACAAGCTCAATGCGACGATCCTCTCCGACAACATGATCGGGGCCGGCGTGCATATCAACGCGGTCGGCGGCGACTGCCCCGGCAAGACCGAGCTGCAGAGCGACATCCTGCTGCGTGCCGATGTCTTCGTCGAATTTCCCGAGCAGACGCGGATCGAGGGCGAGATCCAACAGATGGCGGCCGATTTCCCGGTCACGGAACTCTGGCGCGTGATCATGGGTGAGGCGGCAGGCCGCCGTGGCCGCGACCAGATCACCATCTTCGATTCCGTCGGCTTCGCCACGGAGGACTTTTCGGCCCTGCGCTATCTGCGCGATCAGGTCGTCGGCACCGATTATTTCGACGAAATCGACCTGCTCACCGAGCCGGAAGACCCGCGCAATCTCTTCGGCCTGCTCGGCCAGACCGGCCCCTTCCCGCGTTCCATCCCTGGCATCCGGTAGTCATGCAGAAGCTCTCCGTTCAGGCGCCGCGAAGCGTCGTGATGATCCGCCCGCAGCATTTCAGCCCCAATCCGGCGACTGCGGAGGACAATGCCTTCCAGGCCAATGATGCGCTGCGCACGGCGGCTGCCATCGCCACTGCCGCCCATGGCGAGGTCACGCAGGCGGCCAAGCGGCTGGAGGCGGCCGGTGTCACCGTCCATCTCTTCGAGGACGAGAGCAGGGCGACACCCGATTCGGTCTTCCCGAACAATTGGTTCTCGACCCATTCGGGCGGGCATGTCGCGCTCTATCCGATGTTCTCGCCGAGCCGGCGCAAGGAGCGCAGGCAGGACGTGATCGAGATGCTGAAGCATCGCTATCGCGTGCAGGACGTGATCGACTATTCCGGGCTCGAACAGGACGGCGTGTATCTCGAAGGCACTGGCGCGATGGTGCTCGACCATATCGAGCGCGTGGCCTATGCGGCGCGCTCGAACCGTACCAATGAGGTCGCGCTGGAGCGGTTCTGCACGCATTTCAACTTCGAGCCGGTGGTGTTCGATGCGGTCGATGCCGAGAGCCGGCCGATCTACCACACCAATGTGCTGATGTGCATCGGCACGGATTTCTGCCTGATCGGCCTTGCGACCATTCGCGACGCCGCGCGCCGGGCCGAGATCGCGGAGCGTCTTGCCGAGACGGGGCGAACCATCATCGATCTCAGCCATGAACAGATCGGCGACTTCGCCGGCAATGCGATCGAACTGCAGGGCAGGGACGGGCGCGTCGTGGCGTTGTCGTCGCGGGCGCTTGGGGCGTTGCGGCCCGATCAGGTTGCGGCGCTGGAGCGCTCCGTGACGCTGCTGCCGCTGAATGTGGCAACCATCGAGCTCGCCGGCGGCTCGGTTCGCTGCATGCTCGCCGGCATCCACCTTGCGGCGCGTGGAGCGCTCAAGGCATCCGGCGCGAACCCCGCGGAGGCGGCGCTTCTCAGCGCTCCGTGATCTTGAACTCGATCCGGCGGTTGCGCCTGTAGGCGTCGTCATTATTGGCGACGTCGAGCGGCTGGAACTCGCCGAAGCCGGTTGCCGCGATGCGATCGGCAGGCAGGCCGCGCGTGATCAGGTATTCGACCACCGCGATGGCGCGGGCAGCCGAGAGGCTCCAGTTCGAGGGGAATTGCGGCGAGCGGATCGGGCGGTTGTCGGTATGGCCGTCGACGCGCAGGATCCAGGGAATGTCGGGCGGCATCTCGCGGCCGAGATCGACGAGGACGGTGGCCAGCTTGTCGAGCTCCGCGCGACCTTCCGGCTTCAGCACGGCCTGTCCGACATCGAAGAAGACCTCGGACTGGAAGACGAAGCGGTCTCCGACGACGCGGATGTCGGGGCGCGTGCCGAGCACCTGACGCAGGCGGCCGAAGAAGTCGGAGCGATAGCGCGCCAGTTCCTGCACGCGCTGGGCCAGGGCCACGTTGAGCCGCGAGCCGAGTTCGGAAATACGGGTCTGCGATTCCTTGTCCTTGGCCTCGGAGGCGTTGAGAGCCTCCTCAAGCGCAGCCAGCTGGCGGCGCATCGCGATGATCTGCTGGTTGACGAAATCGACCGCCGCCTGCGCGCGCGCCGAGAGCTGCTTTTCGGTGTCGAGCGCCTTCTGGGTCTCGGCGAGTTGGGCCGGGCCGTTGCTGGCCTGCGAATCGAGCATGCCTTGAATGCGGCCGCGCTCGCCCTGCTCACGCGTCAGCGACGATTGCAGCAGGGTCAGGCTTTCCTGCGCCTGCCGGTTCGATGAGCGCTCAAGCGCCAGCAGGTCGGTCAGTTCCGAAATCTGGCGGTTGAGCCGCTCAAGCGCCGAATCCTTGCCGGTCAGCTCCTGCGAGAGGAAGAACTGGCCGAGCACGAAGACCGAAAGCAGGAAGACGATGCCGATCAGCATCGTCGACAGCGCGTCGACGAAGCCGGGCCAGAAATTCGTTTCCTCGCGGCGATGGGCGCGGGAGAGGGCCATGGCGGTTCAGGCTCCTGCGGATCGGGGCGGCTGGGTCGCGGGCTGGATCATGGCTCCCTGACGTTGTCGGCAGCAAGACGCTCGATCAGGCGCTTCATGTCCTTTTCGCGGGAGGCCTGTGCCTCGACCCAGTCGCGGATGAGCTGCTGCTCCGAGCGCATGTGCTGGACGAGGCCCTGAATGCCTTCGGCCAGATTGGCGAGCGCCTGCGTCGCCGCGCGATTATTGGCGCCGCCTTCGGCCATGGCGGCGCTGAGCTTGTCGAAGCGGTCGTTGAGCGGGTCGCCATGCGCCAGCGGCTGGAAGGCGGTGACCGGCGTCGCGGTGCGTGACCCCAGCCAGCTTTCGAGCTCGTTGCGGAACCGCCGCTGCGCCTGCCCGACCTGCAGATCGAGGAAGCCCAGGATCAGCGAGCCGGCGATGCCGAAGAGCGAGGACGAGAACGACAGGCCCATGCCGGCGAGCGGGGCGGCGAGGCCGGCCTTGAGCTCGTCGAAGAGGACGCCGGCCTCTGCGCCCGTGCGCAGGCTCTTGATGACGTTGCCGATGGAGCCGACCGTGTCGAGCAGGCCCCAGAACGTGCCGAGCAGGCCGAGGAAGACGAGCAGGCCGGCGAGATAGTGCAACACCTCGCGCCCGTCATCGAGCCGCACCGCGACCGATTCGAGCACCGTGACGGCCTGTGCCGGGGCGAGGGTTCCGCGGTCGAGCTCCGGAAGGATGGGGCCCAGCGGCGCGATGATCTGGCCGCGCTCGATCTCCGCCTGCGCCGGGGCGGCCGCCAGCCGCGTCGCGGCGCGGGCTTCGCTGTGGAGGCGCCAGAATTCGCGCAGCGCGATCAGCACGCCGACGAAGAGCGAGCCGAGAATCAGGCCGTTCAGGCCCGGATTGGTCATGAAGGCGGTGGCCAGCCCGCCCTGCAGGATGAATCCGAGGAAGCCGATCAAAGCGAGGAAGAGCAGCGCCCGGACGAGATAGCGCAGCGGACGCGAGAAGCGGGTTTCCTCCCGCGTGGGCGCGACCGTTACCGGTTCGGTCGCCAGAGCCTCATTCGCCATGCTTCGTCTTCCATTCGCCCCAGAGCACGATGCCGAAAAGCGGAAACCGGTTTTCGATCGACATCATGCCCTAATTTGCCGTCGCAAGGGAGACTGTCGCCTCCCATGCCGTCAGGATCAAGCGTGAAAGATCAGAGATATATGTCAGCCGACTGACTTCAGGGCGGCGCGCAGCGCCTGCTCGCCCACTTCGTTGCCGCAGATGATGTCACGCGCAGCAGTCGGCTGCTTGCCGTCAAGCGTGCCGAAGGTGCCGCCGGCCTCGCGGATCATCACGGCGCCGGCCGCGAAATCCCAGGTGTTGAGGCCGCGCTCCCAATAGGCGTCCATGCGGCCCGCCGCGACATAGGCGATGTCGAGCGCGGCTGCACCCATGCGGCGGACATTGGCGAAACGCGGCATGACCGCGCCGAGTTCGTGCAGGAAGAGCGGGTGGCCGCCCTTGCCGATATGGGGCACGCCCATGCCGATCAGCATGTCGGCAGGCTCGTTGCGGCCGGAGACGCGCATGCGGCGGTTGTTGACATAGGCGCCCTTGCCCTTCTCGGCCATGAACAGCTCGTCCTTGGCGGCGTCGTAGATCACGCCGGCGATGAACTGGTTGTCGCGCTCCAGCGCCACCGAGATGTTCCAGTGCGGGATGCCGCGCAGGAAGTTGTGGGTGCCGTCGAGCGGGTCGATATGCCAGCGGTTGCTCTCGTCGGTGCCGGGGACGACGCCGCTCTCTTCCATGACGAAGCCATAGCCCGGGCGAGCCTTCTCCAGCGCGGCGCGGATGATCTCCTCGGCCTTGTGATCGGCCTTGGAGACGAAATCGCCGGGGCCCTTGGCAAGAACCTGCAGGTTTTCGACCTCGCCGAAATCGCGCTTGAGTGAGCGGGACGCCTTCATCACGGCGTCGGTCATCACGGTCATCAGGGGGGAGCGGATCATCTTAACCTCATGCGCGTCGGGCGCGATGCTTGAAAGGGCCGGCTTGTCCTCTCGAAGCCCTCATCCCGAGGAGCAAGTCGAGACGCTGCTTCGCGGCTCCTCAGGATGAGGGCTGAGGATATCAGCCAAAGAGTTCTGTCGTCACTTGCTCGGCTGGCTCGGCGTAGTCAAGGCGGCGCCTTCGATCCGGTTTGCCGCGAGCAGCGCCGCGCGGCGTTGCTGCTCGGGGTTGAGCCGGTCGAAAAGCTGGTCGAGCGAGGGATCGTCGAGGCCCTGCGAGCGGGCCGCGAGATGCCAGGCCGCCGCCTCGATCGAGTCGGGCGGGATGCCGCGCCCGGACTGGTAGAGGCGCGCGATACGGTTCTGTGCGATCGGATTGCCCTTGCCGGCGGCGCGCAGGAAGAGCTTGGCCGCCGCGGTCTCGTCCTTGGCTGTGCCGGTGCCGTTGAACAGCATGATCGCGTATTCGACTTCGGCCGGCACGCTGCCGATGCGGCTGGCCCTGGCCATCCATTCGGCGGCCTTCGCGTCGCTCTGCGGCATGCCGCGCCCCTGCTTGGCGAGAATGCCGAGCGCATGCATGGCGTCGCCGAGATTGGCGCTGGCGGCGATCTCGAGGCTGGCGACGGCCCGCTTGTCGTCGTCGGGCTGTCCCGTCGCCAGCAGGGCCAGCGCGAGGTTGTAGTTGGCTGCCGGGTGCCCGGCTGCGGCCGCCTTCTCCAGCAGGGCGCCGGCGCGTGCGGGATCGCGCTTGCCGCTGCGCTCGTCGAGCAGGACGGTCGCCAGCGCGAAGGCGGCGTTGATGTCGCCGCGCGCCTCGGCTCGCTCATACCATTCGGTGGCGATCCTCTGGTTTTCGGGCACGCCGAGGCCCAGCCGGTAGATCTCGCCGAGCAGGGTCATGGCGGCCGCATCGTTGCTGTCGGCCTCGACACGTTTCAACGCTTCGCTCAGGGCGCGGCGATAATGCCCCGCCTGATAGGCGCCATAGGCGTAGTCGGGGGCAGGCTCGGCCAGAGCAGGCGCAGCCAGAACCGGCGCGGCCAGAACCGGCGCGGCGAAGAGCAGGCCGGCGAGCACGAGGCCGCGGCGGACCAACCTCATCGCGCCGATTTCCGGGCGGCGCGGGCAGCGATCGCGGCATTGGCCTGGGCGACGAGGCCGCGCAGATCCTGCTCCTCGTCGAAGGCCCAGGCCCCGAGCGCGATGAATTCGGCGCCAGTCTCGACGAGCGGGCCGATGGAATCGGCATCGGGCGCATAGGCGACGCAAGGCGTCTCGAAGATCTCGGCCCACCAGCCGGCACGCTCGATCACGGCCGGCAAGGGCGGGATCGAACCGTCGGGGCGCGGCTCGCCGAACATGACGTAGTCGACGCCGGCCTCGCCCATATCCATCGCGTCATGGCGGGCGCGCAGGCCGCCTGCGCCGATGATGCGTTCGTTCTTCAGGCTGGAGCGGGCCTCGGCGATGCCTTCGGGACCGCTGGTCAGGTGCACGCCGTCGGCGCCACCGCGCGTCGCGACCAAAGCGGACGCTTCGACCACGAGAGCGACATTGCCCGACTGGACTGGGCCCGCGAGGCGCTTGACTCGCTCGATGCGGCTGCGCTCGTCGCCATCGGCAAGGCGCAGCACGATCGCGGCGATATCGCCGCCGGCCATGGCCTGCATCAGGCGAAACGCCATCGCCTCGGCATCCGAGACCGGCGGGGTTACGAGCATCAGGCGGGTGGGTGTGGGATGTGTCGTCATGATCTTGCGCGCAAACGGCCCGCCAGCGCGTCCAATGTCAAGACGCTGAGACCGGCGACCAGGCTCCAGAAGGCGGAACCTACTCCAAAAAGCGAGAGACTGGATGCAGCAACCGCAAAGGCGATGACCGCGGCGAAGCGTTCCCTGTCCGACGACATGGCCTGGCCGAGCGCGCCCGTCAGCGAACCGACGAGGCCCAGGCCGGCGACCGCGACGATCAGCGCCTTGGGCAACGCCAGCAGCAGCGCGATCAGCAGCCCGGTGCAGCCGGCAATGACGAGGTAGGAGAAGCCGTAGATCACGCCCGCTTTCCAGCGCTGCGCCGGGTCGGGATGGGTGTCGCCGCCGGTGCAGATCGAGGCGCTGATCGCCGCCATGTTGGACATATGCGCGCCGAAGGGAGCGGTTACCAGCGAGGCGAACCCGGTAGCGAAGAGGGCTGGTGCCGTCGGCGGGCTGTAGCCGGCGGCCCGGAGCACGGCAAAGCCCGGCAGGTTCTGGGCGGCCATGGTGACGAGATAGAGCGGGACGCCGATGCCGAGCATGGCGGCAATACCGAAGCGCGGCGTGACGAATTCGAGGCCGGTCAGCACGACCTCTCCGGCCGGCCAGTGGGCGAGCCCGCCAAGGAAGCTGATGGCGATCCCCGTTATCAGCGCCGCGATGACGCCGAGGAAGGGGTTGAAGAGCCGCGCGACGAGGAAGACCGCCAGCAAGGGCAGCACCATCAGCGGCGAGGCCCGCATCTCGTCGAAGACGGCGGCGACGAAGCGGAAGATCACGCCCGCCAGCATGGCGGACGCGATCGGCATCGGGATGCGCTCGATCAGCGCGCCGAGCGGCCGGAAGGCAGCCGTCAGCATCATCAGCACGGCGGCGAGGAGGAAGGCGCCGACCGCCGAGGCCATGTCGAAGCCGCTCGCTGCGGCAATCAGCGCCGCGCCCGGCGTCGACCAGGCACAGATCATCGGCATGCGGTAGCGCCAGGACAGCCAGATGCTCGGCAGGGCGGTGCCAATGGCGAGTGCGGCGACCCATGACACGGTTTGGGCCGGCGTCGCACCCAACGCCTGCGCCGCGGACAAGATGACGGCAACGGAGGCGGCGAAGCCGACGAAGACCGCGACCAGCGCTGAGAAGACAATCGACATGACGGCTCTTGAGGCGGGATCTTGCGGCGGGCGCTTGCGACGGGATGGCTAGCCGACTGGGGACGGCCGGATGGTGCACCCTTCAATCAGAAATCGTACTGCCCCGGAAGGCCCGCGCGGGAGGCATCGGCATGTCGCGCTTGCCGGTCACCCCGCGTTGCCTGTCACATCGCGCTTGCCTGTCACGGCTCCGTCAACGCCACGGCCTAGCTTTCGATTTCGTCCAATTCGAATCTGATGCAAGCGCCGGGAGCATGAGCATGAACGAAGACACCTCCTACGAATCGACCTTCGGCGCCAGCATGCTGGAGCATGAGGACGCTGCGCCGCAGAACCCGACCGAGAATCCGACGATGGGCGAATTGATCGGGCAGCGCTTTTCGCGCCGTGGCCTGCTCAAGGGCGCGCTCGCCGTCTCGGCGATTTCGGCGACGGTCGGCACGGTCGCGCTGGCGACGGCGGACGAGGCGCAGGCCACCGGCAAGGGCTCGGCCTTCTCGTTCAAGGAAGTCGCGGTCGGCGTCGACGCCAATCATCATGTTGCCGAGGGCTATGACGCCGATGTGCTGCTGCGCTGGGGCGATCCGCTGTTTCCCGACGCGCCGGAGTTCGATCCTGCCAGGCAGACGCCGGAAGCTCAGGCCAGGCAGTTCGGCTACAACAATGATTATGTCGGCTATACGCCGCTGCCGGGTGCTGCCGACCCTTCGGCTCATGGCCTGCTCTTCGTCAACCATGAATACACCAACCCGCACCTGATGTTCCCCGGCGTCGTCGAGATCAAGGACGGCAAGTCGGTGATGAAGAGCGCCACCAAGGAGCGCGCTGCGATCGAGATGATGGCGCATGGCGCGACCGTCGCCGAAATCCGCAAGACCAATGGCAAATGGGCGCTGGTCAAGGATTCGAAATACAACCGCCGCATCACTGTCGCGACCGAGATGCAGCTGTCGGGCCCTGTCGCGGGCGCCGACCGCGTCAAGACCAATGCCGATCCGAGCGGCAGGAAAGTGTTCGGCACGATCAACAACTGCGCCGGCGGCCTGACGCCCTGGGGTACCTTTGTCACCGGCGAGGAGAATTTCCATGGCTATTTCTCCGGCACGCTGCCGGAGGGGCACAAGGAAGCCGCCAACTACAAGCGTCTGGCGTTGCCGTCGCCGCCCTATGCCTGGGGGCGTTTCGAGGAGCGCTTCGACATCGGCAAGGAGCCGAATGAGGCGAATCGTTTCGGCTGGATCGTCGAGGTCGACCCGCAGGACCCCAATTCGATCCCGAAGAAGCGCACCGCGCTCGGCCGTTTCAAGCATGAGGGCGCCGAGAGCATCGTCGCCAAGGACGGGCGTGTCGTGTTCTATCTCGGCGACGATGAGCGCTTCGACTATGTCTACAAATTCGTGACGGCTGGCCGGTTCGATCCGAACAACCGCGCGGCCAATATGGATCTGATGGATTCCGGCACGCTCCACGTCGCGAAATTCAGCGCCGATGGTTCGGTCGAATGGTTGCCGCTGGTGTTCGGCCAGGGGCCGCTCACGGCGGCCAATGGTTTCGCTGGCCAGGCCGACGTGCTGATCGAGACCCGCCGCGCCGGTGACCTGCTGGGCGCGACGAAGATGGACCGGCCCGAGGATGTGCAGCCCAACGGCGTCACCGGCCGCGTCTATGTCATGCTCACCAACAATACGAGCCGCACGGATGCGCAGCTTGATGCCGCCAATCCGCGCGCCAAGAACGCCTTTGGCCATATCATCGAGATCGTCGAGGATGGCGGCGATTTCACCGCGACCAAGGGCAAATGGGAAATCCTGCTGAAATGCGGGGATCCCTCCGTTGCAGCTGTCGGCGCGACCTTCTCGACCGAGACCAGCAAGAATGGCTGGTTCGGCATGCCCGACAATTGCGCGATCGATTCCGGCGGCCGACTCTGGGTCTCGACCGACGGCAACAACATCCAGGAGACCGGACGTACCGATGGGCTCTGGGCGGTCGACACGCAAGGCGAGGCGCGGCAGACCTCGAAGCTGTTCTACCGCGTGCCACATGGCGCGGAACTCTGCGGCCCCTGTTTTGCGCCCGACGACACCACGGCTTTCGTGGCCGTCCAGCATCCCGGCGATGACGGCCCTGACTGGCCGGCATTCGGCCGCCGCTCCTATTACGAGGACCTTTCGACACGCTGGCCCGATTTCAAGCCGGACATGCCGGTGCGGCCGTCTGTGGTGGCGATCACCAAGAAGGGCGGCGGCAAGATCGGCGTTTGAGGCGCTCAGCCGTCGCGGCCGGATATGATCCGGCCAACTTCCAAAAAAGAAAATGCCCGGCCAAAAGCCGGGCGTTTTCATCTTCGGTCTGTACCGCTCTCGCCGTCATGCTCGCCCTTGTGGCGAGTATCCACGTCTTCAACACTGCGCTCGGCAAAGATGCGGATGGCCGGGACAAGCCCGACCATGACGGAGTGCGCTTTTGGTCGGCCTCAAGCCGCCTTCTGCGTGCCGAAGGTCGGATCGAGCTCGCCCTTGGCGTAGCGCTTCGCCATTTCGGCTGTCGTCGCAATGCGCTTGATCTTGCTGGCCTGGCCCGCGGTGTTGAATTCCTTGAGGCGCAGGGTGCAGAGCTTGGTCATCGCTTCCATGGCGGGCTTCAGGTATTTGCGCGGATCGAACTCGCCGGGGTTCTCGGAGAGGATCTTCCGGATCTGGCCGGTCATCGCCATGCGGTTGTCGGTGTCGATATTGATCTTGCGGACACCGTGCTTGATGCCGCGCTGGATTTCCTCGACCGGCACGCCCCAGGTCTGGGGCATCTTGCCGCCATACTGGTTGATGATGTCCTGGAGGTCCTGCGGGACGCTCGATGAGCCGTGCATGACGAGGTGCATGTTCGGCAGCTTGGCGTGAATCTCCTCGATGATGTTCATCGCCAGGATCGCGCCATCGGGCTTGCGGGTGAACTTGTAGGCGCCATGCGAGGTGCCCATGGCGATGGCGAGCGCATCGACCTTGGTCTCGGCGACGAATTTCACAGCCTCTTCCGGGTTCGTCAGGAGCTGGTCGTGGGAGAGCTTGCCCTCGAAGCCGTGGCCGTCCTCCTTCTCGCCTTCGCCTGATTCGAGCGAGCCGAGCACGCCGAGTTCACCCTCGACCGAGATGCCGCCGAGATGGGCCATCTCCGTCACAGTCCTGGTCACGCCGACATTGTAGTCCCAGTCGCCCGGCGTCTTGCCGTCGGCCTTGAGCGAGCCGTCCATCATGACCGAGGTGAAGCCGGCCTGGATCGCGGTCATGCAGGTCGCCGGCTCGTTGCCGTGGTCGAGATGCACGCAGACGGGGATGTGAGGATAGATCTCGGTGACCGCGTCCATCATGTGCTTGAGCATGATGTCGTTGGCGTAGGAGCGCGCGCCGCGCGAGGCCTGGATGATCACAGGCGCGTCGGTGGCATCGGCCGCCGCCATGATCGCCAGCGCCTGCTCCATATTGTTGATGTTGAAGGCGGGGACGCCGTAATCGTTCTCGGCGGCATGGTCGAGCAATTGGCGAAGCGTGATGCGGGCCATGTTTCTGTCCTCTCCAAAAAATGAAATCTGTGCTGCTGCCGCGATTTTGGACTGATCGACCGTGTCAGCCAAGCCCGATCGCAAATCCGGTCGCGGGCCGGCTTTGCCAGCCCGCAGGCAAGGTCGATGCCGATCAGCGCTGCCGCAATGCTTCCACGCCCGGCAGCGCCTTGCCTTCCATCCACTCCAGGAAGGCGCCGCCCGCTGTCGAGACATAGGTCAGGTCGGCTGCGACGCCGGCATGGTTCATCGCCGCGACGGTGTCGCCGCCGCCGGCGACGGCCACGAGCTGGCCTGCCTTGACGCGCTTGGCCGCGGCCTTGGCGACCGTGACGGTGGCGGTGTCGAAGGGCGGCAGCTCGAAGGCGCCGAACGGTCCGTTCCAGACCAGCGTCTTGACATGGTCGAGCTTGAGCACGACCTCGGCGACGCTGATCGGGCCGGCGTCGAGGATCATCTCGTCGGCCTCCACGCCCGTGACAGGCACGATGCGATGGCCGGGATGAGCCTTGAATTCGCGGGCCGCGAGCGCGTCGACCGGCAGCATGATCTCGCAGCCGGCGGCCTTGGCCTTCTCCTCGATCTCGCGGGCCGTCGCGACAAGATCATGCTCGCAGAGCGACTTGCCGACATTGATGCCGCGCGCGGCCAGGAAGGTGTTGGCCATGCCGCCACCGATGGCGAGCACATCGACTTTTTTCACGAGGTTGCCGAGCAGATCGAGCTTGGTCGAGACTTTTGCGCCGCCGACGATCGCCATGACCGGGCGGGCGGGATTGTCGAGGCCGGCCGAGAGCGCTTCCAGCTCGGCCTGCATCGAGCGGCCGGCGAAGGCCGGCAGGACGTGGGCGAGGCCTTCCGTCGAGGCATGGGCGCGGTGGGCGGCGGAGAAGGCGTCGTTGACGAAGAGGTCGCCATTGGCGGCGAGCGCCTTGACGAAATCGGGATCGTTCTTTTCGTCGCCCGCGTGGAAGCGGGTGTTCTCGAGGAGCAGGACCTCGCCGTTCTTGGCCGCCGAGACCGCCTTGGCGACGTCCTCTCCGATGCAGTCGTCGACGAAAGTGACCGGCTGGCCCAGCGCATGCGCCAGGGCGATCGCGACCGGCCTCAGGCTGTCCTTGGCGTCGCGACCCTTGGGCCGGCCGAAATGCGCGAGAAGGACGACCTTGCCACCCTTGCCGGAGATTTCGCGGATGGTCGGCAGGACGCGGTCGATGCGCGTGGTGTCGGTGATCTTGCCGTCTTCCATGGGCACGTTGAGATCGACACGGACAAGCGCGCGCTTGCCCGCGAGATCGGCGTCATCAAGCGTCCTGAAGCTCATCGCGACAGCAGCCCCGGAAACAGGCCGGGCACGCCGAATTTCAGCACCAGGATGGTCAGGATCACGGTCAGCACAGCGGTGATGATCGACGTGGTGAACAGCGTCGCGGCGCGGGGCGTGGCGTCGACGCGCTCGCGCAGCGATGCGATTTCGCCGCGGATCGACGCGAAGTCCATCGTGCCGGCGGCGGCATCGACCTTGTGGGCGCTGCGCTCGAGCGAGGCTTCGGCGCGGGTCAGCACGGCCTCGTAGCGGGCGAACTTCTCCTCGATGCGCGCGGCCTTCTCCTCGATGCGGGAGAGCTGGTCGAGCTTGCGGGGTTCGCCGGCCGGCGTTGCTTCTGCGGATACGACGGTGAATGCGGCCTGGGAGGGAGCGGCGGCGGTGGGCGATGCGACGAGGGTCGGCTCGGAGTTTGCCGGGCTTGCGACTGTCGGCTCGATCTTGGCCATTTGGATTCCCGTTCCTGCAAGGTCAACATGAAAAGCCGCGCCCGGTTAGGCGCGGCTTTGTTACAAGGCGATGTCAGATAAGCTTGGCCATCGCGACCGCGGTATCGCTCATGCGGTTCGAGAAGCCCCACTCATTGTCGTACCAGGCGACCACACTGACGAACTTGTCGTCCATGACCTTGGTCTGGTCGAGCGCGAAGGTCGACGAGGCTGGATCGTGGTTGAAGTCGATCGAGACGTTCGGCTGGTCGGTGACGGCGAGGATGCCCTTGAGCGCGCCGCGCTTGCTCGCCTTGACGATGGCGTCGTTGATCTTCTCGACCGTCGTCTTGCGCTTGGCGATGAACTTGAAGTCCACCATCGAGACGTTGGGGGTGGGCACGCGCACCGAGGAACCGTCGAGACGGCCCTTGAGCTCGGGGATGACGAGGCCGATCGCCTTGGCAGCGCCCGTCGAGGTCGGGATCATCGAGAGCGCGGCGGCGCGGCCCCGGTAGAGATCCTTATGCATCGTATCGAGCGTCGGCTGGTCGCCCGTATAGGCATGGATCGTCGTCATGAAGCCCTTGTCGATGCCGACAGCGTCATGGAGCACGCGCACGACAGGCGCGAGGCAGTTCGTCGTGCAGGACGCGTTGGAGACGACGATATGGTCCTTGGTCAGCGCGCCGTCATTGACGCCGAACACGACCGTCAGGTCGGCGCCGTCGCAGGGGGCCGAGACTAGCACGCGCTTGGCGCCGGCCACGAGGTGAGCGGCAGCCTTGTCGCGGGTGGTGAAGATGCCGGTGCATTCGAAGGCGATGTCGACGCCCAGCGCCTTGTGCGGCAGATCCTTGGGATCGCGGATGGCGGTGACCTTGATCGGCCCGCGGCCGACATCGATCGTATCCCCGGAGACCGTCACCGTGCCGGGGAAGCGGCCATGGACGGAGTCGAAGCGGAAGAGATGCGCGTTGGTCTCGACCGGGCCGAGATCGTTGATCGCCACGACCTCGATATCCTTGCGCTTCGACTCGATGATCGCGCGCAGAACGTTGCGCCCGATGCGGCCGAAGCCGTTGATCGCCACCTTGACCGTCATCTCAATCCTCTCCTTCGCCTAGCTCTCGGCGCAGATGCGCCATTCACGCGGGCAATTCGGCCAAAGGATGGCCGAACGCAAGCAAAAACCGTCATTGCGAGGAGCGTAAGCGACGAAGCAATCCAGGGGCGGCAGAGCTCCACGTCCCTCTGAGTTGCTTCGCGGAGCCTGTCCTTGGGCTTGCCAAAGGCAAGACCCGAGGGCTCGCAATGACGGCGTGTCAGCCGTTATGGCGCTTCATCGCCGCTTCGACCACTGCGTCCGGCGTGATGCCGAAATGCTTGTAGACGTCCTTGTAGGGGCCGCTGGCGCCGAAGGAGTGCATGCCGACGAAGCCGCCATCATGGCCGATAACCGCATCCCAACCGAAGCGGACGCCGGCCTCGATTGCTATCTTGACCGGCGCGTTGCCGATGACCGCGCCTTGCGTCGCTTCGTCCTGCAGCAGCAGAAGTTCGAGCGAGGGAACCGAGACGACGCGGGCGCGGACGCCCTTTTCCGACAGCAGCTTGCGGGCAGCGACGGCGATCTCGAGTTCCGAGCCGGAGGCGAAGAGCGAGACCTGGGCCTTGCCGCCCTCGGCCGCCAGCAATTCGTAGCCGCCCTTGGCCGAGCGGTTGGTCGTGGTCGCGTCAGTGCGAAGCTGCGGCAGGTTCTGGCGCGACAGGGCCAGCACCGTCGGGCCGCTGGTGTGCTCAAGGGCGAACTGCCAGGCTTCGGCGGTCTCGATCGCGTCGGCCGGGCGGAAGACGCGCATGTTCGGCATGGCGCGCAAGCTGGCGATCTGCTCGACCGGCTGATGCGTCGGGCCGTCCTCGCCGAGGCCGATCGAGTCATGGGTCATGACATAGACCACCGGCAGGCCCATCAGGGCGGCAAGCCGCATCGAGGGGCGGGCATAGTCGGCAAAGACGAGGAAGGTGCCGCCGGCGGTGCGGAAACCGCCATGCAGGGTGATGCCGTTCATGGCCGCGGCCATGCCGTGCTCGCGGATGCCGTAGCGGACATAGCGGCCCTTGGGCGTCTTGGGCGTGAAATCCTCGGCGTGGCTGGTGCGCGTGTTGTTGGACGGCGTCAGATCGGCCGAGCCCATCACAACCTCCGGCATCACCGGCAGGATGACCTCGAGCGCCAGTTCGGAAGCCTTGCGGGTCGCGACCGTGACGGGGCTGGCGATCAGCGCCTTCTTGTGGGCGAGGATCGCCTTGTCGAGCTTGACCGGGACCTTGTGGCCGAGGCGGCGGTCGAACTCGGCGCGCTTGCGCTCGGAGAGCGCATCGAAGCGGGACTGCCAGTCCTTATGCGAGGCTGCGCCGGCCGCGCCGAAGCCGCGCCAGGCCTTGAGCACGTCGGCTGCGACCTCGAAGGGGCCGCCGGTGATGCCCAGCGCCTTCTTGGCGGCGGCGAGTTCTTCGGCGCCCAGCGGCTCGCCATGGGCCTTGGAGGTGCCGGCCTTCTTGGGCGCACCGAAACCGATGACGGTCTTGCAGGCGATCATGGTCGGCTTGTTGGATTTCTGCGCGCGGCGGATCGCGGCCTCGATGGCCTCGGGATCATGGCCGTCGACGCGCTCCGAGCGCCAGCCGCAGGCCTTGAAGCGCGCGACCTGATCGACAGAATCCGAAATCGAGAGCGGACCGTCGATCGAGATGCCGTTATCGTCCCACATCACGATCAGCTTGTTCAGCTTGTGATGGCCGGCGAGCGCGATTGCTTCCTGGCTGATGCCTTCCATTAGGTCGCCATCGGATGCCAGCACATAGGTATGGTGGTCGACGACCTTCTTGCCGAATTCGGCGGCGAGCATGCGCTCGGCCATGGCCATTCCGACGGAGGTCGCGAGACCCTGGCCGAGCGGGCCGGTGGTGGTCTCGACGCCGGTCGTCATGAAGTTTTCCGGATGGCCCGGCGTCTTGGAGTCGAGCTGGCGGAACTTCTTGAGGTCGGCCAGCTCCATGCCGGGCGTGCCGGTGAGATAGAGCAGGGCGTAAAGCAGCATCGAACCGTGGCCGGCCGAGAGCACGAAACGGTCGCGGTCAGGCCAATGCGGCGCGGCGGCATCGTAGTTCATGATGCGCGTGAACAGCACGGCGGCGACATCGGCTGCGCCCATCGGCAGGCCGGGATGGCCCGACTTCGCCTGTTCGACGCCGTCCATGGCCAGCGAGCGGATGGCGTTGGCGAGCTTGTCGTGCAAGGCGCGATCGATCGGGGCGCGTTCGGTCGGGGTCGTGGTCATGGTGATCTCAGGCTCCGTCTGGCGGAAGGGACGAGGCCGCGGCCAAATCCTGCGCAACATGGCAGGCCGACGACGGTCCGATTCTGGGTGCCGCTTACATGGCTTCGAATGGTGGCTCGATTAGGCCGCTCGCTCCATGGGAGTCAATTCGGTCGCCACAGCTTCCTTGGCAGCTTCTTTCCGCGGCACACGGCCGGTGGACGCGGCTTTCCGCAAGCCAGCCGTCAGCAATCGCGGGCAAGCCCTTGGGATCGGGCGGCATCTGGCGATGTCGATTCCTGTTTTCGCGCGATTTGCAGTAGGGTCGCGAATCGTGTGAGCCGGCTTCGATCTGAAGGAGAGCGACGGTGGCGAGCTTGATGCTGGATAATGCGCTGGCGCGCCTTGATGGGGCGCTGGGACAGTTGGAGGCCGCGGCGCGGCGGCGTGTCGAGGCGGAGCGCGGTCGGGCCAATCTCGATACCGAACTCGCGCTGATGCAGGACGACCGGGCGCGGCTGGCCGCCGAACTCGACGGCGCCATGGCGCGACTGGGCCATGTCGAGACCGCCGCGGCGGATGTCGACCAGCGCCTGGAGCGGGCGATGAACGTGATCGGCGCCGTGATCGCGCGCGCCCAGCCGCAGCCGGACGAGCCCGAGCCCGGCCCCCCCGAACACTGAGCGGAGAACACGATGCCGCAAGTCAATGTCATGATCGCCGGCAAGGCCTACCGCATGGCCTGCGGGGAGGGCGAGGAGCCGCATCTCGAAGGCCTGGCCAAGCTCTATGACGGCAAGATCGAGGAAATGCGCCAGGCCTTCGGCGAGATCGGCGACATGCGGCTGCATGTCATGGCGGCGCTGATGGTCGCCGACGAGGTTTCCGAGCTGAGGCAGCGCATAGGGCGGCTGGAGGCGGAACTCGCCGCAGTCCAGGGCGATGCGGGAGCGACCGACCAGCGCCTCACCGAGGTCGAGGACAAGGCGGCCGAAGCGCTGGTGGCCGCGGCCGAGCGCATCGAGGGGGTGGCGCGCAGCCTGATCCCGAGCCCGGTGGGGTGAGATATCGTCTCAAACCGCAGCCCTCAGCACCGCAGCCCTCATCTTGGGAGCCGCGAAGCGGCGTCTCGAAGGATGCTTCAATAGGCTCTCGAACCGTCTGGACCATCCTTCGAGACGCGCCTGCGGCGCTCCTCAGGATGAGGGCTGAGGGATCAGGATGATGACCGAGGTAAATGTGAACAGTCGCCGGAGAGCCACTGGCGCTTTGCCGGCGCGCATCTTACATTGGCGATGCGGGGCTGCCTGGTGCGTGCGAGAACTGTATTCCCGGGCCCATACGACTCCCTAGGGAGCTGTCCCTGACCGGGTCCCTGGACCCGGACACACGGCGCCCACCTACTTTAGTAGGTGTCCCGGGATCGAAATCTTCACGGCCAAGGTGGCTCCGCACTCTGCCTCATGACAAACGCTCCATCCGACAGCGCTCAACAGCAAAAGTCCGGTCTGCGGAATGCCGCGCTGGCGCGTCGCGACGCGCTCGAGATCGACGACCGGCTCGAGTGGGACCCCGCGATCACGGAGCGGGTGCTTGCAGTCCTTTCGCGCCACTCCAGCCCTGATCCTGAGGAGCCACGCAGTGGCGTCTCGAAGGATGCTCGAGATGGTTCCGGAGCGTCCTGGAGCATCCTTCAAGACGCGCCTGTCGGTGCTCCTCAGGATGAGGGCTCGGGCAGGGTCGCTGTCCAAGGTCCGGTTTCCGCCTATTGGCCGATGCGCTCCGAGGCCGATCCGCGCCCTGTTCTCGAGGTGCTGCACGCGAGCGGCTTGTCGCTCTGCCTGCCGGCAATCGTCGAAAAGCGCATGATCTTTCGGCGCTGGGCGCCCTGGGAGCCGATCGTGCCCGGTGGTTTCGGTACGCTGGTTCCGGAGCCGCAGCAGCCGCAGGTCAACCCCGCCATCCTGATCGTCCCGCTCGCGGCCTTCGACCGGCGCGGTTATCGCATCGGCTACGGCAAGGGCTATTACGACCGCGCCTTGTCCGAACTTCGGGCCTTGTCCGAACTTGGCCCGGTGGTCAGCATCGGCATCGGTTATTCCGCCCAGGAGATCGAGGCAGTGCCCGACGAGGCGCATGACCAGCGGCTCGACTGGATCGTGACCGAGCGCGAGACCATTCACTGTACATGATGTTGGCGCCTGGTCGATCTTGGCACCTGATCGCCACGGCGTCGGTTGATTCCTGAACGCATTCGCGCGACGGAAGGGGCGTCACAGCCCTCGGAACAGTTTTCATGCGTTTTCTATTTCTCGGCGATATCGTCGGCCGCCCCGGGCGGATCGCGGTGCAGGAGCGTCTGCCTGGCTTGCGCCAGGCCTGGGAACTCGATTGCGTCGTCATCAATGGCGAGAATTCGGCCGGCGGTTTCGGCATCACCGAGGCGATCTGCGACGAATTGCTCGCGGCGGGCGCCGATGTCGTCACGCTCGGCAACCACTCCTGGGACCAGCGCGAGGCGCTGGTCTTCATCGAGCGCCAGCAGCGGCTGATCCGGCCGGCGAACTATCCTCCGGGCACGCCGGGTCGCGGCGCGGCGGTGGTCGAGGCGAGGAACGGCGCGCGCGTGCTTGTCGTCAACGTCATGGGCCGGCTCTACATGGATGCGCTCGACGACCCTTTCGCCGCCGTGGAGCGCGAATTATCGGCCTGCCCGCTGGGCGAGGTCGCCGATGCCGTCATCGTCGACGTTCATGCCGAGGCGACCAGCGAGAAGCAGGCGATGGGCTATTTCCTCGACGGACGCGCCAGCCTCGTCGTCGGCACGCATACGCATGCGCCGACCTCCGACACCCGCATCCTGGCGGGCGGTACGGCCTATCAGTCCGATGCCGGCATGTGCGGTGATTACGATTCAGTACTCGGCATGCAGAAGGACGAGCCGGTCCGGCGCTTCCTGCAGAAGACGCCGGGCGCCCGGCTCGAGCCAGCGACCGGCGAGGGTACGCTGTCGGGCGTCGCCGTCGAGATCGACGATGCCACCGGGCTCGCCAAGGCGGTCTGGCCGGTCAGGATCGGGCCCCATCTCATCGAAGCGGTGCCGACGCCCTGGGTTCGCGACTAGAGCATCGGCCCGAAAAGTGGAACGCGGTTTTCGGAAAAAGTCGATGCTATAGACTCCGGCCGACGCTCCGATCGTCCCCGGAGGCCTGCCTCAGGCGGTGCGGCTTTGCTGCACCAGAGTGTCGAAGGCGCCCGCCAGCGTCGAGGCTTCCTTGACGAGCTCGCCGGCGACGTCGAGCACATCGGTCACGCTGCTGCCGGCGGCCTGAGCCATTTCGCTGACATCGCAGACCGTCTGCGCCACCTGCAGGGTGCCGGCGGCTGCGAGATCGACGCTGCGGGCGATCTCCTGCGTGGCGGCGCGCTGTTCGTCGAGAGCGCCTGCGACCGCAGTCGTGGTCTCATGCATCTGCCGGACGAAGCCGACAATGCTCTCGATAGCGTCCACGGCCTCGCGGGTCGCAGCCTGCATGGCCGGGACCTGTGCCGCGATCTCGTCGGTCGCCTGCGCGGTGCGCGCCGAGAGCTGCTTCACCTCGGTGGCGACCACGGCAAAGCCACGCCCGGATTCGCCGGCACGGGCAGCCTCGATGGTGGCGTTGAGCGCGAGCAGGTTGGTCTGGTTGGCGATCGTGCGGATGATGTCGACGACCGAGCCGATGGTCTGCGCCGAGCGGGCCAGGCTCTTGACGATGATGTCGGTCTTGAGGGCGGCCGCATTGGCGTCATGAGCCATCGTGGCGGCGCGTGCGACCTCGACGGCGACGTGATCGAGCGAGGCCGAGAGTTCCCCGGTGGCGGCGGCGACGCTTTGCACATTCATCGAGGCGTCGTCGGAGGCGCGCGCCGCCGCGACGGCCTCGGAGCCGGTGTCCTGGACGAGGCCGTTCATGGTCCCGGCCATCGCCTCGACCTTGTTGGCCCCGGCCGTCACGGCGCCGACGACCTTGTGCACGGTGGTCTGGAAGGCGGTGATCTCGGCATGGGTGCGCTCGCGGCTCTGGCGCTGCACATCCGCGTAGGTTTCGAGCAGCAATTCGAGATCGAGCGCGGCGGCCTTGTTGAGCGCCGTCCGTGTCGCGATGCGCCGGTTCAGCTCCCTGCGCTGCCAGAAGCTGCTGACCTTTCGCAGCGAATCGCGGTCGAGCCCCAGCTCGGCGCCGAGATGATTGGTGACCACGGCGTGGCAGATCGCGACCGCGTAGACGGGGACGCCGTGACGATGAAAGGCCGACGCCAGGCGCCGGGCCGATTCCATGAAGCCCTCCTGCAGATCTCCCGACGCCAGCCTGATCCAATGCGCCAGTCGCAGTTCATGAACCTCCGGCAGCCTGAGGGCGCGCGCGGTCTCGGGCCAGGGGGCGAATTCGCCGTGAAGCTCTTCCAGCAGGCGCGGCAGCCGCGCGCGGGCGAACTCGGCCTGCCGCTGCAGCATGGCGATGTCGTCGGGGCGGATCTGAAACGCCCGGAAGCGCAGCTCCTGCTCCGCGATCTGATTGTTGGGCATCGTTGTCATGAAAACCTGAGAGCGCGTGGAGCCAGGGTCTGACGCCATGGCCCGATCCGGACTGTGCGGGCATGTGGCAAAGAATGACTTAATGGAGGGTATCCATTCGGGGGCCGAGGCAGCACGATGGCGCTGCCGCTCGCAAGGCAACGGCTTGCCTGCCAGCGAAAGCGGCGCCTATAAGGCCGCTCTGTCCATTTCGCGCGGCTGATGCCGCCATGGGCGGCAACCCACTGACGCAAAGACCAGAGGCTGAAATCCCATGGCCGGCCATTCCCAATTCAAGAACATCATGCACCGCAAGGGCAAGCAGGACGCCGTGCGCGCCAAGCTGTTCTCGAAACTGGGTCGTGAAATCACCGTCGCCGCCAAGATGGGCATGCCCGATCCCAACATGAACCCGCGCCTGCGCATGGCCGTTCTGGCCGCGCGTGCGGAAAACATGCCCAAGGACAACATCCAGCGCGCCATCAACAAGGCGGCCGGCGGCGAGGGCGATAATTACGACGAGGTCCGCTACGAGGGCTACGGTCCCGGCGGGGCTGCCGTCATCGTCGAGGCGCTGACCGACAATCGCAACCGCACCGCCTCGGCCGTGCGCTCCTATTTCACCAAGTCCGGCGGAGCGATGGGCGAGAGCAATTCGGTCTCGTTCATGTTCAACCGCGTCGGCGAGATCAGCTACCCCGTCGAAGCCGGCGATGCCGACAAGATCATGGAAGCGGCGATCGAGGCCGGGGCCGACGACGTCATCAGCGACGAGAACGGCCACACCATCCTGTGCGCCTTCGATGCGCTGAACGAGGTTTCCAAGGCGCTCGAAGCGGCGCTGGGCGCGCCGGCTTCCGCCAAGCCGGTCTGGCGGCCCACGACGACCGCCCCTCTCGACGAGGAGAAGGCTGCGTCGATGATGCGGCTGATGGAAGCCCTCGACAACGACGACGACGTGCAGAACGTCTTCGCCAATTTCGAGATCGCCGACGAGATCATGGCGAAGATGAGCGCCTGAGCTCCCTTCTATCCCCTCAGCCCTCATCCTGAGGAGCCGCGAAGCGGCGTCTCGAAGGATGCTTCGGGAGCCTGCTGGACCATCCTTCGAGACGCGCCTGCGGCGTCCTCAGGATGAGGGCTGAGCAGGATGAGGGCTGAGAGTGTCTGGGCACGGCGTGCCGCGCCGCGGTTCTGTCCGTCATTGCGAGCGCAGCGAAGCCATCCAGACTGAAGCGCTCTGCCGCCCCTGGTTTGCTTCGTCGCTTGCGCTCCTCGCAATGACGTAGCGGTTCTAGCGCCCGATCAGCGCATCCCAGAGCGGCAGGCTGGCCAGCGCGCTCAGGAAAATCACCAGATAGGCGATGCGGCGGAAGGAGATTTCCGACGCAAGCCGGAAGCCATGCGTGCCGATCCAGAGCCCGACGCCGTAGACCGCAAAGAGCGGCACGGCCGTCATGGCGGCTCGCGTGGTGAGGATGCCGGCATACCAGAGCGTCGCGCCGCTGATCAGCGTCGAGATGCCGAAGAAGGTCTGGAGGTTGGCGCGGGTCTTGTGGCGATCGTTGCGCTGCGCGCCGAGCCAGAACACCGCCAGCGGCATGCCGCCGATGCTGGCCATGCCGTTGCACAGCCCCGACAGCACGCCGACACCGAGCGAGAGCGGAATGCCCGGGCGGCCATGATAGCGCCAGCCCGAGGCCATCAGCGCGACGGCGGCGAGGACGAGCAGCGCGAGGATCCAGCGCATCGTCTCGCGATCGAGCCAGATCAGCAGCCAGATGCCCGCCGGCAAAGCGAGCGTCGCGGTCGCTAATAGCGGCAACACCTCGCGCCATTCCGCCTGCTTGGCGCTGCGGGCGGCGATGGGCAGCGCGAAAGGCAGGTCGATGAACCAGATCAGCCCGAGCGCCGCCACCGGGCCCAGCACCATGCTGGCCAGCGGCATGAACACCATGGCGAAGCCGAAGCCGGTAAAGCCACGCACGAGGCCGCCGAGCACCGTGGCGAGGAGCAGGACTGCTATTCCGTCGAAGGACAGATCGGGAAAGAAGGAGGCGAGGAAGGACTGCATCGAACCGGGGAAGGCGGGAAGGCGGGAGCGCGCGCCACCATCGCCCAAGCGGCCTTGCGATCAAACCATTCCTTTTTGATGCCTTCGATGAGCATATGTCATCGGTGCGATACCGGGTTGCAGGACAAATCCTCTTTACCGGAAAACCACGCGGCACTTTTCCGGCCGATGCTTTACGGTGTCGGGCCATGGCATCTGCGATTCGCATCCTCGGTCTCGATCCCGGCCTCCGCAAGACGGGCTGGGGCGTGATCACCTCCGAAGGCAGCAAGCTCAGCTTCGTCGCCTGCGGCTGCGTCGAGAGCGACGGCACGCTGACGCTGGCCGAACGGCTCCGGCAATTGCATGAGGGTCTGACCAGCGTGATCACCTCTTTCGATCCCGATGAGGTCGCGGTCGAGGAGACCTTCGTCAATCGCGATCCGCAATCGACGCTGAAGCTTGGCCAGGCGCGTGGCATCGCTCTGGTCGTGCCGGCGCTGGCTGGCTTGGGCGTCGCCGAATATGCCGCCAACCTCGTCAAGAAGACGGTGGTTGGCGTCGGCCATGCCGACAAGAAGCAGATCCAGATGATGATCCGTGTGCTGCTGCCCAAGGCTGAGGCGAAATCGGCGGATGCGGCCGATGCGCTGGCGGTGGCGATCTGCCATGCCCAGCATCGCGGCATGCGCACGCTGGTGGCCCAGATGCGGGCCTCGGCGTGACAGGTTCAAGCTTCGACAGAGAATGCGACGGGGTCTGAGATGATCGGCAAGCTCAAGGGCCTGATCGATTCCTATGGCGAGGATCACGTCATCCTCGACGTGCAGGGCGTCGGCTATGTCGTGCAATGTTCGTCGCGAACGCTGCAGCGCCTGCCCAAGCCGGGCGAGGCCGCGGCTCTCTCCATCGAGACGCATGTGCGCGAGGATGCGATCCGCCTCTACGGCTTCATGTCGGACAATGAGCGCGACTGGTTCCGGCTGATGCAGATGGTGCAGGGGGTGGGTGCCAAGGTCGCGCTCGCCATCCTCTCGACGCTGGAGCCCGGCGCGCTCGCCACCGCGATCGCCACCAATGACAAGGCTGCGGTCGCACGTGCACCCGGCGTCGGGCCCAAGCTCGCGCAGCGAATCTGCGCCGAGCTGAAGGACAAGGCCCCGGCCTTCGGCCATATCGACCCCGGTGTCGCCCAGCTTGCCGGTGCGCTGGAGGGCCGCAATCTGCCGCAGCCGGTGGCGGACGCGGTCTCTGCCCTGTCGAATCTCGGCTATCCGCAGGCGCAGGCCGTTGCGGCCGTTGCGGCGGCGTCGCGGGCGGCAGGCGAGGGAGCGGGAACCGCCCAGCTGATCAAGCTCGGCCTCAAGGAACTGGCCAAGTGACAGGTCAAGTGACAGGTCAAGTGACTGGCCAAGAGACTCGCAAAATGAAGATCGTCGAGGCCCCCGCTATCCGCGACGTCGAGGACAAGAGCGCGTTCCTGGCGCTGATGCTGGCGAGCTGGGGCTCGCACAGCATGATGCTCGGCCTCCACGTCTATGATTGCGCCGAACTCGACCTGCTCGGGGTTTTCTCTGCCGATGGCGAGGCGATGGCCTATGCCAGCTGGACCATGCGCGGCGATGTCGGTCTGCTATGCGCGTTGCATTCCGTCGCGCCGGGGCAGGGGGCGGCGATCCAGCTTCTCGAAGCGGTCAAGGCCGCCGCCAAGGCACGCGGCGCGGTCAAGCTGCGGGCGATGCTGACCAATGACAATATGCCGGGGCTCGCCTTCTACCAGAAGTTCGGCTTCCGGTTCTCGGGGCTCTATCTCGAAGCGATCGACAGCTTTCGTTCGGTGATACCGACGATCATCCGGACGGGCTATATGGGCATCCCCGTGCGCGACGCGCTCGAACTGGAGATCGACCTTTGAGCGAGCCCCGCCGCCTTGTGACGCCAGAGCGTCGCGACGACGACAGCGAGACTTCGCTGCGGCCGCTTTCGCTCGGCGATTTCACCGGCCAGGCGGCCGCGCGGGCCAATCTCCAGGTGTTCATCAACGCGGCCAAGACGCGCGGCGATGCGCTCGACCATGTCCTTTTCGTCGGGCCGCCAGGTCTCGGCAAGACGACGCTGGCGCAGATCGTGGCCCGCGAGCTCGGGGTGAATTTCCGCTCGACCTCGGGTCCCGTCATCGCCAAGGCCGGCGATCTCGCGGCGCAACTGACCAATCTCGAAGAGCGCGACGTGCTCTTCATCGACGAGATCCACCGGCTCAACCCGGCGGTGGAGGAAATCCTCTATCCGGCGATGGAGGATTATCAGCTCGACCTGATCATCGGCGAAGGACCGGCCGCGCGCTCGGTCAAGATCGACCTGCCGAAATTTACGCTGGTCGGCGCGACGACGCGGGCCGGGCTGCTGACGACGCCGCTGCGCGACCGTTTCGGCATCCCCATTCGCCTGCAATTCTACACGGTCGAGGAGTTGCAGAGCATCGTGTCGCGCGGCGCCCGCGTGCTCGGTATCGGCATGTCCGATGACGGCGCCAACGAGATCGCGCGGCGCTCCCGAGGGACACCGCGAATCGCGGGCAGGTTGCTCCGGCGCGTGCGCGATTTCGCCATCGTCGACGGCGATCCGGTCGTGACGCGCGCGGTCGCCGACAAGGCGCTCAGCCTGCTCGATGTCGACGCCATCGGCCTCGACCAGATGGACCGGCGCTACCTCACCACCGTGGCGATCAATTTCGGCGGTGGGCCTGTCGGGATCGAGACCATCGCGGCTTCGCTGTCGGAGCCGCGCGATGCCATCGAGGAGATCATCGAGCCCTTCCTGCTCCAGCAGGGTTTTATCCAGCGCACCCCGCGCGGACGGCTGCTGACGCCACACGCGTTCAGGCATCTCGGCATGCCCGAACCAAGCCGCGAGGTGGCGCAGTTCGGCCTGTTCGGGGATGGCGAGGAGGAGTGATGCTTGGGCCCGGCAGCAGGACTACGCCGCGCTGATGGGGAGTTGAGCATGATCCGGGTCGCCAAGCGATCGCGCCGTGCGCGAGGCGCTGGCAAAGCCCTGGCTCCATAAAGATGCCCTGCAAGCGCCAGGGACCGCTGTTTCACTCGGAAACGCACCGTCATTCCCGGGCGTAGCGAAGCGGAGACCCGGGATCCATCGGAGGGCTGGACGGCGCCCTCCGATGGATCCCGGATCTGCGCGGCTTTGCCGCTTGTCCGGGATGACGGCGCGTTTCCGAAGCAAAAGGATATGGTTGGAGCCCAGCCATGTCTCGTCGCTAGTCCTGGCTACCGCGCGAATTTCGAGCGATGCATGGCCGAACGCTGGCCGGCATGGTCGAGCGCGCCCGATTTTGCCGATTTGGGGTTGGGGACGGAGGCCATGCCCTTATCCGCCGTCCGGCTGGCGGGCCGCTTGGCCGGGCTCTGGCGCTGTTTCAGCGCGAGCGCCTTGCGCGCAAGGCTGCGCTGGCTCGGCTCATGTGCCTTTTCGGTGCGGCGCGTGCGTTCCGCCCCGACGCGCTTCAGCGCCGCGGTCAAGGCGTCGGCCTTGGCCTTGGTGCCGCTGTTGTCGGAGGCCGGGCGCGTCCCCTGCGGCTCGGCCTTGCGGCGCATCTCGCGCCTTTGCTGACGGGCAGTCGAGCGGGCCTTGTCGCGGCGCTCGCGCAACTGCACTGAAAGCTCCTTCAGTTCGGGATCGGTGATGCTGCCCAGGGTGAGGCGCTGCGTCCGGGCGACGAGCTGGTATTCGGTCTTGTCGAGAAGGCGCTCGATTGCCTTGGTCGATTGAGCCATGGTTTTCCTCCACTTGAACGCGTCGGTAGGGGAACCCTATCGATCCCTCCCGGTTCCCGATATCAGGCTTTCCCCGAGGTCGAGTTGCGGCTTGCCGCTCGGAGAGAAGGCGCGTTTCACCGGAAGCGCGTTTCTTGGGACGGCCGGGTGGTCATTTGACCCCGAAAGCCTCTAAAGGTCGGGGCACCGTCACTTGAACGCCCGAGTCACTTGAACGCCCGAATTGATATGAGCGCCGTCCATCAGATCCCCATCCGCGTCTATTACGAGGACACCGATTTCTCCGGCGTCGTCTATCACGCCTCCTATCTGCGCTTCATGGAGCGCGGCCGCACGGAGCTGATCCGGGCGCTCGGCGTCGAGCAGCGCGAACTGTTCGATGGCGACACCGCGCTCGGTTTTGCCGTCCGGAAGATGAGCATCGACTTCCTCAGGCCGGCCGTGATGGACGATCTGCTGACGGTGGAGACGCGGTCCGTGGCGGCGCGCGGGGCGACCATGGATGTCGAGCAGCGCGTGCTGCGCGGCGAGGAGGTGCTGATTACGGCGCAGGTGCTCGTGGCCTGCGTCGGGGGCGGGCGGGCGCGGCGAATTCCCGATGGGCTGCGGCAGCGGCTGTTGCTGGAAGACTGAAGGCCGGTCGGCGCGCATCGGGCCAGCGCGCCACTGTCGACGATCGCGCGGCGCCATGTTAGCGCTCGACACATGAGCTGGAAACGCGACAAGCCCGATCAGCCGCCACGCGGCTATCACCACGGCAATCTCAAGGAAGAGCTGGTGCGCGCCGCGCTCGGGCTGATCGGCGAGAAGGGCCCCAACGGTTTCACCTTTGCCGAGGCCGCGCGGCTTGCCGGCGTCAGCCCTGCCGCGCCCTATCGGCATTTTCGCGACCGGGACGATTTGCTGGCCGATGTCGCGACGCGCGGCTTCCTGGTGTTCGAGGCCGCGCTCACACGTGCCTGGGACCAGGGCAGGCCCGAGCCCGAAGCCGCCTTCCATCGTCTGGGGCGGGCCTATCTCGCCTTTGCCCATGACGAGCCGGCCTACTATTCGGCGATGTTCGAGGCCGGCGTGTCGCTCGATGTGAGCCCGGAGCTTCGCAGTGCGGCCGATCGCGCCTTTCTGGTGTTGCGCACGGCGTCGGAGGCTCTGATCGCCAAGCTGCCCGCCGGGAAACGCCCGCCCTCGCTGATGATGGCGCTGCATGTCTGGTCGATGTCGCATGGGGTCGCCGCCCTGTTCGGCCGCGCCGATGGCGGCAGGCGCCCGCTGCCGATGTCGGCGGCCGAGCTGCTGGAAGCGGGAATGCTGATTTATCTGCAGGGACTTGGCTTGGGGCCGGGTGCGAAAGACTGACACTGCTGGAACGCCCGTCGAGCCCTCATCCTGAGGAGACATTTCGCAGAAATGGCGTCTCGAAGGATGGTTCCAGTGTGCTCTGGAACACCCTTCGAGACGCCGCTGCGGCTCCTCAGGATGAGGGCTCGGTTTGCAAGGGTCTCCCAGGTTCGGCAGCCAGGTTCGGCAGCTAGGCTCGGCAGGTTCCTGTAGCCCCGCCAAATCGCCTCACTGACAAAGCCGACGCCACCCGCCTTGACAAAAGTTGGAGGTGGGGCCATTTATGTAAATGTGATTTACATTCACTCTTGCTCACGGTGAGGGAACCAATGCCGATCGTCGCGAAACTTGACGAGTATGGAAGGGGAGCCTGGATCGCCTTTGCGGTTCTCGGCTTCATTGTCTGGTGGCCTCTGGGTCTGGCGACCCTGGCCTTTTTGTTCGGGAGTGGACGCATGGGTTGCGGATATGCCGGAGCGGACCGGTATGAGCACAGGATGAGCCGCCTGCAGGACAAGATGGAACGCCTGCGCGAGCGGATGGGCGGTCATCGGGGCGGCTTTGGCAGCGGCTTCGGTGGCGGTGGCTGGCATCGCGGGCCGTCGAGCGGCAACGCCGCTTTCGACGAGTACCGCACTGAGACGCTGCGGCGGCTCGAGGACGAGCAGCGCGAGTTCCAGGACTTCCTGGGCCGGCTGCGCATGGCCCGCGACAAGGCCGAGTTCGACCAGTTCATGGCCGACCGGCGCAGCGAGGAGGCGCCCCATCAGAACCCGCCCCAAAACCCGCCTCAGAGCCCGGCATAACGCCGCTCTTCACGAAAAGATGAACGCATCAGCACCCGCCCCGGGACACCGGGGCGGGTGTTTTTGCACGTGTGGGCCTACCAATCGCCCGACGTATACCGGGCATTAACCTTGCTGGAGGCTTAACTCGATCCTGAACATGCGTTTCGCAGGAAACCCCGTTTCGGCCCATCTTTCGCCGGATTCACAAGCGATTGACGAGAACGGCATTCCCCGGATCGCAGATCGGGCGGCGGCGTGGGTATCCCGCGACGCGTACGATGAGGCGTTGGCCTGAGCCTTATGGCGGCGACCTGCCATCGGACTTTGCCGTCGGTCTGGCCACAGGACTTGGCCATCGGCCACGGGACCTAACAATGAGGGCCGGATGTCATCCGGAACTCGAATGGAACGAGAGCATGATGTCGACCGGTAATCGGTTTGCGGATTTTGGCATCATGCGGCGCGGCAGAAGGATGACCGGATGAACCCCGCCGAGGTCGCGCAAGTCGCGCCACAGATCGACATGTCGTTCTGGACCCTGTTCTGGCACGCCCACATCGTCGTCAAGCTCGTCATGATGGGTCTGCTCGGCGCCTCGATCTGGTGCTGGTCGATCATCATCGACAAGACGCTGCTCTATCGCCGCACCCGCAAGGACATGGATGCCTTCGAGGAGGTGTTCTGGTCGGGCCGTTCGCTGGAGGAGCTTTATCGCGACCTCGCCAGCAAGCCGGTCAACGACATGGCGGCGGTGTTCGTCGCGGCGATGCGCGAGTGGAAGCGCTCCTTCGAGAATGGCGGCCGCTCGGTCGCCAGCCTGTCGCAGCGCATCGACAAGGTCCTCGACGTCACGATCCAGCGCGAGGCCGAACGGCTCGAGTCGAAACTGCTCGTGCTCTCCACCGTTGCTTCGGCTGCGCCGTTCATCGGCCTGTTCGGAACGGTCTGGGGCATCATGAACTCCTTCACCGCCATTGCGGTGTCCAAGAACTCCTCGCTCGCCGTCGTTGCGCCGGGCATCGCGGAGGCCCTGTTTGCGACCGCGATCGGCCTGTTCGCCGCGATTCCGGCGCTGATGGCCTATAACAAGCTCCAGGCCGAGGTCGCCAAGGCCCAGAACCGGCTCGAAGCCTTCGCCGACGAGTTCTCCGCGATCCTGTCGCGGCAGATCGACGAGCGGCTGGCAGCGTAGGGGCGGGGCCATGGGAATGTCAGCAGCATCCGGCGCCAAGGCCGGGGGACGACGCGGCCGGCGCGGCCGGCGCCACGGCGCCATCGCCGAGATCAACATGACGCCGTTCATCGACGTCATGCTGGTGTTGCTGATCATCTTCATGGTCGCGGCACCGCTGATCGCGACCGGAGTACCGCTTGATCTGCCGCAGACCGGCGCCAAGCCGATCAATGTCGACCAGAAGCCCGTCACCATCGCCATCGACAGCAAGGGGCAGATCTTCCTGCAGGACCAGCCGACGCTGGAGCCGGATCTGGTGACGAAGCTGCAGGGGCTCGCCAAGCAGGGCTTCGACGAGCGCATCTATGTCCGGGGAGACCGCATGGTCGATTACGGCCGTGTCGCCTCGGTGATGTCGACCATTACATCTGCCGGCTTCAAGCGGGTCGCGCTGGTCACCGAACCAGCGGCACGCTGAGGCCAGTGGAAGCAAGGGTGTTCAGGGCGTGAAGCTATCGACCTCCGAACCGGGCATGGTGATGTCGGCGCTCGGCCACGTGACGTTTCTCGTCGCGGGGCTGCTGGCGTTCTCTTCGCCTGCGCCTCTGCCGGAGAACGAAGAGGCCATCGCCGTCGAGGTCGTCGACCCGAGTTCGCTCAACCAGGTGACGCGCGGCGAGCGCAGCGCCGAGAAGGTCCAGGCGCAGCCGATCCAGCGCGCCGAGCGCCAGTCCGAGATCGTCGAGCGCAAGGAAGCGGGCGAGGCCAAGCAGGACACGCCGGCGCCGCCTTCACGGCCCGCCGAACTGAAGACGGCCGACGACAACGCCGCAGCCCCGCTGCCGCCCTCGCGTGCCGCGCTCCTGCCCAAGACCGAGCCGAAGCCGACGCCGCCCGAGCCGGTGAAGCAGCCGCCGCAAAAGACCGAGGCGCAGGCTCAGGCCCAGGCCGAGCAGAAGCGCGAGGAGCTGGCCAAGCTCGCCGAGGAGGCCGAACTAGCCTCGAAGGCGAAGAAGGCCGAAGAGGAGGCCAAGGCTGCCGCCAAGGCGAAGTCCGAAGCCGACGCGCAGGCCAGGCAGGAGGCCGCCGCGAAAGCGAAGGCCGAGGCGCAAGCCAAGGCTGAGGCCGCCGAAGCCGCGAAGGAAAAGGCGGAAGCCCTTGCCAAGGCGAAGGCCGAGGCTGAGGCGAAAGCCAAGATCGCCGCCGCCGCCAAGGCCAAGCAGGAAGCCGAGGCAAAGGCCAAGCGCGAGGCCGAGATCGCCAAGAACTTCAATCCCAACGATATCGCCAAGCTGCTCCAGTCCAAGGAGCAGGCGCAGTCGTCCGGCTCTTCGGCGCCGCAGGTCAACCGCACCGCTTCGCTCGGCACCGAGCGTGGCGCGGCGCAGAAGCTGAGCCCGTCGCTGCGGGCGCAGCTGGTCGGGATCATCCAGGACCAGCTCCTGAAGTGCTGGAACGTGCCGATAGCGCTGGCCAACGCCAAGGGCTCGGTGGTTCCCTCGGTTCGCATGAAACTGAATACGGACGGTTCGCTGGCGGCACAGCCGGGCGTGATCAATTCCTCGTCCGATCCGCTGTTCCGCGTGGCCGCCGATTCCGCCCTGACCGCAACCCGCCGCTGCGCACCTTTGCGCATCCCGGCTCAATTCGCCTCCTATTACGACGACTGGCGTGACGTCGTCGTCAATTTCGATGCAAGGGACGTGCTGTGACCCAGACCGACCGCACTTTTTCGAACACTGCCGGCCTTGCGAACAGCGCCGGGATGGGCCGGGCCCTGGCCTCGCCGACACGACGCCGCCTGCTTGCGCTGAGTGGCGCTGCCCTGCTCGTTCCAGCCGCTGCCAAAGCGGAATTGGTCATCGACCTGCGCGGCGGTTCGTTCCAGCCGATGCCGATCGCCGTAGCCGATTTCGGTGGCGAAAGTGGCGTGCTGGTTTCCGGCGTCATCAGCAACAACCTGAAGCGCTCGGGCTATTTCAACCCGATCGACAAGAGCCGGCATCCCGAAAAGAATCCGCCCTTCGATGCGGCGCCGCAGTTCGACGCCTGGAAGGCGGCGGGCGTGCAGGCGCTGGTGACGGGCCGCGTCTCGCGCGATGGCGGGCGTATCAAGGCCGAATTCCGGCTCTGGGACGTCGCCACCGGCACCCAGACCGACGGGCAGCAGTATTTCACCGACCCGAACAATGCGCGTCGCGTCGGCCACATCATCTCGGATGCGGTCTACACCAAGGTCACCGGTGTCGGCGGCTTCTTCGACACGCGCGTCGTCTTCGTCGACGAGTCCGGGACGAAGGAAAACCGGCGCAAGCGGCTGGCGATCATGGACCAGGACGGCGCGAATGTGCGCTACCTGACCAATGGCGATGTCTCCGTGGTGACGCCGCGCTATTCGCCGGTCTCCCAGGAGGTGACCTACATGTCGCAGCGGCTCGGCGAGCAGCCGCGCGTGCATGTGCTGAATATCGAGACCGGCCAGCGCCAGATCGTCGGCAATTTCCCCGACATGACCTCGAGCCCGCGCTTCTCGCCCAATGGCGGCAAGATCGTGCTCAGCCTGCAGCAGGGCGGCAACGCCAATCTGTATGCGATGGATATCGGTTCGCGCACCACGACGCGCCTGACCTCGACGGGCGCGATCGACACCTCGCCGTCCTATTCGCCCGATGGCACGCAGATCGTGTTTGAGAGCGATCGCGGCGGCTCCCAGCAGCTTTATCTGATGGGTGCAGGCGGCGGGGAGGGCAAGCGGCTCTCCTTCGGGCAGGGTTCCTACTCGCAGCCTTCCTGGTCGCCGCGTGGCGATCTGATTGCCTTCACCAAGCGCACCAGCGGCGGCTTCGGCATCGGCGTGATGCGTCCCGATGGCAGCGGCGAGCGCCTGCTGACCGAAGGCTTTCACAACGAGGCGCCGAACTGGGCTCCCAACGGCCAGTATCTGATGTTCTTCCGCGATCCCGGCGGCCAGTCCGGCGGCAAGCTCTACATGGTCGACATCACCGGCCGCGTCGAACTGCCGGTGCCGACGCCGGCCTTCGCCTCGGACCCGACCTGGTCGCCGCTGCTGACCGCGGCGCGCTGAGGCGAGGCGAGTCTCTCGGCTTCATCCTATCCTGAGCCCTCATCCTGAGGAGCGGTCGAAGATCGCGTCTCGAAGGATGCTCCCCGAAGCTCCCGAGCCCGCTGGAGCATCCTTCGAGACGCCGCTGCGCGGCTCCTCAGGATGAGGGCTCGCTTAGTTTGACCGTTGGGCGCGTTGCAAAGCAGCCACACCTCCCGGAAAGCCGCATTTCGCAGCATTTGGTTAACCATACGCCGCAATGCCGCCACTTCGCCTTGTTCTGGCAAGGTCTTGTTTAGGTTGACGCTTCATTGATGGCCCTCTGTGCAACGCCGTCCGTGAGCCGCGTCTCGCAAATCGATTGCCCCGGAGTTCAAAATGTTGTCGACCCTTTTTGCTGGCGGCCGCGCCGTCCGTTTCGCAGCCGCCATTGCCGCCACGCTCGCGCTCGGTGCCTGCGCCAAGGACCAGAATGCTGATGCCGGCGGCTTCGGTGCCGGCGGCGCCGCGACCCCGGGCAGCGCCCAGGACTTCGTGGTCAATGTCGGCGACCGCGTCTTCTTCGAGACCGATTCGACCGATCTGACCTCGACTGCGACCGCGACGCTCGACAAGCAGTCCACCTGGCTGCAGCGCTACCCGCGCTACACCTTCACCATCGAAGGCCATGCCGACGAGCGCGGCACCCGCGAATACAACTTCTCGCTGTCGGCCCGTCGTGCCCAGACCGTGCGCGACTATCTCGCCTCGCGCGGCATCCAGGGCAACCGCATCCGCGTCGTCTCCTACGGCAAGGAGCGTCCGGTCGCTGTCTGCAACGACATTTCCTGCTGGTCGCAGAACCGCCGCGCGGTGACTGTGCTGGATGGCGCCGGCGGCGTCTGACCCTTAAGATCCCGTACTTGGGATCTGATATCTGAGAGGGCCGGCACCTTCCGCTTCGGAAAGTGCCGGCCTTTTCATATTTTGGCCGTGGTGCGAGCGTGTTATAGGGCGCGACGCCGCCTGCAGACTGGTTCTTGATGATGCTCCGCTCCCTCGCTCTTCCCCTCGGCTTCCGTTCGGGCCTCGCCGCGCTCGCTATCGGCGCTGCCTTGTTCGGGCTTCCGGCGCCCGCTCTGGCGCAGGACGCGGCTGATCTGCTGGTGCGGACGACGCGTCTGGAGAACCAGCTGCGCCAGCTGTCCGGGCAGATCGAACAGCTGCAATTCGAGAACCGGCGGCTGAGCGAGCAGCTTCGCAAGTTTCAGGAAGACGTCGATTTCCGCATGAACGAGCGCGGCGGCGCGCGTCCCTCCAACGCCGCGCCTGCGCCCGGCAATGCTGCGCCGCCTGCCGGCGCGCCGCCGCAGCGCCAGCGCCGTGGCGATGCCTTCGACCCGAGCACGCAGCAGGGCGCAGCCGGCGCGCCCAGGCCGATCGATGGCGGCATCGGGGGCATCATCGAGGAAGATTTCACGGGAGGGCAGGGCCCGCTCGACCTGCAGGGCGTCGGCCGCAACGTGCCCCAGGGCGCGCTCCCGCAGACAGCGCCGCGCGGCCCCAGCGTCGCGGCAGCGAGCGGCCCGGCCACGGCCAAGGAGGCCTATGACGTCGCCTATGCCTCGATCCTGCGGAAAGAGTACGAGCAGGCGGAAATGGGCTTCCGGCAGTTCCTCCAGAGCTATCCGCGCGACAGGCTCGCGGTCGATGCGACCTACTGGCTTGGCGAGAGCTATTTCCAGCGGAAGCGCTATCGCGAGGCGGCCGAGCAGTTCCTCAAGGTGTCCCGCGAATCGCCCCGCTCGGGCAAGGCGCCCGACAGCCTGCTGAAGCTCGGCATGGCGCTGAACGGACTGGGCGCCAAGGATCAGGCCTGCGCCACCTATGCGAAGGTCGGCGTCGACTACCCTTCCGCCTCCAATGCCGTCCGTCAGAGCGTGGAGCGGGAACGCCGCCGCTCCGGCTGCGCTTGAGCGAGCCGGCACCAGACTTTTCGGAACCTCCGCCGGTTTCCAACCTCGAGGCGGCCGGCCTGTTCGCCGGTCTGGCCGGCGAGACCAGGCTTCTCGTCGGCGTGTCCGGCGGGCCGGATTCCGTCGCGCTGCTCGCCTTGCTGGCCGATTGGGTGCGGGGAGCAGGGCGGCCGGCGCTGCATGCGGCCACAGTCGACCATGGCCTGCGCGCCGCCTCTGCGGCCGAGGCGCGCGATGTCGCCGCGCTTTGCGAGCGCCTTGGCGTCTCCCATGAGATCCTGATCTGGGACGGCGTGAAACCTGCGACCGGCTTGCAGGCCCAGGCGCGCCGGGCGCGCTATGAGTTGCTTGCGGCTGCGGCCACGCGACTCGGCGGCGCGGTTCTGATGACCGCACATACATTGGACGATCAGGCGGAGACGCTGCTGATGCGCATGGCGCATGGGTCCGGGCCGTCCGGTCTTGTCGGGATGCGCGACCGGGTGCGCAAGGGCGAGGTCGAGCTCGTTCGACCGCTGCTTGGGGTTTCCAAGGCCCGGCTCGTCGCCACGGCACGCGCGCGTCACCTGCCTTTCATTCACGATCCGAGCAATGGCGACAGCCGTTTCGAGCGGGTGCGCTGGCGCAAGCTTCTGCCCGAGCTGGCGGATGAGGGGTTGAGCGCCGAGCGACTGGCGGCGTTGGCGCGGCGCATGGCTCGGATGGAGCAGGCCGTAGCGCACAGGGCGGCGGAATTGCTGCCGATACTCTCGATGCCCGTCGACGCGGGGCAGGGCGTGCGGCTCCGGTTCTCGGCGCTGCTGGCCGAGCCCGAGGAAATCGTGTTGCGCGTCGTCGCCTTCCTGCTCGACGAGGTGGCGGCCGAGCGGGAGGGCTTTGGCCGGCTGGAGCGGCTGGAATCCTGTGTTTTGGCGCTTGCCGAGGCGTCCCGTCACAACTTGGCCATGAACCGGACATTGTCGGGGTGCCTGCTTTCGCTGGGCCTCGATGGTGTCCTGACCCTCCGGCGCGAGGCCGTTCGCAGACGTGGTGTTCACCCTGCGACGTCATAATCACCTGTGGTGGCCCCTTTCCCTTGGCAAGGGCACGTGTCGCACCTAGATTAGCTGAGCAAACCCTTGGCCTCTTCCGGTTGGTCCGGCAGGCCCGATCGGACTGGTAATGAATCCGAATTTCCGAAATTTCGCCCTTTGGGTGGTGATTTTCCTGCTGGTTCTGGCGCTCGTCACGCTGTTTCAGAGCCCAAGCCAGCGCGCCAGCACCAATGAAATCCCCTACAGCCAGCTCATCAACGAGTCGGAAGCCGGGCGCATCGCGAATGTCGTGGTGGCCGGGCAGGAGATTTCCGGCACGTTTTCCGATGGCCGCACCTTCGTGACCTATGCGCCTTATGGCGATCCGGCGCTGCTGAAGACGCTGGCCCAGAAGGGGGTGCAGGTCTCCGCCCGCGCTCCCGCCGAGGGCACGCCCTGGTTCATGGCGCTGCTGGTCAACTCGCTGCCCTTCGTCATCTTCATCGGCCTGTGGATCTTCATGTCCCGCCAGATGCAGAACGGCGCCGGCCGGGCGATGGGCTTCGGCAAGTCGAAGGCCAAGCTCCTGACCGAGGCGCATGGCCGCGTCACCTTCGAGGATGTCGCGGGTATCGACGAGGCCAAGGAAGACCTCCAGGAGATCGTCGAGTTCCTGCGCGATCCCCAGAAGTTCCAGCGGCTGGGCGGGCGTATCCCGCGCGGCGTACTGCTGGTCGGCCCTCCCGGCACGGGTAAGACGCTGACGGCGCGTGCCGTCGCCGGCGAAGCCAATGTGCCGTTCTTCACGATTTCGGGCTCCGACTTCGTCGAGATGTTCGTCGGCGTCGGCGCCAGCCGCGTGCGCGACATGTTCGAGCAGGCGAAGAAGAACTCGCCCTGCATCATCTTCATCGACGAAATCGACGCTGTCGGCCGCCATCGCGGCGCCGGTCTCGGCGGCGGCAATGACGAGCGCGAGCAGACGCTGAACCAGCTGCTGGTCGAGATGGACGGCTTCGAGCCCAACGAAGGCGTGATCATCATCGCCGCGACCAACCGTCCCGACGTGCTCGACCCCGCTCTGCTGCGTCCCGGCCGTTTCGACCGCCAGATCGTGGTCCCGAACCCCGATGTCGCCGGCCGCGAGAAGATCCTGCGCGTCCACGTCCGCAAGGTGCCGATGGCGCCTGACGTCGACCTCAAGATCCTGGCCCGCGGCACGCCCGGCTTCTCCGGCGCGGACCTGATGAACCTCGTCAACGAGGCGGCGCTGCTCGCGGCCCGCCGCGGCAAGCGCATGGTCACCCATGCCGAGTTCGAGGACGCCAAGGACAAGGTCATGATGGGCGCCGAGCGCAAATCCATGGCGATGTCCGAGGAAGAGAAGAAGCTGACCGCCTATCACGAGGCCGGTCACGCCATTGTCGGCCTCTATGTTCCCGCCGGCATCCCCGTCCACAAGGCGACGATCATCCCGCGCGGACGCGCGCTCGGCATGGTCAAGTTCCTGCCCGAGGGTGACCGCTACTCGATGAAATACAAGGAGTTCACCTCGCAGCTCGCGGTCGCCATGGGCGGGCGCGTGGCGGAGGAGATGACCTTCGGCATGGAGAACGTGACGTCGGGCGCGACTGGCGACATCCAGCAGGCGACGAAGATGGCCAAGGCCATGGTCACCCAGATGGGCTATTCCAAGGAACTCGGCATGGTCGCCTATGGCGACAATCAGGAAGAGGTCTTCCTGGGCATGTCGATGGGGCGGACCCAGAGCCTGTCCGAAGCGACCGCGCAGAAGATCGATTCCGAGGTGCGCAAGCTGGTCCATCAGGGCTATCTCGACGCCACGGCGATCCTGACCGAGCATCACGAGCAGTTCGTCGCCGTTGCCGAGGCGCTGCTCGAGTTCGAGACGCTGACCGGCGACGAAATCCGCGACCTGATCGCAGGCAAGCGCCCGGTGCGCGAGAGCGATGACACGCCGCATGCGCCGCGCGGTTCGGCCGTGCCGAGCGCCGGCAAGGGCCGCAAGCGCGGCGAGCCGGATGCCGGGCTGGAGCCGCAGCCGCAGGCCTGAGGCAGGCGCAGAAGACTTTGAAAGGGTGGCCCATCGGGCCGCCCTTTTTCATATGGCGATGACATCTCGCGGGCCCTGCGGGGCTGCCTCGCGCCTGTCCGGATACGTTTCGTCACAATTCGTGAGAAGGCAGAAAGGAATTCCGGCTATAAAACGCGCCAGATCGGGCCAGCAGTCCCGCATTGGACAGAGCGAAGATGACACGCAAATATTTCGGGACCGATGGCATTCGCGGACGCGCCAATGGCGTGATCACGCCGGATCTCGCCCTCAGGGTCGGACAGGCGACGGGCCTCGCCTTTCGGCGCGGCGAGTACCGGCACCGTGTGGTCATCGGCAAGGATACCCGCCTTTCCGGCTACATGATCGAATATGCCATGGTCGCCGGCTTCACCTCGGTCGGCATGGATGTGATGCTGCTCGGCCCCATGCCGACGCCGGCCGTGGCGATGCTGACCCGCTCGATGCGTGCCGATCTCGGCGTGATGATCTCGGCCTCGCACAATCCTTACGAAGATAACGGGATCAAGCTGTTCGGCCCCGACGGATACAAGCTCAATGACGAGCTCGAGGCCGAGATCGCCGCGCTGATCGATTCCGATCTGACGGCCCGCCTTTCGACCTCGCCAGCGCTCGGCCGGGCCAAGCGCATCGACAGCGCCCATGCGCGCTATATCGAATTCGCCAAGCGCACCCTGCCGCGCAATATGAGCCTCGAGGGACTGCGCATCGTGCTCGATTGCGCCAATGGCGCCGGCTACAAGGTCGCGCCCGAGGCTTTGTGGGAGCTCGGCGCCGAGGTCATCGCGATCGGCGTCGAGCCGGATGGCTTCAACATCAACCAGGATGTCGGTTCGACCCGGCCCGAGGCGCTGATCGCCAAGGTGAAGGAGCTGCGCGCCGATATCGGCATCGCGCTCGATGGCGATGCCGACCGCGTACTGATCGTCGACGAGCATGGCCAGATCGTCGATGGCGACCAGCTCATGGCCGTGATCGCGCGGAGCTGGCAGGAAGACGGCCGGCTGTCGGCGCCTGGCATCGTCGCGACCATCATGTCCAATCTCGGCCTCGAGCGCTATCTCGCCGGGCTGGGCCTCAGCCTTGCACGCACCGCCGTTGGCGACCGCTATGTGCTCGAGCACATGCGCAGCCATGGCTTCAATCTCGGCGGCGAACAGTCCGGCCACATCATCCTCTCGGATTTCGGCACGACGGGGGACGGGCTGGTCGCGGCGCTGCAACTGCTTGCCGTGGTCAAGCGGATGGACAAGCCGGTCTCGGAGGTCTGCCACTGCTTCGAGCCGTTGCCGCAGATCCTGAAGAACGTGCGCTACAAGCAGGGACAACCCCTGAAGGAGCAGCCTGTCCTGACCGCCATCGAAGCAGCCCGCGTCATGCTGGGCGAGGGCGGGCGGCTGGTGATCCGGCCCTCGGGCACAGAGCCGGTAATCCGCGTCATGGCCGAGGGCGACGATCGCGACCTCGTCATGCGCGCGGTCGACGATGTCGTCGACGCGGTGACCAAGGCGGCGGCCTAGAAGCTCAAGCGCGTCCCTGGCGGAACCTCGTTGTCATTCCGGGGCAGGCCGCAGGCCTGAGCCCGGAATCCAGAACCGATGCCGGCAGTCATCAAGGGCCGGGATCGCGGCGCTTTACCGTCACCCGCATCGGCTCTGGGTTCCGGGTCCTTCGCTTCGCGAAGTCCCGGAATGACCGCGTGGTTCCCAGAAACACGACACGCGCCAACCTCTCCAAATTCGCTGTTAACTTGTCGGCAAGTATTCAGCCGAATTTCAGACTTTCTTGAGGTTAATTCCTAAGGTTAAGTCTCATTTAAGAAATAGCTGGCATCGTCCTTCCTGTCGGTAACTCGCGCGAGCTGCGTTCTTGCGTCGCGCAAACTCGAAGGACACTGCCATGGGCAGCCTGAAAATTTTTGCGCTGGCAGGTGTCATGGCCGTCAGTGCCTCGGCCATCGCCAGCGCCGCGGACCTTGCCTATGCGCCTCCGCCGCCGCCCCCGCCGGAGCTGAAGGGCACGATCGGCGGCGGCTGGTATCTTCGCGGCGACGTTGGTGTCGGCGTCCAGTCCTATGGCGACCTCGATGTGCGCCTGAATGGCGGCCCTGTCCTTGGGGCAGCGGGCGTGACCTCGTTCAACACCGTCAAGTCGAAATCGGATTTCACGGGCTTCGCCGGTGTCGGTGTCGGCTATCAGTTCAACAACTACCTGCGTTTCGATCTGACCGGCGAATATCGCGGTGGGTCGATCAATGGTCGCGACCAGCTGTCCTATGATTTCGGCACGCCGACTGATCAGATCAACACCTACCGGGCCGACATCGCCAGCTTCGTCGGCCTGGCCAATGCCTATATCGATCTGGGCACCTGGAACTGCCTGACGCCCTATCTCGGCGCCGGTATCGGTTTCGCCAATCATACGGTCAACGGCCTGTCGGATATGGGCATCAACCAGGCGGTCGGCGGCGGCGCGAACGTCTCCTTCGCCTATGCCGACTCGGCCACCAAGACCACGGTCGCCTGGGCCCTGATGGCCGGCGTCTCCTACGACGTGACGCCCAATCTGAAGCTCGACATCGGCTATCGTTACCTCAACCTGGGCGATGGTCCGACGATGGGCCTGCGCGGCGCTGCCGGTCTTCTCGCCAATCCCAGCTCCTCGGTTCGCTTCAAGGACCTGGACAGCCACGACATCCGCATCGGCATGCGCTGGAACTTCAGCGATCCGAGCTGCTGCGGCCCGGTCGAGCGCCCCGTCGCTTACGCAGCGCCGGTCGTGCGGAAGTACTGAGCGCGCGACGGCACGAGCCTTCGTTGGACATAACAACGGCGCGGACCTCGGTCCGCGCCGTTTTTCGTTTCGGACGCGAGTCCAGAGACTGTTTGAGAATTCAGCCCTCATCCTGAGGAGCCGCGAAGCGGCGTCTCGAAGGATGGTTCAGGAGGCTCCCGAACCATCTGGAGCATCCTTCGAGACGCCATTCCTGACGAAATGGCTCCTCAGGATGAGGGCTGTCAAAACTTCCCAAAGGGCTCTCAGCGCAGCAGTGACTGCCCGGTCATCTCGGCGGGTTGCGCTAGGCCAAGCAGCGCCAGCAGCGTCGGCGCAATGTCGGCGAGGCGTCCTTCGACCAGCGCTGAAGCGTTGCCGCCAACCAGCATCAGCGGGACCGGATTGGTCGTGTGAGCGGTATGGGGCTTGCCGGTCACCGGATCGACCATCAGTTCGCAATTGCCGTGATCGGCGGTGACGAGCAGCGCGCCGCCGGCCCTGGAGATCGCATCCGCGATGCGGCCGAGCCCGGCGTCGACCGTCTCGACGGCTTTGATCGCGGCAGAGAGCACGCCGGTATGGCCGACCATGTCGGGATTGGCGAAGTTCAGAACCACGAGGTCGTAGCGCCCGGAATCGATTGCCTCGACCGCGCGGTCCGTGAGTTCGGGCGCCGACATCTCGGGCTGGAGGTCATAGGTCGCGACCTTGGGCGAGGGCACCATGATGCGCTCCTCCCGCGGATAGGGCGTTTCCTCGCCGCCGTTGAAGAAATAGGTGACGTGGGGATACTTCTCGGTTTCCGCCATCCGAACCTGCGCGAGGCCGGCCTTGGCGACGGTTTCGCCGAGGCCATTGGCCAGCGTCTGCGGCGCGAACAGGGCCGGCATCAGCGGGTCGAGCTCGGAGCTGTAGGAGGTCATGCTCACGGCCCGCGCGAGCTTGGGCAGGCGCGGGCGCGCGAAGCCGGAAAATTCGGGCTGGAGGACCGCGCCGAGGATTTCGCGAATGCGGTCGGAGCGGAAATTGAAGCTGAGCAGCCCGTCTCCGTCCTGCATGCCGGCATAGCCGCCGATCACGGCCGGCAGAATGAACTCGTCATTGACGCCATCGGCATAGGCGCCGGCGATGGCCGCCTGTGCGTCGGGGAAGGGATGGCCTTCGCCCAGCACCATGGCGCGCCAGGCTTGTTCGACGCGCTCCCAGCGGTTGTCGCGATCCATCGCGTAGTAGCGGCCCGACAGGCTCGCGATCACGGCCTGAGGTGGCAAGGCGGCGGCGAAGGCGGCGACATATTCGGCGGCCGATTGCGGGGGCGTATCGCGGCCGTCTGTGAAGATGTGGACGCGCACCGGGATGCCGCGCCGGGTCAGAATCTTGGCCAGCGCGACCGCGTGGTCCTGATGGGCATGCACGCCGCCGGGTGAGACGAGGCCGAGCAGCTGACAGGCGCCGCCGCTCTTCAGAAGCGCCTGGATCAGGCCGGATGCCTCCAGCGCCCGTTCGATCGAGCCATCCGCAATCGCCTGGTTGATGCGCGGCAGATCCTGCATCACCACGCGCCCGGCGCCGAGATTGAGATGGCCGACTTCGGAATTGCCCATCTGGCCGCCGGGCAGGCCGACATCGAGACCCGAGGTTTTCAGGAAGGCATGCGGGGAGCTCGCCCAGAGCCGGTCGAAATTCGGCTTGTTCGCGAGGAGCACGGCATTGTCAGCCTTCTCCTCGCGCCAGCCCCAACCATCGAGGATCATCAGCATTACGGGGCGGCTCGGCATCGGACGACCTGTCGGTATCTGTGAAAGGTGCTTGTGCGGATATCACGCTCCGCGACGCCAATGCGAGTGCTAAGAGACAGTTGGAAAATTCAGCCCTCATCCTGAGGAGCATCCTTCGAGACGCCATTCCTGACGAAATGGCTCCTCAGGATGAGGGCTGTAGGAATTCTCAAACGGGTTCTAAGAAGGAACGCCGGCCCTGCTGGGCCGCGACAGGGGAGGGTGCCGATGGCAATCAAGGCTCTCGTTTTCGACGCATATGGCACATTGTTCGACGTGCAGTCGGTGGCCGGCGTGACGGATGCCGCCTTTCCCGGCCATGGCGAGACGATCACGCAGATCTGGCGGCTGAAGCAACTCGAATACACCTGGCTGCGGGCGCTGATGGGCCGCTACGAGGATTTCTGGACGGTGACCTGCGAGGCGCTCGGCTTCACGCTGGAGACGCTCGGGCTGGCCACGACGCCGGAGCTCATCGCCCGGATAGCGGAAGCCTATGACGCGCTTGCGCTCTATCCGGAAGCGCGGACGGCCCTGGAGGAGCTGGCGCCCTATCGCCTCGCCATCTTCTCGAATGGCAGCCCGGCCATGCTGAAGCGGCTGGTGGCCCATGCCGGCATAGGCGAACTGCTGGAAACGGTGATCAGCGTCGACGAGATCGGCGTCTACAAGCCCGATCCGCGTGGCTATGGGCTTGTCGAGAAACGCCTCGGGCTGGGGCGGGAGGAGATCCTGTTCGTCTCCTCCAATGGCTTCGACATCGCCGGCGCCAAGGCGCATGGGTTCAAGGTGGCGCGCATCGAACGCGTGCCCGCTGCTGCTCTTCGCTCGGAGCTGGCTGGCGCCGGCCCGATCGGTCCCGCGCTTATGTTCAAGGCCCTGCGCATGCAGCCCGAACAGCTCGGCTTCACCGCCGACATCACCATTGCCGGCCTGACCGATCTCGTTTCCTATGCGGCCCAACACAGGTGACGAGGCCGGCGATCCAGCCTCGTCAAAGGAGCATCTCGATGATCAAGTTCTATTACCACCCCTCGCCGAACCCGGCGAAGATCGCGCTGTTCCTCGAAGAGGCCGGCCTGCCCTATGAGATGGTGCCGGTCGACACGCGCAAGGGCGAACAGTTCAGCCCCGAGTTCCTCGCGATCAATCCCAACGCCAAGACCCCGGCGCTGACCGATGGCGATGTCACGGTCTTCGACAGCAATGCGATCCTGCTCTACCTCGCCGAGAAGACCGGGCAATTCCTGCCCGAGAACACGCCCAAGGTGCGCGGCGAAATGCTGTCATGGCTGATGTTCGTCGCCACCGGCATCGGCCCCTATTGCGGCCAGGCGGTGCATTTCAGCCGCTTCGCGCCCGAGAAGGTTCCCTATGCGATCAACCGCTATGCCCGCGAGGCCGAGCGGCATTGGGGCATCATCGACGCGCAGCTCGGCAGGCAACGCTACATGCTGGGCGACACATATACGCTGATCGACATGTCGGTCTGGGGCTGGGCGACGCGGCTGGCCTTTGCGATCGGCGATGAATGGGCCACGAAATTCCCGAACGTCAAACGCCATCTCGACGAGATTTCCGCTCGTCCCGCGGCGCAACGCGCCGTCGCATTGAAGGATCAGTTCGCCTTCAAGACGGAATTCGACGACGAGGCCCGCAAATTCCTGTTCCCGCAGAACGCGCATCTGGTCGCGTAACCGGATTGCCCCCAGGTGACGACCGGCCTGACGCAGCATGGTTTGCGTCAGGTCGCGTCATCAGCCTCATTGTCCTTCAGCGCCTCGAAGGGGGCATCCAGCGTGTAGACGAGACCGGTCGGGAGGTAGGCGCTTTCGGCGCTGCCACTGGCGGCCGGGAAAGTCCGCTCGATCAGGCGCGAGCCGAAACCGCGCCGTGATGGCGCGACGACCGCCGGGCCGCCGCTTTCCTGCCAGCGCAGCCGGAACTGCTTGGAGCCTTCGATCTCGTCGAGACGCCAGGTCAGCGAGACCCGGCCGGACTGGTTCGACAGCGCTCCGTATTTGACCGCATTGGTCGCAAGCTCGTGCAGGATCAGGGTCAGGGACAGGGCCGTCTTGGGGCCGAGGACGACGTCGGGGCCCTCAATCGTGAAGCGCTGCGGATCGCCCTGGATGCCGACGATGCTTTCGGCGACGTCCGAGATGGCCGCATTGGCCCTGGGACCGCCGACGAGCAGGTCATGGGCCCGCGAAAGGGCCGCCAGCCGCGCGCCGAAGGTTTCGTTGGCAGCTTCGAGCGACGGAGCGCTGCGCAGCGTCTGCGAAGCGATGGCCTGAATCATCGCCAGTGTGTTCTTCACGCGATGCGCCAGCTCCTGCATCAGCAGGCGCAATTGCGCCTCGGCCTCCTTGCGCTCGGTGATGTCGAGATGCGCGCCGATCAGCCGGATCGCGCGGCCGGTCTCGTCGCGCTCGATCTGCGCGATCGCGGAAATCCAGCGCACAGCACCGTCGCGGGGCCGGATGATCCGGTATTCGATCTGATAGTCGCAGGATGTGCCGGCCACCGTCTCGCGGAAATGGCTCTCGACCATCGCGCGCTCCTGGGGATGGATGCGGCGGACCCAATCCTCATGGCTCTCATGGACGGCTTCGGGCGGAAGCCCGTGGATCAGCAGATATTCGGGCGAACGCCGGTTGCGGAACCCCTCGCGCAGATCGACCTCGAGGCCGCCGACCCTGCCGATCTTCTGGACCTGAGCCAGTTCCTGTTCGCGCAGGCGCAGGGCCTGCTCGGCGGCATCGCGCTCGCGCTGCGCGGCGATCAGGGTGGTCGTCTCGATGACGATGGCAAGGACTGCGACGGTTGCGCCGGTTTCGTCGACGATCGGGCTGTAGTCGACGTTCAGCCAGACGTCTTCGGCCACGCCATTGCGATGAAGCACGAGCGGCAGGTCGCGATAGGAGAGCGGCGAGCCGCCGAGGACGGTCTTCATCACCTCGCGATGCAGGTCGATGACCTCGGGCCAGGCTTCGAACAGGTCGCGACCGAGGATTCCGGGATGCTTGGCGCCGGCAATCACGGCATAGGCGTCATTATAGAGCAGGATGCCGGTCTTGCCCCAGAAGATGACCATCGGCGTCGGCGAGAGCAGCACGAGTTGCAGCGTGGATTTGAGGCAGGGCGGCCATTCCGCGGGAACGCCAAGCACGGTCTCGCGCCCGGTCCATGCCCGAAGCAAGGCGCCGACCTCACCGCCGCCGACCGGCCAAAACTGCTCCGTCATGGCCGTGTTCCCCCGAGCCGACCAGCTGTTCACACCGGAATGTCCGCAAAGCCGGCGTGGCATTTGCTTGCCAGTCCGCGTGGGTCACGGCAAGCGGACATACGACTGAGCCCAGCGAATCCCTGCGGATGATTCCTTTTCGGCAGGACTAGCAGATGACCCACAGTCTCAACCTGTCAAAAGACAGGTGGGGCATCCCCAGCGGACCTGCCCCCATTGCCTTGAAAACAGTGGCAGCACCGCCTTTTTCGCGGCAGGGTCGCGGGCAACGATTCCGCGCGGTCGCTTGCCAGCGTTCGCGCAGCCTTGGGGGATGGATGCCGACCGATATCGAGATTGCGCGCGCGGCGACGCTTCAGCCGATCGCGGCCATAGCCGACAAGGCCGGAATCCCCCCAGTCGCGCTCAACCCCTATGGCAAGTTCATCGCCAAGGTCGACACGCACGCGATTCCGGATTTCGATGCGCGCCCCGAGGGCAAGCTCATCCTCGTCACTGCGATCAATCCCACGCCCGCCGGCGAGGGCAAGACGACCACGACGGTCGGGCTGGGCGATGGCCTTACGCGCATCGGCAAGAGCTGCATGATCGCGCTGCGCGAACCCTCGCTGGGGCCGTGCTTCGGCATGAAGGGCGGCGCGGCCGGTGGCGGCTATGCCCAGGTCGTGCCGATGGAGCAGATCAACCTGCATTTCACCGGCGATTTCCACGCCATCACCAGCGCGCATAACCTGCTGGCGGCGATGATCGACAACCATGTCTATTGGGGCAATGGGCTCGGCCTCGACACGCGCACCATCTCTTGGCGGCGCGTCATGGACATGAACGACCGGGCGCTGCGCTCCGTCGTCTCGTCGCTGGGGGGCGCCGGCAACGGCTTTCCGCGCGAGGACGGCTTCGACATCACGGTCGCCTCCGAGATCATGGCGATCTTCTGCCTGGCAAAGGATCTCGACGATCTCGAAGCCCGTCTCGGGCGGATCGTCATCGGGCGCACGCGCGACAAGCGTCAGGTCACCGCGGCCGATCTCAAGGCGACCGGCGCGATGAGCGTGCTGCTCAGGGACGCGCTGATGCCCAATCTGGTGCAGACCCTGGAGGGCACGCCGGCCTTCGTCCATGGCGGTCCCTTCGCCAATATCGCGCATGGCTGCAATTCGGTGATCGCGACGCGCTCCGCCATGAAGCTCGCGGATTATGTCGTGACCGAAGCCGGCTTCGGGGCCGATCTCGGGGCCGAGAAGTTCTTCGACATCAAATGCCGCAAGGCCGGGCTGAAGCCGGCGGCTGCCGTCATCGTCGCTACCGTGCGCGCGCTGAAGATGCATGGCGGCGCGGCCAAGGAGGCGCTCGGGCAGCAGGATCTGGTCGCGCTGGAGGCCGGACTCTCCAATCTCACGCGCCATGTCATCAACGTCCGCAAGTTCGGCGTGCCGCCGATCGTGGCGATCAACAACTTCACGAGTGACACGGCAGCCGAGCACGAGCTGATCCGCAATTACTGCCGCAATCATCTCGGCGTCGAGGCGGTGATCTGCCGGCACTGGGCCGAGGGCGGTGCGGGAGCAGAGGAACTGGCTCGCAAGGTCGTTGCTCTCGCGGAGGGGGGCGAGGCCGATTTCGAGCCGCTCTATCCCGACGCGATGACGCTCTGGAACAAGCTGGAGACCGTTGCGCGCGAAATCTATGGCGCGGCGGGCCTTGCTGCCGACAACAAGGTGCGCGAACGCTTTGCCGAACTGGAGGCGGCCGGATATGGCGATCTGCCGGTCTGCGTGGCGAAGACGCCTTATTCCTTCTCCGCAGATGCCAGTCTGCGCGGCGCGCCGTCGGGCCATATCGTATCGGTGCGCGAACTCAGGCTGTCGGCGGGGGCGGGCTTCGTCGTGGCGATCTGTGGCGATGTGATGACCATGCCCGGCCTGCCGCGGGAGCCCGCGGCCGAGCGCATCCATATCGACGCGCATGGCCAGATCGAGGGGCTGTTCTGAGGCTTGTTCTGAAGGCTTGGCGGCTCTCCCTTCTCCCCTCGCGGGAGAAGGTGGCACGCAGTGCCGGATGAGGGGGCGCCGTGGCCTTCGACGTCGCAAAAATGGAGAGCGCGGCGCGACCCCTCATCCGTCTCGGCTGTGCCGAGCCACCTTCTCCCGCAAGGGGCGAAGGGAAGGTTCGATGTCATTGGCGTTTTATTAAAGTCTTCCGCCACAGCTTCCGTTAGGTTCCGCGCAGCTGCCTGAAGGGGATATCGAGACGATGAGACCGGTTGCCGGAGAGAGGTCGCTGGCTCGGGGTCTCAAGGCGCGGGTATTGGGCTGGACGATGGCGATCCTGATCGCCATCGCCGTTCCGGCGGCAGCTGTGTTCATCTGGATCGTCGACAGCACGGTGGTGAAGCTCGGCACGCTGTTTGCCGAAAAACAGATCCTGTTCGACCGTTATCGGGGGCTGGAATCGCTGATGCGCGAGGTCTCGCTGGCCGAGACGGTTGCGCGCTCGCCGGCCATCCTGGAATGGGCGCAGGACGAGAACGACCCTGACAAGACCCGGCGCGGACTGGCGGAGCTCGAGCACTACCGCCTGTCGTTCAAGGACCAGAGCTATTTCGCGGTGCTCGACGGCTCGGGCAGCTACTATTTCAACGACAAGGCCAACAGCTACGAGAACGACCGCAAGCGCTATGTGCTCTCGCGAACGAACCCGCGCGACGGCTGGTACTACAAGACGGCGGCGCTGGGCTCAGGCTGCCATCTCAATGTCGACCATGACGACAATCTCGCCGTCACCAAGGTCTGGATCAACTGCATCATCCGCAGTGGCGAACGCGTGCTCGGGGTCATCGGCACCGGGGTCGATCTCAGCCAGTTCATCCGCGAGGTCGTCGACATCCCGCAGACCGGCGTGCAGAGCATGTTCGTCGACCGCAACGGCGCAGTGCAGGCCCATCGCGATCCGCGGCTTGTCGACTTCCACAGCCTGACCAAGGACATCAAGGCGAAGCAGACGATCTTCCGCCTGCTCGACCGCGAGAGCGACCGCAGCGCGCTGGCGACGATGATGGCGCAGGTCGCGCAGGGCGATGCGCTGGTCCAGTCGCGGTTCATGCATATCGACGGGCACGAGGTGCTGGTGGGCGTCGGTTATCTCGACCGTCTCGGCTGGTTCAACATCACGGTCATGGATATCGACAAGATCATCGACCGCAGCCTGTTCGTCCCGATCGCCTGCCTGCTTGCGGCAATGCTGCTGGCGGCGGCTGCGCTGATGACGCTCTTGTTCAAGCGCAGCGTGCTCGACCGGCTGGCGGGTGTCGAGAAGGCGACGCAGCGGGTGCAGGCGGGCGAGTTCGACGCGATCGAGACCGATCCGGGCAATGACGAGATCGGCCGGCTCTCACGCGCGCTTGGCGAGATGGCGCGAACGGTGGGCGACAACACCAACCGCCTTGAGGAACTGGTGCGCGAACGCACCGAGAAGCTGGAGCGGCTTGCCCATATCGATCCGCTGACGGGCATCTACAACCGGCGCGGCTTTGAACGCGCCTTCGACAACGAGCAGAATCGCGCTAGGCGCAGCGGGCGGCAGGCCGGGCTGCTCCTGATCGATATCGACAACCTCAAGCCTGTGAACGACGCACGCGGCCATCAGGTCGGCGACGAGGCGATTGTCGAGATCGCCCGGCGCATGACCGGGCTCCTGCGCAATTATGACATCTGCGCGCGCTGGGGCGGCGACGAGTTCATCCTGCTGGTCAGCGACGCGAGCCTGGCCTCACTCGCCTCGGTCGCCGCGAAGATCGTGCATATCGTCCAGGAGACGCCGGTCCTGCTGTCTGACGGCTCGACGATCGCGCTGACGGTCAGTGTCGGAGCCTGCCCGGTCAAATCCGACGAGACGCTCGCCAATGCGGCGAGCCACGCCGATGCCGCGCTCTACGCCGCCAAGCATCGCGGCCGCGACACCTTCACCGTCTACGATCCGGCACTGCATGACGGCGCGAGCCACGCGACGCTGAAGCTCGGCTAGAGCCGATGGCAATCCGCGGAATTACCAAGTCGGTCATCCCGGATCGGCGCCGCTTCGCGGCTTGTCCGGGATGACCCGTTGTGAAGGTCTCGATCAACCGAAGGCCAGCTGGACTTTCATCGCCCGCGACTTGTCGGCGGCGAGGTCGAAGGCCTCGATCGCGCGGTCGACCGGGATCGAGGCGGTCAGGAGCGGCGAGAGATCGATACTGCCCGAGCCGATCATCGCTACCGCCCAGTCGAACTCCTCATGGAAGCGGAAGGAGCCGCGCAGGTCGAACTCCTTGGCGACGATGACGTTCATCGGCAAAGTGAAATTGCCGCCAACGCCGATCTGCACGATCGTGCCGCCCGACCTCACGACATCGAAGGCGCCGGCCAGCGCGTGCTGGTTGCCGGACGCCTCGAACATCACGTCGAAAGCGCCCTTCTGCGCGCCATATTCGGCCTTCAGCCGTTCCGGCTCGGCCATGACGTTGATGGCAGCCGTCGCGCCCATCTTCAGCGCTATCGGCAGGGGCGTATCGACCACGTCGGTCGCGACGATCTCGGCGGCGCCGGCCGCCTTGGCCGCGACCATGGCGAGCACGCCGATCGGTCCCGAGCCGGTGACGAGCACGCGCTTGCCCAGCAGCGGGCCGGCGCGCTTGGCGGCGTGGAGACAGACCGAGAGCGGCTCGGCGAAGGCTGCCATCGCCGCCGTGACATGGTCGGCGACCTTCACGGCCTGACGCTCCTCGACGACGAGGACATCGCGGAAGCCACCCTGCACATGGGGAAAGCGCATGGCGCTGCCATAGAACAGCATATCCGTGCAGTGCTGCTGCTGGCCCATCTGGCAGTAGCGGCAATGGCCGCAGGCGCGGCTCGGATTGACCGCGACACGATCGCCCGGCTTCACCCGCGAAACCTCGCCGCCGATGGCCAAGACAGTGCCTGCGATCTCATGGCCGAGTATCAGCGGCTCGCGCACGCGGATCGTGCCGAAGCCGCCATGCAGGTAATAATGCAGGTCCGAGCCGCAGATGCCGCCGGCCTCGATGCGCACGCGGACGTCGAGCGGACGCAGATCGGGCGCTGTCGTCTCTTCGACGCGCAAATCCTTTTCGGCGTGGATGACGACTGCGCGCATGGCTGTTCTCCCATTCGAGGTGCTGTCGGGCGCACCTCTTGATTGTCTAATCGATTGAAAGATGCTTACCGAAGCCAGTGCCGCTGGCGCAAACCGAAACTGCCGTCGAAGCCCTGCATCTGCGAGGATAGGCCATGTCGCTGTCGCTGTTCAGTCTGGAGGGCAAGATTGCTCTCGTCACCGGCTCCGGCCAGGGCATCGGGCTCGCCATGGCCGAGGGACTTTCGGAAGCCGGCGCGCATGTCGTTCTGAACGGTCGCGACCGGGCCAAGCTGGAGACGGCGGCCAGGGCTATCGCGACTGCTGGCCGCAAGGTCTCGATCGCGGCCTTCGACGTCACCGATCACGCTGCTGTCGAGGCCGGGGTCGCGGCCATCGAGTCTGAGACGGGGCCGATCGATATCCTGATCAACAATGCCGGCATGCAGAAGCGCGCGCCGTTCACCGAATTTCCGGTCGATGACTGGCATCAGGTCGTCGCCACCAACCTGCATTCCGTGTTTTACGTGACCCAGGCGGTGACACGGCGGATGGTGCCGCGCGGGCGCGGCAAGATCGTCAATATCGGCTCGGTGATGAGCGAACTCGGCCGGCCGACCATCGTGCCCTATACCGCGACCAAGGGCGCGGTGAAGATGATGACGCGCGGGCTCGCTGCCGAGCTCGGCAAGCACAACATCCAGACCAATGCGATCGGGCCCGGCTATATCGTCACCGAGCTCAACAAGGCGCTGATCGCCGACGAGACCTTCTCGTCCTGGGTGAAGAGCCGCACGCCCTCGGGACGCTGGGGCGAGACCAGGGAGCTGGTGGGCGCCGCGATTTTCCTGTCCTCGGCTGCATCGGACTACGTCAACGGCCATCTGCTGATGGTCGATGGCGGCTTGACCGCCGTGGTGTGAGCGGCCGGCGAGGGCGGTTGCGAGCTGTCGCAACCAGTCCCTTGCGCTACTTGCCGGCGTCCAGTGTCGGCTTGCTGCTCTTGCGCGCTTTGGTCACTGGCGGTGTTTTGCTCGCCGGGCGCGCCTTGCTCGATGGTGCCTTTTCGAGCTGAGGCGCCTTATTGACCTGCGGTTTGTTGTCGACCTGTGGTGTTTGGCCGACGGGCTCCGCTTCGGCGCTCTTGCGTGCCTTGCCGGCGCGCGCCTCGAATTCACTGCGGATCGTCTCGATCTTCTCCTCGTCGAGCTCTTCGAGATCGAGCAGCTCTTCGCGAGCCCCTTCAAGGCGCACGATCAGCTCGTCGAGCTTGATCTGCATCGCGGCGGTGTCGCGATTCTGGCTGTTCTGGATGATGAAGACCATCAGGAAGGTGATGATGGTGGTCGAGGTGTTGATCACCAGCTGCCAGGTATCGTTGTAGCCGAAGAACGGCCCCGACACGCCCCAGAGCACGATCACGGCGACGGCGATGACGAAGGTCTGTGGCTTGCCCGCCCAGCGGGCCGTCGTCTGCGAGAGACGGGTGAACAGCGAGCGGTCGGTCAGGGCCTTGGAAGGCGATGGCATGGCGATGATCCCCGGACCCGGGCCAGGTCCGGCTGCTTAACGCCCAGCCGGGCCTGCTCGTTCCCCGCCGGGGCGTGCTCGTTCCCCGCCGGGGCGTGCTCGTTCCCCCGCCGGGGCGTGCTCGTTCCGAAGCCGCCGTTTTCTGTCGCTATTCCTTGATCAGCCGGCGTGCGTGCCAGGAGACGTGCTGCGCCATGAAGGTCGAGATGAAATGATAGGAATGGTCGTAACCATCCCGCATTTCGAGTTCGAGCGGGATGCCGGCCTGCGCGCAGGCGACCTCGAGAAGCCATGGCCGCAGGCCTTCCTGCAGGAAGCCGTCGGCGGTGCCCTGATCCACGAGCAGATCCCTGAGCCGATGGCCGTCGGCGATCAGGGCCGTGGAATCGTAAGGGCGCCAGGTCGTCTCGTCGGAGCCCAGATATTTCTCGAAAGCCGGCCGTGACCAGCCCGCCGTCGAGGGCTGGGTGATCGGCGCAAAGGCGGAAACCGAGGTGTAGCGCTGCGGATTCTTCAGCGCGAGCGTGATTGCGCCATGGCCGCCCATGGAATGGCCGAAGATGCCCTGCCGGCCCATATCGAGCGGAAAATGCTGCGCGACCAGCGCTGGCAACTCGTCGCGGATATAGCTCTCCATGCGATAGTTCTTCGCATAGGGCTCTTGCGTTGCGTCGAGATAGAAGCCGGCGCCGGAGCCGAACTGCCAGTTGTCCGGCTCGTCGGGGATGCCCTCGCCCCGCGGGCTGGTATCGGGACAGATGATCGCCACGCCATTGGCTGCGGCTGCGGCGCGATACTCGCCCTTGTCCATGGCGTTCTGGTGCGTGCAGGTCAGGCCTGAGAGATACCAGAGCACGGGAACCGGCCCATCCTCGATCTGATGCGGCAGGAAGATCGCGAAGGTCATCGGGCAGGCGCAGACCGCGCTGTCATGACGATAGACGCGCTGCGAGCCGCCGAAGGCTTTCGAGGAGGAGAGGAGTTCCATTGGCTTTCCTTCTTGGCCCAGTTTCCGCGACAGCGCAGCGAAACGCGCACCGTCATCCCGGACGCAGCGAAGCGGAGATCCGGGATCCATCATAGAGCCAGATCCGTCAAAGAATCGGCCCTCCGATGGATCCCGGATCGGCGCGGCAGAGCCGCTTGTCCGGGATGACGCGGTGTTTCCGTGGCCTATGGATAAGGCCAGAAAACGGCGCCTCAGTACACCACGACGCTACGGATCGACTTGCCCTCATGCATCAGGTCGAAGCCCGTATTGATCTCGTCGAGGCTCAGCTTGTGGGTGATCAGATCGTCGATGTTGATCTTGCCCTCCATGTACCAGTCGACGATTTTCGGCACATCGGTGCGCCCGCGCGCGCCGCCGAACGCCGTACCCTTCCAGACACGGCCGGTGACGAGCTGGAACGGCCGGGTGGCGATCTCCTTGCCGGCTTCCGCGACGCCAATGACGATCGATTCGCCCCAGCCGCGATGGCAGCATTCCAGCGCCTGGCGCATCACATCGGTATTGCCGGTCGCATCGAAGGAGAAATCCGCGCCGCCGCCCGTGAGGTCGACGATCGCCTGCACGACCTTGTCGTTGCCGACCTCCTTCGGGTTGACGAAGTGGGTCATGCCGAATTTCCTGGCCATCTCGACCTTGGCCGGGTTGATGTCGACACCGATGATCTTGTCGGCGCCGACCATGCGCGCGCCCTGGATCACGTTGAGGCCGATGCCGCCGAGGCCGAAGACCACGACATTGGCGCCCGGCCAGACTTTTGCCGTGTAGATGACAGCGCCGATCCCCGTCGTCACGCCGCAGCCGATATAGCAGATCTTGTCGAAGGGGGCGTCCTCGCGGACCTTCGCCAGCGCGATCTCGGGCAGGACCGTGAAGTTCGCGAAGGTCGAGCAGCCCATATAATGGAACACCTCGCCGCCATCGCAGGAGAAGCGCGAGGTGCCGTCGGGCATGACGCCCTGGCCTTGCGTCGAGCGGATCGAGGTGCACAGGTTCGTGCGCCGCGACAGGCAGGACTTACAGCTGCGGCATTCCGGCGTGTAGAGCGGGATGACGTGGTCGCCGACCTTCAGGCTCGTCACGCCCGCGCCGATCTCGCGCACGATGCCGGCACCCTCATGGCCGAGAATTGCCGGGAACTTACCCTCCGAATCCAGCCCCGACAGCGTGTAGGCGTCGGTGTGGCAGATGCCGGTCGCCATCACCTCGACCAGAACCTCGCCGGCCCTGGGGCCGCCGATCTCGATGGTCTCGATGGTGAGCGGCTTGCCCGCTTCCCAGGCGACGGCGGCACGTGTCTTCATCAGTCCAGTCCTCGCGTTCAGTCTCGTGCCGAAAGCGAAGCGCCCCGCGGCAGGCCCTATCTAGGGCCGGCTGGGGGAGGAGTTGTCAACGCGCGATGCGGCGAGGCGCAGCGCGTTTGCGACACGGGCGAGGTTCGTAGCCTCCCTCAGCCCGCATCCTGAGGAGGTCGCGAAGCGGCCGTCTCGAAGGATGTTCCAGAGCGTGCTGGAGCATCCTTCGAGACGCGCTTTCAGCGCTCCTCAGGATGAGGGCTGAAGGGGATCCATCGGAGCTCAGAAGCTGTAGGCCGCTTTCACCTTGACGAGGTTCTGGCTGAAATTGGTCAAATCCAGATCACCCGGCTGGCCCTTGGCCTTGCCGGCGACCTGGACGTTGTAGGCGGCCGAGATCGCGAACTGCTTCGTCGCCTGCCAGTAGATTCCGGGGCCGGCGAAGGTCGCGTAGCCTGCCTCCTTGCTGAAGCCGAGCGTGTCATAGGCGCGCTGATGGCGGACCTCGGCGCTGAGATAGACGCCATCGAGAACCTGCCAGGCGAGCGAGCCGCCGATCGTGAAGGTCGACGAGCGCTCATAGGGATCGGGGCCGGTCCAGGTCAGGTCCTGCGAGAGGTTGAGCGCGGCGTAGAGCTTGCCGGGCATCAACGTCGCGTCGGCGAAGAGGCGCAAGCCCGTGTTGTAGGTGGTGAAGCGGCTGGCGCCATCGGGGTTGGTGCGGTTGAAGCTCGGATCGATCACGGCGGTCAGGCCGATGCCGTGCATGTCGCGGCCGAGGATCTTGTACTTGGTCTCGATGCCGGCGCCAAAACTGTTGGAATCGGCGCTCACGCCGCCGGAGGAGGCCTGCGTGGTGTTGCCGAGCAGATAAGGGCCGACTTCGAGGCAGGGCAGCAGGCCGTAGGAGCCCTGGAGCTGGGCGCCATGGCTGTTCAGCCGGCCGCCACGCGTGCCGAAGGCCCCGCCATAGGTCAGGCTTGGGCCGAAGGAGCCGAGGTCGGCCACATCAGAGCCGGTGGTGAAGCCGAAGGCGTCGGTGGGAATGCCTTCGCTCTCGCTGCAGGCCAATGTCGCCACCGGCGCGACTGGGGCTGCCTTGCGCGAGGGCAGATCGGCGGCGCTGGCCATTGTCGCCGCAGCGGAGGCGAGGAGGGCGAGGGCGAAAGGCTTCAGCGACATAAGGCGGGCTCCAGCTGCGATGAGCGATCTTTATGCTAATGCGAATTATTTGCAATAGCGCTGTTGGCCCTTCAACGCGCTCAGCGTTGACCCTTCAACACGCTCAGGATGCACCGGTGGCCGGCTTCCGGCGAGAGGTCGCGGTGACGATTAATTGTAATAACGTTACATGTTGCTGCGGTGCAACAACGCGGTTCTGGCCCGTTTGAAAATTCCTGTAGCCCTCATCCTTCGAGACGCCGCTTCGCGGCTCCTCAGGATGAGGGCTGAATTATCAACCAGTCTCTCACGTCGGGGCTAGAGCCTGAAGGCGCGCAAGGGCGAGCGGGGCGATCTCGCGGAGCTCGTCCACGGGTTTCCAGGCGGCGGCATGAACCTCCTCGATCTGCGCGACGAGGGGCAGGGTCGGATCCGCCAGAAAGAGATATTGCAGATCGTGGTGGATATGGGCGGGCTCGTTGCGCGATGGCTTGCCGGGCACGTCATGGCTGTCGATGGCAAAGGGCAGGTCGCCGCCGCGATGCCAGGGATGCAAGGCCAGGCCCTGGACGCCGGTCTCTTCCAGCACCTCGCGCGCCGCAGATAGATGGAAATGCTGCGCGGGTTCGTAATGGCCGCCGGGCTGGAGCCAGCGGCCGATGACGACATGGTCGATCAGCAGGATCTGGCGGTGGTCGGGCGAGACCACATAGGCGCTTGTCGTGACGTGGCCAGGCAGGGTCGTGCGGTCGTCGAGCGCGTGGCCTTGCGCGATCTGCCAGCGCAACAGCGACAGATGCTCGCGCGGGGAGGCGACCTCTGTGCGGTAGCGGGCGACGGTTTCGGAAAGGCGGGTGAGGAAGGGCGTGCTCATGGTTCTCGGATAGATGATTCGACGGGCAGGTGCAGCGCGGGCGTCTAAAACCCGAACAGCGCGCGGTCAATTTCAACCTTCCATGGCGGAGCAAGCCGCGTGATTGCGATCGGGCGGGCGCCGGGCCGAGATGCCGATGAACGGGACAGGAGCCGGGTGGTTGCGCTGTTCTCACCTCAGCTTGCCATAGGCCGGCACGGTCAAGAAGTCCTCGAACTCCGGCGCCAGCGACGGCTTTGAGAACAGCTCGATCACCTAGGGGAGCGGCCCTTAGCGTAGGTCTTCACGCCGAGTTCGCTCTTCACGCCCCATCTCCGGTCAAGCCGCGCCGAGACGTTGTAGGCGGAGGTCGGCCTTTGGGCCTGCTCACGGCGCGGAGGAATTGACGCGCCTTCCTTACACTCCGTGGCGCTCTACTCGTCCGCCCGTCCCCTGGCATTGCAAATTCGTGGCGAGCGCCGTCGCCGGGGGATAGCCAGTCCGCTTTATCCCCGACCCTTCAGAAGGACCTCATCATGCCCGCACAAAAGCGGAGATGAGAGGCGATGACAGCGACCGATCGGGCGCAGGAATTGGTCAATATCGAGCTGACGCTGCTCCGGATTCGCGTCGCGTGGTTGCAACTCAAGCGTGACCTCCTGTCCGACGTGAGGTGCGCGCCGCTGGCCAAATACAGCCCAGACCAACCGCGCGTGCCGGCCGGCGATCCCGACGGAGGCCAGTGGACCAGTGGAGGGAGCGGAGGAGGAGCGGCATTTGCTGCGTTAGGCGGCTGGGCAGATGGTGGCAATGCCTCGGATGCCGAGACGTCGAGCGAATGGACAGATTTCAATGACGAGTTTGACGACGGCCAAATTCATTTGGCGCAGGATGATTCGTCGCGACAATACTCGGTTGATCTTAGGGAAGAGGAAGGGCGAGGCGGACACGCCATTCGCCGCCATGTTGGAAAAAGCGATCAGGAACTGTTCGATACCGTTCAACGTGATAGGCGTAGGTTCTTTTTTGTAACATATGCAAGGATTAGCGAAGGTTAATTCGGATCTATCGAAGCAGCTAACGATCTTGTAAACCAGACGTTGCAGTTAAACCGGGGGATAGTTGATCAAGTATCTCGTGGCAATGCCGCGGATGGTTTTGTGTCAGAACGATTCGGGTATGTTACCGGGCGAGAAGCTTTTCGATCCAGCGTGGATGCCTTGCCCTATGTTCGAAACACTTATGGGGCGGGGGTTTACATCGTGCATGATCGCCGTTCTCCGCGAGGATATAGAGTTCATACGGCTTATCCTCTCAACAAAGCCCCAAATCGATGAGAGAATTTATGAGAAAATTACCTAAAGAATTTAATAAACTTGGTGAACGTTTCTATCAAGATATTGACGAGGAGATATCGACGAGGCCGGAGTTGGTAAATTTTTTGCTTCAAGGTTTATCCAAGCAGGATCGCCAGCGGCTGAAGCCCTTCCTCGATAGCATCGTCGATCCAAATCGATGTTCTGGTGAAGAACTCCTGCGCTTGTGGCATGCCACGCCCACCAGTTTCTATGCTTTGGACAGCGAGGACCTGCGGCTTCTCCTACGGGAAATCAGAGCCAAGCTTGATTGAAAAAGACGGGGCGGCAGGTCGCTTGTCAGAGACCGCTTGGAACGAACGGCCATCATCCTCAGGAGCGCCGTCAGGCGCGTCTCGCAGGATGCTTCAGATGTCTCCGGAGCCTCCTGGTTCATCCTTCGAGACGCCATTCCCAACGGAACGGTTCCTCAGGATGAGGGCTCAAGGAGTTTTTAAACTGGTTCTCAGCCGCGCTGTTATCGTGTCCATTCGCGAAGCGATTGAGAAGCGCGCTGCGCAAACCCCGGTCGAATTTCGCGAATTTTGTCAATGGTTTCATCAAGACGTAGCTGAAGAGGTCTCGACCGAGGATGAGTTGACACAATTCCTCATCGGCACTTTCGACGACAACCAACAGCTGGATTTAAGGCAATGCCGGGCCCGGTGACGGCAGGAGGGCCGCCGTCACCCGCTGGTTGCGCTGTTCTCACCCCAGCTTGCCATAAGCCGGCACGGTCAAGAAGTCCTCGAATTCCGGCGCCAGCGACAGTTTTGAGAACAGCTCGATCGCATCGGGGAAGCGACCCTTGGCGTAGTTCTCCGCGCCGACTTCGCCCTTCACGCGCTCCATCTCCTCGGTCAGGCAGCGCTTGAACAGATCGGCCGTGACCTTCGTGCCGCCGTCGACCTCGACGCCATAGGCGACGAACTGCCAGATCTGGGCGCGGCTGATCTCGGCGGTCGCGGCGTCCTCCATCATGTTGTAGATCGGCACCGCGCCGCGGCCGCGCAGCCAGGCTTCGAGATATTGCACGCCGATGCGGATGTTCTCGCGGAAGCCTTCTTCCGAACGCGTGCCCTGATGAACTTCCAGCAGGTCCTTCGTGCCGACCTCGACATCCCCACGCATCTTGTCGAGCTGGTTGGCCTGCGGCATCAGCCGGTCGAACACCTCCATCGCCACGGGGACGAGATCGGGATGGGCGACCCAGGTGCCGTCATGACCGTCGCCGGCCTCGCGCTCCTTGTCGGCCTTGACCTTGGCGAAGGCGGCGGCATTGGCCTCGGGGTTGTTCTTGATCGGGATCTGGGCCGCCATGCCGCCCATCGCGAAGGCGCCGCGCCTGTGGCAGGTCTTGATCAGCAGCAGCGAATAGGCGCGCAGGAAGGCCTTTGTCATCACGACCTGCGAGCGGTCGGGCAGGACATAGGCTTCGTTGCGAGCGAGCTTCTTGATGAAGGAGAAGATGTAGTCCCAGCGGCCGCAATTCAGGCCCGCCATATGGTCCTTCAGCTCGAACAGGATCTCGTCCATCTCGAAGGCGGCCGGCAGGGTCTCGATCAGGACGGTGGCCTTGATCGTGCCGTTCTTCAGGCCAAGCGCATTCTGGGCGGCGACGAAAACGTCGTTCCAGAGCCGGGCCTCGAGATGGCTCTCGAGCTTGGGCAGGTAGAAATAGGGGCCGGAGCCTGCAGCGATCGCGGCCTTGGCGTTGTGGAAGACATAGAGGCCGAAATCGACCAGTGAGCCTGACGCCGTTTCGCCGTCGATCTCGATATGGCGCTCGGGCAGATGCCAGCCACGCGGGCGGATGATCAGCACCGCGGGCTTGGGGCCGAGCTTATAGGCCTTGCCGGTGGTCTTGTCGGTGAAGTCGATCGCATTGGCCCAGCGATCCCTGAGATTCAGCTGGCCCTCGATCATATTGGCCCAGACCGGCGAGGATGCGTCCTCGAAATCGGCCATGAAGACCTTTGCGCCGCAGTTCAGCGCATTGATGATCATCTTGCGGTCGACGGGGCCGGTGATCTCGACGCGGCGGTCCTGCAGATCGGCCGGGATCGGGGCGACCTTCCAGTCACCCTCGCGGATATGCCTGGTGTCGGCAAGGAAATCGGGCGTCTCGCCGGCGTCGAAGCGCTTCTGGCGCTCGCTGCGGAGCGCGAGCAGGCGCTTGCGGGTCTCGTTGAAGCGGCGGTGCAGATCGGCGACGAAGGACAAGGCCTCGGTCGTCAGGATCTCGTCGAAGCGCGGGCCGATGGCACCGTTGATGACGACGCCCTTCGGAGTCTGGATCGCTGCGGTCGAAGACTGCGACATGATGTGTTTCCTCCGGCGTGATGGCCGTTCCTGATGGAGGCATCATGCCGTGTTCCGCAGTTTCTCGAAATCCGGAAAAGCGTTCGATCACCTTTCACGTTTTGGAAAAGATGGATGGAGAAGCGGGAGCCGACTTGGCTGCGACGGTAACGCGCATTCATCGCTTCTTAATCGCAAGCGCATTCGGGGAGGATTATTTGCTGAAACATCGAGGTATGCGGTGATTTTGAGTGTTGATTTCACCCATTCGTAAGTTCCTGGCGGCTTTGATCATTTGAGAGTTTGTCAAAATACCGGTGTAGAGTGTCATGTCGATGGTTCGGATCAAGCATCTGCGCGAGGCGCTACGGTCGTTCTCCGGCGAGCGCTCGGGCAACGTGATCATTCTGTTCGCTTTTGCGATCTTGCCGATGGTCGGCTTCGCCGGCGCGCTTATCGATTACAGCCGGGCGGCCAATGTCAGGCTTCAGCTGAACGCCGCCGCAGATGCCGCCGCACTTGCGGCCGTCTCGCAGAACGCGATGCTGAAGTCGCTGGCCGACGCCAAGACCGACGCCGAGAAGATTTTCGACGCCGATGCGAGCGAATACAAGAGCACCGTGCAGAACCGCACGGTCACGCTTGAGAATATCGGTCTGGGACGTTCGGTCAAAGTCACCTATACGGCCACCGTCCCGGTCAATGTCATGAATCTGGTCGGGATTCAGACGGTTGCGGTGACCGGCAATGCGAGCGCGTCCGGTGCACGCGCGCCCTTCATCGATTTCTACCTGATGCTGGACAATTCTCCATCCATGGGCGTGGCGGCCACGACCGCCGAGATCACCAGGATGGAAGAAGCGACCAAATCGGTCCGGCAATGCGCTTTCGCCTGCCACGATCTCAGCAATCCCAACAATTTCTACAAGAAGGCCAAGGAAATCGGCGTCCAGATGCGCATCGATGTGGTGCGCAAGGCGACGCAGGAACTGACGGACACGGCGAAGACAACGGCGACCTTGCCGCAGCAGTATCGCATGGCAACGTACACGCTAGGGGCATCCTGCAAGGGCAAGAAGCTGACCGAAATACAAAGCCTGACCACCAGCATGGAGACAGCCAAGGCGTCCGCGAGTGCGATCGACCTGATGACGATTCCCTATGACGGGTACAATTCGGACCAGTGCACCGATTTCGACAAGGCAATGACCGATATCAACGGGATCATTCCAAATCCCGGCGATGGTTCCAGCAAGACCTCGCCGCAAAAGGTGATATTCTTCGTCTCCGATGGCGTGGCTGACTTTGCGAACTCCGGCGGCTGCTCGAAGAAGCTCTCCGGCACGCGCTGCCAGGAGCCGATCGATACCCAGTTCTGCAACAGCATCAAGAGTCGGGGCGTGAAGATCGCCGTGCTCTACACGACGTATCTGCCGCTGCCGTCGGATAGTTGGTACAACACTTGGATCAAGCCGTTCCAGGCGCAGATTCCGAAGAACATGGAGGCGTGCGCCTCACCGGGGCTGTTTTTCGAGGTCGGCATAAACCAGGGCATCTCCGAAGCCATGACGGCGCTGTTCCAGCGCGTGGTCACGAAAGCCTACCTCTCGAACTGATCTGTCCTTACGACGCCAGCAGAGCGAAACGTTCGAGGAAGCGCGCCTGTGCGGCTTCCGTGTCGAGCGGTTCGAGCCAGGCGAGGACGTCGCGCGGCAGGGCCTGCGGCCGGCCGAAGAACCTCAGGGCTTCCTCGCGCTCGAAGCCGGCCAGCTCCGTCGCCTCCAGGAATGCGGCGATCTTGTCGGCATCCTTGGTCTTGCGCTTCAGCAGGGCCGGTGTCGCCGCCGGCAGGCCGAAGCGCAGATGGATGGCGGCGAGCAGGCGCAATTCGACGCTCTTATAGGCGTCGCCCATCACGACCTTGAACGGCGAGATCATGTCGCCGATGACATATTCGGGGGCGTCGTGAAGCAGCGCCATCAACAGCCATTGCGCGGGCCAGTCAGGGTTGAGATGGGTGGCGACTGCCTCGACCAGCAGGCAGTGCTGGGCCACCGAAAAGGAATGCGCACCGCGCGTCTGGCCATTCCAGCGGGCGACGCGGGCGAGCCCATGGGCGATGTCCTCGATCTCGATATCGAGCGGCGAGGGATCGAGCAGATCGAGCCGGCGGCCCGACAGCATGCGTTGCCAGGCGCGGGGAGGTTCGGGGGCGCAGGCCATGGTTACATCGAACAGTGCATAGGCTGTGAACAGTGCATGGGCCGTCCCTGGCGAGCCCTCGTCCTGGGGAGTGCTCCGCAGGAGCGCGTCTCGAGGGATGGTCCAGCTGCTGCCGGAGCCTTCTGGAGCATCCTTCGAGACGCCGCTGCGCGGCTCCTCAGGATGAGGGCTGAGAAGACGCATCGCTTCATCGCGACCTCACATCGCGCGCCAGCACGGCGCATTCCTGCCGGCGGAAGCAGCCGGCGAGATGGTCGTTGACCAGTCCGCAGGCTTCCATGAAGGCGTAGACGATGGTCGGGCCGCAGAAGGTGAAGCCTGCCGCCTTGAGCTCCTTCGACATCGCCTTGGAAACCGCCGTTTCAGTCGGCACCTCCTCGTGAGTGCGGAAGGCGTTCTGCACCACCCGGCCGTCGAGATGCTTCCAGAGGAAATCGGCGAAGGGTTGGCGCTCGCTGATCGCGAGATAGGCGCGCGCGCTCTTGATCGTGCCCTCGATCTTGCCGCGATGGCGGATGATGCCGGCATCCTGCAGGAGCCGCTGCACATCCTCCTCGGTGAAGCGGGCGATCGCTTCCGGCTCGAACTGCGCGAAACCGGTGCGGAAGGCGTCACGCTTGCGCAGGATCGTGATCCAGGAGAGCCCGGCCTGGAAGCCGTCGAGGATCAGCTTTTCGAACAGCGCGCGCGAATCATATTCGGGCACGCCCCATTCGGTGTCGTGATAGGCGAGATAGAGCGGATCGGTTCCCGGCCAGACGCAACGGAATTTCCCGTCCGGACCTTCGACGGCAGCGCGTCCGGTCATGCCGCGGCTCCGAAACCGGGTTCGCCGGGGAAGGGGAAGCGGATGAACTCCGGCTTTTCCAGCGTGAAGGCGAGTCCACCGCCGAGCAGCGGCTCGCCTGCGGCCTGCGCGTCGGAGACCCGGTCGAGCCTGAGCATGGCAAGGCCGCGCCCGTCTGCACCGGAGCCGACGCGTCCGATCGTCTTGGTTCCGGCGGTGGCTTCGGCGCCGGTTTCGCAAGCGATTCCGCCGGTGAAGATCACGGGGACGATGCGGGTGCGCGCCGTGCCGCGATGCTGCATGCGGGAGACGACCTCCTGGCCGATATAGCAGCCCTTCCTAAAGGAGACGCCGCCGAGCTGGTCGAGCAGCGCCTCATGGGGGAAGGCGTCGCCATAGGCGAAGTCCCTGCCGCCATCGGGAATGCCGAGCGCGACGCGCCTTGCATGATAGGCCTCGGAATCGCCGGTCGCGATGCACTCGACATCGGCACGATCGGTGATGGCGCGCTGGCCGAGCGCCGGTAGTCGTGGATCGTCATAGACGAGGCCGGAATCGGCGGGCAGGGGCGAGCCGTCGGTCGAGACGATGACCGCGCTCGCCTCGGAAAGGTCATCGAGCGCGACCCTGGCACGCAGCTTGTAGAGTTTGAGGCGTTTCATCAGATCCGGCACCTGCAGGAGCGGCGCATCGAGGAGAAAGCCGCCGCCCTCCGCTTCCGCCACCGCGATCACGATAAAGTCGCCGATGATCTTGCCTTGCGGTGTCAGCAGTGCGCCATAGCCGGCCTGTTCCGGCGTCACCGGATCCAGATCGTTGGTGACGAGGTTCTGCAGGAAGTCTCGCGCATCCTCACCGCTGACGCGGATGACGCCGCGGTCGATCAATCGGGCTGCGGGCATGAAGCGGTCTCCAGAACCTCTACCGTCATTGCGAGCGCAGCGAAGCAATCCATTCTCGTAGAGCATGACGACTCTGGATTGCTTCGCTGCGCTCGCAATGACGGTTTGCGTTTTGCAAATATCATCGGCCCCGATAGTTAGGCCGCAACAGCCGTTATCTCAACCGCCGGAGACCCGCCATGTCGCAGACCTACGATGTCATTCTGAAGGGTGGCACGGTCGTGAACCAGGATGGCCGCGTCCAGCGCGACCTCGGCATCACCAACGGCAAGATCGTCGCGCTGGGCGATCTCTCTCGCGCTTCGGCGGGCGAGGTGGTCGATTGCACTGGTCTCCACATCCTGCCTGGCGTGATCGATTCACAGGTGCATTTCCGCGAGCCGGGCCTCGACCATAAGGAGGATCTGGAGACCGGATCGCGCGCTGCCGTGCTCGGCGGCGTCACCACCGTCTTCGAGATGCCCAACACGATTCCGCAGACGACCACCCCCGAGGCGCTCGCCGACAAGATCAGGCGCGGGCGGCATCGCATGCATTGCGACTTCGCGTTTTGGGTCGGCGGCACGCATGAGAACGTCAAGGACGTGCCCGAGCTGGAGCGTTTGCCCGGTGCCGCCGGCATCAAGGTCTTCATGGGCTCGTCCACCGGCGATCTTCTGGTCGAGGACGATGCCGGTGTCGCCGAGATCCTGAAGCGCACGCGCCGGCGCGCCGCCTTCCACTCCGAGGACGAGATGATGCTGCGCGAGCGCATGAATCTCAGGGTCGAGGGCGATCCGTCGAGCCATCCGGTCTGGCGTTCGCCGGAGGTGGCGCTGACCTGCACGAAACGGCTGGTGCGCATCGCGCGCGAGACCGGCGCGCGCGTGCATATCCTGCATATCTCGACCGGCGAGGAGATGGTGTTTCTCAGGGATCACAAGGATGTCGCGACCGTCGAGGTGCTGCCGAACCATCTGACGCTGGTCGCGCCCGACGCTTACGAGCGGCTGGGCACCTACGCGCAGATGAACCCGCCGATCCGCGACGACAGCCATCGCCAGCGCATCTGGTGGGGTGTGGAGCAGGGCGTCGTCGACGTGCTCGGCTCCGATCACGCGCCCCATACCCATGAGGAAAAGCACCACGCCTATCCCGCCAGCCATTCCGGCATGCCGGGCGTGCAGACGCTGGTGCCGATCATGCTCGACCATGTGAACGCGGGCAGGCTGACGCTGGAGCGCTTCGTCGACCTGTCGAGCCATGGGCCGCAGCGCATTTTCGGGATGGAGGGCAAGGGCCGGATCGCGGCGGGCTACGACGCCGATCTCACCATCGTCGACATGAAGCGCCGGGAGACGATCACCAATGCATGGGGCGCCTCGAAATGCGGCTGGACACCCTATGACGGCGTCACCGTCACCGGCTGGCCTGTTGGCACCTATGTGCGCGGGCGGAAGGTGATGTGGGACGGCGAGATCACGACGCCCTCGCAAGGCGAACCGGCTCGCTTCCTGGAGGCGCTGCCTCGGGAGGTCTGATTCATCTGGGCCTCCGCCGTCATGCTCGCCCTTGTGGCGAGCATCCACGTCTTGAACACCATCCTCGACGAGGACAGACGTGGATGGCCGGGACAAGCCCGACCATGACGGGGAGGCGCATGCGACGCGATCTTCCCAGTTTTTTACAAGAATCGACGGGCCTCGAAATTTTTTCGGGGCCCGTGTCGATTCCGCCTGGGCTCGTTCGTCGTGTCAGCAGAGACCGGATGCGGCAAGATGCCGGGCCGGCTCCCATGGCAAGCGAAGGAGAGAAGACCATGCGTTTCATGATCATCGTCAAGGCGACCAGGGACAGCGAAGCCGGCATCATGCCGACCACCGAACTGCTGACCGCCATGGGCGCCTATAATGAGGAGCTGGTGAAGGCGGGCATCATGCTGGCCGGCGACGGCCTGCATCCCAGCACCAAGGGTGCGCGCGTCCAGTTCGACGGGGAGAAGCGGGCCGTGGTCGACGGCCCCTTCGCCGAGACCAAGGAGCTGATCGCCGGTTTCTGGATCTGGCAGTGCAAGTCCCGGGAGGAGGCGATCGAATGGGTCAAGCGCTGCCCCAACCCCATGCCCGGGCCGTCCGAGATCGAGATCCGCCAGATCTTCGAGGCTGCCGATTTCGGCGAGGAATTCACGCCCGAGCTGCGCGAGCAGGAGGAGCGGGTCTGGGCCGAGGCCAAGAAGAATTCCGGCTGACGAATTCAGGCTGATCCTGTCGATGTCGCGACATGTCGTTCGACGTGTCCTTGGAGCGGGACCGCAGGCGTCCTGCTCGCAAACCCCAACGCCAAGGAGCAAGCATGCGTTACATGATCATCGTCAGGGCGACCAAGGACAGCGAAGCCGGCATCTTTCCGGAGGATGACGCGCTGATGGCGTCGATGGCTACCTATCACGAGGAGCTCGCCAAGGCCGGCGTCCTGCTCGAAGGCTCCGGCCTGAAGCCGAGCTCGAAGGGCTGGCGCATCAGGCATGCCGCCGATGGCAGGAGCACGGTCGTCGACGGTCCCTTCGCCGAGACCAAGGAGCTGATCGCCGGCTACACCGTGATCAAGGTGAATTCGCGCGAAGAGGCGCTCGACTGGTCGCGGCGCTTTCCGCGCCCGTTCGAACTCGGCCAGGATTGCGAGATCGAGATTCGCGAGCTCTACGAGCTGGAGGATTTCGAGACGATGGGCTCGGTACAGCGCTTCCGCGACATCGGCATGGGTAGCGTCTGACGGCCCGCGCCTTTTCCTCTGCCCCCTTGTCTTCGGGGCGGGAGATGGTGTGTATCGCTGCCCATGTCGGCGAGCGATGCACACCGCACCATCGAGACGGTCTGGCGCATGGAGGCCCCGCGCCTGATCGCCGGGCTCGCCCGTATCGTCCGCGATGTCGGGCGCGCCGAGGAACTGGCGCAGGACGCGCTGGTCGTGGCCCTGAAGCAGTGGCCCGAAGAGGGCGTTCCGCGCAATCCCGGGGCGTGGCTGATGCAGGCCGCCAAGCATCGCGCCATCGATTCCTTGCGTCGTGACAGGTTGCTGGCGCGCAAACATCAGGAACTGGGCCACGACATCGAGACCGACGGGAATGGCGCGCCCGATCTCGACGCGGCGCTGGACGACGATGTCGGCGACGATCTGCTGCGGCTTGTCTTCACGGCCTGCCATCCGGTGCTTTCGACCGAGGCCCGGCTCGCGCTGACGCTGAAGCTGCTCGGCGGGCTGACGACGGAGGAGATCGCACGGGCCTTCCTCGTGCCCGAGCCGACGATGGCCCAGCGCATCGTGCGGGCCAAGAAGGCGCTCAGCGATGCCAAGGTTCCGTTCGAGGTGCCTCATGGCGCGGAGCTGACGGAACGGCTCTCCTCGGTGCTTGAGGTCGTCTATCTGATTTTCAACGAGGGTTATGCGGCTACCGCGGGAAACGACTGGGTCCGGCCGGCCTTGTGCGAGGAAGCGCTGCGGCTGGGCCGCATTCTCGCCGGACTCAGCCCGCAGGAGCCGGAGGTGCATGGCCTCGTCGCGCTGATGGAACTGCAGGCCTCGCGGCTGCGGGCGCGCATCGGCCCCGACGGCGAGCCGGTGCTGCTGCTCGACCAGAACCGGGCGCGCTGGGACCATCTGCTGATCGGGCGCGGGCTCAAGGCGCTGGAGCGGGCGCAGTCTCTGCAAGGGCAGATTTCTCGTGATGACGCGCCGGGCGCGCTGCCCGGCCCTTATCTGCTGCAGGCTGCGTTGGCGGCCTGCCACGCCCGGGCGCGCACGGCTGCTGAGACGGACTGGGCGCGGATCGCGGCGCTCTATGGCGTCCTCGCCCGGGTCTCTCCCTCACCGGTGGTTGAGCTGAACCGCGCCGTCGCCGTCTCGATGGCGGAAGGGCCGGCTGCCGGGCTGGTGCTGGTCGAGGCGCTGATGTCCGAGCCCGCGCTCAAGCGGTACCATCTGCTGCCCGCCGTGCATGGTGATCTGCTGGCAAAGCTCGGCCGGCATTCGGAGGCGCAGGCTGCGTTCACGCTCGGAGCGGAGCTGACGAAAAATCAGCGCGAGCGCGAACTCATGCTTGCCCGCGCGCAAACGGCGCGGGAGGCGGCTGCGCGGGATGGGTTAGATCATTCGTGTTCAGATTGATGTCGCTTGGTCATCCCGGGCGCAGCGAAGCGGAGACCCGGCAACTGTGTCGTTTGGGGTCATGTCTGGAAGGCTGTGTTTGTTTTGAGCATGGCGTTGAGGACGGTGATGAGCTTTCTTGCGACGGCGATGATGGCGACTTTGGCGGCGGCGCTTCGGGCGCGGATGGTGTCGTAGAAGGTCTTGAAGCGCGACGATGTCCGGATGGCGGCAAGCGCGGCCATGTAGAGGGCTCGCCGGACGCGGCGCCTTCCGCCCCTGATCATGCGCTGGCCGCGCCTGCGTCCGCTGTCGTTGTTGAAGGGCGCGAGGCCCGTCAGGGCAGCGATGGCCTTTGGCGAGACGTGCCCGAGTTCGGGCATCA
>NZ_FNUY01000008.1 GCF_900108245.1 Allobosea lathyri
GACAATGGTCCCGAGTTCGTCGCCAAAGCAGTGCGGGAGTGGATCACAGCGGTCGGCGCGAAGACGGCCTTCATCGAGCCAGGCTCGCCTTGGGAGAACGGCTATTGCGAGAGCTTCAACTCCAAACTTCGCGACGAGCTCCTCAACGGCGAGGTCTTCTACAGCCTCGCCGAGGCCAAAGCTGTCATCGAAAGCTGGCGAAAGCACTACAACACCGTGCGGCCCCACTCATCGCTCGGATACCGTGCTCCGGCACCGACCGCCATTGTGCAGCCGCCAAACCCATCGCCAGACATGGCCGCGAAGCCGACCATGCATTAGACTGAAACCGGGCCACCCAATGGGGGCAGACCACACTTGCGAGGCGATTGCGCGCTCATTTGTCTCATCAATCAAAAGGATTCGAAACCCGAATTGGGCGCGTCCGTGAGGGAACCGAGCCCCCGATCGAGATCGGCTTTCAGCCGAGCTGTGTGAACGCATCGCGTAGATGCCCAGCGAACGCTATAGTTAGTTTCGACTGGGCGATGTTTGGCGGAAATGTCATTTCCGTCTGTATGGATATCCTCGGATGGAATTGGGCAATGTGGACGACATTGGCGAAGACGGTCGCTGCATAGGGGCTGATCACTCCAACTCCGAGGTTTGAAGCGGCCAACATGCAGATAGTCGCCGAATAATTGGTTTCGATGATCGATGGCGGCCTGATCCCCTTTTTTTCCAACAGCGAATCCAATCGACGTTGGAGCGTATCGTCTTGATGGTGGGCGAGCAGTGGAAATTCGCTGAGGTCGTCGACATCTATCCGCGCTTTGGTCGCTAGCGCGTGGGACTTTCCCATCACGCAAACAGCGTGCGATTGATGAATTAGTTGCGGATCAAGGCCCGTCGAATTGAGCCGGCTGGTCGAAACGGCCATGTCGTACATGCCGCTCAGAAGTCCATCCTGCATCTGATGAGTTTCAATCGTATGAAGGCTCACGCGAACGCTGGGAAAATCGTTTTTAAAACGTTGAGCCGCAGCCGGAATCACGGAAATTCCGAGCACCGGCGTACATGCCACTCGCAGCAAGCCGGTTCCGCTTTGACGCAACGCGGTGACGGTCTGTTCGATCTTCTCGAGTCCAAGGAAGTGCCGCTGGACGGAATCGAAGAGTTCCTTGGCCTCTGGGGTGGGGGTGAGACGACCTCTGTTTATTTCGAAAAGCTTGATGCCCGTGGCAGCTTGCAATTGTGCCAACGTACGACTCACGGCCGGTTGCGTCGTATTGAGGATTTGAGCGGCCCCGGTTGTCGTGCCCGTGAGCATGACTGCGCGAAATGCTTCAATCTGGCGGCTATTCAAGTGACGACCCATACGACCTGCCTCCGAACGCAACCCCACGTATGCCAGACTTGCATCAATAATCGAAAACTTTGACGCTAAGGGCGTGCGCTGAAATCTTACCTGAGACCCTTTTCTCGTCCGGCCTGAGGGAAAGTCCTGGATTTCTTTGATCCGAGACCATTTGCTGGACCGCCGGAGGTTGGACTTCCCGGACTTTGATCACGGCGGTGGGCTGGGTGCTCCGCCGGGTCTGCGGCAGGCTCGGTGGCTTGTTGTCGATGGCCCCATCTGGAAGTGTCAGCAACCAGTGCGTGTTATGAACTCGCTGTGGAAGCGCCCGTTGATGGGGTGGACGGCCCCTACACCCGGCATCGGCGTTGCATAGCGGCTGTCGTGGCAGTCTAACTCAAAAGGAGCCGATTTTATCGCAGCGATTGGTCTGATTGATGCACGAGTGATGCCTATACGTCGCGCACCGGCGGCTCTGCCCAGCCGATCCTGTCTGATTTTCCGAACGTCTGGAATGTAAATGCAGAGGCGAGCTGGCGCGGACAGGCGACGTGAAGCGCGGCCAACGCAATGCCGCGAGCAGATCTCCTGTCTGCGCCTCCAATTGGTGCATTTTCAGCATCTGATGCGTCCCAAATTGCTGATTGTTCCGATCGGCGCATTCCAAGACAGTCACGCTGCCGAAACGGCGACAGATTGATCCAAGGAGCTTTGCCACCATGAGCGCAGACGACGCTTCGCGCGGCCCGTTATCCGGCATTCGCGTGATCGACGCGACGCATATGCTCGCCGGCCCCTATTGTACCTGGCTGCTGGGAGCCTTGGGCGCCGACGTGATCAAGATCGAGCGGCGCGGGGCGGGCGATTTCACACGCATTATCGCTCCGTTCCGGGACGAGAAGAGCATCTATTTCATGAGCGTCAACCGCAACAAGCGGAGCCTGACGCTCGACCTCAAGAGCCCGCGCGGGAAGGAAATCTTCGCGAAGCTGCTGGCCGGCGCCGACGTGTTCGTCGAGAACAACCGCGCCGGCGTCATGGACAGGCTCGGCTTCGGCTATGATGCCGCCGCGAAGATCAACCCTCGGCTGGTCTATGCGTCGATCTCGGGCTTCGGCCAGACCGGGCCCTACAAGCACAAGCCGTCATTCGACGCCATCGCGCAGGCCCTGTCGGGCATGATGAGCATCACGGGGGAAGAAGCGGGACCGCCCGCACGCGTCGGCGCTTCGATCGGCGATATCGGATCGAGCCTTTTCGCCACGATCGGCGTGCTGTCGGCGCTGCAGCAGCGCGAGCGGACGGGGTGCGGCACCTTCGTCGATGTCGCCATGCTGGACTGCCAGCTCGCGCTGATGGAGAACGCGATCGCGCGCTACCTGAACGCTGGCGAGGAGCCGCGCCGGCTGGGTAGTCGCCATCCGCTGATCGCACCGTTTCAAGCCTTCGCCACGGCAGACGAGCCCATCGCAGTTTGTGTCGATACCGACGAGCAATGGCAAAGACTCTGTGGTGCGCTCGAACGCCCCGACCTTCTGAACGATTCCCGCTTTCCCGACGGCTCTACCCGGGCAGCCAACCACGCTCAACTAGAGCCCGTGCTCACCGAGATCTTCGCAAAGCGCGGCCGAGAGCAATGGCTCGCCATCTTGGACGATGCGGATGTGCCTGCCAGCGCCATCAATTCCGTTCCTGAGGCGCTCGCCGATCCGCAGGTTATTTCGCGCAAAATGGTCGCCGAGGTTCCTGTCGGATCGGGCCGCCGCTTCGTCGGCGTTCCCATCCAAATGCCGAAAACGCCGCTTCCCGAAGAGACGGCGCCACCGGAGCTGGGCGAGCATAGCGACATAATCCTGCAAGACCTGGGGTTCTCGCTGGAGGAAATCGAGGCGCTGCGTGCCGAGGCGGTGATCTGACGTTCACGCAAAAAAGCTATTCGCTCGGGCATCGTGCCATCGTACGAAAGAGGCCGGACATCATGTCCGGCCTCTTCATTTTCACGGGCTTCCGTTGTCAAAACCTAGCGGCCGAGCCATTGCGGCTCTCGCTTGGCGAGGAAGGCGGAGATCGCCTCCTGCATGTCCCGGGATCCGTAGCAGGCGGTGAGAATGTCATCGTCGCCATCCGATGGGACGCCGTGGTCGCGCAGTCTCAGCAGGGCCTGGCGCGTGGCCCAAAGCGTAAGCGGAGCGAGCCTGGTCAGGGCCTCGGCAACCTCCTGAGCCCGATCGTCGATCTCATCGTCAGCCACGATGGCGCGGATCGAGCGAGTGGCCAGGAGATCGTCGGCGCCGAGCAGCCTGGCACTAAAGATCATCTCCTTGGTTGCAGCCTCGCCCAGCATCGAGATCAGGCGAGCATAATTCATCAGGCTCAGGCAGTTGCCGACTGTGCGGGCGATGGGGAAACCGAAACGCAACGAAGGCGCAGCGATGCGGACATCGCAGGCCGAGGCCAGCAAGGCGCCCTGACCGACACAGGCGCCAGCCATGGCTGCAACGGTCGGGATCCGGAGCGCCTCGATCGCCACGATCAATGTCTCCGCCTCGCGCTCGATCGCGATCGCCTCCTCTGGATCGGCGGCCTTGGCCAGTGCGCCCATATCCGCGCCCGCCATGAAAGCCGGCTTTTCGCCGCGCATGCCGGTAAAGACCACCGCCTTGGCACTGCCGTCCTGCGCGATGGCCTTGACCGCCTCGAACAAGGCTTGCTCCATATCCGAGGACAGTGCGTTGCGAACCCGGGGGCGATTGAAAATCAGCCACTCCACGTCGCCCTTGCGCTGCCTCAAGAGGGGCGCGTCTTGTTGATGCGTGGTCATGCAGGAATCCGATCGATCTTGACTGGGCTGGCCCTTATTGGGGCGCATCCAGAATCTGGCAGGCGGTGGGCGGCAGATGCACGGAGACAGGGTCTCCGATCGAGGGCCGAAGATGGGGCGCGACGAAGGCTCTCAACGTTCCGCCGTCGGCAAGGTCGATCAGGACATCGCGATACTCGCCGAGATAGGCGCTGCGCTTCACGGTGCCGTCCAATCGGTTGCCGGGCGTAGTCGGGTCGCACAGCTGCACTCGCGACGGGCGGATACACAGGATCGCCGGCTCGCCGGGCGCGACGCTGCTGCGATCCTCTGCGCGCAGCGGCGTTGCGCCCACCCGGAGCGCGCCGCCGGCATCTTTGACGCCCTTGATCTCGTTGTTGCTGCCGATGAACGACGCGACGAAGGTGTTCGCAGGCTTTTCGAAGATGTCCTCGGGCGAGCCGAACTGCTGAACGACGCCCGCTCTCATCACCGCGACCTTATCGGCCGTGACCAGCGCTTCACCCTGGTCGTGTGTCACATAGACGGTGGTGATGCCGAGTTCGTCATGGACGCGCCGGATCTCGAAGCGCATCTCCTCGCGCAGATGCGCATCGAGATTGGAGAGGGGTTCATCGAGAAGCAGGATCTTCGGCTCGACCGCCAGCGCCCGCGCCAGCGCGACGCGCTGCTGCTGGCCGCCGGACAACTCGAACGGATAGCGATCACGAAAGGCGCCGAGGCGGACCATGTCCAGTGCCCGGTTCAACCGGGTCTCGACTTCCGACCTGCTCAGCTTTCGCAGCTTCAAACCAAAGGCGACATTCTCGGCCACGGTCTTATGCGGCCAGACCGCATAATTCTGGAAGACCAGCGAAATCCCGCGATGTTCGGGCGGGATCACCTTCTGAGGGCTGGAAAGTAACTCCTTGTCGGCCCAGATCTCGCCAGAACTCGGTGTATCGAATCCCGCCAGAAGCTGCAGCGTCGTCGACTTCCCGCAGCCCGACGGGCCGAGCAGCGCAAGCAAGGCTCCGTCCGGGATGATCAGATCGCAGGATTTCAGTGCCTGGTAGGTGCCATAGGATCTACTAAGTTGCCTGATGTGGATTTCGCTCATGTGACTTCTCCGAGGCTGGCTGCGTTGCGCCTCCGGCGAGCGGCTCCCTCCGTGATGAAACGAGCGAGCAGTACGATCATGAGGGTGGCGGCGAGGAGCAGGGTGCTCGCAGCACAGACGGCTTCGTAATTGCCGCCATCCTTGTAGTTGTAGATCAGGGTGGTCATGACGTTGGTCTTCGTCGACACGAGAAAGATGGCCACCGAAAGTTCCCGCATGATCGGGATGAAGACGAGGAGCCATCCTGCAACGAGCCCGCCACGCATGAGCGGCACCGTGATCGCGGCGAAGGCGCGGCTTTCGCTGGCGCCGACGCTACGCGCGGCCCGCTCCATTTCGGGGCTGATGCCCTTGAGGATCGAGCCGGCTTGCGAATAGGCGATAGGCAGGAAAGTCGCGACGAAGGCGGCGATGACGATGGTGCCGGTGCCGTAGAAATTCAGCGGTGGGCGGGTATAGGCGGAGAAGAAGCCGACCGAGAGCACGATGCCCGGAATGATGATCGGGATAGTGACCAGCACGGCGAGCAAGCCTGCGCCGCGAAGCAGCCGCCGCTCGACGATGTAAGCGACGATTACCCCCAGCAGCACGCAGAAGCTCGCCGCGACTCCGGCATAGAGCAGTGAGTTGACGATCGCGCGCTGGGTTTCGGGGTTCTCGGTTATTGCCCAACGATACCAGTGTAATGTCAGATTGCTCGGCACGGGCCCCAGACCCCATGCTTTGCTGAGGGAAACGAGCACGATCGCGACATAGGGCAGCAACACGGCGGTGACCGGCACGATGAGAGCGAAGGCCAGTGCCGGCAGGCGCCATTTTTTCAGCCTGATCAGTCGGCCGGCGCGGCCCTTTCCTCCCACGGTCACAAACTGTCGCCGGCCTAGGATCTTGTGTCGCGCATAGAAAAGTCCGCCCGTGACAATGACGAGGGGCAGGCAGTAAGCCGCCGACAAGAACAGGGCAGGGGGGAAGAGCTGGTAGAATTCTGCGAGCTTCGTTGTGACCACGAGCGTGCCACTTGGGGTCAGCAGGAACGCGGGCACGCCGAACAACGTCATTCCCTGAATGAAGGACAGAATGAAGCTGACCAGCACGGCCGGCATCACTAAGGGGATGGTCACGGTGATCATCGTCCGCATGACGCCGGAGCCGAGCGTTGTCGCGGCATCCTCGAGCTCGACCGCCATTTCGTCGAGCGCGCTCGAGACCATGGTAAAGGTATAGGGCACGGTATAGATCGCACAGACGAAGATCGTGCCGATCATCGTGTAGATGTTCATCAACGGCGTCTGCGCGCCTGTGACGGACCGCCAGCCGACATTGAGCCATCCCGAATTCGGTGCGGCGAGCAGAATCCAGCCGAGCGCACCGATGAAGGACGGGGTCACGAAGGCGGCCAGAGTGAGCACGCGGATCACCCCGCGGCCCGGCAGATCGGTCCGTGCCACGAGCCAGGCCAGGGGCACCCCAAGAAGCGTCGAGAGAACGGCAACGGCGCTCGCAAGCAGAAGCGAGTTGAGGACAGGCTTAATCAACGCCGCCGAGGCGAAGATCTGGCGGTAATTGCCCAGGGTCCACAGGCCGGTGTCGTCGTCATGCAGGCTGTTGTAGAGGATCCAGCCGAGCGGCTGGACCACCAGCAGAAACAGCGCCACGAGGAGTACCGCCAGAACGACCCAGCGCAGCACGTGATGGCGTAGATGGCCAATGGACGCTGACCGGGTCGGCATCGTCGGGATCGACAGGGTCATGGAAGCTCTTTTGAACACTGATCAAAGCCAGCCGCGCCCGGGCGAGGCGCACCTGCCGCAGATAGATTTCCGTCGAGAACTCAGGCGCTGCGAGTGGAAGGAGATCGTCAGACGACGATCTCCTTCCACTTGGCGATGCCCTCGGTAACCTCTGCGGCGAGATTGTCGACCGGGTTGCGATACCACTTGATCGACTGGAGCGTGCGGCCCTCGGCCCAGGGCACATCGGTGCGAAGTGTCGGCCAGAAGTTTTTAGACAGGATCTGGGACACCTCGACCGAGTACAGGAAGTCTGTGAAGAGCTTGCCGGCATTCGGGTGGGGCGCTTTGGTCGGGACAGCCACCAATCCGAGATTCAGAATTGCGCCATCTTCCGGCACGGTGACATCGATCGGGTTTCCGGCAACCTTCTGCGCGAGCGAGTAGCTGAAGGGAGCCCCCGAACCGACGGATCGTTCGCCCGATAGAATGTCAGTCACGGTATCGACGTTCGACTGGCCGACCTTGGGCTTCTGCTTGGCGAAGGCCTTCAGGAAGTCGTCGCCGTATTTCTTCCGGATTGCGACGACCCAGCTTGCAACGTCGCCAGAGAAGGCGGGGCTGCCCGTCGTGATCTTGCCGGCCCAGGGCGCGTCGAGCAGCGCCTGCCAGGATTTCGGCGGGGAGGTGACCTTCGATGACTGGTTGATGGTCGTCAGGCTGATAGCACCGACATGGAAGGCGTTGCCCGGATCCAGGTTGCGGAAATCCGCCGGCACCATCTCGATATTGGCCGGCTTGTGCGGCTGGATCGCACCGATCTTCTTCAGGTCGATGTAGTGGAGCAGGTTGGTCGTACCTAGCGAGTCACACTGGACCGCATCGTTCTGGATCTCCAGGCGCAGGCGCGTGTAGACCGTCTGAGACGCCTGCCGCAGCAGGTTCACCTCGATTCCAGGGTACTTCGCCTTGAAAGCATCGCGAATTTCCTCGATCGTCTTCTGCTCATATGAACCCCAGTAGAGGTTGAGCGCGCCTTCCTTTTTTGCGGCCGCGTAGAGGGCGTCGTCAGCTGCGCTGGCGGGCACGATGCGAGCCGCGGAGGCGGCGATACCTGCAGCACCGGCAAGCAGGACATGTCTTCTGTTGAGCGTCGTCATCGGCTGGTTCCCCTGTTAGGTTTTTTTGAAGCATTGCTTTGAAGGCTTGATCAGTAGTCGCCCGTGGTCGCGCCTCCATCGACGACGATCACCTGGCCGGTGACGTAGCTTGCATCATCCGAGGCCAGGAACGCGGCGACCGAAGCGATCTCGGAAGGCTGAGCAGTCCGGCCCAGCGGCATCTTCTCGATCCAGCTCTCCCGGAGCGCGGCCGGCACATCCGCCAGAATAGCGGTCTCGACAATCCCGGGAGCGATGGCGTTCGCGAGAATTCCGCGTTTGGCGCCCTCAAGCGCCACAGTATGGGTCAGTCCCACGATGCCAGCCTTCGCAGATGAGTAGTTGGACTGGCCGAAGGATCCGAGGATCGCTGTCGAGGCGGTGTTGATGATCCGGCCCCAACCCTTCTTTCCGATCAAGGCGAAAGCGGTCTGACAGCCGAGCCATGTGCCGCGCAGGCTGACGTTGATGACCTGGTCCCATTCGTGGTCGGTCATTTTCGTCAACGACCGGTCGCGGACGATACCGGCGACATTCGCCATGATATCGACCTCGCCGAATGCAGTCGGCAGGGAGGTTATCGCCGTGTTCCAGCTGTCGCGGGTCGCGACATCGATCGCGACCGCACAGGCGGAATGGCCTTTTGCGATCAGTCGCTGGGCAACCTCGACCGCCTGGTCGAGGACCAGATCGGCGACAACGACACGTGCGCCCTCGCTGGCGAAGCGCTCGCAGATCGCGGAGCCGATCCCGCCGGCGCCGCCAGTGACGAACGCGGTATGACCTTCGAGACGGCCCGATATCACGGTGCGCGTCCCTGTTCGCTGGGGCCGACAAGCAACACGTCCTCGCCCTCCTGAACGGTTTCGCCGCGCTGGTTCTTGAGCGTCATGGCGACCCGGACGATCCCGCGACCCGGCTTGGAGCGACTCTCGCGGGTCTCCTTGACCTTCGCCTCGTAATGGATCGTGTCCCCGGCGAAGATGGGGCCGACGAAGCGGCGCTGCGTCTCGAGGAATGCCTCGATTGCCCAGTCGTCGATGACGGAGCGCAGGCCGGTGCTGAGCGAGTGGCCGAGCATGCCATGGGCGATGCGCTTGCCATAGGCGCTCTCGGCCATGAACGCGGCATCCATGTGCAGCGGGTTAAAGTCGCCTGTCAGGCCAGCGAAGAGCACGATATGCGTCTCCGTCACGGTAATCCGGGCCGATATGGCGGTTCGGCCCGTCTCGATTTCAAGGAAAGGGACGGGCATCGTCATGTCTCCCGACGGCGAAAGACCGGGAGGGAGATGCCGTCCGGCAATGGCGAAAAGGCGACGGCGACCGGCATGCCGACCTGCAACTCGGCCTCGGCGATTCCGTCCAGCCGCGACAGCATGAGCACGCCCTCCTCGAGCATGATCAGGGCGCAGGTGTAGGGAGCGTCGATAGGCCCGTTCCCGCGATGGATGGTGGAAAAGGAAAAGACCGTGCCGCGCCCGCTGGCCTCGACCCATTCCGGCGTCGCCTCGGGTGCGTAGATCGAGTGCGCGCGGGGATACCATTGGTGACGTCCCGTTACCGGACAGCGCTGGATCATGAGCTTGCCGGCTTGCGTGGCCAGCCAGAATGGATCGGACACGATATCGGTGATGGGAGAACTCAGCGCTGTCATGGTTCCCCTAGACTGTCAGGATTGCTGTCGCGGCAGCGCAGAAGGTCCCACCCAGACCGTGCACGAGGGCTACTTCGGCATCGGGGACCTGAACGCCAGGCCCTTCTCCCCGCAACTGCCTCACACCTTCGATCATGGCGAAGATGCCGCGCTTGCCGGGATGGTTGGAGGACAGGCCGCCGCCATCCGTGTTGCAGGGAAGCATGCCGCCCAGCGTCAGATGCCCGTCATCGACAAAAGCGCCACTTTCGCCCTTCGCGCAGAATCCGAGATCTTCGAGCGCCAGCATGGGCGTGATCGTGAAGGCATCGTAGAGCTGGGCGACGTCGATATCGGCATGGCCGACGCCTGCCATGGCAAAGGCGCGCGGGCCTGAAATTGCCGCCGGCGTGGTGAGATCATGGTCGATCTGGCTAATTTGCGTCCTAGCGACGGCTGTTCCGAAGCCCGCCAAGTGAACGGCCTTGGACCGGCAATCGCGCGCCCTTTCCCGACTGGTCATGACGATTGCGCCCCCGCCATCCGTGACCACGCAGCAGTCGAGCTTGCGCAGCGGCGTCGCGATCATCGCAGAGCCGAGAACGTCATCGATCGTCAAAGGGGTGCGAAAGCGCGCGTCGGGATTATTCGCGGCATGCTGCCGGAAGGTGACCGCGACCTTCGCCAGCTGCTCGGACGTCGTACCGTAGAGGGCCATGTGGCGCTGCGCGAACATGGCGTAGGCGGAGATCAATGTCGGCCCATAGGGCAGCTCGAACTGGCCGGGACCGGCTGGCAATACGAAGGGGTCGAAGGACGGCGTGGTGAGCGGCCACCAGCGCGGACAGGACGCGTAGCTGATGACGACCACATCGGCGAGCCCGGCTGCGATAGCTGCGGCAGCATGGCCGGCGTGAACGATGTAGGAGCATCCGCCGACATCCGTGCTGTCAAAATATGTCGGCTTGATGCCGGCATATTCGGCGAACTCGGTCAGGCTGCTAACGCCACCGCCTTCAGCCCAATCGCCTGCAGCCACGCACAGGCCGTCAACGTCTGACAGGGCGAGGCCGGCATCCGCGAGCGCACCCGAGATGCACTCCATCTGCAACGCGAAGGGATGCAGACGGGGCGCTTGCCTGCGAGGCGACTCGTACGCACCGACGATCGAGGTTTTTGCCGATGTGTCGCTCACTCATGGTTACCCCGGTTTCAGAAACCTGGAGCGTATGGCGTTCCCTCAACTCAACAAGCAGTTTGAAATGCCCTTATTGGTGCATGAGGCGCACCGAATTGTGCTTGACGACCACCCTGGACTCGCTTGATTTAAGAGGCAAATCGGTATTTGCGATTGCTGTCTGGTGCAGCAGGCGGTCAGGGGAGTTCGCGATGCGCCGCCGTCTTCCACCGTTGCTGGCATTGCGTGCATTCGAGACGTTCGGGCGGACGGGTACGGTGAGGGGCGCGGCCGACGAGTTGGCTGTCTCGCATACCGTCGTCTCGCGTCACATCCAGAACCTCGAATTGTCGATCGGGATCAAACTCGTCCAGAAGTCGGGGCGAGGCTTGGCGTTGACGCGGGAAGGCAAGCGCTATGCCGTCCAGATGCGGCATGCGCTGGATCTCATCGCGGATGCGACAGGCGAGTTGTGGAGCGGCAGCAGTGACGCTCTCCACATTTGTTGTATGGCTGGTCTCGCATCGCAGCGCCTGCTCGCCCGGCTGCACGAGATCGAAGAGTTCCTGGGCGGTCGCGAGATCATTCTACAGCCCATTTCATCCCGGCCTGATTTCAGTCAGGGCGATGTCGATGCCGAGATCAACTATCTGGAAAACCCGAGCTTTCCCGACGAGCTTCGCGGCGAGATATTCTTCCGCCCCCGGATTCTTGCCGTCGCCAGCCCCTCGTTCAAGGCGCAGCATCCCGAGGCGGTCAGCGTCGCTAGCTTAACCGAGCTGCCGCTGATCCATGAGCGGTCGACGAGGCAGTGGGAGAACTGGTTCGATCATGCCGGCATCACGGAGACACCTCGGCTCCGCGGGCCGCGGCTCTGGCATGGCCACTTGGCTGTCGAGGCCGCGCTTCTCGGGCAGGGCGTCGCCCTCGTCAGCGATCTCATGGCGGGGGAGCTCCTGCTGCGGGGAGAACTTGAGGAAATGGTGCCCACCAATATTCGCATGGGAGGATACTACTTCATCACGCAGGCGCGGCGCTGGAACGAAAATTCGATTGCGGCACTCCGCAAATGGCTGCTCCAGACCTTTCCGGACAATCACGCTGTCACGAACGAATAACGCACCAGACCCGAACCATTTAGCTGCTGGTTGGCCTGCCACTGGCCGCGTATCGTCTGATTATGAGCACCATGTTGAGGTCGCCGGCCAGTATCCGCAGCGCCCATGTCGATCCATCTTGGGTCGATATCTACGGCCACATGAACATGGCCTATTACGTCAAACTCTTCGATGACCTGGGGCATGACATTCTAGCCGAGTTCGGGCTTGGGGAAGCCTATACGCGAAGGTTCGGCTTCGGACTATTCACCGTGACGGCGACCATTGCCTATCTCAGGGAAGTCACGGCCAACGCGCCACTCACGGTCAGTCTGACAATCGACAAGGCTGACGACAAGAGGCTGTGGACCAGTCTCGAAATGCGGCATTCGGAACACGGCTTCGTTGCCGCGACGATGGACCAACTCGCTGTCAATGTCAGTCTGGCTACGCGGCGGGCGGCAGCCTTTCCAGCCGAGCTGGACGAGGTTCTCAGCCCTTACAAGCTTTCGCCGGAAGCTCGGGCATGATGTCGGTCGAGACGATGCGCTTTGCAAAGCTACGATTTCCGATCGTTTAGGTCGAGACCTAACGAATAGCTGACGGTCGCGGCGATGCAGACGGCAGCGAGGACGTTGCCGGCGCTGAACATAGCTTGAGGGCACAGGAGTCGGCTCAATCTAAACCGCTTTCACCGATCGCTGGCATTTTCGCTGGAGTTGGAGTTACCTCGCCCCGAATGGTGCCGGGAGGTCAGCGGAAAAGCAGCGCCGGCGCAAGTATCACTGCCGCCAACGCCAGGAGGGCCAACGTTCTCAGCCAGACGGCTCGCGTTCGTGTCGAAAAAATCCAAGAACTCTGCATCGATGGAGTACGCCACTTATTGAGCTGTACGGGAACGAGGCATCAAAGCGCGAAATGCGCTCTACCGTCAATCAATCGAATTCGACGAATTGAAGTCTTCATCATGCACTTCGTTTGGATGGCTATCGTCCAGAGCCTTGATTCGCAAATTCGAGCGGCCTAGTCGACGTGAAGAGCACTTGATTCCCGATTGTCTCGGCGATTCGATAATCGGATCGAATCTTCGGAGAGCATCATGGCCGAAACCAGCGACAACCTCATCGAATTGGTGGCCGATATCGTGTCCGCTTACGTCTCGAACAACAGCGTGCCGATGGTCGATCTTCCTGGGCTCATTGCAACGACGCACGCCGCGATTTCGGGCCTGGGCGCTCCGCCTGCGCCCGTCGGTGAGGAGCGCCCGACGCCTGCGGTGGCAGTTAAGAAGTCGATCACGCCCGATTTCCTCATCTGCCTTGAGGACGGTAAAAAGTTCAAGTCGCTGAAGCGGCATTTGCGCTCGGCCTACAATTTGTCTCCCGAGGAATATCGCGCTCGATGGGGCCTTCCAGCCGATTATCCAATGGTTGCTCCTTCATATGCAGAGGCTCGCTCCTCACTCGCCAAGCGGATGGGTCTGGGCCAGCAGCGCCGGAAGACTCCTGTCCGCAGTAAGGCTGCCAAGGCCAACTGATCATCAACTGATCCGTGGAAGTGCTGGAGGAAATGATGACGAAGAACGAGCTTATTGCGGCAATCGCCGAAGACGCCGCAAAATCGAAGGCGGATGTCTCGGCAGTTTTGGCTTCGCTTTCAGGCGTCGTTGCTAAGGCTCTCAAGTCGGGAGCAAATGTAACGCTAAGTGGTGTTGGGAAGCTGTCGTCAGCTAAGCGCGAAGCTCGACAGGCCCGCAATCCATCGACTGGCGCTACGATCGAGGTTCCCGCGAAGACCGTCGTGAAATTCAAGGTTGCAAAGGACCTCGCCGAGACTGTCGCCTGAGGCCTGAGCTCCAAAATATTAAGCCCGCCGTTGGCAAACGGCGGGCCTCTGACTTCTGTCAGGACTAGGCGGATCCGGCCGTCGCCGGAAAACTGGTTTTTGCCTCCTGTCGGTTGCGGCCGGTACGTCCGCGGCAACGCATCCAACTGAAGAGCGGGCAGGGGCCAGAATGGCACCGCGCGGACAACCAGATAGTGACGGGTTTCGTTCCAGCAAGGCCTCACCTGATGGGGATTACCATCCGCGCCTGGCAGAAGAGCAGTCAACTCATGGGGCGCTACGCGTGAGCGACCCAAATGGCCAGCGATCGCGTCCAAGTGCTCAGACTGGATCAAGGTCACCCGGGGCGGCCGTCGACCCGACTGTAACGGTCGCCGACGATACGATCTGCTACGTCGACGGCCGCTGTCTCGACGGCCAGCATAGGTTCGCCGCGGCTTGGCCGGACGACGAGCCAGACGATTTGTCCAGGTCTACATTTATGGCTCGATCACAGTCGCTAATGCCGAAGCGCTACGTCGTTTCGGAGACGAAGGCGGCAATTGAGTTTCCGTTTTGGAACGGTCGTGCCGTCTGCGGCTACGTAAAGAGTTTCGTCCTGTCTCGCGAGTTCTTGGGCCTTCGAAAGATCGCATCTTCGACGAGTGGCTTGGGTTTGACCGCGCCTCCTAATTTTGATGACTGGCCAAATGCCGACCTGCGATGAAGCCGAACGTCATGGCGGGACCGAGATTGATTCCGCCGGCCGGATAGTGACCACCCATCACACTCGCCATGTCGGTACCAGCCGCGTACAGGCCTGGGATGGGCTCAGCGGATGCACTGAGCACCCGCCCGCTGCCGTCCGTCTTGAGCCCCGCGAACGTGCCGAAGCTGCCGGGCAGGACTTTGACCGCATAGAATGGCCCTTGATCGATTGGAGCGACGCAAGGGTTCGGCTTGTTGGCGGCATCGCCCTGAAGTCGGTTGTATGGCGTAGAGCCTCGGCCGAACTCAGGGTCAGCTCCCTCTCGCGCATGTCTGTTGAATTCTGCGAGGGTTTTTTCGAGACCCGTGGGATCGATGCCGCAGGCCTTTGCGAGCTCGGCGATCGTCGCACCGACCTTGATGTAGCCGGACTTGATGTAGGGCTCGACCGGCAGCGGTGTCGGTCGGGCGATGCCCAGCCCATACCGGCGCTGGAAGGCGCGCGTGCAGACCAGCCAGGATGCAATCTCCTCTCCATCCGGCACGGCTGCGAGCATGGCGGCGACATAATCGTGGTAGCCATCGCCCTCGTTACAAAAGCGTCTGCCATTGCCGAGCACCCCGATGATCCCCGGCTTGCCGCGCTCGATGATGTGGGGAAAGCGACCAGTCGTGCCGTCGGGAAAAGGAACGAGCGAGACCGGGCACCAAGCACCGGGCGCAGCGAGCATGGTGTCGACGGTACCGCCAGCCGACTCGCCCAGCCGCAAACCGTCGCCCGTCGCGGATGGAACGGCAAGCGTCCAATGCTGCCCATCGGCCGGAAAGGTGTCGCGGCGTCGCGCAGCATCGTGCGGGAACCCGCCGGCTGCGAGAACGACACCACGGCGCGCCCTGACTTCAAGCTCGCCGTCCCGTCTGTTCAAGAGCGCGCCTCGAACTACACCGCCCTCGATCAACAGCTTGGTCGCGGGGGACGCTTCACGCAGATCCACACCGAGATCGGCGGCTGACCGGAGCAGCCGGCCAACGAGCGCCAGGCCATTGCGAAGTTGCATGCCTCTGCGATGGAGGGCGAGGTCGATGACGTGCCGGACGAAGCGCCGGGCAACATGAACCAGAGCTTTCGGCGATCGCGTCACGTTCATGAAGGCAGCCAGATCCGAACCGGCCTGGATGGTCATGCCCAGGAAGGTCGTCTCGCGCAGCGGATGGCGGAGACGCTTGATTAAGTCCCCGAGGCCACGGGCGTCATAGGGAGCGGCGATGATCGAGCGCCCGCCCGTGCCGGCACCCGGAACAGCGCCGTAGGTGTCGCATATCCTGTTGCCGTCTTCGAATTGCAGAGCAGTGTTCTCCGCGAAGAAGGCCACCATCTCCGGCCCGGCGGTGAGGAAGGCCTCGACGCGCACCTCGTTGAAATTATTGCCGAGGACATTCCGGAGGTAGGTTCGCGGTGCGTCGATGTCCTCGACGATACCGGCGCGTTTGGCCAGCGGGTTGAGCGGCGCCCATATCCAGCCACCTGACCACGCGGTAGTGCCGCCGAAGACAGGCTCCTTCTCGGCCACAATGACCTTGAGACCGTGCCAGGCAGCTGTGACAGCGGCAGACAGGCCGCCGGCACCGGAGCCGATCACCAGAACATCGCACTCCTCTACGTTCATAATGTCAGGCCTGCGCCAGCTGTTCCTGGAAGAAGGTCTCGGCGTTATTGGCGGCAGCCATGAGTCGCGCCTCGACCGACCAGGCAGCCTCAGCCGCGACGGGCGTTTCGATCACAAGCGGCGTGCCGTCTGGCAAGATGTCAAGAATCTCGCCGAGCGGTATAATCCCGTCACCCAGATGAAGCCGTGAGGTGCGTGCCTCGACAGGCAGCTCTTCGAGCGCGGGAGAGCGGTCGGGGGCATCGCACAACTGGGCGTAAGCCACGCGGTGTGCCGGAATCTTGGCGAGATCGGCCGGCGTCGTCCTCGCACGCTGGATGTGCAGCAGGTCGAGGATGAGGCCGGCATTGGATCGACCGGCCGCCTCGATCATGGAAAGGGCCTCGTCATACGTCCGGATGTCGCGGTAGAGCATGAACTCGACGCCAACATGGAGGTTAAACTGCGCCGCCTCGTCGCAGAGGCGACCGAAGAGATCAACGCGCTGCGCGGGTTCCAGAAACACAGTGTTGCCGATGAATTCGGTGCCAATACACGAAATATGGGTCGCCCCCAGTTCTGCACCGGCGGCGAGAGCAGGGCGCATCCGCTCGAAATCCGTCTGCGGGGACAGGATGAAGGCTTCGATGTCAAAGACGCGCATGTCGTGAGCGGCCAACGCCGCCTTCACCGCCCTCATCATGTCGGGGCGGCCAACCACCTCGTGCTGAAGCGGTTGCGCCGTCGCGCTCATCATGAGCAGGCCGACCGCACCGAACCCGGCTGCAGCGGCCTTCTCGATGAACTCGACCGGGCTGATGCGCCCGATCGTGAGGTTCGCAACCGAGACTTGGCGCAGATCGATGGCTTTTCTCATCGCATGGACTTTCTCTATTTAGGGTCCCGGTCGTCATCTCCTGGTAGCGAATGGGCTCAGCGGTAGCTGAAGCCCGTACTGGTCGCCCACCAGTTCAGGATGGTCTCGCGGTCCTTCAGAGCCTTTTCGAGATCCAGATCCATCAGCTTGACCTCGGTCAGGACGGGCAAGCCCTTAGGCGACGCGACGCCGGTCCTCACCGGATAAACGCCTGCTTCGGAGAAGACCGCCTGCATCTCGGCTGTCAGTGCGAAGTCCGCCAGCAGACGGGCCGCGTTCGGGTTGGGGGCTTTGGCGCTGATGCCGATGGCGTTGAACTGCGCGACGCCACCAGATGCCGGCACGGCCATCGTGACGGGCGCCCCCTTGGCGATGATGCCCGAGACCGCCGTGGTGATGTTGAAGAAATCGAGCGGTCGTTCGCCCGTCTGAAGTTTCGTCGCCATGACGCCCATCGACGGGTTCAGTTCGCCTTTGGCGCTTCGGAAGCCTTTCAGGATAGCGCCTCCTTTTTCCGCACCATAGGTTTGGTAGAGCGCAGCGATCGTGGCGAATGTCGCTGAGGACGAGCCGGGATTCGACATCGCGCCGAGACCCTCCCATTCCGCTGGCGGGGTGATGTAGTCAGTCCAGTCCTTGGGCAGTGGCTTCTTGGCCATGGCCTCATGGTTGTAGGCGAACATGATAAGGTTGCCGTTGCCGCGAACGTAGCCACCACCAGCAGGAAGGCCGAGCTTGGTCAGACTGCCCACTTCGCTGCTGGTGAAATTGGCGAGATACCCGGACGTCTTTGCGGTGATAACGGTGTCTTCCGCCTGGTACATGACGTCCATCAGTGGCCGGTTGGCCCCATTCTCGGCCACGAAGCGGTTATATATCTGCCACCCGTCGCCAGTCGCTGATGTGACCTTGATCTTGGGATATTTGGCGCCGAATGCTTTCAGCAGCAACGGGACGGTGAACGGGTCGCCATAAACGACGATCTGTCCTTCCTTTTCGGCAGCAGCGATCAAGGCGGCATCGGCGGCCCTCGCCGACTGCGTGACGGACAAGGACGCTAGCAGGGCAAGCGTGCTCGCGGTGGCAAGTCCGCGCAGGACTCCGCGCCGGGTTTTGGTGGATGTCATCGTATTCCCTCCGAATTTGGCTTCTGACGAAGTCTGTTGTGAGCCCGCGCACGTCCTGCATCCGAACGCTCCACCGCGGTTGCATGGAGCGCCGAGGTCTTCAGGCCTGCCCCTCGAAAAGGTGGGCCAAGTCAGGCGCGACGGTCAGCGACAGCCGATCGCCGACTGAGAAGCGCTGGTATCCATAGGTCACGACGATCTGGGGCCCGATGGGAGTGTCGACGCGGAGTTCGCGGCGATCTCCGACAAACATCACCTCGCGGACGAGGGCCGGCAGGCCTGCTTCCCCTTGACCAGAAACCCTCCACGATTCGGGACGAACCATGCAGAGGGCCTCTCGCTCCGTGGCGCCGCCCTGGATGCTGCCTCGCGTGATGACCTCGCCGGAAGGCAAGGCTGCAACGCTGGCGCCATCCTTGTCAGGCCGAATCTCAACATTGAAGAGATTGGCCTTTCCGAGGAACTCGGCCACGTAACGAACGACCGGGCGGAAGTAGAGATCTTCTGGGGGCCCCTTTTGGACGACGCGCCCCTTATCGAAGAGAAAGATCTCATCACCCAACGACATCGCCTCTTCCTGGTCGTGGGTCACGAACAGAATCGTGGCGCTAATCCGCTCCTGGAGATGCCGGATCTCCTGACGCATTTCGACACGCAGCTTGGCATCGAGGTTGCTGAGAGGCTCGTCCATCAGGATGAGACGCGGATTGCCGACGAGACAGCGCGCGATCGAGACGCGCTGCTGCTGTCCGCCGGACAGTTTCATCGCACTCTTCTCGGCCTGGTCGCTGAGGCCGACGATCGCGAGCGTCTCCTTGACGCGCCTGGCGATCTCATCCTTCGGCACCTTATGCGCCTGAAGCGGCATCGAGACATTGCCCGCTACGGTCAAATGCGGCCAGATCGCGTAGGACTGGAAGACCATGCCCAGCCGACGCTTCTCGGGCGGCTGGTCCACGCCGCGCGCCGAAGCGTAGACCGCCTCGTTCTCGATCAGGATCTCGCCGCCGTCGGGGGTTTCGAGCCCCGCGATGCAGCGCAATGTCGTTGTCTTGCCGCAGCCGCTGGCCCCCAGCAGCACGGAAATCTTGCCGGACTGAAACGTCACGCTGAGATCATCGATCGCGCGCAGGTGCCCGAATGTTTTGGTCAGTCCTTCAACTCGAACGCTCATGTCAGTCTCTCCTGGCGCTGCACGCTCGGCTCAAGTTGCCGCGATCTGCCGCTGTTTGGTGATGTGCGTGACGAACCACATGACGCCCACGCCCAGCAGCAGTTGCAGCAGCGAAAGCGAGGCGACGAGGGAGAATTCCCCAACCGCCCAGGTGTCGAAACTTAAGATCGACAGCGTGCGAGAGCTCGTCGTGTAGAGCGGGAGGACCATCGACAGCTCGGAGATGAAGATCGAGTAGACCATCACCCAACTGGAGATGATCGCGGGCAGGACGAGCGGCAGCGTCACGCGCCACATCGTGCTTCCCCAGCCGAAGCCCGATATGCGAGCGCTCTCTTCAAGCTCGGGATGAATCTGGATCAGGCTGCTGGTGATCGATCGCACGGAGTAGCTGATGTAGCGCCCGATCAAGCCGATGATGATAATCCAGACCGTGCCGTAGACGCTCCACGGCACCCATAGCCAGAAGAAGCTGACTCCCAGCGCGAATGCGAGGCTCGGCACCGACATCGGCAGAAGGACGACGTGCTCGAGGAACTGCCTGCCGCGCATGCGCGTCCGTGCCGTGATCCACGACACGATCAAGCCGAGAACCGTGGTCGCGCTCGCCGCGAGTATCGTGATGATCAGGCTGTTCCAGAGCGTGGAGCGCACGTCCTGGGATTCCCAAAGGAAGGCGATGTTGTTCCACGTGAACTTCCCCGACCAAGTGTAGGTCGAGACGGAAGCCGCAACGATGATGATGATCGGCCCGATCACCGTCAGCAGTAGGTAGAGCCAGATGATGCTCGCTACGACATACCGCCCTGCGGCCAGCTGAATGATGCGCGGTCGAAAGCCCTTGCCTGTCACGGTGACGAAGGACCGCCCGCGCAAAGCCCAGCCCTGGAGTAGGTTGGCGATGACGGAGAGGATCATCAGGTAGATCGCTAGAACGGCGACGATGCCGAAGCTCGGTGGAAACTGTTGCAGTTCGAGATAGATCCGCGCCGTGACGAGGTAGATTTCCTTCGTCATCCCGAGGAGGACGGGCGTGCCGAACAGACCGATGCTGATCACGAAGGCGAGCACCGAGCCCGACAGGATTGATGGCGCAACGACGGGAAGCGTGATCCGGAACATGGTCTGCACACGGCTGAGGCCGGCGACCTGCGCCGCCTCCTCGAGGCTGGGATCCATGTTGCGCAGCGCCGAAGCGACAATCATCATCACATAGGGCGCGATGTAGATACCAATCGTCCAGATGAGGCCCGTATAGGTGTAGATATCGAGCGGCTCACCGAACCCAAGCCCCTTGGCCGGCAGATTGAACAAGCCGATCCGCGGGGCGCCGATCAAGACCCATGCGAAGGCGCCGATGAAGGGCGGGATGAAGATCGGCATCGTCGCGAGCTGTTCCAGCAGCCGCGCGAAAGGCACGTTGGTGCGCACCAAGCACCAGGCCAAGATGACACCGATGACGGCGGCGAGGATCATCGATCCGATCGAGACGACGACCGTGTTCCAAGCGGCGAACCAATAGCCGGATTGGCTCATGACCGTCTTGACGGCGCTGAATGTGAGGATAAGGCGCCCGCCCTCGGTCTCGACGAAGCCGCGGACAACGAGAGCGATTAAGGGGAACAGGGAGAAGACAGCCAGGACCATGCACGCGAGTGTCAGCCAACCGGCCTGCCTGAGCGACCGCGACGGGGAACGCTTAAAGAGCGACGGCATCTCTCCCTGGGGCGGCCCCACGTGAGCGGTCGTTTCAGTCGACATGACACCTCCCATCGTGCTTTTCGCCGAGACCTTGTTGGCTCTTGCCTTGTCGCGAGACGGCTGCCGCCGCGTCGGGATTGGTCACTCTCAGTACGTCGCGCGGCCGCCCGTCAGGTCGAATGTGAAGCCGGTCGTGAAGCTGCAGGCGGGGCTTGCGATCCAGGCGACCATCTCGGCCACCTCTTCGATCCGGAGGAACCTGGCCATCGGGATCTTCGAGCGGATGCTCGCGATGAATTCGGGCGTCATCTCCTGGAGGAGCTCGGTCTCGGCCATGGTCGGCGCGATGCAGTTCACCAGGACGCCCGACGTGGCGAGCTCCTTGGCGAGAGATTTGCTGAACGCGATAACGCCGCCCTTTGCGGCAGCGTAAGCGCTGCCTCCGGGGTTGCCTTCCTTGCCAGCGATCGATGCCACATTGATGATCCGGCCATATCCCCTTTCACGCATATGGGGGACGGCGCTCCGGCAGCCATGAAAGACGCCGTTGAGATCAATCGCCAGTACCCTCTGCCACGCTTCAATCGGGTAGTCCGACACCGCGTGGATAGGGCCGTTGATTCCGGCGTTGTTCACCAGGATCTCGACCCGGCCAGCCTTGGCGACGACTTCGGTAAAGGCGACATCGACAGCCGCAGCGTCCGAGACATCGACCTTCTGCTTCAGGATAGGGGCAAAACCGGCATTGTCTTCATCGAAGCTGCTGAAATTGACGTCCCACAGCGCCACGCGGCAGCCGGCGACGGCCAATCTCTGGGCGATGCCCAGACCCAAGCCTCGCGCACCGCCGGTCACGATGGCCGTTTGGCCGGCGAGATCTGTGAGTTTGCCGGAGATGGACATACGCTTTCGTTCTCGCTTTGCCGGTGTTTAAGTATAGGCACAGTTGATCGATAACGAACGGCGATGCGCACGGTCGCGAAATACGATTCGGCTGGAAACAGTGCTGCGAGCAAACGCAGCTTCGTGTTCTTCCATTCGATTTCAGGCGCCTCTTCTTAAATTGGAAGCGCTTCCATATTGACTATGTCGGGTAGATAAGAGTGTCAATCGTAAAATTTGGACTTGGCCGCGATCGTCGGCTGAAATAGGAATCAGCTTCGGCAGATGTCCGTGGGAGAGTTCCGTGCGCGTAAAAATCGCCGATGTTGCAAGATTGGCGAATGTTGGTGCCGGTACTGTTTCGCGCGTCCTAAACGGCTCCAGGAACGTCTCGCCGGAGACCCGCGAGAAGGTCGAGGCTTGCATCCGCGAGTTAGGCTACATGCCCAACCTCGTCGCCCGTGGGTTGGCTGCAAACAGGACCGGTATGATCAGCGCGATCATTCCAGCCATCGGTTACACCCAGCACGCTGAGGTCATGCAGGGTCTTAGTGACGTCCTGCATGAGAACGGCATCCAGCTGATGATCGGCCACTGCGGCTACTCGATCGAGCGCGAAGAGCAGATCGTGACCGACTTTCTGGAGCGACGGCCAGACGCGTTCTATCTCACGGGAGCCTGGCATACCCCGCAGACGCGGCGCTTGATCGAAGCCAGCGGTCTTCCAGTGGTTGAGTGTTCGAACCTGACCGATAACCCGATCGATTCCGTCGTCGGTTACGACAACTACGAAGCCGCACGGCAGATGGTGCACCTGCTTCACAGGCGAGGGCACCGACGTATGGCCATTGTCACCAACGCCGTCGAGCCCAACGACCGCATGGCGGATCGTCTCGAGGGCTATCTGGCTGCGTCGCGCGAACTTGGTCTGGACATGGACGACCTCGTCTTTCGTTACCAGAATAGCTTTCTGGGTGGGGGCGAGGCTGTCGGTCATGCTTTAAACCTGCCGAAGCCGATCGACCTGCTTGTCTGTTCCACCGACGTAATGGCTGTTGGCGCCATCTTCGAATGCCAAAGGCGCGGCGTGTCGATGCCGGATCAGCTTGCGATCTGTGGCTTTGACGATCTACCAATCGCCACGTCGATCAACCCTGCGTTGACGACCGTGAGCGTCGATCGTTTCGAGATGGGCAGGCAGGCTGGACAGGTGCTGCTGCAGAGGCTCGCTGGCGAAGCCGCGCCTCACAAAAAGATCGATGTTGGGTTCACGCTTCGCGAGCGCCAAAGCACTTATGCTGCGTCCACAGGTGGCGCGCGCCCGACTATTGTCCCGGTAGAGACCGTCCCATTGATCTAGGCAGAGTAAAAGACAGGTACGCCGATCGTTGGAATGGTTTGGGTCGCCGTCGCTTTGTTGTTTCAATTGCTTTGAAATGTCTCAGGTATCTGCAAATTAGAAATGTAATCGTCGCCGGCTTTCCAGCGAAGCGCTGCATCGCAGCCACAATCGGCTCGATCATTCAGCGTAGAAACCCCTTGGTGGCGAATTCCTCCCAGCCTTCAAGCGGAACTTCGGCCTCTTGCGATGCCGTGGGGGCGGACGTGGATTTGGCCTTTCCTTTTGCCGCACGCGTCAGGGCAGCCTTGCCAGCACCTCGGCTGCGGTTCTCGGCTAGCGCAACAGCATCTTCCTCGCGCCAGATCTCCGTCAAATCGCCGTTGAGGATATGCTCAATGTGCGCCGGCTCGAAGATGTGGAAGGTCACCGCCTTCGATCGCCCGCGCAACTTAACAGTTCGCGTTCCAGCGCTTTTTAAGCGACCGGCCTTCATCCACTTATGGCGCTCGCGGGAAGACATCGAGAGGATATCCTCGGCCTCCTTGGGAAGCACCGGTAGGTCAGCCAGACCAAGCATTGCTTGGGAGATTGATGCGGATGCGGCCTCGAAATCGTGCTCCTTTGCATCCGGCAGGTGCAGCACAGCTCTCCCTGCCTCGACTCGGAGGAATTTCCGCATGGTCCAAGGTAGCCTGCGTCGCAGTTCGCGCTCGATCCCCTTGGCCCGGACGGAAGATCCAAGAGTCACTGTCGAGGGAATTGACCACTCGGTTGTCATTGCGGCTAGCGATGTCATGGCACGTGGGCGCTCATATTTGCGCATAAGCGAGTAACCAGGTTTGCCTAGGCGAGTTCCTGGGAGATCAGTGCCTGACGCCTAAAATGCCGGCCGTGAACCAGTCGCTGTGCAGAGCCGCTCGGAAGATGGGGTTTGGTATCATCCACCGAGGTCGCTTCGGGAAACAAGAGAGCTCTCCCGGCATTTTGCGTTTAAGTCAGCCGATCAAAGGGCAGGGTGAGTGAAAGGACCAAACCCTCGCTTTTCCATTCCCGTTCGATCGTTGCCCCGAGACCGCCCAGTGTTGCCTTCTCGAGCTTGCTTCCAAAGCTGGATGGGGAGGGCGCGGCACTGATCTCGGGGCCTCCGCGTTCGCTCCACTGAAGCGTCAGGATGTCATCGTCGCGAGCGAGGTTTATCGACAACCGTCCTCCTGGAGAAGACAAAGCGCCGTACTTGGCGGCATTTGTCGCAAGTTCGTGCAGAACCAAAGCAAGGGCAGTTAAGGCGGATCCCGTAACGGTAACCTCCGGCCCAGTGATCTCCAGCGACTGCCGCTCATAGGGCGACAGGATTGCTTTCACGAGGCTAAGGAGATCCGTGGAGGAGCTCTTGCCTTCTGCCTCATCCGATATGGTGAGCGCGTGCGCCCGAGCGAGAGCTGTTACCCGTTCGCGAAGTTTCTGCGTCAGTCTTCGACGGAGCCGGCTGATCGGGCGCTCAGTGAAATGAGCCCGCCCGTCAATGCGAAGAGATTTTTGATGCGGTGGTTCATCTCGCGCATCAACAGTGTCTGGCGCGCCTGAGCCTGGATCCGTTCACTGATGTCGCGCGCGATCTTCGACGCCCCGACGATCGCTCCATGTTCGTCGCGGATATCGCTTCGTGAAGGCCTGACAGGTCCCGGCGCCGACATCTTACAGGCCTCCCGAATTACAGGCCTCCCGAATTCTTGCGAAAAAGCCCGTCGAAGACGTCGAGGCAAGCCTGCTTGCCGCCACGAGGTCACATTTGGATGGGCTCGACGGCGGTTCCACGCGACGATGACAGCGAAGGCCGCTGAAGCGTCATGGCGCTACCGGAACGCCCGCTGCTGTCGAGCGAGTCCGGCGACATCGGCAGCGCGGTGCCACCGAGCAGTGAAGCAAACTGGCGCCGTCTCATGCCATGCTCGCGTTCACATCCTGTGCGACCGCCCAAACATCTCAGACGATCTTGGCGAGGGCGATTGCTCAGGCGAGGCGACGAGCTTCGAGCCGTTGAAGCAGGCGCCGCAAGCCACGCTCAAACGCTTCCATGAGACGATCTTGCAGGACGATGTCGCGGCCAGGATGCGCCGCGTGCCGCGCGAGCCCAGGACTCCCAAGGCCTTCAAGTCGGTGGCGCAGGACCGGCCGCGCCCGGACTTCCAGAGTCTTCGCCGCGAGATCGACGACGTCAAGCCTGACGCGGTCCACTCTGTATCTGTGGAATCCGAGTTAGGGCGTGAATTATACGTCTGCCGGGCGGACGGCTCGCTCGGCCTAATGTGCGCCACTTCCGGACATTGGGCGGCTGCCAGCAAGCGGACATTGCCGGCCAGCTCGTTGAAGAATGTCTGGCGCGTGGGAGGGACGGTAGCAATTCCAATCAACCGGGCATCCGACTGATAAAAGAACGTCCGGTTTCGCTCGGCAGCGATCGGAGAAGCGGTCGTACGCGTCGATCTTGCGCGTCATCGGCTCCTCGCGCAGGGAACGCAGTTCCCCTTCAGATGATACCTCTGGCGGACTTCGTCGCCGATCCGGTGCGACATTTGCTCGATACCCCGTCTGACAAGATCGTGCTGGCTTCTCGCTGCATTGCGGCCTTCGGCTATGAAGATTGCCCAGGCTTGATGCTGGACTTGAGCCCGAGGAGTGACTTCGGAGCCCGCAGGCAAGGCAATATCCTCGGCACCTTTTCTCTCCGCACTCTGCGCATCGGCTACACAACCAGTTGAAAGGAGCCTCGCCCATAGGGTCAGCTCTATCTATTTGATCTATCGCCCAAGAAGTCATAATCACCACGCTATGAGCTGAATTCCTCTGTTCCCGGCTTTCAAGGCTCGCCGCTGACCGAAGGAATCGCTTCCCGATCCTAGAGAATCGTCGCAGGGATCCATAAACGAAGCCGTGTGGATTACCTTGGCGGTATCATGGAAGAGCTTGCTTATGACGAGTGGTACGCTGAGGTCTCAGCGGCTCTCCCGGCGCTGTTTGAGCCGGTGCGCAGCGGGCATGTTACGCCCGAGGTCGTTGTTGGCCTTTGGCGCCTTCTCCGAATTGCTCCCTCCGGTCTTCGCGGTAAGTACGAGGAGGTCAGCGAAAGGGAGATCTTACACGAGGCCGATTCATGTATCCGGCCTAGCGCTCTGCTCGCCGTTCCTGATCCTGACACTCCGGACAGAGAAGCCTGTAGGATTATCGGAGGGCTACTGCGCGCGGCTGAGAATCAGTATCTGGAAGCCGAGACAGGCCGATCCGTCGATCCTGAGGAGTGGATCGTTTCGGCGGGCGGTAAGAGTTTCTTTCTGATCCCCGCGCCGAGACGGAGTTCGAAGGCTTCGCCAGTTGATAAAGCGAAAGATCAGCGCCCTTTTTCCCGCCGCGGCGTAACACATATGCGAGTGCTCCGCTGCGACGCGCGCGGACACCAAATCTTCCTCAAGGATCATCGCGAGTTGGGGCGTGGTCTGGCTGAATTTTCGTTCAGCGCCACCACTTTCTCGGAGGTTAAATTTCCAGAGGCCGACGGAGTGCGAGACGGCTGCTTTCTTGTTGCTGGCGTCGAAGGCCCCACAGAAACGATGGTTCGACAACAGCTGGCCGAGGCGGGGCAAAACAACAGCTTTGCGCACGTGTTCCCCGAACTGACCATCGACCCCGCTATGAGAAGCGTAATCTCCGACGAGCTTTTGGCGCTAAGCGAGCGGACTTTGCCATCCCCAGTCATCGTCGTTGGCGGCTCATTCCACGACGAGGTTGCAGGCGCGTTCACTAACCGGGGGTACGTGTACTCGGGCAGCGGAAAGCCGTTGTTCGAGTACCGCAAGATCGTTGTCTATTCCGATCCAGACAAACGGCACGAAGATATTCAGCCGGGGAGGTCGATCCCCGTCATGGTGACAGCGATAGGCTTGATCGCTTTTCCAATCTGCAAAGATCTTTGCCATTCGCATGACACGCCGTTCAGCGAGCTGGACGTTGATTTCATGCTGACGCCGTCATGCGGCGATGCCAAAACGATCAGGGAGCACGTTGGGGCTGCGCAGCGCCTTCACGATCGTTTCAGCTCGCGTCCGTTTGTCGCTCAACAATCATATCCACCGCGTGATGACGACGTGATCGGTTATGTCCTGCCGGCTACGGGCGGGATCCGAGGCCTGGTCGAAAAAGACACTTTTGTTCAGCAACATTTCAGCATTCGGGCCGTTACATGATTTGCAACGGGTTGGGGGGCATGCTTATATCGAATGTTGAAGTTTGCTGAACAATCTGAAGGTTGTCAGAATGTCAGATAATGGATTTGTCCTTCGTATGCGGGAGCTCGCGATAGGCGAGGTCGGCGCAGCCGAAGCAAAGTCGCTGATCGGCGAAATCGTCGGTCATTCGCCTGAGACTGCTGCCCGCAAGACCTATCCAGCCTTGCAGGAGATTGCTTGGCGCTTCATTCGAGCGCGATCAGCGCCTGAGGATCTTGACGATTGGATCGACGTATATCGTTTCAGTGAGCGTCTTTTCGAGAAAAAGGGGCTCGTTGACGCCGCCCGTCAGATCGAGGTGCTTGGAGACATGGTGGCTCGTACCGCGCGATACGCGGACTTGCAGCCGCCCGACAGCGCTCTTGGACGGCGCCATGTGCTGCCACTCCTAGAACACCTGGCAAGAGCCAACGGTCAGATGCCCCGCAAGGAGCTGAAGCGTCGTTTGGCGGTCGAGGAGGCAAACCTATCCCGCCTCATCTCAATGCTGGAGGCAGGCGGTCTCCTAGTTCGCAAGACCGCAGGCCGTGAGTCCACGATTGCGCTAACGACCGAGGGGCGCCGTGCCGTGCCTGAGCCCAAGCCACTCCAGGATGTATTTTCTGCGGTCGGCGCACAACTTCAAAGTGCGACTGGTATCGCGTTTACCGTGACTGACGAGGAGCATCGCCTCTTCTATAGCGAGAATTTCGATCGGGTGGTTGGGCTTCCCGGCGCGGCGGCAACCGAGCTTTCGGCGGCCCATCTCAATGCGTTCGATACCGACATTCAGACAGACGACAGTCGGTGGATGCGCTGCATTGCGCTGCCCTCTGAGGAGGGTAGATCCGCGACGATGTGGGTCGACGTGAGCGACCTCAAGAACGCTGCGGATCGAGCCGAGCAGGCTGTTACCGCACTAGAGGCTGAACTCGCTGCAGTTCAAGCAAGCCGGCAAGCGCTTGTCGCTCAGCAGAAGGAATATTGGGCGTTTCATAGCGCTCTTGGACGGCGGGTAGGTACGCGAATATTCGACCTTACAAGAAGCGCAGCAATTGCAGGAACGCCGGAGGCAGTCGCTTCGCAAGCGACAGGCTTTTTGAAAGAGCTAGCTGGGGTGCAATCTGTGGTTCTGGACAACCCGCCATATTCGATCACACACAATCAGCCGCATGGGGTTAGTGTTCAGAAGGTTTTTGATGAGGTCGTAGCGCTAACGAGCTTCTTTGCGAAGGATAAGCTCATGGCCGTCAAAAGTGGCCCTCTTCCCGATCTGGATATTATTCCTGACAATGTAATTGGCGCCTTCAAAAAGTGGGCAGCCATTGGCGTTGAATTTAAGGAGTTGAGTGTCAAACAGCGTGATAACTGCTTCGTCTTTGTAGGACTGCCAGAGGGAGGGCATCCCTTCCGTTCGAGCAAAGTGTCGTTATGGAGCTGCGACTTCGAGACGTGGGGCACCGAGACCGGTGCTTCAATCGATGACGAAGAGGGCGAGCTAGCTCCCATTGAGATTGTCGCGCCAATCTTGGGCAAATTCGGCTAGTCATTCCTAAGATGCAGGCGTCGCTAGGGTCGAGACTCAACGAAGCGAGCACGAGTCGAGAGCGGCGAGGTAAAGCCCGGGATACGTCTTTACATTGCTCATAGGTCCCAGCACCGAACGAGCGAAGCCGTCCTGTCCTTCACCGACTAGGCGTTAAAAGCCGCGACGGACCCAACCTAAGCCCTCCTGTGCGGGCTGGCTTGTCCGCAGCACGCATACGCCATTTCCGGACATTGGGCAGTTGCCGGAAAGCAGACCTTCGCAGCGACGCACGCCGCGGGCGAAATCGACCTCTTCTGTAGGGGAAGCGACGTTTGCCGCAGTTATACGAGACGCCCGCAGTCTCGACATCGCGCGAATTGCGATAGTCGCTATATGCCCAAGTCCTCGCAGTGCAGACCCCGGCTGATCTCCGCCCATTTATAGGATGGGGCGAGGGTCGAGCTGCTTGGCATCAGATAGGCGCGGGAACAATGCGCCAGTGGCGGCCCTTTGCATCCGCTGTGCTAAACTTGCCGACCGTGCTGCACCGTTCGACGCGCAGGAACCCGGATGCGACACGGGGCGGCTCCAACGCGATATGCAGCGGATGCACGTGGTTTCGCACCCAGGATGGAAGCGGCCCCTCAGGTAGGTCGCCGGCTGCTGGCGAGCAGAAGAGCATGTAGACCTCGATCCCGGTAAAAACTGCTGCGGGCAGCTGGGAGAGGCGTAGGAGCTTGTCGCGGGTTCCTGAGCCGCGCCAAGAACCTACTCCCTTCGCCTCGACAAGCAGCAGCGTCGTCCCCCACGCGATGACCAGGTCGATGTCCTGCTGCGTCCCCCGGATGATGTCATCCTCATTTACTTGGGAGACGGAAACCGCACTTTCTCCTCCCTTACGAAGCGTGAGCGCCGCGATCAGCCAATCGATGTGAAATCGGTTACCCACCAAGCCTCGGCTGGAACCTCGACGTGGGCATCGAACATCCGGATCGATCGCGTTAGCCGAGCCAAGAAGTCCAAGGAAAGGCAACGTGAGCGTGATCCCAACGCATCGCGGACAAGCCAGTTGCGCTCCTTGCGATTGAAGCGTTCCAGCGCCTGAACCAGTTCCGACATCGATATCCTCGTCATCCAGCGCCGCCGTTTGGGGAGTTCGAATAGCGGCACAGACGAACCAGATCAAAACCGCGCAACTTGCGTCGGTCGCCAGATTGAACATGGCGAGATGCCTGACACGATGAACCTGCTGCAAGCCCGTACAGATCGCCGAGATGTGGCGATGCTTCGGCGGCGGTTTGGGCCTAATCTAGCGACCCGTGTTCCAGGCGCCAGCCGGCAGTGTGCCCGACAATCAAACCTTCTTCAAATAGCCTCGCTCTACCATTTCGCGGCGGAGCGAGATCAGCTTGTCATAGATTTCGGAGCTGCGCAGCGCTCGTCTATCTGGGTCTATTTGTCCAAGCAATTCAAGCTCTTGGTTATGAGTATAATCTGTGTATGGCAGCTTGAAGCGAGTTATGATCATGTATAGAAACGCAAAAATTCCGGTTATTACAATGTATGCCCCAATAGAAATGCTGATCCACCCAAATTTAGGGTTGAATATCATATCATATATCATCCAAATATTGCATGCCACGTAAATCAGGCCGCTTCCACATAGCAGAGTTAAAAACGCAACTGCCGTGTATTTACCCATAAAAGTGTTTAGCGGATTAAAAGTAATGTGAGGCAAATTGTAGGGTGTATATGAGGGGTAATGTTCGCGGTTAAATATCTTAGCAAAATAAATCTGATGTAACTCGGGCGGTATCGACTTTATAACAATAAACTTAATGGTCGAATCCAGGATATGAAGACTGTTCTGCATCATAAGAGTATGGACCGCGATCATGTTGGTCACAAGCAGAAGGCCTTGAGCGATAGCTGGGCTATACTTTAAGTCAAACCCACCAACTTTAAAATCAATTTTCAGTGAAAGGAAATTAGCGAACAGAAATGAGAAGACACAGAGCGTCAAAATAAGCCTCTTTGCAATTTTGTCATGCAGATCTGTTCTAGTTTTCACTAATTCATCTAGAAAAGACTTGTCGAGCTTGTGCCCATCGACTTCATCGTACATCTCCAGGTCTCTGTAAATTAGTTCGCCTGAAGATAGCCACAGCTTAGGGGATATCTCGTTATACGCACGGCGTTCCCGGAGCTTGAACGCTATCATCACTGGGAGCCATAGCGCGTAGAACTTCGCGCTCTGGAGGGATGGCTTGATGCGCTTCCACACCGTCAAGAACAGCGCGCCTATTCCACGCCGGAGGCTCATTTCGAAGCGGCTTTCGACAGCAGAGAGGCAATCCCGATATCGGGCGCTCCATCGTCCTTCACGATGCCATCAGACGTCGATCTAAAGAGGCCCGTCAGGATGATCTTCAAATCCTCAGGGCCGACCTGCTCTTTCAATTTCAAGGCCAGGTAGGTTTGAACCATGATTGCCCGCTCTTCGGCGTCGATTGCGAGGTGATGCTCGCTCATGAAGAGGCGCACCATAATCCGGGCAGCCCAGAATGCGATCGTCGTGACAAACACGCCGATGCCGGCATATGCGATCGCGCCGGCACCTGTTCCCTTTGCGGCTTCGACGACAATCCGACCGGCAACGCTGTAAAGCAGCCACCCGAGAACCAAGGTGGCTCCAATGCCAAAGAGACACAGCGCTCTCCGCAGGAAGACCGCTTTGCCCTGGTGGCGAGCTTTCTTCTGCTCCCAGTATTCTACCGGGGCCTGAAGAGCCATCTGGACCTTGTAGGTTTCCTCGACGACGCGGATGTCTTTCTCCGCGGTATCGAACCGTTCCTTGGCTTCGTCTAGGCGTCTGTTCTGCCGTTTCACCCAACGGATGGCAGCTCGACGAAGCCGGGCTGTCGCAGCATCTCGCCTTTCCTCGATATCGCCGAGGAGCGTAGCGCTGTCCTCCGCAAATTTGCGGTGGTGCCGCGTGCCCTGTTCCGCAATCGTTTTGAAGGCTGCCCGATAGCTTTTCGCGCTGTTAGCATCGATGCCAATGTCAAAAGCCGCCGCGAGATGAGCACCTTGGATCGTCTCGCTATTCTGCGTCAGGCTGCCAATCTGGTTGGTAAAATACCCAACTGCGCCGGCGGCAACACCATCGCCGCGCGCCTCGGCGATTTCGGTTACGAGCTTGCCTCTGGGCCCGACCGATGTCGGAAAGCTAAAGGGAGATGTGTCGCCAAAAGCGAGGACGAGCAACTGGTTTAGCTGCTCCAGATAGTCTGGGCTGCTTCGGGCATTGCCGACCATGCTCTGAGCTTCGGCAATTCTTTGCCAAGCTGGACCACCGAGGGTTGATCTAACCAGCCTCCCAGGCGTGGCCTCGCTTTCGCTGTCGATAAATTCGTCTACCTCATCAAGGCTGTAGAAGAGGCGAGTTCCGCCGTTCTCGCCGAGATCGACAGTAATCAGCGGGGTACGCCGCTTGATTGGCATGATCGATGTGCTCCCTGCGCTCAGTTCAACGGCGAGGACCGGAGCGGCGGAACGACTTCGCTTCCTTCGCAATCCAAGATTCGAATCCGGCGACGTTGGCGCTCTCCGGCTCTGACAAGTGGCCGGCGATGCCTCGGAGGACGGCTTCAACAACCGGAGCCAGCGCCATGGCGGAGCGGAACGGAGGACCGTGCTTTGTCCTCAGATCCGCTCCCAGGCCGAGCAGGTAGGGAACGGCAGTCTCCTCGAACATGTAATCGAGGAGAAGGCGGGTCGGATGAACCTGCCTTTCCGCGTCGAGCTCATCCAAGTCTATCTCGGTGCCATCGTCTGGGCGCGCAAAGCCGAGATCTCCAAGGCTCACTCCGAAATGCTTTTCGGTGAAAACGTCTGCCTCCTTCTCGACGCGCTCGTCGTTATGGAGCCAAGTGGCGTCCTCAACTGCCAAGATGCCCGGCAGGTCGCGAATGATCAGTGGGCTAGCGGTCTTCTTCAAATCGGTCATGAGACATCTCGTGTCGCTTCAACGGCGGCCCTTCGCACGATCGTGGAAAAGGGCTCAGAGCGCCGACGAGCAGCTGGACACGATCATCGCGACGGGTAAGGTCGCGCTTGCACAGGCCGTGGGTCAGCTTCTCCCCGATCCTCGTCACGGGAGGCCGTTTCGGAATACCGAGGCGGCCTCTTGCGATTCGGACAGGCAAATTTCGCCGAAAAGCGGTCAATTGCCAATGATGTTCCCGGATCGTTCACGGGGGTTGTCCACCTCTGATTCGGATCAGGACGACGAATCGACACTTAATCGCCTGGCCTGCTGATGGTTGCGCTTCGGCAAGGCCACGGCCGCTCTCGGTGCCGACGCAGCCGGGCCGCCGTTGCCGATCTCATTGCATCGCCCAGGAGCAGACCTTCGTTACGTCAGCTAAGGGCCATTGTTCGCCTGCCGGCTCTTCTCGTGTGTCGCTGCTAATCGCGGCAGGGGCTGAAGGCGCGACGCTATGGCAGGAGGGCACCGAGATCGCTTTGCCTAACCGTGCGTGGGGATCTTGCGCTGATTGAGCTGGGTCATATTTCATGGAGGATCGATCGGCCGCCGCCGCCCCGTGCCGACTGGCTCTCCAGGAACTAGCCGTGGATATTTCCCTCGCACTCAAGTCCGTCGTCGGCGTCCGCTGCTCCATCCCAGAGGATGCGTTCACGGCGGCCGCGTTGGGCACCCGCAGGGAAGGCAGTGGCGTGGTGATCCGGGACGACGGGCTGGTTCTGACGATCGGCTATCTCATCACCGAGGCGGAGGAAGTCTGGCTGACGACGCAAGGTGGCCGTGTCGTACCCGCCCACGCCCTCGCCTATGATCAGGAGACAGGCTTCGGACTGGTGCTGGCGCTGGATCAACTCAACCTGCCCGCCGTCGAGTTCGGCAACGCCACGGCCGCCTCCGAAGGCGACGCGGTCGTGCTCGCCGACGGCATGGGTCAAGTCGTGCAGGCGAATATCGTGGCCCGACAGGAATTCGCCGGCTACTGGGAGTACCTCCTGGACAAGGCGATCTTCACCGCCCCTGCCCATCCGTCATGGGGCGGCGCGGCACTCGTCGGACGGGACGGCAAGCTTCTGGGCATCGGCTCGCTGCATTTGCACGTGACGCAGGGGAACGAGACCTCCGAGGTCAACATGAGTGTACCGGTGGACTTGTTGCCTCCAATCCTGGACGATCTGCTCCGCAAGGGCCGGGTCGAGAAGCCCCCTCGGCCATGGCTCGGCGCCTTCTCGGCCGAGGACAACGGCAAGGTCGTGGTGATGAGCGTGACGGAAGGCGGGCCGGCGGCAAAGGCTGGCATGCGCCCCGGCGACGTGATCTCGGACGTCCAGGACGGTGAGGTCGAAGATCTGGCAGACTTCTATAGAAAGCTCTGGGCGATCGGGCCCGCCGGGTCCGAGGTTCCGATCCGGGTTGTCCGTAATGGCCGTGAAGCCTGGCTTCGGGTCAGGTCGTCCGATCGCAACTCCTTCCTGAAGAAGCCGCAGCTGCAGTAGTCGAAGCAAACGGGATACATGCGCCTGCCGCGGTTCGTCATAGCGCCACCACTCGGCAGGCATCTTGTGAAGCGCCCGAACACGCGGCCATGATCGGCGCAGGAGGAGTAGAATTTGAGCGAACGATCCGAGCGGCACCGCACCGTGGACCAGCGAAGAGCTACAGAAGCTCAGGCTGCTTGCCGGGAAGGGGATGGCGCTGAAGGCGATTTCGAGGGCGATGACCCGCAGCGAGGAGTCGATCGGGGACCGCGCCAAGCAGGACGGCATCGGGACGCCAAGCCTCGCTGACCTGGCGAAGCGTACTGAGCCGACATAAGTCCGAACGACTCGTCCGGACTTCGCCCAGGAAATGGCGTCCTCCAGGCGGTCGTCTAATCGCCTTTCATAAACGTGGCGGACTTCATTCGCCCGATGGATCGCCCCCCGACATCCAGGGAACCAACAGTGAGGTCGACACGTTGGTAGAACAAAACAGAAACAGACAGGTGACCCATGAACCGCATCGACCGCGACGTTGAACCCGACAACCCCAAGCTCGATCCCCATCCTGCCGACAATACGGAGAAGCCACCGGAAAACTGGGTGTCCGGCGACGATCCGATGACCGGCGCCCAGACGTCCTACCTAAAGACGTTGTCGGAGCAGGCTAAGCAGCCCGAGCAGTTCGACAACGCCCTTTCCAAGGCCGAGGCGTCGATGCGGATCGACGCCCTTAAAGCGGCATTGAATGGCTGAGCCCATGTCGGCGGCTGGCTCAAGGATGGCGGCGATGGTCTGAAGCGGCCGTTCTTTCGACCGGGCGCGCCTCTCTAACCGGATGACCCGAGCGATGCTCGCGCCACGCCAATATTGGCCACAAACCTGTTGCGCATCGCAAGCGCCATTCTCGCTCATCGTAGATGGGCAGGGCCTACGGGCTCCGCTGGCTAGGTGCTGGCAACGATGCGCTGACGGGCCCGTTTTGCGGCAGTTTTGTTCAACTGCGGCAAACTTCGGTTTTCCCTACACCAGTCGCCTACCAGTCGCCCGACAGGGCTTGACGGTTGCTGCCATCCGCGCGTAAGTTAACTCCATGGTTAAGTTTCAAGAGACGCAGCTGGATCGCACCTTTTCAGCACTGTCGGACCCGACGCGGCGGGCGCTTCTGGCGCGGCTGGACGCGGAGGACGGGCTCTCGGTCAGCGAACTGGCGCAGCCTTTCCCGGTCTCGCTGCCGGCAATCATGAAGCATCTCGACGTGCTCTCGGATGCGGGCCTCATCACACGGTCGAAGACGGGGCGCACGGTGTCCTGTCGCCTCAATGCCGGGCCGATGGAGGAAGCGATGGGCTGGCTTGCACATTACCAGCGTTTCTGGACGCAGCGTCTCGACGCGCTGGAAGCCATGTTCAATGAACAACGGCGCAGCGAAGCCTGAACAGGCTGCAGACGGGGAAAGGCAACGTCATGGACAAGAAAGTCGAGGCGACCCCGAGCCTGACGATGAAGCGCCGGTTGAACGCCAGCCCTGCCGAGGTGTATCGGGCCTGGACCGATCCGAAGCTGTTGGCCCGCTGGTTCGGGCCCGAGAATGTCGAAACGATCGAGGCCGAGGTCGATCCTCGCATCGGCGGCGTCTATCGCATCGTGATGCTCGAAAATACCGGTGAACGACATCAGGTCTCGGGCGTTTATCACGAGGTCGTTGCGAATGAGCGGCTGGTTTTCAGCTGGGCCTGGGTCACGACGCCCGAACGGGTCTCGCGCGTGACGGTGACGCTGAAGCCCGACGGCGAGGAGACGATCCTGACGCTGCTTCACGAAAAGCTCTTCGACGAGCAGGCGGTGCGGGGTCACACCCATGGCTGGACCGGCTCGATGGTCAAGCTGGAGGCACTGTTCGCCTGATCGTGCGGTCGCGGCGCCCCGTAAACGGGGGGCTGCCGGGGCGAGGGTGGAGGCCTTGCGTCGGCGGGGCTCCATGACAGTGAGTTGATATCAACATTTTCCGACATTCGACCCGCCGGCGGGTGGCCGGCATCCAACAGGCAGGAGTGAAGCCATGATGTATGTGCAAGGGTTTGTCGTTGCCGTGCCGGCCGCGAACAAGGAGGCCTACCGCAAGCACGCCGCCGACGCCGTGGGGGTTTTCAAGGAGTTCGGCGCCACGCGGATGGTCGAGGCCTGGGGCGATGATGTGCCCGACGGCAAGGTCACGGACTTCAAGGGGGCGGTGAAGGCCAAGCCGGATGAAGTGATCGTGTTCTCCTGGCTCGAATATCCCAGCAAGGATGTCGCCGATGCGGCCAACGAGAAGATGATGAGCGATCCGCGCATGAAGGAGATGGGCACGAACATGCCGTTCGACGGTCAGCGCATGATCTATGGCGGCTTCTCGTCGATCGTCGACGAGGGCGCGCGCGGCAAGATGGGCTATACCGACGGCATGCTGGTTCCGGTGCCCACCCAGAGCAAAGCGGCCTATCGCGAGTTTGCAGCCGAGCACGCGGTCCTGTGCAAGGAACATGGCGCGCTGCGGATCGTCGACGCCTGGGGCGACGATGTGCCCGACGGCAAGGTCACAGACTATAAGGGCGCGGTGAAGGCGACAGGCGACGAGGCCATCGTCTATTCCTGGATCGAGTGGCCCTCGAAGGAGGTTCGCGACGCAGCCTGGGCCAAGATGATGGAGGATCCGCGCATGCGCGATCGGCCAATGCCCTTTGACGGCAAGCGCCTGGTCCATGGCGGCTTCGCGCCCATCCTCGACGCGTAGGCCGGAGCATGCCGATTTTACTCGGAAACACTGGGTCATCCCGGGCTTGACCCGGGATTCATGCCGGAGCGTTTGCGGTCATCGTTCAGGCATGGATACCGGCTCTGCGCGGAGTTTATCCTTGGGCCGACCGAAGGTCGGACCCGAGGGCTCCGGCCGGGATGACCCGCGCTTCCACGAAAACGCAGCAGGCTCCTAGGTCCTCGACCCGGAGCTTGCCGAGAGGCTCGCAGGACGCCCCGGAGCGGAACTACCGCTCCGGGGCGCGTGTTTTTGCAGATCGCTTCAGCCCGGTCCGGCTCCCTGCGTGCCGAGATAGACGGCGTAGAGCGATTGGCTTGCCGCCATGAACAGCCGGTTGCGCTTCGGGCCGCCGAAGGTGATGTTGCCGCAGACCTCCGGCAGGCGGATGCGGCCGATGATCTTGGCTGCTGGGTTGAACACAGTGACGCCGTTATAGCCGACATTGCGCCCGGCATTGGACGATGCCCAGAGATTGCCTTCGACATCGCAGCGCAGGCCATCGGGCCCGCAATTGATCCCGTCGATCATGCAGTCGGAGAACCGTTTTCCGTTCGAGGTCTTGTTGTCCGCACCGATGTCGAAGACGTGAATGTCGCCCTTGCCGCCCGGCCCGGTATCGCCCGGGCCTTTCCCGGTCGAGGCGACATAGAGCTTCTTGTAGTCAGGCGAGAAGCACAGGCCGTTGGGGTCCGGCACCTGGGCTTCGGAGACCACGAGATCGATGCGCCCGCTCGGGTCGATGCGGTAGCAGTTCGTCGGCAATTCGCGCTTGGCCAGCCCGATGCCCGGCGGCTGGCCCAGTCGCGGGTTGAGCTTGCCGTTGGCGTTGCTGGGGCCGCCGGGTGCATCGGGCGCGCCCTCGTAGAGCTGGCCGCCATAGGGCGGGTCGGTGAACCAGTAGCTGCCATCGGGATGGGCCACGATATCGTTGGGTGAATTCAGCTTCTTGCCTTCGAAGCTGTCGGCAAGCACGGTCGCCGAGCCGTCGAGCTCATAGCGCACGACGCGACGGTTCAGGTGCTCGCAGGAAAGCTGCCGGCCCTGGAAATCGAAGCTGTTGCCGTTGCTGTTGCCCGATGGCGAGCGGAAGACGCTGACATGTCCGTCATCCTCGAGCCAGCGCAATTGCCGGTTGTTGGGGATGTCGCTCCAGAGGAGATAGCGCCCCTGCGCGCTCCAGGCCGGCCCTTCCGACCAGAGCGCGCCGGTCCAGAGCCGCTGGATCGCGCTATTGGGCTGGGCAAGGCCGTTGAAGGAGGGATCGACCGCGATGATGTCGGGGTCCCAGAAATAGGTCGTCGGCGCGCCCCTGCGGCTGAAATCGCGCGGTGGATTGGTGATCGTGCTCGGAGGTGCGGCCGCTCCCGTTGCGGTTTGCGCCAGCGCGGGACTGGCAGCGGCGCTGAGGGCGCCGAGCCCTGCCGCGGCGATAAGCGTTCGCCGCGAGAGCCTGCTCTCTTCAAATGTCTCAGCTGTTGGGTCTGTCATCATAGCCTCCCTGAATTGTTATGGTTGAGACGATTTTCCCGATTTTGCGGCCTGTCCGGTGTCGTTGCGCTCCTCTTCGCCCTTTGGCCGTTGCTGCTGTGCAGGGGGATACTAGCACGCGATCCCGCATCGACATCCACCAAGCAGGCGAGCGCCGAATTGGGCGAAAGAGCTGCCTCGCCACGGTTCCGTGACCAGCCCGGGCATGCCTGTCCTGCCGCGAGCGGCTTGCTCCGGCTGGCGAAATCGCCCACAGGGTCTGCGTTGCCCCACCCGGACCGATCTCATGCTTGCAGGCATTCCTCTCGGCGACCTCGCCTTCCTCGCCGTCTCGCTTATCGCGGCGGGCGCCGTAACCGGCCTGCTGGCGGGCGTTTTCGGCGTCGGCGGTGGCGCGGTCATCGTGCCGATCCTCTACGAGGTCTTCCGCGTCATCGGCGTGCCCGAGGATGTGCGCATGCCGCTCTGCGTCGGCACATCGCTTGCGGTCATCATCCCGACTTCGATCCGCTCCTTCCAGGCGCATCGTGCCAAGGGAATGGTGGACATGTCGATCCTCAAGGTCTGGGCGGTCCCCGCCGTGCTGGGCGTCATCGCCGGCAGCGTCATCGCGCGCTATGCGCCGGCTGACCTGTTCAAGATCGTCTTCGTTGTCGTCGCGGTTGCGAGCGCGCTGCGGCTGCTCTTCGCCTCCGACCGCTGGAAGCTTGGCGACGAAATGCCGGGCGCCGTCCTCATGAACATCTATGGCGCCATCATCGGCGTGCTCTCGGCGCTGATGGGCATCGGCGGCGGGCAGCTCTCCAGCCTGTTCATGACCTTCTACGGCCGCCCGATCCATCAGGCGGTCGCGACCTCGTCGGGGCTGGGCGTGCTGGTCTCGATCCCCGGCGCGCTCGGCTACATCTATGCCGGCTGGCCGAAAATGGACGTGCTGCCGCCGCTCTCGCTCGGCTATGTCTCGTTCATCGGCTTCCTGCTGTTCATCCCGACCAGCATCTGGACGGCGCCGATCGGCGCGCGGCTGGCGCACAGGTTGTCGAAGCGCAAGCTTGAGGTCGTCTTCGGCCTGTTCCTGCTGGCCGTCGCCTCGCGCTTCATCTGGTCGCTGCTGACCTGACGGGCGTTTGCGGCTGAGCGCCTAGACCGGGCGTTCCGCCAGCCGCTTCGGCAATTTCGCCATCACCGCAAGCCGCTGCACCTCGCTCATCCCGCTCCATTGCGCGATTTCGGCAAGGGTGCGGCCGCAGCCCTGGCAGAGCTTGCTGGCAGGATCGATCACGCAGATCTTGATGCAGGGCGTCGACGCGCCGCTCATGCCGCGCCACTTCCCAAGGCGAGCGCAAAGCCGAGATAGATTGCAATCTCGGCGATTTGCTGGGCCGCGCCGAGGATGTCGCCGGTTTGGCCCCCGATCAAACGACGAGACAGGCGTGCAAGGCCGCTTGCCGCCAGGTTCGCCAGCAGAAGTCCGAGCAAGAGGCCCGCGAGCGGCAGCGTCGTCGTCATCATGCAGAGGAGGGCGAGCCCTCCCGAAAGCGCGAGAGCGAACAAGGCGGTGTCACGCGAAGGCTGCCCCACCGCAGCGGCTGCTCCGGTGCTGCGCGCCTGCGGTTGCGTGGCCAGCAGGCGCAAGCCTTCGGCGCGCGACCAGGGGGCGGCGATGACGAGCATGACAACGGCCGCCCACATGCCGGCCACGTCGAGCACCGAGCCCAGCGCCGTCACCCTGAGCAGCACCGAGAGCCCGAGCGCGAGCGCGCCATAGGAGCCGACGCGGCTATCCTTCATGATCTCGAGCCGCCGCTCGACCGTATGCCCGCCGAACAACCCATCGGCCGTGTCGGCGAGACCGTCCTCGTGAAACGCCCCGGTCGTGAGCACCGAGGCTGTCACGGCCAATGAGGCCGCGAGCGTCGAGCCCAGCCCGGCGAATCCTGCGCCCAGCAGGACCAGCGCAGCCGGCAGGGCGATGACGATGGCGGCAAAAGGCAGCGCACGCGGCACGCGGCGGAAGTCGGGCAGGGCGTGAAGGTCGGTTTCGCCGGGCAGGGCGGGGACAGGCAGGCGTGAATAGAAGCGGATGCAGATCGCAGTCGCGATCAACCAGCCCGGCCAGGCGGGCGGATTTGGCGGCTCGGCCGGCGTCGCGCTCGCGATATCGTTCTGCGCATCGGCCATGCTGCGTCGCCGTCCTCGATTGTCTTCCGGTCCCCGAGCCTATAGCAGCAGCGGCGAGCCGGCCGCCATGGCGAAGCACCGGCGCTCATCCCGGACCGCCCGACGAGACGCCTGTAATGTCTGCCTCAGGACTGCCCTTCGACGATATCCGCGAACTCATTGCCGCCATGCCGGGGCCCGACATGGCCGCCGCCAACGCCGTGCGCGCCCGCGACAAGGATCTCACCAAGCCGGCCGGCAGTCTCGGCCGCATGGAGGAGATCGCCGAATGGCTTGCAGCCTGGCAGGGCAAGGCCAAACCCACTGTGGACAGGCCGCTGGTGTGCGTTTTCGCTGGCAATCACGGCGTCGTCGCGCAGGGCGTCTCGGCCTTTCCGCAGGCTGTGACGCGCCAGATGCTGGAGAACTTCGCCGCGGGCGGCGCGGCGATCAACCAGATCTGCGCCGCCTTCGATCTCGGCTTCAAGGTCTTCGATCTCGCGCTCGATCTGCCGACCGGTGATTTCACCCAAGGCGATGCGCTCGACGAACGCGCCTGCGTCGCCACCATGGCCTTCGGCATGGAGGCGCTTGTCGGCGGGACCGATCTGCTCTGCCTCGGCGAGATGGGCATCGGCAACACCACCTCGGCGGCTGCGATCTATGCCGCGCTCTATGGCGGCGACGCCGCGCTATGGTGCGGGCGCGGCACCGGGGTCGACGATGACGGGCTGAAGCGCAAGATCGCCGCCGTCGAAGCCGGCCTTGCCCTGCATGCGTCCCATCTGAAGGACCCGCTCGAAGTGTTGCGTCGGCTCGGCGGCCGCGAGATCGCCGCGATCTGCGGCGCGATCATCGCTGCGCGCTCGCAGCGCATCCCGGTCATCCTCGACGGCTATGTCGTGACGGCCGCCGCGGCGATCCTGCACGCGCTCGATCCATCCTCGATCGACCATTGCCTCGCCGGCCATCTCTCGGCCGAGGGCGCCCATGCGCAGGTGCTCGCGCATCTCGGCAAGCAGCCCTTGCTGGCGCTCGACATGCGGCTGGGGGAGGGCACAGGCGCAGCACTCGCCGCCAGCCTCGTCAAGGCCGCGGCCGCGATCCATTCGGGCATGGCGACCTTCGCGCAGGCGGGGGTAGCTGGGAAGGGGTGATGCGAGCTTGCGCCCTCAACGAATACTTGCGGCCATCTCGGGCATTGGCGAATGGGGGCTGCCGACCCCCTAGCTACCCTTGGGGGACCGCTTTTCTTCGCGTTAGGCGCCCTTCCCACTAACTTTCTTCGACGTTCTCGCCGGTGCCGCTGTCAACACGGTTATGGTCACCTTCTTCGAGATGAGCATCGGTTTGAACGGCCGGTGCTCGGGGTCGCCCAGCACCAATTGGAGTGTGTGCTTTCCCGGCGGCAGCTCAAGCCTCGCCTCCGTCTGGCCCGCACCGAAGTGAAGATGCTTGTTGTCGGTCGGAAGCGGCTCCTCGGGATCGATCTCGTCGGTGACATCGACCAGAAGGTGGTGATGTCCGGCATTTGCAGCTGAGCTGCCGGCCTGCGTCACACCCATGTTTCGGAGGCCAAACCGCACCCAGAACTCCCCGCGGATCTGCGCGCCGTCCCACGGATAGATGATGTACAGGCGGGCATCCGGAGCCGGCGCACGTTGCGGTGTGGGGGGCTTAGGGGTTGGCGCCGTCTGCGCCAGGGCTCCCATAGGTAGAAGGCCCGTGACAGCAAAAGCAAACCAAATACTGCTGGCTGATCGGCCCATGGAACCCTCCTGTCAGAGCGAACGAGCTATCCTGAATCCGTGTGCCGGGTAACGGACTCCCGTATCGTAATGGGTTCGGCTCGCTGGCCTCACGGAGGCCGCGTTGCTTCGCCAGGAGCCACCTCTCAAGACGTTCTCGCGGCAATTCTCGGTCGTTCTAGGGGAGCCATCCGAGGGCGCATCGCGGTAGTTGGCCAGCCAGCAATCGGCCACCCACTGCGCAACCCCGCCTCCGAAATCCGCGCCGCCGAACGCATTGCGTGCGAAACTGCCGACCGGCATCGGAGCCTTCGGGTCCTGCGTCGCGCCGCAGTCCCTGCAATTGGCCTTGCCGGGTTCGAGTTCACGGCCCCACCAGAAGCGGGTCGAGGTACCCGCCCTGGCGGCGTATTCCCACTCCGCTTCGCTCGGTAAACGGTAAGGCTTACCGGTCACTTGCATGAGCCAGTCCGCATATTGCTTGGCATCGAGCCAGCTCAGATTGCGGGCCGGTGCGCTGTCGCTTCCGTCGAGGACGAAGGAGCAGCCCTTTGCCGCCGCGCATCGGTTCCACTCGGCGACGGAGAGGGGAGACAGACCGATTGCGAATGGCGCGATGGTCACAGTCCGGATCGGTTGTTCCGACGGGTCCTCGTCGCTGCCCATCCGAAAGGACCCGCCGGGTATTCGGATCATTTCGGGGCAGGTTTCGCAGTCGCGGAAGCCGGACGCGGTTTGGATCATTCGCGCGGCAGGAGGGTTCGGGGCCAAGATCGCGACCTGCGGAGCTGAAGTGGGGACGCCTGGTGCAGGATCGGCAGGCGGCGCCAAAGGCTTGGCCGCATTTGCAGTATCGCCGGCAGGCGGAGCAGCGGCCGGGGGCCTTGCCGGATCGTTGGTCGCGGAGGTCAGCGGGACGGGTACCGCTTGGGGCAAGCGTTCGGCCGACACCAGATTTGCCCTTCCGCCGACCGGCCAGTGGCCGGTGGAATAGAGTCCGGCGGCAACCAGCGCAAAGGCTGCCGCGATGCCGACTGGGAGCCAAAAGGGCCATCTTTTTCTCGCCGCGCCGCTGAACGAAGCAGGGTCGGGAAGCACACGATAGATGCGAACAGGATCAGTGATGTTCTTCAGCTTCTCGTCGCCGAGCGGCTGATAACCGCAGACGAGTTTGTTCTTAATCTGCTCATAGACGCCGCCTGAGATGTAGACGCCGCCTGGTGTCGCGAGAGCCTCCAGGCGGGCGGCGATGTTGACGCCGTCGCCGAATACATCGTCCGGTTCAACGATAACGTCGCCCAGATTCACCCCGATCCGGTACTGCAGCCAATAGTCCCGTGGCAGACCGGTGTTTCTTGCTGCCACTGACTGCTGAATGACAATCGAGCATCTCACGGCTTCGAGCGGGCTATCGAACATGGCGAGGAAGCCATCGCCGGTGTTCTTCACAAGCCTGCCGTAGTGCTCCTCAAGCGTGGGATCGACGATCTCGCGGCGCACATGCTTGAGCCGGCGAACGGTCCCTTCCTCGTCGCGGCCCATCATCTGGCTGTAGCCAGCGATGTCCGCCGCGAGAATAGCAGCGAGCCTACGATGAGCATGCGGATGAGTTGAAAGCTCTTCGCGCATCACAACACCACGAGTGATCAGACGGCCCTCGACCTCTCCATATCAGCTAACGCGCCCAGCGTCGAATTTGCCGTCCGTTACCTTGCCCTCATTTCTCCGCCTAAGCTTACCCGCGCGACGCGCAGCCCCGGCACATCCAAGCTCTACGCCGCCCTTGTCTTCGGCTCCGGCAATGCAGCCAGCGTATCCATCACGCGCTCCGCCGGCAGGGTGATCGTGACTTCGGTGCCCGCCCGCGGTTTCGATTTCAGATGGAAGCCGCCATTGTGCAGGTCGAGCAGGCCCTTGACGATCGGCAGGCCAAGCCCCGAGCCTTGTTCGGCCGTCTTGATCGCCAGCGACCCGCGCCCGAAGGTCTGCAGCACGATCGGGATCTCGTCCTCGGGAATGCCGGGGCCGGTATCGGCAATCGAAACATATTGCCCGCCATTGGCGGTCCAGCCGACCTTGATCGAAATCTCTCCGCCCTGGGGCGTGAATTTGATCGCGTTCGACAGGATGTTCAGGACGGCCTGCCGGATCGCCCGCTCATCGGCCCAGACCTTCGGCAGATCGGGCTCGACCGCTTCGCGGATCGTCTGGCCCTTGGCCTTGGCGCGCAGGTTCAGCATGTGATGGCAGTCGTCGACGATGCCGGCGAGTGACAGCGCCTCTTCGTTCAGCTCGTATTTGCCGGCCTCGATGCGCGACAGGTCGAGAATCTCGTTGATCAGGTTGAGCAGATGCTGGCCCGAACCGTGGATGTCGGCGGAGTATTCCTTATAGGCCGCATTGGCATGCCCGCCGAAAACCTCGTTCTTCATCACCTCGGAGAAGCCGAGGATCGCGTTGAGAGGGGTGCGCAGCTCGTGGCTCATCGTGGCGAGGAAGCGCGATTTGGCGAGATTGGCTTCCTCGGCCTTGCGGCGGGCTTCGTCGGAATTGGCGGTGGCGGTCTCGAGTTCCGCGATCAGCGCATCCTTCTCGGCCCGGAACTCGATGGTCGAGACCGAGCTCGCGTAAAGCCGGTTTGCCAGGAAGACGAAGAAGAGCTGCGCCGAGGCCGCCATCAGCGCCATGGTGACGCTGTCGATGTCGGACCGTCCCCAGAAGAACAGCCCGATCCCGGCCGCGATCGGCGCAAGTCCGGCATAGACGGCAATCGGGATCGAGGCCGAGAGCATCACGGTCAGAGCGCTGACGATGAGCAGCGTCGTCGTGACGAACACCTTGGCGCCGGGCGCGTCGACCAGCGCGAACAGCAAAAGGATGAGGGACCAGGACAGGCCGTGCAGCCCTTCCGCCAGCGTAAACAGCCTGCGCCAGAGCCGGATGCCGAATTCGCTGGTGGATTGGTTGAGATAGCGCCGGGACAACAGCACGATGACCATCGAGCTTAGCAGGACGCCGCCGAGCCATGGCATCACCATGTAGACGGGAATCCACAGGCAGGCAGCCGCCGCGACGCCCATGGCCAGCACCAGCGTGCCGACCGAGCCGGTCATGCGGTATTGCGCGAACAGGCGGAGCAACTCGACGTCGAAGGCGCGTTCCAGACCGGTCGACGAGGTCAGGCGCTCGCGCACGGATTTGACCTCGCGCGTGATGAGCTTGCGGCGCGCCAAAGCGGCCGGGTCGGGCCCGCGCCCGCGCTGCACCTGTTCGGCCGTCACTTCCGCCATGATGAGGGACGTGTTTCCTCTTCCCGTCACGCGGAATGCGCAATCGGCTCGCCATCATGGACAGCAAATCGTTAAGCTCTTCCTGATGGCGCGCTTTGGATTCACCCCTTCCCGATACGGACCGCTGGGCTGGCGACGCGTCAGCCGGCCGGTCGATTTCGTCGTTGCCCTTGGAATCATTGGTTTGCTGGCGATAGCAGGCGCCGTCCTGCAATACCGGCTTGGCCCCGCGCGCACGCTTGTCGGCGCCGCGCAGGCGATCGACGGCGATTCGCTCAGGCTGTCTGGCGAGGAGCTGCGGCTGGAAGGGCTCGATGCGCCCGAATACCGCCAGAGCTGCGCGGATCAGGTCGGCCGTCAGGTCGATTGTGGCCGTGCGGCGCGTCGGGCCTTGCAGGGCCTGCTCGCGCGCGGGCTGGTCACCTGCGAGATCGGCAAGATCGACCGCTATGGGCGCGGCCTTGCCCGCTGCCGCCAGGGCGAGACCGACATCAACGCCACGCTCGTCCGCGACGGCCAGGCGGTTGCCTATGGCGACTACCGCAGCGAGGAAGAGCAGGCGAAAGCCGCTGGGCGCGGGCTCTGGGCGCTGAAATTCGAGCGGCCCGAGACCTGGCGGCGCGGGCACGCGCGGTGAGCAGCGGCGACGATCGCCACATAACCATCATGAAGAAGATCGACATGGTTGACCTCGCCTCCTTCGGCATGGTCGGGTCTGCGCGAATGGGAGAGGTCTCGATGAAGCTCTATGACGGCGCGCGCGCGCCAAATCCGCGGCGAGTGCGTATTTTCTTCGCCGAGAAGGGCGTGCCCTTGCCCGAGCTCATCCCGATCGACATCACCAAAAAAGAGCACAAGAGCGAGGCCTTCACGAAGCTGAATCCGGCGCAGCGGCTACCCGTGCTCGAACTCGATGACGGCACTGCGCTGGCCGAGACGATCGCGATCTGCCGCTATCTCGAAGGGCTGCATCCGACGCCGCCTTTGTTCGGGCGCGATCCGAAGGAGCAGGCCCTGATCGAGATGTGGAACCGGCGGGTCGAGCTGGGGTTGTTTTCCAGCGTATCGGCGGTGTTTCGCCACAGCCACCCCTCGATGGCCGAGCTTGAGGAGCAGGTGCCCGAATGGGCCGAGGCGAATCGCGAGCAGGTCGACGACCATCTCTGGATTCTCGAATTGCAGCTTGCGGGAAACCCTTATGTCTGCGGCGACAGCCTGACGGTTGCCGATATCACGGCGGGGATCGCGATCGATTTCATGAAGCCCTCGCGCATTCGCCTGCCGGAGGAATTCGTTCATATCCGCCGTTGGCACGGCGAACTCGCGGCCCGGCCGAGCTGGAAGGCTTGATGCGCGCATTTGCCCTGTTTCTCGCGGCCCTGATTGGCCTGTCGACTCCGGCTTTCGCCGTCGAGCGTCTCAGCGGCGAGGCGATCAAGCGCGCCTTCGAGGGCAACACTGTCAGTGGCCGCTACACCAATGGCGGCTTCTTCACGGAGTATCATGAGGCCGATGGCCGGGCGCTCGGCAATAATGGCTGGCAGCCCAACAAGGACGCCTGCTGGATCACCAAGGAGGATCAGGTCTGCTACTATTATGGCCCCCCGAGCGACCGCACGGTCCACTGCTTCACCGTCGAGGTTTCCGGCGATCTCTATGTTCTGCGCAATACCAGCAACGGCATGGTCAACGCGCTGGCGACGATCGAGCTGGGCAATCCGCGCAAGCACAGCGACCAGGGCACGCCTTGGTATTGCGATGGCCTGATCTCCAGGGCGCCCGAGCCGCTGATGTCGCGGCGGCGTCTCGCGGCGCGCTGATGCGCGGCCTTCCATCGGCGCTGCTCGCGGCAGCGGTTCTGGCTTGCGGCGCAGCCATGGCGGCCGAAAGGCTGGACGGCGACGCGATCAAGCGCGTTTTCGAGGGCAACACGGTCAGCGGCCGCTATTCCGGCACCAACCAGCCCTTCAGCGAGTATCACCACCCTGATGGCCGGGCGAGCGGCCACAACCGCAATGTGCCCAATCGCGACGCCTGCTGGACGACGACGGCCGATGCGGTCTGCTACTATTATGGACCGCACGAGACGCGCCGCACCTATTGCTTCACGGTCGAGACCAGCGGCCAGCTTTACGTTCTGCGCAGCAGGCCCAGCGGGCGCATCAACGGCATGGCCCGGATCGAACCCGGCGACCCCCATGATTTCAGCCGGAAAGCCGCGGATTGGACCTGCGACGGGCTGATCTCGCAGGCGCCCGGTCGCGCCAGGTTGGCGAGACGATGACCGGGGCAGGGGCCGCTGACGCCGAAACGCTCGAGGCCGTTCTCCACGACCTCCGTGCCTGTCGGGTCTGCCGGGATGCGCCGCTTTATCTGCCGGCACTGCCGCATCAGCCCCGCCCGGTCATCCAGGCATCTGCGAGCGCGCGCATCTGCATTGCGGGGCAGGCGCCCGGCACCCGCGTTCACGCCAGCGGCCAGCCCTTCACCGATCCTTCCGGCGTGCGGCTGCGCGGCTGGCTCGGCCTTGATGAGGCGACATTCTATGATCCCGAAAAGGTTGCAATCGTACCGATGGGGCACTGTTTTCCGGGGCTCGACGCCAAAGGGGGCGACCGGCCGCCGCGTCGCGAATGCGCGCCAATCTGGCGCGAGCGTGTCTTCGCGGCTCTTCCTTCGATCGAACTGGTCCTCGCCATAGGGCGCTATGCGCAAGCCTGGCATCTTGGCCCGAGCGAAGGCGCCAATCTCTCCGAAACGGTCGCGAACTGGCGCGAGATCCTGGCCCGCAACGCGCATCCGCGCGTGCTGCCGCTGCCGCATCCATCCTGGCGCAACAATGCCTGGCTCAAGCGGAATCCCTGGTTCGATACGGAGCTCGTGCCGGTCCTGCGCGCCGAGGTGGCGAGGCTGACCCGCTAGGCTTTCGCGCGGTTCAGTAACGGAAAGGTCCGGATTCCAGCCCGCGATCCGACTGTCCACGCATCCTGACGACGCTCCGGACCGGTCCGAGGCTGGACTCCCCGCGCGCTTCAAGATCGACCAGCGCGCCAACAGACGAACCGTAGCCCGACGAATTGTACCCACTGCGCGAACTCTTGCCGAAATCGACGCGCACCGCACCGCCAGCTCTTACACAGAGCGAGGAGCCCTCGACACGCACGAAGCCCGGACCATATTCGGGACAGGCGCGTGCTGCTGTGTCGGAGCGGGCCGGCTTGAGCTTATCCTTGGCGGTGGAGCGCCCGGGCAGCGGTTCGCCGATCGACTGCGCCATGGCAGCGGAGGTGGCCAGCAGGGCGGCGAGCGCGGAGGCTGCGATGCGGAGCATTGCGAAGTATCCCGAGGAGCTGATCGTCCGGTTAGCCGCCAAGCAAGGCAAGGCTATGGCGCCCCCCGAGCATAACTGTTTTCCGGCCGGGAAAAACCGGTTGAACTCCGGCTTTTCAGCCGAGGCTCTCGCATGAAAAATCCCGCTTTTCAGCCGAGGCTCTTCTCATGAAAAACCCCGGCTTTTCAGCCGGGGTTCGATAGTCTTCGAGTTGGGTCGCCTAGCGGCCGGTCGCTCTCTTCAGAGCTGATTCATTGCCCGCGCGCGGCTTATGTAAGCGTCGCTTGGCGTCGTCTGGGCATGTCCTCCCTCAAAGACATTCCGCGCGCCGGTTGTCCCGATCATTCGCGGACGACCAGAAAAGCAGGTCTGGCGGAGGACGCAAGAGAAAAATGCATGCCGCCCATGTGAAAATCACATGATGCGGGGACGGCAACAAAAAAGCCCGGCCGGAGCCGGGCTTTTGAGAATGCGGCGACTGTGGAGCAGCGCTCTCAGCGTGCGCGCGAACGCACCTGGAAGACGTCGAAGCTCAGCTCCGCCACCTGCCACCAGAGATACTGGTCCGAACGGAAGGCGGCCATGGCCTCGATCGCCTTCTTGAAGTCGGGGTTCTTCGCCGAGATCTCGCCGTAGAGCTCGTTGGAGGCCTTGAGGCAGGCTTCCAGGATCTCCTGCGAGAACGGGCGCAGCTGCGTACCGGCGCCGACGAGGCGCTTCAGCGCGGGCGGGTTCACCACGTCGTACTTCGCTGCCATCTGGGTGTTGGCATAGGTGCAAGCAGCGGTCAGCGCAGCCTGATACTGCTTGGGCAGGGCGTTCCACTTATCCAGGTTGATGAAGGCGTGAACCGTCGGTCCGCCCTCCCAGAAGCCCGGATAGTAGTAATACGGCGCGACCTTCGAGAAGCCGAGCTTCTCGTCATCATAGGGGCCGACCCACTCGGCGCCGTCGATGGTGCCCTTTTCCAGCGCCGGATAGATGTCGCCGCCGCCGATTTGCTGCGGCACGACGCCAAGCTTCTGCAGCACCGAGCCGGCGATGCCGCCGATACGCATCTTCAGGCCCTGCAGATCGGCGACCGTCTTGATCTCCTTGCGGAACCAGCCGCCCATCTGGGCACCGGTATTGCCGCAGGGAATGCCGTGGATGTTGAACTTCTTGTAGAACTCGTTGAACAGGTCGTTGCCGCCGGCCTGGAAAAGCCAGGCGTTCTGGCCGCGTGCATTGAGGCCGAACGGCACCGAGGCCGCGATCGCGAAGGTCGGGTCCTTGCCGACATAATAATACGACACGGTGTGGCACATCTCGACCGTGCCATTGGTGACGGCGTCGGCGGCCTGCAGCGCGGGTACGATTTCACCGGCAGCGAAGACCTGGATCTGGAATTTGCCGTCGGTCAGGTCGGAGACCATCTTGGCCATGACTTCGGCGCCGCCATAGATCGTGTCGAGCGACTTCGGGAAGCTCGATGCCAGCCGCCATTTCACCTCGGGCGCCGACTGGGCGACGGCGGGCATGGCAATGGCGGTGGCCGCTGCGGCGCCTGCCGCTGCGGTCTGGATAAACTGACGACGCTTCATTGGGGAACATCTCCTCGGATTTCAGCAAAATGATGCAGACGGGTTCGAGCCCGTCCTGCGGTGTTGGCAGGACTGCGGTGTTGGCACGACAATGCTGGCTAGTGCGCCCAATCTTCAAGGCCCGGCCCATTGTTCTTTGGTGCAAAGGGCCGTGCTTTCGGCCTGATATTTGCAAGTTTTTCGGGCGGAGCTCTCCATCCTTGACCTGATCGCGAGCCGAAGCACGCATCTCGACGGCTGCGTCCGAGACATGGCACGACTGCGCCTGAAGCGCATGTTACTTTTCCGCAGCGCGGTCAAGTTCACACGCACTCGATGCCGATGAAATGCGAAAGGCGCGCGACATGGATCAGGACAGGCTGGCGAAACTGAGGGCGCGCTACGCCGGCGCCAGCGGCGCCGACATCCACGATCCGCGCTTTGCCAAGGTCGCGGCCGACCAGTTCAAGGGCGACAGGCGCAAATGGCCGTTCTCCGATGTCGCGACCTTCATCAGCGCGCCGTATCGCCCGGATGCGTTGGGCCAGCCTGATCTCGGCGGGCTCGACGTTGCGATCATCGGCCTTCCGATGGATCTGGGCGTGACCAATCGCGCCGGCACGCGGCTGGGCCCGCGCGCGGTGCGCGCTGTCGAGCGCATGGGCCCGATGGACCATGTGCTGGGCACGGCGCCGCTCGGCATGCTCAAGGTAGCCGATATCGGCGATGTGCCGTTCCGCTCGCGCTATTCGCTGGAAAGCTGCCATGAGGACATCGAGGCGACGTTCAAGACCATCGTCGCGGCCGGCGTCTCGACGCTTGCCGTCGGTGGCGACCATTCGATCACCTATCCGATCCTGAAGGCGGTCGGCGCCAAGCGTCCCGTCGGCCTGGTCCATATCGACGCGCATTGCGACACGTCGGGTCCCTATGAGGGGTCGAAATTCCACCATGGCGGCCCGTTCAGGCAGGCGGTCCTCGATGGGGTGCTCGACCCGCAGCGTACGATCCAGATCGGCATCAGGGGCGGGGCCGAATATCTCTGGGAATTCTCCTACGAGTCGGGGATGACCGTGATCCATGCCGACGAGGTCGATCGCATGGGGCTCGACGCGGTGATCGCAAAGGCGCTCTCCGTCATCGGCGACGGACCGACCTATGTCTCCTTCGACGTCGATTCGCTCGATCCGGCCTTCGCGCCGGGCACCGGCACGCCAGAGATCGGAGGGCTGACACCGCGCGAGGCGCTCGCCATCCTGCGTGGATTGAAGGGGCGTGATATTGTTGCCGCAGATGTCGTAGAGATCGCGCCGCAATATGACGCCACGACCAATACGGCCCAATGCGCGGCGCAGGTGCTGTTCACCGAATTGTGCCTGATCGCGGAAGCGCGCGCCGCAGGAAAAGGAAGACCATGACGTTACGCGGATCGATAGGGCGGCTTGCCGTATTCGGCGGGCTTTGCCTGGCCAGCCTTCCCGGGCGGGCCGAAGTGCCTGCAAACGGGGCGGTCTACATGGATGCAGCCTATGGGGCAGTCGAATCGCTGATGCGCGCAAAGCCGGGCACGGTGACGCTGCCGCGTCTGGCGGATCCGGTGGACGGCAGGATTCTGGCCGATGTCTGGAACGCTCCCGCCATTCTCGGCACTGCGCCCTACACCGCGGCGAGCATCGAGGCTCTGCTGGGCATCATCCAGAAACAGACGCAGGTGCTGCAAGCCTACCTGCTGTTTTCCCCGGACCCTGCCAAGCAAAAGCCCGACGCGGCGCGCAACGCGGTGGAGTTTCAGGATGAACTGACACGCTCACACGAATTCCGGCTGAAGCTTGTTGCCGCCTCGTTGCAGGCTATGAACGATTTCGGCGCCCGTCTCACGGCGGAAGAGAAGACCGATGCGCGCTTCCAGGGGTTGCGGCAGATGCGCCTCGGCCTGATGGAAATCGTGACGGGTTCGGCATTGGCATTGCGAAATCCCGCGCTGCGCCCGGCCAATCAACTCATGCTGGCCCGCAGCTTCTCCGATAATGCCGCAGCGCTCGCGGCAGGGATCGCGCCGCTCGACCGGAAAGCGGTGATCGACGCATTGCAGGCAGCTATGCCGAATTTGAAGCAGGACGCCCAGAAAGCGATTTCCGGCTTTGCCGCGACGGTATCGGCTGCCCCCTGCGACGGGCTCTGCCGGCTCGAATGATGCGCTGCGAGTTCAGCGGGAGCCTGACGCAGACGGGTTCCCGTCGGCCGGCGCCATCCTCTAGATCATCGGACCGAATATCATATCCGGGCCGGTGATCTAAATCTTTGATTTTGCATCGACTTTTCCCGAAAATCGCGTTCCACTTTTCGGGCCGATGCTCTAGCGGCGCAGTGCCAGCCAGATCACATGGCGCGCGCCGCCGCCATGCCTGCTGGCGCGCACCTTGGTCTCCTCGACGGTAAATCCCGCTTTGCGAAGGCGCTGCGTGAAGCTGCGGTCGGGGCCCGAGGACCAGACGGCAAGCACGCCGCCAGGACGCAGGGCCGTGCGGGCCGCGTGAAGGCCGGCATCGTCATAGAGCGAGTCGTTGCCGGCGATGGTCAGCCCTTCCGGGCCATTGTCGACATCGAGCAGGATCGCATCATAGCGCGCCGGGCCGGCTGCGATCTGCCGCCCGACATCGCCGACCACGATGCTGACGCGGGCGTCGTCGAGGCAGCCGGCGAAAACGGATGCCATCGGACCGCGCGCCCAGGCGACGACGGCGGGAACGAGCTCCGCGACCTCGACCTGCGCCTGCGGCCCCAGAACGGCCAGGGCCGCCCGCAGCGTGAAGCCCATGCCAAGCCCGCCGATCAGGATGCGTGGCTGCGGCTGCCCCTCGATCCGCTGGCAGGACAGTGTCGCGAGAGCCTCCTCCGAGCCGCTGAGGCGGCTGTTCATCAACTCGTTGCTTCCCAGCATGATCGAGAATTCGGTGCCGCGCTGCTTCAGGCGCAGTTCTCCGCCCTTTCCGGGCAGCGTTGCAGTGTCGATCAGGGTCCAGGGTATCACGGGCAATCTCGGCGGGCGGGTCTCGGGGGAGCCAGTCTATAAGGCTCCTGCCTCAAAGCTTCGAGGGCGAAAGCTCAAGGAAACTGTTTGGAAAACGTCCTGAGCCCTCATCCTGAGGAGCCATTCCGCAAGAATGGCGTCTCGAAGGATGCTTCAGGAGGCTCCGATGCCAGCTGGAGAATCCTTCGAGACGCGCCTGCGGCGCTCCTCAGGATGAGGGCTGGAGTTTCCAAACAATCTCGGCGGCGCGGCATGCAATGAGGTCATGGGCTTGCGCTTCACGCCCTGTTGATAGGGCGTGGGTGACATGACTATGTCAGAATGCTGCGCTGCAATGTAATCGCTGCGCCGCCAGATTCTCTCGGACAATACCCATGACGCTCGCCGCCGATGACCGCTGCCTCCCGGAGGCGGCAACGACTTCCCGTCCGGCGCATGTCGGGCTCGTGCTCTTTGCGCTGGCAATGGGCGGCTTCGCCATCGGCACGACCGAATTCGCCGCGATGAGCCTCCTGCCGTTCTTCTCGGTCGGGCTCGGCATCGACGAGCCGATGGCCGGTCACGTGATCAGCGCCTATGCGCTGGGCGTCGTCGTCGGCGCGCCCATCATTGCAGTGCTCGCGGCCAAGGTGACGCGCCGGACGCTGTTGATCGGCCTGATGGTGGTCTTTGCCATCGCAAATCTGATGAGCGCGCTCGCGCCGACCTATGGCTGGATGCTGGCCTTTCGTTTCCTCAGTGGTTTGCCGCACGGCGCCTATTTCGGCGTGGCCTCCCTGGTCGCCGCTTCGCTGTCGCCGCCGAACCGCCGGGCGCAATCCGTGGCGCGGGTCATGCTCGGGCTGACCATCGCCACCATTCTCGGCGTGCCCGCCGCCAATCTGATGGGGCAGGCGCTGGGCTGGCGCTGGGGGTTTGCGATTGTCGCGCTGCTGGCCCTGCTGACGGTGCTGCTGGTGGCGTTGTTTGCGCCGCGCGACACGCTTCAGCCCGGTGCCAGTCCGCTGCGGGAACTTGGCGCGCTGAAGCGCCGGCAGGTCTGGCTGACATTGGGCATCGGCGCGATCGGCTTTGGCGGCATGTTCGCCGTCTACACCTATGTCGCCTCGACGCTGATGGAGGTGACGCAGGTCCAGCCTCATATCGTGCCGCTCGTGCTTTGCGTCTTCGGTGTCGGGCTGACAGCGGGAACGCTGTTTGGCGGCTGGGCGGCGGATCGTGCCCTGATGCCGTCGATCGGCGGCATGCTGCTCTGGAGCGCCGCCTCGCTAGCCCTGTTCCCGTTCGCGGCGGGCAACATCTGGGCGGTGTCGGGCGTGATCTTCCTGATCGGCTGCGGTGGTGGCCTCGGCACCATGCTCCAGACCCGGCTGATGGACGTCGCCGACGACGCGCAGACCCTGGCGGCGGCGCTGAACCACAGCGCCTTCAACACCGCCAATGCGCTGGGCCCCTGGCTCGGCGGCATGGCGATCGCGGCCGGCTACGGCTGGACCTCGACCGGCTGGGTCGGGACCGCGCTGGCGCTGGGCGGCTTCCTGATCTGGGTCGTCGCGGTTCTCGACGAACGCCTGCGCTCGTCAGGCCAGGCTGTCGCTGCCTGACGGCCGCGTAGTGCTTTATGACCGGTGCGCGGGCGCTGCACGGTCAGAATTACATTTTAATCAGCAAAAACAGCAGCATAGCGCTGCAAGATTATTGGGCGCTGCGGCTCAGAAAAGCTGCGCGCGCCCACTTGCGGCAATGGCACAGGATCGCCCAATCTGTGAGCACGTACCGGACACGGGAACCCCAAACGCCCGGCCGGTCGAACCTGTGGGAGGTACCATGATAGGTTTCGTTCGTTTCATCGCCGCCGCCGCGTTGACGGTTGTCGGCGCAACCGGTGCGCTTGCCCAGGCCAAGGAATGGAAGGAGGTCCGGATCGGCACGGAAGGCGCCTATCCGCCCTACAACAACCTCAACGCCAAGAAGGAGCTGGAAGGCTTCGAGATCGACTACGCAAACATGATTTGCGAGAAGATGAAGGTGAAATGCACCTGGGTCGTGCAGGACTGGGACGGCATCATCCCGGCGCTGCTGGCCAATAAATACGACATCATCATCGCCGGCATGAACGCCACCGACGAGCGCAAGAAGCAGGTCGACTTCACCTCGGTCTACAGCAAGACCCCGATCTGGATGGTCGGCCCGAAGACGACGGCCTCGGCGGATATTTCGCCGGCCGCGCTCAAGGGCAAGGCGATCGGCGCGCAGGGCTCGACGATCCACGCCAACTTCCTCGAGAAGTTCTACAAGGATTCGAATGCGCGCCTCTATCCGACGCAGGAAGAGGTCAATCTCGACCTGATCAACGGGCGCCTCGATTATGCGGTGGCCGATGCGCTGGCGCTTGCCGACTTCCTGAAGGGCCAGGGCAAGGATTGCTGCAAGAAGATCGCCGAAGTCCCGCGCGACAACGCGATCCACGGCCCCGGTGTCGGCGGCGCCGTGCGCAAGTCCGACACGGCTTTGAAGGCGATGTGGGACAAGGCCATTGCGGAGTCGATGGCCGACGGCTCCCACAAGGCGATCGAAGACAAGTGGTTCAAGTTCAACGCGAGCTGATCGCCATCGCCTGACACATCCTCGCCGGCGCTGATCGTGCCGGCGAGATTTCCGTTTCCTTCCGTGCCGGCGCATCCATGCTCGATAAACTCGCATTGCTCGGTTTCGGTCAGGGCGGCTGGGGCCTGGCGCTCCTTCAGGGCGCCTTCATCACCATCTCGATTGCGCTGGCGACGCTGCCTTTCGGGCTGGCGCTGGGCCTGATCGTCGCGCTCGGCAAGCGCTCGGACAGCGCCATCCTGCGCTGGCTGTCGACGGTCTACACCACGGTGTTTCGTGGTGTTCCCGAGCTGCTGACGCTTTACATCATCTATTTCGGCATCCAGATCCTGCTTCAGGAGCTCTGGGCGAAGCTTGGTCTGCCCGGCAATTTCAGCATGCCACCCTTCGTCGCCGGCATGGTCGCGCTGGGAGTCGTCCTGTCCGCCTTCTCCAGCGAGGTCTGGGTCGGCGCGCTGAACTCGATCCAGAAGGGTCAGCGCGAGGCCGCTTCCGCGCTCGGCCTGAGCAAGGCGCAGGCCTTCCGGCTCGTCGTCTTCCCGCAGCTCATCCGCGTCGCTTTGCCCGGGCTCGGCAACAACTGGATGGTCCTGCTGAAGGAGACCTCGCTGGTCTCGGTCATCACGCTGCCCGACATCATGTTCATCACCACCCGCGCCAATGTCGTGACGAAGGAGCCGTTCCTGTTCTTCGGCGCGGCGATGCTGATCTACTTCGCTTTCTCGCTGATCTCCGCCTGGGGGCTCGGGCGTGTCGAGGCGCGGACCAATCGTGGCTTTGCCGCCTTCGGGGGCGCGACGCGATGAGCTGGTGCGAGTTTCCTGGCTGGCTCGTCGGCAGCGAAGTCTTCCAGAACTACGGCTGCCGCATGTTCAGCGGCCTCGGGATAACGTTCCAGCTGGTCGCGATCTCCGTCGTGCTCGGCTTCGCCATCGCTGTCGGGCTGGCGATCACGCGGCTTTACGGGCCGCGCTGGGCGCAAGTGGCCGTTAACGGCTACACCACCTTCTTTCGCGGCACGCCGCTGCTCTGCCAGCTCTTCCTGATCTATTACGGGCTCGGCCAGTTCCGGCTGTTCTGGCAGGATGTCGGCCTCTGGTGGTTCTTCCGCGAGCCGTTCTATTGCGCGGTACTGGCCTTCACCATCAACACGGCCGCCTATCAGACCGAGATCCTGCGCGGCGCCATCCAGTCGATCCCGCGCGGGCAGTTCGAGGGAGCGCTCTCGCTCGGGCTGCATCGCTGGGCGACATTGCGGCACGTCATCATGCCCCAGGCGATGATCCTGGCGCTGCGGCCGCTCGGCAACGAGCTGATCGTGACGATCAAGGTCAGCGCGATCGCCTCGCTGGTGACGCTGTTCGACCTGATGGGGGCGACGCGGCTGGCTTTCGCCCGCTCCTTCGACCTTTCGATCTATCTCTACGCCGCGCTGATCTACCTGATGATGGTCGAGGTGATCAGACGCGTCTGGGACAGGGTCGAACTCCGGCTCACCCGCCACATGGCGCTGCGCTGAGAGCCCGTTTGGAAATTCCTCCAGCCCTCATCCTGAGGAGCCCTTTCGTCAGAAATGGCGTCTCGAAGGATGTTCCGGGTGGTTCGGGAGCCTCCTGCAACATCCTTCGAGACGCCGCTTCGCGGCTCCTCTGGATGAGGGCTGATTTATCAAACAGTTTCCGAGCAGGGCTAATGGCCGCGATCAGCCCGGCAAGGTCAGGATCAACGGCCCGTTCGCTGTTGCGACGACCGTATGTTCGTACTGCACGGTCGGCGCGCGCGGTTCGCCATAGAGCGTCCAGGGATCGTCGCCATTCTCGGCCCAGTTGGCACCCAGCGACAGGAATGGCTCGACCGTGAACACCAGGCCCTTATGCATCACGCGACGCTCCGAGCGCTCGGGCCAGGTTGCGATCTCGGTCGGCTCCTCATGCAGCGAGCGGCCGACGCCATGGCTCGCGAGATTGCGGACCAGCGTATAGCCGTTCTTTTCGGCGAAGCGGCCGACAGCCTGCCCGATTCCCGCGAGCGGCTTGCCGGCGCCAACCTGGCCGAGCCCGGCCCACAGCGCGCGGCGGCCGTCCCGGCACAGCTTTTCGGTCCGGCGCGAGATCGGCGGCACTGCAAAGGAGGCGCCCGTATCGGAGAAGAAACCGTTCTTCTCCGCGGAGACGTCGATATTGACGAGATCGCCGGCTGCGATCCGGCGCGGGCCGGGAATGCCGTGGGCGATTTCCTCGTTCACGCTGATGCAGGTCGCGCCGGGAAAGCCATAGGCCAGTTCGGGAGCCGGGCGGGCTCCGGCGTGTTCCAGCGCTGCACGGCCGATCTGGTCGAGTTCCGCCGTCGTCATGCCGGGTTCGAGCGCCTTGCCCATCGCCGCCAGCGCGTTGGCGACGATGCGGCCGATCTCCTGCAAACCCTTCAGATCGTCATCATTGGATATGGTCATGGCCGCATGCCCTATCCGGTCCGGTGTCCGGCGACAACACGCGCTGCCCCATTCAGCGCATGCGGGGCGGCACAGGCGCGCTTCTTTCCAGTTGGTCTGCCGCGCGCTAAGTCCGTTCAGGGATTTCAAGAAATGCAGCGGAGCGAAACATGACCAAAGTCGCCTTCCTCGGTCTCGGCGTGATGGGCTATCCCATGGCTGGCCACCTCAAGGCCAAGGGCCACGACGTCACGATCTACAATCGCAACCCGACGAAGGCGCAAGCCTGGGTGGCGCAGCATGGCGGCGCCAGCGCCCCGACGCCGGCCGATGCGGCCAAGGGGCAGGAGATCGTCTTCGCCTGCGTCGGCAATGACGACGATCTGCGCTCGGTCACGCTGGGCGAGAACGGTGCCTTTTCCGGCATGGAGAAAGGCGCGATCTTCGTCGACCACACCACCGCCTCGGCCGGCGTGGCGCGCGAGCTTGATGCGGCGGCGACTGCCGGCGGCTTCGGCTTCATCGACGCGCCGGTCTCCGGCGGGCAGGCGGGCGCTGAGAACGGCGTGCTGACGGTGATGTGCGGCGGCGATGCCGCCGTTTATGCGAGGGCCGAGCCCGTGATCGGCAGCTTCGCGCGCATGTGCAAGCTGATGGGGCCGGCCGGCTCCGGCCAGCTCACCAAGATGGTCAACCAGATCTGCATCGCCGGCCTCGTCCAGGGCCTGTCGGAAGGTGTCCATTTCGCCAAGCGCGCCGGGCTCGATGTCGAGGCGATGCTGGAGGTGATCTCGAAGGGCGCTGCAGGGTCCTGGCAGATGGAAAATCGCGGCAAGACCATGAATGCCGGCAAGTTCGACTTCGGCTTTGCCGTCGACTGGATGCGCAAGGACCTCGGGATCGTGCTGGACGAGGCACGGCGCAACGGCGCGCAGCTGCCCGTCACTGCGCTGGTCGATCAGTTCTATGCCGAAGTTCAGAAAATGGGCGGCAGGCGCTGGGACACGTCGAGTTTGATTGCGCGCCTCGAAGAGTGACGTTAGGTTAACTTCACCGCGGTCTGGGGTGGAGTGGTCGATGTTGCGTGCGTTGCTGTTGGTCGCCGGCTTGGTCGCGATCGCAAATCCGGCGGCGGCGATCGATATCGTCGTCGCCAGTGGCACCGAACGGTCGATCGCTGCCTTCGGCGCCATCAACGGCATGTGCGAAAGCGCAGGCGGAAAGCCTGAGATACGAGAACGGGCGGCGAATGGCAGCTTTGAGATTCGTAGCCGGCGGATGAAAGTCAGCAATCCGAGTTCGCATTGCCTCGGCAGGCCCTTTGAGGGTTATGTGGTCGTTTACCGTTCTCGTGCGGGCTTTCGCGGCAGCGATCGCGCCGTGATCTCGACCTATCTCTTCAATGGCCGCGTCGATGTCCGGACCGATACCGTCTACAACATCGTCGTGAAATAGCCGGGCCGACTACCGGCTCGCGCGGGCGAAACGGGTCGAAAGCAGCCCGATCGCGATCAGGAGCCACATCATCGCGATCAGCGCCTGGGGCCAGAGCGTCACCAGCCAGCTGATCAGCAGGGTCATGGCGGCTCCCAGCCCAAGCTGGATCGCGCCCATCAGCCCGGCCGCCGATCCCGCGAGTTCGGGCCGCGCCGACAGCGCCTCTGCCGTGGAACCGGGAATCGTCAGCCCGTTTCCAATGGAGTTAAACGCGATCGGCAGGAAGAAGGTCAACGGCGACCAGGCCGGAAGCAGCGACAGCGCCATCGCCGCACACATTCCGACGAAGGAGATCACCAGCCCGATATGGACCATGCGGGCCGCACCGATGCGCCCGACCAGCCGGGACATCGCGAAATTGCCGATCATGTAGCCGAAGGCATTCGTCATGAAGAACGTGCCATAGACGTCCGACCCGCGCCCCATGGTTTCGACCACGATATAGGGCGCGGCTGCGATGAAGGCGAAGAATGCCGCGACCGTCGTCGAGCTTGCGATCACGTTCAGCACGAACATGCGATTGCGCGCCAGTTCGGGAAAGGCGCGGAACACGCCGAGCAGCGATGTCCGCGTGCCGACGATACGGGCGGTTTCGGGCAGTCGGGCGAGAGTCAGGGCCAGAACGCCGATGGCGATCGCCATCATGAACCAGAAGATCATCCGCCAGCCGAAGCGCGTCTCGATCTGCCCGCCGAGCCAGGGCGCGATCATCGGCGCCACCACCATCACCATCGTCACGCTCGCGATGAGCCCCGCCGATTCGTCGCGGTCCGACGTGTCGCGGATGATCGCGCGCGACAGCGCAAAGGCGGTGCCCGACCCTGCGCCCTGAAGAACGCGGGCCAGCAGGAGGATATCGGTGGAGGGCGCCAGTGCGCCAAGAACCGAGCCGAGCACGAACAAGGCGATCCCGGCATTGACGCAGGGGCGCCGCCCAAAACGGTCGGATAGGGGCCCGATCACGAGCTGGGTCAGCGCGACCGAGACCAGGAACAGCGTCAGGCTGAGCTGGATCGTGGCGTAGCTGGAGGCGAAATGCCGCGTCAGCGTCGGCGTTGCCGGAGCCAGCAGGTTGAGCGCCAGCGGCTGGAGCGCGGAGATCGCGACCAGTATCGTCAGCGTCGGCTTGGGGCGGGCGGGGATCATGGCGTCGGATCGGCGGTGAGCTTGAGGTTGGAATCGGGCCGCACGCGCTGCCGGTGCATCGTATAGAGCCCGCTCGCCACGATCAGCCCGATGCCGACAAAGGCCAGCGGCTCCGGGATATCGCCCCAGATCAGGTAGCCCGCAATGACCGCGAAGATGATGACGGAATAGCGGTATCCCGAGACGATGCCGACATCGGTATTGCGGAAGGCGCCGATGATGAAAAAGCTACCCGACGACACCAGCACAGCCGCTGCGGCGACAAAAGCGGTTTCGCGGCGCCAGATCGGCTGCCAATCCTCCAGAGAGCCGTAGCTGACCGCGACGATGCCGACGAGCACCGTCGTGGTCAGGGAGATCACGGTGGAGGGCACATCATTGCCGATGCTGCGCGTCAGCAGGTCGCGGAATGCGACCAGAACGGCGCTGGCCAGCGCAATCAAAGCCGCGGCATTGAAACCGTCCGCACTCGGCCTGAGCACGATCAGGACGCCGCAGAAGCCGACGAGAACGGCGAGCGTCCGCCGCCAGCCGATGCGCTCGATCCGCAGCGCCACGGCAAGCGCGACGATCAGGAGCGGGGAGGCCATGCCGATGGCCGTGGCGTTCGCCAGCGGCAACATTCCCAGCGCCCAGACGAAGCTCAGCGCCACGGTAGCCTCGATCAGGCCGCGCAGGAGAACCACGGGGCGCAGGGCCAGCAGGAGCTTGTCGCTCTCCCGGAAGGCGAACACCAGGGCCAACCCCGCAAGGATGGCGAAGATGGTTCGGAGCGCGATTGCCTGACCTGCGGGGTAGACCTCGCGGGCCAGCTTCATCAGCAGGTCGTTGCCGGTGAACAGTGACATCGCCAGCAGCATGGAGAGGATGCCACGGCGGTTTTCGGCTGCGCTGGCCACGTCAGTCGTTCCGTTCTGGCTGGATTTCAGGCTCAGGCCGCGAAGCGGTCGAGCGCAAAGGGCTTGAGGTCGAAGGCCGACTGGCCCGAGGTCGACAGGTCGGCCAGGATTTCGCCGATGGCGCTGGCGAATTTGAAGCCATGGCCGGAGCAGGCCGAGGCGAACACCGCCTGCGGCACGCCCGGCACGCTGTCGATGATGAAATCCTCGTCGGGCGACACGCTGTACACGCAGCCCTTGAGGGTCAGCGGCTCGCCGGCCGCGTCAGGCAGATAGCGCGCCAGGCATTCGCGGATCAGCGCGACCTGTCGCGGACTCGGTGTGCGGTCGTCGTCGCGCGGGTCCATCGGCTCGCGCCCGAAATGCGGGCCGCCCAGCTTGAAGCCGGGATGCTCATACAGCGGGAAACCGTAGAACGTGCCTTCCTCGACGCTCAGGATGAAGACGGGAAAGACGTCCGGCCGGAACAACTCGGGCCGGCGCGTGGTGAACCAGCCGATCGCCTGCCGGACGGTGGACACGCGCTTGGCCAAAGCAGGGACAGCGTCGGCGATCCAGCCGCCCGAGGTAATCACCAGCCGGCCGGCCGAATAGGTTCCACGCTCTGTGCGTACCACCACGCCGCCCTGCGCCGTCGGTGTCCAGTCCAGCAGTGGCTCATTCGTCCGGATCTCGGCGCCGCGCGACTGCGCCAGGCCGACATGGGCGTAAATCGCCTTCTCGGAGGCGACGAAGCCGCCATCGGGCTGCCACAGCCCGACATGGCCGGCGGGCAGGTTGAAGCCCGGAAAGCGCCTGGTGATGTCAGGGCCGTCGAGGCGCTCATGGCTGAGCCCGTGGTCGAGGCAGGATTGCAACGACGATTCGACCGGGCCAGCACCTTCCGGCGCAAGGTCGAGCGAGCCGGTGACGTGCAGGAGTTTCATCCCGGCTTCCGTGCCGGTCTGTTCCCAGAGTTCATGCGCGCGCCTGACGATCGGCACGTAATGCGAGCCCTCGAAATAGGCGAGGCGGATGATCCGGGTCATGCCGTGCGAGGAGCCCATCGCGTGGCCGAGATTGAAACGCTCCAGCCCGAGAACCTTCAGGCCGCGTTTGGCCAGGTGCCAGCAGGCGGCCGACCCCATGGCGCCGACGCCGGCGACGATGACGTCGTAGCTATGATGGGTCATGGCAAGGCTCTGTCGGGTGGCAAGGCTCGGTGGGTAAAGGCTCGGTCGGGCAGGGCTGGTGACGCAAAGTCTTACAGAGCGGTTCGGGGCGGGTCCATGCTCTCTGGGGCTGGCCCGATGCGCGGCTCACGCCAGTGAAGTTTTATTAACGGTGTCACGCCATAAAGAGGAAGATTGTTACTCTCACTGGATTGGCCGATGCATCGCAGGATTCGACGCTGGCTAGGCAGTCGAAGCCAAGCGGAGGCAGTCCAGCCTGCCGTGTCGGCGGACATCATGCCTGCCCCCTCATCCCGACATGCTGTCTACGACAGCAGCGCTGCGATCCGTGACGCCGTGGACGAGCTCGAGCAGGATGTCGTGGCAGCGATGCGCGAGCTCACCGCGGAACTCGGTCACGCCGAGCGCTTTTCGGCGGAGTCCGAAACCAGTTCCCGCGCCATCCGCGAAAGCGTCGTCGACATGCGCCTGGCCACCGATACCGCCAGCGCGAATTCGTCTGCACTGGCTGTGGCGACGCAGCAGGTCTCGCAGGCGGCCGAGCAGGTCGGCAGCGCGATGAACAGCGCGCGGGACAGGCTGGATGCCGCGGCCACCCGCGCTGGCGAGGCGACAGAGCTGATGGGCGGGCTCTCCTCGGCGACCGCCGAGATCCGCAGCATCGTCGACTCCATTGCCGAGATTGCACGACAGACCAATCTGCTGGCTCTCAATGCCGCGATCGAAGCGGCGCGTGCGGGAGAGGCCGGGCGTGGCTTCGGGGTCGTGGCTCATGAGGTCAAGACACTGGCGGTCGAGGTGCGCGAAGCCGCCGACCATATCCGCCATCGCGTCGACCGGCTCACGCGCGCGGCGCAAGGCTCTACCGCCATCGTGAACGACGCCCTGCAGATGGTGCGGGAGGTCAATCCCATCATCGCCGCGATCGGCGGTGCTTCGCAGGAGCAGGCGGCGGCGACAGCTGAATTGTCCCGCAGCGCCGTTGCAACCGCGCTGTTCATCGAGAATGTCGGACAGCGTGTCGACGAGATCGACCGCGTCGCGCTCGCGACCGTCGCCGACAGCGAAAACCTCCGCAGGGCGACGGCCAAGGGCGCGAAGCTCGTCGGCAACATGATGCGGCGCTTCACGCCGATCCTGCGTCATTCGGCTTTTGCCGACCGCCGGCGTCACGACCGGTTTCCGGCCGAGCGACGCGCGGAAGCCCGCATCGGCACGCTCGGCTTTGCCAGCAGCACGATCGATCTGGGCCGCGGCGGCGCTTTGCTCGCCAAGCCCGCCAATGAACGGCTGAAACCCGGATCCTCGGGCACGATCGAGATCGACGGCCTGCCGTCGCTTCCGTTCCGGATGATGGCGTCGAGCGAACTCGGCCTCCATGTCGCGTTCGAGCCCGATGTCGTCGCCGGGTGCCGCCCGCTGGCGGACATGATCCAGACGATCGAGCGCTCCTACCGGCCTTTGATCGAGCGCGCCCAGGACTTTGCCCGGGACGTTGCCATCGTGCTGGAGGACGCGCTTCGCGATGGGCTCGTGAGCGAGGCCGATCTTTTCGACATCGACTATGTCTCCGTGCCCGGAACCGAACCCCGACAATTCATGAGCAGGGCGTTGCCGGCCTTGGAGGCGGTCCTGCCGCCGCTGCTGTCGCGCATTCTGGCCAGCGACCCGCGCCTCATCTTCGCGCTCCCGACCGACCGTAACGGCTATGTCCCGGTTCACAATGCGGAGTTCTCGCTGCCGCAGCGCGAGAACGATCCGCTCTGGAACGCGACCTATGCCCGCAACAGGCGCATTTTCGACGAGCGCGCCGGCATTACCGCGGCGCGGTCAGTGCGCCCGTTCCTCGTACAGGCCTATCATCGCGACCTCGGGGGCGGCGCCAGCGACATCCTGCGCGAGGTCGACGCGCCGCTGCGGGTGAACGGCCGGCATTGGGGCGGCGTGCGGATGGCCTATCGGCTGGGCGCTGAGATCGCGGCCGTTCCCGATCGTGCCGCCTACAGCCGCTCCCAGGCGTAGGCGATCTTCAGCTTGTCCAGGGTTTGCTGCCAGAGCGTCCCGGCCTGTTCGAGACGCTGGGGCTCATAGACGCCCTGAACCTGATGGACTTGCAATTGCCAGCTGCTGGCGCCTGAATCCTGCCAGACCTTGCCGATCAGGCGCCGCAGACGCTCCGGATCACGAGCGCCCGGCGCGCTCCCGAAAAAGCTGAACTGGCTGGAATTCTGCAGCATGTCGGACACCAGCACGAGTGTCCGATCGCCGGAGGGGACGCGGTTTTCGCGGCGTGACACGACATCGCCGACGGCCTCGACGATCGGGGACAGGTTGCCCTTGGCCGGCTGCGTCAGCACGACCAGCGCCTCGTCGAGCGGGCGCCCAAACTTCTCGACCCATTTGACATATTCCCGGCGCGGATTGCCGATCAACTCGCTGGCCGTGCGGCCGGGGTTGCACAAGGCGATGAGTGGCGGGAAGCCCGGTTCGAAGACGTCCTTGAACACGTAGATCGACATCATCCGGTCGGCCGGCAAGTCGTCGCCGATCTGTTTGACCAGCTTCTTCAGCCGCCCGGCCTGGACCTCGCTCCAGGGGTCGCTCTTGTCGACCAGGACCAGCGTATGGCCGACCGGACCCGTCTTGGGACAGAGCGTTTCCTGATCGCGCGGTGGTCCGCGCAGCAGCGAAGGAGCGGCAAAGAAGCCGACCAGCGCAACGCCGGCGAGTACGGAGGCGACGATCGCCCAATTCTCTGTCTTCATCTTTTTGTGGCCGCTCAACGGGGTATCGCGGCGAATTCCGCGTCGGCTGCCTTGCGGGCGTTCTCATCCCGCTCGAACGCATCCCGCCCGGCCTCGGCCGCGCGCGTCTTCAACAGCTCGATCTCGCTGGCAAGATTGACGCCGCGTACCAGAAGGAGCTGCTCTCTCAGCTTGGCCTCGACCAGTGCCGGCATGTTCCCCAGCTGCAATTCGAAATCCTCGATCAGCCTTCTGATCGCGATGTACTCGGCGAGTTCCGCCGGCTGATCGATCTCGGCCAGATTGAGGGACTGCGAAAAATAGGCGGGCGGCACATCGGTCCGCACCTTCAGATTGGCCTCGCGATACTGCATCAGCGCGGCATCCTTGGCCGAGCGCAATTGTGCGACCCTCGAGACGAAGAAGTTCCGGGCCTGGTCGGCTGCGATCTTCGACGCCTGGAGCCGGCCGATCTCATATTGGCAGTCTTCCCGGAAGCTGTTGATCTGCGAGCGGATCACCTCGAGTTCCGGCAGGAGATCGGTGTCGAGCTTGCGACGCTCCTCCTCGACGGCGCTCCAGCGTTGCCGCCAGCGCTTATAGGCGGTGGCATGGCCGGGATAGCTGCCGAAGGCCGAATATCCCTTCGAGGCCGCGACGAAGGCGACGATGCAGCCGATGATCACCAGCGCAAGCGATTTGAATTCGTAGACGGCGAGCGGGTTTTCCAGCATGCGCGGCACGACCTGGATCGAGCGCGCATCGGGATTGGCGATCAGCATCTCGCGATAATGGCCCACCGCGAGGTTGAACAACACGATCAGCACGATCATCCCGACATAGGCCGGCAAGGCCCATAACAGGTGCGAACTTCGCACATGCTGGCAATAGCGCGCCGGCCCCAACCCCATGATGAAGCCTAGCGAGATGTTGAGCGCCGAAATGATCACGGCCGTCGCGGCGCCGCCGACCAGACCGAAATCGCTGGCCTCGGCGAAGAACGTGCCGTTGAGCAGGCTCTCAATCACCAGCGGCGCGACGAGGAAGAACAGGAGGAATTGCCACTTGTCGAGCTTGGGATCGGCCGTTCGCTTGTTCGTATAGCTGAAGAACGCGTATTCGCGCTTGGCCTTGAGCGCGTCATAGACCTTCTGTTCGAGTTCGCCGCCATGCTTGTTCAGCATGGTCCGCATCGTCGCCTCGATCGACCGGATGCGGCTCTCGAACCGCTCCTGGCTCAGGATCTCGCGTTTGCGGGTGATCTCGCCATGGAGCGTGCCCAGCGTCGCCGCCGCCTCCTGCCGGATCGATGTGAAAAGTTCGCGGACTCGAGCCAGCAGCGTCTGCTCGGTCTGCGACAGCAGCACGGAATGAGCCGCCGGCTGGTTGTCCAGCGCATCGCTGGCCCCGTGACGGCCAGCCTGCACCGTTTCAGCGAGATGATGGGCCGATATCGGAGGTATCACAGACATGGTGGTTCCGCCGGACGCTCCGGGCTCATTCGCCATGGGAGGCTCGCATCAGGAACTGGCGCGCATCCACGACATCGACCCGGAAGTCGCGAAAACCGGGATAGGATGGGCTGCGATAGACCCGCTGGAACCAGATCGTCAGAGCGCAGAGCCCGGTTGCGGCGAAGGCGCCTGCGGCCACGCCGAGGATCGACATATCCTCGCCCGTCGACAGTGCAAGCGCGGCAACAAGGACTGCGACCGCGCTCGCGAGCGTCAGCAGCGCATGCATGTGATGGCGGCCTGCGTCTGAAGCCAGTTGCAGTGCCGTATTCATGCCGGCGACCGCGCTGGCGGCACAGAGTTCTAGGATGAATACGGCTGCCAGGACGGCGACGATGACGGCCACGACGACGGCAACGATACCGCTGCTTGAAGAAGGAGACAGAGTTTCAAAGACATTGCGTGCAGTAAGGCCGGCCAAAATGAAACAGCTGACCAGCAGGATGAAAACGAGAATCGCGAGGAGTGACAGATCGGGCCAGAGTTTCCTGATCATGCCGGCCAGTCTTGCCGCGCATGTTTCCTGCGCCAGGCGGAAAATGGCCCCTGTTGTCGATTTAAATCGAAGTATTATGCCTTCGACCATCGAACGCTCGCATCAGCAACAGATCGCAAAACGTTAACCCATTCAGTGGGTTCGTCAAGCCGCGCAGCAGCCTGTCCACGCACCTTCCGCGCGGGGAGGCCGTGGCGGAGGGCGGTTTTCAGCCGCCGGTCACGCTCATATGGCGCCCGACTGCCGGCCGCGAGCGGCGCCGGTCGATGACGAAATCATGGCCTTTGGGCTTGCGAGAGATCGCCTCTTCCATGGCGCGGTGGAGCAGGGCGTCGTCGCTCGAGGCGCGTATGGCAGCGCGCAGATCGGCGGCGTCCTCCTGACCCAGGCACATATAGAGCGTGCCGGTGCAGGTCAGACGGACGCGGTTGCAGCTCTCGCAGAAATTATGCGTCATCGGCGTGATGAAGCCGACGAGTCCGCCGGTCTCCTTGACGCGGACGTAACGCGCCGGCCCGCCGGTGCGGTAGGGGTCGTCGACTAGCGAATATTTGTCCATCAGCCGTGCCCGCACGATCGACAGCGGCAGGAACTGGTCTATCCGGCCGGGCTCGATCTCGCCCATCGGCATGACTTCGATCAGGGTCAGGTCCATGCCGAGGCCGTGGGCCCAGACCATCAGATCCTCGATCTCGTCCTCGTTGACGCCTTTCAGGGCGACGGCATTGATCTTGACGCGGATGCCGGCCTTGCGCGCCGCCTCGATGCCACCAAGCACCTTGTCGAGATCGCCCCAGCGCGTGATCTTGCGGAACTTGTCGGGATCCAGCGTGTCGAGCGAGACGTTGATGCGGCGCACGCCATATCCGGCGAGTTCGCTGGCGTAACGATCCAGCAGCGAGCCGTTGGTCGTCAGGGTCAGCTCGTCCAGGGCCCCGGAGGTGATATGGCGCGAGAGCGAGCGGAACAGACTCATGACGTCGCGGCGCACCAGCGGCTCGCCGCCGGTCAGGCGCAGCTTGCGCGTCCCGCGCGCGACGAAGGCAGTCGCAACGCGATCGATCTCCTCGAGCGTCAGCAGGTCGCGTTTCGGCAGGAAGGTCATGTCCTCGGACATGCAATAGACGCAGCGGAAGTCGCAGCGATCCGTCACCGAAATCCGCAGATAGGAGATGTCGCGGCCGAACGGATCGACCAGCGGCGCACGCGTCAGGGGCTTGATGTCGTCGAGAAGCACTCTGGTCCAGGCCTCGAGAAACTCTGCATCCACCGCACCGGCAGATGCGGCGCAGCGGCTGCGTTGCTATAGGCTTGAGACATTGGCATCGCTTGAGCCAACGTCAAGCGCGACAGAGGTCGCACCCGGCTAAAGGATCACGCCAACCATGTCAGTCTGGCCGACCGAGATACGCCTGTCGAAGGATCGCAGGACCTTGCATGTCACGTTCGAGGATGGCGCAAGCTATGCGCTGTCGGCGGAATTGCTGCGGGTGGAAAGCCCTTCCGCCGAGGTCCAGGGCCATAGTCCGACACAGAAGACGACGGTTCCCGGCAAGGCCGAGGTCGAGATCATCCGCGTCGATCCTATCGGGCATTACGCCGTCAAACTGTCCTTCGACGACATGCACGACACCGGCATCTATGGCTGGGACTATCTTCGCGAACTCGGCGAGCATGGCGAGGCGAAGCTGCAGGCCTATCTCGACGATCTCGCCGCAAAAGGGCTTTCGCGGGAGCCGGCGCGGCGGCGCTGATCGCGCGTAGTGCAGCGATATGAAAAAGGCCGGCGCGAAGGCCGGCCTTGATCACAAAATCTCGATCGGACCCGCTCAGCGAGCGACGACGACCCGCGTGCCGACCTTGGCGCGCTCGTAGAGATCCATCACATCCTCGTTCAGCATGCGAATGCAGCCCGACGACACGGCCTGGCCGATCGTCTCAGGCTCGTTCGAGCCGTGAATGCGATAGAGCGTCGAGCCGAGATACATGGCGCGCGCGCCCATCGGGTTTTCCGGGCCGCCGGGCATGAAGCGCGGCAGGTCGGGACGGCGCCGCAGCATCTGGGCGGGGGGCGTCCAGGTCGGCCATTCCTGCTTGCGGGTGATGGTCTGCGCACCCGCCCAGTCGAAGCCCGGGCGGCCGACGCCGACGCCGTAGCGCATGGCCTTGCCATCGGGCATCACATAATAAAGGCGGCGCTCGGTGGTGTTGATCACGATCGTGCCGGGATTGTACTTGCCGCTGAACGAGACGACCTCGCGCGGAATGGCGGTCGCCTGGGCCTTGGACGGGTCGCTGGAGACCATCAGGGGCTGGCGCGTTAGCGGGTCGATCTCGGCGCGGGCGGATGTCGCGACGGCGAGCAGGCCAAGGCTAGCGAGCATGGCCAAACGGATGGTGCGGATCATCGGGACCTCGGACAGACGGCGGGGGGCGGCGCGGAGCACGAAGTTGACGCAGAAAAGTCAACATCTCCTCAATTTCCTGTCAGAGTGCCGTGCCCTGCGCAATCGCGCGCTCATCACATCGATGAGAGGTCGCGGGCTTTGCTGCGTTGCGTTGCGCGCCTGCAACATGGAGCGGGCCGCCTCAACTCCGCAGCACGACGCAGGCCCCCTGATGGCTCTGGATCCGCTGGCACAGCGCGATGGCCGCCGCGCGCGTCGCGGCCGGCAACCGCACCCGGTAAAAGGCGCGCGTGCCCCGGCTGCGCAGGCGCGTGCCGATGATCATGGGCTGGAGATCGCCGATGATGGCCCGATGCCGGATCGCGGCGCGTTGAAACGAGGCGAGTGCGCGTCCTTTCGAGAAGTTGCCGGCGAGCTGCACGCCCCATGGGGCGAAGGCCGCTTCAGCGAAGCTCAGGGATGGCCGGCTGCCGGCGCGGACGGCGGCCACGACCGTGCCGCAGGCCGAGGCGCTGTCGGGCGTGGCCGGGCGGCGCATGAGCGGCAGGTCGCGCGCATCGCGGTTCGCTTCAGCCTTCGCATCCTGCGCCCATTGCTGGGCCGTCGCGCCGGTGATGGCGACGACATAATTCTCCGTCTCATAGGGCAGGGCGCCGGTTCCTCCCCGCGCGAGCCAGCCGGCGACACGATTGGGCCCGCCATTGTATCCGGCGGCCGCAAGCCCCCAATTGCCGAAGCGATTTCGCATTTCGGCGAGGAAATGCGCGGCCTTCGGCACAGCCTGTTCGGGATCGAATGGATCGACGAGGCCGCGTTCGCGCGCCGTCCCCGGCATGAACTGCGCCAGCCCCTGCGCCCCCGCGGGGCTGGTCACGCCGGGGCGGAAGCTCGATTCCTGGAAGATCAGCCTAGTCAGAAAGGCGGGCGGAACGCCGTGAGTTCTTGCCGCATCGTCGATCATCCGGCAGAGCGCGGCGTCGATGCCCGATGATGGCGTTTCCTGGGCATGCGCGCCGCAGATGTCGGCGATCACGGCGACGATCAGGCTGATGCCGAGGCCGAGCCAAAACTTCGCAAGGCTGAGGCCGAACTTAGACAGCATGTACGGCGCTCTTCCGGCCCGACCCTATCGCGATGATTTATGCCCAGATCACCGCGGACACCAGTCCCAGAAGCCCGTCGTCCGTTGGGGCGTGGTGTAGTACCAGCAATAGCCTGCCCGGGGCGGGTTGCCGGCAAGCGAGACGGCTGCCGCGCCTGCGATGAACCCCAGAGCCGCACCGGCCGCAACGGCGCCACCGCGATTCCAGTGCCGACGCGGATGAACGACCACCACGCGGTGCGACCTGTGGGGACGCACATGCGGACGCGGCCTGTGGACGTTCGGGCGCGTGTGCGGCCGTGCATGGGGCCGTGCATGGGGGCGTGCATGGGGGCGTGCATGGGGGCGTGCATGGGGGCGTGTATGCGGGCGGTTGGCGTTGGGCCGGTGAGGGCGTGTGGCGTGCCGTCCCCGCTGCGCCTGCGCGCTCCGGACGTTCTGGCGCGACACGTCCCGCGAGCCGGAACGGCCTTGCGCTTCGGCCGAACTGATGCTGGCCAAGGGCGAAACAAAGCTCGCCAGAAATGCGAGCAGCATGGAAATTGATTTCAGTTTTAGGTTCGCGCGCAAAGTCGTCTCCTGCATGTCAGCCAAAAGAGAGGCCTCAGATCACGACGAGATTTTCACGGCTGTAAGACACCATAGTTCTGGCGGACTCGTAAAGCGGGACGGAGATCAGCGCACTCGATATCCGCTTGTGCAGCCCATATTGATACGTTCTTGGTGTTTCGACTTTCCGATGGCAACGATGTCATGTATAGTAATGTCAAGTCGAAGCTTCTCCGCGAAATCGTGATCGGTGATCGCTTCGAGGAAGAGCCATCGAGGCGCTATAAATCGCTATAGTGGAAACGCACAGCTCAGGGCCAGTTTCTGAGTGTCTCAAATCCGGGAACGCGAATGTCTGAGAACAACAACGAAGAGCTCCTCGGTCTGTCGGCGATGATCGTCGCGGCTTATGTGGCCCACAACAATGTCCCGCGCGCTGATCTCGCCGGTCTCATCGAAAGCACCCACGCTGCGCTTGGCGGCCTGGGCGCCGAAGCAGCCCCGCCGCCGGCGGCGCCGCTGGTTCCCGCCGTCTCGATCCGGAAGTCGGTGACCCCGGAGGCGATCATCTGCCTGGAGGACGGCAAGTCGTTCAAATCGCTGAAGCGTCATCTCGGCAACAAATATGGCCTGACGCCCGAGCAGTACCGCACGAAATGGGGCTTGCCCGCCGATTATCCGATGGTCGCGCCGGCCTATTCCGAGGCCCGTTCGGCCCTGGCGAAGGCGGCCGGGCTTGGTCGCAAATCCGTTAAGGCGCCCGAGCCTGTCGAGCCGGCCAAGCCGGTAAAGGCCAAGCGGACGCCCAAGGCCAAGGTCCCCGCGTAATCGCGAGAGCACGAGGGGCGCGCGGACTGATTCGCGCGGCCCTTGTGGTTCTGCATGACGATTCGCCACTCCTGTCTGATCGGGAGTGGCTCAATGCTTGGCAACCCATGGCGTCGAAAGCCGTGATGCCAAGAAGCAAGTCGTGACTCCAAGAAGAAAGCCATGATGCCAAGAAGAGAGTCGTGGCGCTGAGAAGAAGGTCGTGGCGCGCAAACCGCGCATGACTCGGAGGTCGAAGTCGGGCTGTCGTCACACCCCGCCCGGTCTGATCAGCTCTTGCCGGCCGCTTTGCGAAGCGCGTCGTTGATTCGGTCCTGCCAGCCAGGTCCGCTGCTCTGGAAATACTCCAGTACATCGCTGTCGATCCGCAACGAGACTGTTTCTCGCGCTCCGGGAATTGTCGGGCGGGCCTCGGCGGCAGGCGGCGCTTTCGGAGGAGCGGGCTTGAACAGCGCTTCAGCGTTCTTGCGGGGATCGCTGGGCCTCCGGGTTCGGTCGTTGTTCATGACACGCCTTTGCTCTTGCTACGGGTTGTCTTGATCGCGGCGGGGCCAATCGGGCAACGCCAGAGCGACGCGTTCCCGCAAGTTCCCCCTGCCGCGCGAGATCATGCACAGATATGCACGGTCTATGCTCAAAATGTCGGGAGGAAATGGTGGGCGACACAGGGATCGAACCTGTGACCACTCCCGTGTGAAGGGAGAAATCCGTTTCGTTGGGGGACGAAACGGACGCTGGAATGCGGCGAATGTGGGCTATCCGCGAGAGGCCGTAGGTCATAGTTGGTTTCTGCGGACAAAATGGACGGCCCGATCCGGGCATTATGCCCGGCTCTCAGCGCGCTCGTTCTCGGCCTCCTGGAAGCTCTCCAGCATCGATTTATAGAGCCCGAGACAGAACGCGCGGACAGCCTCCCGGTTGGGTGATTTCACGGCAGTGGTCGTATCGTAGGCGCCGAGTTCACCGTCAAACCCTTTCACGTAGACGCCCCAACAGCCCTCGCGACGAGTGACCTCGACAGTGACGTTCTCGCCGTCGAAGGCTTCCAGGACATGCTTCTTGAACAGCACATAGCTCATCATTCTGCGGCCTCCAGTTGTCCGTTTGAGATCATTCCGACCGCCTCTTGCAGATCGGCAGGGGAGTGCTTGGCGTAGACCCGCTCGACCATCGCGACCGAGTTGCCGAGCACCTTGGCGATGAGCCAGAGCGGCACGCCCCGACGGGCCATGTTGGTGGCCGCCGTGTGGCGCAGCACGTTCGGCGTGACGTCCGCGAGCTTGGCCTTCAGCGCGACCGCCGTCACCATCTTGTTCGCCACGACCCCGCCGACGACGCGATCGGAGCCCAATTTCTTGCCCGTGCGCTCCATCTCGGCTCGCTCCAGCATGCGGCATAGTGGCGCAGACATCGGCACGCTGGCGCGACGCTTCTTCGTTACCCGGCGCCCGGGAACGGCCAGGTGGATGACGCCGGTCTCGAAATCGACCCGGTCCCACGTGAGCTCAAGGATCGCCGCCCGGCGCCCGGCCGTCTCCAGGGCCAGCCACAGGAACCGCTCAGCGCGCGACAGCTTGCCGTCCTCGCCTCGGTAGACCTGCGCGGCTTCCATGAGCGCCTTGATCTCCGGCGCCTTAAGCCAACGATCGCGCGGTTGGCCATCTTCGGGCAGGTCGACGTCAAGCTCGATCCTGTTGTGGTTGAGCGCCGCGATCAGCTGCACGAGTTCGCGCCGGCAAGTCTGCTTCTTGACCTTGCGCCCGAGCTTGCCGGTTGTCCTCTTTTTCACGTAATCGTCCACTGCGTCTTGCGCGACTGTGGACGCCATGAGCGCGCCAAAATGCGGCTCCAGGGCCTTCCAGCAATAGCCGGCGGTGGCCGACATCACCTTCTTTTCGACGTGCTGCTTCTTGTAGACCGTCCAGCAGTCGGACACCGACAGGGCAGCTTTGCCCTGCGGTGCCTCACGCTCCATCAGGAGCCACGTGCCGAGGAAGCTCTTCGCAGCAGCCAGATCTCTCGTGCGCGTTGAGATGCGCTTGCTTCGGCCGGCGTCGGACCAATGGATATGATAGACGCCTTCGGGGCTTCGCTTGAGGGTTGGACCGGGCATTTGATCGCCTCCTTGTACGTTTCGAGATCGCGTTCATCGATCAGCACGGGACGACCGGGCAGGTAGGCCAGCATGCCGGAGAGCCGCAGCCGCTTCACCTTGGAGCGGGAGCAGCGCAGCTCGATCGCGACTTCAGCCTCGGTCAGCATCATCGTCAGCGACGGGCTTGCCGTCGCGCTGAAGCAATTCGGCCACTTTCACGCCAACCGAAAACGACACCAGCCGATTGACGCGCAACCAGGCCTTGTCCGGATTGGCGGGAGAAACCTTCAGATCGAACTCCGGGAAGTCGTCTGCGATCGCATTGATAGAGAGGTTCGGCAGCAGTTCGTCCTGCGTGACGCCGAGTGCAGCGCACAGCTTCAGAAGACTATGGTGCGTGGGCATCGTGACGCCGCGAATATAGGTAGAGATGCTGTCCTTGGGCAGGCCAGCTTCGCGTGCCAGTTGGGCCTGACGCCAGCCCTTCTTAGCTAAGAATGTCTCTAATCGTTGCCCGAACTGTTGACGAGACAGATACTTAGCGTCTGACGGCGGGCCGCCGTCTGTAGCATCCTCGACCATGTGGTTCCTGTTCCTTGAAGCCATCTACGATCCTCCTACGCTGTTTCATACATGTCGGTTCCTACAGGACAAAATGTCCACCGTCAAGGACAGATTGTCCGTCCGGAACGTACGTTTTGTCTTGACTATGGGCGGACAATCTGTCTTTGTGGTCGGACTGATCGCCGTCCACAGCTAGGTTACAAAAGTGTTTGACGCGAAAAAATTCCTAATTGATAAGTTCGTTAGCCCTATAGTCCTGACAGCGTTCGTCAGAGCGTTCGGGTACGAGCCTCCGAAAGATGAGGCCGTCTACAAGTGGTTTAGGCGAGAGAGCATTCCAGGCGAGTGGTTCCCCATTCTTTTAGCTCTGCTTGAGCTGGAAAAAGGAACTCCGATTTCCGTTTCTCCTTATCTAAGGGCTCCGCAGTAATATGAGTGGACTTTCCGATAAAGAAGCCTTTGCGAAGATGTTTTGGGGTTTGGCCCGTGAGGCCCGCGGACACGACGGTGCGCCGGACAAAATCGAACTTATCGAGGAATTGGAGTGCATGGAAATGCACGTCGAGTGGCCTCGCCTCCGGGCCCGGTGCCAATCGATGCTTGTTGAGATCCGGCCTCCAATGCCGGCTGTCGCCCGCTCGTGATTACGATCGAGCTCGCGGGGGCGCCCCGCGGTAAGGAGCGCGTGAAGCGCGCTCAGCTCGGCCACTCCTATACGCCCGACCGCACGGTTCGCTTTGAAGACCGCCTCTCGCTGGCGGCGCAGACCGTGATGGCCGGGCGGCCGTTGCTCCAGGGCCCGCTCAAGCTGGATGTCTGGATGCACATGGCCATCCCGCCGAGCTGGCCCAAGAAGAAGCAGGAGGCCGCCCGTACCGGCGAGTTGAAGCCGACCGTGAAGCCCGACTGGGACAATGGCGGCAAGCTCACGGATGCGCTCAACCTGATCGTCTGGACCGACGATGCACAGATCACCGACGGCCGCTGCCGCAAGCGCTACAGCGACCGCCCCCGCACCGTGATTACGGTGTCTCCCGACACAGGCGAAGGTGTTTTCGAGTGAAAACGATCTACTTGAGCGGCCCGATGAAGGGCTACCCCGAGAGCAACTACCCGCTCTTCCGCCGCGTCGCCGCTGAGCTTCGCGCACAGGGCCACCAGGTCTACAACCCCGCCGAGTTCGACTATTGCCGGACCACGCATCCTACGTTTCCGCTACGCGTCGCTTTCGCTGAATACAGCGCCTTCATCTGCAGCAAGGCCGACGCAATCGTCCTTCTGCCGGGTTGGCATAAATCGCTCGGCGTCAGCGCCGAACTGGCCCTCGCCAAGAACTGCCAACTGGACATCTACGAGTACGTCGAGCCGTCGCTTCGGCAAATCACAGCTTGACAATATGTCCGTCTAGTCCATAGTCGCGACATACAAAACGTACATATCCGAACACGCCGAAACTGTTGTTCCTGCCGGGCTAGGTGCCAATGAAACATACGCCGCTTCCGACGCAAATATCAGGGGCGAGGTTCCTCGCTTCACGTCGGGCGGCGATGTTGGCCGATATGCCGCGCGTTGGGAAAACGGGCGCGGCGATCATCGGCTCGGACCTGATCGTCGCCCGCAAGATCCTCGTTATAACCACGGCCTCGGGCCGTGCCGTCTGGAAGCGGGGCTTCTCCGACTGGTCGGTCTTCGATCGTCCGATCCACATCGTCACGCCGAAAACAGTTGCTCGGGTCAAACCCGGGCATGACGGAAACCTCGTCGCCGTCGTGGGCTGGCCATCTGTCTCCGACCCGAAGGTGCGCGCTGCGCTGCTCGGGTTCGAGTGGGACCTGCTGATCGCCGACGAGGACCACTACGCCAAGAATTTCGACGCCAAGCGGACACAGGCCGTCTACGGGACGCCCGATCGCGACGGCGTCACGATCATGAACGCAACGAGCATCGCGGCACGCTGCGCGGTCGTCTGGCCGCTCACGGGCACGCCGTACCCGCACGATCTGTCTGACGGCTATCCTCGGCTGCGGGCATTGGCGCCGGAGCTGCTGGCGGCCGATCCGTCCCGCGCCTGGCCGGACGTCACCGTTCGGGGTGATTTCCTGCACCGCTACTGCATCGTGAAGATGAAGACGCTGTCGCGCTTCAACCGTATCCCGGTCGTGATAGGCGGCAAGAACGAGGACGAGTTCAAGGCCAGGTTCGGCGGTTTCTCGCTTCGGCGGACACAGGCCGATGTCGGCATCCGGCCACCGTCCTACGGCTTCATGCCTCTGATCGTGACCGATCGGGAGTTGCGCGAAGCCGAGGGCGACGGCGACCGGCAGGCCATCCTGGAGGCTGCGAGGGCAGGGGAGACCAAGGCGCTCGATCTGCATCTCGGGCCGCTGCGCCGCATCACCGGCGAGATCAAGGCGCGCGCCGTTGTCGAAGCGCTGAAAGATGAATTTGCCTGCGGGCTCGACAAGATCGTTCTGGCCTACTGGCACAAGAGTGTCGGCGCGATCCTGAAGGAGGGGCTGGCCGGGTTCGGCGTCGTCGGGATCGACGGATCGACGCCCGATCAGGTCCGCGGCGCCAGCGTGGCGGCCTTCAGCCAGTCGGACGGGCCCCGGGTATTCCTGGGCCAGATCGACGCTGCCGGCGAGGCCATCGACCTGTCTGCGGCGGCCGAGCTCTGGTTCGTCGAGACGGTCTTCTCCCCGAAATCCATGTCGCAGATGTCTCTGCGGATCACAAATTTCAGTCAGGCCCGAAACGCGATCGTGAAGGTCTGCACGTTGGAAGGTTCAGTCGACGAAGCGGTCCAGGCGTCGCTGATGAGGTTATGGACCACAATAAGGAAAGTCACAGAATGACATTCAAGATCGAGATTTTGACAGAGACTGGCGCTGAAGCCCGGCAACAGATGGCACTCTTCTTGGGGATGCCTTTCGCGCCGGTGTCAACGTTGGTGCCGAATACCGAGCCTTTCCCGTCGAACCGGGCAATGCCTTCCGGCGCTGACACGACCGTCGACCAACCCACCGACCGGCAGCAGGGCGTGCTCGACGGCACCTTCGGCGTCCGTTCCGCGACCGATGAAGAGCGCGCCGCTGTCGGCATTGCTCCGAGCGTCCTCGACGAGCCGTCCGTCCAGCAGGCCATCGCCAAGCGGGAACGCGGCCAGCCGTCGCCGGGCAAGGCCCGCCGCACCAAGGCCGAGATCGCCGAGGATGAAGCCGCTGACGCAGTCGACGACGCCAACATCACCACCCACATTCCTCCGGCGCTGAACATTTCGTCGGGTGAAGAGCGGGTCGATCCGTCCATAGTCGCGCAAGACGCAGCTGACGAAGCCGCCGAAAGCGCTGCGGCGCGCACCTCCGGCGCTCCGACGCTGGACGATCTCCGGCGCCTGATGGGCGATGTCCAGCGCAAGCACGGCATGGCCGTTGCTGCGAAGCTCCCCGGCCTGATCGGCAAGGGCGTCGGCGAGCTGACCGACGAGGAACTGCCGAAGGCCATCAGCGCCGTGCAGTTCGTGCTGGAGAACGGGCTGAGCAACGTCAGCGACGAGCCGGCCAAGACGGAGGCTACGCCTGCCGCCACGAAGCAAGATCTCGTTGCCGCGATGCTGGATTACGCCCTCTTCGCGGACGGCCAGAACGCCGACCACGCGAAGATGCCGCACACCATGGAGGACGTCGCGGTCGTCTTCGGGAAGCTGTTCGGCGCCGAGGTGTCGAAGCTCTCGCAGGTCCCCGCCGACGGCTACGCGAAGGCCATCGCCGGCATCGCCGAGATGAAGTCGAAGGACGTCTTCAAGCGCGGGGGCAAGTGACATGGCCGCTGAAAAGAAGCCGATCAAAAACTACCTGGTGCGCGAGACCACGGGCATCACGCACAAGATCCCGTCCACGCAGATGGTCAAGTCCGAAGGAGAGCTGACCTTCTACCTGGAAAGCGAGCTCGTCGCCGTCTTCGCCGCGGGCCAGTGGGTGAGCTGCGCGCTGTTCATCGACGAAAAGGCCAAGGTCGATGGTTGACCACGGCGCCCGCGACCACGCCACCTGGGCGGCCAGTTCCACGGCTCGGAATTGGCACTGCTCCGGCGCCCTCGCGCTCTCCCGTGCGGCCCCGCCGCAGAAAGAGAGCATCCACGCAGCCACAGGCACGGCGGTTCACCAGATCGCCGAGCGCTGCCTGCGCACCGGCGCCGATCCGGCGGCCTTCCTCGATACGGTCGAAAAGACCAAGGAACGCGAGATCGAGATCGGCGAGGACGAGGTCAACTCGGCGGCCGAGTACGTCAACTATGTTCGGGGCGTGGCCTATCGCCTCGCCGACGAGCTCCTGCTGCAGGACGACAAGATCGTCCAGGTCGAACAGCGATTTTCGCTGGCCGAATTGGACACGCCCTTCGATGCCGGCGGTACGGGTGACGCGGTGCTTTACACACCGCCGACCCGGCACCTGGAGATCGTCGATCTCAAGAACGGCATGGGCGTGGTCGACGTCTCCGAGAACAAGCAGCTGCGGACCTATGCGCTGGGCGCCATGCTGGCCAATCCCGGCCTGGACGTCGAAACGATCACGGTGACGATCGTCCAGCCCCGAGCGCCGCACAAGGATGGGCGCATCAGGTCGGAGACCTTCCACGTCGCCGAACTGATCGAATGGACGGCCGAATTGCTGGCCAAGATGGGCCAGTCCAAGCAGGCCTGCGACGAGTACGACGCGCTCGGCGGCAACACGGTCCTGTTCGACGAATGGGCCGAGAAGTGGCTGAAGCCCGGGAAATGCTCGTTTTGCCCTGCGGAGGGGTTCTGCCCTGCGCTGCGCAAGAAGGCCCTCGACGCAGCTGCGGTGTGGCTGGACGACCTGGAGCAGCCGCGCATTGCCAATGCGCCCGGCGAGATGTCGCCGGAGAAACTGGGCCAGACGCTCGACCTGCTGGAGATGATAGAGAACTGGATCAAGGCCGTCCGTGCCCACGCCCACACCATGGCCGAGCATGGCGCGACGATCCCCGGCTATCAGCTCGTCGAGAAGATCGGCAACCGCAAATGGGCGGCTGACGAGGCGAAGATCATCGCCGACCTGAAAACCGTCGCCGGCCTGACCGACGACGAAATCTACGACCGGAAAGTTCGTTCGGTCGCGCAGATCGAGAAGGTTCTTGGCGCGAAGCGCAAGGACAAGATCTCGAACATGTGGATGCGCCCGGTAACGGGAACCAATCTCGCCTCCACGACCAAGTCCACCCGTCCGGCAGTCAAGTCGAAAGCCGAACAGTTCCTCGAAACCGAAAGTACCTGACCATGGCCTTTGCACGATCCGACGATTTCAAATCCCCCGATTGCCGCCTGTCCTTCGCGAACGGCCTCTTCAAGGCCCGCGCCGGCAGCACCGAACCCGGCGCCAAGCTGAAGTTCGGCTCCACGCTGATCTTCCCGAAATCCGCCATGACCGCGAAGACGATCTCCTATCGCGGCGCCCTGGTGTCGCTGCAGGACATCGTTGCGGCGGTGATCGTCGAGCAGTGGGGCGACAAGGGGCTGGAGAAGGCCAAAGCTGGCCTGATCAAGTCTCCGTTCCTGCCGGGAGACGGCAAGGAAGCCCGCAACAAGAAGACCGGCGATCTGCACGGTGGCATGGGCCCGGAGGTGTTCTTCATCCGCACGCAGGCCAATGCCGATCGTCCTCCGGTCGTGTCGGCCTCGCACACGGCGGTGATCCCGGCCACGGAGAAGGAAGTGTATTCCGGCTGCTACGGCTTCGGGGCGATCAACTTCTTCGCCTGGAACCACCCGCAGAACGGCGACGGCATCTCGTGCGGCATCCAGTCTTTCTACAAGAAGGCCGACGGCGAGAGCCTGGGCGGCTCGGGCGGCGATCCGGAGAAGTGGCTGGAGACCGTCGAGGACACCGGCGCTGCGCCTGCTGCGACGCAGGGCGGGGCTGGCGCGTCAGGCCTTTTCGGCTAATTTATCCGGAACGTCCATAATCACGACCGACACGCCGGACAATCCGGCGTGTCGGAACCGCCAATCAGGAGAATTTCCATGCCCGATACCAAGACCATATCCACGCAGATGCCCGGGTCAAAGACCGCACGTTGGCTCCGCTTCGTCGCCTTCTGGATCGTGATCGTCGCCGCCTTCGGCTTTTCCAAGCAGTGGTTCGGCGGCTCGTGGGTGATCGACCTGATCGTCCTGTTGCTCGTCGCGCTCACGACGACCAGCGGCGTCCGTTCGGTGCTGGGCTACACGGCCGATCTGACGCGCGAGCAGATCACCGCATGGGTGGCGGCTGGCCAACCGGCTGACGTCAAGGCGTGGAAGGAGCGCACCTATGGCGAGCGCTGAAAACCCCCGCGCCACTGCCGGCGACAACAGCGGTGATCCTGTCGCGGGCGACCAGTTGAAGAGCATCGTCGAGCGCATCGAGCGCCTGGAGGAAGAGAAGAAGACGATCTCCGACGACGTCAAGGAGGTCTACGCCGAGGCCAAAGGCAACGGCTACGACGTCAAGATCCTCCGGAAGGTCATCGCCATCCGCAAGCGCGACGCCAATGAGCGCGCCGAGGAAGAGGCGATCCTCGATCTCTACCTGCAGGCCGTCGGGGTCTTCGGGTGATCGACCCGGCCCTGCTCAGCGCCATCGACGCCGGCCTAATGTCCGTCTCGCTCTTCAGGACGGCTGATGGTTGGCAGGCCAACGTCAAGGCGCGCGGGAGCGAAGGCTTCCGCGTCGCCATCCAATCCGATCCCGTCGCTGCGCTGCTGGAAGCCCTGACCGGGCAGCGCACCCCCACGTCAACATCATCAGAAAGCGTGTTCGACTGATGGACTACTTTCACCAGATTGAAGACAAGGCCGTGATCCTCCGGAGCGGTGGCGTCTTCCGACAGGCCAAGGTCTACAAGCGCGGCCAGATGCTCTTCGCCGGGTACGGCGCGGGCTTTGTGCGCCTCCTGAAGATGCCCGGCACGTCCAACCCGAACGTCTCTTGGGAAGAAACCGACGCCGCGCACAGCACCGACAATCTCGGGCGTCCGATCGTCTCATGAGGTGCAAGTGCGGAGCCGAGACGCAGGTCACGGACAGCCGGGCGAGCGCCTTTGACACCATCCGTCGCCGCCGGGAGTGCACGGCCTGCGGCGGACGCTTCACGACCTACGAGAGCCGGATCGCCCCGTGGGTTGTCGAGAAGCATCGGGCGTCCCGAGCCGCGATGGAGAAGCGGCGGTGGCACGCCAAATCGATCGAAGAGCGGCGGCAGATCAAGAAGCGGGAACACACTCGCGCTGCCGCCCGCACCGAAGCCGCCATCTCCGGCCGGCCTCTCGACACCGTCTACGAGGAATGGGGCTGCAAGTGAACGCCAGGCTGCAACACGAGATCGCCCTGATGGCCGCACGCTTCCGCGTCGAGCCGGAAGACATCGTCGGCCGCTCCCGGCTCCGCATGGCGGGGAAAGCCCGTCGTGCCGTCTGGTCGCGGTTGGTGACGCGCTATCCGGGCGGGGCGTTCGGCATCGCCGCGCTGGCGCAGATGTTCGACCGGACGCCCGAGGCGATCCGGCGCGGGATCGAGCACCACAGGTCAAAGCGGAAATACTGGAAACGGCCGAAGACCCGCAAAGGAAAGCCGTCATGAACTGGCCTGAATATCTCTTCGGCTTCGCACAGCATGCCGCCACCAAATCCAAGGACAGCACGCAGGTAGGCGCCGTCCTTGTCGGGCCCGATCGGGAGGTCCGGTTGACCGCCTACAACGGCCCGCCGAAGGGCGTGAAGGACACGCCCGACCGGCTGGAGCACCCCCGCAAATACCTCTTCGCCAGCCACGCAGAGGCCAACCTGATCGCGTTCGCGGCCCGTGAGGGCATCAGGACCAAGGATTGCGTCGTCTACGTCACACACTTCCCCTGCGCGGCTTGTGCCCGGACGCTGATCCAGGCCGGCGTCGTCGGTGTGGTGGCGGGGATGGGTTCAACGTCCATGCCCGAGGAAGAGTTCGATGCGGCTCGGACCATGTTCCGCGAGGCGGGCGTGAAGGTCCGCGTCACACCCTAAAGTCCATAGTCGCTCCCTCCATTCAGGACGTCTTCCTATGATCGAGCCCGCTTACGTCATCGTTTTCGAGAAGGGCCGAATGCTCGGCTGGAACAACGCGGCCATCCCGCCCGAGATCGGCGCCGGTGGCTGGCGGCCATATGTCTGGACCAACCATCTCATCGACGCCGAGAAATTCGGCTCCGAAGCCGCTGCGGCGCTCTTCGGGCGCGGCGCGATCCCGCACGAGGAATGGAGCGTCGTTCCCGTCTCCATGAACCAGGCGGACTGCGCATGAACCTCCTTCGCGGTTTGCTGTTCGCCCTCCCGCTCTCGATGGCCCTGTGGGTGCTCATCGGGCTCTTCATCTGGAGCATCTGGCCATGGTGAGCGTGCGCGTCACCGATCACGCCCTGGTCCGCTGGCTGGAGCGTCACCACGGTCTCGATACCGAGGCGTTCCGGCAGGAGCTCGCCGACCTGGCGCAGCCCTTCGCGGACGTCAAAGCCCGCAACGGCAAGGTCGGCAATCTCTACCTGATCATGGACGGGGACCGTGTCGTCACGGTCTCGCCAGAGGCGAAGAGCGTGCGGGCGCTGAAGCCTGCCGGCGTCGCAGTCGTGCCGGAACGTCTCCCCTGGAAGGCCCTCAAGCGGAAACGGGCCCACAAATGAGCGGGCTGGAGATCGATTTCGAGACGCGCAGCACCGTCGACCTGAAGACGCGCGGCCTGCACGTCTACATGGCCTCGCCAACGACCGTTCCCTTGATGGGCTCGTACCGGATCAATGGCGGGCCGGTGCGGCGCTGGCGCCCCGGTGAGCCTTGCCCCGCCGATATCGTGGCTCACGTCGCTGCCGGTGGCATGATCAGCGCCCACAACGCCGCGTTCGAGCGTCTGCTGTGGCAGATGATCCTGACGCCGCGCTACGGCTGGCCAGCTGTCCGGACGCGCCAGTTTCGCTGCACCGCTGCGGCCGCCGCAGCTCTCGGCCTTCCCCGCGCGCTGGAGTTCCTGGGCGACGCCCTGAACCTCGACGTGAAGAAGGACAAGGTCGGCAAATCGCTGATCCAGAAGTTCTCCGTTCCGCGCCGGCCCCGCAAGGGCGAGCCTGACGATATCGTCGCATTCAACGAGCCGCACGAGTTCCCCGCCGAGTTCGAGCAGTTCCACGATTATTGCGACGGCGACGTGTTGACGGAGGCCGAGGCCGACACGCGCATGGTGTCGCTCTCCGACTATGAGCAGGCCGTCTACACGCTCGACCAGACCATCAATGATCGGGGTATCCGGATCGATCGCCGCTCGGCGCGCGCCGCGCTGCGGCTCGCCGAGAAGACCAAGGCGTTCCTCGATCGCGAGATGAAGCGGGTCACGGGCGGGCGTGTCGGAAAATGCTCCGAACCGGCGAAGCTCCTGGAATGGGCGCAGTCGCGCGGCGTCGACATGGCGACCGCCGGCAAGGCCGATATCCTCGACCTGCTGTCCCTGATCGACCTGCCCGCCGATGTGCGCGAGGCGCTGGAGCTACGACAGGAAGCGGCCAAGACATCAGTGTCGAAGCTGCAGGCCATGCTGAACCGGGCCGACGAGGACGGCCGGGTCCGACATTCCTTCATCTATCACAAGGCCTCGACCGGCCGTTTCCAGTCGGTCGGCGTCAACTTCGCCAACCTGCCGCGCCCCCGGAAGGCCTTCGAAGACGCGCATCTCGACGCGGCGGCCTTGTTCGAAGCCTTCCAGACCGAGGACCCGGAATGGCTGCGCGCGTTGTACGGGCCGAAGCTTGGCCGTCCCCTCGACCTGATCTCCGACGCGATCAGGGGCTTCCTGTGGGCCGCACCGGGCCACGAACTGATGCAGGCGGACTACAGCTCGATCGAAGGCTGCGTGATCGCGTGGACGTCCGGCGAGGACTGGAAAGTCCAGGCCATGCACGAGATCTTCGCCGACGACACGCTGCCCGATATGTATCGCCGCACCGCTGCCGGCATCCTGAACCTGCCGATCGAGGTCGTCACGAAGAAGCACTGGGCCCGCCAAGCGGTGGGCAAGGTGTCGGAGCTCGCCCTTGGCTTCCAGGGCGGTGTGCCGGCCTTCTACTCCATGTCGCGCAACTACAATGTCGACCTGGAACCGCTGTTCGCCCCGGTGTGGGAAACCGCCAGCGAGGAACGGCGCGAGAAGGCGGCCAAGCGTTACGAAAACGAGCTGAAGCGTGGTCGCAGCCGCACCGACGAGCTGTCGCGCAACGCCTGGATCGCCTGCGAACTGATCAAGGTCGGCTGGCGTGCGACGAACCCGGCCATCGCCAACGGCTGGCGCGCGCGCGAGGAAGCGGTGCGCGAGGCGATCCGGAACCCCGGCGTCGTGACCGAGGCCCTGAAGTTCTCCTACATCGTAGCGAACGGTTATCTGTGGTGCCGCCTGCCGTCGGGGCGGTGCCTGGCCTATGCGTCACCGAAGCTGCGCGATCAGGTGTGGGCCAAGGTCAAGCTGGCGGATGGAACGTGGTCCGAAGCCGAGGTTATGGACCGCGAACAGGCCGAAGGGTTGGCGCTGGTCGGCAAGGTTGAGATCCAGGGCGCGACATCGCCGTCGATCTCGGCGCTCGGGCTCGACAAGGCCGGGCGACGCATGCAGCGCGAGCATCTGCACGGCGGTATCTTCGCCGAGAACGACACGCAGGCCGTGGCGCGCGATATCCTGGTCAACGGCATGTTCGCGGCGGAAGCCGCCGGCTACCCGATCATTGGCCACGTCTATGACGAGATGTTCGCCGAGATCCCGCTTGGGTACGGCGACCTACGGGAGTTCGAGCGCCTGATCTGCAAGGCGCCGGGGTGGGCCGATGGCTTGCCGTTGAACGCTGGCGGCTTCCGCGCGAAGCGCTATCGCAAGGACTGACTTTTACTGGACGTGACGCCAACTCACCCCGCGCAAGACGCAACCGACGGTTCCGTGTGACACGCCGAGCGTGTCCGCGAGAGCTCTCTGCGACGCACGCCCGCGCTGGCTTCGCAACCACTTGACGTCAGCTTCGGTGAGTTTTCTGAAATAGTGATCCTCTCCGTGTGCTTGGTTCATTGTGCCGTGATGGTGGCGGTCAAGCGCGTTGCTTGATCGTGTGCCGTAGCGCAGATTTTCTGCGGCGTTGTTGTCGCGTCGGCCGTCGCGGTGGCAAATCTCATGGCCAAGCGGGCAAGGACCCAACCAAGCGGAGGCCACGAGGCTGTGGACTGTCCTGCTCACGCGGACGCCGGGGCGGGTGAAGCTCACCATTCGGTAGCCATTCACCCCCGTACTCGCCTTCAACTGCTTGCCTTGTAGGTGTCGCGCTTCGTCGTCGCCGAAACGATTAACGACGTGACAGACGCGATCGACGGAACGAACACGTCCGCACCGGCTGACTTGGTAGAAACCCTCCCAGTCCAGCACATCGCGCCATTCTATTCGCATTTTCTCGCCCTTTCGCGTGGAAAGGGACCATTATACAAAATCGTCCAGAATGTCCATTCTGTATTGACAAACGGGATACAAAACCGTACAGATCAGGGCAACAAGAACGGAGACATCATGGCTCGCAAGACAAAATACGCCGAGGGCACCCGCCAGGTCTCCATGCGGATGCCGCTGGACCTGCTGGGCCAGATCGACAAGCGCGCCCGCCGCGTCAACGCCCCGCGCGCCGAGGTCATCGTCGACACGCTGCGCTCGGGACTGTCGGGCGAGCCGGCCCCTACGCCGGCCGTTGAGGGGAGCATATTCGAATGACGGTCAACGGGCCGCACCCGGAATACCCATTTCTAACGTGGGTAGAGACGGACGAAAAGACGTTGGACCTGTTCGCCGGGGTGTGGGCATTCCCCATCGCCACGCTAAGTCGCGCAAAAAAGCACTGGCACGCGCGCATCGAATTGCCAGGCCTCGGTCCGAGAAAGGCGCATGCGCCGCTTGCTGCGCAGTTTGAAGACACAACGTATGCCGTTGCTGAATTTTTCAAACGTTGTGGTGCTAAGTCGTGACCTTCGACGATATCCGCGCGTCCAACCCCGATCTGATCGTGAACCTCTACGGCCTGGAGCCGGGCGGGCTGGTGACGCTGGAGCTGATCACGCCTGGCGGGGACACCTTCACGTTCAAGGGCGAGACCGCTGCGGAGGCGATCGAACAGGCCTTCCCCGAGCGGCACGAATGCCCGAACACCGGCCATGCCTGCATACCGGGTTGTGACTGGCGCTCAGGCTGCGCCGGACTGCGCGTCCCGCTCAACCAGTGGCCCGAGCCGGACCCGCCGCTCTTCGACACCGAACCGTCCATAGTCGAGACCAACGTTTTCGACTGATCCAACCGCCAACACAAGGAGACCCCTATGAGCCTCATCTTCGGTCAGCATGACGATAACACGCTGGCGCAATTCGAGACCTGCATGTCCACCGGCAGCGCCGTCGCTGGCGTGCTCTGTGCCGACGGCCATCTCGGCTACAATCACCCGATCGGCGGGGTCGTCGGATACACCGACCACATCTCGATCAGCGGTGTCGGCTTCGACATTGCCTGCGGCAACAAGGCCATCCGCCTGGACGTGCCTTACACCGAGATCGCCCCACGCATCGGCACGATCCTGCAGGATATCTCAAGGGTCATCAGCTTCGGCGTCGGTCGTGTGAACGATGAGCGCGTCGACCACGATCTCTTCGACAGCGAGCTCTGGAACGCCGCCGATGTGGCGCACTTGAAGGAGCTCGGGCGTTCGCAGCTCGGGACAGTCGGTTCCGGCAACCACTATGTCGACATATTCGAGGACTGCGCCGACGGATCAACCTGGATCGGCGTCCACTTCGGTTCGCGCGGCCTCGGCCACAAGATCACGACGAAGTATCTGACCGCTGCCGGCGCCAAGGACGACATGGTCTCGCCGCCGGCCCTGCTGGAGGCCGGAAGCGATCTCGGCCGGGGTTACCTGGCTGGCATCGAACTCGGCGGGCTGTACGCCTACGCTGGACGCGACTGGGTGGTGGAGAAGGTCCGCTCCGTCGTAGGAGGCGATGTCACGTTCGAAGTCCATAACCACCACAATTTCGCCTGGCGTGAGACGCACGGCGGCGTCGACATGTGGGTGGTGCGCAAGGGCGCCACGCCGGCCTTCCCGGGGCAGTATGGCTTCGTCGGCGGCTCCATGGGCGACAACGCAGTCATCCTGCGCGGGGTCGATACGCCGCTGTCGGCGCAGACGCTCTACTCCACCGTGCACGGCGCCGGGCGCGTCATGTCTCGCACCGCGGCGCGCGGCAAATACAACCGCAAGACAGGCGAGCAGCTGACCGAAGGACGCATCGGCCGTGACGAGTGGCAGGCCTGGATCAGAGAGCGGGGCGTGACGTTGATCGGTGCGGATCTCGATGAGGCGCCGCAAGCCTATCGTCGACTGCCCGATGTGCTCGCGGCTCACGCCGGCACGATCGAGATCGTCCACGAGTTGCGCCCGCGCGGCGTGATCATGGCGGGCGCGAGCGAATTCGACCCCTACAAGGATTGAACCCATGACCGCGAACCCTGAAGCAACCTGGCGCGTTGTGCCGGCAGAAGCGATCGACTGGCTGATGGGCGCGCACCCTGACGGCTTTGAAAGGCCGGAAGGCGCCCGAGGCAATTTCTGGTGGCGAACCGAGTTCAGCCGCCGCGCCATGCTGAAGGCCGCGCCCGTCCCAGGAAGGGAGGAGGAGATCGCGAGGGTCCTCGATCCTGACAGCTGGCGCACATACGACCAAGCCGTGTCCATCGCTCCCCGCAATGAGTTCATCATGCGGACGGCGAATTCGTCTGTGGCAAAGTCGCAAGAACAGGCCCGCGCCGTCCTCGCTCTCTTCGCAGCACAGCCCGCATCCGATGACGCGAAGTCGGGGAGCGTGCAGTGCGCGCAATGCGAAGGCACTGGATATGCGTTCAACCAGATGGATGAGCGCATGGAGGAGTGCGACGACTGCGGTCATACCGGCAAGCTCGATATTGATGGCACGCTGGTCCGCAACCTCGTCGGACTCGCCATATTGGACGGGGAGAACATCGGCCGATGGGCGAAAGATCGGGAACCCGCAGAGACGCTTGCTCTCCGTGAAGCCTCTTTGAACGGCAGGACCGGGCAAATCTTCGCGGCATTTACCAAGCCCGCATCCGATGACGCGAGCGACATCGACAGTCGAATGGTGGCTGCGGGCATGATCCCGCTGTCCGACCTCATCAGCGGCAACACGCCTCTGGAGCGCTGGACAGCGCATACCGGCGTCAGCGATCTCGACACGTTCGAGCAATGGCTGAATAGGCGTCAGCGCGAGTTCGGGACCATGAGGGTCGGCTACGAGCTTGGCGACAAGGACAAGGCTGACGAGCTTTATGAATGGGTGCATTCGCACTTCGCCGCGTTCAACGAGGTCGCGGCCAATCTTCGACAGATGAAACGCCGAATGGCCGAAGCCCCCACCAAGCCCGCATCCGATGACGCGCCGTTCGGTTACGTCGTCACGACAGGCGCGGGCCGAGACTATTTTCAGCGTCAAGCACCCGACCCGGAGCACCTTGGCGTGGACTGGATCGTCACCCCTGTCAACGCGGCTACAGTTCGGAGCAAGTCATGAAACCCGGTTGCTGCTCAGCGATAAGCCCATGCCCGCACCAACAGCGCGCGCCCGACACGATTTGCGACATCTGCTCTCGCGCTAACGCACTAGCCGATCGCGGACCAGCGCCGCAGTTCCTCGCCTATCAGGACGGTGAGTATAACGGCCCGTCCGATATCGACCCCGCATCCGATGACGCGCTCGCGAAGATGACGGCGGAGCGGGATGGCTGGAAGGATGCCGCGAAACGGTATCTCGACCTCTCAATTCGGAAAGACGACGTAGCTACAGACGCCCTTGCTGAGAGGGATGCGCTGCGGGAGGCGTTGAAGGCCGACCTCATCAAAATCCGCGACCTGACAACCGACAGCATGGCTAAGCGCAGGGCGTCTCTTGCGCTTTTGAAGCTCGAAGCCCGCACTCTCGCCACCAAGGAGCCGAGCCATGATGCGCCGAGCCGCTGATTTTCCCAACGAACCCGAAACTATCGGTGAACTGATGAAGGTTGACGAGATGACGGAGGCCGCCAAGCCCGCAGCCGAGGCCAGCGGTGTCGAAGCGATTAACCGCCTAGAACGCGCAGCAATGGCCTATGAACGCCTTGGCAAGCTGACGCGGGATGACGAGAAAACGCGGCAGCTGCGTAAAGACACTATCGCAGAGGTGGCGTTGGCGCGCATCGCCGTCATGTTGCAGTTCGCCACCCCTCCCGCGCCCGCCACGGTGGAGATGCGGGAAGCCCTTGAGTTCTACGCGAACACCGACAACTGGGTAGATACCCCGTCATGGGACGGCGATCCGAGCTGCATCACGCCGAAAGCCATACCGGTTAACCGCAGAGAGGCCGGATCGCCATGTGACTGCGGGGATAAGGCCCGCGCCGCCCTCGCAGCGCCCGCGACCGATGCGTCGGAGGGGCGCTAGATGGCTGTAGACCAGCAGTTCATTTCAGATGTCAAAGCGCTCGTTGAAGCGAGATGCAAACCCGGGGCTCGCTCGAAAGCCGAAGCCCGCGCCTTGCTCATATCCGAGGGCATCATCGGCTCGGATGGGCGGCTCACGCCCGAATACGGCGGGCCCAGTCCTGTCTTCCACGCCAAGCCCGCGACCGATGCAGCCCCCACCCCGGAGGAGAATTGAGATGAGATGTGATGGCATCCGCGAGACTCGCGCGCCTGCTTGGCAAGCGATCGACTCGGCGCCGAAGGATGGGACGCCGTTCGAGGCGCTATACGACGATGGCTCAACCGAAGAAGGCGTGTATTGGGCTGAGGCACGGCAGTGCATCCTTGGTAGCCGGGCGGGAGAGCGCGGGCCCGGATGCATGTCGACAGAGGTTGGATTGCCCGTCGACCCGACGCACTGGCGGCCGATAGGTTCTGGCCAGACACTCGCGGATGCCCCAACAAAATCACCGGTAGAGGCTGAGCCGGTGAGCTTAGACGGCGATGCAATGAACGCGGCAGTCGGTGTGTTCCGAACCGTGCACGCTTCGAACGGCGGGAACCTTCACGATTCAATCTGGCGTGCGGTCGAAGAGTATCGCGCCCGTGCCCTCTCCGACATCAAGGGGCGCTGACATGAGGAGATCGGTCATTTCTGGTTTGGGGCTCGCTGCGCTAGCGTCAGCGGCCATGTTCCAAAACTCGTATCCCGATGAACTGCCTCGCTATAGCCGATGGAAGAAGCGCAAGCGCGTCAACCCGAAACGCGACGCTCAAGCGGCTGCGAGGCGTGCCCGCAAGATCACCCGGAGGAAATCATGACCGCCACCCCCGAGGCACAGGCCGGCGCTCCTGCGGATGTGGGGGCTGAGCCGGAAGACGCGCCGTGCTGGATGTCGGGAACACAAGCCGACGCATGGGCGGCCGGGTTCAATGCCGCGCAGGAGAAAGCCGCCACCGCCCTCCAAGCCGCCGAAGCGAGAGCCCTCGCAGCAGAAGCGGAGGCAGACAGGCTGAGGAGCGCGCTGGCGTGTGTGAAGCAGCAGTGCGACACGTCGGTTTACAACATCAGCCCGCGCGACCATGACGAGGCCGTAGTCCGGTCATTCCAGAGCATCGCGGATTACTGCGCCCGCACCGCTACCGTATCTGGCGAGGGGATGGGGTGAGTGAATCTGTTGTTGGCATCCGCGTGATTCCGGCCAGAACCTACAACCAAGGGTGACTTATGAGGAAGATACCGACCATATTCGCCCGAGATTGGGCCGGCGACCGCAGCAGGGTCTTGGATGAACCGCACCCCGATTGTGCGTGGGTTTTTGAAGGAGAGGGCCGGGCGACGATCAAGCTGGATGGAACCTGCGTGATGGTCCGCGACGGAGAGCGGTTCAAGCGCCGCGAACTTGGGGCGAACGATCACATCCCGGCAGGCTTTGAGAACTCCGGCAAAGACCCTGAAACAGGCAAGGTCGTCGGCTGGATGCGTGTCGGTGACGGACCAGAGGACCGCTGGCATCGCGAGGCGCGCGGCGGCGATACTGACGGCACCTACGAGCTGCTAGGCCCAAAGATCCAAGGCAACCCAGAGCATTGTGAAGGGCACATGCTCGTCCCTCACGGCAGCATTTCCCCTGGTGATGAGCCGCCGCGCGACTTCGACGGCATGCGCGCTTGGCTGACCGGGCAGGATATCGAGGGTTTGGTCTTCCACCATCCAGATGGTCGCATGGCGAAAATCAAGCTCCGCGACTTCGGATTGAAGCGCCCGAGTCTCGCGGATGCCAAATAGAAAAAACCCCGGCGCCATCCCATAAGGACAGCGCCGGGTCGGACAGTGGATTGCGCTTCGCACAAAACCGTATTTCATTTACCCGCATCCGCTATCTGAGAGGCGGCGGGCTAGGACTGCTCCGAGGCATCAAATGGGCGGCGCTATGAACACCGGAAAGAATATGCCTTGGGAGATGGCGGATACGGGCATTAAGCCCCAACCCCCTGTCGAGGAGTTTTCACCACAAGCGCTTCGCTGGTATAGCTCCATGGCTGGGATGCTGGCGCTGCGCACAAGTCGAGCGGTCTTCCTGGGCCTCCTGGCGGTCGCCTTGTTGAAGGCTCAACCCTTCCCCGTCGCATCCATCTGGTGGACAGCCCTTTATATCGCGTTGCTCTCAACGATTTCCATGACCAAATGGGTGTCTGCCGGCGCGCTAGCGTTGCTTTTGGCTGGGGCAATCGTGCCCGTCGGAACCTGGCAGATGCTCGTGGAGCTGGCGCGCGGGTAACGCACGTCTACCCAATCGTCCATTCTCGCTGGCTACGAAACGGACAATCCGCTACACAAAAAGACCGGGCTCGCGAGAACCCGGTCTTTCCGCATTAAACTCCCAACCGCCAAGCTGGAGAGGCGTCCATGTATAGCGCCCAAAACCTACAATCGCAAGACAAACCACACGATATTGATTGGCCAGCGCGGGCTCACTGGAGTGCGGTGGCCCTCCTGGCCCGATCCCTCGAAACCAACGATATCCCCCGCGACGCCAGCGCTGCGCTTCTAAAGCCGCAAGCCATCGGAGGCGCGAGCCGGGACGGGCTACGCGCGTTCTACGCCCACTCCCACGGCAACCCGACGACCGCCGGCCAGACCGCACGGGAATGGGCCGATGCGGTGAACTGGAAACCCGGGTTCTACACCAGGATCAACCGAGATCGTCCGCTCATGACGGGCAACGCCGCGCTGTCGATCGAGGAAACACGATGAACGTCCAGAGCTCAAATCCGTTCGAGCGTCTGTGGGCGCTGGGCTATCACCGGCTCTGCCCGATCGTCCCCCCGAACGCCCCGTTGTCAGAGCGCTCGTCGCTTGCCAGGCGTATCAAGGCCAACCCGAAGGCCGATGCCCGCGGCAAGGTCCCGGGCGTGAAATGGCCCGATGGCACATGGAGCGGCCTGGACTTCGTCAGCGTCGAGAGCACGCCGGCCGATCTCGTCTCATGGCACGGCATGCAAGCCGGCGTCGGCGTGAAGACGGGGCAGGGCCTCGTCCTGATCGACGCCGACACGAAGAACGAAGCGCACGCCAGGATCATCAAGGATGAGATCGAGCGCCGCTTCGGCTCCCTCCCTGTCCGCATAGGCCAGTACCCAAAAGCGGGGTATCTCGTCCGCACGGATGCTGACTTCACATACACCAGGATCGAGTTCGGCCTGCGCGACGACAAAGGCCGCCTGCTCGACAGGGTGGAGATCCTGGCGGATGGCAGGCAGTTCGTCTCCTGCGGCATCCACCCGGCCACCGGGCAAGCCTACAGGTGGCCAGACGGCATGCCGGCCTATGCCGACCTGCCTTACGTCGCAGGACCCGATCTCTCGGCCCTGCTGAAGGCCTTGACCGAACTGCTCCCGTCAGCGACAGCGCCCACGACCGAGGGCGGCGGGAACGAATACGACCAGCGCTCCCTTGCCGGCGATCTGGCCACTGTCACGAAGGCGGTATCCGCCCTCCCGAACACGACGGCTCTGTTCCCGACCAGGGAAAGCTACAGGGACGTCGGCTATGCGATCCGGGCGGCGCTCCCCGACAACCAGGCTGCAGGCCTCGAGCTGTTCCAGCAATGGGCCGCCAAATGGGACGACGGGGAGGGGGGTAACGATCCCGACGTGGTCGCAGCGGATTGGCATCGCATGAAGCCGCCCTATCGCCGCGGCGCCTCATGGCTCTACGAACTCGCCGAGGATCATTCGCGGGGCACCTTCAGCGTCGCGGAGCGGTGGCTGGAAGAGCCCGGCTCAGACACCCCCCTGTTCCCGGAAAACTTACCAAACGCTTTTGGAAATTCGGCTTCCCTGATCGAGGCGACGCCCTATGGTTTCCCGGACCCGGCGAAGATCCCGAAACGGCAGTGGCTCTACGACAACCACTATATCCGCAAGTTCGTATCCGCCACGGTGGCTCCGTCAGGCGTCGGCAAGTCATCACTGAAGATCGTCGAGGCGCTGGCCATGGCCAGCGGCAAGCCTCTCCTTGGCGCGCAGCCGACGGGCACGTATCGCGTCTGGCTGTGGAATGGCGAAGACCCGATGGACGAGCTGGAACGCCGCATCAGCGCGGCTATGCAGCACTATGGCCTGACCCGGGAAGATGTCGGCGATCGGCTGTTCGTGGACAGCGGGCGCAATATGGAGATCGTGCTGGCGTCGGAGACGCGCGACGGGTGCCGCATCGCCGAACCGGTTGCGGGCGCCGTGCTGGCCACGATCGAGGCGAACCGTCTGGACGTGCTGACGCTTGATCCGTTCATCTCGACGCATCGCGTCTCCGAGAACGATAACGGCGCGATCGACATGGTCGTAAAGAAATGGGCGAAGATCGCGGATGCGGGCAATGCATCCGTCGAGCTCGTGCACCACGTCCGAAAATTGAATGGTGGCGAGGTCACGGTTGAGGATGGGCGCGGCGCGGTGTCGCTGCTCGCGGCGGCACGGTCGGCCCGTGCCCTATCCCGCATGTCAAAGGTCGATGCGGTGCGCATGGGGCTGGTCGACGTGCACAAGAGGCTGTTTCACTTCGCCGACGACAAGAACAACCTGGCGCCCCCTGCGCCGGCCGATGGCGGGCAATGGTTCGAGCTGGCCAGTGTCGCGCTCGGGAATGGCTTGACGCTCGATGCGGGCGGGATGGCGGGGCCGGAGGGGGCAGACGCCCTGACGGCGATCATGAGTGGCGATAGCGTCGGCGTGGTGCGCCGCTACGTCCTGGAAGCCCGCACGCATGCCGTCGCAGCGGACGACAAGGCATCGACCCTGGCGCTTGTCCGTGCGGGCGAGTGGCGCCGCGATCCTCGAGCCGGCGATGCGTGGATTGGCGTCCCAATCGCGCAAGGATTGGGCTTGGATCTGTTCGAAGAAGAGGCCAAGGGGCGCGTCAAAAGCATCGTCGCGCAGTGGATCAAGGACGGGATACTTAAGGAGATCACGAAGAACGACGCCCAGCGGCGCCCTAGAACATTCGTCGAAGTGGTCGAAAATAGCGGGATACAAAACCTGGAAGATGGCCTTTCAGTCTTCGATTGAAGCGTTTTGCTCCAGTGCTCCAGTTGCTTTTTATCTGGAGCAAAGAGTGGAGCAGCTACCCCAGTGCTCCAGTGCTCCAGTTATGTACCCCCTGTAAGGGGTAACATAACCTGGACGCAACTGGAGCGGCCCGATCCGGGACCAGAGCGCCAAGACAACTGGAGCAAGGCCAAAGACATTATGTCAGATGTTGGCGCACCCGCCGCGATATGTAACCCGTGTGATGCGCCAACTGTCCGCGCCAACTGTTCGGCTGGTCGGTGTGGCGTCGATCAGGAGGTTGCAGGTTCCAGTCGCAGCGACGAACACACGACCGGTCGATGTGGGGTAGTAGCTGGTCGGGGCGATCGTGGTCTGACGGATGAAGGTGTCAACGCTCTGGCCAACGAAAGACGCGAAGCGCTCCTGCTCGGAGGCCTCGCGTTGTTCGATCGTCGTACAGGCGGTGAGGGTGATGGCGGCGACGGCAACGGCGAGTAGGGCGCGCAAGGTGCTGCTCCGGCTTTGACGCCGCGCCCGTTGCGCGACCAGCCAGATGCTAGCGTTTAAGTCATCTGCCGAATAGGTCCCACAGACGGCCGCATAGCCAGCCGACACCCCAGGGGACGGCACAGAAGGCGATCAGGGCCAGGGCGAGCAGCAGGGCCAGCAGGATCATGCCGCGGCCCTCTGCGACGCTGCGGCGCGCGTCCAGTTGAGCACGCGCATGGTGGCGCGGCGATGGGCGGGGGAGAGGCGGTTCGCGAAGTGCAGGGCGTCCCGGACGCAGCGTGTGGCATAGCCCGGGTCATTGCACTTGAGCCAATAGCTGGCGCGACGCATGCACACACGCCAGCGGTCATCGGGGCTGAGATTGTTCAGGCTCATGACTTGGCGCCTTCCGCATCGCGACGCTCGACGAAGCGAGCGAAGGCCACACCAGCGCGCCATTCCGCATTTGCTGCCGCCAGTGAAATCCGGTTGCTGACGTAGAGCCGCGTAAATGTCTGCTTGTCGCCTGTGGCGCCCGCAGCACGCATTGCCCGCAGGATCTTTTCGCGGTTGCTCATAGCGAACCCCTTTCGAAGCGGCGCACGGCGTCGATGTGACGGACGACCAGGCCGGCGAACAGCACGAGCAGCGGAAAGACCGCGATTGCGATTTGCAGGTCGATGCTCATGAGACGTGGATCCAGCCGCGATAGGCGTTGATGCCGTAGCATTCACCAAAGGCTTGGGCGGCGTCCTGCAGACCGTCGGCGATGTCATGCAGGGGCTCGTCCGACGCGAAATCATCTGTCCAGGCGACGCCATGGCCTTGTCGCGCATACCAGAACATGTGGCCTGCCCGGCGATCGTCAGGAACGCCATCGCCGTGTTGACCGCTCTGATCGGCCAAGCGATCGATCCACTGTCGAGCGAAGCAACCGTCAGGCATGATCGTGCCGAGGAACTTGTCGCAGTCGCGCTTGATTGATTCGACGCTCGCCTTCGTCAGGCGCTCGACGCCCATCGAGTTCAACAGGTCGTCGTCGTCTTCACTGCCGCAATCGCCGTTGGTGAAAAACATGGCCTCGACATAGCCCTGCGCGAATTCAGCAAGGCCGTAATAGACGTGCGACGGGGTGCGGCGGGTCGGTGTGTTGAGGATGAATTCAGGCATGTCACACCGCCTGAAAAACTGAGAAGCCGGCATCGCGAACGGCATCGTCCCAGCGCTTGCCGCCGTCGAGCGACGCGGCAGCACGGAAAGCGTCATAGTCGTCGAGCGCTTCGCGTGTCAGACGTGGCTCGATACCCATAAGATCGAGCATGCGGCGCGCGGCGTTCGCAACGCTGGCACTGTCTTTGTCGTAGCCGCCGCCATTGGCGACGCCCTTGACCATCGGCACGCCGAGCCAGTGCACGAAGGCCGTGGTGCGCAGGCCCGAGGTGCTGCGCTTGATCGCGACCTTGGCGACGCAGGCGCCGTCACGCTTGTCGATGACGACGTAAGCGGACACGTGAGAGAAGGCGGCGTCGTGTTGATTGTAGACCGCGCCTGCGTCGGTGAGTTTGGTCATCGGACAAATCTTTCCCGTTCGCGCCGACCATGTCAGGCGCGTTGCTTTGGTTGAGAGAAGGTTTGGAAGGGTGTTTGCCTGTTAGTCTATGCGGTGGGGGCGGACAATATCGAACGCTTCGCGCGCCAATTCTTGATCAGGGAAGATATCGCCGAACGCCTCGCCGTCCCAATTTGCAGAGAGCGCCATAAGCTCTTTCGCAATTGCTCGCGCCCTTGTCAGACTCTTGAATGAGCCAACCATGAACTTCGAATTGTGCGGGGTGACGGTGTAACCGCTGTAGTCCAGCTCGCCGCTCCGTGACAGCATCGGGTGAATGTGGAAGGGGCCGAGAACTTCGGCCTCTGCTTCGAGCTCGTAGCCGTAGGGGCTTTCAATCGTCCGAACGGAGGTTGCTTTGAATTTGGCCATGATGCCCTCACTTACCAGAGGCTTCGGACAGGATGCGGCGAACTTCGTCCGCAGCTTCCTGCCGCGTCGGCTCACGGCCAAGGCGAACCGCGAGCTTGGCCCAGATCGTGTGCGGGCCTGCGTTCTGGAAGTTGATCGTAACTTGTACGGGCATGGCGGTTGGTTCCGTTCGGTTCGATGTGCGCGAGAATGGACGGTCTAGCTGTAGATGAAGGCGCGCTTGGCGCTGCGGACGTCCCGGCGCTCCATGCGGCGGGCGTGGCCTTCGTCCGAGCTGGCGAAGTCGATCCGGTCGCGAAGGCGGGTACGCTTAGGCAGGGGGAACCCGTTGGCGGTGGCGTTGGCCGAGAGCGAGACGCCTTTGATGGTGATGATCGTCATGGTGGGTTCCTCCTACGTTGGTGGCGGTGTTGAGGCGCAGGGCGCTTCGTGCTGCGTCGCTTGAGGCGGCGCAGAGGCGAAACGTCAGATGCGAATTCCGAGTGTAGCGGCGAGATATCCGGCATCTCCGAAGTGCGACGCCTTGCAGCCGATAGCGACGCCTTGAACGGTGGGGATCGAGACGCAGTATCCTGCGTCGTTACGGTAGATGTCCCAGTTGCCATGGTGGCAGACAAAGGTGGGGTAGCGGGTCTTGTTGTAGGTCGGGTGCATCTCGGAAACTCCGTCCAGTTCGTCTGCTTCGTTGGATCAACATGTACGGGATGGCGGACATTCTGTCAATATAGTGGGATACAAAACGGACAAAATAATTTGAGGTGATGCCGCGCGTGGTCGATGCGGGTATGTGCCCGCAACAATGTGAATAGGCTTAACATTGCTGCATAAATCCAACGGTGCTAAGCAGTTACGCCCGTTGCGCAATGGAAGGTCACCCGAATGCCGCTCAAGAACGGCCGCTTCACCTTGAAGGAAAAGAAGATGGTTGCGGCGATGGCCGTGACGGACAACCCGGAAGCATCAGCCGCAATTGCGGGCTATAAAGACCCCGTCATTTCGGGCTGGCGCTTCATGCAAAACCCCATCTTTCAGGAGGCCACACGAGAGGCAGGCCAAGCGCTTCTGCGCGAGAAAGCGGGCGCGATTGGCGTCGCAACGCTCGTTTCCATCGCCCTGGACGAGAGACAGCCAGCCGGCGCGCGTGTCACGGCCGGCACGAACCTGGTGAAACTGTCAGGCATGGCCGTGACAGAGGGGCAGGGGGAGAAGGATCTGCACGAGATGACTGGCGACGAGCTGGCCAAGCACCGCGCCAAGCTCGAACGCCAGGCGGAAGCAATCACCGCGGCGATGGCCGATCGAGCCCGTCCAGTGCTCGAGAACGAGGCTTCCGAACCCCGGAATGCCCCGGACGCGCCCGACATCTTCGGTTAAGTCATTGATACGTATGACATGACAACTCCCCTATAGAGGGAGTGGCATGCGAAAAGGCGGCTCGGCGGGGCGGGGTGGACCCCGGGCCGCCCTCCGGGGGTAGTCCGCGCGCCCACTCGAAAGCCCCGTCGGGCGTCCGTCCTAATTTTTGAGCGAGATTACGTTTTGACAATCTGTCCAACCGACACGGACGCAACGGACGTCCATATTCACGACAGACATTACGGACGAAACGCGCTAAACAACGAAGGCCGGGAGCGCGTCAACGCTCACCGGCCTTCTGACCACCCCGCACTGGAGATGCGACATGGCGTGCTCTGACCTACCCCCAATCGAATTCCTGCGCGAGCGTTTTAGCTACGACCCCGCCGAGGGAGTTGTACGGTGGCGTCGTCGGACGTTGGCCTCATTCGTCACGGCTTCCAGGGGAAAGACCTGGAACACGCGATACGCCGGCCGCTCCCTCAACCGCTCCGGACGCTACGGCTTCTGCAGCCTTGAGTACGAGGGTCGGTCCATCAAACTCCGCGAGCACAGGATCGCTTACGCACTCGTCACCGGGCGGACAGGCTTCCCTGAAATCGACCACGCCGACGGTCGCGGTGACAGCAACGCATTCGCTAACCTTCGCCTCGCCACTCGATCACAGAACAACGCCAACCGAGGCGGGTTCTCGCGATCCGGCCTCCCTAAAGGCGTGACCGCCCGCGGGAAGCGCTTCATGGCGAGCGCCCACGCCGGGAAAGGCCAAACGAAGTATCTCGGAACGTTTGATACCGCCGACGAAGCGCACGCCGCCTTCTGTCGCTACGCCGAGGCACGCCACGGAGCGTTCTTCCGCCCCGCCTGACACCGACACGATCCGACCCGCCAGAACCGGGCCGAAGCGGTCTTGACGTCGTCCGGAATGTCTGGCATCCAACCACCATGAACGCGAACGGCACCCGCAACACCCCACGACCGCGCCCAAGCCAGGGCGTGGGGGAGTTTGGCCGTCCCCGCCGCACTCGGAATGCGGAGATCGCAGGTTCAAATCCTGCCGCCCTGACCAACTCCCGATATTGACGTCCGCTTCGCGCGGGCTGGGCATGAGTGAGCCCCGGGGACTGTAAATCCCCCGCCTTTGAGCTGTGAGAGTGCAAATTCTCTCCCCTCGCACCAACTCCGGATGTGGCCAGAGTGTCTTGACTTCTGGACATTTCGTCCGTAACGTCCGTTCCATCGACGCGGGTTCTCGCCGGAGCGGTGCAGTGAAGCCACGGTGTGACTGCCGCCTTGTTTCCAAGGTCCATTAGCCCGATCCCGCGTCGACCTGACCGCCTCTCACAGGAGATCCCCATGCCCCTCAACGAAGTCGCCGTCGAAGCTGAAATCCAGGAGAAGGGCCTCACTGCCCCGCGTCTGACGCCCGATCTGATCGACGCGCAGATCGTCTCGGACGCCTACCACGTCTTCCCCGGGACCACGCTGACCGTCTGCGCGCTCACCCTGCGCAACGGCTTCCAGGTCACCGGCGAGAGTGCAGCCGCCAGCCCGGAGAACTTCGACGTCGAACTCGGCCGGAAGATCGCCCGCGACAACGCCCGGAACAAGATTTGGGCGTTCGAGGGCTACACGCTCCGCAACGCACTGAGCGGCCGCACGCTGAGCCACGGCTGATGTGGACCCCGCCGAAGGTCATTCGGGTCTCGGCGTGGTTCTCGCGGCTGTTCGAGGCCGAGCTCAAGCGGCCACAACCAGACCGTATCCTTGTCGATCGCGAGGGCCAGGCGTATCTGCCAACCCGAGCCGTCCAGCTGAGGGGGAACGCCCGTGCCAATGACCGTCGATGAGGTCTCCGACCTGTTCTGGTCAACGCTCGACAGCAACCTTGCCGCGGAAGGTATCGCCGGGGAGGTCGTGCTGGAGAGCCTTTGCTTCGGGATGGTGATCTACGAAGTCGGCACGAGCGGCGCTCGCATTGTCGCCCCGAGGGATTTTTACGCGGTCGACCCCACAGATTGACGTAGGCCATAGTCGCGGCCTACAGTCAGGACGTTAGCCACCTCGGCTGGCGTTTCCTCCCTAAACTTTCAGCCCGCCCGGCATCCGTCTGGCGGGTTCTTTCTTGCCAATCGTCCGGAATGTAGGTTATTGGTGGTTTCGCAGCCGACAAACGGCGCAGCGGAGCGCTTCGCCGGATGGCCAATCCAGATCCCTACGTTGTCGGCTACAGTTTCTCGGGGTTCCAGACGACCGCCCCGCAGACGCCGTTGCCCGCTCCTGCGCTGGATACGGAACTGGCCAGGATCGCGTCGTCGAACCAAGCCACGATCACGGCATTGGCCGACGTTCGGCGCGCTGACGGGAAGCTACAGAACGAGCTCGTGACGCTCGACAGTCTTTCGCCCGAAGTCGCTGCCGGCGTCGACACGCAGCTCGATGCGGTGGCCACGCAGGCAGCAGCCGCCGCCGCCGCGATCAGCGCCGCGGAAGCCGACGCTTCCGCCGAACTCGCCCAAAACTACGCCACGCAGGCCGGCGCCATGATTTACGATTTCGGGCTGCTGTCAGAGGCCGCCGTCGGCCAAGAAGACTGGGGAACCCTGTAATGGCCCGCACACCACGCCGTTTTGCTCGCGGAACGACCGCCGAGGTCGCGGCCTACACGGGGCTCTCTGGCGAACCCATCTGGAATACACAAACCGGCCGGCTGCACATGCAGAACGGTGCGACAGCCGGCGGCGTACCGCACGCGCTGAAGTCGGAAATCGACGTGCTGTCGCCCGTAGGCGGTGGTTTGACGGTCAGCGCCGCTGCCGGCGCCCTGACGATCGCTTTGGTCACGTTGGCGGGGAACACCCCGACAGCCACGGACGTCGTGACCCTGATGTTCCGCTCCGCGACGGCGAATGTCGGCGCTTTGACCACGCGGGTCGTTTCGGCCGCGTCGAGCCTGGTGCTGTCCTCGGGGTCAACGCTCGGCGTTCCCGCGATCAACACGCCCTTTGCGCTTTGGGTTGTTGCGTTCGACGACGCGGGGACCGTGCGTCTCGGCGTCGTGAACTGTCTCTCCGGCAAGAACATCTACCCGCTGGGCAAAGGCCAGAAGATCGCGTCGTCCACGGCGGAAGGCGGTGCCGGCGGCGCGGACAGCAATTCGATTTTCTACACCGGCACAGCCGTGGCGGCGAAGGCCTATACGATCCTCGGGCGCCTGTCGTGGGAGGTTGGTCTCACGGCGCTCGGGACCTGGGTCGCGCCCACATTCGTGGAACTCTGGCAGGCCGGCATGAAGCTGCCGGGCGATGTCGTTCAGAGCATCAGCGCGACGGACACGACTGCGACATCGGCCAGCGGCACGACCAAGGTGGTCACGACGACGACGGCCAGCATCGCCTTGACATCGGCCGCAAACCTCGTCCGGACACGTGCGAGCGGACCGGCGCTCTGCGGGACCAACACGCAGATCACCGCCACGCAGCTGTCGCGGACCAACACGTTCACCGCTGTGGGCAACATCGCGACCGTCTTCTCGACGGCGCAGCCCACCTATGGCGTCGCTTTCATGGAGGGACTTGACGCCCCCGGCGTGACCACTTCGGTGGCCTACTTCGTTTTCGTGTGGGGCTCCGGCATCGTCGGAACGGTGTTCACCTGGTTGCCTTCCGCGTCGGCGCTCGGCGCTGTTACAGGCGTGATCTCCCTCGAAGAGTTGCAGACGTGATGAAGCGCTTCGTCACCCTGGCCCTGGTATTGGCCCTCGCCGGGTGCGCAGGGCGTCGTGACGACGGGGCCGGCGGTCTCTGGAAGATCCCGCTGTGCAAAGCTGAAGGACGCTGCTGATGGATCGCGCGGCCTTCTTCGATGACGTCCGGGAGAACCTGTTCAGCGGCACACTTGGCGTCGAACAGGTCGACGGGCTGTCGCGCATTCTCGACGAGGCCGAACGCCGCGGCATGCCGTTGAACCAGTGTGTCTATGTCCTCGCGACGCCGTTCCACGAGACGGCGCGAGCCATGCAGCCGGTCATCGAGACCCGCCGCGCCGACGAGAAGGTCAACCCGAGCGTCGACAGCGCGATTGCGCGACTGGAGAGCTCGTGGAAGGCCGGCAAGATGCCGTGGGTGAAGACGGCCTATTGGCGCAAGGATGCGAACGGCCTGTCCTGGCTTGGCCGGGGTCTGCCGCAGGTCACGCACCGCGACAACTACGTCCGCGCCGAGAAGGAAACCGGCGTGCCCTTCACGAAGGACCCGAGCCTGATGCTCAAGATCGAGCATGCGGTCCCCGTGATGTTCCTCGGCATGATCGAGGGTTGGTTCACCGGCAAGAAGCTGGACGACTATCTGACCGCGACGAAGACCGACTACGTCAACGCACGGCGAATTATCAACGGCGTCGAGAGCGCCGAGAAGGTCGCCGGCTATGCCCGGAAGTTCGAGGCTGCGCTGAAGGCCGCTCGATACGGCGAGAAAACGTCCACAGTCGCGCCAGTCAAGCCGATCGAACCGGTCAAGCCGGTCGACGTGCCAGCTGCCCCGGTTGCCCGCGCGAGCGCCTGGTCGGCGCTTTTCACCGCGCTCGCCGCTCTCTGGAAGGGTCGTTGAAATGCAAATCGATTGGCCCGTGCTCGCCCGGCAGATCGCTCTGATCATCGTGCCGCTTGTTGTCGTGAAGCTGAAGATCCCCGACACGATCGCGGCGGTGATCTCCGGCCCGCTGGTCGATCTGGCCGCGACCGGGATCGTCGTGGTTGGAACAGCTCTCGTCGGGTGGGTGATCTTTCTCGGCCAGCGCCGCGAGCAGCCAGCTCAGCAGATTGCCGCTGTAGCGGCCTTGCCGAGCGTGGAAAAGGTGACTGTCACCAGCGACAGGCTCGCCGCGAGCATCCCGAGTTCAAAGGTCGTGTCGTGACGATCCTCGCCTGGCTATGGGCCAAGGTCTCCGGCTACGCAGCCGCAGCCGGCGCCATCGCCGCGGCGATCTTCGCCGTCTGGCTGAAGGGCCGCCAGGACGGCAAGCGGATCATGAAGGAAGAGCAGGATCGGCATCGGGCGGAAGCCATCGCCGCAAAGAGGAAATCCGACAGTGAAATCGACAACCTTGCTCCTGCTGATCTCGACCACCGCATGGATCGGTGGGTGCGCAAAGATAACAGGTGATTTCTGCGACGTCGCGGCCCCCATCCGTCCGTCTGCCGCGTCCATAGTCGCGATGGATCAAACGGATAAGCTGGCCGTTCTGAAGCATAACGAATACGGTGCGAAGGCCTGCGGATGGACCCGATGAAACTCAACGAGGATGGTAAATTCTTCGACCGGTTGATCCCCTCGCTGCTTTCAGCGGGTATCGCCGTGTTGGGAATGGCCGTCCTTTTTTGGGCCGATACACGGGCCGCCGATCGCGAGACGGCGACCGCGATCTCGCGCCTTGAGAAGAAGCAGGACGCGATCGAGGCCGAGCAGCGCGAACAGCGTCAGGCGGCCTCGGCCGACCGTCAGAAGACGGCCGAGTTGGCCGGTGACGTTCGGAACGTGCTGCGCTCGACGGTTCGGATCGAGACGCTGCTCGATCGGCTGACGATGCCGCCGGCTCCACGCTGATGCCGCACCCGAACTCCATCAATCCTGACACTGGCAAGCGGTACGGCTTCGTCGATCCCAAGAAGGATCAGGCGAAGCAGCTTCGCGAGATCCAGAAGCAGATCGCGACGACCCGCCGGATGGAGGCCGCCGCCAAGGCTCGGGATGGCCTGCTGGCGTTCACCCGTTTCACGATGCCGGACCCTGAAGATCCCAGCAATGCCGAGCGTTCGCGGTACGAGGCCGCCCGGTTCCAGGAGCACGTCGCGCAGGTCATCACGCTCTTCCTGAAGGGTGATCTGCTGCACGCCGACGGCCGCGTCTGCACGCAGCTGATCCTGTGCATGCCACCCCGGCACAGCAAGACCGAACTGGCCACGAAGCGCGCTGCCGCCTGGTATTCCGGTCAGCATCCACGTGACGATATCATCGTGGCGTCGGCCTCGGACCTGCTGGCGGAAGACGTCGGCGCCGACGTCCGCGCCAACCTGCACAGCCCGGCTTTCAAGCAGGTCTTCCCGACCTACAAGCTGCGGCGTGGCGGCAACGCCAAGAACAACATCCAGACCGACGAGGGCGGGCGCCTGATCTTCGCCGGCCGCGGCGGCACGATCAACGGTCGCGGCGCGCATCTGCTGCTGGTCGACGATCTCTACAAGGATCACGAGGAAGCGCGCTCGCCGACGATCCGCGACGCCGCGTGGAACTGGTTCACGAAGGTCGCGCTCTACCGCCGGATGGGTAAGCGCCTGACCATCGTCACGATGACGCGTTGGCACTCCGACGACATCATCGGACGGCTGACCGATCCGAAGAGCGACTATTACAACGCTGAGGAAGCCGCGGACTGGATGATCATCCGTCTGCCCGGCATCGCCGAGGAAAACGATCCGCTCGGTCGCGAGCCCGGCGAGGCACTGTGGCCGGAGCGCTACGATGTCGACTACCACCGCGCCAACCAGCGCCGCGACCCGCTCGGCTTCGCCGCCCTGGTGCAGCAGCGGCCGACGGTGGCCGACGGGACGCTCTTCCGGCGCGAGACCATCCAGTATTACGACCAGCTGCCCGACGACCTGCGCTTCTACTGCGCCTCCGACCATGCCGTGAAGGAGAAGCAGCGGAACGATCCGTCCTGCTTCATCAAGGTTGGCGTCGATCGCCAGGACAACCTCTATCTGGTCGAAGCCGTCTGGAAGCGGATGGCCACCGACGTCGCCGTCGAGGCCATGCTGACCATGGCCGGCGGCAACATGGCGCCGCTGCTCTGGTGGGCGGAAGCCGGGCATATCTCGGGCTCGATCGGGCCGTTCCTGCGCAAGCGCATGAGCGAGACCGGCACATACATCAATCTCGTCGAGGTCACGCCGAAGGCCGACAAGGAGCAGCGCGCGCAGTCGATCGCCGCCCGTGTTGCGATGGGCAAGGTGCTCTTCCCGAAAACCGCCTGGTGGACGACGTCCGCGGTCGACGAGCTCTTGGCCTTCCCGAACGGCAACCACGACGATTTCGTCGATGCGCTCGCCTACATCGGCCTCGGCCTCGGCCAGCAATTCGGCAAGGGCAAAGCCCCCGACAGCAAACCCGCCTCGGCTCCCACGGGCTCCGTCGGCTGGATGAAGCAGATGGATCGGTGGAACGCCGACAAGAAACGCTCGCTAGAGCTTGGAGGCTTCTAATGGCACTCTCGAACATCATCGGCGATGAGATCGACGAAGCCGAGGCCGTCCCGGTCGCGGAAAGCACGCCGGACGCCGAGCAGGCTGAAAACGAGAAAGCCCAGGTCCTCAAGATCCAGGGCGCGGTCAAGGCCGACAAGAAATTCCACGAGAAGGCGTTCGAGCAGATGCGCAGCGACATGTTCGCGGCGCGCAAGGGTTACGATCCGAAGACCTACCCGGGCGCCACGAGCTATGTCGCTCCGATCACGCGCAGCCTGATCAAATCGAAGACCGACAGCCTCTACGCGAAGAACCCCAAGGCCACCGCGAAGCGGAAAGAGACCCTGGATTTCGTCGTTTGGGACGAGACCCCACAGTCGCTCCAGATGGCGTTCCAGACCGTGCAGATGGCGCAGCAGATGATGGCTGCAGCGCCGCAGCAGGTCGACCTGGTGACGGGTGAAGCCGTGCCGGACGTCCCGCAGATCCCGCCCGAGATGATGCAGGCCTTCCAGACCGCGCAGGAGGTCATCGCCGATTATCAGCAGGGGACGGCTCGCCGCAAGGATATCAACAAGCTCGGGAAGACGCTCGAAATTCTCTACAGCCAGGCGCTGACCGAGCAGAAACCCGTCGACTTCAAGACTGGCATGAAAAGCCTGGTGCGCCGCGCCCTGACGAACGGCGTCGGTTACGTCGAGCTCGACTTCCAGCGTCAGTACGGGCCGCGCCCGGGCATGACGGAACGCTTGGCCGATGCCCGGACCCGGCTGGACCATCTGCGTGTCCTGCAGGAGCGCGCCGCCGAAGGCGAGATCGAGAACGACGACGCCGAGATGTACGAGCTCGAAACGTCGATCGCGGCGCTGGAGAAGGAGCCCGAGGTCATCCTGCGCGAAGGCCTAATCGTCGACTTCCCGCCGTCCACGCGCGTCATCCCGCACTCCCTGTGCAAGAGCCTCGTCGGGTTCATCGGCGCGCGCCGGATCACGATCGAATATCTCTTCACGTGCACCGAAATCCAGGAGCTCTTCGGCGTCGACATCAAGGGCGGCTACAAGGCCTATAGCCTGAACGGGAAGAGCGATCAGGATACCGCCAGCGCCAACATGGTCGCAGACGAGGATGGCGCCAACGAGTACGGGCCCCGAACCGGCGAAGTAAAGGATAAGGAAGACGGGCTCGTCTGCGTCTGGAAGCACTTCGATAAGCCGTCCGGGCTCGTCTATTACGTTGCCGACGGCCACAATAAATGGCTTCGCCCGCCGGCCCCTCCGAATGTCTTCGTTGAGGATTTCTGGCCCGTCTATGCGATCACGTTCAACGACGTTGAAGACGAGAACTACCTGTGGCCGCCGTCCGACGTCCAGCTGATCAAGGACCAGCAGCACGGCATCAATTCGTCCAGGCAGGGCCAGAAGGAGCATCGCAAGGCGGCTCGACCGCGTTGGATTGGCGCCAAGGGCTTCGTTGGCGAAGAGGCGGTGAAGACGATCGCATCGGCCGAGCCGTTCACCGTCTCGTTGATCGACAAGGAGCCCCAGGCCAAAATCAACGACATGCTGGAGGTCATAAAGGTCCCCGGCGTCGATCCGAACCTCTACGACACCTCGCCCTATGTCACCGACATGCAGATGTCGGTTGGCATGCAGGAGGCGCAATTCGGCGGCGTGGCCAAGGCCACGGCAACGGAAAGCGCCATCGCGGCCAACTCGACGGCGTCGACCAGCAACTCGAATGTCGACGATCTCGACGCGTTCCTGACCGTTCTGGCGCGTGCCTCGGGGCAGATCCTTCTGCGCGAGATGTCGGAAGAGCAGGTGAAGCGCATCGCCGGTGTCGGCGCGTTCTGGCCTCACCAGCAATTGGCCGACGTCGCGGACGAAATCTATCTGGAGGTTCAGGCCGGCTCGACCGGCAAACCCAACCAGGCGATCGAGATCGACAATTTCAACAAGGTCGCGCCGATCATCTTGCAGATCCCGGGGCTCAACAAGCACGCTTTCCTGAAGGAAGCGCTTCGCCGTCTCGACGATCGCATGGACTTGACCGAGATGTTCGACGATCAGGCGCCCTCGATCATTGCGCAGAACGCGATGGCGTCTGCGGCACCGCCACCCGCCGCGCCCGGCGAGCCAGGGGCCGCGCCGGAGGCCCAGGGAGGGCAGGGCGCAGACAACGCGCCGAAGCCTCCCGACGGTGATCCGGGCGGCTCCGACGCCGCCTTTGGGAGCAATCAGGTCTAGTTCGTCCATAGTCGCTTGCGACATTCTGGACATTGCGTATACTGCAGCCACCAACAGGAGCACCTATGCCCCTCGAAAACGACCTTGACATCGAAGAGATGGACGACATCTCGCAGGTGTCGGACGATGCGGGCGCCTCGAAAGAGGTCGAAAAGCCCGAAGCCTCGGCTTCGTCCACCGAGCAAGACGTCAGCAACACTGTTGCCGATGAGGGCGCCCTATCCGTCGTTCGCGACGTGGTGGAAAAGCGCACCGATCCGGCCGCGGCGGCCTCGTCAGCCACGAGCGAAGGAGCCGGTTCAGACCCCGGCGGTAAAGATCCCAAAGCGAAGGACGACGTCGAGTTTTCAGACGTTCCCTTCAACAAGCACCCCCGCTTCCAGGAAGTTCTTGGCAAGCTGAAGACTGCGGAAGTCGACGCCACCCGATACCGGAACGTCCAGACCTTCATCGACAACAACGGCATCGACGCTGAAGAAGCGGCCGAGCTGTTGGTCATCGGTGGACTGATCAAGACGGACCCGGCCGAGGCTTGGCGTCGCATGAAGCCGACAGTCGAGGCGGTGCTGCGCGCAGCCGGCGAGGTATTGCCGGACGACCTATACCAGCGTGTCCAGCAGGGTGAACTCACCCAGGAAGCCGCTCTGGAAGTCAGTCGATCGCGCGCGACCGTGGCCAGCGTCAACGTTCGAAAGAGCTTTGAAGAGCAGCGCGCGGAAACTGCGCGTCTCCGTCAGCAGAGCGATGCCGAAACCGGTGTCGTTCAGGAACGCCTGACGACGGCGCAGTCTTGGGAAGACGACCGCAGGGCGAAAGATCCGAACTTCGACGCCAAACTGCCCGACATCATCAAGGAAGTGAAGCAGCTGCAGGCGCTCGGCTACAAGCCGGTCAATGCAGCGGGTGTTCAGGACCAGCTGAACCGCGCCTATCGCGCGGTCAATGCACGGCTTCAGCCGCGCACCGCAGCTGCACCCGGCCGCCCCGCTCTCGCACCGGTGAATGGCGGGCAGATCAGTGGCAACACCCGCCCCGCAGCCCCGGCCTCCACGATGAGCATCATCCAGGCCGAGTTGGCGAAGCGAGCGGGCTGATCTGAGGACGAACAGTCATGGCCTTCACGGTCGACGAAATCGCCAATATCAACAACTCCACCCTTGAGACCTACATCGACAAGGGCAAGGTCTGGAAGCAGGACGTTGCCAACAAGCCGATGCTTGAGGCCTTCAACTCTGCTGCCGGCAAGTTCGTCGGCGGCAAGGAGAACGTCTCCTTTGCTGTCGGCTCGGCTTACGAGCCCGGTTGGGGTCTGGCCGGTTACACCGGCGACGATCAGCTTTCGCACCTGAACCCGACCGGGACGAAGCGCGCTCGCTTCCCCTGGAAGGAGCACTACATGGGCATGGTCGTCACGATGACCGAGCTCAAGACCGACGGTATCGACGTCGTCGAGAACGGCACCGACCAGACGACCCGCGAGATGTCCGGCCGCGAGGCCCAGGCTCTTGCGAACCTGCTGGACGAGAAGAACGACAAGATGGGCGAGAGCTACACCTTCTCGCTCGACCTGCTCGTTCACGGTGACGGCTCGGCCGACGCCAAGGCTCTGTCGGGCATCCGCTCGATCATCCTGGACAGCCCTGCTGTGGGTTCGACGGGCGGTCTCAGCCGCGTGGCGAATACCTGGTGGCGCAATGACGCCATGACCGCTGCGTCCCTCGCGGCAGGCGGCCTCGGCGCGATCACGTCCGCGGCAGCTGGCGGCGGCGCACTGATCACGGCCATGGACAAGGCCGCTCGGCGCCGGAGCAAGTACCGCAACGGCTCGACCAAGATCCGCTACTTCGCGGGCTCGGACTTCATCGATGCCTACAAGTTCGAGCTCCGTTCGAATGGCTTCTACAGCCAGAGCGGTTGGCGCGACGGCAAGCCCGACGGCTCCATGGACGACCCCAACCACGGCGGCCTGCCGCTTGAGTGGGACCCGACCATGGACGATCTCGGCCTGGCCAAGCGTTGCTACGCCGTCGACATGGGCCGCACGGGCCTGAAGCTGCTCTATATGGACGGGCAGCGGATGAAGAAGCACAACCCGGCTCGTCCGTATGACCGAATGGTCATGTACAACGGCGTGTCCATGACCGGCGTTATGGTTGCGAAGCAGCTCAACACTTCGGGCGTCTACGACATCGTCTGACGAATACAAGACGGGCGCTTCGGCGCCCGTCTTTGCTGCTCCGTTCAACCTTCAATCACGGGAGCCTGTCATGGCCACCAACGTAAATGAATTTGGCCGTATCGATACGGTCCTCGCCGCCGCAGTGATCAGCACCGGCACCTTCGACGTCGGCTATCCGTCCGGCACGTCGCAGGCCAGCTATCAGAACGGTCTCGCTGGCGCCGCCAATGTGATGATCGTCAACGACAACGATCGTTATTCCGGGGCACAGCTCTCGGTTTCGTTCGGCGCGTCGACCATCACCGTCACGAACAGCACCGGCGTAACGCTGGCCGCTGGCTCGCGCGTCTCGCTGATGTTCGATCAGGTCGACGGCAACAACGCCATCTTCCTGAACTTCCCGATCCAGTTGGCCGCGATCACCGCTGCCGGCGACGTCGTCACCGATTTCTCGCCCGGCATCGCGGGTGTGATCGAGGACTTCACGTTCACCGTCACCACGCCCGTCACCACGGCGGCGAAGCTGGCGTCTCTGAACCTGGAGATCGGCACGACCAACGTCACGGGCGGTGTGATCGCTCTGACTTCGGCCAACTCCACGCCGCTCGGCAAGGTCCTCAAGGCCACGGCTATCACCGGCGCCAACGTCCTGACGCGCACCAGCGTGCTTTCGGTCGAAGCGGCGTCCGTCACGGCCTTTGCCGAAGGCCAGGGCGTCGTGACCGTTAAGATCCGACCGACGCGCGACAACTCGTACTGACGAAACCAGGCGGGGGCATGACGCCCCCGCCACAACGCTAGGACCAGTCCCATGCAGACCGCCAATATCATGCTCGCTCTCGGGGGCGACGTTGGAAACACCATCCCGAAATACGGCGTGACCGCTGCCGAAGTCGCACTGCTGCGCGCCGTTCATGGCGACGAAGCCGTCTTCGACGTGGAGCCGACTGGCGAGATCGAACGCTCCAACCGTGCAGAGCTCGGCCGCCTCAATCTGGAATACGCCGGGTCGCGCCTCGTCGGCACCGACACCCGCGCTGTTTCCGCGCTCTTCCCCGGCGCCGCCGCTCGCGTCTACGAGAGCTTCGACGAACTCGAACTCGACGAGAGCTTCTTCAAGGCCAAGACCCGGGTGACTGCCAACTCAGCGGTTGAGCCCGTGCCAAGTGCGCAGGAGAAGCCCGCAGAGACGAAGAAGGCCACCAAGGGCAAGAAGGCCGCCGCTGCCGTGCCGGCCCCCGAGCCGCAGGCAGAGGATGATGGCATCGAGGATATGACCGACACCAACTCGGCTTTTTCCTGATCGATGGCCCGCTACAGCCCGCTCACGCTTCTGCTCGATAAGCTGCGCTTCGAAGCGCGGCTTTCGAGCAACCCTGCGCATAACGCGCAAGTCCGGTCGACGCACGTCAACATGCTGCAGCGGACGCAGGAGCGCCTGTGGCGGGACTTCGCATGGCCGCATCTCCGCAAGGAATGGCAGATCCCGGTCCAGAACGGGCAGCGGTACTATGACACCCCGCCCGATCTCGATATCGACCGGATCGAGCGGATCGAGCTGTTCCGCGACGGCAGCTGGTTCCGCCTCGACTATGGCGTGACCGGCGCCGAGTACGGCGTGTGGAACAGCGATCTCGATCAGCGGTCATGGCCACCGCGCCGCTGGCGCATCGTCGAAGACGAGAGCCTTGAACTATGGCCGATCCCCGACCAGAACGCCGACGCGACCACGCGCGAGGGCTATGTTCGGTTCACCGGCACTCGCAAATTGCGGCCTCTGACCGCTGACACTGACCTCGCCGACCTGGACGACGACATGCTGGCGCTCTACTGCGCCGCCGAAATCCTGGCCGCGAGCGGCGCCAAAGACGCTCAGATCAAGCTCGACATGGCCAATATCCTCTACGCCAAGCAGCGGGGCGGCTTCTCGCCGCAGCGCAGCTTCCGAATGTTCGGGATCGGCGATCCTGTGCCGCCGCGGCGTCCGTTCATCACCACCTATCGGCCGCCGGGGTCCTGATGGCCTCAATCTGGATCAAGGAATTTATCGGCGGTCTCGACACACGCCGCATGCCCGAGACCACCCCGGGCGGCGTGCTGATCCAGGCCACCGACGGCCACATCAATCGGGGCGGCGAGTTCGAACAGCGCGCGGCGTTCGTGGGCACGTATTCGCTCCCGCCGGGGACGGTGGCGCTCGCTTTTACGCCTACCAGCATCGTCGTTTTCGGGCACGAAGCCGGCATCGCGGTGCCGTCAGGCGTGACGTATCAACGCCTGGTCCATCCGTCGGGACTGGCGCTTATCGATGTGCCGTCGTTCGACCTGTACAAGGGGCTGATCTACGCGGTCGGCGTCTTCTCCGACGGTAGCCGGCACCACTATTACGACGGCACCCGGGTCACGGACTGGTATGACGGTCGCGCCCGCGCTTCGTTCGTCGTCACGGCCGGGACCGTTTCACCGCAATCGAAATTGACGGATCTGAATGTCGGCGGCGTCTCCGTGATCGGAGCGCCCGTCAACTGGATCACGAGCAATTCGGTGACGGCCGCGAACATCGCGACCGCCGTCAACAGCGCGTCTTCCAGCCCGGAGTACACGGCGGTCTCCGACGGCGACACCGTCTTCGTGATCGCGGCGACGTCGGGAGCAGCCGAAAACGGCAAGCCGGTCACGTTCACTTTGACGGACGGGTTGGGCGTATCGCCGGCCTCGACGTCCATGATGGGCGGCGCCGACGTGCCCGGAACATACCCCCCGGGGCTCTTTGCCCGCACGATCGGGTCGAAGATGTATTCGACGTCCGGGCCCAACATGCACTTTTCCGGCATCCAGCAGCCGACGCGCTGGAATGGCGTCGTCGGTTCGGGCTTCATCGACATGTCGTCGGAAAGTTCGGGGTCCGAAGAGCTTATCGCGCTGGCCAAATACCAGAACTACGTCGCCGTCTTCGCGGAGAGCGTCGTTCAGATCTGGTTCGTCGACCCCGATCCGACCCTCAACAAGATCGCCCAGGTCCTCAACAACACCGGAACGGTCAGCCCGCGTTCGGTGACGCAGTTCGGCGACAGCGATCTTTTCTATCTGAACGAGAGCGGGCTTCGCTCGCTGCGTGCTCGCGACGCCTCCAATGCCGCGGCGACGACCGATATCGGCGTTCCCGTGGACGATCTCGTCGTGGAGGCGCTGCAGGCGCTCGGCGACGATAATCGCGACGAGGTCATCGGTCTGATCGAGCCCCGATCGGGCCGGTTCTGGCTGATTATCAGAGGCCAGATCTTCGTCTTCAGTTTCTTCTCGGGTGCTAAGGTCAGTGCGTGGTCGCGCTATCTGCCCGGTTTCGACATCTCGCATGCGGTCGTCTTCAAGAAGCGTGTCTACGTGCGTTCGGGAAATTCGATCTACGCCTACGGCGGCATCGGGAGCGCGACAGTCTACGACGACACACAGGCCATCGCGCAGTTGCCCTACCTGGACGGTGGAGCTCCGGCGAAAGAAAAGACCCTGTCCGGTATGGACGCTTCGGCGCGCGGGACGTGGCAGGTCAGCGTCGCGCTCGAACCGCTTCGGCCAGACGGTGTCGATGTGGTCGGCACGATCCACGACAGCACGTTCACGCAAGCAACCCATCCGGTTGAGGGTAAGAGCACGCATATCAGCCTGATCTTCAAATCGGTCGGGCTCGGCCCGCACAAACTCGGCTCGGCCGTGATCCACTATGATGGCGACGCAGATGAGGATTGAGCCGGCGTCGCCCGCGGCTGTGTTGGCGGTGGCCAGCCGCATGCGTGAGCGCGATCAGCACGAGTTCATGGCGACGTCTTATGCCCGCACGTCGGACGAACTGGCGCAGGACATGGTGCGTCGGTACGCGGGCTTGCCCGGGGCGATCTGCGCGCTCGACGGCACCGACCCCGTTGCGATCGGGGCGATGATCGAAGCCAGGCCGAACGTCCTGACGCTCTTGTTCTTCGCCACCAACGAGATGCCGCGCATCGCGATCAGCTTGACCAGTTTCATCACGAAGCGGCTTTTCCCGCCGCAGCGCGAAGCTGGCGTGCACCGTATCGAGTGCGTGTCGATCATAGACCACACCGACGCGCACCGCTGGATCAAGATCCTCGGCTTGAAGCAGGAAGCGACGATGCCCGGCTACGGCAAGGGCGGCGAGACGTTCTTTCAGTTCGCCTGGACAGCCCCCGATGTTCGTTAGGCTGGCCCTGCGCGAGGATGAAGACGCGGTCATAGAAATGGCCACGGCCAACGCACGAGAGACCATGCCCGGCGAGCCGATCGATGCCGACGTCATGCACGAAAGATTTCAGGAATACCTTGATACGTCCTTCCCGACCGCCTTCGTCGTCCAGGATAACGGACGCCTTGTCGGGCTTTTGGTGGCTGACACAGGCAGCTACGACCATCGGACTGGATTTTTCGTTTTACAGAAGGTACTCTACGTCTCGCCGGATAAGCGCGGAACTCGGGCGGCCGTCCTCCTAGCCAACGAACTCATCTCGTATGCCACCCGCATGGGCGCCGTCGAGATCGTAGGTGGCAACGACAACGACTTCCAATCAGAACGGACAGCCAGATTCATGGAGCGGTTTGGCTTCAGGCGTGTCGGGTTCATGATGTCGAAGCGACTGGACGGACAGCATGGGCCAGAAAGCCAGTAAGCGCGAGAGCAACATCGCTCGCTCCGAGGAAGACGCGCGCCAGCAGAAGATCCGTGACGGCACGACGCGTGTCGGCAACATCTTTGAAAGCAACTTCAACGACGATTTCTACAAGGGTCGTCGGGACGCATTCACGAATTTCGCGACGCCGCAGCTGGAGGATCAGTACGGCGACGCGCAGAAACAGCTGACCTATTCGCTGGCCCGCTCCGGAACGCTCGATAGCTCGATCCGCGGCGAGAAGGTCGGCGAGTTGCAGAAGCTCTTCGACACCAACAAGCAGGACATCGCCGACAAGGCCTTGGCCAACGAGACCGAAGCCCGCAACAATGTCGAGGGCGCCCGGACGGACCTGATCCAGACGTTGAGCGCCACCGGCGATGCCGAAGGCGCGGCGAACTCGGCCCTGTCACGCGCGACCGCGCTTTCGCAGCCGACGGCCTTCAACCCGCTCTCGCAGCTGTTCGCCGGTTTCACCAGCACACTCGGCCAGCAGGCGGCGCAGGAGAAGGCGGAAGCCCTCTCCGGGGGCGCGTACAAGGCCAAATACAACACCGGCCTGTTCGGCACGCCATCGAGCTCAGTTAAGGTCACGGGCTGATGTGCGATCCACTTACGATCGCCGGTATCGCACTGACAGGCGCTTCGGCGGTCGCAGGGCAGATGGCCAGCAGCAAGGCCGCGAGCGCCCGCAAGGACGTTCTGGCGGCCGAACGCATTCGTCAGGGCGGTCTCGACCAGGAGGCGGCTGCGCTCAACACGCAGAGCCAGGACCGCTATGAAGGCTTCGCCGATAAGCAGGGCGAGAAGTCAAAGGAGCTCGGCGATTATTTCGCGAGCCAGCAGGCCGGAACCGACGCCGCAGCGGCGGCCGGCGCCGAAGCTGCCGGCGCGCTGATCCCGCAGTCCGGGTCCAACGTTACGGTTCAGAACGAGACCAAGGAGCGTGGCAAGGCTCGCACCGATACGAACGATCTCGCTGCCAAGCGCGGCGAGCTGCGGGCGTTTGGCGATGTGCTCGGCGGAACGGGCCGTCTGCAGGCGCGCGACGCGGCCAGGATCGGTCAGATCGGCGGCTTCAAGAAGGGCTCGTCCGACGTCACGTCGCTGGAACTCGACGCCGCGTCTGGCGCGGGCAACGGCATCAAGTCGATCGGTGATCTGCTCGGCGGCATCGGCTCGATCGCGACAGGCGCAGGCCTGAAGGGCTCCTTCGCCGGAACGGGGCTCGGAGCGGGCGCGAAGACCGTGGCGAACAGCAGCATGGCCGCTGGCCGCGCCGCCGATCTCGCCAGCGTTCCCGGCTACGCGGCGTCCGGCGGTTCGAATGGCCTCCGCAACCTCTTTGGGATTTTCGGCTGATGGCTGGTTCTGTCCGACGCAATCAGGCTTACCGCGGCGATCCTTACATCGCCAAAGCGACTGAGAACCTGGCCGAGTTGTTCGCCCCGCCCTCGGGCGCGGATGCGAGCGGCTGGGCCAATGCTGGCGCGACCCGCGAGAAGGCCGCTCGGATCGCCGAGCTTTATGCGGGCGCGGCGGGCGATGCCGACCGTCAGGCCGTCATCGCCGATCTGTACGACCCGACGCAGAGCTACAAGGCTCTCGATATGAACAACGCGACGACCCGGCGCGGCCAGGACGTCACCTCCTTCACGTCGCGCAGCAACAACTCCGCGGACAACGCGCGGGCGCTGGAAGAGCGCCGGCTGCAGGAGGAAGGTCTCGGAAGCCGCAACGTTCTGGACAACGAGACGAAGATCCAGGTCGGCGCGAACAGCACGCGAGGCAACACGATCGCCAGCCTCTACGGCGCGCTGAACCCGGGCCAGATCCGGCCGGAGGTTCCCGCCGACGTCGCGAGCACGATCGGCCTGCCGACGATGGGCATGGCGCAGGGCGCACCGAAGCCGCTTTCCCGCGACGAAGTTCTCGCCGCCGCACTCGGCCAGACGCCGATTGCGACGCAGCAGGGCCTCGCGCTCGCCGGGCCCGGCACGCAGAACGTTGTCCGCGACGGCGTTCCAGTCGTCGAGAGCAATGCCGGCGCTATCGGGCAGCGCGCCTTCGTCGACAAGGGCGCGCAGGCCAAGGCGGCGAACGGTCAGTTCGTGCTCGCCGATGGCACCGCCGGCCCCGCCGTGCAGACGCCCGACGGCCAGTGGAAGCATGCGCAGACGGGCGCGCTCCTGCCGCCCGACGCGCGCGTCACCAACATGGCCACACCGCAGGGCTCGAACACCGATGTCGGCATCGGCAAGACCGTGACGAACGACATCGACAAGCAGCTGCTCGATATCGCGGTGGCCAAGGACACAGCAGTCGAGCTTCGCAATCTGATCGCCAAGAGCCCCGCTTCGCAGGGCGTCGTCGGCTGGATGCGCGGCACCGCGCAGAACGTCGTCCAGACGGGTGGCGAGGTCGGCGCGTATTTCGGCGGCAACCTCGCCAAGGTCGGAGAGGCGATCAAGAACGGCACGGCGGATGCTGGCCTTGCCGGCGCGTTCGACCCGAGCATCCCGGCGATCGAGATGATGGCCAACCTCCTGGCCTTCCAGTACGCCAAGACCACGACCGGCGAACGGCTCTCCAACGAGATGTTGAAGAACGCCAAGGCCGCGCTTGGTCTCGACGGTCTCGACGCCAACCAGGCCAATTCGCTGGCCCGCATCAACCAGGCTGTCAGCCGTATCGAGGCGCAGCAGGGCATCCTTACCCGGGCGCGCGGCGGTGGCGTCGCGGCTGTCAGCGGCGCCGCTCCGGCCGCGCCGACGGTCAGCAGCGTCGGTCAAGGCCGTATGCGGTTCGATGAGAACGGGAACCCGCTCTGATGGCTGAAGCTGAGCTCTTCGACGGAACGGTTCTCGAATTTCCCGACGGCACGTCGCCGGAGGTGATCGCGCGCGTCGCGAAGGCGCAGACGGCCGAACGGCGTAGCCGTGTCGGCTCGCCGGCCGCTGACGCCGTGACGCCCAAGGCGCAGACCCCGGGCTTGATCGAGCAGGGCGTCAATGCCGCTCGCGCAGTTCTGCCCGGCGCCCGCGTTCCCGAAGAGGTGAAGCCGCGATCGGTCATGGATGCGATCCTGGACACGGCTGGCGGTGCGGTGACGCAGTTCGGACGCGGTGCTCGACGTGGCCTGGCCTCGCTCGCGGGCGCTCCGGTGGACATCGTCAACAACGCCCCGCGCGTCCTGAACCTGCTGCCGGGCGTGGATAACGTCGGCCCGATCACGCCGCACCCCATCGGTGGCAGCGAGAGCATCGACCGCGCCATGGGTGGTTTCGGGCTGATCCCCGAAGCGCCCGCGCCGCGCAACGCGATCGAGCGTGTCGCTGGACGCATTGGCCAAGAAGTCGGAGCCAACGCGCTCCCCGTAGCTGGCGTCGTCGGCATCGGCAACGCCATGGGCCGACAGGCCGCGCGTCGCATGGCTGTCGCGCCGCCGACGATCGCGCCGCCAAGTTCCATCCCGGGCGCGCAGGTCGTCCAGCAGCAGTTCAACAATCTGACGAACGCAGGCAAGAGCCTGACCGGCAGCGCCCTGGAAGCGGGCGCTGTGGCGCCGCGCGCCGTGGCGGTTCGCGAAGGCGCTTACGCCGGCGCGGCCGGAACGGGGGCGGGCGTCGTCAACGAGCTCGCAGGCAACCCGCAGAGCGGCGACAACTTCTGGTCCGACTTCATCGGGTCGATGACGGGCGTCGGCGCGCTGTCGACGGCCGGCGCTGTCGCGGGCCCGGTCAAGCGCATCGCCGGCACCGTGCTCGGGCGCCCTTCCATGACCAGCGATACGGTCGGCGAGGAAGTGGCCAACCGTATCATCAACAACTCGACGCAGGCCGGCGAGCAGTTCGCCAACACGGGCACGGTCGACACCACGCCGCTCGTCACGCAGCTGCGCCGCCCTTCGCCCGTCGAAGAGGCCATCCCGGGCTATCGCGCCAATATCGGTGATCGGACGCAGGACCCGCAGATCGCGACCTTTGCGTTCAACCAGGACGCCCGGATGCCCGGAGCGGCCAATGAGCGCCGCGTCGGCAACGAGGTCGCGGTCGACAGCCGCATGACAGGTCTCGACCCCGGCGGCGACGCGGCACAGTTCCGCGCTGCGCTGGAAGCCAACCGCACGCAACAGCTCGGGCAGGTCGATGAGGCCGCACGCGCTGCTGAAGCTGCAGCGGCCGAGGCGTCACAGGCGGTCCAGCCCGGAATGCGCGACGCCACGGCGCGAGGCGCCTCCATGCGTGAAGCACTGGCCGACCGCTACGCGCAGGAGCAGCAGGGCGTCCGCGAAGCTTACGCCCCCGTGAACGAGGCCACCGTCCAGGTCGATGCCGCGCCGCTCGCGGATCGTTTTGGCGCTGTCACGGAAGGCCTGCCGATCAATGATCGCCAGCGCTTCCTGCCCTCGGAAGCGAACGTTCCGGCGCAACTGGTCGAACCGGCCGTGCCGCCCTCGGCCAGTCCGATCCTCGACGTCTCTGGCCAGCCGTTCGTGCGCCCGGGTACGCCGGCCACCGGCGAAGTTCCACTGCGCGAAATTACGTCGCTGCGATCCGGCCTGACCGATGATATCCGGGCCGCCAAATCGACGCCTGGTCAGGCACAGAAAGCTCGTGTCGCCAATCAGTTCCGCGACGAAGTTGACCAGTTTGTGGAGGGCAATGTTCCGCCCGAGCTTCGCGATCAGTTCGACGCCGCCCGCGCCGCGCGCCGGGACGTTGCTGATCGGTTCGAACGCCCCGGTACGGGCATCGCCGAGACGCTGAAGCCGCGCGAGGGCGGCGGTTACGCCCTCGACGACAGCGCAGTCACGCAGCGCTTCACGCCTACAGACCAGGGCCGTGTCAACGATTTCCAGTCGGTGATGCGGGAGGTCGGCAGCGATCCGCGCGCCCGCAACGCAATCGCCGACGAGATCATGTCGGACGTGAACGCGCGCGGCCTGACCGATCGGCCCGATCAGCTGCGGAAATACCTCGGCGAGCGTAACATCGTTTTGGAAGCCTTCCCCGAGCTGCGCGACAAGATGGTCGGCGCGGCTACGGCGCGCGAAGGCGCATCGACCGCCCGCACGACAGCCGATGAGACGACGCGTCGCCTGACGACGCCGAGCCGGAGCGCACAGGCCAACTATCTGCAGCACGGCGACGAAGCCGTCGTGAACGCCGTGCGCGGCGTCACGGCTGGCCCTCGCCCTCGGGAAGCGGCTCGGGAACTGGTCGACGCAGCTGGCGGCTCGCCCGAGGTCCTGCGCAACGCGCGCTCGGCCCTGTGGGAGGTTGTCAAACAGCAGAAGCTCAGCGCGCCCGGCATCACGGGCAACGATCGCTGGAGCGGCCGCAAACTGAAGGCCATGTTCGACGACCCGAAGACGAATGCCGTTGCCGAGGAACTGTGGCGCGACAATCCGGGCGATCTGGAGGACATCAAGAAGGTCTTCACCGCGCTCGACGGCGCGGACGGCAGCATGCGCGCCCGGGCGGCGGGATCGTCCGGCACGGCCCAGGCTTTGACGGGCAAGCTCGACCCGTCGCTGACGGCCACAGGTATCGCCTCGCGCGCCCGCTCCGTGGAGCGCGGCCAGCTGTCCCCGACCATTGCCGGCGTCGATTTGCTCTCGACCTATCTGCGCAACAAGTCGAAGCAGATCCAGGCCCGTGCGATCGACACGCTGACGAGCTCGGCGGTGAACAACCCCGGCTTGGCCGCCGACCTGCTGGAGAAGTTCAATCCGATCGAGTACGCGGCGAAACGCCGCATGATCTCGCAGAAATACGGCGTCCGCGCCACGCAACTCCTGAACCTGCTCGACGACGCCCAGGCGCCCGACGATGAGGTAGGAGACGCGATCCGCCGGCCGCTAGAGGTCGACGTCAAGAAGAGGCCGAACTGATGGCGGGGAAGGTGTCCGATCTTTACGCGCAGCCCCGAATGCCGGTCCCGAGCCCAGTTCGGCAGATGGAGCGCGGCGAGTATTACGATCCGTGGGGCTTCCCGATCGACGTCAATCGGCCCGTGCTGAACAACGCAGACGGTTCGATCTCGACAGAACGCACGACCACGGAGCGTTTCAACACCTCGGGAGACCGCCCGTGGCTGAACGTGCCGACGATCGTCGACGGCCAAGAACTTGGCTTAGACGAGGCGATCAGAGCTGTCACAGAAGGTCGCAACGCGCCGGTGGGTCAGTTCAAGACACTGCCCGACGCCGAACGCGCTGGGCAGGATCGCTCGAACTATCTCGGTCTGCTTGAAGCTTTCGGCGCGTTAAACGCAGGAGGCCGCAATGGCCGGTAGCGCCTATGACATCGCGCGCGGGCAACTCGGCAAGACCGCGCCGCTGATCGCCGACTATCTCAAGACCGGCGGCGTGAACCTGAACCCGCAGCAGCTCGCCTGGTGTGCGGCCTTCGTCAACTCATCGCTCGCGCAGGCCGGTGTGAAGGGGTCGGGCTCCAATCTGGCCCGTTCCTTCCTGAATGTTGGCGAAGAGACCAAGGAGCCGCAGCGCGGCGATCTGGCCGTCTTCTGGCGGGGAGACCGCAATGGGCCGCTCGGTCACGTCGGCTTCTACGACGGCGCCACGCCCGATGGCCGGATCAAGATCCTCGGCGGGGACCAGTCCGACGCCGTCACCTACACGACGATGAACCCGAGCAAGCTGCTCGGCTATCGGCGCGTGGGCGGCGCAGCGCCTTCCGGGGCGTTCGGTGATGTGGTTGGCCCCGCGGCGCCGGGCGGTTCCCCGACGCCGTCCATGGTTGGCCAGCCGACGCCGCAGTTCGGGGACGTGCTCGGGCCGACCGGCGAACCGAACATGGCCAACCCCGGCGTGGCCGCGGCGCAGAACGTACTGGCCACGGAAGCGCCCAAGCCGTTCCTCGATATGACCACCCGGAAGAAACAGGAAGAAGACGAGACGCAGAAGCGGCGCCAGGCGCTCTTCGGCGGCGGGCTATCGGGCCTCTACGCTTGATTCTCGTCCCCCAGTTGGCCCCCGAATATGCCCCGTTTTATGCCCCGGTAGCTCTGTAGGGTGCCAGTTGGCCGGGTGTCCGGAGTGGCTTTTCGCTAACGATTTCAGGGGGTTGCGGTGGTGGGCGACACAGGGATCGAACCTGTGACCACTCCCGTGTGAAGGGAGTGCTCTACCGCTGAGCTAGTCGCCCGCACCGGCCCCTCTCCTAATCGGCGCGTCCGGCGGCGTCAAGAAAGGATGGGCACGCGATCGAACACCTGCCTAACGGCGTCGGGCAGGGCGTCGAAATGCTGGATGACGAGATCCGGCTCGAGCGTCTCGATGGGAACGTCGGTATATCCGAAGGGCACGCAGATCGTGGGGATGCCGGCGGCGCGCGCGGTCGCGATATCGGTACGCGAATCGCCGATCATGACGGCACGGGCCGGATCGGCCTTTGCCGCCTCGATCGTCAATGTCAGGTGACGCGGGTCAGGCTTGTGGAAGGCAAAGCTGTCGCGGCCGGCGACGGCTGCGAAACGATCCGTGATCTGGAAATGATCGAGGATCAGCCGCGTGTGCAGGATTGGCTTGTTGGTGCAGACCGCAAGCGCGTAGCCCTCGGCCGAAAGCGCGTCGAGGGCAGCGAGCACGCCGTCATAAAGATAGCTGTTGGAGGCTACGTCCTCGGCATAGATCAGCAGGAAATCCTCGAAGAGCCGCTCCAGCGTCTCATCGTCGAGAGGCTTTCCGGAAACCCGGAAGCCGCGTTCGATCAATGCGCGCGCGCCGGCCCCGACCAGTTCGCGCGCCCGCTCCAGCGGCAGCCCCGGCAGCCCCTCGCGGACCAGGATGACATTGAGCGTGCGCATGATATCGGGCGCCGTCTCGGCGAGGGTGCCGTCGAGATCGAAGACGACGATGGGGGGCAGGCTCATGAATTGACCTCTGTCGCGTGCGGCATGCAGCTGCTTAAATGCGTTCGCGCGGGGGTTTGCAAGCGCCGCAGGCAGGGTTTGCAAGCGCCGCAGGGAAGCTCCCCAAAACCGGCCCGCAAGGTGATATCGTTCTGGCGATTCGCGGCGAAGCTTCGCGGCAAGGATTGGTGCGATGTCGAACACCCTCTCAGCATTGGCGGCCAAGGCGCGCCGCATCGCGTTGGCGAGCTGTCTGCTTGCAAGTCTGGCCATGCTTGCAAGTCCGGCCATGGCGGCGCCGTTCGAATTTGCGCCTGCGCCGCAGAACGACCTGAACCGGGTCTATCGCGTCGACAAGGCGACAGGCGAGGTCGGGGCCTGCCAGTTCCAGCTCAAGGAAGGCGGCGTCGGCATCACGATCTGCTTTCCGGCAGGCGAGGGGGCGGGCCCCCAGCCTCCCAGCGACTATTTGCTGATGCCGTCGCGGCACGAGCGCGAAGGCGGCATCTTCCGCGTCAACGTCCGCACCGGCGAGATGAGCATCTGCTACGTCTTCGACGACAAGGTCGTATGCACGCCCCAGGCGAAATAAGACGCTGTTTCAGCACCTGTATTGCGTGGATCATGTCGCCAGCATGCGGCGATGTGTGTCGGCATCTGCCGCGCGGACGTGTTAGACGGAGGGGAGATTTTACCGTTCGTCGAGGCTCGTCATGCTCAAGCTCAATGATCCGTCCCTGCTGAAGTCGCAGTGCTACATCGATGGCGCCTGGATCGGCGAAGGTGTCGATCCCGTCGACAATCCCGCGACCGGCGTGGTGCTGGCGAAGGTGCCGCGTTTCGGCGCCGACGAGACCACCCGCGCGGTCGAGGCCGCCTCGCGCGCCTTCAAGCCCTGGGCCAAGAAATCAGCCAAGGAGCGCTCGGTGATCCTGCGCAAATGGTTCGACCTGATCATGGCCAATCAGGAGGATCTCGCCCAGATCATGACCGCCGAACAGGGCAAGCCCCTGACCGAAGCGCGCGGTGAGGTCGCCTATGCCGCCTCCTTCGTCGAGTTCTACGCCGAGGAGGCCAAGCGCATCTATGGCGAGACGATTCCCTCGCCCTTCCCGAATTCGCGCATCATCATCCAGAAGCAGCCTGTCGGCGTCTGCGCCGCGATCACGCCGTGGAATTTCCCGGCCGCGATGATCACCCGCAAATGCGCCCCGGGCCTGGCTGCCGGCTGCACCTTCGTGGTCAAGCCCGCGCCCGACACACCGCTGACCGCGTTTGCGCTGGTCGAGCTCGCCGAACGCGCTGGCTTCCCCAAGGGCGTGATCAACATCCTGACCGGTGACGCGCAGGCGATCGGCGGCGTCATGACCTCGCACCCCGCCGTGCGCTTCATCGGCTTCACGGGCTCGACGCCGGTCGGCAAGCTGCTGATGCAGCAGGCTGCCTCGACGGTGAAGAAGGTCGGGCTGGAACTGGGCGGCAATGCCCCTTTCATCGTCTTCGACGATGCCGACATCGATGCTGCCGTGCAGGGCGCGATTGCCGCGAAGTACCGCAACATGGGTCAGACCTGCGTCTGCACCAACCGCCTCTTCGTGCAGGAAGGCGTCCATGACGAGTTCGTCGCGAAATTCGCCGGCGAGGTCGCCAAGATGAAGGTCGGCAACGGCGTCGATGTCGGTGTCGTGCAGGGCCCGTTGATCAACGAGCGCGCCATCGAGAAGGTCGAGCGCCATGTCGCCGATGCCGTCGCTCATGGGGCAAAGGTCGTGGTCGGCGGCAAGCGCCACGCGCTGGGCCGCACCTTCTACGAGCCGACCGTGCTCTCGGGCGTCACCACCAAGATGCTGGTGACCAATGAGGAGACCTTCGGTCCCGTCGCGCCGGTCTACCGCTTCAAGACCGAGGACGAGGTCGTGGCCATGGCCAACGACACGCCGTTCGGACTTGCCGCCTATTTCTACTCGAAGGATCTCGGCCGCGCCTTCCGCGTCGCCGAGGAACTCGAATATGGCATGGTCGGCATCAATTCGGCGATGCTGGGCACTGAGGTCGCGCCCTTCGGCGGCGTTAAGGAGTCCGGTCTCGGCCGCGAGGGCTCGCTGCACGGCATCGAGGAATTCGTCGAGATCAAGTACATGCTGATGGGCGGGCTTGGCGCGTGACTGCGGACGATCTGAAGAAGCAGGCCGCAGCGCGCGCGCTCGAACTGGTCCAGCCGGGAATGCGGCTGGGCCTGGGCACTGGCTCGACGGCTAAGCACTTCGTCGATCTGCTCGGCGAGCGTGTCGCCGCCGGGCTCGATGTCATCTGCGTCGCCACCTCGGAGGCGACGCAGGCGCAGGCCTTGTCGCTGGCTATTCCGATGTCGACCCTCGACGAAACGCCGGAACTCGATCTGACGGTCGATGGCGCCGACGAGCTCGACAGTGCCTTGCGCCTGATCAAGGGCGGCGGCGCGGCGCTATTGCGCGAAAAGATCGTGGCTGCCGCCTCCAGGCGCATGGTCGTGATTGCCGATGACGGCAAGCTCGTAGGCAAGCTCGGGCGCTTTCCGCTACCGATCGAGGTCGTGCCGTTCGGCCTGGAGGTGACGCGCCGCGCGGTGGCCAAGGCGATCGCCGAAGCGGGCGCGGCGGGCGAACTGACCCTGCGCAAACGGCCGGACGGTGAAGTTCTCGTAACCGATGGCGGCCACTACATCCTCGACGCGCATCTGGGCACGATCGACCATCCCGAGGCTTTGGCCCAGGCGCTGAATATCGTGCCCGGCGTTGTCGAGCACGGCTTGTTCATTGGTCTGGCAGCCATGGCCATCCTTGCCGGCGCTGGCGGTCTGACCATTCTCGGCGCCGCCGAATAGTCCGGTTTCGTCGGAAAACCGGTTTCCACTTTTCGGCGTCATGCTCTAAGGAACGCCTGAATATGCTGTCGCAATCAGCGGCGGCGGCGAAGCGTCGCCAGCACGGCGGGTCTGTTCGCTGTATGATGAAGGGGCTCTGCCATGATCCGTCACCACCTTGCCTATGCGGCTCTCAGCCTGGCGCTTCTGTGCGGCGCTCCGGCCTTTGCCCAGACGCCCGCCTTGTCGCCGAGCCATCTTCAGGTCGCGCGTGAAATCGTCGATCTGACCGGCGTGTCGCAGAACATCGACGGCATCTACGCGGAGTTCGCAGACAATACCAAGCAGATGGTCGGCACGACCCGGCCCGAAATGGTCAAGGACGTGAACGAGGTCCTGCTGGCCCTCAAGCCCGAAGCCGACAAGCGCAGCGAAGAGGTCACCAAGACCGCGGTCGAGATCTTCGCACGGAAGATGACGGAAGCCGACCTCAAGGAGGTCCTGGCCTTCTTCAAGTCGCCGGTAGGCCAGCGTTATTCGGCGCTGCGGCCGCAGGCGATGGAAGAGATCTACAAGGTGCTCCAGCCCTGGAGCGTCCAGACCAGCAACTACCTCTTCGACCGTTTCTCGCAGGAAATGCGCAAGCGCGGCCATCAGCTCTGAGGCTTCGCCGCGAGGCCCCGCTTCTTTTTGTCTGATCGAGACCTATCGAGGCCGCCGGCAGCATTGCGCATCGGCGGCCTTTTTCATGCGCGGGACCACCTCAGTTGACTGGCCCGCTTCGGCCGAGATCGTCCATCGCCGGTTCGGCCGGACGCACGCCGCTGGCGCGGTTGACCAGCACGGTGACGATCCAGAGCAGCACGCCGATGCCGATCAGGACGCCCGCGATCTTGTATTGAACCGGGTCGCGGCCGGTCCAGGGGCCGGCGAAGAAGGCACAGGCGAGCGCGCCCACAACCGGCAGGGCGGTCGGTGTCCGGAAATGACTGTGCTCCACCTTGTCCTTGCGCAGCACCAGCACGGCGATGTTAACGACGGTGAACACACACAGCAGCAGCAGCGCCGTGGTGCCGCCCAGCGCAGGCACCTCGCCGACGAAGGTGATCAATGCAAAGGCGAGCAGGGTCGTGAAGCCGATCGCGATATAGGGCGTGCGCCGGGTCGCATGGACCTTGCCCAGCAGGGCAGGCAGCACGTGCTCGCGGCTCATGCCGTAGACCAGCCGGCTTGCCATCAGCATGTTGATCAAGGCGCTATTGGCGACCGCGAACATGGTGATGAAGCCGAAGACCCAGATCGGAAAATTTGGCGCGCCGGCCTGCACCACCTTGAGCAGGGGCGTCTCGCCTTCGCCGAGCTGTTCGGGCGGCACCAGCGTGATCGCCGAGATCGAGACGAGGACATAGATCACACCGGTAATGACGAGGCCCGCCAGCAGAACCTTCGGGAAGATGCGGCTCGGGTTCTGGCATTCCTCGGCCATGTTGACGGAATCCTCGAAGCCGACCATGGCGAAGAAGGCAAGCGTCGTCGCCGCGATCACCGGCCAGAACAGGCCGCCATCGCCAGTCGCCTTGAATTCCAGCACGCGCGAAACGTCGCCCTGACCCGCCATGATCGCCATCAAGCCGATGGTGATGATGATCAGCAGACCGGTCAGCTCGACGCAGGTCAGCACGACATTGGCCTTCACGCTTTCGCCGACGCCGCGCAGGTTGACCGCGGCTACGAGCGCCATGAAACCAAGCCCGATCAGCGTGATGCCGATCCCGCCGGACAGGCCGAGCCCGAAGGCGCTCGACATGTTCGCGGCGAAGGCGCGCGATGCGGTCGAGGCCGAGGTGATGCCGGAGCACATCACCGCGAAGGCGACGATGAAGGTGATGAAGTGGATGCCGAAGGCCTTGTGCGTGTAGAGCGCCGCACCGGCCGCCTTCGGGTATTTCGTGACGAGCTCAAGATAGCTGAAGGCGGTGACCATCGCGACGATGAAGGCCACGAGAAAAGGTAGCCAGACCACACCACCAACCTGATTGGCGACCTGGCCGGTCAGGGCGTAGATGCCGGTGCCCAGGATGTCGCCGACAATGAAAAGCAGCAGAAGCCAGGGGCCCATCACGCGATGAAGGCTGGGTTCGGCCGCTGGCGTCGCGGTCGCGGAAAGCGTCGTATCGCTCATGAAGCGTTCTCCGGAGGGCGGGGCGCGGCGCGATCACTCACGCAGGCCCGGCCTTACAGCAACACATTCACGCCACATTTGTTCAACGTCAAACCCTGCTTCTCGGGCGAAGCGGAATCCAGGCGCTGAAAACTGGAAGACGATGCCCGCGGCAGGGCCGGGCATGATGGCAGCCTTTAATCCTCGGCGGCCTTGAAGCGGTTCAGGCCTTTCATCACGAAAGGCGCGACAAGCGCGATGAAGGCGAGGCCGAGCAGCGTTGCCGAGATCGGGTTCTCGAGCAGGATCATCGGATCGCCCAGGCTGATCTGCAGCGCGCGCCGCAGCTGCGCCTCCGCCATCGGCCCAAGGATGAGCCCCACCACCATCGGGGCGACGGGATAGTCGTAGCGCCGCATGAGATAGCCGAGATAGCCGAAGACGAAGAGCATGCTGAGCTCGACCGGCGAGGCGTTGACGGCAAGCGTGCCCATGGTCGCGAAGACCAGGATGCCGGCATAGAGCCAGGGCTGCGGGATCGCCAGGAGCCGGACCCAGATTCCGATAAGCGGCAGGTTGATGATCACCAGCATGACGTTGGCGATGAACAGCGAGGCGATCAGGCCCCAGACCAGGTCGGGCTTCTCGGCAAACAGCAGCGGGCCGGGGTTGAGCCCGTATTGCTGGAAGCCGGCGAGCATGATTGCCGCCGTCGCCGAGGTCGGCAGGCCCAGCGTCAGCAGCGGCACAAGTGTACCCGCCGCCGAGGCGTTGTTGGCGGCCTCGGGGCCCGCGACGCCCTCGATCGCGCCCTTGCCGAACTCGTCGGGATATTTGCAGAGCCGGCGCTCGGTTGAATAGGACAGAAACGTCGGAACCTCGGCGCCGCCCGCCGGCAAAGCGCCGATCGGGAAGCCGAAGGCGGTGCCGCGCAACCAGGGCGCCCAGGAACGCTTCCAGTCCTGCTTGGTCATCCAGAGCGAGCCCTTGATCGGGATGATCTCCTCAGGGGCATGTGCGCGGCGCGAGGCGACATAGAGCGCCTCGCCGACCGCAAACAGGCCGACCGCAAGCGTGGTGACCTCGACACCGTTCAGGAGATCGGGCACGCCGAATGTCAGCCGTGCCTGCCCGGTCAGCTTGTCGATGCCGATGAGGCCGAGCGTGATGCCGATGAACAGGCTGGTCAGCCCGCGCAGCGGGGAATCGCCGAATGTCGCGGAGACCGTGACGAAAGCGACGATCATCAGCGCAAAATAGTCCCACGGACCGAATTTGACGGCGATTTCGACGAGCCAGGGCGCCAGGAAGGCAAGCCCGAAGGTGGCGATCGTGCCGGCCACGAAAGAGCCGATCGCCGCTGTCGAAAGGGCAGGGCCGCCGCGGCCGGCCTTGGCCATTTTCGAGCCTTCGAGAGCTGTCGCAAGCGAAGCGCTTTCTCCGGGCGCGTTGAGCAGGATGGCCGTGGTCGAGCCGCCATACATGCCGCCGTAATAGATGCCGGCGAACATGATCATCGAGCCGGCAGGGTCGAGCTTGAAGGTGACGGGCAGCAGCAGCGCCACGGTGAGCGCCGGCCCGATCCCCGGCAGCACGCCGACAGCGGTGCCAAGGAAGACGCCGACGAGGCAAAACAGCAGCTTGCTCGGCTCGAGAGCGACGCTGAAGCCGTGCATAAGGGCGAGTGTGGTTTCCATGATCGGCCGCCCTCAGAGGAACAGATGTTCGAGCGGCCCCACCGGGAGCAGCAGGGTCAGGAGCTTGGCGAAGACCAGGAAGATCACGAGGCCGAGCACGAATCCGATGAGCGCATCGACGGCCAGCGCCCTGCGGCCGAAGCCACGCGCCGTGCAGGCAAAGACGATGGTGATGGCAACGATGAAGCCGCCGCCGAGCGCGATGCAGGCGATGAGGCCGATCAGGCCGGCCACGATCCAGATAAGGGCCGACCGGTCTGCCGGCTCCGGCTTGGGCAGGCCCTCGCGGAAGGCGACGAAGAAATGCGCCAGGCCAAGCAGGACGAGACCGACGCAGACCACATAGGGCATGGCGGTCGGGCCAATGCCGTAATTCGAGGTGATCGTCTGCTGCGAGGCGTCGTAGGCGACGAAGGCGGCAACGATCAGCAGCAGCACGCCCACGAGCAAGGCCGGCCTGTCGGCACTTCCAGTCAGTTTTTGGTTCGTCATGGCTGGTCCAGGGGGCTGCTGAGGCGGTTGCCGCGTCGCGGGGAGAGGGACTTCAGGCGAGAAAGGGGCCGGTCTCCCGGCCCCTTGCCCATTTTCAGCGGTGCCGGCGGCTCACTTCACGAGGCCGACATCGTGCATGACCTTGGAGACGCGCGCCTCCTCGGCCTTCTGGAAGGCCTCGAACTCTGCGCCGCCGAGATAGGCGTCATCCCACCCGCGGGCCTTGAGGATCTCGGCCCATTCCTTGGTCTTGGTCAGCTTCTCGACCGCGTCGGACAGCGTCTTGCGCTGCTGGGCGCTGAGGCCGGGAGGAGCCACGACCGAACGCCAGTTCAGCAGTTCCAGATTGATGCCCTGCTCCTTGAGGGTCGGGGCATCGGGAGCGTTTGCGAGGCGCTTGGACGAGGAGACGCCGATGACGCGCAGCTTGCCGGCCTTGATCTGGCCTTCGAACTCGCCATAGCCGGAAATGCCGGCGGTCACGCGCCCGCCGAGCATCGCGGCCAAAGCTTCGCCGCCGCCCGAGAACGGGATGTAATTGATCTTCTTGGCGTCGGCGCCGACTGCATCGGCAAACAGGGCGGCGAGGATGTGGTCGGTGCCGCCGGCCGAGCCGCCTGCCCAGGTCACCTTGGCCGGATCGGCCTTGACGCGATCGGCTAGGTCCTTGGCGGTCTTGATCGGCGAGTCCGTCGGCACGACGATGACTTCGGCCTCGGCGGTGAGCCGCGCGATCGGCGTCGTCTGCGACAGGTTGACCGGCGACTTGTTGAGCAGGATGGCGCCGACCATGACGAAGCCGTTGACCATCAGCTGGGAGCCGTCGCCCTTGGCGCCGTTGATCAGCTGGGCGAGGCCGATGGTGCCGCCGGCGCCGGTCACGTTGACGACCTGCACGCTCTTGGCGATGCCGGATGCCATCAGCGCCTGCTGCATGGAGCGGGCGGTGCCGTCCCAGCCGCCGCCGGGCGAGGCGGGCGCCATGATCTTGAGTTCGAGCTGAGCGAAGGCTGCCGTCGAGAGTGCCGCCAGCGCGACTGCCGTCAGCGCGGTACGCTTCAGAATGGATGTCAGCATGAGTTCCTCCGCTCGCGGATTTTCCGCGCATTTATTAGGGCAATCTGGCCAGTGGCACCTTGCCGCATCTCGCGTCAATTGCGCCTGATTGCATAATCATAAGTCAAGAGATTTCGTCCGACAGACGAGTTGGTGATGGTTCTGCGCCCTTCGTTCTACGTCTTTCCGCGGCGAGAGCTACAAGTCTCTGGTCGCTTCGGGCGCGATGGCGTAAGCGCTGCGCAATGAGCTCATCTCCCCTATCCCGCCAGATATTACGGGCCGGCAGCGCGCCGGCATCATGGTCGGGGCGCCTGACGACACTGGGCTATGCGCTGCTTGCCGCACTGCCGCTCGCCATGTGGATCGCGAACCGCTCCGCGCCGCTCGTCCTGGGGATGGCAGCCGCCGCCTTCACTGCCGCAAGTGTGATGGCGGATGGGTGGCGTGCGCCCCTGCGCCGTTTGCTCGACATCCTGCGCAGCCCGGTCGGGTTCGCGATATGTGCCTTCCTGCTCTGGTCGCTCGTCACGCTGGCCTGGAGTCACCGGCCGGCTCAAGGCCTGCGGATGTGGGGTGAGCTCGTGCTGCCTCTGCTCTTTGGCCTCGCCATCACCGCCAGCGACCGTTTTCGGCCGGGGGTGACGCTCAGCCGCGCGCTCGCACTGTCGCTCGTCGCGGCCTCCGTGCTGATCATGGTGGAACTCGGCAGCGGCCTGTCGCAGCGCATCATGCTCGGTGTCGGCAAGCAGTACGGCTTCGTCTTCAATCGGCCGGCGCTGACCTGCCTGTTTCTCGCCGGTGCCGTTCTGCCGGGGCTTTGGAGCCATGTCGGCCCAAACCGGCATGTCGGCGCAAACCGGCGTGACCGTCTTCTTGCCTGGCTTTCTACGGGCCTCGTCGTCGTTGCCGTCATCGCCATGATCTTCGCCTCCGACAGCGGCGCGGCCAAGCTCGGTCTTGCGATCTTGATCGCTGTCTGGGTCGTCGCGCAATTGCTGCCGCGGCTGGCGCTCTGGGCCGTGATGCTCGGCTTCGTCCTGACAATGGCGCTGTCGCCGGTCATCGGCAGGTTAGCCGATGCCGCTTTTCCTCCATCCCTCTACACGGAATTGCAGGAAGCGCATTCGCGCGAACGCGTCGATATCTGGCTGAGCTTCGGCGAGGCGATCCGGGCCCGACCACTGCTTGGCTCCGGCTTCGGCACCTCGGCCGCGCTCGACAGCCACCCCGTCGCGCTCGCCGTGTCGGAGGCGCACCGCCCCATGCTGGCAGTGGGGCATCCGCATAGTGCGCCGATTCAGGCCTGGGTCGAAACCGGCGCGCCTGGTGCGGCGGTCCTCGCCTTCGCCGGCGTAGCCTGCCTCTGGCGCCTGCGCCGGTTGCCTGCCAGCCGGCTCGCGCCCCGGCTGGCGCTGTTTGCTTCGGCGTTCGGGGTGGCTTCGGTCGCGCACGGCGCCTGGCAGGGCTGGTGGATCGCCGCCCTGACCGTGGCGGCGCTTTGGTTGTATGCGGCCTTGCCGGAACCCGGCGGCGAGTGAGGGAATATCATGGCTGAATTCGACGTCGATCTCTTCGTCATCGGGGCGGGCTCCGGTGGCACCCGCGCCGCGCGCATCGCATCCGGCCACGGCGCTCGCGTCATGATCGCGGAGGAGGACCGGATCGGCGGCACCTGCGTCATCCGCGGCTGCGTGCCCAAGAAGCTCTTCGTCTATGCCAGCCGCTTCGCCGAGGAGTTCGAGGATGCGGCCGGCTTCGGCTGGACGGTGCCCAAGCCGAGCTTCGACTGGCTGACCTTGCGCGATGCGGTCGCAAACGAGGTGACGCGGCTCTCGGGCCTGTACCGCAAGGGGCTCGACGGCGCGAAAGTCGCGGTCCGCGAGGAACGCGCCGTGATCGAAGGGCCCAATACGGTGCGCCTCTCGAAGTCCGACGAAATCGTCCGCGCCCGCCATATCCTGGTCGCGACCGGTGGCTACCCGGCCTTCGATCCGCCGATCCCCGGCGGCGAGCTCGGCATCAGCTCGAACGAAATCTTCCATCTGCCGAGCCTGCCCAAGCGCATGCTCGTCGTCGGCGGCGGCTATATCGCGCTCGAATTCGCGAGCCTGTTCGCGCGCCTGGGTGTGGCGGTGACGCTGCTGCATCGCGGCGACAACATCCTGCGCGGCTTTGACGAGGACGTTCGCACCCGCCTGCGCGACGCTCTTGCCCATGCCGGCATCACGCTGCGGCTGGGCTGCACGGTCGACCGCATCGAACTGCTGCCCGATGGTGCCCGCCGCGCCCATTGCGCCAGCGGCAGCCCGATCGACGCCGAGGTCATCCTCGTCGCCACGGGGCGTCGTCCCAATACGGTCGGGCTCGGTCTGGAAGCGGCCGGCGTAAAGCTCGGGCCGGTCGGCCAGATCATCGTCAACGCGCATTCGGCTTCAAGCGTGCCGTCGATCCACGCGGTCGGCGATGTCACCAACCGCATCAACCTGACGCCGGTCGCGATCCGCGAGGGCCACGCCTTTGCCGATTCCACCTTCGGCGACAGGCCCTGGACGATGGACCATCACATCGTCGCCTCGGCGGTTTTCACCACGCCGGAAATCGGCACCGTCGGCCTCACCGAAACGCAGGCGATCGCGGCCGGATACGAATTGCGCATCTTCGAATCCGGCTTCCGCCCGATGAAGGCGACGATTTCCGGCCGGCAGGAGCGCATCTATATGAAGCTCATCGTCGACGTGAAGAGCGACAAGGTGCTGGGCGTCCATATCCTCGGCCATGATGCCGGAGAGATCATCCAGGCTGTTGCCATCGCCGTGACGATGGGGGCGACCAAGGCCGATTTCGACCGTACCATCGCGCTGCATCCAAGTGCGGCCGAAGAACTCGTGACGATGCGGACGGCGCGGGCGGGCAGATAACCGGCTATTTCTTGCAAATGAAGATCCGGTCCAGCCCCTGCAGGCTGAGCGCGTGCTGCTCGGAAAGGCGGAACTGCTCCGCCTCCTGGGGGGTAAAGGCGATCAATTCGACGTGGAAACCTACGGCCTCCAACTTGGTCGCGAAATCCCTGCCATACAGCCGGACATGGTCCCAGCCGCAGATGCGCTCGATCTCCTCTGCCGGCATGCCGGCAGGCGGTTCCCAGGTGTGGGCCCGCTCCATGTCGAGGGGAACCGAGAAAAATGCCAGGCCGCCTGGTTTCAGGACGCGAAAGCACTCGCGCATACCCTGGACGTCTTCCGGAACGTGCTCGAGAATGTGGTGGCAGATCAGATAGTCGAAATAATCAAGTTTAAACTGGATATTAGTGATGTCGACGACCGTATTGGCGACTTTGCTGATTTTAACATCGCCCGCGATATAGGCTGGGTTATTCTTCCATTGCCGGAAGAAAGGTCGTTCCGGAGAAAAATGGAGTACCCGCTGGCCCATCATATCGATGGCGTTTCGGCGGAAATAAAGCCCCATGATCCGGTCGCGCTCCTTGGAAGAGCAGTTCGGGCAGCGCGCCTCGGGGCGGGGGCCGACATCAATAAACCGTCCAGCATACTCACAGATCGGACAGTGGCGCTGAGCGCGAGGCTGCAGGAACTGTCCGGGATTGCGCATCGCGCCACGAAGATATTCCTGAACGAAGACGCTGATATTCATAGAGAAATTTCTGATTTGCGAGGTTTAGGCGTTATAGCTTACGAAGCGTAATGGGAGCTAAACGTTACGTCACAATCTGTCAATGACGCTCGACGCATGCATGGTTCCATTGAGAAACCGCTTCGCCGGGAGAAAGCGTCTTGGTGCTCGACCAGGATCTGATTGAGTTGAATCAGGATCTGAGCCGCCGGAATCAAGATCCGAGCCGCTGGCTCCATCCCATTGTAAGGATTCAGCTTGATCGGGTTCCTGCCGCTGCCGGCCGCCACCGCCGGCGCTTCGCCGCGGATAGCATGGTGGTCTTGTGACCCTGCTGGGTGTATAGGCCCGCTTTCGCGCTGACACGAGGTTAACTGAGCGCGGTTGCAAGCAGGAGCACAGATTATGTCCGAGCGGTGGACGCCCGAGAGCTGGAGGGCAAAGCCTGTCCAGCAGATTCCGGACTATCCGGACCAGGCAGCCTTGAAGGCGGTTGAGCAGCAGCTCGCCGGCTTTCCGCCGCTCGTTTTTGCGGGCGAGGCGCGCAAGCTGAAAAAGGCCCTAGCCAAAGTCGCAAATGGCGAGGCCTTCCTGCTCCAGGGCGGAGACTGTGCCGAAAGCTTCGGCGAGCATTCGGCTGACAACATCCGCGATTTCTTCCGGCTGTTCCTCCAGATGGCGGTGGTGCTGACCTTCGCCGGCGGTTCGCCTGTGGTGAAGGTCGGGCGCATCGCCGGCCAGTTCGCCAAGCCGCGCTCGACCCCCACCGAGACCATCGGTGGCGTCGAATTGCCGAGCTACAAGGGCGACATCGTCAACGACAACGAGTTCACGTCAGAGGCGCGCATTCCCGATCCGCGCCGTCAGCTCGAGGCTTACAGGCAGTCGGCGGCGACGCTGAACCTGATCCGCGCCTTCGCGACCGGCGGCTACGCCAATCTCGACAACGCGCATCGCTGGATGCTGGGCTTCGTCAAGGACGCGCCGGCCTCGTCGCGCTACAATGAAGTCGCCGAGCGCATCACCGAAGCGCTCGACTTCATGCGCGCCATCGGCATCGATCCCGAGACGCATCCGGAGATGCGCACGACGGATTTCTACACCAGTCACGAGGCGCTCCTGCTCGGCTACGAGCAGGCGATGACGCGTACCGACTCGACCTCGGGCGAATGGTACGACACATCGGGCCACATGCTCTGGATCGGCGATCGCACGCGCCAGCTCGACCATGCCCATGTCGAATTCTTCCGCGGCATCAAGAACCCGATCGGCCTGAAATGCGGTCCCTCGACCACCGTCGACGGCCTGCTGAAGCTGATCGAGGTGCTCGACCCGCAGAACCAGGCCGGCCGGCTGACGCTGATCGGCCGCTTCGGCGCCGACAAGGTCTTCGACAACCTGCCTGCGCTGGTGCGCGCCACCAAGCGGGAAGGGCGCAACGTCGTCTGGTCCTGTGATCCGATGCACGGCAACACGGTCAAGGCCGCGAGCGGTTACAAGACGCGCCCCTTCGACCTGATCATGACCGAGGTGAAGAACTTCTTCGCCGTCCATCAGGCTGAAGGCACCCATGCCGGCGGCCTGCATCTGGAGATGACCGGCAAGAACGTCACCGAATGCACCGGTGGCGCGCGCGGCATGACCGATGCGGATCTGAACGACCGCTATCACACGGTCTGCGACCCCCGCCTCAACGCCGAGCAGGCGCTGGAGCTGGCCTTCCTCGTGGCCGAGCTGGTCAAGCACGAACGGTCGGGCCGGGCCCGCCCCGAGGTCGAAGCGGCCGAGTAGCCCGCGACCGCATGCACGACAAGAAAAAGGCCGGGGCGCTCTGCCCCGGCCTTTTTCGCATCAGGATGATGTCGTCTTAGAATTTGAGGCCCGCCGCAACGCGTGCGGTGTTGATCGTCGTCGTCGTGCCCTCGACATCGGCGAAGCGGATCAATTGGTATTCGGCGCGCAGGAACAGATTGTCGGTCAGAGCCATGTCGATACCGCCACCGAGTGTGACGCCGAAGCCGTACACGTTCGTCTTGGCGGCGCCGACCGTGAGCGGATAGCCTGACGCGACGACATTGTTTGAAATTACGCCGGTAATAGGATTGGTCCGGGTGAAGCGCCATGTCGCATCGACCGTGGAGACCGTATCGAATCTGCCCACTGCACCGCCGAACGTAGCAAAGGGCATGATACGGCCATAAGCCCATCCCATGCGAATGCGTGCGGTCGCATAGTCTTGGATCTCCGCGCCCTGGTTAGTCGTCAGCGACCAGCCGTTGATAGTGCCATCTGACGTGACGACCTGCCTGGCGATGAAATCATTGATCGAATATTTATGGCCGGAGCGCGTGTAGTCTGCCTCGAAGCCGAGGATGACATCGCCAAACGCGTAGTTATAGCCTGCAAAACCGAAGAACGTCGCGCCGCTGTCGCGCTTCGACGGCAGATTGTTGACGAATTGGCCCATGTCGTACTCGCTGCCGAGGGTTGTGTTCCGGAAGGCAGAACGAGCGAGATCCTGCAATCCGGTGCCGGGCTTGAACTGGGTGTCGGAAACGCCGGCGCCACCACCGAAATAGAAGCCTGACCACTCGAAGTTGCCGCCCATGTCGCTGGGCGGGGGCGGCACGTCCTCGATCTGCGAACCGCGCAGCACCGGGTAGTCGGCGGCGACTGCGCCTTGCGCCATGGCCAGGGAGCCGGCGAGGAGGGCTGCCGTGCCCAGGGTTGTCATCATGCGGGTACGCATCGTCGCTTCTCCACGGCAGCCGACAGACATCCAATTGCGGCTCGCCATGATTCATGCGCGATTAACCCTAACGTCAGGTTAAGCTGCAGCTCAGCCCGGACGCATGCGGCATTGCTGGTGTCGCGGCGGCGCGTTACAGGCGCTCCATGACCACGCCCTCGCTCCGCCTCGCCCTTGCCCAGCTGAATCCGATCGTTGGCGACATCGCCGGCAATACCGGCAAGGCACGCGCCGCCAGGCAACGCGCCGGGGAGGCGGGCGCCGATCTCGTCATGCTGCCGGAGCTCTTCCTCTGCGGCTATCCGCCCGAGGATCTGGTGCTGAAGCCGGCCTTCCAGGATGCCTGCCGCAAGGCCTGTGAGGAACTGGCGCGCGAAACGGGCGATGGCGGCCCGGCGCTGCTGATCGGCCTGCCCTGGGCGGAGAATGGCAAGCTCTACAACGCCTACGCCCTGCTTGATGGCGGCGTGATCCAGTCGGTGCGCTTCAAGGTGGTGCTGCCTGATTACGGCGTCTTCGACGAGGCCCGCATTTTCGAGCCCGGTCCGCTGCCCGGCCCCGTGGTGTTCCGCAACGGGATACGCCTTGGCCTGCCGATCTGCGAGGACATCTGGAGCGAGGATGTCGTCGAATGCCTTGCCGAGACCGGGGCCGAACTCCTGCTCTCCCCGAATGGCTCGCCCTATCGGCGCGGCGTCGGCGACGAGCGCATGAACATCGCGGTTGCGCGGGTCGTCGAATCCGGCCTGCCGCTGGTCTATCTCAATCAGATCGGTGGACAGGACGAGCTCGTCTTCGACGGCGCCTCGTTCATCCTCGGCGCTGACCGCAGGCTGATGCATCAGCTCCCGGCCTTCCAGGAGGCGCTTGTCGTGACCGACTGGGCGCGCGAGGCCGGGCAATGGCGCTGCAAGCCCGCCAACGCCGCCGAAATCGAGACTGGCGACGAGGCCGACTATGCCGCCTGCGTGCTGGCCTTGCGCGACTATGTCGGCAAGACCGGTTTCCCGGGCGTGGTGCTCGGCCTGTCCGGCGGAATCGACTCCGCGCTCTGCGCCGCGATGGCTGTCGATGCGTTGGGGGCCGAGCGCGTCACCTGCGTGATGATGCCCTCACGCTTCACAGCGCAGCAGAGCCTGAGCGACGCCCAGGCCTGCGCGCAGGCGCTCGGCGTCCGCTATGAGACCGTCTCCATCGCAGGCCCGGTCGAAGGCTTCGAGGCGGCGCTTGCCGGCCTGTTCGCCGGCACGAAGCGCGACGTCACGGAGGAGAACCTCCAGAGCCGCGCGCGCGGCACGCTGCTGATGGCACTTTCCAACAAATTCAGCTGGATGCTGGTGACCACCGGCAACAAATCGGAGATGTCCTGCGGCTACGCCACGCTTTACGGCGACATGAATGGCGGCTTCAACGCCATCAAGGACCTCTACAAGACCGATGTCATGCGCCTCGCGCAGCTGCGCAACCGCTGGAGGCCGACGGGCAGTCTCGGTCCCGATGGTGTCGTCATCCCCGAAAGCACCATCGCGCGGCCGCCCAGCGCCGAATTGAGCGAGGACCAGACGGATCAGGATACGTTGCCGCCCTATGACGTGCTCGACGATATCCTGGCCGGGCTGATCGAGCGCGACGAGCGCGTCGCCGCAATCGTTGCGCGCGGGCATGATCTGGACACCGTGATGCAGGTCGAGCGGCTGCTGCAGCGGGCTGAGTACAAGCGCCGCCAGTCGGCGCCCGGCGCCAAGATCACCACCCGCAATCTCAGTCGCGACCGCCGCTACCCGATCGTCAACGGCTTCAGCGATCGAGGCGAGGGCCCGCACAGTCCGGATGCGTCACTGGTGAAGGGTGTGGGCAAGGCGGGCGGCGACAGCTTCGATTTCTGACAGCTCGTTTGGACATGGATTTTTAGCCCTCATCCTGAGAGACTGGCCGCAAAGCATGCATTGAAATCAAAGGCTTGGCGACCATCGAACAAGCGCCGTCATCCCGGACGCAGCGAAGCGGAGATCCGGGATCCATTCCGGAACCCCACCGGCAAGCGCTCCGGAATGGATCCCGGGTCTCCCTGCGGTCGCCCGGGATGACGGCGCCTTTCGATGCGAAATGCCAACCGACTGAAATCGTTGACGACATTATCGGCAGCTCCTCAGGATGAGGGCTGTGGTTCCGGAGCTTGAAGCGATTGCGTCAATGCGCCGAGCTGGCACTGGCCTCATCTGCCTTGTCGTGCCGGGCGAAGCGGTCGATCATGGTCGCGCTGGCCTCGTTCAGGCCGGTCACTGTGACCTCCGCGCCATTGCGGCGCAGCTTGAGCACGGCCTTGTCGAGCGCTCCGACGGCCGAGATGTCCCAGAAATGTGCCTGGCTGACATCGATCGCCACACGCTCCGGACGGTCGTCGAAATCGAACCCGGCGAGGAAGCTCTCGGTCGAGGCGAAGAAGATCTGTCCCCGAACCCGATAATCGCAGGCCAGGCCATCCTCACTGCGCCGCCGCTCCACCGCGACGAGCCGTGCCACCTTTCCGGCGAAGAACACGCCCGACAGCAGCACGCCGACGATCACGCCCTTGGCAAGGTCATGCGTCGCCACGACCGTGATGACCGTCGCCAGCATCACCAGAGAGGACGAGCGAGGATTGCGCCTGAGGTCGAGGATCGAGCGCCATGAGAAGGTGCCGATCGAAACCATGATCATGACCGCGACGAGCGCCGCCATCGGGATGATGCGGACGAGATCGTCGAGCACGAGGATCAGGAACAGCAGGAAGGCGCCCGCCACGAAGGTCGAGAGCCGGCCGCGTCCGCCGGAACGGACATTGATGACCGACTGACCGATCATGGCGCAGCCGCCCATGCCGCCGATCAGCGCCGAGGCTATATTGCTGGCGCCCTGCCCAAAGCACTCCTGGCTCTTGTTGCTCGTCGTGTCCGTCATGTCGTCGACGATTTGCGCAGTCAGCAGCGATTCCAGCAGGCCAACCGCAGCGAGTGCCACCGAGTAGGGGAAGATGATCCGCAGGGTCTCGAAGGTCAGCGGCACCTGCGGCAGCGCGAAGATCGGCAGGGTCGAGGGCAGTTCGCCGAGATCGCCGACCGTGCGCAGGTTCAGCCCGAACCACCAGGCGGCGAGTGTCAGCACGCCGATCGCGACCAGAGGCGAGGGGACGGCCCTGGTCAGGTACGGGAAGAGATAGATGATCGCCAATCCCGCCGCGATCATCGCATAGGTCAGCGTCGGCACGCCGATCAGCTCCGGCAATTGCGCCATGAAGATCAGGATGGCGAGCGCGTTGACGAAGCCGGTGATCACCGAGCGCGAGACGAAGCTCATCAGCCGCCCAAGCTTCAGGAAGCCCGCAGCGATCTGGATCAGGCCCATCAGGACGGTCGCGGCGAAGAGATATTGCAGCCCGTGATCGCGCACCAGCGTCACCATCAACACCGCAGTGGCGGCGGTGGCCGCAGATATCATGCCCGGGCGCCCGCCGACGAAAGCCGAGACGCAGGCGATCCCGAAGGAGGCGTAGAGCCCGATCTTGGGGTCGACGCCGGCGATGACCGAAAAGCCGATCGCTTCCGGGATCAAGGCAAGTGCCACCACGATGCCGGATAGGATGTCGCCACGAATATTGCAGAACCATTCGCGGCGGTAGGCAGACAGCTTTGTCATTGTAAGGGGAATCCGCAACAGATCGGGCCCGCAATGGCGAGCTGGCTTCGATCTTCATGTGCGTTGTTCGGCGGGTCGGCGGCCGAAAGAGCCACCCGGGTTTTCACCGGGTCCGGTCGAGTGCGAGAGCCTTAGCCTGCGAGGGTTGCCTGCCGCAACACGGAATTGAGATCGATGCGAGGAGCACCGCACTTATTGACGCGTCGTGCCAGGGCAACACGGCTCCGGCCGATTGTCCCCTCCCGGCAAACGCGCCATAACCCGCGCATGACAAGTCCTCTCGTTCGCACAGCGCCGTCCCCGACCGGCTATCTCCATATCGGCAATGTCCGGTCGATCATGTTCAACTGGCTGTTTGCGCGTCGCCATGGCGGGCGTTTCCTGCTGCGCTACGACGACACCGATCTGGTGCGCTCGAAGCCCGAATTCGCCGAGGCGATTGCGGAAGATCTCAGCTGGCTCGGCGTGGTCCCTGACCGTGTCATCAAGCAGTCGGGCCGGCTGGCGATCTATGACGCGGCTGCCGCCCGGCTGCGCGACGCCGGGCGGCTTTATCCCTGCTACGAGACGGCAGACGAACTCGACCGTCGTCGCAAGCGCCAGCTCGCACGCGGCCTGCCGCCAATCTATGATCGCGCCGCGTTGAAGCTGACGGCGGAGGACCGGGCGAAGCTCGAAGCCGAGGGGCGCAAGCCCCATTGGCGCTTCCTGCTCGAACCGCGCGTCGTCGCCTGGACTGATCTTGTGCGCGGAGAGGCCCATGTCGACTGCGCCTCGCTGTCGGATCAGGTGCTGATCCGGGAGGATGGTAGCTATCTCTATCATCTGCCCTCGGTCGTCGACGATATCGACACAGGCGTGACCCATGTCATCCGGGGCGAGGACCACGTCACCAATACGGCGGTGCAGATCCAGATCTTCGAGGCCTTGGGAGCGCCGCTGCCGATCTTCGGCCATCACAACCTGCTGACGACCGCAAGCGGCGAGGGGCTGTCGAAGCGGCTCGGCCACCTTTCGCTGCGCGGATTGCGCGAATCTGGCGTCGAGGCGCTGGCGGTTTCGGCCCTTGCCGTGCTGGTCGGCTCGTCCGACGCAGTGCGCCCGGTCGCCAGCCTCGACGAACTGGCTGAGCTCGTCGATCTCGCCCATGTCTCGCGCGCACCGGCCAAGTTCGACGAGCATGAGCTGGAGGCGCTGAGCGCCCGCACCTTGCATCAGCTGCCCTATGACGCGGTGGCGGACAGGCTCATGGCGCTCGGCATTCCCGCCAGCGAGCCGTTCTGGCTCGCCGTGCGCGGCAATCTCGGCAAGCTCGACGAAGCGAAGCCCTGGTGGCAGGTCGTCGCGGGGCCGCTGGCGCCTGTGATCGCGGACAGTGCTTTCGCGGCGACGGCCGCCTCCTTGCTGCCGCAGGAGCCTTTCGACGCCACCACCTGGAAAAGCTGGACGGGCGCTGTCGCGGCTGCGACCGGCACGAAGGGCAAGGCGCTGTTCATGCCGCTGCGCCAGGCCCTGACGGGTCTGGAACATGGTCCCGAACTCGCAGCCCTTCTGCCGCTGATCGGGCGGGAGAAGGCGCTGAAGCGGCTGGCCGGACAGGCGGCCTAGGCTGACCCGTCATTCTCGGGCGAAGCGAAGACCCGAGAATCTCAAGACCAGTAGCCACTGGTTTCCGAGATGGTCGGATCAAGCCCGACCATGACGCGCAACCCTCCTCGCTCAATCGTGCCGATGCATGGCCGATGTGTGTTTGGTGTCACGCATCGTGGCATAGACCAGCAGCGACAGGCAGATGACGCCGGCGAGGTAGTAGTAGAACCACTCCTCGTGGCCCTGCTGCTTGAAGAACAGCGCGATTGCCGGCGCGGTGCCGCCAAAGATCGAGACCGTGACCGCATAGGGCACCGCGATGCCGGTGGCGCGGATCGAGGTCGGGAACAGTTCGGCTTTCACCACCGCGTTGATCGAGGTGTAGCCGGCCGTGAAGATCCAGGCGCCGCAGATCAGCAGGAAGGCGATCCAGGGCGATTTCGTACCGGCGAGCGTGGTCAGGATCGGTACCGTCAGCAGCGTGCCGGCGACGCCGAAGAAGATCAGCAGGGGCTTGCGGCCGATCCTGTCGGAGATCGCGCCATAGATCGGCTGCAGCACCGCGGCGAAGATCAGCGAACCCGCAATGACATAGGTCGTGGTCAGGTCGGACAGGCCCACCGTCTGCTTCACGAAGGTCTGCATGTAGGTCGTGAAGGTGTAGAAGGCTGCCGTTCCGCCGGCGGTGAGGCCGACCACGATCGCGACCTCGCGCGGATATTTCAGCAGGCCGCGCAGCGAACTCTGCCGCTTCACCGTCTCCTTGCTGGCGGCGACGAAGGAATCCGTCTCCTGCATGTGGCGGCGCATGAACATGGCGGTGATCGCCAGCAGGGCGCCGATGACGAAGGGGATGCGCCAGCCCCAGGCGACGAGCTGCTCATGTGTCAGGAAGACGTTCTGCAGCAGCAACAGCACCATGATGGCGGTGAGCTGCCCGCCGATCAGCGTCACATACTGGAAGCTGGAATAGAAACCGCGATGCTCGGGGTCGGCGATCTCGGTGAGGTAGGTGGCGCTGGCGCCGTATTCGCCGCCGAGGCTGAGGCCCTCGATGATGCGCGCCAGCGCCAGGAGCGCGGGAGCCGCAAAGCCGATGGTGGCATAGGTCGGCGTGAGCGCGATGATCAGCGAGCCGAAACACATCATCAGGACCGAAAGGGTCAGCGACAGGCGTCGCCCATAGCGGTCGGCGAGGTGGCCGAAGAGCCAGCCGCCGATGGGTCGCACGATGAAGCCTGCGGCGAAGAGCGTTGCGGCGTTGAGTTGCTGCACGACGGGGTCGTGCGAGGGGAAGAAATGCGGAGCGAAATAGAGCGCGAAAGCCGTGTAGGCGTAGAAATCGTACCATTCCACCAGATTGCCGACCGAGCCGATGAAGATCGCCTTGATCCGGCGTTTTGCGTCGACGAGTTCGATGGGCTGGGGGTGAGCAGGCAGTATGTTGTCTGACATGGCAGCCTCTGAGCCTTCGGGGGCAGAGGCACCCTTGCGCCGTTTGGAGAGGCGGCAAGCTAGGGCGCAATGATCTCGGCGTCCCCTCTATGCGGGTCGGGCCTTCATGCGCCGTGCGCCATCATGCGTCCAGCGCTGTTGTTGGAATTAAATTGCAGATGTCCATGCGCTTAACGCATGGAACAAACAACTGAGTTTATGGCCGGACCAATGATGGCGCGAGGTTCGGCGCCAGGTTCGGCGCGACGATTCTGACCGTCCGCTTCTCGCCGGTGACGCTGCGCGTCTCGCTCTTCAACCCGTCGCCCTTGTCGAGAACCTTTTCCCCGATGGTGCTGGGGCCGACGCCGGCCGATTCGGTGCCCGATGTCGGAGAGTTCTCGGAGGGCAGCGGCTTTTCCTCCGGAAGCTCCGGAATCGCCGCGGGCTGAACCGTGGCAGGCGCGGCGCCCCGGCGCTTTGGATCGGTCTTGGTGTCGACTTTGGGGCGGGACAACTCGGCGGCGCGCTGTTCGGTGACGATGACGTCGCGCTTGTCGAGCAGATATTCCGCGTCCTTCAAGGCCTGCGACCAGCTCTGGCCCTGGCCGCGGCAGGTGCAGGCGGCGTCAAAGGAACGCTGGTATTTTCCGGCGTTCGGCAGCGAGGAATAGGGCTGGCCGGTGCTGCGCGACGCCGAATTCTGGATGTCTCCGCCGCTCGTCATGCCGAATGCGGTCGTTTCGGTGCCCGGGCAGAGCGCCTGGCACATCTCGTCCGCGCCTTCGCGACCGCCGGGACTGTTCGACAGCGGGAAGAAGAAGCCGTCGCATGTGCGCACGCAGACCGTATAGGCGCCGCCCGAGCGCGGTTTTTCCGGTTCTATCACCCGGTCCGGGTCGAGTTCGGGGATGGTCGAATCGATCTCGCCGCGACGAGGCTCCAGCCCGAAGATCGTCTCGAAGAAGCCGCGCTGCTGCTGCGGGGCCCGGCAATTTGTGTTGATCGCGGCCGCGAGCTGGGCGCGTCGCTGTTCGACAGCGCCACCCTGAGCCTGCCGCTGCAGACTGCCATACTGCGCCTGCAACTGGCCGATCTGCGCTCTCAGGCCTCCGCATTGCGGCGGCGGCTGCTCGCCGAAGAACAGGAACCCGCCCCGTTCGCAGCCCATGGCGCGATACTGGTTGGTGGCCTGGGAAAGCTGTGCGCCGACGCGCTGTGCGGCCTGCGCAGCACGAGGGTCGCCACTGCTTTGACCCTGGAGGCTTGCAAGCTCGGAACGCCAGGCGGTGCATGACGGCGATTGTGCGACAGCCGCTCCGCCCATGGCCGCCAGCGCCAGCAGCGCGGTGCCGAAGCGTCGGGAAAGTCTCGATATCATCGCAGGTCGGGCCACATCATCCGCTTTGGTCTGGGCCCTGGCCGGGCCGGTCACTCTTTGAGGCGCAACAACAACCGCCAAACGCGACGGAACTAAGGACGGCTCCTGCGGCGACCTGGCGCGGATTCGCTCCAATGCAGCAGCCTGCCCCGCATGCCATATTTGCCGCAGAGCAGCAATCGGCTGCGGGCCCCGGCATAAAGTGTGTCGCTGGCAATGGCAGATCGAATGCGATCGCTCGCGACGATGTGAGCCGAGATGGTCTATCGCGGGCGTTTTGGCTAGAAGGAGCAGGCGCGGACATGACGCTCCGAGCCTGCTCTTGCCTCGATCTCCTGCCCTCGATTTCCCGCCCTCGATGAAGCGATGCCATCCATGTCCGAGTATCTGCCCCTTGATGAAGCGGTCATTCCGGAGCTGCCGAGCTACTACCGGGGCAAGGTCCGCGAGAATTACGACCTCCCCGACGGGCGTCGCATCATCATCGCCACCGACCGCCTGAGCGCCTTCGACCGCGCGATCGCGTCGATCCCGCTGAAGGGCCAGGTGCTGACGCAGACGGCCCGCTTCTGGTTCGAGAACACGGCCGACATCTGCCCGAACCATGTGCTGGAATATCCCGATCCCAACGTCGTCGTTGGAAAGCTGCTCGATATCCTCCCCGTCGAGATCGTGGTGCGCGGCTATCTCGCCGGCACCACCGGCACCTCGATCCTGACGCTCTACAAGCAGGGCGCGCGCGACATCTACGGGCTGCGCTTCCCCGATGGCCTGCGCGACAACGAGGTGCTGCCCGCGGCCGTGATCACGCCGACGAGCAAGGCCTTCGACGGCGGCCACGACGAACCGCTTTCCGCGGCCGAGATCATCGAGAAGGGGCTGCTGACCAAGGAGCAGTGGGAGACCGTGTCTGCCTACGCTCTGGCGCTGTTCGCGCGGGGGCAGGCGATGGCGCGCGAACGCGGGCTGATCCTCGCCGACACCAAATACGAGTTCGGTACGGATGCGCAGGGGCGCATCATCCTCGCCGACGAGATCCACACCCCCGATAGCAGCCGATACTGGTTCGCCGAAAGCTATCCGGAGCGTTTCGCCCGTGGCGACAAGCCCGAGAGCTTCGACAAGGATTTCGTCCGGAACTGGGTCGTCGCGCGCTGCGACCCCTATAACGAGCCGCTGCCCGCAATCCCCGACGAACTGATCGCGCAGACCTCGCAGGTCTATATCCGGGCTTTCGAGACGATCACGGGCAGCGCGTTTGAGCCGCCGGCAAAGGGCGAGCGGCCGCTGGACCGCATCCGCAGAAATCTGGCCCGCTACTTCTGATCGGTCAGGTTTCCACGTCGCGATAGCCGCCGGCCAGCAGGCGGCCGCGATCGGTCAGCGTCGAGAGCACGCGCTCGAACACCTTGAGTTCGTCAGGCGCGATGCCCTCGATCCAGCGCGCCTCGAAGGCGAGCGCGAGCGGCACGATATGGGCGTAGATGCGCTGCCCCGCCGGCGTCAGCGCCACGAAGGATTCGCGCCGGTCCTCCCGGTTTTCGGCACGCGAGACGAGGCCGCGCTTCTGAAGCTCGGCGACCGCGCGCGAGACCTTCGTCTTGTGCATCTGGGCGAGTTCGCCGATGTCGCGGGAGGTCAGCTTGCCGAACTCGCCGAGCTGCGCGACGACCCGCCATTCGGGGATGCCGATGCCGAAATGCTCGCCATAGATCCGCCCCAGCGCGCGGCTCGCGAAGAAGCCGACCACATTGAGCCGGTAGGGCAGGAAGCGCTCCAGCTTGAGCGTTTCGGCTTCCGGTGACGGCGCTGGATTCGTTGACATTAGTTTCATTTGCAACTAATTTTAAGGCAAGGCAAGACGTAATCTCTCGATCTTTCCGTATCCGGCCTGCTTGTCAAAGCGGCTGGCGGCCGAAACAGCAAATATTTGCGAAGACTCGCAGGAGAAGGGCATGACCGTGCAGCCGAAGATCGACGCCGGCGCCAGGACCGGGGCGGGCATCGACCCGCGCTATATGTCCGGATTCGGCAACTCGTTCGAGACGGAGGCGCTGCCTGGCGCCTTGCCGATTGGTCGCAACTCGCCGCAGAAGGCCGCCTACGGGCTCTATGCCGAGCAGCTCTCGGGTTCGCCCTTCACCGCGCCGCGCTCGACGAACGAGCGCTCCTGGCTCTACCGCATCCGGCCCAGCGTCAAGCATGGCGGGCGCTGGTCCAAATGCGACAGGGGGCTGATCCGGACTGCGCCTTGCCGCGACGAGGCCGATCTCCCGATCGGCCAGATGCGCTGGGATCCGATCCCGCTGCCCGCCGAGCCGCTAACCTTCATCACGGGACTGCATACGGTGACGACGGCTGGCGATGCCGATACGCAAGCCGGGATGGCGGCGCATCTGCTCTTCGTGACCGCGTCGATGGAGCGCGAATATCTGTTCAACGCCGATGGCGAATATCTCGTGGTGGCGCAGGAGGGGGCGCTGCGCTTCGCGACCGAGTTCGGCGTCATCGAGATCGGTCCGGGCGAGATCTGCGTGATCCCGCGCGGCGTCGTCTTCCGGGTCGAGCTGAGCGGTGGTCCTGCCCGCGCCTATGTCTGCGAGAATTACGGCGGCGGCTTCACGCTGCCCGATCGCGGACCGATCGGCGCCAACTGCCTCGCCAACCCCCGCGACTTCCTCACCCCGATCGCCGCCTATGAAGACATCGAGGAGCCTTCGACGCTTTACGCCAAATGGGGCGGCGAGCTGTTTTCGACGCCGATCGGCCAGTCGCCGCTGGATGTCGTGGCCTGGCACGGCAATTACGCGCCCTATAAATATGATCTGCGGCATTACTCACCGGTCGGCGCGATCTCCTTCGATCATCCCGACCCGTCGATCTTCACGGTGCTGACCGCTCCCTCGGAGACGCCCGGCACCGCCAATATCGACTTCGTGATCTTTCCCGAGCGCTGGGCCGTGGCCGAGAACACGTTTCGGCCGCCCTGGTACCACCGCAACATCATGTCGGAGTTCATGGGCCTGATCTATGGCGTCTATGACGCCAAGCCCGAGGGCTTCACGCCCGGCGGCTTCAGCCTGCACAACATGATGCTGCCGCACGGGCCTGACGCCACCGCCTTCGAGCACGCCTCTACCAGCGAGCAGAAACCGGTGAAGCTCACCGGCACCCTGGCCTTCATGTTCGAGACGCGTTTTCCCCAACGCCTCACCGGCTATGCAGCGCGCTCGTCGCAGTTCCAGCCCGACTACACGGCCTGCTGGGACGGGTTGAAGAAGCGCTTCGATCCGAACAGGCGCGAGGCCTGGTAACGGTTGGATCTGTTCGGAAAGCTTGCAGCTTTCCGACACTTGGGATTGAATCGCATTCCGACCTCCGCGCGGAGCGCATGATGGCGATACGAGCGAAAACGCCGGCCCGGCCGCTTCGTCGCAGCGTACGCACAGCTGCGCGCCCGGTGCGTCGAAAGTCGGAACGCCAGGTCGACGGTAAGGCCATGATGCAGCGCTGGGCCGGACACTGGCTGCGCACCTGCCGCGACATGCCCAAGCAGGCACAGAGGCTGCTGGATCACGCGGCGCCAGACCCGGAAAAGCAGATTCATGCCTTCCGCCGCTTGATGAAAGCCTGGCGCGCGCTGCTAAAGCTCGCTCCCAAGGCGCTGGCTTCGGAGGCGAGGATGGTGCGCTCCGAGGTGAAGGGGCTGCGCCAGAGTTTCGGGGCGGTTCGTGATGCGACCGTCGTTGCGAAGGCGCTGGGCAAGGTGTTGCCGAAAGCGGCCGACGAGGTCGATGCGCCGGCCGACGTGCTCGAGCAAAGCCGACAGCAGTTCGAGGCGGTTCGTGCCAAGCTGGCCTGGCTTTCCACCGAGATGGCGCGCTGGTCGGTAGCGGGAGAGGGCGGCTCGTTCCTGCTGACGGGGTTCAGGCGCATCTGCCGCAAGGCCAGGCGGCGCCTCGACGGCGATCCGCGTCGCATGAGCATGAAGCGCCTGCACGCCTGGCGCACCGCGATCGTCGATCTCGGCTATCAGATCGACTTCTTCCAGCCGGCCGATCCCGCCGGGTTCAAGCCGAAGGCGGAGGCGACCGAGCGCCTGCGCGCCCATCTCGGCACGGTCGTCGACCTGAACATGGCCCGGAAGCATCTGTCGGAGGCGGTTCCGGCCAGACGCCGGCGCAAGGCCGAGCGCGAGATCGAAAAAAGCATCGCGAAGAAGCGCGCAAAAGCGGCCCTGATTGGCGACCGGCTGCTCGAGCAGCGGCCCAAGGCGATGTCCTCCCACCTCGGCACCATGCTGGCGGCGCACGAACCGCGCCGGGTCAGATTTGTCTGACCGGCCGCAGTGTCGGACCGATGCTCTAGAATAAATCGAACAGGACGCCCCCATTCGTCGCAAGCGCCGCCGATCCTATGGACCACGGCGCGACATTGCCGGTCGCCGCAGTCCAAAGCGCGGTGTGAGCGTTCAGCGATACGCTTTCCACATAGAGGTTGCGGTCATGTCCCTCGCCGCCGCCGTACCCGTCCCAGGCATCGTTGACGAAACGGACCTCGACCTGATGGGGCGTGCCGGCGGCAAATGCACCATCGAAGTCGAATGTGTCCCACTGGCCGAGCACATGCACGGCTTCGACAGTCTGCGTCTGCCCGATCTGCGCTCCATCGACGAAGACCTGGAACTGCGGTGCGCCGGTATAGTGGTCGCCCGAGACCTTCACCGAAAGGCTCGCGGAGCCGCCGGGAGCGGAAGGCGCAGTCGGGACTGACTCCGGCGGCGGGGAGGGCGGCGTGACTGGCTGTTGCGGGGGCGGTCCGGCAACGGCGTGGCCGAAGACGATGCTGCCATTCGTCGCGATCGCCGCGGAATCGGTGGACCATGGCGCCACATTGCCCGTCGCAGCGGTCCAGTTTTCCGTCGTGCCATTGAGGGTCAGCGATTGGACATAAAGGTTGCGATCATGTCCTTCGCCGCCCCCGTAGCCATCCCAGGCGTCATTGAGGAAGCGCACCTCCACGGCATGCGCTGTGTTGGCCGCAAAAGGCCCCGAAAAATCAAACTGCTGCCATTGGCCGAGCACATGCAGCGCCTGAACGGTCTGGACCGATCCCACCGCAGTTCCGTCGACGAAGACCTGGAATTGCGGCGAGCCGGCATAATGGTCGCCCGAGACGCGAAGCGACAGCACACTCGCTTGCCCGTTCGATGGAGGAGGCTCGGCATGGCTGGCGGCAGTCGCGCCATAGAGATGCCCGGTGTCTGCCCCATCCGGCGACGACACGTGAGCAAGATCGACAGCTGTCGCGTGCGGATCGGCCGAGTAAGCGCGGATATAGTCGATCTGCATCTGTTTGGCGGCGTCGGTGGTGCCCGCAACGCCTCGCTGTATCGCCAGATCTGCCAGCAGATACATCGGCTTGTGGAAATCGACCGGGGTCTGCGCCGCGCCGACGCGCTCTCCATCGAAGTAGAAGGAGATGGTCGTGGGTCCCCATTCCACGCCGTAGCTGTGATAGCCTGCGGTCATATTGGCGTGGGAACTCCAGACCTGCACGTCTCCCGCGACGCTGTGGACATATTGCCAGAGATTGGTGTCGCCATAGGCTTCGAGGACATCGAGTTCCGGCGGCCAGCTTCCATCGGCTGGTAGCATCCAGAACGCAGGCCAAACCCCGGCTTCCGCCGGCAGCTGCGCCCGCATCTCGAAGTAGCCGTAGGTTTGCGCAAATGACGCCCTGCTGCTGATCAGGCCTGATGCCCAGTCTCCCGGACCTGCCACCTCGGCATCGGTGCGGACCGCCGTGATATGGAGGGCACCATTCTGGACCGAGAAGGGATCGATCCCCGAAGCCGCATCTACAAATGCGGAATTCCCGAAGCCGATGTCAGCATTGGCATTCAAGCGCGAGCCCGGGCGAATGTCCGCCCATGTCGTTCCAGTGCCATTCTGCGAGATGCTGCGAGAGTTGAATTCCTCGTCGAAGGTTAATTTGTAGCCAGTTAAGTCGATCATTGCTTAAACTCGCGCCAATTTCGGATGGTAGCGAGGCATAGGCAAGGCAATTGTCTGGGATATTTAGTGTTCTTGAGTGGATACTAGATAGACGAAGCGAATACCGCAACAAAGCCTGAGGGGTCGGCATTGTTGCAGTTAAGGAAATCTTTCCGGGACGCGAGGGCGGAGCCGTTTCAGATAAGGCGCGGGGGGCGCGGGTCCCGGGGATCAGCGCCGTCAAATGTCACGGACACTCGTGGCGGCCAGGATTCTGCCACGTCACGTCAGATGTGTTTTCGAGCAGTTCGCTCAAGACAAGGCCTCCCCGGCGTTTTGCCGGGGAGGTCTGCGAAATTCACGGATCAGTTCGGGTGTCTATCGGGCCTTCAGCCGGTTCATGAACGAATCGTACGAAAGCTCTGCCACTTGCCACCAGAGCAGGTTCTCGCCGCGGAAGGCGACCATCGAATCATAGCCCTTCTTGAAATCCGGGCTCTTGGCCGAGGTTTCGGCGTAATATTCCTCGGCAGCCTTGAGCGCCGCCTCCATCACCGGCAGCGGGAACGCCTTCAGCTGGGCACCCTGCGCGACCAGCCGGCGCAGGCCGCCGGGATTCACGAAGTCGTATTTCGCCAGCATCCAGTTATTGGCCGCCTCGCAGGCATTCTGGACGATCGCCTGATAGTGCTTTGGCAGCTTGGCCCAGGCCTCCTTGCCGATGATGAGATGCAGCATGGCGCCACCCTCCCACCAGCCGGGATAGTAGTAGTACTTGGCGACCCTGATGAAGCCGAGCTTCTCGTCGTCATAGGGGCCGACGAACTCGGCCGCATCGATCGTGCCGCGCTCCAGCGCCGGGTAGACGTCGCCGGGCGCAATCTGCGTGGGAACGACGCCGAGCTTGGCGAGAACCGCGCCGCCCATGCCGCCGATGCGGAACTTCAGACCCTTGAGATCGTCGAGCCCGGTCAGTTCCTTGCGGAAGAAGCCGCCCATCTGGCAGCCGGAATTGCCGCAGGGGATCGAATAGGCGTTGAAGCGGTCGAGAACGCCGTTCACGATCTGCTCGCCGCCGCCGAAATACCACCAGCTATGCTGCTGGCGGGCATTCAGGCCGAAGGGGATGCCGGTGCCGAGCCCCAGCGTCGGGTCCTTGCCGATGTAGAAATAGGTCGGCGAATGCGCGCATTCGACGGTGCCGGAAGAGACCGCATCGAGCGCCTGCAATCCGGGCACGATCTCGCCGGGCGCAAAGACCTGGATGTCGAACTTGCCGTCCGTGGCTTCGCTGACATATTTCGAGAATTGCTGCGCGGTGCCGTAGATCGTGTCGAGCGACTTCGGAAAGCTCGACGTCAACCGCCATTTCACCTCGGGTTGCGACTGCGCCAGAGCCGGCATCGCGACCGGGGTCGCGGCAGCGGCGAGCGCCCCTGTTTTCAAAAAGTCGCGACGTTTCATAAGGTGTCCTCCCGCGGTCTTGTTGGGCCCTTTGTTGCGCGTCAGGCGAGGAATGAAAAGACATGAAACTCGCGTCCCTTATGCATGGCCGGGATGGCCGCCTTGTAGTGGTGTCGAAGGATCTGACCAGGGCGACGGACGCCTTCCCGGTCGTGCCGACCTTGCAGGCGGCGCTCGACGACTGGGATCGATATGCGCCGCGTCTTGCCGATCTGGCAGAGAGCCTCGAACACGGGTCGCTGCCCTCCTTCCGCTTCCACGAACATGACTGCGCCTCGCCGTTGCCGCGCGCCGGCCAATGGCTCGACGCCTCCGCTTATGTGAATCATGTCGAACTCGTCCGGAAGGCGCGCAGCGCCGAGATGCCCGATAGCTTCTGGACCGACCCGCTGATGTATCAGGGCGGCTCCGACGTGACGCTGGCCCCCCGCGAGGCCGTGCGCGCCCGCAGCGAGGAGCACGGAATCGACTTCGAGGCCGAGATCGCGGTCGTCACCGACGATGTGCCCATGGGCGTCAATCCCGACGCGGCTCTGCGCCATATCCGCCTGGTCATGCTCGTAAACGACGTGAGCTTGCGGAATCTGACTGCGAAGGAATTGGCGAAAGGCTTTGGATTCGTTCAATCAAAGCCCTCATCGGCCTTCTCGCCCGTCGCGGTCACGCCCGATGAGCTCGGCGAGGCCTGGCGCGGCGGGAAGCTCCATCTGCCCGTGTTGACGCAGCTGAACGGCGCGCCTTTCGGCAGGCCCGATGCCGGCGTCGACATGACCTTCGATTTCGGCACGCTGATCGCTCACGCCGCCAGGACGCGGCGACTTTCCGCGGGCACCATCATCGGCTCCGGCACCGTCTCGAATCGCGATGCCGATGGCGGCCCGGGCAGGCCGATCGCGGAAGGCGGCCTCGGCTATGCCTGCATCGCCGAACAGCGCATGGTCGAGATCATTCGCACCGGCGCGCCTGTCACGCCGTTCCTGCGCTTTGGCGACAGCTTCCGCATCGAGATGAAGGATGCGGAGGGACGGTCGATCTTCGGCGCTATCGAACAGGAGGCCCTGCCTCATGCCGAATAACGCCACGCCGAGTAGAGCCATGCCGGGCGAAAAGCCGGCCTTCGCCTCCAGCGCTGATCTCGGCGAGAAGACGATCTCCTTCGATGAGATCGGGCGGGGCGTCTACGCCTACACCGCCGAGGGCGACCCCAATACCGGGGTCGTGATCGGCGACGACAGTGTCCTCGTCTTCGACGCGCAGGCGACGCCGAGGATGGCTGAGACGGTGATCGAGCGGGTGCGCAAGGTCACCGACAAGCCCATCCACCACGTCGTCCTGTCGCACTATCACGCCGTGCGCGTGCTTGGTGCTCCCGCCTATGGCGCCCGCGAGATCATCTGCTCGGATGTCGCCCGCGACATGATCGTGGAGCGTGGCGAGCAGGACAAGGCGAGCGAGATCGGCCGCTTCCCGCGCCTGTTCCAGGGCGCCGATTCGATCCGTCCCGGCCTGACCTGGCCAAGCATGACCTTCTCGGCCGAGGCCTCGGTCTGGCTGGGCACCCGCGAGGTGCGCCTGATGAAGCTCGGACGCGGCCACACCGCCGGAGACATCGTCGCCTGGATTCCCGACGCGCAGGTTTCGTTTGCGGGCGATCTCGTCGAGTATGGCGCGACGCCCTATTGCGGCGACGCGCATTTTACCGACTGGCCGCAGACGCTCGACAATCTGTCCGCTTTGGGCTCGGCTGCGATGGTGCCGGGACGGGGAGCGGCGCTGACCAGCGCTGCCATGGTGGCCGATGGCGTCAAGGGCACGCGCGCTTTCCTGAGCGATTTGTTCGAAGCCGTCAAAATCAATGCCGCGGCCGGCCGGTCGTTGCGCGAGACCTTCGAGCGCGTCCACGCCACGCTGAAGCCGGCCTATGGCGACTGGGTGATCTTCGAGCATTGCCTGCCCTTCAACGTCTCGCGCGCCTATGACGAGGCGAATGGCCTCGACCATCCCCGCATCTGGACGGATGAGAGGGATCGCCAGATGTGGATCGATCTGCGAGGCTGACGCGATGTCGCTGGCCACGCATTTTCGCAAGATGGCGCGCAACAACGCCTGGGCTAATCACCGCCTGCTCGCGGCCTGCGCGCAACTCAGCGATGCCGAATTCGCCTCGACCCGCACCAGCTTCTTTCCCTCGCTGAAGGAGACGCTGAACCACAGCCTTTCCGTCGATCTTTATTACATCGACGCGCTCGAGCAAGGCGGGGGCGGGCAGTCGATCTTCGACGGCTTCGTGCCGCTTGCCGGGCCGGCTTTGCTTGCCGCTCAAAGCGAGAGCGACCGGCGCCTGATTACCTTCTGCGACGTTCAGGATGCTGTCTCGCTCGCCGAAAGTGTCGAGACCGACCGTGGCGAAGAAGGCAGGGTGCGCGAGCGCGTCGACGATCTCCTGGCGCATCTCTTCCAGCACCAGATCCACCATCGGGGCCAGGCCCATGCGATGCTGGCGGGGACGGCGATCGCGCCGCCGCAGCTCGACGAGTATTTCCTGCAGTTCGATGCAGGCCGTCGCGCCGATCTGGTTGAACTCGGCATCGCGCCGCCGGAGGCCTTGCGGTGAAGACACCAGGCGATCCGCCCCATCGTTTCGCCTACCGCCGCTCGCCCGATCAGGATGTTCGCAGTCCGGCGCATCACCCCGTCGTCATCATCGGCGCCGGGCCTGTTGGTCTGACACTGGCGCTCGATCTGGCCAAGCGCGCGGTTCCCGTCGTCCTGCTCGACGATTCCGACTGCATCGGCGAGGGCTCGCGCGCCATCTGCTTTGCCAAGCGCACGCTCGAAATTTTCGACCGGCTGGGCCTTGCCGATGCGATGGTGGCCAAGGGCGTGACCTGGAAGACCGGCAAGGTCTTTCGCGGCACCGAACAGCTTTATGCCTTCGACCTCCAGCCCGAGCCCGGCCACAAGCAGCCGGCCTTCATCAATCTCCCGCAATATCATGTCGAAGCGGCGCTGGTGGCGGCCGTCCAGGCCGAGCCGCTGGTCGATCTGCGCTGGTCGAACCGGCTTGCCGGTCTCGCTCCTCGCGACGATTGCGGCCTGCTGACTGTCGCGACGCCGGAAGGCGAGTATCGGCTGGAGGCGGATTGGGTCGTCGCTTGCGACGGCGCGCGCTCGCCGACGCGCGGCATGCTGGGTCTCGCCTTCGAAGGCGAGACCTTCGAGGACAAGTTCCTGATCGCCGATGTCAGAATGGCCGCCGATTTTCCGCCCGAACGCTGGTTCTGGTTTGCCCCGCCCTTTCATGCCGGCCAGTCGGCGCTACTGCACAAGCAACCCGACGATATCTGGCGCATCGATCTGCAATTGGGGCCGGACGCCGACCCAGAATGGGAGAAGAGGCCCGAGGTCGTGCGTCCGCGCATCGAGCAGATGCTGGGACATGGCGATTTCGCGCTCGAATGGGTCTCGGTCTATCGCTTCCAATGCCGCCGGCTTCAGCGTTTCATCCATGACCGCGTGGTCTTCGCGGGCGATGCGGCCCATCAGGTCTCGCCCTTTGGCGCGCGGGGCGCGAATTCCGGTATTCAGGACGCGGATAATCTCGGCTGGAAGCTGGCGCTCGTCGTCAAGGGCGTGAGCCCGGTCGCGCTGCTCGCCAGCTATGACAGCGAGCGCCGCGAGGCCGCCGACGACAATATCCTGCATTCCATGCGGGCGACCGATTTCATCGCGCCGCGTTCGCCCGGTGAGCGCGTCCTGCGCGATGCAGCCCTGTCTCTCGCCGCGAGCGGCAAATTCGGAGCCGCCTTCGTCAATTCGGGGCGGCTCTCATTGCCGACAACCTACAGCAATTCGCCGCTCTCGACGCGCGATGAAGGTTTCCATGGTGGCGTTGCGCCCGGCGCGGCCTTCCGGGATGCGCCCCTGCTTGCCTCCGAGGGGCCCCATCTCTGGCTCAGCGAAACGCTGCGCGACGGCCGCCCGGTGGTCCTGTCCTATGGCGGCGGGCGTCGTCGGCTCGGCTCGGCCGGCGTCGGCGTGGTCGATGTTCCCGCCGTCGTGCAGCAGCGCGAACGGGGCCCACTCGAAGACCCCGAAGCGATGCTGCCGCGCCGCTACGCATTGGTCGATGGCGACGCGGTGGTGCTGCGGCCGGACGGGCATGTCGCTGCCCGTTTCCACAACCCGACGCGCGAGATCGTGGCGGCTGCCGTCGCCAGACTGGAGGGCCGCGCCCGATGACCACCGACAGGCAACTCAAGACGGGGCAGCGCTTCGCGGATGCCGACGCCGCCTATCGCCTGATCGCGCAGGCGCATCGCGATCTTGACGAGGCCGGGAGTGCCGCCCTGAACGCCAAGCTGGTGCTGATCCTGGCCAATCACATCGGCGATGAACAGGTTCTGCGCGAGGCCTTGGCTCTGGCCCGCAAGGCGAGGTAGCTTGCCAGGATTGCGCCCCGCTCCACCGACCGCCGCCCGCCGCGAAAGCCGAACCCGCCATGATCGATCCCGTGCCGTTCTATTCGACGACCGTTCCGCTCGCCTTCTTCATCTGGGGCCCGGTGCTGGTGATGGTTCTGTTCTGGGCGGTCGGGCTCTGGTCCAGCCGCCAGGGCGTGGCCCGGATGCTGGAGAATGACTGGAACGGCTTCAACGTCGCCGATGTCGAGAAGCTTTTCACGCATTATGGCGAGGAAGCACGCGCACGCTATCGCGCCCGGGTGCTCCCGGCCGATGTCGCCTGCGCCTTCACCTATGCGATCGTCGGCGCAATCATCGTCGCGGGCCTGTCGATGCGCGGCTATCCCTGGTGGGTGGCGGCGCTGTGCGGTGGTGGCTGGCTGTTCGGCGGACTTTGCGATGTCGCCGAAAATCTCGCGATCTCGCGGCTGCTCGGCAAGTTTCCCAAGATCGATGCCGGCGACGTCGCCTTCGCCAGCGGCATGACGCGGCTGAAGCTGGTGCTCTTCACGGCCGGCGTGGTCGGCGCGCTCGTGGCCGCCTATCTCGTCTTCAAGCCATTGGCTGCTTGAGCGCAACCCTGGCGTTCGGGGCCGACTGCAACCATATCCAGCCGGCCATAGACTGCCAGCATCGTCGTGCCGAGGAGACTACCATGCGCTTGAGAACCGCCGCATCCGCCCTGATTGCAGGAGCGCTTTGTCTCGCGGCGTCAGTGCTCCCGGCAGCCGCGCAGGAAGACCTTATCTTCAGGAAGTCGACGGTCTGGAAGATGTTGACCCCTGACGACAAGCTCGCCGTCTACGGCGTCGACGATCCCGTCGTCGAAGGCGTCGCCTGCCACTACACCATCCCCGAGAAGGGCGGCGTTTCCGGCATGTTCGGAGTCGCCGAGCAGGTCTCCGAGATCTCGCTGGCCTGCCGCCAGATCGGTCCGATCAAGTTCAAGGAAAAGGCCGATCAGGGCGATGTCGTCTTCCGCGAGCGCCGTTCGCTGGTCTGGAAGAAGATGCAGATCGTGCGCGGCTGCGACGCCAAGCGCAACGTGCTGGTCTATCTGGTCTATTCGGACAAGCTGATCGACGGCTCGCCGCAGAACTCGACCTCGACCGTGCCGATCATGCCCTGGGGCGGCAATGGCGACGCGCCCAAATGCGCCGACTGGATCAAGTGAGGGAGCGGCTCACTCGCCGCAGGTGATGACCAGCGGCTGCTCGACCGATGCGGCCGGGCGGGCCTTCGACAGCGTGCCGGTGAAATCCTCGCGGTCAGCGAGGCCATACGAGGCGGCCTTGGCGAAACCCTGCGCCTCGCACCAGGCGTCGGCGACGATCTTGCCGCATTCCGATTTGGTCGAGAGGCAGTCGGCGACGCCGTAGCCGTCGCTGGCGGGGATCAGGAAGGTGCGGTTGTCGCTTGCGGCGGCGGAGGTCTTCGTGGTCGGCAGGACCGAAAGCGAAACCCCGGCTCCGACGATTCCGAGCAGTCCGATGAGGGCGACGGCGCGGCGCATTTGAGGTGTTTCCTAGCTGACCGGACGGGCTCGTAACCCTCGAATCGCGAGGATGGTTCCGCCGGGTTAAATTTACGTGAATTGCGTCACAATGATGTTGCACTGCAGCAAGTCGGGGCGCCCTCTTGACGCAAAGCCCGCATGCAGGCAATCAGTTTCTCATGACGCGAGCCGCCAACCCGATTTGCATTATTTGCCGCTAGCTTTCGCTGGCCGGCTGCTCACGTCCTCGTCCTGAAACGGAAAGACAGACAGCGCCCCGGCCAGCGGCCAGGATATGCTCGTCGTCACGCCTTTCGCCGTTTTGCCAGGACACTCTCCGATGTCGCCGACCTTGAGGCTCTACAACACGCTGACCCGGACGAAGGAGGTTTTCGCCCCCATCGATCCGCTGAACGTGCGGATGTATGTCTGCGGCCCGACGGTCTATGACTACGCCCATATCGGCAATGCGCGCCCGGTCATCGTCTTCGACGTGCTCTACCGGCTGCTGCGGCATCTCTATGGCGCCGAGCATGTCACCTATGCCCGCAACCTCACCGACGTCGACGACAAGATCAATGCGCGTGCCGCCCGCGACTATCCCGGCCTGCCGCTGAACGAGGCGATCGCCAAGGTCACGGAAGGCACGACGGCGCAGTTCCATGCCGATATCGGCGCACTCGGCAATCTGCCGCCCGACCAGGAGCCGCGCGCGACCGATCATATCGCCGAAATGCGCGACATCATCGAGCGGCTGGTGGCGCGCGGCGTCGCCTATGTCGCCGAGGAGCATGTGCTGTTCCATGTTCCGGCGGTCGAGCATCTCGGATCCGCGCCGAAATACGGCTCGCTGGCGCGCCGCCCGCTCGACGAGATGATCGCGGGCGCTCGCGTCGATGTCGCGCCCTACAAGCGCGATCCGATGGATTTCGTGCTCTGGAAGCCGAGCCGCGAGGGCATCGACCCGGGCTGGTCGTCGCCTGCGGGCATCAGGACACCCGGCCGGCCGGGTTGGCACATCGAGTGCTCGGCCATGTCGATGGCAAAGCTGCTATCGCCCTTCGGCGGCGGCCTCACCTGCGACGATCCGGCCAAAAACGTCTTCGACATCCATGGCGGCGGCATCGATCTCGTCTTCCCGCACCATGAGAACGAGATCGCCCAGTCCTGCTGCGCCTTTGGCGGCGCGGACGGGGCAGGGCGCATGGCGAACTACTGGATGCATAACGGCTTCCTGCAGGTCGAAGGCGAGAAGATGTCGAAGAGCCTCGGCAACTTCGTGACGATCAACGAGTTGCTGGAAACCGAACAGTTCGGTGGGCGGAAATGGCCCGGCGAAGTGCTGCGGCTTGCCATGCTGAAGACGCATTATCGCCAGCCGATTGATTGGACGGTGAAGGCGCTGGAGGAGGCGGAGAAGAAAATCGAACGCTACCGCCACACTCTGACAAAGTTCGGTGGTGGGAGAGCCGCCGCGCCCTCTTCGGCTGTTCTTGCGAGGCTTGCCGACGATCTTAATACCCATGGGGCGTTGACGGAGATCGACCGACTCGTAAGTGAAGCCAATGGCGGGATGCGGACATCCCCGGGGTCTGAAGCTGAGGTTCTCGCAACCAACGCTATCGCCGCAGATGTCCTAAGGTCGTCGCTCGCTCTGTTGGGGTTCGATTTCGCTGACCAGCCTCAAGGGGCTGTAAATGAACTCTTCGAACGCGAAGCCAACACCCTCATCGAAGCCCGACTCGAAGCCCGCCGCGCAAAAAATTTCGCCGAATCCGACCGTATCCGCGACGAACTCGCGGCGATGGGTATTTCGCTCAAAGACGTGAAAGATCCGACAACCGGTAAATTGGATACGACTTGGGAGGTGAAGCGATGAGCCGCCAACCTGCCCCCTCTCCCCTCGCGGGAGAGGGTTGGGGTGAGGGGGCGCGCGACGACAGCCGTGCAGCGCCAGCAAAGTCGCACCCCGGAAATGTCACGGCGCCCCCTCATCCGACCGCTGCGCGGCCACCTTCTCCCGCGAGGGGAGAAGGGAAACGCGACGAACCCGCGGCGATGGGCATTGCGCTGAAGCATGGGCAGGGACGCCGCACGCGAGCCGACCACGACCTGAGAGGTGAAGCGATGAACCGCGACACAGCCCCCTCTCCCCTCGCGGGAGAGGGTTGGGGTGAGGGGGCGCGCGACGATAACCGTGCAGCGCCAGCAAAGTCGCACCCCGGAAATGTCACGGCGCCCCCTCATCCGACCGCTGCGCGGCCCCCTTCTCTCGCCAGGGGAGAAGGGGGGGACGGGTCGGCGCTTCAGCAGACCCTGAAAGGGCGTGCCCGCGCCATGCGCAAGGAGCCGACTGAGGCCGAGCGCAAGCTTTGGCATCTCGTGCGCGACCGGCGTTTCAGCGGATTCAAATTCCGTCGACAAGTACCCATCGGACGGTACATCGTGGATATCGCCTGTCTGGAGAAGCGCCTGATCGTCGAGGCAGATGGCGGTCAGCATGCTGAGAACAAGCACGATATCGTGCGGGATGCTTGGCTGAAGGCGCAGGGCTTCCGCATTCGGCACTTCTGGAATGCCGACATTCTCCAGCGTCCAGACGAACTGCGTGACACGCTTTGGCACGATCTTGACGACGTTGCCCGTATTGAGCCGACAGAGACGGCGGAGTTTAGATCATGACCCCCACCCCGAAAATCCGCCGCGCCGGTGCGCTCTCCGTCGCCATGAAGCTCGTCATGCTCGCCATGGTGATGCCCAAGGTACTGCGTTATCGCATGAGGATCAGGCGATGAACCGCGACACAGCCCCCTCTCCCCTCGCGGGAGAGGGTTGGGGTGATGCGGCGCGCGACGATAGCCGTGCAGCGCCAGCAAAGTCGCAACCCGGAAACGTCACGGCGCCCCCTCATCCGACCGCTGCGCGGCCACCTTCTCCCGCCAGGGGAGAAGGGAAGGGGGCGGGGCTTGTTCCTGCCCGCGTCCATCTCTTCGACACGACGCTGCGCGACGGCGCGCAGACGACCGGCGTCGATTTCTCGCTCGACGACAAGCGCGCCGTCGCCGGCATGCTGGACAGGCTCGGCATCGACTATGTCGAAGGCGGCTATCCCGGCGCCAACCCGCTCGATACCGCATTCTTCGCGCAAAAGCCGACGAACGCTGCGAAGTTCGCCGCCTTCGGCATGACCAAGCGCGCCGGCCGCTCGGCCTCCAATGATCCAGGCATCGCCGCCCTGCTGGAGGCGAAGGCCGACGTCATCGTTTTCGTGGCCAAGGCGTCCGACTATCAGGTCCGCGTCGCGCTCGAGATTTCGCTGGAAGACAATCTCGCCGGCATCCGCGAAAGCGTCGAGGCTGCGAAAGCTGCGGGCCGCGAGGTCATGCTCGATTGCGAGCATTTCTTCGATGGCTACAAGGCCAATCCCGACTACGCGCTGGCCTGCGCTCGCGCCGCGTTCGATGCCGGTGCGCGTTGGGTCGTGCTCTGCGACACGAATGGCGGAACCCTGCCGCAGGAGGTCGCGGCCATCGTCGCCGAGGTCGCCAAGACCGTGCCGGGCGACAATCTCGGCATCCACGCCCATGACGATTGCGGCTGCGCCGTCGCCAATTCGCTGGCCGCCGTCGAGGCCGGCGTGCGCCAGATCCAGGGCACGCTGAACGGATTGGGCGAGCGCTGCGGCAACGCCAATCTCGTGACGCTGATCGGCGCTCTGAAGCTCAAGGACCGATATCGCGAGCGCTTCTCGATCGGCGTCGGCGAGGCGCAGCTCTCCGAACTCACCCATGTCTCGCGTGCGCTCGACGAAATGCTGAACCGCGCGCCCAACCGCCATGCGCCCTTCGTCGGAGCCTCGGCCTTCGCCACAAAGGCCGGCATCCACGCCTCGGCCGTGATGAAGGACCCGCGCACCTATGAGCATGTCGCGCCGGAGGCGACCGGCAATCTGCGGAAGGTGCTGATCTCCGATCAGGGCGGCAAGTCGAATCTCGTCGCGGAACTTGAGCGTATTGGCGTCACGCTTGGCCGCGACGACCCGCGGCTGACGCGGGTGCTTGACGAGGTCAAGGAGAAGGAGGCGCAGGGCTATGCTTTCGAGGGTGCCGACGCATCCTTCTTCCTGCTCGCCAAACGCATCATGGGTGAGGTGCCCACCTATTTCGAGATCGAGCGCTTCGCCGTGAATGTCGAGCGCCGTCACAATGCGCTGGGCGAACTCGTCACCTTTTCCGAAGCGATCGTGAAGGTGAAAGTCGGTGACGAGGTGCTGATCTCGGCGGCCGAAGGCGCGTCCGGCCCGGTGAATGCACTCGACGTCGCATTGCGCAAGGACCTCGGCCGCTATCAGTCGCTGATCGAGGGATTGCGCCTGGTCGACTACAAGGTGCGCATCTTCCAGGGCGGCACCGACGCCGTCACCCGCGTCCTGATCGAATCCGCTGACGAGACCGGCGAGCGTTGGACCACGGTGGGGGTGAGCGCCAACATCATCGACGCGTCGTTCCAAGCGCTGGTCGACTCGATCACCTACAAGCTGGTGAGGGCAGGGGCCACGGCCTGAACACGGCTCGGCAGAGCCGAAGTCGGAGCGGCTCGCCGAGTCTGCCGTTCATGCTCGGAACCACGTCGTCATCCTGGACAAGCGGCTAAGACGCGCAGCTCCGGGATCCATCGTAAAGCTCCGGAACCCTAGGATGGATCCCGGGTCGACCTGCGGTCGCCCAGGATGACGGCGCGTTTCTCAGACCGAACAGCATGCTCTAAGAACCATCAATGATTGCGCTTGTCTCCGCCCGTGCGGAAGATGGCCTGGATGTCGTGCGTCGCCTCGGCATAGCGCAGAATATTCAGCCGGTCCTCTGCGGAAACGGCGCGAAACAAGGCGACGAGCGCTTTCTCGTCATTGGATAGCTCGTCGATTTGAGCGGGCACTGGCGGGCGCCCGCGTCCCTTGTCCTGTTTGACCATCTGATCCGGCATGCATCGACGCTTTCGATCATTGCGTTCAGATGGTCTACGCACCGACCCCACTTCTGGTTTCATCGGCGGGCCGGATTTGCGACCCCGGACAGGCGCTATTTTGTTGCCGGACCGGCATGGAGGCCTTTGAAGGGCCTCACTCGGTCAGGCGGATCGTCCGTTCCTTGCAGAGATCCATGCTTTCGGCATCGCTTTCGGCATCGTCGCTGAATTTCGCGAGCACGAAATAGTTGCAGCCATTTGGCTTGTTGAGCTTGATCGAAGCGCTTTTCCCCGGAGCCAGCGGCTTGTCGAGCTTTCCGACGAGCCGTGACTGATCGCCTGTTGTCGCGACTTCGAACGTCGTCAGGGGCGCGGCGCGCATGTTGGTGATCTTGATCTGCGCCGGCGGCTTGGCCTGCTGCGCGGCGGCCGGAGCCACGGCGAATACCAGTCCGGCGCAGAGGCCGGTCAGCCCGGCAGCGATAACTCTTTGAAGTTTCGTCATTGTTTCGTCCCCGTAGCGAGCTTTGTGCTCTCCCATTCGCCATCTGACACCGCGCTTTCGGCGAGAGCAAGGCAAGCGGCCCATGCACGCCGCCCCCGATACGGGACGGCATGCATTCCCCGGCGATTGCGCCTATATGAACCCGCCAACTGGAATCGTTTCAAGATGTCCCCGCCTGCCGCACCCAATCCGGCGCCGACCTTTGCGCGCTCGGTCCTGCTTCAGCCGGGCTCCGGTTTCGTTGCAACCTTCCGCGCGCTCTGGCCCTATCTGTGGCCGAGCGACCGGGCCGATCTGCGCCGCCGTGTCGTGCTGGCCTTCGCGTTGCTGGTGATGGGCCGCGTCGTTCTGATGGGGGTGCCGTTCACCTTCAAATGGGCGACGGATGCGCTCGCCAACACGCCCTCCAGCCTGGAACGCTGGCTGCCCTGGCTTGTCGGCGCGCCGCTCGCCCTGACGGTGATCTACGGGCTTGCCCGTGTCGGCTCGGCTGCCTTCATTCAGCTGCGCGACGCCCTGTTCGCCCCGGTCTTCATGCATGCCGTGCGCACGCTGGCGCTGCAGACCTTCGGCCATCTGCATCATCTCTCGCTGCGCTTCCATCTCGAGCGCAAGACAGGCGGGCTGACCCGCGTGCTGGAGCGCGGCCGCAATGGCATCGAGGAGATGGTGCGGCTCGGCCTCAACCAGCTCGTGCCGGTGGTGATCGAGCTTGTGCTGATCATCGGCGTGCTGCTGACGCTGTTCAACTGGCTCTATGTCGTCGTGCTCGTGGTCATGGTCACGACCTATATGGCCTACACCATCAAGGCGACGGAGTGGCGCATCGCGATCCGCTCGGAGATGAACGAGTCCGATACCGACGCCAATTCCAAGGCCATCGACTCGCTCCTGAACTACGAGACAGTGAAGTATTTCGGCGCCGAGGCCCGCGAGACCGCGCGTTACGATGTCTCGATGGCGCGCTATGAGCGCAATTCGGTGAAGGCCTACACCTCGCTGGCCTGGCTCAATTTCGGCCAGGCGGCCATCTTTGCCGCTGGCCTCACCATCTCGATGGTGATGGCGGTGCAGGGGTTTCGCTCGGGCACGCATACCGTCGGCGACTTCGTGCTGATCAACGCGATGCTGATCCAGCTCTATCAGCCGCTGAATTTCATGGGCACAGTCTATCGCGAGATCAAGCAGGCGACGCTCGATATCGAGCAGATGTTCTCGCTGATCGGGCGTGATCCGGAGATCCAGGACAAGCCCGGCTCCCTGCCGCTGCGGGTGCCGGCCGGCGAGGTCGTGTTCGAGAACGTCCACTTCGCCTATATTCCCGAGCGGCCGATCCTGAAGGGCATCTCCTTCACCGTGCCGCCGGGCAAGACGATCGCCATCGTCGGCCCCTCGGGCGCGGGCAAGTCGACGATTTCGCGGCTGCTGTTCCGCTTCTACGAGCCCAATAGCGGCCGCATCCTGATCGACGGCCAGCCCATCGTCGATGTCCAGCAGGTCAGCCTGCGCGCGGCGATCGGCATGGTTCCGCAGGATACGGTGCTGTTCAACGACACGATCGAGTACAATATTCGCTACGGGCGCCCCGATGCGACTGAAGGTGAAGTCGCGGAAGCCGCGCGGCTGGCCCAGATCGACCGCTTCATCCGCTCGCTGCCGGAAGGCTACGAGACCTCGGTCGGCGAGCGCGGCCTGAAGCTTTCGGGCGGCGAGAAGCAGCGCGTCGCGATCGCCCGCACCATCCTGAAGGGCCCGCCGGTGCTTGTGCTGGACGAGGCCACCTCGGCGCTGGATTCCTTCACAGAAAAGGAAATCCAGGATGCGCTCGATCGCGTCAGCGAAGGGCGCACCACGCTGGTGATCGCCCACCGGCTCTCGACCGTGATCAACGCCGACGAGATCATCGTGCTCGACAAGGGGCTGATCGTGGAGCGCGGCCATCATCGCGAGCTGCTGGCGGCCGACGGGATCTATGCGGCGCTCTGGAACCGCCAGCGCCAGGTCGACGAGGCCAAGGAAACCTTGAAGCGCGCCACCGAGGCAGAAGGTCCGAGCGTGCGGGTCAGCCTGACGGAGTAGGCGCCGAGGCGCTCAGTTTAAAATCGCTCGCATCTTGGCTCCCGCTACGGCATCCTTTTTGCTACGCTGGACGTGTACCGGCGGGGTGGGGACCTCATCATGTTCGATCCGACGACTTTTGTAGGCTTTCATACCTGGCTCAGCCTGATCGCCATTGTCGCCGGGTTTCCCGTCGCCTCCGGGCTCTTGCACGGCCATACGCGTGGCGGCTGGACGGGGGTCTTTCTGTCCACCGCCTTCGCCACTAGCGCGACCGGCTTCGGCTTTCCCTTTAACGGGGTGCTGCCCTCGCATATCGTCGGCGCGATCTCGCTGGCTTTGATCATCGTCGCGGGCTTTGCCCTCTATGCGTTCCGGCTCGAGGGCGCATGGCGGCGCATCTATGCGATCACGGCGATGCTGGCCTTCTATCTTCTGGTCTTCGTTCTCGTCGCGCAGGCCTTCATGAAGATCCCGCCGCTGCGAGCCCTGGCGCCAACGCAATCCGAGCCGCCCTTCGCGATCGCGCAGGGTATCTTGCTGCTGGTCTTCGTCGTGCTGACCTGGCTGGCGGCGCGGCGCTTCGTCGGCAGCCGGGTGGTGCGGCCGCGCCTGAGCGCCTGACCACCTCGGCGATCAATAGCCGCCGATGATCGGCAGGATTTCGCCGGAGATGTAGCTGGAGCATTGCGGCGAGGCCAGGAAGACATAGGCCGGCGCAATCTCCTCCGGCTGGGCCGGGCGTTTCATCGGCACGTCGGCGCCGAAATTTGCGACGTCATCCGCCGTCTTGTCGGAAGGGTTGAGCGGACTCCAGACCGGTCCCGGCGCGACGGCGTTGACGCGGATGCCGCGCGGCACCAGATGCGAGGCGAGCGAGCGGGTGAAGGCATGAATGCCGCCCTTGGTCGTCGCGTAGTCGATCAATGCCTTGCTGCCCTCCAGCCCCGTGACCGAACCTGAATTCACGATCGCGCTGCCGGTCGTCATATGTTCGAGCGCTGCCTGGGCCATGTGGAAATAGCCGTAGAGATTGGTCTTCAGCGTCGTGTCGAAATGCTCCTCGGTGAGATCTTCGAAGCGCGGCGCATGAACCTGGAAAGCGGCGTTGTTGACGAGCACGTCGAGTTTCCCGAACGCCTTCACCACCTCGGCTACCGCCTTTCGGCAGAAGGCCGCGTCGCGCACGTCCCCGGCCAGCGACAGTCCTCGTCGACCTTCGGCCTTGACCGCCTCCAGGGTGACCGCGGCGTCTTCGGTCTCTCCCAGATGCAGGATGGCGACGTCGGCGCCCTCGCGCGCAAACAGCACGGCGACCGCGCGGCCGATGCCTGAATCGCCGCCCGTGATGATCGCGACCTTTCCGTCGAGCTTGCCTGAGCCCTTGTAGTAGGGCGCGTCATACATCGGTGCGGGATCGAGCGCCGCCTCCGAGCCGGGCTTGGGCTGGTGCTGCTTCTTGAACGGAGGCTCCGGGTAAAGCCTGGCTCCTGCCTGCATTGCTCCGGCTTCAGCGGGTCTCGGGCGGGCATCGGCGCGCGCAACCTGCTTTTGAATGCGCCGCTGTTGCTTGCCGGCGGCTTTGACGGATTTGTCGGGCCTGTCGGATTTGGGCTTCGCCGAGGATTTCGCCATGGGGGTACTCCTTGCGCAGGGGATGCGTGGAGAACGTGGCGTGCAGGGCTGGTGTTCCGCCTTCGATGTGGCTCAGAGCGGCAAATCCAGTCGATAGCGCAGTTTTTCCCGCTCGCCTTGCGCATGACTCTGGTAATCTTCCGGCACCGCGATGCTTTCCACCAATATGCAGCCGAGCTTCTCCAGCGTGCGTTGCGAGGCGGTGTTTTCGGGAGTGGTGGTGATCCAGATCTGCTTCAGGCCGTGGGCACGCACGACCGGGAGAAGCGCCCGCACGGCCTTGGCCGCAAGTCCGCGTCCGCGAAAGGCCGGCTCGACCGAAAATCCGATCTGGCCGGAAAGATGGGTCAGAAGATGCGTGTCCTCCGGCCGCAGGCTGATCGTGCCTGCGACCTCTCCGCCGGTCATGATGTCGAAGCGAAAGGCCCGCACACCCCAGGGCGAAGTCTCGGGCGGGTAGATGTGGCTGAGCCGCAGCACCACATCCTCGCAAACGAGACCGGAGGAGGTATCCTCGTCTTCGCCGGAATGGCCGTGCCCTGTCATCCGCGGTCTCCCGCCTGCCTTGGCCGCGAGCCGCCGATCTTAGCTTAGCGCGTGGCTACGAAAAACAGCCGCGGAAACGGCAGCAGCACGCTGCCATCGAGCAGGGCAGGGTAGGCCTTCGCGATCAGTTCCGTATAGCGCGCGAGAAAGCCCGCGCGTTGCGTGTCGTCGAGCGGGTTGAGAAAGGGGCGAAGTCCGCTGCCCTTGAACCACTCGACGATTGCCTGCGCGCCGCCGGCAAGCGGGTGATGATAGGTGGTCCGCCAGATATCGGTCTCGGCCGCAACCTCGCGCAGCACCCGGTAATACCAGTCCGGTTGCTGGCGCGGGACGCGTGTCCCCGAGGCACCGGCCAGCGCGCTGGCCCAGGGACCTTCGGCAGCGACCTCCCGCATCAGCACATGGGCCGGCTCGTCGAGATTGTCGGGCATTTGAACGGCCAGGCTTCCGCCGGTGCGCAGCTTGCTTACCAGCGCCGGCAGCAAAGCCGCATGGTCGGGCACCCATTGCAGCACGGCATTGGACAGGATCACGTCGAACGAACCCGGATTGCGCCAGGTCGCGACGTCGTCGATTTCAAAACTGATGCCCGGCAAGCGCTTGCGCGCGGCCTCGATCATATCGCTCGACGAGTCCATGCCGATCACCTTGGCGCCGGCGAACCGGGCCTGAAGCAGTTCCGTCGAGTTGCCGGGGCCGCAGCCGATATCGGCCGCCGATTCGACGTCGATCGTTGGAATATGCGCGAGCAGGTCGTGGATCGGGCGGTTTCGTTCGGCCTCGAACTTGGTGTATTGCGCGGCGGACCAGCTCATCGGCATCTCCTTGGCCTTGCAAAACGGCGTCATCCGTTCCGGTGAAGGCCGTTACGCCTCGGGCGTTCCCTCTGCAAGCCTGTGCCTGCCCAATGGCCGGCGGATAAGGGACAAGCTGCCGCAGGCCCTTCCCCCCGCGCGCCGAACCCCCTAAACCACGCAGCCAAAGCTTGCGGTCGCAACTCTGCCGCAGATTGTCGCCACATGCGCCAGCCCGCGCCTGCAACACTACGGAACCACACCCATGTCGCTCGTCGATTCCGTCCGCAAGGTGATCGTGCCCATCCACAAGGAGGGCTATGTCTTCATCGCCATTGGCCTGGTGGCGACGATCGTGCTCGCCAATCTCTGGTCGCCCTTCGGCTGGATCGGCGCGATCATCACGGTCTGGATCTGCTATTTCTTCCGCGATCCCATCAGGATCACGCCACAGCGCGAGGGGCTGGTGATCTCGCCGGCCGATGGCCGCGTCAGCCAGATCGCTTTGGCCCTGCCGCCGCCGGAGCTGAACCTGCCGCCCGAACCGATGACGCGCGTCTCGATCTTCATGAATGTCTTCGACTGCCATGTGAACCGCGCCCCCGTTCCCGGCCGCATCGTCAAGATGGCCTATACGCCCGGCCTCTTCCTCAATGCCGAACTCGACAAGGCCAGCGATGACAACGAGCGCAACGCGCTCGCCATCGAAACGCCGGCCGGCATCGTCGGCGTGGTTCAGATCGCCGGCCTGATCGCGCGTCGCATCGTGCCCTTCGTCAAGGAAGGCGAGACGATCGGAACCGGCGAGCGTTTCGGCCTCATCCGCTTCGGCTCGCGTGTCGACGTCTACCTGCCCACAAGCGTGATCCCGCTCGTCGGCGAGGGCCAGACCGCGATCGCCGGCGAGACCGTTCTGGCGGACTTTTCCGCCAACGAACCGGTGAAGCGGGCGTTCCGCGCAATCTGACCGCTGACGAGACATGCGTGTGCTCCGCTTTCCTGTTGGGAGAGCGGGGCCCGGCTAGGCGCGCGGCGATTGTTGTCAACTTTCTCTTGCCTAGCCTCCGCCGTTAAAACCGCGTATTCCGGCTCGCATGAGCGACCTCTTTCCCCCTTTCGAACCCGAGCGCGTCGAATCGAAGCGCGCCCGTTTCAAGCCGATCCCGTTTCGGTTGATCGCACCCAATGTGGTGACGCTGCTGGCGCTTTGCCTGGGGCTGACCGCCATGCGCCTCGTCGTCGAGGGCAAGCTCGAGACCGCGACCATCTGCATCCTGATCGCGGCGGCGCTCGATGGCGTCGACGGTCGGCTGGCCCGCATGCTGAAGGGCACGTCGCGCTTCGGTGCGGAACTCGATTCGCTCTCCGATTTCGTCAATTTCGGCGTCGCGACCGGCTATGTGCTCTGGATCTTCGTGCTGCACGATCTGCGCTCATTCGGCTGGATCATCGTGCTCACGCTGGCCTGCGCGATGGCGCTCAGGCTCGCGCGCTTCAATGTGATGATCGACGATCCCGACCGGCCGGACTGGCAGAAGAACTTCTTCGTCGGCATGCCCGCTCCTGCGGGCGCGATCACCGCAATGCTGCCGCTCTATCTGCATGCGATCGGGCTTCCGGTGCAGGAATATGGCGCTCCCTTCGTGGGGCTCTACATCCTGTTCATCGCCTTCCTGACGATCTCACGGATTCCCTGCTATGCCGGCAAGACGCTTGGTGCGCGCGTTCCGCGCGACAAGGTGCTGCCGATCTTCGTCGCAGTCGTGGTCGTGGCAGGCCTGCTCTTCGCCTATCCGTTCGAGATGCTGTCGCTCGTGGTCGTCACCTATCTGGCGCTGATACCGGTCAGTGCCGCGCGCTACCGCAAGCTCGAACGCGAGTATAACGCGGCTGCGGCGGCCACGGCCGCTCCAGCCGAGGCGCGCTCCGACATCGCCTGACACCGCGCAAGCGTGCAGCCTCGGCTGTACGCGCGCTGCGACAGTAAGGGGAGGCTGCTGGTGCTGGATCTCAGCCCTTGCGGCTGCGCCCGCCGAGCCTGGCCGCATTGGCGCGGGTGCGCTTGGAGAAAGGCTCCAGCGTGCTGTTGGCGACCTTTGCGGCCGCCTCGGTGAAGTCGACCTGACCGAACGGGTTGAGGGCAACACCCCACCAGAACATCGCCGCGGCCTGGCTCGCGGCAATGCCGCTCTCCATCACAGCCGAGACCTTCTCGTTGACGGCCTGCGCCGCTTCGCGCTGACCCCGGCTGTCCCCAAGGGCGCCCTTCATCAGCATCGGCATTCGCATGGCGATGGTCAGGCCTGCATCGGCCTGCAGGGTCATCATCCTGCTCGCGAGCGCCTGGGCTTCTACGCCCGCTCCGGTGACAGAGCGTAGACGCTTGTTCGAGATCGCCATCTTGGGATGTCTCCAGGACAAGAACATAGCCACCGGAGGGCGGCAGCAAGCCGGCGGGCAACGAATGTGGCGCTTCCGCGCGGTTAGCGCAATCTATGGTATACCAGTTTCCCGCCCAATTTATGCGCAGCGTGAATGGCGCAGCCGTTTTCTCCGGCCTGAAATGCGCCGGGCGCGGGGCGACGAGATGGATTTATCCGCCGCGGAAAATGCTCTAGAGCCTTAAGCACAGCGCGGCCTGTCCATGCGCGCCAGAAACATAATCGAGCTGCCCTTGAGCTTCTTTGCCTCTCCCAAACATCCCGGCTGGCGGCCGATGCTGGTGCTGGCCTCGGCCTCGCCGCGCCGCCTGGCGCTGCTGGAGCAGGCCGGGCTGAAGCCTGACGCCATGCTGCCTTCGGATCTCGACGAAACACCGCTCAAGAGCGAGCGCCCCCGCGATCTGTCGCGTCGGCTCGCTCGTGAAAAGGCGCAGGCCGCGCGGGACGGCGCCAAAAGCCGGCCCGACCTCGAAGGCTGCTATATCGTTGCCGCCGACACCGTCGTAGCCGTCGGCCGCCGCATCCTGCCCAAGGCCGAGATCGTCGACGAGGCCGCAGCCTGCCTGCGCCTGCTCTCGGGGCGTGCGCACCGGGTCTACACCTCCGTGGCTGTGGTGACGCCGTCAGGCGCGATTCGCGACCGCATCGTCGAGACCAGGCTGCGCTTCAAGCGGCTCTCGAACGAAGACATCGAGCACTACCTCGCTTCCGGAGAGTGGCGGGGCAAGGCAGGCGGCTACGCCATCCAGGGCATCGCCGGCTCCTTCGTCGTCAAACTCGTCGGCTCCTACACCGCCGTCGTCGGCCTGCCGCTTTACGAGACGGTGAACCTGCTCGGCGGCGAGGGCTTTCCGGTGCGGTTCGGCTGGATGAACGCCGCCTGAGACGAGCGGATTGCTGTCTGGTTGCGCCTCCGAACTCGACACGCCCTCCAGTCGCTAAGCGTGGCGGCACACCTGGCTGCTGCGCTGGCGGGCAACTTCGGCGTAGGAAGCTTGCAGTGAGCCTGATCAGGCCCGATCCTGCCGGCAGCAAGCGCGTCAGCCTCACAAGGCGCGCCTCCAGGAGGAACAGGCATGACGGGACGTCTCAGGGGCAAGGTCGCCATCGTGGCTGGCGCGGGCTCGATCGGCCCGGGCTGGGGCAACGGCAAGGCGACGGCGACCATCTTCGCCCGCGAGGGCGCCAAGGTGATCTGCGCCGATATCAATCGCGATGCGGCCGAGGAAACCGCCGCCATCATCCAGAACGAGGGCGGGCAGGCCTTCGCGATACAGTGCGACGTCACTAGGGCCGATGCGATGGCCGATCTCGTTGGCCGCACGCTTGGTCGCTATGGCCGAATCGACATCCTCGACAACAATGTCGGCATCGCCGAGGTCGGCAGCGTCGTCGATCTGCCCGAGGAGGTCTGGGACCATGTCTTCAAGGTGAACCTCACCGGCGCCTTCCTGGCGATGAAACATGTCATCCCGGTAATGCAGCGCCAGTTCGAGGAGAGCGGCGAGGGCGGTTCGATCATCAACATCTCGTCGATCGCCTCGATTCGCCATACCGGCGTGCCCTATGCCAGCTATTCTGCCACCAAGGCGGCGCTGAACCAGCTGACAAAGACGACCGCCGCGCAATATGCGCCCCAGAAGGTGCGCGTGAACGCGATCCTGCCGGGTTTGATGAAGACGCCGATGGTGGAGCTCTCCGCCGGCCTCGCACAGGTCTATGGCGATGGCGACATCGACGCGATGTGGGCGGCACGCGACGCGCAGGTGCCGATGGGCCATATGGGCGAGGCCTGGGACGTAGCTAATGCCGCGCTCTTCCTTGCCAGTGACGAGGCGCGCTATGTGACGGGCATCGAACTCATCGTCGACGGAGGAATCACGCTCAAATATGGCTGACAACGAAAACACGCCGCCGCCCATGAAGCCCTGTGCGATTTGCGGCAAGCCGGCGGTGGCCCGCTACAAGCCGTTCTGCTCGGCCCGCTGCGCCGATATCGACCTCGGCCGCTGGCTGAAGGGAAACTATGTGATTCCCGGCGAACCGGTCGATGAGGCCGAGACAGGTCCGTCCAAGCGCGAGCAGGAGGAGGAGTAGGACGGCGAACAGGCGCCTCGGACCAGGCCGCCGCCAGGAAACCACGCCGCGCGGGCCGCTTTATGCGGAGATATGCCTTCTCTGTGGGAGACAGCGATAAAGCCGGCTGAAGCGACTGGACAGCCCGCGCATCACCGACTATACCCCGCCGACCAACAGGAAAGCGCCCGCGCTTCCCCGGCGCCCAGATAGCTCAGTTGGTAGAGCATGCGACTGAAAATCGCAGTGTCGCTGGTTCGATTCCAGCTCTGGGCACCATTTTCCTTTCCGGGCTGATCAGCGAAGAAAACGCGCTCAATCAAGAGCTTGCAGGCGCCCCGAGCGACGCGGGCGGGTGCTATCTACGGTTCTTTCGCTGGCGCCTCCGCGCAAGCATCCCAAGACAGGCGCCTGCCTTGACGTGACGCCGCTGACGTCTGGTTTCAGTCCGAGACTCGGCGGGCAAGGGTAGCAATCCAATCGCAGCGACACGACAATCGCCCTTTCGTTCGGCCGATGCCAACAAGCGCTTTCTAATCAGGCCTGAAGGCTCCGTCAGGCGCAACTGTCAGTGATTGCCGATGCGAGCGCCGTGCGCGGTCGTCACCGCCGGGGCCTTCAAGCCCCCGGAAGACTTCGGCCGGATAGTCGTTCCGCTCCTTCCGCGAATTGAAATACGGTCGACATCCACGGGACCGCCGGGATAAATGGAACGAATCGACACCCTTTGCGTTGACGTTTGCCCCCTGGATGTGGGGCGAAAGGATTTAATATGAATAGGAAGTCCATTTTTGCCGGCTTCGTCGGTGCTATTGCTCTCGCGAGTGCTGCTATTACTGCCCCAACGGCAGCCAGCGCAGCCGAGGCATTACCAGCCGCCGTTGCTCATCAGCTCGACAAGCAGGCTGTAGAGTTCACCATGACTGCGGCCAAACAGCGTCGCCTTATGATGATCGAACAAGCGCAGCGCCAGCAGCAATACGGGCGTGGCGGCTATGGACGTGGCCCTGGCTATGGACGCGGACCTGGCTACGGACGTGGACCGGGCTATGGCTACGGGCCGCGTCGTGGCTATGGTGGCCCGCCTCCGGGCTATGGCTATCGCCGTTACGACCGATACTGAGCGGACATCCTTCCGCTTCTCCGCTTACGGGATTAGGGGGCGCATCGAGCGCCCCCTTTTTTTGTTGGGTCGCTCCTCCAGGAAGACTTGATGGTGCGGACGTTGTAACGGCTTCTTGCCAACTCAGCCGCGTCGGGTTGAACTTCTGTGACCGGCGGTCGAACACAAAAAGGGGCTCGGCATGAATTCGATTAACCTACCGATGGAAGGCGGCTGCCGGTGCGGGCGGATTCGCCTGCAAATCACCAAGCCGCCCATTCTCACCATGGCGTGTCACTGCACCGGCTGCCAGCGCATGAGTTCCAGCGCCTATTCCTTGAGCGCGGCGATCCCGTCGGACGGTTTTCTCGTCACCAAAGGCGAGCCTGTCATCGGCGGGCTGCATGGCGGCGCGAAGCACTATTTCTGCCCGCATTGCATGAGTTGGATGTTCACCCGGCCCGAGGGCGTCGATTGGTTCGTGAATCTTCGACCGACAATGCTGGATGATCCGAGCTGGTTTTCACCCTTTGTCGAAACCTACACGAGCGAGCGGCTGCCCTGGGCTAGGACCCCCGCCGCGCACAGCTTCGAGACGTTCCCGCCCATGGAAGCCTATGGTGCTCTCACGCAGGAATTTGCCGAAAGTGTCGCGATAGAAGGCGCCGCAGGGAGCGGGAAGCAGGCGTGACCATGCGCGCCGACGATTGCGAGGAGGCGAGCGGAAGCGATGACGGCAGCCGGTAAAACCTGAGGCGAGGCAGGAATTCTGCCAGCTTTCTTTGCGGCAATTTCCCTTAAGCATGACGTGGTAATTCTGCTCGAATCGAGGTTCTGGAACTGGCTGCCGGAAGACATCAAGGCCGCCAGGCGACAGCAATGTCGCCGGGATCAACCAGCAACGCTCGGATTCAGCTGGCGATTACGGTCGATGCTTCCGCGTTCGAAAAAACTCGATGAGACGAATGGCACCTTTGATGCATATCAAGTATTGTTGGTCCTGAATATTCCAAGAGCCTAACCTCGCTTCATCCGTGCTGTCGGGCTTGCCATGTCCCCAATTCAGTTTTCCACTCACGGGCTCCCCCCGCGAGAACAGATTGAAGCCTGGCGCGGTTGGTTCGATTCCGTCTTCGACGTTGTCCCGGGTGCGGTCGATGACGGATTTACGGCCCAAAGCACAACCTGGACGCTGGACGGCTTCGCGCTGAGTCGCGTTGCCGCGCCCTCCCTTCAGGCGACGCGGACGAAAGCCCTTATCCGGCGCAATCCGATAGATCATTGGGCGGTCACTCTCGGGCAGCGCACGACCACCGGCCTGGGAGGAAATGGCGAGACGCTGAACGTGCCCGCCCGCACGCCCTTCGTCGTCTCGCTGGGCCGTGGACTTGTGAGCCAGAGAAGCCAGGATGAGCGGCTCCAGCTCTATCTGCCCCGCGATACGTTCGGCGAACTCGCACCGATGCTCGATGCGGTGCAGGGACAGGCCCTGAACACGCCGCTGGGGAAACTGCTCGGCGATTACCTCGTTCTGCTCGAGCAGAGCCTGGCCGGACTGACCCCAGCCGATCTGCCGCGGCTGACGAACGCCGTTCGCGCCATGATGTTGGCTTGCGTGGCGCCGTCCACTGACCATGCGGTGGCGGCGGCAAACCAGATCGACATCAGCAGGCGCGAGAGGGCGCGGCAGATCATCGGACGGCATCTGCGCCATCCTTCGATGGGGACGGATACGCTGTGTCGCGAACTCGGCATGTCGCGCAGTCAGGTCTATCGCCTTCTGCAGAATGACGGTGGCGTCATGCACTACATCCAGCGTCGGCGCCTGCTGCAGGCCTATGCCGATCTGTCGGATCTGTCGAACACGAGGTCGATTACGGCGATCGCCGAATCCCTGTGTTTCCCGGACGCGTCGAGCTTCACCCGCGCCTTCAGGCAGGAGTTCGGCGTGAGCCCGCGTGATGTCCGGGCTGTGTCGCTGACCGGTCAGGCCTTGCTGCCCGTGCCAAGGCATCCCCCTGGCTCGGAGATCGAGACCCTCCGGGACTGCTTGCGCCAGTTCTGATCCGTTTTGCGCGGATCAGAGGCCTGCATCCGTGCTGATGGAGCCGAAACCGCGCAGCCTGGACACGCTGCTCACAGAAACGATAGCGATTGTCTCAGGGATGGCTTGTCAAAGCGCGTGGCAATCGGGCATAGAGCGTGCAACGGAGACGTGGCCGAGAGGCTGAAGGCACTCGTTTGCTAAATGAGCATACCCCACAAGGGTATCGAGGGTTCGAATCCCTCCGTCTCCGCCACTACCCTGCTCTTTAAGCGGTTGAAGTATCAGATAGTTTCACCCATCTGATCGGGCGTTTCCCAACGCAGGGGCGGGCGCGCGTCGCTGCTGAAGCGAAGCTGTCTGATGCTGATCATAGAAGCGCCTTGCGGATCATCGCGCCCGGCGTCGATTCCATCTCGACTGGTATTCAGACATAAATCGGATTCGACCACGCTGTCTTGCCGTCCGGAGCCACGACCATAACTCGGCACCAGCTGCCTGAAAATTTCCCGAGCGGGAACCGTGCCCGCGTCAGGCCGAAGCCGGCGGTCGCTTCATTCTTCGAGGCGCGGCCCACGACGATGATCTGCGAAGCGGCCGAGCAGGCGATCTCGATATGGCCGTCATTCACCGCGATGTTCTCGATCAGCGGGCCCTGTGTCGAATAGTAATGGCCTGCCTTAAGCGCTTCGACGAGCGCCGCCGGTTCATTCCGTTCGGCTTTGACCATCACCCAGCCGCCGAAGGCATCGCGGTTTTCATCGCCCTCTACGAGCCAATGCGTGTCGTCGCACGCCAGCGCATTGATGCGCCGGCCGCCGGTCAGGAGCATGTCGAGGTAATACGCTCCGCCGCCGCGTGACTGTCGCACCTGGCTCGTGTGATTATAGACCTCGACCGCGTGTGCGCCTGGAATGCTCGCAGCGTCTTCTGGAGTAAGCCCGTACCATTCGGGATGCGGGATCGCGACGAATGCACCGGCATCGAGGCAGCGCTGAGCGATCTGTGGCCCGGTCTCGCCGTCTCCGTTTCCCGGAAAATCAAGCGGCAGGCCCACGGCGAGAATGTGCCATTGCTCTCCCGCTGCCGTCATCGGCGCATGGCACTCCGCCCCGAGGATCGTGGAGAAGCTCTCGGTGCGGTAGCTCGTCGTATCGGTGATCGGATACTGGTATCGCGCCGTGAAGTGGTCGGAGAGGCAAATGAAGTCGTAGCCTTGCTCGCGATAGCGCGCGCAAACGTCTTCCGGACCGATCTTGCCGTCCGAGCGCTTGGAATGCGTGTGGAGATTGCCGCGGTAAAACCGGCCGGGTGCGGAGAAGGCGTCGATAGTCATGACTCAGGTCCTGGGTCCGGGCAGCGCGGAGGGCTGTCGAATACCTCCGGCACATTACGGATTCGAGATGGTCTGCTCGCCCCGGCTCTCCGCGGCTTGGCTTGTCCCGCCGTTGGCCCTTGCTCTGCTCACCCTCACGCAGTCCACGGCTGGGACCATGTCTTGACGTTTGTGAAGCTTTTCATGGCTTCGACGACGCCTTCCTTGTAGCCGAGGCCGGAATCCTTGATGCCGCCGAAGGGCGACATCTCGATGCGGTAGCCCGGGACTTCCCAGATGTTGACGGTGCCGACCTCGAGCTCGGCGACGAAGCGGCTGGCATAGTCCATCCGGTTGGTGCAGATGCCCGAGGACAGGCCGTAGGCGGTCGAGTTCGAGATGGCGATGACCGCGGCGATGTCGTCGGGGCAGCGCACGATCGGGATCACCGGCCCAAAGGTCTCCTCATGCACCAGCTCGCAATCATAGGGCACGTGGTCGACCACGGTCGGGTGGAACAGCGCGCCCTGGCGCGGGGCGCCGTGCAGCACCCGGGCGCCATGCCTCACCGCATCCTCGACCCGGGCCTCGAACAGCTGTGCCGAGCGCTCGTTGATGACCGTGCCGACATCGGTCTCAGGGTCCATCGGGTCGCCGCACTTCAGCTTGCGGGCCTTCTCGACCACGAGCTTCGAGAACGCATCGGCGACGCTCTCGACGACCAGGATGCGCTTGACCGCGGTGCAGCGCTGGCCGGAGTTCTTGGTCGCTCCGGTGACGGCGAGCTCGGCCGCCTTGTCGAGATCGGCATCCTCCATCACGATCAGCGGGTCGTTGCCGCCGAGCTCGAGCACGATGCGCTTGTAGCCGGCCGTATTGGCGATGTGCTTGCCGACCCGGACCGAGCCGGTGAAGGTCACCAGATCGGCATCGGGATCGGTGATCATCGCATCGCCCATGGTCGAGGGATTGCCGGTGACGACCGAGAGCATCTCGGGCGGCAGGCCGGCCTCGTAGAGCACATCGGCAAGCGCCAGCGCGGTCAGCGGCGTCAGCTCGGTGGGCTTCAGCACGAGGCGGTTATTGGTCGCGATCGCCGGCGCCAGCTTGTGGCTGACCATGTTGAGCGGGTGGTTGAACGGCGTGATCGCCGAGATCACGCCGAGCAGCGGCTGGCGCGTCGTGAAGATCTTGCGCGCCTTGCCGTTGGGCGAGATGTCGCAAGCGAACATCTCGCCATCGTCCTTGATGGTGAGCTGGGCGGCAAAGGACCAGACGTCATAGGCGCGGCTCGCCTCATAGAGCGAATCCTTCCAGCACAGCCCGGCTTCCGCCGTAATCAGCCGGGCGAACTCGTCCTTGCGGTCGCGCAGCAGCTCGGCCGTCTTCTGCAGGATCTGCTGGCGCTCGTAGCGGGTCAGCTTCGGCTTGAACGCCTTGGCCTTGGCGAAGGCGTCGCGGACATGTTCGGGCCGCGCCGCCGGGATCAGGCCGACGACCGTGTTGTCATAGGGGTTGCGCACCTCCAGCATGTCGTCGGTCGAGACGAGCTTGCCGGCGATCCGCATCGCTTCGCGGCGCACCGGCGGCTTGATGTTGACGGTCATGATCAGCGCACCAGGTTGAGGGCGACGTCGAAGACGTCGAAATTGCGCAAGGTCCGGCCTTCGGGCACGGCAATCGCGCCATTGGCGATCATCGGCACGACCTGCTCGGTCAATCCGCCATGCGAGCGCAGCGGCTCGGTCAGGCCCGACAGATCGTGCTTCTCGGCCGATGTGCCCAGAACCTTGTGGCGGGTCGAGACGACGACGACGTCGCCGATCCGGTCGGCGGGCAGCTCGAAGCGCTCGCAGGCCTGCGGCGAGGTCAGGGCGACCTCGATGCCGTCGAGCCCCGCGATGCGGTCTGCGACCTCCTGCTGGCTGATGCCATCAGGCAGATAGATCGTGGCAAAGGAACCGAGCGCGCCGTGATGCACGACATAAGGGTCGGTGATCGGCAGGATCACCCGCATCGTGCCTACGCCATACCATGCGTCCATCAGCGTCTGCAGATAGATCACATCGGGCTCGCCAGAGGCGAGATGCTTGTCGTTCATGCCGTGATCGGCGGTGATGACGAGCGTGCAGCCGGCGGCGTCGAGCTGCCCGACGTAAGCGTCGAACATCTCATAGAAGGCGTTGGCGGTGCCTGAGCCCGGCGCGGCCTTGTGCTGCACGTAATCGGTGGTCGAGAGATACATCACATCGGGCCGGAAGCTCTGCAAAAGCTTGACGCCGGCGGCGAAGACGAACTCCGAGAGATCGGCCGAATAGACCGAGGGCAGCGGCTGGCCGACGAAATCGAGCACGTTCTCGATGCCGTTTTGCGCCATATCCGCCTGGTCGGCCTTTTCCGAGGAGAACGCGATCGCGGTACCGCTGGTGAAGTCGAGCCCCTTGCCCAGAAGCGTCCTGAGCTTGTCCTTGGCGGTGACCATCGCGACCTTGAGGCCGGCTTTCTGGAATTCGGCGAGGATGGTCGGCGCGCGCAGGAAGCGGGCATCGTTCATCATCACCTCTTCCCTGGCCTCGCGATCGTAGAAGAAGTTGCCGGCGATGCCATGCACGGCCGGCGGCCGGCCGGTGATGATCGAGAGATTGTTGGGATTGGTGAAGCTCGGGATCACCGAGAGCGCCGTGGTGTTGGCGCCCGTCTTCATCAGCCGGTCGAGATTAGGCGCAAGCCCCGCCGCGATCGCCTGCTCTATATAGCCAGGTTCCGAGCCATCGACGCAGATCACGACCACAGGCCGCGAAGGACGACGATAAGACCGACCGTTCGCGACGACGTCAGAACCAATGGCGGCATGAATGTTCATGGGGGAATCCTTTCGAGAAGCCGGAATGAGCCACTCCAGCACCGGGCTCGATTGCCGTTCGCGATGACCGCGATACGGCTTCTTGATGTGTCGGAAGGCGGCAACGACATCCGCTGCAGCGCGCGCCTTCAGCGGATCATGGCGCGGACACGCGAGGAGATCAGATCGGCGGCAAGCACCATCGCCAGGATCAGCAGGATGCAGGTCGCGGTGTCCTGGTACTTGAACAGCTTCATCGAGGAGACCAATTCGAAGCCGATGCCTCCCGCGCCCACCATTCCCAGCACCGTGGATTGGCGGACATTGGTTTCCAGCCGGTAGAAGACCGTGCCCAGCCAGGTCGGCAGGACCTGCGGCAGGACGCCGAAGAAGAAGGTCTTGAACGGGCCGACCCCGGCCGAGCGGAAGGCTTCCAGCGGGCCTTCGTCGATGTCTTCCATAGCCTCGGCAAAGAACTTTCCGAGCATGCCGGCGCCATGGATGGCGAGCGCCAGAACGCCGGCGAAGGGTCCAAGCCCGATGGCCGCAACGAAGATCAACGCCAGGATGATCTCGTTGATGCCGCGCATGCAATTCAGGATCTGCCGGGTCGCGTGATAGACGACCGGGCTTGGGCTGAGATTGCGGGCTGCGAAGAAACAGACCGGAACGGCAATGACGACGCCGAGCAGGGTGCCCCAGACCGCGACCTGCAGGCTCTCCAGTGCGGGCTTCCACAACCGGTCCAGGAACTCCGGATTGGGCGGCATCATCCGCACCAGGAAATCCCACATATAGGGAAAGCCGTTCCAGAGGTTGGTGGCGTTGATCTCGGAGCCGAGCGCTGCCCACCACAGGAAGGCGATGATCGCCAGCGTCAGGGCGCTTACGCCCCACCAGCCGAAACGCCCCTGCGGAGGACGGAGAACAAGCTGCATTGTACCGAACGACATGACGGGGTTCCCTTCGGTTTCAGGCCGTTGCGGTGGCGACGAGAGGTGCCAGGATCGGCTGCCTGGCGGCGGCGCGCGGCTTCAGCACGCGCCCGATGCCGGGGTCTTCCAGGCCGGGATAGATCTGGTGGACGATCTCGGCCGTCAGGTGATCGGGCGTATCGTCGAAGACCACCTTGCCACCGCTGAGCCCGACGATCCGCTCGCCGAACTCGACGGCATAATCGACCTGGTGAAGGTTGCAGATCACGGCGATGCCCTTCTCCTTGCAGATCGCCTTGAGATAGCCGAGCACGATCCGCGAGGTCTTCGGATCGAGGCTCGCCACTGGCTCATCGCAGAGGATCACGGCCGGCTGCTGCGCCAGCGCCCGGGCGATGCCGACGCGCTGCTGCTCGCCGCCCGAGAGCTGATCGCCCCGCGAATTCGCCTTGTGCGGCAGTTCGACCCGCGCCAGCGCCTCCATCGCGATCTCGACATCGCGCTTGGGGAAGAGCTGCAGCATCGTCAGGATGGAGGACAGCCCCGCCATCCGGCCGACCAGCACGTTCTTCAGCACGGACAGCCGCTTCACCAGATTGTGGTGCTGGAAGATCATCGCGACCGGCTGCTCGCCGCGCGCCTTGCTCTTCGTGTCGAACACCTTGCCGTCGATCAGCGTCCGTCCGGCATCCGGTTGCACGAGGCCGTTGATGCAGCGCAGAAGCGTCGATTTGCCCGCGCCGCTCGGCCCGAGCACGACCAGGAACTCGCCGGGTTCCACCGTCAGGTCGATGCCCTGCAACACGGGACGCCCGGCATAGGATTTCTTCAGGCCTTCGATCTTGATCATGATGGATCCTCCCGGTCGCAGCTGGCGACTACTTCATCTTGACCAGATCGAGCTTCAGCACCTTCGCGGTATCGCGAATGATGTCGTAGGCCTGATCATTGGTCTCGACGAAGCGGTTGAGCTTGCCCTGATCGGCCCAGGTGATGTCCCGGATGTTCAGGAAGGCGGATTTGATCTGCTGCTTGAGGTCATCCGGCAGATTCTTGCGCCAGCAGGTCGGCGACTCCGGAATTGGATCCGAGCGCCAGACCACGTGGATGTCGGCGGCGTCGACCAGCTTCTTCTGAACGGCGGCGTCGAAGATCCGGTCTGCGATCGTCGCGGCATCGACGCGCTTGTTGGCGACGGCGAGCGCATTGGCGTCGTGCGAGCCGGTGAAGAGAACGCGGCCGAAATCCTTTTCGGGATCGAAGCCCAGTTTCATCAGCCCGGCCTTGGGGAAGAGGTGGCCCGAGGTCGAGGAGGGATCGACGAAGGCGAAGGTGCGGCCCTTCAGGTCCTTCACCTCTTTGATGCCGCTGTCTTTCCGGGTGATGATCTGGCTGTGGTAGAAGGTCCGGCCCGATTTGGCCGTTTCGGCGGTCGCGAAGGCCTCGATGGCCGCGACCGTGGTGCCCAGCACATAGGAGAAGGGGCCGAGATAGGCCACTTCGACATGGCCCGAGCGCATCGCCTCGATGACGCCGTTATAGTCCGAGGCGACGAAGCCCTGGACCTTGATGCCAAGGTTCTTCTGGAGCGCATCCAGCAGTTGCTGGCTCGATTCGAGCATGGCGCGCGAATCTTCCGAGGGAATCAGGCCGACGCGAATGAGCTTGGTCTGAGCGCGGACGATATGCGGCATTGCCAGCAGGGCGCCCGCAGCCGCGGCCGACCCCGTCATCACTTTCCGACGAGAAATGTTCATGTCATCCTCCCAGATGATCCGGTGGTCTTTGACCTTGCCGGTGAACGCGTGGGCATGATTGCCCGAAAGATTGGATTGTCAGGCAGCTTTCGCAGCTTGCCTCCCGATGAAGTTGCGGCCCCGCTCGCCCTCCAGCGCCTTGTCGACGAGACGATTCCAGTCGGCCTGCGACACCCCGTAGGCGGAGGGCTCGGTCTTCACGCCGAGGTTCTGCAGGAACGCAGTCAGGTGCTCGGCGCCGGCCTCGAGATCAGGCCCGAAGACCCTGCGCAGGGCCGCATCGCATTGGGGCTGCACGCCCATCGCCCAGCGCATCACCATCGGCAGCGAAAAGGAGCAGGCGATGCCGTGGATCGTGCCGGACTTCAGCGTGATGTCGTAGGAGATGTTGTGGGCCAGCGCGGTCTTGGTGTTGGAGAAGGCGAGGCCTGCCAGCAGGCTGGCGCGCATCTGGCGAACCCTCAGATCGATATCGCCGGGCTCGTCGAGCAGGCGCGGCAGCGTATCGAGGATCTCGCGTGCTGCCTCGACGGCGTAATTGGCCGAAACCGGATTGCCATTGACGTTCCAGATGCTTTCCAGCGCATGGGAGAGCGCGTCGAGGCCGGTCGCGAGTGTCAGGCCGCGCGGTGCTCCGATCGTCAGGGCGGGGTCGAGCACCGCCGTTTCCGGATAGAGGCGCGGATGAGCCAGGGAGTATTTGCTGCCATTGGCTGAGTCCCACACCGTCGCCCAGGACGTGACTTCGCTGCCGGTCCCGGCCGTCGTGGGCACGGCGATGATCGGGACGATGTCCGAGGCGTCGAGCGGGACCTTGTCGACGAGATGGCGGCGTACGGTTTCGAAATCGCCGCCGCTGGCCGCGAGCACCTTGGCGGCGTCGATCATGGAGCCGCCGCCGAGCGCGACGATGACCTCTGCCCGTTGCGCCGCTGCGCCGAACAGGCGGCAGGATTCGACGAGATCGGCGCAGTCCGGATTGGTTTCGATATTCGTGATCGTCGCGACCGGCGCACCGGCGGCGGCAACCAGACGCTCCGAAAGCTCCTTGAAGATCGGCTGGTCATAGGTGACGAGCGCCCAGCGGCGCTTGCCGATCAAACCTGCGACTTCGTCGAACAGGCCTGCACCGAAACGAATCCTGACCGGATTCCAATAGGCCCACTGCATGCGTCCGCCCTCGCTCACGTTTGTGCCATCGCGCTTTCCGAGCGCCGTTGGTGGAGATGCTCACAAAGGACGAACCAAGAAACAAATTGATTTTTCAGAGCTGATAGATAGAAATTTGCTATGCGTTATTCGCAGCTTCGATCGTTCCATGCTGTTGCCAGTGCAGGCGGCTTCAATGCGGCCGCGGCGCAGTTCCACATCAGCCAACCCACCCTGACCGCGCAGGTCGGCCTGCTCGAGGAGGAGTATGGCGTCGAGCTGTTCGTTCGGAAGGGCCGGCGCCGCGAACTCAGCGATGCCGGCAGGCAGTTGCTGGCGATCACGACGCGCCTTTTTGCCGAGGAGGGCGAGGCGCAGGCATTCCTGGAGCAGTCGCGTGAGTTGAGGACCGGAAAGCTGTCGATCAGCGCCGTCGGCCCGTTCCACGTCACCGAGATGCTGGCGGCCTTCAATCGTGCGCATCCCGGCATCGAGCTTGCAGTCAAGCTCGGCAATTCGACCGCCGTGCTGGACGACCTCTTCGACTACAAGTCGGACGTCGCGATCCTCGCCTATATCGACGAGGACGACCGCCTGCTCACCATCCCTTACCGCCGCCACCCCGTCGCAGTGTTCCTGCGCAAGGACCATCGCCTGGCGCGGCGCAAGAGCATCGCGATCGCGGAGTTGGAGGGCGAGCCTATGATCATCCGCGAACATGGCTCGACGACGCGGCGCGCTTTCGAGGAAGCGCTCCTTGCCGCCAAGACAAAACCGCGAACCGTCATGGAGATCGGCAGCCGCGAAGCCATTCGCGAAGCGGTCATCCGCGGGCTCGGCATCAGCTACGTGTCGGTGGCGGAGTTCGTGCCGGACCCTGATTTACGGCTGATACCAATCTCGAATGCGGAGATTTATACTTATGCCCACGTCGTTGTGCTGAAAAAGCGCGAGACGAGCCGGATCGTCGGGGCCTTTCTGGATGTTGTCCGACAGACCCGGAAGACATGAACTTCTCGGCGTCGCCGGACTTTCGATCCCGTCTTCAGCCTCGCGTCGGCAACGCTCTTTCTCACAGCGCTTTTGGGGACGGCCCTTTTTTGCTGCGGCGTCGGGCTGGAGCTAGCGCACCTCCGGCAGAGCGCGTCGCTCACGCTCCACTGTCGCCTCCGGCAGCGGGCAGAGGCTGCCGCAATGCGCCACGCCGGGCAGGAGGTAGCGCAGGCAACAGATTTTGCGCTGCCGGGTCGGCTCGCCGTCCTGCAAGGGATAGCGCACCGCGTCGAGCATGAGGCTGCGCTTCCCTCGCGCATCGGTCTGGGCCTCGAGCAGGGCAAAACCTTCCGCGAGCGCCTCGGGAGCGGCCTCGCCGGTCGCCGCGACCTGCTGCAGCGTCCACTCGAAGATCGCCGCCGCATTGGTCCAGAGCAGGCGCGGCGATACGCTGAAATGCCCGGCGAAGTGAGCGATAAGCGGAGCGATATGACCGTCGAACAGACGCGAATAGCGCGGCCCGTCGACGTCGCAAGGCCGACCCTCATGCGCGACGACGAGGGCCGCCGTCCGGCCCTCGTCATGAGGGACGATGCCAACCTCATCGAGCGCGACCGGCAGATCGCGATCGAGCAGCAGAATAGCCGCCGTTGCTGGGATGATCAGCATCCCGAAATGCCACTGCGTCCACATCGAGACCAGCGCGCGCCGATCGCCGCCCGGATGGGTTTTCGCGAAGCGCTCCATCAGTCGCTCGGCGCCGGCCTTGTCGAGCAGAACGGTGCCGGGAATCGCATTGGAATGCTCGCCCGGCAAAACGAGCTTGTCGCCGTACCAGGCAAGCGCTTCCGGCAGGTGCTGCGCCAGTGATGATATCATCTGCGGGCTAGGGCTGGACTGCCGCCAGCTCGGGCGGAAGGCGGCCAAGTCGCGCCGCGCGACCGCCCAGAATCGCGGTGACGGGCGCTGCGATCACTGCCCCGGCCGCAGCAAGCGCAAAGCAGGCGGCATAGCCGAGATGCTGCGAGATCCAGCCCGCACCGAGGCCACCGGCCATGCTGACGAGAGCGTCCATGCATTGCAGCAGGGTGAAGTCGACGCCCGCCTGGCGCGGGTCCGACAGCGCCATGAACTGGGCGTAGAGCGCGACGAAGCCGAGCGCCATCAAGCCGGAAGAACTTCCGAGAGCCAGGGCGAGCAACACGGGTTTCGGCATGCCGCTTTGCCAGGCCGCCATGGCAAGGCCGGCCAGTGACGCGGCTTGCAGGACAAGCGCGAGCACCATGACCACGCGCGCACCCCAGAAGCGCACGAGCGCGCCGCCAAGCAGCGCGCAGGCGAAGCCCACCACCAATCCGCCCATGCCGTTGACCATGCCGAGCGAGGCCAGGTCCAGGCCAGAATCGATCAGGAACGGCCCCAGCATCGCCACGCCCCATTTCTGCGCGACGACATAGACCGCGGCGAGCAGCAGGCCGGCTCGCATATCGGGACGGCGCAAGGCCTCGCGAAGGGAGGGCTGATGCGTCCGCTGGCCCGCGGAGGGCGGGGCCGGCGAGAGCAGGAAGGGCAGGGCGAGCACCAGCAGCAGCGCCGCCATCAGCAGCGTCGCCTTGCTCCAGTCGAAATATCCGACGAGCACGAGGAACAGGCCCGAGCCGAGCGCCGAGCCGAGATAGGCCCCGCCGACCTGTGCCGCGTTGCCCCAGCCATGATGGCGTTCCGACAAGGTCTCGACCGCGTGCCCGTCGCAGGCGATGTCGCCGGTCGAGGCCGCGAACGCGATCAGCACGAACGCAGCGATCAGCGGGACGAGATGGGTCGGGCCCAGCGCTGCGACGACGCAGAGCCCAAGCGCCGAGACGAGCCCCGTCGCAAGGATGATCGAGCGCGAACGGGCCTTGCCATGGGCAGGCAGCCGATAGCGCTCGACGGCCGGCGCCCAGAGGAATTTCACCGCCCAGGGCAGGCTTGCGAGATAGATCAGCCCGATCTGGTCGAGCGGCAGTCCGCGATCGCGCAGCACGGCGGGCAGGGCGATGAAGGTCAGGCCGCCAATGATGCTCTGGCCGACATAGAGCCCGCCGATGGCGAGCACGATGGCGGCTGGCGAGGCGAGAGTGCGCGTCACCGCGGACCGCGATCCGGCCACGCTCACCAGCGATACCTCAGGCTGGCGATGACCTTGCGGCCTTCGTCGAAGTAGCAGAACCCGCCGGTGCAGTTCTGCTTGTCCTCGTCGAGCAGGTTGGTGGCGCTGACCTGCACCAGCATGCCCTTCAGGCGTCGATCGAGATTCTCGAGATCGTAGCGGACCGAGGCATCGACGAAGGTGCGGGCCTCGTTGTCCAGGATCGCGCGGTTGAGATTGTCGCCGAGGCTGGAGCCGACATAGCGCACGCCGCCGCCGATGCCGAAGCCCTTCACCGGTCCCTCCTGCACGGTATAATCCAGCCAGAGCGACGCCATGTGATAGGGCACGCTGGTCAAACGATTGCCGACCGTCTCCGGCGTCAGCTTCTTGATGCGCGCGTCGTTGTAGGAATAGGACGCCTGGACGCTGAGGCCGTTGGCCAGGGAGGCGACGCCCTCGACCTCGAAACCGCTGGAGCGCAGGTCGATCTGAACCTGGCGGTTGAGGCCGTTGACGACCTCATAGACGACGCCATTCTCCTGCCTGATGTTGAAGACCGCGGCGCGCAGCGAGGCATTGTAGCCGGGGATGTCATACTTCACGCCAGCTTCGACCTGCTCGCCTGTCGTCGGCACTGCGACGCCGCCAGCCAGCACCGTGCCCGAATTCGGCACGAAAGAGGTTCCGTAGCTAACATAAGGGGCGAGGCCGAAATCGGTGACGTAGCTCAGCGCAGCGCGCCCGGTGAGCTGGCCATCCGTCTGCTTGCTCTCCGTCGGGGCGGCCCCGGCCGCGCCCGCCTCGAACTTGCTGTCGAGCCAGTCATGACGCAGGCCGGCGGTCAGGCGCCAGTTCTGCCATTTCATCTGGTCCTGGACATAGGCGCCGACCAAGGTCTGGGTCTGGCTCGTCCGCCATAGGAAGGGCGGGTTGTATCCGAGCGGCACGCCGCCATAGGCTTCCTTGCTCTTGTAGCTCAGGCGGCTGAGGTCGATTCCGGTCAACAGGGTGTGATCGACCGGGCCGGTCCTGAACCGGCTTTCCAGGGCGGTGTCGACCGAAAAGCCTTCAGTGTTCTCGCGCGTCAGGCCGGGCGTTCCGACGTAGACATATTGCTGGTTGTTGCCGAGCTGCGAGAAACGGGCGCGCTGGCGTAGCGTGAACACGTCGTTGAATTTGTGCTCGAATTCATAGCCGATGCGCGCCTGCTGCTGGCGGAAGTCGTTATAGCGCCTGTCGCCGCCAAAGACCTTGGTCGCGCGGGTGACCTTGGAGAGGATATTGCCATGGCTGTCCATATAGGGGCCGTATTCATTGACATAGGCGGCCGTGCCGCCCGTGGTCGAATCCATATATTCGCCGAGGATGGTCAGCTTGGTCGCGTCGTCCGGCTTCCAGGTCAGGGCCGGCGCGATGAAGACGCGATCATCCTTGATGGCGCTGATTTCGGTCCTGGCGTCCCGTACCAGGCCGGTCAGCCGGTAGAATAGCGTCTTCTCCGGATTGATCGGGCCGGACAGATCGAAATTCATCTGCTTGCGGCCGAACGATCCGGTTTGGACTTCGACCTCGCGGAAGGGCACCTCGGTTGGCCGCTTCGAGATGATGTCGATGATGCCGGCGCTGGTGCTGGCGCCGTAGATCGAGGAGGCCGGCCCGCGCAGCACGGTGATGGCCTCGACGCCGTAGGGCTCTAGCCGGAACAGGCCATTGGGGCTGCCGATCTGGCGCAACCCATCGCGGAAGACGGCGTTGTGCGTCACGTCGATGCCGCGGATTGTGAAGGCGTCGTAGCGCGGATCGAAGCCATAGGTCCCGACGCGCGCGCCGGGCGTATACGACAGGGCTTCGAGCAGTGATTGCGGCTTGCGCTGCTCGAGCTGCGTCTGCGTGACCGTCGAGATCGACTGCGGCGTTTCAAGGAGCGGCGTATCCGTCTTGGTGGCGCTCCGGCCCGAAGTCGCGACATAGCCGTTCGTGTTGATAATGCCGCTGAGTTCGCCGCCTTGCCCCTCGACAATGACCGGATCGAGCTGAATCGGCCGCGTTTCATTCGCCTGCGCCAAAGCTAGCGCCGGAACAAGAACGAGGGCGGGCGACGCTATGAGGGCGCAACGGAAATTCACGTTGGTAAACTTTCGACTAATAGAGTTGTCGGCTCCTAGCAATGCCGGCGTGATTAAGTCAATGCTTATAGTTTGTAATTATTATAGTTTGAGAATTGCCATCCAAAAGAGTAATTCTATTAGAGTTCGGTTTATTATTTGTGGATATTGCAGATCATACTGCGATTTCCCGGAAACGCGGGTCATCCCTGCCGGGGCGAAGCGGAGAGCCGGGATTCATGCCTGGACGTTGATCGCAAGCGCTCCGGCATGAATCGCGGGTCAAGCCCGGGAGGACGGCGTGTTTCCAAGCGAACTCAGGTGCACTTCTTCGCGCCGGGCTGAAACCCTGTGTCCCGGGGACGGGCGAAGGCCGACGGGGCGCTCAAGGCGGCCCATGGATCGGATTGTTCGATGGCCGGTTTGATTGGATCGTCGTTGATGGGCGCCCGATTCCGAAGGAAGAGGTGAGGGCGCTAGAGACCGGGGAATGAGCGGATTTTGGTTGCGAGTATTACTGATACGAGTTGCAATCGTCATTACTGTAGGTCGATATCGAAAATTCGCTCCAGAACCAATTTGCCTTCGTGCAACACTACATACCTGGCCTGAAAGAAGCGTCGATCCCAACCACCCGCAGGCCGCTTAAGTCCCGCAAAGATTAGGGTTTGCGCCTGGTCTCGCTGAAGTGGTTGGGCTCGATTCTCGGCGATGGTCTGACCCGAGGGGCCTTCCACCACCAGCGATTGGACGTCGCCCGCCTTGAGACCGATCCCACGGACATAGGCCACGAGCGCGGTAGCATCGATGTTGGGCCGCTTCCGATCGAGATCCCCCGATTCAACCGTCGCCATTGTCACGGGGGCGGCAGCGAAGCCTGCATTCAAGATCCCTCGCTGCCTGTAGGCGAGCAGGGGCTGTAGCGAGGGCTGCCAGAGCGAGCGGCCGGCTCCGCATGAGTTTGGCGGTGCCCCATAAGCGAAGGGGTCGGCAATCTTTCCGCCATGACGGACGATGAAATGAAGATGCGGATATTCGGTCAAGCCGGATAGGCCGATCCGCCCGATCGCCTGCCGCGCCTCGACACGGTCACCAACCTCTACACGCAGGCTGCCTTTGGCCATGTGGCAGTACTGCGTTTCCCAACCAGCGGCGTGCTCGATCACCACGGCATTGCCGCATTCGGAATCCTTCACCGAGGCTCGGCCGGCTTCGCGGACGGATGTGTCCGCCATGCCGTCACGGCGCCGGAGAACCCTGCCGCTGGCAGCGGCCAGCACATCGACGCCTGCCTGCTGCGCCGCCATCGTCGGCAGGCGGAAATCCGTCCCGTTATGGCCATCATAGGACAAGCTGCCGCATGTATGGTCCTTGGCCGACGGTTCCGGATCAGAATCGACGTAGTATTGAATGAAGCAGCTACGCCCGATATCGCAGGCGACCGGCAATTCGAGAAGCGGCGGCCCTTCGGCGACCGCGCCTGTCGCCCATGCCAGACAGAAGGCAAGCGCCGCAGCGCGACAGATCCCAACCCTATCCACGATCAGGCTCTCTCCTGTCGCAGTCGATCCACCCGGGCAAATGAACTGCGGCCATCCAGATCGTCCGAAAAGACCTGGTCGCGGCATCCGTCAACGAAGGGCGACAGCGTCAGAATATAAAGAAGAAAGAACTCGATCTGGCGGTTGATGCCGAGCTTGAGCATGATGCGCTTGATATAGGTTCGCACCGTCGCTTCGGTGAGATCCAGGTGCCGCCCTATTCGAGCCGGCGGCTCGCCGCGAAGCAAGAGCAGCACAATCCTCTCTTCGGCCCAAGGCAGGCCGAAAGCCATCGCGATCCGCTTGGCCCCCGCCGCCGGGTCGATCTGGGGGATGATGACGAGCAGCCGGTCCATATGTCGCTCGGCCGGAGCCGCGCCTATCCAGGCGAACGCGAAGGCGCGATGGTCGGTCGACAGTGGAATGATCGTGTTCGCCCAGGACCGCTCTGACCGGGATGCAATCGTATCGCGCAGCGCCTGCTGCATCAGGCTGTTGACGAGGGAGTTCGAACCCGCAAGCGCGCCGTGATCAAGGTGAACCGGGTTCTTCGCCAGGAGCAGTTGCCGGCCGGCGTCGTTCGTTTCGAGGACCCGCCATTTATGGTCGACCGTGAAGACCGGGAAGGCTAGCTCCTCCAGGAGTTTGTCCAAACTCAACTCATCGGGGCGACGTTGGTTGAAGCTCTGCATCGTCGCCCAGATGATGCTCGCCGCCCGCGAAACGCATGCGATCTCCGCGGCAGAGAACGGGACCGATCGCCAGCCTGCCAGAAAGATGAGATCGCCTACATCGCCGGCAGGCAGGCGCCCGGCCAGCGCATGCACGGGCTCGTCGTGCTCGCGGCCGAGCAGTTCGGTCGCGAGCATATCCGCGGGATCGATGGCAAAAAGCCTGGCGGCTTGCCATTCCTGTCTCTGCGCCAGGCGTGTGATCACATCGGCCGAGGGTTGCACGCTGCTGTCGAAGCCGACCCGAACGGCCTGCACGGCAAATCCGGTCGCTGGCGAGAGCGTGAAAACGAAGCATCGCTTGCATTCGAGCAATCCAAGGATCGCCCTTCCGAACGATTCGAGTCCGAGCAACGTGGCGGCTGCTGGCGCGTTCGACCGCGCCTGCATCAAGGAATCGTTCCGCACCATTGGTCCCTCCCCATCTGGCATTGATCACCAGCAGACTTGTTCAATTCTCCCTAAAAGCGCGATGCATGCGCACCGACAGCGGCTGGAGCAGATACTCCGCAAATGTCCGCTGACCGGTTTCGATGAAGATCTCGACCGGCATGCCCGGCTGAAGCGAGGCGAGATAGTAGGTAAGTTCCGGCGTATTCTGGAGATCGACCTCCGCTTTGTAGAACGACTTGCCCGATCTTGGTTCTATGAGCGCGTCAGCTGTAACCATGGTGACCGAGCCGGCGAGCATGGGCGAGCGCCTGGAATTGAACGCAAGAATACGCACGCGCGCCGGCTGCCCGACCCGTAATTCATTCCGGTCAGTAGGCTTGACCTCTCCTTCTACGATTAAGCGATCCTGCGTCGGAACGATATCGAGAAGTGTCTCGCGAGGCCCGAGTACGGCGTTCTGGTTGCGCGTGTTGAGGCCGACGACCATACCGCCTTCCGGTGCTCTCACCTCGGTACGAAGGAGCGTGTCTCGCGCTGCGGCAATGCGGTGCCTTACATCGGTGATCTGTTCGCGGTTGCTGTGGCGCTGCTTGGCGATCTCCTCCAGCCGGTTGTAGACGAGCTGCAGGCGCTGCTCCCTTAGTTCGGCAAGCTTGCCCCTCGTCTGTGCGATGGATGAGGTATTCGTTGCGAGCTGCGCTTCGGCATCGGCTTCGGCCCGCTTGAGAGCAAGGACCTTCGGTTTGCGAGCGAGGCCCTTTGCCAGGAGAAAATCAGAATCCTTGATTTCCTCCCGGAGAAAAACGAGCTGCCGTGTCAGGCCGTCGACGCTGCTCTCGAGCCCGCGGATCGAATCGTCGAGCTGCAGCATCTGGTGATCGATGAGATGCCGTTGTCCCTGGAGCGAAGCCGCCCGGGCAGCGAATTCCGACAGTTGGTTCACCATCGACGCCTGCGCCTCCCGGCGAGCCTTGTTCAAGAGCAGTTCGTCGGGGAACGAAACCTCCGCCGCCCCCACCTGTTCCGCCTCCAGGCGAGCCTCGATTGCGAGCCCCGCGAATAGCTTGGTTTCGAGGACACCGAGACTGGCTTCGAGCTGCGTCGTGTCGAGCCGGGCGATGAGCTGCCCACGTTCGACCTGCTCGCCCTCACGGACGAATATCGCCCTCACGATCCCCCCTTCGAGATGCTGCACGGCGCGGCGTTGGGACATGACCTTTACGACCCCAGGCGCGATCACAGCGCTGGCAAGCGGCACAGTTCCGGCCCAGACGCCGAAGACGCCGAACAGGAGGATCGTGAATACGCATCCCCAAATGACGATCCACCTCGTATCCGTCCGAGGCTGCTCGGATACCGCGTCCCAACGGGCTATCGCCGTGCGAAATGGCTGCGCTGGCACGCCAGCGGCGACATCCGGCTGCCATTGCGACCGAGGCTCGAGGCGAATGTCAGCCATCAGAGCCGCCCCTCGATGGTGGCGGGCCTGGCTTTGTCATTCGCAGGAGGACGCGGACTGCGCATCGGTGTGGCGCCCGCCATGGTTTGCGGCAGCACCTCGGCTGGGGAGCCAAAGGCGACTGCGACCCCGTCGCGCAAGAACAGGATAAAATCTGCGACGGTGAAAAGACGCGGACGGTGCGTGACGATGACCAGGGTCGTGCCGCGCGCCTTGGCCTGTCGGATCGCCGTGCACAGGGCCTCTTCCCCGTCGGGGTCCAGATTGGAATTGGGTTCGTCGAGCAGGATCAGCTTGCGCTTGCCGAAGAGCGCGCGCGCCAGACCGATGCGCTGCCGCTGTCCGCCCGAAAGCTTGCTGCCATCCCGGCCGATCTCGGTCTCGTAACCGCTTGGCAGGGCGAGGATCATGTCATGCGCATTCGCCTGACTGGCGGCGGCGACCACATCCTCATCCGTCGCGCGCTCGTCGAACCCCGCAATCGCTTCGGCGACCGTGCCGCCCAGCAGCTCGACATCCTGAGGCAGATAGCCGACAAAGCGCCCGAGCTGGTCCGGATCCCAGTTGTCGAGCGAGGCGCCATCGAGGCGGATCGTGCCCATCGACGGCTTGTCGAGCGCCGCGATCAGCCGCAGCAGCGTGGACTTGCCAGCCCCGGTAGGTCCTATGATGACAACGACGCTGGCCGCCGGGCAGCGGAAAGAGACCCCGGTCAGAGCTGGTCGTTTCGCATTCTGGTTGCGAAAGGTGACGGAGCTGACATCAAGCGCGCCCAATGGGGTTGGCAAGAGCGTTCGGCGCTGATCCATAAGGGCCGCAGCGGTCGCGCCCCGAATGTGGTCCCACGCGTCACGCGCCGAGTTCAGCATACGCAAACTCGCGACCAGATGTTCCATCGGGGCCAGCGTTCGACTGATGATGATGGAACTCGCCATCATGCTGCCGACCAGAACCTCGTTCTGCAGGACGAGCCAGGCTCCGGCCCCGACGGCTGCGACCTGAAGTCCGATCCTGATCATGCGCGCCACTGACGCGATCAAGGCTACGCGTCCGTTTGCTTTGACCACAGGCGCCAGGGCATGGTCGTTGAGCTGCACGAATTCGCGTATCGCCCCATGCGTCCATCCCATCGCCCGGACGAGATTGGCGTGCCGGACAATGCCGTCGAGAGTGCGCTGCGCGCGGATGGCGGCGCCCGTTGCCTGCGCCGCTTCGGACCGCGCAACGCGCCCGCTCGCGATGGCCAGCAATAGCAGGAGCAGGGCGCCCACGAGCGCAATCGTCCCGTACCAGGGATGAATGAGATATAATACGGCGATGAAGACTGGCAGGAATGGCGCGTCGATCAGGGTGCAGACGGTTGCGCTCGCCAAGGTATTCCTGAGTTCGCGCACGCGAACCATGTCATGCGTGCCGGCCTCGCCCCGCCTTGCTGGATCGGTGATCGAAGCCTTGAGCACGAGTGGAGCGAGGAATTGTTCGAAGCCGACTGCAAAACAGCCGAGCAGACGATTGCGCAGCACTTCGAAGCATGTGCTGAACCCGAGCGCCACGACGGTCAGGATCGTCAATGCGATGAGCGTCTCGACACTGCCGCTGGTGATCACCCGGTCGAACACCTGGATCGAGTAGAAAGGCAGGATCAGCAGGAGCAAGTTGATCACGATGCTGAAGACAACCACCCACAGGAAGGCGCGGCGCCCCGGGATGGCCAGGAAAAGAGTGCGGCCGCTCAATCTGCCGGTCTCGGCAGCTGTCTTGGGGCGGAACTCTGAAGTCGCACGGCTCGCAGACGCGTAGGACATGTGTCCTCTGGGATGGAAAGAGCGTGGTTTCGACATCGACAGTGCTGGGCAGCGGGCTTTCGGCCGCTAATCAGCGCGTTGATCCAGGCCGGTTGAGCGGCTTACAGCCTGCGAAGATATGGATATCGGCGAGGCCGGAAAGGAACATCTGGGGAAGGTCGCGGCGTGTCGTTTCCGCCATCGGTATTCGTATTGGCGGAATCGCCGACAATATCAGACAACTTGATCAGGCCAGCAGTATTCATGCCTTGGAATGTATCCATGACTTCGCCTCCTCGGACTTTCAGCTTGCCCCTTTTCGCCAGCTCGCCCCGTTATTGATTGCCGCAGACACCGAACGCGCCGAGTGCTGCGTACCGCCGGCCCGGGAAGACCTGCCCGGGAAGACCTGGATGCAGCCGCGCGAAGCTAGGGAAGGTTATCTTTCTTCATAATCCCCATTTGGTGACAGAAATGGCTGGGCGCGCCCGGGAGGCGATTTTGTCGAGGTTGTCCGTCGTGGCGCCATTGGAATTCTGGCTCGGATACGCGCTTCCGTCGCGCCGCGTTCTGGAATCCGATTTTCCTGCCTGCGCCCCGGGGGAACTCTCCAACTGTATTGCGCGTCGTTTTCAAAGGTAAATCCAGCGTTTTCGCGGAATGACGCCAGACTATCTCCTGACCCCTTGACCTTTTGTATCCAATTGGGGATTGCGTCCCCCTGCTGCATCTCCTTAGCGTCCGCTACCTTCGCAGACTGTTCGATCCGTGACGATCGACCCCGATGCGCACTACTGCGCGTAATCGCAGGAATGTGCATGTGCGAGGGCTCACGTCCAATTAGGGAGCAACCGCTATGGCTATCATCAATGGTACAGCCGGAAACGACATTATTCCTCCTCCCGATACCAGTGGCGACGACACCATCAACGGTCTGGCGGGCGATGATACGATAGACGCAGGCGCCGGCACTGATACCGTCAATGGCGGGGCTGGCAACGACATCATTCTGGGCGCCGCCGGCATTGACACGTTGAACGGCAATGCCGGGGACGACACCATCAACGGTGGCGACGATAACGACGTCCTCAACGGCAATGCCGGCAACGACAACCTGTCGGGTGATGCAGGCGACGACACCCTCGATGGCGGCGCGGGCGACGACACTCTCGATGGCGGCGTAGGCGACGACGTTCTGACCGGCGGTGCAGGCATCGACAGCCTGAGCGGCGGAGACGGGATCGACACCCTGAACGGCGGCACTGGCGACGACACGCTCGACGGTGGTGCCGGCGACGACGTGCTGAATGGCGGCGCAGGAAATGACGGGCTGAATGGCGGCGATGGCGATGATGCCCTGAGTGGTGGCGGCGGCGACGACACGATGAACGGCGATGCCGGCAACGATAGCCTGGAGGGCGGTGCCGGTAATGATGAGATGAGCGGCGGCGACGGCGACGACACTCTCAGCGGCAGCGCCGGTGATGACACCCTGGATGGCGGTGCGGGCATCGACACGCTGAGTGGCGGCGACGGTGCCGATACTCTCAACGGCGGCGACGACGCCGATGTGCTCTCCGGAGACGCCGGCGACGACACCCTGGATGGTGGCGCGGGCGACGATACGGTCAGTGGCGGTGATGGCGCCGATACGCTCAATGGCGGTTCGGGAGCGGATTTGCTGAGCGGCGACGCCGGCGACGACACCATGAGCGGTGACGCCGGCAGTGACGTTCTCTTCGGCGGGGACGGCAACGACACCATGAGCGGCGGCGGTGGCGCGGATGTTGCGTTTGGCGACGCTGGCGACGACGAGATTGACGGTAATGCCGGCAGCGACGCGCTCTACGGCGGAGAGGGCGCCGACGATCTCGACGGTGGCAACGGCGCCGATAACCTGTATGGCGAGGCCGGCGACGATCTACTGACCGGCGGAGCAGGCACCGACACGTTCCATTTTGGTGACGGAGCCGATAATCCGTTCGGTGATGACGAAGTCACCGATCTCGACGTTGCGGACGAAGACGTTATCGAAGTGGACGTCTTCGATCCGACGACGGTCGTCGTGACCGTGGACGATACGGGCGCCAGCGTCGTTCTGGATTTCGGCTTCGGCACGATCCAGATCGATGGCGTTTCCGGCGGCGGCACATTCGCCTCGATCGCCGATATCAACGATGCGCTGGGATACGACGCAATCACGCTCGTTTGATGTTGCTCTGCACAAAGCTGGCGGCGCTCCTCGCCGCCAGTTCACACGAGGGGCCCGGCGGCAAGCGGTGCATTCCACACCGAACGGCCGCCGGCCGTTACGGTACCCGAAAAGCTCCGACGGCGACGGACATCGCTGATCGAGATGCCGGTCCAGATAGGCAGTGATGCAGTTGCCTGTCGGTCGGCAAGCGTTTGCCGTCGGGTAGGCGCTGAATTTCCATATTGGGGGTTTTGACGGAGACAGCGTCGCTGTTTCGCTGAAGTCCTGACTCTATCGGAAGCGGGACAGGAGGCTGCGAGCATGGGCAAGCGGAGATTGATCTGGGAGCCCCCGTTCTATGAGCAGTCTGGCGCGACACCTGCCGGCGATCACGACGCGGCAGCCTTCCATCGACGCTCGGCTACCACTCCCGGGCTCGAGTGTCGTCTGTGAGAGAAAGTCGATCTGAACATCCCTTATCGCTGGTTTTGCCGGCCTGAGCTGGAGGGTAATGTGCCCGACCATTCCACGTTCTCGAAGATCCGCTGCGCCCGCTTCCGCGAGAGCGCTGGCTTCCGGGCATTGCTTGAAACAACCGTGCTACGCCGCCTCACGGAAGGTCTCCTCGTCAGCCTGAAAAACACCGCTGCCAACGAGCATCGTTCCGCCGCAGGCTCAGAGGCTGGCGACTCCGGCGATCGCGCTCGACCCCGCCGACCTGTGCGCGTGTTTCTTCATGCGCCAGACGAAGTCGCATGGCGCTCGGCCAGCGAGGGAAAGCCGACATTCGTTTCCGGTTCCAATCCTGCGGCGCAATCGACCATCTCTTTGAAGGGCGACATCTTCTTCACCTTCAGCGCCAACTGCCTGATCGATCTCGACCATGCTGTCATCGGTGCCGTCGAGGCACCCCGTGCTATCCGGCGGAGGGATGGCAGATCAATCCAGATGATGTTTGCGAGAGCGCCGGGCTATTTCGGACATTGTCGCCCTGGGTCCGCAGCCGGCAACATCTATTTTTCGGGCGAGAGTTTCGCCTGGCCAGCGCATGATCGCGGAAGCATGTATTCCGGTCTTCAACAAATCGGAATACCGCGACGGCCCCTTAAGCCGCGCAGACTTCTTCTGTGATCGACACAGCTTAAGGCTTTCGACCACATCGGTTTGCAACGCCTGCGCCATTGGCGAGAACTTGCTCGGAATCCGAGCGCCGTCACCGGGGCCGCTCTCGCAGGGACGCGCAGGCGGCCGTCCGCACATCATCGAACGGCTACCGGTCACACCTCAATCTTCAGCCGTCGAACGCGTTCGACAAAATGGCGACAAGAACCATGATGAGCTGACGCGCGCTGCGTCAGCCGCCGGATGGGCGCCTGGATAAAGAATGCGGCTCTACGAGGCCGAAGTGACTGTGAATAGCGCAGTCAGGTCGCTGCCATTTACGGCCTCACATAGATCCAACCCTGTTCCTGTCGTTCTATGACACGAACTACGCCAGATTTAACCACAGCTGCTTCTGGAATTAGCGTGATATCCCGGTTTTCGGTCTTGCTCATATTTTCCTGGGTATTGCCGCATGCTTTGAACGAAATTGCCGGAGTGCTCGCGGTCATCGCTTTGATCCGCGCTTTCACCGGAGACGTGTCGTCGCGCAACATATGCAGACCAGGGCCGAAAGTGACGACTTCGATTTCCACTTTCTCTCCCAAGTCCTTGTAGTACTGCGCAACGTTGGCCGCATTGTTAAGCGCAAGATTCATCGTCGCAGGATCGTTTGTGTTCACCTGTAAGATAAGGCGATGCAGCTTCGATTCGGCGACAGGCCGCTTTGAAACCTGAACCGCAGTTTGCTTTTTTTCTTCCGCCGCAACGGGCTGCGCGACAATGAGTAGTCCTACGATGCAAGGCAGTACAGTTCTAAAAACTGGATTAAATCTAATCATAATTTAAACTCCCGTTTTGGTGCGATAACTAATCGTTACGTGGCGTGGCAGTCGCACGCGGCCATTTGCACACGGTGGCTACCTTGTCTCGGACTGCCTTCAGTCCGCCAAGTGGAAAATATCCTTCATGGGAGGCGCCGCCCGGCGTGGAGAGGCGGACTGTGATGCCGCCCTCATCGGGTAGCGACAGTAACAGCTGCACAACATCGCCCTTGAACGCAGCACCTGTTCCAAACGATGGGGCTCCGGCCTGAAGTTGCACCGGCTGACCGTCATTGATGCGGTAGGTGATGGTGTAGGCAGCGACGCTGGAGACGGCCGTTCCTGTGACCACCAGCTCCGTGCGGCCGTTGCGGCAGTGTATGGAGAGCTGCAGCGGGAATCCGGATCCGCCGCGAGAAAAGGCGGTGGCGCTGATGATCGGCGCGTAGTTTACAGGCGAGGTCGTCTCGCTGATGATCCAGTTGGCGGCCCCCGGCGTCGAGCGATCCGGCAGCTTCATGCTACGCGACAGCTTGTCCAGACATTCCAGTCGCTCTGCAGGCTCCATCAGGGAGCAGGCACGAAGATGCGTCATCGGATCGGCCGCGCCCTGCGCGAGCGCGATCCGGCTTACGACATCGAACGCGACGGAAAGGGGGATCGCTCTCATCGCAACGCCCGCGGTGCGCGCGCTTTACGATCCAGCCATTCCTGCGCTGCCGGAAAGCGATCCAGGCCGGGGACCGTCGCAGCGAGATTGATCGATTTCCATTTCTGGTCGAAGCCCGGCGCCTGCAACTGGTCGATGCGGGTAAACAGGATATCGACAAAGCGGGCGACGCGCTGATGGCGGTTGGTTTGTGCCGGCCAGTTGAACGCGACCAGAGCCGTCGGCACCGCAATCGTCGATATGCGCTCGTTCGGCTCGATCAGGCCGGGGTATTCTTCGGCCGCCAGCACGGCGGGAAGATAGTAATCCTCGAATTTGCTTTCATATTTTACCGGAAGGAACTTGAATCCGGGCTCCCAGCGCCCGCGTACGAATGCGTCTACCGGCTTCGACGTGATGAAAACGACCGCCGCCATCTCGCCTTTGCGCATCCGCTCCAGCGCAACCTGGTGGGGAATGAAAGTCTTTTCTGCATCGATGCCGAGACGGCTGAAGATCAGCGGTCCCGAATAGGCGGCGGCTGTGCCCTGGGTATTGAAATTCACCTTCTTGCCGGTGAGATCCTGCAGACTTTTGATCTCAGGCCGAACAAAAATATGCAGTTCTGACGGGAACAGATTGAGCAGGTAAGTGATCCGGCGTCGGATCTGCGGCACCTGGATCTGGTACTCTTCCAGCGCGTCGGAATTGATGATCGCCGTGTCGATGCCACGCAGATAGAGCAGCGAGTTCAGATTATCGGTGGCGCCCCTGGTGACGATCGGCAGGATATGCAAATTCGCCCCGTCATCGGCCACGCGGGCCATCTCCGCCGCCAGACGAAGGGGCGCGCCCTCAAGCAAGCCCGCGGCAAGGCCGACGGTCCAGGCGTTCATCTTCTCCTTTTCCGTCTCGGCAGCGCGCGCACGCCTTGCCGATGGAGCGCTCTGGGCCTCCACCCCAGCTGTTTGCGCAGACAGATCGGCTGGCTGGAACGAGGAAACAACCGCAATCCAGGCGGCCAGCAAGAGCAAGGGTCGTGTTAGAAACCGGTTCATTCCTGAACTCCCTTTTTGACGCCGGAATCAACACGTCCCCGGCACTATCGCCGCATGTCGCGCGCCTTACTGCCGCAGCGCATTGAATCTGTCCTTCGCCTCTTGAATGCCGCCGGCATGGGCTTTCGCATAAAGCTCACGCGCCTTCATGACCTCGCCACGCGTTCCAAAGGTCCCCCACGCGGTCAGAATGGCGGGATCATATGTCTCCGCGAGCATGAAGCTCGCCCGAGCGCTGCCCGTTTCGGCAGCACTTTCGAGCACTATCCGGGCAGCACCGATATCTCCCTGAATGAGCAGCGCGCTGGCGCGCGCGATCAATCTCGTCGCCTCCGTATTGCTTTGGGCTTCGGCGATCGTCGTCTGCGGCAGGGCAGCCACCTCAGACACTTGCGCTGTATCAGGTCCATCGCCGCTCTTCACAGGCTCAGGCATGGCGTGTGCAAGGACCGCATTGCCCGGCGCGACATCCCGGGCCATTGCCGCAATCCTGTCCCGCTCTTGCTGCCGAGATTGTTCCAACTCCGCCATCGCGCTCGTCGTCGCCTGTCTGAGCTGCCCTGTTTCGTTGCTCGCCGCTTGCAAACGCGCCATCTGCGTCTCGATTTCGAGCCTCGCCGTCGCCAGTTCCTGCGCCAGTGCAGCGCTGCGAGCGCGCTCCTCGTCGAGCGCTTGCCGATGTCGCGTCGAACTCGCGGCAAGTTCACTTCGTGCAGCAGCGGCGTCTAGCGCCAGCACGGCGGATTGCTTGCGCTCCTGTTCGAGTGTCTGCACGTTTTTTGCGGCTTCCGCATGCGCGAGGCGTCCCGTTTCGTCACTCACCGTCCGTAGTCGCGCTGCCTGCGTTTCGATTTCGCGCTGCGCCGTCGCCAGTTGGCTCTCGAGCGCGGCACTACGGGCGCTTTCCTCCTCAAGCGCTTGCCGGTAATCTGCCGAACTTGCGGCGAGCTCATTTCGTGCGGTAGCGGCCTCCAGCGCGTGGGCAGCGGATTGCTTGCGCTCCTGTTCGAGCGACTGCAGGCTTTTTGCGGCTTCCGCGCGCGCGAGCTGTGCTGCTTCGTCGTTCGCCGTCCGCAGCCGGGCCGCCTGCGTCTCAATCTCGCTCTTCGCCGTCGCCAGTTCGTTCTCCAGCGCGGTGCTGCGAGCCCGCTCCTCGTCGAGCGCTTGGCGATATCGCGCCGCGCTGGCGGCAAGCTCATTGCGTGCAGCTGCGGTCTCCAGCGCAAGGGCAATGGATTGCTTGCGCTCCTGTTCGAGTGATCGAATGCCCTTCGCGGTTTCCGCTCGCAGCTGAAAATCCAACCGTTCGATGGTTCGCCGAGCCTCGGTAAGCCGGGCCTCGGTAAGCTCCTGCGCCACGGCTTCGGCGCGCTCGCCGTTCTGGGATTGCGGCGGGTGCGGTACGGACGTCACCTGAACCTGCTGCGCACTTGGTGGACTGGTTTGATTGGCATCGCTCTGTCGGGACGCCGGGAGGGAGGTCTTCGAGACTTGGCTCAAAAGCTGGGTGGCTTGCGCGACGACCTGCCGTCCTATGATCTTGACGCTATCATACTGAGCAGCGTCTCGGATGGCATAGAAGACCAGGAATCCAGCCGCTACAGCAGCGCCGGTATATAGCCCCTTGCGGTGTCGCCGTACCGACGCCCAAACCGCAGAGCGGTTGCTCGATATTTCATCCTCTCCCAGAAAATACTCGTCGCGCACCAACGGGTGCCAATGCGTCGGCGTAAGCTTGGTTGGCTCACTGTTTTTTCCGATCCACTTCGCCGCCTCCGGCGACCACTGAGCGACGTCATAGATGCCCGTCGCGTCATCCTCGAGGATGACGAATTTCCCATCTTTCGGTGCGGTCTCGATCGTGTGACGCATGTTAAACATGCCTGCTCAAACGGCGTTATCGGACCTCTTCTTCTCCACCTCGCCTGAATGCCGACCCATCCTCCCCGAGGCAGCTTAAGACAATTTAAACTGTATTGTGACGCTACGCCACACCCGCCTGCGGAGCGCGTCGGACGCGATGCGACGGCCTGGCATTTCGCTTATAAGTGCCTGCGCTCGTGGGTTGATTTTAGATATGGATGATGCCGATGGCGGCTCCCCCGGCGGCCATCTGGTGCCGGCCTCGATGTGAACATCGGCAATGGCGCGATCCTCGGCCTGTTCTATAGCGGCCAACTCGCCCGGCGCACGAATGACCATTCATTCGACGCGCGGCTTGCCGTGCAATTCTGAGCGCAAGCTCCTGAGGGAGAGCGCTGCAGTCATCGGTGGCAGGCACTGGTCGTCCGGGCCGCATCTGCGCAACGCTGCTTCAGCTCTGATAGCGGGCGACGAGGCCGAGCAGCGTATTGGGCTCGAAAGGCTTGACCATCCAGGCGCTGGCGCCGGCGCGACGCCCTTCCGCCTTGATGTCGGCGCCGTTCTCGGTGGTCAGCATGATGATCGGCGTGTTCTGGCCGGCGGAGCCTGCCGCTATCGTCGCGGTGACCGGGGAGATGACGGCCATGCCGGCCCAACTCGCCGGCACTGAGGCTGGGCTGAACCTGCTCGCCGACCTCTCCCAATCCCAGGGCCGCCTGCCGCAGAAGAAGATCGAGCAGCTCATCGAACTCAATGAGGTGCAGGCCGCCGCGATCCTCAGGCAGTGGCTCCAGGAGGAGACACGGGTAGAGGAGGCGCGAGCATGAGGCATCTTCCCATCGCGGCCTTCATCCCGAGCTTCGATGAAGCGAAGCCCTCCATCGGCGACGCCTGGCTTGTGCAGGAGGTCGGTGACGACGTCCCGGTCGATCTGCCGGCCTTCCCGCTCAAGACCCCGCGCCAACCGCCGCCAGATCTCGACGGGATCTTCGAGAGCGGGCGACAGGCGGGTCTGGCGGAGGCACGTGCCGAGGCTCAGCGGGATCTCGCGAAGCAGCGCAATGAGGCCGAAGCCACACTGGCCGCCGAGCGCCTGCGCTGGGCCGAGGACGTCGCTGCGCCCTTTGCCTCGCAACTCGCCGACGCGCTTCAAGCCTTGGCTGAGAACCTCTCCGACACCGTTGGGCGTCTGCTGCGCCCCTTCCTGGCGACCGAAATGCGCGACGCAGCCTGCCGCGCGCTGATCCAGCAGATCGCGCCGCTGCTTGCAGGCGCCGACGGTGCGCTGATCCGCGTATCCGGTTCGCCTGCGCTACTGGAGACGCTGCGCCTCGTCTTTCCGGCCGGGCAGGCGGTCGAATTCGTCGAAACGGATGCCGTCGACGTCACCATCGTGACCCGCGACACCGTCATCGAGACCCGCATCGCCGAATGGGTCGGCAGGCTGGAAGGCCAGGGGCCGGATCGTCGGCGCCACGCTCCGACCCCGATCTGAAACCGTTCGCCTCGCCAGACCTTTTCGCTCGCCAGATCGTCTTGCCTTGCCAGATCTTCTCGCTTCGCCAGATCATTTCGCCTTGCACGGAACCGGAATAACAGATCATGGACAAGGGCCCGCCCGATCTCATCATCATCCGTCGCTATGCGGTCAAGGTGGCCGACCAGCCCAAGACCGGGGTCTGGAAGATCGCCCATGCCGATTTCATGACGGCGATGATGGCGCTGTTCCTCGTGCTCTGGCTGGTCAACGCGACCAATCGCGAAACCCGCACGACCGTTGCGCAATATTTCAACCCGATCAAACTTACGGATACAACCTCCGACCGCAAGGGCGTGCGTAGTCCGCAGGACGCAGAGCCCGGTGAATCGGAGCGCGCAGAACTGCTGCCCGGCGACGAGAAGGGCGCGAAAAGCACGGGCTCCGAGTGGCGGCCGAGCCATCCGGCCAGGGATCCCTCGCAGGGCGCGCCCGGCTTCGAGGATCCCTATGCCGTCCTGGCCGAAGTGGCCGCCGCCAAATCGGAACGCAACGCCGAAAGGATCTCGCGCCAGACGCTGGGCACCTCCGCGCAGACGGTTTGCGAAGAGCATATGACCCGGGTTTCCAAGGCCTACGACATTCCCGTCGGCGTGCTCTATTCGGTCGGGCTCACCGAGAGCGGCCGGCGCAATTCGCTCCAGCCATTTGCATTGAACATTCAGGGTCAGGCCTTTTTCGGTGCGACGAAGGAGGAGGCCCTGGCTGCCTTCCAGGCCGCCCGCGCGCGGGGCAAAAAGCTGATCGACATCGGTTGCATGCAGATCAACCACCATTATCACCGCGACCAGTTCCCAAGCCTCGACGCGATGTTCGATCCGGCGCTGAACGTCGAATATTCGGCCAAGTTCCTGAAACGGCTGAAAGCGCGCCACGCCACATGGACCATGGCGGTCGCGCGCTATCATGCCGGGCCGCACAACAACCCGGCGCAGCAGCGTTATGTCTGTACGGTCATCCGGAACATGGTCGCGACAGGCTTCGGGCAGTGGACCGATAATGCAAAGTCGTTCTGCGGGGTGAAGGTGGCCGGACGGTAGGGCGCGGCCCTGCAAGTGCAAGCCAACGCCACGAACACTTCGGTGCGATCTTCCAGGATTTCGTGCGTTACCACATGACCGCCGGCGAGAATGTCGGTCTTGCCCGAACTAGCCCGCTACTTCGCGATGACGGTTCGCGCCGAGCTGTTGCGCGTATCTGGCGAAATGCGTTTGCACATGCGCCAGGCGCTGATCTGCGAGCGGACGTGCCGCCGCTGCATCGCGGGCTTCGCCGGGAGCCATTCCAAAACGCGCGCGGAAGGCACGGTGAAACTGGGCGCTGCTGGAGAAGCCCTGCTCATGCGCGATCTGCGTGATCGAGCGTGACGGCCCACCGGGCCTGGCCAATTCGCGAAACGAAGCGTCGAGCCGCTTCTCGCGGATGATCGTGGCGACGCCGCCATCGGCTGCAAATATCCGGTAGAGATGAGCGCGTGAAACGCGAAACCGTTGTGTGAGCAGATCGGGACCGAGCTGCAGCCCCGACAGGTTGGCCTCGATGAACTCGAGCACGCGCCGGCGCAGGACGCCCGTCAGCGCCGGATCATGCAGGGATGTCTCGGGCGCGTGACGCGCGAGACCGGACGCGATCAGCGCGATAGCCGCATCCTCGATGGCGAGCGTGTCGGCGCTGTCCATCTCGGCCGAGACGTCGGAGAGGCTGACGACGAAATCCGTCAGAATCCGGGTGATCGGCGCACCAGCCTTCAGCACGAGGCCGTGCAGGTTGCGCCCGCCCGCCGCCTTGTCGACGCGCTCTCGCGGCACGACCAGCGACAAAGTCGAGCCGGTTCGAACGCGGCTCCTGAATGTGCGGGATAAATCGAAGACGCAGATATCGCCCGGCCCGACCGAAATGGCTCGGCCCTCGCAGTCGGCCTCCAATCTGCCGGCGACGAACAGCTGAATGAAGTACTGCTCCAGCCCGCCTCGCAGGATCGCGCGTCGGTCGCGGCTATATTGCTGCTGGTTGAAGCTGGTCGGGCCGATCAGCAGCGCGCCGATAGCCCTCGAGCGGATCGAGCCTTCAAGCCTCATCTCGGCGTCACCCGGATATTGCGTCGTCTCGAAGAACGGCCGCGAGACTTCGCGCCAGAGATCGTTGCGCAGGCCCGGTTCGACCATCTCCGTCGACAGGAAGATCTCGTCCGCCGCAACTGGTGCGCTGGTCTTTTCAGCCTGCCGCATCGCTCGCTCTCCTCCGCCGGGACCGGGACGTGCTGGAACAGGCCTAAGGTGATTTGCGGGGAAGACCTACGCGGCTGACGCGGGGGCGGGCTTCCGCCAGCGCGGTACGGCGCCTCATCCGTTGAGACGAAAAGCCAGAACAAATGAGACGTGGCGATACAAGCAGGCTGTCGCGAACATGCGATCCTCGCAGCGCGGCGGCACTGCTGGGGGGCGTGTTGCGCGGCAGCTTTGTCGCGCGCACGACCCATCGCTCCCAATGGCAAGGCCTCTCATATCGCAGCAGTGCTCCGGGGGATGAGGCCTCCGGTTCTGGAGTGGCCTATGCCTATCGCTTCGACCCGCCTTTCGACACGACGCCCGTCTTCACCCCGGTCTCGCACGCTAAGGACAGGCGTCTCGGCGCTGTCGCTTGCGATCGCCGCCCTAGCGTCGACGCAGGCACCGGCCCAGAGCTACACCTACATAGATGGGGAGGTGCGAGGCGCGGGCGTCACGGCTCCCGCGACATTGACCGTAGACGCGGGGGGCAGCGCAACGCAGGCAGGCGCCATCACCGGGCCCGGCGCTGTCAACAAGGCGGGCGACGGCACGCTGAGCCTAACGGGCGCGAGCAGCTATTCGAGTACGACAATTTCCGGAGGCGTGCTGCGCATCCTCGACGGCGGCACGGTGACCAATAACGGCACGCTGTCCCTGACCGGCGCCAATGCCGGCCTGATCATCAGCGGGATAGGATCGGGGCTCACAACGGGAGCCAACCTCGGTGCCATTGGTTCGGCGGCCGGCGTCACGATGACGGTTGAAAAGGGGGGCACGTTCCAGAACACCACCGGAAACATCAACATCGCGAATGTGGCTGGCACAAACGCGACATTGAACGTCATCGGAGCGGGATCGGAGTTCAGAACCCAATCCGCCATCAGCTCGCTGCATGGCAACGCCACCTACAACATCATCGACGGCGGCGCGATCATCCATGGGGGGCAGATCGCCATGGGAGCCAGCATTGCCGGCGCCGGCTCGGGAAGCGCGACGATCCTGATCTCCGGCGCCGGGTCACGCTGGCAAAGCGGAGCCGGTTATTTCGGGGAGGTGTCGCTCAGGATCCTCGATGGCGGCGTGATGCAGAACGGCAACATGTCGATCGGTCATCTCGGCGGCAAGACCTCCAACATCCTGATCTCAGGCGCCGGCTCGCTGCATGCCGTCAACGGCCTGGTCTTCGGGACCAACGGAACCGGCATCATCACCGTTGCCGAGGGCGGCACCTTCTCCTTCGTCGCAGTCGCGCCTTCGCGCGTTCTGACCATCAATAAGGGTGGGACGATCAATATCGGCGGTGCGGTCGGCGAAGCGGCAACGGGAGCGGGGCATCTGGGCGTCTCCTCCATCGTCTTTGCCGGGGGCACGGGCTCGCTCAACTTCAACCACACCGATAGCGGCTATCTGTTCGACCAGGCGATGACCGGGGATGGCGTGGTCAATCACACCGGCCCCGGCACCACGATCCTGACCGGTAACAGCAGCTATTCCGGCGGCACGACCATCAGCGCCGGCACGCTGCAACTCGGCAATGGCGGAAGCTCCGGCAGCATCACGGGCAACGCTATCAATAACGGCGTGCTCGCCTTCAACCGTTCGGACGCGATGACCTTCGCCGGCTCCATCTCGGGTTCCGGCGCCGTGACGCAGACCGGTGTCGGCACGACGACACTAACGGCCACCAATACCTACACCGGCGCCACGACGATCCAGGCGGGAACGCTCGCCCTCACCGGTGCGGGTAGCATTGCCGCCTCCAGCGGTGTGCGAAACAACGGCACCTTCGATATCTCCGCAACCACGGCCGGCGCATCGATCCGCACGCTCTCCGGCAGAGGCGTGGTTGATACCGGCGCGCAAACCCTGACCCTGACCGCAGCCGCCGACACCTTCGACGGCACGTTCCAGGGAACGGGCGGGTTGACGCTGAGCAGCGGCGCCGAAACGCTGACCGGCAACAGCAGCGGCTTTTCCGGTGCGACCACGGTCCAGGCCGGCAGGCTCTCGGTGAACGGCAGCCTCGGCGGCACGATGGCCGTGCTCGGTGGCCGGTTGCAGGGTGTCGGCACGGTCGGAACGACCACCAACGAAGCCGGCGGCACCATCGCGCCGGGCAATTCGATCGGCACGCTGACGATCAACGGCAACTATCTCGGCAATGGCGGCAGGCTCGAGATAGAGACCGTGCTGGGCGGCGATGCCTCGCCGTCCGACCGGCTGGTGGTCACCGGCAGCGCCGCCGGCTCGACGCTGGTCACCGTGCTCAATCAGGGTGGCAACGGCGCTCCGACCGTCGAAGGCATCAAGGTCGTCGATGTCGGCGGCGCCTCGAACGGCCGCTTCAGTCTCGCCAATGGCGACTATGCCTTTCAGGGCCAGCCTGCGCTGATCGCCGGCGCCTATGCCTATACGCTGCAGCAGAACGGCGTCAGCACGCCCGGCGACGGCGACTGGTATTTGCGCTCGACCTATGTCCAGCCCGCCGGCGCGGCGGCGCCAGTCGGCAGTTCGGTCCGGACCATGCCGATTTTCCAGCCCGGCGTGCCCCTCTACGAGGCCTATGGCCAGGTGCTGCAGAGCCTGAACGGCTTGCCGACCCTGCGCCAGCGCGTCGGTGATCGCGTCCAAGGCGAGAGCGGAGCCGCCGCCGGCACTCCCGAAAGCCGCGCGATTTGGGCCCGCATCGAAGGCGCGCATAGCCGCGTGACGCCGCGGCTATCGACCAGCGGCACCAGCTACGAAATCGACAGCTGGAAGCTGCAGGCGGGCGTCGAGGGCCAATTGCTCGGCGATGGCGCGGGCACGCTGATCGGCGGCCTCACCGCCCATCACGGCGGCGCCACCGCCGATGTCGCGTCGGTCTTCGGCCGCGGCAAGATCGATACGAGCGGCACCGGCTTCGGCGGCACGCTGACCTGGTACGGCCAGAGCGGCTTCTATGCCGATGCGCAGGCGCAAGTCAGCTGGTTCGACAGCGACCTCACTTCGACCACCGCCGGGCGCAGGCTCGCCGATGGCAAAGGCGGCTTCGGCTATGCCTTCGGCCTGGAACTCGGCCAGCGCATCGCGCTGGGCGGTGCCTGGTCGCTGACGCCGCAGGCCCAGCTGATCTATTCGAAGGTCGATTCTTCCGGCTTCACCGATCCCTTCGGCGCCCGGGTTTCGCTTGATGACGGCGACAGCCTGAAGGGCCGCCTCGGGCTCGGCGCCGAGTACCGCAACAGCTGGCGCGGCGCCGACGGCCAGCTGGTTGGCGCCACGCTCTACGGCATCGCCAATCTCTCCTACGAGTTCCTCGATGGCACGACAGCGAACGTCTCGGGCGCCCGCTTCACCAGCGCCGAGGAGCGGCTCTGGGGCGGGGTCGGCCTCGGCGCCAAATACGATTGGGCCGGCGGCCGCTACGCGGTCTATGGCGAGGTCTCCGCCAAAACGAGCCTCGCCCAGTTCGCCGACAGCCATGAACTCAGCGGCCGCGCCGGCTTCCGCATGAGCTGGTGATCGGCTCCCACCTCGTTTCCACGAATCTGGAAGGTCGATATCCAATGTCATTCACGGCATCGTCTCCAAGCGCCCCATGGCGCGTCGTCAAGCGCGCCGCAGCCGCCTCGTTGGTCATGGCAATGCTTGCGACACCGCAATCCGTGCTTGCCTGCACGAGCTTCCTGATCCGGACGACCGATAATGGCGCCGTCTACGGCCGCACCATGGAGTTCGCCTTCGAGCTCGAATCGCGCGCCATAGTGATTCCGCGCAACTACAAGCTGAGCTCGACCGGGCCCGGCGGAACGCCCGCGATGAACTGGACCGGAAAATACGCAGCCGTCGGCCTCAACGCGCTCGGCGTCTCCGCCCTGGTCGACGGCATGAATGAGAAGGGGCTCGCCGGCGGCATCCTCTATTTCCCGGATTTTGCCGGCTATGCCGACCCCGCCAAGGCCGATCCCACAAAGTCGCTCGCGCCATGGGATGTCCTGACCTGGGCGCTGACCAGTTTCGCCACCGTCGCCGAGGTCAAGGCGGCGATCAAGGATATCGCGGTCATCCATGTGGTCCAGGAGGCGATGAAGATCGCGCCGCCCGTGCACTACACCTTGCACGACGCGACCGGCGCCTCGCTGGTGATCGAGCCGGTCGATGGCGTGCTCAAGATCTACGACAATCCGCTCGGCGTGATGACCAACTCGCCACCCTTCGACTGGCATCTGACCAATCTGCGGAACTATGTGAAGCTGTCTCCCTTCAGCGCGCCACCGCTCAGGGTCGGGGAGCAGTCATTCGCGCCACTTGGGCAGGGCTCGGGGATGCTCGGCATTCCCGGCGACCCGACGCCGCCGTCCCGCTTCCTGCGGGCGCTCGGCTATACGCTGTCCATCGAACGGAAGCCGAGCGGCCCGGAAAGCGTCCGGCTGGCAGAGCATATCGTCAACAATTTCGACATTCCGAAGGGCTGGATCAGGGAGGGCGAGCAGGGCAAGGCGCCGCTCGAATACACCCAATGGTCGACGGTAGCCGACCTCGTGAACCGGGTGTTCTACGTCAAGACCTATGATGACCCCGTCCTGCGCGGCATCGACCTGAAGAGTTTCGATCTCGATGCCAAGGCAATGGTGAGCGCGGCGCTGAAGCCGGCGATGACGCCTCCGGCGCTGCCCTTCGCCAAGCCCTGACGGGCCGCACGGCACGACATTCTTCGACATCCGATCGACGCCAGTGCCGGGGGGCATCAGCACCATGACATCATCGACAACAAGCGCGCCGTGCTGGAGCTTTGTGACTGCCGCTTGCGTTGGCGTCGCCGCGCTGTTGACGATGGCGCCTCCGGCAAAGGCAGCCGATCCGGCTCCCGCCCGCAATACGGAGGTCGTGGCGCCGGTCGTTCAGCGCGACTGGACGATCACCATCAGCCCGTATCTATGGGCGGCCTCGCTGAACGGCGATGCGTCCGTGTTCGGCATCCGCACGCATGTCGACGTGCCCTTTCGCGACACCCTCGAGAATCTCGATCTCGGGGTGATGGGCAATGTCGAAATCAGCCGCGGGGCCTTTGGCGCCTATGTCAACGGCGAGTATGTCGACGTCTCCAACGACGCCAGGATCGGCCCGTTCAACATCGGCGTCGGCATGAAGTCTTATCTGGTCAGTGCCGGCGCCTTCTATCGCGTCTATCAATCCGAACTCGGTGGTAACACCGTGTTCGGTGCGCCGCGCGTCTTTGCGCTGGAACCAACGGTCGGCGCCCGCTGGACGCGGCTGACCGGCAGTCTTCGCCTCGGCGGGCTTCATGCCTCCGACAGTGAAAGCTGGCTCGACCCGTTCGTCGGCGCGCGCATTCACCTCGATCTGACGGATCGCTGGAATCTGTTCATGGAAGGCGACGTCGGCGGTTTCGGCGCCGGCTCGCGGCTGAGCCTCAACGGCCAGGCATTGCTGGGCTATCGCACGACACTACTGGGCTACAAGTCGATCATTCGCGCTGGATATCGGGTCCTGCACCAGGACTACAGGGAGGGCGGCTTCCAGTGGAAAGTCACCCAGCACGGCCCGATCGTCGGCGCGTCGATCGAGTTCTGAGAGACAGTTGGAGAATGCAACCCTCATCCTGAGGAGTTGCGAAGTGGCGTCTCGAAGGATGTTCAGGAGGTTCCCGAACCAGCTGGAACATCCTTCGAGACGCCATACCTGACGGAATGGCTCCTCAGAGTCTGGCCGATAATGATATCCCAGTTTTCAAGGACTTGAACATCAGCGAAAAACGCGCCGTCATCCCGGACGCAGCGAAGCGGAGATCCGGGATCCATTCCGGAGCGCTGACCGGTAAGCGCCTCGGAATGGATCCCGGGTCTCCCTGCGGTCGCCCGGGATGACAGCGCTTTTCGATGCGAAATGCCAAACGATTGAAATTGCTTACGACATTCTCGGCCAGGCTCTGAGCCCCGAATGCTTCTTTCGCGGCACTGCCGCACCAGTATCGAAGCGTCGGCGCTATGTTCAACTGACACAGCAGGTTGAGCCCGGCCTGCCTTGCTCCACCCGCCAACCGTGCCATTCTCACCATAGACAATGGGCGCAGCGGCCTGTTGCCGCCGCGCCCATTCATGTTCGTGCACTCAGGGCGAAGGGACGATTTCGCTCAGGCGAAGCGGAAATCGTCGGCGCTCAGGGAGAGCAAATTCGCTTCGTGAAGCGTCAGCGATGTCTGGGCGTCGACCGTGATGACGACATCATCGCCGACCTGCGCGGATGCCGCGATCATCGTACCGAAATCGGCGAACAGGCTATCGCTGAAGCTGATGATATCGGTGTCGGACGATCCGAAATCGGTGATCGCGTCGCGACCGAACCCGGCAGCGAAATGGAACGTGTCGGTTCCCGAGCCGCCGGTCAGCAGATCGTCGCCGGCGCCGCCCTCGATCCGGTCGTCGCCCGAGCCAGCTTTCAGCACGTCGTTCCCGGCTCCGCCGCGCAGGATGTCATCTCCTGAGCCGCCGGACAGCACGTCGTTGCCAGCGCCACCGTCGAGTTGGTCGTCGTTGGAGCCGCCATTGAGGATGTCGTCGCCCAGGCCGCCGGCGAGCGCGTCGTCACCGGCGCCGCCGGTGAGCGTGTCGTTGCCTGCGCCACCATCGAAGCTGTCGTCGCCGTTGCCGCCGGTGACGATGTTGTCGCCGTCACCAAAAAGCAGGTTCTCGATGCTGGTGAACGACACAATTCCGAGGCCGCCACCCGAAATCCGACCCGAGGCCAGATCCGCGAAGAGCGGGCCGGTCGCAGCGGACACATCGAGCGTATCGTAGCCGTCACCGCCGTCGATGATGTCATGGCCGGCGCTGGCCTTGATGATGTCATCTCCCGCATCGCCGAAAATCACGTCGTCGCCGGCTCCACCGTCGATGATGTCTTTGCCCGCGCCGCCGCTGATCGTGTCGTTGCCGGTTCCGCCAACAAGGGTATCGTCCCCGTCACCACCGTCGATGACGTCGTCGCCGGCGCCGGTATAGATGATGTCGTTGCCGGCACCACCAAGGACGTGATCGGCGCCCGCGTCGAGATAGATCTGGTCGTCTCCCTCGCCGCCATCGATCTCGAAATCGCCCCAGGAGGTTGCGGTGACGAGGTCGTTGCCCTGGCCCAGCAGGATCTTGCCGACCACCTTGGCGCCGACATAGAGATTCACATGGTCGTCGCCGGCGCCCATATCGACGGCCGCGCCGCCGGTTGCCGTGATCAGGCCGGAATTGCCCAGCTTGTCGTTGCCGCCGCCCATCGAGACGCCGCCGACGATATGGCCGCGGCTATTGTTGATGACCTCGTCGGCGTAGTTGCCGACGAGGTTGATCGCCTCGTTGCCGCGCAGGTCGAACCGGGCCGCATCTGCCGGAGCGACATTCGCGGGCCCGTGACCGTCACCCTGGATCAAGCCGTCATTGACCACCAGGGTCGCGCCCAGGGCGTTCTGGTTGCTGGAATTGTCGACCTGGATGGCGCGCCCATAGCCGTAGATCTTACCGGCGCTGTTGTTGATGATGGTGCCGCCGCCGACGGCGATGCCTTCCGAGACATTGGGCTCGCCATCGTGATAGCCGTTGGCGCCGAGGCCCTCGACGGTGCCGTAATTGTTGAGGAACAGCAGGCCGTCGACATCGATGGCATCGCCGTCGCTGTCATCAAGCCCGGCCGAGCGGCCCTGCATGACGCCGTGGTTGGTGATGTTGACGCGATCGGCTTCCGAACCGTCATTGTCGATGTTCACGGCTGAGCCGTTGCGGCCGATCATCGTGCCGTTATTCACGACGGTGACGGCATGGTCGCCGGTCACGGCATGACGAGCGCCGTCGAGCAGGCCGCCGACATGGTTGCTGACCTTGCCGCCGGTCTCGCTCTGGAAGTCGATCAGGTCGCCGCCGCCCACCGCCCCGGCTTCCGCCGCGATCGTGCCCCAGTTGTTGACGATGCCGTTCTGGCCGGGGCGGATCACGTCGGTGTTGGTGCCGTACTGGCGGATGACACCGCCGGCCAGGTTGTTGATCGTGGCGCTTGCGCCGTTGTTATCGAAGCTGCGGAAGTCGATCACGCGCCCGTTGGCCTCGATGAGGCCGGCATTGTTGAGGGTGATGGACGCAGTTGCTTCGCCAGCCTGGCTCGGATTGATCGCGCCACGCAGCACGCCGCCAGCGGCGTTGTCGAATGTGAGCGAACCCGATGCATTCGCGGCTGTCTGGAAGAGGCGGCCACCTGCATCGACCGCGACAAGCCCGGCATTGGTGAAGACGGCATTGCCGCCGCCAGCCCAGGTCACAGCGTTGTTGGCAACCGTCAGCTTGCCGCCGGCATCGATACCGATGCGGTCGTCGCCGTCGATGACGACGCCGGTCGTCACGGCCGCGCCGTCGCGTATGGCGATCTCGTCATAGCCGGCGCTGCCTGCGACCGACCAGCTTCCGCCTTCGACAACGAGGCGCTCGACCCCGCTGGGAGCAGCGAGCGAACCGGTCCCGGTTCCGGTCAGCTTCACCGTGTCGCGGCCCGAGCCGCCATCGATGCTGGCCGCAGCCCCTGCACCGGCCTGGATCTCGATGCTGTCGTCACCCGCGCCGCCGATAGCCATGTCGCCGGCTCCGGCGACAATGCGGTCGTTGCCAGCGCCGCCGTCCAGAACATTGGCCAGGTTATTGCCGATCAGAACGTCGTCGCCTGAGCCGCCGATGACGTTCTCGATTCCGGCGAGCCGGTCTTTCGCGATGCCGTCGCCGGTCGCCTTGCCCGTGCCGAGATCGATCGTGACGCTCGCGGTCTCAGCCGAGTAGTCGACCGTGTCGATGCCGTCGCCGCCATCCAGGAGGTCGTTGCCGGCGCCGCCGATCAGGGTGTCGTTGCCCGCGTCCCCGAAGAGGAAGTCGTCGCCGCGACCGCCGATCAGGCGATCGTTTCCGTTGCCGCCCTGAAGAGCGTCGTCGCCGGCGCCGCCGTCGAGCAGATCGTCGCCATCGCCACCCCGGACGAGGTCGTCGCCGGCGCCCGCCAGAACGATGTCGTTGCCCTCTCCGGCATCGACCGAGAGATCCTGCTCGGCTGCAGTCGCCGTCAGCTTGTCGTCGCCCGTGCCGAGACGGACCTCGCCATACAGCTGCGAGCCTTCGAGAAGCGTGACCTCGTCATTGCCTGCGCCGGTGTCGATGGCAACGCCGTCGCTGCCGATGATGGTTCCGGAATTGGTGAACTTGTCGTTGCCGCCGCCCATCGAGACGCCGCTGAGCAGGACGTCCGTGTTGCTCAGGCTGTCGTCACCTTCGCCGAATGCCGGCGAGCTGGCCAGTGCAGGCTGCACGTCGACGTTCAACTGAGCGACAGCCGCCTGCGGTGCGTTCTGTTCCGCGGCGGCAGTGGAGGTCGAACTCGTCGCAAGGCTGCGGGCGGACATTCCGCCGCCGGGGGAACCATTGTCGATAGGGGCGGCCACCCGGGCGGACGAGGTCTCGCTCTCGGCCGATGACATGCTGACGATCGACGGCGCGATGAAGTCGTTGGATGCCGAATCAAGCAGGCTTAGGCTCGTCGAGCTGCCAAGGGAGGTAGGCGAGCTGCCGACGCTGCCGGTCGTCTCGACGTCCTGCTGATTGGCCGGGGCCTCTCCCGCGGCAAGTCCCTCGACGGTGACGGTCGTGCCGGCCGGGATGTCGCGATTGGCGGTCCATGTCCAGCTCGCGGCTTTTCCGCCGTTCAGGCCATCAGACCCGTCATTCACGATGGTGATCACATTGCCGGCGAGCACAGGCTCGATCACGGTGAAGACGATGCCATTGCCGGAATCGGGGCTGTAGCCGACGAAACTGACCGAACCAGCGGGACGCGTCATTGTGTAAATCCTTGTAGCCAGATGCGCAGAGGGAAGTGCTCGACCTCAGCCGAGCGCGGCCCGCACGCTGCGAGCCCTTGGGTGCGTTAATGACTTGTTAAGGATGACAGTTGCTTAACGGTTTCTTGACCGATCAAAAAATATCCGCGCCGAGCGAGCATCGCCCTCGGAATACGCAGAAAGGCGTCCGACGAATCGCGATTCTTTTATATTTCTCGCCTGATCCGAGAAAAACTTCCGGACTTCCGTTGGGGTATCGGAGCGGGTCTGGACCGAGTTTTCTGAACAGTTCTTCCTGAATCGGCCGGATGGCCCGCAATATATAAGGTAATATTCTGAGGTTGCGGCCTCGTCGATGGGGGGTATCGCTATTTTCGATGGCCCTCCCGGTGATGATTTCACCGGTTTGTCATCTCGCCTGCCTATCTGCTGCGGCCATTCATCGAGCGCGACAGTTTCGCCGGGAGGCCGCTGGGGCATTCGATGGATGGTTCTGGGGTCCTGGCGGGAGCGCGCCCGCAGGCTCTCTTTTGTTCAGTATGCGTCCGGAAAACATCCCTTGCTTCCGAAATCTTCCAAGAATGCCGCGAACGAGGCCCTGGCCTCCTGCCGTTCGGCCTTCCTCGCGGTGGCGCTGTTCTCCGCCCTCGTCAACGTGCTGATGCTGACCGGCTCGATCTACATGTTGCAGGTGTACGATCGCGTTCTGCCTTCGCGCAGCGTGCCGACGCTCGTGGCCCTCTCGCTCATCGTGGCAGCGCTCTTCATCCTGCTCGGCGTCTTCGACTGGCTGCGCCAGCGCATCCTGAGCCGCGTCGGTGTCGAGCTCGACCGCAGGCTTGGTGGGCCCGTGCTCGGCGCGATCCTCAGCGGGCAACTCCGCGGGACGCCCGGCGGCAGCCAGCTTTCGCGCGATCTCGACAGCGTCCGCGGCTTTCTCTCCGGCATCGGCCCGATGACGCTGTTCGATCTGCCCTGGATTCCGCTCTATGTCGGGCTCTGCTTTATCCTTCATCCCTATCTCGGCTGGACGCTCGTCGGGGGCGCCGCGATTCTGCTCGTGCTGGCTCTGCTGACCGAAATCCTGTCGCGCCGGCCCAGCGCCGATGTCGCGCGGTCGGGCGGCGAGCGGGCCGCTCTCATCGAGGCGGTCCGGCGCAATGCGGAAGCCGTGGCGGCGCTTGGCATGGGACAGCGCATCACCCGCCTGTTCGAGCGCATCAACGATCGCCACGTCACCTCCAATCTCGGCGCAGCCGACGTCACCAACGGGCTAGGAGGGATATCCAAAGTCATTCGCTTCATGCTGCAGTCCGCCATGCTGGGCGTCGGCGCCTGGCTCGTGATGCATGATCAGGCGTCGTCGGGCGTGATGATCGCCTCGTCGATATTGAGCAGCCGTGCGCTGGCGCCGATCGAGCTGGCGATCAGCAGCTGGCGGCCGTTCATCGGCGCGCGCCAGGCCTGGCGCAGGCTGCAACTGGCGCTCGTCGCTGTGGAGGAGGCTCCCCAGGTGGCGCCTGACCGGCCGACACAACGCCTGACGCTCGATCATGTTTTCGTCGCGCCTCCCGGCAGCCAGACCCCGACCGTCAAGGATGTCGGCTTCACGCTCGAGGCCGGACAAGGCCTGGCAGTGATCGGCCCCTCCGCCTCGGGCAAATCGACGCTGGCGCGCACGCTTGTCGGGGTCTGGCCCGTGCAACGTGGCAGCCTGCGCCTCGATGGAGCCACGCTGAACCAGTGGCCGGAGGAGACGCGTGGCGCGATCATCGGCTATATGCCGCAGGACGTGCAGCTCTTCGCCGGTACGATCGCCGAGAACATCGCCCGCTTCGACCCCGCGATGAGCGAAGAGGCCGTGCGTGACGCGGCCAAGGCTGCCGGCGCCTATGACCTGATCGTCGGCCTGCACAAAGGCTTCGAGACGCCCATCGGCGAGGCCGGCGGTGTGCTGTCCGGCGGCCAGCGCCAGCGCATCGCTTTGGCGCGGGCGCTCTATCGCGATCCGTTCCTCGTCGTCCTCGACGAGCCCAATGCCAGCCTTGATGCCGACGGCGACGCCGCGCTGACCGCCGCGATTGCCGGCGTGCGGGCGCGCGGCGGCATCGTGGTGGTGGTCGCCCACCGGCCTTCGGCGCTGGCAAGCATCAATCAGGTGCTCATCCTCGCGGACGGGCAGGTCCAGGCCTTCGGCCCGAAGGAGGAGGTTCTTCGCAAGAGCCTCGTCGGCAAGCCGGGCATGTCCGACATCGTTCCGTCCACCCCTAAGATCGTGATGACAGCCGATGCGCGCGGTTAACGAGAACAACGCCGACGGCAGGTCGGCATTTCCGGGCGCCACTGCTTCAGCAGGAGCAGAGCGACCTAATCCTCGCCGGGATATCCGCCGCGCAACCCTGTTCGGTGTCGCGACGATTGCCGTGCTCCTCGGCACGGTCGGCCTGTGGGCAGCGACGGCTCCGCTCTCCGGCGCCGTGATCGCGTCCGGCAAGATCGTGGTCGAGAGCAATGTGCGTCGCGTCCAGCATCCCTCGGGCGGTGTCGTCGCGGAGATCCGGGTCAAGGAAGGTGATCGCGTCAAGGCCGGCGACGTCCTCGTGCGACTCGACGAGACCAATGCCAAGGCAAGCCTGGCGCTGATCGAGATCGAACTGCGACGCTTCCAGGCGCGCAAGGCTCGCCTCGAGGCGGAACGTGACGGCCTGTCCGAGCTGGAGTTCCCCGAGGAACTGCGTGGACGCGCCGGCGATCCGGCGGTGCTGCAGGCAGTTGCGGGTGAGGTCCGGCTGTTCCAGTCACGCCGCTCGGCCGCGGATGTGCAACGCTCGCAGCTTCGCGAGCGCATCGCGCAGTCCCATGAGGAAACCATTGGGCTCGCGGCCCAGATCGAGGCCCGGCGCGCGCAGTCCATCCTGATCGGACACGAGCTGGTGGGGGTGCAGAAGCTCTATGATCAGAGCCTCGTCGCGCTGTCGCGGCTGACCGCGCTCCAGCGCGAGGCTTCTCGCCTGGTCGGCGAACAGGGCAGCCTCGTATCCGACACGGCGCGGGTGAAGGGGCGGATTGCCGAGGTCGAGCTCCAGATCGTTCAGATCGACCAGGATCTGCACCGGGAGGTCGCGACCGAGTTGCGCGATGTCGACGGCAAGATCGCCGATCTCTCCGAACGGCGGATTGCCGCCGTTGACCAGCTGTCGCGCATTGAAATGCGTGCGCCCCAGGACGGCGTCGTGCATCAGCAGATCGTCCATACGATCGGCGGTGTCATTGGGCCGGCCGAACAGATCATGTTGATCGTGCCGGAAACGGACGGGCTGGTGGTCGAGGCCAGGGTCGAGCCGACGATGATCGACCGTTTGCGGATCGGGCAGGGCGTGGTGCTTCGGTTTCCCGCATTCGACGCCGCCACGACGCCGGATCTGCATGGCGAGCTGAGCCGCGTGTCCGCCGATGCGAGCACCGACCCGCAGACCGGCGCCTCCTACTTCACCGTGCGGGCGACGCTCGGGCGAGCTGAAATCGGACGCCTGGGCGGCAAAGTTCTGGTACCCGGCATGCCGGTCGAAGCCTTCATCCAGACCGGCTCGCGGACGGCGCTTGCCTATCTGGTCAAGCCGATCGAAGACCAGCTCGCGCGCAGCTTCCGCTACTGAAGCCCGTCACTACGATCTCCGGCGGCTGCCGCGACGCGTAGGCGTCGTCGGCGCAGCGGAAGAAGTCAGCGATCATGGGGACCCGGCGCCTCTCGGCAAGGCAGACGACATATTCGTTGATGACCGTACGGGCGTCGGCAAGGAGGAGAAAGCGCAGCCGCGTGTCGAAGCCGAATTCGAGATCGGCTACGGCTCCCATGCCGAAGCCGGCCGCGACCGTCTCGCGCACGCCGTCGCGGGTCGACACCTCCATGATGTCCCCGAGGGTCACGCCATGGTCGGCAAGGATCTGTTCGAAGACCTCCCGCGTGCGCGAGCCGCGTTCCCTCAGCACGAAGGGCATGCCCTGCAGATCCCTGACGTTCAGGATCTCCCTTTCGGCCCAAGGGTGATCCGCCGGCATGAAGACGCCGACAGCCATGGTCGTCAGCGGCTGGACGTGAAAGCGGCTGTCCTTCGGCAACTGAGCGGTGATGCCGACATCGGCACGGTAGTGGACGACCTGCTCGATCACATTGTCCGAGTTGTGCAGCTGAATAGAGAACACGAGTTTCGGCCGGCGCCGGCGCAACGCCTCCAGGATCGGGAGCGAATGGGCGGCGCCGTCGGAAGCCAGCCGCAGCCGCCCACCTTCGGCGGCGGGACTCTTGAGCATCTGGCTGGCCTCGGACAAGGCAGAGAACAGCCGGGACGTTACCTGATAGAGCGCCTCGCCATCCGCCGTCAGGGTCACGCCGCGTGGGCCGCGTTCGAACAGGACGACGCCGGAGATCGCCTCGAGCTGTCGCACCTGGCCGGAGAGGGCAGATTGGCTGGCCGCCATTTCCCGTGCCGCCTGCGAATACCCGCCTGCCGTAGCGACGGAGTGAAACGCTCTAAGCTGCGCGACCGATGCCATAAATTTACTTCTCCGTTTCGCCAAAAATATCGCCTGTTATTTAAATATATCAACGGATCTCATAATTTATGACGAAGATAATGTTGGTGCATGTCGGTATATTTGTCGGCTATATTCGATAGGCATCGCCATACGGCTGTTTAAAAACTCAATATATCTGCTAAGCGATTTTTTTAACGATACGTCACATCGATTGCCAAGCCCTGCTCCCGGGTTTCGAAACGGCCCGATGCTTCCCCGGCGTCAAGGCATATTTATTCGGCAGCGAGGCGTGTCTCGTGGCCACGATCACCAGTTCCATTCTCGCTTACATCGCCAAGCGCGGTTCAGAAGACCGCGTCATCGACTTCGACACTGTGTTCTCCGGTGCGGGCTGACCTATCCGGTCAAGAACAGCGACCCGAGCGTTGCCGATGCGGCAATCCAGGGCAGCACGTCGGTCAGCACTGCCATCACCACTGCCAAGCAGATCGGAGCGGATACCGTGTTCAGCGTCGATGCCGAGACGACGCTCCCTCTCAAGGGCGTCGACCTCGCCAACCTCGCCGCAGACTATTTCCGCTTCGTCTGAACGACAATCGCTCGAACATCGCGACGACAACGAGGGGCGCCGAAAGGCGCCCCTTTTGCATGAAGCCGCTCGGCCCCCTTGCGTTCTCAGCGGGCTGGACTCACGCCGCCTGGGAGCTCGCTACCGGCATCACATTCTGATTCATGCGAAACAGGTTCGACGGATCGTAGCGCCGTTTCAGCTGGGCAAGGCGGTGATAGCTGCCGCCATAGGCCTCCTGGACGCGATCCGCCTCGTCTGCCGGCATGAAATTGATATAGGCCGTCCCGGCGGAATGTGGCCGCGTCGCCTCGAAGAGTGCACGGGCCCAGCCGATGCAAGCCTGATCCATGGCCTGTTCGCGCCAGCGCGCATGAACGTTCATGACGAAATGGGAGCTGCGCTGCGGAAACGCCGTGGCATCGGCCGAGACGCGACCTGCCGCACCACCGACATGGGCTATGAAAACCTCGCATTCCGGGCCCGGAAGACGGCGCACGGCGCCCGTCAGGATTCCCAGCGCCGCGTCCGAGAGATCGGTAAAATCGTGGCTCTTCCAGTAGTTGCGGGCGCCGGGCGTCAGCAGGGGATCGAAAGCCTGTTGCCATGCCGCGAAAGGGGCAGGGCCGACCACATCGACGATCGGCGTTCCAATCGAGCGCAGCCTGGCGGTCGCTTTTTCACCCTCAGTGATGTCGCCGCAATAGCACATGGCAAGGATCAGCACCTCCTTGCCATGCCATTCCGCCGGAAGGAACGGCAGGGGAGGCGCCTGTCGCATCACGGCCCAGCATGTCAGCTCGTCGGGCGCGACCTCGAGTGCCTGACGATAGTCCTTCAGCACCATCTCGGCGTCACCGAATGGATGCACGACGAGGCCCGCCAGGACCTGGGGGCCGAGCTTGTGAAGCCGGAATTCGAACGCTGTCACCACGCCGAAATTGCCGCCGCCGCCGCGCAACGCCCAGAACAGGTCCGGATTTTCAGACCCGCTTGCCCTCCTGAGTTCGCCATCTGCCGTAACGACCTCGACCGACAACAGGTTGTCCAGGGTCAGGCCAAACTTCCGCGTGATCCAGCCAAACCCACCACCCAGCGTCAGCCCGGCAATGCCGGTCGTCGAATTGATGCCCGTCGGCACGGCCAGTCCAACCGCCTGCGTTTCCCTGTCGAGATCGGCGAGGGTTGCTCCCGGTCCGACCCAGGCACGTTGCGCCGCCGCATCGACGCGGACCGATTTCATCTGCGAAAGATCGATCATCACCCCGCCATCGCAGACGGCGTTTCCGGCAATGCCATGTCCACCACCCCGGACCGAGACGAGCAACCCGTTATCGCCGGCAAAGCGGACCGCGCTGACGACATCGGCAGCATCCGCACAGCGGATGATCAGGCCGGGCCTGCGATCGACCATCCCATTCCAGATCGCACGCGCTTCATCATAGGTTGCGTCGCTCGCATCGAGAATGCTGCCGCGAAGTTGCGAGGCCAGCGCTTCGATCGCCGGAGCAGCGATGATCGTCTTTCCGGCCGCCAGTGTCGTAAGGCTGTGGGCAGGCATGAGAATTCCTCCCGAATGGGTGATTTGAGTCTTGCCCCCCGGCCGCCGGCAATCTGCGCCGTTTCATGGCTCCGCTCAGTGATGCAGGTCACATAGGCCGGGAGCCCAGGGCGCGGCTGCATGCCCTCGTAAACTCTGTCGATGACTGGAGATCTGGGGTGCCCGGACAGCGGCCGGTCGACGTCACTTCAGCCGCGCAGTCCCGATGCGATCGGGTTGGTGAACGAGGCGATGGCCGGCAGCAGGCTGAGAACGGAGCCGACGACGAACAGCACGCCGATCTGCAGGAATTCGGGCCGGCCGAGCGATATCGCGAGACGAAGGCCGGTCTGCGCCTCGATCAGGCCTGACAGCACGCTGGCGGCAGCGCCGCCGAGCAGCAAGCCGGCGATGCAGCCGAGCGCCATCAGCGCGGCCATGCCAAGCCAGATCACGAGCAGGACATAAAGCCGGGGCGCGCCCATCGCGCGCAGGACGGCGTAACGACGCCGGCGCAATCCCGTCACGGCGATCAGCAGGAGCAGGATCGAGGCAAGTACCAGCGTCGCGTTGAGCGTGGAGGCGAGGACGAGCACGCCGCGGGCATCGCCGAGCGCGCGATAGATCCCGACCAGGACCTCGGCGGGAAAAAACGCCATCGTCCCGCCCTGGCGGTATTGGCTGCGCAAAGCATAGGCTCCGGCGATGCTGCGCGGCTTGACGACGATCGCGGGCACGCCGGGGATGGTCACACCATCGAAGGGCGGGCCGATCGTCTCCGTTCCCGCCGCATGTCCGTTGCCGAGCCCGTGAACCTCCCAGACGCTCTCGATCGGCACCAGGATCGCGCGATCCCAGGGCGATCCCAGCGGCGGCAGGCGCCCCACGATGGTATAATCGTGGCCGGCATGGCGATGGCCGGCCTCGTCGGCATCCGCCTCGCCGGGCTTATGCGCCTGGCCCGCCACACCATGCGAAGGCGTGATGCTTTCGCCGAGCCGGTAATCGACATCGGCGCCGATCATGGCCTCGCCCTCCGCCGCGAAGAGGCGTCCCTCGCTGGGTGCGATGCGGCCCCAGCGCGCGGCAAAGGCGGCTGTCGTGCCGATGATCGGATAGCCGCGGGTGACGTCTCCGAAGGCGATCGGCGCGAAGGCGGCGACACGATCGTCCTGGGTCAGCGACCTGAGCACGCTTCCCTCCATCAGCGGGATAGCGTCGAGTTGCAGATAGACGGTCGACATCAGCAGTTGCGCCTGACTGCCCGGCGCGCCGATCAGGAGGTCGAAATCATCGGCTGCCGCGGCCGAACTCTGCCGTAGCGCGCGCTCCTGGGCGCCGATCGCTACGCCGATCGCGACTGCAAGAGCCACCAGCATGACGATCGCAGCCGCGGTCCAGCGCAGCGCGCGAAGATCGGCCAGGACCATCGCGAACGGATTCATGCGACCAGCTCCCGTAGCGGGGAGGTGGTTTCGATGTCGAGCCGCCGCTCCAGCCGGGCCAGAAGCGCAGCATCATGCGTGGCGCAGATCAATGTGGCGCCCGCCTCATTGGCCGCATCCACCAGCAAGGCGCCGACCTCATCGGCATGGGCTGCATCCAGGCTGGCAGTCGGCTCGTCGGCGAGAATCAGGGCGGGACGTCGGCATACTGCGCGTGCGATCGCGACGCGCTGCTGCTCCCCGCGCGAGAGCACACCCGTTCGGCGGCGCAGATCGACGAGGCCCATGCGCGCGGCGATCGCAGCGGCACGCTCCTGTTCGGACCGGACCACGCGCCAGGAGGAGAAGCTCGCGGGCAGCGTGATGTTGGCGAGGATGTCGAGTTCCGGGATCAGGTGAAAATCCTGAAAGACGAAGCCGAGCGTTTCAAGACGCCAGCGGTCGCGGCTGGCGGCGGGCAGGGCGGAGAGTTCAGTCTCGCCCCATGAGACCGTGCCCGTGCTCGGTACGATCAGCCCGGCGATCACGTGCAGGAGCGAGGTCTTGCCTGAGCCCGAGGGGCCGCGCAGCCCGATATGCGCGCCGGAAGGCACGGTGAGGTCGGGAATGTCGAGGACACGAAACGGGCGCCCGTCGCCGCCGCGATGGTCGAGCGTGACGCCAGACAGCCGAAGCGCCTTGGCGGTGGCGCGATCAGGCGAGTGTGAAGCTGGCATCGACGAGTCTGATCTGGCTGACGAAGCCGGTGTCGCGATCCGTGGCCGAACCGATCTCAAGCCGGCCGGATACGACGACCTTGCGGCCGGCGCTGACCATCGGCGTGATCTCCTTCATGAAAACGACGACGATATCGACCGGCCAGTCGGCATCGGACTGGCAGAACGGGCAGATCGCCAACGGCTCTCGCGTCAGCACGAAGAAATGGCTTTCCGGCTTCAGCGGCGGCGCCATGTAGCCGGTCAGGCGCACCCCCTGTCCGCGCAGCGCCGTGACACGGTCGGAAAACTGGAAGCCGAGCACGCCGAAGGATTTGTAGAGGCCGTCGAAGGCGATCTGCGCTGGCTCCGCCGCGAAGGCAGGCCCGCAAAGCGTCGCCGCCGCGAGACCCATCAGGGTCACGCGGCGGGTGGTCAGCATTTCCTCGCGTTGCCGTTGCATCGCTCGTCCTTGTCGGCGGATGGCCGGCTCACTTGCCGCCCAGTGCCAGCGCCTCTGCCATGACGCGGAAAACATAGGTGTTCGGCTTATGGCCGCGGAACTTCTCCGCTCCGGGGCCCATTGCCGTCAGGACGACGTCGTCGGCGGAATGAACTCCCGTATTCGAGTCGAAGGGCAGGTTGCCGGCCTTGCGCGTGGCCAGCGGCCCCGAGCAATCGGCCTCATTGGCGATGTTGGTCTTGCCGTCGGGGCCCTTCACGGCCGGAACGCGCTCGCCGCCCATGGACGGCCGGCCGATATCGCAGGTGTCCGGATAGGAACCGAAGACCACCGCCAGGCGACGCGAGGTGTCGACATTGGTCGGATAGCCCTGGGCATCGAGCGGGCCGTAATTCGGCGGGACGGATTCGGCGTAGACACCGAGCTTGTCGCGCAGGAGCTGGCCCGGCCGCTCGTCGTCATAGGTTCCGATGATCGAGACCGGATGGGCGTGGTCGGCGACGACGATGATCAGGGTGTCGTTGCGCTCGCCGGCGAAATCCTTGGCGACCTTGACCGCGTTGTCGAGCATGATCGTGTCGAAAACCGAGCGCTCCCAGTCGAGCGAATGACTGTATTTGTCGATGCGGGCCGACTCGACCATCAGGAAGAAGCCGTCCTCATTGCCCTTCAGCATGTCGATCGCGGCCTTGGTCTGCTCGACCACATCGGGCTGATCCGGGAACTTGCCGGTGCTGCCTTTCTTGGCCAGGCGCAGATCGAAGGCGCCGTCGATATTGCTGGTGTTGTAGAGCCCGAGCAGCTTCTTGGAGCCGCCGGCGACGGCAGCGTTCATCTCGGCCTTGGTGGTGGCGAGGGCGTAGCCGGCGTCCTTGAACTTCGCGATGAAGTCGAGATCGTCGGTGCGCTTGGAGCCCGGAGTCGTCTTGGGCAGGAAGTTCGGCGAACCGCCGCCCATGATCACGTCGGGCTGCACCTCGTGGAACATCTTGACGATGTCGTTGAAGTCCGAGCGGCGGCGGGTATGCGCCACCATCGAAGCCGGGGTCGCATCCTCGATCTCGGAATTGGTGACGACGCCGATCGCCATCTTGTTGCGGCGCTTGATCACTTCCGAGATGGTCTCGACCTTGGGATGGTCGAGCGTCAGGGCGTTCTTTGCGCAGTAGACGCCGAGCGCATTGACGCAGGATTTGTGGCCGGTGGTGTAGGCATGGGCCGCATTGGCGCTGTCTGTCACCACCGAGTCGCTGCCGGAGGTCGAGATCAGCGCCATGTTGGACATGTCGTCCATGGCGAGCTCGCCATTATAGCGGCCTTCTTCCCAGCCCTTGGACAGGATGCGCGCCGCGGTGCGGTGGGCGACCGACATGCCGTCGCCGACGAACAGGATCACGTTCCTGGCGCGGCGCGGCTGCGCGGTGGCGAAAACCTCCCACTTGACCGTCGCCTTGTTGGCACCTTGTGTCGCCTCGACGACATAATTGCCGGCCGGCAGCGTCGCGCCGCGCAGCCACAACGCCGAATGCTTCTGGCCTTCCTCGCTTTGCATGAAGGTGGTCGGCTTGCCGAAGGTTTCAGCCGCCGGCTTGCCGTTGATCGTGACCGCAACATCGGCCGAGGCGGGCGCGTTCGGGAATTCGACCTTGAAGTCGAAGCGCGAGCCCTCGAGAATTTCGGCACGGTTGATCGGGTAGATCGTCTGCGCGGCCACTGGGGCTGCTGCGAAGGCGGATCCGATTGCTATCGCATGCCAAAGCGTTTTCAGTTGCATCCCCAACCTCCGATGATCCGTGATCCCATGGATGTGATGAGCTAGTTGCAGCCGCGCATGACAATATGGCGACGGCTGGCGGTCGATCCGGAGCGAGGCATCCGGCCCCTCGGCCGAACGACAAAAAGGCCCACGATCACCGCAGACGGCGTTCGCGTGCAGATCAGTTCGCGCGGGGCGTCTGCGGAGGCTCGCGGTGAGCGGCTTCATCGCAACGTCATTCGCAGCGGCGAGATTGCCGGTGGCTGCGTCTTGTCCCGATTCTTTCCCTTGAAAATGAAGACTTCAAAGGCCCGCATTCATGATGAACGATCTGGACCGCATCAAAGCCGAGATCGCCGACAACTTCGACGAAGAACTCGAACTGCAGCTCGAAGAAGAGCGGATCGACGGCCTCGTTCTGGAAGGTCTTGCTCCGGGCGGTCCTGCGCTGGACCGACGGATCTATTTCCGGGAGCTTTTTCGGCTTCAGCACGAGCTGGTACGGCTTCAGGACTGGATCCAGTACAAGAAACTCAAGGTGGTCGTTCTCTTCGAGGGGCGCGACTCCGCTGGCAAGGGCGGCGCCATCAAGCGTGTCACCCAGCGGCTCAATCCGCGGATATGCCGCGTCGTCGCATTGCCCGCACCGACCGAGCGCGAGCGGCATCAATGGTATTTCCAACGCTATGTGCAGCACTTGCCCACAGCCGGTGAAATGGTGCTGTTCGACCGCAGCTGGTACAATCGCTCCGGTGTCGAGCGTGTCATGGGCTTCTGTACGCCCGATGAGCTCGAGGAGTTCTTCCGCTCCGTTCCCGATTTCGAGCACATGCTCGTCCGGTCCGGCATCATCCTGATCAAGTACTGGTTCTCGATCACGGATGAGGAGCAGGAGTTCCGCTTTCGCATGCGGATCGAGGATCCCCTGAAGCAATGGAAGCTCTCGCCGATGGACATGGAAAGCCGCGTCCATTGGGAAGACTATACCCGCGCCAAGGAAGAAATGTTCGACCGCACCCATACGGAGCACGCCCCGTGGTGGGTCGTTCAGGCCGTCGACAAGAAGAGGGCGCGGCTCAACTGCATCGCTCACCTGCTCGGCCAGATTCCCTATGAGAGCGTGCCGAAGCAGGAGATCAGCCTGCCCGAACGTGTGCGCAATCCCGACTACACCCGTCGGACGGTTCCGCCGGAGCTTTACGTTCCCGAGACCTACTGAGGCTGATCTACTGATCGGCTAAGCGAAAAGGCCCGGTCGGAGCGCGACCGGGCCGAACTGCTTTGCCGGGCCGGCATCGCCCGGCGTCTCGATGAACCCGAGCATTTCGCGCGCCGCGGCGCCGCGTTAACGGATTACTGACCCAAACAGCCCAGACTCATCTGTGATTCGGCAACAAGTGAGATCGAGATGGGTCAAATTCTGCAATTTCGGTTGCCGACGCGCCAAAATGAAGCCAGCAGCGTAGCCAGCCTTGATTTGCTGTCGGCTGTGGACTTTGCCCTTCGTGATCTTGCCGATATCGCAAGCCACATCACGCTCGATGCGGTCCGCGAGCAGGCCATCGCCTGTCGCCAGATGCTCGAGGAGGCCTATCAGGCGGAGCTCGACGGGGTGGCCTGACGCGCTGCCAGGGCATCGGCTCGAAAAGTGGGATGCGGTTGTCGCGATTTAGCGAGGCGACAGGGCCGCGTAATAAGCTGCCAATGCAACGATTTCGCCGGTCGTCATATCCCGCGCCATGAACCGCATCTCCTTGTGAGCGCGCTTTCCTGAGCGGAAGGCCAGCATCTGGTTGACGAGATAGCGCTCATTCTGCCCGGCGAGATGCGGCACTTCCGTATCGCGGGCAATGCCGTCATCGCCGTGGCTGGCTGCGCATTGCTCGATGAGCGTCTGGCGCGGTTCGGCGATGGCGGGGCCCATCAGCACCACCGCGGCAAGTGCAGTCCAACGGAACATCCGAACGCTTGCGGCTCGCGTCGGCGAGAGCTGCCTCATCACGAGCCGGTTTCGCTCGGTGTTTTCGCGGCGATGAGATGTTCGGCGGTTGCGATCGCGCGTTCCCGTGCGTCGGGGAACGTCATGGCCGCCAGAAGTGCGGGCACCCAGGGCGGAACCGGCACTTCGTCCTGAAGCCATTCGTGCACGCGCTTGATCCGGCCATTGCAGAACAAATCGGCGAATCGGCCGGCGGTCAGGTTCACATCGTTCAAGCCGAACTGAAACTGAGCTCCATCGATATGCAGAGCCTTGGATTTTGGTATTTCGAGCCGACGGCTCATCGTTCTGGTTCCTTCTGTCCCGGAGTAGGCCCCGCATCTGCTTGGATAGGACTGCGGGTTCCCAGACGTTCCAACCGTGCTCAATAGCATTCTTGTCCCCCAGACAAGAGCGCTGAGGACACTCCTGGGGTCGGAACCCTGCAATGCGACGCGCGTGCGGCTCGATTGGCCGTCGATCGCCCCTGGGCTGGTCGGCCTGTCGCCAATGACCAAAAGAGTCCGCCTCGCCGGTCAACCCTGCTGAGCGGTGTCTCGCCGACACACTGACAAACTGTTCAGCGTCACGACTTCCACCCGGTCGCGCCCGGCGCGCTTTGCGACATAGAGCGCTCGATCCGCGGCGAGTTGCATCTCGGCCGGATCCAGAGGGCCGGCCCCCGCGCAGACGCCAACCGAGATCGTGATCTTGTCGAGCCCGGTCTGGAGGGCGCTCCACGGCAAGGAGGCGACCGCCTGCCTGATCCCGGCGGCAAAGCTTCGCGCTTCCTTCAGGCCGGTATTGCTCAGGACGACCCCGAATTCCTCCCCGCCGATCCGGGCGACGAGAGCCTTGGCGGCCGGAACGACCGCGGCGATCGCTGCGGCGATGCTGTTCAGGCAGGCGTCGCCTGCGGGATGGCCGAAGCGGTCGTTGATCGCCTTGAAGTGATCGACATCGACCAGAATGAGGCCCAGCGACTGCTGGCGCGCGGCCTCTAGGGCGAGGGCATCGGCGAACCGTCGGCGGTTCGCCAGCCCCGTCAGTGCATCGGTCGTCGCCAGGCGCGACAGCTCGGCATTCGCTCGCCGCAGCGCCTCCTGCGCCTCCAGGATCTCCTGTTGCTGACGCTTGTTGGCGGTGATGTCGGCATGCGTGAAATAGCCAAGCCCGTCATCGGCGTGACGGACGATCACGCGCCGCCAGCGATTGCCGGGAAGCTCGACCTCGAACGGGGCGCCATCATAGCGGAGCCCATTGCGGATCGTGGCCCGCAGCGCACCGGTTGAGGGGCCAAACCGCCAAGCTTCCGCAATGATCTCGTCGAGGGTCAAACCGACGATCACGCGATCATGTGGGATGTCGTAGAGGCGGCGAAACTCGGCATTGGTCGCCAGGATGCGGTCGTCGGCGCTGAGAATGGTCGCGCCGTCGGGAATATACTCAAGCGCATCGAAGACCGGTGCCGGTTGCCGCGTGGTGGCGCCTTCAAGAACGATCTGCTGCCAGAGGCGCAGGCGGCTGCCGCCTGGCGCCTCCAGCGAGGAAACGCGAAGGCGGCGGTGCCGGTGCGTGAATTCATAGGGCTGCGTCTGGTTCTGATGCCGGGCAATCCCTTCGGCGACATAGCGCTCGATCTCGCAAACTTCATCGGCGCCGAGCCGGCCCCGATAGAAGCGCCGCAGATTTTCCGCATAGGGTTCGCCGACATGAACATGGGCGGCGTGCTCGGGGAAAAATTCGGTGAACGTGCGGTTCCAGGCGGTGGTGCGATGCTCCAGGTCAAATTCGCACGCTGCGATACCAAGCGCGTCAAGAGAGTCGCATAGGTATGCCGTCAGGATCATACGTCTTTGGTAGGCGCGGTCTGTTAACAAGACGTATCGGCGGAACGCTGGAATAGAAGGCGGTCGGCCGGACGTCAGTATCCGCCCAGCGATTTCTGCGTCATGTCGTACCGGAAGCCGCGATCGCAAGCGTTGTCGATCAGTTTTTATTCAAATGGAATCCGGTGCGCTCAGTACTTGATCACGCCAAAGCGCCTGAAGGCATCGTGGATGCGGTCGGCATAGGCGTTGAAGCTCGGATAATCGCCGAGATGGGCCGGACGCGGGCGGGGCAGCTCGATCGCGATCTCGTCGACGACACGACCGGGCGTCGGCGACATCACCAGCACGCGGTCGGAGAGACCGATCGCTTCATCGATCGAATGGGTGATGAAGACGACGGTCTTGCCGGTCTCCAGCCAGAGCATTTCGAGGTCGTGGCGGATCTGCGTGCGGGTGATCGCATCGAGCGCACCGAAGGGCTCGTCCATCATCAGTACGGACGGGTCGTGGATCAGCGCACGCGCGATCGAGACGCGCTGGCGCATGCCGCCCGAAAGCTGCTTGGGATAGCGGTCGACCGCATGGCTGATGCCGAGTTTGGCGAAAAGCTCGAGTGCCCGTTCGCGCGCCGGACCCAGCGGCAGGCCGCGGATCTCCGCCTGCAGCATGACGTTCTCAAGCGCCGTCCGGAATTCCAGCAGCAGATGGTCCTGGAAGACGATGCCGATATCGGTCAGCGGCGAGGTCAGCGCCTTGCCGTTGACGAGAAGCTCGCCCTGGCTGATCGGAATCAGCCCGGCGGCCATCAGCATGAACGTGCTCTTGCCGCAGCCGGAGGGGCCGATCAGGCTGACGAATTCGCCGCTCTTGATGTTGAGGGTGAGGCCATCGACGGCAGTGAAGCCGCCGAAGGTCTTGATCACGCCGCGTCCTTCGATGGAGGCGGCGGAGGTGGCTGGGGTCATAATCGTGTCTTTCGCAGGAAACGCGGTCATCCCGGGGGACCGAAGGTCCACCCGGGATCCATTCCCCGACCTTTCTGAGAGGCGGTCTGGAATGGATCCCGGGTCTGCGCTTCGCTACGCCCGGGACGACGGCGCGCTTTGGTTTACCGACGTCGAAACCGGAAGAACTGCTACGAACAGGCCGGAGCCGAGGCCGGGAGCAGCTCGGTCGTGTAGTAATCGGTGATCGGCTTGTCCTTGGGCAGGCCGAGATATTGCGTCAGCAGGTCGAAGCTTACGGTCCAGTTCTTCTCGGGCACCTTGCCGAGCGAGGCCGCGCCCGGGGCGCAGAGCAGCTTGTTGACGACATCGAACTGGGCGAGCACCTGCGCCTTCTTCACCGAAGGGAATTGCGCGACGACCGCATCGGCGGCAGCGTCGGGGTTCTTGCGTGCCGCATCCCAGCCCTGCAGGCTGACTTCGATGAACTTCTTGTAGAGCTCGGCATCGGCCTTGATCTTGTCGTCGCGGGCGATGATCGAGAGGCCGACGGTGGGCACGCCGACATCGCGGTAGAAGATGTCGCGCACTTTGAAGCCGCGCTCGCGGATCTGGATGGAGTGGAAATCGGCGCCGCCGAGGATCGCGTCGACCTTCTTCTCGAGCAGAGCGCCGACGAAGGCGCCGGGATCGATATTGATGACGTCGACCTTGCTCTTGTCGATCTGGTTGGTGGCGAGGATCGCGTCGAGCAGCGTCGTCTGCGCCGTGCCGGGCTGAACCGCGAGCTTCTTGCCGATCAGGTCCTTGGGAGAGCTGATGCCGGTCTCTTCCAGCGAGATGATGGCGAAGCCATTGGTCTGGAGCACCGGCGCGATGATCTTCACCGGTGCGCCCTTGGTGCGCAGCTGCATCGCGGCGGGCGCGTCGGCAAAGCCGATATCGGTCTGTCCCGTCGCGACCATCTGCGCGGTCGTGCCCGAGCCCTTGCCTTCTTCGATCGTCAGGTTGATCCCGGCCTTCTCATAGAGGCCGAGCTGCTTGGCCATCATGAACCCGGCATTGGGCGCCGCCGCCAGGAAGTTCAGCGTGATCTTCATCGGCTTGCCCGCGCCTTGCGCGAAGGCCGTCGTCGCGCTCAGCGCCAGCATGGCTGCGGTGGTAATCAGCGTGCGTCTGTTCATGGTGTCCTCCCGAATTCCCGGTTTCTCCGGGTTGATGGTTGCATTCGAATTCAGCCTTCGCGTTCTGCTTTCGCACGCGCTGCCTCAGCTTTTCCGTTGCCAGGGCATCAGCAGCACCTCGAGCCCATCGACGAGGTAGCTGAACAGGATGCCGACGACGCTGAGCGCGACGAGACAGGCGAAGATCAGCGGCATGTCGAGGAAGCTCGTGCCGCGCAGCAGCAGGTAGCCGAGCCCGGCATTGGCGCCGACGAACTCGCCGACGATCGCGCCCGTCGCGGCAAAGACGGCCGAGACCTTGAGGCCGGAAAAGATATAGGTCAGCGCCGCCGGCACGCGGACATAGCGGAAGGTCTGCCAGGCCGACGCGCCCATCGAGCGGGTCAGATAGAGCACGCGCTCGTCCAGCGCCCTGAAACCCGTCATGCTCGCGACCAGCGTCGGGAAGAAGCAGAGCAGGAAGGTCAGCAACACCTTCGGAAACAGGCCGAATCCGAACCAGACCACGAAAAGCGGCGCGATCGCGATTTTCGGCACGAGTTGGAAGAACACGATGACCGGATAGATCGCCTTCTCCAGGATCTTCACGGAGACGATGATGTAGCCGAGCGGGATCGAGATCACCGCCGCCATCAGGAAGCCGAGGACGATCTCGTTGCCGGTCACCAGCGTGTGCTGGAAGATCAGCGCCCGGTCCGTCCAGAGCCTTTCGAAAAAGGCGCTTGGCACGGGCAGGATGTATTCGGGGATGCCCGCCAGAGGCACGAGCCATTCCCAGGCCAGCAGCAGGACGGCGAAGCTCGCCAGCGGCCAGGCGATTGCCGAAAACCATTCGCGCGCCTTGTTGGGCTGGGCTGCGCTGACGGGATGGGGAGCGATGGCGGTCTCGCCGGTCATGCCGGAGTTCCTGCTTGAAATGTCGAATGCGGTTGGTCGTTGAGGGCCGGCGCCTGCAGCTTCTGGATCTGCCGGCGGCGCAGCGGCCAGATTTCGGCCATCTCGCGCGCGGCCTTGCGCAAGGCGTCTGCGATCACCGGGCGCCTGTCCTCATGCATGCGGGGCAGGGGGCCGGCGACACTCAGCGTGCCGGCGACCGGCGCGTCCGGTTCGGTGCTGGATCGGAACGTCGTCGCCATGGCGACCGTGCCGATCTCGCCCTCCTCGACGGCGAGCGCGATGCCGCGCTGGCGTGTCTCGGCGAGATGGGCGCGCAGCGTATCGACATCGCCCAGCGCGTTGGGGCCGGTGCGCCCCTCGGCGCCGAAGCCGCGTGCGCAGACGATGCGCAGCGCCTCGGCTTCCGGAAGCGAAGCGAGCCAGGCCTTTCCGGTCGCGGTCGCATGCAGGACGATGGCTGTTCCCATCGGCGGCTCGTAGCGAAGTCCCGCTGTTGCGCCCTGGGCCCGGGCGATCCAGACGAGGGTTTCGCCTTCGATAATGGCCAGGCGGCAATATTCGCGGGTGTCGCGGGCAAGCCGGTCGAGCACGATCTGCCCGGCATCGGGCAGGCCGCGCTGGTCGAGATCGCGAAAGGCGAGCTGCGAAAGCTTGAGCGTCAGAGCATAGGCGCCTGAACTGCTGTCCTGGGCGACGAAGCCGCGCTCGGTCAATGTCGCCAGCAGGCGGTGCGTGGCGCTGAAGGGGAGATCGAGACGTTCGGCGAGCAGGCTGAGATCGACGCCATCGGGCTCCCCCGACAACGCCTCCAGCACCTTCAATGCCCGCTCCACCGCTGCGATCGTCACCAGCTCCGCCCTGTCGTTTTTTATTTTTGGAAATGATTTCCAATTCAGAATTTCATTTCGTATATGTGCCGGCAGAGGCGGAGTCAACGCGCCTCGGCAGGGAAGGTCGGGGGAGAGCGCATGAGCTTGGCGGGCGAGGGAGCGGTCGCGATCTGGCATGACATCGCGCCGGAGGGCCGGGAGGATTTCTATGCCTGGCACGGGCATGAACACATGCCCGAACGTGTGGGGATTCCCGGTTTCCTGCGCGGCCGCCGCTATGTCGCGATCGAGGCCGATCTCGAATTCTTCAACCTCTACGAGGCCCTGAGCGTCGAAACGCTGAAGAGCCAGGACTATACCGCCCGCGTCAACGCGCCGACGCCCTGGACGCTCTCGGCCGTGAAGCATTTCCGGTCTGTCGCTCGCTCGATCTGCCGCGTCGCCCACAGCGCGGGACCGGCGCAAGGCGGCTTGATCGCGACGCTGCGCTACGATGTGTCCGATGAGGCCGGCGCGGCTCACAAGGACACTTTGCTGCGCCAGACCATTCCCGATCTGCTGGCCAGGCCCGGCGTAGCGGGTGTCCATCTGCTCACCGCCGATGCGCAGGCCAGTGGTGTCGCGACCGCCGAGCAGAAGGCGCGTGGCGTCGCCAATGCCGTTCCCCGCTGGGTGCTGCTGGTCGAGGGCTGGGGCGATGAGGAGGCCTTCGTGGCATTGGCCAAGGCTGAACTCTCGGCCGCAAAGCTCGATGTGATTGGTGGGGAGGGACCCTATTCGCTTGGCCTCTATCGTCATCAGGTCACCCGCACCAAGACGGCCTGGAGCGCCGGCTGATGAGCGCGCGCTATGATCTGAAGGGCCGCACTGCGGTCGTGACGGGCGCGGCCGGCGGACTTGGGCGAGGAATCGCCCGGGCCTTCATCGAAGCTGGGGCCAGCGTCGAGCTGTGGGATGCCAATGAAGCCGCATTGGCCGAGGCGGCCGCGGAGCTTGGGCCATCCACCGCGACGCGACAGGTCGACATCACACAGGCAGCGGCTGTCGACGAGGCCGCGGATGCCACCTTCGCCGCCCATGGTCGCATCGACATCCTCGTCAACAATGCCGGGGTGCTCGGCGAGGTGAAGCCGGTCTGGGAGACCTCGCCGGAGAACTTCCAGCGCGTGCTCCAGGTCAACCTGTTCGGTGCCTATCTTGTCACGCGTGCCATTGTCGGGCGCATGCGGCAGCAGGATGCGCGTGCTTCGACTGTGACGCCGCATCCGTTGCGTGGCCATGTCGTCAACATCGCCTCGATCCAGGGCAAGGAGGGCATGGCGCTGGCTGCAGCCTATAGCGCCTCGAAAGCCGGATTGATCGCGCTGACCAAGAGCGTCGCCAAGGAAACCGCGCGCGACGGCATCATCGTCACCGCGATCACGCCAGCAGCAGCAGAGACCGCGATGGCCAAGGAAATCTCGGCCGCGCGCCGCGCCGATATTCTCGGTCGCATCCCGATGGGCCGCTTCGTCGAGGTCGAGGAGGTCGCGAGGATGGTGCTCTGGCTCTCCTCCGACGAATGCTCGTTCTCGACGGGCGGCATTTTCGATCTGTCCGGTGGCAGGGCAACCTACTGACGCGATAGACCGATCGCGAAGGCGCTCATGCCGGCCATGCAGACCGTCAGCCTTGTCCTTACCCTCAGCCGACCTTACAATATCTGCGTCCGTTGGGGTGCCGTCGAGGCTGAGAGGTGCGCAGGCGCCAACCCATCGAACCTGATCCGGGTAATGCCGGCGAAGGGAACGGTCTTCGGCTCGTAGATCACCCGCTACCCGCCATGATCGCTGTCTTTGCCGGAAGCATGGGAACGGCATGGCAGATTTGTCGACACGAGAAGGGCAGGTTCAACGCCATCCCGACAGGACAGGCGTGGGCGTCCATGTCGAGATCATCGGCGCAGGCGTCGTCGGCCTCGCCTGCGCGGCGGAACTGCTCGATCGCGGCGCCAGCGTCACGTTGCATGAACGCGGGGCGTTTGCCGGCGCGCAGGCCTGCTCCTGGTTCGCAGGCGGCATGCTCGCGCCCTGGTGCGAGGGCGAAAGCGCCGAGGAGCCGGTCATCCGGCTGGGCGGGGAGGCGGCCGACTGGTGGGAACGCCATGTCGATTGCGTCGTCCGCAATGGCACGCTCGTGCTGGCGCCGAGCCGGGACCGCAGCGAGTTGCGCCGTTTCGGCCAGCGAACATCGCATTTTTCCGAACTCGACGGCGACGCCATCGCCAGGCTCGAACCCGATCTCGCGGGGCGTTTCTCGAAGGGCCTGTTCTTCGAAGGCGAGGCCCATCTCGATCCGCGAAAGGCGCTGGCGGGCCTCACCGAGCGCGTGCTCGCGGCGGGAGCGACGATCCATTTCTCCAGCGAAGTCCGTGCCTCCGACCTGTCCGGCGCCGTGGTGCTCGATTGCAGGGGGCTTTCGGCGCGCGACGAGCTTGCCGATCTTCGCGGCGTCAAGGGCGAGATGCTGCTGCTGCGAAGCCGCGACCTTCACCTCGGCCGGCCCGTGCGTCTGCTGCACCCGCGTATCCCGCTCTATGTCGTGCCGCGCGCCGACGGCATCTTCATGGTTGGCGCTACGATGATCGAAAGCGCCGACCGCGGCCGAATCTCCGCCCGTTCCATGCTGGAACTGCTTGGCGGGGCCTATGCGCTGCATCCCTCCTTCGGCGAGGCCGAGGTGGTGGAGATCGGCGTCGACGCCCGCCCGACCTTCCCCGACAACCTGCCGCGCGTGATACGGCGCGGGCGGGTGATTCACATCAACGGGCTTTATCGGCACGGCTTCCTGCTCAGCCCCGCCATGGCGCGGATGGCGGCGGATGCCGCTCTCGACCCGGCCCGCATTCTGGAGAATTTGCATTCTGGAGAATTTGCATGACTCTGCTGCTTAACGGGCAACCGCAGGAGGTTGAGGCCCGGACCCTCGCCGAGGCGCTGGCCGAGCTCGGCTATGCCGACAAGGTCGTGGCGACGGCGGTCAATGGCGAGTTCGTCAGCGCGCGGCTGCGCGAGGGCGTGACATTGAGCGACGGCGACCGCCTCGAGGTCGTCGCTCCCATGCAGGGCGGCTGAGATGGCGTCCTTCTACGGTTACGAGCCCAAGAGCCGCCTGTTCCTCGGCACGGCGCAATACCCGTCCCCCGCTATCCTGGCCGAGGCCGTCCGGCTTTCGGGGGTCGATATCGTGACGGTCTCGCTGCGGCGAGAGTCGGGCGAAGGCGGGGCCGGGCAGGCCTTCTGGTCGCTGATCAAGGAGCTCGGCGTCAGGGTTCTGCCCAATACGGCCGGCTGCCACAGCGTCAAGGAGGCGGTGACCACGGCGCATATGGCCCGCGAGGTCTTCGGCACCGACTGGATCAAGCTGGAGGTGATCGGCGAGGACGATACGCTCCAGCCCGATGTCGTCGGGCTGATCGAGGCGGCGAAGATCCTGAGCGATGATGGCTTCTCGGTGTTTCCCTACACCACCGAGGACATCGTTGTCGGCGGCCGGCTGCTCGATGCCGGCTGCGAGGTGCTGATGCCCTGGGGCGCGCCGATCGGCTCGGGCCGTGGGCTGAACAATCTCTATGGGCTACGGACGATGCGGCAGCATTTTCCCGGAACGCCCTTGGTTGTCGATGCCGGCATCGGCCTGCCCTCGCATGCGGCGCAGGCGATGGAAATCGGCTATGATGCGATCCTGCTCAACACGGCTGTCGCCAAGGCCGGCGATCCCGCTTTGATGGCGCAAGCCTTCGCAATGGCGATCACGGCCGGGCGCCAGGCCTTCGAAGCACAGCCGATCGAGGCGCGCGATATGGCGGCTCCATCAACTCCCGTCATGGGCAAGGCGTTTTTGTCATGAAGCTCGACCCCTTCTACCCCATCTTCGACAGTGCCGATTGGCTCGAACGGATGCTGCCGCTCGGCGTCAAGCTGGTGCAACTGCGTATCAAGGATAAAGGCGAGGCCGAAATCGGCCGCGAGATCGCCCGGGCCAAGTTGCTGTGCGACAAGGCCGGCTGCGACCTGGTGATCAACGACTACTGGCATCTCGCCATCGAGGAGGGCTGCGATTTCCTCCATCTCGGTCAGGAGGATCTCGATACCGCCGATATGGCCGCAATCCGGTCGGCGGGCCTGCGGCTCGGCGTCAGCAGCCATGACGAGGCCGAGCTTGAGCGGGCCCTGGCGCTGGCTCCTGATTATATCGCGCTCGGCCCGGTCTATCCGACCATCCTGAAGGCGATGCGCTGGGACCCGCAGGGGCTGCACCGCCTCGGCGAATGGAAGCGCCGCCTCGGCGATATCCCGCTGGTCGGCATCGGCGGCATCAGCCTCGAACGGGCGGAGGGCGTGTTCGAGGCCGGCGCGGATATCGTCGCAGCTGTGACCGACATCACCCTGAATGCCGACCCGGAGGCGAGATTGCGCGCCTGGGTCGCCGCGACGCGCAGCCATCTGGGCTGAGGCGCGACACGGTTTCGGGCTGGAGGCGGTCTGGCGCGATGATGATCCAAAAAGCGCGCCGTCATCCTGGGCGACCGCAGGTCGACCCGGGATCCATCGTAGAGCTCTGCTCCCTACGATGGATCCGGATCTGCGCGGCTTCGCCGCTTGTCCAGGATGACGGCGTGGTTCGACGCAAAATCAATAATAAGCTCTAGGATCGCAGGAAAGCTGCGATCTCCGGAACCGTCTTCAGCACGGCAAGCTCGTCCGGCGTCGGCAAGGCGGGTTTGTCGCGGATCGCATCGACGAGGCAGAGAAAGCCGAGCGCTTCGCCGGGCGCGGTGCGGAACTGGTGCCACGTCCAGGCCGGGATCGTGATCAGGTCGAACGGCCCGATCTCCTGCACCTGCGTCCCGACCAGACAGCGTCCGGAGCCGCGAATGATCATGACGCCGTGCAGATGCGCGTGCCGCTCCAGCGTCGAAAAGCCGCCGGGCTCGATCTCGAAATAGCGCAACTCGCCAGCCATCCCGGCCTGTGAGAACAGGATCTGACGCGAAATGCCCTTGAACAGCGCCGCGTCCGATTCCTTGTAGGGCAGTCGCTCGACGCCCCCCCAGGCGAATTCGCCTACACGGCGACGCAGCGCGGCCTCCGGCTCCTTGCCACCTTCGTGTCCGAGTTTCTCAACCATCGGCCTTCGTTCCGGAATAGCGGGCGACCGTCTCCACGAATGCGGCCGTGGCCGCGCTGAGCCGGGCGCCCTCGGCAAGCAGGTTGCCGCCGATCAGCAGCATGACATCATCGCCATAGAAATCGAGCATCTCCGGCACGCGCTCGACGCTCATGCCGCCGGCGGGAATCGGCACTGCCGGTGCATGGCCAGCCCAGGGCGCACGCGCTGCATCGGCTATTCCCAGGCAGGTCTGCTCGGAATAGCCGAAGCGGCCGCCGTGATTGGGGAAGATCAGCCCGTCCATGCCGATCAGCCGCAAGAGCTTCGCCAGGCAATAGGGCGCGATGCGCGCGGCGCCGGCAAGGCTCGGATGCGCCAGGAAGGCGATGTCGGGATAGTCGCGCGCCAGAAGCTGAACGTTGGAGACGCCCAGGATCATCGGCGCGACGACCGCTGTATCGAGCCCTTCCTCGCGCATCAAGTTGAGCTGGGTGCGAGCCGCGTCGAGGGAGCCCGACAGGCTCGGCGCATAACGCGTCGCGTGGCCCGATATGCCGGCGGCGCTCCGGACCGCCGCCGCGCAGGCTGCGATGCGTGCGGCGAACGGGCTATAGGCCTGCTCCGCCAGACCGTGATCGTCCTTGATATAGTCGATGCCGCCCTGCGCGAATGCGCCCGCCAGCTCTGCCAGGCCAGCGGGAGGCAGGCCTTGCGGCTTCAGCGCCGAACAGGTCAAAGCACGCCTGCCGGCATCGACACGCCGGCGCAGGTCGGCGAGGCCGATACGGGGGCCATGGCCGAGCGCCGCCTCGGTTTCGGGCGGCAGGGTGAAATCCTCGAGCGTGACGTCGTCATGCAGCGAGCTGTTGCCGTAGAGCATGTTGAGCAGTTGCCCGGCATCCGCGCCGACGGTCGCGGCGGCGAGCCCGATCCTGACCCGGTAGAGATCGCCCGCGAGGGGCTCGACGGCGATCACCCGGCCAAGGACCTCGTCACGGATCCAGGCGTCGCGCACCGCAGCGACCGGCATTTCGATGCTCTGCTCGACGGCGAGGGCCTGCGCCCGGCCTTCGATGGCCGCCGCAGTGCTGCGAACGTGGTAGGTGGCGTCGATCCAGCTCATCGCTCAGTCTTGGGGCCTCTGTCGCGACCGCTCGGTGCTCGTTCGACGCTTACATGACACGGCGCCGGCTAGCGATCCTCATCACCAGCATTTCGGCCTAACACGCCCGCAATCCCAGCGCTCCCGTCGCTTCTTCGATCATCCAGCCAAGACGCTCATAGTCGCCGCGCCAGTAGAGCAGCGCCGCGTCGTCGGTCCCCAGCCTCACCGCCCGGACCCGGCCGATGATGATGCTGTGCGAATGCCGTTCGATCATCTCCTCGACCTCGCAGTCCAGGGCGGCCAAGGCTCCGACCAGAAGCGAAGCGCCGGTGACGGCGCTGGTCCATTCGGCGCCGGCATAGCGCTCCAGCCCTTTCTCGCCCTGCCGGCCGGCGAAACGGTCGGCAACCTGTTTTTGCGTGGCGTTCAGGAAATTGACGCCGAAACTGCGATGGCGCTGCAGCAGCGGAAAGCTCGACGAGCTCTGGTTGACGGCGAACATTACCGAGGGCGGATCGGCAGAGAGCGAGGCAACGGAGGTCGCTGTCAGGCCGGAACGATCCTCGCCCTGGCCGATGGTGATGACGCTGACGCCGCCGGCGAGGTGCCGGAAGGCAGTGCGGAAGTCGGCCGCATCGTCCTGGGGCGTCCGAACGGCGTTCGGCAGTTGCGCCGGCTGCGCCAGCCGGGCCGGTTGCGACAGGCGGGTGGCCTGGGACAGGGGAGTAACCGCGTTCATGACAACACCTCAGATCGCATATTCGGTTTGGTTGGTGTGCTCACGGATCAAACCCCTGACGATGCGCTCTTCGCGCCATGCGAGGCCGACAGGCTGTTAGCGGCGCGGCTGGCTTGCTCGGCGCTGCCGAAGCTGCGCCCGTCGAGCACATCGAAGGCTGGCGCCGAGGAGAAGAAGCGGAAATTGCCCGCCCAGCCGACGAGGAGCCCGGCCGTGATGTCTCCGACCGTGATGATCAATGCGCTGGACATAGGTTCGCCTTCGCCGACTGCGATCGGCGCCTTCTCGTCTGCGATGGGAATGAGGGGGCGGCCGTCAGCCGCCGCGTGCGCCCGCCGGGCGCGCCGTCAACATCGGTTGGCGCGCAGGAAAGCCGAGAGACGCAACAAGCCCCGCGTTGCAAAGTGGAAGAGATAGATCATGGTCGTGTCTCCATCAATTGGGAGCCCACGAATTCATCGTGGTGCTTTTAGCGTTGGTGACGCGGCGCAAGCTGCTCCAGCAAATCCCGCGACCGGACAGATGAAGACCTGACCGATGGTGCTATAGTTCTCTTTCGACTGCTTGCGGTCAACGAAATGTCTTTTCAAAGATGGAGCGCTGGCCGGGATAACAGCCTCTCCAGGAGGCTCGTGGCGACAGGGTTTCGCTCAAGGCCGGCGCTCAGGCGCCGGCCGGGTTCCGACGGGACGCACGCGCCCGCAACCGGGCGAGGCTCATAAGGCCCGGGATCTCGACCGCCGGCACGCCGGAGCAGGCGGCCGTCGAATTACCGGCGTCAGTCGTCAGCGGCGCGATAAGGCGCAGCGCTTATTCGGCCTCGACCGCGCTATGCCCGTCGATATGGCCGAGGTTGCGATCGGGGTCGAGCCGGTCGCGGACGCGCTGCTTCAGGATCTTAGAATCGGGAAAGCCGCCATCTACCTTGCGGTCCCAGATCATCTCGCCGTCATAGGTGATCTGGAAGATGCCGCCCGTGCGCGGGATCAGCGCGACCTCGCCCAGATCCTGGCCGAAGGTCGAGAGCAGTTCCTGGCCGAGCCATGCGGCGCGCAAAAGCCACTGGCACATCGAGCAATAGGTGATGGTGATGCGCGGGCCGGGCTTGGAGGCGGTCGCGGCGGGCGTGGCGGCTACGGATGTGGTCATCGAAGTTCGCTTTCAGCGGATTGGCTGCGCTTCGACACCATGGTTCGGACCATCAAGGCAAGCCCGGAGGAGCATGGCGGCTCAGCGCGGGATGCTGAAGCCGAGCGCGCCGCCATCGCACATTCCGTCGGAGAGGATGATGGCGCGATAGGGCTGGCCAGGCCGATCATCGGTCACCGTCAGCGCTTCCGGCTTCAGCTCGTCGTCGCATTTGCGCAGTTTGACCCGGCTGAGATCGAGCGTGGCCAGCGGTCGTGGCTGAGTTACGGCATCGCCGGAATCCTTGCCGTCCCAGCGCAGCACGACCCAGTCCAGCGCCGTATTGGCCTTGTCGTCATCGGGGCCGGCAAGCACGAGGATGCCGTCGCTGACCGCGATGAGGTCGCGAATGCCGCGCCCTTTCCCGACAGCGATGGTAGCGAGCTTCGGGCGCGCGTCGCCGCCCTTGAACAGCGCGTCGGCGTCGACCGACAGGATTTTGGCTGTGCCGTCGATGGCCGGGCCGCGAAAGCCGAAGAACAACCGTCCGTCCCTGATCGCCAGGCCCTCGATGTTGACGCCGCGCCGCCCGACCTTGTCCGGTGCATCGCCGGGAGACTGGCTGCCAAGGCACATCGCGTCGCCGACATGGTCCTTCAACCCGGGCAGCGTTGCCATCAGGCCCCAGAGCGCGCCGGTATCTTCCATTCCCGCCAGTTTTCCGTCGGCGCCGCGCAGGCCCCGACCCGTCGCCGGGTCGACCTTGAAGCGGATGACGTGGCGGCTGTCGGGGTTGCTCGCGCAATTGCTGCGCTTGGCACTGTGGGAGCCGGTGACGTAGTAGAGCGCGCCATCGGTGGCGGCGGCCTCGGCATCGAGCTCGACCTTGCCGGGTCGCAGGATCACACGCTCGCCATCGGGCGCAAGCGTTCCATCCCCAAGCACCATATAGCGGGCCTCGCCACCCTCATCGAAGGCGCCAAGACAGAGCCTTTGCCCGGAGCTGTTGGCGGGGCAGGCAATGCCGCTCAGCGAGCGCCGCGTCTTCTTGACCTTGTGCTCGAAGGAAAAGCCATGACCTGCGTCCCAGGGGCCGCCTTGCGGAATGACCTTCGGCGGATCGGACGGCGCTGAACTGGCCGCGAAGCCCAGCAGCGAAGCGAAGGCGAAGGTGGCGAGCATGGCAGGCAGGGTTCGCATGGTCATCGGCTTCATCTTGGCACTGCGCTCAGGCTGCGGGAAGGGTAGCGCAGGGCGACGTCGAACGGGTTGAGTTTCGCGCCAAGCGTTTCAGCCTCGCTGCGCAGGATGCTGACGACGTTGGGGAGGCGTTCCTCGCGTAGTCGTTCCGCCAGCGTGCCGATGCTGAGCGCGGCGACAGCGCGCCCCTCTGCATCGAGAATTGGCACCGCGACGCCAGCCATGCCGGGAATCAGGCCGGTGTTGAGATTGACCCAACCCTGCTGCCGGGCCTTGTCGAGCGCGCTGCGCAGGGCCGCTTCGTCGAGAAAGCCGCGGTCGAGCAGACGCGGGATGTTGAAGCGGATCACGGCGTCGCGCTCGGCCTCGGGCAGGTGCGCCAGCATGACGAGGCTGCCTTGGCCAAGGCCCAGCGGTACCTTGCCGCCGATATCGCCGGTGAAGGAGCGGATCGGGAAGGGGCCCTCGATCCGATCGAGACAGACCGCGTCATAGCCGTTGCGGACCAGCAGGAAGACCGTGTCGCTCAAGGTGGCCGACAGCCGCAGCAGGACCGGGCGAGCGAGATCGCGCAGGCCGCCTGCCTGCCCGGAGCGGGCTGCCGTGACGAAGAAATCGAGCCCGAGCCGATAACGCTTGCCGCCCTCGACCTGCGAGACGAAGCCTTCCGCGATCAGGTCGCGCAGCGCCCTGTGGGCGGTCGGCTGGCCGCAGCCGGCCGCGCTCGCGATGTCCTTCAGGCGCATTCCGGCCGTTTCACCGGCCGCAAGGATGCGCAGCAGGCCCAGAGCCCGCCGCAGGCTCGATTGCGGCTCGCTGGATTGCGCCATTAGAGTGAAAATAACGAAACAGACATGAGATAAAAATTCCATATAGGAGAATAATGTCAATATAAATTCTCTGATACGGAATTTAATGTTGACGGATTTGTGTCGCCCGGGTTCTCCATGAGCCATCGCAGTCCGGTTTTCCGTCCGTTGGGGAGGGAAGGCCTGCCGTCCGAGGTGCTGATGGGCTTCCTGACGCTGCAATCGCTGAGCAAGGTCTATGGCGAACTCGCCGCGGTCGCCGATGTCGACCTCAGCGTCGCCAAGGGCGAATTCGTCTCGCTGCTCGGCCCCTCCGGCTGCGGCAAGACCACGACCCTTCAGATGATCGCGGGTCTCGTCGAGCCGTCAGGCGGCAAGATCACGCTGGACGGCCGCGACATCACGCATGAGAAGCCGAGCAAGCGCGGGCTCGGTATCGTCTTTCAGAGCTATGCGCTGTTTCCGCATATGACCGTCGCGGAAAACGTCGCTTTCGGGCTGGAAATGCGCAAAGTCGCGAAGGCCGAGCGCGACCGTCGCGTCAAGGAAATGCTCGCGCTGGTGCATCTGGCCGCGCTGGCCGACCGCTACCCGCGCCAGCTGTCGGGCGGCCAGCGCCAGCGCGTCGCGATCGCCCGCGCGCTCGTCATCTCGCCGCCGGTGCTGCTGCTCGACGAGCCGCTGTCCAATCTCGACGCCAAGCTGCGCGAGGAGATGCAGTTCGAACTGCGCCGCATCCAGCGCAGCGTCGGCACGACGACCATCATGGTCACGCATGACCAGGCCGAGGCGCTCTCGATCAGCGATCGCGTCGTGGTGATGGAGCAGGGCCGGATGACGCAGATCGACGCGCCGTACCGCCTCTACGAGCGGCCGGCGACGGCCTTCATCTCGTCCTTCGTCGGCAAGATGAACCGGATCGAGGGTGTCTGGCGCCGCAATGGCGCGTCAGGCACGGCCGAGGTCGCGGGCCTTGTCCTGCCGAGCGAGATTGTCGATTTCGCTGATGGGGCGGCTGTCGCGCTGTCCCTGCGCCCCGAAAAGATCGTTCTCAAGGCCCCCGGGCAGGGCGTGACCGACGGGCGCATCGTCAATCGCTTCTTTCTCGGCAGCTACTGGCTCTTCAACGTCGAGACCGCCATTGGCCTGATCGCCGTCTCCGTGCCCAATCATGGCGACGAGCCGGCAGGCGAGGGGGAGGCCGTCTCGCTCGACTGGGCGCCCGCCAGCCTCAAGGTTTCGGCATTGCACGCAGCCGCGGGAGCCGCCGCGTGAGCCGGTCGCGCACGGCGCTGACGCCCTGGCTGCTGGTCTCGCCCGGCGCGCTTTTGTTCCTCGGCCTCGTCATCCTGCCGCTGATCCTGACGGTGATCCTGTCGTTCCATGCCTATGACCACACCACGGGTATCAGGAACGAGTTCACGCTGTCGCATTACGCCACCGTGCTGTCGGACGATTACTATCTCGGCATCTTCTGGCGGACGCTCCGGCTGGCCGCGCTGACGACGCTGATCTGCGCGATCATCGGTGCGCCGGAAGCCTATATCCTGTCGCGGATGCGCGATCCCTGGCGCTCGATCTTCCTGCTGGTGATCATCGGCCCCTTGCTGGTTTCGGTCGTGGTGCGCGCCTTCGGCTGGAGCATGCTGCTCGGCTCGACCGGCCTCGTGAACCAGACCCTTCAGGCGCTGGGGCTGGGCACGGTGAAGCTGCTCTACACCGAGACCGCGATCGTGATCGCGCTCGTCCATGTGATGCTGCCCTTCATGGTCATCCCGGTCTGGACCTCGCTGCAGAAGCTCGACCCGATGGTCGAGGCTGCGGCCTGGAGCCTGGGCGCCTCGCATTTCACGGCGCTGCGCCGGGTGGTGATGCCGCAGGTCTCGCTCGGGCTGCTCTCGGGCAGCCTGATCGTCTTCGGGCTTTCGGCCAGCGCCTTCGCCATTCCCGGCCTGCTTGGCGGGCGTCGGCTCAAGATGGCCGCGACGCTGGTCTATGACGAATACATGCACGAGCTGAACTGGCCGCTGGGCGCGGCCATCGCGATCATCGTGCTGCTCGCCAACCTCGTCATCATGCTGGCCTACAACCGCATGGTCGAAGCGCGCGCCCGCCGGACCCTGGGGTAAGCGCCATGCAGAAGAACGGCCCCATCGCCCTGATCTTCCATGGTCTCGTCGTCACCTTCGTGCTGGCGCCGCTCGTGGTGATCTGCCTCGTCGCCTTCACGCCCGAAAACACGCTCTCGATCCCGACGACGAGCTTCTCGTTGCGCTGGTTCCGCGAGATCTTCGTGCATCCTGATTTCGTGGCCTCCTTCGCCAACAGCCTGTGGCTGGCGACCCTGTCGGCCACGATCTCGGTTGCGCTTGCCGTGCCGGCTGCGCTCGCCATCGACCGCTATGACTTTCCCGGCCGCGACGCGCTGAACGGCCTCTTCCTGTCGCCGCTCATCATCCCGCATCTCGTGCTCGGCGTCGCATTTCTGCGTCTTTTCGCACTGATCGGGGCGACGGGCAGCTTCGGCTGGCTGGTCGCAAGCCATGTCGTCGTCATCACGCCCTATGTGATGCGGCTGGTGATGGCCGCGCTGTCGGGGCTCGACCGCAGCGCCGAAAAGGCCGCGATGACGCTGGGCGCCTCGCATTGGACGGTGTTCAGGCGGGTCACGGCGCCGATGATCCTGCCGGGTATCACCGGCGGCTGGCTGCTTGCCTTCATCAACAGCTTCGACGAATTGACCATGTCGATCTTCGTGACCTCGCCTCAGACGGTGACGCTGCCGGTGCGGATGTACATGTACGCCACGGAATCGATCGATCCGATGATGGCGGCGGTCTCCGCCCTGATGATCGCGCTGACGGCCGCCGCCATGCTGGTGCTCGACCGCGCCTTCGGCCTCGACAAGATCCTCGTCGGACAGAAGTGAGGGGGCCGCCGTGCCGCTGCTTCATCGCATCACGCGCAAAGGCCACGCCGCCATCGCTTTTCAGCTCGATGGCGAGCCCTGCGAAGGCCGGGCAGGCGACACGCTTCTGACTGCGATCCTCAACCATGGCGAGGTGCTCAGGCGCAGCGAGTTTTCCGGCTCGCCGCGCGCCGGGTTCTGCCAGATGGGCGCCTGCCAGGATTGCTGGGTGACGTTGGAGAGCGGCGAGCGCCTGCGCGCCTGCACCACAGCCCTTGCGCCGGGCATGCGGATCGTCACCCGACAGGGGCAGGCAGCGTGAACGGCCGGCCTCAGCCTCTCGTCGTCGGCGCCGGCCCTGCCGGCATCCGCGCCGCGCAGGCTCTGGTCGCTGCTGGCCTGCGCCCGCTGGTGGTCGACGAGGCTCCCGCCTGCGGCGGCCAGATCTACCGGCAGCGCCTCGTTCCCGATGAGCGCAGCGCCCGCGCGCTTTATGGTTCGGAGGCTGAAAAGGCTCAGGCGCTGCATCGCGATTTCGCGGCCCTGGACGGGCGCATCGACTATTGGCCGCAAGCCCTGCTCTGGAACCTGCGCGACGGCATCGCCGACATCGCAGTCGGTCGAGCGAACCGCCGTGTCGCCTATGACGGACTGGTGCTCGCAACAGGTGCGGCCGATCGTGTCCTGCCGATTCCGGGCTGGACCCTGCCGGGCGTCTTCACCTTGGGTGGAGCGCAGATCGCGCTGAAGGCACAGGGCTGCGCCATCGGCTCGCGCGTGGTCTTCATGGGGTCGGGCCCGCTGCTCTACCTGGTCGCCTGGCAGTATCTGAAAGCCGGCGTCGATGTCGCAGCCGTTCTCGACACCGCCCCCTTCCAGGCCAAGCTCAATCTGCTGCGCGGCTTGCATCTGGCCCCGATGGTCGTCTTGCGCGGGCTTCGCTTCACCGCCGAACTGCGGCTGCGTGGCGTCGCTCTCCATTATGGCGTCGAGGATGTCCGGATCGAGGGGCAGGAACGCGTCGCGGCGGTCGCTTGGCGGCAAGGCGGGCGCGAGAAGCGCGTCGCCTGCGACGGAATCGGCTATGGCCTCGCCTTGCGTTCGGAGACCCAGCTTGCCGATCTCGCCGGCTGTGCGTTCTGTTTCGACAAGCGCGACAGGGCCTGGTTGCCACAGCGCGACGCGGCCGGGCGCACCAGCGTTGCGGGTGTCTATCTCGCCGGCGACGGCGCGGGCATTGCCGGCGCGGACGCTGCCGAGCGTGCGGGCGAGCGTGCGGCCCTGGCGCTGATCGAGGATCGCGGCCTGCCGCATCGGCGCGAGCGCGCGGCAGCCCTCGAACGCGAGCTTTCCCGGATCGGCCGCTTTCGCGAGCTTCTCGAGACGGCCTTCCCCTTTCCGGCCCATTGGGTCGCGGGGCTGTCCGACGAGACCATGCTGTGTCGCTGCGAGGAGATCAGCGTCGGCGAGGTCCGCCGCGCGATCGGCCAGTTCGATATCGGCGAGATCAATCGACTGAAAGCGGTGAGCCGCATCGGCATGGGCCGGTGTCAGGGACGGATCTGCTCCAGCGCCGCCGCCGAACTCTTGTCCGTCGAGACGAAGCGCGATCTCGATACGGTCGGGCGCTTGCGGGCCCAGGCGCCGGTCAAGCCGATCCCGCTTGTGCTGGTTCCGGCCGACCTGCCGCGAGAGGCTGCGGAATGAGCCGGCGCCTCGATGTCGATGTCGCCATCATCGGCGGCGGCCTCGTTGGTTCCTCGGCCGCTCTGGCCTTGCGCGGCATGGGGATGAGCGTCGCTCTGCTGGATCGCGGCTATTGCGGCGCGCAGGCCAGCGGCGTGAATTATGGCGGCGTCCGTCGTCAGGCCCGTCCCCGCGAGCAATTGCCGCTGTCGCAGCGCGCCCATGCGGTCTGGCCGCGCCTCACCGGGTTGATCGGGATCGATGGCGAATTCATGCGCTCCGGCCATCTCAAGCTCGCCCGCAGTGCTGCCGACATGGCCTCGCTCGAAGCCTATGCGCTCTCCGTCGCCGATCAGGGGCTCGGTCTCGAACTGATCGGCCATAACGACCTGCGCGAGCGTTACCCCTGGATCGGGGGCGATATCGTCGGCGGTTCGCTCTGCGCGGGCGATGGCCACGCCAATCCGCGCCTGGTCTCGGCCGGTTTTGCCAGCGCTGCAAGGCGCGCCGGGGCGCATGTTCTGGAGAACACGGCCGTCACGGCTGCGATCCGCAACGGCGCGGGCTTTGCGCTGGAAGCCGGCGATGGGCTCGTCGTCAACGCCGGCATGGTCATCAACAGTGCCGGGGCCTGGGCGGGCGCATTCGCCGAGGCTTTCGGCGAACCCGTGCCGCTCACCCGCATTTATCCGACGATGGTGGTGACCGAACCGCTCGCGCCGATCATGACCGTCAACACCGGCATGGAGGGCGGCGGCATCTATGCCCGGCAGGTCGAGCGCGGAAACTGCGTCGTCGGCGGCGAACGCGGCCTGCCGCTCGTCGACCCCGACTATTCGCGTCCGCGCGGCGAGGGCGCGCTCAGCATCATCAACCGCGCGGCCGAGCTCTTTCCCGGGCTGCGCCATGCCCATGCCATCCGCTTCTGGACCGGCACCGAGGCGTCGATGCCCGACCATAACCCCGTGATCGGCGCCAGCGGCACGACGCCCGGCCTGTTCCATGCCTTCGGCTTCAGCGGTGCCGGCTTCCAGATCGCCCCCGGCGTCGGCGAGGTTCTGGCCGAACTCGTCCGTGACGGCACCACGACGACGCCGATCGAGGCCTTTTCCATCACGCGCTTCGACCAGCGGCGCGAGCCGCTTTCCAGCAACCACCGCACAGCCGACGGCTCGCGTGCGGACCCGGACCCAGAGCCGCACCACAGGGGAGTTCTCTCATGACCAACCGCAGAACCGCACTCGTGACAGCCGTCGCCTCGCTCGCTCTTTTCTCAGCCGGCGCAGCCAGCGCCCAGACCAAGACGCTCTATGTCGGCATGAACGGCGGCAATTTCGAGCGGGCCTTCACCCAGGCCGTCTTCCCGGATTTCGAGAAGGCCAACAACGTCAAGGTCGTCGTCGTGCCCGGCACCTCGTCGGACATCCTCGCCAAGGCGACTGCGGCCAAGGACAAGCCGCAGATGCATGTCATCTTCCTCGACGATGGCGTCATGGTGCGCGCCATCGGCGCCGGCCTCTGCGAGAAGCTGAAGCCCAGCCCGGAGCTCGGCGAACTCGCCCAGGGTACCCGCATGAAGGACGACATGGCCGTTGGCATCGACCTCGGCATGACCGGGCTCGGCTACAACAAGAAGCTGTTCGACGAGAAGGGCTGGGCCGCTCCGACCTCGTGGATGGATCTGGCCGATCCGAAGTTCAAGGACAAGGTCGTGTTCCAGTCGGCCTCGGCCTCCTCCTTCGGCCTGCATGCCTTCCTGATGTTCAACCGCATCCAGGGTGGCAGCGAAGCCAATGTCGAGCCGGGCTTCACGAAGTTCCGCGACACCATCGGCAAGAATGTGATCGAGTTCATCCCGAGCTCGGCCAAGATCTCCGAGATGGCGCAGACCGGCGAAGCCGCGATCTTCCCGCTGACGCCGACGGCGATCTCGACCCTGAAGGAAAAGGGCATCGGGGTGGAATACGCCCAGCCCAAGGAGGGTTCGGTGGTGCTGATGGTGGCGCAATGCGTCATCGCCAACAATTCCGAGCCGGAACTCGCCCAGAAGCTCGCAGCCTTCCTGCTCTCGGCCGATGCCCAGTCCAAGGCGCTGGCGGCGGGCAACATCGTCCCCTCAAACGTCAAGGCAGTCGCCTCGACCCCGGCGGCCGAGGAGAAGCTCAAGAGCTTCCACACCAACATGAAGAACGCGGTGACGCTGGATTGGGACGCCATCAACGCCAAGCGTCCGGAGTGGAACAGCCGCTGGAACAAGATGATCGAGCGGTAAGCTCGGTAGACACATCAAACACGCCGTCATCCTGGGTGACCGAAGGTCGTCCCGGGATCCATCGTAGGGCTCAGCGCTCTATGATGGATCCCGGGACTTCGCTTCGCGAAGCCCAGGATGACGGCGCTTCGTTCGGAGCCTTCGCTACCTTCTCAAGCCGCCTCCGCCAGATGCGCCGGCTCCGCCGCCGCGCCATGCTGCTTCAGCGGCTTGTTGCCGGTGAGCTTGCGCATCAGCACGTAGAACACCGGCGTCAGGAAGATGCCGAAGGCGGTGACGCCGATCATTCCGGCAAAGACCGCGACGCCCATCGCATGGCGCATCTCGGCGCCGGCTCCCGTCGAAGTCACCAGCGGCACCACGCCCATGATGAAGGCGAGCGAGGTCATCAGGATCGGCCGCAGGCGCAGGCGGCTGGCCTCGATCGCGGCCTCGACTGGCGTCTTGCCCTCGAATTCCAGTTCGCGGGCGAACTCGACGATCAGGATCGCGTTCTTCGCCGATAGTCCCACAAGGACAACCAGCCCGATCTGGGTGAAGACGTTATTGTCTCCAGCCGTCAGCCAGACGCCGGTCATGGCGGCGAGCAGGCCCATGGGGATGATCAGGATGATCGCGACCGGCAGCGTCAGGCTCTCATACTGGGCAGCCAGCACCAGGAAAACGAGCAGGATCGCGATCGGGAACACGATCAGCGACGAATTTCCGGCCAGAATCTCCTGATAGGTCAGTTCCGTCCATTCGAACGAGAAGCCCTTGGGCAGCGTCTCGTTGGCGATACGCTCGGCAACCGCCTGCGCCTGTCCCGAGGAGAACCCGGGGGCAGGGCCGGCATTGATGTCGGACGCCAGGAAGCCGTTATAGCGCATGGCCCGTTCCGGACCGGCATCGGCGCGGACGTTCAGCACGGCGCTGAGCGGCACCATCTCGCCAGAAGCCGAGCGCACCCTGAGCTTGCCGATATCCTCGGGCCGGGCGCGGAAGGGCGCGTCCGCCTGCACACGCACCGTGTAGGTGCGGCCGAACTTGTTGAAGTCGTTCGCATAGGACGAGCCGAGATAGATCTGCAGCGTGTCGAAGACATCCGTCACGGCGACGCCGAGCTGGCGGGCCTTGGTGCGGTCGATATCGGCATAGAGCTGGGGAACATTGACCTGGAAGCTCGAGAACATGCCGGTCAGCTCGGGAGCCGCCGCAGCCTTCGCCATGAAGGCCTTGGTCGCCTCATCCAGCGCCTTGTAGCCGAGGCCGGCGCGATCCTCGATCTGCAGCTTGAAACCGCCGATCGTGCCCAGGCCCTGAACCGGCGGGGGCGGGAACATCGCGATGAACGCCTCCTTGATGCCGGCGAACTGCTGGTTGAGCTGCATCGCGATGGCAGCCCCTCCGAGCGACGGGTCCTTGCGCTCGGCGAAGGGCTTCAGCGTCACGAAGACGATGCCGGCATTCGACGAGTTGGTGAAGCCGTTGATCGACAGGCCGGGGAAGGCGATAGCGCTCTGGACACCGGGATGCTTCAGCGCGATGTCGCCCATCTTGCGGATCACGTCCTCGGTCCGGTCTAGCGTTGCAGCATCGGGCAGTTGCGCGAAGCCGACGAGGTACTGCTTGTCCTGTCCGGGCACGAAACCGCCGGGCACGGCACGGAACAGCACGACGGTGATGCCGACGAGGACGAGATAGACGGCCATCATCACCGCCTTGCGCGAGAGCAGCCGGCGCACGCCGGTGCCATAGGCCTGCGAGGAGCGGTTGAAGAAGCGGTTGAAGCCGCGGAAGAACCAGCCCAGCACCTTGTCCATGCCGCGTGTCAGCGCGTCCTTGGGCGCATCGTGCGAGCGCAGCAGCAGCGCCGCAAGCGCCGGCGACAACGTCAGCGAGTTCACCGCCGAGATCACGGTCGAGATCGCGATGGTCAATGCGAACTGGCGATAGAACTGCCCGGTCAGGCCGCTGATGAAGGCCAGCGGCACGAACACGGCGACGAGCACGAGCGCGATCGCGATGATCGGACCCGAGACTTCGCGCATCGCCTTGTACGTCGCCTCACGCGGCTCGAGGCCCTGCTCGATATTGCGCTCGACATTCTCGACGACAACGATTGCATCGTCGACGACGATGCCGATTGCGAGCACGAGGCCAAACAGGCTGAGCGCGTTGATCGAGAAGCCGAAGAGATACATCACTGCAAAGGTGCCGACGACTGAGACCGGCACGGCGACAAGCGGGATGATCGAGGCCCGCCACGTCTGCAGGAAGACGATGACGACGAGCACGACCAGCGCGATTGCTTCCAGCAACGTGGTGATGACGGCGTTGATCGAGGCGCGCACGAATTGGGTCGTGTCGTAGACGATCGAATAGTCCACGCCCTCTGGCATGTTCTGCTTGATCTCCTCCATCACCACGCGGACCTGGTCGGATATCGTGATGGCGTTGGAGCCCGGTGCCTGGAACACCGGAACGGCGACGGCCTGCTTGTTGTCGAGCAGCGAACGCAGCGCGTATTCGGATGCGCCGAGCTCAATGCGCGCGACGTCCTTCAGCCGCGTCACAGCGCCAGTCGTGCCGGTCTTGACGATGATCTCGCCGAACTCTTCCTCGCTCTGGAGGCGGCCCTGCGCATTGACCGAGAGCTGCAGGTCGAGGCCGGGCGCGCTCGGCGAGGCGCCGATCACGCCGGCAGCCGCCTGGACGTTCTGTGCGCGGATCTCGCGCACGACGTCGCTGGGCGACAGGCCGTGTTCGGCGACCTTCTGCGGGTCGAGCCAGACACGCAGCGAATAATCGCCCGAGCCGAAGAGCTGCACCTGGCCGACACCGTCGATCCGCGCCAGCCGGTCCTTGACGTTGAGGACCGCGTAATTGCGCAGATAGGTCATGTCGTAGCGGTCATTGGGCGAGGTGATGTGCACGACCAGCATCAGGTCGGGCGAGCTCTTGATCGTGGTGATGCCGAGACGGCGGACCTCCTCGGGCAGGCGGGGTTCGGCCTGGCTGACGCGGTTCTGCACGAGCTGCTGCGCCTTGTCGGCATCGGTGCCGAGCCTGAAGGTCACGGTCAGCGTCATCAGGCCGTCGGTCGTCGCCTGGCTGGACATGTAGAGCATGCCCTCGACGCCGTTGATGGCCTCCTCGATCGGCGTCGCCACCGTCTCGGCGATCACGCGCGGATTGGCGCCGGGATATTGCGCGCGGACCACCACGGAGGGCGGCACGACCTCGGGATACTCCGAGATCGGCAGGATGCGCAGCGAAAGCAGCCCCGCCAGAAAGATCAGCAGGGACAGGACACCGGCGAAAATCGGCCGATCAATGAAGAATTTGGACAGGTTCATGGCACGCCCCCCTTTGGAGCGGATGTCTTGCGTGAAAAAAACGCCGTCATGCCCGGGCTCGACCCGGGCATCTTCTGCAAGAGATTCTCGGGTCTGCGCTTCTCCGCGCCCGAGAATGACGGCCTAAGGCCCTCAGCGTTGGGCGATTTCCGTCTTGGCCGGATCGCGCTTCAGTTCGGATTTCTCGGCCATCGGCACTGCCTCGGGTGCCAGCGTCGCGCCGGGGCGGATGCGCTGCAGGCCGTTGACGACGATGCGCTCGCCGGGCTTCAGCCCGCTGGTGACGATGCGCAGTCCCTCATTCGAGGCGCCCAGCGTGACCTCGCGCCAGGCCGCCTTGTTGTCGGCTCCGACCACGAAGACGAACTTCTTGTTCTGGTCGGTGCCCACTGCGCGCTCATTGATGACGAGCGCCGGCTCCGGCCGGGCCTGGCCCATCTGCACCCGCACGAACTGGCCGGGCATCAGCTTGCCCTCGGGATTGTCGAGCTGCGCCCGCACCCGCACGGTGCCGCTGGCGGCATCGACGGCGTTGTCGATGAAGCGCAGCTTGCCGTTGAAGGTTGTGGCCTCGCCGGCTGCGGTGCCGAGCTTGACCGGGATCTGCTCGATGACGCGGTCATTGCCGGGCAGGCTTGCCAGCGCGTCGAGCACGCTGCGCTCGTCGGCGTCGAAGCTTGCATAGATCGGATCGACCGATACCAGCGTCGTCAGCAGCGGAGCCGAGGCGCCGGCCGCCACGAGGTTGCCCACGGTGATGCCGAGCCGTCCGATGCGGCCGCTGATCGGCGCCCGGATCTGGGTGTAGTCGAGGTTGAGACGCGCCGTCTGCTGGGCAGCCTCGGCAGCGCGCAGGTTGGCCTGGGCCTCGCGCAACGCATTGAAGCGCGTGTCCAGATCCTTCTGCGAGACGTTGCGGCTGGCCATCAGCTGCTGGCCGCGCTCATTCTCGCCCGCGGCCAATGCGACGCGCGCCTCGGCGGCGAGGACCTGAGCCTGAGCCCTCTCGAAATCGGCCTGATACGGTGCGGAATCGATGCTGATCAGCAGGTCGCCCTGCTTGACCAGCCCGCCTTCGCGGAAATGCACGGCCTCGACCACGCCGGAAACGCGCGAACGCAGCTCGACACGCTCGATCGCCTCCAGCCGCCCGGAGAATTCCGACCAGTTGACGAGATCGCGCTGCTCGACCGTGGAGACCGAGACGGGCGTCGCAGGCGGTGCGGCGGCGGCAGGCGTCTCGCCCTGCGCTTGGCCGCCGACGAGATTGAAGACGATGGCGAGGGTCGCGAGCGAAACGCCGGCAGCCAGGCCGCCACCCAAAAGGCCACGACGGGTTGTTCCCTGAATCATGGGTTCATTCCTTGCTAGAACTATCGATAAGGGTGCGAAAAACGCGGGGTCCGGCGCCTAGGGAGGCGCGGTCAGGCTGTAGAACTCAGTCACATGGTTGCATGCCAGACAAAGGCAGGAGCCTTCCTTGGGCGCGGCTGCATAGGCACCCGGCCATAGTGTCGGGCCAGTCTGCATATGATGGCGGACGGTCACACCCGCTTCCTGCAGGCGCTGCGCATAACCAGCGCATTCGTCCCGCATCGGGTCGTCCTGCGCTGTGATCAGCAGGGCCGGCGGAAGCCCTGCAAGTCGCGAGGCGTTGAGCGGTGTGGCATAAGGGTGGGCGGCCTTGTCAGGCGTGCCCAGATAATCGGCCCAGCCATCCGCCCAGTGGCAGCCCACCGGGCCGGCATGGGCCGCGCGCAGCGAATAGGTGCCCAGGCAGGCATCGAGCATCGGCGAGAACAGGATCTGGCCGGCGAGCGCCGGGCCGCGCCGGTCGCGCGCCATCATGGCGAGCGCGGCAGCGAGATTGCCGCCCGCTTCCTCGCCCGCCACATAGAGCGGGGCTCGTTTGGAGGTCCAGCGGGCGCGGCCCTTGCCGAGCGTCTGGAGCGCCCCATATGCGGCCTCCAGCGCATCCGGAAAGCGGTGCGCCGGCGCCAGCGGATAGTCGAGCGAGATCACGACCGCACCGGCTTCCGCCAGCATCGTCGCGACGGCTTCGCCCTCCACCAGCGAGCCGCCATTGAAGTGGCCGCCATGCAGATGAAGCACCAGCCCGGCATCATCCGCGATCTCGGCGGGGGCGTAGAGGCGGGCCGCCAGGGAAGTCTGGCCAGACGCAATCGTCTCCTCCCGCCAGAATACGGCGCGTGGACTGCGATACTGCGTTTGAGGCGAGGCGAACATGGCGCGACCTGGGGTGTTGCGGTGCAGCATGATTTAGGTGATGCTGATGGGGCAATAAATGGTCATATGGCTCATTCATTATTTCTGTAGGGAAATAATTAGAAGGCAGGATCTCTAGGATGGAATGGGATATCTGAGATGGACCAGCTCAGCGCCATGCGCTCTTTCGTCCGGGTCGTCGAGGCCGGTACCTTTACGCGTGCGGCCGATCTGCTCGACCTTCCCAAGCCGACGGTGACGAAGCAGATCCAGCAGCTGGAGGCGCATCTGCGCGCCAAATTGTTGAACCGCACGACAAGGCGCGTCACCGTGACGATGGACGGTGCCGCCTATTACGAGCGGGCGCTGCGCGTGCTCGGCGACATCGACGAACTCGATTCGAGCATGGCGCTCTCGCAGGCGCGCCCGGGTGGCCGGCTGCGCGTCGATTGCAGCGCATCGCTTGCCGTCGAAGTCATCATCCCGGCCTTGCCTGCCTTTCATGCCCGCTATCCGGACATCCAGCTTGATCTCGGACTGAGCGATCGCCCGGCCGACCTGCTCGCCGAGAATCTCGATTGCGCCGTGCGCGCCGGCGAAATCCAGGACCAGAGCCTGATCGCGCGCAAGATCGGCGAGATGTATCTCGTCACCTGCGCCACGCCCGGCTACATCGCGCGCCACGGCAAGCCGCAGCATCCGACCGATCTGGAGAAGGATCATTTCATCGTCGGTTATCGCGTTGCGGGCACCAGCCGCGCCATGCCCTTCACCTATGTCGACCAGAAGGAGGCGATCGAGGTGAGGGGGAACTACATCGCCTCACTCAATGAGGGTTCGGGCTATGTTGCCGCTGCGCTGGCGGGGCTTGGCATCATCCAGGTCCCCACCTTCATGGTGCAGGAACACATCGCTGCAGGCCGGTTCGTGCCCTTGCTGACGAGCTGGTGCTCGGCGCCCAAGCCGCTGCACATCGTCTATCCGCCGAACCGCCATCTCAGCAACAAGGTCCGCGTCTTCGTCGACTGGCTTGCCGAACTCTTCGCCAAGGACGACCTGATCCAGCGCAAGACCACCCTGAAGATATTGGGGAGGGAGGTCTGCCCGGCGGCATGACGCGCGCGCAGGCGCATCACGCGTTCGGTCGGAAGCGCAGGATCTAGAAGGGCAGGACGTAGTTCAAGATCGCCTCCTGACGCAGCAGCACCTTGCGGATGAGATGGCTGGCGGCCACGCGCTCGGTGAAGATCGCCGCCGTGCCAGCGCTTCCTGCGGGAAGGCTCCGGCCCGCAGCGTCATCGTCGAACTTGACGCGAACTATGAACGGGGTTGGCGCGGTCAGCAGGGCGGACACGGCCTGTCCTGACGCTTGGGTCTGCCCACTGGCGACGGCCTGCAGCACCGTTTCGACCTTGCCTGCGAGAATGCGGCCGGGCAGGAATTTGAAGGCGATCTCGACCTCCTGACCCGGCTTGATGTACCGGGCCGCGATCTGCTGGACCTCGACCCCGAGAATCGTGCTCGACGTATCGATGAAGGCCATCACCGGCGATAGCGGCAGGTTCGTGACCCGGGCGCCCTTGCGAAGCGCGAGATTGGTCACATAGCCGTCTGCCGGCGCCCGCACGGTCGTCTTGTCGAGATTCCACTTGGCGCCTTCGAGCTGCGATTCCAGCTGCTTGACCTCGGATTCGCGCTGCTGGACGTCGAACGCACGGCCGGCATCGTTGCGTTGCAGCTGAGACATCTGGTCGAGCCGCAGCCGGGCGAAGGTCAGCTGTGCTTCGAGAGCCCCGACCTGGGCCTGGAACGGCGTCGGATCGATGCGGAACAACACGTCTCCGGCCTTGAGCGGCGTGTTCGGTTGAACCGGCACGTCGATCACCTCGCCCGCGACATCGGGCACGATCGCGACCGAATACCGGCCGAGGAGAGCGGGCCCCGATGGCGCGCCCCAGCCCATGGGAATGAACAGGCCGATCAGCAGGAGCAGCAGGACGAGAAACGGCGAGCATTTCCAGAACAGGTTGAAGCTGATGACCTTGAGCCGAACCAGCAGGAAGAGGATGACGAGGTAGACGTTGAGCAGAACGACGATCATCGAGCCGCCTCCTGCCTGCGGGCGGGAACGTCGACGTAGGCCCAGATCAGCGCGACCGGCCACAGCACGAAGCCGAGGAACAGCGTCACCCAGCCGGCGACCGTGACCGCTTGCGCCCAGGGATGCCCGCGTTCATGGGCGATATGACCGGGCAACCATCCTGCGATGCAGATCACCCCGAGGGTGCTGACTGCAAGGACCAAGAGGACGATCCAGGCGAAGATATCGAGGGCCGACATGGGAACTCCCGCGCTTGACCGGGCCAGCTCCTGTGTGAAACCGCTCGACCTCAAGGTCACGCGGGGCGGGGCCGGCATCCGTTCGTTCCGCCGGGAGCGTGAACTACGCGGGCCGGGCCTGCCATCAGGTTTTTCCCCTATAGCCGAAGGGAAACCTGTGAGGCGCCGAGGGGGCGAGGACAAACTCAGCGGATCCGGTCCTCGCCGGCATGGCGCGCGTCCTCGTCGCCTGCGCTCAATGGCCGCCGAAGACGAGGGTCTGGATCGGAAGCACCAGCGCCTGGATGCGAAGCAGCATGGCATGCACCAGTCCGACGGCATCAACCGCATGAAGGACCACGCGTTTTACGGCGCCGGTGTCCTTTGAGGCGATGACGTCGTGGTTGCTGGTGTAGGCATTGGCGATGCAGCTGCTGCCGGGCGTTACACCTTCGAGGCCGCCTGCATAAAGCGGTTCAAGAGTAACCAGTATCGAGCCTGGTCGTGCCGTCTGCTGAGCCTCGACCAGCTGCTCGCCGGCGCGAACCTGGCCAGAGGCGATAAAACCCTGCACGTCCGTCACCACCATGGGAATGATGGCCCAGGGTTTCGAAGCGCAGGCGGCCTCCGCCGTCATTCCGATTTTCAGAACCTGGGCTTCGATCTGCCCGAAACCGGCCTGCAGTCTGTTCCGCCCGGCTTCTTGCGGGATCAGGATCCCGGCCGGCCGCATGAAGGGATTCACGATGTCGCCCACCCGCAGCGTGAACTGCTCGACGCGCCCGGAGACGCCCGCTCGAACGACCGTTTTTGCCAGTTCTACGTTAGCCTGGGCCAGGGCCGCTTCGGCGCTGGCTCGTTCGGCTGGCAGGAGAGAGGAGATCCGCGCCTGGTCGGCCTCTTTTGCAGCCGTCGCCGAATAGATTGCCGCCTCGCGCCCTGTTACGAGGTTCTCGAGTCTTTCGATCTCGCGGGTGGCGACGATGTCGTCATTGCGGCGCCTCAGCTCCTGCTTCGTGCGCAATTCGTCCAGAGCCTGCTGATGAGCGCTCCTGGCCTCCTGGATCTTGCCATCATGCGCCAGGATGTCTGCCCGCGCGACGATGAGCGCCGCTTCGGTCTCGGCAATCTTGCGCCGGGCAGCCTCGACCGCCGCCTCCTGCTGCGAATTGTCCAGCCTGAAAATAGGAGCTCCTTTTTCCACTTGCTGGCTGAACCCGACATTGACCTCGGCGACGCGTCCGTTGGTTTCCGAGACGATCGGAACCGTCCGGAAGTATAATGTCGCGCTGCTGGTCGAAGGGTGGTTGTAGAAGATCACCGTGATCAGGCCGACGGTGAGCATCAGGCAGGCGGTGATGCCCCAACGCAGCTCGAACCAGACGGAGTAGAGCGTGATCTCTTTGCCGATTCGCTTCCCTTGCGCGTAGCGACGATAGAGATAATCGGGAAGAATGGTCAGAATGGAGCAGAAGAGAAGCTCAAGCATGCTTCAGCTCCTCGGATGTGCGGGCCTGGTGCGGTCCGCCTAAGGGGACCTCATCTGGCGGGATGGCAGTGGCTGCTTCTACCGGTACCCCGTCCGCGTCCTCTCGAGGCGCGATGCCCGCGATTTTCTCCAATGCCCGCGCCATTCTGGTGAAGGTTCCCGAGATGTCGGGAATATCGATCAACGCCAGGAGCAAGCCTGCCACCCAGAACAGGTGGACATGGGTAAAGAGAGCCAGAAGCCCCAGGATGGCGACGATCTCGAACTGCAGCTTGTGCGATCTGTGCGCCATTCGCTCGGGCAGGGTGTGCAATCGCAGAAAGAGCAGGCCGATTGCCATCACGGCGACGACCAGAAGCACGGCCGATGCCACCATGAGATAATCGGTCTCGTTGGGCGCTGTGATGAAGGCCGGCAGATGCTGGGATGCAGCGGGGTGGATGGATGGCGCGGCCATGCCTACTCTCCGGTCGAAGGGCGCGGCGCGCCCTCCGCATTGATCCTAGCAAAACCTGTCGTAGTCAATTCGATCTGCCGGTCCGAAGACCAACAAAATCATTCGGTTGGAAGTACCGAGTCCCAGCCTCAGCCCACTCCCCCATAGCGCCGCCGCAGATGCGCCTTGAACACGCTTGCGTCGAGGGGCCGGCCTGTCGCCTGCGTCAGCAGCGCGTCGGTCTCCAGCAGCGAGCCCTTGGCGTGGATATTGGCGCGCAGCCAGCCGACCAGCGGAGAAAATTCGCCGCGCCCGATCGAGGGCAGGATCTCGGGCTCGGCCTTGCAGGCGGCCTCGAAGATCTGCGCCGCAGTCATCGCGCCCAGCGTATAGGTCGGGAAATAGCCCCAGCCGCCGCCGGGCCAGTGCACATCCTGCAGGCAGCCGAGCCGGTCGTCGGGCGGCGTCACGCCGAGCAGCGAGGCCATCCCCTCGTTCCAGGCCGCCGGCAGTTCCGACAGCGGCATCGCATCGGCGATGAGCGCCTTCTCCAGCCGGTAGCGCAGAATGACATGGGCCGGATAGGTCACCTCGTCGGCATCCACGCGGATGAAGCCGGGCTCGACGCGGGTGTAGCGGCGCCAGACCGCCTCGGTCTCCCAGGCGGGCCCAGCGCCGCCAAAGGTCTCGCGCATCAGCGGCGCGGCGAAGGTGATGAACTCGCGGCTGCGGCAGGCCTGCATCTCGACCAGCAAGGACTGGCTTTCATGCAGGCTCATGCCGCGCGCCTGGCTGACGGGCTGGTTCAGATAGGCCTGCGGCCGGCCCTGTTCGTAGAGCGCGTGGCCGGTTTCATGGAGCACGCCCATCAGCGCCTTGGCGAAGTCGCTCTCATCATAGCGTGTGGTGATGCGGACATCATTGTCGGCCCCGCCGCAGAAGGGATGGGTCGAGATGTCCAACCGGCCGCGCTCGAAATCATAGCCCAGCGCCGCCATCATGCGCAGGCCGAGCGCGCGCTGCTTCTCGATCGCAAACGGTCCCTGCGGATCGGGCGCTTGCGGACGCTGCGCCTGCAAGGCGAGCACATCCTGCGTGAAGCCGGGCAGGAACGCGGCGAGATCGTCGAACAGCGCGTCGATGCGCTCCGAGCGGCCGCCCGGCTCATAGTCGTTCAGGAGCGCGTCATAAGCGCCAAGGCCGAGCTTCTCGCCCTTGGCCCGGCCGATCTGGCGCTGGAGGTTCAGGACCTCGGCGAGATAGGGCAGGAGCCCGGCGAAATCGGCCTCGGCGCGCGCCTGCCGCCAGCGCATCTCGCAAGCCGAGACCGCCTTGCTCGAGGCCTCGACGAGATCGGCAGGCAGGGCCGTCTCGACCGTCCAGAGCCGCCTGATCTCGCGCAGATTGGCGCGCTCCCATTCGCCAAGCTCGCCATCGGCCTCCGCATCGGCGAGCCAGTCGCCGATGCGCGGTTCGGTCGTCATGCCATGGCGCAGCACATGCAGCAGCGCCATGCTGTCGGCCCGCGTGCCGGCCGCGCCCTTCGGCATCGTCGTCTCGGTATCCCATTGCAGGATGCCGACCGCGTTGGAGAGTGCCGCGATGCGGCCGAAATGGGCGGAAAGCTCGGAATAAGCTGTCATGATCGTCGCGTATCTCGCTGGCTGAGGACTGGGTACGGCGTCAGCCGAACAGATTGCGATATTGCCGGGGCTGCGAGCGCAGATACTGGTTGGGCGCCTTGATGCTGACGCCGAGATGGGCGGCGGCATGCCAAGGCCAGCGCGGATCATAGAGTACGCCGCGCGCCAGCCCGACGAAATCTGCATCGCCCGTGCCGATGATCGCCTCGGCCTGGTCGGCCTCCGTGATCAGGCCCACCGCGATGGTCGGCAGGCCCGTGGCCTCCTTCACCGCGCGCGCCATCGGGACCTGATAGTTCGGGCCGAGCGGGATTTTCTGGGCCGCGGAGAGCCCGCCGCTGGAAACATGGATGAAGCTGCCGCCACGTGCCTTCAGTTCGCGGGCGAAGGCGAGCGTCTGCTGGAGATCCCAGCCGCCCTCGACCCAATCGGTGGCCGAGACGCGAAAGCCGACCGGGAAGCCTGCCGGAACGACCGCACGCACGGCCTCGAACACCTCGAACGGAAACCGCATGCGATTTTCCAGCGAACCGCCATAGGCATCCTCACGCCGGTTGGAGAGCGGCGAGAGGAACTGGTGCATCAGATAGCCATGCGCGCCATGCAGCTCGATCGCGGCCAGCCCCAGCCGGACGGAGCGCTGCGCCGCGGCGGCGAAGTTCTCGCAAAGTCGGGCGAGATCGTCGCGCGTCAGCGCGGTCGGCGCGCGGGCGTGACCGTCGAAGGGGACCGGCGAAGGCGCGCGCGTCTGCCAGCCACCTTGATCGAGCGCGAGCTGGCCGCCGCCCTTCCAGGGCTGCGCCACCGACGCCTTGCGGCCGGCATGGCCGAGCTGGATGCCGATCGGCATGTCGGAATGGGCGCGAACGGCCGAAAGCGTTTTTGCCAGCGCGGCTTCCGTCTCATCCGACCAGAGGCCGAGATCCTGCGGGCTGATCCGGCCGGCTGGCTCGACGGCGGTCGCCTCGATGAACATCAGGCCGGCGCCTGAGAGCGCCAGATGCCCGAGATGGATCGTATGCCAGTCGGTGGCCCTGCCATCTTCGGCCGAATACTGGCACATCGGCGCGATCACGATGCGGTTGGCTAGCGAAAGGCCGTCGATCTGGCCGGGGCTGAAGAGCTGGCTCATGGGTCTTTGGAACTCTGCGTTGGACGTGTTTGAGGTCGAGGCCAAGTCTAGGGCGAGCAGACAAGTCTAGGGCGGGCACACATGGACCGGCCATGCGCAGTCGCGCAAGCATGGTGCGCCGCAAACGCAACGCATTGGGCCGTTGCCGGGCGCTCGCAGCGGCGAGGGCGGCGATGCTAGAACGGGGCATGGCCTGCCCGGAATGGGCAAAGCGGAGCTGTCCCATGTCCAATCCGTCCGATCCCATCATCCTGACAGTGGACGCCGGCGTCGCGCTCCTGAGATTGAACAGACCCGCCGTGCTCAACGCCTTCGACGCGCCGATGGCCGAAGCCTTTCTGGCGCGCATCGAAGACATCGCCGCGCGCGACGATGTCCGCGCCATCCTGATCAAGGGCGAGGGCAGGGGCTTTTGCGCCGGGGGCGATGTCGCGCAGTTCACCGGGGGAGGTGATCCTGAGGCGTCGATCGAGGCGATCATCCAGCCGCTTCATGCGGGCTTGCGTCTCCTCGACAGCCTGAAGCAACCCTCGGTCGCCTGCCTGCACGGCGCGGTGGCAGGCGCAGGTTTCAGCCTGGCGCTCGCCTGCGATCTCGCGATCGCCGCCGAAAACGCCAAGTTCACGCTGGCCTATGCCCGGATCGGTGCGACGCCGGACGGTTCCGGCACCTTTCACCTGCCGCGCCTCGTCGGCATGAGAAAGGCGAAGGAGCTGGCCCTGCTGGCTGAGACGATCGAGGCCGCAGAGGCGCTGCGTCTGGGTCTGGTCAATAGGGTCGTGCCGGCCGACACCGTCGAGGCCGAGGCCGAGGCCATGGCCTTGGCAAGGCGTCTCGCCGCCGGGCCGACGCAGGCCTATGGCCGCATCAAGAGCCTGCTCGCGGCGTCCGGCGGCAACACGCTCGCAGAGCAGCTCGAAGCCGAGCGCCAGGCCTTCCGAGCCTCGACGCACACCGCCGATTTTCGCGAGGGCGTCGCGGCCTTTCTCGAAAAGCGCCCCGCGAGTTTCACCGGGCGGTAAAGCACGCTGCAAGCAGCCAAGCCGCCCTCGCTCCGCTCGCTGAGCCGTGATGGGAAGCGCCAAAATGCCAACCTGAAAACGCCGCAATCGCTACCCATCTCATAAGCCTGCTTATGATATGGAGACGTACGGAATGATGCGACCCCTCAGGCGCGAACTGATGTTCCAGCTGGTCGAGACCGCCCGGCTGTTGCGCACCTATGTCGACCAGCGCGCGCGTCAGCACGGCACGACGCGGGCCCAGTGGGGCGTTCTTTCGCGCCTGCGCCGCGCCGAGGGGCTGAATCAGGCCGCCCTGGCCGAGCAGATGGATCTGCAGCCGATCTCTCTGACCAGGCTGGTCGACCGGCTGGAACAGCAGAAGCTGGTCGAACGTCGCGAGGATGCCGCGGATCGCCGTGTCCGCCTGCTGCATCTGACACCGGAGGGGCGGGAACTGGTCGAGGGGCTCGATACCGTTAGAGGCGAGATCGCGGGCGAGGTCCTGGCGGGCGTCGATGATGCGGCGATCGTGATGGCGCTCGAAACGCTGGGCACCATCCGCGACCGCACGAGACCGCAGCGCGACGAGCGGGCGCAGGCGGCACGTGCCGCCGGCCGCGCGGCCTGATTGAGCGAAGGTAGGCCATGAACCGTTCCAGGATCCTCATCGCCGTCGCCCTCGTCGCAATTGCGGCCGGCGGCGTCTGGTATGTCCAATCGCGCGGCAGCGAAGCGACGCATCCGGCCCGCGCCGGCCGCTCCGATTCCGGCGCTGTCACCGTGACGACGGCCGTTGCGACGCAGGCCGATTTTCCGGTGCGCAAGCGCGCCATCGGCTTCGTCGAGACGCCGACCAGCGTCGTGATCAAGTCGCGGATCGACAGCCAGATCACCGAGCTGCACATCACCGATGGTCAGTTCGTGAAAGCGGGAGACCTTCTGTTCTCGCTGGACGATCGCGACATCAAGGCCCAGATCGCCAAGGATGAAGCGATGATCGCGCGCGATGAGGCGACGCATAAGCGCACGCTGGCCGATCTCGACCGCTACCAGCAGCTGCTCGCCAGGAATGCCGGAACGCAGCAGGCGGTCGACCAGGCTACGGCCGACGAGCGCACGGCGGCCGCCACGATCCTGGCCGACAAGGCGACGCTGGACGCCGACAAGCTCAAGCTCAGCTATACCAAGATCGTCTCGCCGATCGACGGTCGCGTCGGTGCCGTGCAGGTCACGCCCGGCAACCTCGTCAGTGCAAACAGCACGGGCACGGGCATGCTGACGGTCACCCAGATGAAGCCGCTGCGCGTCAGCTTCGCCATGCCGGAGAGCGAACTGCCTGTCCTGCAAGGGGCGCTGGTGGCGAGCAAACCCATTCTAGTGACGGCCAGCGTCGCGAATTCCGGCCGTCCGCCGGAGCAGGGCACGCTCAATTTCGTCGATTCCAGCGTCAACATCACCTCGGGCACGATCGTCGCCAAGGCGGCTTTCGCCAATGACGATCTGAAGCTCTGGCCGGGGCAATATGTCGATGTCGAGATCATCCCGGACACGCTGACAGGGGCGACGATCGTTCCGACGGTCGCCGTCCAGACCGGGCAGAAGGGCCCTTATGTCTATGTCGTCAAGCCTGACTCGACCGTCGATCTGCGCCAGGTCAAGATCGCGCTGAGCGATGGCGGCCAAACGGCGATCAGCGAGGGGGTTGCGCCGGGCGAGCGCGTGGTGACTGACGGCCAGATGCGCCTGAAACCGGGTGCGCGGGTCCAGGACAAGACCGCTGCCACGAACACCGCACCTCCTGTTTCGGAGATCACACCGGTCGCGGAAGGTGGCCGGTCATGAGCATCTCCGCCTTCTGCATCCGTCATCCGGTCGCGACGATCCTGATGTCGCTGTCGCTCGTGCTGGCGGGCTCGTTTGCCTATCGCTTCCTGCCGGTCGCGGCGCTGCCGCGCGCCGAATTCCCGGTCGTGAACGTCTCGGCGCAGCTGCCCGGGGCCTCGCCGGACACGATGGCGACCTCCGTCGCGACGCCGCTGGTCAAGCAGTTCGCGACCATCGCGGGCATCGACTCGATCGCCACGACGAACTCGCAGGGCTCGACCTCGATCGCGATCCAGTTCGTGCTGAACCGCAATATCGACGCAGCCGCGGCCGATGTGCAGGCGGCGATCGCCCGCGCGCAGAAGCAGCTGCCGCTGGAGATGACGACGCAGCCGAGCTACCGCAAGGTGAACCCTGCCGATGCGCCGATCATCCTGATGGCTTTGAAGAGCGATATCGTTCCGCTCTCGCAGCTCGATGCCTTCGCCCAGCAGGTCATCTCGCCCGCGCTCTCGACGGTCGATGGCGTTGCGCAGGTGCTGATCTTCGGCAGCCAGAAATATGCCGTACGCATCCAGATCGACCCGACGGCGCTTGCCGCGCGTGGCATCGGTATCGACGAATTGCAGGCCGCGATCACCGCGACCAATGCCAATACGCCGGTCGGCACCTTGCAGAACAACAGCCAGCAACTGACGATCCAGGCGCGCACGCAGCTCGCCAATGCGGCCCAGTTCGCCAATGTCATCATCACCACCCGCTCGGGCAAGCCGGTGCGCCTGGGCGATGTCGCCAAGGTCATCGATTCCGTCGAGAACACCCAGACCGCCAGCACCTATGACGGCATGCCGGCGGTGGTGCTTGCCGTTCAGCGCCAGCCCGACGCCAACACCGTGGAGGTCGTCGACAAGGTCAAGGCGATGCTGCCGGCCTTCAGCGAGCAGCTTCCCGCCGCCTCCTCGCTGGCGCTGCTGAACGACCGTTCGAGCTCGATCCGCCAGGCTGTCGACGATGTCCAGTTCACGCTGCTCCTGACGATCGTACTGGTCGTGATGGTGATCTTCGTCTTCCTGCGCAGGCTCGCAGCCACCTTCATTCCGGCCGTGGCGGTGCCGATCTCGATCATCGCGACGCTGGCGGCGATGTACGGCTTCGGCTTCTCGATCGACAACATCTCCTTGCTCGGCCTGACGCTTTCGGTCGGTCTCGTCGTAGACGACGCCATCGTCATGCTCGAGAACATCGTCCGGCATATGGAGGAGGACGGGCTCAGCGCCTACGAGGCCTCACTGAAGGGCGCGAGCGAGATCGGCTTCACCATCATCTCGATCTCGCTTTCGCTGGTGGCGGTGTTCATTCCCGTGCTGCTGATGGGCGGCGTCATCGGGCGCATCTTCAACGAGTTCGCGGTGGTGGTGACGGTTGCGATCCTGGCCTCCGCCTTCGTTTCGCTGACGCTGACGCCGATGCTGTGCTCGCGCCTGCTGAGCGGCTATTCGGAGCATCATGAGGAGAACGCGGTCGGGCGTGTGCTGGAGTGCGGATTCTCAGGAATTCTCAATGGTTACGACCGGGCGTTGACCTTCTGCCTGCGCTTTCAGCCGGTCATGCTGATCGCCTTCTTCGCCACGCTCATCGGCAGCGTCTGGTTGCTCCAGAGCGCGCCCAAGGGCTTCTTCCCGCAGGAGGATATCGGCCAGCTCCAGGTCGCCACGGAGGCGCGGCAGGACATCTCCTTCCCCGCGATGCAGGCGCTGCAGAAGCAGGTCGCCGACACATTCCGCAATTCGCCCTATGTCGCCCATGTCGCCTCCACGGTCGGCGCGAGCAACGGCGGGGCGGGCGCGCTGAACGCAGGCCGGCTCTTTGTCGAGCTGAAACCGCTCAAGGACAGGCCGAAGCTCCAGCCGGTGCTGGCGGCATTGCGCCGGGATCTCGCCCAGATTCCAAGCATCAACGCCTATATGACGCCGGTCCAGAACCTCAATATCGGCGCGCGTGCCTCCAAGAGCCAGTACCAGCTCGTGGTCCAGGGGCTCGACCAGGCGCAGATGAACGACTGGTCCATCCGTCTCGCCGATGCGATGGCCCGTGCCGGCTCGACCTTCGCCGACGTCACCTCCGACCTGCAGAACAACGCGCTCGAGGCGACGCTCGTCGTCGATCGCGACAAGGCGAACTCATTGGGCGTTGGGGCCGACATCCTGCGCTCGACGCTTTATTCCGGTTTCGGCGTGCGTCAGGTTTCGACGATCTACGCGACCGGCGACAACTACAATGTCGTCGTGGAATTCAACCCCAAGGGAGGGTGGTCGCCGGAGCGGCTCGACGAGATTTTCGTCAGGGCGAATAACGGCACACTGGTCCCGGTCGGCGCTTTCGCCAAGGTCGAGCGCACGGCGGGGCAGTTGACGGTCAACCAGCTCGGACAGCTGCCGGCCGTGACGATCTCCTACAATCTGCCGGCAGGCGTCGCGCTGGGCGACAGCGTCAACCGTATCGAGGCGCTGAAGGCCGAGATCGGCCTGCCGAAATCGCTCTCGACGACATTGGCCGGCACCGCCAAGACCTTCCAGGACTCGCTCGCCAATCAGGGTCTGCTGATCGCGGGTGCGATCCTGACGATCTATATCGTGCTCGGCATTCTCTATGAGAGCTTCATTCACCCGCTGACGATCCTGACGGGCCTGCCCTCGGCGGCGATCGGTGCGCTCGGCGCGCTCAGGCTGTTCAACCTCGACCTCTCCGTCATCGCCATCATCGGCCTGCTGATGCTGATCGGCATCGTCAAGAAGAACGCGATCATGATGATCGACGTCGCTCTCGTCCTGCGCCGGGAGGGCAAGAGCGCGCAGGAGGCGATCCATCAGGCCTGCGTGATGCGGTTCCGGCCGATCCTGATGACGACGCTGGCCGCTTTGATGGGCACGTTGCCGATTGCGCTCGGCGCCGGCGCGAGCGCCGAGCTGCGCCAGCCGCTCGGCATCGCCGTGGTCGGCGGATTGATGATCTCCCAGGTGTTGACGCTGTTCATCACGCCGGTGCTGTTTCTCTATATGGAGAGGCTGTCGAACGCGTTGTCATCGCTTGCAGGTTCGTTTGGCACCGCCGCCGTCAAGCCCGAGGTCGAGCAGGTCGAGCCGGCAGGCACCAGCCAGCCGCGATAATGCGTCAGCAACCCGAAGAAGGGTAGCGTCAGCTTCACGTCGAAGCGGAAGCGGCCTTCCTCATCGGCATATTCCCGCGCTTCCGATAGCGGCAGCAGGAAGCGCGGCAGGGGCAGGCCGAAACAGCGCGCGGAGGTGACGGGCAATGTCAGGCCGTCATCCCGCGCGGCGAGCCCGAGCGCGAAGGTGATTGGCCCGAATGTCTCATGGAGTCCGCTTTTTGCGCCGACATGGAGCCGGGACGAGAATCGCGTCCCGCCGAAATTCCGTGTCCAGACCTCGGCCTTTCCGCTTGGATCGGCGATCCGTTCGATCGTGACGCTCAGCGGAACGTCGCTCCCCGTGCCCGGTAGCCCGATGATCCAGCGTAGCAGCTTTGCGATCGCGTTCCGGCCCGTCTCGATCTCGGCCCGGCCTTTCCAGACCGGCGCGCCCTGCGTATACCAATCGCCCTTGAGATCGCCCGCTACGGCCTATCGCGTCATTGCGAGCGCAGCGAAGCAATCCAGAAGACGTAGAGCGAGACTTTCTGGATTGCTTCGCTGCGCTCGCAATGACGACAGGCTAGCCTCAACGGACGTTGGTGTTATTCCGCCGGCTTGAGATAGGGCATCCGCACGCCCTGCTCGGTCATCGTGCTGCGATTGGCGCCTTGCCGCTTCTTGATCTCGGCGCGGGCGATGGTGCGCAGATGCACCTCGTCGGGACCGTCGATGAAACGTAGCGCCCGCCCCCAGGAATAGATGAAGGCGAGCGGCGTATCGTTCGAAAGGCCGCCGGCGCCGAAGACCTGGATCGCCCTGTCGGCGATCTTGGTCTGCAGCCGCGTCGCCACGACCTTGATCGCCGAGACCTCGGTGCGCGCAGCCTTGTTGCCGTGCGTGTCCATCATCCAGGCGGCGCGCAGGCAGAGCAGGCGGGCCTGGTCGATCTCCATGCGGCCTTCCGCGATCCAGTCCTGCACATTGGCATAATCGGCGAGGTTGCGGCTGAAGGCCTTCCGCTGGAGGCTGCGTTCGACCATCAGTTCCAATGCGACCTCGCATTGCCCGATCGAGCGCATGCAATGGTGGATGCGGCCCGGCCCCAGCCGCGCCTGTGCCAGCGCGAAGCCAGCGCCTTCCTCGCCAAGGATATTGGTGGCGGGCACGCGGACATTGTCGAAATCGGTCTCGGTATGGCCTTCCGGCGAATGATGGTTCAGCAGCGGCAGGTTGCGCATTACGCTGACGCCCGGCGCATCCATCGGCACGATCACCATGGAATGGCGGGCATGGGGCGAGGCGTCGGGGCGGGTATCGGACAGGCCCATCACGATGCAGAACTTGACGTTGGGGTGCAGCGCCCCGGTCGTCCACCATTTCCGGCCGTTGATGACGTATTCGTCGCCGTCGCGGGTGATCGTGGTCTGCAGATTGGTCGGATCGGAGGAGGCGACGCCGGGCTCGGTGATGCCGACGCAGGAGCGGATTTCGCCATTCATCAGCGGCGCCAGCCAGCGCGCGCGCTGCTCGGGCGTCGCGAACATGTGCAGGATTTCCATGTTGCCGGTGTCGGGCGCGTTGCAGTTGAACACCTCCGACGACCAGAAGATGCGGCCCATGATCTCGGCGAGAGGCGCATATTCGAGATTGGCGAGCCGCGTGCCGGGTTCGTCGGGCTTCAGCGCCGGCAGGAACAGGTTCCACAGTCCTACGGCCCTGGCCTTGGTCTTCAGCCCGTCGATCAGCGCCATCGGATAGCGCCCGGCCTCGACCTCCTCGCGCCATTGCGCATCGGCCGGCTGGACATGAGCGTCCATGAAATCCTGCAATTTAGCGCGCAGATCGTCGACTTTGGCGGAATAGGCGAAATCCATGGCGGTCCTCGTTCAATTCTGGTCGCGGTCTGCTGGAAATACGCCGTCATCACGGACGCAGCGAAGCGGAGATCCGGGATCCATCGTAGAGTTCCTGCGCTCCAGGATGGATCCCGGATCGGCGCGGCTGCGCCGCTTGTCCGGGATGACGCGCGGTTGTTATCAGCTGTATCGAGTCATCAGTCCCTACCGTCGATCACGGCTTCTGCCCGTTCGGCAAAACTCTTTGCCATCTCGCCGACAGCGACCGCGTTCGCCGCCGCCGCATTGCCGGTCCTGGCGCGTGCCGCGATGCCGTCGAGGATGACGGCGAAGCGAAACAGGGAGAAGGCGAGGTGAAAACGTCCCGGTCCGGTCTCACGGCCGGCGGCCGCGCAATAGCGGGCGAGATATTCGGTCTGCGTCGGGATACCCAATGCCTCGCGGTCCAGGCCGACGATTCCGGCATACATCTGCGGCGTCGAATGCCAGGGCAGGCAGGAGAAGGCGACGTCCGAGAGCGGGTGGCCCAGCGTCGAGAGCTCCCAGTCGAGCACCGCGACGACGCGCGGCTCGCTTGGGTGGAACATCAGATTGCCGAGCCGGAAATCGCCATGGACGATGGTGGTCTCTCCCGCTTCGTCGAGATGGGAGCCCAGCCAGTCGATGGCACGGTCGATCTCGGGGATGTCACGCGTCCGGGTCTCGCGCCACTGCCCGCCCCAGCGCTTGAGCTGGCGGGCGTAGTAATTGCCGGGCTTGCCGAAATCGGCGAGCCCCGCCGCCTGCCAGTCGAAGCTGTGAAGGGCGGCAAGCGTCTCGGCCATGGCGAAATACATCGCGCGGCGCTCATGCGGTGCGACGCCTGGCAGCGCGGTATCGTGGAAGACGCGGCCGTCGAGCCGTTCCATCAGATAGAAGGGCGTGCCGACGATGTCGTCCTGCTCATGCAGACGCAGCACGGGCGGCACCGGCACGGCCGAGCCCGCCAGCGCCTTCAGGATGCGGTATTCGCGATCGACCGCATGGGCGGAGGGCAGCAGCGGTCCCGGCGGCTTCTTGCGCAGCACGAGCCGCGTGCCGGCATCGGGATAGGAGACGAAGAAGGTCGGGTTCGACTGGCCGCCGCTGATCCGCTCGAGCGTCATCGTGCCGGCCGCGCGCCCGGGCAGGGCGGAACGCAGGAAGCCGTCGAGGCGGGCGGGATCGAATTCGGGAGCGGTTGAGGCTGGGCCTTCTGACATGGCCGGCATTGTCGTGATGGCGGCGATGAAGGTCAACGCGGGGCCGGGGCTATCACGCCTGCAGCCCATGCGTATTCGCGCACCTCGCGTCAGGCCACGCGCAGATCGGTCAGGAAATGCGCAACGAGGTCGCTGATCATGCCGGCCGATGCCTCGACCTGCACGGCGGCGCTGTCGAGTTCGACCGACATCTTCGTGACGTCGCCGATCGAAAGCCGGGCGGCCTGGGCCGAGAGCAGCCCTTCCTGCGTTCTGGCCGCAGCCCCCTGGGTGTTGCTGGCCATTTCGCCGGTCGCCGCCGACTGTTCGCGCACGGTCGCCGCGATCGAGGCGGCCGATTGCTCCAGCCTTGCGATGGTGCTGCTGATCGAGGTCACGTGGTTGACGCAGGAATCGGTAGCCGACTGCACCTGCGCGATCTGCCTGGCGATCTCTGCGGTGGCGCTGGCGGTCTGATGCGCGAGCGATTTCACCTCTCCCGCAACGACGGCAAAGCCCTTTCCGGCCTCGCCGGCGCGTGCTGCCTCGATCGTGGCGTTCAAAGCGAGAAGATTGGTCTTGTTGGCGATCTCCTGGATCAGGGTCACGATCGAGCCGATGCGGCCGGCGGCCTCGGCAAGAACGCCGATCGACGCCGCGACCTCGCGCGTGTCGAGCACGGCCTGCCCGGTGATCGAGAAGCTTTGCTGGGCTTCCGTGCTGACATGATCGAGCGCGCGCACCAGATCGTTCGTCGCCATCACCGTGCTGGTGATCCGCTGCGTGCAATCGCGCGCGGCATCCTCCGCGATCGTGGCCTCCCGGTCGGCCTGGCCGCTGCGATAGAGGCTGGTCGCGGCATAGTCCCGCAGAGTGGCTGCTGCCGTCTGCAGGCTGTCCGACAATTCAGCGATATTGTTCTGGAAGGATGACGCGGCCAGATGAAGCTCGTTCTCGCGCTGGGTCAGCCCGATGCGGCTTGCCCTTTGATGGCACGAGGTCGCGGCGATGGCATCGCAGAACATCAGGCGGGCGAGAGCCGCACATTCTTCGACCGCCGCCTTGCTGCTGAAGCGGTGGCGCCGCCCGATCTCCTTGAAAAGCGGCTCGATCAGCCGCAAGGCGGTGCCAAGCCGCGTCCGGATGCCCATGGCATCGCCGAACTCGGTCCTCGTCGCCTGGTTCATCGCTGCGATGTAATCGTCGCCGAATTCGGCCTGGAACAGGATCCGGAAGTGCTGTTCTTCCGCCTGGACGATCGGGCCGCGATGCCGCGCGACATGGTTCTTCATGTCGCCGACCGAGCGTTCGAGATGATCGCAATAGGAATGGCAGGCTTCGCCGGTGGAGGCCGCGATCACCGGCAGCAGGGACCGGGCTATCGCGCGGGTGCGTTCATCGACCTTTGAAGCGTGCAGGAGACGCTCCACTCCGGCGCCGGTGAGGGCGACCGGCTTCGCTTCCGTTGAAACGGGCGTCGGATCGTTGGGCAAGGCGTGCTGCAGCCTGAAAATTTGCGCTGACGCGAAGCTCCCATGAAAACCTTAATGAATCCCGGAAGTTGCCCGCTTGAATTTTAGCCGGCACCGCATTTCGCGAAGCGAATTGCGGCGCTTGGATGATTTACCCGGGTGATATTGACTGCGGCATAATACCCGGGTAAAAATACCTCCACGATATGGGGAAGGTCCGATGGACAACGCAGCGAATTTCACAGCCTTTGCGGGCACCCGGCTTCTGGCAGATGGTTCGGCGCTGGAGGTTGCCCTCGCAGCGAAGGCGGCCATGAAGCAGGCCGGACATGTGACGATCCTGATCTTCGACGATCGGACCGGCCGCGAGATCGATTTCGATCTGCGCGGCGACGATACCGAGATCGCGGCGCGGTTGCAGCCGGCTGGCGCCGGATCGGACGAGGCCAGGAAAACCTCCGGCCGCCCCAAGCTCGGGGTGGTATCGCGGGAGGTCACGCTGCTGCCCCGGCATTGGGACTGGCTCACTGACCAGCCCGGAGGAGCCTCCGTCACCTTGCGCAAGCTGGTGGAGACCGCGCGCAAGACGGGAGCCGCAAGCGCCCGTCAGGCGCAGCAGGCAGCAGACCGCTTCATGGCGGCGATGCTGGGCAACCAGCCGGGCTATGAGGAGGCGGCGAGGGCGCTCTATGCGGGCGATCGGCAGCGCTTTCTTGAGCTTAGCGCGCCATGGCCGGCGGATCTGCGAGACCATGCCCGGCGTCTGGCCGGGCCGGCCTTTCCCGATGACGGCGCAGGCGAGACGCCCGCGCCGTAGCGGCTTGGGGCGTCAGGCCGCGTCGAGCCCGTAGAGCGAATGCAGCGTCCGGACCGCAAGCTCGGTATAGGCGGCATCGATCAGCACCGAGAACTTGATCTCGGAGGTCGTGATCGCGCGGATGTTGATGCCCTTTTCCGACAGTGCCCGGAAGGCGCGGGCCGCGACGCCGGCATGGCTCCTCATGCCGACGCCGATGGCGGAGATCTTGACCACATCGGTCGCGCCCTGCAGCGCCTGATAGGCGATCGTATCATGCCGGCTCTCCAGCAGCGTTTTGGCGCGCTCGTAATCGGCCGTCGGCACGGTGAAGGTGATGTCGGTCGTCGCCTGATCGTCCGACACGACCTGGATGATCATGTCGACATTGATGTTGGCATCGGCGAGCGGGCCGAAGATCGCCGCGGCGACGCCGGGCTTGTCGGCAACGCGCCGGAGGGTGATCTGGGCCTCGTCGCGCGAGAAGGCGATGCCCGTGACGATCTGTTGTTCCACGATGTCGTCCTCGTCGCAGATAAGTGTGCCTGGATTGGGGTTGTCTGGGTCGTCGAAGGATGAGCGCACATAGGTCGGCACGCGATGCACCATGGCGATCTCGACCGAGCGGACCTGGAGCACCTTCGAGCCGAGCGAGGCCATCTCCAGCATCTCCTCGAAGGAGACCTTGTCCATGCGCCGTGCCTTCGGCACCACGCGCGGGTCCGTCGTATAGACGCCGTCGACATCGGTGTAGATGTCGCAGCGATCGGCCTTGAGCCCGGCAGCCAGCGCGACCGCGCTGGTGTCCGAGCCGCCGCGCCCGAGCGTGACGATGCGATGCGATTGCGCATGCAGGCCCTGGAAGCCGGAGCAGACCGCAATCTCACGGTTGCGATCATAGCCGGCCAGGATGCCTGCGCCGTCGACGCCCTCGATCCGCGACGAGCCATGCGCCTCCGAGCCGTAGATCGGAATCTGCCAGCCCTGCCAGGAGCGCGCGGGCATGCCGAGTTCCTGCAGCGCCAGCGCCATCAGGCCAGATGTCACCTGCTCGCCCGAGGCGACGACGACATCATACTCCGCATGGTCGTAGAACGGCGCGATTTCCTTGCACCAGCCGACCAGCTCGTTGGTCTTGCCGGACATGGCGGAGACGACGACTGCGATCTCGTTGCCCGCATCGAACTCGCGTTTGACGTGGCGCGCCGAATTGCGGATGCGGTCGATATTAGCGACGGAGGTTCCGCCGAATTTCATCACCAGACGGGCCATGGCGGTCCAAAGGCTCTCAGAATCAAACTTCCCGGTTCGGCCGGGACGAAACGTCGCCCTCGCGCGGGGCGAAAGGCGGGTGTAGATGACGGGCAGCGACAAGACTGTCAATGCGGCGGGCGATCGCGTCGTGAAAACGAGGGACAAGGCCATGGCGGCGACGGCTCAGCGCGCAGGCTCGACAATCGACCCGGCCGAGGTCGCGCGTTTCGACGCGATCGCGAAGACCTGGTGGGACCCCAAGGGGCCCATGGCGGTGCTCCACAAGTTCAATCCGGTGCGGCTGGCCTTCGTGCGAGACCTCGCCTGCGAACGGTTTGCGCGCGATTCGAAGACATTGCGGGCGCTTGAAGGCCTGACCGTGGTCGATATCGGCTGCGGCGGCGGCGTGCTCTGCGAGCCGCTCGCCCGGCTCGGCGCGCAGGTGACCGGCCTCGACCCTGCGCCGACCAATATCGCGGTGGCGCGGGCCCATGCGGAGAAAACGGGGCTTGCCGTCGACTATCGCGAGGAGACGATCGAGGCGCTGGTCGGCGAGGGCGCGCGCTTCGACATCGTGCTCGCGATGGAGGTGGTCGAGCACGTGGCCGATGTCGAGGCCTTCGTGGCGGCCTGTTGCGCGGCGGTGAAGCCTGGTGGCCTGCTCGTCATGGCGACGCTGAACCGCACGCTGAAATCCTACGCCCTGGCCATCGTCGGGGCCGAATATATCCTGCGCTGGCTGCCGCACGGAACCCATGACTGGGAGAAGTTCGTGACGCCCGAGGAACTCGGGGCGGCGATCGAACAGGGCGGTCTCATCCTCGGAGAGAGCAGCGGGGTGGTCTATAATCCACTATCCGACCGCTGGTCGGCCGGCCGCGATATGGACGTCAACTACATGCTGGCGGCGCATCGCGGGGCGTGACACGCCGGGATTGCGTCCTACACCCATCGGCGCATCAGGCCGCAGAAAATCAGCGTGAAGAGGCCCGAGCCGGTGGCGACGAGCGCTGCGGTCGCGGTCGTGCCGGGCCCGACCACCAGTCCAAACCGTCGCGAGATCAATGTGCCGGCTATGGCGCCAAACAGGATCAGCGCTCCGTTGATGGTGATGCCGAAGCCGCCATCGCCAAGCAGGAGATCGGAGATCCAGCCGAACATCATCGTGGCGACGAAGACGATGGCGAGGAATAGGACCAGCGACAGCAGCGGGAAATCGGGCAGGCCGAGCATCAAAAGCAGGTTTCTCATCACTCGGCCCTCACTTGCACGGCCCTCACTTGCGCGGGCCTCACTTGCACGCGAGCTATAGTATCCACCGCGAGTGTTACAGAAATCTGGCATGCGGGTTGATCCGACGAACCGCGATCGCCGCTGGTTTTTTGCGGTGCGGCATAATTCCTTAGATGGATGGCGCGACGCACCATAAGATGCATGATCGTCGCCAAGTCCCTCGGACCGCCATCGGCGGGTCACAGGCCGGGATAAGAGCAGGGAGACGACCATGTCGAAGCCGCAGGCCGCCACACAGCCGCTCAAGGACCTCTACGGTCTCAACGAATTGCCGCCGCTCGGCCATGTGCCGGCAACGATGCACGCCTGGACCATCAGGCGCGAACGCCATGGGCCGCCGCAGGAGAGTTTCCAGATCGAGGTGATCCCGACCTGGGCGATCGGCGAGGAAGAGGTGCTCCTGCTGGTGATGGCCGGTGGCGTCAATTACAACGGCATCTGGGCTGGTCTCGGGCAGCCGATCTCGCCCTTCGACGTGCACAAGGGCTCGCTCCATGTCGCGGGCTCCGACTGTTCGGGCATCGTCTGGGCCGTTGGTTCCAAGGTGAAGCGCTGGAAGGTCGGCGACGAGGTCATCGTCCATTGCAACCAGGACGATGGCGACGACGAGGAGTGCAATGGCGGCGACCCGATGTTCTCGTCCAGTCAGCGCATCTGGGGTTATGAGACGCCCGATGGGTCCTTTGCCCAGTTCTGCCGGGTGCAGTCGCGCCAGCTCATGCTCAAGCCGAAGCATTTGGCCTGGGAGGAGGCCGCCTGCTACACGCTGACGCTGGCGACGGCCTACCGCATGCTGTTCGGCCACGCCCCCCATACCATCAAGCCCGGCGATAATGTGCTGATCTGGGGCGCTTCCGGTGGCCTCGGGGTATTCGGCGTGCAGCTTTGCGCGGCATCGGGCGCCAACGCCATCGGCGTGATCTCCGACGAGACCAAGCGCGATTATGTCTTGGGCCTCGGCGCCAAGGGCGTGATCAACCGCAAGGATTTCAACTGCTGGGGCCAGATGCCCAAGGTCAATTCGCCCGAATACAACGAATGGACCAAGGAGGCCCGCAAGTTCGGCAAGGCGATCTGGGACATTACCGGCAAGAAGGACGTCGATATCGTCTTCGAGCATCCCGGCGAAGCGACCTTCCCGGTCTCCTGCCTCGTCGCCAAGCGCGGCGGCATGATCGTGTTCTGCGCGGGAACCTCTGGGTTCAACATCACCTTTGACGCCCGCTATGTCTGGATGCGGCAAAAGCGCGTGCAGGGCTCGCATTTCGCCCATCTCAAGCAGGCCTCTGCCGCCAACCAATTCGTGCTCGACCGCCGCATCGACCCCTGCATGTCCGAGGTTTTCCCCTGGGACAAGATCCCACTCGCCCATCACAAGATGTGGAAGAACGAGCATGCGCCGGGCAACATGGCGGTGCTGGTCTATGCGCCGCGCACGGGGTTGCGGACCTATGAGGATGTGGCCGAAGCGCTGGCCGGCTGATGGGCGGCGAGCCTGATGCGGAATAACCGGCGCTAAACCGGTCGGCTCGGGAACTTTCGCCTCCCATCTTCGTTCGACCCTCGCTTCCTGCGCGACGCGGGAGGTGCGCTGGCCTTGGCCAGACGGTTTTCGATGCAGTGGGGGACGACGATGGGCATCATCTGGACGATCGTGATTGGATTTCTGGCCGGCGTGGTCGCCAAATTCATCTCGCCGGGTTCGAACGAGCCGTCGGGCTTCATCCTGACGACGATCCTCGGCATCATCGGCGCGGTGGTTGCGACTTATCTGGGCCAGGCTCTCGGCTGGTACACGCCGGGGCAGGGAGCCGGGTTCATTGGCGCCGTCGTCGGCGCGATCGTGGTGCTGACGATCTGGTCGATGTTGAGCCGCAGAAGCGCCTGAGCGCTTGGATCGTAATTGCTGCAATCTGGGAGATTTCCGATGAGCGACAATAACGGGTTTCCGTCGATGACAGCGCTGCTCGGCCTGCTGGCCGTTGCAGGATTTCAAAATCGCGACAAGCTTGCCGAATGGTTCAGTGGCGCACAAAGCGGGCAGGCGCCGGCCGGCGCGCCGACTGGACTGGACAAGGTCGTGGGCGCCGGGACGGCAGCCGGTGCCGGCGGCATCGGCGGCATGCTTGGCGGTGGCCTCCAGGAACTGATCGAGCGCTTCCGCCAGGGCGGGCGTGGCGATGCGGCAGATTCCTGGGTCCGGCAAGGGCCAAACCAGCCGATTTCCGGCACAGATATCGAGCAGGCCATCGGCCCCGCAGTGCTGGCCGATCTGGAGCAGCGGACGGGTCTCTCGCGTGACGAACTCCTGTCGCGCCTGTCCAGGGATCTTCCCGACGCCGTCGATCGCTATACGCCGGATGGGCGCGTAGGGGCCTGACCCGAGGGCGGCAGAACATCAAACGACGCCGCTGCGACTCGTGTTGCAGCGGCGATTTTATTGGAGCTCTGCCGCGCGGCAAGCGGCAGAGTAAGCGGCGCTCACTCCCGTGCCATTCTGCCGGCATCGTCCTGGATGACATGGCCGGCGGGCGTTGGCGGCCTGTCGGCGGGTACGAGAGGGATGTAAAGCATCGGCGCAAAGGCCAGCAATGCTCTCATCTCCGCTCTTCCTCCGTGCCGTTCCCATCATCTTCACGCTGCTCTGGTCGTCGGGCTGGATCGTCGCGGGATATTCTGCGCGCTATGCCGATGCCCTCACATTCCTGGTGGTGCGCTTCGCCTGCGCGGCGGTGCTCATCGCTGCACTTGCCTTCGCGATGGGCGCGCCCTGGCCGAAGGGGCGGCGCGCCATTCTCGATTGCGTCGTCACCGGCGTGTTGTTGCACGCTGCCTATCTCGGCGGTGTCTGGTGGGCTGTGCGCCACGGTTTGCCGGCCGGGATTTCGGGCCTGATCGCTGGATTGCAACCGATCCTGACGGCGCTGTTCGCCCCGTTTCTGCTTGGAGAGCGCATCTCGCTGCTGCGCTGGGCGGGCATCGTCTGCGGCTTCGTCGGGATCGCGCTGGTGCTGGAGCCGAAGATCGTGGGCGTCGAGCCCGACGCGCTCTGGGCCGTGCTCGTGCCGGTCGCGATCAATGTCGCCGCCATGTTCGCCGTGACCTTCGGATCCTTCTATCAGAAGGCGCGCGTCGTCACCGGCGACCTCCGCACCGTCACTGCCGTGCAATACGCTGCAGCCTTCCTGGTCACGCTGCCCTTCGCCTATGCGCTCGAGCCGATGCATATCGAGTGGAACCTGACCATGGTGCTTGTGCTGGCCTGGTCGGTGCTGGCGCTTTCACTAGGCGGTATCGGGCTTTACCTGTTCATGATCCGGCGCGGCGAAGTCTCGCGTATCGCGACCTTCCTCTATCTCGTGCCAGCCACCGTCGCGGTCGAGGCGTGGCTGCTGTTCGGGGAAGCGCTCTCCCCGATACAGATCGCAGGCATGGCCGTGACGATTCTCGGTGTGGCGCTCGCCAGCCGGAAATAGCGGCCGGCCCAGCCCCTCTGCCCCAAAAGGCGGATTTCTAATTTTACGGAACTGCCCCTATGCTGCGTCGCAACAAAGGGAGAAACGATCATGAGCGCAAACGCCGCCCTGAAGACTGAAGCCCGCACCACCGCCATCGAACTGATCGGCGCTGCGCTGCCGGGCTTCGAGACGCTGCTTCAGGACGCGATTGCGAGCGTGCGCCACAAGGTGCTGGCCGACGGCAAGATCTCGACGGCGAAGCTCGAGGCCGAGCAGCACGCGGCGCACGGCCTGTCCTGGCTTGCGACCTATGTCATGGCCCTGCGCGAGCTCAAGGCCTATGGCGAGCGTCTCCAGAGCGAGGATCGCTACGGCGCTGTCGAGGATTATGCCATTCGGATCGGCGCCGGCGAATATGCCGCGCAGATTTTCGGCGGCATCCCGATGTCGCAAAACGAGATCATCCGGCTTGGCGCTCTTGGCCTGCCTGACAAGGTCGTCGCAGCCGCCCGCGGCGATGCCGCCGAGACGCTGATCGCGCAGGGAAACACGCCGGAGAACCGCGCCCGTCTCGTCGCGCTGTTCAGCCAGAACGACGGTGCGGCCAGCGTCGGCGATCCCGGCCTCGACGAGACCCTGGAAGCGATCCGCTCGGAGATGCGCCGCTTCTGCGCGGCCGAGGTCACGCCCCACGCCCATGAGTGGCACCTGAAGAATGATTACATCCCGATGCCGGTCGTCGAGAAGATGGCCGAGCTCGGCGTTTTCGGTCTGACCATCCCCGAAGAGTTCGGCGGCATGGGCCTCTCCAAGGTCTCGATGTGCGTGGTTTCGGAAGAGCTCTCGCGCGGCTATATCGGTGTCGGTTCGCTCGGTACGCGCTCCGAGATCGCGGCCGAGCTCATTCTCTGCGGCGGCACCGACGCGCAGAAGGCGCATTGGCTGCCGAAGCTCGCCTCCGGCGAGGTGCTGCCGACGGCCGTCTTCACCGAGCCCAATACCGGCTCCGACCTCGCATCCTTGCGCACCAAGGCCGTCAAGCAGGGCGAGGGCGTCGATGCGGTCTGGAAGGTTTCCGGCAACAAGACCTGGATCACGCATCCAGTCCGCGCCGACATCATGACGCTGCTCGTCCGCACCGATCCGGATGCCGCCGGCTATCGCGGGCTCTCCATGCTGATCGCCGAGAAGCCGCGCGGCACGGATGCCGATCCGTTCCCCGTCGCTGGCCTTACCGGCGGCGAGATCGAGGTTCTCGGCTATCGCGGCATGAAGGAATACGAACTCGCTTTCGACGGCTTCGAGGTGAAGGGGGAAAACCTGCTCGGCGGTGTCGAGGGACAGGGCTTCAAGCAACTCATGCAGACCTTCGAGGCCGCCCGCATCCAGACGGCGGCGCGCGCGGTCGGCGTGGCGCAATCGGCCTTCGATCTCGGCCTAAAATACGCGCAGGACCGCATCCAGTTCGGCAAGCCGCTGATCGCGTTCCCGCGCGTCGCCGACAAGCTCGCCATGATGGCGGTGGAAATCCTGATCGCGCGCCAGCTGACCTATTTCGCCGCCCGCGAAAAGGATGCCGAGCGCCGCTGCGATCTGGAAGCCGGCATGGCCAAGCTGCTGGGCGCCCGCGTCGCCTGGGCAGCGGCTGACAACGCGCTACAGATCCATGGCGGGAACGGTTTTGCGCTGGAATACCCGATCAGCCGTGTGCTCTGCGACGCCCGCATCCTGAACATCTTCGAAGGCGCGGCGGAAATCCAGGCGCAGGTGATTGCGCGGAGATTGGTGGAGGGGTGAGTAGGTGCGTTTGCGGCTTATCATCTCGGTCGATAGAAGCCGCTGTCTAAATTCTCCAAAGTCATTCCGGCTTCAGCAGCCTGCGGGTACCATTTCGTCGCGGCAATAGCCTCCAATTCTTGACGCGCTTTGTCGTAGTCGACGGCAAGGTTGACATGAGCTGCCATGTATCGAACCTGCAGATTTCCTTGTCCGAATAGGGTTTGCAGAGCTCTTCTTTGGTCCCCATCTCTAGATTTCAATTCGTTTTGTACAGCTACTATCCGCTTGTAGCGCTTATTGTATTCGGAAATTTCTTCCCTCTCTGTCGAGTGATATTGAGCGATACAAAGGGCCTCGAACTCTTGGACGAGCTCGGAGACAGACATTTTGGTGTACTGTGCCGCTGTCATAATTTCAGGACTCCAAATTTCCGCAGGGACAGTTGGCCGATACGAGCGCGCTCTGACCAATCCTTCCCGAGAAGATACTGGCGCGGCGAAAGGCCGCCAAATTCCGGATTCGCTTTCTGGTACCAGGCCGAAATTTCCCGATGCTTGTAGATTGGCACGCTCGCCACGTTGTCCAAACCGTCGATGATCGAGCGCGGATAGCCGTCCCGTTCCGCTTGTGTCTGTTCGACGATATGGTGGCGATGGTAGCCTGGTCGAGCTTCCCGTGCTCCGGCAATCAACTCTTCCATGGTTTTTGGCTCATCTAGATTCGATCGGATCGACGGCAATTCCTTATGGAGCCAAGTCGCCGCTTCGATCGCCGCTAAGGCCACTGCGACCTGAGGAATGCGTCGCGCGCCAAACATGGCGAGCCACTTCGCCACCTCTTTCGCCTTTGCGAGTCGAGAGGCTTTGTCGGCCGGTTCCTGTTTTGGAATATCAGGCGGTTCGATGAGCGGCGGGCCCTCATTGTGCCCGATGCCCGGCTGACGCCCCTGCGCATAGCCCTCGACATAAATCCATTGCCCCGCACCGGGGCCCGGCCCCGGTGCGCGCGGCTGGTCTGGATTGAAGTTGGCCTTTTCGACCAGCGCGCCCAGCCGAGCGAGCGCGGCCATCATCCGATCGCCGGCGCGCTTGCAGGCGAGGGCATTGTAGCGCACCCGAACGGCGCGCCGGTTGATGGCGAGTTGTTGAGATGAAAAGAGGGGCATCCAGCGCTTGGTCTCCGCGGTGGATGCGGAAACTAAGGGCGGAAACCTGGCCGGGGATTAGCGCTCAGGGCTATCCCCGCCGCCGGAGCACAGGGCTATGCGCGAGCCACCTCGTCGAAGACATACGCCGGACTCGCGGCGCTGATGGCCACGATCGCCGGGACCGGCCGGCCCCGAAGCGGTATGCGCGTCGAGCGCGATCGCGACGGTCCGGATTCTCCGCCGCCGAATTCGACATCGACGTCGAGATGGTCGGCGAAGGACAACGCCTCGCTCTGATCGTGCGTGACGAGGATCGCGGTGACGTCGAAGCCGCGTAAAATCCCCATGACGGTGCGCCGCATCGTGTCCCACAACCCGGCGTCGAGGGCCGAGAAGGGCTCGTCCAGCAACATCAGGCGCGGGCGCCCGGCGCTCGCGGGCTCAATTTCTGAGGCGATACTTCGCAAAACCGTCGCCGCCATCGCCGACAGCTTCTGCCTTCAGCCCGTCCGGCACCTTTCCGGCTGCCGCCGGGGAGGTGACGAAGGTCGCGTTCACGCTGGCCGGCAGCGGCGCGATCACCCAATTGTTATCGGCCTTGGGCTCGATCGTCTTCTTCGCGAGGATGTAGCGAACGATCACGTCGCGGTTGAGGTCAGGCGCTTCGAGCACGACCGTCGTCTTCGTGCCCGGAAAATTCCCGCCGCCCGAAGCGCGGTAGTTGTTGGTGACGACGATGAATTCGGCGGCGTCGTCGATCGGCTGGCCGTCGAAGGCGAGATCGACGATGCGGTGCGCATCGGGCGCGATCAGCTTGCCGTCGCCGTCATAACGGGAGGCCTGCGTCACGTCGATCTTGTAGCTGACGCCGTCGATCACGTCGAAATTGAAGGCCGGGAAGCCGGGATTGATCAGGGGTTGCTCGTCGGCTTTCGCCGGGTCGATGCGGTTGAAGACCCCGGCAGAGCGCTCCAGCCACTCGCGCACCTGCGTGCCCGTCACTTTCACGATCTGGACGGTGTTCGGGTAGAGATAGATGTCCGCGACGTTCTTGATCGCGATCGGCCCGGCCGGGATGTCGGTGAAGAAGGCCGGGCCGGCGCGTCCGCCCGATTTGAACGGAGCGGCGGCCGACAGCACCGGCAAGGCCTTGTAGGGCGTCTGCGCCATCAGGCCCTTGGCATAGGCGATCTGGGCCTCGGCGACGATCTGCACGGAAGGGTCGTCGGCAACCAGCGCGAAGAAGCTGTTGATCGGCGATGCGGTCATGCCGACCGGCTCGCGCATGTAGACCAGCGTCGCCTCGTGGTCGACCATCACTGTCGCCAGCACCAATGGCTCGATGGCGGCCTTGGGCACGATCTTGCGGTCGGGCGTACGCTCATAGATCGGCTTGGGCTCGACCTTGAAGTCGGCGACGCGCCAGCGCTCGCCGCGCTTTTCGAGGTCGAGATCGATGATGCCGAGATGGGAGCCCCAGAAGCCCGGCTGGCAGGCCGGCTTGCCATGCAGCGAGCCCTTCACATTGTCGACGCCGTCAATGCCGTCGAAGGCCTTCCCGCCGGGAAAGACGAGGTGCTGATGGCCGGTCAGGATGACATCGATGCCATCGACCTTGGCGAGATGGAGCGCCGCATTCTCCTCCATGCCCTTGCGCTGGCCGCCGGCAATGCCGGAATGGCAGAGCGCGATGACGAGATCCGGCGCGGATTTCAACAGCTCCGGAACATGCCGGTTTGCCGCATCGACGATGTCGGTGGCGACGAGCCTGCCATCGAGATTGGCCTTGTCCCATTGCATGATCTGCGGCGGCACGAAGCCGATGACACCGATCTTGAGGATATGCTGGTTGCCGGCCTCATCCTCGAAGCTCTGCTCGAACAGCCGCCAGGGATCGAGCAGGGCCTGCCCGCCGACGCGCTCGACATTGGCGCAGACCAGCGGAAATTCGGCCTTGGCGAGACCATTGTCGAGGAAATCGAGCCCGTAATTGAACTCGTGATTGCCGAGCGTGCCGCAGGCATAGGGCAGGGCGTTCATGGCGGCGAGCATCGGGTGCGTCTCGCCGGGCCTGAGCCCCTTCTTGTAGGCGATGTAGTCGCCCAGCGATGAGCCCTGCAGGAAGTCGCCATTGTCGAAGAGCAGGCTGTTCTTGGCCTCGGCCTGCGCCGCCTTGATCAGGCTGGCCGTCTTTGCGAGTCCGACGGTGTCGTCGGCAGCGTCTCGGAAATAGTCGTAAGGCACGACATTGACGTGAAGATCGGTCGTTTCCAGCAGGCGCAGCTTCATCTTGCTCGGTGTCTGCGCCGTGGCAAGCGCAGGCAGGGCGACACTGGCGGCGATCGCCACTCCGGCCTTCAGCGTGTCACGGCGGTTGAAGTGCGTTTCGCGTGACATGACTGGCTCCTGATCGTGTTTGCCGCGACGAGAGGCTAGCATTGCGGCGAGGACGTGACACGCGGAAGATAGGGGCTGCAATGATCTTGATCGGCCAGTACGATTCACCCTTCGTCCGGCGCGTCGCCATCGCGCTGCGCCTGTATCGGCTGCCATTCGAGCACCGGCCATGGTCGGTGTTCGGCGATGCCGACAAGGTCCGCGCCCTGAACCCGCTGATGAGGGTGCCGACGCTGGTTCTGGACGACGGCGATGTCCTGGTCGACAGCCCCAGCATGATCGATTTCCTCGACAGTCTCGTGCCGGCCGAGCGCGCCATGTTTCCAAGACACGAGCCGGAGCGGCGCCGGGCTCTGAAGGTCGCAGCGCTCGCCATGGGCCTGGCCGACAAGGCCGTCAGCCTGTTCTACGAGATGAAACTGCATCGCGAGGTGTCGGACGTCTGGGCCGGCAGGTGCCGGACCCAGATAGGCGCCGTTCTCACTGCTCTGGAGGCCGATCGCGCCGCTCGGCCCGGCGCACACTGGTTTGGCGAGGAGATCGGTCACGCGGATATCGCGGTTGCGGTTGCCCTGCGCTTTCTGGGCGAGGCGCACCCGCAACTTGGCTCATCCAGCGATTATCCGGCGCTCTCAAGGCACTCCGCGCGGCTCGAGGCGCTGCCGGTGTTTCAGGAGATCGCGCAGCCCTTCATTCCTCCGGCCTGATCGCCGCCCGCCTGATCGCCGCTTGCCTCAGCGTCGTCAGCCCGCACGACTGACGCCCTCCATGCGCACGCGCCCATCCGCTCCTTCCGTCCAGGCCCGGATGGCGCCGTCCTCCATCCGCCTCGCCTTGACCTTGAAGGGCGCGCCGGCGATCAGCGGGCTGACGCCGCGATAGTCGAGCTTGATCGGCTTTCCGCCCGTCAGGGTCGCGATGATATTGAGCATCAGCGTCGCCTGGATCGGGCCGTGAACGACGAGCCCGGCATAGCCCTCGACCTCGGTCACATAGGGCAGGTCGTAATGGATGCGGTGGCTGTTGAAGGTGATCGCCGAATAGCGGAACAGGAGAACGGGATTCGCCTCGACATCCCAGACCAGGTCGGCGGCCTCGGGCTCATTCGGAATAGCCGGTGTCGGCGTGGGAGTGCCCGGCATGGCAGTGCCCGGCTTGGCTGCCTCGCGATAGACGATGTTGTGGCGCTCGCGCAGTGCGATGCCGCGCTGGGTTACGATCTCATGATCGACCGCAACGAAGCAGAGTGGCCCGGTGCGGCCGTCCTTGTAGGAGATGTCCCCGATGGTCGAGCGCCGGGTCACGACGTCGCCGCTGCGCAGCGGCGCGATGGTTTCGATCGTACCGCCCGCCCACATCCGGCGTGGCAGCGGCACGGGCGGAAGGAACTCGCCCTTGGCGGGATGCCCGTCGGGGCCAATGGCGTTCATCGCCGCGATCGGCGGTGTGAGGCACCAGTGCAAGGCGAGCGGCGCGTCGCCCTTGGCATAGGGCGCAAGGTGTGGCGCGAAGGTCGCCGCGAAGCTCTCGACAAGCCGGGGCGTGACGATGTCGGAGGCTTCTTCCGACTTGCCGATCCAGGTGCGCAAAGCGGTGATATCGAGAGCCACGGCAGATCATCCTGAGAATTCGCCAGCGTGAGTCGGCTGGCGTGGTTTTCGAGAACCGGAGCGGAGCGGACTTTTGTCCGTGAGCACCGGAAGCGCAGAAGGCCGCGTCAGACGGCCTCGCTGGTAGAATTGTCAGTACGACCTCGGCATGCCCAGGACATGCTCGGCGAGATAGGACAGGATCAGGTTGGTCGAGATCGGCGCGACCTGGTAGAGCCGCGTCTCCCTGAACTTGCGCTCGATGTCGTATTCCTCGGCGAAGCCGAAGCCGCCATGGGTCTGGATGCAGGCATTGGCCGCCTCGAACGAGGCATCCGCCGCCAGCATCTTGGCCATGTTGGCCTCCGCGCCGCAGTTCTCGGCCTTCTCGTAGAGTCTCACCGCCTCGCGCACCATCAACTCCGCTGCGCGCATATTGGCGTAGGCCCTGGCGATCGGGAACTGGATGCCCTGGTTCTGGCCGATCGGCCGG
>NZ_FNUY01000016.1 GCF_900108245.1 Allobosea lathyri
GAGCCGCGCCTGATCGTCGCCGACGAGGCGGTCTCGGCGCTCGACGTCTCGGTCAAGGCGCAGGTGGTCAACCTGATGCTCGAATTGCAGGCCCGGATGAAGCTCGCCTATCTCTTCATCTCGCATGACATGGCGGTGGTCGAGCGCGTCAGCCATCGCGTCGCGGTGATGTATCTCGGCGAGATCGTCGAGATCGGCCCGCGCGAGGCGATCTTCGGCAACCCGCAGCACCCCTATACCAAGCGCCTGCTGGCCGCCGTGCCGATCGCCGATCCGATGCGGCGCCACGAGAAGAGCCCGGTCTCCAACGACGAGATCAAGAGCCCGGTGCGCGACGCCGACTACATCCCGCCGATCCGCCAATTCCGCGAGGTCTCGCCAGGCCACGCCGTCATGATCTGGGGCGAGGAGTGGGAGAAAAAGGTGATCGAGGCCGTCGCCGCCTGAACACCGGACCAACCAAAAGGCCCGCGACCGGTTAAGGTCGCGGGCCTTTTGCCTTCGTCGCCGCTGAACGGACCGAGGATGCTGATGCGTTGAGCCGGGACAAAGCCCGACTTTGCGCTGTTCAGTCACCTGGCTCCCCTGAGCAAGTGACAGACGCCATTGGCAGGTACACCCCTGCCATACGCAGGGGCCGCGCCCTACGGTTCCGCGAGTACTCGAAAGTCGAGCTAGCTGTGACGCGCTGTGTGGCGGCTGACTTTTTCCGCAAACGACACTGTGCGCCGTAACGCCGCGCTTCCTCCCAAACGGATGCATAGAAAAGTGCGAGCCGATAATGGCCGCGCCGTGGCTTGCGTTGCCCTGAAACAACAGGCTTGGGAATAGTCGCTATTCACAAGACGTGGCGCCCCCGTAAGCTTGCCGCACGCAAAAATTCAGACGATGAATTGGCATAATTAGAAGCAGCAATGGCCTGTATTGCGGCTGCGAATACGCGGTTCCGTTCGGCCTTGTGTCCAGGTGAGCCCACCACAACGTGAGTGGAGCCCTGATCGCGGAAATCGATCCTGCGGTTGGCCTGATAATGGGAGACGGGCGCCTTGAGCAGCATTTCGAGCGAACCCGCGGGCAAGGCGAAGCGCGACAGCACGGCACAAGGTTTGCCATCGCTCGGCGTAGCCCATGGGAACGCCGCAATCGGCGTACGCAACGCACGGCTGCAATATCTGCGCGGTTTCGCGGCCGTCACCGTGATGCTCTATCACTGTTCCGGCTACCTTGAGCAGATGCGCGGTGACGCTCGATTTCTTGTGGTGTTCTCCGGATATTGGGGCGCCTATGGCGTTGCCGTCTTCTTCGTGCTGTCGGGTTACCTGATGTCAGGGCTCAGCGCACGCGGCGAAGCACTGCGTTTTCTGCTGGACCGTGTCCTGCGCATCTATCCGTTGCTGCTTATCGTCATCGCTATCGCGGCGCTGGCGTATCTCGTCACGGGCTTCTGGCGCCGACCGGACTTCATAGCACTTTCGCTCGTGCCGGCTGGACCGCGCGACTACTTCCTCGGCATCGAGTGGACGCTGCTCTTCGAGATGACTTACTACGTGGTCATCGCGACGATGATGCTGGCCGGTTTGCGGTCCTGGCTACAGGTGGTGTTTGCTGCCTGGCTGGGCGCGCTGGCGATCACGAGCCTCGTGGGTTCGTTCCCGCAAACGCTGACGCCAACCCTATCGCAGTTGTTCACCCAGTCGGCCAATGCCGCTTTTCTGATGGGTTTCCTGCTGCCTGCTCTCCTGCGTTTGCGCTGGTTGCCGCCGGCGGCGGTACTGTATTCCGCTGCCGCACTGGTGACTGGACTGTTCTTCATCCTGCCGAATGGCGACCCCCGCTGGTTCGCTGCATTGTCGTCCCTTCTTCTGCTCGCCGGAGCCCTGACGACGAAGCGTCCAACGGGTAACGGCCTTGCGCATCGTGTCGGCGTGCGTCTCGGCGACAGCAGCTATGCACTCTACCTCTGCCATGTCCCGGTCATCGTGGTGACCGGCAACATCGTTTCCACGGGCCTGCCGAGCTATCTGCTCTGGGCAGGGTGGGCGACCGCCGCGTTGGCTGCGGCACTGGCGCTGGGTTCGCTCGACCTGAGGCTACACAGAAAGCTGAAGGCTTGGGCCGGGGGGTTATCTCGATCGCGTATCGCAATGCTGTCTTCCGGCTTCCTGATCGCATTCGCAACGATCGCAATCGGTTCCGACGTCAGCACGCGCCAAACGATGCGAGCCGAAGCGGCCGCTCGCGCCGCCCTTGCCGACGCCACGCCCCAGACCTGGCCAACCGTCGTCAGCGCGATCGACAGCTCGAACGTGCTGCAGAATGGCCGCCTCGTGGTTCGCGGATACGGCATCGACCTGGCCAGTCCAGATGACGATGCCTATATCGCGATCCGGCAAGGCGACCGCATCATCGGCTTCGACCGGATGCGCCGCATGCGGCCGAAGATTGCCGAGGAGTTGAAGCGCCCTGACCTCGCCTCCATCCGCTTCGGCTTCTCCGTCGTGACGGACGGCCCGTTCGTCTGCGCGCAGGGACCGCTGATCGCCAGCCTCATCCTGCCCGATGGACGTGTGGCTCCGATCGGGACCGACGTCCTGGACGCAATATGCCCCAAGGGGAGCGCACCGCCCGCCCCCTGACTTTTGCGAACGCGAATGGGCCGCCACGCGGCGCTGGAGGGCACCCGAACGACCGATCGGCACCCGCCTGTCGCTTCCCGTCCTGGCGCTGCCGCAGAATCGCCGCAAGCTGCCGTCAATTTGACCGGGTTTTGTCACAATGGCGAAATGCAGCAGATGGAGGCGATGATGGCGAAGTATCGCTCCCGCACGACTGCAGTGTGGGTTGTGGGCATTCTGACGTCCGGCTGCGCCGGTCAGTCAATGCCGGTGGTGGAAGACATGACACGGCCAACGACCGAGGCATTTGCCAGGCTGAGTTCCTGGAGGCCATGGTCATCACAGGAGAAGGCTGCCCCGCTGGCGCCCGTCCCGGTCCAGAGCGAACCTCTTCCGCCTGTCGTTAGCGAGGCGCCGAAGCCACCACTCCCTCCCCCGCCGGCAAAACGGATAGCTGCATCTGCCGCCGTCAAACCAAAATCAGCCTCGCCTCATATAGAGCCGGCGTCCCTCCAAACGCCTGAAATTGCCGCGCCAAAGCCATTCGCTGTCAAATGCGAGAGCACGACACAGCCCGGCGGGCGCGTCAGCATGCAGTGCTCACCGATAGATTGAGGCCAGAGCCAAACCAAAAGGCCCCGCTCCCGCTCGATGGGCAAGGCAGCGATTTTATCGGGAAGCGACGGCCGGGTCTGGAATTGCCGCGAGAATCTCGCGCGTTGTCAGAATGGCGAGCCCGGCTGGATTCGGACCAGAGACCAGCAGCTTGGAAGGCTGCTGGCCTTCATTCATCCGGAATGCGCTCCAGATCCGCCAGCCACGCCGTCGCCACCGCGTCGCTGGGAGCTCGCCAGTCGCCACGGGGCGACAGCGAACCGCCCGAGCTCACCTTCGGGCCGTTGGGCACGGCAGAGCGCTTGAACTGGCTCGTTTCGAAGAAGCGCCGCACGAAGACACCGAGCCAACGCTTGATCGTAGCCAGATCGTAGGCGATCTTCTTCGAGGCCTCCATATGCGGCGGCCAATCGCCGCGCGTCGCATCCGACCAGGCGTGATGCGACAGGAAAGCGACCTTGCTCGGCCGGAAGCCATAGCGGGTGATGTAGAACAGGTTGAAATCCTGCAGGGCATAGGGACCGACGAAATCCTCGGTCTTCTGGCTCGGCCCATCGCCCTCACCCGGCACGAGTTCGGGCGAGATTTCGGTGGCGAGGATGTCCAGCATCGCGGCTGATGCATCCACGCCGAAGCGCTGCGACTGCGCCACCCAGCGGATCAGGTGCTGAATCAGCGTCTTCGAGACTGACCCGTTGACGTTGTAATGGGACATGTGGTCGCCGACACCATAGGTGCACCAGCCCAGCGCCAGTTCCGACAGGTCGCCCGTGCCCAGCACGATGGCGTTGTTGAAATTGGCGAGCCGGAACAGCACCGAGGTCCGCGCACCTGCCTGCACATTCTCGAAGGTGATGTCGTAGACCGGCTCGCCCTTGGCGAAGGGGTGGCCGATATCGACCAGCATCTGCCGGCAGGCCGGCGTCATGTCGATCTCGGTCGCGGTGACGCCGAGCGCCTCCATCAACCGCCAGGCATTGGCCTTGGTGCCCTTGCTGGTGGCGAAGGAGGGCAGCGTGTAGGCGAGGATGTTCGAACGCGGCAGACCGAGCGCGTCGAAGGTGTGGGCGGCAACCAGCAGCGCCTGCGTCGAATCGAGCCCGCCGGAGACGCCGATGACGATCTTCTGGACCCGCGCGCTCTCCATCCGCTTGCGCAGGCCATGCGACTGGATGTTGTAGGCCTCGAAGCAGAGCTCGTTCAGCCTGGCGTCGTCGCTGGGCACGAAGGGGAAACGCTCGACCTCGCGCAGAAGGCCGAGATCCGAGATCCGGTCAGGCTCCAGCGCGAAACTCACCCGGCGGAACGCCAGCCGGTCGCGATGCGCGTCGGCGCTGTCGCCAAAAGTGTTCTGGCGGATACGATCCATCGCCAGCCGCTCGAGGTCGATATCAGCGAGGATCAATTGCGGTTCGGCCGCAAAGCGCTCCGCCTCCGCCAGCAGCGCGCCATTCTCATAGATCATCGCCTGCCCGTCCCAGGCGAGGTCGGTGGTCGATTCGCCGGTGCCGGCCGCCGAATAGGCATAGGCCGCGATGCAGCGGCCGGAATGGGCCTTGCACAGCGCGTGACGCCAATCGGATTTGCCGATGGTGACGTTGCTGGCAGAGAGGTTCAGCAGAACCGTCGCGCCCGCCAGCGCCGCGAAGGAACTCGGCGGGATCGGTGTCCAGACGTCCTCGCAGATCTCCATATGGATCACGAAATCGGCGACATCCGAGGCGCTCAGCAGGATGTCGGTACCGAACGGCACGTCCTGACCGCAGAGCTGGATCGATGTCGCGCTCGCCCGCTCCCCCGACGCGAACTGCCGCCGTTCATAGAACTCCCGGTAGTTCGGCAGATAGGTTTTAGGCACGGCGGCGAGAATCCGCCCGCGATAAATTGCGACCGCACAGTTGAACAGCCGCCCCTCGACCCGCAAGGGCGCGCCGACGATCGCAACGCTGCGCAACGACGTGCTTTCCTCGACCAGCCGTGCGAGTCCGGCCAGAACGGCGTCGAGCAGGGCATTCTGCTGCAGCAGATCGTCGATCGCATAGGCGCTGATGCCGAGCTCGGGAAACAACGTCAGCGACGCGCCATCCGCGTCGGCCCGGCGCAACAGCCCGATCGTCTCGGCGACATTGAAGGCGGGATCGGCGACCTGCACGCGCGGCGCCGCGCAGGCGATGCGAACGAAGCCGTGGGTGTGGAGGTTGTGGAAGGTCATGCTGGGGAGGCTCTTGAAAGTCCTGTTGCGCTACGGCCGACAGCCAGGGCCATTGCCCCTTATCGCGCAGGCAACGCAGGGCGGGCAAGGGCAGCAACCGCCTTTCATCGGGCATCGCGCAGGCGTCTCGCTGAACGACTGCGCGAGATTGCCTGTTGGTCGCGGACGCGGCTGGAGATTCAAGTGGATCAAAGAGCAGCGTTGGTGACTGGAGCTGATTGGACTCCATACCAGCCTCGTTCTCGCCCCAGCCCGCGAAGGGCTGATGAGAAGTGCTTATCACCTACAGACGCGCCAGCTACGGCGTCCTCACTCTGTGGCGCGGTTAGGTTGATGCCGCGTGGCGGATGGGGCTATGGCGTAGTGCTCTCGACAAGGATGACGGCAGAATGACACCGCAAGAGGTCCAGAAGCGAGACGGACGGGCCTGCGCGGCGGTGGTATTGTACCACCCGGACAAGGTCTTGCTCGCGCACCAGGCCGAAGGCCTCCGCGGGTGCAGTCTTTTCGCCTTTGCCAATGGCCCCGTGCATTCTGATGCCATTGCAGCCCTGGCGCCGACCGATCTGCGGCTGATATCCAGTCCGGAGAATGTCGGCCTGGGCCGAGGCCTGAATGCCGTGATGGAAGCAGCTTCGGATCAAGGTTTCACCCATGTGATGCTGCTCGACCAGGACAGCGAGCCGCCGGCCGGCATTCTTGAAACCCTGACCGAACGCTCCCTCGCGCTGGAACGCCAGGGCGAAATGATTGCCGTTCTGGCGCCTCGCCTGGTCCCCCCGCAAGAAGGTTTCTACAAGCAAATCCGTTATGAATGGCGTGGCGAAGCACGTAAGGAGGGCCTTGCCGCGGTCGACTTCGCGCCCACCTCCGGCTCGCTGGTCAGCGTCGCGGCCTATCAGGCGATCGGCCCCTTCAGAGATGATTTCTTCATCGCCGGCATCGACGTCGAATGGGGTTTCCGAGCCTGGGATCGCGGCTGGGGATCCTATATCGCAACCGATCTCGCGGTCCCGCATCGGTGGGGGGAAAGCGTCTGTGAGGACGAACTGGGCAAACCACAGATCCTGCGACATACGCCGATCCGCAACTACTACTACGCTCGCAATGTGATCGCGGCTGCGCGGCTGCGCCATGTGCCGCTGGCTTGGCGGGTCAAGTCATGCGCAGGGCTCGCCGCCCAGATCGGCCTGCTCGCGCTCAAAGGTCCGCCACGCTCGCTACGCCCTGTCCGCGTCGGGATCATCGATGGTTTCAGGGGCCGGCTTGGCCCAGCTCCCGAGGGCGTGACCTGAACGCGCACAGATGCGCCGCTTTGGGCCGGCAATCGCTTGCGCCTCAGCCAAACTGTGGTCGCGACCGGATCGAGGCCGGCAGAATGGCCGCGGGATCGAAGCGCAGGACTTCCGATACCGGCCGCGGCATGGCAAATGCTTGACAGATGATAGGGGGGCTGTTTCTTCCCTCCGCCTGATGGCGTCTCGTCAACAGTCTGCCCCTCGGAGCGAAACGACGTGTCACTTAAATTCCTTGTCACCGGCGGCGCCGGATTCATCGGCTCTGCGGTCGTTCGCAAGCTGATCGGCGAGACGCAGCATAGCGTCTGCGTCGTCGACAAGCTGACCTATGCCGGCAACCTGGCCTCGCTCGCGCCCATCTCCGGGAGCAATCGCTATCGCTTCGAACAGGCCGATATCGGCGATGCCGAGCGCATGCACGGGATCTTCGCCGATTTCGATCCCGACATCGTCATGCATCTCGCCGCCGAGAGCCATGTCGACCGTTCGATCGACGGGCCGGGCGATTTCATCCAGACCAATATCGTCGGGACCTTCGCTCTGCTGCAGGAAGCATTGCGCCACTGGCGCGGCCTCGACGCGGCCCGCAAAGCGAGCTTTCGCTTCCACCACATCTCGACCGACGAGGTCTTCGGCTCCCTCGGCGCAGAGGGCTTTTTCCGCGAGGATACGGCCTATCAGCCCAACTCGCCCTATTCGGCTTCCAAGGCCGCGTCCGACCATCTCGTCCGCGCCTGGCACCACACCTACGGCCTGCCGACCGTGATGACCAACTGCTCGAACAATTACGGGCCCTATCACTTCCCCGAGAAGCTGATCCCCCTGATGATCATCAATGCCCTCGAGGGCAAGCCGCTCCCCGTCTACGGCAACGGCCTGAATGTCCGCGACTGGCTTTATGTCGACGACCACGCGGATGCTCTGCTGACGGTCGCGACGAAGGGTGTCATCGGCGAGACCTATAATATCGGGGGCCATAACGAGATGGCCAATATCGATGTGGTCAAGGGCATCTGTACCATCCTGGACGAACTGCGGCCCGATCCCGCCGGTCCGCGCGAGCGGCTGATCGCTTACGTCACGGACCGGCCCGGCCATGACGCGCGCTACGCGATCGACGCCGGCAAGATCGGTCGCGAGCTCGGCTGGACACCGAAGGAGACCTTCGAGACCGGTCTGCGCCGCACTGTCGAATGGTATCTCGCCAATCCCAGCTGGTGGGGCGATATTCGTTCGGGCGTCTATCGCGGCGAGCGCCTCGGCGCTGCCTGAAAAAGGACCGGACCACACCATGTTGAGCGTAGAACCGACCGCGATTCCGGATGTGAAGGTCATCACTCCGAAGAAGCATGGCGACCATCGCGGCTTCTTTTCGGAGGTGTACAAGCAGTCCGACATGACGGCGGCAGGGATCGGCCTCGTCTTCGTGCAGGACAATCATTCGCGCTCGGCCACAGTCGGCACGCTGCGCGGGCTGCATTTCCAGTCGGCGCCCTTCGCGCAGGACAAGCTGGTGCGCGTCACCAAGGGACGCATCCTCGATATCGCCGTCGACATCCGGGCTTCTTCGCCGACATTCGGCCAGCATGTCGCGGTCGAGTTGTCCGAGGAGAACTGGCGCCAGCTCTTGGTGCCCGTCGGCTTCGCCCATGGTTTCGTCACGCTCGAGCCCGATACCGAGGTGCTCTACAAGGTGAGCGCGCCCTATGGCCCGGCCAACGACCACGGCCTCGCCTTCGACGACCCCGCTCTGGGGATCGACTGGCGCATTCCGCTCGACAAGGTCGTGCTCTCGGACAAGGACCGCAAGCACCCGCGCCTTGCCGATCTGCCGCGCTATTTCGATTGAAAGCCATGCGGATCGCAGTGACAGGGCAGTCCGGGCAGGTCGTGCTCTCCATGCTTGAGCGCGCCCGCGCGGGCGTGACCGTCGTCGCGCTTGGACGCCCGCAGCTCGATCTCGCTGATCTCGAAACGATCGCGCCGACAATCGCGGCAAGCCGACCCGACATCGTCGTCAATGCCGCCGCCTTCACCGCCGTCGACCTGGCGGAAAGCGAGGAGGAAGCCGCTCGGCTGGTCAACGGCACGGCGGCCGGCGCGGTCGCCAAGATTGCCGCGGCTCTGGGCATCCCGGTTATCCAGATCTCGACCGACTATGTTTTCGACGGCACCCTCGACCGGTCCTACCGCGAGGATGACGCGGTCAATCCGATCTCGGCCTATGGCCGCAGCAAGCTCGAAGGCGAGCGCGCAGTCGCGGCCGCCACGTCCAACCACGTCATCCTGCGCACCGCCTGGGTCTACAGCCCCTTCGGCAAGAATTTCGTCAAGACGATGCTGCGCCTCGCCGAAACCCGCGACGAGGTCGGCGTCGTCGCCGACCAACTGGGTTGCCCGACCAGCGCTCTCGACATCGCCGATGCAATCATCGCCGTCGCGTGCAATCTGGTCGAGCGCCCCGACGACGACACATTGCGTGGTGTCTTCCATATGGGCGCGCAGGGCGAAGCGGTCTGGGCCGATGTCGCCGAGGCGATCTTCACCGAGCGCGCAGCGCTCGGCGGCGCGCCCGTGCGGGTCAAGCGGATCGCGACGTCCGACTATCCGACCCCGGCCAAGCGGCCGGCGAATTCGCGTCTGGACTCCTCCAGGCTCGCGACGATCCATAACGTCAGGCTGCCACAATGGCAGGGGGCGCTCGCATCCTGCGTGCGCCGCCTCCTGACCACCGAACAGACGGGATAGCAGACGATGAAGGGCATCATCCTGGCCGGCGGTTCCGGAACGCGGCTCCACCCGATGACGCTGGCCATGTCGAAGCAGCTCCTGCCTGTCTACGACAAGCCGATGATCTATTACCCGCTGACCACGCTGATGCTGGCCGGCATCCGCGAGGTTCTGATCATCTCGACACCGACCGATCTGCCGAACTTCAAGCGCCTGCTCGGCGACGGTTCAGACTGGGGCATGACACTGAGCTATGCCGAACAACCCAATCCTGGAGGGCTGGCGCAGGCCTATATCATTGGCGCCGATTTCGTCGCGGGCGAGCCCTCGGTGCTAATCCTGGGCGACAACTTGTTCTACGGGCACACGCTCCCGGAGATGATGGCTTCGGCCGCCGCGCGCGCCAAGGGCGCCAGCGTCTTCGCCTATCACGTGCGCGACCCGGAGCGTTACGGCGTGGTCGATTTCGACGCCAACGGCAAGGCGATCTCGATCGAAGAGAAGCCGAAGGTCCCGAAGTCGAACTGGGCTGTCACGGGCCTGTATTTCTACGATGCCCAGGTCGTCGAGATCGCCGGGAATCTCAAGCCCTCGCCGCGTGGTGAACTCGAGATCACCGACGTCAACCGGGTCTATCTCGAGCGCGGCGAACTCTCCGTCGAAACGATGGGCCGCGGCTTCGCCTGGCTCGACACCGGCACCCCAGACAGCCTGCTGGAAGCCGGTGAGTTCGTGCGCACGCTTGAATCGCGGCAGGGGTTACGTATCGCCTGCCCTGAGGAGATCGCCTACCGGAACGGGTGGATTTCGCGCGAACAGATCGCCGCTCTCGGAGAAAAGCTCGCAAAGGGCGATTATGGCAAGTATCTACTACAGGTCGCACGCGACGCCCGCAAATGACAGAAGCACTACGTCGGAATTTCGAAATTGTCACTCAACGGCACGGCAACGCCCCCTCTGCTTATGAACGGCTTTGCATTGCGTTTGAGCGCCAGTTCTGCGCCTTTCTCAAGATATCCGTTCATGCAGATTTTCTTCCGCGGCGCAGATTGCCTCGATTGCGCGGTTTTGAGACAGCCCGCCTCGGACTCCGATAAGCCCCACACGCCACCGTGGCGTTAACAATCGATAGGATTTCGGATGCAAGGCGAGTTCGAAAAAGTGATTGGCAGTCTCATCCGCGAGCACGTTTTTGCCAAGCCTCTCAGGCTGAGCGATGTGCCGTCCTGGCAGGGACATATCCCATTCGCATACTTTCTCGTGAGCTTGCTGAAGCCCCATACGCTTGTCGAATTGGGAACGCATAAAGGCGACTCCTATAGCGCATTTTGCCAGACGGTGCAGACGCTCGGCATGCAGACACGCTGTTTTGCGGTTGATACTTGGCAGGGCGACGACCACGCGGGGCAATACAGCGACGAGATTTATAACGACTTCTCCCAGTTTAATTCCAATAATTTTTCAAATTTTTCGACTTTACTCCGGGAAAAATTCGAAGACGCCGTAGTAAAATTTGATGATAATTCGGTTGATATTTTACATATTGACGGCCTTCATACGTATGGCGCGGTAAAATCCGATTTCGAGACCTGGGCTCCCAAACTCAGCGATCGCGCTGTTGTTCTATTTCATGACACGCAAGTTCACGATGGCGACTTCGGTGTCTGGAAACTTTGGGAAGAGCTTTCGAAAGAGTATCCTTCACAAGAATTCATGCATAGTCATGGCCTTGGCATACTTGGATATGGAAGTTCACTCGACGAAAATATGAAGAATTTTTTGGGCCAAAGCGCTCACGAATGGTCGTATGTTCGGACATTTTTTGAGCGCCTTGGTACAGCGTGCAGCGCTACTGGCACGACGCTTCGCCTACAAGGCGATCTGGGGCGCGCTCAAAAGGAGCACGAGCATCTCTTAGGTGTTGTCAGCGCTCAAAGCGTAGAAGCGCAGAGAGAACAAAATCACCTAAAGTCTACGCTAAGCGTAATTCAGTCAATTCTTGAAGACGAACAACAGAAAGCGGAACGACTTAAGGAGTATATTGACGCCTTACGGCAATCGACAAGCTGGAAAATCACGCGACCGCTCCGAGCGGTTGCGCGGGTCCTCCGCGGCACCCGCACAAGCTAAGTCGATGGCTGCGACCTCCTTCGAATGTTATCGTTCGACAGATCGCGCTCCTAGCAAAACGAGAATGTTGCTCGGATGCACGCAACCAGGGCTGGCCGACGCGTCCGATTGCACGGCACAAGGCCGGCAGCTTCAGGCTTCTGCCAATCGATGGGACGGTGGTGCAGCCTGCGACCAACGGCCGCGCTCTCTGACGCGGGGGGGCTTCCTATGAAGATGCGGCCGTGATTCTGTTGACCTTCGAGGTGATTTGCTCGGAGGCTTGGATGGCGGTGGCGATCGTACGGGAGGATTTGGACGCGGCAGGTCTTCGCCGTTGTGCGTCGCGGAGCAAGGATGCGAGCGCAGCGCGGCGGATCCTTGCCTTGGCGCTGGTTCTGGAGGGTCGGTCGCGGACGGAGGCGGCGCAGGCCTGCGGCATGGATCGCCAGACGCTGCGGGACTGGGTGCATCGGTACAACGAGGAGGGCCTGACGGGCTTGTCGGATCGGCACGCGCCGGGGCCGAGCGCGCGGCTGACGCAAGTGCAGCAGGCGCAGGTGGCGGAATGGGTACGCCAGGGTCCGAACCTGGCCGCACGGCGTGGTTCGCTGGCGCAGGATCGACCTGGCGCGGGTGATCGAACAGCGCTTGGGTGTGGCGCTGGCCGAGCGGACGGTGGGGACGCTGCTGCGCCGGCTGGGCTTTCGCCGGCTGTCGGTGCGGCCTCTCCATCCCCAGAAGGATCCTGCCGCCGAAGAGGCGCATAATAAAACTTCTTCGATCTGGTCGCCGCCGCCGTCCCCGAAGACCGGCGCGACAGGCCCCTTGAGATCTGGTGGCAGGAGACGAGGCCCGCATCGGCCAGCAGGGAACCCTGACCCGCGTCTGGGCCGAGCGCGGCAGCCGGCCGCGCGCGCCGAGGGACCAGCGCTACAAATGGGCCTATCTGTTCGGCGCCATCTGCCCTGCCCGCGCGGTGAGCGCCGCCTGGGTCGTGCCTCACGCCGACATCTGGTCCATGAACCTGCATCTCCAGGAGATCGGCAGCCAGGTCGCCCCAGGCGCCCACGCGGTCGTCGTGCTCGACGGCGCCGGCTGGCATCAGACCGGCGGCCGCCTATCTGTTCCCGAAAACATCAGCCTGCAGCCGCCCTACTCGCCCGAGCTCAACCCGCAGGAAAACGTCTGAGAATACCTGCGTAAGAACCAACTCGCCAACCGTGTCTACGAAAGCTACGACGCCATCGTCGAGGCCTGCTGCAAGGCATGGAACCACTTCGTCGCCGCGCCAGCCGCATCAAATCCATCGGCTCTGAGACTACGCAGCGGTCAACCTCTGAGACCGTTGGTATAAGGCCGTGAATTGCGTGAGCCCGTTAATGCCGACCGCTTAATGGGTCCGGTTCCTTGCAGGAGCGTCATTTGTCCGCATCTTCCCAATTTTCGCAGCTGGCTCTCTTTACGAAATTGAAGGTTCAGGCTTATTGCGCCTTCCACGAAAACGCCCGACCTGCTGTGCCGGCTCTATCGCCACATTGAACCAAGATGAACATGGGAATGACTCATTGGCAGCCTATTCGAATGAACCTACCGGGCAGCAAGCGCGGGGACCTTATGTCCCGATGATCGTCTGATGGCCTGAAGGGCGCTCAACTATGTCTTTCGGCTCCCCGTGTTCATATTCTTCTATCTTCCGATTTTCTTCTCGATTTATGTGGCGGCGCCTGCTGGCTGGCGCAATGGGCTGCTCCGCAACGGGCTGCTCATGGTAGCGAGCCTTCTTTTTTATTGGGTTGATGCCGGAGCACTCTGCTGGATTCTCGTGGCTGTGTCGTGAACCAAATGATCGCGGTCTACATCGCGGATACGACCATCGAAATGCGGCGTAAGGCGCTCCTCTGCGTCGGCGTCACGTTGAATCTTTCGCCGCTGATCTATTATAAATATTGGGTCTTTCTCATGCAGAGCATGCCGGCCTCTCTGGTCGGCCTCTTGAGTGGGATAGGTATCCCTGTCGAAAACATCCTGCTGCCGGCCGGCATTTCGTTCTTCACGTTCCAGGGCATCTCCTACATCGTCGACGTTTATCGCCGCGATGTGCGCCCGACACAGAGCATGGTCGATTTCGGGATGTATCACACGCTGTTTCCGCAGCTCATCGCAGGCCCCATCGTCCGCTATGCCGAGGTCCAGCACCAGATCCGCAAGCGCTGCAGCATCCTGACGGACATCCATACGGGGATCGTGCTGTTCTGCCTCGGGTTGGGGTGCAAGATCATTATCGCCGACCGAAGGCAAACCGGCATCGGTCTGGAAACATCCCCTGGCCGTCTCCACGCAGAGGTTCAGCGGCGGCATTGCCACCTTCATGCCCCTTTTGCGCTCACCCCAGGAAGATATGCTGCTGGTGAAACCGACCTGGCCGACCCCACCCGATTTCCGGCAGGACAATGCCCGCGGCATCTTCGAGTTCAGCACCCATTTCCCCAAGACGGGGCCGAGCTTGCTCAAACCGCTGACGATCCTCGGCGACAGCTTCACCGACGGATTCACGCGGGCGGGCATTTATCTCTACTTTTCGGACATGTACCGCGTGCGCTGGGACCACGTTCCGAAGCTCAGCGTGTTTGCCCGCGAATTGCCGCTGGAGACCAGGCATGTCGTTATCCAGATGATCGAGGTCCAGTACGGGGCGCTGCTGGCCTTCGCCGACAAGGCGGACATCGCCCTTGCCGTCAAGACAATCGACGAGCGCTTCGGGGCACCGAAGTAGCACCTTTGGGTCAAAGGCCGTCGCGGGTCAAAGGCTCTCGAGCGTCACCTTCATGTTCGGCAGGCCCATCAACCCCCTGTGACCATGCCGGGCATAGGACTTGAAGACGAACGCGTCATTGACCCAGTGATGTTGAACATGTGCAACCTGGGTGCCGTCGGCGACCGCAACGCAGACGCTGTAGTCGCCATTTAGAAGATACGGCATCTGGAAGGCGAACCGTGCGCGGGCGACCTGGCCGGCTACGACCGGTCGATGATCGTGTTCATATGCGAGGTAGGTGTTCTCACCCATGAGATTCTGCCCGAGCCGATCGCGGATGTAAAATCCAATCAGGGGTTGAGCCATGTCCGCGAGCGCTTTCACGAGCACCACCAGCGTGACGTTCTCTCCGCCCTCGACACCGCGTAGAGCCTTACCGTCGGCGTCCAGCAGCACGACGTTGCGGATTTCCGCCCCGCCGGCGCCAAAGGACGAAGATCCCTCATGTAACGCATAGGAGACCTCGCCGATGGTCTCGATCGCGTGGTCTATCCCCGCTCCCTGCGCGTCCGTTTGGATCGGTGCCTTCTTCATAGCCGATTGCGGGCCTTGCATCGTCTCGTAGAGCTTGGCGAGGTAGGCGTCGGACACGTCCTTGGGTGTGCCGTCCTGCACCAGAGTGCCGCCGTCGAGCCAGATCGCACGATCGCAGAGGGACAGGACGGCGGAGCTGTCATGGCTGACGAAGAGCAACGTACCCTGCTGCGCGAAATCACGTAGGAAGCGCATGCACTTCTGAACGAAGAAGGCGTCCCCAACCGCGAGCGCTTCGTCGATGATGAGAATGTCGGCATCGACATGAGCCACCACGGCGAAGGCCAGCCGCACCGACATGCCGCTCGAATATGTCTTTACCGGCTGGTCGATGAAATCGCCCAGGCCCGCGAATTCGGCGATCGCGGGAAACCGCGCCTCGATCTCGGCATCGGTTAATCCGAGGATCGAGGCATTGAGGTGGACGTTCTCGCGGCCGGTGAACTCCGGATTGAAACCCGCCCCCAGCTCGAGCAGCGCCGCGATCCTGCCACGGGTCTGGATGTGCCCGACCGTGGGGGTCAGCGTGCCGCAGATCATCTGCAGCAAGGTCGATTTTCCAGCGCCGTTGCGCCCAATGATACCGACGGTCTCGCCGCGTCGGATCTCGAAGCTGACATTGCGCAGTGCCCAGAATTCACGGAAATACTTCGGGATCGGCCGGCCCAGAAGCTGCGCCGTGCGGCCGAAGACGGCCTGTTTCAGCCGGTCCTCGGGCTTCTCGTAGACGAGGTAGCACTTGCCCGCGCCCGCGACGGTGATGGCGCTCTCAGAGGACATCCGCGAACCCCTTGCGAATGCGCTGGAACCAGGCGAACCCCAGAACGGCGATGATCCAGCTGATGGCGGAGTAGACCGCCAGCCCGCTCCAGGACGGCATCTTGCCCCAGATCAGCACGTCGCGCGCCTGTTCGACGGGAAAGGTGAGCGGGTTCAGGAGAACGATGGCGCGGTAGGATTCAGGGATCGCCGACAACGGGTAGAAGACCGGCGAGAGGAACAGCAGAGCCGTCACCAACAATCCGATCATCTGCCCGATATCGCGCAGAAAGACGCCCAATGCAGCCAGGAACCAGCTCAAGCCCAAGGTCAGCAACAGGAACGGAGCCAGCACCACGGGCGCGAGTAGGATCGTCCAATGGAACGGGTTGCCAGCGAGCAGCATCGCCACGAACAGCACGATGAAACTAACGAAACTGTGGAACAGGGCCGACCCCATCGCGACGACGGGCAATATCTCGATCGGGAAAACGACCTTCTTCACGTAGGTGGCGTGACTGACGATCAACCCCGGCGCGCGGCCGATACACTCCGCAAAGAGCCCTTGCACGATCAGGCCTACGAAGAGCACGACTGCGAAGCTGACTCCCGCCACCTCGTTCTGCGCTGCCCAGCGCGCCTTGAACACGACCGAAAACACGAACGTGTAAATGACCAGCATCGCCATCGGTTGAACGAGCGACCAGGACAAACCGCCGATCGAGCCACGATAACGCCCCACAATCTCCCGTCGCACGAATCTGCGGATCAGTTGACGGTGGGTCCAAGCATTCGTCACGGGAGCAAGAAACGGCAATCTTCTCCAAAACCGATCGGCCATCCGCATCGCAACCCATGTTTCCAGTCAAGCGCCGCACCGAGGCGCCTGTCGGCCTGTCGGCCCGTATCGAGGCTCGGCGTGGCTGGCAGGTAACCCGCGCAAGTCCATCGGCGCGGGCGAACGCTTAAGCGCTATTGCGCGACCAGTCCAGCCGCGGGCTGATCAGCGGCCCGCGCCGGGCGGCTGGTGCAGATAGCGCGCAATCGCCCGGCTCGGCTCGGCATTGATATCATAGGCCAGCGCCGAGAGCAGGAACTGAAGGCCGATCGTGACGTTGATCGCCGACATCATGATGATGCCGAGTGCCGTCTGCTCGCCGGTCGCGAAGGCCCTGACCAGATAGGTCGAGCCGAGCACGACGCCGAATCCGAACATCAGGACGCCGAAAAGCGTCCAGATCGTCGCGATGTTGAAGTCGCGCAGGACGTACTGATAGAAGAACCGCGAGCAGAAATTCGTAAGGTGCTTGCGAAAGAAGGGCACGAGCACTTTCCTGGCGCTCAGATTGCTGACCTCGTCGCCATAGCGGGCCGGAATCGGCACGTCGATGATGACCGCACGGATCAGGCCGAGTTGGAAGATCATATCGGATTCGAAGAAGAAGCGGCGATCGATCTTGTCGAAATCGATCATGTTGACGACCTTCGCGTCGAGGCAAGTATATCCGTTGGTTGGGTCCATTAATTTCCAGTAGCCAGACGACATTTTATTCAAAAATGACAGCATGGCATTGCCGAAAATTCTTATTTTAGGCATCTGGTTGAGGAAGCTCGGTGCGTGAAAGCGATTTCCCTTGGAGTAGTCTGCATCTTGTAGCACAACTGGGGCGATCAGTTCGTTGAGATGCTGAGGGTCCATCTGATCATCGCCATCCATCTTGACCAGGATGTCGTAGTTTTCGGCGGCGGCCTTGTAGCCAGTCATCATCGCGCCGCCGACACCTTGGTTGGTCTCGTGGAAGATCACCGTGACGTTGGTTCCGGCGAACCGTTCGGCCACGAATGCGCCGCTGCTCTCGGGGCATTTGTCATCCACGACGAAGACATGGTCGACTCGGTCCTTCACATTCGCGACCACGGTCTCGATATGGACGCGGACGCGATAGCAAGGGATGATGATCGCGATTCTTGGCCGCGACGATGCCTGGCTCCCCTCTTTGTCGCCGTATTCAAGCGGTTTGGTCAGAGCACGCTTCATTTTCAACTCATTCTCATTGTGAACGCCTGCCGGAGGCGCCCCGTCGATCAATACATCCGCGCCGTTATTCAGCGAGAGCGCTGAGCCAGTACGGCCCCGCGCCGAGGCATCCAATAACGTCGCAGACGAGGCCACGCACCATCTTTTCAAATGAGTCCTGCATCACCATTCCTGCGCTTTCAAAGCTCTATGCGGCAGTCAAACCAATCACTGCAGCCTTTAGCCTCTCATCACGCTTGTTGCCGCGGACGAGGAGGCTAACGGCTGCAGACGTTCATAATCAAACTGCCAACTCACAATACGTCTCACGGCGGTGTTCCTGCTGCCGCAAGCCAAACACGCGGCTGACGCACGGGAGAGCCACTTATCAATGCGCTTGTGGCCGGCAACGCTGTTGGAAGCTCGGCTAATGAAGCCAAAACGATCAGCTCACAAGGGACGCATTAGGACCATGTGGATGTTCTGGGAGAACAGCGCGTCTCGATCAAGGCGCTCAACCAACCTGCCGAATTTGTAGAGGGCGGCAGCGGGCAGCGTCGACAGCCAGGGCACGCGAGGAGTCCACAGGCATGCCGTCAGAACCATGGAGATCGCGTGGCACACCATGAGCGCAATACCGCCGGCGTTCGTCTGCCGCACAATTGTAAATCCGGCCTTTTCCGCCAAGCTCCTAAGTCCGTAGCGCGAGAAGCGGAAATAGTCATGCGGCCAGCCATGCAGGTAGTACATGAACGGCACGGATAAGATGACATGCCCGCCTGGCTTCAGCACACGATGGATTTCCGGCAGCACGCGCCAAGGTTCGGGCGTATGCTCCATGACCGAACAGCAGAACACCGTGTCGATCGTTCCGTCGCGCAGCGGCAACCCGCCCTGAAGATCGGCGCAGAAATCGAGCTGCGGATGCTCGACGATGTAGTCTGTGGACATATAGACGGTTGCATGCGGCTCCAAAGCGGATCTCCAGGCCATACGGCCAGCTCCAGCGTCGAGCACAACACCCTTCGTGAATTCGTCGATCAGCGGAACGATGTCGTCCAGTGATGAGCGATGATCGACGGCGATCTTCCAAAAAAGATTCGTTCCGATGGTATCGGAACAGGCCTTATGCCACCGCGTCTTTAGGCTCATCGAGTCGATCCGTCATCCATGCAGCAAACTTTATCGGCTTGCCGCAATTTGGGCCAGCCCTGCCGAGGCTCTGTCGGCGACGGGCGTTCCGATTGCCTTAGAGCAAGTGGCGGGATAAGCGAAGCGCGCTCATGGCGCGACGCCGATGGGGCCATAGCCGTTGGAGCGCACCGTTCTCCAACTCATCATGACGCATTGCCCGCTGCGGGCCGAAGTTGGCGCAATGACATTCCTGACAGAGATGAATTTGGTCGAGTGGGCGATCAGCGTGTTCGCCTTGCTGGCATTAGTCTTGTCGGCGAAGCATTGGCGGCCGCAGCTGCGGTGGCGCGGCACGGCTCGCTCCGCTCTGGCTCCAAACACCTCATCCTGGGGAAACCCGCATGGGAATGCGGTTGGAACCGTACTCGGTGTGGTTGCGCTCTTCATTGCGTTTTGCCTTGCCGTCAGCGAGGTCAGCCAGTTCATGACGCTGGACGAGACTGCCTTCGGCGAGGTCCTTCGAAATCCCGCTGACCGCAATATCGCATCCAATTGGGCACAAGGTGCATCGCACACCGCCAATCTTATCTGGATTCCCGTGACGCGGCTGATGCAGGCATTTTCGGCCCGCGACGCCACCATCGACGCCACGCTGAAAACGATCCACTGGCTGGTCGGATTTGCCCTGATGATGGGCATCGTCCTGAATGTCGCGCGCCTGTCGCCATCTCAGCCGGGCGTAAAGTCCGTCATGGTAGCGACGTTAGCCGGCGTCCTGCTCGTGCTACCTGTCGACAATCTCGCCTTGAAGACGTTGAATTACGACGCAATCTCGCTGTTCGGCAGTGTGCTCGCCATTACGCTCTTGGCGCGGGCTCAACAAGAAGAGCGTCCTGACCTGCTGTGGGCCGGTCTCCTCTTCGCTTCCCTCGCGGCGCAGGAGAAGCTCAACGCGTCACTCGTCCTCCTGATCTTATGTCTCGCCGCCGGTGTGATCGAAGCGTCGATGCGCGTTGAGCGCCGTGCCCGGGCAGCTGCGATCGCCACCCTGAAAGCGTTATGCCTCGCCTTGCTCGTCAGTGCTTGCTCCTATGTGCTCGCGGCATTGTGCCTGATCGGCGAGCCTGCGCTCGCTGTCCTGATACGGACGGCACCGCTGTTCATGGAGATCCTCACCGTCTGGATCTACGCTCCCTTGCGTTTCGTCTTCGGCATCGGAAATAGTTTGGCCGATCCCGCCGCTCGCGTGGGCTACAGTACGGCTGCAGCAGTACTGACTTTCGTCCTGCTTCCGCTGGCCTCGGCGCTCATCGTGAAGCTCTGGCCGCGCCTACAGATACTCAGTCGTGCGGCAGCGGCCCTCTCGCCGTTCGTCTTTCCGCTCGGAATTGCCATCGTGCTCTTCGTCGGAGTGGCGGGCTTGCACTACGCAGAACCCGTCTTTGCACCGATGGTGCCGCTGGATTCGTCGTTGATGACGATCGGCTCATTCAACGGCGTCCAGCTCCATTTCGGTATGCCCAGCGCAGTCTTGCATCGCGTCGCGGCTATTGCGTTCGCATATGGCGTCGTATTGGCGGCTCTTCCGACTGCTCTCATCGCGGTCGCTGCGGTGACTGCCGCAAGGCTTGCCTGGCGGCCTCGCTCCTTGCCATTCTTCGATCTGTTGTTCGCCGCGGCGATCGCGGCTCCTGCCATCCTCGCGCTTCTGAATACGCCGACCTTCAATCGCTATCTGAACCTGCCGATCCTCCTGGCGACCATCGTCATTGTGGTGCGCATCGTCTCGACATGGGCTTCAGTTTTCCGTGCGAATCGATCATGCGTGATCGCCCTGCCGGCATTGATCTTGGCAATGGTCGTCGAGGTCGCTCCTTTCCGACCGTTGCACGCCGCCTTTCGGCCTATCACGGTGAATTACGGCGGAGCCGACAGCCCGGCGCCGGGCCGTTTGAACTTCTCTTGGACTGGGTGGGGGGAGGAGGCGATCCTAGCAGGGAAATTGATCGACAAGGAATGCCGCAAGGCCGGAAGCCTAGCCGGAATCGACTGCCGCAATGTGAGGATCTGGTCGGTCTATAAGGGCCGCTGGTTCCCGCGCGCCGGCACACGCGTCCAGCCGCTCGAAGGCGGCTTCTTCGCCGACAAGGACTGGGCGAGCGGGCCGGATATTTACTATGTGATGAACCGCCAGCTGCTTGTCGGCGGGCTTTTGAGTGCGTTCCCGTCAATCGAGCCCGATTTCGTCATCCAATATCGTGGATTTGCGATGGCGTGGGTCTATCGCGGCGATCGTCTGAAATCCTCCGGGTACCATTTCATTTGGGGGAGTTGACCAACTCGCCGGTGGCACCCGCCGCGTCATGCGTGCCGGCAAGCCCCAGCGTGTTGCGAAGCATTTCAGCTTGGCCGTTCAGCAGAGCATCCAGAATGCTCACCTGGCCTTCGAAGGGCCCTTCATGCAGTTGTGGGTAGTTTGGATAAGGCCCGTACTCCATCCATTCCACCGTTATGCCGGCTGCTTTGAATTGCTCTTCGTCCAAATATGATTTCGCCGAGGGACCCGAAACGTAATGTGTGGCTCCGGCGGCCACACAGGTCGACAGTACCCGCTCGCTGCGCGTCCCCGTGAGCGCGTAATCCCGATCCCGCGTTATCGTCACGCCGATATCCAAGAGTTCCACAAGCCACCGCAGAAATATCTCGTTGATGTCGGTGAGAAGCCGCTTGGCGCCAGCGCGTTCATACTGGGCTCTCAAGGTCGGCATGAAGGATGCCCGCATGGGAGCCTTTGCGTAGGCCTGCTCGATTTGCAGCATATGTGCCTCTGCCCAACCCTCCTTGACTTCGACCTGCTCCATTGGCTGACCAAGCCGATCGCTCGTACTGACCGGGATCGTCAGCCATCGAAGACCGGCGCTGGTCTTGATCCGGTTTCGGTTGTGCCAATGTCCTTTGCTGAAGGCGACCTGATCATAGATCACGTACTCGTCGCACCTGGCGATAAGATCGAAAAATCCGCGCCATGGCACGTAGCATGACTGAATGATCGCGATCCGCTTCATCTTCACTTTCCTGCAACTGACTGGTTCGAGTGACCAATGTGATCGCTCTGTCTAACTAGCAGGCGACGGAGAGCCAACTGTGGCTCACATGCCGGATGTCTCGGCGTCGCTTCTTGAAAGACACTCCCCGTGGGGGCGAGCCGGGAATCGACAAGTGGTCCCGCGCAAACTAGAAGCGCCGAGGGCGATTGAGTCTCATTGGAGCGTCATTCGCACCGGTATTGCCGGCGGCAAAATCCAATGAGGCCTTAAGAACGTAGATCGACCTTTGATTTTCGTATGAAAGGCGTCGCTCGAAGTTAATATTATGTAAATAAAAATAGATATTACGATATCAATTATTTTATGATTTAAATAATTATATCTTCGACTTTATGCAGGCGGATGGATATATAGATGAATATAGCGCTAAAAATTGTTTTTGGCGTTGCCTTGATGGCGCTGATCATCATCAAGTTCGACGTTGTGAGGTCTTTTGGTATAATCGGCGAGCTTCCGTATATTTATGTGATTTCGATAATTTCTATCTCGTTTTTTGGATTGTTCGTTCAATCAGCTAAGACAAATATCTTGTTGCCTGATGTTCCTCTGCTCCAGTTGTTCCGGATCAACATAATCTCGCAGATCTACGCGATTGTGTTCTTCGGCCAGCTCGGAGGAGACGTCGCCAAGGCCGGGTATCTCGGCCGCTCTTCTGTTGAGCTCCATCGGATTGTAGCCGCATTGGTCGTCGACAGAGTCACTGGCCTCATACCCTTGCTAGCGCTCGGTTTGATCGGCCTTCTGGCGAGTCCAGCGCTTTTTGATCCGCTCGTTGGCCGAACGCTCATTCTTGCAATGATTATGCTGCTGCTTGGTTCAGTTGCACTCTTTTTGATCGGCGACAGCGTTATGATCAGGCTGCTGTCCTGGCTGCCTGGTCGATTGAGTGGCCCGCTTATCAGGACCGTGGGAGCGGCACGCCAAATGTCCGGAAACCTGCCAGTGCTGGCGAAATCGATCGCAATGGGCGTGCTCTTCCAAGGGATCGGAATCGCCAACAGCGCCTTGCTCGGTTCGGCGCTTGGCATCGACCTGCCTTTGACGATCTGGGCAGTCGTCATCTGCGCAGTGTCGCTTGTTCTCTTGGTGCCTGTTTCCATCGGTGGCGTGGGTGTGCGAGACGTTACCCTTCTCGGCCTACTGGGGGGATTCGGTGTCATGCCCGAAAGGGCAATCGCGCTCTCTCTCTCAATGCTCGGTGTGCAATTGATCATGGCCGCAGTGGGCTTCATGCTCACTTTGCGCGGCGCCAACGCAGAGCGTGGTCCGCGCTAGGCTGATTACGGCGGCCAGCCCGCCGGCCAGGGAGAGCACAGTCTAAAAGGCGCCGCGTCCCGTCAGGTGAGGATATCGCCGCGCGCAAGCATCTCATCACTCTCTATCCAGACCGTGCCATCGCCTGTCGCGACGAGACACCCAGACGATGTGGCGATAAGGACCTGTCCCGGAATCCGGCCGACCGTCACGCCATTCACCGCGACCCGGCGACCATCCGGGTGCCGGAATGTCGCGGGATAAGCGGGTGCCGTGGCGCGGACCGCGTTAATAATCTCATGCGACGATTGCGTCCAGTCGATGCGGTTGTTGGCCTCGGTTCTTCGCGGATAATAGCGGTCCGCGCGCGGGTCGATGGGAATCGGCGGCAATGCCACGCCGCTCAAGGTTGCATCGACGAACTCCACCAGCATCTGTGCCGCCATCTCACATAGGCTCTCGCTGATCGCGAGGTAGCTTTCCGAAAGTCCAAATCTACGGCCGCGCATGAGAAGAACCGCGCCTTGGTCGATCTGCTTCGTCATTTCGTGCAGGGAGACGCCCAGAACGGTCTCCCCCGACGCTATTGCCCATTGTACGGCATGCCTGCCGCGGTAAGACGGCAACAGCGAGGGATGCGCGTTGAAAGCTCCCGACGGGAAGCTGTCGATCAGTGCCCCTGGCAGGATGTGGCCAAAGCCGCTGCACAGCGCCATGTCTGCAGCGCTGGCGGCATCCGCGATGTCGATGAGTGGAATGCCAAGATCGGCCGGAGGCTCGCCGGTCGCCGCATCCCACACGATGGCGGCCATCTGCCCCCCATGACGCTTGCAGAGAGCTTCCGCGGCAAGCCGTCCAGCCAGCCCGCCACCGAACAGCAGGAATGTCATCGTTTAGCCTCCGTCGTGGTGGCTGTGCGCTTGTGTTCTCGCCCTGCCGCTCCGAGTGCGCGATCCTGTTTGCGCCGCTCGCGGCAGAACGGCGGCACGCTCATACATTCAGGCTGCAGGAGAAAGCGCGCGTTTTACCGCATCTGCAACAACGTCGACGCCATCATCCAGCCCAAGCCAGAGCGGAAGACGTACCAGCCGGCGACTGAGGTCGTCAGTTTGCTGCATTGAGCCGCTAGCCCTTCCAAATCGCAATCCCGCCGGTGCGCTGTGCAGCGGAATGTAATGAAACACAGCACTGATGCCCTCTGCCCGCAGTGCCCTGATCAGGCCGTCGCGTTTGGCCTCGTCCGGCAAAAGCAGATAATAGATATGTCCATTCGAGACCACGTCCTCAGGGATGGTGGGCCGCCGCAGGACGCCCGCCTGTTCCATTGCTTCGAAATGCTCGTGATAGCGGCTCCAGATCAAGAGCCTGCGCTGGGTCAATTCCTGCGCCACTTCTAACTGCGACCATAGGAAGGCGCTTATGATCTCGCTAGGAAGGTAACTCGAACCGAGGTCGACCCAGGTGTATTTGCTGATCTCCCCCCGCGCGAACGCGGTCCGGTTCGTGCCCTTCTCGCGGATTATTTCGGCCCGCTCGATAATCTCGGGGTCATTAATCAGTATCGCCCCGCCTTCGCCCGAGATGATGTTTTTGGTTTCGTGGAAGCTTAACGCCGCCATCTGACCGATGGACCCTAAAGGACGTCCACGGTAGCTTGCCATAATCGCCTGGGCCGCATCCTCGATTACCGTTAGGCCATGTCGAGCCGCGATGGCCATGATTGAATCCATTGCACAGGCTACGCCGGCATAATGGACGACCATGATTGCACGCGTGCGCGGCGTGATTGCGGCTTCAATCAAGCGCTCGTCGATGTTCAACGTGTCTGCCCGGATATCGACGAATACAGGCGTCGCGCCGCGCAAGACTATGGCATTGGCTGAAGAACTGAAGGTGAAGGATGGCATGATAACTTCGTCGCCGGCCTCGAGGCCGGCCAGGATCGCCGCCATGTCAAGTGCCCCCGACCCAGACGTGGTCAGCAATGCCTTTCGAACACCAAGGATATTTTCAAGCCACTCGTGGCAGAGCTTGGTGAAGCGGCCATCTCCCGACAGATGCGTGCTACCGCAGACTTCGTTCAAGAACTCAACGGCGCGCGCTCCGCTCCAGGGCCGGTTGAATGGGATCATGTTCGCTATTGCCCTGTTTTCGTTTCGTCGGTTTGGCGGCCGCTAGGCAGAAAGCGGCGGTACTTTCCGCCTATCAGAGCATGGACATCTCACAAGAAGATGGGCAAAGCCAGTCTTGAAATAGCCCCTTCGGCGTGCCACTGCAGCCTGCTGCAGCGGTTTCAAAGCAGGCGGATGCTGTCGTTGCGGCATCGAATATCGATACGTATCGTGCTCGTCTGCGTAGAAGGAGTTCCGTAGTTGAAGAAGAATATCTGCTTTATTATCGACCATCTTGGCGTCGGTGGCGTGCAGGAATACCTTCTCAATTACGTTAAATTTTCTAGTAGTAATACGAATTTCACTATTGTTTCGATTTTCGGCAGCGATATCTACTCCACGCGACTCAGGGCGGCTGGCGCGAATGTGGTCTTCCTCACCGGCAGGCCTTACAATTACGGAACGGTAGTCGATCCCCGCACCTTCTGGGCTTTCCTGACATTCTATCGCCGAAATCACGAGGTTTTCGACTTCATCCATCTCAAGCTCTTCGCGGCATTCGCGTATGCCTCGTTACTTATGCTCTGGCGATTGCCTAACGTGAGCGCGGGGATCGACTGCAACCGCAGCCAGCTGCCATTCCCAATTCGGGCGCTCTTCTGGATTTTCGGACGACATTACAAGCGGTTCTATATGAACCGGATCATCTGGAACGATTACAAAGGCTACGGTTTCCGTTCCGACCGCCTGCGCGATCAGCCGAATCCCATCACACGCCGCCAGAGCGACACTCCGAAGCGTTTCTCGGCGCGCCATGCCTTTCTCTCCGTGGGACGAGGCATTGCCCAAAAAGGACACGCTGAGGCAGTCGCGTTTTTCAACGTCCTCAAGCCGATGTTGGATAACGACGCATGCCTCATCATCGTTGGCGACGGCCCTGCGATAGACGAGTTGAAAGTCCAAACAGCGGCCAGATCAGAGACAGGCGTCTTGTTCGCCGGTTCTGTCGCAGACTACGACGACTGGCTGATGGGCTCCTCAGGGCTCATCCGTATGGCCTTTGGTGAGGACACCAATTCTGTGATGAGAGAATGCTTGCTGGCGGGCAAGATCGTGGCCTCGACCCTCGAGGGACCAAACTCCGTGGAGTTGGCCGAACAACAGGTAATCGTACCGATTGACCGGGAAAATTTGCAAGATAGCGCGAAGCGGTTCGCCAACGAGGTGAGAGCTTTTTCTGCGAACCGTGCAATGCGGCTCAGCCAGTATGCCGAGCGTCGATGGCCCCAAGCTGACGTTTTTAAAGTATACGATTGAAAGACTGTCGTTTAGTTGAGCTAACGGAAGTAATAAGTTATTGATTGTATGGCATCAGTTTTGTCGTGGATCGTGGTGCGGGCAGGGCGGGCGTCAATGATCAACGGGAACGTGGCGAACACGCATCATGAATCTTGTGCATTTGCTTCGATGCCAGCCCTCGATGAATTCGCGTCATGCGACATGGCCGGAGTTATCGGAGCTCGTATGGGTGAAGCCGATCCAAAAGCTTCCACACTCGATGCCAGCGTCGGCGACGTGGTTCAGGCCATGGACATGCTCTCCGGCCAGTTGTGTTGACGCTAGACCGTATCACTCGATAGTTGGACTGATATTGGGCAAACGGGTTCGAGCATGAATTCCAGCAGAAGTCGCGTCGCTGATGCGGGAAGGCATTCGGCCGTGCGGAGTTGGATCGGACTAGCCACGATTGGACTGTTCGGGGTTCTCAGCGCTCGATACGCTTATCGCCTCGGATTTGATTGGGGCGATATGGGATCCTATGCCCAGATCGCCCGGGAACTGTCAGAGGGGGGATCGCCAGCCGATTTCATTGGGTATGGCCCGCTCTGGCACTTCTTCGGCGCCTGGATTTTCAAACTCGCGGGCGTCAACTTCTCGGCGCTGCTGATCGCCTTCCACTTCCTCATCATCATCTGCTCTGTGTTGCTCGCGATGGCGCTGCGCCAGGCGACGGGTACACTTTGGCCTGGGCTTGTGGCGGCTGCCGCGATCATACTGGTTCCGCCATTCCTTGCATCGACGATGCGGCTAGTCTGCCTTGCGTTAATCGCTTGGCCCTTCGTCGCGCTTGCGCGCACCGAGCCTCAACGTGACCGGGCGGTCGTAATGACAACCGCGGCGGTCATCGCCGTGATCATGATGATACGGCCTGATTTCGCTTATCTCTACGCAGCGGCGCTTGGCACCATCCTGATCGGGCGGACGCTGTTGCTGTCCGGCGATTTTCGAGAAAAGCTCGCCTATCTGCTACGCCGCACGCTTTATGCATCGATTGCATTCGTCGTCGTCATGGCGCCTCTCGCCTTGCATGCCGTGATTAGAGGGTATGGGTGGCACCTCCTTCTCGAAATCGTTCGATATCCAACACGAATTCTATTCTTTTTGGGTATGCGGTTAGGCGAGACGAGCGAGCTTGGCTCTGCGTCGGGCAGTCTCCTGAAGATGCCGCCCGTCAGCGCGATATTCGACCTATCAAGCGGCCAGCAAATCTTCGCATTGCTGATCTATTCGACGCTCGCTGGCCTCGTTGGAGCGTTCATTGCCCTGGTATGGCGTGCACTGCGCAACCGCGATGATGCCCGGATAGATCAGCCGTTGTTCGCAATATTCCTGCTTGCGGCATGCCAATGGCCAATTTTCGGCCTGTTCCGACCAAGCTGGGTTCATTTCGTTGGCTTCATGCACTGTTACGTGCTGCTGGCTCTGGCGCTCGTTGTATGGCTGAACGAGCCGTGGCGATCCGCGCGCCGATTGGACCAGCCGGCGGCGCGGGCAATCCAGGTACTTCTTCTGGCGCAGGTCGCGCTCTTTGTCGGATACGGCGCCCTCTTTGGCGAGACGGGGCTGGGCATGAAGCTGTCCGGGCGCGACGCAGTGTTCGAAGGAAAGAACGGCGTTCGTGTTCGCGTCAGTGCCGGAGAGAAACGAATTTACGACAACGTCGCTGCGATTATCGAGCAGAACTCAAGCCCCGGGGACCGCATTGTCTGCGTGCCCTATTGCGCCGGCTTTCCATTCATGACTGACCGGCAGCCGCTGTTTCGTGAGCACTATGTGGACGATGCGACGCCTTTAGTGTATCCGGGTTGGCTCGACAAGGCTATTGCGCTGACCGACGCGGCGAAACCACCAGTAATCATCGTGTTGGATTGGGCGCCCAATGATACCCACACGTCGCGTTTCGACGTCTGGGCTCGCCGCTATATCGACCATATCAACGCCACCTATCCGATTTCCGGACGCTTCGAGATGGGCAGGGTCTGGCTGCGTGACGGCGCAATGCGCCCGCCGCCAACGCGCGTTCCGGTGCTCGACTACGGGCCAAGATCAGCCCGGGTCGGTGTGCCGTTCAATCAGCAGCCCAACGGCCAGTCTGCGCTATGGATCAAGCTAGATCGCAACATCGGCGGTGGCGCCGTCGTGCGATTGGATGGGCGGGATCTTCCGGCTGTCGTCACCGATGGCGGGGTCTCGGCATTAGTCCCTGCCGATGCGCTCAAACAGCCCGGCCAACACGAGCTCAAGGTCGTCAATACCCTGCGCAACGCAGAAAGCGATCCGGTGACGTTGGTGCTGGACCCCTGACAAGTTCGAGGTTTTCCGCCTCAACGAGAACGCGACATCGGGGCGCGATGCGCAGGGACGGCGAAGCAGCCGCTCGAACGATCAGCCGTTGCAATAGGGTCGATCCTCCCATACTGGAACGAGCCACTTCCCGCCCGACCATACGGCGAACATTCGACGGATTCCCAATATGTCGCGCGACACATCCGCCTTTTCAACTGTTTCGGTCGTCATACCGATGTACAATGAAGCGGAGAGTGTCGAGCCTCTCTGCCAGCAGCTCAACGATGTTTTGGGTCAGGAAGCTTGGGCCTGGGAAGCGATATTCGTCAATGACGGCAGCACCGACGACACCGCTGCGAAGTTGACCGAGCAGGTGCAACGTTTTCCCGAGAGATTCCGTCTGGTCGATCTCCAGCGCAATTTCGGTCAGACGGCGGCGCTGATGGCGGGTATCGACCATGCCAAGGGCGACATCATCGTGCCAATGGATGGCGACCTTCAGAACGATCCGAAGGACATCGCGCGGCTCGTCGCCAAGATCGGGGAAGGCTTCGACGTGGTCTCAGGATGGCGTCGAAATCGCCAGGATGCCAGCTTCCGCCGTGTTCTGCCGAGCCGGATTGCGAACAAGCTCATCTCCGTCATTTCCGGTGTGCACCTCCACGACTATGGCTGCTCGCTCAAGGCCTATCGCCGCGATGTGCTCTCGGGGTTCCGCCTCTATGGCGAGATGCATCGCTTCGTGCCGATCTTTGCACGCTGGCAGGGCGCAAAGATCACCGAGATGGTTGTGGATCACCACCCGCGCAAGTTTGGTACGTCTAAGTACGGTCTCGAACGCATTTTCAAAGTTCTTCTCGACCTGCTTTTGGTGAAATTCCTGACGCAATACGACACCAAGCCGATCTATGTGTTCGGGGGCGTTGGCGCGATGTTCTTCGGGCTGAGCGGCGTCGCCGCGATCTACGCGCTCTGGCTAAAATTCGTGAACAACATCTCTTTCATCCAGACACCGTTGCCTCTCATGGTGATGTTTGGTGCAATGACCGGCATCATGTGCATCCTGCTTGGACTTCTCGCAGAAGTCCTGGTGCGAATTTACTTTGAGTCGCAAGGCAAGACACAGTATGCGGTCCGCGCCATTGTCGGTGGCCAGGATGGTGGCGTCGCGCTTCGCGCCGACGGAGAGCAGTAGATGTGCGGCATCGCCGGTTTCGTCGGGCGGGGGAGTGAGACCGACCTCGTGGCGATGATGAATTGCCTCGTTCATCGTGGGCCGGATGGCGAAGGCCGTTTCGTGGACCATGACAATGCGGTGTATCTCGGCCACCGGCGGCTGGCGGTAATCGACATTGCCCTCGGTCAGCAGCCCATGTGGAACGAGGATGGCCAGGTCGGCATCGTTTTCAACGGCATGATCTACAACCACGGCGCCTTGCGGACAGAGCTCGTCGCGCGAGGACATGTCTTCCGCAGTCACCACAGCGACACTGAAGTGCTCGTGCATGGCTGGGAGGAGTGGGGCTTCGATCTCCTCGAGCGGCTGAACGGGATGTTCGCCTTCGCCTTGCTCGACCGGAGGACATCGCGATTGATCCTTGCGCGCGACCGGTTCGGCGAGAAGCCATTATTCTATGGCAGCGGCGCCGGAGGGACGGTTTTCGCCTCCGAACTCTCGGCGATGCGGGCTCACCCCGATCACGCCGACGCGTCGATGGACGTCGCCGCCATCCGCAAGTATCTCGCCTATGGCTTCTTTCCTGCACCGCTGACGCCGTACAAGACGATCTCGAAACTCCCCCAGGGACATGCACTTGAGATCGACGTTCAGACGCATGAGACGCGCCTGCATCGCTATTGGCGTTTTGCGATCGAGCCCGACGCGCCGCCGCCCGGAAGCCCCGAGAGTTGGGCGGAAGAGCTGGACGGTCTCTTGACCAACGCAGTTTCGCTGCGGCTCGATAGCGACCGCCCCCTCGGTATCTTCCTGTCGGGTGGGATCGATAGCAGCGCGATTCTCAGCCACGCGGCCCAGTTGCGGCCACCGGAAAGCATTCAAAGCTTCGCGATCGGATTTAACGAACAAAGCTTCGACGAGTCCGTCTATGCCAGGCAAATGGCGGCTCATGTGGGCTCCTGTCACCAGACGGAGATGTGTGATCTGGATGCCGCACGCGATCTTCTGACACGACTGCCCTCGATCATCGATGAACCTCTCGGTGACAGCTCGATCCTGCCCACATATCTGCTTTGCAAGTTCGCGAGACGCCACGTCACCGTCGCCTTGTCTGGCGACGGGGGCGATGAGCTCTTCGCCGGCTATGACCCGTTCAAAGTGCTTGGGAAGGCAGCCTGGTATCATCGCATGGTGCCCAAACCGGTTCATGGCGCGGTTGCCGCGCTCGCTGCGCGGATGCCGCCGTCGGAGGCGAATATGAGCCTCGATTTCAAGCTGAACCGCGGGTTGCGAGGCCTTGGCCTCCGCCCGGCCTTGTGGAATCCGGTCTGGCTCGGACCCGCCTCCGTTTCAGATATCGAAGGTCTCCTGTCGGAACCAGTGGATATCGAGGATCTCTACAGTGAAGCCGTGGCGGCTTGGGATGGCTCGGCGAGCAAGGGGCTGATCGACAGGACGCTCGAATTCTATACGAATTTCTATCTCCCTGACGACATCATGGTGAAGACCGACCGGGCCGCCATGCGCAACGGGCTCGAAGTCCGCGCACCTTTCCTCGATAATCATGTCGTGGACTTTGCGCGACGGCTGCCCTCGCACGTCAAATTGCGACAGGGCCAAACCAAATGGATCCTCCGCCAATCAGCGGCCAGGCGCTTGCCCGCAAATCTGCTTGCGCGACGCAAGAAGGGTTTCGGCATTCCTCTGGCACGATGGCTGCGCGAAATGCCGGAAGCCGCCATGGCCAAACCGACAATGCTCGAGAGCGGTACCCTGCACCGGCTCTGGCGCGAGCATCGCGACAAGCAACGCGACAACCGTGGTGCGCTCTGGTGCGCGCTTACATTGGTCTGAGCGTTGCGAACGCCGCTGTATTCGACGGCGCCGCACCTTACCCACGAAAGAGCGGCGGATTGACAAATGCGTGCCTGGGTGGCGAGGCATTCGTGACATTCGGCTTGCTCTGTGGTCTGGCCAACCGCTAGCGGTTGGCGCCTGTTCACGGCCGCGGTTGTAAAGCTCGAGGAATAACTATGTCGGCCTTCTGGCGATCCATATCCCGGCCTCTCGTGCTGGACGGGGTGATGTTGGCTTCGCTTGCGCTCGTGGCCATGGGGCTTGCCACGACAGATGTGCTTTCACCGGTCGGCTGGTCGGCGACGACGCTGAAGGCTCTCTACACGGTAGGGGCGGTCGCACTCATTATGGTCGCCGCCTCGCAGGTCCTGCAGCGTCGGTTTCGGATCTCGGGCGGGATGGTTACCGCGCTCGCTGGCGTTTTCCTGGCAGGGGCGCTGTTTGGTCTGGCTGCGACGGCTATCGTGGCGATGCTCCTGATGGCCTCGGCGATTGCCGGCACGGTTGTCACCGGCACGGCGTCCCCGAAGGATTCGGCCTGGCCGATGGGGCAGCGGCTGAGCATTGGCCTTGCCCTCGTCACCATCGTCGTCACGTTCCTGAGCCCTTTTCGCGTCAATTTCCCGGGGGCGCATCTGGCCATACTGGCCCTTTTCGCTGCGCCCATCCTGCACGCCGATATTCGTAGGCAGCTCGGTGCGGATTGGGCGGACATGGTCCGTCCAGCGGTGGTCCCGCAGGATCTGATGCCTCAGGATCGGACGCGCCAAAGTTGGATGCCGCAAGGCTGGATGCTGCTATGGCGCGTCGCCGCGGTCGCTCTTGCGCTGTTCTTCATGCTGCACGCGGCATTGCCCGAACGGTACCACGACGCCCTGGCGGTACACCTTTACGTAGCCTCCTATGTCGCGGCCCACGGCGAATGGTCCTATGATCCTGGCCTGTTCGTGTTCGCGGTCATTCCGCTCGCCGTCGATTTCCTATACGCGCACGTCTATCTGTTTGCCGGGGAACCGGCGGTCAAGCTCCTGAATTACATAACGTTTCTCGTGATCGTCGCGCTGATCCGCGGTGCCGTCGCGCGGCGCTATGGCGCATCTGCAGGGCTGATTGCGGCGCTGCTGTTCGCATCGATGCCACTGACCCTCGTCGAAAGCGCGTCGAGCTTCATCGAAAATCCGCTGACGATGTGGGTGACGGCTGCCGCGGTCATCATCCTTGATCGAGGGCGTAGCCTGACCCTGCGGGCAGTTGCTGCGGTGATGATCGTTCTCGCAGCAGCCGCGCTCAGCAAGGTTCATGGCGCGATCGCCGCAACTCTGCTCGGCCTGTTGGCGACGAGCCTCTATCTCGGGAAGCGTCGCCGCTCGATCGAATTGCTCGGCCTCGCGGGTTGCCTCGTCCTTGCCGCGGCGACGGCCTTGTCGAGCTACATCCACGCTTATTGGATCTCGGGTAATCCCGTCTTCCCCTTCTTCAACAATGTGTTCAAATCCCCGTTCTATCAGCCGGTCCAGTTCGTCGACGGGCGCTGGATCAACCGGTTCAAGCTCGATCTTCTCTATCAGGCGACGTTCCACTCCGATCATTTTCTCGAAGCCTATAACGGTGCGCTTGGATTCAGTCTGATGGCGTTCCTCGGCACGGGGCTGGTTGCGGCCGTGATCTACAGGCAGATGCGCTGGCTGGCGCTCGCCTTCCTGGCTTTCATCTGTGCGATCGGCTTCAGCACGCAGTATCTGCGCTATTTCTATCCAATCCTGCCGGTTGCGTTCCTGCTGATCGGGCTCGTGGCCTCGCTCTATCTGGTTCGCCCGCGCATGGCGCTTGTCTTCAACCTGGCCGTCGCCGTGGTCCTTTGCCTCAACGTCTACAAACTGAATGCCGGCGGCTGGATCATGGCGAGCTATGATTTCAGGGTCCTGTTCGATCCTCAGAAGGCCAAACGATACGAGCAGGCGTTCGTGCCGGAAAAATCGCTCTTGCGGCTGGTCAACCAGCTTCAGGGCCGAAGCTCGCGGGTGTTGCTCAGCGGCGTGAGCTCGGCCGCCCCGCTAGAAGGCACGGCGCTCTATACCTCATGGTTCAGCAAGGATTTTTCCGACTCCGGCACTGCGGCCAAATCCGGCGCCGATGTCGAGGCCTATCTGCACCGCGTCAAGCCGACCTTTATCGTTCATCGTTCGCCGCCGGAACCGAGCTACGCTTTCCATGGTCTGCTGGATGCCGAGATCGGCCGCTTGGGACGCAAGATCGCCACGATGGGCTCAGTCACGCTTTACGAGGTCCGTCTCCCTTGACGCTCCGCGGGCTCAGGTTCATCAACGCGCCTCATTCACGCGGAACAACTCCATAATGGGAATTGCCGATCTCCTGCGAGAGCCCGCCTTGGCGGGCATCGATGTCGACGGTGTCGAGCGCATGCGGGCGCATCGCGCGGTCATCGACCGCAAACCGATGATCCGCACGGTCTTCACGGAGATACACCGGCTCATGCTGGGCCTGGAGGCGCAGTATCTGACGGCTCAGGGCGTGCGCCTCGAAATTGGCGCGGGCGTCTGGCCGATCCGCGAAAGCGATTCTGGCGTGCTGGCCACGGATGTCGTCCCGGCGCCCCATCTCGATCGCGTCGTGGATGCCCAGGCGATGGATTTCGCGGATGGCAGCGTCAGGAGCGTGTTCGGGCAGCATTGTTTCCACCACCTGCCCGATCCGGAGGCGTTCTTTTCAGAATTGTCGCGCGTCTGTCCGCCGGGGGGCGGAACCGTTCTCGTCGAGCCTTATTGGAGCCCGGTCGCCAACCTGCTCTTCAAACGCCTCTTTGCCAGCGAGGACTATGACAAGTCGGCACAAGGCTGGACGACCAGCGGCAGCGGGGCGATGAGCGGAGCGAACCAGGCGCTGAGCTACATCGTCTTCGAGCGGGACAGGGATCGCTTCGAGCGCCTGTTCCCGCAGCTCGAGATCGTACATCAGGCACCTGTTGCCAACCACGTCCGCTATTTGCTTTCGGGCGGGCTCAATTTTCGGCAGCTCGTTCCCGATTTCATGACCGGGCCGCTCAAGGGCGTAGAGGCGATGCTCGGTCCGCTGAACCGCATCCTGGCGCTGCATCACGTCATCGTCCTGCGCAAGCGCTAGGCGGTCGGATGAGGGCTGCCGCACTTTACGTCATCGTCCAGCTCCTCGCTTACGGGCTCGATATCGGGACGTTCGCACTACTCGTCGAGCGCTTTGCCGTTGCGCCGCTCTGGGCGAACATTTGCGCCAAGGCCGTTGCCGGATGCTTCGCCTTCTTCACGCATCGTCACATCACCTTCGATGCTGCCGCCGGCGGGCGCCTGTCGGATCAGGCGCTGCGGTATGTTCTGCTTCTGATTGCGAACAGCGTGGCGTCGTCGGCGATGCTGGCGCTGTTCATGCGCGTCGTCCCTTCGCCCGTGATGGCCAAGATCATTGCAGACGTCATCCTGATCGCGGTCAGTTTCAGCCTGTCAAAATCGGTGGTCTTCCGCGGCGCCAAATCCGGGCAGGGGAACTGACCGCGTGGAACCGGTGAAGACGGTCGCCGTCACGGGCGCGAGCGGCTATGTCGGGGAGGCGGTCTGTCGCGCATTGACGAAGCGCGGTATCGCGGTCCGGGCACTTTCGCGACGCGATCCCGGCATAGCCGGTACGCGCTTCGTTGCCTACGATCTCCGGCATGAGCTCGAACCCGGCTTGCTCGCCGGTGTCGATGCCGTCATTCACGCTGCAGCCGAGACCTCGCGCGGCGCGGAGCCTGACATCGAGGCTGAAATCGCGGCCCTTCATCGCCTCGCAGACGCGGCCGAGGCTGCATCGGCTCGTTTGATTTTCGTCTCAAGCCAGACGGCGAGGTCCGATGCTCCGACCGGCTATGGCCGACTCAAGGCAAGCGCCGAACGGATCGTGCTGGACCGCCTCGGGGCGGTTGTCAGACCCGGACAGGTCTATGGTGGCCCCGAGAAGGGGCTGTGGGGCACCCTAGTGTCGGTGGCGCAGCGCGCGCCGGCGATTCCTCGCTTCATGCCCGAGCCGCGGGTCCAACCTATACATGTCGATGATCTGGCGGACGCCTTGGTCCTACTGGCCTGTGAAGCTCGACCGAGGCCGCGCGTCTACGCCATAGCGGATCCGCGCTCCGTCGCGTTCTCGCGTTTCATCCAGCTGGTGGCGATCTCCCGATTCGGGCGCCGGCCGATCCGTGTTCCCGTACCGTTGGCACCGATTATCTGGGCTCTTCGCGGTGTCGAGAAACTGGGTGTCCGACCGGCTTTCGTAAGGCGTCTTGCCTCGCTGAACGACCTTCCTGCGCTCGACAGTGTAGCGGACATGGCCGAGCTGATCCCGTATCATCGACGTTTTCCCGACGGCGCCTCTCGCGGTACGTTCTGCCACAGGGGCCTGATCCGGGAAGGGGTCGTTCTGCTCCGTTATGCGACGGGCAGGGAGCCTGACCGGTGGCTGCTGCGCAGCTACGCGCGTGCGGTCTCGTCCGTCGGCGAAGCCGGGCCGCTGGAGTTGTCCGGCCTGACCCGCCTGCTGCCAAGGGGGCTGACGCTGTTCGACCAGCCTGCCGCCCGTCGTCGCAACGGCGAACAGGATGCCCTGTCGCGCCGCATTGATCTCGCGCTGCTTCTGGCCGAGAGTTCGGCGCAGCATGTCGACGGCTTTCTGATGTCGTCCCATACGCCGACACGGCTTGCCCAGATCTTGCAGCTTGGACTGGCGTTGCCGCTCGAGGCTGTGGGCCGGCTCGCCGATGCCGTGGCCGGGCCGTGGCTCGATCGTGTCAGGCCTCGGCCGATCGAAGGCTCAGACCATCCCGCATGAGGTCGTGATCATCGGCACCGGCCCCGCGACGCCATCCACCGTCAGCGACTAACCAAGCGAAAGAGCGCCGCTTGCACGTCGCGAGTGTCCATCGTGATGCTCCGGCATGAAAAAGGTTGGGCCATTGGGCTCGCGTCGCGGGTGCGATGCGGCGGTGGTCGATGCGTTCTAAGCTCCACCGATCCAGCCCAGCGGATCAGGGAGAAGAGCGATGGAGTGCTTTGTCGGCTTGGACGTTTCGGTGAAGACGACGAGCGTCTGCGTGATGGACGCAGGCGGATCGATCATCCGGGAAGGCTAGGCGGAGAGTTCGCCGGAGGCGATCGCCGCGTTCCTGTCAGCTTGCGGGCGGCAGTATTCCCGCGTTGGCCTGGAAGCCGGTCCGCTCTGTCAGTGGCTCTATGCTGGACTGGCGAAGGCAGGCTTCCCAGTAATCTGCATCGAGACGCGCCATGCTCAGGCGGTTCTAAGCGCCCGGCCGAACAAGACCGACCGCAACGATGCACGCGGCATCGCCCAGATGATGCGGGTCGGGCTCTACCGCCCGGTCCACGTCAAGACGCTGGCCAGTCAAAAAATCAGGGCATTGCTGAGCGGCCGGCGCTTCCTTCAGGCCAAGCTGCTCGATGCCGAGAATAGTATCCGCGGCTTGCTCCGCAACTTCGGCCTGAAGGTCGGGCTCGTCTCGCGCGCCCAATATGAGGCTCGTATCCTTGAACTGATCGAGGACGCGCCTTCGTTGCAGGTCATCATCGAGCCGATGCTAGCGGTCCGCCGGGTCGTCCGCGAACAGTATGTGTCGCTCCACAAAACCATGCTGGCTCTAGCCCGCGCTGACGACGACTGCCAGTTGCTGATGAGTGTTCCCGGCGTCGGGCCGCTTGTCGCCTTGACCTATCGTGCTGCGGTCGATGAGCCTGCGCGCTTTCAGCGATCTCGAGCCGTCGGGGCACATTTTGGCTTGGCTCCGCGAACGCATCAATCGGGTGAGATCGACCGACGCGGGCATATCAGCAAGAGCGGTGACGAGACCTTGAGGGCGGCCTTGTTCGAGGCCGCCATGGTTCTCTTGCGCCCAGCTACGAGGCCTTCGGCGCTTAAGGCGTGGGGCCTGCGCGTTGCCAAGCGACGTGGCATGGCCAAGGCAACTGTCGCGGTTGCCCGCCGCCTAGCGGTCATCCTTCATCGTATCTGGGTCGATCGCACCCAGTTCCGCTGGAGTGCTGAACCGGCCTGACGCCTCTCACAAGCGATCCAAGATCTGCCGCAAGGTGGAGCAATGTCCCTCCGGGGACCGGGGGTCGGCGAGATCGAGGGCGGTTTGGAGAGCCGCAGGGCTACTCCGCGAAAAAGCTTGATCCGCCACTCTTCGGACCCAACCATGAAGCGGCCACGTGCCGACTTCGAAGAGAAGCCAGAGACCTGGCGGGACAGCCTGCTCACGACCCATAGGCGACCCATGCCGCAGTCCCGATCTACGAGAGTTTGTCGCCGAGCCAATCAACAACGAGCATTCCCAAAGAAACTAGTATGCCGACGATTGCGAGTAGGAAAACACCTAACATCGCGCCTGAAATCAAAGGATCCAGCTGAACAGCACCAAAATTCGCCCCATACACGCAGAAGGCGAAGACGACGAGGCATGAGTATCCGAGGACCCGCCTCGTCCAATTAAATGTTCTCTGGGTCAAGTTGCGCCCGCCTGTGTCAATTGTGCGGTTTATCGCCGGATTGATGACAAGCTGCAGGTGAGCATACAGGGACGTAGCAATCGACGCGTTAACAGGATCGAATGCAGGCGCCATGGCGCTCGTCAGGTCCGCTCCGCCCCAATTGAGATTTTCGTGGCGTCGGGCGGCTTGACACCCATGGCCCAATAGAGAAGCCGCCCGAAGGCGGCTGGTTGGGGTGGCTTCTATGATCGCGCTATGGCGTCGCGAAAACCGTGGCCTATCGAGAAACGAACGAGGCGGCCCGCGCCTTGAACTGTTCCCATGTCAGCCATCTGCGCCGCTCGTATAACATGTCCCCGTCATGGGGTTTGGACGACAGGCGGTCGTGGTTCAGCGACTGCAGCATCTGAGACCGATCGAGCATGAAACTCAGCGCTACGAACGGCAATAGAGCGGCAAAAGTCTTTCGCTGAGTGCGGTAGGCCAGGCAATAGCCCAAATACCTGCCAATGGCTGATCCTGAGAACGGAACGCGGACGATGTCGCCATTCCCGGGGATCGGGTTGAATACACGAAAGGGGACGATTCCAACCCGGTAGGAGTTGTAGAGCGGAAACTGCCAAACATCGACGTCTGGAAACTGCTTGGCGAAAGCCGAGGCGATCAGCGTTGCCGCATCGTGATCGGGATGCCCTCCCTCCCATGCCGGGGCATAGACTGTGCCGATATCAGCCGGACCAAAGCGATCCACCAACTCGGAAAACGTACGGTCCATCGCATCTACAAGCTTGCCATCAGGTACGCGCTCTGCCCCGCCGAAAATGATGATGTCTTCTTTGGCAATGCCGAGCTTAGCCAGGACACTCTGGCTCTCAGCGTCGCGCGCGATAGGTGAGGCCGAATTTCCCCCTCCGTCTGTCAGATAGACGCAGATGTTCCGAATGCCGTTGCGGACATTCTGTTCAAGCAAAGAAAAAACCGCGAACTCGTCGTCTTGATGAGGGAACAGAAATAGGGCTGGCTTCTTAGCCTTTGTTGTAAGCATGGCACTCGAAAAGGTTGAGAGTTTAAAAGGCGTCGAAATCGAGGAAATCAAACAATATCTCCGACTTCTTCGGAGAGGCGGAGCCGATCGCAAGCGGCCGAAAAATCAGATTCAAAGGCGAGGTTCGGAATCGGCCGGGAACGTCAATGGCAATGCCGCGCAAATTGGCAGCAGCCGGCAGCAAGCCGATGAACACTTGCGGCCTGGCAAAGGGGAAGCTGCCCGCACCATCGCCGCCGCTTACGCTCTGACGCTCGGCTACAGCGATGACTGACTTTCGCCCGGCATAAGCCCAGAATCGGCTTCGGTCACCTCTAGAAACGAGGTGGACAGCATTTCGAGGAGACCTCAGCCGCCATTCGATAGTGTCCCTGTCCCAGACGCTTTGGAAGGACGCTTCCTGCGTTTGTTCCACGCCCAGGCCGATACCAATCTTCGCATCGAGGGGACTTATGAGTTCAAAGCCCAGGCGCTTCACGAACCCCGGAGTGCTATTGGCATTGGCTACGCCGATGACGAAATCCATGCCGAGGTCTGTGCCCCGTGCGTAGGTCGCCTCAGCGAGCTTCGTGAAAAGCCCCTTCCCCCGATACGCTTCTCCGGTGGCTGTATTGAGCGACAACAGCCCCCGAACGACTTTCCCGCCATAGCGATATGAAACCGGAACGCAGACATAGTGGGCAGCTAGATCGCTGCCCGCCCAAGCATCAAATCCCACCGCGCGCCCTAGCGGGTTTTCGCAGTATAACCATTCCAAATATTTTCGACTGTAATTAGCGGAGCCGGGGAAGCACTTAGAAAAAAGCTCGCAATACTCCCCAATTGCCTTCTCGTCGAACTCGATCGGCCGTATTTCAAACTCCGACATACAGTTCCCCGCGCCACCTTAGACCATTCTCACTGGTGGTCTTCAGCGATGACAATAGACGCTGCCGTATAACAGCGTCAAACTCCGGAGGGCAGTGCGGCCTCCTGACCGCGGGCGTGACCATATTTGTTGTGGAGGTGGTGCAAACCACCATTGTCGCATCAAATAGCAGTGAATAGGTGGCGCGCGCGACGTTTTGGCCGTTCGGCCACAGACAAAGCGCGGGCAGAGCGACACGCGCACACCACAGCAACTCCGCCACTCACAGCTGGAGTCGCAACGGCGGGTTGGGCGAATCGTTCCTTGGGGATATGCGAGCCACCTGGAGAACACGCCGTGCCGACCCGCGACCCCGAGAACCAGCGGATGGTCTATTCCCTCCTCGCCGGCCGCGAGGTCTCGATCAGGTCAGAGCAGTGGAAGCACGAATGCGAGGTCGCCTATCTCGCCGACCTGACGCCTGAGAAGCGCAAGGCGATCCTCTATGGCGTGCTGGGCGCGGAAGGTGATGAGGCGCGCGGGATCAAGCGCCACCGCGGCGACGCCGCGACGGCCTAGCTGGGGAGCGAGATCAAACGGCTCAAGACATTGCGGTTGCGGGGAATCGTTCCGCGGTAGAAGTGGTGATTAGGAGATTCGCCCATGCCCGTTCGCCGCGCCGACCAGCCCACCGTCTATTCCCACCGTGCCGGTCGCGAGGTTTCGGAAATGGGCTATTGTACCGCTCGTGTCAGGCCTCGGCCGATCGAAGGCTCAGACCATGCCGCATGAGGTCGTGATCATCGGCACCGGCCCGGCGGGCGTCTCTGCAGCGTGGCCTCTGGTGCAGGCCGGGCGGGATGTGCTGATGGTCGATGCGTCAGTCGGGAAGGTAGGGACGCCGCCCGATGGCGAGTATTTCGACCTCCGCCGGCATGACGGCAGTCAGCGCGACTGGATGTTCGGCGCCGATCTCGCGGCCTGGATCGATCGGGCCGCGACCTCACCGAAGCTGCGTGTGCCGACCCTGCGGGCGGTTTTCGATGGCTTTGCGGAGGCAAACCGGATCGTGACGGATAATTTCGCCGCGATCGGCTCGCTGGCGCGCGGAGGCCTGTCGAATGCCTGGGGTTGCGGCGTGGCGCGCTATGATCGTGACGAAATGGCGGACTTCCCCTTCGCGCATGCCGATCTCGACGAATCGTTCGCGGCCGTCAGCCGGCGCGTTGGCCTCTCGGGGCGAGCCGACGATGACCTGAGCGGGTATTTTGGACTGGACGACTGGGCGGATCCGGCGCCGGCACTCGACGACAACGCCCAGAACCTGATGCGGCGCTACGATGCGCTGCATTCGGACGGGGCTCTGCACGGACTGCGTCTTGGGCGCGCACGCCTGGCGCTGTTGGCGTCGGATCGGGAGGATCGGCGCGCCTGCGATCTGTCGGGGCTCTGCCTTTGGGGCTGTGCGCGGGGCGCGCTCTATTCCGCGTCTCAGGAATTGCCCGGCCTCGCGCGAGCGGGGGCCGGTCTTCGCAAGGGCTTCGTTGCCGATCACATCGAGAAGATCGAAACGGGCTGGCGTGTTCATGGCGTCGAACGGGGTACAGGTGCGTCCGCGACGATCGACGCGCGCCGCGTCGTGCTGGCTGCAGGGACACTCGCCACTACGGCGATCGCCTGGCGAACGCTCCGTCATTTCGAGACGCCGCAGCGCGTCATGTCCAACCCGACAGCGGCATTTCTGCTTCTGCGAATGGGCTTGCCCGGTCGGGCGCCGGTCGCTGGTCCGGCCTTCGCGCAGCTGGCATTCGCCCATAGGTCGGTAGCCGGTCACCTTGCTTATGGCGCCTTGTTCTCGCCGGGGCACCTGCCTGCCTTCGAATTCATCAAGCATATCCCGTCGTCGCGTTCGGCCGCCCGTCTGATCTGGCGGCTGCTCAATACCGCTACGCTCGTCGGGAATGCCTTTCTACCCGCCAGCCTGACGCGACACAGCGCCGTCCTCGGCCGCGACGGCAGGTTGCGTGTGACCGGGAAGGCCGGCGACGATCTCTCCGCTGCCATTACCGGTATCGCGCGGGATTGGCGAAAGGCGGCGAGACGGCTGGGATTTCTCGTGATGCCCGGGAGTTTCACGATGGGTCAGCTCGGCTCGGATATCCACTATGCCGGCACGCTGCCCATGCGCAAGGACCCTCGGATTGGCGAAACGAATGCTGTTGGCGAACTGGCCGGACAGCCGGGATTGTTCGTCGCCGATGCAGCGACGTTTCCGGAATTGTCTGCAAAGCCGCATACGCTGACGATGATGGCGATGGCGGACCGCCTCGGTCGCCATCTGGCGCAACTGTGAACAGCTCAAGCGATCGGTTCCAAGACCCCGGCGTCAATAACGACTTGGTCTTCACACCCAGCGCCAATACCACCGCCGCCTCACCGGCTTGCCCGACACGAAGGTTGCGATAGTAGATGCCTCTGGAGCCAAATGGTTGCCGACTACGTTCGCCAGCGAAAGTTTCTATGATGGATAAGATGTCAAAGAGCGGAGCTGTCGCGACGCCGATGAATTTCAGCGGTGAGAGGTTGCAATCGGTGAGCTCGGGTGAGGGGATGATGAAGCATCATCGCTATTTCCTAGCGCGCGATTTCTGCAACGACCTTGACGTGCTCGATATTGCCGCCGGAGAAGGCTATGGCTCCGCAATCCTGGCGCAGGTCGCCAAATCCGTGGTCGGTGTGGAAATCGACCTGGCCATCGTAGAGGCCGCAAATACCGAGTTCGTTCGCCCCAATCTGCGCTATCTTCAGGGTGACGCGCGGGCGATTCCGCTCCCGGATGCCAGCATTGACGTCGCAGTCTCCTTCGAGACCTACGAGCACTTCGGCGAACACGAACTCTTCCTAGCCGAGTTGCGCCGCATCCTTCGTCCCAATGGGCTGGTGATCATCAGCACACCCGACCGCGACATTTATTCCGGCCCTGGAATTCCCCCGAACCCTTATCACGTCAGGGAGGTGAACCGGGAGGAGTTCGACTTTGCGCTGTCAACCCAATTCGCCAATGTGCGGATCGCGCGGCAACGAGCCTTGATCGGATCCTTCATCGAAGGGTACCAGCAAGATACGGCAGCACGCTACTTCGAGGCGCGCGGACGCGATCTCATCGAGGCAAGTCAGGAAATGACTCGCGCTCCCTACCTGGTTGCCTTCGCATCCGACGCCGAACTCCCTCCGCTACCGCACAGCCTCTATATCGAGCGCAGCGACGTCGACACGGACGCGATAGCCCTTCGTGAGACACGGGCAGACCTGCGTAAAGTTCTGGCGCAGCTTGCTCGTGAGCAACAGCAGCACGCAGGCTCTCGCCAGCAGATCCGTCGCTTGTCCCAACAGCTCTCGGCCGCCATCTCGGCCTTCGAGGGGGCAAATCAAGAACTCGAGCGTCTCAAGACTTCGCTCAGCTGGCGAGCCTCGGCGCCCCTTCGGCACGTTATGACTCACTACCCAGCGGCCGCCCGCCGGCTGCGGCAGGGGGCCAAGCTCGCTTATTGGACAGCGACCGGCCAAATTGTGCAGCGATTGAAAGCTTCGGTCACGTATCGCTTCTCGCTTGCGAACCCGGACAAGCTGGTGCCGGCCAGTGCCTTGCAGGGGCGATCTCCGGACGGGCTACCGCTGTTTCTGGAACATTACCTGGCTGAACGCTGGCCGGGACAGGATCTTCAGACAGTCAAGTTCGCCTACCGTTTCGTGGCCGAACGGCCGGCAAAAGCCATCGACGAAACCGCTCTCTCCAGCGCGGAACTCGCAGCGCTCCTCGCACGCCTGCGTGACCTCGCCGAGTTGCGGAGCGATGCGCTTCATCCTGCGGTCTCGATCATCGTCCCGGTCCACAACGCCCTCGCTCATACGCTGGCATGCCTGTTGAGCCTGCTGGCCCAGCCGAGCCGACACAGTTTCGAGATCCTTGTCGCCGACGACGTCTCGACCGACGCCACGGCCGCAGCCATCCTCGCTATCGGCGGTAAGGTGCGACTGGTAAGACAGGAGCAGAATCTCGGCTTCGTCCGGAATTGCAACGCCGCTGCTGCCGAAGCGCGCGGCGCACTTCTTGTCTTCCTCAACAACGACACGATCGCCCTTCCCGGGTGGCTGGACGAGTTGGTGGCGCCGTTCGAAGTCGACGAGCGCATCGGCCTAACCTGCTCGAAGCTGCTCAATGCGGACGGCACGCTGCAGGAGGCGGGAGGCGTGTTCTGGCAGGACGGCTCAGCCTGGAACTATGGCCGCGGCGCCGATCCCCGAGCCTACCCGTTCAATTTCGTGCGCGAAACCGATTATGGATCCGGCGCGGCTATCGCCACCCCGAGCAAGCTCTGGAAAGAGGTCGGCGGCTTCGACGACATGTTTGCGCCTGCCTATTGCGAGGATGCAGATCTCGCCTTCACCCTGCGCGCGCAAGGGTACCGGACAGTTTATATCCCCTCCGCCGAGATCATTCACCACGAGGGCGTCAGCCATGGCCGTGACGAGCGTGCCGGTATCAAGGCCTATCAGGTCGAGAATCTAAAGAAGTTGAAGGCCAAATGGGCAGCGGAATTAAAAAACCACTCGCCCAATGGACAGAACGTACCGATCGCCGTCGCCCGCTCGGCGGAGAAGCGGCGGGTGCTGGTAATCGATCATTATGTCCCCCAATGGGATCGGGATGCCGGCTCGCGAGCCATGGACGGATATCTGCGCTTTCTTGTCGAGAACGGCTTCCACGTCACCTTTTGGCCGGACAACCGTGCCCATGATCCACACTATGGCCCAGCCTATCAACGCATGGGCATCGAAGTCGTTTACGCTTGGCCAGGGCAGCTTGACTTCGATGACTGGATCGCTCAGCGCGGAGCCGGCTTCCACTATGTGATCATCAGCCGCCCACATGTCGCATTGCATGTGCTGGACGACCTCAGAAAGCGCACCAGCGCCAAACTACTTTTCATCGGTCACGATCTCCACGGGCTGAGATTGCGTGCCGAGCGTGAGTTGACCCCCTCCGCCGATCTCGACCGCGAGGTCGATGAGGCGGAATCAATGGAAATGGCCGTTTGGAGGGCCGTTGACGCGATCTACTATCCGTCCCAGGAGGAAGCCGACTACGTCGCATCGCGTGGAATAGCGGCTCCGGCGCGGGCGCTGCCGCTCTTCTTGTTCGACGAAGCGAATATCTCCCCGCTCCAGGAACCCGCAAAATTGCGAGATCCCGCAGCACCACACGCGATGTTCGTCGGAGGGTTCAGGCATCGCCCCAATGTCGACGGCGTGCTATGGTTCTGCCGCGAAATCTGGCCGCAAGTGAAGGCAAGGCTGCCTCTCGCTCGTCTAACCATCGCCGGGTCTGAGCCACCTCTGGAAATCACGCAGCTGATCAACGAGTCGGTCGATGTGACCGGCTACATTAGCGACGCTGATCTCGATGCTCTCTATCGGAGTGCGGATCTGGTCGTCGCGCCGCTGCGTTTTGGTGCCGGCGTCAAAGGCAAGGTTATCGAGGCGCTGCGTCAAGGACTGCCGCTTGTGCTCACCTCCGTCGCAGCTCAAGGCATTCTGGATGTGGCCGAGGCGGGGGTTGTCGCCGATAAGCCCGACGCCTTCGCGAAAGCTGTGATCGAAATGATGCGACCAGGGGAGCATCGCGCAACGCGGGCGCTCAGGGGGCAAGAGCTTATCCGCAAGCACTATTCAGTGGAGGCAGTACAGTCTGTCCTCAGCAAGGACATCCCGGAACTGACTTCGGCCCCAGCAAAATCGGGCTGAAAACGCCCAGGTCGCAGGCTCCGATCGCCGCTGCTCGCACGATGGGCGGATCAGTACGGTTGTAGTGCCACTGCCGCGCCCCGCTGATGTCAAAACGCCCGAATGCGCCCAGGTGTTCGATCGTGCATTTCCACAGTGCTTGCACCGACATCACAAAACCTGCCCCTTCAAATCACGTACCGTGAACCCGCGCGACCAGGTCGCAATCGTAAAGCACCGCTCGACGGCGTGGTGCAAAGTGCCATCGAGCTGACGCGCCTCCGGTTCGAAATCCTCCGGTCGCAGGTCGAGTTCACGCAATGAAGCCAGCGCGGCGGGGCGAAACCAGAACATCGTGCCTTCGAAGAAACCCAGCCGGATCGCGCTCTCAGGGGCCTGCATCCGTTCAGCGACCTCGCGAGCGCGCACTTCATTGGCCATCCAGTAGGATGGTGTCGCCCGCCAGCTCTGGCCCCATCCGACGATTCCTGTCGTGACGGAGTTGAAGGCAGACAGTGCGCGGCAAGTGGCGTTCCAATCCCCGCACAGCTTGTCGAACAGCAATTTGCGGCGGATCTCTCCATCCAGCAGATGGGGGCTGCGTTTGGTATGCAGCTTCAGGACCGCATCATAGCCGTCGAGCGCGCCTGACCCGAGCACGGCCAGAAACGGAGCGACGTCACGGCCGCGATTGTCGTGTTCATGAATGAACACGTCCTGCGCGCCGATCACCGCCGCCCTCAGAAGTGCGCACCGCTCCGGCGGAACGGTGACATGGACAGGCGTTCCGACCGGGAGCAACGCCTGGCAGGCCAGGATCTCGTTCATCAGGTCCGGGTAATAGGCATGAGCGACGATGGCGACCTTGAGGCCCGGCCATTCAGCCCGCGCGCTTCGGGCAGCCCAGCGTTTCCGCAGAGATCTGCCGGTATCCGACACGAAAACGGCACCAAGCGTCAGCCCGGCCACCTTCTGCAGCACATGGCGAGCGTAGGCCTTGCATCGAACAAGGATCGGCGGCTTTGAGGGGGACGAAGCACGGACAATCACGGATGAGGAATCACCAAATGAGGCATAGACCGGCCAACGACCATTTCAACACATAGCATCCCTGGGCTTTTGTAGTCAGGACATGTACGCAAGCGACATACCCACCGGTCAGACAATACCGCCGGAGCTTCGCGGTAGATGGGAGACCGAGCGAACATGCATTTCCTGCATGAACTGAATTGAACGCATTCTGGCGGGGAAGGCGGTCATCGCAGCGGGCATGCTTGAACGGGTCACTGTCTCGCATTATTCGTTCTCAAATCGATATCATTCCCTCGGCCCAGAAAGCCGTAGAATTCAAGCGGCGGAGTAGACCAATCGTCATGCCGAGCATCACGGAGCCGCTCTGGCGCGCAGTTCGCCGTGCCGGAGGGCTCGGCGCGGCGCTACGGCGGGTGACGGACGTCCTTCGCAGCGAGGGTGCACGCGGTCTTCTCCGCCGCCTTCAGCGGACCGTCCGGCAGGAGGCACGCTACGAAGACTGGATCGCGCGGTTCGACGACCGGCCCGAGGATGATCGGGCCGCCATGGACGCTCTATTGCTAGCCCTGAGGGAGCGGCCGCTTTTCTCCATCATCATGCCGGTGTTCGAGACCCCCGCCGCCTTGCTCGAAGCCGCGGTATCGTCCGTGCGGAGCCAGATCTATCCGCACTGGGAATTGTGCGTCTGCGACGATGGATCGTCTAGTCCTCGCATTGCGGCGTTCCTGGACAGCCTCAGCCGAGAGGAGCCGCGCATCAAATGGACCCGTCTCACACGGAACCAGAACATTTCCGCCGCTTCGAATGCATCGCTCACCCTTGCCACGGGCGATTGGATCATACCGCTAGATCACGATGACCTGCTTCGGCCGCATGCGCTGCTCGAAGTCGCGCTCGCCGCGGAGGCAAACCCGTATGCGCGTTTGATCTATTCGGACGAGGACAAGATCGATGCCTCCGGGACTAAGCGTTTCGATGCTCACTTCAAGCCCGACTGGTCTCCCGATCTCCTCCGGTCGTTCAACTACGTCAGTCATCTGGCTGCTCTAAAACGGGAAGACGTGCTCAGGGTCGGCGGCTGGACACTGGGCATGGAGGGCGCTCAGGACCACGATCTGTATCTCAAGGTCACCGAGACACTAGATCGCCGCCAGATCCTGCACATCCCGAAGATCCTTTACCACTGGCGCGTGGCAGAGAACTCTACCGCCGGAAGCGATGCGGCCAAGCCCTACGCCGTCGCAGCAATGGCAAGCGCAATCGCCAGCCATCTAGAGCGCACAGGGCGTGAAGGCGACGTAACCCTTCTCGATGACGCGCCTGTCGCCAGGGTTCGCTATCGCCTACCCGAGCGCGCGCCGCTCGCGACGATCATCATTCCCAATAAGAACATGGCGGCACTCATACGAGCCTGCATCACCTCGATCCGCTCGAAGACCACCTATCCTCATTACGAAATCCTGATCGTGGACAATGGATCGACCGATTACGAGACGCTAAGGCTCTACGACGAGTTCAAGCGACAAGGGATCGTGATCGCGGACTACCCGGCTGAATTCAACTACTCGGCAATGAACAATCTCGGGATCAGGGAGGCAAGGGGCGAGGTCCTGGTTTTCCTCAACAACGATACGAGTGTGATCGGCGAGGACTGGCTGTCCGAACTCGTCGTCAACGCCATACGACCAGAAGTGGGATGCGTCGGCGCCAAGCTTTATTTCGATGATGACACAATCCAGCATGCGGGCGTCTTCGTCGGCGTCTGCGGCATTGCCTGCCATCCCTATCGCGGATTCGATAAAGGCGATTTCGGCTATTTCGGCCGGCTGCGAGTGACCCAGAACCTGAGCGCCGTGACCGCAGCATGTCTCGCCGTCAAGCGCACGATCGCGCTGGAAGTGGGAGGCTTCGACGAAATCGCGTTGAAGATTGCACTGAACGACGTCGATTTCTGCCTTAAGGTACATGCTGCCGGCTATTATAACGTTTGGACCCCTTTCGCCGAACTGTATCACTTCGAAAGCAAAACACGCGGCTATGAGATCGGGCCTGAAAAGCGCGCCCGCTTCCAACGGGAAAGCGAGATACTGAACGAGCGTTGGCAACAATATGTCACGCTCGACCCGTATTACTCGCCTCATCTGACCCGAACGAACGAAGCCGTCACGATCCGGACAGAGTAGGCGATCCGCGCGCCCGACCTGGCACCTGTTTGGCCTCCTGTAAGGCCAAAACGGAACCGGAGCGGACTTATGATTGCCACGACGACATCAGGCACCGTCGACCGACGATGGGTGATGCATGCCTCGTTGACTTTGTCGAGTTGACCTGGGCTGCGACAGATTTTGTAGGCGCTGAGGCTGCGCCGAATTGGCTGCCTGTAATCCCGCCGACGCGCTGCTTTCAAAATCCCGCCCAGCTGCCGCCCCAGCATGCTTGCCCATCATCGCGATGAACTCCTGGACGCTATAAGTTGGCTGCCCGGACGGATTCAGTCAAAAAACAATTGGAAACTCCAAATTTGGTGTCCGTCACATCAGACCGTGTTTAGACGCTTTCGATGCGGATTTCGTCTTATTAACCAGCCCAGGCATAAATCGGCTCGCTCGCATAAACGATAATGGGCTGATCATTGCTCGTGATCTTGGCTATACCGCATAACGACTACACAGCGCTCAGCGCAGTAAGAATGCTTCTAGGGAGAACGCTGTCAGCTTGATCGAGATACGTTTACCATGATGGCGCGTGCCATTTTTTCGGCAACCGTTCATCTGCCCATTGGGGCGAACTGATAGCGCTAATCCCCGCTCGACCCGCCCCCCCGCTTCGCCAGCCTCACGCCTGCGCCCGCGCCGTTCTCAGGAATGAACAACACGCCGGCGGCTTCGAGCGCAGTCCGCATGCCCAGCAGGTTGTTGTGGGACGGGATGCGACGACCCTTCTCGAAATCGCGGATTGTGGAGAGGCCGAGATGCGCTGCTTTGGCGAGCTCTTCCTGCGACCACTCGAGCAGAGCGCGCGCGGCGCGTGATTGGGCTGGGGTCATCATTCTGCGAGGGATAGCACGGCACGACGAATTTTGTCGAGTGTCGACGCTTTCCGTTTACTCCCGCCACCATACAACGCTAATCGTCGTTTAACGACGAATTTCGTTTATGGAGTTGAGCAGATGCTTCTCACCGCGGCAGACGGCCGAACCATCTTCAACATGTCGGCGATCATGCGCCGGGCTTGCCAGCTCGGCCGGTTTGCCCTGCAGTTTTGCCGCAGCACACTTGAGCGAAACCGCCAGCGCTCGCTGTGGCTGAAAAGGGCTTGGGCGGAAGCCAAGCGCGAGGCTGGCGAATTCGCCCGGCGTCAAGCGCGCGACGCCGAGGTGCGTATCGCGCTGGCCGCGAGCGCAAGGGAGAGCGCCGCTCTCGCAGCCAGTCACGGCAACAACCCGCTCGCCATCCAGAACGCGCTGCTGCGCGAGACGATGCGCGACCGCATGAACTTCGCCGCTGTCGCCCGCCTTGAGGCCGCGCTTGTCGCCATCCTGGCTGCCAAGCAGCTCCATTGACCGGTTCGATCACCAGGAGAGATTTGATGCCCATATCCGCCGGCCGCCATTCACCGCCTGAGCTCGCCATTGTGGACGAGCCTCCAAGCAGAGCGCGCGACCTCGATCAGGGGGCCAGTCTCGGGGACCTTCAGCCGCAGCAGCCACCGCCCGAAATGGTCCGACGCCTGACGCCCACCGAACTCGCCGCGGAGTATCGCCGCTGGATCGTGAGCGTCTCGCCAAGCCGCCGCTGACGCCCGCCACCTGCGCTGCATTGTCCTCACAGCCCGAGATGTCCCGATGAACCAGATCGTTTCAATCAATCCGCTCGCCTACACGCCCGGCGCAATCTGCGCCCTCACGCCGCTCGCCATGATCGGCCAGGCGGTTGAGCGCGGCGCCCCTGTCAAAACCCTTGAGAAGCTGATCGAGCTGCATCAGCACTGGGAAACCAGCCAGTCGCGAAAGGCCTTCGACACCGCGATCGCCGAGGCCAAGGCCAAGATCCCGGTGATCTCGAAAAACCGCGAGGTCGATTTTACCGCGCAGCGCAGCCGCACGCATTATCGTTATGAAGATCTGGCCGAGATTGCTCGAACGGTCGGACCGATCCTTGCCAGCTTTGGCCTGGCCTATCGGTTTCGCTCGTGCGTCGAAGGATCGCTGGTCAAGGTGACCTGCGTCTTGTCGCACCGCGACGGCTATTTTGAAGAAAACCAGCTGGCTGCCGCGACCGACGAAACCGGTAACAAAAATGGCATCCAGGCGATCGGCTCGACGCTGACCTATCTGCAGCGCATGACCCTGAAGGCGTCCCTGGGGCTGGCAGCCTCCGATGACGATGATGGCAAGGCAGCCGGAACGGCGGTGCCGATCAACGCCGATCAGATCCCGGAGCTGCTCGCCTTGCTCAAAAGCGTCGGCGCCCAGAAGGCTGCGCTGCTGCGCTTCTTCAAGATCGACGCGCTGCCGGATCTGCCGGCGGTGAAGTTTGATCAGGCGATCACCATGCTCAACGCCAAGAGGGTGTCGTGATGAGCGCACCCGACATCATCGCTTGCGACCAGGGCAGCGAGGCGTGGTTTCGCGCACGTATGGGCATCCCGACCGCCTCGGAATTCCCCGCAGTAATGGCGAAAGGCCGGGCAGGCGGGGATAGCAAAACCCGCCAGACTTATCTCTACAAACTGGCCGGCGAGATCATCACCGGTCAGCCGATGGAAAATTTCAGCAACGGCCACATGGAGCGCGGCAAGATCCTGGAGGATGAGGCGCGCTCATTTTACGAGTTCATGACCGACACGCCCTGCCAACGGATCGGGTTCCTCCGCAATGGCCGCAAGGGCGCCTCGCCGGACTCGCTGGTCGGAGCGGATGGCTTGGTCGAGATCAAAACCAAGCTGCCCCATCTGCTGATCGAGACGCTTCTGCGAGGCGAGTTTCCGCCCGAACACAAGGCCCAATGCCAGGGTCAACTCTGGGTCGCCGAACGCGAATGGATCGATATCGCAGTCTACTGGCCGCAGATGCCGATCTTCGTGACCCGAGCGTTCCGTGACGAGGCCTACATCAGTGACCTCGCGGATGCGGTCGATGCCTTTAACGCGGAGCTTGACCTCACCGTCGCAAAAATCCGGGCCTATCGGCAGCCGAGGGCGGCGTGATGGCGGTCCGCGTCGGACCCGCCGGTCAACCCTCTTTCCGAGGCCGCAGTGCCATGCGACGCGAGTTCACGCGGGCTCAGAAGGTCACGATGATCAAGCGCGCTCTGGATGGCAACGGTCGCATTCTCTGCGAGGGCTGTGGTCTCAACATCACCGGCAAGGCGATCGAGTTCGACCACATCATCCCTGAGGCGCTCATCGTCGATAAGAGCGCGGGCCTCGAGATCAGCGATGGACGCGTGCTTGGCCGCGACTGCTGCCACCGCCAGCCCAGCGGCAAGACCGCGACCGATCTCGCCGATATCGCCGAAGCCAAGCGTCGGGAGGCCAAGCACTTTGGCATCCGGCCCGGCCAACGTCTGAAGGGAGCCGGCTTTGGCCTCTCTCAACCGCAGCGATCGGCATCACGCCCCCTCGTCAAGCCCGCGGCCTGGCGTCGTGACGAGCACTGACCCCACCCACCCTTAGGAGAAAGACATCGTGACGAGCCTCTATGCCCCGCCTTTTCGCATGCCAATCGCCGCGCGCTCGCGGCTGTGGCTCGCAACCGCCATCCTGGCGTTGCCCCTATCGGCCTGCACAACCCGAAGCGTGATGAATTTCAATCGCTTGGATGGCCGCGCTGATGCGGCGGCGGTCGCCCAATTCCAACAGGATGATGCAATCTGCAAGGGCGAGGTCGCCAAGGCGCAAGCGATGGCCGCACCGATCTATATGGGTCGCAGTCTGGCTGATGCGATGGAGGCGGGCATGAAGGAGGGCCAGCGTAACAACGCCTTGCGGCAGATCATGGTCGGCTGCATGGCCCAGCGCAACTACACGATGACGCTGATGACCGTGCCAAACTGAATTTCTGCGCAGCTCTTCGACCCCAAGCTCGCGCGCCCTCCACGCGAAGAAAAACAGGCCGGCTTACAAGCCGGCCTGCCTGAACCGCGACTGCGGTCGGACAACCCTTTGAGGTCGCTCGCGCACGACCGGCGTGCGCGCCGTCAGGTATTTGAGCGCCTGGCTGGTCGAATCGACCTGATCGTCGTTCTTGCCAGCGGGAAATCCCAAAAGCTCCGCCAGATAGCTCGCCAACCAATCGGCCTGCCGGGGCAGATACACCTGGCCCGCCTCAAACCGCGCGGCCTGCGCCTGCAGCCGTGCGAATTTATCAAACCGCGCCTGCTGGAGGAGGGGGAAGAGCCGGCCGGTCCGCCGCAGATCCTGCGACAGCGCCCGACCCAGTTCTGTCTCCTCGATCAGCGTTGCATTAACGCCATGCGCCTGGGCGACCTCGATCATCCGGCGGCGCAACTCGGGGCTCTCCCAGCGGCCGCGGACCACGTCGAGCAGATAGTACTCCTGCCCTATCGCGCCCCAGAGCGTGCCAACCGACCAGTCGGAGGTTTCTCCGATCGTCGAGGCTGTATCCCACGACGCAATCACGCACTCGAATGCTTCTGGCTTCACGTCATAATAACGCAGCCAGTCGCGCTTGATCACGTTGCCTTCGGCCGGCAACGGGTTTTGCTGATACTGCGCCGAAAAGTTCTGCATCCCCAGATTGCGCTTAGCCGCCTCCAGCCATTCGGCGGGTTCACGACCCGGGTGCAGCACCTCGCCTGCACGACGGCGGTAAACCTCCTCGCGCCCATCGCCCAGACGATAGTGACAATCCTCGGTGGCAATGGCGGGGATCGTCAGCAGCTCCCACTCTTCTTTGTTCAGGACATGCCCGACCAGATCGTCCTGATGGAGCCGCTGCATCACGATGATAATGGCGCCGTGCAGCTTGTCGTTCAGGCGGGAGTACAAGGTGGAGTCGTAAAACTCTGTGACGCGCCGCCGTTCGGCCGCTGAAAGCGCTGCGTCCAACCCCTTGATCGGATCATCGATGATGATGAGGTCGGCGCCACGTCCAAGCACCGAGCCCCCGACCGAACCCGCGAAACGCGAGCCTCGCTGGCTCGTCACCAGCTCGCCTTCGCGATCACTTGCCATCTCAAAATCAGGGAAAAGCTCCCTGAACCAAGCTGTCGTGACCACACTGCGGAAGTCCACAGCGTGTTTACGCGAGAGCTCGTTGGCATAACTGATGGCCATGACCCGCTTGCGCGGATCATGGCCCATCACCCAGGCGGTATAAGCGATGGTGACGCAGATCGATTTGGCCGAGCGCGGCGGCACATTGATGATGAGCCGCTTGCACTCGCCCCGCCAGACCCGCATCAGCTGGTAGGCGATGGCGTGAATATGCCAATTATCGAGATAGGGCGTGCCGGGTTCGAGCGTGCCAAAGCACTGCGCGATGAAGCTCGCCAGATCGCGTCGCAAGATCGCCTGCAACAAGGTGGCGCGCTCACTCACCTGCGCCTCCCTCGTTTTTCGCCCGTCGCGCCAGGTAACGCGCGATCAAAGCCTCCTCCTCGGCGGCGTTGTGATCTTCCGCCATCGCCTGCGCGTCGTTGTCGTTGCACCCGTCAAGCTTCAACAACAGCGCGAGAGCGCGCATGTCGCCCTTGAAGGCCATGTCCACGGCCTTCTCATAAAGCGCGCGCCGTGCCGTAATCCGCACGACCTTGCCGTTGATCCGGGTGGACACGATCCGGCTCAAGACAGCCTCCCGCTCATCGACAGCAGCCGACTTGGCGCGCCGCGGCTTGCCTGACGGATTGCCGCTCTGGCCCTTCTTAAATTGGCTCTGCTTCGGCGGACGCTTGTAGCCGACCGGTTCAGCATCCTCGTCACGCGACATCGTAGCCTCCCATGTTCTGGGTGGCGCCGGCGGCAGCCTGGTCGCGCAGCATGGCCATCTCTGCGAAGGTCAAGCCGGTCTCGGCGTGCCGCGCCTCGCGTTTGAACAACGTCTCCCAGCGCTTGACGGCAACGTCGACATAGAGCGGGTCGAGCTCCATCAGATAGCCCCACCGCTTGGTCTTTGCCGCGGCGATCAGCGTGGTCCCGTTTCCGCCGAACACGTCGAGAATGATACCATTGCGCTTGGAGCAGTCCTTGATCGCTTCCATCACCATCGCGCACGGCTTCACCGTCGGATGGCTGGCGAGATCCTCCATGCGCCCCTTGCGGAAGCCGTTAGCTCCCGCATAGGTCCACAGGGTCGTGCGGTAACGCCCGTGCCGGCCGAGCTCGATGTTGTTGACGTGGGCGGCCTTGCCCACCTTCCACAACGGGATCAGCTCGGTCTGTGCGCGGTAGAGCGAACCCATCCCGGCGTTGGTTTTGGCCCAGCAGATCACAGCCTTGAGTTCGTCGAAGGCCTCGTGGCCCGCGGTCAGCATCTCGTGGAAATGCTGACCATCGATGCAGGTGTAGACCAGCGCTCCATCCTGCGAGGCGCCCTTGATCTCGCCAAACACGCCTTTGAGGAAGGCCGTGAACTGCGCCTTGCTCATCTCGCCCGAGGCCATCGCGAAGGGCCGGTGCTTGATCTTTCCGAGCCCGCCGACATGACCGTCGATCGCGACATTATAGGGCGGGTCGGTGAAGGTCATCTGAGCCAGCGCACCACCCATCAGCTTCTCATAGCTCGCGCGCTCGCGGGCATCCCCGCAGAAGACGCGGTGTTCATCAAGCAGCCACAGATCCCCGAGCTGGGTCACGGCCTGTTCGGCGACGGGCGCGACCTCATCGGCCGGATCAGCCTTCTGGACGGCGTGTTCGCCGCTGAGCAGGAACTCGATCTGCGGGGTGTCGAAGCCGGTCAGCTCGACCTCGAACTCGATATCGACGAGGTGGCCAAGCTCCAGCTTGAGCAGCTCATCGTCCCAGCCAGCGGATTCGGCCAGGCGGTTATCCGCAATCCGATAGGCGCGGATCTCGTCGGGCGTCAGGTGATCGAGACAGATCACCGGAACGCTGGTCATCTCCAACAGCTTGGCGGCCGCGTAACGGCCGTGACCAGCAACGATCTCGTTATTGCCATCGACCAGGATCGGATTGACGAACCCGAAAACCCGGATGCTGTCAGCGACCTGGTTGATCTGCTTCTTGGAATGCGTGCGTGCATTCCGCGGCGACGGCTTCAGCTCGCTGAGCGGGCGTTTCGTCACCTTCAAGGCCAGCGCCTTGTCGAGTGCGAGCGCCGAAATACCGCCATCGAGCGGCGCGGTGCGCGTGCGAGCGCGCACGGTCGGCGAAGAGTTGGGGATAGAGGTCATATGTCGTCTCCTTGAGGAGATCGACCGAGTCAATGAGCACCCACGTCGCCGCCGTTCCACAAGCGCAATAGCGCTTACGGTTATGGTAGCGAACGAGGACTGCTCAATGAAGTGCTGCCTAGCTCAAAGGGTCCTCAACCCGATCAGATCGGTTGGGCTTAGGCCGCAGCGATTGCGGCCATTTCCGAGATAGCGTGCGATCACCCAATCCGCAAGAGGGATTTTAAAAAAACATCAACAAGTACAGTGTCTTCGTCAGCTACCCGCCTGCTGTCGAGGGTAAAATGAGGTGCGGCAGCCGGGTCAGTTTCCCTGCATGGCTGACGAAAAATCCCTGCAACGTCCAAGGAAATTCCCTGCTCGCTTTCGCCGCCCTACAGACCCAGTTCATTGCATAACAACGGCTTTTGAGGCCAGCTCGCACTATATCGGCCGAGCAACCGGCCCGAATTCCCTGAAAATTCCCTGAAAGCAGGGAATTTGCGTCCGATCGCAGCTCACTGGCACTTCAGGCAGCGTTGCCGGCGGCCCAAGCCGCCAGGATCTCAATGGGCGGCCCACCCTGAACTCAACCGCGCCTCATCCGGAGCGATCGCGGCAACCGCCTCAAGCCTTGAACAGATGCGCGCCGTCCAAGCCCAATCGCGCGCAGATGTTGCGGGTGTCGACGACCAATTTGGCCTGTCGGACGACCAGCGCGTAATCGACCTCGTCATGATCGGTCGCGATCAGAACCGCGTCGAATGATGCAAGCGTTTCAGGTGTCAGGTCGACGCTGCGCCTCGCCTCCAAGCTCCCGTGCTTGCGTGTCGGGGTGATCTCCGGAACATGAGGATCGTGATAGGCGGCTTGCGCACCGCGGCTTTCGATCAATTCCATCAGCTTCAATGCGGGACTCTCGCGCATGTCCTCGATGTTCTTCTTGTAGGCGATGCCGAGCACGAGGACGCGCGTGTCGCTGAAGCTCTTGTGCAAATGTCGATCGACAAGCTCTGCCAGCCGATCGATCACGCGATAGGGCATCTCCGTATTGACCTGCCCGGCGAGCTCGATGAAGCGCGTCGAGATGTCGAATTCGCGCGCTTTCCAACTCAGGTAGAACGGGTCAATCGGGATGCAGTGGCCGCCGAGCCCCGGGCCGGGATAGAACGGCATGTAGCCGAACGGCTTCGTCTTGGCGGCTTCGATGACCTCCCAGATGTCGATGCCCATCGCGGCGTAGACCTGCTTCAATTCGTTGACGAGCGCGATGTTCACGGCCCGGAAAATGTTCTCGGTCAGCTTGACGGCCTCAGCCGTCGCGGTCGATGAGACCGGCACGGTCCGCACGACCAAAGCCGAATAGAGCGCATCGGCCATGGCGAGCGCATCGGCCCCATCACCGCCGACGACTTTTGGAATGTCCGAGGTTCCGAACTGGGCGTTGCCGGGGTCCTCGCGCTCCGGCGAATAGGCGAGGAAGAAGTCTTTGCCGCTTTTCAGGCCGGTCGCTTGCTCGAGGATGGGCCGCATGAGTTCGTCGGTCGTGCCGGGATAGGTGGTCGATTCGAGCACGATCAATTGCCCGGGCCGCAGCCGCTTGGCGATCGCCTCGGTCGTCTTGACGACATAGGAGAGATCGGGCTCGCGATGACGCGAGAGCGGGGTCGGCACGGCGATCAACAAAGCGTCGGGTTCGGACATCCGGTCGAAATCACTGGTGGCGACAAAGCGGCCGGCCTTGATGCCTTCGACGACCAGATCCATCGGGATGTGCTTGATCGTCGCGGTACCCGCATTGATCTTATCGACCCGATTCTGGTCGATATCGAAGCCGATGACCTTGATACCCCGGCGAAGGGCGGCAACGGCCAAGGGGATGCCGACATAGCCGAGACCAACGATGCCGATCGTCGCGGTGCGGCCTTGGACGCGTTCAATAAAGCGCCGAGCGGAGGGCGACGTCATGTTCAGCCTCATTGTGGGGCGGCATCACAACGCGCAGCCTCCCTAGCGATGGTTGCTCCTTTCAGAGTTCCAGGACGGCGTCAATTTGACAGCCTTGGCTTGGACGGCCTTGGCTTGGCAAGACCCAGCGTCCCATCCCCCTGCTCCGTCATGCGGCCCTCGATCGCCCGCTCGCTCTCGTCCTTCAGCTCCACCCCCGTCAGCCCTCGCCGCAGAGCCTGCTCGATCAGCCATGCCAGCTTGACCGCCGCCGGCTGGAACGCCAGCCCACCCGGCCGGATGTTGGAGATGCAGTTGCGCGCGGCGTCGGTCAGGCCCGGTCGCGGCGCGAAGGTCAGGTAGGCGCCCAGTGAGTCCGGGGAGGACAAGCCGGGGCGCTCTCCGATCAGCATGAGGACCATGCGGGCGCCGAGATGCTGGCCGATCTCGTCTCCCAGCGCAACGCGGGCCTGGGCAGCGATCGCGATCGGGGCCAGTTCGAGACCCTGTCGCTGCAGAAGCGGCAATAGGGCCGCGACGAGCGGTATTGCGTTCTGGTGGATCGCTGTCGATGACAGCCCATCGGCGATGATCACGGCGAGATCGTAATCGCCTCGTGCGGCCTCCAGCAGGGCCCGACTTTCAGGCGATAGCGACCGGCCAAGGTCAGGTCGGCGCAGATAGTCCTCGCGCGAACGGGCAGCGCTTTCGACCATCATCGAGGTCAGCCCGAGCGCGGATATCTCCGCTGCAATTTCGGCCGGGCGAAACGGTTCGTGCACCGCGTCGCGAGCCTGCGCATGGGCGAGGCCGAAGCGCAGCAGCTCGCGGGTCGGCAGCGAGGCTCCTGAGCGGCCGAGCGCGATCCGGGCCGGCGTCAGCCGGGCGAGTTCGGCGAAGCGCTCCGCCACCGAGAGGGGCCTGTCATTGTCGTTGCGGTCTTCGCTCATGCCGCCCGCCCGGGCATCGCCGCCAGCAACGCCTGCCCGCCCTGCCCCAATGTCAGGCGTCCGGCCTTGTCGATGATGTCCATGCGCTGAAGCCAGGCCTCGAATTCCGGGGCGCGCTTCAGGCCGAGCACCTCGCGGATATAGAGTTGGTCGTGGAATGAGGTGGACTGGTAGTTCAGCATGATGTCGTCGGCGCCGGGCACGCCCATGATGAAATTGACGCCGGCCGTGCCGAGCAGCGTCAGAAGCGTGTCCATATCGTCCTGATCGGCCTCGGCATGGTTGGTGTAGCAGATGTCGCAGCCCATCGGCACGCCCATCAGCTTGCCGCAGAAATGGTCCTCCAGCCCGGCGCGGATGATCTGCTTGCCATCATAGAGATATTCCGGACCGATGAAGCCGACGACGGTATTGACCAGCAGCGGCTGATAGGCCCGGCAGACGGCATAGGCGCGCGCCTCGACGGTCTGTTGGTCGACGCCGTGATGGGCGTTGGCCGAGAGCGCGGCGCCCTGGCCGGTCTCGAAATACATGAGGTTGTCGCCCACCGTGCCGCGCTTTTGCGAGCGGCCCGCCTCCAGACCTTCCTGCAACAGCGCGAGCGTCACGCCGAAAGAGGCATTGGCGGCCTGCGTACCCGCGACCGACTGGAAGACGAGATCGACCGGCGCGCCCTGCTCGATCAGCGCGATCGAGGAGGTCACATGGGTCAGGATGCAGCCTTGCGTCGGGATTTCGAAGCGCGCGATCACCTCGTCGAGCAGGCGCAGCAGGTCGCCGATCCGGCCCTGGCTGTCGGAGGCAGGGTTGATGCCGATCACCGCATCGCCGCAGCCATAAGACAGCCCATCGATGGTGGAGGCAAGGATGCCGGCAGCATCATCGGTGGGGTGGTTGGGCTGCAGCCTGACCGCCATGGTGCCGGGCAGGCCCAACGTGTTGCGGAAGCGCGTGACGACCCGGCATTTGCGCGCGACCAGGATGAGGTCCTGATTGCGCATCAGTTTTGAGACAGCCGCCGCCATCTCGGGCGTAATGCCGGGCGCAAGCCTGGCGAGGACTTCGGGGGTCGCGGCCTCCGAGCAGAGCCAGTCGCGGAAGCCGCCGACGGTCAGGGAGGCGATCGCGGCGAAAGCCGTCGCGTCATGGCTGTCGATGATCAGCCGCGTGACCTCGTCGGTCTCGTAGGGCACCAGCGCCTCGTGCAGGAAGGTCTTGAGCGGCAGATCGGCGAGCGCGATCCTGGCCGCCATCATCTCCTCCATGCTACCGGCAGCGAGGCCGGCGAGCCGGTCTCCCGAGCGCAGCGGCGTCGCCTTTGCCATCAGTTCCTTGAGGTCGGCGAAGACGTAGCTCTGGCGCCCGACCGCAACACGATAGCTCATCGACCGAACCTCCTGCCGGCGCCGCTGGGGCACCGCGATGATTTCAACCGTCGCGGGCAATCAAGCAAGAGGCGAGCCGGCATCGGCGACAGATCAGGGAGGTTCACACCACTCAGGTCATCCCGGGCGACCGAAGGGAGACCCGGGATCCATTCCTGGGCATATCCGACCTGCGTTCCGGATTGGATTCCGGGTCTCCCTTCGGTCGCCCGGAATGACGGCGCTCTTAGCCTTTGGGATGGACCCGCAACCCCTGTCCCGCCATTGCCGCCTCCACCGTGGCACTTTATCCCTCGCTGAAGCATAGAGCGGGAGCATACCCGCCGCCGAGAAGCAGGGAACGCCATGTCTGACCACGAGAATACCGAGCGCCGGACGATCGGCACCTTCGATTACATCGTCGTCGGAGCGGGCTCGGCCGGCTGCGTGGTGGCGAACCGCCTGTCGGCCGATCCGAACACCAAGGTCATGGTGCTGGAAGCCGGCGGCAAGGATGACTGGATCTGGTTCCACATTCCGGTCGGCTATCTCTTCGCCATCGGCAACCCGCGCGCCGACTGGCTGTTCAAGACAGAACCGCAGCCGGGGCTGGGCGGGAGGGCGCTGGCCTATCCGCGCGGCAAGGTCGTCGGCGGCTCATCGGCCATCAACGCGATGGTCTATATGCGCGGACAGGCGGCCGATTATGACGGCTGGCGCCAGCTTGGCCTGAACGGCTGGGGCTGGGACGATGTGCTGCCCTATTTTCTCAAGCATGAGGACCATATCGCGCCGGGATCGGACAGCTTGCACCGTGCGGGCGGGGAATGGCGCGTCGAGCATCCGCGCGTGCGCTGGGCGATCCTCGACGCGATCCGCGATGCGGCCGAGATGGCCGGCATTCCGAAGATCCCCGATTTCAACGGCGGCGAGAACGAGGGCTCGTCCTATTTCCAGGTCAACCAGCGGCGCGGCAAGCGGCTGAGCGCCTTCACCGCCTTCCTCAAGCCCTTCGTCGACAGCCGCGACAATCTGCGGCTAGAGACGCGCGTCATGGTCGAGCGGCTGGTATTCGAGAATGGCCGCGCCAAGGCCGTCGAGTTCAGCCATGGCGGCGAGAAGCTCAGGGCCGAGGTCACCGGCGAGATCGTGCTCTGCGCCGGCGCGGTCGGTTCCCCTGCCTTGCTGGAGCGCTCGGGCATCGGCGACGGCTCGCGTCTGCAAGGCCTCGGCATCGCGACCGTGGCGGATTCGCCCGGCGTCGGCGAGAACCTGCAGGATCATCTGCAGCTCCGGCCGGTCTACAAGGTCGAGGGCGTCAAGACGCTGAACAGCGATTATGCGAAGCTGTGGCGCCGGCCGATGATGGCGCTGCAATGGGCGGCGCTGCGTAGCGGCCCGCTGACCATGGCACCCTCGCAGGTCGGCGCCTTCGCGAAGTCCTCGCCGGACTACGCCACCGCCAATCTTCAATACCATTTCCAGCCGCTGTCACTCGACAGCTGGGGCTCGGGTCTCCACCCCTTCGACGCCTTCACGGCCAGCGTCTGCAATCTGCGGCCGACGAGCCGGGGCAACGTGCATCTCAGGAGCCCGGACCCGGAGGATGCACCCGCGATCTCGCCGAACTATCTGGCGACCGAGGAAGACCGGCAGGTCGCCGTCGACGCGATGAAGCTGACACGGCGCATCGTGGCCCAAGGACCGCTCGCGCGGTTCAAGCCGCAGGAATACCTGCCGGGGCCGCAGGCAACCTCGGACGAGGCGCTGCTGGAAGCGGCGGCCCAGTTGGGAACGACGATCTTCCATCCGGTCGGCACGGCCAGGATGGGGCGCGACGACGACACCCGGGCCGTGGTCGACGAACGCCTGCGGGTACGCGGCGTCACGGGCCTGCGCGTGATCGATGCCTCGGTGATGCCAAACATCACCTCCGGCAACACCGCCAATCCGACGATGATGATCGCCGAGAAGGGCGTTGCGATGCTGCTGGAGGATGCGCGCAGCGCAACGGCCGTCTGATATCAGACGGCCCCACCCCGTCATCCTGGACAAGCCGCGCAAGCGGCGCAGCTCCGGGATCCATCGTAGGGCGATCCACTCTACGATGGATCCCGGGACGCCTTTCCGGCGCCCCAGGATGACGCTGTGTTTCCGCGTGAAGCGATCATGCTCTGAAGGAATTGCTGCGATATCTGAAGGATTTGCCGCGATGCCACCCCCCGAAACATCCCGCGAAAGAGGTCTGATCGCACGCGGTCTGTTCTTCATCGTCCGGAGCGTCCTGACGGTCCTGATCGTGCTGGACGAGGTCGCGCGCCCGCTCTACCGCCCGCTGGCGCGCTGGCTCGCAGGCTTGCGGATCGTCGCCCGGATGGAGGCGGCGATCGCCCGCATGCCACGCGCACTGATCCTGCTGACGCTGGCGATCCCCTTCGCGATCGCCGAGCCGCTCAAGATCGTTGGCCTCGTGCTGATGGCCCGCGATCAGGTGCTGGCGGGGCTCCTCGTGCTCGGTTTCGCCTATCTGGCGAGCTTTCTGATCGTCGAGCGAATCTATCATGCCGGCCGCGACAAGCTTCTGACCTATAGCTGGCTCGCCTGGAGCATGGGCATCATCGTTCGTCTGCGCGAGCAGGCGCTCGGCTGGGTCAGGAGCAGCGCGGCCTATGGCTTTGCCATTCAGGCGCGGGACGCGGCCCGGCGCTGGTGGCATTCACTGCGCGCCGGGTGACGGTCGCAGGTTGTGCGCCAGCATGAACAGCGCCACAGCCGCCAGCGCCGACAGGACCACGAGCAGGAGGGTCGCCGGCGTCAGCCCGGCACGCTCGATCAGCATGGCGAAGGCGAGCGGGGCTGCGGCCTTCACGGCCAGGCCCGGCGCCGACAACTTGCCCATCATCGCGCCAAACCCCACGGGCCCGAACAGTTGGAGTGGGACGGTGCCGCGCACGATCGAGCTCAGCCCCATGCTGATGCCATAGGCGATGGCGAAGAGGCCGGCGAGCGTCGCGGTCATGCCCCCGATCAGCAGGAGCACGAAGCCCAGCGGCATCAGCGACGCCGCCAGCCAAGCCGTCGTCATCGGCGAGAGCGCGGCGCCAAAAAGCATCTCGACCAGCCGCCCGGCGACCTGGGAGGGGCCGATTATCGCGCCGATGCCGACCGCGACCGCCGCGCTCAAGCCCAGTCCCTGAAGCATCGTCAGCAAATGCACGGACATGGCCGAGATGACGAAGCCCTGCAGCGAGAAGGCGAATGCCAGCAGCATGAAGGCCCGCCTGCGCTCAGAACCGACGAGATAGGCTGCCGCGGGCGGATGAGCCGTCTGTGGCGCGCCCGGCACCGCGGCCTCCACCTCCCGCTTGACCCGACCGGGCAGGAGCAGCAGGTGCAGGGGAACGCAGATCAGGACATGCGACAGCGCGTAGATGCGATAGACGTCCCGCCAGTCGAGCGAGCCGAGCAGCGTGGTCGTCAGCGGCCAGTACAACGTCGAGGCGAAGCCGCCGATCAGAGTGAGCTGGCTGATGGCGCGGCGCGCACTCTTGCCCCGCGCCTGTGTCAGCGCGGCGAAGGCGGCATCGTAGAACACCATCGTCGAGACCGCCTGAATCGCGATCATCGCGGCGCAATAGCTGGCTAGACCGCGCGCTTCGGCCAGCGCCAACAGCGACAGGCCAGCCAGCAGGGAGCCGATCGTCATCACCATCCGCGTGCCCCAGCGGTCGATCAGCCGGCCGGTGAACGGCGCAACCGCGCCGCCGACCAGGAGGCCCAGCGCGAAGCCGCCATAGGTCCATTCGGGCGCCCAGCCGAAGCTCGCGGTCATCCGCGGCGCCAGCACCGTGAAGGCATAGTACAGCGTGCCGTAGCCGACGACCTGCGTGATGCCGAGCGCCACGATCAGGGAGGGGCCACCGACCCGGGGGAGTTGACGCCAGCCCATCGTGGAATTCCGCCTGCGCTTCTCAAGGACTGTTTGACATGTGCCGGCCCTCATCCTGAGACTTCGGCCTGATAGAGATGGTCGTCATCCCGGGCGCAGCGTAGCGAAGACCCGGGATCCATTCCGGAACGCAGATCGGCCATGCTCAGGAATGGATCCCGGGTCTCCCTTCGGTCGCCCGGGATGACGGCGCTGGATAAGGCGATGATTCAACCGCCTGCTTTTCAGACTGGAGCCATCCCCACGGGATGGCTCTCAATACTCAGAGGGTTTCTCAGACGATCTGGTTGCGCAACGCCGTTTCGCCGCGGGCCAGCCGGCCGAGATTGTCGAGGAGGACGTCGACGACATTCGCCTCGTAGCGTTGCGTCTCGCCGGCGCTGTGCGGGGTGATGACGACCTGCGGCAGCGCCCAGAACGGCGATGCGGCCGGCAAGGGCTCGTCATGGAAGCAGTCGAGCCCCGCACCGGCGAGACGGCCCTCCTGCAAGGCTGCGAGCAGGGCCTGCTCGTCGACGACGCGGCCACGCGCGACATTGACCAGCAAGGCCGAGGGCTTCATGGCGGCGAGCGCGGCTGCATCGATCAGCCCTTCGGTCTCCGGCGTCAGCGGGCAGGTCAGCGCGACGATATCGGCCTCGGCGAGCACCTCGTGCAACTGGTCGGGGCGCACGATCGCCTCGACATTCGGTTGCGGCTCCGGGCTGCGGCGCATGCCGATGACGCGCAGGCCAAACGCCGAGGCGAGCGCGGCGAGGCGCAGGCCGATGCGGCCGAGGCCGACGATCACCAGGGTCTTGCCGCCGAGTTCGCTTTCCCTGCTGGCCCGGTCGCCGATCATCGGCCGCCAGAATTTCGCCGTCTGATTGTCGCGGGCGAGATGGATCTGCCGGGTCAAGGCCAGGATCAGCGACATCGCATGTTCGGCGACCGCGCGTTCATTGGACCCCTGCGCGCTGGCGAGACGGACACCGGCTGCAGCCAGCGCCGCCTTGTCGAACTGGTCGGTGCCGGCGCTGATCGACTGGATGAAGCGCAGGCGCGGCAGGCTCGCCAGCAATTCGTTGCGCCAGAGGCCGGAGACGACGATCACATCGGCTTCGGGCGCGCGGACCTTGAATTCGTCGAGCGAACGGACCTCGAAACTCCTGGTTGCCCGTCCGCGCCCGGCGAACTCGGCCTGCATCTGATAGGCGGCGTGGGCAAAGCAGATGGTCAGATCGTCCTGCGGCAGAAAGGCCATGCGTGCGGTTCCTCGAATCCTGATGGTGACGACGTTAGCGGGGCTGCGACGCGCTGTCCCGGCGATTGCCGCATGCATGCCTTACGCTGGAGCGGGCACAAAGGAGGCCAGCGCCAGCTCCAGCCGCCGCCATGACGCGTCATCGCCCGGCAGGCCGAAGCGCAGCCATGTCGCCTCGTTCTGGAAGCGGCGAACATAAAGGCCGTTGCGGCCGAGATGAGCGAACAGTGCCGGGGCCTCCGGAGTCGCGAGCAGCCTGAACAGCGTCGTGCCACCAACGACCCTGCCATGGCGGGCCAGCAGGGCATCGAGACGCGCCGCGTCGGCCGCGCGCGCGGCACCGGCCTGCGCCAGCCAATCGGCGTCACCGAGCGCCGTCGCGCCGACATCCAGCGCCGGTCCGGCGACCGACCAGGGGCCGAGCGCAGCGCGCAGGCGCTCCATGGTCGCCGCCTGGCCGATGGCGAAACCCAGCCGCAGCCCGGCCAAACCATAGGTCTTGCCGAAGGAGCGCAGCACGACCGTTGCGGGCGGAAGCGTCGGAATGAGACTGATCCCGGGCGTAAAATCGGCAAAAGCCTCGTCCACGACCAGCAGGCCGCCGCGCGCCGCGCAACGGGCAGCCAAGGCCGCAAGTTCGGCAATCGGCAGGACGCGACCATCGGGATTGTTGGGATTTACCACCACCACGGTCGCGGCATCCCGGATATCGCCAGCCGTCCGCGCCTCGCTCACGGCTAGGCCCGCCTTGCGCCAGGCGAGGGCATGTTCGGCATAGGTCGGTCCGAGCACCGCCACCGGGCCGCCGGCCTTCAGCCTCGGCAACAGCTCGATCAGGATCTGCGTGCCGGGCGCCGCGACGATCCCGGCGCCGCCGGGCACGAGGTAAGCTCTGCGTGCCGCCATCAACAGGGCCGCCTCCGCCTTCGCCTCCGGCAGGCTCTGCCAGAGGCTTAACGGCAGCGGCGGAAGCGGATAGGGGATGGGATTGATCCCGGTGGAGAGATCGATCCAGGGTTCGGGCGCCCCCGAAAACAGCGCCCGCGCCGTGCCGAGATCGCCGCCATGCCAGATTTCACCCTCAGCCACGATCGTCCCCACCCCAGATGAGCTTTACGGATACCCTGCCGCTGCTTGCGCTCGCGCTTTTGCTCGAAGCGGCCCTCGGCTATCCCCAGGGCTTGTATGCGCGGATTGGCCATCCCGTCACCTGGCTGGGCGCGCTGATCGCAAAGCTCGATCACGCATTGAACAGCGAAGCCGCATCCTTCGCGCTGAGGAAGATCGCTGGCGTTGCGGCTCTGGCCCTCCTGCTCGCGGTCGCACTGGCCACAGCGCTCGTCCTGGCATGGCTGTGCGGACGGCTGGGGCCGCTCGGATTGCTGCCGCTGGCGCTGCTCGCCTCGACCTTGCTGGCACAGCGCAGCCTGCATGAGCATGTCGCTCGCGTCGCGCAGGGGCTGGAAAACGGCGGATTGGCGGGCGGCCGCAAGGCGGTCTCGATGATCGTCGGGCGCAACCCGGATACGCTGGACGAAGCCGGCGTGGCGCGCGCCGCCATCGAGAGCCTCTCGGAGAATTTCTCCGACGGGATCGTCGCTCCGGCCTTCTGGCTCGGTGTGGGCGGCCTGCCCGGCATCGCGCTCTACAAGGCGATCAACACCGCCGATTCGATGATCGGCCACAAGACGCCGCGCCATCTCGCCTTCGGCTGGGCCTCGGCGCGGCTCGACGATATCGTCAACCTGCCGGCATCGCGGCTGACCGCCCTGCTGCTGATTGCGGCCGCCGCGCTCGACGGGCAAGCCAGCGCCACCAGTGCCTGGCGCGCGGTCGGCCACGACGCGCGCCGCCACCGCTCACCCAATGCCGGCTGGCCGGAAGCCGCGATGGCCGGAGCGCTCGGCTTGAGGCTGGCCGGCCCGCGCACCTATGGCGCCGTCACCGTCAACGACAGTTGGATGGGCGATGGGCGGGCGGAGGCGACGGCTGCCGATATCAGGCGGGCGCTGCGGCTCTACCGGACGGCATGCCTGCTGCTGTGGGGACTGGCGGTGGGCGGCGCGGCAGCATGGCTCTCTACCTGAGCCAGGCGCGCAGCAGATTGACCAATGGTGCTGGATAGACTGCGCGTCAAACATGCGGTCATCCCGGGCGGAGCGCAGCGCAGACCCGGGATCCATTCCCGAACGCAGGACGGTTATGCTCAGGAATGGATCCCGGGTCTCCCTGCGGTCGCCCGGGATGACCTGCGCCGGTTGAGTCAGCCAGGGGGCGAGGCGCCAGGATTGCGCGTTTCAAAACTCGATCCCCTCCTGCGCCTTCACGCCCGCTGTGAAATGGTGCTTCACCAGCGTCATTTCGGTGACGAGATCGGCAGCCGCGATCAGCTCCGGCTTGGCGTTGCGGCCGGTGACGACGATGTGCAGGTCGGGCCGGCGCGCGGCCAGCGTCGCCACCACTTCGGCCAATGGCAGATAGTCGTAGCGCAGGGCGATGTTGAGCTCGTCGAGCACGATCAGCCGGATCGTCGGGTCCGCCATCAGCTCTTTCACTTTGGCGAAGGCCCGTTCGGCAGCAGCGATATCGCGCGCCTTGTCCTGGGTTTCCCAGGTGAAGCCCTCGCCCATGCTGTGCCAGCTGATCTGGTCTCCGAAGGCGCTGAGTGCCTTGCGCTCGCCGGTTTCCCAGGCGCCCTTGATGAACTGCACCACGCCGACGCGCCAGCCATGGCCGAGCGCGCGCAGCATCAGCCCGAAGGCGGCGGTCGACTTGCCCTTGCCGGGCCCAGTATTGACGATCAGCAGGCCCTTTTCGACGGTCTTGGCCGCGACCTCGGCGTCCTGCACCGCCTTGCGCTTCTCCATCTTCGCCTTGTGACGGGCGGCTTCCTCGGCATCGACAGTCATCGCATTCCTCGATTCAGACGTTTTCACTTCACTCGCATCGGCAGGCCGGCGACCATGAAGATCACGCTGCCGGCGCGCGCCGCGAGATTCTGATGCAGCCGGCCGGCCTCGTCGCGGAAGCGGCGGGCGAGCGCATTGTCGGGCACGATGCCGAGCCCGACCTCGTTGGAGACCAGCACGACAGGCGCAGTCGAACGCTCGCAGGCCTCGATCAGGTCGCGGCTTGCGGCGGGAATATCGTGCTCGGCGAGCATGAGATTGGTCAACCAGAGCGTGAGGCAATCGACCAGCACGGGCCGGCCGGCCGGGATCGCCCGGATCGCCTCGGGGAGGGTCAGCGGCGCGTCGATCGTGAGCCAGTCCTGCGAGCGGCGGGCGCGATGCTCGGCGATACGAGCCCGCATCTCGTCGTCATAGGCCTGCGCGGTCGCGACATAGGCCCAGGGCGCCGGCAAAGCCTCGATCAGCGCCTCGGCATGGCGGCTCTTGCCGGAGCGGGCGCCGCCGAGGACGAGAGTGAGGTGGGGAATGTCGTCCATCATGCCGGCCCGTATCATGCGAGCCCTCATCCTGAGGAGCCGCGTAAGCGGCGTCTCGAAGGATGCTCCAGATGTCGCCCGAGCCCACTGGAGCATCCTTCGAGACGCGATCTACGATCGCTCCTCAGGATGAGGGCTTGGGTTGATCGCTGGGACACGTCCATTGCACAGCACGGTCCACATGGCTATTGATCGTCGCTGACGGTGCCTCGGAGACGAGGTGAAAAGGGAACGCGGTGAAATGCCGTGGCTGCCCCCGCAACTGTAAGCGGCGAGCCTTTCGCCATCGGCCACTGGAGCATCCGCTCCGGGAAGGCGGTGGAAGGTCTTAGACCCGCGAGCCAGGAGACCTGCCGTCAATCCGCATGATTCCAACCGGCTGCCGGCGGGGCGGCCAAGGAGATGACGATGAATACGGTTGCAGTTTCCACACAATCAAGCGTCTCGGAACGCGCAAAGGCCGTCGCAGCAGCGCTCGTGCTCGGCTTCGTGCTGATCTACACGGTCGGTTTCGCGGCGTCGGCCAGCGTCCACAACGCGGCGCACGACACCCGTCACGGCCTCGCCTTCCCCTGCCACTGAGGGAACGGCATCATGGTCAATCGTGTTCTCGCGGTCAGTCTTCTGGCCGGGCTTCTGGCTGGGCTCCTGGTCGCAGCCCTCCAGCATGTCACCACCACCCCGCTCATCCTGAAGGCGGAAACCTATGAGGCGGCGCTGCGCGCAGCCGGGCCCACTCACGCCGCCTTCACCGGCGAAGCCAGGGTCATTCTTGCTCACGGCGCCGCCGAGGCCGGTCATGGCGAGCACGCCGAATGGAAGCCGCAGGACGGCATCCAACGCACGCTCTTCACCAGCGCGGTGACGATCGCCACCGCGATCGGCTTCGCCGCCTTGCTGCTGGCCGGCATGATCGCCGCCAACGACGTCATCGATGAGCGGCGCGCGCTGATCTGGGCGGCCTGCGGCTTCGTCGCCTTCGGGCTCGTGCCGGCAACCGGCCTCGCGCCCGAACTGCCGGGAAGCGCTTCCGCGGAATTGGCGCAGCGCCAGCTCTGGTGGATCGTGACGGCGCTCGTCACGGCCGGAGGATTGTTCGTCTTCCTGCGCTTCGACGCGCCATGGCTCAAGGCCCTCGCGGTGCTGGCGATCCTGGCGCCTCATATCGTCGGCGCGCCGCATCCCGCCGCTCCAGAAAGCAAGGTTCCAGCCGAGATCGCAGCCCATTTCGCCGCGCTTTCGCTCGCCATCCAGGCCGCGCTCTGGCTCGCCACCGGCTTTGCCGTCGGGGTGATCTGGCCCTGGCTCAGCCGCCGCGCCGTTGCCGCGCAGTGACGCCCAACGCGATCCCGCGGGGATCGCGCGTCTACACAACGCTAGCGCCGGCGATCCCGGCGGGATCGCGCGTCAGGACCCGCTAACCCCATGACGAACCCAATGCCTGAGGGCGACCTCACCATTCACGTCTGCACGGTGTGCAGACGCCAGCGCGAGGATTTGCCGGATGGTTTCGACCAGCCCGGCATCGCGCTGGCGCAGGCGCTGACGCAGCGCCTGGACGAGAAAGGCAGCACGATTCCCGTGCTTGCCGTGGAATGCCTCGCCGTCTGCAAACGGCCCTGCACCGTCGCCTTCGCGGCCGACGGCAAATGGACCTATCTGATCGGCGACCTCGATACACACGATCATCTCGACGATATCGTCAGCGCGGCGGAGGCCTACGCCGCCAGCGCCAACGGCATCGTTCCCTGGAAAGAAAGACCCGCCTGCTTCCGCAAGGGTGTGGTCGCACGCGTGCCGCCTCTGCCGGCGCGCAGCTCAAGGATGACATCATGAACGCCCCGCAAGCGCCGGCTCTCGGCAAAATCCCCTGCACGATCATCACCGGTTTCCTCGGCGCGGGAAAAACCACTTTGGTGCGCCATCTGCTCGAAAACGCGCAAGGAAAGCGCCTTGCCGTGCTCGTCAACGAGTTCGGCGATCTCGGCTTCGACGGCGAGTTCCTCAAGGGCTGCGGCATCTCCGGCTGCACCGAGGAGGATGTCGTCGAACTGCCAAATGGCTGCATCTGCTGCACGGTGGCCGATGATTTCGTGCCGGCGCTCGAAAAGCTGCTGGACCGCGCCAATCCGCCCGACCACATCCTGATCGAGACCTCCGGGCTCGCCTTGCCCAAGCCGCTGGTCCAGGCCTTCAACTGGCCCGCGATCCGCAGCAGGGTCACAGTCGACGGCGTCATCGCCGTGGTCGACGGCCCCGCCGTTGCCCAGGGCCAGTTCGCGGATGATCCCGAGGCGCTGGCCGCGCAGCGCGCGCAGGATGCTTCCGTCGAGCACGACAATCCGCTGGAAGAGGTGTTCGAGGACCAGATCCTCTGCGCCGACCTGATCCTGCTCAACAAGAGCGACCTGATCGACGAGGCCGGCAAGGCCCGCGTCAAGGCCGAGATCGCCGAACATCTGCCCAAGGCGATCAAGATCGTCGAGACCGCACATGGCAAGGTCGAGCCGGCCCTGATCATCGGCCTGTCCGCCGCCGCCGAGAGCGATCTTGCTGCCCGCCCCTCGCATCACGGCGAGGGCGAGGATCACGACCATGACGATTTCGACAGCGTCGCGCTGGCGCTGCCCGCCGGCCTCTCGCCGGAGGAACTGTCGGTGCGAGTCGCCAAGGCCGCCGAAGCCAATGGCGTGCTGCGGCTGAAGGGTTTCGCCTCGGTGCCGGGCAAGCCGATGCGGCTCGTCGTGCAAGGCGTCGGCCGGCGCGTCAGCCATCATTTCGACCGGGCCTGGGGTGCGGACGAGCCACGCGACGGCCGGCTGACCGTCATCGGCCTCAAGGGCTTCGACGCAAAGGCGGTGGAGACCGCGCTCGCCGGATAAGGCAACAGGATGCATCTTCTCCCGACCAGCGAGATCAGGCTCGACGACGGCGATGACGCCGTCGATCTCGGCCTGCCGCCGGGGGATGTGCTGGCCCTGTCCTTCGCCGACAGCGACCTGTCGGCGCTGGCTGCGGCGGTTCGACCAGAGATTCGAACTGAGATCGTGCCTCCCCCGTCATGGTCGGGCTTGTCCCGACCATCCACGTCTTCGCGGGTCGAGACCTGCGCTCAAGACGTGGATACTCGCCACAAGGGCGAGCATGACGGTCGGATACTGTCCCTGCGCCTCGCGCCGTTGCGGCGGCTGAAACATCCGCTTTCGGTCGATTTCCTGATCGAGAAGACGCTGGTGCGAAGCCGCTTCGTGCTGCTGCGCTGTCTCGGCGGGCTGGATTACTGGCGCTACGGCATCGAGCAGATCGCCGCCGCCAGCCGGCGCGAGGGCATCGCGCTGGCGGTCCTGCCGGGCGACGACCGGCCCGATGCGCGGCTGGCGGATTACGGCACGGTCGATCCCGAATTTGCCGGGGAGCTGCTCGGCTATTTCCATGCCGGTGGCGGCGCGGAGAACATGCGGCGGTTGCTCGGGCGTATTTCCAATTATCTCGAAGGTCGCGCGCCCCCTCATCCGACCCTTCGGGCCACCTTCTCCCGCGAGGGGAGAAGGGAAGACCGTTTGTCGCCTCTCCCTTCTCCCCTCGCGGGAGAAGGTGGCCCGAAGGGTCGGATGAGGGGGCGCCGTGACCTTTCCGAAGCGACTTTGAACGCGCTACCTCCCCTGCCCCTGCCCTCCCTCTTCGCACTGGGCGAAGGCGGCACGCCGCTAACCTGGCGCGAGGCGCTGGCTGCCCTGCCCTCCGACCAACCGCTTGTCCCGATCCTCGTCTATCGCTCCGGCGTCAGCGCGGGCGATACCGCCATGGGCGAGGCCATCGCTGCCGCGCTCGCTTCGCGCGGCCACGCCCCGCTGGTCCTGGCCCTGACGAGCCTGAAGGACCCCGCCGTCACCGCCGAACTCGCAGCGCTGATCGCCACGCGCAAGCCGGCGCTGATCGTCACCACAACCGCCTTTTCGGCCCGCGAGGGCGGTGATTTCGTGCTCGACGGCGCCGATTGTCCGGTCCTCCAGGCCGTGCCGGTCGGCAGCGCGCGCGAAGCCTGGGCCGCCTCGCCGCGCGGCCTGTCGGCCATCGATCTTGCCATGCAGATCGCGCTGCCGGAATTCGACGGGCGGCTCGGCGCCATCCCCGTCGCCTTCAAGGCCGATGAGCAAGACACAGGCAATGGCTTGACGATCCGCCGGCTGGTGCCGGATGCGGACGGCATCGCTGCACTGGCCGATCTCGCCGCCGGCTGGATCGCGCTGGCGACCAAGCCCGCCGCACAGCGCCGGTTGGCGCTGGTGATGTCGGACTACCCGGCGCGCGGCGGACGCGCGGGTTTCGCTGTTGGCCTGGACACGCCGGCCAGCGTCGGGGCGATCGCGACGCTGCTGGCGGAAGCGGGTTATGAAGTCCCAACCCGTCATTGCGAGCGTAGCGAAGCAATCCAGGAGCCCGCGGGCGCCGAGGCTGGATTGCTTCGCTACGCTCGCAATGACGGCGCAGTGCTCATGGCGAACCTCACCACAGGCCCCGCCGACTTCACCCTTCCGCTCACGACCTATCGCGACTGGCTCGCCACGATCCCCTCGACCGCCCGCGAGGCGCTTCTCGCTGTTCATGGCGCGCCGCAGACCGATCCCGCCTGCGAGGACGCGACCTTCCGCTTCCGCGCTGTCCGCAGCGGCCATCTCATCATCGCCCTGCAGCCGCCGCGCGATGCGACGCCCGACCGCAAGGCGCGCTATCATGATCCCGACGCCCCGCCCGGTCATTTCTATCTCGCCTTCTACCTCGCCTTGCGCGCGGTCGCCGGCATCGACGCGCTGATCCATCTGGGCACGCATGGCACGACGGAATGGCTGCCCGGCAAGGCCGTGGCGCTCTCGCCCGCCTGCTGGCCGCGCCTCGTCACAGGCGGCCTGCCGGTGATCTATCCCTATGTCGTCGACGACCCCGGCGAGGCCGCGCCGGCCAAGCGCCGGCTCTCGGCCCTGACGCTCGGCCACCTGCCGCCCGAACTCGCGCAGGCCGAGGCCGCCGGCGAGACCGCTTTGCTGCGCGATCTCGTCGAGGAGTTCTCGCAGGCGCAGATGCTGGATCCGCGCCGCGCCGATATCGTGGCCGGCGAGATTCTGGCGCGCGCGCAGGCGAGCGGGCTGGCGCAATCCTGCGGCGTCACCGATGAGCTCGACATGAGCGAGGCGCTGACGCGGCTCGACGCGCATCTCTGCGACATCACCGAACTGCCCTTCCGCGATGGCCTGCATGTCTTCGGACAGGCCGCGCATGATCCCGTCTCGTCGCAGGCCGAACGAACGAACCTGCTCAGGGCACTGGACGGCCGCTTCGTGCCGCCCGGCCCCGCCGGCTCGCCGCATCGCGGGCGGCCCGATGTGCTGCCGACCGGGCGCAACCTCTCGACGCTCGATCCCCGCTCGATCCCGACGCGCGCCGCTGCGAGGTTGGGAGCGCTGGCCGCTGCTGCGGTGATCGGCCGCCACCTTCAGGACCATGGCGATCATCCGCGCCGCATCGTGATGGATCTCTGGGCCTCGCCGACGCTGCGCTCGGGCGGCGAGGACATCGCACATGCACTCGCGCTGATGGGCGTGGCGCCGCTTTGGGACAACGCCTCGACGCGGGTGACCGGGTTTTCGGTGACGCCGCTGCCGAAACTCGCTTTTCCGCGCGTCGACGTCACGGTTCGGATATCCGGCGCGTTCCGCGATACGTTTCCGGCCCAGATCGCGCTGCTGGACGCCGCCGCACGCGCCGTCGCCGCGCTCGACGAGCCCGTTGACTGGAACGAGCCGGCCGCCGCGCGTGCCCGTGGCGAGGCCGGCGCCCGCATCTTCGGCGCGGCGCCCGGCCGCTATGGCGCGGGGATGGCCGACCGCGCGCTCGATGGCGAATGGGCCGCGCGAGCCGACCTCGGCGCGGCCTATCTCGCCGCCTCCAGCCATGCCTATGGCGGCACGGAGGGCGCGGCGACCGCCGATGACGGCTTTGGCGAGCGCATCAGGGCGGCCGACGCCTTCGTCCATGTCAGCGACACCCCCGGGCGCGATATTCTCGAAGCCACCAGCGCCGCCGATGTGATCGGCGGTCTTGCGGCGGCTGCAAAGGCACTGGGGGCCGACCCCGCACTTTACAGCCTCGACAGCTCGAATCCGGAAGCGCCCAGGGCGCGCACCGTTGCCGAAGACATTGCCCGCATCGTCCATGGCCGGCTGACGCATCCGCGCTGGATTTCGTCACACCTCGCCCATGGCTGGCGCGGCGCAGCGGAACTGGCGGAGGCCATCGACACGCTGTTCGTCTTCGCGGCGAGCACCGATACCGTCTCCGACGGGCTGTTCGACGCGGTCTTCCAGGCCTATTGCGCCAATGCGCAGGTCTGGAGCGCGCTGGAAGCGGCCAATGCCCCGGCCGCTGCCTCGATCCGGGCAAGGCTTGCGGAAGCGGCGCGGCGCGGACTCTGGACCAGCCGGCGCAACTCCGTGGGAGCTTTTCTGGCACGCGAGGCGGCGGAATGAGCGCTCCTGCACAGGACGAACTCCGGCGCGGCTGGTGTCCGAGCACGCTGCGCCCGATGGAGACCGGCGATGGCTGGCTGGTGCGTCTGCATCCTCCCGGCGCGAGGCTTGATCCCACGCAGATGCGGCGCATCGCGGCGCTGGCGCGGCAGCATGGCAACGGGCTGGTCGAAATCTCGGCGCGCGGCAATCTCCAGATCAGGGGCGTAAAACCGCAGGCGCATCCGGCGCTGGTCGCGAGCCTGCTGGCCGAGCAGCTCGTCGACGAACATGACGGCCAGGGTCCGCAACGACTGACGCTGGTCTCGCCTCTGGCCGGGGATGGTGCCGGTCGACCCCTCAGCCCTCATCCTGAGGAGCGCCGCAGGCGCGTCTCGAAGGATGGTCCAGATGGTTCCGGAGCCTCCGGGAGCATCCTTCGAGACGCCATTTCCAAGGAAATGGCTCCTCAGGATGAGGGCTCGGGGGAGCGAATCGAGCCAGTCGATGCTGCAGCACTCGCCGAGGTGATCGAGGCGGTAGTGCGCGGCATTGCCGATCTTCCCGCCAAGACCTGCGTCGTCGTCGACGATGGTGGCGCGCTTTCACTCGACGGCTTTCCCGCCGATATCCGCGTCCAGGGGATCGCCGGCAAGGTGGCGATCGGCCTGCCCGGCGCCATCTGGCTCGGCCCGATCGAAGCGGATGCCGCAGCCGATGTGACCGCGCGCCTGCTGGCCGCCTTCGCCGCGCACCATCGCCACGCGCTGCAGACCATCCGGCGCCTGCGCGACCTGCCGGAGGACGCACTGGCTGCTCTCGTCGCGGCAAGCGGCCTTCCTCGGACGCATGCCCCTGCGCCACGTCCCGCCGCAAAGCGGGCCGGGCTCTTTACGGGGCACGGCGGCCGCTTCGCCGCCATCATCGGCCTGCCCTTCGGCCGCAGCGATGCGGCAACGCTCGACCTTCTCTGCGCCATGGCCGAGAGCTTTGGCGATGGCGACATCCGGCTGTCGCCCTGGCGCGGCATCGCCTTTCGCGGGCTGAGGCGGTCGGATGCTGACGCATTGCTGGGTCTGGGCGACGAGCTCGGCCTGATAACCGATGACGACGATCCGCGTCTTTCCGTCCAGGCCTGCGCGGGAAAGCCCGCCTGCCTGCGGGCGCAGACCCCGACGATGGCGGATGCGGCGCTGCTGGCGCAGGCCGCGACCAAGCTGCTCGCCGGCGGGCTGACGATGCATGTGTCCGGCTGCGTCAAATCCTGCGCGCATCCCGGCCCCTCGGCGCTCACGCTGGTCGGCCGAGACGGGCATTATGACGTGGTCATCGACGGTACGACGCGCGATGCAGCGTTCGCAGAGCTTGACCTTTGCGAGATCATGACGCGTCTGCAGCCCGGCCAGGACATTCACGCCCGCCTTGTGGCCGCGGGCAGGGTTACGGGACCTTAGAGTTTGAGCGGGACATACGACTATATCCGCGATGGCGCCGCGATTTACGAGCGCTCCTTCGCCATCATCCGGGCCGAGTCCGATCTCTCGCGCTTTTCGGGCGCGGCCGCACGCGTCGTCGTGCGCATGATCCATGCCTGCGGCATGACCGACCTGCCTGATGATGTGGAGATGTCCACCGATTTCTGCGCCGCGGCGGAAACTGCCTTGCGTGCTGGCGCGCCGATCCTGTGCGACGCCAAGATGGTCGCCAATGGCGTGACGCGTCCACGCCTGCCGGCCGGGAACGACGTGGTCTGCACATTGGACGATCCGACGGTGGCGAGCCTCGCAGCCGAGATGGGCACGACCCGCTCCGCCGCCGCGATGGAATTGTGGCGCCCGCGGCTCTCGGGCGCGCTCGTCGTCATCGGCAATGCGCCGACCGCCCTGTTCAGGCTGCTCGAAATGCTCGATGCCGGTGCGCCCAAGCCAGCCGCAGTGATCGGCATTCCCGTCGGCTTCGTCGGCGCGGCGGAATCGAAGCTGGCTCTGGCGCAGGACAAGCGCGTGCCGTTCCTCGTCGTCCATGGCCGGCGCGGCGGATCGGCGATGGCGGCGGCTGCCGTCAATGCGCTGGCGCAAGAGAAGGAATGAGCCGGTGACACCAGAACCGGCTGCAATGCCCGCGGGCAAAACCCTGCTGTTCGGCGTCGGCCTCGGCCCCGGCGAACCCGACTACATGACCGTGCGCGCCCGCGACATCATCCTCAGGGCGGACCGGCTGGTGCATTTCTGCAAACGCGGACGGCGCGGCAATGCGCGCGTCACCGCCGATGCCGTGATCGCGCCCGATTCTGCGCGTGAGATCGAACTCGCCTTTCCGGTGACGATCGAGGTACCGGTCGAGGACGAGGGCTATACCGGGCCGATCGCCGCCTTCTATGACGAGGCCGCCGCCCGGCTTGCCACCGAGATGGAGGCCGGCCGCACGCTCGCCGTGCTCTGCGATGGTGATCCGTTCTTCTACGGCTCCTTCATGCATCTGTGGCGGCGTCTGGCGCATCGCTTCCCAACCGAGATAGTGCCGGGCGTCACCGGCATGGCCGGCGCCTGGACGCGCGCCGAGGCGCCGATCACCTGGGGCGACGACGTCATGACCGTGCTGCCGGGCACTTTGTCCGAGGCCGAACTGACGCGCCGCCTGCGCGACACCGACGCCGCCGTGATCATGAAGCTCGGCCGCAACCTGCCCAAGGTCCGCCGCGCATTGCAGGCATCTGGCCTGATCGACCGGGCGATCTATGCCGAACGCGCCACGATGGCGGGACAGGTGATCGCGCGATTGTCGGAAAAGGCCGACGACGAGGCACCCTATTTCTCGATGGTGCTGGTGCCCGGCGAAGGGCGGCGGCTGTGACTGAGCGCATCCTTGACCACGTGGCCCCCGAACCTCCAGCGTCATCCCGGACGAGCGGCCCTCGGGTCCTGCCTTCGGCAGGCCCAAGGACAGGCTCCGCCGCGCCGATCCGGGATCCATTCCAGAACCTGTCCGGTCATCGCTCCGGCATGGATCCCGGGTCTGCGCTTCGCTCCGCCCGGGATGACGGCGCGGTGTCCGAGATAGCCGAGAATTCGGACCGACAGTCCAAGGGCTCGCTCACCGTCGTCGGCCTTGGGCCGGGCGAGGCGCATTGGCTGACGCCGGCTGCCCAGGCCGCGATCGAGGCCGCGACTGATCTTGTCGGCTACGACCCCTATCTCGCGCGCATCCCCGCGCGGGAGGGCCAGACCAGGCACGGCTCCGACAATCGCGTCGAGATCGAGCGCGCGGGCCACGCACTGCGGCTCGCCAGCGCGGGCCGGACCGTCGCTGTGGTTTCGGGAGGCGATCCCGGCGTCTTTGCCATGGCGGCAGCCGTATTCGAGGCGCTGGAGGCGGGCAATCCGGCCTGGCGCGACATCGCGATCACTGTGGAACCCGGCATTACCGCGATGCTGGCGGCGGCGGCGCGCACGGGCGCTCCTCTCGGAGGGGATTTCTGCGCGATCTCGCTATCGGACAATCTCAAGCCCTGGGAGGTCATCACCACCCGGCTCAAGGCCGCACTCGCTGCCGATTTCGTGATCTGCCTGTACAACCCGATCTCGAAGGCGCGGCCCTGGCAATTGGGCGAGGCGCTGGCGCTGGCGGCGACGCAGCGCAGCCCCGAGACCCCGGTGATCTTCGCCCGTGCGGTCGGGCGGCCCGACGAGGCATTGCGGATTCTGCCCCTGACCGAGGCGGTCGAGGCAGCCGGCACGGCCGACATGGCGACGCTGGTGATGATCGGCGCATCGACGACGCGGCTGATCGCGCGCGAGGGCCAGCGCCCTTACGTCTACACGCCGCGCTCGGTGACGAAGAGCCCCTGCGTCACCAGCCAGGGCAGGACCTGATCGATATGATCGACGGTCTCGACATCGGGCTTGCGCGGCCGCTCGACCATGATGACCGGCAGTCCGAGCCGGCGGGCTGCAATCAGCTTGCCGACCGTCGCCGGCCCGCCGGAATTCTTGCTGACCAGGACCTCGACGCCTTCTTGGCGCATCAGCTCTTCCTCGGCATCGGCCTCGAACGGCCCGCGCTGCTGGATGACGGTGACGCCCGCCAGCGGCAGCCGGTCGCCGATCGGCTCGATCGCGCGCACGAGATAGCGATGGCACGGCGCATCGGCGAAAGCCGGCAATTCCAGCCGGCCCACTGTGAGAAAAACACGTCGGGCCGGCTCCTTGCCCAGCAGCTCGACCGCCGCCTGGATGTCGGGCACGCAGCGCCATCGATCGCCCGTGTGCGGCCGCCAGGATTCGCGGCGGATCGCGAGCAGCGGCACGTTTTCGGCCTTGCAGGCGGCCTGGGCATGGAACGGCATGATCGCCGCGAAGGGATGGGTCGCGTCGATCACGGCGACGATGCGTTCGTCGACGAGATATTGCCGCAAGCCGTCGATGCCACCGAAGCCACCGACGCGGACAGGCAGATTCGACGGCCTGGGGTCGACGGTGTGCCCCGCCAGCGAGATAATCGCGCGAATGTCGGGAGCCTGTTCAGCGAGGTGCTGATCAAGTGCTGCTGCTTCGCTCGTTCCGCCGAGGATGAGAACGGTCATGTCACTAGTTATGCTTGAATCGAATGGACTGTCGAGCCGGGACGAGGTTGCATCTTCCGCACCCTGGCTCGCGCTGGTCGGGCTCGGCGAAGATGGCCGCGCGGGCCTCTCGCCCGACGCGCTGGCAGCGCTCGACGGCGCCGAGATCGTGTTCGGCGGCGAGAGGCACCTTGCCCTGATCGGCGCGGTACCCGGCGAGGCGCGCGCCTGGCCGCAGCCCTTCCGCAACGCCCTGCCCGCGATCCTGGCCGAGCGTGGCCGCAAGGTCTGCGTGCTCGCCACCAGCGACCCGTTCCATTACGGCATTGGCGCGGGGCTGACCCGCGCAATTCCCGCAGACGAGATGCGGATCATCCCGCAGCTCTCGTCCTTCGCCATGGCCTGCAACCGGCTGCGCTGGGCGCAGGAGGAATGCGCGCTGGTCTCGCTGCATGGCCGCGCGCTGCAGCGGATCATCCCGCATCTGCAGCCGAATGCGCGCATTCTCGCGCTGTCGTGGGATGCCTCGACACCGGCCGCCGTCGCTGCCCTGCTGACCGAGCGCGGGCTGGGCGCCAGCCGGATCGTCGTGCTGGAATCGCTTGGCGGCCCGCATGAACGGATCCGCTCGGCCCGCGCCGATGAGTTTGCGCTCGAGGACATCGTCCCGCTCAACATGAGCGCGGTCACGGTCGTCGCCACGCCCGGCGCGCGCATCCTGCCGCTGGCGTCGGGGCTCGACGAAAGCTGGTTTGCCCATGACGGCCAGATCACCAAATCCGACATCCGCGCGATCACACTGGCCGCGCTGGCGCCGCGCGCCGGCGAATTGCTTTGGGATGTGGGCGCCGGCTCGGGCTCGATCTCGCTCGAATGGTGCCTGCGCCATCCGCGCAACCGCGCCATCGCCTTCGAGGCGAACCCCGAACGCGCCGAGCGCATCACCCGCAACCGGATCGATCTCGGCGCGCTGCCGGTCGAGATTGTGGGCGAGGCGCCCGGCGCCTTCGCCGGCCGGCGCGCGCCGGATGCCATCTTCATCGGCGGCGGCATCGGCGATGACGGCGTGTTCGAACAGGCCTTTGCGGCGCTGAAGCCGGGCGGCCGTCTCGTCGCCAATGTCGTGACGCTCGAAGGCGAGGCGCGGCTGGCCACGCTGTTCAAGGCGCATGGCGGGTCTTTGCGCCGCATCGGCATCGCCCATCTCGACCCGGTCGGCACGATGCATGGCTGGCGCTCGGCCATGCCGGTGACGCAATGGCGCGTGAGCAAGCCTTGATGGGCTTCGTCGGTCGCCACATCCACTGCGTCATCCCGGACAAGCCGCGCAGCGGCGCAGATCCGGGATCCATCGGAGGCCTCCGGAACCCTACGATGGATCCCGGGTCTCCGCTTCGCTCCGCCCAGGATGACGCAGCGCATATCATCCGTGACGGCGCTTCGCGATGAGTGACCGCCTCATCGCCGGCATCGGCCTGCGGCCTGGCACGAGCGAAGCCGAGATCGGCGCCTGCCTTGACCAGGCACTGGCGACGGCGGGGCTCGGCGACGAGCCGGTGTCGCGCTTCTCCACGCTTGCTGCGCGCAGCACAGAGCCCGGACTGCTGGCACTGGCACTGGTTCGCAATGCCCAGATCGTCGCGATCGCCGACGAGGCGCTGAAAGGTTTCGAGGCGGCCTGCGCGACGCGTTCGACCCGGATCGCCTCGCTCTATGGCGTCGGTTCGGTGGCGGAAGCCGCAGCGCTGGCTGCCGCCGGACCGGGCGGAACCTTGATCCAGCCGCGCATCGCGACCGCCCGCGTCACCTGTGCTCTGGCAAGGGCTGGCTCATGACCATCCATTTTATCGGCGCGGGACCGGGCGCGCCCGATCTGCTCACCTTGCGGGGGCGCGACCTGATCGCCGCCTGCCCCGTCTGCCTCTATGCGGGTTCCCTGATCCCCAGGGCGATGCTGGACTGGTGCCCGCCGAGTGCCCGCATCATCGACACCGCCCCGCTCGATCTCGACGCGATCATCGCGGAAATGCAGGCGGCTCACGGCGCTGGCCGGGAGGTCGCGCGCTTGCATTCCGGCGATCTCTCGATCTGGAGTGCCTGCGGCGAACAGATGCGCCGGCTCGATGCGCTCGGCATCCCCTACAGCGTGACGCCGGGCGTGCCGGCTTTTGCTGCCGCCGCCGCGAGCCTGAAACGCGAATTGACCCTGCCGGGCGTGGCGCAATCGCTGGTGCTGACCCGGACCTCCGGCCGGGCCTCGGCGATGCCGCCCAGGGAGACACTCGCGACCTTCGCGGCTTCAGGGACGACGCTGGCGGTCCATCTCTCGATCCATGTCATCGATCAGGTCGTGACGGAATTGACGCCGTTCTATGGCGCCGATTGCCCGGTCGCGATCGTGTTTCGCGCCTCCTGGCCCGATGAGCGCATCTTGCGGGGAACGCTGGCCTCCATCGCGGAACAGGTTCGCGAGGCCGCGCTCGAGCGCACCGCGCTGATCCTGGTCGGGCCGGCGCTGCGAGCCGAGGATTTCGGCGACAGCGCGCTGTATTCGGCCGGCTACGACCGGCGCTTCCGGCCGGGTGGTGGCACATGATCGCACCGGGACTTCTCATCGCCGCGCCGCGTTCCGGCTCGGGCAAGACCACGATCACGCTCGGCCTCCAGCGCGCGCTGGTGCGGCGCGGGCTGACCGTGCGCGGGCTGAAATGCGGGCCCGACTATATCGACCCGGCTTTCCACGCGGCCGCGACGGGGGCGCCCAGCGCCAATCTCGATTCCTTCGCCATGCCCGACGCCCTGCTCGGCGCCATCGCCTATGGGGCCGCTGACGCCGCCGACCTCGTCATCGCCGAGGGTTCGATGGGGCTGTTCGACGCCGTGCCCGGTCCCGAGGGCCATACCGGGGCCAGCGCCGATATCGCGGCACTGCTCGGCTGGCCCGTCGTGCTGGTGATCGATGTCTCCGGACAGGCGCAATCGGCCGCCGCCATTGCGCTTGGCTGCATGCATTACGATCCACGCATCAGGATCGCCGGCGTCATCCTCAACAAGGTCGCCAGCGAGCGCCATCGCCGGCTGGTGGCGCAGGGCATGGCCAAGATCGGCCTGCCCGTGCTGGGTTCGCTGCCGCGCGAGGCCAGCCTGATCCTGCCCGAACGCCATCTCGGGCTGGTTCAGGCCGGCGAGACCGACGACCTGCATGCAAGGCTCGATGCGCTGGCCGAGGCGATCGCGGCGGCGGTCGATCTCGACGCGGTCGTGGCAGCGGCCGGGCCGACGATGCTCACGCCCCCGGGCGATGCGATCCCCGCCCTGCCTGCACCCGGACCGCGCATCGCGATTGCGCGCGATGCCGCCTTCAGCTTCGTCTACCCGCATGTCGAGGCCGGCTGGCGCGCGGCCGGAGCCACGCTCCTGCCCTTCTCGCCGCTGGCCAATGAGGCTCCTCCCGAGGATTGCGATGTCTGCTGGTTGCCGGGCGGCTATCCCGAGTTGCATGCCAGCACGATTGCCGGAGCGGCGCATTTCCTGAAAGGCCTCCGGCAGTTCGCGGAAAGTCGGCCCGTGCATGGGGAGTGCGGCGGCTACATGGTGCTGGGCCAGAGCCTCACCGATGCGGATGGCGTCAGCCACGCCATGGCCGGGCTACTCGGCGTCGAGACCAGCTTTGCCAGGCGCAAGATGAATCTGGGCTATCGCCGCGCAGTGCTGCAGGCCGACGGGCCGCTCGGACAGGCCGGGCAGGCGCTGACCGGCCATGAATTCCACTACGCCACGATCGTCGCGACCGGCGACGACCCGCCCTTCGCGGTGGTCACCGACCCGCATGGCTCGCCCCCCGCCCCCGCCGGAAGCCGGCGCGGCCATGTGACGGGGTCGTTCTTTCACGCAATCGCGGTGGCGGCGTGACGCAAGACGACAGTGCCCGCAGCCTCAGCCCTCATCCTGAGGAGCCATTTCGCTGGAAATGGCGTCTCGAAGGATGTTCCAGATGGTTCGGGAGCCTCCTGAACCATCCTTCGAGACGCCGCTTCGCGGCTCCTCAGGATGAGGGCTCAGCGTGAGGCTGAGATTGTGACGCGCTCTTCTCCACCCGTCTTCGACGCCGCCTTTGCAGCGCAGTTCCGGGAATTGCTGACCTGGCGGCGCGATGTCCGACGCTTCCGGCGCGATGCGCTTCCCGAGGGGATGATCGAGCAGCTTCTGGGCGAGATGGAGTTGTCACCCTCGGTCGGCCATTCGCAGCCCTGGCGCTGGGTTCGAGTGCGCGACGAGGCGCAACGCGCGTCGGTTCGCGCGAGCTTCACGCGCTGCAATGCCGACGCGCTCGCCGACTATGAGGGCGAGCGGGCGCGGCTCTATGCCAGCCTCAAGCTTGAAGGGATGCGCGAGGCGCCCGAGCAATTCGCGGTGTTCTGCGACCATGCGACCGAGCGAGGTCATGGCCTCGGCCGCCGGACGATGCCGGAGATGCTGGATTATTCCGTGGTCGCCGCGATCACGCAGTTCTGGCTCGCGGCGCGGGTGCAGGGCATCGGCGTGGGCTGGGTCTCGATCCTGGAGCCGGAGGTGGTGCGCGAGGCGCTGGCCGCGCCGCCGGGCTGGAAGCTGATCGCCTGGCTCTGTGTCGGCTATCCCGAAGAGGAAACCGACATGCCGGAATTGGTGCGGGCGGGTTGGGAGAACGGGCAATAAGGCCAGTTATAGCTTGTGGATTTTGCGTCTCAATGCTCCGTCATCCTGGGCGACCGCAGGTCGGCCCGGGATCCATCGTAGAACTCGGATCCCTACGATGGATCCCGGATCTGCGCGGCTGCGCCGCTTGTCCAGGATGACGGCGCGCTTCCAGATCGGATCATCGCGCTCAGGACAAGTTTGCGCGGCGGAACCGCTGCCCCTCTTACAAGAGAGGGTTCCCCGCGCTCGTCTTTACCTCAGACAGCCACCTTGAACGCGGCTTCGGTCTTGCTCTTGATTTCGTCGAGCGTGACGCCTTCGGCGAGTTCGATCAGCGTCATGCCGCCGCCGTTCTCGTCGATCGAGAAGACGCCGAGATCGGTGATCACCATGTCGACGACGCCCGCGCCCGTCAGCGGCAGATCGCAGGCCTTGAGCAGCTTGGCCGATTCCGAGCCGTCCTTGTTCTTGGCGACGTGCTCCATCACCACGACGACCTTCTTGACGCCGGCGACGAGGTCCATCGCGCCGCCCATCCCCTTCACCACCTTGCCGGGGATCATCCAGTTGGCGAGGTCGCCATTCTCGGCCACCTGCATGGCGCCGAGGATGGAGAGGTCGATATGGCCGCCGCGGATCATGCCGAAGGAGTCGGCGGAGGAGAAATAGCTCGTCGTCGGCAGTTCGGTGATGGTCTGCTTGCCGGCATTGATCAGATCGGGATCCTCGTCACCCTCATAGGGAAACGGCCCCATGCCGAGCATGCCGTTCTCGGACTGGAGCTGAACGCTCACGCCCGCGGGGATGTAATTCGAGACCAGCGTGGGGATGCCGATGCCGAGATTGACGTAATAACCGTCCTTGAGTTCCTTCGCCGCGCGGGCGGCGATCTGTTCGCGGGTCCATGCCATGTTCGGAACTCCTTAAGCGGTCGCGCGAGGGCGGGTGGTGCGCTGCTCGATGCGCTTGGCCGCGTTCGTGACATGCACGATCCGCTTCACGAAAATGCCGGGCGTGTGCATGTGATCGGGGTCGATCTCGCCGGCCGGCACCAGATGCTCGACCTGGGCGACGGTCATGCGCGAGGCCGAGGCCATCATCGGATTGAAGTTGCGCGCCGTCTTCCGGTAGACGAGGTTGCCCTCGGTATCGCCCTTCCAGGCATGGACCAGCGAGACATCGGCGAAGATGCCGCGTTCCATGATGTAGCGCTCGCCGTCGAATTCGCGCTCCTCCTTGCCCTCGGCGACCAGCGTGCCGACGCCGGTCTTGGTGAAGAAGGCGGGGATGCCGGCGCCACCGGCGCGGATGCGCTCGGCCAGCGTGCCCTGCGGGGTGAATTCGAGCTCGAGTTCGCCGGCGAGGAACTGCTGGGCGAAGAGCTTGTTCTCGCCGACGTAAGAACTGATCATCTTCCTGATCTGGCGGGTCTCCAGCAGGATGCCCAGGCCCGCGCCGTCGATGCCGGCATTGTTGGAAACGAAGGTCAGGTCCTTCGCGCCGCTCTCGCGCACTGCCTCGATCAGGATGTCGGGGATGCCGCAAAGACCGAAGCCGCCGGCCATGATGGTCATGCCATCCTTGATGGCGCCGGCCAAAGCGGCCCTGGCGTCAGGAAATACCTTCTTCATCGCGTTGCCTTTGTCGCTGGGACGAACTGTGAATTGGCTTGGCCGGACGGCTCGCTACAGAACTAGCCGAGCGCAAGGGGCGCTTGCAACATGCAGTCTTGACGGACAGGCGCGGGGAACCCCTCTCCTGTAAGGAGAGGGGCAGGGGTGAGGTGTCGGCCGCTGACCGCAAAGGGCAAAATATGGTGTCGGAGCAACAGAATTTTGCACGGAGTCTCAGAAAGCGATCCACCAAACCCGAAGACATCATCTGGGATGCGCTCCGCAATCGCCGTATCGACGGCCTGAAGTTCCGACGGCAATCGCCGCTCTTGAACTACACCGTCGATTTTCTGTGCTTCGAGCGGAAACTGATTATCGAGATTGACGGAAAACAGCATGGCCGGGAGCGTGATTACGACATGGCGCGGACGGTCGAGCTCGAGAGCCACGGCTTCACGGTTCTAAGGGTCCGGAATGACGAGGTACTGGGCGATCTTGATGCGGTCATCGGCAAGATCAGAGTTGCCGCGCGCATTTGAGGTGGCAGAGCCGTTGAGCTGACTGGTCCAGGGGCCTACACCTCACCCCTGCCCCTCTCCTTACAGGAGAGGGGTTCCCCGCGGTTCTCCCGCATCACGACGCCGGGCAGGCTGCTCCGGTATCGGCCCAGGCCTGCATCAGCGCGCCGAACTGGGCAGGTGTGCCCGGCGCCGGTTCGCGGCCGGGACCCGGATTCCAGCCCCACAGCACGAGGCTGTCGGTCGTGACATGCTTGACGATCGCCGCGAGGTCGCGGCTGCCGTTGCGGTTGAGATCCTTGAGCTGCTCGCAGATCTGACCGGGGGTCTTGCCTTCCCAGGCCATCGAAGCCGGCGCCAGCGCCCAATGGCCGTCGCCGGGAATGCGGGCCGGGTCGAAGTTCTGCTTGCCATGGCAGGTCGCGCATTCGAGACCGGGCGCGCCATGGCCATCCTTGCCGCGGACCACGAGCGGCTGATGCGGGCGTCGCGCATCGGTCTGGCGTGGGCGCTCGGTCGCCGGGTGGCAGTTCATGCAGCGGGGATGCTGCAACACCTTGCCTATCTCGCCGAACAGCGCGACCGAGCGGGCTCGCGCATCGGGAATCGTCGAGAAGCTCGCGGCATCGCGCAGGGGCGCGCCGCCAGCTTGCGGCGCCGGGGGCGTCTGCGCGACGGTCAGTGCCGTGCCGCCGAGCCCGAGCGCAAGCGCGGCGGCAGTGGCGAGAAGGAAAGGCCTGACCATCACACCACTCCTCCGCCGACCATCGGCAATTGTCTTGGCCTGACCTGCCCGAGCCGCGCCAGCGCATTGGCTACCGCAGGACCGATCGGCGGCACGCCGGGCTCGCCGACGCCGGTCGGCTTTTCCGTGGAGGCTACGATCGTCACCTCGACCTCCGGCATCTCGTGGATGCGCAGCGAGCGGTAAGTGTCGAAATTCGCCTGGACTGGCCGGCCCTCGTCGAGCGTGATCTCGCCATAGAGCGCGTGGCCGACGCCGAAGCCGATGCCGCCCTCCATCTGGGCGCGGATGATGTCGGGATTGACCGCGACGCCGCAATCGACCGCGCACCAAACCTTGTGGACCTTCGGCTCTCCATCGGGACCGATGGAGACTTCGGCGATCTGGGCGACGAAGGTGTCGAAGCTCTCGACCACCGCAACTCCGCGCGCCCGGCCATCCACGGGACCCGCGCCATTCCATTTCGCGAGTTCGGCGACCGCCTTGAGCACGCCGGCCGCGCGCGGCGCCTTGCCCATCATCGCGAGGCGCCCGGCGACAGGATCCTGCCCCGCCGCCTGCAGCAGTTCGTCGACGAAGGCCTCGACCGCATAGCCGGTATGGGTATGGCCGACCGAACGCCACCACAGCGTGGGAACGCCGACCTTGGCGGTATGCACGTCGCAGGCAAAGTCGGCGACCTCGTAGAGCAGTTCGCTGGCGCCCTCGACCATGGTCGCGTCGATGCCGTTCTTCACCGTCATCGCCTCGAAGGGCGTGCCGAGGAAGAAGGACTGGCCGACGATGGTGCTGGACCATGCGGTGATCTTGCCGTCCTTGACCGCGCCACGCAGGCGATGCACGAAGAGCGGGCGATAATAGCCGCCGGCCAGATCGTCCTCGCGCGTCCAGACCAGCTTGACCGGGCGGTTGGGGCCGATCGCCTTGGCGACCATGGCAAGCTCGGCCGCCAGATGCTGGCTGACCTGGGCGCGCCGCCCGAAGCTGCCGCCCGCAAGCATGGTGTCGAGCCGCACCTTTTCCGGGGGAAGGCCGAGGACGGCGGCGATAGTTGCATGTTCCGTCGTCTGGAACTGGCTGCCGAAGCGGGCATGCGCCTGGGTGCCGTCCCATTCGAGATAGCCGTCGAGCGGCTCCATAGGCGCATGCGCCAGATAGGGGAAGACGAACTCCGCCTCGACGACCTTGTCGGATTTGGCAAGCGCGGCTTCGGCATCGCCATGCTTGCCCGCGACCATGCCGGGCGTGCGCACCAGGCTGCGGTATTCGGCGATCAGCTCGCGGCTGCCGCGTTTTTCGGCCGCCGTCTCATCCCAGTTGACCTTCAGCGCCTCGCGGCCCTTCAGCGCCGGCCACATGCCGGTGGCATAGACCGCGACGCCCGAACCGATCTGCTTGACGTCGACGACGCCCTTGACCTTGAGCGCCTGCGCCGCATCGAAGCTTGCGACCGTGCCGCCGAAGCGTGGCGGTCGGGCGACCACGACCGTCAGCATGTTGGGCGCGCTGATATCGATGGTGAACTGCGCCTTGCCGCGCGACTTGTCGGCGCTGTCGAGCCGCTTGATCGCGCCTTCCTTGCCGATCAGGCGGAAATTCGCCGGCTGCTTCAGGGCGACATCGGCGGGGGCCGGCAGTTTGGAGGCGGCTTCCACGAATTCGCCGAAGCGACCCTGCTTGCCCGAGGCGTGCCTGAGCACGCCCTGCTCGACGGTGATCTCACCCGCCGGCACGTTCCAGGACTGCGCCGCCGCCTGCACCAGCATGGCGCGCGCCGTCGCGCCGGCCTTGCGCATCTGCTCGAAGGAGTTGGCGATGGCCGACGAACCGCCGGTGCCCTGCACGCCGAAGGCGAGGTTGGCGTAGAGCTTGACGTCAGCGGGGGCATGTTCGGCGCGCATCTGCGCCCAATCGGCGTCCATCTCCTCGGCGACGAGCGTGGAAAGACCGGTGAACGGCCCCTGGCCGAATTCGATATGCTTGATCAGGACGGTGACGAGATCGTCGTTGCCGACGCGGATGAAGGCGTTGGGCGCGAAGGCGGCTTTGCCAGCCTGCGCCGCACTCGACTGCGCCCTGGCCGGACGGGGCAGGTGCAGGCCGATGACGAGGGCGCCGGCGCCGCCGAGCAGCGAGCGGCGCGAAAGCTTGATGTCATGCGCTGTCATGGCTCAGACCTCCAGGGCCTTGGCCGCGTCATGGATCGCGGCGCGGATGCGGACATAAGTGGCGCAGCGGCAGATGTTGCCGTTCATCGCGAGATCGATGTCGCGGTCGGTCGGCTTGCGGTTTTCCTTGAGCAGGGCGACCGCGCTCATCACCTGTCCGGACTGGCAGTAGCCGCATTGCGGCACGTCGCGCGCCGTCCAGGCCGTCTGGACTGCGTCGGCTTCCTTGCCCGCGATGGCCTCGATCGTGGTGATCTCCCCGTCGACGGCGGAGATCGGCGTGACGCAGGAGCGCAGCGGCTTGCCATTCATGTAGACCGTGCAGGCGCCGCATTGCGCGACGCCGCAGCCGAATTTGGTGCCGGTCAGGCCAAGATTGTCGCGGATCGCCCAGAGCAGGGGCGTATCGTCGTCAATGTCGAGACTATGCGTCTGTCCGTTGACCTTGAGCGTATGGACCATGGCTGCCTCGCGGTGGCTCGAAGTTATCGACTGACTTCATGCTTTTTCGGCTGACTTCATCGCCGAGCGCCACGCGCGACGCTCGATTTTAGCGCTCCCATCTGACATAGCAGTGTCAGGCGGCGCGTTCGTCGGCAAGCGAATATGGACTCATTGGACAATTTCAGTCTAATGAGGATGGTCGCTCAGAGTTTGTATTTAGTCAAGATCGAGAATGCAGGACTGTAGCGATTGTTCCGGCCAGCAGGCCGACGAGGCGACCAGCCGGATCGACCAGATCGCGGACGCGGCTCTGCGTCGCTTCGCTCGCTACGGCTACAGGCGCAGTTCCATGGACGACATCGCCAAGGAGGCGGGGCTCGCCAAGGCGACGCTGTACCTTCATTTCAAGAGCAAGGACGACATCTTCCGCGCCATGCTCGCGCGGCTGGGGACGCGCGTCGAAGCACGATGCCGTGAAGCGATGGCGCAGGAGGCGCCCTTCCCCGCAAAGCTCGCCGCTTTGCTGCAGGCCCATTTCTGCACGGCCTTCGCGGCTTTCGGCGATGGAGACCATCTCGTCGAGCTCAAGGCCGTGATGGCGGATGTTGCTTCGCGGGAAATCGAGGCGTTCGAAGCCGTTTTCGCCGGCTTCGCGACGACGCTGCTGGCTCAGGCCGAGAGCGCGGGCGAGATCACCCTGTCGCGGGTGGGCCTGCAACGTGACGCGCTGGTGGCGGCGCTGATGCTGGCCGCCATCGGCGCCAAATCCGGCACGATGCCTTCGCGGGACGTCTACAGCGCGCGCCTGCTCGACCTCGCATCGGTGTTCTCGGCCGCCCTCGTGGCTTGAAAGCGCTTTGGAATAGAGATCTCATCCCGAGTCCCCTGAACCATCCTTCGAGACGCCGCTTCGCGGCTCCTCAGGATGAGGGCTCAGGTGTAGGATGAGGGTTCAGGTATCCAATTGCCGCCTATACTCGGAAACACCGCGTCATCCTGGACAAGCGGCGCAGCCGCGCAGATCGGGATCCATCGTAGGGATCCAAGCTCTACGATGGATCCCTGTGTGTTTGTTTTGTGGGATTATTGAGCGGGCGAGAGACCGTTGGATCCCTGATCCCTTTGGAGATCGCGACCCGGCCC
>NZ_FNUY01000002.1 GCF_900108245.1 Allobosea lathyri
AGCGAGGACCCTTACGACCAGGCGGTCGCGGTGGTCCTGCGCGACAAGAAGGCCTCGACCTCCTACATCCAGCGCCGCCTGCAGATCGGCTACAACCGCGCCGCCTCGATCATGGAGCGGATGGAGAACGAGGGCATCGTCGGCCCCGCCAACCACGCCGGCAAGCGCGGGATCCTCGTCGAGACCGGCCGCGCCCGCGAGGATGAGGATTGAGGTGCTGCGCCCTATCGCCTGCGCGTCGGCAACGCCGCCTGTCTGTGTCGTTGGCACAAGCGTCAGCGGTGATCATGGCACGCAATGGGCCCGCCCCTTGCGGAGCGGGCCCAACCGCAAATTTCAGGTCAGTTGATGATCTGAACGATCCGACGCGTCTTGGGTTCGACCAGGACGGTTCGGTTGTTGACGACGGTGTAGCGGTACTGGGTTTCGCCGAATTCGCGCGGAACTTCGCGATAAGTTACGCCCCTTTCCGGCAGCACCGCTCCCACTGCGACCGGCTCGGCGTAGGTGTAGGACGGAACGCGCTGTTCGACGACATAGCTCTGGAAGCGCGGGGTCTGATCGCCGATAATACCGCCGACAACCGCACCGCCCACGCCGCCGACCACCGCGCCTACGGGACCGCCGACGATCGCGCCGCCAACTGCGCCTGTCGCCGCGCCACCAGCTGCGCCGCCCTGCGCCCCTTGAGGGTTCTGCGCGAAGGATGTCGCCGGAATCAGTGCAAGAACGGTCACAAGAGCAAGTTTCTTCATCATGATCGGTCTCCTTTTAGATGACAGAACTTGCAGCAAAACGATATCGGCGCAAAAAGGTTCCCCGCATGAGTTTCAGGGCGCATTTCTCATTCGCCGACAGCAGTCGAGCAACCTGTCGCGGAGTTGCTTTTGCCTAGATGTCGCTTTGCGCAATACCTAGTTTTTGCCAGAGCTGCGTCTTGTCGAGGCATGAGACGTCATACGTCACTTGCTTGCCTTTCAACTCCGCGCGCGTGGCGAATTGCCTGGTCATCGCCTTCGTTATGTCATCGATCCGGGATTCGCATGATTCGAGAGTTGTAAAACCCATGTCGCTGATCCGAGAAGCCGTGCATGTCGGCTCACCTGATACGCAGGCCATAATGAGCATCGTAAAGGCATCCATGAATTCACTCCCGAAGCAGCGCTGAACCAGGGACCTCAATCCGGTCAAATGTGACGCTTCATAGTTACCCTGGGGTTACCGAAGCACCGGATGTGCTTGCGAGCAAAATCCAGGCCAGTACGCGTGAGCGGCTCCGCTGCTGGCGCGGTCGAGGAGCGACTGCGCATCAGCGCTCGCGCAGCCAATCCATCATCTGATAGCGCCAATAGGTCGCCTGCACCGCGACGGTGCCGAATACGCCACCGTTCCAGACAAGACCGAAGGGCGCGAACAGCCGATGGCGATCGCTGGTCTGCAGAATGCCCTCGGCAACGACGCGACCGCCAATCGCCGTGGTGTTCAGTCCGTGGCCGCCGAAGCCGAGGCAATGCCAGACATGCGGGCTGAGCTGGCCGATCTGCGGCATCAGATGGCGCGCATAGGACATCAGGCCCGACCATGCGATCTCGACCTTCAGCCCTTCGAGCTCGGGATAGGTCGAGATCATCGTCCGGCGCAACAGGGCGGCGAGGTCATGCGGCTCGCTCGTGCGGGTGGTGATGCGGCCACCCCAGAGCAGACGCTGCCCGCCATCGATGAGACGGTAGTAATCCCCGGCCCGGCGGTCGTCGCTGACGGCTGCGCGCGTGGCGACGGCCTTGCCGATCAGCTCGGGTGCCGCCTCGGTCGTCAGCACATAGGTCGCGATCGGCAACTGGCTCGCGCGCAGTTTTGGCACGATCGTGTCGGTGTAGCCGCCACAGGCGAACACCACCTGGCGCGCGCGCACCTCGCCCGATGCGGTGACGAGACGTTTCTGAGGACCGGCGAGTTCTGCCGAGACGACCCGCGATCCCTCGACGATACGACCGCCCCGCATTTCAATGGCGTCCGCCAGGGCGCGTGCATAGTTCAGCGGATGAATATGGAAGGAGTGCGGGTCGAACAGCGCCTGATGGTATTTCGAGGAGCGCAGGACGTCGCGAACCTGTTCCGTCGGCCAGAAATCGACGCCGTGACCGTGGTCCTCCGCCAGCCGGTCGCGGGCCCGCTTGAGGCTGTCGCCGCTGTCATATCTGACGACGCCGATCTTGCCGGGCCGCGGGTCGGCACTGCCGATATCGAGTTCGCGGATGTTGTCGGAGACGATGCGCATGCCTTCGATCGAAAGACCGTAGAGTTCGCGTGCTTTCGCTTCGCCGATGGCAGATGCGATCGAGGCATGGCTGCGCGCATAGCCCGGCCCGACAAAGCCGCCATTGCGGCCCGATGCCCCCCAGCCGACCGCCTCGGCCTCGAGTACGATGACCGAGCGCCTTGCCTGCGCAAGCTCATAGGCGCAAGTGAGGCCGGCGAGCCCGCCGCCGACGATACAGACATCGACTTCGGAGCGGCCCTGCAGCGGGAGCCTGCCCTTGGTCGTGGCGGCCGTGCGGGCATAGAAGGTATCGGGATAGGTCAGCATGGTGCCCGGCAAGGCCCTTGTCGGAAGGAGAGGCGAGGCAGCCCGGCTCAATGTGCCGGACTGCGATCATGATCGGTCTTGAGTCGTCGCTCGAGGAAGCGGCTATAGGACCCCATGCCGTAGCTGAACAGGGCATAGACCAGCGCAGCGAAGACATATCCCTCCATCACCGCGATACCCTGCCAGTTCGGGTCGCGCAGCGACGCACGGACGGTGTCGAGGAAGTCGAGCAGGCCGATGATGGTGACCAGCGTGGTGTCCTGGAAGAAGCCGATGAAAATGTTGACCAGCGGCGGAATCACGATCTTCAGCGCCTGCGGCAGGATGATCTTGCGCATCGACAGCCAGTAGCCGAGGCCAAGCGCCGCGGCCGCCTCGTGCTGGCCCTTCGGGACCGCCTGCAGCCCGCCCCTGACCGTCTCGGCGATATAGGCCCCGGCGAAGATGATGATCGCGGTCTGCGCCCGCAGGAGTTTGTCGACGGTGATGCCATCGGGCATGAACAGCGGCAGCATCACCGAGGCCATGAACAGGATCGAGACCAGCGGCACGCCGCGGACGACCTCGATGAAGATGATGGCGATGACCTGGATGGCCGGCAATTTCGAGCTGCGCGCCAGCGCCAGCACCACGCCGAGCGGAAAACCGAACGCCAAGCCGACCGAGGACAGCATGAAGGATAGCGGCAGGCCACCCCAATTGGTGGTGCTGACGACGGGCAGGCCGAACACGCCGCCATACATCAGCGCGCCGCAGATCACCGGCACGGCCAGCCAGAGCCATAACAGCCGCCGCGACCAGAAACGCGGGATCATCGAGACGATCATCGCGCCGAGGAACAGCGCGACCGCAAGCGCCGGTCGCCAATGCTCGTCGTAAGGGTAGAAGCCGAAGATCATGAAGCGCAGCTTCGCCGCCAGGAAGGGCCAGCAGGCGCCGGACCCGGCCTTGCAGGCTTGCGGCCCGCCTTCCAGCACCGCGCGCGTCACGAGCCAGCCCCAGGCGGCGGTGAGCAGGCGATACATCAGCCACAGGCAGGCGAGCGTGATCACGGCGTTCATCGGCGTGCCCAGGAAGGGCTTCACCCGGGCTGTCAGCGCGCGCCCGCGCGGCGGCGGCAGATCCTCCCGCGCCAGGTTGAGTGTCTCCATTTCCGCGACGCTGGCCATCTCAGCGCTCCACCAGCGCGACGCGGGCATTGTACCAGTTCATGAACAGGGAGATCGTGATCGACATGCTCAGATAGACCAGCATGAAGATGGCGATGCCCTCGATGGCCTGACCCGTCTGGTTCATCGTGGTGTTGGACACCATCACGAGGTCGGGATAGCCGATGGCGATGGCGAGTGACGAATTCTTGAAAGTCGACAGATAGGAACTGGTGAGCGGCGGCACGATCACGCGCAGCGCCTGCGGCAGCACGACGAGCCGCATGGTCAACCTGTCGCGCAACCCGACCGCGCGCGCGGCCTCCCATTGGCCGCGCCCGACTGAAAGAATGCCGGCCCGCACGACCTCCGCGATTCCAGCCGAGGCGGACAGGCCAAGGCCAACCAGCAGCGCCGTGAACTCCGGAGTGACCTGGACACCGCCGGTGATGCGGAACCGGCCTTTTTCCGGCCAGTTGACCACGAGATCGGGCTGAAGAAGCAGGATCGCCAGCAGGGGAGGTCCGAGAAGCGCTACGAGGATGAGCGGCCATGCAGTCTCGCTTTGCCCGGAGGCGACGCGCCTGCGGCGCAGCATCGAGGCCGTGAAGAACCCCAGTACGATGCCCAAAATCACAGCGACGAGCACGCCGGTATGCGCCGGCGACCAGCGCAGCGACGGAACGATCAGTCCGCCATTGCTGAGGAAGACCTCGGGCAAGGGCTGCCACGCCTCGCGCACGGGCGGGAACACCGCAACGATCAGCGCGTACCACAGGAACAGGTAGAGCAGCAGCGGCACGTTGCGCAGCGCCTCGACATAGATCAGCGCGAGGAAGGCCAGCAGCGGATTGCGCGACAGCCGGGCGATGCCGACAAGCAGCCCGAGCAGCGTCGAAAGCGTGACCGCGAAGATCGACACCCAGATCGTGTTGAAGATGCCGACGAGCAGTGCCCGCGCGTAAGTGTCGCTGGAATCATAGCTGATGAACGACTGGCTGATGACAAAACCAGCGGGCCGCGAGAGATAGGCAAAGCCGGTGGCGATGTTCTGCTCGGCCAGTTTGCGCGAGACGTTGCCGAACAGATAGAGCCCGACGCCGACGACGAATGCCACGGCGACGACCTGGTAGAGCACGGCGCGCACGCGCACATCGTAGAGCAGCCGCACCGGACTGGATGCAGAGGAAGCCATCGAGCTGTTCCAGGCTGGAGGGCCGCCGGCAACGGAGCGCTGCCGGCGGTCTCAGGTCAAACGAGGGAACGCACGCTGGCTATGATCACCGGAATGGTGGCGAGTAGAGCAGGCCGCCCTTGTTCCAAAGCTGGTTTGGGCCGCGGGTGAGGCCCAGCGCGGTCTTCTCGCCGAGGCTGCGCTCGAAGATCTCGCCGTAATTGCCGTTCTGCTTGATGATGTTATAGGCCCATTTGTTGTCGAGATTCAGCATCTTGCCGAGATCGCCGTTGACGCCGAGCATGCGCTGGACCTCGGGATCCTTGCTCTTCAGCTGCTCGTCGACATTGTCCTTGGTGACGCCATATTCCTCGGCCGCGATCAGCGTGTTGACCGACCAGGAGACGATGTCGCGCCAGTTGCTGTCGTTCTGGCGAACGACGGGCGCGAGCGGCTCCTTCGAGATCGTTTCCGGCAGGATGATGAACTGCTTGGGATCGTTGGCGACGGCGCGCACCGAGGCGAGGTCGGAACGGTCGGTGGTGATGACGTCGCAGCGGCCCGAGAAGAAGGCGTTGCGCCATTCATTGTTGTCCTCGAAAACCACCGCCTCGTATTTGATGTTGCGCGGCTTGAAATAGTCCTCGAGGTTCTGGAGCGTCGTCGTTCCCGGCAGCAGGCAGATCGCAGCCTGCGACAGCTCCGAGGCGTTCTTGACGCCGAGCTTGGTCGAAACCATCAGACCCTGCCCATCGTAGAAAACGATCGGCGCGAAATCGAGACCGAGCGAGTTGTCGCGCGAAAAGGTCATGGTCGTCTGGCGCGAGAGCACGTCGATCTCGCCCGATTGCAGCGCCTGGAAGCGGATATTGGTGTTGAGTGGGACGAACTCGACCTTGTCGGGGGCTCCGAAGACAGCGGACGAGACTGCACGGCAAACATCCGTGTCGAACCCCTGCCGCACGCCCTTGTCGTCGGCATAGGAATAACCGGCCGAACTCGGGGACACCCCGCAAAGCAGCTTGCCCCGCTTCTTGACGGTATCGAGCGTCGCCTGTGCCGAGGCTGGCCCCGCGAAGACGGCAAATACGGCGGCAGCGATACCAAGCGCAGCAATTTTAGTGATCATCTTCGGCATTGTTCACTCCCCTGGGCCCGCCTTTTTTCCGGCGTGTGGAAGCGAGCCTATTGACGGCCGAAAACAACTTCAAGTGTCCTGGCTTGCACGGTCGTCATGCGGTGGAACCCCGTTCCATCTACACCGGCAAGGTGCTGCAATCTTCTGTGAAGACCGGGCGCCAGCAAGGGAATCCATCGCGAGCATTGCCAAACCAGATCGTCACTGAGGATTCTCGGAATCCGCAGTAAACCGATACTTTCTTCTGCAAGGGCCGGCGACGAATGCCGTTCCGCAATAAACGAATGGGGCAGGAAACGAATGGGTCAGGACATGAACAACGACCAGGGGCAGGTCACGACGACGGTCATCCGGAATTGCGACTGGATCGTCGCTTGGGACGCCGCCACATCATCACATGTCTATCTGGAGAACGCGGATTTCGCCTTCGCCGGCAACGAGATCATCCATGTCGGGCCGGGCTACCCGGGAACGGCGGAGGTCGAGCAGGACGGCCGGGGCGTGATGCTCATGCCCGGCTTCGTCAATATTCATAGCCATCCGGGCCATGAGCCGGGCTGGAAGGGCATGCTGGAGGAGTTGGGGAGCAGGCGCCTCGGGCAGAGCTCGCTGTACGAATTCATGCCGGTGTTCAATATCGGTCCGAAATACGCACGCCATGCCTGCCGGGTGGCGATCTCGGAACTGCTGCGCAGCGGCGTGACCACCATCTGCGATCTCGCAGCGCCTCGCGAGGATTGGGTCGGCGATTACGAACCAACGGGCATTCGCGCCGTTCTCTGGGCCATGCATCGCTCGGGCGCCTGGCGGACTCGCAACGGGCATTCCGTCGAGTACGATCTGGACACCGAGCGGGGCGACCGGCTGATGCTGGAGGCCATCAAGGTGGCCGACGACGCGAGCAAGCATCCCAGCGGGCTGATCAGCGGCTATTTCGGCCCGGCACAGATCGACACCTGCACTGAGGGCCAGATCATGGGGGCTCTCGAAGCCGCGCGGGAGCGGGGCCAGCCTATCCAGATCCATGCCGCACAGAGCATCGTGGAGTTCCAGGAAATCGTCCGCCGCACCGGCTGCACGCCGATCGAATGGCTCGAGAAGATCGGCGCGCTCGGTCCCGACACGGTGATCGGGCACTGCATCTTCCTCAACGACCATCCATGGCTGCATTGGCCGCAGGGCAATGATTTCCAGCGGCTGGTCGAGAGCGGCGCGCAGGTCGCCCATTGTCCCGTCGTCTTCGCGCGCCGGGGCATCGCGCTGAATACGCTCGCCCGCTATGTCGATGCGGGGATTCCCGTCGGCATCGGCACCGACAGCTTTCCGCACAACATGCTGGATGAGCTGCGGATGGCTTGCTACGCCGGCCGCATCGTTGCGGGCAGCTTCACCGCAGCGCCGACGTCATACGCCTTCAGCGCCGCGACCCATGTCGGCGCAGACATCATTCGCCGGCCCGATCTCGGCCGCCTGGCCGTCGGCTGCAAAGCCGATTTCTCCATCGTCGATATGGGCAATCCCTATATGCAGCCGGATTACGACCCGATCCGCAGCATCGTCTATTCCGCGAATGATCGCGCGATCCGCGACGTCTACGTGGACGGTCGGCAGGTCGTCGCCAACGGCCAGCTGCTTCACTTCGACATCGGGAACGATATCGAGATGCTTCGTCAGGGGCAGCGGGACGTCATCAAGACGGCAGCTGAGCGGGATTGGGCCGGACGGCAGATCGAGGAGCTCACACCTCGCGTCTACGCGATTAAAAAGAGCTGATTGCCCTCCGCTGCGTGCGCATACAGCAAAGCTGTTGATTGTCCGACAACCCGACATTAATGTCGGCCGTGTCGCAATCGACGCGCATGCCCTTGCGCAAACGTTACGGAGTGATCGATGACCGAGGTCTTCATCCTGGCTGCCCAGCGCACCGCCATCGGCACCTTCGGTGGCGCGCTGAAGGACATCGCGCCGGCCGAACTGGCGAGCACGGTCGTGAAGGCGGCGATGGAGCGCAGCGGAATCGCATCCCAGCAGGTCCAGCATGTTGCCTGGGGTCAGGTCATCCAGACGGAGCCGCGGGACGCTTATATTGCCCGCGTGGCCGCCGTGAACGGCGGCATTCCGGTCGAAACTCCGGCATTCACGGTGAACCGGCTGTGCGGCTCGGGCCTGCAGGCCGTGATTTCGGCCGCGCAGACGATTTTGCTGGGGGATGCCGATGTCGCGCTAAGTGGAGGCTCGGAGAGCATGAGCCGGGCTCCCTTTCTGTCGCCATCCATGCGTTGGGGCGTCAAGATGGGCGACGCGCCGATGGTCGATATGCTCGACGGGGCGCTGCGAGACCCCTTCGGCCGCATCCTGATGGGCGTGACTGCGGAGAACGTCGCCGCGCGCTACAATGTCGACCGCGAGGCACAGGATGCTCTGGCGGTTGAAAGCCATCGTCGCGCCTCGCACGCGATCAGGGAAGGCCGCTTCAAGGAGCAGATCGTCGGCATCGAGATCAAGACGCGTTCCGGCCCGGTCAGCTTTGTCGAGGACGAGCACGTCAGGCATGACGTCAAGGCCTCCGATCTCGCGGGGCTGCGCACCATCTTCAGGAAGGATGGCGGCTCCGTCACGGCCGGAAACGCATCGGGCATCAATGACGGCGCGGCGGCGATCGTTCTTGCCGGGGAGGAGGCGGTTCGGCGCAACGGGGCAAGGCCACTCGCGCGGCTTGTCGCCTACGCCCATGCCGGTGTCGAGCCGGACTATATGGGCATCGGCCCGGTTCCGGCGACACGCAAGGCCTTGGCGAAGGCCCGGCTGACCGTGCGAGATCTCGACGTGATCGAGTCGAACGAGGCCTTCGCGGCCCAGGCCTGCGCGGTCGCCCGCGAGCTCGATTTCGACCCGGCTGTCGTCAATCCCAATGGCAGCGGCATCTCGCTCGGCCATCCTGTCGGTGCGACAGGCGCGATCAATGTCGTCAAGGCCGTGCACGAATTGCATCGGACGGGCGGTCGCTACGCGCTCGTCACGATGTGCATCGGCGGTGGCCAGGGCATCTCGGCCATCTTCGAACGCGTCTGAGGCCGCATCGCTCCCGCGGCGGGCGCAATAATCCCGCGACGCGCGCCTGCACTCTCTTGATCGGGGAACGGGCTGATGTTAGCGTCTTCTTTGTCGGACAAGTGGACAGTTGGTTCGAGGCGAATGCTCTCTCAGGATGATACCCTGTTGAACGAAGGCGAGAATGTCAGGCTGGAGCGATCCGGCGGCCATGTCCGCTTGTCGTTCCAGCGTGCGGAGAAGCTCAACCCGCTGGACTGGGCGACGGTCCGCGAGCTGAAGCAGGCTGTCGAAACCATCGAGGCCATGCCCGATGTCTTCGTCGTCAGCATTATCGGCAGCGGCCGCAGCTTCTCGGCGGGTGGCGATCTCGACGGCTACCTGAAGCTCTATCGCGAACCCGCGCAGTTCTCCCGCTTCCTGGAAGATTTCTTCGCGATGCTGGCTGGTATCGAGAGTTCCCGGAAAATCTATGTCGCGCTGATCAACGGCGTTTGCGTCGCCGGCGGGCTCGAATTGCTGCTGGCCTGCGATGTTGTGCTCGCGGCGGATACCGCGCGGATCGGGGACGGCCACCTCAATTTCGGCCAGCTTCCGGGTGCCGGCGGCTCGCAACGCCTGCCGCGCGCGATCGGCATGCTGCGCGCCAAGCATCTCATGCTGACCGGGCAACTGCTGAGTGCGGCAGAAGCGCGGGAGATTGGGCTCGTCAATGAGGTCGTGCCCCATGCCGAGCTTGAACAGGCGCTCGACCGGCTCATCGAGAAACTGGCGGATAAGAGCCGGGTCGGCCTGGCCTCGGCCAAGCATCTCGCCAACAAGACGCTGACAACCGACCTCGAGGCTGGTCTGCGCTACGAGATCGATTTTGTCTTGAACTACGCGACCACGGTGCCGGACGCGACAGAGGGTTTGCTTGCCTTCAAGGAGAAGCGCAAGCCGTCCTATCAGAGCTGAATATCGGGCGGTCGCGCGGCTCGCGCGGCGGGCCCTGGCGACAAAATGATGTGAGAAGGCCCGGGCGCGGTTAGAGCCGCGCGACAAGAGGCCGATGATTGGGAAGGAAGCTGCCGATGGGCGATGAGCGTCGCCATGAGAGCCGTCCTGAGGACGAGCATGCGATTCTGATCCGCATGCTCGCCGATGCAGAGCGGCTGTGCCGGACCACCGACCCGCTGCTGTGCGGGCAGGCTGCGCAATTGCGCGGCCGCATCGCCGCCATGCTCGAGATCGCAACGCCACCGGCTGTCCTGCTCGCGGAGGCGCGCTCGTGAACGGCCGACTTCAGGGCAAGGTCGCGCTGATCACCGGGGCTGGTTCCGGTCTCGGCAAGGCCGTCGCGCAGCGCTTCGCGGCAGAGGGCGCGCGGGTCGTCGTCACCGATATCGCCGACGAAGCCGGCCGTGCCGTCGCGGCCGGGATCGGCGAGGCCGCTGCCTTCATTCACTGCGACCACACCGTGAGCGAGCAGTGCAATCAGGCCGTCGCCTTCGCGCTGGACCGTTTCGGCGCGCTCGACATCCTGCACAACAATGCCGGCGGCCCCTTTACCGGCAGCTTCGAGACGATCGACGACGAGTTGATGGAACGCGTGCTGCGCGTCAATCTCGTCGGCGTGTTGAAGATGACCCGCGCCGCACTGCCGGCGCTGCGCCAGAGCGCTACAGGCAATCCCGCGGGGGCTTGCCTGCTCTTCACCTCGTCGTTGCAGGGGCTCAAGGCAAAGCCGAATTTCAGCCTCTACACGGTCGCCAAGCACGGCATTGTCGGTCTGGTGCGCAGCCTGGCGCTGGAACTCGCGCCGCAGAACATTCGCGTCAACGCGATCTGCCCGACCGTGACGGAAACGCCGATGCTCCAGGCCTTCCTGCCGGGCATGGCGAATGACCGGGACGAGGCGATGAAACGCTTCCGCTCCACCATTCCGCTCGCTCGCATGCCGGAGCCGGAGGATATCGCGGCAGCCGCCTTGTTCCTTGCCTCCGACGAGGCGCGTGTCATCACCGGCGTCGCCTTACCGGTCGATGGCGGGCAGATGGCGATGTGACCGGGCCATGTCCATGAAATCGCAACCCTTTAGCCTCGAAGGTCTCGCGGCGGTCGTCACCGGCGGTAGCGGCGGCATCGGTTCCGCCGCGGCGCAGGCCATGGCTGAGGCCGGCGCGGATATCGCCGTGATCGGCCGCAACCGGGCCAAGCTCGAACGCACGGCGAAGGCCGTCGAGGCGGCGGGCCGGCGCTGCCTCATCGTTGAAGGCGATGTGACCGACGAAAACGCCGTACAGGCCGCGCGCAAAGCGGTCGTTGCGGCCTTCGGCCGGGCCGATATCCTGTTCAACAATGCCGGCGTCACCTCTCCGAAGCTGCTCGCGGAGACGTCGCTGAGCGAATGGCGGGAGGTCGTCGACGTCAGCCTGACCGGCGCCTTTCTGTGCTCGCGCGCGTTCGCGCCGGTCATGGCTGAGAACGCCTATGGCCGCATCATCAATATGGGATCGATCCTGTCGGGGAGAGGCATGGCGAACCGCACGGCCTATTGCGCCGCCAAGGCCGGGCTCGCCAATTTCGGAGCGGCCATGGCTTTCGAGCTGGGCCACCAGGGTGTCACGGTCAACACGGTCGGCGCCACCGTGATCGTCACCGATCTCAATCGCGAGCTGATCCGCACGCAGCCCCAGCTCTACGACAAGGTGCTGTCGCGCTCAGCAATCGGGCGGCTGGGCGAGGTCGACGACGTCACCGGCCTCATCGTCTTCCTGGCGTCCCGCGCCGCTTCCTACATCACCGGCCAGACCATCTATGTCGATGGCGGCTATACCGCAGGCTAGGCGAATGGCGATCCAACTCCTCAACGGTGTCGTCTATGGCGGCTTGCTCTATCTGCTGGCGGTCGGCCTCGTGCTGATCTTCGGCTTGCGCGAGGTGGTGAATTTCGCCCATGGCGCTCTGTTCATGCTCGGGTCTTATGTCGGCTACACCTTGGCCGCTTCCGGGCAGTGGTGGCTGGGCCTGCTGGTCTCGGTCGTCTTCATGGCGGCTGTCGGCTGCGTTCTCGACGCCCTGGTCTTCCGCAGCCTGCGCAAGCACGACCATATCGTCACCGTGCTGATCACCTTCGGGCTGCTGCTCATCCTCGAGACCGTGGTCACCGTCACCTGGGGCAAGGCCTATCTGAGCTATCCCGTGCCCAAGCTGCTGGCCGGCACCGTCGAGATCGCCGGCTCGCCATTCCCGATCTACCGGCTCTTCATCATCGCCGTCAGCCTGCTGGTCGCCGCTGGTCTGGCGGCCTGGCTGCGCTTCACGCGGATGGGGCTTTATGTCCGCGCCGCCAGCACGAATGCCCATGTCACCTCGATCCAGGGCATCGACGTCGACCGGCTCAGCCTCGTCGTCGTCGGGCTCGGCACCGCGCTGGCCGGCCTTTCGGGCGTGGTCGCCGGACCGCTGCTGACCCTGTCGCCAACAATGGGCAACTACATCCTGATCGATTCCTTCATCGTCGTGGTCATCGGTGGGCTCGGCAGCTTCGGCGGCGCCTTCATCGCGGCCCTGCTGATCGGCCAGATCCACAATCTCGGCGCGATCTATCTTCCCTGGGCTGCGACCATGCTGCCCTTCCTGCTGATGATCGGCATCCTGATCTGGCGGCCAACGGGTTTTGCGGGGTCGCGGACATGACCTCTGTCGTCGACAAGGCCGCACCCGCCAAAAGGCCGGCCATGCCAGGAACGGCGCGGATTCTGGGCTTCGCCGCGCTGGCGCTCGCTCTGGGCGTCGCCATGCCCTGGCTTGTCTCATCCAAGCTGACGCTCTCCCTGACGACGCAGGCCATCGTCGACGCCCTGCTCGCGACAAGCGTCGGCTTCCTGGTCCTGCAGAACGGACGCGTCAGCTTCGGCCAAGCGGCGTTCTTCGGACTTGGCGGCTATGCCTTCGGTGTTCTCGTCGCGCGCCAACTGGTGGCGCCGGAACTTGCGCTCCTTCTCGCGCTCGCGCTGCCGACGCTGGTCGCCTTCCTGCTCGGCCTCGTCTTCGCGCGAATCGCCGGTGTGGCTCATGCCATGCTGACGCTCGCGGTTGGCCAGGCCTTCTATGAGATCGCCTTCCGTTGGCGCGAGCTGGCCAAGGGCGATGACGGCATGTCGTTCGATCTGCCGCCGCGCATCTTCGGCTTTGCTTCGAGCTCGCTGCAGGACCCCGCGGTGATGGTCGTCGTCGCTTGGTCGGCCCTGGTTCTGGCGCTCGCCGGGCTCGCTTTGTTCGTCAACAGCCGCATCGGACAGATCGCCGCCGCCGTGCGCGACAATGAGGAACGGGCGCGTTTCATCGGCCACGATACCGCCATTCCGCCTGCGGTCGTCTATGCCATCGCGGCCTTCCTGGCGGCACTCGCCGGTGTGCTGCAGGCGACCTATAACGGCTATATCGCGCCGCAGATGTTCCACTGGAGCCTGTCGGGAACGGCCTTGATCATGGCTGTCGTCGGCGGCGCCCAGTTCATCGTCGGCCCGGCGATCGGCGCCGTGTGCTTCTTCTTCCTCAAGGATTTCGCCGGTCGCTTCGCCGAATTCTGGCCGGCGATCGTCGGCACCGTCCTCGTCGCCGTCACGCTTCTGATGCCCCAGGGCATGGTCGGGCTGGCGTTCCGGCTCTGGGCCGCGCGGCGGAGCAAGCCATGAGCGCGAGCATCGCGATCCAGGGCCTCGGCGTCGAGCGGCGCTATGGTGGGTTCCGCGCCCTGAAGGGCGTCGACATCGCCGTGAAGCGCGGCGAGATCCGCGGCCTGATCGGGCCCAATGGCGCCGGCAAATCAACGCTGATCGACGTGCTGTCGGGCCGCGTGCGCGGGCAGCCGGGCAAGGTTCTGCTGGACGGCAAGGATATCTCCGCCCTGAAGCCGCAGGAGCGCCGCCGGCTTGGCCTCGCACGTTCCTTCCAGCGCACGAACATCTTCCCGGCTCTCAGCGTCGAACAGCAATTGCGCATCGCCTCCTGGGCGGTGACCGATGCCGGAATCGAGGAGGTGATGGCCGAGCTCAACCTCACGGCCCTGGCGCGGACGCCTGCCGCCGAGATCAGCTATGGCGATCAACGCCGCCTCGACCTCGCTCTCGCGCTGGTCGGACGCCCGAGCGTCCTGCTGCTCGACGAGCCGGCCGCCGGTCTCACTGTCGAGGAATCGCACGGGCTGGCGACGATCCTGCGCGATCTCGCCAATCGCTGGAACGTCACGGTGCTGCTCGTGGAGCACGACATGCAGGTCGTCTTCAGCATCTGCGACGGCATCACCGTGCTGCATCTCGGCCAGACGCTCGCCGAGGGCGGTGTCGCGGAAATTCGCGCCGACAAGCGCGTCGTCACGGCCTATCTCGGAACGGAGGCGTGATGTCGCTGCTCTCCTTTCACGACGTCCATGCGCTCTATGGGCAGGCCCGCATCCTGAACGGCGTATCGTTCGATATCGGCGCCGGCGAGCGGGTCGCGCTTGTCGGGCGCAACGGCGTCGGCAAGACCACGGTCGTCAATACGTTATGCGGCGTCACGCGCATCGAGCGCGGCCATGTCGCGATTCGCGGCAAGGCGATGCGCGATCTCCAGCGCTATACCGCCGCGCAGAACGGCATCTCGGTCGTGCTGCAGGGACGCGGCATCATCACCAACCTGACGGTCGAGGAGAACCTCCTGCTCGGCGCGGCGACCGGCCGACGTGGCCCCTGGTCGCTTGCATCGGTCAAGCAGCTGTTCCCGATCCTGGAGGAGCGCAAGGCGAGCCTCGGGCTCGCGCTCAGCGGCGGCCAGCAGCAGATGCTGGCGATCGGCCGCGCGCTGATGGCGAACCCTGACCTGCTCATCCTCGACGAGCCCAGCGAGGGGTTGGCGCCGGTCATCGTCGACGAACTCGCCGAACTCCTCGTCAGGCTCGGCAATGACGGGATGGGCATCCTGCTGATCGAGCAGAGCGTCGGGCTGATCAGGCGCGTCGCCGAGCGGTTCTATGTCCTGTCCAAGGGGGCCGTCGCCGCTTCGGGCCCGCTTGCCGATATCGGGGCGGAGGAGTTTCAGCAGCACATCGCGATCTAGCCAATCCGTCACAGAAACGGGGCGAACAACGCCGCAATCAAGTTCAATCCCAGGGAGGAACGAAGACATGTCCAGGACAATGATGATGACGGGCCTTGCTCTGGCCGCCGCACTTTCGGCTGCGGGCGCCAGAGCCGCCGATCCGCTCAAGATCGGCGTCGCGACCGATCTTTCGGGCACCTATGCGTCGCTTGGCGACGAGGTGATGCGGGCGACCCGCTTCGCCATCGACGAGGCCAATGCAGCCGGCGGCGTCGACGGGCGCAAGGTCGAATTCAAATCCTACGACACCGAAGCCAAGCCCGACCTCGCCCGCCGCCAGGTCGAGAAACTGGTGATGGAGGGCTATCCGGTCGTGACCGGCATGATCGCTTCCGGCGAGGGGCTGGCGATCGCGCCGCTGATGGAGCGCTGGGGCTCGATCTACATTTCCGTCGTCAACAAGGCCGACGAACTGACCGGCGCCAACTGCGCCAAGCGCGTCTTCCGCGTCAATACGCAATCGGCCATGGACGCCGCGACCGTGAAGCCGTGGCTGAAGGAGCGCAAGGAGAAGAAATGGGCGGTCGTCGCTATCGACATCGCCTGGGGCCGGGGCTCGGCGACGCTCTTCTCCGAAGCCGTGAAATCGACCGGCAAGGAGATGGTCGCGGAACTCTTCCCGCCGGCCAACACCAACGATTTCGCGCCCTATATCGAGCAGATCAAGAAGGCCGGTGCCGAGGGCGTCTGGGTCGTGCTCGCAGGGCGCGACGCCATCAATTTCGCGCAGCAGTCCAAGCAGTTCGGCCTGACCGACGCGATCACCGTGGCCGGCGTGAGCTTCACCACGGACGGCACGGTCAAGACCTTGGGCGACGCCGCCAAGGGTGTCTTCGGCATCATCAATTACTCGTCGACGCTCGACACGCCGGAGAACAACAGCTTCGTCAAGGCCTGGACCGAGAAGTACAAGGTGCCGCCGACCAATTTCGAGGGCGAGGCCTATCTCGGCTACCAGGTGCTGTTCCAGGCGGTGAAGGACGCCAAGAGCGTCAAGACGGACGACATCGCCAAGGCTTTGCCGGGCAAGACCTATGACACGATCATGGGCAAGCTCGTGATGCGCGCCGAAGACCGCCAGCTCCTCAAGCCGAACTATTTCGGCGTGGTGGAGATGGTGAATGGCGAATTGCGGCCTGTGGTCAAGACGACCGTCAGCGCTGCCGACGTCGCGCCGGCGGTGGCCTGCAAGGTGAATTGAGCCGGCTCACAGCAAATGAAAAGGCCGGGACGCTGTCCCGGCCTTTTTATTTGGCGCCACTGCTAATGTTGGTCTTTGTCTTCAGAATTCGTCGAGCGGCATCAGGCCCGCCGTCGTGTTGAGGCTCGCGACGAAGGCGAATTGCTGCTGTGCCTTGGGGAGTTCGGCCTCGAAGAAACAGCGGCAAGCCCTGAGCTTCCCGCGCGCGAAACTGTCCTGCTCGTCAAGTTTAGCGGTGACCGCGCAGGCCTGATCCAGCCAGAGCCAGGCGACGACGACATGGCCGAAGCCGGAGAGGAAGACCGAGGCGTTGATCAGGGCCTGAGCCGGGTCATCGAGCGAGGCGAGCACGGCGATCGTCGCGCGCGCCTCGGCCCAGCCTTCGCGCAGCCTGACGGCGAGGTCGGCGAGCCGCGCGTCATTTTCGGCTTTGGCGGCCGTCTGCTCGATTTTTGCTTCCAGCAGCTCCAGCGCCTGCTCGCGATCGCGCAGGATCTTGCGGCCCAGCAGATCGATGGCCTGGATGCCGTGCGTGCCCTCATGGATCGGGTTGAGGCGGTTGTCGCGATAGATCTGCTCGACGTCGAAATCGCGCGTATAGCCGTAGCCGCCATGGATCTGGATCGCCAGATCGTTGGCGGCAAGGCCGAATTCGGAGGGCCAGCTCTTGGCGACCGGGGTTAGCAGGCCAAGCAGCGCTGTGGCGCGAGCCTGCTCCTGGGGCGTCGTGGCGGTCGTCTCCTGATCGATCAATTCGGCACAATAGAGGATGAGCGCCAGCGCGCCCTCGGCATAGCTCTTCTGGGCCAGCAGCATCCGGCGCACATCGGCATGTTCGATGATCGGCCGCTGTTTGGCCGCCGGGTCCTTGCTCTCACCTATCAGCGGACGCCCCTGCGGCCGCTCGCGCGCATAGCCGAGCGACTGGCGATAGCCGCGCACGGCCAGCGCAGCCGCACCGAGACCGACCGAAATGCGCGCCTCGTTCATCATCTGGAACATCAGCGCGAGCCCGCTGCCGGCCTCGCCGATACGGTAGCCTATGGCGCCGGCGGCCCCGGCCGGCCGATGCCGCGTCCCCTCGCCGAAGTTCAGCAGGCAATTCGTCGTCCCGCGATAGCCCATCTTGTGGTTGAGACCGGCGACGGCGATGTCGTTGCGCGTCCCGTCCGGCAGGATTTTTGGCACGGCGAAGAGCGAGATGCCGCCGACCCCGGGCAAAAGTGCACCGGACGCGTCAGGGATTTTGGCGAGGACGAGGTGGACGATGTTCTCGGAGATGTTCTGGTCGCCGCCCGAAATCCACATCTTCGAACCCGAAAGCCGGTAGCGCGGGCCGAGCGCGTCGGCCCCATCGGGCACCGCCCGGGTCGTGATGTCGGCCAGCGACGAGCCGGCCTGCGGCTCCGACAGGCACATGGTGCCGAGCCAGCGACCTTCGATCTGGGGCAGGGCGAAGGTTTCGATCTGGGCGGGCGTGCCGAAGGCGCAGAGGAGGCGGGCATTCGCCGTGGTCAGCATGACATAGGCGGCTGTCGCGATGTTCGCCGCCATGAAATGCGCCATCGACGCTGTCTGCACGAGCTTGGGCAGTTGCAGCCCGCCGACCTCGCTGGCGAAATCGCTGGCGAAGAGGCCCATTTCGGCCGCGGCCGTCAGCGCCTGCTTGATTTCGGGGATGACACGAACCGTTTCACCGTCCAGCACCGGCTCGTTCTGGTCGGCCTTCTTGTAATGCGTCGCGAAGCGGGACGCGGCGAGCTTCGCGCTGACATCGAGGACCGCGTCGAAAGTCTCGCGCGAATGCTCCGCGAAGCGCGGATGTCGCGTCAGCCGCTCGGCATCGAGCCAGTCATAGAGCAGGAAGGCAAGGTCGCGCTCGTCGAGATAGCTCATGCAGCCCTCACGCGCCCTGGCGTTCGCGATCGAGATCGCCGAAGCTTCTGCCGCTTTCCGCCAGTGCCGCCAGCAGCGGCGCGGGCGTCCAGTTGGCGTCGCCGCCGGCATGAAGCGCCAGGATCTCCTGATGGATCGCCTTGAGCCCCACCATATCGGCCCAGAACATCGGCCCGCCGCGCGCGGCCGGGAAACCCACGCCCTGCGTATAGGCGACGTCGATATCCCCGGCTCTTTGCACGGTGCCATCGGCCAGCGCGAAAGCGCCTTCGTTGACGATGGCATAAAGGGCGCGCTTGACGATCTCTTCATCGGAAATAGCGCGCCGGGCTAGGCCCAGCCGGGCCGACTCCGCCAGGATCATCGCCTCGACGGCAGGATCGTCCTCCTTCTGCCGCCCGCCGGCGGCATAGCGATACCAGCCGGCTCCGGTCTTGGAGCCAAGGCGTCCCTGCTCGACGAGGAGGTCGGCCAGGCGCGAATAGCGCATCGCCGGGTTCCAGTCCTTGAGCTGGCGCTGGCGAACATGCCAGGCGACGTCCTGGCCGGCCATGTCGAGCATGGTGCAGGGTCCCATCGCCAAGCCGAAGCCCGTCAGGGCCTTGTCGACTTGCGCGGGCAGGGCGCCTTCCTCCAGCATCAGGTCGACCTGGCGCAGATAGGGATAAAGCAGCCGATTGGCGAGGAAGCCGTCGCAGACGCCGACGACGACAGGTGTCTTGCCGACCTGCCGGGCGAGCCGGATCACCGTCGCCAGGACCTGCGCATCGGTCTCATCGGCCCGGACGATCTCGAGCAGCCGCATGACATGCGCCGGGCTAAAGAAATGCAGGCCAACCACATCTGCAGGCCGCGAGGTCGATCGCGCGATGACATTGACGTCCAGTGCCGAGGTGTTGGTTGCGAGGATCGCGCCCTGCTTTGCCAGCTTGTCGAGTTCGGCGAAGATCGCCAGCTTGACCGCCATCTCCTCGAACGCCGCCTCGATGATGAGGTCGGCATGCGAGAGGGCCGGCATATCGGTTCGCCCGGTGATATCAGCCAGTCGCTGCTGCGCTTGCGACGTTGAGAGATCGCCCTTCGCGACGGCGCGATCGTAGACGTCCCGGATGCGTTTCAGCCCGCGCTCCAGCGCCGTCGGGTCGCGCTCGATCAGCGTCACCGGGAAACCGGCATTGGCAAAGACCATCGCGATGCCGGAGCCCATCGTGCCGGCGCCGATAACGCCGACCGTCTCGATAGCGCGCGCTCTCGTAGTCTTGTCGACGCCGGGAGCATTGGCAGCCGCGCGCTCTGCGAAGAAAAGATGTCGCAGCGCGCGCGAGGCCGTCGATGCCATCAAGCCGAGAAACAGCCTGCGCTCCTGCGCGAGCGCTTCGGGGAATGGCAGCTGGATCGCGCCGGCCATGCTGTCGAGCGCCGTCCGCGACGCTTCCGCATGCGGGCTTTTCGCCGGAATGGCGGCGCGCGCCGTCTCGATCGCCTCGGCAAGCCCCGAGAGAGGAGGGCGCTTGGCGGTCGCGGTCTGTCCGGAGGCGGCGAGCTTGGCGATCAACTCCAGCGCCGCGGCCATCACGTCCGGGCCGAGGCGGTCGACGATGCCGGCCGCCAGGGCTTCTGCCGCGGCGAGTGTCCGGCCGCTGGCGATCATGTCGGCTGCGATCATGGGCTGTGCGATGCGCGACAGGCGCTGTGTCCCACCACCGCCGGGCAGAAGCCCGAGCTTGACCTCGGGCAGGCCGATGCGGGCCGTATCATCCGCGACACGGCCATGACAGGCCAGCGCCAGTTCGAGCCCGCCGCCGAGAACGGCCCCGCGCAGCGCCGCGACCACGGGAACGGGCGAGGCCTCGATCGCGGCATGGACATCGTTCGGATCGGGGGCTGTCGGGTCGAGCCCGGAATCGAATTCCTGGATATCGGCCCCGGCCGAGAAGTTGGCGCCCTCGCCGGCAATCACCACGCCGGTGACGCCGTTGATGACGGAGCGCGACAGTGCGGCCACGAGATCGCGACGCACATTGGCGCTGAGGCTGTTCACCGGGGGATTGGCGATCGTGAGGATGGCGATGGTGCCGGCCATATCCGTGCGGACGGAGGCCGAAGAGGTGACAGAGGCGGAAGAGGTCATGCCGGTTCGTCCTTCACCAGGCCCAGAGATTGGTCTGCTTGGCCAGTTCGAGGCGGGCGATCTGGTCGATATGGACCTCGTCGGGCCCATCGGCGAGCCGCAGGGTTCGGGCGAGCGCCCAGCCTTCCGCCAACCCGAAATCGCCGCTGACGCCACCGCCGCCATGGATCTGAATCGCCCGGTCGAGCACGGCCTGTGCCATGCGCGGCGCGACGACCTTGATCATCGCAATCTCGGCGCGGGCCGCCTTGTTGCCGACAGTGTCCATCATATGGGCGGCACGCAGCGTCAGCAGCCGCGCCTGCTCGATTTCCATCCGGCTCTGGGCGACCGCCTCGCGCAGCATGCCCTGCTCCGCGATGGGCTTGCCGAAGGCCACGCGGTCGCGGGCGCGCGCTACCATCGATTCCAGCGCCCGTTCCGCCAGCCCGATCGCGCGCATGCAGTGGTGGATGCGCCCCGGCCCGAGCCGGCCCTGCGCGATCTCGAAGCCGCGCCCCTCGCCGAGCAGCATGTTGTTGGCCGGCACCCGCACATCGGTGAAGGTGATCTCGAAATGTCCGTGCGGCGCATGATCGTAGCCGAACACGGTGAGCGGGCGCACGAGTTCCACGCCGGGCGTATCGAGCGGCACGAGGATCATCGACTGGCGCCGGAACGGCTCGGCATCCGGGTGCGTCAGCCCCATGAAGATCAGGATCTTGCAGCGGCGGTCGCCCGCTCCCGAGGTCCACCATTTGCGGCCGTTGATGACGTAGTCGTCGCCATCGCGGATGATGCGCGAGGTGATGTTGCGCGCGTCGGAGGATGCGACCTGCGGCTCGGTCATCGCGAAACCGGAGCGGATTTCGCCGGCCAGGAGCGGTTCGAGCCAGCGCGCCTTCTGCTCGGGGGTGCCGTAGCGCGCGAGCACCTCCATGTTCCCGGTATCCGGCGCGCTGCAGTTGAACACTTCGGCCGCGATCGGCGAGCGCCCCATGATCTCGCAGAGCGGCGCGTATTCGAGATTGCTCAGCCCGGCGCCGCCACCGTGATCGGGCAGGAAGAGGTTCCAGAGGCCGGCTGCTTTCGCCTTCGCCTTCAACGCTTCCATGATCGGCGGCGAGGTCCAGCGGTCTTCGCTGCCGGCCGCCTGATCGAAATAGACGCGTTCATTGGGATAGACGGCCTCGCTCATGAAGGCGCGCAGCCGCGAGATCAGGTCGCTCACTTTCGGGGAATGATCGAAATCCATCGTCCTGCACTCCGCTGTGGACCTGATGTCCGCGATCATCCCTATCCGATGTCGCTTTGTCGGACAATACAACAAAGATTGGCAACGCTATTCTGGGCCGATGAGAAGCGCGAATTCTCTTTAAGTATATGAAAATGAATGATTTATTTGATGCTCTGGAAAGGTTTAAGGCCTTCCGCGTAATGGCCGCGCGGCCTGACGAGGTCTTGCTATCTGTCCGGTTGTCGGGCAAAGATCGATCAACGGAGCGCTCGCGGCGCTCTGCTCCGGCGGTGAGGCGCGAACCGTTCCGCGCCCTTTCAGACGAAGGCAAGTCATGGGATCCGCTCGCAAATCGGCTTATGCGCTCAAGGACAAATACGCGATCGTCGGCATCGGCACGACGGACTACTCGGCCAATTCCGGCCGGACGGTTCGTGCTCTCGCCATCGAGGCCTCCGCTAACGCGATCGCGGATGCGGGGCTGAAGCCCGCCGATATCGACGGCATCGTCAGCTACAACTTCAACGACTCGGCGCCCGCGATCGCGGTGGCGACCGGGCTCGACATTCCCAATGCCGGCTATGCGGTCGATTTCCTGGCCGGCGGCAATGCTGCCAACCTGATCGTCCTGTCGGCGGTCGCGGCCATCGAGGCCGGGCTGGCCGACACCGTGGTGTGTTACCGGGCCATGAACGGCCGCTCGGGCTTCCGGCTCGGCGGCGGTCGCGAGTTCCGGGCGCTGGGGCCGACCCAATTCACCGCCCCCTTCGGTTGGATCACCTACCCCCAGGCGATGGCGATGTGGTGCCGGCGCTATCAGGTTGAATATGGGCTGACGCCCGAGCAGCTCGGCAATGTCGCGGTGACGCTGCGCGAGAACGCGGTGCTCAATCCCCGTGCGATGCAGCGCAAGCCGATGAGCATGGATGACTATCTCGCCTCGCGCATGATCGTCGATCCGTTCCGCCTCTACGATATCTGCCTGGAAACAGACGGCGCCTGCGCCGTCGTCGTGACCACCGCCGAGCGCGCCAAGGACATGAAGCAGAAGCCGGTCTACATCATGGGCGGGGCCTATGGCGGCGGCCCGCAGCAGGGCGACGACCTGTTCGACTGCATTCGCTGGCCCGACCACTCCAAGAACTACAGCCACTATATCGCGGACGATCTCTGGCGCAGCGCCGGTATCGGCCCGAAAGATGTCGATGTCGCCGAGATCTACGACTGCTTCACCTACAGCATCCTGATGCAGCTCGAGGGCCTGGGCTTCTGCGGGCTCGGCGAAGCCGGCAGCTACATCGCCGACGGGCACATCCGGCGTGACGGCAAGCTGCCCGTCAACACCCATGGTGGCCTCCTCTCGGAAGGTTACATCCATGGCTTCAACCATGTGATCGAGGCGGTCGAGCAATTGCGCGGCCAGTCCGGCCCGCGGCAAATCGCCGATGCGGAGATCGCCCTCACCACCGCAGGCGCCATGACCTGCGGCAGCGCAATGATCCTGAGGAGGTAGGGTGATGTCGTCGGCCGAAACCTACGAGAAGCCGATCCCGGTTCCCGATCCCGATACCGCACCGTTCTGGGCCGGCTGCCGCGAAAACCGGCTGCTGATCCAGCATTGCGAGGCCTGCGGACACAATCAGTTCCCGCCGAGCAATCTCTGCGCCCATTGCGGCGCAGGCGGTCTGTCCTGGAAACAGGCCTCGGGGGCTGGAAAGGTCTTCAGCTGGATCGTGGTCCGGCACCCCGTGCCCAAGCCGGTCTACGCGCAGGACGTGCCTTACGTTGTTGCGCTGGTGGAGCTTGCCGAGGGCGTGCGGATGCCCTCCAACATCATCGGCTGCTCGCCCGAGGATGTGGTCGCGGACATGCCGGTCAAGGTCACCTTCAAGCAGGTGACGGACGAGGTCGTCCTGCCATTGTTCGAGCCCGCCTGAGCGGGCGAATGGATTGGGGCGATGCGAGGCAATCGCACGCCCTCGAGTTTTGCGGGAAACGTCACGGAACGAAGGCGATGAACTCCTCCTCCGCCATTATCGCGCGCATGGGCGCGCTCGGCCGCGACGAGATGCAGGCGCTGCAGCTGGCCAAGCTGCGGCGGCAGCTCGAACGGCTGCAGGCCAGCAGCGGCTTCTATCGCCATAGGTGGGAGAAGGCGGGAATGCGCCCGCAGGATATCCGCTCGTTGGCGGATCTCCGGCGGATTCCCACCATGACCAAGGCCGATTGCCTCGCCGACCAGAATGAGCACGCGCCCTTCGGCAGCCGCCTCGGCATTGCCCGCGAGGATGTCGCGCTCATCTGCATGACCGGCGGAACGTCGGGGCAGGGGCAGGAACTCTACGGCCGCTCGCAGCGCGACCTCGTCATGCAGGGCTATTTCCATCAATTGCCCTGGCATATCGTCGGCCTGCGCCAAGGCGATATCGGCCTCAACTGCGTGCCCTCGGGCGGGCTCACCACCGGTGGCTGGGGGCCGACCGAAGGCTTCCGCGCAGCCGGCGCGTTGCCGCTGACCGTCGGCGGCACGATGAGCACCGATGCCAAGATCGACCTGATGTGCCGCTTCGGCGAGATCCATTTCATCTATGCCTCCACCAATTACCTGCACACGCTGACGGAGGCCTTGCGTCGGCGCGGCATCGACCCGCGCAAGCAATTCCCGACGATGAAGGCCCTTTTCATTGCGGCGGAGGGATATCCGGTCGAATGGGCGCTGCAAGTCCAGGAATTCTGGGGCGCCAAGCTGCATGAAGGCTATGGCAGTACGCAGGGCGCGGGCTTCATCTGCTCGACCGGCGAACAGGGCGTGGTCGCACCCGACGGAAGCCGCGCGCCGATGCAGTGCTTCGACTGGCATGTTCTCGTCGAGGTGCTCGACCCCGAGACCGACGAGCCGGTCAGGGAAGGCGAGTTCGGCGAGGTGGTGCTGACCAATCTCGACATCGAGGGCTCGGCTGTCGTGCGCTTCCGCACCCGCGACCGGGTGCGGCTGCTGCCGCTGGCTTCTGCCGCCAATGGCCGCGCCTGGACCTGCATCGAGAGCGGCACGATCGGCCGCTACGACGACATGATGAAGATCCGCGGCAACAATGTCTGGCCATCGGCCGTCGATCTCGCCGTTTTCGCCCATCACGAGGTCGCCGAATACATCGGCAGTGTCTTCGTCGATGAGCGCGGACGCACCGAGGTTCTGGTGAAGATCGGGCTGAAGCCCGAACATGCCGCCGGTAGCGAGAAGGAGCGCGCCGCAACGCTCCGGCGCATTCAGGCCGCGATCAAGGAACGCACCAACGTGTTGATGAAGACGGTCGAGGTTCCGCGCGACGAGTTGCCCTTCTTCGAGAACAAGGCCAGGCGCTGGAAGGACGAACGCCCCAGCGGCTACCAGCTCGCCGACAAGGCTTCGTGAGGCCATGACCACCATGCAAGCTCCCGCAAGCGCCGAGCGGTCCTCGCTCGAGGCGGCGCTGCCGCGGCTCGAACAGGCCCTGCGCGGCAATGACGTCATCGGCGCTGCCGAGCATGTGGTGATCGAGCGCCAGTTCGAGGCGGGTCAGTCGAACCCGACCTATCTGCTGCGGGCCGGCGAGCGCCGCATCGTGCTGCGCAAACAGCCCTACGGCCAGCTATTGCCGCGCGCCCATGATGTCGTCCGTGAGCACAACATCATCAAGGCGCTCCACGGGGTGGGTTTTGCCGCGCCGCGGCCGCTCTTCGCCAGCGAGGATCGCGAGATTATCGGCACGAGCTTCTTCGTGATGGATTATGTCGCCGGCGCCGTCCATTCCGACCCGGCCTTGCCCGAACATGCCCCGGCCGAGCGCCGGGCGGTTTACCAGGCGATGGCTGGCACCATGGCGCGGCTTCACCGGGTAGATCCTGCGGTTCTGGAACAGGCCGGCATCAAGCCGCGCGGCGATTTCATCGGCCGGCAGGTCGGCGTCTGGCGTGGCGCCTATCTCGCCGCGCAGACGCAGGACGATCCGCGGATCGAGGCCGTCGGGCAATGGCTTATCGACCGCAAGCCCACGGCGGAGAACATCGGCATCGTCCATGGCGACTATCGCATCGAGAACCTGATCTTCAGGGGCAACGAGGTCGCGGCGGTGCTCGACTGGGAATTATGCACTGTCGGCGAGCCGCTGGCCGATCTCGCCTATTGCTGCATCTGGCACCACCTGCCGCAGATCGTGCTGAACGGTCTCGCCGATCAGGATCTTGCCGCGCTCGGCATCCCCGATGAGGCGGAGTTCCTTGATTTCTACGCACAGGCATCCGGGATCGATGCGGCGCCGACGCGCGGCTATTTCCTCGCCTTCGCCTTCTATCGGCTCGCCGCAATTCTGCAGGGCGTCTACAAACGGGCGCTCGACGGCAATGCGGCGTCGCCGCAAGCGCTGACGCGCGGCAGGGTCGCCGAGCTGTGCCTCACGCAGGCTGCTGCCTTCGCCGCCCGCGCCTAAGGCGGGGACGTCGCTCAGATCGCCGTGTAGCCGCCGTCGATCGCCAGCACCTGACCGCTGATATGGGCGCTTGCATCGGAAGCGAAGAGCAGAGCGGCGCCCTTGAGATCCTGCGGTCCGCCAAGCTCGCCTCGCGGCGTATGAGCGACAAGCTGCGCCTCGTGCTGACCCAGCGTTGCAGCGGTCAGCTTCGAGGGAAAGTAACCCGGCGCGAGCGCATTGACGGTAATGCCGAGCGGGCCCCATTCGGCGGCAAGGGCACGGGTGAAATTGATCAGGCCACCCTTGGCCGTGTTGTAGCCGATCGTGCCGACGAGATCGGGGTGATGGCCACGCAGCCCCTCGATCGAGGCGATGTTGATGATCCGGCCACGCTTCGACGGCACCATCCAGCGTTTCGCCACGGCCTGCGTCAGCAGGAAGATGCCGGTGAGGTTGACCGCCATGACCTTCTGCCAGCCCTCCAGCGGGTGGTCGACGGTCGGCGCGCCCCAGGACGTCCCGGCATTGTTGACGAGAATATCGACCTGGGAATGGCGATCGGCGATCCAGTCGCAAAGCTTCGCTGCGCCATCGGCCTGCGAAAGATCGCAGGGGAAGCCATCGGCCTCGATGCCTTGCGCCCTGAGCGAGGACACCGCCGTCTCCAGCTCGGAGGCCTTGCGGGCTACCAGAACGACGCGCGCACCGAATTCGCCGAGCGCCTCCGCGATTTGCAGGCCGAGTCCGCGGGAGCCACCGGTGACGATGGCGACCCGGCCGGTCAGGTCGAGCAGGGCATGCAGGGGGCTGGACGACATGGCAAGGCTTTCGGCTTCGATGCGGCCAAGGCTGCCCGCGTGTTGACCACCATTCATTTCTGTTGGACAAGTCAATAACCCGACAGATGATGAAAGCAAGCCCGAAGCGCGGGCTCCGGAATGGCGATGACGAAGGCGGAAACACAAGGGGACGGGGATATGGCGGGGGAGGTCGATCGCTGGCGCGTGCCCTTCGTCGTCGGGCAGGAACTCGCCGCCGAAATCGTCTTCACGCCTGACTCCGTCCGGGCCTTCGCGACGCTGACCAACGACACCAATCCACTCCATCACGACGCGGCGCTGGCGGCGGAGACACGGTTCGGAGGTTTAATCGCCAGCGGCACCCAGACGACCGGCCTGCTGCTCGGAAGCCTCGCCAATCACATTTTCCCAGATAACGCATCGCTCGGGCTCGGCTGCGCCTTCCAGCTCAGGAAAGCGGTGCCGGCCGATGCGGTCATGATGGCGCGGTGGATCGTCCGGACCATCACGCCGAAGCCGTCGCTGCGCGGCGTGATCATGACCCTTGAAGGTGGCCTCTTCGACAAGGCGGATATGGCGTTCGTCGAGGCGACGGCAACGATCGCGGTCATGCCGCACGAGGCCCTGAGCCGCGATGCCGGGCGCGGATCGAATTAGCCGATGCGGATCATCAACAGCGATGGCGGTGGACATTCGCATCCAAGGCCAGGCTGCCTGCAGTCTGCAGCAATCCGGCAACGCAAGACGTGCTATGGCGGTTTTTCGATTAGCCTTCCGATCTTCACCTGACCATGCCCAGCGATGGTAGTGCCGTGACAAACCAGACCTTCAAGAAGCTCGATACCGCTCCCGTCTACCGCCTGGTCTTCGACACGATCGAGCAGCAGATCGTGAAGGGCGAACTGAAGCCCGGCGTCCTGCTGCCGACCGAGACCCACCTCGCCGAGCAGTTCGGCGTCAACCGCTCGACCGTGCGAGAAGGCATCCGCATGCTTGAGGAGAGCGGCCTTGTCCAGCGCAAGTCGGGCCAGCGGCTGCAGGTCACCCTGCCGCATATCAACGCGACTGCGGCCCGCACGAGCCGCCTGCTACGCCTGCACGAAGTCACCTTCCGCGAATTGTGGGAGGCATCGATCGCCATCGAGCCGGTCGTTGCCCGCTATGCGGCCGAGCGCATCACGGCGCCGGAACTGGCTCTGCTTCAACAGAATGTCGCGGAGATGGAAAAGGCGATCAACGATCATGTCGAGGTCGTCAGGCTCGACATCGTCTTCCACGATCTGATCGCCCAGGCGGCGCGCAATCGCGCACTAGGCCTGGCGCGCGAGCCGATCAGCCAGCTCTTCATGCCCGCGGGCAAGGCCATTCTCCCGCGCCTCAAGACGCAGAAGCGCATCATCGACGCTCATCACGCCCTCCTGAAGGCTCTGAAGGAGCGCGACGCCGACGAGGCCGCTGCCTGGATGCATCGCCATATCGCCGATTTCAAGCGTGGTTTCGAACAGACCGGCCTCGATATCGACAGGCCGCTGGAGAGCTTCTGAAAAGCTGCCTGCGAAATCAGTTGGCGTCTCTTTCTCGGCGGCCGGTCCCTGAGATCGCTGGCCATGCGGAGCGGGTTGCAGTTGGCGGGCATGCCCCATCCTGCGCCGCTTCAAAGCAAGCCGGGCCTGTCATTGCGACAGCGGCGCCTACGATGCGCTCTCTTCAATGCGCGAGCATGAATTCGGCCGCGCGCTCTCCGACCATCATCGCCGGAGCGTTGGTGTTGCCTGAGGGGATCGTCGGAAAGACCGAGGCGTCCGCGATGCGCAGGCCGCTGAAACCGTGCACCCTGAGCTTGGCATCGACGACGGAATCCGCTGGATCTGGCCCCATGCGACAGGTTCCGCAGGGGTGGAAGACGGAATAGGCCTGTTGCCGGATGGCCTCGAGCTGCGCTTGGTCATCGGCGCAGTCTGGTCCCGGGCGGACTTCGCTCTCGATCAGTGCGGCGAAGGTCGGGGTCGATGCCAGGCGCCGCAGGAAGCGTGCACCGACGAGCATGTCGCGGATATCCTGTTCATCGGAGAGATAGTTCGGTTCGATTACCGGCGTGGTGTGAGGATCGGACGAGCGGATCGCGACATGGCCGCGGCTGTGCGGCCGGCAGGGCGAGACGCTGGTGCTGAAGCCGGAGAATGGATCCGGCTTCATCAAGGCGCGCACGCCGGGCAGGGCGCGCTCATAGCTCAGCGGGGAGAAATAGAGCTGCATGTCCGGGCGGTCGAGCCCCGGCCGTGTCTTGAAGAAGCCGCCGCCCTGATTGACGCTGAGCGACAGCGGGCCGCTGCGGTGAAGCACATATTTCAATGCCATCCCGACGCGGCCGGACCAGGAGAGCAGCGCTTCGTTCAGGCTCGGTTGCCGCGAGCGATAGACATGGTCGTAGCAGAGATGGTCCTGAAGATGCGCACCCACGGCTGGCAATGCGTGCACAGGCGATATTCCGTATCGCGCGAGAAGTTCGGGAGCGCCGATGCCGGAGAGCTGCAGGAGCTGGGGGGAATTGATTGCGCCGGCCGCGACGACGATCTCGCCTGTCGTACGGAAATTGACGCGCTGTCCATCGCGCCAGCCTTCCACTCCGACCGCGCGGCGCCCTTCGAACAGAATGCGCGAAGCCAGAACGTCGGTCTCGACCTTCACGCGTCCGGTCTTGCGGGCCGGGTGCAGATAGGCGCGCGCCGCCGATTCGCGCAGGCCGCCCCGCGTCGTGATCTGGTAGATGCCTGCGCCCTCACAGCTTTCGCCGTTGAGATCGGCGTTGAAGGGCAGGCCGGCTTCCTGCGCCGCCTTGACGAAGATCGGCGTCAGGGGATGGACCGCCGACGCGATGTCCTCGACATGCAGGGGGCCGCCCGCGCCATGCCAGGCCGAGGCGCCGAGCGCGTGATCCTCCATGCGGCGATAGGCGGAGAGGACCTCGCGCCAGCCCCAGCCGGGATTGCCCATGCGCTCCCAGCCGTCGAAATCCTCGGGCTGGCCGCGCATATAGACCATCGCGTTGATCGCGCTCGATCCGCCCACGACCTTGCCGCGCGGCTGGTAGATCTCACGGCCGGCGAGGCCGGGCTGGCTTTCGGTCCGGTACATCCAGTTCAGGCGCGGGTGGTAGAAGGTCCTGCCGTAGCCGATCGGCAGATGCAGCCAGGGGTTCAGGTCCCGTGGCCCGGCCTCCAGCACGAGGATGCGGCCCCGCCCGGCCAATGCGAGGCGTCCGGCCAGCGCGCAGCCGGCCGAGCCGGCGCCGATGACGATGACATCCCATTCCTCCAAGACGGACTCCCTGCCGCTTCCGGCGTTGGCTGAGCATCAGGCTCTAGGGTGAATTGGGCTTGTCGCTAAGGGCCATTCTGTTCGAAGCGCCAGTCCAATCGATATCCGAGATCAGGCCGATGCGAGATCGTCGATCGCCTGTCGCAGCCCCAGGACGCCGGCCTGGATCTGCACAGGCGTGAAGCCGCTGAAGCCGAGGACGAGCCCGTCGCGCTCCACCGGCTCCAGCCCAAAGCGACTGATCGGCGCCACCGTGATGCCGCGTCGAGCCGCAGCCTGCGTAACCGCGACGGCGTCCAGACCATTGCGCAGGAAGCCTATGGTGTGCATGCCGGTATGGGTGGGTATGACCGCGAGATCACCTGTCAGATGCTCGCCGGCGGCCTCGATCAGCGCTTGATGCCGCTCCTGATAGAGCTTGCGCATGCGCCGGACATGGGTGGCGAAATGTCCCTCGACGATGAAGTCGGCGACGATGCCCTGCAGGGCCGTCGGCACGCCCGGCGAATAGGCGTCGAGGCAGATGCCGATCTGCTCGGCGAGCTGGGGCGGAGCGACGAGGAAGCCGAGGCGCAGCGACGGAAACAGCGTCTTCGAGAACGTGCCGACATAGATCACACGGCCGGTCAGGTCGATGCTGGTCAGCGTCGCCATAGGCGCGCCCTGGAAGCAGAACTCTCCGTCCCAGTCATCCTCGATGATCCAGGCGGAACTCGCCTGCGCCGCCTCCAGCAAGGCAAGCCGCCGCTCCAGGCTCATCTTGGCGCCAAGCGGTTGCTGATGAGCCGGCGTGACGAAGGCGAGCTTGAAATCCGGCGCGCGGCGCAGGCCTTCCTCCACGACGAGTCCGGCCTCGTCGACGGGCACGGGCACAATGTCGGCGCCCGACAGGATCAGGCTGTTACGGGCGCCGATCGCGCCTGGATTCTCGAACCAGACCTTGTCGCCGGGATTGATCAGCGTCGCGGCCAGCAGCTGGAAGGCCTGCTGCGCGCCGGCGACGATGAAGATTTGCTGCCACTCGCAGGCGATGCCGCGATTGAGCCGCAGATGGGCCGCGATCGCCTGGCGCAGCACGGCTTCGCCATGGGGATCGGGATAGCCGAGGACCTGATAGCGGGGCTTGCGCCAGTGCCGGCCGGAGAGCTTGGCCCATTGCGCCATCGGGAAGGCGTCAAAGGCGGGCATTGCCGTGGTGAAGGCGCGCGGCTGGTGTGGCAGGCGTGCGCCGAACAGTTTTGAGGCCGAGTCCATGGCCTGCGCCAGCCGGACTTTCGCCGTCGGCACGGCGATCGCCGCTGTGGCAGGCGCCAGGCGTTCGCTCGCCAGCGCCTGGCTGACATAGGTGCCGGCACCCACACGGGTCTCGACAAGGCCTTCGGCGGCGAGCCGCTCGAAGCTCTCGACGATGGTGGTGCGGGCCACTCCAAATTCCTGCGCCAGCGTACGCGTTGCGGGCAGGCGCTCGCCGACCTTGAGCGCACCGGTCAGGATCAGTTCGCGCAAGCCGACGCAGATCTGGATGCTGAGCCCATACGGCCCGTCGCGATCCAGCACGATCGATTGCAGCAGGACGCCTTCTTCGCGTTTGACCATATCGTCTCCAAGTCAGCGATTCCCCATCCTTGGAGATTGGACTGCTGCTTTCGTCAGAATGGACCTTGGGCTCAGACCAATTTCAAGTCCCTTTCTGACCCGCGACGCCGCCTCGCAATCTCGCAAGGGCACGGCGATGGATTTGGCGGCGGCAGACATGAAGATCACCCGGCTCGAAAGCTTCACGACGCCCGATGTCGGCTTTGTCCGCGCCACCTGCGAGGATGGAAGCCAGGGCTGGGGGCAGTTCTCGCCCTATAACGCCGACATCACGGCGACCGTCTTCCACCGTCAGGTCGCCCGCTGGGCAATTGGCGAGGACGCCTTCGCGATCGACGACCTCATCGCGACGATCGGCGAGCGCGAGCACAAGTTTCCGGGTTCCTATCTCTGCCGGGCCATGACCGGTCTCGATACCGCGCTCTGGGACCTGCGCGGCCGGAAAGAGCGCAAGAGCGTGTGCGAACTGCTCGGCGGCACGCCGCGTCCCTTTCCCGTCTACGCGTCCAGCATGAAGCGCGGCGAGATCACGCCGGAGGCGGAGGCCGAGCGCCTCGCCCGGTTGCGCGACATCCATGGCTACCGCGCCTTCAAATTCCGGGTCGGGCGCGAATGCGGTCGCGATCAGGATGAGTGGCCCGGCCGCACCGACGCGATCGTGCCGCAGGTCCGGGCCGCACTGGGCCAGGAAGCCACGCTGCTCGTCGATGCCAATAGCGGCTATTCGCCGGCCAGGGCGATCTCTGTCGGCCGTATGCTGCAGGACCATGGCGTGGCGCATTTCGAGGAGCCGTGCCCGTATTGGGAGCATGCCTGGACGCGCGAGGTCCGGGAGGCGCTCGATATCGACGTGACCGGCGGCGAGCAGGATTGCGACCTGGCCGTCTGGCGCGCGATGATCGAAGGGCGCGTCGTCGATGTCGTGCAGCCGGACCTTTGCTATATCGGCGGTGTCGGGCGGATGCTCACTGTGGCGCGCTGGGCCGCCGAGGCCGGCCTGCCGGTGACGCCGCATTCGGCCAACCAGTCGATGGTGACGGTGTTCACGCTGCATGTCATGGGCGCGCTCGCCAATGCCGGTCCTTATGTCGAGTTCTCGATCGAGGGGCCTGACTACTACCCTTGGGAGCAGGGGCTGCTGCGCAACCCTCCCAAGGCTCGCGACGGCATGGTCGCGATTCCTTCCGAGCCGGGCTGGGGCGTCGAGATCGAACCCGACTGGCTCGATCGGGCGCAGTATCATGTGACCGAGGTCTCGGCGTGACGGGCGACCGGGCGAAACTGGTCGAGGAAGCGCAACGCACCGGCACGCTGGCGGGTCTGCCTTGCGGGCACTTCATCGGGGGCCGCTTCGTCGCATCCATGTCGGGGCAGGAGATGGAGAGCTTCGACCCGGGCCGAGGTGTTGCGTTCGCCAGGGTTGCAGCGGGTGCGGCCGGGGATGTCGAGGCAGCAGTGGCTGCAGCGCGCGCGGCATTGTCAGGCCCCTGGTCGCGCATGAAGCCTGCCGCCCGCGGCGAAATCCTGATGCGCGCGAGCCATCTGCTGCGGGAGCGGGCGGCGCGTTTCGCCGTCGTCGAGACGCTCGATTCCGGAAAGCTGCTCGCCGAATCGGAGGGCGATGTCGGCGGCGTCGTCCGCGCTTTCGCCTATTATGCCGGCGCGGCCGACAAGCTGCATGGCGACAGCGTGCCGCTCGGCCCTGACTATGTCGGGGTGACCATCGAGGAGCCGGTCGGCGTCGTCGCGCAGATCGTGCCATGGAACTATCCGCTCTCGACGGCGGCGCGCGGCATCGCGCCTGCGCTGGCCGCCGGCTGCACGCTTGTCGTCAAGCCGGCCGAGCAGACGCCCTTCACGACATTGATGCTCGCGGAGCTGCTGCACGAGGCCGGCCTGCCAGACGGTGTGCTCAACGTCGTCGTCGGCACGGGGGCCGAGGCAGGCGCGGCGCTCGTCTCCCATCCCGGCATCGACCACATCACCTTCACCGGCTCCGTCTTGACGGGCCAGCGCGTCATGCGGGCGGCGGCTGAGCATGTGACGCGGCTTCAGCTCGAACTCGGCGGCAAATCGCCCATCGCGCTGCTGGCCGATTGCGAGATCGAGCCGGCGGTCGAGGGCGTGATCGGCGCGATCTACGAGAATGCCGGCCAGATCTGCTCGGCCGGCTCGCGCCTGATCCTGGAGCAGTCGATCGCGGCGAAGGTTCTTGACCGGCTCGTCGCACGTGTCGGAGCGATGCAGCTCGGCCACGGCCTGAGCGATGCGGCTATCGGGCCGATCAACTCACCGCAGCAGCTTGAGCGCATCGAGGCTCATGTCGAGCGGGCGCGTGCGGCCGGCAACCGCATCCTCTTCGGTGGCGGCATCGTGCCGGCGGAGCAGAGCGGCGGCGGCTGGTTCTATCGGCCTACCATCATCCTCGCCCGCGACCCGGACGATCCGCTGGTGCAGGAGGAGATTTTCGGCCCGGTCCTGACGGTTCAGATCGTGGCGGACCTGGAGGAGGCCATCGCGGCTGCAAACGCGACGCCCTATGCGCTCGTCGCGGGCATCTACACTCGCGACCATGCCAAGGCCTGGCGCTTCGCGCGAGCCGTCGATGCAGGCCAGGTCTACATCAACGAGTTCTTTGCCGGCGGCATCGCCATGCCCTTCGGCGGTAACCGTAAATCCGGCTTTGGCCGGGCCAAAGGCATGGCGGGCTTGCGCAGCTACTGCAAGCTCAAGAGTGTCGTGGCGCGGCTCTGAACCGGCCGGGGGGAAACGACGGAATGTCGAGCGAGCTGTTTACCGCCGATTTCAAGGCGGCACCCTATTGGTGGGACGGGGTCCCACGGCCGGAATTGCCACGTGCGGAGCCTCCGAAACAGGCCGATGTCGTGGTCGTGGGCTCGGGTTATACCGGCCTGCATGCCGCGCTCCAGACGGCGAGGGGCGGGCGCAGCACCGTGGTGCTCGACGCCGAAGCTGCAGGCTTCGGCTGCAGCACCCGCAATGGCGGCCAGATCTCGACCAGCATCAAGCCGAGCCTGGATGTCCTGGCGCGCCGCCACGGCCAGGAGCGCGCATTCGCGATCCTGCAGGAGGGCCATCGCTCACTGCGCTGGATCGGCGAGTTCATCCGCGAGGAAGCGATCGACTGCGATTTCGGCGTGGTCGGGCGGTTTCACGCGGCTCACTCGCCCGGCCAGTACGAGGAACTCGCGCGGCGCGTCGACAAACAGCCCAAGGGCCTCGAGGTCGACTGCCATGTCGTGCCGCAGTCCGAGCAGCGCAACGAGATCGGCTCGGACCTGTACCATGGCGGTGCGGTCTATGCCGGCCATGCCTCGGTCAACCCGGCGCGCTACCATCAAGGCTTGCTGGAGCGCGTCATGGTTGCCGGCGCCGAACTCGTCCCGTTCTGTCCGGCGACCGCGATCACCCGGCAGGGCAACGGCTTCGTGGTCGAGACGCCGCGCGGCACAATCCGGGCGCGCGACGTGATCATCGCCACCAACGGCTATACCGGGCCTCCGACCGGCTGGCTGCGCCGCCGCGTCATTCCGATCGGCAGCTACATGATCGCGACCGAGGCGCTGGATCCCGCGCTGATGGACCGGCTGATCCCGAAGAATCGCATCGTCAGTGATACCCGCAAGGTCGTCTATTACTACCGCGCCTCGCCCGATCGACGCCGCATCCTGTTCGGCGGCCGCGTCTCGCTCAGCGAGACCGATCCGCGGCGGAGCGGGCCAAAGCTCCACGCCGATATGAGCGCGATCTTCCCCGAGCTGGCGACGAAGCGCATCAGCCATTCCTGGTGCGGCTTCGTCGCCTACACCTTCGATGAACTGATGCATGTCGGGCGCCATGACGGGCTCCACTACGCCATGGGCTATTGCGGGGCGGGCGTTGGCACGGCGAGCTATTTTGGCATGCGGCTCGGCCAGCAGGTCCTCGGCCTGCCGGAAGGGAAAACGGCCCTTGACGGCCTGCCGTTCCCGACGCGCCCATTCTACAGCGGCAATCCCTGGTTCCTCGCGCCTTCGGTCTTCTACTACCGCTGGCGCGATCGCCTGGCGCGATGAGGCTGCGCGGATTGGCATTCCCGAATTCTCAGAATGGACCTTATGGCCAGACCAATTTCAACAAATTCTGCATGCTCACAGCGGTGGGAAAATGGGTCGCCATGGCGACTGCGGGACCGCCGATGGACATGCGCCTTTCAGCTCAGGAGATATGACATGCCGTGCCCACCGATCCTGCCGTCGCGATCGACTCTCGCCCTTCTCCTGAGCCTGGCCGGCGCAATGCCCGCCTTCGCGCAGGAACTCACCGTCGTGTCCTTTGGCGGCTCCTATCAGGAAGCGCAGAGCAAGGCGCTGTTCGTACCCGCCGCCAAGGCGCTGGGCATCAAGCTCAAGGAAGAGACCTATAGCAGCATCGCCGACCTGCGCCTCAAGGTGAAGGCCGGCGCCGTGACCTGGGACGTGGTTGCCAGCGGCTCCGGCAGCGCGGCGCGCGCCGGCTCCGAGGGCATCCTCGAAAAGCTCGACTACAAGGTCATCGACACGTCGAGCTTCGTGCCCGGCACCGCGCAGGATTACTGCGTGGGCGGCGACGTCTTTTCGACGGTGCTGGCCTGGAACACCAAGACCTACGGCCAGAACGGCCCGCAGAACTGGGCCGATTTCTGGGACATCAAGAAATTCCCAGGCAAGCGGTCCTATCGCAAAGGTGTCGCCGGAGCGCTCGAACCCGCTTTGATGGCCGACGGTGTGCCCCCGGAGAAAGTCTACGAAGTCCTGTCGCAGCCCGGCGGCGTCGAGCGGGCGATCAAGAAAATCCGCGAATTGAAGCCGCATATCGCAGTCTGGTGGAGTTCTGGCGCCCAGCACGCCCAGCTCATGAAGGATGGCGAGGTCGACATGATCACCGGCTGGAACGGGCGCTTCGACGTCGCCGCCAAGGACGGTGCGAAGGTCGCCTATACCTTCAACCAGGCTTTGCTCGACTATGACTGTTTCGCCGTCGCCAAGGGGGCGCCGAACAAGGATCTGGCGATGAAGTTCCTGGCCGAAATCAGCAAGCCGCAATATCAGGCCGAATTCACCAAATACATCACCTACGGCCCGACGAACAAGAAAGCCTATGATCTCGGCACGATCGACGCGGCCTATGCCAGGACTCTGCCGTCCCACCCGGACAATGCCGCCAAGCAGGTGCCGATCGACCTCGACTGGTACACCAAGTTCGAGACGCAAGCCTCTGCGGCATATCAGAACATGCTGACCGAATGAGGTCGGCGGCTGACCCCGGCGAGCGGGAGGCTGCGGTCGCAGCCCCGCTCGCCTCTCCGTCGGGGAAGGCACTGCCCATCGCCGTCCGGCGATTGAGCAAGGCCTATGGCGCCGTCTCCGTGCTCGACGATGTCGATCTCGACGTCAGGCCGGGCGAGTTCCTGACCCTGCTCGGCCCGTCGGGGTCGGGCAAGACCACCCTGCTGATGGCGATCGCCGGCTTCCTGCGGCCCGACAAGGGTAGCATCCGCTTCGGCGAGCGCGAGGTCGTGCGGCTCGCGCCGCATAAACGCGAAATCGGCATGGTTTTCCAGAACTATGCGCTGTTTCCGCATATGGACGTCGCCCGCAATGTCGGCTTTCCGCTGCGGCTGCGGCGCGTGCCGGCGACCGAGATCGCCCGGCGCGTCGAGGCCGCGCTGGAGATGTTCCAGCTCGGCGGCTATGGCGGCCGCAGCATCAACCAGCTCTCGGGCGGCCAGCGCCAGCGCGTCGCGCTCGCCCGTGCCATCGTCTTCGAGCCGCGCATCATCCTGATGGACGAGCCGCTCTCGGCGCTCGACAAGCAGTTGCGCGAGCGCATGCAGATCGAGCTGCGCCAGCTGCACGATCGCCTCGGCACCACCACGGTTTATGTCACGCACGACCAGCGCGAGGCGCTGACCATGTCGGACCGCATCGCCGTGCTCGATCGCGGGCGTATTGCCCGGATCGACACACCGCGCGCGATCTACGATCAGCCCGGCAGCCGCTTCGTCGCGGAGTTCATCGGCGAGTCCTCGTTTCTCGATGTCGAGATCGTGGATGGTGTCTGCCGGGCCGCCGGCTCCGTCGTCCGGGCGCCGAAGATCCCGGCGGGGCAGGGGCGATGCGTGATGATGCTGCGGCCGGAACGGCTGCGCATCCTCGACGGCAGCGAGACCGAGGCGATGAACCGCTTCGACGGCAAGGTCCAGAGCGCGATCTATCAGGGCGACACGCTGCTCCTGCAACTCGTGCTGGCAGATGGCAGCCAGGTCGGCCTGCGCATGGCGACGCGGGGCGACGATGCCGAGCCCCCCGCTTCCGGTTCCCCGATCGCCGTAGGCATTGCCGTGGGCGACACCGTACTGCTCGCTGACGAGGGAAGGGCGCGGACATGAGCGCGCTTGGCCTGAGCGTCGCTGGCGAGGTTGTCGACGATTTCCATGCGGCCGCCCTGCGCCGCGACCACTGGCGCGAACGGCTTGGACTGGCGGCGCTCGCGGCCCCGGCGCTTCTGCTCGTCACCGTCACGGTCTTGCTGCCGGTTGGCTGGCTGTTCGGCCTGTCCTTCTTCGACGATGCGGGCGCGCCGAGCCTGGAGCACTATCGGCGCATGCTGGCCGAGCCTTCCTATGGGCGCACCTTCCGCACCACCTTCGAGATCAGCCTGGCGACCACGGCGATCTGCATCCTGCTCGGCTATCCGCTCGCCTATTTCCTGTCGCAGCTGCCGCGCCGTGCCGCCAATCTCTGCATGATCGCCGTGCTGCTGCCGTTCTGGACCTCGCTCCTGGTGCGTACCTATGCATGGCTGGTGCTGCTGCAGCGCAGCGGGCTCATCAATACATGGGGCATGCAGCTCGGCCTCTGGAGCGAGCCGCTGCAGCTCGTCCACAATGTCGGCGGCACGCTGATAGGCATGGTGCATATCATGCTGCCGTTCCTCGTCCTGCCGCTCTACGGAACGATGCGGGCGATCGACCGCGATATGCTGCGGGCGGCTTCCAGCCTCGGCTCCACCCCGGCTCATGGCTTCTGGAGCGTGTTCTTTCCGTTGTCGCTCCCGGGCCTCGCGGCCGGATCCGCGCTCGTCTTCGTGCTCTGCCTCGGTTTCTACGTGACGCCGGCGATGCTGGGCGGCGGCAAGGTGACGATGGTCTCGAACCGCATCGCCAATGATATCGAACTGTTCTTCAACTGGGGGGCGGCCAGCGCGCTGGGTGTCGTGCTGCTGGTGATCACGCTCGTCGTGCTCGTCCTGACGGCCCGGCTGTCGCGCGGCGCCGGCCTCTTCGGCGGGGGGCATTGAGCATGAGCTGGTTCGATCGCCCCGCGAGCGATACGCAGATCACGCACGGATCGAGGCTATGGCTCTACGGTCTCGGCGTTCTGGTGCTCGCCTTTCTGGCGCTGCCGACGCTGATCGTGATCCCGATGTCGTTTTCGCAGTCGCAGTATCTGGAGTTTCCGCCGAGGCAATGGTCGCTGCGCTGGTACGAGGCCTATTTCTCGTCGCAAAGCTGGATGGCGGCTACGGCAACGTCGCTCAAGGCTGGAATCTGCACCGCGCTGCTGGCGACACCGGTCGGAACGCTCGCGGCCTATGGGCTGCATGTCTCTCGGCTGCGATTCACAGGGGTCGTGATCCTGGCGCTGCTGACGCCGACGATCGTTCCGGTCATCCTCGTTGGCATCGCACTGTTCTATGCCTTCGTGCAGCTGAAAATGGTCAATTCATTTCTCGGGATCGTGCTGGCACATACGGTGCTCGCCGTGCCGATCGTGATGATGATCGTCGGCTCGGCTCTGAAGAGCTTCGATCTCGACCAGGAGCGTGTCGCGCGCAGCCTGGGCGCGACACGAACGCAGGCTTTCCTTCAGGTGACGATGCCGCAGATCAGTTTCGCCATCGTCACCTCGGCATTGCTCTCATTCCTGACCTCCTTCGACGAGGTCGTCGTCTCGCTCTTCGTCTCCGGAGGAGACAACTCGACGCTGACGCGCGCGATGTTCATGGCCCTGCGCGACCAGATCGATCCGACCATCGCGGCGATCTCGACGATCATGATCGTGCTGACGTCGGTGCTCCTGGCAGCCTCGCAGATGCTGGGCAAGGCGAAGGATTAGCGCAGAGCCGTTCAGGAGACGGGCGTCCACGACCCGCGCGGAATCGGCAACGCAGCCGAGACGAAACAGCGCGCGGGAGGCTCAAGGTCTGCAACCGGCCCGCTCCGGGGCCGTGCTATCCCTGTCGACCGATGGCTGGCTTGGCGACGCCTCTCAGATGGGCTGCTCGCCAAATAATGTCAGCGTCACGATCCGAGGCTTCGCGGCCTCGTCGGGCGTGGCTGGGACAAACGAGCTCTCTCCGCCCGCGAGCGCCATGGGCAGCACCATCACGCGGATAAACGCGTTTACGCCGCCGCTTATGTTGAGCCCCACGACCGTCTCGCATCCGCTCTCGAACCAGGCTTGGCCGGCCTCGATTCGATCGAGGTGATCGCCCACTTCCGCGAGCAGCAGACCGGATTCAAGCCTCCTGATGCCTGGCCCGCGATGATGATGGGCCGGGGTTTGGGCCCCCGCCGGCGCTTCGACGCGATCGGCGCGGATCATGCAATGGCTGTCGGGGAAAGGCGTCAGGCGAGACAGCACCGGTGACAGTCCCTCGCCGCGGCGCGCAGGCAGCGCGCCTGGCGCGATCTCGAAGATCCAGGTCAGGCCCGAAGCCGAGACGGCGGCGCCGCCTTTGGCGAAGGCGCCCTGGCCGGGCTCAACATTTCTCCCTGAAACAACCGCGCCACTCGCGGCGGCGTAGATGAAAGCATTGCCGCCCGGCGCCACGGTGCAATGAGCGCCGGCCGCGAGATCGTAAACGGTCATTCGCCAGTTCGCGCCAGTCATCGTCCTCGACCTCCTCGCTGTCGCCGTTATCGAGCGGGCCTGGCCCGCGCCATGACCGCGTCGAGGATCGCGCTGCCCCCATCCATGAACTCGTTCAGGATGTCGAAATGCCCCCAGCGCGGCAGCGTGCGAACCTCCGGATTCATGCCGCTGCGATGAAGGTGGTGCGAGTAGCGATAGGTCTGCTCGATCCAGTGCCAGGGTTCGAGCCCCCCGGCGAAGAGGGTGGTCGGGCATTTGACGCAGACGGGCCGGCGCTCGACATCGCGTTTCCGTGCGATCTCCTCGGTGAGGCGCACCTCCGCATTGACGCTGGTTCCCATCACCGGGCGGGGGTCGTAGATGCCGCTGATCAGGACCGCGCCGACGATGAATGCGGGATCGATGCCTTCCGCCTGCCAGTCATGCGCCATGCATTCGGCGACCAGATGCGCGCCGGCCGAGTGGCCGGAAAGGCTGATGCGGTGGGGATCGCCGCCGAACCGCGCCGCTTCGCGCCTGATCCAGCCCACGGCGGCAATCGCCGATTCCGCTACGCCGTCGAGGGTTGAAGCAGGGCAGAGTTCGTAATTGGCGATGACGACCGTGATGCCGGCCTGTACCAGCGGCGCGGCGACGAACGCGAAATTCTGCTTGTCCTGCGCCCGCCAGTACCCGCCGTGGAAGAAGACATGGACAGGGGCCGGCCCGCTCCGATCTCGAGCGGGATAGATGTCCAGCTTGCGCAGCGGATGGTCGCCATAGGCCTCATCCGCATGACGCTCGAGCTGCGACAGGGCTGCGGCGTTGGTCGCGGCCCTGCTGGCCTGCGCGTCCTTGAAATCGGGAAACGCCGCCTGCGGATTGTACTGGAACTCGTGCTCGGCAGGCGTGAGCGATGACCAGATGGGCTGCAGGACAGGCATGGGCTGTACGGAAGACATGGACTGTACGGAAGACATGGACTGTACCGAAGACATGGCGATCCTCGTTTTGGCAATGCGGCCGGGGACGTCAGTTCGCGGCTGCGAGACGGGCGAGCGATGTCTTGCGTAGCGTCGAGAGCGTGGTGCGGACCGACAAGGCCTCCGGGTCGGTTATCAACTCGATCAGCGCGCTGCCTGCCGCGCCCTGAGCGCGATCGAACGCTGCCGCGAAATCGGCGGTCGCCTCGACCCGTTCTGCGTGGAGGCCATAGGCTCTGGCGAGAGTTACGAAATCGGGATTGGTCAGCGCGGTGCCGCTTTCGCGCGTCGGATAGTGTCGCTCCTGATGCATGCGGATAGTGCCGTACATCCCGTTGTTCACGACGATGAAGAGGATTTTCAGCCCGTATTGTGCGGCTGTGGCCAGTTCCTGGCCGTTCATCATAAAGCAGCCGTCGCCCGCAACCGACACCACCTCCCGCTTCGGGAAAGCGAGCTTGGCGGCAATCGCCGCGGGAACGCCATAGCCCATGGCGCCCGACGTTGGCGCAAGCTGAGTGCGGTAGGTCGTGAAATGCCAGTGGCGATGCAGCCAGCCGGTATAGTTTCCCGCTCCCGAGCACATGACTGTGTCCGGGGGAAGCGCGGCCCGCAATTGCACGATGACCTCGCCGAGATTGACGCCGCCGGGCTGTTGCGTTGGGGCAAGGCTCGCCTCGTAGTCGGCGCGGCAGGCGCGCGCCCAATCGGCCCAGACCGGTGCAGCCACAGGGGGCTTTGCCGCGAGCGCCGCGATCACGGTCGGGGCGGCTGCGTTCACCGGCAGGTCGGCCTGATAGACGCGGCCGAGTTCGTTCGGGTCGGGATGGACATGGACCAGAGATTGCTGCGCAAGGCGAGGCGGCGTGAGCAGGGTGTAGCCCGCCGTCGTCATCTCGCCGAGTCGTGGCCCGAGCACGAGCAGAAGATCCGCCTCGCCGAGCCGCTTGGCCAGGCTCGGTTCGGCACCGATGCCGAAATGTCCGACGAAGCAGGGTTCCCGGTTCGGCAGGTAGTCCTGGCAACGCAGCGACACGGCGACCGGCAACTGGTTCTGGCCGGCGAAGGCGACAAGGTCGCGCCCGGCCTGTTCCGTCCAGCCACCACCGCCGGCAATGACTAACGGCCGCTTGGCTCCGGCGATCAGCGTCATGATGTCGTCGACCTGGTCGGTCCGAGGTCCTGCCGGGATCGGCTCTGCGCGGCGCCCGAGATCGACCGTCCCGTCGACCAGATCGTCGAGCATGTCCTCCGGAAGCGCCAGCACCACTGGGCCAGGGCGGCCGGCCATCGCCGTCTGGAAAGCGCGATGCAGATATTCGGGTATCCGCGCGGCATCGTCGATCTGGGCCACCCATTTCGCCAGCGGCGCGAACATGGCGCGGAAATCGACCTCCTGAAACCCCTCTCGATCGGAGAAGGAGCGCGCGACCTGACCGATGAAAAGGATCATCGGCGTGGAGTCCTGGAACGCCGTGTGGACGCCGATCGAGGCATTGGTCGCGCCCGGCCCGCGGGTGACGAAACAGATGCCGGGACGCCCGGTCAGCTTGCCATGGGCTTCCGCCATGTTGGCGGCGCCCCCTTCCTGACGACAGACAACAAGTTGTATCTGGTCGCGCGTGTCGTGGAGAGCGTCCAGAACCGCGATGTAGCTTTCACCGGGCACGCAGAACACGCGGTCGACCCCCTGGAGCTGCAGGCAGTCCACCAGAATTTGTGCGCCGGTCCGGCTCTCTCGTTTCGCCATGCGAATGTCCTCACGCTTCCTCAAGCCATTGCTGAACCAATACCATCCAATCCAAACCAATGGCTACCGATTTTCCACTCGGCTACCGCGCCACGATGACTTTTGAACATTTGGTTCAAATGCTGTATCGATAACGCGCATTGGCGGGACCAAACCAAACCAAACATGATCGATAATCTGGCCAGACATCCGGACGAGACCAGTTCGCGCCTGAAATCCGACTCCGACAGCCTGGCTATCTATGAGAGCCTGAGAAGTTCGATCGTCGATGGGCAGCTGCGCACCGGAACCCGGTTGCCTACCGAGCGCGCTCTGGCCTCGCGCTTTGGCGCGGCACGCAACACCGTGCGTAGAACGATGAACCAGCTCGCCGATGAGGGGTTGATCGAGCGTCATGTCGGGCGCGGAACCTTCGTCGCCCGCAGCAAGGCCAGCGGCGCCTCGGAGGCCGCAGCGGAGCCCAATTTCAGCCTCGGCGAGTTGCTCGAGGCGCGGCTGATGTTCGAGCCGACGCTGGCGGAATTGGTCGCGGAACGAGCGACTGATGAAGACCTCGCGGCCCTCTCGACCTATCTGGAAGCGCTGCGCAATGCCACGAGCTGGAGCGAGTTCAAGGAGGCGAAATACGCGCTCCATCTCGCCATCATCCGTGCCTCCCGCAACAGCTTTCTGATCTCTGTTTTCGAGCAGATCATCGCGTCGCGGCGCAAGGCGGGCTGGGGCCGGCCCGGAGGGCATCCGCTGCCAATCAGCGCCGTCCGTGAGGCAGCCGCACGCGACAATGCCGCGATCATCGATGCGCTGAGACTGCGCGACGCGGTCAAGGCGCGCGAGCTCATCAGCGGTTATCTCCTGCGTACGCTGATGTCGGTCAGCGAGAGCTGAGACCAGCCCCACTTCTGGGAACGGTCCCGCGTCAGCGCCGATCCATCTGCCGCTGCAGGCCGCGGCCAACCAGCATCAGCGCCAGCGCCGTCACCAGGATGGCGAGACCGGGAAAGGCCGACATCCACGGCGCCAGCAGGATGTAATCCTTGCCTTGCTGCAAGATGGCGCCCCAATCCGGCGTGGGAGGCTGCACGCCCAGACCCAGAAAGCCGAGCGCCGACTGGATCTGCAGCATAAGCGGAAACAGCACCATGCATTGGACGAGAATGACCGGCACCACGTTGCGCGCGACGTGCCGGAAAAGAACCAGGGGCTCCGACATGCCGATGCTGCGGGCCGCCTCGACATAGGTCAGGCTGGCCTCTGCCATAGCGCCCGAGCGCGCGATACGGAAGAACAACGGCACATAGACGACTGTCAGCGCCAGCACGAGATTGATGGTGTTCGGGCCGAGTATGCCGGTCACCATGACGCCGAAGATGATGGGTGGAAAGCTCAGGAGCACGTCGATCAGGCGGCCGAGCAGCATGTCGATGCGCCCGCCGATGAAGCCCGACACCAATCCAAGCGCGCCGCCGATCGCCGCCGCCGCGAACAGGGCCGAGGCACAGATCGAAAGCGTGATGCGCGCGCCGTGCACGACACGCGCGAGAACGTCGCGGCCGACATCGTCCGTGCCGAAAGGATGCGCCGAGGAAGGCGCTTCCATCGCTTTATCCACGTTGATGGCCAGCGGCGAATGAGCCGTGAACAGGCCGGGGAACAGCACGACCAGCAGCACCAATGCGAGCAGGACCAGGCCGAACGCCAGATCGGGCTGACGCCGCAAGCGGGCGGCGGCCGTCGACAAGCGGCCGAGCATGGATTTTGGCATCCCGGATTTGCTCATGACGGACCTAGCTCAGCCGAACGCGGGGATCGATGATCCGATAGGAGAGATCAACGGCAAGATTGACGAGCATGGCGATGACGACGACCGCCAGCAGGCCGGCCTGGAGAACGGGATAGTCGCGTGTCTCGATCGAGGACAGGAGCAGCCGGCCGAGGCCCGGCAAGGCAAACAGGCTTTCGATGATCACCGCACCCCCGAGGATCTGAATCAGGATCAGGCCCATGAAGGTGACCAGCGGAATCGCGATATTGCGCAGCAGATGCTTGAAGAAGATGACGCGCGTCGACACGCCTTTGGCGATCGCGGTACGCACGTAATCCTGCCCAAGGGCGGAAATGATGCTCTGCCGGACGAACTGGCTGTAGGCGGCGGCCTGCAGCAGGGCGAGGCTTAGCACCGGCAAGGCCATGATCGACAGGTTCTCGAAAAGCGATTGCGTCGGCGGCACGTACATGAGCGGCGGAGACCAGTCGAAACCGGAGGAAACGCCGACCAGCAGCATCAGCCCGATCCAGAACACGGGCGCCGCCAGCCCGAGCAGGTTGAGGGCCTGGACGGTGCGATCGATCGCGCCCCCCTCATGCATCGCGGCGAGGATACCGAGCGGGACGCCGATCAGGGTCGCCAGAAACAGCGTTGCGAAAGCAAGCTGGATGGTCACTGCCAGCGCAGCGCCGATCATGCCGAGAACGGGCTGCCCGCGTGTCCAGCTCGTGCCGAAATCAGCCGTGAGGACGCGCGCGAGCCAGCCGAAATACTGTCGCCAGATCGGCTGATCGAGACCGAAGAATTCGCGTAGCGCCTTGGCGGCGACGGGGTCGCTGGTCTGCCCGAGCATCTGCCCCACGACATCGCCCGGCACCGAGCGCACCAGCAGAAAGACCACCAGCGAGGCCAGCAACGCTGTCACCGCCGAGGCGGCCAGCCGTTTCGCGAGATAGATCGCCATAAAATCCGCAACTCCCGAACTTCGATGGCAAGGGGCATCGCCCCTTGCCGGAATTGAGACGCGGCGCCCGCCGCATGAGAGGCGCGATCAGGCGATCCAGGCGCGCGCCAGGCCGTAATACCAGCCGGTCGGGTGCTGGTCATAGTTGCGGACCTTGTCGTTCCTGACCACCATATGGTCGGCCGAGAACAGCATGATCGTCGGCACGCTTTCGGCCATGACCTGCTGATAGCGGGTGTAGATCTCACGCCGCTTGGCGGGATCGTTCTCGGTGCGTCCCTCGTCGAGCAGGGCGCTGGCCTTGTCGTTCTTCCAGTTCCGGAAATCCGCGCCTTCCGGCGCCTTGTGGAAATGCCGGTAGAACAGCAGATTCGGGTCGGGGACGGTCGCCCAGTCGTTGAAGGTGAAACCCATCTGCTTCGACTGGAAGTTTTTCACCCAGACGCCAAGTTCCACACGCTGGATCGAGAGATTGATGCCGATCTTGCCGAGTTGCTCGCGCAAGGTGACGGCGGCAGCATCCATCCAGTCATAGCCGATGATCGAGGTCAGCGTCAGCGCGAAGCCGTCGGGATGGCCGGCCTCGGCCAGAAGCTTCCTGGCGGCGGCGATATCGACTTTCTGGTTGGGCAGCTTGTCGAGCGGAACACCCCAGCTCTCCTGCATGCCGGCAACCATCGTGCCGATGACGTTGCCGAGCCCGCCAATCGAGGCGCGCATGATCTCGTCCTTGTCGACGGCAAGCGAGATGGCGCGGCGCACCCGCTCATCGTCGAGCGGCTTCAATTCGGCCCCCAGATCGATGGCCTTCTGGTTGAAGGATGGCTTGCGCTCGACCACCAGCCCGGCGACGCCCTCGACCTGCTTGACGTCCTGGGGACGGGCCAGCGTGGCAATGTCGATGCGCTTGTTGCGCAGGCCCACCAGCAGGCTCGCCGCATTCGGCACGAAGACGAAGTTGATGCGGTCGAGATAGGGGACGCCTGGCTCCCAATAATCGGCATTGCGGACAAGTGTCGCGTTGCTGTTGGGCTTGAACTCCGCAAGCTTGAAGGGGCCCGTTCCGACGCTGGCCTGATTGAGCTTGGTCTTGGCGTCGGCGGCCTCGAAATATCCGGCCGGAACCACGCCGCCATATTTGTTGCCGAGCGTCATCGGCAGCGCAGCGTTCGGCGCCGAGATGGTGATCTTGACGGTCAGCTCGTCGGTCGGCTCGATCGCGGTGATCATGGCGAAATCGCCAGCACCGGGCGAGCCGTTCTTGGCGTCGCGGATGTAGTTGTAGCTATAAGCCACGTCCTTGGCGGTCATCGCCTCGCCGGAGTGGAACTTCACCCCTTTGCGCAGGCGGATCGTGTAGACGAGCCGGTCGCTGGACAGATCGAAGCCTTCCGCAAGCAGCGGCATCGCCGTGCCGTCAGGGCTTTCATAGAATAGGCCCTGATAGATCAGCACGGTCAGCCGGATGCGGGCATCGGCGGCCTGATGAAACGGGTCGAGGCCTGGCGGCTCCACGAGCAGCCCCATATTGAGAGTGCCGCCCGATTTCGCGTCGGCCGCTTTCGGGCCATAGAGATCGGCAGCGGCAGCCGGGCGGATGATCGCAGCAGCCGCAGCCAGCCCGCCCATCGCCAGCAAAGTGCGGCGGTCGATCAAACCGAACATATCAGAACTGGACATGGTCTTTCCCCTTATCGGGCTTCGGTTCGGACCGGTGTGATCCTGGGATCGCCGGGCGCCCTTGGCCGGTCTCCCGTCAGTCGGCGGCATCAATCGCGATAAGCCACCACCATCTCGATCTCGACGGCGGCATCGCGCGGCAGTTCGGCCACGCCAACGGCAGAGCGTGCATGCCGACCCGCTTCGCCCAGGATTTCGCCCAGCAGATCGGATGCGGCATCCAGAACCTTGGGCTGATCGTTGAAGCCGGCCGCCGAAGCGACGAAGCCCGTCACCTTGAGAACGCGCTCGATCCGGTCGAGCGAGCCGAGCGCCTGCTTGAGACAGGCCAATCCCTGCAGAATACAGATGCGCGCTTCTCCGCGCGCCGTTTCCAGGGAAACGGCTCCGCCGGCCTTGCCCCGAGTCCGCACCTCGCCATCGACCTTTGGAAGCTGGCCCGCGACATAGGCGATACCCCGGTGCAAGGTCACCGGCACATAATTGAAGGAAGGGGACGCGGCCTCCGGCAGGACGATGCCGAGTTCGACGAGGCGCTGCTCAATCATGGGCCTGTTCCGCTTCCGGGGAGAGAAGATCGTCGACGAGACCGCCAAGATCGTATCGAGGCGTGAACTTCGTTTCGTTGGCAAACCGGCTGCCATCGGCCAGCGGTAGAAGCAGCGCCGGCTCGATCTGGTCGAACACGATGTCTGCCCCGGGTCGCCGGGCGCGGACAGCCTCGATGATATCGACGATGCTCGCCTCGAAGCCCTTGATGTTATAGGCCGACCTGACCGGCCCGGGCTGGCGCAGGATGGCCAGCATCGCGGCGGCGGCATCAACCACATGCATCAGGTCGATCTGCCGATCGTGAAACGTCACGCGCGCCGGACGGTTCTCGCGCGCAGCCGCAAAGACCTCGGAAATCGAGCTCGCCGCGCCCTGATACCAGAGCCCGGGGCCGAGGATCAGCGGTAGCCGCATGCTGACGATCTCGACGCCGTGCCTTCGTATCATGAAGTCGGAGAGCACCTCGGCCATCTGCTTGGTCACGCCATAGACGGTGGTCGGGGCGCAGATATCGTCTTCATCGACATGGCTCGTCGCATAGGCCGATGCCGGGCCATAGACCACTGCCGAACCGGTCCAGACGATACGACTGACGCCCGCCCGGCAGGCGGCTTCGACCAGCCTGCCATGCCCTCGGACATTGACCTCGAAGGCGGCGTCGGACTCGGCCTCTCCCGCACGCATCAGGCCTTGCCTGCCGACGCTATGCGCCACACATGAAATCACCTGCGTCGGTTTGAACTGCGAAAAAGCTGCATCAAGAGCATCGTGGTCGCTGATGGAGCCCTCGAAGACCTCGTAGCGGCCGGCCATGTCGGCAAGCCTGTCTTCCGGCATGGCAGGCCCGAACAGAACCGGCATATGACCCGCATGGATAAGAGCGCGCACGACATGGGAGCCGACGAAGCCCAGCCCACCGGCGACCAGCACGACGCCGGCCTTTGCAGGCGCCGAGACAATGGAGCGGGCCGGCAGGGCGATATCGATTGCATCAACGGAGGACATGGCGCTCCACCTCGTTCCAGTCGATTTCGATACCCAGACCTGGTGCGTCCGGGACCACGATGACGCCGCCTGCCTGCGCGAGGGGGTTGCGAAGGATCGAATCCCGCAACGGGTTGCTGCCCAGATCGTATTCGACCAGGTTCGGCCGCGGGATATTGCTGGAATGCGGGTAGACCGGCAGCGACGCGACGAAATGGACGGCTGCGGCCAGCCCGACGCCGGTGCCCCAGACATGCGGCGACAGCCGCAGATGCTCCATCATGGCGAGTTGAGCGATCTGGCGGCCTTGCCAGAATCCGCCGCAGAGCGAGAGATCGGGCTGCACGACATCGACTGCGCGACGATCGATCAACCGCTTGAAATCGAAAGCGGTGTAGAGCGCCTCGCCGGTCGCGATCGGCACCGGGCTCCAGCGCTGCAGCAGCTCATAGCCAGAAAAATCCTGAGGGGCCAAGGGCTCCTCGACCCAGCCGATATTATATGGCGCCATTCGCGTGATGCTCTCGCGCGCGACATCCAGCGTGTAGTTGGAATTGATATCGACCAGGATTTCGACGTCGGAGCCGAGGATGCGGCGGGCCGCAGCCACGCGCTCCTCGTCATTGGCTGGGGAGACGCCGATCTTGATCTTGACCGAGCGATGACCAGCCTTGGCCATGGCCTCGATCTGAGGCTCGAAATCGCGCGCGCTGTTTTCGGTGAGATAGCAACCCGAGGCATAGATCTGCACTTCGTTGGCCTGCTTGCCGCCGATCAACCGGTTCACCGGCAGACCCAGCACTTTGCCGGCCGCATCCTTGGCGGCCATGTCGATGCCGGAAATGCACCAGGTCATGGGGCCCTGCACGCCGAAGTGGTAATGCCGGGCCAGCATCAGCGAATAGGCGTGCTCGACATCGTGCACATTGGTTCCAACCAGATAGCTCTTCACGAGCGGCAGCATGGCCAGATTGACCTGCGGCATGCCCCAGCATTCGCCGATGCCTTCGGTCCCATCGGCGAGACGCAGACGAACCAGCGTCGTCGCCCGCGCCGTCGCAAGCGACTTCGCCATTCCGTAGGCGCTGCCGGCGGGAAGCTGCGCTTGCAGCGGAATGAACGAGATGTCGTCGATAACCATGCGCCCTCGCATGCCGCCACCGCAGCCAATGCAGATCAATTCAGGCCAATGTTGAACCAATTCGCGAACGAGCGCAACAGCCGCATAGGGCCGGGCTGTTAAATCCGCTCGATGTTTGGAGGCCGACCGTCAGCCGGGACGGCAACGCCCAATCCCGGCCAGTATCGATTGCCGAAGGACGTATCGGGGCGGCCGCTAGTTGTGAGCTCTCAACAGGTTGTCCATCCGGTCCTGCCATGCGCCCGAAGAGCTTCGACAGATGCGCCTGGTCGGCCAGACCGCAGAGCAGAGGACAAACGAGCGCGGTTTCCAGTCACCGGCCAATCGCCGACAGGAGTGACCGCGCCCTCCGGCCCGCTTATCAGAGAACCACCACCTTCGATCCGTCGGCGATGCGGTTATAGAGGTCGATGACGTCCTGGTTCATCATGCGGATGCAGCCCGAGGATACCGCTTCGCCGATCGTCCAGGGCTCGTTCGTGCCGTGGATGCGATAGAGCGTGTCCCGGCCGTTCTTGAACAGGTAGAGCGCGCGTGCGCCAAGCGGGTTGCTGGCTCCGCCCTCCATTCCGCCGGCCCAGCGGGCGTAGCGCTTGGGCTCGCGCCGGATCATGTCCTGCGTCGGCGTCCAGCGCGGCCATTGCCGCTTGTGATTGACGGTCGCCGTGCCGGAGAACTCAAGCCCGGCCTTGCCGACGCCGACGCCATAGCGCAGGGCCTTGCCGCCTTCCTGGACCAGATAGAGGAAGCGTTCGTGGGGATCGATGATCACGGTGCCTGGCTGGTGCTTGGTCTGGTAGTCGACGAGCTGGCGCATGTTCTGCGGCTCGAGATCGGCCAGCGAGACAGCCGGGACGCGGAATTTCTCCGTGGTCACGGCCGCATAGCGCGCGTCCTGGAGAGGCTCGGCCCTGGAAAGGGCTGCGTTACCCATGACGGCAGGAGCGGTCGTGGTGCAGCCGGCCATGAAGGCCGACACCGCGCAGGCTGCGACGATCTTCTTCACTGAAGCGAGCGGGGAGGTCATTCAGCGGGCCGCCTGCTTGCCGCGCGCATCGGCGACGACCTGCTTGAACCCTTCATAGTCCAGCGCCGATGTCCTGAAAGGTCCGACCAGATAGGCGGGCGTGCCCTGCAAGCCGATCGATTCGGCCTGGGCCAGATTGCGCTTCAGCAGGGTCGTGATCGCTTCGCTGTTGGCGGTCAGATCGGCCTGGAGCCGGGTCATGTCGATGCCGGACGCCTCGACCGCTGCCAGCATCGTCTCCTTCGTGACCCTTCGACCGGAAATGCCCATCAGCGCCTTGTGGGCGGTGTCGTAGCGGCCCTGATATTTCGCTGCGAGCGCGAGTTGCGCCCCATAGACCGAGGCGTCCGACAGGACCGGCCAATCCTTGTAGACGAGGCGGATCTTGCCGTCGGTCTTGACGATGCGCTCGAGATCCGGCGCCGATTTCTTGCAGAACGGGCAGTTGTAATCGAGGAAGGCGACGATGGTGACGTCGCCTTTCGGATTGCCGGAGACGGGCGCATCGGGATCGTTGAGGATCGCCTCGACATCCATCTCCTGCGCCTGCGCCGGCCCAAGCGACAGAGCGGCCAGCGATGTGGCGGCCAGCATCGAGACGTGAAGGAAGGAACGGCGGCTGGGAGGCGTGTAGCTGGGAGACATGGAGCCGGGAGGCATGGAGCAGGAAGACATGGGCAAGTCCTTGGTGAATGCGATGAGGCCTGGGTTCAGGCGGGTTCGGCAAAGGGCAGAAGCCGCGCGACCATGGCGTCGGCGCTGATGCGGCCGACCGAGCGGGTGTCGGGAAGCTCCCGGCCGGTTCTGGTGTCGGCGATGAACAGCGTCGGCGGCCCTTCGGCGTCGAGATGGCGCAGCAGGGTGCGGCTGTCGGCGTCCATGGCGGTCACGTCGACGCGGATGAAAGCGAGCTGGCCGAGCAGCGTCAGAACGCGAGGGTCGACGAAGACGGTGCGGTCCAGCACCTTGCAGACCGCGCACCATTCGGCGCCGATATCGATGAGCGCGACCTTGCTTCGGCGGCGCGCGAGGCGCAGTGCGTCGCGATAGTCGGAGATGCTGCGTGCCGTGGCGAGACCGGCGGTATCCGTTGCCAGGGCAGTCCCAGCTGCGAGAGCGCTGCCGGCGAGCATCGGCAGGCCGACGCATATCGCCCTTCGAAGCGCGGATATCTGCGCGGTGTCGCTGCTGCCTTCGATCGTGGTATCGGGCGCGGGTGGCTGTGAGCGTGCGGGCCACGCCGATGCCGCCCATTCGCGGCAAAGCCAGTAGAATCCGTGATGGTCTCGGGAAATCCCGTTCAATGTCGCCGTCTCCGCCGCTCTGTGGCGGGGGCTGTCGGAACTTCACCTTAAGCCAGCCTTAAGGCTGGCCCGGCAGGTCGCGATCGAAGGAGACGCCGATGCGCATTCTCGTGGTGGAGGACGACCCGGTTCTGGCCGATGGGCTCAAGGTCGGGCTCGCGCTGGCTGGGATGACGGTCGATGGCGTCGCCAACTGTGTCGACGCGCGGGCTGCGCTGGCGGCATCCGAATTCGATGCCGTGGTGCTGGACCTGATGCTGCCCGATGGTTCGGGTCTCGACGTGCTGCGCGCGCTGCGCGCCGGCGGCGACCGCACCCCGGTGCTTCTGCTGACCGCGCTCGACGAACTTCCCGACCGCATCAAGGGCCTCGACACCGGCGCCGACGATTATCTCGGCAAGCCTTTCGATCTCGACGAACTCGGCGCGCGCGTGCGTGCCATCGTCAGGCGTGGCAACGGCCGGGCGGCGCCATGTCTCGTCACGGGCGGAATTATGCTCGACCCGGCGACGATGACGGTGACGCTGCATGGCGAGCCGGTGTCGCTGTCGCGCCGGGAGTTCGCCGTGCTGGCAGCCCTGATGGAGCGACCGGGCACGATCCGCTCGAAAGGCGAGATCGAGGACCGGCTCTATGGCTGGCAGGAGGAGGTCGAGAGCAACGCGGTCGAGGTGCATGTCCATAATCTGCGCAACAAGGTCGGGCGCGAGACCATCGAGACCGTGCGCGGCATCGGCTACAAGATGAGGGCGGTGCCATGACATCCTTGCGCGGAAGGCTGTTCGCCATCCTGCTGGCGGCAACGGGGCTGATCTGGCTGAGCGCCGTGATCTGGGTCTATGCCGGCACGAAGGCCGAACTCGAACATGTGCTCGACACCCGCCTGCAAGAGGCCGCCCGCATGGTGAACTCGCTGGTGGCGACCGCGGACATGGCTGCGGGGGGCACCGTGCTGCCCAGCTTGCAACTGGACGCCGCCAATTACGAGCGCCAGCTCTCCTGCCAGATCTGGTCGATCGACGGCCGTTTGATGGCGCGCTCGAGCGGCGCTCCCGATGGCCGCCTGACCGAGGTGACGTCAGGCTTCTCGGACCGGGTCGTCGATGGTGAATCCTGGCGGGTCTACGCGATCGAGAACAGCGCAACCGGCGCGCGGGTCATGGTCGGCGACCGGCTCGGCCTGCGCGACCGCCTCGTCGCCGACCTGATCAAGGGCGTGCTGGCGCCGGCCCTGCTCACGGTCCCGCTGCTGGGCCTCATGATCTGGCTATGCCTTGGCCGGGGGCTGCTGCCGCTGCGGACGATGGCCGGGGAGCTGCGGAAACGCGACGCCGACGACATGAGCCCGATCGCGACGGGCGATGCGCCAGCGGAAGTCCGGCCGCTCATTGCCGCGCTGAACGGGCTTTTCGGCAAGGTCGACGCCGCGCGCCGGCATGAGCGGGAGGTCACCGCCTTCGCAGCCCATGAACTGCGCACGCCGCTCGCGGGGCTGAAGACGCAGGCCCAGATCGCCCTGGCCGCGCCCGATGCCGCTGTCCGGAACGGGGCGCTGCAGCAGATCATCGTCTCGGTCGATCGCACGGCACGTCTCATGCGCCAGTTGCTGGTGCTGGCAAAGCTCGATGCCGGCGAGATGCCGGACGGCGGCGAAACTGTGAATGTCGGGCATCTTCTGGACGAGATCGCGGCGGCTGCGACCTCCAATGGTGCGCATATCGAGATCGACGCCAGCCTGCATGGCCGCGACATTCGCGCCGACCGGGAACTGCTGACACTGGCGCTGCGCAATCTCCACGAGAATGCCGTGCAGCATATGTCGGCTGGCGGAACGGTGCGTTGGCGCGCTGCTTCCGGAAAAGTGGGTTTCGAGGTCGAGGATGAGGGTCCAGGCATTCCCGAGGAGGAGCTGCCATTCGTCACACGACGCTTCTTCCGGGGGCGGCACAAGAGTGCGGTTGGAACAGGGTTGGGACTGGCCATCGCGGATGCGGCGGCCAGGCGTCTGGGTGGAACGCTCGTCCTGGCGAACCGCGACGACCGAAGCGGAGTGCGGGCGACGCTCACTTTGCCTCAAACGGCTTCGGTCCCGCTGCGACCATAGGCCCGATGCGATGTCGAGATCGACCGACGCAAATCCGCTCTGCGTTCTACCTCTCTCGTCGGCTAAGCGCTGCGTGATAAGTTCGATGATGAAGCCATCCTGATTCCGTCTTCAGCACAACTATCCTGCCGGCCTTTTCGACTGTCGCATCCTGTCCGGGCAAGCCAGCCCCGGCTCATGCGCCGGGCCAACCGGCAACCGCGCGAGAAATTCGATGAATCTCAACAGCCCGGTCAGCGTCTCCCAGCGCGCCGCCATGCCCGTGCTGATCGCGCTGAGCGCGACGCATCTGCTGAACGACATGATCCAGTCGCTGATCCCGGCGATCTACCCGATCATCAAGACGGCCTATGCGCTGGATTTCGGCCAGATCGGTTTGATCACGCTGACCTTTCAGGTCACGGCGTCGTTGCTGCAGCCGGCTGTCGGCTACTACACGGACCGCAATCCGATGCCGTATTCGATGGTCGCCGGCATGGGCTTCAGCCTGGTTGGTCTGATTGGGCTCGCTTATGCCGGAAGTTACGCGCTGCTGCTGGTCGCCGCGGGCTGCGTCGGTTTGGGTTCGTCGATCTTTCATCCAGAGGCGACGCGGATGGCCCGCAATGCGTCGGGCGGGCAGCACGGACTGGCTCAGGGCATCTTTCAGGTCGGTGGTCAGACAGGCGGCGCGCTCGGCCCCTTGCTGGCCGCCTTCGTGATCGTGCCGAGGGGGCAGGGCAGTCTGGCCTGGTTCTCGTTCGCGGCGCTGGTCGCGATGATGCTGATGGTCTGGACGGCCGGACGATATGCGCTGCTTCAAAAGCAGCAGAAGGCGAAGCCAATCGCCGGTCTGTCGGCTGGGTCGACGACGCCGCACAAGCGTCCGTTGCCGGTCGTCATCCTCGCGATAACGATCCTCGTCATCCTGCTGTTCTCGAAGAACGCCTATTCGGCCAGCTTCAGCTCGTTCTACACGTTCTACCTGATCGGGAAGTTCGGGGTTTCGGTCCAGACCTCGCAAGTCATGCTGTTCCTGTTCCTGGCGTCTTCGGCTGCCGGCGCGTTGGGCGGCGGCATGCTGGGCGACAGGATCGGGCGCAACAAGATCATCTGGTTTTCGATCCTGGGGGCCCTGCCGTTCACGCTGGTGCTGCCATTCGCCGACTTGTTCTGGACGGGCGTGCTGACCGTCATCATCAACCTGATCATGTCGAGCGCCTTTGCCGCCATCCTGATCTACGCGATGGAGCTTCTGCCCGGCCGGATCGGGCTGATCGGTGGATTGTTCTACGGGCTGTCATTTGGCCTGGGCGGGATCGCCGCCGCCATCCTGGGAGAGTTCGCGGACCGGCTCGGTATCGAGGCCGTCTACCGCATCTGCTCGTTTCTCCCCGCCATCGGGCTTCTGGCCTGGTTCCTGCCGAAAATGACGGAGGAACGCGCTTCGTGAGGGCACGCTGTGTTTTCGTGGAGACGCGGGTCATCCCGGCCGGAGCGAAGCGCAGAGCCGGGATCCATGCCTGAATATCGACCGCAAGCGCTCCGGAATGGATCCCGGGTCAAGCCCGGGATGACTGCGTGTTTCCGAGTGAAATCAGCAATCTCCAAGGCCGCGCTCTGAGGGCCGGGGAGGTTTGATCGCAGACGGCTTTCCTTGACGCAAATCAACCGTCTCACGTTTGTGATCGGCGGCATCAGGCCGCCGACTTGCGAACCGCGCCTGTCTCTTGTCTGTTAGAAAAAACGCAGGAGGAGACGATGCCGGTTCCTTCCATGCGCGGCGTTCCCGGAGCGCCCGCGCTTCTCGATTCCGTCTATGAAAAGGCCTGGGCGGAGATTTGTGCCCGCGGCCGGTTCGTTTCCGACGGCGAGAGCAACCGGGAATGGCTCGGCTATATCATCATCGGGCTTTCAATCGCCGGTATTCCCGGCGATCTCGCCGGGATGGCGGTCGACCAGTTTGTCGCGACCGTGCCGCCATTGGCGCCGCTCGAACCTCGCGCATAACCGCTTGCCGCCGGGCTCGTCATGCCCGGCATGACGTCGAGCTCGCCCCCCCTGACACCATGCAACTGACCGCGCCGATGGCCAGCCATCTCAGGCCGCCTCGGCCAGAAACTGTTCGGCGTAGTGGCAGGCGATGAGGCGCTGGTCCAGTTGGCGGATCGGCGGGCGCTCCGCGCGGCAAAGATCCGTGACATGCGGGCAGCGTGTCGAGAAGACACAGCCTTTCGGCGGATCGAGCGGCGAGGGCAGTTCGCCGCGAAGCACGATGCGCTCACGCTTTTCGGTCGTCACGCGCGGTGTCGAAGCCAGCAGCGCCTGCGTATAGGGATGCAGCGGCCGTGCGAAGACCGCGTGCTTCGGGCCATGTTCGATGGCATGGCCGAGATACATCACCATGACGTCATGGGCGATGTGCCGGACGACGCCGAGATCATGCGAAATGAACAGATAGGCGAGCTGCAACTCGTCCTGGAGATCGGCGAGGAGATTGAGCACCTGCGCCTGGATCGAGACGTCGAGTGCCGAGACCGGCTCGTCGGCAACGAGCAGCTTCGGCGACAGGATCAGCGAGCGCGCGATCGCGATGCGCTGGCGCTGGCCGCCCGAGAACATGTGCGGGTAGCGACTGTAGTGCTCGGGACGCAGGCCGACCCTGGCCATCATCGCGCGGGCCTTCTCGGTGCGCTCAGGCTTGCTCAGGCTCGTATTGATCAGCAGCGGCTCTTCGAGGATCGCGCCGACGCGCTTGCGCGGGTTGAGCGAGCCATAGGGGTTCTGGAAGACCATCTGCACGGTGCGGCGCAGGCGTCGCTTCTCCGAGGAGGGCGGATGAATCGCGTCGAGCCCGTCGAGCGTCAGGGCGCCGGAGGTCGGAGCCTCGATCAGCGTCGCCATCCGGGCGAGGGTCGATTTCCCGCAGCCGGATTCACCGACGACGGCGAGCGTCTTGCCGGCCTCGACGGTGAAGGAGACATGGCTGACCGCCTGCAGGCTCGCGGGCGCGCGAAACAGGCCGCGGCGCACGGCGTAGGTCTGCGTCAGTTCTTTCGCTTCGATGACCGGATGCGTCACGGCGTGGGCTCCGTCGAAACGAGTCGGCTGTCGCCAGCGGCGCGCATGGCGTCACGCTGCGGATCGCCCAGCGGATAGTGGCAGCGGATCTGGCCGTCCTGCCAGGGACGAAGCTCCGGCTGGACCTGCCGCGAATGATCGGTGGCGTAGGCGCAGCGCGGGCCGAACAGGCAGCCCTTGGGCCGGTCGTGCAGCCCCGGCACCATGCCGGGAATGGTTGCGAGCCGGTGCTCACCCTCGCTGCGCTCCGGCAGGGCGGCGAGCAGGGCAGCCGAATAAGGATGCTGCGGGGCCTCGAAGAGCGAGGCGACCTTGCGCTCCTCCATGATCTGGCCGGCATACATCACCATGATGCGCTGGGCCGTCTCGGCAACCACGCCCATATTATGGGTGATCAGGACCAAAGCCATGCCGCGGTCGCGCTGGAGCGACATCAACAGGTCGAGGATCTGGGCCTGGATGGTGACGTCGAGTGCGGTCGTCGGCTCGTCGGCGATCAGCAGGCGCGGATTGCAGGCGATCGCCATCGCGATCATCACGCGCTGGTTCATGCCGCCAGACAGCTGGTGCGGATAGGCCTTCATCCGGCTCTCGGGCGCGGGAATGCCGACCTGCTCGAGGAGTTCGATCGCGCGGTGACGCGCCGTCTTCTTGTCCATGCCCTCATGCTTCCTGAGGGTCTCGATGATCTGGAAGCCGATGGTGAAGCAGGGATTGAGGCTGGTGCTCGGCTCCTGGAAGATCATCGCGACATCCTTGCCGGTGAGCTTGCGGCGCTCCCGGTCGGACATGGCGAGCAGGTCACGCCCGTCGAACATCAGGCGGTCGGCGGTGATCTTGCCGGGATAGGCGACGAGGCCCATCAGCGCGAGCATGGTGACCGATTTGCCGGAGCCGGATTCGCCGACGACGCCGAGGATTTCACCCTCGTCCAGAGTCATGCTGACTCGGTCGACGGCCTTCAAGGTTCCCGACGATGTCGGGAATTCGACGCTCAGATTCTTGATTTCAAGCAAGGGCATGGCGTCAACGCTTCAGTTTTGGATCGAGGGCGTCGCGCAGACCGTCGCCGAGCAGGTTGAAGGCCAGCACGGTGATCAGGATCGCCAGGCCCGGCAGCGTCACCACCCACCATGCGCGCAGCACGAATTCGCGCGCATCGGCCAGCATCGTGCCCCATTCCGGCGTTGGCGGCTGTGCGCCCAGGCCCAGGAAGCCGAGCGCGGCAGCATCAAGGATCGCGGTGGACACGCCGAGCGTCGCCTGCACGATCAGGGGAGCGGCGCAGTTGGGCAGCACTTCGCTGAACATCAATCGCAAGGTGCCGGCGCCGCTGACCTTGGCGGCGATGACATAGTCCTTCGAGGTTTCGGCGATGACGGCGGCGCGGGTGATGCGGACATAATGGGGCAGGACCACGATCGCCACTGCCAGCATCGCGTTCATCAAGCCGGGGCCGAGGATCGCGACGATGACGATGGCGAGCAGCAGGCTCGGCATCGTCAGCACGATGTCCATCAGCCGCATGATCGCGATTTCGGTGATACCCTTGAAGAAGCCGGCGACGAGGCCGAGCACGATGCCGATCGCCATCGCGATCGCGACTACGACGATGCCGATGACCAGCGACAGGCGCGCGCCGTAAAGCAGGCGCGAGAGGATGTCGCGGCCGATCGCATCGGTGCCCAGCGGGTAGCTGATAGAGCCGCCTTCCTGCCAGAAGGGCGGTTTCAGGAAGACCTTGTCATTGGTGAGATAGGGCGAGTGCGGGGCCAGCACATCGGCAAAGACCGCCGCGAGCAGGACGAGCACGATGACGATGAGGCCCGCGACCGCGCCGCGATTGGCGCTGAAATAGCTCCAGAACTCGCGCAGCGGATGCGGCGGCGTGCCGGCCGGAACAGTTGCGGATGGGGTTTCGAGTGTCTCTGCGGTCATGATCGATGCCCCCTCAGCGCGCATGTCGGATGCGGGGATTGATCAGCCCGTAGAGCAGATCGACCAGCAGGTTGACGCTCATGACGACGACGCCGATCAGCAGCGTGCCGCCCTGCAGGATCGGATAATCGCGCCGGCTGATCGCCTCGATCAGCCATTTGCCGACGCCGGGCCAGGAGAAGATCGTCTCGGTCAGGATCGCACCGGTGAACAGCGCGCCGACCTGCAGGCCGATGACCGTGATGACGGGGATGAGCGCGTTGCGCAGCGCATGGAGCGCGACCACGCGCAGCGGTGCCATGCCCTTGGCCCGGGCGGTGCGGATGTAATCCTCGCCGAGCACTTCCAGCATGGCCGAGCGCGTCATCCGGGCGATCACCGCCAGCGGCACCGTGCCGAGCACGATCGCCGGCAGCACGAGATGGGAGAGGGCGGATTTGAAGGCGTCGAAATCGCCCGCCAGCAGGCTGTCGACGGTGAGGAACCCAGTCACGGGCTCGATATAATACTGCACCGCGATCCGGCCCGAGACCGGCGTGATCCCCAGCTGCACCGAAAACAGCAGGATCAGCAGCAGGCCCCACCAGAAGATCGGCATGGAATAGCCGGTCAGAGAGATGCCCATCACGCCGTGATCGAATATCGAATTGCGTTTCACGGCGGCGATGATGCCGGCCGGCAATCCAATGATGAGGGCAAGCAGGATGGCGCAGAGCGCGAGCTCGATCGTCGCTGGAAACAGCGCGCCGAATTCCGAGATCACGCTTTCCCGCGTCACGATCGACTTGCCGAGGTCGCCGTGCAGGACGCGCTCGATATAGACGCCGTATTGCACCAGCAGCGGTCGGTCCAGCCCGAGTTCCTTGCGCAGGATTTCGTGGCGCGTTGCGTCGATGCCCCGCTCGCCCGCCATCGTCTCGATCGGATCGCCCGGGACGAGCCGGATCAGGAAGAAGGCCAGCAAGGTGATCCCGAGAAAGGTCGGGATCACCAGGCTGACGCGGGTGAGAATGAAGCGGAGCATTCTGAGCCGGACCTTGTCGGCCTGATGAAGGCGCAGGAAGCGGCGCGATCACAGGTTTTGTTTCATCCAGTTACAACGAGCTCGAATACCGGTGCAAATGCGGGCTGTGGATGAAGCGGGGCGGGCGGCCGGACGCGCGCCCGCCGCGATTATTTCACCAGCGACACGCCGACGAAGGGCTGGCCGCCGAAGAAGTGGATCTTGTAGTCCTTGACCTCCTTGCGCACCGGCGTGAAGGCCTGCGCGTTGGCGAAGAGCAAGCCGCCGACATCCTCCTGGAAGATTTCCTGCATGCGCATGAACATCTTCGTCCGCTCGGCCTGGTCGGTGATGGTGTTCGCCTTGGTCAGGAGAGCCGAGAACTCCTTGTTGCACCAGCGTGCGCGGTTGGCGCCCGATTTGACGCCGTCGCAATGCCAGCCCGACAGCAGGATCTGGCTCGGATCGGGATAGTCCCAGGTGTAGCCGAACATGCCGACCTCGTGGTCGCCGGCCCGGCCGCGCTTGAGGTACTCGCCCCATTCATAGCTCTGGATCTGCGCCTCGACGCCGACCTTGGCCCAATCCGCCTGGATCAGCTCGGCGGCGCGGCGGCCGTTGGGCATATAGGCGCGGACCACGGGGATGGCCCAGAGCACGGTCTTGAAGCCATTGGGGAAGCCGGCCTCAGTGAGCAGCGCCTTGGCCTTGGCGGGGTCATAGGGACGCGGCTTCAGCGTATCGTTATGCGACCAGAGCGAGGGCGGGACGATTGCAGCCGCCTGCTTCCCTGTGCCCTGATAGACCGCGTCGATGATCGCCGGGATATTGGTCGCGTAGACCAGCGCTTCGCGCACGCGCTTGTCGTCGAAGGGCTTCTTCTGCTGGTTGAAAGCGAGGAAGCTCTGATCGGCAATGCTGCCCGAAAGCAGGGTCAGGTTGGGGTCGGTGCGCATCGCCGGCAGGTCGCCGGGATTGGGGTAGCGCGCGATCTGGCATTCGCCGGATTTGACCTTGGCATAGCGCACCGACGCGTCCGGAGTGATCACGAAGATCAGGTCGTTGACCAGCGCCATCCTGTCCTTGTTGCCGACGGCCTTGGTCCAGTGGTCGGGCACTGCGCGGAAGCGGACCGTCGCATCCTTCTGATAGGCGAGGAGCGAGAACGGGCCGGTACCGATCGGCGCCTGATTCACCAGATCCTGCGTGTTCGCCTTCGTCATCGCGTCGGCATATTCGGCCGAGAGGATCGACATCGGCTCGACGGACAGCGCGCTCAGCAGGGGCGCATAGGGCCGCGTTAGCGTGACCTTGACGGTATAGTCGTCGACCTTCTCGATCGCCTTCAGGCTCGGCTTCACGATCTCGCCGAAGAACTGGTAGTTCGTGCCGCCGACTTTGTAATAGGGATGGTTCTCGTCGAACATCCGCATGACCGAGAACACGACGTCGTCGGCGTTGAAATCCCGGGTCGGCGTGAAGCTCTTGTTCGTATGCCACTTCACGCCATGGCGGAGCTTGAAGATATAGGTCAGCCCGTCCTCGGAGATCGTCCAGGATTCGGCGAGGCTGGGAATGATCTGCGACCCCCCGCGCTCGGTCGCGACCAGCCGGTCGTAAATCTGCGCCGCGACGTCATAGGCCGTGTTCTGCGAAGAGAATTGCGGATTGAGGAAGTCGGGGCTTGCCTCGGAGCAGACGACGAGCGTCTGCGCGCCGGCCGCGCCGGGTTGCAACAGCGCGCTCAGGCCCAAAGCCGCAGCGGCGGCCAGTATGCGAACGGACATTGATCGTCTCCCCTTGAACGAAAATAGGCGCGGCTCGGAAGCCGCGCCCAGCTGTCAATGCATCAGGCGCGCCAGCGCATCAGTTGGTGATGTCGACGCCGTAGAAGACATGCCGGCTGAAGGGCGAAAGCTTGAAGTCCTTCACCTCCTTGCGGATGGGCTTCAGCTGCACCGCATGGGCAATCGTGAACCAGGGCGACTGTTCCTTGAAGATCACCTGCGCCTGGCGATAGAGCTCGGTACGCTGGGCGGTGTCGCTGATGCTCTTGGCCTTCTGGACCAGATCCTCGAAGGGCTGGTAGCAGAACTTCGCGACGTTGCCGCCGTTGTTCTTGGAGGCGTCGCAGCCCAGCAGCGTGTGCAGGAAGTTGTCGGGGTCGCCATTGTCGCCGGTCCAGCCGAACATGCCGGTCTGGTGCTCGCCCGCCTGCAGGCGCTTGCGGTACTCGCCCCATTCGAAGGTCTTGATCTCGGCCTTGATGCCGACCTTGGCGAGGTCGGCCTGCATCAGTTCGGCGATGCGCTTGGCATTGGGGTTGTAGGGGCGCTGCACCGGCATCGCCCAGAGATCGATCTCCATCCCGTTGGGATAGCCGGCCTCGGCCAGCATTTTCTTGGAGGCCTCGGGATCGAAGGGGTCGTCCTTGACGGTCTCGTTATAGGACCACATCGACGGCGGGATCGGGTTGATCGCCGCGATGCCGCTGGACAGATAGACTGCGTCGATGATCGCCTTCTTGTTGATCGCCATGTTGACGGCATGGCGGACCTTGACGTCGTCGAAGGGTTTCTTCGCCGTGTTATAGGCGAGATAGCCGATGTTCAGGCCGGGCTGCTCGAGAATCTGGACATTGGCGTCCTTTTTCATCGCATCGAGATCGGCCGGGTTCGGATAGGGCATGACATGGCATTCGCCCTTCTGGAGCTTGGCCCAGCGAACCGAGGCGTCGGGCGTGATCGCGAAGATCAGGTCGTCGATCTTGGCCTTTCCGGCCCAGTAGTCGGGATGCGCCTTGTAGCGGATGATCGCGTCCTTCTGGTACTGCACCAGCGAGAACGGCCCGGTGCCGATCGGGTCCTGATCGATCTTCTCGGGCGTGCCGGCCTTGAGCATGGCATCGGCATATTCCTTCGACTGGATGCTGGCATATTGCATCGCGAGATCGGAGAGGAACGGGGCTTCCGGCCGGTTCAGCGTGATCCTGATCGTGTAGTCGTCGATCTTCTCGACTGATTTCAACAGCTTGGGCATGCCCATGTCGTTGAAATAGGAGTGGTTCGAGCTGGTGACCTTGTAATAGGGGTCGCTCTCCTTCCACTGCCGGTCGATCATGAAGATGAAATCATCGGCGTTGAAGTCGCGCGTCGGCTTGAAGGCGCGGGTGTTATGCCACTTCACGCCCTTGCGCAGGTTGAAGGTGTAAACGAGGCCGTCGGCCGAGATATCCCATTTTTCAGCGAGCGCCGGCACGACCTTGGTTCCGCCGCGCTCGAACTGGACGAGGGTGTCGTAGATCTGCGTATTGGCGTCGAAAGAGGTGCCGGTCGTGTTGACGCTCGGCGCGAAATTCTCGGGGCTGCCCTCCGAGCAGTAGATCAGGGTTTTGGCCGCAAGCGGCTGCGCCGCCATCAGGGCCGCCGCCGACAGCGTCGCCAACATCAGTGTCTTCATGATCAGCGTTCCTTGTCTGCGGATCGTCCGGCTAGATTGGCCAATAAGCAAGTCTGTTCAGTGCGCTAGCCGCATGCGGTGTAGTATCGGCCAGTCGCGATATCGACCTCGCCGAGAACGAGCTTATTGGAATCCACAAAGACTGTGTAGTGGATTCAACATTGGTCCAATGTCGAAGGAAACGGGTGGTGGTGGGCTGAATTTCTGTTGCAGCGCAACATGTTGGCCGCCGTTGAATTCCATTATCGGGATCACGCTTCGCGCGCCTGATGCGGTACGCGTCGCCGGCTGCGATCCGAGGGTTTTGCCCGATGCCGAACGCGAGCGTTATCGCCGATCGTTCAGGGTGGAGAGGCAGGCCTTCGCCGCATCGCGGTTGGGCAGGCCACCTCAAGATCAGTCCGACGAGGAGGCCGCGCTTATGCTGCGTCTAGCGACACTTGCTCTTTTCTCGATGCTCGCCTGGGCGGCAGCCACTCCAGAGGCCCAGGCGGCTGAGGTATCTCCGACGGAGGCTCGCGCCATCGCCAAGGACGCCTATATCTACGCCTTTGCACCGCTAGAGAGCTACAACACCTGGCACAAGCAGGCGGTCGACAAGGCGGCGCCCGAATATGTCGGCGGCTTCAATACGTTCCGCCATTACTCCGAGCCCTATACGGCCAGCAACCACGATATCGTCACGCCCAACAACGACACGCCCTATTCCTGGGCCTGGCTCGACCTGAGAGCCGAGCCGATCGTCGTGTCGGTGCCTGCCGTGCCGAAAGACCGCTACTACGTCCTGCAGTTCATCGACCTGTTCACCTTCAACTTCGCCTATGTCGGTGTGCGTTCGACCGGCTTTGAGGCCGGTAGCTATCTCGTCGCCGGCCCTCGCTGGAAGGGCAAGGTGCCCAAGGGCATCAGGAAGGTTTTTCGCGCCGAGACCGACATCGTCGGCATCCTCGGCCGTACGGCCTTGAGCGGGCCGGAGGATGTCGGCAACGTCAAGGCGATTCAGGCTCAGTTCAAGCTGCAGCCGCTCAGTACCTTCGCTGGGACGGTTGTGCCGCCCGCAGCCCCGGCCATCGCCTTTCCGGCCTATGACAAGGCCAAGGCCGGAACGCATGATTTCATCGGCTACCTGAATTTCCTGCTTCAGTTCGCGCAGCCGCCTCATCCCAGCGAGAAGGCGTTGCTGGCGCGCTTCTCGAAGATCGGCATCGCGCCCGGAAAGCCCTTCGAGGCGGCGAAGGCCGAGCCGGCGGTGCTCGCGGCGATCGATGCCGGCGTCGAGGACGGGAAGGCAGCGCTGAAGGAGAAGGGGGATCGGACGCTGAGCTCCAACGGCCTGTTCGGCAGCCGCGCCTTTCTGAAGAACGATTACTCCAAGCGCGCAGTCGCAGCTGCGTTGGGCCTTTACGGCAATTCGCTGGAGGAGGCGTGGTATGGCGGCTTCGTCGGCAAGGGCGATACGCTGGGCGTCCTGCACTTCCCGCCCGGCCAGCTTCCGCCGGCGAAGTTCTTCTGGTCTGCGACGCTCTACACGCTGCCGGATCGCTTCCTCTATGCCAACACACTCAACCGCTATTCGATCGGCGATCGCACGAAAGGCCTCGTCTACGACAAGGATGGCGGCCTGACGCTCTTCATCGGCAATACATCGCCCGGCAAGGACAAGGAGAGCAACTGGCTCCCGGCGCCGGCTGCGCCCTACAGCCTCGTGGTGCGGGCTTATGGCCCCAAGCCCGCGATGATGAAGGGGCAGTGGAAGCTGCCGGCCTTGCAGCCCGCGCCGGCTGCCAAATGAGACGACCTTCGCGGGCGCCGCCTGCGTGACGGTCAGAAGATGCGTTCCAGGAACAGCTGCACCGATGTCTGGCGGCCAGCGAGGCTCGCCGCCAGAGTGCGCCCGACCAGATCGGCCCGCTGCCAGGCTATCGAGGCCTCGATCCCCGTCCTGAAGCCCTTGACCGGTTTCCAGACGATGTTGGAGGCGAAGCGGTCGATGCTGATGCGGCCTGGCCGAATGCCGAGCTGGGGCAGGGACAGCTGGTAGCGGCTGACATAGGTGTTGGTGGACCAGGTCTCGGTCCATTCGCTACCGAGCGAGACGACGGCCGACCAGCCGCGCGTGGAGTCGTCGCCGGTGAGCAGCGCCCCGATTGCCCGGCGGTCGATCTGCGAGCCGATATAGGGAGCGGCATCGACGGCACCTGCGATCTGGCCGCTCAAGGTCATCGTTCGCCCAAGCACCTCCCGTTCCCAGGTGGCGCCGATGATCGCGGCACGGCCGAGGCGGGTGGAGCCTGTTGCCAGCAGTGCCGGCACTTCGCGCAGCGCCACGGCTCCGTGCACGGTCAGTTCGTCGCCCTCGTAGAGCAGCCGGGCGACGCCATCGGGCACGCGGCGGCCGGTGGGCACGGGCAGGCCGCTCTGGCCCAGGCTGACATCCTCGGCGGAGAGCGAGACCTTCAGCGTGGGCGTCAGCGACCGCTCATAGCCGATGATGCCTACGGTGCGACTTGGCACACGCGCGATGAAGACGAACTCGTCGCCGGCCCAGAAATCGAAGCGCGAGTCGGTGGCTCCGAAGACCCAGGGGCCAAGCGTCACGCTGGCTTCGACGAGCGTCGCGGCCTGCTGGCCGTCGGTCGTCGCATCGACCGAGAACTCGAAGGCTGACGCGACATAGAGGCCGTTCGACAGCGTCTGCGCGCTTTCGAAGCGCAGGGACATGGTGAGAGGGAAGCTCGTGGCGTCGGTCGGCACGAGGCCTGTCGCGCGGGCGAGGACATTGGCCTTGTACCAGTCGCGCTGCAGCCCGAAATTCAACGTTCCGGAGATCGCGACGCAGGTGTTCGAGCCAGGCGAGATGAAGCCGCGAGGGGTGTCCGCGTCGTCGTCATCATCGTCTTCGTCTTCGCTGTCGTCCTCGGATGACGCACTGTCCGAGGCGCTGGCCTCGGCGCTCTGTGCCGCGGGCCGGAAGCCCTTTGGGAACAGCGGTACCTGATCGGGCACTGAAATGGTGCAGGTCCGCAGGAAAGTCGGGGGCTTTGGCGCGGCCTCCGCCGTATCCGCCAGCAGGCAGCTCGACGCGACGGCCGCGAGGCCGGCAAAGGCTCCAAGCCATCCGCTGCCTGCGTATCTCAGCATCCTGCTCGCATCCGCTGCTTCGTATCTCAGGTGGGCGAGAGCGGTTCGGGAGGGGGAGATCGTGGCCAAGCCCGCCCCCTCGATCGCGCCGCTATCGGGTCTGGAGGTTCTCGGCCGGGGCCGTCAAAGCGTGGCCGGTCGAGCGCGCCGTGTCGTCGATCGATTTCCCGAGATGCTCCACGCGCCCGTTGAAGTTGCGCCGGGTGTTCGGGTCGATGACCGCAAGCGGCGCGGAAATCACCAGGCCGGCTGCCGACCCAACGGTGGCTGCGGCGCCGGTCGTGACTTCCATCAGGCGATCGCCGATGCCGACATGAGAATCGGTGAGGGGCTGCCCCGTGACCAGGCGCGTGCCGATCAACCGAACGACCTCAGGGCTCTCGGCGAATTTGCCGTGGTTGAGCTTGTCGTCGGAGCTGAGCTTGGTCAGGTTGAGTACGGTGATGCCGTCGGCCGCCAACTCGCTGCGATAGGGCTCGACCTCGGGGTCGATGGCGCCGAGGCGCGCCGTGCTTTCCCACAGGCGGCGGGAGACCGCGAGCGCGCGATCGTCCTGCGAGACGAACAGGGTGAATTTCGTTCGGCCTTTGCCGATCTCCGCGACCTGCGTGCGGAAGACGTCGACATCGACATCGGGCGAGGCCAGCATGACATTGGCGATCTTTGGCGGGAGCCCTCGATTCCGGATCGACATCTGGCTCAGCGATTCCAGCGCCAGCCAGTTTCCCATGGAGTGAGCCAGGATCGAGACTTCGCCGACCGCGGGATCGCGCGACAGCGCCTGCAGCAGGTTTTCCAGGGCGTTGCGGGAGTAGTTGGCGCTTTCACGGTCATAGCCGTAAGCGAACAGCGACCCGCGTGATGGCCAGGTGAACAGCACCGGCACGACACTGGCGTCGGAATCGTGGACGATCTGCGCGAAGCGATAGACCGCATCCTCGAAACGGTTGTTGAACCCGTGGATGAAAACGAGAACCCTTCGCTTGGGCGTTTTGGCCACAGCGTTATGCAGCCGCGCAAGCGCGCCCTCGCGCTCGAGGCGGTCGACCTTCAGTGTCACGAATTCCTTGGCGGGATCGCCGGGCAGGCGGCTGGGCCACTGCACTTCGCCGACCTTCCGGACTGCTTCGGGCGGGATCGAGACGGTGATCTCGGCGAAGGCGGGCTTGGGGCCGCGCTCGCCCGAGAACAGAACGCCGTCGTCCGGGTCACGCGCCCGCGTCGTCGCGACCAGCATGGTGACCTTGCTGGTGTCCGGCGCGCCCTGCGCGACAGGGGCGAGCACGCCTCTGACATCGCCCGCGCAGCCGCTCAGCAGCAAAGCGACAATCGCTCCGACATATCCGTTCGCTGCCAGCCTCATCTCGCGCCGTACCCCCGTACCGTGCCGTGTCCCGGCAAGATCATAGGCGGTGACGTGCGTGGAGTCTGGTGGCTTCCGCGTGACGGGCGGCAGATTTCAGATGGCCGCGGCACAATTGTACCACCTGAAGCCCGAATGCCTGTCATCCAAAGATTAGAGCGGGCATCCCAAGATTCGAGCAGGCATCCAAAGATCAGAGCAGGCCTAGTCGCGAGCAATCACAATCCGCTTTTGCCGCCTGCTCCATTCCAGCTCGTCACCAGCGTGGCAGGAGATCGCTGCCGAAGCGATCGTCGGTATTAGGCGAGCCGGCTATGTTGCTGCGAACATAGTTCGGTCCATCGCCACGCGTCGGAACCGGGCCGGGATCGAGATAGCTTCGTTGCGGCGGTACTGACGTCACGACGACCTGCGCCGGAACCTCGCTTACGGGCTGATTGGAGACGCAGCCGGTGAGCACCCCGAAAAGGGCGAAGGCGACAATTCGGGGAAGAGAGGCGCTTGTCATGCTCAATGCTCACCTATGGTTACGATACCGGCGCTGCCACCAATCAGAGGAGACGCGCCTGCGGTGAAACCGCAGGCGCTGATCGCCAATGTCTACTTGAAGCCGATCAGGACGCCATCGGCACCAAGCGACAGTTGCAGGCCCTGGCGCCGGGTGTCCAGCCGCATGGTGACACCGTTGCTGTTGCGGAGCCAGAGCCGGCCCTTGCCCTGGTCTCCCAATGCCCAACCTTCGCGAAGCTGGACATAAGCCCCGGCAAAATCCTCCCTGCGGGTCAGTCCGTAGACGGAGCCGGTAGCCGTCAGCCGCGAGGCGCCGATCCCGCCGACGCCGAGGCCGCCGGCCGTTATGCCGTAGGAGCGACCGCGAAAATTCAAGGTACCGCCGCCGAGCTGGCCCGATCCGATGAAAGCAACCTGAACCTGTTGGATGCGGACCGAAGCAGTCTTCGGACCAAGCGTGTTCTGCTGGGCCGACGCCGGAGCAGCGGCAAGGAAGAAAGCCGCAACCAGAGAGAGGGTCGATCTCGTGAACATGGCGCCGATTTCCTTTTGGCTATTTTGCGGATCGATAATCTTCACAGCGAAGAGTGCGCAGGTTTTTCTCGTCGAGGCACTGCGCAATTATTTCTGAAACGGATAAACGACTTTCCAGTCTTTCTTCATATTGACGACGAGCCAGCCGCGCTTCGGGGCCTCGTCCAATGCCTTGTCGAGCTTGCCGACATGGGAATGGCGGTCATAGGCCCATTCGCGTTCCGCATCCGTGTGATGAACGATCAGCCCGAAGCGCGGCCCTTCGTTCAGTGTGGTCCATTGCAACATCTGCAGATCGCCATCGGAATTGCCGGCCGCGAAGACGGGGCGGCGGCCGATGAAGCGGTTGATGCCGACAGGCTTGCCGGGGCCGTCATCGACGAACTCGATCTCGGCGAGCTTATCGATCACCGGCTTGTCGCCATTCAGCTTGAAGGCGGTCTTGCCGCTCGACCCGACGACCTGTTCGGGAGGAATGCCATACACCGTCTCCACCCAGGGGCGCATGAACTCGACGCCGCCGCCCGAGACGATGAAGGTCTTGAAGCCGCTCGCCCGCAAATGGGCGAGGAGTTCGAGCATCGGCTGGAAGACGAGGTCGGTATAGGGTTTGTCGAAACGGGGATGCCGCGCCGTTCGAACCCATTCGCGGACGATTGCGGAGAATTCGGCGACGCTCATGCCGGTATGCGTCGCGGCCATCAATTCGAGCAGGCCCTTTTCACCCGCGGCCGCCAGCGCTTTCATATCGCCGTCGATGACGGCCTTGTAGGGCTGCTTGCCCGCCCAGTCCGGATGGTCCTTAGCCATCGCCTTGATGCGGTCGAAGATGAAGGCCGCCTGAAAATAGACCGGCTGTTCCGACCAGAGCGTGCCGTCATTGTCGAAGGTCGCGATACGCGCCTCCATCGGGACGAAGTCCGGTCCGCCCTGAGTGGTGACCCGCTTCACGAAGTCGATGATCGAGGCCTTGGCGGCGCCCTCATTCCAGGACGGCAGCGGATCGGTCTGTGCGCTGAGCGGAAGCGGGGACAGGCTTGCGACTACGCACAGCGCGGCAAATCCAAGGAGCCGCCTTCGCGTGGCATTGAGCAAAGCAGGTGCCATCATGGATCCTCCGGTCGCAGACGCCGTCGATGATGAGGGTAGGTGCTGCGTTGGTGTTCATGCATCCGGGAAAACCCGCAAGACGGCTGTGGGTCGATCCAAAATTCGCGGGAGCTCAAGGGTTCAATGCCGGCAGCGCCGAGAGCGCCCGTGCCTGCGGGTTTTTGTGGCGCAGCCAGGTTCGGCGTGAGGCGATCAAGGCCGAGAGGAGAGGCTTCGCCTGCCATGGCTGCGTTTCGGGCGTCGATCCGAACAACTCGCGCTCGAGACCGCCGAAACTGCGCCTCAACTCATCGCTGCCATTCTGTCTGACCCAGTCAGAGGCTGAGAGCGCATGGGCCCGTCGCGCCCATGCATCGAGGGCGCGATAGACAACCTTGCGATCGTTGCCGTGGCAGGCCTCCCGAAGGCGCGCGAAATAGGCCGCCTCTGTTTCGCGCTGGCGGTCGCGCCACGCCATGACCGCCAGGCGGCAACGCGGGAACAGGAAAGCCGCCAGCGCGGTGATGCCGAGGACGCCGATCGCGGTTGCGACAAGCCTAATCCAGCCCGATGCCGTCAGACCCGGGGCAGGCTCGGCCGGAACCGGGATGTCAGGCGCGATTTCGGTCTTGAAGGCCGCGGTCATTGCGACCTTGGCGGAAACCTCGGGAGCGCTCGCCCTGGCGCGTTTGCCGGTGACGGGATCGAACCAGTCGACCGTCAGTGCCGGCAGCAGGTAGTCGCCGGATCTGTCGAAGCGGTAGACCATCTTGTCTGTGCGGGTGGCGCCGACGAGGCCGGCACGGTCGCGCGATTCATCCTGAAGGACGGGTTGCTGTGGATAGAGCGTGACGCCATCGACAGGCGCGAAAATCGGCGGGGGGATCATCATCGCCTGGATGCCGCTGGCGGCGATGACGATCGTCCGTGTGAGCGTGTCGCCGGTCTTCAAGCCGGCTGGATCGCGATCCAGCGACTGCGTCATCCTCAGATCCGATGCCAGCAGGGCGCCCTCGGCTCCCGGCGGTATCCGCACCGAAATTGCCTGCGGCGGCAACGTCACCGACCCATCGGTCCGCTGGCCCGGCGTTGCGGCATAGGTGAAGCTGATATGGGCCGGGGGCAATGTCAGCGCGCCTGCCTGCTGCGGCGTGATCACATAGGTCCGCTGGATGCCGGCGAAGCTTTCTCCACCGATCGTGTCGTTCAGATTGAGGCTGCCCTGATCCGGCAGCGTCACGATGGCGCCGGGCAGGTCGAAGAGCGGGAATTGCGGGGCCGACAGGAAATAATTCGGCACGAACACGCTGATATTGATCTTGACCTGCTGGCCAACGGCGACGGGCTGTGGCGTCTCAACCTCGACACGGACGAAAGGCTCGCCTGCTGCGCGCGCGGCGGCCAGAGGGGCGAGGCAGGCCACGACAAAAACGATGGCGTTTATGACCCAGCGCCTGATCATGGTGTTGCGCCCCGCGCTTCGATCGCGAAGCGTCGCGCCAGGAGATCGGTCGGCGTCGTCTGGATGTTGCGCATCCACATTTCGGTCGTCTGCTGGCCGGCGGGAACCTCGCCGCGCTTGCCTTGCTTGGCCTTGTCGTCGAACTGGACTTCGTCGGCCTTGAAGGTCGGGTCCTGCGCCTGCTGCTCGTCATCCTTCTTCCTCGCGTCGATCAGCGTCTGGACGATGTCGAGGTTGTGCTTCGCCTCGGTCCAGCTCGCGCGTCGCTTCAGCGCCTCGCCATAGCTCGCGGCGGCTTCCGGCAGCTTGCCGAGCTGGGCCAGCGCATTGCCCTGATTGTAATAGCTTTCGGCGCTGTCGATGCGGGCGAAGGCATCGACAGCGTCCTCGAACCGGCCGGCACGATAGGCCGCGACGCCTTTCCAGAACGGATTGGCGAAATGCGAGGCGGCGGCGTCGTAATCCTTGCGATCGAAGGCCAGTCTCCCTTGCTGGTCGGGCGTCAGCCAGAGATCGGCGAAGCGGAGTTCGGCAGCCTGCGCGCGCTCCGGTGCGGCCATCACCATGAACAGCAGCGCCAGCGCCCCCCAGCTGATTGTCCAGCCGCGTCGGAACCACAGCGCCGAGAGCACCGCTATCGGCAGCACCAGCCACCAGCCCATGTCGCGCCAGCGCTCCTGGCCATCGGGCTTGGCCTGCTGCTGTTCGAGGTGGGACTGCGCGCTGCGCGCGATCCAACGCATATCGGCATCGTCAGGCGTCACGGTTGCCAGAGCGAGCCCGGCCTCGCTCTTCAGCTTGCGGAGGTCGGCGAGGTCGAGTTTCGAAAACACCCGAGCACCGGTCGCATTCGTGAGAAACTGGTCCTGACCGGTGCGCACCGGGCCGCCCTCGGCGGTTCCAAAAGCAAGCAGCATCAGCTCGTTGCGACCGTTGCGGCCCTTGAGCGCGTCATGCGCTCTGGGCTCGACGCCGTCGGTCATCAGCAGGATCGTGCCCGGTGTCTCCTCACGCGCCAGCGCGGCCTCGACGACCGCCACCGCCTTGGCCGTGTCCTTGGCGGCTCCCGCACCTGAGACCGGCATGATGCGGGTCGCGAGCGCGTCGACATAGGTCTGGATCAGATTGGCGTCATCGGTCAGCGGCAGAACGAGATGGGCCGAGCCGCCATAGGCGAAGATCGCGGTGCGTGCGCCCGGCCTCAGCTTCAACAGGTCGCGGACCTTGAGCTTGGCCCGCTCCAGCCGACTCGGCGAGATGTCGATCGCATCCATCGTTGGCGACAGGTCGATCGCGATGGCCAGCGGGGCCTTGTCTTCGACGAATGGCGAACGCTCATGGTCCCAGGTCGGCCCGGCGGCGGCGATCGCTCCAAGGACGATCAGCGCGATCGTCAGATGGACCGGCCGGATGCGCAGGCGGCTCTGCTTCTGGACGATGAGATGGTCGAGCAGATGCGGCGCGATCAGGCCGCGCCAGCGCGACCGGGCATCCTCGATCCGCGCGACCAGCCAGGCCAGCAGGGCGGCGGCGAGAATGGGCCAGAGCCATTCCGGACGCAGGAAATGGAACGCGCCGATCATGCGACGCTCCTTTCGTGCCGGCGCGCGCGCCGCAGTTTCTGGAGCAGGCTGAGCGACGCCATGATCAGCTGATAGGCGAGCAGCAGGGCGATGGCGGCGCCGAGCGGATAATGGAAGAGCTCGTGCTTGGGCCGCCAGGACAGTGTCTTCTGGTTGGCAGGCGTGATGGCGTCGAGGGTCGCGTAGATCTCGCGCAGGGCGGCCTCGTCCTGGCCGAAGAAATAGCGGCCGCCTGTCGCCTTGGCGATGGCTTCCAGGACCGTTGCGTCGAGCCTGTCCTCGCCGCTGGCCTTGGGGTCGCCGATGCCGACGGTATGGACCAGCACGCCCGACTGTTTGGCGATATCGGCGGCGCGGGCGGGCGGCATCTTGCTGGCGGTGTCGTTGCCGTCCGTCAGCACGACGAGCACCTTTTCCTGCGCCTTGCTGTCTGAGAACATCTTGATGCCGAGGCCGACGGCATCGCCGAGCGCCGTGCGCGGGCCCGCCATGCCGGGCACCATCGCCGCGATCATGGCGAGCACCGTGTCGTGATCCAGGGTGAAAGGCGCTAGCGGGTAGGGCGCATCGCCGAAAGCGATCAGGCCGATGCGGTCGCCGCTGCGGCGTTTGACGAAGTCGGCCACAACATTCCTGACAGCTTCGACGCGTGGGATCATTGCGCCAGAGGGGCTGCGGAAATCGCGCGTATCCATGGATTGCGAAAGGTCCAACGCCAGCAGAAGGTCACGCGCCGGCTGGATCTTCTCGATCGGTGGCTCGACGAATTGCGGCCGCGCCAATGCCAGCACGACGAGGCCCCAGCAGAGCGGCGCCAGCAGCTTCTGGACCCAGTTGGTCTTCGGAATGACCGCGCCTGCCGTGGGCTTGACGCCGGCTGCCTGCGAGACCTCGCTGAAGAAGGCCAGCCTGACCGAAGCCGTCTCCTCGCGAAAAGGCGGCGTCAGCCACCAGACCAGCAAAGGCAGCGGCAGCACCAGCAGCAACCATGGGTATTCAAGCTGATACACGGTGCTCCTCGATCCAGCGTCGCAAGGCGCGGGCAAAGCCGGCCGCCTCATCCGTGGTCGTGGCAGTCGGCTGACGGTATTCGCGGTCGTCGAGGATGGCGGCGGCGTTGTCTGGGATACCGGCAGGGCCGCCGCTTTGCCGCAGGAACGCCACCCATTGCGCACCTGACAATGTGGCGACGGCGCTGCGCGGCCAGGCGGCCAGCGCGGTGCGCTTGAGCAGGGCCGCCATGGCGGTGATGGCGCCCGGCATGTCCTCGCCCAATCGGGTTTCGATCGCGGATAGTTCCGCCAGCGCCTCGCGCCGGTAGCGGTTGGCCAGGTAATGCCGCCGCCAGCGCAGCAGCGCCCAACCCGCCAGCAGCAGCAGCGCAACGGCAAGGACGGCCCAGCCCCAGGTCTGCGGCAGCCAGGAGACAGGTGCGGGTTGCACGATGTCGGACAGCCCCCGAAGGGCGGCGCGCGTTGCAGAATCGAGTTCGGGAGCGGGATCGGCCATGGTCAGCGCCTTCTCTGCTGCCAGACGGCCTGCCCGAGCAGACGCTTGATCTGCGGCGCGACCTCCTCGGCTGAGGATAGCGGCAGGACCGTGACGCCGATCTCGCGCTGATAGTTCAGGATTTCCTCGACGCGGGCATCGACAAAGGAGGCGAGGCTCTTGCGTTGCCGGCTGGTTCCGAAGCCGAGTTCGACCTGCAACTCGCCGTCGCTGACGACGATATCGCCCGTCTCGGGCAGATGCAGCAGGAAGGGATCGTAGATCAGCAGCAGCACGACATCGTTGCGCGTCGCCAGCCGCAGCAGCAGGTCGCGGGTATGGGGGCCGTTGCCCTCGAGATCGCTGACGATGATGACGAGATGATCGTGCTTTGCCGTTTGCGACGCAGCTTCGAGCACGGCGTCGAGTTGCGCGGAGCCACGGGCGGCACTTGCACCGGCGTGCAGTTCGCCGTTCTGGCGCGAAACGTTATCGAGCAGGCGCATCACGGCCTCGCGGCTGCGATGCGGGCGCTCCTCGTCGATCCTGGTGTCGTTGAAGACGAAGCCGCCGACCCTGTCGCCCTGTGCCAGCAGGCGCCAGGCGCAGAGCGCCGCGGCTTCGGCGGCCGCGACCGATTTCAAGGCTCGGCGGCTGCCGAAGAACATGTTCATGCGCTGGTCGACGACGAGCAAGGACGGGCGGTCCTTGTCTTCGGCATAGACCCTGACGAAAGGCTTGCCGGTGCGGGCGGTGACGCGCCAGTCGATGGTGCGGATATCGTCGCCGGGCAGGTACTGGCGCAGTTCCTCGAATGCGAGGCCGCGCCCCCGGATGCGCGAGCCATGTCGCCCTGCGAGCAGGCTGCGATTGGGCTGGCGGTGCAGGAAGCTAAAATCGCGCGCCGCGCTTTCCAGCGCCGCGAGCTCGCTGATCGAGCTGTAGGCGCCGCGTCGTGCTTCCGGCGCGGCTGGTGCGGTCGAGCGGACGCCGACTGCGCGGCCCAGCGCGGCGAGGCGCTGTCCGAGGCCGGCCGCGCTCATGCGACCGCCACCAGCGTGACGATGCGGTCGATCACCTGATCGGCGGTGATGCCGGCGGCGTGCGCCTCGTAGGACAGGATCAGGCGATGGCGGAAGACGTCGTGCACGATGTGCTTGATGTCATCAGGGGTGACGTAGTCGCGGCCTTCCAGCCAGGCATAGGCCCGCGAGACCTTGTCGAGCGCGAGCGAGGCGCGAGGGCTGACACCGACCTGGATCCAGCTGGCGAGTTCCTTGTCGAGCTTGTCGGGATAGCGCGTCGCGAAAACCAGCGCGACGATATAGGTCTCGACCGCCTCGGCGAGATTGACCTTGCCGATCTCGGCGCGGGCATCGAATACCGCCTGCGGCTCCAGCTTCGCGACCTTCGGGGCATCTTTGCCCTTGGCCGCCGTTTCCTCGCTCCTGACCAGCCGCATGATCGCGGCCTCGGATTTCTCGTCGGTATAGCCGACCTGCACATGCATGATGAAGCGGTCCATCTGCGCTTCCGGCAGCGGATAGGTGCCTTCCTGCTCGATCGGGTTCTGGGTTGCCATGACCAGGAAGAGATCGGGCAATTTATGGCTCGTGCCTCCGACCGTGACCTGCCGTTCCTCCATCGCTTCCAGCAGCGCCGCCTGCACCTTGGCCGGGGCACGGTTGACCTCGTCGGCCAGGACGAGATTGGCGAAGACCGGGCCGGGCTGGAACTTGAATTCGCTCTTGCCGCCGTCCGAGGCGTAGATCTCCGAGCCGGTGATATCGGAGGGCAGCAGATCCGGCGTGAACTGGATGCGCGAAAGCTGCGCATCGAGGTTCTTCGCCAGGCTCTTGATCGCGCGAGTCTTTGCCAGGCCCGGCAGGCCCTCGACGAGCAGGTTGCCGTTGCTGAGCAGGCCGAGCAGCAAGCGCTCGACCATCGCATCCTGCCCGATGATCGATTCGCCCATGCGCGCCTTGAGTTGCAGGATGTCGTCGCGTGCGCTCATGCCATTCGTCCTGCCGCCAATATTATCATTCGCGCGGGCCTCCAGTGAACCAGCGGTAGTAGGGGTTGGCGCCGTCCGCTTCGACGACGCGCCGCATCTGCCGCCCCCAGCGCGCCCGGTCGCCTTCATAGGCGGCGAGGCCGCCGCCGTAGAAAGCCAGGAGGTTGCGGCGCTCGCTCGCCAGCGCCGCACGGAACGCATCGTCGGCTCCGCGAATTGGCGGTTCGACCTGCAGTCGCAGCAGATGTGGCAGGACTCGGGTCAGTTCCAGCTTGCGGACCCAGGTCGCATATTCGATGCGTGGATCGTCGTCGGTTACGGGATCGGCCGATCCGGCATAGCGCTCCAGTCCCGGACGATCCGTGAGGAAGGTGGCAAGCAGTGCGGCCGGCGAGGTGACGCCGACATCGGCAAGCGCCTTCGCGACCTCCGGCTGTGAGAACCGCGCAGTGATCCGGGCCAGATCCAGCTCCATCGGCGCAAGCGATCCGACCAGCAGCATCTCGTGCAATTCGGTCGTCCAGAGCGAGGCATGCGGGAAGACGTCGAGGAAGCTGCGCACCAGAGAGCGCGTATCCTCGTCGTTTTGCGTGGGCAAAGGCAGCCATTGTGCGACGATCCCGCCTTCGCCGAGCCGCGACCGTGCCAGAGCGTAGAAGTCGCTGGAGTAGAGGTTCGCCACACCCGCGGCAGAGGGCGGCGGTGGTTCGAGCGTGATCAGGTCGTAGCGATCCTCGCTGCGCAGCAATTCGCGGCGGCCGTCGCGCAGGCGGATGTCGAGACGGGGATCGGAGGCCGCCGAGAAGCTCCCCGAGAATTGCGGCGCGGCACGGATGACGCCGGGCAGGAGTTCGGCGACGACACGACGCTCGAGCCCGGGATAGGTCAAAAGTGCGCCCGCTGTGATGCCGGTGCCGAAGCCGATCACCAGCGCCGATTTCGGTTCGCGATTGTGGATGATCAGCGGCAGCAGGGCCTGCAGCCGCATATAGCGGAGCGAGGGCATCGCATCGCCGGAATTGGAGACGCCCTGGATGTAGAGGCGGCGGAACTGGTTTCGGCCCGAGCTGCGCTCGACGACCGCGACCGTGCCGCCCAGCCCCTCATCGTAGAAGGCGAGCTTTGCGCCGCGCGCGCCGGGCAGCAGGGAAGCGAGCTTGTCGGAGGGCGTGAGAGCGGCGGTGGCGCAGGCGGCGAGACCGACCGCGAGCGGCGCCAGCCAGGCCCTGGAGCCATCCTGCCGATCCCGTAACGCCGCCACAGCTCCCACCAGCGCCGCGGCGATAGCTAGCACGGCGAGGCTGTTGACGAGACCCAGCGCCGGAACCAGCACGAAGCCGGTGAGGATGGTGCCGAGGATGCCGCCGAGCGTATTCAGGGCGATGATCGAGCCGAGATCGCGCCCGACATGATCGGGATCGACAATCAGCCGGAGAGCGGCAGGGAAGGCTGCGCCGAGGAACAGGGTCGTCGGCAGGACGATGCAGATCGCGGCGACGGCGAAACGGGCGCACATCCCAGCAAAGGCGCTGTCGGTCAGCTTCAGCATCAAGGCCTCCGCCAGTCCCTGAAGCTGGAATAGCCAGGGGCCGAGCGAGGCGATGGCGAGAATGGCGGATAAGCCCGCGCCGGCGATGAGCAAGCCGAACACGCTCCACGGTCGTTCGATCCGGTCTGCTGCGCGGGCAAATATCGCGGCGCCGAGCGCGAGGCCTGTGAGATAGGTTGCGAGCAGGACGGAGAAGGCGAAGCTGCGCGTGCTCATGAAGGGCACGATGGTCTGCGACCAGACGACCTCGTAGCCAAGTGCGATGCCGCCTGCGAGCGCATAGAGGACGATCGCCAGAAAAGCCGAACGCGAGAGGCTGGAGTGCTCCGGCTTGGCGGTCGTGGCCGGAGCGACCTGCTTGTTGTAGCCGATGGCAAGTGCCGCGAGCGCGGCGACGAAGCAGATTGCGGCGGCTGCGAAGGCTGAGCCACGCATGCCGGCCAGCGGAATCGCCACGAAGGACGCGAGCAGGGCGCCCGCGATGGCACCGGCCGTGTTGGCCGCGTAAAGCCTTCCGCCGATTTCGCCGACATGTCCGCGTCCGGCGGCAGCGAAGCGCGTCAGGGCCGGCAGCGTGCCGCCCATCAGGATGGCGGGAAGGCCAACCAGAACGAAGACCATGGCCCAGGCGAGCAATGGCGTTGTCAGCTCCAAACGCGCAAAGAGCGAGCCGGCATGCGCCAGGCCGATGGTTGTGGCGATCGCGAGAACGGCAACGCCGCCTTCGAGCGCCGCATAGAGGCGCAGAGGTCGGGACGTGCGGTCGGCGATGCGGCCGAAGGCGAAGCCGCCGATCGCAAGGCCGGCGAAGAAGGCGCTGATGCCGGTCGTCACGGCATAGACCTCGACGCCGACGACGAGAGAGAGCTGCCTGATCCAGATCACCTGGAAGATCAGGGCGGCGATGCCGGAGAGGAAGAGCAGGCTGGCCGGCAGTGCGAGGGTGGCCCTGGTCGCAGAGCTGGCCCGCGGCGCCAGATTTGCGCTGTGTCGGTGCCGTTTCAGGGCTCCAGTTCCCATGCTCATGCCGGTTTCCGACTGTGTGGCTTTTGGCGGGAGATACAGCCGGCGCCTTGCGGCGCCGGCTGGTGGTATGGCGGGCCTAGGCGATCACTCCAGACCGCGCTTCTTGAAGGATTCGTCGATCTTCCGGTCGACGGCCCTGCGGATGCCTTCGATGCTGAAGCTCGCCGGGCGCTGGCTGGGCGGATACTCGACGAAGGTCTCGAGGAATGCTCCGGCCTTCATCTGCGCCAGGCCGATCACATAAGCGTTCTCGACCCGCCATTGATCGTAGCCGCTGCCGGAAATCTCGGCATGCTCGTAGGGGTCCATCCGCAGGTTGAACATCTTGGGCACGCGCAGAGGCGTGAACGGATGCGCCCAGATATCCATCTGGCCCTGCTGATCCTGTTTCTCGAAGACGAACTTGAAGTTGCCTTGACGCATCGCGACGAGCCCGCCGTCGTCATTGAAGTAAAAATACTCGTTACGCGCGCTCTTGTCGGTCTTGCCCGTAATGAAATCGAGCTGGTTGAAGCCATCGAGATGGTTGCGGAAGGTGACGGCGTTGCCCTGCGGCTGCCAGCCCTTGAGCAGGCGTTCCTTCACATCCTTGTCGCCGGCGGCAGCGAGCAGCGTCGGGAACCAGTCGAGGCCGGAGACGATGCCGTTGTTGATCTCGCCGGGCTTAACCTGGCCGGGCCAGCGGATCATCGCGGGCACGCGGAAGGCACCTTCCCAGTTGGTGTCCTTCTCCGAGCGGAAGGGCGTCGTCGCCGCGTCCGGCCAGGTGAACAGGTTGGGACCATTGTCGGTGGTGAAGATGACGATCGTGTTGTTGGCGATGCCGAGATCCTCGAGCATCTTCAGCAACTTGCCGACATTCTGGTCCATTTCCCACATGCCATCGGCATATTCGTTGCCCGGCATACCGCTCTTGCCGCGAAACTCCGGCCGCACATGCGTAAAGATGTGCATGCGGGTGAAGTTCATCCAGGTGTAGAAGGGCTTGTTGGCCCGCGCCTGGCGCTGCATGAAGTCGATCGCAGCGCTGGTGGTCTCGTCGTCGACCGTTTCCATGCGCTTGCGGTTCAGCGGCCCGGTATCCTCGATCTTTCCGTCAGCCGAAGCCTTGAGCACGCCACGCGGCGACATTGCCTTGATGAAGGCTGGATCGTCCTTCGGCCAATAGGGCCGTTCCGGCTCCTCCTCCGCATTGAGATGGTAGAGGTTGCCGAAAAATTCGTCGAAGCCATGATTGGTCGGGAGATACTCGTCCTTGTCACCGAGATGATTCTTACCGAACTGGCCGGTGGCGTAGCCGAGCGGCTTGAGAGCTTGGGCGATGGTGATGTCGCCCTTCTGCAGTCCGACCGGAGCCCCGGGAATGCCGACCTTGCACAGGCCTGTGCGCAGGCAGGACTGTCCGGTGATGAAGGTCGAACGCCCCGCGGTGCAACTGTTCTCGGCGTAATAGTCCGTGAACAGCATGCCTTCCTTGGCGATGCGGTCGATATTGGGCGTCTTGTAGCCGACCAGCCCATGCGTGTAGGCGCTGATATTCGACTGGCCGACGTCATCGCCGAATATCACGAGAATATTGGGCTTGCCCGCCGGTGCCGGGGTGGTTTGCGCGTAGGCAGGTGTAGAGAGGTCGAGCGCCCCGGCCGTCACCACCGCAGCCAAGGCGGCGCAGGCTAGCAACAGACGCCGTCGCAACGATTGCTGAGGCACAGGTGGCGGCCCCTCCATGCGGTCGAGACTTGGCTGCACTATCATGGCAGGCTCCTCTTCAGCTGCGGGCGACTTGCGCCCAGTTGGACTTGCGCCCAGTTCCAAGACGCGGCTCAGGTTTTCTCGGCTTCGGCTGGCCTCACGACGCAGCGAAAGCCCAGATGGCAGGTTGAGGTGTCGACCGGCTCGGCATGGCGAGCCGCCGGCCGGTAGCGCCGGCAGTAATTCGGGGCACAGAGAAACGAGCCGCCCTTGATCACGCGGCGCGGAATCCGGATCTGCGGTTGCCGTGGGTCGAAGCTCGCAGCCTCGGCCGCGCCGCGCGGGTTTTTCGGGATGCAGCAGGCCTTGGCCGGCTCGTCGGTATGGCGCGGCGCGAAGAAATCGCTCGTCCACTCCCAGACATTGCCGATCATGTCGTAAAGGCCGTAGCCATTGGCGGGGAACGAGCCGACCGGCGAGGTCCGCTCATAGCCGTCCAGCGTCAGATTCTCGTTGGGGAACTGGCCCTGCCAGATATTGGCCATCTCGCGGCCGTCGGGGTTCAGCCCGGTGTCACCCCAGGCGAACTCCGCCTCGTCGAGGCCGCCGCGCGCCGCGAACTCCCATTCCGCCTCGGTGGCGAGATCGGCACCGATCCAGTTGGCGTAAGCGAGGGCGTCCCGATAGGCGACATGGACGACCGGGTGGTCGTCAAGGCCGCGATTGGTCGAGTTCCGGCCATAGGGGCGGCGCCAGTTCGTGCCGAATTCGAAGTTCCACCAATTGCTCCAGTCGCGCAGATCGACAGGCCGACCGGGGGGACGAAAGACGAGCGATCCCGCCTTGAGCATCTGGGGCTTGGCGCCTGGATAATCCTTTGGGTCGGGCGCGATTTCGGCGAAGGTTTCGTGGCCGGTCGCCTCGACGAAGGCGCGGAACTGGCGGTTCGTCACCGGCGTCGGCTGAATCCAGAAGCCGTCGACGCTGACGCGATGGGCCGGCGCTTCTTCCGGGTAGTGCTTGTCGGAGCCCATCCTGAAGGTTCCGCCGGGAATCCAGACCATGGTGTCGGTCTGCGCGGCGAGCTTCTGTGCCGGCTCTTCTATTGCTTGCGAGGCAAGATCGGTCGGTGACATGCCGAGAGCCTATGGCGTTGATGGACGCTCCTCTATCCGGCAAAACCCGGACGGTCTCAGTGTTTTATTCTCAGGAGCGGCAAGACAGTCGCGTCATTCCGAAATCACCCAGAAAACAACGTTGTCGAGCCGGCTCCTCATCTGTTGAATCATGATCTTGGGCATAGCCATTCGATGCCCGCGCGGGCTGATGCCCAGCGCTGCCCGTCAGCGGTCACAGCGGTTGTATGTCGTCTCGACCTCGGGAAAATCGGGGCTGAAGCGCACGAGCGTGTTATCGTCCTTGAAGCGGAGCGAGACGCTCATCGTGTCGAAGATGACCCCCTCGTCGCAGCCGAGGAGAAATGTCCAGACATCGCCGCTCTGCTTGGATGAGATCAGGTCGCAGGACGCGCCGGTTCCGCGCACATGCTTTCCGCTTACCAGGAAACCCGGCAATGAATCGCCGACATTCTTGTTGAGGGTCAACCGGCCATTGCGTTTGACGAAGGCCTTGTCGCAGGAAATCCCGCTATTCACCCAGGCTCCCTGCAGCCGTTCGGGGGAGGCCGAAGCGGGAGACGCGACCGCGAGAAGCGGCAGAATAGAAAGGGCGGCAATGGCTGTGGTGCGGGCTCCAGTTTTCATCGTCGGCCATCCATGTTTTGAGCGGTTGAAGAACTGAAGCGCCTGCACGCAGGCAGTGCGCGCCAGACGGCCGGTCGAGAACGGCAGCCAAGCGTTTTCGATTGTCGGAAAGGGCGCCGCGGAGCGGTATCGGGGGAAACCCTGGGGCATCACCGGCGAACCCCGCAGGCGTGCTCGAAGTCAGGCCTCGACGAGCTTGTTGCGGATGGCGTAGCGCACCAGCGCGGCGGTGGTTTCGAGATTGAGCTTGTGCATCACCGAGGCGCGATGCGTTTCGACGGTCTTGAGGCTGATATTCAGGACGCGGCTGGCCTCCTTGCTGGAGTTGCCCTCGGCGATGAGCTGTACGACCTCGCGCTCGCGCGGCGTGAGAATGCCGACCTCGCCCTGTTCGGCGGGTTGGGCCAGATAGAGCTTCAGCAGCGACTCGTTGATCTGGCCGGTAAAATAGGGTTGGCGGCGCGCCAATGCGTCAAGCGCTGCCAGCAACTGGCGGTCAGCATCTGATTTCAGGAGGAACCCGCGCGCGCCGGCCGTCAAAACCTCACGCACCAGCACATCGCTGTCATGCATGGTGAAGATCAGGATTTGCGTAGCGGGGGACTCGGTCCGGATTCGGCGCGTCAGCTGCGCACCGTTCATGGTGGGGAGCGAATAGTCGAGAATGGCGATGTCGGGCTTGTGCTCGACTGCGAGGCCAAGGGCTTCGCGACCGTCATTGGCTTCGGCGACGACCTGCCAGCCCGAGCGGCTTTCCACGACGGAGCGTACGCCGCGCCGCACGATCTCATGATCGTCCACTATCAAGACGCGCGTCACGGTTGCGTTTCCCAGGCGAGAGCCATTTTCATGACCAGTGGGTGAGGCTATCACACTAGGTACCCCTCGCTGGGTGGCGATCTGCGCCGATCCTCAATGCCGGGCTTGCATGGCCATTTTAAACGTCCAGCCGGTTCTGGCCACCTGCCGAAACCCCTAGGTGAGGCCGGGAGACCGTGTAGGACGGGCCGCAGGCGGCATCGGCTGCTCCATTTGAGGCGATATTGGTCGACGGCGTAGCCGAGCAGTCGAGCGGAGCGAACTTTCAGGAACCCTCAGTCATTTGAATGACGCCGGCTCAGGTGAAATCTGCGGCAGTCCGAGGGGTTTCGCTGAGACGCGTTCTGCAATAGGCTTCCGCCCGACAGCAATCGTCAAGCAGATATTTCACAATGTACCTGTAGCCGCACCTGTTTCAATTTGAGTGAACTCTCTTGGCAGACACGTTTCGCGGTCCGACACAGGGAAGTCTCGCAGAGCGCGGGCGGCTGGCGCTGACACTTCGTGTTGCGCTGATTTTGGCGGTCATTGTTCCTGCGGTTATTTCTATTGCGATTGTTCTGTCGAGTTACCGCCGGGCGATCGACGAAACTCGCCAGAGGCTTGCCCGGACGGCAGCGATGGCCGCGGAGCAAAGCCTTAAAATCCTGCAGGGCAGCGAGGCGATACTGTCTGAGATTTCGGAATATACGTTAAATTATACCGAATCTGATAAATTAAAGTATATTAAAAGAATAACAAAAATAGAAGAGACTTTGTCATTCAGTGATATTGTCGCTCTGTCTGATAAAAACGGCGATGTTTTTATTGCTTCGAACTACCGGGGCGCTTCGATAAATATCAAGAATAGGGATTATTTTTCTTATCACGCTTCTGGTGGTGGTAATGATTTTTATCTTGGAGAGCCGATCGTATTCAAGATCAACAATAAACTTACGATTCCGGTCAGCAAGAAAATAACCGATGGCCGCGGTCAGTTTATGGGTGTCGCGTTCCTGTCTCTCGACCGGGGAGATATTCTCAAGTCCCTGCGAATGGTGTCACAGTCCAATGCCGAGAAGATTGGTCTGATCAAATATTCCGACAAGATGCTGGTCATGAGCAACGCCGTGCCTTCCAGCGAAATGAACGAGACCGAACTCGGGATGCGCTTGCGGCATGCCGTCAAGGAGGCCAGGAGCGGCGGATATGTCGAGGTGCCGGATTCGTCCGGACAGATCCAGATGGTGGCCTTCAGTTCAGTGGGAGATTATGAGGTCTATGCATTCGCCGCCCACGGATTTTCTTCCGTGTACAGGGATTGGATCGGCCGCATTTCGCCTCTTCTGGCGCTGATACTGCTCGGCTCGACTGCTCTGTTCATCGTTTTGCGTCTGGCGCAGACGAAAGTATCGGAGCTCGGAGCTGCCGTAACGGAGCTGGCAAGAAGCAATGTCCGCTATAAAAGCCTGTTCCAGAATACACCTGATTGTATATTCCTGCTTTCAGAGAATGCCGATGGGGACGTATATTTTGCCGATATCAATCTGAATAGCGAGTTTCTTTTTGGAATTAAGAACGATTTGATGATCGGAAAATGTGTTCGTTGCATTTTTAATGCTGAAGAGGCCGAATTTCTGATCAAAAGTTACCGGCGCGCCGTGTTGTCCGCAGAGTTGCTGAAAGCCGAGCACCAGGTCGGGCCGCTCGGGAATTCGGGCAGCTACTGGGATCTGCGAATGATTGCCGTGTCAGGCGCGGGAGGCGACCCCAAGGCCGTGATCGGCAGCGTGCGCAACACCGCCAGACAGCGGCACATGATGATGTCCCTGCGCGATCTGACGGCGCGGCTGCTGCAAAGGCAGGATCAGGAGCGGCGCCATATGGCACGCGAACTTCATGATTCCGCTGCGCAGAATCTTCTGGCGGCCAGCCTCGAGATCAAGCTGGCCGCCGACGCCTTGTCGCCCATGAAGGGGGCCTGGCACGGTCATCTGCAGAGAAGCCGGGACTTCATCGAAAGCACGCAGAAGGAGATCAGAGGGGTTTCCTACCTGCTTCATCCGCCCATGCTCGACGAGGCAGGGCTGCCAAATGCGCTGCGCTGGCTCGTCGACGGCTTCCAGCGCCGGACCAATGTCAGGCTATGCCTGACGATCGCAACCGAGATCGAAGAGCGGCGCTTTGCGCCTGAGACTGAGCTTGCGTTCTTCCGCATCGCCCAGGAAGCGCTCACCAATGTGCATCGTCACGCCAGCGCCCAGAATGTCGCGTTGTATCTTGGCATGGACGATAAGGGGGTCCTTGAATTTCGCGTGGAGGATGACGGGATAGGCACGGGCCGAACCGTCGGATCCATGCGCCGCGACATCCGTGAGGGGGTCGGAATATCCGGCATGCGCGAGCGGCTGAGAGCCCTGGACGGAGCTCTCACGCTGCATTTGACCGAAGCTGGCACGGTCATCGTTGCCCGGCTGCCGGTGCTCTCGGACGCGGCATAGCGCTGCACAGAGGGCGGCGCTTTCTCAATGGGACAGCACCGCCTCTATCGCTGCCGCCAAGGCGAGAAGCCTCCGGTCCTTCAATCGCGGCATGACGATCTGGAGGCCGATGGGCAGGCCTGCACTGTCGATGCCGCAGGGGATCGAGATCGCCGGCTGGCGCGAATGGTTGAACAGCGGCGTGAAGACAGCGTGGCCGCGCGGGCCGACCTTGACGCCGTCGATCATCTCGGGACCGAGCCTGTCGACCGGCCACGCCGTGCAGGGCGTGGTCGGGCCGATCAGCGCATCGATCGCGGTTTCCGAGAAGAAGCGCGCGGCGTGCCAGGCGACGGCCTCCGACAGCAGGAGCGCCTTCGCCACGTCCAGTCCGGTATAGTCGAAGCCTGCCGCGATCTGAGCACCGAGATCGGGATCGATCAGGGCAGGGGCCTGGCGCCAGGCCTCGCCGTAAAGAGCGGCGAGCCCGGCATGCTGGAGAGGGTTGAGCCCAGCCTCCGCCGCGCAGGCGGGCCATAGCGGATCGCGCTCGACGATGCGAAATCCTGCGTCGCGCAGGGTTGCGACACAGCGCGCCATGCTGGCTGACACCTCGCCGTCGACGGGCACGTCGAGCCCCCATTTCGGGCTGTAGGCGAGGGTCAGGGAGGCGCGGTCGATCGGTCCCGCCGCCTCGACGATGGCGGAGTGGGGATCGCCAGCCGCGGAGCCTGCCATGGTCTCGAATGCCAGTGCTGCGTCTTCGACAGTGCGGGCGATCGGGCAGCTGCAGGAGATGCCGAAGAAGGGTTCTTCAAAGCCCGGCCCATAGGGGAGTGCGCCGAAGGAGGGTTTGAAGCCGACGAGGCCGGTATGAGCCGGCGGGCGACGGCTCGATCCGCCTGCATCGGTTCCAAGCGCGAAGGGGACCATGCCGCTCGCGACCGCAGCGACCGGTCCGCCTGACGAGCCTCCCGGTGTCAGCGCAGGGTTCAGCGGATGGCGCGTCGCACCGTGCAGCAGATTGGTCGTCTGGCCCTTCGCCGCGAATTCCGAGGTGTTGGCGATTCCGACGATGACTGCGCCCGCAGCGACGAGGCGAGCCACCGCGATCGCATCCTCCGGCGCGATGAAATCCTTGAACAGGTTCGAGCCTTGCGTGATCCGCCGGCCCTTGACCCAGATATTGTCCTTGATGGCGACCGGCACTCCCGCGAGCGGCAGGGATTCGCCGTTCGCAACGCGAGCGTCCACGGCCCTGGCGCGGGCGGCGACGTCTGCCGGATCGACCGAGACGAAGGCGTTGAGCGGACCGTCGAGCCTGTCGATGCGGCGCAGAGCTTCGTCGGCCAGCGCCTTGGCCGTGGTCCGGCCCGAGCGGACGGACTCGGCGATTTCGGCCAAAGCGGGCCAGGGCGTGAAGGTTTCGGGCATGGCTCTGGTTTCCATCGCGGCGGGCGCAAAGGCGGAGAACGGGCATCAGCCATAGCAAACCGCGGGCCTGGCTGTCAGACGCCGGGCGTCATGTGATGAGATGGTGGAGCGAGAAGGGGAGCGCAGGCCCATCATGTGGAAACGCCTCCCTCGCGGCAACGACCGGATGGCGGGCGCGTCGCCGATTATTTGCCATGGCTCAAGGACAGCTTCGGCCTGCTCTATGCGGAGGGTTCAAAGCGGTCGAAGATGATGCCGGACAGCTGGCATGGGGGACAGGTTTTGGCTTTGCATGAACTCATCGTCGCGCTGGGAGGCAGGCGCTATCGCGTGGAGCGCCCTTTTGGCTCCTGGCCTGAGAACAGCGGGTTCGTCACCGATGTCGCGATAGATCCGCGCGGCCATGTCTTCGTGATGCTGCGGCACGACCCGCTGACGCAGTCCAATGATCCGCGAATCGTCGAGCTGTCGCCTGATGGTGCTTATCTCCGCGGCTGGGGCGGCACGACCATCGCCGATTCCCATATGCTGACCCTCGACGCGGCGGGGCGGGTCCTCGCGGTCGACCGCGATATGCACGAGGTCATCATCTTTTCCGCCGGTGGCGAACGTTTGTCTGGCCTTGGCAAGCGGGGCGAACCGCTGTCGCCCTTCAACCATCCGACCGATGTCCATGTTTCGGCCTGGGGCGAAATCTATGTCTGCGACGGTTATGCTGCGAGCCGGGTTCATCGCTTTTCCGCTGATGGCGTGCTGCTCGGTGGCTGGGGCAGTCATGGCTCGGACGATGGACAGTTTGGTTGGCCGCACGCGATCTGGACTTTTGCGGATGGCCGCGTCGTCGTGGTCGACCGCACGCTGAACCGGGTTCAGGTCTTCGATCGCGAGGGTCGGCACCTCCAGAGCTGGGGCGATTTCTATCAGCCGGTTGCGTTGTGGGGCGATGCCGAGGGCAACGCCTATGTCACCGACATGGTGCCGAGCCTGCAGAAAATCGGGCCCAATGGCGAGCGGCTCGGCCGCTGCCGGCCGTTCCTCAACGGCGCGCACGGCATCTTCGGTACGCCGGAAGGCGATATCCTGCTGGCAGAGACCAATCCGAGCCGGATCACGCGGCTGCGGCTGCTGGGTTGAGGGCTGCCGGCATCTCCGACCAGCCGTTCAGATCAGGGCCTTGCGAATTCCAGGTCTTGCAAATTTCGCGAGTCTTACGAATCCAACATGCAGAGTTCGCCGACGAGGGCCAGCAGCGGCATGCATGCGCCCAATGACCGAGGCACAGCCTTGGGTCAAGCCAGCCGGTGCAAGGCCAGTCGCATGGCCGCAGGGATGGGCGCGATGACGGACACGGGGAAGCGTCCCGCCAGCGCCTGGGCGGCTTGACCCAGAGGCCCGCCGCCGATGACGAGCGCCTTGGCGCCGAGCCTGTCGATCGCGTCGGTACAGGCCTTTGCGAGCGCCTCGACCAGCAGGTCGTGATCGGCCATGAGGGCGTGGACGTCGCCCTCGGTCAGGGCGACGCCGCGCATCGTGTCGCCATGCCCATAGGCGCGCGCCGTCGCCATGATCGAACCGACCAGATCCGGCGTGGTGGTGACGATGGCGAAGGGGCGCCCGCCGGCCCCGGCCTCCCGCATGGCGGCCTCGGCGATGCCGGTGACGGGGCAGGACAGGCGAAGCCGCAGGGCCGCGAGGCCGGGATCGCCGAAGGCCGAGACGATGACGCCGTCAGGGGGCGTGGCCGCGATCGCTCCCGCCAGCGCCTGCACGGCCTTGGCCGCTGCCGAAAGCGCATCTTCCGTTGTGATCAGCGGGACGCCATAAGGCGCGCTCATGGCCTCGACGATAACGTTCTTGGGAGCGGCGGCCTGCGCGATGGCGCGCATCGTCGCCGTCGTCGCTGCATTCGTGTTCGGGTTGATCAGGAGCAGGCGCGTCATGGTCGGCGTGGCACCTTTGCGATGAAAGCGCGGAACGATCTCGGCAGGCACTCGCCACAGCCATTGAGATCGCGCTCGGTCATGGCTTGAACGTCGATTGCCTGCGCCGATCAGCTTCTTTGCCGTGACATCATCTGGACCGCCCCGGCCAAGCGCCTGACGCCTTCGGCGAGGCGGTCCGGCGGGTTGAGGGTGAAGTTGATGCGTATGGCGCGGCGATATTGTCCCGACGCGTCGAACACGCTGCTCGGCGTGATGCAGACGCCCGCCTCTATGGCGAGCGGCAACAGCCGATCGGTGTCGAGCAGGGGATCGCGTGCCACCGCCCAGACGAACATGCCGCCGACGGGCACCTCCCACGCGAACCAGTCCTCCAGATGTTCCGCGAGGGCGGTGCAGAGCGCGTCGCGGCGTTCGCGATAGAGGTTCACGATGACGGGCTGCATGCGCTCGACGAGCCCGCTTTCCAGCGCCGCCAGCGCAATGCGCTGGGTGACGCCGCTGGTGCACATATCCGAGCCCTGCTTGGCCATGGTCAGCGCGCCGATCATCTCGGGCGCGGCGATCACCCAGCCGATACGTAGTCCCGGCGCGATCTCCTTCGAGAGCGTACCCATATAGACGATCGGTCCATCGTAGCTCGCGCCGTGCCCTTTCAGGCCGGAGAGTTCGATCATGCGGGGCAGAGGCGCGGCGTCGTAATGCAGGGTGCCGTAGGGATCGTCCTCGACCAGCCAGGTTCCGGTGGCATGCGCGGCATCGACGAGCGCGTGGCGCATCGGCAGGCCCACGAGCCTGCCCGTCGGGTTCGAGAAATTCGGAACCGTGTAGGCGAACTGCGCGCCCGCCAGCGCTGCGAGAGGATCGAAATCCGGCTCGTCGAAGCGGAGGTTGCGGAAGCGCGGGCTGTGCGGCTTCCAGGCGTCAAGCGCGCCGAGATAGGTCGGGAACTGCCCGGCGATCAGTCCGCCTTGTTCGAGGAGAACCTTGCCGATCAGGTCCAGCCCCTGCATCCCGCTTGTCGTGATCAGGACATTGTCGCGGCTGAGCCGGAGCGTCGGCGTGCTGAAACGAGCCGCCAGCGCATCGCGCAGGTCAGGCAATCCTTCGATCGGACCGTAGCCCAATGTATCTTGAGGGTGCTGCGCGATGGCCTGCTGTGCAAGCGCGGCGAGTTCGGCGGCGGGATAGGTTTCGGGCGCCGGCAGGCCGCCGGCCATGTTGATCAGCCCCGGAATCCGCCCGGCCGACAGGAACGTGCGCGTGACGTCGTTGGTCGTGGCGAGCCAGCGCGCGAAAGCCGGCCGGGTGGCAGGGGCGCTGGCTGAGCGGATCGGTGAGGCGTCGTTCATCTGCTATATCCTGTCCGTCACGATAGTCCGACCACCGCAAGGGCTATTCGTCGATGGTGGTCCGCTGATGCAATCAGCGCTCCAATGGCACCGTCAGCCCGACCTTGACTCGATCCATCGCGACGAAGGTGCGGAATTTCTTGACGTTGTTGTTGCCGAAGAACAGGCGCCGGGTCAGCGCCTCATAGTCGGCCATGGTCGCGACCATGACGACAAGGACGAAATCGGCCTCGCCGGTCACGTAATAGCATTGCTGAATCTCGCGCGCGGCCAGGAATTCGCGCTTTGCAGCGTCGATCTCGTCGGCCGTCTCGCTGATCATCTCGACCTGGACGAAGATGGTGATCGATTGCCCGACCCGGTCGGGGTCGACCAGCGCGACATTGGCCCTGATGACGCCGTCCTCCTCCATTCGCTTGATCCGACGCTGGACGGCCGGAGCCGAGAGATTGACGGCCTCGCCGATCACGCGCTGGGGCGTCGTGTTGTCGCGCTGCAGGATCTCGAGAATGGCCAGATCGAAGCTGTCGAGCGGGCTTCTCTGGGGCGGGAAGGGCTTGGGCATCATGTCTCGCGAAGCAAACTTGCATATCTGCCCGCATTCGGCGGCAGTTCTTCGCGGAGCAGTGCAATATGTTTTCACCGCGAAGTCCAGCGGCGATGACATGCGTCCTCGCCCGCCATTCCGCTGATCACTCCCTGGCGTCATCGATATGCAAGGCGCCACTGCGTCACCGCGCTATGCGGGGCGGGCTTGCGCTGCCACAACCGCAGCCCGAGTACGCATGCGAGTACAGATGGATCAATCGATGAGCTTGGCGGAGACGATCGCGACATCGGAGCCTGGCCGGCCCGAACAGGTTTCGACGCGCATAGCCTTCTTCATCGCCGGCTTCGGCACGGCGGCATGGGCGCCGCTGGTGCCATTCGCCAAGGCCCGCGCCGGCATCGAGGACGGAGCGCTGGGCCTGCTTCTGCTGTGCCTCGGCGCGGGCTCGATAATCGCCATGCCCGTGGCCGGCGGGCTCGCGGCGCGCTTCGGCTGCCGGCGCGTACTGGTGGTCGCCACGTTGGTGATCTGCCTGACTCTGCCGCTGCTGGCGGTCGTCTCGGACCTTGTCCTGCTGGGTCTGGTGCTTTTCGTCTTCGGCGCTGGCGTCGGCTCGCTCGACTGCACGGTCAACATCCAGGCTGTGATCGTCGAGCGTGCGAGCGGGCGCGCCATGATGTCGGGTTTCCACGGGTTGTTCAGTGTCGGCGGCATTGCCGGTGCGGGCGGTGTCAGCGTCGCGCTGATGCTGGGCGCTTCGCCGCTGCTGGCCTCGCTGGGCGTCGTCGTGCTCATCCTTGCGGCGCTGTTTCGAGCGGCGCCCGATCTTCTCCCTTACGGCGCGACCGGAGATGGGCCGGCCTTTGCCGTGCCGCACGGCATCGTTCTGTTCATCGGCATCCTTTGCTTCGTGATGTTCCTGACGGAAGGCGCCGTGCTCGACTGGAGCGCCGTGTTTCTCAACTCCGTGCATGGCGTCGATCCGGCCTATGCCGGCCTCGGCTACGCAGCCTTTGCGACGACCATGACGATCGGGCGATTGACCGGGGACCGCTTGGTTCGGAGCATCAGGCCGAGCACCGTGATCGCGCTGGGCGCGCTCTGCGCCGCGGCGGGTCTCGCGCTCGCAACGCTGGGCCAATCGTGGATCGTCGGACTTGCCGGTTATGCGCTTGTCGGGGCCGGCTGCGCGAATATCGTGCCGGTGCTCTACAGCGCGGTCGGCCGGCAGAAGGTCATGCCGGAGCATGTCGCCGTGCCCGCGATCTCTACGCTCGGCTATGCCGGCATTCTGGCCGGCCCGGCCGCGATCGGCTTCGTGGCTCATGGCAGCAGCCTGTCGATCGCCTTCCTGATTGTCGCATTACTGCTCGTCGGTGTCGCCGCAAGCGGCCGGCTGCTGAACGAGGGAGGCGATCGCTGAAGCGAAAAGGGAAGGGGTCTTTCAGCGCCGCCGAGCAAAAATCGCAGCCTGGTTATGAAACCGAACCCATGGTCGATGCGTAGAGGATCTGACGCAATGATCGTGAGTTGTCGCACTTGCCGGATCAGAATGAACGCCGGACGAAGCTTGGCACCTTCGAGGTGGTTGCGGCTGACTCGGGGTGGCCCGGAGGTCAACCGTAGGGCGAGGAACTGTTGTCGGATATATTCTCACCGAAGTTTTCGATGTCGCTCTTCGATTGGTGATTTGATTAAATACTGGGCGAGCGTAACGTGCCCCGCAGAGAGATGGCGGTGCCGGAAGGTATTTCTCTCTTTCCGCTACGCGAAATCTTCGAGGATTGCGAGGCGGCGAAGAGTATCGCCATGCGAAGTCTGATGCCCACGCGTGGCGTGGGCATTAGGGTCCAGTGGGGCATAGCGAGCCGTTCCCGACCGAGTTTGAGGAGCGCGTCATGCAAAAGGCTAACCAGGACGCTCCGCTCCTGCCGTTGCTGCTGGCCTGGGCCAGGTATCGGTTGGCGCGTTTCATGATATCGCTCAGGCCCGCGCATAGCGCGGCTGGAATCGCAGTGCTGGTTGCGAAAGACGGTAATCCGCCGGGCGGATAGGCAGTCGCCTGCATTCAACAGCCGCTGTTGCGCTTCGTCGTCCGGCTGCAATTCAACGCGATCGATCTTGACCCCGTTTGGATCATGGCGACACGGCGGCGGCGCGATGGGCGTCATCCGGAAGGGGTGCTAAGAGCGGGCAGGCCCGCAGGGCGGTTTGCAGTTGGGAGCGACGATGTTTCAGGCTCAAGTGATCGAGAGCGCCGACAAGGTGGAGTTCTACCGCCAATTGTCGTCGCAGCTGGAGGCCTTGCTGGCGGGAGAGCGCGATTCGATCGCCAACGCCGCCAACACGTCGGCGCTGCTGTTCCAGATGATGCCCGACCTCAACTGGGCGGGATTCTATATCCTGCGTGAGGGTGAACTCGTGCTCGGACCGTTTCAGGGCCAGCCGGCCTGCGTGCGTATTCCCGTCGGGCGCGGTGTGTGCGGGGCAGCCGCTGCGCGCAAGCAGTCGGTCCTCGTCGAGGATGTCCATGCCTTTCCGGGGCATATCGCCTGCGATGCGGCGTCGCGCTCCGAACTCGTCGTGCCTTTGATCCGAGATGGCGAAGTCATCGGCGTCATCGATCTCGACAGCCCGAAGGTGGCCCGCTTCGATGCCGCCGATCTCGCCGGGGTCGAAAAGATAGCGGCGATCTATCTGGCGGCGAGCGCCGACTGAGCCGCACCAGGCTTCGCATTGTTGATCTTGTCATCGGCCGCGCAATGCGCGGCCGATCTGCGTTGGGGGCAAGGCTGCCCTCCGCGCAGCACCGGCGCGATCTATTTTTGCATGCCCAGCGCCCTGCTGGAGCTGACATTTCCGCCGCTCGATCACTGATGAGAGCGTGACGCTGGAAAGTCCGCCCGGGCGCGATCGCCATCGCCGCGATGTCCTGTTGGCCTTGACATGGCGGGGCAGTTGGAAGAGGCGTATCGCACATGCAGCAAGGCGGTTGCAAGCTGTTTTTTGTAATGATTCCAAGGAGGAAGCCATGGTGCCCCGCAAGCTCGCAGCTTTGCCGCAAGCCATGCCGGTAGGGCTCCGGGCCGACGCTAGCAGCGAGTGCCCGGTATCGGCGCCGCGCAGGCAAGCCGGGCTGGACGGAGCGATGATGCGCGCGCTGCGCTCCGCTGTGCTGGCCATGAGCCTGCTCTTGCTCGGCCAGGCTGCCGTGCTCGTTCCGGCACAGGCTCAAACCGCGCCGCCTCAATCCGTGGCTCCAGCCGAGCCGAGCCAGCCAGCGTCGCCACCTGCCGGCACGGCGGCTCCCTCCAATGGTGCCGCTCCGGCGCAAGGCAATGGCCCTGCGCTGGTTGCGCCGATGAATGCGCTTCCTCCGGCGCTGCCCCAGCTCGGCATCGCGCCGCCCTCGGCTGCACATCCGACCGCGGCAACGACGCTGCCCGCGACGACGACCGGCCTGCCGCATGATCTCTCGCCATGGGGGATGTTCATGGCTGCCGACATCGTCGTGAAGGTGGTGATGGTGGGGTTGGCGTTCGCCTCTGTGGTGACCTGGACGATCTGGCTGGCCAAGGTTCTGGAGTTGGGCGCCGCGAAGACCGGGGCGGTGCGGGCTTTGCGCCGGCTTGAGGCGGCCGACAGCCTGAGCGAGGCCGCGGCTGCAATCGGTGGCAAGGGCGGCAAGCTGCGCGGCTCCGTCGGCGTGCTGCTCGGCGCGGCGCTCGCCGAAACCCGCCGCTCGATCGACCTCGGCGATGACGGCATCAAGGAGCGCGTCTCCATTGCCCTGTCGCGGATCGAGGCGCGGGCAGGGCGCTCGATGGCGCGCGGTACCGGCCTTCTCGCTACGATCGGCTCGACTGCGCCCTTCGTCGGCCTGTTCGGCACGGTCTGGGGCATCATGAATTCATTCATCGGCATCAGCCAGGCCAAGACGACGAATCTCGCGGTCGTCGCGCCCGGCATCGCCGAAGCGCTGCTGGCGACCGCCATCGGCCTGGTCGCGGCGATCCCGGCCGTGATCATCTATAATGTCTTTGCCCGCGCGATCACCGGTTACCGTGCGACGCTTTCGGATGCCTCGGGCGAAATCCTGCAGCATCTTTCGCGCGATCTCGAGCGCCGCCAGCGTGGCGCTGCGCAGGCAGCCCGAGGGGCGCCGCCAGCTGCCGTCCGTGCCGCACCGGCCCAGCCGGGCCCGAGCCAACTCAGCGCGGCGATGCCGCGCGTGCCCGCGGAGTAGGTCATGGCCGTATCGCTCAAGGACCCGCAGGACGGCGATCTCAGCGAGGTCAGCGACATCAATGTCACGCCCTTCATCGACGTGATCCTGGTGCTGCTGATCATCTTCATGGTCGCAGCCCCGCTCTCAACCGTGGATGTCGCGGTCGACCTGCCGGTGTCGAATGCGCAACCGCAGCCGCGTCCGGACACGCCCGTATTCCTGACGGTCAAAGGCGATCTCTCGCTGGCTCTGGGCAATGACGGCGTGCCGCGCGAGGCCTTGCAGGCGACGCTCGACCGTCAGACCAACAATGATCGCGAGCAGCGCGTCTTCCTCCGCGCCGATGGAGCCGTGGCCTATCGCGAGCTGATGGATGTGATGAACCTCCTGCGCAATGCCGGCTATCTCAAGATCGCGCTCGTCGGGCTCGAGGATACCGGGCAGAGCCCGGCGCCTGCGACAGGTCCCAAGCCGTGAGTACGCGCGCGCAAAGCATCGGCTCGCGGCTGTGGCCCGCGATGTTGCGCTGGGGGCTGGCGGCGCTGGTCGTGGCCGGCGTCCATGCCGGCGCGGGCTGGGTGATCGTGACCTGGCAGCGGGCGGAGGCTGCCATGGGCGCGCCGCCGGCCGCCGTGATGATAGAGCTTGCCCCAATCGCGGTCGCGCCGGAAGCGCCGGCCCAGGAGGTCGCGCCCGGGCCCGAAATGGTCGAGGCCCAGCCCGAGCCTCCACCGGAACCGATCGAGCAGCCCAAGCCGATCGAGCCGCCGCCGATCGAAGAGCCGGAACCTGTGGCGTTGCCGGAGCCGGAGATCAAGATTCCAGAGCTGCCGTCGCTTCCCGATGCCGCTGCCGTGCTCAGTCCTCCGCCGCCGCCGCAACCCAAGCCGAAGCCTGAGGTCGTCAAGCGCAAGCCGCCGCCGAAGCCGCGCGTGGTCGAGCGCCGCAAGCCGGTCAATCCCGACAAGCCGCGCGCAGAGCAGACCACGGCGCCCACAGCGCAGGCTCAGGCAGCTCCGACCGCGGCAGCGCCCCGGTCGGGCGCATCTTCCGCCTCTCCGGCCTCGTCAGCGAGCTGGCGCGGCACCCTGATCGCGCATCTCAACCGTTACAAGCGCTTCCCCGGCGGGGCGAGCCCCGGCACGGTGCAGGTAGCCTTCAGCATCGACCGGTCCGGCCGGGTGTTGTCGGCCCGCCTCGTGCGCGGCTCGGGAGATGCCGCGCTGGATGAAGAGGCGGTCTCGATGATCCGCCGCGCCAGCCCCGTGCCGGCGCCACCGGACGGGCTTGGCGGCGGGACCATCGCATTGGCGGTACCGGTGAGGTTCTCGCGCTAGTTCCGGATTGAACCGGCTCATCACGTGCCTTGGCGCATTGCGCAGGCATCGCTTCAAGAAAAGCATGGCTCCCAAGAAAAAAGGGCCGCGCGTGAGCGCAGCCCAAGTCTAGGGAGGAAACGCCCAAGGAGGGCGACGCAGCATCGCTGCTACGGTGCAAGATACATAGGGTGGGCCTGCCCTCGTCACAAGCATAAAAGGGCAGCACTCTTGTCCTAATTTTGAGCATGTCGCTTTCTTGAGCAGGCGACGGCTGGCGCTTCCCGCCCAATCACGGCCGAAACGGGCGAAATCACGCAAAAACGGCACGAAAATCCGGTTCCGGCCTGCATGTTTTTAGGCATTGACAAGCAATTTAGGGCTCTTCAAATTCGTAGGTACACAAATGAATTTGCCGGCTGACGCAAAGTCTCCGGCATGCGACATCTGTCCAAGAGCACCGGGGCGTACCGCCAACGGGCCTGACATGGGGAATCGGGATGACGATCGACCGTCGGAGTTTTCTGGGTGTGGCCTCCATGGCTGCGATCGCCGCGCCGTCCCTCGTGCGGGCGCAGGGCGCCGGCCCGATCAAGGTGGGCGAGATCAACAGCTATACGGCCCAGCCCGCCTTCCTGAAGCCCTACCGCCAGGGCTGGGAACTGGCGCTGGAGCAGATCAACGCGGCCGGCGGTGTGATGGGGCGCAAGATCGAGACGATTTTCCGCGACGATGGCGGCAAGCCCGAAGATGCCGTCCGCCACGCCGGCGACCTGGTCAATGCCGAGAAGGTCGACCTGCTCTCGGGTGGCTTCCTGTCGAATGTCGGTCTTGCGATCGCTGATTTCGCCAAGCAGAACAAGAAGCTCTATGTCGCATCCGAGCCATTGTCGGACGCGGTCGTCTGGGCGAACGGCAACCGCTACACCTTCCGGCTGCGGCCCTCGACCTATATGCAGGCCGCCATGCTCGTGGAGGAAGCGGCGAAGCTTCCGGCCAAGAAATGGGCGCTGGTGGCGCCGAACTACGAATACGGCCAGTCCGGCGTTCGCTGGTTCAAGGAGCTGCTGAAGAAGGCGAAGCCCGACGTCGAATTCGTGGCGGAACAGTTCCCGGCGCTGGGCCGCATCGATGCCGGCGCCACCGTGCAGGCGCTGGAGGCCTCCAAGCCCGATGCGATCTTCAACGTGACCTTCGGCGCAGATCTCTCGAACTTCGTGCGCCAGGGCAATACGCGCGGTCTGTTCGAGGGCCGGTCGGTCGTGTCCATGCTGACCGGCGAACCTGAATATCTCGATCCGCTCGGCGCAGAGGCTCCCGTGGGATGGATCGTCACCGGCTACCCCCATGCCGATATCCAGACGCCCGAGCACGTGAAATTCCGGGATGCCTACAAGGCGAAATACAACGACTATCCAAGGTTGGGTTCCGTCGTCGGCTTCGACACGATGAACTCGATCGCCGCCGCGCTCGCCAAGGCAGGATCAACGGATACCGAGAAGCTGGTCGATGCTCTGGAAGGGCTGAAATTCCCCTCCGCCTTCGGTTCGGCCGAATATCGCGCCATCGACCACCAGTCGACGCTCGGAGCCTATGTCGGCAAGACGGCGGTGAAGGACGGCAAGGGCACGATGGTCGACTGGACCTATCGCGACGGCGCCAAATATCTGCCTGATGATGCCGAGGTGAAGAAGCTTCGCCCGGCAGGGTAGCGGCCCTGCCTGCTCGAACATGAACCTCCGTCATCCCGGACAGGCAGCGTCAGCTGCGCCGCTCCGGGATCGATCGGAGGGCTGTGGAGCTCCAAGATGGATCCAGGGCGTTCGCTGCGCTGCGCCCCGGATGACGGCTGAGCTTTGGCCCCAGGCGGTTTCCTCATGATCGATCTCATCCTCACGCAGACATTGAACGGGCTGGCTTCGGCCTCGTCGCTCTTCCTCGTCGCTTCGGGGCTGTCGATCATCTTCGGCGTCACGCGGATCGTGAATTTCGCGCATGGCTCGCTCTATATGCTGGGAGCCTATCTCGCCTGGACGCTGGTGAGTTATCTCGGGCCTGCCGATACGTTCGGGTTCTGGGGCGGCGTGCTCCTGGCGGCGCTGCTGGTCGGGCTGGCAGGCGTGCTGATCGAGGTGCTGATCTTGCGCCGGATCTATCAGGCACCGGAGCTGTTCCAGCTGCTCGCGACCTTCGGCGTCGTGCTGATGCTGCAGGATCTGGCGCTGGCGACCTGGGGGCCGGAAGACAAGCTCGGGCCGCGCGCGCCGGGCTTCAAGAGCTTCGTCATCCTGTTCGACAACCGTTTCCCGACCTATGAGCTCTTCCTGATCGCGGTCGGGCCGCTCGTGCTCGGCCTGCTCTGGTTCCTGTTCCAGAAGACGCGCTGGGGTACGCTGGTCCGCGCCGCAACGCAGGATCGCGAGATGGTCGGAGCGCTCGGCGTCAATCAGCGCCTGCTTTTCACCTCGGTCTTCGCTTTCGGCTCGATGCTGGCCGGGCTTGGTGGCGCATTGCAGCTGCCGCGCGAGGCGGTGAACCTGCATATGGACCTCGCCATGATCTCGGAGGCCTTCGTCGTGGTCGTCGTCGGCGGTCTCGGCAGCGTGACGGGCGCCTACCTTGCCGCCGTTCTGATCGGCATCCTCCATGCCTTCGGCATCCTGATCTTTCCCAAGATCACGCTGGTTCTGGTCTTCCTGGTGATGGCGGTGGTGCTGGTGGTGAAGCCCTATGGCTTGATGGGCCGGGCGCCCGTCGGCCATGCGCGCGGCCATGGGCCAGCCGAGCCCCTGCTGCTGCCCGCCGACAGGCTGACGAAGCTCGCGGGCCTGCTCGCCCTGGCATTGCTGGCGCTCACGCCGATCTTCGCGCCCGACTATCTCCTGTCGACGCTGACCGAGCTGATCATTTTCGCGCTGTTTGCCGCCAGCCTGCATTTCATGATGGGGCCGGGCGGGATGGCCTCGTTCGGGCACGCCGCCTATTTCGGGCTCGGCGCTTATGGCGCGGCGCTCGCCGTCAAATGGCTGGGCGCGCCGATGGAGCCGGCGCTCGTCTTCGCGCCCTTCCTGGCGGGCATCGCAGGCGTCGTCTTCGGCTGGTTCTGCGTTCGGCTGTCGGGTGTCTATCTGGCCATGCTGACGCTCGCCTTTGCCCAGATCGCCTGGGCGACGGCGTTCCAGTGGGTCGAGCTGACCGGCGGCGACAACGGCATTCTCGGCGTCTGGCCCTCGGCCTGGGCATCGTCGAAGACCGCCTATTTCTATCTGACGCTCGGCGTCTGCGCCGTTTCGATCGTGGCGCTGCGCCTGACGATCTTTTCGCCGCTCGGCTATGGGCTGCGCGCGGCGCGCGACAATCCATTGCGGGCAGAGGCGATCGGGCTCGATGTCATGCGCATCCAATGGGTCGCCTTCATCGTCGCGGCTTTCGCCGCCGGTATTGCCGGCGCGCTCTTCGCCTTTTCGAAGGGCTCGGTCTTCCCGACCTATATGGCGATCCCGCGCTCGGTCGATGCGCTGCTGATGGTGCTGCTCGGTGGTGTCCAGACCGTATCGGGCCCGATCATCGGCGCCTTCGCCTATGCCGGCCTGAGCGAGCAATTGATGAAGGCGACGATGTACTGGCGCTTCGGGCTGGGACTGTCGATCGTTCTGCTGGTCATCCTATTTCCGCGCGGGCTGGTGGGCGGCTCGCTCCTGCTGGTCGAGCGCTGGTGCAGGCGGCCTGAAGCCGCAGCGACAGCCAGGCTCGCAGCGGAGGGCGGCCGATGAGCGTGGTTCTCCAGCAGAGCAGGGCTCCCGCTATGGCCGGAGACCCAGTCCTCGTTGTACGCGACCTCGCAAAATCCTTCGGCGGCGTGCGCGCGGTCGACGGTGTCTCCTTTTCGGTCGAGGCCGGGACCATGCTGGCGCTGATCGGTCCCAACGGAGCCGGCAAAACGACTTGCTTCAACATGCTCAATGGCCAGCTCAGGCCGGACAAGGGCGAGGTGCTGCTTGGCGGCCGCCCGATCACCGGCATGAAGCCCCGCGCCGTCTGGCGGATGGGGGTGGGGCGCACCTTCCAGATCACCGCGACCTTCACCTCGATGACGGTGCGCGAGAACGTCCAGATGGCGCTGATCTCGCATGCCGGCGAAATCTGGAGCCCCTTCGGCCGGGCGCGCGATCGGCACAAGGCGGCTGCCGATGCCTTGCTGGCGCAGGTCGGCATGGTCGAGCAGGCGGAGCGCGCCTGCGGGGTGCTGGCCTATGGCGATCTCAAGCGCGTCGAGCTCGCGGTCGCGCTCGCCAATCAACCCAAGCTCTTGCTGATGGACGAGCCGACCGCTGGAATGGCGCCGCGCGAGCGTATCGAGCTGATGGCGCTGACGGCGGAGATCGCCGCCGCAAAGGGCATCGCGGTGCTTTTCACCGAGCACGACATGGATGTCGTCTTCACCCATTCCGACAGTGTCATCGTGCTCGATCGTGGCCTGCTGATCGCCCATGGCACGGCCGAGGAGGTGCGGCGCGACCCAAATGTGCGCGCGGTCTATCTCGGCTCCGGCGCCACTTCGGGAGGGCATTGACGTGATCGTTGCAAGCAAAGCCGCGCCGTCATTCCGGGGCGTGCCGCAGGCGCGAGCCCGGAACCCAGAACCGCCGAGGCTCGCGGCAACGAAGGCTACCGGCGCTGCGTCATCCGGATCGAGTTCCGCGGTTCTGGGTTCCGGGCTCGATGCTGCGCATCGCCCCGGAATGACGGCGTGGTGCGAGAGCCTGCTCAAGGTGGTCGTATGATGCTCGAAATCACGGCGCTCGATGCCTATTACGGCCGCGCGCATATCCTGCAGGGCTTGAGCTTCTCGATGAGTCGCGGCGAGGTTCTGGCCTTGATGGGCCGCAATGGTGCGGGCAAATCCACCACCATGAAGGCGATCATGGGCCTGGTGCCGCCGGCCGGGGGGACGGTGTCGTTCGAGGATCAACGGGTGGATGGTCGCGAGCCGTTCGAGATCGCGCGCATGGGCATCGGCTATGTGCCGGAGGATCGGCGTGTCTTCTCCGAACTCAGCGTGATGGAAAACCTGTCAGTGGCGCAGCGACCGCCGCGCGCCGACGTGCCGCATTGGACGCCGGAGCGGCTCTTCGCGCTCTTTCCCAATCTTGGGCGCATGCGCGACCGGCCGGGCGGCGCGATGTCGGGCGGCGAACAGCAGATGCTCACCATCGCGCGCACGCTGATGGGCAATCCCAAGCTCGTCCTGCTGGATGAACCCTCGGAAGGGCTGGCGCCCGTTATCGTCGAGGAGATGGCCAGGACCATCCTGGCGCTGAAAGGCGAGGGGCTGAGCGTGCTGATCTCGGAGCAGAACCTGCATTTCGCCGGCAATGTCGCCGACCGCGCCGCGATCATCGAGAAAGGCATGATCCGCTTCACCGGCACGATGGATGAGCTGAAGGCGAACGAGGCGGTCAGGTCGCAATATTTGTCTGTCTGAGCAGCGTCATTCTCGGGCGGCGCGAAGCGCAGACCCGAGAAACTCTCGCGAAAGGACGCTGCTTCTGCCTGAGATGGTCGGGTCAAGCCCGACCATGACGGGGGAGGATCGCTCCGCCGACACTGCGCCATTCTTTGGCAAGCGCCAGCAACGCGCCTTCGATCAGGCCTTCTTTCAAGAGCGCGTCGGCGCGCCTGACGCCATTGTCGAGCGCTTCCGCCACCGCCTGCGGCGACAAAGGCCCCACATCGACAGTCACGGCCAAACCCCTCAGGTCGCTGTCGGGATCGAGATCGCGTGCCGGCCTGCGGATGATCACGGTGTCCTCGACAGTCACTGCATTGGCGATGACGGTCGCGGCGGCGTCGGCTTCGGCCGCGCTGCGCGCCAGCACGGTGACCGCATCGGCAATGCCCAGCGAGAAGGAGCGGCCATGGCGCCCGCTGGTGGCGATGCCGCGCACCGGGCTCTTCGCATCGAGCCGCAGGAAGCCCTCCGGTCGCGCCATTGCCAGCGAGGGCACGACACCGATGTCGAGCGGGTGGTCGGCCGTCAGATGGATGGCGATGTCGCCGCCATTATTGACATAGGCGCGCTCCAGGCCGGGCTCGTGCGCGATCATCGCTGAGAGGATGGTGTCGGCGACGGCGCCCGCGACGGCCGCCATCGGGGTGATATAGCTGCTCCGGAACGGCCAGCAGGCCCTGGCCATCTGCTGCGCCGTGGCGCCCTTGAGCGAGGGGGGCTGATGGTCGAGCGGTTGGCGCAGCAGGCGCAGCTCGCGCGTGAGTTCGGTCAGAAGTCCCGTGAAGCGTTCTTCGGCTGCGCCATAAGCGCGCTGGACCTGTCGCGGGCCACCAAAGGCGGCGATCACCAGATCGATCGGACCTTCCTGCAGATGCAGGCGGCCGCCGCTCAAGCGCGCGCTCCGGTGGGTTTTCATGTCGTGTCCGCCTGCGAGAGCGGCCACTCTAGAGCGCAGCGCTGTGACGAAGGAAAGTCGGCATCGTGCTCAGGGACATGTGGGCTGCAGATTAGCCGCTATCGCGGCGCAGCGGCCACGGATTGTCCGCGAAACCGGTCTCTATCCGGGCCTGCCCGCCATGCGCGCGCAGCACCTCCTCGATCGGAACGATCTCGTCGGCATGGCCGCCCGAGGCCAGGTAGAGTTCCCGTGGCAAAGTAAACTCGATCGGAGCAACGATGGCCGGCGTCGGCACATAGCCGAATGCGTTTCTGGGCATGCGGAGAACGTCGACCATCACGGTGATTCCACCACCCGGCCAGACATAGACCGGCGCGCCGCCCATGGTCACCCGCGTCGTGCCGGCCTGCACGGAACGCGTCAGCAGCACGGGGTTTTCGGTGACGCCTGCTCTCAACGAACCGCCCGCACCGGCCATGAAGGTCACGGTGCACAAGGACGGTTCGCAGTTCTCGCCGATGCGTTCGACCACCTGTCGCACTGCGGCCGGCATCTCGGCTTCGACCGGCAAAAGATTCTCGTCGAGCACGCAGTAAAGCGAATCCTCGCCGGTGGTCGAGGTCATCAGCAGGCGCATGCCTGGCCAGGCCAGGCCTGCATCGATCTTCTGGATGATCGAGAGCGGTTCCGTGATGTCGGTGCCGCCCCAGCCGAGGCCGGGTTCGGCTACCTGGAAATAGCGGCCCGGCGTCGATTTGCGCCCGCGCACGCGGATGCCGGCGGGGCGCATGTCGAGCACGCGGCCGGCCTGATGCTCGGTCAGCACGCCGGTGATGTGATCGTCGACGACGATGACCTCATCGACATGGCCAAGCCATTGCCGGGCGAAGATACCGACCGTCGCAGAGCCGCAGCCGACGCGCATGCGCGTCTCCGGCTTGCCGTCGACGATGGGGGCCTGGCCGGCCTGAACGATGACGCCATGACCGCCGTCGATCGTCAGTTCCACCGCCTCGCCATTGCTGAGCTTCAGCATCGTGTCGCAGGTGGCGTTGCCCTCTTTCTTGGAACCGCCGGTGAGGTGGCGAACGCCGCCGAGCGAGAGCATCTGCGAGCCGTATTCGGCGGTCGTGACATGGCCGACCTGCTCGCCATTCGCGCGCACGGCGGCCGTCTCCGGGCCGAGATGACGATCGGTGTCGATCTTCACCTTGACGCCGCAATAGGAAAAGATGCCCTCGGTCACGACCGTGACCGTGTCGACGCCGTCATGCTGCGAGGAGACGATGAACGGGGCCGGCTTGTAGTCGGGATAAGTCGTGCCCGAGCCGATGCCGGTCACGAATGCGCGGTTTGCCGGCAGGATCTTGCCGTCCCAATCCTCGGCATTTTCCGCGAAGGGCACGACATGGCTGCCGCCTTCGACCGCCTGCGCCAGCAGCACGACCGGATCGGTGCGCACCAGCAGGCCGTTGTCATTGGCATAGCGCGAGCAGGCGCCGGCGCGGCCGGGCCTGATCCGGCACAGCACCGGGCAGGCGTCGCAGCGGACAATGCCGTCGACACCTTCCGAGGCGCCGAACTTGCGCGAGCGCTCGGCCAGTGCGGAGGTTGCCGCGCCCTCACGCGAGCCCTCATCCTGAGGAGCAGGCGAAGCCTGCGTCTCGAAGGATGGTCCAACGCCCTGTGGAGCATCCTTCGAGACGGCCGCGGGCGCGACCTCCTCAGGATGAGGGCTGTGTTTGGTTTTCGAGTCTTGCTCCCGCAGCAGCTCCCACAGCCGATGTGGCAGCACGGGCACCTGGCGCGGCGTGACGCCGGTTGCGTGCCGGATCGCGCCGAGGATCGCCGGTGCGGTCGGCACCAGAGCCGGCTCGCCGATCCCCTTGGCGCCCGATGGCCCCAGCGGCTCGGCATCCTCGATCAGGATGATGTCGATCGGCGGCACGTCACCGGTGGTCGGGATCAGATAATCATGCAGGTTTTCGGTGCGGCCGGGCAGGTACTCCTCCAGCAGCGCGAGCCCGATACCCTGCGCGATCCCGCCATGGATCTGGCCCTCGACCAGCATCGGATTGATCGCCTTGCCGACATCATGGGCGGCGACGATGCGGTTGAGCTTGATCGTGCCGAGGTCGAGATCGACGTCGAGCGAAGCGATCTGCGCCGCAAAGCCATAGGTGGCATAGGGGATGCCCTGGCCCTTTTCGTCGAGCGGCACGGTCGGTGGGTCGAAGGAGCCCACGCCTTCCAGCACGGTTCCGTCCGCCCTGGCGGGGAGGGCGGAAAGGTCGATGCGCGTCGTGACCCCGCGCTCCTCGACCAGCAGTTCAGGTCCCATGAGGGTCAGACGCGCTGCCGGGCCGGCATTGGTCAGCCGCAGGATCTCGGCTCGAAGGGCGCCGGCCGCCCGTTCCGAGGCCTTGCCCGAAACGAAGGTCTGGCGCGAGGCGGAGGTCTTGCCGGCGTCGAAAGTCTTGAAGGTGTCGCCGATGACCAGTTCGAACTGTTCGACCGGCACGCCCAGCGCATCGGCGGCGATCTGCGTCAGCACCGTGGTCGAGCCCTGGCCGATATCGACCGCGCCGTTCCAGAAGGTCAGCCGCCCATCCTTCGCCAGCGTGATCCGCATGGTCGAGGGGTTCGACATCCCGGTATTGCCGATGCCGTACCACATGCAGCCGACGCCGACGCCGCGCCGCGTGCGGCCTTCGCCCGCGTTGAACGCGGCTGCCTCTGCGAGCAGGGCCTGCCAATGCGGTTTCAGCGCCTCGAGACATTCGGCCAATCCGGCGCTTGCCTCCAGCACCTGCCCGCACGGCGTCGTGTCGCCGGCCCGGATGGCGTTGAGAAGGCGGAATTCAAGCCGGTCCAGCCCTGTCGCTTCGGCCAGATCATCGAACAGGGTTTCCTGCGCGATCGCGGCCTGGGGGACGCCGAAGCCGCGAAAAGCGCCCGAGGGCGGGCCATTGGTGTAGATCGCGCAGGAGAGGTTGCGGACATTGGGCACCTTATAGGGGCCGGTCGCATGGACCGGGACCCGGCCCGCGACCGTAGGACCCCAGGAGGAGTAGGCACCGGTGTCGAAATCGCCGTCCATCGCATAGGCGACGAGCCGACCATCGCTATCGCAGGCCGCCTTCGCCTGGATCGTCGAAGGGTGGCGCTTAGTCGAGGAGATCATCGACTCGATCCGCCCGAAGACGCAGCGCACAGGCCGGTCCAGCAACCAGGCCGCGACCGCCAGCATCGGTTGGAGCGAGACGTCGAGCTTGCCGCCAAAGCCGCCACCACAGGCGGAGGGGATGATCCGGACATCGTCCAGGCCTAAGCCGAGCACTCGCGCGACCTCGTCGCGGTCCATATAGGGCGCCTGGGTGCAGGCGAAGATCTCGATCGTGTCGCCGATGCGCCGGGCATAGCCGGCCTCGGGCTCGATATAGGCATGCTCGACGAAGCCGGTCTCGAAGGCGCCCGAGGCGATGTGGGCTGCACCGGCAAAGCCGGCCTCGACGTCGCCGCGCTCGACCCGGCCCCGCGTCAAGACATTGTCGGGCGCGAAATCATGCAGGGCAAAGGCGTCCTCGCCCAGCGCCGCCTTCGGGCCGATCATCGGGGCGAGCTTCTCCCAGACGATCGGCAACTCGTCCGCGCGCACGGCTTCGACTGCCGCTCTCTCGCCGACAATGGCGAGCACGCATTCGCCGCGATAGCGGGTCTCGCCGGTCGAGAAGACCGGCTGGTCCTTGAGATGCGGGTAGATGCCGAAGGAGTTCTCGCCCGGCACGTCGCCGGCCGTGAAAATCCGGACAAGGCCGGGCCGCGCCGCGACGAAGGCGTCGAGATCGCCGAGCGTGAAGCGCGCACGGGGATGAGGCGAGCGCAAGGCACGTAGCCAGAGAGCGCCATCGGGAGCGGTGTCGGCACCATAAATTTCGGTTCCGGCCACCTTGGGCTCTCCGTCGAGGCGGGCGATGCGGCTTCCGATCGAAGCGCCGTCGGGCGCTGGCGCAATGGGAAGCGCGTTCGCGAGGTGGCTGTGCGCTCCGCGCACGGCCTCGACGATCTTGAGATAGCCGGTGCAGCGGCAGAGCACGCCCCCCAGCGCGTCGAGCGTCTCGCGCTCGCTCGGCTGCGGGTTTCGTTGCAGCAGGTCGTAACCCGCCATCAGCATGCCGGGCGTGCAGATGCCGCATTGTGCCGCGCCATGGGCGTGGAAAGCCCGCTGCAGGGCCGCCCCCAGCGCGTCATCGGCCAGTCCTTCCACCGTCGTGACATCACGGCCTTCGAGCTGGCCGATCGGGACGAGGCAGGCACAGGCCTGCGCCTTGTCGATCAGCACGGTGCAGGCTCCGCAATCGCCGGCGTCGCAGCCGACCTTGGTTCCCGTGGCGCCAAGGCTGGTGCGCAGCGCCTCGCTGAGGCGCGTATCGGCTGCGTCGCGGAGGGCTACGTCGCTGCCATTCAGGCGAAAGCTGATGCAGCCCTGGCGCAGCGGGTCGGTCGTCAAGGTGGAGCGGTCATGCACGTTCATGCGGCGACTTCCAGCGGCGATGAGAATAGCTCCGACAGCGCCCGGCGCACCAGCACGAGCGCGGCCTCGCGACGATAGGCGGTGCTGGCGCGGACATCGTCGATCGGCGCGAGCGACGCGAGATCGGCGGCGGAGATGTCGGCTGCCAGCACTGGCGAAGCGGCCTGGCCGGTCAGGCGTTGTTCCAAGGCGTGCAGCCGTTGCGGCGCGGCCGAGCAGGCGCCGAGCGCGATCCGGGCGTCGTCGATCCGGCCCTGGCCGTCGAGCGCGACCATGGCTGCGACGGAGGCGATCGAGATCACGAGATAAGCGCGCGCGCCGAGCTTCAGGAAGGTCGAGCGGGCCTGTTCCGGCTGCGCCGGAATATGCACGGCGACCAGCAATTCATCGGGCGCCAGGGCCGTCTTGCGATTGCCGAGCACGAAATCGGCCAGTTTCAGGCGACGGCGGCCGCGCCCACTGGCGAGTTCGACTTCCGCATCCAGCGCCAGCAAGGGGGGCACGCCATCCGCTGCAGGTGAGGCATTGCAGAGATTGCCCCCGACTGTACCGCGGTTCTGGATCTGGACGCCGCCGACCTGGCGGCTTGCCTGCTTCAGCATCGCAAAACCGGTGGGCAGTTCTGCTTCGGCGATGGCGCTCCATGTCGCCATGGCACCCAGCCGGATGCCGCTTGCTTCGCGGGTGATGCCGCCCAGTTCGGGGATGAGGCTGAGATCCAGCACATCGCGGCTATAGGCCTCGAACCAGGCGGAGCGCTGGGTCCGGACCGGGTAGACGTCGGTGCCACCCGCCAGAAGGGTCAGCGGTGCCCCGGCGGCGGTGTCCGCCCTGAGCGCGAGGGCTTCATCGAGAGTTCGGGGTCGAAGATAGCGCGGCACTGCTTCGGCTCCTTGTCGGCGGGGTCGCTCAGGCCAGCTCGGGCGCCAGTACGACGGTCAGCCCGTCGAGTTCCGGCGAGAACAGGATCTGGCAGGCGAGACGCGAATTAGGACGCACATCATAGGCTTCGTCGAGGCGGTCCAACTCGTCTTCGCGCGGCGGATGCAATTTCTCGACCCAGTCCTGCGCGACATAGACATGGCAGGTGGCGCAGGCACAGGCGCCGCCGCATTCGGCCTTGATCGGCAGGCCCCAGTCGCGGATGATTTCCATCAGCCGCCAGCCTTCGAGCGCTTCAAGCTCGCGTTCCTCGCCTTCGCGATCGACGACGCGCACATGCATCAGGCGACCCCGAGCTTTTTCTGGAGGGATGTCGAGGAGGTCGTGTACTGGAAGGTCAGGCGCTTGTCGGGATAGACGTAGCGATGGACCTTCTGGGCGGCGAGCGCGGCCTCGTGGAAGCCCGAGAGGATGAGCTTGAGCTTGCCGGGATAGGTGTTGATGTCGCCGATGGCGAAGATGCCCGGTGTCGAGGTCTCGAATTTCTCGGTATCGGCCGGGATCAGGTTCTCGTTGAGGTTGAGGCCCCAATCGGCGATCGGGCCGAGCTTCATGGTCAGGCCGAAGAAGGGCAGCAGCGTATCGCAGGCGATCTCGAAGGTCTCGCCCGCAGCATCGCGGCAGATCGCGGCTTCGAGCGTCGCGCCCTCGCCTCGGAGGCCGGTGACCTGGCCGAGCTTCATGTCCATCTGGCCTGACGCGACCAGCGCGCGCATCTGCTCGACCGAATGGGGGGCGGCGCGGAAATCGTCGCGGCGATGCATCAGCGTGACGCGGCGCGCGATCGGCTGCAGGTTCAAGGTCCAGTCGAGCGCGGAATCGCCGCCGCCGACGATCAGCACGTCGCGACCGCGAAACGCCTCCATCTTGCGTACGGCATAGAAGACCCCAGCTCCGCCGCCGGACTTGCCCTCATAGGCATCGATGCCGGGGATCGGCGGCTTCTTGGGCTGGAACGAGCCGCCGCCGGCGGCGATCAACACGGTCTTGGTGTCGAAGACGGTGCCGGCGTCGGTCACGACGCGGAAGCGCGGGGCCTCGGCCGTGCCGGTCGGCTCCAGCGCCTGGATCATCTGGTTGAGATGGAAGGTCGGGCCGAACGGCTTGATCTGCTCGATCAGGTTGTCGACCAGGCCCTGGCCGGTGACGACGGGGAAACCGGGAATGTCGTAGATCGGCTTTTCCGGATAAAGCTCGGCGCACTGCCCGCCGACCTTGGGCAGGATGTCGACCAGATGCGCCCGGATGTCGAGCAGGCCCAGCTCGAACACCGCAAACAACCCGCACGGACCCGCCCCCACAATCACGACATCCGTGGTGATGATGTTGTCGTTTGTCATCGTGGCTCCCGGTGTCGGTGCCGTCCTCCGCGTGATCATGCGGAGGCGGTGCAGAACTCCTGTGCATTATTGTTAGTACACAAACAAAATACCGCAAGTGGATTTTGCATGTGGGACCCGCTCAATCCAGACGCGCCAGCAAGGAGAGAAGGCGCTCGGCCTCTTCGCGCGACAGGGGAGAGAGTGTGGCGGCAGTGATCGCCTTGGCCTTTTCGATCAGGCCGGGAATAGCGGCCAGTCCCTTCGGACTGAGGCGGACGCGGACGCGGCGCTGATCGTCGGGGTCGGGCAGGCGCTCGACCATGCCGCGTTCCTCCAGCCGGGCGATGACACCCTTGATCGTGGCAGGGTCCATCGCGGTCATCCGGCCGAGATGATTCTGCGAAATCTCTTCGCCTGCGCTGAGTTTGACCATTGCGGCGAACTGGGTCGGCGTCGGGCCATCATCACCCATGATGCGCTGGAAGATCGTGATATGGCGCTGCTGCGCCCGGCGCATCAGGAAGCCGACCTGCTCGTCCAGGACATAGGCAGGTTGCATCGACGGGGCCGCGGCTGCTTTGCGTGAACGTGCACCGGACTTGCCGTCCGGCGAGGAGGCGAGCTCGGCACTATCGTTCTCGCTGCTCATCATCGTCTCCAACCGCTTTCGCGTTACCGCTTTTCGCGCGACGCCCGCTTTCCGCAAAGCGCCTCTTGCCAGCCGCCGAAACGCTGTCCATGATCGTTATTACACGTTCAATCCTTGCTTGTCCCGAGCAGGTTGAAGACGCGAAGCTTTGGAGGAACGGATGGCTCACGACGTCGTGGCGGGCCCGGCCAAGGGCAAGCTCGTCATCCGCAATCTCGGCCTCGTCCTCTCGGGCGATCTCGACCGACCGATCCTCGACGCAGACACGATCGTGGTCGTGGATGGGCGGATTTCCGCGATAGGGAAAGCAGCGGGACTCGATCTCGAACAGGCCGACATGGTGATCGATGCCAAGGGCTCGGCGGTTTCGCCCGGGCTGATCGATTCCCACTGCCATCCCGTCTTCGGTGACTGGACGCCGCGCCAGAACCAACTCGGCTGGATCGAGATGGGCGTGAATGGCGGTGTCACCACGCTGGTCTCGGCGGGCGAAGTGCATCTGCCGGGGCGGCCGAAGGATGCCGTCGGCGTCAAGGCGCTCGCCATCACGGCACAGCGCTGCTTCCAGAACTTCCGCCCGGCCGGCGCCAAGGTGATCGCGGGCGCGCCTGTCGCGGAGCTCGATTTCGGCCGTGAGCTTTTCGAGGAATTGAAGGCGAACGGTATCCGCCATATCGGCGAGATCGGTCTCGGCACCGTGGCGAAGGGGCGCGATGCGAAGCGCGTCGTCGATTGGTGCCGCGAGATCGGGCTCGAAACCATCATGCACACCGGCGGCCCCTCTATCGCCGGCTCGCATTTCGTCGATCGGGACGATGTGCTCGAAGCCCAGCCCGATGTTGTCAGCCACATCAATGGCGGGCCGACATCGATTGCTCATGCCGATGTTCGCATCCTGTGTGAGCAAGCGAAGGGCGCGCTCGAAGTCGTCCATAACGGCAATGAACGCTCGGCGCTCGTGGCGCTGGAAGCCGCGCAGGAGGCCGGGCGGCTCGCCGATCTGCTGATCGGTACGGATGCGCCGGCCGGTTCCGGCGTCCAGCCCAATGGCGTGCTGCGCATGATCACGCTGCTGTCGAGCCTCGGTAACCTCCCGGCCGAGCAGGCCTTCTGTCTCGCGACCGGCAATATCGCCAAAACGCGCAAGCTCGATGCCGGGTTGATCGCGGTCGGCATGCCCGCCGATTTCGTTTTCCTCGACAAGCCCCAGCATTCCTCGGGCAAGGACCTGCTCGAAGCGGTGTCGTTCGGCGACATTCCCGGCATCGGGATGGTGATGATCGACGGAATCGTGCGCACCGGCCGCTCGCGCTCGACGCCGCCGTCGAACACCGCGCCGATCGTCGTTGGACATTGAGGCCTGTCATGACCGACCTGATCGATATTCGCCGGGTTCAGACCAGCGTCGAGGAGATCTTCCACGAATTCGGACCGCTTCCCGGGCGGACCGAACGCATCGCTTCGGTCTGCGCCGTGCTGACCAACCCCTATGCCGGGCGCTACGAACCCGACATCCTGCCGATGATGGAGGCGCTGAAGGGGGCAGGGCTCGACATGGCGACCCGCTGCCTGAAAGCGCTTGGCGGCGATCCGGCGACAGTCGAGGGCTATGGCAAGGGCGCGATCGTCGGCTCGGCTGGCGAGCTCGAGCATGGCGCGCTCTGGCATGTCCCGGGCGGCTATGCGATGCGCGAAATCCTCGGCAACGCCAAGGCGATCGTGGCCTCGACCAAGAAGGTCGCGGGGCCCGGTGCACGCATCGATATCCCGGTCACGCATATCAACGCGTCTTACGTGCGCAGCCATTTCGGCGCGGTCGAGATCGGCGTGCCCGGCTCGCCCCAATCGGACGAACTCGTCTTCATCCTGGTGATGACCACCGGCGCGCGCATTCACGAGCGTGTGGGTGGCCTGCGCGCCGACCAGATCAGCGTTGGCGACGGCCAGCGCTGAGGCCCGCGCCCGACCATCCGGAACAAGGGAACAGTCATGGCTGCCGATATCCGCAAGATCCTCACGCAAGTCGATGAAACTCTTGTCGAAATGGGCAAGCCGGTGACGCCGCCGACGCGGCGCGCCGTCGCCTGTGCCGTCATCGCCAATCCCTTCGCTGGCCGGTATCAGCAGGACCTGTCGGAGCTGACCGAGATCGGCGTGGAGCTTGGCGATCTTCTGACGAAGCGCTGCCTGGCGGCACTTGGCATCGCGCCCGAGCAGGCCGAAAGCTTCGGCAAGGCTGCGATCGTCGGCGAGGCCGGCGAGTTGGAGCACGCCGCTGCGATCCTGCACCCCAAGCTCGGCACGCCGGTTCGCGCCGCGCTCGGCAAGGGACCCGCGCTGATTCCGTCTGCGAAGAAGCGTGGCGGGTTGGGCACGCCGATCGATGTGCCGCTCGGCCACAAGGATGCGGCCTTCGTGCGCTCGCATTTCGACGCGGTCGAGGTGCGAGTGACCGATGCCCCGCGCGCCGGGGAAATCCTGGTGGCGATCGCGGTGACGGATTCAGGCAGGCCGCTGCCTCGTATCGGCGGCCTGCAGAAGCATGAGATCAAGGGCGAGGACGGGCTGCGCTGACGCCGATTCCAACCGCTACGTCATCCTGGACAAGCCGCGCAGCGGTGCAGCTCCGGGATCCATCGGAGGGCTCGGCGCTCTCCGATGGATCCCGAGACGCCCTTCGGGCGCTCAGGATGACGCCGTGTCTTTGAACCCGGGCTCCCCGCTCAGGCCGCCTTGTCCTTCATGCCGCCATCGGTCATGCGGTACCAGGCGATGATGGCCGAGACATAGAGTTCGTTAAGCGCATGCAGCGGCAGCGGCTTGATCGGCACGACCGGGAAGGGCAGGCGGCTCTTGTCGCCCGTCACCAGATAATCCGCCATCGCCTTGCCCATGGCGCTTTGCAGGCCGACGCCGCGGCCCATGCAGCCGATGTCGACGAGCAGGCCGGGTTCCGGCTCATGCAGATGCGGCAGGAAATCGCGTGTCAGCGCCACGCGGCCGCACCAGCGGAAATCGAAACCGATGCCCTTGGCCTGCGGATAGACCTTGCCGATGACGCGCTCCAGATGAGCCCAGTCTGAGGCGTCGCGCGGCTCCCGGAAGGGGCCGCGTCCGCCCATCAGCAGGCGGTTGGTGTGGTCCTTGCGGAAATAGAGCAGCAATTGCCTGGTATCCGAGGTGACCTGGCCCTCCGGCAGGATGGTGCCGGCGAGGTTGTCCGAGAGCGGCTGCGTCGCGACGATGAAGGAGTTGGGCCGGATCACGGTCTGGCGCAGTTTCGGGATCAGATCGCCGGTATAGCCGTTGGTGGCGACGACGACGCGCGGCGCGGTGACGCTCGCGCCCTGTGCGGTTTTGATCGTCCAGCTTGTGCCCTCGCGCTTCAGCGAGACGACCTTGCTGCCGCCATGGATGGTTGCGCCGGCAGCGATAGCCGCCTTGGCGAGACCGCGCGCATAGGCCAGCGGCTGCACTGCGCCGGCGCGACGATCGATCCAACCGCCGAGATAGCGGTCGGTGCCCAGCAGCCGGGCAACGGCGCCGGCATCCAGGTATGATGCATCCACGCCGCGTCCCGTCCACTCCGCACTGCGCCGCTTCACGGTCTCGACCATGGCTGGCGAATGCGCACCTTGAATCCAGCCGGCGCGCTTATGCGGCACGTCCATCGCGTGCTTGCCGATCAGGTCGAAGACCAGATCGGCGGTCGAGCTGACGAATCGGATCAGCGCCTCGCCGGCGACGGGCCCGAATTTCGCGACGATCTCGCTGGGGTCGTATTTGATGCCGGGAATGACCTGCCCGCCATTGCGGCCCGAGCCGCCCCAGCCGGGCTCATGCGTTTCCAGCACGATGACCGAAACGCCGGACTCGGCCAGATGCAGTGCTGTCGACAGGCCCGCATAGCCGGCGCCGATGACGCAGACATCGGCTCGGCTGTCGGTGGCGAGCGGCGGCGTCGGCGCGGCGGCGGGCGCGGTGGCATGCCAGAGCGAGGGTTGCAGGGGGAATGGCTCGGCCATGACGGCCTCCTTCAGATCGGGCGCAGCACGCGCCGCAGGAAGTCCTGGGTGCGCGGATGGGTTGGTGCGCCGAGCACCTCGCGGGCAGGGCCCTGCTCGACGATGACGCCGCCATCGAGGAAGAGCACGCGGTCGGCGACCTCGCGCGCGAAGCCCATCTCATGGGTGACGACGAGCATGGTCATGCCATCCTCGGCGAGGCTCTTCATCACCGAGAGGACCTCGCCGACGAGTTCCGGGTCGAGCGCCGAAGTCGGCTCGTCGAACAGGATCGCCTTGGGCTGCATGGCGAGCGCCCGCGCGATCGCGACACGCTGCATCTGCCCGCCCGAGAGCTGGGCCGGATAGGCATCGACCTTGTCTCCTAGGCCGACCCGCGCGAGCAGTTCGCGGCCGCGCTCGCGCGCCTGCGCAGCTGGCTCCTTCTTCACGAAGATCGGGCCTTCGACCACGTTCTCGAGCGCCGTGCGGTGCGGGAACAGATTGAAGCGCTGGAACACCATCGCCATGGCGGTGCGAATGCCGATGATCGACGGCTTGTCGCGTTCGACGCGGGTGCCGTCGATGGTGACTGCGCCGCCATCATAGGATTCGAGGCCGTTGATGCAGCGCAGGATGGTCGATTTGCCCGAGCCTGACGGGCCGATCAGGCAGACGACCTCGCCCTTGTTCACGTTGGCGGTGATGCCCTTGAGCACGGGAAAGGCACCGAAGCTCTTGGTGACGCCGGCGATCTCGATCATGGCGTGACTCGTGGCTTGGTCAGTCGCTTGACTCATCGCCTTGCTCCTTTGCCGAAGCGCCGTTCGAGCCAGCTGACGAAACCCATCAGAGGCAGGCACATGGCCAGGTAGAGCAGGGCGACGAGCGAATAGACGGTCATGTTCTTGAAGGTCGATGATGCGATCAGTGTGCCCTGCAGCGTCAGCTCGGCCACCGTGATCGTCGAGGCCTGTGATGAATCCTTGAGCATCATCACCATGATGTTGCCGTAGGGTGGCAGCACGATCCGGATCGCCTGGGGCAGGATCACGCGGCGCATCGTCATGCCCCAGCTCATGCCGATCGACTGCGCCGCCTCAACCTGACCGTGGTCGATCGCCTCGATGCCGGCGCGGAAATTCTCCGATTGATAGGCCGAATAGGCAATGCCCAGGCCAATGATCGCTGCCTGCAGGGCCGTGAGCGCAATGCCGAATTCGGGCAGCACGAAATAGATGTAGAATAGCTGCACCAGGATCGGGATGCCGCGCAGCGTGTTGACCACGATTTTGGCGATGGTCGAGAGCCAGCCGATGCCGGAGACCCGCATCAGCGCCCAGCCTACGCCGAGCACGGTCGAGATTGCGAGCGACCCGACCGTGACGAGCAGGGTGAACTTCAGCCCCTGGAGCAGCAGGGGCAGGAACTGGGTCGCGTCGCGCAGGAAGGTCTGCATGATGTCCTGGCGGTGGATGGTCGGTGGAAAAAGAGGCTTGCAGAATTCAGGCCGTCATCCCGGACAAGCCGCGAAGCGGCGCAGATCCGGGATCCATCTGATGGGCCAAGTCCTTGCAAGAATTGGCGCTCTACGATGGATCCCGGATCTCCGCTTTGCTGCGTCCGGGATGACGGCACACTTCATCCGCGGTTGCGCTGGCGCTTAGACGAGGCCCCACTTGGCCAGGATCTTGTCGACCGTGCCATCCGCCTTGAGCTTGGCGAGCCCGGTATTGATCTTCTTCAGCAGTTCGCCGTCGCTCTTGCGCACGCCGATGCCGACAGAGCCGGAGATCACAGGCTTGTAGGACTTGACGATCCGGACTTTGGGGAACTGCCCCTGCGACAGGTTGTAGCCGATGATCGGCAGGTCGAAGACGGCGGCCTGGACACGGCCCGCGTTCACGTCGGCGAGAATGTCGGGCAGCGTCTTGTAGAGTTTGACCTCAGAGAACAGGTTGGATTTCTGCAGCACGTCGACATAGGCCGTGCCGATCTGCACGCCGATCGTCATGCCCTTCATGTCCTCGAAGGTAACGTAGTCCTTCGTGTCGGTGGCCGGCACGATCAGGCCTTCGCCATAGGTGTAGATCGGGTCCGAGAAGTCGATCACCTCCTTGCGGGGCGGGGTGATGTACATCGCTGCGGCGACGATATCGACCTTGTTGCTGGTCAGCGAGGCGACCAGCGTCGAAAACGGCATGCCCTCGACCTCGACCTTGAAATCGGAGGTTGCGGCGATCGCCTTGATCAGGTCGACCATCACGCCCTCGATCGTGTTGGTCTTGGTGTCCAGGAAGGTGAAGGGGCTGCCCGTCGGCGTGGAGCCGACCTTGAGCACGGCCTGAGCCTGGGCGGGCAGGATGCCCGCGGCCATGGCGCTGCCGACCAGCATGGACAGGAAGGTCCGACGTTCCATCGCGATATCCCCTCGCTTACGGCGCGCGTGCTGCGCGTCCGACCATGATTTTCATGTGCGTGAAGATACGAGCATAGGACGATCTTGCCCGCAAGCGATTTTCATGTGCATGAAATACCGTCAGCGCAGGAGACATCATGAGCGTGTCAGCAGACGGGACGCCGCACCAGCCTGTCGACCAGGAGATCGGTGCCGGCTTGCGCAAGCTCCGGCGCAGCCGCGCGCTGTCTCTCGAGGAGCTGGGCGCCAAGACCAACCTGTCGATCGGCTTCCTCAGCCAGATCGAGCGCGGGCTGTCCTCGCCGACCTTGCGTGTCCTGGCGGGCGTTGCCGACGCGCTCGGTGTCGGTCTTGCCGACCTCTTTCCCAGCAATGGCGATGCCAGATCCGAGCAGGCCGCGACAATCGTCAGGGGCGCCGGCCGCAGCGAGTTGCAGCTCTGGCGCTCGGGTATTCGCAAACAGCTGCTGACGCCGAATGCGGAGGGCTCGAAGCTCAATCTCTACGTGGTCGAGATGGAGCCCGGCGCCAGTACCGGCGACGAACTCTACACCCATCAGGGCGAGGAGGCCGGTCTGATCATGAGCGGCACGATGCTGCTCAGCGTGGAGGCCGAGAGCTGGACGCTGCAGGAGGGCGACAGCTTCAGGTTCCTGTCCTCGCGCCCGCACCGTTTCGCCAATGCGGCGGCGGGGCAGACGCGGGTGTTGTGGGTGAATTCGCTGTAAATTCCGGTCGATCCTCGCCGTCATCCCGGGCAAGCGCAGCGCAGACCCGGGATCCATCGGAGAGTTCGCCGCCCTTCGACGGATCCCGGATCTGCACCGCTGCGCGGCTTGTCCGGGATGACGTGGAGCTCGGGGAGCGTGCTGATTTCACTCGGAAACACGCCGTCGTCCCGGGCTTGACCCGGGATCCATTCCGGAAGCGCATGCTGTCATCGTTCAGGCATGGATCCCGGATCGGCGCCGCTGCGCGGCTTGTCCGGGATGACGGCTAGGTTCGAGCGTATTGCGCCCCTCAGCCGCCCAGCGACATTGTCAGCGGCGGCTTGACCTCGGCAGGCAGCGGCGAGGTGTAGCCTTCCTTGCCGAGGCGCTTCTTGTGGTCGGCTTTGGCCGCAGCCATCAGAGCGGGGTCCGACAAGACAGCGGCGCCCGCCGCCGCCATGGCCTTGGCGACATGGACCATCGCCTTGTGAGCGGCTGGCTGCTTGCCCTGCGCCACGATCTGCCAGGTGTGGAAGGGGGTGCCGATCGCGACGGTCGGGGCATGGGCCTGAACGGTCGGCACTGCCCAGCTGACATCGCCGACATCGGTCGAGCCGATGGCCGGGTTGCGCTTGGCATCGAGCGGCACGATGAAGTCTGCGAGCGGCGCGCCGGTATCGTCCATGCCGATGGTGCGCCAGATCGAGGCGATCTCCTGTGGCGACAGTGTCTTGCGGATATCCTCGGCGAAAGCGCGGTCCGTCTCGTCGAAATGCGGCGGGCCGAGTTCTTCCATGATGCCATGCAGGGCCTGTTCCAAGGGGGGATTGGCCAGCAGATCGGAGACGGCGCTGACGATGCGCATCTCCATCTTGGTTTCGGTCATCAACGCAGCGCCTTCCGCGATCTTCTTCACGCGCTGGACGAGTTCGAGCATGCCGCGCAGATCGCGCGCGCGGATCGAGTAGCGGACGCGGGCATGGGCCTGGACGACGTTGGGAGCGATGCCGCCGGTGTCGAGCAGGGCGTAGTGCACGCGGGCGTCGCTGGGCATGTGCTCCCGCATGTAGTTGACGCCGACATTCATCAGTTCGACGGCGTCGAGCGCGCTGCGGCCGAGATGCGGGCTCGCAGCGGCATGGGCCGCGCGGCCGGTGAAGACGAAATCGGCGCGGGTGTTGGCGAGCGCCAGCGGCGGAGCGACCTCCCAGAAGCTCGACGGATGCCAGGTGATGGCGACATCGGCATCGTCGAAGGCTCCGGCTCGGACCATGAAGGCCTTGGCGGCGCCGCCTTCCTCGGCCGGGCAGCCGTAATAGCGCACGCGGCCTGGAATCTTGTTTTCGGCGAGCCAGTTCTTCATCGCGGTCGCCGCGAGCAGCGCAGCCGAGCCGAGCAGGTTGTGGCCGCAGCCATGGCCGTGGCCGCCCGACTCGATCTCGCTATGCGCGGCGACGCCGGCTTCCTGGCTCAGGCCGGGCAGGGCATCGTATTCGCCGAGGAACGCGATGACAGGGCCGCCTTCGCCGGCCTCGCCGATCACGGCGGTCGGGATATCGGCGACATTTTCGGTGATCCGGAAGCCCTGATGCTTCAGCTCCGCGACATGCTCGGCGACGGAGCGCTGCTCGGTGTAGCAGACTTCGGGCATCCCCCAGACGCGGTCGCTGAGTTCGATGAGACGCTGCTTGCTCGCGTCGACATGGCGCCAGAGGTCGTTTCGGTTGTCCATGATGATCCTGCCTTCAAAAAGTGCCGGCATTTGAGCAAGGGCGACCGGCCACGTCCAGCCTTCACACGCATGGCGGACGAGAGTTGAGCACGATTGCATGCAATCAGAGAGGCAGGGGTTCGCTGCACGTCTCCCGTGCGTCGACCATGCCGCGCAGGGCATCGATATGGGCGGCATTGACCGCGATCGTCGCGGCTTCGATGGCGCGGTAATGAGCGACGACGTCGCGGCCGAGCGGCGTCAGATTCGCGCCGCCGCCTTTGGCGCCGCCGGGCTGCGCTTCGACCAGCGGTTGCGTGAACATGCGATTGAGATCGTCGACAAGCAGCCAGGCGCGGCGATAGGACATCTTCATGGCGCGGCCGGCGCCCGAAATGGAGCCCGTACTCGCAATCCCCTCAAGCAGTTCGATCTTGCCGGGGCCTAGCCTGCCGCCGGGCACGAAATCGAGCCGCAGGCTGAGTTTGGTCGAGGGAGGCGGGCGCGCCGGCATCGTGGCATCCTTAGCGTGGTCCAGGCGATGCTAGACGGCTTTCAGGCGCGCTGCACCGCATTCCATCAGGGGGTCTCGACCGACACGCTCTTGATCACGGCGTGGACCGGGTTGCCAACGGCCAGGCCCAACGCCGCAACCGATTTCGCGGTCAGGAGCACGGTCAAGGCGTCGCCGCTGCAGTCGATCCGCAAGTGCAGGGTGCTCGCATCCTGACCCGAGCGCTCGCCGATCTCGGTGATGGTGCCCGATAGGGTGTTGAGCGCGCTGATACCCGTCAGGGGTGCGAGGCTGACGAGCACGTCGCTTGCCAAGATGCGGACGCGCAGGTGCTGGCCGAGGGCGAGGCTTCCACGCGCCACCTGCAAGGAGCCGCCGCGCGTTTCGAGCTTTGCCAGCCCGAATTCGGCATCGAAGCCGATGACCCGCGCCTCGATCAGCGAACTGGCCTCCGGCGCACCCGGTCGCATGGCCAGATCGAGCCGCGACAGGATTTCGGCCGTGGGGCCGCAGGCCGTGATGCGCCCTTGTTCGACGAGCGCGACCGTCGTCGCCAGCCGCGCGACCTCGGCGACCGAGTGCGAGACATAGACGATGGGGATGCCGACCTTGTCGCGAAGCCGCTCGATATAGGGCAGGATTTCGGCCTTGCGGGCCTCGTCGAGCGCGGCCAGCGGCTCGTCCATCAGCAGTAGGCGTGGGCTGGACAGCAGCGCCCGGCCGATCGCGACCCGTTGCTTTTCGCCTCCGGAAAGCCCACCGGGCCGCCGGTCGAGCAGATGGCCGATGCCGAGCAGATCGAGCACCGCGTCGAGATCGCTGCTGTGGCGGGCCTCGCGCGGCGCGAACCAGTGCCCGAACATCAGGTTCTGCCGCACTGTCAGATGCGGAAACAGCCGCGCCTCCTGAAAGACATAGCCGATGCGGCGGCGATGCTTTGGCAGGATGATGCCGCGTGCGGTGTCGACCAGGACCTCGCCATCGACGAGTACGCGGCCCGATTGTGGCCGGATCAGCCCGCCGATGACATTGACCAGCGAGGTCTTGCCCGATCCGGATTGGCCGAACAGCGCTGTCAGCCGGCCATTCGAGGTGAAGGCGGCGGCGAGTACGAACTCGCCCAGCCGATGCCGGACGGCGATATCGAGCACTGGATTCATGCCGCGGCGATCCGGCGCGCGACGAGCCGGGCCATCGCTTCGGAGATGAACAGCGCGGCGACGGAAATCGCGATCGAGATCAGGGTCAGGCGCAGAGCGCCCGCCTCGCCGCCCGGCACCTGCGTGAAGGTGTAGATCGCCGAGGGCAGGGTCTGCGTCTCTCCGGGGATGTTAGAAACGAAAGTGATGGTTGCGCCGAATTCGCCCATCGCCTTGGCGAAGCTCAGGATCATGCCCACGATGATGCCGGGCAGGCAGAGTGGCAGCGTCACTGCAGCAAAGACCCAGGCCGGGCTGGCGCCCAGCGTGCCGGCGGCGTCCTCCAGCTTGCGGTCGACGGCCTCGATCGAGAGCCGCATCGCCCGCACCATCAGCGGAAAGCCCATCACGGCGCTCGCAAGGGCAGCGCCGGTCCAGCGGAAGGACAGCACGATGCCGAAATACTCATACAGGACCTGGCCGACAGGTCCGCGCCGGCCGAACCAGATCAACAGCAGGTAGCCGGTGACGACTGGCGGCAGGATCAGCGGCAGGTGAACGGCCGCGTCGAGGACGGATTTGCCCCAGAAGCGACCGCGCGCCAGCACGAAAGCGATTGCGAGCCCGAAGGGCAGGCTCGCGATCATGGCAGTGGTGGCGACGATCAGGCTCAGGCGAACCGCCGTCCACTCCTCGGGCGAAAGCCAGTCGATCACGAAGAGGAGGCAGGCTTGTTCAGCACCGTGAAGCCCTGCTTCTCGAAGGCGGCCTTGGGGCCGGCGCTACGCAGATAGGTCAGGAAACCCAGCGCGTCGGAATTTGCGGAATCCTTCGTCACCGCAACGGGATAGATGATCGGCGGGTGCGAATCCTCGGGGAAGGTGGCGATGACCTTGACCTTCGGCTCGGCGGCCGCGTCCGTGGTGTAGACGATGCCGAGCGGTGCTTCGCCGCGCGAGACGAGCAGTAGAGCGGCGCGGACATTGTCGGCCTGTGCCACCTTGTCCTTCACCTTGTCCCAGCCGCCGAGCTTTTCCAGCGCGGCCTTGCCGTATTTTCCGGCAGGCACCGATTCGACATTGCCCATGGCGAGCCGCCCGGCACCGAGCGCGGCGCTCAGGTCGACGCCTGGGGCCAACGTCAACTGTGCGGTCGAGTCCGCTGGCGCGATCAGGGCGATCCGGTTGGCGAGCAGGCTGACCCGCGTCTCCGGCTTGATCAGGTTCTTGCTGGCCGCATAATCCATCCAGTCGAGATCGGCAGAGAGAAACAGATCTGCCGGCGCGCCGTGCTCAAGCTGCTTGGCGAGCGCGTTGCTGGCTGCATAGGAGATCTTGGGCGCCGGCTTGCCGGTTTCCTTGACCCAGTTCGCCGTGGCCTCGTCGAGCGCGTTCTTCAGGCTCGCGGCCGCGAAGATCACCAGTTCTTTCCTCTGGGCCTGGGCCGTTCCGATCATCGGGCCTACGCCCATCGCAAACGCCAGGCCGAAGCCCAGCATCATCCGCCGCTTGATCATCGCGTTACCCACCATTGTCCGTTGTGCTTGGACGAATATAACGATGGTGGCAGCGGCAAGCGCGCCGAGTCAAGATACATCGGATGCCGGCTGATCCGGCGCAGCGGCTCGCATTCAGCAGAGACAGGATGAAGATCGCACCGGCGCAGCCGGGCGATTTCAAGATCGGCGCCTAGGGGGCTCAGCCCTTGTGGTCGTCAGGATGCTTGTGCGTCGGATCGACCCAATAGACGGATTCGGGCGCCTCTACGGGGTCGACATCGGTGATGTTGACCACCACCGCTTCGTTGTCGGAGCGAACCAGCACGCATTCCAGCGCTTCGTCGGGATTGGCGTTGATCTCCTGATGCGGCACATAGGGCGGCACGTAGATGAAGTCGCCCGGGCCGGCCTCGGCCACGAATTCCAACCGCTCGCCCCAGCGCAGGCGCGCGCGGCCCCGCACCACATAGATCACGCTTTCCAGCGCGCCGTGATGGTGCACGCCGGTCTTGGCGTTGGGCTGGATCGAAACCGTGCCGGCCCAGATTTTCTGTGCGCCGACGCGGGCGTGGTTGATGGCGGCCTGCCGGAACATGCCCGGTGTCTGGGCGGTGTTGGGATCGAGCTTGTCGCCGGTGATGACGCGGACGCCGTCATGTTTCCAGCGCGGTTCATGATCGTGATCATGGTCATGCGGGTGATGATGGTCGGCCATGGGACGCTCCTGCTCCGGTCAGGCTAAAGCAGGACGGCTTCCTCTGGAATAGCCACCTCTCGAATGGCCACGGCGACATGGCGCCGCGCATCATGAATGCGTCGCCGGCGCGGCTCCGCGCAGGAAGGCGAGGGCGGCCAGCGCAGTCGCGATCATGCCGAGCGTGGCAATCAACGCGGTCAGCTGCATGCCGTTCACGAAGACTTCGCGCGCCAGTGCAAGCAGGCTCTTCGCGAGTTCCAGTGGCAGCTGGCCTGCTTCCGCGACTGCGCCGCCAAGCGTGGCGCTGGCGACCCGGGCGGCATCGGCGGGAATGCCGGCGGGGACGGCCGTTGCCATGCCGCCGCGATAAATCGCAGTGGCGATGCTGCCGAGAATGGCGATGCCGAGCGCTCCGCCGAATTCGGCGCTCGTCTCGGAGATTGCGGCTGCGGAGCCCGCGCGCTCGGGCGGCGCGCTGCCGACGATCATATCGGTCGTCAGCGTGACCGCTGGCGTGAAGCCCAGGGACAGGATGATCGAGGCCGGAACGACCACGGCGAGGCTTGTGCCGGCGTCGATCTGCGTCAGCAACGCGAAGCCGACCGCAGCCAGGACAAGGCCGCCGGCCATCACGACGGCCGGCCTTGCGCGGCTTGTCAGCGCAGGGAGAAGCATCGAGCCGACGATGAAGGCGAGGGCCGAAGGCACGCTCCACAGGCCGGCCTGAAGCGGTGAAAGGCCGGCCACCAGCTGGAGATATTGCGCGATGAACAGGAAGCTGCCGAACAGGAAGAAGAAGCCGAACAGGTTGATCGCCAGCGACGCGCTGAAGACCGCGTTCGCGAACAGGCGCAGGTCGAGCAGCGGGTCCGCCAGCGCGCGTTGCCGGCGTAGGAAGATGGCGCCGAGCGCAAGGCCAGCGAGGATCGCCAGGCCTGCAAGCCAGCTGGCTCCATATTCGGCCATGTGCTTGATGCCATAGATCGCCGCCAGCACGGCCGAGAGCGAGAGGGCGGCGCTGACGAGATCGATCCGGCCGGCATCGGGATCCTTGAACTCGGGCAGCAGGATCGGTCCCAGGATCAGCAGCAGCACCATGACGGGCACGCCGACGAGAAAGACCGATCCCCACCAGAAATGTTCGAGAAGCAGGCCTCCGACGAGCGGGCCGATCGCGCCGCCGGCCGAGAAGCTGGAGATCCAGATGCCGATCGCGAAGGTGCGCTCCTGCGGGTCGAGAAACATGCTGCGGATCAGCGAAAGCGTCGATGGCGCAAGCGTCGCGCCCGCAATGCCCAGCAGGGCTCGCGTCGCGATCAGCATTTCGGCGCTGGTGGAGAAAGCCGCGAGCACGGAGGCCAGTCCGAAGGCGAGCGCGCCGATCATCAGCAGCTTGCGCCGGCCGATGCGGTCGCCGAGCGTGCCCATCGTGATCAGCGAGCCCGCGATCATGAAGCCGTAGATATCGACGATCCAGAGCAGCTGCGCTGCGCTCGGCTTCAGATCGGCAGTCAGGTGCGGGACGGCCAGATTGAGGACGGTCAGATCCATCGAATAGAGCAGGCAGGGCAGGGCGATGACCGAGAGACCCAGCCAATCCCGTCTCGTGGCCTTCGGGCCTGTATCAGCAATCGTCATAGGGCTCACCCCGGGCGCGTCGCTGCCGCTCCTGCTGGCTTAGGGCAGCCATGTGACGATGCCTGGCAGCATCGCGCTGGCCTCCAAGATGCGGTGATAATACTTAACCGTATGGTTTTGTTTTAGGGCGTAGTCGATCTGCCGTCAACCCATAGCGGGACGGCAGATTGACTGCGTCAGGGCCTGAATGCCGGGCTCAGCTTTTCTTGGCCGGGCCTGTCGCCAGCGGGCGATCGCTTGCGCCCCATTCGGCCCAGGAGCCGTCATAGATCGCACGCGCCGGCTTGCCGATCGTCTCCAGGGCGGCGGACAGGATCGCCGCGGATACGCCCGAGCCGCAGCTGGTGATCAATGGCTTGTCGAGATCGACGCCGGCCTCGACAAAGGCGGCCGCGATCGCGTCAGCCGATTTCAGCTGGCCATCCTGCATGATCGCGGGGAAGGGCAGGTTGAGCGAGCCCGGCATGTGGCCAGCGCGCACGCCCGCGCGCGGCTCTGGCGCTTCGCCGCGGAAGCGGTCGCCCGGGCGGGCGTCGACAACCTGAATGGCGCCGTTTGAGAGGGCGCGTTCGACATCACCGGCGTCGGCGACGGCGGAGTGATCGAGCCGTGCCGTGAAGGTGCGGGCGGCGCGGGAACGGGGCGGGCCATGTTCGATCGCCCGGCCTTCCGCCTGCCATTTCGGGAAGCCGCCATCGAGGATGACGACGTCCTTGGCCCCGAAAGTCCGGAAGGTCCAGCGCACGCGCGGCGCCGAGAACAGGCCCAGCCCGTCATAGACGACAATGCGCATGCCATCGCCGATGCCCATGGCGCCGACCGCGGCGGCAAAAACCTCCGGGCGGGGCAGCATGTGCGGCAGGCTGGAGCCTGTCTCCTTGACCGTATCGATGTCGAAGCGCAGCGCGCCGGGGATGCGGCGTTCGGCATATTCGGCATGCGGGTCACGGGCATGGACGGGCAGGTACCAGGAGCCGTCGACGACCACGACGTCGGGGGCGTTCAGGCGTTCGGCCAGCCAGTCGGTCGAGACGAAAACATCTTCGCGGGCCATGTCGGCATTTCCTCGAAAGTGGCGGCCGCTTCATCGCAGCCGCAGCAGATCTGTTGGAGCCTGATGCTGTCCGAAAACCGGTTCCCGTTTTTCGGCATCATGTTCGATAGCAATTTCAGGCCAGCGCGATGCGCACACGCCGGTTCTGCTTGCCCTTCTTCTCGATATCGGTGACGGCGACAAGGCCGATCTCCCGGGTGTTGCGGACATGGGTTCCGCCGCAGGGCTGAAGGTCGATATCGCCGATGGCCACGAGCCGGACGCGGCCCGAGCCGCGCGGCGGCTTCACCGACATCGTCTTGACGAGGCCGGGATTGGCATCGAGTTCGGCGTCGGTGATCCAGCTTTCGGTGACGTCGGCATTGCGGGCGATGAGCGCGTTGAGCTTCTCGTTGATCTCGGCCTTGTCGAGCCCGCCTTCGGGGATGTCGAAGTCGAGCCTGCCGTCACCATCGCCGATCGAGCCGCCGGTGACGGGATAGGAGAGCACGACGCTGAGCAGGTGCAGCGCGGTGTGAATGCGCATCCGCTTCAGCCGCTTCTCCCAATCCAGCACAACCGTGACGGCGTCGCCGGCTTGCGGCAGAGACTGGCCTTCCAGCGGGACATGGAGGACGCGGCTCTTGTCCTCGGGATCGTAGATCGCGGTGCCGATCGCGATCACGCTGCCGTCGGCGCGCTTGAGGTTGCCGGAATCGCCGGGCTGGCCGCCGCCGGTCGCGTAGAGGACGGTGCGGTCGAGCACGATGCCGCCGCGTTCGTTCACGGAGATCACGGTGGCGGGGGTCTCGGCGAGGTACGCATCCTCGCGGAAGAGCAGTTCGGTCGGCATCGTCTGGTCATCCCGTCGTCAGGTCGGTCGTCGTGTCGTCGCGGCCATGGCAGGGCCTCGTCGACGCAAGCTCTGGAACTTGCACGGGCGGAACTTGCACTGATTGGCCGCGCCGCGCCACAGCCCATTCGTCACCAGCCATCGGCGTCGGCCTCTTCCGCCAGCCCGTGACAGGGCCTAGATAGCGCACCGACCGGCCAGCCGCCGCACTGGAGTTTCCATGGCATTGCCACGCATGAGACCGCAGGACGGTGTGGCCTGGATCACGGGCGCGAGCTCCGGAATCGGCGAGGCGGTGGCGCTGGAACTTGCCCGGCGGGGCTGGACCGTCGCGATCACGGCCCGTCGCCTCGAGCAGCTCGAGGGCATTGCCAGAGCCGCCGAGGGGCTGGCGGGCCGTATCGTCGCCCATGCCGGTGACGTTACCGACATAAGCTCTATGCAGGCGGTGGTCGACGGCATCGAAAGAGTGCATGGGCCGATCGCGCTGGCCTTCCTCAATGCGGGCGTCGCACCGGGGACAAGAGGAGGCGCGCTCGATATCGAGACTTTGGAGAGGACCTTCGCCGTCAACCTGTTTGGCGTGGCCAGGGGGTTAGCGGCCGTGCTCGAGCGGATGAAGCCGCGAAAGCAGGGGCAAATCGCCGTCAACGCCTCCATAGCGGGCTATCGCGGGATACCCAACGCTGCGGCCTATGGCTCGTCGAAGGCTGCTGCGATCCATCTTTGCGAGTCGATGAAGTTCGAATGCGACGGGCTCGGCATCCGCCTGCAGGTTGTGAACCCGGGCTTCGTCGATACGCCGTTGACGCGCAGGAACGCCTTTCCGATGCCGTTCCTGATGGCGGGGGACGAGGCCGCCAGACGAATCGTCGATGGCTTCGAGCGCGGCGGCTTCGTGATCAGCTTCCCGCGCCGGCTCGACTGGTTGATGACGGCGGCCAGACTCCTGCCTTACCCGGTCTATTTCTGGCTGATCGCCAGAGCGACCCGCGGAAGGCCATACGAGAAGCGCGATTGATTCCGGCTCAATCGCCGCGAATGGTCGCAAGCGCATCGAGAGCGCGCTGCCGCCCGAAAGCGAGATCGATGATGGGCCGAGGGTAGGTTTCGCCGAGCTTGATTCCTGCGCTTTGCAGCTCTTCGGGGCTGGCGGTCCAGGGCCGGTGAATCAGCTTGTCGTCGAGACCTGCGAGTTCGGGGACCCAGCGACGCACATAGCCGCCTCGGGAATCGAATTTCTCGCCCTGCGTCACCGGATTGAAGATGCGGTAGTAGGGAGCGGCATCGGCGCCCGAGCCTGCGACCCATTGCCAGCTGGCCGGATTATTAGCCGGATCGGCATCGACCAGCGTATCCCAGAACCACGATTCGCCCGCTCGCCAGTCGAGCAGCAGATGCTTGATCAGGAAGGACGCCACGATCATCCGGACACGATTATGCATCCAGCCCGTGCTCCACAGCTCGCGCATGCCGGCATCGACGATCGGATAGCCGGTGAGGCCACGCTGCCAGCGCTTCAGCGCGCGCTCGTCTGTGTCCCAGGGCAACGAATCGAAGCGGCTGTTGTAATTTTTCGTCGCGAGATCGGGGTTGTAGAACAGCAGGTGGTAGGAAAATTCACGCCAGCCCAGCTCCGACAGGAATTTTTCGGCATCGGACGCCGTGCCGGCCGCCTCGCCGCTGTGCAAAGCAGATTGCGCGGCGTACCAGATCTGGCGCGGGCCGATCTCGCCGAAACGCAGATGGGGCGAAAGGCGGGAGGTCGAGAGAAAATCGGGCCGATTCCGACCCTCGCCATAGCCGGATAGCTGGTCAGACAAGAAATCGCTCAACCGTGCAGCGGCGCCATCCTCGCCCGGCGTCCATTCGGCCCGCATGCCGCTGGCCCAATCAGGCTTGCTTGGTTCGAGGCCGAGATCGACGACGGTCAGCGCACCGACGCCGGCCGAGAGCGGGTGCGACACGATTCGTTCCGGAGCAGGCATCGGCGCAGCCGGCTCGCCCTTGGCGCGGGCGGCACGCCAATAGGGCGTGAAGACCTTCATCGGATCGCCGGTTTTCGTGGCGACCTGCCAGGGTTCGTTCAGGAGGTGGCTGTTGAAACTTCGGACGGTGACGCCTGCAGCGGTCAGCGTCTCCTTGAGCCCGCTGTCGAGCCGAATCGCAGCGCCGTCATAGCGGCGATTCCAGGTGACCAGCGCGATCCCGGCTGCCGCGACGATCTCGGGGAGGATGTCGGCGGGGTCGCCACTGATGATGACGAGCTCGCCGCCTTTTGCCTTGATTGCCGCCGCCAGCGCCTGAAGCGAGCGCGACAACCACCAGCGCGCGGCGCCGCCAAGCTGGCGACGCTCGGGGCTGTCGTCGAAAATGTACAGGCAAAGCGTCGGGCCATTGGCTGCCGCCGCCGCAAGCCCCGGATTGTCCGCAAGCCGGAGATCGTCGCGGAACCAGTGAAGGGATGGCGTCGTCATGCGTTCTGGCTAAAGCGCTTATGCCGCCGCCGCCAGCGACGATCGACCGGCGGCGGATTTCGATTGAACAAATCGAGGCGGACGCGCTCCGCGCAGCCCGGATATTCCGGTCAGCCGGTCTTTCTCGTGACGAGCGTCAAGGCTCCGTCGGGATTCATCTGGGCTATGATGACATTTCGCGATGTCAGCCCCTTTGCTTCGAGCGCGGAGCGAATCGTCGGAGCGGCTTCGATCGTATCGCGCAGCTTGCCGAGTTCGTCTTCGCCCCGCTTGGCGACGATCTCGTTCACCTGCGACTGCGTCGCTGCAGGCAACTCATCGATGTCGACGACATTGACCGTCTGAATCGTCGGAGCCGCTGAAGGCGCTTGCGGAGCCGCAGCCGGTGGTCGCGAGGGGGCCTGTTGCGGGGACGGAGACTGTGCGTTCGCGGCCGTAGCCATGGCGAGAGCGGTACCTGCCGCCAGGATCGTGATCATGCGCATGGATTTTCCTTCCATAGGTTCGCGGATGATCGACGTAGTTCACACCGGCAATGCGGGCAGAAGCTGAAGGGAGCCTGATCATTCCGTGACGATGTCGTGGCAGCAATGCGTCGCGGTGTTTCCCGGCTAGATCCCACTCGTGCCGGAATGATCCCGTTTGGGTCCAAACAGAAAGGGCCTGGACGCTTTACGTCCAAGCCCTTGAAACTGCTGGCTCCCGGAGCAGGATTCGAACCTGCGACCAATCGATTAACAGTCGATTGCTCTACCGCTGAGCTATCCGGGATCGATGGCCGCCGTATAGCGAGGCGCCTCGGGGGGCGCAAGCCCTTTACGACATGTCGTCGTTCATTCACGGAACAATCGTACTCGTGGTCGATGGCGGGTTGCGGCCGGGCGCGGCATGTGGTTATAGCGCCCCTCAAGGATTTTTGCTCTGGCTTGATCCTTCGGAAGGCCTCGTGGCGGAGTGGTTACGCAGAGGACTGCAAATCCTTGCACCCCGGTTCGATTCCGGGCGAGGCCTCCAGAATTTCCCTGACCATCAATTTCCCTGAACATCACCAGAGACCGGCGACCGTGGGTCGCAGGCTCGTCGCTCGGGCCGGCTGGTCCTGCCGCCTTGCCTTTTGCGGCGGGCTCGAACAGAAAGCTGTCATGGGCGGCCGATAGTGGTCGGTGCCGGTTCAGGGCAGGGCGCGCCGGTTGCGTCCCGCTCGTTCAGGCCCGCGGCTTGCGGCCCCGGTGTCGCAGACGGAGATTTCGGGACATGGACAGCTTCACCGGGCTGCGCCGCATGATGGTCGACTGCCAGTTGCGGACCTATGACATTACCAACCGCGCTGTGCTCGCGGCTGCCGACGAGGTGCCGCGCGAGGCGTTTGTGCCCGAGGCGTTGTCGCATCTGGCCTATCTGGATCAGGCGGTCCCGCTGCCCGGCACGGGGCGGGCGCTGATGGCGCCTATGGTGATCGCGAGGATGATCCAGACGCTCGAGCTGCAGCCCGGCGAGGAGGCTCTCGAATACGGCGGAGGCACCGGCTATGGCGCGGCGCTGATGGCGCGAATTGGCCTGCGGGCGACATTGTGGGAGCCAGACGCGGCAGCTCTTGCACTGGCCGAATCTGCGCTTCGGACGGCCGCCGCGACCGATGTCACGACCACTGCGAAGCGCCCGGCCAACGATTCCTTCGACGCGATTCTGGTCAGCGGCGCCTGCGAGATCGTTCCCGAGGAGCTTTTTTCGCTTTTGCGTCAAAACGGCCGGCTCATCGCAGTCGATGGGTTTGGACGGTCCGCACGGGTCAAACTCTATCAGAAATCAGGGTCGACCGTCTCGGGAAGGCCGGTATTTGATGCTGCGGCGCCAGTTTTGGCTGAGTTCCGCCGTCCGCCAGCTTTCGTGTTTTGAATCGAAAGTGTCGCATTTTTGCGGCACTGCGACGAGGAAACCCGGTCGCCAGCCATCTCCGCGTTGGCGTGCGGCCTGGATAGAGGTATGAGAGATTTCGATTTATGCCGAGGCTGGGGCGATGCCTAGGCGTGACTACAGTCCGCACATGAGGCGTCCAGTGATACGACGGAACTATAATACGAAGTCGGTTGGAGGCGGTCTTGCCGCCATTCTGGCCGTAGCGCTTGCAGGTGGTTGGACCACGGCCGTCAGTGCACAGACGATGGAGTCCGCGCTTTCGCGGGCCTATTCCGGCAATCCCACGCTCAATGCTCAGCGGGCCTCCGTTCGGGTGACGAACGAGAACGTGCCGCAGGCGCTTTCCGGATATCGCCCCAGGATCACCGCCTCGGCGGATATCGGCGCCAGCATCACCGATACGAACCTCCCCAGCCTCGGCAACTCGACAGCCCGGCTCGGTCCTCGTGGCGCCGGCGTGCAGATCGACCAGAACATCTTCGACAGCGGCAAGACCCGCAGCTCGGTCAGCCAGGCCGAATCCCAGGTGCTCGGCGCCCGCGCCACGCTGCGCAACACCGAGCAGAACGTCCTGCTCGATGCCGCGACGTCCTATATGAACGTGCTGCGCGACACCGCGATCCTGAGCCTCAACCGCAACAACGTCGAAGTGCTTGAGGAGCAGCTGCGCCAGACGCGGGATCGATTTCAAGTCGGCGAAGTGACCCGCACCGACGTTGCGCAGGCCGAAGCCCGTTTGTCCTCGGCGCAGTCGCAGGCAATTCTGGCCGAATCAAATCTCAAGACCAGCATTGCGCGCTATCGCCAGAATGTCGGTGCTGAGCCCAAGCAACTCGCTCCCGGCCGGCCGATCGAGAATCTTCTGCCGAAATCACTGCCTGCAGCGCTGACCACCGCTTTGACCGGCCATCCGGCGATCATCGCGTCGCTGCACGGCGTCGACGCAGCGGAGCTTCAGGTCAAGGTCACCGAGGCGGATCTGTATCCCGTCCTCGGGGTCCGGGGTATTGTTCAGCAGCGTTACGACACCCAGCAATTCGGCGACAACCGCTTCTCGGCCAGCGTCGTCGGCTCGCTGACGATCCCGATCTACGAGGGTGGCCAGGTCTATTCGCGGACCCGGCAGGCCAAGGAGACGGCAGGTCAGCGTCGCATCGAGGTCGATACCCAGCGCGATACCGTTCGTGCAGCGGTCGTTTCGGCATGGGGCGGACTGGATGCAGCCAAAGCGCAGATCATTGCTGCCCAGGCGCAGGTCCAGGCAGCCTCGACCGCTCTGGCAGGCGTGCGCGAAGAGGCCAAGGTCGGCCAGCGCACGACGCTCGACGTCCTCAATGCGCAGCAGGAACTCGTTCTCGCCCGCTCCACATTGGTTACGGCTCAGCGCGACCGCGTCGTTGCGTCCTATGCCGTGCTTTCCGCAGTTGGGCGACTCTCGGCCGAAACGCTGAAGCTCAAGACCGAGAGCTATGATGCACGCCGGCATTACGACCAGGTCAAGGGATTGCTTTGGGGCACCCAGACGCCTGACGGTCGCTGAACGCCGGGGTTTTCGCGCAACAGCCGGGATTTCTCCTGTGGGCGGCAGGTTTGCCGCCTTGCCTGGACTTGGCTGCGTGAAATACTCGATTGCGGAGCAGCGTTGATTCTATCGGCGTGCCCGGTGTCGAGTGGTGCGGATTCCCATGAACGCGCAAGCCAAGCCCAACGAACCGTCGATGGAGGAGATTCTCGCCTCCATTCGCCGGATCATCGCGGATGACGAGGTCAAGCCCGCAGAGGATGCGGCGCCTGAACCCGCGCCGGCTGCCGTCGTCGAACCGGCGGCTCCGGATGTCGACGAGGACGTGCTGGACCTGGGCGCCGAGGCGGCACTCGTCACGGCTCCTGCGCTGCAGCCGGAGGCCCCTCCGCCAGAGCCTGAGCACATCGATAGCGACATCGATTTCCTGGATATTCCCGGGCCAGCAGCCGCACAAGCGCCTGCGGCTGCGCCCGTTCAGGCTTTCACGCCCCCGGAATTTGCTCCCAATCAGCCGGCCTTCGTCGCACCCTCATTCGACATGGCCCAGTTGCTGTCGGACCAGACGAGTTCGGCCGTCACCAGCGCCTTTGGGCAGCTGGCGCATACGGTGCTGAGCAATAATGCCCGCACGCTCGAGGACCTCGTCAAGGACATGTTGAAGCCCATGCTCAAGACATGGCTCGACGACAATCTCCCGACGATGGTCGAACGGCTCGTACGCGCCGAAATCGAACGTGTCGCGCGCGGCGGGCGCCACTAGGCGCTTCCTACGAAGCGCGGCGGTTTCGAATAGCGCGGCGCCTGGCGGTGGGCGCTGCTCGCAGGCTGTCGAAGGCTCCTGCCTCATTAAGCTGCTTCAAGACAAAGCCGGCCAGAGTCAGCGCGGCAGTCGGGGCGCCGAGTCGCGACACCAGCATCGCCAGGCCAATCGCGACGGGACGGGGATATCGTCCGGATGCGGCTTCCGTTGCGACCCAGGCGCCGAGCGCGTGAACGAGAAAATTCATCGGGATCTTTCCTGTCATGAAGCAAGGTACTTGCGTGGGCAGAGAACTCTGAGCAGATCAATCACGACGCTCAGAGAACGACTTTCCGGTTGTCGCCGAGATTGGGCTTCGAGCCACTGAGCGCTGCCGCAGCCATTTTCACGGTCGTGACGATCTTGCCGGGATTGTCCCAGAACTCGGCGAGCGCAGGGCGAACCCTGAGAACGCGGATGTTTGGATCGTCCTTGCTCTTCCAGAACGCCCTGGCGGAGGTCGACCACAGCTCGTCGATCTTCTGGCGGTCGTCGACGACATTGGCAGTGCCGGTCACCGATACGTAGCGATATCCGCTGTTGTCGGCGAAGGTCAGGCAGACATTGTCGTTGATCTCGACCTCGTCGTCCTTGTGGTCGCGGATGTCGATGAGGAAAGAGATCGTGTCGTCCTCTTGCGAGGCGTGCGCGCTCATCGGCCTTGCGCGCAGCTCATCGCCGGTGCCGTCATGGGTGACCAGCATGCATATGCCGATCTCCTCAATGAGCTTCCAAGCGCGCGCCTGATCCGTATGATGTGTCATGAAGGTTCTCCCTGTGCTCGCTATCAACGGGCCGGAGAGGCGAGGGTTCCGAAATCCGGCTCGCGGACGTGGCAACTCTCGCCGCCAGCGATGGGATCGCATCGCCGGCTTCAGCGTATCCGTGAGACGGCTTCATGCCGGAGTTCAACCACGCGATGGAAACGGGAAATCTGCCATGACGAAGCCTTCCTCCAGGATCGACCTGAAATCCAACATCCGGACGCAGGTGATCGGCCTGCTCAACGAACGGCTTGCCGACGGCATCGATCTCGCGCTGGTGACAAAACAGGCGCACTGGAATCTGCGCGGCCCGAACTTCATCGCCGTGCACGAGATGCTCGACGGTTTTCGCGCCGAACTCGACACCCATGTCGACACTGTCGCCGAACGCGTGGCGCAGCTTGGAGGGATCGCTCTCGGCACGACGCAGGCTGTGGCCTCGACCACCAAGCTTCCCGCCTATCCGACCGACATCGTCGCCGTGAAGGATCATCTGGCAGCGCTGATCGACCGCTATGCCGCCACGGCGAATTCGGTCCGCAGCGCCATCGACCAGGCGGATGAGGCGGGTGACGCCGATAGTGCCGATATCCTGACCGGATATTCCCGTGCCCTGGACAAGGCGCTCTGGTTTTTGGAGGCCAGCGCGGCCTGATCGTTGGCAGCCTGCAATCGAAAACGTTGACGCGGAGCCCGTGCATGGGCTCTTAAGGCTCTCCAGACCTTTTGGCCTTTGATTTTGCGGCCGGGGCAGGTTCCCCGGCCGCCTTGCGTTCGAGCGAAGCGATGATGGACAAGACATTCGAGCCCGCAGCCGTCGAGGCGCGGGTCAGCAAGGCGTGGGAAGAGGCGCAGGCCTTCAAGGCCGGGCGCGGCGCTGCGCCGGGCGCAGAGCCCTATTGCATCGTCATCCCGCCGCCCAACGTCACCGGCTCGCTGCATATGGGCCATGCGCTCAACAACACCCTGCAGGATGCGCTGTGCCGCTTTGAGCGCATGCGCGGCAAGGATGTGCTCTGGCAGCCGGGCACCGACCATGCGGGCATCGCGACGCAGATGGTCGTCGAGCGCAAGCTCGCCGCCGAGAACAAGACCGATCGCCGCACGATGGGTCGCGAGGCTTTCCTCGAGGAGGTCTGGCGCTGGAAGGAAGAGTCCGGCGGCACGATCGTCAACCAGCTCAAGCGGCTGGGCGCGTCGTGCGACTGGTCGCGTGAGCGCTTCACCATGGATGAGGGCCTGAGCAAGGCCGTGCTCAAGGTCTTCGTCGGCCTGCATCAGCAGGGGCTGATCTACCGCGCCAAGCGGCTGGTGAACTGGGACCCGAAATTCCAGACCGCGATCTCGGACCTCGAGGTCCTGCAGATCGAGAAGTCCGGGTCGTTCAAATGGCAGCGCGGCGGCGAGGACGGCTTCGACGCCGCCAAGCTCGACAAGGTCCTGAGCAAGGATCCGAGCGGTCACCTGTATTATTTCAACTACCCGCTCGAAGGCGTGACCTATGACGCCGACGACGCTTCGACCTTCATCACCGTCGCCACGACGCGGCCGGAAACGATGCTGGGCGACACCGGCGTCGCGGTTCATCCGGAGAACGAGACGCTCGGCCATCTCATCGGCAAGAACGTGGTGCTGCCGTTGGTCGGGCGCATCATCCCGATCTTCGGCGACGATTATGCCGATCCCGAGAAGGGTACCGGCGCGGTCAAGATCACGCCCGCCCACGACTTCAACGATTTCGAGGTCGGCAAGCGCCACAAGCTCGACGTCGTCAACATCCTCGATGGCGAGGCCAGGATGCTTCTGGCCGACAATGCCGATTTCCTCGCCGGGGCCTCGCCGGAAAGCGAGACGCTGGCGCTGCACGGGCTCGACCGTTTTGCGGCGCGTAAACGCGTCGTCGCCATGATGGAAGCGCGCGGATATCTGGCCAAGATCGAGCCGCACGGCCATACGGTGCCGCATGGCGATCGCTCCGATGTCGTGATCGAGCCGTGGCTGACCGACCAATGGTATGTCGACGTCAAGCCGCTGGCGCAGCGCTCGCTGAAGGCGGTTCGCGACGGCCGGACCAAGTTCACGCCGGAAAGCTGGACCAAGGTCTATTACGACTGGCTGGAGAATATCGAGCCCTGGTGCGTCTCGCGCCAGCTCTGGTGGGGCCACCAGATTCCGGCCTGGTACGGCCCGGACGGCGAGGTTTTCGTCGCGGAATCCGAGACGGCGGCACAGGCATTGGCGATGGGCCATTATGGCGGCCCGGTCCAGCTTACGCGCGACGAGGACGTGCTCGATACCTGGTTCTCCTCGGCGCTATGGCCGTTCTCGACGCTGGGCTGGCCCGACGATACCGCCGAACTGAAGCGCTACTACCCGACTGCTACGCTGGTCACAGCCTTCGACATCATCTTCTTCTGGGTCGCCCGGATGATGATGATGGGCCTCAACTTCATGGACGAGGTGCCGTTCAAGGACGTCTACATCCACGCCATCGTTCGCGACGAGAAGGGCGCGAAGATGTCGAAGTCGAAGGGCAACGTCATCGACCCGCTGACGATCGTCGATCAGTATGGGGCCGATGCGCTGCGCTTCACGCTGGCGGCCATGGCGGCGCAGGGACGCGACATCAAGCTCTCGACCGCGCGCGTCGAGGGCTACCGCAATTTCGCGACCAAGATCTGGAATGCGGCGCGCTTTGCCGAGCTGAACGGCTGTGCCCGCACTGAGGGCTTCGATCCGGCTGCGGTGAAGCAGCCGCTCAATCGCTGGATCCTGAGCGAGGCCGCGCGCGCGGCCGAGGATATCGCGGCCGGCATTCCAAGCTTCAGGTTCAACGAGGCGGCGGGCGCGGCCTATCGCTTCGTCTGGAACCAGTTCTGCGACTGGTATCTCGAACTGGCCAAGCCGGTGCTGCAGGGCGAGGGTGTCGATGCAGCCGAGAAGGCCGAGACGCAGGCGACCGTCGCGCATGTCATCGACCTGATCTGCCAGCTCCTGCACCCGTTCATGCCGTTCCTGACGGAGGAGCTCTGGGCGCAGAAGGCAGGCGAGGGCGCTCCCCGCAAGCTCGCGGCCGGTGATGACGCTCTGGTCTGCCTGACGCGCTGGCCCGATCTGGAGATGTTGAAGGATGAGGCGGCCGAGGCCGAGATCGGCTTCGTCGTCGACCTGATCTCCGACATTCGCTCGGTTCGCTCCGAGGTCAATGTTCCCGCGGGCACGCAGGCGCCGCTGGTGCTGGTCAATGCCTCGGCGGCGACGCGGGCGACCATCGAAAGCTGGCGTCCGATGATCGAGCGGCTGGCGCGGGTTTCGGAGATCGCCTTCGCGGATGCGTCCCCGGCCCAGTCGGCCCAGATCATCGTGCGCGGCGAGGTCGCGGCCCTGCCGCTGGCCGGCATCATCGATCTCGATGTCGAGCGGACCCGCCTGACCAAGGAGATGGCCAAGCTCGACCAGGATATCGCCGTGGTCGACAAGAAGCTCGGCAATCCCGATTTCATGGCGCGTGCGCCCGAGGAGATCGTCGAGGAAAACCGCGATCGCCGATCCGCCGCCGAGGCGCGCAAGATCAAGATCGCGGAGGCGCTTACACGCCTGTCCTGAACGCCTTGGCCGGGTCGATCGCGGAGCACAGGCGCTCTGCGATCGACCCGTTCGGGCGACGGTCCTTGCCCGCGTCTTGTCACGACTCCGTCTTCAAATTGACCCTAGCGTAAGAGAGCGTTGGCATTCTCCAGCAGACCCGCTTAAATGCGCGGAACGCAGCTCCGCCATGCGTCCTCATTGCGGCCAGACAGGACCGGTTGTTCAGATACGATGCTCAAGCGAGCTTATGACTGGTGCGTGTCCTACGCATCTCACCCCGGAGCCCCCTGGCTGCTCTTCGCGCTGACCTTCGTCGAAAGTTCGGTCAGCCCGCTTCCGCCGCTTCCGCTGCTTCTGCCGATGTGCCTGGCGAGGCCGGATCGCGCCTGGTTCTATGCCGGCGTATGCTCGCTCGGCGCGGTTTCGGGCGGCTATCTCGGTTATGCGATCGGCGCGCTGCTCTATGAGTCGGTCGGCGCCTGGCTCATCGGCATCTACGGCTTGCAGGAAAAGGCCGCGCATCTGATCGCGACCTCGCAGGATTACTGGTTCTGGGTGCTGGTCACCAAGGGATTGACGCCGATCCCCTTCAAGATCGTCACGATCATGTCCGGCTTCCTGCATTTCGACATCTGGAAGTTCACGATCGGCATGGTCGTCTCGCGCGTCACCTTCTTCATGATGATCGCGGTCGCCCTGCGCTATTATGGCGACGACATCCGCATCTTCATCGAGAAGCATCTGCCGATGACGGCCCTGGCGCTGGTCGTCGTCGTGGTCGGCGGCTTCTTCGTGCTGCCGATGGTGCTCTAGCAGCGGTCGCTCGCTGCTCCCGGCCTGTCCAATTGTGACATCGCCGCAACATCCCTCCGGCATCGCGCTACTGGAGCCCGTCACCTGGCGAACCGCCGCGATGCCGCCACAAAGCGCGCCCAGCAGAGAGAGGCGATAAGTCTCTGACATATAGAAGAATTAAAGTCTGCCGTGCGAGGAGAAGGGTAAATCTTCTCCGCGAGGCGGTGGGGTGCAGATGTTGCACCCGGCTCGGCCTGCGTGGCACACCTGCCGCGCGCTCGCCAGGCGCAGGGTGGAACAGGAAAAAAGACGATGGATACGCGTGTGTTCGATAAGTCGAAGCTTCCCAGCCGGCACGTCAGCGTAGGCCCGGCACGCGCGCCGCATCGTTCCTACTACTATGCCATGGGCATGACCGCGAAGCAGATCGCGCAGCCCTTCGTCGGCGTCGCCTCGTGCTGGAACGAGGCTGCGCCCTGCAATATCTCGCTGATGCGCCAGGCTCAGGCCGTCAAGAAGGGCGTGGCATCGGCCAGCGGCACGCCGCGCGAATTCTGCACCATTTCCGTGACTGACGGCATCGCCATGGGCCATCAGGGCATGAAGTCGTCGCTCGCCTCGCGCGAGTGCATCGCCGACTCTGTCGAACTCACCATGCGCGGCCATTGCTATGACGCGCTCGTCGGTCTCGCCGGCTGCGACAAGTCGCTGCCGGGCATGATGATGGCGATGGTGCGCCTGAACGTGCCCTCGATCTTCATCTATGGCGGTTCGATCCTGCCCGGCAATTTCAAGGGCAACCCCGTCACCGTGCAGGACGTCTTCGAGGCTGTCGGCAAGCACTCGGTCGGCGCGATGTCGGACGAGGATCTGCAGGAGCTTGAAGAGGTCGCATGCCCGTCCTCGGGCTCGTGCGGAGCGCAGTTCACCGCCAATACCATGGCCACCGTCGCCGAAGCGATCGGTCTGGCGCTGCCCTATTCCTGCGGCGCGCCGGCGCCCTACGATATGCGCGACACCTTCTGCTACACCGCCGGCGAGATGGTGATGGAGCTGATCGCCCGGAACATCCGCCCGCGCGACATCGTCACCCTCAAGGCGCTGGAGAATGCCGCGACCGTCGTTGCGGCCTCCGGCGGCTCGACCAATGGCGCGCTGCACCTGCCTGCGATCGCGCATGAATGCGGCATCGATTTCGATCTCTTCGCCGTCGCCGAGATCTTCAAGAAGACGCCCTACATCGCGGACCTCAAGCCGGGCGGGAAATACGTCGCCAAGGACATGTTCGAGGTCGGCGGCATCCCGCTGCTGATGAAGACACTGCTCGACCATGGCTACCTGCATGGCGACTGCATGACCGTGACCGGCCGCACCATCGCCGAGAACCTCGCCTCGGTGAAATGGAACGACAAGCAGGACGTCGTGCGCGCCGCCGACAAGCCCCTGTCGCCCAATGGCGGTGTCGTTGGTCTCGAAGGCAATCTGGCGCCTGAAGGGGCGATCGTGAAGATCGCCGGCATGACCGCCGAGCAGCTCGTCTTCTCCGGTCCGGCCCGCTGCTTCGACCGCGAGGAGGACGCTTTCAAGGCGGTCAGCAATCGCGACTACAATGTCGGCGACGTCATCGTCATCCGCTATGAGGGCCCCAAGGGCGGGCCTGGCATGCGCGAGATGCTCTCGACCACCGCAGCCCTCTATGGCCAGGGCATGGGCGACAAGGTCGCCCTGATCACGGACGGGCGTTTCTCGGGCGCGACGCGCGGTTTCTGCGTCGGCCATGTCGGGCCGGAAGCGGCTGTCGGCGGCCCGATCGCGCTCATCCGCGACGGCGATATCATCGAGCTCGACGCCATCACAGGAAAGCTCGCTTGTCGCCTTTCTGATGCCGAACTTGAGGAGCGTCGTAAGGCCTGGACGCCGCGCAAGACCGACTACAACTCCGGTGCGCTGTGGAAATACGCGCAGACGGTCGGTTCCGCCAAAGGAGGGGCCGTCACCCACCCCGGAGGCGCGGCCGAGACCCATTGTTATGCGGATATCTGACGCAATCATTGCAGCACTCTTCCTGATCCTGGGCGGCCAACAGGCTGTTTGGGCTCAGGATGTCGTGAACGGACGCGCGCCGCCGATCCCGCCGCGCCCGATTCCCGGCATTGCTCTGCCCGAGCCCGAGGATGCGCCAGCACGCGCGCCCGGGGGCGCGACGATTGCTCCTTCGCCAAGCGGCCCAGCCGCCCATACGGCGCTGCCGCTGGTTCCCTTCAGCAGCGCGCGCGACGCGATCCGCGCCTGGATGCGCGATTCCTCAGCCGGCGATCAGGTCGGGGCGGTGCGAGCGCTGGAATATGCCGCCTCGCAGGGACATCTGACCGCACAGTTCAAGCTGGGGCGGATGTATGCCGGTGGCGAGGGTGTCTCCACCAACGATCTCAAGGCGTTCGAATACTTCTCGAAGATCGCGGACGAGAACGCCGACGCCATTCCCGGCACGGCCGATGGCCGTATCGTCGGCAGTGCCTTCGTGGCGCTCGGCGGCTATTTCATCGACGGCATCAAGGGCAGCTATGTTCAGCCCAATGCCGATCGTGCCTTCGACATGTTCCACTATGCAGCCTCCTATTTCGGCGACCCGGAAGGCCAGTACAATCTGGGCCGTCTCTACATGAAGGGGCAGGGCACGCGCCGCGATGCGCGTCAGGCCGCTCGTTGGATGAAGCTGGCCGCCGAGAAGGGCCATGCGCCCGCAAGGGCCGTCTTCGGCGACATGCTGCTGCGTGGTGGCGAAGGCGTGCCGCGCCAGCCGGTGCTTGGCCTGATGTGGCTGTCGCTGGCGCGCGAAGGCGCCGATCCGGGCCGGGAAAGCTGGATCATCGAGCGGCATGATGCAGCTTTTGCCGCTGCCTCCGCCCCCGACCGCACGGCCGCGCTCGCTCTGGTCGAACGCCAGCAGGTTGCCGGAAGCCGCAGCCCCGAGCGCTGAGCGCCACTGCATCCACCTTATCATGCCACGCGTAGTCCCGAGCAGATCCACAGGGACTGTCCGCGATGCGCAATGCCAATCTTGTCCGACTGCTCAGCGCTCTGCTGGCCGGGCTCGCCGTTTCAACGGTCGGTGCTCAGGAGAATTATGAAACCTGGGCGCCACTCGCCGATCCGTTTCCCAGCACTGGTGGCAACGGAATCATGATTCACGACTACGATCCGGTCGTGACCGACGGCACATGCACGACAAAGTTCCGTGCGGTCGAGCCCAATGGCACGACCTATCACAACAGCATCACGTTCGAGGCGGTCGAGGTGCAGGGCGGGGTGCTCTGCACCCACGGCAAATGGCGTTCGGCTGATGGCAGCGCGACGGGCACGACGCCGTTTCGCGTCTTCATCAAAGGCGGGTTGAAACGGGGCTCTGCCGACTAGGGACGCGCAGATGGCGAAGGCCCCGCTGCCTCAGGCGGCGCGCAACTCCACCATCACCGGCACATGATCAGATGGCTTGTCCCAGCCGCGGACGTGCTTGACGATCGACACGCCGTCCAGCCTGTCGGCCGCCTGCGGCGAGAGCAGGAGATGGTCGATGCGGATGCCGTTGTTTCGCTGCCAGGCGCCGGCCTGATAGTCCCAGAAGGTGTAGAGACCGCCATCATCGGTCGTCGAGCGCAGGGCTTCGGTCAGGCCGAGATTGAGCAGGCCGCGAAACGCCGTGCGCGTCTGGGGCAGGAACAGCGCATCATGGACCCAGGCGGCGGGGTCGCGGGCATCGCGCGCCTCGGGGATGACGTTGTAATCGCCCGCCAGCACCAGCGGCTCCTCCTGTGCGAGCAACATGCGCGCATGGGCGGTCAGCCGTCGCATCCAGCCGAGCTTGTAGGGATATTTCTCGGTATTCGGCGGGTTGCCGTTGGGCAGATAGATCGTGGCCAGCCGCACCACGCCATTGCCGAGCGGCAGGATGCCTTCGAGGTAACGTGCCTGCTCATCGGCCTCATCACCCGGCAGCCCGCGCCTGACATCCTCGAGCTTGACGCGGCTGATGATGGCGACGCCGTTGAAGGTCTTCTGGCCGTGGGTCTCCACATGCCAGCCGGCCTCCTCGATCTCGCTGCGGGGAAAGTCCGCATCGACGCATTTGATCTCCTGCAGGCAGAGCGCATCGGGCTCAGCCTCCTTCAGGAAATCCAGGAGGTGGCCGAGCCGCTGGCGGACGGAGTTGACGTTCCAGGTGGCGATGCGCACGGGCGGCTCCGATTCAGACGAAGCTGAGATAAGCGGCAGGATCGCTGCCATGGCAACCCCGTTCAAGCCAAAGGTTGGCAGGAGCAGGCTGGCAGGAGCGGGTCTGCAGTTACAAAAAACCTCCCCGCATCGCTGCGGGGAGGCTGTCGGTCGCGAGGACAGTGCCCGGTCTCAGGGGCAGGCGCGGACCACGCCGCCATTACCGATATAGGTGCCGGTTTCCGGGTCGTAGCTGCGGAAGCGGCGCGAGCAATAGGCGATCGCATCTGCGTCAGGCGAGGCATAGACCGGGGCGGGGGCCGGATAGACCGGGACCGGATCGTAGTAGCGCGGCTGCGCTGCGAGAGCGCCAACGGCAAGCGCGCCAAGCGCGCCTGCCGCGATGCCGGCGCCGACGGCCGCGCCGCGGCCGCCACGATAATAACCGCCGCGATAGCCGTAACGCGGGCCATAGCCGTAGCCATAGCGGCGATACTGCACGGTCTCGACGAGATCAGTCCCGCCCTGAGCGAGCGCAACGGCAGATCCGGCCGTTGCCGCAATCGGCGCGGCCGAAGCCGGCGCGGCGATCAGGGTGCCCGCTGCGAGAGCCGCCGCGATGGTCAGGGTCTTGATCATGAGAAATCTCCTCCTCTCCGAGGTGAGAGGAACGCCGGATGTTCCTCTATTGTGACATAACCTACGCAGTCCGGACGTATCAGGGAAGCGTGACGTACGATATCGGCGAAATTTCGGCCCTCAATCGCGCCGGAGCCCAATCTATCCGTAGACTCATGCCCGTGCTTGCGCGTTTCGCACTTGCACCCCATTTAGCCTGCTCGCAATTTTTCGTCGCATCATTCATTCGAAGGACCCCGAACAGCCCATGTCGCACCCTGGCGAAACTCCCCGGATACCTGCCATCGCTCAGGCCATGCGGCCGTTGCCCTTTCTGATCTTCAGTTCACGCTGGCTGCAGCTGCCGCTTTATCTCGGCCTGATCGTGGCTCAGTGCGTCTATGTCTTCCTGTTCCTCAAGGAGCTCTGGCATCTCGTCACCCATGCCACGTCCTTCGGCGAGCAGCAGATCATGCTTGTGGTGCTGGGCCTGATCGATGTGGTGATGATCTCGAACCTGCTGATCATGGTCATCATCGGCGGCTACGAGACCTTCGTCTCGCGGCTTGGCCTGCAGGATCATCCCGACCAGCCGGAATGGCTGAGCCACGTCAATGCCAGCGTTCTCAAGATCAAGCTCGCCATGGCGATCATCGGCATCTCGTCGATCCACCTGCTGCGGACCTTCATCGAGGCCGGCAATATCGGCAGTGCCGGCCGCACGACGGACTATACCGAGACGGGAATCATCCTGCAGACGGTGATCCATGTCGTCTTCATCTTTTCGGCCATCGGCATCGCCTGGGTCGACAAGATGACCGTGCCGACCGGCAAGGGGCATTGAGGCGCCGCTGATCCGGAGATGCGCTCCCGTCCGCGAAGGGGCGGGAGCCGATCTTCAGGAGAGGTTACTGGCCTCGGCCAGCCCGCGCCGCGAAACGGATCGCTTCTTCGGCTGCCCTGAACAGGGCCTTGGCCTTGTTGACGCATTCGGTCTGCTCGGAGGCTGGGTTCGAATCGTAGACGATGCCGGCGCCGGCCTGGACATGCATGCGCCCGTCCTTGACGATAGCGGTGCGCAGGACGATGCAGGTGTCCATCTCGCCACTGGCGCCGAAATACCCGATGCAGCCGCCATAGGCGCCCCGCGCATCGCGCTCCAGCTCGTCGATGATCTCCATCGCCCGGACTTTCGGCGCGCCCGAGACCGTGCCGGCGGGGAAACCGGCCGATAGCGCCGCCAGTGCATCATTCTGCGGATCGATCTCGCCTTCGACATTCGAGACGATGTGCATGACCTGGCTGTAGCGCTCGACGAAGAAGGAATCCGTCACCTTCACCGTGCCGATCTTGGCCACGCGGCCGACATCGTTGCGGCCGAGATCGAGCAGCATCAGGTGCTCGGCGCGCTCCTTGGGATCGGCCAGCAGCTCCTCAGCAAGCGCGTTGTCTTCGCCCACCGTCGCCCCGCGCCGGCGCGTGCCGGCGATCGGGCGGATGGTGACGGTGTCGTCACGCAGGCGCACCAGGATTTCCGGGCTGGAGCAGACGATCTGGTAGTCGGTGAAATCGAGATAGCAGAGGAAGGGCGCCGGATTGACCCGCCTCAACGCCCGGTAGAGCGCGAAGGGTGACAAGGCGAAGGGCGCCTCGAAACGCTGCGAGAGCACGACCTGGAAGATGTCCCCGGCGCGGATGTAGTCCTGCGCCGTCGCGACCATGTCGTGGAATTCGGCCTCGCTCGTATTCGAGACGATAGCCGGCTCGGGCAGGTTGGCGACGTCGATGGCGGCTTCCAGGGGCAGGGAGCCCTCCAGGGCCCGCACGACCGCCTCCAGCCGCTCCTGGGCGCTCTCATAGGCCGCGCGTGCCGCTATGCCCGGCTGGTGGCGCACGGGCGTCACCACATGGATCTCGTCGCGGATCGAATCGAACACGACCATCAGCGTCGGCCGGGTGAGAATGGCGTCGGGCACGCCGGTGCCCGTCTCCTTCGGCTCCGGCAGGCGCTCCATCAGGCGCACCATGTCGTAGCCGAGATAGCCGAAGACGCCGGCCGCCATAGGCGGCAGGATCTCGCCCGTCGGTTGCGCGCCATCGGGAATGGCGCTTTCGTCCAGAAGCGCCCGCAGGCTCTCGAAAGCCGGGCGCGGATCGGCCAGGAAGCTGTCGCCCAAAGCGGGGCGGCAGAGCGAGGCTTCGCCATGATGGCAGCGCCAGATCAGGTCGGGCTCAAGGCCGATCATCGAATAGCGCCCGCGTACCGCACCGCCCTCGACGGATTCCAGCAGGAAGGCCGGCCCCGTCGTGGCATGGCGCAGTTTCAGGAAGGCCGCGACCGGCGTTTCGCAATCGCCAACCAGGACCTGGCGCAGCAGTTGCGGCGTGCGGGCCTCATAGCCTTGCGCGAACTGCTCGAACTCCTGAAAGGGCTGAGCCGTCAATTCTGCGCGCCTCCGGTGGCATTGCGGAAGGCCGTCTCGTTGATGCTGACGCCGAGCTCGGACTGACGCTTGCCGACATATTGGGTCAGGATGTCCTCGCTGACGCTCGAACCGAGCAGGCGGGCGAAATTCTCGGCCTCCTGCGTGGTGCGGGCGTAGCTCGGCACAGTCGCCGAATCGACCTTGAACAGGATGCGCCCGCCATCGGCGCCGGCGGCGGAGTTGCCCGCGGAGTTGCTCTGGCCGACAACGGTGCCGAAAATCAGGCTCACCACATTGCTCGGGAGTTCGGGGCGCTGATCCTGGCGGCCAAGATCGGCCGCCTGCTCGATGGTCAGCCCGGCCGAGGCCGCGACAGCGTCGAACGCTTCGCCCTTGTCGAGCCGCTCGACCAGTTCGCGGGTCTTCGCCGACAGCCGCGACGCGACTTCGTCGGCACGCCATTGCGCCTCGACCTGCGTCTTGACCTCGTCAAAGGTCCGCTCGCGGGCCGGGTCGATCTTGGTGACATCGAACCAGACATAGCCATTGTCGCGAGCTACGCGGATGGCCTCGTTGTCGACGCCGATATCGGAGCGGAAAATCGCCTGAACGGTCGCCTCGGCGCCGGGCAGGGCCGGCTCCTGCGAGCCATTGGCGTTGCGCAGGGCGGCATCGACAGGGCCTAGCGTGCGCAGCGGCAGGTTGAACTCCCTTGCGATCTCCGCCAACGGCTTGGCCGACGCGCGCTGATCCTCGATCTTGTCGTGCAGTTCGGTGATCTGGCTCGATGCCCGGCTGGTCGCGAGTTCCGTCCGGACCTCGGCCGCGACCTCTTCGAACGGCCGCACGTGTTCCGGCGTGATCGTCGTGACACGGAGCAGAACGGGCCCGAACGCGCTCGTCACAGGCGCGCTGACGGCTCCCTGCGCCAGCGCGAAGGCGGCTTCGCGCACGATGGGGTCGAATACCTGGCTGCGCGTGAAGGTGCCGAGCGTCAGGTCGGCGGCCGCGACATTGCGCGCGGTCGCGATTGCGTCGAAGGTTTCGCCGGCATCGATCCTGGCCTTGGCGGCCTGCGCCTCCTCGGCATTGGGGAAGGTGATCTGCTGGATGGTGCGCTGCTCGGGCGTTGTAAAACGCTGCGCCTTGATCTCCTCATAGCGCGCCTTGGCATCGGCATCGCCGATCTTGCCGGGATCGGCGAGGGTTTCCGCCGAGATCGCGAGCACGTTGGCCGTGCGGTATTCGGGCGCGCGGAACGCGGTCTTGCGCTCGTCGAAGAACGTCTTGAGCTGCGCTTCGGTGGGCGCCGCGATCTCGCCGACGGCGCTGGCGGGAACATGAGCGAAAGTGATCGCACGCTTCTCGTTGCGCAGGCGATGACCGAGTTCCTGTAGGGCGCCGGGCGCTGCGACGGCGCCGACGACCATTTCGGCGATCTGCTGGCGCAGAATGGTGGCGCGCTGCTCGCGCACATAGACCTGCTCGGTGAAGCCGTTCGAGCGCAGCAATTCGTTGAAGCGGGCCGCGGAAAAATTGCCGGACGCGTCACGGAAGACCGGGTCGTCGAAAATCAGATTGCGGATGGTCTCGTCCGAGACCGCCAGACGCATGTTGCGGGCCGTCTGGTCGAGCGTCGCCTCGGTCACGAGCCGCGAGAGCACCTGCCGGTCGAGGCCCAGCGCACGCGCCATGTCGGGCGTGATCTGGCGGCGCTGCTGGCGCGTCAGATTCTGGATCTCGTTTTGATAGGCGGTGCGCATCTGCTCCAGCCCGATCTCGGTCTTGCCGACCCGGGCAACGGAATTGCGGCCATAGCCCTGGAAAATATCGCCGATGCCCCAGATCGCAAAGGAGAGGATCAGGAAGCCGAACATAACGGTGATGATGAGCTTGCCTATGAAGCTCTGCCCCGCTTTGCGGATGCCCTGCATCATCATTGAAGCTGTCTTTCCCTGATCCTGATGCGCGACGGATCTCCCCGTCCACGCTTTTTGTCGGCGCTGCTTATAGGAACCGACGGCGCAAGCCGCAATCACCGCTGTGAAATCGTCTCCAACTGGCTGGTGACGATCGCGAGATCGGCCTTTCCGTGCCGATCGCTTCCGACGGAAAAACCGGTTTCCACTTTGCGGTATCATGCTCTAGAGCCGACGCATCACTTTTTGGAGGTGCGACGTGACGCGCAGCATCAGGCCCCTCGTGGCCGGCAACTGGAAGATGAACGGGCTGAAAGCCGACCTCGCCATCGCGGTCGAGGTTGCCAAGGGCTATGATGCCGGGCTGAAGGCCGCGGTCGATCTCGCGATCTGTCCACCCTCGACGCTGCTCTATCCCGCGACTGCAGCGCTGATCGGTTCGCGCATCGCGACCGGCGGCCAGGATTGCAGCGTGCAAGTCAGCGGCGCTTTCACCGGCGAGGTTGCCGCCGCGATGCTCGCCGATTCCGGCGCGGCTTTCGCGATCGTCGGGCATTCGGAGCGGCGCACGCTGCATGGCGAGAGCAATGCCACGGTCAAGGCGAAGGCCGAGGCCGCACAGAAGGCTTTGCTCGTGCCGATTGTCTGCGTCGGCGAGACGAAGGACGAGCGCGAGGCCGGCAAGGCACTGGCTATCGTCAAGAAGCAGCTTCGTGGATCGGTTCCCGAAGGCTCTACGGCCGCCACGCTGGTCGTCGCGTATGAGCCTGTCTGGGCGATCGGCACAGGGCTGACGCCGACGGCAGCGGATGTGGCGGAAATGCATGAGGCGATCCGCGCCGAGCTGGGCCGGTTGCTGGGCAAGGCGGCCGCCGCGGGCGTGCGCCTGCTCTATGGCGGCTCGGTCAAGCCCTCCAATGCGGCCGAGCTGATGAATGTCGCCCATGTCGACGGCGCGCTTGTCGGCGGCGCCAGCCTCAAGCCCGACGAGTTTCTGGCGATCGCGCGCGCTTGCGTCTGACCTCGCGCCGTGACGATGATGCAATTGCCGGGTGGTGTGTCCGGCAAGCGCGTGTTATGTGCCGCGCCGAGTTCGCCGAGAGCGAGCAAGAGGAGCGGGCAGCCCTTGGCGGAGGCCCGCGCCGTACCCATTTCGTGAGACTATGCAAAACGTCCTCATCGTCATCCATCTGATCATCGTGGTCGCGCTCGTCGGCGTGGTCTTACTGCAGCGCTCCGAAGGCGGCGGCCTCGGCATGGGCTCGGGCGGCGGCGGGGCCGGCGGCTTCATGACCGGTCGAGGCCAGGCCAATGCCCTGACCCGCGCCACCGCGATCCTGGCGGGCGCCTTTTTCCTGACTTCGATCGTGCTCGCCGTCATGGCGAATCGCGGCCGCGTGCAGCGCTCGATCATCGATGGCGCGCCGGGCACGAGCGCTCCTGCCAATCCGGGCGGGCCGAGCGCTCCCAACGCGGGCGGCGTACTCGACCAGCTTCGCCAGATGCAGGCGCCAGCGGGGGGCGCGCAGCCGCCGACACCGCCGGCAGCGCCGCAACAGTGACGAAAAGGGCAGGGGCCGGGAAACCGGCCCTTCTCTTTTAGGAAGGTTGCCGGGAAACCGGCCGTTCTTTTTTGAGAGGTGCGCCGGGCAACCGGCCCTTCTCTTTTAGGGAGGTCGCCGGGCAACCGGCGCTCTTTCTATGTGGACAAGCGCTGACAGCGGGGCACACCTGCGTGGATGCGCTTAGCGAATCGAAACCCTAGCGTTAAAGGTGGCGTCCCATGACGCGGTATGTTTTCATCACCGGCGGCGTGGTGTCCTCGCTCGGCAAAGGCCTGGCGTCGGCGGCTCTCGCAGCCCTCCTGCAGGCGCGTGGCCACACGGTCCGCCTGCGCAAGCTCGACCCCTATCTCAATGTCGATCCGGGCACGATGAGCCCGTATCAGCATGGCGAGGTCTTCGTCACCGACGATGGCGCCGAGACGGATCTCGATCTCGGCCATTACGAGCGCTTCACCGGCAGGCCCTGCAACCGGGGTGACAACATCACCACCGGCCGCATCTACATGGACATCCTGACCAAGGAGCGTCGCGGCGACTATCTCGGCGCGACGATCCAGGTCGTTCCCCATGTCACCAATGCCATCAAGGAATTCATCCTCACAGGCAATGAGGGCTATGATTTCGTCCTGATGGAAGTCGGCGGCACGGTCGGCGACATCGAAAGCCTGCCCTTCCTCGAAGCGATCCGCCAGACCGGCCAGCAATTGCCGCGCGGCCAGTGCATCTTCGTGCATCTGACGCTGCTGCCCTATATCCCCACCGCCGGCGAGCTCAAGACCAAGCCGACACAGCATTCGGTGGCCGAGCTGCGCTCCATCGGCATCCAGCCCGACATCCTGCTCTGCCGCACCGATCGCGAGATTCCCCGCGAGGAGCGCCGCAAGCTGGCGCTGTTCTGCAATGTCCGCGAGAGCGCGGTGATCGAGGCCCGCGACGTCGCGTCGATCTATGACGTGCCGCTGTCCTATCACGCCGAGGGCCTCGACAACGAAGTCCTGGCCGCCTTTGGCATGGATGCCAGCGCCGAGCCGGATGTCTCGAACTGGCGGCGCATTTCCGAGCGCGTCAAAAATCCCGAGGGCGAAGTCACCATCGCCATCGTCGGGAAATATACCGGCATGAAGGACGCCTATAAGTCCCTCATCGAGGCGCTGATGCATGGCGGCATCGCCAATCGCGTGAAGGTCAACCTCGACTGGATCGAGTCCGAGGTCTTCGAGAAGGAAGACCCGACGCCGTTCCTGGAACATGTCCACGGCATCCTCGTGCCCGGCGGCTTCGGCCATCGCGGTGCCGAGGGCAAGATCAAGGCGGCGACCTTCGCCAGGCAGCGCAAGGTGCCGTATTTCGGCATCTGCTTCGGCATGCAGATGGCCGTGATCGAGGCGGCGCGCTCGCTCGCCGGCATCGCCGACGCCAACTCGACCGAATTCGGCCCGACCGACGAGCCCGTCGTCGGCCTGATGACCGAATGGATGCGTGGCAACGAGCTGGAACAGCGCGCCGCGGACGGCAATCTCGGCGGCACGATGCGGCTTGGCGCTTACGCCTCGACGCTGGCTCCCGGCTCGAAGATCGCCAAGATCTACGGCACGACGGAGATCTCCGAGCGCCATCGCCACCGTTACGAAGTCAATATGGGCTATCGCGAGCGGCTGGAAGCGCAGGGGATGAGCTTCTGCGGGCTCTCGCCGGACGGGCTGCTGCCGGAAACGGTCGAGTATCCAGACCACCCCTGGTTCATCGGCGTGCAATATCACCCCGAGCTGAAGTCGCGCCCCTTCGAGCCGCACCCGCTCTTTGCGAGCTTCGTCGAGGCCGCGGTGGTTCAGAGCCGGCTGGTCTGAGAACTGTTCGAAGAATTCGGTTCTCATCCCGAGAAGCCGCGAAACGGCGTCTCGAAGGATGGTTCAGGAGGCTCCCGAACCATCTGGATCGTCCTTCGAGACGCCATTTCCGTCGAAATGGCTCCTCAGGATGAGGCTCCGAGAATTTTCAAGCGGTCTTTGAATGCAGGGGCGCTCTGGCGCCCGATCGCATGTGACGTATAGTGATCCCCGACAGGCATCAGGGCAGCTTGGGGGCAGGCAGCATGGCGATCTCAATGGCGGGCCTGCCCGCCTTTCTGCTTTATTTCGTCGTCGGCTGCGCGCTGATCGCGGCATTCGCGGCGATCTATCTGCGCATGACCGCACATGACGAGATTGCCCTGATTCGCGGTGGCAATCTCTCGGCGGCGATCGCATTCGGAGGCAATCTCGTCGGTTTTGCCGTTCCATTGGAAAAGGCGATCGCGCAGGCCAGCAGCATTCCCGACTGCGTGCTCTGGGCGATAGCTGCCATGATCATCCAGTTCGGCGCTTACGGCCTCGCCCGCATCCTGATTCCCGATCTCTCGCGCAAGATCGAGGAGGATCGCCTGCCGTCGGCCGCGATGCTCGCGGTGGTCGCGGTGATCTCCGGCACGTTGGCCGCAGCCAGCATGACCGTCTGAGCTGGGGAGGCATGGCATGAAACGCTCGACCCAGATCGGATTGGCCGCGGCAGGAGTGGTGTTGGTCGCGACGGTGTGGTCGCTCTCGGGCGACAATGCCCAGGACGATCTCGTCTACGCCAGCCCGGCCGAATGCAAGGCGGGTGGCCAACTCAGCGCGGAAGCCTGCGAGGCCGCCTTCGCCGACGCATCCGCCAAACGCCTGAGCGAGGCGCCCAAATTCCAGCGACAGAGCGATTGCGAGGCGCAATATGGCGCCAGCGGCTGCAGTTCAGCCAGCATAGGCGGCGCGCAGTACTTCATCCCCGCGCTCGCCGGCTTCATGTTGGCGCGCAGCCTCTCAGGGAGCGGCACACCACAGGCCCAGCCGCTGCTGCCGCCGACCCGGGCCGCCTGTCCGCCAGGTTCGGCCCAGCCTGAGTGCCAGTCGCAATCGCGCTCATCCTCATCGACCAGCGGCGGGGGCGGCGGTGGCAGCCGCTCGCGCGCCTATTCGACGGCGTCCGGCCAGAATTTCACCGCGACTGGCGATTCGACGAGCGGCATGAAAGCGCCGAGCACGAGTTCGCGCGGCGGCTTCGGTTCGACCTCGCGCTCCTACAGCTCGTCCTCCTCGTCCTGAGATGCGCCGCGTCGGATTGGGTGCCCGTCCCGATTGGCAGGAGCAGGTCGAGCGCCTGGGCTTCGCCTTTCACAGCATCGATGGCGAGACCTATTGGGACGAGCGGACGGCCTATGCCTTCACGCTGGAGCAGATCGAGCGCGACATCGAGGCGCCCAGCGAGGCGATCGAACAGCTCTGCTTCGCCTTCATCGAAAAGGCGATCGGCGATGCGGAAATCCTCTCGCGACTGGCTATTCCCGAAGCGCATTGGAATTTCATCGCGGAGAGCTGGCAGCGCGGCGACCGCAATCTCTATGGCCGGCTCGACCTCGCCTATGATGGAAGAGGGCCGGCCAAGCTGTTGGAATATAATGCGGATACGCCGACCGCGCTGTTCGAATCAAGCGTCGTGCAGTGGGATTGGCTCGAGCAGTCGATGGCGCGCGGCGCGCTCCCTCCAGGCTGCGACCAGTTCAATTCCCTGCATGAGCGCCTGATCGCGGCCTTTGCGGCTCTGCGCACGCCATCGCCCTACCGGCTTCACCTGACCTGCGTCCGGAACAGCGCCGAGGACAAGGGCACCGTCGATTATCTCGAGGATTGCGCGAAGCAGGCCGGGCTCGACACCCGCTTCACCTTCATCGAGGAAATCGGCCTGTTGTCGGATGGACGTTTCTGCGATGGCGCGAATGTGCCGATCGAGACGCTGTTCAAGCTTTATCCATGGGAGTGGCTGTTCAGGGAGGGGTATGCCAGCGCGCTTGCCGGCTCACGCTGTCAGTTCGTCGAGCCGCCATGGAAGGCGTTGCTTTCGAACAAGGGCTTGCTTGCCTGTCTCTGGGAGATGGAACCCGGACACCCCAATCTGTTGCCCGCCTTCTTCGAAGGCGATCCACGTTGCGCAACCCTCTCGGCGCGCCGGGTGCGCAAGCCGCTCTATTCGCGCGAGGGGGCCAACATCACCCTGCTGGAGCGCGACAAGGTGCTGGCTGGCGACGATGGCCCCTATGGCGCGGAGGGGTTCATTCTGCAGGATGCCGCAAGCAATCTGTTCGAGGCGGATGGCAACCATGCCGTGCTGGGCTCGTGGCTCGTCGCCTCGCAGGCCTGCGGCCTGTGCGTGCGCGAGGATGTTTCGCCCATCACCAGGAACACGTCGCGCTTCGTGCCGCATCACATCGAGCCCTGAACGATTTCGCGTCATGACCGCGTGCTGAATCCTTGCTAGAACTAGGGTCCAGTCGCGCACGAGAGCTTGCCATGCCTGAAACCGCCTCCGCCTCCAATCCGCGCGGCCTCGACCATCTCGTCATCGGAGTTCGTGATCTCGATGCGGCGGGCGCGCTCTACAGCAAGCTTGGTTTCAAGGTCGGCGCACGCAATCGCCACCCTTGGGGTACCGAGAACAGAATCGTCCAGTTTCCCGGCGCCTTCCTCGAACTGGTCACGGTCGGCGATGCGGATTTGATTCCGGCGCACGGGCCACGCCAGTTCTCCTTCGGCGCCTTTGTTCGCGATGCGCTGGCGGCCCAGGGCGAAGGGCTGTCCATGCTGGTTCTGGAAAGCGTCGATGCCCAGGCCGATGCAGCGGCGTTCAAGACGGCGGGAATCGGTGATTTCGAGCCCTTCTTCTTCGAGCGACAGGCCAAGCGGCCTGATGGTTCCGAGGTTCGCGTCGCCTTCCAGCTTGCTTTCGCCGAGGACCGCAAGGCGCCGGAATGCGGCTTCTTCGTCTGCCAGCAACTGGAGCCGCAGAATTTCTGGAACCCGGCCTTCCAGCAGCATGAGAATGGCGTGACGGGGTTGGCCTCCGCGATCATCGTGACCGACGAGCCGGCAGCGCACCGGGCGTTTCTCACCGCCTTCACGGGCGGTGCCGAGGTGCTCGAGGGCAATGCGGATCTGGTGCTGACGCTGCCGCGCGGGCGCATCGATGTGCTCGATCCGGAAGCTGCCCAGGCGATCTACCATATCGAGCCCGACACCACGCCCGCGCGGTTCCTGGGATTTTGCGTGTCCGTACCGGATATCGAAGTCGTCGCGCAGCGCCTTTCAGCGGCGGCTATCCCGTTTGCACATGGCGATGAGCGCCTCGTCGTCCCACCAGAAGCCGCATTCGGTTGCGTGATTGCTTTCGAGCAGGCTTAAGGGCCAGGATCGAAGCAGGACGCGGCAGGGATTCGACACGACATGATTTCGCAGACGCTGGAGAAGCTTCCGGACTTCGCCCTTTTCTTCTCCGTGTCGCTTGCTCTCGTCGGCGTCTACCTGCTGATCTACACGCTGGCGACTTCGCATAATGAGTTCGGCCTGATCCGGCAGAACAACGTTGCCGCGGCCCTGTCGCTGGGCTTGAGCCTGACAGGCTTCGCCTTGCCGCTGTCAAGCGCGGTGGTGCACTCGAACACCATCCTCGACCTGACGATCTGGGGCATCGTCGCGATCTTCGTCCAGCTGGTCGTCTATGTGCTCGTCAGGTTCGTGCTGCCGAACCTGTCGGCGCGGATCGCTTCAGGCGAACTCGCCGCGGCACTGTTCCTGGGCGCGGCCTCTCTGGCGGCGGGCGTCATCAACGCCGCCGCCATGAGCTTCTGAAACATCGGATCTTTCAGGCGTCGGCGCGTTCTGCCGGCAGCGAAGCAAGGAGCGCGACGAGCGCCCTGTCGTGCAGAACGACCATGCGCTCTTTCGGCTTCAGCCAGATCGCCGCATCCTCGATCGTCTCGGCATCGACCAGCTTCGCCTGTGCCACCGCCCGGTCGGGCTCGATCTCACCGCGGCGGCGCGGCGAGCTCTCTGGCAGCATGAGTTCGTGCGCCTCGCGCAGGTCGGGATCGGCGTGCAGCGCCCGCAACCCGTCGGCGTCGTCGAAGCCGGCCGCGTCGAACTCGGCCTGAAGCGCATTGGCGCGCAGCGCGATCGCCGGCGGATCGCCTTCCTCGGGCGTCACGAGCAGCCGGTGCCGCTTGAGCCAGAGCCCCAGCGCCAGTTGACCGGACGCCCATGACAGCGGGATCGCCAGCACGAGGCCGACGATCGTCGGAGACATCCAGGCGAACAGCGACGTCGCGATCATGAAGGCCGAGACGCCGGCGACAAGCCCGAGCACGGTATGGGTCCGGTGACGGCGGATGATGTCCTTCATCGGAATCGAGCCGTCGTCGCGGCGCTGCGGATTCCAGCCGGTGTCGCGTCCCAGCAGGATCTGGAAAACCGAGCCCGACTGGATCAGCATCATGATCGGCGCGAAGAAGGCGGAGAACAGGATCTCCAGCAGGGCCGAGAGGACGAGCCGGATCGCGCCGCCGCCGGCGCGCCGCAGCTTGCCGTTGAACAGCGTCAGCAAGAGCCCGAAGAGTTTTGGCGCGAGCAGGATCGCCATGGTCAGGGCGAAGAGGTTCAAGGCGCGCTCGGGATCGAAGCGCGGCCAGATCGGGAACAGCGTGAAGTCCTGCGTGAAATATTCCGGGCGTGCGTAATTGACCTGCAGGACGATCAGGATGCCGACCACCAGCTGCATCAACCAGAAGGGCGAGGCGAGGTAGCCCATGATGCCGGTGGCAAAATGCTGGCGCGTCGACCAGACGAAGCCCTTGGCGCCGATGATGCGCGAGTGCTGCAGGTTGCCCTGGCACCAGCGCCGGTCGCGGACCGAGACGTCGATCAGCGAGGGCGGGCTTTCCTCATAGGACCCCGTCAGGTCCGGCAGCATGTAGACCGACCAGCCGGCGCGGCGCATGAGTGCGGCCTCGACGAAATCATGGCTCAGCACATGGCCACCGAAGGGCGGTTTGCCCTTGAGGTCCGGCAGGCCGCAATGGTCCGCGAAGGCCTTCGTGCGGATGATGGCGTTATGGCCCCAGTAATTGCCGTCGCGGCCCGACCACATGGCGAGGCCGGTCGCGATCACCGGGCCATAGACCCGGGCGGCGAACTGCTGCAGGCGGGCGAAGAAGGTGTTGCGGTTGATGATCAGGGGCAGCGACTGGATGATGCCGGAATCCGGATCGGCCTCCATCGCGGCGGCGAGCCTGACGATGCAGGTGCCGGTCATCAGGCTGTCGGCATCGAGCACGAGCATGTGCGCGTAATGCCCGCCCCAGCGCGTCACGAAATCGGCGATGTTGCCGGCCTTGCGGTGATGGTTCTTCGGGCGATGGCGGTAGTAGACGCGCGAATCCGGACCAAGCCGCTCGCGCAGGGCCAGGAAAGCGCGCTCCTCGGAAATCCAGACATCGGGATTGGTGGTGTCCGAGACGATGAAATAGTCGAAATGCGCGCCAAGGCCCGTTGCCTCGACCGATTCCCGTATCGCGGCCAGCGCTGCGAATGTGCGCGCCGAGGATTCGTTGTAGATCGGCATCACCACGACGGTGCGGTGCTGCAGACTATCTGCCCGGTCGGTGCGCCCGGCCCCGAACAGCAATCCGAAGAAGCCGAGCACGGAACTCGTGAAAGCCAGCGCGATCCACGAGAAGTTGACCGTGAACAGCACCAGCAAGGCGTACTGCAGCGAGGTCGTGCGGCTGACCGACACGACATGGTACATTTCCCAAGCGCCGTAGCCGGTGAGCAGTAACCCGCCGCCGAAAACGAAGAGCCGCTTCAGCCAGGGCGTCTTCCAGTCCTTCGGAGCCGCCGGCTTGCGCCTGTCGGAATCCTGCCAGCTGCGGAAGGACTGAACCGGCATGACCAGGCGGTTCTCGGGCGGCGTTGCCGGCTCGCGACAGGCCGCGTAAGCGCGCGTTTCCATCCCGACTGCCGGGTTCGGGCGGGTCACGGTCACCACGTCCATCGATTCAACCAGGTTTCGGAGACCGGCTGCCCGCCGGCCTGCAGTACGAGCCTGAGCTCGCAGAGATTATCGGTGCCAGGATCGACCTCGAATCCGACGCGCATCAGCTTGCGCTCGGGGAAGGGCCAGATCCGGACGTTATGGATCGCGCCGGGCTGCGAGGTGATGTTGGCGCGGGTCGAGGCGACGATGCCGGCATCGGCCAGCTTGTCGCCGGTGAAGTCGACCATGAAACGCCGGCGGCGGCCTTGCGTGCCGCGTCCCTGGCGGACCCGTGTGGCGACCGCGAGAGGGGGCCGTTCGGGCGGTTGCCAGCACCAGGCCTGACGGTAGGCGATCGTGGTCTCGCTGCCGGCGGCGAGCGGCTGCCGCGGCCGCCAGTACATGATCACATTGTCATTGATGTCGGAATCGCTGGGTATCTCGATCAGTTGGACCGAGCCCTGTCCCCAGTCGCCGAGAGGCTCCATCCAGACGCTCGGACGGAGTTCGAAGCGCTGGTCGTCGTCCAGGAACGCAGCCGGGTCGCGCTCGCGCTGGACGAGACCGAAGCCCTTGGGATTCTCGTCCATGAAGGAGGAGACCTGCAAGGTCGCGGGATTGCTGACCGGCCGGTAGATCCACTCGCCCTTGCCCGACAGCATCTGGATGCCGCTGATCTCATGCACGGCAGGGCGGATATCGTCGAAGGTTCGCCGGCTCTGCGGGCCAGAGAGAAAGGTGCCCATGGTGCAGCCGAAGCCGATATGCTCCAGCGCCTGACGGGCGAACAAGGTCATCTCGACATCGATCAGAGTGACGTCGCCGGGGCGCAGGGTCATGCGCAGCGCACCGGCAAGGCTTTCGGAATCGAGCAACGCATGAATTACGAGTGCGCCGGAAGCCGGGCTCGGGCGTTCGATCCAGAACGCGCGGAAGAACGGAATCTCCTCGCCGCGCGTCTCGCCTGGCCGCAGGATGAGCGCGCGCGACAGCGCCCCCAGATTCTGCCCGCGTGCCAGCGAGCGGAAGAAGGTCGCGCCCTGAAATATCGCGACTTCGAAGGGGCGCTCGAGCCCGGTCGCGATCCGCATGCCGGAGAACTGCAGATCGACATTGGCCGGAGGCGGGGTGACGCGGCCATAGTCGAACTTGCCACGATCGAAGGCGACACGGCGAACGACGTCGTCTTCCACCGTGAACAGGCTCACCGGGTTGGCAAAGACATAGCCGCGATGCAACGGCTCGACCGTGAAGCCGCGATTCTCGCCAGACCAGATCAAGCCACCGGGTTGCGCCCGAATCCCCGAAAACTGGTCGAAGGGCAGGGTGGCGTATCCCTCCGGCAGATCGGTCGCCGTGAGCGGTATCAACGGACGCTGTGCCAGGGTGCGCGCGGTCTCGACCACAAGGGCCGGATCGAATCGCTGACCCTCGGCGAGAGCCGGTATATTGAACGCTGCGGCGCCGGTCGGCGTCTGAGCCTGAGCCGACGTCACGCCCAGAAGCGAAACGGAGGCCACGCCACTTGCAGCGCTTTCGAGAAACTGCCTACGATTCAAGGGTTTCGACATCATATCCAACATGCGCGGGCGCTTCGCTCGCCCTCTCGCGCTTCTAGAGCATTTCCCCGCGACCTGAAAAGCATTTGCTAGGGAATTTACGGGTGAGTGATCCTCTTTTGCTACCGCCGCCGTTCAGGCGGCAGCAGTGCGGGCGGTTCCCTCATCTCATTCCCTGATGCCTTCAGTCGCGAAAGCGATTTTGGCAAATGCCGAGAGGATCGGCTATCCACGGCGCCTGCAACACCAGCATGCGCCAAAACGACCACGGCAGACCAGGCGGTCACCGCAACAGGTCGAGCTTCGCCCGCAAAGGAAACGACAATCATGACCGAAATGCAGTCCGGCCGGTCCTGCCTTGCGATTATCCTGGCCGCCGGGGAAGGCACCCGGATGAAATCGCAGCGTCCGAAGGTGCTGCACGAGGTGGCCGGGCGGTCGTTGCTTGCCCATGCGCTGGCATCGGTCGCCGGGGCCGGGGCCGGCGCTGTCGTGGTGGTGGTTGGGCCGGATCGGCCCGAGGTCGCGCGGGAAGCTCAGGCCCTGCTGCCGTCGGTGCAGATCGCGATTCAGCATGAGCGGCGCGGCACGGCTCATGCCGTTCTGGCGGCAGGGGCTGCGTTGGCCGGCGGCTATGACGACATCCTCGTAGCTTTCGCCGACACGCCTCTGGTCCGGCCGGAGACGTTTCGGTTGCTGCGCGGCGGGCTTGCCGGGGGAGCGGCCGTCGTTGCGCTGGGCTTCGAGGCGCGCGACCCGACCGGCTATGGCAGGCTGGTCATCAAGGATGGCGTGCTGGAGGCGATCGTCGAGCACAAGGACGCGACGCCAGAGCAGAGGGCGGTCCGCCTTTGCAATGCGGGGCTGATGGCGCTCGACGGCAAGCACGCGCTCGCGATCCTCGAAGCAATCGGAAACGACAATGCACAAGGCGAGTTCTACCTGACCGATGCGGTTGCGACCGGGCTGTCGCGGGGCCTGTCGGCTGTTGCGCAGCAGGCGCCGGAAAGCGAAGTGCAGGGTGTGAACGATCGTGCGCAACTTGCTGCCGCAGAAGCGGAATTCCAGCGCCGCAAGCGCATCGAGATCATGGTTGAAGGGGCAACGCTGATTGCGCCGGAGACCGTGTTCTTCAGCCACGATACGCGGATCGGCCGCGACGTGGTGATCGAGCCCAATGTCGTCTTTGGCCCCGGCGTCAGTGTCGCGGATGGAGCGATCATCCACGCCTTCTCGCATCTGGAGGGGGCGGAGGTCGGTCCCGGGGCAACCGTCGGGCCTTATGGCCGTCTGCGCCCCGGCGCGAAGCTCGCGGCGAAGGCCAAGGTCGGCAACTTCGTCGAGATCAAGGCTGCCGAGATCGGCGCCGGCGCCAAGGTCAGCCATCTCACCTATATCGGCGACGCCACTATCGGCGCTGACGCGAATATCGGCGCGGGCACCATCACCTGCAATTATGACGGCTTCTTCAAGTACCGGACCGTCATCGGCGCCGGCGCCTTTGTCGGCTCGAACTCCTCATTGGTCGCTCCCGTTACGATCGGCGACGGGGCCTATGTCGGCTCGGGCTCCGTGGTGACGCGGGACGTCCCTGCCGATGGGCTGGCGGTCGGGCGCGCGCGGCAGATCGAGCGCGAGGGCTGGGCGAAGGCTTTTCGCGAGAACTCGATCGCCAGAAAATCAGGTGCGGAGAAATCAGGCGGGGCAAAGTTCGGCGAAGCGAAGTCCGGGGCCGCAAAAACGCCGGATTAACTCCGGAGAGCCCTCATAGCGGCAAGCCGCCGTTCATAGTTCGACATTCATAGTGATTGGGCATGTTTGCCGTTCACCGCTATGCGCTTTCCCAACGGCAACGTCTGAAGAGGTATTGGCATGTGCGGCATCGTGGGGATTCTGGGCAAGGAAGCGGTCGCGACGCAGGTGATCGAGGCCCTTAGGCGGCTTGAATATCGCGGCTATGACTCGGCGGGCGTCGCCACGCTCGAAGGCGGGCTGCTGACGCGCCGCCGCGCCGAGGGCAAGCTCAAGAACCTCGAGATCCGCCTGTCCAATGAGCCCCTCGAAGGCCTGATCGGCATCGGCCACACCCGCTGGGCGACGCATGGCAAGCCCAACGAGACCAATGCCCATCCGCATGCGACGGAAAAGCTTGCCGTCGTCCATAATGGAATCATCGAGAATTTCCGCGAGCTGCGCGCCGAGCTTCAGGCCGACGGCTATGTTTTCGCGACCGAGACCGACACCGAGATCGTGGCCCATCTCGTCACGCGCGAACTCGATCGCGACAGGACGCCGGTCGAGGCCGTGGCTGCATCCTTGCCGCTGCTGCGCGGCGCCTTCGCGCTCGCCTTCCTGTTCCAGGGCGAGGAAGACCTGCTGATCGGCGCGCGCAAGGGCTCGCCGCTGGCAGTCGGCGTTGGCGATGGCGAGATGTATCTCGGCTCGGACGCGCTCGCGCTCGCCCCTTTCACCAATCTCATCGCCTATCTCGACGAGGGCGACTGGGTCGTCCTCAACCGCAAGGGCGCAACCTTCTACGACAAGACGAATGCGATCGTCGAACGCCGCGCCCAGCGCGTCGCCGCCGGTGCGTTCCTGGTCGAGAAGGGCAACCATCGCCACTTCATGGCGAAGGAAATCTACGAGCAGCCCGAGGTCGTCGGCCATACGCTGACGCAATATCTCGACATGGCCAATGGCACGGTGCGTCTGCCTTTCGCCGATAAAATCGACTGGAAGGCTTTGTCTCGCCTTTCGGTTTCGGCTTGCGGCACGGCCTATTATGCCGGGCTGACGGCGAAATACTGGTTCGAGAAGCTCGCCCGCCTGCCGGTCGAGATCGATGTCGCCTCCGAGTTCCGCTACCGCGAAGCGCCGATGCCGGAAAACGGCCTCGCGCTCTTCGTCTCTCAATCGGGAGAGACCGCCGATACGCTGGCCTGCCTGCGCTACGCCCGGCAGGAGAAACAGACGATCCTGTCGGTCGTCAATGTGCCGACCTCGACCATCGCGCGCGAAAGCGACGCGGTCGCGCCGACGCTGGCCGGGCCGGAGATCGGGGTCGCCTCGACCAAGGCCTTCACCTGCCAGCTGACTGCGCTTGCCTGCCTCGCATTGGCTGCGGCGCGGGCGCGCGGGACGCTGTCGACGGCAGACGAGGCGCGACATGTCCAGAGCCTGATCGCGCTGCCGGGGCTGATCGCGAAGGCGCTCGAGCTGGAGCCGGCGATCGAGAAGCTCGCCCGCGAACTCTCCAAGGCGAAAGACGTGCTGTATCTCGGGCGCGGCACGAGCTTCCCGATGGCATTGGAAGGCGCGCTGAAGCTGAAGGAAATCAGCTACATCCACGCAGAAGGTTACCCGGCTGGCGAACTCAAGCATGGTCCGATCGCGCTGATCGACGAGGACATGCCGGTCATCGTCATTGCGCCTCATGACGCGTTGTTCGAGAAGACGGCGTCCAACATGCAGGAAGTTGCCGCGCGCGGCGGGCGGATCATCCTGATCACCGACGCCAGGGGCGCTGCCGAATGCGGCATCGTGCCCGAGGCGACCATCATCATGCCGGAGATGGACCCGCTGTTCGCGCCGATCGTCTATGCCTTGCCGGTCCAGATGATCGCCTATCAAACGGCCGTCTTCATGGGCAAGGACGTCGACCAGCCGCGCAACCTGGCGAAATCCGTCACCGTGGAGTGACTATGGCTCGCGTGCCGGCTCCGGCCGGCTCGCGACATAGCTTCCCGCCGCTATCAACCCAGCGCCGGCCGTCCACAATGCGATGGGCGGCGCATCGGTCACCGCAAGCAAGGCGAAGCTTGCCGCCATCGAGCCGCATGCCGTCAGCTTGGCCCTGCGGCTGATCGCGCCGGTCTCGCGCCAGCGGCGCACATGCGGGCCGAGATGCGGATGGCCGAGCAGCCAGGCCTCGAAACGCGGCGATGATCGCGAAAAGCACCAGGCCGCCAGAATCAGGAAAACGGTGCCCGGCATCAGCGGCAGGATCAGCCCGATCACGCCGAGCGCCGTGAAAATCCATCCTGCCGCGAGCAGAAGCGGGCGGCGCCAAAGGCGAAATCGCCCGTTTTCTTCCGCCACGGCCTCATCCTTGCTTGGTTGGACGCGATACGGGGCTGGCATGTGCCGGCGTCTCGCTTATCTTGACCATATCGCGGCGCAACGCCGCTTGGGCAAGCAGGGTCTTCTTCGGAGGTCGCCTTTTCAGGATGAGACATGACCGCCGGCCCACCTGATCCCCGCCTCATCATTCACACCGACCTGCTGCGCCCGACCTTCGGTACGCGGCTGCGGCGCTATTTCCTGACCGGGCTGGTCATCGCCGCGCCTCTGGCGATCACGGCCTCGGTGACCTGGTGGTTCATCAATTTCATCGACGGCCTGGTCAAGCCGTTCATTCCCAACTCCTATTTGCCCGATTCCTACCTGCCTTACCCAATTCCCGGCTTCGGGCTGGTGATCGGGCTGATCGGGTTGACCCTGCTCGGATTCCTGACGGCCAATCTCGTCGGCCGGTCGCTGATCAACGCGGGAGAGGCGATCCTTGACCGCATGCCGGTGGTGCGCAGCCTCTACAAGGGGATCAAACAGGTCTTCGAGACGATCTTCTCGCAGTCGGGCACCTCGTTTCGCAAGGTCGGGATGGTGCAGTTCCCGCAGCCCGGCATGTGGTCGATCGTCTTCATCGCGCAGGAAGCCGCGCCCGACATCGCGGGCAAGCTGCCCAATGGCGAGGAACAGATCGGCGTGTTCCTGCCGTGCACGCCGAACCCGACGACCGGCTTCTTCTTCTATCTGCCGCGCAAGGAGGTCGTCGAGTTGACGATTTCCGTGGAGGATGGCGCCAAGCTGATCATGTCGGCTGGGTTGATCCAGCCTGGCGAAGCGGCACCGAAGCTGATGCCGGGCAATGGCAAGCCACAGGACTGAGCCTGCGGCCTGGGCAGGTATTTTCAGGGCTTCAGGGGAACCCAGATTTCGGTGACGCCGGTTCCCGTGCGTGGATCGAAGCGTTCGTCATAGCGCTCGAAGCCCGGTGTTTCCGCGAGGCTGCGGCCGGATTTCGGTAGCCAGTCCCGGAAAATCGCCTCGAAACTCGCCTTGATCGTCGAGATATGGTGGCGATGGCTGAAGACGGCATAGGTTTGGGCTGGAATGCGGACCCGGACAAAATCGTCGGGCAGATCGTCGAAGGACGAGACCTCGACGCCGGCGATATAGTCGAAATGGCCGGCATCGTCCGGGTTCACGCAGACGCCATAGCCGGTCGATCCCGTCTGCTTGGGTACATGGCCGATATGGGGCGCGAAGCGCTGCCAAAGCGAGGGAATGCCGGCGCTGCTGTTCTCATAGGTGAAATGCCCGCCAAGCCCGGCGATGAGCAGGCTGTTGCCGTCGACGAGGCGCGGCGCTTCAAGTGTGACGGTCGGTGTCTTGTCCATGATGATGGGCTCCACGAGCATGAGGCTGTCGAGATCGCCTTTTTCGCGCAAAGCTTCCGGCGTCAGGCCGAACTGCTCGCGAAAGGCGCGGGTGAAGGCCTCGTGAGAGCCATAGCCCCAGTCGAGTGCGACGGAGAGGATGTCCGGCGCGCCGGCCGCCAGCGTGCGGGCGGCTTCGGTCAGGCGGCGGCCGCGCACATAGCGCATCACCGACTGCCCGGTCGCGACCCCGAAGGCGCGGCACAGATGGAAGCGCGAGACACCGCTGACCTCGGCGATCTCATCGAGCGAGATCCCGGAGGCGAAGCGGCTTTCGACGCACCAGATGGCTTTGACGACCGGGTCCATGGCGTTCTCACAAAGGCGCGGACGAAGCATGCCGGGATCAGGCCACAGGCCGCTTGATCGGGATTGATCTTGCCCCGGAAAGACGCTGGTGGCGACTGCTGCTAACCTGCTCTCAGCAGCCTGATCGCGACATCGCGCTCGAACAGATAGAGCAGCGCCCTCACAGCCTCGCCGCGCGGGCTTTCCAGTTGCGGGTCGCGCTCGATCAGGAGGCGCGCGTCGTCGCGTGCGGCCGCCAGCAGGTCGCCGTCGGTTTCTGGCCGGGCGAGGCGCCAATCGGGCGAGCCCGACTGCTTCGTGCCCAGCACCTCGCCTTCGCCGCGCAGGCGCAGGTCTTCCTCGGCAATGCGGAAGCCGTCCTCGGTCTCGCGCATGATGGTCAGGCGGGCCTCCGCCACCGGCCCGAGCGGACCCTTGTAGAGCAGCAGGCAGGTCGAGGCGGCCGAGCCGCGCCCGATGCGCCCGCGCAACTGGTGAAGCTGCGCCAGCCCGAAGCGTTCGGCATGTTCGATCACCATGACGCTGGCATTGGGGACATCGACACCGACCTCGATCACCGTGGTCGAAACCAGTATACGCGTCTGGCCCGCCACGAAGGCCGCCATAGCGGCGTCCTTGTCGCGGCCGGGCATCTGGCCATGCAGCAGCCCGACGCGGTCGCCGAAGAGGTCCCGCAGCGCCTCCGCGCGCTCCTGCGCGGCGGCTACATCGAGCGTGTCGGATTCCTGTACCAGCGGGCAAACCCAATAGACCTGCGCGCCGGTCTCGATCGCGCGGTCGATACCGCCGACGACCTCGTCATAACGATCGAGCGAGAGGGCTTTCGTCGCGATCGGCTTGCGGCCCGCCGGTTTCTCGGCCAGCACGGAAATGTCCATGTCGCCGAACCAGGTCAGGGAGAGCGTGCGCGGGATCGGCGTCGCGGTCATCACGAGGATGTCGACGGCCTCGCCCTTGGAGCCGAGCAGCAGGCGCTGATGCACGCCGAAACGGTGCTGCTCGTCGACGATGGCGAGCGCGAGGTCCTGGAACGCAACGCCCTCCTGGAACAGCGCATGCGTTCCAACCGCGATCGCGATCTCGCCATTTGCCAGCCCCTCCAGCACGCGGGCCCGGCCGGGGCCCTTCTCGCGGCCGGTCAGGAGCGCGAGCTTGAGGCCTGCGGCTTCGGCGAGAGGCGCCAGGCGCTCGGCATGCTGACGGGCGAGAATTTCTGTGGGCGCCATCAGCACGGATTGGCGGCCGGCTTCGGCTGCGGCGGCCATTGCGAGCAGCGCGACGACCGTCTTTCCCGAGCCGACATCGCCTTGCAGCAGGCGCAGCATCCGCTCGGGCTTTTCCATGTCGTCATGGATGTCGCTGAGGGCCTGCCGCTGGCCGTCTGTCAATGTGAAGGGCAGGGCGGCTTCGATCCTGCGCCGCAAGGCGCCGTCGCCCGCTGTTGCGCGGCCGGCGATCTTCTTCTGCTGCCTGCGCACCAGAGCGAGCGCGATCTGGCTCGCCAGCAGTTCGTCATAGGCGACGCGCCGCCTGACGATGGTGTCGCCTTCGACGGCTTTCAGATCGGGCGGGTGGTGCAGCGCCTGCATCGCCGTGGAGAATGACGGAAAGTCGCTCTTGGCCAGGAAGCCGGGATCCTGCCATTCCGCCAGATCCGGGCAGCGCTCGGCGGCAGCGGCCGCGATGCGCGTCATGACGCGCGGGCCGACGCCCTCGGTCAGGCCATAGACCGGCTCGATTGCCGGCATCGTCGCGGCGAGCTTGGGGTCGAGGATGCGATCTGGATGTACCATCTGGCGCATGCCGTCCCAGAGTTCGAGCTTGCCCGAGATGATGCGATAGGCGCCGACCGGCATGGTCTGGAGGAGATGGCGCACATCGGCGTGGAAGAACACGAGCGTCACGTCGCCGGTCTCGTCCTCGACGACGATACGGTAGGGCGCCTTCGCCTTCGTCGCCGGGGCGGGGCGATGTTCGCTCACGCGCGCGCTGAAGGTCGCGACATCGCCGATCGGCGCGTCGGCGATCGAGGCGCTCGGGCGCCGGTCGATCGCGCCTGTCGGCAGGTGGAACAGCAGGTCGATGACGCGCGCGCCGCGCGTCTCGTCGCCCAGCAGCTTGTCGAGCGCCTTGGCCGTCTTGGGGCCGACGCCCGACAGCGTCGTGACAGGTGCGAAGAGCGGATCGAGGAGGGACGGGCGCAAGCTGGCTCTCGGAACATGTCAGGAGTGCGAAGATCGCGGTGCTTCTGCCGCTGACTTCGTGGGGTTGCAACGCTATATAGCGCGCGACGGCAGGCTCCGCGACGGGGCCGGCCCGATCGTCATTGCATCGTCCCGAGGTTTTCACATGAGTGGCTCGACGAGGACCAGCGCCGATCTCGACCCGCGCCGGCGAAAGATCCTGTTTCGCGCCTGGCATCGCGGCATGCGCGAGACCGATCTGATCATGGGCCGCTTCGCCGATGCCGAGATCGGCAAGTTGACGGATGCGGAGCTCGACGTGTTCGAGCAGCTGATCGAGGTTCTGGACCGCGACCTGCTGTCATGGATCACCGGCGAGGCGCAGGTTCCGTCGAATTACGACACGGATGTGTTTCGGCGGCTGAAGGCCTTCCACAATCACACCAAGCCGATTCATGTTTGAGCCGATGATGATGCGCGCGAACCGCTTTCCCTCCCCCCGCTTGCGGTGGGGAGGGTTGGGGTGGGGGGCCGGAAAGCCCGAGCGCCATCCTTCGACGTCGTGCCGAGCGGCGCTGCCCCCCACCCCAACCCTCCCCACCGCAAGCGGGGGGAGGGAGTTCGTTTGCGCATCAGGCGCCCTTTTTTTCACGCGGTATCACCTTTCCCCATGAGCATTCCGCCTCCCGCCCAACTCGCCAAGCTGCAGATCGACCGCATCCTCGACGCGCTCAACCGCGGCGACAAGCCGACGCTTGCCAGCGTGCCCGATGGGTTTGACGCCGTCGTCCTTGCCGATCTCGTCCGTGCGCGGGCCAAGAAGGCCGAAGGCACGGCGCTGCTGGTCTTCATCGCCCGTGACGGCCAGCGCCTGCAGGTGATCGAGAACGCGCTGCAATTCGTTGCGCCCGATCTCGAGGTCATGTCCTTCCCGGCCTGGGATTGCCAGCCTTACGATCGCGTCTCGCCGGCGCCCTCGATCGTCGCGCATCGCATGACGACGCTGTCGCGGCTTGCCAAGACCAAGTCCGGCGACAAGCCGCGCCTGCTGCTGACCACCGTCAACGCCGCGCTCCAGCGTGTGCCGGCCTTCTCGAAGGTCGCTTCGGAAAGCTTTTCGGCCGCGCCGGGCAACATGGTCGATACAGACCAGCTCGCGCGCTGGCTCGACATGAACGGCTATCTGCGGACCTCGACCGTGCGCGAGACCGGCGAGTTTGCCGTGCGCGGCGGCATCGTCGATCTCTATCCGCCGGGCATGCCGGCGCCGATCCGGCTCGACTTCTTCGGCGACACGCTGGAATCGATCCGCACCTTCGATCCGGAGACGCAGCGCACCACGGGACAGCTGCGCGGGCTCGATCTCGTGCCGATGTCCGAGGCGCAGATGACCAGCGAAAGCATCAAGCGCTTTCGCCAGAGCTACATCACGAATTTCGGCACGCCCGGTCGCGACGACACGCTCTATGAAGCGGTCAGCGAGGGCCGTCGCCCCGCCGGTCTGGAGCACTGGCTGCCGCTGCTGGCCGACAGGCTCGACACGCTCTTCGCCTATCTGCCCGACGTGCCGATGGTGCTCGATGCCCAGGCCGAGGATGCGGTCGGCGAGCGCATCAGCCTGATCAAGGACTATTACGACGCCCGCAAGGCGGCGATGGACCAGCCCAGCGCCGGCGGCATGCCCTACAAGCCGCTGAAGCCTGACGCGCTTTATCTCTCGCCGGCCGAATGGCGCGGCATCGTCGACCATGCCGGGGCAGCCTCGTTCACGCCCTTCCAGCTGCCCGATAGCGACGGCAAGCTGATCATCGATCTCGGCGCGCGCCAGGGCCGCAGCTTCGCCGCCGAGCGCGCCGACAATGCCGGCAGCGTGTTCGATGCTGCGGTTGCGCATGTGAAGGCGCTGCAGGCCGATGGCCGTCGCGTCATCCTCGCGGCCTGGTCGGAAGGCTCGCGCGAGCGGCTGGCGCATGTGCTGGCCGATCACGGCCTGAAGACCGTGCAGACCACAGGCTCGCTTCGCGCGGCTTTCGATCTCAAGCCCGGCACGACGGCGCTCGCGGTCTGGGGTTTCGAGGCCGGCTTCGAGGCCGGCAAGCTCGCGGTGGTCGGCGAGCAGGACATTCTCGGCGACCGGCTGGTGCGCCCGCGCAAGAAGACGCGGCGTCCGCAGGATTTCATCGCGGAGCTGTCATCGCTCAGCCCTGGCGATCTCGTCGTCCATGTCGATCACGGCATTGGCCGCTTCATCGGCCTGCGCACCATCACGGCGGTCGGCGCGCCGCATGACTGCCTCGAAATCCACTACGCAGCCGATTCCAAGCTCTTCCTGCCGGTCGAGAACATCGAGCTTTTGTCGCGCTATGGCTCGGAGGATACCGAGGTCGCGCTTGACCGGCTCGGTGGTGGCGGCTGGCAGGCGCGCAAGGCCAAGCTGAAGCAACGCATCCGCGAAATGGCGGGCAAGCTGATCGCGATTGCAGCTGCGCGCGCGCTCAAGGAAGCTCCGCGCCTGATCCCGCAGGAGGGACTCTATGACGAGTTCCGCGCCCGTTTTCCGTTCGAGGAGACGGAGGATCAGCAGAACACGATCGATGCGGTGCTCGACGACATGGCGGCCGGCCGCCCGATGGACCGGCTGGTCTGCGGCGATGTCGGGTTCGGCAAGACCGAGGTCGCGCTGCGGGCCGCCTTCGCTTGCGCATTGAACGGCAAGCAGGTCGCGGTCGTGGTGCCCACCACGCTGCTGGCGCGGCAGCACTACCGCAATTTCGCCGAGCGCTTCAAAGGGCTGCCGGTCAATGTCGGTCAGGCCTCGCGCTTTGTCCCGGCTGCCGATCTCAAGGCGGTGAAGGCCGGCATCAAGGACGGCACGATGGACATCGTCGTCGGCACTCATGCGCTGCTCGGCAAGGCGATCGAGTTCAAGGATCTCGGCCTCGTCATCGTCGACGAGGAGCAGCATTTCGGCGTCAATCACAAGGAGCGGCTGAAGGAGTTCCGCGCTGAGGTGCATATGCTGACGCTGACGGCGACGCCGATCCCGCGCACGCTGCAGCTCGCCATGACCGGCGTGCGCGAGCTCTCGATCATCGCGACGCCGCCGGTCGACCGGCTCGCCGTCCGCACCTTCGTCACGCCTTTCGATCCGCTGATCGTGCGCGAGGCGCTGCTTCGCGAACGCTACCGGGGAGGGCGCTCCTTCTATGTCGTGCCGCGCATCGAGGACATCTCCGACGTCAAGGACTTCCTGGACAAGCAGGTGCCCGAGGCCAAGGTCGGCATCGCGCATGGCCAGATGGCCGCCGGTCAGCTCGAAGACGTGATGACGGCCTTCTATGAGGGCCAGTACGATGTCCTGCTATCGACCACGATCGTCGAATCGGGTCTCGATATCCCGACCGCCAACACCTTGATCGTGCATCGCGCCGACATGTTCGGCCTAGCCCAGCTCTACCAGCTGCGTGGCCGCGTCGGCCGCTCGAAGGTGCGCGCCTACGCCCTCTTCACCTTGCCGGCCAACCGCAAGCTGACCGAGCAGGCCGAGCGGCGGCTGAAGGTGCTGCAGTCGCTCGACACGCTCGGCGCCGGCTTCCAGCTCGCCAGCCACGATCTCGACATCCGCGGCGCCGGCAACCTGCTCGGCGACGAGCAGTCCGGCCATATCAAGGAAGTCGGCTACGAGCTCTACCAGCAGATGCTGGAGGAGGCGGTCGCGGCGCTGAAGTCCGGCGTCGAGTTCGAGAGCGACGCGCAATGGTCGCCGTCGATCCAGATCGGCGCGCCGGTGATGATCCCCGAGCATTACGTCACAGACCTGACGCTCAGGCTGACGCTCTACAAGCGCCTCTCGACGCTGGACGACGATGGCGACATCCAGTCCTTCGGGGCAGAGCTGGTCGACCGTTTCGGACCGCTGCCCGACGAGGTGCAGCAGCTGCTCGAGATCGTCGCGATCAAGGCTTTGTGCAAGCGCGCCAATGTCGAGAAGGTCGAGGCGGGCCCCAAGGGCATCATTGTCGCCTTCCGCGACAACGAGTTCGCCAATCCCGAGGGGCTCGTCTCCTATGTCGCGAAGATCGGCACATTGGCGAAGGTGCGCCCCGACATGCGCGTCGTCTTCATCGACGATTTCGACACGGTGGAGCAGAGGCTCAAGGGCACGCGCCGCCTGCTGACCGACCTCGCGCGCATTGCGGAGCGCAAGAAGGCAGCCTGAGCTTCGACGGGCGAGCGGCACCGCCTTCCAGAGTCCGCTGTTAACGCTCGCGCTCCGTCATCCTGAGCTTCGCACAGCGAAGTCCGGGATCCATCGGAGGGGTCCGAAGCTCTACGATGGATCCCGGAGCTGCGCGGCTTCGCCGCTTGTCCAGGATGACGCGGTGGTTCCGCACCAGAATAGTAAGCTTTAGGCGATGCTCCCTGCTCTGAGGTGCCAAGTCGATAATCTGCTGCGTTTTCGAGGAAGCACGGGTCATCCCGGCCGGAGCCCTCGGGTCCGACCTTCGGTCGGCTCAAGGATAACTTCGCGCAGAGCCGGGATTCCCGCCCGAACGATGACTGCAAGCGCTCTGGCATGGATCCCGGGTCAAGCCCACTGGTGTCCGGTTTAGATTTGTAGACAAGGTGCATGACATTGATTCTACTCGTTTTCCAGCGTTTGGCGACGTTTTGGACACGGGCAGGGGATCGATGTCATGCGGCACGACAATAGCGTCTTTCACGGCCTGCAGCGCCAGATTCCGTGGTGCGTGTTCGATCGGCTTGTGGAGAAGCATGGGACCGACCGGCGGGTGCGGCGTCTGGATACCAAGAGCCAGTTCCTGGCCTTGCTGTTTGGGCAGTTGTCGGGCGCGGCGAGCCTGCGCGAGATCGAGGCGGGCCTCCAGAGCCACGCGGCCCGCCTGTACCATCTGGGCGCACGCCGCCCGGCGCGCTCGACCTTGGCCGACGCCAATCAGCGCCGCTCCTGGCAGGTGTTCGGCGAACTCTTCGCTCATATGGCGAAAGCGGCCGGCCGCCGCACGCGCCGCCACCTGGCGGATGCGACCTGCCTGCTCGACGCGACGCGCCTTGAGGTCGGTTCGCTCAGCGCGGGCTGGCTCGAAGCCCAGCAGGGCCGTCATGCCCTGAAGCTGCACATGGCCTACGATCCAGCCGGGCAAAGCCCCGGCGAGGCCAGCGTCACGGGGCAGGCCGTCAACGACATCACGCCGGCCAAGGCCATGCCGATCACGCCGGGCATGACCTATGTCTTCGACCTGGGCTATTACGATTTCGGCTGGTGGACGCGGCTCGATGCGCAGGGATGTCGCTTCGTCACCCGCTTGAAGGCCAATACCCGACTGGACGCGACGCAACCGCAGCCCGTGCCCGCAGGCTCGAACATCCTCTCCGACGAGATCGGCCTGCTGCCCCGGCAGCCGGCGCGGCGGCAGACCTTCCCCGATCCCCTTCGGCAGCTCGTTATCCGCATCGCAACGGGCAAGACCATCCGCATCGTCACCAACGATCTCGACGCTCCCGCACAGGACATCGCCGATCTCTACAAGACTCGCTGGAAAATCGAGCTGTTCTTCAAATGGATCAAGCAGAACCTGAAGATCGCCCGCTTCCTGGGAACCTCCGAAAACCCCATCCGGACCCAGATATTCGTCGCGCTCATCGCATATCTCGTGCTGCGCGCCGCTCACGCCGCGCAAGACGCCGTCGAAACACCCCTCACCTTCGCCCGCCTCGTCCGTCTCAACATCATGCAAAGGCGGCGTCTCGACAGGCTCATCAACCCCGAAAACACCCGAAAACACATCAATCCAAACCAGATGACCTTCGCATTCAAACTAAACTAAACCGGACAGCAGTGGGTCAAGCCCGGGATGACCCAGTTTCCAAGAACAATCCGCGCGCTAAAACGCGCTAACCGACCATAAAAAAGGGCCTCCAAACGGAGGCCCTTTTTCTTTTGCTGCAGTGCTGTTGCCGTCCGGCGCAGCTATGGCTTTGGCATCGTCGGCGGGGCGTTGAGGTCGAAGCCTCCCGGCAGTCCGCCGCCCAGACCCGGGATCTGGATCGAGTCGAACTGCTTGTCGATCGACTTCTGGTCGAGCTGAATCGCCGATGCTTTGTAGTGCATCACCATCTGCGGGAAGATCACCACCATCGCCACCATGATGCACTGGATCACCACGAAGGGCACGGCGCCCCAGTAGATCTGCGCGGTGGTCACCGGCTCCATCATCCGGCCCGTGACCTTGTCGCGGTAGGGGTTCTTCGGGGCGACCGAGCGCAGGAAGAACAGCGCGAAGCCGAAGGGCGGGTGCATGAAGCTGGTCTGCATGTTCACGCCGAGAATGACGCCGAACCAGATCAGATCGATGCCGAGCTTCTCCGCAGCCGGTCCCAGCAGCGGCACGATGATGAAGGCCAGCTCGAAGAAGTCCAGGAAGAAGGCGAGCAGGAACACCATCACGTTGACGACGATCAGGAAGCCCGTCGCGCCGCCGGGCAGGCCGACCAGCAGGTGCTCGACCCAGACATGGCCGTTGACGCCGTAGAAGGTCAGCGAGAACACGCGCGCGCCGACCAGGATGAAGAGCACGAAGGCCGAGAGCTTGGCGGTCGATTCCGTCGCCTGCTTGAGTAGGTCGAAGGTCAGGCGCTTCTTGCCGAAAGCCAGCAGGATCGCGCCTGCAGCGCCCATCGCTCCGCCTTCGGTCGGGGTGGCGAGGCCGATGAAGATCGTGCCCAGCACCAGGAAGATCAGCGCCAGCGGCGGCACCATCACGAAGACGACCTGCTCGGTCATCCGCGAGAGCAGGTTCAGCTTGAGAGCCTTGTTGATCAGGGCGAGCACGAAGGAGACGCCGACCGCGATCGACATCGTCAGGACCACGAAATCCGCGCCGGCGGACACGTTGGTATAGAGCTTCATATAGGCGTAGGCCGTGCCAAAGGAGATGATCGTGATCACCAGCAGCGACAGGCGCCGGGTCTGGCCATCCGCGTCGCGCAGGGTCTGAGCTTCCGGCGGCAGGCCGGGCGCGCGCTTGGGGTAGATCATCGTGACGAGGAAGACGTAGCCCGCATAGAGGCCGGCCAGCACGAGGCCGGGAATGAAGGCGCCCTCATACATGTCGCCGACCGAGCGGCCGAGCTGGTCGGCCAGCACGATCAGGACCAGTGACGGCGGAATGATCTGGGCCAGGGTTCCCGAGGCTGCGATAACGCCGGATGCAAGGCGGCGATCATAGCCGTAGCGCAGCATGATCGGCAGCGAGATCAGGCCCATCGAGATCACGGAGGCCGCGACCACGCCGGTCGTGGCCGCCAGCAGCGCACCGACGAAAATGACGGCATAGGCTAGTCCGCCACGGATCGGCCCGAAAAGCTGGCCGATGGTGTCGAGCAGGTCCTCAGCCATGCCGGAGCGTTCCAGCACCAGCCCCATGAAGGTGAAGAACGGGATCGCCAGCAGCACGTCGTTGTTCATCGTGCCGTAGATGCGTTCCGGCAGGGCCTGCAGGAAGTTCTCCTGGAACATGCCGAGATCGATGCCGATCAGCGCGAAGAGCAGGCCGTTGGCAGCCAGCGCAAAGGCGACGGGATAGCCGAGCAGCAGGAATACGACGAGCGCCGCGAACATCACCGGCGCCATGTTGACGCGCAGGAAATCGCCAAGGCCGGCTGCGTGGGCGTCGCCCGTATGCAGGCTGAAGAAGGCGAGCGTGGTGAGCGTGAGCAGGAGGCCGGCAAAGCGCGGGAGGCGGGAGGCGGTCATCTTGAATGTCCGGTCGTTTTTTGAAGTGCTCACGAAGCCAGACCCTGTTCCTTGGCCTGATCGAGCAGGCGCTGCGCCTCGGCTTCCGCCGCCGCGGCGTGGCCGCGCAGGGCCTCGGCGTCTTCGAGATCGCCACGCATGATCGCGATCTGCTTGATGATTTCCGAGACGCCCTGGAAGGCCAGCATGACGAAACCGATGACGACAAGTCCCTTCGCCGGCCATTGCGCGAGGCCGCCGGCTGAAAGCGACTGTTCATTGATCGCATAGGAGCGCGTGAAGAACGGCCAGGAGTGGTAGATCATCAGCAGGCAGAACGGCATCAGGAACAGGGTGTGGCCGATCAGGTCGATCCAGCGCTGCACGCTTTTGGGCAGCATGCTGTTCACGATGTCGATGCGGATATGTTCCTTCACCTGCAGCGTCCAGGAGGCGCACATCAGGAAGACGGCGCCGAATAACATCCACTGCAGTTCGAGCCAGGCATTCGACGAGACGTTGAACAGCTTGCGGATGATCGCATTGACCGTCGCGACAATGACCGCGAGCAGGATAAGCCACGCTACTTTCTTGCCGATCTGGCCGTTTATGGCGTCGATCACACGGCTGATTTTCAGCAATCCCTGCACATCGTGCTCCACATTGCCATGCATGAACCAAGGGGCTGACCAGACGCCAGCGCGCACCCCGGTTACAGGAGCACGATGCCGAGCACAATACCGCCGATATTCATCCATTCGGCGTGGAAAGAGCAGAGATAGGCAGATTTATGCCTATTTTATCGGCATATCGGCCGGACAGGACAGCTAATCACTCTCGACAGTCATGTCTCCGTGACCAATCCAGGCACGTGTTTGCGTCAGCACTTCATCGGACAGCGTCTGGTCGTCGCTGAGTCGCGCCAGGACGATGGCGCCAAGCATGGCCGCCCAATTTCGCCCAAACCCACGCCGCCGCCCGCTATCAGTCGGCCGCATGAGCCGGGCGACGCGATGAGGCGGAGCCAGAGCGCGAGTCAGCGTTAGGCCAAGAGCGTTGCGGACCCAAGGCCCGCGACGCTCATCTCATCGATGTGAGAGCGGCCCTGGCTCAGCCCCAGACTTCGCGCGCCGTCTCGACGATCAATTCCAGCTTCCTCCACTGCTCGTCTTCGGCCAGCGTGTTGCCTTCCTCCGTCGAAGCGAAGCCGCATTGCGGGGAGAGGCAGAGCTGTTCGATGTCGGTATATTTCGATGCCTCCTCGATGCGACGCTTGAGATCGTCCTTGCTTTCCAGCACGCCGGTCTTGGAGGTGACGAGGCCGAGCACGACATGCTTGCCCTTGGGCAGGAAGCGCAGTGGCTCGAAGCCGCCCGAGCGGTCGTTGTCCCACTCCATGAAATAGCCGTCGACCGGCATGGTGTTGAACAGCAGGTCGGCGATCGGCTCGTAGCCGCCCGATGCGATGAAGGTCGAGCGGAAATTGCCACGGCAGAGATGCATGGTGATGGTCAGGTCGCGCGGCTTGTCCTTCAGCGCGGCCTGGACCATGCCGGCATAGATCTCGGGCTGATGGGCGGGGTCGTCGCCCCGAGCCCGCAGCATCTCGCGCTGGTCGGGGTCGCAGAGATAGGCGAAGGAGATGTCGTCGAGCTGGAGATAGCGGCAGCCGGCATCGTAGAAGGCGTGCACCGCCTTGTTATAGGCGTTGCCGACATCGGCGTAGAACGCCTCCATCTGCGGGTAGACGCCCATGTTGATCATCTTCCGGCCGCCGCGATAATGCAGCATGCTCGGGCCGGGAATGGTCATCTTGGCCGTCGAGTTCGGGCCGATAGCATCGCGCAGGACCTTGAAATGCTCGATCATCGGGTGGCCGCTGAAGCCGACCTTGCCGACGATGCGCAGCGATTTGGCGATGCCGACGCCGCCCTTGAAGTTCATGCCTGAATCGGCCGTGATCGCCTCGACGCCGTCGAGTTCCTCCATGAAATCGAAATGCCAGTAGGCACGGCGGAACTCGCCGTCGGTGATGCCCTTCAGCCCGATCGCTTCCTGCCTGGCGATCAGCTTGCGGATTTCGGCATCCTCCACCGCCTTGAAGGCCGCATCGTCGAGCGTGCCGGCTGCGTGCTTCTCGCGGGCCTGCTTCAGCGGGGCGCTGCGCAGCAGGCTGCCGACCATGTCGGCGCGGAACGGGGGCTTGGTCATGGGGGAATCGGTCATAGGGGAATCGGTCATGGGCTTGTCCTCGGTTCAGTCGTGGTATCGGCCTGCGAGCGCCGCCTGGCGCGGGCAGGGCGCTCGGTGACGGCGAGATGGGCGGCCATGGCCGCCTCATCCGCCAGCAGGATGTCGGAGCGAGCGGCGTGGACGATCGCGCCCCGGTCCAGGATTATCGCCCGATCGGTGAAGGGCAGGATCTTGCGCGCCTTCTGCTCGACGAGGATGACGGTCAGTCCTTCCTCGCGGTTGAGCCTTGCGATCGCCGCGAGCAACTCGTCGACGATGATCGGGGCGAGGCCTTCCAGCGGCTCGTCGAGCAACAGGAGTTTTGGGTCGAGCATCAGCGCGCGCGCCACCGCCAGCATCTGCTGCTCGCCGCCGGAGAGTTGGTTGCCGAAATTGCGCCGGCGCTCGCCCAGGCGCGGAAACAGCTGATAGGCACGTGCGACCGTCCAGGCCCCGCCGCGCTGCACGGCGGTCAGGTTCTCCTCGACCGTAAGCGAGCGGAAGATGTTGCGCTCCTGAGGCACCCAGCCGATGCCGCCCGTCGCGCGCTTCTCCGGTGGCAGCCGCGTGATGTCCTGCCCGGCAAAGCGAATGCGGCCGGAGACATGGTGGGTCAGTCCCATGATCGTGTCGATCAGGGTGGTCTTGCCGGTGCCATTGCGGCCGAGCAGAGCGAGCGCCGACCCTTCCGCCAGCGCCAGCGACAGGCCGTTGATGACGATGGCGTCGCGGTAGCCGGCGACCAGGTTCTCGATCTCGAGGAGAGCAGGGATTCCCGGGAGATCAGGAAGTCCCGAGAGATCAGACATGGGTGTCCTCCCCGAGATAGACGGCTTTCACGTGCGGGTCGGTCGAAATCTCTTCGACGGAACCCTCGGCATAGAGCGCGCCCTGGACCAGAACGGAGATCTTGTCGGCGAAGGAGAACACCAGTTCCATGTCGTGTTCGATGAGCAGCACGGTCACGTCGTCGGGTAGCGCCTCGACGCTGTCGAGCACGTCATGGCGCTCGTCTTCCGGCACGCCGGCGGCCGGTTCGTCGAGCAGGAGCAGCTTCGGCTTGCAGGCCATGGCGAGCGCGATCTCAAGCAGGCGCTGCTTGCCATAGGGCAGCGTCGCGGTGCGCCGTGTCATCATCGCGCCGAGCTTCATGCGCCGGAGCAGGGCCTCGCTTTCGTCGATGACGGCGCTGTCCTTGCCGACGCGGTTCCACCAGCGGGCACCCGAGCCTTCGCGCTCGGCAATGGCGAGGCTGATCGTCTCGATCGGGCTCAAATCGGCGAAGAGCTGGTTGATCTGGTAGGTGCGCGCCATGCCGCGCCGGACGCGGCCCTGCTGGCTGACACGGGTCACGTCCTCGCCCATCATTCGGATCGAGCCGGAGGTCGGCGGCAGCACGCCGGTCAGCAGGTTGATGAAGGTGGTCTTGCCGGCGCCGTTGGGGCCGATCAGCGCGTGGCGCGCGCCTTTCGCGACCGATAGCGACACATCGGCATTCGCCTCGAATCCGCCGAAGGACTTGCTCAGTCCGGTTGTCTCGAGTGCGAATGTCATGGCCGGCGCACTCCCAGCAGCCGGAGCAGCGGGACGAAGGGTTTGGCCAGCATGGCCATCAGCCGGTCGCGGCCGATCAGCACCAGGATCACCAGGATGAAGCCCATCCAGAAGATCCAGTAGGCCGGCGTCATCGCAGAGAGCACATCCTTCATCAGCTTGAAGGCGACCGCGCCGATCAGCCCGCCATAGAGATAGCCGGAGCCCCCGATGACCAGCACCAGCAGCGCATCGGCCGAACGGGCGAAATCGAGCACCTCCAGCGAGACGAACTGCGTCGTCTGGGTCAGGAGCGCTCCGGCCATGCCGGCATAGACCGCCGCCAGCGTATAGATCGCGATGAGGCGCCGGTTCGGCGCGATGCCGATCGTGCTGGCGCGCAGGCGATTGTCCTTCAATGCCTTCAGCGAGAGGCCGAAGGGCGATTGCACGACATGCCGCGCCAACAGGAAAAGCAGGAAGGTTGTGGTGAGGCTGTAGACATAGGCCGTGGTACCCGCGAAATCGAAGTCGAAACGTCCGAAGATCGGGCCGATCGTGACGCCAAGCAGCCCGTCCGCCCCGCCGGTGATCCAGTCGAGCCGGTTCGCCAGTTCGTGCAGGATCAGCGCCACGCCGAGCGTCACCATCAATCGCGTCAGGTCGCTGCCGCGCAGGATCATGAAGCTGGCGAGGAAGCCGGTCAGGCCCGCGATCGCGCCCGAAAGCACGAGCCCGGTGACCGGTTCCGAGATGCCATGTTTGGAGAGAAGGCCCGCCGCATAGGCGCCGACGCCGAAGAAGGCGGCATGGCCGAGCGAGACGATGCCGGCATAGCCGAGGATGAGATCGAGCGAGAGCGCAAACAGCCCGAGAATGGCGATCTCATTGAGCAGGAGATGGCGGTTCGGCAGCAGAAGAATCAAGCCGAAGGCGCTGATCCAGAACAGGATTTCCGGCCAGCGCCAAGCGGCTTTGGCCTGCAGGAAGGCGGCAGGAGACAAGGCCTCCGTGGTGGAGGCCGGCTGTTCGGGGAGCTTGTTCAGCATGGCGTCAACGCCCCCGTGCGAACAGGCCCTGGGGCCTGATCATGAGCACGGCGAGCATCATCGCATAGATGATGAAGGCGCCCAATTGCGGCACGAGATATTTGCCCATGACATCGGCAACGCCGAGCAGCAGCGCCGCCAGCAAGGGGCCGGTGAGGCTCGACGTGCCGCCGACCGTGACCACGATCAGGAAGTAGAGCATGAACTTGAGCGGGAAGGTCGGGTCGAGCCCGACGATCTCGGCGCCGAGCGCGCCGCCTAAGCCCGCCAGTCCGGAGCCGAAGGCGAAGGTGATGGCGAAGACCTTGACCACGGGGATGCCGAGGCCGCGCGCCACTCGCCGGTCGTCGACTGCCGCGCGCAGCTGGCTGCCGAAGCGCGTCTTCGCCAGCACCCATTGCAGGCCGAGCGCCATCAGGCCGCAAACCACGACGATGAAGAGCCGGTAGAGGCCGATGGTGACGTCGCCCATAGCGATGCGCCCCTGGAGCCAGGCCGGCAGGCGGATGTTCTGCTGCTGGGAGCCCATCAGATAGTCGGTCGCGGCGATCGCCATGAAGACGAGGCCGATCGAGAACAGGACCTGATCCAGATGGCTGCGCTCATACATGTGTCGGTAGAGCGTGCGTTCGGCGATGAATCCCAGCGCGGCGCTGAAGAGGAAGGCGAGCGGCAGGCAGGCCAGGAACGGCACACCGAAGCGGTTCATCAACACGACGGTCGCATAGCCGCCAGCCATCGCGAAGGCGCCATGCGCGAGGTTGACGAAGTTCATCAGCCCCAGCGTCACCGCAAGTCCCGCTGCCAGCACGAACAGCAGCATGCCATAGGCGATCCCGTCGAACAGGATGGTCAGCAAAGGGCGCTCCACTCTCGTGTTTGGGTATGCTGTTCTGCCCCGTCATTGCGAGGAGCGCAGCGACGAAGCAATCCAGGAGGATGTCGAGCGTGGCTGCTCTGGATTGCTTCGCTTTGCTCGCAATGACGGCTAGGCCGTCTGCGTGTTCTCAGGCCTTCACTTGGCCGCCTTGACCGGATCGGGCACGGCCTCGAACGTTGAAAACTCAACGTTGTACAGCTCGCCATTCACCTTCTCGACCTTGCGGACATAGACGTTCTGGACGATGTCGCGGGTCTTGGGATCGATCGAGACCGGGCCGCGCGGGCTGACCCAGCTCATGCCCTTCATCGCCTCGACCAGCGCGGTGCCGTCGGTCGCGCCATTGGTCTTTTTCAGCGCCTCGTAGATCAGGTGCATGCCGTCCCAGCCGCCGACCGCCATGAAGTTGGGGCGGGTGTTGGCAGCCTTGCGGAAGGCCTCGACGAAGGCCTTGTTCTCGGGCGAGGGATGGGCGGCGGAGTAGTGATGCGTGGTGATGGTGCCGAGCGCGACATCGCCCATGCTGTCGACGATGTCGTCATCGGTGACATCGCCGGTCGCGATCAGCTTGATGCCGGATTTGTCGAGCCCGCGCTCGACGAACTGCTTCATGAACTGCGAACCGGCCCCCGAAGGCACGAAGACGAAGAGCGCATCCGGCTTGGCGTCGCTGACGCGCTGCAGGAAGGGCGAGAAATCAGGGTTGCGCAAGGGCACGCGGACATCGCCGACGACCTCGCCGCCGGCCGCCGTCAGCCGCTCCTTGAAGGCCTTCTCGGCGTCGATGCCGGGGCCGTAATCGGAGACCAGCGTCATGGCCTTCTTGATACCGTTCTTGGAGGCCCAATCGGCAATGCCGATCGTGATCTGGGGCAGGGTGAAGCTGCTGCGCACGACGAAGGGCGACTGCTCGGTGATCGAGGACGTCGCGGCAGCCATCACGATCAGCGGTGTCTTCGACTGCGTCGCCAGCGGCGCGGCGGCGAAGGCGAGCGGCGTCAGGCCGAAGCCGGCGAGGAAGGAGACCTTGTCGTTGACCAGAAGTTCCTGCGCGATGCGGCGGGTCACATCGGGCGTTCCGGTGTCGTCCTTGATGACGAGCTCGATGGTCTTGCCGGCGACGGTTGCACCGTTTTGAGCAATGTAGAGCTTGGCTGCGGCTTCGATCTGCCGGCCGGTCGAGGCGAAGGGGCCGGTCATCGGCAGGATCAATCCAACCTTGACCGTTTGCGCCTGCGCGAGCGCCGGGCCAACCAGCATGGCCGCACCACCAATCGCGATGAGCGCGCGGCGCGAGAATCCGGACTTGGTCTTCATGAGCGGCAACCTCCCAATTGTGCGATTATCGCACTATTATTCTCATTTCGCACAGTTTTCCGTTTGCTAGGCTGCCTGTCAATCGAGCCGATGGGCTGAGTTGTGTGTTGGCTGGCTGGGGGCTGATTTCACTCGGAAACAGGCCGTCATCCCGGGCTTGACCCGGGATCCATTCCGGAGCGCTTCCGATCAAGGTTCAGGCATGGATCCCGGCTCTTCGCTTCGCTCCGGCCGGGATGACCCGCATTTTCCACGAAAGCGCAGCACGGTAATGATGGCAAATGGGGACGCAGCCTTCCAGCCGAGGCTGCACGATACCAAAAAAGGCGTCATGCTGCGGTCGGCCTGACGCCTGACGCCTGATGCCGGAGTTGGAGGGAGGCTGCAGCGCGCCTCCTCGGCTCAAGACTTCGCGGCGGTCACCACGACCTCGATCAGCGCTCCGCCGCCGAGATCGGCGACGCCGACAGTGGCGCGGGTCGGCAGTTCGTCGCCGAAGAACGCGGTCCAGACGGCGTCCATCTCCTTCTTCTGCGAGAGGTCTGTAACGAAGATGCTCGAGGCGACGATCGCCTTGCGATCGAGGCCGACCTCGCCGAGATAGCTTTCGATCTTCGTCAGGATGTTTTGCGTCTGCGGCCCCATCGACTGGGTTGTGTCATCGGCGATGGTGCCGCCGACGAAAACCAGCCCGCCGGTCTGGACGACGCGGTTCTGGATGGGTGTGCGGATGGAACGGGTGATCGTCATGGTCTTTCTCCTGGTTTGAAAAGGGTGAAGGCGCGGCTGATGGCGCAAGGCGCGCGATCGCCGCTCACCGAACCACCGCTTTGACCGCCGCTTCGCTCGGCGGCAGCGATGCGAGCTCGGCGAGCGTGACCGGCTTCACCGGCGGCCGCAGGCGATAATAGCCGACCTCGGCTGGCGTCGTGCCGCGCGCCTGGGCGATCAGCTCGACGACAGTGGGGCCGCAAAGCCGGCCCTGACAGGGACCCATGCCGCAGCGCAGGAAGGCCTTCATCTGATTGGGGCCGGTGACGCCGAGGCGTTTTGCGGCATCGCGCACCTGGCCGGCGGTCACCTCCTCGCAGCGGCAGATGATGGTCTCGTCGACCGGCGGTGCCAGGAACTGCATTGCCGGCTTGTAGAGCAGATCGAGGAAGCGTCGGCCGCGCAGGCTCCGTTCCAGCTGAGCGCGGATCGGCGCAGCCTGCGCGTCGCGCTCGGGAATCGTGATGCGCCCGAGCCGCCTTGCGGCGTCGAGCGCAGCGATCTCGCCGCGCAAGGCTGCACTTTCGGCGCCGCCGATACCAGCGCCGTCGCCGGCGATCGCGATGCCCGGCACGGATGAAGCGAACCAATCATCGAGTTGCGGCACCCAGCCATGCTGGGTCTCGTCGAAATCATGGAGACAGCCGGCGGCGTTCGAGAGGTTGACGCTCGGGATGACGCCATGATGCAGCAGCAGCGTGTCGCAGGCGATGCTCTGCGTGGCATTGCCGCGTTCGACACGGACCGAGGAGACGCGGCCTGTCCCTTCGGCGGTCAGATTGGTGACGCCGCCGATGAAGCGCAGGTTGCGGCGCGCCTTCGCCATCAGCCTGAGGCCCTTGGCGAGATAGGGCGAGCGCAGGAAACCTGGCAGTGCGCCAAGAGCGGCAGACCAGTTGCGCCGCGGCGTGGTGTCGAGCACGGCGACGATCTCGGCACCGGCCGCCGCAAGCTGGCCAGCGAGCAGATAGAGCAGCGGCCCGCAGCCTGCGATCACGATGCGGCCCTTGGGGACGATCGCCGAGCTTTTCAGCGCGATCTGGGCGGCGCCTGCCGTCATCACGCCCGGAAGCGTCCAGCCGGGGATCGGGAAAGGGCGCTCCTGTGCGCCGGTTGCGAGAATGACCTGACCCGCCATGATCAGCCGGGCATGGCCGTCGAGCGAGAGGCCGATTTCGAAAGCTGCTCCCGGCAAGTCGCTGTCTTCAGGCGCGATCGACCAGACCGTGCAGCGCGCGGCGTAGGATGCAGCCGAGCGCTCGAAGCGCGCGACGATGGCCGAGCCACGCCAGTAATCCTCGCCGAGCACGGTGCGATCGGAAACCGGCGTCGTCGTGATCGAGCGATAGATCTGGCCGCCCGGGGCCGGGTTTTCATCGACCAGCAGGACCGAGAGGCCGTGCTCGCCTGCGCGGCTGGCTGCCGAGAGGCCGGCGGGGCCGGCTCCGACAATAACGAGGTCGTAATGATCGGCGATCTCGCCGATTTCGGCCACGGCCTTCATGCTTGCGTCTCCTCGGGCTGACGCCGGCCGTGCTGGGTCTCGATCGCCATGCCCTCGCGCAGCGGCACCATGCAGCCCTGCCGGTTGCCGACGCCGTCGATGACGACGAGGCATTCGAAGCAGACGCCCATCATGCAATAGGGGCCGCGCGGAGCGCCGGAGACGGGCGTCTCGCGGCACGCATCGATGCCGTTGGCCAGCAAGGTCGCCGCAACCGTGTCGCCATCGCGGCCGGTGAGCGGGCGGCCGTCGAAGCTGAAGCTGAGCCTGGGCGCGCGCGTCGCATCGTGCTCCGCCTTGCCGTCAGAGGCGAGCCTGAGCTCAGACATGGGCCGGAACATGGAACCTCCGTGCGGAAAAGCTCGCGACTGCATTCGGCAGCACACCGGAGAGAATGGCCGGGGCAAGCGTCAGGACATGGTTGGCGGCCAGCGTCACGCCGGAATGGCAGGTGACGACGAAGGCGCCGGGGCAGCTCTGCGACTGTTCGTAGATCGGGAAACCGTCGGGGCTCATAACGCGCAGTGCCGACCATGTCCTGACCACGTTGAGGCCGGCGAGGCGCGGGAACATCCTCACCGCGCGGTCGGCCATCACGGAGAGGACCGGTTGGCCGACGATCGTGTCGAAGCCGCGATCCTCCTGGCTGTCGCCGATCATCACGCCGCCCTCGTCGGTCTGGCGGATCGTCACCATCGGGTTGTCGAGGAACGGCGCAGTTTTCTCGGTGACGATGATCTGGCCTTTGCTCGGCTTCACCGGGGCATGCAGACCGACCCTCGGAGCAAGGCGCGCATTGCCGAGCCCGGCTGCGAGCACGATCTTGCCGGCACCGAGTTCGCCCCATGGCCCGCTGATGCGAAAGCCGCCGTCGCGCGGTGTGATGGTCTCGACCGCATGATTGGGGCGGTAATCCACGCCGCGGCGGATGGTCGCTTCGCGGAGCGCGCGGAACAGCTTCAGCGAGTTCACATGGCCGTCGAGCGGGCTGTAGAGCGAGCCGACGACCTCCTTGCCGATATCGGGCAGGCGGCGTTTGGTTTCAGCGTGATCGAGCACCTCATACGGAAAATCGGTCATCGTCTCCTGATTGTGCAGCCGGCGCATCGCATCGACGCGCTTGCCGAGTTCCTGCTCGGAGAGGCAGAGCATGAAACCGCCCGGCTGGCTGTGGGCGACGTCGATGCCGGTCTCCTCGCTGAGAATGGTGGCAAGCCCGTGCCAGGCATCGGCCGAGCGGCGCGACCACTTCGCGTATTCGGGCATGCCAAAACCCTTCGACTGGACCCAGACCAGCGCGAAATTGCCGCGCGATGCCCGAAAGGCGACATCGCCTTCGTCGAGGATGGTAACGCTTGCGCCGCTGCGCGAGAGGCCCAGCGCGATGGCGCCGCCAACCACGCCACCGCCGATCACGACGACGTCAGGCTCTGTCTGGTTGATTTTGGATGACACGGCCGTTCAGCCCTTTCCGCTTCCGACGAACAGCCGGTCCAGCCCGTAGATCCTGTCCAGCGCGATCAGAAGTCCGGCGGTCATGGCGATCAGGCAGGCGGAAACGGCTGCGATGAGGGGGTCGATATTGTCCTGGATGTAGAGGAACATGCGCACCGGCAAGGTCACTGTGGCCGGCGAGGCGATGAAGACCGTCATCGTCACCTCGTCGAAGGAGTTGATGGCGGCCAGCAGCCAGCCCGAGACCACGCCGGGCAGGATGAGCGGGAGCGTGACCCGGCGGAACACCGTGGCATTGCCGGCCCCGAGCGAGATCGCGGCGTGCTCGATGCGCTGGTCGATGCCGTAGGAGGCGGCGAGCACGAGCCGGAGCGCGAAGGGCAGCACCACGATGATGTGGCTCAGCAGCAGGCCAAGGAAGGTGCCGGACAGGCCGATCTGCGAGAAGAAGCGCAGGAAGGCGATGCCAAGCACGACATGGGGCACCATAAGCGGAGACATGAACAGCGTCGTCAGCGCCTCGCGGCCTCGGAAGCGATAGCGCGCAATGGCGAGTGCGGCGGGCACTGCGAGCGTGATGGCGAAGGTCGAGGACAGCGCCGCGAGCCAGAGCGAGTCGCGAAAGGCGCGCACGAATTCGGGATAGTCGAAGATCGCCTTGAACCAGCGCAGGCTCGGACCCCGCGTCGGCAGCGAGAGATAACCTTCGGGCGTGAAGGCGACGACGCAGACGATCAAAAGCGGCGCCAGCATGAAGATGACGAAAAGCAGGTTGAAGCAGAGCGCGAGCGGGCCGTTCTTCCTCATGTGAACGACCTCGCCGCTCTGCGCCGAGAAAATCTCCCCGTGCCTCTCAGGACGAGGGCTGAAGCTTTCGAGCGATTCATCATTCGAACACCTGCGAATAACGGCGCTCGATCAGCCGGTTCGAGCCGACGGTGATGGCGACGAGTGCGAGCAGGAGCAGGCTCGCCACGGCTGCGCCGAGCGGCCAGTTCAGTGTGTTCAGGAACTCGTCATAGGCCAGCGTCGCGGCGACCTTGAGCCTGCGGCCGCCGATGATCGCGGGGGATGCGAAGGCGCTCGCGGCCAGCGAGAAGACGATGATGGCGCCCGACAGGATGCCCGGCACGATCTGCGGCAGGATCACCCTCAGCCAGATCGTGGTCTGGCCGGCGCCGAGCGACAGCGCGGCGTTCTCGATCTGCGGGTCGAGCCGCTGCAGCGAGGCCCAGACGGCCAGGATCATGAAGGGGATCAGCACGTGGATGAGCACGATGACGATGCCCGTCTCGGTGAACATGAAGGCGAGGGGCTCGGCGATGAGGCCGAGTGCGATCAGCCCCTGGTTCACCAGCCCGGTCGAGCCGAGCAACAGCGCCCAGCCGAGCGTGCGCGCCACGACCGAAACCAGAAGCGGGCCGATGACCACGAGCAGAATGGCGCTGCGCCAGCCCGGCGACATGCGGTTGAGGATGTAGGCTTGGGGCACGCCGATGAGCATCGTTGCCAGCGTGACCAGGATCGCGATCCGGAAGGTGCGCAGGAAGATCTCGAAGAAATAGGAATCGGTGAAAACCTCGATCCAGTTCTTCAGCGTGAATTCCGGGACGATGCCCTTGTACTGGCCCCAATCGTAGAAGGAGAGCAGCACGGTCATGCCCAGCGGGATGATGACCAGGCCGAGGAAGACGAGCAGAGCGGGGCCCGTCAGATAATAGGGGGTGGCGCGGCTGGAGATGGCGAGGCTCATCCTGCCGCTCCCTCGCGCAGCAGCGAGGCATCAGCCGGGGCAAAGCTGAGGCGGATGGCCTCGCCCTCGGCCGGCACCGGGTGCCCGTCATTATGGCGCATCAGAGTGAGTGCGCCGGCTGCGCTCTCGGCTGTCAGCAGCCAATGCGTGCCCTGGAACACGCGGCTCAAGACGCGTGCATCGAGCCCGGCCGCTCCGACTGCCGCAAAAGCCAGCCGCTCAGGCCGGATCGCAATCTGCACCGGGCCGGAAGCGGCGCCCGCCATCGCAAGCGACAGGGAGCCAAGGCTTACCTTGCCGTGGCCGTCGCTCGTGCCGCGCAGCACGTTGGTCTTGCCGAGGAAGCTCGCGACGAAGGCGCTGGCCGGCCGGCCATAGACGGTATCGGGAGCGCCGACCTGCTCGACGCGCCCGTGGTTCATCACCACGATCCGGTCCGAGAGAGCCATCGCCTCGTGCTGATCGTGAGTGACGAGGATCGTCGTCGTCCCGATCGAACGCTGGATCTGCCGCAACTCGCTTTGCATCTCCTCGCGCAGCTTGGCGTCGAGATTGGAGAGCGGCTCGTCCAGCAGCAGGAGCGCCGGCTTGATCACCAGCGCTCGCGCCAGCGCGACACGCTGCTGCTGCCCGCCCGACATGCGCCTGGGATAGCGATCGGCAAAACCCTTGAGGCCGACGAGCGCCATGGCCTCCAGCGTCCGCGTCTCGCGTTCGGCCTTGTCGATGCCGCGCATTTCAAGCCCGAAGGCGATGTTCTGCGCCACCGTCATATGCGGAAACAGCGCATAGCTCTGGAAGACGATGCCCAGGCCGCGCTTGTTCGGCGCGACCGAGACGAGATCGTTGCCGTCGAGCAGGATGTTGCCGCGATCGACGGCAACGAAGCCGGCGATCATCTGCAAGGTCGTGGTCTTGCCGCAGCCCGACGGCCCGAGCAGGGAGACGAACTCTCCCCGCTCGACCGCAAGATCGAGCGATTGGACGGCCGTGACCCCGCCATAGGACTTGCTCAGCCCGTTGAGGACGAGATGCGACATGGTGCGAATCCGCTCGTCTTTTGCCGTCAGCGCTCGATCTCGCGGTTCCAGCGCTTGGTCCATTCCTCGCGCTTGGCGTTGGCGATGTCCCAGTCGACGGCCTTGAGGGATTTCACCTCATCGCCATAGGGCAGGCCCTTCTGCTCGTCCTTGGTCAGGGTCACCGTGACGTTGGCGGGGCCGAAGCCGGCGCTCTTGGCCATGATCTTCTGGATATCCGGCGAGAGCATGAACTGGATGAAGGCGTTGGCCTCGGCTGCCACTTTCGAGCCCTCGATCGGGCAGGCTGCGACGCCGAGCGCATAGCCGCCTTCCTTGGGATAGACGAACTCGACGGGGAATCCGGTATCGGCGAAGGCCTTGGCACGGCCCGAACCCCAGACCGCAAACACCGCCTGCCCGTTCTGGAAGAGCTCGGTCATCTTCGCCGGCGACGGCTCATAGGCCAGGACATTGGCGTTGATCTCGTCCTTGAAGGCCTTGAAACCCGGCTCGATATTGCTCTCGCCGCCGCCGGCAAGCTGCGCTTCCGCGATCAGGGCATGCAGGCCATAGGTGTTGTTGATCGGCGGCAGGACGATCTTCTTGCCGTATTTCTTGTCCTTCAGATCGGCCCAGGAGGTGGGGGCGGGCCACTTGTTCTCCTCGAAAGCCTTCTTGGAATACATGAAGCCCGTGCCGACCAGACCCAGACCCACCGCCTTGTTCGACTTGAACAGCATCACCGGCGCGACATCCTTGTAGATGGGCGCTGCGGTCAGCGTGCCGCAGAAGCCGAGCGCCACCGCCTGATAGGCCGGCCCGTCATCGACGATGGCGACATCGATCTGCTGATTGCCCTTCTGCGCCTGCAGCTTGGCGAGCGTGTCGGTGGAATTGCCGGCGACGTATTCGATCTTGACGTTGGCCTGCTTCTCGAACGCGGGGATGACCTCCTTGCGCATCGACTGCTCGTAGGAGCCACCGTAGCCGGCAACAAATATCGTCTTCTGCTGTGCCAGGGCCGCGGTGCTCGCACCGAGCGCCGTCGTCGTCATCAATAGTCCAACCCACGCGAATTTCATGAACCCCTCCTCATTTTTGAGTGTGACGAGAGGGTCTGCGACAGTTTGGACTTGGTCAAATCGAATGATTCGTCCAATCCATGTCCAAATGTTATGGCTTGCCGCGAGGGAGCCGATGCCATGCTAAATCCGCGCCAGATCGAGGCTTTCCGCACGGTGATCGTGACCGGCGGCGTGACGGCGGCGGCTCGCGCGCTCCATATCACCCAGCCGGCGGTGACCAGGCTGATCCACGATCTGCAATATGCGCTCGGGCTGAAACTATTCGAGCGGCGTGGTACGCGGCTGGTTCCGACCAATGAGGCCTTGTCGCTCTACCGCGAGGTCGAGCGGCAATTCGTCGGCCTGGATCGCATCCAGAGTGCGGCGAGAAACCTGCGCGAGGGGCTTTCCGGCAGCCTGCGGGTCGCCGCGCTGCCGACCTTCAATGTCGGCTTCCTGCCGCGTCTGGTCGGGCATTATCTCACGGAAAAGCCGGGTCTCGAACTCGCGCTCTATGGCAGCATCTCGTCGCAAGTGGTGGACTGGGTCACGACCGGCTTCTGCGATCTCGGCTTCGCGCAATACCCGCTCGACTTTCCCAATATCGACGTCGAGCTGCTGCCGCCGGTTCCCAGCGTCGCAGTTTTGCCGGAAGGGCACCGTCTGGCCGCGAAATCGATCCTCGAACCGGCCGATTTCATCGACGAGCCCTTCGTCTCGCTCGAACAGACCACGCAGTTGCGCTACCGGATCGATGCGCTTTTTCAGGCCGCGAGGGTCACGCGGCAGACCCGGGTCGAGACGCCGCTGTCGATGATCGCCTGTTCGTTGGTCGCGGCCGGCGCAGGCGTCAGCATCGTCGACCCATATACCGCGGCTGAATATAGCGGGCGGGGCATCGTGGTGCGCCCCTTTCGGCCTGCGATCCTCTACGATATCGGCGTGGTCTGGTCGAGCGGGCGGTTCCGCTCGGCGCTGGCGCTAGGCCTCGTCGAGAAGGTTCGCGCGGCGATCGCCCAACTCGCTATCGAGGCCGAAGCGGCGCAGGCCTAGTTGTTTGATCCCGGGCTTTGATGGTGCAATCTCGACGCAGGAATCGAGGGATGCGCTATGGGCCAGGTTCTTCACGGGAGCGCCACGACGACTGAGGCGGTCCGTCGAGCGATACAGCATAGTCAAGAGAGCCTGAGGGCGCTGTCGAAGCGCTACGGGATCAACCAGAAGACGGTCGCCAAGTGGAAGAAGCGGAGTTCGGTGGCCGATGGCTGCGTCGTCGAGCAGGGGCCGCCGGCCGAATTCTTCGGCAATCCACGACATGAGCGCACCCGCGCCTTCCTGTCGAATATCAGATCCTTCGGGGAGGCGAGCCATGCCTGATGATTCCAGCATTCTGTCGCCGGATTTCACGACCAATCCCTATTGGTGGGACGCAGCCCCGCCGGAAAGCGCGCGTGAGCCGCTGCCGGCGCAGACCGACGTGCTCGTCGTCGGTTCCGGCTATTGCGGGCTGTCGGCGGCGGCCGAACTCGCCCGCAACGGCGTCGACGTCACCGTCGTCGATGCCGAGGAGCTTGGGGCCGGTGCCAGCACCCGCTCCGGCGGCATGGTGTCCAGCGGCCAGAAGCTGGTGATCGGCGGCGCGATCAAGGGCGTCGATGCCGGCCGGATGACGCGGTTGCTGGAGGATTCGCTGGCCTCCTACGACCATCTCAAGACCTTGATCCGCGAACAGGGCCTCGATGCCGATCTTGCGGTGCTCGGGCGCTATTTCGGCGCGCATGTGCCTGGTCATTACGACCGCTTGCGCCGCCAGGGCGAGCTTCTGGCGGAGCATACCGGCGTTACCGTCCACGACATCCCGAAATCCCGCCAGCATGAGGTCACGGGGACCGATTTCTACCATGGCGGTATCGTGATCGATGAGTATGGCGGGCTGCATCCGGCGAAATATCATAGCGCGCTGCGCAGGCTCGCCGCCGCCAATGGCGCGACGCTGCGCTCGCATGCGCCGGTCCTCAAGGTCGGTCCGGCCGAAGCTGGTTTCCATACGGTCGAGACCGGACGCGGCACGATCCGGGCGCGCAACGTCTTCTTCGGCACCAATGGCTATACCGACAAGGCCCAGCCCTATCTCCAGCGCCGCATCGTGCCGGTGCGCAGCTACCAGATCGCCACTGAGCCGCTGCCGCCCGAATTGATGGCGCAGATCAATCCCGGCAAGCGCATGATCACCGACAGCAAGCGCGAGCTGATCTACAGCCGGCCTTCGCCGGATGGGACGCGCGTTCTGTTCGGCAGCCGGCCCGGCGCCTTCTACATGCCCGAGCGCGAGGCCGCACCGAAACTGCATGCGATGATGCTGAAGGTCTGGCCGCAGCTTGCGGGTTATCGCGTGACCCATTGCTGGAGCGGCAAGGTCGGCATGACCTTCGACAAGATCGCTCATATGGGCCGGCATGACGGAGTCGATTTCGCCATCGGCTGCAACGGCAACGGCGTCGCGCTGATGACCTATCTCGGCCATCAATCGGCTTTGAAGCTGCTGGGCCGGCAGAACCGGGCGAGCGCTTTCGACGATCCGGCCTTTCCCGACAACCCGCTCTACCGCGGCACGCCATGGTACCTGCCGATCGTCAGCGGCTGGTATCATCTGCAGGACGCGATCGACCGGCGCATGGCGCGCTTCTAGGAGCATCGGCCCGAGATCGAAGCTCGAAATCCGACCATCGTTGGAACCCAGGCGCTCATGCCTGCCTCGAAACCTGAGCCCGCCGGCCCTGCCGTCCTCACCGGCACCGCCAGACCTCGGCGCGATAGCTGACTTCGCGCCGGAGGCGGCGGAACTCCGGCCGCCCGGCTCCCGGCTGTACCGTCACCGGAACACGCTCGGCAGCCAGAGCGAGACCGCCGGGACATAGGTGACGAGCAGCAGCACGGCGATGCTTGCGCCGTAGAAGGGCCAGATCGTCTTCATCGATTGACCGATCGAGATCCGCCCGATCGCACAGGCGACGAACTGGACGGAGCCGACCGGCGGCGTGTTCAGGCCGATGCCGGCGTTGAGGATCAGGATCACGCCGAAATGGACGGGATCGACGCCAAAAGCCTTGACCACCGGCAGGAAGATCGGCGTACAGATGATGATCATCGGCGCCATGTCCATGAAGGTGCCGAGCACCAGCAGGATGACGTTGATCATCAGGAGCACGACGATCGGGTTGTCGGAGACCGCCTTCATCGCTCCGATCGTCGCCTGCGGCACCTGCAGGAAGGCCATCAGCCAGCCGAAGGAGCCGGCAGTGCCGATGACGAGCAGGACCATGGCGGTGGTGCGAACCGCGCCGAGCGTCGCTTCGACGAAGCCTTCCCAGGTGAGCTGCCGATAGACGAATACCGTGACAAGGAGGGCGTAGACTACCGCCACGCAGGATGATTCAGTGGCTGTGAAGACACCGGAGCGCACGCCACCGAAAATGATACCGATCAGCAGGATGCCCGGCAGAGCCAGCACCACATAGCGCCCGACCGCCGCGAAGCCGGGAAAGGCCTCGGCCGGATATCCGCGTTTCACCGCGACAGCCCAGGCTGCGCCCATCAAGGCGAGGCAGAGCAGCAGACCGGGAATGACGCCGGCTGTGAAGAGATCGGCGATGGAGAGATTGCCGCCTGCCGAGAGCGCATAGATGATCATGTTGTGCGAGGGCGGGATCAGCAGGGCGATGATCGCTGCGTTCGCGGTCACGTTGACCGCGTAATCCGCGTCGTAGCCACGCTTGACCATCTGCGGGATCATCAGGCCGCCGATGGCCGATGCATCGGCGACGGCCGAGCCGGAGATGCCGCCGAAGAGCGTGCAGGTCACGACATTGACCTGGCCGAGGCCTCCGCGCAGATGCCCGACCATGCTGGCCGCCATCTGGACCAGCTTCTCCGCGATGCCGCCGCGGATCATCAGATCCCCGGCGAAGATGAAGAACGGTATCGCCATCATCGCGAAGGCGCCCATGCCCGAGCTCATCTGCTGGAACACGACCACCGGAGGCAGGCCCATATAGATGACGGTTGAGACCGAAGCGATGCCGAGGCTGAAGGCGACAGGGGTGCCGATCAGGAGGAACAGCGCGAAAACGCCGAAGAGAATCCACAATTCCATCGGCTCAGACCTCGTCGACGACAGCGAAATGGGCAAAACCGATCGAGGCGCGCCGCTCTCCGGTCAGGAAGAGCATCAGCTTTTCGAGTGAGAAATAGGCGATCAGCGCTCCGCCGGCGGCGATCGGGACATAGTCCCAGCCGCGCGAAATACCGATGATCGGCATGCGGTCGCTCCAGGTGCCGGCGGCGAGCTGCCAGCCATAGCCGAGCATGGCGAGACCGAAGAGAAGCACCGTGACCTCGGTGATGATGATGAGCGCCTTGCGCAGCGGCGGCGGCGAGAGCGCCAGCCCGACCTCGAAGCCGAGATGGTCGCTTTCGCGCACGCCGACGGCCGAGCCCAGCAGGATGAACCAGGCCATCAGGAAGAGCGAGCCGGCCTCGACCCAGATCGGCGTGTCATTGAGGACGTAGCGCCCGAAGACGCCCCAGGCGACCATCACGGTCATCAGGACCAGGCCTGTGCCGGCGATGAGAAGGGAGGCGAGACAGAGCTTGGCTCCGATCCGCGTCAGGATTTGTGCGAGAGCATGCATGGGGCACTTCCGGTGCGGATATCGGCTTGAACGTATTCATCCTTTCCGCGCCATCCCGGGTGACGGCAGGCAGACCCGGGATGACGCGGAGGATGTCGTCAGGAAACGGCGTAGCGCCGGTTCACTTCACCGCCTGGATCGAGGCGACCATGTCCTTGAGCTTCGCGTCGGTGACGAACTTGTCGTAGACCGGCTTCATTGCGTCGATGAAGGGCTGCTTCTGAACTGCATTGATCTGCGCGCCGCCGGCCTTGACCTTGGCTTCGGATTCCTTCTCGCGCGCATCCCAGAGTTCGCGCATCTTGGCGACGGACTCCTTGGCAGCGGTGCGGATCAGCTTCTGATCCTCGGGCGAGAATTTGGCGAAGCTGCGCTTCGACATCACCAGCACTTCCGGCGAAAGCGAGTGCTCGGTCACCGAATAGAACTTCGAGACCTCGAAATGGCGGGTCGATTCATAGGACGGCCAGTTGTTCTCGGCCCCGTCGATGACGCCGGTCTGGAGCGCCGAATAGACCTCGCCGAAGGGCATCGGCGTGGCGTTGGCGCCGAGCGCCGAGACCAGAGCGACGAACATGTCGGACTGCTGGACGCGGATCTTCATGCCCTTCATGTCGGCGGGCGAGTTGATCGCTTTCTTCGAGTTGTAGAAGGAACGCGAGCCGGAATCGTAGAAGGCAAGGCCGATCAGGTCATGCTTGTCGAATTCGCCAAGCAGATTGTCGCCGATCGGGCCGTCCATGACCTTCCGCATATGATCGACCGAGCGGAAGATGAAGGGCAGGGACGGCACGTTGGTCGCCGGGATCAGGTTGTTGAACGGCGCCATGTTGATGCGGTTCAGGTCGATGACGCCGAAGCGCGTCTGGTCGATCGTGTCCTTCTCCTGGCCGAGCTGGCCGGAGTGGAAGACGTTGATCTTGATGCGGCCATTTGTGCTCTTCTCGAGCTGCTGGCCCATATATTTGACGGCCTCGATCGTCGGATAGCCGTCGGGGTGGATGTCGGTCGAGCGCAGGGTGACGTTCTGGGCCTGTGCCGAGGTCGTGGCGGCGGCGATGAAGGCTGCGCCCGCGAGCGCGGCAAAACTGCGTTTGGTCAGCATGATGATAATCCTCCCGTTTTAAGTTCGCCGGTTTTTTCCGGTCGTTCTTGCCCCGTGATTGGGAACCCGACCCGCAAGCGCGGGCAGGGTGGTTGCTAGAGAAATTCCTCCCGCATCGGCGTGAAGGAATCGACGAGCTGGCCGGCCTCGATGGCGATGACGCCGTGGACGAGGTTCGAGGGCACGAAGAAGCTGTCGCCGGCCTTGAGGCGCGCCGTTCGGCCGTCGATGGTGACGTCGAAGACCCCGCTTTCGATGAAGCAGGCCTGGCGATGGATGTGCTGGTGCGGCTTGCCGATCGCGCCGGCCTCGAAGAGCACCCGCACGACCATCAGATCAGGCCCATAGGCCATGATCTTGCGCTTGACGCCGGGGTCGGTGGCTTCCCAGGCGAGATCGTCCGCATGCTGGAAGAAGGAGTCGAGATGATCCGTCATCGGGCCAGCCAACCTCCATCGACAGGGATGATCGCGCCATGGATATAGGCGGCGGCGTCGCTCGCCAGGAACACCGCGGCACCGCCGATATCCGACGGCTTGCCCCAGCGGCCGGCGGGAATGCGGGCAAGGATCGCGGTGTTGCGGTCGGCGTCGGCGCGCAGCGCCTGGGTGTTGTTGCTCTCGATATAGCCGGGAGCGATCGCGTTGACGTTGATGCCCCTGGCCGCCCATTCGCAGGCGAGCAGCCGGGTCAACCCGGCCAACCCGCTCTTGCTCGCCGTGTAGGAGGCGACGCGGATGCCGCCCTGGAAGGAGAGCAGCGAGGCGATATTGACGATGCGGCCCGAGCGCCCGGCTGCCAACGCCGTCTTGGCGAAGGCCTGTGACAGAAAGAATGTCGCCTTGAGGTTGAGGTTCATCACCTCGTCCCAGTCAGCTTCGCTGAAATCCAGCGCGTCGGCACGGCGAATGATGCCGGCATTATTGACGAGGATATCGAGCGGCCCAGCGACCGCTATCGCCTCGGACACGACCTCGGCCGCAATGCCGGGCTTCTGAAGATCGACGGAAAGGGGGATCGCCGCTCCGCCCGCGTCCGCGATCAACGCGAGCGTTTCATCCATCGAGGAGCGGCCGGCGACCACGACCCTTGCACCGGCCTGGGCCAGGGCCAGCGCAATGCCCTGGCCGATACCGGTATTGGCGCCCGTCACGAGCGCTGTGCGCCCGCCGAGATCGAAGGGCGCGTGCGCGCCCATCAGCGCAAGGTCTCGACGGGAGCCGGGTCCATGTCGGTGAACTCCACATTGTCGCCGGCCATGGCCCACACGAAGCTGTAATTGGAGGTGCCGCAGCCGCAATGCACCGACCAGTTCGGTGCGATGATTGCCTGCTCGTTGGCCACCAGCAGGTGGCGGGTCTCGGTCGGTTCGCCCATGAAATGGAAGACGCGATGGGCGGGATCGAGATTGAAGTAGAGATAGGCCTCCATGCGCCGCGTATGGGTATGGCAGGGCATCGAGTTCCAGACCGAGCCGGTGTCCAGCGCCGTCATGCCCATCACGAGCTGGTTGGTGCCGGTCGTATTCGGCATGATGTACTGGCGGATGGTGCGCTTGTTCGAGGTCTCGCTGCTGCCGAGATGCAAGGTGTTGGCATCCGACTGGCGAATGATCTGATGGGGCGCCTCGCGATGGGCTGGCGCGCTCGTCAGATAGAATTTCGCTGGGTTGGCGGCGTCCGCACTGGTGAAGGACACGTCCTTCGCACCGAGCCCGACATAAAGGGCGTCCAGCGTGGGCAGATCGAAGCGCTCGCCATCGACCGTGACATGGCCTGCGCCGCCGATATTGATCACGCCGAGTTCGCGGCGCGCCAGGAAGAACGGCGTGCCCGTGGGAGCAAACGGAGCGAGTGTCAGCGGCTTGGCGGCGGGGGTCGCTCCACCCACGATCATGCGGTCGTAGTGGCTATAGGTCAGCGTCACCTCGCCGGGCACGAAGATGCGCTCGATCAGGAAATCCTCGCGCAGCGTTTGCGTGTCGTAGCGCTTCACATCGCGCGGATGTGCGGCCTGGCGCTCGTCGATGGTTTTCGTGGCGGTGCTGGTCACAGGGATAGGCCTCCTTGGCCAGGCGCGGGACGGGCATGTCATGCCCCGCGACCGGATCGGCTGGGACCATAACGGCAGTATCGTCGCCGGGTCAATATACTAATATACTAGTATGTCAAAGCATCCCGTGCTATCGGCTCACTCAATGCGCTAGAAGCATTGGCGGCAGCGTTCGGCTGATTCCGCAGGCGAAGGCAGGGCAGGGCGATGTCGGAAATCGCGAGGGATGCAGGCGACGATCGCGGACGGCGCCGCCCGCAGCGCGGCGGGGTCTCGCCGGCCGGACGGTCGACTGCCGCCTCGCTGGTTCAGGACGAGCTAAGGCGCGCGATTCTCGCCATGCAGCTGGAGCCCGGTGCTCCGCTGGTCGAGAAAGATCTGACCGCGCGCTTCGGCATCAGCCGGACACCTGTGCGCGAGGCGTTGATCAGGCTGAAGGAAGAAGGGCTCGTCGAGGTTTTTCCGCAAGCCGGCACCTTCGTGGCGCGGATTCCGACAGGGGCAATCCCAGAGGCCGTCTTCATCAGGCAGGCGCTCGAATGCGCCACCGTCGAGCTTTTGGCGGGGATCGCAACCCGTGCCACGGCGAGCGGGCTCGAAGCCATTATCGCGCGGCATCGCGAAGCGCTGGATGCCGGCGATCAGGAGGGCTTCCATCTCGCAGATGAGGAGTTTCACGAGGCGCTGGCTTTTGCGGCCGGTTATCCCGGAATCTGGAAGATCGCCCAGGCCGCCAAAGGGCAGATCGACCGATGCCGTCGGATGACCTTGCCCGTGCCCGGCCGCATGGAAATGGTGATCCGCGAGCATCTCTCGATCGTTGACGCCCTCCGCAGGCAGGATGCCCCGGCGGCGGGTGCCGCCATGCGCCAGCATCTGGGCACGTTGCTGCCCGATCTTCTGCGTCTCCAGGCGGAACATCCCGACTATTTCGTCTGAGGCGAGGCGCCTCGCGAGCGTCAGCCTCGGGCGGATTGGCCCGATGGGTAGATGATGCTCTTGACCATGCCGGGTTCGTTGACCGCCAGCCGGCGAAAGGCGTCGGGGCCTTCCTCCAGCGAGAAGCGGTGACTGACCACCGCATTCACATCGACCTTGCCCAGTGCCACGAGTTCGATCGCGCGGGGATAGACATGCCCCATGCGCCGCGAAAACTTGATCGACAGGCCGCGCCGCCGCGCTTCCGAAGCCGGCAGAACATAGGTGTCGCCATCGGGTATGCCGACGAGCACCACCCGGCCGCCGATGCGCGCAGCCCTCACCGCATCGCGAAATCCCTCGGGCGCGTTCGTGGCCTCGATGACCAGCGGCAGGCCTTCGCCCTGCGTCCATTCGGCGATGTCGTCGACGCTGGCGCCCGCCCGCGTCGCGCCCAGTTTCAGCGCGAGCGCGCGGCGGTGCGGCAGCGGATCGCAGGCGAGAATCTCGCCGGCTCCCACGCTTTTAAGGACCTGAAGGATGAGCAGCCCGATCGGCCCGCAACCGATCAGCGCGACCCGCTCGAGAAGTTTGGGCTTGGCGAGGTCGACGGCATGGATGGCAACGCCGAGCGGCTCCAGCATCACGGCATCCGTCGGCGTGAAATCCTGGGGCACGGGCACGATGAGAGATTTCGGCACCCAGATGCGCTCGGTCATGGCGCCGTGATGGGGCGGCGCGCCGATGAACGCCACGTTGGGACAAAGATTGGGGTGGCCGGCGTGGCAGTGCTCGCAATGGCCGCAGGCGTGGTTGGGGTCGACGGCGACGAGTGCACCGCGCGCCAGTCCGAGCTCCGGCAGATCCTCCGTCAGCCAACCGCCGAATTCATGGCCGGGCACGAAGGGCTCGACGATCGACGCGGCGCCGATGCCGCCATCCTTGTAATAATGCAGGTCGCTGCCGCAAAGGCCGACCGCCGCGACATCGAGAAGCGTCTCGCCCGGCGCGCCTTCCCGGAGATTGAAGGGCGCAACGCGCGCATCGCCTGCGGCGTAGAGAAACACGGCTCGCGACATGTCGGGATCAGGGCTCCAAAAAAAGCTTTCTACAGATGTATTTTGTATCTTACATTAGTTTCGGTCAAGGCCGTGTTTGACGATGCCGGCCCGGTTCCGGCGGCGTTTGGCACTGACGCGAATTGCGTTGTGATGCGGTCCGGGACCGATGTATTCCAGCCAGGGTGACCGAGCGCCAGCCGCTCGCGCACGAAATGGTCGCCCATGGGAGCCACGATGCCGGACGATGCACAAACCCAGGTCCGAGCCGCGTGGCTCTATTACATGGAAGGGCTCACCCAGGCGGAGATCGCGGACCGCCTGAAGATGACGCGCCTGCGGGTCAACCGCCTGCTCGTCGAGGCCCGCGGCAACGGCCTCGTCAACATCACCATCAACTCCCGCCTCGAAGGCTGCGTGCGGCTTGAGCGCGCGCTTGTCGAGGAACTGGGCCTGCGCGAGGCCGTGGTGGTGCCCACGCCCGCCAAGGCCGAGCAGGTGCATCCGCTGATCGGCCAGGCGGCCGGCGAGTTCATCTCGCGACTGATCGAGGAGCAGCCGTCCGGCGTGTTCGGCGTCGGCTGGGGCGGCACGCTGCGGGAGACGATCCGGCATGTGCGCTCCGGCCAGTATCCGGGCATGAAGGTGACTTCGATGATGGGTGGCCTGACCTATGGCATCGAGCTCAACACTTTCGAGATCGCCAGCCAGCTGGCCCGCCGCTGGCAGGCCGAATGCCATTATCTCGCGGCGCCGATCTATGCCGGCACGCCGGAATCGCGCGACACGATCGTGGCGCAGGACGTGTTCGAGGAGGCCTTCGCCCGGATCCGCGCCACGGATGTGGCTGTCCTGAGTGCCGGCGACCTGACGGATCGGTCGCTGCTGATCCGCTACGGCCTGCCGCGCGACGTGGCGGTCGAGGATCTCGCCGCTTCCGGCGCTGTCGGCGACATGCTCGGGCAATTCATCGATGCGCAGGGCCAGCCGGTCGATCATCCGATCAACCGTCGTGCCATCGCCTTGCCGCATGATGCCCTGCGCCTGATCCCGACGGTCATTCTCGCTTCGGGAGGGATCAACAAGGCCGCCATCATCGCCGCCGCGCTGCGTGCCAAGCTTGCCTCCGTTCTGATCACCGACGAACGCGCGGCTTCGGCCGTGCTGAAGCTGATGCGGGGCTGATTGCCGGTGGCGCCTGTTCTCGGCATCGATTTGGGTACGTCGGGCGTCAAATCGGTGCTCGTCGATGCGCATGACCAGGTGATCGCGCAAGCCATGGCGCCGCTGAGCGTGTCGCGGCCACGGCCCTTGTGGTGCGAGCAGCATCCGGAGGATTGGTGGCGTGCCGTCGAGGCGACGCTCGATGCTTTGGCTGCGGCCGAACCCACGCAGATGCGCGCGGTCGCTGCGATCGGCCTGTCCGGTCAGATGCTCGGTGTTGCCTCCCTGGACGATGCAGAGCGCGCCTTGCGCCCGGCCATGCTGTGGAATGACGGGCGCGCCACGCGCGAATGCGCGGAGATTGAAGCGGCGCTTCCCGATTTCGCCGGTCTCGTCGGGTGCCGCGCGATGCCGGGCTTTCCGGCGCCGAAACTGCTCTGGCTCGCCCGGCACGAGCCGGACGTCCTGGCCAGGACGCGGCGCATCCTGCTGCCGAAGGACTATATCCGCCTGAAACTCACTGGCGCTGCCGTCAGCGACCATGCCGATGCCAGTGCGACCTTGTTGATGGACACGGTCGCCTGCGAGTGGAATGCCGAACTCTTGGCGGCTTGCGGCGTCGATCGCGAGCAATTGCCCGCGCTCATCGCCTCGGATGCGATCGGAGGCGGTTTGCGGCCGGCGCTTGCGACGCGATGGGGCATGGCCGCAGACACGCCCGTAGTGGGGGGCGCCGGCGACAACATGTGCGGTGCGGTCGGTGCCGGCATCATCGAGGCCGGAGCGGGCTCGATCAGCCTGGGCACATCCGGCGTCTACTTCCTCGCCAATGACCGTTTCCTGCCGGCGCGCGGGCAGGGCATGCATACGCATCGCCATGCGGTCGGCGGCCTTTTCGCTCAGAACGGCTGTGTGCTCAGCGCCGGAGCGGCATTGAACTGGGTGGCCGCGCTCGTCGGCGCAAGCGACGTTCCTCGGCTGGTGGACGAGGTGGAGGCTGCCAACATCGCCATTGCCGACACGCCGGTCTTCACGCCCTATCTGGCGGGTGAGCGCACGCCTCATGACGATGCGAATCTCACCGGCGGGTTCTCGGGGCTGACGTTGGCGACGACGCCGCTGCATCTGGTGCAGGCCGTGCTCGAGGGCGTCGCGATGGCGCTTGGGGATTGCCACAATGCACTGCTCTCGACGGGGGCTGGCATCGAGCGCCTGGCACTTGTTGGTGGCGGGTCCCGCAGCCGGCTCTGGGCCAGCCTCGTTGCCAGCGCTGTCGGCATGAAGCTGTCGGTGGCGCAAAGCGCGTCGGTCGGACCGGCGCTTGGCGCAGCGCGGCTGGCGCGCCAAGGGATTGGTGGTCCGCTGCTGGCAAAGACCGACGGCGGCCATGTGGACTCGGAGGTCTTGCCGGATGCCGCGATGGCTGACGCGCTCGCCAGCAAGCGCGCGCGCTTCGAGCGGCATCTCGCGCTTCGCTGATCGGCGATGCATGCGAGCGATCACGCGCTGCGGATCGCCTCCAGAAGCTCTTCATGCAGATGGCCGTTGGATGCGATCTTCTCGAGGTCGTCATCGCCGGAATCGCGTCCGTTCACGGTGGTGACGCGGCCGCCGGCAGCACGCACCAGCGGCAGGGCGGCCGCATGCGAGACGATGTCAGCCTTGAGCCCGACGAAAGCATCCAGTTTTCCGGCGGCCACCAGCGACATTTCGAGAGCGCCGGAGACGACGATGCGGACGCCGCGGCTGATGCCGGCCAGCCGCCGGATGACATCTGTGGTGCGCTCCACCTCCTCGGTCGAATAATGCGAGGTGAGCACGACGGAGATCACGGCATCGGCAAGGTCTGTTGTCACCGAGACTGCGGCAGGGCGGTCGTTGACGGTGGCCACGCCGTCCGCCGTATAGCGCGCGATGAGGCCGGCAAGGGGGGCGTGGGTCAGGCCGAGCAGGGTTCGGCCCTGTTCCTGATAAGCCATCGTCACGGAGAACCAGGGCAGGCCGCTGGCATAGTTCACCGTTCCGTCGAGCGGGTCGATGATCCAGCGCGCGCCATCGGCAGAACCGAAAAATCCCGCCTCCTCCGAGAGGATGGCGGCATCGGGCGTCAGGGCGCGCAGACCCTCGATGACGAGGGCTTCCGAGGCGAGATCGGCTGCCGTCACGACGTCGCGCAGTTCCTTGCGCGTGACGGAGAGCGGGTCGTCCTGCATGCGGACGAGCAGTTCGGCCGCGCGGCGCGCGAGCGCGTCAGCGGGGCCGAGCAATGAGGAGGCTCGCTGCTCAGACATGCGCTGCTTAGACATGCGCTGCTCAGACATGGATCACGTCCTGCCGCGCCTGGCCGGGATAGGCGGGGTCGAGTACGAAATCGCGGCGCGGCCCGAAATCGCCGATCGGCTGCAGATGGCTGACGAGGCCGGCTTCGCGATCCCAGACATGCAGCGCAAAAGCCGGCGGCTCCAGGATGAAGCGGTTTTCCTGGCCACGGCGCAGGTCGAGCGCGACCTGATGAGCGGTTCCGGGCGCGACATAGCCGATCGTACCGGCGAATCTGAGCTGGATCGGCCGGTGATAATGGCCGCAGGCGATCCGCTCGATTTCGGGATGGCGGGCGATGAGCTGCGCAAAACCGGGCGAGACCCGGCAGGGCATCACATCCATGCCGTCGACGGCGACCCTGAAGGGCGGGTGGTGCATGAAGATCAGGGTGGGGCGTCCCTGGCCTTCCGCCAAGCGCTCGGCGAGCCAGGCTTCGCGCTCCGCGCAAATCTCGCCGCCATCCTGACCCGCAATCACCGTGTCGAGGCCGATCAGACGGACGGGGAAATCCTCGACGACATAATGCTGGAAGCCCGTCGCCTGGAGATGCGGATAATGGGGGTGCAGAGCGGCCGCGAAGGCCTCGCGCCGGTCATGGTTGCCGGGCACGGCATAGACCGGCATCGGCAGGGCGCCGAGCGCGTCGCGCACGATGGCGTATTCCTCGGGCAGGCCGCAATCGGCGAGATCGCCCGTGACCAGGACGCAGTCGGGTTGCGGATCGAGCGCCATGACCGCCGCCACGGCCTTGTGGATTGCGGCGTTGGTATCGACGTCGCCATAGGCCGGGCGGCCATGCGGACGGGCGTGGAAATCGCTGAGCTGGGCGATGATCATCGGGGTTAGACCTGTCGGGCGCGGCATTCAGGGGTAATCGGAACGTCGCCCGGTCCCAAGGGACCGGGCGACGGAATTAACTGCGTATCGGATGGTCCGATCCGGTTACTTCATCAGCGCTTCGGTTTCGGAGACGATGCGCTCGATCGCCGCCTTCGGCGCGGTTTCGCCGCGCATCACGCTGTTGATGATCTCGCGCTGAGTGCGCCAGATGCGGACGGAGTTGCCGCCCGGATAACCCTGCCACGGCGCGGCGCGGGCGACCTGGCCGTTGATGGTGCGGAAGTTGGGATTGGCCTTGTAGAACGGGCCGAGGAACTCATCGCTTCCTGCCCGCAGGTTTGTGGGCATGTATCCGGCTGTCTCCACGACGATCTTCTGCGCCTCGGGGCCGGTGACGAATTTAATGAATTCCCAGGCGGCCTTCTGCTTGGCTGCGTCCTTGGCGGTGATCAGCGCGGCGTTGCCGCCGGTCGGCAGCGTGCCTTTGGCCTTGTCGTCGACCGGGAAGAGGCCGGTCTTCAGCGTGAACCTGTCGCCGATCAGGTCGGTGACCTGACGCAGGCGGGCGGGGGTGTCGAAGAAGATGCCGATCTTGCCGGCGATGAATTGCTGGCGCGACTGGTCCCAGTCGATCAGCGGCATGCCGCCATCCGAGACGAAGCTGCGCAGGGTCTGCAGAGCCTTCTCACCGACGGCGCCGCCGAACGCGACCTTCTTGCCGCTGGCATCCAGCAGCGGCACGCCGGCCTGCAGGATCATGCCGCGCCACAGCCAGTCGTCGGGCCAGTCATGGATGTTGTAGGCGAGGCCCGCGACATCGCTGTTGCCTTCGCGGATCTTCTTGGCGAGCGCGACGAGATCGCTCCAGTTGTCGGGCATCTTGTCGGGGTCGCCGCCGGCCTTCTTGACCAGCTCGGCATTGAAATACATCAGCGGCGTCGAGGCATTGAAGGCCAGGCCCGACTGCTTGCCATTGACCTGTCCGAGCGAGAGCAGGGCATCGGAGTAGTTGGCCTTGCGCCAGGCTTCGGGCTCGGCCGCCAGCATCGGGCCGAGATCGACGAGCTGCTTGCGCTTGTCGAGCGATTCCACCAATTCGGTCAGCAGATGGAAGCCGGAGTAATAGACGTCCGGCAGCTGGTTGGTGACCGACTGACGCAGCATCGCCTGATGCCCCTCGTCATAGCTCGCCGCCGGCGCGCGGAAGTTGATCTTGATCTTCGGGTTGGCCTTCATGAACTCCTGAGCGATCGGCTCGTGGAACTTCGCGAAAGCGGGGAAGGCGTAGAAGACGTCGAGCGTGACGTCCTGGGCCCGGGCCGCCGTGCTGGCGACGAGGGCGAGGGCCGCGGCTGCGACCGCTCTGCCGATACGTTTCATGGTGGATCTCTCCATTGGGATCGGAACTGGATTGGATCGGTTGGCTTGTGGTCGGGTGGGCTACTTCACTCCGGTCATCGTGATGCCGTCGATGAACCTCCGTCTTGCGATGAGGAAAGCGATGACGAGGGGGGCTGTCAGCACGGTGGCAGCGGCTGTCAGGGCGCCGTAATTCGAGCCGGTCTCGGCATCCGCGAAGAACATCATTCCGAGCGGCGGCGGCGCCAGTTTCGCGTCGGAAATGACGATCAGAGGCCAGTAGAGGTCGTTCCAGTGAGCGACCGCCGAGAACACCGAAAAGGCGGCGATCGCGGGCCAGGCGCTGGGCGTGACGATGCGCCAGACGATCTCGAACTCGCTCATCCCGTCGAGCCTTGCCGCGTGGATGATGTCGTCGGGGAAGCTGCGGAAGAACTGGCGGAACAGGAAGATGGCGAAGACCGAGAGAAAGAACGGCACCATCATCGCGAAATAGGTGTTCAGCAGCCCAAGCTCGGCCAGCGCGATGTAGAGCGGCATGGCCGGAACCTGCACCGGGATGCACAGGCCGAGCAGCACCAGCACGAACAGCAGGTTGCGCCCAGGAAAACGCAACTTGGCCAGCGCATAGGCGCAGGGAATGGCGACGAGGAGCTGCACCACGAGAATGCCGGCGCAGAGGATGACGCCGTTCAGGGCAAAGCGCAGCAGAGGGGCCTGCGACAGCGCGAAGCTGTAATTCTCCACGCCGTAGAACTGTTTGGGCCAGAGCGAGATCTGGGCGGTGAAGATTTCCGCCGGCGGCTTGATCGAGGTGATCAGCATCCAGACGAAGGGCAGCAGCATGAAGATGGCCCCGGCGAGCAATATGCCGTGCACGACCACGAGCGACAGGAGCCGCTTGGCGATGGCGCCTGACGGCGTGATCGGTGCAGCGGCCCGGGCCGCGACGGGAAGGGTGACGCTTGCCATCAGTAGTGGACCTTTCGATCGAGCGTGAAGGTCTGCGCCACCGAGAAGACAAGGATGAAGGCAAGGAAGATGAAGCTCAGCGCGGCCGCATAGCCGGTATGGAAGTACTGAAAGCCTTCGAGATAGATGTTGTAGAGCAGGACCTCGGTCCGCCCCATCGGGCCGCCGCGCGTCATCACCGCGACCGTGTCGAAGATCTTGAAGGCGGTGATCATCGTCGTGACGATGACGAACATCGTCGTCGGGCCCAGCAGCGGCCAGGTGATGGTGAGGAAACGGTCGATGCCGTTGGAGCAACCGTCGATCTCGGAGGCCTCGTAGAGGTCGCGCGGTATCGCCGAGAGGCCCGCCAGGAACAGGATCATATTGAAGCCGAGCAGTTGCCAGATGCCGATGACGGCAAGGGTCGCAAGCGCCGTCGAGGGCTCGCTGAGGAAGGCGATCTCGCCAAAGCCGAGCCATTTCAGCATGGCATTGACGGGCCCCAGCGCCGGGTGGAGCAGGAACTGCCAGACGGTTGCCATGGCGATGAGGGTCGAGGTGACCGGCAGGAAGTAGATGACCTCGTAGAGCGAGCGCGTCCTGCGCCGACCATGGACGAGAATGGCGATGAGCAGCGCGCCGAAAACTCCGCCGGGTACGACGATCGCCACATAGATCAATGTGTTGATCACGGAGCGGCGAATGATCGGATCGGCCAGCGCCTTGCTGAAATTGGCAAGGCCGACCCAATCGGCGCTGATCGCGCCGAACTCGTAGTTGGTCAGGCTCAGATAGAGCAGGACAGCCAGCGGCAACAGGATGGTGAGGATGAGCAAGGCAAGCGCCGGGAGGGCGAAGCTCGCGCCGGTGATTTGTTCGATCCAGAGCCGTCTGCGGGAGCGGGGCGGAGTTCCAAAGGCGGGTATGGCTGTCATGGTCATGCCCGCAGCGGAACGACGGAGCTGACGGCGCCGCCATTGCGCGGCTCAAGGCGCTCTCCTCCGACGTCGAAGACGTGACAGGCGGTTTCATCGAAGGTCAGCGCGACCTCGGCGGTCTCGTTGACGGTTGCGGCTGTCGCCGCCGTGGCGCGCGTCGTGACGCCCGGAGCATCGCGGCCGGCGAGATCGAAATGCAGGATATATTCAGAGCCTAGGTTCTCCTTGCGGCGCAGCCGCGCGGAGAACCAGGCTCGCCCGCCTTGGCCCGGCTCGCCCTGAGCGAGCGAAAGCGCCTCGGCCCTGATGCCGAGCGTGATGGACGCACCGGCGGTGCCGTTGACTGCCAGCGAAAGCGGGCGGCCGAACAGTTCGATGCGACCCGACCCGGCAAGGGTTGCCGGCAAAAGATTAATGGCGGGGCTGCCGATGAACTGCGCCACCTTGATCGAAGCGGGTCTCTCATAGAGTTCCGATGGCGTTCCGAGCTGCAGGACATCGCCCGCATCCATCATCGCCACGCGGTCCGACATGGTCATCGCTTCGATCTGGTCGTGAGTGACATAGATGAAGGTGGCGCCGAGGCGTTTGTGCAGCTCGGCAAGCTCGGTGCGCATGTGCACGCGCAGTTTCGCGTCGAGATTGGATAGCGGCTCGTCCATCAGGAAGACGTCGGGACTGCGCACCATCGCCCGGCCGAGAGCCACGCGCTGACGCTGGCCGCCGGAGAGCTGGGCGGGGCGGCGATCGAGCAGATGTTCGAGCTGGAGCTGGGCAGCGACCGCGCCGACATCGGCCTCGATGCCGCGCAGGATCTCGCGGCGCTGACGCGACAGCAGGCGCAACAGGGGCAGGCGCTGGCGCAGTGTCATCCGCGACATCGTCAGCGGCAGCCCGATATTGGCGCCTACCGTCATGTGCGGATAAAGCGCGTAGCTCTGGAACACCATCGCGACCCGTCGCTCATGCGCCCGCAGATGATCGACGGAGGCACCGCCAATGGCGACGCCGCCGCTGTCCTGCGCTTCGAGACCGGCGATGATGCGGATCAGGGTGGATTTTCCGCAGCCGGACGGACCGACCAGCGTCAGGAATTCACCGTCGGCGATCGAGAGATCGACGCCGCCGAGCACCTTCGTCGGTCCGAATGATTTCGCGATGGACGTGAGATCGACAGTTGCCACGTAATCTTCCCCTTGCTGGAGCCGGGTCCATTCGGCCGGGCTCTTCTTGTCGAGGGCGCCTTGTTATGGGGCGCGTTTCAGGCGGCGCGCGGCGGGTAGACTTCGTGGATGACATCGTCGATCCACAGGGTTTCCAGCGCATCGACCACATGGATCGCGGCCGTAAATTCGGTGCCGGCGAAGTGGTAGACGACCGCGCCGAGGCTGCAGGTGCCGGCCATGTCGGGCTGCAGCTCCGGCCCCACCACGAAGCCGGAGGAGGGACCCCAGATGTAGCGCGTGCCGTCGAGCTGGCTGTCATGGGCCCGGTGCAGATGCCCGCTGGCGACGATCGCGACCTGATGACGCCGGACCAATTCCATCAGGCGGGCGCGCGGCTCGGGGCTGACGCTCCAGTAGCCCTTGTCGCCTTCGTCCGGCGTCTCGATGAAAAGGGGCCGGTGCAGGAACCAGGCAAGCCTGCGGCCGCCCGCTTCGGCCAGCTGCTGCTCAAGCCAGTGGAGCTGAAGCTCTTCCTCCGGATCGCCGCTGCCGAAGAGCATCGAGTCGAGCCCGAGCAGCCGCCAGCCTTCGATGTCGCGCGACCAGAAGTCCTCGCCGAAATGTCGGCGCCAGCGCGCGATGCGTTCGGGATTGACCGGTTGATGGGGGTGGTGGGCCTCGCCGACATCATGATTGCCGGGGATGCTCAGCACGGGCACGCCGAGGTCGCGCATCAGCTCGGCACAGTGCAGCATGTCGCCGTCCTGGTCGGCGCCATCGACGGTGACGTCTCCGGTGTGGATGATCAGATCGGGCCGCTGCGCTGCGATCCACGCTTTCAGCGGCTGCCAGTTGCGCTCGAAATGGCGCTTGGTCGGGCTGAGATGGGTGTCCGAAATCTGAAGGACACGATGCATGCGGCTTCCCTCCTTGGCGCCTCCGTGGATGGGAGGTCGTGCCGCGCACATGCAGTGCGAGCGGCTTTTGCCATGGAACATACAGATGAATGTTTGATGACACAAATGTATTTCAAGGGCGCACGAAGTGCCATCGGGCGACGTCGCGAAACGTCGCCCGATGGCGATCCCGCCAGCGAAAAGGCTGGCTAGTTCAGCAATATTGGGCGGCCCAGTGGCTCTAGCCGCCGATGTGCCGGATCGGGAGCGTGTCGAAACCGGGGTAGTAATCGCCCTCGGTCCGAACCGACAGGGCGCCGTCCTTCACCGAGAATGTCATCAGAAGTCCGTCGCCGTTTCGCCAGCCGGCGGTGTCGCCGTCATCCTCGTAGAGTTCGCCGGTCGCCGCCGCTTCCGGCCCGAAAACCAGAAGCTCCCGCGCATCCTCGCGGCCGGACGGGTCGCCGACCGGTACAAGCGCGCCCGAGCGGACGAAGACGGGCAACCGACCGAGCGGCGCCTCGACCGTCGCAACGCTGCCGCCGGGGAAGTGCCGGCTGCTATGCCAGTCGTACCAGCCGCCAGGATGGGCGGGCAGGGTAACGCTGCGCTGCGTCGCGCCTTCCTCCAGCACAGGGGCGACCAGAAGATCGGGGCCGAGCATGAAGGCGTCCTCGACGGTGCGGGCAACCGGATCGTCGGGGAAATCGTAGAACAACGGCCGCACCGCCGGCTGATTGTCGCGGCTGGCGCGCCACATCTGCGTGTAGAGATAGGGCATCAGCCGGTAGCGCAGGGCGATCGCCTCGCGGACCTGCGGAATCACGGCTTCATGCATCCAGGGCAGGTTGACGACGCCGTCATCGTTCCATGAGTTCATCACCATGCGCGGCCAGAGCGCGCAGAATTCGTTGAAGCGGCAGAACAGCTCCGGCCCGGGGGTCGGACCATGGAATCCGCCGACATCGTGGCCGATGCTGAACATTCCCGACAAGCTCATGTTGAGCCCCTGCGTCAGGTTGAAGCGCAGCGTCTTCCATGCCGTCTCGTTGTCGCCGGACCAGGTCTGGGCGTAGCGCGAGATGCCGGCGCAGCCGCCGCGCGTCACCGAATATTGCCGCTTGCCGGGCTCGCGCGCGGCTTGCGCCTCATAGGAGAGCTTGGTCATCAGCAGCGCCTGCACCGGCCGCGCCAGAGCCTGTGAGAACGGCCTGCCATCGCCATGGCAGAGCGCGTCCTCGTCCCAGATCTCGTATTCGTTGTTGTCGTTCCAGACGGTTACGAACCCATAGTCGAGCAGCGCCGTCTCGATGCCGTCGCGCCACCAGGCGCGGCCATCGGGATGGGTGAAGTCGAGATGGAAGCCGAGCCCATCCCAGAACTGCGCGACGGCCGGCTTGCCGGTGTCGCCGTCCTGCACCAGGAACCCGCCGTCAAGCGCTTCGCTCAGCCGCGGATGGTCATCGAGCAGGCATGGCTTGAGATTGGCGACCGGCTGCAGGCCGGCCTCCTTCAGCCGCGCCATCGTCGCCGCGGGGTCCGGGAATTTGTCGCGGTTCCAGTTGAAGGCGTAGCGGCGATTGCCGATCTGCGTGTAGCCCGAGCCGAAATGGAAGCTGTCGCAGGGGATTTCATGCTGACGGCATTTGGCGACGAAGTCGCTGATGCGGGCGTCGGCGTCGGGCGCATCCGCGATCGCCATCGAGGTGACGCCGAAGCCGAAGCTCCAGCGCGGCGCAAAGGCCTGCCCGCCGGTGAGCCAGGAGAAGCGGCGCACCACATCGGGCACGCTCGGGCCGGCCATGACGTAATAATCCAGATCGCCATCGTCGCCTTTCCACGAGCGGAACAGGCCGTGATAATTGTCCAGCGTGCAGCCGAGATCGACGCTGCCGGTGGCGAGGTTGTCATAGAACACGCCATGGGCGCCGCGCGCGCCATCGACGATGAAGAAGGGCAGCATTTTGTAGAGGGGGTCGCTGAGTTCGGCATCGAAGCCGCAGGGGTCGACGGCGTCGATGGCGAAACGTCGGCCGGTACGGTCGAGCGGGCCGGCCTTGTCGCCGAGGCCGTAATGCCGCTCCTCATAGTCGCGCGCCATGAAATGGGCGACGGCATTGGTCCGGTTCGAGACGAGATAGGCCTGGGTCGGCCGGTCGCGCAGGAATGGCTCCTGGTCACCGGCCCGGCGCCAGGCGATGCCGAAGGGCGACAGCGTGACCTCTGCAGTGAGCCCCTCGCTGGCGAGCACGACCTTGTCGCCGTTCTCGCTCACGGTGGCGGCAGGGCAGGCGAAGCCCGAGAGATCGTCGCGAGGGCGGCCCTCATAGGGCGGCTCGATGCCATCCGGCGAGATCGACCAGCCGCGATCCAAGCGATAGCCGTCCCGGCGGCGCAAGGTGACGCGGCCGATATCGTGCTCGACGATGCGGATGACGATCGTAGCGCCTTCGCCGGCATCGAACAGGGCGGCTTCGCCATCGCGGCCGATATAGCGGCCTTGCGTGAGGGCTTTCATCGATCAGTCTCCAAGAATGCAGGCGGAACCGAACCGATGTCCCTGGCCGCCGTTTCAATCACATCTGCGACGTCATCCTCGGGGCGAAGCGCAGGACCCGGGATCCATTCCTGAAGCGTTCCGGAATGGATTCCGGGTCTGCGCTGCGCTCTGCCCAGGATGACGTCGCGCTTATTGTCTGCCCATCGCTTTGCCGGCCTCGTTGAACACATGCTGGTGCGCGATCGGCAGGCGGATCGTTACGCTGTCGCCGCGTCCATGGCTGGTCTGGCCGTCGAGCCGCACGGTGATCTGCGGGAGACCGGGCGCCGAGCCGTAGAGATAGCTTTCGCCGCCCAGCCGTTCGACGAGATCGATCGTCATGGTGAGGCCGGCCTCCCCGTTTTTGGCCAGAGCGATGTGCTCGGGCCGGATGCCAAGGGTGACAGTGGCTCCGGGCTTGAGCGGTGCAACGATGCCGGTCTCGACGACCTGTCCGTCTTCGCCCACGGCAACGGTGCCGGGGCCTGAGATACGGGCAGGCAGCAGGTTCATGCGTGGCGAACCGATGAAGCCGGCGACGAACAGGTTGTCGGGCGCATTGTAGAGGTCGAGCGGCGTGCCGATCTGCTCGATCCGGCCGCCCTGCAGTACGACGATCCGGTCGGCGAGCGTCATCGCCTCGACCTGGTCATGCGTGACATAGATCATCGTTCCGCCGAGTTCGGCATGCAGGCCTGCAAGCTCCTTGCGGGTGGCGACGCGCAACTCCGCATCGAGATTCGACAGGGGCTCGTCGAACAGGAAGATCTTTGGATCGCGCACGATGGCGCGGCCGATCGCGACCCGCTGGCGCTGGCCGCCCGAGAGGGCCTTGGGCTTGCGGTCGAGATAGTCGGTGAGGCGCAGCATCGTCGCGGCGCGGCGGACGCGCTGGTCGATGTCGGGCGTCTTCAGGCCCATGTTCTCCAGCGCGAAGGCCATGTTCTTGTAGACGCTCATATGCGGATAGAGCGCATAGGACTGGAACACCATGGCGAGCCCGCGCTCCGAGGCGGGCAGCCTCGAGACGTCCTCGCCATCGATGGCGATCATGCCGGAGGTGACCTCCTCGAGCCCCGCGATGATGCGAAGCAAAGTCGACTTCCCGCAGCCCGACGGGCCGACGAAGACGACGAATTCGCCGTCCTCGACTTTCAGGTCGACGCCATGGATCACGGTCGTCGTGCCGAAGGATTTGGTGATGCCGCTCAGCGTCAGTTGCGCCATGGAGAACCCGTTCCGGTCATTTCATTCCCGTATTGGCGATGCCGGTTGTGATGAAGCGTTGCAGGAAGACGAAGACGAGCGCGACCGGCAGCAGCGTCACCACGGTCATGGCGAGCAGATAGTGCCACTGCGTCTGCAACTCGCCCTGGAAGGCGTTCAGGCCGATCTGCAGCGTGTAGGATTCGGTCTTGGTCAGCACGGCCAGCGGCCAGAGGAACTCGTTCCAGCGCCACATGATCGAGAAGATCGCGAGCACGGCGAGCGCCGGCATGGCGAGCGGCATGACGATGCGCCAGTAGATCTGCCACTCCGAGGCCTTGTCCATGCGCGCAGCCTCGATGAGGTCGCGTGGCAGGGTCAGCATGTACTGCCTGAGCAGGAAGACGCCCGTCGGCGTCGCTGCGCCCGGCAGGATCACAGCCCAGAGCGAGTTGACCAGCCCGAGATGGGTGATGACCAGATAGACCGGCACCAGAATGATCGTGATCGGGATCATCAGCGTGCCGATGACCATCAGCATCGCGGTGTTCTTGCCGCGGAACTCGTAGATCGACAGCGCATAGGCCGCCATCGAGTTGATCAGCAAAGTGATCAGCGTCGCGACCACCGTCACGAAGACCGAATTGCTCAGGAACCGGGTGAAGGCGAAGCGCTCCAGCGGCTCCGTGTAGTTCTCGGTCGCGAGCTTGAACTGCCGCACCGGGACGCGCTTGTCGATCGGCACGCGGAACTGCTGGGTCGGATCCTTCGGATCGACCATCTGAGCCTGAATGCCGATGCGCCTGACCTGGGCGAGGACGCGCTTGGAGCCATCCTCCATCGTGACTTCGAAGAGCGGCAGGGGCTGCGGATTACCTGGTACCATCACCTCCTGCTGCGACATCGGCAGCAGCGAAGGCGGGAATTCGAGCAGTCCGGCCTGCGTCTTGAACGATGAGAGCACGAGCCATGCAACGGGGCCGAACATCAGCACGACGCCGAAAGCGAGATAGGTGTAGGCGGCGATATCGGTCCAGTGCCAGCGCCCGGCCTTGCGGCGCGCGAGCATGAGTTGTGAGGCGCGGCTCATGCGTCCTTCCTCCTGCTGGCGGCGAGCTGGGCCAGCGTCAGGGTGAACAGCACGACGCCGAGCACGACGGAGGCAGCCGCCGCCAGGCCAAAATTCTGCACCTGATTGGAGAAGGCGGTCTCGTAGATGTACTGCACCACCATCAATGTCGCCGTGCCCGGCCCGCCGCCGGTCAGCACGAAGACCTCGTCGAAGGTCTGCACGCCCTTGATCAGGGCGAGAACGATCACCACGACCATATTGGGCCAGAGCAGCGGCAAGGTGATGCACCAGAAGGCGCGCCAGCGCGGCGTCGCGTCCATTTCGGCAGCTTCATAGAGATCGGCCGGGATCGCCTGCAAGCCTGCCAGCAGGATGAGCGTGTAAAACCCCATATGGGCCCAGATCGAGACGAAGACCGCCCAGAACATCGCCCAGCTCGGATCGACGAAGAACAGGATCCGCTCGCCGCCGAGCGCGGTGATGCCGGCATTGAGCAGGCCGTCGCGCTGGAGGATCCATTTCCAGGTCAGCGCCACGACGACGGGCGAAAGCAGAACCGGGAAGAAATAGACGGCGCGGAAGAAGCCGCGCGCCTTGATGCGCATGTTGAGTACGACCGCCGTCACCAGCGAGAACAGCACCATGGCGACGACCTGGAAGAGCGTGAAGCGCGCGGTATTGGCGACGCCGCGCCAGAAATGGTCTTCGCGGCAGGAGTTGGGATCGAGGAACGAGCCGCAATCGAACAGATAGGCATATTGGCCGGTGCCGACGAAAGGCCGCTCGGAGGGGAACAGCGCCGCACCGCCCGTCACCGAGAAGACGACATTGACGATCAGCGGGACGAAGACGAAGAGCGAAAAGAACAGCAGGTTCGGCAGCAGGAAGACATAGGCCATCCTGCGCTCGCCGATCAGCCGCTGCACGGCGCGCATCGGCAGGTCGATGAGCTTGATGAGCGCGGCGAAAGGCGTCCAGAGGAGGCCTGCCGCCGTGCGGCGTTCCGTGGAGGGCGAGGTGGCCACCGGGCTACTTCTTGTTGCGCTCGGCGATCTGCTGCTCGACGTCCGAGGCGATCCGCTTATAGGCCTCGTCCAGCGTGGTTTCGCCCGAGATCGCCTGGCCGACACGGCTGATCGCCGCATTGAAGATGATGCGGTTGTTGACGTAGCCCTGCAGCTTGTAGGCGATCGGCGACAAGCCCGCGACCTGATCGGAGAAGACCTTCAGCGAGGCCTTCGCCAGCGGGCTTGCGTCCTTGTAATCCAGTCCCTTGGCGGCGATGCCGAGATGGCCCGGGACAGCCAGGGAACGGCTGTAGAGCTCGCTCAGCACCGGCTCGCTGGCGAGGTATTCCATCACCTTGGCGACGGCTTCGGGGTTCTTGGTCGTCTTGATCGCGACGAGGCCGGCGCCGCCGGGCATGCCCGTGCAGGCGGCCGGGCCGCAGGGCATCGGCACCGCGACCCAGTCGAAGGCGTTGCCGATCGTCTTGTCGAACTGGGCGATCTGCCAGGAGCCCGACATGTACATCGCGACCTGGGCGTTCTTGAACTCGTCATTGGCGCCGCGATAGGCCGCGCCGGAGACCGAGCCCCAGAGCTCTTTGCCCATGACGCCGTTCTTGTGCCAGTCGAACACCATCTGGGCTGCGCGCTTGAAGCCGTCGTCGATCACGGCGGGCTCGCCCTTGGCGTCGAACACTTTCGCGCCTTCGGAGATCGCGATGCCGAAAAAGCGATGGCCGGAGCGGTCGATGGCGATCGGGAAGGGCGCCTGCACCTTGGCGGCGACGTCCTTGCTCGCCTTGGCCCACTCTTCCCAGGTCGCCTTGGCGCCGGGCATGGCGATGCCGGCCTGCTCGAACAGCGTCTTGTTGACGAAGGGGCCGGTCACGGTGAGCTGGGTCATGAAGCCGGGGATCGAGGTGGTGTCACCCTGCGGGCGCATCCATTCGAGGAACGGCCCGAAATTCTTGTCCCAGTAGCCAGCGTCCTTCAGATAGGGCCGCAGATCGAGCGCATAGCGCGCGACGCCGCCGAGATCGACGACGCGGGCGATGTCGGGACCCTGGCCCGAGGCGAGCTGGACCGGCAGGTTCTCGGTGATGGCCTTGTAGGGCACCTGGTCGAGGACGACCTTGATGTCCTTGTTCTGCGCCTCGAAGCGCTTCAGCAGGTCAGTGACAACCTCGCCCTCATTGCCGTCGGAATACCAGGTCATGCGCACGGTCGTCTGCGCCTGGGCGATGCCGCCCGCCAGCAGGCTGCCGGTCAATGCCAGTGCCGAAATCCAGCGTGTCCTCGTCATGTCCGCTCCATCCCTTGGCGATCTTCGCGGGCACCTCATGCGGATGCCTTGAATTGATTTAGGCAAACGTTTGCCTAACTTGTCAACTGGCGCGATAGTGGCCATGCAAACAGCTGTGGAATTTTGCCGGCTAGGCCACGCAAGCGAAGGGCGGACATTGCTTCGCCTGAGAGGGCCGACGCTGCAAAACAGGAGGTCTCGTAGCCGGGACAGCCTTCGAGGGTGAGGGATCGCTTGACCAAAAGGTTGGCATCGCCACGGGCAGCTTCGCTGGCGACGGTGGCGCGAGAGGCGGGAGTTTCGGTCGCGACCGTCTCCCGGATCGTGAACGGCAAGACGGGCCGTGCTTCCGTCCAGACGATTGCGCGCGTCAACGCGGCCGTCGTCGAACTCGGCTATCAACCCAACCATGTCGGGCGCGCGCTGCGCCGGCGCGAGAGCCGCGTCGTGGCGATGCTCGCGCCCAATCTCGACAATCCCGCGATGGCGGCGATCGCCGTCTCGACTGAGGCCGCACTGCGCGCTGCCGGCTATGTCATGATCCTGTGCGACACCCATGACCGGGCCGATCTGCAGGACGAGTACCTGCGCGCGATGCGTTCCCAGTTCGTGCAGGGCTATGTGCTGGTCAGCGCGGTCAAGAGCGCCGCGTTGAGCGATGCGCTCGCGCGAGGCGAGGCGATCGTCTTCGTCAGCCGCCGCAACCCCGATGGCGGCGGCGCCTATGTCGGCATCGACAACAGGGGAGCCGGTGCCGACGCTGCCGACCACCTGCTCGCGCGCGGGATCGAGGACCTAGCGGTGATCTACCCGGCGCAGGGGTCGTCGAGCACCGCTGAACGGGTCGATGGCTTCATCGAACGGCTCGTGGCGCGCGGCGTTCCCACTGAGCGCATCGCTCAGGCTTCGGCGCCGGGCCTGTCGCATCTGCAGGTGGGATATGATGCGGCGCGGGCGCTTGTCGACGGGGCAGGCGGAACCTGGCCCCGGGGCCTGCTCTGCGTCAGTGACTTGATGGCCTACGGTGCCTATCGGCTTGCCACGGAGCAGGGCGTTGCGATCCCGTCGGAATGTCTGGTCGTCGGCATCGACGCCAATCCGCTCAACGCCTGGATCGCACCCTGGCTGACATCGGTCCATATCCCCTATCGCGACTTCGGCGCGAAAGTCGTCGAGCAACTCAGCTCGCTGTGGAGCGGCACCGTGCCGGACGACTGCCTGCTGCCGCACTCGCTCGATTCCTGAGCGGGGCGGCCAGGCCAACCGGTGGAAACCCGTCGAGGGATCAGGCAGATTGGCCGTTCCCAAGCGGGAGATTGCGACGACGATGAGCAAAAGCCCGACACGCTATTCCGGCGGTTGCCTCTGTGGCAGGCTGCGTTACGAAGCCGAAGGCGACCCTCTGCTCTCAGGTCATTGTTATTGCTCGGATTGTCGCAAGGCTTCCGGCTCCGGATTCATTCCCTTCATGGGGTTTGCCAGTACGGCCATGCGTTTCAGCGGTGAAGCTCGACAGTTCCGGTCGACATCCTTCCGGGGCAGCGATGCCGTGCGCAATTTCTGCCCTGCTTGCGGTGGTCTGGTCTTCGGCGGCGAAGTCGGGAAGGACGTGTCGCACACGATTTATGCCGGTTCGCTGGATGATCCGTCGCTGTTCCATCCGACAATCGCGATCTTCGCCCGCAACCGGCCGGACTGGGCCGTCATGCCATTGGGACTCACGGTCTTCGACACCTTGCCGGCCTGATGCGGGATCTTCGCCTGCAGGATCTTCGCCTGCAGGATCCTGGCCTAAAGGAACTTGGCCTACAGGACCTTGGCCAAGGCATGTTATGGCTGGCTGCCCATCAATGATCCGCAGCGGCATCGATCGCGCGAGAGGAGACCATGTCCAGTTCCGATGGCAGTATGTACGATCTGATCGGGATACTCGCCGTATTGTTTCTCGTTGCGGCGAATGGCTTCTTCGTCGCGGCTGAATTTTCGCTTGTGGCTGTTCGCCGGAGCCGGGTTACCGAACTCGTTGCGGCGGGGCGGATGAACGCCAGAGCCCTGAAATTCGCCGTCGACAATCTCGACGCGAATCTGGCTGCGACCCAGTTGGGCATTACGATCTCGTCGCTGGCTCTGGGCTGGGTCGGAGAGCCGGCATTGGCGCATCTCGTCGAGCCGCTGCTCGTGTGGCTGCCGGGGTCTTTGACGACCGTCACATCTCATGCGATCGCGGTCGCGCTGTCCTTCATCATCATCACGGCGTTGCACATCGTTCTGGGCGAGCTTGCGCCCAAGAGCCTGGCCCTCCAGCGCAGCGAGGGCACGGCACTCTGGGTCGTGCGCCCGCTCGGCCTCTTCCTGTTCCTGCTGCGCCCCGCGATCACCTCCCTGAACGGGCTCGGCAATCTCGTGCTTCGCCTCTGCGGCCTGAAGCCGGGCACCGGGGAGGAATCGCTGCACTCGCCCGAGGAGCTGAAGCTCCTGATCCAGGCGAGCCAGGAGGCGGGCATCCTTCAGCAGGCGCAGCAGCAGGTGGTCGAACGCGTCCTCAATATCGGGGACCGCCGCATCTCGGACATCATGACGCCCCGTCGCGACATCGACTGGATCGACGCGAATGACAGCGCGGAAGACATGATGAAGACCATTCGCGAATGCCGCTACGAACAGCTGCTGATCGGTCGCGGCGGCATCGACGAGCCGCTCGGGATGGTTCTCAAGAAGGATCTTCTCGATCAGCTGCTGGACGGAAAGCCGCTCGATCCCCTGGCGGTGATTTGCGACCCCATGGTCGTGCATGAGACGACACGCATTTTCCGCGTACTCGATCAGTTCAAGAGCGCGCCGGTCCGGCTTGCCATCGTCGTCGACGAATATGGCATTCTCGACGGCATCGTCACCCAGACCGACCTTCTCGAAGCCCTTGCCGGCGACCTGCCGGATGAAGAGGGCGAGGAGCGCGACATCGTCGAGCGCGAGGATGGCTCGCTGCTGATCGACGGCATGATGCCGGCCCATGATGCCTTCGCCCGGCTGGGCTTCCGGCTGCGGTCGGCCGATGGCGACTTCCATACGATCGCTGGCTTCGCGCTGGCCCAACTCGGGCACCTGCCGGATGCCGGCGAGCAGTTCGACTATGAAGGCTGGCGTTTCGAGATCGTCGATATGGATGGCAGACGGATCGACAAATTGCTTGCTCGCAGGCTGGAGGAAAGCGGCTCTCCCGAGTAGCGACAGGCTTCAAGTAACGACAGGCTTGCAGACGGAATGGCTTTGCGGCTAATTTGAGCCAAGGGGTTCTTCGCGACGACCCCGTGAGGCGTCAGCCCAATGTTCGCGTCCATTGTCCTCATTTTTTGGGATGGACGCTCATGTCTTCCACCATACAGATCACCGCTGCCCAACTGTCCCGGCTCGTCGGCCTGCCCGGCGCGCCGACCCTTATCGATGTCCGTATTCCCGACGACCTCAATGCCGATCCACGCATCCTGCCTGGCGCCGACCAGCGCTCGCACAAAACAGTCGCCGAATGGGCGGGGGACTATATCGGCCGCAGCGTCGTGGTCATCTGCCAGCGCGGCCAGAAGCTCAGCGAAGGTGTCGCGGCCTGGCTGCGGTACAAGGGCGTCACGGCCGAGAATCTCGAAGGCGGGTTCGAGGCCTGGCGCGCGGCCGGTGCCCTGCTGGTCGCGACCGGCAAGCTGCCGCCGCGCGATTCCGCCGGGCGCACGCTTTGGGTTACGCGGGCGCGTCCCAAAATCGACCGCATCGCCTGCCCCTGGCTGATCCGGCGCTTCGTCGACCCGAAGGCCGTATTCCTGTTCGTGAGCGCTGCCGAAGTCCCGGATGTGGCTGATCGCTTCGGGGCGACGCCTTTCGACATCGATGGCGTTTTCTGGAGCCATCGCGGCGAACGCTGCACCTTCGACATCATGATCGAGGAGTTCGGACTCGCATCGCCTGCGCTCAACCAGTTGGCGACGATCGTGCGCGCCGCCGATACCGCCCGGCTCGACCTCGTGCCGCAAGCGGCCGGGTTTCTTGCGGCGTCGCTGGGGCTCTCGCGCATGTTCAGGGACGATCTCGAGCAGCTGGAGGCCGGCATGCTGCTCTACGACGCATTCTACCGCTGGTGCCGCGATGCGACCGACGAGACGCATAACTGGCCTGCCGGCCAGAAGCGGATTTGAGGCTGATCATGTCGCTAGCAACCTCCACTGACACCGCGCTGCCGGCGCCGACCGTTCCCACCTTCGCCCAGGCCTTCAAGGTCTGGGCGCGGATCGGCTGCCTGAGCTTCGGCGGACCCGCCGGCCAGATCGCCCTGATGCACAAGGAACTGGTCGAGGAGCGCCGCTGGATCGGCGAGCAGCGTTTCCTGCACGCGCTGAACTACTGCATGCTGCTGCCTGGACCCGAAGCCCAGCAGCTTGCCGTCTATATCGGCTGGCTGATGCACCGGACGGCGGGCGGTCTCGTCGCGGGCCTGCTCTTCATCATCCCCGGCATGCTGGTGATGCTGGGGCTGAGCCTGCTCTATGTGCTTTACCGCCATGTGCCGCTGGTCGATGCCGTCTTCTTCGGGGTCAAGGCGGCGGTGCTTGCTGTCGTCGTCGAGGCCGGCCTGCGGATCAGCCGACGCGCACTGAAGAACCGTGCGATGGTCGTGATCGCGATCGCGGCCTTCATCTGCATCTACCTGTTCAGGATCCCGTTCCCGATCATCATCCTCGCTGCTGGCCTGATCGGCTGGCTCGGCAGCCGCTACGCGCCTGGCGTCTTCGCCGGCGGGGGGCATGGTGGCGGGGCAGGCGCGCCCGAGTTCAAGGGCGTGGTCGACCTGATGTTCGAGCGCGGGGAGCTGACGCATGCGACGCCTTCAGGCGCGAAGGCGCTGCGTACCGCCGCGATATGGCTGCCGCTCTGGCTCGGGCCGGTTGCCGTACTCTGGCTCCTGACCGGGCAGGCCAGCGTCTGGACGCATATCGGCGGCTTCTTCAGCACGATGGCGGTGGTCACCTTCGGCGGAGCCTATGCCGTGCTCGCCTATGTCGCGCAGGCGGCGGTCGAGACCTTCGGCTGGCTTGCGCCGGGCGAGATGGTCGATGGGCTCGGCCTTGCCGAAACCACCCCGGGCCCGCTGATCCTGGTCCTGCAGTTCGTCGGCTTCCTCGCGGCCTATCGGGCGCCGGGCGGGCTGGAACCATGGCTGGCGGGCAGCCTCGGCGCATTGCTTACCGTATGGGTCACCTTCGCGCCCTGCTTCTTCTGGATCTTCCTCGGCGCGCCCTATGTCGAGGCGCTGCGCGGCAACAGGGCGCTCTCGGCCGCCCTGACCGCGATCACCGCTGCCGTGGTCGGCGTGATCATGAACCTGGCGCTCTGGTTTGCGCTTCACGTCGTCTTCCGCGAGGTGAGGGCGATCAATGTGCTCGGCCTTGCGCCCGACCTTCCAGTCCTGTCGTCGCTGGACTGGCGCGCGGCGGTGCTGGCGATAGCGGCCATGATCGCCATGCTGCGCTTCAAGATCGGGATGATCCCGACGCTCGCTGCTTCGGCGCTTGCCGGCGTGCTGATCACGCAAATGCTGGCGGGCTGAGCAAAGACTTGAACATCAGCGAAAAGCGCGCCGTCATCCCGGGTCTCCCTACGGTCGCCCGGGATGACGGCGCTTTTCGATGCGAAATGCCAAACGACTGAAATCGTTCACGACATTCTCGGCCAACCTCTCAGGATGTTTTTGCGGCAACCGGCCTCGAAGCTCTCGTGGAGAAGGCCGATTGGCGCTATTCTTCGCTTGCGCGCAACTGTCACCTGCCTAGTGCGCACCTGTGACACGAGGGTTCGTGACATGCTGGCTGGTGTCGAGAGGATATCGAGTCCGGTCCGGTGTTCGACACCGATCCTGCGCGGCCGAGCCAGCCATCTCCCGCAAACGGGCCATGAGCGCCGGACGAATTCGGGTCAGCGTCGGTCGGACGAACCGCGGCAAATGCTTGATGCACCGATGCATGAGATCGTTCACATTCCGGAAACCCGGAGGGTTTGAAGGAGGCTGGAGTGGGTCTTGTCCTCGATAAGGTGCGTCGCGACGTCGGAGCGCAGACGCATGTTCACGAGACGACGCTGCGGCTTCCACCGGGGACGATGACCGTGTTGCTCGGCGCGACGCTGGCGGGAAAAACCTCGCTGATGCGGCTGATGGCCGGTCTCGACAGGCCGACATCGGGGCGCATCCTGGTCGTCGAGGGTGGTCGGGAGAGGGATGTGACCGGCCTGGCCGTTCGCGAGCGCTCGGTCGCAATGGTCTACCAGCAATTCATCAACTACCCGAACCTCAACGTTTTCGAGAATATCGCCTCGCCGCTGCGGGTCAAAGGGCTACCCAAGGCGGAAATCGAGAGCAAGGTGCGAGCAATGGCGCGCCTGATGCAGCTCGACCCCTTTCTCGAGCGGATGCCGCTCAACCTCTCCGGCGGGCAGCAGCAGCGTACCGCCATGGCCCGCGCGCTGATCAAGGGCGCCGATCTTGTCCTGCTCGACGAGCCGCTCGCCAATCTCGACTACAAATTGCGCGAGGAACTGCGCGAGGAATTGCCGAAGATCGTCCGCATGTCGAACGCGACCGTTGTCTACGCCACCACCGAACCGCAGGAAGCGCTGCTGCTGGGCGACCATACCGCCACGCTCTGGCAAGGCCGGGTGACGCAGCATGGGCCGAGCGCGGCGGTGTATCGCCGGCCACAGGATCTGATCACGGCGCGCATTTTCTCTGATCCGCCGCTCAACATTTTGGCCGTCACCAAAAGGGGGGCGGAAATCCTGCTGCCCGGCGGCGCGAGCGCCCCCGCGACGGGGGCGTTCACCGGGCTGGCCGACGGAGATTATCAGGTCGGCTTCCGGGCGCATCATCTGGGATTGGGAGCCGCCGGGCCTGGCCTGCGCTTCGATGGCACGGTGATCGTGGCTGAGATCGCCGGCTCCGAAAGCTTCGTTCATGTCGAATGCGCTGGTTCGCGTTGGGTGGCGCTTGTGCCCGGCGTGCACGAGCTGGAGCCCGGCGCGACGATCTCGGTGCATGTCGACCTGACGACTGTCTTCGTCTTCGATCCCGACGGGCGGCTCGCTCACGCCCCAGCCTTCCTCTCGGCTGCCTGAGGAGACGCACCATGGCGCGCATCGAGCTTTCCGATCTCGCGCATTCCTATAGGCGGGGCGCCTCGGCACCGGGCGATTTCGCTCTGAAGCCGATGACGCTGACATGGCGCCAGGGTGGCGCCTACGCCTTGCTCGGTCCCTCCGGCTGCGGCAAGACGACGTTGCTCAACATCATCTCGGGTCTTCTCGTCCCATCGCATGGCCGCGTGCTGTTCGACGGCCGGGATGTCGCGCACCTTCCAACGGAAGAGCGCAACATCGCCCAGGTGTTTCAGTTCCCGGTCGTCTACGACACGATGACCGTCTACGAGAATCTGGCTTTCCCGCTGCGCAATCGCGGCATGGAGGCCAGAGCCGTCGATGGCCGCGTGCGCGAGATCGCGACGCTTCTGGAACTGACCGGCGAGCTCGACCGCAAGGCGAGAGGACTCACCGCCGACGCCAAGCAGAAGATCTCGCTCGGTCGCGGTCTTGTGCGCCCCGATGTTGCAGCCATCCTCTTCGACGAGCCTTTGACCGTTATCGACCCGCAACTGAAGTGGGAGTTGCGTTCCAAGCTCAAGGCGCTTCACAGAGCGCTCGATGTCACCATGATCTATGTGACGCACGACCAGACCGAGGCGCTGACCTTCGCTGACACCGTGGTTGTGATGCATGATGGAAGGGTCGTGCAGACCGGGCGGCCGGACGAGCTGTTCGAGAAGCCGGCCCATACCTTCGTCGGCTATTTTATCGGCTCGCCGGGCATGAACGTGATTCCGGCCTCGGTGGCGGGCAACCGCGTCCATGTCGCGGGAGCGACGATCGAGTTGCCGCAGAGCTACGACATTCCGTCCGGCAAGCGGATCGAGATCGGGGTCAGGCCCGAATTCGCAACGCTGGCCCGGGCCGGCGAGGGGGTTCCTGTCACGGTCGAGCGCATCGACGATCTCGGCCGCTCGCGGTTGGCGCGACTGCGCCTGCAGGAACACCCGGTTGCCGCCGGTGTGCCGGACGGGCTCAGCGACATCGGCGAGACCGCCGGGCTCATCCTTCAGCCCGATCATATTCATGTCTATGCCGACGGCGAACGCATAGAGCCGGTTCCGGCATCAGGCTCTAAGGGAGGGCGTGATGGACAAGCCCTATGACAACCGCGCCTGGTTCCTTGTCCTGCCGGTCCTCGCAATCGTCGCCTTCTCGGCGGTGATCCCGCTGATGACGGTGGTGAACTACTCGGTCCAGGACACCTTCGGCAACAACCAGTTCTTCTGGAACGGCACCGGCTGGTTCAAGGAGTTGCTCGACCCGTCGAGCGACCTGGGTGGCCGCGTGCGCGACTCGCTTTGGCGCAACCTGCTGTTCTCCGCGATCATCCTCGCGATCGAGGTGCCGCTCGGCATCGCGGTCGCGCTCGCCATGCCGCGCGAGGGTTGGAAGGTGGCGGCCACGCTGGTGCTGATGGCGATGCCGCTGCTCGTGCCCTGGAATGTGGTCGGCACGATCTGGCAGGTTTTCGCGCGCGGCGATATCGGGCTGCTCGGCTACACGGTCAATCGGCTCGGCATCGACTACAACTATGTCGCCGATCCGCTGGCCGCATGGATCACCATCATCGTAATGGATGTCTGGCACTGGACCTCGCTGGTGGCGCTGCTCTGCTACGCCGGCCTGAAATCGATCCCGGACGCTTATTATCAGGCCGCACGCATCGACGGCGCCAGCCGCTGGGCGGTGTTCCGTTTCATCCAGCTGCCGAAGATGCGGCGCGTGCTGATCATCGCTGTCCTGCTGCGCTTCATGGACTCGTTCATGATCTATACCGAGCCCTTCGTCGTCACCGGCGGGGGGCCGGGCAATTCGACGACCTTCCTCTCGATCGAGCTGGTGAAGCTCGCGCTTGGCCAGTTCGATCTCGGCAAGGCGGCGGCCATGTCGATTGTCTACAACCTGATCATCCTCGCCGTGTGCTGGGTGTTCTACACGGTGATGACCAATCTCGATGTCGAGCGTCGGCGCCCGCCGGCGGATGCGTGAGGGCGGCCGATGACGATGGACAGGCTCGGTTCCACCGCAGCGCTCGCCACCGCGAAGGCGACGCCGAAGGCGCGTTCGGCTTTCCGGTTCAATGGCGGCGCGCTGACGCTCGGCCTTTACCTGATCTTCCTGATCCTGCCGATCTATTGGCTCATCGTGATGAGCCTGAAGACCAATGCCGAAATCAATTCCGGCATGACGCTCTGGCCCCGCGAGATCACGTTCGAGAACTACCGGACGATCTTTACCGATCCGTCCTGGTACTCCGGCTACATCAACTCGCTGACCTATGTGGTCATGAACACGGTGATCTCGATCACGCTGGCGCTTCCTGCGGCCTATGCCTTCTCGCGCTACCGCTTCCTCGGCGACAAACACCTGTTCTTCTGGCTGCTCTCGAACCGGATGGCGCCGCCCGCTATCTTCGCGCTGCCCTTCTTCAATCTCTATTCGGCGATCGGTCTGTTCGACACGCCGCTCGCGGTGGCGCTGGCCCATTGCCTGTTCAATGTGCCGCTCGCGGTGTGGATCCTCGAAGGCTTCATGTCCGGCGTGCCGCGCGAGATCGACGAGACCGCCTATCTCGACGGTTATTCCTTCCCGCGCTTCTTCGTGAGGATATTCACTCCGATCATCGCCAACGGCATCGGCGTCACCGCCTTCTTCTGCTTCATGTTCTCCTGGGTCGAACTCCTGCTTGCGCGCACCCTGACCACGGTCAACGCCAAGCCGATCGCCGCCACGATGACGCGCACGGTCTCGGCGGCAGGCATGGACTGGGGACTGCTCGCGGCGGCCGGCGTGCTGACGCTGATCCCCGGTGCGCTCGTGATCTGGTTCGTCCGAAATTACATCGCCAAGGGCTTTGCCCTGGGGAGGGTTTGATGCCCGACTTTGCCTCGATCGATCTGGCATGGATGGCGTGGACACCGCAGACCGGGCTGTTCTTCGCCTTGCTCTTCGGCCTGCTCGGCGTGATGACGGCGCTGGCGGTCTGGCGGCCTGAACTCGAACGCGTCGGCGTGCTCGGCATCCCGACGACGCGCGGCGACCGGCTCTTCCTGAGCCTGCTCGGCTCGGCCTTCATCCATCTCGTCTGGCTTGGCCTCGCGGCCGCTGATCTTTGGTGGGCGTCCGGCCTTTCGCTTCTCTATGCCGCGGCGGTCTTCCGCTTCGTCTAACGGCCACGGAGGTGTTCTCGCACGACCCACCGCCTTCGCAACAAGAAGCCAAAAAAGGCTCGCAAGAACAATCATCCATGGAGGAAACGATGAGAAAGCAGATGCTAGCAGCTACCGCGCTCAGCTCTTTGCTCAGCGCCGTGCCCGCCTTCGCCGATATCGACGCAGCGCGACGCTGGATCGACAGCGAATTCCAGCCTTCGACGCTGGCCAAGGATGCGCAGCTCAAGGAAATGGAGTGGTTCATCAACGCTGCAAAACCGTTCGCCGGCATGGAGGTCAATATCGTCTCCGAGACGATCACCACCCATGAATACGAAGCCCGGACGCTGGCCAGGGCCTTCAGCGAGATCACGGGCATCAAGCTCAAGCACGACCTGATCCAGGAAGGCGACGTGGTCGAGAAGCTGCAGACGCAGATGCAGTCGGGCCGCAATGTCTATGACGGCTGGATCAACGATTCCGACCTGATCGGCACGCATTTTCGTTACAAGCAGACCACCAACCTGACCGACTGGATGGCGGGGCCGGGCAAGGATGTCACCAACCCGACGCTCGATGTCGACGATTTCATCGGCAAATCATTCGGTACCGCACCGGACGGCAAGCTCTACCAGCTGCCCGACCAGCAATTCGCGAACCTCTACTGGTTCCGCTACGACTGGTTCACGCGGCCCGACATCAAGGAGAAATTCAAGGCCAAGTATGGCTACGAGCTCGGCGTGCCGGTCAACTGGTCGGCCTATGAGGATATCGCCGAATTCTTCTCAAACGACGTCAAGGAGATCGATGGCGTCCGGGTCTATGGCCATATGGACTACGGCAAGAAGGATCCCTCGCTCGGCTGGCGCTTCACCGACGCCTGGCTCTCGATGGCCGGCAATGGCGACAAGGGTATCCCGAACGGCAAGCCGGTCGATGAATGGGGTATCCGCATGGAGGGCTGCCGGCCGGTCGGCTCCTCGGTCGAGCGTGGCGGCGACACCAACGGCCCTGCTTCGGTCTATGCGGTGCAGAAATATGTCGACTGGCTCAACAAATACGCGCCGCCACAGGCGCGCGGCATGACCTTCTCCGAGTCCGGGCCGGTGCCGGCACAGGGCACCATCGCCCAGCAGATGTTCTGGTACACCGCCTTCACCGCCGACATGGTCAAGCCCGGCCTGCCGGTGGTGAATGCCGACGGCACACCGAAATGGCGCATGGCACCATCACCCAAGGGTTCCTACTGGAAGGAGGGCATGAAGCTCGGCTACCAGGATGCGGGCTCGCTGACCCTGCTCAACTCGACTCCGCTGGAGAAGCGCAAGGCGGCCTGGCTCTACATGCAGTTCATCGTCTCCAAATCGGTCAGTCTGAAGAAGAGCCATGTGGGCCTCACCTTCATCCGCGAGAGCGACATCTGGGACAAGAGCTTCACGGAGCGGGCGCCGAAGCTCGGCGGGCTGATCGAATTCTACCGTTCGCCAGCGCGCGTGCAGTGGACGCCGACCGGCAGCAACGTTCCTGACTATCCGCGCCTCGCGCAGCTCTGGTGGCAGAATATCGGCGATGCCTCCTCGGGCGCCAAGACCGCGCAAGCAGCCATGGATTCGCTCGCGGCGGCCCAGGACTCGGTACTCGAACGGCTCGAACGCTCCGGTGTGCAGGGTGAATGCGGCCCGAAGCTGAACCCGAAGCAGACTGCGGAAGCCTGGTTTTCGAAGTCAAAGGCAGATGGCAACATCGCGCCGCAACCCAAGCTCGCCAATGAGAAGCCCCAGGGCGAGACGATCGATTACGACACGCTGATCAAATCCTGGCCGGCAACGCCGCCCAAGAAGAACTGAGGCAAGAAGAACTGAGGCAAGAAGAAGTGAAGCAAGAAGAGCTGAAACAGAGGCTCTACGGGTGCGGGCGGACAATGCGAGCCGCCCGCACAGCACCGCGAGGCCAATGTGGCAAGGCGCCTTCGAGCTATGCGGGTGCGCGAGCCGTTTATTCGGGAGCCCCGATGACATCGCGTGCATCGGCCCGCGCTTCGGCATGCCCGGCCCAGGCCCGGAGGTTCAGACGCGATAGCGCAGCGCTTCTACATAGCGCAGGGCTTCTACCAGTGCGGCCAAGGCTGGCGGTGTCTGTCTGCGGCTCGGATAGTAGAGGAAGAAGCCGGGGTAGGGCGGGCACCAGTCCTTAAGCACGGCTGATCAGCCGCCCCGAGGCGACATGCTCCGCGACCTGCGCTTCAAAGCAGGTCGCGAGGCTGCGTCCGTCCAGATGCGGACGGCGATCATGTCGTTCTCGACCCGCTCGCGTTCGTTGCTCTCTGAACGAATGCTGGCGACGAGATCATCGGCTTGGCCCGAGTAAAACCTGGTTCTTCGCGTTCCCGGCCGGTGCGGAGAAGGATATTCGCTATTCGGTCGTATAATAAAAAGAACGTTTGTTTGACTAAACGAACAGATTTCTCTCACATTTGGTGGGCTCTCCTGCTGCCTTTCGGCCGAGAGTTTCTTCTTAATCTCGCGAGAGGATAGATGATGGCCGCCAGAACCGATTTGCCCGCTCTTCGGGGAAGCACGCGCCGCAAGGTCTTGGGGCTGGCGCTGCTCACGCCGCTTCTCGCCTCGTCATTGGCCGATGCGCAGGCACAGCCAGAGTTACCGAAGACGATTCCGCCCGGCACCAAGCTCGTGATTGCCGATCAGAACGAGGCCTTGCAGACGCTGATCCGAGCGTCCGGCGAGCAGGCGAAACTGTCGAGCTCGGTCACTTACGCCAATTTCCTCGGTGGGCCAGCCATTCTAGAGGCCTTCCGGGCGGGCGCCCTCGATCTTGCGACCGTCGGCAATACGCCGCCGATCCAGGCCCACGCGGCCGGTGAGGACATTCCGATCGTCGCAGCGCGCACCTCCTCCGAGACCGATTATTTCCTCGCGGTCCGCCCCGGTCTTAAGATCAACAGCCTCGAGGAGTTGCGCGGCAAGAGCATCGCCTATGGCGAGGGCACCGGCCGGCAGCCCTTTGTGCTCAATGCGCTGAAACTTGCGAAGCTCACGCGCAAGGACGTCAAACTCGTGCCGCTGCGCGCGGCTGATTTCCCGGACGCCGTGCGCACCGGCCAGATCGACGTCGCTGCGCTCAACGAGCCGCATTTTTCGCGCTATCTGGCCGATTTCGCCGATCGTGGGGCCAGCGCTCTTCCCAAAGAGCAGAACGACCGGCTGCCGCGCAGCCTGACCTATCTCTATGCGAGCAAGAGGGCCCTTGACGATCCGGCGAAGGCGGCGGCGATCCGCGAATTCGTCAGTGCCTGGATCGACGCGAGTCGCTGGTCGCAGGCCAACACCGACGCATGGGTCGATGCCTATTACGTCAAGCGCCAGAACCTGAAGCCAGCAGACGCCCGCAAGATCGTCGAATCCGAAGGGCGCTACGCGTTTCCGTCGCTGTCCAGCCTGATCCCGATCCAGCAGTCGCTGATCGATGTCATCCACGAGGCCGGGGATCTGCCCAAGCGACTCGACGCGCGCCAGGAATTCGACCTGCGCTTCGACGACGTCATCGCCAGCAAGACCAACTGATCGCATCGGCGCGGATCAAGGAGCAGGCCATGACACTATACATCGACGCGCTTGAGCTCCAGGCGCAGATGCTCCGCTCCGAGCGCCCAGCCCCGGAGGCGCGGTCGGTAAGCCGGCGTCCGCCGCAACTGGCTCCCGGGCGCCTGGCGCCGGGGGTGATCCTGTTCGGCCCCGTGGCTTTTGTGCTGCTCTGGGAATTCGCCTCGGCTGTCGGCTGGATCTCCCCGAAATTTCTGGCAGCTCCCTCGACCGCCATCGTCACGGGAATCGAACTCCTACGTTCGGGCACGCTGGCCGACCATTTCCTCGCTTCGGCCAAGCGGGCCTATCTGGGACTCGGCATCGGAGTTGCGATCGGGCTGGTGCTGGCGCTCGCCTCCGGGCTCAGCCGCATCGGCGAGGCCTCGATCGACGGCCTCGTCCAGATCAAGCGTGCGGTTCCGACGCTGGCGTTGATCCCGCTCGCGATCCTCTGGCTTGGCATTGGCGAGACGATGAAGGTCGCGCTGATCGCATCCAGCGTGCTCGTGCCGATCTACATCAACACGCATGCCGCGCTCACCGGCATCGACATCCGGCATGTCGAACTGGCCCGCAGTGTCGGGCTGACGCGTGGCGCCTTCCTGCGCGAGGTCGCGCTTCCCGGCGCGCTGCCCGGCTTCTTTACGGGTCTGAGGCTGGCTGTAACCACCTGCTGGACGGCGCTCGTCGTGCTGGAGCAGATCAATACCAGCGAGGGCATCGGCTATCTGATGAACCGGGCCCGGGACTACGGCCAGACCGACATCATCGTAGTGGGCCTTGCGATCTATGCCGCACTGGGGCTCGGCTCCGATTTCGCGGTCAGGTTCTGGGAGCGCAAGGCACTGTCCTATCGCAAGGCGATGGCGTCATGAACGTCGCCGTTCACTCATTTCGCCCCGAGCCCGGCGGTCGAGATGCCGCGGTCAGTCTGCGCAATCTCACGCGGCGGTTCTCCGGTCGCGATGTGCTGAGCGACGTCTCGCTCGATTTCGCGCCTGGTGAATTCGTAGCGCTGATCGGCAAGAGCGGGTCGGGCAAGAGCACGTTGCTGCGCGCCATCGCCGGACTCGATGACGGCGTCGCGGGCGAGGGCACGATGACCGTTCCGCCCGATCGTTCGGTGCTGTTCCAGGACTCCCGCCTGCTGCCATGGAAGACCGTGTTGCAGAACGTCGTCTTCGGGCTGCGCGCGGCGGATGCGGACGAGCGCGGTGCGGCGGCCCTGACCGATGTCGGCCTTGCCGGACGCGAGACCGCCTGGCCGAATGCCCTCTCCGGCGGCGAGCAGCAGCGCGTCGCACTCGCCCGCTCGCTGGTACGCGAACCCCGCTTGCTTCTCGCCGACGAACCCTTCGGCGCGCTCGATGCGCTGACACGCATCAAGATGCATGAACTCCTGCTTCAACTCGTCCGCCAGCGACAGCCGACGGTGCTGCTCGTGACGCACGATGTCGACGAGGCGATCAAGCTTGCCGACCGTGTGCTCGTCATGGAGGCCGGGCGCATCGTGGTCGACCGCCCGGTCACGCTTGCCCATCCACGCGCGAAGGATGCCGGATTCGGCACTCTCCGTGCAGATCTGCTTTCAGCGCTCGGTGTCTCCGACGCCGCCTGACGCTCAACCCCGAGAGGCTTTCGCCATGACACGTGAACTTCACCTCAATCTCTTCATCAACGGGCGCGGTCATCACGAGGCCGCGTGGCGTCACGAGCATGCAACCGGCAAGGCGCTGACCGATCTCAGCTATTATCGCGAGCTGGCTCTGGCGGCCGAGGCGGCGAAACTCGATTCGATCTTCTTCGCCGATCACGTCGCGCTCGGCGAAGATCAGGAGCATACCGCGCGAGGCGAGCTCGAGCCGCTGACGCTGCTGGGGGCGCTCGCCGCGCTGACGGAGCGGATCGGCCTCATCGCCACCGCTTCAACCACCTATAGCGAGCCCTATAACCTGGCCCGCCAGTTCGCGTCCCTCGATCATCTGAGCGGCGGCCGCATAGGCTGGAACATCGTGACGTCCTGGGCGCCCGCCGCTGCCGCGAATTTCGGCCAGGAGAGGCAGGCCGGCATCGACCAGCGTTACGAGCGCGCCAACGAATTCGTCGAGGTCGTTTCGAAGCTCTGGGACAGCTGGGCGAAGGACGCCATCGTCGACGACCGCGCGAGCGGGACCTATGCCCATTCCGATCGAATTGGCCGCGCCGAGCATCGCGGCAAGCATTTTGGCGTCGCAGGCGCACTCAACATTCCACGTTCGCCGCAGGGCCGGCCCGTCTTCGTCCAGGCAGGGGCCTCGACGGATGGGCGCGCCTTCGCCGCCCGTTATGCCGAAGCGATCTTCACCGCCCATCTTCAGAAGGAGAGCGCGATCGCGTTCTACGCCGACATCAAGACACAAGGTCGTACAGTCGGACGCCGGCCCGACCAGATCGTGATCCTTCCTGGAATCAGTGCCGCAATCGGTTCAACCGAGGCCGAGGCGCAGCGGGTCTGGGACGAACTGAACGAACTCTCGCATCCAAGCGTCGGCCTAGCGCGTCTGTCGAACCGCTTCGGTGGCCATGACTTTTCTCATTTGAAGCTCGATCAGGTCTTGTCCGTCGACGACTTCCCGGACCCGTCGCAGGTCCAGGCCTCGCGCAGCCGATCACAGTCGATTACGGCGCTCGTTGCGCGCGAGCGGCCGACACTGCGAGGCCTGCTGCATAGCCTCGCCGGCGCGCGGGGGCACTTCACCGCGACAGGCACGCCCGAACAGATCGCCGATGTCATAGAGGACTGGTTTGTCTCGGGCGCGGCCGACGGGTTCAACGTCATGCCGCCGATCCTGCCATCGCAGTTCGAACTCTTCACGGGCGAGGTCGTGCCGCTGCTGCGCAAACGCGGACTGTTCAGAAGCGAGTACCGAGACGGCACGCTGCGCGAAAGGCTGGGGCTCGACTCCGTGCCGAGCCGGTTCGACCCGGCAAGTCCGCTCCAGCGCACGGCCTGACCGCCGAACTGCCAAGACGCTCTTCGCGGCACAGGTCCACACCGTCTGAAGGCCGCGAAGGCTGGGCGAAAAGTTCCGATGACCGGGCTCGACATCCAAGCTGTCGGTGCCCGGCTCGAACCGCCCCGGCACCAATCCCGAGCAGCTTTTCGCGGCCGGCTGGTCCAGGGGCTGATGCCGTCGCCTATGCCGGCAGGACGACCACCTTCGTCTTGACCGGCGTCTGCGAGTACAGGTGGATCATGTCCTGGCTGAGCAGCCCGACGCAGCCGCTGGTGATGCCCGAGCCGATCGTCTCGGGATCGCTGGAGGCGTAGATCGTGTAGAGCGTGTAGGCGCCGTTCTGATAGAGATGGAGCGTGCGGGCGCCTAGCGGGTTGTCGAGGCCGCCCGGCATGCCGCGGGCGTATTTGGCCGCCTCGGGCTGACGCTTGATCATCTCCTTGGGCGGTGTCCAGGTCGGCCATTCGGACTTGCGCCCGACATAGGCGTCGCCGTTCCAACGGAAGCCGTCGCGGCCGACATTGGCACCGTAGCGGGTGGCGTTTCCGTCGCCCTCGACGCGGTAGACGTAGTAATTGCCGGGATCGACGATAATCGTACCGGGCGCTTCCTTGGTCTCATAGCGAACAGTCCGGCGGAAATATTTCGGATCGACCTTGCTTATGTCGGCTGCCGGGATCGGGAATTTCTCCTCGGGCACCGGCCCGTAGAGCTTCGCCGCTTCGGCGAGGCTCATGCCGTCGGATGTCGCGCAACCGCCGAGCCCCAGCGCACCGAGACCCACAGCCGAGCCGGCCAGAAACGACCGGCGGTTGAGAAGCCCCGCCCGGCGTCCGAGCAGGTTGGTCTCGTCCACCTGGCGGGCATCGGCATTTCTACCATCTATGATCATGATTCTGGGCTTCCCATGTCCTGCTGCCCGACGAGATAACACCCCGGCATACACCCGTTGAACGTCTTGCTGAGCGGAGATTGCCGGGACACGGCGCGACTGGCAAGCTCGGGTCTTTGTTGCTGGGGCCGTCTCGGCTGGGCTTATGCTTTGGCCGAGACGGTGATTTGCGGAAATCGAAGCTCAAAAGCGGTTCGCTTTGCCTCGCTCTTCAGCAGAGCAGCAGTGTGATCAGGGGCGTAGTTCGCCGCGCGAATCGCCATAAGCCATTGAAATGTCTGTCAAGCGATTCGCGATCCGAAAACTGGATTGCCATTATTTGAATCAAAGTTGCTCCGCAGACCCCGGGTTGGCGCTCGAAGCGGCTTGCCAGTGCGCGTAAAAAAAGCCCGACGTGACAGGTTGTCGGGCTTTTCTTCGATGCTGAACGAGTTGCCGCTTACAAATCGCTCGGTATATCCGCCCGTCGATAGAATGTAGCCGGGATCGTTGGCTTTCCCATTGCGGGTTCGATGCCGCGTGCGGTCATTTCCTTTTTGAATCGAATGAAATGCATACGCTTTTCAGCCGCTAGCTCATTGAGTGAGCCGTACTTTTCACGAAAGGCAGCTAGGTCTTGGGATTGAACAGCGGTGTAGGGGCACCGGTTCATTGGGCTGATTGCTCGTTCGGATGGTAAGATCCCCGACCGGATCAATGACTCAACGACAGCGAACGTCGTCTTTAGGGACGACTGCACAACGTACAGTGGAAGCCAATTGCCGTGCTCGCCTCGAACTAATTTTCGGACTTCGCCTACATCGACGAGAACGGACATATATCCGGTCTCACCAGCAATCCGGCCAACCCACTTCAAATCGCCGTTCAGGATTGCCCGTACGATTTCTGCAGCCGAGCAGTTCGAGCTCTTCGAGGCCTCAGGAATCCGACAGATCGGCTTCGCATGGCCCGTCACGATTTCCGCTCTAGCCGTCAGGAGGGCAAGAAACGCGTCGAGCTCGCGGGTATCATAGGCAGCATCTCTGAGTCCTTCCGATCCGGGGTTGGCAAATGGCCGGATCAGGCCCTCGCTTGCGAGCAATTTTGTATGGACGCGGCCAGCATTAAGGTAGGTCTCGGCTTCTCGGCCGCTGATTGCATGCTTGGCCTTCAGAAGGATCTCCTCCGCGTCGGGTGCTGAAAAAAGGACCCGATCGTCGGACAGACCACCATGATCCGGTCGGATCGTTCCAGAGACGGCGAGAATGCGCCGAAGTCGCTTCGGGTGAAGACGTGTTTCAAGTGCGGCCGTCCGGATCGAATGAAGCCGTCGGCGTTCGACGATTTGGCGGCCATACAGTCGGTCCTCCGGGCTCACAGGGGCGCTTTCTCCAACCATGTCCACGACAATTTCGCGCAGAGGATCCAGTCCCGGCGCGTTGGTGTCGGCAAGCCAAGTATGAAGGCGTCCGAACCAAGCCTGTGGGCCGCTCGGATCAGTGCGACTTTCAGGGTATGTCGACCTCAGTTGATCCAGGCATGCGCGGATCGCCGGCGATCATCCAGTCCTCGAGGATCACGGCGTCCCGAAGTTCCGCAACGGATGGCATCCAGCCTTCTTCGAGCCGCCGTAGATCCGCAGCGGCGGCGGTAATCTTCTGCACCAGTTCCCGCATGGATCATCCTCCCAATGCGTTGCGAGTAAGCAGCCGGCCTCGCCAGCTGCTTCGGCGTTGCAGTGACGTGGAAGCGACGCTCAGGTCAGCGCGTGCTGGCGGTACGAGCAAGCGGAAGGCCGGTATAAATCGCTCGGGGAATGGCTTCATCGCGATCGATCAACGGTCCGCGACTATGGCCCTCAGGTTTACGTCCAGGGATCCTTCCGGCTCGGTATGGCCATCAAGCCGGCGAGCGATCAGGAAGAGTATGACATTGATGCGGTGTGCGAGTTTCGGCAGCTCAACAAGCTCAGTTGCACGCAAGAGCAGCTCAAGATCGCGTTAGGCGCCGAGGTCGACGCGTATCGCCAAGCTCACGGTATGCTGAAGCCCATGAGGGAACGGCGCCGCTGCTGGACGCTCGATTATGCCGATGGTGCTCAATTCCACATGGACGTCATGCCAGCCGTGCCGAACGCCCAAGGGCTTCGCGAGCTGCTGGAGCGGCACCATCTGGACACCCGCTTTGCCGCGACCGGCATCGCGATCACGGATAACGAGGCGATCAACTATCGAGCGAAGAGCGAGCATTGGCATCGCTCGAACCCCAAAGGCTACCACCAGTGGTTCGTCAGCCGCATGAAGGTCATCTTCGAACGCCGGCGGATGCAGCTGAAGGAGCGCATGCGCGTCACCGCATCGGTGGAAACGATTCCCGACTACAAGGTGAAGACGCCGCTTCAGCAAGCGATCATGATCCTCAAGCGCCATCGGGATCTACGCTTCGCGGATCGTCCCGATGAGCGCCCGATCTCGATCATCCTGACGACTCTTGCGGCGCACGCCTACAACGGCGCGGAAACCATCGGCCAGGCGCTGCTCTCCATCCTCAGTGGAATGGACCGGTACATCGAAATGCGCGATGGCGTGCCTTGGGTCGCGAACCCGACTGATCCATGGGAGAACTTCGCGGACAGGTGGCGCACCCACCCGGAACGCGCCAGGGCGTTCCGGGAATGGCTGGAACTGGCACGTGCCGATTTCACCTATTTGGCGACGCTGCATTCTCGACAGTCAATCACTGAGAGCATTGCCCCCCGGATCGGGCGCCCATTGGCCGAACGCGCCCAGAAGCGCAGGGTCGCGGCGCCCTCCAGCCTGTTGCGGTCGTCTACGTCGGCGCCTGCCGTCATTAGCTCCCTGGCGTTCCCAAGCGAGCCTCGGGTGCCGACGAAACCCCGAGGTTTCGCGTGACGTGGTGGGCCCTCCAGCCCAGCAGGGCCCTGTCGGAGAAGATGGGGCTCGCCGAGCTCGCGGAGGAGCACGCCTGGTTAGAGGATCTGACTTGGCGGTTCGGCGCCAACCTCGAACTCACTGTCGACTTCAAGATTGTCCATGCCGGCGAGATATTTCCCCTCACCCTTTCGTTCCCTGCCTATTTTCCTGACGTTCCCCCGCTCGTCACGCCGTCGGACGGCAAGCGGATTTCTGGGCACCAGTACACCGCCGGCGGCGAGCTTTGCCTCGAATTTCGGGCAGACAATTGGGACACATCGTTCACGGGCAGGATGATGGTCGAGAGCGCCCATCGTCTTATCAGTGGCGAGCGTGACCCGACAAAACCGGAGCCTCTGCCATCTGCCCACGCCTACGATCTCGGCCGTGATCTTCGTGGCACCACGCTGAGGTTCCTATGCACGCCAAATCTGTTTGTGCGACTTAATGAGCTATGCGCGCGTCCTAATGGAAGAGATGCTCCATGACCTCGTTTGATCGCGAACCGCTCCACCTGACAAACGCACACTGGTACGAAGACCGCTTGTCGGTCGCGGCCGACATCCCGTCGCTCCATGACGTGGGCGAAGGCGGCACCTACATCGACCGCCAGTTTGGCAATGCGTGGAGCTGGACACCGGCTCCCGGAGCTGCACTCTACGGCCGAACCCAGGCTGTACCGCGCGGGCCCTTCGACGACGGAGAGGCCGTTCTTCGAGTTCCGTTCCGACGCATACCAGTCATTGATCTGCACTCTGTAGACGAAGTGCTCGCATTCGGTAGCGGGAATGCATCCAAGGACCCCAGCGTAATCGGAATGTGGCGCGGGCAATCGCGGCATTGGACTCTAAAGCGAGAATCAGTCGATAAATTGCGCCTATACGGAGATCTTGAGGCTGACGAGCCGTCATTGCTGCCATCTGCAGCGCGAAAAGATATATACTTCCCGTCTATGTTTGAGACATGGTCAGGACTAATTGATATATACGTTGATGAACACCTGAAAGATCTAGCAGTTTTTGATGCTTCGCAATCGGAGAGCCGCCGTCAACAGGCTGCGTCCTTCCGCGCTAGCTACAATTATCGCGGTTGGGGACTCGCCACGGCCCAGCATTACGGGCTTCCGAGCGTTGGCCTCGACCTTACATCTGACATCATGGTGGCCCTGTATTTTGCACTCCATCGGTTCGAGACCAATCCAAGCACCGGAGCGATGTCGGTCAGACGTGCGACTGATGAAGACGACCCAATCATCTATGGGTTAGGCGTGTTCGAAAACGATCTTCTTGAGGACGAAAAGCTCGCCCCCGCCTGGTTGAATTGCGCAAGGCCAAAAGCGCAAAAGGCGTTCTTCTTTGGGTCCGCCTGGGGCGACTCCGTCAATCGAGCGGCGGACCGTGTGTATGTGGCGGCGCGGCTGAGAGGTCATGCTAGTTGGACTTCTCCTCTCAATACGGAGGCGATTTTTCCATCAGCCTCCGACGACGCTTTCCTGGCCTTTCTCCTCCGGTCGCGAGAAAGGTTCGCTTCTACCGCGGTCGTAGATCTTTTGAAGTGGGTCTACTTCGCTGCCGGCTAGAAGTCTCACGATGGATGAGTTGCCTCATGCCATGCGCGGAAACCACGGCACAGAGGCAATTTGAGCTGGCCTCGCAATCCGGGGGAACATGTCCAGGCTCAGCCCCGCATGGAGCCTTTTTGGCGATCTGAAGAAGGATTCATCCAGCAATCCTTGGCGTGCGATCTACGGTCTGACAATATGGTGTAGCGAGTGTCAGGCACCTCAAGTTCGTCGGCGAGATCCTGGAGATACTCCTCGGCCTCTTTGGTCAAATGCCAGCCAAAAGTCGGAACGTTCATCGATCTACCCTCTGGTGGCAGGCATACGTGCAGGTTGCTGCGGCTTGTCGACGGTTCTAGAAGGACCGTGCGGCCAGATTCACTTTATGTTCGCCTTAGCAGATGGCGGCCTGATTAGGCCGCCTGCGGAGACCGTCTCGGCTTGGCTGACGCCTTGCCGAGACGGTGATTTTGCGGAAGTCGAAGCTCAAAAACGGGGAACTTCGCCTCTCATTTCAGCAGTCGGAACAGTCGAAAACAACTACGAGCAGCCGGTCGTCGAACCGCACGTGTTGCACTTCAAACATGTCCCGTTCCGGACCAGCGTGAAGTTGCCGCATTCGCCGCATGAGTCCCCGACATAGCCCTTCATGATCGCTTCGGCGCGGCGCTCGGAGGCGCTGGGCTGGGCTGCAGGCGCCGAGAAGCCGAGCTTGGCCATTTCGGCCTCACCATAGGCCTCGGGCTCTTCCTTCAGCGCGGTCGCGCCTGCTGTGGCGAAGGCGGTGACGTTGCTGCCGCCGCGCGCCACCGTATCGACGTTGGCCGGCGTGCCGGCTCCGCCCTGGATGGCGTGGAAGTTCATCGGCTTGCCCCTGCGGAAGCCGGTGGAGGCGAGGGGAGACGAGGTCACCGCTGTCGTTACGTCGGGCGCCTTGTCCTGGCCGACGCCGCCGCCGATCACGTCATGGCCGATCTCGCTGGGGTCGATATGGGCGAGGTCGTGGCGACCGAGATAGCTGATCGCGAGCTCCCGGAAGACATAGTCCAGGATCGAGGTCGCGTTCTTGATCGACTGGTTGCCCTGCACGAAGCCCGAGGGCTCGAAGCGCGTGAAGGTGAAGGCCTCGACATATTCCTCCAGCGGCACGCCATATTGCAGGCCCAAGCTGACCGCGATGGCGAAATTGTTCATCATCGCGCGGAAGGCGGCGCCTTCCTTGTGCATGTCGATGAAGATCTCGCCGAGGCGGCCATCGGCATATTCGCCGGTGTGGACATAGACCTTGTGGCCGCCGACAACCGCCTTCTGGATGTAGCCGGTGCGGCGCGAGGGCATCTTCTCGCGCTCGCGGATGACCTTCTCGACGATGCGCTCGACGATCTTCTCGGCGATCTGCGTCGTACGTGCAGCCATCGGCTGCTGGTAATGCGCCTCGACTGCATCCTCCTCGTCGTCATCGTCGGAGATGAGCGCCGAGTTCAGCGGCTGCGAGAGCTTCGAGCCGTCGCGATAGAGTGCGTTGGCCTTCAGCGCCAGCTTCCAGGAGAGCATATAGGCGCTCTTGCAGTCCTCGACCGTGGCGTCGTTGGGCATGTTGATGGTCTTCGAGATCGCGCCCGAGATGAAGGGCTGGGCCGCCGCCATCATGCGGATATGGCTCTCGACCGAGAGATAGCGCTTGCCGATGCGGCCGCAGGGGTTGGCGCAGTCGAAGACATTGTAGTGCTCGGTCTTCAGGTGCGGTGCGCCTTCCAGCGTCATCGCCCCGCAGACATGGACGTTGGCGGCCTCGATCTCGGCCTTCGAAAAGCCGAGGAAAGGCAGCAGCTCGAAGCTCGGCTCGGCCAGCTTCTCGGCGGGAACCTTCAGCACGTTGACGAGGAAATCTTCGCCAAGCGTCCATTTGTTGAAGACGAACTTGATGTCGAAGGCGGCCTTGAGGTCCTTCTCGACCGCATCGATCTTGTCCTGCGGGAAGCCCTTGGCGCGAAGCGAACCATGGTTGACGCCCGGAGCCTGCGCCATCGAGCCGTGGCCGACGGCGTAGGCCTCGATCTCGGCGATGTCGCTTTCGCGATAGCCAAGCGCACGCAGCGCGTCGGGAACGGCGCGGTTGATGATCTTCCAGTAGCCGCCGCCGGCGAGCTTCTTGAACTTCACCAGTGCGAAATCGGGCTCGATGCCGGTGGTGTCGCAGTCCATGACGAGGCCGATCGTGCCGGTCGGCGCGATCACGGTCGCCTGGGCATTGCGGTAGCCATGCTTCTCGCCGAGCGCCAGCGCATTGTCCCAGGCGATGCGGGCGCGCTCGGACATCAGGGTGCTGGAGCCGCCGAGGCGCGCGAGCGTGCCATGGTCGAGCGGGACCGGCGTGACCTCGAGGCCTTCATAGCCGGTCGCCATGCCATGGGCCGCGACGCGATGGTTGCGGATGACGCGCAGCATATGGGCGGCGTTCTTCTTGTAGCCCGGGAAGGGGCCAAGCTCACCAGCCATCTCGGCCGAGGTCGCATAGGAGACGCCGGTCATGATCGCAGTCAGGGCGCCCGACAGCGCGCGGCCCTCTTCGGAATCATAGCCGAGGCCCATGGTCATCAGCAGGCCGCCGATATTGGCGTAGCCGAGGCCCAGCGTGCGGTATTCATAGGAGAGTTCGGCGATTTCCTTCGAGGGGAACTGCGCCATCGTCACCGAGATTTCGAGCACGACGGTCCAGAGCCGGCAGAGATGCTCATAGGCCTCGACATCGAAGCTCTTGGTCTGCCGATCGTAGAACTGCAGCAGGTTGGCCGAGGCCAGGTTGCAGGCGGTGTCGTCGAGGAACATGTATTCCGAGCACGGATTGGACGCCCGGATGCGGCCCGAGGCCTTGCAGGTGTGCCAGTCGTTCATCGTGGTGTTGAAGTGCAGGCCGGGATCCGCGCTCGCCCAGGCGGCGTAGCCGATCTTCTCCCAGAGATCGCGGGCCTTCAGGGTCTTCATGACCTTGCCGGTGGTGCGGCCCGTCAGGTTCCAGTCGCCATCGGTCTCGACTGCGCGCAGGAAATCGTCGGTCAGCGAAACCGAGTTGTTCGAGTTCTGACCGGAAACGGTGAGATAGGCCTCCGAATCCCAATCGGTGTCGTACACATCGAACTGGATGTCCGTGTAGCCCTGCTTGGCGAACTGCATCACGCGCTTGATGTAGTTGTCCGGCACCATCGCCTTGCGGGCGAGCTTGACCTCGCGCTTCAGCGCCGGGTTCTTTTCGGGGTCGAAGCAGGCATCGCCCTCGCCCTCGCAATTCACGCAGGCCTTCATCACGGCCTTCATGTGCTTCTGCACGACCTTGGAGCCGGTGACGAGAGCGGCGACCTTCTGCTCCTCGCGCACCTTCCAGTCGATATAGGTCTCGATATCGGGGTGATCGACATCGACCACGACCATCTTGGCGGCGCGGCGGGTGGTGCCGCCCGATTTGATGGCGCCCGCCGCACGATCGCCGATCTTGAGGAAGGACATCAGGCCCGAGGAGCGCCCGCCGCCGGCGAGCTTCTCGCCTTCGCCGCGCAGCATCGAGAAGTTCGAGCCGGTGCCGGAGCCGTATTTGAACAGGCGGGCTTCACGGACCCAGAGATCCATGATGCCGCCCTCGTTGACGAGATCGTCCTGAACGCCCTGGATGAAGCAGGCATGGGGCTGGGGATGCTCGTAGCTCGACTTCGACTTGACCAGCTTGCCGGTCTTGAAGTCGACGTAGAAATGGCCCTGGCTCGGGCCGTCGATCCCATAGGCCCAGTGCAGGCCGGTATTGAACCATTGCGGCGAGTTCGGAGCGACCATCTGGGTCGCGAGCATGAAGCGCAACTCGTCATGGAAGGCGGCCGCATCCTCTTCCGAGGAGAAATAGCCACCCTTCCAGCCCCAATAGGTCCAGCAACCGGCGAGGCGGTCGAACACCTGCTTGGAGGAGATCTCAGAGCCATAGCGCTCCTTCTCAGGAAGCGAGGCGAGGGCGGCCTCGTCGGGCACACAGCGCCACAGGAAGGAGGGAACGTCGTTCTCCTCGACCTTCTTCAGCGCGGCGGGCACGCCGGCTTTGCGGAAATACTTTTGCGCGAGCACGTCGCTGGCGACCTGCGACCAGGCGTCGGGCACCTCGATGCCCTCGAGCCGGAACACGATCGAACCGTCGGGGTTGCGAATCTCGCTGACGGCTGAGCGGAACGGAATCGCCGCGTAAGGCGACTGGCCGGCGGAGGTATAGCGGCGCTCGATGCGCATGATCTTAAATCCCCATGCAATGCCGCGGGCGATTGCCCCGCGCGGCCGGTTCATGAAAACCGGCTCCTGATTCAGCTCAACTCGGTTCGGTGCCCCGTGGGCACCGCGACGGTGTTTCCCGTCCTTGTGCCCGGTTGCGGCCAGAATAGTCCGCGCGCCGCCATACACTGCCACCGTTGCCGGTGCGCTGCGCTTGAGACCCGTTTCGACTACTCTGGAAACTCATTCGCAGATGTCGATCGGGCGTCTCCGCCAGCCGTCATGCGACCGTCAAAATTTAGTCCCGAATGGGTGCTGACGTCAAGGATTAGTGCGGGCTCAACCCTGTGGATACGACATCTGGTAGGACGCTGTGACTTCTGGGGATAAGTTTTAATGCTCCGGCTAAGCCTTGGGAATCGCGTAAGGAATCGTCGCGAGAACGGGATACTGCCACAGACGTGGCCCCGGTGAAGTCCTTAAAATCCGCTCTGTCATGGTTGATCTGTGGTTAATGCAGCACAGTCGGGCGGATGGCGGAACCGAAATCTGCGACCCTGCCATCAAGCCTTTGAAAGGGCGGTGCCTTCGGAGTGAGAGCGCCTGTTGGGGCGGTTTCGAATCGTGGCCGAATCATGACGCAGGTGCATGCGTGCTTGTGAAGCGGCGGTCGGGCTGGACAGCGCAGCCCCGCGTCTTCATAAGTCGCGGACGCAAACGACCGCGACGGGCATGAACCCTATGAAGCCTTTGCTGCTCCAGATCTTCACCTGGTGGAACGGCCAGACCATCGGCACGCGATTCCACACCTGGCGCTTCGGCGAGCGCGTCGGAGCCGACGAGTTCGGCAATGTCTATTACCGCACCAAGGGTGGGGTAAAGGACAAGGCGCTCGGCATCCAGCGCCGCTGGGTCGTCTATAACGGCGAGGCGGAAGCCTCAAAAGTTCCGCCCGGCTGGAATGGCTGGCTGCATCACACTGTCGATGTGGCGCCCTCCGAGGAGCGTTACGAGCCGCGCGAGTGGCAGCAGCCGCACGAGCAGAACTGGACCGGAACAGCGCTGGCCTACCGTCCCCAGGGCTCGACCCTGGCCCAGGGCGAGCGCCCGGCCGCGACCGGCGACTATCAGGCCTGGACGCCGGGGCGCTGAAAGCGGGGCCCGGTCTGCGTCATTTGGCGACGATCCCGAATCGCTGCGCTGCGATCGACAGCATCGCCCTTTTTCCGCTGCGATTGGCGTGTTACTCCGCGACGTCGCGGTTGGGCCGCGTCTTGAGAGATTCGCTGTCAGCATGCCGTTGCCCCTGCGCTTTCCGGTTCTGACCGGGCTGTTTTCCGCCACGCTGCTCTCGCTCGCCCTGGGCGGCCCGGCGCTGGCCGACCGCATCCGCAACCCCACGGCCGTCTTTGCCGGTCTCGACAAGATCACAGGCCGGATCATCTCCTTCGAGGTGGCGATCGACGAAACCGTCCAGTTCGGCGCGCTGCAGCTGACGCCGCGCGTGTGCTGGACCAGGCCTCCGACCGAGGCCCCGCAGACCACGAGCTTCACCGAGGTCGACGAGGTCACCTTCAACAATGAATATCGGCGCATCTTCACCGGCTGGATGTATGCGGCGAGCCCGGGCCTGCATGGCGTCGAGCACGCGATTTACGACGTCTGGCTGACGGACTGCAAAGGCGGCACGGAGCTGGTCGTCGATCCCAAGGAGCCGGAAGCTCCCGTGCCGGAAGAGCCGCGCCGGCCGCGCACGGCGCCCGCTCGCGACGTCACGCAGCCGCCGCCTGGAGCGCTGCCGGGCGAGCAGCGTATCGATGTGCAGCCGCCACGCGGCGTACCGGTTCAGCCGCGTCAGGCGCCAAACCAGCGCTTCTTCCCGACCAATCCTGTGCCTGGCCGCGATCCGACCGGCGGCAACTAGGGCCAGACCGGCGAGACGGGTGGAATGGAGCGCGGTACGCGGGACTAGCTTGACGTGGCAGCCACTTCGGCCAGCGCCTCGGCGCCACTGATCACCCTTCCTCGCGGCCATGCCCACCAATCGCTCTGCCGGGCCATGGCGCTCTCGAGCAAGCCCTGATAGGCGGCGCGCGGCACCTCCATTGTACCGAATTGCGCGAGATGCCCCGTCTGGAACTGGGCGTCGAGCAGGCGATAGCCGCCATGCCTGAGCCGGGCGACCAAATGGACCAGGGCCACTTTCGAGGCGTCGGTTTCCCGGTGGAACATGCTCTCGCCAAAAAACGCCCCGCCGAGCGATAGGCCATAGAGGCCTCCGACGAGGCGCTGCTCCCGCCAGCACTCGACCGTGTGGACATGGCCCAGGCGAAAAAGCTCGCCGAAGATTTCGCGGATCCGGCCATTGATCCAGGTCTCGGTCCGGTCGGGCTTGGCCTCGGCACAGGCTGCGATGACCGCGTCGAAAGCACTGTCGACCCTGATCTCGAACCGCCCGGAGCGGACGGTGCGAGCCAGGCGCGAGGGCAAATGGAAGCGATCGAGCGGGATGACGCCGCGCAGTTCCGGCTCGACCCAGAACAGGCTGGGGTCGTCGGCGCTCTCCGCCATCGGGAAAATGCCGGCGGCATAGGCCCGCAGCATGATCTCGGGCGTGATCACGGGAGAACGGACGGGCACGGAACGAGCCTTCATGCGCGGATGGGAGCGCGGGCGGGCGCGCGAGTCAAACGGAGATGGGCCTCCCATCCCCGTTCTGGTCGGGCTTGTCCCCGGCGTCGACGTCTGCGTTGACTGAGGTGGCGTTCAAGACGTGGATGCTCGCCACAGGGGCGAGCATGACGGTGGCGCCTTGGCTGGAAGGCTTTGAGCCTCAGCCTCCGGCGTTCTCCCCCATGCCGCCGGCTGCCAGAAATTTTTCCAGCCAGTGGATGTTGTAGTCGCCGTTCAGGATGTCCTGGTTGCGAACCAAAGTGCGGAACAGGGGCAGCGTGGTATCGACGCCATCCACGACGAACTCGTCGAGCGAACGACGCAGGCGCATCAGGCATTCCGCCCGGTTGCGGCCATGGACGATCAGCTTGCCGACCAGGGAATCGTAATGCGGCGGGATGACGTAGCCCTGATAGGCTGCGGAATCGACGCGCACGCCGAGACCGCCAGGCGTATGGAACGAGACGATCTTGCCGGGAGAGGGCCGGAACGTCGCTGCATGCTCCGCATTGACGCGGCATTCGATGGCATGGCCTTCGATCACCACGTCCTCTTGCCTGATCGAAAGCGGCGCGCCGGCTGCGATCCGGATCTGCTCGTTGACGAGGTCGATGCCGGTGATCATCTCGGTGACCGGATGCTCGACCTGGATGCGCGTGTTCATTTCGATGAAATAGAACTCGCCATCCTCATAGAGGAACTCGATCGTGCCGGCGCCGAGATAGCCGAGCTTGGCCATGGCGTCGGCGCAGATCTTGCCGATCCTGTCGCGCTCGCCGGCATTGAGAGCAGGCGAGGGGCCTTCCTCCCAGACCTTCTGGTGGCGGCGCTGCAGCGAACAGTCGCGCTCGCCGAGATGGATCGCGTGGCCCTTCCCGTCGCCCAGGATCTGGATCTCGATATGGCGCGGCTTTTCGAGATATTTCTCGATATAGACGGCATCGTCGCCGAAATTGGCTTTTGCCTCGGTGCGGGCCGTGGAGAGCGCGACCGACATGTCGTCGGCATTGCGCACGACCTTCATGCCCTTGCCGCCGCCGCCGGACGCCGCCTTGATGATGACGGGAAAACCGATATCGGCTGCGATGCGTAGCGCCTCATCGTCATCGGTAACGCCACCCTCCGAGCCCGGCACGCAGGGGATGCCGAGAGCCTTGGCGGTGCGCTTGGCCTCGATCTTGTCGCCCATGCTGCGGATATGCTCGGCCTTGGGGCCGATGAAGGTGATGTTGTGCCGCTCCAGGATCTCGGCGAAACGGGCGTTCTCGGAGAGAAAGCCATAGCCGGGATGGACGGCGTCGGCGCCGGTGATTTCGCAGGCCGCGATCAGCGCGGGGATGTTGAGATAGCTTTCGCGGGCGCTCGGCGGGCCGATGCAGACGCTCTCATCGGCGAGGCGCACATGCATGGCGTTGGCGTCGGCGGTCGAGTGGACCGCGACGGTGGCAATGCCGAGCTCCTTGGCGGCGCGAAGAACCCGCAATGCGATTTCGCCGCGATTGGCGATCAGGATCTTGTCGAACATCTTGAAATCGTCGCCCGGTTTGTCGCCATCCTGCCGCGCGCCGCTCACTCGATCACCAGGAGCGGCTCGCCATATTCGACCGGCTGCCCGTCCTCGACCATGATCGCGACGATCTTGCCGGCACGGGGCGCGACGATGTCGTTGAAGGTCTTCATCGCCTCGACCAGCAGGATGCGGTCACCCACCTTCACCTCGGCGCCGATCTCGACGAAGGGCTTGGCGTCGGGCGAGGGGCGGCGATAGGCGGTGCCGACCATTGGCGAGGTGACGGCGCCCGGATGGGCGGCGGCAGGCTTGCCTTCGGCAGGAGCCGCGGCAGCGGCGGGCGCTGCGGCCATGACCGGCGCAGCGCTCGGCACCTGGACCGTTGCGGTGATGGTCCGCGCGACGCGGACGCGCAGATCGCCCTTCTCGACCTCGATCTCGGTGAGATCGGTCTCGTTCAGGAGCTGCGCGAGTTCGCGCACCAGTTCAGGGTCGATCGGGCTCTTGGTCGCCATGGCGGATGTCACCGTCTTCTCGATATCTTGACTAGGACGGGCTGGCGGCGCGCGCCGCAACCCCGATTGCTTTTAGCGGAATCAGGCTGCGGGTTTCGCAGCCCGCTTCTCCAGTAGCGGCACGATCGCGTCGAAAGCGAGGTCGTAGCTGGCAACCCCGAAGCCGCAGATCACGCCGACGCAGACCGGAGCCATATAGGAATGGTGCCGGAATTCCTCGCGGGCATGGACATTCGAGATATGGACCTCGATCGTCATCGCGTCCGCGCCCTTGATCGCATCGCGCAGCGCGACGGAGGTGTGGGTATAGGCGCCGGCATTGATGATCACGCCCGCGCCCGCCAACCCGGCCTGCTGGATGAAGGTGACGAGTTCGCCTTCATAATTGGTCTGGCGGAATGTCAGCTCGACGCCGGCCGCTTCGGCCTTCGCCTTGAGGCGTGCCTCGACACCAGCCAGCGTCACGGCGCCATAGGTTGCGGGCTCGCGGGTGCCGAGCAGGTTGAGATTGGGACCGTTGAGAACGTGGACGGCGACCATGAGGCGCATTGATTCCAGCGCCGCACGAAGGCGGCAGACGCCGCCCTCATAAACGCTGCGGGCCGGCAGGGGAAGCCTGCAAGCCCCGATCGGGCCAAAGCCTTAGCCGCTGCAGGTCGCCTTGCCGCATTTGCGGACGGCATCGATCTTCTGCTTGAGGGCGGGAGCACCGACCGCGCCGAAGACGACCTCGTCGCCGAGGATGAAGGCGGGGGTGCCGGTCAGGCCGAGCCTGTCGCCGAGCGCGACGGTGTCCTCGATCGCGGCGCGGGTGGCGGGAGCGTCCATATCCTTGCGCAGGCGCTCGACGTCAGCCCCGGCGTCCTTGGCGATTTCGAGCGCCTTGGCGCCGTTGACGCGTCCTTTGACGCCCATCAGCTTGTTGTGGAATTCGAAGTATTTGGCACCCTGCAGCTGGTTCTTGGCGGCAACCGCGACGCGGCTCGCCTCGACCGAATCGGGGCCGAGGATCGGGAAGTCCTTCAGGACGACCCTGAGCTTCGGGTCATTCTTGGTGAGCGTCTGGACATCCTCCATCGCCCTTTTGCAGAAGCCGCAATTGTAATCCATGAACTCGACGATCGTGACGTCACCCTGCGGGTTGCCGATGATCACGGAGGTCGCGGGGTCGGTGAGTCGCGCCTTTTCGGCGGAGACGGCGTTGCGCTGCTGCTCGGCCTGGGCGACCGTGTTGCGGCGCTCCAGTTCGACCAGCGCCTCTTGGATCAGTTCGGGGTTCTGCAGCAGCGTTTCGCGGATCAACTCGACGACCGCCTTGCGCTGGTCGGGCGAAAGGGCCGGGCTCTGAGCCTGAGCGGGAGCTGTCGAGACCGCGAGCCAGACAGCAAGAGCGAGGCTGGCGTGCCGCAGGGCGGCACGTGCCAGGCTCGACAGGGTGGAGCGGGCCATATCATCATCCTTTCGGTTCCGACCTCCCTTCACGGAAGCGGTCGGACAAACGGCGTAACTGCTGCCTTCAGCTTCTCCGCCCTCGGGCGGTCGGCGTCAATTCACAGCTTTGCCAGTGGTTGCAGGGCGGGGATGGCTCGGCTACGCGGACTGGCGAAGACCCTGGCCCGGATATGACAATGCAAAAGCCTGACTTTCCATCGTCGACATTGCCACCGTCCACATTGCCGTTGCTGGCCGAGCGCGCAGCCCGCGTCTCGCCCTTCATCGTCATGGACGTGATGAACCAGGCTGCCGCGATCGAGCGGGCCGGTGGCTCCGTCGTCCATATGGAGGTTGGCCAGCCATCCGCACCGACGCCGGCCAGCATCAGGGCTGCCGCCGGCCGTGCCCTGGAGCACGGTCGCATCGGATATACGCAGGCTCTCGGCACGGATTCGCTGAGGGAACGCATCTCCAGGCATTATCAGGACGCCTATGGCGTGGGCGTGGCGGCCGAGCGCATCGTGGTGACGACGGGCTCATCGGGCGGCTTCATCCTGGCCTTCCTCGCCTGTTTCCAGCCGGGAGCGCGCGTTGCCATCACGGCGCCGGGCTATCCGGCCTATCGCAACATCCTGATCGCGCTCGGGCTCGAACCGGTGGCGATCGAGGTCGGTCCCGAGACGCGCTTTGCCCTGACGCCGGAACTGATCGCGCAGGCCCATGCGCAGGCGCCGCTGGCGGGCGTTCTGACGATGAGCCCCGCCAACCCGACCGGGGTGGTGATGGCGCCCGAGGCCATTGCCGCCGTGGCGGCCGAATGCCGCCGGCTCGGTCTCTGGTATATTTCCGACGAGATCTATCACGGGTTGACCTATGAGACGCCTGCGACGACCGCATTGTCCGCCGATCAGGACGCGATCATCGTCAATTCCTTCTCGAAATATTACTGCATGACCGGCTGGCGCGTCGGCTGGCTGGTCGTGCCCCAGCGCCTCGTGCGGACGATCGAGCGGCTGCAGCAGAATTTATCGATCTCGGTGCCCTACCTCAGCCAGGTGGCCGGCGAGGCGGCTTTTGACGCCACTGCCGAGTGCGAGGCGATCAAGGCCGGATATGCGGAGAATCGCGCCTTTCTGCTGAAGGCGTTGCCGGCGATCGGTCTTGGCGAGTTCCTGCCTGTCGACGGCGCGTTCTACATCTATCTCGACATAGGCCGATACTCCAACGATTCCATGGAGTTCTGCCGGAATGTTCTTGAAGGCGCCGGCGTCGCGATCACGCCAGGGCTCGACTTCGACGAGGCCAGAGGCTCGCGCACCGCCAGGCTCTCCTTTGCGGGCTCGCTGGCGGAATGCGAGGACGCGGTGTCGCGCCTCGATGGCTGGCTGAAGCGGCGCTGAAAGGCGTTCCGGCAATAATTACAGGCCTTCCCGTCAGCTTGCCCTTGCCAAATCTTCGGCGCCGGAGACATCCTCCGGGCCCTAGGCCTTGGAGAGGCGCAGATGCGCGGTTGCAATACCCGTTCGATGACATCGCGGTTCCTGTTGTCGGGGCTTGGTGTCCTCGCCTTCCTGTGGTTCGCAGCGATCCCCGCCGCGCCTGCTTTGGCGCAGACGGACGCAGATAAGTCGGTCACCCTCGTCCTGCGCGGCGACGAGACGCCCGATGCGCTGGCACGCACCATCAAAGCGCTCGAAGCCACCGGTCGCAAGGTGACATTGCGGCTGGCCGGGGCGGGAGAGGCACAGCCGCCGGCAACTGTGTCCGCATCTGCGCCGACGCCTGTTGCCCCAGCAAAGGCTCCGACACGGGTCTCGACGGCCGAGACGCGAATCGAGGCGTTCTGGGAGGATTTCGTCGATGGCTTCGATGCCGGCAATGCCGCGATTCCGCGGGCCGTCGAGTTGCCCGATGATTGGCAGCGGTCCTGGATGGGCAACCGCAATGGGCTCACCGGCCCGTCGGCGGGCGTTCGCATCCTGGCCAGCCTGGCGCTCGCCATCGCAGGGGCTGGGCTGTTCCGTTACGCCAGCGCAGGCTGGTTCGCGCGACGCCTGCGACCGGCCGGCCCGGAATTCACGACACGTCTGATTGCATCGGGATACGGGCTGCTTCAGGACGCCCTCACGATCGCAATTGCGCTCGGGCTCTTGCGGTTCGAAGCGGGGCTGTGGTTGCCAGAACCGGACCTCGCGGCTGCAGCGCTGCGCACTGCCGGCAACGGTGCGGCGATCGGCGCCTGCTATATTGCAGTCGGGCGCTTCCTGCTCGCGCCGGGCGCTCCTGAAAGGCGTCTGTTGCCCCTGCCGCGTGCCGAGCGGCATTTCCGCATCCTCTGCATTTATGCGATCGCAACCCCGATCGTCGTCGTCAGCGCGATCCTGGCCCAGCGGGTGGCCGGCAGCCGGGAGGCCGTTGCGGGGCTGTTTGCCGTCAGCGCCCTGGCCATCACCGCCTTCAAGGTCTGGTGGTTCATCGATGCGCGCCACGATCTGACCGCGCTGGTGCTGCAGCATTCGCCGCAGCCCGGCCCCGGCCTGCGCTTGCTGGCAATCCTGACGCCGTGGCTCTACGTGGCCTTCTCGATCTTCATCTGGATGGTGGGCCGCGCTGCGATGATGATGCCGGATGGCGGACATTGGGCGGCGTCGGCAGGCCTCACGCAACTGATTATCGTGCTGGCGCCGATCATTGCCGCCGGCGTCACCAATCTGATCGCGTGCCGGAGAGCCAAGCTGGCCTCGGTCGAGCCGCTGCCGCCATTGAAGCAGGCGCTTGGCCTCGCCGGGCAGGCGGCCGCCGGAGGCGTTGTCTGGGCGGGGGGCTTCTATCTGATGGCACGGCTTTGGGCCAGCTTCGTCCTGGAGATCAGCTCGGGCGATTTCAGCACCTTCTCGCGACAGGCAGCGGGCGTCGCCGTGCTCGCCTTTGCGGGCTGGGTCATGCTTGTCTTCCTGCGGGCCTTCTTCGACGCCTATACGCCCCGGCGCTCGGCCATCGGCCCGGCCGACGAGGATGAGGCGCATGAAGACAACGTGCCGTCCCGCCTCGCGACTGTCCTGCCGGTGCTGCGCGGCGTGGTGCTCGGTGCGGTCATCGGATTGACAACCCTGGTCGTTCTGTCCCGGCTCGGCGTCGATATCGGGCCGCTGCTCGCCGGTTTCGGCATATTGGGCCTGGCAATTTCCTTCGGCTCGCAGGCGCTGGTGCGTGACATCGTCTCCGGCTTCTTCTTCATGATCGAGGATGCCTTCCGCGTCGGCGAATATGTCGACACCGGCAAGCTCAAGGGCACGGTCGAGAAGATCTCATTGCGCTCCATGCAGCTGCGCCACCAGAGCGGCCAGATCCATACCGTGCCCTTCGGCCAGATCGCCTCGCTGACCAATGCCAGCCGCGACTGGGCGACGGTCAAGTTCAACGTCCGGCTCGACCATTCCGCCGATATCGAATTGGCCCGCAAGGCCATCAAGAAGACCGGCATTGCTTTGCTGGAAGACCCCGAATACGGCCCGCATTTCATTGCCCCGCTCAAGATGCAGGGCGTCGCCGATATCACCGACAGCGCAATCGTGATCAGGCTGAAGTTCACCTCCAAGCCGAACCAGGCGTCGGGCGTCCAGCGCGAGGCGCTGAAGCGGGTCTACCGCGCCCTCAACGAGGCCCATATTCCCTTCGCCTCGAATGCCGTCACAGTACGCGGCGGCGAAGGCAACTATGCCGGTGGGGCGGCAGCAGCAATCCAGGCCCTGCCGCCGCCGAGCCCGCTGGCCCCTGCGGCGGGATAGCGACGAAGCGATCCCTCAGAGCAGGACAAAACAGCCGAAACCGACCACGACGAGCAATCCGCCAAGCAAGGTTGCAAGCCGCGCCGATCCGATGACTGCCATGCGCTCGGAGAGACGGCTCGCTTTATCCTTGGGGCCAGCCGCCATCTCGCTGCGGTACTGGCCGGCATAGAGGCTTGGCGTCATCTGATGTCCGACGGGACGGTTGCCTTCGAGCTCGACCCTGACGGCTATGAACAGGACCAGGAGGCCGAGCAGCCCGACGCCGAACCAGCCGATGGCGCTCCAGGCGAGCCAGGCCAGTCCCAACAGCGCGACGACCGATATTGCGGTCAGGATCAGGCGCTCGCGGTTCCCGGGCGGGGGCATCGTCACCTCCGTGCTGCGACCAAATTTCGGGATTAATTCTTGGCAAGAAAAAGCCCGCTGCGAGCGATCGCAGCGGGCTGATTTTTCAGGAGCGTCCGGCCAGCTTGTTCCACCAGCCGCCGCGCTTGGGGCGGTCCGGATCAGGCGGCGTCAGCACGACCGCAACCGGTTCCTCGACGACCTGTGGAGCCGGGGCCGGGACGGGCTCCGGCGCGGGTTCCGGGGTCGGTTCGGGAGCGGCGGCCTGTTCGACCGGAGCGGGCGCCGGCTCAGCGGTTTCCGCACCTTCCGTGATCGGCACGACCTTCTTGCGCGAGCGGCTGCGCTTGGGCTTCTCGGGCATGGCGACAGGCGCCTCGACCGCAGGCTCCTCGACCGCAAGTGCTTCGGCGGCGGGGACCTCGGCCACGACGGTCTCGGCGCTGTCTTCGGCAGCTTTCGCTGCTTCGGCCGCTTCGGCCGCGATATCGGCCTTCGACTTCCGGCCGCCACGACGGGGGCGCTTCGGCTTCTCGTCTTCAAGGACGGGAGCAGCCTCCTCGACCGGGGTCGGGGCGGGGGCCTCGGGCGTCGCCGTCACGGCATCATTCGCAGCAGTGTCGTTCTGCTCCTCGCCGTCCTCGTCGCCCTCTTCGTCGCCTTCGGCATCGTCGCTGCCGCCATCGAGACGCTGGCCATTGGCGTCACGCTCGCCGCCACGCCGCCGCCGACGACGGCGCCTGCGCTTGCGGCCGCCTTCGCCGCGAGCCTCGCCATCTGTCGCCTCGGGCTTGGCTTCGCTGTCGGCAACAACTGCCTCGACGGCATCGGGCTCGGCTCCGAGCGCCTCGGCCTCGGCCGCGGCGTCGAGTGCCTCGTCGTCGACGTCGATCGCAACAGCCTCGGCCTTGAAGCTCGTCGGAATGACACGCCCTTCATTGCCGACGAATTCGCCGCGCTCGACCTCGAAATAGCGGGTACCGAGCAAGGCTGCATCAACCGAGATGGTGATCGCGATGGCGAAGCGCGCCTCGAGATCGGCGAGATGGGCGCGCTTCTGATTCAGCACATAAAGCGCGACCTCCGGCCGGGTACGGACAGTCAGGTTATGCGAGGCGCTCTTGATCAGCGTCTCTTCCAGCGCGCGCAGGATCTGCAGCGCGACCGACGAAGTCGAACGCACCATGCCGGCGCCGGCGCAGTGCGCGCAGGGCACGGACGAGCTTTCGAGCACGCCGGTGCGGATGCGCTGGCGTGACATCTCAAGCAGGCCGAAGGCCGAGATGCGGCCGACCTGAATGCGGGCGCGATCGTCCTTCAGGCAATCCTTGAGCTTCTTCTCGACCGCACGGTTGTTGCGGTTCTCCTCCATGTCGATGAAATCGATCACGATGAGGCCGGCAAGGTCGCGCAAGCGCAGCTGGCGCGAGATTTCCTCGGCTGCTTCGAGATTGGTCTTGAGGGCGGTGTCCTCGATATTGTGCTCGCGGGTCGAGCGCCCGGAGTTGATGTCGATCGCCACCAGCGCTTCGGTCTGGTTGATGACGATATAGCCGCCGGACTTCAGCGTGACCGTGTTGGAGAACATCGCGTCGAGCTGGCTCTCGATGCCGAAGGCAGCAAAGAGCGGCGTCTGATCGCGATAGGCCTTCACGCTCTTGGCATGGCTCGGCATGAGCATGCGCATGAAGTCCTTGGCCTCGCGATAGGCCTCGTCGCCGGCGACGTGAACCTCGTCGATATCCTTGTTGTAGAGGTCGCGGATCGAGCGCTTGACGAGGTTGCCCTCCTCATAGACCAGCGCGGGCGCGACCGAGGCCAGCGTCAGCTCGCGCACGCTCTCCCACATCCGCATCAGATATTCGTAGTCGCGCTTGATCTCGACCTTCGTACGCGAGGCTCCCGCCGTGCGCAGGATGATGCCCATCCCCTCGGGAACCTCCAACTCGGAGGCGACTTCCTTCAGGCGCTTGCGATCTTCCGTGTTGGTGATCTTGCGCGAAATGCCGCCGCCCTTGCCGGTGTTCGGCATCAGCACCGAATAGCGGCCGGCGAGCGAGAGATAGGTGGTGAGTGCGGCGCCCTTGTTGCCGCGCTCTTCCTTGACGACCTGGACCAGGATGATCTGGCGGCGCTTGATCACCTCCTGGATCTTGTACTGGCGGCGCGAATGGCGCGGGGCGCGCTCGGGCATGTCGTCGAGGGCGTCGCCGCCGCCGAGCTGCTCGGGCTCCTCATGAGCCTCCTCGCCGTCGTCGTGGTGATCGTCGTCCTGGCCGGGCCTGCGGGCCTCTTCGCCGTCAGCCGAAACGTCGTCGGCCTGCGCCGTGTCGTCTTCGGAGGATTCGCTGTCGGAAGCCTCGCTGGCGGACGATTCCGGCCGGGTTTCGAAGGTCAGGGGCGCAGCGTTCTCGACGACGGCCTCGTCGGCCGATTCGGCCACGGCCGGAGCGAAGAACTCACCGAAGGCGGGCGCGCCCTCGTTGACCATGGCGGCTTCCTTGCCGTCGGTCTCGACCACGATGGTGGCGCCGTTCTCATCGAGCTCGGCGGTCACGGTCTCGTCGGTCGCGGCCTTCTTGGCGCGGCCGTCACGATCACCGCGCCTGCCGCGATCGCGACGTCCACCGCGCTTCTCGCGGCTGCGTTCCTCGTCACGCTCTTCCTCGCGGTCGGCGCGCGCCTCGTCGGCGAGCAGAGCCTGCCGGTCGGCGACCGGAATCTGGTAATAGTCCGGGTGAATTTCGGAGAAGGCGAGGAAGCCGTGGCGGTTGCCGCCATACTCGACGAAGGCAGCCTGGAGCGAGGGCTCCACGCGCGTGACCTTGGCGAGATAGATATTGCCGCGCAGGGGTTTGCGGCTGGCGGATTCGAAATCAAATTCCTCGATACGTGATCCGCGAACCACCACGACCCGGGTCTCTTCCGGGTGGGTGGCGTCGATAAGCATCTTGTTTGCCATAAGACGTTTCCATCGGCGCGGCGGCCGTCAGAACCCGCCGGGCTGCGGACATGTGTCCGCTGCCGCGGGCAGGGGAGCCGCGCATAGGCCGGCGCATGCCGGCATGTTGCAGGAGGGAGGGTTCAATCGAGACAGAATAGCGGCTCGGGAAACCTGGCCGGGCAAGCAGCCCGACGCAGTCCCGCAGGTATTGACGATTCACCGATGATGTATGCGGCGTCGTATGCCCCGACATCTGTCCTGACCTGCGATGGGCTTGCCAACTGACGAAGCACACCGCGTTTGCACGCTCGCGAGACCTTGCCTGGCGCCGAACTCGCGCGCCTGACACCGGCCGTCTGCGGACGATCCGTTGCGGTTGTCTTGCTGCGACCGAACCCGGTTGGGTCAGCCGCTCGGCATGCCCCGGACGCCGACGGACCCTCGGGTCCGGATGCACTCCAGAGGCGGCTACGCAAGCAACCATCTCCATTACAGACAGGTGATAGTGATTTGCAAGTCACATCGCATCGAGATCGCGCGGCAGGCGATGGGGCGCTGTTCTCCGGCTTGTGTGGCCGTGGTAACGGCCTGTTAGGATACCGTGTCACTATGGTTAAGCCTTGGTGACGACAGTACGGGAATATTCCACTGCTCCCTCACGTTCGCTTCCCCAGCGCCGGCCGCCGCCGGCCCAAGACCCAGTCGTTTTTCCGGCTGCTGGGCACGCTTGCGGTCGGGGTGACGCTGAGCATCGCCGGCGCCGCTCTGGGGCCTTCCAGCTCCAGCCTCGCTAACCCTCGGCCGCAGAGTGAATTCCCGGTCGCGACTGATGCGCGTCTCGAACAGGTCGGCGAGACAGTGCGTCTGACCATGGCCCTCTCTACCACCGTCGATGTCAGCGCGTCCGTGCTCGCGGGGCCCGATCGGGTGGTGATCGACCTGCCATCGATGAATTTTCAGGTGCAGCCGGCTGCCGCGCGCAAGAGCGCCGGTTTCGTCAGCGCCTTCCGCTTCGGGTTGTTCACGGCTGACCGGTCGCGAATCATCATTGATCTCGCGCAGCCGGCCGTCGTGACACGGGCCGAGACCCGGGCCGTTCGGGGCGGATTCGGCGAGCTTACGATCGAACTCAAGCGGGCGACGCGCGCCGAGTTCCAGGCTGCCGTCAACCGGACCCCGCAGCGCGATCCCGATGTGACCGCTGCCATTCCAACCCCTGCCAAACCGATCGGTGAAACGCGTCGCACGATTGTGATCGACCCGGGCCATGGCGGCATCGACCCCGGGGCGGTTGTGGCGTCGATTGCCGAGAAGTCGGTCGTGCTCGCCTTCGGGACGAAGCTCCGGGAGCAGCTGGAGGCAAACGGACGCTATCGCGTGGTGATGACACGGGATGGCGACCGATTCGTATCACTAGCCGAACGCGTCAAAATCGCCCGGGCGGAGGGGGCCGACCTGTTCGTCTCGATCCATGCCGATTCGCTGACGCAATCGCAGGAGGTTCGTGGCGCGACCATTTATACCGGGTCCGAGCGCGCGACCGATGCCGAATCGGCCAGGCTCGCCGCCAAGGAAAACCAGGCGGACGCTGTCGCGGGCCTCGATTCGAGTGAGGAGGTTCAGGATGTCGCCGGCATCCTGATGGATCTGGCCAAGCGGGAGACGCGGACCTTCTCGGCAGTCTTTGCCCGTAATCTCGTCGAAAAGCTCGGTGGTTCGGTGAAGATGCACAAGGTTCCGCTGCGTTCTGCGGGGTTCCGGGTGCTGAGCGCGCCCGATGTGCCTTCCGTGCTGATCGAGCTCGGTTACATGTCCAGCCCCAAGGATGCCGAACTGCTCAATTCGGTCGAATGGCGCACTCAGGCGGTCGCGGCCGTCGGGACGGCAATCGAGCATTATTTCGAGCGCGAACGGGCGCCTGGTGGCAAGGCTGCCGAGAACCGCCGCTGACGCTCGGTGGGCCACGAAAATGCATGGCGCAGATCATGCGAAATGTGGTCGCAAGGCCACGGTTCCGCCATCTCCATCATGCTATAGACCTGATTTGCGCAGCGCCTTTTCTCGGGCGCACAGGGCGGTAACAGCAAGGGCCAGGGCCTGAGATGCGGTTTATCCTGCGAATCTTTGGATGGTTGTTCGCCGCGGGCGCGATCGCCTTCGTGGTCGGCGCGGTCGTCGCTGGCGGATTCATCTGGCACTACTCCAAGGACCTGCCGGATTCCGCGCAGCTGCGGAACTACGAGCCGCCGGTGATGACCCGCGTCCATGCCGGCGACGGCAGCCTGATCGCCGAATATGCGCGCGAACGCCGGCTTTACCTGCCGATTCAGGCGGTGCCGAAGTTGATCATCGACGCCTATCTCTCGGCCGAAGACAAGAATTTCTACAAGCATATCGGCGTCGACCCCGAGGGGCTCGTGCGCGCCGCGATCAGCAACTTCCGCAACCGCTCGGCCGGCCGCCGTCCGCAGGGCGCGTCCACGATCACCCAACAGGTGGCGAAGAACTTCCTCGTCGGCTCCGAGCAGAACTACGAACGCAAGATTCGCGAGGCGCTGGTCGCGCTACGCATCGAGTCGACCTACTCCAAGGACAAGATCCTCGAGCTCTATCTGAACGAGATCTACCTTGGCGCGCCGGCGCCGGGGCAGGGCAGCTATGGCATCGCGGCCGCGGCACTGAACTATTTTGGCAAGTCGGTCCATGAGCTCAACCTGCAGGAGGCAGCCTATCTCGCCGCCCTGCCGAAGGCGCCGACCGACCTGCATCCGTTCCGGAACCGCGAGCGCGCGATCGAACGTCGCAATTACGTCATCGACCGGATGGTGGAGAACGGCTTCGTCAAGCGCGAGGCGGGCGATCTCGCCAAGAAGCAGCCGCTGGGCGTCAACCCGCGCACGGTTTCGCCGAACAACATCGCTGCCGGCTATTTCGCCGAAGAGATCCGTCGCGAATTGCAGGATCGTTATGGCGAGAAGAAGCTGCTTGAAGGCGGGCTGTCGGTGCGTGCCACCGTCGATCCCAAGATCCAGCTCATGGCCCGCAAGGCGCTCGTCGATGGTCTGGTGCGCTTCGACGAGGCGCGCGGCTGGCGCGGCGCGATCCAGAAGCTCGACCTGAGCGCCCGCGATTGGGGGCTGGCCATCGGCGAATTGCCGGTGCTCGGCGACGTCGCGCCCTGGCGTCTGGCTGTCGTGCTCGACGTGTCCGGTGATACCGCGCGGCTCGGCATGCATCCGCTGCGCGAGAATTCCGGCCAGCTCAAAAGCGACCGCGAAACCGCGACGCTGTCGGGCGAGGGCATCAAATGGACGCGTCGCTCGCGCGTCTCGCAGGCGGTTTCCGTCGGCGACGTCGTTTATGTCGAGCCGATCGACAGCAGGCCGGGCCAGGTTCGCCTGAGGCAGCTGCCGGAGGTCAACGGCGCCATCACGGTCATGGACCCGTTCTCGGGCCGTGTTCTCGCGATGGTCGGCGGCTTCTCGCATGATCAGTCGGAGTTCAATCGCTCGACGCAGGCGCTGCGTCAGCCCGGCTCCTCGTTCAAGCCCTTCGTCTATGCGACGGCGCTCGACAATGGCTACACGCCGTCGAGCATCGTGCTGGATGCGCCGATCGAGATCGATCAGGGCGGCGGCCTCGGCATGTGGCGGCCGGAAAACTATGACGGCAAGTCGACCGGGCCGCGCACGCTGCGCTACGGCATCCAGTTCTCGAAGAACCTGATGACGGTGCGGCTCGCCAAGGATGTCGGCATGCCGCTGATCGCGGAATATGCCCGTCGTTTCGGCGTCTATGACGACATGCAGCCAGTGCTTTCGATGGCGCTGGGCGCCGGCGAAACCACCGTCATGCGCATGACGGCGGGCTATGCCATGCTCGTCAACGGCGGGAAGCGGATCCGGCCGACGCTGATCGACCGCATCCAGGATCGCTGGGGCGCGACCATCTTCCGCCATGACCAGCGCGTCTGCGAAGGCTGCAATGCCGACAAATGGGCCGACCAGCGCGAGCCGCGTCTCGTCGACAATCGCGACCAGGTGCTCGATCCGCTGACCGCCTACCAGATGGTCTCCATCCTCGAGGGCGTGGTCCAGAACGGTACCGCGACTGTGGTCAAGGCCGTCGGCAAGCCCGTCGGCGGCAAGACCGGCACCACCAACGACGCCAAGGATGTCTGGTTCGTCGGCTTCTCTCCCGATCTTGCCGTTGGCGTCTATATGGGCTTCGACAAGCCGAAGTCGCTGGGCACCTCGGCGACGGCCGGTCAATACGCTGCGCCGATCTTCCGCGATTTCATGATCGCGGCGCTGAAGGACAAGCCGGCCACGCCGTTCCGCGTGCCCGCAGGCATCAAGCTGATCCGTGTCGATCCCCGGACCGGGATGCGCTCGGGCGGCGAGGGCGGTATCCTCGAAGCGTTCAAGCCGGGTACGGCACCGCCCGACAGCTATTCGGTCATCGGCGCGGCCGGCGACGGCAGCACACCGCTCAGCGTCTCGCCGGGCGGCGGGGGACGTGGCGTCGGTTCCGGTACCGGCGGCTTGTACTAACTCGCCTGATCGATCCGGGGCGGCGTTCTGCTCCCCGGAATTTGCCTCTGTCTTGAATTTGCCTGCATCTCCTGGCGAGGCGAAACGGCGGCCGCGCGCTCAGGCGTTTACACGCGGCGTTTTCATCCCTATCTCAGCGCTCCGGCAGAAGCCGCCGCCAACGAGGGCATTTCACGAATCATGCGTCCTGAAATCCAGACCCAGCTCGACAACGCCAAGCAGTCGATTGGACTGCTGAGGAGGCATCTTTGACTGGGATGTCGCGCAACGCCGCCTCGCGGAACTGAACGCCCTCTCTGAGGGACCCGATTTCTGGAACGATGCCGAGACCGCGCAGAAGCTCATGCGCGAACGCACCTCGCTCGAGGACCAGATCAACGGCATTAACAAGCTCGAGCGCGATCTCGATGATGCCCTGACCCTGATCGAACTCGGCGAGATGGAAGAGGATGCCGCCTCCATCACCGAGGGTGAGGTCGCGATCAAGGCTGTCGAAGTCGAGGCCGCCAGACGGCAGGTCGAGACCCTGCTCTCGGGCGAAGCCGACATGCTCGACACCTATCTCGAAATTCACCCGGGCGCTGGCGGTACCGAGAGCCAGGACTGGGCCGAGATGCTGCTGCGCATGTATCGGCGCTGGGGCGAACGTCGCAAGCTCAAGGTCGAGACGCTCGAATATCAGGATGGCGACACCGCCGGCATCAAGTCGGCGACGCTGCAGTTCAAGGGCCATAATGCCTATGGCTGGCTGAAGACGGAATCGGGCGTGCACCGGCTGGTGCGCATCTCGCCATTCGACTCCAATGCCCGGCGGCAGACCTCCTTTGCGTCGGTCTGGGTCTATCCGGTGGTCGACGATCGCATCGTCATCGACATCAACGAGTCGGATTGCCGGATCGACACCTATCGCGCGCAGGGCGCGGGTGGGCAGCACATCAACACGACCGATTCGGCCGTGCGCATCACCCATATCCCGAGCGGCATCGCGGTCTCCTGCCAGCAGGAGCGTTCACAGCACAAGAACCGGGCCAAGGCCTGGGACATGCTGCGGGCGCGGCTTTATGAGGTCGAGCTCAAGAAGCGCGAAGACAAGGCGAATGCCGAGCAAGCGGCCAAAAGCGATATCGGGTGGGGCCACCAGATCCGCTCCTATGTGCTGCAGCCCTATCAGCTGGTGAAGGATCTGCGTACGGGCGTGAGCTCGACGGCGCCGTCCGAGGTGCTCGACGGGGCGCTGGATCCGTTCATGGAGGCCTCGCTGGCCCAGCGCGTCTACGGTACCGAAGTCGAGGTCGAGGATATCGACTGAGCCAATGATGGCGGCAATCAGTGCATCGCCGCCAGCTTGCTGCCCGCACGCAGGAAGCGTGTCGGGTCCAGCGGCTGATCGTTGATCCGGGTCTCATAGTGCAGATGCGGGCCGGTGGACCGGCCCGTCGTGCCGACGCGCCCCACAACCGTACCCGTCGTCACGTTCTGGCCCGAAGAGACGCTGATCGCCGACATATGGGCGTAGCGGGTGGTGATGCCGCCGGCATGCTCGATCTCGACCATATTGCCATAACCGCCCGAATATTCCGCCGTCACGACCTTGCCCGGCGCGGTGGCCCGGATCGGCGAACCGGTCTCGGCGCGGAAATCGACGCCTGTGTGCATGGCGGGGCCACGGGTGAACGGGTCGACGCGATAGCCGAAATTCGAGGTGAAATCGTTCTCGCCAGCCATGGGGCGGGCGAGCGGCAGTTGTTCGATCACTCCGCGCAGCCGCGTCACGGCGGCTATGCGGGGCTGAAGCGCGCTGAGAGTGGCCTCGAACGGGCCGGCCGAAGCATCGACCTTGAAGGGAACGAAGGGGCCGCCAACGCCAGATGCCACGCCCGCCTCAACCGCGAAACGATCCGTGTCGATACCCGTTTCGGAAAGGGCTCCGCGCAGACGCTTCTGGGTCTCGGACAGGTTTTCGTCGATCTCCTTGAGCACGGCGATCTGCGCCCCGGAGGTCCGGGTGATATGCCGGTCGAGGCGGCTCAGCGCAGCATCGACGCGTTCGGCAGGAGGCTTGGGTTCAGCCTCACCCGACTGCCATGGCGCGGCTTTTTCGCCGACGCCACGCAGCGATGGCGAATCGGGCGCTGGCATTGGTTTGGTCGGCATGATCGGCGCGAAGCTGGTGACGCCCGAGGCTCTGACCGGTTCCTCGGGCTTGATCATCCGGGCGCGCAGCGAGCCCTTGCCGGCCATCGCGAGGCCGCCTGATTGCAGCGTGTCGGCCAGGGCGGTGACGAGGGATTGCCGCGATTCGAGTTCCGCCTGACGCGTCGCCAACTCGTCGACGCGGGCCTCGACACCATCCTGGTCGAGCAAAGCGCGGCTGGCGAGGCGATCGACATCGGCGCGCAGCGAGGCGATCCGGTCTTCATAGGCGTATTGCCGGGTGGTTTCCCGAGCAATCAGATGCGCCGCCAGATCGTCCTTGCTGAGGATGTACCAGCCGGCAGTGCCGCTGCAGGCCGTCGTCAGCGCCAGCCACGACAGTCCGGCAAACACAGTCGACCGGCGGATCGTGTAGGTTTTGTGCGTGGCCAGGCCCGTCACCGGGAGGGCGGGGCCTGTCGAGGCTTGCTGTGTCATTACGCGGGACCGGTTGTTACGCTGCCGATCCCGCCAATAGAGGCTGTTAAGGTTAATCTTTCGCAAATCGCCTGGTGAAGGCAGCCGTTGCTTTACAGATCCCTGGCGGCGGCAAGCACCTCCTCGGCATGGCCCGCAACCTTCACCTTGGGCCAGATGCGCGCGATCCTGCCGTCGGGGTCGATCAGGAAAGTGCTCCGCTCCACGCCCATATACCTGCGGCCATACATGCTCTTCTCGACCCAGATGCCATAGGCCTGCAGCATCGCCAGCGTCTCGTCGGCCACTAGCGGGAAGTCGAGCCCGTATTTCTGCTTGAACTTGTCATGGCGCTTCGCCGGATCGGGCGAAACTCCGATGATATCGGTGTTTGCGGCGGCGAAATCCCCACGCAATCCGTTGAAGGCAATGGCTTCCTGGGTGCAGCCGGGGGTGTCGTCCTTCGGATAGGCATAGAGCACGACCTTGCGGCCCCGCAGCTGCGACAATGACAACGTGCCGCCGCCGTCGCGAGGCAATGTGAAGTCGGGGGCGGGATCGCCTTGGTTTAACGCCATGTTCTGCCTTCCTTTTGTCGCCTTCGGGCTTCATGCACCCGCGCTGAGCCGCTCGGCAGCCCGATGCGGGTAACAGGACGGTTCCGGCGCTTGCCGAATCGGTTCGCCAGGCCACATCGACATGCATGCCGAGTCTTTGCCGATAACGGCAAGGGACTGCCTTCCGCCGTCTAAACCAGATACGCTTCACTCGCCCGAGAGGATCAAGCAGGCCTTGGTGGATCACGACGCACAGAACGCGGCCGCGGCGAAGGTTTTGCCCGCGACCCCGGCGGAACCCGCATGCGACGTGGCGGCTGTGAAACGGCGCGCGAAAGCGGGGCTGGTCACCATGGTCGTGGCGGTCGTCGTCGCCGTCGTGACATTGGCGGGTGCTGCCGCGACGCTGCTGGTTACCGGACTGATTCCCCTGTCGGGCCTGGAAGGCCGGATCACCGCGGCAATCGAGGAACGGCTCGGACGCGACTGGAAGGTCGAGGCCGCCGCTGCCGAGCTTGGCCGTATAGACGGGCATTCGCAGCTCAGGGTCAGGCAGGTTTCCTTCCGCCACATCAGCGGTGCCACGATCAGGGCGCCGGAAGCGATCCTGGGCTACGAGCCGTTGGCGCTCCTACGTGGCGAGATCAGGCTGGTCTCGGTGGATTTGCGCGGCGTCAACGTCCGGCTTGGCGTCAACAAGGACGGTGCCCTGGTCGTGAACGCGGACTCGGCCCCGGCCGAGACGCCTGCGCCGGCGGTGGTGCCCGACACGGCCCAGTGGAATGCGTTTACCGGAATCATGAGCGCCGTCTCGACCCTGGCACAGGGCGACGGGCTGTTGGGCGCGCTCGAAACCGCAGGCATGAATGGCGCCCGGCTGTCGCTGGTCGACCCTGAGGGGCGCGTGAAGGCCGGTTTCGAGGATGTCGAGATCCGGCTCACGCGCACCGGCGAGCGCGGCACGCGTCTGAGCATGAAGGGACGTACCGGCCAACGCTGGAAGGAAATGGCAATCGATCTGTCCAGCGAGGCGGACGGAACCCAGCGCGCCGACATCGATATCGTGCGCTTCGAGCCGGCCGAGATTGTCGCGCTGGCCTTCGGAACGGGGGGCATCTCGATCGACGGGCTGCCCGTGAAGGGCAAGGCCAGCCTCAAACTGCTTCCGAACGGAAAGAAGACCATCGCTGCACAGATTGACGTGCTTCCGGGAACCGTTCGCTTTCCCGACAGCCCGATCCCGCCTCTTCTCGTCGATTCCGCCCATCTGGAGCTCGAGAGCAGCGATGATCTCACCGTGCTGGAGGTCCGCCGTGGCGACATCCATGCCGGCGCGACGCGTCTGTCGGGGACCGGCAGCCTGCGCGAGGATAATGGTGCCTGGCGCATGAACATCGACGCTGGCGGCCAATTGGCCGGGCTCGACAGCGACCCGCCAATCGTCCTCGACAGCATCAAGGGCAATGTCAAAATCGATCCGCGCGCCAATGAAGTCACGATCGACTCCATGTCCCTGCGGGGACCGGCGATCACGGTCGACGGCACCGGCTTCATTCAACGCGTTAGCGATTCGCCGCTGCAGCGCTTTTCGATCAGGGCGGTCGATTCCGATCCACGCGCCATCCTCGCCGTCTGGCCGCGCTGGACCTCGCCGGACGTCCACGGCTCCCTGTCGCGCCAGTTCGTCAGCGGCCGCGTCGGGGCCCTGCAGGTCGACCTCGATCTGCCAGCCGAAGACCACGCCCGCCTGCTGAAGGGCGCCGGCATACCCGACAAGGCGCTCTCGGTTGTCGTCGATGCCACCCAGGTGCGTTTCCTGCCCGGTCCCGGGCTCCCTCCGCTGATCGATGCGTCCGTTTCGGGCAGGACCACCGGGCGAACCGTCCAGCTCGCGATCACCAAGGCAACGGCCGATCTTGGCAGCGGGCGGCAGCTTCAGCTGAGCGAAGGCAGCTTCGAGGTCGCCGAGACCTGGATGCCGCGCGCCACCTCGCATGTCGCATTCAGATCGACCGGCTCGATGGAATCGCTGGCCGCCCTGTTCGCCTTTCCGGCGTTGAAGGATTTCGCCCAAAGCCAGATCGATCCGGCTGCCATTCGCGGCGCAAGCGACCTGAAGACCACGTTGACCCTGCCGCTCGTCGACGATCCCAGGCCTGGCGAAATTATCGTGAACAGCAGCGGCACCCTGTCCGGCGTCGCGTCCGACACACTTCTCGGCACCGAGAAGCTGGATAGTGGCGCGCTCACGGTGAATTTCGACCGCAACGGTCTCGTCGTGCGCGGCGAGGCAAAGGTCGGCGGCGACAAGAGCCAGGTTGAAATCCGCCAGAACCCCAAAGGGCAGGGCGAGGCGACGTTACAATTTGTGCTCGACAATGCGAGCCGCCAGAGGCGGGGGCTTGGTCCTGAGACGGGGATCACCGGCGCGATCCCGGTCAAGGTCGTCAAGGCGCTCGGCAAGGGCGCGGACGCGCCGCCCAGGGTCGAACTCGACCTGACGAAGGCGGCGCTCGACGGCACGTTTCCCGGCCTGAACAAGCCGGCCGGCCGCGCTGGACGCGCCAGCTTCAACTATATCGCCGATCCCAATGGCCCCGATCTCGAGGATTTCCTGCTCGACGCGGCGCCCATCCTGATCCGCGGCAGGATCGAACTGACCAAGCAGAACGGGTTCGACGGTGCCAGCCTGTCTCAAGTCCGGCTTTCACCTGGCGACAACCTCAAGGTTGAAGTCAGGCGCGATGGCAATCTGACGAAGCTCACCATTCGCGGCGCGGTCGCCGATGCGCGACCCTTCATTCGCGACCTCCAGCAGAGTAGCTCCGGCCCGCAAGCGCGCGGCGACAAGAACGCGGCTCGCGGCGGCGATTTCGATGCCGATCTCGACGTGCCTATCCTGACCGGCTTCAACAACGAGGCCATCACCAATGCGACGCTGAAGCTCTCCAAGCGCGGCGGCGAGGTGCGTTCGCTGGCGTTCCAGGGCCGCATCGGCAAGGCAGACGTCACAGCCCGGCAAGCCCGGCAGGGGGACGGCCCGGGTCAGCTCACGGTGCAGTCCGAAAATGGCGGGTCGCTGCTGCGCTTCGTCGATCTCTATCGAAAGGCCCATGGCGGCGATCTCATCCTGACCATGGGACCCGGCGAAACCCGGCAGAGTGGCGATCTCCTGTTCCGTAATTTCATGGTGCGCGACGAGCCGGCGCTGCGTCGGGTCGTAGGCGATCAATCCGCATCGGCGCTCGCGGGCGATCGTGCCGCCAATGCGCCGGTGCAGCAGATCGACGTCAACGAGGTGGCCTTCACCAAGCTCAAGGCCGAGTTCACACGCTCGGCGAGCCGGCTCGACGTGTCGGAGATGGTGATCTGGGGGCAGCAGCTCGGCTTCAGCCTGCAGGGCAATGTCGACTATGGGCGCGACCGCGTCGATATCGGCGGCACATTCGTGCCGGGATACGCGTTCAACAACGCCTTCGCGCAGGTGCCGGTCGTCGGCGCGCTGCTCGGCGGCGGCAGTCAATATGGTGGGCTGTTTGCGGTGAATTTCCGGATTTCGGGTTCCGCGAGCGCGCCGACGATGACGATCAATCCGCTCTCGGCGATCGCGCCGGGCATCCTGCGTCGCTTCGTCGACCCGCTCGGCGGGGCTCCTGCGCAGCGGCCGATCCAGCCCGGCCAGCCGCCGCTGCGCTGAACCGCACCTATTCTGGCCGGAGCAGAATGTGCTTCTTCTTGCCGAAGGAGAGCTTGATCACGCCCTCGCTCGACAGATCGGCGTGTGACAGCATCGCGCGCTCGTCGGTGACGGCGGCATCGTTGACCCGCAGGCCGCCCGCCTTGACCTGACGACGGGCCTCGCCGGTGGAGGGGACGAGCCCGGCCTTGACGAAGGCGGTCAGGACGCCGAGCCCTTCGGCAAACTCGGCTGCCGCGACATTGAAGCTCGGCAGGTCGGCAGCGAGCGAGCCATCCTCGAAGGTCTTGCGCGCCGTCTCCGTTGCCGCCTCAGCCGCTTCGCGACCGTGCAGCATGGCCGTGACCTCGGTCGCGAGGATCTTCTTGGCCTCGTTGATCTCGGCGCCCCCCAGGGCCGCCAGCCGGGCGATCTCGGCCATGGGCAGCGTGGTGTAGAGCTTCAGGAAGCGCTCGACATCGGCATCCTCGGTGTTGCGCCAGAACTGCCAGAAATCATAGGCGCCCATCAGCTCGGCGTTAAGCCAGACCGCGCCCGACGCCGTCTTGCCCATCTTGCCGCCCGATGAGGTCGTCAGCAGCGGCGAGGTCAGCGCGTAGAGCTGCACATCGGCCATGCGGTGGCCGAGATCGATGCCGTTGACGATGTTGCCCCACTGGTCGGAGCCGCCCATCTGCAGCACGCAGCCGGTGCGCTTGTTCAGCTCGACGAAGTCGTAGGCCTGCAGGATCATGTAGTTGAATTCGAGGAAGGAGAGCGACTGCTCGCGCTCCAACCGCGTCTTCACACTGTCGAAGGACAGCATGCGGTTGACCGAGAAGTGGCGGCCGACATCGCGCAGGAATTCGAGATAGTTCAGTCCGAGCAGCCAGTCGGCATTGTTCATCATGGTCGCCGTGCCGCCGAAATCGAGATAGCGGGCGAAGACCTTGCGAATGCCGGTGAGGTTACGCTCGATATCCTCGACCGTGAGCAGCTTGCGCGACTCCTCCTTGAAGGACGGATCGCCGACCATCGAGGTGCCACCGCCCATCAGGGCGATCGGCTTGTGCCCGGTCTGCTGCATCCAATGCAGCATCATGATCTGGATCAGCGACCCGGCATGCAGCGAGGTCGCGGTGGCGTCGAAGCCGATATAGGCGCCGATCGGGCCTTTGAGCGCGGCCGCGTCCAACCCCTCGGGATCGGAGATCTGATGGACATAGCCGCGCTCTGAGAGAACACGGAGAAGGTCTGATTTGAAAGCGGTCATGGTGCGATCTAACTGCTGGCCGGATTTTCTACGAGGCTGAGCCGTTTTCCCGTCATGGTCGGGATTGTTCCGACCATCCACGTCGTCCTCGGTCGAATGCGATGCTCTAGGCGTGGATGCTCGGCACATGGCCGAGCATGACCGTGCAGCCTATTCCTGCTCTTGCGCCTCGCGCTCTTCCTTGGGAATCTCAGGCCCGACCATGCGGTCGAGATAGGCGCCGACCTGCTCCATCAGCACGTCGACCTTGCCGTCGAAGAAATGGTTGGCGCCCTCGACCACGGTGTGCTCGATCTGGATGCCCTTCTGGGTCTTCACCTTCTCGATCACCGCCATCACCTCCTTGACGGGGGCGACGCGATCCTCGGAGCCGTGCACGAAAAGGCCCGATGACGGGCAGGGCGCCAGGAAGGAGAAGTCATAGCGATTGGCCATCGCCGCGATCGACATGAAGCCTTCGATTTCGGGACGGCGCATCAGGAGCTGCATGCCGATCCAGGCGCCGAAGGAGACGCCGGTGATCCAGCAGCTCTTGGCCTCCGGGTTCAGCGCCTGCATCCAGTCGAGCGCGGCGGCTGCATCGGACAGCTCGCCGGCGCCGTGGTCGAAATGGCCCTGGCTGCGGCCGACGCCACGGAAGTTGAAGCGCAGGGCCGAGAACCCGCGATTCACGAAGGTGTAGAACAGGTTGTAGACGATCTGGTTGTTCATCGTCCCGCCGAATTGCGGGTGCGGATGCAGGATGATAGCGAGCGGGGCACCTCGCTTCTTGGCGGGCTGATAACGACCCTCGATCCGACCGGCCGGTCCGTTGAAAATAACCTCGGGCATCGTCTTACCGCCTTTTTGTTGCGCGGAGCCATGCACGCCGGGCAAAGCGGCGTCGAAACGCTGCCAAAAAACCCGATCGCCCTTGACGACCCCGCCGCTCGCGCCCTACATCAAGCGCTTAGAATGGTTCTAACAGCCGTGAACAATATGGGAACGAAACGGTAGATCGCCAGATTGGCGCTGCCGTCATCCCGGTTCCGGCCGGTTTGGACGGGCGGCTATAGCACGGTGCATGGGTGCAATTTCAAGCATTTCGTGCCGGCCGTCTCGCACAATGCAGGATTGGAGCTTTTGAGATCGTGACCGCGCCGATACGCGCCTATCTCGACCACAACGCGACCACGCCGGTTCGGCCGGAGGTCGCCGAGGCGATGGCGCGCGCGCTCATGATGCCGGGCAACCCGTCTTCCGTGCATGGCGAGGGCAGGGCGGCGCGCGCGGCCATCGAGCGGGCGCGCGAACAGGTGGCTGCACTGTGCGGGGCCAGGCCGGGCCATGTCGTCTTCACCAGCGGCGGTACCGAGGCCAATGCGACGCTGCTTTCACCGGGCCTTATGGATTGCGATGGCGGCCGCGACTGCGTGCGGGTTCCCGCCTCGCTACTGATTTATGGCGCCACCGAGCATGCCTGCGTGCGCGACGGGCATCGCTTCCCGGCAAGCATGGCCGAAGCGCTTCCCGTCGATTCCGAAGGGCGTGCCGATCTCGTTTGGCTCGAAGCGCGGCTGGAGCGGTTCGCGCAGGAAAACCCGGGAGCGCGGGCTCTGGTCTCGCTCCATCTCGCCAATAACGAGACCGGCGTGATTCAGCCGGTCGCCGAGCTTGCGGCCATCGCGAGGCGGTACGGAGCGCTTTCGCATAGCGACGCCGTCCAGGCGGCGGGCAAGATCGCGATCGATATCAATGCGCTGGGCGTCGATGTTCTGACATTGTCTGCGCATAAGTTCGGTGGACCGAAGGGCGTCGGCGCAATCGTGTTTCGCACGGGCGCGCTCGAACTCAGCGACAAGCCGATGCGTGGCGGCGGCCAGGAACGCGGCTGGCGCGCCGGCACCGAGAACCTGCCGGGCATCGTCGGCCTCGGCGTTGCGGCGGATCTTGCTGGCAAGGCGCTGGCTGGGGAGGCCGTGCGGCTTGGTGCCTTGCGCGATCGTCTCGAGGCTGGGCTTGCCGACTTGTCGCCGGCCACGGCGGTATTCGGCCGCTCGGCTGTGCGCTTGCCTAACACCAGCGCCTTCGCGACGCCGGGTCTCAAGGCGGAGACGGCCCTGATCATGCTCGATCTGGCGGGCGCCGCATTGTCCTCCGGCTCGGCCTGCTCGTCGGGCAAGGTCAAGCGTTCGCATGTGCTGGACGCCATGGGAGTAGACCCCGCCATGAGCGCAGGGGCCTTGCGGGCGTCGCTTGGATGGACCACCTGCGAGGCGGACATCGATCATTTCCTCGGGGCCTATGCGAAGGCACTGGCCACGAACCCCGTCCGGGACACCAAGGCAGCAGCCTGAAGCGTCCCGCGACGATTATGCAGAGAACCGGCGGGCCTTGAACCCGCGACTGGAGAGTAGGCAATGGCAGCGGTCCAGGAGACCATCGATCAGGTCAAGTCGATTGACGTGACCGAGTACAAATACGGCTTCGTCACCGAAATCGAGATGGACAAACCCGCCAAGGGTTTGACCGAGGATACCGTGCGCTACATCTCGGCGCGCAAGAACGAGCCGGAATGGATGCTCGAATGGCGGCTTGACGCCTTCCGTCGCTGGAAGACCATGACCGAGCCGAACTGGTCGCGGGTCAACTACCCGCCGATCAACTATCAGGACATCTACTACTACGCGGCGCCCAAGAGCGGCGCCTCGCCGAAGTCTCTCGACGAGATCGACCCGGCGATCCTGGAGACCTATAAGAAGCTCGGCATCCCGCTGCGCGAGCAGGAAATCCTGGCCGGTGTCGCGCCGGAAAACCGGGTCGCCGTCGATGCGGTGTTCGATTCCGTCTCCGTCGTCACGACCTTCAAGAAGGAGCTGGCCGAGGCCGGCGTGATCTTCTGCTCGATCTCGGACGCGATCCAGGAACATCCCGAGCTGGTGCGGAAGTACCTCGCCACCGTGGTGCCGGTGACCGACAACTACTTCGCGACGCTGAACTGCGCCGTCTTCACCGACGGCTCCTTCGTCTACATTCCCAAGGGCGTGCGCTGCCCGATGGAGCTGTCGACCTATTTCCGCATCAACGAGCAGAATACCGGCCAGTTCGAGCGCACGCTGATCATTGCCGATGAGGGCTCCTATGTGAGCTATCTCGAAGGCTGCACCGCGCCCAAGCGCGACGAGAACCAGCTGCATGCGGCGGTCGTCGAGCTGATCGCGCTGGATGATGCCGAGATCAAGTACTCGACCGTGCAGAACTGGTATCCCGGCGATGCCGAGGGCAAGGGCGGCATCTACAATTTCGTGACCAAGCGCGGCGATTGCCGCGGCAAGAACTCGAAGATCTCGTGGACGCAGGTCGAGACCGGCTCGGCGATCACCTGGAAGTACCCGTCCTGCATCCTGCGGGGCGACGGTTCGCGCGGCGAGTTTTACTCGATCGCGGTCTCGACCGGCGCACAACAGGTCGATAGCGGCACCAAGATGCTGCATCTCGGCAAGAACACGACCTCCAAAATCATCGCCAAGGGCATCGCGGCCGGAAAATCCGACTCGACCTATCGCGGCATGGTCTCGGCCCATCGCAAGGCGACTGGCGCGCGCAACTTCACCAACTGCGACTCGTTGCTGATCGGCGACCAGTGCGGCGCGCACACCATCCCCTATATCGAGGCCAAGACCGCGACCGCCGTGTTCGAACACGAGGCGACGACCTCGAAGATCGGCGAGGACCAGCTGTTCTATTGCCAGCAGCGCGGCCTCTCCGAGGAGGAGGCGGTGGCGCTGATCGTCAACGGCTTCGTCAAGGAGGTGCTGCAGCAACTCCCGATGGAGTTCGCGGTCGAGGCGCAGAAGCTGATCACGATCTCGCTTGAAGGCTCCGTGGGCTGACGCCCGATCGTTTCCGAGATGCTCGGGTCATGCCCGGGAATGACGCCGGGACCCGGCGCGTCATGGTCGGGCCAGACCCGACCATCTCCTGCAGAATGGAACTCTGAAGATGCTCGAAATTCGCAATCTGGTTGTAAAAATCGCCGATGAGGACAAGCAGATCCTCAATGGCCTGAACCTCACCGTCAACGCCGGCGAAGTCGCCGCGATCATGGGGCCCAACGGCTCCGGCAAGTCGACGCTGAGCTATGTCATCGCCGGCAAGGAGGATTATGAGGTCCTCGACGGTGAAATCCTGCTCAACGGCGAGAATTTGCTGGAGATGGAGGCCGACGCACGCGCCGCTGCGGGCATCTTCCTCGCCTTCCAGTACCCGCTGGAGATCCCCGGCGTGGCCACCATGACCTTCCTGAAGGCGGCGATGAACGCGCAGCGCAAGGCGCGCGGCGAGGCCGAACTGCTGACGCCGGACTTCATCAAGCGCGTCAACGCCGCAGCGGACGCCCTGAGCATCGACCGCGCCATGCTGCGCCGGCCGCTCAATGTCGGCTTCTCCGGTGGCGAGAAGAAGCGCATGGAAATCCTGCAGATGGCTCTGCTGTCGCCGTCGATGTGCATCCTCGACGAAACCGATTCCGGCCTCGACATCGATGCGCTGCGGATCGTCTCGGAGGGCGTCAACGCGCTGCGCGACAAGAACCGCGGCTTCCTCGTCATCACGCACTATCAGCGCCTGCTCGACCATATCGTGCCGGACACCGTGCACGTGATGTCGAAGGGCCGCATCGTGAAGTCCGGCGGCAAGGAACTGGCGCTGGAACTCGAGAAGAACGGCTATGCCGGTTATGCGGAGGCGGCGTGATGGCCATCGTCACTCCGCTCAAGACGGCTGCCGAGCAGGTTCTCGGCACGCAGTTCGCCAATGTGAAGGCTGAACTGCCAGGCGCGCCATCGGTGCGCAAGCTCCGCGAGGACGCGTTCGCCGGGTTCGAGGCCAAGGGCCTGCCGCATCGCCGGCTCGAATCCTGGCGCTATACCGACCTGCGCGCGCTGCTGCGCGAGGCACGCCCGCTGGCCGACACCGCCAATGTCACGCCGGCCGTGCAGGCGCGGCTTGCCGCGCTGAAGCTCGAAGGCGTTCGGCTCGTGCTGGTCGATGGCATCTTCGCCGCCGATCTCTCGACGCTCGAAGGATTGCCCGAAGGCGTCACGATCCAGCCGCTGACCGAGGCGCTCGTCTCGACGCGGGAGGATCTGACCAGCATCCTGTCGGGTCCCAGCGTTGCCGATAGCGATACCGGCCTGATGCTGAACACCGCGCTGATGCGCGATGGCGTATTCATCGAGATCGCGGAGGGTACCGAGCTTGATGCGCCGATCGCCATCGTCTCGCTCGCCTCGGGCGAGGATGAACGCGCGATCTTCCATCGTTCGGTCGTGCGCGCCGCCAAGGGCGTGAAGGCCACCATCGTCGAGATCAGCGAAGGCGTCGGCTCAGTGGCCTCGCAGATCAACGGCGCCATCGTCTTCGAGAACGGCGACGAGAGCGATGTGCAGCATGTGCGGATCGTGACAGGCCACGTGGCTGGCACCGTGCAGGTGCTCAGCACGCTCGCGACGGTGGGCGCGCATGCCAAGTTCGAGTCCTTCGCGCTGGTCTGCAAGGCGGCCACGCTGCGCCAGCAGCATTTCGTGCGCTATGCCGGCGAGCATACCGAAGTCGGTTTGCGCGGTGTCAACCTGCTCGGTGGCCAGGAGCATTCCGACGTCACGCTGGTCGTCGACCATGCCGTGCCGCACGGCACCAGCCGCGAGCTGTTCAAGACCATCATTGGCGGCGAAGGCACAGGCGTCTTCCAGGGCAAGGTCATCGTGCGCCCGCATGCGCAGAAGACCGATGGCGGCATGACGAGCAATGCGCTGCTGCTCGATGACGGCGCGAGCATGTTCAACAAGCCGGAGCTGGAAATCTTCGCCGACGACGTGGTCTGCGGCCATGGCGCGACGGTGGCGCAGATCGACGGCGAGCAGCTCTTCTACCTGATGGCGCGCGGCCTGCCGCGTCCACAGGCCGAGGCGCTGGTGCTGCAGGCCTTCGCCGGCACTGCCGTCGAGTTCATCGTGGATGAGAGCCTGCGCGAGCTGGTGATGAGCGAAGTCGAGGCCTGGCTCTCCGAGCGCGAGGCGTCTTCCGTGGTGAGCACGATCTGATGCCCTACATCAATCTCCAGATCACCAAGGGTGCGACCCGCGAACAGAAGGCGGAGATCGTCAAGGAATTCACCGACACGCTGGTCCGCGTGCTCGGCAAGAACCCGGCGAATACCCATATCGTGATCCAGGAGATCGAACGCGAGAACTGGGGCCATGCCGGCGCGCTTGTCGACAAGCCACGCGAGCCCGGAAAGGCTTGAAGCCATGAACGCGATGACGAAGCCCTATGATGTCGAGGAGATCCGCAAGGATTTCGCGATCCTCGGCCGGGAAGTCTACGGCAAGAAGCTGGTCTATCTCGACAACGCGGCCTCGGCGCAGAAGCCCGAGGTCGTGATCGAGGCGATGACCAAGCTGATGCGCGAGGACTATTCCAACGTCCATCGCGGTTTGCACTATCTCGCCAACGCTTCGACGGAAGCCTATGAAGCGGCACGCGAAAGCGCCCGCCGCTTCCTCAATGCGGCGCATCTCGAGGAGATCGTCTTCACGCGCTCCTCGACCGGTTCGCTCAACACCGTCGCCTCCTCGCTTGGGCGCCATCTCAGGCTTCAGGAGGGGGACGAGATCATCCTCTCCATCCTGGAACACCATTCCAACATCGTCCCCTGGCATTACTGGCGCGAGCGGCACGGCGCGGTGATCAAATGGGCGCCGATCGACGAGGACGGCAATTTCCTGCTCGATGAATTCGAGAAGCTGATCACGCCTCGCACCAAAGTCGTGGCGCTGACCCATATGTCGAACGCGTTCGGTACGATCGTTCCGATCGCCGACGTCGCGGCGATCTGCCGCTCCTATGGCATTCCGCTGGTCGTAGACGGCAGTCAGGGCGCGGTGCATCTGCCGGTCGACGTACAGGCGCTGGGTTGCGATTTCTACTGCTTCACCGGCCACAAGACCTATGGCCCGACCGGCTCCGGCGTGCTCTGGGGCAAGCGCGAATGGCTGGAGAAGCTGCCGCCTTACGAAGGCGGCGGCGAGATGATCGTCACCGTCAGCGAGGATACGGTCACCTATAACGACCCGCCGCATCGTTTCGAGGCCGGCACGCCGGCGATCGTCGAGGCCGTGGGGCTTGGAGCCGCGCTGGATTACATGATGGCGCTCGGCCGCGAGAACATCGCCGCGCATGAAGCCAAGCTCGGCGAGTACGCCATGGCACGGCTCGGCGAGATGAATTCGATCCGCATCTTCGGCAAGGCGAAGGACAAGGGCGCGATCATCGCCTTCGAGATGAAGGGCGCCCATGCCCATGACGTCGCGACAGTGATCGACCGTGCTGGCGTCGCCGTCCGCGCCGGTACCCATTGCGCCATGCCGCTTTTGGCACGATATGGGGTGACATCGACCTGCCGGGCTTCCTTCGGCCTCTACAATACGCTGGAGGAGGTCGATAAGCTCGTCGAAGCCCTGCGAAAGGCCGAAAGCCTGTTCGCCTGAGTGGAATGACCGCCATGACCGACAGCATTGCCGAAGACCTCAAGCCGAATGCGCCCACCATGGGGGCAAGCTCCTCGCTGCCGCCGGAGGAGATCGACCGGCTGACGGACGACATCGTCGCGGCGCTGAAGACGGTCTACGATCCCGAAATTCCGTCCGACATCTACGAGCTCGGGCTGATCTACCGCGTCGATATCGCCGATGACCGCCAGGTCTCGATCGACATGACGCTGACGGCGCCGGGCTGTCCCGTTGCCGGCGAGATGCCCGGCTGGGTCGAGAACGCCGTCGGCACCGTCCCGGGCGTGGCCTCGGTCACCGTCAACATGACCTTCGATCCACCCTGGGACCAGTCGCGCATGTCCGACGAGGCCAGGGTCGCGCTCGATATGTGGTGAGCGCGGCTAGCGGGCCGCGCGGCGCTGCATGCGCTTTGACGAGCAGCAACTAGCCGTCGTCAGACGGGCCTACGCCCGGCAGATGCTGGCGCTTGTCGGTGTCGAAGGCAATCGCCGCCTGCAGGACGCCTTCGCCACGATCCCGCGCGAGCGTTTTGTCGGAGAACCGCCCTGGCAACTTTCGCAAGGGCGTCGGCGCTATGCCGCTCTGGCTTCCGACGATCCGGCTGTTCTCTATCAGGATGTGCTGATCGCGCTGGCGCCGGAGCGCGGCATCAACAATGGCAGCCCTTCGCTGCATGCGCTCTGGCTGAATGCGCTCGACCCGCGCGAGGGCGAGCGCATCGTCCATATTGGAGCGGGAACCGGCTACTACAGCGCGATCCTGGCGCAGCTCGTCGGTCCCGGCGGCCATGTCGCCGCGGTCGAGTACGACCCTGTGCTGGCCGAACGGGCTGCAGCCAACCTGGCTGATATGACCAATGTCACCGTCATTCGAGGCGACGGGGCTGAATGGCCGCGCGAACCGGCCGATTGCATCTATGTCAATTTTGCCGTCGTGCGGCTGAGCCCGTTCTGGCTCGACCAACTCCTGCCGGGCGGGCGATTGATCTTTCCGCTTGGCTTGCCGTCTTCCCGGAGCGGAAGGCGCAACCGGCGCGGATTGGTGGGTGCGGGCTTCCTTGTCGAGCGCCGTGCGGACGGGTTCGCGGCATCCTGGCTGGGCGAGCCCTCCTTCGTCAGCGCGGAGGGCGTGCTCGCTGGTTCCGAGGGCGAGCAGGCGGCGCTCGCTGCGGCGTTCGAGAGCGAAGGAGCTGAATCGGTGCGCAGCCTGCAGCGGGGCGAGGGCGCACCTTCCGAACGCTGCTGGTTGCGTGGCGAGGGTTGGTGCCTGAGCTATGACGAAGTTCCAGTCCGGTCCGAGTATTGAAGCGGCTAAGCTGGCTGGTCGGATGTGGGAGAGGTCCAATGCGAAGACGCGCAATCAACGCTGAAGATGCCCCTCCCGCCATCGGCTATGCCCGCGCGCTCGAGGTCACGGGAGTGGCCAGGACGCTCTATGTCAGCGGGCAGATTCCGGTCGATGCGAACGGCCGGTGCCCGGAGGGCTTTGCCGCGCAGTGCCGTCTGGCCTGGCACAATGTGATGGCGCAACTTGCTGCCGCGGATATGAGCGTGACTGATCTGGTCAAGGTCACGATCTTCCTGTCCGATCGGCGTTTCGGGCTGGAGAACCGGCAAATTCGCCAGGAGGTGCTCGGGGGCCATCTGGTGGCGTCGACGGTCGTCATCGCCGGAATTTTCGATGAACGCTGGCTTCTGGAGATCGAGGCGGTCGCCGTCGCCTGACGCGCGGCTCGATGGCGCTCGGCGCGGTGGCGCGTGTGATGAGTTGCATTCCTGTTGTTCATTTTCTGGAGCGGCGGTTTGGTGGCATGAGGGACTGAGGATTCACTCGCTCAGCCTCGGCAGGAGCCGCCATGCCAGTCTTCCCCTACGAGACCGTCGACGTCTTCACCGACCGGCAGTTCGGCGGCAACCCGCTTGCGGTCTTCACCGATGCGCGCGGCCTGTCGGATGCCCAGATGCAGGCGCTCGCAGCCGAGATGAACTATAGCGAGACGACCTTCGTGCTGCCGCCTGCCGACCCTGCCAATGATGCGCGGGTACGCATCTTCCATCGAACGGCCGAGATGCCTTTCGCCGGCCATCCCAATGTCGGCACGGCCTGCGTGCTGGCGCGGCATGGCCGGGACCGTGGCGGTGTCCTGCGCTTCGAGCAGCTGGCCGGGCTGGTCACAATCGACGTCGAGCGCGATGCAGCCGGCGACGTCGTCAGCGCGACCATCGCCGCTCCCCAGCCCCTCGCGCTTGATCTTGAACTGGCGGCTGATGCGATCGCCGCCTGTGCCGGCCTGGCGCTGGGGGATATCGTGACCGCCAACCATCAGCCGGTGCAGGCTTCCGTCGGCGTGAAATTCGTCCTGGCCGAGACACGCGCCGAGGCGCTCACCGGCGCGTCGCCTGATATCTCCGCCTTCCGCAAGCTGGAGGCTGGTCATGCCGAGCTGAACAGGCGGCTTTCCCTCTTCCTCTATGCGCGCGATGGCAAGGAGATCAGGGCGCGCATGTTCGCGCCTCTTGCCGGGACCTGGGAAGACCCTGCCACCGGCAGCGCCAGCGCCGCGCTGGGTGCATTGCTGCTCTCGCTGGATGGGGGCGACCGTGCCGCCTTCACGATCAAGCAAGGGGTCGAGATGGGGCGCCCGAGCCTGCTCAAGGTGACGGCGCAGCGCGGTACGGATGGTATCCGCTCCCGCGTCGGCGGCGGGTGCGTGCCGATGTTCAGGGGGCAGGTGGAGCTTTAGGCGTCCAGAATTTTAGGCATCCATGCCAAGTTCGACGCGCAGGCGCTTCGGCAGCTTCCGCGCCACGAGGCGATGGCTCTCGCGCAGATAGTCCTTGAGCACCGCGTCCGACATGCTCTCGTCGGTCTGACGCTGAATCCAGCTCATGCCGCGCGAGGCCAGATAGGGCGCGGGCCGCAATCCCGGCTGCTCCTTGAGGATGTCGAAAGCGATCTCGGAGCATTTGAAGGTCACGGCCAATCGCTCGCCCGAACTCCAGCCTGCAATGGCAAAGACCTTGCCGCCGACCTTCCAGACATGGGCGCCGCCCCACTGCACGACATGGCTCGTCGCTTCAAGCGACGCGCAGAACGCGTTGTAATTATCCGGATTCATGGAGATTTCAGGCTCTCAGTAGCGCTCGGCGTCGATGCCGAAGCGCGCCGCTGCCGCCTTGATCTGCGACCAGGTTTCATCATCCAGGGGAATGCCGCTCTCGCCCCGCTCGATCCGGACCGCGCGCTCCTTGTCGCCCGGTGCGAGCACGGGATTGGCTTCGTCCTGGGGCTTTGCAGCGCGCACGAAGGCCAGATAGCTCTCGATTCGGCTTTTGCGCAGCGCCTCGTCGGGCTCCAGCCGGGCAGGATCGATCAGCACGCCGAAGAGCGAGTTGATGATCCAGCTCCTCTGCGGCTTCTGGTCGATACGGGCGGCTCCCATCAACCCGGCCGACAAAAGCTCGGCGATCAGGGACAGGCCGGCGCCCTTGTGATCGCCGAAGGGCAGCAAGGCGCCCAGCGGCAAGCCGGGAATGGCATGCTGGAAGACATGGGAAGGGTCCGTGGTGGGGCGGCCCTCGCCATCGATGATGTAGCCGGGAGGAACCGGGACGCCCTTGTTGAGTGCGACGCGGGCCTTGCCATGCGCCATGCGGCTGGTCGCGAAATCGAGGATGATCGGGTCGTTACCCGGCACGGGAATGCCGATGGCATGCGGATTGGTGCCGAAGCGGGCCTGTTTGGCAGCGTAGGGCGCAACGATAGGCGGACGGCCGGCCACGTTCACCCAGAACAGTGAGATCAGCCCGGCCTGGGCAGCGATTTCGGCATAGTGGCCGATCCGGCCGATATGATGGGCGTCGAGAAGATTGAGAATGGCGACGCCCCCCGCTTTCGCCATGACGGCCGCCTGCTCCACGGCATTGCGCCCTGCCGGCTGGCCGAGCGCGACCTGCGCATCGATGATCAGGAAGGGGGCCGCATCCAGCCGCGCCTTGGGGCGCGAGTCGGGCTTCAGGTTTCCGTCGGCGAGCGACTGGAAATAGAGCGGCAACATGCCGACGCCATGGCTGTCATGCCCGCTGAGGTTGGCGAGAACCAAATGATGCGCGGTTTCCTGCGCCTCGGCCTCGGTCCAGCCGGCTCGGGTGACCATGTCGTGCACGAGCGTGCGGAGCGTATCGGGGCGATGCAGGCGGTAGGTCATGCTGTCCGGCCATTGAGAAGGGCGCTACGCCAAGGGAGGCTCCCCACAGTGCATGTGCGGCATCATCGCGCAATGCGTGCGATGAAGGAGCCGTTGTGCCTGCTGGCATCTCGACGTTTCGCTCACCAATCCTTATGTTGATCTCTGCAATCTTGCTTCACCGGGCCTTGAACCCGGTCGAGGAGGGACAAAGATGTTTTCGATTCCCGGCCTGAAGGTCGTTTCGCTCACCGATGCTGCGGCTTCCCGCATTCGCGAGATCATGGCGCAAGCGGCAGGTGATGCCGCGCCCGCGCTTGGCCTGCGCGTCGGCGTGAAGAAGGGCGGCTGCGCCGGCATGGAATACACCTTCGAGGTCGCACGCGAGACCAACAAGGGTGACGAGGTCGTGACCGAGAAGGATGCGACCGTGATCGTCGATGCCAAGGCGGTGCTGTTCCTGCTCGGCACCCAGCTGGATTTCAAGAGCGATCGCTTTTCCTCGACCTTCGTCTTCAACAATCCCAATCAGGTTTCGGCCTGCGGCTGCGGCGAGTCGGTCGAGATCAAGCCGCGCGCCGAACCCGCGTTGGCCGCTCACTGAGCACTTCCTGGAGCATATCCCGGTGGACGCGGACACAATCCGCGAGATCTTTGCCGATGTCCTGCCCGTCCGCGTCACGCGCCTTTTCGGCGGGCACGGCATCTATGACGGCGATCTGATCTTCGCCATTCAGGCCGGCGGAGAGATCTACCTCAAGACCAGCGATGCGACCCGGCAGCGCTTCGTCGAGGCTGGCAGCGAGCCGTTCGTCTACCGCCAGCGCAGCCAGCCGCGCGATCTCGGCTACTGGAAGCTGCCCGAAGCGGCGCTCGACGACCCCGACGTCCTCAGACATTGGGTCGAGCTTGCGCTGCAGGCTGCGCGCGAGCGGGCAAGCGCCAAGGTCAGGCGACGCGGCTGATAGTCTCCAGCGCATCCTCGGTGACGGTGCGATTGCGCCCGTCGCGCTTGGCCTGCATCAGCGCCTGATCGGCCCGGTCCACCAGTGAGCCCGAGGTATCGCCCCTGTGATAGGTGGCCACTCCCAGCGAAATGGTGATGCGGCCGAGATTCTCATTGGTGGAGCGCTTGATCAGCTCGCGCGTCAGAAGGGCCTGACGCACGGTCTCGGCCCCGAATTTCCCGGCGACCAGGTCGGCTTCCGGCAGGATGATCGCGAATTCCTCGCCGCCGAAGCGGGTGATCACCGCCTTGTCCTTGAACTTGTCCTTCATGGTGCGGGCGACGAGGCGCAGCACCTGATCGCCTGTGAGATGGCCATGGGCGTCGTTGAATTTCTTGAAGAAGTCGATATCGGCCATGACGAGGGCAAAAGGCTCGCGCCGCAATGTCGCCTGATCGATCGATTTCTGCAGCATTTCCTCGAAGTGACGGCGGTTTGCAAGGCCGGTCAGGGAATCCGTCAGCGCCTCGGCGCGGGTCGATTCCAGCGCTTCGCGCAGGTTGCGGATCTCGTTGGAGCTGTTCCGCAGAGCGTTCTCAAGCTGTGCCTTGCGCGTGACCTCTTCACGGGTCGACAGCACGAGTGCCTCGACCCACTCTCGCAGCTTCTGCCTGTCGGTTGGCGGCGGGACGTCCTCGGACATCGCCGTAAGGCGGCCGTGATAGAGTTCGCTCGACCCGAGCGCCTTGTCGACGAGATCCATCAGCCCGTCGATTTCTCCCAATACCTGCAGGCTGGTGCGCTCCGCCTGGCGTGAGAGCCGCTCGGTGCCGATGAAGCGCTCGTAGAGATTGTCGATGTCGGCTGCGGTTATCTTGCCCTCTCCATCAGCAAGAATACCTGTCATCGCCATGCTGACCGCGGGAATCTCGCCGCTGAGATGGGCGTACCAGACCTCGAAGGCGCGCGGATAGCTTGGGGAGCCATGCTGTCGCATGGCAGCGACGACGCGCTCCGCGATCTCGTGCGGCTGGGGCGGAACCTGGGCCTGGTCGTTCATGCCACCGACAATCCGGATACGAAGCCGGTGCATGGCTTTCGGCCACGACAGCTTCGATTGTTAATCGAAGCGGGACATCCTGTCCGTATCAACGGCGGCATGCGCCCGATCGTCACTGCAATGACTATTGCAGTAACGATCTGATCATGCATGACGCAAGTTAAAATGCGGTTGATGCCGTAAGGTTAGTTTGCGCGGACCGGACGCAGCAGAAAAGCGGGCACGTGATCGCCGAGACCTTTGACCGACGGTCCGTCATCATCGTCGCGGCGGCGCGGCTCTGGCCTGGGGCCACGCGAATCACTGGTGCGCTCGGGCTTCGCGGAACGCGGCTCGGGGGCCCGCTCAGGCTTGGCGGCCTGTGCAGCAGGCGCGGCCTCGCCACGAATCTTGGTCTTGGTCGGACCGTCCGCATCGGGACGACGGCGGCGAGGGGCGGCTTCCTCGTCGGAGGCGGGGCGCTCGACCCGGATCGGCCGAGGTGTCGTCTCGACCTCGGCGCGAGGGCCGCGTTCGGGGCGGGCACGGCCGCCACCGCGTGCGGGGCGCTTGTCGTCACGCCGGCCGCGACGCTCGTCGCGAGGCTCGCCCGGGGGCAACCCGTCGAGCCCGGGGCCTTCCCAGGTGATGGGCTGGCCGGTCAGTTTTTCGATCGCTGTCACGAGCTTCTCGTCATGACGGGTCACGATGGTGAAGGAGGCGCCTTCGCGTCCGGCGCGGCCGGTGCGTCCGATGCGGTGGACGTAATCCTCGGCATGGGTCGGCACATCGTAATTGAAGACATGGCTGACGGCCGGGATGTCGAGGCCGCGGGCTGCGACATCGCTCGCGACGAGGATCGGGTTTTCGCCGGTCCGGAAGGATTCGAGCGCCGCCATGCGGGCGTACTGGTCCATGTCGCCATGCAGCGCGACGGCAGGGAAGCCGTGCTTCTGCAAGGATTTGTGCAGCGTTGCGACATCGCGCTTGCGGTTGCAGAAGACGATGGCGTTCTTCAGCTCGGTCGCGCCCTTCAGGAGCTTTCGCAGCGTCTCGCGCTTCTCGAAGTCCTGGCCGTTGGAGGCGATGAGGCGCTGGGTGATCGTGGTTGCGGCTGTTGCCGGGCGCGACGCTTCGATACGCACCGGATTGTGCAGGAACTGCTCGCTGATGCGCGTGATCTCGGGCGGCATCGTCGCGGTGAAGAACAGGGTCTGCCGGGTGAAGGGCACAAGCTTGCAGACGCGCTCGATGTCCGGGATGAAGCCCATGTCGAGCATGCGGTCGGCCTCGTCGATGACGAGGAGCTCGACGCCGGTCAAAAGCAGCTTGCCACGCTCGACATGGTCGAGCAGGCGGCCGGGCGTCGCGATCAGCACATCGACGCCGCGCGTGATCTTGGCATCCTGATCGCCGAAGGAAACGCCGCCGATCAGGAGGGCCACCGAGAGCTTCTGGTTGACGCCATAGCGCGTGAAGTTCTCCTCGACCTGCGCCGCGAGCTCGCGGGTGGGCTCGAGGATGAGGGTGCGCGGCATGCGCGCCCGCGCGCGGCCATTCTCGAGAATGGTCAGCATCGGCAGGGTGAAGGCGGCGGTTTTTCCCGTGCCGGTCTGGGCAATGCCAAGAACGTCGCGGCGCGCCAGCACATGGGGAATAGCTTGTGCCTGGATGGGGGTAGGCGTGGTATAGCCTGCGGTCGTGACCGCAGTCAGAACCTTGTCGCTCAGGCCGAGTTCGGCAAATGACATCGAATGTTGCGCTTCTTCAGGGTCGGTTACTCGTAGCGGGATGACCTACTCAACCGCGACGGTGGCGCGACTTCTCTTTCCAGCGCGCCTTCGGACCCGTGTGCAATGCAGAAAAAGCACGGCAAAGTCAATAATCTGAAGCCGTAAGGATGATTCCCGCGCGATGACCGAACCGCTTGTCTTGATCCCCGGCCTGAGCTGCAATGCCGGCCTCTATGCTCAGCAATGGCCAGCACTCGCTACGGGCCGCCAGATAATGGTCGCCGACCATGCTTCCGACGCAACGCTTGCTGCGATTGCCGGGCGATTGCTTGCCAATGCGCCGGAGCGTTTTGCGCTTTGCGGCCTGTCGATGGGCGGCTATGTCGCCTTCGAGGTGATCAGGCAGGCGCCGCAGCGCGTGACGCGGCTCGCCCTTCTCGACACCAGCGCGAAGCCGGCCACGCCGGAGACGAATGCGCCGCGCGAGCAGATGATCGCGCTGGCGCAAAAGGGCGCCTTCGACAACGTCACGACCCTGTTGTGGCAAAGGCTGGTGGCGCCATCACGCCTGACCGACGAGCCGTTGCGGTTGCTTGTACGCCAGATGGCCGACGAGATCGGGGCAGATGGTTTCGTGCGCCAGCAGCGCGCCATCATGGGGCGACCGGACTCGCGGCCCGACCTGTCGGGGATCGCAATTCCGACGCTCGTAATGGTCGGCGAAGAGGATCTGATCACCCCGCCCGCGGAAGCGCAGGAAATCGCTCAGGGAATAGGGACGAGCGCCAAGCTGGCGGTATTGCCGGGCAGCGGCCATCTCTCGACGCTGGAGGCGCCGGAAGCGGCGACGCGTCAGCTGCTAGGCTGGCTCGGCTGACTTCAACGCGGCACGACGCAAGGGTCGAGGCGCGTCTCGTTGGCTGTCTTGCGGATCGAGCCCGTGACCAGCGGATCGATCTGCTGGCGCTTGGCCGCCGCCAACGCGACCTGGCTCATGCGTTCCCTATCGAGATGCTCCGTCTGGCTCGAAACGAAGTTGGCGGCGATGACCGAAAGGAAGGCGATGGCCGCGCCGGCCTTGGCGACATCGGCGACCATCGTGCCGCGCTCATTCTTCCAGAACAGTTCGATCAGGCGCATGGCGCTCTCCGTATCGCGGGGCGCCAGCAGCGCCCAAATGCGATGATGCGCCCGCAGCGGTAAAAGGTCGGTTAGTGAAACCTTGTCGCGATGCGCTGCATTTTAAGCAGTGTGGCGGCTATGCTTCCAGATCGGGTTGGTGAGGCAGGCCATCGAGCTTGCCGCGGTTGTCGCGGAAGAGCTTTCTTAGCGCGGTGAGTACGGCAACGACTGCCGCCCTCTGCCGTGAGACCTCATGCGAAACCAGGAAGATCTCGTCGGCGGTTCCGGCAGGGGGTGATTCCAGGCGGATGAGAAGCGGGTCTGCATCGCCGAGGAAGCAGGGCACCATCGAGACCGCGCCAGCGGTGCGGACGCTTTCATAACGAGCTGCGGCGTCACCGACGCGAGCCGCAATCGGGCGACCCTGCGCCCAGGCCAGAATATGGTTCCGCATCCGCGAGGTCCCGCCCGGCGTAGCGGAAATGATCGGGGCCACCGCAGGGTCGACGTCGCGGCGGACATAGAGTGCCTGCGCGAGCCGCCCGACCTTCTGGCCGAAATAGCCGGGTTCGACGGGCGCCTTGCTCATCCTCAGGGCGATGTCGGCATCGCCGCGCGCAAGGTCCAGCCGGTCCCGCGTGCTGAGGATGACGATCTCGATGCCGCCGGCCGCTGCCGAGATCGTGGTCGCATTCATGGTCAGGAACAGGCTGATCGAGGTCGTGGCCGTGATCCTGACGGGAGCATCGACGAGTGGACGCGCTGCCTTGGCCCTAGCGGCGAAGCGCTGCACGGCCGCAGCGACCTGATCGGCGTCCCGAGCCAGTTCAGCGCCCGCCGGCGTCGGGATCAGGCGATTGGCGCCGCGTTGGAACAGCAGCAGGCCGAGTTCGCGTTCGAAGGTCTTGAGCCGGCGAGCGATCGTCGCTTCGCTCAGGCCGAGTTGCGTCGCTGCCAAGGCAAGCGACCCGCTGACGGCGATGGCGTGGAAGATCCGGATATCGTCCCAATCGGACGCTGCCATATCGCGGCTGCGTCCAGATGGAGCGGGAGCAGGCTGCCCCATGTGATCAGCGACCGGGTGTCGGGGCTGGGATCGCAGCGGGATTTGCGGGCATCTTCGCTTCGTTTGCAGGGCTTGTTCGACATGCCCGCAGCTTGCCTGCCACCGACCGCGCCTGCAGCCCGGCAAGATTGACGCCCAGCCCCGCAGCAATGCCGGGCTCCGGCGTCACAGGTCGATCAGTTCGCCGGCAAAGGCGGCCCGCTCCTGGATGAACAGGAACCGCGCCTCGGGCTTGTTGCCCATCAGGCGCTCGACCGTATCGGAGGTCTCGTCGCGCGCCTCGTGCTCGACCATGACCTTGAGCAGGATGCGCTTGGCCGGGTCCATGGTGGTTTCCTTGAGCTGCGCCGGCATCATTTCGCCAAGGCCCTTGAAGCGGCTGATCTCCGGCTTCTTGCCTTTGAACACGCTGGCGATCAGCTCGTCCTTATGGGCGTCATTGCGCGCATAAACGCTCTTGCCGCCGTGCTGGAGCCGGTAGAGCGGCGGCACTGCGAGATAGAGATGGCCCTTCTCGATCAGGCGCGGCATCTGGCGCCAGAAGAAGGTCACCAGCAGCGAGGCGATATGAGCGCCGTCGACATCGGCGTCGGTCATCACGATGACCTTCTCGTAGCGGAGGTCGTCCTCGCGGAACTGAAGGCCGATGCCGCAACCCAGGGCAAGGATCAGATCGGCAAGCTGCTGATTGGCGTTGAGTTTTTCGCGGGTGGCGTTGGCGACGTTCAGGATCTTTCCGCGCAAGGGCAGGATCGCCTGGCTTTTGCGGTTGCGCGCCTGTTTGGCCGAGCCGCCGGCCGAATCGCCCTCGACGATGAAGAGTTCGGAGCCGGCCGCGCCTGCATTGCTGCAATCGGCGAGCTTGCCGGGGAGGCGCAGCTTGCGCGTCGCGGTCTTGCGCGAGACCTCCTTGTCGAGCCGGCGGCGCAGACGTTCCTCGGCGCGGTCGACGGACCAGTCGAGCAGGCGCAGAGCCTGCTGGGGGGCGGCGGCAAGCCAGTGGTCGAATGCGTCGCGGACGGCGTTCTCGACGATGCGGGAGGCCTCGAGCGTCGCCAGCTTGTCCTTGGTCTGGCCTTGGAATTCCGGTTCGCGAATGAAGACCGACAACATTGCCGCGCAGGTCGCCATCACATCGTCGGACGACACCTGCGCCATCCGCTTGGACTGGCCGATGCGCTCGGCGTGATCGCGCAGGCCCCGCAGCAGCGCGATGCGCAGGCCCTGCTCGTGAGTGCCGCCTTCAGGCGTCGGGATCGTGTTGCAATAGGAGGAGGAGAAGCCGTCCTCGCCCGTCGCGAGCCAGGCTATCGCCCATTCGAGCGAGCCGTGGCCGCCATCCTTGGTGATCTTGCCGGAAAAGATCGGTTCGGCGACGAGATCCTTGCCCTCGATCTCGCGGCCGAGATAGTCGCGCAAGCCGCCGGGAAAGCGGAACACGGCCTCGGCCGCGACATCGCCCTCGGGCTGCAGCAGCGAAGGCGCGCAGCGCCAGCGGATTTCGACGCCGCCGAACAGATAGGCCTTCGAGCGCGCCATACGGAACAGGCGCGCGGGCACGAAATGTGCGCCCTCGCCAAAGATCTGTGCGTCGGGATGAAAGCGCACGCGCGTGCCGCGCCGGTTGGCGACGCGGCCCACCGTTTCCAGCGGCCCCTGCGGCAGGCCACGCGAGAAGGTCTGGCGGTACAGCATCTGCCCGCGCGCAACCTCGACCTCAAGCCTGTCGGAGAGAGCGTTGACGACGGAGACGCCGACGCCGTGCAGACCGCCGGAGGTCTCATAGGCTTTCGAGTCAAATTTTCCGCCGGCATGCAGCGTCGTCATGATGACTTCGAGGGCCGACTTGTCCGGAAATTTCGGATGTGGATCGATCGGAATGCCGCGACCATTATCGGTCACCGCGATCGAGCCGTCCTCCAGTACTTCGACATCGATGAAGCTGGCATGGCCTGCGACCGCCTCGTCCATGGCGTTGTCGATCACCTCGGCGAAGAGGTGATGCAGGGCGCGCTCATCCGTGCCGCCGATATACATGCCCGGCCGACGCCGCACCGGCTCCAGGCCTTCGAGCACTTCGATGGCCGACGCGGTGTAGCCAGCCTCGGACAAAGTGCCGTTGCGAGGCGTGCTGGCAGCGGGGGACGGCTTGGCGGACGCGGCCGGTACGGGCGCGCGCGTCTCCGGCTCGGGACTGGCCTTTGCTGGCCGGTCCGGCTCCGCGCCGAAAAGATCGCCGTTCTCCGCCATCGTGTCCGAGAGCCTCTGATTCGCAACTGCCAACTCTAGCGCAGATACGTCAACCCTGCGCTTTCGCGGCTCCTTATAGTCGCGATTATCCGGAAGAAAAATGCGGCAGTCTGTGCCTTCATCGTGTTGGTTCCGGGCGTGCCGGTTCGACAACAGATGGGACACGCAATGCGGCCGTCAAGCGCTCAGCGTGCAGTAGGCGAGGTGTCATCGCGGCTTCATGCAAATCTGCCAGATTGCGGCTTGGGAACCCGCAGCGTTCAGGTCGCGTTAACCACACCGATCGAGAATGAACAGGCGGATCTTAGGCTTGGCGGATGACCGCAATCAGCTATGATCCGAGGCAGGGGAGGCTACCGTGGCGTCGCGTCAATCAGTACCTGGAATCAGATTGGCGGGCCTGGAACGGGCGGCTCGACTTGCCGGCGAATCCTTCGGCCATGAAGATCTCGCGCCGCTGCCCGGAATGCCGTTTGCCGGACTTCAGTCCTCGCGTTGGCTCTGGTGGCTGGCGGCGGCGCTTGCTGCCACGGCGGGCCTCGTGGCGCTGAGCCTGCGCTGATCCTCCACGCACCCGTCGCATCCGCGAAATATCAACCTTTGTGACCTACGCAGGGATGCGGAGGGTCTTGTCGATGCGCGGCGTCATCTGTGATTCTGATTTCGCGACAAGGCGGGCGCGCGTCCGTCGATGATCAAGATCGCGGCCATGGGGGCTTATTTCTATCAGGCCGGGCTGGCGTTCGGCCTGCTGATACTTGTCTCCCATCTGCTGCTGCCGGCTGACTACGCGGCCTATTCGCTGTTCATTTCCATGACCCAGTTCGGCGCGATTGCCTGCTTCGAATGGATCCGCTTCGCCTGCAGCCGCTTCTATCCCGGCCAAAGCGCCGACAGCGAAGCTGTCGAGCGCGGCACGATGCGCGTCGAATTCGCCATTTGCTCCGGGCTCTGCCTGCTGGCGGCGCTGGCCTGCATTGGTCTCGGCGTGTCGCCGGTCGTTGCGCTGGTGGGTGGGCTGGTCGCTATCGCTCAGGGTGGCAGCGAACTGCACCTGACCATGCTGCGCTTTCGCCAGGAGTTTCATGTCTTCTCCTGGCTTCAGGGCTCGCGCGCGACGGCTGTGGCAGGCGGGACACTGGCGGGGGCCGTGATTGGGCACGGCTTCGTCTGGACCGCTTCGGGCTCTCTGGCGGGATATCTGATCTATATCTGCGTAGCGCTCGCGGTCCCGCGCGGGCCCGCCGTTCCAGCCGCGACATGGGAGCGCGCAGTGGTCCGCAAGCATCTGGTCTATGGCGGGGTTTCCGCGAGCGCGTCGGTCGCCGGCATGCTGGCGCCGCTGGGGCTGAAGGCCATCCTGACGACACTCCTTGGCGCGCAGGGTGCAGCGGGCGCGATGCTGGCGCTCGACCTGCTGCAACGGCCCTTTGTCCTGATCGTCTCCGCCTTGCAGGCGATCCGCTATCCCGATGTCGTCTCGCTCTTCGATCGCGGCGGCTCGGGGCCGGAACTGCGGCGCGAGCTCGGTCAGTACTATGCGCTGCTGGCGAGTTTCTCGCTGATGACGGCCGCGGGGATCATCGCGCTGCTGCGTCCGGTTGCGGCTCTTGTGATCGCTGCCGATCTCCAGGCCGCATTCCTGCGCACCGCGCCCTTCCTCGTCGCGATCTCGCTGCTTCGCGCGCTCATCCAGACTTTGCTGCCGACCCCTGCGCATCTCCGACGTCATTTGACGTCGATTGCGCTGCTGGCGGCGATCGACTGCCTGCTGCTGAACCTGTTCGCACTGATTGCCGTGAAGGCGCTGGGCATTTCGGATACGGCGATCATGATCGGGGGGGCATTCGGCGCCGCACTGGCGACGCTTTCCGGGTTGTGGGTCCTGCGTTCCCTGCCGTTCGACCTGCCATGGCGGCCTGTCCTGGCGGCACTGGCCAGCATGATCGTCCCGGCCATGGCGTTCGGCATGCCAAGCGACAACAGCTACGCCTCCCTGGCGATCGGGGTTGGCGGCGCGGGCCTGTTTGGCCTGATGTCGCTCTATGGTCTCTACAGGCAAAACCGCCAGCAGCTGGCGACGCAACCGGTCTCGACCTGAACCATGGAACACGACAGTGACATCGTGGTCTTGACCGATGCAGGTGAGCAGCCCCGGTTGAGGATCGTCGTGGGCATCGCCACAGCAGGGCGTCGCGAGGTGCTTTCGCAGACGCTCGACCATCTGATGCTGCAGGCACGGCTACCCGATGCCGTCATCGTCAGTCCTGCTGGCCCCGAGGATATCGACCCGGATCATGCGCGCAGCCTTGCCGTATCAGCCGAGATCGTGATGGGCACGCGTGGTTCCTGCGCGCAGAGAAACGCCATTCTGGATGTTTGCGGGGCGGCTGACATCGTCGTCTTCTTCGACGATGACTATGTTCCTGCCGCGAATTTCCTCGCTGAGGTCGAGCGGCTGTTTGAGGAAAATCCGGACATCGTCGTGGCGACGGGCGAGGTCGTTGCCGATGGTATCCATGGGCCGGGCATTGGTTTCGATGAGGCCAGAGCGATTCTGGCTGCCGATGGCGGAGGGGCAGGGCTCGCAATGCGGCCCGCCTTCAACGCCTATGGCTGCAACATGGTGTTTCGCATGGCGGCAATCGCCGCGGAGCGCACCCGCTTCGACGAGATCATGCCGCTTTATGGCTGGCAGGAGGATGTCGATTTCTGCCGCCGGCTCGCTTCGCAGGGCCGCATCGTCCATAGCCCGGCCTTGCGTGGCGTTCATCTCGGCCACAAGCGCGGGCGGACCTCCGGCTTGCGCTTCGGATATTCGCAGGTCGCCAACCCGCTCTATCTGCTGCGCAAGGGCACTGTCGGCCCGCTCTGGGCGCTCAGGCTCATGCTGGGGAACCTTGCCGCCAATCTGATCGGAAGCCTGAGGCCGGCGGGCATGGTCGACAGGCGAGGGCGCCTGAAGGGCAATTGCATCGCCTTATGGGAAATGCTGCGCGGCAGGCTGTCCCCGCAGCGGATCCTGACACTGGATTGATCGTCGTCGGTCAGGCTGCCCGGTCGGGGTGGGAATGCATCTGCGCCAAAACCTGCAGAAGCGCGTCGGCACTCTTGGCCCAGGAGAAGCGCGCGGCGTTTACGAAGCCGCCTGCGACCAGGCGCTCGCGCAGGCCGGGATCATCGAGCACGGCTTTCATCTGACGTTCGAGAGTCTCGGATTTCGTCGGATCGAAATAGAGCGCTCCCTCACCGCAGGCCTCCCGCACCGGAGGAATGTCGGATGCCAGCACCGGGCAGCCCTGCGACATGGCTTCGAGTGGCGGAATGCCGAAGCCTTCATAGAGGCTGGGAAAGATGAAGGCTGTCGCATGCCGCTCCAGCGCCGCGACCTCCGCGTCCGACAGGCGGCCGGGGAAGATCAGGTTGTCACGTGAGCTGTAATCACCGCCCTTGAAGACGTTCGCATGGATTCCTCCGACGACGACCAGCTTTTGGCCGGGCGCGTTCAGAGCCTCGAAAGCGCGGATCGCGAAATCGATGTTCTTGTTGGGCTTCAGCGTGCCCACGAGAAGGAAGAAATCCCCGCCCGAGAGCTTCAACCTTTCCAGAATGCCGTCATCCGGCGTGAGGCCGGCGAAATGGTCCGTGGCATTGTAGATCACGGCGATCCCGTCACCTGGCACACGAAAGATGCTGCTCAGTTCCTGCCGCGAGAACTGCGACACGGTCGCGATCCGGGCCGTACGCGTCAGCACTGCCCCCAGCAGGGTATGGAACAGACGGTATGAGCGGCTGAACGACTCCGGATGGCGAAAGATCGTGGCATCATGGATGACGGTAAGCTGATCGGGATGCAGCAACGGACCGCTGCCGCCGAAGCCGACGAGCAGGTCGCGCCATGTTTTCGCCGCGAGTGTCGTTTGCTCCCAGAGATGGCCGTGTCCGGAGCCGACACGTTCGAGCCGGATGGATTTGAGGGCAATGTCGGCTTTTGCCTCATCCGGCGCTATCAGCCGCCACGCGACGCCGCGAAGGTTTTCGGGCACGTCGCCATTGGAAATCCTGGTGTCCAGCGCCTGCGTCAGTTCTCGCGCAAAACGCTGAACCCCGGTCAGCGGCTGCGCCAGGAAGCGCCCGTTGATGGAAATGCTCTTCACGGGCCTCGCGCCTTCGACTGTCGCATGCACGCGCGGACCATGGTCCAGATCTCGTGAAAGCCGCGTTTACGGCCTCGGATTGCCGCTCGTTCGGCGGAGACAAAAAAACCGGGGCATCGCTGCCCCGGTTTGTCAGGTGGATCGCGAACTTTCGCGATCGGGAGGAAACAAAGTCCTTCCGAGCCGGTCGGCTCAGTAGGAGTAGTACATCGCGAATTCGACGGGGTGCGGCGTCATTTCATAACGCATCACATCCTGCATCTTGAGCTCGATATAGCTCTCGATGAAGTCGTCGTTGAAGACGCCGCCAGCCTTGAGATAGGCGTTGTCCTTCTTGAGGTTCTCAAGTGCTTCGCGCAGCGAACCGCAGACGGTCGGGATCTTCTTCAGTTCGCGCGGCGGCAGGTCGTAGAGATCCTTGTCCATGGCCGGGCCCGGATCGATCTTGTTGATGATGCCGTCGAGGCCGGCCATCAGCAGCGCTGCGAAGGCGAGATAGGGGTTCGCCATCGGATCGGGGAAGCGGACTTCGACGCGCTTGGCCTTGGGCGAGGTCGTCCACGGAATACGGCAGGAGGCCGAGCGGTTGCGCGCCGAATAGGCGAGCAGCACCGGGGCTTCATAGCCGGGGACGAGGCGCTTGTAGGAGTTCGTCGACGGGTTGGTGAAGGCGTTCAGCGACTTGGCGTGCTTGATGATGCCGCCAATGTACCAGAGGCACTCCTGCGACAGGTCGGCGTATTTGTTGCCGGCCATGATCGGCTTGCCGTTCTTCCAGATCGACTGGTGGACGTGCATGCCCGAGCCGTTATCGCCATAGATCGGCTTCGGCATGAACGTCGCGGTCTTGCCGTAGCTCTGCGCGACGTTGTGGATCGCGTATTTGTAGACCTGCATGGTGTCGGCCATGTGGGTCAGGGTGTCGAACTTCAGGCCGAGTTCGTGCTGGGCCGAGGCGACCTCGTGGTGGTGCTTCTCGACCTTGGCGCCCATGGCAGCCATGGCAGCCAGCATCTCGCCGCGCATGTCCTGCGCCGAATCCTGCGGCGGGACGGGGAAGTAACCGCCCTTGGTGGCGATGCGGTGGCCGAGATTGCCGCCCTCATAATCGGTCATGCCGTTGGTCGGCAGCTCGACATTGTCGAGCTTGAAGCCCGTGTTGTACGGGTCGGCGGCGATCTTGACGTCGTCGAAGACGAAGAATTCGGCCTCGGGGCCGACATAGCAGGTGTCGCCGACGCCGGTCGACTTGAGATAGGCCTCAGCCTTCTTGGCGATGCCGCGCGGGTCGCGGTTGTAGGGCTCGCCGGTGGCGGGCTCGAGCACGTCGCAGGTGATGACCATGGTCGCGGCCGAGAAGAACGGATCCATGACGGCGGTCGTCGGGTCCGGCATCAGCAGCATGTCGGATTCGTTGATGGCCTTCCAACCGGCGATCGAGGAGCCGTCGAACATCGTGCCCTCGGCGAAGATGTCCTCATCGATCATCGTGATGTCGAACGTCACATGCTGCCACTTGCCGCGCGGGTCGGTGAAGCGGAAGTCGACATACTTGACGTCGTTGTCCTTGATCGCCTTGAGGACATCCTTGGCGCTCTTCATCTCAGCATTCCTCTTGTAAAACAGTTTCTCAAACGCACGTGATCCGCGGTGCTTTCAACCACCGGGACGCTGAACTCTCGGGTTGGGATGACGCCCTCAGATCGCGTCCGCGCCGGTCTCTCCGGTGCGGATGCGGATCGCCCCCTCCACCGTCGATACAAAAATCTTGCCATCCCCGATCCGCCCGGTCTGGGCTGCCTTCATGATGGCTTCGATGGCGCGCTCCACCATGTCGTCGGCAAGCACGATCTCGATCTTCACCTTGGGCAGGAAGTCGACGACGTATTCGGCGCCGCGATAAAGCTCGGTATGGCCCTTCTGGCGGCCGAAGCCCTTGGCTTCCAGAACCGTGATGCCCTGCAGGCCCACCTCCTGAAGCGCCTCCTTCACCTCGTCCAGCTTGAACGGCTTGATGATGGCTTCGATCTTCTTCATGCGCCGACCGGCCTCCCTTGCGCCTCAACTGAACCCGGTGATCGCCGGGTCCCGGATGCCTTCCCGCCTGCCGTCGATCGCCCGGCGGGCTGCACGACAACGAACGGAAAATCACCCGCAATTCTGCTCATAGCATCGGCGCATGCGCCCCGCCATGCGTCAGGAAGGTTCGGTTCGCCCGATGATGAGGCAATAAACAGCACATAAAAGCAGCAAATGATCAATTCATATGCATTTGCCTTCAAAGCCATTCCGCTTGCCCGATATTGCAGGCTCTCCGATGATGATCCGATGGACAGCATGGGCAAAATGACGGTGGCGCTGCTCACCGTCGACGAGATGGCGGCGGCCGACAAGGCCGCGATCGCGGCGGGGGTGTCGGGCCTGACCCTGATGGAACGGGCGGGGCGTGCTGTGGCCGATGCGGTCACCCGAAGGGTTCGGCCTGGCGCCAGCGTTCTCGTATTATGCGGGCCGGGCAATAATGGCGGAGATGGCTTTGTCGCTGCGAGAATTCTGAGCGAGCGGGGCTTGCGCATCAACGTCGCACTGGCGGGAGCGCGATCCGCCCTGAAAGGCGATGCGGCTCAGATGGCCCGGCTCTGGCCAGGGGCGGTCGAGACACTGGACGCCGTCGAGCCGGCTGCGTTCGACCTGATCGTCGATGCGCTGTTCGGGGCCGGTCTGAGCCGGCCACTCGCCGGCGATGTCGCTGGGATCGTTGCTGCCGTCAATGCGTCGGACCGCCCGGTCATCGCCGTCGATGTACCCAGCGGGCTGTCGGGGGATACCGGTGTCGCTGCCGGACCTGTCGTGAGAGCGGCGGAGACCGTGACGTTCTTCCGCCTGAAGCCCGGCCATCTGCTTCAGCCCGGCCGCTCGCTTTGCGGTGTGGTCACCCTCGCGGATATCGGGATCACCGCCGAAATGGCCTTCGGCGGCGGGCACCAGCCCAAGGCGTTCCGCAACCATCCGGCGCTCTGGCGCGATCGTTGGCCGGTCCACGGAGTCGATACTCACAAGTACCAACGCGGATCGGCCCTGGTCGTGGCCGGCGGGCTTTCCGGCGTTGGCGCGCCAAGGCTGGGCGCCCGCGCCGCACTCAGGGTTGGTGCGGGCCTCGTGACGATCGCCTGTCACCCGGAGGCGCTGGCCGCCCACGCCGCGCGTGGTCCCGACGCCGTGATGCAGAGGCCGATTTCCGACGCCCCGGCGCTGTCCGCTCTGCTCGCCGACCAACGCCTGTCGGCGGTTCTGGCTGGTCCGGCCCTTGGGCTCGATGCCGGCGCGCGGGATCTCGTGATGACGATTCTCCGCGCGCATATCCCTGCAGTGTTCGATGCGGATGCGCTGACATTGCTAGCGGTAAGGCCAGCGAGCATCCTCCGCCTTTGCGAAAGGCGGGGCGCGCCCTGCGTGCTGACTCCGCATGAAGGGGAGTTCGCACGGCTGTTCGGCGGGCAGGCCGCCATTCGCGATGCGCCCTCCAAGCTCGAGCGGGCTCGCCGGGCGGCCGCCTTCTCGGGGTGCATCATTGTGCTCAAGGGGCCTGATACGGTGATCGCGCACCCCGATGGAACGGCTGCGATCAACACGACCGGCTCTGCTGCCCTGGCGACGGCAGGGGCGGGCGATGTGCTGGGCGGGTTGATCGCCGGGCTGCTGGCGCAGGGCATGCCGGCCTTTGAGGCCGCGTGCGCCGCGGTATGGCTGCATGGCAGGGCGGGCGACGCGCTCGGGCCGGGCCTGATCGCCGACGATCTGCCGGAAGCGATCCTGCCGGTAATGAGGTCGCTGACGGCGGGGGATGCTTCCGACCTGAGTTGAGCCCATCACGGCAGGCTCAAGAAAACGGCCCGCCCCAACGAGGGCGGGCCGGTACTCAATGCAACCAAGCTACGCAACCCAGCTTAACTACGAGTGCTTCAGCTGCCGGAATAGGTGACGGCCGGTGCACTGGTCAGCTGCTCCTTCGTCATGGTGATCTTGCCATGATCGGGGTACATCGCGGGCGCCTTTGGCGCCGATGCGGCAGGCGGGGCCGACGCTACGCCGCCCGACGTTCCGGCGCTGCCCGTGCCCGAGGGCGCCGGGGCGGGTGCGGCGACGACGATCGGCTCGTCACTCCAACTCACCTGCTCGAAAGGAATGGCGACGTCCTTGGAGCCGATTCCGAGGAACCCGCCAACGCCGACCGTCACCATTTCGATCTTGCCGGTCTTGTCGAACAGCACCTCGGTGACATCACCGACCTTCTTGCTGTCCGGGCCGTAGATATCGACACCGATCAACTTCGTGGCGCGCCACTTGCCCTGACCGGCCAGGTTATTGTCCGGAACCTTTGGCTTTTCCGGTGCCGGAGCAGGTGTTGCAGCCGGTGCGCTCGGCGACGCCGGCGAGGGCGCGCTCGTCTGCGCAATTGCCGTGGTGGCGAGCATCGCGAAGCCAATCGAGGCCAATGCAACATGACGTTTAAACATTTTGTCCTCCTGAAAGTATCCGCGTTGCAGCGGCATAACAAGACAACCAGACAGCGGCGATTATGTTCAATTTCAGATCAATCAATCGCCATGGAACGAAGCAACGGGTCATGTAAGCGCTATCCAAATCAACAGATAGCTGACCGCCAGCGGCGGATGCCGCCGAGCTTGCTCGCAAGCCGATGTCGTGATCGACTGCCGCTAACGAGAAACGCAATCGCGTCGGGAGTGTTCCCGGCAAATTGCGGTTCAGGAGCGAGCGCGATGCCGGAAACCGCTATCACCGTTCATCTTGGCAATGCCGAGATTGCCGCGCTCGACCGTCATGTCTCGACTTCGCATTCCGGGCAAACGCGCGAGCAGGTCATTATCGAAATCGTCGCTCGCTGGGCAGCGGCACAGATGCAGCGATCGGCCGAGCCTGACGAAGGTCTGAAGCCGGACGAGCTCAATGCCAGCAACGATGCGTGACGGACGACTCCATCACGCATCGTTGCTGTGGCTGCATATGGCGAGGGCACTCGATTGGACTGCTATTCTTCCGCTTCATCGCGCCTGAGTTCGAAGGCCAGCATCGCTTCGGCAAGAGCCTGAAGTTCGGTCTCCTTGTCGGCGCCTTCCGGGCCTGCGTTGAGTTCCTGAATGCGCAGCTGCGCGCGTTCGTAGTCTTCTTCGGTATGGATCATGATCGGGCTTTTCACGGTCAATCCTTCCAGCCAGTCGCATCGTCGTGCTTGGCATCCCATAGTTTCACGGCTTCGAGCAGCGCGTCGAGTTCCTGCTCCTCGGCCTCGCCCCGTGTCGCGCTCTCGAGGGCGGCTATGCGCCGCGTCGCAAGTTCGTATTCATCGATCGTATCGATCTTGAAGCGGGGCTTGTCGGCGTCGCCGGCTTGCGCGCCGTGTTCCATCTTCGTCCGCATCACACTCTCCCGATCCGGCAATATCCAGCAGATGCCAGCCTCCGATGCCAACCCTGGCTAGATTACCCCTGGATCGCCGGTCGGTTCCCGTCCTTGGCCGCGCAGGCGCTTAAAGCTTCCGCAAGCATCGATATTTCATTGTGTTTCGAGCGTCCGATGACATCGTTCGCTGGCGTGGAGGCACTTCAGTGGGAAGCATGATTGTGAAGGGGCACATCCTTGCCCTGGCGATAGGCGCCCTGTCGCTGGCTGGCGCGATGTCGCCCGCTCAGTCCTTCTGGCAGCGTTCGCAGGTGTCGCGCTGCTCCGACGCAACCAGCGAGGCTGAGCGCATGCAGCTGCGTTGCTGGGAGCTGAATGCCTATGCCGACCCCGGCTGGCCTGCGCTCGGCGTGGGGGGAGCGTACTCCGTTCCTCCGTATGAAAGTCCTGGCGCGCATGAAAGATTTAGCCCCCGCCTGAAATCAGGCCCGGTCACGCGCCGCCTCGGTTGATGTCGGGTAATTCTACACCAGATGCGAGGCTCGTGCTCCGGATCGGGGTGGGCCGTAGCCGGCCTGTGAGGTGCTTCTGACCAAGATTGCGCGTGAAACGCGGGCGCCTGCAGGAAATTGATTCCGTGATGAGGAGTACTGCGAAGGAGAGGCGCTGGCCGGCGCGGCATAGCGGCCTGGCACATGTCCCTCTTGAAGCCTCGTACGATGCTTCGTCAAAGCCAAATCAGTTCAAGGCCTTGCCGTGGTGAGCGGGGAGGGGATCGAACCCTCGACCACATGATTAAAAGTCACGTGCTCTACCACTGAGCTACCCGCCCTCACTGGTGCGCTCACATACGGAGACGATGCGCGGCGGTCAACTCGTTCCGGCATCTTCGTTCTGAGTTCAGACGGGAGGACGCTCGTACGGGCTGTTTCGGGGCGAGTTCATTAACCGGGTGGAAACCAAGCCGTCCTAGCGTCGGCTCATGGTTATTCGCCGCGGTGTTAGATCGATTCTCGTGACGCTTGCGCTCTACCTCGTGTCGGGCGCAGCGGTGTCCTATTTCCTTTTCCACGCGCAGCACGGCGCGCGCGGCCTTGAGGCGCGCGGCACCGTGCGGGAATCCCTGCGCGAGATGGAAAGCGAGCTCGCGGTGCTGATGACCGAGCGCAAAGGCTGGGAGCAGCGCCTTTCTCTGATCCGCGATGAGGCTGTCGATCGGGATCTGCTGGAAGAGCATGCGCGCGACACGCTGGGCCGCGTCCACCGCAACGACGTCATTCTGATGGGGCGATGATCCGTTCGCCGGGTAACGGATTAGTCGCAGGCGTATCGATTAACTGAATTCGAGTTATTTCTTAAAGTGCTATAATAATCAACGGCTTAATCTATGCTGCAATGCGAGATAGCCGCCTCGCCAAGGGTTTTGCGATCCTCTACAACAAAGGTCGAATGACCTTGGAGGACAGCCTATGGCCGTTGCTGCGCGCAAGACTAAAGCTCCCACGCCACCCAAAACAGCCGTCAAGTCGGCGAAGGCGCGCTCGACGAAGACCGGAAGCGAAAAGGGAGCGCCCGCGCTCAGCAACACTCCGGTCTTCAGCAAGGACGAAGATCTCCACGCCTATCGCGAGATGCTGCTGATCCGCCGTTTCGAGGAGAAGGCCGGCCAGATGTATGGCATGGGCCTGATCGGCGGTTTCTGCCATCTCTATATCGGCCAGGAGGCCGTCGTCATTGGCATGCAGATGGCCTCCAAGGATGGCGATCAGGTCATTACCGGCTATCGCGACCACGGCCACATGCTGGCCTGCGGGATGGAATCGCGCGGCGTGATGGCGGAGCTCACCGGCCGGCAGGGCGGTTATTCCCGCGGCAAGGGCGGCTCCATGCACATGTTCTCCCGCGAGAAGAATTTCTATGGCGGCCACGGCATCGTCGGCGCGCAGGTCTCGCTGGGCACCGGCCTTGGTTTCGCCAACTGGTATCGCGAGGACGGCCGCGTCTCGATGGCCTATTTCGGCGACGGCGCCGCCAATCAGGGCCAGGTCTATGAGAGCTTCAACATGGCCCAGCTCTGGAAGCTGCCGGTCGTCTTCGTGATCGAGAACAACCGGTACGCCATGGGCACCTCGGTCAACCGCGCTTCGGCCCAGACCGACTTCTCGCGGCGCGGCATCTCCTTCGGCATTCCCGGCGAGCAGGTCGACGGTATGGATGTGCGCGCCGTACGCGCCGCCGCCGAGCGCGCGATCGAACATGCCCGCAGCGGCAAGGGGCCCTACATCCTGGAGATGCAGACCTATCGCTATCGCGGCCACTCGATGTCCGACCCGGCGAAGTACCGTTCGAAGGACGAGGTCCAGCGCATGCGCGAGGAGCACGATCCGATCGAGCAGGTGAGGGGGCGTCTCACCCGCGACTTCAAGATCGGCGAGGACGAGCTCAAGGCGATCGACGCCAAGGTGCGCGAGATCGTCAATGACGCCGCCGAATTCGCGACCCATGATCCCGAGCCCGACGTGTCGGAACTCTGGACCGATATCACGCTGGAGACGGCGCGCGCCTGAGCGCCGCGCTTCCTTTCGCAGGCCCTCCGGCCGTTCCCAATCCCCGCGTCTTTTGCAGAAATCCGGGTGCGTTCATGCCGATCGACATTCTCATGCCTGCCCTTTCCCCGACCATGGAGCAGGGCAAGCTCGCCAAATGGCTCAAAGCCGAAGGCGACAAGGTCAAGGCCGGCGACATCATCGCCGAGATCGAGACCGACAAGGCGACCATGGAGGTCGAGGCCGTCGATGAAGGCATCCTGGCCAAGATCCTGGTGGCCGATGGCACCGACAACGTCGCGGTCAACACCCCGATCGGCGTGATCACGGCCGAGGGCGAGGATGTGAACGCCGCAAGCAAGCCGGCAGCGGCGGCCGAGAAGCCCGCGCCCGCGGCCAAGGCGGAGGCCGCCCCGGCCGAGGCACCTGCGGCGGCGGCTGCGCCGACCGTCCCTGCCCAGGCCAAATCCTATGACGCTTCGTCGGAATTCCCCGCCGGCGCCGAAGTCACCAGCATGACCGTGCGCGAAGCTTTGCGCGACGCCATGGCCGAGGAGATGCGCCGCGACGGCGATGTCTTCGTGATGGGTGAAGAGGTCGCGGAATATCAGGGTGCCTACAAGGTCACTCAGGGGCTGCTGCAGGAGTTCGGCGCAAAGCGCGTCATCGATACGCCGATCACCGAGCACGGTTTCGCCGGCATCGGCGTCGGCGCTGCACTCACGGGCCTGCGCCCCATCGTCGAGTTCATGACCTTCAACTTCGCCATGCAGGCGATCGACCAGATCATCAACTCCGCCGCCAAGACGCTTTACATGTCAGGTGGCCAGATGGGCTGCCCGATCGTGTTCCGCGGGCCCAACGGCGCGGCCTCCCGCGTTGGCGCGCAGCACAGCCACGACTACTCCGCCTGGTACTCCAACGTGCCGGGCCTGAAAGTGGTCGTGCCCTACAGTGCCGCGGACGCCAAGGGCCTGCTCAAGAGCGCGATCCGCGATCCGAACCCGATCATCTTCCTGGAAAACGAGATCCTCTACGGTCGCTCCTTCGAAGTGCCGAAGGGCGATGATTTCCTGGTCCCGATCGGCAAGGCGAAGGTCGTGCGTCCCGGCACGGACGTCACCATCGTCTCCTTCGGCATCGGCATGACCTATGCGCTGGGCGCCGCCGAAGCACTCGCCAAGGACGGCATCGAGGCCGAGGTCATCGACCTCAGGACGATCCGGCCGATGGACATCGAGACCGTCATCGCCTCGGTGCAGAAGACCAATCGCTGCGTCGCGGTCGAGGAAGGTTTTCCGCAGTCCGGCGTGACCGCCGAGATCGGCATGAAGATCATGGAGGCGGCGTTCGATTATCTCGACGCGCCCGTCGCCCGCGTCACCGGCAAGGACGTGCCGATGCCCTATGCCGCGAATCTCGAGAAGCTTGCGCTGCCCAATATCGGCGAGGTCGTCGCGGCGGCCAAAGCCGTCTGCTATCGCTGAAAAGGGGCTGACCGATGCCGACCAACATCCTGATGCCCGCGCTCTCCCCCACCATGGAGAAGGGCAACCTCGCCAAATGGCTCAAGAAGGAAGGCGATACGATCAAATCGGGCGACATCATCGCCGAGATCGAGACCGACAAGGCGACCATGGAGGTCGAGGCGGTCGATGAGGGCATTCTCGCCAAGATCGTGATCGCCGAAGGTACCGCCGACGTCGCCGTCAACGAAATCATCGGCGTGATCGCGGCCGAAGGCGAGGATGCCAAATCCATCTCCGCTCCGGCCAAGGGGGATGCGCCCAAGGCTGATGCGCCCAAGGTTGAAACGGCGCCAGCAGCAAAGCCCGCCGAAATCTCCCAGCCCGCCATGACGGCCGAGGCCGGTCTCAACACCGGCGGCAAGCCGGCACCGACGGGCGATCGGCCCTTCGCCTCGCCATTGGCGCGGCGGCTCGCCAAGGATGCCGGCCTCGATCTCACCAGGGTGCAGGGCTCCGGCCCGCATGGCCGCATCGTCGAGCGCGATGTCGAAGCCGCGAAGTCGGGCGGTGCCGCGAAGGCTGCGCCTGCCGCAACGCCGGCGTCCGCTCCCGTCAAGCCGGCGTCTGCGCCGCTTGCCGCCGGGCAATCCGACGAGGCGATCAAGAAGCTGTTCGCGCCTGGCTCCTATGAGGAGGTTGCCCATGACGGCATGCGCAAGACGATCGCGCGCCGTCTGACGGAGTCCAAGCAGACGATCCCGCATTTCTATCTGACGGTGGATTGCGAGCTCGACGCCCTGCTGAAGCTTCGCGCCGAACTGAACGCCGCCGCGCCCGAAAAGGACGGCAAGCCGGCCTACAAGCTCTCGGTCAACGACCTCGTGATCAAGGCGCTGGCGCTCTCGCTGCAGGCCGTGCCCGAGGCCAATGTCAGCTGGACCGAGAACACCATGCTGAAGCACAAGCACGCCGATGTCGGCGTCGCGGTCTCGATCCCCGGCGGCCTGATCACGCCCGTGATCCGGGACGCCTGCCACAAGACGCTGAGCCAGATCTCCAACGAGATGAAGGACCTCGCGGCCCGCGCCAAGAACCGCAAGCTGAAGCCCGAGGAGTATCAGGGCGGCACGACTGCGGTTTCCAATCTCGGCATGTTCGGCGTCAAGGACTTCGCTGCAATCGTCAACCCGCCGCACGCGACGATCCTTGCGGTCGGTGCCGGCGAGCAGCGGGCCATCGTCAAGGGCGGGCAGCTCGCGGTCGCGACCGTGATGTCGGTGACGCTCTCGACCGACCACCGCGCCGTCGATGGCGCGCTCGGCGCCGAATTGATGCAGGCGTTCAAGGGCTTCATCGAGAAGCCGATGGCGATGCTGGTCTGACGGCCGAGGGAGACGCATCATGTCCGATTACGACATCATCATCATCGGCTCCGGCCCGGGCGGCTATGTCGCCGCCATCCGTGCGGCGCAGCTCGGCTTCAAGACCGCGATCGTCGAGCGCGAGCACCTTGCCGGCATCTGCTCGAACTGGGGCTGCATTCCGACCAAGGCGCTGCTGCGCTCTGCTGAAATCCTGCATTACGGCCAGCACGCCAAGGATTACGGGCTGAAGCTGGAAGGCACCTTCACCGCCGATCTTGCGGCCGTGGTGGCGCGTTCGCGGGGGATCGCGGCGCGGATGAATAACGGCGTCCAGTTCCTGATGAAGAAGAACAAAGTCGACGTGATCTGGGGCGAGGCCAAGCTGACCAAGCCGGGCACGATCGTCGTCGCGCCGACCAAGAAGCCGGCCATGCAGCCGCAGGTGCCGCCGCCCAAGAACGCCAAGGGCGAGGGCACCTATACCGCCGATCACATCATCGTCGCGACCGGCGCGCGGCCCCGCGCGCTGCCCGGAATCGAGCCGGACGGCAAGCTGATCTGGACTTATTTTGAGTCAATGGTTCCGGCGAAAATGCCGAAATCGCTGCTCGTCATGGGCTCGGGGGCGATCGGCATCGAATTCGCCTCGTTCTACCGGACGATGGGCGTCGAGGTCACCGTCGTCGAGCTGCTGCCGCAGGTCGTGCCGGTGGAGGATGCCGAAATCGGCGCCTTCGCGCGCAAAGCCTTCGAGAAGCAGGGCATGAAGATCCTGACCGGCGCCAAGGTCACCAAGGTCGAGAAGGGTGCTGACAGCGTCACCGCCCATATCGAGGACGAGAAGGGCGGCAAGCAGACGATCACTGCCGATCGATTGATCTCGGCCGTTGGCGTCGTCGGCAATATCGAGAATCTCGGCCTCGAGGCGCTGGGCGTGAAGACCGATCGCGGCTGCATCGTCATCGATGATTTCGGCGCGACCAATGTGAAGGGCGTCTATGCGATCGGCGACGTCGCGGGACCGCCGATGCTGGCCCACAAGGCCGAGCATGAGGCCGTCATCTGCGTCGAGGCGATCAAGGGGCTTCACCCGCATCCGATGGACAAGCTGATGATCCCGGGCTGCACCTATTGCAACCCGCAGATCGCCAGTGTCGGCCTGACCGAGGCCAAGGCGAAAGCCGCCGGGCATGAGCTCAAGGTCGGGCGCTTCCCCTTCGTCGCCAACGGCAAGGCCGTGGCGCTGGGCGAGGATAGCGGTCTGGTCAAGACGATCTTCGATGCCAAGACCGGCAAACTGCTCGGTGCTCACATGGTCGGCGCGGAAGTGACCGAGCTGATCCAGGGTTTCGTCGTCGCGATGAACCTCGAGACGACCGAGGAAGAGTTGATGCACACCATCTTCCCGCATCCGACCCTGTCGGAGACGATGAAGGAAAGCGTGCTGGACGCTTATGGCAAGGTGCTGAACGCCTGAACTGGTGGATAGAACGCGTGCATTCATGCACGCGTCAGCTTCGTATCGGGATGATCTGACTTCGGCTGGAGAACTGCCCATGGACACGCGTTCTATCATCGTCGCCATCGTCATCGGCCTTGTCGCGGGCTGGCTTGCCAGCGTCGTCGTCGGTGGCGGCGGATTGATCCGCTACATCATCACCGGCTTGATCGGGGCCTTCGTCGGCAGCTTCCTGCTGTCGGCGCTCGGCGTGAATCTTGGAATCTCCAACCCACTGGTCTCGCAGATCGTTACCGCGACGATCGGAGCGATCGTGGTCGTCCTGCTGGCGCGGCTGATTGCCTGACGCGATCGTTGGATTTGAAAATCCGTTCGGGCTGGAAATCGGCGCGATGCGGGAGCATATCGCGATGATGACGACACGCACGCGCAAGGCCCGGGGCCCGGACAGGATCATCCCGGACGAAAAGGTGGAAATCCTGCCGCCCGGCCGGGGCCTCCCGCTGGACTGGCGCGTGCTGGCGCCAACGGTTGCGCTGGGCACGGTGACCGGCTTCATCGCCAGCCTGATCGTCGGCGGTGGCGGCTTGATCCGCCATGCGGTCGTCGGCGTGCTCGGCATGCTGGTCGGGCAGGGGCTGGTGCGCCTGACCGGCTGGCGCGTGCGTACAGGCCATGGTTTCCTCGACGAAGCGGCGATGGCCGTGATCGGCGCCATCCTCGTCGTATTGCTGGCGCGTTTCATTGCATGAACGCATTCATCGCAGAATGATTCATTTTTTGCGCCGTTCGATACTGAGCTGAGAGGTCGAGGACGATGGACTCAATCAACGCTGCCATGTCTGCGCAGCCGGGCTACGGTTTCTTTGCCACCATCCTGATCGGACTCCTGGCAGGCTGGATCGCGGAGCGCATCACCTCGTCGGATCATGGCATCCTGACGAACATGCTGGTTGGCGTGGCCGGCTCCTTTCTCGGCAGCCGGCTGGCGGATTTGCTGGAGATCCCGATCTTCGGCTTCTTCCGCACCCTCGTCGCAGCCGTGGCGGGCGCGGTCGTTGTCATCGTGATCTGGAACGCCGCCCGCAAGCCCGCCGCCTGACGCGGCATCGGCTCCTGTTGTCGTCCGCCTCAAGGCGGATTAGCTAGAGGGCAGGCGCAGGCATCAGCCTTAAGCCCGCCACGCATGGAAGTTTTGAGTATGGCGCTCGTTCTTGACCTGCTGAACCGCGATCCACGACCCAATGTCGGCAATCCGAAATCGGAGGCCGCATCGCCGGCTGTCGAATTGCGCCATCCCGAAAAGCAGAAGCGGCCGGAGAATCCGATCCTGCGCAAGCCGGACTGGATCAGGGTCAAGGCGCCGGGCTCGGCCAAATGGGCCGAGACGCAGAAAATCGTGAAAGAGAACAAGCTCGTCACGGTCTGCGAGGAGGCCGGCTGCCCGAATATCGGCGAGTGCTGGGAGAAGAAGCACGCCACCTTCATGATCATGGGGGACACCTGCACGCGGGCCTGCGCCTTCTGCAACGTCAAGACCGGCGTGCCGCAGCCGCTCGATGCGCTGGAGCCGGCGAAGGTCGCGCAGGCCGTCGCCAAGCTCGGGCTGGAGCATGTCGTGATCACCTCGGTTGATCGTGACGATCTCAAGGATGGCGGCGCCGAGCATTTTGCGAAAGTCATCAGGGCGATCCGCAAGGCGTCACCAGGCACGACCATCGAGATTTTGACGCCCGATTTCCTGCGCAAGCCCGGCGCGCTCGAGGTCGTGGTTGCGGCCAAGCCCGACGTTTTCAACCACAACATGGAAACCGTGCCGGGCAAATATCTCAAGGTCCGGCCGGGAGCCCGCTATTTCCATTCGCTGCGCTTGCTGCAGCGGGTGAAGGAACTCGACCCGACCATCTTCACGAAGTCCGGCATCATGGTCGGGCTCGGCGAGGAGCGGAACGAAATTCTGCAGCTGATGGATGATCTCCGTTCTGCCGATGTGGATTTCATGACGATCGGCCAGTATCTCGCGCCCTCCCGCAAGCACCACGCCGTGATCCGCTTCGTCACGCCCGACGAGTTCAAGAGCTTCGAGGCCATCGCCTATGTGAAGGGCTTCCTGATGGTGTCGTCGACGCCGCTGACGCGCTCCTCGCATCACGCGGGCGAAGATTTTGCCCGGCTGCGTGCGGCGCGGGCCGCCAAGATCGGCTGAGGACGCCAAGCCGGTCATGCCGATGTTCAACAACACCCGCCGGGTGAAACACTCGCCCGAGCAGATGTTTGCGCTTGTCGCCGATGTCGAGAAATACCCCCAGTTCCTGCCGCTTTGCGAGGGGCTGACCGTGCGCCGGCGGACGCCGCGCGAAGGGGGAGGCGAAGTTCTCCTCGCGGATATGAGCGTTGGCTACAAGGCGATCCGGGAAACCTTCACCAGCCGCGTCACGCTCGATCCCGACAACCTCAAGATCCTCGTCGAATATGTCGACGGACCGTTCCGCTATCTGGAGAACCGTTGGACCTTCCGCCCCGGCGAACGCGGCTGCGAGGTCGGGTTCTTCATCTCCTACGAATTCGCCAGCCGGATGCTTGGGCTGCTGATGGGTGCGATGTTCGACAAGGCTTTCCGCAAATTCGCCGAAGCCTTCGAGCGCCGGGCGGATGTGGTCTATGGGCGCGGGGCGCCTTCTGCCCTGGTGACCGAGACTTAGAGCGTTCTGATTTCACTCGGAAACACTGGGTCGTCCCGGGCTTGACCCGGGATCCATTCCGGAGCGCTTGCGATTGATGTTCAGGCATGGATCCCGGGTCTCCGCTACGCTGCGCCCGGGATGACCCGCGTTTCCACAGAAACGCAGCATGCTCTAAGCTGCTTCCAGCAGTGTCTCTGCTTGGATCAAGCAGGACGGCCCCGGCAGAGCCCGTGCCTGGCGCGACGACTATGCCGATATCGTCAGCGCGATCTGGCGCAAGCGCGAGCCGCTTCGCGCAGCATCTCCAGCGCGATCAGGACGGAGAGGCGGCGGATCTCGTCGCGCGATAGTGAGCCGAAGCGTTCTTCGCGATGAGCGAGGCCTGCCGGGCCACCCGCGCAGGCGAAATGAACCAGACCGACAGGCTTTTCCGCACTGCCACCGCCCGGGCCTGCCACGCCTGTGATCGCGACGGCCAGGCGCGTCGCCAACCGTAGCGCGCCGCCTTGCGCCATGGCCCGCGCGACCGGTTCGCTGACCGCGCCATGCTGGCTGATGAGATCGGCCGATACACCTGCAAGCGCCGTCTTGGCGGCGTTGGAATAGGTCACCAGGCCACCGATCACGACATCGGACGAGCCGGGGATGGCCGTGAGCGCGCCTGCCACGAGGCCGCCTGTGCAGGATTCGATGGTGGCGACTGTCAGTCCCCGTGCACGACAAAGGTCGAGGACTTCAACGGCCAGATCGGTGATCGCGGCATCGAACATGATCGCTACTCCTGTTCCGGCAGGCGGATCGTTGCGGTCGCCAGGGCCGCAAGTCCCTCGCGGCGTCCTGTGAAGCCCATCCGCTCGGACGTTGTCGCCTTGATCGCGACCTGATCCTCCCGGACCCCGGTAATCGCCGCTATTTCGGCCGTGATCGCATCGCGGTGCGGACCCACCTTCGGGGCCTCGCAGACGATGGTGATGTCGAGATGGTCGATGCGACCGCCACGCAGGCGGACGCGGTCGGCGGCGAAATCGAGAAATCGGGCTGAGGCCGCGCCGCGCCATTGCGGATCGCTGGGCGGAAAATGCGTGCCGATATCGCCTTCAGCCAAGGCGCCGAGCAAGGCGTCGGTCAGGGCGTGCAGGGCAACATCGCCGTCCGAATGCGCCAGCACGCCGCGATCATGGGAGATGCGGATGCCGCCGAGCCAGACATGGTCCCCCTCGCAGAAGGCATGGACGTCGTAGCCGGTGCCGACGCGGGTGACGAGGCTCGCTGCCGATCGTGTCCCGGCGCGGAGAAAATCATCGGCATGGGTCAGTTTCACGTTGGTGGGATCCCCCGGGAAAGTTGCGACGGGGTGCCCCGCCCATTCCATCAGCGCTGCATCATCGGTGAAGGTTGTCATCCTTGCGCCCACAGCAGCCTCGTGCGCTGCCAGCAACGGGCGAAAGCGAAAGGCCTGTGGCGTCTGGACGCTGACGAGCCGGTCGCGCGGCGGTGTCTCGGCGATGTGACCATGGGCGTCCGTGCGCTTGATCGTGTCGGTGACGGGCAGCGCGGGGATCGCTGCGATCTCGGTCGTGCCGAGTGCGGCTATCGCAGCTTCGATCTGCGCGGGCGAGACAAAGGGCCGGGCGGCGTCATGAACCAGGACGATCCCATCGAAGCCCGACGCTGCCAGAGCCAGCAGGCCACGGCGGACCGAGTCCTGCCGGGTCGACCCACCTTGGGTCGGAGTTGCCAGGCGACGGGTATCCAGACCGGCTATTGCATCGGCATAACGTGCCTCATCGCCGTCCCCGATCACGACCGAGACCTGCGCGATCGCAGGCTCCGCCAAAAAGGGCATCAGCGCATGAGCAAGAACCGAGCGGCCATCGACGAGGCGATATTGCTTGGGCGCATCGCCGCCGGCCCGCAATCCGCGCCCCGCCGCGACCAGCAGGGCCGCCACCGGGATGTCGGTTTCATGTCTTTGGATCGGCACGGGGACTCGTCCTGCGGGCGGCTGTTGATCGTGGCGGTAGCAGGGATAAACAATTCCGCGCGGGTGCGGCAGGGGGTGCGGCGATGATGCACCGCAATATCGGATTGAAGGCCCTTGCGCTGCCGCAGCAATGTCCAATAAATATGCATAATGCAGATTGCCTCAAATTCGGGCTCTGACGCACCGACCCTGTTCGGGATCGCCTTGGCGTCGCGCGCTTTCCTGGCTCCCATGTCGGGCGTGACGGATATCGTCATGCGCCGTCTGGCTGCCCGCCATGGCGCGGGGCTTGTCGTTTCGGAAATGGTCGCGTCCGACGAATTCGTTCGGGGCAGCGAGGAGGCGCGGATACGCGCAGAGGGCGCCGGCGTATCGCCTCACGTCGTGCAGCTCGCGGGCTGCGATCCGCACTGGCTCGGCGAAGCGGCGCGGCTGGCTGAAGCCAATGGTGCGGCGATCGTCGACATCAATATGGGCTGCCCTGCCAAGAAGGTGACGGGAGGCTGGGCCGGTTCTGCGCTGATGCGCGATCTCGACCATGCGATCGGTCTCGTCGAGGCTACTGTTGCCGCTGTGAATATTCCGGTGACCGTGAAAATGCGGCTGGGCTGGGACGATGCTTCGCGCAATGCGCCCGAACTTGCTCGCCGGGCCGTGTCGTCGGGCGCTTCGATGATCACCGTCCACGGCCGCACCCGCCAGCAATTCTACAAGGGCTCGGCGGATTGGGCTGCGATCGCAGCCGTTCGCGCCGAAGGTGATTTTCCGCTGGTCGCCAATGGCGATATTCACGATATCGACGACGCAAGGAGCTGCCTGGCTGGGTCGGGCGCCGATTTCGTCATGGTCGGACGCGCCGCGCTGGGGCGCCCCTGGCTCGCCGGCGCGATTGGCGCTGAGCTCGCAGGTCGCCCCGAACCGCAGCTCAGCGTCGCGCAAAAGCATTCGATCGCGCGGGAGCACTACGAGGGGCTCCTGAGCCTGATGGGGACGGCGCATGGTGTGCGCCACGCCCGCAAGCACCTTGCCGCCTATGCGGACGAGGCGGTCGCAAGCGGCTGCGTGCCCGATCCTGACCGGCGTCGCGTGCTTCTGACATCGGACGAGCCTGGCAATGTGCTCGAAGCGTTGTCGGTTTTGTTTTCCCCTGAATGCGGTCGCGTGGCGGCTTGAACCGAAGGTATCGCGTATGACGATGGCGTTCGCTGACGGGAGCGGGAAGAGCAGGGACGATTACCTGCTCGACCCTATCGAGATGCAGGCGCTCAACGTCCTGCCCATGCCGGTGCTCGTCGTCGGCGAGGAGCACGGCATCCTCTACGCCAATACTGCGGCCGAGGATTTCTTCCAGTCCAGCGCCGTGGTCCTGAAACGGCAACGTATCGACGACATCATCGCTTTCGGCTCGCCGGTCCTCGCCCTTGTCGAGGAGGTGCAGCGGCGCGGAGCCAGCGTCAGCGAATACCGGCTCGATCTCGGCTCACCCCGCCTCGGCGTTGATCGCGTTGTGGATGTTTTTGCCTCGCCTTTGCCCAATCAGGGCGAGGCGGTGGTGATTATGCTGCAAGAACGGACAATTGCTGAAAAAATGGACAGGCAACTGACCCATAGAGGTGCAGCGCGGTCCATCACGGCGCTGGGCGCCATGCTGGCTCATGAGATCAAGAACCCGCTTTCGGGCATTCGCGGCGCCGCGCAACTGCTCGAAGCCTCGGTTCCAGACAGCGATCGCATGCTGACGCAGCTGATCTGCGACGAGACGGACCGGATCGTGAAGCTTGTCGAGCGTGTCGAGCTGTTTGGCGACGAGCGGCCCAGCGAGCGCGATCCCGTCAACGTCCATGACGTGCTCGATCATGTGAAGCGGCTGGCTCAGTCGGGCTTCGCCCGCCACATCCGCTTCAACGAGATCTATGATCCGTCGCTACCGCCGGTCGCGGGCAACCGCGATCAACTGGTCCAGGTGCTCCTGAATTTGGTGAAGAACGCGGCGGAAGCCATTGGTACAGAAGCGATCGATGGCGAAGTCACGCTGACGACCGCCTACCGCCCAGGCATCCGCATGCAGCTCGCTGGATCGTCTGGCCGGATCGCGCTGCCGCTCGAGATCGGCGTGCGCGATAACGGTCCCGGCGTGCCCTCTGACCTGCTTCAGCACCTGTTCGATCCGTTCGTCACCACCAAGGCTCAGGGCAGTGGCCTTGGACTTGCACTTGTCGCCAAGGTGATCGGCGATCATGGCGGGATCGTCGAATGCGAGTCCGTCCCCCGCCGCACGACGTTCAGAATTCTACTGCCGCTGCACCAACTCCGGGCAGGGCAGACAGCTTAAGGCCCATAAGAACACATGCCGACCGGTAACATTCTCGTCGCGGACGACGACGCCGCGATCCGCACCGTTCTCAACCAGGCCCTTGCGAGGGCCGGTTACGAGGTGCGCACAACCGGGCAGGCGGCAACGCTCTGGACCTGGGCTGCGCAAGGACTCGGAGATCTCATCATCACCGACGTGGTGATGCCCGATGGCAACGCCTTCGACCTGTTGCCGCGCATCAAGCGCGTCCGGCCTGAACTGCCGATCATCGTGATGAGCGCGCAGAACACCTTCATGACGGCGATCAAGGCCTCGGAGCGTGGCGCCTATGAATATCTGCCCAAACCCTTCGACCTGAAGGAACTCGTCGCGATCGTCGGACGCGCCTTGTCGCGGCCGCGCGGCGACGGCGGTCGCGCCAATGCCGCAGCCGAGCCCGATGATATCCCGCTGATCGGTCGGTCGCCTGCGATGCAGGATGTCTACCGGGCCCTGGCGCGGCTGATGCCGATCGACCTGACCGTGATGATCAATGGCGAGTCGGGCACGGGCAAGGAGCTCGTGGCGCGCGCACTGCACGACTATGGCAAGCGCAAGAACGGTCCCTTCGTCGCGATCAACATGGCGGCTATCCCGAAGGACCTGATCGAGTCGGAACTGTTCGGCCATGAGAAGGGCGCCTTCACCGGCGCGCTGACTCGGTCATCAGGCCGGTTCGAGCAGGCCGAGGGCGGCACGCTCTTCCTCGACGAGATCGGCGACATGCCGATGGAGGCGCAGACGCGCCTGCTGCGCGTGCTTCAGCAGGGCGAATACACCACCGTCGGCGGCCGCACCCCGATCAAGACGAATGTCCGCATCGTCGCCGCGACCAACAAGGACCTGCGCATCTCGATCGCGCAGGGGCTGTTCCGCGAGGATCTGTTCTTCCGCCTGAACGTCGTGCCGATCCGGCTTCCGCCCTTGCGCGAGCGCGTCGAGGACATCCCCGATCTGGTGCGGCACTTCTTCCAGCTGGTCGAGAAGGAAGGCCTGCCGCGCAAGCAGATCGATTCGGAAGCGATGGACGTGATGCGGCGCTATCGCTGGCCCGGCAACGTCCGCGAGCTGGAAAATCTCGTCCGCAGGTTGGCGGCGCTTTATCCACAGGAGACGATTACCGCGCCGATCGTCGATGCCGAGCTGCAACCGGCCTCTTCGAGCTCGAGCTTTTCCGGCAGTCCCGCGCACGAGCGCGCCGAGACATTGTCGGGTTCCGTCGAGCGGCATCTCAACCAGTATTTTGGCGGGTTTGGCGACAATATCCCGCCGCCTGGCCTCTATCACCGCATTCTCCGGGAGGTCGAGCCGCCTCTGATTGCGGCAGCCCTGGCGGCTACGCGCGGCAACCAGATTCGTGCCGCCGAACTCCTCGGTCTCAACCGCAATACGCTGCGCAAGAAGATCCGCGAACTCGATATGCAAGTGGTGCGTTCGCCGCGTTGAGCCATGGCGGTCCTCCGCCTTTCATATGTCGTATTTTGACAACACCGTTGCGGCGGCGCATCACTGCTGCGCGTAGACTCGGGTCGATCGGAACCCGACCGCAACGGAGTTGTTAGTAGACCGTGTCAGCGTCAGTCAGTGATGTCAGGATCGTTCCGCGCGGCGAGGATCAGCCGCGCCGGGTTTCTGGCTGGCTCGGCGCCATCGTCGTCGTCTTCGCGCTCGTCTCGGCGCTCGTCACCTTCCTGGTTCTCTCAGGCGTCACGCCGATCGTGCCGGTGCATGAGGTCGTCGTCGGCGTCTTCGTTCTCAATGCCTTCCTGATTCTCCTGCTGCTGGTCATCGTCGCCTTCGAGGCGGCGGTTCTGATACGGGCCCGTCGGGCTGGCGCGGCCGCCGCCGGGCTACATGTGCGTATCGTCGGCCTGTTCAGCATCATCGCGGCGCTGCCCGCCGTGCTCGTTGCGGTGATCGCAACGGTGACCATCGAGCGCGGGCTGGAACCCTGGTTCTCGGACCGGATGCGCGATGCGATCTTCAAATCCGTCGAGGTCGCGGACGCCTATGCGGCGGCGCAGTGCAAATCGCTTGGTCGCGAAATCCGTTTGCTGGCTGACGATCTCGGCCGCGCCAAGCCCGCCTATGATGTCGACCGGAAATGGTTCGAGACCTTTCTGACCGCGCGGGCGACGGCGCTCGGCGTACCCGTCGCAGCGATCATGCAGGGCCCGGACAAGACCCTGATACGGGCCAATATCGACGTGCTGCGCGACGCGCCGAAACCTGATCAGGCTGCGTTCGATGATGCTCGGGCGGCCCCGGAGCCGATCTGCGTCGTTCCGGCGACGGGCAGGATCTTCGGCGCCCTCGTCAAATTGCCGGCCTATGACAACGGCTTCCTGCACATCGCGCGGGAGGTCGATCCGCTTGCGGTCGAGTTCCCGACCGTCGCCCGCGGTGCGGCGGTCGAGTACCTCGCCATCGATGCGCGCCGCAAAGGGGTGCAGGTCGCGTTTGCGTCGATGTACGGCCTTATCGCCGTGATCCTGCTGCTGTCGGCGATCTGGCTTGGGCTGAGCTTCGCCAACGGGCTGGTGGCGCCGATCAGGCGCATGATCCATGCGACGGATCAGGTTTCGAGCGGCAATTATTATGTCCAGGTTCCGATTCGACGATCGGAGGGCGATCTGGCGCATCTCGGCGAGACCTTCAACAAGATGACGGCGGAGCTGCGCCGGCAGCATGACGGGCTCGTCACGGCCAGCGAGCTGATCGACCGACGACGACGGTTCACCGAAACGGTCCTGTCGGGCGTGTCGTCTGGTGTGCTGAGCCTCGACGGCGACGGGCATATCACCATCATCAACCGTTCCGCCGAGAGCCTGCTCGGCATGGGCGGCCGACTGCTCGGCCAACCGATCGCACAGGTGGCACCAGAGGTCGCCAGCTTCGTCGCAGACGCGCTCATCGGGCGCCAGCGTCAAAGCTCCGGCCAGATCGCGATCACGCGTGGCGGGCGCGACCGCATGGTCAATGTCCGGGCAGCGCGCGAAGGTGAGGGCGCCGGAGCAGGGCTCGTGGTGACGCTGGACGACATCACCGACCTCGTCTCGGCCCAGCGCACCGCTGCATGGGCCGATGTCGCGCGCCGCATCGCGCATGAAATCAAGAATCCGCTGACGCCGATCCAGCTTTCGGCCGAGCGCATCCGCCGCAAATTCGGCCGTGTCATCGTCGAGGACAAGGACGTGTTCGACCAGTGCACGGCGACGATCGTCCGGCAGGTCGAGGACATTCGCCGCATGGTCGACGAGTTCTCCTCCTTTGCACGGATGCCGAAGCCCTCTCTGGCGCGCGAGGATATCGTCGAGACGGTGCGCCAGATCGTCTTCCTGATGCGCGTCGGCAATCCCGAGCTCACCATTTCGGAAAACCTGCCGCCCGCACCCGTTCTCGCCCAGTTCGACCGTCGTTTGATCTCGCAGGCACTGACCAATGTGATCAAGAACGCCACCGAGGCCATCGAGGCCGTGCCGATGGACGAGCGCGGACCCGGCCGCATCGACGTCACCTTCGAGCGCCGCGACGATGGGCGGATCGTCATCGAGGTCATCGACAACGGCAAGGGTCTGCCGGCCGACCAGCGGCAGAAGCTGCTCGAACCCTATATGACGACGCGCGAGGGCGGCACGGGCCTTGGTCTCGCGATCGTCGGCAAGATTCTGGAAGACCACGGTGGCGGCATCGAGCTGCTGGACAGGCCCGATGCCACCGACGGCGTGCGGGGAGCCCGCATCAGGCTCTGGCTCCCCGAGGCCGGACCGGCCGACGAGCCGGAGAAAAAGGACGAGGCCAGCCGCAGGAATGCCGGGCAGGCGGAACAAGACATGCAAGATGGGACACGCCTATGAGCGCTGACATTCTGGTCGTGGACGACGAGGTCGATATCCGGGATCTGGTCGCCGGCCTGCTGGAAGACGAAGGCTATCGCACCCGCAAGGCAGGATCGGCCGACGACGCACTCGCAGCCATCGCGGCGCGGCGACCCAACCTCGTCTTCCTCGACATCTGGCTGCAGGGCAGCCGCCTCGATGGCTTGCAGGTGCTGGAGCTGATCAAGGAAAGCCATCCCGACCTCGCGGTGGTGATGATTTCCGGCCACGGCAACATCGAAACGGCTGTCTCCGCCATCAAGAGCGGCGCCTATGACTTCATCGAGAAGCCGTTCAAGGCCGACCGGCTCGTGCTGGTCGCCGAGCGCGCGCTCGAAGCGTCGCGGCTGCGGCGCGAAGTGCGCGAATTGAAGACCCGTTCGGTCCAGGCCAGCCGGATCGTCGGCCGTTCCACCGTCGTCAATCAGTTGCGCCAGACCATCGACCGCGTCGCGCCGACCAATGCGCGCGTGCTGATCACCGGCGAGCCGGGCTGCGGCAAGGAGCTGGCGGCCCGCACGTTGCACGAGGCGTCGAGCCGTGCCTCGGCCCCGTTCGTCGTGATCAACGCTGCGACGATCACGCCCGAGACGATGGAAGAGGAGCTCTTCGGCGTCGAGGCGGGCGAGGGGCGCTCGCGTCGCGTCGGCGCGCTCGAGGAGGCTCATGGCGGTTCGCTCTATATCGACGAGATCGGCGACATGCCGCGCGAGACCCAGAACCGCATCCTGCGGGTCCTCGTCGACCAGAACTTCCAGCGCGTGAACGGCGCGACACGCGTGCATGTCGATGTCCGGATCATCTCCTCGACAAGCCGCGATCTGGCGCAATTGATCGCTGACGGTCAGTTCCGCGAGGATCTCTATCACCGCCTCAGCGTGGTGCCGGTCAAGGTTCCGGCTTTGTCGGAGCGCCGCGAGGATGTGCCGGAGCTGATCGAATTCTTCATGGAGCAGATCTCGATAGCATCGGGCCTGCCCAAGCGCCGGATCGGTTCGGACGCGATGGCCGTCCTGCAATCGCATGAATGGCCGGGCAATGTTCGCGAGCTGCGCAACAATGTCGAACGGCTGATGATCCTGACCAAGGGCGATCCGACGGCCGATGTCACCATCGACATGCTGCCGGCCGAGGTTGGCGCGATGGTGCCGACGACCCCGTCGGGAGCCGGAGGGGAAAGGTTGATGAGCCTGCCTTTGCGCGATGCACGCGAGATTTTCGAGCGCGAGTACCTGATCGCGCAGATCGCGCGTTTTTCGGGGAATATCTCGCGTACGGCGGAGTTCATCGGGATGGAGCGCTCGGCGCTGCACCGCAAACTGAAGTCACTGGGGGTCGGCTGAAGCGCGCCAAGCGCGTATTGCATATGCGCTTGCACGCTACGCAGGCGAAACGCCCATATACGGTGCATTGCTGCACTTGCGTTGTGAGCGGACTCGACGATCTAATGGACAATCGGTGTTCCGAAGCGGCTGGCATTCGCCAATCCCGTGAACGGAACGAAATGGATCGCGGGCGCAACCCGATAGGCGATCCCAACAACAGGGGCTACCCATGGCCGCAGAGCGGGCACAAAATCTTCAGGACACGTTCCTCAACTATGTGCGCAAGCAGAAAATCCCGCTGACGATCTTCCTCGTCAACGGCGTGAAGCTGCAAGGCGTCGTTACCTGGTTCGACAATTTCTGCGTGCTGCTGCGCCGCGACGGGCATTCGCAGCTGGTCTACAAGCACGCCATCTCGACGATCATGCCCGGACATCCGGTGCAGCTGTTCGAGCCCGAGGAAACGGACAAGGCCTGACCCGCGTGAGCGGCCGCAGCGACGCGGACCAGGCCCGGGCGGCTTCAACCAAGCCGCTCGATGCCATCGAGCGCGATATCGCAGCCAACACGCGCGCCTATGTCGTAGGCCCCTATCAGCAACGTCGCGGCGCGGCGACGGACGCCAACCAGCGCTCGTTCGCGGCACGGCTGGACGAGGCTGTCGGCCTGGCGGCAGCCATCGACCTGACCGTCGTCGAGCCGATCCAGGTGCTGCTGACGGCCTTGCGACCCGCGACCTATCTCGGCAAGGGCAAGGTCGAGGAGCTGGTCGAGCGCATCAAGATCGAAGAGATCGGCCTCGTCGTGATGGATTGCGCCCTGTCGCCGGTCCAGCAGCGCAACCTCGAAAAGGCGTTCGGCTGCAAGGTCATCGACCGCACCGGCCTGATCCTCGAAATCTTCGGCAGAAGAGCGCGCACCAAGGAAGGCGCGCTGCAGGTCGAACTCGCCCATCTGAACTATCAGAAGAGCCGGCTCGTGCGGTCCTGGACCCATCTGGAACGGCAGCGCGGCGGCTTCGGCTTCCTCGGCGGTCCCGGCGAGACCCAGATCGAGGCCGACCGCCGCATCATCCAGGAGCGCATGACCAAGATCGAGCGCGACCTGGAGAGCGTCAAGCGGACGCGTTCTCTGCATCGTGCCAGCCGGAAACGCGTTCCTTATCCGGTGGTTGCGCTGGTCGGCTATACCAATGCCGGAAAGTCGACCCTGTTCAACCGCCTGACCTCGGCCGAGGTTCTGGCGCAGGACATGCTCTTCGCCACGCTCGACCCGACGGCCCGTGCGATCAAGCTACCGCATGGCGCGCGGATCATGCTGTCGGACACGGTGGGCTTCATCTCGGACCTGCCGACCCAGCTCGTCGCGGCCTTCCGCGCCACGCTGGAGGATGCGATCGAGGCCGATGTGCTGCTGCATGTCCGCGATGTCGCCCATGACGACACGCAGGCCCAGGCAGCCGATGTGCAGAGCATCCTGCGCGATCTCGGCATCGATCCCGATGACGGCCAGCGTGTCGTCGAGGTCTGGAACAAGTCGGACCTTCTCGACGGGGCCGAGCGCGAGCGACAGCTTGGCCTGTCCGAGCTGAAGCCGGAGGCGAGCCGCCCGGTGCTAGTTTCGGCGCTGACGGGTGACGGCGTAGCTCGACTGACCGACGCGATCGAGACCCGGATCGCCAAAAGCCGGCCGGTGTACCGGCTCACGCTCGCACCTGGCGACGGTAAATCGCTGGCGTGGCTCCATGCCAATGGCGAAATCCTGGAGCGGGAGGACGCCGAGGACGGGGCGCTCGCCCTGACGGTCAGGCTGCCACCGGAGCGCGAGGGGGCTTTTTGTGCCCGTTTCCCGGAGGCGCAGCGACAGGGTTAGGCGGCGCCGGATTTCTCGGCCCGTTTGACCATCTGCCAAAGCGCCTCCATCTCGGCGAGCGTCGCATCCTTTGCCGCCTTACCTTTGACCTCAAGCGCCTGCTCTATCCCTTTGAAGCGGCGTTCGAATTTGGCGTTTGCGGCGTGAAGGCAACCTTCCGGGTCGGCATCGACATGACGGGCAAGGTTGGCCACGACAAAGAGCAGGTCTCCGATCTCTTCCTTGATGGCGGCCTTGTCGCCGGAGGCCAGCGCCTCGTCGATCTCGGCTGTCTCCTCCCTGATCTTGTCGAGCACCAGCCGGGCGTCGTTCCAGTCGAAACCGACCGTAGAGGCCTTGGCCTGAAGCTTCCAGGCCCGGCTCAGGGCCGGCAATGTGTGCGGTACGCCGGCGAGAACGCCCTTATCCTGAGTTCGTTCGGGCAGTCCGGCAGCGTGGCGGGCTAATGCCTTGTCGGCCTTCTCCTGTGCCTTGATCTTGTGCCAGAGCGCCTTGACCTCGGCCGGCGAGAGCTCGCGCGCATCGCCGAAGACATGCGGATGGCGGCGGATCATCTTGGACGTGACGGCCTCGACCACGTCGGGAAAGGCAAAGGCACCTTCCTCCTGCGCCATTTGAGCGTGATAGACGACCTGGAGGAGCAGGTCGCCGAGTTCGTCCTTGAGGTCGACGAGGTCGCCACGAGCGATGGCCTCGGCGACCTCATAGGCTTCCTCGATCGTGTAGGGCGCGATGGAGGCGAAGTCCTGCTCCAGATCCCAGGGGCAGCCGGTGCCGGGCGTGCGCAACGCCGCCATGATCTCGATCAGCCGCGTGATGTCGCGAGAGGGCTTCAACGCTGCAAATCTCCTGCGGTGACGTCTTTGGCGCATGAAGTGTCCCGAAAACCGCTTCGCACTTTTCGGGCTCGTGCTCTACCGTCCTCCCATGATTCAAGTGACGCCGTCCATCGCCATCGACGAGAGCGAGATCGAGGAGACCTTCGTGCGTGCCTCCGGTCCCGGCGGGCAGCATGTCAACAAGGTCTCGAGCGCTGTGCAGCTCAGATTCGATGTCCGGCGCTCTCCGTCGCTGCCCAATGACGTCGCCATTCGCCTGATGAAGCTCGCCGGTAGCCGGCTGACGCAGGATGGTGTCATCGTCATCGTCGCGCAGGCGCAGCGCAGCCAGAAGCGCAATCGCGAGGAGGCCTTGGAGCGCCTGCTGGAGATGATCCGTGAGGCCGCGATCCGGCCGCAGACGCGCCGCCCGACAAAGCCGACCAAGGCATCGAAGGAACGCAGGCTCGTCTCCAAGGACCGGCGCTCCTCGATCAAGGCCGGCCGCTCGAAGCCCGGTGCTGATTAGTGGAGGCCGGGCGACCGCCTGCGGGTGGCGAGAAACGACGCGAGCGCAAGCCGCCGCGTCGCATTACCGCCGACTATCTCCAACGTGCCGCGATGTACTACCTGGAGCGCTATTCCGCGCCGGCCGCGCAATTGCGGCGCGTGCTCGCGCGCAAGGTTGCGGTGAGCTGTCGCTTTCATGGCGACGACCCGACCGGCTTTTCGGCGATGCTCGACGATGTCGTCGCGCGCTGCGTGTCGTCAGGGCTGGTCGATGACCGCCGCTTCGCCGAGGCGCGCGCCGCCAGCCTGCGCCGAAAAGGTCAGTCGTCGCGGGCTGTAGCGGCCAGGCTGGCGGCCAAGGGCGTAACGCGGGATCTGGCGGAACAGGCCAGCAGCAACAGTGCCGAAGATGAGATGGCAGCCGCCCGGATCGCGGCGCGGCGCAAGCGGCTCGGGCCGTGGAGCCGCGGCGACAGGGCTGCGAACCGTCAGAAGGACCTGGCGGCACTCGCGCGCGCCGGGTTCGCGATGACAATCGCCCGCGCCATCATAGACAGCGCGGGCGATGAAGAAGAGGCGAGCTCGTAAGGGCAGGGCGGCTCAGTCGAGCTTGACCTGCGCATCTTTCACGACCGTGCCCCAGCGGGCGATTTCCGCCGTGACGAACTTGCCGAAATCGTCTCCGGCGAGGGTCGGAATCGGCGAGCCGTTCTTCTTCCAGGTCTCGGAGATCAGCGGCGTCTTGAGCGCTTTCTCGACCTCGGCGCGCATGCGGGTCACGATATCGGCCGGCGTGCCCTTCGGCGCCCACAGCGCATACCAGGTCGCGACCTCGTAACCTTCGAGCCCGGCCTCCTTGGCGGTCGGCACATCAGGGATCGCGTCCGAGCGGGTCGCGGCCGCGACCGCCAGACCGCGCAGGCGCCCGCTCTGGATCTGCGGCGCGGACGAACCGAGCCCATCGAACAGGATATCGACCTGTCCGGCGACGATGTCCTGCAGAGCGGGTCCCGCGCCGCGATAAGGCACATGCGTCAGGTTGGTCTTGGTCTGAAGCTTGAACAACTCGCCAGCGAGATGGTGGGTCGTGCCATTGCCGGCGGAGGCGTAGTTGAGCTTGTCGGGGTTTGCCTTGGCGAAGGCGATCAATTCGGCCACCGTCTTGGCCTGCACCTTGCCGGGATGGACGACGATCACTTGCGGCGGCTGGGCGATGACGGCAATCGGGATGAAATCGGTCTCGATATTGTAGTCGAGCTTGGGATAGAGCGCGGGCGCGATGGCGTGATGGGCCGCGCCGACGAAGAAATTATAGCCATCGGCAGGAAGCTTTGAAGCGGCCGAGGCGCCGACCGTGCCGCCTGCGCCGCCGCGGTTTTCGATGATGATGCGCTGACCGAGCTGCTGGTCGAGCTGGGCTGCCAGCGGGCGGGCGAAGGCGTCGGTGCCGCCGCCGGCGGGGAAGGGCACGATGAAGGTGATCGGCCTTTGCGGCCATGCCTGTGCTTGAGCGGGGCCTGCTGCGGCGAGAAACAGCCCGGCGGCTGTGCCGAGCGCGGCAAGGCAGTAACGTGACGTGGTCATTGGATCAGTCTCTCCCTGGACTCTGGAAACGGCTCTTGCTGGCCATTGCTCAGCCGCTGATGCGGATATTGATTGCAGGGAGTAGGCCATTCGATCGTGGTCTTGGCAAGATCGTTGTCTTGGCAAGCATCGCTGTCTTGGCAATCATCGGGTTCGCTGGCGGTCCCGACCAGCGCGCGTTCCTGCGCTGGCCGATTGACAATCGCCGTCGCGGCGGAGATCGATCATGCCCATGAGCCGCCTCGACAGTTTCATTCGCCGTCTCGAAGCACAGCGCCGCGTGCTGGACTGGGCCGCGGCCGAGATCGAGGGGCAGGACGGGCCGGTGCTGGAGCTTGGCCTGGGCAATGGTCGCACCTACGACCATCTGCGCGAAATCCTGCCAGCTCGTGCCATCCACGTCTTCGAGCGCGATGCCAGACCAAACCCGCGCTCGATGCCGCCGGCCGCTTATCTCGTGCTGGGAGATATGGCTGAGACGCTGCCCGCCTTTGCCGAGAGACACGGGCGCACGGCCGTGCTGGTTCATGTCGACGCGACGACCGGCGTGCCGGAGCGAGACCGCGTCGAACTCGCCTGGCTGCCGGGCCATGTTGCTGCTCTGGCAGCGGCGGGGGCGCTGGTGATCAGCGGTTCTGCCCTGGAGCACGCGGCGCTGAGCCCAGTCGCCTTGCCCGCGGGAGTGCCCGATGGACGATATTTCGCTTATCGGCGCGTGACCTGAGCGGCCGCTTCGGACTCGCCGCCGTGACCGTTGTTTTCCTGGGTTTAAGACCCCAGAACCTCAAGGAGGTGCAGCATCGCGACGGCGGCATCATCCGGTCGATGGCGGTCAGCAGGGCGACAGCGTCACAAAGGGCCGCCTCCTTCTATGTCTGAGACATCCAGATCGACGGAGACCTCACCGCGGACCGAGAAGTGCCGCGATGTCGAGCATGAGGCCGGAAGACTGCCGCCAGCCATGACATCACGGCTTCCGGAGAACCGCTCCGGGATTGAGAATGCCAAGCGGGTCAAAGGCGAGCTTCACGCTCCTCATCAGTTCAAGCGCCTCGGGCTGCGCAGTCCGGGCCAGAGCGCCGACAAGCGAGCGGCCGATGCCGTGCTCGGCGGTGATGCTGCCACCGAGCTTGGTGACGATCTCGAAGATGCAGTCGTTGACGGCCCCTGCTGTTGCGGCAAGCGCGTCGGCGGTGGGGTAATCCGCTTTTGGGAACAGCAGGTTGACGTGAATATTGCCGTCGCCGAGATGGCCGACGAAGAGCGGTCGGGCGGCCGGAAACCGTGTCGCGGACGCTTGCAGGACCGCCTCGATCAAAGCCGGCACATCGGCCGTTGCAACGCTGGTGTCATGGGAGATGCTGGCGCCAGCGAGACGGTTTGCCTCCGAGACGGCAAAGCGCAGGGACCAGATTGCTTTTGCCTGGGCTTCGCTCTGAGCGATAACCGCATCCGACAGCACGCCATCCTCCAGTGCCCGCCCGAGCACATCGGCCAGGGTGTGCTCGACAGGGGCCAGCGGATCGCTGTCGGCAATCTCGATGAAGCAGTACCATGGGTGACGAGCGCCGAGCGGCAGGGTCGTGCCCGGCACGAGATCGAGCGTCAGCCCCATTTCAGCGTCGCACATCACCTCGAAGCTGGAGATCCGTTCTCCCGCAGTCGTCCGCAAGAAGCCGAGCAGGTGCAAGGCCGCGGCAGGGCTCGCAAGCCCGCAAAGTGCGGTGGCGCTGACCTTTGGCCGGGCGAACAGCTTGAAGGCGGCGCCGGTCACGATGCCCAGCGTCCCCTCCGAGCCGATGAGCATGTCGCGCAGCGCATAGCCGGCATTGTCCTTGCGCAACGATTTCAAGCCATGGATGACGGCGCCATCGGCCCGCACGAATTCGAGGCCCAGGGTGAGATCGCGCACCGTGCCGTAGCGGATCACGTTGATCCCGCCCGCATTGGTCGCGACGATGCCGCCGACCTGGCATGAGCCCTCGCTGCCCAGGCTGAGCGGGAACAATCTGTCGGCGCCGGTTGCCGCCCTCTGCACGTCGGCGAGGATGCAGCCGGCATCCGCTACCAGCGTGTTGCCGACCGAATCGATCGATCTGATGCTGTTCAGACGCCCCAGCGACAGGACGACGGCATCTCCATTACCGTCCGGTGTCGCTCCGCCGGACAGGCCGGTGTTTCCACCTTGCGGCACGACGGAGGTGTGGGTCGCCGTGGCCCAGCGCATGATCTCCGACACCTGGTCGACCGTGCGAGGGCGCAGAACGGCGCGCGCTGTTCCGTGGCGGCGACCGCGCCAATCGCTGAGATAGGGCGCCATCGCTGCGGGATCGGTGACGATGCAGGCGGGGTCGAGCAAGGCTTCGAGCGATTGCAGGCCCTCCGGCATGTCAGACTGTCCCACCATCGACGATGAAATTCTGGCCCGTGCACATGCGCGAGACGTCGGATGCGAGAAAGAGGACCATCGCCGCGATGTCCTCCGGGTCGATCGAGCCCCTGATCGCCTGCGCCTGCTGGGATGCCTCCCATTTCTCGGGCGTGATCCAGAGCGCGCGCTGGCGCTGCGTCATCACCCAGCCAGGCGTCACGCAATTGACCCGGATGCCGTCAGGGCCCAACGCTCGCGCGAGCGAACGGGTGAAGCCGAGCACGGCGGATTTCGCCGTGGTGTAGGCGATCATGTGCGGAGAGCCCTTCATCCACGAAATCGAGCTCAGATTGATCAGCGAACCGCCGCCGAGCCCCTGCATGTCCGGGGCGAGCGCCTGGGCTACGAACATCATCGGGCGCAGATTTACAGCGAAGCGGTCATCCCAATATTCCGGCGTCACCTCCTCGAAGGCGTGCCGTTCATCATGGCCGGCATTGTTGACGCCGATCGCGAAGGGGCCGCAGGCCTTGCGAGCTGCGGCGATTGCCTCCTGAGTTGCGGGGATGTCGCGCAAGTCGACGGCATGGAACGAGACCGTTGCGCCGGCTTCGGCCAGCATTGCCGCCAGCGCTTCGCCGCGTTCGCGATCCCGATCGAGGAAGGCGACCTTGACCTCCTGGCGAGCGAGCGCCTCGACGATCGCGCGGCCGATCCCGTCGGCGCCACCGGTGACGAGCGCAGCGCGACCGGCAAGGTCCGGGTAGACGGCGTCTGGCCTCATGCGCCGAACTCGGATGCGTGCAGGCCGGGGACATCGACCGGCAAGGTGAACAAGCCTCCCGAAAGGGGCGCTTCCGTCAGGACGCGCGAGGGCAGTCGAACGCGGGCACTGGTGATGAACAGTGTTTTCAGCCCGTCACCGCCAAAGGCGATGCTGGTCGGGCGCGGAACCGGCAGGCGGACTTCACGCACAAGCTTTCCGTCCGGCGCATAACGATGCAGGCACCAGCCGTCCCAGACCGCGCACCAGACGAAGCCCTCGCTGTCGACGGCAAGTCCGTCGGGACGGCCGAGCGCTCGGTCGATTTCGGCGAAGATGCGTCGGCGGCCGAGCGTCCCCTCACGGATATCGAAATCATAGGCATAGATCCGCCCCGGCGCGGAATCGGCGAAGTAGAAGGTTCGCCCGTCCGGACTCCAGTCGAGACCGTTGGCGACGGTCAGGCCGCTTTCCCGGCGCTCCCAGGATAGATCGGGCGCGATCGCATAAAGCGAGCCGCTGGTGCGGCTGGCGTCGAGCCGCATCGTCCCAGCCCAAAGGCGGCCCTGCCGGTCGCATTTTCCGTCGTTGAAACGATTATCCGAAATCTCGGCTTCCGGATCAACGAGAGGCGTGAGCGTGCCGCTGGCGAAATCGAAAGCCTCAAGCCCATCCTGCGTGAGCGCGACCAGCCCGCCGCCGCGGCGCCGGGCGACGGCACTGACCAGGCGAGGCAGCATGACCTCCTCATTGGCGCGGGTGGCCGGATCGAAGCGGTTGATCGAGGGGGCGAGGATGTCGACCCAGTAGAGCCGCTTCTCCGGCGCCGACCAGACCGGCCCTTCCGCGAGATGGGCGCCCCAGGGCAGCACGCATTCGACCTCGGGATCGACTGCGCGTCCCGACTGGATGCTGGGTGAGATATTCATGTTCAGCGGCGTCGCTCCGACATTGCCGGAGATCTGCCGCGCTGCCGCCATGAGATCGCGGCCTGTCACGTGCAGCCGGTCGCTCGTCAGGCGCGAACTCGGGCCGAAAATGCCGATGGCGGCAACCGCGCTGCCGGTATGGTCGAAGATCGGCGCTGCGACGGAGGCTACGCCCGCGACATGCTCTTCGAGCGAAATGGCATAGCCCCGCGCGCGCGCCAGTGCGAGATCGGCCAGCAGCGCATCTTCCTGCGTGAAGGTCGCTTCGGTGAAGCGCTCGAGCTTGATCCTGTCGAACACGGCTCGCTGCTCATGCGGCTGCGCGAAAGCGAGCAGCGCCTTGCCGCCCGCCGTGCAATGCAGCGGCGCGCGCCGGCCGATCTCGATGCGGAAACCATAGGGGCCGCCGCGGCTGCGCTGATCGATATAGAGCGCTTCGTCATTGTCGATCGCGCAGAGCGCCGCCGTTTCGCGGGTCTCTTCGGCGAGGCGTTCCAGCACGGGGGCGGCCGCGCCGCGGAGATCGAAGGATTCCCAGACGCGGTGGGCCAGCTCGAACAGGCGGTGGCCGAGCCGGTAGGTGGCGTCGCTGTCCTCCTGCCGGATCAGCCGGAAGAGCACCAGCGTGTTGAGCATGCGCGCGAGCGTGCCCTTGGGCAGGCCTGTCGCGGCCTGAAGGTCCTTGAAGCGGGGCGGCGTCGGCGCTTCGCCGATCACGTCGAGCAGATAGAGCCCCTTGGCCAGCGCTGCGGCGCCGGTGGGAACGTCGCGCTCGTCCGGAGTCAGGACGCGCGCTTCGCCCGAGCCTGCACTGCCTCGTCGATCATGCGGTCGAACGTCCATCGCGGTTCATATCCCAATTCGTTCCGGATCCTGGCATTGGACGTCCGGTAGAAGACGCCGCCACCCGGCAGGTCGATGGTCTTCAGAGGAAGCGCCGTCAACTCCGCCATCCTCGGCAGCGCTGCGGCGAAGTCGACAGGTTCTGTCGCGCCGAGATTGTAAACCTGTCCGGCTGCTGCGGGATGGTCGAGCGCGAGCAGGATGCCCTCGACCATGTCGCGGGTGTCGGTGATGTGCATCTGGAAGGGGCGCCCGGTCTCGTTACGCGACAGCACGAGCGCCTCGCGGCCTTCATCGGCCTGCCGAAGCAGCGCAACCGCGGCTTCGTTGCCAAAACCCTCCTGCTGGCGGATCTTGGGGTGCAGGAAGAAGCGAGGTCCGGAAAAGAAGCTCTCGGGATCGAGCAGTTCGGTTGCATCCTGCGTATGCGAGAAGCGCAGGATGGTCGCCGGCGTGCCGCTGCTGCGCTCGAAGAAGCGGACAAGCTCCTCGCCGAGCAGCTTGGTCAGCCCGTAAGCCGATCGTGGCTTGAGTGGATGGTTCTCGTCGATGGGCTGATAGTCGGGCACGTTCTCCGGGTAGACTTCGCCGGAGCTCGCGAAGACGAACCTGCGCGGCTTTACCCGCGCGGCTTCCTCCAGCAGAACGCGCGTGCCCTCGACATTGGCGCGAAACAGCCTGTCGCCATCGGCGGGCAGCCAGGACATGAAGGCTCCGAGATGCAGAATGGCGTCGACGCCGCCGACCGCGTCCGCCGCCGCCGATCGTTCATCGAAGCCGCCAAGCACTTCCCGGTAGGCCGGGTGTTCGATGCCGGACGATCTGAGGTCGAAGCCCGTCACCCGGTGGCCGGATTCGAGCAGGCGCCGCGCGACCCTGGACCCGACACGGCCGGCGCTGCCGGTGACGAGAACGCGCGTCGCGTCGCTCATCGGATCGCCTCCTGCGTCACGGCATCGAAGACGTGCAGCCGGGCTGGATCGAAGGAGAGCGTCAATCGTTCGCCAAACGCACGGCCGTCCGGGCTGATCAGCCGCGCGATCAGGGAATTGCCACGACCGTCCTCATCGCTGGCCCCATTGCGCGCCTGCCCGACACGGTTTTCCGGCGGAAGGTCGACATAGACATATTGTTCGCTGCCGAGACTTTCGACGAGGCGTGGCTGCACCTCGAACGACACGGCGCCGGGTCCCGCCATGATGTGCTCCGGCCGCAGGCCGACGATGACGTCCTTGCCGGGGAGGGCGGCGAGCGGAACGGGCAGCGTCACGTCCTGGCCGAAAAGCCGGACCTGCGCGCGCCCGCCTGTATCGGCCACCGGCGATTGCAGGAAGTTCATGCCGGGCGATCCGATGAAGCCGGCGACGAAGAGGTTGGCTGGCTCGCGGAACATCAGATCGGGATGGGCGATCTGCTGGATCTCGCCATCCTTCATGATGACGATCCGGTCGGCCATCGTCATGGCCTCGGTCTGGTCATGGGTGACGTAGATCGTGGTGACGCCGAGGCGTTTGTGGAGCGCGCTGATCTCGGCGCGGGTATGGACGCGCAGTTTGGCGTCGAGATTGGAGAGCGGCTCGTCCATCAGGAAGGCGAGCGGCTCGCGCACAATGGCACGGCCCAGAGCCACGCGCTGGCGCTGGCCGCCCGACAAGGCGCGCGGGCGCCGGTCGAGCAGATGATCGATCGCGAGGATCCTTGCAGCTTCCGTGACGCGGCGTTCGATCTCTGCAGCCTCGGTGCCGCGCATCTTCAGGCCGAAGCCCATGTTCTTGCGTACGGTGAGATGCGGGTAGAGCGCGTAATTCTGGAAGACCATCGCGATGTCGCGATCGCCCGGCGAAAGGTCGGTGACATCGCGCTCGCCGATCGTGACCTTGCCGGAGGAGGCTTCCTCCAGCCCAGCGAGGATCTTGAGCATCGTCGACTTGCCGCAGCCCGATGGGCCAACGAGGACGACGAACTCGCCATCTGCGATATCGAGGGAAAAGTCCTTGAGCACGGAAAGCCCGCCATAGGATTTCGTGACGTGCTCGATGCGAATACCGGCCATTGCTTGGTCCTGTGGCTTACTTCTCGGCGCCGGCCGTGAGGCCGCCGACGAGGTAGCGTTCGAGGAAGAGGTAGATCAGCAGGATCGGCAGGGCGACGAGGATCGAGGCGGCCGATATGTCGCTCCAGTTGCTGACATATTCGCCCTTCATCGTCGTGATGCCGAGATTGGCGGTCCAGTTGCTCTGGGCGTTGGTCAGGAAGGTGCGGGCATAGGCATAATCCGACCAGGACAGCACGAAGCCATAGAGCGCGGTCGCTGCGAGCCCCGGCGCCGAAACCGGCAGGATGACCCTGACCATGGCGCCAAGCGGCGAGCAGCCGTCGATCATCGCGGCCTGCTCCAGCTCGCGCGGGATCGTGTCGAAATAGCCTTTGAGCATCCAGGTCGTGAACGGGATGATCAGCGTCGCGTGAGCGAGGATGATCGACCACAGGCTGCCGATCAGCTCCAGCTGGCGGAAAATGCCGAAGAGCGGAATGACGAGCAGTGTCGCCGGCAGCATCTTCGCGGTCAGGATGAACAGGCCCAGCGAAGGGCCGCCGCGGACGCGAAAGCGCGACAGGCTGTAGCCCGCCAGCACGGACACCGTCATCGACAAGGTGACCGCACCGATGGCGGCGAGCGCCGAATTGCCGAGCCAGAGCAGGATCGGCCGCTCGGCCATGATCTCACCGAAGACATGCCAGCGCGGCTGATCGGGCCAGAATTTCGGCGGCAGCTGGCGCAATTGGTCGGGCTCCGACAGCGCCGTGACAACGAGCCAGTAGATCGGGAAGACCAGAATTGCGCAGGTTGCGATCACTGCGGCGTAGAGGAGGATGCTGTCGCGCGGGCGGCGTCTCATGATTGCGCCCCTAGAGATGCAATTCCAAACGGAGCGTCGTCCCGGGCGACCGCAGGGAGACCCGGGATCCATTCCCGAACCTCTCCGGGAAGCGCTCCGGAATGGATCCCGGGTCTGCGCTGCGCTGCGCCCGGGATGACTCCGTCATATTTTTGAAAGTCTGCTGGATTTGAGGCGAAATGGCTCATCAGCTCGTCCTCAGATGTTGTCGGGCGCGCGGGCGATCATCAGCCGGCTCGCGATGATGCAGACGATCAGGGTGATGACGCCGATGGCCGAGGCGTAGCCCATCTTGAAGAAGCCGAAGGCCTGCTCGTAGGTCATGATCGAGAGGCTCTGCGTGGCTTTCAGCGGACCGCCTCCGGTGAGCACATAGATGATCGAGAAGTCGCGGAAGACCCACAGCATCACCAGCACCAGCGTGACGCCCAGCACCGGCATCAGCGAGGGAATGGTGATGTGGAGCAGGCGTTGCCAGGCGCTGGCGCCGTCGACGCGGGCGGCGTTGTAGAAGTCCTCGGGGATCGACTGCAGTCCCGCCAGCAGCATGATCGAGACGAAGGGATAGCCCTTCCAGACCATCACGACGCAAACGACGGCGAAGGAAGCCGTCGGCGAGGAAAACCAGTTGATCGTGGTGTCGACGAGCCCGAGCTTGATGAAGACCCAGTTCATCAGGCCGAAGGAGGAATCGAACAGCCAGGCGAAGATCACGACCGCGATGACTTCGGGCACTGCCCAGGGCAGGGCGACGAGGAGGCGGGCGAGCGCCTGCCCCTTGAAGCGGTTGTTGACCAGAAGCGCCGTCGCCATGCCCAACAGGAAGCAGAAGAAGCTGACGATCGTGACCAGCTTGAACGTCACCCAGCAGGCGTTCCAGAAATCCTCGGATGCAAAGAGGCGCGCATAGTTCGCGGTGGTGAAGGGCCGGCGCGGCTGGTCCAGCCTGGCGATGTTGACGTTCTGGAACGAGAGATCGACCGAGACGAACAGGGGATAGACGATGATCAGCCCGATCAGCAGCACGGCCGGCGCGAGCAGGAGATAGCCGAGCCAATGGCGCCGGCTGGGCCGCGCGAGATCGAGGAAGGCTGATCGGGACAAGGGATATCTCCTGTCGCTCGCCGTCATTCCCGGACGGCACATGGCGCCGACCCGGGAAGCTCATGACGAGACGGCGCTGGTTTCCGGGATGGCCGGGTCAAGCCCGGCCATGACGAGCGGAATTCACTGCTTCTGCAGCGCCTCGGCCTTCTTCTGCATGGTGGCGGCGACGACCTTCGGGTCGAGGTCCTGGATGATCATGCGCTGCGATTCCTCCATGATCATCTTCGCGAACTCGTTGAAGGAGAGCTCGAGACCCTTGGGGATGCGGTCGACCTTGGCGTCGGCGGCAGCCCGGGTCGCCTTCACCAGCAGGTCGAAATGCGGCGTATCCTTCGCTGCAGCCGAGGTGTCGGCGCGCGGGCTCGGGGGCGGCGATGCGCCCAGGGTCGCGTAGCTCGACTGGAACTTGTCGGAGGTCGCGATCTGGATGAAGTCCCAGACCAGCTTCTTGTTCTCCTTGGGCGCGTCGGACGCGATGCCCAGCACATTCGACGAGCCGCCCATGGGCGGGTTGAACGGTACCATGCCGAGCCTGATCTGGTCCTTGGCCTTGCCCTTCTGGATGATCGGCCAGAGCCAGGGGCCATCGCTCTTGAGCGCGATCTTGCCGTCGGCGAACATCTGGCGGACTTCGCCGGCTGCGAGGTCGCGCGGCGTCAGGCTGTCCTTGACGATGGTCTTCCAGCGCGACAAGCCTTCGACCATCTGCGGCGTGTCGATGGTCACTTTGCCCGCCTCATTGGTCCAGCGGCCGCCGGCATCGAGCGTATAGTTCATCATCTCGCTCATATACTGGCCGCCGCCGCCCTTGGTCTCGTGGCCGGTACCGAACTGGTCGATGATGCCGTCGCCGTTCAGGTCCTTGGTGAGCTTGCGTGCAGCGACGAGGAATTCGGCATAGTTCTTGGGAACTTCGATGCCTTCCTTCTTCAGCAATTCTTCGTTGTAGGCGAAGATGTTGCCGAAATAGAGCATCATCGTGCAGACGGTCTGCTTGTTCCAGACGCAGGTGTCCTGTCCGGCCCAGCCCTTCATGTCGAGCTTGGCGTCCTTGATGTAGCCGTCGAGCGGGTCCAGCCAGCCATTATCGGCAAATTTCTGGAATTCGAAGGAGGCGAGATGGACGATGTCGGGCGGCTTGCCGCCGGCAAACAGCGTCGTCATCGTGTCGGCATAGGCGCCGCGCTCGACCTTGGTCCATTCGATCTTGACGCCGGGATGCGTGGCCTCGAACTCCTTGATCACGGAGCCCCACCAATCGCCGACGCCGCGCTCATCCTTCTGCCAGGAGACGAACTTCAGCACCTTGCCCTGGGCTAGCGCTGCACTCGACGTAAAGCCCGCGGCCAATGCCAGAGCAAGCGCGGCGGCGGAGAGAAACAACCTTGTCTTCGGCATGACGTGACCTCCCTTGGTTTTGGCTTTTTGCCTTTAGTGTTTTTGTAGAAGCTCCAGCGCCTCTTGCGAGGGCTCGACGCCCAGCCCCGCACCTGTCGGCAAGGTGTAGAGGCCCTGGCTGCAATCCATGTCGCCGACGAGCAGCCGGCGATTGGGCTCGAAGATCGAGTGCTGATATTCGTGGCATTCCACCGCTGACAAGGCCGAGCTGGCATGCAGGCTCGCGGCCAGGAACAGGCCGATGCCGATTGTGGCGTGGGGGATGACCCTGAGGTGATGCGCTTGCGCATAAAGCCCGATGCGCATGAACTCGGTGACGCCCTTATGGCCCATCTCGGGCTGGACGATGGCGCAGGCCCGCCGCGAGACGCGCGGCACCATATCGTAGACGGTGCGCCACTCCTCGCCGACCGCGACCGGCGTCGAGACATGCGCCGCGACATGGGCGAGCCCGTCGAGATCCTCGGGTTTCACCGGGGCCTCGGCGAACCAGAGCCCGTGCGGCTCCATCGCCTTGATCATCGCAACCGCTTCCTCGCCGCCATGGACCCAGTGCATGTCGCAGGCGATGCGCGCCTTCAGGCCAAGCCGCGCGCGCAAGGTCTCCATCTCCGCGACCACACCGTCATCGGCGACGGGAGCGGCGAATTTGAAGCTGTCGAAGCCTTTGGACTGCCATTCGGCGGCGAAATCGGCGCGCTCGTTGCGGGTCGATTTCGGCAGGCCGGAGATATAGGCCGGCAGGCGTTCATGGCGCTGGCCGCCGAGCAACTTGACCAGTGGCAGGTTGGCGAGCCTGCCGCAAATGTCCCAGAGCGCAATGTCGATCGCAGCCAGCGCGTCGAGATAGAAGCCGCCGGTATAGCCGCGCACCCGCATGAGATCGTAGAGATCGTCATGGATCACGCTGACATCGCGCGGATCGCGGCCGACCACGAATGGCCCGAGCAGGTCGTCGATGATCGCGATTGCCGCGCCGGGTGCGACGATGCCGTAGGTTTCGCCCCAGCCGACCGCGCCGCTTGCCGTCTCCACGCGCACGACCACAGTACGATCGACTACGGGATAGACGGTGCGATTGCCCTTGCGCACGACATAGCCGCGCTCATTGACGGTCTCGCCTTCGCGGAGCGCGCCGAGATAGGGCGTGTCGCGCGGGATGGTGATCGAGAAAACCTCGACTTTGGCGACGCGTTCGCTCATCCGCGCGCTCCGGCTGCCAGCGCGTGCGGCGGCGCCGTTTCGCGCATCAAATCCGCACACGCATCGAGCCAGGCGTCGATCTCGGCGATGTCATGGGCGTCCATTGGCGGTGTCTTGGCGCGGACAACGCGGTTGTCGAGAATGCCCCGGCGCGACAGCACATGCTTCGTGAAGGCCATGCGGAAATTCGCCTGGATGACCAGCAGAGGCAGCGTGCGCATATAGAGATCGCGGGCGCGGGCGATGTCCCCGGCGCGAAAAGCCCTGTTCATGGCGACATGGATGTCGGCGAGTTCTACGGCGGGCATGGCTCCGCAGGCGCCGCGATTATACTCGTCGATGAAATAGCGCGCGCCGCCGCCGCCGATGACACCTTTGAGATGGGCCGGCTTGCCGGCGATGATCGCCGAGATCGCGAGCCCGGAGGGCAACGTCTCCTCTTTCACATAGGTGATCGCGCGATTGTCCCGGACGATGTCCAGGATGACCTCTGGCTTGAGGTCGGAGCCGCGCGGGGCAGGGGCGTTCTGCAGCACGATCTCGATACCCGGCACTGCGTCGGCGATGTCCTGGTAGAAGGCTGCGACAGCCTCCGCGCCGGTCCCGACGCTCTTTGGCGCCTGGATCATCACGATCGATACGCCAGACGCCAGCGCTTCCCGGGCATGTTGGATCGCCAGATCGGCAGTTGCGGCGCTCGCGCCCGCCACGACGGGGACCCGCCCCCGGACTCGTGCCGTCACGACTTTCAGGAGGGTCGTGCGTTCGGCGGCCGTGAGCTCGTCGACTTCGCTGGCGAAGCCCGGGAACACCACGCCGTCGACCTGAGCCTCGATTGCAAAATCGGTGATCCGCGCCATCGCGGCTTCGTCGATCTCGCCGCTCGCTGTGAACGGCGTCGGCAGCACCGGAAGGATACCCGTCAGCACTATCAACCTCCCAATTCGATCCATATGTTGGATCACTCGTTATTTAATATGGACCGTAATGGGTTCAGGCGTGCTTCGTCAACCTCTGCGGTCAGCCGGAGGCACGTCAGTTGAGCGAAAGGCGAGGGGGCTGCCCCGCTTTCCTGCGAAAGCGGGCGGCGGCTAGCCGGTGCTTTCAGTCGAGCCCGAGCATGCGGCGCGCCAATGACATGTCGGAGGCTCCGCCGGCGAAGTCGTCGAAGGCCTTTTCAGTCACGCGGATAATGTGCTCCGCAATGAACGCCGCGCCTTCGCGGGCGCCATCTTCAGGATGTTTCAACGCGCATTCCCACTCCAGCACGGCCCAGCCGGAAAATCCGTATTGCGCGAGCTTCGAGAAGACGGCCTTGAAGTCGACCTGCCCGTCGCCCAGCGAACGGAAGCGCCCGGCGCGATCGAGCCAAGGTGCGTAGCCGGAATAGACGCCCTGGCGTCCGGTCGGGCGAAACTCGGCATCCTTGACGTGAAAGGCACTGATCCGTTCGTGGTAGATGTCGATGAAGGCGAGGTAATCGAGCTGCTGCAGCAGGAAATGCGATGGGTCGTAGTTGATCCGGCAGCGCGGATGACCATTCAGCCGGTCGAGGAACAATTCGAAGGTCGCGCCGTCGAAGACATCTTCTCCAGGGTGGATCTCGAAGCCGACATCCACGCCTTCTGCATCGAATGCGTCAAGGATCGGCCGCCAGCGGCGCGCGAGTTCCAAGAAGGCCTCGTCAGCCAGGCCCGGCGGACGTTGCGGCCAGGGATAGACGAAGGGCCAGGCCAGCGCGCCGGTGAAACTCACCGTCCCCGTCAGGCCAAGCCGTCGCGAGGCCTTGGCGGCATGGAGCATCTGCTCGACCGCCCAGGCCTGCCGCTGCGTCGGCTTGCCATGCAGGTGAGCGGGCGCGAACGCATCGAAAGCGATGTCGTAGACGGGATTTACGGCGACGAGCTGGCCCTGGAGATGCGTCGACAGCTCGGTGATGGCGACGCCGTTCTGGTGTGCGATTCCGGCGATCTCGTCGCAATAATCCTGAGATGATGCAGCCTTGGCGAGATCGAAGAAGCGCGTGTCCCAGGACGGCAATTGCACGCCGCGATAGCCCAGACCCGCGGCCCAGCGGGTGATATCGGACCAGGACGCGAAGGGTGCTGCATCAGCGGCAAACTGGGCCAGGAAGATCGCAGGCCCTTTCATGGTAGCGGGCATCGGCACGGCTTTCGTCGGTTGAAGGCTGGCTGGAGGTTGCATCAGGCATGATCGGCTCGTCCAGCCGGAGCTTAATCCTCACTTCCGCCAGTTTCAGGCTGAAGTTCGGCCTTGAGACCAGCCATGACTTTCGCCTAGCCTTCATTCCAGAGCAGCCGGACAAGGCGGCCTTGAGGAAACGACAGGGAGGCGACTATCGCACAGCCGTGGCAACGTCTGAGCCAGAGCGAGCTATCCATGCTCGAAGCGATCTTCTGGTCGGGCGGAAGTGCGCGCCATGCCCTTGCCGATGGGCTGCAATTCTCCCGCAGCAAAACCAATGCTCTTGCCGCCGGACTGCTCGAACAGGGATTGCTCGACGAAGTTGGCCTGCAGCTCTCGACGGGGGGACGACGGCCGGAAACCCTGCGCGTGCATGCTCAGGTCGGTGTGCTCTTCGGCGTCGATATCGGCGCAACGAGCCTGGACATCGCGATCCTTCGTCCCGATCTGAGCGTCGTCGCCCGGCATTCCCAGCCTGCCGATGTTCAGGCCGGCCCCGGGCCGATCATGGCCCGCCTGCGCGCGCTGATGCCTGCGATGCTGGCCGATAATGGTATCTCGCCCGAGGAGGTGCTGGCGGTCGGGATCGGCGTGCCCGGCCCGGTCAATTTCGCGGTAGGCCAGCTCGTCAACCCGCCGCTCATGCCGGGCTGGGACAGTTTTTCGATCCGCGACGACATGCGGGAGGTGACGCCGGCTCCCGTCTTCGTCGACAATGACGTGAACCTGATGGGGCTCGGCGTGCTCTGGCGCCTGCATCGTCAGATCCAGGACTTCCTCGTCATCAAGATCGGAACCGGTATCGGTTGCGGCATCGTCTGTCATGGTGAGCTCTATCGCGGAGCGACCGGGTCGGCCGGGGATATCGGGCATATCGGCGTCGATCTCGCCGGCCCGCTTTGCCGTTGCGGAAACAGGGGTTGCGTCGAGGCGATGGCAGCGGCGCCCGCGATCGTCGAAATGGCGCAGGAGGCGGCGCTGTCGGGAACGAGCCCCTGGCTTGCCGAGCGATTGAAGGTGAAAGGCCGGCTGGAAGCGGTCGATGTCGGCGAGGCGAGCCGCGCGGGCGATGCGGCTGCCGACGCGATCGTCAGGCGGTCAGGGCAGCTGATCGGCCAGGTGCTGGCCGCTCTCGTCAATTTCTACAACCCCTCGCATGTCTTCATCGGCGGTGGCGTATCCGCGATCGGGCCGATGTTCCTGGCCGCGATCAGGCAGAGCGTGAACCAGCGCTCGCTGGCGCTTTCGACGCGCCATCTTGAAATCACCTATGCGCCGCTCGGCCATGAGGCGGGTCTGATCGGGGCTGGCGTGCTCGCCATGCGCGAGGCCCTGCGCAACGGGAGCATCGCGGCATGAGTGGAACCGTCGACGATCGTTCCGGCGTTGCCGTTGCCTTTGACGGCATCGTCAAACGCTTTGGTGCCGTCGAGGTCCTGCACGGCGTCAGCTTCTCCCTGGAGCCGGGCCGCGTCTACGGCCTGCTCGGCGAGAACGGCGCCGGCAAGTCGACCCTGATGAAGATCCTCGCCGGCTACGAGGCACCGAGCGCGGGCAGCGTCCATATCGACGGCGAGCCGGTGATTTTCAAATCGTCCCGCGACGCCGAGGCCCATGGCATCGTCCTGATCCACCAGGAGTTCAACCTGGCCGAGGACCTCAGCGTCGCCGGCAATATCTTCCTCGGCCATGAGAAGACGAAGGGCTGGTTCCTCGACGAGCGCGCTATGCAGGCCGGCGCGGTCACGGCGCTGCGGCAGGTCGGGCTCGATATCGATCCGAGTACCCCTGTCCGCCGGCTGATCGTCGCCGAAAAGCAGCTGGTCGAGATCGCCAAGGCGATATCGCGTCGCGCGCGGCTGCTGATCATGGATGAGCCGACCGCGACGCTGACCCCCTCGGAGGCCGCCCGGCTGTTCACGTTGATCGCCCGGATGCGGGAAGAAGGCGTCACGGTGATCTACATCTCGCACAAGCTCGACGAGGTCGAGCGGATCACCGACGAGGTGATCGTCATGCGCGATGGGCGTTTCGTCGGACGCGCCCCGACGCCGACGATCACCCGCCATGCCATGGCGACGATGATGGTCGGGCGGGAGATCGCGGATCAGTTTCCAACCCGTCTGGCAGTAGACGAAAGCCGTGGTCCGGCCATGCGCGTTTCCGGGATGAGCGTGCCGGGCTGGGCTCAGGATGCCAGTTTCGCGGTTCGCCCCGGCGAGATTCTGGGGTTTGCCGGACTTGTTGGCGCCGGTCGTACCGAACTGTTCGAAGGCATTCTCGGCTTGCGGCCTGCGAGCGGGGCGATCGAACTGCAGGGCAGGGCAGTCAAGCTCGGCTCGCTGCGCGATGCGGCGAAACACGGGCTCACCTATCTCAGTGAGGATCGCAAGGGCAAAGGCCTGCATGTCGATTTCGCGCTGGGCCCGAACCTGACGCTGATGGCATTGGAGCGCTATGCCAAGCCTTGGCTCGATCCGTCGGCGGAAAAGCAGGCGCTCGACCGCGCCGTCCACGAGTTCGGAATTCGCGCCGGCTCGCTGTCGGTCAAGGCGTCGTCGCTGTCGGGCGGCAACCAGCAGAAGCTCGCGCTCGCCAAGGTGCTGCATCCGGAGCCCAAGGTAGTCGTGCTCGACGAGCCGACCCGCGGCGTCGATGTCGGCGCCAAGCGCGAAATCTATTTCCTGATCCATCGGCTGGCGCAGCAGGGCCTTGCCGTCATCGTCATCTCCTCGGAGCTGATCGAACTGATCGGGCTTGCCCATCGCGTCGCGGTGATGCGCGCCGGCCGGATCGTCGCGACGCTGTCGGGCGATGAACTCACGGAAGAAATCATGATCGCTCACGCCACGGGGACGCGGCATGTCGCAGCCTGACACGAACATCGCCGGCAATGGCGCGACTGAACCCGGTCCCAGGCGGCAGCAAACCGGCTCGTGGCTGTCCGACCGGCTCGGAAGCTTCGGGCCGGTACTCGGTCTCGTCGTCCTGTGCATCGCGGGAACGTTGCTCAATGGCGACTTCGCCACCTTCGACAACCTGACGAATGTCCTGACGCGCACCGCCTTCATCGGCATCATCGCGGTCGGCATGTGCTTCGTGATCATTCTCGGCGGGATCGACCTCTCGGTCGGGTCGATGGCTGCGCTGATCGCCGGCTGCGTCATCATGTTCATCAACTGGGCGAGCCCGGCGCTGGGTTCCCCGCTGCTGGCGGTGCTGCTCGGCGCGGGGCTCGCCGTGGTGCTTGGCGCCGCATTCGGCTTCATCCACGGCGTGCTGATCGCGAAGGGGCGCATCGAGCCCTTCATCGTGACGCTCGGCACGCTCGGCATCTTCCGGGCATATCTCACCTATTTCGCCGATGGCGGCGCGCTCACGCTCGGCAACGACCTCGCCGACCTCTATGCCCCCGTCTATTACGGCAGCGCGCTCGGCATCCCCGTTCCCGTCTGGATCTTCCTGCTCGTCGCGCTCGTCGGCGGCCTCATCCTGAACAAGACGGCGTTTGGCCGTTATGTGCAGGCGATCGGCTCGAACGAAGCCGTGGCGCGCTATGCCGCTGTTGATGTCGATCGCATCAAGATCCTGACCTACATGCTGCTGGGGATCTGCGTGGGCATCGCGACGCTGCTCTATGTGCCGCGGCTGGGTTCGGCCTCGCCGACGACAGGGCTGCTGTGGGAGCTCGAGGCGATCGCCTCCGTGATCGTTGGCGGAGCGGCCCTCAAGGGCGGCCAGGGCAGCATTGCAGGCACGGTGGTGGGCGCGATCCTGCTCTCCGTGATCAGCAACATCCTCAATCTCACCAGCATCATCAGCGTCTACCTGAACCCTGCCGTGCAGGGCTTCGTCATCATCATCGTCGCGTTTTTGCAGAAGGGGCGCCGCTAGGGCGAACCCGATAAAAGAGGAGAGGAAGCGATGTCATTCACGAGCAGGCGTTCCATTCTGAAATCCGCCGTCGCGGCTACGGCAATCGCCGTGGTGGGCGTTTCGAGCGGCCTCGCGGCCGAGCCGGTTCATCTCGGCGTGTCCATCCCCGCTGCCACCCACAGTTTCATGGGCGGCATCAACTACTGGGCCAACCAGGCCAAGAAGGATCTCGAGAGCAAGCATAAGGACCTGAAGATCACGATCCGCACGGCTGCGAACGCCGTCGAACAGGCCAATCAGCTTCAGGACCTCAGCACCGTCAACAAGATCAATGCGCTCGTCGTCTTTCCCTTCGAGTCGGCGGCGCTGACGCGGCCGGTCGCGAATGTGAAAGGGAAGGGCGCCTATGTCACCGTCGTCGATCGCGGCCTGACCGATACCAGCGCACAGGACGCCTATGTCGCCGGCGATAACACCGCCTTCGGCAAGATCCCGGCCGAATACATCGCCAAGAAACTCAACGGCAAAGGCAATGTGGTGGCGCTACGCGGCATCCCGACCACGCTCGACACCGAGCGCATGGATGCCTTCAGCGGCGTGTTCAAGGCGTATCCCGACATCAAGCTGCTCGATGCGAAATTCGCCAACTGGAATCGCGACGACGCCTTCAAGGTCACGCAGGACTTCCTGACGCGTTTCAAGGAGATCGACGCGTTCTGGGCAGCCGATGACGACATGGCGTTCGGAGCGCTGCGCGCGATCGACCAGGCCGGCCGCAAGGACATCAAGGTGCTCTTCGGCGGCGCCGGTGCCAAGGACATGGTCAAGGTCATCCTCGACGGCAGCGACCCCCGTATCCAGGCCAATGTCAGCTACTCGCCGAAATTCATCTATGACGCGATCACGCTGACCGCGGAAGCGCGGCTGAAGGGCGAGAAGCTGCCGGCGACCACGATCATCCCCTCGGTGCTGATCGACAAGAGCAACGCCAAGGACTTCTACTACCCCGACTCGCCGTTCTGATCGGCGCCTTCTTGGTCTCAAGCGGTCGCCGTCACGGCGGCGACCGCTCTTTTCAGCACGGACAGGACATGAGCGAGGAATCTCCGCGCAAGCTGCGCTATGCGATGGTGGGCGGCGGTCGCGATGCTTTCATCGGCGCGGTCCATCGCCACGCGATCGCGCTGGACGGCATGGCCGAGTTCACGGCCGGCGCCTTGTCTTCGACGCCTGAACGCGCCGTCATGTCGGGGCGTGCGCTCGGCCTCGTCGACAGCCGTAATCATGGCGACTGGCGCGCGCTGCTCGATGACGAGTTGCGGCGCCCAGCCGATGAGCGCGTCGATTTCGTCTCGATCGTCACGCCGACCGATACGCATTTCCCGATCGCGCGGGCCTTCGTAACGGCCGGCTTCCATGTCGTCTGCGACAAGCCGCTGGTGCAGAGCAGCGCGCAGGCGCAAGCCCTGGTCGAGGCCGTAGCGGAACGCAAAACCGTCTTCGGCGTGACCTACAACTACACCGGCTACCCAATGGTTCGTCAGGCGCGCGACATGGTGCGCGACGGCACGATCGGGACGGTGCGGAAGGTCGTCGTCGAATACAATCAGGGCTGGCTCGCGACTGCGCTCGAGCGTGACGGCAACAAGCAGGCGAGCTGGCGCACCGACCCGGCGCGCAGCGGCATCGCCGGCGCTCTCGGCGATATCGGCTCCCATGCCGAGAACCTCGTCGCGACCGTCACCGGGCTGGAGATCGAAACGCTCGTGGCCGATCTCAGCGCCCTGGTGCCCGGCCGGCAGCTCGATGACGATGCGAGCGTCCTCCTGCGCTTCAGAGGCGGCGCTCGTGGCGTCCTGGTCGCATCGCAGATCAATGCCGGCCTTGAAAACGACCTGCGCCTGCGCGTATCCGGCACTCTGGGTTCGCTGGAATGGCGGCAGGAGCGCCCCAGCCGGCTCGTCCATTACAGGCTTGATGGCGCCATGACGGTGCTGACGCGGGGCTCTCCCTGGCTGAGTGCCTCCGCGCAGCTGGCAAGTCGCATTCCCGCCGGGCATCCGGAGGGTTTCATCGAGGCCTTCGCCAATATCTATCGCGGTGTCTTCGCCGATATCCGCGCAAAAGGCGCCGGCCACGCAGCTGATCCGCTCGAGACCGATTATCCGCGCGTCGAGGACGGGGCGCGCGGCGTGCGCTTCATCGAAAGCGCGGTCGAATCCTCCCGCGAGGGGAAGTGGCTGGCTTTCGGCCCAGGCCACGCGGCCGGCTGAACTCGTCTTTCAAAAACAATGTGGCGCGCCTTTCAGCGCGCCACATCCTGACGGGGCTCGAAAGCGGTTACTTTGCCCGCTTGGTGCCGACTTCCTCGTCCCAGCGGCGGAAGGCCAGGACCATCTTGTCGGGCGTCAGCGGCACCTCGATCTTGTTGTTGGCGATCAGGTCGGCATATTCGGGCCGGCCATATTCGGCGATCGCCTTCTGGCTGCTTTCCGGCGCCATCGAAAGCGGCACGTCCTTCACCGCCGGGCCCGGATAGAAATAGCCCTCGTCATAGGTGAAGGCCTGCTGCTGCGGCGTCATCGTGTGGCTGATGAGGTCGAGCACCACAGCGAGCTTATCGTTCGAGACGCCCTTCGGCACATACATGTACTGGGCGTCGGAGACCCAGTGGAAGCCCTTCAGCGTCTGGATCTTGGCTTCCTTGGGGACGATACCGAGCACGCGCGGGTTGATGTCCCAGCCGGTGGTCGAGATGATGATGTCGCGCGAACCGTCGCCGAATTCCTTCATCGTCGCGCCGGTGCCGGTCGGATAATATTCGACGTATTGGCCGAGTTCCTTGAGATAGGCCCAGGTCTTGTCCCAGCCATTGACCGGGTCCTTCGGGTCTTTGTCGCCCAGCAGATAGGGCAGGCCCATGATCCAGGTGCGGCCGGGGCCGGAATTGGCGGGGCGGGCATAGAGGAAGCGGTTGGGGTTCTGCTTGGCCCAGGCCAGCAGTTCCTCGGCCGTGGTCGGCACCTGCTTGACGCGGGCGGGCATGTATTCGAGCAGCGGGCCGGAGGGATAGTACACCACGCACATGCCTTGGCCGGAGCCGAGATTGTGCATGTCCAACGCTGCCGGCATCAGGATCTTGGCGGGATCGGGCAGCGAGGCAGCATGGTCCGGGAACAGCTTGACCCAGAGGTTCTGGTCGATGCCGGCCGCCAGGGCGTCGAGGCCGCCGATGACGAGGTCGATGTCGACGCGATTGGCTTCCTGCATCGCCTTGATCTTGCCCGGCAGTTCGGGGGCAGGGGCCTTGATGAAGGTCATGCGCGAGACGAGGTTCTTCTTGGCGTCCCGGTAGTTCTCCAGCGGCTTCTGGAGCAAGGCGAGCGCGCCGCCGACATCGATGATGTTCAAGGCGACAGGCGATTTCGGCAGGGGCAGGCCCTGTGCCGACACTCCTGTCGCATGCAGTGCGGCCAGCGTCGCGATGCCGCCTTCGACGAACTGCCGGCGCGAGGTGCCGGTCTTCTTATCCGAATGATCGTTCTTCATTGTTGTCTCTCCCTGTACTTTCGTTGCTTCCTGTTCCGTCAGGTTGGGCCTGCCGTCGATTGGCGCACCACAAGTTCGGGTGCGAAAATGTAATTTCTGGGGCCGGGCGAGCGCCCTTCGAGCCGCGCTACAATGCTCTCTATGGCGGCTTCCGCCATCTGCCCGAGCGGCTGCCGGACTGTGGTGAGCGGCGGGTTGCCGAGAGAGGCGAGGAACAGATCGTCGATCCCGACAAGCGACAACGCGTCGGGGATGCGCAAGCCCACTTCCCGAAAACCGGCCGACAGGCCGATCGCCAGGATATCGTTCATCGCAACCACGGCCGTCGGTCGAGAGTTGATCGCAGCAATGTTGCCGGCGGCGCTGCGCCCGAGTTCAGCGATCATGTCGTCGCCATGGCTATCCCCGGCCACCATGATCTCATGGATGCTAGCTTCCGCCTCCAGGCCATGCAGCGCGACTGCCTGCTGGAAACCCGCCAGCCGACCCGTGCGGCTGGCCGTCCGCGTCGGCGCCGTGACATAGACGATCCGGCGATGGCCGAGCTCGACGAGATGGCCGACGGCAAGCGCCATTGCGGCGCCATTGTCGAGGGACACGACATCCACGCGATCATCCTGCAGGTTCCGCGCGCGGGCATCGAAGGCGACGACGGCAAGGCCGCAATCGGCGAGGGCGCTGGCGTGCTGCTCGTTGAGCGGTGCCGAGCCGGTTATCAGGCCGCGCACGCCAAAAGCCGCAAGCTCCCGCGCGATAGCCAGTTCGCTGCCGGCGTCCCGGCGCGTGTTATAGAGCAGCGTCTGGTAGCCCCGTGCCTGTGCCGCCGTCTGGATGGCCATGGCGAGCTGTCCAAAAAACGGGTTTGCCACCGACGGCACTACGAGCCCGATGATGTCCGATTGCCCGGTCTTCAGCTGGCGTGCCACCCGGCTCGGCGAGAACGCGAGTTCGCTGATCGCCCGCTGCACCCGGGCCTGCGTCGCCGGCGCCATACGCTCCAGCCGACGGTTCAGGTAGTTCGAAACCGTCGAGACCGAAACATTGGCGCGATGCGCAACATCGAAGATTTTTGCAGCCATCGGGATCCCGTTCAGAGCGCTTGTATATCGTTATACTAAACCGATACACAGGCAATCGGGATTCTCGCCCCGGACTGCGCGAGCGGGATTGAAGGGCAGGGGCCATGGCGGGGAATGCAGCTCAGGACCTTCTCGACTGGCTGACGGGAACCCTGTTGCCGCTCTGGATCGCGCGCGCCTACGACCCGGCACGCCCGGGCTATGTCGAGGCCCTACAGGCCGATGGCACGCCCGAGGACGGGGACCGGCGAACCACGCTTGTGACGGCGCGGCTGGTCTATGTCTTCAGCCATGCCCATATCCTCGGCGTTCCCGGAGCGCTGGATGCTGCGCGCCATGGCCTGTCTTTCCTGCTGGAGCGCTGCCGACGCAGCGACGGCCGCTTTTCCCACTCCTGCACTGCCGCGGGCGAGGCTGTGGATGGCAAGTCGGATTTCTACGATCTGGCCTTCGTGATGTTCGCGCTCGGCTGGTATGCGCGGGCAACCGGCGAGGCCGAGGGGATCGCGCAGGCTGAAGAGGTGATGGCGTTCCTGGAAGACCATCTCGCCAGCCCGGCAGGCGGCTTTCTGGAGGATACGCTCGGCTCTCTGCCGCGCCGCCAGAACCCGCATATGCATATGCTGGAAGCCTGTCACGCGCTCGCCGAAACCAGCGACGACCCGCGTTGGCTGCGCCGCGCCGACGCCCTCGTGGCCCTGATGCAGGATCGTTTTCTCGACGATGCAACCGGCTCGCTGGGCGAGTTCTTCGATGACGATTTGAATCCCAACAGCGGACCGCAGGGACAGGTGAGGGAGCCGGGCCATCATTATGAATGGGTCTGGCTGCTCTACCACCACGAGCGACTGACCGGCTCGACCAGCGCCCGCAAGACCGCGCAGGAGCTTTACGCTTTTGCGGAGCGCTTCAATGCCGGCCCCGTTGCCCGGCCCGTCGTGAACGAGGTCGCTCCAGATGGAACCGCGTTGAACGATGCTGCGCTGCTCTGGCCTCAGACCGAGTATCTCAAGGCGCTGGCCGCGAGGATCGAGTTCGAGGGCGACGAGGCAGCGGCCGACCGGCTCGATGGCCATCTGCGCCTGATGTTCGATCTGTTCGTCGATAGGGAGACGGGGCTCTGGGTCAATCAGGTCGACCGGACAGGACGGCCGATCATCGCGCCAATCCCGGTCCGCGTGCTCTACCATCTGGTCCTGGCTATCGCCGAGGTTTGCCGGGTGAAGGGGCGGTAGACGCGGCGTCGAAGGTGGCGGAGTCTGCCCATGTATGATTCGCATAAGACATATTATGGAACTTAAATGGCGATCAGATTCGGGCTCCCGGGCGATATTTGTTCGCTACCATGACCCGAAAGAATATCGCGCTGCTTATTCAAGACGCCCTGGAACTGGCTGATCTTCCAGACGAATGTCTGGTCGAGCAAGGCGCTACCGGCGTCGATCAAGCGGCCGTGAAGCCGATAGCCCTCAGGCTGTGCGCCGCCTCGCGAATTGCGTCGCGAAAGGCAGCGATCGCGTCGGGCGCGCGAGGCTCGGCTGCAACCGCGAAATCGTAATGCTCCTCGGCCAGCGGCAGGAAGCCCAGTCCGCATGCCTCGGCCACCGGTCGGATCGCGATGCCCCAATCGGCTCGACCCTGTGCCACTGCGGCCGCGACCGCATTGTGCGAGCGTGGCTGGTTCCAGTAGCCTGGCGGTCTGGCGCCAGCCAGCAACTGGTCGATCAGGATGCGCGTGCCTGCGCCCTGGTTGCGGTTGACCATCAGGCAATCGGGATCGGCCAGAGCCGTCCTCACAGCCTCCTGGATATCGGCGGCGTGCGAGAATCTCGGATCGCCGTCGCGAAACACGATGCCTTGCAGCCGGCGCCAGCCCGGAATGAGGGTCATGCCATCGCCCAGAAACGGCGCGTTGTAGGTATTGGTCTTGGGATCGAACAGATGGATCGGGGCGAGGTCGCATTCGCCGCGCTTCAGCGCCGATAGTCCGCCAAGACTCCCGAGAGACAGAGAGCGGGCCGTCGAACCGCGATCCGCCAGACAGGCGATCACGGCATCGAGCCCGACACAATGGCTGCCCATGATGACGAGATCCGGCGTCGAAAGATGCGGCGTGAACAGCGTCACAGGCGCGATCGTGCCGGCAGGCAGCGCCTCGCTGAGAGCGTCGATCGTCACGAAGCCATCGGCCTGGGAAAAGGCCGTGACGGCGCCGGAGCCCTTGCCGACGGGAATAGCGACCATGCCTTCGGCGGCCTGCGCCAGCGACACCATGACGAATTCGGTCCGGCCGAGATCGGACGGGATACGCACCGGCACGCGGGCGCTGACCTTGATCTCTTCGCGCTCCGGCATGCCCGCAAGGATGCGCAGCACCGGCGCGACGATATCGTGGAAGGTGAACATCGCCGAAGTCGGAAAGCCCGGCAGGATGATGACCGGCTTGCCGTCGCAGACCGCCAGGCACAGCGGCTTGCCTGGCTTCAGCGCGACGCCATGGGCCACGATGCCGGGCGCGCCGAGACGCTCGACGATGCGATATGTCAGATCGCCCGCCCCCTTGGAGGTGCCGCCCGACAGGATGACTGCGTCGCAGCTCGCGTGAGCGCTGCGCATGGCCTCTTCAAGTTGAGCTGCGTCATCAGGATACGCGCCGAACCGATTGGCTTCGCAGCCATTTTCTTCCAGAGCAGCGGCAATGATGGGGCCGTTGGAATCGTAGATCGCGGCTGGCCGCAACGGCTTGCCCGGCTGTACGAGTTCGTCGCCGGTGGAGATGACGGCGACGCGTGGGCGGCGCCAGACCGGGGCTTCGGCAAGCCCGACCGCGGCCAGCATGCCGATCTCGCGCGCGCCGATCGAAATGCCCTTGCGCAGCAGCGTCTCGCCGCGAGCGATATCGGAGCCGGCGAAGGCGATGTTCTGGCCAGGCGCCACGGCGCGTCCTACGGCGAGTCTTCCGTCGAGCTCCGGCTCGGTCTGCTCGATCATGACCACTGCATCAGCCCCGCGCGGAATGGGGCCGCCGGTCGCGATCGGCGTTGCCGTGCCCGGCGCGACGGCAAGCCTTGGCTCCGTGCCGCAGGCGATGGTCTCGCCATTCAAGGCGAGCAGCACCGGCGCGGCCTCGCTGGCGACTGCGACATCCGCTGCTCGTACGGCGAAGCCATCCACGACCGAGCGGTCGAAGGGCGGCGTATCGACCGGCGCAGCGATGTCCCGCGCCAGCACGCGTCCGACCAATCGATCGAGCGGAACCATCTCCTCGCCGAGCGGCCTGGGCACAAGCGCAGCCCGGAAGCGAGCGATGGCCTCATCGCGCGACAGGACTGTAAGGAACTGGTCCTGATTGAGTTCGGGGCGTTGGATCATGCGCGGATCGGACCCAGTGGATCGTGAATCGGGATTGCAGCGAGCGGCGTTCCGGCCGCAGCACCTTCGCTTTCGGGCGGGATCAGCACGATAGCATCTGCCGCCAACAACGCCGCAAGCGTGACCTGCCCGACGGCAAGCGGCTCATAGCTGCCCCCGGACCGGCGCAGCAAAGCGATTTCGCTGAAGCCGACCATCGATACGATCTTGCGCGTCAGGGGGCGTGTCTCGACCCGCAGCGCCTGTCCGGTCAGCCGCGCGACGAGAGGCAGGATCAACGCATGGAACATCGCCACCATCCCATCGAAACGCGCCGGAAGGATGAGCGCCGGATCGCATCGCGCATCATCAAGCCTTCCGGCCCAGGCGCCTGGACGCAAAGCAATGCCGACCGATATCTGCCCCGCCGCCATGTCGGGTTCTGGCGCGTCGGTAAAAGCGAACGACAGGTCTGTGCGATCGCCCGCCGACGGCGCGCAGCCTAGCATCTCCAGGGTTGTGCGCAGCCAATGGCTTTCCGCCGTCCCACCGCCCTTCCCCGCCGGCAACAGAACCCGAAAGCCCGGCCGCCGCACCGCGACCTCGCGCATGCGGGCGATGTCCAATGCCAGCACCGTCGCAGGCGTGACGCGTTCGCCTTCGCGGATGATCGCGCTGCCCGCTGGCAGATCGGTGCCGGCCAGCGTGACGTTCTCTCCGGGATAGGCGGGTTGGCTGATTTCGATGAGCGCTCCGACCTGGCTGGCGGCATCGGCAGGCAGGATGGCGTCGGTTCCCGCCGGCAGCAGCTCGCCCGCTGCGATCGGCGTCGGAGATTCGACGACCAAGGCTGGCGCATAAGGCGAAGCGCCGATCAGCTCGGCCGAGACAACGGCGATGCCGCCGCGCTGAGCGACGGGCCGCTCCGGCACCGGACCAGGTGCCAGCACGGTCTCGCCGGCGACGAGGCCAAGCGCATCCCTGATGGGCAGCCTGACGGGCACGACCGCTTCGCGGCCGGCGAGCACGAGAGCGAGCGCCTCGGCGACCGATATCAGGCCCGGTGCCGACATGACATCAGCTCCTGACACTACATATTGAGCCGGATCATGCCGGCCTCCCCGACATCATATCCCCCGAGTTCCGCGGCCCTGCGGGCGAAGTCCGGCTGCAGCAGGAAGCGAAGCAATTTCTGTGGGCCGGGCTCGAAATAGCTGCGTCGCCGCAGAACCAGGTCGAAACGCTCCCAGGTCAGCGGCTGGAAGCCCAGGCCGTGGGTTGCGGCCACGGCGCGGGTAGCGATGCCGCAATCGGCCTCGCCGACCCGGATCGCAAGGGCGAGATCGGCGCCCGTCGGATAGGGGGCCGCGACGCAGTTCAATCCCGCCAGGGGTACGCCGAGGCGATCGAGCATCACCTTGAGGAGAAGCTGCGCCCCTGCCCCGGCCTGTCGCAGGCCAAAGCGCGCGCCGTTGGCCGTCGCCTGCTCGAAGCTCTTGAGACCGAGGGGATTTCCCGCTGCTATGACCAGCCCCTGCTCGCGCCTGGCCACAGAGACGACCACGGCATCATGCAGGCCCGAACGGGCCGCAACAGCCGAGAGGTTGGCGGTCTCGTCGGTTTCATGTCCGTGCAGATGGATTGCTGCCGCCGCCACCTCGTTGCGCTCGAGCCGGTCCAGACCTACTTCCGAGCCTTCCGCCAGCAATGCGAGCCCCGAATCCGACTGGCGGGCGGCCCATTCGAGCAGTGGGTCGTGACTGCCGCCGATGATCGCGGGCGGCGCCTCGGCCTGAAAGCCCTGCGGGTGCGACAGGCCAGCGGCAATCCAGCGATCCAGCGCGGCGCGCGGAAACAGCCATTTTCCAGTGACCTTGGAGCATGGCACCGCGCCCTGAGCCACGAGATCGTAGAGCTTACGCTCCTTGAGCTTCAGGTAGGCGGCGGCCTGATCGGTCGTCAGGTAGATATCGACCTGCATTGTTATGCGTATGACTGCAGATGTTACAGATTTTAATTTCTATAAGCCTGTCCCATAACAGGTGCAAGAAACAGATCAGGCCAGACAGGGAAGGCCGCCGCCAGTGGATGTCTCGGCAGCGTTTTCGGCAGCGATCGATCTCATCATCGGGCTCGATCCCGGCTTCCTCGGGATTGTCAGGCTCTCGCTCGGGGTGACGCTGTCTGCCGTGCTGATCGCCGCGATCATTGGGCTACCTCTCGGCGCCCTGCTGGCGCTATCGCGCTTTCCCGGTCGTGGTGGCGTGATCGTCTTCGTCAACGCCATGATGGGCTTGCCCCCGGTGGTGGCGGGGCTCGTGATCTTCCTGTTGTTGTCCCGTTCCGGGCCGATCGGCTTTCTCGGCCTGCTGTTCAGCCCGAGCGCCATGGTGCTGGCGCAGGCCGTGCTGGTGCTGCCGATCATCGTCGCCATCACCCGGCAATTGACCGAGAATCTCCATGGCGAGTATCGCGAGCACCTTGCCTCGGTCGGGCTTACCGGGTTTCGCGCCATTCCTACCCTGCTCTGGGATGGGCGTTTCGCACTTGCGACCGCCATTCTCGCCGGCTTCGGCCGGGCCAGCGCCGAGGTCGGCGCGGTCCTGATCGTCGGCGGCAACATCGCCGGCTATACGCGGACCATGACGACCGCGATCGCGCTGGAGACCTCCAAGGGGGATCTGCCGCTGGCCCTGGGCCTTGGCCTCGTGCTGATCCTGCTGACGCTTGTCATCAACGCCGTAACCTATGGCGCGAGCCGGGCCGGCGCACGCTTTGCTGGATGAGGGCGATGCGCGAGACGACATCGATCCTGCCGCTCTCCGCCGAGGATCTCTCCTTCGAGGCCGGCGGAAAGCTGCTGGTCTCGCAATTGCGCTTCGCGATCCAGCGCGGCGGGCTCACAGCCTTGCTGGGACCGAACGGCTCGGGCAAGTCGCTGACGCTGCGCCTGTGCCATGGCTTGATCCGACCCAGCGCCGGCAGGGTCGCATGGGGCGCGGAGAAGGGCGTTCTGGCTGGCGTGAAGCGCCATGCCATGGTGTTCCAGAAGCCCGTCATGCTGCGCCGCTCGGCACGGGCGAACATCGTTCATGCGCTGGCGGCGGCCGGGGTGGCGCGCGCAGAGCGCCAGGAGCGAGCTGTCGCGGCGCTGGCTCGTTTCGGCCTCGACGCTCTCAGTGAGAACCCCGCCCGGCTTCTGTCCGGCGGCGAGCAACAGCGCCTCGCCATTGCCCGCGCCTGGTCGCTCAGGCCGGAACTGCTGTTCCTGGACGAGCCCTGCTCGCAGCTCGACCCCGGCGCGACCCGCCAGATCGAGGAGATGCTGGCCGCTCTCAAGGCCGAGGGTGTCACGCTCGTCATGGCAACGCATGACATGGCGCAGGCACGCAGGATCGCCGATCGCGTGCTGTTCCTGCATCGCGGGCGGCTGGTCGAGGACAGCCCCGCCGCGAGCTTCTTCACCGCGCCCGCAAGCGCCGAGGCGCGCGCCTTCATTGCCGGAGAGCTGCTCTGGTGAACGCCCCCAGCCAACAACAGGAGACGATCATGCTCGCAAGACGCGGCTTCATTCTCACGCTCGGCGCCGCTCTAACCCTGAGCTCGGCAGTGTTGGCACAGGATGCCCGCCCACTCGCGCCGCCTGCCGGCAGCGATGCGGGAACGCATTTCATCACGGTTGCTTCGACAACCTCGACCGTCGATTCAGGGTTGTTCAACCACATCCTGCCACTGTTCAAGGCCAAGACGGGCATCGAGGTCCGCGTCATCAGCCAGGGAACCGGACAGGCGCTCGACACCGGGCGGCGCGGTGATGCCGACGTCGTCTTCGTTCATGCCCGCGCCTCCGAAGAGAAATTCGTCGCCGAGGGCCATGGCGGCCCGCGCCGACCGGTCATGTACAACGATTTCGTGCTGATCGGCCCCAGGAGCGATCCAGCCGGCGTGAAGGGCTCCAGCGATATCGTTGCCGCATTGAAGGCGATCCAGACCAAGGCTGTTCCCTTCGTCTCGCGCGGAGACAAATCCGGCACGCATCAGGCCGAGCTGGCCCTCTGGAAGGATGCCGGCATCGATCTCGCTGCAACGCGCGGCTCCTGGTATCGCGAGATCGGCCAGGGCATGGGCGCGGCGCTCAACACAGCGTCCGGCATGAACGGCTATGTGCTGGCCGATCGCGGAACCTGGCTCTCCTTCAAGAACCGGGGCGAGCTCGACATTGTCGTCGAGGGCGACAAGCGCCTGTTCAACCAATATGGCATCATGCTGGTGAACCCGCAGCGCCACGCGCATGTGAAGCAGGCCGCAGGCCAGCTCTTCATCGACTGGGTCCTCGGCGCCGAGGGGCAAAAGGCGATCGCCAGCTACAAGATTGACGGCCAGCAGCTGTTCTTCGCCAATGCCGCGGATGGTAACGCCTGAGGCGACGTGCCATAATCGACAAGGCCGGCGTTCTCCGCCACAACAATGGGATGCCGGCCGCCATCCCTCCCGTACTGCCCCCTCTCCTGGCCCCCAACCCGGCCGATCCCAGGCTGACGGAACGCGTGAGCGGAGTAGACGAGCGCGGCGAGCGTCTGGAAACCTCGGTCACGGTCGAACGGCCGTTGACGCTCTACCTGAACAGCCAGGAGATCGTCACGATGATGACGATCGGCGACTACCCGGACTATCTGGCGATCGGCTATCTGCTGAACCAGAATATGCTCAAGCCCACGGATATCGTCACCGGGGTCGACTATGACGAGGAACTCGAAGTGGTGGTGGTGCGCACCGATGCGCATACCAATTTCGAGGAGAAGCTGAAGAAGCGCACCCAGACTTCCGGCTGCGCCCAGGGCACCGCCTTCGGTGACCTGATGGAGGCGCTGGAAGAGATCGAGCTGCCCAAGGCGCAGCTGCGGACCTCATGGCTCTACCGTCTGACGCATGCCATCAACACCATGCCTTCGCTCTATCTGGAGGCCGGCGCGATCCATGGCTGCGTGCTCTGTCGAGAAGACCGCCCGCTGGTCTATATGGAGGATGTCGGCCGCCATAACGCCGTCGACAAGATCGCCGGCTGGATGTTCCGTCATGGCGAAAGCGGCGGGGACAAGATCTTCTATACGACCGGGCGCCTGACCTCCGAGATGGTGATCAAGACGGTGAGGATGGGTATCCCGATCCTCGTCTCGCGCTCGGGCTTCACCGCCTGGGGAGTCCATCTTGCAAGGCAATGCGGATTGACACTGATCGGGCGGGCCAAGGGCAAGCGCTTCCTGGCGCTGTCGGGCGAGGATCGTATCGTCTTCGACCAGGACCTGTCTTATGTCGAGGACGAGAGCGCCCGCCATCGCCGGAAAGGCTCCGATGACTGAAATCCCCCCCCCTACGCTCGGGGTCCTCTTGGCTGGTGGTCTCGCCCGACGCATGGGTGGCGGCGACAAGCCCCTGCGCGAGATCGGTGAGAAGACCCTGATCGAGCGGGTCGCCGAGCGTCTCACGCCGCAATGCGATGGCCTCGTCGTCAATGCCAATGGCGATCCGGCACGCTTTGCATTCCTGCACATGCCAGTCGTAGCCGATGATGTGCCGGGCTTTGCCGGGCCGCTGGCCGGCATCCTGGCCGTGCTCGACTGGACCGCCCTGAACCGCCCCGGCGTCGAATGGGTGGTGTCAGCTGCGGCCGACTCGCCGTTCCTGCCCCGTGATCTGGTGCGTCGGCTTCATGAGACGCGCCTGCTGGCGGGAACGAAGCTCGCCTGCGCCCAGAGTGGCGAACAGGCGCATCCGGTGATCGGGCTCTGGCCTGTCGCGTTGCGCGATGATCTGCGGCATGCGCTGGTGTTCGAGGATATGCGCAAGATCGATCGCTGGACGGCTCGACACGGCGTCACGGCAGCGATCTGGCCGACGGAACCGTTCGACCCGTTCTTCAACGCCAATACGCCCGACGAACTGGCTGAGGCCAACCTCATCGCCAACCGCTATCCCGACGCTTGATCGGATCCGGTCAGGTGGTAGTTTCGACGGCAGAACAAGCGCTTCCGCGCCAGCAGCGGAAACGACATGCAAGGAGAAGCGACATGAAGGTCATGCTATCCGCATTCGCGGTCGCCATCCTGCTTGCAGTGGGCGCGGGCACCCTGCTCAACACCACCTTCCAGCAAACGGCCGACCAGCGCTTCACCACAACCGGCGCGAAACTGAATCATGGCGAGGCCGGGAGCAATCTGGTCGGGCAGGACTGGTCCGGCCTGGCCCGGCCTTCCACGACTGAATAGTCCGCCAAGGCTGAGTTATCGGCGCGACGGCATGATCAGCGCAGCAGGGCGTAGGCGAGGAAGCCGACCATCTCGCCAGCCTGGATCTGCGTCACGCTTTCCGGCAGTTCGACGAGCCCATCCGTTTCCGTCAGCGACGTGATGATTCCAGCGCCCTCGCGCGGATGCTTTTGCGCTTCGACAACGCCATCGGCGGCACGGTTCAGCTGGACGCGGACATATTCGCGCCGCCCCTCTTTCTTCCGATAGTCGAAGGCCGAGCGGACTGGCAGCGCGAGCGGCGCCTGCGGCCGGCCGCCGCCAAGCGCGGCAAGAAATGGCCTGACGATATTGGCGAAGGTGACGAAGACGGCGACGGGATTGCCGGGCAGCCCTATAAAGGCCGCTGCCTCGCCCCCTGAGGCCGGGATCACGCCCATCGCCACCGGCCTGCCCGGCTTGATCGCAAGCCGCCAGAGCGCGAGCGTTCCGACCTGCTCGACCGCTGCCTTGACGTGGTCTTCCTCGCCGGTGGAAACGCCGCCCGACGTTAGGATCAGGTCGTGGCCCTGAGCCGCCTCCGCCAGCGCACGTGCCACCACCGCCTGATCGTCACCGAGAATGCCGAGATCAGTCACTTCGGCGCCGAGACGACGCAGCAGCGATTGCAGCATGAAGCGATTGGAATCGAAGAGCTGTGCCGGCCCGAGCGGGTTCCCGGGCGAGACGATCTCGTCGCCTGTCGAGAACACCGCGACCCGGACTTTCCGACGCACCGACAGGTCAGTCAGGCCCAGTGCTGCGGCGAGTGCCAGAGCCTCGGGCGTCACCAACTGGCCATCGTGCAGCGCCACGCTGCCCTTCGCCAGATCCTCCCCGGCCGGCCGGCTGTTGGCGCCCGGCTTCAAGCCTCTGGGCAGGACGACCTTGTCGCCCTCGCGCCGGGCATCCTCCTGCATGAACACCGTGTCGCTGCCGTCCGGCATCGGCGCGCCGGTGAAGATCCGCACGGCCTCCCCCTGCCCGATCGAACAGCCGGCGAGAGCGCCTGCGGCAACACGCCCCGCAACGGGCAGGACGGTTTCACCCTGTTTCAACAGATCGGCGAAGCGCACGGCGTAACCGTCGACAGCGGAATTGAAGAAGGGCGGCAGATCGTAGCCGGCCACGACATCACCCGCGAGGATGCGCCCCTCCGCATCGAGCAGGGGCAGAATCTGCGTTTGTGCAACTGGAACGAGATCGCAGTTGACGCGCGCAAGAGCGTCGTCGATCGAGAGGAGTCCGCCGCCAAAGGCGAACTGATCCGAGGAAAGCTGAGCCATGCTGAAGGCTTAGCACGCACGATGCCGTTGCGGGAGACGTGCCGGAAAGAACTCCCGCTTGGACCGGCCCACATCTCTCGAGCGAAGGCCCAGGGATGCAAACGGGCTCATTCGGCTGGTTGGGCGGCTCCAGGCGGCAGCTTGCGGCTCCTTGAGGCGACCTCCTCGACCCAGAGGGAGTGATGCTCCTTGGCCCAGTTGAGATCGACCTCGCCGATCGTCATCGCCTCAAGGGCGCCCTCCATGCCGAGCGTGCCGATATAGATATGGGCGAGGATGACGGCGATCAGCAGGACACCGGCGAGGCCGTGGATGATGTTCCAGAACTGCATCGCCAGCACGCCACCGGAGACGAAGGGGAAGATCAGGAAAATCCCCGAAACCGAGAGCGCTGCCCCACCGATCATGACGGCCCAGAAGACGCCCTTCTGCCCGGCATTGAACTTACGCGCTGGTGGATGGTCGTGGCCGATGATCCCGCCGCCCCGGCGCAGCCACTCCCAATCGAGGCGGCTGGGGATGTTGTGCCCGATCCAAACGAGGAACATGCCGGCAATCCCGAGCATGAAAGGCCAGGCGAGATAGTTGTGAGAGTATTTCGCCCATTCCGACAACGTCGCGAACGCATCCTCGCCGACCAGCGGCAGCAGGATGAATTTGCCGATCGTCACGTTAAGACCCGACAGAGCGAGGATGATGAAGCTGCCCGCCACGAGCCAGTGGATCATCCGCTCGAATGCCGAAAAGCGAACGATCTTGACGCCGGAAAAGCCCTTTTCCAAGCGAACCCGGCCGCGCACCAGGTAGAATACCACCAATACGGCGAGCATGCCGAGAATGGCGATGGCGCCGACCCAGTGCATCGCGCCCTGATGGAAAGCACGCCAAGCCTGCCCCTGCGGCTGGACGAGATTGGCGGCGTTCCGGTCGGGGATCGTGATGCGGCCCGACAGCGTTGTCCCCGTCCCCGGCGTGCCGGCACGCAAGGCCTCGATGAGCTGCCGCTCCTGCACCGATGACGCGGTCGGATTGACCGAGTCCGGTTGCTGCGCGACGGCCGGAGCCGCGACGCCGCAGGCCAGCGCGAACAGCAAGGCCATTGCGAGAGACCGAAGCGGATTGCGCATCGGGTGGTCCTCCCTCTCGGGCTGCCCACGATGCTGCGGGAGCCCTTTTGCGATGCGGTGGCGGGGTACCCTGCCACCGAAACAGATCAAACCGCGACGGTTTCCTTGTAGGCCGTCTGCCAGCCCCAGGCTCCGGAGCCATAGCCGCGCTTCAGCACGCGCTCCTTGTAGATGGTCGCGATCATGGCGCTGTCGCCCGCGAGCAGCGCCTTGGTCGAGCACATCTCGGCGCAGAGCGGCAGCTTGCCCTGGGCGAGGCGATTGGCGCCGTAGGCGGCGTATTCCTCGACCGAATTGTCGGCCAGCGGCCCGCCGGAGCAGTAGGTGCATTTGTCCATCTTGCCGCGCGTGCCGAAATTGCCGACGCGCGGATATTGCGGCGCGCCGAAGGGGCAGGCGTAGAAGCAGTAGCCGCAGCCGATGCACAGCTCCTTGGAATGCAGCACGACGGCGTCATCGGTGGTGTAGAAGCAGCTGACCGGGCAGACCGCCGCGCAGGGCGCGTCGGTGCAGTGCATGCAGGCCATCGAGACCGAACGCTCGCCGGGTTTGCCGTCATTGATCGTGACGACGCGGCGACGATTGATGCCCCAGGGGACATCATGCTCGTTCTTGCAGGCGGTGACGCAGGCGTTGCATTCGATGCAGCGGTCAGCGTCGCAGAGGAATTTCATACGGGCCATGATCTCGGTCCTCCCCTCACGCTGCCTGGATCTGGCAGAGCGTCGCCTTGCCTTCATGCATGCCCGTCACGGGGTCATAGCCGTAGGTCGTGATGGTGTTGACGCTTTCGCCCAGCACGATCGGCGAGGCGCCTGGCGGGTAATTGCCGCGCTGGTCGACACCCTGGTACCAGCCGCCGAAATGGAACGGCATCCAGGCGACGCCTGGGCCGACCCGCTCGGTCACCAGCGCCTTCACCCGGGCGCGGGCGCCCTCGGGCCCCGCGACCCAGACCCATTGGCCATCGACGATGCCCCGCTGGCCGGCATCGCGCGGATTGATCTCCACGAACATGTCCTGCTGAAGTTCGGCGAGCCATTTGTTGGAGCGCGTTTCCTCGCCACCTCCCTCGAACTCGACGAGGCGTCCGGAGGTCAGGATGATCGGGAAGCTCTTGGCGATACCGCTGGCGACCGCGCCGTTCTGGTAGGTTGCGCCGAGATTGGGCATGCGCAGCGTCCGCTCGTCGGCCCGCGTCGGATATTTCGCGACGAGATCGGGGCGCGGCGTGTAGATCGGTTCGCGATGCACCGGCACCGGATCCGGCAGGTTCCAGGCGATGGCGCGGGCCTTGCCGTTGCCGAAGGGGCAGACGTTTTTCTCGAGGCAGACGCGCTGGATGCCGCCCGAGAGGTCGGTCGACCAGCTGACGGTGCCGGGATTGCCGCCGCCGATCTGTTCGATCGTTGCCCTTTCTTCGGGCGTCAGATCGGCATCCCAGCCCAGGCGCTGGAAGACCGCATAGGTGAATTCCGGATAACCGTCCTGGATCGGCGAATCGAGGTTCCAGGAGTTCTGCGCGAGCAACGTCTCGCCATTGCGCTCCAGGCCGAAACGCGGACGGAAGGCGCCGCCACCATCCATGATGCGCAGATTGGTGTTGTAGAGGATGTGGGTGCCGGGATGGCGCACCTCGGGCTTCCCCCAGCACGGCCAGGGCAGGCCGTAATAGTCGCCGCCTACGTCGGCGGCGTCCTTGGGGGCGCGCAGCGAGACGATGTCGAACTTGCCCTGGTTGGCCATATGGGCCTTGAGACGCTCGGGCGACTGCCCGGTGTAACCGGTGGACCAGCCGCCGCGATTGATCTCGCGCAGCAGGGATTCGGCCTCCGGCTCGTCACCGAACTTGCCTTTGACCAGCTTGATGTTCTTGAACATCTCGGTGGCGAAGCCGAGCTTCTGGGCAAATTTGTAGATGATCCAGTAGTCGTTGGCGGATTCGAATATCGGCTCGACGATCTTCTCGCCCCATTGCAGTGAGCGGTTCGACGCCGTGCGTGTGCCGTCGCATTCGAAGCTCGTGCAGGCCGGCAGGACATAGGTGCCGTCGCGCCGGTTGTGGAGCGAGACGAAATTCGTCGGATGCGGGTCGATGATGACCAGCATCTCCAGCTTGCCGAGGCCTTCCACCGCGCCGGGCACACGGGGAATCGTGTTGCCGCCATGGCCCATGACGAACATCGCCTTGATGTTGTCCTTCTGGTCGACCTGATCCGTCGGGAGCAGTGTCGCGTCGAACCAGCGCGTGGAGGGAATTCCGGAGACCTCCATGTTCTGCTTGGCGGTTCGCGCGGCACGGCCTGCCTTGGCGGGCACATCGTCGAAGCGCGAGACGAAATAGTCGTAAGGCACGTCCCAGACGCGGGCCCAATGCCGCCAGGCGCCCTCGACCAGGCCGTAATAGAGCGGCAGATTGCTGACATCGAGGCCCAGATCGGTCGCGCCCTGCACATTGGTGTGGCCGCGGAAGATGTTGGCGCCGGTGCCCTCCTTACCGACATTGCCGGTGAGCAGAAGCAGCGTGCAATACGCCCGCACATTGGCGGTGCCCACGCTGTGCTGCGTCGCGCCCATGCACCAGATCAGGGTCGACGGCTTTTCGGTCGCGAACATCTTCGCGACGCGCTCAAGCTGCGCGCCGGGAACCCCGGTGACATCCTCGACGGTCTTGGGATCCCATTTCTCGACCTCTTTCAGCGCCTCGGACATGCCGTAGACACGCTTGGCCAGGAAATCCTTGTCCTCCCAGCCATTCTTGATGATGTGCCACATCAGGCCCCAGATCACCGGGATGTCGGTGCCCGAGCGGATGCGGACATACTCCGTGGCGTGGGCGGCGGTGCGCGTCATCCGCGGATCGATGACGATCATGTTGGCGCGGTTGATCTCCTTGCCGGAGAGCACGTGCTGCAGCGAGACCGGATGCGCCTCGGCCGGATTGCCGCCCATGATGATCATGGTCTTGGCGTTGCGGATGTCGTTGTAGGAGTTGGTCTGGGCGCCATAGCCCCAGGTGTTTGCGACACCCGCGACCGTGGTCGAATGGCAGATGCGGGCCTGATGGTCGACGTTGTTGGTGCCCCAGAACGCCGCGAACTTGCGCAGCAGGTAGGAGGCTTCGTTGGTGAACTTCGCCGAGCCGAGAATGTAGACGGAATCGGCACCGGACTTCGCCCGGATGTCGAGCATCTTGTCGCCGATCTCGTTGAAGGCCTGGTCCCAGGAGATGCGCTGCCACTGGCCGCCGACAAGCTTCATCGGGTATTTCACCCGGCGCTCGCCATGGACGATCTCGCGCACCGACGCGCCCTTGGCGCAATGCGTGCCGCGATTGATCGGGCTTTCCCAGGCCGGTTCCTGGCCGGTCCAGACGCCGTTCTGCACCTCGGCGCGTACCGTGCAGCCGACCGAGCAGTGGGTGCAGATGTTCTTCCTGATCGTGATCGCGACGCCGGGCTCCGGCGGCGAGATCGCTTCCGCGCGCCGCACGGCGCCCAGGCTCAACGCGCCGACAGCCGCCGCGCCGGCAACGCCGAGACCGGAACGGGCGAGAAAGGTGCGTCGGTCCATCACGCCCGAGGTCAAACCGCCGGCAAGACCCGCCAGGCGGCTGCGGGTCGCATCCTGGGACCTGCGCTTGATCAGCATGGCTTAAGTCCCCTCAGTAACGGTTGGTGCGATAAAAGGCCTGCACGTCGGGCGCGTCGGGCTGATAGCGCGCCTTGGTGCGCTCCGCCTTGGTCTCGCGAACCGACGATTTGCCTGGCTGCTGGGCCTCGGCCTCGGGCGCGGCACCAACGAGCGCGGCAGCCGCCACCGCGGTGGCGCCGGTCATCGCCTTCAGGACATCGCGGCGCAAGGCCGTGGTCCCCTGCCCGCCGACCTCCTGCCCCTTATCCGTCCCTGTCTCGTTCGACATCGGTCCGTCCTCCATCATCTGCTCCGGCGCCTAGGCGTCGAAGGAGAAAGCCTCGCTCTCGATTTCCATGAACAGCCGGCCCAACGCGCCGACGGCGCTGTAAAGGGGGCGGCCCTGAATCGTTTCCAGATCAGCGAAAAAACGCGCGGCCCAAGGCTTCAGATGTGCCTCGAAAAAGGCCTTCTCCGTCGCATAGCCGTCGCCGACTTCGCCCCTTGCCAGATTGGCCATCACATCGAACAGCAGCGCGATATGATCTTCCGGCTCGCAGGAGCCGTTCTCGCGGACGACGCCGAGCTCGACGAAAGACTGGCGCACCTCGGCAAGCGGCCGCTCATGCAGGAAGCCCGTCAGGTAATAGGATGCATAGGGCAGGAGCTCGCCGCGCCCGATCCCGATGAAGAGATCGAAGAACTCGCGATTGGCCGTCCCGAGATCGGTCTCGGATGCCGCCTGTGCGAGCTTCAGATGCGCCATGCCGAGCGGCGAGGCATCGCCCTTCAGGGCCGCCACCTGCTGCAACACCGCATCCGTGGGAGCCCTGAACAGCAGGCGGGCGAGCAGCCCGTATTCCGCCGCCCGGTGACGGTCCATTTCGTCGATTGCGGTCGCGCCATTGCCGGCTTGCGGCGCCGAATCGATGCTTGCATGGGTCTGGGGGTAGAGGTCAGGGCGCAACAGATGCCGGCCGACGCCCGTGATCTGCTCGACCGCTATGACGCGCTCGGGCGGGATGCGCTGCCAGTTCGAGACCGAAGGCTGCGAAATGCCGAGCGCGCGGGCGAGAGCACCTACCCCGCCGACGGCATTGATCGCCACTTCCAGGCCCTGCTCGCGCATCCTCTCGCCCGTTTTTGTGCCTCGGTCAGGTTCGGTGCATCTGTGAGGACACGTCCGATTCAAAGCCGAGGCTTATTCGGTTTAGAATAGCTACAAGCTATGAGCGCAGGGGGCAAGTTGGCCAATAGCCGCAGTCAGCCCGGCAGGGCGCCGCCATGCCGGCGCGGATTGGGCGCCATTTCGCTCCGTGTCGCGCGCGGGCTCGGGGGCTCGGAATGCTCGGAAGCGTCCATTTTTTTCCCCTGCCCGCCTTCTCCGATTCGATCCGCCAGCGGTAAGGGCTCGTTTTCCGGCAGTTTTGCTAGCGGCAGGTCGGCAGAAGCCACCGCTGCTTCGGTTGCGGCCTCGCCCTCTTCAGCCTGAGCCATATTGGGTTGGGCTATGGGTTTGATTGGTTCGCCGCGCTCCCCTGCAACCACGCGCTCGAACATGTCCGTCACTTCGCGGACCATCTCCGCGGATGTCTCCATCGGCCCGTAACCCGGAGCGCCTCCGGGGATGTTGTAGTCATAGGCATAGTCGAGAGCCGGATTGACGTAGTCGCGGATCGCAGGGTCGAGCAGCCACATGCGCCGTAAGGCGGCCGTGCGGATATCGGTTGGAACCCATGACTGCATGAAGGCCTGGAGGCTCTGGCCGGGCACGAGATCTTCGAGGCGCGGCAGTTCGGCGATGAGGTCCTCAAGTGTGCGGCCCTCCGGCAGAGCCGGTTCGGCGACCGGGGCCGCCACGGGCGCGGCAGCCTTCTCCGGGTCCCGCTTGCGCCGCGACCAGCGTGCAAGGAAGCCCTCCCCGCCCTCGTCGGCGCTCATGACTGCCCCCCGCCCGGCGGACGACGCAGATTGGCGGGGTGACCGAGCCCGACCGGCTCGACAGCGTTGTCGTCCTTCCGATCGCGCTTGCGCTTGAAGAAGGTCTGCTCGACATGATGCGCATCGAAGAAGGCCTGAAGCTCGACCGCGATCTCGTGCGGCATCGGCAGGGCTTCGACCCTGTCGGTCACGACATCGACGAAGGCCTCGCCCTCATAGGGGTCGATGGTCGCTCCGGCGACGCGCCAGAGACCCTCGCCGTCCTCGCGCAAGGCGACCCAGACGGCGGGGCGGCCCGATACGAGATTGTCGCGGTAATGGGAGGTTTCTCCGGAATGAAGGGTCAACTCGGCCGGGCCGAGATACCAGCGTTCAGACGTTCCCTCCTGCCCGATCAGCGTCTGCGGCGCGACCTCCGGCAGGCCCGGCAGGACAGCCTCGGGAAACCATTCGAAATCGATCCACGGATTGCTGAGCTTGCGCTTCACCGCGACGATACCGACCGTCATGTAGCGGACTGGCATGGCATCCTCCTCACGCTTGTGCGCCGGCCAGCGGCAGGCCGACGATGAGGTTCTGCGGCTTGAGGCGCAGCGTCATGTCCTCACTGAACGCCATGATGAGATAGACCGGCTTGCCGGCAATTTTAGGGGAGACATTGCGCGGATCGGCAAAGTCGAGCCGGAACAGCCCGCAGATGCGCGCCGCGACGGAAGGCTCGACCGCCTCGCCTTTCCAGAATGCGTTGCCGATCGCGGTCGCCTGCGCGTCGAGCCCGACGAACCAGCGCCAATCCGCATCCTCGATGCGCGCCTCTGGTGTCACGGTCACCGTGATGCCAAGCATGTGGCCGATCCAGATCTCGACGACGCGGCAGAGCGCCTCGCGCGCTCTGGGATCGCCGCCGACATTCAACGCCATCGAGAACGCATCCGAGCAGGACCAATAGGTTGCCGCGTTCGGCTCGCTCATCACCTCCAGTTCGGCCATGGCATCGCCGCCGAGCATCGCGGCCAGCGGCGCCGTATGCATCAGCGAACTGCGCTCCGCCTCAAACCCCTCGATCAATTCCGCATCGGCGAGCAGCAGCGTGCCGTCCCTGAAGGATGCCTTTTGCGGGCGGAAGAACAATTCAGCCGCACGAAGAACATAAGGATCATCGCAACCATCGAGCGCATTGCGCAGGATGAGATGCACGAGTTGGTTGAGGAACAGCGGCGGAATGCCCGCCGCGCCCTGTCGTATCATGTCGAGATAGGCCGCTTCGATGCTGGGACAGGCAAGCAGCCGATCGCGGAAACCGATCATGAACGCCCAGTTCTCGCGCGCGTCCTCGTCTTCAATCGCCGCGATCATCGCCTGTGGCACCGGCCGCGCCGGGGCTGTCATGAGCATGGCGTGCAGGGCGCGCTCGGCGGCACAGGCATCCTCGGGCGGTACCAGCTCCGGACGCGCGAGATAGGCGAGGATCATCTCGTCGGTGACGGCGAGGCCGCCGCCTTTGGTCGGCTGGGTCATATGATGGCCCGACGAGACCCAGAATTCCTTGATGGTGCGGGTCGCGTGGTTCACCTGCGGGTCTCCATCATGCCGATAAGATCGACCTGCTCCGCCACTTCGCCATCCTCGATCACTTCGTGATCCTCGATCACCTCATGGAAGGAGAAGGCCCGGATCTGCGCATGCAGGCTATCAGCGCCCGGCGCAAGCTCCCGCGGCTTGAGCGTGCGGAACTGCTCGCGGATTTCGCCATTCTCGACGAAGCGATGCATCGCGACCAGCGTGCCCTCGTCGTGATCGGCCAGCGAAACCGAGAAGGCGATTTCCTCCTCGGCTGCCATGCGGGCTGCTGCCATGTCCGGCGCGCCGAGTTCATCGCAGAGATGCCGCGCCAGCGCCCCGACCGCTGCCTCGCGTTCATCTGGCCGAATCGGCTGGACCACGCTCAGGGTCGAAAAGCCCAGACTGTCGACACCGACGAATCCGGCGCGGAACGCAGTGCGCTGCTTGCCATCGAAGCCGGCAGGATCACGCCCCCAGAAGAGGAACGAGCCCGCCACGGCCCACTCGCCCGGTTCCGCAGCATGCGCGAACACGAAACGATCGGACGGGTCGAGCCTGATGGTGCGGAGCATCTTCACAGTTTTGGCGCTCCCGTATCGCGATCATACCAGGCGGCGGCCTCGAGCCCCGAGCGAAAACTGCTGCGTCTGACGGCACTGGTCACGATCGAGCGCGTCAGGAGATCGCCGTCGCCATCCAGTTCGCGATCGTCGCCGGGGCGTTCCTTGGCAAGGCGGGCGAGATAATCGGAGGCAATCGGCTCAAAACCGTTGTTTTGCCAGATGTCGACCTGGCGCAGAAAGAAGCGGGCGAAACTCTCCACCAGCGTGGCCGGCCCGAGCCCGTCGAAGCCTTCATCGTCGAGCGCTGCCGCTTTGGGTGCCTGGCCGGGCTCGACGAGGCCGGCGAAGGTCACGCGGATGATCGCGCCGACGACGAGCCAATCCGGCACCGCATCCTCGGCGCAGCCCTCCGGCCAGCCGATGCGCGCGCCGCCGACGAGCCCGCCATCGAAACGGATGCAATCCGGCCAGTCGAACGTTACATCCCGCTCGGGCGGGCAATGGGCCGAGATTGCATCGCCGACGGCGTTCATGGCCATGAACAGAGCTTTTCGCGCCTGGGCGAGCGGCTCCAGTGGCTCCAGCACGACGGCGAACTCCGCGACATCGAAGCGCCGCACCCAGACGAGCGTCCCCGCCCCCTCCTCCGCGGCTTTACCGCAGGCATGGGCGAAGGCATCGCCGGATTCGCGGAGCGCCACGACCGAGAACCCGGGTGGAAGGGAAAGCGTTGCATGCGTGTCCGAGGCAATCAGCGGCATTGGAGTATCCGGAGCTAGCCGCCAGCACGCGGCCGAGGGTCGCATGATTTTTCTTTCGACCACTTCCAATATATGACGGGAATGGGCGGTGGAAAGTGCCGCCGACTGGAGAGCAGCATGGCAGCTGGCACCACCTTCCTCTGTTCCTGCGAGGAAACCATGCCCCTGCATGGGGAAACGGTGGCGAAAGCCTGCCGGACTAAGGTGCGGACCGCCCATCAGCTCTGCCGCAAGGAACTGGACTTCTTCAAGACCGTCCTGGCGCAGGACAGCGAGGTGACGGTCGCCTGTACCCAGGAAGCACCCCTGTTCGAGGAGGTCGCCGGCGATATCGGCTTTGGCGGCCGGCTGACCTTCGCCAATATCCGCGAGCAGGCGGGCTGGTCGAAGAATGCGAAAGCGGCAGGTCCGAAGACCGCCGCGCTGATCGCCGCTGCCGCCGAGGAGATGCCGCCCGTTCAGGCCGTGACGCTCGAATCGAAGGGCGTTGCGCTGATCTATGGCCGCGACGAGACCGCGATCACCGTTGCGCGCCGGCTGGCCGACACGCTCGACGTCACCGTCCTGCTGACGCGCCCCGGCGAGGTCACTCCGGCCGCGACGACCGATTTTCCCGTGGTCAAGGGCAGCATCACCTCTGCAAAGGGGCATCTCGGTACCTTCGACCTCGCCGTCGACGATTACGCCCTGCCCTCGCCTTCCTCGCGGCGGGCCTATCTCTGGCAGGCGCCGCGCAACGGCGCGTCCTCCTCCTGCGATATTCTGATCGACCTGTCGGGTGGCGCATCGCTCTTCCCGACCCCGGAGCTTCGGCCGGGATATCTGCGCGTCGATCCGCGAGACCTGACGGGCATCGAGCGGTTGATCGGCGAGGCACGCGGACTCGTCGGCACCTTCGACAAGCCGCGTTTTATCCAGTTCCGCGAGGATCTCTGCGCCCACTCCCGCTCCAAGATCACCGGCTGCACGCGCTGCCTCGATCTGTGCCCTACAGGGGCGATCTCGCCCTCCGGCGATGTCGTGTCGATCGATCCGGCCGTCTGCGCCGGCTGCGGGCAATGTGCGGCCGTCTGCCCGACGGGGGCCGCAGCCTATGCCCTGCCGCCCGCCGATGCCTTGATCCGCCGTCTCCGGAGCCTGCTCACGACCTATCGCGCGGGTGGCGGCGCAACTCCTGTGGTGCTGCTCCATGACGGCGACCATGGCGCCCCGTTGATCGATGCGCTGGCCCGTTTTGGGGATGGGTTGCCGGCTCATGTGCTGCCGCTCGCGGTTAACGAGATCACGCAGATCGGGCCTGAGATGCTGGCGAGCGCGCTGGCCTATGGGGCGGCGGGCGTGGTCATCCTCGGCCGCGCCAAGCCCAGGCACGACCTGATGGGGCTTCACGCCACGCTCGCCATGGCAGGCACCGTCGCCGATGCCCTCGGCTATGGCCGCGACATCCTGCGCCTCGTCGAGACCGATGATCCCGATCGCCTCGCTGCCGATCTCGCGCTGCCCTTCGCGACGAAGCCAGCTCCCACCCCTGCCAACTTCCTGCCCATGGGCGGCAAGCGCGGTCTGCTGGAGATCGCTTTTGGCGAATTGCATCGCGTGGCGCCGGCGCCTGTCGACGTCGTCCCGCTCGCCAAGGGCGCCCCTTTCGGCAAGATTCAGCTCGACAGGGACGCCTGTACGCTGTGCCTCGCCTGCGTATCCGCCTGCCCGACCAGCGCGCTTGCCGACAATCCCGACAAGCCTGCCCTGTCCTTCAGCGAGAGCCTGTGCGTGCAATGCGGCCTGTGCGAACAGACCTGCCCGGAAGATGCGATCTCGCTGGTGCCGCAGATCGACTTCATCGCCTGGAGCGAACCCAAGCGCGTCCTGAAGGAAGAAGAGCCTTTCCATTGCACCAGTTGCGCCAAGCCGTTCGGCACGCGTTCCACCATCGAGCGGATCGCGGCGAAACTTGAAGGGCACTGGATGTTCTCAGGCGCAAACGAGGCCCGTCGCGCCGCGCTGTTCATGTGCGAGGATTGCCGGGTCGAGCGCGTCGTCAACGAGAGCTTCGACCCCTATGGCGCACCTGGCCGCCCGGCCGTACGGACGACCGACGACTATCTGCGAGAGGCCAAGGCGGCAAAGGACAGGCTGAGCTGAGGCCCAGCCTCCTTCGGATCAGCCGGGCAGCCGATCAGCTGAGCATGCGCGTGTCCCCGCAGACCGAGACTTCCTGGCCTGAGATCGTTTTGGCGAAGGGCGAGGCCAGGAAGACGATCTGCTTGGCGATGTCGTTGGGGTCGACGAATTCCTTGATCGAGACGCCGGCGAACAGGCGCTGGGTCATCTCCTCATGCGAGATGTTGAAGCTGCGCGCCTTGTTGGCGATCACGCTCTGGATGCGCGGCCCTTCGACGAGACCGGGGCAGATCGCGTTGGCCCTGATGCCGAATTCGCCGAGCTCAGCCGAAAGCGCCTTGGTGAAGCCGATCACGCCCCATTTCGCGGCGCCATAGGGCGAACGCAGCGGAAAGCCGTGCTTGCCGGCCTGGCTCGACAGGTTGACGATGCTGGCATTGGCGGATTGCTTGAGGTGCTGGACCGCAAGCCGCGTGCAATTGAACTGGCCGGTGAGGTCGATGGCGAGACAGCTGTCCCAATCGGCAGGATCGATCTCGTCCACGCGCCCGGTCGGTCCGGCGATGCCGGCATTGTTGACGAGGCAATCGAGACCGCCAAGCGTCGTCAAGGTCTCTTCGAACAGTCTCGCTACGGCGCCACGGTCAGACACGTCGCAGACGGACTGCGTGATCGCCGGGTCGCTGCTGGCCATCGCCCCCATTGCCTCCCGATCGACGTCGCAGATATGCACCTTTGCGCCTTCGGCGGCGAAGGCCCGCGCCGTCGCGCGGCCGATACCGTTGGCTCCGGCGGTGATGAGAACGCGCAAGCCTTCGATCTGCAAATCCATCGTTTTCTCCCTTGATTGACGTCAGCTCGCCAGGCGGCCGACACTTTCGATATGAGCCGCAGCTGCCGCGATATCGGCTTCGAGCGCGGCACGGGCAGCGGCCGAATCACGCCGGCGCAGCGCATCGAGCAGGGCCGCATGCGCCTGCATGGCGCTGCCGCCTTTCAGCCGCCGCGGCTCGCCGCGCATGTCGATGTTCAGGATGGGGCCAGCCTTGAGCCAGAGCCGTTCGATCATCTCGATCAGGCTCGGCATGCCCGCCGCCTCATAGAGCGCGAAATGCAGGTCGCGATTGGCTGCGACTGCGCCGGCAGCGTCAGGCGGGTCGGCAGTGGCGGCTCGCCGGAAGGCCGCTTCATGCGCAGCGACCTGCGCGATCTGCTCAGGCGTCGCATGACGCGCCGCCTCCTCCGCCGCAAACCCCTCGACGACCAGCCTCAGGCGCGTCAATTCGCGGAACTGGCCGAGTGTCAGCATTGGCACGCGCACGGCCCGGCCGGGCAGCACTTCGAGCGCCCGGTCGGCCGCCAGACGGCTCACCGCCTCGCGCACCGGCATCATCGAGACACCCAGCGCCTCGGCAACGCGTCGCAATGAGAGCTTTTCACCCGGTGCAAGACGGCCTGCGACCAGGAGCGCGCGCAGTTCCGCGGTGACGCGTTCGCCCAGCGTCTCGCGAGTGAGCGCGCCGACCTCCTCCAGAACCCACGGATCGCGCGCCGCCGATACGCCGTCTTGCGCATCTTCGGGCGGGGGCGAGACACGGTCGGGTGGGGGCTGGACAGGGGCTATCATGTCTGCCAACCTAACTGTGATCACAGATCACGACAAGCGGCTCCAAAGACCGCAAGCCAAGAAAATCACGGGTCACATCAACCCGCGCACAGCGCGGAACGGTTCTGGGAGGAACGCGTATGACGGATCATCAGCAGTCGAAATTTCGTGTGTCGCGCCGTCAGGCGATCGCCGGCCTCGGTGCCGGTGTGGCGACTGGCCTCATCGCCAGCCCCTCGCTGATCCTGGCGCAAACACCCGACGCCATCCGCTACGGGCATCTAACACCGCGCACCGGCTTCCTCGGGCCGCTCGGCGAATATGGCGTGATGGCGGTCGACCTTGCCACGGAGGAGATCAATGCATCCGGCGGCGTGATGGGCCGCAAGCTCGAGGTGCTGAAGGAGGATTCGGTCAATCCGCAGACCGCCTCGACCAAGGCCGAGCGCATGATCGAGCGTGACAAGGTCGCCTGTATTCTCGGCGAGATCTCGTCGGCCTCCTGCCTGACGATCTCGCAGGTCGCCGCGCGCAACAAGACGCTCTTCGTCAACACCGGCGGCAATTCGGACGCGCTGCGCGGCGAAAGCTGCAACCGCTACATGTTCCATGTCGAGCACCAGAACTCGATGTATGTGAAAAGCTGTGGGCGCTCGCTGATGGCGCAGGGGCTGGTGAAGGGCAAGAAGTGGTTCTCGCTCACCGCCGACTACGCCTTCGGCCATGACCTCTTGAAGGTCGCCAAGCGCTTCATGGAAGCCAATGGCGGCCAGTTCGCCGCCGACAAGCTGGTGCCGACCGACGCGACGGACTTCTCGGCCCTGCTGCTCGAAATCCGCGCGGCCAAACCCGATCTCGTGATCTCGAACCTCGCCGGCAACCAGATCACCAATTTCCTGAAACAGTATTCGGAGTTCGGCCTGACCTTCCCGGTCGCCGGATTCGGCTTCGATACGGCGCTGGCCTGGGCGGCGGGCAAGGATAATTTCGGCGGCGTCTGGCCCTGCGTCTGGCACCATCTCATCGACACGCCGGAAACCAAGAAGTTCGTCGCCGCCTTCACCAAGAAATACGGCAAGCCGCCAGAGAACCAGGCCTGGGGCGACTATATGGCCGTCAAGATCATGGCGCAGTCGATGAACGAGTTGAAGAGCGCCGACACGGCCAAGATCCTCGAATATTGGGAGAAGGGCGCGAAATTCGACGTGATGAAGACCCGTCCCGGCTATTTCCGCGCCTCCGATCACCAGTTGATGAGCGAGATGTACACCATCACCGCCCTGCCGGCGGCGCAGGTCAAGAACCAGTGGGACCTCTTCACCTCCTCGCCCCCGGTACCCGGCCCCAATGAGGATCTCGAGGTCATCGCCACTGTCGGCGACGAAGCCGTCTGCAAGATGAGCTGAGGCTCCTCCGTCGTTCTCGGGCGGCGCGCAGCGTCGACCCGAGAATCTCATGGCGAGAGGCTTCTGGTTTCCGAGATGGTCGGGTCAAGCCCGACCATGACGCGCCGCTGATGCATCCCCGCGCACCGCATTCCCCAGCAAAGGCCAATCCTTGCTCACCCTCTTCATCCAGCAGGTACTGAACGGGCTGCTCGACGGGGTTTATTACCTCCTGATCGCGCTCGGCCTGTCGCTGATCTTCTCGCTCGGCGGCATCGTCAACCTCGCCCATGGCGCCTTCTATGCCATCGGCGCCTATCTCACGATCGTGCTTGCGCCCCATATCGGCTTCGGCGGGGCGATCATCGCCTCCCCGCTGCTGGTCGCGTTGATCGGCATCGTCGTCGAACGCGGCCTGTTCCAGCGCTTCTATCGCTCGGACCCGATTTTTTCGCTGCTGCTGACCTTCGGCCTCGCCATGGTGGCCGAGCAGTCCCTGCGCATGATTTTTGGCGCGCCGCCGCTCTCCTTCTCGATCCCCCCGGAACTGCGCGGCCAGATTTTCATCGGAGACTTCATCTATTCGCGCTACCGGGCGATGCTGCTGCTGATCGCGGCGGCCTGCGTGCTCGGCCTCTGGTTCCTGCTCCAGCGCACGTCCTTTGGCCGGGTCGTGCGCGCCGGCGTCCAGAACCCCGACATGGTCGGCGCTCTCGGCATCTCGCTGCAGCCCTATATGGTCGCCGTCGCCGGTATCGGCATCGGCCTTGCGGGGCTCGCCGGCGTGCTGCTCGCGCCGATCTATTCGATCCATCCGGCCATGGGCCAGGAGATCATCACGCCCGCTTTCGTCGTGGTCGTCATCGGGGGCCTGGGCTCGTTCTGGGGCGTCGTGGTGGCTGCCCTTATGGTCGGCCTCGTCAAGGGCATCACGATCGGGCTCGGTCTGACGCAATGGTCGACCGCCGTGATCTATCTGATGATGCTGCTCGTCCTGCTGTTCCGGCCACGCGGCCTGTTCGGCGAACGCATCCAGCGCTTCGAGTGAGGAACTAAGATGACTTCCTCCCAGCGCGATTATGCGCCACTCCTGATCGCCGCAGCCGGGCTGATCGCCTTGCCTTTCCTGATGCATGCGATCGGCCTCGGCACGACCTCGGCGACAGAGATCGTCGTCTTCGCCATCGCCTGCATGGCGCTGAACATCCTGGTGGGAACGACGGGGCTGGTCTCCTTCGGCCACGGCGCCTGGTTCGGGCTTGCCGCCTATGCGGCCGGGCTGATCCAGCGCAACTGGCTGCCGGGGCAGTTCGCCTTGCCTATCCTGCTCGCGGTCGCTTTCGTGGCGCTGCTGGCCTTCGTCTTCGGGGCGCTGATCCTGCGCCGCAAGGGTGTCTATTTCTCGCTGCTGACGCTGGCGCTCGCGGCGATGACCTATTCGGTCGCGTTCCGCTGGACCGCGGTGACCGGCGGTGAGGATGGCTTGGGCGGGATCAAGCGGCCACTGTTCCTCGGCATCGATTTCGAGGCGGCGCTGCCCTTCTACATGCTGGTCGCGACCATCGGCATGGTCGTCATCTACGCGCTCTGGCGCTTCCACCGCTCGCCTGTCGGCACGGTACTGGTCGCGATCCGCGAGAACGAGCAGCGCGCCCGCTTCCTCGGCTACGCGACAGACCGCTACAAGCTCGTGGCGTTCACGATGTCGGCGGGGCTGACCGGACTTGCCGGCTCGCTCCTGCTCTTCAACAACCGCATGACCTCGGCCGATCCGATCTCCGTCGCCTTTTCCGGCGAGTTGCTGGCTATGGTCGTGATCGGCGGCATGCGCTCGTTTCTTGGCCCTGCGCTGGGCGCCCTCTTCTTCGTGATCTTCCGCGACTACCTCTCCAGCATCACGCCGAACTGGCTGTTCTGGTTCGGCCTGCTTTTTGTGGCCTTCATCGTCTTCTCCCCGACAGGGCTCGTCGGCGTCGGGGAAAGGCTGCTACGGCCCTTCCGCAAGCAGTCGGCCGGAGATGCCGCGATGTCGGCGCGTCAGGCCGGCGCGGTCACGCTGCCCGATTTCATGAAGCCGGCCGATATCGTCGACGGGCCGATCCTATCGGCAAGGGGGCTCGCCAAGAGCTTTGGCGGCATCAAGGCGGTCGAAGGCGTGGACATCACCATGCATGACCGGCGGCTGCACGCGCTGATCGGCCCCAACGGCGCCGGCAAGACGACCGCCTTCAACCTGATCTCCGGCCTGTTCGCGCCCGACCGCGGCGAGGTCAGGCTGCGCGACCGCCAGATCGGCGGCCTTTCACCCGAAGCGATCACGCAGGCAGGCATCGGCCGCGCCTTCCAGATCACCAACCTGTTCCCGACACTGTCGGTTGCGGAGAACGTAAGGCTGGCCGTGCAGGCGCGAGCGGTCGAGCGTTTTAATCCCTGGCGCGCCGCATCCTCGCTTGCCGAGGTCAACGACCAGACCAAAATCGTGATCGAGACCATGGGTCTGCGCGGAATCGACGGCGCCGAGGCTGGCTCGCTCAGCTATGGCGGCCAGCGCCTGCTCGACATGTCGCTCGCACTCGCCACGAAGCCGCGGGTGCTGCTGCTCGATGAGCCGCTGGCGGGTCTGGCGGCTGCCGAGCGTGAGCGCGTCGGCAATCTCATCAAGTCGATCTCGACCGACCTGCCGGTGCTGTTGGTCGAGCATGATATCGACCGCGTCTTCGCCATCGCCGACCATGTCACGGTGATGAACGAGGGCAGCGTTCTCGTCGACGGCACGGTCGAGGATGCACGGTCCTCTCCGCGCGTGCAGGAGGTCTATATCGGCTCGGGCGCGCATGCGCTGGCGCAGAAGCCACGCACCAGCGCCGCAAACGAGACCGTGCTGCTGGGTCTCGACGGCGTCGATACCTATTACGGCAAGAGCCATATCCTGCGGCAGGTTTCCTTCGACGTTCATGAGAACGAGATTGTCGCCCTGCTCGGTCGCAATGGCGCCGGCAAGTCTACCCTGCTCAAGACCGTCACCGGCATTGCCCCGCCCGCGACCGGCACGATCACGCTGGCGGGAAGCGACATTGCCGGACGACCCCCCGCTGCGATCGCCCGCGCCGGGATCGCCTATGTGCCGCAGGGGCGCGGGCTCTTCGCCGGCATGAGCGTCAAGGACAATATGGAGCTCGGCCGCCTCAAGCGCGTCACCGGCAACGGCACGCATTGGGACGACGACAAGATCTTCGCCTTCTTCCCACGCATCAAGCAGCGCTGGCATTCGCCTGCCGACTATCTGTCGGGCGGCGAACAGCAGATGGTGGCGGTGGCGCGTGCGCTGTCGGGCGATACCCGCGTGCTGCTGCTGGACGAGCCTTTCGAGGGGCTGGCGCCTGCGGTGGTCGAGGAGCTTTTCGAGGCTTTCGACAAGCTCAGGCAGGAGATCGCCATCGTGATCGTCGACCACCATCTCGATCTCGCCCTGGCGCTGTCGGACCGGACCGTCGTGCTCGAACGTGGCGCCGTCGTGCATACCGGCCCCTCGCGCGCGCTCAGCCAGGATCTGGCATTGCGCCGGCAGGTGCTGTGGCTGTGACGAGCTTTCTCTTCCCCTCAGCCCTCATCCTGAGGAGCGCCCATCGGGCGCGTCTCGAAGGATGCTCCAGATCGCTCCGGAGCCTCCTGAAACATCCTTCGAGACGCCGCTGCGCGGCTCCTCAGGATGAGGGCTGAGAGATGGATCGGACACCAAAGGACCTTACTGCATGACCAAGATCGCCATCGTCGGCTCGGGCCTTATCGGCCGCGCCTGGGCCACCGTCTTCGCCAGCCATGGCTTCGAGGTCGCGCTGCACGACGTCGCAGCGGGTGCCGCCGAAGCTGCCCGCGCCCATATCGGCACAAATCTCGAGGAACTTGCCGGCCACGGCCTCGTCGCCGACCCCAAGGGTTCGCTCAGCCTCATCCGCGTGGCTGCGGGGCTTGCGGATGTCCTGGAAGGAGCTGATCTCGTTCAGGAAAACGGGCCGGAAACCATCGAGGCCAAACGGCAGCTGTTCGCGGAGATGGATTCGATCGCGCCCTCCTCCACCATCCTTGCCTCTTCGACCTCCTTCATCATGGCGTCGGCCTTCAGCGAGAGCCTGAAGGGACGGGCGCGCTGCCTCGTCGCGCACCCGGTCAACCCGCCCCATCTCGTGCCGATCGTCGAACTGGCGCCTGCCCCGTGGACCGACCCCGCTGTGGTGGAGCGCGCCAAGGCGATCTACGAACAGGCCGGCCAGGTTCCGATCACCCTGCGCAAGGAGAAGCCCGGCTTCGTCCTGAACCGGCTGCAGGCCGTTCTGCTGGCGGAAGCGTTCCGCCTTGTCGGCGAGGGCGTGGCAAGTGCCGAGGATGTCGACAAGACGATCCGCGATGGGCTGGGCCTGCGCTGGTCGTTCATGGGGCCGTTCGAGACGATCGAACTCAATGCGCCGGGTGGCATTCCCGATTACTGCGCCCGCTACGGTGCCTCCCTGACCCGCATGGTCGCCGATAGCGCGGGCGGCGATCCCTTCGGGACAGAGACTGTCGCGACTGTGATGAGCGAATGGCGGGGCGTGCAATCGCCCGAGCGGGTCAAGCGGCTCAGCGACTGGCGCGATACCCGGCTCGCTGCTCTGCAAGCCCACAAGCAAGCGTCAGCTCGGAAGCCCGAATGAAACACGCCGTCATTCCGGGGCTTCGCGCAGCGAAGAGCCCGGAACCCAGAACCGCAAGCGGCAGGCCAAGAACGCCAACATATCGACGGCGTCGCTTCTAGGTTCCAGGCTCGCGGCTCCGCCGCGCCCCGGAATGACGCCGTGGTTCGCAGCCCACGTTCAATCGAAACCAAAGGACCCCACGCCATGGCAAAGAACCGCAAAGTCATCATCACCTGCGCGGTCACGGGCGCGATCCACACGCCCTCGATGTCGCCTTATCTGCCGGTGACGGCGGACGAGATCATCGACGCGGCCGTGGGTGCAGCCGAAGCCGGCGCGGCGCTGGTGCATGTCCATGCCCGCAACCCCAGGACCGGCCAGCCCGACCAGTCGCCGGAAGCCTTCGAGCCCTTCCTGAAGGTGATCAAGCAGCGCTCGAACTGCGTGATCAACATCACCACGGGCGGCGCGCCGACGATGGGCATCGAGGAGCGTCTGGGCCCTTGCGCGCATTTCAAGCCCGAGGTCGCCTCGCTCAACATGGGCTCGATGAATTTCGGGCTCTACCCGATGCTCGCGCGTTTCAAGGACTTCAAGCATGACTGGGAGCGGCCCTATCTCGAGGGTTCGAAGGACCGCATCTTCAAGAACACGTTCCAGGATATCGAGAACATCCTGACGACCTGCGCCGAGAACGGCACGCGTTTCGAGATCGAGTGCTACGACATCGGCCATCTCTACACGCTGGCGCATTTCGTGGATCGCGGGCTCGTCAAGCCCCCCTTCTTCGTCCAGTCGGTGTTTGGCATCCTGGGCGGCATCGGCCCCCATCCAGAAGACGTCATTCACATGAAGCGCACGGCCGACCGGCTCTTCGGTGACCAATATCAGTGGTCGGTGCTGGGCGCGGGTCGCCATCAGCTGCCCATCGCCGCGATGGCGGTCTCGATGGGCGGAAACCTGCGCGTGGGGCTGGAGGATTCGCTCTGGCTCGGGCCGGGCCAGTTCGCCAAATCGAACGCCGACCAGGTCAAGGCCGCGCGAATGATCATCGAAGGGCTCGGGCTGGATGTCGCGACGCCCGAGGATGCCCGCGAAATGCTGGAGCTCAAGGGCGCGGACAAGGTCGCGTTCTAGCAGGCCGTGCACTTGTCGCCCCTTGCATGACGATCTCGCAGGATCAGCTTTCCTGCGAGATCCTCATGCCGTCGAACGCGACTTCAATCCCCGAAGGCAAGCGACTGGAAAGGCTTGCGAAATCCAGGTCGACATGCAGGTTCGTCAGGATCGCGCGGCGCGGTTTCAGGGCAGCGATCGCCTCGAGCGATTGCGCCAGATGGAAATGGCTGGGATGCGGCGTCTCCCGCAGGCAGTCGAGGATCAGCACATCGAGATCAGCCATCGCGCTCATTGCAGCCAGCGGAATCAGGCTGACATCGGGCGCATAGGCCAGTCTGCCGAAGCGAAAGCCGAGCGCATCATAGTTCGGGCCATGTTCAAGCCTGAACGGCTCGGCCTCGATCGCGCCGCCGGCGCCCTCGATGACGAGCGGGCGCCCCGCATCCATCCGGCCCAGATCGAGGATCGGAGGGTAGTAGCTGCCCGGCGGCGTCTCGAAGAGATAGCCGAAACGCGATTTCATCGATGCGCCGGTCACCGCGTCGGCATAGACCGGAATCCGGCGCTTTGCATGCAGCACGAGCGCGCGGAGATCGTCGATGCCATGGGTGTGGTCGGCGTGATCATGGCTGAGCAGGACCGCGTCGAGCGCGGGGACCTCGGCATCGATCAGCTGCTCACGTAAATCAGGCGATGTATCGACGATGAGACGCGTGGTTCCCTCAACGCTGGAGCGTTCGACGAGGATCGAGCAGCGCCTGCGGCGGTTCCTCGGATCGGCAGGGTCGCAAGCGCCCCAGCCGGAGCCGGGACGCGGCACGCCGCCGGAGGAACCGCAGCCAAGGATGGTCACCGTCAGCGTCATGGGGCTGCGATCTCAGGCGACCCGCGCGACAGGCGCCGCGTGGTCCATCTTCCAATAACAGCGGCGGGCATTCTCTGTCGTCAGGCGGGAAATCTCGTCGAAGCCGACGCCTAGGGTGTCGCCGAGAACACGCGCCGTTTCAACCACATAGGAGGGTTCGTTGCGCTTGCCCCGGAACGGAACCGGCGCAAGATAAGGCGCATCTGTCTCGACCAGAAGGCGGTCGCGCGGGATCATACGGGCGATCCGGCGGAGGTCTTCCGAGGTCTTGAAGGTCAGGATTCCCGAAAAGGACACGTAGAGCCCCATCTCCACGCCGGCCATGGCGAGCGCCTCGCCTGCCGTGAAGCAGTGCAGGATGGCGGGAAAGGCACCTTTCCCCATCTCCTCGCGCAGAATGGCGATCATGTCGTCATCGGCCTGGCGGGCATGGATGACGAGCGGCAACTGCGTTATCCGCGCCGCTGCGATGTGAGTGCGCAGGCCTTGAGCCTGCGCCTCGCGCGGGCTCTTGTCGTAATGATAGTCGAGCCCGGCCTCGCCGATCGCGACGCAGCGCGGATGCCGCGACAATGCGACGAGCTGCTCGACTGTCACGTCCAGTTCCTCATGCGCGCCATGGGGATGCGTGCCGACGCTGCACCAGACCGAGGCAAAGCGCTCGGCAAGAGCGGCATAGGTGGCGAAGCGCGCGACGCGGGTCGAGATCGTGACCATGCGGCCGACCCCCGCAGCTTCGGCGCGCGCGACATAGGCCGGCAGCTCCTCCGCGAAATCGGGAAAGTCGAGATGGCAGTGCGTGTCGATCAGCATCAGGCCGCCTGCCCGTCTTCGGGCTCGACAAAGCGCGGGAAGATCGCGCTCGGCGCCGGCAGCGCCGTACCGCTCACGAGCCTGCCGCCCTCGCCCAGCGCGGAGAAGTTGCGGGCGTCCTGGCCGACGCCCAGCAGGTCGAGCAGCTTTCCTGCCGCGTCGGGAATGACCGGCAACGCCAGGATCGCGACCTGGCGCAGGGTTTCAGCCGTGACGTAGAGCACGGTGTCGCGCCGCGCCGGATCGGTCTTGGTCAGGCGCCAGGGTTCGTTCGCGGCGAAATAGCGGTTCGCCTCGGCCACAACGGCCCACAGATCGGCCAACACGACGTGCAGTGCGAAATCCTGCATCGCTGCGCGCGCCTTGCCGAGCGCCCCGTCCGCCAGCGCCAGCATGGCCTCGTCGCCCTCGGTCAACGCTCCACGGGCGGGAACCATACCATCGCAGTTTTTGGCGATCATCGACAGCGAGCGCTGCGCAAGGTTGCCGAGGTCATTGGCGAGGTCGGCATTGATGCGTCCGACGATCGCCTCGTGGCTGTGATTGCCGTCCTGGCCGAACGAGACCTCGCGCAGGAAGAAATAGCGCAGCTGGTCGACGCCATAGGCATCGGCGAGCGCGAAGGGATCGACGACGTTGCCGAGCGACTTCGACATCTTCTCGCCCTTGGAGAGCAGAAAGCCATGGCCGAAGACGCGCTTGGGTAGCGGCAGCCCCGCCGACATCAGGAAGGCCGGCCAATAGACGGTGTGGAAGCGCACGATATCCTTGCCGATGATATGAACATCGGCCGGCCAGTAGTGCCAGCGCGGGTCAGTCTCGTCGGGAAAGCCGCAGCCGGTGACGTAATTGTTCAGCGCATCGACCCAGACATACATCACATGCCGCTCGTCGCCGGGAACCGGAAGTCCCCAGTCGAAGGTGGTGCGGCTGATCGAGAGATCCTCGAGCCCGCCTTTGACGAAGGAGACGATCTCGTTCTTGCGCGTCGCTGGCGAAATGAAGTTCGGCACATCCTCGTAGAGCTTCAGCAGCTTGTCCTGATAGGCCTTGAGGCGGAAGAAATAGCTCTCTTCCTCGACCCATTCGACAGGCGTGCCCTGCCCGCCCAGGCGCGTACCGTCAGCCAGGAGCGTGGTTTCCTCCTCGCCATAGAAGGCCTCGTCGCGCACCGAATACCAGCCGGCATATTTTGCCAGATAGATATCGCCATTGGCCTCCATCCGGCGCCAGAGCTCCTGCGTCGACGGAACATGGTCGGCGTCGGTGGTGCGGATGAAACGGTCGAAGGAGCAGCCCAGCCGCTCTTCCATCTGCTGGAAGCGTTCCGCGATCTGATCGACGTAAGCCTTGGGCGCAAGACCGTTCTGGGCGGCGGTGCGCTGCACCTTCTGCCCATGCTCGTCGGTCCCCGTCATCGCGAAAACGTCGTAACCGTCGAGGCGCTTGAAGCGCGCGATCGCATCCGACGCCACCATCTCATAGGCGTGGCCGATATGCGGCGGCCCATTCGTGTAGTGGATCGCGGTCGTCAGGTAGAATTTAGGGGCCGTGGCCATCTTGTGTCCGAAAGGTTCGCTTCACGCTGCGCGCGACCGGCGAACCGCATCCGACAGATCATGAAACATGGTCATCACGAGCGGGCGGCGATCGAGATTGTAGGTTTCCACCTCTCGAGCCGCGCGAACCAGCTTTTCCCATACCTCCGCGAGCGGTGCAAGGCGGGCCGGGCGCGCCGCGGCATGCGCATGGAGATGATCGGAAAGCCAGCTCTGCACGGTTTCGATCATCACTGCGAAATCGCGCTCCCCCGCCTTTCCGGCGACATCCTCGGCCAGGGCGAGCAAAGCGGTCAGGTCGATGCCGGGCAAGGCATCGAGACGCGCGCGCACCGCCTCGACCAGCGCCAGCGTTTCGGGGTCGACATAGGTCAAGGCGCGTCGAACCGAGCCGTCAGACAGGCCAGCCGCGCGGGCGAGCGCGGAATCGTCATAGGGACCGCCCATCCGCTCCAGCGCGATCCGGCCGGCCTCCGCGACATCGGCGTCGCTCAACGCATCGAAGCTCAGAAGCCGGCAACGCGAGCGGATCGTCGGCAGCATGCGGCCGGGCGCATGTGCCACGATCAGGAAGAGCGCGCGCGGCGGCGGCTCCTCGAGCAGCTTAAGCAAAGCGTTGGCGGCCGAGCGGTCCATATCCTCGGCCGAATCGACGATCGCGACCCGCCATCCGCCCTCTGCCGCGCTCGATCCGAACCGATCGAGCACGCGCCGGACCGAGTCGACGGGAATGTTGCTGGTGTAGCTCTTGCCATCGGGCTTTTGCGTGCGGCGCAGCAGATGCAGGTCGGGATGGGACTGCGCCATGACCCGCCGGGTCGCTGGATCCGCTTCCGGCATGGCGAGGGATGCAGCCCCCACGGCACGCTGCGCAGGGTCTCCGGAGGCGAGTACGAAGCGCGCGGCGCGATAGGCGAAGCTTGCCTTGCCGATGCCCTCGGGCCCGCCCAGCAGCCAGGCATGGTGCATCCGCCCCGAGCGCAGCGCTGCAAGGAAGCCTTGCTCCTGCACCTCATGGCCAACGAGCGCCAGCGTCTCGCGCGGATGCGGCGCGTTCGGCAGCCGGTCGGGTTCGTCGCTCGTCTCGCGCATCAGGCGTCCTGCGGAATGGGTAGGCGTTCTCGCAGTGCAAGCCACGCCGCCTCGGCCAGGGCCGCGGGCGTCTGCGTCGCATCGATAACGACGCAACGTTCAGGCTCGCTCTGCGCAATGCCGAGATAGGCTTGCCGGAGCTTGCTGTGGAAAGCCAGCGCCTCGCTCTCGAAACGGTCCCGGGTCTCGCCCGGCGCCCGTCGGCGCGCTGCACGGGCGAGCCCGATCTTCGGATCTAGATCGAGGATAAGCGTGAGGTCCGGCAATAGGCCTTCGATGGTCACACGCTCGAGTTCGGCCAGAAGGCCAGGGTCGATGCTGCCGAGTTCACCCTGGTAGGCTCGGGTCGAGTCGATGAAGCGATCGCAGATCACCCAGTCACCACGCGCAAGCGCCGGTCGGATCAGGCGGTCGATGTGGTCGATGCGCGCGGCGGAGAACATCAGCGCCTCGACGAAGGGGCCATGCTCCTTGATCTGCCCGGAGAGAATGGTCTGGCGGATCGCCTCAGCCTTCGGGGAGCCGCCCGGTTCACGGGTCACCACGACGTTGATGCCGCTGCCCTCGAGCCGCTCCGCCAGAGCGCGCGCCAGCGTCGACTTGCCGGCGCCCTCCCCGCCTTCCAGCGTGATGAAATGTCCTGTCGTCACGATGCCGCTCAGCTCCGGCCCAGCGCCTTGCGGACCCAGCCGGTCGCGACCTCCATGAGGGCGTCGAATGCCCGGCTTTGAAGCGTGCCGGCCTGGACCGTCTCGGCCGCATAGAGCGGGATATCAAGCGTTTTGACGTCGCCGCGCGTGACCAGCAGCCGCGCAACCTCCGCGCCCTCCTGGACAGGCACCGTAAGCGGACCGCGATAGACGATGCGGGCATTGATCCGTTCGCTGCTACCGCGTGGTAGCAGCAGGTTGACCGGCCCCTTCGCCTTCAAGGCGACACGGCCCTTCTCGCCGCCATAGACACTGGCCTCGCCGACGATGTCGCCCTCCGCGAAGATCCTGCGCGGCTCGAAGGCACGAAACCCCCATTCCAGCAGCTTGCGGCCTTCATTGGCGCGATCGCGCGCCGTCTTCAGCCCGTTGACCACCACGATGAGGCGTTGGCCGTTCTGCACGGCCGAGCCCACGAGCCCGAAGCCCGCATCGTCGATGTTGCCGGTTTTCAGCCCGTCGGCGCCGATATCCATCGCCAGCAAGGGATTGCGGTTCTGCTGCCTGATCTTGTTCCAGGTGAATTCACGCTGGCCGAAAATCTTGTAGAGCTCTGGATAGGTCTTGATGATGTGGTCGGAGAGCCGCGCCAGCTCGCGGGCGGTGACCTTCTGCTCGGGGTCGCCCATGCCGGTGGCGTTGCGGAAGACGGATTTGGTCAGCCCCAGCGCCCGAACACGCTCCGTCATCAGCCGGGCGAAATTCGCCTCATCGCCCGCGACCGCCTCCGCGAGCGCGATCGAGGCATCGTTGCCGGACTGGACGATGATGCCCTGCAGGATATCGGAAAGCTTCACCCGGCTGTGGATCTGGGCGAACATGGTCGATCCGCCGGAGATGCCGCCGCCCTTGCGCCAGGCGTTTTCGGAAATGCCGATCTCGCTGTCGAGGGTCAGCCGCCCCTGGGCGATCTCCTCGAACGCAACGAGGACGGTCGCGATCTTCGCGAGGCTCGCCGGGACCATCAGATCGTCGGCGGCTTTCTCGTAAAGCACCGCGCCGCTGGCGGAATCGAGCAGCACCGCGAAAGGGGCCTGCGACTGAAAGCTCTGCGCCTGCGCCGGCACGGATGAGAGAAGCCCTGCCACAGCCAGAATCAGCGCCGGAACAACAGTGCTCCACGCCGGCGGCGACTCAAATCTCTCAAGGCGAAAGGCAGAACCGCTCATGCTCTGATGTGAAGCAGAGCCCGGCGCGAGCGGTCAAGCCTCGAACGCGTCAATTCCGCGCTAGCGACTGCAGTGCCTGAGGAGCGAGATCGCGGTTGAACGGATGCGTCTTGGCAAAACGCTGCGTCGGCGCAAGTTCTGGGGCAGCGAAAAGGCTTGCCACGCTCGTCCGCGCGGGGATTTGCGCCGAGCGCGGCCGGGCGGGAACAACAACCGGGGTCCCGGCGTTTGCAATGGTGTCGAGATCGAAAGGCCGATTCGGCGGCAGTGGTGCTCCGCGCACTGGCACGCCGACCGATGAGGATGTCGAAACGAGCGTGGCGGCGATCGGCGGCTGCGGCGCAATCATGCGCGTTGCCGGAGCGTAAGCCTGGGCGACGGGCTGCGATACCGCTTGTTCGATGACAGGTTCAGGACGCGTATCTTGACGCATATCCTGGAGATCGGCGCTGCGCGAACGGGACGTGGCGACCGAGTCGGTGCTTGCGACCATGGTCGGTGCGCTGGTTCCCGGGACGGCGGCGGGCTGGCCGTCGGTGCGTAGCGTTGCGAGCAGCAATTTATCGTCAGAGCCGCCCAGCGAAGCCTGGCCCAGATATTCGAGCTTGATCCGGGCGGTGCCGAGATGGCGGAACGCCAGGGCATCCGCCGTACGTTGTGAAACGTCCATCAAGCGGTTGCCATGATAGGGGCCGCGGTCATTGACCCGCACGATGATCGAGCGGCTGTTCAACAGGTTGGTGACGCGGGCATAGGCAGGCAGCGGCATGGTCGGGTGCGCGGCGCTGATGCCGTTGCGGTCATAGACCTCGCCATTGGCGGTGCGCCGCCCGTGGAAGGCCTCGCCATACCAGGAAGCGGTTCCCACAGCCGTGAAGCCGAGCGGTTTGTCATAGGGGGTATAGCGCTTCCCGGCCACGGAATAGGTCTTGCCGATCATCTGGCGACCGCCGCCCTTGGGCACCTCTTCCCCTTCCGCGACGACGCGCGGGCTGGCAGGGCCATATTTGGCCTGGGAGAAAGCGCCGATCTCTTTCGAACGGCCGCGCTTGGCGACCTGATCATTAGCGCAATTGGCCAGGAACAGGCCGGCCAGGGCAACGCAGCCCAGGCGCGTGACACGTGCTGCGGTGCTCGAACAAGATGCTGCGCCTTGATCAGAAACGACGTCTAGCGGCGGCGAGGCGGAGCCGGATTCGGTTGAAGCAGACAAGGGTGCCGATGCCGAAGAGCGTGCGCCTCGTATCATTCCGTCGATCCGCTTTCTGCGCCGAAAACCAACGTGCCGGCCAAGCCGCATCAGCGGCGAAACCGAAGTTTTCGGTCAATCCTGTTAAGGGATCGTTAAATCGGCGACAGGTGATCGCAGTGCCGTTAACGAGACATCCCGTGTGCCCTTGGGCGGGCACAAAGGTGTCGGAAATGCGGCACAAGTCAACCCGCCGCACTTTTGGCCACAGTTTTCCACGGAGCGTGACGTCTACGCCACGCCTGCGCCGACATTCGAAATGGGAATGTTCGAAGGCATTTTCCAGCGCGAAAACAGTTCGTTGAAAGCTTTTTGCGGTCCGGACTTGCCAAATCGCGACGCGCCCGGCATTGACTGTCGTCGCCGGAAGGGTGGCCGAGTGGTTTAAGGCAGCGGTCTTGAAAACCGCCGTAGGTGAAAGCCTACCGTGGGTTCGAATCCCACCCCTTCCGCCAGCACACCGCCAGCAGGCCGGCCGCCATCATCCCGAGAATCGTCGGCGCCCGCCCCGTCTTCTCCCGCTGCAGCCTAAAATCGTCGGGCGAACGCCCGACCGACCCGTCTCGGCGCTACCTGTTCGAGCGAAACTCGCGAGGTGTGCAGCCCGTCGCTTTTTGGAAGGCGCGCGCGAAATTGGCTGGAGAGGAATATCCCATCTCTGCCGAAACACGGGTGATCGAGCCATTCGTGTGCCTGAGCAACTCGGTGGCCCGCTGCAAGCGGGCCGCATTCGCCAGGCTGCGAAAATCGGTGCCAGCCTGACTTAGCTCACGTTGCAGCGTTCGGACGCTGGTAGCCATCGGTCGCGCGACGCGATCGATGGACACGCTGCCGGTGAGAACCTGAGCCCGGACCTGCTCCATGACGACGTCGAGCAGATCGCGTGGAGCGCCGCCGGGCCGGTCTCGGGCCACGTCCTCGATGGTGACGATGGGCCATGCCCCACGGTTGGGAGCAGCCGACAAGAGGTGGCGCTCCATGACGATCGTCACGGCGGGCGCGTGGAACAGGACGGGGCACTGGAAGAGATCTTCGAACAGCCCGATCTGGCGCGGCCTGCTGATATTGAGTTCGATGCGCAGTGGCCGCCAGTCAAAAGGCAAATAAGCCCTGAGGACGCTGAGCAGAACGCCGGCAGCCGCTCCGGCGATCATGTCGTAGCCCCCGTGGCCAGCCAAGGCAAAGACGTAGCTATAGCGTGCCTCGTCGCCGACGATGGCGACGGACATCCTGTCATGGGTGCTGTGATAAGGCAGCGCCGCAATGGCCCGCTGGATGGATTGGCCGAGGGTATCGGCTCCCAGAACGTAGCTCCCGAAGCTGCCGTAATTGCCTGCGTTCATCATCGGCGCGATCAGGAGCCCAAGATTGGGCTCGCCGGCCACCCTTGCCGCGGCATTCACGAAGCCGAGGACTGCGGCATGCGGGATGAAACAATTGCGGCCTTCGGTCAGCTCCAGATCGAAGCCTGCCGCGCGGTTTGCCCGCAGAAGCGCGCTTTCCCCGATTTCATGACGCAGGAATGCCGGCAGCCCGTGCAGGATGTGGCTCGAGATGACTGGGATCTCAGCCACGCGCTGGACGCTCCGGAATGTCGCAAGGTTGGCGCAAAATGAGTGGTCTCAAGATCCGATTACTGCTTTGTCACATACTACGAGTGCTGCCGGCAAACGGAAAACCCGATTTGGCCGTTGGCATAGCTTTGGTATGGCTGAAGGAACGTGCGTCCGTGAGCGGGAGGAAATTGATCAGGCTAGCGAAACTGACACTCTTCGCGACCTTGTCGTGTTCGGGAGTGGTGCTGGCGGAAGATTCAACGGGCAGCCCCGGCGATCTGGCCAAGGCGGCGCAGAACCCCGTTGCCGACATGATCAGCGTGCCGTTCCAGAACAACTTCAACTTCAATGTCGGTCCGCACAAACAGCTGCAGAATGTCCTCAACATCCAGCCGGTGATTCCGATCACGCTGAACAAGGATTGGAACCTGATCACGCGCTGGATCACGCCTGTGATCTCGCAACCGGCCCTGACGGTGAATGGCGACCGCGAGTTCGGCCTGGGCGACATCAACCCCAGCTTCTTCTTCTCGCCGAAGCAGCCGACGCACGGCATCATCTGGGGCATCGGCCCAACCGTCGTACTCCCCACCGGCACCGACAAGACCCTCACGTCGGGTAAGTACTCGGCGGGGCCAGCCTTCGTAGCCCTGGCAATCGAAGGGCCCTGGGTCGTCGGCGTCCTCGTCAACAACGTTTGGTCCTTCGCGGGCAAGAGCAACCGCAGCACGGTCAACGCAATGACGCTGCAGCCGTTTGTGAACTACAATTTCCACGGCGGCTGGTACCTGACATCCTCCCCCGTCATCACCGCCAACTGGGAAGCCGGCCAGGGCGACCGCTGGACGGTACCAATCGGAGGCGGTTTCGGGCGCGTGTTCAAGATCGGCCATCAGCCGGTCAATGCGCAGCTGGCAGCGTACTATAATGTCGCAAAGCCCAGCGGCGCCGCCGATTGGCAGCTGAGGGCCCAGCTCCAGTTCCTGTTCCCGAAATGATGGGCGAACAAGCCGCTCATGGGGTGCCTCTCGGATGTCGTGGTCGCGCCAAACGCCGACATACAAGCGGCTCTGAATTGGCCGTTACTGCATTGTCAATCATCGCCGACGTCGCGTAACTTCATCTTGCTACCTATGCGCGCTCAGCCACAACACTGCGAACCATAAGGAAGTGTTCAAATGATCACGAAACGCGATCTGCTTGGCTCTGCTGCGCTGGCGGCGCTCACCGCCACGATGGCGAAGGCCGACATCGTCTCCCCCCCGGTCATTGAGCAGAACAATGCCGAATGGCCCAGCCTGTTCGAGGCCAAGGACATCGCCGAAGAAGGCTTCATCTACGGCCTGCCGCTGGTGATGTATTATGCGGTGATGCAGGAGTTCGCCGTCGATAGGAACTCGGGGCAGTTCAAGGCACCGTTCAACGAAATCAAAAACCTGAACCATGTCGCCACCCCGGCGGACACGGCAATCATCACGCCGAACAGCGACACCCCTTACTCGTTCATCTGGATGGATTTGCGGGCTGAACCGATGGTGATCTCGGTGCCGGCGATCGAAAAGGAGCGCTATTACTCGGTCCAGCTCATCGACGGCAACACCTACAATTTCGGCTATATCGGCACGCGCGCCACGGGGACCGAGCCGGGCGACTATCTGGTCGTCGGGCCGGACTGGAAAGGTGGAACGCCCAGCGGGATCAAGAAGGTCTTCTCATCGACGACGCCGTTCCCGCTCGCGATTTTCCGCACCCAGCTTTTCAATCCCGGCGACATGCCGAACGTTGAGAAGGTCCAGGCCGGCTACAAGGGGCAACCGCTTTCCGCCTTCCTCAAGCAGCCCGCCCCGCCCGCCGCGCCCAAGCTCACCTTCGTTCCCGCCAGCACCGCCGGGATCAGGCATAACTTCTTCGAGTATCTCGACGCCGCCCTGCAATTCGTCCCCGAGACGGCAAGGGACAAGGCGGTTCGCGCGAAGCTTGCGAAGATAGGCATCGGCCCCGCCAAGACCTTCGCGTTCAAGGATCTGTCGTTCGAGCACAAGGCCGAAATATTGGTGGCCATGAAGCAAGGCAACGGCAAGGTCGACAAATGGCTGGCCGGGGGAAACAAGAACATCAACGGCTGGAATGTCGGCTCGTTCTTCGGCGACGAGGCCTTCTATAACGGTGATTGGATCATGCGGGCCGGGTCTGCCAAGGGCGGCCTGCTTGGCAATGATGCCGTGGAAGCGATGTACCCCTATACCCGCACCGATGCGACCGGCGAGGCGCTCGACGGCAGCAAGCACAAATACACGATCACTTTCGCGCCTGGCCAGTTGCCGCCCGTGAATGCGTTCTGGTCGGTTACGATGTACGACGGCAAGAGCCAGTTCCTGGTCAAGAACCCGATCAATCGCTACCTCATCAACTCTCCGATGTTGCCGGCGATGAAAAAGGACGCGGATGGCTCGGTGACTCTGTACATCCAGAAGGACAGCCCCGGTGCGGACAAGGAAGCAAACTGGCTTCCGGCGCCGGATGACAAGATCTATCTCGTGATGCGCCTCTATTGGCCGAAGCCTACACCGCCTTCGATCCTGCCGGCGGGCACAGGAACATGGCAGCCACCGGGCGTGAAACGGGTCTGATAGTAGACGAGAGGCTTGGGACGCCCCCTAGTCGCAAGGTCATTGCGATAACGCGGTCGTGTTCCGTTCCGTCTCCAGATTCGGCGTAATATTCAATCGGAATTCTTGCCAAGGCGACCCGAAACCGGGTCGCCAATATAATCGGCTTGCCATTTTCGCTCAAGACTTGCGGCTCTTATACTTTTAAACAGGAGATCATCATGTCCAAAACTCTCGCTGCCATGGCCTTTTCACTCGTCTGCGCAGCCTCGTCTTCGGCGACGGCCCAGGTTCCGCTCACGAGCTATGTCGATGCCAAGGGCTTCATCGATGTCCAGGCCCTGACCTGCGCGCAACTCGCCGGGACCTTCCAGGAGGACGCCGACTTACTTTCTGCCTGGTATAGCGGTTGGTATAACGGCCTCGCCAAGAAGCATTTCCTTGACCTGAAGAAGGGCAAGGTCGTCGAGCACGAGCTCATCGTCTACTGCAAAGCCAATCCCGAGAAGAAGATCATCGAGGCGCTTGCGGTCGTGTTCAAGGATGAGCGCGCCAAGCTCGGAATTCACCTGAAGTGAATATTTGAAGCATCGGCAATCAATTCGGGTAGCGCCAATCTCAGCCAGGATAGAACGTCATGAGCACATATATCTCAGTCGGGATTGCGCTATCACTCGGACTGGTCCTTGCAGGCTGCCAAACTTCGCAATCAAGGCAACAGCAGCTTGCCGCGATTTGTGCTGATCCGGCCAACCGGCAGCCCAATACCCTCTACTGGGCAGAATGTCAGTCGCTTTACCCGTCGACGAGCCGGCAGTTGCAAAAGGATTACGCGCTTGGGGCTCCGACAGGCGACTGAGGTTCGGGACCGGCCGTGCCGTAAGAGAACGCGCGCGGGCCAGAGAAACCTTACGAGCAGATCAATATTGCATAGCCCCACAGTCTCTCCGCCATTCTCAAAGGATTCATTGGATATGCCACCCCGCACTATAAAAATCTGTGCCGGAATTGCCTTCGCAGCGTGCTCGATCACCGCGCAAGCTGCCGACCTGCCTTCGCGAAGGATCGAGCCCGCCCTTCCCTTGCCGCCTGCATTTACCTGGACCGGTTTCTATGTCGGTGCCCAGGCCGGCTGGGCGCAGACCAGAACCGAGTTGACCGCAGGCGCCGCGATTGCCGGTCGAGCCGCGGTTGCTTCGTTGCCCAGCCTGGACAAGAACGGCGCCGCGGTCGGCCTGATGGTGGGCTACAACTACCAGATCGGCCAGTTGGTCCTCGGTGGCGAGATCGATGGCTCTGCCCTCATCACCGGAAAACAGCGTCATACCGCACTGACCGGCGACTTCATCACCGCCCATACCAATTGGGTGGGCTCGGCCAGGCTGCGTGTCGGTTATGCCTTCGACCGGTTCATGATTTACGCAACAGGTGGTCTCGCATTGGCCGCGCCGAAATCCACGGTGACGGGCACAGGTTACTCCTACGGTGCTGGCGATAGCGCTCAGCTCGGCTGGACACTGGGCGCCGGGGCCGAATACGCTATAACGAACAACTGGATCGCTGGTCTGGAGTATCGGTACTCGCAGTTCCAGGAGGATACTTACGCCTATCCAGCCGGTGTCGGCGGGCTTGGGATCGTCGGCTTCAAGCATCAGCTGAGCACTAATCAAGTTATCGGCCGGCTGCTCTACAAGTTCTGATCGTCTCGGCCAGACTGCGCGCAGGCCGTCAAAATTCCATCTCACCCTTCACTTTCGAACGGGGCTACGACATGAAGTATGTAATCTTCGGCTTCGGGGCCTTGGCCCTGGCGGCGACCCTCTCTCCGACGGACGCGAGCGCTGTCGTTTGCGCACGCGGGGTCGTGCGGGCTGGTTGCGCAGGGCCTAGCGGAGCGGTCGTTGTGCGTCGCCCGGTCGCTCCACGTGCCGTGGTTGTCGCGCCCGTGCGACGCGGGTGTACGATCGTCAACGGCAGGCGCGTGTGTCGCTGACGTCGGGCCAGGCCCCATTCAGCCGGAGAGCAGATGCCCGCTGCGGAGCCTTGTCCAGCCTTTCTTGCCCAGCCTTTCTTGCCTAGGCTTTGCAACGTCGGATGAGGCGCTGCAGCGAGATCGCCAATTCGTCTTCGCTGCGCCCTTTCGCAACCTCAACTCTGAGCTTGGTCAATCATTGCCCGCTTTTGGTCGTGAATGGGGCTGTCTTTAGCTCGCGGACCAAGGTGGCGACGAGTTCAGCCGCTGGCATCGCACGGGCGAGCGGAGCCCCCTGACCGGCCCAGTGAGCGCCATAACCATGCTCGCTTTTGGCTTTTGCGGCGGCATGGAGTGCCTTGCCGGCGTCATACGCGATCGGATAATCCGGCGGCATCCGGTCAGCGACGCTTTGATGGAGGTCGGTAAAGCGACTGGCGAGGGACCGCGCCGGCCGACCCGAGATGAGCGATGTCAGCCGTGTATGATGGGCGCCCGGCCCCGCCAGAGCCGCGCGATAGGCGTCATCGGCCGCCGATTCCGGACAGGCTATGAAAGCGGTGCCCAGCTGAGCGGCGATAGCGCCAAGATTGAGCGCGGCAGCAATGCCGGCGCCATCCATGATGCCGCCCGCGGCGATGACCGGTAGCTTGCTCTTTGATACGAGGACGCGTGTCAGAGCGACGGTTCCCAAGGCATCGTCGGGAGCGGCCGGATCGAACACGCCGCGATGCCCTCCAGCCTCGATGCCCTGCGCCACGATCACATCGATCCCGGCGGCTTCGATCTTCCGGGCCTCCTCAAGGCTGGTCGCCGTCGCAAGCAACATTGCGCCTGCCTGCTTCAAGCCCTGGATAGCCTCGGTTGAAGGCAGGCCGAAATGAAAACTGACGACCGGTGGCTTCGTCTCGATCAGCATCGAGAGCATTTCGGCATCATCGGCAAAGCTCTTGTAGATCGTCCGCAGTGACTTCGGAGGCTCTGCCCCGAACTCCGCAAAGAGCGGCGACAGCCATTCCAGCCACGCCGTCTCGCGCTCGGGATCGGCTTTTGCTCGGCCGTGCACGAATACATTGATGTTGAAGGCGCGATCGGTCCGCGCTCTCAGATCCGCAATCATGGCACGGGCGCCAGCGGCATCCGTTGCGCCTACGCCGAGTGAGCCCAGCCCGCCAGCATTGGACACGGCGGCAGCAAGGGCAGGTGTTGAAACACCCGCCATCGGCGCCTGCACGATCGGCGCCGCAATTCCCAGCCTGTCCAACATTCCGGCCTCCTTGGTTCGGCAAAGTTCGTTGACTCAAATTCTCAAAAAGAGAATACATAATCGAATTCGTTTCTCAATGGAGAATTTGAGTGGATTTTGCCGCGCTCGCCGTTTTTCGAACCGTGGCCAGGGAGCAAAGCGTTACTCGCGCAGCGGAACTGCTCGGGCGCGTGCCGTCGAATGTCACAACCCGCATTCAACAGATCGAGGAAGCAGTCGGCGTGCCGCTGTTCCTCCGCGAGCGAAAGGGCATGATGCTCACTGCGGCGGGACGGACATATCTCGACTACGCAGAGCGGATCTTGAACCTCGCGGATGAGGCCGTTCAGGCCGTCAATCCGGCAGGGCCGGCCGGAGTGCTACGCATCGGCTCGATGGAATGCACCGTCGCAAGTCGATTACCTGTGCCGCTTGCCCGTTTCAACGAGCGTTGGCCCGAGGTTACGATCGACCTTTCGACAGGGCCGACCAGATATTTGATCGATTCGCTCTTTGCGCATCGCGTCGATTGCGCACTGATCGCCGTTCCGTCGGGCGAGTGGTGGCTGGGACCGCACGATCTCGACAAAACCCCAGTCTTTCGCGAGGACCTCGTGCTGGTTCTTCCGCATGGGCATCCCGAGGTGCGGTGCGCGCAAGATCTCAAACCGAAATCCCTGGCCGCCTTTGCACCGGGCTGCACCTACCGCATGCTCGCCGAGGAATGGCTGACCGGCTTTGGCATGGTGAAAGGGCGGTTCGCAGTCCAGGAGGTTCGCTCCTATCACGCCATGTTCGCCTGCACGACGGCAGGTTCCTGCTTCAGCATCATGCCCCGCACCGTGCTCGACTTGTTGCGTCTCACCGGCGCCGTCGAGGAGAAGGCACTGATGCGGGTCGATACCTATCTTGCCTGCCGGCCTGGATTTTCAACGCCCGCCTTCAACGAATTCCGCGACATGCTCGCCGGGTTCTCGGACATCAAGGCTGAGGCCGATGCCTACAGCAAATGAGCAGGGGGCAACAATCGCCGCTGCGCTCGTGAGCTTGCCGTCATTGCGAGGAGCGAAGTGACGAAGCAATCCAGGAGGACGTAGCGCTCTGCCGCGCTGGATTGCTTCGCTGCGCTCGCAATGACGGTTCAGACCGATCGAAACCTGCTCTGGCGCCACCAATATGGCCGCGCCCCCTCCCCGCCGCGGCGTTTCCGACAGCTATTCGTGACATAGGAACAGTCTATTAGGCCGGCTACACCGATCCGATTATCGTCGCGATCCGTACAATCCTCGCGGTCGGGTCAGGTCAATGTTCGATATCAGACAGCGGGCCGCTTCAGAGAATGACGGCCCTGTCGCTCTTTTGCTGGATGTCGAGACGGCCACCCTCGGCCATATCCTGACCGGGGGTTTCATGGCGCCATCGATCCAGCGGCTGAACGACGACGGACGCATCTGCGGCCCGGCCCTGACGGTCAGCGTGCCGCCCGATGACGGGGTGATCCTCGGCCATGCGATGACGCTGGCACGGCCGGGCGATGTCGTCGTCATCGATCGGCAAGGCGACGAGCGCCATGCCTGCTGGGGCGCCGTGATGACCGCGGCTGCGCTTGCGGCAGGCGTTGCCGGCGTCATCATCGACGGCTTCGTCACGGATGTCGCGGCGATCCGCGCTGCCGGCCTCCCCGTCTGGTGCCGCGGGCGCTCGCCGCTGACGACGAAACTGCTCGGACGCGGCGGCTCGATCCATGCCGATGTGACCTGCGGCGGCGTGCGCGTGCGCTCCGGCGACCTGATCCTGGCCGATGAGAGCGGGGTCTGCGTACTCGGTCCCAGCGAAGCCCTGGAGCTCGCTGAAAAGGCACTTGCGATGCAGGCGACCGAGCCGGGGATCATCGCGCGGCTCGCGGCGGGCGAGCGGATCGACGAGATCAACGGCTCGCGGGCCCTGATCGAACAAGCCCGGGCGACCGGCACGGCAGAGAGCTGAATTCACCCGGCCAGAGGCGGCGCCGGGACGGCAGACGACGCAAGAAGCAGACGACACAAAAACAACAGGGGATTACAGCCATGATACGATTCAGGATCGCCGCCCTCGCGGGCGCCATCGCCTTTGCCTCTCTGGGGCTGTCCGCCCCGCCGGCGCAGGCCGGCAAGGCGGACGACACGTTGAACGCTGCCTTCGCGCTGGAGCCCGAGGCGCTCGACACCTACAAGATCGCCGGCCGCGAGGGGCTGATCCTCGCACGCCATATCTATGATGGTCTGCTCTACAAGGATCTCGACAGCGGCGAGATCAAGCCGGCGCTGGCCAAGGCCTGGCGCTTCGTCGATCCCACGACGATGGAGTTCGATCTCCGCGAGGGCGTGGTCTTCCACAATGGCGCGAAATTCACCGCCGACGACGTGGTCTACACCCTCAACACCGTGCTCGACCCGAATTACGGCACACGTTTCCGCATTGCGGTCGACTGGATCGAGAAGGTCGAGAAGGTCTCGGACTTCCAGGTCCGCATCAAGATGGCAAAGCCCTTCGCGGGCGCTGTCGAGATGCTGGCCGATGCGCTGCCGATCTATCCGGCTGCCTATTTCAAGGAGGTCGGCTCGGCCGGCATGGCGGCCAAGCCTGTCGGCACCGGCCCCTACAAGCTGACCGAGATGACCCCGGGCATCCGCTACGCCTTCGAGCGCTTCGATGGTCACTACGCCGGCAGCCCCAAGGGCAAGCCCGCCATCGGCAAGATCGTCGTGCGCACGATCCCGGAGCTCAACACCCAGTTCGCCGAGCTTCTGGCCGGCAAGCTCGACTGGAGCTGGCGCATTCCGCCCGACCAGGCCGCCCGCCTCGCCAGCCGCATCCAGATCGTCAACGGTCCGATCATGCGCATCGCCTATGTCGGGCTCGCTGTGAACGCCAAGGGCAAGGACTATCCGACCAAGAACCTGCTGGTGCGCCGCGCCATCAACCACGCCGTCAACCGCGAAGCCATCGTCAAGGCTTTCGCCGGCGGCGCCTCGCAGGTGCTGAATGCGGCCTGCAATCCCAAGCAGTTCGGCTGCGCGCAGGATGTCGCGACCTATGCCTATGATCCGGCGAAGGCGAAGGCGCTTCTCACCGAGGCCGGCTTCGCCAACGGCGTCGACATCGAGATGGTCTTCGCCGCGATGCCGCGCCCGGTGGCGGAGGCTGTCGCCTCCGACCTTGCCAAGGTCGGCATCCGCGTGACGCTGAACGAGCAGCAATATGCGGCCGGCGTGCAGAAGTGGCGCGCGGGCGAACTGCCGGCCTTCTTCACAAACTGGGGCAGCTACGGCACAGGCGACGTCGCCTTCATCATCTCCAACTTCTTCGGCGGCGGCGCCGACGACCTGGTGCAGGACAAGGAGGTCATCGACCTCGTCACCGTCGCCGACACTGCCCAGGACCGGACGCTGCGGCAGGAGAACTATGCCAAGGCGCTAAAGAAGATCGCCGATCAGGCCTATTGGCTGCCGATGTACGACTTCAACATCAACTATGGGCTGTCCTCGTCGCTCGTCTTCAAGCCGCATCCCGACGAGTTCGCCCGCTGGTGGTTGTCGAGCTGGAAGTAGGCACCCGCACCGAGCCGTCACTACGGGCGACCGCAGCGAGACCCGGAATCCTTCGTAAAGCGCGGCGCCCTTCGATGGATTCCGGATCGGCGCCGCTTCGCGCCTTGTCCGGAATGACGGCGCGTTCGGAGCAGATCCTGAGCCCCGCAACAGCCTCTGGACAGAGAACGCCATGCTGCCCTTTCTAGCGCGACGCCTGATCGTCGCCGTTCTCGTCGCACTCGCGGTGTCGGCGGTCGCTTTCGGGTTGATGTTTGTCTCCGGCGACCCCGCCGTCGTGCTCGCCGGCCAGGCCGGCCGGGCGCAGGATGTCGAGTTGATCCGGCAGGCCTATGGGCTCGACCGGCCGATCGTGATCCAGTTCTTCAGCTGGCTCGGCAAGGCGTTGCGCGGCGATTTCGGCACGAGCCTCTATTTCAACCTGCCGGTGGCTTCGATCGTCGGCGAGCGGCTGCCCGTGACGCTGCTGCTCGGCAGCGCCGCCTTCTTGCTCGCCATGATCGTCTCGGTGCCGCTCGGCATCGTCGCCTCGCTGAAGCCCGGCGGCGCGCTGGACCGCGCGGCCCTTCTGCTCGCCGTCCTCGGACAGGCGATCCCGAGCTTCTGGCTGGGGCTGATCCTGATCGTCGTCTTCGGCGTCTGGTACGGGCTCGTCCCGATCTCCGGCACCGAGACCTGGCAGGGTTACATCCTGCCGGTGATCGTGCTGAGCTACTACGCCATGCCGGCGCTGATGCGCCTGACGCGTGCCGGCATGATCGATGTGCTCGGGGCCGACTATATCCGCACCGCACGCGCCAAAGGGCTCGCCCGGCTGCGCATTCTGCTGGTCCACGCCTTGCGCAACGCGGTGCTGCCGCTGGTCTCGCTGGCCGCCGTGCAGTTCGGCATGATGCTGTCGGGCTCGATTGTGATCGAGAGCGTCTTTGCCATCAACGGGCTCGGGCGGCTCGCCTGGGAATCGCTGCTACGCAGCGACCTGCCGGTCGTCCAGGCGATCATCCTGATCCTCTCCCTGATCTATGTGACGCTGACGACGGTCGCCGACCTCATCAACGCCTGGCTCGACCCACGCCTGAGGAGCGCCTGATGACGACGCTCGAACTCGACACCCACATCCTGCAGCGCCGCAAGCTCTGGCGCAGGGTCGGCCGCAGCGCGGGCATCCGCATCGGCGGCGGCCTTTTGGTGCTGATCGCCTTCATCGCCTTGTTCGCGCCGCTGCTCGCGCCGCATGATCCGATCGCGCAGGATCTGACGCGCCGCCTGCTGCCGCCGTTCTGGCAGATGGGCACCGATCCGTCGCATTGGTTGGGAACCGACCATCTCGGCCGCGACTATCTCTCGCGGCTGATCTATGGCGCGCGGGTCTCTCTGGGAATCGGGCTCGGCGTGACGCTCTGCGCCGGTTTGATCGGCACGATGCTGGGGCTGCTCGCCGGCTATTTCGGCGGCAAGACCGACATGCTGATCAGCTTCATCATCACCACGCGCCTCTCCTTGCCGATCGTTCTGGTCGCATTGGCCGCGGTCGCGCTCGGCGGAGCTTCGCTGCAGACGCTGGCGATCGTGCTGAGCCTGCTGCTCTGGGACCGCTTCGCGGTCGTCGTCCGCTCGGCGACGCAGGGGCTGCGCAACCGCGAATTCGTCCAGGCCACTGTCTCGTTCGGTGCCTCCAGCCTGCATGTCATGCTGCGCGGCATCCTGCCCAACCTGCGCAACACGCTGATCGTCGTGGCGACGCTGGAGGTCGCCAATGTCATCCTCCTCGAAGCGGCCCTGTCGTTCCTGGGACTCGGCGCACGACCGCCGACCCCATCCTGGGGCCTGATGATCGCGGAAGGCCGCGAGCAGATCCTGTTCGACCCCTGGCTGATCGCCCTGCCCGGTTCCGCACTTTGCCTGCTGATCCTGGCGGTCAACCTGCTCGGCGACGGCGTGCGCGACGCGCTCGATGCCACAACCTCCTGACCCCGCGCTGGCGACGCCGGACGTCTCGCGCTTGCGCGAGCGGCACGAGCCATGCATTGGAAGCGCAGACCCAGCCTCGTTTCCGCCGCCGGCCGTCAAGACCGGAGCGAACTTGACGCGAGGCGCAAGCTGCGTTGCGATCCCGTTTCGTGGCGGGACAGCCGCAGGCGCGGCTCCCGGCGGCGATACAGACGGGACGCTCAGGAGACCGTTCGTGAATGCAAAGCGCCCAAAACTGCATCACCTGAACTGGAACCTGCTTCACACGTTCCTGGTGATCGTCGAGGAACGCAGCATCACGCGCGCGGCCGACAGGCTGCTCGTGCGCCAGCCTTCGGTCAGTGCGGCCCTGCAGCGGCTCGAGGAAACGCTCGGTGGCCAGCTCGTTCAGCGCGACAGCAGGCGCTTCGTCCTGACCAAACGCGGCGAGCTACTCTACAAGGAATGCGTTGATATCTATCGCAGCGTCGCCCGGATCGGCGACAAGCTGTCGGAAGAGCATGATGAGCTGACCGGGCTTGTACGGCTCCAGGTCGTCACCCATGTCGTGCTGCCGGCGCTGGATCGTGCACTGACGCTGCTCAACCGCAAGCACCCATCTGTGACCGTGCGCATCGATGTGGCGACCAGCCAGGACATTGTCCGCGCCGTGTCGCAGAAGCTCAGCCCCTTCGGCATCTGCCTGCTGCCCAACCCGCTTGCCGGCCTGAACTGCCGGCGTCTGCTGCGCGAGGAGTTCGGCATCCTCTGCGGGCGCGACCATGCGCTTCACGGTCGCCGGGACGTGCCCCTGCAAGATCTGACCGACGAGCCGTTCATCGCACTGGCCTGCGGCCAGGACGGGGCGCTGGAGCCGATGGTTTCGCTGCGCGAAGGCGCTGGGCTGGGCAGCCGCACCGTCGGCGCGAGCCCCAATCTCGAGGAGGTCGCGCGGATGATCGCGGCGGGCATGGGCATCGGCATACTGCCGTTGGCCTCGGTGCAGGACGCCGTCGATTCCGGCGTTTTGTGGAACCTGTCCTCCGCGAGCGACGATCTCGGCGCCGATCTCTATCTGATCAGCAGCCCGGCCATGGACATGAGCGCCGCCGAAATCGCCTTCCAGGGCTTGTTGGAAGCGCAGCTGGAGGCAGAAGATCAGCAACCCCCTGCCCTTCAGAGCGGGTTCCCGGCCGAGATTCCGCATCTGCCGCTATAGCGCGCGACGCTTTTGACCGTGGCTTGGAGACCGTTTGAGAATTCGAGCCCTCATCCTGAGGAGCCGCGAAGCGGCGTCTCGAAGGATGCTCAGGATGAGGGCTGGGGACGCGCTTTTAACGGTCAGCGCGGGCCAGCACCGTCTGCAGGAGCACGTTGAGGCCGGGCTCCAGGTCCTCGCGCGTGCAGAGTTCGGCATTATTGTGGGTGATGCCGCCCTTGCAGGGTGCGAAGATCATCGTCGTCGGCGCGTGGCGGGCGACGAAATAGGCGTCGTGCCCGGCCTGGCTCAGGATGTCCTGGGTCCGATAGCCCAGCGCGAGCGAGGTCATGCGGACCTGATCGATCAGCTCCTGCGCGAAGATGCGTCCACCCCATTTCCAGACATCGAGCACCTCGGCGGTGCAATCGGTGCGCGCTGCCGCCTCCCCCACTGCGCGGCGCATGCGCTCGGCCATCACCTCGGAAGTTTCAGGGTCGGGATGGCGGACATCGCCGACGGCCTGCGCCCAGTCGGAGAGGATGCCCGGCTTGTTGGGCCAGGCGACGAGGCGCGCAGCCGTGGCCTTGCCGCCGCTGCCGGCATGATCCCAGCCGAGATCATCCACCGCCACAAGGAAGCGCGCGCCTGCCAGCAACGCATTCTTGCGCCGCTCCATCGGCCAGGGGCCGGTATGGGCGGTTTCACCGCGGAACTCGACCAGCATGCCGGTGGACGGGAAACCGCCGGTGACGACACCGACCTGCATGCCGTCCCGATCGAGGATCGGGCCCTGCTCGATGTGGAACTCGAAATAAGCGTCGAACTCATGCGGGCTCGCCTCCATCTCGCCGAGATAGCCGATGCGCGCCAGTTCCTCGCCGATCGACTTGCCGTCATCGTCGCGCCGGCCTTGTGCCCAATCAAGCGTGTAGGCGCCGGTAAAGCAACCGGAGCCGACCATGGGTGGCGAGAAGCGCGCGCCCTCCTCATTGGTCCAGTTGACGACTTCCAGCGGCCGCCGGGTACGATGGCCCAGCGCATCGAGCGTGCGGCAAACTTCCAGCCCGGCCAACACGCCCGCGATGCCGTCGAAGCGCCCGCCATTGATCTGCGTATCGAGATGGCTGCCCATCACCACGGGCGGCAGGCTGTCATCCGTTCCGGCCCGCCGGGCAAAGATATTGCCGATGCCGTCGACGCGGATGCTCAGGCCCGCCTGGCGACACCAGCCGACGAACTCGTCGCGGATCTCCTTGTCGGAATCGGACACGGCAAGCCGCGAGAGGCCGCCCGGCCGGCCGGGGCCGATTTCGGCCGAGCGCTCGATCGTGGCCCAGAAGCGTTCGATATCGACGCGGGCATTTGCAGGCAGGGGCATGGCGATCTCTTGTCTTGATGCTTGGCCCCGCACTGCCTGGGCACGAGCGGGCTCGATCAACGATCCGCTTGGACATTCACGGGAGCGCGCAGCGCTGACAAATAGATATTGGCTATGCCTGACATCCGCGCGCCGCGATGCCGCCGCCGCTGTTTCGACGGCAACAAGCACGAGCCTGCGACGGCTGCGCTTTGCTCAGATCTCGGCGGCGTCGAGCCTGCGATAGAGCGGCAGCGCGAACGGGGCGATCTTGCGGACGATGCTGCGGAAGGGCTGCGCCTTCGGCTCGGAGAGCGGCAGGCCCAGCGTCTCGATGGCAGTCCCTTGCGTCGCCTTGGCGAGCTCGCGGCCAAGCGAGATCGAGAGCGCCACCGCCCGGCCGTTGCAACCGGTCCAGCCATAGCCCTCGGGGCCGAGCCGGTGGATGCGGGGATAGCCCGGCACCTGCGGCTTCAGCAGATCGTCGGGCGTCATGCCGATATAGCCTGACCAGACATAGTCGAACGTGACCTCCCCGAGCTGCGGCCAGAGCCGCTTCAGCCGCTCGGCGATCGGAGGGCGCAGATTGGCCCCGCCCGATCCGGGGAACACGGCCGCACCGCCCGTCACCAGCCGGTCGCGCGCATCCCAGCGCGCGAAATAGAGCTCGCGATGCGTGTCCGACATCGCCTGCCTGCCGGGAATGATTGTCTTGGCGATATTGTCGCTGATCGGCGTCGTCGCCATCTGCCAGGACAGCACCGGAATGACCTCGCCCGCCACTTCGGGGGCCAGTCCGGACTCGAATTCATCGGTATAGGCATTGGTCGCCAGCACCAGCGCACGGGCCGTCACCGAGCCCTTTGCCGTGTTGACGACCCAGCGCCCGTTCTGATGCGCCATCGCGGTCGCCGGCGAGCGCGCATGGATGGTGGCGCCGAGCTTGAGCGCGACCTCCGCGAGGCCACGCGCCAGAGCGAGCGGATTGATATGTCCGCCCGTACGGTTCCAGAAGCCGCCGAACCAGGCCTCGGAACCGAGCATGGCGGTTGTCGCCGCCCGATCGAGCAGTTCGACCGGCGCGCCAATCGCCGACCATTCCTTCACCCGCTTCTCAGCAAGCTTGAAGCGGCCGGGCGAATGGACCGGCTGAACCCAGCCGGCCTGCTCGGCTTCGGCGGGAATGTCGTATTTCCGGACGAGATCGAAGAGATATTGGGCGCTGTCGCGCAGCACGGCGTTGAAGCGTTCACCGGCCTCGCCATGACGCTTCACCATCGCCGACGGGTCATGCCCGGCAAGCGTTGGAATCACCTGCCCGTTGTTGCGGCCCGAAGCGCCCCAGCCCGGCTCCGCCGCCTCCAGCACCGCCACCTCATGCCCCATCTCGCGCAGATGGATCGCGGTCGACAGGCCGGTGAAGCCCGCTCCGATCACCACCACGTCTGCCGAGATGTCGCCCTCGAGCGTGGCAAGGACCGGACCGGGCTGGGCGGTTGCCGCCCAAAGCGAAGGCGGCCAGACGAAAGAGGGGGAGGCTGTCATCGGATCGGTCTCTCGTTGCGCTGATCGACCGGGCAGTATCATGCCGGCCCACGCCTGCTGCGCGCCTTGCGGCAGCGACATGGATATCCTTGCCGCCCGACGAAGCTAATCGCAAGCAGGCTTGTTTTCGTCGGATTGTGCAACGGGGAATTATGTTCTCTTTCTCGGTCATCGCTCGATAAGGATTCACTCTTTTTCTGTCATTTCGGCCCGGCCGTTGAAAGTTTTACCTGCGAGACGCTATGTGTGCAGCGCAGCAGGGCTTGCCGGAATCGCCATGGCGGATCGGTTGCGCGGAGCTGCCCGTTCGGATGAACTCAGGCCCAATTGGGTTCTGGCTAAAAGGGGGGCGCCATGTCGCTCAAGCATATTCTCGGCCTCGATCACGTCGTCGTCACGGTGCGCGATCTCGATGCCTCCGCCCGGCACTGGGAGCGGTTGGGCTTCACCGTCTCGCCGCGCGGAACGCATTCGCCGATCCTGGGCACTGGCAACTACACGATCATGTTCGGAGAGGATTACCTGGAATTGCTGGGTATTCTGACCGAAACCGAACAGAACAAGCCGACCCGCGATTATCTCGCCAAGCGCGAAGGTCTGGAGCGCGCGGCCTTCACCACCGATGACGCCGCCGCTGGTGCGGCCGAGTTGAAGAGCCGTGGCCTGGAGGCGCTCGGGCCGGTCCATTTCGGCCGTCCCGTCGATCTGCCCAATGGCAGCACCGGCGAGGCACGGTTCAATGTTTTCCGCTGGCCACTCGATCAGAACCCCGGTGGCCTGCGCATCTTCGCCTGCCAGCATCTGACGCGCGAGACAGTCTGGATCCCGGAGCTTCAGAGCCATGCCAATGGCGCGACCCGCATCGACAGGGTCGAGGTGCTGGCCGCCGACCCCAAGGCCGCAGCCGAACATCTGAGCCGGCTGATCGACGAGCCTGCGACGGCCGTCGGCGACGCCTGGAAGGTGCCGTCCGGCGGCAAGCGCGCGGATTTCCTGTTCTATGACGCGGCGAGCTTCGCCAAGCGCTATCCGGAAGCGGTGCGGGCTGGCGCGGCCGATGGCGGCGCGACCGCCATCGTGCTGGCGACCTCCGATCTCGACCGCGCCGCCAAGGCGCTGGGCGCCCTCGCCGTCACCCATGACAAAGCCGTCAGCGCACCGGCCAACGCCGGCAGCGGTGTCATCGTCAGCTTCGTATCCCAGTAAACCGGACCGTTTCCCGCCGTTGGCGGTCCGTCATTTGACGGGCCGCCAAGACGTCCGGCATCGTTGCCAATATCGAACGCCCGACCCAGGAGATTTCCATGGACATGACCCGCCGCGCCGCGCTGCTGACCAGCGCCGCCATCGCCTCCAGCGTCATGTTTCCCATGCGCTCCTTCGCCCAGACGACGCCGCGCAAGGGCGGCGTCTTCACGGTCCATTACGGCGCCGAGCAGCGCCAGCTGAACCCGAGCCTGCAGGCCTCGACCGGTGTCTACATCATCGGGGGCAAGATCCAGGAGCAGCTGGTCGACCTCGACGCCAAGGGCGACCCCGTCGGCGTGCTCGCCGAGAGCTGGGAAGCCACGCCCGATGGCAAGACCATCACCTTCAAGCTGCGGCCCGGCGTCACCTGGCATGACGGCAAGCCCTTCACCTCGGCGGACGTGCAGTTCACCGCCATGGAGATGTGGAAGAAGATCCTGAACTACGGCACGACGCTGCAGCTCTTCCTGACGGCAGTCGACACGCCCGACCCGCTGACCGCCGTGTTCCGCTATGAGCGGCCGATGCCGCTGCAGCTGCTGCTGCGGGCGCTGCCCGATCTGGGCTACATCTCGCCGCGCCATCTCTATGAGGGCAAGGGCGACATCCGCCAGAACCCGGTCAATCTCGCGCCTGTCGGCACCGGCCCGTTCAAGTTCGTCGCTTACGAGCGCGGTCAGCACGTCATCGCCGACCGCAACCCGAACTACTGGCGTCCGAACGCGCCCTATCTCGATCGCATCGTCTGGCGCGTCGTCACCGACCGTTCCGCTGCCGCCGCCCAGATGGAAGCGGGGCAGATCCATTACAGCCCGTTCTCCGGCCTGACGATCTCGGATTCGGCCCGCCTCGCCAAGGATCCGCGCTTCATCGTTTCCACCAAGGGCAATGAGGGCAACGCCCGCACCAACACGGTGGAGTTCAATTTCCGCCGCAAGGAGCTTGCCGACATCCGCGTGCGCCGCGCCATCGCGCATGCGCTGGACATCCCCTTCTTCATCGAGAACTTCCTCGGCGACTTCGCCAAGCGCGGCACCGGCCCCGTGCCCTCGGTCTCGACCGACTTCTACCCCGCCGATAACGGCCCGCAATATCCGTTCGACAAGGCTCTCGCCGCCAAGCTGCTCGACGAGGCCGGTTTCAAGGCCGGCGCGGGCGGCACGCGCTTCTCGCTGCGGCTGCTGCCGGCGCCCTGGGGCGAGGACATCACGCTTTTTGCCACCTTCATCCAGCAGTCGCTGGCCAATGTCGGCATCAAGGTCGAGATCGTGCGCACCGATGGCGGCGGCTTCCTGAAGCAGGTCTATAACGACTGGGATTTCGATCTCGCCACCGGCTGGCACCAGTATCGCAACGACCCTGCCGTTTCGACGACGGTGTGGTACCGCTCGGGCCAGCCCAAGGGCGCGCCCTGGACCAATCAGTGGGACTGGACCGACCCGACGATCGACAAGATCATCGACGATGCTGCGACCGAGGTGGATACTGGCAAGCGCAAGGCGCTCTATGGCGATTTCGTGCGGCGCGCCAATACGGAGATTCCGATCTGGACGCCGATCGAGCAGATCTTCCTGACGGCGATCACCGCCAAGGCGCGCAACCACTCCAATACGCCGCGCTGGGGCTCCAGCTCGTGGCATGATTTGTGGTTGGCCGAGTGATGCGTTTGCTTTTCTTCTCCTTCCCCCCGCTTGCGGTGGGGAAGGTCGGGATGGGGGGCCGGAAAGCCGGAGCGCCGTCCGTCGTCGTTGCATCAAGCGGAACTGCCCCCCACCCAACCCTCCCCACCGCAAGCGGGGGGAGGGCTTAGGCCATGCGCGTTCTAGCTCTCGCGGGGCGACGTCTGGCCGCTTCGATCCCGACCCTGTTCCTGATCCTGATCGGGGTGTTCCTCCTGCTGCAATTCGCGCCGGGCGACACTGTCGATGCGATGATGGCGCAGATGGGCGGCGGCGATGCCACCACCGCAAGGCAGCTGCGCGAATTCTATGGCCTGGACCTGTCGCTTGGCGCCCAGCTCGCCAACTATCTCTGGCGGCTGGTCAGGCTCGATCTTGGATTCTCGGCGATCTACGGCAAGCCGGTGGCGACCGTCATCGCCGAGCGGCTGCCGGCGACGCTGCTGCTGATGACGGCCGCTCTGTCGCTTGCCTTCTTCTTCGGGTTGATCCTGGGCGTCGTCGCGGCGCGCGGCGTCAATAAATGGCAGGACACGCTGATCTCGACGCTCGGCCTCGTCTTCTACGCGATGCCGACCTTCTGGTTCGGTCTGATGGCGATCATCGTCTTTGCGATCTATCTGCAATGGTTGCCGGCGGGCGGTTTCGAGGACATCACGGTCGGGCTCACCGGCCTGGCCCGCACGCTCGATATCATCCGGCACCTCGTGCTGCCGACGCTGACGCTGGGCCTGTTCTACATGGCCATCTACCTGCGCATCATGCGCGGCTCGATGCTGGAGGTGCTGAACCTCGATTTCGTCCGCACCGCCCGCGCCAAGGGCATGGACGAGACGCGGGTCGTGGTGCGCCATGTCCTGCGCAACGCCTTGCTGCCGATGGTGACGCTGATCGGCCTGCAGGCCGGCACAATGCTCGGCGGTTCCGTCGTCGTTGAGAGCGTGTTCTCGCTGCCGGGCCTAGGGCGCCTCGCCTATGAATCGGTCATCCAGCGCGATCTCAACACATTGCTGGGGATCGTCTTCGTCTCGGCGTTGCTGGTGATCGCGGTGAACTTCATCGTCGATCTGCTCTATGCCCGGCTCGACCCGCGCATCACGGCGGGACGCTGAGCCATGGCGTTCAAGGGAAACACGCCGTCATTCCGGGGCTTCGCGCAGCGAAGAGCCCGGACCCCAGAACCGCTACGGATTCAGGAAAGGGTGACGGACAGACGAGCTTCTGCGAAAAGGCGCATCGATTCTGGGTTCCGGGCTCAGGCCTGCGGCCTGCCCCGGAATGACGGCCTTCGCGCAGGCAACGGGGTCTAGAGCCATGTCCCTCCTGAAACTCTATTTCCGCAGTCCCTCGGCCATTATCGGCCTGTTGCTGCTGCTGCTCGTACTGGCGATGGCGGCAACGGCCGACTGGTTCTACCCGCGCGATCCGCTGGCGCTGGCGGGGCGGCCGCTGCTTTGGCCGTTCACCAATCCGCGCTTCCTGCTCGGCACCGATAATTCCGGCCGCGACATCGCCGCACAGATCTTTCACGGCGCCCGCATCTCGCTGCTGATCGGCGTGGTCGCGACGGTGATCTCGATCATGATCGGCATCACCATCGGCGCCTTCGCGGGCTATTATGGCGGCTGGGTCGACACCGCGCTGATGCGTGTCACCGAAGCGTTCCAGACGCTGCCGAACTTCATCCTGCTGCTGGTGCTGGTCGCGGTCTTCGGCTCGACCATCACCACGGTCACCGTCGCCATAGGCATCGTCTCCTGGCCGGCCTCGGCGCGGCTGACGCGCGCCGAGTTCCTGTCGCTGCGCAGCCGTGAGTTCGTCCAGGCGGGACGCACGCTCGGCCTCAAGGATGCGAAGCTGATCTTCGGCGAGATCCTGCCCAACGCCCTGCCCCCGGTCATCGTCTATGCGAGCGTCGTGATGGCAGTCGCGATCCTGCTCGAAAGCGCGCTCGCCTTCCTGAAGCTCTCGGACCCGAACGTCGCCTCCTGGGGCAATCTTATCGGCGCCGGCCGCGACGTGTTGCGCGTGCAATGGTATGTTTCGGCTATTCCCGGCGTCGCCATCCTGATCACAGTGCTTGCCGTCTCGCTGGTCGGCCAGGGGCTCAACGATGCCCTCAACCCAAGGCTGAAGGGCCGATGACACCGATCCTCGTCCTCGACACCGTCAGCGTAAAGCTGCCTGAAGGCGCCGACCGCTCGCACGCCATGAGCGATGTGACGCTCTCGGTCGCCGCCAATGAGATTCTCTGCGTCGTCGGCGAATCCGGTTCCGGCAAGTCGATGACCGCCAATGCGATCATGCGGCTGCTGCCGGGCGGCGTCGCGATCGATGGCGGGCGCATCCTGTTCGAGGGGCGCGACCTCGCCGGGGTCAGCGAAGCCGAGATGCGCAAGGTGCGCGGCGCCGGCATCGCGATGATCTTCCAGGAGCCGATGACGGCGCTGAACCCGCTGCGCACCATCGGCGACCAGATCGCCGAGATGTTCGAGATTCACACCGATCTGTCGAAGCGCGAGATCGCGACCCGCGTGCTTGCTCTGCTCGAAGAGGTCCGCATTCCCGATCCGGCGCTCGCGATCAAGGCCTATCCGCACGAACTCTCCGGCGGCCAGCGCCAGCGCGCCATGATCGCCATGGCGCTCGCGCTCGACCCCAGGGTTCTGATCGCCGACGAGCCGACGACGGCGCTCGATGTGACGACGCAGGCGCAGATTCTCGAACTCATCCGCGACCTGCAGAAGCGCAAGGGCACGGCGGTCCTGTTCATCACCCATGATTTCGGCGTGGTCGCCGAGATCGCCGACCGGGTCGCGGTGATGAGCCAGGGCCGCGTCGTCGAGCAGGGCGTCGCCAGTGCCGTGCTGGAAAACCCGCAGCATGCCTATACGCGCCAGTTGATCGCAGCCGTGCCGCCACTGAAGGCGCCGCCGCCACGCCCGCTCGGCACCGAGCCTATCCTGACCATCGACCATGTCTCGAAGACCTATCGCACCGGCGGCTTTCTGGGACGCGGGCAGCGCGTCACCCATGCGGTCAAGGATGTGTCGCTTGTCCTGCCCAAGGGCGGCACGCTCGGCATCGTCGGTGAGTCCGGCTCCGGCAAGTCGACGCTGGCGCGCTGCCTCGTGCGTCTGATCGACCCGGAAAGTGGCGAGATCCGGCTGAACGGTCGCGATCTGGCCTGCCTGACCCGGGAGGAAATGCGCGCGGAGACGCGTCATATCCAGATGGTGTTCCAGGACCCCTTCGCCTCGCTCAATCCGCGCCGCAAGGCCGGGGAACTGGTGGCACAGGGGCTGATCGTGCACGGCACTGCGCGCAGCGAGGCACTTGCACGCGCCAAGGAGCTGTTTGCGCTGGTTGGGCTCGATCCGGCGGCGACCGACCGCTACCCGCATGAATTCTCCGGCGGGCAGCGCCAGCGCATCGGCCTTGCCCGGGCGCTGGCGCTCGAGCCCGATGTGCTGGTAGCCGATGAACCGGTCTCGGCTCTCGACGTCTCCGTCCAGGCGCAGGTTTTGAAGCTGCTGGCCGAACTGCGCCAGCGCCTTGGCCTGTCGATCGTCTTCATCACCCATGATCTGCGCGTCGCCGCTCAGGTCTGCGACCTGGTCGCGGTGATGAAGAGCGGCGAGATGGTGGAAGCAGGCCCGATCGGAGAGGTTTTCGGCAATCCGCAGCACGCCTATACCCAGGCGCTTCTCGCCTCCATTCCCGGCCGCGATTTCGGCTTGAGGCGCCAGGCGGAAGTGGCGTGAGGCGCAGATAGCGGCGCGGGTCATTTCAGCTCGCGGCGCGCTGTTCATTGAAGCTCGCGGCGCGATTCATTGCAGCTCGCGGCGCGTGCTCCTGTTCTTGAAGCCAGCAGGCTAGCGGTCTACTGCTTCGCGGTCGTCTTCCTCTCCCCATAGACAATGAATGGTTTTGCCGTGATGCCGGACAGCAGGATATCGATCGGAATCATCGGGGCGGGAATCATGGGAGAGCGGCTTCTGCGCGCTATCCTCGAGCAAGCGCCCGACAGCCTGCGAGTCAGCGGCATCTGGGACCCGGCTCCGGCAGCCATGGACCGCATGGCTGCAACCTTCCCTGATATTCCGCGCCTGAACGACGCGGCCGCGATCATCGCGGCGAGCGACTGCGTCTACATCGCCTCCCCGCCCGCATCGCATCTCGACCACGCCCGCGCTGCCTTGGCGGCGGGCAAGACCTTCTTTGGCGAGAAGCCGCTAGCGGTCGACGTCGCTGATGCACGGGCCTTCGTCGCCGGCGCAGGCGACCAGGGCGCCGTCAATTTCCCCTTCGCATCCTCGCTTGCAGTCGCTTCCCTGAAGGACTGGATCGCGCAAGGCGAGATCGGCACCGTCTCGCGCGTCGCGATCGAAGTGGCCTTTGCGACATGGCCGCGTGGCTGGCAGGCCGACGCCGCGACCTGGCTGGACAAGCCGGCGCAGGGTGGCTTCACCCGCGAGGTCGTGTCGCATTTCCTGTTTCTCAGCTGCAGGCTTGTCGGCCCGCTGCATGGACTTGAGGCCAGCGTCGAATTCCCCGAGACCGACAAGGCCGAGCGGCGGATCGAGGCCCGTCTTTTCGCCGGCGACGTGCCCGTGGAGCTCAAGGGCAGCGTCGGCACCACCGTGAAGGACGACCACAACATCTGGATGCTGGAAGGCGACAAGGGCGCAATTCGGCTCTGTGACTGGTCGATCGCCGAGCGCCGCCTGGCCGACGGCACCTGGCAGCCGGCAGCCGGCGCGATGCCCAACGAACAGGCTCGCCCGATTTCTCTCAAGCGGCAGCTCGAAGGCGTCGTGCGCCTCGCCCGGGGCGAGCCTCACCATCTGGCGACGCTCAGCGAGGCCCTGAACGTCCAGGAGATCGTCGAAGCCATTCTCGCGAGCCGCTGACAACGTCGGGGCAGCTCCCGCGTCGCGCTTCCCGCAACAGCATGAGTTTTCCTTCCGGGAGCCCTCTGGCGGACCGTCAAAGACAAATCTCCTCTTTTCAGTCGGCAATAAGAAAAAACACGCTACCTGATGTGAATTGAACCGATCGCCGCGCTGGCTTAATTGAAACGTTCGGAAGAACGAACGTTGCGAGCGCTATCGTGGCCATCCTGAACGTCATCGACCGGCAAGGTCGCGCCCATGAACTCGAAGCCGTCGAAGGCTGGCGGGTCATGGAAATCCTGCGCGATTACAAGGTCGGCATCGAAGGCGTCTGCGGCGGTTCCTGCGATTGCGGAACCTGCCATGTCGTCGTCTCCAAGGACTGGGCGGCGCGTCTGCCCGAGCCGCGCGATGAAGAAGTCGATGCGCTGGACGAACTTCCGCTGATCGAACCGACATCGCGCCTGTCCTGCCAGATCATCTGGTCGGACGAGCTCGACGGGCTGACCCTCACTCTGGCGGAGGCTGCGTGATGGCTGTCGCTCCCAAACGCGTTCCGCTGCCCGCCATCCTGCTCGCCAACGACCTGCTCGACGGCGATGTCGTCTTCGCGTCGGAGCAATCACAGGGCGCGCTCGCCTGGACGCGCGATCCGGGCCTTGCCCTGGTGGCCAATGACGACACGGCGGCCGAGCAGCTGGAGGCTTTCGCCGTGACGGAATTCAAGGCGCAGCATGTGGTCGACGCCTATCTCGTCGATGTCTCCATCGAAAACGGTGTTGCCGTGCCGCGCCATTACCGTGAACGCATGAAGACGCTCGGACCGAGCAACCGCCCCGATCTCGGCAAACAGGCCGGCGACGGAATCCAGGCCGAGCGGAGAGGCTGACGATGTATCGCTATGATGAATTCGACGAGCGCTTCGTGCGCGAGCGCGTCGCTCAATTCTCGGACCAGGTCTCGCGACGTCTCGACGGTTCGTTGACCGAGGACGAGTTCAAGCCGCTCCGGCTGAAGAATGGCGTCTATCTGCAATTGCACGCCTATATGCTGCGCATCGCGGTGCCCTACGGCACCTTGAACGGCAGGCAGCTGCGCCAGCTCGCGCTGATCGGCGAGCGCTTCGACCGCGGCTACGGCCATTTCACCACGCGCCAGAACCTGCAGTTCAACTGGCCGAAGCTGCGCGATGTCCCGGAAATCCTCGGCCTGCTCGCCGATGTCGAGATGCACTGCATCCAGACCTCGGGAAACTGCATCCGCAACGTCACGGCCGATCATTTCGCCGGCGTGGCGCAGGACGAGATCGAGGATCCGCGCCCGACCGCCGAATTGATCCGGCAATGGTCGTCGCTGCACCCGGAATTCAGCTACCTGCCGCGCAAGTTCAAGATCGCGGTGACGGGAGCCGAGGCCGACCGCGCCGTCACGAAGGCACATGACATCGGCCTGCGTCTGCGCCGTCATCCCCATACTCATGAGGTCTGCTACGAGGTCAGCGTCGGCGGCGGTCTCGGCCGCACGCCGATGATCGGCAAGGTCGTGCGCGACTACCTGCCCAAGGCCGATCTGCTCGCCTTCCTCGAAGCGATCATGCGGGTCTACAATCTCGAAGGCCGTCGCGACAACAAGTACAAGGCGCGGGTCAAGATCCTCGTTCACGAGACCGGCACGGAGGAGTTCATCCGCCGCGTCGAAGAGGAATTCGCGCAGCTCGACGGCCCCTCGATCAATGCCGATCCAGAAGAGGTCGCGCGGATCGCCGCCTATTTCGCGCCGCCGACCTATGAGGCGCTGCCGGCCGTGAGCCGCACGCTGGACGCGATGAAGGCGGCCAATCCTGCCTTTGCGCGCTGGGTCGAGGTCAACACGACACCGCATAAGGCACCCGGCTACACGGCTCTGACGATCTCCCTGAAGCCCGTCGGCGAGGCGCCCGGCGACGCGACGTCGGAGCAGATGCGGATCGTCGCCGATCTCGCCGAGCAGTTTTCGCATGACGAGCTTCGCGTCACCCATGCGCAGAACCTCGTGCTGCCGCATGTGCGCCAGCGCGATCTCTTCACGATCTGGCAGAGGCTCGGCGAGGCCAAGCTGGCGAGCGCCAATATCGGGCTGATCACCGACATCATCTCCTGCCCCGGCCTGGACTACTGCGCTCTGGCGACGGCGCGCTCGATCCCGATCGCGCAGGCGATCCAGCATCGCTTCGCCAGTGACACGCGCCAGCGCGACATCGGCGAGCTCAACATCAAGATCTCCGGCTGCATCAATGCCTGCGGCCACCACCATGTCGGCCATATCGGTATTCTCGGGCTCGAGAAGCGCGGCATCGAATCCTACCAGATCACGCTTGGCGGCGACGCCTCGGAGAACGCCGCGATCGGCGAGATCCTGGGGCCGGGCCTTGCCGCCGAGGACGTGCCCGATGCCATCGAGCGGATCGTGAACGTCTATCTCGCCGAGCGGAATGAGGGCGAGAGCTTCCTCGCGAATGTCCGGCGGATCGGGCTTTCGCCTTTCAAGGCCGCCTTCCAGGAGGTCGTCCATGCCGCTGCTTGATCGGAACGGCGCCAAGGACGACATCTGGGCGCGCAGCGAGGGTGCGGCCATCGGCAATATTTCCGCGCCGATCGTTCCCTGGGACGCTCTCCCCGATGCGCTGAACCAAAGGGCGCCCGATCAGCCACTCGGCGTGCTGATTCCCAACAACATCTCCGTCGAGGCGTTGAAGGAGGTCCTCCCTCACCTCGCACTCGTCGCAATCTCGTTTCCGGCCTATTCGGATGGCCGTGGCTTCAGCCTCGCCCGGCAACTGCGCCGGCATGGCTTCACCGGAACGCTGCGCGCCAGCGGCCCGCTGATCGCCGACCAGTTCGCCTATGCGCTGTCCAGCGGCTTCGACGAAGTCGAACTGCCCGAGGCCAGCGCCGGGCGCCAGCCGGTCGCGCAATGGCTCCGGGCGCTCGAGCAGATCAGCCATACCTATCAGCGCGGCTATGGTGATGGCGGCAGCAATATTCTGGATCAGCGCCGCGCTGCCCGCGCTGCGGCGCAAGTTCATTCTCAAGCTCCTGCCCAAGTTCCTGCCCAAGTTCCTGCCCAACTCCAGGCCGAAGCGTCGTAACGCCATGGCGAACGCCGCATCAACGCAGACGGATGGCACGAGGCGGGCAACCGCTGATGACCTCGCGGAGGACAGCATGAACAGCGATGTCGAAAAACTGCTTCCGCCGGCCCGCCATGAGCGCTGGTTCGGTCTTTGCTTTCGCCTTATCATCCTGGCGCTTGCCGCCTTCTGGCTGTTTGCGCCGCCAGCCGGTGGTGCAGAGCCTCTGGCGACTGTGAAGGCTGCAGCGACGACACGATGACCGAAAGACACCCCGAAACGACCAGCGCCCGCCGCATCGAGCGACTGGCGACATTGCCGCTCTTCCACAATCTCGAAGGGCGCAGGGTCGTGCTCGCGGGCAACAGCGAGGCCGCGCTCTGGAAGGCCGAACTGCTGGCTGCGACCGGGGCCGATCTGCATATCTTCGCCCGCGACGACGCCCAAATGTTCTCCGGCCTTGCCGGCGATATTCCGGGCGGAAGCGTGAGTGTTCACGCGCGGGGCTGGCAGCCTGCCGATTTGTCCGACTCCGCCATCGCCGTCGGCGATATCGAGGACGAGGATGAGATTCGCGCCTTCGTCGCCGCGGCGCGTCAGGCGGGCGTGCCCATCAACATCGTCGACAAGCCCGATCATTGCGACTTCGCCTTCGGCGCGCTGGTCAACCGTTCTCCCCTCATCGTCGCGATCTCGACCGATGGCGCGGCACCGGTCTTCGGACAGGCGATCCGCACCAAGATCGAGGCCATGCTGCCCGCCGGGCTGAAGGCGTGGGCCCAGGCTGCAACGGATTGGCGGCCTGCGGTCCAGGCGCGCGACCTGCCCTTTTCCCTGCGCCGGGCTTTCTGGGAGCGCTTCGCCGGACGCGCCATGGCGGAGCCTGAACGTGCGCCTGACAGCGACGACAGGGCCGAGCTTTTCAAAGCACTCGACCGGCTCGAAAGCGCCCATGACGGCACCGGCCGCGTGACTCTGGTCGGCGCCGGCCCCGGTGATCCGGAATTGCTGACGCTGAAGGCGATCCGCGCGCTGCAAAGCGCCGACATCATCCTCTATGACGACCTCGTCTCGCCCGGTGTGCTCGAATTCGCCCGCCGCGAGGCCAAGCGCATGCTGGTCGGCAAGACCGGTTACGGCCCCTCGGTCAAGCAAAGCGACATCAATGCCCTGATCGTCTCGCTGGCGAGCCAGGGCAAACATGTCGTGCGTCTCAAGGGCGGCGATCCCGGCATCTTCGGCCGCGCCGGCGAGGAGATCGACGCCTGCGCAGCCGCCAATATTCCGGTTGCGATCGTGCCCGGAATATCAGCAGCACAAGGGGCTGCAGCGTCGCTTGGCTTGTCTTTGACCCATCGCGACCATGCACGCCGCCTGCAATTCGTCACCGGGCACGCCCGCAGCGGCGACCTGCCCGATGATCTCGACTGGCAGGCGATGGCCGATCCGCATGCGACGACCGTGATCTACATGGCACGCGCAACACTTGCAGGCTTCCGCGACCGCGCCGTGGCCGCGGGGCTCGACCCGCAGACGCCGGCCATCGCCGTGTTGGCGGCAACGCGGCCAGACGAGGCCAGGGTTGCCGCGACGATCGCGACGCTGCCGGAGCGGCTGGGCGAACTCCCCGCCTCGGGGCCAGTGCTCGTCATGGTCGGACATGCGCTGGGAAGCGCTCTTTCCGAGATCGCCTCGGTCCCTGACCAGCGGCGAGCCTGATTCCGGCCGAGTGTCGGCGACGCCTTTTGCGCGATCGGCGGGGAATTGCTATCACCGTCTCGTGGCCGGGGAACGCTTGATCAAGAGACGCGTTTTCTCCCGAGGCGCTGAAGTTTGGAACGGGCGTGCTACGGCATGCCGTTGAGACAAGGCCGAAAATTCAGTACGTTTCGTTTGTTATTCAGAACAGAGCTGGGGTTTCAGTGCTGATTCCCCCGGTTTGATCGCAACGGAGCCCTGAGATGACGCACCCGCTGTTTCGCCGCCTGCTTCGTGCCGGCCTCGTCCTCGGAGCCTTCTCGCTGTGCTTTGGCGTGGTCGCCGGCGCCCGCGCGCAGACCGAACTGTTGAACGTTTCTTATGATCCGACCCGCGAGCTCTATCGCGATATCAATGCCGCCTTCATCGCGGAATGGAACGCGAAGAACGCGAAGAAGATCACCACGATCCGGCAGTCGCATGGCGGCTCGGGCGCTCAGGCCCGCACCGTCATCGATGGGCTGAATGCGGATGTGCTGACGCTGGCACTGGCCGGAGACATCGATGCGGTCGCGGAGCGTTCGAAGAAGCTGCCGCTCGACTGGCAGAAGCGCCTCCCGAACAACTCCTCGCCCTATACCTCGACCATCGTGTTCCTCGTGCGCAAGGGCAATCCGAAGGCGATCAAGGACTGGGGCGATCTGGTGAAGCCCGGCGTCCAGATCATCACGCCCAACCCGAAGACCTCGGGCGGAGCCCGCTGGAACTACCTCGCCGCCTGGGCCTATGCCGAAAAGGCCTTCAACAAGGACGACGCCAAGATCCGCGACTATATCGGCAAGCTGCTCGCCAATGTCCCGGTGCTCGACACCGGCGCGCGCGGCGCGACGACCACCTTCACCCAGCGCGGCATCGGCGACGTGTTCCTGTCCTGGGAGAACGAGGCCTTCCTTGCGCTGAAGGAGTTCGGCGCCGACAAGTTCGACATCGTCGTTCCCAGCCTGTCGATCCTGGCCGAGCCGCCGGTTGCGGTCGTCGACGGCAATGTCGACGCCAAGGGCACCCGCGCCGAGGCGCAGGCTTATCTCGACTTCCTCTACACGCCGAAGGCGCAGGCCATCATCGCCAAGAACTTCTATCGCCCGCGGCACCCTGAGAATGCCGACCCGAAGGACATCGCCAACTTCCCCAAGGTCGAGCTCGTCACGATCGATGGCGCGTTTGGCGGCTGGGCCAAGGCGCAGCCGACCCATTTCGGCGATGGCGGCACCTTCGACCAACTCTACAAGCCGGCGCGCTAAGGCCATGGCAGCGACAGCGCCCTTCCGCTGGCGAGAACCGAGCGTGCTGCCCGGCTTCGGGCTGGCGCTCGGCCTGACCCTGACGGCGCTGTCGCTGGTCGTGCTGATCCCGCTCGCGGCGCTCTTCCTGAAGGCCGCCAGCGCCGGCCCGGCCGACATCTGGGCGATCATGACCTCGCCGCGCACATTGGCGGCGCTGCGGCTGTCCTTCCTCGGAGCGCTCTTTGCCGCATCGATCAACGCGATCTTCGGGCTGATCCTGGCCTGGGTGCTGGTGCGCTACGAATTCCCAGGCCGGCGCCTGATCGATGCGGCGGTCGACCTGCCCTTCGCCCTGCCCACGGCCGTCGCCGGCATCGCTTTGGCGGCAATCTACGCGCCCAATGGCTGGGTCGGCAGTCTCCTCGCGCCTTTCGACATCAGAATCGCCTACACGCCGCTTGGCGTCATGGTCGCGCTGATCTTCATCGGCCTTCCCTTCGTGGTGCGCACCGTCCAGCCCGTGCTGGAGGAACTGCAGGATGATGTCGAGGAGGCTGCCGCGCTGCTCGGCGCGAGCCGGTTGCGCACGATCTTCACGGTCATCCTGCCACCGGTACTGCCGGCGCTGCTGACGGGGTTCGTGCTCGCCTTCGCGCGCGCAGTCGGAGAGTACGGCTCGGTCATCTTCATTGCCGGCAATGTGCCGATGGTGTCCGAGATCGCGCCGCTGCTGATCGTGATCAAGCTGGAGCAGTTCGATTATGCGGGTGCCGCCGTCGTCGCGACGCTGATGCTGCTGATCTCGTTTGCGCTGATCCTGTCGGTCAACCTGATCCAGGCCCGCGCTCGGCGGAGGTTCGGCGATGTCTGACGCCGCGCTCCCGCTCAAGACCAACGACCTGGCCACCCGCCGCGACGATCGTCGCGTTCGCGGCGAGAGCGTCGCCGTGCAGATCCTCCTGATCGGCCTGTCGCTGGCCTTCCTGCTGCTGTTCCTGCTGCTGCCGCTGATCACCGTCTTCGTCGAGGCCGGCGCGCGCGGCTGGGAGGCCTACAAGGCAGCGATCTTCGAGCCCGATGCCGTGGCGGCCATCCGCCTGACGCTGCTCGTGGCGGCTGTCGCAGTGCCGTTCAATATCGTGGTCGGCATCGCCGCTGCCTGGGCCATCGCCAAATTCGAATTCCGGGGCAAGAACCTGCTGATCAGCCTGATCGACCTGCCCTTCTCGGTCTCGCCCGTGATTTCGGGCCTCGTCTTCGTGCTGCTCTTCGGTGCGCAGGGCTATTTCGGCGCCTGGCTGAAGGCGCATGACGTCCAGATCATCTTCGCCCTGCCCGGCCTGATCCTGGCGACGGTCTTCGTCACCTTCCCCTTCGTGGCCCGCGAGTTGATCCCGCATATGCAATCGCTCGGCTCGGCCGATGAGGAGGCCGCGCTGACTCTCGGCGCCTCGCCCTGGCGCACCTTCTTCTCGATCACGCTGCCCAATGTGAAATGGAGCCTGTTCTATGGCGTCCTGCTCTGCAACGCCCGCGCCATGGGCGAATTCGGCGCGGTCGCTGTCGTCTCCGGCAAGATCCGCGGCTTGACCAACACCATGCCGCTGCATGTCGAGATCCTGTACAATGAATATATGGGCGCCGCCGCCTTTGCCGTCGCCTCGTTGCTGGCGGGCCTCGCACTGGTCACGCTTGCGCTGAAAACCCTGCTGGAATGGCGTTTCGGCGACGCCATCGCCGCGAGCCGCCGCCACTGAACATCGATGAGGGGTTGCTGCCCATGACGGTCGCCGTCACGATTGAATCCATTGAGAAGCGCTTCGACGCATTCCCTGCATTGCGTGGCGTCTCGCTCGATATCCAGCCGGGTGAGCTCGTTGCGCTGCTAGGCCCGTCAGGCTCCGGTAAAACCACTCTGCTGCGGCTGATCGCCGGGCTGGAGCAGGCTGATCACGGTCGCGTGCTGTTTGGCGATACCGACATGCGCGACCTGTCGCTACGCGACCGGCGCATCGGCTTCGTCTTCCAGCAATACGCCTTGTTCAAGACCATGAACGTGGCGCAGAACATCGGCTTCGGCTTGAAGTCGCGGCCTCGCAACGAGCGGCCCGACAACGCCGAAATCCGCAAGCGCGTCGGCGAATTGCTCGAGCTCGTCCAGCTTCCCGGCCTTGAGAAGCGCTATCCGAGCCAGCTCTCGGGCGGCCAGCGCCAACGCGTCGCCCTGGCGCGCGCATTGGCGATCGAGCCGCGCGTGCTGCTGCTCGACGAGCCTTTCGGCGCGCTCGACGCTAAGGTTCGCAAGGACCTGCGGGCCTGGCTGCGCGATCTCCATGGCCGCACCGGGCATACCACCGTCTTCGTCACCCATGACCAGGAAGAGGCGCTGGAACTGGCCGACCGCGTCGCCATCCTGAATGACGGCCGGATCGAGCAGGTCGGCTCGGCCGATGATGTCTACGACCATCCGGCAACCCCCTTCGTCTGCGAGTTCCTGGGCGAGGTGAACAAGCTGCCGGTCAAGGTGGTGGGCAGCCAGGCCTTCTTCGGTGACAGGCCGGTGCTCGGCGGCCTTTCGCAGAACCAGGGCGGGCAGGCCGCGCTCTATGTCCGGCCGCAGCATCTGCGCATCGTCGACGATCTGCCAATGGCCTTGCCGGGGGTGGTCGAGCATCTGCGCCGGAATGGGCCGTTGCGGCGCGCGGAAGTCGCCGTACAGGGTCTGCCGAAGCGGCTCGATGTCGATCTGGCAAGCCAGGTCGCTCCCGCGATCGGCGAGCGCATCCGCCTGCGCATCACCCATGGCAGCCTGTTCGCGGCCGCCTGAATCTCCTGCACCGGACGTAATACGATATTCGTCCCGCTACTGCAGGTCTTTGATTTGGCATCGGCTTCTTCCGAATACCGCATTCCACTTTTCGGGCCGATGCCCTAGCCTCGCATCGGACGCAGAGAGCCCTTATCCCTATCGGCTTCGAGATTCGGACAGGAGGCGGGCATGAAAGCACGCGCGAGATGGGTCGAGGGCATGGCCTTCATGGGCGAGGCCGGTAGCGGCCATGCCGTGATGATGGACGGCGCACCTGAATATGGCGGCCGCAATATCGGCATCAGGCCGATGGAGATGCTGCTGATCGGCCTCGCCGGCTGCACCGGCTTCGATGTCGTGCAGATCCTGAAGAAGGGGCGCGAGAACGTCACCGGCTGCGATGTCGAGGTCGAGGCCGAACGTGCCACGGAAGACCCGAAGGTCTTCACGAAGATCCATCTCTCCTACAAGATCAGCGGACGCGGCCTTTCGCAGGCGAAGGCGGAACGGGCCGTGACGTTGTCGAAGGAAAAATACTGTTCGGCTTCGATCATGCTCGGAGCGACGGCTGAGATGAGCTACTCGCTCGACGTGATCGACGAGACACAGAAGGTAGCGGCGGAATGAGCGGAACCGAATTCGCAGGATTGATCACGCCCGAAGCGCTCAATGCGCAACTGGGCAGCAGCAACCTCGTCGTCATCGACATCCGCTCCCCCGTGGATGGCGGCGGCAAGGCTGCCTACGAAGCCGGGCATATCCCCGGCGCCGTGCACAGCGACTATGCCGCCGATGGCTGGCGGGCCAAGGTCGGCAATGCGCCGGGCATGCTGCCGCCGCTGGATCATCTGGCGGCGCTGGCAGGCCGGCTCGGCGTCAAGCCGCATGACAATGTCGTCATCGTCCCGGCCGGCGTCAGCGCCACCGATTTTGCCGCGGCCGCCCGCGTCTACTGGACGCTGAAGCTGATCGGCCATGGTCAACAGGCCATTCTCGATGGCGGCTTCAAGGCTTGGAGGGCCGACCCCAAGCGCCCGGTCGAGACCGGTCCCTCCACGCCCAAGAGCGCCGGCCCCTATCCGGTCGTCATGCAGCAGCGCCTGCGCAGCAATACCGATGCGACGCTGGTCGCTTCGCGCAGCAAGCTCGCCACCCTGGTCGATGCTCGCGCGGCGAGCTATTTCGAGGGTCGCGAAAAATCGGCGGAAGCGGCGCGTGCTGGCCATATCCCCGGTGCCGTCTCACGCGATTATACGGACGCCTTCGACCCGGCGAACGGCGCGCTGAAGCCCGTTGGCGACCTGCAAAAGCTGTTCGGCAACGTGCCGCAGGGACCGGCGATTTCCTACTGCAACACCGGTCACACGGCGGCGTTGAACTGGTTCGTTCTGTCCGAGGTTCTCGGGCGCGACGAGGTCGCGCTCTATGATGGCTCGATGACCGACTGGACCCAGGATCCGGAGCGACCGGTCGCGACCGCGGCGACGGCGTAGCAACCGCCGATTTGCAAAACAGGCTGAAACCGTTCAAAGGAGGCGGCGCGCGCCAGCCATGCCGCGCCGCCTCCTTTCAGAATTGTCGAAAAGTCAGCCGATGAACGCCGTCGCGCCGAAAATCTCCTTCGTATCCCTCGGCTGCCCGAAAGCCCTGGTCGATTCCGAACGGATCATCACCTCCCTGCGCTCGGAGGGCTATGAGCTCAGCAAGAGCCATGCGGGTGCCGATCTCGTCATCGTCAACACCTGCGGCTTCCTCGACAGCGCCAAGGCGGAATCGCTCGAGGCGATCGGCTCGGCTATGGCGGAGAACGGCAAGGTCATCGTCACCGGCTGCATGGGCGCCGAGCCCGAGCAGATCCGCGACGCCTTCCCGAATGTGCTCGCGATCACCGGCCCCCAGGCTTACGAAAGCGTCGTCTCGGCCGTGCATCAGGCGGTGCCCCCGCGGCACGACCCCTTCGTCGATCTGGTGCCGGACCATGGCATCAAGCTGACGCCGCGCCACTACGCTTACTTGAAGATTTCAGAGGGCTGCAACAATCGCTGCACCTTCTGCATCATCCCCAAACTGCGCGGCGATCTGGTCTCGCGGCCGATCGGCGACGTGCTGCGCGAGGCCGAGAAGCTGGTGAAGGCCGGCGTCAAGGAATTGCTGGTGATCTCGCAGGACACCAGCGCTTATGGGCTCGACATCAAATACGCCCCCTCGATGTGGCAGAACCGCGAGGTCCGCACGCGCTTCTTCGAGCTCGCGCGCGAGCTCGGGCAGATGGGGATCTGGGTGCGGATGCACTATGTCTACCCCTACCCGCATGTCGACGAGGTCATTCCGCTGATGCAGGAAGGGCTGATCCTGCCCTATCTCGACATCCCCTTCCAGCACGCATCTCCCAGCGTTCTCAAGGCTATGCGCCGACCGGCTCATCAGGACCGCACGCTGGACCGCATCCGGAAATGGCGCGATATCTGCCCCGATCTCGCGATCCGCTCGACCTTCATCGTCGGCTTCCCCGGCGAGACCGAAGAGGATGTGCAGTTCCTGCTCGACTGGCTCAAGGAAGCGAAGCTCGAACGCGTCGGCTGCTTCAAATACGAGCCGGTCAAGGGCGCGACCGCCAATGATCTCGGCCTTCCCCTGATCCCGGAGGACGAGAAAGAAGCGCGCTGGCACCGCTTCATGAAGGCGCAAGCCGAGATCAGCACGCGCATCGTCAAGAACCGCGTCGGCAAGCGCATCCAGGTCATCATCGACGAGGCCGGGCCGACCGTCGCCAAGGGGCGCTCCAAATGGGATGCGCCCGAGGTCGACGGCAATGTCTATGTCGCAAGCCGCAGGCCGCTACGGCCGGGCGACATCGTCAGCGTGAAGATCGAGCGCGCGGACGCCTATGATCTTCACGGCGTCGCCGTCTGATCAATTGAATTCGCAGACACGGCGGATGATGCGACCGCTGCGGTCGCGCGCGATCCAGTAGTCCCCACCGCCGCAGCTGTCGATCAACTGGACCGCGATGCGGGCCGGAGGGCGCTGCATCGGCGGTTCGTTGCAGGCATGGGTGAGGCAGTTGGAGCCGGCGCGCCGCGGTTCGACGGCGCGCGACAGGCGAGCCCGTTCATGATCCTGAAGCCGCAGGGCGATGATGGAGTTGTCGCCACCTCCGCCCGCTGCTCCGCCCTGACCACCTCCGCCTCCGCCTCCGCCCTGTTGGGCCAGCGCAACGGTCGAGACTGTGAGCGAAGCCAGAAGCAGTCCGGCGATGCGAAGCTTGTTTTTCATGACCCGTCTCCCAAAAGAGCATCAGCAGGCGCTGACATCGATTGGTCGCACCGCCATGACTTTGGGTTCACGGGATCGCGAAAAAATCCGCGCTCAGGCCATCTGGGCGCGGCGCGGAGCGATCCGCCGTCCTAGCCACGCGCCAAAGCGCTGCGCCAGCATGGCCAATGCCAGCGCATAGCCGATGAGGGCAAACAGCCAGCTGACGGCGCTAAGGCTCAGCGCCCCCAGCACCAGCGCGCCTCGGCCCAGCACCTTCAGGATCGCACGCGTGCTCACGCCCTTTGCGGCGCCGAGCCTTGCGGCCTTGCCGATATCGCCGGCCTCATCGGCAAGGCTCAGAACCTGCCGGAGACCGCGCTGGCCGGTGCGGGCATAGACTGCGCCGGCATCCTGGCCGATCGCGGCCAGGCGCGTCATTGCGGCCGGCTTGACGATCCCGCCTGCTGCGAGACGCGTGGCAGCAAAGTCGAATTTGGCGGCGGCTGCGAGGCTGGCATTCAATGCCGGACGATCGATCGCACCCGCCGCGACGCGGGCGACGTTTGCGGTCAAGGCCGGGGAGAGCACCTTGGCCTTGCTGGCTGCCTTGACGGCGCTGAGCCCGTTGCGAGCCGGCAAGGCGCCACCGAAACTGGCCCAGGTCGCGGCGCTGATGGCGAGGCCGGCGGCGGCTATCGCGAGAACGGTCTGGTCTGCCGTCTCGCCGCCCAGCCACTTCCGGCCCTCGACCGCAAGATCGCGCAGATCGCCGAAGCCGGTGATGTCTCCGACCAACGCTCCCGTGAAGGCGGCGCCGCTGTCGCGGTCGCCGGCAACGAAGCCATGGCCGAAATCCTCGACGGCACGGAGAGCGGCGCCGTCATTCAGCGCCTGCAGCCGCTGCCGCTGGGCGGGCGTGACGGCCAGACCGCGCTCGGCGGCCAGAGCCATGAAACTTTCCGCGAGCTCGGGATCTCGCGCAGCAATGGCGCTATCGACCTCTGATTCGAGGCGCGTAGCCGTGAAGGCGTCGTCCAGCCGCAACTGCGACAGCGCGACCGGGTCATTTGCGGCCGCGATCAGCTGCCAATGCCGCCATGCCGGGGGAACGACCAGCGTCCCGGCGCCCGCCAATGCGAGCGCGAGCCCGACGGTCAGCGAAATCCTCTTCATGCCGACTGGACGCTCCGGAGCCAGAACCTCGCCCAATCACAACCGGGCAAGGTCTGTCCTTAAGCGATGATTTTGGCAGGATTAGCGCGGGCAGGATTGGCGCGGGTATGAAAAACCCTCGCTACCCGCGTCAGGGAATCAGCACGGTCGAGCCGGTGGTGCCGCGCCCTTCCAGCGCGCGATGGGCATTGGCCGCATCCGCCAGGGCGAAGGTGGCGTTGACGGGCACCTTGACCTTGCCCGAGGCGACCGTGTCGAACAGGTTTTTGGCCATCTCGACCATGGTCGCGCGGCTGGCGATATGGGTGAACAGCGTCGGCCGGGTGACATAGAGCGAGCCCTTGGGCCCGAGCAGGCCGAGATTGAAGGGCTCGACCGGGCCCGACGCATTGCCGAAGCTCGCCAGCACGCCGAAGGGCCTCAGACAATCGAGCGAGGGCAGGAAGGTGTCCTTGCCGACGCCGTCATAGACGACGCCGCAGAGCTTTCCGCCCGTGAGCTCCTTCACGCGAGCCGGGAAATTCTCCTCGCGATAGAGGATGGTGTGATCGGCGCCGTGTGCCCTGGCGAGGTCCGCCTTCTCCTGCGAGCCCACCGTGCCGATCACGGTGGCGCCGAGGGCCTTGCCCCATTGGCACAGGATCAGGCCGGTACCTCCGGCTGCCGCATGAACGAGGATCGTGTCGCCCGATTTCACCTTATAGGTCCGGTGGAGCAGATATTCGGCCGTGAGCCCCTTCAGCATCATGCTGGCTGCCGCCTCGAAGGATACGGCGTCGGGCAGGGCCACGACCGAGGCAGCCGCGACGACACGCTCCTGCGCATAGGAGCCGAGCGTCGCGACATAGGCGACGCGGTCGCCGGGCTTGAACTCGGTGACATTGGGGCCGACGGCCAGGACTTCGCCTGCGCCTTCGTTTCCGGGCACGAAAGGCATTTGCGGCACCGGATACAGCCCGGAACGGAAATAGGTATCGATGAAGTTCAGGCCGATGGCGCGGTTTTTCACCAGCAATTCGCCCGGCCCCGGCGCGGGCAGCGTGATGTCCTCGAATTGCAGGACCTCGGGGCCGCCGATCTTGTGAATGCGAATGGCTTTGACCATGAATCGAACTCCCAGAAATGAAGGCAGGACCATAAGGACTTGTCCGCGCATGGCGCAACGGCGCGCCTGCAACGGGGATCGGCGCCCAGCGCCGAGGTCACCACTGTGACATCGCCACAGATCCCTTGAGCTGCGACGCGCCGGCCGATGGTCAAGCGGCTCGTCTTCGGATAGCCAGACGGCATGAGCCGCAAACACGACAATCAGGTCGATATCGCGATCGTCGGAACCGGAGCCGTCGGCCTCGCCGCCGCGCTGGCGTTGAGCGGCGACGGCAGGCGCGTTGCCGTGCTCGGCCCCCTGGCCGCCCCACGCGATGGACGCACGGTCGCCTTGCTCGATGGTTCCTGGCGGGTACTGGCCGAGCTTGGCCTGATGGAGGCTCTCTCCGACAAGGCCGCACCGCTCGCCGTCATGCGCCTCGTCGACGATACCGGCAGCCTGTTTCGCCAGCCGCCGGTCGAATTCCGCGCCTCCGAGGTTGGACTCACCGCCTTCGGCTGGAATGTGGGGAATGCCGAGCTGACCGAGGCGCTTGCAGCGAAGGCGCAAGCGAGCGACAGGCTCAGCCTGATTCCGGGCCTGGTCTCCAGCATCGAAAGCGATGCCGCGGGCGTTACATTGGGCGGCGATGGCTTTGCGCCCTTGCACGCCCGTCTCGTCGTCGGCGCGGACGGGCGGCAATCGCGGGTCCGCACTGCCGCCGGCATTGCGGCGCGTGACTGGCGTTATCCGCAGGTGGCGCTGACGGCAATCCTCAGCCATCGCCGCGATCACAATGAGACCTCGACAGAGTTCCACACGCGCACCGGCCCTTGCACGCTCGTCCCCCTGCCCGGCCGCCGCTCCTCTCTGGTCTGGCTGCTCGATCCCGAGGAAGCCGACCGCGTTGCAGCGCTCGATGATGCCGCCTTCGCCCGCCGTGTCGAGGCCCAGACCCATTCGCTGCTCGGCGCGATGAATGTGGTCGGCCCGCGCGGTCGCGTGCCGATGGGCGGGCTCTCGGTCGAAAGCTTCGGCGCGAACCGCATGGCGCTGATCGGCGAAGCCGCGCATGTCTTTCCGCCGATCGGCGCGCAGGGGCTCAATCTCGGGCTTCGCGATGTAGCGGCCTTGCGAGACGCAGTCGGCGATGCCTCCGATCCCGGCGCTGATAGCGTGATCGCAGCCTATGACCGCTCCCGACAGACCGATGTGCGCCTGCGCACGGGGGCTGTCGATGCGCTGAACCGCACGCTGCTCACGGATATGATGCCGGCCGATCTGCTGCGCGGCGCGGGGCTTCTGGCGTTGTCGCGGATCGGCCCCTTGCGCCGGCTGGTGATGCGGCAGGGATTGGCCGGCGGGACGTCCCGGTAAATCATCCGCCGGTCAGCTGCGGACCTTGGCTCCGCCGAGCAGGCTTTCCGTATCCTCGCCGCTGGCTGCGACCTTGCGGAGGGCTTGCGCCTTCTCGCGGAAAACCGGCGCGAGCGGCAGCGGCGTCGAGACCAGACGGCGGCCGCCCGGTTCCTGCGCTTGCATGTCGAGTTGACCGCGCAGGGTGAGATGCGGGTCGGCCAGCGCCTCCTCCAGCGTTCTCACCACCGTGCAGCAGCAATCGCAGGGCTCGAGATAGTCGCGCCAATGCGCGGCGGGCTCCGAGGCGATAATGGCTGCGATGCCGGCACGTGTCGCCTCCGGATCGTGACGATCGTCCCGCAATGTCGGATCGAGCGCGATCGCCTCGCAAAACGCAGCCCAGAACTTGGGCTCCAGAGCTCCGACGGCAAGGAACCAGCCATCGGCCGTGGCATAGAGGCCGTAGCGGGGGCTGGCGCCGGTCAGCAGCCCCTCGGCGCCATCGGGGAAGCTTCCCGTCACTTGTCCTTGCGCCAGCCCGTACCAGGCGAAAGTCGGCATGGCGTCGGCCATGGCGATGTCGAGATGGCAGCCCCTGCCTGCGCGCTCACGCTGGCGCAGCGCCAGCAGGATATTGAGCACGGCCGGCATCGTGCCACCCGCGATATCGGCGACGAGCGGCGGCGGCAGCGGCGGCGGCGCAGCGCGCTTGAGGGATTGGCCGAGCAGCCCGCCGATCGCCTGATAATTGATGTCGTGCCCCGCCTCCTGCGCGCGTGGCCCGGACTGGCCATAGCCGCTGATAGAGCAATAGATCAGGCGCGGGTTGATCCGCGCCAACGCCGCGAAGCCGAAGCCGAGCCGCTCCATCACGCCGGGCCGGAACTGCTCGATCAGGATATCGGCCTTTGCGATCAGTGGCGTAAGGCGCGCGAGCGCATCTTCAGCCTTCAGGTCGATCTCGACGCTCGCCTTGCCGCGATTGAGCGCGGCGAAGGGGGCCGATGTCTCGCCGAAACGCGGCGGAAAACCGCGCATGTCCTCCCCGCCGGGCCTTTCGACCTTGATCACCCGCGCGCCGGCTTCGGCCAGGAACAGGCTCGCCAGCGGTCCAGGCAGCAAGGTCGAGAAATCCAGAACCAGCAGATCGTCCAGCGGCAGCATGAGCTCTCTCAGGGGAACAGGTCGGCCACCATCCTGCCTGTCTTCACCAGCCACAGGAAGCCCGTCAGCGTGCCCATCGAGACGATCGTGCCGACGAGGATGCAGGCCGAGGCGCGCTCGATGCCGACGCGGTACTGTGTCGAGATGACGAAGATGTTCAGCGCCGGCGGCAGCGCCGCCATGATCACGGCGGCGAAAATCCAGTTGTCGGGCACGCCGCCGACGATCGAGAGGAAGACCCAGACCAGCAGCGGATGCAGCAGCAGCTTGATCGCCACGAGCGCCGGCACCTCGCCCGGCATCGCTTTCATCGGACGAAGCGCCACCGTGACGCCAAGCAGGAACAGCGCGCAGGGAGCGGCGGCCTGGGATAGCCACAGCGTCATCTTGTCGATCGCGGTCGGCAGTTCGAGCCGCGTATAGCTTGCGAACACGCCGGCCATGGTCGCGAGGTTGAACGGATGCGTGAGCACGCCCCAGACGACCTCGCGCGCGGTGGCGAAGATGCTCTTCTTCTCGACGCCGGCCAGCGCCATCAACAGGGGGACCAGCGAGAACAGCAGGACGCTGTCGAAGACGAAGATCAGCACGACAGGCGCGCTCGCCGCCGGCCCGAGCGCCGCCAGGATCAGCGGCGGGCCCATATAGCCGATGTTGGAATAGGAGCCGGCGACGCCCTGCATCACCGATTGGGGCATGTCGCCCTTCGTGTACCTCATCCCCACCGCGAAGGAGAGGCAGAAGGCGCAGAATGTCGCCAGCGTCGTGCCCGCGATAAATCCCCAATTGGCGAGTTCGCTGAGTGGCTTATCGGCGATCAGCCGGTAGAACAGCGGCGGCAGTGCCACATAGATCAGGAAGAACTGCAGCCAGGAGAGCCCGCTTTCCGGCAGCTTCTTGTAACGCCCGATGGCGAAGCCGAGCAGGATCAAGCCGAAGAACGGCGCGACGAGATTGAAGATGCTGGCAAGGTCGGCCATCGGCGGATCTACCTGGAGCGGGGCCATCGGCCGCGCTTGGCCGGATCGGATTGCAATCTGAGCCATCTAGCCTCTCTGCGTCGCGAGGCAAGGCCGTTGGCGCCATGGCGTCCATCTCGCAATGCCGAACAAAGGACTTGATACCTAGGAATTTTAGCCCCTCATGCGATCAGGTAATTAATCCTAGGTATGATCTCCTTTTTGCTAGCTATCTACTGCCAAAAGGCAATGGACGCCGCTGCAATGCTCCGGCACATTCGTTGCGTTGCAGCATGGAGCTCCCCATGACGACCAGGACGCCGCGTCAGTTCTTCCGACCGCTCGCCATAGGCGCGCCGGAGCCCTGGCGCGAGCTGCCGCTCAGGCTGGAGCGCATGATCCATTTCGTGCCGCCGCATCTCGAAAAGCTGCGTGCCAAGGTCGGCGAACTCGCCGGCCAGGTCGATATCGTGCTGGGCAATCTCGAGGATGCGATCCCGGTCGACGCCAAGCAGGCGGCGCGCGACGGCTTCATCGCGATGGGCAAGGCCGTGGATTTCGGCAAGACGGGGCTGTGGACGCGTGTCAATGCGCTGAACTCGCCCTGGTTTCTCGACGACATCACCGCGATCATGACCGAGATCGGCGGCAAGCTCGATGTCGTGATGGTGCCCAAGGTCGAGGGTCCCTGGGACATCCACTATGTCGACCAGCTGCTGGCGCAGTTCGAGGCCAGGCACGCCCTGCCCAAGCCGATCCTGATCCACGCCATCCTGGAGACGGCCGAAGGGGTGAAGAATGTCGACGCGATCGCGACGGCCTCGCCGCGCATGCATGGGATGAGTCTGGGCCCGGCCGATCTCGCCGCTTCGCGCGCGATGAAGACGACGCGGGTCGGCGGCGGGCATCCCGAATACAAGGTCCTTGCCGACCCCTCCCCCGACGGCGGCGCTCGCGCTGTGGCCCAGCAGGATCTCTGGCACTATACGCTGGCGAAGATGGTCGATGCCTGCGCCTCGGCCGGAATCAAGCCGTTTTACGGGCCGTTCGGCGACTTCTCGGATACGGCCGCCTGCGAGGCACAGTTCCGCAACGCCTTCCTGCTGGGCTGCGCCGGGGCCTGGACCTTGCATCCCTCGCAGATCGACATCGCCAAGCGTGTCTTCAGCCCCGATCCGGCCGAAGTCGGTTTCGCGAAGCGGATTCTGGAGGCGATGCCGGATGGTTCGGGCGCGGTGATGATCGACGGCAAGATGCAGGACGACGCCACCTGGAAGCAGGCAAAGGTCATCGTCGATCTGGCGCGACAGGTCGCCGCGCGCGATCCGGCCCTGGCCGAACACTATGGAATGTGATGGTGGACGGAGCTTAAAACGATTGATTTCGACGTATTTGCGACGCATTCCTCACGCAAGGGCGACAATAACCTAGCCGGCGGCACGATTGCCGGCACCAGCATGGACCAAGCCTGTCATGGAAGCACGTTCGGCCAAGTTCAGGATCGGACAGGTGGTCAAGCACCGCGTCTACCCGTTCCGGGGCGTCATTTTCGACGTTGATCCGGTATTCGCCAACACCGAGGAATGGTGGCAGGCGATCCCGGAAGAGCTGCGCCCGTCAAAGGACCAGCCTTTCTACCACCTCTTCGCCGAGAACGAGGAGGCGGAGTATGTCGCCTATGTCTCGGAGCAGAACCTCGTGGTCGACGAGTCGGGCCGGCCGATCCGCCATCCGCAGGCCAAGGAATTCTTCCGGCGCGACCGCAAGGGCCGCTACACCATCGACCGTGCCGGCCTGAACTGAGCCCGGCTGCCGTCGCTCAATCGGCAGATCGCATGAAAAAGCCGGCCCCTTTCGGGGCCGGCTTTTTCCTTTGGCGACAGGCGCTCACCGCGAGTTGCGATCAGCGCCCTGCAATCAGGGCTTGCAAATCAAGGCTTGCAAATCAGGGCTTGGGAGCAGCGCCCGGCACAGGCAGCGCGCCCGGAGCGGGAGCCGCGCCAGGGACGCCCGGCACAGCAGGAGCCGCAGCGCCGCCGGCGCCGAGACGCTGGCGCAATTCTTCCTGGCGCTTGGCCAGCTCGTCCTGCAGCTGCTTCTGCTGATCTTCGAGAACCTTGGGGTCGATCGGGGCGCCGTCGAAGCTCTTGGCGAAATCGGCCAGCGGAATGGCGAAGGAGACTTCGCGGGCGCCCTGGTTCTGGACGCTGACGCTGAGCGTGGTGCCCTTCTTCATCGCGTTGATGAAATCGTCCTTGACCTGCGCTTCGGCGAAGCAGCCGTTCGGGAAACAGATCGCGAAGCGACCCGGCGTCGGCTGGGCGGTGTCGACACCGAAGCGGATGCCCGGCTGCAGCAGCAGGCCAAGCGGCATCAGGAAGCGCACGATGCGGTTGGCATCGCCCTTGACGTCGTAGATCGCGACGGCGAGCACAGGCTGGCCCTGATCGGAAACGAAGTCGCGGGTGGTGTAGCAGATTTCCTTGTTGGCAGCCTGGTCCTTGCCACAGACCTTGGTCCAGCTCGTCTGCGAAGGCTCGGGCTTGACCTGGACAACGGTCGGGCCTGTCGCGGCCTGGCCGCCCTGGGGCGCGGGCTGGGCGGGCTGCTGGGCCGGAGCGGCGGGGCGCGGCGCCGCAGGGCGCTGGGCCTGAGCGTAGGACGCGACGGGGGCAAAGCCGAGGGCGGCGCTGAGCGCGATGCCCAGAGCGCGCGATGACAGGCGGAACGAAGCGGACATTTGTCTTTCCTTATCAGGCGAATTCGGGATCACGACTTCGCAAGCCGCGCGCGTCACCACCGACAGCCCAATCGCATATGAGCGCTGGCCATCGCAAGCCGTGCACATCAGGGGCGAATGAGGCGTTTGAATGACACCCTGCCTCGCCTTTAGCGAGTTCCGTAACGGGATTCCAGCCCGAATAGCTGCGTGACCGCAGCTTACGCGTGTTATCCTATCAGGCAAGAATCAGGTCGAACGATGGTTTTGCTTCGCAGGGTCAGGGCGATATTGCACGCCGGGGCCAAAACAATATTCGCTTCCATGACGCTCATCGCCGCGATGGGCGGGCTTTCGCATGCCGAATCGACAGGCCCCGACCATGCCATCGCCATGCATGGCGAACCGGCACTGCCGCGCGGATTCAACCACCTGCCCTATGCCGACCCAGCGGCGCCCAAGGGCGGGCGCATCATCTTCGGGCAGCAGGGCACCTTCGACAGCCTCAATCCGCTGGTCGTGCTCGGCGTCGCGCCCGATGCCGTGCCGCGCTATGTCCAGCAAAGCCTCCTGTTCCGCTCGGCCGACGAGCCGTTCACCGCCTACGGGCTGCTGGCGTCCCATGTCGAGCTCGATGACGCCCGCACGCGCCTCGCCTTCGACATCGACGAGCGCGCCACTTTTTCCGACGGCAAGCCGGTCACGGCGGAGGACGTCCTCTTCACCTTCGAGCTGCTGAAGACCAAGGGCAAGCCGTTCCATCGCTCCAGTCTCGGCCGTGTGACGAAGGCGGAAGCGCCGTCGCTGCGCCGGGTCGTTTTCGAGCTGGGCGACGGCTCCAATCGCGAACTGCCGCTCGTCATCGGCGCGATGCCGATTTTCGCCAAACACGCGACCAATGCCGAGACCTTCGGCGAGACCAGCTTCAAGCCAGCGCTCGGCTCCGGCCCCTATCTCGTCAGCGAGGTCAGGCCGGGCGCGATGCTGACGCTGAAGCGTCGCAAGGATTTCTGGGCTGAGGATCATCCCCTGACACGCGGGTTCTTCAACGCCGACGAGATCCGCTACGATTTCTATCGCGATTCCAATGCCCTGTTCGAAGCCTTCAAGGCCGGGCTCTACGATGTCCGACTCGAATCGGACCCGACGCGCTGGATGACGGGTTATGACGTGCCGGCCGTCCGCGATGGCCGGATCCTGCGCCAGACCCTGCATTTCGACACGCCGAAGGGCATGACCGGCCTCGTCTTCAATACACGCCGGCCGATCTTCGCCGATGTCCGGGTGCGTGAGGCGCTGGGCATGCTGTTCGATTTCGAATGGGTCAATCGTAACCTGTTTCATGGCGTCTATCGTCGCGCCGGCAGTTTCTTCTCCGATTCGGAGCTGTCGGCGCTCGGCGTCCCGGCCGATGCGCGCGAGAAGGCCATGCTGTCGGGCTTCCCCGGCAGCGTGCGTGACGACATCCTGGCGGGACGCTGGACGCCATCCGCTACAGACGGCTCGGGCCGCGACCGCGAGCAGGCACGCCGCGCCCTCGACCTGCTCAACAAGGCCGGATTCGGCATGGTGGATGGCGTGCTCAGAAACATGAAGGGCGGCGATCCGCTGGCCTTCGAGATCACCGTCACCAACCGCCCGCAGGAACGGCTGGCGCTGAATTATGCCCAGTCGCTCGGCCGGCTCGGCATCGAGGTCACCGTCAGGCTGATCGACGACGTGCAATATTGGCGGCGCCTCTCGGCCTTCGACTTCGACATGATCCAGTGGACCTGGCCGGCCTCGGCCTCACCCGGAAACGAGCAGATCGGGCGTTGGGGTTCGGCCAATGCCGATCGCAAGGGCGCGCTGAACTATGCCGGCGTAAAGTCGCCCGCCATCGACGCCACGCTGCAAAAGCTGCTGGGTGCGCGGCAGCGCGAGGATTTCGTTGCCACGGTGCGGACGCTCGACCGGCTGCTGCTCTCGGGTTTCTATGTGGTGCCACTCTATTACCTGCCCGATACCTGGCTGGCGCATTCGCGCGACGTGATCCTGCCGGAACGGCGCCCGGCCTTTTTCTTGTCCAACGAAGCTCTGGCGCGCCTTCCGGCTTCGCCTGCGCCTGCGAATTAAGGGGCATTCGATGCGGGCAGAACCGGACGAAGCCGCCGCGCTGCTCGACGGGCTCAATCTCGACACGCTGCTCAAAGCCCTCGCCCGCGGCCGCGGCTATGAGGCCGCCTTGCGGGACCCGCCCGGACGGCGCGGCTGGAGCGATGTCAGCCCCTCATCGATCAATTTCATCCAGCTCGAAGAGCGAATCGACCAGCTCGCGCGGCTGCTGACGATCAACCGGGCCCAGCCTGGCGCCAGCGTCGCTATCCTTGCCCCGCTTGGGCCGGAAGCGATCATCTCCATCCTCGCCAGCCTGCGTGCCGGGCTCTCGCCGCTGATGCTGCCGCTGCACGGCAATGAGAGCCAATTGCTCGCGCTTATCGAGAGTTCCGGCGCGGTGATGGCGCTCGGCGTTGGCCGGATCGGCCCGATGCGCCCCCTGCTGATGCTGCGCGAGCTTGCGGTGCGGTCCTTCGGCACGCGCTTCGTCGGCGGTTTCGGCGCGGACATCCCCGACGGGGTCGCGCCGCTCGATTCGCTGATGGCGACCGCGATGCTTCACCCGCTGCCCGAGGTGGCCGACCGCCCTTCGCTACAGGTGGCCAATGCCCTGACCCTGGCGGGGCGAGCTGTGATCTCCGAGCGCGATGTGCTCAGCAAGGCGCTGGACATCTCGCGCCTGCTGAAGCCGCTCTCATCCTCGCGGATCGTGACGACGCTGGTGGGCGGCGACCTCGCGGCTCTCGCCAGCGGGCCAGGCATGGCAATGCTGACCGGGGTCGAGCTGTTGCCGCTCGGGCTGTTCAATCTCGGGGATCTTCAGGCCTGCATCGAGGGCGGGCGCAATGTTCACCTCGTCCTGCCCGGAGCGATGGAACCGGCACTGGCGCATTCGCGCCTCGCAAGCCATCCCGCGCTGTCGAGCCTCGTGCTCGTGCAGCGCCCGGACGAGCATCGCGCCATGCCTGCAATAGACCGGCCGGACCTCGCCATCGTCGATATCGACGTGCGCTCGGCAGGCGACATCACAGTCATGAAGCGCTGAGCAGCCACTTCCCGGAAGCGCTTGTGCAACGGGTCGGATCGGCGGAACATAGCATTGCGCGACACGTTTTGCGTGTGGGCGACCTTACGGAGGTTCCGCCATGATCATTGCCGGTCTTGTTGCCCTGACCCTGTCCTCGGGCCTTCTCGTGCCGATCGCCGACGGTCCACCCCGCTTCGATATCGAGCAGACCTGTCGAAATGCGGGGGAACCTGCTGTCGCCGGGCGCCCGCCCAATCAGGCTTGCCGTGACGACGAGCGCAAGGCGGAGACCACCTTGCAGCAGCGCTGGTCGCAATACCCGGCTGCAAGCCGCGTGACCTGCGTCGAAAGCACCGGCCTCGGCGGCCCGCCAAGCTATGTCCAGGTGCTGACCTGCCTGGAGATGGCGGCATCCAAGTAAACACCGCCCTCGCAATATCGATCACGCGGCCGGTGATGTCGCGTTGCTGCCGGTGCGCGGCCCGCATCTGATCGCCGCCCTGAGCAGGAGATAAAGCACGGCAGCGTTCAGCAGATGCCAGAGCCAGTGCGTGCCCAACGGCACGGCTGGACAAATCGCGCCGTCGATCGAGCGAAACGCCAGCGACAACGCGAAGATGAATGCCGCCAGACCAAGAATTCGCGCCGTTTCCGTCGCGCCAGACCGCCGCCACAACGCCAAGGCCATGCCAATCAGTCCGAACAGGAAGGCGGCGTAGCCGGCTGACCCGCGCATCGAGGCCGGGAGCAAGGGGGCGATCCCCCATGACAGCGACAGCGCGAAAACCAGAAAAGCGAGCGTACCAAGCCCTGCCAGCATCGGGCGCAGGCCGAGGAACCGGCCCAGCGCCAGCGCGAAATAGGAGAAGGCAAACATCTGGATCGGCACGACATCGGCGGCGAGCGTCCAGCGACCCGGCATAGTGTGAAACAGGAAGGAGCCGATGCCGATGGCGAAGACCAGTGCGATAAGTGCGAGAGCCCGACCATCGCGTCCGCCGGCCCGCCTCCACAGCAACAGGGCCATCACCGCAGCCAGCAGAAAGGCGCCGTTGGTCAGCGCGTTCCAGGGTTCCGCCCAGAGATCGTCACCGATCCGCTCGCAATAGCCATAGCGTGGCATCCATGTACCTCCCCGACTGCACTCTGCCAGAGCAGCACGACGCAGATGCTACGTTTTTCGAGTAGATTCGAGGCTTGTCCGGTTCGCCGGCTTCACGCAGATTGACGTTTTCTCGAACGGCGGACCATCGGCATGCGGCTCAAAACCTCTCTCTTTCTAGCCTTGCTATGCTTCGGCGCCGGTCTTGCGGCCCTGCCGGTGACCGCGCGAGCCGAGACCTGCGATGATCTCTGGTACGCCCGCAACGAGATCTACAAGGCGCAGGGCTATTGCTTCCGCACGCAACGTGGCATCGCGGCCTTCGGCAATGCCGGCTGCCAATACGATAATGCCGAGGACCTGCCGCTGTCGAACAGCCAGCGCCGGACCATCGCCGACATCCAGCGCGAGGAGCGCGGTCGCCGCTGCCCGCGCTGAGAGCCCACCGATTGCTGTGGACGCATGTGCCGGGCACAGCCACGCGACCGTTTTCACGTGCTAGAAGCGCCGGCCGCGAGTTCTCGCGGGGATGCGGACGAAACGGCGCGATCACGGTATGACGACGGCCATCGATATGGGAGCGGTGCAAGGCGGCGGACCGGCCCTGCTCGATCTCGCCGAATTGCTGGCGACGCGACTTCTGGTCCAGGGCAATTCCGGCTCGGGCAAGTCGCATCTCCTGCGCCGCCTGCTCGAACAGAGCGCGCCGCTGGTCCAGCAGGCCGTGATCGATCCCGAAGGCGATTTCGTCTCGCTCGCCGACCAGTTCGGTCATGTCGTGGTCGATGCGCAATGCGGCGAGGCCGAGCTTCAGCGAGTTGCCTTGCGGGTGCGCCAGCACCGCGTCTCGGTGGTCCTCAATCTCGAAAACCTCGAAGCCGACGAGCAGCTGCGCGCGGTCGCGGCCTTTCTCGGCGGATTGTTCGATGTCGATCGCAGCCTGTGGTTTCCAATGCTGATCGTCGTCGACGAAGCCCAGCTCTTCGCGCCGGTCATGGCGGGCGAGGCCTCCGACGAGGCGCGCCGGCTCTCGCTGGGCGCCATGACCAACCTGATGTGCCGTGGCCGCAAGCGCGGCCTGGCCGGCGTCATCGCAACGCAGCGTCTCGCCAAACTCGCCAAGAACGTCGCGGCTGAAGCCTCGAACTTCCTGATGGGCCGCACCTTCCTCGACATCGACATGGCGCGCGCCGCCGACCTGCTCGGCATGGACCGCAAGCAGGCGGAGATGTTCCGCGATCTCGAACGCGGCCAGTTCGTCGCGCTAGGACCGGCCCTGTCGAAACGCCCGATGCCCTTGCGGATCGGCCCGGCGACCTCGGCCGATCGCGGCAGCGCTCCGGGCCTGATGCCCATGCCCGAGCAGGTGCCCGAAGAGGCCGGCAAGCTGATCTTCACCGCCGGCGCCGACGAGCCGCCGCCGCTGCTGAGCCGTCCGATCCGCCCCGCACCGCGTCCGCGGCCGCCCGCCAACGACGTGATGCGCCAGATCGAAAGCTATCGCCCGGCAGCCTCGCCCGAGCCCGAGCCGGAAATTCCGATGGAGCCGGCCGAGCGTGAGGCGATCATGACCGAGATCCTGCGCGAGCTGATGGCGGACCCCGAGGCGCGCTCGCGGCAGGTCGCGGTGCTCTATCAGGATTTTACCGTGCGCTGCCGCATGCGCCGGCTCGGACGCACCAATCCCAGCCTCGACGAGTTCCGCCGGCGGGTCGCCGTGGCGCGGGCGGGTGCGAGCGAGGAGCTCTCCGGCACCGACACATGGCAGGCCGCAATCGAGGCGTCATCAACCCTGCCCGACGATCTTCAGGGCCTGTTCCTGTACATCGCGCGGGCAGCGATCGAGCGGGCGCCCTGCCCGAGCGATGCGGAGCTGGCGAGCGTCTACGGCAGCCATTCGCCAGGCCGGGCACGCCGCCTGATCGGCTATATCGAGGAGCGCGGACTGCTCGTCTGCCATGTCGATTTCCGGGGCCAGCGGACGCTCGCCTTGCCGACGCTCGGCCTCGAGACCGCGCCCGGGCTGGCGCAGATCCGCACCGCGGGCCTGCCGCGAGGCGCGCGCGGCTAGGCGCTCCGGCATCGGGCGATGCCGGGCTTGTGAATTCAACTCACGGATGATGTTCCCGGTCTCGGTCTAATCTCTTGCATGGGCCTGCTCCATCTTGGCCGCACGACAGGAGAAGAGACCATGGATTACAGGCGTTTGGGCGCATCCGGCCTCAAGGTGCCGGTACTGAGCTTTGGAGCCGGCACTTTTGGCGGCCAGGGCCCTCTGTTTGGTGCCTGGGGCACGACCGACGCCAAGGAAGCGCGTCGCCTCGTCGATATCTGCCTCGAAGCGGGGCTGAACCTCTTCGATACCGCCGATGTCTATTCCAACGGCGCCTCGGAGGAGGTGCTGGGCGAGGCGATCAAGGGCCGGCGCGACAAGCTGCTGATCTCGACCAAGACGTCCCTGCCGATGGGCGATGGCCCCAATGATGCCGGCTCCTCGCGCAGCCGGCTGATCAAGGCCTGCGAGGACGCGCTGCGGCGGCTCGGCACCGATTATATCGACCTGCTCCAGCTGCACGCCTTCGACGCGGGAACGCCGATCGAGGAGGTGCTGGCAACGCTCGACATGCTCGTTAGGGCCGGAAAGCTGCGCTATGTCGGGGTCTCCAATTTCTCCGGCTGGCAGTTGATGAAATCGCTGGCGACAGCCGAGCGGCACGACCATCCGCGCTACGTCGCCCATCAGGTCTACTATTCGCTGCTCGGCCGCGATTACGAATGGGAGCTGATGCCGCTGGGAATCGATCAGGGCGTCGGCGCGCTGGTCTGGAGTCCGCTCGGCTGGGGCCGACTCACCGGCAAGATCAGGCGCGGCCAGCCCGCTCCCGCCTCGAGCCGGCTGCATGCGACGGCGGAGTTCGGCCCGCCTGTCGAGGACGAGCATCTCTACGGGATCGTCGAGGCGCTCGACATTGTCGCGGAGGAGACAGGTAAGACCGTGCCCCAGATCGCGATCAACTGGCTGCTGCAGCGCCCGACGGTCTCGTCCGTCATCATCGGCGCACGCAACGAGGCACAGCTGCGCGACAATCTCGGCGCAGTCGGCTGGAGCCTCACGCCCGAGCAGATCGCGCGATTGGATGCGGCCAGCCAGCGCACAGCCCCCTATCCGTATTTCCCCTATCACCGGCAGGAGGGTTTTGCGCGGCTCAACCCGCCTGTCGTCTGACGCGTCGGTCCCCGCGCCGAACTTGACCACCCTGCCCCGGAACGTGCATGACCGGAGCCCAAATTAACGGTCCGGCTCATGCGCATCCTGCTGATCGACAATTACGACAGCTTCACCTGGAACCTCGTTCACCTGATCGGGGGGCTCGGCGCCAGCGTCGACGTCCGCCGCAACGACGCCCTGACGGTCGCCGACGCCCTCGGTGACGAGCATGACGCGATCGTGCTGTCGCCCGGCCCCTGCACACCCAACGAGGCCGGCATCTGCCTCGACCTGGTTCGCGAGGGCGCCGGCGTCAAGCCGATCTTCGGCGTCTGCCTTGGCCTGCAAGCCATCGGCCAGGCCTTTGGCGGCGAGGTCGTGCGCGCGCCGCTGCCGATGCATGGCAAGGTCTCGACCATCCAGCACAAGGCGCGCGGCCTGTTTCGCGGCATCAACGGGCCGCTCCAGGCGACGCGCTATCATTCTCTCGTGGTCGACCGGGACAGCTGTCCCGCCACCTTCGATATCGAGGCTGCAACCGACGACGGGCTGATCATGGCGCTGTCGCATCGCGACCTGCCCGTGCATGGCGTCCAATTCCATCCCGAGAGCATCGCCTCGGAACATGGCGCAACCATCCTGCGGAATTTTCTCGATCTCGCCGAGCGATGGTCGCGCGAACGCGAGACTGCCGCATTGCCCCATTCAGCCTGATCCCAAGAAGCCTGCTTCACAGAGTTCCCATGGACGATTTCAAGCCCTTCATCGCCAAGGTCGCGACCGGCGCCACGCTGTCGCGGGACGAGGCGCGCGATGCCTTCGACACTATCCTCTCCGGCGAGGTGACCAACGCGCAGGCTGCGGCCTTCCTGATGGCGCTGCGCGTACGTGGCGAGACCACCGAGGAGATCGCCGGCGCCGTCGGCGCCATGCGCGGCAAGATGCTGCCGGTCAAGGCACCTACCGACGCGATCGATATCGTCGGAACCGGCGGCGATGCGTCGGGCTCCTATAATGTCTCGACGCTGGCCGCGATCATCACCGCGGCCTGCGGCGTGCCCGTCGCCAAGCATGGCAACCGCGCGGCATCCTCGCGTTCCGGGGCTGCCGACGTTCTGACCGCGCTTGGGGTCAAGGTCGGGCTCGATCCCGCCGGGACCGAGCGCTGTATCGCCAAGGCCGGCGTCGGCTTCATGTTCGCGCCGACCCATCACGCCTCGATGCGCCATGTCGCGCCGGTGCGCACCGAGCTCGGCACGCGCACGATCTTCAATCTGCTGGGGCCGCTTTCCAACCCGGCCGGCGTCAAGAAGCAGCTCATCGGTGCATTCTCCGAGACATGGCTGGACCCGATGGTACGCGTGCTGGCCTCGCTGGGCTCGACACGGATCTGGGCCGTGCACGGCTCCGACGGGCTGGACGAGATCACCACGACCGGACCGACGCGCGTCGTCTCGCTCGAAGGCGGAAAGGTCGAGAGCTTCTCGATCAGCCCCGACGATGTCGGGCTCGGCCGGGCAAAGCCGGAGGATCTGCGCGGGGGAGCCCCCGAGCAGAACGCGGCCGCGCTACGCGCCGTTCTCGATGGCGAGAAGACTGCATTCCGCGATATCGCAGCCTTCAATGCGGCGGCCGCCCTCGTCGTGGCCGGTCAGGCCGGCGATCTGCGTGACGGCATGGTCCGCGCGACCGATGCGATCGATTCCGGCAAGGCCAAGGCGACGCTCGCGGCGCTGATCGCAAGCTCGAACGCGTGAGGCGGCGATGACCGACATCCTTGCGAAGATCGAAGCCTACAAGCGCCAGGAGATCGCCGCCGCCAAGGCCGCTGTCCCCGAAGGCGACATGAAGGCGCGCGCCCTCATGGCCGGCCCTACCCGCGGCTTCGCCGATGCTCTCGCGGCCAAGCTCGCGACCGGCAGCCCCGGCCTGATCGCCGAGATCAAGAAGGCGAGCCCGTCCAAGGGGCTGATCCGGGCCGATTTCGACCCGCCATCCCTGGCCCGCGCCTATGCAAGCGGCGGCGCGGCCTGCCTCTCCGTCCTGACCGATGGTCCCTCCTTCCAGGGACGGCCGGAGTTCCTGCCCGATGCGCGCGAGGCCAGCGGCCTGCCGGCGCTCCGCAAGGATTTCCTCTACGAGCCCTATCAGGTGTTCGAGGCCCGCGCCTGGGGGGCGGATTGCATCCTGATCATCATGGCCGGCGTCGACGACGCAACCGCACATGCGCTAAACGCGACGGCGCGGGAACTAGGCATGGATGTCCTGGTCGAGGTCCATAACGAGGCTGAACTCGATCGCGCTTTGGCGCTCGACAGCCGGCTGCTCGGCATCAACAACCGCGACCTGCGCAGCTTCGAGGTCGATCTCGCCGTGACCGAGCGGCTGGTGTCGCGCGTCCCGCCCGATCGCATCGTCATCAGCGAGAGCGGCATCTTTGACCATGCCGATGTCGCGCGGCTCAATCGCGTCGGCGTCAATGCCTTCCTGGTCGGGGAAAGCCTGATGCGGCAGGCCGATGTCGCGGCCGCGACGCAGATGCTGCTCACCGGCACCGCCCGCGAGCCGGTGGCGTGAGCCGGCTCAGCCATCTCGATGCGCAAGGCCAGGCGCATATGGTCGATGTCAGCGACAAGGCCGAGACCTCGCGGGTCGCCATCGCCGAAGGCTGCGTCGTGATGCAGGCCGAGACGCTGGCGATCGTGCGCAGCGGCGACGCCAAGAAAGGCGACGTGCTGGGAACAGCGCGCCTCGCCGGCATCATGGCCGCCAAGCGGACACATGAGCTGATCCCGCTCTGCCATCCCCTGCTGATCAGCAAGATCGCGGTCGACCTCACCCTCGACGAGGCGCTGCCGGGGGTGCGCGTTCGCGCCGAGGTGAAGATGAAGGGACAGACCGGCGTCGAGATGGAGGCTCTGACCGCCGTCAGCGTCGCCTGCCTGACCGTCTACGACATGGTCAAGGCGGTCGATCGCGCGATGCGGATCGAGGGTATACGGCTCCTGCACAAATCCGGCGGCAAGTCCGGCGCGTTCGAGGCGGAAGCACCCGCATGGCCCTGACGCCGGTTCCGGTTGCGCTCAGAGCCCTGCTCGGCAGCGTTCCGGCGCCGACTGCCCCAGAGACCTTGCCGCTTGCCCAATGCGCCGGACGAGTGCTCGCAGAAGATGTCATGGCGCTGCGGACGCAGCCGCCTTTCGCCAATTCGGCCATGGATGGCTATGCCGTCCGCGCCGATGATTTGTTGCCGGCAAATGAATTGCTAGTGATTGGCGAATCGGCCGCCGGCCGCGCCTTTGCCGGCCGGCTGGAGCCAGGTCAGGCCGTACGGATCTTTACCGGCGCGCCAATGCCCGACGGCGCCGACACCATCCTGATCCAGGAGAACGCCGACGGGGTCGGCAGCACGACGATCCGTGTCCGGGAGAGCGCTCCCAAGGGCAAATTCGTCCGCCCGGCCGGGCTCGACTTTCGCAAGGGCGACGTCTTGCTTGGCGCCGGGCGCAGGCTCGACAGCGCCGCACTCGGCCTCGCGGCTGCGATGGGCCATCCGACACTCCACGTGCGGCGCAAGCCGCTCGTCGCCATCCTTGCGACCGGCGACGAACTCGTGCTGCCCGGCGAACCTGTCGGCCCCGACCAGATCGTCGCCTCCAACAGCTTTTCGCTGGCCGCGCTGGTCGAACAGGCCGGTGCGACGGCGCTCGATCTGGGTATCGCGCGCGACAATTATCCTGATCTGGCGACGAAGATAGAGCGGGCCCGCACTGCAGGCGCCGATGTCCTGATCACGCTCGGCGGCGCTTCTGTCGGCGAGCACGACCTTGTCCAGGAGGCTTTGAAGCGCCAGGGCATGGAACTCGGCTTCTGGAAGATCGCGATGCGCCCGGGCAAACCGATGATGACAGGCCTGCTCGGCCCGATGGTCGTCGTGGGTCTGCCCGGCAATCCGGTGTCCTCGATCGTCTGCGGCCATCTCTTCGTGCTGCCGCTGATCGAGGCTCTGCAGGGAATGCCCTCGGCTGATCGCGACCGCAGCGAGCCGGCGATCCTGGGGTGTGATATGCCGGCTAATGATGAGCGCGAGGATTATCTGCGCGCCGAACTCGTTCTGACCGAAGCAGGATGGCAGGTAACACCCTTCGAGAAGCAGGATTCGTCGATGCTGGGAACGCTAGCCCGCGCCGACGCCCTGGCTATAAGGCCGGCCTTCGCCGAGCCGGCTAAAAAACACGCGCCGTGCCGGATCATCAGGCTGCGATAGAGCCGCTTGCGGAACACAACACGAACAGGTATGGTGTTCGTGATTTGTTTCGAATCTGCGCCGTTGGGCGCCCGGCGGGGACCATGCTGACACGCAAACAGTTCGAACTGCTTCGCTTCATTCAGGAACGTCTGCGTGAAAGCGGCGTGCCCCCCTCCTTCGACGAGATGAAGGATGCGCTCGATCTGCGTTCCAAATCGGGCATCCATCGGCTGATCATCGCGCTGGAAGAGCGCGGCTTCATTCGCCGCCTGCCCAACCGCGCCCGCGCGCTGGAGGTCATCAAGCTGCCCGACGGCGTCGGTGGCCCGCAGGCCGCGCGCAGCCGCTTCAACCCGTTGATCGTTCAGGGCGGTCTCGGCAAGGTCAAGCCTGTCGGCAATCCCGCCGAGGAAGAGACCCGCGCCACGATCGCCATTCCGGTGATGGGCCGAATCGCGGCAGGCACGCCGATCTCGGCCATCCAGAGCCGCAGCCACAACGTCGCGATGCCGGCCGACATGCTCGGTGCCGGCGAGCATTTCGCCCTGGAGGTGCGCGGCGATTCGATGGTCGAAGCCGGTATTCTCGACGGCGACACGGTCGTGATCCGCAAGCAGGATACAGCCAATACCGGCGATATCATCGTGGCCCTGATCGACGATGAGGAGGCGACACTGAAGCGGCTGCGCAAGCGCGGCTCCTCGATCGCCCTCGAAGCGGCCAATCCGGCCTATGAGACCCGCGTGCTCGGCCCCGACCGCGTCAAGATCCAGGGACGTCTCGTCAATCTCCTGCGGCGTTATTGAAGCGATTCGACGGCAGCGTCGGTAGCGTCATCGGGCAAGGACTGTGGTGCGGGCCTTGGGGGCAATGGAGCGACCTCCGGCCGACGCCGGTTCCAGGGCCGTTCCGTTGCGGACAGGTCGGCGGATTGGCTGCGCCAACCACCTCGCTGGCCGAACAATGAGGTTGCACCGTCGCGGATCAGCGCCGTGCGTTCGATGAGCCTCGCATTGCACCCGGCCGTCCAGGGGATCGGCGTGATCACGATGTCTGCTCGCCGGCAATCCTCGATGATCGCCAGCCTGTCGCGGGCATAGGCAACGCTGCGGCCGTCCTTGGTGCGGATGACACAGCCAAGCTGATCGCAGATCACGCCCTGCCGTAAGGTCGCATCATCAGGAGAGCGGCCGTCGCCATCGGCGATCAGCCATTGTTGCAGGACGAAACGGCTCGGCCGCCCCGCCACGAGCAACCGCTCGTCAGCGCCGCGCACCGCGATGCCGGAGCCATCGCGCTCGATCAGGATATCGGGCCGCTCGGGCTTGGCTGCCACGGCGACGCCGGTCGCAAGTGGCAGGATCGCGAGCCAGCGCAGCTTGGTCGTCCAGAGCGTGATCCAGAGCAGCGACGCCGCGAAGCAGCCCAGCGCGGCCGGCCCGAAGGCGACGACCACCAGCGTGGAATGGTCGATGGTCGCGACCCAGTGCGCAAGGCGCAGCACCATGTCGGACGCAAAGCCCATCAGCCACCATGCCGGCCAGTCGAGCCCGAATGGATAGGCCAACACGCCAAAGACGGCCGCGGGCATCACGAAGAGCGAGACGAAGGGCAAAGCCAGCGCATTGCCGAGCAGCCCGAACAGGTTGAAGGTCTGGAAATGATAGGCGCCAAAGGGCGCCGTCGCCGCCGTCGCCAGCAAGGTGGTGATGACGATGCCGCTCGCTGCGATCCAGATCGGCCGGATCGGCCAGGGCAGCGGCGTCGGTGGTGCTGGCCGGTCTCGGTTCTCCCAGCGCTCGGCGAAGGCGATCAGCGCGGCCACCGCCCCAAACGACATCTGGAAGCTCGGGCCAAGCAGCGCGTCAGGCTCGCGCAGCAGCACGATCATGGCTGCAAGCGCGAGGTTGCGCATACTCAATGCGCTGCGGTCGACGAGGATCGCGCCCAGCATCATCAGCGTCATGATGAGCGAGCGGACGGTCGCGACATCGCTGCCCGAGAAGATGCAATAGCCGGTGGCGCCGGCCATGGCGGCCAGGGCTGCGAGTTTCTTGATCGGCCAATGCGAAGCGAGTGTCAGCGAAAGCGCCAGTAAGGCGCGCACGATCCAGAAAATCGTCCCCGCGGCCAGCACCATGTGAAGTCCGGAGATCGAGACGATGTGGTAGATGCCCGCCGCGCGCAGGTCGGTGTTGGTGGTTTCCGTGATCAGGCCGCGCTTGCCGGTTACGAGCGCAGCGGCCATCGCGCCGGCCTGCCCGCCTCCGATGCTGGCGATGCGCTGGGTCAAGGCGTTGCGGGCGCGGTCGATCATCACTGCAATCGCCAGCGTGAATGGCGGCGGATGCGGCGGCGGCGTCAGGGAAATCTTGCCGGGGATATTGCCGACCGCGCCGATGCCGCGAAAGAACGCGTCGCGACCAAAGTCATAACCGCCCGGCCGCGCCGGCCCGGGCGGCGGCAACAGGCGCGCGACGGCCGAGATGTGGTCTCCTGGCGAGATCGACCCGGCGCGGATGTTGACGCGGACGCGCCTGGGCTGCCGTTCGGCCTCAACGCCTGCGATACCGGTCACCAGCACTACGAGGCGTGCACCCGCATCCCGTGCCTCGACCGACTCGACGAAGCCGCTGAGCTGGCCGACGCGCGGCCGCTCGAGCATGGGCGCGGCGATCGTCGTAGTGCGCCAGCTCGCCGCCGCGAATCCCGCGAAGACGGCTGCGATGCCGAGGCAGATGGCCGGCGCGAGGCGGCGATTTCGCAGCAGCAGCGCGAAGCCGCCTGCCAGCGTCAGTCCCGTCAGCGGCGCCCACAGCGCAGGCTCGCGATCAGCGGTGAAGTAGAGCAGGATGCCGACGCCCATGAGCACGGGCAGCCAGAGGAACAAGCGCCGGCGCTCGGCTTCCAGCGCCATCGCACGCAGCAGGCGCCTGCGCCCCTCCGCCAGCAGGAGGCCCAGCCGCACGCCATGCAGATCGGCGCCATGCAGATCGACGCCAAGCAGGCGTGACGGCAGGACGCCGGCCCGCGAGCCGCGCGATTTCCACAAGCCTGGCGGCGCTGATTGCACCGTCTGCTCCCCCCGTCCCCACCGTATGCGATCTTACGCTTAACGCAGGCGGCGCAGCCATGTTACAGGGGCCGCGTCGGATGTCATGTCGTGTCCGGCTACCTTTGTGTTTTTGGGCCGGGCCTTTATGGCCGCCCGGCCGGAGCTGCCTTTCATGAGCGATGCCGTCGTTACGCGCTTTGCGCCCTCGCCTACCGGTTTCCTGCATATTGGCGGAGCGCGTACTGCGCTGTTCAACTGGCTTTATGCGCGCCGGCACGGCGGCAAGATGTTGCTGCGCATCGAGGACACCGACCGCGAACGCTCGACTGAGCCCGCAATCGCGGCGATCCTCGACGGCCTGAAATGGCTCGGCCTCGATTGGGATGGCGACACAGTCTACCAGTTCCAGCGTGCCGAGAGGCACCGCGAGGTCGCCCACCAGATGCTGGCCTCGGGCAATGCCTATCATTGCTACGCCACGCCGGCCGAACTCGACGAGATGCGCGAGAAGGCCAAGGCTGAAGGCCGGCCAATGCGCTATGACGGGCGCTGGCGCGACCGCGACCCGGCAACCGCGCCGGCCGGCGTCAAGCCGGTGATAAGGCTGCGCGCGCCACAGACCGGCGAGACCGTGGTCGAGGACGAGGTTCAGGGCCGCGTCGTCTGGCAAAACGAGAATCTCGACGATCTCGTGCTGCTGCGGTCGGACGGCAATCCGACCTATATGCTCGCCGTCGTGGTCGACGACCATGACATGGGCATCACCCATGTCATTCGTGGCGACGACCACCTGACCAATGCCGCACGCCAGACCCAGATCTATCAGGCGATGGGTTGGCGCGTGCCCAGCATGTCGCACATCCCGTTGATCCACGGTGCCGACGGCGCCAAGCTCTCGAAACGCCATGGCGCGCTCGGCGTCGATGCCTACCGCTCGATGGGCTATCTGCCAGTGGCGCTGCGCAACTACCTGCTGCGACTCGGCTGGAGCCATGGCGACCAGGAGATCTTCTCGACGCAGGAGATGATCGCGCTGTTCAACCTCGATTCGATCGGCCGTTCGCCTGCCCGCTTCGATTACGCCAAGCTGGAGAGCCTCAACGGGCTCTATATGCGCCAGTCCGACGATCACGATCTGCTGAAGGCACTCAAGGTCATCCTGCCCGAGATCGGGCCGGCGCGGGGCCTGCCGGGCGAGCTCTCGCCCGAGCTGGAGGCAAAATTCCTGGCCGCGATGCCGGGGTTGAAGGAGCGCGCCAAGACCTTGATCGAACTGCTCGACAGCGCGTTCTATCTCTATGCCAAACGTCCGCTGCAGCTCGATCCCAAGGCGGTGGCCCTGCTCGACGATGCCGCGCGCCAGCGCCTGCCGGGGCTTTCGACCAAGCTTGCGGCGGTCAACGACTGGACGCCGCCGCCCTTGGAGGCCGCCGTCCGGGCCTATGCGGAGGAGGAAGGGCTGAAGCTCGGCCAGGCCGCGCAACCCCTGCGGGCCGCGTTGACCGGCCGCGCGATGTCGCCTGGCCTGTTCGACGTGATGGCGGTCCTGGGGCGGGACGAGACGCTTGCGCGCCTCGCCGACCAGGCATGACGCAGAGAGGGTTCAGACCGACCTTCGGCTTGGTTGAACCCCTCATGCAAATGGTCTAGTGACGCCGCGTGTGACCGGCTTCGCCGCGTGGCGGGCCGGGCATCAATATTGCTTGAATACCCAATCGGAAGAACCGCCTTCCCGCCCGTAGTCGCATGTGCCGTTTCGTCATGGGCCCGACATTTACAGGCCCCCCAATGACAAAGATGTCTCGCGCGCCACAGTTCGGTGCTGGTCCAAGCGGAACGAAGATTGGCTAGCAGCGAGCCTGAAAGGATCGGTATCGATGAGCGGAAGCACCAGCCAGCTCCAGGTCGACGGGAAAACCGTGGACATGGCGATCAAGACGGGTTCGATCGGACCGTCTGTCATCGACATCGCCAAGCTCTACGCCCAAACCGGGATGTTCACCTATGACCCCGGTTTCACCTCGACGGCGAGCTGCGAGTCGCAGATTACCTATATCGACGGCGATGAGGGCATCCTTCTCTATCGTGGCTATCCCATCGAGCAGCTCGCCGAACATGGCGACTTCCTCGAGACCTGCTATCTGCTGCTCGAAGGCGAATTGCCGACAGCCGCGCAGAAGGCTGATTTCGACTATCGCGTGACGCGCCACACCATGGTGCACGAACAGATGGCCCGCTTCTTCCAGGGCTTCCGCCGCGACGCTCACCCGATGGCGGTCATGGTCGGCTCGATCGGCGCGATGTCGGCGTTCTACCACGACTCGACCGACATCTCGGATCCGCATCAGCGCATGGTCGCCTCGATGCGCATGATCGCCAAGATGCCGACGCTGGCCGCGATGGCCTTCAAATACACGATCGGCCAGCCCTTCGTGTATCCGCTGAACTCGCTCGATTACACCTCGAACTTCCTGCGCATGTGCTTTGCCGTGCCGGCCGAGGAGTACAAGGTCAACCCCGTGCTCTCGCGCGCGCTCGACCGGATCTTCATCCTGCATGCCGACCACGAACAGAACGCCTCGACCTCGACCGTGCGTCTGGCCGGCTCGTCGGGCGCCAACCCGTTCGCCTGCATCGCGGCCGGCGCGGCCTGCCTCTGGGGGCCCGCCCATGGCGGCGCCAACGAGGCTGCCTTGAAGATGCTCGAGGAGATCGGCTCCGTCGAGAACATCCCGAAATACATCGCCAAGGCGAAGGACAAGAACGATCCCTTCCGCCTGATGGGCTTTGGCCATCGCGTCTACAAGAACTACGATCCGCGCGCCAAGATCATGCAGAAGACCACGCATGAGGTGTTGAACGAGCTCGGCATCAAGGACGATCCGCTGCTCGATGTGGCGATCGAACTCGAGCGCATCGCGCTCAGCGACAGCTACTTCATCGAGAAGAAGCTGTACCCCAACATCGATTTCTATTCGGGCATCACGCTGAAGGCGATGGGCTTCCCGACCTCGATGTTCACCGCGCTGTTCGCGCTTGCGCGCACTGTCGGCTGGATCGCGCAGTGGAAGGAAATGATCGAGGATCCGTCCCAGCGCATCGGCCGCCCGCGTCAGCTTTATACCGGCGCTCCGCAGCGCGAATATACGCCGATCGGCCGCCGCTGAGCCGGTAGCTGCTCCCACGGTCCCAAATAAGGGGCGCGACGGTCATCCGTCGCGCCCTTATTATTTCAGCCGATTGATGTTCTCCACGGCAATAGCGAAGGGCGGGATTTCGATACACACTGCCGCCTTTCCCAGAGGATGGAACTGCATGTCGAAATCCCAAGATCTGACCCGTCGCGGCTTTGTGGCCGGGGCATCCGCACTTGGCCTCGCGGGCGGCCAGGCACAGGCGCAGGCAGCGTTTCCGAGCCGGCCGATCACGCTGATCGTGCCCTTCGCTGCAGGCGGCTCGACCGATATCGTCGCGCGCCTTGTCGGCCAGAAGATGGGTGAATTGCTCGGCCAGTCGATCGTGATCGACAACCGCGCCGGCGCCGGCGGCAATATCGGCTCGACAGCGGTCGCCCGCGCTGCGCCCGACGGCTACACGATCCTCATGGGTACGATCTCGACCCATGCGCTGAACCCGGCAATCCTCAAGACGGTCACCTTCGATCCGGTCAAGGATTTTACCCCGATCTCACTGCTGGCCATCGTGCCCAATGTGATGGTCGTGCATCCGAGCTTCCCGGCCAAGACGGTTCAGGAGGTTCTCAAGGTGCTCAAGGACAACCCGGGCAAATACTCCTACGCCTCGTCCGGCGTCGGCACGCCGCTTCATTTGTCCGGCGAGCTGTTCAAATCGATCGGTGGCGTCAGCATGAACCATGTGCCCTATCGCGGCGCCGGGCCGGCCCTGAACGACGTCGTCTCAGGCGCCGTGCCGATCATGTTCGACAACTTGCCCTCCTCCGCCCAGTTCATCCGGGGCGGCCAGCTCCGGGCGATCGGCGTGACCACGAAGGAGCGCGTCTCGTCGTTTCCGGACCTGCCGACGATCGCCGAGGGTGGCCTGGTCGGCTACGAGACCTACACCTGGAACGCACTGTTTGGCCCTGCGAACATGCCGCGCGCGGTGGTCGACCGTCTCAATGCCGAGGCGAACAAGGCCTTGACCGATCCCCATGTGAAGCAGCGCCTCAACGATGTCAGCGCAGAGATCGTCGGCTCGACCCCCGAAGCGCTCGGCGAGCATGTGAAGATCGAAGTCGCGAAATGGTTTCCGATCGCAAAGGCTTCCGGCGCCGCGATCGAGTGAGACTGGTTCGGGGCCGCTAAGCCGGCTTCGTCTCCAACAGGGCCAGCGCGGCCTCGACGGCATTCGCCGCCGGGCTCGCGCCGGCCGAGCGCATGATCGTCTCGACCTCGTCGAAGCCCGCCAGCTGCTCCTGGCGCGCCGGGCCGTCCGCGAGCGCCGCCAACAGGCTTTCGCTCAAGGCTTGCGCAGTGGCGGTCTGCTGGATGAATTCTGGCACGACGCTGCGGCCCAGAATCAGGTTGGGCAGGATGACGCTCGGCAGTTTGATCAGGCGCCGCGCGATCGCGGCTTCCCAACCGGCCCCGCGATAGGCCGCAACCGTCGGCACCTGGGAGAGCGCAAGTTCGAGCGTCACCGTACCAGACGCCGCCAAGGCCGCGCGCGCGTTGCGGAAAGCGTCGAGCTTGGCCGCTTCGCCTTCGACGATTTCGGGCTGCGTCTGCCACCCGGAGGTGGCCTCCGCGATGAGGCCACGAAGATGCGGGACTGCCGGCAACACGAAGCGCGCGCCCGGCACGGCAGCTGAGACCCGCGCGATCGCCTCTCCGAAAACCGGCATCAGATGGTTGATCTCGGAGCGTCGGCTGCCGGGTAGGACGAGCACGACGGGGTTGGCGACATCGCCGCGGATCGAGGCCTCAGCGGTGTCGGGGCGCAAATCGGACAGGCGCTCGATCAGCGGATGACCGACATAGACGGTCTTGGGACCATGCAGGCGCTCGAGCGCCGCCGGTTCGAAGGGCAAAAGGGCCAGAATTCTGTCGATATGCGGCACCATTTGCCGCGCCCTGCCGGGACGCCAGGCCCAGACGCTCGGGCAGACCCAATGCACGATCGGAATGGAGGGCGCCCGCGCCCGCACCTTCCTGGCCACGCGCAGGCAAAAGTCGGGGCTGTCTATCGTCAGCAGCAGATCGGGCTGGAACGCCGCCACGCCCTTCGCGGCATCTTCCATGCGGCGCAGCAGCAGCGGCAAACGCGCAATCACCGGGCCGAAGCCCATCACGGCAATGTCCGCCTGGGCAAATAGAGGCGTCATGCCGGCATCGATCAGACCCTGACCACCGACGCCTGTCAGAGCAATCTCGCGACTGCCGAACCGGCTGCGGAGACTGGCAAGGAAGCGGAGCGCCAGCGCATCGCCCGAAGCCTCGCCGGCAATGATGGCGAGGCGGAATGGCCGGCTCACGCGACACCTTCGATGAAAAGACCGCGTTGATCGGCCTGGCTGCCAAGATTCCCGCCGCCGCCGACCAGAACCTGGCCAGCTTTCAGCCCAATTCCTGAAAGACCGGCATCGGCGATGTTGCGCAGGGTTTCCGGGCCGATCGCGGGCATGTCGACCCGCAGATCCTGGCCCGCCTTGGGCGCCTTGACCAAAACGCCGTCGCCTTTGGCAATCTTGAGACGGCCATTCGCAACGAGATCAGCCACGCGCCGGATCATGGCGTCCGTGCCTTCGGCTGCCTCGATCGCGATGACACGGTGGTCGGCAAGGATCGCGGCCTGGCCGACATCGAAGGGAGAGAGCGCGGCCAGCAGCGAAAAGCCTCGTACCAACAGTTCTTTCTGGGCGGGGGAAGCGGAGTTTCGCCCCAACGGACCGACCGGAGCCGTCAGTTCGGGAGCGATATCGGCCGGGCCAAGTACGCGGAAACCCTGCTCCTCGAAGAAGCGCACCACGCCACGCAGCAGATGATCATCGCCGCCCTTAAAGGCCCGTGCGAAATGAGGCAGGTATTTCAGCGTGGACGCTTCGGGGCGCAGAGCGCCAAAACTTGGCCGCGGCAGCGCACCGATCATGACGATGTCCGTGATCTCGCGGCGACGCAGTTCTTCCAACAAGCGCCCGAGCTGTCCCAGACGGTAGCTCTTGAGATCCGCCTGGCCGAAAGCCAGTGGATCGGCCGCGCCTTCGAGCGCAGCGACGAACAGCGCGCCGCTCTGGCCCGCTGCGATACGGGCGAGATGAGGCGGAAAATCGCCCCCGCCTGCGATGATCGCGAGAGACGGCCGCATCGCCTTCGTACCTGAATGAGCGGCGCTCACCGATCCGGCGCGTTGACGTCGCGCGGGACGCAGATCGCCCGCTCGTTGCCGTTGCGAATGAAATCAAGGATCTCGTGGATCAGCGGATGGGCCGCAAATTCGCTGGCGACATCCTCGACGCGCTCCGACAAGGTGCCTTCGTCAGCGAAGAGGAGCCTGTAGGCGCGGCGCAACTCATGGATCTGCTCGCGCGAGAAGCCACGCCGCTTGAGTCCGACGAGGTTGAGGCCGGCAAGATGGGCCGGGTTGTCGCGCACCAGGCCGAAGGGAATCACATCGTTCAACACCCCGGCGCCACCGCCGATGAAGGCGTGATCGCCGACACGGATGAACTGCTGCAAGCCTGTGCCGCCGCCGACGATGACGAAATTGCCGACCGTGACGTGGCCTGCGCACATGACGTTGTTCGAGAAGATGACGTTGTTGCCGATATGGCTGTCATGCCCGACATGCGAGTTGGCGAGGAAGAAACAGCGGTCGCCGACCGTCGTCTTCATGCCGCCGCCCTCGGTGCCCGGGTTGATGGTCACCCCTTCGCGGATCATGCAGTCGGCGCCGATCTCGAGCGTCGAAAGCTCGCCGCGGTATTTCACGTCCTGGGGAGGATGGCCGATCGAGGCGAACGGGTAGATCTTGGTCCTCGCACCGATCGTGGTGCGGCCGGCGACCACGACATGGCTGAGAAGTTCGACGCCGTCGGCCAGGACCACGTCGGGGCCCACTGTGCAGAAGGGGCCGATGCTGACCCCCTCCCCGATGCGCGCATTGGAGTCGATGACCGACATGGGATGGATGGAAGCGCTCATGTGTAGGCTGTCCTGATCCTGCAGATCGCTATCGGGCTCAAACGACCATCGCTGACAGATCGGCCTCAGCCACCAGCACACCATCGACCCTGGCTTCGCCCCGGTAGAAGTAGAGATTGCGCTTGCGCGTCACCTTTGTGAGGTGGAAACGCAGGGTATCGCCCGGGACGACCGGCTTGCGGAACTTGGCCTTGTCGATGGTCGTGAACAACACGCTGCTGACGGCGGGATCGTCGCTGCCGCGTGCATTGACGACGAGTACGCCAGCCGTCTGGGCCATCGCCTCGATCATCAGCACGCCGGGGAAAACCGGCCTGCCCGGGAAATGCCCGGTGAATTGCGGTTCGTTGACGGTCACATTCTTGATGCCGATGCCCGATTCGTCGCCATTGATCTCGACGACGCGGTCGACCAGCAGGAAGGGATAGCGGTGCGGAATGCAGGCCATGATCCTCTGGATGTCAGCCACACCCAGCACAGTCGTCGCCTCGGTCATCGTTTCTTCTCTCCCGTGCGCGCCATCTCAACAGGCGTCGCAGCCCATCCGTTCTTCATATCCGATTGAGAGGCCAACATCCCTCGATCGGCAACCATTCCAACGCCCGCCCGTTTGCCGGAATTCCGGCGCTGCAGGCAAGATAATTCGTCGTGCTTTTGCCCGCAGGAACAAAACCCAGCCGGGCAGAGGCGCAGCAGCTGCCCCGACAGATCAACTCTCGGAGCGGCCTATGCTTTTGGCGCGCTTCGCCACCAGCGACTTCAGCAGCGCGCTTTCGCGAGCCCAGTTCAACGCCGGCTGGGCGGGGGAGCCGCCATAGCGGGCACCGCGCGGGACATCGCCCGTGACGCCGCTTTGGGCTGCCACCTGCGCGCCCATGCCAACCGTCAAATGGCCGGCGAGGCCGACCTGACCGCCGAGGACGACAAAATCCTCAAGCGTCGTCGAGCCCGCGATCCCAACCTGCGAGACGATGACACAATGCCGCCCGATGACGACGTTGTGGCCGATCTGCACGAGATTATCGATCTTGGTGCCTTCGCCAATCACCGTGTCGCGGCTCGCGCCCCTGTCGATGCAGGTGTTCGCGCCGATCTCGACATCATCCTGGATGATGACGCGGCCGATCTGCGGCACCTTCATATGCCCCTTGGGGCTCATGGCGAAGCCGAAACCATCCTGGCCGATGCGCACGCCCGGGTGAATGATCACGCGGTTGCCGATCAGCGTCGACTGCAATGTGCAGCCAGCCCCGATCGCGCAATTGCGGCCGATGCGGACCTGAGGCCCGATGACCGCATGCGATCCGACCACCGTGCCTGAACCAACCTCGGCGCCGGGGCCGATCACGGCTCCGGGGTCGACCGTCACGCCGGCTTCGAGAACAGCCGTCGCGTGGACGAATGCGCCCGGCGCCACGCCCTGCGAACCGAAGACCGATGCGGGCTTGAGCGCATCGGGGAAGAAGCGCGACAGCACCCTGGCGAAGGCATGATAGGGCGCGGGCGAGATCAGAGCCGTAGTGCCGTCGGGAACCCGCTCGGCAAAACGCGGCGACACCAGGCAAAGACCTGCCTTCGTCGAAGCCAGCGCATCGGTATATTTCGGATTGTCCATATAAGCGACGTCGGATGGGCCGGCCGTCTCGAGCGCGGCTGCACCGGTGACCGGGCGGGACGCATCGACGCCTTCAGGCAACGCCGTGCCCGAAATGACAGCGACCTCGCCGAAGTCGAGCGAGGTCGCAACTGGAAAGAACTGTGGCTCTGCCATGAAGAATATCCGGAGCGGGGCGCGAACGCCCCGCCGCGTCAGAAACGCGTGCCGCCCGAGAAGCGGAACGCCTGGGTGCGGTCGCCACCATATTTGATGCCGGTCGTCGGATCGCGCTGGCCTTCATCCTTCGACAGCGCATAGGCGTAATCGAAGCGGATCGGGCCGAGCGGCGACTGCCAGAGCAAGCTCACGCCAACCGACGAACGGATGGTGTTCTTGTCACGCACGCAGGCAACGTTGGTCTGGTAGATCGAGGTCGTAGCAACATTGAACTGGCGCGGTTCAGCACCGGCCGGGCAACCGGCGAAGGCCGGGTTGGTGATCGACTTCGAACCGCCATCATAGTTGAACAGCGTTCCCGCGTCGGCGAAGAGCGCGCCGCGCAGACCCAGATCACGCGGAAGACCGAAGATCGGGAACTGAACTTCGAGCGAGCCGCCGAAATAGGTGGTGCCGCCGAGTGCGTTCGCGGTCGGATCGTTCAGCACGTCGCGCGGGCCGATGCCGGAGGGTGCGAAACCACGCACCAGCGTCGGTCCGAGGAAGTAGTGATCGATCATGCGCAGATCGCCGCTGGTGGCTTGAACGTGACCACCCTGCAAGCGGGCGAAACCGACAACGTCGTCGAAGATCTCACGATAATAGCGAGCATCCGCTGCGACGCGCAGGAACTTGGAGTCGCCACCGACGCCGGCAAATTCCGGCTTCAGTTCGGCCACGAAGCCGTTACGCGGGTTCTGGACGTTGTCGAGCGAGTTGTAGTTGAAGTTCAAGCCGACAAGCGACGTCAGGGTCGTGCCCGCTGCTTCCTTCACCGCGATCGTGGCTTCACCGTTGCTCAAGCAGTTGAACACCGAATTGCCGGGGATCGGCGTGATGCCCAAAAGCGGAGCCGTACAATCGTTATACGGGCGATCAGCCGTGTTCGGGATCTCGATCTCGGTCTGGTAGAGCGAGTAACGCGGCGTGATCGAGAACTCCTCCGTGATCGGGAAGGTCAGGCGCACCTGACCACCGGTCACGCGGCTCTCGAAACGGCCGGTATTGTAGTTGTCGCTGAACTTCGAGAACAGGTCGAAGCCCGCCGCGATCCGATGTCCGAGGAAATAAGGCTCGGTGAAGGAGAAGTCGACGCCCTGCGTCCGCTGTCCGAGCGTGCCCGCGATGCGGACGAACTGGCCACGGCCGAGGAAGTTGGATTCCGACAGCGAGACTTCGCCGATGATGCCGTCAGAGGTCGAGTAACCGCCGGCGATCGAGAACGAGCCCGTCGCCTTGTCCTCGACATCGATGTTCATGATGACGCGATCGGGCGCGCTGCCCGGCTCGTTGGTGATCCGAACCTTGTTGAAGAAGCCCAGATTGTTCAGGCGCCGCTCGGCCCGGTCAACCATGACCTTGTTGTAGGCATCGCCCTCGCCGAGGTCGAGCTCGCGACGCACGACATAGTCACGCGTACGGGTGTTGCCGCGCACATTGATGCGCTCGACATAGACCCGCGGGCCTTCATCGACGACATAGGTGATGCCGATCAGGCGCCCTGCCGAATCCCGATCGCCGCGCGGACGGACCTGGGCGAAGGCGTGACCGCGACGCGACACTTCGGTCGTCAGATTGACCAGCGACTTCTCGACAGCCTCGGCATTGTAGGTGTCACCAGCCGAGGTGACGACGTAACGCTGCAGCGCGGCGGCATCGACATCGCGCAAAGCGGAGTCGACCGAAACGTTGCCGACCTTGTATTGCGGTCCTTCGTCGACAGTGATGTCGATGACCCAGCCGCCCGCAGCCTCATCGAAGCGCGCCGTGTTGCCGACGACCTGGAAATCGGCATAGCCGTTCTTCAGATAGAAGCGCCGCACCAGCTCCAGATCGGACGTGACCCGATCGGCGTCATAGACGTCCGAGGTCTTGATGAAGCTGAGGAAGTTCGATTCCGTCGTGCTCATCAGGCCGCGAAGGCGGCTCGCCGAATAGGCGCCATTGCCGGAGAAGTTGATCGACTTGACGCCGGTCTTACCGCTCTCGTTGATGGTGAACACAACGTCGGAACGGCCGTTCGGCAGCGGCGCGATACGCCCGCTCACCGAGGAAAGGCCGTAGCCGGAACGGCGGTAGACCTCGCGCAGGCGCTCCACATCGGAGTCGATCAGGGCCTGGCTCATCGGCCCGCCCGCCTTCGACTGAACCTGCTGGAGCAGCATGTCGCTCTTCAAACGGCGATTGCCCTCGAAAGCGACGCGGTTGATCGAATCGTTTTCCTGAACGGAAATGACGGTCTGCGCGCCGCGGCGGCTGACCTGAACATTGGAGAACAGTCCGGTCGCGAGCAGATTCTGGCGAATCTCCTGCGGAGCGCCCTGCCCATAGGAGCGGATCGTTTCCGCATCGACGCGCCGGTTGCCCTGGACAACCACGGCCTGTGCGAGGACCACGCCACCACTTACGGCCAACATGAAGGCCGAAAGTCCGACTGATCGAGAGAGCCGCATCCTGAAACTCCGGCTCTTTGGGGTCGACGTCATCGGGTCGCCTATTCCATTTCTCTGGTCACCACCCCAACTGGGGACCGCTACCTGAAGGCAACAGCACGGGGACATTGCAGTGCAATCGCTTCTACAAAGTTTCCTGCTGGGTGCAAACCGACATTGTCGTTAACAAAATATTTTTAGCGGCCACGTTGCCATGAGGCCACGTGGCCTGCCGTGATTTTGCCGCAAAGCAGGCCGGAACGTGCCAGATCAGAGCAGTGAACGGACGTGGACGATGTCATTCCACGTTACGAACAGCATTAACATGAGCACGAGGCCGAGACCGAGGCGAAAGCCGATTTCCTGCGCGCGCTCGCTCAGCGGGCGCCCCCGGATGGCTTCATACATATAAAACATCAGATGGCCGCCATCGAGCATCGGCACCGGAAGCAGGTTCATCAGGCCGATGGAAACCGAGAGGATCGCCGCGAGGTTGAGCAGGCCAAGGAAACCACTATTCGAGGCCACCAGCCCCGAGACCTGCGCTATCCGGATCGGCCCCGACAACTGGTCTGCCGATTCTCGCCCCTTCACCAGCTTCGCCAGATAGTCATAGGTGCGCTCGACGACGAACCAGGTCTCCGACACGCCGACCTTGGCGGAATCGACGAAGCCGAATCGCTGCGTCGTCCAATCCTCGGCCTTGCGCGAGGCCTGGACGCCGACCACGCCGATCCGCTGCTTGCCGATCGGCGACGTCGTCTCGACGAGATCGGGCGTCACGGGAAGGGTCACGGAGCCACCCGCACGCTCGACCGTCACGGCAAGCGTCTCGTTCGGACGAACCGAGATCACCCGCTGCATGTCTGCAAAACTGCCGATGGGATGACCTTCGATCGCCACCACGAGATCGCCTGCGCGCAGGCCGGCGCGCTCGGCCGCGCTGCCGGCGACGACCTGGTCGATCCTGGGGATCAGGACCTGCTTGCCGAAGACGAAGACCGTCGCCGCGAAGATGAATATCGCCAGCAGGAAATTCGCGATCGGACCCGCGGCCACGATCGCGGCGCGCTCGCCGATCGACTGGGCCGGGAAGGACCGCTCCCGCTCCCGGGGCGACATGCGAGCGACCTCGGCAGTGTCGGGCGTGCTGGAAGCGTCGGCATCGCCGGAAAATTTGACGTAGCCACCCAGCGGGATCAGCGCGAAGCGCCAGCGCGTGCCGTGGCGATCATTGAAGCCGAAGATTTCGCGGCCGAACCCGATCGAGAACACCTTGACGTCGACGCCGCACCAACGACCGACCAGGAAATGGCCGAGCTCATGGATGAAGACGACCAGCGTCAGGACGAAGAGGAAGGGCAGCAGGTAGCCCAGCAAGAAATGGCCGGCGCCCCAGATTGTCGCTGCGAATTCCATCAAAATCTCCTGATCAGTTCCCCCTTAGGTGACAGCGAACACCGCCTGCGACAAGAGCTGCCGCGCGCGCTTTCTTGCTTCTTGGTCAATGGCGAGCGCGGTCGCAACATCGACCGGCGCGGCCATGCCGGCATCCGCACGACTGCAGACAGCCTCGACCAAGGCGGGGATTCCGGCAAACCCGATGCGACCCTCGATGTAAGCCGCGACCGCCACCTCATTGGCAGCATTGAGAATGACGGGCATGGCCCCACCCTGTTCCAATGCGGCCATCGCCAGGCCAAGCGCCGGAAAACGCTGGAGATCGGGCCGTTCGAATGTCAGGGGCGCCGTCATCGCCAGATCGAGAAAACGTGCCGGGGGCGCATCGAGACGAGCGTCGACACCGAGGCAATGGGCCGCAGCAACGCGCATATCCGGTAGCGCCAGGCCGGCGCTGACGGAGCCGTCGCGGAAGGTCACGAGCCCGTGGACGATCTGCTGCGGATGCACCAGCACCTCGAGCTGAGCCGGCTCGAGCCCAAACAGGAAGCAGGCCTCGATCAGCTCCAGCCCCTTGTTCATCATGCTGGCGGAATCGATCGTGATCTTGGCGCCCATCGCATAGTTGGGATGGGCCAGCGCCTGCTCCAGCCGGGCATCGGCAATCTGCTCGGCGCTCCAGGTGCGAAATGGCCCGCCCGAGGCGGTCAGGGTCATGCTGCGGATCGAGGATATCGGTTCGCTGCCCAGCACCTGGAAGAGCGCGTTATGCTCGGAATCGAGCGGGACGATGCGCGCGCCGACAATTTGTGCGCGCGCCATCACGGCTGCGCCTGCGCAGACGAGGCTTTCCTTGTTGGCGAGCGCTATGATCCGGCCTGGCGTCAGGGCTGCGAAGGTCGCCTCCAGTCCCGCAGCGCCCGAGATCGCGCTGACGACGATGTCGCTGGGCATCGCAACCGCTTCGAGCACGGCCGATCGCCCCGCACCGTTGGCAATTCCAGTGCCGGCCAGCGCATCGGCCAGAGCACGCCCGGCTTGCGGATCGGCCAGCGCTGCGAAACTCGCTCCGGTTTCGATCGCGACCTTCGCCAGCGCCTCCGCATCGCGCCCGCCGACGACCACGCCGATCGCCAGGCGATCAGGGTTTTCGGCGATCACGTCGCGAGCGGAACGGCCTACGGAGCCGGTCGCCCCCAGAAGAGTGACAATGCGGCGCATGGGACGATCAGAAATCGAGATTGATCAGGAACAGGACAAGGCCAGCGAAAACGAGCACCGCCCAATAGCCGTCGAGACGGTCAAGGAAACCGCCATGACCGGGAATGAGGCGGCTTGAATCCTTCGCGCCGAAACGACGCTTCAAGGATGATTCGAAGAGATCGCCGGCCTGACTGACGACCGAGGCGACTAACGAGCCTGCGACGACGAGAGCCGGCCCGACGATCTGGGCAGCCGACGGGGTCAACGCCCAGACGACATAGCCACCGAGCGTTCCCGCCAATGTCCCGCCGAGAGCGCCCGACCAGGTCTTCTTGGGGCTGACGCTGGGCATCAGCTTGGGACCACCCAGCTTGCGGCCGGTAAAATAGGCCGCGATGTCGGTGAACCAGACCGTCGCGAAGCTCCAGAGGATGATCGCGAAGCCGAGCTCCGGGAGAGCCCGCAAGGCGGGAGCGACGAGCGCGAAGGCGAGCGCGTAGGCGATCCCGCAGGCCTCCAGAGCCAGGCGATTGCTGACCTGCGGCGTTGCGACAGCCCCGATCAGTGCGGCGGCGGCGGCAACCCCGGCCAGAGCCGGCTGGCTGGCCGGAGAAAAGCCCAAGGCCAATCCCGCAATCGCCACGCCGATCCCGCCGGCTATCGCGTTATGACGGCTGACGATCGATAGCCACTCATAGGCGACCAGCCCGGCGACAAGCACCCAGATCAGGCGAAATGGCCAGCCGCCCCAGATCGTCGCGGCAAGAATGCCGACCGCCATGACGAGCGCGGAGGCGACCCTGAGCTTCAGCTCGCCGGGGCCTGCCGTCGGTCCAGCAGGAGCGGGCTCATTCACGCCGCGCCTGCTTTGCGATTGGCCGGCTCGGACAGGCCGCCAAAGCGGCGCTCGCGACGCGCATATTCCGCCAGGGCTTCTTCCAGCGCGGCCCGGTCGAAATCGGGCCACAGCACCGGCGTGAAGACGAATTCGGCGTAGGCAGCCTGCCAGAGCAGGAAATTCGAGATGCGCGTCTCGCCGGATGTTCGGATCACCAGTTCCGGGTCGGGCAGGTCGTGCGTATCGAGCCGCGCCACGAATGCCGTCTCGTCGATCGCAGCGGCGTCGATCCGGCCGGCTGCCGCGTCTGCGGCAAGGCGCCTGGCGGCGCGGACGATCTCGTCGCGCGAACCATAGTTGAACGCCACGACCAGCGTCATTTTGGTGTTGTCGCGCGTGACCGTCTCGGCATGCTCGACCAGTCCGCGCAGTTCGGGCGCAAGGTCGTCGCGGCCGCCGATGATGCGCACGCGCACGCCCGAGGCATTCAATTCGGCGAGATCCTTCTCGACGAAGTGCTTGAGCAGCCCCATCAGGAAGGAGACCTCGGCATGAGGCCTGCGCCAGTTCTCGGTCGAGAAGCTATAGAGTGTCAGAATCTCGATGCCGAGTTCCCCGGCATTCTTGACCGCCCGACGAAGCGATTCGAGGCCGCGTCTATGCCCCTCCTGCCGAGGCAGGCCGCGCATTTGCGCCCAGCGTCCATTCCCGTCCATGATGATTGCGACATGGGTCGGGCTGGCGGCGTGCTCTCCCTGACGCTGGCCTGCTGACATTCGATATGCCTCGTTCGGCCTAGCGCCGGAATGAATACCACGCAGGACAGCCCGGCGTGGGCGACGAAACTCAGAAAAGACGCCGGCTCAGAGCTACAGGCTCAGACCTGCAGGCTCAGACCTGCAGGATTTCCTTTTCCTTCGCCGCGAGCGCCTGGTCGATCTCGGCGATGTGCTGGTCGGTCACCTTCTGCACCTGGTCGGACTGACGCTGCACGTCATCCTTGGTGAAGTCGCCGTCCTTTTCGACCTTCTTGATGATGTCGATGGCATCGCGGCGGACATGGCGCACTGCGATCTTCGATTCCTCGGCGTATTTATGCGCGACCTTGACCATTTCCTTGCGGCGCTGCTCGTTCAGCTCGGGAATGCGGATGCGCAGCACCTGCCCTTCCGTCTGCGGATTCAGCCCCAGATCAGATTCGCGGATCGCCTTGTCCACGGCATTGACCATGCTGCGGTCCCAGACCTGGACGCTGAGCAGGCGGGCTTCAGGCACGCTCACCGTGGCAAGCTGGCTGAGCGGCGTGCGTGCGCCATAAGCCTCGACCTGGATGGGGTCGAGCATATTGGCCGAAGCGCGGCCGCTGCGGAGCGAGGCGAGATCGCCCTTGAAGGACTGGAGCGCGCCCTGCATGCGGCGCTTCACGTCAGCGAGATCGAACGTCGTCTGGGCCATCGTCTTCAAGACCTTGATATTATACGAAACCGGGCGCGACCATGGCGGCCGGTCCGCGCAGGGTCAAGGATTTCGTGCGCTAATCGCGACCTCTAGACACGGTCCACGACAGCGGCGGGGGTTGACCACCCTTCCTTAGTCGCTTCCGTCGTGGAAATCACCGCAACGCGCCCAAAAATCGGAGTCGGCCATGCCGCGCCTGAACCGCATCATCGAGACCGCGCTTTACGTCGACGATCTTGAACGGGCCTCGACCTTCTACAAGGACATTCTCGGGCTCGAGGCGATGCTGCACACGAGAACCTTGCATGCCTTTGATGTCGGTGGTGCCAGCGTATTGCTGCTGTTTGCGCGCGGAGAATCGCTCCGCAGCCAGACATCAGCTGGCGGAACCATTCCGCCGCATGACGGGTCGGGGCCGCTTCACATCTGCTTTGCCGTCGATACCAACGCCTTGTCCGAATGGGAGGAAAGGCTGAAGCAGCATGATGTCGCCATCGAAGGCGAGATGAGCTGGGAACGCGGCGGCAAGAGCCTCTATTTCCGCGACCCCGACGGCCATCTGCTCGAACTGATGACGCCGGGAATCTGGCCGAACTACTGAGCCCGCGCCCTTTTCGGGCGCAGACGTGTTCTCAAGGGGTCACATAGGTGGCCCTGCCCTCGCCGCGCAGGACGGCGGCCAGCGCGCCCTTTTCCGCGATCGAGAACACCACGATGGTGAGCCCGGCATCGCGCGCCAGGGCGAAGGCGGCGGTATCCATCACCTTGAGGTCGCGCTGGATCGCCTCGGCATGGGTGAGCGTGTCGTAGCGCGTCGCGGCCGGATCCTTCTTGGGATCGGCGGTATAGACGCCGTCGACCTGGGTCGCCTTGAGCAGATGGCTGCAATCGAGCTCGGCAGCGCGCAATGCCGCACCGGTATCGGTGGTGAAATAAGGGTTGCCAGTGCCGCCGCCGAGCACCACGACCTTGCCGTTGGTCAGATGGTCGAGCGCGCGTTTGCGGGCGTAGCTTTCGCAGAGCGAGGGCATCGGCACGGCCGACATGGCGCGCGCCGGCGCGCCGGCGCTCTCGATCGCGTGCTCCAGCGCGAGCGCGTTCATCACGGTGCCGAGCATGCCGATCGAATCGGCGCTGGTGCGGTCGAGCCCCTTGGTCAGACCCTGCACGCCGCGAAAGAAATTGCCGCCGCCGACGACGATGGCGATCTCGACACCCTCATGCGAGGCGTGAGCGATATCGGCCGCCAGCGCTGTCAGTGTGAGGCCGTCGAGACCCGTTCCCGCAGGTCCTGCAAGGGCTTCGCCGGAGAGCTTAACGAGAACACGCTTGGGTCTCATCGATCATCTCCGTTATTGTGGGCTGATGTTGCCATGGGGGAGACGATTCGTATCGTCTCCCCCCTTCCTACAAAAAAGGCCGCGCAAAGCGCGGCCTTTTTCTCATTAGCCAACAAGCTTTATCAGCCCGTCGTTCCGCCGGCCGCCGCGACTTCCGCAGCGAAATCCTGCTCTTCCTTCTCGATGCCCTCGCCAAGCGCGTAGCGGGCGAAGCCGGTCAGCTTCACCGGAGCGCCGACCTTGCCCTCGATCTCCTTGAGCACCTGGGCGACCGACTTGGAGCCGTCATGGATATAGGCCTGCTCCAGCAGGCAGTATTCCTTGGCGTAGCTCTTCAGGCCGCTTTCGGTGATCTTCTCGAGCACCTGGGGGGGCTTGCCGGCGTTCTTTTCGGCCAGGATCGCCTTCTCGCGCTCCAGAACCTCCGGAGCGACCGAAGCGAGATCGAGCGCGACGGGATTGGTCGCCGCGACATGCATGGCAAGCTGACGGCCGAGAACCGCGAGTTCGTCGGTGTTTCCAGTCGATTCCAAGGCGACGATGACGCCGATCTTGCCAAGGCCGTCGGCGACAGCGCCGTGGACATAGGAGCCGATCAGGCCGGCCGAAACCTTCAGCGTCGCGACGCGGCGAAGGGTCATGTTCTCGCCGATGGTGGCGATGGCATTGGCGATGGCCTCGGCCACCGTGCCGCCGCCGGGATAATGATGGGCGAGCACCGCATCGACGTCGCCGCCACGCTCGAGCGCGACATTGGCGATGCCGTGGGCCAGCGCCTGGAATTCCAGGTTGCGGGCGACGAAATCCGTTTCCGAGTTCAGCTCGACGACGACGCCATTATGGCCGGCGATCACGACGGCGACGAGGCCTTCGGCGGCGACGCGGCCGGCCTTCTTGGCGGCCTTTGCGAGACCCTTCGTACGCAGCCAGTCGATCGCGGCCTCGATGTCGCCGTCAACGGCGCTGAGCGCGGTCTTGCAGTCCATCATGCCCGCGCCCGTCTTGTCGCGGAGTTCCTTCACCATGCCGGCGGTGATCGCTGCCATCTGTCTTGTCCTTACTGTCGTGCGGATGGCGCCTGACGGGCGCAGCCGCGAAATCCGTGTCGAAACATCACGTGATGCGAAACATTATTTGATGAAGGAACGCCGACGATCCGTTTCCGGCCGCCGGCGCTCGTCTCGCATTATTGAAGAATGCGCTTTCGCGACGCGCCTATGACGCGTCGCGGAGTTAAGCTCAGGCGTCGGCGAGTTCACGCGCCTGGGCGACCCAGCCGTCGCGCTCGATGCGACCGGCGAGCTTCAGGTCGTGGTCGACCTTGGTCACGTCGGCAGGCGTCATCGAAGCGAACTGCCAGAAGTGGAACAGGCCGCCGTCATTGAGCTTCTGAACCAGCTCGGGACCCATGCCCGAGAGCTTCATCAGGTCGTCCGGCGCGCCGCGCGGCGCGGTCAGCAGCTCGAAAGCCGGCCCGGCATCGGTGGCGGCAACCGTCTCGGCGACGACTTCCTCGACGACCGGAGCTTCGGCAGCGCCGATGTCGATGCCATGGTCGCCCGAAGCGCGCGAGATGCCGTCGATGGCAGAGCGCGCGATCAGGTCGCAATACAGCGCGATGGCGCGGCCGGCGTCGTCATTGGCGGGAACCGGGAAGGTGATGCCATCCGGATCGCTGTTCGAATCGATGATGGCGGCGACCGGGATGCCGAGGCGCTGGGCCTCCTTGATCGCGAGCGCTTCCTTGTTGGTGTCGATGACGAAGATCATGTCGGGCGTGCCGCCCATGTCCTTGATGCCGCCGAGAGCCTTCTCGAGCTTGTCGCGCTCGCGCGCCAGCATCAGGCGCTCCTTCTTGGTCAGGCCGGTGCTGCCGCCATTCAGGAGCTCGTCGACCTTGCGCAGGCGCTGGATCGAGGCCGAGATGGTCTTCCAGTTGGTCAGCATGCCGCCGAGCCAACGCGAATTCACGTAATACTGGGCCGAGCGCTTGGCAGCATCGGCAATCGAATCCTGCGCCTGGCGCTTGGTACCGACGAAGAGCACGCGGCCGCCACGGGCCACGGTGTCGCTGACCGCCTGCAGGGCGCGCGACAGCATCGGCACCGACTGCGATAGGTCGAGAATGTGGATGTTGTTGCGCGTGCCGAAGATATAGGGCGACATCTTCGGGTTCCAGCGGTGCGACTGGTGGCCGAAATGCGCGCCTGCTTCAAGCAGCTGGCGCATGGAGAAATCTGGCAGAGCCATGGTGTCTATCGTCCTTCCGGTTGTAGCCTCTGGGGTGCGAATGAACGAGGCATAAGCTGCCAAGTCACCGGAACGCCTCGGGTATGAGGCGATGCTCCCCATGTGGGATGGGCTGCGCCATACAGGGGATGGACGGCGAATGCAAGGCGTTGCGCGTCCGAAAACCGCGTCCCGGTTTGATTTTTGGCCTGGGCGACGGGTAACGATCCCTGCGTCGGCGCGCAAACTTATCGGCGTTTCGACTTCTTATCAGTACCTGGCTTCCGCTGCACGGCGTCCGCCCACGCGATTTCGAGCGCATTCGCGAGTTCCGCCAAGCCGAGCCTGGCCAACTCCACAGTGGTCCAGCCTTGTCGGCCCCATGCATTCGGCACCGGAGCGAAGGCTTCAGGCACCATCATGCATTTGAATTCCTGCTCGTCGGGCGAGAATTTGAGATTCGCACTAAGCCCGTCGGCGGCGAGCGTGACGTAGATCCGCGCGACCTTGAACGCCGCGCGGTCGAAATGCGGGGCCTCGGACGTGCCCTCCAACGATAGCGCCAGACGGCGCAGATCACTCCCGGTTGCCATGCCCCTCCAGCCGCATTGCCGTTGCAACTTGCAGAACTTCGCAGCGATACGATCTCTGCATGTGCTGGCGTAGCGTATGGCATATCGCACATACGCTACGCTGACTGATGTTGCCTGGGACGCCTGTCCTTGAGGCCTTATTTGGGCAGGGCCGCGCCGGCCTGCTTGATCGCGTCGCCGACCTGCTTGCAGAATGTCGCGGCGGTCCCGTTCTGCGCCTTTGCGATCGCCTCGATGTCCTGTTCCATGCCCATTGCCGCGATGGTGCCCTTGCGACCCTGTGCTTCGGCGGCATCGCCGGCGCTTTTGTCGGCAGGCACCGGAATCATGCCGATCATGTTCTTCTGGATTTCAACGACGTCGGCACCGACAAAGCCTTTGTCGGCGCAATAGGCCATCAGACCGATCTGGTTCCGGCCCGCCTGATAAGCAAGCTTGAGCTGGTCGGCCTGTGTCTGAGCGTGGGATGCCGACCCCGAGGCCAGGAACGCCGTCACGGCTGCGGCAATGCAAAGCGGTTTCGCGAAAGAGATCATCCAAATACTTCCTTGCTTTAATTCGCATCTTGTCGATGCGTGCCCCTTCTCCCGGACCCGGGACTATCGTTGTCGAGCTCGCAATACAATCTCGTGACGACCTATGACGCCTCTTTCCCACCATCTCCGCGGATCGCGCGAGCAGCCAAGACAGGGCTGGAGGGGGCAATCCATTGCCTGCATCGCAAGCGCTATGCCGTTCGCGCCTCGCGCCACGTGGGGCGATGTTCCTCGTTCAGGCCCGCAGCGAGCCACATCCGGCTCACCTCAGCAACGCCGCTGCGGTTCCGACGCGCTTGACACCCAACGCCGCCATCTCAGCCCAGGCCCGATCCAGCGAACCGTCGAGATCGATCGCGCGGCAGGCCTCCTCGACCACCAGCGTCTCGAGCCCAGCCTTCGCCGCATCCTGCGCCGTCCAGTTGACGCAGAAATCGGTGGCAAGGCCGACGATGACGGCGCGAGTCACCCCGCGCTCCCGCAGATAGCCGCCCAGACCTGTAGAGGTCTTGCGGTCTGCCTCCATGAAACCGGAATAGCTGTCGATCTCGCGCCGATAGCCCTTCCGGATGACGGTCTGAGCGTGGGGCAGATCGAGATCGGGATGGAACTCCGCGCCTCCAGTGCCCTGCACGCAATGGTCGGGCCAGAGAATCTGCGGGCCATAGGGCAGTTCGATCAGTTCGAAGGGCTCCCTGCCGGGATGGCTCGATGCGAAGGAGGAATGACCGGGCGGATGCCAGTCCTGCGTCAGGATGACAGTGGCGAAGCGCCTGCCGAGCGCGTTGATGACCGGCACCACCTCGTTGCCTCCTGGCACGGCTAGACTGCCGCCCGGGCAGAAATCATTCTGCACGTCGACGACGATCAGGGCGGTCCGCTCGTCGATCATCGCGCCTGCTCCTACCGCAGTTCGACGCTGACCACGCCGGGGGCCGCGCGCACGGCATTGGCGATCTGCTGGTTCACCGGGTAGCGCCCGGGCAGCTCGATCTCGACCTCCTGGGCGCCGTCGTTCAGGATCATCACGAGCGCTATCTTGCCTTCGGCGCGGATGCCGTCGCTGCGCGGCCGAACCCGTTCGGCGATCGAGGCCAGGGCCTTGTCGTCGCGCAGATAGACCAGCAGGTCCTGCTTCTGGCGCGCTGCCAGATCATCCAGCACCTCGACATCCTCGATGCGCGGACGAACATCGTCGCCATCGAGCACCGCCGACAGGCGCAGGACAAGCGCCCTGCCCGGTTCCAGCAGGTCGCGGTAGCGCTGCAGCCCTTCGGAGAACAGGATCGCCTCGAACTGTCCGCTGGGATCCGACAGGTTGACGATGCCCATCTTGGAGCCGGATTTCGTGCGCCGCTCGGACTTGTCGATGACGGAGACCGCGACCTTGGCGACGCCGGTACCGTTGGCGCGCACGGTCTGGGCGAACTCGGCGAAGCGCTGCACGCGCAGCCGCTTCAGCACATGCTCGTAATCGTCGAGAGGATGCCCCGAAAGGAAGAAACCGACCGCATCATGCTCGCGCCGCAGCCGCTCGGCCGGTGCCCAGGGCTCGACCGGCGGAATGCGGAAGGCCTCCTGGACCGTGCCGCCTCCGAACAGCTCCGATTGACCGCCGGCAGCGGCATCACGCGTCCGGTTCGACAGGGCCAGCATGCCGTCGATGGCAGCCATGGCCCGAGCCCGTTCGGGCTCGAGCTCGTCCATCGCCCCGGCCGCGATCAGCGCCTCGATGGTACGGCGATTGACCAGTTTGGTATCGATGCGGCGAGCGAAATCCGCGAGATCCCGGAAATCCCCCGCAACCCGGCGCGCGACAACGACGGATTCGACCGCGGCGCGTCCGACCCCCTTGATGGCGCCGAGCGCGTAGCGGATCGCGCCGTCGGCGACGTCGAACTCGACGCCGGAGCGATTGATCGCCGGCCGTTCGACCTTGATGCCGAGGCGCTCCGCATCGCGGCGGAATTCCGAGAGCTTGTCGGTGTTGCCCATGTCGAGCGTCATCGAGGCCGCCAGGAACTCGACCGGGAAATTCGCCTTGAGATAGGCGGTCTGGAAGGCGACGACGGCATAGGCCGCCGCATGGCTCTTGTTGAAGCCGTAATCGGCGAATTTCGCCAGCAGGTCGAAGATCTCGGACGAAATGTCCTTGGTCATGCCGCCTTCGATGGCGCCCCGCACGAAACGGTCGCGCTGCGCGTCCATCTCGGCCTTGATCTTCTTGCCCATGGCGCGGCGCAGCAGGTCGGCCTCGCCGAGCGAATAGCCCGACAGCGCCTGCGCCACCTGCATCACCTGCTCCTGGTAGACGATGATGCCATGCGTCTCGGCAAGGATCGGCTCCAGCTTGGGGTGAAGATAGGTCGGCTCTTCCTGCCCGAGCTTGCGGCGGCAATAGCTCGGGATGTTGTCCATCGGGCCCGGCCGGTAGAGCGCGACCAGCGCGATCAGATCCTCGATCCGGTCGGCCTTCATCTCGACCAGCGCCTTGCGCATGCCGACGCTTTCCACCTGGAACACGCCGACCGTCTCGCCCCGCGCCAGCATCTCGTAGCTCTTGGGGTCGTCGAAAGGCAGGCTCGCCAGATCGACCGCGATGCCGCGCTGGGCGATCAGTGTCACCGCCGTGGTCAGCGTGGTCAGCGTCTTCAGGCCGAGGAAGTCGAACTTCACCAGCCCGGCCTGCTCGACCCATTTCATGTTGAACTGGGTGACGCGCATGCCGGTGCGCGGATCGACCGAGAGCGCGACGAGTTCTTCCAGCGGCCGATCGCCGATCACCACGCCTGCGGCGTGAGTCGAAGCATGACGGTGAAGCCCTTCCAGCTTCTGGGCAATCTCGAGCAGCCGCGCGACGACCGGCTCTTCCTCCGCCGCCTGCTGCAGTTTGGGCTCGCCCTTGATGGCTTCGGCCAGCGAGATCGGCTTGGCCGGGTTCTGCGGCACCAGCTTGGTCAGCTTGTCGACCTGGCCGTAGGGCATTTCCAGCACGCGGCCGACGTCGCGCAGCACGCCGCGGGCCTGCAAGGTGCCGAAGGTGATGATCTGCGCGACGCGTTCCTTGCCATAGTGCTGCTGGACGTAGTCGATCACCTCTTCACGCCGGTTCTGGCAGAAGTCGATATCGAAGTCGGGCATCGAGACGCGGTCGGGATTGAGAAAGCGCTCGAACAGCAGGCCGAAGCGCAGCGGATCGACATCGGTGATCGTCAGCGCGTAGGCGACGAGCGAGCCCGCGCCCGAACCACGGCCCGGGCCGACCGGAATACCGTGATCCTTGGCCCATTTGATGAAATCCGAGACGATCAGGAAGTAGCCCGGATATTTCATCCGGGAGATGACCGAGAGCTCGAAATCCAGCCGCTTCTCGTAATCCTCGATGCTGAATCCCGGGGATGGACCATGCTTGTCGAGACGCGCCGCGAGACCGATCTTGGCCTGCCGTTCGAGTTCGAGCCCCTCATCGGTTCCATCCGCGCCGAAGCGCGGCAGGATCGGCTTGCGCAGGCCGACGCGCCAATGGCAGCGCATGGCGATCTCGACGGTGGCCGATAATGCCTCGGGAAGATCGGCGAAGCGCCGCTTCATCTCTGCCCGGCTGGCAAAATAATGTTCGGTCGTGACGCGGCGGCGCTCGCCATCCGAGACCAGCCGCCCTTCGGCGACGGCCAGCAGCGCGTCATGTGAATCATAATCGGCAGGCTTGGCGAAGAAGGATTCGTTGGTCGCCACGATCGCCAGATCGGCGTCATAGGCGAGGCGCAGCAGATGCGCCTCGATCGCCGCCTCGCCATCGCCGCCATGGCGCTGGAGCTCGACATAGAGCCGATCGCCAAAGATGCGGGCCAGCGTATCGAGTCGCGCCTTGGCCTGCGGCAGCTGCCCATTGCGCAAGGCGAGATCGACCGGGCCGCCATGGCCTCCGGTGAGCGCAATCAACCCGTCATGATGGGCCGCCAGCCGCTCGATCGTCGAAAGCGGCTGCCCGCTCCCGCCGCTGGCGAGGCAGGCTTCGGTGACGAGCTTCATCAGGTTGCCGTAGCCGGCTTCCGTCATGGCGAGCAGGACGATATGTGGCACGACCTGCTGGACCGGCTTGCGCCCGCCCTCCGCCTCATCGGCGAAGTCGACCGAGAGCTGCACGCCAGCGATGGGTTGAAGCCCGGCACTGGTAAGCTTCTCCGAGAATTCGAGAGCGCCGAACAGGTTATTGGTGTCGGTCAGCGCCAGCGCCGGCTGGCCGTCGGCCGCCGCGAGCTTGGCAAGCGTGCCCACCATGGTCGCGCCTTCGAGCAGCGAATAGCTCGAATGAACGTGGAGATGGACGAAGCCGACCTCGGACAGAGTGCGTGCCTCTCCGGATTCCCGTCCCATCATCCGTCCCTGCGGTTTCTGCGACTCGCCGCGTCGCCTCTGCGTTCATATGCGGCGGTTGCGAGCCCTGCGTCGAGGGGACGGTTTGCCGCCTGTGGACGGCTGGGCAGTCGGGGTCGGAGCCTCAGACCTGAGGACCCGAGAGCAGTGCCGCCCAGACCCAGATCATGCCGAGAAAGAGTCCGAGCGAAACGACTTCCGCCATTCCCGCCGCCAGCTTCCGAGCTACAATCATGTCGACCTCCACGCGTTCTATCTATGTTCAGATTAATTCATGTTTTGTTCTCGTCAATGCCTATAGGTAAAACCTCGCTGGCGCAGAGCGAGGGCGGTTAATCATCGATTAACAGGAAAGCGGAGCTCGTCAGAGCGGGACGACGAGCCCATCCCGAATCGTCACCTGGCGATCCATGCGCCGGGCCAGATCGAGATTGTGTGTCGCAATCAGCGCAGCCAGCCCCGATGCCCGCGCAAGCGCGACAAGCGTGTTGAAGACATGGAGCGAGGTGTGCGGATCGAGATTGCCGGTCGGCTCATCCGCCAGAAGCAGGCGCGGCGTGTTGGCAACGGCACGACCAATGGCGACGCGTTGCTGCTCGCCGCCGGAGAGTTCACCCGGCAGATGGTCGAGCCGTTCGCCGAGGCCGAGAAAAGTCAGAAGCTCCGCTGCGCGCTCCTCCGCCAGCCCCTTGCCGAGGCCGCGAATGCGCTGCGGCAGCACGACATTCTCCAACGCGCTGAATTCCGGCAGCAGATGGTGGAACTGGTAGACGAAGCCGATCTCGGTCCGGCGCAGCCGCGTACGTCCCTTGTCGTCCAGTTTCGCGGTCGCCATGCCGCCGATGAAGACTTCTCCGGCATCGGGCTTTTCGAGCAGCCCCGCGACATGGAGCAGCGTCGACTTGCCGGTGCCGCTCGGTGCGACCAACGCGACGAGTTCGCCCGGCCAGAGCGCGAAATCCGCCTTGCGCAGGATTTCGAGCGGGGCGTCGGTCTGTGGATAGAAGCGCTCGACCTGGGACAGGAAGAGGGCTGGCGTTTCGCGTTTCACGGGCGTGGCCATGTGTGTCTCAGCCCATCCGCAGTGCTTCGACGGGATCGAGACGTGCCGCCTTCCAGGCCGGGTAGAGCGTCGCCAGCAAAGACAGGACAAGCGCCATCAGAACGACGCTCGCAACCTCGCGCCAGTCGATGACGGAGGGAATGTCACTGAGGAAGCGCACAGTCGGGTCCCAGAGGTTGGCGCCGGTCAGCCAGTTCAGCGCCGCCATGATCGCCTTGATGTTGTTGGCGAAGAGGACGCCGATTCCCAGGCCCGCAAGCGTGCCGAAGACGCCGATGGCGGCCCCCGTGATCAGGAAGACGCGCAGCACCGTGCCGCGGGAGGCACCCATGGTGCGCATGATCGCGATATCCGCGGTCTTGTCCTTCACCAGCATGATCAGGCCCGACACGATGTTCAGTGCCGCGACCAGCACGATCAGGGTCAGGATGATGAACATGACGTTGCGCTCGACCTCGAGCGCATTGAAGAAGGTTCGGTTGCGCTGGCGCCAGTCCGACAGCACCAGCGGGCGTGGCGCGTCGGCCTCGATCGCGTCACGCACGGCTTGCGTATTGTCGGGATTATCCACGAAGATCTCGATGACGTTCACATCGCCTTCGCGGTTGAAATAGGCCTGCGCCTCGGTCAGCGGCATGAAGACGAAGGATGCGTCGAATTCGGTCATGCCGATCTCGAATACCGCCTGCACCGGATAGGCTTTTATGCGAGGGGCCGTGCCGAAGGGCGTCGATGCGCCCTTGGGCGAGACGATGGTGATGGTATCGCCGGCCTGAATCCCGAGCGAATCCGCCAGCCGCTTGCCGATCGCCACGCCGCCGGCCGTATCGAAACCATCGAGCGTGCCGCGCCGGATGTTGCCGCCGACGAAGGGAATCGACTTGATGTCGGCCTCGCGGATGCCGCGAACGAGAACGCCGCCATTGCCGGTCTGCGAGGAAGCCAGCGCCTGCCCCTCGACCAGCGGAATGGCGAGCTTGATGCCTTGTATGCGACGCAGCCGCGTGGCGACGGAATCGTAGTCGTCGAGCGGGCGATCGATCGGCGTCGCGAAGATATGGCCGTTCACGCCGACGATCTTCTCCAGCAACTCCTTGCGGAAGCCGTTCATGACCGACATCACGATGATCAGCGTGGCGACGCCCAGCAGGATGCCGAGGAACGAGAAGCCGGCGATAACCGAGACGAAGCCCTCGCGCCGGCGCGTGCGCAGATAGCGACCCGCCAGCAGCCACTCGAAGCCGGCGAACGGCCGGGTGCCGGTGGGCTGTTCACGCTCTGCGTGAGGTGTTGCCTCCGCAGCATTCACTTGCGTCGCCACTGTCATCGGCGATTGCCCTGCCTTGCGTGTTCAGCGCGTTGCGTCACGCCGCCTTGCCCTTGAAGCGATCGAGCGCCGCCTCGAGCGAGACGAGTTCGCGCTCGCCGTCGGCGCGGCGCTTGATCTCGACCTTGCCCTCGGCCAGGCCCTTGGGCCCGACGATGATCTGCCAGGGCACGCCGATCAGGTCGGCGGTGGCGAACTTGCCGCCCGGGCGGGTGTCGGTGTCGTCGTAGAGCGCGTCATAGCCCTTGGCGAGCAGCGCCTTGTAGAGCTGTTCGCAGGCGCCGTCGGTCGCGGCATCGCCGACCTTCAGGTTCAGCACCGCGATGTCGAAGGGCGCGATCTCGTCGGGCCAGATGATGCCGCCGTCATCATGGCCGGCCTCGATCAGCGCGGCGACAAGCCGACTCGGGCCGATGCCGTAGGAGCCCATGTGAACCGGCGCGGGCGTACCGTCGGGCCCGGCCACGGTCGCGCCCATCGGTTCGGAATATTTCGTGCCGAAATAGAAGATATGACCGACCTCGATGCCGCGCGCCGAGAGCTGGCTCTCGGCGGGAAGCGCTTCAAAAGCCGGAGCCTCATGCATCTCCTCGGTCGCGGCGTAGAGGCTCGTCCATTTGTCGACGATGCCCTGCAGGCCCTCCACGCTGTCGAAATCGGTGTCGATCGCAGGCGTCTCGAAGTCGAGATAGTCCTTGTGGCAGAACACCTGGCTCTCGCCGGTCGAGGCCAGCACGATGAATTCATGGCTGAGATCGCCGCCGATCGGGCCGGTATCGGCGCGCATCGGGATCGCCTTCAGGCCGAGCCGCGCGAAGGTGCGCAGATAGGCCGTGAACATGCGGTTATAGGCGTGCCGCGCCGCGTCCTTGTCGATATCGAAGGAATAGGCGTCCTTCATCAGGAATTCGCGCCCGCGCATCACGCCGAAACGCGGCCTGACCTCATCGCGGAACTTCCACTGGATGTGGTAGAGATTCAGCGGCAAGTCTTTGTAGGACTTGACGTAGGAACGGAAGATGTCGGTGACCATCTCCTCGTTGGTCGGGCCGAAGAGCATGTCGCGCTCGTGCCGGTCCTTGATGCGCAGCATTTCCTTGCCATAGGCATCGTAACGCCCGCTCTCGCGCCAGAGATCGGCCGACTGGATCGTCGGCATCAGGATCTCGATGGCGCCCGAACGGTTCTGCTCCTCGCGCACCACCGCATTGATCTTGTTCAGCACCCGCAGGCCCAGCGGCAACCACGAATAGATGCCGGCCGATTGCTGGCGGATCATGCCCGCGCGCAGCATCAGGCGGTGCGAGACGATCTCGGCCTCCTTGGGCGTATCACGCAGGATGGGCAGGAAATAACGGGAGAGGCGCATTGGAGAACTCTTTGGGGGGCGATACGCAGCGAATGGCGCACCGAGTCACTTCATCCCAGAGACACCATCGCTGTTTGCAAAATGCAAACCAAAATCCACAAGCACGAACAAAGATGGCGCAGTTGTGTGCTGGAGGTCAGCGCGCCGCGAATTTCGTCCTGAGCGCGGCCAGCACGGCAGGCGGCACGAAGGGCGAGACATCGCCGCCCATGCTGGTGATCTGCCGGACGAGCGTCGCGGTGATATGGCGCACGTCGGCCGAGGCCGGCAGGAAGACAGTCTGCAGATCGGGAGCCATCGCCTCGTTCATGCCCGAGAGCTGCATCTCGTAGTCGAAATCCGTCGCATCGCGCAGGCCCCTGATCATCAACGTCGCGCCGGCATCGCGCGCCGCGCGCACAGTCAGGTGGTCGAAGGTCACGACTTCAAGCGAGACGCCGGCTGCGCTTGCAATCGGCAGGGCGACCTCGCGCAGCAACGCGGCCCGCTCTTCCGCCGAAAAGATCGGCGTCTTGCCGGGGTGGACGCCGATGGCGAGCACAAGCCGGTCGCAAAGCCGGCAGGAGCCCGAAATTACGTCGACATGGCCGTTGGTGACGGGGTCGAACGACCCGGCATAGAAGGCGGTGCGTGTCATGAGACAGGGTTAGCCGCTGGCCTTGCTTCCGACAAGGCCGACGCAGTCAATCGACAAGGCGCCGGATCAGGCCGCCCTCACCTGGGCGATGAACTGGTCGACGCGCGACTTCAGCGATTGAGCCAGGCCCGTCAGCTCGCTCGACGCACGCGACACCGCCGCAGCCGCCTCCGAGGTCTGCTGCGAAGCCGAGGAGACCAGGCTCGTCGCCTCGCCGATACGGCTGAACTCGCCGGTCGCGGCGCCGACATCGGCTACGATGGCATGGGTCACGCCATGCTGATGCCGCATCGTCTCGGCCGTTCGGCGCACCGCGTCGCTCAAGCCGCCGATCATGTCACGGATACCGGCGATGGCCTCGACGGTTGCCGACGTCGCCTGGTTCATCGTCGCGATCTGGCGCGAAATGTCGTCGATGGCGCGCGCAGTCTGACCCGACAGCCCTTTCACCTCCAGGGCGACGACGGCGAAGCCGCGGCCGGCCTCACCGGCGCGGGCAGCCTCGATGGTGGCGTTGAGTGCGAGAAGATTGGTCTGCGCCGCGATTTCCGAGATCAGGCCGATCACGTCCGACACGCGCGCAGCTCCGGTCGCAAGCGAATCGACCACCGTCCCCATTTCGTCGGCATAGTCCTTGGCCGAGCGCGCGGAACGATCCGAAGACTGCACGTCGCTGTCGAGGCGATCGATAGCATGCCGCAATTCCTGCGCCGCGCCTTCGATAGAGCGGATGCTGGCAATCGCGCGCGAGGTCGAATCATGCACGGTGCCGGCGCTGGCCTGCGTCTGCCTTGCGCCGCTGGAGAGTTCGTTGGCGGTCACACTGAGCTCTTCGGCCGCAGCCGAGACAGCGCCCGTCACGCCCAGGATCGAGCGCTCCAGGTCGCTGGCGAGGTCGGAGAGCAAGGTGGCCCGCTGAAGCTGGCCTTCCCTGTCGCTCTCCTCTCGTTCGCGCCGTCGCGCCTCCTCGTCCTCAAGCAGATTCTCGCGAATGCGTTGCACCGCTCTGGCGATCGCGCCGATCTCGTCGCGACGATCCGCGCCTGGGATACGCATATTCGTCCGGCCCGCGGCAACGCCGGCCAGCGCCACGGCAAGGCCGCCGATCGGCCGCGCCACCGAGAGACCGAGCACAAGCGCAACCAGCAGCAGCGGCCCGAGCACGCTCAGGCCGGCGACGAAGATCGCCCGGTCGATCTTCTTGACGACGGCGAAGGCGGCCTCCTCCGGCTCCGTCAGCCACAGCAGCCATGTTGCATTGCCGATCCGCACCTCGCGGCCGGCGGCGACCAGGGGAGCGTCGTCCCGGCTGGTCAATTGCAGCATGTTTCCGCCGGCCGCCACGAGGCGGCGCTGATCCAGCGTTTCGCGGGGGGCCGAAGCCAGCCGGCGGGCAGCGGGATCCGACCGCATGAAGCCGTCATTGCCGACGACATAAGTGCTGATGTCGCGCGAGGCCCCGGAAATCGTCGCCAGGACATTGTCGATGAAGGACGTGCTGATCGCGATGACGAGCGTGCCCATCTGTGCGTCGGAATCGTCTTCCACGCTCCTGAACTGCTGCGCCAGAAAGGCTCGGGGCTCACCACCGGCCAGATCATAGGGCGTGAAATCAAGAGCAACCTGCTCACCCGCAGGCGCAGTGGCTGCCGCGGCCACGACTTTGGCCAAATTGGTATCGGCCAGATCGGCCTCGCTCAGGAGCCTGCCGAATTCCGGGCCCTTGGTCACGCTGTAGACGACGCGCCCCTTGTGCGAGATCAGGAAGATATCGGCATAGTCGAACTGCTTCAGCGCGGCGAGATAGGTCTGGTGGATCGGGAGATGGCGCCAGGAATAGCCGTGCGGATGCCCGGCGCCTGTCCTGGTCATGCGCGCGTCCTGATCGAGCGAGGCGTCGCCACGGTAATACGACGTCACAGCTTTCAGATCGTGGGGACCGAGCTCCATCCATTTGCCGATTTCGTCGAGCGAACTGACGGCATAGGCGCTGCGCGCCTGGACGGACAGCTCCGAACGCAGCCGATCCCAGCGGCGCTCGATGGCCTTGGCGTGGCTCTCAGCCAGCAGATTCAGGCGTTCATGGACGGCATCGCGCGCCCAGACCGACACTGCGTGATAGGCCGACCAACCGACCGCGAGGGCCGCGAGGCAGGCCAGAGCGAGCATGGCGGCGGGTAGCCTTACCCTAAGGCTGAACAAGCTACGCGTCTCCGGAAGCGGCAAGTTCCGAAGAGTGAGGCGTGTTTGGTTAAATTTCGTTGAAGAGACCGGTCAAACCAGAGGCATCAAAGCTGCAAGCGCGGCGGCGCTGCCAACGATGACCGACAGGAAGACGAGCAATGACGCCGCAACGGATATCCGGCGAGGACTGATGTAACGCGGATCGACCTGCATGGTTTGCCTCTGCGAATCGCGGAAACCTCCGCTTCCTTTGCGTGAAGCGATGAGCCGGCTGCCTGAAGGCGGCAGCGTGGCGAAAACATGGCTGGCCTGCCGTGGACGGTTTCTCGATTGCATTGGGGCCCGCTTCACGCCTAAACCCCCGCCATGCTTACCTTGAACGACATCACCTACCGTCTCGGCGAACGGTTGCTCCTCGACCATGCCAGCGCCTCCCTGCCCGATGGCTCGCGTGTCGGGCTCGTCGGCCGCAACGGCACTGGGAAAACCACGCTGTTCCGCATCATCACCGGCGATCTCTCGCCGGAAGGCGGCAGCGTCAGCCTACCCAAGGGCCGGCGCATCGGCGGCGTGGCGCAGGAAGCGCCGGGCGGCCCCGAAACGCTGATCGAAGTCGTGCTGGCAGCCGACACCGAGCGCGCCGCGCTGATGGCTGAATCCGAGACGGCCAAGGACCCGCACCGCATCGCCGAAATCGAAACCCGGCTCGCGGACATCAATGCCCATTCCGCTCCGGCCCGCGCCGCGACCGTGCTGCATGGGCTCGGCTTCAATGAGGAGGCCCAGCAGCGGCCCTGCTCCGACTTCTCGGGCGGCTGGCGCATGCGCGTCGCGCTCGCAGCTGTGCTGTTCTCCGAGCCCGACCTGCTCCTGCTCGACGAACCGACCAACTATCTCGATCTCGAAGGCACGCTCTGGCTCTACGACTATCTCGAGCGCTATCCGCACACCGTTCTGGTCGTCAGCCATGATCGCGAACTGCTCGACACCTGCGTCGACCACATCCTGCATCTCGACCAGGGCAAGCTGACGATCTATCGCGGCGGCTATACCTCCTTCGCCAAGCAGCGCGCCGAAAAGCAGATGCAGCTCTCGAAGGCGCGCGAAAAGCAGGACGCCGAGCGCAAGCATCTCCAGGCCTTCGTCGACCGCTTCAAGGCCAAGGCCTCGAAGGCGCGTCAGGCGCAGTCGCGCGTCAAGCGGCTGGAGAAGATGGAGTCGATCGCAACTATCGTCGACCGCGACGTGCAGCCCTTCAGCCTGCCGGGCCCCGAGCGCCCGCTGTCGCCACCGATGATCGTTCTGAACAATGCCAGCGCGGGTTATGGCGACCGCACCGTGCTGTCGAAGCTCAATCTGACGCTTCTGCCCGACGACCGCATCGCGCTCCTCGGCTCCAACGGCAACGGCAAGTCCACCTTCTGCAAATTGATCGGTGGGCGTCTGCCGCCCCTCACCGGCGAGATGCGCCGCTCGTCGAAACTGGAAACGGCCTATTTCGCCCAGCATCAGCTCGACGAACTACGCATGGAGGATACGCCGGTTGCGCATCTGCGCGACCTGATGCCCGACGCGCCCGAGGCCAAGGTCCGCGCCAAGGCAGCGCAGATCGGCTTTCCCGCGCAAAAGGCCGAGACGCCGGTTAAGAACCTCTCGGGCGGCGAGAAGGCGCGATTGATGCTGGGCCTGGCGGCGTTCGGCGGCCCGCATCTGCTGATCCTCGACGAGCCGACGAACCATCTCGACATCGACAGCCGCACGGCATTGGTCAATGCGATCAACGACTATCCCGGCGCCGTCATCCTCGTCAGCCACGACCGCTTCCTGATCGAATCCTGCGCCGACCGGCTCTGGCTGGTGGGCGACGGCACAGTGAAGAATTTCGACGGCGACATGGAGGACTATCGCAGCTTCGTGCTCGGCACCGCCAAGGCGGCCAAGCGCGAGAAGTCCACGACCGATGCAGCCTCGTCGGGCAATGGCAAGGCAGACGAGCGCAAGGGCGCGGCGGTCAAGCGCGTCGCACAGGGCCCGTTGCGCCAGAAGCTCAATCTCGCCGAGGCGAAGATCGCCAAGCTGACCGGGCTGATCGAAAAGGTCGACGGCGTGCTCGGCAACGGCTCGGCCTTCGCCCGCGATCCCGAGAAGGCCCGCCTCCTGTCGCGCCAGCGCGCGGATCTGGCCGAGGCGCTTGCGGCCGCCGAGGAAGAATGGCTGGGCCTGAGCGAGGAGCTCGAGAACGCCTGAGGCAGCAAATGGCTGCTGCCTTGGGACGGAAACCCGCCGTCATTCCGGGGCTTCGCGGAGCGAAGAGCCCAGAACCGATGCGTTTCGTCACCGGGGCTACACTGTCGGAGCGCTCTTTGGAAAGCCTCAGCGGTTCTGGATTCCGGGCTCAGGCCTGTGGCCTGCCCCGGAATGACGGCGCTGTTCCGTTCAAGAACGGCAGGCCCTAGCCCTGCCCGGGCTTCAGAATCCGGTCCAGGCGGTTGTCGATGAACATGTAGATCTCGCGACCGCCTGGCTCGGCATAGAGCACCTGCGTTTCGCGCTGGCCCTTGCCGCTCTCGCCGACCAGCACGTCGGTCGGCCGCGTGCCCTTGAGCTTGACGAGCTCGCATTCGGTGATGCCCGGCGCGATCTCCTTGGGCAGTGGGCGTGTCGAAGGGTCGAGCGAAACATCCGCACTGCATTCGCCATCGGGCAGCAGGCGCGCCTCCTGCGTCGAGACGCTGGCGGTCACGCTGCTTGTGCGCGAGCCCTTGTCATCGGATGTGAAGGCGAAACCGCCCATGTCGACGGAGCAACCCCCGAGGACAACGGCACAGGCGAACAGAATCGGCAGGTTCACGCTTTTTTCTCCCAGCGGCCGGTTTCGTCCTGCTGCCAGTAGCTGGCGGCAAGGCCCGAGGCCCTGGCCTTCTTCCAATCCTCGCGCGCAGCTGTCAGCGCGTCGGGATCGTCACCATCGAATATCAGTACCACGCGCTCGTAATCCTGCATTGAGTCGGGAATACGGACGCCCTCGGCGCAGATCCTGACCTGGGCGGCATTGGGGTTGTGGCCCTGCGTCGTCAGCACGATGGGGTTTTGCGCCGCATCCGCTTCCATGGCCGTGACATGAGGCAGGAAGCTCTCGTCGGAATAGGCCCAGAGATGGTCGTCGAGCGCGCTCAGCCGCTCCTGGCTGGAGACTTCGACAACGACGTTCTGGCCGCGCGCCAGCGCCCGGTCGAGAATGGTCGGCAAGACCTGCTCGAGCGGCCGGGACTGGAGATGGAAGAACAGGATTTCAGCCATCGAAATCCTTTCCCCTCAACGCTTTGTCAAAGCAAGCTGTGAAATCGAATCAGCTCTCGTAATGGTCCGACACCAGCCGGTCGAGCAGACGCACGCCCCAGCCCGAGCCCCAGGAACGGTTGGTCTCAGAATTCGGCGAGCTCATGCCGGTCCCGGCGATGTCGAGATGCACCCATGGGATGTCGTTGACATGGCGCTGAAGGAACTGGGCGGCGGTGATCGAGCCGCCGTGACGGCCCGCCGCGTTCTTCATGTCGGCGAATTTCGAGTCGATCATCTTGTCGTAGGCCTTGCCGAGCGGCATGCGCCAGACCGTCTCGCCCGTCTCCTTGCCGGCGACCGCGAGCCTCTCGGCCAATTCGTCGCTGTTTGAGAACAGCCCGGCGTGCTCCTGGGCAAGAGCAACCAGGATCGCACCGGTCAGGGTCGCGAGGTTGATCATGAAGCGCGGCTGGTACTGCTCCTGCGTGTACCAGAGCACGTCGGCCAGAACGAGGCGGCCTTCCGCGTCGGTGTTGATGATTTCGATGGTCTGGCCCGACAGCGAGGTCACGATATCGCCGGGCCGCTGGGCATTGCCGTCAGGCATGTTCTCGACAAGGCCGATCACGCCGATCGCGTTGACCTTGGCCTTGCGGGCGGCAAGCGCGTGCATCAGGCCGGTCACGCAGGCAGCGCCCGCCATGTCGCCCTTCATGTCCTCCATCCCGGCGCCGGGCTTGAGCGAGACGCCGCCGGTATCGAAGGTCACGCCCTTGCCGACGAATGCTACGGGCTGGGTGCCGCTCTTGGCGCCGTTCCAGCGCATGACGACGACGCGGCTCTCGCGGCGCGAGCCCTGCCCCACGGCGAGCAGAGCGCGCATCCCGATCTTGCGAAGTTGCTTCTCGTCGAGGATCTCGATCTCGACACCGAGCTTCTCGAGCTTCGCGGCACGGTCGGCGAACTCCTCGGGAAACAGGACATTGGGCGGCTCGTTGACGAGATCGCGCGCCAGATTGACGCCGGCAGCAATCGCGTCGCGCGCCTTCAGCGCCTTCTTGGTTGGCGCGGGATCGGCCGCACGCAATGTCACGGTGATCGGCTCGGCCTCGTCGGCCTCCTTGCTCTTGGTCTTGTACTGATCGAACGCATAGGTTCGCAGCCGCATGCCCAATGCCAGTTCGGCCGCCTGGTCGCCGCTCAATTCTGCGTCCGGCAGGCTGAGAATCACATCGGCGCTGCGGCCATGGCCGAGACGGCCGGCGATAGCGCCGCCGAGCTTGGCGAAATCGAGCTTTCCGCGCTCGGCTTCCGGCCCGGTCCCGACCACGATCAGCCGCTCATAGCCTGCGCCATCGGGAGCAAGCAGCGTCAGGGTGGAAAGCGCCTTGCCCTTGAAGCGCTCGGCTGCAGCGGCCCGCGCCAGCAGGCCATGGGCACCCTCGCCCAGCCACTCCTCGGCCGCTCGCGGCGGGGTCACCGCATCCGAGACGAGGATCACGAGATCCTGACCGGCAATCGCGTTCAGGGCTTTGATCTCGAGCTTCAGGCGCTGCGACATGATCCGCTCACAATGTTGCGAAAAAGGCTTGGGGGAAGGACGAACTGGTTTGCCGCAAGCAATTCCTGTTTGCGCCATCATTGCGCCTATACCATAGGGTGTGTTCGTCGAACCACCCACAGGGAGCATCCGTCTCCCTGCCCAATCGGAAGCCCAAGCGTGATCCTTCAGCGCCTCGACCGCTACATCCTGAAGATCGCCACGGTCGCGGCCATCGTCCTGCTCGTCGGGCTGACGAGCGTGATCTGGGTGACGCAGGCGCTTCGCGAGGTCGACCTGATCACCGGCAAGGGTCAGACGATCCTGATCTTCTTCACGGTGACGCTGCTTTCGCTGCCGGCCCTGATCGGCGGCATCGCGCCTGTCGCGCTGTTCATGGCGACGCTCTACACGCTGAACCGGCTCAACAGCGATTCCGAGCTGATCGTGATGAATGCCGCGGGCGTAGCGCCGCACCGCATCGCCCGCCCCTTCCTCGTGCTGACGATCGCGACCTCGCTGCTGGTGTGCTGGATGACGCTGTCGGTCATGCCCGCGGGGTTTCGGATGCTGCGCGACCTGATCACGCTCATCCGCGCCGATTTCGTCGCCAATGTCGTCAAGGAAGGCCAGTTCGCCTCGCTCGATTCCGGCGTGACCTTCCATTATCGGGAGAAGTCCGGCGACGCGCTGGTCGGCATTTTCATGCAGGATCGGCGCGATCCGAACCAGCCATCGATCTATATCGCAGAGCGTGGCCGCACGGTCGATGTCGACGGCAGCAGCTTCCTGATGCTGGAAAAGGGCACGATCCAGCGCGAGACCAAGCACACGGATACGACCTCCATCATCTCCTTCGAGCGCTATGCGCTCAATCTGTCGGCTCTCTCGGGCGACGCCACTGGCGGCGCCGGCGAAGGCGATGGCGACAGGGTCGTCTACAAACCGCGCGAGCGCTCGACCTGGCAATTGCTCAACCAGGATACCAACGAGCCCTACTACAAATTCCAGGAAGGCCGTTTTCGAGCGGAGCTGCATAATCGCCTCTCGGCCCCGCTTTATCCGATCGCGTTCATGCTGATCGCCTTCGCCGCAATCGGCGAAGCGCGCACGACGCGCCAGGGGCGGGCCGTCGCAATCCAGGCGGCGATCCTTATCGTCGGGGCGACACGCATTGCCGCTTATGCCGCCTGGACGGCGAGCGTCCGCTCGAGCTTTGCCGCCATGCTCCTGTACATCCTGCCCGTGGTGGCCATCGTGCTTGCGACATTCGTCATTCTGTTCGCAGAACGCCTCCGACCGGTGCTGGGGCGCATGACCGCGCCATTGCTGCTGCCCTTCACCGCGCTGGCCGCGAAACTCAGGCGCGCCTGATGCTGCTCACATCGACTTTTGGTCGCTATCTGACCAAGCGCTTCGCGCGGGCTATCATCGGCGTGTTCAGCACGTTCTTCTTCCTGATCGGGACGCTGGATTTCGTCGAACTGATGCGCCGCGCCGGCGATTCGCCGGTCGCCACGACGCCGCTGATCGTGCAACTCGCGCTCTTCAGGGCGCCAAGCGTGGCCGAGCAGATCTTCCCGTTCGCTGCCCTGTTCGGCGGCATGTTCGCGCTGCTGACATTGAGCCGAAAGCTCGAACTTGTCGTCGCCCGGGCTGTTGGCGTTTCCGCCTGGCAGTTCCTGCAGCCCGCCGTTGTCGTGGCCGGCGTGCTGGGGCTGGTTTCGATCCTGATCTATAATCCTGCGGCAGCCGAAATGAAGCGGCGGGCATCGGCGCTCGAGATGAAGCTGTTCGTCCGTGCGGGCCAGTCGACGGCCAGTGCGCCGGAAATCTGGCTTCGACAGCGCAGCGTCGATGGCCAGGCCATCATCCGGGCGGCCGGCGCGCTGCCTGATGGCGACGGTCTGTCGCAGGTCGCGATCTTCAACTTCTCGCCGGGCGGCGGCTTCAGCGAGCGGATCGACGCCAGGCAGGCCGTGCTCCGTCCCGGCTATTGGGAATTGACGGATGCGCGCGTCGTCTCCGCCACGGAAGAGCCACAGAATTACAAGAGCTATGTGCTGGCCACGACATTGGAGCCCGATCAGGTGAGGCAGAGTTTTACCCCACCGGATGCTGTCGGCTTCTGGTCGATGCCGACCGTCATCGAACGCACGCAACGGGCCGGGCTCGACACCACGCGCTATGAGCTGCGCTATCAATCGCTCATGGCGCGACCATTGCTGCTCATCGCGATGGTGCTGGTGGCCGCATCCGTTTCCTTAAGATTTTTCAGGTTTGGTGGTGTGACCAGACTGGTGGTAGGTGGTGTGGCGGCGGGCTTCGTGCTCTATGTTGCGACGCAACTGTCGGAGGAACTCGGGTCGTCGGGAATCGTCAATCCGGTGGTCGCGGCGTGGTTGCCGGCGACCTTGGGGACGATGCTCGGCGCCCTTGCACTCCTTCATCAGGAAGACGGGTGATCGTACTGTGCCTATGGTTAATTTAGGGTTGAGCGTATGGTTTTGGGCGTGAGACGCATGGCACGCTTTGCTGCGGCGACCGCCCTCGCCTCTAGCCTCGCCTACATTCTGGTCGCGGCCGGAACCGCCTCGGCACAGACTCCGCCTGCGAAGCAGGATCGGATGGTCGTGGACGCGCGCGAACTCGTCTATGACAACGACAAGAAAACCGTCGCGGCCGTCGGCGACGTCCAGATTCTCTATCAGGGCCGCACGATCGAGGCCGACCGCGTCGTCTATGACCAGGCCGGCAAGCGCGTCGTCGCGACCGGAAACGCCCGCATCACCGAAGCGAACGGCACCGTCATCACCGGCGACCGCTTCAACCTGACCGACGATTTCCGTGACGGCTTCATCGATTCGCTGCGCGTCGTGAATCCGGACAAGACCCGATTCTCGGCGCCGCGCGCCGAACGGACCGACGGCGAGACCTTCGTCTTCGAAAAGGGCATCTACACCGCCTGCGAGCCCTGCAAGGACAATCCCGAGAGGCCGCCGCTCTGGCAGGTCCGCTCAGCGCGGATCATCCACAAGAAGGCCGAGCAGACGATCTATTACGAGGACGCCCGGATCGAATTCCTGGGCGTTCCGATGGCCTATATCCCTTATATGTCGGGGCCGGATTCGACGGTTAAGCGCAAATCCGGCTTCCTGGCGCCGAAATTCCTGAACACCGGGCCGCTCGGCTATGGCGTCGGCCTGCCGTATTTCCTTAACCTGGCGCCGAATTACGATGTCACGGTCACGCCGACCTATCTGACGCGGCAGGGCCTGCTCGGGCAGGCGGAATGGCGTCATCGCCTGGTCAACGGCTCATACTCCATCCGCGGTTCCGGAATCTTCCAGCAGGAACCCGAAGCTTTCCTGGCGAGCCCGCTGGGTCCGCGCGACAAGGACTTCCGCGGCTCAATCGAGACGAACGGCCGATTCTTCATCAATCCGCGCTGGACCTTCGGGTGGAGCGCGGCGATGTCGACCGACCGGTGGTTCTACAAGAACTACCGTATCAGGAACGAGAGCATCAGCTCGACCACCTATCTCCAGGAATCGATCTCGACCGCCTATCTGAACGGACAGAGTTCGACCGCCTGGTTCGACATGCGTGGTTATTATTTCCAGCCGCTGACCTCGTCGGACTGGCAGAAGCAGCAGCCGGTGGTCTTGCCGGTGCTCGACTACAACAAGCGCCTTCACAAGCCGTCCTTCCTCGGCGGCGAGTTGTCGTTCAACGTCAACATCACCAATCTGTCGCGTGACGCGGCGGCCTTCTCGGAACTGCCGAAGCAGCAGACCTATCTGATCACGACGCCGAGCTATTCGCTGTATGATGGTTGCGCAGTCTATCAGAAGAGCACCTGCCTCGTGCGCGGCCTCGCCGGCAATGTCGCGCGGGCGACGGCCGAGGTGTCCTGGCGGCGCAACTTCATCGACCCGTTGGGGCAGGTGTGGACGCCTTACGCCTCGCTGCGTGCCGACATCTTCTCGATCAATCCGAACACGACGAAGTACTTCAACGCGAATGTCGCGACGATCGCGGACACGTCCGACGAGGTGTTCGGGCGGGCTATGCCGGCGATCGGCCTGATGTATCGCTATCCCTTCGTCGCCAAGACGTCCTGGGGGACGCATATAATCGAGCCGGTGGCGCAGATCGTGGCGCGGCCCAACGAGACGAACAGCCTGCGTATCGCGAATGAGGATGCCCAAAGCCTCGTCTTCGACGCGAACAACCTGTTCGAATGGAGCAGCAAGTTCTCCGGCTATGATCGCGTCGAAGGTGGCTCGCGGGCCAATGTCGGCGCGCTCTATACCGGCCGGTTCGGCAAGGACGCTTTTGCAAACCTGCTGCTCGGCCAGTCCTACCAGCTCGGCGGCCGCAACTCCTTCTCCGCCGGAGACCTCGTCAATACCGGCCTCAATTCCGGTCTCGATACGGATACGTCCGACATTGTCGCGCGCGCCCAGATCTCGCCCGCCAAGGGCTTCTTCCTGACCGGCGCCACGCGCCTCAACCAGACGACATACGAGATGCAGCGCATCGACGCCGCAGCCACCTATTCCAACAGCGTGATATCGACGTCAGTCGGCTACGGACGTTATGAGCCGCAGCCGGAGCTTGGTATCGTCAGGCGCCGGGAAGGCCTGTCGCTGAACGGCTCCGTCCTGGTTGCGCAGAACTGGCGGCTACGCGCCGGCGTGTTGTTCGACCTGGACAAGTACAAGCTGGACCGCGAGAATTTCCGGACAGCCTATGCGTCCTTTCTGACGAACGGCGGAGTTGCCCCGGCCTACCCGAATACGGGCCCGTTCCAGACCGCGTCCACATCGTTCGGAATCAATTATACGGACGAATGCACGGTCTTCGATGTCAGCTATTCGCAGAGCTACGCGGATCGGCAGTCCGGCGCGACCAAAGACTCGCGCACCGTGATGTTCCGTCTCGAACTGCGCACCCTGGGTGAGATCAGCTACTCGCAGAACCTCGACAGTTCGTCGGTGGGCGACGGCGTCAGCTCCTCTTCCACCCGTTGAGCCGGGCTGACGCTGCTGCGATCTCAGGAGCGGCCATGATTCGCGGAGCCTTGCGAGATTCGCGGAGACCGATGTGTCGATAGCGCCGCTGGCTCTGACGCAGGGCGATCCCGCCGGTGTCGGGCCCGAACTGACATTGGTCGCATGGCAGCGCCGGGAGGCATTGTCGCTTCCCGCCTTCGCCTGCATCGCCGATATCGATCATCTGGCGCGGCTGGCTCGGCGGCTGGGTCTCGACGTGCCCTTGCAGGCTTGTGACTGGAATCAGGTCGCGGAGCTCTTCCCCACCTCCCTGCCGGTGATCCCCTTGGGACACATCGCAGCAGTCGAGGCGGGGAGACCGGACAGTGCGAGTGCGGACGGCACGATCGCCTCGATCGCGCGGGCTGTGACGGCCGTCCGCGAGGGCAAGGCGAGCGCCCTCGTCACGAACCCGATCTCGAAGGTGGTGCTGTACAAGGCCGGCTTCTCTCACCCGGGCCACACGGAATATCTCGCCCATCTCGCTGGCGATGATGGCAAACCGCCCCATCCGGTCATGATGCTGTGGTGCGAGGATCTCGCGGTCGTGCCGGTCACCATCCACGTGCCGTTGCGCGCGGTGCCGGCGCTGCTGACGACGGAGCTGATCGTCGAGACCGGGCGGATCGTTGCCGCAGCACTCAAGCATCAGTTCGGAATCGACGCGCCGCGTCTAGCTCTCAGCGGCCTGAACCCGCATGCCGGGGAGAACGGCGCCATGGGCGATGAGGATCAGGCGGTGATCGCGCCTGCGGTGAGCCAGCTGCGCGCACTCGGCATCGATGCGAGTGGCCCCTATCCGGCGGACACGATGTTTCATGCGCGCGCACGCGCCGGTTATGATGCTGCGCTTGCGATGTATCACGATCAGGCGCTGATCCCGATCAAGACGATCGCCTTCGACGAAGGCGTCAATGTCACGCTCGGCCTGCCCTTCATCCGCACATCCCCCGATCACGGCACCGCCTTCGACATCGCAGGCAAGGGCATTGCACGGCCAGACAGCCTGTGCGCCGCCCTGCGGCTTGCCGCACGCATGGTTGCCGCCCAGCAGACGAACCCAGCCTCATGAGCCAGATCGATAGCCTGCCGCCCTTGCGCGAGGTCGTCGAGCGCCATGGCTTGATGGCCCAGAAGGCGCTCGGCCAGAACTTCCTGTTCGACCTCAATCTCACGGGCCGCATTGCGCGTTCTGCCGGCCCGCTCGAAGGCGGGACGGTCGTCGAGATCGGCCCCGGCCCCGGTGGGCTGACGCGCGCGCTGCTCGCCAATGGGGCAGCCCGTGTCATCGCAATCGAACGCGACCGGCGTTGCCTGCCTGCCCTAGCCGAGATCGCGGCGCATTATCCGGGACGGCTCGAAGTGATCGACGGCGACGCTCTGGCGGTCGACCTTTCGCCGTATCTGGCAGGCGGCCGCGCGCGGATCGTCGCCAACCTGCCCTATAATATCGGAACGCCGCTGCTCGTCGGCTGGCTCAGCCTCGAGCCCTGGCCGGCCTGGTGGACGTCATTGACCCTGATGTTCCAGCGCGAGGTGGCCGAGCGGATCGTCGCGACGCCCGAGCAGCGGGCCGATTACGGACGGCTGGCGGTGCTCGCCGGCTGGCGCTGCGAGGCCAAAATCCTGTTCGACGTGCCGCGCACCGCCTTCGTGCCGCAGCCGAAGATCACGTCGTCCATCGTGCATCTGGTGCCGCGCGAAGAGCCCGAGCCTTGCCAGCAGCGGCTGCTGGAGCGCGTTACGCTCGCAGCCTTCGGCCAGCGCCGCAAGATGCTGCGCCAGAGCCTCAAGGCTGTGCTGGCCGACCCGATGCCCCTCATCGAGGAAGCGGGAGTATCTCCGACAGCGCGCGCCGAGGAGGTGCCGGTCTCCGGCTTCGTGCGCCTTGCCAACGCGCTGGCTGCCCGTCTCTGACGAGCCGCGCGGTCCCGCTCAGGGCAAGGTTTCGTTCAGCAGGCGCTCGACGAAATCGCCCAATCCGACCGCACGGCTGCGCTTCAGCCGCTCCGCCGCGAGGATCGACCGCACGGCCTCATAAGCGCGTTCGAGATCGTCGTTGACGATGACATAGTCGTAGACTTCCCAGCGCGCGATCTCGTCACGGGCATTGGCGAGCCGCTTGGCGATAATGTCGGGCGCATCCTCGGCGCGCCGGACCAATCGGGAGCGCAGCTCGGCCATCGACGGCGGCAGGATAAAGATCGTCACGACATCCTCGCGCGCCCGCTCGAGAATCTGCTGCGTGCCCTGCCAGTCGATGTCGAACAGCACATCGCGGCCGGCCTTCAGCGAGGCCTCGACGGGCTTGCGCGGCGTGCCGTAGCCATTGCCGTGCACCTCAGCCCATTCGAGCAGTTCGTCGCGCTCGCGTAGTTCGTCGAAGCTGGCGCGATCGATAAAGTGATAATGAACGCCCTCGATCTCGGAGGGGCGCTTCGGGCGCGTCGTCACGGAAATCGACAGGTCGAGATTGGTCTCGGCTGCCGATTTGGACAGGGTGCGCGTCAGGGTGGATTTGCCCGCGCCGGAGGGCGAGGACATGATCATGATCAGGCCGCGTCGGGCCGGGCGCATAGATTCGGCCATCAGCCCTCACTCCACATTCTGGACTTGTTCGCGCATCTGATCGACCACCGTGCGCAGATCGAGGCCGATGCGCGACAGGCCAGCATCGCCCGCCTTGGCGCAGAGCGTCGAAGCCTCGCGGCCGAATTCCTGCGACAGGAAGTCGAGCTTGCGACCGATCGGCCCGCCCTGTCCGAGCAGGACGCGCAGGGCAGCGACATGGGCGTGCAAGCGGTCGATCTCCTCGCGGATATCCGCCCGGACGGCCAGCAGCGCCGCCTCCTGATGCAATCGCTGGGGATCCAGAGTCTGGCTCGCTTCCAGCAGGGTCTTGACCTGTGCCGCGATCCGTTCGCGGATCGCATCGACACCGCGCGCCGGATGCAGCTCGGCCTCGCTCGTCAGCCTGGTGATGCTCTCCAGCTGACCGGTGACGAGAGCCTCGAGTGCTCGCCCCTCGCTGGCCCTCGCCTCCTTCAAGGCAAGCACCACAGCCTCCAGCCCAGCCAGAACCGGCGCCTCGATGGCAGCCAGCGTATCATCGCTCTCATCTGCGAGTTCTACGACCCCTCGGATACCGAGCAGCCCGTCATAGGACGGTGGCCGAATGGAATCCGAGGCGGGCAGGCGCGCCACGGCTTCGAGCAAAGCCGCCAGCGCCGCCTCGTTGATGCGCGGCCGCGGCGGCCTTGCATCGCTGCTGATGGAGAGATTGACGTGCAACGTCCCGCGGGCGAACGCGCCGGTCAGACGCTTGCGCGCCGCTTCGGCCAGGATCTCGAAACCGGGGGGAACGCGGACGCGCACATCGAGGCCACGGCCGTTGACGCTGCGGATTTCCCAGGCCCAGGCATGGATGCCGGCAGTGCCCGCCACACGGGCAAAACCCGTCATGCTTTCAATGGCCATAAATCTATCGCTCCGCCGTTTTAGTGCGGCGGGACCGTAGTGGCCGGCTCGGCCGGCGGCAAGCGCGCGGCCAAGGAAGATGGGGATGGAGCCCCGGCCGATCAGGGCTTCAGCGCCGGCACCTGCTTGGGAGAGTTGAGGTCGAAACTCCGGTTCAGCAACGGGTCCCTCGCGGTCCCCTCCGACGCGTCGAAGGCGCGCGCGCGGGAGCCAGCAACGCCGGCCTGAATATTGCCGCCGGTCTGCGACGCGCCTGCGCGGCGGTTGCCGGGGACAGGATAGGTCTCGACATCTCCGGTGTCGGCATTGGTCGGCTGCGCTCCGGGAGCCTCGGTGCGGGTATCGGGAGCCGGTGGCGGCTCGACCTTGTCGACGGAAGTCTCCGACGGAGGCTTGCCCGGCTCGCGGCGAACCGCCTCGATCTGGCGCCAGCGCCCGACATTGCGGTTGTGCTGGTCGAGCGTCTCGGCAAACGCGTGCCCTCCGCTGCCATCGGCGACGAAGTAGAGATCCTTGGTGCGCGAATGGTTGACCACGGCTTCCATCGCCGCACGGCCTGGATTGGCGATCGGTCCGGGCGGCAAGCCGTCGATGACATAGGTATTGTAGGGCGTCGGCTGCGTGATCTCGTTGCGCATGATCGAGCGACCCAGCGTGCCCTTGCCGCCGACGATGCCGTAAACGATCGTCGGGTCGGACTGGAGCTTCATCTTGCGGTTGAGGCGGTTGATGAAGACGCCAGCGACACGCGGCCGCTCGTCGGCGCGCCCGGTCTCCTTCTCGACGATCGAAGCGAGAATGACGAGTTCCTGCGGCGTCTTGATCGGCAGGTCGGCCGGGCGGCGCGTCCAGACATCGTTGAGGATGCGGCGCTGATCGCGCGTCATGCGGTCGACCATGGCCTGGCGGGTCGAGCCGCGCTGGAACTTGTAGGTGTCGGGCAGGATCGAGCCTTCGCGCGGCACCTGGATGACGTCACCGCTCAAGAGATCGTTCTCGCGCAGGCGAGCAATGATCTGCTCGCTGGTCAGGCCTTCAGGCACGGTGATCGAATGCTCGACAGCCTTGCCCTCGCCGATGATGTCGAGAATCTCCTGCTGGCTGACGCGCGCCTTGAACAGATATTCGCCCGCCTTGAGCTTGGTCCAGCTGCCACTGATCAGCGCCGAGACGCGGAAAGCCCAGGGATGTTCGATCAGCCCCTCGCGCTGCAGCAGGTCGGAGATCTCCGTCAGACCGCTCTCCTTCGGGATGATCAGGACCCGGTCGGCGCTGAGAGGCCCCGGCGCCTTGCTCTGGCTGCTGACCATCGCGATGCCTGCTCCCGCAAGGCCCGCAACGACCAGCGCGGCCGTGAAGAGGCCGCTGAGCATGGCGATGAAGGGGCTGCGGCGACGGCGACGCGCCTTCGGCGGCGGCGCGGGTGGCGCAACCGGCTTGAGAGCCTCGCTGGGGCTTTTGGGGGCAACGCGTGGCGGTTGATTCACGGATATAGCGCTCGCACTAGGGGCATGGTCACGACACGCAACGATTCAGCCACGTGACAGGCAGCGAACCGGAAGCAACGGGGCATCGCCAACCCGATAGAACCGGATTCACGGCGCCTGTGAAAGCAAATTCGCGTCCTCGAACGCGCTGCGCACTCTAGCCAAAATTATGGCGAAAGCGCGCTGCCCGCCCGGTTCACGCGCCGTTGGCGTAGCGCCTCATCACCAAAGAGGCGTTCGTGCCACCAAATCCGAAGGAATTCGACAAAACGAGGTCGATTTCACGCTTGCGCGCAACATGCGGCACAAGATCGAGATCCGTCTCGACCGAAGGATTGTCGAGGTTGATCGTCGGCGGAGCGACCTGATCGCGAATCGCGAGAATCGCGAAGATCGCTTCGATCGCACCTGCTGCTCCCAGCAAATGGCCGGTCGCCGACTTGGTCGAGGACATGGCCGGCTTCCGGGGAGCATTGGCCAGCAGGCGCTCGACGGCGCGAAGCTCGATCTCATCGCCAAGCTGCGTCGAGGTGCCATGTGCGTTGATATAGTCGAGATCACCCGCCGTGACGCCCGCGCGGTTCAACGCCGCCGACATGCAGCGATAGGCGCCATCGCCATCTTCTGCCGGCGAAGTGATGTGATAGGCGTCGCCCGACATGCCGTAGCCGACGACCTCGGCATAGATGCGTGCGCCGCGCGCCAGGGCATGGTCGAGCTCTTCGAGCACGACAACACCGGCGCCCTCGCCCATCACGAAGCCGTCGCGATCCTTGTCATAGGGACGCGAGGCCTTTTCGGGCGTGTCGTTGAAATTGGTCGAGAGAGCGCGGCAGGCGCAGAAGCCGGCAATGCCGAGCCGGTTGATCGCCGATTCGGCGCCGCCGGCGACCATGACCTCGGCATCGCCGAGCGCGATCATGCGCGAGGCATCGCCGATCGCATGCGCACCAGTCGAACAGGCGGTGACGACGGCGTGATTCGGCCCCTTGAGGCCGTGCTCGATCGACACATAGCCAGCTGCCAGATTGCTCAGGCGCCCCGGGATGAAGAAGGGGGAGAGACGGCGCGGGCCGCGCTCCTTCAACAGGATCGAGGCTTCGTAAATTCCGCCCAATCCGCCAATGCCGGAACCGATCGCGACACCGGTCGCGACCTGATCCTCCTGGGATTCGGGCTTCCAGTTCGCGTCGGTGAGCGCCTGCTTGGCGGCTGCCATCGCGAAAACGATGAAATCATCGACCTTGCGCTGCTCCTTGGGCTCCATCCAGTCATCTGGATTGAAGGTCCCGTCGGAGCCGTCGCCACGCGGAATGCTGCACGCAATCCGCGCCGGCAGGTCGCTGGCATCGAAGCTGGTGATGGGGCCGGCGCCACTGGCGCCGGCAAGAATACGAGACCAGGTCAGCTCGACGCCACAAGCAAGTGGGGTCACCATGCCGAGCCCGGTCACGACGACACGTCGCATCGGATAACTGCGTGAAACCATGGCGCTTTCGGCGGCGAGCGACCCCAAAGGGGCCGGTCAGGCGCTCTTCGACAGGAACTTGACGGCGTCGCCGACGGTCACGATCGTCTCGGCAGCGTCATCGGGGATTTCGACGCCGAACTCTTCCTCGAACGCCATCACGAGCTCGACCGTGTCGAGGCTGTCCGCACCCAAATCCTCGATGAAATTGGCGCCATCGACAACCTTCTCAGGCTCGACGCCGAGATGCTCGACCACGATCTTCTTCACGCGCTCGGCGACATCGCTCATGGGTCTATTCCTTAAAAATTGAAAACACATCGCTGGATCGCGAGGCGTATATGGACCTTCACTCCTGCATCCCGCTTCACCGTTTCGGTGTCAGCGAGCCGGAACTCTTGAAGCCTGCACAAACGCAACAACCGGGTTCCCGTCAAGTCCCCCAGCTCCGGCACCGCAGTGCGACGGCGCTAGTTATCACACAGGATCGGGGCTGGCGAGAGCATCGCGGCGCCGTCGAAACCTGTTTAGAATCTTTCACAAATGGTTCAAATCATTGTCATTCCGCCGTTCACGTGAAGGGTCTGCCCCGTCACGTAAGCGGCTTCGCCGCTGGCGAGATAGGCGACTGCAGCGGCGACATCAACCCCCGCGCCAAGCCGTCCCATCGGAACGTCCGAGAGAATGCCTTCGCGCTGCTTGTCGTTCAGAGCCTGTGTCATCGGCGACTCGATGAAGCCCGGCGAGACGACATTGACGGTGATGTTGCGGCTGGCGACCTCGGCGGCGAGCGCCTTCGACATGCCGATCAGGCCGGCTTTTGATGCCGCATAATTCCCCTGGCCGGGATTGCCGCTCGTGCCCACGACGGAGCCGATAGAGATGATTCGGCCATAGCGCCGGCGCATCATGCTCTTCACCGCCGCGCGCGACAGCCTGAACGCAGCGGTCAGATTGATGGCGATGACGCTGTCCCAATCCTCGTCCTTCAGACGAAGGAAAAGGTTGTCGCGGGTGACGCCGGCATTGTTGACGAGGATATCGAGCCCGCCGAGCTTCTCTTCGGCAGCGGGAACGAGCGCCTCGACCGACTCCTTGTCGGCGAGATTGCAAGGGGTGATCACCACCCGCTCGCCGAGTTCGGCCGCGAGAGCCTCCAGCGACTCGATACGGGTGCCCGACAGCGCGACGCTGGCGCCCTGGGCATGGAGGGTGCGCGCGATCGCGCCGCCCAGGCCGCCGGTCGCGCCGGTGACCAGGGCTTTCTTGCCCGTCAGATCAAACATCGTCTCTCCCTTTGGTTCGGCGTTCTGCCGTTTCACCCGTTCCGGGTCTTGTAGCTCGCGATATCATCGGCGGTTCCAACCGAGATCGGCGTGACGCCGGTAGCGATCCGCTTGACCAGACCTGCCAGCACCTTGCCGCTGCCGACTTCGATGAAGTCCGTCACGCCGGCCTCAGTCATCGCCAGCACGCATTCGCGCCAGCGCACGGTCCCCGTGACCTGCGCCACCAGTGAGGCGCGGATTGCCTCGGGATCGCTCAGCGGTGCGGCGCCGACATTCGCCATGACCGGCACGCAAGGCGCCTGCATCGAGACCTCGGCCAATGCCTCGCGCATGGCGTCGGCGGCGGGCTGCATCAGGGCGCAATGGAAGGGGGCCGAGACCGGCAGCAACATGGCGCGCTTGACGCCGCGCTCGGCCGAAAGCGCGATAGCCCGATCGATCGCCGCCTTGGCGCCGGAGAGCACGACCTGGCCGCCGCCATTATCGTTGGCAACCTGGCAGACCTGCCCTTGCGCCGCGTCTGCAGCGATCGCGCGGGCGAGATCGAGTTCGGCGCCGAGCAGGGCCGCCATGGCGCCCTCGCCCGCCGGCACGGCCTTCTGCATCGCGTCGCCACGAATGCGCAGGAGCCTTGCGGCATCGGTGATCGAGAACGTGCCAGCAGCTGCAAGCGCCGAATACTCGCCAAGCGAATGACCGGCCACGAAGGCGGCGTCACGCTGCAGCGACAGGCCAGCTTCGGCCTCCAGCACACGAATGACTGCCAGGCTGACAGCCATCAAGGCCGGCTGGGCGTTGGCGGTCAGCGTCAGCTCCTCGGAAGGCCCATCCCACATCAGGGTAGAGAGCTTCTGGGAGAGTGCGGCATCGACCTCGTCGAAGACAGCCTTCGCAACCGGGAAAGCCTCGACCAGAGTCTTGCCCATGCCGACGGCCTGTGAACCCTGGCCGGGAAAGATGAATGCTGTCGTCATTCGGTCGAGCCTCAAATTCACACTTCGCTTACCAAGACGGCGCTGTCACATCGCTGGCGCTGCCAAGTCAAGCGTGGGATGCTACTTTTCTCCTACTCGTCAACGCCGCCAAACGGAATTTGCAAACGGAATTTGGTTGCGTAAGGAGCCGCGAGGCTGTAACGACCGCCTCCTGTTTGTTCGGCCGGAGGCTGAACGGATGGCGGGATTCTGTCCGCAGGTCATCCCGCAGGCTCGTGGTTGCGAGCCGCCATCCCGTGTCTCCGCCTTCGATGAAATCCTGTCGGGCCTTATCCAGGGGCTCGGAGGGCTCCGCGCCGAACGAAGCAGGGTGAAACTAAGGAAGGCCAATCATGGCATTGTACGAGCATGTGCTGCTCGCGCGACAAGATGTCAGCGCGCAGCAGGTTGAAGCTCTTGTCGAACAGTTCAAGGGCATTATCGAGGCGAATGGCGGCTCGGTTCCGAAGGTCGAGTACTGGGGCGTGAAGTCGCTCGGGTATCGCATCAACAAGAACCGCAAGGCTCACTACTCGCTGCTGAACATCGACGCCCCCTCCGCCGCCGTGCTGGAGATGGAGCGCCAGATGCGCATCAACGAAGACGTCCTGCGCTTCCTGACCATCCGCGTCGAGGAGCTCGAGGAAGGCCAGTCGGCCATGCTTCAGAAGCGCGACCGCGATGATCGCGGCGAGCGTGGCGATCGCTTCGATCGCGGCGCTGGTGGCGGCGACCGTTTCGACCGTGACCGCGGCCCGCGCCGCGACCGCCCGCGTCGTGACGACGAAGGCACCGAAACCACAACTGGCGCGGAGGCCTGATCCATGTCGACTGCATCAGCTGGCGCACGCCGCCCCTTCTTCCGCCGCCGCAAGTCCTGCCCCTTCTCGGGCGAAGGCGCTCCGAAGATCGACTACAAGGATGTGCGTCTGCTTTCGCGCTACATCTCCGAGCGCGGCAAGATCGTGCCCTCGCGCATCACGGCCGTTTCGGCCAAGAAGCAGCGCGAACTCGCTCAGGCGATCAAGCGCGCCCGCTTCCTGGGCCTGCTGCCCTACGTCATCCGCTGAGCGGATCTTGGACTTCCCGGCGGCGCGTCAGCGCCGCCGGTTCATCGAACTGATCACTCTTGGTCGCCCGGCGGTGAAACTCCTCCGGGTATGTTGAGGCGAGACGCCTCTCACCCTGTCGGGCCTTGAAGGCCTCGAGCAGCGGGACAGCAGGACGAAAGCATGCTTCCGATCGTCGGCATCGGCGCGGGCCTGGTAGCGGCCCTGCTCTTTTCAGTGGTGATCACAGGATCGCCGCTGGCCGTCGTGCTGTATTCTGCAGCCCCCCTTCCGATTTTCATTGCCGCGCTGGGCTGGAACCACCGTTCCGGATTGTTCGCCTGTGGCGCCGGTGCTCTTGCCGTGGCTGTTGCGTTGACGCCGTCGGCGGGCGCAGCCTTTGCCGTCATCATTGCCCTGCCGGCATGGTGGATCGGCTATCTCGCGCTGCTGGCGCGGGGCGACGGGCACGGCACCACCGAATGGTATCCGCTCGGCAATCTGTTGATCTGGATTGCCGCCACCGCGACGCTGGCCACGATCGGCAGCGCGCTGGTCATGACGACGGATTACGACACTTACCGCACCGTCATCGCCCGGGTCATCGAGAACCTGCTGAACGAGATGGTGCGCGGCAAGCTGATCACCCTGCCTGCGGACGTCACCGTCAGCGAACTGGCGCAGGGCCTTGCACCGATGGTTCCGGTCGGGATCGGCGCGTCCTTCGTGACGACCATTACCGCCAATCTATGGCTTGCCGCCAAGGCGGTTCAGGTTTCGGGCCGGCTGCCCCGTCCCTGGCCTTTCATTCCCGGCACGACCTTGCCACGCCAGGCGCTGCTTCTGCTGGCGGCCTCCGTGGTGACGGCGCTGCTGGGCGGCTTTATCGGCCTTGCCGGCGCCGCCATGGCCGGCGCGCTGCTGGCCGCCTTCATGTTCAGCGGACTCGCCATGCTGCACGACCTGTCGCGCGGCCGTCCCTGGCGTACGCCGATGCTGATCTCGATCTATGTCGCGCTTGTCGTGATGCAGGCCATCCTGACGCCGCTGCTGGCGGTGGTGGGCCTGTTCGACACTCTTTTCGGCCTGCGCAAGCGGGCCGCGATGCCTCCACCGCCTCCCACAGCCTGAAAACACACAAACCGAAGACAACAAGGAGACAAGACAATGGAAGTGATCCTGCTCGAACGCGTCGCCAAGCTCGGCCAGATGGGTGAAGTCGTGCGCGTGCGCGACGGCTTCGGCCGCAACTACCTGCTTGCCCGCGGCAAGGCGCTGCGCGCCACCGAGGACAACCGCAAGCGCTTCGAGACCCAGCGCATCGAACTCGAGACCCGCAATCTCGAGCTGAAGTCGGAAGCCGAAGCCGTCGCCGAGACGCTGAACGGCCACTCGGTCGTGATCCTGCGCCAGTCGGGCGAATCCGGCGTGCTCTACGGCTCGGTCTCGACCCGCGATATCGCCGAATCCCTGACCAGCGACGGCTTCCATGTCGCGCGCAGCCAGGTGACACTCAACGCGCCGATCAAGACGCTCGGGCTGCACACCGTGCCGGTCGTGCTGCACCCGGAAGTCTCGGTCACCGTCACCGTCAACGTCGCCCGTTCGAAGGAAGAGGCCGAGCGCCAGGTCCGCGGCGAGAACGTCACGGCCCGCGAGGAATTCGACCTCGACGATCTCGGCCTTGAGGTCGGTGCGGCGCTGGCCGAGGCCGGCGAAGACGATCGCTGAGCCTTCCCGGCTTCGCAACGAGTCAAGGGGCGCCATGGCAACATGGCGCCCTTTTCGTTGGACGGGCTGTGGACTGCGGGGATGGCGGATTCGGTGCTGGCGCAAACCGTCAGGGTGCTAGATTAACGTCGCTTCCGACTCAGGCCAGCTTGCGACTGAAACGCGGCTGCCTTCCGGGTTTGAGCAACCAGCCACTCGTGATGATCAGGATGGCCATGGCCACTGCCACCGCCCTCGTCGCCCGCCTCGACAATCGCGAGGCCGAATACCGCGTCCAGCCTCACAATATCGAGGCCGAGCAGGCGCTGCTGGGCGCGATCCTGGTCAATAACGACGCTTTCTACCGGGTCTCCGACTTCCTGCTGCCGGACCATTTCTTCGAGGCGATCCACCAGCGCGTCTTCGAGCTGATGTCGAGCCTGATCCGCGCCGGCAAGATCGCGACGCCGATCACGCTCAAGACCTTCGTCGGCGAGATGGATCTCGGCGGCATCACCGCCTCGCAATATCTTGCCCGCCTCGCGGCGGAAGCGACGACCGTCATCAATGCGCAGGACTACGGCCGCAACGTCTACGACCTCGCCATCCGTCGCCAGCTCATCGGCGTCGGCGAGGAACTGGTCAACGTCGCCTATGACGCCCCCGTCGAGATGCCGCCGCGCGAGCAGATCGAGGAAGCCGAGCGCAAGCTCTATGAACTGGCCGAGAAGGGCCGCTACGAAGGCGGCTTCCAGAAATTCGACGGGGCTCTGCGCACCGCGATCGACATGGCCGCGAGCGCCTATCAACGGGCCGGCGGCCTGTCGGGCATCTCGTCGGGCCTGCGCGATCTCGACCAGCGGATGGGCGGCCTGCAGGGCTCAGACCTGATCGTGCTGGCCGGCCGCCCCGCCATGGGCAAGACCTCGCTGGCGACCAATATCGCCTTCAATATCGCCAAGGCCTGGCGCGGCGAGCGCCAGCCGGACGGCTCGATGAAGACCGTCGATGGTGGCATCGTCGCGTTCTTCTCGCTCGAAATGTCGGCCGACCAGCTGGCGACGCGTATCGTGGCCGAGCAGTCCGGCATTTCCTCCTACAAGATCAGGCAGGGGCGCATCACCGAGGGCGATTTCGCCCGGCTGACCGATGTCGCCGGCCAGATCGAAAAGCTGCCGCTCTATATCGACCAGACCGGCGGCATCTCGATCGCGCAGCTCGTCGCCCGCGCCCGCAGGCTCAAGCGGCAGAAGGGGCTCGACGTCCTCTTCATCGACTACCTCCAGCTCCTCTCCGGCTCGGCCAAGAACGGGCAGAACCGCGTGCAGGAACTCACCGAGATCACGACCAGCCTGAAGGCCCTGGCGAAGGAGCTCGTCGTGCCGGTCATCGCGCTTTCGCAGCTCTCGCGTCAGGTCGAGAACCGCGAAGACAAGCGCCCGCAGCTCTCGGACTTGCGCGAATCGGGTTCGATCGAGCAGGACGCCGACGTGGTCATGTTCGTGTACCGCGAGGAGTATTACCTCAAGGGCAAGGAGCCGCGCCCCGGCACCGAAGAACACAACAAGTGGCAGATCGAGATGGAAGCCGCGCACGGACTGGCCGAACTCATCATCGGCAAGCAGCGCCATGGCCCCACCGGCACGATCGGCCTCCAGTTCGACGCCGAAGTGACGCGGTTCTCCGACCGTGCCGACGAGGCCCATTTTCCGGATCGCGAATGAGCATTTTCGATACAGCCGAGACCGCATCCTCCAGCGCCACGCTGACGGTCGATCTCGCGGCACTGGTCGCCAACTGGCGCGCTCTGGGCGCACGGGCCGGCACCGAGGCCTCGGCCGTGGTGAAGGCCAACGCCTATGGCATCGGCATCGAGCCGGCCGCAACGGCGCTGGCGGCGGCGGGATGCACCAGCTTCTTCGTCGCGCATCTCTCCGAAGGCATCCGTGTCCGGGCCGTCGCGCCCGACGCCACGGTCTATGTGCTCAACGGCCTGCTGCCCGGCACTTGCGGCTCCTATGCGCAGCATGGCCTCTCACCGGTGCTCGGTTCGCATGAGGAGCTGCTGGAATGGGCGGCGTTCCGCCAGACCGGCGCCAACGTCCGTCCGGCCGCGCTGCATGTCGATACGGCGATGAACCGGCTCGGCCTGTGGAAGGGCGAAGGGCTGACGTTAGCGCGCGAGCGGAGCGGTGTGATTTCCGCCGCGGATATCGGGTTGGTGATGAGCCATTTCGCGTCTTCGGAAGACGAGGCGGACCCGGCCAATGCGCGCCAGATCGAGGCATTCGCCGAGGTCACAGCCGCTCTTCCCGGCATTCCGGCTTCGCTGAAGAATTCGTCGGGGCATTTCCTGAAGGGTTGCCCATCCTATCAGCTGACCCGGCCGGGCTATGCGCTGTATGGCGGCAACCCCACTCCGGGCCTGCCCAACCCGATGCAGCCGGTCATCGGGCTGACGGCGCCCATCCTCCAGCTGCGCGAGGTCGAGGGCGGCACGCAAGTCGGCTATAATGGCCGCTGGACCGCAAAGGGGCGGCGCAAGCTCGCCACCATCTGCCTCGGCTATGCCGACGGCTATCCGCGCAATGCGAGCGGGACCGGTACGAGCACGGGCGGCTCGGCGCTTGTCGGAGGGGTACTCTGCCCCTTCGTCGGCACCGTCTCGATGGACCTGATCATCGTCGATGTCAGCGATGCGCCCATCGCCGCCTTGCAGCGCGGCGAGCTGGTGACGCTGATCGGCGGTCGGCTCGATCTGGAAACGGTCGGCACGAGCGCCAAGACGATCGGCTACGAAATCCTGACCAGCCTCGGGCGGCGTTACGCCCGCCGTTACATCGGCCTCTAGAGCGCGTGGCAAAGCGCGGTCCGACCTATATCTGCCAGGCCTGCGGCGCGGTTTATCATCGCTGGCAGGGCAAGTGCGATTCCTGCGGCACCTGGTCCTCTTTGTCCGAGGAGGCGCAGGCCGCCCCTGTCCCGGGCGCTCGCGGCTCCAGCGGCAAGGCGCGCGGCCGCGTCTTCGCCCTGGAAAGCCTCAAGGGCGACACGCAGGACGCGCCGCGCATCGTCTCGGGGATCAGCGAGCTCGACCGGGTCACCGGCGGCGGTTTCGTCCCGGGCTCGGTGCTGCTGATCGGCGGCGATCCGGGAATCGGCAAATCGACCCTGCTGATGCAGGCCTGCGCGGCGCTGGCGCTGAGCGGACGCCGTGTCGTCTACGTCTCCGGCGAGGAATCGACCGGGCAGGTCCGCTTGCGGGCCGAGCGCATGGGGCTGGCCGACGCGCCGGTCGATCTCGCGGCCGAGACAAATGTCGAGGACATCATCGCGACGCTGGGCCAGGGCAACCGCCCTGCCCTCGTGGTGATCGATTCGATCCAGACCATGTGGTCAGGCGAGGTCGAGAGTGCGCCGGGCACGGTGACGCAGGTGCGCGGCTCCGCGCAGGCGCTGATTCGCTACGCCAAGACCAGTGGCGCCTGCATGATTCTCGTCGGCCATGTCACCAAGGACGGGCAGATCGCCGGACCGCGCGTCGTCGAGCACATGGTCGATGCCGTGCTGTCCTTCGAGGGCGAAGGCGCCCATGCCTTCCGCATCCTGCGCGGCCAGAAGAACCGTTTCGGCGCCACCGACGAGATCGGCGTGTTCGAGATGACCGGCAAAGGCCTGTCGGAGGTCACGAACCCCTCGGCCCTGTTCCTGGCGGGGCGCGATCAGGCCGCGCCCGGCGCTGCCGTTTTCGCCGGAATCGAAGGCACGCGGCCAGTGCTGGTCGAAATCCAGGCGCTGGTCGCGCCGACATCGCTGGGCACACCGCGCCGCGCGGTGGTCGGCTGGGAGAACAGCCGGCTCGCCATGGTGCTGGCCGTGCTCGAAACGCATAGCGGCCTCAAACTGGGCCAGCACGACGTCTATCTCAACGTCGCCGGCGGCCTGCGGGTGAACGAGCCCGCGGCCGATCTGGCGGTGGCGGCAGCGTTGGTGTCCTCGCTCAGCGGCGCAATCCTGCCCCCTGAATCGGTTTATTTCGGCGAGATCGCGCTGTCTGGCGCCATTCGCCCGGTCTCAGTGGCCGCAGCCCGGCTGCGCGAGGCGTCCAAGCTCGGTTTCGAGGCCGCGCTCATGCCCTCGGGCGGCGCCGATCATGGCGACGGCGGCGGGCTCAGCCTGCGGCGCTTTGGCCATGTCACGGAACTCGTTGCAGATATCGCGGCCCGTGCACCTCGCAGAGATGTGAAATGACACCTACATAATGGTGACGCAGACAGCCGGAGCGCGTATAGCAAAGCCGATGCGGCCAGCCCATTTCTTGCAGGCCATCCCGAGACCATAGCGAAGCGGCCCATACATGCCTGTAACCATCCTCGATCTCGTCGTCATCGGCGTGGTTCTGATCTCGGCATTGCTGGCCGCCGTGCGCGGCCTGACACGCGAAGTCCTTGCGATTGCCTCCTGGGTCGCTGCAGCTGCAGTGGCCTGGGTCTTTCACCCGCAGCTTCTGCCTATTGCCAAGCAGTATATCCCCAACGACACGATCGCCCTGATCGCCTCGATTGCGGCTTTGTTCCTGCTGACCTTGATCGTCGTCTCGCTTGTGACGGCCCGGATTTCCGATTTCGTGCTGGATTCGCGCATCGGCGCGCTCGACCGCACGCTCGGCTTCGTCTTCGGCGCCGCCCGCGGCGTTCTGCTTGCCGTGATCGGATATCTCTTCTTCGCCGCCTTGATGGGCGACAAGAACATGCCGGTCTGGGCCAAGGACGCGAAGGCCAAGCCGATGCTGGAGGAGACCGGCCGTTCCTTGATCGCGATGCTGCCGCAGGACGTCAACGCCGACTTCATCAAGAAGCTGCTGAAGCCCAAAACCGGCGACGAGCCGACCGAGGCCCCCGCCGATGAGCCGCGGACGCCTGCCAGCCCTACGGCCGATCCGCAGCGCCGCACCGAAGTTCCCAACGCTACCGACCGCCAGGCGCTGCAGCGCGCCATAGACGGTACCCGCCCGACGACGCCTGCCCCAACCCGTCCGTAATTCGAGCGTAAAGACAGCCCCTGTCCTCGCGCGTGGAGCCCGACATGATCTCGCAGACCGAGACTGACGCCGCTTTCGACCCCAATGCCGACCGGCTGCGGGAGGAATGCGGTGTCTTCGGCATCTACGGCCACGCCGACGCGGCAGCCCTGACGGCGCTGGGCCTGCACGCTCTGCAGCATCGCGGTCAGGAGGCGGCCGGCATCGTCTCCTTCGACGGCAGCCGCTTCCATTCGGAGCGCCGGCTCGGCCTCGTCGGCGACGCTTTCTCGGAAGCTTCGGTGATCGAGAAGCTGAAAGGTCCGCAGGCGATCGGCCATGTCCGTTATTCGACGACGGGCGAGACGATCCTGCGCAACGTCCAGCCGCTATTTGCCGAACTGCATGGCGGCGGCTTCGCGGTCGCCCATAACGGCAACCTGACCAATGGCCTGACGCTGCGTCGCAACCTCGTTCGCGACGGCGCGATCTACCAGTCGACCTCCGACACCGAGGTCCTGCTGCATCTCGTCGCGCGCAGCCGCAAGACGCGCTTCATCGAACGCTTCGTCGATGCGATCCGCCAGATCGAGGGTGCCTACGCCTTCGTCGGCATCACCAACAAGAAGCTGATCGGCGCGCGCGATCCGCTCGGCATCCGCCCGCTGGTGCTCGGCGAACTCGACGGCTGCCCCATCCTGACCTCGGAGACCTGCGCGCTCGACATCATCGGCGCGAAGTTCATCCGCGAGGTCGAGAACGGCGAAATCGTCGTCATCTCGGAAAGCGGCATCGAGAGCCACAAGCCCTTCCCGCCGGTCGCCGAACGGCCCTGCATCTTCGAATACATCTATTTCGCCCGCCCCGATTCCATCGTGAAGGGCCAGAGCATCTATGAGCGTCGCAAGCGCATGGGCGCCCAGCTGTCGCTCGAAGCGCCCGCCAATGCCGACGTCATCGTGCCCGTGCCCGATTCCGGCGTGCCGGCAGCGCTGGGCTTCTCCCAGGCGAGCGGCATTCCCTTCGAGCTCGGCATCATCCGCAACCACTATGTCGGCCGCACCTTCATCGAGCCGACGCAGAAGGTCCGCGAGCTCGGCGTGCGCCTGAAGCATTCGGCCAATCGCAGCGTCGTCGAGGGCAAGAGCATCGTCCTCGTCGACGATTCGATCGTGCGCGGCACGACCTCCTTCAAGATCGTGAAGATGATGCGCGAGGCCGGGGCGAAAGAGGTGCATTTCCGCATCTCCTCGCCGCCGATCACCCATCCCGACTATTACGGGATCGACACGCCCGACCGTGAGAAGCTGCTGGCGGCGACGCATACGCTCGAGGAAATGCGCCAGTTCGTCGGCGCCGATTCGCTGGCGTTCCTGTCGGTGGACGGGCTCTACCGCGCCATGGGCCATGAACGGCGCGATCCGGTCCGGCCGCAATTCACCGACCATTGCTTCACCGGCGATTACCCGACCTCGCTGACGGACGTGGTCGGAGAAAGCGCCAAGCAGCAGATTTCGCTGCTCGCAGAAGCCGGCTGACAGCTTTCCAGGACCATCATGACCAAGCCTCTCCAAGGGCGCGTCGCGCTCGTCACCGGCGCGTCGCGCGGCATTGGCCGGGCTGCGGCGCTCGCCTTCGCTGAAGCCGGCGCCCATGTCGTCGCGCTGGCCCGCACCACCGGCGCGCTCGAGGAACTCGACGACGAGATCAATGCCGTCGGCGGGAGCGCCACCCTGGTGCCGCTCGATCTTGCCGATGCCCCCGCCATCGAGCGGCTCGGGCCGGCCCTGCTCCAGCGCTGGGGTAAGCTCGATATCCTGCTGGCGAATGCCGGCATTCTCGGGCCGCTCTCGCCCCTGACCCACGCCTCCGCGAAGGAGTGGGCGAATGTGTTCGACACCAATGTCACCGCCAATTGGCGGCTGCTGAAATCGGTCGAGCCCGCACTGCAGGCCTCCGCTTCCGGGCGCGTGATCCTGATGTCGTCGGGTGCCGCGCATAAATGCCTGGCCTATTGGGGGCCGTATTCGATCTCCAAGGCCGCCGTCGAGGCGATGGCGCGCACCTATGCCGCCGAGACCGCCACGACGCCGCTGAAGGTCATGCTGGTCAATCCGGGCCCGCTGCGCACGCGCATGCGCGCCGAGGCAATGCCGGGCGAGGACCCGCTGACGCTGAAGACACCGGAAGATCTCGCGCCGCATCTGGTCGAGATCGCCTCGCCTGCATGGGAGCAAACCGGCAAGATCTTCGATTTCCCGCAGGGCAAGGTGTTGACGCCGCAGATGCCGGCGTAACGCCCGCGTCATCCTCGGCGCTTAGCTTTGGCTCGTAATCGGAGGTTACGATGTCAAGGCTCGTCGTTGCTCTCGTTCCGCTGCTGGTCGTCGTTTTCGCAACTCTCGCGCAGGCCGCTACGATTGGCTTCCGCGAGACGGAATTGACCGATATTGCCGGGCCTCGAAGCCTGCAGGTCAGCCTGTGGTATCCAACCGATGACACTGGTCCCGCGGTGCCGATTGGCGAGAATCGCGTTTTCTACGGCGTCCCGGCCGTCAGGAACGCCAAGCCGGCCAATGATGCACGCCCGCTCGTCGCTCTCTCCCACGGAAATGGCGGCAGCTGGCGAAATCTGGCCTGGCTCGCCGGCGTCCTCGCCGAAAAGGGCTACATTGTCGTTGCGCCCAACCATCCCGGCACCACGACACTCAACAAGGACGCCGCCGAGGCGGCAAAGCTCTGGGAACGCCCGCGCGACCTCAGCCGCGTCATCGATGTCGTGACCAAGGATGAGAACTTGGCAGGCAAGGTCGATCCGACCCGCATTGCCGCAATCGGACACTCGCTGGGCGGCTGGACGGCAACGGCTCTCGCGGGCGGGCGCTTCAACACTCCACGCTTCGCTCGAGAGTGCCGAGCGCATCCCAACCCACGCATCTGCCGCCTCTCCTCCACACGAGCCGATGAGCCTTCCCCCAGCTCAAAGCTGAACGACGATTTGCGCGACACGAGAGTCGGCGCAATCGTCTCGCTGGATCTCGGGCTGGCGCGCGGTTTCACGCCGGAAAGCCTTGCAGCCTTTCCCGTGCCGGCCCTCATCATCGGCGCGGGAACCGATATCGGCGACCTGCCGGCGAAACTCGAATCCGGCTTCCTGGCGGAGCACATGCCGGCCTCGACAACACGCTATGTCGAAATTCCCGACGCCATGCATTTCAGCTTCATGCAGCTCTGCAAGCCGGGAGCCGCCGCCCTGATCGAGGCGGACAGTCCCGGCGACGGCATCGTTTGCCGGGATGGCGGCACGCGCGGCCGGGCGGCGATCCACCAAGAGGTGGCGGATCTGATCGTCGCATTTCTGGAGAAATCCATTCCTCCAAAATAAGCTGGGCCTTTTTGCCGCTCAGGAGATTCTCGGGCTGCGTTGCGCCGCGCCCGAGAATGATGCGTCCGTCACCCAGCCCGCTTGTTCTTGTCGTAGGGATTCTCGCCGCCGCGCGTGTGCAGCCGGATCGGCGTGCCCGGCAGGTCGAAGGCCTCGCGCAGATTATTGACGAGATAGCGGGTGTAGGACACCGGCAGATGGTCGAGCTGGTTGCCGAACAGCGCGAAGGTCGGCGGGCGCGCCTTGGCCTGCGTCATGTAGCGGATCTTGATGCGACGGCCGGCCACGGCTGGCGGCGGATGGGCGGACAGCACCCCGTCCAGCCAGCGGTTGATCCGGGCGGTCGAGATGCGCCGGTTCCAGACGTCGTAGCTTGCGAATACGGCCTGCATCAGCCGGTCGATGCCCTCGCCGGCGAGCCCTGAGAGCGGAACGATCGGCACGCCCCGGACCTGCGCCAGCAGATGGGTGGCCTTCTCCTTCAGCTCGGCCAGAAGGCCGTTCTTGTCGGCAACGAGATCCCATTTGTTCAGGCCGATGACGACGGTACGGCCTTCGCGCTCGGTGAAATCCACCAGCGTCAGATCCTGCTTCTCGAACGGGATGGTGGCATCCAGCAAGACGACGACGACCTCGGCGAAGCGGATCGCGCGCAGCGCGTCCTGCACCGACATCTTCTCGAGCTTCTCCTCGATGCGGGCGCGCTTGCGCATGCCGGCGGTGTCGAAGAGCTTCACTGGGCGGCCGCGCCACTCATAGTCGACGGAGATGGTGTCGCGCGTGATGCCCGCTTCGGGACCGACGAGCAGGCGGTCCTCGCCGATCATGCGGTTGACCAGCGTCGACTTGCCGGCATTGGGACGGCCGATAATGGTGACGCGCAGCGGCTTGTTCGGGTCGCTATACTCTTCGTCTTCGTCGCTGACGGCGGCCGGCGCCTCGACCCAGCGCTTGTCGCCATAGCTCTCGTCGAAGGCCTCTTCCTCTTCCGGCTCCACATCCACGAAGGGCGCGAGCGCCTCCAGGAGGTCCGAGGTGCCCTCGCCATGCTCGGCGGAAAACGGCACCGGATCGCCTAGCCCAAGCGCGTAGGATTCGAAGATGCCGTCGAGGCCCTTCCTGCCTTCCGCCTTGTTGGCGAGCAGGATGACGGGCTTGCCGGATTTACGCACCAGATCGGCAAAGGGCTGGTCCATCGGCGTGATGCCCAGCCGCGCATCGATCATGAACAGGATGACATCGGCCTGCTCGATCGCGGTCTCGGTCTGCGCGCGCATGCGCCCGGCAAGCGATTCCTTGTCGGCCTCTTCGAGCCCGGCGGTATCGATGATGGTGAAGCGCAGATGGCCGAGCGCGGCCTCGCCCTCACGCCGATCGCGGGTGACGCCCGGCCGGTCGTCGACCAGCGCGAGCTTCTTGCCGACGAGCCGGTTGAACAGCGTCGATTTCCCGACATTGGGCCGGCCGATGATGGCGACGGTGGCAGTCATTGCGTGTGATAGAATCCTGTTCGGCGGTCACGAGCGCGCCGATCTGGACGCGCTCCCACTCAGTTCTTGGTCTCGACCGGCCCGCCGCGCACCAGCGCGAGGTAGAGGTCGGTCCGCTGGCGCAGCACCTGCGGCGATTGCGGATCGGTGATGATGGCATCGAACCAGCGCCCGGCATCCTCGAAGAGATTGGCCTTCAGCGCAGCGATCCCCAGAAATTCCCGGGCGGAATGGCGCCAGACGCCCTGCGCCGTCGCCAATGGCTCCAGCGGCGTCCTGATCTCGGCATAAGGCACGAGGTCGACGCGCAGCATGCCGGCACGCAGCCGGGCAAGATCGCGATAGAGCTGCTCGAGCGAGCCGTCATTGGCGAGCGCGTCAAAAGCGGTGGCACCAGCCGCCGCGTCGCGCTTGCCGACTTCGGCGGCCAGGCGGAAACGCGCGATCTGGCGATAACCCGCCGGCGCACTGGCCGCGAGCTCGCCCAAAATCGACTCGGCCTCGGTACCATTGCCGTCGCGCGAGGATTTCAGCGCGGCCTCGAACCGTGCTCCGACGATCTGCGAGGCCTGCTGCTCGCGATGCAGCCAGAACTGCCAGCCGGCAACCGCCAGCACCGCCAGAACGGCGAGCCCGGTGATGACCACGCCATATTTGCTCCAGAGCGCCGCCGCCTTGTCGCGGCGAACCTCTTCATCGATCTCACGAAAAATATCGGCCATGGCCCGTCAAATTCCTTGCTGTGTGCCGGGTAGCATTTTCATGACACGATTGCGAGCCGGATCGACCAAGAACAGGTGCGTTGGCAAGAACCTCGGCGAAAAGCTGCCGAGGAAGCTGAAAACCACCGGCTGCCCGTTCCGATGGACGGCGAGACCGCCCGACCTGGAGCATGGTGCAGTTTCGTGGAAACGCGGGTCATCCCGGCCGGAGCCCTCGGGTCCGACCTACGGTCGGCCCAAGGATAAACTCCGCGGAGACCCGGAATCCATACCCGAATGTTGATCGCAAGCGCTCCGGCATGGATCCCGGGTCAAGCCCGGGATGACCCAGTGTTTCCCAGTGAAATCAGCCCCCTAGCCTCCCGGAGCGCCCCTGAACAATAGGCTTCCGTCGCCATAGGAATAGAAGCGATATTTCTCTGCGATCGCATGGGCATAGGCCCGTTTCATGATGTCCGCTCCGCAAAAGGCGGAGACCAGCATGAACAATGTCGAGCGCGGCAGGTGAAAGTTCGTCATCAGCACGTCGACCGCGCGGAAGCGATAGCCCGGCGTTATGAAGATCGCCGTGTCGCCGGAGAAGGGCGCGATGACGCCGTCTTCACCCGTCGCGCTTTCGAGCAGCCGCAGCGAGGTCGTGCCGACAGCTATGACCCGCCCGCCCTTCGCCTTGACGGCATTGAGGGCAGCGGCGGTCTCGGGCGAAACGCTGCCCCATTCGGCGTGCATGCGGTGGTCGCGCGTATCCTGCGCCTTGACCGGCAGGAAGGTGCCCGCGCCGACATGCAGCGTGACGAAATGGCGGGAGACGCCATGCGCCTCCAGCGCCGCGAAAAGCTCAGGCGTGAAATGCAGCCCTGCCGTCGGTGCAGCGACCGCGCCGTCCTCGCGGGCATGGACCGTCTGATAGTCGATCTCGTCGGCCTGGTCGGTCGGGCGCTTGCCGGCGATATATGGCGGCAGCGGCAGTTCGCCGAAACGGGCGATGGCCTCGTCCAGGAAGGCTCCCGAGAAAGCGAAGCGCAACTCGACTTCGCCGCCCTCGCTTCTGTCGACGACCTCGGCCTGCAACCGCCCGAGCTCGCAGGCGATCCCCTCGCTATCGTCGCCGAAGGTGATGGTATCGCCCAGCGCCAGCTTCTTGGCGGGCCTCGCAAAGGCGCGCCAGAGATCGGCTCCCTCGCGCTTATGCAGCATGATCTCGATGCGCGCCGATGTCTCGCCGCGATAGCGCCGGCCATAGAGTCGCGACGGGATCACTCTGGTGTCGTTGAGGACGAGCGCATCGCCCGGCCTCAACAACGAGACGAGGTCGCGGATACCGCGATCCTCGAAAGGCTCGACTGCGTCGGGCCTGACGACAAGCATCCGCGCCGCGTCGCGTGGGCTGACAGGCCTCAGCGCGATACGGTCTTCCGGAAGCTCGAAGTCGAAAAGCCCGACATCCACAGTCGTGATCAGGCCACGTCGGCCAGAACCTTCATGGACACGATCGAATCGGGATCGCGCACAGGCTCGCCGCGCTTGATCTTGTCGACATTCTCCATGCCTTCAACGACTTCGCCCCAAGCGGTGTACTGCTTGTCGAGGAAGCGGGCGTCGTCGAACACGATGAAGAACTGGCTGTTGGCCGAGTTCGGGTTCTGCGAGCGGGCCATCGAGCAGATGCCGCGCACATGCGGCTCGGCATTGAACTCGGCCTTCAGGTCGGGAAGGTCCGAACCGCCGGTGCCGGTGCCGTGCGGGCAGCCGACCTGGGCCATGAAGCCGTCGATGACTCGGTGGAAAACAATGCCGTCATAAAAACCCTGGCGCGACAGCGTCTTCAGGCGCTCGACATGGCCCGGGGCCAGATCGGGACGCAGCTTGATGACGACGCGGCCCTTCGTGGTTTCCATGACCAGGGTGTTCTCGGGATCGTGGGACATCAGATCGGCCTTTCGTTTGACGGCGCGCGGCCGTGGAAGCGGATGGTGAAGGGTCGCCCCGCGATACTCGCTCCGAAGCTCGACGACAACCTCAGCGGCGTGCATGAGCGAATGGCGGTTACGACCGATTGCGTGAAGCGTTCCCGAAGATCGGGATCGTTGCGCCGCGCCTCCCAGGTGACGCGCGGCTGTCCGAAGAGCGTGCCGTCCCGGCGCAGGCTGAACCGCACCGAGGCCATAGCGCCATCGTTCGGCCCATCGATGACCGGCGGATCCCAGCAGCGCCGCAGCGCCGGCGCGATGTCGGAGAGGCGGCTGACCTCATTGCCCTCAAAATTGCGGGTGGCCGGCGAAAGCGAGCCGGAGATGCTGGAATCACCACCGGGAGGCTGACGCGGCACGACCGGACGGACGCCGCCACTACCGAAACGGCCGCCGACTCCGGGCATATAGCGTTGCCCGGACTCCGGCGGGAGCACCGGGTTCTGCGAACCCGATGGCGGCGGCAGCACCGGGTTCTGGAAACCGGAGGCCGGAGGCAGGCCGAGATCGCGCGTGTCCTGAGCTTCAGCCTGGCCGAGACCGGCCAAGCCAAAAACCGCTACGCCAAGACCGCCCAAGCTGAAAGCGATCAGGAGAGATGCGGACATGCGCATGACGGGCCCGCTCCCCCTGCTTACTTGGCGTCGGCCTGCAGGCGCATGCGGACGATCTTGTCGGGGCCGCTGACCTGGCCGCTACCTTGCGCGCCCTTCTTGATCTTGCGCACCGCATCCATGCCGGAGACGACCTCGCCGAAGAGCGTGTACTGGCCGGTCAGCGACCCGCAACCCTCAAAGCAGATGAAGAACTGCGAATTGGCGGAGTCGGGCGACTGGGAGCGCGCCATGCCGACGGAGCCCACCTTGTAAGGGGTCGGCGTGAATTCGGCCGGCAGGTTCGGCATGTCGGACTTGCCCGTGCCCGTCCCGGTCGGATCGCCCGTCTGCGCCATGAAGCCGTCGATGACGCGATGGAAGACGATGCCGTCGTAGAAGCCCTTCTTGGTCAGCGCCTTGATCTGCGCGACATGCTTGGGAGCAAGGTCAGGCCGCAGGCGGATCGTCACCGGGCCGTCCTTGGTCTCCAGTACCAGCGTATTATTGGGATCGGGCGCCTGCGCCTGGGCGAAACCGAGCGACGCCAGGACAGCGAGGGTAGCGAGCGAGCTGCGCAGCATAGAAATCTCCGTGGCCACCGGCGAACCCGGCGCATTGTACCGGGCGGGGTCGTAGCGGCGTACTTTGGCTGGAACAAGGCGCAGTTGTGATGCGAATCGCGCTTTGCTGCACTGCACAAGTGCAAATGAGAATAATCTTGCAAAAAGATCAGGCCCGCCCTGCCTAAACTGGTGACAGAGCCGTCACAATCCGCTAATCATTTTTCCGCTGGGCGCGCTTTTCTGGACAAAGCGCCGCGGACCAGGTCTCGGGAGGAACAAACGCCCGCCTAGTACACGAGTCGCACGCGAATAGACGCGCGCCGGTACTGCGGTAAAAATAGACTCCCAAGGCAAGGCATCGGCCTTGCCTTTTTCTTTTGTGGCGACCGTGGCCGGCTAAAGATCGCGACAGATCAGAGACCGCGAGACGTTAGAGATCGAACGTCGCCCAAGCGTACCAGACCAGTCCGAATACGAAGGCCGCGATGACCGAGGTTATCAGCGCCTTCTTGAGCAATCCCGGCAAAACTGGCGCGCCCGGCTCCGTGCCCTCGGTGACATTGCCGGTTTCCGCCTGACTGTGCACGCCGAACGGCAGGACGGCGAAGAGCACCGTCCACCAGATCACGAAGTAAAGCGCCAGCCCTCCAACAATCGTCACAGTGCTGTCCTTTCCGCGGCGGCAGAATTGCCGCCGGATCTTGTGTTGGCGGCGACATCTTGCGCAGCATCTTCGGCGCTCTTCCCAGGCGCCGTCATGGCTGCCCCACGCCGGCCAGGGCAATGCAGGAGAAGGCGACCCTCGCTTCCGTCGGAACACCGAAGCGCGCGGTATGTCTGGCAGGCAGGCCGCCGGGGAAATGCTTCACATATTCGGCGTTGCAGGCGGCATAATCTTCTGGGTTCGTGATCAGCATCGTGACCTGCACGACGCGCTCCAGCGCACTGCCCGCATCCGCGAGAATGCTTGAGACCTTCGCCAGAGCGTTGCGGACTTCATCGGCCGGCGTCTGCCCACGAAAAACGCCCTTGGCGGGATCGTGCGGGGCCGATTGCCCGGAGATGAAGACCAGCCCTGCCGCGACCGTCGCGGCGCTGAAAGGGCGCGGCGAGCCGGCCTCGGGTTCACCAATAAACGCGATCGCCGGCGCTTCCACCGGGATCACGCCTGTTCCAGTTCAACGAGCGTGCCGTTGAAATCCTTGGGGTGCAGGAACAGTACCGGCTTGCCATGCGCACCGATGCGCGGCTCGCCGGAGCCAAGCACCCGGGCGCCCTGCGCCTTCAGCCGATCGCGGGCGGCCAGGATGTCCTCGACCTCGTAGCAGATGTGGTGCACGCCGCCATCGGGATTGCGTTCAAGGAATTTCGCAATCGGAGAGTCGGCGCCGAGCGGCTCCAGCAGTTCGATCTTGCTGTTGGGCAGTTCGACGAAGACGACGGTCACGCCATGGTCCGGCTGCGGCAATTGCTGCGACACATGCGCGCCGAGCGTGTCGCGATAAAGCGCCGTCGCAGCCGCTAGATCCTTCACCGCGATGGCGACGTGGTTGAGGCGTCCGATCATTCAGGGCTCCGGGGCGAAGGGGAATGGCTAACGGCGCTGCGAGGGCAGCAGCCGTTCTTACCACTCGCCCTTCGCTATCCGCTACTCGCCCGCGACCGTTAAACCTCGATCACCAGCGCGTGCACCAGCGGCTTCTTGCCCCACTCCTCATTGACGGCGCTGCGCAGGCCGCGCTCGAGCGCATTGCGAAGCGCCTCCGGGTCGCGACGCCGTGCCTTGGGAATGCCGTCGATCAGTTCGGAAACGGCATCGGCGACATACTCGTCGAAATCCGTGCCGTCGCGCGTCCGGGGCGGCAGGCCGAGAACCGCGATTTCCGGATCGCCCGCGAGCCCGCCCTTGCTGTCGATCGCGACTGCGACCGAGATCATGCCGGCGAAGGAGAGCTTGCGACGCTCGGAGATCGTCTTCTCCAGCGCGTTCACCAGCAGCATGCCATCCTGATAGAGGCGGCCATGCGGGACTTCGTCGATCTTGCCGGCGCCATCGGCGGTGATCCCGATGACGTCGCCATTGCCGGCTCGCACGACGATCTTGACGCCAAGCCCGCGCGCGAAGGTCGCATGCTCGGACAGGTGCAGGTCCTCGCCATGGGCGGGGATGACGATCTTCGGCTTGAGCCAGCCATAGAGCCTGGCCATCTCCTCGCGACGCGGATGGCCGGAGACATGCACGAGATGGGTGCGGTCGGTGATGATCTCGATATTGTCGCGGGCCAGCGCGTTCAGGATGTTGCCGACCGACTTCTCATTGCCGGGGATGGTGCGGGACGAGAAGATGACCCGGTCGCCGGGCGACAGCGTGATCTCGGGATGGTCGTCAGACGCGATGCGGGAGAGCGCGGCGCGTGGCTCGCCTTGGCTGCCGGTCAGGAGCGCCACGACCTTGTCGCGCGGCAGGTAGCCATAGGTATCGGCGGAGCGGAAGGCCGGGATTCCGTCGAGATAGCCGCATTCGCGGGCGACGTCGATGACGCGGTCCATGGCGCGGCCGACGACGACGACCTCGCGCTGGTCGGCCATTGCAGCCTCTGCGACAGCGCGCAGGCGCGCGACGTTCGAGGCGAAGGTGGTAACGGCGACGCGGCCCGGGGCGGAGTGGACCAGTTCCTTGATCTTGGCAGCGACGTCGGCCTCGCTCGGGCTGGTGCCGTCGCGCATGACATTGGTCGAATCGCAGATCAGAGCCAGTACGCCTTCATCGCCGAGTTCGCGCAGGCGCTTCTCATCGGTGGGGAGGCCAACCTGGGGCGTCGGGTCGATCTTCCAGTCGCCGGTATGGACGACGAGACCGACGGGCGTGCGGATCGCCAGCGCATTCGATTCCGGGATCGAGTGGGCGACGGGAACGAATTCGATATCGAAGGGGCCAAGGGTGATCCGGCCGCCCTGGGCCACGACATGCATCGGCACCTTCGGCGCGCCCGGCTCCGAGAGCCGGCGCGTCGCCAGCAGGCCTGCGGCGAATTTCGTGCAGTAGACCGGGGCGCGCAGCTGGGGCCACAACGCGGCGAGCGCGCCGATATGGTCCTCATGGGCATGGGTGATCACGATGCCAAGCAGATTGGCGCGCTCTTCGATGATGTAGCGCAGGTCGGGCAGGATGATGTCGACACCCGGCGCATCGGGACCGGCAAAGGACAGTCCGCAATCGACCAGAATCCATTTCCGCCGGCCTTCCGGGCCGAACCCGTAAAGCGCGGCGTTCATGCCGATCTCGCCGAGGCCGCCAAGAGGTACGAAGACGAGCTGGTCACTGGAACGGGTCACAGGCAATCCTGACTTGAGCAACAGGCGACGCAGGGGCGCCGCAAAACGTGACGAGAGCCGTAGCACGCTGGCAAGGCGGTCTCCAGACCACGCGGACGCGATCGAACAGTCGCGTCAGCGCGGCCCGCCGAAATAGAGATCGCCGGCGTCGATCAGTCGTCGCCCCGCCTCGGTCTCGAGTTCGAGCCGGCCGCCCGGATCGAGGCCGGTGAAGCGGCCGCTGACAGGGCCTTCGCTCAGCCTGATCGTGATGGTGTCGCCGAGAAAGGCAGCGCGTTCGAGCCAGGCAGCACGCGTCGGCCCAAAGCCGCCCGGCTGCGACCAGGCGGCGAAGCGCGCGACCCAGGCCGTGCTGAGCGCAGCCAGCATCGTCTCGACGCTCGCCCTGGGCTGCTGCTGCTTCAGAAAGGTCGCCGGATAAGGCGTGTCATCCGGGCAGGAGGCGATGTTGACGCCGAAGCCGATGATCACGCTAAGCCGCCCTGCCCGGCTTTCACCCTCCAGCAGCAGGCCGGCGGTCTTGGCTTTCTCGAACAGCAGATCGTTGGGCCATTTCAGGGCGAGCGATGGCGAGGATATCCCGACGACGCTGGCAGCCGCATCATGCAAGGCGAGACCAGCGACGAAACCCAGCTGCGGTGCGAGCGCGGGTTCGCAGGGCGCGACCAGCAGGAGGCTGGCGTAGAGATTGCCGGGAGGCGACCCCCATTGCCGGCCGTGGCGACCGCGCCCGGCATTCTGGCTGCGCGCCACGATCCAGAGATCGCCCGGCTCGCCCTGATCGAGCGCGCGGCGCGCCTCCTCCATGGTGGAGCCGACCTCGTCGCGGACGATCAGCCGATATCCGGCCGCGCGGGCCGCTTCACCGAGCATGTGACGGGGACCTGACGACCTCGACGTCATCCTGGCCGGAGCGAAGCGGAGCGCCGGGATCCATTCTAAAGCTACGGAGCTCTCCGATGGATCCCGGAACGACCTTTGGTCGTCCAGGATGACGGACGTGGTTCAGAGAGAACAAGGTCTTCGTCGCTCAGAACAGCGACTTCGCCGCGGCGGCAGCGGAGTTGAACAGCGGCGCCGGCAGCAGCGAGAGAGCCAGCACGAACAGCGCGCAGACCAGCAGCACGGCACGCACGCCGAGATCGGCCTTCTCGAAGGCAGGCTTCGCCTCGTCGAAATAGATCACCTTGACCAGGCGCAGATAGTAATAGGCGCCGACCACGCTGGTCACCACGCCGACGACCGCGAGCGTGTAGAGCTTTGCATCGATGGCGGCGAGGAAGACGTAGAACTTCGCCCAGAAGCCGGCGAGCGGCGGGATGCCGGCCAGCGAGAACATCATCATCGACAGCGCAAACGCCATCCAGGGATTGGTGCGCGACAGGCCGGCGAGTTCGTTGATGTCCTCGACCGGCTGGCCGTCGCGGCGCATCATCAGCACGCAGGCAAAGGCGCCAAGCGTCGTGGCGAGATAGATCGCCATATAGACCATGACGCCCTGCACGCCGCCGGCGGTGCCGGTCGCAAGGCCGACAAGCGCGTAGCCCATATTCGCGATCGAGGAATAGGCGAGCAGCCGCTTGATGTTGCTCTGCCCGATCGCCGCGAAGGCGCCCAGCGCCATCGAGGCGATCGAGATGAAAATGATGATCTGCTGCCAGTCGTGGATCGCGCCGGGGAAGGCGCCGACGAAGACACGCACCACCATCGCCATCGCCGCCATCTTGGGCGCCGAGGCGAAGAAGGCTGCGACCGGGGTCGGGGCGCCCTCATAGACGTCGGGCGTCCACATGTGGAACGGCACGGCTGAAATCTTGAAAGCGACGCCGGCTGCGATGAAGACGATGCCGAAGATCAGGCCGAGACCGGCATGGCCTCCTTGCGTCGCCGCAGCGATGCCCGGGAACGTGACCGTCCCGGTGAAGCCATAGACCAGCGACGCGCCGTAAAGCAGCATGCCCGAGGAGAGCGCGCCAAGTACGAAGTATTTCAGGCCGGCTTCGGTCGAGCGGGTGTTGTCACGGTCGAAAGCAGCGACGACATAGAGCGCCAGCGACTGCAGCTCGAGGCCGACATAGAGGCTGATCAGATCGTTGGCCGAGATCATCATCATCATGCCGACAGTGGCGAGCACGATGAGGATCGGGAACTCGAAGCGCATCGAGCCGGCACGGCGCAGGGCATCCGCCGAAAGCAGGATCGCACCAGCCGCGCCCAGAAGCGTCAGCACCTTCATGAAGCGGGCAAAGCCGTCGGCGATGAAGCCGCCATTGAAGGTCACCAGCTTGCCCTCGCCGGAGAGCACGAGGACGAGCGCCAGCGCGAACAGCGCCAGCGCGATGCCCTCCAGCATGCGCGTGGCACGCTCGCCCTGGATCGCGCCGATCAGCACCATCGTGATGGCGCCGATGGCGAGGATGATTTCCGGCAGGGCCGGGCCGAGAGCGGGCAGAGCCATCCGTCGAGACCTTACTGAACGACCAGCATCGCCGTTTTCGCGGCGGTGAGTGCGGCCTGATAATTCTTGATGAGTGCTTCGGTCGGCGCAGCGAAAGCGTCGAGGATCGTACCGGGGCGGATGCCGTACCAGATCGTCAGCAGGACGAGCGGCACGAGAATGACCGCCTCACGGACATTCAGATCGGCGATGCCCTTCAGCTCGGGCTTCACCAGCTCGCCGAAGACGACGCGGCGATAGAGCCACAGCGCATAGGCCGCCGAGAGGATGACGCCCGACGTCGCCATGAAGGCGACCCAGGGATTGGCCTTGAAGGCGCCGAGCAGCGTCAGGAACTCCCCGACGAAACCGGCAGTGCCGGGAAGACCGACATTGGCCATGGTGAAGATCATAAAGATGACGGCGTAGACCGGCATGCGATTGACCAGACCGCCATAGGCCGCAATCTCGCGGGTATGCATGCGGTCGTAGATCACGCCGACGCAGAGGAAGAGCGCGCCGGAGACGAGGCCGTGGCTCACCATCTGGAACATCGCGCCCTGAATGCCCTGCGGCGTCAGCGTGAACAGGCCCATGGTGACGAAGCCCATATGCGCCACCGACGAGTAGGCGATCAGCTTCTTGATGTCCTCCTGCATCAGCGCCACCAGCGAGGTGTAGACGATGGCGACGACGGAGAGCGCGAAGACGAAGGGTGCGAAATACTGCGACGCCTCGGGGAACATCGGGATCGAGAAGCGGATGAAGCCGTAGCCGCCCATCTTCAGCAGGATCGCCGCCAGGATGACCGAGCCCGCGGTCGGCGCTTCCACGTGAGCGTCGGGCAACCAGGTATGGACCGGCCACATCGGCATCTTCACGGCGAAGGAGGCGAAGAAGGCGAGCCAGAGCCAGGTCTGCATGCCCGCCGGGAACTTGTGGCCGAGCAGCGTCGGTATGTCGGTGGTCCCGGCGTTCCAGTACATCGCCATCAGCGCCAGCAGCATCAGCACCGAGCCGAGCAGCGTGTAGAGGAAGAACTTGTAGGCCGCATAGACCCGGCGCTTGCCGCCCCAGATGCCGATGATCAGGAACATCGGGATCAGGCCGGCTTCGAAGAACAGGTAGAACAGCACGAGGTCGAGCGCCACGAAGACGCCGATCATCAGCGTCTCCAGGACCAGGAACGCGACCATGTATTCGCGCACCCGCTTCGTCACCGAGGTCCAGGACGCCAGGATGCAGAACGGCATCAGGAAGGCGGTCAGAACGACGAAGGGGAAGGAGAAGCCGTCGACCCCGAGCTTGAACCTGATCGCGTCAGAGACCCAGCCATGGGTCTCGACCAGCTGGAAGCCGGGGTTGGACGAATCGAACTGGCCCCAGGCCACGCAAGCGAGCACGAAGGTCGCGATCGTCGCGGCCAGCGCCGCATAGCGCGCATTGGAATCGACCGAAGCCTCGTCGCCGCGCTGGGCCAGAATAAAGGCCGCGCCGACAAGCGGCAGGACGAGAAGACCGGTGAGGATACCGAAACCGAACATCATCTCACCCGCGCGCCAGAAGATACCAGGTCACAAAGCCCGCGACGCCGATCAGCATGGCGAAGGCATAGTGATAGACATAGCCGGTCTGGAGGCGAACCACCCGGTTGGTCACGTCGACGACGCGAGCCGAAATTCCATCGGGGCCCATGCCGTCGATGACAAGGCCGTCGCCCTTCTTCCAGAGGAACCTGCCCAGCCACATCGACGGCTTCACGAACAGGAAGTCGTAGATCTCGTCGAAATACCATTTGTTGAGCAGGAACCGGTAGAGCACCGGATTTGCGGCAGCCAGCTTGCCGGGAATATCGGGACGCAGCACGTAGAAATACAGCGCGAACACGAAGCCCAGCACCATCGCGATGAAGGGCGATGCGACGACCCAGCCCGGCACTTCATGCATCGCATGCAAGATGTGGTTGTCCTTGCCCGTGAACAGCGCGCCCTTCCAGAAGTGCTCGTAGTCGTGGCCGATAAAGGCCTCCTTGAAGGCGAAGCCGGCAGCAACCGCGCCAAGCGAAAGCAAGGCAAGCGGGATCAGCATCGAGAGCGGGCTCTCATGCGGGGTATGAGCGTGACCATGGCCGTGATCGTCGTGGCCGTGAGCGGCATGCGCATGATCATCGTGACCATGAGCCTCATGACCGTGGCCGGCCCAGCGCGGCCTGCCCTCGAAGGTCATGAAATAGAGCCGCCAGGAATAGAAGGAGGTGAAGCAGGCCGCGACCACCAGCAGCACGAAGGCATAGGACGCGGCGAAGCCCGTATGCGCGACTGCGGCGTAGGCGCTCTCGATGATGGCGTCCTTCGAGAAGTAGCCGGCGAAGAAGGGGAAGCCGGTCAGCGCCAGCGTGCCGATCGTCATGGCCGCCGCCGTCAGCGGGATGTGCTTCCGCAGACCGCCCATGTGGCGCATGTCCTGCTCGTGATGCATCGCGTGGATGACCGAGCCGGCTCCGAGGAACAGCAGCGCCTTGAAGAAGGCGTGGGTGAAGAGGTGGAAGATGGCCGGCGCATAGGCGCCGACGCCCAGCGCGACGAACATGTAGCCGAGCTGCGAGCAGGTCGAATAAGCGATGACGCGCTTGATGTCGTTCTGCACGAGACCGACGGTCGCGGCGAAGAAGGCAGTCGTGGCTCCCACCACGACGACGACGGTGAGCGCCACCGGCGCGTATTCGAAGATCGGCGACAGGCGCGCGACCATGAAGACACCGGCGGTGACCATGGTCGCGGCATGAATCAGCGCCGAGACCGGGGTCGGGCCCTCCATCGCGTCCGGCAGCCAGGTGTGCAGCAGGAACTGCGCCGATTTGCCCATGGCGCCCATGAACAGCAGCAGGCAGGTCAGCGTCAGCGCATTCCACTCATAGCCGAGGAAGCGGAAGGTCTGCGTCGTCAGCTCGCCGACGCGCGGGAAGATCGACTCGAACCCGACCGTGCCGAACAGCACGAAGACTAGGAAGATGCCGAGCAGGAAGCCGAAATCGCCGACGCGGTTGACGATGAAGGCTTTCATCGCTGCCGCATTGGCCGACGGCTTCTGGTACCAGAAGCCGATCAGCAGATAGGAGGCGAGGCCCACCCCTTCCCAGCCGAAGAACATCTGGACGAGGTTATCGGCCGTCACCAGCATCAGCATGGCGAAGGTGAAGAGCGAAAGGTAGGCGAAGAACCGCGGCCGGTGCGGATCCTCGGCCATGTAGCCGATCGAGTAGACGTGCACGAGCGACGACACGGTGTTGACGACGACGAGCATCACCACGGTCAGCGTGTCGATCCGGAAGGCCCAGTCGACCCGCAGATCGCCCGAGGCCAGCCAGGTCGCGACCTGAATACGCGTGGTGCCGGAGCCGAAACCGACATTGAAGAGGGCGACCCAGGACAGCACGGCCGAAACGACCAGCAGCGAGGTTGTGAGTATCTCCGAGCCGCGCGGCCCGATCAGCCGGCCAAAAAGGCCGGCGATCAGGAAGCCGATCAAGGGGAGGAAGACGATCGCGTGATACATGGGCTTAGGTCCAGGCGCTTGCTGCGCTCAGCCTTTCATCATGTTGATGTCTTCCACCGCGATCGTGCCGCGGTTGCGGAAGTAGACGACGAGGATGGCGAGACCGATCGCGGCTTCGGCCGCAGCGACGGTCAGCACCAGGAGCGCGAAAACCTGACCGACGATGTCATTCAGGAAGCTCGAGAACGCGACGAAGTTGATATTGACCGCCAGCAGGATGAGCTCGATCGACATCAGGATGACGATGACGTTCTTGCGGTTGATGAAAATGCCGAGCACGCCGAGCGTGAACAGGATCGCGCTGACGGCGAGATAGTGACCAAGTCCGATCATCAGACCGTCTCCTCCGGCAGGCCGGCATGCGAGGGCACTTTGCGCACGTCCATGGCGGAGGCCTTGGTGCGGGCGTTCTGCGCGACGACATTCTGGCGCTTGATGCCGACCCGCTCGCGCAGCGTCAGCACGATGGCGCCGATCATGGCGACCAGCAGCACGAGCCCCGCAGCCTGGAAGTAGTAGATATACTGCGTGTACAGCACGCGCCCGAGCGCCTCGGTGTTGCTGATATTGGCGGGAATCGCCGCGACGGGCGCCTTGACGATCTGCGGGTCGATGACCCAGGCGCCGACGACCAGCAGCAGCTCGATTGCGAAGATGAGGGCGACCAGCGCGCCGATCGGCAGGTAGTTCAGGAAGCCCTGGCGGAATTCGGCGAAATCGACGTCGAGCATCATCACGACGAAAAGGAAGAGCACCGCGACCGCGCCGACATAGACGACGATCAGCAGCATCGCCAGGAACTCGGCGCCGAGCAGCATGAACAGCCCCGCCGCGTTGACGAAGGCGAGAATCAGGAAGAGCACCGAGTGAACGGGGTTGCGCGACGTGACCACCATGAACGCCGAAGCGACGGTGACACCCGCAAACAGATAGAAGAAAGCCGCTGCGGCATTCATCTCGGTCAGCCTTTCCGCCCCTGCGGGCGGCTCACGTTTCGATCAAACGCCGGGTCGATCCCCGACGCAGTTTGGAGCGTCTATAGTCAGGCCCGGAGCAGCGGACAACCGCGCGACGGGTCTGGCTCGGTCTCATTCCCACCCTCTCCGTCATTCCGGGCGAAGACCCGGAATCCATCGTAGAGCGCAGCGGCCTCCGATGGATTCCGGATCGGCGCTGCTGCGCAGCTTGTCCGGAATGACGTCGGAGATTGATCTAGTCAGCGATACGGCGCATCCATCGCGATGTTGCGCGCGATTTCGCGTTCCCAGCGGGCGCCGTTCGCGAGCAGCTTGTCCTTGTCGTAGAACAATTCCTCGCGCGTCTCGGTGGCGAACTCGAAGTTCGGCCCCTCGACGATCGCGTCGACCGGGCAGGCTTCCTGGCAGAAACCGCAATAGATGCATTTGGTCATGTCGATGTCGTAGCGCGTCGTCCGGCGCGTGCCGTCATTGCGGCGCGGGCCGGCTTCGATCGTGATCGCCTGTGCCGGGCAAATCGCCTCGCAGAGCTTGCAGGCAATGCAGCGCTCCTCGCCATTGGGATAACGGCGCAAGGCGTGCTCGCCACGGAAACGGGGGCTGAGCATGCCCTTCTCGAAGGGGTAGTTCAGCGTTGCCTTCGGCTTGAAGAAATAGCGCATCGACAGCGCGAACGCGCCGACGAACTCCTTCAGCAGCAGGCCCTTGGCGGCTTGGCCAAATGCGGTTGCCATGATCCTAGCCTTGTCCAATCTCAGCCGGCGACGAAGCCGGCCAGTTCAACGATCTTGTATCCAACGAAGCCACCGACGACAGCTGCGGCAAACCCACCACCAAGCCCGACATCGAAGGCATCGAACACCTTGCTTCTACGCAGCGTCCATGACGCAGCAATATAAACCAGAACACCGCAAACAATGCCGATCATCGGGCCGACGACCGACATCGGCATCAGCGCACCGGCCCCCATCCCGTGACCTGAAGCACGAAGGCAACGACCACGACAGAGATCAGCGACAGCGGCAGGAAGACCTTCCAGCCCAGGCGCATCAGCTGATCATAGCGGTAGCGCGGCACGAAGGCCTTCACCATCGCGAACATGAAGAAGACGAGGCTGACCTTGAGGATGAACCAGATCACGCCCGGCACCCAGGTGAACGGCGCGATCGGGAACGGAGGCAGCCAGCCGCCGAGGAACAGGATCGTCGTCAGCGAGCACATGGTCATGATCGCCACGTATTCGCCGAGCATGAACAGCAGATACGGCGTCGAGGAGTACTCGACCATGAAGCCGGCGACGAGTTCCGATTCGGCTTCGGGCAGATCGAAGGGCGGGCGGTTCGTCTCGGCCAGCGCCGAGATGAAGAACACGACGAACATCGGGAACAGCGGCAGCCAGTACCAGCGCAGCATGCCCCAGCTGGTGTTCTGCGCTTCGACGATCGCCGTCAGGTTCAGCGAACCGACGCACAGCAGCACGGTGATGATGACGAAGCCGATCGAGACTTCATACGACACCATCTGGGCCGCCGAGCGCAGCGCGCCCATGAACGGATATTTCGAGTTCGAGGCCCAGCCGGCCATGATCACGCCGTAGACGCCCAGCGACGAGATCGCGAGGATGTAGAGCACGCCGACATTGATGTCGGCGATCGCCCAGCCTTCCGCCACCGGAATGACGGCCCAGGCGCCGAGCGCCAGCAGGCAGGAGATGAACGGCGCCAGCAGGAACACGCCCTTATTGGCGCCCGACGGAATGATCGGCTCCTTGAAGGCGAATTTCAGCAGGTCGGCGAAGCTCTGGAACAGGCCGAAGGGGCCGACTACGTTGGGCCCGCGCCGCAGCTGCACCGCTGCCCAGATCTTGCGATCGGCAAGCAGGATGTAGGCGATGAAGACCAGCAGGCAGACCAGCAGCAGCAGGCTCTTGCCGAACATGATCGCGATGTCGAGGACGATATCCCAGTTCATGGCCGCTTACTCCGCCGCCTGCAGCAGCCGGCCCGAAGCCAGCGCCGAGCATTCGGCCATCACGGCGGAAGCGCGCGCGATCGGGTTGGTCTGGTAGAAGTCGCTGACCGCCGAGACGAAGCCCGCCTTATCGGCCTTGCCGCCAAGACCGGCAAGCTGGCCAAGACCGCTCGCATCGGAGACAGGCAGCGTGTCCAGCGCCGCAAAATGCGGATGCGCCTCATAGAGCGCCCTGCGCAGGCCCGACAGCGAATCGAATGGCAGGGTCTTGCCGAGCACGGCCGAAAGCGCGCGCAGGATCGCCCAGTCCTCGCGGGCGTCGCCCGGCGGGAAGGTGGCGCGATCGGTCATCTGCACCCTGCCCTCGGTATTGGCATAGGTTCCCGACTTCTCGGTATAGGCCGAGCCCGGCAGGATGACATCGGCGCGGTGCGCGCCCTTGTCGCCATGCGTGCCCTGATAGATCACGAAGGCTCCCGCGGGCACCTCGATCTCGTCGGCGCCCAGCAGGAACAGCACGTCGAGCGCGCCGGGACTGATCATGCCGGCGACATCGAGCCCGTTCTCGCCCGGCACGAAGCCGAGATCGAGCGCGCCGACGCGAGCGGCTGCGGTATGCAGCACGCCAAAGCCGTTCCAGCCTTCGGTCGAACTGCCAAGCAGCTGCGCGGCCTTGGCCGCCATCGACAGGATTGCCTCGCCATCGGGACGGGCAAGAGCGCCCTGCCCGACCAGCACCATCGGCCGGGCCTTGTCGGCAGTGGCGCGCTTGATCAGATCGGCGAGCGTATCGGTGCCGGCGCCGAGATAATCGTAGTCATAGGTCAGGTCGGCCTTCTCGCCGATGACGCTGACCTTGAAATCGCCGCGCAGCCAGCGCTTGCGGATGCGTGCGTTCAGGATCGGCGCTTCCTTGCGCGGGTTCGCGCCGATGATCAGCAGCGAATCCGCCTGATCGATCCCGGAGATGCCGGCATTGAGGACGTAAGAGGCCCGCCCGAACTTCGGATGCAGCCCGGCGCCGTCCTGGCGGCAGTCGAGATTGGCGCTGCCGAGCGAAGCGATCAGGCTTTTCAGCGCATAGATCTCCTCGACAGCGGCGAGATCGCCGGCGATCGCACCGATGCGCTGCGGGCTCGCAGCGTTGACCTTGGTGGCGATCAGCGCGAAGGCCTCGCTCCAGCTCGCCGGGCGCAGGGCGCCGTTCTCGCGGATATAGGGGCGGTCCAGCCGCTGCGTGCGCAGGCCGTCGACGATGTGGCGGGTCTTGTCGGAGATCCACTCCTCGTTCACGGCCTCATTCAGGCGCGGCAGGATGCGCATGACCTCCTTGCCACGCGAATCAACCCGGATGGCCGAGCCGAGCGCGTCCATCACGTCGATGGATTCGGTCTTGGTCAGCTCCCAGGGCCGGGCCTTGTTCTGGTAGGGCTTCGAGGTCAGCGCGCCGACAGGGCAGAGGTCGACGATATTGCCCTGAAGCTCGGAGGTCATCGCCTGCTCGAGATAGGTCGTGATCTCCATATCCTCGCCACGACCGATCGCGCCGAGATCGGAGCCGCCAGCGACTTCCGTGGTGAAGCGGACGCAGCGCGTGCACTGGATGCAGCGCGTCATCGAGGTCTTCACCAGCGGGCCGATATATTTGTCCTCGACCGCGCGCTTGTTCTCGGCATAGCGGGAGTTGTCCACGCCATAGGCCATGGCCTGATCCTGCAGGTCGCATTCGCCGCCCTGGTCGCAGATCGGGCAATCCAGCGGGTGGTTGATCAGGAGGAACTCCATGACCCCCTCGCGCGCCTTCTTGACCATCGGCGACTTGGTCGAGACGACCGGCGGCTCGCCATTGGGGCCTGGGCGCAGGTCGCGCACGCCAATGGCGCAGGAGGCCTGCGGCTTCGGCGGGCCGCCTTTCACCTCGACGAGGCACATCCGGCAATTGCCGGCGATCGAAAGCCGTTCATGGAAGCAGAAGCGCGGCACCTCGGCGCCAGCGACCTCGCAGGCCTGAAGCAGCGTGTACTCGGCGGGTACGTCGACCTCGATGCCGTCGATGAGGAGTTTGGTCATGATCTCACTCCGCCGCCATCAGTCGAACCGGCTCGGAATGCGGGTTCGCGGCATAATCGTCGATGCGCTTCTCGATCTCGTGACGGAAATGCGCGATCAGGCCCTGGATCGGCCAGGCAGCGGCGTCGCCGAGCGCGCAGATCGTGTGGCCCTCGATCTGCTTGGTGACGTCGAGCAGCATGTCGATCTCGCGCTTCTGCGCCCTGCCCTCGGCCATGCGGTTGAGCACACGCCACATCCAACCCGTGCCTTCGCGGCAGGGCGTGCACTGGCCGCAGCTCTCATGCTTGTAGAAATAGCTGATGCGGGCGATGGCGCGGACGATGTCGGTCGACTTGTCCATGACGATGACGGCGGCCGTGCCGAGGCCCGATTTGAGCTTCGACAGCGAGTCGAAATCCATCGGCGTGTCGATGATCTGCTCGGCCGGCACCATGCGCACCGACGAGCCGCCGGGGATGACGGCCATGAGGTTGTCCCAGCCGCCGCGCACGCCGCCGCAATGGCGGTCGATCAGTTCGCGGAAGGGGATGCCCATCACCTCTTCGACATTGCAGGGCTTGTTCACATGGCCGGAGACGCAGAACAGCTTCGTGCCGACATTGTTGGGGTTGCCGAGCGAGGAGAACCAGGCTGCGCCGCGGCGCAGGATGGTCGGCGCGACCGCAATCGACTCGACGTTGTTGACGGTGGTGGGGCAGCCATACAGGCCGACATTGGCGGGGAATGGCGGCTTCATCCGCGGCATGCCCTTCTTACCCTCGAGGCTCTCGAGCAGGGCGGTCTCTTCGCCGCAGATATAGGCGCCGGCGCCGTGATGGACATATAGATCGAACGGATAGCCGTGCTTGTTGTTCTTGCCGATGAGGTTGGCCTCATAGGCCTCGTCGACGGCCCGCTGCAGCGCCTCGCGCTCACGGACATATTCGCCGCGAATGTAGATGTAGGCCGCATGCGCGCCCATGGCGAAGGAGGCGATCAGGCAGCCCTCGACCAGCGTATGCGGGTCGTTGCGCATGATCTCGCGATCCTTGCAGGTGCCCGGCTCCGACTCGTCGGCATTCACCACGAGATAGCTCGGCCGGCCATCGCTGACCTTGGGCATGAACGACCATTTCAGCCCGGTCGGGAAGCCCGCGCCACCGCGTCCGCGCAGGCCGGACTTCTTCATCTCGTCGATGATCCAGTCCTTGCCCTGTTCGAGCAGGAATTTCGTGCCATCCCAGGCGCCACGCGCCATCGCGCCCTTCAGCGAGAGGTCGTGCCGGCCGTAGAGATTGGTGAAGATACGGTCGCGATCAGCAAGCATTGTCCTGGCCTCACTTCACCGGCTTGTCGCCGAGGGCCGATTCCGGCCTCCAGCCTGTCGCGAGCTTCTTGGCCTGCGAAATCCAGTCGTCGCGCGTGGCGCGGCCCTTGAAGCCGGTCAGGCGTGCATCGACCCAGGCGAGCTCCTCAGCGGTCCAGCTCGCGACCTGGTCGAAATGCCAGACGCCCATTGCATTGAGCATCTTCGCAAGCTTGGGACCGACGCCCCAGATCAGTTCGAGATCATCGCCCTTGCCGCCCCGCGCCGCAGTCAGCAGCTCCGGCTTGGTCTCAGCGGTCGCAGCGTCCGTCGGCTCTGATGCCTTGGCAGGAGCGGCGGGCTCGGCTGGCTTGGCAGATTCCTTGACCGCCTCGGGGCTCGGCTTGCCGCCAGCCGCAGGCGTGTCATTGGCGGCGCCCGAAGGCTGTGCGGGGGCAGAGGGTTTTGGCCTGGCCGCAGCAGCGGTCTCGCTCGCCGGCTTGGTTTCGACAGCGACCGGAGTAGCCTCCGCCTTCTTGGCTTCCGCGTTCTTGGCTTCCGCGTTCTTGGCCTCGGCGTTCTTGGCCTCCGCGTTCTTGGCCTCGGCCTCGGCGGCGGCCTTTGCGGCGGCGGCCTCGGCGGCCACCTTGCGCTGTTCGGTCACGCGCTTCTGCCAATCGCCGGCGCCGATCACGGTGCCGTCATAAAGCGCGGGATCCTTCAGCGTCTCGCCACCGCCGACCGGCTCCGAGCAGGAGCGGTCGATCTGCGGACCGGGCTTGGTCGGGCGGCCCTGGCGCAAATCGTCGAGCAGCACGCGGAAATTGGCGGGGGTCAGGTCTTCGTAATAGTCGAAATTGATCTGCGCCATCGGGGCGTTGCAGCAGGCGCCAAGGCACTCGACCTCGAGCCAGGACAGCTTGCCATCTGCCGTCACGGTCGATTGCGGGCCGATGACGTCTTCGCAGACCTTCTTCAGCGCTTCGGCGCCGCGCAAGGCGCAAGGCGTGGTTCCGCAGAGCTGGATGAAATGCTCACCCACCGGCTGCAGGTTGAACATGGTGTAGAAGGTCGCGATCTCCAGCACGCGCATCGGCGCCATCTGGAGCTTGCGGGCGACCTCCTCGATCGCGGCGCGCGGAACCCAGCCGTGATGCTGCTCCTGCGCCTTCCACAGCAGCGGAATCACGGCCGAGGCCTGCCGACCTTCCGGGTATTTTGCGATCTGCTGGTCAGCCCAGTTCTCGTTCGCCACATCGAAGGCGAAGGAGGCGGGCTGGACGTGATCGGGCGCGAGACGACGGACGGACATCTTCAATTCACTCCACGCGCGTCATGCCCGGGCCTGACCCGGGCATCTCGGACTCGCTGGCAGGCGGTGACAACTTGGCAAGAGATGGTCGGGTCAAGCCCGACCATGACGGCTGCGGGACGGTTCACCGATCGACCTCCCCGAACACGATGTCCAGCGAGCCCAGGATCGCGCTGACATCTGCCAGCATGTGCTTGCGGCACATGAAATCCATGGCCTGGAGATGGGCGAAGCCCGGCGCCTTGATCTTGCAGCGGTAGGGCTTGTTGGTGCCATCCGACACCAGATAGACGCCGAATTCGCCCTTGGGAGCCTCGACGGCGGCGTAGACCTCGCCGGCGGGCACCTTATAGCCTTCGGTGTAGAGCTTGAAATGGTGGATCAGCGCTTCCATCGAGCGCTTCATCTCGCCGCGCTTGGGCGGCACCATCTTGCCGTCGAGCGAGGAGACCGGCCCTCCGCCATCGGCCGCCAGCAGCTTGGCGCAGCACTGCTTCATGATCGAAGCGGACTGGCGCATCTCTTCCATGCGGATGTGGTAGCGGTCGTAGCAGTCGCCGTTCTTGCCGATCGGGATGTCGAAATCCATCTCCTCGTAGCACTCGTAGGGCTGCGACTTGCGCAGGTCCCAGGCAGCGCCCGAGCCGCGCACCATCACGCCCGAAAAGCCCCATTTCCAGCAAGTATCGAGATCGACCACGCCGATATCGACATTGCGCTGCTTGAAGATGCGGTTGTCGGTGAGCAGCGTCTCCAGATCGTCGCAGACCTTGAGGAACGGGTCGCACCATTCGGCGATGTCGTGAATCAGCGAGGTCGGCAGGTCTTGGTGGACGCCGCCGGGCCGGACATAGGCCGCATGCATGCGCGAGCCGCTGGCGCGCTCGTAGAAGATCATCAGCTTCTCGCGCTCCTCGAAGCCCCAGAGCGGCGGCGTCAACGCGCCGACGTCCATCGCCTGCGTGGTGACGTTGAGGATATGCGAGAGGATGCGACCGATCTCGGAATAGAGGACGCGGATGAGCTGGCCACGGCGCGGAACCGTGACGCCCATCAGCTTCTCGACCGCGAGCGAATAGGCATGCTCCTGGTTCATCGGCGCGACATAGTCGAGCCGATCGAAATAGGGCAGCGCCTGCAGGTAGGTCTTGGCCTCGATCAGTTTCTCGGTGCCGCGATGGAGCAGGCCGATATGCGGGTCGACGCGCTCGACGATCTCGCCGTCGAGTTCCAGCACAAGGCGCAGAACGCCGTGGGCCGCAGGGTGCTGCGGGCCGAAATTGATAGAAAAATTCCGGATGTTGTGTTCACTCATGTCCGGATTCCTGCTGCGCCTCGAACCGCGCCATCACTTCGGCGCCGGTCAGGCGCGGGCGCTCGCCGGCGAAGGCGTAAAGCGGCGGCTTCTCGTCGATGAAGATTTCCTCGACGAAGGTGAAGGAACTGGTCTCGTCAAAACTCTGGAAGGCCACCGCGACATGGTCTTCCTTGTCGCGCAGGCGCCAGAACAGGCTCGTGCCGCAATTCCGGCAGAACTGCCGCTTGGCCCAGTCGGATGAGATGTAGCTGCCGAGTTGCGTGGCATCCTCTACGGCGACATCGGTGCAAGACACCGCCATGAAGACACCGCCGCTCCAGCGCCGGCACATGCCGCAATGGCAGACATCCATCTCGGGCTTGGTAGGCGTCGCCGTGTAACGGACTGCGCCGCACAGACAACCACCAGACAATCGCGTGCTCGTGGCCATCGCGCTCAGCTCGCTTTCGCTTTCTCGTCGCCCGGCAGCACGTAGTCCGTGCCTTCCCAGGGCGAGAGGAAGTCGAAGTTGCGGAACTCCTGGCTCAGCTTCACCGGCTCGTAAACGACGCGCTTCTGCTCGTCGTCATAGCGAACCTCGACGAAGCCGGTCAGCGGGAAGTCCTTGCGCAGCGGATAGCCCTCGAAACCGTAATCGGTGAGGATGCGGCGCAGGTCGGGATGGCCGGAGAACAGGATGCCGTAGAAATCATAGGCCTCGCGCTCATACCAGTTCGCCGCGGGAAAAACCTCGATTACCGAGGGAACGGGCGTCGCCTCGTCGGTCTGGATCTTCACGCGGACGCGGTGGTTATGATGCGGCGCCAGCAGATGGTAGACGACGTCGAAGCGCTTCTCGCGCTCAGGATAGTCGGCGCCGGCGATGTCGGTGAAATTCACGAAGCGGAAGCGCTTGTCCTCGCGCAACGTCTTCAGAACCTCGACGATGGAAGCCGCCTCGGCATGAACGGTGAGTTCGCCGAAGGCAACCGCAGCATCCGTCACCGCGCCGGGCAACGCCGCCTTGATGTCTTCGCCGAGAGCAAGGAGATCGCTCATATCAGATCCTCAGCGCTCGATCGTGCCGGTGCGGCGGATTTTCTTCTGCAGCAGCAGCACGCCATAGAGCAGCGCTTCCGCAGTCGGCGGGCAGCCGGGCACATAGATGTCGATCGGCACGATGCGGTCGCAGCCGCGCACAACCGAATAGCTGTAGTGGTAGTAGCCGCCGCCATTGGCGCAGGAGCCCATCGAGATGACGTAGCGCGGCTCCGGCATCTGGTCGTAGACCTTGCGCAGCGCGGGAGCCATCTTGTTGGTCAACGTGCCCGCGACGATCATCACGTCCGACTGGCGCGGTGAGGCGCGCGGCGCGAAACCAAAGCGCTCGACATCGTAACGCGGCATCGAAAGCTGCATCATCTCGACCGCGCAGCAGGCCAACCCGAAGGTCATCCACATCAGCGACCCCGTGCGCGACCAGTTGATCAGGTCGTCGGTCGCGGTGACGAGGAAGCCCTTGTCGGCCAGCTCGTTATTGATGTCGGTGAAGAAGGGGTCGCGGTGGCCGACGGGCTGGCCGTCAGGGCCAAGCAGCCCCTTGGGCGCAGGCGCAACGAGCGGGTCGCCGCGATCGATCGCTGTGATTGCCATTCCAGATACCTCGTGAAGTCGTAGTCGTCAGATTAAGTCGCGAAGCGAAAGCCTGCGATCTGACGACTAGTCCCACTCCAGCGCGCCCTTGCGCCACTCATAGACAAAACCGACCGTGAGCACGCCGAGAAAGATCATCATCGAGCAGAAACCATACCAGCCGAGCCCGCCAAACGCGACGGCCCAGGGAAACAGGAAGGCGACCTCGAGATCGAAGATGATGAACAGGATCGCGACCAGATAGAACCGGACGTCGAACTTCATGCGCGCGTCGTCGAAAGCGTTGAAGCCGCATTCATAGGCCGAGAGCTTTTCCGCATCCGGCTTCGAATAGGCGATCGCGAAGGGGGCGATCAGCAGGGCCAGACCGATGACCGCCGCAACGCCGATGAAGATCACCAGCGGCAGATAGTCGGTCAGCAGAGAGGGTACTGGAAGTGCTTGCATGGTCGAACCCGCTTCAGGCGGCCGGCGACGGCGCGCTGGCTCAGTCGATTAGCCCTTGGATTAGAATGAAGCAAGACTCTGCCGCGTCGCACAATCGCGCGTCCGCGTTGAGCGCAGCGCAGGGATAGGCCCGTTTGCGGCCGATTAAGCCTCAGTCAGATCGACGACCAGATCGACCTGGCCCGATATTTACAGCATATCGTGGAATTTCAGACTCGCCGAATCCCTGCGCGACGCACGACACTGCACGAATCGGCCTCTCGCGGCGAGAGGTCGCACTTTGGGGAAAGGCGCCACCATGGATCTGCGTCCCAGGCGCTCCGCTGTCATGCGACGATCTATCGTCGCGCTATTTCGGCCTCCCCTCGCCGACACTCCGTATCGCCCCTTCTGCTTGCAAGCCGCGGCTCTCTGAGCGTGCCGCTCCGCTTGCGAACCGCGCCGCTGCTGGCGCTTGTCTGCCTTTTGCAGGTCGCCAGTGCCTCTGCGCAGGACGGGCAGACCGTGCGCGCGCCGCTGCCGCCGCAGCGCCCGTTCGATCTCGACCTGCTCGGCAGCCCCACTTTGCCGCCGATCATCGTCCCGCCCGCCGCGGCGATTCCGGACAGCCCGACGCCCGGCACGATCGAAACGGCCACTTCGGAACCCGATGAGGGCGAAGGGCCGGAATGGCCCACGCTCACGCCCGGCCAGAAGGCCGGCGCCGAACCGGCTTTCGACCCGAACGAGAAGGCCGAAAGCCCGGGCATCTCGACCGATCCGGGCACATCGATCGCGTGCCTGCCATCGCGGCTCAAACTCATTCTCGTCAAGATCGCCGACAAATACGGCGCGGTGAAAGTGACCTCGACCTGGCGGCCGCCCTGGCGCGCCCGGCGCGGCTCCTATCACAAGCGCTGCGAGGCGATGGATTTCCGCGTGCCCGGCGTTCGTCCGCGCGTCGTGCTGGAATGGGCGCGCGCGCTGCCCGACGTCGGCGGGCACAAGGTCTACTGGAACGGCCTTATCCACATCGACACCGGCCCGCGACGCCCCTGGTAGGGCCGGCAGCGGCATCAGCGTGGAATCATCTGCCGCGAGGCTTGAAGGAGCGGCGGCAAGGCCTTAAACCGGCTGCGCAAGGGCGGTTAGCTCAGTTGGTAGAGCATCTCGTTTACACCGAGAGGGTCGGCGGTTCGAGCCCGTCACCGCCCACCAGACGAGGATAATGGTGAAGCTTCAAATTACTGTCGCTGACGTGCTTGACACTTCGAGCCGATCCCCATAATCCCAACACCGCTGAGGGCCGAGGCCTTCAGCGCGCCCTGCGCGGGCGTAGCTCAGTTGGTTAGAGTGCCGGCCTGTCACGCCGGAGGTCGCGGGTTCGAGCCCCGTCGCCCGCGCCATTAAAATCAAATACATAGCGAAGAATCCGTACCGCCCGTCACAGTCGACGGGCCGAGTGCGTTGCGCGTCGATGCGGGCTTTGTTCTCCGCGACCGCCTCGGTCGAAGCGAGGCGTGACTGGCTTCCCGAACCGCTCCAGCAACCGTCTACTTTCGCCGGAAAAGACCCTTTTCGCTTCCCTCGACGGCAGCAGGAATGCACGGTCGAGCCCGCTGAGATGTCCCCATTTTGGGAATCTTTTTGCTCCCATTACTGATGGCGCTGCCCAGACTCGATTCGTCGCCTGATTTTGATCGTCACGTCGGCAACTCGAAAGTCCTTTGGCGCGATTGACCGCGAAGTCCTTGCGCTGGAAATTGCGGCGAATCGCCGTCAGGTCAGGCCCTCAAAGCGCCGTCAGTTCGCCGGAGAAGGCCGCGGCGCGGCGTCCGAGCATCTGGACGGACTGATCGACGCGCTGCGAGGCTTCGTCCAGCGCCTGTGCGCTCTGCTGCGTCGAGCTGGCCTCCGCCCTGATCTCGTCGAGGGTTTTGAGCAGCGAGCGCGCCTCGTCGAAGACGATGCGGAGATGCAGGCCGACATCGCTGGATACGCGGACATGCTCCTTCAGCCGGCGACTGAGCTGCTCGGCCGTTTCGCCATCATCCGCCAGGCCGGCCATGATTGCAGTGATCGATCCCGCGACATCCCCGGCCGTCGTCTGGATCGCGTCGATTCGGCCGGCGATATCGGCGGTCGCCGCCGCCGTTCGGCTGGCGAGCTGCTTCACTTCGGCAGCCACGACGGCAAACCCCCTGCCCGCATCGCCCGCCCGCGCCGCTTCGATGGTCGCGTTCAAGGCCAGAAGATTGGTCTGCCCGGCGACATCGCGGATCATCCCGATGACATCGCCGATGCGCGAAGCGTCGTCGACCAGCCGCTGCATCAGCGCATCCGTCTCGCCTGAGCGCCGGATGGCGTCCTCGGCGCGGCGCGTCGTGGTGTCGAGATGGCTCTCGACCTCGCCGACCGCAACGATGACGCTCTCGGTCCGCAGCAGCACGTTGGAGCCGGCTGCGTCGAGCCGGTTCGCCTGTTCCTCGGCACGGGCGACGATATCGGTGCTCGCCACCGACAATGTCGTCATCTCCCGGACAGCCCCTCGGATCGCCAGCGACGAGCTCTCGACCTCGCGCCGAACCTGCTGCAGCTCCTGCTCGAACTCGGCTGCGAAGTCCTCCAGCCTGACTGCGCGCTCGATTCGCTTCTGCGCCTCGCACGACGCCGTCTGCTGCGAGGCCAGGCCCTGCTGGCGCTGTCGTTTCAGCACCGTCAAGGCGCGCGCGACGATGCCGAGCTCGTCACGCCGCCGAACATGGGGAATCGTCAGGTCGAGCTTGTCCTCAGCCAGCCCCTCGATCGCGCCTGCCAACCCCCGCAGCGGCACGACCACCCGCATCGTCACGGCGAGCATGACCAGCAGCAGCACAAGCGCCGCCAGGGCAGCTCCAACCGTCAGGCGCAGCGCGATATCGCGCGCCTCGGCCGTGATGGCGGCTAGCGGCTGCCTGAGCTCGATCATGCCGCGTACGTCGCCGACCTTCCAGCCGCGCATCGGCGATTGCGCATGAGTGTTGTGGCAATTCACGCAGCTCTGGCTCATCCGGTCGGCAATGGCGACCCGCAGCACCGAATTCTCGCCTGAACCTTCGATCCGGCTGAAGGCGGCTTCCGATTTATCCGACAGGGCACGCCAGGCATCGGCCTGAAATCCGTCAAAGCTCGGGCGGTCTTTCCGGTTGGGCCATGGGAAAGGGCTGATGAGCCGAATCTCATTGCCGCCCGCCTGCAATTGCGCCGTGAAATCGAGAATGAAAGTGGTGGGAACCGGAATCGTGCGCGCCTTGTCGCGGTGATCGGCCTGCGCCCCGACATCGCTCGCGCCGGCGATCTTGGCGATGACATGGTCCGAATAGAAGCTGCGCAGGGCCAGCATCTGCTCAGCTGCCGCAATGGCGCGCTCGCGCGCCGACTTCGTCTCCACGGCGATGATCGATTGCGGAACGTACAGCGAAATCGCGACGAGAAGGATCGCGCTGACCAGGAGGATGGGAAGGATGATCGACCAGCGCAAGGAGTGCAAACCAAGCCGCGCGACGCGATCAGCCCCCGATATCGGATTTACTTCGCCGGCAACACTCTGAAATTGCATAATCGACAACCACCACTCCATACTCAGAGCGGCATAATCTTGTTTTGTATTTAAAATTCCGTAGCGTCACTCTCCGAAAAATGACGCTGAGCCGGGCTGTTTGCCACTCTATCCGCTATTAAAACCTGTACTTGGCCCAAGCCTTGCTGCGAGATGCGCCATGGCCGGTTTTGCGACCCGCTGCCGCCGGCTGCGGAATTGCCGAAAAAAAGGCCGCCGGGCGAACCCGGCGGCCTTGCTGTTGTGGCTTTGCGTCGCAGGGTCAGTGCGCGACCAGACCCGCTGCATCGTCGTCCGCGACCGGATGAGCCGGCGTCGGCAGGGTCTCTTCCCAGACGATCGGAACCGGCTGGCGCGTCAGCGCGTGCTGCAGCACCTGCTCCATCCGCGAGACCGGGACGATCTCCATGCCCTCCTTCACCGACTTGGGCAGGTCGACCAGATCCTTGGCGTTGTCCTCCGGGATCAGCACCTTCTTGATGCCGCCGCGCAGGGCCGCCAGGAGCTTCTCCTTGAGGCCGCCGATCGGCAGCACCCTGCCCCGCAATGTGACTTCACCGGTCATGGCGAGGTCGCGCCGCGTTGGGATGCCGGTCAGGATCGAGACGATGGTCGTAGCCATCGCGATACCGGCCGAAGGGCCGTCCTTGGGGGTCGCCCCTTCGGGAACGTGGACGTGGATGTCGCGGCGATCGAACAAGGGCGGCTCGATGCCGAAATCGATGGCGCGCGAGCGGACATAGGACGCCGCCGCCGAAATCGATTCCTTCATCACGTCCTTGAGGTTGCCCGTGACGGTCATCTTGCCCTTGCCGGGCATCATGACGCCTTCGATCGTCAGCAACTCGCCGCCGACCTCGGTCCAGGCCAGGCCGGTGACGACACCAACCTGATCCTCGGTCTCCGCCATGCCATAGCGATAGCGCGGCGGGCCGAGATACTCTTCCAGCACCGGGGTGGTGACGGCGACCTTCTTCTTCTTCGTCAGGACGATGTCCTTCACAGCCTTGCGGACCGTGTTGGACAGCTCACGCTCGAGGTTGCGGACGCCCGCCTCCCGCGTATAGCGGCGGACCAGCGTCATCAGCGCCTCGTCGTCGATCGACCATTCCTTGGATTCGAGACCGTGCTTCTTGATCGCGTTCGGGATCAGGTGACGCCGTGCGATCTCGGTCTTCTCGTCTTCGGTGTAGCCGGCGATGCGAATCACCTCCATCCGGTCCAGCAGGGCCGGCGGGATGTTCAGCGTGTTGGCCGTCGTCACGAACATCACGTTCGACAGATCGTAGTCGACCTCAAGATAATGGTCGTTGAAGGTGCCGTTCTGCTCGGGATCGAGCACCTCCAGCAGGGCAGCCGAGGGGTCGCCACGGAAGTCCTGTCCCATCTTGTCGATCTCGTCGAGCAGGATGAGCGGGTTGGAGGTCTTGGCCTTCTTCATCGACTGGATGATCTTGCCGGGCATCGAGCCGATATAGGTGCGCCGATGTCCGCGGATCTCGGCCTCGTCACGCACGCCGCCGAGCGACATGCGCACGAACTCACGGCCGGTCGCCTTGGCGATCGACTTGCCGAGCGAGGTCTTGCCGACACCGGGAGGGCCGACGAGGCACAGGATCGGGCCGGCGAGCTTGTTCGTCCGCTGCTGCACTGCGAGATATTCGACGATCCGGTCCTTGACCTTGTCGAGACCGAAATGATCGTCATCAAGGACCGCCTGGGCCGCGTTGAGGTCCTTCTTGATCTTGGACCGCTTGTTCCAGGGAATGCCGAGCATCCAGTCGAGATAGTTGCGCACGACCGTCGCCTCGGCAGACATCGGCGACATCTGGCGCAGCTTCTTCATCTCCGCGACGGCCTTGTCACGGGCCTCCTTGGAGAGCTTCGTGCGGGCGATGCGCTCTTCCAGCTCGGCCAGCTCGTCACGGCCTTCCTCGCCGTCGCCCAGCTCCTTCTGGATCGCCTTCATCTGCTCGTTGAGGTAGTACTCGCGCTGGGTCTTCTCCATCTGGCGCTTGACGCGCGAGCGGATGCGCTTCTCGACCTGAAGCACCGACATCTCGCTTTCCATCAGCGAGAGGACCTTCTCCAGCCGATGCGCGACCTGGGTGATCTCGAGCACCGCCTGGCGGTCGGCGATCTTGACCGCCAGATGCGAGGCCACGGTATCGGCGAGCTTGGAGGGCTCCTCGATCTGCGAGACCGCGGCGACGACCTCGGGCGAGATCTTCTTGTTGAGCTTCACATAGCTCTCGAACTCGCTGACGACCGAACGACCGAGCGCCTCGACCTCGACCTTCTTGCCGTCTTCCTCGGCAAGGCCGACGGCCTCTGCCTGATAGAAGGCCTCATCGGCGACATAGGCCGTCGCCTTGGCGCGGCCGACGCCCTCGACCAGCACCTTCACGGTGGAATCGGGCAGCTTCAGCAATTGCAGCACGCGCGCGAGCGTGCCGATCTCGTAGATGTCCTTGGTCTCCGGATCGTCGTCGCCGGCGTTCTTCTGCGTGGCGAGCAGGATCAGACCATCGGTCTTGACCACCTCTTCGAGCGCGCGGATCGACTTCTCGCGGCCGACGAAGAGCGGGACGATCATATGAGGGAATACGACGATGTCGCGCAGGGGGAGCACCGGATAAAGACCGGTCTCACCAGAAACGAAAGGAGCGCGGGGCGCCGAGCCAGTCATGACTTTTCCTTTGTGGTTGCGCCCGGCGGACCCCCAAGATGGGCGGAGCGATCGGACGTACGCGACCGGAGCGACCATTCACTCCGTCCGCCCTCGCGCATCGCACCCTCAACAGGCGTGCGACTCTCGCGAGTGCACCTAAAGTGGAGACTTCCTCGCCGGCTTTCAAGCGAGGCATCCGAGGGAGTTCCGGATAACCAACGCATGAAGTCGTGGGAGGATCGGCTCCAGCTTCGTGGCATTATGCTCCAACCGGCCCGTTGCAAGGTGGCACAGTCGGTGCGCTACGTTCCTCAAGACGCAAAACGCGCGCCAAGAGGGCGCGCGTTTGCGATTTAAAGCTGTGGATGACGAGATCAGGCCGAGGCCGACTTCGCCTCATCCTCGCGCTCCGAATAGATGAAGAGCGGACGCGACTTGGTTTCGACGGCCTCCGGTCCGATCACGACCTGCTCGACGCCTTCGAGACCCGGCAGCTCGTACATGGTCTCGAGCAGGATGCTCTCCATGATCGAACGCAGGCCGCGCGCACCGGTCTTCCGGTCGATCGCCTTGCGCGCGATCAGGCTGACGGCCTCATCGGTGAAGGTGAGCTCGGTATCCTCCATCTCGAACAGGCGCTGATACTGCTTGACCAGAGCGTTCTTCGGCTCGGTCAGGATGGTCTTCAGCGCGGCTTCGTCGAGATCCTCCAGCGTCGCCAGAACGGGCAGACGGCCGACGAATTCCGGGATCAGGCCGAATTTCAGCAGATCCTCGGGCTCGACCTCGCGGAAGATCGCGCCGGCGCGGCGGTCGTCGGGGCCCTTCACCGTCGCGCCGAAACCGATCGAGGTCCCCTTGCCACGGCTGGAGATGATCTTGTCCAGCCCGGCGAAGGCGCCGCCGCAGATGAACAGGATGTTGGTGGTGTCGACCTGCAGAAATTCCTGCTGGGGATGCTTGCGCCCGCCCTGCGGCGGCACGGAGGCGACGGTGCCTTCCATGATCTTGAGCAGGGCCTGCTGCACGCCCTCGCCCGAGACGTCCCGGGTGATCGAGGGATTGTCCGACTTGCGGCTGATCTTGTCGATCTCGTCGATATAGACGATGCCGCGCTGCGCCCGCTCGACATTGTAATCGGAGGCCTGGAGCAGCTTGAGGATGATGTTCTCGACATCCTCGCCGACATAACCGGCTTCGGTCAGCGTCGTGGCGTCGGCCATCGTGAACGGCACGTCGAGGATGCGGGCGAGCGTCTGCGCGAGCAGCGTCTTGCCCGAGCCCGTCGGCCCGATCAGCAGGATGTTCGACTTGGCGAGCTCGACGTCATTGTGCTTCGAGGCGTGGGACAACCGCTTGTAATGGTTGTGGACCGCGACCGAGAGCACCTTCTTGGCGTGCTCCTGGCCAATGACGTAGTCGTCCAGGACCTTGCGGATCTCCTTGGGAGTCGGCACGCCGTCCTTCGACTTCACCAGCGCGGACTTCGATTCCTCGCGGATGATGTCCATGCAGAGCTCGACGCATTCGTCGCAGATGAACACGGTCGGGCCCGCAATAAGCTTGCGAACCTCGTGCTGGCTCTTGCCGCAGAAGGAGCAATAGAGCGTGCTCTTTGAATCGCCGCTGCTGACCTTACTCATCGTCCATCTCCATTCTCGGAGCCGGAGACCACATCAGCCGGGGCGGATGCAACCGTCGTCTCATCGTCATAATAGGCGCTTCAGATCACGATCATTAGGTTAACGCTCCGTTCCGGCACATCCGGACATTGAAGCTGACCCAAAACCGGATCGCTGTGGAGCGCCTGACCGCTCATCCGATTCCCCATGCAAACATGAGGCCGGTACCCTTGCAATATGGGAGCTTGAGAACGTCAAGCCAACCCACAGGATCGGGACCGCTAGTCGCAGCCACTCAGACCACGGCTTCCTCGGCGCGCTTGTCGATGACCTTGTCGATCAATCCGAAGTCGCGCGCCTGCTCGGCCGTCATGAAATTATCACGCTCGAGCGCAGCTTCCACCTCGGCGTAGCTGCGGCCGGTGTGGTTGACGTAAATCTCGTTCAGCCGGCGCTTCAGGCTCTCGACCTCGCGGGCGTGAATCAGGATATCGGTGACCTGACCCTGGAAGCCGCCTGAAGGCTGATGCACCATGATACGGGCGTTGGGCAGGGCAAAGCGCATGTCCTTGGCGCCCGCCGTCAGCAACAACGATCCCATAGACGCAGCCTGGCCCACACACAATGTCGTGACCGGGCAGCGGATGAACTGCATCGTGTCATAAATCGAAAGGCCAGAGGTCACCACGCCGCCCGGCGAGTTGATGTAGAAGGAAATCTCCTTCTTGGGGTTCTCGGCCTCGAGGAACAAAAGCTGTGCCACGATCAGCGACGCCGAATAATCCTCGACCGGTCCGGTCAGGAAGATGATCCGCTCGCGCAGCAGGCGCGAATAAATGTCGAACGCCCGCTCGCCGCGGCTGGACTGCTCGACCACCATCGGGACGAGATTGTTATAGGTCTCGATCGGATCGCGCAGCATGGGCATGTCCTTGGATGGCTTGCGCCGATAAACGGCGATGTTTCGAATCAGCGGCTGTCTTGAGAAGACATCCACATAAGCACGGCAAAGGCGGCTGAAAAGAGAAGCGCCGCCCAGCTGGCAGCCAGGCGGCGTGTTTGTTGCCGTTAAGGTTGCCGCGAGGCTCAGGCAGAGGCGTCGTCGGCCGTCTCGTCGGCTTTGGCTTCGGCCTTCTTGGCCTTCTTGGCAGCCTTCTTCGGCTTCGCCTCGGCGGTCGCCTCGTCGGCGTCCTCGTCAGCGTAGAGCGCCTCGCGCGAAACGGTCTGGTCGTCCACCTTCACCTGCTCGAGCAGGTGGTCGACGACCTTCTCCTCGAAGATCGGAGCGCGGATCTCGGCGAGCGCCTGCGGGTTCTTGCGATAGAACTCCCAGACCTGCTTCTCCTGACCGGGGAACTGGCGGGCGCGCTCGACCAGGGCCTGCGTCACTTCGTCATCCGAGATCTGGACCTTGGCCTGCTCGCCGATCTCGGCCAGCACGAGGCCGAGACGAACGCGACGCTCCGCGATCTTGCGATAGTCGGCCTTGGCGGCCTCCTCGGTCGTGTCCTCGTCCTCGAAGGACTTCTTGGCTTCCCTCATGTCCGTCTCGACCTGGCTCCAGACGCTGGCGAACTCCTGTTCGACCAGGGTCGGGGGCAGCTCGAAGCTGTACTTGCCGTCGAGCGCGTCGAGCAGGCTCTTCTTGAGCTTGCGGCGCGACTGCTGGCCGAAATCGCGGCCGATCTGGTCGCGAATCGCGGTCTTCAGCGCATCGAGCGATTCCATGCCGAAGGACTTGGCGAGCTCGTCGTCGATCTTGACGGGCTCGGGAGCCTGAACCTCGGTGACCGTAACCTCGAACTCGGCCGGCTTACCGGCGAGATGGGTGGCGGTGTAGTTCTCGGGGAAGGTGACCTTGACGGTGCGCGTCTCGCCCGCCTTGGCGCCCTCGAGCTGCTCCTCGAAACCGGGGATGAACTGGCCGGCGCCGAGATCGAGCGGAATACCCTCGCCCGTGCCGCCGTCGAAGGGCTTGCCTTCGAGCGTGCCGACGAAGGAGATCATCAGGCGGTCGCCGCTGGCGGCCTTGGCCTTCTCGCCCTTGTTGGCGAAGGTGCGGTTCTGCGAGGCCATGCGCTCCAGCGCCTGGTCGACATCGCTGTCGGGCACTTCGGCGACGGGCTTGGTCAGCGAGATGTCCGAGAGATCGGCGAGCTCGATCTTGGGCAGGACTTCGAGCGCGACGGTGAAGGCGAGATCGCCCTTGGCCTCCATCGCGGCCTCGATCTCGTCCTTGTTCTCGGGGAAGCGGATCTGCGGCTCGAAAGCGAGCTTCAGGCCGTTATCCGTGACGATCTTCTGGTTGGCTTCGTTGACCGCGTTCTGCAGCACATCGGACATGACCGAGCGGCCATAGAGACGGCGCAGATGCTCGACCGGCACCTTGCCGGGGCGGAAGCCGTTGATCTTGGCCTTGCCTTGCAGGCCCTGGAGGCCATCATCGAGCCTGGTTTTGAGGTCGGCGGCGTTGAGCACCACCTGAAACTCGCGCTTGAGGCCCTGCGACAGGGTTTCGGTCACGTTCATCGTTCTGATCCGCCAACAGCTCGTTACTTCAATGTCCAAAGCGCGACGCCGGGTGACCGCCGCCGCGCTCGCGAAATCCATGTTTCTTCAGCTAACGCTTCCCGCGCCACGACGACAAGGTCATGATGCGATGCACGCTTGCTGGTGCGGGCGGAGGGACTCGAACCCCCACGACTTTCGCCGCTGGTACCTAAAACCAGTGCGTCTACCAATTCCGCCACGCCCGCCGGCCCGATAGCGCTGCACGCGAGCAAACGCAGCGCGGCCATCGTTGGGCCGCGGTGCTATACGCATTTCGGCCGCGCCATGCAGCAAAAAAATGACGGTTCTGCAAAGGTGCCTTGCCAACGCGGCCCTGGACGGTCGCCGGAGCACCACCTCTCGCCAGACGACGCGGCACCGATTATGCCGGTCGCCATGAGCGATCTTCCTCCGGAACACCCTGCCCTCGCGACGCGCCGCTCGGTGCTTGCCGGCCTCACGGCGACAGCAGTCCTTCTGCCTGCGGGCGGACGGGCGCAGCAGGCCGCGCCCGCCAGGCCGTCTGCAAACGAGCCTCCCCTCGAGCCTGCCCTGCGGACGCTGACGGCAGCGCCGGCCAAGGCGCGCCTTCGTCCAACGCCGGCTCCCGAGACCGAAATCTGGGCGTTCGATGGCACCACGCCCGGCCCCGCCTTGCGAATCAAACAGGGCGAAACCCTGCGCGTGAAGCTGGAGAACAAGACTGCAAATCCACTCTCGCTGCATTGGCACGGGCTGCGCGGCGAGGCGGCGATGGATGGCGTCGGCGGCTTCAGCCAGCCTCCCGTCGCTCCCGGCGAGAGCTTCGAATACCGGCTGCGCCCGTCTGAATCCGGCACGATCCTGTATCGCCCCTTCGTCATAGGCGGCTCTTCCGAACCCGCCGGACGCGGGCTCGGCGGTATACTCGTCGTCGAAGAGCCCGAACCGCCGGTGGTCGACCTCGATCTGCCGGTGCTCGTCACGGACTGGCTGCTTGGAGACGATCACGTCATTCGGCCATTCGTGACGGCAAGTCCCGAAAGCGCTGCCGCCGGCCGGCTCGGGAGCTGGGTCACCGTCAACGGCGGGTCGCCGCCGCAGCGCGTAGCGGTCGCGCCCGGCGCCCGCGTCAGGCTGCGGCTGGCGAATGGCTGCAACGCGCGGATCATGCGGCTGCGTTTCGATGGGGTGAAAGCCGTCGTCATCGCAGTCGACGGCCAGCCGACGGATTCCTTCGAGCCCGTGCGCTCGCAGCTGCCCTTCGCGCCGGGCTCGCGCTACGACCTGATCGTCGACATGCCGGAAGAGGCGGGCGCGACGGCCATGGTCACCGCGCTGGTCGGCTCCGGCGTGCCTCTGGTCAGGCTCGTCACCGAGGGCGGGAGGAAGCCCGCCGCGACTGCGCCGGCCGCCCTGAAAGCCAACCCGTCCTTGCCGGCTGCCGTACGCATGCAGGACGCGCTGAGGCCTGAGATCGTGATCGAGGGCGGCGCAAAGGCCGGGCCCGATCAGAAGCTCGATCTTTCCGGCCTCGATCTCGAACGGCCCTGGCGGATCAATGGCGGCGTTGGCGCGGTCGGGTCAAAGCCGCTGTTCAGCGCCAGGCGCGGCACCCCGATCGTGCTCGCCATCGAGAACAAGACGGCGTTCTTCCAGCCGATGCACGTGCACGGGCACTGCTTCCGCCTGCTGCATCCGCTCGACGATGGCTGGGAGCCCTATTTCCTCGACACCGTGCAGATTCCCGACGGCAAGCGCCTGCACGTTGCCTTCATCGCCGAGAATCCCGGCCGATGGCTGATCTCCTCGACCGTGCTGGAACGCTTTGACCTTGGCCTGTGGAGCTGGTTCGAGGTGACTTGACCCCGTCATTGGCCATCGGAAACACGCCGTCATTCCGGGGCGACCCACAGGTCGAGCCCCGAACCCAGAAGCGCGGATGGTGACTGACCGAGCGCGGCCGACGACGAGGCCCGATGCCCGGCTTCATTGGTTCTGGGTTCCGGGCTCTACGCTTCGCGTAGCCCCGGAATGACGGCGTGTTTCTGCCGTCAAGCCTCCATCAGACGAGGCCCAGTTCCCTCAGCACTTCGCGCTGGATCTCATCCTTGGGCAGGTCGACGGGCACGACCAAGGGAAGCTCGTCGTCGCCCGGCTCCTCCAGCGTGGCGAACTGGCTGTCCAGCAGCGCGGGCGGCATGAAGTGATGCTGCCGTGCCGCCATCCGTTCGCCGATCAGCGCGCGCGAGCCCTTGAGATAGACCAGTGCCACATCGGGCCGGTCTCCGACTATGACGCGGCGATAGGCCCGCTTCAGCGCCGAGCAGGTGACGATGCCGTGCTCGCCCTTGGCGCGAAGCTCGTCGATCCATGCGGCGATCGCCGCGAGCCAGGGCTTGCGGTCCTCGTCGTTCAACGGCGTGCCGCCCGCCATCTTGGCGACGTTCTCCGGCGGATGGAACGAATCGGCGTCCCGGAACGGCCAGCCCAGATGCGCGGCGAGGCGCTCGCCCAGCGAGGTCTTGCCCGAGCTGGCGACGCCCATGACGACGATGACCGCCGGCTTGCGGCCCTTTTGCTGCAGGGTCACGACGCGTCAGACCGGCTTCTTGGGCTCGACATGCCCCCCGAAGCCAGCCCGCATGGCCGACAGCACCTTCTCGGCAAAGGTATGGTCCTTGCGCGAGCGGAAGCGGGTGTAGAGCGAGGAGGTCAGCACTTCGGCCGGCGTCGCAGTCTCGATGGCAGCCTGCACGGTCCAGCGCCCCTCGCCCGAATCGGACACGGTGCCGGAATAGGCCGACAGGTCCTCATCGGCGGCGAGTGCCTCCGCCGTCAGGTCGAGCAGCCAGGAGGTGACGACCGAGCCGCGCCGCCAGACCTCGGAAATCTCGGCAACGTCGAAGTCGAAGCCATATTCCGGCGGCAGGCCTTCCTTGGCCGAGGCATTGCGCAACAGGTCGAACCCCTCCGCGAAAGCCTGCATCATGCCGTATTCGATGCCGTTATGGACCATCTTGACGAAGTGCCCGGCGCCATTGGGCCCGCAATGCAGATAGCCCTCCTCGCTGCGCGGATTGCGGCCATCGCGATGGCGGGTCGGCTGGATATCGCCCTTGCCGGGAGCCAGCGCCTTCAGGAGCGGGTCGAGCCGTTCGACGGTTCCCTTGTCGCCACCGATCATCAGGCAATAGCCGCGATCGAGCCCATGGACGCCGCCGCTGGTGCCGATGTCGAGATAATGCAGCCCCTTGGCGGCGAGTTCCTGCCCGCGCCGGACATCGTCCTTCCAGAAGGCGTTGCCGCCATCGATCAGCGTGTCACCGGGAGAGACCAGCGCGGACAACTCAGCGAGCGTCTTCTCGGTGATCTCGCCGGCGGGCAGCATCACCCAGATCGCGCGCGGTGCCTTGAGCTTCGCGACCATGTCCTTGAGGTCGGCCGCAACGAGCGCGTCCTCGCCGGCCAGCGCGGCGCCGGGTTTGGGATCGCGGTCATAGACGACGCATTCGTGACCGGCCTGCATCAGGCGGCGTACGATATTGGCTCCCATACGGCCAAAGCCGATCATTCCAAGCTGCATAGCCACTCAAGTCCTTGCTCGGCCCGGAACGCCTGAGGCGGCTCGGCCTTGCCCCAGTTCATGCCCCGCCGGGACGCGTCCGGCAAGCCGGCGCAACATTGGCGGCAGGCATGGCAGCCATTCGCTGCAGGTCCCGCCAGCGCCCCGGAGGCGCGCCCCTACACGCTTTGCGACCGGCAATGATGTGGACAACCGAGCCAGTCACGGCAGTGCCGACGGCGGAGCCGAACCTTGTCGGCATGGCGATCCACCCGGAGAGCAAGGAGGCCGACAAGACCACCAAAGGGCTCAAGCTGCACGGCTGAGGCGGCGGCGGGCCTACGGAAACATCACCGCCAGCGGCTCGATCGACCAGACCGGCTCGACGCGCAACAGGCGCATCTCGACCGCTTTCGGAAAGGCCGGGTCGCTCGTCCAGCGCTGCATGATCGCCTTCGCCGTCTGCGCGCTGCGGAAACCGAGCGCGATGACTTCAGCGGTGCGAATGTCGTCGCGCTCGGTCCCGACGAAACTGAGCCGGGCATCCCCGCTCAGGGAGAGAGGAGCGATGCGGTCGAGCAGGCAGGACCGCACGCCCGACGCGCCCGACGCGAACTCCAGGAAGACGACGGCCTCCATGACGCTCAGCCGTTGCGGAAGGTGTAGCTGTAGCCGTTGATCGCGGGCACACCACCGAGATGGGCATAGAGTACCTTCGACCCTTCAGGAAAAAAGCCTTTCCGGACCAGATCGATCATGCCCTGCATCGATTTCCCCTCATAGACCGGGTCGGTCATCATGCCTTCGAGCCGCGCGGACAGCCGGATCGCCTCGATCGTCTCCTTGGAAGGCACGCCGTAGACGGGATAGGCGTAGTCCTCGTTCAGGACGATATCGTCGTCGGCGATATCCTTGCCACCGATCAGGGCCGAGGTGTTGCGCGCGATCTCAAGGACCTGGGCGCGCGTCTGGGCCGGCGTTGCCGAGGCATCGATGCCGATGACATTGCGCTGGCGTCCGTCCTTGGCGAAGCCGACCACCATGCCGGCATGGGTCGAGCCCGTCACGGTGCAGACCACGATAAAGTCGAACTTGAAGCCCAGATCGGCCTCCTGCGCCCTGACCTCCTCGGCGAAAGCGACATAGCCGAGGCCGCCGAACTTGTGGACCGAGGCGCCGGCCGGGATCGCGTAGGGCTTGCCGCCCCTCGCCTTCACATCCTCCAGCGCCTTTTCCCAGCTTGCGCGGATTCCGATGTCGAACCCTTCATCCACCAGCTGGACTTCGGCGCCCATGACCCGCGACATCAGGATGTTGCCGACGCGGTCATAGACGGCATCCTCATGCGGCACCCAGCTCTCCTGGATGAGCCGGCATTTCATCCCGATCTTCGCGGCCGTCGCCGCCACCATGCGGGTGTGGTTCGACTGCACGCCACCGATGGAGACCAGCGTATCGGCGCCGCTGGCGATCGCGTCGGGCACGATATATTCGAGCTTGCGCAGCTTGTTGCCACCGAAGGCCAGCCCGGAATTGCAATCCTCGCGTTTTGCAAAGATTTCGACCTGGCCGCCGAGATGCGCCGAAAGGCGCTCCAGTTTCTCGATTGGCGAAGGACCGAACGTCAGCGGATAGCGATCAAATTTCGTCAGCATGGCAGCCTCGTTTCCGTGCGAATTACGGCCCCGAAACTACCTTTCAAGCGCTGAAACGTCCTCTCAAAGATCGAGCTTCTTTAGCGCTCAGCTTCCGCCTATGGTCGCCAAATCAGATTCTGACCTCATAATTTTACATCGAAATGGAAGAATCTTCCATGCGTGCCGAACTCGACAAAACCGACATGAAAATTCTTCGCCTGCTGCAGGCGGACGGGCGGCTGGGTAATGCCGAGATCGCCAAGCGCGTGAACACCAGCCCGGCTACCTGCCATCGCCGGATTCAGCGCCTTTTCACCGAAGGCTATGTCACTTCGGTGCGGGCACAGATCTCGCCTGCCCTCGTCGAGATGGGCACGCTGGCCTTCGTCGGCGTGGTGCTCGATCGATCGACGCCCGAGAGTTTCGGCGATTTCGAGGCCGCCATCCGGAACATGCCCGTCGTCCTCGACTGCCACATCGTTGCGGGCGATTTCGACTACATCCTCAAGATCCGGGTTCGCGATATGGCGGACTTCAACAAACTGCATGCCGACAAGCTGATCGCGCTGCCCGGCGTCAGGCAGACACGGACCTTCTTCGTGATGAAGGAGGTCGTCGATAACGCTCCGCTGGCGTTTTGAGCGGTGGCACGCGGTTGGACCAACCGTCATGAGCATCTCAGGCCAAGAAGAGCTGGTTGAAGAGATGCTCGGGTCAAGCCCGAGCATGACGAGCTGAGCCGCATCTCATACCTGGATCAGGCGCTGAACCTGATTGGCGTCGAGATCCTTCATCTGTCCGGAGAGCACGACCTCACCACGATCCATCACGAACATCGTATCGGCGAGATCGCGGGCGAAATCGAAATATTGCTCGACCAGCACGATCGCCATGTCGCCCTTCTGGCGGAGATAGTCGATCGCGCGGCCGATATCCTTGATGACCGAAGGCTGAATGCCCTCGGTCGGCTCGTCGAGCACCAGCAGTTTGGGCCGGGTGACCAACGCTCGCGCTATGGCGAGCTGCTGTTGTTGGCCACCCGAGAGGTCTCCGCCGCGCCGGCCCAGCATGGACTTGAGCACGGGGAAAAGGTCGAAGAGTTCGTCGGGGACGTAGCGGTCCCTGCGCTTTAGCGGCGCGTAACCGGTTTCCAGATTTTCCTTCACCGAGAGCAGCGGGAAGACCTCCCGGCCCTGCGGCACATAGGCGATGCCGGCCCGCGCGCGATCCTCGCTGCGCAGCTTCGAGATGTCCTCTCCGGAGAAACTGATCCTGCCGCTGCTGATCGCCTGATGGCCGACGATGGCGCGCATCAGCGTGGTCTTCCCGACGCCGTTGCGACCCATGACGCAGGTGACCTTGCCGATTTCGGCGGCAACCGAGACGCGGCGCAGCGCCTGGGCGGCACCGTAATGCAGATCGATGGCGTCGACGCTCAGCATGTGGTCGGCCCCACCCCGGACATGAGATCACTCGGAAACACACCGTCATCCTGGCCGGAGCGAGGCGGAGTGCCGGGATCCATCGGAGGGCTCGGGAGCGCTACGACGGATCCCGGATCTGCGCCGCTTCGCGGCTTGTCCAGGATGACGGCGCGGTTTGAAGATCGGTCGGTGCCAGCAGAACGAGCCATCCTCATCATCGTCCCAGATACACTTCGACGACGCGCTCGTTGGCGCTGACCTGATCGAGCGGGCCTTCTGCCAGCACCGAACCTTCATGAAGCACCGTGACCTTCACCCCGAGCTCCCGGATGAAGCCCATGTCGTGCTCGACCACGATCACCGAGTGATCCCTGGCGATTTCCTTGAGCAGCACGGCCGTCTCGGCAGTCTCGCCGTCGGTCATGCCGGCTGCGGGTTCATCGACCAGCAGGAGCTTGGGGTCCTGAGCCAGCAGCATGCCGATCTCGAGCCACTGCTTCTGGCCATGCGAGAGCGAGCCGGCGAGCCGGGCCCGGGCATCGCCGAGCTTGATGACGCCGAGAATGTGGTCGATGCGCTTCTGGTCGGCATTGGCCGTCTTCCAGAACAAGGTCCGGCGCACCGTGCGCTTCGATTTCAGCGCAAGCAGGATATTGTCCTCGATCGTATGAAAATCGAACACAGTCGGCTTCTGGAACTTGCGGCCGATGCCGAGATTGGCGATCGCGGCCTCGTCGAGCCTGGTCAGATCGACCGAGCCGCCAAACATCACCGTGCCCGCATCGGGCCGGGTCTTGCCGGTGATGATATCCATCATCGTGGTCTTGCCGGCGCCATTGGGGCCGATGATGGCGCGCATCTCGCCGGGCGCGATCACGAGCGACAGGCCGCGAATGGCCTTGAAACCGTCGAAGGAAACGCTGACGCCGTCGAGATACAGCAGCGAGGAGGTCAGGGTCGGCGTGGAGGTGCTCATGAGGGCGGTGCTCATCGCGCTCACTCCGCCGGAGCCGGTTCGGCCGTGGCGACAGGCTCGGGCTTGCGACGCTTGCTCCACCAGTCCTGCGCGGTTCCCAGAATGCCCTTGGGCATGAACAGGGTCACGAGGACGAAGAGTGCTCCGAGCGCAAACAGCCAGTAAGGCGCCATGAAGCCGGAGGTGAAGACGGTCTTGGCGTAGTTGACCACGACCGCGCCCAGCGCCGCGCCGACCAGCGTTCCGCGCCCGCCGACGGCGACCCAGATGACGGTTTCGATCGAGTTCGCAGGCGCGAACTCGCTGGGGTTGATGATGCCGACCTGCGGCACATAGAGCGCCCCGGCGACGCCGGCCATGCAGGCCGAAACGGTGAAGACGAAGAGCTTGAAGCGGTCGACCCTGTAGCCGAGGAATCGCGTGCGCGACTCGGCATCGCGGATCGCGATGACGACCTTGCCGAGCTTCGAGACCACAATGCCGCGCGCAATCAGGAAGCCGGCGATCAGCATGATGCAGGTCATCGCGAAGAGCGCCGCGCGCGTCGTCTGCGCCTGCACGTTGAAGCCGAGAATGTCCTTGAAATCGGTCAGGCCATTATTGCCGCCGAAGCCCATGTCGTTGCGGAAAAACGCCAGCAGCAGCGCATAGGTCAGCGCCTGCGTGATGATCGAGAGATAGACGCCGGTGACCCGGCTGCGGAAAGCGAACCAGCCGAAAACGAAGGCGAGCAGCCCCGGCACCGCCAGCACCATCAGCATGGCGAAGGGAAAGGAGGAGAAGCCGTACCAGTACCAGGGAAGCTCGCTCCAGTTCAGGAAGACCATGAAATCGGGCAGGATCGGATTGCCATAGGTCCCGCGCGAACCGATCTGGCGCATCAGATACATGCCCATCGCGTAGCCGCCGAGCGCGAAGAAGGCGCCGTGGCCGAGGCTGAGGATTCCGCAGTAACCCCAGACAAGGTCGAGCGAAATCGCCAGCAGGGCATAGCAGAGATATTTGCCCCACAACGACATCGTCGAAGTCGGAACGTGGAAAAGCGAGCCCGGCGGCAGCAACAGATTGGCGAGCGGCACGAGGACGGCGATAGCCGCGATCAGGCACAGGAAAACCAGCCCGCGCTTGTCCATGCCCTGGATGAGGAAGCGCGTGATCATGCTTCCACCGCCCTGCCCTTGAGCGCGAACAGGCCGCGCGGGCGCTTCTGAATGAAGAGGATGATGAAGACGAGCAGCGCGATCTTGCCCAGCACCGCGCCGGCATAGGGTTCGAGCAGCTTGTTGGCGATACCGAGCGTCAGCGCGCCGACCAGCGTGCCCCAGAGATTGCCGACGCCACCGAAGACCACGACCATGAACGAGTCGATGATGTAGCTCTGGCCGAGATTGGGGCTGACATTGTCGATCTGCGACAGCGCGACGCCGGCGAGCCCCGCGACGCCCGAGCCGAGCCCGAAGGTCAGCGCATCGACGCGGCCTGTGCGGATGCCCATGGCCGAGGCCATGCGGCGGTTCTGGGTGACGGCGCGCATCTGCAGGCCGATCGGAGTGAGCTTCAGAATCGCCAGCAGGGCTGCGAACACCAGCGCCGCGAAGACGATGATCCAGAGCCGGTTCCAGGTGATGGCGAGCCCGCCGAGTTCGAAGGCGCCGGACATGAAATTGGGCGCGCCGACCTCGCGGTTGGTGGGCCCAAACGCAGTGCGCACCGCCTGCTGCAGGATCAGGCTGATGCCCCAGGTCGCCAGCAGCGTCTCAAGCGGCCGGCCATAAAGAAAGCGGATCACGCCGCGTTCGATGGCGATGCCGACGAGGCCGGCGACCAGGAAGGCCAGCGGCAGCGCAATCGCCAGCGAATAGTCGAACAGACCGGGAAAGCGGGCGCGGATCACCTCCTGCACGATGAAGGTGGTGTAGGCCCCCAGCATCACCATCTCGCCATGGGCCATGTTGATCACGCCCATCACCCCGAAGGTGATCGCCAGACCGATGGCGGCCAGCAGCAGAACCGAGCCGAGCGAAAGCCCGTACCAGAGGTTCTGAACCGTGCGCCACAGCGCCAGCTTGCCCTCGATATCGGCGACCGCCCGCGCCTGCGCATCCTTGAGTGCCGGCGAGGCGTCGCCCGGCAGCGAGCGCAGGGTGGCCAGCGCGTCCTGGTCGCCGCGCTCGCGCAGCACGTCCACGGCAGCCAACCGGTCGAAGGGCGGCGCATCGGTCTTGGCGATCAGGATCGCGGCCTGGGCCTGGCGCAGGGCGGCCTTGGCCCGCGTGTCGGTCTCCCGGCTTATCGCGGTCTCGATCACCGGAAGCAGGCTGACATCGCGCGATTTGAAGACGGCCTCGGCCGCGGCGATGCGCTTGGCCGTATCGGGATTGAGCAGGCCGAGCCCGCCGAGCGCAGCCTGGATGTTGCGGCGAACACCATTGTTGAGACGCACGGGGTTCAAGCCCGGCGGCTCCGAAGCAAGCGCGGCGCCGGTCCTGGCGTCCAGCAGCTTGCCGTCCTTGGTCTTCACGACGACCGCGCCGCCGCCTGCCAGAAGCCTGCCCTCGGCGAGCGCCTCGATGATCACGGCAGCCTGGGGATGGGCGCCCGCGATCAGGAGCTCGATGGCGCGATTGGTGTCGGAGAAACTGTCGGCACCGAGCCTGGTGAAGGCCTCATCGGCGCTCTGGGCGCGTGCAGCACCGGCAGAAAGCGCAACCGCCAGGATGAGAGCAATCATGCGTAGCAAACGGGTCATTGAGCGCTTTTCGTCCGGCCTGTTGCTGAACCTCAGCCCTCATCCTGAGGAGCAGCCTTCAGGCTGCGTCTCGAAGGATGTTCCAGCGGGAACGGGAGCATCCTTCGAGACGCCGCTTCGCGGCTCCTCAGGATGAGGGCTGAGCTTTTTCGAGCGATCCCGGACGGATCGTGGTCTAAACAGGACCGTCCGGGATACTCTGGAATTGTGAGGGACGGCCGGGCTTTCCGACCGTGCCGTCCCTCCCCTCATGACCTCATGCGCCGCCGCACTTGCCGGTCTTGACGTTGAAGTTGCCGCATTTCTTCTCGACCCAGTCGCCGACCAGATCCTTGGAGCCGTCGAGCTCCTTCGACCAGGCGTCGCCGGCGACGAGGCCGGTCTTCGAGACCACGTCGAACTGGCCGTCAGCCTTGATCTCGCCGATCAGCACGGGCTTGGTGATGTGGTGGTTGGGAAGCATCTTGGAGATGCCGCCGGTCAGGTTCGGCGCCTCGATGCCCGGCAGCGCGTCGATGACCTTGTCGGGATCGGTGGACTTGGCCTTCTCGACCGCCTTCACCCACATGGCGAAGCCGATGACATGGGCCTCCATCGGGTCATTGGTGACGGCTTTGTCGGACTTCTTGTAGGCCTTCCACTGCTTGATGAAGGCCTCGTTCTCGGGCGTCTTGACCGACTGGAAGTAGTTCCACGCGGCGAGATGGCCGAGCAGCGGCTTGGTGTCGATGCCCGCAAGCTCTTCCTCGCCGACCGAGAAGGCCACGACCGGAATGTCGGTGGCCTTGATGCCCTGGTTGCCGAGTTCCTTGTAGAACGGCACGTTGGCGTCGCCGTTGATGGTCGAGACGACGGCGGTCTTCTTGCCGGCCGAGCCGAACTTCTTGATGTCGGAGACGATCGTCTGCCAGTCGGAATGACCGAAGGGCGTGTAGTTGATCATGATGTCCTCGGCCGGAACGCCTTTGGACTTCAGATACGCCTCGAGGATCTTGTTGGTCGTGCGCGGATAGACATAGTCGGTGCCGGCGAGCACCCAACGCTGGACCTTCTCCTCCTTGGCGAGATAGTCGACAGCCGGGATCGCCTGCTGGTTCGGCGCGGCGCCGGTGTAGAACACGTTGCGCTCGCTCTCCTCGCCCTCGTACTGGACGGGGTAGAACAGCACCGAGTTCAGCTCCTTGAACACCGGCAATACCGATTTGCGCGACACGGACGTCCAGCAGCCGAACACGGCCGAGACCTTGTCCTTGGCGATGAGTTCGCGCGCCTTCTCGGCGAAGAGCGGCCAGTTCGAGGCGGGATCGACGACGACGGCCTCGAGCTTCTTGCCGAGCACGCCACCCTTCTTGTTCTGCTCCTCGATGAGCATGAGCATGACGTCCTTCAACGTCGTCTCGGAGATTGCCATCGTGCCCGAGAGCGAGTGCAGGATGCCGACCTTGATGGTCTCCTGCGCTGCAGCCGGCAGAAAGGATCCCAGAATTGTTGCTCCCGCGAGAGCGGCGCCCAAAACGACGCGACGAGTGGTGTTCACGGACATGTCCCCCGAACCATCCCTTGTTGGACGGGCCCTTCAGCGAGCTCCGACAGGCCCACCGGCCCGGAGGCTGCTCTGGCAAGCCACGTGCCAACGCCGGTCCAGCGAAGCCGCCCCGCCGCAAATCTCTGCGGTCAGGCGAGAGACTGCCGCATTTCCTGCGATTTGAGCGGAGCGTCACGCAATGATGTCGCGCATTCGCCAAAATTGCTCGTTCTATAGGCAAAATGACTGCCTGCTTTGCGGGCACCAGCTCGATTGCTGAAAAAACCGCCGGCAACTCGGGCTTTTCGTTGTTGGGAACAGCGTGTTTTTTGTCATTTACGAAGCTGGGAGAATCGCCTTAGCCTCCTTCTTGTCGGTAACAACTGAAAGGAGGTGATCCAGTGTCTCATTGTCATCAACCGCTGGTGCAAGGCGGGCGGACCTGGACTTCTTCTATACGGGGTCTTTGTTCCGCGTGAGTTTTCGCGCCTTTGGGTCCGGTTCGCCGGACCGCGGTTCGACAATGGAAGGGCTGCCCGCAAGGGCGGCCCTTCTTTCTTTTCCGGCGCGCACCTGTCCAGGACACGCTTCCATTGCAGGACACGGTCTCCAGGCCGGTTCTGGCGTCGGCGCGGCGTCCGTGGCAGATAAGGGGCGTGTCTTTCCTCACCACCCCCTATCGCAAGAGCCGCCCCAGTGACCGCGTCCGCGCCTGAACCCAGCCGCGAGGCCATCCTGGACTTCATCGAATCCGAGCGCGGCGCCGGCCGCGAGGTCGGGCGGCGCGACATCGCCAAAGCGTTCGGGTTGTCGTCTGGCGGCAAGATCTGGCTCAAGCGGCTGCTCAAGGAACTCGCCGAGGATGGCGAGCTGAGCGGCGACGGCAAGGACAGGCCTGTGCATCCGCGCGGTGCATTGCCGCCCGTTCTGCTCTCGGAGATCAAGTCCAAGGACCGCGATGGCGATCTCGTGGCCGCTCCCCTTGAGTGGAACGAGACGGAGGACGGCCCCGCCCCCCGCATCCTGATCGAGCGGCCGCGCGAGTTCCGCACTCGCAAGACCGCCGCCACCGCGCCCGGCGTCGGCGATCACGTGCTGCTCAAGCTGACGAGGCTCAAGGGCATCGACGGCTTCGCCTATTCCGGCCGCGTGCTGAAGGTGATGGGCAAGGCGAAAGCCCAGGTGCTCGGCATCTTCCGCGCCCTGCCCGATGGCAGTGGCCGCCTGATCCCGATCGACAAGAAGGCGCAGGGACGCGAGGCCGATATCCCGAAAGGGCAGACCGGCGGCGCAGAGGATGGCGACCTGGTCTCGGTGGCTTTGCGGGCCGGCACGCGGTTTGGGCCATCCGAAGCCCATGTGCGCGAGCGCCTGGGATCGCTCAAATCGGAACGCGCCGTCAGCCTGATCGCGATTCACGCCCACGGCATCCCCAATGTCTTCTCGCCGGCGACGATCGCTGAGGCAGATGCGGTGAAGCCCGCCGGCACGGCCGGGCGCGAGGATTGGCGCGCGCTGCCGCTCATCACGATCGATCCCGCCGACGCCAAGGACCATGACGACGCGGTCCATGCCGCTGAAGACGACGACCCCGACAATGCCGGCGGCTATGTCGTCACCGTCGCGATCGCCGATGTCGCGGCATACGTCCGGCCAGGCTCCAGCCTCGACCGCGAGGCGCTGGAGCGCGGCAACTCGGTCTATTTCCCCGACCGTGTCGTGCCGATGCTGCCCGAGCGCATCTCGAACGACCTCTGCTCGCTGCGCGGCGGCGAAGACCGGCCGGCGCTGGCCGTCAGGCTCGTCCTGAAGGCCGACGGCTCCAAGAAGACGCACAGCTTCCACCGCATCCTGATGCGTTCGGCCGCCAAGCTCTCATACCAACAGGCTCAGGCCGCGATCGACGGCAAGACCGACGAGACGACCGCGCCGATCCGCAACAGCATCCTGATGCCGCTCTGGGCGGCCTATGGCGTGGCGTCGCGCGCCCGCGACGCGCGCCAGCCGCTCGATCTGGACCTGCCCGAGCGCAAGCTCGTGCTGAAGCCCGATGGCTCTGTCGACCGCGTCATCGTGCCGGAGCGGCTGGCGGCGCATAAGTTGATCGAGGAGTTCATGATCCTCGCCAATGTCGCCGCGGCAGAGACATTGGAAAAGGCCGGCAGCCTTTTGATCTATCGCTGCCATGACGAGCCCTCGCTCGAGAAGATGCGGGTGCTCGGCGAAGTGCTGGCCTCGATCGGCATCAAGCTGCCCAAGGACGGCGCGCTCCGGCCGGTTCTGTTCAACCGCATTTTGGCGATGATCAAGGGTTCGGAGAACGAGCTCTTCCTCAACGAGGTCGTGCTGCGCACACAGGCGCAGGCCGAATATGTCGCCGAGAACTACGGCCATTTCGGCTTGAACCTGCGCCGCTACGCGCATTTCACCTCGCCAATCCGGCGCTATGCCGACCTCATCGTCCATCGCGCACTGGTCTCGGCGCTGAGGCTGGGCGATGACGGATTGCCGAAGGGAGCGACGCTCGCCGAACTGCGCGAGGTCTCGACGCGCATCTCGGCGGCCGAACGGCGCGCCATGGCAGCCGAGCGCGAAACCACCGACCGGCTGATCGCACATTTCCTCGCCGACCAGATCGGCTCGTCCTTCGACGGGCGGGTCGGCGGCGTCAATCGCGCCGGGTTGTTCGTCAAGCTCGATGGCACCGGAGCCGATGGCTTCATCCCGGCCTCGACGCTCGGCGCCGACTATTACCGCTATGACGAAGCGGGCCATGCGCTGATCGGCGAGCGCAGCGGCGAAAGCTGGCGGCTGGGCGACCGCGTGCATGTCAAACTGGTCGAAGCCGCGCCGGTGGCGGGCGCCTTGCGTTTCGAATTGCTCTCCGAAGGCCGGCGTGTGACACCAGAGCGCTCTGGCAGACGGTCGGGCCGCACGCCATTTGCGGGCGGTACGAAGGCCGGCTCCCCTTTCGGCGGGGCAGGCAGGGGCAAATCGGGCAAGCCCGGCCAGGGCAAGTCTGGCAAGGGTAAGCCCGGCAAGAGGCGGTAATGTCAGTTCAGATCCACGGCTCCATCGCACAGGAGCCGGAGCGCGAATGGCGCAAGGCGATCGGCCACGGCCTGAAAGGCCGCTGCCCGCATTGCGGGCGAGGCCGGCTTTTCCGGGCCTTCCTCAAGCCGGTCGATACCTGCGAGGCTTGCGGCGAGCCGCTGCATCACCAGCGCGCCGATGATCTGCCACCTTATGTGGTGATCACGATCGTTGGCCATATCATCGTCGGCGGCCTGCTTCTGGCCGAGAAATATGCGGACTGGCCGATGTCGCTGCATATGGCGATCTGGCCGGCATTGACTGTCCTGCTCTCCCTCATCCTGATGCAGCCTGTGAAGGGCGGCGTCATCGGCCTGCAATGGGCCCTGCGCATGCACGGCTTCGGCGGTGAGCCCGACGACAGGCCCGAACGTCAGCCCTCGCCACACCAGCCCTCGCCAGCTCAGCCTATGCCAGGCCAGCCCGGCCACCATCGGTAGAACACCCATGACAGACCACGCCGTCACATTGACCCAGGCCGAGCGCGTGCGCGTCGCGAGCAATATCCGGCCCAAGGACGCGGCCACGATGATGATTCTGGATCGCAGCGGCCCCAAGCCGCGCGTCCTGATGGGCAAGCGTCATCCCAGCCACAAGTTCATGCCGGGGAAATACGTCTTTCCGGGTGGTCGCGTCGATGTCGGCGACCGCAAAATGGCAGCGACCGGCGCCCTGCCCCAGATTTGCGAGGACAGGCTGGCGGCCAGGACCGTGCGCCCGAGCCCCGCCAAGGCCCGCGCGCTGGCTTTGGCGGCCATCCGCGAGACCTTCGAGGAGACCGGGCTGCTGTTCGGCTCGACGGAATTCGGCAAGCCGGAGAGCGCGCCTGAGGGCAGCTGGGCCGATTTCGCGCGCCACGGCATCTATCCTGATCTTTCGACCGTGACCTTCGTCGCGCGAGCGATCACGCCGCCGCGTCGGCCGAAGCGTTTCGACACGCGCTTCTTCACGGTCGATTCGACCGGAATCGCAGGGCGCGTCGAGGGCGTCACCGGGCCGGATTCGGAGCTGATCGATCTGGTCTGGGTCGATTTCGACGAGGCGAAGGAACTCGACCTGCCGACGATCACCAAGGTGATCATCGAAGAGGTCGAGGCCCGGATCGCGGCCGGTTTCGCCCCCTATCTGCCCGTCCCGTTCTTCTGGGAGAAGAATCTGCGTTTCGTGCGCGAGGAACTCTGAGGCCGGATGTCGGCCCAGACGACTGTGCCGGCAGGCAATTCTCGCCTGCGCGGCATTCTTTCTTGACTTCACCGGCCTGTTGCGGCATTCCCCCACCCGACGGTTTGCCGGGTCCGCCCGGCCATTTCTTTTTCTAAGGGCCTCACCCGCCCCCCAGGCTCGAGGATATTCCCATGGCCAAGGCCGTGACCATCAAGATCAAATTGCTTTCGACCGCGGACACCGGCTTCTTCTACGTGACGAAGAAGAACTCGCGCACGATGACCGAGAAGATGTCGAAGAAGAAGTACGACCCCGTCGCGCGCAAGCACGTCGAGTTCAAGGAAACCAAGATCAAGTGATCTTGGTTACGCGTCGGGCATGACGATATCCGGCACGACAATATTCTGATTGACCGCTCGGATTTCCGGGCGGTTTTTCGTTTGAGCCAGCGTGACGCCGGCTAGAGCATCGGCCCGAAAAGTGGAATGCGGTTTTCGGGAAAAGCCGATGCAAAAACAAAGAGCTAGATGGTCTAGTAGGCCGGCTTCGGCACGAACAGGCAATATGGCCTTTGCGATGGGGCGATGACGGTGCCCGTCAGGGTTCCTCCGCTCCGGCAGATGTGAAAGCGTCCGTCTTTCGAAACCCGCGTCGCGCTTTCGGGCACGAAATGACCATCATGGGTGAGGTATCCACCTGGGACGATGCGGGGCTCGGGCTCTCGGGCGTCGGCGTCCAGCCCCATGGGCCAGCAATCGCGGTCGCTGCAGCAGTCGTAAGGGTACCAACTATGCGCGTAGACAAGCCCTCCGCCCCACGATGAGGTAGCGAGGCAGAGCGCCAATGCGATGATACGCATGGGTCGCTCCAACGGTTGAGGATGTCAGGCCAGCATCTTCACAGTCGCAAACAATTATGGCTGCGAATCGTCATCAGCATATCATGGACCGCAGCTATCGGGCACAGCCCATGCTGCACCGCAGCATAAGATCGCGACAGGGCCGCAATTCGCTTTCAAATTCCGGCCGGCTGCGACGATTATGTCACGCCGCGCGCCGCATGACGGTGCAAGTATGGCTTTTGGCTCTTTTTGTGGGCTTGAGCCAGAATGCGATGCTTGAAAGCCCCTCGCCGCCGCCTACTTGCATTCGACTCGACCGTCCCTCGCATCAGGAAGCGCGCCTTGGCCAGCGGCGACAAGAAGATCGAACAGCCGAACGGCCCACACGGGCTGCTGCGGAGCATGCTGAAGCTCATCGTGGAAATCGATTCCTCGCGCTTCCTGCGGAATCGCGTCGGTGCGGCGCTATTGCTGATCGGCCTGCTCGCCGCCTTCGCGGGCATCGGCTACGGGCTGCCAGCGCTGCTGTCGCGCTACTTCTGAGCGGGACAATCTGGACCGCGAAACGAGGGTGGCCGGCCAGCGACGGTTCTGAGGAGGCCAGAATGTCCGTCACCGACCGGCCGAGCCCTACGGTTTCCCAGGAGATGCGGCGGACCTGAGCACCCGAGGGGCGTTACGGAGCGGCTCGACGCCGCTGCGTTGAAACGACCCTACAGGCGGCCCGGGCCGAATCAATTGAATACGATCGATTCGCCAGCGTTCATCGGTCTTTAACCTTACCTGCTAAGCTTAAAGCTGAAGCTGAAATTGCGACGCGCGCCGAAATTAGCGAATCGATGCAGGCAGTTGCGAGCCGGTCTTCAACTGGACCCGCGGGAGCCTTGTCCGTCGCGCGTTAACCAATGCCGGGCGACCCGGCATCGCAAGGTTCAGGCGGCGTTGGCCACGATGACGCGGTTGCGGCCGCTTGCCTTGGCGCGATAAACCGCATCGTCGGCACGCTTCATCATCTCGGCCGATGACACATCCCCCGCACGACGGCTAGCCACGCCGATCGAGACCGTCACGGGGATCGCGTTGCTGTTGTTGTGAATGGCGAACGGCTCCATCTCGACGCGCTCGCGAATACGTTCGGCCACGGCATAGGCGGCATCGAGCGTCGTATCGGGCAGCACGACCACGACCTCTTCCCCGCCCATGCGGGCGACGAGATCGATGCCGCGCGTGCAGGCGCGCACCCTGTCGGCGAATTCCCGGAGTACCTCGTCGCCTGCGTCATGGCCCCAGCTGTCATTGACGACCTTGAAGTGGTCGACATCGAGGACGAGCATCGCCAGCGAGCGCGCCCGCAATGCGGATTCGTCGAACATCACCGCCATGCGGCTGTCCATGAAGCGGCGGTTATGCAGACCAGTGAGCTGGTCCATCACCGCCATTTCCATCGAGGACTGCACGCTGTCGCGCAGCTTCTCGGTGAAGCGCTTGCGGCGCACCTGCGTGCGCACCCGGGCGAGGAGCTCGTTGCGATCGATCGGGCGGATCAGGAAGTCATGCGCGCCGATCTCGAGGCCGCGCAGGATGCGGGCGCGATCCTCCGTCTCGCCCATCATCAGAACCGAGATGTTGCGTGTCCGCTCCAGCGAGCGCAGCTGGCTGCAAAGGCGCAAGCCGTCATGTCCCTTGAGGTCGAGGCTGACCAGAACGCTGTCGAACTCACCCTCGACCGCACGCACCAGCGCCTGATGCGGATCGGGTTCGACCTCGACGGAGTGGAAAGCCGAAAGCGCGCTCTGCAGCCGCTCGGTCACGCTTGGCCGATCCTCCACCAGCAGGATGCGCCCGTTCAGGCCAGTTTCCAAAGCCGCGGCCGCCAGCGGGTCGGCGATCCCGAGCCGGCGCGAGGCGAGCGCGCGATTGCGCAACTCGTCGGTCATCGACTTCAGGCGGACCAGGCTGCGCACACGCGCGAACAAAGCGGTATCGTCGAGCGGCTTGGTCAGGAAATCGTCGGCGCCGGCATCCAGCCCCTGCAGCCGGTCGCTCGGCTGGTCCAGGGCCGTGACCATCACGACCGGAATGTGAGCGGTGGTCGCCTCGCTCTTCAGGCGCCGGCAGACCTCGAAGCCGTTCATGCCCGGCATCATCACGTCGAGCAGGACGATATCGGCCTCGCCACGTTCGCAGATGGCCAGGGCTTCAAGCCCGTTCAGCGCGGTGACGACGCCGAAATACTCCGCAGAGAGCTTCGCCTCGAGCAGCTTCACATTCGTGATGATGTCGTCGACGATCAGAACTCGGGCTGACATAGGCTTGCTTTCGAAGGCTCAGGCCGCGCCGGCATAGGCGCGCACAGTCTCCAGGAATTTGGCGACCGAGATCGGCTTGGAGAGATAGGCCTCGCAGCCGCCTTCGCGGATGCGCTCCTCGTCACCCTTCATCGCAAAGGCCGTGACGGCGATCACCGGGATCGATTTCAGGTCGTCATCCTCCTTGATCCATTTCGTGACCTCCAGCCCCGAAACCTCCGGCAGCTGGATATCCATCAGGATCAGGTCGGGATGATGGGTCCGCGCAAGCTCGATCGCCTCGATGCCATCGGCGGTCTTCAGCGTGGCGTAGCCATGGGCCTCGAGCAGATCATTGAAGAGCTTCATGTTGAGCTCGTTGTCTTCGACGATCAGAACCGTCTTCATCATGCCGCCCTTCATTCGCGCCAAGGACGAGACCCGGATCAATCCGGATTGTCCAAGCTGGCGGCCTCGTTCAATTTTTACGCTAACATGCGAGCAGTTGACGAAACGCAAACCCAATACCCGACTCCGGAGCCTGTCACGCCATGGCGCAACGACTGACCCAACAGGACGCCGAGACCCTGGCGCTACGCGCATTGGCCTTCCTGGCAGCCGAACCGGAGCGGCTGGAGCCCTTTCTGGCCGCAACCGGGCTTGGACCGGCCACTCTGAGGGCTGCAGCGAGCGAACCCGGCTTTCTCGTCGCTGTCCTCGATCATATCTCAGGCAGCGATTCGCTCCTGCTTGAGTTTGCCGGAAATTTAAGCCTGAATCCGGAAATCATCGCCGACGCCCGCAGATTGCTCGGCGGCACCGCGCCCGGCGACTTCACTTGAGCGAGCCCGGCGGTTCGGCGGCCGGACGTTTCCTGTGCCGCGATTGCCTCATCGACCACGAGGGCGGTGGCCCTGCGCCGCGCCGTTGCACCGCCTGCGGCTCGCCGCGACTGCTTCAGCATGCCGAGCGCGATAGCCTGAGCCTCGCCCATATCGATTGCGACGCCTTCTATGCGGCGGTCGAGAAGCGCGACGACCCATCCCTGATCGACAAGCCGGTGATCATCGGCGGCGGCAAGCGCGGCGTGGTTTCGACGGCCTGCTACATTGCCCGGACCTATGGCGTGCGCTCGGCCATGCCGATGTTCAAGGCTCTGAAGGCCTGCCCGGAGGCTGTCGTCGTCAAGCCGAACATGGCGAAATACGTCACTGTGGGCCGGCAGGTGCGCGCGCTGATGCAGGAGCTCACACCGCTGGTCGAGCCGATCTCGATCGACGAGGCGTTCCTCGATCTCGCGGGGACGCAGCGGCTGCACCATGCCAGCCCGGCGCTGACGCTGGCGCGCTTTGCCAAACGCATCGAGACCGAGATCGGGATCACCGTCTCGATCGGCCTGTCCTATGCCAAGTTCCTGGCCAAGGTCGCCTCGGACATGGACAAGCCGCGTGGTTTCTCGATCATCGGCCGGGCCGAGGCCGTCGCCTTCCTGGCCAACAAGCCGGTCGGCCTCATTCCGGGCATCGGGCAGGCAAGCGCGGCGAAGCTCGCCGAGGCGGGCTTCCGGCTGATCGGCGATCTGCGCGAGGCCCCGGTCGAGAAGCTTTTCCGGCTTGCCGGCAAGGACGGACCGCGCCTCAAGAACCTCGCCAACGGCATCGACGCGCGGAAGGTCTCGCCTGAACGAGAGACCAAGAGCGTCTCCAGCGAAACCACGCTGGATATCGACCTCTCGCTGTTCGAGGAGCTTGAACCCGTGCTCTGGCGGCTTTGCGAGAAAACCTCGAAAAGACTGAAGGCACAGGAGCTTGCGGGCCGAACCATCACCCTGAAACTGAAGACCGCCGAGTTCCACTCGATCACGCGGGCGAGCCGCCTGCCGGAACCAACTCAGCTCGCCGCGCGCCTGTTCGTGGCGGGGCGCGACCTGCTCCGGCGCGAGTGCACCGGCCAGCGCTACCGCCTGATCGGCATCGGCGCGAGCGACTTCAGCAGCCCGGAAGAGGCTGACCATGGCGATCTCGCCGATGTCGCGACGCCAAAGCTCAAGGCCATGGAAGGCGCGCTCGATTCCCTGCGCGCGCGCTTCGGCGATGAAGCGATCGGCAAGGGCTTGAGCCTGCGCCTGCCGCAGCGACGCCCTGCGAGTGGTCCTGCGTCGGCCGATCCTACTTCGCGCAAGCCTGCTGCGGCAGAAGATCCAGACGTGTGAGCGTGCCGCGCAGCGCGAAGCTGCCATAGTCCAGCCGGATCGCGCCGGTGATGCCGTTCTCGTAGAGTTCGAACGCGATGGTGTAGGCCGGCGTCGTCTCGCCGGAGCCGACCTTGAAATAGGAAATCGTCACCGGCCAGCGCGCCATGGCCTCGAATTCCGGCTTTTGCAGCGGCTCCTCCGACGGCTTGGCCTCGATGCGCTTCCCGATCACGGAGAGCGTGTCGTAGACCTCCTTGCCGCTGTTGGCGCCATCATAGAGCCGGACGTTCAGAGTGGTCTGGCCGGCGCGCGCCGCCTGGATCACCGCTTTCATCTGGGCATTGGGGAAGAGAGCGTCCGCCGCCTCGCGATGTGTCTCCGCCTTGGGCGCGCGCAGCTTGACCTCATAGCCGTCAGTGGATTTCTCCGCCGATCCGTCGACGGTCTCGGGCGGCGAGCCGCTGGCCGAGCTTTCGGTCTTGAAGCGGTAGCTGGCGCCGTCGCCGGCCTCGAAGCTCGTCGTGCGCGCGTCGATGGTGCGCGGACCACCCTCGCCGCTGCTCAACTGCGTCACCTGCCTGAACGACAGTGCGTAGCCCTCGCAGGCATCGCCCGTGAAATCGAAGGCGATGCGCCCGCGCGCCGCCTCGACATTCTTGGCAGGCTTGCCGTTATCCAGCACGAGGTCATAGACGGCGCGATGCGGCGCAAGCACCACCCGCCCCATGGTCGGTGCGCTTTGGGACGCGGCCCCTTGCGCCCATGCACCGGTCCCGGCCGCCAGCAACACCGTCGCGCCGAGAAGCCCCGCGAGGCCCAAACCATCTTTGCTCATGACGTCTGCGTTCCGCTTTCAACTTGATTGAATCTAGGTGCATTGCGGCAATGGCGCAAACAAGGCGCGATGCCACCAATCTATGCGACTGCCGGCCCTGCCGGGAGGGCATGACGCCCGCGCTTGCGGCTTGTCCGGGCATCGGCCATGAAAGGCAGGCCATAAAAGACAGGCCGTGAAAGACCTGCTTTGCTGAAGACACCTGCCTTTGCTGTGGAGTCCGCCCGATGAACGCCGTTGAAGCCAACCTCGCCAAACTCGGCATCACGCTGCCCACCCCGGCCGCGCCGATCGCGAATTATGTGCCCTATGTCATCACCGGCAACCTGCTGATCATTTCGGGGCAGATCTGCTTCGGGCCCGACGGCAAGCTGGCCGATGCCCATAAGGGCAAGCTCGGGGCCGAAATCTTCAATGAAGCCGGCCTGGAAGCGGCGCGTCTCTGCGCCATCAACGTGCTGGCGCAGGCCAAGGCGGCGCTGGGCGGCGATCTCGGCCGCATCACGCGCTGCGTCCGTCTCGGCGGATTCATCAATGCCACGCCGCATTTCGCCGCGCTGCCGGCGATCATGAACGGGGCCTCCGACCTGATGGTCGAAGTCCTCGGCGACAGGGGCCGCCATGCCCGCTCGACCGTAGGCGTCGCCGAATTGCCGGCCGATGCCGCTGTCGAGGTCGAGGCCATGTTCGAGATCGCGTGATGCGGGACAGCGTCATGAACGAGCGCGCCCGCCCCGGCCTCGACTGGCTGGTGGCCCGGCCCATCGCCCATCGCGGCCTGCACGACCTCGCCGCTGGGGTGATCGAGAACAGCATCTCGGCCGCCGAGGCCGCGATCGCGGGCCGCTTCGGCATCGAATGCGACGTCCAGCTCAGCGCCGACGGTCAGGCGATGGTGTTTCACGATTTCGTGCTCGACCGGCTGACGGGAGCGACCGGATCCGTGGCCGCGCAGAAGGCGGATGCGCTGGCGGCGATCACGTTGAAGGGCAGCGAAGATCGTATCCCGACCTTGAGCGCTTTCCTCGACCGCATTGCCGGCCGGGTTCCGCTCATCATCGAGATCAAGAGCCGCTTCAATGGCGACCTCGCCCTGACCCGCCGCGCCGCCGAGATCGTCGCGGGCTATGCCGGGCAGCCGATCGTGTTCAAATCATTCGATCCGGAGGTCGTCACGGCGCTGCGTGAGATTGCACCTGCGATCCCGCGCGGCATCGTCGCGATGAACGAATATGCCTATGGCGACTATGACCGCCTCGACAAGGCCCGCAAGCACGCGCTCGCGAACCTGCTGCATTTCAACGAAAGCAGGCCTGACTTCCTGTCCTGGAAGGTCACGGATCTGGAGAGCGCCGCGCCCTATCTCTGCCGCAACGCACTCGGCATGCCCTTGATGAGCTGGACCGTGCGCACGCCGGAAGAGCGCGAACAGGCGGCCCGCCATGCCGACCAGATGGTTTTCGAGGGTTTCCACCCTTGAGCTCGGATGGGCGCGACGACCTCCGGGTCCGTGTCGCGACCTCCCTGCAAAGCGTGCCGGCCGGCGCCTGGAATGCCTGCGCTAATCCCGCGGCGCTGCGCGCCGCCCTGTCATTCGATGAGGCATGCGCGCCCGCGGTAGCGGACGCTGGCGTGGATACCGACAATCCCTTCGTCTCGCATGCCTTCCTGCGGGCTCTCGAAGAAAGCCGCTGCGTCGGTGGGCGGACGGGCTGGTCGCCGGCCTACCTGCTCGTCGAGGATGGCGAGGGCAATCTGCTTGCCGCCTCGCCCAGCTTCCTCAAGAGCCACAGCCAGGGCGAATATGTCTTTGACCATGCCTGGGCCGATGCCTATGAGCGCGCCGGCGGGCACTACTACCCCAAGCTACAGGTTGCAGCGCCTTTCACCCCGGCGACGGGACCGCGCCTCCTCGTTGCCGACGGCCCGCGCGCCGAGGAGGCTCGCGCCGGCCTGATCGCGGGGCTCGCTGCGCTGCGCAGCCAGGCCGAAGCGTCTTCGATCCATGTCACCTTCGTGCAGGAGCCGGACGTGACGGCACTCAAGCAGGCCGGCTATCTCGAACGCCACGACCTGCAGTTTCACTGGCAGAACGAAGGCTTTGAAACCTATGATGATTTCTTGGCGACGCTGGCCTCGCGCAAGCGCAAGGCGCTGAAGCGCGAGCGGCGCGAAGCCCTGTCCGCTGGCATCACGGTCGAGGTGCTCTCGGGTGCGGACCTGACCGAGGCGGTCTGGGACGATTTCCATTCGTTCTACGAGGATACCGGCTCGCGCAAATGGGGGCGGCCCTATCTGAACAGGGCGTTCTTCTCGGCAGTCGGCGCGGCAATGGGCGAGCGCATCGTGCTGGTGATGGCAAGGCGCGCGGGTCGCTATATCGCTGGCGCGATCAATTTCCGGGGCGCAAATACGCTTTACGGTCGCAATTGGGGTTGCATCGAAGACCACCCCTTCCTGCATTTCGAGATCTGCTACCATCAGGCCATCGACTACGCGATTGCGCATCGTCTCGCCTGCGTCGAGGCCGGCGCGCAGGGCGAGCACAAGCTGGCGCGCGGCTATCGCCCGGTGCTCACGCGCTCGATGCATTATCTTGCGGATCCCGGCCTGCGGCGTGCCGTCGCCGCCTATCTCGACAATGAACGCGAGCACATCGCGCAGGCGCAGGAGGTCCTTGCGGCCGAGAGCCCTTTCCGCAAATCCGGAGGTGTCGATGACTGAGCTGGGGGATGGGTTGGAACAGCGTCGGAGCTCGACGGAGTTCTGCGACGATGCGCAACTCGGTTATCAGCGCAGCCGCACCGACTTTGCAGCCGGTGCTCCGCTGACCCTCGACGAGAGCTATCGTCTGGCGCATCTGCCGCTGGTCGCGGCCGGACATCCCGGCGTGATCGCGCGACAGGACGGGCGCTTCTACGAAATGGGCCGCCATCCCCGCATCTTCTCGCTGGTCCTGCCGGTTGATGATTCAGCGCTACGAGCGTCGGCTGCCTTCGCGAGCCTGGAAGGCGAACTGAAGGCCGCGCCTTTCGCGCACAAGATCGCCTGGGAGCTGCTGCCAAGGCGCAGCGACCGGCTGCATGCGACGATCTGCGGTTCGCTGGCGACCGGCCAGCCACCGAACGTCGATCCCAAATGGCTGGATGCGCTGTCGCAGATCGGGCCGTTTCGCGTCGAATTGCGCGGCCTGTTTTCCGGCAACGTCAATCGCGGCCGGCTCTATCTGAAGGTCTATCCGGAGAGCCGGCACGGCGAGAACCCGATCAAGGCGATGCAGGCCGCGCTGGGCCGGCCGCAAACCGACCTCTATCTCGTCGGCCTCTACAATCTCACCGATGATCTCGACGCGGCGGAGACGCAGGCGCTCGCGGCACTGATCGCGCGCTGGTGGGATGTCTCGCTGCTGCGCCTGGAGGCGACGCATCTCTGGCTGCTGGGCGCCTGCGACGACCTCGTACTGGACGCGACCGTCTCCGGGACGTTGCCGCTTGGTGCGGAGGCGCACAGCCGGGCGCCTGCCTTACACCCTTGACGCGGGCCGCCCGCGCGCGACAGGCTGGCTGATCCTCGCCCCTCCCCAATGCTTGAGACCCAGCATGACCGCCTATGACACCAACAACGTCTTCGCCAAGATTCTGCGTGGCGAGTTGCCGTCCCACACCGTCTATGAAGACGCCGAGACGCTGGCGATCATGGACATCATGCCTCGCGCCGACGGGCATGTGCTCGTCGTCCCGAAAGCGACCTGCCGCAATGTGCTGGATGCCCCGCCTGAGGCGCTGAAAGCCGTGGCATTGACCACGCAGAAGCTCGCGCGGGCCGTGAAGGCCGCTTTCGCCGCCGACGGCGTGACCATCCAGCAGTTCAACGAGGCCGCCGGCGGGCAGGTCGTGTTTCACATGCATGTCCATGTCATGCCGCGCCATGACGGCGTTGCGCTGCGGCCCCATACCAGCGCCATGGAGAAGAACGAAATCCTCGCCGCCAGGGCTGAAGAAATCCGGGACGCGCTGAAAAATCTCTGAGCGATGTCACAACGGCCTGGGCTGCCTCGTCTTGTTTCCATCAGACATGGATGGAGACGATCATGACCCAACGGCTCAACGCTTTTCAGGCCTCGCCCGCAGCGATCAATGCGCTGCTGGCCACATCGAAATACACCGAGGAGTGCGGGCTCGAACACAGCCTGCTCGAACTGGTGAAGATGCGCGCCTCCCAGATCAATGGCTGCGCCTACTGCCTGCACATGCATGCGATCGACGCACGCAAGGCCGGCGAGACCGAGGCGCGGCTCTATCTGCTCAACGCCTGGCATGAATCGGACCTCTACACCCCGCGCGAGCGCGCCGCGCTTGGCTGGACCGAGGCTCTGACGCGGCTCTCCGAGGCTGCGCCCAGCGATGCGGCCTTTGCCGAATTGCGCGCGCATTTCAGCGAGGCCGAATGCGTCGACCTGTCCATGGCCATCAGCGTGATCAACAGCTGGAACCGGATCAATGCCGGCTTCCAGACGCGCCATCCGCAGGATCGGCAGCGGCCGGTCGCAGCCTGACCAGGCGAGATACCGCAAGCCGCCACCCATTTTCGGCATTATGCTGAGCGCAGCGGATCGAGCCAGAAGCGGCTCGATCCGCTGCGCGTACACCTTTTGGAGACGCCCCATGAGCAAGCGCTTGAATCCCTACACCGTCGCGCCCGAGACCATGAAGCCGCTGATCGCGCTCGAAGCATCCATCAAGGAGAGCGGGCTCGAACACAGCCTGATCGAACTGGTCAAGATGCGGGCGTCGCAGATCAACGGCTGCGCCTATTGCCTGCACATGCACTCGTCCGAGGCGCGCCAGGCCGGCGAAAGCGAAGCGCGACTGTATCTGCTCGATGCCTGGCACGAATCCGAGCTCTACAGCCCGCGTGAGCGCGCTGCCCTGGCCTGGACGGAAGCCCTGACCCTGATTTCCCAGACACATGCTCCCGACTCCGCCTATGAGGAGGCCCTGCGCCATTTCGGCGAAGCGGAGATGGTGAAATTGACGCTGCTGATCGGCACGATCAACCTGTGGAACCGGATTGCGATCGGCTTCCGGTCCAACCATCCCAATGATCGCCCCCGCGCATCGGCCGCTGCAGCAGGTTGACCACCCGTTTTGCTGACCACGACAACAACAGCCGAACCGGTATTCGAGGCCCATCGCCGCTACCTGAGCCAGCTTGCCTACCGCATGCTCGGCTCGGTCAGCGATGCCGAGGACATCGTGCAGGATGCCTGGTTGCGCTGGAACGAGGCCAGTCGCGAGGAAGTCGTCGACCCGCGCGCCTATCTGGCGCGCATCGTGACGCGGCTATGCCTCGACCAGATGAAATCGGCGCGCCGGCGCCGCGAACTCTATGTCGGCGCCTGGTTGCCTGAGCCCCTGATCGAGACGCTCGGCGCTGCCAATTCGCGCGATGACGATCTCGACGTACCCATCGCGTTGATGGTGGCGCTGGAGCGGCTCTCGCCGCTCGAACGCGCGGCCTTCCTGCTGCGCGACATCTTCGATGTCGAGTTTTCCGAGATCGCTCGCATGCTCGAACGCAGCGAAAGCACCTGCCGCCAGCTCGCCAGCAGGGCGCGCCAGCATGTTCAGCAGGACAAGGTGCGCCATCACGTGTCACCAGCCGATGCGGAGCGCTACGCCAAGGCCTTTTTCGAGGCCTCACATGGTGCCGACCCGCACGCCCTGCAGAGCCTGCTGGCACGCGACGTCGTGTTGCATAGCGATGGCGGCGGCAAGGTGCTCGCCGTCCTCAACCCGATATTGGGCGCGGACAAGGTGACCCGCTTCTACGCTGGCCTCGCGCAGAAGGTCGCAAAGCTCGGTCTCACGACGCAAGCCTATGAGCCGGTTCTGATCAACGGAATGCCGGGCTTTATCAGCCTCGAGCGCGGCGAGACCTTGCAAACGACGGCGCTCGATATCCGCGACGGCAAGATCGTCGCGGTCTACATTCTGCGCAATCCCGACAAGCTGAGACATGTCCGGTCACCCGCCGCAGCGCCGATCTAGATCAGCAGCCAGCCGCCCCCGACCAGCACGACCTCGCCTGCCAGAACCGCCCACAGGACCTTGCGCCTGTCGAAGATCATGATCGCCAGCGTGACGGCGAGTGCGCCGACCCGCAGGCCGAGCGGCAAGGCAGCCAACGCGCCGGGCGGCGCGATAATGAGTTTGGCGACGACACCGGCCAGAAGTGCGGTCGCAACCGAGCGCACCCACTCGACCACGGCGGATTCCGGATCGATGCGGCGCGAAAAGGCGACCGCCAGCCAGCGCCAGATTTCCGTCGGCAGGACAGCAAAGAGCAGCAGCGCGAGATAAGGCCATAATGGGCCATCGAGCCAGGCGATCGGCTGGGTCATGCCGCTCTCCGCCGGCGTTGCCAGGCAAAGGCCACGCTGCCGCCGATCAGCCCGGCAATGATCAGGTCGAACCCTCCCCCGATCAGGCGGTCGAACAGAGGGGCGAGCGTCAGCCCCAGCGCCATGGCGACGACGTCCCCGCGATGGCGGACGCCGGCCGCCAACGAGGCGAGAAAGAAGATCGGCGTCAGGCAGAGCAGCCCTGCCGCCAGCGGCACCGGCAATGCACTGATGAGATAATAGCCCGCATAGGTGCCAAGCGCGCTGACCGCCATGCAGGTGTTGGCGAAGCCCAGGAAATAGGCCGTGCGCTGATGCGGCGCGATCGCCGGCAGGCGCCGCAGCCCTTCCGTCCAGGCGGTGACGGCGACATAATGGGCCAGCAGGAGCTGCATCCCGAGGCCCTGCCCGGGCCGTTTCAGCAGCGGCAGGATCGCGACCGTCATCGGCAGGAAGCGCAATGAGGCGAAGCCGATGGCGATCGCAATCGCGCTCCAGGCCGCGCCAGCCGCGATCGATCCGAAGAAGATGACCTGCGAAGGACCGGCCCAGACCAGGATGGTTGAGAGGACGGCGACATCGACGGGATAGCCGACATCGCGCGCCAGAGAGCCGATGCCGACCAGCCCGAGGCCCACGACCCAGGCGGGCAGCGACAGCGCGTCGCGCATGCCGGCGAGCGCCACGCGCTTCCAGTTCCAGTCGGCCGATACGGTCATGGAATGGTTTGCAACACTGCCGGTTAGCGGTCGAAGGGACAATGCCGGCGCCTGAAACAGCGCCGGCCCGTCCGTTCTAACCCGCAATGTCGGGCAAGCCGACCTCCGACAGCAAACTGTCGGCCCTGCGTCAATTGCAAAGGACGAGTGGCCCGGTCAGTGCGAGGCCTTGAATGCCAGGCCGATCAGCTCGTTTCCGAAGTCGATCAGTTCTTTGGGGATGCCACCGATCGACTTCACGCCGAGATAGATCAGGTAGATGAAGGCCGGGACCAGAATCCAGCCGAGCACCTCTTCGAAAACCTTGCGCCGGCGCCGGCGGCGGTCACGCTTCTCGAACCAGCCGAGTTTCTGCTTGCGCGCAGGAACGGCGTGGTCGGGCCCAGGCTCTGCCGCCTGCGCCGCGAGACCGGCGGATTTTCGTCTGAAAAACACGACATCAGGCCTTCGTCAACGGAACCTTCGGTACGCTTCTGACAGGCCGCTGCGTCGCCTTGGGAGGCTCGGCCGGTCCACCAGACTTTCCGCCGTCACCGCTGCCCTTGCCGCCCCGACGCGAAGGCGTCGCGGCAGCCGGCTTTGCAGCAGTTGCGGCCTTGGCGCGTGGCTTACGCTTTTCGGCCGCTGCTGCAACATCCTTTTCAGGCTTCGGCTTGACCGGACCGTCGGGGAATTCGAGGCCGAGCACCTTGATGCCCGTCTCCGACTGCACGACCACGACCTTCACGGCGCCGCCATTCTTGAGCCGCCCGAACAGAACCTCGTCCGCCAGCGGCGTTTTGATGGTCGACTGGATAAGCCGCGCCATCGGCCTTGCGCCCATAGCCTCGTCATAGCCGTTCTCGACCAGCCATTCGCGGGCTTCGTCGCTGAGCTCGATCGTGACGTTGCGGTCGGCGAGCTGAGCCTCGAGCTGCAGCACGAACTTGTCGACGACGCGCGCCACCACGGTCTTGGGCAGATGGCCGAAGGAGATCACCGAGTCGAGCCGGTTGCGGAACTCCGGCGCGAACAGCTTGTTGATCGCCTCCGTATCGTCGCCTTCGCGCTTGGTCCGGGTGAAACCATAGGCGTTGCGTGCCATGTCGGCCGCCCCCGCATTGGTGGTCATGATCAGGATGACGTTCCTGAAATCGACCTGCTTGCCGTTATTGTCGGTCAGCTTGCCGTGATCCATGACCTGCAGGAGGATGTTGAACAGGTCCGGATGGGCCTTCTCGATCTCGTCGAGCAGCAGCACGGAATGCGGATGCTGGTCGATCTGGTCGGTCAGAAGCCCGCCCTGGTCGAAGCCGACATAGCCGGGAGGCGCGCCGATCAGCCGTGAGACGGTGTGACGCTCCATATATTCCGACATGTCGAAGCGGATCAGCTCGACGCCCAGCGAAGACGCAAGCTGACGGGCAACCTCCGTCTTGCCGACACCGGTGGGCCCGGCGAACAGATAGCAGCCGATCGGCTTCTCGCCATCGCGCAGCCCGGCACGCGCCAGCTTGATCGAGGAGGACAAGGCCTCGATCGCCTTTTCCTGGCCGTAGACCGTGCGCTTCAGCGTGTTTTCGAGGTTGCGCAGCACCTCGGCGTCGTCCTTCGAGACCGTCTTGGCCGGGATGCGAGCCATGGTGGCGATCGCGGCCTCGATCTCCTTCACGCCGATGACCTTCTTGCGCTTGTTCTCGGGCACCAGCATCTGCGAGGCGCCGGTCTCGTCGATCACGTCAATCGCCTTGTCCGGCAGCTTGCGGTCATGGATGTAGCGCGCCGAGAGCTCGACCGCCGCCTTGATGGCATCGGCCGTATAGCGCAGCTTGTGGAACTCCTCGAAATAGGGCTTCAGCCCCTTCAGGATCTCGATCGTATCGGGAACCGATGGTTCGTTGACGTCGATCTTCTGGAAGCGACGCACAAGCGCCCGGTCCTTCTCGAAATACTGGCGGTATTCCTTGTAGGTCGTCGAGCCGATGCAGCGCAGTCCGCCCGAGGCGAGCGCCGGCTTCAGCAGATTGGACGCATCCATCGCGCCGCCCGAGGTCGCGCCAGCGCCGATCACCGTATGGATCTCGTCGATGAACATGATCGCCTTGGGGTGGGCCTCGATCTCCTTCATCACCTGCTTGAGGCGTTCCTCGAAATCGCCGCGATAACGCGTGCCCGCCAGCAATGTGCCCATGTCGAGCGAGAAGACGGTCGCGTCCTCCAGCACCTCAGGCACCTCGCCGCGGATGATCTTCAGCGCCAGGCCTTCGGCGATGGCGGTCTTGCCGACGCCGGGATCGCCGACGAGCAGCGGGTTGTTCTTCTGCCGGCGGCAGAGGATCTGGATGGTGCGCTGGACCTCGGCCTCGCGGCCGATCAGCGGATCGATGCGGCCGTCGCGCGCCTTGCGGTTGAGGTTGACGCAATAGGCGTCGAGCGCGCTTTCCTTCTTCTTCTTGTCCTTGTCGGCGTCGTTGGCCTGGTCGGCGCGGGAATCACGCTGCTGCTGCTCGGGCTCTTCCTCGACACCGCGCACCGGCCTCGCCTCGCTGGCGCCGGGGCGCTTGGCGATGCCGTGGCTGATGTAATTGACCGCGTCATAACGCGTCATGTCCTGCTCCTGCAGGAAATAGGCGGCATGGCTCTCGCGCTCGGCGAACATGGCGACGAGCACATTGGCGCCCGTGACCTCCTCGCGGCCCGAGGACTGGACATGGATGACCGCGCGCTGGATCACGCGCTGGAAGCCTGCCGTGGGCTTGGAATCGTCGCGCCCATCGGTGACGAGATTGGTCAGCTCGGCATCGATGTAGTCGACGAGATTGCGCCTTAGCGTGTCGAGATCGACGCTACAGGCGCGCATCACCGCGGCCGCGTCCTGATCGTCGACGAGGGCGAGCAGCAGATGTTCAAGGGTGGCGTATTCATGACGGCGCTCATTGGCCAAAGCCAGAGCCCGGTGAAGCGCCTGTTCGAGACTGCGCGAGAAACTCGGCACTGATAGCGCTCCTATTTCGATTCCGGAAACGTGGTCGAATTCAAGATCACTTCTTCTCCATCACGCATTGCAGCGGATGCATGTGTTTTCGAGCGAGGTCCATCACAAGGGTCACCTTCGTCTCGGCGACCTCATAGGTAAAGATGCCGCACTCGCCGACGCCGTTCTGATGCACATGCATCATGATCTGCGTGGCTTCGGCGCGATCCTTGTTGAAGAACCGCTCCAGAACATGAACGACGAATTCCATGGGCGTGTAGTCGTCGTTCAGCAGCAGGACCCGGTAGAGATTGGGCTTGCGGGTCCGCGTGCGGGTCAGCACGGCGGTGCCGGCACCGTCCCGCCCACCATCGGCCGGCGGGCCCGAGCGTTTGGGGCGATCGGCCATTCTCACATCTTCCTCGACCGCCAGCGACCAGGGCGCGATGGCGGCATGCAACCCTGTGCCATCCCTTGCCATCATCATCCTCGCCGCCGCTGTCCTCAACTTCGATCCTGTCGCGTTCCCACCCGAGATAGTGCTTCGCGAATGAATTTACAGACCTCCCCGCTGCTTCGCCAGTCCGTTTGACATGATGTCGTGCAAGTTGTGATCGCAGGACGGAGGAACTTGACCCCGCGCCCCTCCCGGACATAAGCCCGGCGACATTTTCCGACAGGATCCCGCCATGACCGCCAACGCCATCGTCTCAGTCGGCGCCGATCTCGCCCAGCCGGTCCGTTTCGGCAATGCGCTCCCGCTCGCCATCATCGCCGGCCCCTGCCAGATGGAGAGCCGCGACCACGCGCTCGAAATGGCGTTCGCGCTCAAGGAGATAGCCGACAAGCTCGGCTTCGGCCTGATCTACAAGACCTCCTTCGACAAGGCCAACCGCACCAGCGCCAAAGGCCAGCGCGGCATGGGCATGGCGGCGGCCCTGCCCGTCTTCGCCGAGATCCGCGAGCGCACGGGGCTGCCGGTGCTGACCGATGTGCATGACGCCGCCCAGTGCGCGCCCGTGGCCGAGATCGTCGACGTGCTGCAGATTCCGGCCTTTCTCTGCCGCCAGACGGACCTGCTTGTCGCAGCCGCGAAGACCGGCCGCGTCGTCAACGTCAAGAAAGGCCAGTTCCTGGCACCCTGGGACATGGTCAATGTCGCAGCCAAGATCACCGAAAGCGGCAACCCCAACGTGATGCTGACCGAGCGCGGCGCCTCCTTCGGCTACAACACGCTGGTCTCCGACATGCGCAGCCTGCCGATCATGGCCGAGATCGGCGCGCCGGTGATTTTCGACGCGACACATTCGGTACAGCAGCCGGGCGGCAAGGGCTCGTCCTCCGGCGGCCAGCGCGAATTCGTGCCGGTACTGGCTAGAGCGGCCGTCGCGGTCGGCGTCGCCGGCGTCTTCATCGAGACGCATCCCGACCCCGACAAGGCCCCCTCGGACGGGCCCAACATGGTGCCGCTCAGCGAGTTCTCCGCGCTGATCGCAGAGCTGCAAGGCTTTGATCGCCTTGCCAAGGCGCGGCTGGCGCCTACGCTGGCTTATGTCTGAGACACAAGCTGCGGCACCGACGCCGGCCTCCCTTCGCCCCCTCATCCTCGTCCTAGGCGCCTGCGGCTTCGCATCGACCTTCACGATGCGCATTCTCGACCCGCTGGTGCCGACGCTGGCGACGGAATTCGACCGGACGATCCCGCAGGTCGCGGCCGTGGCGACGGCGTTTTCCTTCGCTTATGCGGTCGGCCAGCCCTTTCTGGGGCCGATCGCGGATTCCGTCGGAAAGCTGCGAACGATCTCGGTCTGCCTTGGACTGCTGGCGCTGCTCTCTGTCGTCGCCGCCTTCTCGGCCTCCTTCGACATCCTGACGGTTGTGCGCGCCTCCACCGGCATCGTCGCCGGCGGCGTCATTCCGGTGGCGATGGCTGCCATCGGCGACCGCGCTCCGATGGCCGAGCGCCAGATTATGCTCGGGCGCTTCCTGGTGCTGATGATCGTCGGGCAGATGGCCGGCGCGGCCTGCTCGGGCATCATCGCCGAGCATTTCGGCTGGCGCGGCGTCTTCGTCATGGCCGGTGCCATGGCCGCAATCGCCGCCCTGCTGGTCGTGCTCGTCCTCAAGCCGCGTAAAAATGCGGAGCGAGCGCCGCTGAGCTTCAAAGGCGCTTTGGCGAACTATGCCGCGGTCTTCGCCAATCCCAGGACGAAACTGCTTTATGCGCTGGTCATCACCGAAGGCAGCCTGATCTTCGGCATGCCGCCCTATGTCGCCGCGATCCTCAAGGAGCGCTCCGAGATCGGGCCGTCGCTTGCAGGGCTCGTGATTGCCGGCACGGGGCTGGGCGGCATCATCTACGGCCTGCTGACGCGCATTCTCGTCGAACGGCTGGGCCCCGCGCGGATGACGATCACCGGGGGCCTCCTGATGGCAATCGGCTATGGGCTGTTCGCGCTGCCCTTCCTGCCATGGTGGAGCGCGATCGGCTTCTTCGTCCTGAACGGCTTCGGCTTCTTCCTGATGCACGGCACCTTTCAGGCGCAGGCGACGGAGCTCGCGCCAACCGCGCGCGGCTCGGCGGTGGCGCTCTTCGCCTGCTCGCTGTTCCTGGGCCATGCGATCGGCCCGGTCGTGATGGGGCTGGCGCTCCATCTGCTCGGCCCGACCGGTGCAATCCTGCTGTTTGCGCTGGGCATCGGCCTGCTTGGCCTCGTCACGCCCCGCATCCTGCCGCTGGCCGGCAGCCGGACCTGAGACGCAGCGGGCGCTTTTCAGCGCCCGCGATAGGGTGCGACGCCCTGATCAGGCAGCCATAGCCCCTTGGGCGGCTCGCCCGTCTGCCAGAACACGTCGATCGGGATGCCGCCGCGCGGATACCAGTAGCCGCCGATGCGGAACCAGGTCGGGTCCAATAGCTCCACGAGCGTCTTGCCGATGCCGACCGTACAATCCTCGTGGAAGGCGCCGTGATTGCGGAATGCGGCGAGGTAGAGCTTCAGCGACTTGGATTCGACCAGCCAATCGCCCGGCAGATAGTCGATCACCAGGATGCCGAAATCCGGCTGACCAGTGACCGGGCAGATCGAGGTGAATTCGGGACAGGTGAAACGGGCGAGATAGCTCGTGCCGGCATGGGGGTTGGGCACGCGATCGAGCCGCGCTTCCTCCGGGGAGGTCGGCAAGTGCGTGGCTTGACCCAGCTGCAAGGTGGTGGCGTCGATCGACATCGGATGCTCCTGAAGTTTGGCGCCTTCTAAAGCGCTGGCGTCCCCGATGGAAGCGAGGCGTCACTCACGCGCCACGCCTGCACGTACCACGCACGGCTCGCATGTCGGGCGGCAAGCCCGTAGCCGCAGCGCGACAGCAACCCGAAACATCGACGGATAAAAATCTCGAATACTCTATAATATAGCTATAATTTTACTCGTATTTTATCGATCTTCCACAGCTCGACTTGTCAATTTCTGGTCTAACACACTAACAGTACGCCCACCCGGACTAGGCCTGAACGATTTAATTCAAAACAATGATAATTGCAGGAATACTATTTCTGGTAGGCATCCTGATCGGCCTCTCCTACAGATTCATGGCGATACTGGCAGCGAGCCTGGCAATGACGCTCGTCATCGTGCCGCTATGGCTGATGCGCGACGAACTGACGTTCTTCAGCCTTTTCGTCTGGATCGGCTACCTCTTCGCGCTTCAGAGCGGCTATCTCGTCGGAGGCTATGTCGGCACGGAAGACGACAGCTGACTACCAGAGCCAGATGAGCCGGCCGGAGACGAGGCAGAGCGCACTCCACCACAGCACGGTCACGGCAACCCAGATCAGTACGGTCGACAATGACGGACGCCGGTGGCCTGGCAAAATTTGGAACATGATTGTTTCCCGATGACACAGTCTGCTGATGACCTTGGGAAAGCAGCAAGATCGGGTCCGCAATGCGACGCTGCCGTGAAGGTTGCGGTTGCCTTGCGTCATCGGCCCGTGTTCGCCGCGGTTTGAGCCGGAACATCGTCTCCCTTCGAGTCCCGCGGCAGAAAAGAACACGGATTGAGGCTTCCCGAGCGGGAGCCTGTTGGTTAGAAGCGCGCTCATCAACGTCCTCGTCCGCCACGGAGCCTCCCATGACCGCGATCATCGACATTATCGGCCGCCAGATCCTCGACAGCCGCGGCAATCCCACGGTCGAGGTCGATGTCGTGCTCGAGGACGGCTCGATGGGCCGCGCCGCCGTACCGTCGGGCGCCTCCACCGGCGCGCATGAGGCCGTCGAACTGCGCGACGGCGACAAGAGCCGCTATCTCGGCAAGGGTGTCCTCAAGGCGGTCGAAGCCGTCAATGTCAGCATCGCCGAAGCACTCGTCGCCATGGATGCCGAGGACCAGGCAGCCATCGACGAGACGATGATCGAACTCGACGGCACCCCCAACAAGAGCAAGCTCGGCGCCAACGCCATTCTCGGCGTCTCGCTCGCTGTCGCCAAGGCAGCCGCGGAGGCTGTCGGCCTGCCGCTCTATCGCTATGTCGGCGGCACCGCCGCGCGCGTCCTGCCGGTGCCGATGATGAACATCGTCAATGGCGGCGCCCATGCCGACAATCCGATCGACTTCCAGGAATTCATGGTCATGCCGATCGGCGCGACGTCCTTCTCGGAAGGGTTGCGGATGGGTTCGGAGATCTTCCACACGCTGAAGAAGGCGCTGCATGACGCCGGCCACAACACCAATGTCGGCGACGAGGGCGGCTTCGCGCCGAACCTGAAGTCGGCGGAGGCCGCGCTCGACTTCGTCATGGAAGCGGTCGAGAAGGCCGGCTACAAGCCCGGCGAGGACATCGCGCTCGCCCTGGATTGCGCGGCGACGGAGTTCTTCAAGGACGGCTCGTATGTCTATGAAGGCGAACGCAAAACCCGCGATCCAAAGACGCAGGCCAAGTATCTCGCCAAGCTCGTCGCGAACTACCCGATCGTCTCGATCGAGGACGGCATGTCGGAGGACGATTGGGAGGGCTGGAAGACCCTGACCGATCTGGTCGGCTCCAAGTGCCAGCTCGTCGGCGACGATCTCTTCGTCACCAACGTCACGCGCCTGTCGCGCGGCATCAAGGCGAAGACGGCCAACTCGATCCTGGTCAAGGTGAACCAGATCGGCACGCTGACCGAGACCCTCGCCGCGGTCGAAATGGCGCAGCGCGCCGGCTATACCGCCGTGATGTCGCACCGCTCGGGCGAAACCGAGGACGCCACCATCGCCGATCTCGCGGTCGCGACCAATTGCGGGCAGATCAAGACCGGCTCGCTCGCCCGCTCGGATCGGACTGCGAAATACAACCAGCTGCTGCGTATCGAGGAAGAGCTCGGCGCCCAGGCGATCTATGCCGGCCGCAGCGCCCTGAAGGCGCTCGCCTGAGCAGCGAAAGGCTGCCGCGCTACCAGCGCGGCAGCAGGCCAGTGGCCTGCGACACGGTCCAGGAGCCAGCCGCGCCGACAAGCCCGGCTGCGCTCGTAACCATCCCCGTCGCACGCGCCAGGGGTTCGGGAATAGCCCGGCCCAGCAGTTCGGCAGGCGGCCTCGGCGCGTCGGAATCCGTAACAGAGACGACAGCGGTAACCGCAGGCGGCGTGATCTGCATGGGGGCGCTGACGGCCACGAGCTTCGGCCGCTCGACGGTTACGACGGCCTTGCGGACAGGCGCGGCCGCCACGACCGGAGCATGTTGCTCGGTTTCCAGCACGAGATCGGCCACCTGCGCCGGCTGCGCGAAAACCGGCTGCGGCCAGTTGACCGACATCGGCATCGCAAGCGAGGCCGGGGTTGCGCGGAACCCACCGAGGGCGGCCGTGCCTGCCTCGATCTCCGAAGCGTCGCGATGGCGCTCCCTGATCTTGCCATTGGCGGCCACCGGCGAGATCCAAGCAGCCGCCTGAGATTTGTCCACTTTCGTCTCCGCCACTGCGGGCGCGTCGCGCCTGCCGAACAGGAAATCGGGAACCGCAAAGACTCCGGCGACACCGGCGGAAACGGCGACGGACATGACAACCTGACCGCCAAAATTGCGCATGAACCGGCTTGCAGTGGCGTAGGAGAACGATTCGAGCATCGACAGATTTCCCAATGGACGATGCGAGAAAAACCGTGGCGCCGGGCATCAGAAAGGCCGAAAACGGGCTTAATTGCGATGCGTCATCAGCCCACGCGCTTTTTTGCGATGCACAAGCCACGCAGGGCGCCATGCGTGCAGGCACGTAACGCAGGCCATGCGTTCAACGATATGTAAGGGCCATGCATCAGACCGTATCTCTGTCAGGCGCCACCGCGGCGCGAGAACGGCGGCGCTGGCGGCTTGCCGTCGCGGGAATGCTGCTGAGCGTCCTGATCTTCGGCTCCAATTTCGTCATCAGCCGCCATGCCGTCCTCAACGGATTGAGCCCGCACGACCTGCTGGCGCTGCGCTTCGGCACGGCGGGCCTGCTGCTTTTGCCGATATTCCTGAGACCGGGCCTGGCCAAATGCGGTGGCGTCGGCTGGAAGCGAGGTTTCTGGCTGGCGGTGACCAGCGGCTTCCCGATGACCTATCTGATGCTGACCGGGCTGACGCTGGCGCCCGCCGCGCATGGCGCGACGATCGGGCCGGGCACGGTGACCCTGATCGGCATCATCGGCGGTGTCGTCCTGTTTGGCGCCGTGCTCTCGGGCCGTCTCATCTTCGGCATACTCGGCGTGCTCAGCGGACTGGCCTGCCTCGCCGTAGCAGGCAGCACGGGCTCGACCGCGGGCACGTTGCGCGGCGATCTGTGCTTCCTTGGGGTCGGCCTGCTCTGGGGCTTCTATCCCCTGCTGATCCAGCTCTGGAAGATCGATGGCCTGAAGGCGGCAGCGGTCGTCTCGGTGCTGTCGATGGTCTATCTGCCGTTCTACTTCCTGTTCTTCTTCCGAGGGTTCGACGTCGCGCCGTGGTGGGTGCTGCTGCTCCACGCGCTGAATCAGGGCGTGCTCAACGTCATCATCGGACTGTGGATCTGGGGCTGGGCGGCTCATGTGCTTGGCGCCGCCAGCGTCGGCCGCTTCCCGCCGCTGATCCCGGTCACCGGAACGCTGCTCGCCATCCCTATACTCGGGGAAATTCCCGGTCCGCTTCAGGTCGCGGGCTTCGCGCTGATCATCGGCGGCCTGTTCATCGCCTCATGGCGACGCCCGGGGCGGACGCCGAGTGTTGCCCAGCCGAGCATTGCCCATCAAGGCGAGGTTCCAGCCGCTGCAGATCACAAGTCCTAGCGCCAGCGCCGGCCATGTCCCGAGCGGCACGGCGGTCAGGTGAACCACGGCGATCCCCAGTCCGAAGCCGAGCAGCCCAAGCACGCTATTGGCGATGACGGCGGCAGCAACCGGCCCGCCCATGCGGGGCTGAAGCATGACGACGAGGCTCGATAGCACGATAGGCAGGCCAGCAAGCACGCCCGACCACATCCCCCCGACATGGGAGCTCGCCATGGTCGCAGTGCCGGCGAGCAGCGCGACACAGGCTGCCCGCAACGGGATCGCATACCATGGCCGCTCCGGCGGGCCGGCAGGCCGTGCCGCCAGATAAGGCCGGACCGCCAGATGCACCGCGCCGAAGATCAGCGGGGTGAGACCAACGATCGCGGCGAAGGGCAGCGCAAGCGTTCTGAGCGTCAAGACAGCCGCGAGCCATACGAGCAGGCCCAACCCCAGGCTCGGGAGGGTCGTGAAGCGCTGGGCGAGCAGCACATAGACCAGCATCAGGCAGGCATTGGCGAGGTTGGATGCCATGCTGCCCAGGGCCGCCTCCGCTATGAAGGCGGGGCCGTGGTCCAGGGCCAGGAAAACATAAACGGGTCCGAGCGAGATCGGCAGGGTCGCGATCATCGCCGCCAGAAGCGGGCCGGAACGCTCCGCCAGCAGCGAGCAGCCGACGACGATGCCGGCCGCAATCGCCATCTTGATCAGCAGCAGGCCAAGCCAGGCGTCGATCACACGGGCTCGCCCTTCAGCCAGCCTTCCTTGGTCTCGGCGATGAAATCATCCAGCCGGCCCGCTGCGATCGCGCCGCGCAGGCCCGCCATCAGATCCTGGTAATAGGCCAGGTTCACCCAGGTCAGAAGCATCTTGCCGAGCATTTCCTCGGCCTTGACCAGATGATGCAGATAGGCGCGCGAATAGGTGTTCGCCGCCGGGCAAGTCGATTGGGGATCGATCGGCCGGGAATCGTCGGCATGTTTGGCATTCTTCAGGTTCATGCGACCGAAGCGCGTGAAGATCTGGCCGTGACGGCCAGCGCGCGTCGGCATCACGCAATCGAACATGTCGATGCCGCGCGCGACCGCCTGGACGATGTCGTCGGGCGTGCCGACGCCCATCAGATAGCGCGGCTTCTCCTGCGGCAGATGCGGCTCGACCGTTTCGATCATCGCCAGCATGACGTCCTGGGGTTCACCGACCGCGAGGCCGCCGATGGCGTAGCCCTTCAGGTCCATCGCGACCAGGCTCTTGGCGCTCTCGATGCGCAGAGCCGGCACCTCACCGCCCTGGACGATGCCGAAGAGCGCCCTCCCCGCCGGATTTCCGAATGCCGCCTTGCAGCGCTCGGCCCAGCGCAGCGACAGCCGCATCGCCTTTTCGGCGACGGCGAGCTCGCAGGGCAGCGAGACGCATTCGTCGAGCTGCATGACGATGTCGGACCCGAGCAGGTTCTGGATCTCGACCGAACGCTCGGGGGTGAGCACATGCTTCGAGCCATCGATATGCGACTGGAAGGTGACGCCCTCCTCGGTCAGCTTCCGCAGCTGCGAAAGCGACATCACCTGGAAGCCCCCGGAATCGGTGAGGATCGGATGGGGCCAGTTCATGAATTTGTGCAGGCCGCCGAGCCCCGCCACCCGCTCCGCGCCGGGACGCAGCATCAGGTGATAGGTGTTGCCGAGCACGACATCGGCGCCCAGCGCCTTGACCTGTTCGGGATACATGCCCTTCACGGTCGCAGCCGTGCCGACCGGCATGAAGGCCGGCGTACGGATGACGCCGCGCGGCATGCGGATTTCGCCGGTACGGGCGGCACCGTCCCGGCCGAGCAGGTGGAAGCCGAATTCGGTTGTCGTCGAGCTTGTCATCGAGATTGTCATGGCGCTGGCAGGTAGCGCAGCGCGCGGCGGAGAGGAAGTCCCGCGCGCGCTGGCCGCCTGTGACGCAGAGGCGGCGCGGCTAGATCATCGGATGGGATATCGCACCCGATCCGCTGATCTAGCTCTTTGTTTTTGCATCGGCTTTTCCCGAAAATCGGATTCCACCTTTCGGGCCCGTGCTCTAAGCCGCCGCGAACGCCGCCTGATAGATTTCGGGCTTGAAGCCGACGACCCGGCGCGTGCCGAGATCGAGGACCGGGCGCTTGATCATGGAGGGCTGGGCCAGCATCAGCGCGATGGCCCGGCCGGCGTCGAGGTTCTGCTTGTCAGCGTCGGGCAGCGCTCGAAACGTGGTTCCGGCGCGATTGAGCACCGTCTCCCAGCCGTGCTCCTCGACCCACCCCGTCAGCGTCGGACGATCGATGCCGCCCGCCTTGTAGTCGTGGAACGCATGGGCAATCCCATGCGTCTCCAGCCAGCTACGCGCCTTCTTCATCGTGTCGCAGTTCTTGATGCCGTAGATCGTGACGGTCACGCGATATGCTCCGGAAATGCTGTCTGGCTCGGGCGGTTCGACATCACGGCCGCTGGGGGATGTCGAGGCCGCGCTGCACCGCCGGGCGCGCCAGGCAGCGCTCCAGCCAGATCGGCACATTCGTCAGCGTCGCGTAGTCGACAAGTTCGCCCGCGCCGTAGAAGCCAACCAGATTGCGCACCCAACCGAGGATGGCGATATCGGCGATGGTGTAGTCGTCGCCCATGATCCAGGCGCGGGTGGCAAGCCTGTCCTCGAGCACACCGAGCAGGCGCTTGCTCTCGCTGGCATAGCGATCACGCGGGCGCTTGTCCTCATATTCGCGCCCGGCGAATTTGTGGAAGAAGCCGAGTTGGCCGAACATCGGGCCGATCGCCGCCATCTGGAAGAACACCCACTGGATGGTCTCGTAGCGCTGGGCAGGATCCTTCGGCAGCAGCTTGCCCGTCTTCTCGGCGAGGTAGAGCAGGATCGCGCCGGACTCCCACAGGCCGAGCGGTTTCCCGCCCGGACCGTCGGGATCGATGATCGCCGGGATCTTGCCGTTGGGGTTGAGCGAGAGGAATTCGGGCCCCCAGGTCTCATTCTTGCCGATGTCGATGGTATGCGGCTCGTAGGGCAGCCCAAGTTCCTCGAGCACGATCGAGGCCTTGACCCCATTCGGTGTCGGCAAGGAGTAAAGCTGAATCCGGTCGGGGTGTTTTGCCGGCCAACGCTTGGTGATCGGGAATGCGGAAAGATCGGACATCCGGAGCTCCAGGGGGAATCGAGGCAGTTTCGCGCAGGACGATAGCCTCGGTTCGGCAGGGCGCAACTTCACATCCGTATCATCTGCCCCGCCTTCGATCCGGCCACGGTCGGTCCGCAGCCGGATCGCCAAGGTGTGAAGCTCTACGGAGCCTGGAAGGCTCCGATCATATAGCTCTCATTGCCGATCTCGGTGACACGGCCTTTGACCTCGTAGCTGGCGAGATCGACGATCCAGATCACGCTCGAATTCGGTTTGCCCTTGGGCGCGCCGGTGATCGCGGCGTATTTGCCGTCGGGCGTGATGGCGATGCCGCGCGGGCGCGAGGGCTCGCCGCCGGGCGTCTTCAGTTCGACCCGCTTGATCGTCGCGGGCTGGCCGGCGATCGCCTTCTCGACATCGATGAAGTCGATGTTGTTCGAGCGGAAATGCGTCGAGAGGATGCGTTTGCCATCCGGCAGGAAGGCGGCCACGAAGGGGCGTGTCGGGACCGACTTGTCGTCCGTGCCGACCAGGACGCGGGCAACTTCCGCCTTGGCGGGATCGGACAGCGCCTTTTCGACATCGATGATCGAGACCGTGTTGCCGGGCGTATCGGTCTGGGCGTTTTCGCGCGAGGCATGCGCCACGAGCTTGCCGTCAGGGCTGGTCGAGATACCGAAGCCACCGGCCTGCACGGGAATGCGCGCGACTTCCGCGCCCGCCGCGCCGGCAATGGCCTTCTGCAGGCTGATCACCGAAATGTCGTCGGTGCCGCCATTGGCGCCGAAGATCGTGCCGCCACCGAGCGGGCTGATCGTCACGCCGTTGGTGTCGGGGAAGCAGCCGAATTTCGGGTCCGGCGCCCGGTGAGGCACCGGGTCGGGCGGGCACGGGAAGCCGGGCTTGCCATAGGCCTGCTCGATCCGCTGGATGACCTTGTTGGTCGCGAGGTCGACGATGCTGATATGGCGGCCGCCATCCTCGTCGCCTTCGCGCTCGGCATGGGCGAGAGCCGCGTGCTTGCCATCGGCGGTGATGGCAAAGCCGGTCGGCCCGAAGCCTCCGGTCTCGATATAGCCCTCCACAGCCGCGAGTGTGTTGTTACTGGCGGGGTCGAGCGCCTTCTTCAGGTCGATCACGGTCACGGTGCCGGCATGGCCATGCTGGAAGGCGGCGGCGGCTTCCGGCCTGGTGCGGCCGGAATGGTTGATCGCATAGGCGCGCTTGTAGTCGGGTGCGATCGCGATCGTGATCGGCTGGCCGCTGGAGATGACCGTCTTGCCGTCAACCTCAATGTCGGGCGTGACGCGAAGCCGGTTCACCACGGCTTTGGCCGTGCCGTCATTGGCCGGGTCGATCGCCTTTTCGAGGTCGATCACCAGGACGACATTGTCCCAGCGACCGCTTGCGAGGAAATAGTCCTTCGCCATTGCGCCTTGTGTCCCTCCCGAAAAACTGAGCGCCGTCACACCAGTCAAAAACATCGTCCGTAGCATGGTCCGTCCTCCTCGGTTCGCCCGTTTCCCGGGCCTGTCGTTCGGATATCGGCGGCGCTCGGCTTGGTCCGGTCAGGTCTCCAGCGCCATGTCTTGCAGCGCCATGTCGAGCACGCGCGCGACGTGCAGCGCCTCGCGTGCCGCGCCGTCGTGGATCTGGTGGCGACAGCTCGTGCCGTCGGCCACGATGAGATCGCCCGCCCCCGCCTGGCGCACGGCCGGAAGCAGCGAAAGCTCCGCCATGGCCAAGGAGACGTCGATCGTCGCGGCGCCATAGCCGAAGGCGCCCGACATGCCGCAGCAACTCGACTCGATCGGGCGGACATCGAGGCCGGGTATGGCGCGCAAGGTCGTCTCGACCGCGCCCATCGCGGCAAAGGCCTTCTGGTGACAATGGCCGTGCAGATGCGCGATGCGGCCGCCCTGATCCCTCAGCGGCAGGCTGGTCGTGCCCGCCTTGAGGTCGGCCGCCAGCAGTTCCTCGAGCAGGAAGGCAGCCTTGGCGGTCGGCTCGACCTCCTCCTTCGGCAGAATCGCTCCGAACTCGTCGCGGAAGGTCAAAAGGCAGGAGGGTTCGAGCCCGACGATGCGCGCGCCCCTGGCGACATAAGGTGACAGCGCGGCCAGCGTGCGTCTTGCTTCCGTGCGGGCGTCATCGACCAGCCCGGCGGAGAGGAAGGTGCGTCCGCAGCAGAGCGGCCGGCCGCCATCCTCGGCCAAGACCTTGTGGATGCGATATCCACCCGCCGCTAGCACCCGTTCGGCCGCTTCCAGATTCTCGCGCTCGAAATAGCGGTTGAAGGTGTCGCCGAAGAGGACGATGTCGCGACCGTCGCCCCGAACATCGGCCGCCGTCGCGGGCTTCCCGCCTTGCGACCAGGGCCTGCGCCAGACCGGCAGACTCCGGCGCGCACTGAAGCCGAGCCATTTTTCGCTCAGCCGCGCCAATAGCGGAATCTTGTCGCGCAGGTTCATCAGAGGCGCCAGCTTCGCCGCCCAAGGCGCATAGCGCGGCAGGAACGCGATCAGCCGCTCCTTCAACGGCAGGCCGTGGCGCTGATGGTAGTGATGCAGGAACTCGATCTTCATGCGCGCCATGTCGACGCCGGTCGGGCAATCGCGCTTGCAGCCCTTGCAGGAGACGCAGAGATCGAGCGTTTCCTTCATCTCCGGCGAGGTGAAGGCGTCCGGTCCGAGCTGCCCGGAAATGGCGAGCCGCAGCGTGTTGGCACGGCCGCGCGTGACATGCGTCTCGTCCTTTGTCGCGCGGTAGGACGGGCACATCGTGCCGCCGGACATCTTCCGGCAGGTGCCGTTGTTGTTGCACATCTCGACGGCGCCGCCGAGGCCGCCCCAGTCGGACCAGTCGAGGGCGGTCGCAGCAGGAACCGGCGTCGCATAACCCGGCGGAAAGCGCATCAGCGAGCGATCGTCCATGCGCAGCGGGCGGACGATCTTGCCGGGGTTCAGGCGGTTGTCGGGGTCGAAGCCATCCTTGACCTGCTCGAAAGCGCGGGTGAGCGGCGCGCCGAACATCGGCTCGACGAATTCCGAGCGCGAAATGCCGTCGCCATGCTCCCCGGAATACGAGCCCTTGAACCGGCGCACCAGCTCGCAGGCCTCCTCGGCGATGCCGCGCATCGCCTTCACCCCCGCCTCGTCCTTCATGTTCAAGATCGGGCGGACATGGAGGCAGCCGACAGAGGCATGTGCATACCAGGTGCCGCGCGTGCCGTGTCTCTCGAACAGGGCGGTGACGGCGTCGGTGTAATCGGCGAGGTGCTCGAGCGGGACGGCGCAATCCTCAATGAAGGAGACCGGCTTTCCGTCTGATTTCATCGACATCATGATGTTGAGGCAGGCTTCTCGCACCTCCCAGACTGGCTTCTGGCGGGCGGGCTCGACGACCTCGACGACGGCGTCGGAAAAGCCGTGATCGGCCATGCATTGGTCGAGGCGTTTCAAATCGTGCTTCAGCGCGCCGAGATCATCCCCGGCGAACTCGACCAGCAGCAGGCAGTTGGGTTGGCCCCTGGTGATGTCAGCCAGAGTGCGCACAAACAGCGGAATGTCGGCGCCGAGCACCAGCACGTTGTTGTCGACGAGTTCGACTGCGGCTGGACCGAGCGCCACGATATGACGCGTCGTCTCCATGGCGGCGCGGAAGCTCGGGAAATGGCAGACGCCCATGACGCGATGCGCCGGCAGCGGCGACAGCTTCAGCGTCGCCTCTGTGGTGATGGCAAGCGTGCCCTCCGACCCCACCAGCAGATGCGACAGGTTCGGGTTCGCCGGCAGCAGTTCGTCGAGATTGTAGCCGCCGACGCGACGCTGAACTTTCGGGAAGATCGCCTCGATCTCAGCCCCGTGCCCATCCGCGAGCTGGAGCATGCGGGTCATCAGATCGCGCGCCCGCACGGAGGTGTTGCTGCCGATGGCCGAGGCGCCCAGCGCAAAGGGTTCGCCATCGTGGAACATCGCGCGCATCGAGACGACATTGTCGACCGTCTTGCCGTAGCGCAGCGAGCGCGCGCCGGAGGAATTATTGCCGGTCATGCCGCCTATGGTGCAGCGGCTCGCGGTGGAGGGTTCGACGGGGAAGAACAGCCCGTCCTTCCTGAGATGCGTATTGAGCTGTTCCAGCACGAGCCCCGGCGCGACCGAGATCGTCTGCGCAGCTGGATCGTAATCGCGGATCGCGTTGAAATGCCGGCTCATGTCGAGGATCAGCGCATCGCCGATCGGCTGGCCGTTCTGCGAGGTGCCGCCACCGCGCGCGATCACCGGCACGCCATGCTCGGCCGCGATCTGGAGGCTCGCGGCGATATCGGCCTCGTGTTTCGGGAAGACCACACCCTGGGGAATGATCTGGTAGATCGAGGCGTCGGTGGCATAGCGCCCGCGCGTGAAAGCGTCGAAGCGCACCTCGCCTTCGAGCGCCTGGACCAGCCGGCGTTCCAGGCCGAGATTGCGGGCGTGGGGTTTGGCGAGAGCAGTCTGGTTCATCGTTTCGCAGTTCCGACCAACATCCGCGCCGTCATCCCGGACGCAGCGAAGCGGAGATCCGGGATCCATCGTAGAATGCTGAGCCCTCCGATGGATTCCGGGTCAAGCCTGGAATGACGGTGTGGTTCAAGTGTCTGCGCCATGACCGCTCAACCGACCTCTGCCGGCTTCTCCTGACGCCGCCCCCTGCCCCGCGCAGCGCCGATCAGGTCCATCACCGGCCCCCATAGCAGCAACAGCAGCGCCAGAACCACGAGCGTGCCGACCAGGCCGTTGGCGGCGAAAACGTTGAGGCTGCCGCCCGAGCCGAGCAGCGCCTGCCGGAACGAATCCTCCGCCCTGTCGCCGAGCACCAGCGCCAGGACGAGCGGGGCGAGCGGATAGTCGAGCTTCTTGAAGACATAGCCGACGATACCGAAACCCAGCATCAGCCAGATGTCGAAGATCGAGTTCGAGATCGTGTAGGCGCCGATGGCGCAGACGATCAGGATCACCGGCGCGACATAGGAGAACGGCACCCGCATGATCGCCGCGAACAAGGGAACCGTGGCGAGGACGATGATGAGGCCGGCGAGATTGCCGAGATACATCGAGGCGATCAGCCCCCAGACGAACTCCTTCTGCTCGACGAAGAGCAGCGGCCCGGGCTGCAGGCCCCAGACCAACAACCCCCCGAGCAGAACTGCAGCAGTGGCCGAGCCGGGAATGCCGAGCGCCAGCATCGGCAGCAGCGCGCTGGTGCCGGCGGCATGGGCTGCGGTTTCCGGCGCCAGGACGCCCTCGATCTCGCCCCTGCCGAAATTCGCGCCGCGCTTGGAGAAGCGCTTGGCGAGGCCATAGCCCATGAAGGATGCCGCAATCGCGCCGCCGGGCGTCACGCCCATCCACATCCCGACCAATGCCGAGCGCACCAGCGTCGCCCAGTAGCGCGGCAGGCCGGCCCAGGTGCGCAGGACGACCCTGAGGTCGATTTTTGCCTGCTTGCCCTTGAAGACCAGGCCTTCCTCGACCGTGAGCAGGATTTCGCTGACGCCGAACAGGCCGATGACCACGACGAGGAAATCGAAGCCGCGCATCAGCTCCGTCGAGCCGAAGGTCATGCGCAGATCGCCCGAGATCGAATCGAGCCCCACCGCCGCGAGCAGAAAGCCGATGCAGAGCGAGGCGAGGATTTTCGCGCGGTTCTCACGGCCCATGCCGATGAAAGAGCAAAAGGTCAAAAGGAACACCGCAAAGAACTCGGCCGGGCCGAAGCGCAAGGCGAAGGACGCGACGAGCGGGGCGACGAAGGTGATCAGGATCACGCCTGACAACGCCCCGATGAAGGAGGCGGTGAAGGCGGCCGTCAGGGCTTCCGCGGCTTTGCCCTGCACGGCCATCGGGTAACCATCGAAGGTCGTCGCCACCGACCAGGCTTCGCCGGGAATGTTGAACAGGATCGAGGTGATCGCCCCGCCAAACAGCGCGCCCCAATAGATCGAGGAGAGCAGGATGATCGCCGAGGTCGGGTCCATGCCGAAGGTCAGCGGCAGCAGGATCGCGACGCCATTGGGGCCGCCAAGGCCCGGCAGCACGCCGACGATGATGCCCAGCACCACCCCCACCGCCATGAAGCCGACATTGTGCCAGGAAAGCGCGACCTGAAAGCCGGCCATCAGCGAGGCGAAATCATCCATCGTTTGACCTCAGTAGCCGAGCGCGGCTTCGAGCGGGCCTTTGGGCAAGGGCACGCGGAACTGGAGTTCGAACACCCAGAAGCAGACGAGCGGCACGAGGATCGCCGTCAGCACGATCGACCACCAGCGCGAGGTCGCGACGACCCCCATGAAGACGATGATGAAGACGCTCGCCGCCACATAAAGTCCGAGCGGCTGGATCAGCGCCACGAAGAGCAAGAGCGGCCCGAGCACGCGCGTGACCTGGCCGAGCTGCTCATAGGTGACGAAGACCCCGTCCTGCGGCGAGCGAAACGACTGCACGAGGATGAAGAGCGAGGCGGCCAGGAAAATCCAGCCGACACGTGCCGGAAAGAAGCCGTTCTCGGGCCCGTTATCCCAGCCTGCGCCGCGACCATAGGAGTCGTAGAGCACGACGAAGGCGAGTGCGATCAGAACGAATGCCACGATGCGTTCGACCGGGCGGCGCGAGAGGCCGCGTGGGGCGCTTTCCGTTTCGATTGGCAAGGTCATTGGTCGTTCTCCGCGACGTCATCCCGGACAAGCCGCGAAGCGGCGCCGATCCGGGATCCATTCCTGATGCGTTCGGGTGGATCCCGGGTCTCCCTTCGGTCGCCCGGGATGACGCACGCTTTGACGTGGTCGCCGCGCTGGCCGAGGCTACCTTGGCCGTGCCTCACTTGGCCTTGCCTCACTTGGCTTGCCTCACTTGGCCATGAAGCCGGCGTCGCTCATCAGCTTGGCGTGCTTTTCCTCGTCGGCCTTGAGGAACTGCACGAAGGCGTCGCCGTCGCGATAGTCGGGCACCAGCGCGCTGCGCGCGAGATAGTCCTTCCATTCGGCGGTGTCGGAGACCTTCTTGAACAGGCCGACATAATAGGCCTGCTGATCCTTGGTGACCTTGCCGGGCATGAACATGCCGCGCAGCATCTGGTAGGTGACGTTGAGCCCCTGCGACGTGCAGGTCGGGATATCGGCCCAGGACTTTCCGTCTGCGACCGGCGTCGTATAGGCCATTTTCTGCTCGGAGAAGACGCAGAGCGGCTTGGTCGCGCCGCCGCGCCAATTGGCGACATCCTCGGCGGGATTGTTGGTGCTGGCCTCGATATGGCCGCCCGAAAGCTGGGTCGAGGCCTGGCCGCCGCTGGTATGGGGGATATAGGCGAACTTGACGCCGCCGGCCTTTTCCATCGCGAAGACGATCAGGTTGTCCTCGCGCTTGGAGGAGGTTCCGCCCAGCTTCAGCGGGAGCGACGCCGCCTTGGCGGCCGCCATGAAGTCGCCGGCGTTTTGATAGGGCGCCTTGGCGTTGACCCAGAGCACGAATGAATCCTGCGCCATCATCGCGACCGGGGTGTACTCGGTCCAGTTCAGCGGCAGCTTGGTCGCCATCGGCGTCATGAAGATGCCGCTCGAGGTCGTGATCAGCTTATGGGGATCGCCGGCCGATTTCTGGATTTCGAGCATGCCTTCGGCGCCACCGGCGGCGGGCTTGTTGACGACGATGATGGGCTGGCTGCTGAGATTGTTCTTCTGGATGATGCCCTGAATGGTCCGGGCCATCTGGTCGGAGGCACCGCCGGCGGCGAATGGCACCACGATCTCGATTGCCTTGGTCGGCTCCCAGGCGAATGCAGGCGTCACGCCTGTGAGAAGACAAGCGGATGCGGCAAGCCAATGCTGCTTCATGATGTCGAATCTCCCTTTGGTCGCGCTCTGATGGCGTCGTGGCAGGGAGCCTAGAACCAATAAATTTTGCATTCAATCCGAAAATCGCAACGCAAGCGATTGACTGCGAAAGACCGGCTCCATCAGCCGGCGGTTATACAAAGCTGTCGACAAAGCGCGGCATCGACAGCAGCCACCGAGGCAGCGCCCTGAAACCGAAGCCTGTCAGGCCGAAGCCTCGGCCTGAGCCGCCTTGCGCTTGTTGCGCAGGTGCAGGAACAGGATGTCGCTGAGCTCGTTCCCGGCGCGCCGGCGCAGCGCGTCCAGGATCATCTCATGCTCGCGCATCGCCTCGCCCCAACGATCGCGCTCCTTGGCGAGGTTGGCGGAGTAGCGCACGCGGCGGATGCGTCCGGCGAAGCTCGCATAGGTCGCGCTCAGCGCCGCATTGGCGGCCGCCTCGACGATCATGCGGTGGATCGCCTGATTGCACTGGAAATAGCCGTGCATCTCGCGGCGCAGGTAAAACCGGTACATATCATGGTGAACGCGCTCGATTTCCGCCACTTCGGCGTCCGATATGCGCTCGCAAGCCAACCGTCCGGCCAGAGCTTCAAGACCGCCCATCACATCGAACAGCTCGCGCAATTCTTCGGAGCCGAGCTCGCGAATCCGGGCACCGCGATTGGGCAGCAGATCGATCAACCCCTCGGCAGCGAGCACCTTGAGGGCTTCGCGCAAAGGCGTACGGGATATCCCGAAGCGCTCGCAAAGTTGGCGCTCGGGCACGCGCGCGCCATCGGCAAGGTGGCCCTCGACGATGTAGTCACGCAGCGCGACCAGCAATTCGTCATGCAAGGAAACGCCCGGCCGCGCGGACTCGCCCTGAAGCGGCATCGCTGGCGCGACGACCGGCATATCGGCTTCCTGCAGGTCAGAAATCGGGGTTATCATCATTATTCGCTACTTTAAGCGGCGCGCCCTGTCGAGATCGCGAGCGCCATAATTGCATTATAGCACTCAGTTGCATTCCTAAAAAATGAATGCAAAAGATCGGCATCACGCGACATCCACCGACAGAATGCGTCGCGCCCAGGGAGACAATGCCATGGCAACGCAGCAGGGCCGCCATTTTCTGCACATCCCCGGCCCGAGCCCGATTCCGGACCGCATCCTGCGAGCCATCGCGATGCCGATCATCGATCACCGCAGCGCCGAATTCGCGACGCTGGGCAAGGAGGTCCTCGAAGGCTGCAAGACGATCTTCAAGACCAAACAGCCCGTCGTGATCTACCCGGCGTCCGGAACCGGCGCGTGGGAGGCCGCGATCGTCAATACGCTGTCTCCGGGCGATACGGTTCTGATGGCGGAAACCGGCCATTTCGCCACGCTCTGGCGACAGATCGCGGCGCGGTTCGGCATCACCGTGGACTTCATTCCCGGCGACTGGCGTCGCGGCGCCGATCCGGCAGCGATCGAGGCCAGGCTCGCCGAGGACAAGGCTCACACCATCAAGGCGGTGATGGTCGTCCATAACGAGACCTCGACCGGCTCGACCAGCCGCATCGCCGAGATCCGCAAGGCCATCGACGCGGCCGGGCACCCTGCCCTGTTCATGGTCGACACCATCTCCTCACTCGCCTCGGTCGATTACCGGCATGATGAGTGGCAGGTCGACGTCACCGTCTCCGGCTCCCAGAAAGGGCTGATGCTGCCGCCGGGCCTGAGCTTCAATGCCGTCTCAGAGAAGGCCATGGCGGCCTCCCGGACCAACACCCTGCCGCGTTCTTATTGGGACTGGCAGGAGATGGTGAAGATCAATGCGGGCGGCTTCTTTCCCTACACGCCGGCAACCAACCTGCTCTACGGCCTCAAGGAGGCCATCGCGATGCTGCATGAGGAAGGCCTGCCTGCCGTCTTCGCCCGGCACCAGCGCCTGGCCTCGGCAACCCGCGCCGCCGTCAAGGCCTGGGGGCTGGAAGTGCTCTGCGAGAATCCGGCCGAGCAGTCGCCGGTGCTGACCGCCGTGATGATGCCGCCGAGTTACGACGCCGACAAATACCGCAAGGTCGCGCTGGAGAAGTACAACATCTCGCTCGGCTCGGGGCTGGGCAAGGTTGCCGGCAAGGTCTTCCGCATCGGGCATCTCGGCGAGTGCAATGAGTTGATGCTGCTGGGCGCGCTGTCGGGGGTCGAGATGGGGCTGGCGGCAGCGGGCGTGCCGCACCGCAGCGGCGGCGTGATGGCGGCCATGGCGGATCTGGCGGGCTCGGACGAGCCTGTCACGGGCAATGTCGCCGCCGTAGCCTGAGCAAGACCACTCGGCACCAAACCGACGGGACGACACATCCAGGCGCGGGCCATAGCCCGAGCCTGGATTTTTTATGGGTCCGTGCGCCCATTGCAACGAGCGGCCGGCACAATGACCGCCATCGCCGCCGCGCATGCGGGGCAAGAGCAGGCGGCCTGCCCCCAAGAGCGCAGACTCTCACGCGAAACGCCGCGAATGGCGTGCGGGAACGGCCATCAGCGAAATCCGCTCGTCCTCGACCGCTGCGAGAGGTCGTTATCCCAGCGTCGGCCCGAATTTCGGCAAGACGTTTCATTGACCTGGCGCGGTCCATGGAGAATTATTCAAGTATCGAAACGGCCTCGTCCGGAGCGATCGCGGGATTTGCTGGAGCAGCTTGCACCGCGTCATCAATGCTAAAAGCACCACGATGAATTCGTGGGCTCCCGATCGCTGGAGACCGATTCATGACCTTCCGTTTTGCGGGCTCAATAGTCGCCGCGACAATACACTCGTCGATTAGAACTACAGTATCGGACCGAATATCATATTCGATCCGATACTGTAGGCCTTTGATTTCGCATCGGCTTGTCCCGAAAACCGCGTTCCACTTTTCGGACCGATGCTCAGCCCGATGTTGATCGCATCAGCCCCGCGAGGCTGACGCGGCAGGCGCCGCGCGCCCATCCCCCAACACAGCATCATGGAGGTGCCGGCGCTCGTCGGTTCCGCCAGACGCGCATCTGTGAAATTCGCCATGGCCTATCGTCTCAGCCTGCTCGACAAGAGCCCCATCCTCGATGGGGAAAGCGCCAGCAGCGCGCTCTCGCGCACCGTTGCATTGGCTCAGAAGGCCGAGCGCTGGGGCTTTCATCGCTTCTGGCTCGCCGAACATCACGGCATGATTGGGCTCGCCAGCTCCGCCCCGGAAATCCTCGTCTCCTACATTCTGGCCAATACCTCGCGGATCCGCGTCGGTTCGGGCGGCGTGCTGCTGCAGCACTACAGCCCCTACAAGGTCGCGGAGAGTTTCAATCTCCTCGCTGCACTTGCGCCCGGCCGCGTCGATCTCGGCATTGGCAAGGCGCCGGGCGGTCTGCCGCTCTCGACCAAAGCACTGCAATGGCATCACGGCCCGGACAACAAAACCGAGCTTGCCGAGCAGTTGCGCCAGCTCAACGGCTTTCTCGACCGGCGCATCGATGCCGACCACCCCTTGTCCGGCGCGCTTGCAGCCCCCATTCCGCCGACGCCGCCTGAGCGCTTCCTGCTCGGCGCCAGTCCCGACAGCGCGCGACTCGCCGCCGAGCATGGCTGGAGCTTCGTCTTCGCGGGACAACTCAATGGCGACCCGGAGGCAATCGAACGCAGCTTCGACGCCTATGCCGGAGCCGGAGGCAAGGGTGAACTGCTGCTCGCGCTCGCCGTCCTTGCAGCCGAGACGCAGGACGAAGCCGAGCGGCTGGTTTCCGGCGTCAAGATCGTGCGGCTGCATCTGAGCAGCGGGCAGAGCGTTAATCTCGGCAGCGAGGAGCAGGCGATCGAATTCGCCCGCCAATCGGGCGCAGACAGCTACCGCACGGAAATCCGCCGGCCGAGCATTCTGGCCGGCACGGCCGCGCATATACGCCGCGAACTCGATGCGCTGCACCGACGCTTCGGCGTCCGCGAATTCATCCTCGACACGCCCGTCGCAGCCAAATCCGAACGGCTCGCCTCGATCGCATTGCTCGCCGACGAAATCCTCGCCGTCGACGCCTGAACCCAGCAGCGGAGAGCCTCGCCATGAGCGGCAAACGCATCACCTTCGGCATCATGCTTCAAGGCCCCGGCGGCCACATGAATTCATGGCGCCATCCAAGCAGCCCGCCCGACGCCAGCGTCAATCTCGAGTTCTTCCAGCGCACGGCACGCAAGGCCGAGGAGAACGGCATCGCCTTCGCCTTCGTCGCGGACGGGCTCTACATCAACGACAGGTCGATCCCGCATTTCCTCAATCGCTTCGAGCCGATCTCGATCCTCTCGGCGCTGGCTGCGACGACGAGCAAGCTGGGTCTCGTCGGCACGGTTTCGACCTCCTATAGCGACCCGTTCACGATCGCGCGGCAGTTCGGCTCGCTCGACCTGATCAGCGGCGGGCGCGCAGGCTGGAATGCCGTGACCTCGCCGCTGGAAGGTTCGGGCCGAAACTACAGCCGTCCCCATCCAGAACACGCCCTGCGCTACGAGATCGCGACCGAGTATCTCGACGTGATCAAGGGGCTCTGGGATTCCTGGGACGACGACGCCTTCGTGCGGGACCGCGAAAGGGGCGTCTTCTTCGACAAAGAGAAGCTCCATACGCTTTCTCACAAGGGTCGCTTCTTCTCCGTCGAAGGCCCGCTCAACATTGCACGCTCGGCGCAGGGACAGCCGGTCGTTTTCCAGGCCGGCGCGTCGGAGGCCGGCATCGGCCTTGCCGGCAAGCATGCCGACGCCGTGTTCAGCAACAATGTCGCGCTCGAAGAAGCGCAGGCCTTCTACCGCAACATCAAGAACAGCGCGATCGCCCATGGCCGCAGCGCGGACGACATCAAGATCTTCCCCGGTGTCGGACCGATCGTCGGCAAGACTGCAGCGGAAGCCGAGGAGAAATATCGGGCGATCCGCGAGCTCGTCTCGATCAACGAGGCCCTGCTTTATCTCGGCCGCTATTTCGATCATCACGATTTCAGCGCCTATCCGCTCGACCAGCCGTTCCCCGATCTCGGCGAAATCGGCAAGAACAGCTTCCGCTCGACCACCGACCGCATCAAGCGCAACGCTGCGCTGAAGGGCTTGAGCCTGCGCGAGGTCGCGTTGGAGGCAGCGACGCCGCGCACCGACTTCATCGGCGCGGCCGATGTCATCGCCGACCAGTTGATCGCCCGTGTGGAGCGACAGGCCGCCGACGGCTTCATCCTCGGCTTCCCCGTCATCGCTGAAGGCTTCGACGACTTCCTGCGGCTCGTCCTCCCGATCCTCGAGGAGCGCGGCGTCCATGACCGGACATTGCCGGGCACCACGCTGCGCGACCATCTCGGCCTGCCCCGCCGCGAAAGCCGTTACGCCCAGGGTGACGGCAGCAGCGTTCAGGCTCTCAGAAAGACCGCGGGCTGATGACGATCCACACAGCCGCAACCTATTGGGCGCGCCTTGCTCAGACATTCCTCGCCTGAACGACCGGAAAGGTAACCACCATGTCCGACAGCTTCATCTACACCACGCCGCTGGATGTCCGCTCCCAGCCTCTCGTCGAGGCGCTGACCTGGGAATATGCGACGCGCTACGGCAGCTATTTCGGCGAACCGCCGGGAGCCGAGATGAGCCGCTATCCGGCCGAGCTGTTTGCTCCGCCGCACGGCAATTTCGTGCTGCTGGTCCGCGATGGACGCACCATCGCGGGAGGCGCCTTCAAGCGCTATGACGAGCGTACCGCCGAGTTGAAGCGCATCTGGACGCATGCCGATTTCCGCCGCCAGGGCCTTGCGCGCAAGATCGTCGACGAGCTGGAAGCCCAGGCGCTCCGCCAGGGCTACGCCAGGATCTATCTGACCACCGGATTCCGCCAGCCGGAGGCGAGCGCGCTCTATCTGCGCACCGGCTACACGCCGCTCTTCGACACGACGGTCGATCCCGAGATCCACAAGAAGCTGGCCTTCGAGAAGGATCTGGCCGCCGCGGCGGGCCGGCCCTTCAACGCCGCCGCCCATACGCCGCATCCGCCGCAGGCCTCTTCCAGCGCAGCCTGATCAGGCGCGGTTCCGGGCGCGACGATTGCGCGCCGTCCCCCCAGCGAAACGTGAGCAACATGGCCCTGACCGGCAATTTCGACGCAGTTGGCGCCAGCGCCCTGCAAACCGAACGCAAGCGCGATTTTAGGCATTTTCGCGTCGTGCCGGCGACATATCCGGCACGCACGGTCGGCACCGTCTTCGCCGTCATCGTGATCTTCGCGATCCTGAACTCGGTCTTCTCCAATCCACGCTGGGGCTGGGATGTCTTCGCCGAATGGTTCTTCGCCGAGCCCGTGATCGCGGGACTGGGCCGAACCCTGCTGCTGACGCTGCTGGGCGCGACCTTCGGCTTCCTGCTCGGTACGGCGCTGGCGCTGGCGCGGGTGTCAGGCTCGCCGCTGCTGGCCTCGCTGTCCTGGGCGTATGTCTGGCTGTTCCGCTCGATCCCGCTGATCGTGCTGCTGCTGGTGTTGAATAATCTCGGCTATCTCTACGAGACGATCACGCTCGGCGTGCCTTTCACCGACATCTCCTTCTTCAGCTACCAGACCACGCAGCTGCTGACGCCATTTGCGGCGGCGGTTCTCGGGCTGACGCTCAATCAGGCAGCCTTCTGCTCCGAGATCATTCGCGGCGGCATCCTGTCGGTCGACCAGGGCCAGCTCGAGGCGGCTGCCGCGCTCGGTCTGCCGCGCTCGCGCCAGGCATCCCGGATCGTGCTGCCGCAGGCGATGCGCACCATCCTGCCCACCGGCTTCAACGAGATCATCGGTTTGGCCAAGGGCACGTCGATGGTCTACATCCTCGCCCTGCCGGAACTCTTCTATACGATCCAGATCATCTATCGCCGGAACCTTGAAGTCATTCCGCTGCTGATGGTTGCGACGGTCTGGTACCTCGTCATTCTCAGTGTACTGTCCTTCATCCAGCATCATATCGAGCGCTATTACTCGAAGGGCGCGCTGCGCAATCCGCCGCCTTCGCTGATCGGGACCGCGCTGGTCCGCCTGCGCCGCACGCCGACGACCACCACCACCACAGTGCGCCCGGTCGCCGAGCCTGCCCGCGCCGACCCGGCTGTGACCAACTGGACCTCGCTCACCCGTGGTGGCGGCGAAGTCCGGATTCAGGGCGTGAGCAAGAGCTTCGGACCGCTCAAGGTGCTCGACGATGTCAGCCTGACCGTCCCACCCGGCAGCGTCACGGTCATTCTCGGCCAGTCGGGATCGGGCAAGTCGACGCTGCTGCGCTCGATCAACCATCTGGAGCGCGTCGATGACGGCTTCGTCGCTATCGATGGCGAGCTGATCGGCTACCGCCAGGACGGCGACACGCTCTACGAGCTGAAGGAGAAGGACATCCTGAAGCGCCGGGTCGATGTCGGCATGGTGTTCCAGAACTTCAACCTGTTCCCGCATCTGACCGCGCTCGAAAACGTCATCGAGGCCCCGATCGTGGTGCGCGGTGCGAGCCGTGAAGAGGCAGCCGCCCGGGCCCGCGAACTGCTCGCCCGCGTGGGTCTCAGCGAAAAGGCCGATGTCTATCCGCGCCAGCTGTCGGGTGGCCAGCAGCAGCGCGTCGCCATCGCACGGGCGCTGGCATTGCGGCCCAAGGTCCTGCTCTTCGATGAGCCGACCTCGGCGCTCGACCCTGAACTGGTCGGCGAAGTGCTCGACGTGATCAAGGAGCTCGCCCGCTCCGGCACCACGCTGATCATCGTCACCCACGAGATCGGCTTCGCGCGCGAGGTCGCCGACCGCGTCGTCTTCATGGAGCAGGGCCGCATCCTCGAGACCGGCGCGCCCGAAGCGGTCTTCAACGCCCCCGAACACCCGCGCACGCGCGAATTCCTCGCCAAAGTTCTCTGATCCTCCTCACGCCCAAGGACATCCTGCCCATGATTGCCGCAACCAGACTCGCCCCGCTCCTGCTCGGTGCCCTGATCGCCGCCGCCACCCTCTCCAGCAGCGTATCGGCGCAGCAGGTCTTCGATCTCAGCCCCGAGCAGCCCGGCCGGCCACGCGCCGAGAAGAACGAGGAGGCGATCAAGCTGATCGGGAAGGACGCCAAATTCGCGAAGGACGGCGTCTTCACCGTCGCGATCGCCTCGACCCGCCTGCCCTTCGGCGCCTATGGCACGGACACCAGGACGCTCGTCGGCTCCGAACCCGATATCGCGCAGCTCGTCGCCGACAGCCTCGGCCGGAAGCTCGAGATCGTCAGTGTCGCCTGGGCCGACTGGCCGCTGGGCGTTGCCTCGGGAAAATACGATGCCGTCGTGTCCAACGTCACGGTCACCGAGGCGCGCAAGGAGAAGTTCGACTTCTCGACCTATCGCAAGGACCTGCTCGGCTTCTACGTGAAAGCCAGCAATCCGATCAGCATCAAGGAGCCGAAGGACGTTGCCGGCCTCAAGGTCATCGTCAGCTCCGGCACCAACCAGGAACAGATCCTGCTGCGCTGGAACGAGCAGAACATCAAGGATGGCCTGAAGCCCGTCGAGTTGCAGTATCACGACGACGACGTCGTGCTGTATCTCGCGCTCGAATCGGGACGCGCCGACGCCTATCTGGGACCCAATGCCCTGCTCGGCTTCAGGGCGGCGCGCGAAGCCAAGACAAGGCTCGCCGGCAATTTCAGCGGCGGCTGGCCGCTTCTCGCGGAAATCGCGGTGACGACCCGCAAGGGCAACGGCCTGGCCGAGGCGATCACCCAGGCCATCAACACCCAGATCGGCAACGGCAACTATGCCAAAGCGCTCACGCGTTGGAATCTCGCGCCCGAGGCGATCGAAAAATCCGCCACCAATCCGGCCGGCCTGCCCAAAAGCTAGCTTCATCGCTCAACGCCGCCGCCTCCGACAGGGAGCGGCGTGGGTCGGCCCGACCAGCGCGGCTGCCAGCACGTAGATTTTCAAAAGACGGAGACAATCATGATCCTGCGGCGCGCAATGCTGTCGTTCATTCTCGGCGCCTCGGTGGCGGCCGGCCTCGTTCCGGCCGCGCTGCGCGCGCAGGACAAGTTCGATTTCAGCCCGGAACAGCCCGGCCGGATCAGGGCCGGGACGAACCCCGACGCCATCAAGGCGATCCCGCAGAGCTTCAAATTCGCCGAGCCCGGCGTGCTGACTGTCGGGATCAGCCCTGGCGGCCCGCCGCTCGGGGCCTATGCGACCGATACCAGGACCGTGGTCGGCGCCGATCCGGATTTCGCGCAGCTCATCGCCGACAGCCTGGGGCTGAAGCTCAATCTCGTCGCGATCGCCTGGGCGGACTGGCCGCTCGGATTGACCTCCGGCAAATACGATGCGGTCATTTCCAATGTCGGCGTCACCGAGCAGCGCAAGGAGAAGTTCGACTTCTCCACCTATCGGCTCGGGCTGCACGGCTTCTTCGTGAGAACAGACAGCAAGATCGCGGCGATCAAGGAGCCCGCGGATGCCGCCGGCCTGCGCATCATCCTCGGCCCCGGGACCAATCAGGAGCGCATCCTGCTGGAATGGAACAAGCAGAACGTCGCCGCCGGGCTCAAGCCGCTGGAGCTGCATTATTTCGACGACGAGGCCTCGCGCCTGCTGGCTCTCGCTTCGGGCCGCGCCGATGTGATCGTGCAGCCGCATGCTCAGCTCGTCTTCTTCGCCGCGCGCGACCAGAACCTGAAGAAGGTCGGCACGCTCAGCGCCGGCTGGCCGCTGAAATCCGACGTCGCCATCACCACGAAGAAAGGCAACGGGCTGGTCGACGCGCTGACGCTCGCCACCAACACGCTGATCGGGAACGGCAAATATCGCCAGTCGCTCGCGCGCTGGGGCATCGAGGCGGAGGCCGTCGCGCTATCCGAGACGAATCCGCCCGGCCTGCCCAGGCTGTAAGCGACAGGGCCAGGATCGCTCAGATGACCTCCCCGCTCGCCATCGGCCATGTCGGCTTCCTGACACCCGGCAATTATGCCGAGAACGATCCCCTCAAGGGGCTCGAAGACACGCTTCAGCTCTTCGCGCTCGGCGAACAACTCGGTTTCGACAGCGCCTGGGTGCGCCAGCGCCATCTCGAACCCGGCATATCCTCGGCAAGCGTCTTCCTCGCAGCGGCGACACAGCGCACGCAACGGATCGAACTCGGCACGGCCGTCATCCAGATCGGCTATGAAAATCCGTTCCGGCTGGCGGAGGACCTTTCGCTGGTCGACGTGCTCGCGGGCGGGCGGCTCAATGTCGGCATCAGCGCCGGACCGCCGCCTCATGCCAGCCTGCTCGGACAACGCTTCCTCGACGGCGACGGGAGCGGCATCGACTATTCCCACGAGCGCGTCGCGCGGCTGGCCGCCAATCTCGACGGCGCCTATCTGGGGAGCGCCGATACAGTCATCACCTCGGCGGCCGGGCGTCTGCGGCCGCGCCTCCAGCCCTATGCGCCGCGTTTGCGCGAACGCCTCTGGTATGGCGGCGGCTCACTGCGCTCGGCGCGCTGGGCCGGCAGCGCCGGCCTCAACCTGCTGATCGGCAACATCAATACGGGCGAAGGCACGGATGATTTCCTGACCGCGCAACTGCGCCATCTCGACGCCTATCGCGAGAGCTTTGCCGGTTCGCATGAGCCGCGCATCGCAGTCGGGCGCGTCATCGTCCCGCTCGACAGCGCCGACGCTCAAACCCGCCGGCGCTATCTCGACTATGCCGCCAGCCGCACTGAGCGCACGCTGGCGCCGCAAGGCGAGCGGCGAACCCTGTTCTGCCCGGACATCGTCGGCACAGCCGAGCAGATCCTTGAGAAACTGACCCGGGACCCGGTCCTTGGGCGGGTGCAGGAGTTGCGTCTGGAGCTGCCCTACCAATTCGAAGCCGAGGACTATCAGCAGATCATCGGAGATTTCATTCGGCTGATCGCGCCGGAGTTGGGATGGCGAGCACGTCCTGTCATCGAAGCTAATCTACGGCTGACCGCCTGAATTGCGCAGTCAAACAGCGCTCGGGGTCCGGTTCAGCGGCCAGCGCCCGAGCTGTTCGTAACGTGTCTGGCCGCTGAAACTATGGATCAGGACGAAGTCATTCACCGTCCAGCGGATGGGGTGCAGCCCGGTCGCCGCTACGATGCGCCTGTCGTAAAGCACGGTGAGATGGGGCGTGAATGTACAGCGTCCTTGAAAACCCCTGGCAAGCATCGCGCGGCGCAGACCGTCATGAAGCGCGCTCAGCGCTGGCATCTCGTCGCTCGACGACAACACCAAGGGGTACATCCCGGCCTTGGGCGAAAAGCTCATGACTTGATCGAAGCTTACCGCGAAGCCTCCAGCCGATATCGTGTCCGCCGCCTGAACCATTGTCTTGACGAGCTCGACTGACGGACCCGCGGATGGCTCGCAGCCTTCAAGGGCGATGCCGAGAAGCGAGACATGATAGCGCTCAGGGGCGATCAATCGCCCGTTCAGGTGAAGGTCCAGGCAAAGTCGGCTGGCGACTTCCTGAATCCGGATGGCACTCTCCTCGTCCGGCAATACGGCGAAGAAATAGCGATCGACACGATTCCCAGCGCCGGCCGGAGCATCGGAACGGCCTCTATGGCTGAAGGGCGGCCGAGCCTTCGGCAAGACCACGCCTGCCAGCGGAGCTCCCTCCTGTGCATCGAACTGGAACGTAAGCTGCATACGTCTATATAGAACATAGCAAGAACACTCTCAACAGCGAAGAGCGCCAGCCGGCACGTTGGCTCGAACCTTCACTCACTGCCAGAAAGCGCCCTGGCTCGGAAAGTCCGCTCCCGAAAGCATGTCAGTTTATTCCGATATTCGGTATCTACTCTGAAACCAGCGCCGATTACCGGTCGAGTATTGACACCACCTCCGCCGCGGCTTTTCATGCTGACAACAGAGGGGGTGTCCGTGGCTGTCGTCGAGAGAGTGAAAAGCGGGAGCAAATTCGAGGAGCTGTACTGCTTCTCGCGGCTCGTGAAGGTCGAGAACTGGATTTACTCGTCGAACACGGCCGGGCGGAATTATCAGACCCGCGAAATGCCGGAGGATGTCGCAGCGCAGGCGACCCAGGCGCTCAACAATCTGGAGGGCGCGCTTCGTGCGGTCGGAGCGACCTTGCAGGACACTGTGAGGTTCACGGTCTGCGTCGGGCATCCTGACGATCTGGGTGCGGTGCTGGCGACCATCGCCGACCGCATTCGCGGCAGCGATCCCGCCCATACGATCCATATCGGTCCGCTCCCGCATGCCGAGATGAAGGTCGAACTCGCACTGGTCGCCTATAAGCGCGATCCCGCAACGCCCGACATCGTCACTTCCGTCAAAGTCTGAGCCCATGGCCGACGTCGTCATCATCGGAGCGGGCATCAGCGGCGCGGCCAGCGCCTATGAGCTGGCCAAGGAGGGCCTCGACGTCGTTCTGGTCGACCGGTTCGGGCCGGCCGCCATGGCCTCTGGCTGGACGCTGGCAGGCGTGCGCCAATCGGGCCGCCATCCGTCGGAGCTGCCGCTGGCCAAGGCCGCCGTTGAAATCTGGAACACGCTCGCCGAGGAACTCGACGGACCGACACATTACCAGCGCGGCGGCAATCTGCGGCTTGCGCGGACCGAGCACGAGATTCCCGTGATCGAGACGCTGGTGAGAGAGCAGAACGCGGCGGGTCTCGACCTGACGCTGCTCTCCAGCAATGCCGAGATCCGGGCGCTGGCGCCGGCCATTTCCGAGCGCGTGATGGTCGCGTCCCACTGCCCCACCGATGGCAGCGCCGACCCTGCTTCGACCGTGACGGCCTTCGTCGAGGCGGCCAAGCGGCTGGGCGTCACCACACGGTTCGGCGAGCGCGTGCTGCGCATCGAGACCAGCGGTGGCCGGGTCAGCGGCGTCGTCACCGACAAGGGCACGATTCCCGCGGCCAGGGTCGTCATCGCCGCCGGCATCTTCGGCAACGAGCTGCTGACGCCGCTCGGCTACGAGGTGCCGCTGCAGGTGCCGATGGTCACCGTTCTGCGCTCGACGCCCATCGACGCCACGCTGCGGCAGGTCATCGGCGTCGCCAATGCCGATTGCGCCGGGCGGCAAGAGTATAACGGGCGTTTTCGCGTCACCAGCGGCCTGCAGGATTGGCACGGGGTAATGAAGGAGAGCGAGACGGAGGCCGGGATCCGGCCAAAAGTCCTGCCGACCGGCCAGAGCATGGCCGAGGTCGTCAAGCTGTTTGGCGAGGTGGTGCCCGCCTTTGCCGGCGCGCAGGTCGAGGAGTTCTGGGCGGGCTTGCTCGACATGACGCCCGACGCGCTGCCGGTGCTAGACAACACGCTGGAGACCGAGGGCCTCGTCGTGGCGATGGGCTTTTCGGGGCACGGCTTTTGCCTCGGCCCGATCACGGGCAGGATCATCTGCGATCTGGTCCAAGGCCGGCCGTCGCGCATGCCGATCGAGCCGTTCGGCATTCGCCGCTTCTCGGCGCTGCGCAACATGCCGGAGCCCGCGACGCTGCACGGATAGGACGCGTATCGACCACGACGCTTCGCCTTCAACAATAACAGGGGAATGGCATGGCTTTCAGGACAAGAACTCTCAAGTCGACCGCACTTGCCACGACGGCACTCGCCACAACTGCTTTCGGCTTCCTGCTCGCAGCTGGCGCCCAGGCGCAAACGTTGCGTGTCGCGGTACCCGGCAACGACATGGCGAGCCTGGATCCTTATCGCGCCACGGCGACACTCGATGTGAACGTCGTGAACTGGGTGTTCAACGGCCTCGTGCGCATCAAGCCGGGGCAGATCAACCCGGAGCTGATCGAGCCCGATATCGCAGAAAGCTGGACCTCGACACCGGACAAGAAGGAGTGGACCTTCAAGCTGCGCGACAATGTGCAGTGTCAGGGCGATTATGGCGCGCTGACCGCCGAGGACGTCGTCTTCTCGCTCAAGCGCGCCTCCGCCAAGGAAACCTCGAGCTTCTTTGCGGATTATCAGGCGCTCCAGTCGATCGAGGCGCCTGACGCCAAGACGGTCAAGATCACGCTGAAGGAGCCGGTCCCGAGCCTGCTGGGATTGCTCGTTCCCTATCATGGCGGCAACATCGTCTGCCGCAAGGCGGTCGAGAAGCTCGGTGACGAGTTCGCCCGGACGCCGATCGGAACCGGCCCGTTCCAGGTCGTCGAGTACCAGCCGCAGCAATATGTGAAGCTCCGGGCCAACGCGAAATACTTCCGTGGCGCGCCGCAGATCAAGGAAATCCTCTTCCGCTACATGGCCTCGGATTCAAGTCGCGACCTCGCTTTCCAGTCGGGCGAGATCGATCTGGTGAACGGCAAGTTCGAGGATAGCTGGATCAAGCGGATGAGCCAGCTGCCGGAGACGACCGTCGACGTCATCGGCCCCACCGAGATCCACAGCATCTATCTCAACACCTCGCAGAAGCCGCTGGACGACATCCGCGTGCGCCAGGCGATCGCCCATGCCGTCAGCCGCGATGCGCTGGTCAAGTTCCGCGGAACGATGCTGTCCAAGGCCGCCGATTCTGTGGTGCCCAACGGCTATCTCGGCCATGTCCCGGTGCCGCTGCCGCAATACAACCCCGCAGAGGCCAAGCGGCTTCTGGCAGAGGCGGGCTTTGCCAACGGCCTGAACATCAAGTCGATCCAGACCACGCTGCCGGCGATGCTGACGACGATGCAGGTGGTGCAGTCGCAGTTGAAGGCCTCGGGCATCAATCTGGACCTTGCGCTCGTCGACCACCCGACCTTCCATGCCCAGATCCGGCAGGACCTGTCGCAGGTCGTCTATTACGGCGCGGCGCGCTTCCCCGTGGCCGATACGTTCCTGACGCAGTTCTTCGATTCCGCCAGCAGCATCGGCAAGCCGACGGCAGTGACGAACTTCGCCCATTGCGATGCCGCCGATGCCGAGATCAAGGCCGCACGCACGGAGCCCGACATCGAGAAGCAGAAGGCGCTCTGGGCTACCGCGCAGAAGAAGATCGTCGACGCGGTCTGCGCCGTGCCGATGTATGAGATGGGCCAGCCCTGGGCATGGAAGAACAAGCTCACCTTCGGCTACAAGGTCGTCGGTTCGCTCGGCCTTTCGCCGCCCATCGACGAGACCACTCGACTGGCCAACTGAGCCAATGGCGGGTTTCGTCTTCCGGCGCCTGGGTTTTGCGGTCGTCACGCTGTTTGCCGTCCTGACGCTGGTGTTCTTCGTCGTCCGGATTTTGCCGGGCGACCCCGCCATGGTCATCCTCGGCGACCAGGCGAGCGCGGCAACGATCGCCGCGCTGCGCACGAGGCTCGGGCTCGACCTGCCGGTGACCACGCAATATGCGCGCTTCATCCTCGGCGCGCTCGGCGGCGACTGGGGCACGTCCATGGTCACGCGGCGTCCGGTGATGCAGGAGGTGCTGAACGTCCTGCCCCACACGCTCGAACTGACTGCGGTCGCGCTGGTCCTGGGCATCGCGATCGGTGTGCCGGCGGGCGTCTGGGCCGCCGTCAACCGCAACCGCATCCCCGACTATGTCACGCGCATCGTGTCGCTCGTCGGACTGTCGGCGCCGGCCTTCGTCTCCGGCATCGTGCTTCTCCTGGTCTTCGCGATCGCGCTGAGCTGGTTTCCGGTGATCAGCGGCGGCCAGGCGACGACATTCACCGGGCGCCTGCGCGAGCTTGCGCTGCCGGCCACCAACCTCGCGCTGATCATGGCGGCCTACGTGACCCGCGTGACGCGCTCGGCCATGCTCGAGGTGCTGAGCCAGGACTATGTCCGCACCGCCCGCGCCAAGGGCGTTCCGGCGCGCGTCGTCGTCTGGCGCCATGCTTTACGCAACTGCCTCATTCCCGTCGTGACGGTGATCGGGCTCTATCTCGGCATCCTCATCGGCAATTCGGTGCTGACCGAGATCGTCTTCAACCGGCCTGGCCTCGGCAAGCTCATCGTCGGCGCGCTCGCGCAGCGCGACTATACGATGCTGCAGGGCATGATGGTGATCTACACGCTGATCGTCGTGCTGGTGAACCTCGCCACCGACCTCGTCTACGGCCTCGTCGATCCGCGGGTACAGTTCAAATGAGCGAAGACACAGGCGCTGCCATCCCGCAACGGCCCTCCGAGCTCACCTCATTGTTGCGGCTGTCGGGCCAGGCGCTGCGCCGCGCCTTCGCCAGCAATCTCACGACATGGATCGGGACGGCGTTCTTCGGGACCATCGTGCTGCTTGCGCTGCTCGCGCCGCTGATCGTCCCGTTCGATCCGATCGAACAGGACATCGTCTCGCGCCTGCAACCGCCCGATATGGAGCACTGGCTCGGCACCGATTATTACGGCCGCGACACGCTGTCCCGGCTCCTCGTCGGCGCGCGCTATTCGCTGGTCATCGGATTGACCTCGATCGTGCTGGCCGTCGTCATCGGCACGCTGATCGGTCTCTTTGCCGGCTATTTCGGCGGGCGGCTCGACATCGTCGTGATGCAGGCGATGGATGTGGTCCTCGCCTTTCCGGCGCTGATCCTTGGCCTGATCCTCGTCGCCATGCTCGGCGCGACAGTGACAAACATCGTCATCGCCATCGCCTTCACGGCGATTCCACCTTTCGCGCGGATCGCACGGGCGCCGGTCATTGCGCTGCGCGAGCGCGAATTCGTCCAGGCCGAGCGGGCGCTCGGCTTCTCCGACATGCGCATCATGTTCCGGCATGTCCTGCCCAACATCCTGCCCGACATCCTGGTGATGGCGTCGCTCTGGATGGCCACCGCAGTGCGCACCGAGGCCTCGCTCGCCTTCATCGGGCTCGGCATCGCGCCGCCGACGCCGACCTGGGGCGGCATGGTGCGCGAAGGGTTCGAGAACATCCTCGACAGCTATTCGCTCGCGCTGTTCCCGAGCCTTGCCGTCCTCGTGCTCGTTCTGTCGCTCAACCTGATCGGCGATGGGCTGCGTGACGCCATCGATCCCAAGCTGAAGGTCGAAGCGTGAACGATCAGCCCTCTCCGGTCCTGCGCGTCGACGGGCTGAAAATCGGGTTCGGCCGGTTCGACGCCGTCAAGGGCATCTCCTTTGATGTGAATGCCGGCGAGACCGTCGCCCTCGTCGGCGAATCCGGCTCGGGCAAAAGCGTGACTGCCCTGTCGATCATGCGGCTCCTGCCGGAGACGACGACGATCTCGGGGCGGATTTCGCTCTCAGGCACCGACATGCTGGCGTTGCGCGGCGACGCCCTGCGCGGGGCACGCGGGCGGCTCGCCGGCATGATCTTCCAGGAGCCGATGACGAGCCTCAACCCGGTTCTCAAGACCGGTTTCCAGGTCGCTGAAGCGCTGCGCTACCATGGTAACGTGTCGCAAAAGGCGGCCGAAACGGAAGCTCTTCGCCTGTTCGACCGCGTCCGCATCCCCGATGCGAAGAGGCGCTTCGCGGAATATCCCCACACCCTCAGCGGCGGCATGCGCCAGCGCGTGATGATCGCGATGGCGCTGGCCTGCCGGCCGAAACTGCTGATCGCCGACGAGCCGACCACGGCGCTCGATGTGACGATCCAGGCGCAGATCCTGCAGCTCCTCACCGAGCTGCAACGCGAGAGCGGCACCGCGATCCTGTTCATCACCCACGACATGGGCGTCGTCGCCGAAATCGCCGATCGCGTCGCGGTCATGCGGCATGGCGAACTGGTCGAGGACGGCACGACGCGCAGCCTCTTCGAGGCCCCCCGCCACGACTACACCAAGGCGTTGCTGGCGGCAGTGCCTCGGCTCGGCGATATGCGCGGCAGCACATCGCCGCGCCGCTTCGCGCAGGCGCATGCCGCCGAACCCGTACCGGTCTCGGAGCCCACCGGGAGTCAACCGCTGCTGGCAGTCGAGAATCTCGTCACGCGCTTCCCGATCAAGGCGGGATTTTTCGGCCGCAAGACGGGCGCCGTCCATGCCGTCGAGGATGTGTCGTTTGCGGTGGCCGCGGGCGAGACGCTGGCGCTTGTCGGCGAATCCGGTTGCGGCAAGTCGACGACCGGCAAGAGCCTGCTGCGGCTGGTCGAGCCGCAATCGGGCCGCGTCACGCTCGAAGGCGTCGACCTGCTCGCCAGCGATCCTGCCGTGCTGAGGCTGGCGCGGCGTCGCATGCAGATGATTTTCCAGGACCCCTACGGTTCGCTCGATCCACGCCAGACCATCGGCTCGGCGATCGCCGAGCCGATCCGGGTCCATGGCATCGCTGCGGGCTCGGAAGTCGATGATCGCGTCGCGACGCTGCTCAAGCGTGTGGGGCTCGATGCATCCCGCATGGCGCGCTTCCCGCATGAATTCTCCGGCGGCCAGCGCCAGCGCATCGCGATCGCGCGCGCTCTGGCGCTCGACCCCAGGCTCGTCATCGCCGATGAGGCCGTGTCGGCGCTCGATGTTTCGATCAAGGCTCAGGTCGTCGATCTGATGATCGACCTGCAGGAGGCGTTCGGCCTGTCCTATCTGTTCATCAGCCACGACATGGCCGTGGTCGAGCGGGTCAGCCATCGGATCGCCGTGATGTATCTCGGGCGGATCGTCGAGATCGGTCCGCGCGCGGCGGTGATCGAGAACCCGCAGCATCCCTATACCCGCCGCCTGCTCGCTGCGGTGCCGGTGGCCGATCCCCGAGCGCGCGGACGTTTCGAGGGCGTCGGTGCGGCCGACGAGCTGAAAAGCCCGATCCGGCCGCCGGGCTACGAACCGCCACCGCAACATTTCCGCATGGTGACGGAGGGGCATCTGGTGGCGCAGGAGGCGTGATCGGGTGCCCTCTCCTCAGCCCTCATCCTGAGAGCCTGGCCAAGAATGTCGTAAGCAATTTCAGTCGGTTGGCATTTCGCATCGAAAGGCGCCGTCATCCCGGGCGACCGCAGGGAGACCCGGGATCCATTCCGGAGCGCTTACCGGTGGGGTTCCGGAATGGATCCCGGATCTCCGCTTCGCTGCGTCCGGGATGACGGCGCGTTTTTCGCTGATGTTCAAGTCTTTGAAAACAGGGATAGCATTATCGGCCAGGCTCTGAGGAGCGTCAAAGGCGCGGCTCCTCAGGATGAGGGCTGAGGAGAGGGTAGAGGAAGTTGTTGCCCCTTAAAATCAGGGCGTCTCCCAGCGTCCGCTGGTCTCCGAGCGCAGCAATGCGTCGATGATGCGCATGTTCTTCACCGCATCCGCGACGGGGTAGTCGAAGGGCTTGTCCTGCCGGATCGCCTCCGAGAAGGCATCGACCTGCAGCGTGTATTGATCGCAAGGGTCAAAGCGCTCGCTCACGGCGCCGCCGGCATAGAGATCGCGTGCGTCGTCGATGACGATCTCGGTGGGCTTGGCCGGGTCGGCATTGAACGGCACCTTGACCTGAACCCTGCCCTTCGTGCCGAGAATCTCGACCTCCTGCCGCGCCGTGAGCTGGGTCGCGCAGGAAAAGACGAGCTGTCGCCCGTCGGGAAATTCGATCAGCCCGCTGGTCAGGCGATCGACCTTCATGACCGGATCGCGCTGAACCGAAGCCATGACGCGCAGCGGCTCGGCACCGAACAGGAAGCGCGCTGTGGCAATCGCATAGCAGCCGATATCGTAGAGGCCGCCGCCGCCGATCTCGGCCTGATTGCGGATATTAGCGGGATCGGCATTGCTATAGGCGAAGATGGTCCGGATCAGGCGCGCCTCGCCGATCTTGCCCTCGGCGACAAGTGATCTGGCGCGCAGCCACTGCGGATGATGGCGGACCATGAAGGCCTCGGCGACCCGTTTGCCCGTGCGCTTCTCGGCATCGACGAGTTGCTGCGCTTCATCGGCCGTGAGCGCGACCGGCTTCTCGCAGAGCACGTGCTTGCCCGCCTCCATGGCCTTGATGCTCCAGGGCACATGCAGATGGTTGGGCAACGGGTTGTAGATGGCCTCGACAGCCGGATCGGCCAGCAGGGACTCGTAGCTGTCATAAGCGGTGGGGATGCCGAGCTTTGCAGCCGCCTCGCGGCCCCGCACGCCGTCGCGCGAGCCCAGGGCGACGACAGTCGTTGCCCGCCCCTTCTGCATCGCAGGAATGACCTTCTCCAGGCCGATCCTGGCCGTGCTGAGGATGCCCCAACGTACCGATTCCATCGCTCGTCCTCCCAATCTGTTTCTCAGCCGTGCAATTCGACGACCGTGTTTGGCGACATCCCGGCAAAGCGTGCGAGCCTGAACGGCTCGATCGGCAATGGCGAAGCCTGCCCAAGGGCAAGTGCGCTCAGGATCTGGCCGGTGACAGGGCCCAGGCAAAAGCCGTGACCGGAGAAGCCCATGGCCACGACGAGACCACGCGGTGAATCGAAGGCCTCGATCACCGGAATCGCATCCGGCGTCTGGTCGATCAGGCCGCACCAGGTCTCCGCGATCCTGAGATCGGCGAAGGCAGGCAGCAGCCCAACGAAACGCGTGAGCAGATCGCGGATGCTGGCCGCCGCAGGACGAACGGATGGCAGCGGGTCCTCGGTCATGGCGCCGTCCCAGACTTCATGACCCCCGCCGAAGCGGATCTGGCCATGCGCCTCCTGTCGCGCAGTCGTGTCGCCATTGGCAACGCCAACAACCGGAACGAATTGCGGCGGGATGGCGACCGAGCGGATCATCGTGGCGCTCATCGTCTCGAACGGCACATGCAGACCCAGCGGGTCGAGCAATTCGTTGCCGAAGACGCCCGCGGCGACCACAACGCTTCCTGCCGGGATGCGGCCCTTGTCGGTGACAACCCCTGCGATGGCGCCATCGACGACTTCGAGCGACAGCACGCGTTCGCCAAAACGCGTCGCGACACCCAGACGCTCGGCGGCGACGATATAGGCTGCCACGGTCGCCGTCGGGTCGGCATGCCCGTCAGTGGCGCAAAAGGACCCGCAGACCACGTCGCGAGAAACGAGAGGAGCGATGCGCTGGATCTCTGCGCTTTCGATCAGGGAGATATCGAAGCCGTCGGCACGTTGAGCCGCGACCAGGCGGCGGATCGTCGCCGCTTCGGCCTCGTTGCGCGCGCAGCGCAGATTGCCGCCGCGGCGGTAATGCGTGGGAGCGCCCAGGCGCTGGTCGAGATCAGTCCAGCGGGCGACGGCAGCCTTTGCCAGCGGCCACTCGGCAATGTGGCGGCCGGATTGACGCACGCCTGCCAGCGTCCAGCCCGATGCCATCGCGGCAGGTGCGTATCTGTCGATCAGGACGACATCGGCTCCTGCGACGGCCAGCTCATAGGCCGTGGCCGCGCCACTGATCCCGGCGCCGATGACGACGACATCCGCCATGCGATACACTCCCGCTGCATTGCGCGGTCCTGTGGCCGCCTCGACAGATTGAAGTATCCAGGTCTCAAGCGTCAATCGGATTCCGAATAACGCTATTGAATCGATGTTAAAGTCCGTTTATCGGAATGTGTCGTTGATTGGAGATAGGTTTCATGGTGAGCGAAAGCTCGACGAATGTTGAACGGGCGGCCGAAATCATGGTCCATCTCGGACGTGCCGGCGTTCCTGGTCTCTCCCTTCAGCAATTGTCGGAAACGCTCGGCGATGCCAAATCCGCGACGCGACGCGCCCTGGTGGCGCTTTCGGTGCGCGGCTTCGTCGAGGCCACCGGCAAGCGCGGGCAGTACCGACTCGGCCCGGCGATCTACGGTCTTGCTAATCGATCGAGCTCGACCAGCGAACTCGCTCGCCGGTTCCGGCCGGCGGTGATGGAGGTGGCGGCCAAAACGGGGCAATCGAGTTTCCTGCTGGCGCGAGCGGGGTTCGACGCGATCTGCATCGACATGCATGAAGGCGCCGCTTTCGTGCAGACGCTCACCGGGGGTATCGGCGGTCGCGTGCCGCTCGGAATCGGCCCGGGGAGCATCGCCATCATGCTCGGGCTCGACGCCGCGACGCGCGAGGCGGTGATCCGGAACAATGGTCCGCGCTACGGCCAGTATAATGGGGCGGACGCTGCCCATGTCCGCGACAAGCTCGCGCGAGCGGCCATCCAGGGCTGCAGCTACGATATCGGCGAGACCTATTCGGATGCCGGCGGTGTCGCCGTGCCGATTCCCGTCAGCCCCAGCGATGCGACCGCCGCCATCTCGATCGCGATCCCGGCCATCAATCTGGATCCCGACCGTGCGCATGCGATTGCCGAACTGATCCGAAACCAGATCGCCAAATGCATCTGACGCAGGAGTGAGTTCGACCTCCCCGTCGGCCATGGCTGGCATCGAGGGTGGTTCTCAGGCCGTACGCGGCGCGAGATGCCGCAGGAACTCGACCAGGCGCTCCGATTGCGGGCGCGCGATCAGGTCCTCTGGCCGGCCCTGCTCGACGATGCGCCCGCCTGCCATGAAGACGAGCCTGTCGGCAACCTGACGGGCGAAGCCGATTTCGTGGCTGACCACGATCATGGTCATGCCGTTGCGGGCGAGGTCGAGCATGATGTCGAGAACGTCCTTGATCGTCTCGGGGTCGAGCGCCGAGGTCGGCTCGTCGAACAGAAGTGCCTTTGGGTTCATCGCCAATGCGCGAATGATCGCGACGCGCTGCTGCTGCCCGCCCGACAACTCCACCGGATAGGCGTGGGCCTTGTCCGCGAGGCCGAAGCGCGCGAGCAAGGCGAGCGCCCGGTCCTGCGCCTCAGCTTTGGTGGCGCGACCACGCAGCACCGGTGCCAACGCGATGTTGCGCAGGATGGAGAGATGCGGGAACAGCGAATAATCCTGAAAGACCATGCCGAGATCGGGGCGAAGCTTCGTCCAGGCGCGCTGGTTGGACAGCGGAATCTGCCGGCCCTCAAAAGTGACGGTGCCGGAAGAGGCCATCTCCAGCCCGTTCATGCAGCGGATGAAGGTGCTCTTGCCGGAGCCGGACGGGCCGATGATGCTGACGACCTGGCCCTTCTCGATCTCGAAATCGACATGGTCGAGAGCCGATACGGCGCCATAGTTCTTGCACAGGCCGCTGATCGCCAGGAGCGGCGCCGATGCCTGCGGCGCAGTCATGAGACGGTCTCGGGCAGCAGGGATTTCGCGGTGCCGGTCTTTCTGGAACCGCCCCGCGCCGCGAGCACGCTTTCAAGCCAGCGCGATGCGAATGACAGCGTCGAACAGAGCAGGAAGTAGATCACCAGCACGAAGGCGTAGACCTGGAATGCCGGGTCGATGCCCTGCATGACGGTAGTGCGCTCGACGACGAGACGGCTGATCTGCAGGAATTCCGGCACGCCGACGAGGGCGCCCAATGTGGTCGACTGCACCAGCAGGGTCAGCAGGCCGGCAAAGGCCGGGATGATCGCCCGCATCGCCTGCGGGAGGAGGATCTGGATGAAGATTTCCGGCTCGGTCATGCCAAGCGCGCGCGCGCTCTGGGCCTGATGCCTGGGCACGCCCAGCAGACCGCCGCGCACGATTTCGGCGCCATTGGCACCACCCCAGAGCGAGAGCCCGATCACGGCTGCCGCATAGGGAGTGAGTTGCAGGCCGAAGAGAGGCGCGCCGAAGAAGATGAAGAAGATATTCACGATCAGCGGCACGGCCCGCAGCAATTCGACATAGCCGCGCACGACAAGGCGCAGCAGGCGCGAGCGGGTGACGGCGAGCGTGCCGAGAATGAAGCCGATGATCGTCGAGGCGATCAGTGTGACGACGCCGATCTGCAGCGTCGCAAGCAGGCCCCGCAGGAAGAGCGGCATGTTGTCGAGGATGAGGCTCATATGCGGAATGGCCTCTGCAAGACGTATTCGAGCCAGTTCGCAGCCGCAGACAGCAGGAAGACAAGGGCGACATAGACGACGAGCAGGACGGAAAACATTTCGAGCATGCGGAAGTCCATCGCCATCTTGTCGACGGCGACGAAGGTCAGTTCCATCAGGCCGATGGCCTGCAGCATGGCGCTGTTCTTGAGTAGGGAGACGCATGTGTTGAGCATGCTGGGCAAGGCAACGCGCAAGCCCAGCGGCAGCCCGACCAGCGCGAGGAATTGCCATTTTCCAAGGCCAAGCGCGGTTCCCGCCTCGTGCAGATCCTTGCCGACGGTGGCAAGTCCGCCGCGAAGGCTCTCGATGTGGAAGGCTGCTGCCCATAGCGCGAGCGAGACGACGCCGGCCCAGAACAATGGCAATGTCAGCCCCAGCGCCGGCAGGCCGAAGACGATGAAGAACATCTGCACGAGCAGCGGCGTGTTGCGCATGAACTCGACATAAAACCACAGCAGCGGCGACAGAAACGGGATGCGCAGATAGCGGATCGTGGCGCCGAAGACCCCGAGTGCGAACGCGATCAGCATCGCTATGGCACTGACCTCGATCGTCACCAGAAGCCCGCGCCAGAGCGCGGGCAACTGCTTGGCGAGATAGGCGGGATCGAAATCCACGGCGCGCTCCCGGTTTCGTCGGTTGCCGGCGGCTCAACCTTCGGGCGGGAACGGCGCGGGCGGAAACAGGGTCTTGTAGAAATCCCACTTGTCCTGCGAGACCCAGGTTTCGATCCAGGGGCCATAACGCTTCTCAGTGGCCATGCGAGCCATGGTCGCGTTGAGATAGGCCAGCCATTCCGGCTCGTTCTTGCGAACGCCGACACCACCGACGGACACGGCGAAGGGCTCGCCGACAAGGCGCACGCTCGGGTCCTTCTCGGCGATGACCTTGAGCGTGGCGACATCGGCCGCCATCACATCGGCCCGCTTCTGCTTGAGGGCCTGCAGCGCGTCGGAGATCGAGTTCAGCCGCAACGTCTTGACGTCGGGCTCCTTGGCGTCGAACCAGGCGGCTTGCGTCGTGCCCTTGAGCATCGCCACCATCTCTGCCTTCTTCACGTCGGCGAGTTTGGTGACGGGCGAATCCTTCAGCACGAGCAGATCGCTGCCGCCCCAGTTGTAAGGCGTCGCATAGTCGATGACCCGGGCGCGCTCCGCCGTCTTGCCCAAGGTCGCGATCAGCATATCGACCTTGCCACCGGTCAATTGGGGAATGCGGTTTTCCGCCGTCACGCAGATCATGGCGGCCTTATCGGGCGAGCCGAAAGCCCAGGCGGCGATCTGCTTGGCCATTTCGACCTCGATGCCGGCGAACTGGCCTTTCTGGTCCTGGAAACCGTATGGCGGCTGGTCGCAGCGGACGCCGACACGCAGTTCGCCCTGGGCCTTGATCGCGGCGGGCAGAGGCGGCAGGTCCTGCGCTTTGGCGGGTGCTCCAGCGAGAAGCCCGGCGGTTGCGAGGCAGATGGACAAGGCACGTCTCAACATGTCGGCTTCTCCTGCTAGGGTGAGTGGATCAGGCTATGCGGCGTAGATCGCGTCCTTGGTGGCAGCGGCTGGCCGGTCGGCAGATGCGCGTGGGCGGTAGCCGGTCATGGTCTGCCTGCCCGGCGCGAGGGCGCGGCAAACGACGATGGATCGGCCAAAAGCTGGAGCCTAGCTGCAAGCGCCTCTGCCGCCCCATCCAGCCGCGAAGCCCGCTCTGCCCTGGCGGCAACGTCGCGCGCGAGCACAAGGCGGGCCTCAGTGACCATTCGCGCGACTTCGGACGGAGCCGTTCCGCCAACGGTCCGGCGCGCCATCACCGCCTGGCGCGGGTCGAGGCAGGCACGAACGAAACTGTCGTCGATACCGAGCTTGTGCCCCAGGATCGGCTCGGCGATCCGCTCGACGAAAGCGGCATCGATCTCATTTGCGCCGAGACCTTGCGCGAGCGCTGCCCGCACCATGGCTCCGACCACATGGTGGGCCTGGCGAAACGGCAGGCCGGCATCGCGGACGAGCCCGTCTGCAAGGTCCGTCGCCGTCGAGAAGTTCGCGCTGCAACGCTTCTCCAGCAATTCGACACGGGGAGCCGCGCTCTCGACGATGCGCGCGAACAGAGCGAGGTCGCCGGGCACCCGCGCAAGTGCAAGCCAGAGATCGTCGAGCCCCTCGCGGATGGCATCGAGCGAGATCGAGAAATTCGTGCCGCGCGCCGCCGCAAGTGTCGAAGTCAGGGCGCCGATGGTGCGGGCGGCTTCCGCGCGCAGATATTCGAGCGCGATCGGATTCTTCTTCTGCGGCATGATGCTGGACGTGCCGGCGATGCGGTCGGGAAGCATGATCGCGCCGAACTCGTCGGTGAAGCCGACATAGAGATCCTGTACGGCGCGGCTCCATGTGATCGAGAGCGTGGTCGCGGCAAAGAGCAGTTCCATGGCGAAGTCGCGCGAGGCGACGGCATCGAGGCATGAGGTCGCGACCCGCGAGAACCCCAGCAGGCCGGCGGTCAGTTCGCGGTCGATCGCGAAGGAGGTCCCGCCGAGCGCCGCCGCCCCCAGGCTGCAGGCGTCGATCCGCGCATAGGCATCGTTGAAGCGGGCGGCGTCACGCTCGAGCGCAGTGGCCAGCGACACCATCTGATAGCCGAAGGTGATCGGCTGAGCCGGCTGCAGATGCGTGTAGCCGGGGACTATCGTCTCGAGATGAGCCTCCGCCTTGTCGAGCAGGGCTGCACGGGCCTCGTCGAGGGCAGCTGTGATGGCGAGCCAGTGACGCCGGGCCTGCATCCGGTGAAGCGTCGCGCCGATGTCGTTGCGGCTGCGCGCGATATGGATGCGCCCAGCGAGGTCGGCTCCCGCGATCTCGGCCAGCCGGGCCTCGAAGGCCAGATAGGGGTCTTCTAGATCGGGATCGGTCGGCAGCGCCGTTCGCCCTTCCGCCGCGATCTTTTGCAAGGCGGCTGCGATTTCCTGCGCCATCTCGGGCGCGAGAATGCCGGTCTCCGCGAGCATCACCAGATGCGCCTGGTTCAACGCGCACATGTCGCGGAAGTCCGCATCGCCTGCCCCGGCGATGGACGGGGCATAGATCAGGCTCCGGATCTCCTCGATCGGACCTTCGCTGAGCCGGCCACCGGACATGACGTCGTCCCCAATTCGTAGCGGTTGTCGAAACGCGTATGATCGTTAGGATCACTCGCGTAATCGATTTACGCAATCGATTACATGCTGAAGAATCGGCGTCGTCAAGAGCAGCCGGCAAAATTCGGGGAGGCGCGCATGGGCGCTGCTCACCCTCACGGAGAGACCTCACATGCGCCGCCCAACAATGGACGATGTCGCACGCAGCGCCGGCGTCTCGAAGGCAACCGTGTCCCGCGTTCTTGCCGGCATTGCCAACGGCGCCACGGAGGCGACGGCCCAGCATGTTCGCCAGGTCGCCAGCGACCTCGGCTATGTCGTCAATTCGCTCGCCTCGAGCCTGCGCAGCCGGCAGAGCTTCACCATCGGTCTGGTCATCGCCGATGTCTCGAACCCATTTTTCGGCAACATCGCCAGCGGCGTCGAGGCCCGCCTGTCCGAGACGGGCTACAGCGTCATTCTCGGCAATAGCGGCAATCGGCTTGAGCGGGAAAAGGCGATCGTGCGGCTTCTTGTCGAAAAGCAGATCGATGGCCTCATCGTCGCCCCCTCGACTGAGACGGGCGACCATTTGCGCGAGGCGCAGGAGCGCGGAGCCCGTCTCGTGCTGGTCGATTCGCAGATTTCGGCGGTGGCTGCGGACACGGTCGCGATCGACAATCGCGCCGCCGCCCGCGCCGCCGTCGAACATCTCCTGGCGCTCGGCCATCGCCGCATCGCGATCGTCTCGGGCCCTCTGACGGCAGCGTTCGATATCGAGCGCCTCGATGGCTATCGCGACGCACTGCAGGCCCATGGCATCGCGCCTGCGCCCGATCTGGTCCTCGTCGGCGATCTCGGTCCCGATGGCGGCCGCAAGGCCGCCGATGCGATCGTCGGCATGGCGGAACGGCCGACAGCAGCCTTCGTCACCAACAACATGATGACGCTCGGCCTGCTTGTCGGCTTCTCCGAGCTTCGCCTGCAGATTCCCGAGGATGTTTCGGTGATCGCCTTCGACGATCAGGACTGGTATTCGATCTGCCGCCCGCCCCTGACCGGAATGGTCAATCCGGGCTATGAAATGGGGCGAATGGCGGCGGAACGTCTGCTTCGCGCCATCGATTCAACCCAGCCCCTGCCGCCCGAACGCATCCTGCTGCCATACGCCCTGAAGGAGCGCGAAAGCGTTCGTGACCTGCGTTAGAGCCGCCCTCACCCGCATTTGACAGCGCGACCTTGTCATGTAATCGATTTACGTAATCGATTACATGTTGCAGCCGACATAGCTGCGACGGAAGGGCGACGTGATGACCCGGCGGCTTGACGGCAAGATCGCAATCCTGATCGGCGCAGCCTTGGGGATCGGCAAGGGCATCGCGGCAAAGCTCGTCGCCGAGGGAGCGGAACTCGTCGTCGGAGACCGCAATGTCGAGGCGGGCCTCGCCACGATCAAGGAACTCGGCTTGCAGGAAGATCGGTTCTTCGCGGTCGACGCCTCGCAGGAGATCGACCTCGAGCAGCTTGCGGCGATCGTGCTCGGCCGCTTCGGCAGGATCGACATTCTCGTCCAGAATGCCGGCATCTACCCGTTTTCGCTCATCGGCGACACCTCCGTCGCGCAATGGGATCACGTGCTGGCGGTCAATCTGCGCAGCGCATTCGTCGCGACGCGCGCCTGCCTGGCGCCGATGAAAGCCCAGAATCAGGGCCGGATGATCTTCACCTCCTCCATCACGGGCCCGAGGGTCGTCAGCCACGGCCTGGCCGCCTACGCATCGGCAAAGGCCGGCATCAACGGCTTCATCAAGGCTGCGGCACTGGAATTCGCCGCCCACGGCATCACCGTGAACGGGGTCGAGCCCGGGAACATCCTGACCGAGGGGCTGCAAAGCGACCGCTCGCCGGAATTCATAGAAAGCATGCACCGCTCGATTCCGATGGGCCGGCTGGGCCTGCCCAGCGACATCGCCAATGCGGTCGCCTTCCTGGCCTCCGAAGAAGCCTCATACATCACCGGCACGACCATCATCGTCGATGGCGGCCAGACCTTGCCGGAGAGCAAGGACTTCCTCGACCCCGCAACCTGGCATTGAAACACTCGCGGGCAATCGAGGAATTGCGACCAGCCGAAGGAGCGTAAGATGACGTTCTTGCCTGACGAGACAGTGGCCGAAAAGGCCTTGCCTGACGCGACCTTGCCGGGGCTCTGGCCGCTGGTTCGGATATTGCGGACATGCCGCTTCGTCGATCTGACGCACGGATTCTCGGCGGAGACGCCCCATAGTCCGGATTTCGGACCCGCTCGCATCAAACAGCTCTATGGCTATGAGGACGAGCTGAATGGCCGCCCGGCTGGCTTCCTCGCGCATGAATTCAGCTTCGCCGGACAATATGGCACGCATGTCGACCCGCCCGGCCATTTCCACCGCGGCATGCGGCTTCTCGATGAACTGCCGGTGGCGGAGATGGTGCTGCCGCTGGCGGTGCTGGACATCACGGCGGCGGTTGAGCGCGATCCCGACAGTTGCGTGGGACTGGCCGATCTGGAGCGCTGGGAGAATGTGCATGGCCGCGTTCCAGCCGGCGCTTTCGTGGCGTTGCGCAGCGGCTGGTCGCGACGCTGGCCAAGTCAGGAGCACATGCTGAACCGGGACGCCGCCGGCATACGGCACTCACCCGGCTGGAGCCTGGCTGTGTTGCGCAAATTGTTCGAGGAGCGCGGCATCGCCGCTTGCGGACACGAAACGATCGACACCGATCCGGGCCTGACCCTGAGCCTCACGGGCGAAGGGCCGCTGGAACGCTATGTGCTCGGGCGCGACCGCTGGCAGATCGAATTGATGGCCAATCTCGATGAGGTTCCGGAGGCCGGTGCGATGCTGGTGGCGAGCTGGCCGAAGGCCATCGGAGCCTCGGGATTTCCCGCGCGAATCTTCGCGATCCATGGGCGAAATGAAGCGCCCGACCGACACGATGCAGCATAGCCGCGGCATGTTGCGTGCCCACCAACCCAACGCTGCCAGCCCTGGCGGCTCCTCCTCCGGCAGAGGCTTGATCGCATGACATCCCCGCCTCCCAACTCCCGGTTCGTCGTCATCGGCGGCGGCATATTCGGCAGCTCGGCTGCCCTGCATCTGGCCCGCCTTGGCGCTCGCGTCACATTGGTGACGGACGGCGCGCCTGCGAGCGGCGCGTCGGGGCGGTCGCTGTCATGGCTCAATTCCGCGCGTTTGCGCTCGGCCGCCTACCACCAGCTGCGAATGGCCGGTCTGGAGCGCTATCGCGCGCTGGCGGCCCGGCATCCAGATGCCGCCTGGCTGCGCTTCGACGGCGGGTTGACCTGGGACGCCGACAGCGACGCCAACGCCATCGCGGAGGTGTTCGCGCATGAACAGAACATCGGCTACCCCGCACGGCATTTGAGTGCGGATCAGGTCGCGGCGGTGACGCCGGGTGTCGATGCCCGTGCGATCCCGCCCCAAGGAGCAATCTTCAACCCCGACGAGGGCTGGGTGGATCTTCCCTCCCTGATCGACCTGCTGCTCGGCGAGTTCACCGCCCTCGGCGGCAGGCTCGTGAGGGATGCCGGAGAGGCCTCCGTGGTGATCTCGGGCGATCGCGTCACCGGCGTCACCACCGTAGGCGGACAAAACTTCCCGGCCGATGCGATCCTGCTGGCAACTGGTCCTGCCGTGCCGAAGATCGTCGCGAAGGTCGGGTGGCGTATTCCCGATGCGACGCCGATCGGTCTTCTCGTCAGGACGAAGCCTGCAGATCTGCGCCTGCGCGCCGTGCTGAACACACCTCGCGTGGCGGTGCGGCCGGCACTCGGCGGCACGTTGGTGCTGGATTCCGGCTGGTCGGAGAAGGAGGTCGTCGTCAATCGCGATGGCAGCTACGATGCGAAGGCTTCCACCGTGCAGGGCCTTCTGGCGGAGGCCTCCAAGGTTCTCGAGGGCAATCCGAAGCTGGAGCTCGCATCCTGCGGCATCGGGCCAAAACCCGTTCCGGAAGGCGGCGAGCCGGTATTTGGGCAGCTCGATGGCGTCACCGGCTATTACGTCGCCTTCAGCCATAGCGGCGCGACGCTTGGCCTGATCGCGGGGGAACTGATTGCCGGCGAGATGCTGACGGGCGAGGCGCACCCGCTGTTCGCGCCATTCCGCCCCGATCGCTTCGCGCAATAGCGGGGGCGCCGTCGTAGATGACACGCTTCAGCGGCGCTATCCGTCCGGATCCGGCCGCCGCCACTACCTAGAACCTATCGCGACTTCGTTATTCCCACTCGATTGTGCTGAAGCATCATAACCGTTTGATCCATCGAGCAAAATCTTTCCGCCGACGACGAAGAACCGTATCCCGGATCCGTCAGAAATTCTCGGTCTTGAATTCAAAGGAGAATTTCGGCGATCCGCGATTTGCTCGATTGCAAAGATTATCGCTACCTGTTGGTCGATTTTCTGCGGAGTTTTCCGCAAAGGCAGCGTCTCCAACCCGCCAAAAGACCGCAGCGATGGTGAAGTCCGTGCCGCCAGTCGTGTGACGTTGCGACCGGATTTGAGCCCGTTTCGCTCCCGTGCCCCAGACGGATTGCACCAGGAACCGACATGGAAGGGCGCTCGGAAAGCGAGCATTCGCCGGGGCCGCCGGTCGAGTCAGGGGGCGGTGCGACCGCCCGGCGCCAGCAATGCTTCGCTGCGCGCGAGCGCAGCGTCGACCTCGCGCCCCCGTGTCGTCAGGACGTATTCGACATGGCGCACGCGCTCACTCAAATCGCGACGCTCGACATAGCCGGCCGCCTCCAGCGCCTTCAATCTCGCAGACAAGAGGCGGGCGGAGATGCCTGGCGGCATATGGCGGCGCAGGGCCCCAAAGCGCAGCGTTCCATGGCGCGCGAGCGTAAAGACGACATGGCTCATCCATTCCTGCGCGAAAAACTTGAGAAGCGGATCTGCAAGACATCGTTCTTCTTGCATTTCTTGACTCTGAACTGTGTCTCTCATGGCTGAGGTAGTATCCCATCGGTAACTAATGGTCATTGCCGCGATGCGGCATTAGCTTCCCGGTGATTCTAACCGGAGACCTCAACCTTGTCCCTCGCCAAAGCAATTCCCGGCAAGCTCCTGCTGACGCCGCAGGACCACACGCTCATCCTGATCGACTTCCAATCACAAATGTCGTTTGCGACGAAGTCCATCGACGCAGTCACGCTCCGCAACAACGCAGCCCTGATCTCGCATGCCGCTGCGGGTTTCGGCGTCTCGACGATCCTGACGACGGTCGCCGAGAAGAGCTTCTCCGGCCCGATGTTCGGCGAGATCACCGAGGCTTTCCCCGACCAGGCACTTCTCGACCGCACTTCGATGAACACCTGGGAAGACGAGGCCGTCATCGCGAAGGTCAACGAGATCGGCAAGGCGCGTATTGTGCTGGCCGGCCTTTGGACCGGCGTTTGCATCGTCGGCCCGGCGCTTTCGGCGCTGGAGCAGGGCTTCGAGGTCTATGTCATCTCCGACGCCTGCGGCGACGTCTCGGACGAGGCGCATGAGCGGGCGATGGAGCGGATGATCCAGGCCGGCGCACGGCCGATGACCGCGCTTCAGTACCTGCTCGAGCTGCAACGCGACTGGGCCCGCACCGAGACCTACGAGCTCACCACCGGCATCGCCAAGAAGTTCGGAGGCGCCTACGGGCTCGGCATCATCTACGCCAAGTCCATGTTCGGCGCGCAGGAAGGTCACTGACCATGCCGACGATCACCACCAAGGACGGTGTCGCGATTTTCTACAAGGACTGGGGTCCCAAGGATGCCCAGCCGATCATGTTCCACCACGGCTGGCCGCTCAGCTCGGACGATTGGGACGCGCAGATGCTGTTCTTCCTGTCGAAGGGCTACCGCGTCGTCGCCCATGACCGCCGCGGCCATGGCCGCTCGGCCCAGCTGAGCGAAGGCCACGACATGGATCATTACGCCGCCGATGCCGCGGCAGTGGTCGAGCAGCTCGACTTGAGGAATGCCGTCCATATCGGCCATTCCACCGGCGGCGGCGAGGTCGCCCGCTATGTCGCCAGGCATGGCGAGCTTCAGGGCCGCGTCGCCAAGGCGATACTGGTCAGCGCTGTGCCGCCGCTGATGCTGAAGACCGAGAGCAATCCTGACGGTCTGCCGATCGAGGTCTTCGACGGCCTGCGCACGGCGCTCGCCGACAACCGCGCCCAGTTCTTCCTCGACCTGCCGAGCGGGCCCTTCTACGGTTTCAACCGGCTGGGAGCGAAGGTCTCTCAGGGCACGGTTCAGAACTGGTGGCGCCAGGGCATGAGCGGCGGATCCAAGGCCCATTACGACGGCATCAAGGCCTTCTCGGAGACCGATCAGACCGAGGACCTCAAAGCGATCACCGTGCCGACTCTGGTGCTGCACGGCGAGGACGACCAGATCGTGCCGATCAAGGCTTCGGCCCGGCTCTCGGTCAAGCTGCTCAAGAACGGCACGCTCAAGACCTATCCGGGCTATCCCCACGGCATGCTGACCACCCATGCCGACGTGATCAACCCCGACCTGCTCGCCTTCATCGAAGGCTGATCTGGCGCGGTGCGGCCCCGCCGCGCCGCCCTCCGCGACCATTGGGAGATCGCATGAAGCTCTACCTTGCTTCGCTCGCCGCCGGTCTTTTGATCGGCGCCATCTATGCCCTGATCAATGTCCGTTCGCCGGCGCCGCCGGTCGTGGCGCTGATCGGACTGCTCGGCATCCTGATCGGCGAGCAGTTACCTCCTTTGGTGCGCGGGCTCTGGAGCCGCGAACCATCCACGCAGTCCTGGGAGCTGCAGGTCAAGCCGCACATGTTCGGCCATCTGCCAAAGGGTGCCCCCCGCTCGCCGGTCCGGGACGACAAGGGAGCCGCGTGATGCCGACGCGCCGCGCTGTTCTCGGTGGCCTGGCTTTACCTGGCCTCGCTTCCTCAGCCCTGGCTGCAGGCCTCAATTCGACGACTGGAGACAAGCCCATGACCGCCGATCTCATCTTTCATAGCGGGCTGATCACCACGCTCGACCGCTCGAACCCAACGGCGAGCGCAGTCGCCATCAAGGACGGCCGATTCCTCGCCGTCGGCGGAGAGGCGGAGGTCATGGCGCATGCCGGGCCGGACACCAAGCTCGTCGACCTCAAGGGCAAGCGGGCCCTGCCCGGCCTGATCGACAACCATCTCCACATCATCCGCGGCGGCCTGAACTTCAACATGGAGCTGCGCTGGGACGGCGTGCGCTCGCTCGCGGACGCGATGAACATGCTCAAGCGCCAGGTCGCGGTGACGCCAGCGCCGCAATGGGTGCGCGTCGTCGGCGGCTTCACCGAGCACCAGTTCACGGAGAAGCGCCTGCCGACGATCGACGAGATCAACGCGGTGGCGCCCGACACGCCGGTCTTCCTGCTGCATCTCTATGACCGCGCCTTGCTCAACGGCGCGGCGCTGCGTGCCGTCGGCTACACGAAGGATACCCCCAATCCGCCGGGCGGCGAGATCACCCGCGATGCCAATGGCAACCCGACAGGGCTGCTGCTCGCCAGGCCCAATGCCGGCATCCTCTACTCCACGCTTTCGAAGGGGCCGAAGCTGCCCTTCGACTATCAGGTCAACTCGACGCGCCATTTCATGCGCGAACTGAATCGGCTCGGGGTCACCGGCGCGATCGATGCCGGCGGCGGCTTCCAGAACTATCCCGACGACTATGCCGTCATCCAGAAGCTCGCCGACGAGAACCAGCTCACCGTCCGCCTCGCCTACAACCTGTTCACGCAGAAGCCGAAGCAGGAGAAGGAGGACTTCCTCAACTGGACCAAGACCTCGAAGTACAAGCAGGGCGACGACTATTTCCGGCATAACGGCGCCGGCGAGATGCTGGTGTTCTCGGCGGCCGATTTCGAGGATTTCCGCGAGCCGCGCCCCGACATGCCGGCCGAGATGGAGGACGATCTCGAAGGTGTGGTTCGGATCCTCGCCGAGAACCGCTGGCCCTGGCGCATGCACGCGACCTATGACGAGACGATCTCGCGCTCACTCGACGTCTTCGAGAAGGTCAATCAAGACATTCCGCTCGAGGGGCTGAACTGGTTCTTCGACCATGCCGAGACGATCTCGGAACGCTCGATCGACCGGATCGCGGCGCTGGGCGGCGGCGTCGCCGTGCAGCACCGCATGGCCTTCCAGGGCGAGTATTTCGTCGAACGCTACGGACTGGGCGCCGCCGAGGCGACGCCGCCGGTCGCGCGCATGCTGGAGAAGGGCATCAAAACCTCCGCCGGCACCGACGCCACCCGCGTCGCCTCCTACAACCCCTGGGTCTCGCTCTCCTGGCTGATCACCGGCCGCACGGTCGGGGGCCTGCGCCTGACGCCCGAGCGCAACTGCCTCGACCGCGAGACGGCGCTGCGGATGTGGACCGAGAACGTCACCTGGTTCTCAAACGAGGAAGGCAAGAAGGGCCGCGTCGCCGTCGGCCAGCTCGCCGACCTGATCGTGCCCGACCGTGACTTCTTCTCCTGCCCGGACGACGAGATCTCCTACATCTCGGCCGATCTGACGGTCGTCGGCGGCAAGATCGTCTATGGCGCCGGCGATTTCGCCAAGCTCGACGAGAGCGCTCCGCCGCCCGCCATGCCCGATTGGTCGCCAGTCAGGACGTTCAAGGGCTACGCTGCCTGGGGCGAGCCGGAAGGCGCCGGCAAGAACTCGCTGCGTCGCACCGCGATGAGCTCCTGCGGCTGCGCCAGTAACTGCGGCGTCCATGGCCACGACCATGCCGGTGCCTGGGCGAGCAAGCTGCCGATCGCCGACCTCAAGAGCTTCTGGGGCGCGCTCGGCTGCGCCTGCTGGGCCGTATGACGATGCAGGATGCAACGCTGCTCATAGGCCGGCTATTGCTGGTGGTGCTCTATGTCGTGCGCGGCCTCGGCAAATGGGGCGATCTGTCCCGCATGAAGAATCTCGGCCTTGCGGGTGGTCTCCTGATCTTGGCAGGCATGGGTGCCGGGCGTTTTGCACTCATGCGCCCATCCTCCCGCCTGTCCGCATAGGAGCGCGCCGTGTCAAATCCCAACCCCGCAGCCGCCCTCACCCGGCCCTCGGTTCGCTGGCTCGCGCTGCTGCTGCTCTGCGCCGCCTATATCCAGGGCCCGGTGACCAAGATCCTGGATTTCAACGGCGCGACTGCCGAGATGACCCATTTCGGCCTTTCGCCCGCGCCCGTTTTCGCGGTCGCAGTGGTCGCCTTCGAACTCGTGGCCTCCGTCATGATCCTCGCCGGTATCCTGCGCTGGCTCGCCGCGCTCGGCCTCGCAGGCTTCACGCTGATGGCGACCTTTGTCGCGCTGCGCTTCTGGGAGATGGCGCCAGGGCACGAGCGGATGATGGCGACGAACGCCTTCTTCGAGCATCTCGGCCTGATCGGCGGCTTCCTCTTGGTCGCCTGGCACGATCTGCGTAGCGAGGCCCGCCCATGAGCGCCGCCGAGACCAAGGCACCACCCGCCTCGAGCTTCGCCCCGCTGCGTCAACGCGTTTTCGCCGTGCTGTGGGCCGCCACGATCATCGGCAATGTCGGCAGCTTCATGCGCGACGTCGCCAGCGCCTGGCTCGTCACCGACCTATCGGGCGCGCCGGCTGCCGTCGCCTTGGTGCAGGCGGCCGCGACACTGCCGATCTTCCTGCTCGCGATTCCCGCAGGCGTGCTGTCCGACATCCTCGACCGGCGCAAATTCCTGATAGCGATCCAGGTCCTCCTCGGACTTGTCAGCCTGTCGCTGATGGCGCTTGCTCAGACGGGGCTGCTGACTGTCAGCAGCCTGGTGGGCCTGACCTTTCTCGGCGGCATCGGTGCGGCGCTGATGGCGCCGACGTGGCAGGCGATCGTGCCTGAGCTCGTGGCGAAGCCGGACCTCAAGAGCGCAGTCGCGCTCAACTCGCTCGGCATCAACATCTCCCGCGCCATCGGTCCGGCGCTCGGCGGTCTGATCCTCGCCGCGCTCGGTGCAGGCTTCACCTATGGCGCCGACGTGCTGAGTTATGTCGTCGTCATCGGCGCGCTTATCTGGTGGAAGCGCGCTCCAAATGCCGATGACGCACTGAGCGAGCGCTTCACCGGCGCCTTCATCGCAGGGCTCCGCTATGCGAGGGCAAGCCGTGAGCTCCATGTCGTGCTGCTGCGCGCTGCGATCTTCTTCGCCTGCGCCAGCGCCGTCTGGGCGCTGCTACCGCTGGTCGCACGCAACCTGCTGGGCGGCGGTGCCGGCTTTTACGGCGTCCTTCTCGGCGCAGTCGGGGCGGGTGCCATCATCGGGGCGTTCCAGTTGCCGCGACTGCGCGCGCGGCTCGATGCCGACGGCCTCCTGCTCCTATCGGGAATCGTCACCGCGGCAGTGATGGCTGCGCTCGCTTTCGGGCCACCTCAGTGGCTGGCAGTCGTGATCCTGCTCCTGCTCGGCGCGGCCTGGATCGTCGCGCTGACGACATTGAACGGCGTGGCGCAGGCGATCTTGCCCAATTGGGTGCGGGGCCGCGCGCTCGCCGTTTACCTGACCGTGTTCAACGGCGCGATGACGGCGGGCAGCCTCGGCTGGGGCGCCGTCGCCGAGGCCGCTGGCATAAGCGGCACCCTCCTCATCGGCGCGGCCGCGCTCGTGGTGGCAGCCTTCATCATGCACCGCGTCAAGCTGCCGGCCGGCGAGGCGGATCTCGCGCCGTCGAACCATTGGCCCGAGCCGCTGGTCGCCAGCGCTGTGGAGAACGACCGCGGCCCCGTCCTGATCCTGATCGAGTACCGGGTGCAGGCGGCCGACCGCGATGCCTTCGTGAAAGCGATCCACGAATTGTCGATCGAGCGCCGTCGCGACGGCGCCTATGGCTGGGGCATCACGGAGGACACAGCTGACCCCGAGAAGCTGGTGGAGTGGTTCATCGTCTCCTCCTGGGCCGAGCATTTGCGCCAGCACCGCCGCGTCTCCAAGGCTGATGCGGATCTGCAGAATGAGGTGAGGCGCTTCCATACCGGCGAGAACGGTCCGGTCGTGCGCCATTTCCTCTACCTGCATCAGCCGGCACATGCGCCCGCGACGGGAGGGCTCCAGCCGTGACCCTGCTCCGGCTGGTCGCAGCCCTCGCCTTCGGCTGCTGGGGGATATCCGGCGCGGCGCTGGCGCAGGCGGTCGCACCTTGCAAGCCGGATGGCGCATCGGCGTCGTGTAAGGCGGCCGACCAGGACCCGTTCACCGCGCTCAAGGACATCCCGCTTTCGCCCGATGGATCGGTCAGCCTGAGTCTCGGCGGACAATTGCGGGTCCGGCCGGAATTCTCGCGCCATCCTGTCTTCGGGCTGGCGGCGCCGGCGCATAATAACGGGCTCCTGATCCGCTCCTTCCTGTCCGCCGACCTGAAACTGGGTCCCTATCTGCGCGGCTTCGTGCAGTTCGTCAGCGGGCAGGCGCCAATCTGGTCGGTCACTCCGCCGGGAACTCAGCTCGACCGGCTCGACCTGCTCCAGGGCTATGGCGAGCTGATGCTTCCGGCCGGGGCCGACAAAGTCATGATCCGGGGCGGGCGGCAGGAGATGAGTTTCGGCTCCTCGCGCCTTGTCTCGGTGCGCGAGAGCCCCAATGTCCGGCGAGCCTTCGACGGTGTCCGCGGGGCCTGGATCAGCGGCCCGGATCAGCGCATCGATGCCTTTCTGGTGCGCCCGGTGCTGCCCCTGAGCGGGATCTTCGACGACAAGTCGGACCCCGGCCAAGCCTTCTGGGGGGCGTACGCGACATCGCCCTTGCCCGGCTTGCCAGCGCTGAAAGCCGATCTCTACTATCTCGGCATCGAGCGCGAGAACGCCCGCTTCGCGCAAGGGGTCGCCCACGAGCGCCGCCACACCATCGGCAGCCGGCTCTTCGGCAAGGCCGCGGGTTTCGACTGGGACGTCGAAGGCGCCTTCCAGTTCGGCAGCTTCGGTCAGGCCGATATCCGCGCCTGGACCGTCTCGGCCGCACTCGGCTACAGCTTTCCGGACCTGCCCTTCTCTCCGCGCATCGGACTCAATGCCGACGCGATCAGCGGCGACGGCAATCTGCGCGACCGCAGGCTCGGCACCTTCAACCCGCTGTTTCCGAAGCTGCCCTATTTCTCCGAGGCGAACCTCGTCGGGCCGGCAAACCTGCTCGATATCCAACCCAACGTAACCCTGGCACTACTGCCCAAGGTCAAGTTCACCCTTAGCTGGAACCCGCTCTGGAAACAGAATGAGGCCGACGCATTCTATGGCCCGGCAATCACCCCCGTCGCCCGGACCGCAGGTGGTGCGGGCCGCTATATGGGACAGCAGATTTCGACCACGCTCGAATGGACTCCGACCGAGCATCTCACCCTCGGCGGAACCTATGTGAGCTACATGCCCGGCGAGCGCATCAGGCAGGCCGGAGGAACCTCCGGCTCCTTCGCCGCCGGCTGGGCGACCCTGTCGTTCTGACAAAAGGCGGCCGGGGGCCTGACGGGGCACCGGAGCCAGCTGACGCACCCTGGGGGTTGGTGTCCCCGGGAGTCGGTATCACATCGTCCGGTTGCCGCCCTTGCTCCCGCCGATCATCGGATTGCCCTTCAGATCGGCATCGGCCGGTTTCGGCGCCTTGAGATGCTCACGGTTCAACTGCCATCGTTCCGATGCGCCGGCCGCGAGCCGCCGCCCTTCCTTTCTGCCTCATGGCTATGGTGGCGGTCGCTTTCGCCGCCGCCGCCCGAGATTTTGCTGCGGCGGGGTCCGTCGGGGCCCGGCGGCGGCTTCTTGATGTCGAGCGGCGCCTTTGCGTTCTCATGCGATGCGCCCGGCCCGCCTTGCCTGATGCTGGCCGGCGTCTTGGTCGATGTGGACATGATCGTCCTCCTCAGCGGTCCTGCTGCAGGCCCTGATGCGTCGTGTTCTGCTTGATGTTCGCGTGACGACCCTTCTGTTCCAAATTCTGCGTCTGCTGATCAGCCGCCTGGGTCACGTGAGCGGTTTTGTCGCCGCCCGGTCCCTTATCGGTGCGGTTCGCCGGTGGGACCGGCAGGGTCTTCTTGCTCATCATATCCTCCTTCGTTGCCGGCCCGAGAGCGGTGTCGCGGGCGGCCGCCTGAGAACTGGGGGCTTCACGATTTGGACGAATGCTCCGCCTTGCCCTTGCGTTTGCTCAATGCCACGTCGTGCAGCTCCCTTTCGCTCGCCATCAAGGCCCCGCTTGAGCTCGCTGATATCGCCGCGCTTGGCGGCGAGCGCCGCGCCGGCCGTCTTCTGCTGAACGTTGGATTCCGCAGGCTGGATTTCGCGAGCACGGTGCACCTCCTCGCTGAGCTGCAGGGAATGGGCCGCTTTGCCAAACAACCTGCGAACTCCACAGACGTTCCCGGTTGGTAAAGAACGTTATTCTTGCTGCGACGTCCGCTCGTTGACACCCCTGTTTCTCGTTGAGACCGCCGTTTGATGAACCGATGGCCGTTCTCTCAGCGCTCACGTCGGCGTGAAGGATCGCTCATAGACCGTAGCCCCCGTCCGTGCATCGATACCTTGCAGGCTGACTTCGTAGCCCCAGAGCGTATGGACATGGCGCAGCGTCGCGTCGCAACTGCCGTGCTCCAACAGGATGCCGTCATTGACCTTGTGCTGCAGGCGCAAATGCCTTTGACCGAGTAGGTCCACGTCCACGACCTGGATGTCTGAATGGCTTGCGCCGATGTCGTATCTCTGGGCCAGAGCGGAACGAATCTGTTCGTAACCGCGCTCGTTATGGATCGAGGCGACATTGTAGAAGTGCTCGTTCGCCGCGTCTGACAGTACGAACATTCGCCATTTCCGGATCAGTGCCGGGCTGAGATACTGGCGAATGAAGGACTCGTCGCGGTGATTGGCCCAAGCCTCGAGCAGAATCCCGCGCCAGTCCCCCTGCCCCGCAATCTCGGGAAACCAGTCGCGGTCCTCTGCCGTGGGCTCGGTCGCGATGCGCCGGATATCCTGCATCATGTCCAGCCCCAGCGCGTAAGGATTGATGCCGGAGAAGCTGGGATCATCGAAACCGGGCTGGAAGATGACATTCGCGTGGTTGCGCAGGATTTCCAGCATGGCGCCTTCGCTGATCCGGCCCTGGTCGAACAGCGCATTCATGATCGTGTAGTGCACGAAGGTCGCGCAGCCCTCGTTCATCACCTGCGACTGTCGCTGGGGATAGAAATACTGCGCGATGACCCGGACGATCCTGAGGATCTCACGCTGCCAGGGCTCGAGGATCAGGCTGTTCTTTTCGAGGAAATAGAGCAGGTTTTCCTCGGGCAGCTTGAGCGCCCTCTTCCGTTCGACGACCGTGTCCTCCGTCTCATCGGCGTTGCTGCCCTCGGCCTGCCGAGGGATCGTGCGCCACAGGTCGTTATAGGAGCGCTCTTCGTATTCCAGCCGCTCGCGCAGTCCTTCGCGCTGCTTGTCCGAGGACAGCCTCGGAGGACGGCGGTATCGGAACACGCCCTGCTCCATCAGCGCATGGGCGGCATCGAGGATGGCTTCTACGGCCGCAACGCCATGTCTTTCCTCGCAGCGAGCGATCAAACCCTTGGCGAAATCCAGATAACCCAGGATCGCGCCGGCATCCGTCCATTGCTGGAACAAGTGGTTGTTCTTGAAGAAGTGGTTGTGCCCGAAGGCGGCATGCGCCGTCACGAGGGCCTGCAGGGCCATGGTATTCTCCTCCATCAGATAGACGATGCAGGGGTTTGAGTTGATCACGAGTTCATAGGCGAGGCCGCGCCCCGCCTTGCGGTAGAGCAGCTCCTGATAGAGGAAATGCTTCCCGAACGACCAGTGCCGGTACATCAGTGGCATGCCGATCGACGAATAGGCGTCGAGCATCTGCTCCGAGGAGATGACCTCCATCTGCACAGGGTAGATATCGAGCCGGAGCTCCTCCTTCGCCACTGCCTCGATGGCGTCGTAAGCATGCGACAATGTCCGGAAATTCCAGTCCGACCCGGAGAACAGCAGGCCACGTCTGGGCGCATGTTTGGGCATCGACGCTCCTTTCAGTCACGCTGCACGGCCGGCTGCTTGGTGAAGAGCTGCCGGAAGACCGGATAAATGTCGGAGGCCTTGGCGATGCGGCTCATGTCGAAATTCGACCACCTGTCCTTGACCGCGAGATAGGCCCGCCAGAGCGAGGTGCCGTTGGCCGTCGAGCCAAAGATCTCGCTTTCGCGTTCGTCGATGATCTCGACATAGGCGAAATACTGGCAGAGCCGCATGATCCCGCCGTCCATCAGGCTGAGGCAACGCTCGGAATCGGTAGCGAGATTGTCGCCGTCCGAGGCTTGGGCGGCATAGATGTTCCATTCACGGCTGGGATAGCGCTGCGCGATGATGCTGCGCATCTCCTCCAGCGCCGTCGAAACAACGGTTCCACCGCTCTGCGTGCTGTAGAAGAAGGTTTCCTCGTCGACCTCCTGCGCCGTGTGGGTATGGCGGATGAAGACGATGTCCGCGCGGTCATAACGCCGCTTCAGGAACAGATGCAGCAGGACGAAGAAGTCCTTGGCCAGGTGCTTCTCGCGCTCGCCCATGGAACCCGAGACGTCCATGAGGCAGAACATCACCGCGTTCGCGTTCGGCTGAGGCTGGGGATCGAAGCGGTTGAAGCGGATGTCGACCGGGTCGACGAAGGCGATCACGCGGCGGCGGCGCTCCAGCCGGTCGAGTTCGGCGCGCAGGACTGCGACGCGCCGGTAGCGCTGCGCGGAGTCTGTCCCGTCGGCTTCGAGACTGGCCAGTTCCCGGAGGATCGCCTCGATTTCCTCGCGCTTGGGCCGCCTGAGCGCAATGCGACGACCATGGCTGTTGCGCATGGTGCGAGCGATGCTGATGTTCGTCGGCGAGCCGCTCACCGAATAGCCGGCCCGCCGCGGCTTGACGGCGAGGACCTCCTTGAGGTTGAGCTTGACCATGTCGGGCAGTTCGAGGTCCTCGAAGAACAGGTCGAGCACCTCTTCGCGAGATAGCACGAAGCGAAAATCATCCTCGGAGGGCTGCAATCCCGGCGATGATCCCAAGCCCCCTCCCCGGCTCGGCTTCGGCAACTGGTCTCCTGGCGTATAATGCCGGTTCCCGGGCAAGACGTGCTGGCGCCGGCCGCTGTCCTTCGCGTCACGGAAACTCGGCTCGCTCGTGCCCGCCACCGGCATCGAAATGGCATGTTCACTGTCGACGTCAGCGATCTTTCCGGCCCGGATCTGCTCCTGGACGCTGCGCTTCAACTCCGTGCGCACGCGGCGCAGGAAGCGCTGGCGATTGCCCAGGCTCTTGTCCTTCGGGTTCAGGCGGCGATCGATGAAGATCGGCATGGCACGCTCGGGCCGGATTCAGCCCGCCTTGTTCACCCGCATGTACCAATCCACCAGGCGTCGGACCTGGCGCTCGGTATAGCCACGCTCGACCATGCGCTGCACGAAGCCCTGGTGCCGCTTCTCGGTCACGCTATCCTGCTTCGAGCCGAAGCTGATGATGGGCAGCAGATCTTCGACCTGCCCGAACATCCGCTTCTCGATGACCTCGCGCAGCTTCTCGTAGCTGGTCCAGGACGGATTGCGGCCGTTGTTCCTGGCCCTGGCGCGCAGGGTGAACTTCACGACCTCGTTGCGGAAGTCCTTGGGATTGGCGATGCCGGCCGGCTTCTCGATCTGCGACAACTCGTTGTCCAGAACCTGTCGGTTGAGGATCTGGCCGGTGTCGGGATCCTTGTAGTCCTGATCCTCGACCCAGGCGTCGGCATAGGCGATATAGCGGTCGAACAGGTTCTGACCGTATTCGCCATAGGACTCCAGATAGGCCTTCTGAATCTCGTGTCCTATGAACTCGGCGTAGCGCGCCGCCAGCTCAGACTTGATGAAGTCGAGATAGGCTGACTCGGTCTCCTTGGGGAACTGCTCGCGCTTGATCGCCCCATTGAGGATGTACATCAGGTGCACCGGATCAGCAGCCAGCTCCTCGGTGTCATAGTTGAAGGTCTGCGACAGGATCTTGAAGGCGAAGCGCGTACTGACGCCGGTCATGCCCTCGTCGACCCCCGCGGCGTCGCGGTACTCCTGGATGGCCTTGGCCCTGGGCTCCTGCTCCTTTAGGTTCTCGCCGTCATAAACGCGCATCTTCGTGTAGAGCGGCGAGTTCTCGAATTCGCTCAGCCGGGTTGAGACCGAGAAGCGGCTGAGGATGTCGAGTACCTCGGGGGCGCAGGGGCTGTCGGCCAGCTCGCTCTCGCGCAGCAGCTTCTCGTAGATCTGGCGCTCTTCGGTGACGCGCAGGCAATAGGGCACCTTGACCACCAGAATGCGGTCAAGGAAGGCCTCGTTGTTCCTGTTGTTCTTAAACTGCAGCCATTCCGACTCGTTGGAATGAGCCAGCACGATCCCCTGATAAGGGAAGCCTCCGAAATTCTCCGTGCCATTGTAGCTGCCCTCCTGGGTCGCGGTCAGCAGCGGATGCAGGACCTTGATCGGCGCCTTGAACATCTCGACGAACTCGAGCAGGCCCTGGGTGGTCCGGTTCAACCCCCCGCTGTAGGAATAGGCGTCCGGGTCCGACTGGCTGAAATTCTCGAGCTGGCGGATATCGACCTTGCCGACGAGGGTCGAGACGTCCTGGTTGTTCTCGTCGCCCGGCTCGGTCTTGGCGATGCCGATCTGGCGCAGGCGCGAGGGCATCAGCTTGACGACGCTGAACTTGGAGATGTCGCCGGAGAGTTCGTCGAGCCGCTTCGCCGCCCAGGGCGAGATCAACCCGGTCAGGCGCCGGCGCGCGATCCCGTACTTGTCCTCGAAGAGATCTCCCATGCGATCCGGCCGGAACAGGCCGAGCGGCGATTCGAAGACGGGACTGATCTGCCCGCCGACCTTGAGCGTGTAGAAGGGACGCTCTTCCATCAGTTTTTTCAGCCGCTCGGCGAGCGACGATTTTCCGCCCCCGACCGGCCCGAGGAGGTAGAGGATCTGCTTGCGCTCCTCCAGGCCCTGCGACGCGTAGCGGAAGTAGCCGGCGATCCGTTCGATGGTATCCTCCATGCCGAAGAAATCGGCGAAGGAGGGATAGATCTTGATCGTCCTGTTGGCGAAGATTCGGCCCAGACGCTCGTCCTGGCTCGTATCGAACAGTTTCGCCGCACCAATCGCATCAAGCATCCGCTCCGCAGCGGAGGCATACATCGATTTGTCTTCGCGGCAGGCCAGCAGGTATTCCTGCAGGCTCATCTCCTCCTGCGAATAGCTGCGGTAATCTTCAGAGAATATGCGGAATAGATCGCTGGCTTTCTCAATCATGGCAGCCATCCGGCTCCGGTTGGAGCTGCCCACCGCAGCCCGAATCTTCAACCGACCATCGCCTCGCAAGTTCCTTCGCGCGACGAGCACGGGCTGCCGTCCAGCAGGGTTTCACCAGCGCCGGCGTCGTGCCGGTGCCGACCGTCTCCATGATGCTGGCGTCGATCGTGAAGTTCGCGGCATGGACAGAGCCAGTGACCACGCGCCGGCATGGATAACTCTTCCGCCGGCATGGATAACTCTTCGCTGAGATGTCCACGCTTAGTGGGTTAATGCACTGGCTGGTGCTTGGCCTGCTCGACACTCGCCTTTGCCAGCATGGCCTCGAGCTTCGCCAGCACGACCGGCGCGAGCCGCAAATCCAAATTGGTACTGCCTTCCAACTCCAGGCCGATTTCAGCTTCCACGAGGCCATCACCGCTGACTGTGATCTGCCTGACGTCCAAAACAGCCACTCTGACTGCCTGCTTCTTACTGGCCATTGTGTCCCCCTAGTCTCCTCGAGGCATCCCGGCGAGCTCCGCGATGCCCTCCACGATGCGCTGGCACCAACTCGGCCTCGATCCTCACCTTCGGCAAGGCCGCCACCTGGCGCTTCAACCCAATCCGCCCGGTTCGGTTCCTGCCTTCTGCCTGCGCCAGCGCCCGAATTGGGCATCCAAAACCGACCAGAATTTGGCGCGATCCCATTCCGGGATCTGCCGGCTGTCCTGACGGCGAAGCGTCAGCATCAGAGCGCCCGAATCTGCTCTTCGAACTCCTCCGGGATTGCGCCATGGCGGGCGAGCACCTCAAGCGCGCTGACCTCGCCGGTCTCGTCGTCCGCCGTAACGTGGATGACCGCGACTCCTTCGGCGGTGCGCCCCAGCCGCTCGCCGTCGCTCAACGCTTGGCGCATTGTCTTCGCCGGCACGCGCTGACCCGGCACCAGCCGCTTGCGATGCGTCTTGAAAGGTTGGAGGAAGAACGTCTCGACGTTCGCCATGGCTTGACTCCCGGGCCGGCTCTATTGTTCTCATTACGTTCTCATTTAATGAAACGCAATCGATGTCCGCCGGGCTGCTCGCACAATTCGATTCTGACGTCGTCGAAGACGTTGCCCCTCGGTTCTAGTCCGGTTTGAAGTTCGTTCTGGCCGATTGGGAGAACCAGAAGATGAAGCGCAGCCGCCTCTCGGGAAGAGCAGATCATCGCGATCTTGAAGTAACAGGACTCCGGGCGTTGCCTGCGGGTCTGAATGACTGTCCGGTCGCCACATCGTAAAGTACTTGGAAGGATGCCGTCGGCCGCCGTTCCTCCCGGAGCGGCGGCCTACTTTAAATTAAAGAGCGCCGTGCGAAGTGCCGCGTCGGCTGTGCACGAAAGTCGCGACCTCGGACGCGAGGATGTCGCGACGCTCTGCCCACGAACAAAAGAGCCCGCGAGCTGTCTCAGTGTCTATCTGACCCCGCATTGCTGCTAAGCAGCCGTTCAGGGCCAAGCTATACGCCGGGTCGCGCTGCGAGACAGGCCAGTCGGTGAGAAACATGTACGCTTCCATTGCCGACGATATGGCGGTCGCAACGCCAAAGCAGCTCATGATAACAACGGGACGTTCGAACTGATCCAAAGATGGGGCCATAGCTATATCCTCCCAAAAAGCACATGGGTTCCAAAGCGACATGGGTTCGGTGCCGCGACCAGCGGCTCGTTTAGGATTTAAAACGAGGTGCAGTCGTCAGGCCGCTCAAGCAGCCGAGGACTTGCCTTCTCCGATCCGCTTGCCGCTATCGGGCGGGGTATCCGAGCTTATCTCAATCATTCGAGGCTTGAGATTTTCGGGAACCTCGCGTTCAAGATCCACCGTCAAAAGGCCGTCGGCGAGATCCGCACGGGTCACTTTCACATGGTCGGCCAGTTCGAATTGCCGCTTGAACTCGCGCATCGAGATGCCGTGATGGAGATACTGGGTGTTGGGCTCTTCCGTCTTCTTCCCGGAAATGACCAGCAAATTCGGCTCATGAACGATTGAAATCTCATCGGCCCCGAAACCTGCCACGGCCATTGTGATGCGATAACTCTCGTCGCCGACGCGAATGATGTCGTAGGGCGGCCAACCCTCCGCTGCATCGATACGGCTGGCGCTTTCCAGCAAATTCAACACGCGGTCAAAGCCCACGCTCGACCGGAAAAGGGGTGAAAAATCAATAGCAGTGCGCATCGCCACATCCTCCAATCATGAGCAACATGGAAGCAGGGGCGCCGAGAGGTCGCCTCCCGCCAAGCCAGCCCCTCAACAGCAGCTGGCGAGAGAAGATTTAGAAACCACCCTTTTGCCCGCAAGCCCCGTCGCATATTTTTTTGAGAGTTTTTTGGGTTTCGTCAGCGGGCAATCGGGACCGGCAAATCTGCTTTTGGTCGGAACAAGCTCCAATTGTTCCGGTTGAAGGGCGGCTCTCCCGGGCGCTGCTTGGACTTGCATGATCCGGGCCCTTCAAAATCGAGCGCGCTTCCGGATCTGCTTGGCCAGTCTCGTCAACGCGCCGACGGGATGCAGCAATCGACCGGACTTCACCGTCAATCGCTGCATCCCTGGCGAGCCTTATTCGATGACGTCGATCACCTGGCGGCTCTGCGGATCGACAATGAGCACGTCGTCGCCGATCAGCGTATAGTGATAGCCGCGAAGCTGCTGGTCCCGCTGCTCCACCTCGGCAGGCAACGGATGCAGCGTGATCTGGCTCGGCAGCACGGCGCCCCGCAAGCCGTCGATCCCCTGGATTTGGCCGGGTCTGGCCTCACCGAGGATGATCCGGGCGATCTCGTGACGGTCTCCGGCCAGGTTCTGCTGCGACGGGCTTGCCACCGAGCCGGTGACGGCTGGGGTCGCGGCGGCCGAACGGGCCGCGCTCTTGTCCACGACCTCGACGATGCGGTGCGTCCTCGGCTCGACAATCGCGATTTCGTCGCTGTCCGTCATGACATACTGATAGCCGCGCCAGTTCGGATGGCGTTCGATCACCTCGACCGGCAGATCGTAGAACGGTGCGCTCGTCGGCAGGATGACGCCCTCCTCGAAGACGACCGTGGATGGCCGGCGCCAACGCCTGACATCGCGCCGATGCTCGAAAGCGGCGTAAATGTCGACGTTGCCGGCCCTTCCGCCGTCGCGATGGATCACCTCGACGATCCGCCGGCTGCGCGGATCCACGATGACGATCTCCCGGTCCGAGACCGTGAAGCGATAGTCGCGATATTGCGGCCTGATCGCGGCAATGTCGCCGGGCAGAGGCTGGAGCTGGACGCGGGAGGGCAACTGCGCACCGACCGAGACGGAGACGCCGAGATTCTGCGCCGGGCGGATCTCGTTGCGCTCCACGCGCTCGCGCACCGTATCGGCGATGCGTTGATTGTCGGCATCAGTGCGTGCCCGGTCGGCGTTCTGGTTGTTTCCTGGCGAGGCGCGGTTTTCGGCAGGCTGAGGACTGGCGGTGCCAGGTGCCGCCCCGGTCGGGCGTTGCGCCGTCGAGCTAGGCCGGTCCTGATCCTGCTGGCCTGGCGCCGGCCGTGCCGTGTTCGGTGTGGCTGGGCGTCCGTCCCGCTGCTGAGGCTGCGCGGTTTCGGGCGAGCCGGGCATGCGGGTGTTCGGCTGAGCCTGATCGGAGCCCCTGCGGTCATTCCGTTCGTCCTGCCGCTGGGCCTGACCGCGCTCTTGAGTTTGCCCCCTCTCCTGCGGAGCGCGCGGCTCCGACGGCTGCGTCAATTGCTCCCGTTGGGGCTGCTGGCCTTCGCGGCGCTGGACCTGGCCTCTCTGGGGTTCGGGACCGCGCGGCTCCTCGGTCTGGACCCCGCGCCGCTCCCGCGGCTCGTCGGGGCGTTGCGGCGCGCCACGCTCGCTACCTGAGGGCGAACGCGGCCCGACATCGCCCTGTGCCGGTCGTTCCGTGCGGCTGCGGGGCATCTCGTCCTGCGGACCGACAATGGCGGGCTGCGCCCATGCCAGTCCTGAATGCGCGGCAAAGGCGATCGCCGCGACTCCTGCAAATCGTTTCATGGGAACTACTCCCTGTTGTTTCGACGGCTAAGTGTTGACCCCCGGCTGCAGCCGTAACCTCCTTGGCCGTGCGGTTGTTCCAATGCCTTGGTGGCGCCAGGCCGACGCGCGGCCCGGCAAAGCACAGACTCCTTGCACCTAGCGCGGAACGCTGACGCAGCCCCTATCGAGACAGCTCCACCTGAGGCATCTCCCGGCCACGATCCGGAGCGGGGCGCACTACTCGCCAGAGGAGCAACCTGAGGCTGTCCGGCGAGAGCTGGACGGTTTTCTAAAAGGCATCGACCCAGGCTGATGCATGTCGGCTCGTCAGCCGATTTTAGCCCAGTCTCTCCCGCATCGATGTCGCCGATGCGTCGACGTGATCACTGCATGTTCGGAAGCCGCTCGATGAGCTTGTCCAGCGTGATCGGGTAGTCGCGCACACGCACACCCGTGGCGTTGTAGATCGCGTTGGCAACCGCGGCCGCGACCCCGCAGATTCCGAGCTCGGCGACACCTTTGGCCTTCATTGGCGAGGAGATCGGGTCTACCTCGTCGAGGAAGACCACATCCTGATGCGGGATGTCGGCATGAACCGGTACCTCGTAGCTGGCGAGGTCGTGATTGACGAAGAAGCCTGTGCGCTTGTCCACCACCAGCTCCTCCGTCAGCGCCGCGCCGACGCCCATGGTCATCGCACCGATTAACTGGCTGCGCGCCGTCTTCGGATTGAGGATGCGGCCGCAGGCGCAGGCCGCGAGCATGCGCCTGACCCGGGTCTCGCCGGTGGCGGCATCGACGCCGACCTCGACGAAATGCGCGCCGAAGGTCGATTGCTGGTACTTCTTGTCGAGGTCGCCATATTCGATGCCGTCCTCGGCAAGAAGCCCCTCGGCACCAGCGGCTTCGGCAAGCGACACGCTGCGATTACCCAGGCGGACCTGACCGTCCGCGAAGACGGCTTCGGCGGAATTGAAGCCGAGCTTCTGGGCAACCGCCTCGCGGAGCTTGACGCAGGCGGCATAGACGCCCGCCGTCGAATTGTTGCCGCCCCATTGCCCGCCCGAGCCGCAAGAGACCGGAAAGGTCGAATCCCCGAGGCGGACCGCCACCTTCTCGATGGGCAAGCCCATCATCTCCGCCGCGGTCTGAGCGATGATGGTGTAGCTGCCGGTGCCGATATCCGTCATGTCGGTCTCGACCGTCACCATGCCGCTGCCGTCGAGCCGGATGCGCGCGGCCGACTTCGTCAGCAGGTTGTTGCGGAAGGCCGCGGCGACGCCCATCCCGACGAGGATGTTTCCATCGAGCATGCGCCCGGGCTGCGCCTGGCGCTTGTTCCAGCCGAAGCGCTCAGCGCCGGTGCGCAGGCATTCGATCAGGCGGCGCTGCGAGAACGGCCGCTCCGGCTGTTCCGGGTCGACCTGCGTGTCGTTGCGGATCCGGAACTCGACCGGATCCAGCCCGAGCTTCTCCGCCATCTCGTCGATGGCGATCTCGAGCGCCATCATCCCTGATGCCTCGCCCGGTGCGCGCATCGCGTTTCCTTCGGCGAGGTCGAGCACGGCGAGCCGCATCGCGGTCATCCGGTTGGCCGCGGCATAGAGCAGGCGCGTCTGATTCACGGCTTCCTCCGGGCCGCCGCCCGGCAAGTCGCCGGACCAGCTCTCATGACCGAGCGCGGTGATCTTGCCGTCGCCTGTGGCACCGATGCGGATGCGCTGGATCGTTGCCGGCCGGTGCGTCGTGTTGTTGGCCATGAGCGGACGCGTCAAGGCGACCTTGACCGGTCGTCCCGCCGCTCGGGCGCCAAGGGCCGCGAGTACGACGTCGGCGCGCAGGAACAACTTGCCGCCGAAGCCACCGCCGATGAAGGGCGACATGACGCGGACCTTGTCCCTGGAGATGCCGAGCGTCTTGGCAAGGTCGCCGGCCGCCCAGGCGATCATCTGGTTGGAGGTCCAGACCGTGAGCCTCTCCCCGTCCCAGGCGGCGATCGTGGCATGCGGCTCCATCATCGCGTGCGATTGATCGGGCGTCGTGTAGGTCTCGTCGAGCTGGACTGGCGCCGCAGCAAAGGCCTTGGCGAAATCACCGACGGACGTATCGGGAGGGCCGCCGAAGCCCGATTTGGGCGTGCCGGCCGAGTTCCTGGCCGCGGCGAGATCGAAGGCACCCTCAGTGCGCGTGTAATCCACGCGGACCAGACTGGCGGCAGCGCGCGCCTGCTCGAAGGTCTCCGCGACGACGAGCGCAACCGCCTGATGATAATGCTCAATAGCCGGGCCGCCGAGCAGGGTCGCGGTGTTCCGGCCACCCTTACCTAGCTTGCCGGCATTCTCCGCCGTGACAATCGCGAGCACGCCGGGCGCGGCCTGCGCTTGCGCGAGGTCGATCGAGGCGATCCGCCCCTTTGCGATTGCTGCGCCCACGACATAGCCATAGGCTTGGTTAGGCACGACATCGTGGCGTTCATAGGCGTATGGCGCCGTGCCCGTCGTCTTGAGCGGGCCGTCGATCCGGCTGATGGGCTGGCCGATGACCCTGAGCTGGTCGATCGGATTGGTGGTCGCAGGGGTGTCGAACCTCATGTTTCATCCCCTCGCCTCTGAGAGAACGGCACTGAGGGTGCGTTCGATCAGCGGCAGCTTGAATGCGTTCTGATGGGTCGGGGTTGCGCTGGCGAGGAGCTGTGCGGCGGCAGCCTTCGCGCCGCGCAGTAACGCGGTGTCCGCCGCCTCGACGCGCCAGGGCTTGTGCGCCACGCCGCCGAGCGCCACGCGCCCGCTGCCGTCGCTCTGGACGATTGCGCCAACCGAAACCAGTGCAAAGGCGTAGGAGGCGCGATCGCGGACCTTCCGATAGATCTGCCTGCCGCCGACCGGCTCCGGCAAGGTGACGGCGGTGATCAGCTCTCCCGGCATAAGCATGGTCTCGATCTGGGGCGTGTCGCCGGGCGGTCGGTAGAACTCGGCGATCGGGATGCTCCGCGTCCCGCCGTCCGCGCGCAGCGTCTCCACCGTCGCGTCGAGCGCGCGCATGGCCACGGCCATGTCGCTCGGATGCGTCGCGATGCAGGCATCGCTGGTGCCAAGAATAGCGTGATTGCGCGTGAATCCGCCGATAGCCGAACAGCCGCTGCCGGGTTGGCGTTTGTTGCACGGCTGGTTGGTGTCGTAGAAATACGGGCAACGCGTGCGCTGGAGGAGGTTGCCCGCGGTCGTTGCCTTGTTGCGCAATTGGCCCGAGGCGCCGGCAAGCAGAGCGCGCGAGAGCAGCGGATAGTCGCGCCGCACGCGCTCATCGGCAGCGAGATCGGTATTGCGCACCAGGGCGCCGATGCGCAAGCCGCCATCGGGCGTGGCTTCGATCTTGTCGAAGGCGAGCCCGTTCACATCGATCAGATGGGTCGGCGCCTCGATCTCGAGCTTCATCAGATCGAGCAGGTTCGTGCCCCCGGCAATGAATTTGGCGCCCTCCGCTCGTGTGGCGGCGGCAACCGCTTCGGCTGGTGAGGCTGCGCGTTCGTAGGCGAAGGACTTCATGTCTTCCTCCCCGCCACCTCGCTTATGGCGTCGATGATGTTGGGATAGGCGGCGCAGCGGCAGATGTTGCCGCTCATGCGCTCCCGGAGCTCCATGGCCGTCAGTTGCGGCTGCGCCATCAGATCCGCGCTGACATGGCTGGGAGTGCCGGCCTTGATCTCGTCGAGCATGGCGACCGCCGAGCAGATCTGGCCCGGCGTGCAATAGCCGCATTGATAGCCATCGTGCTTCACGAAGGCGGCCTGCATCGGATGGAGGTTCTCGGGCGTACCCAACCCCTCGATCGTTGTGACGCTGTCGCCTTCGTGCATCACCGCCAGCGTGAGGCAGGAATTGATCCGGCGGCCCGCGACGATCACCGTGCAGGCGCCGCACTGGCCGTGATCGCAGCCCTTCTTGGTTCCGGTGAGGTGAAGATGCTCTCGGAGTGCGTCGAGCAAGGTGGTACGAACGTCAAGCCTGAGTTTGCGTGTCTCACCGTTCACGAGCATCGAAACGTCCGACATGGTGGGCTGGTCAGGCATCGTCGACCTCCCGGCAGTAGCAGCAGTTTGGGCCTGTGCCAGTTGGGGAACCCCAAGCGCCGCAGAAGCGGCTCCGGCAATGAGGAGGTCCCGCCGTCTTATCTCGTGGTCACCGCGATTTTGCATGTGACGTTCCAATCCCTGGCGCTGACCGCGGTGGCTGGACACTTCGGCAAAGAACTAAGCCATCGAACGATGGTTCCGCCCCCACCTTCAATCGCGGGCGGGGCGCGGCTTTTCATTTGAAAGCCGTTCACGAGTTCGGTTGCTTTGGTCGGAGGCCATCAACGCGGGAAGCGTGGCCGCCGCGGCCGAGCCGAACCCCGCCACTGCCTGAACGCACAGCCCTCACACGCGCGGCCGCTGTCGCTCAGAGCTGGTCCAAGCCGTCACGAGCCTCATTGACCGTGACGGTACTTTCAAAAAATCAGACCGGACAATATCCCGGGGACCCGTCAGACGGGCCAGCAGAGCCAATCTCTGCGCGCCGATAGCTACTGAATGTCTTTGGAATTATTTATTTTTGTTTTCAGTGACTTATGCCGTGTAGTAGCGTGGGTTCGGATACATCAGGATCGGCAAAAATCATTCCCACTCTATTGCTTTTCACCCTGCTAGATGATTGATCTAGCAGGGTTTTTTCTTGTTTTCAGCTTGAAAAGCCGACGCTCGGGCCGCTAAAAAACTACGGTATTGATATTAAAGGGAAAATTCCCGCAAAAAATTTCTGACGTTTCACCAACTATCGGGATCGATCGGGCGATTTATGCCCCTCACGGCGGCTCTGCAACTAACGTGACCGACCTCGAAAAGTACCGTCACCCAGCGCACATCACGCACTCATCCAGGATCTCGGTCGGATCGCCAGCGAGGCTGATGTTCGATATGAAAGCTCGGATTCTCAAGCCTATCGTCCGAGACTTTGTATCATCCCGCCCTGCCCTTGGGAACGATGCCCTACTCCCGCGAAGGCTTCTTTGCGAGCCCGCCAACGCAAGCCCGATATCCGTCCTCCTTCCCACTATAACCGAGGACAGACAATGACTACGAAGAAACCAAGGGGGGTACGCATCCTGATGCTGCCACTCCAAGAGGACGAGGACAGCGATCCCGTGGGCTACTCCGGCCCCGCAACGGTATTGAGCGGTCTGCCGCGAACCATCAGGTGGCATGAACTCAGGCTGATCGTCCCGCTCGCCGACAGCACGATCTATGAGATGGAAAAACGAGGCGAGTTCCCGCGCCGCTTCAATCTTACGCCCCGCTGCGTGGTGTGGGATCTGGAAGAGGTCGAGGTGTGGCTCGAACAGCGCCGACAAGCCAGTCTGGCCGGGCGCGCGAAGATTGCTCCCGGCCCATATGTCGGTCAGCGGAAGACACGACCGGTGAAGGCGCAGGACGCGGACATCTAGCCGGAGTAGCTGAAAGCTGTCGCGCTATTTAAGCGCGGCAGCAGCGCCAACTGGCGTGAGCGCTTCCGCGAAGCCTGAACGCTGCCCCATCCCGGGCCGCGGCCGTCGATTTCTGCTTGAGACAGGACCGCGTTGGCAAACGCCCGCTTTGCGCCAAAACTGCCCTCTCCTTCCCGACTGAAACGCGCCAGCAGCGGACTTAGGCTCATCGCCAAGAAGCGGACCTCTGCACCAAATGCGGCCAGGAGGGTCGCGCCGGGAATCCGACGGTCACAGATGGCACCCGCGGGCGGCCGATCATCGGCTTTGCCCTGACTCAACCGCTCATCATCTTTGGGAGGCCTGTCACGATCTGCGGAAACACCGTGATCAGGACCAGCAGCAGCATCAGCACGAAGAAATAGGGGATCGCGGCCTTCGTGACCGCCAGGATGTCCTTGCCCGTGATGCTCTGCAGCACGAACAGGTTGAACCCGACCGGTGGCGTGATCTGCGCCGCCTCGATCAGGACGACGACGAAGATGCCAAACCAGAGCAGGTCGATGCCGGCCGCCTGCACCATCGGCAGCATCACCGACGACGTCAGGACAATGATCGAGATGCCCTCGAGGAAGCAGCCCAGGATCAGCATGAAGACGGCGAGTACCGCAAGCAGCGCATAGGGAGAGAGCCGCATCGCCGCGACCCAGCCCGCGAGTGAACGCGGAATGTCGACGAAGGCGACCGCGATCGTCAGGCAGGCGGCGCAGGCGATGATGAAGGAGATCATGCAGGAGGTGCGCACGGCAGCCATCAGGCTTTCCATGAAGCTCTCCCGGCCGAAGCCACCGCCGATGACGGCAAGGACCAGCGCGCCGACGACGCCGATGGTCGCGGCTTCAGTCGGGGTGGCGATGCCGCCATAGATCGAGCCGATGACTGAGCCGATCAGCAGTGCGACCGGAATCAGGCGCCGCGACCGATAGATCATTTCGCGGAACGGGATAGGCGGATCGGCCGGGGGCATTTTGTCGGGATTGAGCAGGCTCCAGATCGCCGTATAACCCATGAAAAGCGCCATCAGGAGTAGTCCAGGCACAACGCCGGCGACGAAAAGCCGCGAGATCGAGACCTCGGCCGTCACGCCATAGACGATCATGATGATCGAGGGTGGGATCAGCAGGCCGAGCGTCCCGGAGCCGGCGAGCGTGCCGATCGTCATGTTGAGCGGATATTTGCGGCGCTCCAGCTCCGGCACGCTCATGCGCCCGATCGTTGCGCAGGTGACGGCCGAGGAGCCGGCGACGGCCGCCATGATGCCGCAACCGAGCACATTGACATGCAGCAGCCGGCCCGGAAGTCGCGACACCCAGGGGGCCAGGCCCTGGAACATGTCCGACGACAGTTTCGAGCGAAACAGGATCTCGCCCATCCAGATGAACAGCGGCAGGGAGGTCAAAGCCCAGCCCCAGCTCGAATCCCACAGGGTCGAGGCCACGAGCGAGCCCATCGGGGCAGTCGTGAACAGCCCCATCATGACCATGCCGACGGTGAGAAGCGCCAGCGCCACCCAGACGCCGCTGGCGAGCAGGAACAGCAGTAGCCCTGCGAGAACCAGGGACGAGACGACGATCGGATCCATCGTGATGTCCTCAGGCCACGGGCCGGTCGAGACCGACTTCGTCGGGCGCTTGGTAGCGGGGAGCGCCACCGCGCAGGAGCCAGACCAGTTCGTCGATCAGCGCCACGGCGAAGACAATGATGCCGGCCGCCACGCCAGTCTGAGGAATCCAGAACGGCATGGCGAGCAGTCCGGGGCTGACATCGTTGAATTGGTAGGACTGGATGGAGAGCCCGGCGACGTGCCAGCCGAGAAAGCTGACGACGACGGAGCCCAGCAGGCAGTTGAAGATCTCGACCTTGTGCCGGACCGCCTGTGGCAGGCGGCCGACGATCAGGTCGATCCGGACATGTGAGCCGCGCCGGAAGGTATGGGCCAGCCCAAAGAAGGTCGAAGCGGCGAGGCAGAGCCCCGCAGCCTCGGTGGCGTCCAGCGTGATGCCACGCATCCGGGACAGGATCTGCGCCAGGATGGCGATCGCGATACCGATCATGAAGACTGCGGCGATATAGCCGCAGCAGTCGTAGAGCTTATCCAGAAAGGCCCTGAGCACGACAATCCCACTCCAACTTGCCCACTACAGCACGCCAACGCGGCGCGCCCGGCGTACTTCACGTGGCGCGATCAGTTCAGGCTCTTCCGATAGTTCTCGTAGACAACCTTTTCCTCGGCGCTGGCGCTGCCGAGCCAATCGGTCACCATGCCCTTGCCGGCCGCCTCGATCGCATCGAGCACGTCTTTCGGCGACTGGGCGACGGTCATGCCGTGGCTCTTGAGCACGTCCTCGCGCTCCTGGCTGGCCTTCTTGGCCAATTCCCAGCCGCGCTTCGTGGCCGTTTCGCCGGCAGCAACGACGACCTTCTGCGTGGCATCGTCGAGCGCGCGGAAGGCGCGCTCGTTGACGAGGATAGCATTCTTGTTGTGCATCGTGCCGGTATAGGTGAAGTGCTTGACGTAATCCCAGACCTGAACGTCGGTGCCCGTCTGGGCGCTGGTCCAGAGCGACTGGATCATGCCGGTCGAAAAGGCCTGCGGCACTTCGGCGAAAGGCAGGATCAGCGCTTCCATGCCGAGCTTCTCGCCCATGATCTGCGTCTGCTTGGAATAGATCCGCAGCTTCTGGCTCTTGAGGTCGGCGAGGCTCTTGAGCGGCTGCTTGGTGTAGAAGCCCTGTCCCGGCCAGGCGACATAGGTGATGGCACGCATACCGTTTTTCTTGAACATGGCATCGAAGAATGGAGCCTGCGCCTCGGTCAGCTTGGTGGCCTGGTCGAAGGTCGTGGCGACGCCGGGTATGTTGTCGAGATTGTACATGGCGGCTTCGTTGCCATAGACGCCGAGGCGAATTTCACCGATCTGGATCTGGCCGGACTGCACCGCGCGCTTAACGGCATCGAGCTTGATCAGACTGTCGTTGGAACGCAGGTCAATCTTCAGCTTGCCGCGGCTCTTTTCCTCGATCTCCTTGATCATCTCGCGGATGTTCTGGGTGAAGAAGCTGCTCTCGGGATAGCCGGATGCCATGGTCCAGCTGGTCTGGGCGAGCACGGGCGCGGTCAATGCGACGCTCATCGCGAAGGCGGCGGATGCAATCAGGGCTCTGCGGTTCATCGTTCCCACTTTCTTAGCCTCGAACGGACTGGTCGCTCGGGTTTCGGCTACGGCATCCGAGCTGGGCTCGATTGCCGGCTTTTGACACTCCAACCCGTTCCAGCAATAGCATCCAATTGAATTTTGAAGTTTGTGCGATATATTTTCTTTATTGAGTAGCGACACGGCTCGAAATTTGCATGCCGCATTGCGGCGCTCTGGGAGAGAGCGATGCCAAACTGGACGCTCAAGCAACTCGAGAGCTTCGTTTGGGTCGCCAAACTCGGCAGTTTCAGGGGCACAGCGGAGCGCCTGAACACGACTCAGCCCAATATCTCGGTGCGGATCTCCCAGCTCGAAGCCACGCTCGGCGTCAGGCTGTTCTATCGCGAATCCGGTTCGGTCGCGCTGACCCCAATCGGCCACACACTGCTGAGCCACGCCGAGAAGGTCCTGCAGGCCTCGGAGGAGTTCTCGCAGCAGTCGATCCGCTCGGACCAGCAGATTGGCATCCTGCGGCTGGGCGTGACCGAGTTGATCGCCCAAACTTGGCTGCGTGCCTATCTGCTCGCCATGCGAGCGGTGTTCCCCAATATCGATGTCGAGCTAAAGGTCGACCTGACCGTCAACCTGCGCGAGGAGTTGGTCTCGCGCGCGCTGGACCTGTGCTTGCTGAACGGCCCGATCTCGAACTTCAACATCACCAATGTCGAGCTCGGCTCGGTGCCTTATCTTTGGGTGTCCTCACCGCGTCTGGGACTTACCGGCTCCGATATCGCGACCTTCGCATCGCATACGATCCTCACCCATGCGCGCAATACACGCCATTTCGTCGAACTCTCGGCGCACTTCCGCGACAGCTTCGATAGACCGGTCCGGATCGTGCCATCGAGCAGCCTCGCCGCCAGCCTGCAGATGACCCTCGATGGCCTGGGCATTGCGCCGATGTCACGGACGTTGGTGGACAGGTACCTGGATAGCGGAGAGCTTGTCGAATTCCCTTATGAATGGAAGCCAACCGCCCTGGTTTTCACAGCCTCATACGCTCACACACCAGCCAGCTTTCTGCTGAAGCGAGCGGCCGAACTGGCGGGAGAACAGGCAGCGCACCAGCACCTTGGCAACTTCATCGGGCATAAGAGCCACTAACGCACCGGTCAGAGGCCGATTCCTACGTCGATAAATTTTCTCTATCAAATAATATATATAATAATAATTCGACGGCATCGGAGGGCCTTCCTATCCTTTTGGGGATCAGGCAACAGAGGCGAAGCAACCATGTCCATTCTCGGGGCCCGTCTGGGGGTCGATATCGGAGGGACGTTCACGGACGTCGTCCTCGAACTGGACGGCCAGCGCTTCTCGACGAAAGTCCTGACGACCTATTCCGCGCCGGAAGACGCGATCATCGAGGGCATGCACCGGGTCTGCTCCAAGGCCGGCGTGCCGGTCTCCTCGATCGTGCAGATCATCCACGGCACGACGCTGGCGACGAATGCTCTGATCGAGCGCCGTGGCGCCAAGACCGCGCTGATCACGACGGAAGGCTTCCGCGACGTGATCGAGATGCGGACCGAAAGCCGCTTCGAGCAATACGATCTCAACATGACGCTGCCGCAACCCCTGCTGCCGCGCAACCGCCGCTACACCGTCAAGGAACGGATGGATGCGCGCGGGCAGGTACTGATCCCGCTCGACCGCTCCGAGGTCGAGATGCTCGCCGACGAATTGGGCGAGGCCGCCTATGAGAGCATCGCCATCGGCCTGCTCCACTCCTACGTCAACGACGCGCATGAGCACATGATCCAGGACGTGCTGACGGAGCGGCTGCCCGGCGTCATGATCTCGCTGTCGTCGGAAGTCTCGCCGCAGATGCGCGAATATGAGCGCTTCAACACGACGATCGCCAATTCCTACATCAAGCCGCTGATGAAGAGCTATCTCGTCCGCCTCAAGGGCCGGCTCGAGGCGGAAGGCGCGGCTTGCCCGATCTTCCTGATGCATTCGGGCGGCGGCATCATCTCGCTCGAAAGCGCGTCCGAGTTCCCCGTCCGTCTTGTCGAATCCGGCCCCGCCGGCGGCGCCGTCTTCGCCGCCGACATTGCGGCGCGGCATGGGCTGAAGAAGGTCCTGTCTTTCGACATGGGCGGGACCACCGCCAAGATCTGCCTCATCAAGAACTACACGCCCAAGACGGCGCGGGTCTTCGAGGTGGCCCGGACCTACCGCTTCAAAAAGGGCTCGGGCATGCCGATCTCGATCCCGGTGATCGACATGGTCGAGATCGGCGCCGGCGGCGGCAGCCTCGCCCATGTCGACTCGATGAAACAGATCCGCGTCGGCCCCGAAAGCGCCGGCTCCGAGCCTGGCCCTGCTTGCTACGGCCGCGGCGGCAAGCGCCCGGCCGTCACCGATGCCGACGTCGTCCTCGGGAAGATCGACCCCGATAATTTCGCGGCCGGCACGATCAAGCTCTACGCCGATGAATCGGCCGGCGCGTTGGACGCCGAGATCGGAGGCAAGCTTGGCATGGACGCGCAGGAGAGTGCCTGGGGCGTGGCCGAGGTCGTCGACGAGAACATGGCCAATGCGGCCCGTGTCCATGCGGTCGAGAACGGCGAGGACCTGTCCGGCTACACCATGATCGCCTTCGGCGGCGCCGCCCCCCTGCATGCCGGCAGGCTCTGCGAGAAGCTCGGCATCTCACGCTGCCTCGTGCCGCCCGGCGCCGGCGTCGGCTCGGCGATCGGCTTCCTGCGGGCGCCCTTCAGCTTCGAGGCCAATCGGACCCTGTTCATGCGGCTGTCGCGCTTCGACACGCAGCGCGTGACCAAGCTCTTCGACGAGATGGAGCAGGAGGCCACGCGCGTGGTGCGCTCCTGCGGCTGGAGCGGCGAGATCCTGACCGATTACAAGGTCTATATGCGCTATGCCGGTCAGGGCTGGGAAATTCCGGTGACGCTGACCTCGCAGGAGGCGCGCGCGGCCGATCCGGCCGTCATCCTCCAACGCTTCGAGCGGGAATATATCAACCTATTCGGCCGCACGGTGCGCGGGCTCGAAGCGGAGATCACCGTCTGGTCCGTCAATGCCCATACCCCCGCGACACCGGTCGAGGCCGTTGCCGCACTGGGGAAGACACAGGCCGCGACCGCCGGAGCCGTGCGCAGCTTCTTCGACGCCGGCCTCGGCCAACGCGTCGAGGCGTCTGCCTTTGGCCGTGACGATCTGCCGACTGGCAGCGAAGTCGCTGGTCCCAGCGTGATCACCGAAGACGAAACCACCATCATCCTGCCGTCGAGTCGCCAGGCGGTCACCCTGACCGACGGCTGCATCGACATCCGCCTGAAGCAAGCCACACCCGCCTCTCACGCGGCGAACGCGAAGGAGGTCGCTCATGTCTGAGATTTCGAAAGTCGCCTATCAGGTGATGTGGAACCGCCTGATCTCGGTCGTCGAGGAACAGGCGCAGGCGCTGATCCGGACCTCGTTCTCGACCTCGGTGCGCGAGGCCGGCGATCTCTCGGCCGGCGTCTACAATGAGATGGGCCTGATGCTGGCGCAGGCGGTGACCGGCACGCCGGGCCATGTCAACGCCATGGCCGACGCCGTCGCGCATTTCATCCGCAGGATCGGGCGCGACAACATCTGCGAAGGTGACGTCTACATCACCAACAATCCCTGGGAGGGCACAGGCCACCTGCATGACATCACCGTCGTCAGCCCCTCCTTTCATGGCGGCAAGCATGTCGGCTTTTTCGCCTGCACCGCGCACATAGTCGATATTGGCGGCCGCGGCTTCGGTGCCGATGCCAATTCGGTCTATGAGGAAGGCCTGCATATCCCGATCATGAAGTTCATCGATCGCGGAGCGGTGAACGACACACTGGAAATGATCATTCGCGGTAACGTCCGCGAGCCCGACCAGCTCGTCGGCGACATCTATGCGCTGGCGACCTGCAACGAGATTGGCCATCGCCGCCTGATCGACATGATGGTCGAATTCAAGCTCGCCGATCTCGCCGGCATCTCCGATTTCATCCTGACCAATTCCCGTCAGGCGACGCTGGACAAGATCGCGGCGCTGCCGCGTGCGCAGGCCGAGGGGCATATGCGGATCGACGGCTACAGCCGGCCGATCGACCTGTGCGTCAAGATCACGATCGAAGAGGACGGTGTGCTCTGCGACTGGGCAGGGACCACCGGGGTCGACAAGAACGGCATCAACGTGCCGCTGGTCTACACCAAGGCCTATACCTGCTACGCCCTGAAATGCGCGATCGCGCCCGAGATCCCCAACAATGCCGCATCGCTTGAGCCGTTCCGGATCACGGCGCCAGAGCACACGATTGTCAACGCGGTCTGGCCGGCCCCGGTCGCGCTGCGCCACATCATCGGCCACATGGTGCCCGATACGATCTACGATGCGCTCGACAAGATCCTGCCCGGCGTCGCCCCGGCGGAAGGCGCGGGAAGCCTGTGCAACTTCCAGGTCTCGCTGCGGCCGCGTCACGATGCTCCGGCATCGTCGGACGCCGTTCGCGCCGAGGTCCTGACCTTTAATTCGGGCGGCTCAGGCGCGCGCCCGACGCTCGACGGCATGAGCGCCACGGCCTTCCCATCCGGCGTCATGACGATGCCGGTCGAGGCGACTGAGCAGGTCGGCCCGGTCATCGTCTGGCGCAAGGAGCTGCGGCCGGATTCCGGCGGCAATGGCCGGCAGCGCGGCGGCCTCGGCCAGCACATGGAGGTGGGCGCCTGGGAAGGCTACGAGTTCGACATGCAGGCGATGTTCGACCGCGTCCACCATCCCGCTCGCGGCCGGCGCGGTGGTGGCGCAGGGGCGCCCACGACGATCGAGCTCGATGACGGCACGCCGATGAAGGGCAAGGGCAAGCAGTTCGTGCCGCATGGCCGCAAGGTCGTGATGGCCTTCCCAGGCGGCGCCGGCTACGGCGCGGCGGCAGAACGGGACATCGGCAGCGTCGAGCGTGATTTGGCGCTTGGCTACATCTCCGCCGAGGCCGCTGGCGCTCAATACGGCCTGTCCGATGTGCGCGTTGCCGAAGTGCAGCTCATAGCCCGTCGCGGCGAGCTGCCCCGGTAGGCTCGCGCGCACGATAATCTGCTGAACGGAGAGCAAGGCGATGCAACTGCCCACAAACAGGTTCCTCGCGTCGATACGGGGCGGGCAACCGCAGATCGGGCTCTGGCTCAGCCTTTCCAGCGCCTTCGCTACGGAGTCCGTTGCGAGCTCCGGTTTCGACTGGATGCTGATCGACACCGAGCACTCGCCCAACGACCTGAACTCGGTGATGGCGCAGCTGCAGGTTCTGGCCGCCCATCCGGTCACACCCATCGTGCGGCCGGATTGGAACGATGCAGTCCTGGTCAAGCGGCTGCTTGATCTCGGTGCGCCAGGACTGCTTTTCCCGATGGTCCAGACCCCGGCCGAGGCCGAGGCGGCGGTAGCTGCGACACGCTATCCGCCGCACGGCATTCGTGGCGTCAGCGGCTGCACGCGCGCCAATGCGTTCGGCAGGATGACCGACTATTTCAGTCGGGTCGGAGACGAGACCGCTGTCATCGTTCAGGTCGAAACACGCGCGGCGGTCGAGCAGTCGCTGGAGATCGGTCGTGTCTCCGGCGTGGACGGCGTGTTCTTCGGTCCTGCCGATATCGCGGCTGATATCGGTCTTCTTGGCAAGCCCACGGACCCTGCGGTCTGGGAGCTGATCCGCCCCGCAGCGCAAAAACTGATCAAGTCCGGCGTCGCGGTCGGCACGCTGGTCTTCGATCCGGCCTTCGCAAAAAGCCTTTTGAGCGAAGGATTTTCGTTCGTCGCTTGCGGATCCGACGCCGTTCTTCTTGCGCGTGGAGCCGACAGGCTGGCCGCCACGGTCCGCGGCTGATCCGATGGCGTAGCGATCTGCCCCGAGCGGATGACGATGCGCCGTTGTGCCGTTCGGCCGAGATATCCCAAACGCCGTCGCACAGGTCCGATGTGCCCGCCAAACGCGAGGATTGCATGCCGCACTACAACCGCATCCTGATCACCGGCGCTGCAGGTCGCCTCGGTTCGCAGCTTCGCGCCGGCCTTGGGCCGCTCGCCAGGACCATCCGCCTCGCCGATCGCGAGCCGCTCGGGCCGCTCGCCGCCCATGAAGAAGAGGTGATTTTCGACCTCTCGGACATGGAAGCCACGATGGCTGCGACCGAGGGGTGTGACGCAATCGTCCATTTCGGCGGCGCGCCGACCGAGCGGGAGTGGCAGATCGTCCTCGATTCGAGTATCCGCGGCTCCTACCACATCTACGAGGGCGCCCGGAAACACGGCGTCAAACGCATCGTATACGCCTCGTCGGTCCACGCCATCGGCTTCCATGAGATCGGGGCGCAGATCACAGTCGATGCGCCCGTCCGTCCCGATTGCCTCTACGGTGTCGGCAAGACGTTCGTGGAGAGCCTCAGCCGGCTGTACTGGGACAAGTACGGCATCGAGACGGCGTGCCTGCGGATCTTCTCGTCCTTCCCGGAGCCGGTCGACCGTCGGATGCTGTGGTCCTACCTATCCTTTGCCGATTGCGTACGCCTCGTCACAGCTTCGCTGACGGCCCCCTTCGTCGGCCACTCGATCTCTTTCGGCACCTCGGACAATGCCGTAAAGGCCGTGGACAACGGCGGAGCCAACCATCTCGGCTATCGACCGCAGGACAGTTCGGAGCCGTTTCGCGCCCGCGTCGAGGCGACAATGCCCGCACTCGATCCATTATCAAATGCCGGGCGCTATCTCGGCGGAAAATTCTGCGAAATGGCTCACCCGGACGACGAGCCGAAGAGCTGAAGGCACCAGGTGGCGCTGACCTGCGCCGCGCATTTTTAAGAAATCAGACACGATGGAGCCGCTTCAATGCTGGAGGACAAGCGTTCGCACGGGCTGTGGGAGCTTTCAGCACCTCCGCACCGCCGACAACAGTCCTGAGCGGGAGGGTCTCTGCCGACGTCGTCGTCATCGGTGCGGGGTACACCGGACTTTCAGCCGCTCTACATCTGGCCAGGGCCGGTCGAACGGCCATTGTGGTCGAGGCTGTCGAGATCGGGTTCGGCGCGTCCGGCCGCAATTCAGGCTTCGTCAACGCCGGGCTCTGGGTGATGCCCGATGACCTCATTGCGACGCTCGGGCCGATCTATGGCAACCGCCTGATCCAGTTGCTCGGCAATGCGCCGCGCGAGGTCTTCGCCTTGACGGAGCAGTATGGAATGCAGTGCCAGGCCGACCATCGCGGTACCTATCACTGCGGTCGGTTCCAGCGGTCTGCACCAGCTTCAGGCGCGGCAGGTGCAATGGGCCAGGCTCGGCGCGAAAGTCGAATTGCTGAGCAGCGAGGAAACCCAGGCCAGGACCGGCGCTGTCGGCTATAAGGGGGCGCTGTTTGATCGCCGCGCCGGGACGATCCAGCCGCTTGCCTATGTCCGTGGTCTCGCTGCGGCAGCGATCGGCGAAGGCGCGACGATCCATACGCGCAGCGCGGTGACGTCCTTCGAGCGCAGCGGCGAGGCGTGGCATGTCAGGACCGCCGGCGGCCGCGTCAATGCGAAGTGGCTGATCCTGGCGACGGATGCCTATTCGGCCGGCCCGACAGTCATGATCCGCGAGGAGCAGGTGCGCCTGCCCTATTTCCACATCTAGACGGCGCCGCTCAGCCACAATCTGCGCAATACCATCCTGCCGAACGGCGGAGCGAGCTGGGACACCAAAACCATCCTGAGCGGCTTCCGGCTCGACGCTGAAGGCAGGCTGATCGTCGGAAGTGTCGGTGCTCTCAGATCGACCGGTCTCGGCATCCATCGCGGTTGGGCCAAGCGGCATATCAGGAAGCTGTTTCCGCAGCTCGGTGATGTCGAATTCGAGACCGAATGGTACGGCCAGATCGGCATGACGCCCGATCGTCTGCCGCGGCTTCACACCTATGGCGCAAACGCCATCGGCATCAACGGGCGCGGTATTGCGCCGGGGGACTGTCTTCCGGCGCGAGCTCGCTCGACTTGTTCTTGGCGAAACGAGCCTTGAGGGGATGCCGTTACCGGTATCTGATGTGGGCGCCCCGGCATTCCGCGGACTGAGAGAGGCCTATTACGAGGTCGGTGCTCAGTTGGCGCATCTACCTGTCGTACCGGCATAGGACGCTGCTGAACCAACAGGCGGCGCAACTTGCGCCATCGCATCCGTCGCAGGCTATTTCCGCTCACAGATCGTCGCACAAGCGATCGGTCTGGACGTCAGCCATGGCCAATTTCGGCCTCGACGCCGGTTGTTGTTTTTGATCGCCCGGAAGCGGAAGTTCCGAACGTCGGCAAAGGGCCGATTGTGTTGAAAAAGTCGGTGTTGCTGGGAGCTTGAGGTTCTGATTCAGTCGTCGCTGCGGAGGGCAGCGCGATGATGGGCGAGCGGACGGTTGCGCAGGAGGCACTGTTCTACGAGTTCAGCCTGGAACGGCACGTCCCTGCGGATCATCTGCTGCGCGCCATCGATCGCTTTGTCGATCTGTCCGGCATTCGGGCGCATTTGCGCCCGTTCTACAGCGACACCGGCCGACCTTCGATCGATCCCGAGCTGATGATCCGAATGCTGATCGTCGGCTACTGCTTCGGCATCCGCTCCGAGCGTCGGCTTTGCGACGAGGTCCATCTGAACCTGGCCTATCGCTGGTTTTGCCAGCTCGGCCTGGAGGGGGATGTACCCGACCATTCCACCTTCTCAAAGAAACCGGCACGGTCGCTTCCGCGACAGCGATTTGCTGCGCGAGGTCTTCGAGATCACGGTCAGGCGCTGCATGGCGGAGGGGCTGGTTGGGGGCGAGGGGTTTGCCGTCGATGCCAGCCTGATCAAGGCCGACGCCAATCGCCAGAACGGCGTGCCCGGCAAGGACGGGTTGGCGCCCGAGGCCGCCAACCATGCGGTGCGCGAGTATCTGGCCGTGCTGGACGATGCCGCCTTCGGCGCGGCGACGCCGGTCGTGCCCAAATTCATCTCGCCGGCCGATCCTGCCGCGCGCTGGACGGCCGCCCATGGCGGGCAGGCCTTCTTCGCCTATGCGACAAACTACCTGATCGATCTGAAGCATGCCGTCATCATGGACGTCGAAGCGACCACGGCCGTGCGGCAGGCCGAGGTCGGCGCCGCGCGAACTATGATCGGGCGCACGCAGGACAGGTTCGGCACATGGCCTGAGAAGCTGGTCGCAGACGCCGCTTATGGCTCGGCCGAGAACCTGGCCTGGCTGGTGCATGAGCGCGGTATCGAGCCGCATATTCCGGTGTTCGACAAATCCCGGCGCCGCGACGGCACCTTCAGCCGCTCCGACTTCGCCTATGATCACGATCGCGATCTCTACATCTGTCCGGACGGCAAGGAACTTCGGCAGTTCCGCCGGCCCTTCGCGGTGCCGCGCGACGGTATCGATCCTGAAGGCCTCATGCGCTACCGGGCGATCAAGCGCGACTGCGACGCCTGTTCCCTGAAGCCAAAGTGCTGTCCGAAAGATCCTGCTCGCAAGATCCTCCGCTCCATCCACGAAGGCGCCCGCGACATGGCGCGCGATATCGCCGCCACCGATGCCTACGTAACCTCGCGACGAGAGCGGAAGAAGGTCGAGATGCTGTTTGCGCACCTGAAGCGCATCCTCAAACTCGACCGCTTACGATTGCGAGGACCGTGTGGGGCCCGCGACGAGTTCCTCCTCGCAGCCACCGCCCAGAACCTTAGGAAAATGGCGAAGCTGATGCCCGCGGGAGTGTCGCCTCTGGCGGCATGAGGGAGAAGGCCCCTCTCACAACCCCTCCCGTGCTGCTCACGAACGGCGCCTACACCGACTTCTTCAACAAAATCGGCCACCTTGGGAAGTTCGGCCCTGCGCAGAACGGCCGCGATGGCGCGAAGCGGACCCGCCGATTTGCACGCTATGGCACGCTACAGCCTACACATAGATGAGGGCACTTCACACTGCCCTCATCCCGCGGTTCAGATCGACCAAACGGTTTGGAAGGAACAAAAAGCGGCGAGTGGCGACTGGCGCGTACTGATCAGCGGAGGGCAAACAGCCCGCCGAACCTACGCTATTGCCGCCGTTTGTATCCGTTACTCCCACTCGATCGTGCCGGGCGGCTTGCTGGTGACGTCGTAGACCACGCGGTTGATGCCTTTGACCTCGTTGATGATCCGGGTCGCGGTGCGGCCGAGGAATGCCATGTCGTAAGGATAGAAATCCGCCGTCATGCCGTCGACCGAGGTCACGGCGCGCAGAGCGAGCACGTGATCATAGGTGCGGTGGTCGCCCATCACGCCGACGGTTCGCACCGGGAGCAGCACCGCGAAGGCCTGCCAGATCACATCGTACAGGCCCGCCTTGCGGATCTCGTCGAGATAGATCGCATCGGCCTTGCGCAGGATGTCGAGCTTTTCCTTGGTGATCTCGCCGGGGCAGCGAATGGCGAGGCCCGGCCCCGGGAAGGGGTGGCGGCCGACGAAGGCCTCGGGCAGGCCGAGTTCGCGGCCGAGCACGCGGACCTCGTCCTTGAACAGCTCGCGCAGCGGCTCGACAAGCTTCATCTTCATGCGCTCGGGCAGGCCGCCGACATTGTGGTGCGACTTGATCGTTACCGAGGGGCCGCCCGAGAAGGAGACGCTTTCGATCACGTCGGGATAGAGCGTGCCCTGCGCCAGGAAGTCGGCGCCGCCCAGCTTCCGGGCCTCCTCGTCGAAGACCTCGATGAAGAGGCGACCGATGGTCTTGCGCTTGGCCTCGGGATCGGCGCCGCATTTGGCGAGCTCCGAGAGGAAAAGCTCTTCGGCTTCGACATGTACGAGTGGGATATTATAGCTGTCGCGGAACAGCGCTACGACCTGCTCGGCCTCGGCTTCGCGCATCAGCCCATGATCGACGAAGACGCAAGTGAGCTGGTCGCCGATCGCCTCATGGATCAGCACGGCAGCAACGGCGGAATCGACACCGCCCGATAGTCCGCAGATGACGCGGCCCTTGCCGACCTGCGCCTGAATCTTGGCGATGGTCTCGGCACGATAGGCCGACATGCTCCAGTCCGGCGTGCAGCCGCTGATGTCGACGACGAAGTTGCGCAGCAGCTTCGCGCCATCGGGCGTGTGCACCACCTCGGGGTGGAACATGGTGGAGTAGAAGCGCCGGCCCTCGTCGCTTGCCACCGCATAAGGCGCGTTCTCGGAGGTCGCCTTGACGGAGAAACCTGCCGGCAACTGCGTGACGCGGTCGCCATGGCTCATCCAGACGGGGTAGCGGCCGCCCTCCTCCCAGATCCCTGCGAACAGCGCCGAGGGCATGACGATCTCGACATCCGCGCGGCCGAACTCTGCCGCATGCCCACTCTCGACCTTGCCGCCGAGCTGGTCCGCCATGGTCTGCTGGCCATAGCAGATGCCCAGGATGGGCAATCCGGCGGAGAACACTTCCTGGGGCGCGCGCGGGCTGTCGGCGTCGGGAACCGAAGCGGGACCGCCCGAGAAGATCACGCCCTTGGGCTTCAGGCGCGCGAACGCCTCCGAAGCCAACTGGAACGGCGCGATCTCGCAGTAGACGCCGATCTCGCGAACCCGTCGCGCGATCAGCTGCGTGACCTGGCTGCCGAAATCGATGATGAGGATGGAGTCGTGGCTTTTTTCGATCGTCATCGCGTCCGGTTAAGCCATTGCGCGCGGGCGTGCAACGGTCTGATCGCGCCTCAGCCGCTGCGTGTGAGGCAGGTCAGGTAGAACCCATCCGTACCCGTGCGGCGCGGCGACAATTGCAAGCCGTATTGGGTCGCGAAGCGGCCGAGCAACGAGAAATCTCCCTCCTGCGAAACCAGCACGTCGCCCAGTTCGACCGCAGCGAAGCCGGAATGCCGGCCCAGGAACGCCCGCACGGCTTCGTCGTTCTCATCGGGCAGGACGGAACAGGTGATGTAGGCGATGCGCCCGCCGGGTTTCACCAGCCTGGCGGCCCGCGCCAGCACCTCGGCCTGATCCTTGATCCGCTCGGCCAGCGCGCCCGGCCGCACGCGCCATTTGGCGTCGGGATTGCGCCGCCAGGTGCCGGAGCCGGTGCAGGGCGCGTCGACCAGCACGAGGTCGACCTCGCCGGCGATATCGGCGAGCGGCTCGTGGCCGCGGCTGCGGGGGATGCGGATCTCGACCTGCGTCGCCCCCGAACGCGCCAGCCGCTCGTGCAGTGGCGCTAGACGGCGGCTGTCGAGATCGGTCGCGAAGAGGCGGCCGCTGTTCTTCATCAAGGCCGCCAGCGCCAGCGTCTTGCCGCCAGCTCCGGCGCAGAGATCGACGACCGTGTCGCCCGGCCGCGCTCCGGCGAGCAGCGTCACGAGCTGCGAGCCCTCGTCCTGAATTTCGAACTCGCCGGCGAAAAAACCGGGCTCCGTCTGCAGCGAGGGCCCGCGCCCGTCATGGCCGGGCTGAAAGCGCAGAGCGTCGGGCGACCAGGCTCCCGCCTCCGGCGCGAGATGTTCCAGGCTTGCCAGAAGACCGTCGCGATTTGTCTTCAGGCGGTTCGCGCGCAGATCAATCGGCGCGCGGGCCGCCAGAGCCTGCCCCTCCTCCACCGCGGCGGCCCCGAAGGCCTGCTCGAACGCCGGCCAGAGCCATTCCGGCACATCGGCGCGCATCCAGTCCGGCGCGCCCTGGGTGGAAAAGGCCGTCAGCAACGCCAGCTCGTCGGAATCGAGCGGCGCCGGCGCGTGATTCTCGCCCGAGCACAGACCGGCAATCTCGGCTGCATTCATCCCGCGCAAGCCCGCCAGCATGCCCAGAACCAGCGCGCGCGGGGTCTCGGAGGCCATGGCGAAGGACGAGGAGGCCTTGCGGCGCAGCGCGTCATAGACCAGCGAGGCGACCGCGGCGCGGTCCTTCGATCCGGCAAAGCGGCGCGACAGGCCCCAGTCCTTGAGCGCGTCCGAAGCCGGCCGGCGCCGCTGGATGATATCGTCCAGCACTTCGATGGCAGCGCTGATGCGGGCGGCTGGGGTCATGTCCGGTGGTCCTGGCGCCGGACACATCGTGTCGAACGCCGCAATGAGAGAAACACGTTATCTTTCGACGATCTCAAGCATGAGGCAACGGCATAGCACGCCGATCGTCACGCTCTTGACGCGGTCGTTTCATAAGCGGAAAGACGTGGCAACCGCCATGTCGCGACAAAGGGGTTTTCGTTCATGCAACGCGCCAGCCGTCTCGCCCTTGCCAGCCTGCTCGCCATGGCTCTCGCCGCCTGCGCCACGACGCCCCCGCCGGACCTGACCCCGCCGCCCGCCAAGCGCCTCGACGCCAAGTCGACGCTCGAAGGCCGCCGCTGATACCCGGTTAAAGCAGCGCCGCTCGGGCATGGCCCGACGGCTCTTATGGCTACGTCTCTTATGGCTACCTCGCCTCTCACATGACGATGCTCGCGGCGATATGGATTGTCGGCGCGAGCGATCAGATGCAGATCACGACTTGATGGCCGGTTTCATGGCCATGTCACATCGGCCGACCTAGAGTTCACCCGCATTTGCTGCGGAGCAGGGATCGGACCCATGAAAAAAATACTTTTGCTGTCGGCCACGATGCTGGCATCGCTCGCTGCCGGGCTTGCTGCCACGACGCCTTCGCTCGCGCAGAGCGCGGCCCCCACCCTGTCGGGACAGAAGCCTTTGATCGTCGCGCATCGCGGCGCCAGCGGCTATCGGCCGGAGCACACGCTGGAAGGCTACAAGCTCGCGATCGAACAGGGCGCGGATTTCATCGAGCCCGATCTGGTCGCGACCAAGGACGGCGTTCTGGTGGTCAGGCACGAGCCGATGCTGAGCGGCACGACCGATGTCGCGAGCCGCCCGGAATTCGCCAGCCGCAAACGGGTTCGCAAGATCGACGGCATCGATACCGATGACTGGTTCGCCGGGGACTTCACGCTGGCCGAGATCAAGACGCTGCGCGCCAAGCAGGCTTTCGCGGATCGCGACCAGTCCCATAACGGCCAGTATCTGATCCCGACCTTTCAGGAGGTGATCGACCTCGCAAAGGCCGAGAGCACGCGGACCGGCCGCGTCATCGGCATCTATCCTGAGACCAAGCATCCGATCTTCCATGCCGCGATCGGGCTTGCGCTCGAGGACCGGCTGCTCGACGTGCTCAAGGCCGCTGGCTGGACCGAAAAATCCTCGCCCGTCTTCATCCAGAGCTTCGAGACGGCGAACCTGAAATACCTGCGCGGCAAGACCCAGCTGCGTCTCGTCCAGCTCGTCGATGGCGATGGCGTCGACAAGGACGGCAAGGTCACGCTCGCCGCCCCCTTCGACAAGCCCTATGATTTTGCCGTTACCGGCGACAAGCGGACTTTTCAGGATCTGGTCTCGGCCGAAGGGCTGAAGGAGATCGCGACCTATGCCGACGGCGTCGGCCCCTGGAAGCCCTACATCCTTGCCGGCAAGCAGACCATCGGAGCGGATGGCAAGCCGCAGGATCTCAACAAGGACGGCGTGATCGACGAGCGCGACCGCGTGCTGATCGCGCCGACGAATGTGGTCAAGGACGCGCACGCCGCCGGCCTCTTCGTCCACAGCTGGACCTTCCGAAGCGAGGCGAAGCGGCTTGCTTCCGACTTCAAGAACGACCCCGCAGCCGAGTACAAGGCGTTCTTCGCGCTCGGCATCGACGGGCTGTTCTCGGACTTCCCCGATCAGGCGGTCAAGGCGCGCGACAGCAAGTAAGCGCTGGCACGATACGAAGAAGCCCGCCGCGCTTGAGCGCGGCGGGCTTCTTAGCCGATATCAATCGCAATCAATCGCAGACCGCAATCAATCGCAGACGCGATCAGTCGCAGACACGGGTCTCGCGGCGCACGACGCCATGACGCGTCTCCTCGCGCGTGGTGATCGTGCGGCAGTCGCGGCCGCGGCGGTCGCCGCGATAGTCGGTGCGCTCGTAGCGATCGCGCTCACGAGCCCGCTCTTCCCGGCGGATGTCACGCTCGATGGCACGGTCGCGCGGGCTGCGGGTATCGATCCCGACGCCGCCGGGACCGATATTGATCGACTGGGCATAAGCACCGCCGCTGACGAGAAGCGCCGCGACGATGGCGGGAATGATCCGTTTCATGTGCTTCCTCCAATTCCCCGAGGAAACGGGTGGAGGCCGTCTTTGTTCCCTACCCCAAGATCAGGACGTCAGCTGAGGCGGCGGGCCGCTTAAACGAATACGGCGCGCAGAGTGTCTGCGCGCCGCTTCCGATGGACTGTGGAAACCTTAGAGCATCGCCCCGAAAAAGTGGAACGCGGTTTTAGGAAGAAGCCGATGCAAAATCAAAGACCTCAGTGCAGGATCTGGCTGAGGAAGAGCTTCGTGCGCTCGTGCTGCGGGTTCTTGAAGAACTCGTTGGGCTCGTTCATCTCGACGACCTGGCCGGCATCCATGAAGATGACGCGGTCGGCGACCTGACGGGCAAAGCCCATCTCGTGCGTGACGCAGAGCATGGTCATGCCCTCATCGGCGAGCGAGACCATGGTGTCGAGCACCTCCTTGACCATCTCGGGATCGAGCGCCGAGGTCGGCTCGTCGAACAGCATGATCTTCGGGCTCATGCAGAGCGAGCGGGCGATCGCCACGCGCTGCTGCTGGCCGCCCGAGAGCTGGCCTGGATATTTCAGCGCCTGCTCGGGAATCTTGACGCGCTTGAGATAGTGCATCCCGATTTCCTCGGCATCCTTCTTGGGCATCTTGCGGACCCAGATCGGCGCCAGCGTCAGGTTCTCCAGGATCGTCAGATGCGGGAACAGGTTGAAGTGCTGGAAGACCATGCCGACATCGCGGCGGATCTCGTCGATCTTCTTGAGATCGTTGGTCAGCTCCGTGCCATCGACGATGATCTGGCCCTTCTGGTGTTCCTCCAGCCGGTTGATGCAGCGGATCATCGTCGACTTGCCCGAGCCTGACGGGCCGCAGATCACCAGCTTCTCGCCGCGCTCGACCTTCAGGTTGATGTCGCGCAGGACATGGAACTCGCCATACCACTTGTTCACGCCGATCATCTCGACGGCGATGGCCGTATTCAGCGAGGTCTGCTTCAGCGCAGCGGGACGCGAGTCGGTGGTCTTCAAATCTGCCATTGCCATGATCGTGGTCCCTCTCAACGTTTTTGGCCGGCGGCGAGGCGCTTCTCGACTGCTATCGAGTAGCGCGACATGCCCCAGCAACACA
>NZ_FNUY01000011.1 GCF_900108245.1 Allobosea lathyri
CTGCTCGCGCTCATGCCCGAGCTCGGCCAGCGTTCGCCCAAGACCATCGCCGCTCTGGCGGGCCTCGCGCCGCTCAACCGCGACAGCGGCGCCTTCCGCGGCAAGCGCGCCATTGCCGGGGGCAGACCGCGCCTGCGACAGGCCCTCTACATGGCCGCCGTCGCAACCATCCGCTCCCGCTCGCGCTTCGCGACCCTCTACAAAACCATGACTGCCGCCGGAAAACCCGCAAAGGTCGCCCTCATCGCCATCGCCCGAAAAATCCTCGTCACCGCAAACGCCGTCCTGCGCGACAAACGCTCCTTCCAGCCACGATGAAACACAGTTGCCGGGACGACCTGCGGTCGCCCAGGATGACGGCGCGGTTCTGAGCCAAGCAGGATATCAGCGCCGGCGAAAGCCAATCCCGCCAATGCCACCCCATGATCGCGCTACCCAGGAACCGGCCGACGGCGGCTGCTCCCGGGGGTAGCGATAGGCGAAGATCAGCAAGACATTTAACAACAATACGCCTTGCCGGCAGGATGCGCCGCGCCGCGCCGCACCGCGTCATTCGTTCGCATGAGGCGGGAAGCATCTACGACGAAGGGATGAGACCGGTTTCAAAAGGCCGTTTGCGTCGCCGCGGCGTTGACTCATGCCATGAGCGCGGTGCAGCATGCCATGCAAGGGGAAGCGGTAAAAACAAGAAAGAACAAGACAATGATACGCGGCATGCAGCATGCCTGAGGATATTATTCTATCTACCTCGGGACTGACAAAAGACTTTGGCGGCTTCACGGCCGTGAACGGCGTTGATCTGAAGGTCAAGCGCGGGTCGATCCATGCGTTGATCGGCCCCAACGGCGCGGGAAAGACGACCTTCTTCAATTTGCTGACTAAATTTCTTGCGCCGAGCAAGGGCGCCATCGTCTATAACGGCCGCGACATCACCCGCGAAAAGCCTGCCGAGATCGCTCGGCTCGGGCTTGTCCGCTCCTTCCAGATCTCTGCGGTCTTTCCGCAGCTCAGCGTCCTCACCAATGTGCGCATCGCATTGCAGCGCAAGCGCGGCGATTCGTTCGACTTCTGGCGCTCGGAAGCCGCGCTGAAGCCGCTCGACGAGGAGGCCCGTCGCCTGGTCGAGGCCGTCGGCCTGTCGGCTTTCGTCGAGCTGCCGGCCGTCGAGCTTTCCTATGGCCGCAAGCGCGCGCTGGAAATCGCGACCACGCTGGCGCTCGACCCTGAGATGATGCTGCTCGACGAGCCGATGGCCGGGATGGGACGCGAGGATGTCGAGCGCATCGAGGCGTTGATCCGCAAGGTCTCGGTCAACCGCACCATCCTGATGGTCGAGCACAATCTCTCCGTCGTCGCCTCGCTCTCTGACCGCATCACCGTGCTGGCGCGCGGGCAGGTTCTGGCGGAGGGCGATTATGCCAGCGTCTCGAAGGATGCGCGCGTGATCGAGGCCTATATCGGCTCGGGAGGCGATCATGCTCACTGAGACGACTATGAAACCGACCTCCGCGACCGCAGCCGCACCATTGCTCTCCGTGCGCGGGCTCGAGGCCTGGTACGGCGAATCCCATGTGCTGCATGGCATCGATTTCGACGTCGCGCCCGGCGAGGTGGTGACGCTGCTCGGCCGCAACGGCGCCGGCAAGACGACCACCCTGAAGTCGATCATCGGCATCATGGGCAAGCGCAAGGGCTCGATCAAGCTGGAGGGCAAGGAGACGATCGCATTGCCCTCGCGCGCCATCGCCCGTCTCGGCATCGGCTTCGTGCCGGAGGAGCGCGGCATCTATGCCAGCCTGAACGTCGAAGAAAACCTGATGCTACCGCCGCAGGTGAAGCCGGGCGGGCTCTCGCTGGAGCAGATCTTCGAGCTCTTTCCCAATCTGAAGGAGCGGCTGAAGAGCCAGGGCACCAAGCTTTCGGGCGGCGAGCAGCAGATGCTGGCGATCGGCCGCATCCTGCGCACGGGCGCCAATCTGCTGCTGCTGGACGAACCCACCGAGGGTCTGGCGCCGGTCATCATCGAGCAGATCGGCCGCACGATCTCGAAGCTGAAGCGCGAGGGTTTCACCATCATCCTGGTCGAGCAGAACTTCCGCTTCGCCGCCACCGTCGCCGACCGGCACTATGTCGTCGAGCAGGGCAAGGTGATCGACATGATCCCGAACCAGGAGCTCGATCAAAACATCGACAAGCTGCATTCCTATCTCGGGGTCTGAAGCTCCCGATCCGGGACAGCGATCACGACCCAGAGCTTCAAAAACAAGAACAACGTCGAAACCGACATTCATTCCAGGGAGAGACATGATGACATTCAAGACGCTTCTGACCACAACCGCCTTTGCGGCGCTGATGTCGAGCCCGGTGCTTGCCCAGCAGATCTCCATCAAGGCCGGCGTCCTCAACGACCGGTCCGGCCTCTATGCCGACCTCTCCGGCGAAGGCTCGGTCATCGCCGCGAAAATGGCCGTCGAAGACTTCAAGGCCGCCGAGAAGGGCATCAAGGTCGAGATCGTCTCGGCCGACCACCAGAACAAGCCCGATGTCGGCTCGACCATCGCCCGGACCTGGTACGATCAGGACGGCGTCGACTTGATCCTCGACGTCCCCACCTCCTCGGTCGCGCTGGCCGTCAGCCAGATCACCAAGGACAAGAACAAGGTCCACATCAATTCGGGCGCAGCCGCTTCCGACCTGACCGGAAAGGCCTGCACGCCCAACACGATCCACTGGACCTACGACACCTATGCGCTCGCCCAGGGCACCGGCGGCGCGATGGTCAAGGCCGGCGGCGACAGCTGGTATTTCCTGACCGCGGACTATGCCTTCGGCCATGCGCTGGAGCGCGATGCCTCGGCGGTGGTGGTCAAGAATGGCGGCAAGGTGCTCGGCGCCGTCCGCACGCCCTTCCCCGGCACCGACTTCTCGTCCTTCCTGCTGCAGGCGCAGGCCTCCAAGGCCAAGGTCATCGGTCTCGCCAATGCCGGCGGCGACACGATCAACTCGATCAAGCAGGCCGGCGAATTCGGCATCGTCGCGGGCGGGCAGAAGCTCGCCGGGCTGCTGGTCTTCATCACCGACGTGCACGCGCTCGGTCTGCAGACGGCACAGGGCCTCGTCCTGACGGAGTCCTTCTACTGGGACAGCAATGACGGCACCCGCGCCTTCTCCGAGCGTTTCGCCAAGGCCAATGGCGGCAAGAAGCCGAGCATGGTCCAGGCCGGCGTCTATTCGGGCATGCTGCATTACCTCAAGGCGGTCGAGGCGGCGAAGAGCAAGGACAGTGCGACCGTGGTCGCCAAGATGAAGGAGCTGCCGACCGACGATCCGCTGTTCGGCAAGGGTACGGTGCGTGCCGATGGCCGCAAGATGCATGATGTGTATCTGTTCGAGGTCAAGAAGCCCTCGGAGTCGAAGGCGCCCTGGGACTATTACAAGCAGATCGCGGTGCTGCCCGCCGAACAGGCCTTCCGCCCGCTCTCCGAGAGCGAGTGCCCGCTCGTCAAGAAGTAAGGGCGGGCAAGCCCTGGCTACCGATAAGGCGCGCCGTCATCCTGGGCGACCGAAGGTCGTCCCGGGATCCATCGTAAAGCTCCGAGCTCTCCGATGGATCCCGGCACTCCGCTTCGCTACGGCCAGGATGACGGCGAGACTTTCACTGCTTATCCAATCAAGAGCGATCTGAGCCACGCATGTTCGAGCTTCTCGGAATTCCCCCGCAAGCCTTGTTCGGCCAGGTCCTGCTCGGCCTGATCAACGGCTCGTTCTATGCCATCCTCAGCCTGGGGCTGGCGGTGATCTTCGGGCTGCTCAACATCATCAACTTCGCCCATGGCGCGCAGTATATGATGGGCGCCTTCGTCGCCTGGATGTGCCTGAACTATTTCGGGATCAATTACTGGGCCGCGCTGTTGCTGGCCCCGCTGATCGTCGGCGTGTTCGGCGTGATCATCGAACGGGTGCTGATCGCGAGGCTGGCCAATCTCGACCATCTCTACGGGCTGCTTTTGACCTTCGGCCTCGCCCTGATCATCCAGGGCCTGTTTCGCAATCAATATGGCTCGTCGGGCCTGCCCTACCAGATCCCGCCGCAACTCACCGGCGGCCAGAATCTCGGCTTCATGTTCCTGCCGAACTATCGCGCCTGGGTGATCGCCGCCTCGCTCGTGGTCTGCCTGGCGACATGGTTCCTGATCGAGAAGACGCGGCTCGGCGCCTATCTGCGCGCCGCGACCGAGAATCCGACGCTGACCCAGGCCTTCGGCATCAACGTGCCCCTGCTAGTCACGCTGACATACGGCTTCGGCGTCGCGCTCGCCGCCTTTGCCGGCGTGCTCGCCGCGCCGATCTATTCGGTCAACCCCAATATGGGCGCCGACCTGATCATCGTCGTCTTCGCCGTCGTCGTCATCGGCGGCATGGGTTCGATCCTGGGCGCGATCATCACCGGCTTCGGGCTCGGATTGATCGAGGGCCTGACCAAGGTGTTCTATCCGGAAGCGGCCGCGACCGTGATCTTCATCATCATGGTGCTGGTGCTGCTGGTGAAGCCGGCCGGCCTGTTCGGGCGCACGACGTGACCGCTCTCCCGTCATTGCGAGCGCAGCGAAGCAATCCAGAAGGCTCGCTCGACGTCCCCCTCGATTGCTTCGTCGCTGCGCTCCTCGCAATGACGGAAGAGCGTTGGTGGCCGCAAGTCCGGCACCCCGACGCAGCTGTAAGGACCTGACATGGCAAACGTTGCCTCCACCGATGCGCCTGCCGCCGGTCTGGCCGTGATCGAGATCGATCATGGCACGGCGCGCCTGCACCGGATGATCTTCATCGGGATCGCCATCGCGCTCGCGGTCGCCCCCTTCATCGCCTACCCGGTCTTCGTGATGAAGGTGCTGTGCTTCGCGCTGTTCGCGCTCGCCTTCAATCTTCTGCTTGGCTATGGCGGCCTGCTCTCCTTCGGCCACGCCGCCTATTTCGGCATGGCGAGCTATGTCAGCGCCTACACCGCCAAGAACTGGGGCCTGACGCCGGAATTGGCGATCCTGCTCGGCACCTGCGTCGCCGCCCTGCTGGGCGCTCTGTTCGGCGCGCTCGCGATCCGGCGACAAGGCATCTATTTCGCCATGATCACGCTGGCTCTGGCGCAGATGGTGTTCTTCTTCTCGCTGCAGACGCCAAGATTCACCGGCGGCGAGGACGGCATCCAGGCGGTGCCGCGCGGCAAGCTGTTCGGGCTGATCAACCTCGCCGACGACCGCACGCTCTATTGGGTGGTCGCGATCATCTTCATGGCCGGGCTGCTGGCGATCTACCGCATCATCCACTCGCCCTTCGGACAGGTCTGCAAGGCGATCCGGGACAACGAGCCGCGCGCGATCTCGCTCGGCTACCGCGCCAACCAGTACAAGCTCACGGTCTTCGTGCTGTCGGCGACGCTGGCGGGGCTGGCCGGCGCGACCAAGGCGATCGTCTTCCAGCTGGCTTCGCTGACCGATGTCTACTGGTCGATGTCGGGCGAAGTCGTGCTGATGACGCTGGTCGGAGGTCTCGGCACCGTGTTCGGTCCGATCGTCGGCGCGCTCGTCATCGTCTCCATGCAGAACTATCTCGCCAGCCTCGGTGCCTGGGTCACGGTCGTCCAGGGCGTGATCTTCGTGATCTGCGTCCTGCTCTTCCGTGAGGGGATCGTCGGCGTCATCGCGAAATGGATCAAGAAGCCGCTCTGAGCCTCACGAACGGGCGCGCTCCAGCCCGACCGGCAAATCGGAGACGCGGGCGATCTCGCCGCTGAGGAATGCGGCGGGCGCGGCGAGATAGTCCCCCGCCATCGCCATGGCGTCGACACCCCAGAAGATCTCGCCGTCGATCAGCAGGCTCGGCACGCCGAAGATGCCGGCAGCGACCGCCTCCTCCGTGGCATTGCGGAGCCGGTCCTTGACCGCCTGCTCGCCGATGCGATCCAGCGCGGCGGGATCGCCTGCGGCTGCGGCGACTCGGGCCAGCACTTGCGGGTCGTTGGCGTCGTGGCCCTCGCCCCAGACCAGATGAAAGGCCTCGCGCACGGCGGTGGGGTTGCCCTCCAGCGCGGTCAGCAGGCGCAGCATGGCGAGCGGGTTGAAGGGATGCGACGGCGGAAAGCGGAAGGGTACGCCGAGGGCTGCCGCCGCATGTGTCGCCAGCCTGTAGGTGTGGACGCGCTTGGGCGCGATCTCGGCAGGGCCGAGCTGGCCCCAATGTTTCAGGACCGCCCCGAACACGATCGGCCGGAGCAGCACGGCGCGCCTGGCCCTGATCGCCTCCAGCCGCGCCAGCGCGATATGGGCGAAGGGCGAGATGATGTCGAAATACCAGATCGCAGGCGTTGTCATCGTGATGGTCCCGGTCGCATTCTCTAGCGGATCAGCTTCGATACCGGCCGGAACTGCGGATGCGCCGCAGTCCGCAGCCATTCGAACACCACCATTTCGGTCGTGACGATCTCGGCGCCGTGCCGTTCCATCCGCCTGAGCGCGACCTCCTTGGATTCGGGCGCGCGCGAGCCGATCGCATCCTGCACGACGACGACGCGGCGCTTGTGTTCGAGCAGGCTCAACACGGTCTGGCCGACGCAGACATGGGCCTCGCAGCCGCAGAGCACGAGTTCGCCATCGCCGGCCAGCGCCTCCAGAAAGGCGGGTTCCGCGCAGGAATCGAAGCTCATCTTCGTGATAACGGGGCCTGCATCGGCCAGCTCGGGCACGGTGCCGCCCAGGCCCGCCGGATTCTGCTCGGTCATCAGGACCGGTACGGCAAGCAGTTTCGCGGCATCGACCAGCCGCTTAGCGTTCTCGACCATGCGCGTGCCGTCATGGATCGCCGGCATCAGCCTCGACTGGAAATCGACGATCACGAGGGTCGCGGTCTTTGCGTTCAAAAGGCTCATCCAGCTTCCATGCTCCAATATCGGTCGCGGGGGTTTACCCCGTCCTGTGAGGAGAAGGCGTTAGTATAGGCTCATCAGCTTCAATCGAGCATTCAGTGACCGCTTGCTGCCTTTCAGCCCTCATCCTGAGGAGCCATTTTCCGGGGAATGGCGTCTCGAAGGATGTTTCAGGAGGCTCCGGAACCAGCTGGAGCATCCTTCGAGACGCCGCTTTGCGGCTCCTCAGGATGAGGGCTCGATTTTCAAAAGGCCTCTCAGGCGAGACGGCGGTGAGGTCTTGGCTTCTGTGTCCAACGGCCTACCCCTCACCCTGCCCTTTCCCTCCAGGAGAGGGTTCCCGCGCCCATCCGGCGACGTCAATTTCATCAACTCGGTCTCGACATAGCGCTCCATCAGTGCACGCGGCGCCAGCCCGAACATGCGGATGCGCTGCGTATGCATCATCAGGAGCACACCCACGGCATGGGCGAAAGTGTCCGCCATCAGCAGCCGGGCCGTCGCCTCGTCGGCGCCCATCGCCTCGGCGGCCTCGAGGATCGGCCAGAGCGCCGCCTCCAGCGCTTCGTTCAGCGCCTTGTCGCGATCGCGGCCCAGCCCGTGCGGCCGCATGCCGCCGCGAAACAGATAGAAGCCGAGATCGAGATCGCGCGGATGGGTGGCGTAGAAATCGAAGAAGGCGAGCGCAGCGGCTGCGAAACGCCCGGCCGGGGACGCAGCCCCCGTAACACCTGCATCGACGGAGGCCTTCAGCGCGTCGAGCGACTGGCCCAGCACTTCGGCATAGAGCGCCTCCTTGGAGTCGAAGTGGAAATAGAGCGCCGCCGGAGTGTAGCCGGCCTCGGCCGCGATCGCCCGCAACGACGCGCCGTCGAGCCCGTCGCGCTCGAAGACCGCGCGGGCAGCATCGAGGATCAGGCCGCGCTTGAGACCGGTCACGGCGCGCTTGCGGCGGCCTCGCATCGCCTCGGTCACGGGCATCCTCGACGCATTCCAGAATTCGGTTGACGAAAAATCTAACGGCGTTCAATTTTATCAGCAATAGCAAAATTCACGGGAACGCCGTGCCGGGAGAGAACGCCATGCTTATGGATGCGGCAGGATATCGGGAGTCGCTGCGGTCCTACCGCCCGCGCGTCTTCGTCAATGGCCGGCAGGTCGAGAGCGTCGCCGACGAGCCGCTTCTGGCGCCCGGCATCAACGCGGTCGGCGTGACCTACGATCTCGCCCATGATGCCGCCTATACGCCGATCATGACGGCGCGGCAGGGTTCGTCAGGCAAGACCGTCAACCGCATGCTGCACATCAACGAGAGTTCGAGCGATCTGCTCGCCAAGCTCGAGGCGGTCAGGCTGGTCTGCAAGATCTCCGGCTGCGCCCAGCGCTACCTCACCCATGACGCCCTGAACGGGCTCTGGCAGGCGACCGCGCGAACGGATGCTGCGCATGGCACGGATTACGCGCAGCGCTTCCGTGCCTATCTGCACGAGGTTCAGGACCGGGACCTGACGCTCGGCGTCGCCATGACCGATGCCAAGGGCGACCGCTCGAAGCGGCCGGGCGCGCAGGAAAATCGCGACGCCTACGTCCATATCAGGGAGCGCAGGGCGGGGGGCATCGTCATTCGCGGCACCAAGGCGATCGTGACCGGCGCGCCCTATATGCACGAATTCCTGGTGATGCCCTGCCGCACCCATGTGGCCGGCGACGAGGACTTCGCCGTCTGCTGCGCCGTGCCCTGCGATGCGGAAGGCGTGACCATCGTCGCGCGGCCCGCCGGGCGTCCCGGCGATCCCGCAGCGAAATTCTCGGCGAAATACGGCCAGTCGACCGGCGTCGTGATGTTCGACGATGTCTTCGTTCCCTGGGAGCGGGTGTTCCTCGCCGGCGAGACCGAGGAAGGCGGCTTCCTGACCACGAGCTACGCCACGCATCACCGCCATTCCTGCATCGGCGCGCGGGCCGGCTTCGGCGACCTGCTGATCGGCGCGGGCGCGTTGATGATCGAGGCCAATGGGCTCGATATCGAGCGGCACGGCCATGTCCGCGAGCAGATGGTCGAGCTGATCACGATCACCGAGAGCTTTTTCGCCTGCGGTGTCGCGGCCTCCGTCTATTGCCAGAAGGATCCGGCGGGATCGGTGATGCCCGATACAATTTTCGCCAATATCGGCAAGCTGCTGCTCGCTACCAAGATCTACGACATGCATCGCATCGCTCACTACGTCTCCGGAGGTCTGATCGTGGCGCTGCCCGGCCCCGACGAGGACCACAATCCCGAAACCGCCGCCTCGCTTTCCGCCGTGCTGACGGGGCGGCCGGACATTCCCTACGAGCAGCGGGCCGAGGTCGCGCGCTTCATCGAGGACCTGACCGTCTCGAAGGAGGCCGGCTGGTATTCGGTGATCTCGCTGCATGGCGGCGGCTCGCCCGAGGCGATGAAGCGCGAGATCTGGCGGAATTATCCGGTGATGGAGAAGGTCGCGCTGGTCGAAACCCTGCTCGATCGCGGCGTGCTGGCGGATGGAACGCGGGTGTCGAAACAGCCAGGGCGCTGCTGCGTCACGGGCTGCGAGGTGCCAGCGCTGCCAATGCCAACGCCGCGCGAAGCCGCCGAATAGTCCGCACCGTCATGCTCGGGCTTGTCCCGGGCATCCACGTCTTCCTTCGTCCAAATCTCCTGGTATCCGCGTCGCAAGACGTGGATGGTCGGCACAAGGCCGACCATGACGCGAAAGGCCATGGCCGATGCATTCTCTGGCTCAACCCACCCACCAGGTCCTCAATCAGGCCCGCCTGGCCGTCGGCTGGAACGCCTTTTCCGACGATGCCGTGCTGCAGGGCGTCGTCGCCCGGCTGGCTCCCTGGGTGGCGGAGCAGGCCGCTGCGCTCGGCGCCCATGCCGGGGACGAGGCGACGCAGGAACTGGCCCGGCTTGCGAATATCTTTTCGCCCGAACTCAAGACGCATGACCGCTTCGGCAATCGCATCGATTGGGTCGAATTCCATCCTGCCTGGCACGAGCTGATGGCGCTCGCTTTCAAGCATGGGGTTCCCTCCCTGGCCTGGACGACGGCCCAACCCAACGGCCATGCCGCGCGCGGCGTGCTCTCCTATGTCTGGAACCAGATCGAGCAGGGCACGGCCTGCCCGACCGGCATGACCTATGCCGCCTTCCCCGGGCTGGCCCAGCCGGAATTCGCGCTCTGGCGCGAGAGGATCACCAGCGGGCTCTATGACCGGCGCCCGCTACCGGTGTCGCAGAAGACGGGCGCCACGATCGGCTATGCGATGACGGAAAAGCAGGGCGGCTCCGACCTGCGCCAGACCCAGACGACGGCGCGCTACCTGGAGGATACGCCGGAGGGGCGCGTCTATCTGATCACCGGGCACAAATGGTTCTTCTCGGTGCCGCAATCGGACGGGTTCTTCACGCTGGCCCAAACCGAGACCGGCGTGTCCTGCCTGTTTGCGCCGGGTTTCCTGCCAGATGGCAGCCGCAACCGGCTGCAGATCCAGCGTCTCAAGAACAAGGCCGGCAACCGCTCCAATGCCTCCTGCGAAGTCGAGTTCCGCGAATGCCTGGGATGGCTCGTCGGCGAGGAGGGCGCGGGGATCAAGGAAATCCTCTCACATGCCCATCTCACCCGGCTCGATTTCGCCATCGGCTCGGCCGGGCTGATGCGGCAGGCGCTGACATTAGCGCTCAACCACACGCAATCGCGCCGGGGTTTCGGCTTGTCGCTCGCCGAGCAGCCGATGATGACCAACATCCTGGCCGATCTCGCGATCGACTCCGAGGCCTCGACGCTGATGGCGTTTCGCGTCGCCGCCGCCACGGACGCGATGGAGACCTCGGAGCAGGAACGCCATGTCGCGCGCGTCGCGACGCCGCTGGCGAAGTTCTGGAACTGCAAGCGCGCGGCGGCCTTCGTGGTGGAGGCGCTCGAATGCCATGGCGGCAACGGCTTCATCGAGGAAAACCCGATGGCCCGGCTCTATCGCGAGGCGCCGCTGAACGCGATCTGGGAGGGGACCTCGAACATGATGTGCATGGATGTGCTCAGGAGCTTCAACCGCGATCCCCGGACCAAGGAGGCCTTCATGGCCGAGGTCGGGGCCGCGCGCGGAGCCAACCGCGCGCTCGACCGCTGGCTCGACCGGCTCGGCACGGAGGTGGCGAAACCCCGCAACGATGACGGGCACGGCCGGCGGCTCGCCAATATGATGGCCTATGCGCTGCAGGCGTCGGAGCTGCTGGAGCATGCCGACGCCACGGTGTTCGAAACTTTCTGCCGCTCCCGTCTCGATGCCGATTGGGGCTATGTCTTCGGCACGCTCGACCCGTCGCCCGAACTGGCTGCAATCGTGAAGCGGGCGAGCGTGGCGCGGGCCTGAGCCCGCATCCGACAGTTCTCCAGACGCTCAGGCGCAGCAGGGAAGGCTCAGGCGCAGCAGGCATGGGCCTTGGGCGCGTCCTCATATTCGTCATGGCGGCGCACGAAATCCATGATCGTGCCCTCATTGCGGCCCTTGGGGGCGCGATCGAGGATCGAGAAGGTCCCGACGAGTTCCTCCAGCCCGCGCGCATAGGTCGAGTAGGTGTGAAACACCTCGCCAGCTTCGTTGCGGCTGAAAGCGCTCAGGCCCGGCAATTCGTCGAAGGCCTCCGACGTGGGGATCGGCTGGAAATTGTAGAGCACCTTGTCGCCCGCCAGCTCCTCCTTGCTGAAGGAGACATGAAAATCCTGGTTGAAGCTGTTGGCGAAGGAGGAGGCCCAGGGAAAGCTCCAGCCCATGCGGCGCTTGTAGGCCTCGATCTTGTCGAGCGGTGCGCGCGAGATCGCGGTCAGCGTCACGTCGTGGTGATTGAGATGCACCAGTGCGCCCTCGAGATGATCGGCGACAAAGGAGCAGCTCGGGCAGCCGGCAGCCCAATCGGGCCCCAGCATGAAATGATAGACCATGAGCTGGCTGCGGCCCTCGAACAGATCGGCCAGCGTCCGCTTTCCGGCCAGCGTATCGAAGACATAGTCCTTGTCGACCCTGACCCAGGGCAGCGCCAGACGCTCGGCGTTCAGCCTGTCGCGCAGATGTGTCGCCTCCTTCTCGCGAGCCAGCAGGGCCTTGCGCGCGGTCAGCCATTCCTCACGCGAGACGACCGGATGATGCTGCATGATCTCTCTCCCTTTCCAGTACTTGTTGAAACGGTACGTGCTTCACACGGCACTTGACATATTAAGTTGATATCAACATAAAAACATCATGTCAAAAGTTGTCGCAATCACCGTCGACCATGCTCTTGAGGCAGTGCCTTTCGAGACCACGCTGCATGTTCGCGACCATTGCCTGTGCCTGCATGTGCAGCGGGCGGCGCGCGCGCTGGCGCGGCGTTTCGATGAGGCCCTGCGGCCGCTTGGCCTCACCAACGGCCAGTTCTCGCTGCTGATGTCGCTGAACCGCCCGCAGCCGCCGAGCCTCGGGCCGGTGGCCCATCTGCTCGCCATGGACCGCACGACATTGACCGCCGCGCTGAAGCCGCTGGAGCGTCGCGGCCTGCTCAGCGTGGCGCGCGACCCCAAGGACAGACGCAGCCGGCTGCTCAGCCTCACCGCGGAGGGATCGGCACTTCTCGCCAGCGCCGTGCCGATCTGGCGGCGCACGCATGAGGCTGTCGACGCGTTGCTGCCCGGCGGCGATCCTGCCCCGCTGCGGCAGCAGCTTCAGGCCCTGTTCTGAGATATTTTCCGTTCACCAGCCCCTCGGCACTGCCCTCCCCCCAGCAAAGGACACACCATGCCCCAGATGATCTTCGTCAACCTGCCCGTGAAGGACCTCGACAGGTCGGTGACCTTCTTCAAGGCGCTCGGCTTCTCGTTCAATCCGCAGTTCACCGACGAAACCGCGACCTGCATGGTGATCAGCGACACGATCTTCGCGATGCTGCTGACGCATGAGAAGTTCCTGAGCTTCTCGCCGAAGCCGATCGCCGATACGAGCAAGAGCGTTGAGGTGCTGACCTGCCTCTCCCGCGACAGCCGCGAAGCCGTCGACGCCATGGTGAAGACGGCCGTGGCGGCGGGTGGCACGACCTATAACGCGCCGCAGGATCACGGCTTCATGTATGGCCACGGCTTCCAGGACCTCGACGGCCATGTCTGGGAGCTGATGTGGATGGACCCAGGCGCCGTTCAGGGCTGAGCCGAGGCTGTTCTGCCCTTCTCTGCTGACCGATGAGGGGGCGCTGCGCCCTCGTGGTCGAGGGTTGAACCGGAGTAGCTGGAAAGCTCGCGGCGCCCCCTCATCCGCCCTTCGGGCACCTTCTCCCGCGAGGGGAGAAGAGAAGCCGCTGCGCGCGCAGAAAGCCTCGCCGGCCATGCCGCCGCGAGGGTTTCCGCTTGTTGTGGCGTATCCGAAAGAGGGGATGCGCGGGACGAGGTGGCGTCGCAGTCGACGGCTGCGTGCCGATGTCGATGTCGAATGTCGTGTCGAAGCAGCGTCACAGGCCGCCGCCTCGTCCCGCGCGCGGGTGTCTTTGGCCTCCGGCGGCGCTTTATGATCACATTCCCTTGAGACCATTCAGCCTGGGTCACCTGATGATGGCGGCCGCCGGCGCCTCCGGAAGGCAACGCCCGCAACGGCGCAACCTCCCGAAACCCGCAACTCCACCCGGCCGCACGATGCCTCGCGACAGCCCCCTTGGTCGGGTGAAGCGGGGGGAGAATAGGCATGGGTTTGGCGCGCGGGGATAAGGTGGCGCGCTTATCCCGCAACACCCGCTTCCCTTCTCCCCTCGCGGGAGAAGGTGCCCCGGCAGGGGCGGATGAGGGGGCGCCGTGCCCTTCCCGTCATTCTCGGGCTCAGCGAAGCGAAGATTCGGGAATCTCCGGACAAGAAGACTCTGGTTTCAGAGATGCTCGGGTCGAGCCCGAGCATGACGCGGGTACCGTCGAGCGCCCCCTCATCCGTCTCGGCTGCGCCGAGCCACCTTCTCCCGCGAGGGGAGAAGGGACGCGCGCCTTACTCACGAACGGGCGTGTCCTCGACGATCTCGTGATATCCGATGGCGCGCTCAAGACCGTCTGGGCCGCGCACGCGGTACTGCTCCTCCTTGTTGTCGCGCGGAGGCATCAGGCGCGTGATCTCGAAGGGGCCAATTCTGGGCCGATCGGAAAAATCCGTGGTGAGATTGACCATGTCGCCGAGCTTGTAGACGGGACGAGCCATGTCTTCATCCTCCTGTTGAACGGCCTCGCCCCCTTCGGCGAGAGGCTGAGGCCGTCGAGACAATCGCCTCGGGTCAGCGCGACCCGGCCGAGACGTCGGCCGCCGTGATGCGGTGATAATTGGCCTTGTGCCGGCCATAGGCCGTAGAGGCCGCCGTCAGGATCGCCTCCCGGTTCTGGTCGAAAGCTTCCAGCATCTGCGCCTCGCTGTCGCCGACGCTCGGTTTCAGCTTCCTGAGAGCGTCGATCTCGACCTGGAAGGTGATCTCGAGCGAGGCGTCGGAACCCCAGAAGCTGACGCAGAACCGGCCGGGATCGAAACTGCGAACCGGGTTTGGAAAATTGAGTGCCATGATGTCGCTCCTCCCTGGAGACGTGACGGGGAACGGCCTATGACCGCCGGCGGCAGCGCCGCCTCGCCGGCTCAATAGCGACGAATGGCCCGTGATCCTCCGACGGACATGGTCAGACCCTATCAGAGATTGCAATGCATGCGTGCGAACAAGATTTCCGTGTGCAGAAACCTTGTAGCAGCGACTGTTTCGGACAAGGCTCCCGTTGCGCGCCGTGGAGACATCACGGCAATGGTCGAGGCGCCATGCGTAGCCGGCACGCCCCGCCCCTAGCGCATGCCTCATCCCAAGTTTACACTTCCGCCATTCTCCCTATGCACGGGCAGGCGCAGTTTTCTAATGGATAAACGGGTCGAGACGGGGGCGCAGACAGCGCCCCTTACCCATGCGGATATTCGCTCCATCATCATCGGCATCATGCTCGCCATGTTCCTGGCGGCGCTTGACCAGACCATCGTCGCCACGGCGATGCCGACGATCGGACGCGAACTCGGCGACGTCACCCATCTGCCCTGGATCGTGACGACCTATCTCTTGGCGTCTACGGCCGTGACGCCGCTCTATGGCAAGCTCGCCGATATCCATGGCCGGCGGGTGACGCTGCTCTCGGCGATCGTGATCTTCATCGTCGGTTCGATCGCCTGCGCGCTGGCGCCGACTCTGCTCATGCTCGTGCTGGCGCGCTTCGTCCAGGGGCTGGGCGGCGGCGGGCTGATCGCGCTGGCGCAGACCATCATCGCCGACATGGTGCCGCCCAAGGAGCGCGGCAAATATCAGGTCTATTTCGCCAGCGTGTTCTTCGCCTCCTCGCTGCTCGGGCCGGTCCTGGGCGGGGTGATCGCCGAGGCGCTGCACTGGTCGGTGATCTTCTGGATCAACCTGCCTCTGGGCCTTGCCGCCTATTGGATGACGAGTTCGACGCTGAAGCGGCTGCCGCGCCATGAGCGCCCGCACAAGCTCGACGTCCTCGGCGCCGTGCTGATGACCGGCGCGACGATGACGCTGCTGCTGGCGCTCTCCTGGGGCGGCACCTCCTATCCGTGGCGCTCATGGCCGATCGCCGGTCTTGTGGCGTTCTCGCTCGTGCTCTGGCTGGCTTTCGCCTGGCGGCTGCGGACCGCCGACGAGCCGCTGATCCCGCTCGATATCCTGGCCAATCCGGTGGTGCGCATGGGCACCATCGCCGCCGGATTCGGCATGGGCACCTTCATCGGCCTCACCATCTACCTGCCGCTCTATTTCGAGACCGTGGCCGGCCTGAGCGCGAGCTCGTCGGGGCTCGGGCTGCTGCCCTTGACCTGCGGCACGGTGGTCGGCGCGACCCTGTCGGGCCGGGCGATGACGCGGCTCACCCATTACAAGCGCGTGCCGGTCGCCGGCCTCAGCGTGGCGCTGATCGGCATGGCGCTGCTGGTGATCTATGCGGGGCGGATGCCGCTCCTGCCCTTTTGCGTCATCCTTGCCATCATCAGCCTGGGCTTCGGCTGCCTGTTGCCGGTGGCGACGGTCTCGATCCAGAACGCGGTGCAGACGCACCAGCTCGGCACGGCGACTGCGGTTGCCAATTTCTTCCGCCAGATCGGCGGGGCGCTGATCGTCGCGGTGTTCGGGGCGATCGTGCTGGGCGGGGTCGGGGGCGCCGGCGCCGGGCTCTCGCCTGAGGCATTGAAGCTCGGCACCGTCGATCGCGCGACGATGGTGCAGCTGTTTCAATACGTCTTCTCGGCGACCTTCTTGGGCTTCGCGATGGCGCTGCTCTTCCTGGCGCGCATGAAGGAGCTGCCGTTACGCAGCGGGGCGGTCGAAGCGGCGAAAGCGGCGTCGGGAGAATAGGCGCGCGACAGGGAACCGGCGGGGCGCTTGCGCGTTCGCCATCCGCCTGTCACGCCTTCACGGCAGGATCAGTCGCGCCCATATTGGGTCGCGTGTCTGAAGTCGTTTTGCTGCAGTCGTTTTGCTGCAGTCGCCCTTTGCAACGGAGTGTCGCCATGTCCGATCTCGTCGTCATCGTCTATCCGACCGAGGCCCGCGCCGAGGAAATGCGCCAGAAGGTGATCTCGCTGCAGAAGGATTACCTGATCGAGATCAGCGACGCGGCCATCGCCGTGATGCATGAAGGCGGCAAGATCAAGCTGAACCAGCTGCTCAACACGACCGCGATGGGCGCGGCCTCGGGCGGCTTCTGGGGCCTGCTGATCGGCGCGATCTTCCTGATGCCGGTATTCGGCGCAGCGATCGGCGCGGCATCGGGCGCGCTCGGCGGCGCCCTGACCGATTACGGCGTCAATGACGGCTTCATGAAGGAGCTCTCGGCCAGCCTGCAGCCGGGCAATGCCGCGCTCTTCGTGCTGATCAACAAGATGACCGGCGACAAGGTTCTCGAAGCGATCAAGGGCACCGGCGGCGTGGTGCTGAAGACCTCGCTCGACCACACCCGCGAGCAGGCCCTGCGCGATGCGCTGGCCGCGACGACGACGAGCCCGGCGGCGACGCCTGCTGCACCGGCGGCTGAAGGCACTGGTGCGCCCGCGCCGATCGGCTGAGGGCTTCACAGCATCAAGCGCGTCATCCTGGCCGCAGCGAAGCGGAGCGCCGGGATCCATCGGAGGGCATGGCCCTTTATGATGGATCCCGGGACGCCCTGCGGGCGCCCAGGATGACGTCCCAAGTTCGATCAGTCCCGCAGCAGCTCGTTGATGCCGGTCTTGGCGCGGGTCTGGGCGTCGACGGTCTTCACGATCACCGCGCAATAGAGCGAGGGGCCGGGCGTGCCGTCGTTCAGCGGCTTGCCGGGCAGCGAGCCCGAGACGACCACCGAATAGGGCGGCACCTTGCCGATATGGACCTGGCCCGTGGCGCGGTCGACGATCTTGGTCGAGGCCGAGATGAACACGCCCATCGAGATCACCGAGCCCTCGCCGACGATGACGCCCTCGACCACCTCGGAGCGCGCGCCGACGAAGCAGTTGTCCTCGATGATGGTCGGGTTGGCCTGCAGCGGCTCGAGCACGCCGCCAATGCCGACGCCGCCGGACAGATGGACGTTCTTGCCGATCTGCGCGCAGGAGCCGACCGTCGCCCAGGTGTCGACCATCGTGCCTGAATCGACGAAAGCGCCGATATTCACGAAGGACGGCATCAGCACGACATTGGGGGCGATGAAGGAGCCCTTGCGCGCGGCGGCCGGCGGCACGACGCGGAAGCCGGCGGCGCGGAAGCGATTCTCGCCCCAGCCCTCGAATTTCGAGGGCACCTTGTCCCAGAACACGCCCTCGCCGGGGCCATTCGCCATGATCTGGTTGTCGGTCAGGCGGAACGAGAGCAGCACGGCCTTCTTCAGCCATTGATGCGTGACCCATTCGCCGTCGACCTTCTCGGCGACGCGCGCCTGGCCGGCGTCGAGCATCTCGATGACCTGCTCGACGGCCTCGCGGACGGCCCCCTTGGTGTTGATGCCGATCTCGGCCCGGGCTTCCCAGGCAGCGTCGATGGTGGCGGCGAGATCGGTCAAGGACATGGCAGCGCTCCGGCGGTCGCGAAAAGTCGCGCGAGCGATGGCGGATGAGGAGGGCGCCGTCAAGGTTGGCGAGCGCTGGAGCGTCATTGCGAGCGTAGCGAAGCAATCCAGATGCAGCGCTCTACGAAATTGGATTGCTTCGCTACGCTCGCAATGACGTAAGAGGCATTGTCGCTCGCCTCACAAGGACCCGGCTCATGCGTCTCTGGCTCAAAAACCCGCTTGGCATCGTCGCAGAGAACGCCGGCGGCGGCGTCGTCATCGACGGTTCCGTGGTCGTCGAATGCGTCGCCTCGGGCGCAACGCCTGCCCTCCCCGTCGACGAGACCTTCGATGCCTCGCAGCATGTCGTGCTGCCCGGGCTGATCAACACCCACCACCATTTCTACCAGACGCTGACCCGGGCCCATCCGGCCGCGATCGACCGCGAGCTCTTTCCCTGGCTGACCGCGCTCTATCCGCTCTGGGCGCGGCTGACCCCGGACGATCTCAGGCTGGCGATCCGCGTCGCGCTGACGGAACTGCTGCTATCGGGCTGCACCACGGCGGCCGACCACCACTACCTTTATCCCAAAGGGCTGGAGAATGCGGTCGATATCGCTGTCGAGGAGGCCCGCGCGCTCGGTCTCCGCGCCACGATCTCGCGCGGTTCGATGAACCTGTCGCAGAAAGATGGCGGCCTGCCTCCGGACAGCGTGGTTCAGGACGAGGACACGATCCTCGCCGACAGCGAACGGGTGCTGAACCTGTTCCACGATCCTGCGCCCGGCAGCATGATCCAGATCGCGCTCGCGCCCTGCTCGCCCTTCTCGGTGACGCCGTCGCTGATGGCGAAAAGCGCCGAACTCGCGGCGCGCTTCGACGCCCCGCTGCACACCCATCTGGCGGAAACAAAAGACGAGGACGCCTATTGCCTTGAGGTTTATGGCAAGCGCCCGCTCGACCTGCTCGAGGAGACCGGCTGGATGCGGCCAAAAACCTGGCTGGCGCATGGCGTGCATTTCTCCTGCGAGGAATGCGAGCGGCTCGGCCGGGCCGGCGTCGGTGTCTGCCACTGCCCGACATCGAACGGTGTACTCGCCTCGGGCTTCTGCCGCACGCGGGAATTGGAGGCTTCGGGCGCGCCGCTGGGGCTGGGTGTCGACGGCTCGGCCAGCAATGACGGCTCGAACCTGATGGAAGAGCTGCGCCACGCGCTCCTGATCAACCGGCTGCGCTATGAGAGCGCCACTGCCGTGACGGCCCGCGACGTCATCCGCTGGGCGACGGAGGGCTCGGCGCGCTGCCTCGGCCGCTCGGATATCGGCATGATCGCGCCGGGCATGCAGGCCGATCTCGCCTTGTTCAAGCTCGACGAATTGCGGTTTTCGGGCGCGCATGATCCCGTCGCGGCGCTGATCCTCTGCGGCGCCAATCGGGCCGACCGGGTGATGGTCGCGGGGCGTTGGCGCGTCATCGACGGCGCCGTGCCCGGGCTTGATGTCGCCGCGCTCAGGCTGGCGCATGGAGCGGCCTCGCGCCGCTACGCGTGAGGTGTATTCTGCGCGCTTGCCGTTTCCGCAATCTCGACGCATTTGCGGCCTTGGTTCGTATTCCAAGCGATGCCGAGCTGTGAAGGATCCGCCATATGAAAATCGCGACGATTGCCATTCTGGCCCTGGCGGTCACAGCCGGCGGCTGCATCACGATCGAGGAGCGGCGCGCGCTCGATGTCGAGCAGTGCCGCGGCTACGGCTTCCGCACCGGGACGGATGCCTTCGCGCAGTGCCTGCAGGCGATCGACCTCGACCGCGCCGACAGCCGCCGGGCCTATGCCTATCGCGATTTCGGCGGCCCTTATGGCGGCTACGGTTTTGGTTACGGCTACCGGCGCTGGTGAGCGAGGCCAGCGCTTCGGAACGGACGCCGTATCTATCCCGAGGATGCCTGAACATCGATCGCAAGCGCTCCGGCATGGATCCCGGGTCAAGCCCGGGATGACCCGGTGTTTCCCTGGGAAATAAGCAGATTCTAGTGCGGTGTTCCGGTTCTCGTTTTCGCGACTCTGCTCTATTGCCCGTCCTCGCCTTCTGAAGCGGGCCTGAAGTCGCGCAGTTCCGGCAATCGGGCATGAAGCCGGCGCAGAAAGCCGGTGAACTGCGCGCGCTCCGCCGCCGTGAAGCCTTCGAGGATCATCTGCTCGCGCGCCGTCGCCAGCGCGATCAGCTTGTCGTGCAGCGCGTAGCCGCTTGCCGTCAGTTCGAGGACCTGCCGGCGCCCATCGCGGAAATCGGCGCTTTCCCTGATATGGCCGGCCGCAACCAGCGAGGCGACACTGCGGCTGACGGCGCCCTTGTCGAGGCCGATGACCTCGCAGATGCGCTGGGCGGCGATCGCCGGCTCGATCGCGAGTTGCGACATCACGCGCCATTCGGTGACGCCGACGCCGAAGCGCTCCAGATAGAGCCGCGACGAGCTGCGCGACCAGGTGTTGGAGATCGCAGTCAGGAAATAGGGGACATAGCCGCCGAGATCGAGAACATCGCGCTCGTCACGCTGGCCTTCGCTCTTGTGACGCTTGGTCGACGGCATAGCGCATCCCGGACTTCAACGCCGCCATTTCACATGAGCCCGACATAGCCGGCAAGGCAGGACATGGACCCTCAGAGAACCGATTGAGAATTGAGCCCTCATCCTGAGGAGGCCCGAAAGGGCCGTCTCGAAGGATGCTCCAGATGTCCGTGGAACCTCTTGGAGCATCTTTCGAGATCTGGAGCATCCTTCGAGACGCCATTCCCAAGGGAATGGCTCCTCAGGATGAGGGCTGAGGGATGGTCAATTGTCTTTATCAGGCCGGGCGGTTCCTGCGGAGCAGATAGACATCCATGATCCAGCCATGCCGCTGGCGCGCCTGCGCCCTTGTGGCCTCGATCTCGGCCATCACCTCGGTCAGCCGGCCGGAGATGAGGAGTTCGTCGGGGGTTCCGAGATAGGCGCCCCAATAGATATCGAGCTCCGCGCTCGCGACATGCCTGAAGGTCTGGTCGCCATCGAGCATGACGACGACGCTATCCTGGTCGGCCGGGAAGCCATCGGCCAGTTTGCGCCCGGTGGTGATCAGTACGGGTTCGCCGATGCGATTCAGCGCGATGCGGTGCCGCGCCGCAAGCACCTGCACGCTGCTGATACCGGGGATGACCTCGTAGTCGAGGGCAAAGCCGCTGGCGCGGATGCGCTCGACGATCCGCAGCGTGCTGTCGTAAAGCGCCGGATCGCCCCAGACGAGCAGCGCGCCGCATTGGCCCTCGGCCAGTTCCTCACTGAACAGGCGCTGATAGCTCGCGGCGATCCGCGCATGCCAGTCATCGACGCTGCCGCGATAATCGGAGCCGGCCGGGGCGCGCTGCGGAATCGCGACCGTGACCGTGCGATAGTCGGGATTGCGGATGAAGCGATCGCAAATCCGGCGGCGCAGCTGCTGGAGCGCGGCCTTCTCGGTGCCCTTGTCGGGCATGAACAGCACATCGGCCCGGTTGAGCGCCTCGATGGCCTGAACCGTCATGTGGTCGGGATTACCGGCACCGATGCCGATGATCAGGATGTTGCGCATCATGCCTCGCGATCCGGGCGCTGCCCGTCAGTCGTCGCGGCATAGCATGTCATCACCGGGAAGGGAGAGGCACGACCTGCTTCAAGCGCGCCCCTGAACCTCGATACGCAGGAGATCGATGCCCGGGGCCGGCGCGGCGGTGGCCGCGAGCGCGGCCTGCATCGCGGCGATGTCAGCAAGCGGGCTCGGCTGCCAGCCGCAGGGGCAGGACCGGTCGCCCTGATGCGCATCGGCCACTTCGCGATAGACCGATCCGACCGCCTCGGCCATCAGCTCGATCACCGCCAGCGGCGAAAGCTGGGTGCCGTGCAGCGCCTTGCAGAAGGCGACCATGACGGTATCGCGGATATCGCTGCGGATCGTGTCCCAGGGCTCGGGCGCGTGGGGCTCCCGCATATCGGCTTCAGGCGGCACGGCTTGTCTCCAGCGTTGAGCGCCTGGCCTCGGGCAACGCCACGGCCATCAGGTCGATGAGCCGCTGCATCCGGGGCGGCAGCGCCAAGCTGGCCGCGATATCGGCCGGGCCCTTTGCAAGCGCAATCGCGCGGCGCAGTTCCAGCCGGCTGGCCTGGGTGCGGACGACCTCGCGAATGATGATCTCGTCGATCCGGCCGATCGCCGCCGCGACGTCCGCCTCTGTGATCCCGCCCATCCCGCCACCTCCGTCCGCGTTGATTCTCCAGACCAAGCGGACAGATAGGCGCGAGCGTCGCCCTGTACAAGTATTTGTTTTTATTAGATAAATAGAATTATTCGAATGTAGCCTTAGAACGAACGGACAATCTCCAGCCGCGCGCCATGGGCGAGCCCGCGATCGAGCACCTTGTCCGACGGGCCGTAAAAGGAGATCGCATAGGCGCCCTGGCCGCGCCTGCCGAGATGGCGCGTCAGGCCTTCGCAGGCCTCGGCGCGCCCCTCCGCCAGCGACAAGGTCTGGCGTTCCAGCCGGAACTGCACGAGACCGAAGCCCAGGCCGGGCACGCCGCCGCTGGACGCAGGCGCCACGCCAAGCAAGGTGCGATAGCGCGCCGTCGAGACGGCGAGATCACGCACCGCCACGGTCACGCCCGCGACGCCAGTCACGCCGTTGGCATGGCGGCGCGCAGCGCCTTCGGGCACGCGCAGGGCACGCGGCGTGACATCCTCGACGAGGAAGGGGATATCGGGCTCGGGCGGCCGGGCCGAGCGCCAGGCGAGGCGCACGCCATCGGGCTGCAGACGCGCCCCATCGATCGGCCCCTCGATCTCGATGCCTCCAGCGCGGGCGCGGGCAAGCCCCTCGTCGAGACTGTCCGGCAGCAGGGCGTAATCAACCAATCCGCTGCCGGCCTGGTCGAGCACGCGCCACCAGCGGAAATCCGGCACCGGGCGGGAGAAGGCGATGATCTCCAGATAAGCGCCATCCTCGAAGGCGACCAGCGCATTGCACGAGCCGCGCGGATGCTCGCCGCCCTCAAGCACGGTGAAGCCTAGGGTCTCGTAATCCGCAACCGCCTGATCGAGATCGGTGACGGCGATGACGATGTGATCGATGGACAGCGGCATTGGATCTCCGGTCACGCTGAACGTGGCATGGCGCGTCAAGGACGGAAAGCGGCGATATCAAGCCGCCGGAAACGCGCCTTCGAAGGTCGTCGCCGTGATCGGATTGCGCTGGCTCGGCGTCTCGCGCGCCCGCATCGCTTCCGGCAGTTGATCCTTGTCGCCGGGCTTGCCGATCGCGATGGCGGCCTCGACGCGATAGCCGGCGGGCACGTTGAGTTCCGTCACGGCGCGCTCGCGGTCGAAGCCGGCCATGCCATGCGCCTGCCAGCCCAGCCGGGTGGCCTGCAGAGCCAGGCTCGCCCAGGCCGCGCCGGCATCGAAGGAATGGCTGTGGGACGGGATTTCCTCGTCCTTTCCGGGGACCGCCATCGTCTCCTTGGAGACGACGATGATCAGGGCCGCGGCATTCTTCGCCCAGGACAGGTTGAACGGGTTGAAGAGGCCGAGCAGCCTGTCCCAATGGGCGGTGCCGCGCCTTGCATAGACGAAGCGCCAGGGCTGGGAATTATAGGAGGACGGCGCCCAGCGCGCCGCCTCGAACAGCACCTGAAGATCGGCCTGCGAAATCAATTCGGGGGTGAAGGCGCGCGGCGACCAGCGCTCCAGGAAAATCGGATCGATCGCGTGATCCGCCGTGCGGCCGTTGGCGCTGGTCGTCATGGTTCGCTGTCCTGGTCGGAAAATGAGAGCGGCGCGGAGCCGTCGAATGAGGGGCCTGCAAGATCGAATTCGCATCAGGGATGGTCAAGGAAACGGTTCACGCGAATAAGCGGCCAAGCCGGAAGGATCTGCTTCGCAGGACAGGTTTTGGAGCAGAACAGTGCTTTCGGGTGGATTTATCCCGTTTGCCGTCACGTCTGCGTGAGTCGTTGGCGGGTGGAATTCGACCGTCCCTGAGTGCATTTGGTTAGCTTGGAACCACCGCGTCATGCTGGACATGCGGCGCGGTCAAATGGCCTCGCGCGACGTTCCACACCGCCATGCGATCGGCTATCACGGCAGCATCGCAGGAACGGACGCAGCATGATCGACCAGCACATTATCGGGTCAGAAACCCTTTCGGCCACGATCAAGGCCGATGGCGCCGAGCTCATCAGCCTGTCGAACAAGGATGGCGAAGCACTCTGGCATGGCGGCCCGGAATGGCCGCGCCATGCGCCGGTGCTGTTCCCGATCGTGGGGAAACTGACCGACGACACTTTGATTCATGAGGGCAAGGCCTATCGCCTGACCCAGCACGGCTTTGCCCGCGACAGCCTGTTCGGCTGGGTCGAGCGCACGAAGACCCGCGCCGTGCTGCAGTTGCGCGAGAGCGCCGCCACGCTTGCCACCTATCCGTTCCGCTTCGTCCTGCAGATGATCTACGAAGTCGAGGGCACGACGTTGTCGGTGACGTCGCGGATCACGAATCCCGGCGATACTGTGCTGCCTTGCGGGATCGGCGCGCATCCGGCCTTCCGCTGGCCGCTGGCGGAGGGGGTGGCGCAGGAGGCGCATCTCCTCGCCTTCGAAAAGCCTGAGCCTGGACCGGGCCTCGGCGTGGCCGGCGGCCTGCTCGGCCCGGAAATCCCCCTGCCTTTCGACGGCACCGAATTGGCTCTAGCCCCCGCCCTCTTCACGAACGACGCAATCGTCATTCCCGCCGTCGAAAGCCGGTCGGCGCGCTTCGTCGCGCGCGACGCTGCGGGCGCGACGAAGCGCAGCCTCACCGTCGACTGGGACGGCTACAAGGACCTCGGCATCTGGTCGAAGCCGAGCGGGGCGCCGTTCCTGTGCATCGAGCCCTGGTTCAGCATGGCGAGCCCGATCGGCTGGCAGGGCGAGATCGTGGACAAGCCGGGCATTCTGCTGCTGCCGCCGGGACAGGCGCGCGACTTCGTCTGGCGGGTGACGCTGTAGGGGTTCTGTCTGGGCTCGGAAACACCGCGTCATCCTGGGCGACCGCAGGTCGGCCCGGGATCCATCATAGAGCGCTATCGCCCTACGATGGATCCCGGATCTGCGCCGCTGCGCGGCTTGTCCAGGATGACGGCGCGTTTCCGTGCACGATCACATTTTGTGCCAGCGCAAAAAAGTCAGGTGGCCCCATCTGGCCGCCCTTCAGGACGATATCGAGGCCGTCCAGGTGCTCGTCATCGCTATGCGCGCGGCAGAGCGGCGCGCCCGCAACCAGCGGCGCGCGATAGGACAGGCCCCAGATATCGAGCGATTTGATCGCGAGGCTTGACGTGTCGCCGCCAGCCACGATGAGCCGGGACAGCCGGGTCTCCGCGATAATAGCGCGCAGCAACAGCCCCGTGGCAGCCGCGACGCCGCCCGCATTCTCCGGAGCCTGCGAAGGCCGATCGGTTATCAGCATGACATTGCCGTCCGCGAGCAGCCGGACGGTCTCTTGGCGCAGCGCCTCGATATAAGCGGGGTCGCCGAGGAGCCTTTGCGGATCGATTGCGAGCTTCCCGAAACCCGAGGCCCCCTCGACCTGATTGCGGGTCACCGGCGAGAGGCTGCCGACCAGCGCCAGCACCGGGCCATCGCGCATCGGCGACCTGTCGCCCTGCGGAAGATCGGCGTGATCCACCGCCTCGCCCCAGACGCCCGCGAGCGATTGGGCGACAGAGCTCGGGCCGACCGCGAGCATCGGAAGCTGCCCGAGCCTTTGCGAAATCAGTCGCCCGATCACGGCCAGATCGGAGACGCTGGAGACATCTAGGAGGACCGCGTCGGGCTCGGTGGCCAGGCCTGTGGCGAGCGCATCCTGCGCCGTTTCGTCATAGCTGCGGTAATCGACGAGGGCGATCCGCTCAAACCCCTGTGCCGCCAGATGCCGGCGCAGATCGGCCTCCGCCATCGGCGTGACCGGGTGGACGCTCATGGTGGGGTGGCGGTCGATGCGGTGGACCGGGCCACCAATGCCCGCCGCTGCGAACAGGTTTCCGAACAGGCAGTAGCGTCCGAGATTGGGCTGGCCGCCGACGACCGGCAGGAACGGGTTGCGGAAATGCGGGCGCAGCGCCCTGACGGCCGCGCCGATGCTGCCGACATGCGGGGCGCTGTCGAAGGTCGAGCAGCATTTGTAGTGGAGGATCGAGACGCCCTGCCCGGCGAAGAAGCGACCGGCTTCGTCAAGCTCCAGCGCCATGGCGTCGGGCGCCATCGAGCGGGTGGCGCCGGCGATGCCGAGCGCATCGAGAGGCCCGGCGGCGGCCATTTGCGCGGGCGTCGGGATGCGCAGGAAGAGCAGCGCGCGCCGGCCCTGCTCGGCCAGCGCCGACAGGGTGTCGGTGGCGCCGGTGAAATCGTCGCCATACCAGCCATAGAAGGGGGACGGGCTCGCCATAACGCGTCAGCCGGCGGCTTTGCCGAAGAAATCGAGCGCCTGCCGCAGTTCCGCATGCGAGCGGGCGGCAGCGTCCAGCGAGGTGCCGTCGGCGACGGCAGCCCAGGCCTGCCGGATGCTGGCGACGCCCGCCGCCGGGCCGCCGGGATGGGCGAGGATGCCGCCGCCCGCCATGAAGAGCAGGTCGTCATGGCCGATCGCGTCCCAGGTCGGCTGGGCCGTGCCGGCCCATTGGCCCGAGGAGAAGGCGGGCAGCACGCGGTCGTCGATGCCCGCGCTCAGCGGCGTCACGCAATCGCGCGCCGAGGACACGACCTCCGCATCTTCCTGCGCGAATTTTCCCTGCAGGCCGTGGACATGCATGTGGTCGATGCCGGCGAGCCGCCAGAGCGTCTGGTAGGCCTGGAAGGAGATGCCGAGCAGCGGGTGGCGCGAGAGCGCGCCGAAGCCGTTGCGGTGGCCATGCAAAGCGAGATCGGTGGCGCGGCGCAGGGTCTCGATGGCGGAAAAGCCGCACCAGTTCAGGCTTGCCATGACGCAGGTGCCGCCCTCGCGCGCCACGAGATCGGCATGGCGTTTCATAGCGTCGGTCTCGTCGGTGATGTTGAAGGCGACCATCACCGCCTTGCCGGTGCGATCCTTATGGCGGCGCACGACCTCCATCACGGCCGGCACGCGTTGTGCCAGCGGCGCATGGACCGGGTCGGCCGAAATCTCGTCATCCTTGATGAAATCGAGGCCGGCTTCGCAGAGCTTCGCGACCAGCGCAGCGGTTTCCGACGGGCTCAGGCCCACATTGGGCTTGATGATCGAGCCGACCAGCGGACCGCTTGCGACGCCGGTGAGCTTGCGCGTGCCGGCAATGCCCTGCGTCGGCAACGGGAAGCGGCTGCGAAACGAGGCCGGCAACGTGATCGTATCCAGCCTGAGGCCCGTCACCTCGCCGAGATCATAGAGATTGCCCGCCACGATCGAGGCCAGCGTCGCCAGATTGGCGCCGACATTGTCGACGGGGAAGGAGATCGCGATGCGGGCGCGGCGCCATGGCCCGGAGATGCCCTTCTTCGCCAGCCAGGCATTGGGCAGGCTCGGCGTATCGGCCGTGTCGAGCGCCTCCACCTTCGTGACGACCGCGCGCGTGCGGCTGCGCAATTCGTCGGTCTCGCCGGCGACGCGGGTGAAGGTGCCGCTCGACTGCTCGCCGGCCATCACCTCGGCAACCTTTGCAGGGTCGAGCGGGGTCTCGATCAGATAGGTGGCTTCGAAGCGGTCGCTGGTCATCGGGCCGTCTCGCTGACGTTGCATTTGTCGAGCCCTCATCGACAGAAGCAGGGCGTAAGCCCTGCGTCTCGAAGGATGGCTCCAGCGTAGTCTGGACCATCCTTCGAGACGCCGCTACGCGGCTCCTCAGGATGAGGGCTGAGGGATTACAGTCGAGCCTCAGAGCTTGCTGAGATCCGGGAAGGGCCGGACCGGGTCCTTGCCGTCCCAGGTCTCGGCGGCCTCGCGGATCAGGCGGAACATCTCGCCCTTGGGGCCGGCGACCTCGGAGAGCTCGATCACCGTGCCCGGATGGTAGTGGGTGTCGAAATAGACGAAGCGCCCGCGCTCGCCGACCTCCCCCGACATCACCGCCTTGAAGCCCTGCTTGGTCAGGCGCTCGAGATCGGCGTCATAGCTGTCGGTCCAGTAGGCGACATGCTGGAGGCCGGTATGGCCTGCGTCCGTGAAGTCCTTGTACATGGACGGCACGGCATTGCGGCACTGGATCAGTTCGACCTGGAGCGGGCCGGAATTGGCCAGCGCGACCGAGTTGTGCGGCTCGTAGGCCTCGCCCTTGTAGCGATAGTTTTTGATGGGCACCTTCGGATTGTAGAAGAAGGGACCGACGCCGAGCACCCGGCTCCAATAGTCCATGGCCGCCTCGATATCGGGGACGACATAGCCAGCCTGACGGATCTGGCCGAAGAAGCGGCTCATGACGGGTGCCTTTTTGTTGGAAGCGCGAAAGCTCTAAAACTTCAGGAAGCCGGTGGAGAACCAGGGCACGGCCGCGACGACGATGAGGCCTAGGAACAGCGCCAGCATGTAGCCGCCGATATATTTCAGGCCCTCGTCGGGATTGACCTTGCTGATCGCGCAGGCGCCGTAATAGCCGACGCCGAAGGGCGGGGCGAAGAGGCCGATGCCCATCGCGAACACTACCACCATCGCGTAATGCACCTCGTGCACGCCGACCTGCTTGGCGATCGGGAACAGCAGCGGGCCGAACAGCACGATGGCAGGAATGCCTTCGAGAACGCTGCCGAGGATGATGAAGGCGACGATCGAGATGGCGAGGAAGCCCCAGGTTCCGCCGGGCACCGACGCCATGGCGCGGGCGAGGTCCTGCGAGAAACCCGATTGCGTCAGCCCCCAGGCCATGGCGGTGGCGCAGCCGACGATGAAGATGATAGCGCCGGTCAGCGAGGCCGTGTCGATCAGCATCTTCGGCAGGCGACGCCAGTCGAACTGGCGGTAGATCACCAGCCCCGCCACGATCGAATAGACGATGCCGATAGTGGAGACTTCGGTCGCGGTCGCGACACCCTCGACGACCGCCGCGCGGATGACGAAGGGCAGCGCCACGGCCGGCAGCGCGATCAACGCGAGCTTGGCGATCTCGCGCTTCGACTGGCGCACGACATGGCTGAGATCCTCGCCGCGATAGCGCCACCAGACCACGATGCAAAGCGCCAGGCCCAGCACGACCGCCGGCAGCATGCCGCCGGTGAAGAGCGCGGCGATCGAGACGCCGGTGACGGAGCCGATCGTGATCAGAACGATGGAAGGCGGAATCGTCTCGGTCTGCGCGCCGGTCGCCGCCAGCAGGGCGACGAGATCGCCGGGCTTGGCGCCGCGCTTCTTCATTTCCGGGAAGAGCACGGGCGCGATCGCCGCCATGTCGGCGATCTTCGAGCCCGAGATGCCGGAGACCAGATACATCGCCCCGACCAGCACATAGGACAGGCCGCCCCGGACATGGCCGAGCAGGCTGGCGAGGAACTGGATCATCGCCTTGGCCATGCCGGTCATCTCGATGAGCGCGCCCAGAAAGATGAACAGCGGCACGGCGAGCAGGATCAGATGGCTCATGCCCTCGTCGAGCCGGCCGACCATGACGATCAGCGGCGTCGTGGTGGTGCAGGCGAGATAGCCGAAGGTCGCAAGCGCGAAGGAGAAGGCGATCGGCACGCCGGAGAAGACGTTGAGCGCGACGACGCCGACGAAGAAGATGATGAGGTTGAGCTTGCCGAGCGGCTTCAGCGCCGGGCCGGCGAGCCAGAACAGCAGCACGAGCGCAACTGTGATGCCGACTGCGAGCAGGACCGGCTTGAGCTGGTTGAAGCGCAGCAGCCTTGCGCCAGCCGCCAGCAGCATCAGCCCCATGCCGATCGGGATCGCGGCCGCGCGCCAGGCATTGGTGATCTCCAGCGCCGGAGTGACGATGAAGCTCTCCTCCTCCGCATATTCGATCGCATGGGGAATGATCAGCAGCAGGAAGGCGATCGAGGCCGTGATCGCCAGCGCTTCCAGCAGCGCGCGCGTGCCCGGTCCGACACGGCTGACGAGGCCGGTCATGCGCATGTGCTCGCCACGCCGCAGCGCGACGACGGTGCCGAGCATGGAAAGCCAGAGGAACAGGATCGAGGCCAGTTCGTCCGACCAGACCAGCGGCGCGTGGAAGACGTAGCGGGCGGTCACGCCGGCCGCCAGGATCACCATCTCGATCAGCACGAGCAGGGCTGCGGCGGCCTCGACCACGCCGCCGATCACCCGGTCGAACCGGTCGGCCGCCCGCCCGAGCCCGGTGGTGGGCGGGGCGGCCTGTGCATGCATCGTCGCTGCCTGGATATCCATGGGGCGCTTCCTGTTGTGTTTTTTTATGCGCCTTATAGGCTCGCGACAGCTTTTGTCAGGCGAGTTTTCCGACAGCGCCTTCAAGCAGTCCCCAGGCTTCCGCTCCGAAACGCTCCTGCCACTCCTTGTAGAAGCCCGCATCGCGCAGCTTGGCGCGGAAGCTCTCTGGATTCGTCTTGTTGAAGGCGAGGCCCTTCGACTGAAGATCGGCCTGAACCGTCTCGTTCAGCGACTTAATGTCACCGCGCTGCCTGACGCCGGCTTCGTTGATCGCATCGCCGACGATCGTCTTGATGTCGGCCGGCAAAGCATTCCAGGCGCGACCATTGGCGATGAACCAGAAACCGTCCCAGATATGGTTCGAGACGGCGCAGTTCTTCTGGACTTCGTAGAGCTTGGCGACCTGGATGATCGGCAGCGGGTTCTCCTGCGCGTCGACGACCTTGGTCTGGAGCGAGGAATAGACCTCGCTGAACTGGAGGCTGGCGGGGGCCGCATCGAGCGACTTGAACATCGAGATCGAGAGCGGGCTGACCGGCACGCGGATCTTCAGGCCCGACATGTCCTTGGCCTGCTCGATCGGCTTGCCCGAGGTGGTCATCTGGCGGAAGCCGTTATCCCACATCTTCTCGAAGGCGAAGAGGTTCACCTTGGCGATGGCGGCGCGGACATGGGCGCCGAGCGGGCCGTCCATCGCCTTCCAGACCTGATCGTAATCGGCGAAGGCGAAGCCCACCGCGTTGATCGCCGCGACCGGCACCAGCGTCGCGATGACCAGCGCCGAGGGAGTGAAGAAGGTGATGCCGCCATTGCGGACCTGGCTCAGCATGTCGGTGTCGCCGCCGAGCTGGTTGTTCGGGAAGATCTTGATCTCGACCCGGCCGTTGGTCTTCGCCTTGACCTGCTCGGCAGCTTCAGCGGCGCGGACGTTGAGCGGATGGCTGAGCGGCAGGTTGTTGCCGTATTTCAGCTCGATCTCGGCGGCGCGCGCGACATGCGGCATGCCGATGAGTGGAATGGCAGGCGTGGCAGCAAGCGTGCGCAGCACCGTGCGGCGGGTCACATTGGTCATCGTCACCTCCCTGGATCGCTATGCGACCTGATTGATCGTCGTGTTCTTGCCAAAACGATAGGAATTGCGGATGAGGTAGGTCAAACTCAATTTCTGATGTCTTTTGATGGATTTTGAATGAAACGGGAGCCGAGCGACCTGGCGCTGGAGATGCCGGCGGACATGCCCGCCGATGCGGCGCCGAAGCGCCGGCAGATGGCTGGGATCGCCGATGTCGCGATTCTGGCCGGCGTTTCCACCGCCACCGTCGACAGGGTGCTGAACCAGCGGCCCGGCGTGCGCGCTGTTACGGTGCAGCGCGTGCTCAAGGCCGCGGCCGAACTCGGCTATGTCATGGATGGCGCGCTGCCGGCGAGCGCGCTCAAGCCGCTGCGGCTCGCCTTCCTGCTGCCGGCGGGCACGAACCGCTTCCTCAGCATGCTCGGCCGCTCGATCGCCAGTTCGCAGGACCAGCTCGCCTCCTTCAACATGCGGGCGCGGGTCGATTACATCGAGAGCTTCAAGCCGGAACTGCTGGCGCAGCATCTGCGCCGCGTCGGGCGCGATGTCGACGGCATCGCCTTCATGGCGCTGGAGCATCCGACTGTGCGCGAGGCCGTGGACTGGCTCGCCGAACGCGACGTGCCGACGGTGACGCTGATCTCCGACATCGCCAACACCCGGCGCGCGGCCTATGTCGGGCTCGACAACCGCTCGGCGGGGCGCACTGCCGCCTATATCATCGCGCGCTTCATCGGGCCCAGGCCCGCCAAGGTCGCGATGATCGCCGGCAGCCTGAGCTACCGAGCCCATGAGGAGCGCGAGATGGGCTTCCTGCACCTGTTCCAGGAGGTCTTCCCCGCGATCGAGGTGGTGGGCCTGCGCGAGGGCCATGACGAGGAGGCCCGCAACTACCGCCAGACCAAGACGCTGCTCGCGCAGCATCCCGATCTCGCCGGCATCTACAATATCGGCGGCGGCGCCGAGGGCATCGCGCGCGCGCTCAAGGAGGCCGGACGCCAGAACGATGTGGTCTTCGTCGGCCACGGCCTGACGCCCGATACCCGCGCCCTGCTGATCGACGGCACGATCGACGCCGTCATCACCCAGCATCCGCAGGCGGCGCTGATGAGCTGCATCTCGATCTTCGCCAATCTCCGGGCGGGACGACCGGCCAGCGAAGGCACGACGCGCGCCAATACCGAGATCATCTTTCGCGAGAACCTGCCCTGAGGGATGGTGGGCTCCCGTTTATTCTCCGACCGACCCAACCCCGTCATCCCGGGCGTAGCGAAGCGCAGACCCGGGATCCATCGTAGAGCTCCGTTCCCTACGATGGATCCCGGATCTCCGCGGCTTTGCCGCTTGTCCGGGATGACGGCGCGGGTCCGTGTTCGGGCGGGCTGCCCTGGGGTTCAGACCAGCCGGCACGTCTCACTTCTTCTCGATGTTCCAGAACAGCATGACCGGCGCGGCCAGCACGCCGGAGACGTTGATGCGCTTGGCATAGGGCTGGTTGAACTGGCCGAGCACGCGATAGGGCTGCATTTCGGCAAGGCGCCTGTGCAGAGCCTCGACCGCCACTTTTCGGCTGGCGTCGTCGGGCGCATCGACCACCGCGCCGCGCAGCTTCTCGGCCTGCGCGTCGCAGGGCCAGCCGGCCCAGGCCTTTTCGCAGGCCATGTTGGTGCCGATATTGGTCAGCGGCGACTGCATGGTCGCCCCCGAGGCAGTGGTGACGAACAGGTTCCAGCCGCCCTGGTCGTTCGTGCCCCGGTTCTGCTGGCGCGTCGTGACCGTGCCCCAGTCGGAGAATTGCAGATCGATGTTGAAGCCGACCTTCTTCAGGCTGTCGGCAGCGACTTCGGCCATGCGGCCGATCGGCGCGATGTCCATGCTCGAGCTGAGCACCAGCTTCTCGCCCTTGTAGCCGCTCTCCGCCAGCAGCTGCCTGGCCTTGGCGAGATCGGGCTTGCCGAACATCTCCGCGCCCGCCTCTGTGCCGTTGGGACCGCCGCAGATGAAGTAGGAATTGCAGCGCTTCCACCATTCCTCGTCGCCATAGCCACCGGCCAGGAAATCGGCCTGATCGGTGGCGTAGGCCAGGGCGAGCCTGGCCTTGGGATTGTCGAAGGGCGGGTGAAGCTGGTTGGGCCGCAGCATGACCTGGTTCGACAGGTTGCTGTAGCGCTCGACCTTGACGTTCTTGTCGCGCGCGACGACCGGGATCAGGTCCTGGCTCGGCTGCTCCCAGATGTCGATCTCGCCGGTCTGGAGCGCTGCGGCTGCCGTCGCCGGATCGGGCATGATCATCCACTCGACCCGGTCGACCTTGACCACGCGGCCGCCGGCGAGCCCGTCGGCGGGCTCGGCGCGCGGCACATAATCGGGGTTGCGGTCGTAGACGACCTTGGCGCCGCTGCGCCATTCCGCCTTGTTGAAGCGGAACGGGCCGCTGCCGATGGTCTCGGTGACCGGCTTCATCGGGTCGCTGGTCGCGTCGCTCTCGCGCATGATCACGGGGATCTGCCCGACCGCCGAGCCCAGTGCGAAGGGCACCAGAGCCATCGGCCGCTTCAGCTTGAGCTTGAAGGTCCTGTCGTCGACGGCTTCCATACCCTCGGTGTACTCGCCGAGCTTGCCGCCGATGGTGTCGCGCGCCATCCAGCGCTTCAGCGAGGGTATGACGTCTTTCGTCGTCACCGGCTGGCCGTCATGGAATTTCAGGCCCGGCCGCAGGGTGAAGCTCCATGTCAGCTTGTCGTCTGAGGTCGAGAAGCTCTCGACCATCTGCGGCTTCGGGTTGAGGCTGGCATCCCAGGCGAACAGCGTCTCATAGATCATCAGGCCATGCATGCGGGTGATCACGATCGAGGCCGCGACCGGGTCGAGCGTTTTCAGATCGGCATGGGGCGCGACGCGCAGGATGCGCTCCGGCGCGGGCTGGGCCTGCGCGGCAGCACCGGGAAACAGGCAAGCCGTCCCGAGCAGAATTGCGGCAATGCGTGCGGAGATCATGTGGTCGCTCCCTTGGCTATACGATCGAATTGCAGGACGCGCGCCCTGTGGCTGGCAAGCTTGAGCGACCCGTCGGCCTGCAAGCAAAGACAGGGCCGATGCCGCCAGGGGCCGTGCATGAGATCGGCCAGGGCGCGGCCGCCGGGCAAGGGCGTGAGGGTGGATTCGACCCCGACGCCGCCAGCCCAGGGCATGCGGGCGGTGCCATCGGCCCGGATCGCCATCTCGACGCCGAAGCTTCGCTCGCGCCATGTTCCTGCCAGACTTGCGTCCAGAGGCGTCGGCGGAACCCGCGTCAGGCGACGGCGCATACCCCCGATCATGCCCTCGACGACGTCGTCGGCCGCGTGCCGCAACCGGATGTCGAGATAGGCCGGCAGGCTTCGCATTCCGCCCGCGCCGTCGCTGACCAGCCGCTCATAGCCGCCCATGACGCTGATCGCGTCCGGGGTGAATTCGGCCCAGAACAGCCCCTCATCCTCGGCGAAGAGGCCCAGCGGTGCGCCCTGAACCGGCGCGGGCAAGGCCTGGCCGAGCAGAGCCGCAAGGACGCGCAGAGCCGGCCAGAGCGCATCCTCCTCGCGATTGGTCAGCACGACAACGCCGACACCGAGGGCCGGCGCCATCAGAACATGATTGCGGTAGCCCGGCAGCGAGCCGCCATGGCCGACCAGCGCGACATCGCCCAGCCTGCTGCTGACCAGCCCGAGGCGATAGGCGCTTTCGCTGCCATCAACGAAATGCCGCGGCGCGGTCAGCTTTTCCAGCATGCCGGCCAGCGGAGCCCGCCCTGCCAGCAGCGCCGAGGCCCAGCCCGCCAGCCCGGCCGCGCTGCCGGCCATGCCGCCCGAGGCCGAGAAATGCGGGCCATAGCGCCCGCGCCGCCAGCCGGTCTCGCCGCGCCAATAGCCCGTGGCGAGCCCCGGCACGACCTCGCTCTCGTCGTTGACGAAGCGGATCGGCAGGCCCAGCGGCCCGACCAGCCCGGCGACGGAAGCGCGATAGGCCACCCCCGTCCGGCTTTCCAGAATCGATTGCCCCAGACGCCAGCCGGTGTTGGAATAGGCCATTTCCGTGCCGGGGGCGGCGTTGAGGCCGGGCAGGCGGCGCAGAACGGCGCCGATCTCGTCGCGGCCCAGGCTGGCGGTGAAGGGCGAGCCCTGCTGCCAGAGCACCTCCATCATGTCCGGCAAGGCGCCGCTCATGTCGAGCGCGCGCCCGAGCTGCACCTGCGCCAGCGCCTCCGGCAGATCCTCGAGCCAGTTCCCGAGCGGGGCATCGAGCGGCACGCCCTCCAGCAGCAGCAGGGTTGCAAGGATATGTTTGCTGATCGAGGCGAGGCGATTGGTCGTGTCGGGCGTGAACGGCAGGCCATGCTCGATCACCGCGAGGCCGCCGCCAAGCGCCTCTTGGATGCCGTCGCGATCGAACAGCACGATGGCACCGCCGGGACCGAGCTCGCGCGTCCAGCCCTCAGTGATCTCCGTGGCTTCAGTCAGCGCCTGCGACCAGTCGAGCATCCAGATGTCCTTTCGTCCTGCCAGCGGGACCGATCGTTTGCCGCCGCCGCTCAGCCGAGCATGTTGCGCAAGGCGCGCATGAAGACGCGCGAGCCGGGCTCGATCAGGGCGTCGGGGAAATCATAATCGGGATTGTGCAGGGCCGGTGAGGTTTCGCCCGCGCCCAGCAGGAACATCGCCGATTTCGCCTCCCGCCCGAACAGGCCGAAATCCTCCGAGCCGCGCTGCGGTGCTGTCGGCCCGTGCTTGAACTTCTCGTCGTCGAGCGCCCGGCGCAGCAGGGAGACCGCCTCGGCGTCGTTCTCGCAGTGATGGAAGACGTCGTGATAGGTCATCGCGGCGACAAGACCCGTCTGCGCCGCCACCTCCTGCACCAGTGCCTCGGCCCTCTCACAGAGCGAGCCCATCTGCGCATCCGTCAGGGTGCGCAGCGTCGCCCAGATCTCGGCGCGGCCCGGCGCGATGCCGAAAGCCGCCTCGCCGATCGTCGCATGGGTGATCGTAACCAGCGCATACGCCTCGTCGAGCGAACCACCGGGGCCAAGCGCGGTCAAGGCCGGCATCAGCCGCGCCACCGCCGGCATCGGCGAAACGCCGAGCTCGGGCGTGGCGGCATGGGACGTCGTACCGGACAAGACGATCCTGAGGCCGCGCGACGCACAGTTCGCCGGCCCCTCGGACAGCGCGACATAGCCGAGCGGCAGGCCGGGCTTGTTGTGCAGGGAGAAGGCGAAGTCGGGGGCGATCTCGGCGAATTTCGGATCGGCCAGAACGGCGGCGGCTCCGGCGCCGGTCTCCTCCGCCGGCTGGAAGAGCAGTACGGCGCGGCCGCGCCGGGGCCGGTCGCGGCCAAGGCCGCGCGACAGCGCCGCGATGATGGTCATGTGCCCGTCATGGCCGCAGAGATGGCCCTTGCCCGGCACAGCGGAGCGATGCGCGCTTTCGGATATTTCCTCGATCGGCAGGGCGTCCAGCTCGGCCCGGATCATCACGGTTGGGCCGGGCTCGCGCCCCTCATAAACAGCCGCGACGCCATGGCCGCCGAGGCCGGTGATGACTTGGTCCGGCTCGCTCGACGCCAGGAAGCTCACCACAGCGCGCGCCGTCTCCCGTTCCTCGCCCGAGATTTCCGGGGCACGATGCAGCTGATGTCTCCATGCGACGAGATCGACGACATCCTTGTTGGTGAGAAACATGCGGTGACCCTTGCGGACGGTTGGACGAAGCAGCCGGCGCGAAAGCCGGGTCGGCAGGATCGCCAACCCGGCCTGACCCGCAAGCCTCAGTTTGTGATGGGTGACGCGAGCCGCTCACATGAGTCGCGATGCTGCTTGCGTCACATCCGGCGGGAGAGCCGGGGATCGAGCTTGTCGCGCAGGCCGTCACCGAGAAGGTTGACCGCCAGCACGACGAGGGCAAGCGCAATCGCGGGGCAGAAGATCGTCCAGGGCGCACGCGCGAGGTAAAGCCTGCTGGACGCGATCATGTTGCCCCAGCTCGGGATTTCCGGCGGAACGCCCGCTCCCAGAAAGGACAGCGAAGCCTCGACCAGGATCGCCGAGGCGCAGATATAGGTCGCCTGCACGATCAGCGGCGCGATCGTGCTCGGCATCAGATGGAGCAGGAGGATGCGCGGCGTGCGCGCGCCGCAGGAGACGGCGGCCTCGACGAAGGGCAATTCGCGCACGCTGAGCACGATCGAGCGGACGAGCCGGACCACACGCGGGAGTTCGGGGATGGCGATGGCCGCGACGACGACGCCGATGCTGCCCTGGTTGAGCGCGACCAGCGCGATGGCGAGCAGGATCGCCGGGATCGCCATCAGCCCGTCCATCAGCCGCATCACGACCGCATCGACCCAGCGATAATATCCGGCCATCAGCCCGATCAGCAGGCCGATCAGGATCGAGATCGTCGCGACGCTCAAGCCGACGATCAGCGAGACGCGCGCACCATGCACCGTGCGTGCGAAGACGTCCTGGCCGAGATGGTCGGTGCCGAACCAGAACTGGGCCGAGGGCGGCAGCAGCCGGCGCGTCGGCGCCTTCAGCATCGGATCGCCGGAGAGGAGCGGCGCGAAGATCGCCACCGACACGAAGAAGAGCAGGATGGCGCCGCCCAGCAGCATCGTCGGGTTGCGGCGCGCGAAACGCGCGATGCGGGCGGGTAGGCTGCGCCGCGCAGGATCGGCGGTGGGCACGGTGATCGCGCTCATGATCGTTTGCCCGGCCATCAGTAGCGAATCCTTGGATCGATCAGCGTGTAGGAGAGATCCACCAGGAGGTTGACGAGGACATAGACGCCGGAGAACAGCAGGATGACGCCCTGGATGATCGGGTAATCGCGCTTCGAGATGGCGTCGACGACGAGCCGGCCGATGCCGGGGATGTTGAAGACCGTCTCGGTGATCACCACGCCGCCGATCAGCAGGGCGACGCCGATGCCGACCACGGTGACGATGGGGACGCCGGCATTCTTCAGCGCGTGCTTCATCAGCATGGTGCGGGTCGCGACGCCCTTGGCTTTGGCGGTGCGGATGTAATCCTCCTCCAGCACGTCCAGCATCGAGGCGCGGGTCATGCGCGCGATCAGCGCGACATAGGCGAGGCCCAGCGTCAGCGTCGGCAGGATGAGATGCAGCAGCCAGGGGCCGACCCCTTCGACGATCGATCGATAGCCCTGCACCGGCAGCCAACGCAGCTCGATCGCGAAAATGTAGATCAGCGCATAGCCAACGACGAAGGCCGGCATCGAGAAGCCGAGCACCGAAAAGCCCATCAGGACACGGTCGACAAGGCTGCCGACCCGCCAGGCGGCGAGCACGCCGAACGTGACTGCGATGCTGACGGCAAACATCATGGTCAGCAGGGCCAGAGAGAGCGTCGGCTCAAGGCGCTGGAGGATCAGCACGCTGACCGGCGTGTTCGAGAAGATGGAGACGCCGAGATCGCCCTGGATCACGCGCAGCGCCCAGCGCCAGAACTGGACGAGCAAGGGGTCGTCGAGCCCGAGGCGCTGGCGGATGGCGACGATCTGCTGCGGCGTCGCATAGTCGCCGGCGATGATCGCGGCAGGATCGCCCGCCGAGAAATGCAGGAGCAGGAACACGAAGATGCCGACGAGCGTCATCACCAGGATGGTCGATGCGAGACGCTGGGTGAGATAGCTGAGCATGAATAGGACGTTCTCCCTCGGCGTTCCCGCCCGCCTCGGTCCAGCACTGCGCGGGCTAGATCATTTCGCGTTCAGGTTGATCTCGATTGGTCATCCCGGGCGCAGCGTAGCGGAGACCCGGGATCCATTCCGGAGCGCTTCCGACAGAGCTTCCGGAATGGATCCCGGATCGGCGCCGCTTCGCGGCTTGTCCGGGATGACAACGCTCCCAACCAACGCGTGCGGTGCCTTGCATGGACATTAACGTCATCCTGGGCGACCGCAGGTCGTCCCGGGATCCATCGAGGAACAGTGTGCCTTACGATGGATCCCGGAGCTGCCCGCTTGCGCGGCTTGTCCAGGATGACGGCTCTCCATCCAGTCGACATGACAGGGCGCCTAGCCCTTCTTGACGTTCCAGAACGGGATCAGCTCTGGCATGCCGATGAGCCCGGTGAGATTGCGCAGCGCCGCAGGCTGGAACCACTGGCCGTAATACATGTGCGGCACGAAATCCCAGGCGTTCTGCTGCATGTCGCGCGCGATCTGCTTGCGCTCGGCGTCGTTGGCGGCAGCCGCCCATTTGTCGCGGAAGGCCTCGTGCTTCTCGTCGGTGGGCCAGCCAAACCAGCCCTTCTCGCCATTGGCGGCATGGCCGCTGAGCGCGACCGGGTTGCCGAAGGCGTTGACCGAGCCCGAGGTGAAGAAGACGTTCCAGCCGCCCTGATCGGGCGGCGCCTTCACGGCGCGGCGGGTGATGACCGCCCCCCAGTCGGAGGCCTGCAGCGAAACGTTGAAGCCGGCCTGTCGCATCCATTGCGCGATCAGGGTCGCGGCATTGTTCATATAGGCGATGTTGGTCGCATGCAGCACGACCACGGGCCGGCCGTCATAGCCGGATTCCTTGACCAGCTGCTTGGCCTTCTCGATGTTCTGGCCGCCCTTGAACCAGTCGATATTGGCGTCGTTCTCCATCGGCGTGCCCATGCCGAACAGCGAGGAGCAGCCGCGGAAGTACTTCTCGTCGCCGAAGGTCGCCTTCATCACCTCGGTATGGTGGATGAGATGCAGCATCGCCTGGCGGGCCTTGACGTTGTTGAACGGCGGATGGAGCCAGTTGACGCGCGCCCAGCCGAGCTGGCCCTGCTTGTTCAGCACCTCCAGCTTGATCGCCTTCTCGCCCGAGAGCGTGTCGAGCAGGTCGACATTGGGGTATTCGATCATGTCGATCTCGCCGGCGCGGATCGCGGCGATGGCCGTCGCCTCATCGGCGATGTTCTCGTAGATCACGCGGTCGACATTCACGACCTTGCCACCGGAGGTGAAGACGGCCGGCTCCGAGCGCGGCACGTAATTCGCGTTGCGGTCATAGACGTAGCGCTGGCCCTGGACGACGGCGTCCTGGTTGAAGGTGAAGGGCCCCGAGCCGAGGATCGTGGTGATCTGCTGGTTGGGGTCGGTCTGCGCTTCCTTCTCGCGCATGATGTAGCAGGCATTGGTCGCAGCCTTGGCCAGCCATTCGACCGCGAGGCTGTAGGGCTCCTTCATCACGATCTGGAAGGTCTTGTCGTCCTTGATCGGCGTGTCGGCGAGGCGGGCCATCATGTGCTGGCCGCCACCGTCGCGCGCGCCCCAGCGCCGGATCGAGGCGACGCAATCCCTGGCCGTGACGGGCGTGCCGTCGGTGAAGCGCAGGCCGTCGCGCAGTTCGAAATTATAGGTCTTGCGGTCGTCCGAGAGCGACCATTTCGAGACCATCTGCGGCTTGGGCTCGAATTTGTCGTCCACGCCGAACAGCGTGTCGTAGACCATGGCCGCGTGGTAGGAGGTCATGTTCGCGGTCGTCCAGACCGGATCGAAGACGCGCAGATCGCCATGCAGCACGGCGCGGATGGTGCGGGCAGCTGTCGGCGTCGTTTGCGCCCGGACGCTGGCCGGAGCGGCGGTCAGCGCACTGGCGGCGATACCGCCCTGAACAAATCTGCGGCGTGTGGTCGTCATGTCGTTCTCCTCCCCAGGATAGTCATGCACGGATATTCGCGGCCTGCGGGCATTCGCCCCGTCTGGCCGGTCAAGGGCATTAACTCACGGTGCGAACCTCCTTCGCAAGCTCCAAATCAGACCACGATGCGGCCGGGCGGCAGCGGGTCATGCGGCCAGAGCGGCCGGTCGATCTTGCGATAGGGATATTTGCGCACGTCGAGATGCGAGGGGCCGCCGCCATCGGTGTAGATCACCGCGCTGGCGATCGGCCCGTAGGCCGCGTGGAAATGGTTGGTCGACTTGACACTGACGATGCGCTTCTGCGTCGGGTCGATGCCGACGCTGGTGAAAATCTCGAGCCCCAGCGCCTGCGTGCGATGCGAGAGCAGCGCCACGTCGATGCCGTCGATGCGGATGCCGACGGCGTCGCCGATCGGCACTTTTGCCGTGCCGAAGCTCTGCGTGCCCCCGCGGATGGCGCCGAGCACGGTGACATCGCCGTCGACAGGCGCGCCCGATGTGGAGGCCGCCTTGCCGCCAAAGCGCAGCGGAATGGTCGCGCCGACGCCCGCCGTCAGGCAGAACGCGACGGCGACCGGGTCCCAGACCGGGCCGATGGCCGCATCGGTGATACCGCGCTCGCGCATGCGGTGGATGATGTTGGTGTTGTCGGAGGCCGCGCCGCCACCGGCATTGTCGGTTGAATCAGCGATCACGCTCGGTCCGTTGGCGGTGCTGCCCAGCGCCCTGTCCAGCGCCTCGTCAAGCGGCACGACCGGCGGCGCGAACTGGCCTTTCAGCGAACGGAACTCCTCGCCGAGCGCTGTCGCCAGCGCATCTCCTTTGGCCTTGGCATTGTCGGTGACCACCAGTACGCGCGTGCCGATCTCCGGCACATCGCCCTGCTGGAAGCCATGGGCGAGCGAGACCGAGAGCACGCCGTCCTTGCCTTCGAGCGCGCTCATCCTGTCGACGAAGGCGCGGCCGGGCTCGCGCGTGGTCGGCACCAGCTCGATCATCCGGCAATCGTAGAGCGACATCACCGGCCGGATTTCGCCGCGCACGGTCGCCAAGATGATGTCGACCAGTTCCTCGGCGCGCTCGACGAAATCGGTGTGCGGATATTCCTTGTAGAGGATGATCGCGTCAGCCAGACGCACGCGTTTCTCGGTGAGGTGGCAATGCGGATCGAGCTCGACGCCGATCGGCACTTTCGGCCCGACGAGCGCGCGGACATGTTCGAGGATGTCGCCCTCGCAATCGTCATAGCCATGGGCGACCATCGCGCCGTGGAGGCCGAGCAGCACACCGTCGACCGGCAGCACCGCCTTCAACTGCGCGAGGATTTCGTCGCGCATCTCCTCATAATCGGCCTTGGCGCAGGTCCCTGACGGCTCGGCCCAGAAGCAGGAGCCTTCGACGAGCGTGAACCCGTCACGCTGAGCACGCTGCCGCGCCACATAGAGCGGAGCCGTGGTGTGCGTCGCGCGGTCGGGGTGCTGCCCGGCCGGGAAATAGGCGGAAGCTTCGAAATTCGCGCGGGATGTCGGTATCGGCGAGAAGGTGTTGGTTTCGGTGGCAAGCGACGCAGCGAACAGGCGCATAATCCGGAAGCCTCCCCAATTTTTTATAGCGGGGAAGGTCCGATGGCCGCGCCTGATCTGTCAAGGCGCTGCCGCGCGGGGCTGGCCGAATGCCGTCAAGGGACGACAAATGGCGCTCAACGTGGCAGACGGCAGGGAGTATGGCTGAGCCGCCTGTAGGCCACCCAGCGTCGTCTCGCGTTCGACCGCTTGTGATCACACTCGGAACCACACCATCATCCCGGGCGACCGCAGGTCGACCCGGGATCCATCGTAAGGCTCGGAGCCCTCCGATGGGTCCCGGATCTGCGCGGCTTCCCCGCTTGTCCGGGATGACGCGGTGTTTCCCGACCTCCTCAAATCAAATTGGTCGGCAGTCAGTAGACATCGGCCTGATAGCGCCCGGCCTTTTTGAGGTTTGCGACATAGGTGACAGCCTCGTCGACTGAACGTTTGCCGTGCTCGGCGACGACATCGACCATGGCGCGCTCGACATCCTTGGCCATGCGCTTGGCATCGCCGCAGACATAGAAATGCGCGCCCTCCTCCAGCCAGGCGAAGAGTTCGGCACCGCGCTCGCGCATGCGGTCCTGGACATAGATCTTGTCCTTGCCATCGCGCGACCAGGCCAGTGTCAGGCCGGTGAGGATGCGCTCCTGCTTCATGGCGTTCAGTTCGTCCTCGTAGAAGAAATCGCTGGCGCGGCGCTGATGGCCGAAGAACAGCCAGTTCCTGCCCGACGCCTTCGTCGCCTTGCGATCATGCAGGAAAGCCCGGAACGGCGCGATGCCGGTGCCCGGCCCGCACATGATGACCGGCGTCTCGGGGTTTGCCGGCAGGCCGAAGCCATGGGCGCGCTGGACATAGACCGGCACCTTCTCGCCGGGCTGGACACGCTCGGCCAGATAGGTCGAGGCCACGCCCCAGCGCGGGCGCGTGCCTATCTTGTAACGCACCGTGTCCACCGTCAGCGAGATGCGGCCGGGGATCGCGTTATGCGAGGACGAGATCGAATAGAGGCGCGGCTGCAGCGGATCGAGCGCCTCGACGAAGGCCTCGGGCGAAAGCCGCGCGCTGCCGAACTTGTGCAGTGTGCCGAGAACATCGAGCCGGTCGAGATCGCCATCGGGATCTTCGCCAGCTGCCAGCCGCTTGGCCTTAGCGCGGGTTTCGGCACCAGTGACGTAGGAGATCAACTGGAACAGCGCGTCGGGCGCCGGCCCGAGCGCGACGTCGCCTATCAGAATATCGCGCAGGGTCTTGCCGTTGATCATCGCATCGGGCCGGGCGCCGAGCAGGGCGATCACCGCATCGGCGAGACGCGGATCGTTCTGTGCGACGATGCCGAAGGCGTCGCCGACGATATAATCGAGCCCACACTCCGAAAGATCGAACTCGACATGCCAGGTTTCCTTCTCGGAGCCCTCGCCATTGAGCTTGCGACGCGAGAGGAAGGTGGCGAGCGCCGGATTTTCGCGCGAGCGGCCGATGGGTCCGGTCGGGGCGGCCGGAACACTTTCGGCCGGGGCGGCGGGCACTGAGCCTCCCTCCTCCACCAGCACCTTCAGCATCCGCAGCGTGTCCTTGCCGCCGGGCGCACAGAGGTTCAGGCGCGGTTCCTTGCCCTCGGCGATCGCGGCCGAATAGGTCTCGCAGACATAGCCGCACTGGCCGCAATCCTGCTGCGCCATCGCGGCGAAGAGCTTGCGCGGCAGCGGCTTGCCCTCGGCGAGCTTCATGCGCTCGGGCAGCTCCATCGCCGGATCGTGCCAGGGTGCGCCGTCATCGGCCGCGCCCATCACCGCCGCATTTTCGGAGGGCGAGAGGGCGGTGACGCCGGCATTGTCGAGCGAGAGCAGGCCGGCAAAGAAGCCGTTGAGCCAGGAGCGCTGCGCTTCGCTGAAGGGGGCGGTTTCCGGCAGGACCTGGACGATGGGGGATGGGGTTTGGACGGTCATGCCACATCCTTTCCGAAACAGCGGGCCGCGACGCTTGCCGCCCCCTCCCCCCGCTTGCGGTGGGGAGGGTTGGGGTGGGGGGCAGTGCCGCTCGGCTCGGGTGTCAAGGACAGAGCTCTGGCTTTCCGGCCCCCCACCCTAGCCCTCCCCACCGCAAGCGGGGGGAGGGAATGCGGCCTGCCGCAACCATGATGCTCAATCGAGAGATCTGCGCTCACGCCGCCCCTCCTGTCTCGGCGACCAGCGCCTGCAACGCCGCGATCTCATGGCGACGGGCGAAGGCCACGAAGCTTTCATCCGGCGTGGCGCGATGTGCAGCCCATGTGCGCAGCACAGCCTCGACCAGCGCCGGTGCGTCCTCCGCCCTGACCTTCTCGCGGAAGGGCCTGGCCATGCCGCCATCGACGCCATAGCCGCCGCCGACGAGCAGATCGTAGCCGGGCACGGTGTCACCATCCTCGTTGACCGGAACCTTCGCGCCGATCAGGCCGATATCCCCGATATAGTGCTGGGCGCAGGAGTGGTGGCAGCCGGTCAGGTGGATGTTGACGGGCGTGTCGAGCGTGATGCGCGGCTCGCAATGGGCGGCGATGGCGAGCGCATCCTCCTTGGTGTGGGCTGCCGCGAATTTACACCCCGTGGCGCCGGTGCAGGCGATCAGCCCGGCGCGCAGGATCGAGGTTTCGGCGGAGAGGCCGATGGCCTGGAGGTTCGCCAGCGCGTCCTCGACCCTGGCGTCGGGCACACCGGAGATCAGCAGGTTCTGCCAGACGGTGAGGCGGATATCGCCATCGCCGCAGGTATTGGCGATCGCGGCGATGGTGCGCATCTGGGCGACGGTGAGCTTGCCGACCGGCAGAGCCACGCCGATCCAGTTCAGGCCGCTTTGCACCTGCTCGTGCACGCCGATATGGGCGAGGCGGTCATAGACCGGGCGCGGCTTCGCGAAGGCCGCATCGATGCGGATCAACTTGCGACCGAGCTTGTCCTCGACGGCGTCGAGGAATTTGTCGAAGCCCCAGGCGTCGAGCACGTATTTAAGCCGCGATCTGGCGCGGTTGGTGCGGTCGCCATTGGCGATGAAGACGCGCACGATGGCATCGGCCACTGCGACGGCGTCGGACGGCGCGACGATGACGCCGGTGTCGCGGGCGAGGTCGTGATGGCCGGTGATGCCGCCCAGCGCGAGGCGATACCAGATGCCGGGCGCGACCGGCTGGCCGTCGAAGGCGGCGCCCTCCCCGATCTCGATCGCCTGGAAGCCGATATCGTTGGTGTCTTCCAGCGTCGCGATCGAGCCCGCGCCGTCGAAGGCGACGTTGAACTTGCGCGGCAGGCCGTAAAGCGAGCGGTCGTTCAGGATGTGATGATGCCAGGCGCGGGCATGGGGCCGCGTATCCAGCAGTTCGAGCGGGTCGATTCCCGCCGTGGCCGAGCCCGTGACGTTGCGGATATTGTCGGCGCCCGAGCCCTTGGCGGTGAGCCCGAGATCGGCGAGCCCCTCCAGCAGCAGCGGCGCGTTTTCGGCCGATATCTCGCGGACCTGCAGGTTGGCGCGGGTGGTGACATGGGCATAGGGGCCGCAGAGCTTCTCTGCGAGATCGGCCACGCCCTCGAACTGCCAGGCCTTCAGGATGCCGTTGGGGATGCGCAGCCGGCACATGTAGCTGTTCTGGGCCGGCGCGACATAGAACAGGCCGTGATAGCGCCAGCGGAAATTATCCTCGGGCTTGGGATAGATGCCGGCATTCGCCTGGTCCTTGAAGCGCGCATAGGCGTCGAAAGGGTGCTCGGCCGCCTTCCACTTTTCCTGGTCGACGAGTTTGCCGCCCGCGGCGATGGTGCGTCCCTGCGCTTCCGTATGCTCCTTGTCGGGTCCCGACGGTGCGGCCTTGCCGCTGCCCGGAGCACCGCCGAGCGGGCCGAGACCACGCGCGGCGCGCGCGGACTGCATGCCGCTCATGAAGCCTTCGAGATAGCGCTTCTGATCAGGGTTGAAGTCTTCGCTCATGGCAGCCGCCCTCCCTTCTCCCCCCGGGGGAGAAGGTGGCAGCGCGAAGCGCTGACGGATGAGGGAAGTCTTGCCTCGTCGCGGTTCCTTCCCTCATCCGGCCCGGCTTCGCCGGGCCACCTTCTCCCCCGAGGGGAGAAGGGGTCACCCTGCGCTTTGCACTTCATCGAACCTATCATCACGCCGCCTCGACGAAGCGGTGGCGCTCGTAGAGGAATTTCAGCACCGCCTCGCGGGCGGCGATGTAGGTGCGGTCGGAGACCAGATCGAGCCTCTTGCGCGGGCGCTCCAGCCTGATGTCCAGGACCTCGCCGATGCGAGCCGAGGGTCCGTTCGTCATCATCACGATCCGGTCCGACAACAGCACGGCCTCATCGACGTCATGGGTGATCATGATCATGGTGTTTCCCAGCGTCGCGTGGATCTGCATGATCGAATCCTGCAGATGCGCGCGGGTCAGCGCGTCGAGCGCGCCGAAAGGCTCATCGAGCAAGAGGATCTTCGGCTCCATCGAGAGGCCGCGCGCGATGCCGACGCGCTGCTTCATGCCGCCGGAGATTTCGGCCGGACGCTTGTCCCGGGCGTGGGCCATCTGGACGAGGTCGAGATTGTGCATGATCCAGTCATGCCGCTCGGCCCGGGTCTTCTTGCCCCCGAACACCTTGTTCACGGCCAGACTGACATTGTCGTAGACGCTGAGCCAAGGCAGCAGGGAGTGGTTCTGGAATACCACAGCGCGCTCCGGGCCGGGCTCCGCGACCTCCTTGTTCTCGAGCAGCACAGCGCCCGCGCTCACCGGCGTAAGGCCGGCGATGATGTTGAGCAAAGTGGACTTGCCGCAGCCGGAATGGCCGATGACCGAGACATATTCGCCCTTGTCGATGACGAGGTTGATGTCCTTCAGGACTTCGGTCGTTGCCCCGCCGCGCTGGAAGGTTTTGTCGACGTGATCGATCTTGAGATAGCTCATCGCATCCTCCTCAATTGGTCAGGGTGCCGCGGGTGACGATGGTGCCGACAAAGGCGACAAGGCGGTCGAGGATGAAGCCGACGACGCCGATATAGACGAGCGCCACGATGATGTCGGACAGGCGCGAGGAGTTCCACGCATCCCAGATGAAGAAGCCGATGCCGACGCCGCCGGTGAGCATCTCGGCTGCCACGATCGCAAGCCAGGACAGGCCGACGCCGATGCGCAGGCCGGTGAAAATATAAGGCGCGGCCGAGGGCACCATGATCTTGAAGAAGAACTCGATCTGGTTCAGCCGCAGCACCTGCGCGACGTTGCGATAGTCCTGCGGGATATTGCGGATGCCGACCGCCGTGTTGATGATCACCGGCCAGATCGCTGTGATGAAGATCACGAAGATCGCCGAGGGCTGGCTGTCGCGGAAGGCGGCCAGCGAAAGCGGCAGCCAGGCGAGCGGCGGCACGGTGCGCAGCACCTGAAATACCGGATCCAAGCCCCGCATCGCCCAGACCGACTGGCCAACGAGCGCGCCCAGGAGCACGCCGACGACGGCTGCAAGGCTGAAGCCGATGGCGACGCGCTGGAGCGAGACGAGGATGCGCCAGCCCAGCCCGATATCCTGTGAGCCGTTCCAGAAGAACGGTTCGGTGATCAGATCGCGAGCCTCGGCCCAGATCCTGGTCGGCGTCGGCAGAGCCGATTGCGGACCGTGCGCGGCCAGCTGCCAGACGAGCAGGATCAGCGCCACCGTGATCAGCGGCGGCACGAGATTGACGAGCGCGGTGCGCAGCCAGGGGCCGAGCCGGTCGGCGAGCCGCTTGGTCGCGACACCCGGAAGCGTCACCACCTCCGCCTTCGCGCCCGGCAGGGCGACGATCTTCGCGCCCGATGTCGCGCTCTTCAAGACAGCCTGACCCATCCCGATACTCCCCTGATTGAGCTGTTCCGTTGCGCCCGTCATCCCGCCACCATTCATGCCGCCACCGTTCATGCCGCCACCGTCTCGCGCGCCGATGCGCCGATGCGCCGGATTTCCGGCAGGCAGGAGCCGCAATTCGTGCCGGCCTTGAGCTGGCGGCCGATATCCTCGGGCGTCACCGTGCCACCACCAGTGAAAGCCGCGCGGATCGCGTTCAGCCCGACACCGAAGCAGGCGCAGACGGTCGGTCCGGGATCGGCGGCGCCGTCGAGCCTGCGGCCTGCAAGCAGGGCGAGCCGGTTTTCCGGCACGGACTGCGGATCGGCGAAGGCGAGCTTGACCGTATCCCAGAGCGGCGCGCGCCCGGCTGGGCCGACGAAGAGGGCCGCAGTGAGCCGGCCGCCCTGCGTCACGGCGCAGCGATAGACGCCGCTGTCGCGGTCGATCATCTCGATCAGATCGGCCGTGCCAAAGGCATCCCGAACGGCGGCCATCAGGTCGTCGAGCGTGGCGTCGGTTGCAAAGAGCCGGCCCTCGCCGCCTTCGACGGCGAGCTTCGCCCACCAGCTGCCCGCCGGCAGAGCAAAGGTCCCCCGCGAAAGCACGAAGCCCTGCGAGGCGTAAGCGACCGGCGCGATCGATGATGGCGTCGCCTTGAGCTCGGGCTGGCCGGAATAGGGGTCGCAGGCAGGCTGGACGGCGGCGCCAATGCGGGCATGCGAGGCCGTCTCGCCCGACCAGTGGATCGGCGCGAAGAGCGAGCCCGGTTGCGCGCCGGGATCGAGCGAAACCTTGAGGATGACCGCGCCATGCGCATTGGCGATGCGGGCGAAGCCGCCCTCGGCGAGGCCGAAGCGGGCGGCGTCGGCCGGATGAACGAAGATGCAGGGCTCGCCGATATGGGCGGACAGGCGCGGGCTCAGGCCCGTGCGCGTCATCGTGTGCCAGTGGTCGCGGACGCGGCCGGTGTTCAGGAGCAGCGGAAAGGCGTCGCTGCGCGCAGCCGCCAGTTCCGGGATCGCGAGCGTCGAAAGCTTGGCGCGGCGATCTGGCGTGAAGAAGCCGCCATCGGCGAAGAGACGTTCTGTGCCCTGTGGCTGGCCGATGGGAACCGGCCACTGCACGGGTTTCAACCGATCATAGGCGTGCTTGGACAGGCCCGCATGCGCGCCGATATCGAAATCGCGGCTGCCCTCGTTCTCGAAGGCGGACAGCGCGGCATGTTCCGCATAGATCTCCGACCCATTCCGGAAGCCGAAGGCCGCGCCGAAGCCCAGCCGCCTGGCCACCTCGCAGATGATCCACCAATCCGGCTTCACCTCGCCCGGCAGGGGCAGGAAGCCACGCTGGCGCGAGATGCGGCGTTCGGAATTGGTGACCGTGCCATCCTTTTCGCCCCAGGCGGCGGCGGGCAGGATGATATGCGGCTTGGCTGCGAGCGTGTCGTTGGAGAGCACGTTTTCGGATACGATGAAGAGATCGAGCCCGTTCAAGGCAGCGCTCACCTTGTCGGCATCTGGAAGTGAGACGGCGGGGTTGGTCGCCATCACCCAAAGCGCCCGAATGCGCTTTTCGGCGACGGCATCGAGCATCTGGACGGCCTTGAGGCCTTCGCTGCGGGCCATGTTCGGCGCGTTCCAGAAGCGGCGGACGCGGTCGATCTCGACGGGCGTGTAGCCCATATGGGCCGCGAGCATGTTGGCGAGCCCGCCGACCTCGCGCCCGCCCATGGCGTTGGGCTGTCCGGTCAGCGAGAACGGACCGCCCCCGGGCCGGCCGATGCGGCCGGTGGCGAGGTGGCAATGCAGGATCGCGGCGACCTTGTCGGTCCCTTGCGCCGACTGGTTGACGCCCTGGCTCCAGGCCGTGACCACGGCCGGCGTGCCGGCCCAGAGCGCATAGAAGGCTGCGATGTCGTTAGCGTTCAGCCCCGTGCGAAGCGCGATCGACGCGAGATCGGGCGCAATCGCGCGCGCATTCTCCAGTGTCGCATCGAAGCCGCTGGTATGGCGTTCGAGATAGGTCTGGTCGATCAGGCCGGCCTCGGTGAGGTGCACGAGCAGGCCGGCGAAGAGCACGCTGTCAGAGCCCGGCTTGAGCGGCAGCACGAGGTCGCAATCCTCGGCTGTGGCGGTCACGCGGGGATCGATGACCACGACTCTCGCGCCACGTTCGTTGCGGTTCTGCTGGATGCGCCGGAACAGGACCGGATGGCACCAGGCGGTGTTGGAGCCGACCAGCACGATCAGATCGGCGCAGTCGAGGTCCTCGTAATTGCCGGGCACGGTATCGGAGCCGAAGACGCGCTTGTGGCCGGCGACGGTCGAGGACATGCAGAGCCGCGAATTCGTGTCGACATGGGGCGAGCCGATGAAACCCTTCATCAGCTTGTTGGCGACGTAGTAATCCTCGGTGAGAAGCTGGCCGGAGAGGTAGAAGGCGACGGCCTCGGGGCCTTCACGAGCGATGATGGCCTTCAACCCGTCCGCGACGGCGTCGAGCGCGATATCCCAGGACACGCGGTCATAACCGCCGGCCTCATTGCGCATCAGCGGGTGGAGCACGCGGCTGCCCAGCCCCAGCGTCTCGCCGAGCGCCGAGCCCTTCGAGCAGAGCCGGCCACGATTAGCCGGATGAGCCGGATCGCCGGCGATCAGCGCCCCACCCTTGCCGTCTGGCGTCGCGAGCACGCCGCAGCCAACGCCGCAATAGGGGCAGGTCGTGCGGATCGCGGCGTCCGCCATGCCGGGGCCGGGAAGCGTGTCGTCGACGCGCATGTCAGGCCGCCTCCCCGATGCGCCCGTCGGCGCAATAGGATTCGCCGAAAGGCAGGTCGGCGCGGATCGCCGTGATGTCCTGGCCGGAGCGGATCAAACCGAGATAGAACAGCGCCCCTTGCGTGTCCCCGACCAGCACGCAGCCCGCGAGCCGGCCCTCACGCAGCACGAATTTGCGGTAGATGCCGGCGGCGCGGTCGCGGAGCACGACGATCTCGGCCCCCTCCCCGGCCTCGAACTCGCCGGCCGAGAAGACGCCGACACCACTGACCTTGAGATTGGTGGCGAGCAGAGAGCCGGGATAGGCGGCGTCTAGTCCGGCATGTTTCTGGCCGGCAAGCCGCATCGCCAGCACCCGCGCCTGCTCATAGGCCGGCTCGACCAGCCCGTAGACGCAGCCGCGATGCTGCGCGCATTCGCCTATAGCGAAGATGTTCGCGTCGTCGCTGGCCAGACCGTCATCGACGACGATGCCGCGATCGACGGCAAGACCCGCCGCCTTGGCTAGGTCAGTGTTGGGTCGCACGCCGATGGCGATGACCACGAGATCGGCCGGGATGATCGTGCCGTCGGCCAGCTGGACACCCTCGACCTTGCCATTTCCGATGAAGCCCTTTGTGGCGCTGTTCAGCCTGACAGCGATGCCGCGCGCGGCCATTGCCGAGGCGAGCAGGGCGGCGCCCTCCGCGTCGAGCTGGCGCTCCATCAACCGGTCGACCAGATGCAGCAGCGTGACGTTGCCGCCGGCCTTCGCGAGGCCATAGGCCGCCTCGAGCCCGAGCAGGCCGCCGCCGATCACGACGATGCGCGCCCCGCGCTGCGCATAGGCCCGCATCATGCCGACATCGGCGGTGTCGCGGAAGGTCGCGACGCCCGGCAGTTCGCCGCCGGGAAAAGCCGGCTTCAGCGGCCTGGAGCCGGTGGCGAGGACGAGCTTGCCATAGGGCAGGTTCAGGCCGTCCTCCAGCGTGACGGTCCTGGCGGCGCGGTCGATGCCGGCGACGGCGCGGCCATAGAGCGTGGAGACGCCGCGCGCCTTCCACCAGGCGGCGGGCTTCAGCTCGATATCGAGCTCGGCGATTTCGCCCGCCAGCAGCGGCGATAGCAGCACGCGGTTATAGGCCAGCCGGTCTTCCGCTCCGATCACCGCGATGGAATAGCGGCCGAGCGCGCGCTGGCTGAGTTCGTCGACCAGCCGCGTCGCCGCCATGCCCTTGCCCACGATGATCAGCGGCTCGGCCATTACTCCCTCCCCCCGCTTGCGGTGGGGAGGGTTGAGGTGGGGGGCAGTGCCGACATTGCGAAGCGAAAAACACCCTCAGCCCTCATCCCGACGAGCCGCGCAGCGGCGTCTCGAAGGAGGGTCCAGAGCGCGCTGGAATCTCCTTCGAGACGCACTCCTGCGGAGCGCTCCTCAGGATGAGGGCTGAGGGTGCGATGTGTCATCCTCAAGCGATCCGCTTGATCTTGAGCGCCTTCAGGTAATCCAGCGGCGCGGCGGGATCGAATTTCGCGCCGTCGAAGAAGGTCTCGACGCCGCGTGAATCGCTGGTCGGGGCGCCCGCGACGCCCAGCGTCCTTGCGGCCTCGCGCCAGAGATCGGCACGGTTGGTCTTGTCGACGAGAGCCTTGATGTCGATCGTCGGCTCGAACTTGCCCCAGCGGATGTTCTCGGTGACGAACCAGCTGTCATGGCTCTTGAAGGGATGGGAGACCTCGCCGCCCTCGCCCCAGAACTTCATGTAGAGGTTGGTGCCCTTGGCCTCGCGGCCATTGCCGTAGTTGATGTCGCCCTGCAGGCGCTTGTTGATGTCGGTGACGGGGACGTTGAACCATTGCCGCTTGCCGACAATCTCGGAGAGTTCCTGGCGGTTCTCCATCTTGTCGGCCCACATCTGGGCTTCCATCACCGCCATCAGGATGGCTTGCGTCGCCCTGGGGTTGGCGTCGACGAAATCGGCGCGCATGCCCAGGATCTTCTCGGGATGCTTGAACCAGAGTTCGCCGGTGGTCAGGGCGGTGTAGCCGATGTTCTGGTTGACGAGCTGCTCGTTCCAGGGTTCGCCGACGCAGAAGCAGTCCATCGTGCCGACCTTCATATTCGCCACCATCTGCGGCGGCGGCACGACGATGACCTTGATGTCGCTGTCGGGGTCGATGCCGCCAGCGGCGAGCCAGTAGCGGATCCAGAGATCGTGCGTGCCGCCCGGAAAGGTCATCGCGGCCGTGAGCTCCTTGCCGGCTGCCTTCTTGCGCTCGAAGGCCTGCTTCAGCGGTGAGGCGTCCTTCTGGACGTTCAGGTCCTTGTATTCGTTGGAGACCGAGATCGCCTGGCCGTCCTGGTTCAGGTTGAGCAGCGTGTACATCGGCAGCGGCTGGCCGTTCTGCATGACCTTGCCGGTGGAGTAGAGATGCGTCTTGGGCCGCAGGATGTGACCGCCATCGATGCCGTTGGCCTTGAAGCCGAGCGCCATGTTGTCGCGCGTCGCGCCCCAGGAGGCCTGTTTGGCGATGTCCATGTCGGGCAGGCCGTATTTGGCGAAGAGGCCTTTCTCCTTGGCGATGACGAGCGGGGCGGCGTCGGTCAGCGCGATATAGCCGAGCCGCGTGCCCTTGACCTCGGGACCGGCGGATTGCGCGAAGGCACCTGACGGCAGAGCCAGCCTGGCAGCGCTCAGCAGCGCCGCCGCGCCCGACAGCTGGATGAGCTGGCGGCGGCTGGTGGCGGTCTTCCTCGCCTTGGTCTCGACTGTCTCGGTCATCGATCGCCTCTCGGGTGGACTCGCGTTGGGGTGAAATGCGTCTGCGCCGGAACGAAAAACGCCGCGCGAAAGCACCTCGGAAAGGCACGTTCGACAGCGGCGTTGCTGTGCGTCTCGATCTGAAAAGGGCGCGGGCAGCCTTGGCCGCGTCACGGAATTTCTTACAAGGACCGTGCCAACTGGCTGAAACCCTGCCGGTCCTTTGAATTGCAATAGCTTAGACGTGCCTCAATTCCGTCAGCCGTCGCAAGGCGGGCTTTGTTGCGCCGCACAATTCTACTGCAGTTGCGCAAAAAACATGCAACGACACAGCAGCGGCGTCAGCTGCCTTCGAATAGGGCAGGACGAAAAATCGCCCGGGCCTGCTCGGTCATCTCCGGGCTGCGGACGATCTGGCCCGCCTGCTCCATGCCTGCGAGAATCCAATGCGCGTGATCGGGATCGGGCCGCAAGGCCTCGCGGTCGAACCGGATGAAGCGCTCGATCTGGCGGGGCGGCCGGCCGGCTCCCTGGCGCAGCTCCCCGTGCAGCACCGGTTCGAGAATGTCCTGGGGCAGAGCGAGGCGGTCCGGCTTCGAGAGATGCATGGCGAGGCGGTCGCGGTTTTCGGGCCGGCAGGCCCAGTCGCTCGCGCGCAGGATCGCAGCGTTGAGTTTCGAGACCGCGGCGGCGCGACGCTCCGCATCGTCGGCGCGCCAGGCGAGGACCTTGTCGGGACAATTGCGGCGCAGATCGACACCGCACAGGACCATCGCACCGATCCCGGCCGCGACGGCAGCCGCATTCCAGGGCGCACCGGCGCAGAAACCGTCGACCCGACCGCTGGTCAGGGCCTCGACAGTCTGCGGCGGCGGCACGATCTCGAAGCGGACATCCTCGCCGAGCTTCAACCCGGCCTCGGCCATCCACTCGCAGAGCAGATAGGTGTGGCTGGAGAAGCCGAAGACGGCGGCAAAAGTCAGCGGCGGCAAGCCCGACGCCTTGCGGCGCGCGATCATGGCGGCAAGAGCCCGCGCCGACACCGCCGGATCGGCCATATCGCCATCGGCCAGCCGCGCCATCTCCTCGAAGCGGCGCAAGGATATGGTGATCGCGCTGCCATCGAGATTGAGCGCGATCGGCACCGCCATCGGCGCCTTGACGCCGCCGATCCCCAGCGTGGCTGCAACCGCCGCAGGCCCCAGCATATGGGCGGCATCGAGCAGCCGGACATTGAGCTTGTCGCGCAGGTTGGACCAGGAGACCTCGCGGACGAGTTCGAGATTGAGGCCTTCGGCTTCCGCGAAACCCTCGTCCTTGGCGAGGATGACGAGCGCACAGTCGACCAGCGGCATGAAGCCGACACGCAGGTGCAGGGTCATTTCAGCACCTCGGCGGCTGTGATGATGGAACGTGCGATGTCGACGAGCTTGCGCTTCTCGTTCATGGCCGTGCGCCGCAGCAGGGCGTAGGCCTCCTCCTCGGGCAGGTTCTTCATGCGCATGACGATGCCCTTGGCGCGGTCGATCAGCTTGCGCTCCTCCAACTGCGAGCGGGCCTCGTCGAGTTCCTCGCGCAGTTTGCGGAAGGCGTTGAAGCGGCTGATGCAGGTCTGCAGGATCGCCTGCATGCGCTCCTTCTTCAGGCCATCGACGATATAGGCGGAGACGCCGGCCTCCACGGCGGCCTCGATCGAGGCCGAATCCGACTGGTCGACGAACATGGTGATCGGCCGCCGGACATGGCGGCTGACCAGGAACATGTCGGCAAGCGCATCGCGGCTGGGGTCTTCGAGGTCGATGACGACGACGTCGGGATCATGCAATTCGATCGCCGCGACGAGCCCATTTGTGCCACCGACCCTGACGATCTCGTGCGAACCGGCCTCGCGCAATCCTTCCTCGATGATCGCGGCGCGAACCGGATTGGCATCGACGATGAGGATTTTGATGCTCTGCGTCATGCTCTGCATTGGCGGCGGCCGGCGATCTCGCGTTCACGTTACCGCAAACCGCGGAGCCCGGCGCATGCGAACATCGTGCCGACTGCGCGCTGCCGCGCAGTCGGGGCGATCCGTCGCTCAGAAGCGCTTCGCGGCGAAGGGTGTCAGATCGATCGCAGACTTCAGGCCACCGACCAGATCGGCTGCGAGGCGACCGCTGCATGGTCCCGTCGCCAGTCCGACATGGCCGTGCCCGAAGGCGTAGACGATGTCTGGCGAGGCCGAGGACGGCGCGATCACAGGCAGCCCGTCCGGCGTCGAGGGCCGGTGCCCCATCCAGCGCGATATCTTCGTCTCGTCCGACACGGGACCCGATCCCGGATAGGTCGAGAGGGCTTGTCGCAGCAGGATGTCCGCGCGGCGCCAATCGGGCGGGGCATCCATGCTCGCCAGTTCGACCTGACCGGCGGCGCGCAGGCCGTGCCGGGTCAGGGTGTTTCCCATCTTGCCGTCGCTCGGCATGATCGGCGTTGTCGGCGCTGCAGCGGGGTCGGCAATGACGACGTGGTAACCGCGCTCGCTTTCGAGCGGCACGGCATCGCCGGCGAGCTTCGCGAGTGCCTTCGAGCGGATGCCGGCCGCGACGACGGCCCGGTCGCAATCGATCCGGCCCGCATCCGTGAGCACGCCGCTCAACCGGCCCTGGCTGACCGCGAAACCCGTCGCGCTGGCCTGCGTCAGCACTGCGCCCCTGCTCACTGCATGGTCGACAAGCGCGGCGACATAGCCGCCGGGATCGACGCAATGGCCGCCCTCCTGCACGAGCACGCCGAACGCATAGCGCGGCGCCAACGACGGCTCGCGGCGGGCCAATTCGGCAGCATCGAGTTCGAGCCAGCGCACGCCATTGTCGCGGCGCAGCCGCCAAGACAGCGCTTCGGCCTCGAAATCCGAACGATCCGGATAAGCGTAGAGTAGCCCCTCCCGCCGGATGAGATCGGGCTGGCCGATCTCGGCCGCCAGCGCGACATGGCGCGCGGGCGCGTCATGCAGCAGCGAGGACAGGATGCGCGCCGTCCGCTCGACCTTCGCAACGGTTGCCCCAGCGAGCAGGAAGCGGATCAGCCAGGGCGCGAGGCGCGGCAGCATGCGCCAATGGATCGTCAGCGGGCTTCCGGGGTCGAGCAGATAGCCCGGCACCTTCTTCCACAATCCCGGCATCGACATCGGGATGATCGAGGCCGGGCTGAGCCAGGCGGCATTGCCAAAGCTTGCCGCCTGCGAACCACCCGGCGGGCCGGGATCGAGGATGGTGACGCGATGTCCGTCCTTCAGCAATTCCAGCGCGGTCGCGGCACCGACGATGCCCGCCCCGACGACCACCACATGCAGTGACATCGACGATATTTCTTTCTGCTCGGGGCTGCGCGATCAGCGCTCCGCCAGCACGCGCGCATTGGCCCGCACGGACTGCTCGGTGACGCGGATGCCGAGGCCCGGCCCCTCGGGCACCACGACATGGCCGTTGCGGTTGGCGACGCGCTCCTCCAGCACATCCTCGGTCAGGACGTGATGGGGCATGTAGAACTCGCAGCCCAGCGAAATGCCTGGCGTCGCGGCGATCAGCTGTGTCCCGGCGGCAAGGCCGATGCCGCCCTCCCACAGCGTCCCGCCATAGCCGGGCAGGCCTGCCGTGTCGGCGATGGCCATGATGCCCTGCGCCTTCAGCAGGCCACCGGCCTTCATCAGCTTGACCGAGATCGCATTGGCCGCCTTCAGGCGGATGATCTCCACGAGATCGCGGGCGTCGAAACAGCTTTCATCGGCCAGGATGGGCGTATCGAGCGCCGCGACGAAGGAAGCCATCGCATCGAGATTGTGCCGGGGAACCGGCTGCTCGATGAAGGTCGGCGCGAACTGGTCGACATCGCGCAGAATCTTGATGGCGCCGAAGGGTTCGAGCGCCTGATTGTAGTCGAGCCTGAGATCGATCGTATCGCCGAATTCGGAGCGCATCGCCTCCAAATGGGCGAGATCCTCCTTATGCGGCTTCACGCCGGTCTTGACCTTGTAGATCACGTTGCCGGCCGGGACCATGGCGCGCATCCGGTCGAGATCGGCGGCGAAATCGGGATCGGCGATCGAGAAGGAGAGCGGGATCGTATCGCGGACGCGGCCGCCGAGCAGGTCGGCGACCGAGAGGTTCGCGGCCTTTCCGACAATGTCGAGCAGCGCCATCTCGATGGCGACCTTGGCCTCGGCATGGCCGACCAGCGCGCGGTCGAGCAGGGCCATGGTTTCGCGGATGCGCTTGACCGGACGCCCCATCAGGACGGGCCGCAGATAGACGTCGATCGCGGCGAGCGCTCCCTCCGCAGTGCCGGTGAAGACCTCCCAGGGCGCGGCTTCGCCCCAGCCGACCACGCCGTCGCTGGCTGTAAGCTCGACGAGAACGCGCTTGACGGTGCCCTTGACGTTGCCGACGCCCTGCAGCCGCGCCATCTTGATCGGGCTCTCGATGAAGAAGAGCCTGATCCGCTCGACGACTGCCTGGTTCATGACGGCTTGGTTCATGACCACCTGGCTCATAGGAGCCCTCCATTGACGTGCCAGATCTGGCCTGTGACGTAGGATGCCGCCGGCGAAGCCAGGAAGGCGATGACCGCGGCAACCTCGTCGGGCAGGCCACGCCGCCCGAGCGGGATGATTGCCTCCGTGCGGGCGATCGCCTCGGGCGCGAGCTTGCTGCCCCTGCCCTCATCCTTGCGGATCAGGCCGGGCGCGACCGCGTTGACGGTGATGCCATCGACTGCGAGCTCGCGTGACATCAGCCTGACAAGCGCCTCCAGCGCGGCGCGGCTGGCGCCGGTCGCCGCGAAGGGATCGAGATCAGAGCGGAAGGCATGGGCGGTGAAGGAGGATATCGCGACGATGCGCGCATCCTGCCCCGCCTTCAGCCAGGGACGCGCCGCCTGGACGAGGCTGGTGAAGGCGATGACGGATTCATCCAGCACCCGGCGAAAATCGGCTGTCGACAGCGCCATCGCGCCGCCGCGATAGGCAGCGCCGGCCACCGGAATCAGCGCGTCGAGACGACCGAACGCCTCGGTTGCAAGAGCCACGCAGCGCGCCGCCAGCCCCTCCTCCGCGAGATCGCCAAGACAGGTCGCGACCTCCGCGCCCTGCGCCCTCGCATAGGCCGCGACCTCGTCGAGCCCCGCCTGATTGGCGCGGGTATGCAGCATGAGGCCGATGCCAGGCGCAGCAAGATGCCGAGCCGTGGCGCGGCCGATTCCGCTGGCCGCACCGGTGACCAGATAGACGCGATGCAAGCTGGCCATCAGAGCGCCGTTTCGGCCGGAGGCGTCGCCGCCCCGCCCCTGTGGAAGTGGCTGAGGAAGGCTTGCGTCGCCGCCTCGCGCGGTGCGTCTATCACCTGACGGGCGGGGCCTTCCTCGATGACAAGACCGTCGCGCATGAAGATGACGCGGTCGGCGACCTCGCGAGCGAAGGCGATCTCATGGGTGACGATCACCATCGTCATCCCCTCCGAGGCGAGCTTCTGCATGACGCTCAGCACCTCGCCGACGAGCTCCGGGTCGAGCGCCGAGGTCGCCTCGTCGAACAGCATGACGTCGGGCTCCATGGCAAGCGCGCGGGCAATCGCGACGCGCTGCTTCTGGCCGCCCGAGAGCCGGCTTGGGTATTCGTCGACCTTGTCGGAGAGGCCGACCTTCGCCAGCAGCGTCAAAGCGAGCTCGCGCGCCTCGCGCTTGGACTTTCCGCGGACCGTGACCGGCCCCTCCATGACGTTGCCGAGCGCCGTCATATGCGGGAACAGGTTGAAGTGCTGGAAGACCATGCCGGTATTGGCGCGGAAGCGGGCAAGCTCGCGCGTGCCCGGCAGCTTCGCGCCGGTGCCGAAGACGAAACTGTCGCCTCCCACCCGCACGCTCCCGCCATTGGGCGTGACGAGCAGGTTGATGCAACGCAGCAGGGTCGACTTGCCGGAGCCGGACGGGCCGATCAGCGCGACGACGCTGCCCTGCTCGACCGTCAGATTGATGTCCTTGAGGACCACGAGCTGTCCGAACTGCTTGCGCAGCGCGGCGATCTCGATTTTGGGTTGCGGGTTCATCGCCGGCCTCAATCGCTGGTGGACAGCTTCTTCTCGCCCTGCCGCACGATGATGGTCAGCGGGAAGAGAAGCACGAAATAGGCGACCGCCACGGCCGAATAGACCTCGAGCGGGCGATAGCTGTCATGGGCGGCGATCTGCCCCTGATAGAGCAGATCGGGCACCGCCAGCACCGAGACCAGCGAAGTGTTCTTGAACTGGATGATCGACTGGTTCATCAGCGGCGGGATCATGCGCTTCAGCGCCTGCGGCAGGATGATGCGCCGCATCGTCTGGAACGGCGTCATGCCGAGCGCTGCGCCGGCTTCCGTCTGGCCGGGGTCGATCGAGACGATGCCGCCCCGGATGATCTCGGCATAAAACGAGCCGCCATAGAGCGACAGGGCCAGCATGGAGGCCGTGATCGCGGATATTTCGATGCCGCTCAGGATCGGCAGCGCATAGTAGAACCAGACCAGCTGCACCAGTACGGGCGTGCAGCGGAAAACCTCGACATAGGCCAGAGAGAGCCAGCGCAGCGGGGCGAAGCTCGACAGCTTGGCGAGCGCGCCGGCAAGGCCGACGACAAGACCGAGCGCGACGATGGCGACGGTGAAGCCGACCGTGACCCCAAGTCCGTTCAGGAACAGCCAGCGATAGCTCCAGAGGAAAGCGAAATCCCATTGATACATGAGGCGAGGTCCACGAAATGCCCGAAGGCTACGCCACGACGACCCGACGGCGCGTCATCGGCTTTGCGGGGAACCACACCGTCATCCCGGACGCAGCGAAGCGGAGATCCGGGATCCATCGTAGAGCCAAACTCGTCAAAGTGTCGGCCCTCCGATGGATCCCGAGTCAAGCCCGGGATGACGAAGCGGCTTGCCGGGGAACGTCAGCCGGCGCCGTCAGCGTCTGCCGATGGCGCCGGCGCGAACCTCAGAGCTGGACGCCGGCCGGCATGTCGGCCTCGGTCACGCCGACCGATTCCATGTTCTTGATGATGACGCTGCGGATCAGTCCCAGTCCACGGTTGAACTCGAGCCAGGTGTTGACGTAGTCGCGCCAGGTCTTGTCGGCCTCGCGGCGGAAGCCGGCATTGGAGGTGGTGGCGAAGACCGGGGTGGGAACGACGAGCTCGCCGAGCGCGGGGTTCTTCTTCAGCATCGTCAGCGACAGCATCATCACGATGCACTGCGCGTCGGCGCGGCCGGTCATCACCGCCGTGGCGGCCTCGTCGACGGCCTTGAAGCGCAGGATCTGCGCCTTCGGGCACAGGCGCGTCGCGACCTGATCCTGCGAGGAGCCGGCATCGACGGTGATCTTGACGTCGGGGTTGTTGAAGTCGTCCCAGGTCTTCTTGCCCAGGCCCTTCTTGGTGATCATCGTGAAGGCATTGTTGAAGACCGGCACCGAGAAATCGATCACCAGAGCGCGCTTGGGCGTCGGGTTCAGGCCGAAGAAGATGTCGGTCTTGCCCGATTGCAGGTCGAGCACGGAATTGCCCCAGGTCGTCTCGGTGATCTCGAGCTCGACCTCGAGTTCGTCGGCCAGCGCCTTCGACAGGTCGATGTAGAAACCGCCCCACTTACCGGTGGCGATATCCTTGTTGTAATAGGGCGCGGCGCCCGCGACCGCACCGATCCGCAGCTTCTTGGTGCGGCGGATGCGGTCGAAGGTGGTCTCAGTCCCCGGCGCGGCGGTCTGGGCCTGTGCGGACGAGACGAAGCCTGAAGCAGCAAGCCCGGCAGCGGTGGCGCCGATGGCGGTGGCAATGTTTCTGCGCGATATCATGGTAATCCCCTCTATCGGTGCTTCGTCATTTTTTATGGCGTGAAACGCCGCGCCTGCCTTCTCGATTGGAAGCCCTTAGCAATCAAGCGGCATTTCGAGTGTCCTGGAGATAAACGGCCTGGGCCGCATCGGCGCCGCGGCTTTCCTTGGTCAGGCGCGAGCCTGCCTTGGTGGCGAGGAAATCGGCAAGCGCGGCATCTTCCTGACGCACGAAGCCCTTGGCGGGCAGCTTGCCGGCAAGGAACAGCTCGACCATGGCGACGCAGCCGGCAGCCGTCGTCAGCTGGATGGCGCCCAGCGCCTCGTTGCCGTCATAGCGCAGCACGATGCTGTCCTCCTCAAGACGGCCTGCCTTCTCGCCGATGCCGGTGACGAAGATGATGACCACGTCCTTGTGGGTGAAGGGGGCCGAGCGGCTGAGAATGCGCCGCATGGTCTCCTTGTCGTCTGCAAGTTCGAGGCCGCGCAGCAGGAGCTTCATGATCTCGGCATGGCCGGGATAGCGCAAGGTCTTGTAGCTCATGTCCCGCACCTTCCCCGCCAGGGTCTCGGTCAGGGTCCCAAGGCCGCCCGAGGTGTTGAACGCCTCATAGGCGACACCGTCGATCATGACGCTCTCGATGCCTTCGAGCGCCGGCACCAGAATGGGCTGGCCGTCGAAGACGATCTCGCAAGGATTGCAGTATTCGTTGATCAGGCCGTCGACCGACCAGGTGACATTGTAGCGCAAGGCGTTGGTCGGGTAGAGCGGCAATGCACCGACCCGCATCTTGATCGTCTTCACCGTATCGAAGCGTGCCGCCATGTCGGCGCCCAAAATGCAGATGAAGCCCGGCGCCAGGCCGCATTGCGGCACCAGCGCCACATTGGCGGCGGCACCGATCTGCTTGATGTAGGCGGTCGTCGCGACATCCTCGGTCAGATCGAAATAATGCGTGCCGGTTTCAACCGCGATGCGCGCGATGCCCTTGTTGAGGAAGTAGGGGCAGGCGCTGACGACGATGTCGCGGTCCGCGAGGAAGACGCGCAGCCGGTCGAGATCGGAGGCATCGACGATCTCGGTTTCGAAGTGGCGCCCGGCAGCGAGGGCCAGCTGCGCCTGCGAGGCGTCGGCCAGGGTAACGTGATGCCCCTGATCGGCCAGCATTCCGGCGATGATCGCCCCGATCTGGCCGGCGCCGAGGACGGCGATACGCTTGTGTTCGATGGTCATTGCAGTACTCCTGGACCGTAGATTGTGAAGGCGTCACGCGGCGGCGGCATGCGATTGCCCCGCCCGATGGCGTTGAGGGGCGAGGCTCCAGCCGAAGCTGCCGGCGCGGAAAGGAGCGGCCGCCGTATCGCGACCCTGCGAAGGCCGTGGCCGGCGGATCTCGGGCCGGCAATCTGGCGAAGGCGGGGAGGTTTGGCGAAGGCGGTTAGATCAGGCGCACCCGGTGCGGCGCAAAGCCTATGGCGGCAAGCGCGGGACCGATGTCCCGGCGGGCGCCCCTGAGGACGACAAGCGGCGTCGTTGCGCTCCGATCTGAAGGTAAATGGCGCTTTGCGTAGGTCCTCGCGGCAATTGCCCAGACAGGGGTCGGGCGTCGTGCTCTGCGGCGACCGGCCAGCCACCTGGCCAATGCAAGGACGCGCGGGTTTGCGCAGCATGGCGACAGCACGCCGTCTCTCGCTGCACTCGATCATCCCGGCGGCTCCCTGGTTCCTTTCTGTTATCCCGGAGCATAAGCGCGACATAAATATTCATATCGCCGGCCATAAGCGGTGTATTAGTGCTTTTGGTAGGTTAACGCGTAATTTCGAAGTAAAACTGACAAATATGCATAGAAATCCGGCGCGGTGCCTATCTCCGAAGGCGGCTTTGCGCGATTCCTGCTCATCTTTCGAACTTGCGCGCGAGAAGAATCGAGGACGTCGTCCGACGCACGCCATCCATCTCGGCGATCCAGTCGATGATCTCGTCGAGATGCGTAGATGTGGCGCATTTTATTTTGACGAAGAGATCAAAATGCCCATTCAGCGTATAACACTGGATGATCTCTGATTTTTTACGCAACAACGCGATAACATTACCCTGCTGCTTGACCTCAAGTTCGATCAGAATGATTGCCGACAGCGCCGTATTATGCGCATCATCCTTGCCGAGCACTGTCGTATAGCCGACGATCGCGCCTTCCCTTTCCAGGCGAGTCAATCGTCCCTGCACGGTCGCGCGGGATACGCCGAGCGTCTTGGCGATCTCCGCCAGGGGAATCCGGGCGTTGGCCGTCAGGATGTTGATGAGCTCCTGATCTTTCCTGCCGTCAGAGGGTCTGGCCATTTCGCCTCCATTTCCAAGTTATTTCACTCTGGAATGAAGGTAAACCAGATGACGCGGCTCAGAAACCCGCTTTGACGCTTCAAGAGCATGATGATTCAACCGGAACCGCCGCGTCATCCTGGCCGCAGCGAAGCGGAGCGCCGGGATCCATCTTAGGACGTCGACGAATTCTATGATGGATCCCGGAGCTGCGCGGCTTCGCCGCTTGTCCAGGATGACGCAGCGGTTCGCGCCAGGACGGCAAACTCTATCAAGAAACAGAGTTCTATGCCGCGTTGCTGCCGTGCTCCAACGCGCTCAGCCGGAAGCAGCGTGCCTCGTGACCGGCCTCGATCGCGATGTTTTCCGGCACATCGGCCGCGCAACCGTCAATGAACCTGTCGCAGCGCGGGCCGAAGGCGCAGCCGGGCGGCGGGGCCGCAAGATCGGGCGGCGAGCCGGGAATGGCATAGAGTCGTTCGCCCTTGGCCAGGGTGGCATGGGCCCGCGACGCCAGCAGGCCGCGCGTATACGGATGCGAGGGGTTGCGGATGACCGAGGCGCAGGAACCGCTCTCGACGATGCGGCCGGCGTACATCACCGCGATCCGATCGGCGATTTCGACGGCGACGCCGATGTCGTGGGTGACGAAGACGATCGCGAGGCCGAATTCGCGCTGCAATTCGCGCAGCAGCAGCAGGACCTGGATCTGTACGGTGGCGTCGAGCGCGGTTGTCGGCTCGTCGGCCAGCAACACTTTCGGGCGGCAGGCGAGCGCGAGCGCGATCATGGCGCGCTGGCGCATGCCGCCCGACATTTCGTGCGGGTAGTTGTCGAGCCGGCGCTCAGGCGAGGGAATGCGCACGCGCTCGAACAGTTCGAGCCCGCGCTTGCGTGCTTGCGCATGCGAACAGCCCTCATGCCGCATGACGGTCTCGGCGATCTGATCGCCGATCCTGTAGACCGGATCGAAGGCGAGGCCCGGATCCTGGAAGATCATCGAGACGATGCGCCCGCGATAGGCGCGCAATTGCGCCGGTGACAGGGCCAGCACATCCTGACCGTCGACCGTGATCGCGCCACCGATTTTGGCGGAGTTCGGATGCAGCCGCATCAACGCCCGCAGGGTCACGCTCTTGCCGGAGCCGGATTCGCCGAGCAGGGCGACGGTTTCGCCGGGCTTCAACGAGAGGTCGACGCCGCAGACGGCACGCAACGAGCCGCGCCCCGCCGCGAAATCGACAGTGAGGTTTCTGGCCTCGACGATTGAGGATGATGGGCTGCTCATACTGCGGCGAGCCTCGGATGACCCGAATTCGGGTTGGCGAGATGGCAGGCGGCAAGATGTTCGGCCCCGACATCGGACAGGGGCGGCTCGGCATGGCTGCAGATCGCCGAGACCATCTTGCAGCGCGGGTGGAAGCGACAGCCGCTCGGCGGGTCGATCGGGTTTGGCGGATCGCCGGTCAGTGGCGCTTCCAGGGTGAGGTTGTCGGGATCCATCGACGGCATCGAGGACAACAGCGCGGCTGTGTAGGGGTGCCCCGGCCTCTCGAAGATCGGATCGGAGGGGCCGACCTCCGCGACCTTGCCGAGATACATCACCATGATCCGGTCGGACATGAAGCGCACGACATTGAGGTCGTGGGTGATGAACATGTAGGTCAGGCCGAAATCGCGCTTCAGGTCGAGCAGCAGGTTCAGCACCTGCGCCTCGACGGATTTGTCGAGCGCCGAGACGGCCTCGTCGAGGATCAGCAGGCGCGGCTCCAGCGACAGCGCACGGGCGATGTTGACGCGCTGGCGCTGGCCGCCGGAAATCTCGTGGGGATAGCGCCCGGCAAAGCGGCGTGGCTCCAGCCCGACGCGGTGGAGCAGATCGTGGGCTTTCGCGATCGAGGAGGCTGCCGAGGCGCCATGGATGCGCGGGCCGAAGGCGACCGTATCCTCCACCGTCAGGCGCGGGTTCAGCGAGGCGTAGCTGTCCTGAAAGACCATCTGGACCTGGCGGCGGAAAGCCTTGAGATCGAGCGCCGCCGAGCCCACGGCCTCACCGTCGAACAGGATCTCGCCGGCATCGGGCGCAATGATCTGCATCACCAGCCGCGCCGTCGTCGATTTGCCGCAGCCGGATTCGCCGACGATGCCGAGCGTCTCGCCCTTGGCGACGGAGAAATCGACGCCGTCGACGGCCCGCACCACGCCGGTCTTCTTGGCAAGGAAACCGCCCTTTCCGCCGAAATGCTTGACCAGCCCGCGCACGTCGAGAAGCGGCGTGCCGGCGCCGCCGCGGTCGCGCGGATCGAGTTCTGCTGCGGTCCCGCTCACTGGCGCACCTCCATGGCGGTGCGCAACCCGTCCGAGAACAGGTTGAAGGAGATCGAGGTGATGAAGATCATCGCGCCCGGCAGGGCCGCGATCAGCGGCTGCGAATAGATCGCCGTGCGCAGCGTGTTCAGCATCAGCCCCCATTCCGGCTCGGGCGGTTTCACGCCGAGCCCAAGGAAGGAGAGGCCCGAGGACAGGATCATCGAAACGCTGATCAGGCTCGTCGCGTAGACGAAGATCGGGCCGAGCACGTTGCCGAGCACATGCACCCGCACGATCGTCAACGTGCCCGCCCCGGAAATGCGGGCAGCCTCGACGAAATCGCGGTTGCGGGTCTGGGTCGTCACGGATTCGGCGATGCGCGCGATCTGCGGCACGAAGACCACGGTGAGCGAGACGATGGAGTTCAGGATGCCCGCGCCGAGCGCGCCCGAGAGCGCGATGGCGAGCAGCACCGAGGGAAAGGCGAAGAACACGTCGATGATGCGCATCACCACCGTGTTGACCCAGCCGCCGACATAGGCCGCGAAAATGCCGATGGTCGACCCGACCACAAAGGCGAGGATGACCGGCGTGACGCCCATGAACAGCGAGAGCCGCCCGCCATAGATCAGGCGGCTCAGCATGTCGCGGCCGAGCTCGTCCGAGCCGAGCCAGTATCCGGGCGTGCCGATGGGGCGCAGGCGCCGGACGATCGAGCTCCGGAACGGGTCGGCAGGCGCGATATAGGGGGCGAAGATCGCGGCGAGCACGATGATCAGGATGACGGCGAGAGCGGCCATCGCGACGGGATCGCGGATGAGGCGGCGGCCGACGCTGGTCCAATAGCCGTCGCTCCTGACGGGGACGACGACGGCGAGCGAGCCTGCATCGATGGCGGTCATTTCCGTCAGCCTCGCTGGATGCGCGGATCGAGCGCCGATTGCAGGACATCGACGATCAGGTTGAGGCCGACGAAGAAGAAGGCGAGCACGAGGATGGTGCCCTGCAGCAGCGGCAGGTCGCGCTGGAAGATCGCGGTGTTCAGCAGGAAGCCGGTTCCGGGCCAGGCGAACACCGTCTCGATCAGGATCGAGCCGCCGAGCAGATAGCCGAGCTGGAGGCCCATCACCGCCAGCGCGGTCGGGGCGGCATTGCGCACGACATGCTTGAACACGTCCCACTCACCCATGCCCTTGGCCCGCAGGGCCTGCACGAAATCCTGCGAGAGGATGTCGGCGACGAGCGCGCGCACGGTGCGCGAGATGATGCCCATGGGAATGGCCGACATCGTCAGCGCGGGCAGGATGATGTAGCGCAGATGGTCGAAATCGGGCCGCCAATCGGTCGAGCCGCCAGGCCCCGCCCCCGTCGATGGCAACCAGCCGAGGATCGCCGAGAAGACGATCACCATCACCATGCCCAGCCAGTAATGCGGGACGCTGACGCCCAGGATCGAGACCAGCGAAGCCAGCCGGTCCAGAACGCTGCCGCGAAAATAGCCGGCGACGAAGCCGAAGAAGGTGCCGAAGCCGAAGCCGATGAGCGTGGCGAGCGTAGCCAGGATCAGCGAATTCCCGACCGCGCGCGCCACCTCGGAGACGACAGGGCGTCCCGACGCGATCGAGTTGCCGAGATCGCCGTGGAAGACCTTCCAGAGCCAGATGCCGTATTGCACCGGCAAGGGCCTGTCGAAGCCATAAGCCGCGCGCATCTCGGCCTGCTGGTCCGCCGTGGCGTCGATCGGCATGATCGCGGTGAGCGGGTCGCCCGGCGCCAGATGCACCAGCAGGAAGCAGACGATGCTGACGCCGAAAGCCACCGGCATCACGTAGAGCAGACGCTGGAGGGCATAGCGCAGCATGGATCAGCCCTTCTGCGCGCACACCACCGTCATTGCGAGCGCAAGCGAAGCAATCCAGGAGCCGTCGAGCGAGCCTCCCTGGATTGCTTCGCTACGCTCGCAATGACGGGAGTTCTTCATCGAGGGCAGCGGTCTCACTTGTCCATCGTGATCGGCGAGAAGTCCTGGAACCAGTTCTGGGCCTGCACGAAGCCCTTCACCTTGGCGCTCATGGCACGCGGATTGACGTCATGCGTGACCATCAGGAACAGCGCCTCGTTGACGTATTTCTCGTGGATTTTCTGCAGGATCGCGGTCTGCTCCTTCGGATCGAAGGTGGTGCGGACCTGGTCGAAGAGCTTGTCCATCTCGGGATCGCAATAGAGGCCCCAATTGGTGCCGGCCGGCGGCGCCAGATTGCACTGGAGATGACGGATGAACCCGGTGAAGGGGTCCTGGATGAAGTAGGTGTAGTTCATCGCCGTGCCGCCGCGCGCGCTCGCATCCTTGGCGCCGGCGCGCCAGATGTTGATGAGCTGGTTCCACTCGACCACCTCGAACTCGACCTTGATGCCGACCTCGGCGAGGTTCTGCTGGATGACCTCGTTCATCGGCAGCGGCTGCATCTGGCCCGAGCCGGAGGGCGAGATCAGGACCTTGGTGACGACAGGCTTCTCGGGCGTGTAACCGGCCTCCTTCAGCAGCTTCCTGGCCTCGTCGGGCTTGTATTCCAGCTTGAAGCTCGGCTTGCCGAACCATTGGTGGCCGGGCGGGTAGAAGCCTTCGGCCGGGATCATCATGCCCGCCAGCAGCTCCTTCATGCCCTCGCGGTCGACAGCGAGATTGGCGGCCTTGCGCACGCGGATATCGTTCCAGGGCGAGCCCTCGGCGCGCGAGAGATGCCAGGTCCAGTTATGCGGATAGGCGTTGGTGACGATCTTGAAGCCGGCCGATGTCAGCGACTTCGCGGCATCGGGCGCCGGCGCCTCGATCCAGTCGACCTGCCCCGAGCGCAGCGCGGCGACGCGGGCATTGGCCTCGGGCAGCGGGATCAGGATCAGCTTGTCGAGCTTGGGAACGCGCGCCTTGTCCCAGTAATCCGCATTGGGAACGAGTTCGGCGCGCTCGCGCGGCACGAAGCCGGTGAGCTTCCAGGGACCGGTGCCGGACGGGGTCTTGGCGACGGCTTCCCAGCTCTTGCCGAGCTTCTCCCAATTGGCCTGCGAGGACATCAGGATCCACGCCATCTGATAGGGCAGCGTCGCATCGGGCGACTTCGTCGTGATCTCGAGCGTCAGCAGATCGACGGCGCGATAGGAGGCGACAGCGGGAATGCGTGAGCGCCCCTGCGCCGACTGGCGCTGGTCGAATTGAGGGCTGTCGTTCTTCAGGAGCTTGTCGAGGTTCCAGACGACGGATTCCGCGGTGAAGGCCGAGCCGTCATGGAATTTCACATCCGGGCGCAGCTTGAACAGCCATTTGGTCTTGGTGGGGTCAGCGGGATCGAGCGCCCAGCTCAAAGCAAGCCCCGGCGTGAGATCGGAGGGCTTGGTCGCGCTCGACAGGTCCCAGTTGATCAGCGCGTCATAGACCGTATAGCCCATGAAACGCTGGCCCTCGCCGCCATTGTCGGTCTGGCCCGTGGTCAGCGGGATGTCGGAGGCGGTCATGCCGATCCGCAGCGTACCTTGGGCGGCGGCGGCGTGATGAAAGGCGGGCAGGACGGCGAGTGCGAAGGCGGCTTTCAGAACAAAACGGCGCATAGGACCCCCAAAAACTGTATGTTTTCGGCCTAGCAAGCTTTGTGCCGCAGGGCGCGCTGGGTCAGTCCGTATCGGGCGGGCGCACCATGAAGTCGAAATCGCAGCCTTCATCGGCTTGCAGCACGGTTTGCTGGAACAGCCGGGCGTAGCCGCGCCTGGGCATGGGCGCGGAGGTCGAAGGTTTCAGCAGGGATTGGCGGCGCGCGAATTCGCTGTCGTCGATCAGGAGGTCGATGCGGCGGCCAGCGAGATCGAGGCGGATCATGTCGCCGCTCTCGACCAGCGCAAGCGGCCCGCCAACCGCCGATTCCGGGGTGATGTGCAGCACGATCGTGCCGAAAGCCGTGCCGCTCATGCGGGCGTCGGAAATCCGCACCATGTCCTTGACGCCCTGGCGACCAAGCTTTTTGGGGATCGGCAGATAGCCGGCTTCGGGCATGCCCGGCGCCCCCTTCGGGCCGGTATTGCGGAGGACGAGGACATCGTCCGCGGCGACGTCGAGATCGGGATCGTCGATGCGGGCTGCCATGTCCGAGACGGAATCGAACACGACCGCGCGGCCGGTATGCTGCAGCAACCGGGCCGAGGCCGCCGCCTGCTTGATGATGGCCCCGCCCGGGGCGAGATTGCCGTAGAGCACCGCCATCGATCCTTCCGCCTTGATCGGCGCGGAGCGCGGTCGGATCACGTCCTGCCCCGGCACATCCTCGGCCTCGGCAACGATCTCCCGCAGCGTGCGCCCCGTGACGGTGCCGGCATCGAGATCGATCAGATCGCCGAGCTGCGCCAGTAGCCTGGGCACGCCGCCGGCATGGTGGAAATGCTCCATGTAATGCGCGCCGGACGGCTTGAGATCGACGAGCACCGGCACTTGCCTGCCGAGTTCGTCGAGCATGTCGAGATCGAAGCGATGCGGCGTACGGTTGGCGATCGCGGTGAGATGGATGATGCCGTTGGTCGAGCCGCCGATCGCCTGCATCACCACTGTCGCATTGCGGAAGGCGCGCGGCGTCAGCAACTGGCTGGGGCGCGGGCCACCATCGACCGCCATGCGGGCAGCGGCCGCGCCGCTCGCCTCGGCCAGCCGGATGCGCTCGGCATGAGGCGCGGGAATCGTCGCGCTCATCGGAAGCGACAGGCCCAGCGTTTCGGTGATGCAGGCCATGGTCGAGGCCGTGCCCATCACCATGCAGGTGCCCACCGAAGGCGCGAGGCGGCCGTTGACCGTCTCGATCTCGGCCTCATCGATCTCGCCTGCGCGGTGCGCACTCCACAAGCGCCGGCAATCCGTGCAGGCGCCCAGCACCTCGCCCTTGTGATGGCCCACGACCATCGGCCCGACGGGAACCACGACCGTGGGCAGGTCGACGCTGGCGGCCGCCATGATCTGCGCCGGCAGCGTCTTGTCGCAGCCGCCGATCACGACAATCGCGTCCATCGGCTGGGCGCGGATCATCTCCTCGGTGTCCATCGCCATCAGGTTGCGCAGGAACATCGAGGTCGGGTGGGCGAAGCTTTCATGGATCGAGATGGTGGGAAACACCATCGGCATGGCGCCAGACAGCATGACGCCGCGCTTGACGGCCTCGATCAAGGCCGGGGCATTGCCGTGGCAAGGGTTGTAGTCGCTGCAGGTGTTGGTGATGCCGACGATCGGCCGATCCAGCGCATCGTCGGAATAACCCATCGCCTTGATGAAGGCCTTGCGCAGGAACAGCGCGAAACCCTCGTCACCATAGCTCGTCAGTCCCTTGCGCAGGCCCTTTGCCATTGTCGCTCAGCCCTTTCGCCCGTCGCCGGTCTTGCGTCCCTGGGTGATCAGGCGGGCGCTGTGCTGGCCTGAGATGTAGCTCCAGAGCCAGCTCCAGGCGACGGCGGCGCGGCTGCGGGTTCCGATCAGGAAGAAGATGTGGGCAATGCCCCAGACCCACCATGCGATGGCGCCTCGCAGGCGCATCCAGCCGAAATCGACCACTGCGGCCCGCTTGCCGATGGTGGCGAGGTTGCCCTGATTGCGATAGCGGAACGGTGGCGGCGCGGGCTTGTCGCCGAATCGGGCCTTGCCGCCGAGGCGGGCCTTGATCACCCGGGCGACATAGGCGCCCTGTTGCTTGGCGGCAGGAGCTACGCCAGGCACGGGCTTGCCGTCCGCCATCTTGACCGAAGCGGTGTCGCCGACGACGAAGATGTCGGGATTTCCGGGCACATTGAGATGCTCATCGACCATGACACGGCCGGCGCGGTCGGCCTCGGTGGCGAGCCATGCGGCGGCGGGCGATGCCGCCACGCCGGCAGCCCAGACGATGGTACGGCAAGCGACGAATTGCGTGCCGATCGTCAGCCCCTCAGTCGTGCATTCCGAGACCGGCGTGCCCAGGAGCAGTTCCACGCCGAGCTTTTCGAGCGCGCGCCTGGCGTAGTCCGACAGCTCCTCGGGAAAGGCGGCCAGCACGCGCGACCCGGCCTCGATCAGCAGGATGCGGGCCTGACGTGTGTCGATATTGCGGAATTCGCGCCACAGGGTCTGCTTGGCGAGTTCGGCGATGATGCCGGCGAGTTCCACGCCGGTGGGCCCCGCGCCGATGACCGCGAAGGTCAGCAGGGCCTGCCGCTTGGCGGGATCGGTCTCGCGCTCCGCATGCTCGAAGGCCAGCAGGATGCGGCGGCGGATCGTCGTCGCGTCCTCGAGCGTCTTCAAGCCCGGCGCGACCTCCTCCCATTCGTCGCGGCCGAAATAGGAGTGCCGGGCGCCAGTCGCCAGCACCAGCGTGTCGTAGCCGATCGAGCCACCGCCTTCGAGCTGGACCAGCCGCGCCTGCGGGTCGATGCCCGTGACCTGGCCCAGCAGCGTCGTCACATCCGGCCGATCGCGAAACAGCCGGCGTATCGGCCACGCGATCTCGGAGGTGGCGAGGATCGTGGTCGCCACCTGATATAGCAGCGGCTGGAAGAGGTGGTGGTTGCGCTGGTCGATCAGGGTGATCCTGACCCCGGCGCGTTTCAAGCCAAGGACGATCTGAAGGCCGGCAAACCCTGCGCCCACGACGACGACGTGATGGGGCTCCGAAGGCTGGGCCTCGACTGAAGAGACGGCAGGCTCGGCGGCAATGGGCGTCTGGGACATGATCGTGGGCTGCGCGTTTCCAAAGCCGGGCATCTCGCGGCGCATAACGATAGCGCTTTCTACGGCGTTGACGATCCCGTCCGACGGCGGGAAAATACACTGGAACGCATCTTAAGTGTCGTCAGCGGTTTGACGACCCCTTCACATTCCCAAAACCGTCAACGGACCCTGCTCATGCCCGCCTATCGCTCGCGCACAACCACCCATGGCCGCAACATGGCCGGCGCCCGCGGTCTCTGGCGCGCCACCGGCATGAAGGACAGCGATTTCGGCAAGCCGATCATCGCGGTGGTGAACTCCTTCACGCAGTTCGTGCCCGGCCATGTCCACCTCAAGGATCTCGGCCAGCTCGTGGCCCGCGAGATCGAGAAGGCCGGCGGCGTCGCCAAGGAATTCAACACCATCGCGGTAGATGACGGCATCGCCATGGGCCATGACGGCATGCTCTACAGCCTGCCCTCGCGCGAGATCATCGCCGACAGCGTCGAATACATGGTCAATGCGCATTGCGCCGACGCGATGGTCTGCATTTCCAACTGCGACAAGATCACGCCGGGCATGCTGATGGCGTCCTTGCGCCTGAATATCCCGACCGTCTTCGTCTCGGGCGGGCCGATGGAGGCCGGCAAATACATCGCCGAGGGCGTGCTCAAGAAGGTCGATCTCGTCGATGCGATGGTCGCCGCCGCCGACAGCTCGCTCTCGGATGCCGAAGTCGACGTGATCGAGCGCTCGGCCTGCCCGACCTGCGGCTCCTGCTCGGGCATGTTCACCGCCAATTCGATGAACTGCCTGACCGAGGCGCTGGGCCTGGCGCTGCCGGGCAACGGCTCGGTGCTGGCGACGCATGCCGATCGCAAGCGCCTCTTCGTCGAGGCCGGCCACCTGATCGTCGATATCGCCAAGCGCTATTACGAGCAGGATGACGCCTCGGTGCTGCCGCGCAATGTCGCGAGCTTCCGGGCATTCGAGAACGCGATGACGCTCGACATCGCCATGGGCGGCTCGACCAACACCGTGCTGCATCTGCTGGCTGCCGCGCATGAGGCCGAAATCCCCTTCACCATGGCCGATATCGACCGGCTCTCGCGCGGCGTTCCCGTGGTCTGCAAGGTCGCGCCTTCCGTCGCCAACGTGCATATGGAGGACGTCCACCGCGCCGGCGGCATCATGGCGATCCTGGGCGAACTCGACCGCGCCGGGCTTATCCACACAGATCTCCCGACCGTGCACAGCACGACGTTGGCCGAGGCGCTGGAGCGCTGGGACATCGTGCGCAGCAAGAGCGAAAGCGTGCATTCCTTCTACAGCGCAGCACCAGGCGGCGTGCCGACTCAGGTCGCCTTCAGCCAGGATCGCCGCTACGAGGAACTCGATCTCGACCGCGAAAACGGCGTGATCCGCAACAAGGCTCATGCGCATTCGCAGGATGGCGGGCTGGCCGTGCTCTACGGCAATATCGCGCTCGACGGCTGCATCGTGAAGACGGCCGGCGTCGATGCCTCGATCCTGACCTTCTCCGGCGCAGCGGTGATCTTCGAGAGCCAGGACGCGGCAGTCGAGGGCATCCTGAACAACAAGGTCAAGGCCGGCGAGATCGTGCTGATCCGCTATGAGGGTCCGCGCGGCGGGCCGGGCATGCAGGAAATGCTCTACCCGACGAGCTATCTGAAATCGAAGGGCCTCGGAAAGGCCTGCGCGCTGGTGACCGACGGGCGCTTCTCGGGCGGCTCTTCGGGTCTCTCGATCGGCCATGTCTCGCCGGAAGCCGCCGAGGGCGGCGCGATCGGCCTCGTCGAGAGCGGCGATATCATCGCGATCGACATCCCCAATCGCAGCATCTCGCTGCAGGTCAGCGACGAGGAGTTGGCGCGCCGGCGTGCCGCCATGGACGCCAAGGGCAAGGACGGCTGGAAGCCGGCCGCCCCGCGCAAGCGCAAGATCACGACGGCGCTGCGGGCCTATGCCGCCCACGCCAGCAGCGCCGCCAAGGGCGCGGTGCGCGTCGTCGACTGAGGGCGATCAACGCAGGCCCGATCACCTGCCGCGATCAGGTGATCAGGGGCGGTTGCACCTGAACGTGCAGGCTTGAACGCACAGGCTTGGATGCACAGGCTTGAGTGCACAGGCTTGCATCGGAAACACTCCGTCATCCTGGACAAGCGGCGAAGCCGCGCAGCTCCGGGATCCATCGTAAGGCGCCATATTTCTGCAATGACTGGGCCCTCCGATGGATCCCGGGACGACCTGCGGTCGCCCAGGATGACGGCGTGTTTCCTAGCATCGGCAGCAGATGCGTAGCGGTCCCTTGATGAGGGCTCCAAGCTTCCGACCCCTCCTAGGCGACGTCGACCCAGGCTGCCTGCGCGGCGTGGTGATCGCTTTGCGCCGCGAGCCGCTCGATGAAGCCGATCTGGCGATCGAGGCAGGTTTCGAGCTCGAAGCGCGCCTGCACCGTGGCGCGGGCGGCACGGCGCAGGCCCTCGGCTTCGCCCTGCCGTTCGAGCGCCTCGATGATCGTGCCGGCGATAGCCGATTCGTCATGGAACGGCGCCAGCAGGCCGTTGCGGCGATCGGCGATCACCTCTTGCACCGGCGGCGTGCGTGAGCCGACGATCAGGCAGCCGCAGGCCATCGCCTCCAGCAACGACCAGGAGAGCACGAACGGCACGGTCAGATAGACATGTGCCGCCGAGACCTGGAACAGGCGGCGCAGGGTGTCATGCGCCAGCCAGGGGATGTGGATAAGTCGTTCGCCGAGGCCCGCTTCCTGCGTCATCACCTCGCGCCAAGGCCGGCCGTCCAGGCGCGGCCGGCCGTAACCCGCCCCATCGCCACCGACAACGACGAAGCGCGCGTCGGGGCGCGCCTGCGCAACCCGTGCTGCGGCCGCGATAAACTGTGGATAGCCGCGATAGGGGTCGAGATCGCGTGCCACGAAGGTGACCACCTCGTCGCTGCGGCGGAGCGATTGGCCGTCCGGCAGGACAAACACAGCCTCTGGATCGGGACGACAGAGCCGCGTGTCGATGCCGTCATGGCAGATCGCGATGCGGTCGCGAATGCTCTGTGGATATTGCCGGTGCTGCCAGCGTGTCGGCGTATAGGCCGCGTCGACCGCCTGCAACGTCAGCAATTGCGCGGCGTTGCGCATCCGCAGCCGCATCAGCTCCGAATCGGACACCCCGGCATCGGAGCCGAAATCGAGATCCGAGTTCTGGCCGTTATAATAATACTCGCAATAGCCGAGCACGGGGGTGTCGGGCAGCGCATCCTTGGCGAAGAGAAGCCCGCCCCAGCCGGTATGCCCGACGATGACGTCCGGCCGTTCGTCGCGATGCAGCCGCTTCAGGATGGCGGCCACGGCCTCGCCGGTGCGGACATGATAATCCGTCGCGGCGAGATTGGGGCTCGCCGTCACGCTGCCGCTGACAGCGTAGGGAATCTGGCGCAGGCCGGGACGCTGCGTCTCGACATGCTCCGTCACGAGCGTGACCTCGGCGCCCTCGCCGAGGAGACGTCCGATCAGGTGAGCGAATTGACCAGATCCTGAACGATGAACGAATAGGACGCGCATGACGCCAGCAGAACTCCTCCATAGCGCAGAGCGTCGCTCCACAATTGTTCGAGGCGGCGCAATGTGTCGTAGGTGGTCTGCATCTCCGGCTCGAGGTCGAGATCCTGACCCGGCCCGAACTGGTTGGTCTCGTCGAGCATCTTCAGCCGCTCGCACAGCAGTTGGCCCTTGGTCGACAGCGAGATTCGCGCCAGGCGACGGTCGCGCGGCGAGGCCCCGCGATCGAGATAGCCGCTCTCGACCAGCTGCTTGAGATTGTATGAGGCGTTGGAGCCAAGATAGTAGCCGCGGTCGAGCAGGTCGCGCACCGCGATCTCCCCGGTGCCGATATTCAGCAGCACCATGACCTGCGACGGCGAGACGTCATCGACGCCCAACCGGGTCAATTCCAGCCGCAGATAATCCAGAAAGCGCCTGTGAACCCGGTCGATCAGGCGCGCCAGATCGAGCTGGGTGACCGAATGTCGCGAAATTCCGTTCGAAATTCCATTGCCCGAATCAACCCTTTTTTCCGCCCGGCCATTATGGCCGTTAAGGGCCGGGCCCAGGGAATGGGCGCCGTATTGCGGTTTCGAATGCATTCTCTGCTCCGCCTGACTTGAAAATGGGCACCCCGCCCGTCCAACACTCCTTCTGGAGCTAAATAGCGTGTACGCAAAGCACATGCCACACGGCAAATGTTAAAACTACAATTGTAGCGATTTTGAGATAAGTATAAAACTGTTTCAAAATTCAAAATATTGCATCATCCTGCCATATTCTCATAAGATAAGGGCCAGTGTTGCCCAATCTATATGTCACACTAACGACACCAACTTGATGGTATGTTTCCAATACAGCCCCATCACCATTAACTATCTTACCTTAAGTGATGCCGCGCCTCGCGTGCCACTCCCGCCTCGCCTTTGACGGAGCTCTGAATGAAGGTCGCAGCCCTGGCGCCCGATGGTCTGATCCGTGAATTGCAGCGCTCTTTTGCCGGCGGCCTCGCTTACGCGGCCTTCCTGAGCTTCTGCGTCAACGTCCTGCTGCTGACCGTGCCGCTGTTCATGGTTCAGGTGCAGGACCGCGTCATCGTCAGCCGCAGCTTCGACACGCTGACCATGCTGCTGGTGATCGCTTTTGGCGGTCTCGCGCTCTATGGCGTGGTCGAATTCATCCGCTCGCTGACTTTCCAGACCATGGCGAGCCTGTTCGCGCGCCGGCTCAATCTGCCGGCGCTGGAAGCCGCGGTCAGCTCCTCGCTCGAGCAGGGCTCGGCGCAGGCGACGCAGGCGATTCGCGACCTCAACGACATCCGCTATTTCATCGCCAGCTCAGCGATCGCGACCCCTCTGGAAGCGATGTGGTCGCCGATCTTCCTGGCGGTCCTGTTCGCCTTCCATCCGATCTACGGGCTCGTCGGCGCGGCCTCGCTGCTGGTCCTGCTGCTGCTGGGCGTGCTCTCGGATGTCCTGACCCGGCGCGTGCTGAAGGAGGCCAATGAGGAGGGCGTCGCCAGCATCAACGATGTCGGCGCCAGCCTGCGGCATGCCGAGACGATCGAGGCCATGGGCATGCTCCCGGCGCTGGCCAAGCGCTGGCGCATCCGACAGGTCGCCATGATCGAACATCTCGATCTCGGGACCCGCCGGGGCAAGTTCATCGCAGCCCTCACCCGCACCTCGCGCATGACGATGCAGCTGGCGATCTACGCCACCGGCGCAACGCTGATCATCAAGAACGAGGTCTCCGTCGGCACCTTGATGGCGGCGAGCATCCTGCTCGGACGCCTGCTCGCTCCGTTCGATTCGATGATCGCCGACTGGCGGCAATGGGTGCTGGCGGCGGCGGCCTGGAAGCGGGTGCGCGAGCTCCTGCTGCTGCGCTCGTCGCTGCGCCAGACCACAGAAACTCCCCCGACCGAAGGCGATCTCGTGATCGACCGCGTCGTCTTCGCGCCGTCGGGCTCCGAGCAGACCGTGATCAAGGGCATCTCGTTCTCGCTTGCGCCGGGCGAAGTGCTCGGCATCGTCGGCCCCTCGGGCGCCGGCAAGTCGACACTGGCGCGCCTGCTGGTCGGCGTGCTCAAGCCCAATGTCGGCGGCGTCTATCTCGACGGCCACAACGTCTATCTCTGGGAGCGCGCCTCCTTCGGCGCCATGGTCGGCTACCTCCCGCAATCGGTATCGCTTCTGAACGGCACCATCGCCGAAAACATCGCCCGCATGCGCACGCCCGACCCGCAGGCGATCCTCGAAGCATCGCGCATCGCCGGCGTCCACGAGCTGATCGGGCGGATGCCGCTCGGCTACGACACGAACGTCAATGACGGCGATTTCAAGCTTTCGGGCGGCCAGCGCCAGCGGATCGGGCTGGCCCGGGCGCTGTATGGCCTGCCGCGGCTCCTGGTGCTGGACGAACCCAACTCCAATCTCGATGCCGAGGGCGAACAGAGCCTGGTCCGCGCCGTCAATGCCGCGCGCGACAGCGGCGCTATGGTCGTGCTGATCGCGCATCGCCCGTCGATCATGCAGGTCGTCGACAAGATCCTGGTGCTGCGCGAAGGCCGAATCGCCCAGTTCGGGCCCCGTTCGGCCATTGCCGGCATGATCACGCCCGGCGGCCTCGTCGAGATCGAGCCGAACAAGCGCCAGGATCAGGCTCCCAAGCCTCGCGAGGTGACGGCATGAGCAAGATTCCCGTCTTGCGCTCTAACCGTGCGCTGGTGCCCGTCACTCCCACGGACGAACCCGAAGAGCGCATGCCATCGCTGCGCAATCTGGTTCTGGCCGGCGTCGGCTCGATCGCGATCGGCTTTGGTGCCTTCGGTGCCTGGGCGATGACGGCAAAGCTCGACAATGCGGCCGTCGCCACCGGCACCGTCGTGGTCGACAGCAAGCGCAAGACGGTCAGCCATCTCGAAGGCGGCATCCTGAAGATGCTGCTGAAGCTCGAAGGCGACCGCGTCACCAAGGACGAGCCCCTGCTGCGGCTGGAGGACGCACGCGCCCGCGCCGAACTCCAGCAGCTCCATGGCAAGCGCGTCGGCCTGGAGGCGAAGCTCGCGCGGCTCCGGGCAGAGCAGAACAACGCCAAAGAGATCGAATTCCCCGACAGCCTGGAAATGGCGGGAACGCCGATTTCGAATGTGGTCATCACGGCCGAGCGCAAGCTCTTCCAGGCCCGCATGCAGGTCTATGAGGGGCGCATCAGCATCCAGAAGCGCGTCATCGAGCAGCACCAGGCCGAGACTGAGGCGCTGCAGGCCCAAATCGAGGCGACGAAGTTCCAGCGCAGCCTTATCGACGAGGAGGTCCGCACGGTCGCCGACCTCTACGAGAAGCGCTACGCCAAGCGCACCCAGCTCGTCGAGCTTCAGACCAAGCAGAGCGAGCTTGCAGGCCGCGCCGGCGAGGCCGCCGCCCGCAAGGCCAAAGCGGAACAGGCCGTCGCAGGAGCCAATCTCGAGATCATCTCGATCAGCCTCGAACGTCAGGGCGAAGTCGCCAAGGACCTGCAGGACAGCCAGTTGCTGCTGTCGGAGGTGGTGGAGCGCATCGTCCAGGCCGAGGATGTGCTGCGCCGTCTCGTCGTCCTTTCGCCCCAGGAGGGCATCGTCGCCAATATCCGGATGCGCACGGCTGGCAGCGCGATCGCCGCCGGCGAGCCTATCCTCGACATCGTCCCCGAACGCGAGCCGCTGATCGTCGAGGCCAAGATCGACCCGCGCGACATCGATTCCGTCAAGCTCGGCGCCGAGACCCGGATCAGGCTCACCGCCTTCAACGCAAGGCTGATGCCGCCGCTGCTCGCCAAGGTCACATATGTGGCGGCCGACCAGCTCGTCGACGAGAAAACCGGCGTGCCCTATTTCATCGTGCGCGCTGAAATCACGCCCGAGAGCCTGGCCGAAAACAAGATCACCCTACATGCCGGGCTGGCAGCCGAGGTGCTCATCGTCAACGGTTCGCGCCGGGCCGTGGACTACCTGTTGCAGCCGTTCACCGAGAGCTTCAACCGGGCTTTCAGAGAAAAATGAACCAGATTCACCGGATATTTAAGTATTGATAAAATCGTAAGAATTAGAAATTTGAATGTCGCCTGACCGTATATTTCGAATTTAGAAGTATATCGCAGCCAAACCAAACTCGTAATATGGATGTATATAATTTAAAGCTTGCTGCATCGCAAAATGGTCACAATAAATAGCTTGCTGCGGTGCACATATTAGCTACTCTCGTAGACGTCGAGCGGTGACGGACCTTTGCTGTCTGTCACCGGAACGGCGCCCATTGTCGGGTGATGGCGAGATCGCCGGCCCGCGGGCGCATCCAGATCGCCTAGGAGGTGACAATGGCCACAATCGAAGGCAGTGCATTCGACGACTTCTTGATCGGCAGTCGTTTCAGTGACGTGGTTCACGCAGGCGCCGGCGACGATTTCGTCAAGGGCGGCCATGGAGCCGATACGATCTACGGCGAAGACGGCAGCGACCTGCTCTTCGGCGACGAGGGTGACGATTCGATCTTCGGCGGCGAGGGCAACGACGTGCTCTTCGGCGGCGCAGGCCATGACTCGCTCTTCGGCGGCGAGGGCGACGACGTCCTCTCCGGCGACAATGGAGACGATATCCTGTCCGGCGGCGCAGGGAATGACGTCCTGCTCGGAGGGAACGGCGACGATACCCTGCAGGGTGGGGCCGGCGACGACGTCCTTCAGGGCGGCAATGGCAACGACATCCTGCAAGGTGGGGCCGGCAACGACATCCTCGAGGGCGGCAACGGCAACGACGTGCTGCAGGGCGGCGACGGCAACGATGTCCTCACGGGCGGCCGTGGCGACGACATCCTCCAGGGCGGCGCCGGTGACGACGTGCTCTTCGGCGGACAAGGCAACGACATCCTCGCTGGCGGTGCCGGCAACGACGTCTTCGTCTTCCATGGCGGCGGCGGCAACGATCTCGTGCTCGATTTCGATGCCGGCTCGGACATGATGCAGATCGCCTCCGACATCAACGGCACCGGCGTGGCCTCGGCCGACGACGTCGCCGCACGCGCCACCACGGTCGGCGGCAATGCCGTGATCGACCTCGGCCATGGCGACACGATCACGGTTGTCGGCGTCACCGCCGAGGACATCCAGAGCGACCCGAACTCCTACTTCACCGTCGCCTGACGACCTTTGCGACGCCGGCCCTCCCGCCGGCGTCGCATCCCCCTTGAGTCGGAAGTTGCGCCATGCTGACAATCACACCAGCCCAGATGGCTGGCGATCATGCGTCCAATCCGGACCTGCTGCGCGTTTGCGGTTCGGTGTTCCTGTTGAGCTGGACCGTCGACGGGCCGCTCGCAGACAGGCAGATGGTCTCGCTCGCGAGCGGGGAACGGCGGGCCTCGTCGGCGTCGCTGACGCTTGGCCTGAGCGACGGACGCACCCGCATCATTTCCGCTTTTCGGCATGCCGGCCATGACGAGATCACTGCGACCCTGTCGGGCGGCAATCTCGGCCCGGACCAGACCGCCATATTCGACCCCGAATTCGTGCACGCGATGGCCGATGCAGCCGAGATCGTGCGGGACCTGACCTCGTCGTCCCGGCTCGCGCTGGCGAACGCGCTGATCGGCACCTGGCCGACCCTGTTCGGCCTGCGTGAAACCACCGCCTATCTCACCTTTCTGCGCCAATTCCTGCTCGCTTTGTCGCGCAAGCCAGCTCCGGCCCTGCCGGTCGCGGCCCTGCCCGAGGGACGGATTCTGCTCGAGTCGTCGCTGCCCGGGCGCCTCGCCACGATCAAGGCGGCCTATTGGCTCGGCCAAGCCGGCCTCGCCCGCATCGCCTCGCGCCCAAGGCTGGGCAAACCCGACCGGAGCAGCCGGCGCTCGCTTCACCTCATTCTCGACGAACCGCAACCGCGCGGCGCGGGGCTGCTCGTCCTGCAGACCGATATCGGGCTGATCGTGCGCGCCATGCCGGAGCGCACGGCAACGCCGACGCTTGCGCGCTGGTGGGCCAGCAAGGCAAGCGAACGCGACGATCTGCGCAGCTGGCTCGTCGAGCAGTTGGCGGGGCTTTCCGAACAGGGGCGCCTGCTCGCCATAGAGATGCAGCGGCGGCTGCCCCTGCCCGTCCAGAGCGTGCGGCGCCGCGACGACCTGCCTTCGGCCGAACTCGATCTGGCGATCTGCAATTCCGCCGGGCTGCTGCTGGGTGGCTGGTATCGCGACCCCGACGGGCTGCTCGAACAGATCCTGGTTCATCACGGCGAGGGCGAGCCGACCCCGATCCTCGACCGCACCGAGCGTTTTCCGGCCCTGCTGGCGGCCGAGGATGGCGGCGAGCACAAGGCGGCGATGGGCTTTCTCAGCCTCGTCCCCGGCTACGCATCGGGAGCGCCCGTCCTGCAGCCGCGCTGCGAACTGAAGTTCAAATCAGGCACGTCGATCTTCCTGCGCCCGAGCCCCCAGCCGGCCGACGCGGCGACGATCCGCGCCCGCGCACTGGCGTCGATCCCGCCGCAGCATCTCACGGCCGACATTCTGGAGCGCAGCCTCGCGCCGATGCTCGCCGCCTGCCAGAGCGAGCTGCGCGCAAGCCTGCCCGACCCGCGGCTAAGGCCGATCGGCACGCAGCCGGAGCGACCGGCCGTCTCCGTCGTGATCCCGCTCTACCGGGTCTATGAATTCCTGCGTGTCCAGGTCTCGGCCTTCGCGAGCGATCCCTGGTTCGTGGAGAAGGCCGAGCTGATCTATGTGCTCGATTCTCCCGAGCACGAGGCCGAGGTCGCCCATCTCCTCGGCGGGCTGCATCTCGCTTATGGGCTGCCGATCCAGTTGGTGGTGATGGGGCGCAATGGCGGCTTCTCGGCGGCTTGCAATGCCGGCGCGGAAGCGGCGCGCGGCGACACGCTGGCGCTGGTGAATTCGGACATCATTCCAGCGGAACCCGGCTGGCTGCCCGCGCTTGTGCGCAAGCTCGACCGGCGCGGCCGCGTCGGCGCCGTGGGTCCCAAGCTGCTCTATGACGACGGCTCGCTGCAGCATGCCGGCCTGTTCTTCAAGCGCGACCGCAATGGCTGCTGGCTCAACCACCACTATTTCAAGGGCATGCCCGGCAACTACAAGCCCGCCAATGTCGAGCGGCTGGTGCCCGGCGTCACCGGCGCCTGCATCGTGCTGCCGCGCGCGCTCTTCAAGGAGATCGGCGGCTTCGACGAGCGCTATGTCATCGGCGATTACGAGGATAGCGACCTCTGCCTGAAGATCAGGCAGGCCGGCTTCGGCATCAAATACGTGCCTGGCGTCTCGCTCTACCATCTCGAACGCCAGTCGATCTCGAAAAGCCTCGACTACACCCGCGGTGTCGCCTCGCAGCATAATGCCTGGCTGCAGACCAAGCGCTGGAACGGCGAGATCGAGGCGCTGATGAACGAGGGCGCCGCGCTGCCGCGCAAGGCGGCCGTTGCGACCCGCGAACCCGAAACCCTCACCCATACGGTCCTCAGGAGGGCAACCGCTGCATGACGGCGACACTAGCGCTGCGACCGGCCGAGCCCAGTCTCCCCACGCCCCCTAACGACCCCGGCCAACAGCTCGACTGGCTGCTCGATCAGGTCCGGACCAACCGTTTCATGCCGCACCCGCCGGCCGAGAACATCTTCGTCGGCGATGGAGATTATCGCGCGATCGGTGCGGAGTTCCTCGGTCATTTCGTCCGGATCGGCCGGCTGAAGCCGACTGAGCGAGTGTTCGACATCGGCTGCGGCATCGGCCGGATGGCGGTGCCGCTGACGCAATATCTCGACCCTGCGCGCGGCAGCTATGACGGCGTCGATCCCGTGATGGACGGCATCCTCTGGTGCGCCCAGACGATCACGCCGGTCTATCCGCGCTTCCGCTTCCAGCGGCTCGACATCGCCCACCCGCTCTACAATCCGCAGGGCTCGCTGCCGGGCACGGAGGTGCAGTTCGGCTTTCCCAACCAGAGCTTCGACTTCATCACGATGATCTCGGTTGCGACCCATCTGCCGCCCGAGGAGCTCACCGTCTATCTCAACGAGGCATCGCGCCTGCTCGCGCCGGGAGGACGACTGTTTCTCACAGCCTTCACCATCACCGGCGAGCCGACCGGACAGGAACGCCTGAAGTTCAAACGCTGGCGCGAAGGGCCGGGCTGGTATGCCATCGAGGAAGCCCCGCTCGCGGCTGCCGGCATCGAGGAAGAGTTCCTGCTGTCGCAGACGCAAGGCGCCGGGCTGCTCGTCGAGAGCCTTGGGCGCGGGCATTGGCGCGGCATCAACGCGCCGCACTACCAGGACCTGCTGATCGCCACCAAACCGGAGAACGGCCGATGACGCGCCGCATCCTCGTCGTCGCGCACAACCACCCGGACCTGCATCCGGGCGGGACCGAGATTCTGGCCCATGACCTTGCCGCCGGCTACCGCGCCGAGGGTTGCGAGGTCCTGTTTCTGGGCGCGACCAACCAGATCCATCGCGAGGCCCATCCGGGCACGGCCCTGCAGGCGACGGGGGTGGATGGCGACGTCCTGCTCTGGAGCGGCCATTTCGACCGCTTCTATCTGAGCCAGATCGACCATTACGGCACGCTGCAGGATCTCGCCGGCCTGCTTCAGGAATTCCGGCCGGACGTGGTCCATGTCCACCATCTCGTGCTGATCGGCGCCGAGTTCCTGACGCTGGCGCGCCGCCTCCTGCCGCAGGTCAAGATCGTGATGACGCTGCACGACTATTACCCGATCTGCCACAATGACGGGCTGATGGCGCGTCCCTCAGACAAGCAACGCTGCATGGGCGCCTCCCCCACCAACTGCCGCAGTTGCTTCCCCGAGATCAGCGCCGACCGCTTCCTGCTGCGCGAACGCTTCCTGAAGACGCATCTCGCCGCAGTCGACCAGTTCGTCGCGCCGAGCCATTTCCTGCGCCAGCGCTATGTCGATTGGGGGCTCGCCGGCGACCGGATCGAGGTGATCGCGAATGCCCGCCCGGCCTGCGAGCCCGTACCGCACCGGGCCAAGCGCGGGCCTCGCGCCAGCTTCGGCTATTTCGGCAACGTCAATCCCTGGAAGGGCGTGCTCGAGCTAATCAAGGCCGCAACGCTGCTGCAGGCTTCGGGCCTGCGCGGGTTCGAGCTGCGCATCCATGGCGGCGCGCCGTTCCAGAGCGAGGCCTTCGTCGCCGCCTTCGAGACGGCGCTGGTCGCGGCCGGCGCGGCGGTCAGCCATTGCGGCCCCTATCAGCGCGAGGAACTGCCGGCGCTGATGGCGGAGGTCGACTGGGTGGTGATGCCCTCGATCTGGTGGGAAAACGCGCCGCTCGTCATCCAGGAAGCGTTCCAGCACCGCCGGCCGGTCATCGCCAGCGGTATCGGCGGCATGGCCGAGATGGTGCGCGACGGCGTCGACGGGCTCCATGCCCGCCCCGGCGACCCGACGCAGCTCGCCCGCGTGATGCGGCGCGCGATCGAGGAAAAGGGCCTCTGGGAACGGTTGGTCGAGGGCATCGCGCCCCAGCCGACGATTTCAGACTGCGCCAGCGCGCATCTCGCGCTCTTCGACAGACTCAAACTCGCGGAGGCGGCATGACCACATTGCGCGAACCCGATGGTACCGAGCGGCTGCCCAATATCGTGCCCGCGCGGCTGAATGGCCGCGTCGACGCGCTCGACGGCAACCGCCTGCATGGCTGGATCTGGGACGAGGCCCGCCCCGAGGAACGGCTGACGATCCGGCTGAAGCTGGACGGGCGCATCGCCATGGAGGCGCAGGCGGATCAGAGCCGCATCGACCTGCGGCGCAACGGCATCGGCGACGGGCGCCACGCCTTCTCGATGGAACTCGACGACGAGACCGTTGCGGCGCGCGGCCGGCTGACGATCGTCGGCGTGTCCCCCAGCACGGGAGCGGAGCTCGAACTCAGGCTGCCGCCGCCGGCCGAACTTGCCGCAGAGGCCGCCATCGCGGTGCCGCTCGCGCGCTTCTTCGACCGGGTCGAGGCGCTGATCGCGCTGAACCGGCGCGGCCAGCTCGCGCAGAAGGACATGGTCGAGAAGCTCGACGCCCTGTCGGCCCGCATGGCCGAGCAGGCCGCGCCGCGCGACACGGCCTCGACCGACGAGCGCGAGGAGCGCATTGCCCGGCACCTCGCCGATCTCGACGTCTTCCAGCTGCGTTTCGACACGACGCTGCGCAGTTTCGATGAACGCCTGATCACAATCAGGAAGGAAGCGCAGCGACCGCTCCGGCAGGTCACCGTCATCCTCGGCTCCCTCTCAGGCCTCGCAGCGCTGCTGTCCTTCGTGACGCTGGCGCTGATGCTGGTGCATCGGTGACGAAAATGAGCGAGGTGATCATCCCCGATCAGACGAAGATCAGCCCGGCGCCGACAGTCGCCTGGACGCCGCTGGGCGAAAACGCGATCCTGATCATGAGCGTCTGCGACGCCATGCCCGGCAAGGTGCCGATCGCGGTCGACGGCAATCCGCGCAACAAGGCCGAGACGATGGCCCTGACCTGGCGCCGGCCTCAGGCCGAGGCCGCCGCGGCCGTCGGCTTCCTGTGCCTGGCGCCTGCCCCGGCGACGGACCGTGCCGGCTCCGGCGCCCTGCTGCTGGGCCGCCCCGGCCGGCCGCTGCGGCTCGTCCTGTCGCCGAAGCCGATGCCCTTGCAATCCTTCCTTGCAGCGCTCGCCGAGGAGGCCGGGCAGGCCTTCCCGACCGTGGTCGACGGCCTGCTGGAAATCCTGCTGGCGAGCAAGCCGAACCCGCGCCGCCTGCGCGCCGCGGCGATGCTGCTGCAATCGATCGCCAAGCCCGGCGGCTTCGTCGAGGTGATGGGGCCGCTCGATGACGGCGTCTTCATCCAGGGCTGGACCTCGAATTTCTCTGCAGGACGGACCAAGCTCCTGATCGCCCATAGCGGGCTGTCCTTCGCCGTGCTCGAAGCCGGCACCTTCGAGCGCGACGATCTGGGCGACGGGGCGCGCGGCTTCTTCGGCCTGCTGGAAGAATGCGAGATCCGCCACCCCAGCGAGATCGAGCGGCTGTTCTTCCGCGCCAATGACGGCTGGCGCGCGCTCGACGTCTATGAGCGCCATGTCCTGCTCGAGCCGATCACCGTTCCCGGCCATCTGCGCGACGGCCTGCAAAGGGGCAGCGCCCCGCAGGCGACCACCGACAAGCTCCGGCGCGCCTCGCAGCGCTTCGACGGCCGCGACACCGTTGCCTTGCTCGATGCGCCCGTGCGCGCCGGCATCGACGACGCGACCATCGTCGAGAGCTCCGGCACGCTGATCATCGGCTGGCTGTTCGATCCCGACCGCCATGTCAGCGCGGTGACGCTGCGCTCGGGCACCCAGTCCTGCGTCATCGACCGACTCTGGACGCGCGTATCGCGCCCCGACGTGGCGTCGGCCTTCGCCGAGGACCCGCGCTTCTCACATATGCTGGGTGCGCGCCGCAACAGCCACGGCTTCATCGTCTTCGCGCCGAAGCTGACGCCCGAACCCGGCCAGCCGCTCTATCTCGAATTCGAGATCGAAGGCTCGGGGCCAGCCTTCCTGCCGCTCGAAGCCGGACGGGGCCAGCCGCGCCGGACGCTCGAACGCATCTTCGGTCTGCTCGATCCGAAATCCTCGACCGCCGCGACGGTAGTCGAGCGCCAGATCGCGCCGGCACTCCAGGCCGCCGAAATCGCCCCGCCGCGCGTGATCGAGACCTTCGACCTCGGCGCCTTCACAGCCGATGCGCCGCTTGGCCTGGTGATCGGCCTCGACCATCGCCAGCGCGAACTCTCTTCGCTCTTCGCCCTGCTGGCGATAGACCCCGAGGTGCGCCCGGTGCCGATCGTGCTGGCGATCCCCGGGGAAAGCTTCGACCGGATCGGTGCCGAGGCGCGCCGGCTGGCGCGCTTCTACGGGCTTGCCGTGCGGCTGGCCCTCGTCGAAGGGGTCGAGGATGCCTGCGATGCAATGGAGGCCGGCGCGCGAGCCTGTCGCTTCCAGACCATAGCCATGCTCTCGGGCGCGGCGCAGATCCGGATGCCGGGCTGGCTCGGCCGGCTGGAACGCGCCTTCAAGGCGCGCGGCGGCCAGTGCGTGGCGAGCCCGACCCTGCTGTTCGAGGATAATTCGATCCGCTGGGCCGGTGCGTGGATGGAGGGCGAAGGCGCGAGCCGGCGCGTCTTCAACCGCTTCGTCGGCTATCCACTTGAAGCGATCGGCAATCTCGGCCCGATGGAGGTCGCGGCCGGAGCGACCGAATGCTGCGTTTTGTCCCGCGCTGCCTTCATCGAAGCCGGCGGCTTTGCACGCAACTATTTCACGACGGCCGAGAAGGGCCTCGATCTCTGCCTGAAGCTCAGGATGAACGGTGCGCCGTCGATCTGGGTGCCGGAGGTCGAAATCTATGTCGTCGACGATGGCGAGATGGCGCGGCCTCATCTGGTCTCTCTGGCCCAGCTCGCCGATCGCGCCAGTTTCGATCGCCGTTGGTCGCTGGCCGTTTCGAACATGCGAGGGTGATGATGCGCGTACTCGTTGTATCCCATGGGCATCCGACGATGTCTCTCGGCGGCGCCGAAATCGCCTCCTACAACCTGCACAAGGGCCTGCAGGCGGCCGAGGGCATCGACACGCATTACCTCGCGCGTGTTGGCGCCCCGACGCCGCGCCATGCCGGCACGGCCCTGATGAGCCTGCGCCAGCGCGGCGGCGAGCTGTTGTACTACGCCGAGGAATACGACCACTTCCTGCTCTCGAACCGCAACACCGAGGAGATCGAGCGCGATTTCGTGCGCGTGCTGCGCGATCTGAAGCCGGATGTGGTGCATTTCCACCATTTCATCGGGCTCGGGCTCGAATGCCTGTTTGCGGTGCGCGACACGCTGCCCGACGCGCTGATCGTCGTGACCTTCCACGAATATCTCAGCATCTGCCACCACCACGGCCAGATGGTGAAGACCGGCGCCTTCAAGCTCTGCTACCGGGCCTCGCCGACCGACTGCAACGCCTGTTTCCCGGAAATCTCGCCCGGCCGCTTCCTCGCGCGCGAGACCTTCATCAAAGGCATGCTCAACCTCGCCGACCATTTCGTGTCGCCGAGCCAGTTCCTGGCAGATCGCTATCAGGACTGGGGTCTGGCGCCTGAGCGCTTCAGCGTGATCGAGAACGGCATCGACGTCGCCGAGACCGCCCCGCCCCGGCCCTTGCCCGACAAGACCTCGCGGCGCTCGCGCTTCGCCTATTTCGGCCAGCTGACGCCCTATAAGGGCGCCGACGTGCTGATCGACGCGGTGACACGCATCCCCGATTCAGTCTGGGGCGAGGATGCGATCCTGCTGGTCTATGGCGGCAATCTCGATCGCCAGCCCGAGGCCTACAAGAAGAAGTTCGCCGAGCTGGTCGAGAGTGCGGGCCGCCGCGTCCGCTTCTGCGGCGCCTTCCAGAACCACGAGATGCCGAACCTGATGCGCTCGGTCGACTGGGTGGTGATGCCCTCGATCTGGTGGGAAAATTCGCCGATCGTGATCCAGGAGGCCTTCTTCCATGGCCGCCCCATCCTTTCGAGCAATATCGGCGGCATGGCCGAGAAGATCGTCGATGAGGTCAACGGGCTGCATTTCCGCTCGTCGAGCCCCGAGGACCTGGTCGACTGCATGACGCGGGCCCTGAGCGAACCCGATCTGTGGTCGCGGCTGCGCTCAGGGATCACGCCGCCGCTCAACCATGTGCAATGCGCCGCCCAGCATATCCAGCTCTACCAGCGCCTGATCGAGCAGCGGGGCATGCCGATGCCCGCCAGCCGCACGGCGACGCCGATGATCGCCTGATGCAACAAGAAACCAACGCGAAAACCAGGGGAAACAACGCCATGGCCCGCATCCTCGTCCTGAGCCCATCCGGGGAGGTCTACGACCACGACAATGTGCGCTGGTACGACCACGCGAACCTCGCCAGCCATATGGATCACTACCACAATATCGGCGACGCCTTCGTTTTCGACTCTTCGCTCAAGCTGCTGAATTTCGAGAAGCTCGACGTCCTGCCCATCGCCAATCCGGACATGGCGATGATCGACCGGCTGAACGCGGAGTATGACTACGTCTTCCTGCGCGGCTCGAACTACGTCCATTCGCAGATGGAATGGGAGCAGGCCGTTCAAGTTCTGCGCCGGCTTAAGATTCCTGTCATCGCCTTCGGCATCGGCGCGCAGGCGCCCGTCAGCGGCAAGCTCGAGCTCAGCGAGGACACCAAGACGGTGCTCCGGCTGATGGCGGATTCGACCGCCTCGATTGGCGTGCGCGGCGTCTACTCCGCCGAGATCCTGAACGAGATCGGCATCAAGAATGTCCGCATCATCGGCTGCCCGACGGCCTTCCGCGCCAACAACCCCAACCTCGCGATCCGCCTGCCCGCCCTCGACACGGTCAGGAAGGTCGGCGTCACGCTGCGGCGCGAAGTCTCGCCGACCTATGCGCAGGACATTCAGCGCTACCTCACCTTCCATCGCGATCTGGTGAAATCGCTGGCGGGGCGCTTCGACACCACGCTGATGGCGCAGGGCGAGATCGAGGAGAAGAAGCTCGCGCTCGGCACGGCCCAGCAGAAGGAAGAGGCGATCGCGGCGCTCCGTGAAAACGGCTGGGCCAATGAATGGTATCTCGATGCCGAGATGGAGGCGCTCTACCGCAGCCGCATGTTCTATTCGGACGTCGTCGCTGAATACGAGCAGCTCGTGCGCAGGCTCGACCTCGTGCTCGGCTACCGGCTGCACGGCAATCTGATGGCGCTCGCCAACGGCACGCCGTCGATCTACTTCACCTATGACAGCCGCACCGTCGAATTCGCCGAGACCTTCAAGATCCCGAGCTTCGACGTGTTCTCCGGCAAGGATTTCAGGCTGGAAGAGTACTGGGACCAGTCGCTGTTCGACAGGTTCAACGCGACCTATGCCCGCGTCTACGGCGCGATGCGCGACTTCCTGGTCGAGAACAAGGTCGACACCAAGATGGTCGGGCCGGCAGTGCAGCCGGAGCGTAAGGTCGCATGAGGATGCTGTCCCGCCTCATCAAGCGCTCCGCCCTTCTCCTGCCCCCCGCTTGCGGTGGGGAAGGCTGGGATGGGGGGCCGCAAAGCCAGGCGAGCATGTCCTTTCAGCCTGATGCCAAGCGGCGCTGCCCCCCACCCCTTCCCTCCCCACCGCAAGCGGGGGGAGGGGGACGATTGGCGTCGCGCCTTGCCGCCTTGCTGCTGCTGTCCTCGCCCAGCGCCGCCATCGCGCAGGCGCCGGGCTATCGCGTCGAGATCGTGCCCGATGCCATGGAGGAGACCGTCTATTCCTGGGCAAGCCAGCGCTGCGAGCAATGGCACATTCCCGACGCCCCGCTGCGCGCCTTCCGCGACGAGACCGGCGAGGTCGTCGCCTTCGCCAGCCATTATCGCAACCGCGCGATGATCGGCAGCGGGCTCGACCGGATCAAGACCTCCTGCGCGGTCTCCTTCGAGGCCAAGAACAGCGCCGATCCCAGCCAGTTCAGCGACAAGAGCTGGATCGCCGCGACCTGGACCCGCAATGGCCGCGACGTCTTCGCGCTCATGCATGACGAATACCATGCCGACAAGCATGCCGGCGCCTGCCTCTTCAAGGATGCGATGAGCTGCTGGTACAATGTCGTCTCGGCAGCGCGCTCCTCGGATGGCGGCCACAGTTTCAGCAGCGCCACGCCGCCGACGCTGGTGGCCGCGCCCGGCTTCCGGCAGGATGTCGGACAGGGGCGCCATCGCGGCTTCTTCAACCCCTCCAACATCATCGAGCGCGACGGCGCCTGGTACACGCTGATCTCGACGACCGGCGGCGAGGCCCAGAAGCGCGGCGTCTGCCTGTTCCGCAGCACGAATATCGAGGACCCCACCTCCTGGCGGGCCTTCGACGGCGCCGACTTCACATTGCGCGCGGTCGATCCCTATCGCGAGGATGTCGCGCAGGCGAAGCCCTGCCAGCCGCTGAAGGTGCTGCCGACGACGGTCGGCTCCGTCACGCGCCATGAGGCGAGCGGCCAGTATCTCGCGATCTTCCATCTCGGCCCCGATCCGGGCCAGGGCATTACGGGCGGCCGGGTCGCCTATAGCTGGTCGAGCGACCTCAGGAACTGGTCGCCGCTGAAGACCCTCGTCGTCCAGCCGACGATGTGGAGCAAGAATTGCGGCGATCTCAACCGCTACGCCTATGGCGCGATCGCCGATCCGGACTCGAAGTCCCGCAATTTCGAGACGACCGGCGATGAAGCCTTCCTGTTCATGACCAAGATACGGGTGAAGGACTGCAAGATCGGGCCAGACCGCGATCTCGTCCGGATCAAGGTCCGCATCGTAAAGGACCAGCCTTGAAGATCCTGCGCGCCACAACCAATGAAATCGTCGTGTCCGTGTCCCGGCCGCCGGGCGGCGCCTGGCCGTCCCTCAACCTGCGCCTCGACGGGCAGGATTATGCGACGATCCACCCCGGTTCAATCATCGCCGGCGATGCGGCGAAGGCAGAGCTGACGATCCCGCTGCCGCGGCTCGGCGATGGCCGGCTGCGCGAGATCACCGTCCTCGACAGCCATACCGGGAAGGTCGCGCCAGGTTCGGGCCTTGCGCCGATCGCGACGGAAAAGAAGCTGCGCGCGCTGGTGATCTATCCCGCCGGCGAGGTCTACGACCACGACAAGGTGCGCTGGTATCGCGCGCCGATGGAGAAGCTGCTCTCCGACTACTTCAACATCGGCGACATGATCGTCTTCGATTCGACGCTCAAGCTGCTGCGCTACGCGCATCTCGAGCCGATGAAGATCATGAATCCGACGGAAGCCGATATCGAGCGCTATGCCCGCGATTTCGACTACATCTTCGTGCGCGGCTCGAACTTCATCCATGAGAAGATGGAGTGGTTTCGCGCCGTGGAGGTGCTGGAGCGGGTCAAGCTGCCGGTCTACGCCATCGGCGTCGGTGCGCAGGCGAGCCAGAACCGCGCGATCAACCTGCCCGAGGGCTCGAAGCGGTTCTGGCAGATCGTCGCCGATCGCTGCGCCGCCATCGGCGTGCGCGGTGCCTTCAGCGCGGAAACGCTGCGACATAACGGCATCGGCAATGTCGAAATCGTCGGTTGCCCCTCGATCTTCCGCACCCGCAAGCGCGATCTTGCGATCAAGGTCCCCGACCAGCGCGAGATTCGCAAGGTCGCCTTCAGCCTGAGGCGGGAGGCCGATGCAAGCTACACGGCCGACCCGGAAGCCTATCTGCGCAACCAGAAGGCGGCGCTGCTCAAGGTCGATCGCCAGAGCGAGATGGTGATGAGCTCTCATGGCGAGCAGGAGGAGAAAGCCTTCTTCCTGCGCGACGAGGCGGCCATGGCCAAGGCGGTGGAAGAGTTCGTGCGGACCGGCTGGTGGAGCGGGCCCGACGACGCGCAGATGCGCGCGATCTACGAGAAGAAGCTGTTCAGCTTCTTCGATGTCGAGCGCTATGACGAGTTCGCGCGCAGCCTCGACCTCGCCGTCGGCTACCGCGTGCACGGTGTGCTGCCGGCGGTCGCCCAGGGCGTGCCAGGCGTGCTCGTCGCCTATGACACGCGCAGCCAGGAACTGGCCGAAACCCTGAAGATCCCTGTCGTGCCCGAGGCCGCCCTGGCCAATGGCGGCTGGCGCGCCGTCTATCAGGAGGCGCCGCTCAACGCGCTCGCGAAGAGCTATGCCCAATCCTACGACCGCATGAGGGATTTTCTCGATGCGAACGGCGTTCCGCACCGGATGTGAGCGGGCGGGATTTCACCCTTTCGAAGAAGACCGCGGCGAGGTGCCGACGGCCAGTCAACAGCGGCAGGAGTCGACGATGAAGATCGAATACGACGCAGGCACGGCGCTCTCCATCATGCGCGGCAACCCGGTGCGCGGCTGGATGTCCGGCAAGGCCGATCATCAGGCCAAGGAGCGCCTGACCACGGGGGCTTACCTGCAGGTCGAACACAAGCCGAAATTCCAGATCGATCCGTCCTGGCCGATCTTCACCATGGGTTCCTGCTTCGCGCGCGAGGTCGAGAACGTGCTGATGATGCGCGGGCTGCCGCTTCTGCTCAAAGGCCATGGCGTCCCGGCCGAACATTTCGAGACCTGGAACGAGACGACCCAGCGCGGCGGCGGCGCGGCCGGCGGCGAGGTGAGCCGGGGTGCGCTCAACAAATACTCCGTGCGCTCGATGACGCATGAGCTGAAGCGCGTGCTGCTGAACGAGACCTATCCGAATGAGGGGCTGATCGAGCTTGCTCCCGACCAGTGGTTCGACCCTCATGCCAGCGGCCTCAAGCTGCTCGACAAGGAGACCGCGCTCGCCAACCGCAAGCGCCTGACGGCGGCAACCGCCCGGATCAAGGAGGCGCGGATCTGCTTCTTCACGCTCGGCCTGACCGAGACCTGGCTCGATTCCGAGACCGGCATCGCGATGAACATGCATCCGGGCCCGGCCTGGCTGGCGCGGATGCCGGAGCGCTTTCGCTTCGTCGATTACGGCTTTCAGGCGACGCTCGACGACATGCTCGCCTCGATCGCGCTGATCCGCGAGCATTGCCATCCGGAGATGCGTTTCATCGTCACCGTCTCGCCCGTGCCGCTGGGCGCCACCTTCAAGGATACCGACGTCATCGTCGCCAACAGCGCCTCGAAATCCCTGCTGCGCACGGTGACCGAGGAGCTCTATCGGCGCTTCGACTATATCGACTACTTCCCGAGCTACGAGATCGTGCTGAATTCGCCGCGCGCGCTCGCCTTCCAGGAGGACCAGCTCCATGTCGCGCGCGACATGGTCGCGACCGTGATGGAGACGTTCGAGGCAAGCTATCTCGGAGCCAGTTCCGCCGCGAAGGACAGCGCCACCCTTGCGGCGTAGCTCGAAGGGCCTGGTCGGCCTCCGCGCGACGATGCCGGGCGAAGTCGTGACCGCGACTTCGCCCGTTCCCAGAAACCTCAGCGACATCGCCCGAATTGGAGAGCGGGCCGGGATGGTATAAGTATTCGCCTGTGAAAGGTTGCGCGGCTCGGCCGCCAGTCCGGCGGAACGGTCGCCTTCCGAGTTGGAGGGAGGACCTTCGATGGCGCGCTGGACCCTGATCGCATCCCTGATTGTCGCGGCACTACCCCATGCAGCCCAGGCAGCCGGCGACCCCGCCGCGGGCGAGAAGATCTTTTTGAAATGCCGCGCCTGCCACCAGGTCGGCGAGACCGCGAAGAACGCCGTCGGACCGAAGCTGAACGGGCTGTTTGGCCGGACGGCAGGCTCGATCGAAGGCTACAGCTATTCGGCCGCCAACAAGAATTCCGGCATCACCTGGGACGAAGCCACGTTCCGCGACTACATCCGGGCGCCGCAGGCGAAAATCCCGGGCACCAAGATGGTATTCCCCGGCCTCAAACCCGACCAGGAAATCGACGACGTCGTTGCCTTCCTCAAGCAATTCGACGCTGACGGAAAGAAAAAATAGCCCGATTTCTGGATGAATGCATCGTGGGTGCCACCTGCATTCATCCGGCATCAATTGACAACCATCGCGAGCAGGACGACAACATTGAACGATCAGGGGCCGGAGGCTTGAATGCCTTGCAGCCCATATGAAGGTTTTGCGCCGGGTTCGGCGCGCGGTCGTCCAGGCGAACCTGAGGTTCGGCGATGGCTAGAAGACAGCAACGCCTGAAGCCTGAGAGCGTGCTCGACCGAGCCCGCGCCCCAAGGCTTGCCTGTACCGCCGCGCCCCGCTTCATCGGTTCCTGCGCTTCTTATTGCCGGCCCGGACGCTATCCGGGCCGTTTCGTCGTTTTCATGTCGAGCGAGAACTTGCCGAGCGAGAACTTGCCGAGCAAAAACTGGCCGAGCAAAAACTTTCCGAGGGAGAACTCGGTTTCGTAACGCTGCGACGCAAAGCTTTCGCGCCGTGGCGCTGATTGGTTCCTGTTCATCGCCGCCTTGGGCAAGGATGACAGAGGATGGGTATCGCGGTCGCACTGGCTCTGGTGGTCGTCGGCTCGGTGGTGTTCCACTTCCTGAGCCCGTGGTGGTGGACGCCGATCGCGTCCAACTGGCGCTATATCGACGACACCATCATCGTCACCTTCTGGATCACCGGCGCCGTCTTCGCGGCGGTCGTGCTGTTCATGGCCTATTGCGTCTTCCGCTTCCGCCATCGCGAGGGCAGCCGGGCCGCCTATGAGCCCGAGAACAAGCGGCTCGAATGGTGGCTCGCGATCGGCACGGGGGTCGGGGTCGCCGCCATGCTTGCGCCCGGCCTCGTGGTCTGGGGCCAGTTCGTGACAGTGCCCGCCGATGCCGCCACGGTCGAGGTCGTCGGCCAGCAATGGCAGTGGAGCTACCGCCTTCCCGGGGCGGACGGCAAGCTCGGCGCAACCGACATCGCCCATGTCTCCGCAGAGAACCCGCTGGGTCTCGCCCCCAACGACCCGCACGGGCAGGACGACGTCATCATCCAGGGCGACCAGCTTCATCTTGAACTCGGCAAGCCGGTGAAGATGCTGCTGCGCTCGCTCGACGTGTTGCATGATTTCTACGTGCCGGAATTCCGCGCCAAGATGGACATGATCCCGGGCGTCGTCACCTATTACTGGTTCACGCCGACGCGAGCCGGAACCTTCGAGGCGCTGTGCGCCGAACTCTGCAGCACCGGCCACAGCTTCATGCGTGGCGGCGTCGTGGTCGAGTCCGAGAGCAAGCGTCAGGCCTGGCTGCAGCAACAGAAAACCTTCGCCCAACTCCAGCCACCGGCCAGGGCGCAGGCAAGGAACTAGGGACGATTACGGCGCGAACCCGACAGCGGGCCGTCTCGTCCAGGGGAGTAGGAGGGTGTCCTGATGGCTGACGTGACACACGGTACCTTGCCACCGCTATCGGCCAGCGAAACCGACGATGTCGAGCTTTATCACCCGCATAGCTGGATCACTAGATACGTCTTCTCCCAGGACGCCAAGATCATCGCCATTCAATACTCGCTGACGGCGCTGGCGATCGGGCTCGTCGCACTGGTGCTGTCCTGGCTGATGCGCATGCAGCTCGCCTTTCCCGGCCTGATCTCCTTCATCGACGCGGACCACTACTACCAGCTCATCACCATGCATGGGATGATCATGGTGATCTATCTGCTGACCGCCCTGTTTCTCGGCGGCTTCGGGAACTACCTGATCCCGCTCATGCTCGGCGCGCGGGACATGGTTTTCCCCTATGTGAACATGCTGAGCTTCTGGATCTATTTTCTCGCGGTCCTGGTTCTCGTCGTCGGCTTCTTCGTGCCGGGCGGGCCGACGGGCGCGGGCTGGACGCTCTATCCACCGCAGGCAATTCTCGCCAACACGCCGGGCCAGCAATGGGGCATCATCGTGATGCTGGTCTCGCTGATGCTGTTCATCATCGGCTTCACCATGGGCGGGCTGAACTATGTCGTGACCGTGCTGCAGGGACGCTGCAGGGGCATGACTCTGATGCGGATGCCATTGACGATCTGGGGCATCTTCACCGCCACGATCATGGCGCTCCTGGCCTTCCCCGCGCTCTTCGTCGGTGCCGTGATGATGCTCCTGGACCGGCTCATCGGAACGAGCTTCTTCATGCCCGCCATCGTGGCGATGGGCGAGCAGCTCGCCTACAAGGGCGGCAGCCCGATCCTGTTCCAGCACCTGTTCTGGTTCTTCGGCCATCCGGAGGTCTACATCGTCGCGCTGCCGGCCTTCGGCATCGTCTCCGACCTGATCAGCACCCATGCGCGGAAGAACATCTTCGGCTACCGCATGATGGTGTGGGCGCTGGTGGCGATCGGGGCGCTGAGCTTCGTCGTCTGGGCGCACCACATGTATGTCAGCGGCATGCATCCGAGCTTCGGGTTTTTCTTCGCAACGACGACGCTGATCATCGCCATTCCCACCGCGATCAAGGTCTACAACTGGGTGCTGACGCTCTGGCGCGGCGACATTCATTTCACGCCGCCGATGCTGTTTGCGCTCGGCTTCATCGTGACCTTCGTAAATGGCGGGCTGACCGGCCTGTTCCTCGGCAATGTCGTCGTCGACGTGCCACTATCCGACACGATGTTCGTCGTCGCTCATTTCCACATGGTGATGGGCGTCGCGCCGATTCTGGTGATCTTCGGCGCGATCTATCACTGGTATCCGAAGATCACCGGGCGAATGCTCAATGATGCAATGGCGAAGCTGCATTTCTGGGTGACGTTCCTGGGCGCCTACCTGATCTTCTTCCCGATGCATTATATCGGGCTGATGGGCGTGCCCCGCCGCTATCACGAGATGGGCGAGATGGCTTTCGTCCCGCCATCGACCGTAACCCTGAATGCCTTCATCACGATCGTCGCCCTGATCGTCGGCGCGGCACAACTCGTCTTCGTGTTCAACCTCGCCTGGAGCCTCAGGAAAGGCCGCCCGGCCGGCGGCAATCCCTGGCGTGCGACCACGCTGGAATGGCAGACGCCGCAGACGCCGCCTGCCCATGGCAATTGGGGCCAGAGCCTGCCCGTGGTCTATCGCTGGGCCTATGACTACAGCGTGCCCGGCGCCGCTCAGGATTTCCTGCCGCAAAACCAGCCTCCCGATCCACAGCCGGCGTGAGGAGGGGCAGTCATGATCGTGATCGTCGTCTTCATGGTGGTTCTGGCGGCCTTCGCGGGCTGGTGGCTGTCGCGCCAGGGATTGATGGCCAAGCCCTGGCTGGAAACCGGCGTGGCCGGCGAGGCGACTGGCGCGCCCCCCTCCCCCCGCCCGATCGAGAAAATCGGCCTCGGCGCCTTCCTCGCTGTAGCCGGCTCGCTGTTTGCGCTCCTCGTCAGTGCCTATTCCATGCGCATGGGCCTGCCGGACTGGCGTTCGCTGCCGATGCCGACCGTGTTGTGGTTCAGCACCGGCCTGCTGATCCTCAGCAGCATCGCGTTGCAGGCAACCGTGATCGCCGCCCGGCGTGACGAACTCGACGGCATCAGATCCGGCCTCCTTGCGGCAGGCGTGACCTCGCTCGCCTTCCTCGCCGGCCAGTTGCTGGCATGGCGGGAGCTTGCCGCCGCCGGCTATTTCAGCGCGGGCAATCCAGCCGCCGCCTTCTTCTACCTGGTCACCGCGATCCACGGCCTGCACATGCTGGGCGGGCTCGCGGTGCTCTACCGGACTGCGACCAGGGCGTTCGACCTGTCGGCGGCTAGTGCGCCGCAGGCGCTGGGCCGCTTGCGGCTGAGCGTGGAGCTCTGCGCAACCTACTGGCATTTCCTGCTCTTCGTCTGGCTCGTCCTGTTCAGCCTGCTGATGCGCTGGACCGACGATCTCATCGAAATCTGCCGGGGGCTGCTGAGCTAGCGAGGTAAGGACGATGAACGACACGGCCATGAAGGAAGCCCTGCCCGCCACGGCCCATACCGAGACCGCCCCCTCCACCGGCTGGCACGGCATCGTCGCGGACTGGTCGTCGGATCAGCGGGCGTTCAAGAACGTCTCCTGGGGGAAGGCCATGATGTGGGTCTTCCTGCTCAGCGACACCTTCGTCTTCGCCTGTTTCCTGCTGTCCTACATGACGGTCCGGATGTCGACGGTCGTGCCCTGGCCCAATCCGAGCGAGGTCTTCGCCCTCACCATCGCCGGCCATCACCTGCCGCTGATCCTGATCGCGATCATGACCTTCGTCCTGATCAGCAGCAGCGGCACGATGGCGATGGCCGTCAATTTCGGCTATCGCCGCGACCGCCGGAAAACGGCGGCCCTGATGCTGGCGACAGCTCTGCTCGGCGCAAGCTTCGTCGGCATGCAGGCCTTCGAGTGGTCGAAGCTGATCGCCGAGGGCGTCCGGCCCTGGGAGAACCCGTGGGGCGCGGCCCAGTTCGGTTCGAGCTTCTTCATGATCACCGGCTTCCACGGCACGCATGTCACGATCGGCGTGATCTTTCTGGTCATCATCGCCCGCAAGGTCTGGCGCGGCGATTACGACCATGCCCGGCGCGGCTTCTTCACGAGCCGGAAGGGACATTACGAGGCTGTCGAGATCATGGGCCTGTACTGGCACTTCGTCGATCTCGTCTGGGTGTTCATCTTCGCGCTGTTCTATCTCTGGTAGGGGAGGCCGACATGGCGGGACCGACAGGCCATACCGAGACGCAGCAGCATCCGATCCGCCTCTATCTCGTGGCATGGGGGTGGCTGTTCGTCCTCAGCGCCTGCTCCTATCTGGTCGATTACTTCGGCTTGGTCGGCTATCTCAGATGGTCGCTGATCCTGATGTTCATGGCGCTCAAGGCCGGGCTGATCGTCGCGATCTTCATGCACATGGCCTGGGAGCGGCTGGCATTTAGCTATGCGATCCTGCTGCCGCCGCTGCTGCTGCTGATCTTCCTCGGCATCATGGTGTCGGAGTCGAACTACACGCTCTTCACCCGGCTGGCCTTCTTCGGGGCCGGCCCATGACGAGGCGAACGGTTCCGGGACATCATACCAACGGCTTTTGAGGCTGCCCTCTCGTCATTGCGAGCGCAGCGAAGCAATCCAGGGGTCGTCGAGCACTGCCTCTCTGGATTGCTTCGCTGCGCTCGCAATGACGTAACAGCGAAGTACCGATCGACATCAAGGCCGCTGGTGTCAGTGCCCGCTTTATCAGGCGGCGTCGTCATCTCCGGCAGCGAAGGCATAGCCCGGCAGGCGCGAGACCACGCCGACCACGGGCCGGAGATGCTGTTCCAGCACCGCGCGCGCCTTGATCTCGTTATGCTCGTTCAAGGCCGCGAGAAGCGCGTGATGCTCGATCCTGATCCGGTCGATCCGGTTGGGATCGGCGCTCAGCGCCGTCATCGCGACGCGCTGCTGCCGGGAGCCGAGCGACTGGTAGAGTTCGGACAAAACGTCGTTGCCGAGCGCAGCGATCATCGTGAAGTGGAAGCGTCGGTTGAGTTCGACGCGCTCGAAATGATCACCGCCGGCGACATTCTCGATCTCGTCGAGGATCACCGCCATTTCCACGGGAACGGCGATCTTCTGCTGGCAGATCCGGGCGACGGCATAGCCCTCGATCATCCGCCTGGTCTCGTAGAGATCGGCCAGCTCCTGCGCCGTCACCTGCCGGACCAGAGCGCCGCGGCGCGGGAGCAGATCGATGAAGCGTTCGGCCTCCAGCCGATGGAAGGCCTCGCGGACCGGCGTGCGCGACACGCCCATCACCGAGGAAATCTGCTCCTCCTCGATGAACGAGCCGCCGACGAAACGGCCGCGCAGAATCTGCTCGCGCACATGCAGGTAGACCCGCTCTCGGGCAGGCTTTGCGGCAGGTTCCTGCGCCTCGCGCCGTTTCATCGCTCGAACCCGCCTTCAGTTCTCAATCCCGATCTATAGCGAGCAAGCGCGTAGACAGCAAAACATCCGCCACGTATACACGACGCATAGCACGCATGCATTTAATGGGTGGCAACCGAGGCGAAATGGCGCTCTTCTTGCTCGCCATTGGGACGCCGCGATCCAGCCGGCCAGAAGGGGAGGATCAGCCGATGACGATCTCACGCCGCACCATTACACGCCGCGCCATTCTTGGAGCCGGTCTCGCCGCGCCGCTACTGGGTTCGCCCCTCCTGTCGCGGCCCGCACTGGCGCAACGCGCCAGCGGCATCCTGCGCTACGGCCTGTCGGCCTTCCCGCCCAATCTGCAGCCCTGGGTCTCGACCGGCGCCTCCGCCGGCACCGTGAAGCTCCTGACGCATCGCAGCCTCGTCTCCTATGACAGCAAAGGCGAATTGCGGGGCGAACTGGCGGAATCCTGGGCCATCGACACGGATGGCGCCTGGGTCTTCAAGCTGCGCCCGGGCTGCGTCTTCCACAATGGCGATCCGGTCACGGCCGAGGACGTGAAATGGTCGATCGAGCAGATCGCCGGCGAGAAGTCGACCGCCTATATGCGGACCCAGTTCCAGGGCATCGAACGGATCGAAATTCCCGATCCCCGCACGATCCGCCTGATCACCAAGGAGCCGCAGGCGACGCTGCCGACCTGGTTCGGCAATTACAACACCTTCGTGATCTCCCGGAAATCGACAGCCAACGAGCCGATCGGCGCCGGTCCTTTCCGCGTTGTGGGCCAGGAGCGCGGCACCTCGATCGAGCTTGCCGCCTTCGACAAGTTCTACAAGCCCGGCTTCCCCAAGCTCAAGGGCATCAAATTCGTCGTCTATGCCGACGAGAACCTCCGCAACGCCGCGCTCCAGTCCGGCGATGTCGACATGATCGAATATGTGCCGTGGCAGTCGATGGCCTCCGTCGAGGCCGATCCGCGCCTCAAGCTCGACTCCGTCGAGGGGCCGTTCATGGACGTGCTGTTCAACGGCACCAAGCCGCCCTTCAACGATCCGCGCGTGCGCCGGGCCGTGGCGCATGCGATCAAGCGCGACGACATCGTCAAGGCAGCCTTCTTCGGCCGCGGCAAGCCGCTCGAGGGCCTGCCCATCGTCGAGGGCACGCCGTGGTGGGACAAGGATCTGGCGCATGGCTGGAACTACGATCCCGCCCGCGCCAAGGCGCTGCTGACCGAGGCCGGCTTCGGCAACGGCTTCCAGACCACGCTGCTCTCGACGGCGCAGTTCGGCATGCACAAGGACACGGCGGAAGTGGTGCAGCAGCATCTCGCCGCCGTCGGCATCCAGTGCGAGCTGCAGCTGCCGGATTGGTCGACCCGCGTCAGCCGCGGTTCGCGCGGCCAGTACGACATGGCGATCCACGGCGTCTCCGCCGACAATAACGATCCGGACGGGCTGACCGTGGTGCTCGACACCTCGCTGTCGCCGACCCATGGCCGCTCTTTCAAGGTCGAGGCGCCGCGCACGATCGCCGCGCTTGCGAAAGGCCGTGCCGAATTCGACCAGACCAAGCGCGTCGAGATCTACAAGGACATGCAGCGCGCTGCGCTGGAGGAGGTCCCGCTCGTCGGGCTCGCCTGGCGCTCGCAGGGCTACGGCATGGACAAGGGCGTCAAAGGCTTCACCAATCTGCCGGGCGCGCTGACGACATCCTCGGGCGGCATGCTCGAAGAGACCTTCTTCGGATGAGCCTAGTCTGGCTCGCACACCGCCTCGCGATCGCCCTGGTCCTGGCCTGGCTGGTCGCGACGATTGTCTTTCTCGCATTGCACATGGTGCCGGGCGACCCGGCCGAGCTGCTGCTCTCGACCGGCGGGATTTCTCCGGACCCGGCCTCGGTTGCGGAACTGCGCGAGAAGCTCGGGCTGGAGCGGCCGATCCTGGTGCAATACGGCTCGTTTCTGGCCGGGCTGCTGCGGGCCGATCTCGGCAATTCGCTGGTCGACGACTATCCGGTGCTGAGCGAGATCGCGCTCAGGCTGCCGCGCACGCTGGAACTGATTTTTGCCGGGACGCTGCTGGCGATCGCGGTCGGCGTGCCCGCGGGCATCTATGCCGCGCTGCATCGCGGCGGGCGCTTCGACCGGATCGCGTCCGGCATCACGGCCCTGCTGCTGGCCGTGCCGGTCTTCGTGGTCGGTACATTGCTCGTGCTGCTGTTCGCGCAGACGCTGCGGCTGATGCCGGCCGGCGGGTTCGTCGCGCTGACGGAGAACCCCACCTTGCATCTGAAGCTTCTGACCCTGCCGGCCATCGCGATCGGCAAGGGGCTGGCGGCGGTGCTGTTCCGGATGACACGGGCCTCGATGCTCGACGCGCTGGCAAACGATTATGTCCGCACTGCCCGTGCCAAGGGCCTGGGCCCGGCCCGCGTGCTCATCGTCCATGTGCTCCGCAACGCGCTGAACCCGGTCGTCACCGTGCTCGGGCTGCATATGGGCACGCTTTTGGGCGGCACCGTGCTGGTCGAATACGTCTTCAACTGGCCGGGACTGTCGACGCCGCTGCTGCGCTCCGTCGAGGCGCGCGACTATCCGATGGTCGTCGGAATCGTGCTGACGATCTCGGTGCTGTTCCTGCTGATCAATCTGATCGTCGAACTCATCCATGCGGCGCTCGATCCGCGGGTCACGGCGCGATGAAGCGGCTCCTGTTCCCCGGCGCGCTCGTCGCGCTGATCATCCTTTGCGCCATCGCCGCGCCGCTGTTCGGCCTGCCCGACCCAATCCGGCAGGACATCGCGCAGCGCCTCGCCGGGCCGACCGCAAGCTCCTGGCTCGGGCGCGACGAATTCGGCCGCGACGTGCTCTCGCGCCTGATCTGGGGCGCACGCACGAGCCTGGGCGTCGCCTTCGCTTCGGCCCTGACGGCCGGAATCGTGGGCGTCCTGCTCGGGCTGATCGGCGGCTGGTCGCGCGGCACTGCCGCCTTTCTCTCGGTGCGCAGCATGGACATCATCCTGTGCTTCCCGCCGGTGCTGCTGGCCCTGCTGGTCGTGACCCTGCTCGGGCCGGGTGCAGCGACATTGATCCTCGTCCTCTCCGTGCTCTATCTGCCGGGCTTCGCCCGCGTCACCTATTCCGAAGTCCTCTCCGTGCGCGGGCGCGACTATGTCGAGGCGACCCGCGCGCTCGGCGCACCCACCTGGTACATCCTGCTGCGCACCGTGCTGCCCAACATCGCCGGGCCGGTGCTGGTGCAATTGTCGCTGGCGGTCGCGGCAGCCGTGGTGCTCGAAAGCGGATTGTCCTTCCTCGGGCTCGGCGTCGTGCCCCCCGCCCCATCCTGGGGACTGATGATCCGTGGCGCACGCACGACCATGGAACAGGCGCCGCTGCTGCTGGTCTGGCCCTGCGCCGCGTTGACCCTGACCATCCTTGCGATGAACCTGCTCTGCGACGCGCTGCGCGACGCCGTCGATCCACGCACGGCGGGGCGATGACGTAAGCCCCCCGCCCTTTCCTCCACCCAACCGACCCAGGAACCCGACCGATGGCTACAAAGACCGACCCGCTCGTCCATATGGGAACGATCACCGGTGGCGAAGCGCGCAAGATCCTCGCCGACAATCCCGTCATCCTGCTGCCGATGGGCAGCCATGAGGATCAGGGTCCGCATGCCCCGATGGGCGATTATCTGCTGGCCGAGAAGATCGCCGAGCTGACCGCGATCCGCGCCTCGAAGGCCGGCGTGCGCACGCTCGTCGCGCCCGTGCTGCCCTTCGGCGGTGCCGACTGGTTCGGCTCCATGACGGGCGGCATCGCGATCTCGCAGGGAACGCTGACCGCCGTCATCTCCGAGATGGTCGACTCGCTGCATCGCAACGGCCTGACCCGCATCATCGTCATCAACGGCCATGGCGGCAATGTCGGGCCGATCGCCGAAGTCGCGCGCGAACTCTATCTGCGCGAGCAGATCGTGCTGCCGAGCCTCTATCTCTGGCGCATCGGCTACGGGCTGCTGCCGGGCATCGTCGGCGCCGAGAAGGCCGCCGCCGTCGCCGGCCACGGCTCCGATCCGCTGACCAGCATCGGGCTGCACCTGTTCCCGGAATTGATCCGCAAGGACCTGATCCCGGACGGCAAGCCGCTGAAGCGCGACCCGCTGCTCGGCCTGCCCTTCACCGGGCTCGGCACGGCGAGCTTCGAGGGCGCGGAAGTGGCGATGCCCAACGAATATGACGAGGTCTATAATTTGGGCGTCGCCAAGGGCGATCCGAGGCTCTGTTCGGCCGAGACCGGCGCCGCACTGACCGAGAAGCTGACCGATATCTGCGCCCGCTTCGTCGCGCATTTCGCCAGCAAGGTCGCGGCCTGAGCGATCCTATCCAAAGATGGCCGGCTTGTCCCGACGCGCCGGCCAGACGACGCCGATCATAATATCCGCCTCGCGGCGATCACCACATGCACGGCTGTCCAGCAGCAGCGTCCAGCAGGAGATGTTCCCATGCCCACACGGCGTCTCGTCATCCAGGCCGGCCTCGCGACGATCGCAGCTCCGGCGATCGTCCGGGCGCAAGGGCTCAGCGGCCAGATCACCTTGATGTCCTATGCCGGCATCTTCCAGGACAACTATGTGAAGACGGTCATCGAGCCGTTCCAGCAGGCCAATCCGGGCGTGAAGGTGAACTATGTGCCGGGCGGCTCCTCGGCCCAGATGGTCGGCTCCGTGCGGGCTCAGAAGGCCGATCCGCAGGTCGACATCGCCATCATGGATGTGACGACGTCGAGCATCGGCAATACCGAGGGGCTGTTCGACAAGCTGACGCCGGCCGAGGTTCCAGTGCTTGCGGAGCTGCTGCCGGAGGCCCGCGCGGCGGGCGGCGAGTTCGGCCCCGCCGTCACCTTCGACCATCTCGTGCTGGTCTACGACACCCAGAACCTCACGCCCCCGATCACGAAGCTCGCCGATCTCTGGCGGCCCGACCTGAAAGGGCAGCTCGCCGTTTCCGCCCCACCCAATATCCAGGGCCTGGCGCTCACCGCCATGGTCGAGAAGATGGAGGGCGGCGACTACCGCAAATCGATCGACGCCGCGATCAAGAAGCTGCGCGCGCTCGCGCCCTCCGTGCAGACCTTCGACCCCAATCCGGACGGCTATTCGCTGATCTTGAATGGCGTGGTGAAGGTCGCGACCGGCTGGAACGCGCGCTCGCAGCTCTTTGCCGACCAGACCGGCGGCAAGATCGGCACGCTGCTGCCGCCGGAAGGCTCGGTCTTCCAGATCAATACGATCAACCTCACCGCCGGCTCGAAGAACCGCGCTGCCGCCATCGCCTTCATCAACCACGCGCTGTCGCAGGGTGCGCAGAAGGCCTTCACCGAGCGGATGTTCTATGCACCGACCAACGGCAAGGCCGTAATCGAGCCCAAGGCGATCGCGCGGACCGCCGCAGCGCCCGAGAGCCGCGCCCGCATGATCGGGGTCGACTGGAACGAGGTCATCAAATTGCGCGACCAGTGGAACAACCGCTGGCGGCGCGAGGTGATTTCGGCGGCGCGCTGAGCAGAACCATGAGCTATCTCGAACTATCGGGCCTGCAGAAACGCTATCGCGATTCCGTCGCGGTGGACGACGTCTCGCTCTCCGTCGAGCAGGGTGAGGCGGTTGCGCTGCTCGGCCCTTCCGGCTGCGGCAAGACGACGACGCTGCGCATGCTGGCTGGCCTCGTCGATCCAGATCGCGGCGCGATCCGCCTCGACGGGGCAGAGATCACGCGGCTGCCGGCGCATAAGCGCAATATGGGCTATGTCTTCCAGTCCTATGCGCTGTTCCCGCATCTCAGCGTCGCCCGCAATGTCGGCTTCGGCCTCGAGGAGCGCGGCGTCGGCAAGCCTGAGATCGCGCGGCAGGTCGAGGAGGCGCTGGCGCTGGTACGGCTGGCCGGCCTCGACCAGCGCCGCCCGCGCGAACTCTCCGGCGGGCAGCAGCAGCGCGTTGCGCTGGCGCGTTCGCTGGTGATCCGGCCCTCGGTTCTCCTGCTCGACGAATCCCTGTCCAATCTCGACGCCAAGCTGCGCGATACGATGCGCCACGAAATCCGCTCCATCCAGCGCTCGTTGGGCATCACCACCCTGTTCGTCACCCACGATCAGGTCGAGGCGCTGACCATGTGCGATCGCATCGCGGTGATGGATCGCGGCAGGATCGCGCAGATCGGCTCGGCCGAGGACATCTATGAGCGCCCTGCGACCCGCTTCGTCGCCTCCTTCGTCGGCCGCTCCAATGTGCTGCCGGCAACGCGCGATGCGGAAGGCCGCGCAGTTTTGTGGGGCGAAACCCTGCCGGTCGCGGTTCCCGCCAGCGGCGAATTCGACCTCTTCGTGCGGCCGCAGAGGATGCGGATCCTGCCGGTCTCGGAGCCGGTCTCGCCTGGCATGGCGCGCGTGCACGGGCGCGTCCTGCGCAGCGTCTTCGTCGGCGATCATGTCGAGGTCCTGATCGAGGGCGTGGGCGGCCAGCTCACCGTCGAGATGCAGTCGGGCTCCGCTGCGCCAGCCGAGGGCACCGAGGTCGCCGTGGCCTGGCCGCTCAGCGACACCCTGCCCTTCGCCCGCGAGGCGGCATGACCGGCTCGACGCGTCTCAATCTGCTCGTCCTGCCGGCGGTCTTGTTCCTGCTGGCGGTCTATGTCTGGCCGACGCTGGGCCTGTTCCGGAACGCCTTTAACGAGGTCGGCCCGACCGGCGCGATGGTCGAGGCCTGGTCGCTGAAGACCGGGGCGGAGGTGTTCGCCGACGGCTTCACCTTCGAGCTGACGCTGAATTCGCTCTGGCTCTCGCTGACATCGACGCTGATCGCACTTGTGCTGTCCTATCCGGTATCGCTGTTCCTGTTCCGCACCAATTCCCGCTTTCGCGGGCTGCTCGCGGTCATCGCGATCATGCCGATGCTGATCTCGGGCGTCGTGCGGGTCTTCGGCTGGCTCGCGATCCTCGGCGATCGCGGGCTCGTCAACACGCTCGCGCAATCGCTCGGGCTGATCTCGACGCCGATGCGGCTCGTCTTCAACTGGACCGGCGTCACCATCGGCCTCGCCGAAAGCATCATGCCCTATATGATCCTGGCGCTGCTCGCAGGCTTCGGCCAGCTCGACCGGACGCTGGAGGAGGCCTCGCGCAGCCTCGGCGCGACGCCGTTCAGGACCTTCCTGCGGGTGACGCTGCCGCTCAGCCTGCCGGCGCTCGCTCTGGCGGCGGGGCTCGGCTTCGTGCTGTCGATGTCGGCCTATATCACGCCAAAACTGCTCGGCGGCGGGCGCGTCTTCGTGCTGGCGACGGAGATATTCGAACAGGCGACGACGAACACCAACTGGCCGGTCGCGGCCATGCTGGCGATCTATACGCTCGGCCTCCTGCTCCTGCTGCTGGCCATCTCCAACATCGCGGCGCGGAGGCTGCAGCGATGAACGGGGCAGGACGCGTGCTGTCGGGCCTTGCGGCCATCGTCTATGCGCTGATCCTGGCGCCGATCGTCGTCGTGGTGGCGCTGGCCTTCTCGGCCGACAGCTTCATCCTGTTCCCGCCATCCGGCTATTCGCTGCGCTGGTTCCGCCAGCTGGCCGGCCATGCGCCGCTGCTCAACGCCCTCTGGCTCAGCGTGCAGATCGCCAGCGTCGTCACGCTCCTGTCGCTGGCCGTCGGCGTGCCGGCGGCGCTCGCGCTCGCCAAGGGTCGCTTCGCCTGGCGCGATGCATTGACGAACTTCTTCCTCGCGCCGCTGCTGCTGCCGACGCTGATCGCGGGTCTCGCCCTGCTGCTGTTCTTCACGCCGCTGCGACTGACCGCGACGCTGCCCGGCCTCGTGCTCGGGCACATGACCGTCACCGTGCCCTTCGTCATCCGGATGATGACCACGGCGTTCCAGACGCTGCCCGATGACATCGAAGCCGCCGCCGCCACGCTCGGTGCCAAGCCCTGGCGCGTCGTCTGGCGGGTGACCCTGCCGCTGGTGACGCCGGGACTGATCGCCTGCGCCTGCCTCTCCTTCCTTTTGTCCTTCGACGAAACGGTGATCTCGCTGTTCCTGTCGGGACCGCGCGCAGCGACGCTGCCTGTCGAAATGGTGCGCTATGTCGAGGGGCGCACGGACCCGCTGATCGCCGCCCTGTCCGTCTTGCTGATCGTGGCGACGCTGATCGTCGTTGTCGTCGTGGAACGTCTTGTCGGCGTCGCGCGCGCCGTTGGAAAATAGGAGAACACCATGCCCGACTACCGTATCGAGGCGATGCCGCCGCAGCTCTCTCCCGCTCTGGTCGAGAAGCTCCAGCGCGTCGAGACCGCGACCGTCGGCCATTCCCAGCATTGGGGCTTCATGGACCGGCGCATCCAGCCGCTCTTGCGCGGCAAGCGCATTGCGGCGGCAGCCGTGACGCTCGCCATTCCCGGGCAGGATTCGACCCTGCTGCATCATACGCTGGGCCTCCTGCGACCCGGCGACATCCTCGTCATCGACCGGCTCGGCGATGACAAGCATGCCTGCTGGGGTGGCGGCGTGACCGTCGCGGCCAAGGCCGCAGGCGCGATCGGCGGCATCGTCGACGGCCCCTGCACCGATCTCACCGAGATCGAGGACAGCGATTTCCCGATGTGGTGCCGGGGCATGTCGCCCATCACCACGCGGCTCTACAATCTCGGCGGCACGCTGAACCTGCCGATCTCCTGCGGCAATGTCCCGGTCAAGGCTGGCGACGTCATCCTGGCCGATGAATCCGGCGTGCTCGTGCTACCACGCGACGAGGCCGAAGCCATCGCCGACGCGGCGATCGCCCGGCAGGAGCGCGGCGAACGCAATCAAGACCGCGTCCGGGCCGGCGAGAAGCTCGGCGATCTCTCGGGCGCGACGAAGATGGTGCTCGACGCCATCGCTGCGGCGAAGGGGTGAGCAGGATGAAGCGCACCTCCGTCATTCCGGGGCATGCCGGAGGCATGAGCCTGGAACCCAGAACCGATGTGAGGCAACCAGCGAAGCGAAACGGTGACGACGTATCCACAAACGGCATCGGCTCTGGGTTCCGGGCCCGCCGCTGCGCGACGTCCCGGAATGACAGGGTGAGCCCTCGACCATGAATGCGATCGCTCCCACCCCGCGCATCGCTCCCTTCACCTGCGAGAAGCGGCCCGCCACAGGTTCGCGCGGGATGGTCGTGACCAACCATCCCCTCGCCTCGGCAGCGGGATCGCAGATGCTGCTGGCTGGCGGTAATGCCATCGACGCGGCCATCGCCTCACTTTTCGCGCTGACCGTGGTTGAGCCGATGATGGTGGGCATCCTCGGCGGCGGCGTCGCCCATATCCGCATGGCCGATGGCCGCCATGTCGTGCTCGACGGGCTCTCGACCGCGCCGGGCAAGGCGACGGCCGGAATGTTTGATTGCATCTCGGACGAGATCGGCCGGGCCCGCGAAGTCCGCGACCGGCTGAACACCATCGGCCCCAGGGCGGTGGCGGTGCCCGGCGCGCTGGCGGGCTGGTGCGAGGCTCTGGCGCGCTTCGGCACGCTTTCGCTGGAAGACGTCCTGCAGCCGGCGATCACGCTGGCCGAACGCGGCTTCGTCATCAGCCCCTATCTCTCGAACTGCATTGGCGACCATGTTGCCGATCTCTCGCGCGATCCTGGGCTGGCGGCGCTGTTCCTGTCGGGCGGGAAGCAGCTGCCCGCCGGGGCGCGGCTGGTTCAGAGCGACTATGCGGCGAGCCTGCGCCTGATCGCCAGGCACGGTCCCGCCGCGCTCTATGACGGGCCGCTGGGCAAGGCGCTGGCCGAGTTCATGGCCGGCAATGGCGGTTTGATCGATCAGGCCGATCTCTCGGGCTACAGGGTCGCGACGCGCGAGCCCGTGCGGGGCAGCTATCGCGGCTACGAGATCGTCGGCCCGCCGCCGCCCTCGTCATCTGGCGTGCACATCGCGCAGATGCTCAACATCCTCGAAGGCTACGACATTGGCGCGCTCGGTTTCGGCTCGGCGGATGCCGTGCATCTGCTGGCCGAGGCGCTGAAGATCGCCTTTGCCGACCGGGCCGTCGCGACCGCCGACCCGGCTTTCGTGCCCGTGCCCGTGGCGAAGCTGATCGACAAGGCCTATGCCGACAAGCGCCGTGCGCTGATCGACATGAACAGGGCGAAAGCCTGGAGCGCAGGCATTTCGGGCGGGGAATCCAACGACACCACCCATGTCACGGTCGCCGACAATGACGGCAACGTCATCACGACGACGCAGACGATCAACGGCCTGTTCGGCGCCTGCACGCAGATCCCCGGCACGGGCATGCTGACCAACAATTACATGTATAATTTCGACCCGCATCCCGGCCGCGCCCTGTCGATCGCGCCCGGCAAGCGCGTCTTCACCTCGATGGCGCCGATGATGGCGTTGCGCGACGGCAAGCTCGCCTTCGCCCTCGGTCTGCCCGGTGCTCTGCGCATCTTTCCCTCGGCGCTGCAGGCGATCGTCAACCTGATCGACCACGGCATGAGCCTGCAGGAGGCCGTCGAGGCTCCCCGCATCTGGACCGAAGGCGGCGTGCTCGAACTGGAAGCCGCGATCCCCGACAGCGTCGCGACCGAACTTGCCGCGCGCGGCCATGAAGTCGTCCGCTCACCGCGCATCGCTGGAGGCATGAATGCCATCGCCTTCAACGCCGACGGCACGCTGACTGGGGCCGCCTGCTGGCGCGCCGACGGCACGCCGGTCGCGATCTCCGGCGGGCTGGCGCGCGCCGGCGTGAGCTTCTCGACCAATTGACCTGACCCGACCGAAACTGACCCTTCAAGGCACTGGACCTGACCATGACTGAGACCATCGTCGTTCTCGACCTGATGACCCCGGAGCGGGCCGACAAGCTGCGCGCGCTGCTGCCGCCGGGCTTCATACTGACCCATGGCACGGCGCGTGGCGACGAGCATATGAAGCAGATCATCGCCAAGGCTGATTACGCCATCGCCGGGCAGGTCGGCGTCTCCCGCGAGGTCTTGCAGGCCGCCAGCAAGCTCAAGCTGCTGCATAAATGGGGCGTCGGCGTCGACAATCTTGATGTCGACGCGGCCCGCGAATTCGGCATCAAGGTCGCGCGCACTACCGGCAGCAACGCCGTGCCGGTCGCCGAATTCACGCTTGGCCTGATGCTGTCCGCGTTGCGCTATATCTCCTTCGGCCATGCCGAACTCAAGAAGGGCGACTGGCGTGGCGGCAGGCTGCCGGGCGAGACCTTTCAGCTCTCGGGCAAGACGGTCGGCATCGTCGGCTTCGGGGCAATCGGCAAGAATGTTGCCAAGCTGCTGCAGGGCTTCGGCTGCAAGATTCTCTACTCCAAGCGCCAGCCGCTCGACGCTACTGAGGAAGCCGCGCTCGGCGTCAAGCATGCCTCGCTGCAAGAACTCCTGGCGCAGTCGGACATCGTCTCGCTGCACTGCCCGCTGACGGTCGAAACCGCCGATATGATCGACAAGGCCGCCTTCGCCGCGATGAAGAAAACGGCAGTGCTGATCAATGTCGCGCGCGGCGGCGTCGTCGTCGAATCCGACCTCGTCGAAGCCCTGCGCGCCGGCGAGATCGCGGGCGCGGCGATGGACGTGTTCTCGGTCGAGCCGCTGCCGGCCGACAGCGAGTTGCTGACGCTCGACAACCTCGTCGTGACCCCGCATCTGGCCGCCATCGCCGCCGATAATTTCGCACCGACCGTGAAGCGGATGTTCGACAACATCGCCTTCGTCTCGCGCGGAGAGCCGGTCCCGGCCCTCGACCTCGTCGCCTGATCAGGAGGGAAGTTATGCCTGCTCGGTCTTCAATGCTCAGACCGCCCGCGTGATGCCGCCGTCGACGCGGATGTTCTGGCCGGTGATGTAGCCGCCACGCTCTGACGCCAGCAGGGCGATCAAATCCGTGACCTCGTCGACCGTGCCGTAACGGCCCATTGGAATCCGCTGCCGGAACTCCTGCTTTTCGGGCAGGCTGTCGATGAAGCCCGGCAGGACATTGTTCATCCGGATGTTCTCGGCCGCGTAACGATCGGAAAACAGCTTGGTGAAGGCGGCAAGCCCGGCCCTGAAGACGCCCGAGGTCGGGAAGACCGGGTCCGGCTCGAAAGCCGCGAAGGTCGAGATGTTGACGATCGAGCCTGAGCGCTGCTGCTGCATGATCGGCGTGACCAGCCGCGTGGGTCGGACGACGTTGAGGAAATACACCTCCATGCCGCGATGCCAGTCATCATCCGACAATTCCAGCACGGGCGCACGCGGACCATGCCCGGCGCTGTTGACCAAAGCGTCGATGCGTCCCCAGCGCTCCATGGTCTGGTCCACCAGGCGCTTCAGATCATCGTTCGACTGGTTCGATCCGGTGACGCCGATACCGCCGAGCTCCTTGGCCAGGGCCTCGCCCTTGCCGGAGGAGGAGAGGATAGCGACCTTGAAGCCTTCGCTCGCCAGTTTCCTGGCGGCGCCTGCTCCCATGCCGCTGCCACCAGCCGTTACGATCGCGACCTTGACTGTCATTATCTGCCCATCCGCTTTTGTGTTGCGGTTGAACACATAGAGTTCCGCGAGGTCCGTCCAATCATTTCCAATGCAGCCAGACTGTAGCGCTGCTACAGTCCTGCATGTCCCGCCTGCCACCGCTCGTCACCCTGCGCGCTTTTGATGCCGCCGCCCGCCATTTGAACGTGCGACTGGCGGCCGAGGAGCTCAACGTGACGCATGGCGCCGTGGCGCAGCAGATCCGCGCGCTCGAGGCGGCGATGGGCGTAAAGCTTTTCGAGCGCCACGCGCGCGGGCTAGCGCTGACCCCAAATGGGCGAACCTTCCATCCCCCGGTCAGGCGCGCCTTTGCGCTGATCGCGGGTGCTGTCGCCGCGGTCGAGCCGGGGCGCGGTCGCGATGAGCCAAGCGTCACCGTGACGGTGACGCCGTCCTTCGCGACGAAATGGCTGATCCCGCGCCTCGGCGATTTCGCGAATTGCATGCCCGATGTCGAAGTCCGCGTGCTGGCGTCGGAGCGCGTCGAGGCGATCGGGGTGCGCGGAGCGCCCGACCTCGCGGTGCGCCTGACCGCCCCGCCCTTCGCGCCGCCGGCTGAGGCGACGCTCCTGATGAGCGTCGATCTCTTTCCGGTCTGCGCGCCCGCAATTGCGGCTGAACTCACGACGCTGCAGGATCTTGCGCGCGTCACGCTCCTGCATGACGGGCACTCGCATTGGCCGATCTGGCTCGAACGGGCCGGACTCGCCGCGAGTTCGACGACAAGCCGGCGCTTCAACCAGACCGCGCTCGCGCTCGATGCCGCGCTTGACGGCCAGGGTATCGCGATCGCGCCGGCACCGCTGGTTCTCGACGATCTCAAGCGCGGGCGGCTCGTCGCCCCGTTCGGGGCAAGCGAAACGCTGAGATCAGAGCAGTCGTTCTATGTGATCACGCCGGGAACGGCGCGCATCCGGCCTGCCGTCCTGGCGTTTCGCGACTGGTTGCTCCGCGCCGCCGCCTGAGCCGGCCGATCAGAAACTCAACCTGACGCGCTGCTGGCCGTTCTCGTCGAAATTCTCAGGCGCCAGCCAGGCTTCGTAGCCGGCTTTGAGGCGCGGCCAGTCGGCATCCACCATCGCAAACCATGCGGTGTCGCGATTCCTGCCCTTCGTCACCATATGCTGCCGAAAGATGCCTTCAGGCGTGAAGCCGAAACGTTGGGCAGCGCGCTTCGACGGCTCGTTGAGATTGTTGCACTTCCATTCGAACCGCCGATATCCCAGCGCATCGAAGGCATAGCGCGCGAAAAGATAGAGCGCCTCCGTCGCGACGCGGCTGCGGGCGATGGCAGGCCCCCACAGGATATTGCCGATCTCGATGACACCGTGCACGGCGTCGATCCGCATCAGGGCCTGCCGCCCCTCGGCCCGCCCGGTCTTCTTGTCGATGACGGCGAAGAACAATGGATCGGCGGAGGTCGAGGCCTTTTCCAGCCAGACGCTGAAGGCCGCCATATCGGCGGGCGTCTCCTCAAACAGATAGCGGAAACGGTCGTCGGCACCAGGCTCGCGGGCGGAGGCGAGCAGGTCGGCACCATGTTTGGCAGGATCGAGCGGTTCGAGCCGCGTATAGCGGCCTTCCAGCACAATCCGCTCGGGGCGCGAGACGCCCTTCCAATCCGACAGATCCATGGTAACGCCCTGATTTCGCGATCCGGTTGCAAGTACGGCTGTGGCCGCATCAACCCATCGTTGGCGGATTTCATGGTATGGCGTAAACTGCCACTTCTTTCATTTTAATCAGACCGCTTTGGGACCTGATGATGTCGGCAAGCGCCTTCGCCTGGCAGCCTCTGGACCGGGCAACCGGCGATCTCGAAGGACAGCTCTATCGCGGGATGCGGGAACGCATCCTCGACGGGACGATGGCGGCGGGGCAAAGCCTGCCGTCCACGCGCGCTTTGGCTCTCACGCTTGGCGTCGCCCGCTCGACCGTGGTGCAAGCCTATGAGCGCCTCAAGGCAGACGGCTATCTCCTTGCGCAAACGGGCTCGTCGACACGCGTCGCCGAAGTCGGGACAGCGCCGCTCCCTGCCACCCCACGCCCGGCGTCAGGCCTGTCCGTGCCGGCCAGGGAGCTCCCGCTTTCCAAGCTGTTCGAGCCCGGCATTCCCGATCTCACGGCTTTCCCGCATGCGAGTTGGGCCCGCTATCTCGGCGCGCGTGGGCGATCGCTGAGAATTCACGATCTCGGATATGGCGATGCCGACGGCATCCGGGAGCTGCAGGAGGCCATTCTCGATCACGTCGCGCAGACGCGCGGTGTCGTTGCGCGGCCCGAGCAGGTCATGATCGTGCCATCGACCCGCGCCGCGATCAGCCTGCTGACGTCCGTGCTGCTGCGGCCGGGAGAGGCGAATGGCAGCGTCGCCTGGATGGAGGAGCCGGGCTATCCCACGGCACAGGCCCTGCTACGCGCAGCCGGAGCGGAGATCGTGCCGGTGCCTTGTGACGAGGCCGGGATCGATGTCGCGAAGGCCGGCGGGCCGCCGCCACGACTGATCTATGTGACACCCTCGCATCAATATCCGACGGGCGTGACGATGAGCCTGCAACGGCGGCTTGCCCTGCTGGAGGTCGCGCAGGCGAGCGGCGCTGTCGTGATCGAGGACGATTACGACAGCGAGTTCCAGTATGGCTCGCGGCCGATCGCGGCGCTTCAGGGCATCGACCGCAACGGCATCGTCGCCTATCTCGGCACCTTCTCGAAAATCTTCGCCCCGGGGGTTCGGGTCGCCTACGCGATCGTGCCGCTGCGGCTGCTGCAGGAGGTTTCGGCCGCTTTGCAGCTGCGAGGCGCCGTCGTGCCGATCCATATCCAGGCGGCCTTGGCCGACTTCATTCGCGATGGCCGCCTGCGCGGCTATATCCGCAAGATGAAAGCCCTCTATGCAGCGCGCATGGCAGCAAGCGTCACCGCACTTCAGCGCCATTGCGGCGACGTCCTGCATATCGGCGACGGATCGGGCGGGCTCCAGCTGGCGACATGGTTCCGCGACCTGCGTGCCGACGATCAGGCCATCGCCCGGAACATGAAGGCGCATGGTTTCGCGATGCAGCCGATGTCGCGCTTCCAACTGGGGCGCGCGCGGCCCGGGCTGGTCTTTGGCATCTCGCGTGTCGCACCAGCGACCGTACAGGCCGATATGGCGCGGTTGGCCGCGCTCATGCCGCGGTCCGCCGGGCAGATCGGCCCGGCGACATCGCATGAGAGCAACGGGTCGGCAGCTCAATGCTAGCGCAGCAGGTCGTTATCCGGTTGGCTGCCGCGCGGAATCTCAGCTATGTCCAAGCGTCCATGGCCGGTGGGGGCAAGCCAAATACCCGTCAGAAGCCTGACAGCGACTGGAGCCGAGCATGTCGTCTCATCATCCCAACGGTCAGGCCGATATCGCCGTCTATATCGGCAATGGCCAGAGCGGCGATATCCATGTCCTCAGGCTGTCAGTGGGCGACGGTAAGCTGAGCCTCGTCCAGCGCCAGCCATTTCCCGGTTTGGAGGAGCCCGGACGCTCGCTGCCTTTGGCGCTGTCGCCCGGGCGGGAGTTCCTTTACGCAGCCATGCGTGGAACGCCGCGAGGCATCGCAAGCTTTTCGATCGACCCGAGCACGGGCGCGCTTTCCGCTCTGGGTTTCGCAGCGATGGCCGAAAGCGTCGCCTATATCCACACCGATCGCAGCGGCCGCTTTCTGTTCGGCGCCTCCTATGACGGCAATCTCGTCACGGTCGGCCCGATCGGACCCGATGGCATGGCGCAGGACGTGACGCAGCGCGTTGCGACCGCGCCGCACGCCCATGGCATCATGAGCGACCCGGCCAACCGTCGGGTACTGGCGACAAGCCTTGGCGGTGACCTGGTTTACAGCTTCGATTTCGACCATGTCGGCGGTGCCCTGGCGCAACCTCGAACCACGTCCTTGCCGAAGGGTACCGGCCCTCGGCATTTCGTCTTCGATCCAAACGGGCGGTATCTCTATCTGCTGGGCGAACTCGACGCTTCGATTACGGTGTTCGAATACGATGCGGAAAAGGGCACGCTCCACAGCAAGCAAAGCGTCAGCACTCTGCCAGCCGGCTTCGACGGAGCGGCCTGGGGTTCGGATATTCACATCACACCCGATGGCCGCTTTCTCTATGCCTCGGAGAGGCGCAGCTCGGCCCTGGCGAGTTTCGGCGTAGAGACGGATGGCAGGTTGCGGCCCCTGCAGAACGTCCCGACCGAAACCCAGCCGCGCGGCTTCGGCATCGACCCGACCGGGCGCTATCTGCTCGCGCTCGGGCAGCTGACCGACCACGTCACGGTCTATGCGATCGATGGCGCGGACGGGGCGCTCAGCATGACCGACCGCATCGCAGTCGGGAGCGGACCGGACTGGGTGGAAATGGTCGAGCTGGAGAGCTAAACCGAGCTGTATTGGCTGGGAACCGCGCCGTCATCCTGGGCGTAGCGAAGCGGAGACGCGGGATCCATCGGAGGGCTCCGAAGCTCTACGATGGATCCCGGATCTGCGCGGCTTCGCCGCTTGTCCAGGATGACGGCGTGGTTCCGAGCCTGAACAGCAGAGTCTAAACTGTTTTTTTGCTGGCACTCTCCGCCAGCCCCCGGGGGCGCGGCGAGCCTGTGCTGTAGCCGGCTTCAGAAGCGTGGGCGCGCCGGATTGAAGTCGGGCTGGTATTTGCGCATCTCCTTGGTGTCGTCGCGCACCCGGATGCCGCAATCGAGATATTGCCGATGGAGGCGCGCTAGCGCCGCGTGATCCAGCCGCACGCCGAGGCCCGGCCCTTCCGGCGGCGCGACGGAGCCATTCTCGATCCTGAGCTTGCCGCCCTCGATCACATCCTCGACCTGCCACGGGTAATGCGTGTCGCAGGCGTAGGCGAGGTTGGGAATGGTGGCACCGACATGGGTCATCGCCGCCAGGCTGATGCCCATATGAGAGTTCGAGTGCATCGAGATGCCAAAGCCGAAGACGCGGCCTAGATGGGCCAGATGCTGGGTCGCGCGCAAGCCGCCCCAATAGTGATGGTCTGACAGGACGACCTGGACGGCGTTCAACCGGATCGTTTCGGGAATATGCCCGAAGGCGATGGTGACCATGTTGGTGGCGAGCGGCATCGGCGCGAATGTCGCGATCTGCCCCATTTCGGCGAGCGTCCGGGCGGGGTCCTCGAGATATTCGAGCAGCCCCTCCAGTTGCGGCATGACGCGCCGCGTCGTCTCGACCGACCAGCCGCCATTGGGATCGATCCGCAACGGATGATCCGGGAACGCCTTGCGCAGGTGCCGGAGCGTCTCGATCTCGAAATCCGGCTCGAATACGCCGCCCTTGAGCTTGATCGAGCCGAACCCGAACTCCGTCACCATCCGGCGCGCCTGCTCGACCATCTGCTCATGGCTGAGCGCCTCGCCCCAATCATCGGCCGGATAGCCGGGATCGTCCTTATGCCCAGCGAACTTGTAGAAGAGGTAGGCGCTGTAGGGCACCCGGTCACGCAGCTTGCCGCCCAGGATTTCGTAGAGCGGGCGGCCTGTCAGCTGGCCCTGGAGATCGAGGAAGGCGACTTCGAAGGCCGCAAGCGCCGAGGCACGGGCTTTGTCGCCGGCAGGCGCGAAGGTCTGGCCGGGATCGGGATCTCCGCCGACCGCCGCATAGACGACCCGCGTCAGCCCGTTCAGGTCGAATGGATCGAGCCCGATCAGCCCAGGCTTCACCTTGCCGAGATTGGTGAGGGTTTCGAGATCGCCATAGCTTTCGCCGAGCCCGACATGGCCATCGGCTGTTTCGACTTCGATGATGCTGCGCAGAGCCCAAGGCTCGTGCACGCCGGAGACATTCAGAAGCGGCGGATCCCGGAAGGCGATCGGGGTGACCCGGACATCGGTGATGCGCATCGGCGGCCTCGTGACGGTCAGGAGGGGAAGAGTCGGGATCGCACAGGGAGCCGCGCCTCAGGCAGGTGGCGGAACCGGTGCGCCGGCATATTCGATGGAGCAGAAGCCGCCGCCCTGGAAATAGAGCGCCGGCGGCTCATGCGTCAGCTGGGCCTCTCCCGCCATCGCCTCCTCGGTATAATCCTCGGCATGGTCCTGGGGCCGGTAGCCCAGCCCGTGGGCGACGGCATTGTCGTACCAGCCGCCGGCATTGTCCGAAACGCCGTAGACGATGGTGTTGTGGATGTCGGGATGCTCCAGCCCGATCAGGCAGAGCTGGGCGAGATCGCGCCCGCTGACCCAGATTTTGAGCGTGCGGGCATTGCCGGGGATGTCGGCGGCATTGCCGATCCGCACATGCATGCTGCGGATGCCGTATTTGTCGGCATAGAGGGCGCCCACCGCCTCGCCCCAGCATTTGCTCAGGCCATAGCGGCCGTCGGGCCGCGGCAGGACCGTCTCGTCGATGCGCTGCGTGCGGGGATAGAAGCCGACGGCGTGATTGCTGGAGCCGAAGACGACGCGGCGCACGCCCTGACGCCGCGCCGCTTCGTAGACATTCCAGGTGCCGATGACATTGGTCTGCAAGATGTCCTCGAACGGTGCTTCGCGCACGACACCCGCCATGTGGATCACCCCGTCCATCCCCTCCATGGCCCGTTCGACGGCGGCGATGTCGCCGATATCGGCCAGCACGGCCTCTTCGTTCGCAGCCAGTTCAGCCGGTGCCACGGCATCGAGAATGCGGATGCGCGCGAAGCGGGCGCCCAGTTCCCGGCGCAGTTTCCGCCCGATATTGCCGGCCCCGCCCGTGATCAGCAGGTTGCGAAGGGCGGTCGGCGGTTGCTCTTCCATGCGTCGTCTCCCGGCTTTTTTCGTTGAGCGAGATGATAGACTTGAGCTTGGCGATAGACCTGAACTTGGCGATAGACTTGGCGGCTCCCCGGCTCAGCGCAGCAAGGCCGCCCGAAGGCGGCCGTCGAGGGCGAAGACATTGCCGGAGGTCGGAGCCTCGGCAATCTGCTGCGGAGTCAAACCGATCCGGCCACTGGTGACGTAGAGCAGGTCGCCATCGGGGCCGCCGAATGTCAGCCCTGTCGGGCGCGGCACGGGCAAGGACAGAAGCCGCGTGTCGGAGCCGTCGCGCCGCAGCCGCGCCAGGCTCCAGCCATCCCACAACGCGACCCACAGATGGTCAGGCTCTTCCAGAGCCAGCGCCATGGGGCGGCCGTGCAAGGCATCGACGCGCGCGACCAGTTCCGGATTCCCGAGCCCGTTGCGCGGCCCGATGCGGAAACGGACGATGTCACCGGCATCCCTGAGGGCGGCGTAAAGATGGCGCCCGGAGGAATCGATCAGGATGTCGGTGGGAGCAGAGGGCAGTTTGGCCTCCAGCACGGCCTCACCGTCGATGAGACGGTACAGCCCCGGGCGGATCTGGGGAGCCGATGTTTCCCCGACGCCGAGCCAGATCTGCCCATCGCGCCCGTGGCAGGCGCAAGTGATGCCGGCGAGCACCTCCGGCGACAGCTCCGGGCTCAACGGGGTCAAGCGCGCATCCCGGTCGACGGTCATGGCGCCCTTTTCCGTTGCGACGAACCACCGGCCCTCGCCGATCGAAGTCAGGGCCATCGCCGGCGAGGTAAACCGGGCCATCACCTCCGACCGGGGCGGAGCCGTGGGCTCCTCGTCGCGCGAACGCATGATGGCGGGCGCAAGCGCGTCCAGCCAGAGCAAGGAGCCGGTCTCGGCATCCCAGCTCGGCGACTTCCCCAGGAACGAGCGGGCGCTCGAGGCGAGCGGCATCTCCCCGCCATCGGGCCGGCCACGTGGACGCGTGCCGCCGCGCCGCCTCACGGCCTCGCCAAGCCGCCGGGCTGCGGTTGCAACCTCGGGTCCGAGCTGATGAGCGCGCTCCAGCGTCATCCTGTAACAGGGCCCCGATACCGTGAAGGCTCCGATCGGAACGTCGCCATCGCCGGGCACGGCTGCGCTGACGCAGCGCACGCCCTCCATGAACTCCTCGTCGTCGATGGCATAGCCTCGCAACCGGAAGACATCGAGCTGCGAGCGTAGCTGGGTCGGGTCGGTGATCGTGCGGTCCGTGACGCGCTCGAAGCTCATGCGGCCGATCAGGGCCTCGCGCTGGGCCGGGGCCAATGCTGCCAGATGAGCCTTGCCCATTCCCGAGCAGTAGAACGGCCGCAGGCTGCCCAAAGGCGCACCCGTACTGATCGGATACAGGCTCACGATCTTCTGCAGGATGATCATGCTGGCGCCACCGGGCGCGGCGAAATAGACGGTTTCCCCGCTGAGTTCGTGCAGCCAGCGGATCTCCGTCATGGCGAGCATCGGCAGATCCGGGATCGGCCAGACGGCCTGGGCGTATTCGAGAAACTTGAAACCGGGGAAATAGCCCTGCCCGGCAGCATCGACGCGAACCAGGCCGCGCTGCTGCAAGGTATTGATGATGCGGTAGGCCGTGCTGCGCGGCAGACCCAATTCATCGGCCAGGCTCTGTGCCCGGTGCTCGCCGGGCGAGGCGGCAATCAGGTCGATCAGGTTCAGCGCCTTGCCGACCAGTCGCGTGCCGCGAACCTCGGCGACGGCCTCGTCGCGCGGGCCCTCATCGTCGGGCCCGGCGTCCTTCTCGAGGCTGGCGACACGATTGCGCATGAAAGGAAGCCGGGCCTGTCGAAGCGAGATGAAGCGGCGAAGGCCGCAACTTACGCAGGCGCCCGGCAGCTCGCAACGATGAATTACCACGATGTAAGAAATATCGATGCTGCAACTGCGAGATAAGGCATGGTTTCACACATAGTAAGAACGGCCGTTGACAGAGCCCGACACCGCTCCTAGCCTTTCACTCAAGATCGGGGACATCCCGGCTCATGGGACGAAACGTGACTATGGCGGACGCGACGACGGCACAGCTTCGTTCTGCGCAGGCCTCGCCGTCTGTCCTTGCTCTCGCGGCCGGGCCGATGAGAGCGACAGTGAGGCCTCTGGACGGCGGCCGGATCGCCTCGTTCTGGCGCGAGGAGCCCAGCGGCCATCGCACCGACCTGCTGGTGCCGATGCCCGAAGCCGCGTACGACCCTGCCATCTGGCCAAAGGCCGGCAGCTATCCGCTCGTCCCCTATTCCAACCGCATTCGTGATGCCGCCTTCCGCTTCGGCGAGACCAGGGTCGAACTGGCGCCGCACCCGGCCGCGGCTCCGCATGCGCTGCACGGCTTTTCCCAGATGCGACCCTGGACCGTGGCCCGGCAGGCCGCAGCTCAGATCGAGATGCGCTACCGCCACGATCCGCAAAATGATCCCAGTGGCTGGCCCTGGGCGTTCGAGGCGGTGCAATTGATCACACTTGGCCCGTCGGGCCTGACGCATGAGATCGGCGTGGAAAGCCGCGCGGACTCGGCCATGCCGATGGGTCTGGGTGTTCATCCCTATTTCGCGGTGTCGCAGGGCGACCGGATCCGCTTCACCGCTGACGCCTTATGGGAGGCCGATGCCGACGGGTGCGGAAAGCAGCGTCTCCGGCTTTCCGGCAGCGCCCGCCAATACGACTCGGGTCATGGCGAGAAGGACATCACGAGCTACTATGCCGGCTGGGACGGGAATGCCTGGATTCAACGTCATGACGGCACTCAGATTGCGATCCAGACCAGCGCCCCGCTCGACCATCTCGTATTCCACGTGCCGGCTGGCGGGCGTTATCTGTGCCTCGAGCCCGTGAGCCATGTCGCGGACGCCTTCAATCTCGCGGCAGCCGGACAGCCGGAAACCGGGATGCGCGTGCTGAACCCCGGCGAAGCCCTTCGGGCCACGGTGCGGATCGGAGTGGCATGATGTGAACAAACCGGGCGGTCGCACCAGCCGCCGCCCGACAGCTTTCGACCCTGAACGACAAGGCCAAAAGGCCGGCAACATCTCAGAGAGGGAGGATGGCATGAGCAAGGACACCCAACGAGGACCGTATCGGCGCCGAGGTCTCGACCGCCGCGACATGCTGAAGGGGCTTGCCGGCGCAACCGCGCTTTCGGCCCTGCCCCATCAGGCTTTAGCGCAGGCAGCCAAGGAAGCGCCGGCTCTCGCCAAACTGGCGGCGGACGGCAAGCTGCCGCCGCTGGCCGAGCGCATCTCGGCCAATCCCCTGGTCATCAAGGTCGAGAAGGTCGGCCGCTATGGCGGCTCGCTTAGGCGCGGCCTGCGCGGCTCCTCCGACCATAACGGCATCCTGCGGATGGTCGGCAACCAGGGCCTGGTGCGCTGGAACCTCGCCTTTACCGAAGTCCTGCCCAATGTCGCCGACAAATGGGAGGTGAACCCGGATTCGACCGAATTCACCTTCTACCTGCGCAAGGGCATGAAATGGTCCGACGGCAAGCCGTTCACGGCCGATGATGTCGTCTTCTCGATCGAGGACTGTGCCAAGAACACCGAACTCTACAAATCCGCGCCTTCGGCGATCGTCATCGACAACAAGTCGTGCACCGCGACCAAGGTCGACGAAACGACGGTGAAATTCACCTTCGCCAGCCCCTATGCGCTGTTCCTGGAGCAGATGGCGACGCCGCTCGGCCAATATCCGACGCTCTTTGCCAAGCATTACTGCAGCCAGTTCCACCCCAAATACAATTCCGGCATCGCGGATCTGGTCAAGGCGGCGAACCTGTCCGACTGGGGCACGCTGTTCCGCAACAAATGCGGCGATATCGAAATTCCCTCGCGCTGGGGCAATGTCGACAAGCCGACGCTCGACCCCTGGGTGGTCAAGGAGGCCTATACCGGCGGCGCAACCCGCGTCGTGATGGAGCGCAATCCCTATTTCTGGCAGGTCGACACCGCCGGCAACCAGCTGCCCTATATCGACCGGCTCACCTTCAACATCTCGCAGGACGTCGAGTCGCTGATGCTCGACGCGATTTCGGGGCGTCTCGACATCCAGGAACGCCATCTCGACACGCTGCAGAACAAGCCGACGCTGTCGCAGAACATGCAGAAGGGCGGCTACCGCCTGATCGAGCTGATCAGCTCCTCGTCCCAGCAGGTTCAGATCTACCTGAACATGACCCACAAGGACGCGAAGGTCAGGGAGATGTTCGCCAACAAGGAGTTCCGCAAGGCGCTCTCGCTCGGCATGAACCGCAAGGAGATCATCGACCTCGTCTATCTCGGCCAGTCGCAGCCGCACCAGACCGGGCCGCGTCCGGGGCACCCCTGGTATCATGCGGGCCTGTCGGAGCAGTTCACCGACCACGACCCGGCCCAGGCCAACGCGATCCTGGACAAGCTCGGCTACGCCAAGAAGGACGGCAGCGGCATCAGGCTGCGGCCGGACGGACAAAAGGTCTTCTTCGCCATCGACGTGATCCCGACCCTGTATCCCGACCAGGTCGACGCGCTCGAGCTGGTGAAGCGCCACTGGGCCGAGATCGGCGTCGACATCAAGGTCAATACGATCGAGCGCGCGCTCTACTACACGCGGGGCGACAACAACGACCATGACGCGGCGGTGTGGCCGGGGCCCGGCGGGCTCGACCCCATGCTCGATCCGCGCGACTACTTTGCCCAGCATACGCAGGGCTCGCGCTACGCCGTTCCCTGGGCGCAATGGTATGTTTCGGGCGGCAAGGACGGCCAGGAGCCGCCGGAGAGCCAGAAGCAGCGGATGAAGCTGTTCGACCAGGCCCGCGCCACGGCCGATCTGCAGAAGCGCGCCGCGCTGATGAAGCAGGTCTTCGACCTCACGGCCGATGCATTCGAGACCGTCGGCATCTGCCTTGCGGTCAACGCCTTCGGCATCTGCAAGAACAACCTGCAGAACGTGCCGGCGCGATACCCCAACGCCTGGACCTGGCCCAATCCCGGCCCGGCTCTGCCACAGCAGTTCTTCTTCGCGACATGAGCGACAGGAGCCCGGCTACGCCTCGGGCGTGATCGGGCTCCTCCTCCGAAACAGGAAGTGCCATGCTCCGCTTCATCGCAAAGCGCCTCCTCTGGATGGTGCCTTCTCTGGTCGTCGTCAGCTTTCTGGCGTTCGTGCTGATCCAGCTACCTCCGGGCGACTACGTCACGACCTATATCGCGACGCTCGCAGCCTCGAACGAAGTCGTCGATCAAAACACCGCGGCCGATCTGCGTGCCCGGTTCGGGCTCGATCAGCCCATGATCGTCCAGTACTTCAAATGGATCACCAACATCCTGCTCAGGGGCGATTTCGGCCTGAGCTTCGAGTGGCAGCAGCCGGTCGGAGACCTGATCTGGGAACGGATGGCGCTGACGCTGGTGCTGACCTTCTCGACGCTGCTCGCCACCTGGGGCATCGCGCTGCCGATCGGCATTTTCTCGGCGGTCAAGAAATACTCGATCGGCGACTACATCGTCACCTTCTTCAGCTTCCTAGGCCTCGCTGTTCCCAGTTTCCTGCTTGCACTCGTGCTCATGTATGTCGCGGCGGTCGAGTTCGGGCAGGAGGTCGGCGGGCTCTTTTCCGAACAGTACCTGACGGCGCCGTGGAGCATCGGCAAGGTCATCGACCTGCTCCAGCATCTCTGGATCCCCGTCATCATCCTGGCCGTCTCCGGCACAGCCAGCCTGATCCGCGTCATGCGCGCCAACATGCTGGACGAACTGCACAAGCCCTATGTGACGACGGCGCGCGCCAAGGGCCTTTCCGAATTCCACCTGCTGGTGAAATACCCGGTTCGCCTCGCCCTCAACCCGTTCATCTCGACGATTTCCTGGCTGCTGCCGAACCTGGTCTCCGGTTCGATCATCGTCGCCATCGTGCTGAGCCTGCCGACCGCAGGACCGCTCCTGCTTCAGTCGCTGATGAGCCAGGACATGTATCTGGCCGGCGCCTTCGTATTGCTGATCTGCGCGCTGACCCTGATCGGCTCGCTCATCAGCGACATCCTGCTCGCCCTCGTCGATCCTCGCATCAGGCTGGAATAAGCCATGACCGACAGCGCTCTTTCATCCATCGACAGCAAGCGACTGGCCGTCGCCTCGCAATGGCAACTCGTCTGGTGGGCATTCAAGCGCCACCATCTCGCCATGGCCGGACTTGTCGTCACGGTGTTCCTCTACATCATCGCCATCGCGCCGGGCTTCTTCGCCATCAACGATCCCTCGCAACAGAATGCGCGGGCAGCCTTTCATCCGCCGCAGACGATCCATTTCATCGACAGGGGGGCGGATGGGAGCTGGTCGTTTCGCCCCTTCATCCACCCCAACGTGTTCAAGCGCGACCCGCAAACGCTCTCGGCCGTCTATAGCGAGGACAAGACCCGCCGGAGCTATGTCAGGTTCTTCGGCGAAGGCTACGAATACAAGCTCTTCGGCCTGTTCAGCACGACAGCCCACCTCATCGCCTCGGAGAACAAGACCCAGCCGATCTTCCTGCTCGGGGCCGACCGCCTCGGCCGCTGCGTCTTCAGCCGCATCATGCAGGGCGCCCAGATCTCCCTGTCGGTCGGCCTGGTCGGCGTCCTGCTCTCCCTGACGATCGGCATCCTGCTCGGCGGCATCTCCGGCTATTTCGGCGGGCGGATCGACTTCGCGGTGCAGCGCGTCATCGAATTCGTGCTGTCTCTGCCGAGCATCCCGATCTGGCTCGCTCTGTCGGCCGCCCTGCCCCAGGATTGGCCGGCGACACTGAATTATTTCATGATCACGCTGATCCTGTCGCTCACGGGCTGGGCCCAGCTTGCCCGGGTCGTGCGAGGCCGCTTCCTGAGCTTGCGCACCGAGGAGTTCGTCACCGCGGCCCGCCTCGACGGCGCCTCGGAGGGGCGGGTGATCTTTCGCCACATGCTGCCCAGCTTCGCCAGCCACATCATCGCGTCGATCTCCCTGGCGATCCCCGCGATGATCCTGGCCGAAACCTCGCTGAGCTTTCTCGGCCTGGGACTGCAGCCGCCGACCATCTCCTGGGGCGTGCTGCTGCGCGAAGCCCAGAACATCCGCTCCATCGCGACCGCGCCCTGGCTGTTTGCTCCCGGCGTCGCCGTGGTGATCGCCGTGATCGCCCTCAACTTCCTGGGAGACGGACTGCGCGACGCAGCCGATCCGTACAACAAATGAGCGTCATCGATCTCGCCACCGGCCTTGAGACGCGCGCTGCCGCGCTGGCCCCGACAATCCTCGAAGTCACCGGGCTCGTGACGCATTTTCCGGTGCGCAACGGTGTCGTCAGGGCCGTCGACGGCGTCTCCTTCACCCTCCAACGCGGCAAGACGCTCTGCATCGTCGGCGAAAGCGGCTCGGGCAAGAGCGTGACCGCGCGCTCGATCCTGCAGATCGTCGATGCGCCCGGGCGCATCGTCTCCGGCGCGATGGTCCTGCATCGTCCCGATGGCAGCTCGGTCGATCTGGCGAAGCTCAACCCGCGGGGGCGCGAGATCCGTGCGGTTCGCGGCCGCGAGATCGCGATGATCTTCCAGGAGCCGATGTCGTCGCTATCGCCGGTGCATACGGTCGGCGACCAGATCATGGAGGTGCTCCAGCTCCACCTGAAGATGGGAAAGAAGGAGGCGCGCGCGCGCTGTGTCGAGCTGCTGGGCCAAGTCGAGATCCCCAAGCCCGACGCTGCGGTGGACCGCTACACGTTCGAGTTCTCGGGCGGCATGCGCCAGCGCGTGATGATCGCGATGGCGCTTGCCTGCAACCCCTCCCTGCTTATCGCCGACGAGCCCACGACCGCGCTGGACGTCACCACCCAGGCGGAGATCCTCGACCTGATCAAGCGGCTGCAACAGCAGCACGGCATGGCCGTGATGTTCATCACCCACGACATGGGGGTGGTGGCGGAGATCGCCGACGACGTGCTGGTGATGCACCATGGCAAGGTGAAGGAGACCGGCCCGGTCGACGCCATCTTCCACGCGCCGCAGGACAACTACACGCGCATGCTGATCGGCTCCGTGCTGAAGCTCGAGCAGAAGGCGGAGATCCGGCTTAAGCGCGCGCCGATCCAGCAAGAGGCCCTGCCTGTCCTGCAGGTCCGCAATCTGGAAATGCACTTCGGCTCGCCCAAGGCCCCGCTCAAGGCCGTCGACGACGTCTCGCTGGAAGTCAGGCCAGGCGAAACGCTGGGGATCGTCGGCGAGTCCGGCTCTGGCAAGACGACGATGGGGCGCTGCCTGTTGCGGGTCTACGAACCCAATGCCGGAGTGATCGACTATCGCCGCGCAGACGGCCATGTCGTCGATCTGCTCAAGGCCGACAAGGACACCCTGAAGGCCTGCCGGCGCGAGATCCGGATGATCTTCCAGGACCCGGTCGGCTCGCTCAACCCGCGCATGACGGTGGCCCAGATCATCGGCGAACCGCTGCTCGTCAACAAGATCGCGGAGGGTCGGGAGCTCGACCACCGGGTTGCCGAATTGCTGCGGCAGGTGGGGCTGGAGCCCTCCTGGCGAGAGCGCTATCCGCATGCCTTCTCCGGCGGCCAGCGCCAGCGCATCGGCATCGCACGCGCCATCGCGCTCAACCCCCGCGTCATCGTCGCCGACGAAGCGACCTCGGCGCTGGACGTCTCGCTGCGCTCGCAGATGCTCGACCTGATGATGAACCTGCAGGACAAACTCGGACTGTCCTACGTCTTCATCAGCCACGATATCGGCGTCATCCGCTACATGTGCGACCGGGTGGCGGTGATGTATCGCGGCAAGGTGGTCGAGACTGGGCCGACCGAACAGGTCTGCGATGCGCCGACCCATGCCTATACGCAGGCCCTGCTCTCAGCCATTCCGCGACCGGACCCCAGGTCCCGCAGCATCCATCGGCGCCATCGCTATGTCGGCTGATTAAACCGCGGAACCTCCCATGAAGATCGTCGATATCAAGACCTTCCTGATGCATGCGGGCGCGCCCAGCCTCAAGAGCTGGGCATCCGACGGATCGTTCGGCGCGCAGCAATTCTCGAAGAACCTCACCGGCAGCCGCAACTGGCTGTTCGTCAAGGTCGTCACGGACGAGGGCATCACCGGGATCGGCGAATGCTCGGGCTGGCCTCGCGTCATCAGGACGGCGGTCGAGGATTTGAAGTCGCTGCTCGTCGGCGAGGATCCCACGCATATCGAGCGGCTCTGGCAGAAGATGCAGATCGCCATCATGGGCCACGGCATGACCGGCGTCGTCGGTGCCGGCGCGATGACCGGCATCGACATGGCGCTGTGGGACATCAAGGGCAAGGCGTTGAACACGCCGGTCTGGAATCTGCTCGGCGGCAAGCTGCGCGACAGGATCCGCATCTACGGCCACGCCAACACGCCGGAGACGGCGCTCTCGCTGAAACAGCGCGGCGTCACCGCCATCAAATGCGGCGGCGTCTCCGATCCCGTCAGGAAAGTTGCAAGCCTGCGCGAGGCTGTTGGAGCGGAGATGGACATCGCCATCGACCTGCATGGCCCGCCATGGCTGACACCGGCGGACGCGACGCAGTTCTGCCGCGCCCTCGAGCCGTACAGGATGATGTGGGTCGAGGACCCGATCGCGCCCGACAATCTCGACGGCTATGCCCGCATCCGCAACCATTCCTCCGTGACGCTGGCGGCGGGCGAACGTATGGCGACGATCTTCGGCGAGCGCGAGTTGATCGAGCGCGATCTGATCGATGTGGTGCAGCCCGACACCGGGCGCGCCGGCGGCATCACGCAGATGAAGAAGATCGCGGCGATGGCGGAGGCGCACCACATCATGCTGGCGCCGCATTCCGGCTCGCTCGGGCCGGTCGCGGAATACGCCGCCCTCCATCTCCTCGCGAGCTGCCCGAACGGGCTCGTTCTCGAACGCATCGAGGATGATTGGGAGGGCCGCGCCAAGACTGTCATCCCGCATCCGGTTTCACGCGACGGCTATATCGACGTCCCCGACGCTCCCGGTCTCGGCGTCGAGATCGACGAGGATTTCGTCGCGCAATGGCCAAGCGAGATGAACGTCTCGATCCCCGTCACCGAGGGGGCCGGCTCCTATGCGCAGGGTACCTTCCGCGAGCATGTCTATGTGCAGACCCGCTGGCGGCGGGGCGTCTATTTTCCGAAGGACTGAGCCGATGAAGATCGACCGCCTGCGAGTCTACATGTCGCGCGACAAGGACCGGCCCCGCGTCGTCGTCGCCATCGACACCGATGACGGCCTGACCGGCTGGGGCGAATGCTACAATCACGGCCCCGACAAGGCGCTCCCGCCGCTGCTCGACTATCTGTTCGAGTTCATCCGCGGACAGGACCCGCGGCGGATCGAGCATCTCATCCTCTATCTGCTCCAGCAGAGCCGCTTCCCGCCCGGAGCGCTCGGGCTGGCGGCGATCTCGGCGATCGATCATTGCCTCTGGGACATCTCGGCCAAGGCGCTGGGCGTACCCGTCTACATGCTGCTCGGCGGCCATGTGCGCGACCGCGTGCGCGTCTATGCCGGCGTCTATACCGCGCCGGACGCGGCCATCGCGCGCGACCAGTTCGATGCGCTGAACGCGCAATGGGGTCTGACGGCGTTCAAGCTCAGCCCCTACCGAATTGACATGCATGCGCACCGCTGGGGCGAGGTCGTGCGCACCAGCGCCGACTATTTCCGAAGCCTGCGCGAGACGGTGCGATCAGACTACGACATCGCCTTCGACGCTCATGCCAAGATCTTCGAGCCCCAGCAGGCCATGCAGCTCGGCAATGCATTGGCACCCTACGACCCGCTCTTCTTCGAGGAGCCGATCCGGCCCGAGAATATCGAGGCCTGGGGCGAGCTGAATCGCGGGCTCGCCTGCACGCTGGCGACGGGCGAGTCGCTCTACAGCCGGTTCGAGTTTCTGCGGCTGCTCTCGGTCAAGGGCTGCGACATCATCCAGCCCGACATCTGCGTCGTCGGCGGATTGCTCGAGATGCGCAAGATCGCCGCCATCGCCGAGGCGCACTACGTGACCATCGCGCCCCACAACCCGATGGGCCCCCTGGCCACCGCCGTGAACCTGCATTTCTCGGCCGCGCAGCCCAATTTCCGAATTCTCGAATACAGGCTCCCGCATGGTCCCAACTACGCCTTCGGCGACGGCAGCGGCGACGCCAACGCGCAACCCGACCGTTCGCAGGGAGCCTGGTACGTCAAGGACCCCTATCTGCCGAAGGATGGCCATCTCGAACTGCGGCCCGATCGTCCGGGCTGGGGTGTCGAGATGGACATGGATGTGCTCGCCAAGGAGGACTACGTCCACTGGGAGCGCAAGGTGCCGCGCCGCCCCGACGGTTCGACAGCCTATGCCTGACGCAAGCCGCGAGCCCTCGGGGACAGGGAATCAACGCCGCCGGGGGCTCTCGCTCGGGCAGCGGTTGCGCTCGACATATGCGTTGAGGGCGCCGAGTTCCTGAATGACCTCGGCGCGGCGCCGGCTGCGCCTATGCTGCAGCCACGGCTACCGCGTATCGGTGCGAGAAGCGAGAGGCGCGCGGCAGCGTTTCCCGCATGTCGCCCCGAGGTTATCGATCAGCTTCAGCCCGCGGAGCAGGGTATGGAGAGGGAGCGCCGCTGCCTCCCAACAGCGGGCTCCCTCTCCGCAGGCACCCGCCTGCGCTCGGCCCCTACCTTCGAGTGCCATGTGCCGCCTGGCCCATTCCGAAGTTGGAAGACGAGCGGCCGATCTTTTAAGCAATGCCTGCAATCGCGCCGATTACGGTCGAATTAACTGGACGACATGTACCCGGCCCGCCCCGGACATCCGATGCGGGCCGCATCGCGATTACCGATAGTGACGGCGGCGATGACGATGGCGTGGCGGCAACGGCCGGCGATAACGACGGCGGAGGCGATGATACTGCGAGAATTCCGCATCGGTCTCGTCCAGCGCTGCCGCATTGGCGGCCGGCAGGGCTTCGGCCTTCGCCGTCTCACTCAGCGCGACGGCGCCCACGGCACTCGCGGCGATACCGCCCAACAGGGCCGTCAAAAACGAACGTCTATCCAATGCTTCTCTCCTTCTGGCTCCCCCACCGGGGCCGGGCGCCGCCAAGAGGGACCGTGCAGGGTTTACAAAGAATGACGGCGATTGCCGGCACGTCGTCGCATGCGCGAGCGGAGGCCGGGTTTTCGACCCTGTGGAGATCGGTTTCAGGCTCGGGCATCCAACATCGCGCGCAGCTCGGAAACCATGCTTTCATCGAAGCTGATATCGAGGTCTATCCCGGCTCGCGTCTTGGTCCTCAGGATCAACGTCCCGTCATCCGCAATCGCGAAACTTGTCCGCTCGGCCATGACGGCGCTCAGAACGTCAGCCTTCGACACTGTGCCCCGGGTCTCGGCGGCATGCATGGCGGCCCCTTCGAAGCGTGAGAGGAATTCGCCTTCGAGCAGATGAGGAATGTGAAGGATGAAGCGGCGCCCATTGCTGTCGGTCAGGTCGAGGCAGCTGTTCTTGCCGCCCGGCGAGGCGCCGTGGCCATTGACGGCGCTCAATACGATCGTTGCAGGCTCTGTCATGTCGAAGATCCGGGGCTGGTAACGTCGGCCGCATCATTAGCGGTGTCGCGGCAAAACTACGACAGGGTCTGTCTGCCCCGCCAATCGTGCGATGAACGCTGCCGAAGCCAAGTCCCATTTGACGGAGGATCGCGCCATGCCCGCACGTGCGTCCAGATGAACAACAGCCGTCTTTTTCGTTCACGTGCGATTGCGCTCTGACCCTGTCTTAATGGACGCACGCTAAACAGGGAGAACCGCACATGCGAAAACTGATCATGGCCGCTGGTATTGCCGTCGGCGCGTTCGCCGCGATGCCGTCTGCGACAATCGCAGCACCGGTCGCCACCCAGAACGCAATGACGACGCAGACGGATGTCGAGGTGGTACAATATGGCCGCGGCGAGTATCGTCGTGACTGGCGTTATAGCCGCCGCCATTGGGACCGACCCGGCAACGGTTATGGACGTCGCTACCATGGGCCGCCTCCGCACGCGCGGGCTTACGGCCGACGCAACCATTATCGCTACTGATGAGTTTAACGCTCGCGCCCGCTCATCGGCGGTGCGCGAGCGCCCATTGGATTTTGAAACGGAAAGGACGCCGCGATGGCAGAACTCAGCGTTGAAGAGGCCGGTATCATCGATCGTCTTCTTCAGATCATCGCTGATGAAGGCCTGGTCGATCGCGGCAAGCTGGAGCCCCATGCCCGTCTCGACGAAATCGGGGTTTCCGCCGACGACCTCGTCCTGATCGGCAATGCGATCGAGCGTGAGTTCGACCGGGACATGCTGGGCGACAGCGAACTCGAACAATGCACCACGGTGCGTGAGCTGCTTGATGTGATAGGTGCACGGCTAGCTGTTCCGCGTCCGCAGGAGCTTCAGCAAGACGACGCTCAGACCGGCGAGGTCGACAGCTCGGATTCCCGGGCGGGTTGAGAAAGCCGCGAGCGCTTTTTCAGAACGGGCGCGGCAGATGCAGGCAGGGGCCTGCATCGATCCGGAGATGAACGAGGGGTGCTCGCTCAGGCCAAAGCGCGATCGAGCACTCATGTGTCATGATTTCTCCGAGCGCCATTGACTTACGGATCCGCTCGTTAACCGTTGCAAGCGGTCAACGAGAGCCTTGAATGTACACCATAGCCTTTCTGCTGCTTCCGGAGTTCTCACTGCTTGGCGCCGTCTCGGCGACCGAGACGTTGAGGGTTGCAAACTCGCTCTACCCCGAGGCGCCTTTCCGATATCTCTTCGTGCACGACACGCAGCCGTGGGTCGTGTCGAGTTCGGGCATTCCGCTTCAGGCGGACATGCATGTCCGCGACCTCAAGACATTCGACGCGCTCGTCGTCATCTCAAGCTTCCGCCATGACAGCTATGAGAATACCGACACGCAAAGCCTGATCCGGCGCTTCGACAGGCATGGCAAGACGATCGGCTCGATCGAGAGCGGCGTCTATCACATCGCGCGGGCCGGCGTGCTCAATGGCCATGTGGCAACGGCGCATTTCAACAACCTGCCGATGTTCGCCGAACTGTTTCCGGAAGTGAGCTTCGTCAAGAAGGTCTACACCTGGACCGAGAAGCGCATGACCTGCGCGGGCGGCGCCGCAGCGACCGACATGATGCTGCATCTCGTCTCCGAGCGTCTCGGCAAGGCCGTCGCGGCCCGCGTCGCCAACATCATCATCTTCCCCTACCGGCGGGAAATCGGCGCCTATCAGGACGACCTGTTCACCTCGGCCTATAACGGCTTTCCGCAGCCGGTACGCGAGGCCTGCCGCATGATGGAGGAGGCGATTCATCGGCCCCTCGACATCGAGACGATCGCCGAACATCTCGCCTTGTCGCGCCGTCATCTCGACCGGCTTTTCGAGATCGCCTTCAATTGCTCGACCTTCGACTACTATCGGATGATCCGCCTTGCGCGCGCGCGCAAACTGGTGAAGGCGACCGGAATCGAGCTCACGAGCATAGCGATGCGCTGCGGCTTCCGCTCCTATCCGCGCTTCCTGGAGCGCTATCGCGAGGCCTATGGCGTCTCCCCCTCGGAAGACCGCGCCTCGGAACTGCTTCAGCCGACCCAGCCGGACCGGGTCTCTCCTCTGACAGACCTCCACCCCTACCAGACCCAGCTCGATCCCAAGCGCATGGTCTGAGGTTCGGGATATCCGGCGCCTGTTCCCCAAACGTCTCAGATGTCCATATCGGGAACTTTGAATGTCCAAGGCGAGAGTATCCGCCCGCCGCTGATTTTCTAATGATCCCTTGGCGTTGATTTTGATTAATTAGCAAAAGCGTTTGGCGAATATTGAATTCGCAAGAATAGAGCTTCGTATGACTTGGGCGCCGAAGTCCAATTCGCGACATGCCTCTCGCATGCGAGGCAACTCTGCTTTTTAGTCCGCCGCTGGCGGGCAGGATGAAGCGACCGCAAGCGAGCGTCAAAGACGCCGTCAAACAATAGAGGGTGAATGCAATGGCAGACGGTTCGATGACGACCGGCAATTCACGGCCGGCCGGCGGCTTTTCGCGACGCGCGTTCAATGCAGGCCTGCTGACCACGGGGCTGCTCGCAGGCACGGGGCGAGGCCTGGCGCAAACTGCGCCCAAGCGCGGCGGCACCGTGCGGCTGGCGCTGTTCCAGCAGTCGACGGGCGACACCTTCGATTCCGCGCGCTACGACAAGGGCAACGACTATATCCGCGGCACCAGCGTCTACAGCTATCTGACCCGCATGGACGAACTGGGGCAGGCCCAGCCGGAGGTCGCCGAATCCTGGGAAGCCAACAAGGAGGCCACGCGCTGGACCTTCACGATCCGCAAGGGCGTCACCTTCAGCGACGGCGCCCCGCTGACGACCGACGACATCATCTTCTCGCTGCTGCGCCACCGCGAGGACAAGGTCGCATCGACCGCCAAGCAGCTGATCGCCAATATCACCTCGATCACGGCAGACGGGCCGAACAAGATCGTCATGGAGCTGGCGCAGCCCGATGTCGATCTGCCGATCCTCGTCGGCATCTTCCAGTTCGCGCTGGTCAAGAGCGGCACTTATGACTTCGCCAAGCCGATCGGCACCGGCGCCTTCACCGTCAAGGAGTTCCAGCCGGGCATCCGCACAGTGCTGGTGCGCAACCCGAACTTCTGGAAACAGGGCCAGCCCTATATCGACCAATTCGAGATGTTCCCGATCCCCGACGCATCGGCACGCGCCAATGCGCTGCTGTCGGGCGATGTGGACATGATCCTCGAACTGCGCGGCAACGCCATCGAGCAGGTCGCTAAATCCAGCAATGCCGAGGTCTTCGTCACGCCGAGCACGCGCTACACCGCGATCCAGGCCGCCGTCGACCGCGCGCCCTCCAACAACCCCGATCTTGCGCTCGGCCTATCCTATCTGATCGACCGCAAGCGCGTGCTCGATACCGTCCTGCGCGGCTACGGCTCCATAGCCAACGATCATCCGATCGGCGCGACGAGCCCCTATTTCAATGCGGCGCTGCCGCAGCGCGAGCTCGACATCGACAAGGCCAAGTTCCATTTCGGTAAGTCGGGCATCGGCAAGAGCCCGATCGAGCTCTCGATGGGCGACGGCGTGCTCTACAGCGTCGATATCGGCCAGCTAATGCAGCGCGAGGCCATGCGCGCCGGGCTCAATCTGCAGATCAAGCGCGAGCCGGCCGAAAGCTACTGGACGGCCGTGGCGGGCAAGCGCCCGTTCTTCGCGACCAATTTTCACCCGCGCCCGACCTACAACATGCTGCTCAACCTGAGCTGGAAGAAGGGGGCGGTCTGGAACTTCTCGCATTACGAGAACGAGCGGCTCGAAAAGCTGATCGACATGACCCGCGCCGAGTTCGATCTTACCAAGCGCAAGGAGCAATACGGCGAGATCCAGACGATCATTCATAATTCGGGAGCGATCATGATCCCGACCTTCCTGAACTATGTCGATGGCGTATCGAAGAAGATCAAGGGCTTGACGCCGCTGCCTATCGGCAGCCTGGGCGGCTTCAACTTCACCGACCGCATCTGGATCGACGCCTGACCCGATGACGAAGGGTCGGGGTTCGGTTGGGGTCGCAGGGCGTGGTTAACTTCATCATCTGGCGCTTGTTCGCCACGCTCCTGCTGCTGTTCATCGTCTCGCTGCTGGTGTTCTGGGCCTGCGAGATCCTGCCTGGCGACGTCGCGCAGGTCGCTCTCGGGCAATACGCGACGCCCGAGAACGTGCAGGCGCTGCGGCTGGAGATGGGCCTGAACGAACCGGCGGCGCAGCGCTACCTGCACTGGCTGGCGGGCGCCGTACAGGGCGATTGGGGACGGTCGATGGTGACCAAATCGCCTGTCAGCGCCCTGCTGTCGGAGCGCGTCGCCAATACGGCGCTGCTGGCGGGCATCACGACGGTCATCGCCGTGCCGCTCGCCATCCTGCTCGGCGTCGCCATGGCGATGTGGAACGGCCGCGCGCTGGACCGGGGCGCATCCGTCGTGATCCTCGCCCTGTCGGCCACCCCTGAATTCCTGCTGGCGACGCTTCTCGTCCTGCTGTTTGCGGTCAATCTGGGCTGGCTGCCGGCCGTCGCCTATCTCAGCACGGGATCCGGCATAGGCCAGACGGCACGCGCGCTCCTGCTGCCAACCGCAAGCCTGGTCGTGGTCGTCACCGCGCAGATTGCGCGGATGACGCGCGCCATTCTCGGCAACATCCTGACCCAGCCCTATATCGAGATGGCGATCCTCAAGGGTGTGCCCGACCGCCGCATCGTCGCGCGCCACGCCCTGCGCAATGCGGTGGGGCCGATCGCCAATGTCGTGGCGCTGAACACGGCCTATCTCGTCAGCGGCATCGTCGTCGTCGAGACCATCTTCGCTTATCCCGGCCTGGCACGGCTGATGATCGATTCCGTGCAGTCGCGCGATCTGCCGGTGGTGCAGGCCTGCGCCATGATCTTCTGCGCGACCTATGTCCTGCTGATCCTGCTGGCCGACGTGATGGCGCGCGTCTTCGATCCGCGCTCCCTGCCGCAACGCCCGATGGATACGATATGACCGGCGCTTCCACCTCGCTCCGGCTGTCGCCGACGCTTGCCTTCAGCACTGTCGTTTTGACGATGTTCGCGCTGATCGCGCTGGTCTCGCTCGTCGCCCTCCCGCAAGATCCGTTCGACTTCATCACCGACGAGCCCCTGATGCCGCCGGCTGTGGGCATGTGGCTCGGCTCCGACTATCTCGGGCGGGATGTGCTGTCGCGTCTGATGGATGGCACGCGCATCACGCTGTTCATGGCGCTGACGGCGACTTTGCTGGCCCATCTCATCGGCGACACCCTCGGCCTGCTCGCCGCCACGCGGGGCGGCTTCGTTGACACCGTCCTCAGCCGCATCGTCGATATCGTGCTCGCCTTGCCGAAGATCATCGTCGGCCTCGTGGTCGTGGCGGCGCTGGGTTCCTCGGTCTGGGTCATCATCGGCATCGCGTCCGTGGTCTATGCAGCCGGCGTGTTCCGGATCGCGCGCGCTCTCGGCAACGATCTGAAGGAAATGGACTACATCAAGCTGGCGCGCTCGCGCGGCGAAGGCATGGGCTGGATCCTGTTCGGGGAGATGCTGCCGCATGTGGTGCGCCCCCTCGCCACCGATTTCGCCATCCGCGCCAGTTTCGCGATCCTATTCATGAGCAGCCTGAGCTTTGTTGGGCTCGGCGTTCAGCCGCCGATGGCCGATTGGGGCGGCATGGCGCGCGAGAATCTCGGCGGGCTTTCGACCAATCCTCTGGCCGCGGTCGCACCAGCACTCGCGATCGCGCTGGTTTCGATCGCGCTCAACCTGCTCGTCGACGCGCTCGACGGCGATGCACGGCATTGAGGCGGCGGTCATGAGCACCAACATCCTCACCGTCGATGACCTGCGCATCGCAACAACGACCGGAATGCCTGTGCTCGACGGCATTTCGCTGCGGGTCTGCCGTGGCGAAGTGCTCGCGCTGATCGGTGCCTCCGGCTCGGGCAAGACCACATTGGCCCTGGCCGCACTCGGCCATCTGCGGCCGGGCCTGCGGGCGACAGGCGGCAGCGTGCGGCTCGACGGTGTCGAGATGCTCACAGCTCCGCAGCCGGTCCTGAATCGCATGCGCGGCCGGGTCGCGTCCTATATCGCCCAGAGCGCGGCAGCGGCCTTCAATCCCCGCATGCGCCTGGGAGACCAGGTCGTGGAGTCGGCGCTGCTGCATCGCAGCCAGAGCGCCGTGCAGGCCCGCGCCCGCGCGCAGGATCTGTTCGGCTATCTCAGCCTGCCGAACCCGGACAGGATCGGAACCCGTTTTCCCTACCAGGTCTCGGGCGGGCAGCTGCAGCGCTTCATGATCGCCATGGGCCTGCAGGAGGAGCCGTTGCTGATGGTTTGCGACGAGCCGACCAGCGCGCTCGACGTCACCACGCAGGTCGAGGTCATGCGCCTGCTGAAGCAGGCCATACTCGACAACGACACAGCGGCTCTGTTCGTCAGCCACGACCTCGCCGTCGTCGCCCAGATTGCCACACGCATCGCCGTGATGTGCGCCGGCGCAATCGTCGAGATCGGCGACACCGAGCAGATCATCAACGCGCCGCGCGAGGACTATACGCGCGAGCTCATCGCCGCCTGCCAGCATCTCTCGCTCGGCGCTCTGGCGCAGCGGCCGGCCCGCCTGCCTGCGAGCGCCGATGCAACGCTTTCGGTGAAAGGCGTGGTCGCCGGCTACGGCAAGGTCAGCAACGGCAAGCCTTCGATCGCGACCTTGCATGGCGTCGACCTCGAGGTCCGCAAGCGCGAGATCGTCGCGGTGATCGGAGAATCGGGCTCGGGCAAGACGACCCTGGCTCGGGTCATCGCCGGCCTGCATGCGCCCGCTTCAGGCGCGGTCACGATGAGCGGCGAAACGCTCGCCGGCCTCGACGCGCAACGCACGGCCGCCCAGCGGCGCCGGATTCAGCTCGCCGTCCAGATGGCCGATACCGCACTCAACCCCAAACACCGGCTACGCCGGATCCTGGGACGCGTGCTGGCGTTCTTCCACGGAATCAAAGGCGCTGCAGCGGAGGCGCGCATGCTGGAGCTGCTGGCGATGGTCAGCCTCCCGCCGCACTATCTCGACCGTTATCCGACAGAGATTTCGGGCGGCGAGAAGCAGCGCATCAATTTGGCCCGTGCACTGGCCGCCGAGCCTGAAATCCTGATCTGCGACGAGATCACTTCCGCGCTCGATACCATCGTGGCCGGGCAGATCATCGCGCTGGTCAAGCGCCTGCGCGACGAGCTCGGCCTCACCATCATCTTCATCAGCCATGATCTAGCGACCGTCGCCTCGATCGCCGACCGCGTCACGGTGCTGCGCCATGGCCGCGTCGTCGAAGCCGGCGAGAGCGCCGAGGTGCTGAGCGCGCCGAAGGATCCCTATACGCGCCTGCTCGTCGCCTCCGTTCCGGAGCTGCGCCAGGGCTGGCTCGAGGATGCGGCGGCCATGCGCGCAACCCTCGCTACCGAACTCGAAACATCACGGCCTGGCGCCGCGTGACGCGACGAAAGCGGAGATAACCTGATGCGCACTCCTCTTGCGGAACTCGACCGGCGCTCCTTCGACGTCGTGGTGGTGGGCGGCGGAGCCGTCGGGGCCAGCGCGGCCCAGCACATCGCTTCGAGCGGCCGGACCACCCTGCTCGTCGACAAGGGCGATTTCGGCGCGGGTACATCGAGCCGTTCCAGCCGGCTGCTCTATTCGGGGCTGGCTTATTTCTCGCCCGACCACGCGCTCTGGCGCTTCGCCTATCGTCCCATGGACCTGCTTCAGCGCGTGCGCATGGCGCGGCTCTCGATGCAGTGCCGTACCGAACTCGCAACGACGATGCCCGAGCGCGTGAGCCGGCACACCTTCTTCTTCCCGGTCTTCGAAGGCGGAGACTATCCCGGCTGGAAGGTCGATCTCGGCTATCGGGCGCTGGGCCTGTTCGGCTCGTCGAAGGTGCCGCTGGCCTATCGGCGCCTGCCGGCGGCGGAGGCCGCCAGCCAGTTCGGGCTGGTCGGGCTGATGGACCGCTCGCGGCTGAGCAGCGTCGCCGTCTTCGACGAGTACCAGTACCAATGGGCCGAGCGCATCTGCCTCGATACCATGCTCGACGCCGAGCGCTGCGGCGCCACGATCCGCAACTACACCACGGTAACCCGGCTCGATCCGCTTCCTGGAGGCGGTTGGCGGGTCACGCTCGAGAATCCCGCATGCCCCGGCGAGACGGCGACTGTCGAGGCAGGCACGCTCGTCAACACGGCCGGTCCCTGGGCCGACCGCCTGCTGCTGAAGACCTCGGGTCCGGTGCCGCAGAAGAAGCATCTCGTCGGCATCAAGGGCGTCAACCTCGTCGTCAAGCTGCCGGATTCATGTCGCGGCACCGGCTTCGAGATGATCAGCAGCATCGGACAGCCCTTCTACTGCATGCCCTGGGGCGATCATCACTTCTTCGGCCCGACCGAGACGATCTTCGAGGGCGATCCGGATTCCGTTCGCGTCCTGCCGGAGGAGGTGGATTTCATCATCTCCGAGGCCAATCGGGCGCTGCCTTCGCTCAATCTGACGACGAATGACATTGTCTATCTCTGGGCCGGCGTTCGTCCGCGCACGACGAGCGAAAAAGCCTCGGGCGTGAAATCCCTGACGATTCACGACATGGCGGCGGAAGGCATGCCCGGCGCCCTCACCGTCACGGGATGTCCGATCATGACGCACCGCCATGCCGGGCGGATGATAGCCGCGCGCGTCGCGCAGATGGGCAAGCCCACGGGTACGCCGACGCCACTCTCCTATGCCGCCAAGCCGATGCCCGGCGACGGACCGCTCTCGCCGGAGCGGCTACGGCACGCCGCCGCCAACGAGCATGTCGAGACGCTGATCGACCTGCTGTTCCGCCGCGTGCCCGTCGGTTGGACACCCGGGATGGGCCTTGCCGATGCGCGCCAGGCCGCCGAGACCGTCGCCGACCTGCTCGGCTGGGACGAAGCGCGGATCGCATCCGAAGTCGAGGCCTACCGCCGGTTCGTCGGGGAGAATTTCGAGCCGAGCGCGCTGGCGGCACGGGCCGGCTCTTCTGAGGTCGCCGCCTGATGCGTATGGTCGACGCCCAGACCGTGCACCGCCTGCTCGACTGGCAAGGCGCCATCGAGGCCATGCGGCTTGGCCATCTCAAGGCCAGGCCGCAGATCGCGCGGCTTGCGCTCGACCAACCGCGCGAGGGCGGCCACCCCGACATGCTGCTGGCTGTGCCGGCCTGGCAAGCGGGTGAGGCGCTCGGCATCAAGGTCGTGACCTCGTTTCCCCGCAACGTCGAGGATTTCGGTCTACCGACGGTCGACGCGCTCTACCTCGTCTTCGATCCGCAGACAGGCAAGGCCCAGGCCGTCATCGACGGCGAAGCGCTGGTCTTCCGCAAGACCGCTTCGGATACAGCGCTCGGCGCAAGCTTCTTGGCGCCGCCTGCGGCGGAACGGCTGCTGATGGTCGGCGCCGGCGCGCTGGCGCCCTATGTCATCGACGCGATGCTCAGCGTTCGGCCCTCGCTGAAGCAGATCGTCATCTGGAACCGGACAGCCGAGCGCGCCCAGGCTCTGGCGGAGACGCTGCGGGCTGCGGGCAAGCCGGCGCAAGCCTGTCTCGACCTCGACGCCGAGCTGCCCAAAGCCGACATCATCATCGCTGCGACCATGGCCAGCCAGCCACTCGTCAAGGGCGATCTCGTCAAGCGAACGGCTCATATCGGCCTGATCGGCTCCTTCACCCCGGACATGCGCGAGGGCGACGACGCTCTGCTGCGCCGCGCCGCCATCTTCGTCGACGACTATGCCTGCCTCGAACGGTCGGGCGAGTTCATCGAGCCGCTGCGCACCGGGGTGATCTCACGGGCGGATGTGCGCGGTGATCTTTTCGCGCTCTGTCGCGGCGAAATTCCAGCCGTGCCCGACGACACTCCGACGCTGTTCAAGAATGGCGGCGCCGGCCATCTCGACCTCTTCCTTGCCAGCCATCTCCTGGGGCGCCTCGCCTCGACTGACCGCCGCTGACTCCCTTTTCCGCTCCCAGAACGAGCCCGCTCATGTCCTCCGATCCGCTGCTGCAGCCGCTGAAGATCAAGCATCTGACGCTCAAGAACAGAATCATGAGCACCAGCCACGCCATCAGCTATGGCGAGGATGCGATGCCCAAGGAGCGCTACCAGCTTTACCATGAGGAGAAGGCCAAGGGCGGGATCGGGCTCACCATGTTCGGCGGCTCGTCCAATGTGTCGCCCGATTCCGGCTCGGTTTTCGGCCAGCTCAGCGTCGGCGACGATCGCATCATCGCGCATTTCCGGGAATTCTCGGAACGGGTGCACCAGCACGGCGCGGCACTGATGTGCCAGATCACGCATCTTGGCGGGCGCAGCCACTGGCGCTCCGACAACTGGCTGCCGACCGTGTCGCCCTCGCGCTATCGCGAGCCGTCGCATCGCGGCTTCACCAAGGAGATGGATCGCCACGACATCGCGCGCATCGTCCGCCAGTTCGGCGATGCGGCCTGGCGCTGCAGGGAGGGCGGCCTCGACGGCTGCGAGGTCCATGTCCATGGCCATCTCGTCGGCCAGTTCTGGAACCCGATGGTCAACCGCCGCACCGACGAATTCGGCGGCTCGCTCGAAAACCGCGCACGCTTCGGCCTGCTGGTGCTCGAGGAAATCCGCCGTCGCGTCGGCGAGAATTTCCTCGTCGGCGTGCGCATGGCGGTGGGCGAAGGCCATGAGGAGGGCATGCCGGGGGGAGAATATCTCGACATGGCCAAGCTGATCGAGCGCTCGGGCCTGATCGACTTCTTCAACCTCACCTTCGGCCGCATCGACACGGAAGTCGGCCTGGCCGACTACATGCCGGGCATGCATGTCGGGCTGGCGCCGCAATTGGCACCGGTGGCAGCCGTGAAGAAACAGCTTTCGCTGCCGGTCTTTCACGCCGCGCGCATCACGGACCTGGCGACGGCGCGCTACGCCGTGCAGGAAGGCCTGCTCTCGCTCGTCGGCATGACGCGGGCCCATATCGCCGACCCCCATATCGTCAACAAGCTGGCGCGCGGAGAGGAAGAGCGCATCCGCCCCTGCGTCGGGGCGACCTATTGCTCCTGGCAGCGCCGCTGCATCCATAATGTCTCGATCGGGCGCGAGGCGACGCTGCCGCATCTGATCGCCAGGGCCGAAACGAGGCGGCGGGTCGTCATCGTCGGCGCAGGCCCCGGCGGGCTGGAGGCGGCGCGCATCTGTGGCGAGCGCGGCCATGAAGTGATCGTCCACGAAGCCGCCTCGCAGGCCGGCGGCCAAGTGCTCCTCGCCACGCGCATCCCGCGTCGGCGCGATCTGATCGGCATCGTCGACTGGCGCCTGGCGGAGGCCGAGCGGCTCGGCGTCACCTTCCACTACAACAGCTATGCCGACCAGGCGACGATCGAGGCCGAAAACCCCGATGTCGTCATCATCGCAACCGGTGGTCTTCCCGACCGCATGGAAGACGAGGTGGCGGGCGCCGACCTCGCGGAAACGGTCTGGGAGATGCTGGAGACGCCGCGCGTCTCGCAGGGCACCGTGCTGCTCTATGACGGGCTCGGCACCATCACCGGCGCCGCCAGCGCCGAAATGCTGGCCGATCAGGGCGCGCATCTGGTCTATGTCACGCCGGACAAGCAGGCCGGCATCGAAACCAGCTATCTCGACCGCCCCTTCATCATGCGCGAACTCTACCGCGCCGGAACAGCCCTGCATCCCGACCGCCGTCTCAAGCGGATCGCGCGCAACGGCAACCGCATCGAGGCGACCTTCGTCAACGAGTACACCGAGGTCGAGGAGACCATGTCCTGCGATCGCATGGTAATCGAGCGCGGCACGATCCCGATGGACGAACTCTATCACGAGTTGCGCGCCGGCGCGGTGAATGACGGCGTGACCGATCTCGACACGCTCGTCGCCGGCGGCCACCAGGCACTCTCGCTCAACCCCGGCGGGCGCTACGAACTGCACCGCATCGGGGACTCGATCTCATCGCGCGACATCCATGCCGCGATGCTGGATGCGATGCGGCTGTGCAAAGACATCTAACAAAGCCGGCTAAGTATATCTGATATCGGGCCGTGAAGCAGCGCGGCCTGTCGTTCCCAATGGCGAAAGCGACATGAAGATCACATCGGCACGCATCTATCTGGTCGAGAGCGGCGGTATCCGCCCGGTCATTCTGGAACTCACCACGGATGACGGCATCGTAGGCCTCGGCGAGGCCTGCATCGCCTATGGCATCGGCGGCACGGCCTCGGCCGGGATGATCAAGGACATCATCGAACGCTATATGATGGGTGGGATCGATCCCTTTCGCATCGAAGCGCTCTGGACCGAGATCTACGATCACGGCTTCTGGGCCAAGGGCGGCGGTCCGATCGTCTATGCAGCGATGAGCGCGATCGAGCAGGCCATGCTCGACATCAAGGCCCGCAGCCTCGGCATTCCCGTCTACGAACTGCTCGGCGGGCGCGTGCACGACTCGCTGCGGACCTATTGCAATGGCTGGTATTTCGGCTGCACGCAGGACAGCCAGCTTCCGGCGGCCGCGGAAAAGGCCGTGGCGGACGGCTATGACGCGCTGAAATTCTATCCCTTCGTCACCATCCTGCCCGAGGGGCGGCTACGTCATCCTTCCTTCCGCGCCGCCAGCGACCGCAGCGTCGTCAAGCGCGCAATCACCACCGTCAGCGAGATCCGGCGCGCCGTGGGGCCTGATGTCGAGATCATGCTCGATCTCTCCGCCGGCCTGACGCCCGACGACACGATAAGGTTCTGCCGCGCGGTCGAGGACTACGACATCACCTATGTCGAGGAGCCCGCAGTGCCCGGCGACGTCGGCGCGCTCGTGAAGATCGCCCAGGGGATATCCCAGCGCATAGCGGTCGGCGAACGCGTCTATTCTCGCTACGGCTTTCGAGACATCCTGGAAAGCCGGGCCGTCGACATCCTCCAGCCCGATATCGGCAACACCGGCGGCCTGCTCGAAGCCCGCAAGATCGCGGCCATGGCGGAGGCCTACAGCATGAAGGTGCAGCCCCATATCTGCGCCAGCGCGCTGTCTACGGCGGTCGGCATGCATTTTTCCGCCTCGATCCCGAATTTCTACATCCAGGAGCATTTCCCCTATTGGGCGCGCATCCCCGGCCATGTCGAAGTCCTGGAAAATCCGATCGAAGCCTCTGTCAGGGGCGGCGTCATTCCTGTCAGCGACGCGCCCGGCTTCGGAGTCGAACTGCGCGGCAAGGCGCTGGACAACTCAATCTACGCCGAATTCAAGCTTTTGTAGCAGCAGATCGACGCAATCCATATCCACAAAGCGAGAGAGAATATAATGTATATCGCCCTGAAGATTCGAGCAAAATCCGTTTATCACGGCTACGACGAGGACGGAAAGCTGATCATAGATCCAGTTCCCTCGGCGAATTTTGTCGAAAAAATCATAAAACTCGATCGAATATTGTCTTTTACCGAGGATTATATCTTCATCGAATGCCCACACGACACCGTTCAGACGTGGGAGTATGAGGGATCGATAGACGACATCAAGGGCAAGCTGACCTCGATCGGGGCTCTCATCTGACCAGACCCCTGCGATCAGAGGGCGTCCAGCGCTGGCGACGCCCCGTCGCGACACGCTTGCCCAAACCGGCATATCGCGTCCAGTCCGGCCGCATGCCAGCGACATGTAGGCGATCAACCTCATCCTTCCACCCACCTGCGGACGGACGCGGCCGTTCGACGAGTCATCCAAGAACGAGGATCGCTCTCTGAAGCTTGCGACTCATTCATATGATGATATGATCATCGTATGGTACGGCCATCGAACTTTCACGCCCATCTTGTCGACCAGCTCGGCCGCCTGATCGTCGCCGGGCAGATCGGGGCGGATGGGACGTTGCCGCGGGAGGATGATCTCGCGGCGCGTTTCGCGGTGAGCCGCACCGTGATCCGCGAGGCCACGAAGACGCTTCAGGCCCTTGGCCTGATCACGACCGGTCCACGAGTCGGGTCGCGCGTCCAACCGCTCTCGTCCTGGCGACTGCTCGATCCGCAGGTGATGGACTGGATCACCGATGCCGATATGGCGAGCGGCTTCGAGCGCGATCTGCTCGAACTGCGCGGCATGATCGAGCCGGCGGCCGCAAGCTTCGCCGCCGAGCGCGGCTCCGACGCCCAGATTGCCGCCATTACCGGGGCGCTCGAGGCCATGGTGAACGCGCCGAGCAAGGCCGAGCATGAGGCGGCGGATTTCCGCTTCCACGAGACGATCCTCGAAGCATCCGGCAACATCCTGCTCCTGCAGCTCATGCCAATCCTGCATGCGGTGCTGAAGGCTTCATTCCGCCTGTCGATGCATGACCATGACCGCGCCCAGGCGTCGATCGCCATCCACCGCCGCGTCGCCGTGGCGATTGCGGCACGCCAGCCCGCCGAGGCGCGCGCAATGATGGTCGCGCTGCTGCAGATCGCTCAGCTCGATATCCACGAAGGCCCGACCCGCAACGTTCCGGTTGGCCCAATACACCGCACAACAAAAAAACCACAGGAAACGCCCGATGCTCGCAACAGCCGAAAGATGGATCCTACGGGGGCTTGAAGCCATCCTGGTCATCCTGCTCGCCGGGATGGTCGTGATGGTCTTCGGCAATGTCGTCCTGCGCTACGCCTTCAATTCCGGCATCGACCTGTCCGAGGAATTGTCGCGCTATTTCTTCGTCTGGCTGACCTATATCGGCGCGGTCGTGGTGATGCGCGAGAACGGTCATCTCGGCGTCGACACGCTCGTCGGCGCGATCGGCCCGCGCGGACGGCTGATCTGCATGATCCTCAGCGACGCCATCATTCTCGCCTGCTGCGTCATGCTGCTCGACGGCACATGGAGCCAGCATGAGATCAACGCGACGGCTGTCGCGCCGGTGACCGGGCTGAGCATGGGCTACGTCTATGGCGTGCTGTATTTCGCAGGCATCGGCGTCGGCCTGATCACGCTGGGCCGGCTGATCCGGGCCCTTACCGGCCGGCTTGGTCCCTACGAACTCGCCGAATTCGCCGGCGACTACAGCGGCAATCCTTCGCATAACCTGAAGGGCCACCTCGAATGACGATCGCCGTCTTTCTCTTCTCGCTCTGCGGGGCGATGGCGCTTGGCATGCCGATCGCCTTTGCGCTGATCGTCTGCGCGGTCGCGCTGATGCTCTGGCTCGGCGTCTTCGACACCCAGATCATCGCGCAGAACATGATCGTCGGCGCGGATTCGTTCCAGCTTCTCGCGATCCCGTTCTTCCTGCTCGCAGGCGAGCTGATGAATGCGGGCGGCCTCTCGAAGCGGATCGTCAATTTCGCGCTCTCGCTGGTCGGCCACCTGCATGGCGGCCTCGGCTATGTCGCGATCTTCGCCTCGATCATCATGGCCTCGCTCTCGGGCTCGGCCGCAGCCGATACCGCCGCGCTCGCCTCGATCCTCCTGCCGATGATGCGCCAGGCCGGTTACGATACCGGCCGCTCCGCTGGCCTGATTGCGTCCGGCGGCATCATCGCCCCGATCATTCCGCCCTCGATCGGCTTCATCGTCTTCGGCGTCGCAGCCAATCTCTCGATCACGAAACTCTTCCTTGCGGGCGTCTTCCCCGGCCTGCTCATCGGCCTGTCGCTGGTCATCGCCTGGTTCATCGTCTGCCGCCATGACAAGATCACGGTCCTGCCGCGGCGAAGCGGCAAGGAGAAGCTGCAGGCGACATGGGACGGCGCGCTGGCGCTGCTGATGCCGATCGCGATCCTCGGCGGCATTCGCTTCGGCATCGTCACGCCGACCGAGGCCGCCGTCGTCGCGACGGTCTATGCGCTGGTCGTGGGCATGTTCGTCTATCGCGAGCTCAAGCCCCGCGACCTCTACCGCGTCGCGTTGACGGCCGCGAAGACCACGAGCGCCGTCATGCTGCTCGTGGCAGCCGCAGTGGTCTCGGCCTGGCTCATCACCCAGGCCAACATTCCAGCCGAGCTGACGAGCCTGCTCGCGCCCTTCATGGACAACAAGACGGTGCTGCTGCTGGTCATCATGGCGCTCGTCATGGTCGTCGGCACCGCGCTCGACTTCACCCCGACAGTGCTGATCCTGACGCCGGTGCTGATGCCGGTGATCAAGCAGGCCGGCATCGACCCGATCTATTTCGGCGTGCTCTTCATCATCAACAACGCCATCGGCCTGATAACGCCGCCGGTGGGCATCGTGCTCAACGTCGTCTGCGGCGTGGCGCGCATCCCGATGAGCCTGGTGATCAAGGGCGTCTGGCCGTTCCTGATCGCCCAGATCCTCGCCATGCTGCTTCTCGTCTTCTTCCCCCAACTCGTGACCGTTCCGCTCGCCTGGCTGAGCGGTCGCTGATCCCAAATCACAACAAAGGCACAGGGAGAAAGCCATGTTCAATACACGTCTCGTCTCGATCTTCGCCGGCGTGGCGCTCGCAGCGCTCGCGGGTCAGGCTCAGGCCCAGATCAAGGAGCGCAACATCCGCGTCTCCAACGGCATCAACGAAGACCATCCGGTCGGCAACGGCGTCGCCAAGATGCGCGCCTGCATGGCCGAGAAGTCCGGCGGCAAGCTCAAGCTCCAGGCCTTCTGGGGCGGCGCGCTCGGTGGCGACCTGCAGGCGACGCAGGCGCTCCGCGCCGGGACGCAGGAGATGGTGATCACCTCCTCCTCGCCGCTGGTCGGCATCATGCCAGAGCTCGGCGTGTTCGACCTGCCCTTCCTCTTCACCAACGAGAAAGAGGCCGACACCATCCTCGACGGCGACTTCGGCAAGTACATCTCCGGCAAGCTGCCGGGCTTCGGCGTCGTCAATCTCTCTTACTGGGAGAACGGCTTCCGCAACCTGACCAACTCGAAGCGCGCCGTCTCCAAGGCGGAAGAACTCACCGGCCTCAAGGTCCGCGTGATGCAAAACAACATCTTCCTCGACAGCTTCAAGAGCATGGGCGCCAATGCCACGCCAATGGCCTTCGGCGAGGTCTTCGCGGCGCTGGAGACGCATGCGATCGACGGCCAGGAGAACCCGCTCGTCACGATCGATACCTCCAAGCTCTACGAGGTTCAAAAGCACCTGACGCTGACCCGCCACGCCTATACGCCCTTCCTGGTGCTCTATTCGAAGAAGCTCTGGGACCAGCTGTCGCCGGAGGAGCAGACGATCCTCTCGGATTGCTCAGCCGTCGGCCGCGACGAAGAGCGTCGCGTCTCGCGCGAGCTCAACGACAAGTCGCTCGCCAACCTGAAGAAGGAAGGCATGCAGGTCGCGGAGGTCGCGCCGGCAGAACTGACCAAGATGCGCGAGGCCACGGCCGCCGTGTATCAGCGCCACGAGGCCACGATCGGCAAGGAGACGATCGAGCGCCTCAAGGCCGACCTCGCCAAGATCCGCAGCAACTGAACAGGAGAGTCCCTGGAGCAGCGCAAGCGGCTCCAGGGCGCCCGCCATGCGCATCACCCGTATCGAACCCTTCATCCTGCACATCCCGGTGACCGGCGGCTCGATTTCCGACTCGACCCACCGCATCAGCCATTGGGGTGTCGTCGGCGCCAAAATCGTCACCGAGGACGGCCTCGAAGGCTACGGCTTCACCGGCACCCATGCCGACATCGCCTCCGACCGCCTGATCACCGCCTGTATCCGCGACTGCTACGCCCCGCTGCTGATTGGCGAGGACGCCTCCGAGACCACGCGCCTCTGGATCAAGCTCGCCCGCCACCCGGCGCTGCAATGGGTCGGACGTGCCGGCATCACGCAGCTCGCACTCGCCGCCGTCGATATCGCGCTCTGGGATCTCAAGGCCAAGGCGGCGGGTGTGCCGCTCTGGCATCTGCTCGGTGGTGCGACCAAGCCGAAGCTCGAGGCCTACAACACCGATATCGGCTGGCTCTCGATCCCGAAGGACGAACTCGTCGAGGGCGCCCGCATGGCGGTCGAGCGCGACGGGTTCCGCCGCATCAAGATCAAGGTCGGGCATGCCGATATCGGCACCGATCTCGACCGGCTGGAGGCTGTGCGGCGCGCAGTCGGGGACCATGTCACCATGGCGATCGACGGCAACGGCAAATGGGACCTGCCGACCTGCAAGCGCTTCTGCGCCCGCGCCGAGGCGCTCGACATCTTCTGGTTCGAGGAGCCGCTCTGGTATGACGATGTCGGCTCGCATGCGGCGCTGGCGCGGTCGACCTCGATCCCGGTGGCGCTGGGCGAACAGCTCTATTCGGTCGACGCATTCCGCAGCTTCATCGCGGCCGATGCGATCCACTACGTCCAGCCCGACGTGACGCGGCTGGGCGGGATCACCGAATATATCCAGGTCGCGGAGCTGGCGCTCGCCCATCGGCTGCCGGTCGCGCCGCATGCCGGCGAGATGAGCCAGGTCCATGTCCATCTCGCTTACTGGCACCAGGCGACGCCGCTGCTGGAATACATTCCCTGGATCAAGGACGCCTTCGCGGAGCCCGCCGACGTGACCGATGGGTATTTTCTGCGGCCACAGCATCCCGGCGCCGGCACGACGCCGACGGCAGATGCCCTCTCCCGCTACGCCGAGACGCTGGCCTGAGTTCGAAAATGAAAATCACCGCCGTCGAAACGATCCGCCTGGCCGAATTCGGCAATATCATCTGGGTCCGCCTTCACACCGACCAGGGTCCCATCGGCCTCGGCGAGACCTTCATGGGGGCCGCCGCAGTCGAGGCCTACCTGCACGAAACCGTCGCGCCGAAGCTGCTCGGCACGGATCCGCTCCAGATCGAGGCGCGCAACGCAAGCCTGAACAACTATCTCGGCTGGCGCGGCTCGGGCGTCGAGACGCGCGGCAACTCCGCCGTCGACATCGCGCTCTGGGACATCTACGGCAAGGCGATCGGCCAGCCGGTCTCGATCGCGCTGGGCGGCAAGACGCGCGACACGATCCGCACCTACAACACCTGCGCGGGTTACAAATACATCCGCGATTCCCGCTCGCAATCGGTGGCCAATTGGCATGTCGGCGAGCAGGGCGGCCCCTATGAGGATCTCGAAGGCTTCCTCTACCGCGCCGACGAGCTCGCCCATTCCCTGCTTGAGCAGGGGATCACGGGCATGAAGATCTGGCCCTTCGACATTGCCGCCGAGCGCAGCGCCGGCTGGGACATCAGTCCGCAGGAGCTGAACACGGCGCTCGAGCCGTTCCGCAAGATCCGCAAGGCCGTCGGCGACAAGATCGACATCATGGTCGAGTTCCACTCGCTCTGGAGCCTGCCCATGGCCAAGAAGCTGGCCGAGCGGCTGGCCGAGTTCGACACCTACTGGCACGAGGACCCGTTCCGGCTCGACAATGTCCAGGACCTCGGCGAATACGCGCGCCATTCCAAGGCCTGGGTCTGCGCCTCCGAGACACTGGCCTACACCCACTCCTTCCGGGACTATCTCAGTTCTGGCGCCGCTGGCGTGGTGATGCTGGACCTGTCCTGGTGCGGCGGCCTTTCGGAGGCCCGCAAGATCGCCGGCATGGCGGAAGCCTGGCATACGCCGGTCGCGCCGCATGATTGCACCGGGCCCGTCGTCTACGCAGCCTCCTGCCATTTCTCGATGCACGCCCGCAACGCCCTGATCCAGGAATCCGTGCGCGCTTTCTACACCGGCTGGTACACCGAACTCGTCACAGAGCTGCCGAAGGTCGAGAACGGCATGATCACCGTCTCAGACGCGCCAGGCCTGGGAATCGAACTGCTGCCCGGGCTCGAGAAACGCGCGGACGCGATCGTCCGTTTCAGCCGCCTCTCCGACGGCTGAGGCTCCAGATACCCGCCTGCATTTCAGGCGGGCATCTGTTCACACTGGCGTTCCACGATCTCGGTCCCTTGCGGACCGTGATCGATTTTGTCTTCCCCTGGCTCTCGCGCTAGAAGGCGCCATGCCGCGCCCCATCGCCGTCCAACGACATCGCGACATCATGAGCCTGATCGAGGGAACGCGAGCGGTCAGCGTCGAGGCGCTGGCGCAGCGGTTCGACGTCTCGCATGAGACGATCCGGCGCGACCTTAAGGTGTTGGCCGGCCAGGGGCGCGTCGAGATCGTGCATGGCGGCGCGCTGATTCCTGATGCGGTCGAGCCGCCCTATTCCGAGCGCCAGCGGGCCAACGCTGCCGGCAAGGCCAGGATCGCAACGCTCGGCGCCGGGCTGATAGCCGATGGCATGGTGGTCCTGCTCGATTCCGGGACGACGACCCATGCGCTTGCCGGCGCGATCGCGGCGTCAGGCCGGAAGGGGCTGACGATCTGCACGACATCCCTGGCCAATGCACAGGTGCTGGTGCGCGCGGGCCATCGCGTCACCCTGTTCGGCGGAACTGTCGATCGCGATGACGAGGCGACGACCGGCATCGACGTGATCGAGGCGTTGGCCCGCTATAGCGTGGACTGCGCCTTTGTCGGTGTCGGCGGCATCGGCCTCGACGGCGTGATCACCGATTTCACCCGGGTTGCGGCGTTGCAGCGCGGAGCGATGCTGGCGGCGGCGCGGCAGGGTTACGTCGTGGCCGATCACGGCAAGCTCGGGCGTGTCTGCCCCGCGATCATCCCTCCCCCGGCGCGGTTTGGCTGGATTACGGACGCCGCGGTGGAACAGCCCGTAGTCGACAGCCTCGCTGCCGCGGGCGTGAACGCCATCCATGCGAGATAAGACCGGCTGGCCGCATGCCGGAGCTTTGTGGAGCGGCAACATAATGACCGAAAATGTGATATTTAATTTGAAAATGTGAGATTGCGGATTTAGCGTAGTGCTCTCGATGAGGATCTCGCAATGGCCCGCTCATTCCCAACTCACGCCCGCGTCGTCATTATCGGCGGCGGCATTGTCGGCTGCTCGGTTGCCTATCACCTGACCAAGCTCGGTTGGCCGGATGTCGTGCTGCTCGAACAGGGCCGCCTCTCCAGCGGCACGACCTGGCATGCCGCCGGTCTGGTCGGGCAGTTGCGCAGCCACTCCGGGATGACCCGGATGATCCGCAGATCGACCGAAATCTATGCCGGGCTCGAACAGGAAACCGGTCTCGCGACGGGCTGGAAGCAATGCGGCTCGCTATCGGTGGCCCGTACGCCCGAGCGCATGGTGCAGCTGCGCCGGACGATTTCAGCCGCACGCGCGCAAGGGGTGGCGATCGAGGAGCTCAGCCCGTCTCAGGCCGGCGAGAAATGGCCGCTCATGCGCACCGACGATCTCGAAGGCGCGGTCTGGCTGCCGGGAGACGGCAAGGCCAATCCCAGCGACATCACCCAGGCGCTGGCGCGCGGCGCGCGCACGGGCGGGGCTGCCATTTTCGAGAACACTCATGTCACCGGCATCGACGTTCACCAGGGCCGTGCGCGGGCCGTCGAGACCGACAAGGGCCGGATCGAGTGCGAGATCGTCTGCATCTGTGCCGGGCAATGGTCGCGCGAGGTCGGGCGGATGTGCGGCGTTACCGTCCCCCTCCATTCGGCGGAACATATGTACATCGTCACCGAAAAGATGGCGGGGGTGCATCCGGACCTGCCGGTGATGCGCGACCCCGACGGCTATATCTACTTCAAGGAGGAGGTCGGCGGCCTGGTGATGGGTGGCTTTGAGCCCAACGCCAAACCGTGGGGCATGAAAGGCATTCCGCGCGACTTCGCCTTCCAGCTTCTCCCCGATGATTGGGACCAGTTCGAGATCCTGATGGAGAACGCACTGATCCGCGTCCCCGCGCTGGAAAACACCCCGGTCAAGACCTTCGTCAATGGCCCCGAGAGCTTCACCCCCGACAACAACTTCATTCTCGGCGAAGCCCCGGAAACGCGCGGGGTCTTTGTCGGCGCGGGCTTCAACTCGGCCGGCATCGCCTCGGCCGGCGGGGCCGGGCAGGCGCTGGCCGAATGGATCGTCGCCGGCGAGCCGACGCAGGATCTCTGGCCCGTCGATATCCGCCGCTTCGCCGCGTTCAACGGCAATGGCGCCTGGCTGCATGACCGCATCAAGGAGACGCTCGGCCTGCACTACATGATGCCCTGGCCGAACCGCGAACTTGCAAGCGCCAGGCCGTTCCGGCGCTCTCCGCTCTATGACCGGCTCGCTGCCAAGGGCGCGGTCTTCGGCTCGAAAATGGGCTGGGAGCGACCGAACTACTTTGCCCGAACCCCGGACGAGCGCGAGATCGCCTACAGCTTCGGCAGGCAGAACTGGTTCGATGCCGTTGTCGCCGAGCAGCATGCCTGTCGCGAGAGCGTGGCCCTGTTCGACATGACGTCCTTTGCCAAGTTCAGGATCGAGGGCCCCGACGCCCTGGCGACGCTGCAGCATCTCTGCACCAACGACATCGACGTTCCCGTCGAGCGAACGGTCTATTCCGCTCTGGCCAATGCGCGCGGCGGCTATGAGAGCGACGTCACCGTAGCGCGGCTCGCCGACCAGACCTTCATGCTCGTGACCGGCTCCGGCCAGGCGACGCGGGATGCCGATTGGATGACCCGCAACATGCCGGCCGGTGCACGCGCCACCATCACGGACGTAACCGCGGGCCACTCCGTACTGGCGCTGATGGGACCGCGCTCGCGCGAACTTCTGGCATCGGTCTCCGATGCCGATTTCAGCGACGAGGCCTTTCCCTTCGGTGCGATCAAGCCGATCAGTCTGGGCTATGCGACATGCCTCGCCATGCGCCGTTCCTATGTCGGCGAACTCGGATACGAACTCTATGTCCCCGTCGAATTCGCCGCTGCCGTCTATGACAGGCTGAACACGAGCGGTGCCGCTTTCGGACTGCGCGATGCCGGCTATTACGCGATCGAGGCCCTCCGGCTCGAGAAGGGTTACCGCGCCTGGGGCCGCGAGCTGACTCCCGACTACAACCCTTACGAGGCCGGGCTCGGCTTTGCAGTCAAGCTCGACAAGGGTCCCTTCATCGGCAGCGAGGCCCTTGCGGCGGCGCGCGGCGCACCTCGGACCCGGCAACTGGTCAGCCTGCTCGCACGCGGCGAAACGCAGACGCTGGCCTGGGGCGGAGAGCTGATCGCCATCGATGGCAAGCCCGTTGGAGAAGTGACCTCGGCGGCTTACTCGGCCGCGCTGGGAGGGATCATTGCCCTGGGCTACATCAAACCCGGCTTTGCCTTCGATCAGATGTGGCTTGCCGCACAGGCCGTCACGCTTGATCTCGCGGGAGAAATCGTTTCGGCGCAGGCCTCTCTCAGGCCGTTCTTCGACCCCAAGAACGACCGCATTTTCGATCGGCGCCCGCCCGAACCCGCGCCCATGACAGCCCTCGCGATGCAAAACGCGTAAGACGCCCGGGCGCCTGCTTCTCCGGCTAATCGAGTTGTTGCAATGTCGGCGGCTTCCGGAGAACCTGATGATCATCTGCGCATCGCTCGCGATGCGCGCCGCCCCTCTCCTTCCATCCCGATTTGCCGGTGAAAGAAGTCATGCGCCTGGGTGTGATCGCGGATGTTCATGGCAATGCGCTGGCGCTCGAAGCCGTGCTCGACCGGATGGACCGGTTGAGCCTGGATATGACGGTCAATCTGGGCGACTGCGCCTCCGGCCCGCTCTGGCCTGCCGAGGCCACCAAAATCCTGCGCGACAGCGGGTTCCGGCATGTTCGCGGCAACCACGACCGCGCGATGGGAGCACAGACCGATACCGGTCTCGGGCTCTCGGATGCCTACGCCTGGCAATCACTCGACCAGGACGCGCGCCACTGGCTCAGCAGCCTGCCTTTCAGCCTCGTTCTGGACGGCGTTTCATGTTTCCACGCCACGCCCGCGAGCGATGAAACCTATCTGATGGAGACGGTTACAGGCGGCCGGCTTCAGCCGGCACCTCCTGTCGAGATTGCAAGCCGCTTGGGCGCTGCGACGGCCCGGCTGATCCTGTGCGGACACAGCCATCAGCCACGTTTGGCGCAGCTCGCCGATGGCACTGTCATCGTCAATCCCGGCAGCATCGGCTGCCCCGCCTATGACGACGCAACGACGCCCGCGCATGTCTCGGAATCGGGATCGCCACATGCGCGTTTCGCGGTCGTGACGATCCATGGCGGCGAGATCGCAGTCGAGCATCATGCCGTGACCTATGACTGGGCCCGCGCGGCGCAACGCGCAGCCGAGAACGGCCGCCCGGAATGGGCGCACGCGCTGCTGACCGGGACGGCGCTATAGCCCGATTCTTGACTTAGGCCCCCCGAGCTGGCCGGTGCTGTTTCTCACGGCGACGCTCAGGGATGCTCCTCGCCGAAGAGCCCTTGAACAACCTCGATGAAGGTCCGAACGAGCGGGATACGGCGCCGCTCCTCGCGGCAGGCGGCATATTCGCCGACGGAAAAATCGGCGCCGGTCACGACGAGGCGATGCAGGCCGTCATCAGGCTGGAATTCGTTGTCGAAGATGACACCGATGCCGAACCCGGCCGCGACGGCCTCGCGGACAGCCTCTCGCGTCTGAACCTCCAGGAGATTGGCCGGCTTGATGCCGGCTTCCGACAGGCGCTGCTCGAAGACCTCGCGCGTGATCGATCCGCGCTCGCGCAGCACCAGGTCCTGGCCGGCAAAGGCCTCGATCGGAACGGCGTCATGACGGGAGATCGGATGCGCTGCCGGCGCGAAGGCGACGAGGCGATCGGCCCTGAGCTTCACCGTATGCAGGCGCGGATCGGAGCTCTGCCGGGCGGTGATCGCGACATCGGCCGCGTAGTTCATCACCTGCTCGACGACCTGCGAGGAGTTGCCGATGGTCAGCGAGAAGGTCAGCCCGGGATAGCGCTCGCGAATGCGCGCCAGGGCGGCCATGACATGCCTGGCGCTGTCGGCCGCGACCCGCAGATGTCCGCGCATCAGGGTTCGCGTCCCCGCGAGCAAGGACTGCGCCTCGTCCTCGGCGGTGAAGAGCCGCGCCGTGATCACGAACAGGCTCTGGCCAAGCGGCGTCAGCTTCACCTGACGGCCGATGCGGTCGAACAGGCGCACGCCATAGGCGTCTTCCAGCCCCCGCACCTGCGCCGACAGCGTCGGCTGGCTGACATTGCGGGCTCTCGCCGCGCCCGTGAAACTTTCGGCCTGCGCGACGGCATGGAAAGCCGCAAGCCCGGAATAGCTGATCGCCATGTGCTATAGATCCTATCTATAGCTTCTATGGAAATGACGTATTTGTACTATGTCAAGCCGCGCCCTAGCGTCAGGCAACTGCTTCAGCGCAAGGCGAGATTTTCATGTCCCAGGCTCGAAACCCTGCCGTCTCAGAAACCGGCGATCCGCTGCTCCTGACGCCCGGTCCCTTGACCACCAGCAAGGCGGTCAAGCAGGCCATGGTGCATGATTGGGGTTCGCGCGATGCGACCTTCATCGCCATCAACCGGGCGGTGATGGAAGAGCTTCCCAAGATCATTCATGGCGAGGCCGATTTCGTCACCGTGCCGATGCAGGGCTCCGGCACTTTCGCCGTCGAAGCCATGCTCACGACCTTCGTGCCGCGCGGCAGCAAGATCCTCGTCCTGATCAACGGCGCCTATGGCCAGCGTGCGAAACGCATCCTGGAAATCGCAGGCCGCGAGCCCGTCATCCACGAAACAGCGGAAGACACGCCTCCGGACCTGACCGAGGTCGAAAAGCTGCTGGTCGCCGACCCCGCGATCGGCCACGTCTTCGCGGTCCATTGCGAGACGACCAGCGGTATCCGCAACCCGATCGAAGCCATTGCCGGGCTGGTGAAGCGCCATGGCCGGCGATTGCTGATCGACTCGATGAGCGCCTTCGGCGCGCTGCCGCTCGACAGCCGCGAAACCTATTTCGACGCTGTCGCGGCTTCCTCCAACAAGTGCATTCAGGGCGTGCCGGGTCTGGGCTTCGTGATCGCCCGCAAGAGCGCCCTGGCCGAGACCAAGGGCAATGCCACGACGCTGGTGCTCGACCTGCACGACCAGCACGCCGTTTTCGAGCGCACCGGCCAGTATCGCTTCACCCCGCCGATCCATGTCATCGTCGCCTTCCACCAGGCGCTGCAGGAATTCTGGGCCGAGGGCGGCGTTTCGGGCCGTGGCGAGCGCTACAGCGATAATGCGCGCATCCTGATCGAAGGCATGGAAGAACTCGGCTTCCGCACGCTGCTGCCGGCCGCGCGGCAGGCGCCGATCATCATCACCTTCCACATGCCGCAGGACAAGAATTTCGTCTTCCAGCGCTTCTACGACGCGCTCAAGGACAGCGGCTACGTGATCTATCCCGGCAAGCTCACCGTGGCCGACAGCTTCCGCATCGGCTGCATCGGCGCTCTCGACGCCCAGAACATGCGCAGCTTCGTTGCGACCGTTTCCGACGTGCTGGCGCAGATGGGCGTTGGCCTGAAATCGGCCGCGTGAGGAGAGACATCATGAACATACGTGCCGCCATTGGTTCTGACGTTGTCGCGAACGGTCGGTCTTATCGTCGTCCTTCGCGGCCTGTGGTCGTGATCTGCGTCGATGGCTCGGAACCTGGCTATATAGAGCAGGCGATCGCGGCGGGGCTTGCGCCTAATCTCGACCGGCTGATGAAGACGGGCGCCAACACCACGGCGCTCTCGGTGATCCCGAGCTTCACCAATCCCAACAATCTCTCGATCATCACCGGCCGGCCGCCGGCCGTGCATGGCATCGCCGGCAACTTCTTCTACGATCGCGAGGCGAAGGAAGAGGTGATGATGAACGATGCCCGCTTCCTGCGCGCGCCGACGATCCTCGCCGAATTCCAGAAAGCCGGCCTCAAGGTCGCGATGGTGACCGCCAAGGACAAGCTCAGGACGCTTCTGGGCAAGGGGCTCGACTTCACCAGCGGCACCGCGATCGCCTTTTCCTCGGAGAAGGCCGACCAGGCGGATCTGGCGCAAAACGGCATCGAGAACGTGCTCGATTTCGTCGGGCAGCCGCTGCCGTCGGTCTATTCGGCCGATCTCTCGGAGTTCGTCTTCGCGGCCGGCGTCAAGCTTTTGCAGAGCTTCCGGCCCGATGTGATGTATCTCTCGACCACCGATTACGTGCAGCACAAGGCCGCGCCGGGCTCAGCCACGGCCAACGCCTTCTACGCGATGTTCGACGCTTACGTAGGGCAGCTCGACGCCGCCGGCTGCACGCTCGTCATCACCGCCGACCACGGCATGAACGACAAGCATCTCGCCAATGGCGAGCCCGATGTGATCTATCTGCAGACGCTGATGGACGATTGGTACGGCGTCGGCACGATGCGGGTGATCCTGCCGATCACCGACCCTTATGTCGTGCATCACGGCGCGCTCGGCTCCTTTGCCACGATCTATCTGCCCGATGGCATCAGCCAGCAGGAGGTCGCCGGCCGCATCGCGGGGCTCGACGGCATCGAGGTCGCCCTGACCTCGCCGCAGGCCTGCGAGCGCTTCGAGCTGCCCGCCGACCGGATCGGCGATGTCGTCGTCGTCTCGACCCGCCACAAGGTTCTGGGCACCTTAGCCGAGAAGCACGATCTGTCGGGCCTGACCGAGCCGCTGCGCTCGCATGGCGGGCTGACCGAGCAGGTCGTGCCGATGATCGCCAATGGCGCGATTGCCGTGCCCGACGGCCGGACCTTGCGCAATTTCGACGTCTTCGACGTCGCCCTCAACCTGGTGCGCTGATCATGACCGTCAACATCAAGCCGCCGGTGCGCCGCGAAGCGATGCGGATCGCCGGCAAGCTCGTCTCGACCGACGACATGCTGGAGGTGCGCAACCCCTATGACAACACGGTCGTCGGCCTGATCCCGGCGGCGCGGCCCGAACATGTCCGCGACGCCTTCGCCAAGGCCAAGGCGTTCAAGCCGAAGCTGACCCGCTACGAGCGCCAGCAGATCCTGCAGAAGACGGCCGAACTGCTGCGCGACCGCAAGGACGAGTTCGCCCGGCTGATCACGGCGGAAGCCGGGCTGTGCTGGAAGGATTCGCTCTATGAGGCGAGCCGCGCCTATGACGTCTGGTCCTTTGCCGCCCAGCTCACCATCAAGGACGATGGCGAGATGTTCGCCTGCGACATCTCGCCCAACGGCAAGGCGCGCAAGATCTTCACGACGCGCCAGCCGCTGCTCGGCGTGATCTCGGCGATCACCCCGTTCAACCACCCGCTCAACATGGTCAGCCACAAGCTGGCGCCGGCGATCGCGACCAATAACCGCCTCGTGCTGAAACCCACCGAGCTGACGCCGCTGACCGCGCTGGCGCTTGCCGACGTGCTCTACGAGGCCGGCCTGCCGCCCGAGATGCTCTCGGTCGTCACCGGCAATCCCTCGACCATGGGCGATGCGATGATCACCGATCCCGATGCCGATCTGGTGACCTTCACCGGCTCGGTCAGGGTCGGCAAGCACATCGCCAATACCGCCGGCTACAAGCGCATCGTGCTCGAACTCGGCGGCAACGATCCGCTGATCGTGATGGAGGATGCCGATCTCGACAAGGCGGCCGAGCTCGCCGTCACCGGCGCGACCAAGAACTCCGGCCAGCGCTGCACCGCGGTCAAGCGCATCCTGGTCGTCGAGAGCGTCGCCGATGCGTTCTCGAAGCTCGTGGTCGAGAAGGCCCGCAAGCTCAAGTGCGGCGACCCGATGGACCCTGAGACCGATGTCGGCACGGTCATCAACGAGCGCTCGGCACAGCTGTTCGAGGCCCGGGTCGAGGATGCGGTGAGACATGGCGCCCGGGTGCTGCACGGCGCCCCACGCCAGGGCGCGCTGTTCCACCCGACCGTGGTCGACCACGTGCCCTATGATTGCGAGCTGGTGCATGAGGAGACCTTTGGCCCGGTGATCCCGATCGTGCGCTGCCCCAACGACATCGCCGCGGTCATCGCCATCTCGAACTCGACCGCCTACGGCCTGTCCTCGGGCATCTGCACCAACCGGATGGACTATGCCAGCCGCTTCGTCGCCGAGCTCGAGGTCGGCACCGTCAACATCTGGGAAGTCCCGGGCTACCGCATCGAAATGTCGCCCTTCGGCGGCATCAAGGATTCCGGCCTCGGCTACAAGGAAGGCGTCGTCGAAGCCATGAAAAGCTTCACAAACGTCAAGACATGGTCCCAGCCGTGGACTGCGTGAAACGGCGCAGCGCCTGAAAAAACCAAGAAAATTCGGGGATGAGGCGCCTGCTGTATCAAACCATTCAATAATAGGGGATGAGAATATGAAGAGCTGGTTTACCTCCTGCGTTTTCGGCGCCATTGCTTTGGTGGCACCGACGATGGCCATGGCACAGAAGACCAAGGTTACGATCTATACAGCGCTGGAGAATGACCAGCTCGGCCCCTTCAAGCAGTCGATCGAGAAGGCGGTCCCCGAGGCGGAGGTCGTCTGGGTCCGCGACTCCACGGGCGTGATCACGGCCCGCTTCCTTGCCGAAAAGGACAATCCCCGGGCCGATATGGTGATGGGACTGGCGGCCTCGAGCCTGCTGATGTTCGAAAAGGCCGGCTTGCTGGAGACGTACAAGCCAGCTGGCGTAGACAAGCTCAAGGAGGTCTTTCGCGACCCCAAGGAGCCCTATACCTGGACCGGCATGGACGCCTATCTCGGGGTCGTCTGCTTCAACACCGCTGAAGCGAAAGGCGTCGCCGTCCCCTCGAGCTGGAAGGACCTGCTCAACCCCGCGCTTCAGGGCAAGATCGTGATGCCGCATCCGGCCTCGTCGGGAACCGGCTATCTCATGGTCGCGGGCTGGCTCCAGAGCATGGGCGAGACCGAAGGCTGGAAGTTCATGGACGGGCTGCACCAGAATATCGCGGCCTATCTGCACTCCGGCTCCGCACCTTGCGTGCAGGCGGCGCGCGGCGAGCGCGTCGTGGGCCTCGCCCTCGACATGCGTGGCGCCTCCGAGAAGGCCAAGGGCGCACCCATCGAGGTCATCGTACCCAAGGAGGGCGTCGGCTGGGAGATGGAAGCGAGCGCCATCGTCAAGGGCACCAAGAACCTGGCGCTCTCCAAGAAGATCGCCGATTGGGGCGTCACCGAGGAGGCCAACAAGCTTTACTCCCAGACCTATGCGATCGTCGCCTCGCCGAACGTCAAGAATACCCCGCCGAATTATCCCGCAGGTGCGGAAGCCGGCATGATCAAGAACGACCTGTCCTGGATGGCCGATAATCGCGACCGCGTCCTGGCCGAATGGTCCAAGCGCTACGAGTCCAAGGCGGCTCCGAAGAACTGAGATGAGGCACCCCGGATCACGGGGTTAGCTACGCCCGGCCTGCCACTTGCAAGGCAGGCCGGTCCCTCTTCGGAAAGCCCGCGGAACGCAAGTCCACGGCGCCGAGTCTCCACGCCCCACGCTCATCAGCGAAAGGCCGGCCATGTCGTCGAAGCAGCCCAACCATCCGTCGCTTCTCACCGTCCGCAATCTCAACAAGAGCTTCGGAACGTTTCGCGCGCTGCGCGACGTCGATCTGGACGTCAAGCACGGCGAGTTCGTGTGTTTCCTCGGCCCGTCGGGCTGCGGCAAGACCACCCTGCTGCGCGCCATCGCCGGGCTCGACCTGCAGGATGGCGGCACGATCCATCTCGGCGGCCGCGATGTTACGCGCGCCCCCCCGTCGGAACGCGATTTCGGCATCGTCTTTCAATCCTATGCGTTGTTCCCGAACCTCACGGTCGCGAAGAATGTCGGCTACGGGCTGGTCAATCGCCGCATGCCGTCGCGCGACATCGCCAAGCGGGTTGCCGAGTTGCTGGCCATGGTCGGCCTGCCGGAACAGGGCGACAAGTTCCCGATCCAGTTGTCGGGCGGCCAGCAGCAGCGTGTCGCCCTGGCCCGGGCGCTTGCGACATCGCCCGGCCTGCTCCTGCTCGACGAGCCCTTGTCTGCGCTCGATGCCAAGGTCCGCGTTCGCCTGCGCGACGAGATCCGGGCGCTGCAGCAGCGGCTTGGCGTCACCACCATCATGGTCACCCACGACCAGGAGGAGGCGCTGGCGATGGCAGATCGCATCGTGGTGATGAACCAGGGCGTGATCGAGCAGGTCGGAACGCCCGAAGAGATCTATCGCCGTCCCGAAACCCCGTTCGTCGCGGATTTTGTCGGCCACATGACCTTCCTCGACGCTGTGGTCACCGGTCCCAATAGCGTTCGCGTCGGCGCGCTCGACCTGATCGTCGCCGAGCCCTCGGCGGCGGCGATCGGCACGGCTGTCCGCCTCGCCATGCGGCCGGAAGAGGTGCGGACGCGTTCGATCACTCTGGATACGCCAAACCGTTTCGAGGCTCGGATCGGCGAGCTATCGTTCCTCGGCTCCTTTTGCCGCGCCAGGCTCGAGCCGGTCGGGTCCAGCGGCACCAGCATCGCAGCTGATTTCTCGGCCAATGCCATGCGTGATCTGTCGATCACGGCTGGCGAGACCCTTCCGGTCGCCTTTCCGCCGGAAGCGCTGCGCGTCTTCCAGGAGGTGGGTCGGTGAGCACAGCGGTTCAGCGCGTGTCCGTGGCGACGAGTTCCTTCGCCGAGAAGCGCCTCGTGGTCGGCGAGCGCCATGTCGCCGGCGCACTGATCATCGCGCTCTGCCTCGTCCTGGTGCTGATCATCGCCCTGCCGCTCTGGGCGCTGCTCTCGAAGAGCCTGGAGAGCAGCGACGGGCACTTTGTCGGACTGGCCAATTTCGTCACCTATGCGACGACGCCGACGCTCGTCTCGTCGCTGTTCAACAGCCTGACGATTGCGAGCATCACGACGGTGATCGTGATCCCGCTCGCCTTCTTCTACGCCTATGCCCTTCGCCGCAGCTGCATTCCGTGGAAGGGCGCGTTCTACGCGGCCGCGCTCGTGCCGGTCTTCGCACCGTCGCTGCTGTCGGGCCTCGCGCTGATCTATGTTTTCGGCAATCAGGGATTGCTCAAATCCTGGATGATGGGAGCTCCGCTCTACGGGCCGATCGGGATCGTCGTGGCGGAATCGCTCTACGCCTTTCCCCATGCGGTGCTGATCCTCGTGACGGCGCTCGCCTTGTCGGATGGGCGGTTGCGGGAGGCGGCCGAAGCGCTTGGCACCACCAGGCGCCGGATGTTCTGGACCATCACCCTGCCGGGCGCGCGCTATGGCCTGATCAGCGCCGGCTTCGTCGTCTTCACGCTTGTCATCACCGATTTCGGCATTCCAAAGGTGATCGGCGGCCAGTTCAGCGTGCTCGCGACCGACGCCTATCGGCAAGTGGTCGGCCAGCAGAACTTTCCAATGGGCGCCGTCGTCGGCATCATCCTGCTCGTTCCGGCTGTCGTTGCCTATTTCGTCGACCGCGCGGTCCAGCGGCGGCAGACCGCCCTGCTCTCGGCGCGCGCCGTTCCCTATGTGCCGCAGCCCGAGCGCAAGCGCGACCTCGCGCTCCTGACGCTTGCCATGGCGATCGGAGGTACGATCATCGCGATCTACGGCACGGCGGTCTGGGGTTCCTTCGTCCGTTACTGGCCCTACAACCTGTCGCTGACCCTCAAGAACTACGATTTCTCTGCGGTCGAGCCGAGCGGCTGGGAACCTTACTGGACGTCGCTGCAACTCGCCTTCCTGACGGCGACGATCGGCACGGCACTGATCTTCACCGGCGCCTACCTGATCGAGAAGCTCAAATTCTTTCCGGTCCTGCGCGGTTTCGCACAATTTCTGGCGATGCTGCCCATGGCGGTTCCGGGTCTCGTGCTTGGCCTTGGCTACGTGTTTTTCTTCAACGCCTCGTGGAACCCGCTCGGCCTGTTCTACGGAACGCTGACGATCCTCGTCGTCAACACGATCGCCCATTTCTACACGGTCGGGCATATCACCGCGCTGACGAGCCTGAAGCAGATCGACCGCGAGTTCGAAACCGTCTCGGCCTCGCTCCAGGTTCCGTTCTGGTCGACATTCCGTCGGGTGACCGTGCCGATCTGCCTGCCGGCGATTCTCGACATCGCGGTCTACATCTTCGTGAACGCGCTCACGACCGTCTCTGCCGTCATCTTCCTCTATGGCGCCGACACCAAGCTGGCCTCGATCGCGATCGTCCATATGGACGAGGCCGGCGCCGTGGCATCGGCCGCGGGCATGGCGACGGTGATCATGCTGACCGCGATCAGCGTGAAGCTTCTGCATCTCTTCCTGGACCGAATGGTGCTCGGCCGCTTGCAGCGTTGGCGCTACCGCTGAGCGGTCGTGCCGGCGAGCTGACGGTCCGTCGAGATGAGCCCCACCTCCGCCACGCATACCCTGCTGACGCTGGCAGGCGAGGTCGCCCTGCTGCTGTGGAGCATTCAGGTCGTCACAGCCGCCGTGACGCGTGCTTTCGGCAGTCGCCTGCGCCATCTTCTGGCGACCGGACTTGCCAGTCGCTGGCGCGCATTTTCGGCCGGGCTGCTCGTGACAACGGGACTGCAATCGAGCACGGCAACGGCGATGATGATCTCGTCGCTGTCGGGAGCCGGGGCTGTGGCGCTCGTCCCGGCGCTCGCGATGATGCTTGGTGCCAATATCGGGACGACCCTGATCGTGCAGATCATGACGTTCGATTTCAGCTACGTGGTGCCGCTGTTCCTGCTGGTCGGCCTGACGACGATCAAGCGCGGGCGCAGCCTGCTACTGCGCGAGTGCGGTCAAGCCGCCATGGGTCTCGGGCTCATGCTGCTGACGCTTCACTTGCTGCAAGCGACGATGCGTCCCGTCGAGCATTCCGAGATCCTGCGCTCGCTGCTGGCTTCGCTGTCGCAGGACAGCCTGATGACGCTGCTGCTTGCCGCCCTGCTGGCCTGGGCGGCCCATTCCTCGGTTGCGGCGATCCTGTTCGTCATGTCCCTTGCCGGAGCAGGCGTCATCGGGATCGAGACAACGCTGACGATGGTCCTCGGCTGTAATCTCGGCAGCGCGCTCAACCCGTGCCTACAAGCCTTCGGCCGCGAACCGGCTGCGCAAAGAGCGCCGCTGGGCAATCTCGCGAACCGCCTGCTCGGTTGCGTCATCGGCTTGATGCTCCTGCCGCTTCTCGCGGCCGCATTCGGCAAGTCTGGCCTGCGGCCATCGGAGGTCGCCGCCACCTTTCACCTGCTGTTCAACATCGTGATGGCGGCTCTGTTTCTCGGCGCCCTGCCCTGGCTCGCCGCCCTGTTGAAGCGCCTGCTTCCGGAGCAGGCCGACGCGGCCGATCCCTCGCAGCCTCGCTATCTCGACGAAGCCGCGCTCAAGACCCCTGCGCTTGCACTTGCAAACGCCTCACGCGAGGTGTTGCGCATGGCCGATGTCGTCGAGGAGATGCTGCATGGTTCGCAGGCGGCCTTCGGCCTGGACGACGCTCACAAGGTTGCCGAAACGTGCCGCGCCGACGACGTGCTCGACGCGCTCTACAACCGCATTCAGCTCTATGTCGGAGCGATCGACCATAGGGCGCTCGACGATGGCGAGAGGCAGCGGCTGATGAGCGTGCTCGCCTTGGCGATCAACCTCGAGCACATCGGCGACATCGTCGATAAGAACCTCATGGAGATGGCGGCCAAACGCATCAAGGACCAGCGGCGGCTGCCGGAAACGGCCCTGCGACGGATCGAGGACATGCATGAAAGCCTGTGCGCGCATCTGCGGCTCGCCATCGCGGTGTTCATCTCGGGCGATGAAGATGCGGCGATGCGCCTGGTCCGCGAGAAGGAGATGTTCCGCGAACTCGAACGAGAGGCCACCCTTCGGCATGTCGACGAAATGCGCTCCGGCCGACCCGAGCGGATCATCGTCAGCGCCTTCCAGCTCGACGTCACCCGCGATCTCAAGCGGATCTAGGGGCATATCGCGGCAACCGTGCACGACCTGCTGGAGCGCAACGGCGTTCTGAGACCAAGTCGGCTGAGGGAACAGGCGATAGGCGGTTGAAGCAATGCCTGCTCAGGCGAAGACGACATTCTGCCGTTGCGCGCGAAGGCGGGGATCATGCGATCGCACCTGAACGGGGCTCCCCTCAAGGATTTCGAAACAGCGCGCGAGCGTATCCTCCGAGAGCCGCCGCATCGCCTCGACCGTAAAGAAGGTCAGGTGCGGGAAGAGGATGACGTCGTCGCGGCCAAAGAGCGGGCTCAGCATGTGGCCGGCCTTCGCCAGGGGCTCGACCGAATAGACATCGAGCCCGACGCCGCCTAGACGCCCGGCGAGAATGGCTTCGACCAGCGCCTGCTCATCGATCAGCGCCCCGCGCGAAACGTTCACCAGCACGGCTGAGGGCTTCAGGCATGCGAGTTCGGCTCGCCCGATCAGGCCCCGTGTCGCCGCGTTCAGCACGCAGTGCAACGAGATGAAGTCGCACTGCCGCAGCATGGCGTGAAGATTGTCGACCTTCTCGATACCGGCGGCGACCATCGTCGCCGCGTCGAGACTGGGGTCGTAGCCGAGCACACAGGCCCTGAAGCCCTGCCCAGCCATCCGCGCCATGCTCCGGCCGATCTTGCCCGCCCCGACCAGCCCCAGCGTCGCGCCCGCGATGTCGCGCCCGAGCCAGCGCTGCTCCGGCCAGATCCAGCCCTCCGCCGCCATGGCGCGCCCGATCTGCGGCATGCGCCTGGCCAGCGCAATCATCAGCGCGAAAGCGCCTTCGGCCACCGTCTCCTCGGCATATTCAGGCACGTTGACGACGGGAATGCCGCGTTCGATCGCGGCGGGAATATCGATCGCGTCGATACCCACGCCGTATTTGACGATGCCCTTGAGCTTTGGCGCATTCGCGATGACGGCGGCCGTGACCGGCGTGTAGCACATCAGCAGGAGGTCGGCATCGGCGACCGCCGCGATGAGATCGGCCTCGGGAATACCATCCGGCAGCGTCACCAGTTCGACACCGCGCGCCCGCAGGCCGGCATCGATCTCGGGGCATTCCAGCTCCCGGTCCGTGCGCACCGCCTTCATCATGTTTCTCCCCCGTAGGCCAAAAGCTTCGGTCATGCTCAGCCCGCGTTGATCGCGGTCTCGACGGCTCCGAGAGCCCTGTCGAGATCCGCATGGGAGATGGTCAGCGGCGGCGACAGCGTCAGCACGTTGCCCTGGCTGATCTTGAAGCTGAGCCCGGCATCCAGGCAGCGATAATAGACCCGCTCCGCTAGAGCGTTGTCTGGGGCCATCTCGGCCTTGTCGGCCACGATTTCGACGCCGAACATCAGGCCACGCCCCCGGACATCGCCGACACAGGGCGAACCTGCACCGAAATCGCTCAGGCGGCTCATGGCGTAGGCGCCGAGCTCGGCCGCCCGCTCCGCCAGTCCCTCCTCACGGATGATGGCGATGGTGGTCAGGGCCGCCCGCGTCGTGACCGGGTTCTTCTCATGGGTGTAGTGGCCGATCGCATAATCACCGGCCACATCGAGGTCGCGCCGGGCGATGACGGCCGCGATCGGCAGAATGCCACCGCCCAGCGCCTTGCCGACGACGAGGATGTCGGGCGTGACGCCGTCATGCTCGCAGGTGAAGAACTTACCGGTCTTGCCGAGGCCGGTCGGGATTTCGTCGAAGATCAGCAGTGTTCCGTGACGGTCGCAGGCCTCGCGCACCAGTTTCCAGAAGCCGGGCGCCGGCGGGTTCGGCGTGGCGCGCATCGGCTCCGCGACAAGGGCGGCGAAGTCGCCTTCACGGCCCAGCACATAGGAGATCATGCTGGCGCAGGCGCGCGCCGAATCCTCCAGGCTGTTGCAGCCATAGGCGCAGTGATGGTTTGCCCAGGGCGCGACATGCTCGGCTCCCGGCAATAGCGGTCCGGCGATCCCCGAGCGGAAGGTCGCCTCGCCGCCGACGCTCGAGGCGCCGAAACCCGCCCCGTGAAAGGCGTCCCAGAAGGACAGGGTCTTGAAGCGGCCGGTCGCCGCGCGCGCCAGCTTCAGCGCGACCTCGACCGCATCCGAGCCACCTGTCGTGAACAGCACCTTGCCGAGATCGCCCGGCGCCAATCGTCCCAGCGTTTCCGCCAGCTCAACGGCGGGTTCGCAGGTGAAGCGGCGTGGCGCGAAGCAGAGTTCGTCGATCTGCGCCTTGATCGCCTCTTTCAGGCGCGGGTGGCCATAGCCGATATGATGGACGCTGTTGCCATGGAAATCCATGTAGCGGCGCCCGGCCGTATCCTCGATCCAGATGCCCTCGGCCTTGGCGATCGCCGTGACGCAGGGGCTGGACAGGCTCTGGTGCAGGAAGGCATCGGAGTCCCGCTTCAACAATTGGCGCGTTGCGGAATCGTCGAGGCGAGCCGACCAGGCGCTCCGCGCTGCGGACGTGTTCGACTCGCCTTCGGTATGGACCAGGGCAGCGGACATGCGGGTCTCCTGCGTGAGAATGGAGGGCAAGGCATCGAAAGGCGCCGCGCCCCGGCCTGTAGACGCCACCATCACCCAGTTCCGGCCATCTGAAAAATCGCTATTTCGTATCTACATATAAATTTTATCGATACATTGCGTGTTGCCCGAAGCGACGAGAGGCTCGCTGCTGCCGGCATGAGTTTGGATGTCTCCATGCGCTACGTTCAGCTTCGCGCCTTCCACCATGTCGCCATTGCCGGCGGCTTCTCGCGCGCAGCGCATGACCTGCACCTGAGCCAGCCGGCGATCTCGGATCAGGTCCGCAAGCTCGAAGAGGAGTACGACGTCCTGCTCTTCAGTCGGCAGCACAAGCAGGTCGCGCTGACGCCGATGGGCGAAAGGCTGCTCGCCATGACGCATCGGTTGTTCGATGCGGAAAGCGACGCGCTGGATCTGCTGTCGGAGTCGCGCGCGCTGCGGACAGGGCAGTTGCGACTGGTGGCCGACTCCGTGCACCACGTGCTGCATGTGGTGAGCGCCTTCCGCGAGCGCTATCCGGGCGTCCAGATGACGATCTGGACCGGCAACACCGAAACCGGCGTAGCGCAGCTGATGAGCTACGAGGCCGACATCGCCGTATTGGGCGACGTGGCGCCAAGCCGCGATTTCGAGACGATCTCGCTGAATGCCACGCCGATCATCGCCTTTGTCACAGCTGAGCATCCCGTCGCGGTGCGGGCCTCGCTATCATTTGCCGACCTGGCCGACCTCCCGCTCGTCATGCGCGAGCGCGGCTCGCGGACGCGGCGGATGCTCGAACAGAGGGCGGCAGAGAATGGCGTGACCTTGCGCTTCGCCATCGAGGTGGAGGGCCGCGAGGCCGTCCGCGATGTCGTCGCCACAGGCGCCGGCATCGGCTTCGTCTCCGAGGCGGAATTCGTGCCCGGGCAAGGGCTGACGCGCATTCCGCTCAGCGGCCCCCCGATCCTGATGGAGGAGGCACTGATCTGCCTGCGCGACCGCCGGGAGAGCAAGACGATCAAAGCCTTCCTCGACATCGCCCGCGATCTCAGGGAGCGCGGAGGCGGCTGAGTTCTAGCCCTCGGTGTACCCAACCGAACCGCGGGTTCGATGGACCGCGACGAGCACGATCTCGCACCGCCTCAAGCAACGCCTCAAGCAACTCCCGGCACGTCGTCCGCGCTGCGACCTCGCGCGAGGGCGAGGGCGAGGGCGAGGAGAGCATCCCCGAGGAGATAGCGGCCGACCGTGCACGACCCGGGCACTGACCGACAGGCAAACGAGAGGGACCACCCACAGGATGCGGCAGGGTGCGATCACCTCGTCGTGGCTCTCTCGCCCCATCACAGCGTGGCCAGCCTCGTGGATCGCGGCTTGGGGCAGTTCCGCCGGCAGGCGCTGATCATCGTCCCGAAACCAGCGCGCCCACCGGAAAACGCGACTGCCCCCGACGCGTATCGCCCGATAGCCGCCACGACAGATAATATGATTCTTTTCTGCATATAGCGAAAATAATAACGCTCGCAATTAATAGATTGATCAGAATTTAGGGCTAGTAGCTACGTAACGTCAATTGGGATTTTTATTCGAATAACTTAGCCAACATCATCGTAAATTCCCTAGTGTAGCCTCCTTATCGATTCTATCGTTAGCCATGTAAACAGGATATATACTAATTATACTTATTATAATTATCTTTAGACGACTATCATTCTGCAATTATATAACTCACAAATATACATTAGAATTATTATAAACTCCACGACGTAAATCGAGCCTAAGCGGAGAAGAGTGTAGTGACAATTGAGACATTCATCTTACCGGTCGATTGCTCCTTGCGATCGATCAGGCCGCTTCATGCCGAAATGGCAGCCGCCTTCCAGGCGGAAGGCGACCTCACGCTCGATTGCTCCGCACTGGCGACCTGCGATCTCACCGTCGCGCAGCTTCTGGTCTCGGCGACGCGGACGGCCGCGACGACCGGCAGGACCCTGCGCCTGGCGGCGGTGCCGGCGGCGCTGGCGACAGTCCTGGCGCGGGCGGGTCTCGCCTTGTCGCCTGCCGCCGACCGCCTTCTCATCAGCGAGGTTTGACTGTCATGGCGACGATACTCACCGTCGACGATTCCCCCAGCGTGCGGCAGATGATCAAGCTCGTGCTGGGACCGGCCGGCCATACCGTGGTCGAGGCCGGCGACGGCTCGGAAGGACTGGCCAGGGCCAAGGCGCAAAGCTTCGACCTCGTCATCACCGACCTCAACATGCCCGTGATGAACGGCATGCAGATGATCCGGGGCTTGCGCGCCCTGCCCGCCCTCACGGGCGTGCCCATCGTCTTCCTGACCACGGAATCAGACGACGCGGTCAAGCAGGAGGCCAAGGCCGCTGGCGCGACCGGCTGGATCACCAAGCCGTTCAAGCCCGAACAGCTGCTCGCCGTCGTCGCCAAGCTGGTGAGGGTCTGATGGAACTCGATCCGACAGAGATTTTCCGCCAGGAAGCCGCCGAACTGCTCGACAGCCTGGAGACCGTCCTGCTCGATCTCGGGCAAACCCCGCAGGACCGGGACCTGATCGACGCCGCCTTCCGCGCCCTACACACCATCAAGGGCTCCGGCGCCATGTTCGGCTTCGACAGGGTCGCAGCCTTCACCCATGATTTCGAGACCGCCTTCGACCTGATCCGCAAGGGCAAGATCGACGCCTCCGGCGACATCGTCACGGTCTCGCTTGCCGCCAAGGACTATATCCGCACCCTGATCGACGACCCCGACTCGACCGACCCGATCATCGGCGAGGCGATCGTCGAGGAACTGCAACGCGCGATCGGCGGCCTCGGCGCATCTGCAGAGGTCGCGCCGGCCGCCTCCGAGGATCTCGACGCGCCAGCCGCTCCCGCGCTCGCCGGGTGGCGGGTCGAGATCGGCTTCGACCCCACAATCCCGTGCAACGGCACCAACCCGCTCGTCCTGCTGGATGATCTGCGCGCGCTCGGCCCCTGCACCGTCATCGCCGATCTCGATGCCGTTCCCGAACTCTCCGGGCTCGATCCGGAGGCCTGTCTGATCGGCTGGACTGTCACGCTTCACGGCGCTTGCACGAAGGAGGATGTCGAGGATGTCTTCATGTTCGTGCGCGACGAGATGAAGCTGACGATCACCGCGCTGGACGGCCCTTCGGCCCAAACGCCTGCGCAGGAGTGGGCGCCGCTCGACATGTCGATGCCTGCCGCCGTCATGGTAGTGAAGTCGCTGCCGGCAGTTGAAGCGCCACCGGCGGCCGTCGAGCGCCCGGTTCCGGAGAAGGCCGAGTTCGCCCGCCGCAGCGAGGACAAGGGCTCGACTGTGCGGGTTCAGGCCGAGCGTCTCGACGAACTGATGGATCGCGTCGGCGAACTGGTCATCGCCCAGGCAAGGCTCAGCCAGCTCGCCCATTCCGGCACCGACCTTGCGATCAAGGCAATCGCCGAGGATATCGAGCGCCTGGCATCGGGCCTGCGCGACTCGACCATGGGCGTGCGCATGGTGCCGATGGGCTCGCTCTTCGGCCGCTTCCGCCGCCTCGTCCACGATCTGTCGCGCGATCTCGGCAAGCCCGTCGACTTCGTCACCGTCGGCGAGGACACCGAACTCGACAAAACCATGATCGAGCGCCTGGCCGATCCGCTGGTCCATCTCATCCGCAACGCCATCGACCATGGCATCGAGCCGGCGCAGCAGCGCGGCCAGACCAGCAAATCGCCGACCGGACGCATCGAACTCGCGGCCCGCTATGTCGGCGCGCAGGTGCTGGTCACCGTGCAGGACGATGGCGCCGGCCTCGATACCGCCCGCATCCGCGCCAAGGCCGAGGAGCAGGGCCTGATCGTGCCGGGCACGCCGCTCTCCGAGCACGACATCCACCAGCTCCTGTTCCATCCGGGCTTCTCGACCGCCAAAACGATCTCGGCCCTGTCGGGTCGCGGCGTCGGGATGGACGTGGTCAAGCGCACGATCGAGGCGATGCGCGGCACGATCGAGCTCACGACGATCCCCGGCCATGGCTCGTCCGTCACGCTGCGGCTGCCGCTGACGCTTGCGATCATCGAGGGCTTGCTGATCCGGGTCGGCGAAGGCCGCTACATCATCCCGCTTTCGGCGGTGGAGGAATGCGTCGAGCTGACCGCCGCCGACGAGGCGCGCGCCAGGGGCCGCAGCTTCCTGACCGTGCGCGGCGATCTCGTGCCCTTCCTGCGCCTGCGCGATCTCTTCGACGCCGAAGGCGAGGTTGCGCCTTATCAGAAGGTCATCATCACCACGATGGGCGATACCCGCGTCGGCCTCGTCGTCGACCAGATCATCGGCAGCCACCAGACCGTGATCAAGTCGCTCTCCAAGCTCCATTCCGACGTCACAATGTTCTCCGGCGCCACCATCCTCGGCGATGGCTCGGCCGCCCTGATCCTCGACGTCGCCCAGCTCGTCACGCTCGGCCAGAGCCGCGTCGACAATGACAGAACGTCGGAGGCCGCGTGATGCAGCAGATCCAGACCTGCGAGCCTGCGGGCAATCAGCCGCCAGCCTCCGAGATCCGGCTACAGGTGCTGATGGTCGGGCTCGGCAACGAGATCCTCGCGATCGAGACCGACATGGTCCGCGAGATCATCGACCCGGTTCCCGCCACCCGGGTCGCCGGGGCGCGGACCTTCCTGCCGGCCCTGATCAATGTGCGCGGCAACGTCATTCCGCTAGCCGATCTGCGCCTGCGCTTCGGCATGCCGGCAGCGCCCGCGACAGCCGACACCCGCATCGTCGTCGTCGAGATCGAGATCGACGGCGATCCCGTGACGCTCGGCATTCTCGCCGACAAGGTCTTCGAGGTCACCGAAGTATCGAGCAGGCATACACAGCAGACGCCGCGTCTCGGATCGCAATGGCGCCCTGAATTTATTCGCTTCATCACCAAATGGAACGACGAATTCGTCATAATCCCCGATATGGCGCGGACCCTGGGCTGACAACATCAACCGAAATCATTCCAAGAGAGGGTAACAATGCGCTTCACTATCAAAGCTAAGCTAGCACTAACCTTCGGCGCGGTGATCGCGCTCTCGGCCGCTTCCGGCATGCTATCCTATGTCAAGCTTTCGGAGATGGCCGAGGCACAGACGGACCTCGTGACGTCACAGGTGCGTCTCGACAAGATCGCCGACCTGTCGAGCGCAATGCAGGCCTCACTGCGTCAGGAAAAAGACGCGATCCTGTTCACCACTCAGAAAGAAACCGAAGACATGGCCGCCGTGGCGGTCGCCACGCGCGGCGAATTCCAAAATGTTCGCGATGCCCTTTACGGGATGGCGACTGATGAAGGCAAGCGTCGCTTGACCGAAATGGCTCCGAAGGCCAAGCGTGTCTTCGATGCGCAGGATCAGGCGCTGTCCAATGCCAAACTGAATTCGAATAATCGCAGCGCCCTGCTCTGGGCTACAGAAATGCCTGCTACGCGCAAGGTTTTCGAAGACGAGATGAACGGCGCCTTGTCCGCTCTCGGCGCTCTCGACAGCCAGGACGCTGCGAAGGCAGCGAGCGTGCTTCAAGCGGCACGTGCGGCCAATAGCAGCGTGCTGTTGCAGTTGAGCCAGACAATGATGTCTGGTTCGTTGAGCGAACTGAGCGACGGTCTGAAGGCCTACGCCGCCGAACTCGCCTCGACTCGCGCTCTCATTGCGAGCGCGGTCACGGCGATGTCCTCGGTCGGCGTCTCCAGCGATGCGGTCAACACGCAGTTTACCCGCGTCGTCGACCTGGTCGAGCGTATCACGGGCATTCTGAAAGGTGGCGGCAACATCAAGGCCGTCGAGACGACGACCGGCGAAGGCCGCCTGGCGGCAAACGACGTAATAAAGTCTCTTGCGGAATATGCCGATTTCATCATGGATCAGGCGAATGCAGGCGCCAAGGCGGCCGCCGAGCAGGCGGCGTTCACGAAAACGCTGCTGATCGGCATGCTGCTCGGCTCGCTGGCATTCGCCCTCGCCGCAGCGCTGTGGATCGCGATCAGCATCAGCCGCGGCCTCAACAGCGCCGTCAACGCCGCCGGCTCGATCGCTCAGGGCGACCTGACGCAGACAGTCGAACTCAAGGGCAATGACGAGATCACCGATCTGCTGCGCGCCGTCGACGGCATGTCGGGCAAGCTTCGCGAGATCGTCGGTCAGGTGAACACCGCCGCCGACAACATGTCGTCGGGGTCTCAGGAATTGTCGGCGAGCGCCGAGCAGCTCTCGCAGGGCTCGACCGAGCAGGCGGCCTCGACCGAGGAAGCCTCGTCCTCGATGGAGGAGATGGCGGCCAATGTGAAGCAGAACGCCGAGAACGCCGCGACCACCGAGAAGATGGCCGCTCAGTCGGCCAGGGACGCGGAAGCCTCCGGCATGGCCGTCGGCAAGGCCGTCGATGCGATGCAGACCATCGCCCAGAAGATCAACATCGTTCAGGAGATCGCCCGCCAGACCGACCTGCTGGCGCTCAACGCCGCGGTCGAGGCGGCCCGCGCCGGCGAGCATGGCCGTGGCTTCGCTGTGGTTGCTTCGGAAGTCCGCAAGCTCGCCGAGCGCAGCCAGGCTGCGGCGGCCGAGATCGGCACGCTTTCGGTCGATACTGTGAAGGTCGCGCAAGAGGCGGGCTCGATGCTCGCCAGGCTGGTGCCAGACATCAAGAAGACCGCCGAACTGGTCGAGGAAATCACCGCCGCCTGCCGCGAGCAGGATGTCGGCTCGACCCAGATCAACCAGGCCATCCAGCAGCTCGACAAGGTCACCCAGCAGAACGCAGCCGCCTCCGAGCAGGTCTCCGCCACCTCCGAGGAGCTCGCTGCACAGGCCGTGCAGCTCCAGGACGCAATCGCCTTCTTCCGGATCGACGGCGATGGCGCCAAGCCGGCCGCCCAGCCGATCGCGATCGACAACGCGGTCAGGCAGCTGCGCGGCAAGGCCGGTACGATGGCGGTCGCCATCCAGCCGAGGAAGCCGACAGCCGCGTCTCGTCCCGGAAAGAAGGTCGCCAATGGCGGCTTCGCCTTCGACCTCGACAGCGGCGAAGACCAGCACGACGCCGCGTTCCGCCGCAGCTGACGGCAGTCCCCGGCTCGGCCTCTCGGGGCCGAGCCGGGCTTCCGGCCGCGCCGACCGTCCCCACGCCCTTCCGCGATCAAAGCGAGGCCATCATGGCTGACACGGCCCAATACCTGACGCTCGGCATCGATCAGGAGCTCTTCGGCATCGATATCCGCAATGTCCGCGAGATTCTGGACATGCGGCCGATCTCGAAGCTGCCGCATTCCCCGGAATTCCTGCTCGGCATGATCGACGTGCGCGGCACCGGTTACCCCATCGTCGACCTGCGCGCCAAGCTCGGACTGCCGCGCAGGGAACCCGACGATGCCACCCGCATCATCATCCTCGACGTGCCGGTAAAGGGCCGCACGCTCGGCGTCGGCTTCGTCGCCGACCGCGTCTTCGAGGTCACCGGCCTCGATGCCGACCAGACCGAGGCCGCTCCCGATGTCGGCGGCCGCTGGCAGTCGAACTACATCGCCGGCATCGGCCGCAAGGGCGAGGCTTTCATCGTCGTGTTCGATCTCGAACGCCTGATGCAATCCGACGACATACCGGCTCTCGATGGCCTGTCGATCGACCGGGCCGCCTGAACCGGTGCATGCCTTGCAAACCGATCTCAACGACCAACTCGCCGACAGGCATTTCGCGGGAATCGCCGAGGTCATCGAGAGGCGGGTCGGCATCAAGCTGCCGCAGACGAAGCGGACGATGGTCGAGGGGCGGCTGCGCAAGCGCGTCCGCGCGCTGGGACTCACCGGGCTCGGGGCCTATGGCGCGCAGCTGTTCGACAAGGGCGGCCTCGACAGTGAGCTGGTCCATCTCATCGACTGCGTGACGACGAACAAGACCGACTTCTTCCGCGAGCCCAGCCATTTCGAGTTCCTGCGCGACGTCGCCGTGCCAGAACTGGCCAGGCGTCAAAGTCCCCGCCCCTTGAGCCTCAAGGTTTGGAGCGCGGCGTCCTCCTCCGGCGCCGAGGCCTATACCGCCGCCATGGTGCTGCAGGACATGATCAACGCCGGCAAGCATTTGCGCTTCTCGATCCTCGGAACCGATATCTCGACCGAAATGCTCGAACAGGCGCGCAAGGCCGTTTACCCCTGCGACTTCGTCGTCCCCGTGCCGGCCCCGATGCAGCAGCGCTATCTCATGCGATCGCGGGATCCGCGCAAGGACGTCGTGCGCGTCTCGCCGGAACTACGCCGGCAGGTGCATTTCGAACGCCTGAACCTGATGGACGACAACTACCCCTTCGACCGCGACGTCGACGTGATCTTCTGCCGTAACGTGCTGATCTATTTCGACACGCCGACGCAGCAGCGGGTCTTGTCGCGTCTGATCTCCCATCTGCGCCCTGGCGGCTTCCTGATCCTGGGTCATTCGGAATCGATGGCAGGCAGCGCCCTTCCAAGCCTGCGAACGATCATTCCGACGATCTATCAAGCCGGCACCTCGATATCGAGGAGGTCGGCAGCATGAGTCGCAAAGCCATTCGCGTCCTCATCGTCGACGATTCCGCCTCAGTCCGACAGGTCCTCAGCTCGATCCTGAGCGAGGATCCCGGCATCGAGGTGATGGGCACGGCGGCCGACGCCTTTTCCGCCGCCCGCCGCCTGCAGACCGAACTCCCCGATGTCATCATCCTCGACATCGAGATGCCCGGCATGGATGGGCTGACATTCCTGCGCAAGATCATGGCGCAGCGGCCGATCCCCGTGATCATCTGCTCGACCCTGACCGAGGCCGGTTCACGCGCGTTGTTCGATGCGCTGGAGGCCGGCGCGGTCGATGTCCTGCCCAAGCCCCGGATCGACACCCGCAACGCGCTGACGGAAACCGCCGGGCGTCTGCGCCATGCGGTGCGGGCCGCCGCCCAGGCGAAGCTTCGGCCTCAACAGCCGCGCATGCAGATCGAGCGGAAGCTGACCGCCGACGTGATCATGCCGCCGCCGGTGCCGGGTCGTGTCCGGCAGACGACAGACCGCATCGTCTGCATCGGCATCTCGACCGGCGGCACAGAGACGCTGCGCGAGGTGCTGCAAGGTCTTCCGGCGAACTGCCCCGGCATCGCCGTCGTCCAGCACATGCCCGAGAAGTTCACCGCCGCCTTCGCCAAGCGCTTGAACGGTATCTGCGCCATGGAGATCAAGGAAGCCGAGAATGGCGACGAACTCTCCACCGGCCGGGTCCTGATCGCGCCGGGCAATCGCCACATGCTGCTGCAGCGCGGCGGCGCCCAGTATCGCATCGCCATCAAGGACGGCCCGCCAGTCTCGCGCCACCGCCCTTCGGTCGACGTCCTGTTTCGCTCCGCCGCGCAATATGCCGGCGCCAACGCGCTCGGCCTGATCATGACCGGCATGGGCGATGACGGCGCGCGTGGCCTTCTCGAAATGCGCAAGGCCGGCGCACGCACGCTCGCGCAGGATGAGGAGGACTGCGTCGTTTTCGGCATGCCGAAGGAGGCGATCGACCTGGGAGCGGCCGAACGTATCGTAAAGCTCCCTCGTGTAGCACAGGAGATCATGGCGTGGCCGAATACGGGAGCGGGCGGGGCTGGGGACTTGGCACACGGCGCCTGAGTGCGGTTCGAGGCGTAAGCGTAACACGTGGGACGACGATGATTGTGCCGATGCTGATCCGGTCGCTCGAGGGCAGTGCCCGCGAAATCGACGTTATTTTCGCCAGGGCCGGCACGGAACTGGGCGAAGGCCTCGGGCTTTTCGAAAGCCTGAAGGAGCGGCTCACCGTGCTCTCGAGCGAGCTCGGCGGCAGCGAGATCGCGCAGGCGGGCGCTGCGCTGAGCGGGCTCGCAGGCGAACTGCGTGCGATCCAGGGCGCGCTTTCGGACGAGACAACGACCCTGCAAGAGCTCTCCGTCCTTAGCCATGCCGCTTCGCAGGCCCTGGAAAATCTGCTCGGGCATATGCGGCTGATCACCATCCTCGCGCGCAGCGCCCGCATCGAGGCCGTCAACGTGAATGCGTCGGGGCGCGATTTCGGCGATTTCACCGCCGAGATCGTCAGGCTGACGACACAAGCCCAATCGACGATCCAGAATTGTGCCCGCGACCATCAACGCTTCGCCGCGCTGCTTGCGACCGCACTGACGGCGCAGCGCGCGTTCGAGAGCGGCTATGGCCACGCCCTGTCGCTACTGGCCGACAATCTCCAACAGACGCTCGCGGATGTCGCTATCCGGCAAAGTCGCGGCAGCGTGCTGACCGCCGATGCGGCGACCCATTCCGGCAGGATCGCCGGTGCCGCCGGCGGCGCGATCATCGCCTTGCAATCGGGCGACAGCATTCGCCAGCGGCTGGAGCATGCGATCGCGGCGCTGCGGCTGGTTTCGGCGCTCGAAGCCGGGACCGGTCCGGCTGCGGGTCTCGGCGAGGGCGAGCGCGGCAGCGCCGCCCATGTCCTGCACCGGCTACAATCGGCACAGCTGCGCGAGAGCGCCGTGACATTGGGCGAGGACGCCACCGCCATCGAAGCCGCCTTGTCGATGCTCGCCGACGATACCGGCAGCCTGATCGAGAGCGTGCGCAATCTTTACAGCGGCGAAGGCGCTTCGCGGTCCTTCCTCGCGGATCTGGAGGCCGATCTGGCGCGCGCTTCCGAGCTTCTGGGCAAATGCGACAATGCCCGCGCCGGCGTCGACCGCGTCACCGCGACCCTGGCCAGCGTATTGGAGACCTGCCAGCAGACGGTCTCGGCCTTGGCCGGCACGGTGTCCAGCATCGTCCTGATCGGCATGAATGCCGGGCTTCGCGCCGCGCGCGTGGGCACGGAAGGCCGCAGCCTCGTTGTCATCGCGCAGGAACTGAAATCGGCGGCCGGTCGCGTCGCAGGCGAGGCGACACGGCTGTCGCCCACCTTCGCGCAGATGCAGACGGCCTCCGCACGGCTGACCGGGAGCGGCCGGCTCGACGCCGCCCATTTCGGTGCGCTCGACATCACGATGCAGGATTCGCTGGCAGCCATGCGCAACACCGGAAACCGCCTCGGCGCGGCCCTCGACCAGCTACGGCGCGAGGGTGGCGGCTTCTGCACCGTCGTCGCCAGGGCGACGCTCTCCTTCTCGAATGCAGGCGCGATGAGCGACCTGATCGCCGCTGCCGCAGCCGAACTCGATCATGCCTGCCGCGACGGCGCTCTGCCCAGCCCCGACGCGGCCGAACCCGTCCGGCACCTGATCCAGGAGCATATCTGGCCGAGCTACACGATGGCCGCCGAACGCACCATCCATCGGGCGGTCCTGACCGAATGCGGCCTTGCACAGGCCGAGGCGGCAGGGAGGGCTCAGCCCGAGCCCGCCGAAGCGCTGGACGATTTCGTCTTCTGATTCCAGCGTCCGTCGAGCTGGCCTGGCTCAATCGTAAGCGTCGTTCTCAGGCCATGACCTGATCGCGGGCCGGGCTGGATCCAGATGGGCTTTCAGCGCGGGTCAGTTCAGCGCAGGTCAGTTCAGCGGCAGGGCGCCGCGAAGGCCACGGGCATCCGGCATCAGAGCAGCCAGACGGGCGCCGCCCGTCGGCGGCGCGATGAAGGCGCGTGCGGTCTTCCTGGGCAGGTCGAGATCGAACGGCCTGCTGGGCGGCAGCCGCGCATTGTTGACCAGATTCAGAGACGGACTTGCGAGGGCGGAGGATGTCGGCGCGGGAGCTTCCGAAGCGAAAGCCAGCGGCGCAGCAGCGAAGGAGGTCGACACTGTGGACGAGGTGGTGGCGAGAGGCGCAGGCGAGGAGACCGCAGCCAGTTGATAGTTCGGCTCCTCGATGCGGCGCCGCTCGGGCCGTTCGCCCTTCAGATAGAAGGCATTCCCGCCTGCCACCGTCATGTAGTGCATATTGGCGTAGGAAAAGCGCATGCCGGCCATATGAAAGTGTTTGGCCGCGCCGACAGCCTCATTGCGCTGCCCGTTGAGAATGGCTTCCGCGGCCGCCTCGACTTTCGGCAGGTCGCGTGCGGCCATCTGACGTGTCAGCACACCCGAGGCGAACTGACGTGGTGCGCCGACGACGCCGCAGATGGTCTCGGGATAACGCGGCGATTCCACCCGGTTCATCACGACCGTGCCGACGCCGAGCAGACCCGTCTCGCTCGAACGGTTCGATTCGAAATACATCGCGCGGACAAGGCATTCCTTCTCGCGCGGGTCGGCCTTCGCCAGGGCAATGGCGCGCTTACGGGCCTCCCGGGGCTCCTTTGCCGCGGGGGCAGCAGTCGAAGCGGTCTCGACAGCCGACATGCTGCAGGCGCCCAGAGCCGGCGCAGCCAGTGAAATCAGAAGCGGGATCGCTCTACGGCCATAACGGCTCATACCGACGGAACGGGCAGTATTTGCAGCGATCACGGTCCGCTTCATGCGGCAATCTCCTGATTACGGGACTCGGGCTGCCGCAGGCGGCAGACCGTAGTCACCGGAAAGGAATCCGGAATGTCTTAACAGAAAGTTAATCCGGGAAGAAAGAGGCAAGGCGCGCGACGCCGGATTCGCTATAGAAACTGCCGGCCATTCCCGCTCACATACGCCAATCGTACAATGGCCTCGCCCGCTTTCCATTCATCAAAACCACCGCGTTTGCGTCGAAGAATATCTCGCCAGCGCCAACAAGAGGACGTTAAGCTTCGCTCCGAGATGGGCCGGCGCAGCCTCGGCTAATGTCGCGAGAGGATCTCGCTCAGAAATTTCCTCGTACGCTCGTGGCGCGGATTGGTGAAAAACTCCTCCGGAGACCCTCCTCGACGATCTGGCCATTCGCCATGAAGATGACGCGGGCGGCTACCTGACGGGCAAGCCACTCTCATGGGTGACGCAGATCATCGTCATCCCCTCCTCGGCCAGCGAGATCGTAAGCAACGAACCGGTGGCCACGGCGGGACGATTTTGGTAGCCGCTTCTCCTGGTGACTTTGGCTAGCCGAGGACGGAATTGTGGTGCGTCGATCGGGCGTCTAGGTCGTGGCGGCGCGGTTGGAGCATCACTGCCCAGCCCAGTCCGTTCAGACCGCCTCTCCCACGATCTCGCGGCGCCTGCGGTCGAGCTCCTCGCTGTAGCGCCGCAGCGTGTGGCTTTCGCTTAGCTGCCCAACTACGCGCCTCCCGATCATGTCGCTGACGACGGCGAGCGCTTCGCTCTGGCTCCGGTCGAATATCTCGGCCGCCTGCTTGGCGTTCATGGTCGGCTGGAGAATGTCGTTCTTGTGCTTGAGGAAGTCCAGGATCGAGGCGCCGGGCTCGCGCGGCGCGGCCGTATGGATGTCGGAGATATGGACGATGCCCTGGTAGCGGCCATCGGCATCGACCACGATCACGCATTGGGTCGATCCGATCGGGCATTTTTCCTTCAGCTGGTCCAGGGAGATGTCCGATCCGATCGTCCTGACATCGGCCCGCATCAGCTTGTCGACCGTCAGATTCCGGATCCAGCCGACGTCATGGGCGCTGCGGATGCTTTCGCCGCGCAAATGGAAGCGCCACGTCGCGAAGGAATAGCCGAAGGTCGTGCGTACCACGACGGCTGAGGTGATCGCCGCCGCGAGTACGAGCGCCGCGACCGTGAGGTTCCCGGTCATTTCGAGCGCCAAGAAAGTCATCGTCAGCGGCCCGCCGATGATGGAGACGGCGAGCGCGCTCATGCCGACGATCGCCAGGGACGCCGGCGTCAAGCCGCCCAACGACATCGCGCCTACCACCATGGCGAAGATCTTGCCGAGCAGTGCGCCCATGAAGAGCGAAGCGAAGAAGAGCCCGCCGCGGAAGCCGGATCCGATCGAGACCGCCGACGCGATGGCCTTCAGAAGAAAGATCTGGATCAGCAGACCGGTCGCGATGTTACCCTCGAGATTGAGATGGAGCGCGCCATGGCCGGCCGACAGAACCTGCGGCGTCTGCAGAGCGAGCAGGCCAACCGCGACGCCCCCAAGGAGCGGCCGCAGATACGGCGGAACTGCGCTCTTGCGCGCCAGTTCCTCCACCGCCGACACCATCATCATGATCGCGATGCCGACGAGCGCGCAGACCACACCCAGGGCGATGGCCGGAACGAAATCGCCGGGCATGATCGCGGGCATATGTCCCGCTTCGATCAGGAGACTGCCCGTGGGAAGGAGCCTTGCGATCAGGGTCGCGAGGAGCGCGGCCACCACGACGGGGGCCAGCACCACCGTGCTGTACGACCCGATGATGAGTTCGAACGCGTAGAACGCGCCCGTCAGAGGCGCGTTGAAGGCGGCCGCGATCGCGCCGGCCGCGCCGCAGCCGACGAGGATGCGCAGATCCTCCCGCCGCAGCTTTAGCGTCGCGCCCAGCTTGGAGGCGATACCGGCTGAAAGCTGTGTGTAGCCGGCTTCAAGACCGACCGAAGCGCCGAAGCCGTTGGAGATCAGGTTTTGCACCGCCACCACGACGCTGCTCGTCAGCGACATGCGCCCTCCATAGAGTGCGTTGGCTTCGATCGGGTCGATAATAGGCCGCATGTTTCGTCTGGCCTGCAATAGAATCAGGCAGCCGAGAACCATGCCGCCGACGATCGGAGCGCTCAGAACGATCAGGCGGTCGAGAAGGGGTGCCGCGCTCAACCAGTCGAGGACCGGGATCCCGAAGATCAGGCTGTGCATCGCCTTTGAGATCCAGCTCATGGCGCTCACCGCCACGCCCGCGGCGATACCGACGAGCGCTGCGACGCCGATCAGCCGGATCTCGCTTCCGCGCGCCGAGAGCTTCTTGCGGAAACGCTGAAGCCTCGCCCAAGCCTCCACGCGCAAGGTCGCGAAGAACGATCCCTGGCGCGCGAAGGCTGACATTAGAGGATGCATGGGACCAGACCGGCAGTTCGGAGTTGCGAAGACCTCGGCCGGCGGCGACCAGAATGGCTTCAGTTGATATTATTGCTGCGTGACGCCCATATCCGAGACGAGAGTTCGCCAGCGCATGGTCTCCACCTCAAGCAGCTTCCGAAGCATTGCGGGCCCGCGACGGGCAGGTTCAGTCGCCTGTACACCGAGCATCTTGAAACGGGCGATGATCTCGGGGTCCTCAAGGGCGCGATCGAGAGCTCCGCTCAGCGACGACAGGACGTCATCGGGCGTTCCAGGCGGCGCAAACAAAGCGTGCCAGACGCTCATGTCGGCATCCTGCACCCCTGCTTCGCGCAAGGTGGAGATTTGGGGCAACTGGGCAAGGCGCGTTGTACCAGTCAAGGCGAAGGGCTTTATCGTTTTCGTTTCGGCGTTCGCAATCGCATCCGCCGTCTGGGCGCAGAACAGATCGATATGCCCGCCCATGATGTCGGTCATGACGGGAGCGGCTCCGCGATAGGCCACGAAATTCGGCTTGGCCCCGACAGCGCGCGACAGCAACAGGCCGCAGATGTGTGCGCCACCGCCGAAACCGCCATGGCCGAAGCGGATGTTGTCGTTGTCGGCGCGCATGCGTGCAACGAGTTCCCTGGTGTCGGCGGCTGGAAAGTCGCGGCGCGAGAGCAGGACAAAGGGACTCTCATTGATCAGGCCGATCGGTGAGAGCCCGGTCAAAGGATCGAGTTCTATCGTTTTCGAGAAGGCCGGAATGCTGGTCAGCGCGGTGTTGAAGACGAGAAGCGTATAGCCGTCGGGAGCGGCGCGCGCGACGCGCCTGGCGCCGACCATCCCGCCTGCTCCGACCGCGTTCTCGACGAGGATGCGCTGTCCATAGAGGCGTCCCATTGCGTCAGCCAGAAGCCGGCCGAACGTATCGGTCGGGCCGCCGGCGGGTGCTGGGACCAGGATAGTGATCTGCCGGCTGGGATAGTCTGTCGCGACCACCGGCGCGGTCGCCAGGATCAGCGCCGCCATAGCTCCCCACAGTCGTTTCATCTCTTGCTCCCGTTCTTTATCGTTGAAACTCAATGACGCCTGGTTCGCGATGGATCGTCAGCGCGCGCGCGCAACCGCGGCAGCGGCCTGCTCCGATCCGATATACGAACCGATCCGGCCGAGCTTCTCGTCGGAGAGATAGCCGTAGCGGTTCATGTGCACGCGCCCGCCCCCGTGGACGAAAGCGGCTTGCAGGCGACGCAGAACATCGTCGGTGGGGCCGTATCCATGAGCGAGGGCCCAGAATGGCGACGTCTTGATCGCCTTTCGCGCAGCGCGCAGCTTGGTCCCGATGACGTCGTCGGCGGCGCGATGCGGCTCGTTCGGCTCGGGATAGTGGACGTCCGCCACGTTTTCGGCCTCGGCACGCGTGAACCGGAACGCCCGCCTGACGGCGCAAAGCGCATCGTGCTCGCTCATTCCAGCGTAGCCCGCGAGCCGCGCAGCATAGGCCCGCTCGATCATCGGCCAATGCATCGTGTAGAGCTTGATGCCAAGTTCGCAGCCCAGCCCGTCGAGGGCGGCGATGTCAAAGCCGGAAAGATGGTTGAGCGGTGGCGGGAAGCCCTGAAGATGGACCTTCAGCCGCCCGCCGGACACGTCGCGGACCGTGTCGACGAGATATCGGACATAGTCGACGACCAAGGCGGATCGGTAGGCGAAGAAGGCGCTCAGGCCGGCAGCTTCGAGGTTGTCGGGCGTAAGGCCGTCGCGCCCGAAGCTGTTCACGAAGGCGGCGCAGGCATCCGGCGCGTTTATCCTCCGGCAAAAGCTCAGGACGTCGGCGCGGATTTTTTCGACATCGTGACCGAGTTCCTGACCGCGTTTGATTGCGAAGGGGTTGAAGTCGAACAGGAGGCTCTCAGGCGCGTAGGGCGGGAATTCGGGCCAATCGAAGCGGATGGCGTCAAGCTCAGGATAGTTCGCGACCAGGTCGATGATCAGCGCGCGCATGTAGCTGCGCAGGCCAGGGCTCGCGGGCGTCAGATTAGCATCGACCCGACCGGTGACGGGCGAGCCCCACGCCGTCAGCGGCTCGTCCTCCGGGCGTGTTTGCCGCCACTGGACGCGGTAGGCCGGCGGGGCCGCCGCCATGAGCTGGAACTGCGTCTCGATGCCTGCGCGTTTGCAGGCCTTGAGGAAGTCGCGGATGATGAAGCCCTCGCGGTCGGTGAGCGCTTGCGGAGGCGGCGGCGCATAGGGGCCATCGCCATAGAGTTCTCGATTCGGCGCAAAACTCGGGGCGGTCCGTATGAACAGTGCCGTCTGGCCCCAGAGCGGGCGGTCAAGCGTTCTCACGCTGCCTGCCCCGGCGTCAGAGGGGGGCTCGCGAGCGCCAGTTGCTTCGTCCGCGAGTTCCGTCACTGCCGGCGCCGTGCAGACTGCCGTCGCGCCTGCACGTAGGACATTCTCAATCACACGGTCGATGCCTTCGACCTGCACATATTCCGGCATGACCGTCAGACCCAACAGGGGTGTCGCGGAACGCATCATTGGTCGCTTCCCTCTGCGCCCTCGGCGGCCCGCAAGAGCTCGATATAGGGCGCGTTGATGTTGAGATGGTCCGCCATCGCCTGGCGCGCCGCGGCGGGATCGGCATTCTTGATGGCCTGGACGATCCGGCGGTGATCTTCGATGGCGCGGCCCAGTGTCTTGCGTTCCGCCACCATCAGGTGGTGCAGCCGCTCCAGTTGCGAGCGCGCCTGGTCGACCGCATCCCACATCAACATGAAACCCTGTGCTTCGAAGAGCGCGCGATGGAAGATCTCGTCGCTGGCATAGGCGCGGTCGGTATCGCCAGCCAGCAAGGCGCGCTCGTGCTGGCGGATGGCTTCATCTAGCTTCTCGACCAGCGCAGGGTCCGGGCAGACTGCGCTGCGCATGGCGACCTCGCCCTCGAGCAGCGTCCGCATCAGGGCAGCCTCCGACACCGCGATCGGATTGAGCGCGGCGACCACTGCGCCGACATTCGGATAGACCTCAACGAGACGCTCGGCCTGAAGGCGCTTCATCGCCTCGCGAACCGGTGTCCTGCTAACCCCGGCACGCAGCGCGATCTCCGGCTCGGAAAGGGGCGCGCCGGGCGGAAGCTCGAGCCGCAATATCGCCTGCCGCAGAGCCCGGTAAACCTGCTCAGGCGCGGGATGACGCCGATCCACCGTGATCGGTTCCTGCGACGGGGGCGGCCTTCCGGGCGAGGGGCGGGGCATCGTGGTCTCCATTTCAATGCTGCTTACCAAGCGACACGGGAGACGTCAACTACCGGTATTCTGGTATTCCGGTAGTTGACGCAATCTCGAAAGCGTCGCTCTCAACGATCGTGATGATCGGCTCCGTGCATGGGCAGGCCACGGCGCCGGCCCGCATCGCCTACGCGACCTCGAAAGCCGGCCTGGAGGGTCTGGTATGCGCTCTGGCCGTCGATCTCGGCGATCGCGTCAGGGTCAAGGCCGTGTGCCCCGGCCCCTTCGATTCACCGGCGATGAGCGCTGCGGCAAAACGTTTCTCTCCCGCTCTCGACGAGGCGGAAGCGCTCACCGCCTTCGGCAGGACACAAGCCATGGGCAGGATACGCGAAGCGGACGAACTCGGCCGGACGGTCGCCTTCCTGGGCCATCTGCGCCCAGACAATCTCCAACTGTGACGCGAGAGCGTTCGCGGATTTACGCGCCCGAGGCAACGAACGCGTGTGCAAGCAGGTGACGACGCGTGCTTGATCGAATCGGGGTTGCAGCGACTTCGATATCCTGCGCGAGAAGTAGAAAACGCCCCGCTTCCTGAAGGTATAAATCGCGTTTTAGTCTACCACGCGGTATACTCCAAGCATGTTCAAACGTCAGAAAACGCCTGGACGCCAAACACTTGGAGGAGATTTAGAAATCCGGAGGGACGGGTGGAATTGAACGCAGGCGTGAAGAGGATATCGCCCGCCCCGTTGAAGGCCACCGTGCCCCGCGCGCCCAACGACATGGCAACACCGGCGATGGAGAGCTGACGTTGCCCCCAGTTTTTATCCAGCGCTGAGTTCGTTTCTGGCGGTTGTGGAGCCCGTTCGGGCTGGTGAAGCGACGAGCTCTAGTGCTGTGCTTGTCGCATAGCGCAGCGTCAGGGCCCGGCGCGGGGTGAAGGTCGAGGCGAACGCCGTGGGGGCCTGCCATCCGAGTTGCGAGTGAGGGCGTGCGGTGTTGTAGTCCACGCGCCAGTTGGCCAATGCCGTGCGCGCCTGCGAGAGGGACGAGAACAGCGTCTCGTTCAACAGTTCGTCTCGCAGGCGACCATTGAGGCTTTCGATGAAGCCGTTCTGCATCGGTTTGCCTGGCGCGATGTAGTGCCATTCGACGCGGGCCCGATCGGCCCATGCCAGGATCGCGTTGCTGGTGAACTCGCTGCCGTTGTCGCTGACGATCATTTTCGGCCTGCCTCGCTCGGCGATCACGCGGTCGAGTTCGCGAGCGACCCGAAGCCCCGATAGCGAGGTGTCGGCGACGAGCGCGAGGTTCTCGCGCGTGCAGTCATCCACGATGGTCAGGATCCGGAAGCGGCGGCCATCGGTGAACTGGTCGGAGACAAAGTCGAGCGACCAGCGCTCGTTGGGCCCGAGGGGCACCAGCATCGGCGCTCTGGTGCCGATGGCCCGTTTACGCCCCCCGCGCCGACGCACCGTCAGCTTTTCCTCACGATAGAGCCGGAAGAGCCGCTTGTGGTTCACGACATGGCCTTCGCGTTTGAGCAGAACATGCAGACGCCGCCTTACGGCAATTGCAAGCAATTGCCTGTCGGCCAGGGGATACCCGAAGCGTCGGCGCTCGCGGGCGATCGCGATCATGCAATCCCGCAGAGCGCGATCGTCAGGGCGCGCGGATTGGTATCGGACGGTCATGCGGCAGCAGCCGATGGCTTTACACGCCCGCCGTTCGCTCATCGCGTGATCTCCACGAGATGCGCGACGGCTTTCCGCTCGGCGGCGGGCGTCACCATTTCTTTCCCAGCAGATCTTTCAGCGCGACGTTGTCGAGCATCGCATCGGCCAGCATTCGCTTCAGCTTCGCGTTCTCGTCTTCCAGCGTTCGAAGGCGCCTGGCCTCCGACACGTCCATCCCGCCGAACTTCGCCTTCCACTTGTAGATGCTGGCGTCGCTCACACCGTGCTTGCGGCACAGATCAGCGACAGAGACCCCGGTCTCCTGTTCCTTCAGGATCGCGATGATCTGCTCTTCCGAGAAGCGGCTGCGCTTCATGTCCTGGTCCTCTCAATGGGCCAGAACGAACTTCAAACCGGATTAGAACCGAGGGGCAACGTCAGAGCGGATCGCGGTCGATGTCGCTGTCATTGGCAAGGAGCGCCGCACGCGGGATGATGGTCGGCACGTCCTCGTAGACATGGATGATGTCGTCGCCCGCGACTGGGGGCGCATCCGCCACCGGGTCGAAATAGAGCGTGACGAGGCCGTCACCCGCCAGCCCCTGCTCGTCGGAGACGACGTATCGGAAGGAAGCGACACCCCAGAAGTTCTCGTTGGGCGTGAAGCAGATGTCGCCATTGGCGAGAATCTCGGCGCTGCCGTTCTCGGAATAGGCGATGGTTTCAAGCCGCAGCGTCAGGCTGTCGATATCGGAGTCGTTCTTGATGAGCTCGGCGAAGGGGATGAGGAGCACTTTGTCCTCGGTGCCGTGAAGATAGGCGCCTCCGGCATTGGTGTAGCTCTCGTCCCGCGCGACCGGCGCATCGTTGAGCGGGTTCACCTGGACATCGACCCGCGCCTCGGTGAAGCTGCCCTGCCCGTCGCCGACCGCATCTCGGCCCCTCCTTCATCAAGCGCAAGTAGGGGCATCGGTGGACTAACGCCGATTGGGCGCTGGGTTGGCAGGCCCGGCGCCCCATCCGACGCATCGCGTGCAGTTCATGAGTTTCGGGCGGACTCTCAGGGCCCGTCCCGAAAGGGTTGAGCGGCTGGGGCGCTCGTGATTCCAAGGGGTTGTTCAGGCCATCTTGGAGCGAGCGATGTGGACCCCAGCCACTCGCCGGCAATCGCGCCGATACGAAACGGATTTGACGGATGCGGAATGGCGGCTGGTTGCACCGTTGCTGCCGGCACCGAAGCGGACGGGCCGGCCACTGTCGTGGCCGCTGCGCGAGATCGTCAACGCGATATTTCACGTCATGCGCGGTGGCGTCGCCTGGCGGCTTCTGCCGAGCGACCGTCCGCCCAGGAGCACGGTCTATCGCTGGTTTGCGGCTTGGCGGGACGGGGGCGTGTTCGAGGCTCTGAACCATGCGTTGCTGATGATCGATCGCGAACGCAGCGGTCGGGCGGCCTCGCCGAGCGCCTGCATCATCGACAGCCAGCGCGCAAAGACGAACGAAGCTGGCGGGCCACGCGGCTACGACGCCGGCAAGAAGATCATGGGCCGCAAGCGCCACGCCCTCGTCGGTACCGACGGGTGGGCCTCGTCCTGTTCGCCCATCCTGCCAGCATTCAGGATCGCGACGGGCGGGTCTGCTGCCGGCCGCCTCGCCGCTCATTTTCCTTCATCGAGAAGGTCTTCGCCGACGCCGGCTACCAGGGCCCCGCGCGTCGCGACAGCCACCCGCATCGCCGTCGAGATCGTCCGCCGCAAGCCTGATCAGATCAGCTTCGCCATCCCGCCGCGGCGGTGGAGCGTCGAGCGCTTCTTCGCCTGGATCAAGCGAGACTGGTGGCTCTGGAAGGATGCAGAGGTCGCCATCGCTTCGGCGACCGCGCTCCTTTACGCCGCCGCAGCCATGATCCTCATCCGACGCATCGCGCGAGGCTCATGAGTTTCGGGACGGACTCCTACGTGCCCCGGGGTTGTTGACCTATAAGCGAAGTTCGAATGAACGGTCCGATCGGAGCGGCATTCGCTCGCGGCTGACGCATGGAATTGGGCGCGTTCTTGGGTGACGCGACTTCGCGGGCGCGAGCGGAAAATGATCGCCCCGCTTGGAAGTATTTTTCAAGGCACAGTTAAACTGGCTCACGAATACCTGGGCAGGCCTGAACGTTTGCCGTCTCAATTTTTCTGCCCAGGTCTTCTGCCCAGGAGTTGGGAGCCTACTTTTGTGTCACTGCGCTGCTTATCGCCTTCTTTTGTTTTGAGTTAAGCATTGCTTAACTGTCGCACGAGCGTCACAGGGCCGCGCTATCGCAGTCATATGAACATCAATTGCATTCACTTGAACACGGCGCTGGGCTCGGATGGGCGGCAGATGGCGATCGCCGAGATGCTGCGCAGCAGGGATTTCATCAGCGTCGAGGAGTTGGCGGCGCATTTCGCCGTCGCCACGCAAACGATCCGCCGCGATCTGGTCGCTCTTTGCGATCAGGGCGTCGCGCGGCGGCGACATGGCGGCATCGAGAGCCTTGCGCGGAGCGGAAACCTCACATTCAGGGACCGTCGCGTGCTGAATCGCGAGGCCAAGCAGAGCATCGCCGCCACGGTCGCGAGCCAGGTCGGCGACGGCGAGTCGATTTCGCTCGGCATCGGCACGACCACGCAGTTCGTCGCCGAGGCCCTGCTGTCGCATCGCCAGCTCAAGATCGTGACGAACAACCTGCCGATCGCATTGATGGTGGGGCAGAACTCCGATTTCTCTCTGGCGATCGCGGGCGGAACCGTGCGAGGCGGCGATCTGGACGTCTGCGGCTCGACGGTCGATGCGTTCTTCGCGTCCTACAAGGTCGACATCGCGATCTTCGGTGTCGGCGGGATCGATGAGGACGGCTCGCTGCTCGATTTCTCGGAGGAGGAGGTGCGCGCCCGCGAGGCGATGCTGCGCAGCTGCCGCAAGTCCTACCTCGTCCTCGATTCCTCGAAATTCACGCGCCCGGCCCATGTCCATGGCGGGCGCATCGATCAGGTCACCGCCGTGTTCTGCGAGACGGAACCGCCGAAGGCCATCCGACAGATGCTGGACCAGTCCGGCGTCGAGTTCGTCAAGAGTTCGGAGGCGGCCGTGAGGTCGTAGCCGGACGAAAAGAGCCTGCGCGCGGCCGGGCGCGGCTCGCCATCAACACCCGTTCTTCACGCATGCCCGCAGCAAGCCCGCTGCCGGGAACGACCGACTGTTGCCATTTTTGGAGATGAGTCATGGCTGACAAGCCCATTCTTTACGCCCATCGCGGCACCAATCCCTATACGGACAACGAGATGGACGCCTACAAGTGGGCGTTCAATTACGGGGCGGACTTTGTCGAGACCGACTTCCGCCTGACCAAGGACGGGCACCTGGTCAGCCATCATGACGATTTTGGAATCGGCATCGCGAACATGACCCTGGCGGAAGTGCGCGCGGCCGTGCCGGGTATCGTCACCCTCGAGCAGCTGATCGTGCTGACGAAGGAAATGGAGATCGAAACCGGTCGGAAGCTCGGAATCCTGATCGAGACCAAGAGCTCCGGCTATGCGACCTACGATGCCATGCTCTCGAAACTCGTCGCGCATGACTTCGCCGATCCGGAGCGGATCGTCTTCCAGACCTTCGCGACGGACCACAACGTCCTCCGCGACCTGATGCAGACGAAATACCACGTCGATTTCCCGCTGGTCTGGCTGACGGACAATATCACTGACGCAAAGATCGCTAACGTGACGAGCGCGCAAGGCTCGATGGGCGTGTTGGACGCTCTCGCGCCCCAGATGGCGCTGATCACGGCGGAGACGGTCGCTGCTGCCCAGGCGGCCGGCCTCGAGGTCAATGGCTGGACGGTCGCCGGCACCGCCGCCGACGTCCAGAACGCGCTCAACCTCGGCGTCGACGGCATCATCAACGACAACACCCAGCTCGCCCGTCCGGCGCTGGAAAAGCTGCTCAACAATGCCGACGTGGCCTACGGCACCGATCAGGCCAATGAGGTCAACGGCGGCACCGGCAAGGACGTCATCTATGCGATGTCGGGCGACGACATCGTCCGCGGCGGCCTCGCCGAGGACACGCTCTACGGCGACGCCGGCAAAGACCTGATCTTCGGCGGCGCGGGCAACGACACGCTCATCGGCGGCAGCGGCAACGACTACCTCTCGGGCGGCGAGGGAGCCGACGTGCTCTCCGGCGGCGCGGGCAACGATGTCATCGTCGCGACGGGCGACCGGGTGGTCTTCCGCGCCGGCGACGGCATCGACCTGGTCTCGCTCGACAGCACCAGCACGATCGTCTTCGACGGCATCGCCCCGGCCGGGGTCAGCGTCATCCGCGACGGCAACAACCTGATCATTCGCGCCGGCAGCGACGCGCTCGTTCTGCTGAACGGCGTCGATCCGGCCTACCAGCCCGCCTCGATCGCGACCGCGGACGGCTTCACGCTGACTGGCGCCGAACTCGCGGCGCTGGCCGTGGATGGCACCGACGCCGAGGTCGGGGCCCTGTTGCCGGGCCTCGAGGACCTGCTCGTCAATGCGCCGACCCTTGCCATCCCGTCGACGGTCGCGGTCGGCACCGATCTCGTCGCCGCAGGCGGCTTCCCCGAAGGCACTCTGTCCTACGACCTCGCGAGCGTCGAGACCGGCGCGGCCTATCGCCTGAGCTTCTCGCTTGCCGATCTGCCGACGGGCGTCGACGGCGTGCGCGTGCTCTGGGGCGGCCAGGTGGTCTATGAAGGCATCCCCTCCGTCACCGGCGGCAAGTTTCACTTCATGGTCACCGGCGGAACCGGCAATGGCTCGAACGACCTCGTCTTCGAGGGCGCGGGCGAGGGCTTCGGTGCCACGCTCGACGACCTTCGTCTCGTCAAGATCGCCGATCCGGTGCTGCCGACCCCGGGCAACGTCGCGCCGGAAACCCCGGATGTCGACCTTGTCATCAGCCAGGGCGTGCTGTTCAACGGCAAGGTCGTGGCCACGGACGCCAATGCCGACGTGCTGACCTATCGCCTCGGCGATGGACCGGCCCATGGCACGCTCGTCTTCAATTCGGACGGAACCTACAACTACAAGCCGGCAGCCGGCTTCGTCGGGGGCGACAGCTTCAGCTATCTGGTGAATGACGGCCATGGCGGCATCGTCGAGGCGAGCGTCAACTTCACCGTCGCGCAGGGCATCCTTCTCGGCACCGACCTGATGGTCAACGGCAGCTTCGAGGACGTCAGCGAATCCTCCGGCAACAACGGTCCCAGCGACTGGGGCTACCGGAACCAGGATGGCCAGATCCTCGGCTGGACCAATGTCAACAACAAGCGCATCGAGCAGCACTGGGACAATTATGGCGGCATCGTCGCCAAGGATGGCCGGATGTGGATCGACATGGACCATTCGCAGACGGGAACGACCGTCGACCGGATCGGCCAGTCGATCGCTCATGTCGAAACCGGCGCGACCTATCGGGTGAGCTTCTCGCTCTCCGACTCCGACGCCGTGAACCACGACGACGGCGTGAAGGTGCTGTGGAACGGCGTGGTCATCTTCGACGGCCTGCCGCCGCAGGGCAGCGCGAGCTGGACGACACTGAGCTTCGACGTGGTCGGCGGTTCCGGTGATGGCAAGAACCGGCTGGAATTCATCGACAAGGGCGTCTCGGATTCGTGGGGAGCCGGTGCGGCGCTCGACGACGTCCGCTTCGTCAAGGTCGCCAATCCCGGTGACGCCCTGCCGGCGAACCAGGTTCCGGTTGCCACGGACGGCCATGCCGCGGGCATGAAGGACACCGTGTTCACCGGTGAGCTGTCCGCCTCGGATCAGGATGCCGGCACGGCGCTGATCTACAGCCTCGCCACCGGGCCGGCCAACGGCACGGTCCTCGTCTACACCGACGGCACCTATCGCTACACGCCCAACGCTGGCTTCAGCGGCGCGGACAACTTCACCTTCCTGGTGGATGACGGGCGCGGCGGCAAGGACACGGCGACCCTCGACCTGACGGTCAAGTCCTCGACCTCCTCGGTCGCGATCGGAACCGACCTCGTCGTCAACGGCAGCTTCGAGGATGTCAGCGAGTCCGGCAACTACAACGGTGGCGCCGACTGGGGCTATCGCAACCTGGACGGTCAGATTCTCGGCTGGACCAATGCCAACTTCAAGCGCATCGAGCAGCATCTGGACAATTATGGCGGCGTCGTCGCCAAGGATGGCCGGTTCTGGATCGATCTGGACGGTGCCGGCCAGTCGGCCCGCAACAAGATCGGCCAGACTGTCTCGCAGGCGGAAACCGGCGCGACCTATCGGTTCAGCTTCGCGCTCTCGGACTCCGACAATGGGCGCTACGACGACGGCGTGACCGTGCTGTGGAACGGCGAGGTCATCTTCAGCGGCCTGCCGCCGCAGACCAGCGCAGGCTGGACGACCCTGAGCTTCGACGTGGTCGGCGGCTCCGGCAACGGCTCGAACCGGTTCGAGTTCATCGATACCGGCATCAAGGATTCCTGGGGTGCGGGCGTGGCGCTCGACGATGTCCACTTCGTCAAGATCGCCGATGCCGGTGATACGCTGCCCGTGAACCACGCGCCGACGGCGGTGAACGGCCAGGCTGTCGGCTTGGTGAACAGCCTCGTCACCGGTCAGGTCACGGCGTCGGATCAGGATGCCGGCGCGTCGCTGATCTTCAGCCTCAAGCAGGGGCCGTCCCACGGCGCGGTCTTCGTCTATTCGGACGGCACCTACCGCTACACGCCCACCACCGGCTTCATCGGCCAGGACAGCTTCACCGTGCTGGTGAATGACGGGCGTGGCGGCACGACCGAAGCCACGGTCAGCCTGACCATCAACCCGCCGAACGCTTCCCCTGTCGCAACCGACGATACCGGCCTCGGCACGGAGTACGGTGCGGCGCTGACGATCGACCCGGCGACCCTGCTCGCGAACGATAGCGATGCGAACAGCGACACCCTGACGATCCAGTCCGTCACCGCAGGCAACGGTGGAACCGTGACCCTGGACGCTAACGGCCATGTCGTCTTCGTCCCCGCCGAGGGCTTCTCCGGCGAGGCGTCGTTCGCCTATGTCGTTTCCGATGGCAAGGGCGGCAGCGCGACCGGCAACGTCACCGTCACGGTTGCCCCGCAGCCGGCCGGCACGCCGGGCGACGACGAGATCACCGGCACGTCGGGTGACGACGTGATCCTCGCCGGCCTCGGCGACGACACCGTGCTGGCGGGTGCCGGCAACGACACGCTCGACGGCGGCGACGGCGACGACGAGCTGCATGGCGAGGCTGGCGACGACCTTCTCAAGGGCGGCGCCGGCGACGACCAGCTGCTCGGCGGCGCAGGCGACGACGTCCTTCTGGGCGGTGCGAGCGACGATCTGCTCGATGGCGGCGAGGGTATTGACACGGCAGACTACTCGGCCGACACGGCCGGCGTCACGGTCGATCTCTCGGCCGGAACGGCTGAGGGCGCCGGGGCCGGCTCGGACGAGCTCATCTCGATCGAAACCGTCATCGGCGGCGCGGGCGACGACATCCTGATCGGCGATGACGGCGACAACCGCTTCGTCGCCAGCGCCGGCAACGACTTCATCAATGGCGGGGACGGCATCGACACGCTCGACCTCTCGGCCGCGACGGGGGCGATCACGGTCGACTTCGCCGCTAGCAAGGCCTCGGGCGCGGGCATCGGCACGAACAGCTTCAGCAATATCGAGAAGCTGCTCTTCGGCACCGGCAATGATGTCGTCACCGGCGGCAATGGCAACGACGCCTTCGACGGCGGCGCGGGCAACGACACGCTGAAGGGCGGCGCCGGCGACGACACGCTCTGGGGCGGTGCGGGCAACGACACGCTCGAGGGCGGCTCGGGCGATGACGAGGTCTTCGGCGGCATCGGCAACGACGTGATCAAGGCCGGCTCCGGCGCCGACCTGATCGATGCCGGTGAGGGCGACGACGTGATCGACGCGGGCTCCGGCAACGACGTCGTTCTCGGCGGAGCGGGTCATGACGTGATCGACGCCGGCTCCGGCGACGACCGCATCGAGGGCGGGGCCGGCGACGACATCCTGACCGGCGGTTCCGGCCACGACGTCTTTGTCTTCGCCGCGGGCTTCGGCAAGGACATCCTCACCGACTTCAGGACGACGGGCGCGAGCTCGGACGTGCTGGAGTTCTCGATCGGGCTCTTCGCCGATTTCGACGCAGCGATGGATGCAGCCGATCAGGTCGGTGCCGATACCGTGTTCTCGATCGACGTCGACACCTCGCTGACGCTGAAGGGCATCCAGCTCGCCAGCCTCACACAGGACGATTTCCGCTTCGTCTGAGGCGAAGCCGCACTGACACACAATGGAAAAGGGCGCTCGAACTGGCGCCCTTTTTGTGCTTCACAGCCCCCGTCTCGCGGATCCCAGGGGCCAGCAAGGGGCTGCAATAGGAGGCCTGATCGACCCTGCGAAACGACTACATAGCCGATGGCCGCAGCCGCGCTTCTGGACGAGCCTCTCCCTCGCTGCCGGAGAAACCGGGCGATGTGAAGCTCATCGGTGGGGGCGGTAGATTGAGCTCCTGCCGTTCCAGCGTCCGGGCCGCCTGCCGTGGAATCACGCCGCGTTCGCGCCTGATTGCAAAAGCGACGGCAACCACAGCCAAGCTTTGATTGCAATGATTCCCACTCGCGCGAACGATCGGGAGCGATCTTGACGCTGAAGGGTTCATGCGGGCCAATACAAAGATCGCCTGACTTAATGTCCGTGGATTATGACATTCGACTCCCGTGAACTCTCAGTGCTTCGTGCCGTGATCGAAAAGGGCAGCGTCACTGCGGCGGCCGCGGCGCTGAATGTGTCGCAGCCGGCCGTGAGCCGTACGCTGCAACAGATCGAGGAGCACATCGGCATCGTCCTGTTCAGGCGCGAAAAGCAACGACTGCATCCGACGCGGGAATTCGAACTGCTATACGCGGATGTCGTGCAGGCGTCTCTTCCATCGAGACCGTTGCGCGGCGCGCCCGCGATCTCAGGGAGGGTCGGACAGGCGCGCTGAGGATTGCGACGATTGCCGCGTTCGCGACCTCTATCCTGCCTCATGCCATTTCGCGGCTCCGAAGCAGGAAGCCCGGCGTCGAGTTCGTCGTTGAAATCCTGACGGCACGTGATGTCGCCCAACGTGTGGCGAGCTTCAAGAGCGAACTCGGACTGCTCATCGACGCGGCTGCGGTTTCCGGAATCCTCCTGGAAGATCTATGCACTTCGCGCTTTGGCTGCGTCCTGCCGAGCGGCCCAGCTTTGGCGCAAAAGCCGTACCTCACGATCGACGATCTGTCGCCGCAGCCCATCATCTGCCTCGACCGGATGTTGCCCCTCGGAGCGCTTGCGCACCGAATCTTAGAGCGTGCCGACCTCCAGCTGCGGCCCGCCGTCGAGGTCTCACAATCGAACATCGCGTGCGTGCTCGTTGAGGCTGGCGCAGGCATCGCCCTGATTGACAAGCTTGGCGTCCTCGGGCGATCGGGTTCGGATAAGCTGGTTTCGTCCCGTTCTTCCCGACGGAGACGATTGTCGGACGGCTCGCGCTTCCCGTCGGAGCGGCCCAGAGCGCTTCTTCGCAAGAGTTCTGCGCAGCTGCGAGAGGCCGTGGCCGAGCTGGCGGCGACAGACAGCGGCTTCTCGACGCGGGCGCTGCTGGCCTGAGCCCAAACCAAACGAGGTAGCTTTCGCACGATGGTGGGAGCGTCAGGCCGTCGAGGCGGATATCCGCGGTCGCCGGACCAGGACGCCCGTGCTGATCGGCAGGCCGAGAGCCAGACGGGACAGGCGCCGTCCAGGCCTCGTAACGTCACCCCGATCCCAACTCGAATTAGATTGCGTTCGACTTTTAAGTCGCTTATAGATTTCGTTCTAAATCTAACGTGCGCGCATCGCGCTTTTCGACATGTGGTCTGCCCCCGTTGGGTGGCCCGGTTTCAGTCTAATGCATGGTCGGCTTCGCGGCCATGTTTGGCGATGGGTTTGGCGGCTGCACAATGGCGGCCGGTGCCGGAGAGCGGTATCCGAGCGATGAGTGGGGCCGCACGGTGTTGTAGTGCTTTCGCCAGCTTTCGATGACAGCTTTGGCCTCGGCGAGGCTGTAGAAAATCTCGCCGTTGAGGAACTCGTCGCGAAGCTTGGAGTTGAAGCTCTCGCAATAGCCGTTCTCCCGAGGCGAGCCTGGCTCGATGAAGGCCGTCTTCGCGCCGACCGCTGTGATCCACTCCCGCACTGCTTTGGCGACGAACTCGGGACCATTGTCGTAAACGAACATGCCCCGGCACGCCGCGCAGGATGAAGAGGTCCGACAAGACGTCAATGACATCGGTGGACTTGAGCTTCCGGTCTATCCGGATCGCGATGCATTCGCGGGTAAACTCGTCGACCACGTTCAACATGCGGAACTTCCGGCCATCATGGGTGCGATCCTCGACAAAGTCGTAGGACCAGACATGATTGGGATGCTCCGGTCGCAGCCGCATGCAGGATCCA
>NZ_FNUY01000015.1 GCF_900108245.1 Allobosea lathyri
ATCTCGTCGACGATGACGACGATATAGGGCAAGGGCTCGAGGTCCATGACCTCTTCCTCGTAGATTGCCTCGCCGGAATGCTTGTCGAAGCCGGTCTGGACCGTGCGGGTGATGACCTCGCCGGCGGCCTTGGCCTCGCCGACGCGGGCATTGAAGCCGTCGATGTTGCGCACCGCGACCTTCGACATCTTCTTGTAGCGTTCCTCCATCTCGCGCACCGCCCATTTCAGCGCCACGACCGCCTTCTTCGGGTCGGTGACGACGGGGGTGAGCAGATGCGGGATGCCGTCATAGACGGAGAGTTCGAGCATTTTCGGATCGACCATGATCAACCGGCACTGCTCGGGCTTGAGCCGGTAGAGCAGCGACAGGATCATGGTGTTGATCGCGACCGACTTGCCCGAGCCGGTGGTGCCGGCGACCAAGAGATGCGGCATCTTGGCGAGGTCGACGATCACCGGCTCGCCGCCGATGGTCTTGCCGAGGCACAAGGCGAGCTTGTGCTTGGTCGAATCGAAATCCTGGCTCGCCAGCAATTCGCGCAGGAAGACCGTCTCGCGCTTGGCATTGGGCAGCTCGATGCCGATGGCGTTCTTGCCCTGGACCACGGCGACGCGGGCCGAGATCGCGCTCATCGAACGGGCGATGTCGTCGGCCAGCGCAATCACACGGGAGGATTTGGTACCGGGCGCCGGCTCGAGCTCGTACAGCGTCACCACCGGACCGGGGCAGGCCTGAACGATTTCGCCACGCACGTTGAAATCCTCGAGCACCCCCTCCAGCAGTCCGGCATTCTGCTGCAGCAACTCGGTCGGAATGGCAGCTCCGAGCGCCTGTGGCGGCTCGGTGAGGAACGTGATCGGCGGAAGCGCGAAATCATCGGCGTGATCGATATTCGCAGCATTCCCGGCCTGATCGCTGCTCAGCTTGGCCCGTGCTGCGACGTCGTCCCTGATTTTCCGCGATACGGCAATTCCGCGCCCGGAAGCCGCGCTGTCACCAGCCACGCCCTGAGCGCTTGCAGAGATCGCCGCCGCCCCCTGCCCTGTTTCGGATTGTGGCCGAACCGACCCCCTGACATTGACATGAGAGGCCAGGGACGCACGCGCGGCCGACCCACGAGCAACGAGGGCAGGCGCAGGACGAGCGGCAGTAACAGGAGCAGGAGCAGGAGCCACCGGAGGCTCGTGGTTGATCGCAATATTGTCGTCCGGCGCAGACAAAAGCTCGGCAAGAACGGGAGACGTCCCCTGTAGGCCGGCGCCTCCACAATACGCATCGTCAGGCTCGGCTTCGACTTCATCGGGCGCAGCGCCGGACAGCCCCTCCCAGAAGGCATGGTCGGAGATGAAGGCGAAAGGCGTTGGCGCCGCCGGGATCACGTCCAGCGAGGCGGCACTGTCCTCCTCGCGTCGCATCGGCACGATGTCGACTTCACCTTGCAGGATCTCGCCCTGAAGAGGAACCTCGCCCTCATGAAGATCATCCGTTGCAGCCGTTAACGGCATCGTGGAATCGGGCTTTCTGGCCCAGACCTGATTCATCAGGCGGTTTGGAGTGCGCCAATAGCGGACCTGGGTCGGCTCCGATGTCAGACCCGCAGCCGGCTCCTCGTCGGGAACATCGACACCAAATGCGGCAGCCAGCGGCATGGCTGGCTGCGCTTGCGGCTCGCAGGATGTCGGGTTCGCGCGCCTGAGCCTGACGGGCGCAGGAGAGACCGGCGGCATCGCCGTCTCGGCTCCCCGGCGACCGGGCGGACCTGCCACTTCGCTGTCGCCATTTTGCGATGAAAATCGTTCTGTTTCAATACTCTGGGCGAGAGTGTGAATGCCGAACTTACGCATGCGATACCGCGAACTCTACAGATCTGAACCGGCACCAACGCCTATCGGCGGAGGGTTAAGAGGCGGTGAATGATGCCCGGCAAATGGTGCGGCGTTTCAGCCTGGCGTCGGTAAGCGACCAGTATCGGCTACGCCATGCGCGCTCGGATCAGCAGCAGAACTCCCCTGCCGCGCCCAGTATCCCGAGCGCGGCGTTGGAAGAGATGAAAACGACGGCGCTTGCCAGATCAGGCGGCGCGACTTGGTGCCTCCTCAGACGGCATACCATCCTTGATGATGCCTCTGAGTTGGCCCCGCAGTTCGGGCGTATCCTGATGACCGTGCACGGCGACGGCATGCTGCACGGCCGCCTCCAACAGTTCGCCTTCGCTATCGGCGCTGATCGCGACCGAGCAGTTCATCTCGCTCGGGAATGCGCGGCAGTCTACGAACTTGCGTCCCATGGCGTCCTCTCCGCTTGGGAGATTTCAAGCACCCTTCCAGTCGAAATGAAGCGTGCCACATTGGTACGCTACGCTTCCGCAGGGCGCTTGGCAAAAGCTGCGCCGAGCCGCTGGAATGCCGCTCCCGCTAAGAGGCTCGGCCCAACAGACCCGATAGCCACACGCTGCCCCAGCTCCTCCTCAGGATTCCCGGCAACTGACGGCGGGAGACGATAGCGAACCTCCCAGCGGCGTCGCAGCAGCGTCAGCAACGCGCCCGTTCCGGGGGCATGAATGACTTCGCGCAAAACATGCCCGTCGGGAACGCGAAATGGGCTGCCAGAGCAGCCGGAGCGAGTCGCAAATGCTTGATTTAATTTATCTACCGAAAGCCACCTGGGTGAGTGGCTGGGGGACTAGGATTCGAACCTAGACAACCAGAGTCAGAGTCTGGGGTCCTACCGTTAGACGATCCCCCAACGGCGCGAAGCGCTTTTCGTTGGTGAGCCGGGGTCTAATCAAAGCGCGCTGAGATGGCAAGCCCAGAATGCGCGGCGTCACATAATCTCTGTGAAGCTGTGCGGCGATGTCCGGTCCTCGGTCTCCCACCACGCACCCGCCGTTGCAGCGCCCCTGCGCGGCCTCATGCCCGGCTCAGCGTACGCCTGACGCTGTCGCGCCAGCCGGCGACCTTGCGTTGGCGCTGGCTGGCGGCCATGGCCGGCGAGAAGCGGCGCTCCAGCCGCCAGAGATCGGCGAAGCGGTCGGGCTCGGGCAGAAGCCCGGCATCGAGCCCCGCCAGATAGGCCGCGCCCAGTGCCGTCGTTTCCAGCACGACGGGCCGGTCCACCTGGAGGTCCAGGATGTCGGCGAGGCGCTGCATCGTCCAGTCGGAGGCGACCATGCCGCCATCGACGCGCAGCACGGAACGCCCGCCCTGCCCGGCTGCCGGCCAGTCGGCATGCATCGCCTCGATCAGGTCGAGCGTCTGAAAACAGACGCTCTCCAGCGTGGCCTGGGCGAATTCGCGCGGACCGGTGTTGCGCGTCAGGCCGAACATTGCGCCACGCGCTTGCGCATCCCAATGCGGCGCGCCCAGGCCCACGAAGGCCGGCACCAGATAGACGTCCTGCGCCGGGTCCGCGGCCTCCGCAAGCGGCCCGGTTTCGGCTGCCGTTCCGATGATGCCGAGACCGTCGCGCAGCCATTGCACGGCGGCGCCGGCAATGAAGATCGAGCCCTCCAGCGCATAGGTGCGCTGCCCGCCGAATTGATAGGCGATCGTGCTGAGCAGCCGGTGCTTCGAGACGACCGGCGCAGCCCCTGTGTTGAGCAAAGCGAAACAGCCGGTGCCATAGGTCGATTTCACCATGCCGGGCGAGAAGCAGGCCTGCCCGATGGTCGCCGCCTGCTGGTCGCCGGCCATGCCGCGCACCGGGATCGCGGCGCCGAAAAGCGCAGGCGCGGTCTCGCCGAACAGGCCGGAGCAATCCCGGACCTCGGGCAGCATCGCGGCGGGAATGTCGAACAGCGCCAGCAGCTCCTTGTCCCACACGCCCTTGCCGATATCGAACAGCATCGTGCGCGCCGCATTGGTGGCGTCGGTGGCATGCACGGCGCCGCCGGTCAGCCGCCAGAGCAGGAAGCTGTCGACCGTCCCGAAGGCGAGCTCGCCGGCCTCGGCGCGGCGGCGCGCTCCCGGCACATTGTCGAGCAGCCAGGCGATCTTGGTGGCGGAGAAATACGGATCGATTCGCAGGCCGGTGCGCTGCGCCACCAGCGCTTCATGGCCGGCCTCGGCCAGTTTCGCGCAGGCATCCGCCGTACGCCGGTCCTGCCAGACGATGGCGCGGTGGATCGCCTGGCCGGTGCTGCGGTCCCAGACCAGCGTGGTCTCGCGCTGGTTGGTGATTCCGATCGCGGCGATGTCGCTAGCCCCGAGATTCGCCTTGGCGATTGCCTTGCGGCAGGTCGCGAGCACGCTGTTCCAGATATCCTCAGGCTCATGCTCGACCCAGCCAGAAGCCGGAAAATGCTGTGGAAACTCCTGCTGGGCGCTGGCCACGACCGCCAGAGACGCGTCGAACAGGATGGCGCGCGACGAGGTCGTTCCCTGATCGATTGCGAGAATATGGCGTGCTGCGGCCATGTTATGCGCTCCCTGCCTTGTTCGGCCGTCGTCCCGGCGGCCTGCCCGAGACTTGCCGGAGCCCGCGCCCCCCGGCAAGGGGCCAAGGGAGGGGCCAAGGGAGAGGCCAAGGGGCAACGCATCAACTCGCTCAACCAATCATGTGCCGGAGCAAGGTTCCGCTTGGCACCGCAGTCCCGCTGTTGTTACCCTCGGCATCGAAGCAAGCAGCCGCATCTCGCATGTGGCTCCCGTCGCGCCTCAGGCGCGGCTGGTCAAAGGATTGGAAACGGTGACGGTCGACGACCGGCAGGAGCAGGACGTCACAATCGTGGCGCCCGCGCATGTGCATAGCGCCGATCCCGATGCGGTCGGCACGAAGCCCGTTGCCGGGACCGCGAGCCCATTTTTACCGACATATGCCCCCCGCCCCCCGGTCGCGACCTATGCGGCGCTCGATCTCGGCACCAACAACTGCCGCCTGCTAATCGCGCGGCCGGCGCAGCATGGCTTCCGCGTCGTCGACGCCTTCTCGCGAATCGTGCGCCTCGGCGAGGGCCTTGCCGCCAGCAGCCGGCTCGGCGACGCCGCCATGGACCGCGCCGTCGAAGCCCTGAAGATCTGCCGCGCCAAGATGGCAAGCCGGGGCGTCACCCGCGCCCGGCTGGTGACGACGGAAGCCTGCCGCGCCGCCACCAACGGGCTCGAATTCGTCCGTCGCGTTGCCGCCGAGGCCGAGCTCGACCTCGAGATCATCGACCAGCGCACCGAAGCCTCGCTCGCGGTCTCCGGCTGTGCAGCCCTGGCCGACCCGGCCGCCGAGGGCGTCATCGTCTTCGATATCGGCGGCGGCTCGACCGAGATCATCTGGATGGGCGGGCGGGCTGAAGCGCGCGACCCCGCCGCCCGCATCCGCGAATGGGCCTCGCTGCCGATCGGCGTGGTGACGGTGGCCGAGCGCTATGGCGGCATCGACGTCAGCCGCGAGCTGTTCGAGCGCATGGTCGAGGATTGCGCGCAGGCGCTCGCCCCCTTTGCGCTCAAGGCGGCCGGGGCGCGCGGAGCCAGGAGCTTCCACCTGCTGGGGACGTCTGGAACGGTGACGACCGTCGCCGGCATCCATCTCGGTCTCGCCCGTTATGACCGCCGCGAGGTCGACGGGCTGTGGATGCGACAGGAGGACATCCTCGCGGTCATCGACCAACTCGTCGAGATGGACTATGCCGCACGGGCGGCCAATGCCTGCATCGGCCGCGAGCGCGCCGATCTCGTGCTGGCCGGCTGCGCCATCTTCGAAGCGATCCGCCGCGCTTTTCCAAGCGAGAGGGTGCGGATCGCCGATCGCGGACTGCGTGAAGGCATTCTCCTCCGGATGATGCATGAAGATCGCGCCTGGTGGCGCCGGAGATAAGCATATGCGCAGGTCAGGGCCGGCACGGATGATGGGCGGGCGGACATGAGCACCGGTAAATCGGGCGGCAAGGCAACAAGCGGCAAGGCGACCAGCGGCGAGGCTTCGGGCGCTAGAGCTTCCGGTGCCAAGGCTTCCGGTGCCAAGGCTTCCGGTGTCAAGGCCTCGGGCGCCAAGCCTTCGGGCGCCATGGCGCCGGGCGCGAAGGCTTCGAGCACCAAGGCTTCCAGCACCAAGGCTTCGGCCACCAAGGCCAAGACGGGCGGCGCCCGCGACATGCGGGTCAAGGTCAAGAAGGCCGGCAAGCTGAAGCACTCCTCGCAGCTCTGGCTCGAGCGGCAGCTCAACGACCCCTATGTGAAGCGCGCCAAGGAGCTCGGCTACCGTTCGCGCGCCGCCTTCAAGATCGAGGAGATGGACGACCGCCACAAGTTCCTGAAGATCGGACAGCGGCTGGTCGATCTCGGCTGCGCGCCGGGCGGCTGGTGCCAGATCGCGGCAGCTCGCATCGGCCTCGAAAAGGGCAAGGGCCGCATCGTCGGCATCGACTTGCTCCCGGTCGATCCGATCCCCGGCGTCGATCTGATCGAGATGGACTTCATGGCCGACGACGCCCCTGCCCTCCTGACCGAACGCCTCGGCGGCCGGGCAGATGGCGTGATGTCCGACATGGCCGCCAACACGACCGGCCACAAGAAGACCGACCACCTCAAGATCATCGCGCTGGCCGAGGCCGCGCTCGAATTCGCCAACGGCATCCTGGCGCCGGGCGGCTTCTTCCTGGCAAAGCTGTTCCAGGGCGGCGAAAGCGCCGAGCTCCTGGCCCAGCTCAAGCGCGACTTCACCACCGTGCGCAACCTCAAGCCGGCCGCGAGCCGCTCGGATTCGTCAGAGCTTTACGTGCTGGCCACGGGCTTCCGGCGCAAGGCGGAGACCGACGACGCCGCGGTTTGAACCGGCTGCGATCAGAGGGAGCTGGGCGTTCGGAAATTCCTCCAGCCCTTAGCCTGAGAGCCCTGCCGATAATGTCGTGAGCGATTTCAGTCGGTTGGCATTTCGCCTCGACAGGCGCCGTCATCCCGGGCGACCGCAGGGAGACCCGGGATCCATTCCGGAGCCCCACCGGTAAGCCCTCGGGAGTGGATCCCAGATCTCCGCTTCGCTGCGTCCGGGATGACGACGCATCTCGCTTGAAGCAGCGTCTCGAAGGATGAGGGCTGAATTCTTCGGCCGTCACGTGGCATTCTTTCGAGCGCTATTGGCCCATTCCGCATCGATTCTTTTACCGATGCCGGGGTAACAGCGAATGTCGGAACGGAGGACTGGATTCGATGGCGAAAAGACTACGGGTCGCGGTTCTCTTTGGCGGGCAGTCCGCCGAACACGACGTCTCCATCCTGTCGGCCAGCAATGTGGTGAAGGCGCTCGACGCGACGCGATACGAGGTCGTGCCTGTCGCGATCACGCGTAGCGGCCACTGGCTCCTGATCGATCTGAATGGCGGTGCCCTGCCGGATCGCGTCCCCGATGACGGCACGCAGATCTGCCTCCTGCCGGGTGGGAAGGGGCGCCTTTTCGCCATCCCGAAAACCGGCCACCCCCACGAGCTTCCGGCGATCGACATCCTGTTTCCGGTTCTGCACGGCCTGCATGGCGAGGACGGCTCGATTCAGGGCCTGGCCGAAGCGGCAGGCGTTCCCTTCGCCGGATGCGGCATCCTCGGATCGGCGACCGCAATCGACAAGGACGTCGCCAAGCGCCTGCTGCGCGAGGCCGGATTGCCGGTCGCGCGCTCCGTGACAATTCGGCGTGGCGAGACACCGTCCTTCGACGAGATTGCAGGCCAGCTCGGCACGCCGGTCTTCGTAAAGCCCGCCCGCCAGGGCTCGTCGGTCGGAGTGAGCAAGGCCCGGACGGCCGAGGAATTGAGCTCTGCTTTGACCGAGGGGTTCAGGCACGATCACAAGGTGCTGATCGAGGAATTCATTCAAGGACGCGAAATCGAATTCAGCGTTCTCGAACAGCCCGATGGCGAGCTGATCGTCTCCCTGCCCGGCGAGATCGTTCCGGCCGAGGCCCATGGCTTCTACACCTACGAGGCCAAATATCTCGACGCCGACGGCGCCGCCCTCAGCATTCCCGCAGATCTGCCCGATGAGGCAACCCAGCGGCTCAGGGACATGTCAGCCAAGGCCTTCCGCGCGTTGGGTTGTGACGGCATGGCGCGCGTGGACTTCTTCGTGCGCGCCGATCTCAGCGCCCTCGTCAACGAGATCAATACGATTCCGGGCTTCACCGATATCAGCATGTACGCCAAGGCGCTGGCGGCCAGCGGGATCGCCTATCCCGAGATCCTCGACCGCCTGATCGCCCACGGCCTCGCGCGGGCGCAAGCTCAAGGCTGAGCTCTGCAGCATCGGCTTCTTCCGAAAACCGCGTTCCACTTTTCGGGCGGATGCTCTAGTGCCGGCGCTGCCGCTCACTCCAGCGGCTTCTGGTCCGCGATCGCCTCGGCCGTCGCCTTGCGGGCGCTGAATGGCGCGTGGCCCGAGACTTCCGAGCCGGCATCGGGCGCAAGCCGCATCATCCACAGCACGGATGAGGCCGAGATCACGCCGACCAGGACGAAGGCCGGCCAGAAATCGCCCGCCCCCAATGCCTTGCCGCCATTGAAGGCGTTGGCGGTCTCGAGCGCGAAGGCGCCAACCGTCACGCCCACGCTCAGCGAGAGCTGCTGCGCCACGCTGGACAGGCTGGTCGCGCTCGACATCTGGGGGTTGGAAACATCGGCATAGCTCAGCGCATTGATGCCGGTGAACTGAAGCGAGCGGAAACAGCCGCCCAGCAGCAGCACCGCGAGCATGATGGCGTGCGGCGTCGTCGGCGTGAACAGTCCCGACGCCGCAAGGAAGGCCGCGCCGATCAGCGCATTCACCGTCAGCACACGCCGAAAACCGAAGCGCGACAGGATGGTCTTGGCCAGCGTCTTCATGATCAGCGCGCCCGCCGCCGAGGCGAAGGTGATCAGCCCCGACTGGAACGCGTCGAGCCCGAAGCCGAGCTGCAGCATCAGCGGCAGCAGGAAGGGAATCGCGCCGATGCCGGTGCGGAAGATCGAGCCGCCGATCACGCCGATGCGATAGGTCGGAATCCGGAACAGCGCGAGATCGAGCACCGGATGCGGGACCCGGCGCGCATGGAACCAGTAAGCGACCAGCGCCGCGATTCCCGCGGCGACGCAGAGATAGGACACCGCCTCGGGGAGCAGATGCCGCCCTCCCGTGACGAGGCCCAGCATCAGCGTGGCGAAGCCGAAAGACGACAGGATGAAGCCCTTGATGTCGAGCGGCGCGACGTCCTCCTCGCGCACATCTTCGAAAAACAGGCTCGACAGCACGATCCCGACGAGCCCGATCGGGATGTTGATGAAGAAGATCCAGCGCCAGTCGAAATAGGTCGTGATGAAGCCCCCGAGCGGCGGCCCGACCACGGGCCCGACCAGCGCCGGCACGGTGAGATAGGCCAGCGCGCTGACGAGCTCGGCCTTGCTGACGCTTCTCAGGATGACGAGTCGGCCGACCGGCACCATCATCGCCCCGCCCATGCCCTGGATGAAGCGCGCCCCGACGAAAGCGCCAAGCGAATTGGACATGGCGCATAGCACTGAGCCCAGCATGAAGACGACCAGCGCGGTGCGAAAGATCGTGCGCGCGCCGTAGCGGTCGGCCATCCAGCCGGAGATCGGGATGAACACGGCCAGGCTCACCAGATAGGACGTCACGGCCAGCTTGAGCGCGATCGGGTCCTCGCCGAGCGACTGGGCGATCACCGGCAGCGACGTCGCGATCACCGTCGAGTCGGTGTTCTCCATGAACAGCGCGCAGGCGACGATCAGGGGCAGGAGTTTGGCGCGCTGCAAAGCGGAAGGCTTTCGGAGTGAAGCGATGCCCCGCTTTATCGGGCGGCGATGCAGGTGACGAGAGCCGAAACCTTCACAAGTTCACCAAAAGCCCGATCTGGCCGCAGAGCCGCCATGCGTCAGCCGGATGATTCGGCTTGAAAGACAAGTCCGTTATGCGTTTCGACCGCTCATTGCCCCATCTGTGGCACTCTATATCTCGTCTGTGCGGTCCCAATCGGACCTTCGCGAAGGGGCGACCTCGCTGACTGAATGGAGAAACGTCCCATGACCAATCTTGCAAGCAATTTCAATGCGTTCGGTCGCGTTCCCGCAGGTTGGCGTGGTGCCGGCCTTGCGTTCGTGGCCGGCGTTCTCATGAGCGCCGCCGGCGCTCTGCCCTCCTCTGCCGCCCCGCTGACGGATTGGAAGGCGGCGTGCACCTTCGCGACCATGCCACAAGGACCTTCCGGCGACGCGATCCGATATGGCTACTGCCTGCGTCAGTGGGACTGCCACCGACTGGCCAATGCCGAAGGACGAACAGTGTTCGAACTGGGTTGCTTCGGCGTCGCGCCGGACGCCCCCGCCATCCATAGCTCGGCCCGTAGCTACCGCTAGTGGCGGTCAGGCGATGCGGGACTCGGAAGCCAGCTTTCCGATCCCGCAGCGCAAAATATTTACACGCCGCGCTCTAGCCGCGCCAGCTCACGCATGCTAACGGGCCTCGTCAACTTGGCTATGGGCGCACCCGCCCGGCCCTGAACTTAAGCCGGTATCGCCGGCGTCGGAGTTGACGATGACGCTTCCCCTCGACGGCCTGATTCGCGACGGTCTCACCTTCGACGACGTGCTGCTTGAACCCGGCCCCTCCGAGGTCATGCCGGCCGATGTCGATATCCGCACGCAGCTCACCAAGACGATCTCGCTGAACCTGCCGATCATCGCCTCGGCCATGGATACGGTGACGGAAGCCAGGATGGCGATCGCCATGGCGCAGGCCGGCGGCCTGGGCGTGATCCACCGCAATCTGGAGGCCGACCAGCAGGCCGCCCAGGTCCGGCTCGTGAAGAAGTTCGAGTCCGGCATGATCGCCAACCCGATCACGATCTTCCCCGACGAGACCCTGGCCGACGCGCTCGGCCTGATGAAGCAGAACGGCATCTCCGGCATCCCGGTCGTCGAGCGCGGCCCCCAGGGCCACAAGGGCAAGCTCGTCGGCATCCTGACCAATCGCGACGTGCGCTTTGCGGCCAACCCGGAACAGCCCGTCGCCGAGCTGATGACGAAGGACCGGCTGATCACGGTGCGCGAGGGCGTCGCCCAGGATGAGGCGCGCCGCCTGCTGCACCAGTTCCGCATCGAGAAGCTGGTCGTCGTCGACGACCACTATCGCTGCATCGGCCTGATCACCGTCAAGGACATGGAGAAACAGGTCGCCCACCCCAATGCCGCCAAGGACGCACAGGGGCGGCTGCTGGTCGCGGCTGCGACCACCACGGGCGATCTCGGCTTCGAGCGCTCGGAGATGCTGATCGATGCTGGCGTCGACCTGATCGTCGTCGACACCGCCCACGGTCACTCCGCCAAGGTGCTGGAGGCGGTCACGCGGGTGAAGAAACTCTCCAACACCGTTCAGATCATTGCCGGAAACGTCGCCACCGCCGGGGGCGCCCAGGCGCTGATCGATGCCGGTGCGGATGCCATCAAGGTCGGCATCGGCCCGGGTTCGATCTGCACGACGCGGATCGTCGCCGGTGTCGGCGTGCCCCAGCTCACGGCGGTGATGGACGCGGCCTCTGCCGCCAACAAATCCGGCATCCCGGTCATCGCCGATGGCGGCATCAAATATTCCGGCGACCTCGCCAAGGCGCTGGCGGCGGGCGCCTCCTGCGCCATGGTCGGCTCTTTGCTGGCCGGCACCGACGAGACGCCCGGCGATAGCTTCCTCTACCAGGGCCGCTCCTACAAATCCTATCGCGGCATGGGCTCTGTCGGCGCCATGGCCCGCGGCTCGGCCGATCGCTACTTCCAGCAGGACATCAAGGACGCGCTGAAGCTGGTGCCGGAGGGCATCGAGGGCCAGGTCGCGTATAAGGGCCCGGTTTCGGGCGTGCTGCATCAGCTCGCCGGCGGCCTGCGCGCCGCGATGGGCTATGTCGGCGGCCACGATCTCCGCGACTATCAGGCCAAGGCCCGCTTCATCCGCATCACCAGCGCCGGCCTGCGCGAGAGCCATGTGCATGACGTGACGATCGTCCGGGAAAGCCCGAACTATCCGACCAGGTCTTGAACTCCAAACCTTGAGAACTTTCCCACGACATGCGAGCGCTGGCTGCGTGCCAGCTCTCCTGTCCGCGAGGCAAGGCCCATCGAGGCAAGACACATGACGATCAAGCTGATCTACCCCGCGCTAGCCCTCATCCTGTGGATGTTCATCGTGCTGGGCATCGTGTTCCAGCGCAGGCAGAAAGCCTTCGCGAGCAAGGAGGTACGGCTCTCCGATATCGCGGTCTCAACCGAGCGCTATCCGGAGCCAGCCCGCCTCGCCGCCGCGAATTTCTCGAACCAGTTCGAAACGCCGGTCATCTTCTTCGCGCTGATCATGCTGGCGATGCACGTGGCCGCAGTCGGCTACATCATGGCGGCGCTGGCCTGGGCTTTCGTCGCGACCCGCGTTGTCCATACGCTGATCCATGTCGGCTCCAACAACCTCAAGCTGCGCGGCTCCGTCTATGCTGTGGGCGTCGTCATACTCTTCTGCATGTGGGTCGGCGTCGTTGTCACTGTCCTGTAGAAGCTTTTCGCCTTCTGCTTGCAAGGGAAGCTGACGCCCTTCCTTTAAGGACGCCTGTCACATCTACGATACATGACGCGATAAAGCCGGCTATCTGCTTGCGTCGCAAAGCAGCTCTCTGCATGATAAATTCTTGCGGCTGGGCTGGTTATGGGGACGACCGCTCGTATCGATTCAGGGGCAGTCCCCTCTGGCGCAAGGTTCGACATGGCGGTTCTGAGTTTCGGGCGCGTCGCGGCTGTGGCTGTTATCGGCATTGTCGCCGCCGGTGCAGGGCTTCACTATGCCGGCCGTCCAGTTCCCTGGCCGCTCGACCGCGTCCCTTACGGCAAGATCATTCCTCCCTATGCGGAAGCCAAGCCGGCGGCGCCGCAAGGCCAGCGCGCAGCCGGAGCGCAGCGCCCGCCCGTGACGATCGTCACGACCACGGCGGAGCGGCGTGCCATGCCCGTCCGGCTCGACGCGATCGGCACCGTGCAGACGCTGTCAGCCGTCACCGTGCGCTCGCGCGTCGAAAGCCAGATCATGGAGGTCGGCTTCAAGGACGGCGATTACGTCAAGAAGGGCGGCATGCTCTTCCGGCTCGACTCCCGCCAGCTGGAAGCCCAGCTCAAACAGGCGGAGGCCAATGTCGCGCGCGACCGGGCCCTGCTCGTCTCCGCCGAATCCGATCTGCGGCGCGCGGAGGAACTGGCCAAGCAGAACTTCGCCACGGACCAGCGGCTGGACACGGCGCGCTCGCAGGTCGCCACGATGCGCGCGGCCATCCGGGGCGGAGAGGCCGCCGTCGAGGGCCTGAAGGTCCAGCTCACCTATTACACCATCAATTCTCCCGTCGCTGGCCGCATCGGCGTCGCGATGATGAAGGAAGGCAACATCGCCAAGACCGGCGACAATTCCGGCTCGCTCGCGACGATCCACCAGATCGATCCGATCTATGTCAGCTTCGCACTGCCGCAGCGCGTTCTGCCGGAGATCCGCGCGGCGATGAATGCCGGCACCGCCAGGGTTCAGGCGACACAGCAGGGCACGACCAAGAGCGTCGAGGGCAAGATCGCTGTCGTCGACAACACCATCGACGCCACGACCGGCACGATCCAGCTGCGCGCGCTGTTCGACAATGCCGACGAGACGCTCTGGCCCGGCGCGCTCGGCCAGGTCCGCATCACCCTGCGCGTCGACCCTGACGCCATCACCGTCCCGCGCGAAGCCGTCCAGAACGGCCAGAGCGGCGCCTTCGTCTTCGTCGTCGAGGACGGTACCGCCCGCGCTCGGCCGGTCACGGTCGATCGCATTATCGACGGCCGCAGCGTCATCACCGCCGGGCTCAATGGCGGCGAGGCCGTCGTCATCGACGGGGCGCTCCTCCTCACGGATGGCGCGCGCACCGTCGAGCGCAGCAGCGGCGACACCGGCCGCAAGCCGCCGCCCACTATCACGTCGCAGCGGGGGAGCGCGGGCTGATGAACCTGCCGGAGGCCTGCATCCGTCGCCCTGTCATGACGACACTCGTCATGGCGACCTTCCTCATCTTCGGCTTCTTCGCCTTCAAGCAACTGCCCGTCGCGGCCCTGCCCCGCGTCGACTTCCCGACGATCAATGTCAGCGCGCGCATGCCCGGCGCCAGCCCGGAGACGATGGCGTCCTCGATCGCCGCTCCCCTGGAGCGCGAATTTGCCTCGATCTCGGGCATCACCTCGATGTCCTCGGTTTCGCAGCAGGGCTCGACCTCGATCACGCTGCAATTCGACCTGAACCGCAGCATCGACGGTGCCGCCCTCGACGTGCAGGCGGCGCTCAGCGCCACCGCGCGGCGCCTGCCGCCGGAGCTGCCGACGCCGCCGAGCTTCAGGAAGGTCAATCCGGCCGACCAGCCCGTGCTGTTCATGGTGCTGACCTCGGATACCAAGCCGCTCTACGAGGTGCATGAATTCGGCGAGAACGTGCTGCAGCAGCAGATTTCGCAGCTCAACGGCGTCGCCCAGGTCAACATCTTCGGCGCGCAGAAATATGCCGTCCGCATCAAGATCAACCCGGACGCCGTGTCTTCGCGCGGCCTTGCGCTTTCAGAGGTCCGGACCGCCGTCGCCGCCGCCAATTCGAATTCCCCGGTCGGCACGCTCAACGGCGAGAACCAGCGCCTGACGCTGGGCGCCACCGGCCAGCTCGAACGCGCCGGCGAATACGGCAAGCTCATCGTCGCCCAGCGCAATGGCACGCCGATCCGGCTGGAGGACCTCGCGACCGTCTACGACTCCGTCGAGAACGACCAGACGGCAAGCTGGTACAACGGCAAGCGCTCGATCATCCTGGCGGTCTATCGCCAGTCCGACGCCAACACCGTCGAGGTCGTCGACAGCATCAAGAACCGGCTCGATTCCTACCGCGCGCAGCTGCCGGCCGCGATCAATCTCGATGTGCTCAACGACCGCTCGATCCCGATCCGCGAGGCGGTGGAGGATGTCGAGTTCTCGCTGATGGTCGCCATCGCGCTCGTCATCATGGTGATCTTCCTGTTCCTGAAGAGCCTGGCGGCAACCCTGATCCCGACTTTGGCGCTGCCGATCTCGCTGGTCGGCACCTTCGCCGTGATGCATGCGCTGGGTTATTCGCTCGACAACATCTCGTTGCTGGCGCTGACGCTCGCGGTCGGCTTCGTCGTCGACGACGCCATCGTGATGCTGGAAAACATCATCCGGCATATCGAGATGGGCAAGAAGCCGTTCCAGGCCGCGCTCGACGGCTCGCGCGAGATCGGCTTCACCATTCTCTCGATCACCATCTCGCTGGTCGCCGTCTTCATCCCCGTCTTCTTCATGGGCGGCGTTGTCGGCAAGGTCTTCGTCGAATTCGCCGGCACGATCTCGGCTGCGATCATCGTCTCGGGCTTCGTTTCGCTGACCCTGACGCCGATGCTCTGCGCCCGCTTCCTCAAGCCGCATGACCACCACAAGAAGGCCAATGTGGTCGAGCGTGTCTTCGAGGCCGGCTTCCAGGGGATGCTGAACGCCTATCGCTGGACGCTGGACTGGGTGCTGCGGGCGCGCATCCTGATGCTCGTCTTCACGCTGGCGACGGTCTACATCTCGGCCAGCATGTATGCCTCGATCCCGAAGGGCTTCTTCCCGCTCGAGGATACCGGCCTGTTGCGCGGCGCCACGGAAGGCCCGCCCGACACCTCCTTCGAGGCGATGGCGGCCCGCCAGCAGCGCGTCGCCGAGATCGTCCGCGCCGATCCGGCGGTCGACTACCTCACCTCCAATATCGGCGGCTTCAACGCCACCAATAACGGCTTCCTGTTCATCTCGCTCAAGCCCAAGGACGAGCGCGACAAGGCCGATGTCGTGATCGCGCGCCTGAGACGCGCCGCGGCGGAAGTACCGGGCATGTCGGCCGTCTTCCAGCAGGTCCAGAACATCAACCTCAACGCCGGCCGCTCGTCGCGCGCGCAGTATCTCTACTCGCTGCAGGGGCCGGACCTGAACCAGCTCTTCACCTACGCTCCGCTGATGCAGCAGCGGCTGGCCCAGATCCCGCAGCTGCGCGATGCCAATATCGACCTCCAGCTGCGCAATCCGCAGCTCTCGATCGACATCGACCGCGAGCGCGCCGCCAGCCTCGGCATCACCAGCGAGCAGATCCGGCAGGCGCTCGGCAATGCCTTCGGCTCGCGCCAGATCGCCACGATCTTCACGCCCTCGACCGATTACCAGGTCATCATGGAGGCAGACCGCGCCTTTCAGCAGGATCCGGCCGTGCTCTCGCGCCTCCAGCTCAAGGCGGCGAACGGGCTGAACGTCCCGCTGGAATCGATCGCCACGATCAAGCCGAGCGTCGGACCGCTCGCGGTCAACCGCATCTCGCAGCAGCCGGCGGTGACGATCTCCTTCAACACCGCGCCTGGCATCTCGCTCGGCGACGCCGTCAACGCGATCCGCGCAGCCGAGCGTGACGTCAACCTGCCGCCGACCATCGTCACCAGCTTCGCCGGCTCCGCCCAGCTCTTCCAGGACGCGCTGAAGGGCCAGGGCCTGCTGATCTTCGCCGCGATCCTGGTGATCTACATCATCCTAGGCATTCTCTACGAGAGCTTCATCCACCCGATCACGATCCTGTCCGGCCTGCCCTCGGCCGGGCTGGGCGCCCTGCTCGCGCTCGAATACTTCAACATGGACCTGTCGGTGATCGCGATCATCGGCATCCTGATGCTGGTCGGCATCGTCAAGAAGAACGCCATCATGATGGTCGATTTCGCCATCGAGCGGCGCAAGATGGGCGACGATGCGCTGACCGCGATCCGCGAGGCGGCGCTGGTGCGCTTCCGGCCGATCATGATGACGAGCTTCGCCGCCATCTTCGGCGTGCTGCCGATCGCGCTCGGCCACGGTGCCGGCGCCGAACTGCGGCAGCCGCTCGGCATCGCCGTCGTCGGCGGCCTGCTGGTCTCGCAATTGCTGACGCTCTACATCACGCCGGTCGTGTATTTTTATCTCGACAAGGTCGACAGCTGGCTGTCGGGCCGCAACCGCCGGGCCGAGCCGGAGCTTCCGGTCTCCGCCACGCCGCTGGCCGTCCCGCAAGCCGTGCACAAGCCCGATCTCTCATAGTCGATCCCGAACCGGGATCGCGCCGCTCATCGAGCAGGCCGCAGCGCGTTAAGCATTGCGGCCTTTTTGCTGGCGCGATTTCGCGCTGCGGTTGAAGCTTAACAAAAAGTAAACTACATCCGAAGGGCGGCGGACGAGTAAACAAGCGTAGAGTGGAGTCGACGCAATGTTGCGTGTCCGTGAAGTCCCCGAACGGGTTGTGGCGCGCGGGGAAAACCCTGCCGCACCCGCTACTTGCAGCACGCCTCTGCCACGCGCGAACCGGCCGGCGCGGCCTTCGATGCGTCTGATGGCGATGACCGCTCTCGGCCTTGTGCTGGGCGCTGGCGGAGCGGTCTTCACCGTCTCCCTCGTTCAGGCCGAAGACGATTCCGGCATCCGCGGCGTGCAACGCATGGACGCATCCCAACGCCAGGCACAGCGCGCCCCGCAGCAGATCGCCTATGCGTCGAGCCAGGCCTCCGCCTATGCGCCGGCCCGCAATGGCTGGCGCCTGCCCCTGTTGCAGATGGCGCCTGACGGCCGCATCGCCCATCCGCCGATCGCACTGAACCCCTTCAAGGCGCGCCCTGCGGCCGCCACCCAAGCCAAATCCGCGAACCGGAACAAGACTGCTGCAGTCAGGCTCGACACCGTCTCCGGCGCCGCCGACAAGGCCCGCACCATCTGCGTGCGCCTCTGCGACGGCTTCCAGGCCCCCATCGGCTACCTCAACGCGCAGTCCGATCTGCCCGCGCATGACGCGCTTTGCCAGGCGATGAACCCCGGCATCCCCGTCAAGGTTTTCCGTGTCGCGGCCGGCGCCACCACCATCGACGACGCCCAGGCCGCAGACGGCAAGCGCTACAACGCCCTGCCCGTCGCCTATGGCTATGAGACGTCGAGCGATGCCGCGGCCTGCCGCCCCGCCATCGTCCAGGCGGGCGAAAGGCGCGTCTCGCTGCTGCGTGACTTCACCTTGCGCGCCGGCGACAGCGTCGTGCTCGACGGCAGGGTCCAGACCTTCACCGGCGGATCGCGCTGGCCCTACAGCACCGCCGATTTCCGCGACTTCCGCAGCGTTCCCGAACTCAGCAGGAACCAGCGCCAGCAGATCGACGAACGCGTCGGCGTGTCCCGCATGGAAGCGCAGGCGCGCAGCCTGCGCCGGCAGATGCGGCTGCGCGAGGCGAGCCTGCACGACGACACGACCGCCAGCGACGCCATCCCCTTGCGCGGCTCGCTCGACCCGACGGCGCGCGGCCCCGTCCGCCTGATCGCGATCACCGGGGCCTCACAGCAACGCTGATCCAACCGCGCACGACTAAAGACCTACGACACGGCGTAGCGAAAAAACGCGAACCGTTTCCGAGGGATGGCCAGCTTATTAGAATTAGTCAATATACCATCTAACTTAGAATTGATCTAACGCGTTGATTTAAAAGGATTATCCGGTTGACGCTCCGGAAGCCGGGCTCTATCGCTCGCCAGTCGCGCGCATCTGGCGCCGACGACCGACGGAGCGAGAACATGATCGGAAAGACACATCTGCACGCGCTGGCGCTGGGCTCCTGCCTGCTGGCCGCGCCTGCCTTTGCCCAGAGCGTCAACCTCTACACGACGCGCGAGCCGGCCTTGCTCAACCCGGTCCTGGAATCCTTCACCAAGGACACCGGCATCAAGGTCAACGCCGTGTTCCTCAAGGACGGCCTGCAGGAGCGCATCAAGGCCGAGGGCGCCAACAGCCCCGCCGATGTGATGCTGCTGGTCGATGTCGGCGAGATCAATGCCGCCGTCGATGCCGGCATCACCCAGCCGGTGAAGTCGGCGATCGTCGACAAGGTCGTCCCCGTGCAGCTGCGCGGCGCCGATGACAATTGGGTCACCCTGACCAAGCGCGCCCGTATCGTCGTCGTCTCGAAGGACCGGGTCAGCCAGGACGCGATCACCTATGAGAATCTGGCCGATCCGAAATGGAAGGGCAAGTTCTGCATCCGCGCCGGCCAGCACCCCTATAACAACGCCTTTCTCGCCGCCTATCTCGCCCGCAACGGCGCCGAGAAGACCGAGACCTATCTGAAGGCCCTCAAGGCCAACGTGGCTCGCAAGCCCGGCGGCGGCGATCGCGACGTGGCGCGCGACATCCAGTCCGGCCTCTGCGACATCGCCATCATCAACACCTACTATATCGGTCTGATGAGCCAGGCGAAGAACGAGCAGAAGGGCTGGTATGACGCGATCAAGCCGCTGAAGACCACCTTCGCCAATGGCGGCACCCATGTGAACGTTTCGGCCGCGGCCATCGCCAAGAACGCGCCGAACAAGGACAATGCCGTCAAGCTGATCGAGTACATGCTCGGCGAGAAGGCCCAGGCGCAGTACGCCGACGGCAATTTCGAGTTCCCGGTCAATCAGGCCGTCAAGGACAGCGCCGCCGTCAAGCTGCTCGGCGTGGTGACTCCCGACACGACCCCGCTTGCTGACGTCGCCAAGAACCGCAAGGCCGCCGCGGACCTCGTCGACAAGGTCGGCTTCGACAATTGAGCCTGAGCGTTTCCGCACACGCTTCGCGACGGTCGCCACTTTCGTGGCGGCCGTCGACGCGTTTTGCCTGGGCGTCCCTGCTCGGGGCAGTCCTTGTCGGCATGCCCGTGCTTGCGCTGGCGCTGACCGCCCTGTCCTCGCAGGCCGCGTCGATCTGGCCGCATCTGGCCGCAAACGTCATTCCCGTTGCGCTTGCAAACACCGCCATGCTGCTGCTCGGTGTCGGCCTGCTCTGCACGGTCATGGGCGTCGGCACCGCCTGGCTGGTGACGCAATACGAGTTCCCGGGGCGGCGCGTCTTCGAATGGCTGCTCGTGCTGCCGCTGGCCATGCCCACCTACATCACCGCCTATATCTATGTGGAATTCCTGGGCTTTCAGGGGCCGCTGCAGAGCGTCCTGCGTGCGCTGACCGGCTGGCGCAGCTTGCGCGACTACTGGTTTCCCGACCCGCGCAATCTCGCCGGCGCGATCTGCATCATGGCGATCGTGCTCTACCCTTACGTCTATCTCAGCGTCCGCGCGCTGTTTGGCCTGCAAGGCGCGACCATCGTCGAATCGGCCCGCACGCTCGGCGCCTCGCGCAACAGGCTGTTCTGGCGCATCGGCCTGCCTATGGCCCGCCCGGCTCTGGCGGCAGGCCTGACGCTCGCATTACTTGAAACCCTGAACGACATCGGAGCGACCGAATATCTCGGCGTGCGCTCGCTGACCCTGTCGATCTATACGACCTGGCTCAATCGCGGCTCGCTCCCCGGCGCGGCGCAGATCGCCTGCGTCATGCTTCTGGTCGTCGTCGCGCTGATCCTGGTTGAGGCGAGATTGCGCGGCCAGCGCCGCTTCGCACTTCCGGTGCGCCAGCCGCGCGCCGTCGGGCGCATCAGGCTTGCAGGACGCCCTGCCTTGGGAGCGGCAATCGCCTGCGCCCTGCCCGTGCTGTTCGGCGCCGTGCTCCCGATCGGATTTCTCATCGTCGAGGTGCTCCAGCGCGGCCTTGCGCAGCAGCTCGACGCCGCGCTGCTGCGCAATCTCGCAAACGCTGTCATCCTTTCGGCCCTTGCAGCCGGCCTCGTCGTCGCGCTTGGCCTGTGCATCGTCGCGGCGAGCCGACAGGGCCGCGAAGCCTGGTTGAAGCCGCTGGCGCGGGTTGCCTCGCTTGGCTATGCGGTTCCCGGCACCGTCCTGGCGCTCGGGCTCCTGGTGCCGCTTGCGGCCTTCGACAATGCAGTGGCCAATGCCGCAAGGGCGCTGTTTGGCGCCAGCCCCGGCCTCCTGCTCATCGGCTCTGGAGCGGCGCTGGTCATTGCCTATGTCGTGCGCTTTCTGGCCATCGCGATCTCCGGCATCGATAGCGGATTTTCGCGCGTTTCGCCCCGCATCGACGATGCCGCACGTGCGCTCGGCGCCACCGCGCCTGAGGTGCTGCGCCGCGTACACTGGCCGCTGGCACGCCCGGCGATCGCGGCTGCAGCCCTGCTCGTCTTCGTCGACTGCCTGAAGGAACTGCCCGCGACCCTGCTGCTGCGGCCACTGAATGTCGACACGCTCGCGACGATCGTCTACGGCCATGCCTCGCGCGGCGTTTTCGAGGAAGGCGCGCTCGCGGGCCTGCTGATCGTGCTCGCCGGCCTCTATCCGGCCATCATTCTGGCCCGGGCGAGCGGTAAACGGGCGGGATAGCCGGCTTCAGCAACTCGACAAGCTCGCGGCATCCCCTTAAACCGGTTGCCGCCAGGGGGGCTGGCTGACTGCCGGTTCGACGCCGGCTCGAAAGTCCATGACACGACGCGCCTCGATTCTCGCCTATAGCGTTGCCATCGCGCTCGGCCTGCTCGGATTGCAATCCTGGAGCATTGCCGTCGGACGCGTCGAGCAGCGCGTCATTGCCGCGATCGAGGACCGCACCGGCCTCGTCGTGACCGGCATGGAGCGCGCCGAGATCGCGCTGCTGCCGCTGCCGCGGATCAGCCTGTCCAATGTCCGCTTCACCCAGCGCGACGGTGTCCTGGCCGGCTCGGCGGTGCGCATCAAGGCGCGTGCGCGCCTGCTCCCGCTGCTGGTCGGCCGCTTCTCCTTCAACCGCATCGATCTCGTCGCCCCCCAGATCGACGTCGCGGTCCCCGGCGACGGCGGCAGCGTCACCGACTGGCTCGCTCCGCCTCTGGCCTATCTCGAAAGCCTGCGAAACCAGAGCAGGATCGTCATCGCCGCAGGCTCGATCTTCATCCGGGCGCAGGGCGCGATCCAGAGCGTGCTGCGCGATGTGAACCTCTATCTCGAAGAGCGCGATCCCCATGAGCCGATCAGCCTCTCCGGTTCCCTGAACTGGCGCGGCATCCCGACCGAGCTGAGCCTCGTCTGGCCAATGGCTGACGGGCGGGCCAAGACAGCCCTGTCGGTGACGTCAACGCTGGTGAAGCTGCGGTTCGAGGGCACCCGCTCTGGCCCGCACGACCCGGTCATCAATGGTCAGCTCGCCTTGTCGACCCCGTCCCTCCAGGAGCTTCTCGGCTGGTTCGACGAAAAACCGCGGCTGGTAGCGGCGATCGGCTCGCTCGCGCTCTCGGCCGACGCCCAGATCAAGCCCCACGAGGTATCGCTCAGCAATGCGGTCGCCAGCCTCGATGGCGAACGACTCGACGGCGCGATCAAGCTCGGCGACGCCGGCGAGCGTCTGTCGCTGTCGGGCACGTTGGCAGGCGCGAGCCTCGATCTGGGGCGTCTCGTCAGCCGCCTGCAGATTCCAGCCCTCGGCTCCGCCGGGGACGCACCCCTCACCTTCGAGTCCTGGACAGCACAGGATATCGACCTGCGCGTCTCCGTCGATTCCGCACGGGCCAATGGCGCCCATCTCTCGGATGTCGCGACCTATCTGCTGGTCAAGAAGGGGCGGTTCGAGGCAGGTCTTCTGCGGGCCAACGCCTATGGCGGCAACGTCAAGGGCCGCTTCCTCGCAGTCTCCGCCCCTGGCGGCGTCGACGTGAAACTTCAGGCCGGGCTCGACAAGGTCAATTTCGGTCAGGCCGCAAGCGATGTCCCGCAATTGGCCCGCCTAAGCGGCACGGGCGGCCTCCAGATCACTCTCGACGGTCTCGGGCGCACGGTGGATGAGGTCATCGGCTCGCTCAGCGGCAGGGCCAATCTCGCGCTGCGTCAAGGCGAAATCGGCGGCGTTGCCTTGGCCGAACTCCTGCGCCGCGCCGAACGCAGTCCGGCCCTGGCCTTGCGCGACTGGCGCCAGGGCAAGACGCCTTTCGAGACCGCCACCGCCAATGCCGGGATAGCCAATGGCCTGCTGGTCCTGACAGACGCGCAGATGTCGGGCCCGAGCTACAGGCTGACACTGGCCGGCACCGCCTCCCTGCCGGCGCGCACGCTCGACATGACGGCCCTGCTTACTCCCGTGAACGGTTCGCTGAAACTGCCGTTCACGCTCAAGGGATCGATGGACGACCCGGCCCTCGAGTTGGACGTTGACGCCACCCTGCGCCCCAGCGGCGCGCAGGCCTTCCCCACGCTCCTGACCCGCTGAAGCGGCGGACATCGACGACGCGCGGTCTTCCGCTCGTCACCGAATTCCGCTCTGATGGCCGCAAGGCCGCGTGACGGTCGCCCCGGAGGAGGAAATCGATCATGAAGCGTTGGATCGCGGGCGTTCTCTGCGCCGCTGGAATGATGGTGACTGGGATGGCCGACGCACAGGATCTGATGGTCGAGAAGAAGGTCTTCGACCTGCCGAGCTTCACCACGCAATCGGGCCGCACGCTGAAGAACGTCAAGGTCGGCTGGGAGAGCTACGGCACGCTCAACGCCGACAAATCCAATGCCGTGCTGATCTGCCACTTCTTCTCGGGGAACTCGCACGCCGCCGGCAAATACGAGGCCGCCGATGCCGCGCCCGGCTATTGGGACGCGATCATCGGCCCGGGCAAGGCGATCGACACCAACAAATACTTCGTCCTCGCCTCGGACACGCTGGTGAACCTCAATACCGGCGACCCCAAGACCACGACGACCGGCCCGGCCTCGATCGATCCCGACACCGGCAAGCCCTATGCGCTCGACTTCCCCGTCGTGACGGTCGGCGATTTCGTCAATGTCCAGAAGGCGCTGGTCGAAAGCCTCGGCATCCGGAAGCTCGCCCTCGTCGCCGGCCCCTCGATGGGCGCGCTCCAGACCTATGAATGGGCGGCAAGCCATCCCGAGATGGTCGCCAAGGCGATGCCGGTGATCGGCGCTGCCGAGGCCGATGCGCAGCTGATCGCCTGGCTCGACGTCTGGGCCGCTCCAATCCTCGTCGATCAGAACTGGAACAAGGGCGATTATTACGGCAGGACGCCGCCCAATGCCGGCCTCGCCAAGGCGCTGGCCGTGGTGACTCTGCAGGCGAACCACGCCGAATGGGCCAACGCCACCTTCGGCCGCCGCCCCGCCAAGCCGGATGAGGCCCCCGCCAAGGCGCTCGGCAACAGGTTCCAGATCCAGAGCATCCTCGACAATGCCGGCGAAGCCCGAGCAAAGGTCTCGGACGCCAATCATTTCCTCTATCTGATCAAGGCGAACCAGCTCTATGCCGCCGGCGGCACTTCGCTTGCCGACGCCGCCACGAAGATCAAGGCGCCCGTGCTGCTGATCACCCAGCCGAAGGATCTGGTCTTCACCGCCGACATGATCGAGCATACGGCCGATACGCTGCGCAAAGGTGGCGTGAACGTCACCCAGGCCTTCATCCAGGGCACACGCGGCCATCTCGACGGCGTCATCTCGATGAAACAGGCCGAGGGAGCGATCCGCGCGTTTCTGGAAAAGTGACGCTCGCGAACCTCGCCGTCATGCTCGCCCTTGTGGCGAGCATCCACGTCTTGGACACCGCACACCACTAGCAAAGACGTGGATGGCCGGGACAAGCCCGACCATAGCGGGAAACAGGCGCGGATCGGTCGCTGTCAGCTACCCGCCCTGCACCACCGCCTTCACCCCGTCGATCACGAACTGCACGGCGAGCGCCGCGAGGATGACGCCGAGCAGGCGCGTCAGCACGACATTGCCGGTGACGCCGAGCAGCCTGGCGATCGGCACCGCCAGCCAGAACACGACGAGACAGGATAGAACGACGAGGCCGCAGATCACGGCAAGCGAGACCAGCATCAGCGGGTCTCCCCCGGCCCGGCCCGCCAGCAGCATCATCGCCGTCAGCGCGCCCGGCCCCGCCATCAGCGGGATCGCCAGCGGGAACGCCGCGACATTGCGGATATGATCCAGCGTGATCGCGGTCTCGGCGGTCTGTGCCTTGCGCTCGTTGCGGCGCTCGAACACCATCTCGAACGAGATCCAGAACAGCAGCAACCCACCTGCGATGCGGAAGGCCGGCAGCGAGACGCCGAGCGCCTTCAGCACCACGTCTCCCGCCACCCCGAAAAACGCCATGATGCAGAAGGCGATGATGCAGGCGCGAACCGCGACCTGCCTGCGTTCGCCCGCCGTCATGCCGCGCGTCAGCGAAAGGAAGATCGGCGCCAGGCCCGGCGGATCGAGCGTGACCAGCAGCGTCACGAGGGCGGAGGTGAGGAATTCAATGAACATGGCCCAACCTATGTTAACCTGCGCGCGTGGACGAGACGCCATGGATCGCCCGTTATATGCAGCCATTCGACGCACAAGCGCCAACCAGCATCGAGTTCCGCGGGAATGAGAGTCGCTGGGAGGCCCTGTTTTATGCTGGATTTGGGGTGGCGATCATCTGGTGGGCGGCGTCTAAAGGTGGCTGGACAGGCATCGTCGGCGGCATTGGCTTTGGTGTATTTTTCGCTCTGCTCACATTCGGAAAGGCAATGGCGGAGCCTGATCGGTCGGTGCGTCTGGCATTCGATGCTGACGGCCTCCTCGCGCCGAATGTCTTTGCTCGAAAGCTACCTTGGGCCGCTATCGAAGGTTTCGCGTTTTGTCCCGGTTCGGAGATCGACGACTTTCTGTTCGTCAAGGTGAGAGAACCAAAACTCTACGAACCCATACCAAAGAAGCCCTTGGAATTCTGGCCCGTCACTCAGACTGGCTTTCGCTTGGCAATCGCCCCGCTTGGCTGCGCACCTGACGACATCGAAGCTGCCTTCCGACGCTTTGCGCCCGGCATTCCCAAAATATGACCGCCCGCTCCCAACCGCCGTCATTCCGGACAAGCCGCGCAGCGGCGCAGATCCGGAATCCATCGTAGAGCTCAGTGCCCTCCGATGGATTCCGGGTCTCCGCTTCGCTCCACCCGGAATGACGACGACGATGATTGTGGCGACCAGGTGGCGGGGCACGGGCCGACACCGCGCAGCATGCTGACATCGCCACGCAAGCCATTGATATCGCTAGGCTTTAATTTCACGGGAGAAACGACCGTTTCGCTGGCCTAAAGCCCCGGAATCGGATAGCCAGAAGGTTGAAAAATCGACCAAAAACGGGACTTATCCCTTGAGCGAAGACGACGACAGCAAGCGCCCTGACGAGCCGCATTTCGGCGGCGACATCAAGCCGATCGCGATCACCGACGAGATGAAGAAGAGCTATCTCGATTACGCCATGAGCGTGATCGTGAGCCGCGCTCTGCCCGACGTCCGCGACGGCCTGAAGCCCGTGCACCGGCGCATCCTGTTCTCGATGCACGAGAACAAGAACACACCCGACCGGCCCTACACGAAATGCGCCCGTATCGTCGGCGACACGATGGGTCGCTATCACCCGCACGGCAATCTCGCGGTCTATGATGCGCTGGTGCGCATGGCGCAGGATTTCTCGCTGCGCCTGCCGCTGGTCGACGGCCAGGGCAATTTCGGCTCGATGGACGGCGATTCGGCCGCGGCCGATCGCTACACCGAGGCCCGCCTCGAAAAATCGGCGATGGCCCTGCTGGAGGATCTCGACCTCGACACCGTCGAGTTCCAGCCGAACTATGACGGCAAGGAGCGCGAGCCGAAGGTTCTGCCGGCGCGCTTCCCCAACCTCCTGGTCAACGGCGCCGGCGGCATCGCGGTCGGCATGGCCACCAACATCCCGCCGCATAATCTCGGCGAGGTCATCGACGCCTGTATCGCGCTGATCGACAATCCCGAGATCTCGATCGACGAACTGATCGAGATCGTGCCGGGTCCCGATTTCCCGACCGGCGCCTCGATCATGGGCCGCAGCGGCATCCATTCCGCCTATCACACCGGCCGCGGCTCGATCGTGATGCGGTCGAAGACGCATATCGAGGAGATGCGCAAGGAACGCGAGGCGATCATCGTCACCGAGGTTCCCTACCAGGTGAACAAGGCCTCGATGGTCGAGAAGATCGCCGACATGGTGCGCGAGAAGCGCATCGAGGGCATTTCCGATCTGCGCGACGAATCCAGCCGCGAGGGCGTGCGCGTCGTCATCGAGATCAAGCGCGATGCGCTGGCCGATGTCGTGCTGAACCAGCTCTATCGCTTCACGCAATTGCAGACCTCGTTCGGCGCCAACATGGTCGCGCTGACCGGCGGCCGGCCCGAGGTTCTGAACCTCAAGGACTTCATCTCCGCCTTTGTCGAGTTCCGCGAGGAGGTCGTCTCCCGGCGCACGCGCTTCCTGCTCAACAAGGCCCGCGAGCGCGCCCATGTGCTGTGCGGCCTTGCGACCGCGGTTGCCAATATCGACGAGGTCATCCGCCTGATCCGGACGGCGCCGACCCCGGCCGCCGCCCACGCCTCGCTGATGGAACGCAACTGGCCGGCCGAGGATATCGCGCCGCTGATCGCGCTGGTCGACGATCCGCGCCATCCGATGAATGCCGATGGCACCTACAAGCTGTCGGACGCCCAGGCCCGGGCGATCCTCGAGCTGCGCCTCGCCCGCCTGACCGCTCTCGGCCGCGACGAGATCGGCGAGGAACTGGCCAAGCTCGCCACCGAGATCGCCGACTATCTCGACATCCTGCGTTCGCGCATCCGCATCCAGACGATCATCAAGAACGAGCTGGCCGAGGTGAAGGCCGCCTTCGCCACGCCGCGCCGCACGGTGATCCAGGATTGGGGTTCCGACCTCGACGACGAGGATCTGATCGCCCGCGAGGACATGGTCGTGACCGTGTCCCATGCCGGCTACATCAAGCGCGTGCCGCTCTCGACCTATCGCGCGCAGAAGCGCGGCGGCAAGGGCCGCTCCGGCATGGCGACGCGCGACGAGGATTTCGTCGCAAGGCTCTTCGTCGCCAGCACGCATACGCCGGTGCTGTTCTTCTCTTCGCTGGGTCAGGTCTACAAGGAAAAGGTCTGGCGCCTGCCGCTGGCAGCGCCGAACGCGCGCGGCAAGGCCCTGGTCAACATGCTGCCGCTCGAAAGCAACGAGCGGATCACCACGATCATGCCGCTGCCGGAGGATGAGGAGAGCTGGGAGAAGCTCGACGTGATGTTCGCCACCGCCTCGGGCGGCGTGCGTCGCAACAAGCTGTCGGACTTCGTCAACGTCAACCGCGCCGGCAAGATCGCGATGAAGCTCGACGAGGGCGACGCCATCGTCGACGTGCAGATCTGCACCGAGGATAACGACGTGCTGCTGACCACAGCGCTCGGCCAGTGCATCCGCTTCCCGGTCCCGGAGGTGCGCGTCTTCAAGGGCCGCGATTCGACCGGCGTGCGCGGCATCACCCTGGCCAAGGGCGACATCATCATCTCGATGGCGATCCTGCGCCATGTCGAGGCGGACGGCGACACCCGCCAGGCCTATCTCAAGCTGCGCCGCGCCATTGCCGGTGAAGTCGGCGAGGAGACCGGTGGGAGCGATGTCGAGGAGGCCGCCGGCAATGCCGAGATCAGCCAGCAGCGCTATGTCGAATTGTCGGAGGCCGAGGAGGTCATCCTCACCATCTCCGAGAATGGCTTCGGCAAGCGCACCTCAGCCTATGAGTACCGGATCACCGGACGTGGCGGCAAAGGCATCGTCGCGATGGCGACGACCGAGCGCAACGGCAAGCTGATCGCCTCCTTCCCCGTGGAGGAGACCGACCAGATCATGCTCGTCACCGATGGTGGCCAGTTGATCCGCTGCCCGGTCGACCAGATCGGCGTCAAGGGTCGTTCCACCCAGGGCGTCACCATCTTCGACACCGCCAAGGACGAGAAGGTCGTGTCGGTCGAGCGCGTCAGCGACGATGGCGGCGATGAGGGCGAAGCGGATGGCGAAGCCGATGCCGGCCCCGCAGCCGAGACCGGAGAGCCCAGCGGCGAGTGATCGCCGCCGGCGCCTTGGTCGGGCTCGTCCCGACCATCGTCGTCGATTGCTGACGAATGAAGGCGTCATCCCGGGCGCAGCGAAGCGCAGACCCGGGATCCATTCCGGAGCCTTTGCTTTAAAACGCTCTGGAATGGATCCCGGATCGGCGCGGCTGCGCCGCTTGTCCGGGATGACTCTGCTGGGAAAAAGCGGAGGTGTGGAATAGTGGTGCGGCCACTCAAACCGTCTCCAGCAACCCCTTGATCAAGGCCTGACGCGGGGCGATCGATGAGATCAGGGCGTATTCCTTGAGCGTATGGGCGCCGTCTCCATCGATGCCGAGGCCATCGAGCGTCGGTATGCCGAGCGCGGCGGTGAAATTCCCGTCCGAGCCACCGCCGGTCATCGGGCAATCCTGCAGATCGAAACCGATACCCGCCGCGATCGCGCGCGCTGTCTCGAACAGCCCGGCAACCGCCATGGATTTCTCGTAGGGCGGCCGGTTCATCCCGCCGCTGATCTTGATCGTGACATCGGGATCATGCGGCTTCAGGCCGAGAATGCGGCTCTCCATCATCTGCCCATCGACCAGGCTGGTGACACGGCAATCGACGCTGAACCAGGCATGCTGAGGAATGACATTGGCGGCGGTCCCGCCCCCGACCAGCGCCACGCTGGTGGTGATGCCACGCGCATAATCGGTCATTGCCTCGATCGCGAGGATCTGGTGCGCCGCCTCGCGGATGGCACTGCGCCCATCGGCATGGCGAGAGCCCGAATGGGCTGGCCGCCCCTCGAGCTTGACCTCGAAACGCCCGACACCCTTGCGCGCGGTCACGATCTTGCCGCCCTCGCGCGCCGGCTCCGTGACCAGCACTGCAACGGAAGCGCGGCCGATATCCTCGATCACGCCGCGTGTGGTCGGCGAGCCGATCTCTTCATCCGGCGTGAACAGGAACACCATCGGCCGCTTGGCCGAACCGGCCTTGGCGACCTGTTTGAAGGCCTGCAGCGCCAGCCAGGCCCCGCCCTTCATGTCGTAGACGCCCGGGCCATAGAGCCGGTCGCCCTCGATGCGCACCGGCAAATCCTTGGCGCTGGTGCCGACGGGGTGCACAGTGTCGAGATGCGACATCACCGCGACCGCAGGCTCGCCATTGTCGAGCCCGGCCCGCAGGATCAGGCTGTCGCCCAAACCGTCGCGCCCCGGCAGGCGCTCGACCGCGATCGGCAGGCCTTCGACCTCCTTGGTGACGAGATCCATCATCCCGTTCACGCCGGGAAGATGGTGAGTGGGGCTTTCCAGCGCGAGCCAGACAGACAGGGCGGAGACGTTGGGATCGACGATGCTCATGACGCAACCTTCGCCAAGAAGCGTGGCTGGAGCAAGGACGCCTGGCAGGCGGGCAGGCCTGCCCGGGCCGCATGGCTCCGCCCCTGCCCCTCAGTGCTTGACAGGGCCGGCACAATACATAACCATTCGGTTATATATAGCACCGCAACCGACGCGCCATTCACCAGCCCGGCAAGGAGGACAATCATGCACGTCCAGAAGATCACGCCGTTCCTGTGGTTCGACAACCAGGCGGAAGAAGCGATCGCCTTCTACCTTTCGGTTTTCAAGACCGCCAAGCCCGGCCCGGTCATGCGCTGCGGCGATGCCGGGCCCGGCCCCAAGGGCAGCGTGCTATGCGCGTCCTTCGAGCTGGAAGGCCTACAGATCACCGCCATGAATGGCGGACCGCATTTCAAGTTCACCGAAGCCATCTCGCTCCTCATCCACTGCGGTTCGCAAGAGGAGGTCGACTATTTCTGGGAGAAGCTCAGCGAAGGCAGTCAAACCAGCCAATGCGGCTGGCTCAAGGACAAATACGGCCTGTCCTGGCAGGTCACGCCGGACCGGCTGCTGGAGCTCAATATGGATCCTGACCCTGCCAAGGCCGGCCGCGTCATGCAGGCGATGATGCAGATGACCAAGATCGACATCGCCGCGCTGGAACGCGCGGCAGCGGGGTGAGCGGGGTTTGAAATGCGCAGCCATGTCGGGGAAAGGCACCGTCATCCCGGACGCAGCCATCCCGGACGCAGCGCAGCGGAGCTCCGGGATCCATCGTAGAGCTCCGGCGCCTTACGATGGATCCCGGGGCAAGCCCGGGATGACGGTGTGTTTCAGAGTGAAATCAGACGCTCTAGAACGGAATGTCGTCGTCGAGATGGGTCGAGGACGACCGGCCGCCGCCGCTCGACATGGCCGGCTGCGGCTGGCGCGAACCGCCGCCACCACCCATCGGGCTCTGCCGGCCGAAGGAGCTGCCGCCTGAGCGATCCTCCATGGCGCCGCCGCCCTCGCCATATTCGTCGGAACCGCCCTGCCCGCGGCTGTCGAGAATAGTCAGTTCACCACGGAAACGCTGCAGCACGATCTCGGTCGTGTATTTCTCCACGCCGGACTGATCCTGCCATTTCCGTGTCTGGAGCTGGCCCTCGATATAAATCTTCGAGCCCTTCTTCAGATATTGCTCGGCGACCTTGGCGAGGTTCTCGTTGAAGATCACCACCGAATGCCACTCGGTGCGCTCCTTCTTCTCGCCCGACTGCTTGTCGCGCCAGGTTTCGGAGGTGGCGATGCGCAGATTGACGACCGGCTCGCCGCTACCGAGACGCCGTACCTCGGGATCGCGGCCGAGATTGCCGACCAGAATGACCTTGTTGACGCTACCAGCCATGAGAGGCTCCATTTCCTGCGCACATCGAAACCGGCTTGAAACCGGAGCCGGACCCTACCGATCCGTAACGCCACTATCAATGATGTTCTTGCTTTGTTCAAGAGGCTTCAGCAAGGTTGTCCCCGGAAATATGATTCGCTTCGCGGCATGATCGTTGCCGCGATCCAATGCCCCGCCTCATCCCGGCGCTCCAGCCGGGATGAGGCGGGTTCGATAAAACTTTAGCCCTCGGAGCTCGCCCGACCGCGCGCCCAGAGCGTGAGCGTCGCGGCCCCGAGCGCCGATTTGACGATCGCGCCGAGCAGGAATGGCAGCACGCCAACCGCGATCGCCTTCTCCGCCCCGACGATCAGGCTGAGCCAGCCCGCGCCGAGCGCGAGGCAAAGCGCATTGCCCAGCAGCATGGCGATGAAGGCGAAGCCGACCCGATGGCCGTTCCAGCCGCGCTCGGCAAGCCAGCCGGTGAGAGCCCCGGCGAAGGGGAAGGCAAGCAGGTAACCGCCGGTCGGACCGGCAAAATAGGCGATTCCACCAGTGCCGCCCGCCAGCACGGGCAGGCCCATCGCGCCCTGAAGCAGCCAGGCGAGGATCGTGATGGCGCCGAGCCGCCAGCCATAGAGCGCGCCGACCAGGGTCACGGCAAAAGTCTGCATCGTCATCGGAACCGGCAGCATCGGCACCTTGATATGGGACGACAGCGCCAGCAACACGCTGCCGACGAGAACTGCCGCGATCTGCCAGCGCAGCGAACGGCTCTGCGGATGCAGGGGGCTGAAGGTGGGGTGAAGCGCGATATCCGTCATGGGGAACTCCTGCAGGGCCACGATCAAATTATAGATAATTTAGATCGCCGATCTATTATTGAGTCCACGATTCCGCGGCGATGGCAAGTCTGATCGATAGCAAGTCTGCTCGAGAGCAGCTCCGATCGATGGCTCGGCCCGGCTAACCCACGATCGCGAAGGCATCGCGCATAGCGCCCGATGCCGTCCGCACCGGCCGCTCGCCAATCCAGCGGACATGCCGGGCCAGCGTGGAGACCGCGGTTTCGAGCTGCCCCTGCCGCAGCGCGGTCAGGATCGCGCGGTGGTCATGGTCCGTCCGCGTTTCCCATTCCGAGCGCCAGGCGGAGAACAGAAAGCGCGCGCTGGCCGCGTGCAGATCGTCGATGGCGCTGAGCAGTCGCGGCATGCCGCATGGCGTCACGATGAGGCGGTGGAAGCCGCGATTGGCCTCTTCCCAGGACCGGACATCGCTGGATCCGTCACAAGCCCGGGACGCATCCTCGGCCTGGTCGAGAATGGCGGATGTCAGATGCGGCGCAGCGTGGCGAAGTGCCAATACCTCCAAAGCCGCCCGCATCTCCGCGACCTCCCTCACCTCGCTGAGATCGAAAGCCGCGACCCGCACGCCTCGGCGCGGCTCGCTGATCGCCAAACCCTGAGCCTCGAGACGGCGGAACGCCTCGCGCACCGGCACATGGCTGGTGGCGAACTCCTCGGCGATATGGTCCTGCCGCAGCCGCGCGCCGGGCTCGATCGCGCCGGCTATGATCCGCTCTGCCAGGATCTTGCAGATCCGGACCGCGATGGTGTCGTCTGTGCTCTTCGCCATATTTTATAGATAATTCGCAGGCGAGGCGCTGTCGAGCCAACTTCCCTGACCATTTCCGGACCCGGACCCACAGGTGTCTTCATGCCCGGTCTTCATGCCCGGTCTTCATGCCCGGTCTTCATGTCCTCGGCGGCCCCGCCCGAAAGCCTGCCTGGGCCAGCCTGTCCAGCAGCACCGCCAGCAGCACGATCGCCAGCCCGCCGACGAAACCAAGACCGGGATCGGCCCGCTGCAGGCCGAGCAGGACGATTTCACCCAGGCCCTTCGCCCCGATCATCGAAGCGACCACCACCATCGCCAGCGCCATCATGATCGACTGGTTGAGCCCCTGCAGGATCATCGGTCGCGCCAGCGGCAGCTCGACCAGCCGCAGGGTCTGGCGGCTGGACAGGCCAAGCGCACGGGCCGCCTCGACCGGGCCGAGCTCGACCTCGCGCAAGCCCAGCTCCGTCAGCCGCGCGAAGGGCGGGAGCGCATAGATCAGCGTGGCGACGAGCGCAGGCGCCCGGCCAAGCCCGAGCACCATCGCGACCGGGATCAGGTAGACGAAGCTCGGAACCGTCTGCATCAGATCGTAAAGCGGCGTCGTCAGGCGTGACAGGCGCGGCAGCCTGGCCGAGGCAATGCCGAGCGGCAGCCCGATCACGACGATCATCACCACCGCAACCGCGATCAGCGACAAGGACTGCATCGCCGCCTGCCAGACCCCCAGCAAGGCCAACGCCAGCGCCAGCCCGGCCATCGCCAGCACGAAAGACAGCCTGCGCGATGCAAACCAGGCGGCGATGGCGACGATCAGGATGCCCGCCTCCGGCGGCACACGCATCAGCGCGGCTTCGACGAGCCGCGCCGGTGCCGTCAATGCACTGGCGAAGCTGTCGAGATGATCGCCGAGACCGACGACCAGCGCATCGACGAGACGGTTGACCGCGCCCTGCAGGCTCTTGCCGAGATCGGGTAGCAACGCCTGCGGTCCGCTCACAGACCGGCCTGAACCTTTGCGGCGATGTCGGCGGGGACCCAACCCTTCCAGTCATCCGGCCGGGCCTTCAGGAACCGCTTGGCCTGTTCTTCCGGCGTGATGCCGTTGGTGCGCGCCTCCGCCAGCATCTGCGAGGTCAGGGCGCTCGTCAGCCCATAGCTCTTGAAGAAGGCAGCGAGTTGCGGCGACTCCTGCGTGAAGGCGAGATTGGCGCCGATTACGACGCGGCTGACAGGGTATGCGGTGGCTTGTTTCGGCGCGTCGCTGGCCTTGAGATCGGCCCAGATCGCCGGATCGAAGGCCGGCTCCTGCAGCTTGACGAGATCATAGGCCCCGACCAGCCAACTCGGGCTCCAATAGTAGAACACCACCGGCCGCTTGCGCTTCAGCGCCGACTCGACAGCCGCGACGAGCGCCTCGCCGGAACCGCCGCGCGTATTGGTGAAATCGTCAGCCAGCCCGTAGACGCCGAGCTTCTTGGTGTTGATGCCTTCGCAGACCCAGCCGGCGACGCAATTGTAGAACCGCCCCTTGTTGGGCTCTTCCTGATCGGTAAACAGCGCCTTGTAGCGCTTCAGATCGGTGACGGATTTCAAATCCGCGGCCTTGGCGTCGGCGCCCTCGACGAGGTAGCGCGGCACGTACCAGCCCTCATTGGCGTCGGGGAACGTCGTGCCCAGCGGCGTCACCTTCCCGGCCGCCTCCGCCTTGCTCCAGGCCTCGACCGGATTGGCCAGCCAGATCTCCATGACGATGTCGACATCGCCGCGCGCCAGCCCGTTCACCAGCGGCGCGATCGCGCCTGGAACGCGCTCGACCTGACAACCGAAGCCGCGTTCCACGATGGTCTGCGCGACCGCCGCATGGAAGGCGGCGGAATCATAGTCGAGCCCCGCGATCTTGAGCGGGCGCTTCAGGTCGCAGGCGCTGGCGGGAGACGCCAGAATGCCCAGCAAGCCGGCAAGCGCCACAGCGCCGGCGGGGCGCAGTGCAACTGTCACGGTCATTGGAACGCTCCCCTTGGTCGGTGACGATATCGGCAAGCCAGGACGCCTTACGAGGACACCATACGAGGCCACCATAATCGCCAAACCCTGCGCGCATAACGCCTTGCACGGCGAATTGATCCTTGGCGGAATCATGCCCGCCAATCGCATGTCGCGTCGGTCTCCACGCCGGCAGCCTGCCGAGGCCGGGCATGCCGAACCTGGCCTGCGATCCCGACGGCGGGAGAAGGCATGCTGCGTCCTGACACCTCCTGTCAGGAGAATTCACCGCTGGCGCCCCACGCATGATAATCATGCCGGCCAGACCGGCCGATGGGCTGGCATGGCCGGTCTTTTGCCCTATCTCTACGCCTTCACCCGACCGAGCCTGATGCCGAGACGCGCGAAGCGGCTTTCGGTGGATGTCAGGCTCGAACTTTTCAACCGATCTCATCTCCGGCTGGGATCGAGGAACGCCCCGATGGCTCGCAAGACCTCCGAAGCTGGCAAGACCTCTGTGATTGGCAAGACCTCTGTGATTGGCAAGAGCGCTGTGACTGGCAAGGCTTCCATGAGTGGCAAGGCCTCGCTCGCCGACCAGGCCGCCACGCTGGAGGACATGTTCGACCGCAACCGCGCGGTCGACCCGAACGCACGCGTGATTTCCGTGCGCGGTGCCCGCGAGCACAATCTCAAGAACATCGACCTCGCCATTCCCCGCGACAAGCTCGTGGTCTTCACCGGCCTGTCGGGCTCGGGCAAATCCTCGCTGGCCTTCGACACGATCTATGCCGAGGGCCAGCGCCGCTATGTCGAGAGCCTCTCGGCCTATGCGCGCCAGTTCCTCGAAATGATGCAGAAGCCCGATGTCGACCAGATCGACGGGCTCTCGCCGGCGATCTCGATCGAGCAGAAGACGACCTCGAAGAATCCGCGCTCGACGGTCGGCACGGTCACCGAGATTCACGACTATATGCGCCTGCTCTGGGCCCGCGCCGGCGTGCCCTATTCGCCCGCCACAGGCCTGCCGATCGAGAGCCAGACCGTCAGCCAGATGGTCGACCGGCTCATCGAGCTGCCGGAAAAGACGCGCGGCTATCTGCTGGCGCCGGTCGTGCGCGGCCGCAAGGGCGAGTTCCGCAAGGAGATGGCCGACTGGCTGAAGCGCGGCTTCCAGCGCGTCAAGGTCAATGGCGAGTTCTACGAAATCCCCGATGCCCCGACCCTCGACAAGAAGTTCAAGCACGACATCGACGTCGTCGTCGATCGCATCGTGATCAGGCCCGATCTCGGCGCGCGGCTGGCGGATTCGCTGGAGCAGGCGCTGGAACTGGCCGACGGCATCGCCGTCTTCGAATATGCCGACGAGAAGGAAGAGAATGGCGACGCCAGGCGCGTCACCTTCTCCTCGAAATTCGCCTGCCCGGTCTCAGGCTTCACCATCCCCGAGATCGAGCCGCGCCTGTTCTCCTTCAACAACCCCTTCGGCGCCTGCCCGACCTGCGACGGTCTCGGCCATGAGATGCGCATCGATCCCGACATGATCGTACCCGACAGCGCGCTCACTCTGAAGAAAGGCGCGATCGCCCCCTGGGCCAAGTCGACCTCGCCCTATTACGGCCAGACGCTGGAATCGCTCGCCAGGCATTTCGGCTTCTCGATGACCAAGCCCTGGTCGGAACTGCCCGACAATGCCCGTATCGCCATCCTGTTCGGCACCGGCACCGAACCCGTGAAGATGGCCTATAATGACGGCCTGCGCGCCTATGAGGTGAGGAAGCCCTTCGAGGGCGTCATCACCAATATGGAGCGGCGCTGGAAGGAGACGGAATCGGACTGGGCCCGCGAGGAGATCGGCCGCTTCATGTCCGAGACGCCGTGCAAGGCCTGCGACGGCTATCGCCTCAAGCCCGAGGCGCTGGCGGTGAAGATCGCCGGCGCGCATATCGGCGAGGTCTCGAAGCTCTCGGTCAAGGATGCGCTGGCCTGGGTCACCGCCCTGCCCGGCCGCCTGTCGAAGAAGCAGAACGAGATCGCCCCGCGCATCCTCAAGGAAATCCGCGACCGGCTGACCTTCCTGCTCGATGTCGGCCTCGAATATCTCACGCTGGCGCGCGGCTCGCGCACGCTTTCGGGCGGCGAGAGCCAGCGCATCCGGCTGGCATCACAGATCGGCTCGGGGCTCACCGGCGTGCTCTATGTGCTGGACGAGCCCTCGATCGGCCTGCACCAGCGCGACAACGAGCGCCTGCTCGGCACGCTGCGCCGCCTGCGCGACCTCGGCAACACCGTCATCGTCGTCGAGCATGACGAGGACGCGATCCTGACTGCCGATTATGTCGTCGATGTCGGCCCTGGCGCCGGCATCCATGGCGGCGAGATCGTCGCCAAGGGCACGCCGCAGGACATCCTCGACGATCCCAACTCCCTGACCGGCAAATATCTCACCGGCGAGATGAGCGTCGCGGTGCCCGACAAGCGCCGCAAGGCGACCAAGGGCCGCTCGCTCAGGATCGTCGGCGCGCGCGGCAACAACCTCAAGGATGTCACGGTCGACATCCCGCTGGGGCTCTTCACCTGCATCACCGGCGTGTCGGGCGGCGGCAAGTCGACGCTGGTGATCGACACGCTCTACAAGGCGGTGGCGCGCAAGCTCAACGGCTCGATCGAACACCCGGCCCCGCATGATCGCATCGAGGGCATGGAACTGCTCGACAAGGTCATCGACATCGACCAGTCGCCGATCGGCCGCACCCCGCGCTCCAACCCCGCGACCTATACCGGCGCCTTCACGCCGATCCGCGAATGGTTCGCCGGCCTGCCCGAGGCAAAGGCGCGCGGCTATCAGGCCGGCAGGTTCAGCTTCAACGTAAAGGGAGGCCGCTGCGAGGCCTGCCAGGGCGACGGCGTCATCAAGATCGAGATGCACTTCCTGCCGGATGTCTACGTCACCTGCGACGTCTGCAAGGGCAAGCGCTATGATCGCGAAACCCTCGAGGTCAAATATCGCGACAAGTCGATCGCCGATGTGCTGGACATGTCGGTCGAGGAGGCCAAGATCCTGTTCAAGGCCGTGCCCTCGATCCGCGACAAGATGGAGACGCTGCATCGCGTCGGGCTCGACTATGTCAAGGTCGGCCAGCAAGCCACGACATTGTCAGGCGGCGAGGCCCAACGCGTAAAGCTCTCCAAGGAACTCTCCAAGCGCGCCACCGGCCGCACGCTCTATATCCTCGACGAGCCCACCACCGGCCTGCATTTCCACGACGTCGCCAAGCTCATGGAAGTGCTGCACGAGCTGGTCGACCAGGGCAATTCGGTCGTGGTGATCGAGCACAATCTCGAAGTGGTGAAGACGGCCGACTGGGTCATCGACATGGGCCCCGAAGGCGGCGACGGCGGCGGCCAGGTCGTGGCCCAGGGCACGCCGGAGGACATCGTCCGGATCGGCAAAGGCCACACCGCGCGGTTCCTCAAGGACGTGCTGGAGCGGCGGCCGATCAAGAAGGCGAAGGGGGCGGTGCGGCAGGCGGCGGAGTGAAACGTCAGCGGCATGTCACGGAGCGCAGCATTGCAATCGCAACTGGTTGACCATCATTAGCTGGCCTTCTGTCAGGCGTATCCCTGATTACTGCGCGGATGCGGACACGACTCATGCTCGCTCTTTCACGAACGTTAAGCGTCCTGATCCTCCTCAAATAAAGCAAATTGCTCTGCTGCGACAGTTGTTGGGCCATCCGAGAAGCTGACTCCCGCCATCACACCCAGGTCTCGGACAACCCGGGTCATGTGATGTATCATGTTCCACTCACGCCACATGGTCGCGTTGCCTGGACCATCCAAGCGTTGCGCCACACGATAAATTTGATGATCTGCTCGTGAGAACGCCTGCCCCGCAAACTGCCCGCTATCGATAATTCTCTGACAGACGTCCTGCATAAGGACATCGTCTTTGCCTTCGCTATCGGCTCGAACAACCAAAGTGTGTGTCGGAGTCGTATAACGAATATGCCGAATTGCACGACCGCCACCCTTACCCTTGGGAAAGACCATACCGCTGCAATCGGCGCCGAAATCTCCATAGCCTATCCGATCCGGCGAAACGTCACATTCATCGAGGGCGGCGTGAAAAACACTCCACTCGTCCCGGCTGATCAGTTCATCTCCACCATGAACAGCCGGATTCTTGGAAGGGAAGTTTGACGCTTGGAAAATGATCTTCTGCCAACGACCGACTTGGTCGGCAAGATCGAAGATTCCGGCGATTGATCCGGCAGCGATCTCGGGATCAAGGGGCGCGCCCGAAAAATCTATGAAGAGAACACACTCCTCTGCGGCAACCCTTGCCATCGCCAGCGCTTCACGAATGGCGTCTACATCGACCTCTTCATACGTAACCAAAACAGCGATTTTTAAGGCCGAGCGACACATAAACTCTTTATACAACGGGCTTCTAAGATCTGCCAACCGCGCGACCGGTACAATTTGTGGGTTTCGCCCTTGAGCGATCCTAAAAATCTTCCTTAATCCATCATCATCGAGTTGATTTGCAATAAAATTGGCATCCAAAAAAGCACGCCGAACGGGCCAGTTCTTGCCAATACGCTCACCCGTCATATATGCGATTTCATCGATAGTCGGAACGCGCTCCAGTTCGTGATCATATTCCTTTGGCGGCGGAATAACGAACCGTGGCTCGACGAACTTCTGGATGTCCGGCATCAGGTTTGCAACAGCCGAGTACTCACCCTTCTTAAAACGTAAGCCAGGACAATACGGAAGCATGAAAACCCTCCTAGAAACTGCCAATTATTGCATTACGGACTTTATTAATTCCGATATTTTGTGAAAATATCGAATAATCATCTCTTTCTTTTCTTATTCTTCCGAAAACGATCGACGGATGAATTCCTAATTCGTTCGCAAATCGTTCAACCACAGAAGGCGATTTAGCAATACGCGCAGCAGAACGACGCCAGCGCTCCTCAGGGATTAAAACATTTGACGCAAATGAATTGGCCTCTGCTTCTTGTTCGTCAACCGCCTCGGCTTCCGCCTGATCAAAAAAGCCAATGCGAAGACCAGTACGATAATGAAGGGTAGCGTGAGCTATCTCATGCAGGAGCGTAAACCAAAAGTTGTCGACCGAATCCTTCCGTATTGTCATACCTATCACGGGAATTTCCCCCTCAAGGAAGGCCGCCCCGTCGATCATAAGTCCCGGAATTTGCGGCTCGACAATGAGTATGATGCCGTGCTCAAGCATCATCTCGCGAGCGCGTTTAGGGCCATCATCGTAAACGCTCAAGCGCACTAAGTCCGGCACCCACGTAAGGGCGAGAGGATTATACTGCGGCTTAATATCTGCAATAATCTCACGAGCCCTTTTGGAAACCCGCGCACGCCAAGCGTGAAGTAAAATATCATCGCTGTGATCTCTTACGTTAAGACCCGTGCGAAGCAAAGAAGGGCTTCCAAAAGCAATTTTATTGTCAGCAATAAACCTTTTTAGTTCTGACTCATCGGCCTCGTTAGAGAACCAGCCATTATCTCGCCCATGCTTTAATACTTTTTTAATGTCAGATTTGGAAACATTCTCTATTAAGCACTCTATCCCACGAAATTCTTTTAAATCCAAGATTTCAGCACGAAGATTGACCCCAAGTAAAATCGCAATCTTAGTATAATTCTTCAAACTAATATTGCTATATCTATCCGCCTCGTACCTTTGAATTTGCTGCTCTTTTAGACCAAGCCTCCAGGCAAGCTCCTTTTGAGAGAGGCTCTTCGCTATCCTGGCAACTATTAACGTCAACCCAGGGTCGGCGCCTGCCCGTTGTCGAAGGGCATCATGATCGCCTCTATCCCTCGCAGATTCATACGCAGAGACCAATGAAGAGAGCTCTGAACGCTCAACCTTCATCGCTCGCATTACCTGGGCGGCAACCTCAGGCGGCAGACCCGCGATCATAGGCTCCAATGCGCGTGCCGACGACAACGCCGCATCGAGCGCTGAAATTTGTGCACGCGCCTCCCGAAGTTCCCGCTCATTAAGAATCATATTCAGCATCGTGCCCTCACTAGAACACAACATAATTGTTGCGTCAACGGCGCGGGCGTCTCGGCCGCGTTTGGCCAAGATAATGATTTATCCCGCCCCCCATCATCCGCCTTATCCTGCCCTCGCCCACACCCAAACGGGGCGGCCGTCCGAATGTATACTAGAGGTTGGGTGAGTGAGGGTCGGCGCCTGCGGGCAGGGGTTACGCCCCGGCCCAGCGGCTCCCTCCTCCAGCCCTCCGGACCACCTTCTCCCTCCGGAGAAGGACGAGCGCCGCGGCTCCCCCGCCTAGCCCTGCGCCTCGCGCCAATGCGGATAGGTGACATAGGCGGTCACCGCGTCCTCCTCATGCGCGCGGATCGTCACCTTTTCGCCCTTGGGCATATAGACGATCTCGCCGGGGCCGGCGGTCACCGTCCCGTCCTCCGTCGTGACGGAGAGCCGGCCTTTCAGCACGATCATGATGTCGTCGACCGCCATCGTCTCGCTCAGGCTCGATCCGGCGCCCCAGCGCCCATAGCCGATGGTGACCGGCCCGCCATGCCGCTCGTCGACGAGGTTTCCGGTGAAAATCTCGCCCTCCTGCCCGGGCGAGCGTTCCATCGACGCATCAGCAATCGCGAGTTTGCGCAGTTTCATCATCCTCTCCCTGTCCGTCCGGAGCAGCCCGGCATCCGGGCACGAACAGGAACTACGGGTTTCCCGCGCAGAGGTTCCCCATGAGGGCGGGCCCTTCCCTCCCCGTCATGGTCGGGCTTGTCCCGACCATCCACGTCTTGCGACGCTGATGGAAGACGGCCAGCCAGTGACGAAGACTGCCGCCAATCGTTCCCGCGCAAGACGTGGATGGTCGCCACAAGGGCGACCATGACGGCGAGGCGCGGGCAGGGGTGAGGTGTCGGCCGCTGGACCAGTGAGGCGAAGCCCCAATGGCCGCTGCTGTCAGGTCACGGACACGGCGTCAAAGGGCCGACACCTCACCCTGCCCTCTCCTTACAGGAGAGGGTTCCCCGCGTTGCCGGCGCCTCGACCGGACACAGGAAACTTATCCCCGCCCCCCATCACCCGCCCTATCCTGCCCTCGCCCATCACCCAAACGGGGCGGCCGTCCGGAGGTATGCTGGAGGTTGGGTGAGGGTCGGCGCCTGCGGCTGGTCTTACAAGCCAGACTCGGGAGGCTTCGGGGCACCGCCCTGGGGGTACTACGGCCCCTGTGCGAGGAGCTCGCTGGAAGGCGTGGCGGCGATGGAATGGCGTGGCGACGACGCTTCTCTCCCGTGAGGGAAAGGGGTGTCCGAACCCGCCTCTCCTGAACCGCCCTGCCCGATAAGCGCGGCCCGAGGTCAAAAATCGCCGAAGGCGGAGCGCCACGGGGCGTGCGACGGGTGGCTCAATCCCGCCGCGCCGCGTCCGGGCCTTTCGGAACGCGGATCATTCTCGCGCCTCGCGGCGCTCCGCCAGCCCCTGTCACCCCCGCCGCGCGCCAGCGTGGGCGGATCTTTCTGCGCGCCCGCTTTTCCCGAGCTAGGCGGGCTGCGCGCCCCGCTAGAGGAGCCCGCCATGGCCACGCGCGAGACATCAGCCTTCAGCGCCGAACATATCGCCAAATTCCACCGCATGCAGGCATTGCGGCCCGTCGTCCTGCATCGCATGGGCGATGTGCTCGAGGTCTGGCGCGATTGCGCGAACAAGCCCTGCCGGCGCGCCAGAAGCTGCCAGCGCAGCGACGCGACCTGCCTCTATGCCTTCATGCAGGCGCTGCCGGAGGAAGAGCACCGCCTGTTCCGCTACGCGCTGGAAAACCGCCGCGACGGCCTCGACCCCGACGAGGCGATCGAGCGGGCGCAGGCGCGCGTCGAAAGCGAGATCGCCCGCGGACTATATCAGCCCGCGCCGGGATGACGGCGCGCGGCTTCTGCGAGATAAGACAGCATGACCTCGCCGACACTCTCCCCCTCCGATCTCGCCGCCTATCTCGCCCGCATCGGCTATGACGGCCCGGTCGCGCCGACGCGCGCGGCGCTGGACCGGCTGCATCTGCTGCACCCCCAGGCCATCCCCTTCGAGAACCTGAACCCGCTCGCCGGCCTGCCCGTCAGGATCGACCTCGCCAGCGTCGTCGCAAAGCTCGTCCGCTCGAAGCGCGGCGGCTACTGCTTCGAGCACAACACCCTGTTCAGGGCGGTGCTGGAGGCGTTCGGTTTCGCGGTGGTGCCGCTGTTCGCGCGCGTGCTGATGGGCCAGCCCGAGGACATGCAGACCGCACAGACCCATAAATTGCTGCACCTAACCTGCGAAGGCGAGGATCTGATCGCCGATGTCGGCTTCGGCGGCATGACGCTGACGGGCCCGATGCGGCTCGTGCCCGGCCTCGATCAGCAGACGCCGCACGAGCCCTATCGCCTCGACCGCACCGGCGAAGACTGGTGGCTGCGCGCGCAGGTCGCCGGCGACTGGCGCCTGCTCTACCGCTTCACGCTGCGCCCGACATGGCCGGTCGACGAAGCGGTCTCCAACCACTATGTCGCGACGCACCCGGCCTCTGCCTTCACCACCACGCTGCGCGTCGCCCGCATCCTGCCCAGGGGACGGCTCGCCCTGCTGAACCGCCGCCTGACCGAGCACAGGCTGGGCGAGGCCTCGCTGGTTCAGGATATCGCGGATGACGCCGCGCTGCGGGCCGTGCTGTTGGAGCGCTTCGGCATCGAGGAGACGGACGAGGTCTGGGCGAAGGCGGCCGCCCGGATCGCCTGATCTATTGCCCGGCGCCGATGATCGCGGCGAAGACGGGCACGGGCTGGTCGAAACCCTTCAGGCTGCGTGGGTCCAGTTCGACAAGCGGCACGCGCGAACCGATAGCCTGAGCCGCAACGCGGTCGATCAGGATTTCGGAATCCTCGGCGCTCGAACACAGGCGCGAGGCGAGGTTCACAACATTGCCGATGGCGGTGTAGTCGAGCCGCCCCTCCGAGCCGATCCGCCCGACGGTCGCCGGCCCCATGGCGAGGCCGACGCCAAAGCCGAGCCGGTGGTCCAGCGCCCGCCAGCCGACCAGCAGCGTCTGCACGCTGGTTTGCATGTCGCTGGCCATCCTGACCGCGCGCAGGGCCGGGTCCGGGCAGGATACCGGCGCATTGACCAGCACCATCACCCCATCCCCGGAGAAGCTGGTCAGCGTGGCCTCATGCGCGCCGATCACCCTTTGAAGGGCGTCGTAATATTCGCCGAGCACACCCATGATGGTTTCGGGCTCTTCCCGGGCCGAGAAGGCGGTGAACCCGCGCAGATCGCAGAACACCACGACGACTTCGACGCGCCGCCCCTCGAGCACGCTGTCATCGCCGGTACGGTCGACCAGCTCGGCCACCTGCGGCGCCAGAAAGCGCCTGAGCCGGCTGATGCGCTCCGCGTGCTCCTGCGAGACGGCCAATTCGCCGGCCATCTCGTTGAAGCGGGTCGCGACCCGCTCGAATTCATCGCCCGTCGCAAGATCGATCCGGTGGTCGAACTGGCCCGCGCCGATCCGGGCGACACCGTCCTCCAGCAGGCGTATCGGCCCGATCATGCGCTGGGTCAGCCAGTAGGCGAGCAGCGCCGCCAGCGCCGCGCCGCCGATGAGCAACGCGCCGGTACGCCAGAGCGCGGCATGGATCGGCCCGAACGCCTCGGCCACGGGCTGCTTGACGATAACGCTCCAATCGACGCCGGGGATCGGCGCCATCGCGGCCAGCACCGTATTCCCCGCAATGTCCACGCCGGCAACCGCCTGGCCGGGCCGCGCCAGAATGGCCGCCCGCAAGGCCTTGAGCGGCCAGGTGGCCGCCTCGTCGGCGCGCAAGACCAGGCTGATATCGGGATGGGCAACGAGGCGTCCCGGCTGGTCGAGCACGAACGCCTCCCCGGTTTTCCCGACATGGATCGCCGAGACCACGTCCCAGATGAATTTGAGGTTGATCTCCGCGACCGTGACCCCGACCGCCGAGCGGTTGCCCGCCACTGCGATGGTCATATAGGGCTCCGACCCGCGATAGAACGTGACCGGGCCGAACCAGACCCGATTGCGGCGGGCGCCGATCACGGCTGGATTGGCCGACTGGTCATCGCCGCCCTCGACCCTGTTCAGGCCGATACGCGAGACGAACAGCCGTTCCCGGCCGGCAGCATCGATCAGGCTGAGGCTCACCACGGCAGGGACCTGACGCATGAGGCGCAAGGCATCAAGCCGGCGCCGCTCGTCGGCAGCGTCCGACCAAGGCAATTGCACGGTCCAGCCGAGCTGGTCGCGGATGCCTTCCATGAAGTCCTGGATCTTCGATGCCGCCGAGCGGGCTTCCGCCCCCAGAAGATCATTCAGCCTCGCGCGCTGGTCGTGATATCCGAACCACGCCTCGCTCCCGCCCGCGATGAGAAGCGGCACCACGACCGCCGCAAACAAGGCAAGGAAGTACTTCGTGAACAGCGAGGTTCGTTGGGCGACGGGAGAGTGTGTCACCATGTCAGCTCATGCGCCGGCCTCTCAGCCAGCTTGCTCGGGTCAGGTCATTCGAGAGTAGTCATTCGATCACGGCGTCGGCACTGCTCAAAATCGAGGGCGGAAAGGCAATGCCGAGCGCCTTGGCAGCCTTGAGATTGATGAACAGCTCGACTTTCGTGACCCGCTGAACCGCCAGATCGGCAGGCCGCTCGCCCTTGAGTATGCGACCGGCATACATCCCGGCGTGACGGTGCGACTGGTCGAAATCGCCGCCATAGCTCATCAGCCCGCCGGCTACGGGGAAGTCGCGCGATTGGGTGATGGCAGGCACGCCATGGCGGGCTGCGAGCGCGGCCAGTTGGCCGCTGCGATAGGCGAAATAGGGATCGGAGGTGAAGACCAGCCCACCCGCTTGCATCCCGGCGACAGCCGCGAACACGGCTTCGAATTCCTGTTCGGTGCTGGCGTTCAGAATGCGCAGCTGCAGTCCGAGGCTGCTGGCTCCCGCATGCAGGTTCGCCAGTTGGGAATTCGAGGTCGGGCTGGTCGGGTTGGCCGCAACCGCGAAAACCCGGTTGGCCGGAAAGAGCTCGTGCATGAACTCCAGCCGCTTGAGCGAGGCTTCCACACTCAGGCTCGACACGCCCGTGAGATTGCCGCCCGGCCGGGACAGGCTGCCGACCACGCCCAGCGCAATGGGATCGCCGCCCATCTCAAAGACGATCGGGATCGTCCTGGTCGCCGATTTGGCCGCCAGCGCAACCTCGGCGCCACCCGGCGCCACGATCACGGTCACCTGGCGATTGACGAGTTCTGTCGCGAGGGCAGGCAGCTGGCGGTATTGACCTTCCGCCCAGCGAAACTCGATCGCGACATTGCGCCCCGCGATATAGCCGGTCTCTGCCAGCCCTTCTCGGAACGCCTTGAGGCGACTGGCATAGGGTTCAGGGGATTCGGAGCCGAGATAGCCAATGACCGGCATGGCCAGCCGCTGAGCGCGGGCCGGAGTCATCCACGCTGCCGCACCGCCAAAGAGCGCGACGAATTCGCGCCGCCGCATAGCTCCGGTTCGACGAGCGGCGCAGGGCATGAAACGCAAGGCCATTCCCCCTTCCAACCAATACCGGCTGGTCTCCGGAAGCGCTCGATATGACCCCAATCGCTTTGGCACAGCATAGCCGCACCGCCGGCCTTGCGAAACCCGTTAACCACGATCCAGCCGCTTGGGCGCCGCAGCTTACGCGACCAGGGCAAGCGCATCGGAATCATACGGCTGGGCTGCGACGGAGCAGTGCTTCCAGCTCGTCGAGCACAGTGCGCCCGACAACGGGCCGCAAGCCCCGGTTGCCATGCGTCACACGCGCGTCGGCCCCTGCAGAAGAAGAATTTTAGCCCGCGCAGCCCGCCTGTGTCGGGGCTGGCGGCAAAAGGCCACACGGCCAAGCCGGGCCGTCTTTGACGTGTATCGGCAGACTGAGCAGGTGCAACATGCCTATTCCAAAGGCGATGACGGAATTTCTTAAGGCTCGAAAACTCGAATGACTACGAAATAGGCAGATCTCGAGTCGCAAACGCCACCCAGGGGAGCACGAAACGCGGGAGGTCTCATAAAAATGACCGATCCCTTAACTGACTATGCGCAAGACGCATAACGGAACTGATAACTCGCCTCTGTGAGAGGCAGAGTGGCTCGCCTATATGCAGTGCACAACGAATTCATCGCTGTCGGGACTAACCCCCGAAAGAACTTAGGAGAATTACAATGTTCGTCACCATGATCGCCGCCAAGATCCGCTCGTACCTGCGTTATCGTGAGACCGTCCGCGAGCTCTCGCGCCTGACCGATCGCGAGCTGGACGATCTGGGCCTGTCGCGTTCGGAGATCCCCTTCATCGCCCGTACGCACGCCGTCATCTGATATCCGAGCCTTCTACCGGCTCCGAATAGTTTCTCCCGGGTTCGCGTCCTCCCCGCGAACTTTGGTCGAAGAGCGAATGCCCGCTTTCGAGCGGGCATTTTGCGTTTTGGGCCGGAATTTTTGTCCTCCCCTTGACCTTCCGGCCCGCTGCGGACACATCCCAGCGATGGAACCCATTCACATCATCGGCGGCGGGCTTGCGGGCTCGGAGGCTGCCTGGCAGATCGCAGAGGCCGGCGTGCCGGTCGTGCTCCACGAAATGCGCCCGCAGCGCGGCACCGACGCGCACAAGACGCAAAGCCTGGCCGAGCTCGTCTGCTCCAACTCGTTCCGCTCCGACGATTCGCTAAGCAATGCGGTCGGCCAGCTGCATTGGGAGATGCGCCGGCTGAACTCGCTGATCATGGCCAAGGGCGACGCGCATCAGGTCCCGGCCGGCGGCGCGCTGGCCGTCGATCGCGACGGGTTTGCGGAAGGCGTCACGGCCGCGCTCGAAGCCCACCCACTGGTCACGATAGACCGGGCCGAGATCGCCGGCCTGCCACCTGCTGAATGGGACAAGGTCATCATCGCGACCGGCCCCCTCACCTCGCCCTCGCTGGCGCAGGGCATCCAGTCGCTGACCGGAGAAACCGAACTCGCCTTCTTCGACGCCATCGCCCCGATCGTGCATTTCGATTCGGTCGACATGGATCAGGCCTGGTTCCAGTCGCGCTATGACAAGGCGGGTCCGGGCGGCACCGGCGCCGACTACATCAACTGCCCGCTCGACCGCGACCAGTACGAGGCCTTCATCGACGCGCTGCTGGCGGCCGAAAAGACCGAGTTCAAGGAGTGGGAGGGCACGCCCTATTTCGACGGCTGCCTGCCGATCGAGGTCATGGCCGAGCGCGGGCGCGAAACACTGCGCTGGGGACCGATGAAGCCGGTCGGGCTGACCAACAAGCACAACCCGACGGTGAAGGCCTATGCCGTGGTGCAGCTGCGCCAGGACAATGCGCTGGGCACCCTGTTCAACATGACGGGCTTCCAGACCAAGCTGAAATATGGCGAGCAGGCCGCGATCTTCCGGATGATCCCGGGCCTCCAGAACGCCGAATTCGCAAGGCTCGGCGGCATCCACCGCAACACCTATCTCAACTCGCCCAAGCTGCTCGACGAGCGGCTGCGGCTGAAGGCCGATCCGCGCCTGCGCTTCGCCGGCCAGATCACCGGCTGCGAGGGCTATGTCGAAAGCGCCGCGATCGGCCTGCTGGCGGGCCGCATGGCCGCTGCCGAGCGCCTCGGCAACGAACTCGATCTGCCGCCTGCGACGACGGCGCTCGGCGCGCTGGTCAACCACATCACCGGCGGCCACATCGTCACCATCGACGAGGGGCCGCGCTCCTTCCAGCCGATGAACATCAATTTCGGCCTGTTCCCGCATATCGAGGGCCAGGCAACGCACGGCCCCGACGGCAAGAAGCTGAAGGGTCCCGCCAAGAGCGTCGCACGCAAGCACGCGCTGACCGCCCGGGCGAAGGTGGAGATGGACGCCTGGGCCGGCGGTGCGGCGGTTCAGGCGGCGGAGTAGTCGTCATTGCGAGCGTAGCGAAGCAATCCAGCGCTTCGCTCTACGTCCTCCTGGATTGCTTCGCTACGCTCGCAATGACGGGTAATTCAGCGCCCTGCCCGCGACGCGCGCCAGATCAGCCATTGCCGCTGCCAGGCAGGTAGCGTGATGATCGTGCGGTACGGGTCGTAGCCGCTGCGCTCCATCCGCTTGAGATAGGGCTCGACCAGCGCGACCGGCAAAAACGCCGGCATGACGGCCGAAGGCACGGTCTCACGCAGGTCGCGCAGCTTGGCCAGATGCGCGCGGGCGATGTCGCGCAGTTCCTTCAGCGAATAGAGCACGCCGGGCCCGCCGCGACCGCGCACGATATCATCCCGTGTGACACCGTTGCGGGACAGGATATCGGCGGGAATATAGACCTGCCCCTCGGCGGCATGCCAGGGAAAGGCCCGCATCAACCCGTTCAGCGCATAGGCGACGCCGGCATAGCCGGCAGCCGCGGCGCCGCCGGGATCGCGGCCATTGGCCAGGATGATCGAGGCGAGCCGGATCAGCGCGCTCGACGTTTCCCCCGCATACCCCTCCAGATCGCGTAGCGAGGGCATCGGATCGTCATAGAGATCGAAGACGCGCGCCTCGATCAGCGCGGTCAGGGGCGCGACCGGCAGACGATAGCGTTTGATGCTGTCGAGAAGGGCTGCCGCGACAGGATGAGCCTGCACCTCCCCTTGCGCATCCCCTTCGAGAAGATCGCGCCACCATTGCAGCCTGACCTCGCCGGGCAGCGGCTCGCTGACGAGCGCGCGCACGCGAGCGATTTCGTGGCTGAAGGCATAGAGCGCAAATAGCGACGGCCGCTGCGCCTCGGGAGCGTAGAGACCGGCGATATAGCGATCCTGATCGTGTTCGCGCACCAGCGAAGCGCAATGCGCATAGGCCGCCGGCAGCGCCGCAGGCGCGGTGTCACGGCGATCGTCGGTCTGCGTCTGCGGCATCATCCCGCCCTGGCCTGTCATCTGTCGGCCTCGCTCACCGGGGCATTGTAGGCCGAGCTTGGCCTGTAAGGCTACGCCTGCCGAACGGAGTTAGCGCACTCTATTCGACCGCGATCAGCGCCGCCGCGACTCGCCTGTCTTCGCCCACCAGCACATTATAGGTCCGGGCGGCCGCGCCTGTCGCCATGCCTTCGATCGTGATCCCGACCTGCCTGAACCTGTCACGCAAGACCGACGGAATGAAGGCAATGTCGTTGCCCGTCCCGATCAGCAGGAAATCGATACTCTCAGCCTCGTCGAGCACAGGCTGCAGGCTCTCAGGCGTGATGTCGGCGAAGCGCGTCACCGGCCAGATACGAATGCCGGCCGGCGTCACAAGCACCGAGCCACGATGGCTCATATCGGCGAAGCGGAAGCCACCGGCTCCGAACGCATCGAGTTGGTGGCGGCCGGGAAGAAAACCGTCGAAGCGCGCCATGACCGACGCCTTCTGCCTCAGCCCGCCTTCGCCTTGGCTCCGGCAGGCACCTTCTCGTCGGCCTGATCAAGCCGGCCGGACCGGACATCGAGATAGAGCAGCACAGGCGTCGAGATGAACATCGCCGAATAGGTGCAGACCACCACGCCAAACAGCATGACAAGCGCGAAGCCCTCGATCGCCGAGCCGCCGAACAGCACGAGCGCGATGAGCGCGAGCACGGTCGTGGTCGAGGTGATCGCAGTGCGCGACAGGGTCGAGTTGACCGAGAGGTCGAGCAGATCGGCCACCGGCATGGCCTTGTAGCGCCGCAGCAATTCGCGCGTGCGGTCGAACACCACCACGGTCTCGTTCAGCGAATAGCCGACGATGGTCAGGATCGCCGCGATCGAGGTCAGGTTGAATTCGAGCTGCGTGATCAGGAAGAAGCCCATCGTCAGCACGATGTCGTGCAGCGTGCCGAGGATCGCGCCGATGGCGAGCGGCATCTCGAAGCGGAACCAGAGATAGATCAGCACGCCGACGATCGCGAGAACGACGCCGAGCGCGCCGGCCTGCACCAGCTCTCCGGAGACACGCGGGCCGACCGTCTCGACCCGGCGGAAATCGTAAGCCGACGCGAACGCCTCGCGCGCCTTGACCACGACCTGCTGCTGCGCCACCTCGCCACCCGGCTGCAGCGCAAAGCGCATCGAAATCTCGCCGCCGCTGCCGAACTCCTGCACCTCCGCCTCGCCGAAGCCGAGGCCGTGCGCCGTCTGGCGCACGGAAGCGATGTCGGGCCGGCCCGCCTTGGCCTGCATCTCGATCAGCGTGCCGCCCTTGAAGTCGATGCCGAAATTCAGGCCGATCGTCAGGAAGAGCGTGATCACCAGGATCGAGTAGGCCGCCGAAAACGGATAGCTGAACCAGCGGAAACGGACGATCTTGAAGGTGGTATTGTCGGGAACGATGCGAAGCAGACGCATGCGCTATCTCCTCAAAGGGGTTGCTTGCGTCAGAACGGAAGGGCTTTGGGCCGAGCCCAGCGATACCACAGCGCGATCAGCATCCGCGTCAGCGTCACGGCCGTGATCACGGTCGTGAGAATGCCGAGGATGAAGACGACGGCGAAGCCGCGGACAGGTCCCGAGCCGAGCGAGAACAGCGCCACGGCCGCGATCAGCATCGTGACGTTGGAATCGATGATCGTGGCGAAGGCGCGCTGGAAGCCGGCCTCCAGGGCGGAGACGAGAGATCGGCCCTGATGCTCCTCCTCGCGCATGCGCTCATAGATCAGCACGTTGGAATCGACTGCCGTACCGATGGTGAGCACGATGCCCGCAATGCCCGGCAGCGTCATCGTCGCGCCCAGCACCGACATCAACCCGAAGATCAGGCAGACATGGACGAGCAGCGCGATCGAGGCGATGAAGCCGAACACGCCATAGGTCAGGATCATGTAGAGGATGACGAGCACGGTCGCGATCAGGGTCGCCATCTTGCCGGCCTGGATCGAATCCGCGCCGAGGCCGGGGCCGACCGTGCGCTCCTCGACGATCGTCATCTTGGCCGGCAGCGCGCCTGCACGCAGCAGGATCGCGAGGTTGTTGACGGCCTCGACGGTGAAGTTGCCCGAGATCTGGCCCGAACCGCCGGTGATCGGCGACTGGATGACCGGCGACGAGATCACCTTGTTGTCGAGCACGATCGCCAGCGGGCGGCCGAGATTTTCCGTCGTCGCCTGCCCGAAGCGCTGCGCGCCGCGGATGTTGAAGCGGAAATTCACGATCGGCTGGCTGGAGCGCGAATCGAAGGCGGGCTGCGCATCGACGAGATCAGCGCCCTCGACGATGACGCGGCGCTCGACCGGCACCAGAGCGCCGCCCGAATCCTGCGACGGCAGCATGTCGACATCGCCGCCCTGATTGTCGGCGACCATGCGGAACTGGAGCTTCGCGGTCTGGCCCAGAATGTCCTTGAGCCGCTGCGGGTCCTGCAGGCCCGGCACCTGAACCAGAATACGATCGAGGCCCTGGCGCTGGATGTTCGGCTCGGTCGTGCCCAGCGCGTCGACGCGACGGCGCAGCACTTCCATGGCCTGCTCGACCGCGCGACGAACGCGCTCATTGGCGCCGGCCTCGCTGACCGAGAGCTGGACCAACCCGTCCGGCTGCTCCGAGATCTCGATCGTGTTGTTGCCCGACGGCCCGAAGGCGCCGAGCGTTCCCACAGGCTGCGCCAGTTCACGCAGCTTCGGCATCAGCCTCGCCCGGTCGGCGGCATCCGGCACGCGAACCTGCACGCCGCGCGCCGTCATGCCGATACCGCCCTGGAAGGCGATGCGCTCGTCACGCAGGATGCGGCGCAGATCGTCGCGCAGCTGCGTCACCTGGCTGCGCACGAGGTCCGCTCGGTCGATCTCGAGCAGCACATGCGAGCCACCCTGCAGGTCGAGCCCCAGCACAACCGCATGGATCGGCAGCAGGATGCGCGGGATCCAGGATGGGGCGCCCACCTCGATGGCCTTGCGCGTCTCGGGCGAAAACAGGTTCGGCAGAGCGAAACCGCAGCCGAAGAGTAGCACGAGCAGGACGAGGATGACCTTGCGGGTCTGGAAACGAAGCATCTGCGTGAACAGCCTTGTTGTCGCGCGCCGGCCCCTCACAGGGTCGGGCGTCGTTCGAGAGCATGACGACTTAAGTCAGAAACGCCTCGTCATCCTGGACAAGCGGCGAAGCCGCGCAGCTCCGGGATCCATCAAAGGACGATGTCGAGGCCTTCGATGGATCCCGGGACGACCTGCGGTCGCCCAGGATGACGGCTGTGTTTCCATGCCAAATCATCATGCTTCAGCTCTTGACCGGCTCGCCCTTGGTGCGGACGTCCTGGATCATGCCCTTGACCAGACGGACACGCACGCCGTCAGCGATCTCGGCTTCGATCTCGCCGTCGTCGATGACCTTCGAGACCTTGGCGACCATGCCGCCGGCGGTGACCACCGTGTCGCCACGACGCACGTTCTTGATCATTTCCTGATGCGTCTTGGCGCGCTTCTGCTGCGGGCGGATGATCAGGAACCACATGATCACGAAGATCAGCAGGAACGGCACCAGCTGGAGCAGCATGTCGGTGCCGCCACCGGCTCCGGTTGCCTGGGCGAAAGCGGGGGTGATCACGAAAGAAACTCCTTCATCGCAGCGGCGCAGCACGCCGCCGGCCGCAGGGCGCGGCATAAGCATCGTCAGGCCAGAAAATCGCGCGGACTATAGCCAGCGACACCGGTAAATCAATCAGAGGCGGCCGATCGCCCGGCCACGCCCCTCACCTATGGTCTTGGCGCCATTCGCGCAATGGCCTTGCGCTTTGCAACACAGTGCAGTTAACGGTGCGTTTGACCGTACCGCCGGGTACGGTTGCCAGACCGACCGTTCGAAGGCGCTCCACGATGACCGACATCGCCACCGACCAGACCCTCGAAACCCTGCTGCGCATCGCCTCTGCGCTGGAGCGCATCGCTCCGCCGCCGCGCAAGCCCGTGGATATGACGATCGCCGACGCCTTCGTCTGGCAGCCGGCCGGGCCTGAGCTCGCGCCTGTCGCCAAGGTCAATCGCGTTGCCCTGTCGCTTTTGCGCGGCGTCGATCGTGTGCGCGACACGCTGGCCGAGAATACCGAGCGCTTCGCACGGGGACTGCCGGCCAACAATGTCCTGCTCTGGGGCGCGCGCGGCATGGGCAAGTCGTCGCTGGTGAAATCTGTACACGCCGACACCAACAAGCGACTGGCAGGCGAAGCCCTGCCGCTGAAGCTGATCGAGATCCACCGCGAGGACATCGAAAGCCTGCCCGCGCTGATGGGGCTGCTTCGGCCCGACCGGCACCGCGCCATCGTCTTCTGCGACGATCTCTCCTTCGACGGAGAGGACACCTCCTACAAGTCGCTGAAGGCGGCACTGGATGGTGGCGTCGAGGGGCGGCCCGAAAACGTCGTGTTCTACGCCACCTCGAATCGCCGCCACCTGATGCCGCGCGACATGATGGATAATGAGCGCTCCACGGCGATCAACCCCGGCGAGGCGATCGAGGAAAAGGTCTCGCTGTCGGACCGTTTCGGCCTCTGGCTCGGCTTCCACAAATGCAGCCAGGACGAATATCTGGAGATGATCGACGGCTATGTCGGCCATTTCGGACTGGCGATCGCGCCCGATGAGCTACGCCGCGAAGCACTGGAGTGGTCGACGACGCGCGGCAGCCGCTCGGGCCGCACCGCCTGGCAGTACATCCAGGATCTGGCGGGGCGGCTGGGAACGAAGCTCGGCGAATAGCGCCTCGTTCATCACATACGCGCCGTCATCCCGGACAAGCCGCGAAGCGGCGCCGATCCGGGATCCATCGAAGGGCGCCAGCGCTCTACGATGGATCCCGGATCTCCGCTTTGCTGCGTCCGGGATGACGGAGCTTCGCCATGGCCAAGGTCGCATAAAAACGAAACGGGACGGCCTCTTTCCTGGGACCGTCCCGCTCTTGTTCCGATCGGCGGGGTCTCGCGAATACCGATCGAAGTGTAAGCTCAGTTGTTGAGATAAGGCGTCGGATCGACCGGGGCCGAGCCCTTGCGCAGTTCGAAATGCAGCTGCGGCGAGGAGACGTTGCCGCTCTGGCCGGAGCTTGCGACGACCTGACCGCGCTTGACGGTTTCGCCGCGCTTCACCTTCAGGTCGCCATTATGGGCGTAGGCCGAGACATAGCCGTTGGGGTGACGGATCAGCACCAGATTGCCGTAGCCCTTCAGCTCGCTGCCGGCATAGGCGACGGTACCGCCCTCGGCAGCCTTGACCGGCGTGCCTTCCGGCACGGCGATGTTGATGCCCTCATTGCCGCCCTTGCCGCTATAGCCGGCGATGACGCGGCCGCGAGCCGGCCAGCGGAAGTCGGCCTTGTCGGACGCTTCTTCCGGCTTGGGGATGCTGGCGGTGGTCTTGGGCTCGGGCGTGGGCTCCGGAGCGGATTTCGGGATGGCGCTGACCTTGGGTTCGGTGGCAGGCGCGCTGGCGACGACGACCGGCTTGGCCTTCTCCGGGACGGGAGCGGGCACAGGCTTCTTCGCCTCTGCGACGACCGCCTTGGCAGCAGGCGCAGCGGCAACCGGCGCAGATTTGCGGGCTTCGGCCTTGGCCTTGGCCTCGGCGGCGAATTTTGCCCGCGAGTCGCGCATGGCCTGGGCATCGGCCGCAGCCTTCACCTTGGCATCGGCAGCGGCATTCGCCTTGGCTTCCGCCGCGGCCTGCGCCCTCGCCCGAGCGTCGGGCACGGCTGCAGCCACAGTCGGACGGGACGTTGCAGAAGCAGCAGCCGGTCCGGCGACGAAGCGGGTCGTTTCGGTGCGCGCGGGGGCTGGTGCCTGCGCAACCTGGTGAGCGACTGGCGCCGAGCCCGAAGCGTTGTAGACCGGAATCATCAAACGCGAGCCGGGAGCAACGTTCGTGTTGGAGAGACCATTCGCCGACATCAGCGCCGAACGCGGCACGCCATAGCGTGAGGAGAGGACATCGAGCGTCTCGCCCTGGGCAACGACGACCGGTGTGCCGCCCTGGGCCGACCAGCCGGCGGCATTGCCGCTGACCGGCTGCGGCGCCGTGCTGCGCAGGGCCACGGCCGATTGCGGCGGCGGCAGAGGCTGCGAGCGCACGCTGCTCATAGCCGGGGCCGGCTGCAGTGGCGCGCTTGCGATCGAACCCGTCGTGACTGGATCGCGACCGTTCGACGGCGCCTGTGCAGTCTTGAAGGGACTTGCGAAGGGAGCCTCGGTGAAGCGCATCGTCTCCGAAGAGCAGGCGCCAACACTCAGGGCAAGCAGACAGACCGTCGACACACGGCGGACGACGCAGGGATTGATCAATCCGGCTTGAATACGCATGGACAGAGTACTCGCGAACAACGCAACTCGATGGGGATCATTAAAGTCCCGTTCAGGTTACGAAAGCGTTTCGCCTCGGACTCGGCCTTCACCTTTTTTCGATTTTGTCGCAGCCGGCTCAACAAGCCCGGCTCAGAGCGCCCGTGCAAGCCCCGGCGCCAGCGGCGGCAGGCGCACGACCGGCCCCAACGCATGATCGAAGCTGCCATCGGCCAGCCGCGTCACCACCACGCGCCGCGCCACGCCCTCGACGCGGATCGCGCCGACGAGCCGCCCGCTGGGCGAAAGCCGCGCGAGCAGGGCTTCGGGCACCGCATTGGCCACGCCATTGACCAGCACCCGGTCGAACCGCCCCAGCGTGCGGTCGGGCTGGAAGCCGTCGGCATGGCGCAGATCGATGACTGCCTCGAAGCCGGTGCCGGCGACGCGCTCATGGGCAGCCAGCGCCAGCGTGCGGTAGCGTTCGAGCGACACCACCTCCCCGCCCATGGCCGCGAGCAGGGTGGATACATAGCCGGAGCCGGTGCCGACCTCGAGCACACGGGCCGACGGCTGCATCTCAAGCGCCGTCAACAGGCTGGCCACGGTATGCGGCGCCGTCATCGTCTGGCCGCAGGGCAGCGGCACCGAAACATCCTGTCGCGCGAGATCGGCGAAGCGGGAGGGAGCGAAACGTTCGCGCGAGACGCGCTCCATGGCGCGCAGCACGGTAAGATCGCGCACGCCCTGCGCTCGCAGCGACAGCAGGAACGCGACCGTGCGTTCGCCCTCGCTGGCCGGCGCGTCTTCGGTTTCGGTGGGGTGTTCGACGGTCATGATACCCTCAGCCCTCATCCTGAGCGGCCGCACAACGGCGTCTCGAAGGATATTCCAGGATGCTCCCGAATCCACTGGAGCACCCTTCGAGACGCGCTCTGCGAGCGCTCCTCAGGATGAGGGCCGAGACAAGGGCGGACATCGGCTCAAGCAAAAACCCGCGCAAATCGCGTCAGCGTCGGCTCATGCGTCAGGTCGAGTTCGAGCGGCGTCACCGAGATCCTGTTCTCCGACAGGGCGCGCAGATCGGTGCCATTGGCCGGCTCGCTCTTGCCGCGCGAGAAGGCTATCCAGAAATACGGGTTCCCGCGCCCGTCCTGGCGCGGCTCCAGCCGCATCAGTTCCTGGTCGCGCCGGCCCTGCACGGTGACGGCCACGCCCTGCACCTCGGAAGGCGCGACATTCGGGAAATTGAGGTTGAACAGGATGCCATCGGGAATCCCCTCCTCCAGCAGGCGCCGGATGATGCCGGGCGCATGATGCTCGGTGCAGTCCCAGTGGATCTGGTCGCGCCCGGCGGGGCCATAGGCCTGGCTGACCGCGATCGAGGGGATACCGAGCAGCGTCCCCTCCATCGCCGCGGCGATGGTGCCGGAATAGGTCACGTCCTCGGCGACGTTCTGGCCGCGATTGACGCCCGACAGCACGAGATCGGGCCGCGCGCCGATCATGATCGAGCGAGCGGCCATGATGACGCAATCGGTCGGCGTGCCCGCCACCGCATAGCGGTGCTCGCTGATCTTGCGCAGCCGCAGCGGGTTCGAGAGCGAGAGCGAATGCGCGACGCCGGACTGGTCGGTCTCGGGCGCGACGACCCAGACATCATCCGAGAGCTGCGCCGCGATGCGCTCAAGAACCGTCAGGCCCTCGGCATGGATGCCGTCATCATTGGTGACGAGAATGCGCATGGTCAGAAGTCTTTCATCATCAGACGAACGAAGCGGCGAACCGCGACAGACCCCCTCTCCCCTCGCGGGAGAGGGTTGGGGTGAGGGGGCGCGCGACGCTGCTCATGCTCGGTTGCAAAGTCAGAAAACGGAAACGTCACGGCGCCCCTCATCCGGCCGCTACGCGGCCACCTTCTCCCGCCTGGGGAGAAGGGAAGAGGCGCCCTGTGGCCGTCGACCGGCATCACGCCTTCTCGATCTTCGTCACGCCGCGCATATAGGGCACCAGGGCATCCGGCACGGAAATCGAGCCATCGGCGTTCTGGTAGTTTTCCATCACGGCGATCAGCCCGCGGCCCACTGCCGTGCCCGAGCCGTTCAGCGTGTGCAGGAAGCGCGGTGCGCCGCCCTCGCTCGAACGGTAGCGTGCATTCATGCGCCGCGCCTGGAAATCGCCGCAGACCGAACAGGACGAGATTTCGCGATAGGTCTTCTGGCCGGGCAGCCAGACCTCGATATCGTAGGTCTTCTGGCTGGCGAAGCCCATATCGCCGGTGCACAGCGTCATCACGCGATAATGCAGATCGAGCTTTTTCAGCACGGCCTCGGCGCAGGCGAGCATGCGCTCATGCTCTTCCAGCGACTTGTCGGGCGTCGTGATCGAGACAAGCTCGACCTTCTCGAACTGGTGCTGGCGCAGCATGCCGCGCGTATCGCGCCCGGCCGAGCCGGCCTCGGCCCGGAAACAGGGCGTCAGCGCGGTGTAACGGCGCGGCAGCTCTTCCTCCGAAAGGATCGATTCGCGCACGAGATTGGTGAGCGGGACCTCGGCCGTGGGGATGAGCCAATGGTCGTCGCCGGCCCTGAACTGGTCGTCCCGGAACTTCGGCAACTGCGCCGTGCCGAACATCGCATCGTCCCGCACCATCAGCGGCGGGTTGACCTCGGTATAGCCATGCTCCTCGGTGTGAACATCGAGCATGAACTGCCCGATCGCCCGGTTGAGCCGTGCGATCTGCTGGTTCAGCACCACGAAACGCGAACCCGAAAGCTTGGCCGCCGTCTCGAAATCCATCTGGCCGAGCGCTTCGCCGAGTTCGTAATGCTCCTTGGGCTTGTTGACGCCGATGAGCCGTCGGCCGGTCTCCTCCGGCTTCTCGCCATGCGTCGACTTCACGACATTGCCGTGCTCGTCCGCGCCCTCGGGCACATCGTCGTTCGGGATATTGGGAATAGCGGCAAGCTGCTCGTTCAGCGCCTCGACCGCAGCCTTCTCCTCGGCTTCCAGCGCGGGCGCCAATTCCTTCAGGCTGGCGACTTCGGCTTTCAGGCTCTCGGCGAGCGCGACATCCTTCGCGCCCATCGCCTTGCCGATGTCCTTGGACAGCGCGTTGCGCCGCTCCTGCGCGTTCTGCGCCTTGGCGATGGCCGAGCGACGGGTATCGTCGAGATCGAGCAGCGACTTCGACAGCGGCGACAGCCCCCTGCGCTTCAAGCCGGTGTCGAACGCCTCGGCGTTCTCGCGAATCCATTTGATGTCATACATCGTCGTCAGGCCATGCCGTCGCTGCGGAAGTGCAGCGCCTGATGCTCTAGACCGGGATCGCGTCCGGGGGAACTGGCAACGTTGCTTGCAGGCATCGCGAGAATCAGCCCGTCATCCTGGACAAGCCGCGAAGCGGCGCAGCTCCGGGATCCATCGGAGGGCTCAACGCCTTACGATGGATCCCGGGACTTCGCGATGCGAAGCCCAGGATGACGATGCGGGCGAAACAAATGAATTTGCATGATCGACCGAGGCGGCAAGATCAATCAAGATGGATTGTATCGTAAAGATCGCGCCAATCAGGATTACAGCTTTCGATCAAGGAGATCTTTCGCTCTCGGCGCCACCGCTTCATCAGTTTCTCCTGAGCGATGGCCTCATCCGCGCGCTCGAAGCGCTCCGCATAGACGAGGTGGGTCACGGCATATTTGTTGGCAAACCCGGAGCCGCGCCCCTCGCGATGCTCGGTGACGCGTCTGCTCAAACTGTTGGTGACACCAACATAGAGAGTCCCGTTCCAGCCACTTGCCATGATGTAGACCCACATGGCCCTGACCTCCCGCGTCATTACGGGCGTCGCGAAGCGGAGACCCGGAATCCATCGTAGAGCGCAGGAGCCTTCCGATGGATCCCGGATCGGCGCCGCTTGCGCGGCTTGTCCGGGATGACGGCGCGGTTGAACGAGCAGCGAAAAGCCTCACTCCGCCGCGGCATCCTCCGCCGCTTTCGCAGCTGCGCGCTTCCCCTCGACATAGCGCACGGAGAATACCGACAGCTCGTAGAGCAGCAGCATCGGCACGGCGAGCATGAGCTGGGAGATGACGTCGGGTGGGGTCAGCACCGCCGCGATGACGAAGACGAAGACGATCGCGTAGCGGCGCTTGTCCTTGAGGAACTGCGAATCGATGATGCCAGCCTGCCCGAGCAGCGTCAGCACCACCGGCAGCTGGAACGCCACGCCGAAGGCGAAGATCAGCGTCATAATCAGCGAGAGATATTCGCTGACCTTGGGCAGCAGCGCGATGCCGGCCTGCCCCTCGGTCGCCGCCTGCTGCATGCCGATCGAGAACTTCATCAGCACCGGCATGGCGAAGAAGAACACCATGGCGGCGCCGGCCACGAAGAAGAATGGCGTCGCCACGAGATAGGGCGCGAAGGCCTGTTTCTCGTTCTTGTAGAGCCCCGGAGCGACGAATTTGTAGATCTGCGTCGCAATCACCGGAAAGGCGAAGAAGCCCGCCCCGAAGGCCGCGATCTTGATCTGCGTGAACAGATATTCCAGCGGCGCGGTATAGATCAGCTGGACATTGGCGCCCGGCCCGGCCGCCCAGACATAAGGCAGCACCAGGATGTTGTAGATCTGCGTCGCAAAGGCGAAGCAGATGAAGAACATCAACAGGAACGCGATCAGCGACTTGATCAGCCGCGAGCGCAGTTCGATCAGATGGTCGATCAGCGGCGCGCGCGAGGCCTCGATCTCGTCCTCGCCATCCTTCACATTGACGACGCTCATGCCTGGCTCTCCTCGCCGGGCACGGCGGCCTTGGGCTTGCGCTTGCGGGCAGGCTTGGCGGCTTCTGCTTCAACGACTGGCTCGGGCTCGGCCGCAACCTCGGCCTTCGCCTTGCGCACCCGCTTGGGCTTGGGCGCGGCCGCAACCTCCGGCTCTGGAGTCGCGACGTTGGAGGGCGCGATATCGACCGGGGGCAGCGGCCCCGGTCCGGGCAGCGCCGCCAGCTTCGCCTCGGCCTCTTTCAACGCCGCATCATCCAGCGCGACGGATGCCGGCGGGTCCTTGGGCATGTCGATCGGCTTATAGTCGCTCATCGCGCTCGATACCGAGCCGCCGACATCCTCGACCTGCTTTTTCAGGTCGTGCAGTTCGGCTTCGCGCATCGCGTCGTTGAACTGGCCCTGGAACTCGCTGGCCATGCGCCGGATTTTTCCGACGGCCTGACCCACGGTGCGCATGGCTTTAGGCAGATCCTTGGGGCCGATCACGACGAGCGCGACCGCCCCGATCAGCATCAATTCGCTCCAGGCGATGTCGAACATCGATGGCTCGTCCTCTCAACCGCTCGCCGTCAAAGGCGGGCAGCGCGCCATCAGGCCTTGTGCTCGGCCTTGGCCTGAGCGGGAGTTGTCGGCTGCTGATCGATGATCCGCGGATCGGCCGGGGCCGCGCTCGGCGGCGGGGTGACCGGCTCTTCGTCCTCGGCCATGCCCTTCTTGAAGGATTTGATGCCCTTGGCGACGTCGCCCATAAGTTCGGACACCTTGCCGCGCCCAAACAGCAGCATCACGATGACGCCGACAACGATCCAGTGCCAAATGCTTACGCCACCCATGGCGAACTCCTCCGAATTGCAGTGCGGCCGGGGGCAGCTCCCTTAAGTGCTTGCCCGGCCAAGTTCTTGTGGCGGAACCTATGTGTCCCCCGCAGGGAACACAAGAACTTCGTCCGACGGAATATCGACGCCGACATCCTCGCCTTCCCGGATCGAGCCGGCCAGCGAGGCGCGCACCGACAGCGGCCTGTCGAAACCGTCGACCGCGACGAGGATATGATCGACTTCGCCGAGGAAGCGCCGCGTCACGACACGGCCGGGAAGGCAATAGCCGTTGGGCACGAGCCTGACCGCATGGGGCCTGATGCAGACGATCGCGTCGGAGCCCTCCGTCAGCCCCTTGACCGGGAATCGCCCGAGAGGCGTATCCACCGCCTTGCCCGAAACCCTGCCCTCGACTTCGGTAAAATCGCAGAAAAATCGGGCGGCAAAGAGGCTGGCCGGCCGACGGTAAAGTTCTTCCCCCGTCCCGACCTGCACGATTCGGCCCGCGCGCATCAGCACGATCCGGTCGGCGATACGCATCGCATCCTCAGGATCATGGGTCACGATGATCGAAGTTGCGCCGGTTTCCTGCAGCAGGGCCGCGGTTTCGTCGCGAACCACGTCGCGCAGGCGGCGGTCGAGGTTCGAGAACGGCTCGTCCATCAGCAAGACGCCGGGACGTGGCGCGACGGCCCGCGCCAGCGCGACGCGCTGCTGCTCGCCGCCCGAGAGCATATGCGGATAGGAATCGGCGAGATCCGCGAGGCCGACCCGCGCGATCGCCCGCAGCGCGGTCGCGTCGGCCGAGGCCTCGCCATAGCCGCGCAGCCCGAATCGGACATTCTCCCGCACGCTCAGATGCGGGAAGAGCGCATAATCCTGGAAGACCAGACCGACGCCACGCTGCTCCGGCTCGACGAAGCTGCCGGGCGAGGACACATCCCTCCCTTCGAGCAGGACGCGGCCCGCATCGGGCCGCTCGACACCCGCCGCCAGCCTGAGCAGCGTCGTCTTGCCGCAGCCCGATTGGCCGAGAAGTGCGACGATCTCGCCGGGTTCGACGGCAAGCGTGACCTCGCTCAACGCCTCGACCTCGCCGAAACGTTGCGTCACGCCCTCAAACGCCAGCGCCATGGGGATTGCGGCGCCGGCCGTGCCGCGCCGTCCCCAACTCAGCCACCGCGCCTTGGTCTCGTTGCGAGCCAATCAATATCTCCGTCCTGATTGCAATCCTCATCGTCATCCTGGCCGAAGCGAAGCGGAGCGCCGGGATCCATCATAGAGCGCACGGCGCCCTATGATGGATCCCGGATCTGCGCCGCGGAGCATTTCCTTGGGCCTGCCGAAGGCAGGACCCGAGGGCGGCTTGTCCAGGATGACGGCGGCGGATGGCGCGACCGGTATGCCTCACTCATCCGCCCTGTGCGGCCCGCCATCGCCGTCGTCAAGCGGGCTGAACAGATCGCCGAGCGGGTCCTCGTCGGCGCGCAGGTCGGGATCGTCATCGGGCACAGGCACCGTGAGGTCGCGCGTGAGGCGCCCTTCGATGAATCCCGCGCCCTTGAGTTCGTCGAGGCCGGGCAGATCGTCGATCCGGTCGAGCCCGAAATGGTCGAGGAAACCCGGCGTGGTCCCGAAAGTGACCGGGCGTCCCGGCGAACGCCGGCGCCCGCGCAGGCGCACCCAGCCGGCTTCGAGGAGAATGTCGAGCGTGCCCTTGGCGGTCGCGACGCCGCGAATCTCCTCGATCTCGGCGCGCGTCACCGGCTGGTGATAGGCGATGATCGCGAGCACCTCGAGCGCGGCGCGCGACAATTTGCGCGGCGGCTCGGCTTCTGCCGCCAGCAGGTAGCCGAGATCGGGAGCCGTCCGAAACGCCCAGCCGCCCGCGACCTGGCGCAGATTGACGCCGCGCGGCGCGTAAATGGCCGCCAACCGGTCCAGAACCTCGCCGATGGCGATGCCTGAAGGCACCGAACGCGCCAGTTCCTCGGCCGATAGCGGCGCTGTCGAGGCGAACAGCAGGGCTTCGACGATGCGCGCGGCCAGCGCGAAGGCTTCCGCCCCGCCGCTATCCTCATCCTCGAACGGTTCCGTCATCGCGACCGTCATGAAGCGTCCCGGCCCGCAGGCGGCGGGCTCATCAGCGGCAGGCTCGTCAGTGGCAGGCTCGTCAGTGGCAGGCTCGGCGGCCGGGCCGAGCGGCGTCGGATATAGAGCGGCGCAAAGGCCTCTTCCTGACGCAGATCGAGCTCCCCTTCCCTGACCATCTCCAGCATCGCCGAGAGAGCCGATGCCCTGACGGTCGCCGCCATCTCGCGGGGCGGCAGCCCATGCGAGGTCATGTAGCGGGCGAGATAAGGGTCGATCGCGGTCCAGTCGCCGGCTTCCCCAACGAGCCGTCGCAACGCATCCCGCGCTTCGACCAGCGACCAGACGACGCGGTGGCCGACCGAGATGTGCCCCTGCACGCGCTTCTGCCGCTGGTGCGCGTAAGCCGCAAGCAGATCGTAGAGCTCGGCCTCCCAGACCGGGCGCGCACCGGCCACCACAGCCTCCGGTGCGCCGCGCTGGAAAACGTCCTGCCCCAGCCGCTCACGCGAGGCGAGCAGGCGAGACGCGGCCCGGATCGCTTCCAGACGGCGCAGTCGCAGCGCCAGCGCGGTGGCGAGATCGGCCGCGCTCGGCTCCTCGCCCTTGGGAGGTTCCGGCAGCAGCAGCCGCGATTTGAGATAGGCGAGCCAGGCCGCCATCACGAGATAATCGGCCGCGAGTTCGAGCCTCAGCGCTCGTGCCTGCTCGACGAAGACGAGATATTGCTCGGCCAGCGCCAGGATCGAGATGCGATGAAGATCGACCTTCTGCCGCCGGGCGAGATCGAGCAGCAGATCGAGCGGACCTTCATAGCCGTCGACATCGACGACCAGCGCCGGCTCGTCGTCCCGGCGCGGCGCATCATCCTCGAATGGCAGTTCGGCTGCCATGAATGGCCTGCCCCTTTGTCCCCACCGCACCTGCGCGCCTCACAGCCCTCATCCTGAGGAGCCGCGAAGCGGCGTCTCGAAGGATGCTCCCGGTGGCTCCGGAAGCATCTGGAGCATCCTTCGAGACGCAGCCTGAAGGCTGCTCCTCAGGATGAGGGCTGTGGGGTCGGAACAGGCGCCAAGCCCCAAGGATACGTTCCGCTGTTCAGGTGTTCAAGGCAAGTCAGGCGTTTAAGGCAAGCGCGCTCGCGAGCTGCGCCCGCACGGCCTCGACGTCGAGCGGTTCAGGCTCGTGGCGGATCCGGCCCAGCGCCGTAGCGGCACGCCGGGCGCGCGCGCCCTTCATCTCCGGCACGGCGCCGGCGATCGCGATCATCTCATCCATGATGCCATGGCAATGCAGCACGACATCGACACCGGCCCGGATCGCCGCCGAAGCCTTCGCGGCGGAATCGCCCGACAGCGCCTTCATCGAAATGTCGTCGGTCATGATCAGCCCGTCGAAGCCGAGCTCGCCGCGCATGACATCGCGCACGACCTTGCGGGAGACCGTCGCCGGGTTCCTGGCATCGAGCGCCGTGAAGACGACATGCGCGGTCATGGCCAAGGGCATGTCGGCGAGATGGCGGAACGGCCGGAAATCATGCTCGCGCAACGTCTCGATCGAGGCCTCCACCACGGGCAGATGGTGATGGCTGTCCGCCTTGGCCCGGCCGTGACCGGGCATATGCTTGATCACGGGCAGGACACCGCCGGCCAGCAGCCCTTCGGCCGCCGCGCGCGCCAGCCGCGCCACCATATCGGGCTCATGCGCATAGGCGCGATCGCCGATGACGTCATGGCTGCCCGCCACCGGCACGTCGAGCACCGGCAGGCAATCGACGTCGATGCCGACGCTTTTGAGGTCATGCGCCATCAGCCGCGCCGAAAGCCGGACGATCTCGCGCTGCGCAACCGGGTCGTTGATGCCGAGAAAGGTCCGCGCCGCCGGATAGGCCGGCCAGTTCGGCGGCGCCATCCGCTGCACACGGCCCCCCTCCTGATCGATCAGGACCGGCGCATGCCAGCCGACCGTGGCGCGCATCTCGGCCGTCAGCGCCGCGATCTGCTCGGGCGTCTGCGTATTGCGCCTGAACAGGATGAAGCCCCAGGGGCGCGCATCCCGGAAGAAGGCACGCTCGTCGGGGGTGAGGCTCGGGCCGAGGCAGCCGGCGATGAAGGCGCGGGAGGTCATGTCTACTGCGTTAGGAAGCGGCAGGCCTATGGTCAACCCTCCGCCGTCATCCCGGACAAGCCGCGTAGCGGCGGCGATCCGGGATCCATCGTCGGGCAAGGTGCTCTACGATGGATTCCGGGTCTCCGCTGCGCTGCGCCCGGAATGACGGCGGAGGGCTTTTTTCTAACCCTCAGCGCATCTGCTGGGCCATCTGGGCGTTGAAGGCGTCGAAGGGCAGCTCCGCGACGCGGAACCAGAGCTGTTCCTTCTTCCAGTAAGGCAGGTACGAATCATAGAAGGTCTTGAAGGCCGGGTTCTTCGCCGCGAGCTCGGCATAGAGCGCATAGGCTTCCTTGAACGCGGCGAGCATCACGTCCTGCGGGAAGGGACGCAATTCAGCCCCGGCACCTGCAAGCCGCAGCAGCGCGTCGGGATTGCCATGGTCGTATTTCGCGACGCAGAGCGCATTGGCTTCCGCGCAGGCGGATTCGAGGATCGCCTTGTAGGCCGGCGGCAGCGCGTTCCACTTTTCCAGGTTCACGATGAAGCTGACATTGGCGCAGCCCTCCCAGAAACCGGGGTAGTAATAGTACTTCGCCACGCGCTGGAAGCCGAGCTTCTCGTCATCGAGCGGGCCGGAAAACTCGACCGCATCGAGCGTACCGCGCTCCAGCGCCGGATAGATGTCGCCGCCGGCGATCTGCTGCGGCACCACGCCGAGCTTGGCCATGATCTGCCCGCCCATGCCGGCGATACGCATCTTCAGACCCTTCAGGTCCTCGAGCGTCTTGATCTCCTTGCGGAACCAGCCGCCCATCTGCGCGCCGGTGTTGCCCGAGGGGATCGTGTAGAGATTATAGGTTTTCATGAAGGCGCGGCAGAGCTCGAGCCCGCCGCCGGAATAGAGCCAGGCGTTCTGCTGGCGCGTATTGAAGCCGAAGGGCAGCGAGGTCTCGAAGGCGAAGGCCGGGTCCTTGCCGATATAGAAGCTCGACAGCGTGTGGCTGCATTCCACCGTGCCGTTCTGGACGGCATCGAGCGCCTGCAGGCCGGGCACGATTTCGCCGGGTGCAAAGACCTGGATCTGGAACTGGTTGTCGGTGGCCTCGGCGACGCGCTTGGCGACCTGCGTCGAGAGCCCGAACAGGGTGTCCAGGCTCTTCGGATAGCTTGAGGTCAGCCGCCAGGTCACCTTGGGCTGCGACTGCGCGAGGGCCGGTGCGGCGATGACTGCACTGCCGGCAGCGCCCGCTCCTGCGGTCTTGACGAATTGGCGGCGGTCCATGGGTATCCTCCTGATTGTTGATCTTTGCCGTCGGGCGCCGTCGAGGGCGCCGCGGACGGCTTGTAGGCGACGCTAATCGCACGAAACGCAGTCGAGAACCACAGCGGCGCGGCAGCTGCATGTGTGCAGCGCAACACGACAAAAAACCGGCGGCGCAGGGCGCCGCCGGTTGGCAAATCGTCTCAGTGCTGACGCAGTGTCAGTTCTTGGCGATGAAGCACTGGCCGCCGGCGGCCTGCAGCTGCGTGCACATCGTCGTGGCGTCATCCCGCGAATAGGGACCGACGCGCAGGCGGTAGACAGTCTTGCCACCGGCCAGATCGGTCTTGCGCACGATCGGCGACTGGCCGCCGAGCTGTCCCGGATATTTGCGCTGCAGGGCTGCGAAGGTGGCGCGAGCCTCCGATTCGCTGCCGGGCGCGGCGAGCTGCACGGAGAAATCGCCCGTGCCGCTGCGAATCGCGGCTGTCGCCGGTGCAGGAGCCGCGGCGGCAGGGGCCGGAGCGGCGCTGGCGACCCGCGGCGGAGCCGAGGGGGTCGTCGCCGCAGGCGGCGTCGCCACGCGCTCCTGAACCTTGGGCTGGTCAGGCGTCGCGGCCGGGCGCGGACGAGGCTGCGCCCCGCTGATCGCCGTCGACGGATTGCCCGTCCCGACCATGCTCGGCCGAACCTGGGTCGAACCGGTCGCGAGCGGCTGTCCGCCATTCTCATAGGCTGCGATAGCCGCTCCCGGCGCCGCAGACGGCGACCCATCCGGCCTGATCGAGACCGTGCGGACCCTGCGCGGCTCGCCGAGGCCTGGCACCGGCGGAACCGGTGTCAGCGCCGTCTCCGAGGGAGTGGCGATTCGCGCAGGTGCAGCCGGCGCCTGCGCCAGCGGATTGCTGGCAGAGGTGTCGGCCGGGGTAACAGCAGAGCCCGGGCCGGGCAGGACGACACGCGCCGGCATCGAGCGCGCCGCCTGCTGGACATCGACAGGCTGCTCCTCGCGGCTGACCACCTTGGTCTGCCCGGCAGCGCTGTCGCCGCCGACCCGCTCGTAGATCTGCTTGTTCTGGTTGGGAATCTCGGCACCGCCGGGATTGACCGGCTCGACCTTGGTCGGCCCGCGATCCGCCGAGATCATCGGCGGCTGGCCGTCCTTGGTCACGGTGGGACCGCGAAATGTCATGACGCCACCAACGCCGATCAGGCCGACCGCGATCAGCGCCGCAGCCGTCCAGAGCCCCTTGCGCGAGCGTCGCGGCTCTAGATCGGGCATATCCTCATCGGCCATCTGCGCCCCTTCGGGCTGGCCGTGCTGATCATAGCCATAGGGGGCGTAAGCCGGCGCGCCATAGCCGCCCGCATCCTGATCAAGATCGCGCGGCGCAGCCGTCACGCCTTGAATCGACGCCGGGCGCGAATAAGCCTGCTGCGCGGGTTGTCCGAAGTCCTGATCACCGAAATCCTGTTCGGCGGGTGGGACATAGGCCTCTGCCGAGGCGGGCACGTTCGCTGCGGCCTCTGCGCGTGGGCCGTCCGTGCGGCGAAGCAGCGCCTCGAACTCGTCCAGCGCACCGCGCAATTCGGCAGGCGGCGCGGATGCCGAGACCGGAACAGGCTGGCGGGGCGGAACGTTCGGGAAAGCCGGCTCCTGCCGGTCGTAGGCAGGCTCCTGCCGGTTGTAGGCGGGCTCTTGCCGGGCAACCGGCCAGGCCTGCACGGGCTGACTATGAACAGGCTGGGACGCGGCCGGCGCATGGCCACGGCTGGCGAAAATATCCTTCAGCGGATCATCCTGCCCGACGATGCGTGTCAGTTCCGCGAGCGGATCGGCAGGCTGCCCGACCTTGGGCGCCTGCCCTGCCCCACGAAGCTGGCGCTCGAGATCTTCGAGATCGAGCGCGAAACGGTTTCTTGCTGGCTCACTCATGGCATGATCCATTCCAGCGCGGGCGACGTTACGGATGGAATGCCGAACGCCTCGCGCGGTCAATCTGACCTTGTGCGCGCTGACAGCAAGCGGCCGTCAGCGCATCTCTTCCGGCGCCGCAACTCCGGCGACAGCCAGACCGGAAGCAAGGACGCTGCGCACTGCATGCACAAACGCCAATCTTGCCAAGGTCGACTTTCGATCAGTTTGATTAACGAACCGTAATTGCGGCGAGTCTTTGCCCTTGTTCCACAAAGAATGAAAAGCGCTGGCCAACTCATGCACAAAAAAGGCCACCCGATGCGGCTCATGCGCGGCAGCGGCGCCCTCGATGATCCTGGGATAGGCGGCGATCAACTTGACAATGCCGATTTCCGCCTCGTCGGTCAGATGGGCAAGGTCCGCCTGGGCGAGTTCGGCAGGCGCCAGATCCAGGTCAGGGAAGACCTCGCGGGCCTGTCGGAAGATCGAGGCGCAGCGCGCATGGGCGTACTGAACATAAAAGACCGGGTTGTCCTTCGACTGCTCGACGACCTTGGCGAGATCGAAATCCAGCGTCGCGTCGTTCTTGCGGAAGATCATCATGAAGCGAACCGCGTCGCGGCCGACCTCGTCGATGACCTCGCGCAGCGTGACGAAATCGCCCGAGCGCTTCGACATCTTCACCGGCTCGCCATTGCGCAGCAGCCGGACCATCTGGCACAGCTTGACGTCGAGCGCGCCCTCGCCGGCCGTCACGGCCTTCACCGCCGCCTGCATGCGCTTGACGTAGCCGCCATGGTCGGCGCCCCAGACGTCGATCATCTCGGCGAAGCCGCGCGTGAATTTCGAGCGGTGATAGGCGATGTCATTGGCGAAATAGGTGTAGCTGCCGTCTGACTTCAGCAGCGGCCGGTCGACATCGTCGCCGAACTGGGTCGCGCGGAACAGGGTCTGCTCGCGGTCCTCCCAGTCCTCGTCCTTCTGGCCCTTGGGCGGCGGCAACCGCCCCTCATAGATCAGGTCGCGCGAGCGCAGATCCTCGATCGTCTCGCGCACCGCATCCTTGTTGCCATCGACCTTCTGCAGCGACCGTTCGGAGAAGAAGACGTCGTGGACGACGCCGAGCGCGGCGAGATCGTCGCGGATCATCGCCATCATGCCCTCGATCGCGACCGCGCGCACCGGCGCAAGCCATTCCGCTTCCGGCTTGGCGAGCAATGCATCGCCATGCATCGCGGCCAGCTTCTCGCCGACCGATTTCAGGTAATCGCCGGGATAGAGCCCCTCGGGGATCTCGCCGATATCCTGGCCCAGTGCCTCGCGATAGCGCAGGAAGGCCGAACGGGCGAGCACGTCGACCTGGGCACCGGCGTCGTTGATGTAGTATTCGCGCGTCACCGCATGTCCGGCGAAGGCGAGAATATTGGCAAGCGAGTCGCCGAAGACAGCGCCGCGGCCATGGCCGACATGCATCGGCCCGGTCGGATTGGCCGAGACATATTCGACATTGATCCTGGGCAGCGCCTTGGGCGCGCCCTTGCCATACTCCAGCCCGGCCTCGACCGCCGACTTGAGAATCGCCGTGAAGACAGCCGGTTGCAGCGTCAGGTTGATGAAGCCGGGACCGGCGATCTCCGCCTTGACGATCTCGGGATCGCGCACGAGTTCCTCGACCAGCAGGTTAGCCAGGGCGCGCGGATTGGTGCCGGCATCCTTGGCGAGCACCATCGCGGCATTGGTCGCAAGATCGCCATGGGCGGCGTCCCGGGTCGGCTCGACCACGACGCGCCCGAGGTTCAGGCCGGCCGGGATGGCGCCGCGCGTGGACAACGTCTTGAGCGCCAGATGGACCCGTTCGCCCATCACCTTGAAGATATCCATGATTACCGCCTTGGCCGATCAACCGTCATCCCCCCGAAGCCCTCATCCTGAGGAGCGGCTGGCAGGCCGCGTCTCGAAGGATGCTCCAGATGTCGCTGGAGCCTCCTGGAACATCCTTCGAGACGCCGCTGATGCGGCTCCTCAGGATGAGGGCTCGCGATGAAAGCCAGTGCGAGGGGAGCTAGTGTCCGGCCCTATCGCAGCGTGGGGGTTGCGTCAAACAGCCGGCGGTGCTCGTCGAGCGCGTACCAGTCCGTCATTCCCGCAATATAGTCGGCGATACGCCGGGCGCGGCGATGTTCGTCGAGCGCTTCGCAGCCCTGTCCCCATTCGGCCGGCATCGCGCTGGGCACGGCACTGAAGCGCTCGAACAGGTCGCGCACCACCTGCGCCGCCTTGGCCCGGATCACGCCGATGCGCGGATGCCGGTACATATTGGGATAGAGAAAGGCCTTGATGTCGCGATCGGCCGTCGCGATCACCTCGGGAAAGGCGATGACGGGAGCCTGAGCCCGCCGCACGGCATCCGCATCCGCCGGGGCGAGCGCTGCGAGCCGCATCTGCGAGTCCGCGATCACATCCTCGACGAAGCGGGTGATGACGCGCCGGACGAGCTCATTGGTGGCGCGCGACGTCTCCAGCCCCGGATGCAGATGCTCGATCTCGTCGAGCAGCTCGGCCAGGAACGGCACGGCCCGCAGATCGGACAGCCCGAACAGACCGGCGCGCAAGCCGTCATCGATGTCATGGGCGTTGTAGGCGATATCGTCGGCCAGCGCGGCGGCCTGCGCCTCGGCCGAGGCGTAACTGTCGAGCCAGAGGTCCTGCCGCGCCTGATATTCGACGATCGCGGCGGGAATGCCGGTCTCCGCATAGCGGGCGGTTGGCCTGCCGTCGCCGTCGAGCAGCGGGCCGTTATGCTTGACCAGGCCTTCCAGCGTTTCCCAGCTCAGGTTGAGCCCGTCGAACCCCGCATAGCGCCGCTCCAGCCGCGTCACGATTCGCAGCGTCTGGGCGTTGTGGTCGAAGCCGCCGAAGCCTGCCATGCAGGCATCGAGCGCGTCCTCGCCGGTATGGCCGAAGGGCGTGTGGCCGAGATCATGCGCCAGCGCCAGCGCCTCGGCCAGATCCTCGTCGAGCCCCAGCGCCCGCGCCAGCGCGCGCGCGATCTGCGCGACCTCGATCGTATGCGTCAGCCGCGTGCGGAAATGATCTCCCTCATGCGAAACAAAGACTTGCGTCTTGTGCTTCAAGCGGCGGAAGGCGGTCGAATGGATGATCCGGTCGCGGTCGCGCTGGAAATGATTGCGTGTCGCCGAGCCCGGCTCGTCGATCAGACGCCCCCGGCTCAGGCTGGACCGGCAGGCATACGGCGCCCGCCAGCGATCGCCGGGCTCGCGGCCGGGCGCGGATTCGAGGCTGTGTGGATACGGCATGGCTGATCCGTCATCGCCCCCTGCTTGTAGAGGCGCTGCCGCGCAATTACCTTTGTGGGCAACGAAGGTGCAAGGAGCATCTGCTCCGGGAGATCGCCATGACGACCGACCTTGAGGTCAATCCGCGGGGCATCGCTGTCACCGGCAAGGCCGCGACCCGTATTCTCTCCGTGATGGCGAAGGAACCGCCGGGCTCGATGCTGCGCGTCAGCGTCGCTGGCGGCGGCTGCTCGGGCTTTCAATATATCTTCGACGTCGACCGCGAGAAGGCGCCGGGCGATCTCGTGATCGAGCGCGACGGCGCGACCGTCCTGATCGACGAGACCTCGGTCGACCTGCTCGAAGGCTGCACGATCGATTTCGTCGACGATCTCGTGGGACAGTCCTTCCGGATCACCAATCCCAACGCGACGAGTTCCTGCGGCTGCGGGACATCTTTCGCGCTGTAAGGACTGTGCGCGCTGGGCGCGTCACGGTCGGACTTGACCCGACCGTCTCGTGACGAGGATGGCGCCAGAGCGGCCCAAACGCTTGGCTGCCCGAGCGAGCTTTCCTGCTCCAGAGAGCTTTCCTGCCTGAGATGGTCGGGTCAAGCCCGACCATGACGGCTTAAACTCGACGGCTCGCACTCAATGCGAGGCCGGCATTCCGCCCTGCTCCAGCCGGATCTCGGCTGCCATCAGGCCCTTGGGCCCGGGTCCATAGCGCACCAGGACTACCTGCCCCGGAATGAGCTCGACCATGCCGTAGCGGCGCAGCGTCTCCATATGGACGAAGATGTCGGGAGCGCCCTCGCCCTTCGAGACGAAGCCGAAGCCGCGCAGGCGGTTGAACCATTTCACCACCATCCGCTCGAGCCCGCTTGTCGGCGTCACCGTGACGTTGGTGCGAGCCATCGGCATTTCGGCCGGGTGACGCGCCGCCGTGGTGTCGATCGACAGCACGCGGACGGCCTGGCGGCCACGCGGCTTCTCGATCGTCTCGAGCACGATGCGCGCGCCCTCGGCGATGGCGTTGAAACCGTCGCGCTTCAGGATCGTGACATGGACCAGGACATCGGCCCCGCCATCTTCGGGAACGACGAAGCCATATCCCTTGCTGACGTCGAACCATTTGACGTAGCCGGCGAGCTCGACGCCAACCTCTTGCGACAATCCGTCGGGCCCATCGAGCCGCATGACGCGATTGAGCGACTGGATGGGGCCCATCGGTGGCCGCCCGCTCTCACCGAACTCGTCGGACATATGCCGCTCACCCCCGCGCGAATGGCTTTGATTCGTGTTGATACGATAGCATTGCTGGGGAGTCGCGATACAGCCCGCTAAGCTTAATCCACATGATCCACGCCGAAATCCGCAGCGTTGCCCTCCTGGCTAGATGCGGCGAAGCTTTATTGCGGCGATAATCCTTGCGTCACGGCGGACTTGAGCGCGACGGATTTGGAGGCGAGCCACTAGGCCAATCGCTCCAGCGCCGCGCCTATCTCGGCGCGCACGACAAAATCGGCGATCGCGTCCAGCTCGGTCGGCTCGCGATTGACGATGACGAGCCTGGCGCCATTGCGCTTGGCGATTACGGGCAGCGTTGCCGCCGGAAACACCACGAGCGAGGAGCCGACGACGAGGAAAAGATCGGCCTCCAGCGCCAGTTCCTGTGCGCGGTATACCTCCTTTTGTGGCATCGCCTGCCCAAAAGAGATCGTCGCCGATTTGACGTGGCCGCCGCAAACGACGCAGACGGGCGGTTCGCCGGTCGTCTCGAAAATCGGGCGGATCGCCGCCAGCTCATGCCGCCAGCCGCAGCTCAGGCAGGTCGCATAGGTGCCGTTGCCATGCAGCTCCACGACCTTGTCGTCGGGAATGCCCGAGACTTGGTGCAAGCCGTCGATATTCTGGGTGATCAGGCCGGGCGAGCGGCCCTCCCGCACCAGCCGCGCCAGCGCCAGATGCCCGCGATTGGGACCCGCTCCCCTGTAATGGTCATCCATCGTGAACTTCCGCCGCCAGGCCTCGATCCTCGCCGCCCGGCTGGCGACGAAGGCCTCGAACGGAATCGGCTTGTTGACCATCCAGGGCGAGCCGGGCGAGCGGAAGTCGGGAACGCCCGATTCCGTCGAGATGCCGGCGCCGGTGAAGCTCACGATCACATCCGCGCGGTCGAGCATGGCGTGGAGTTCGTCGATAGCGTCTTTGGTCTCGTCCTGCATCCGCTTCCGGTCCGCTATCGTGTCCAGGCATTATGGCGATCGCGGATGATATGGCGATCGTAGCTCGCGCGTCCAAACCAGCTTGTGCAAGCTGGGTTCCATGCAAGCCGAGCAAGACGCACCGATTGACGGCCAAGGCGCGGCATCCCAAAGCTTGGAGACCATGCTTCAGACCCGGCACGCCTCGTTGAACCCCGATCTCCTCGACACCGGAACGCCGCCCATACCGCAGGCTCAGGGCTGGGCCCGCGCCTATGACGGACGCGTCGGGCCGCTGATCGACCTCTCGCAGGCCGTGCCCGGCACGCCGCCGCCCGACGAACTCCTGCAGCGCCTCTCCGCCGCCGCAGCCTCGCCCGACAGCACCCGCTACGGCGCGATCACCGGCGATCTCGATTTGCGCGAGGCCTACGCCGCCGAAATCGGCAGGTTTTATGGCGCGGCCTTCGCGCCCACCGAGATCGCCATCACCTCGGGCTGCAACCAGGCCTATGTCGTCACGATGATGGCGCTGGCGCGGGCCGGCGACAATGTGCTGCTGCCGACGCCCTGGTATTTCAACCATGAGATGACGCTGACCATGCTCGGCGTCGAGCCCCGGCCTTTGCCCTGCGACCCGGCAGCCGGCTTCGTGCCCGACATCGCTACGGCAGAGGCGCTGATCGACGCCCGCACGCGCGCCATCGTCCTCGTCACGCCCAACAACCCGACCGGGGCGATCTATCCGCCGGAAACGATCAGCGCTTTTGCGGAGCTCTGCGCAAGGCGTGGCCTCTGGCTCGTCCTCGACGAGACCTATCGCGACTTCCTGCCGGCAGGCGTTGCGAGGTCACATGAGGTTTTCGCCGCAAGCGGCTGGCAGGATTCCGTGATCGGGCTCTACAGTTTCTCCAAGGCCTATGCGGTGCCGGGCTGGCGGCTGGGTGCGATCACAGCCGGCGAACGCGTCATCGCCCAGATCGGCAAGGTGATCGATTGCGTGCAGATCAGCCCCGTGCGCGCCGGTCAGGCCGCGATCACCTGGGGCATTGACGGCATCCGCGACTGGCGCGAGGTCAATCGCGCCGAGATCAACGCGCGGGCCGCCCTGTTTCGGGACGCGATGGCGCCGCTGAACGACTGGCGCGTGCTGGCGGCGGGCGCCTATTTCGCCTATCTGGCGCACCCTTTCGCGGCCACTCCGGCGGCAGAGGTGGTGCGCAGGCTGGTCGAGGAACGCGGTGTGCTGGCACTGCCCGGGCCCTATTTCGGGCCGGGACAGGAGCAGCATCTGCGCATCGCCATCGCCAATGTCGGAGCGGACAGGATTAGCGGCCTCAGCGAGAGGCTGCGCGGATTTTCGCTCTAGCCAGGCCGCCTCTCCGTCATTGCGAGGAGCGCAGCGACGAAGCAATCCAGGAGCCACAGGGCACAGCGGTCTGGATTGCTTCGCTGCGCTCGCAATGACGGCGGAGACTCAACTCCGCGGCCAGACCGCCAGCTCTACCGGAACAGCGCCGCGTAGCGGTCGCGATAGGCCCAGACCAGCAATCCTCCGAGCACGACGAGGATGATCGCGACGGGCAACCCCTGCGGGTTGATCGCCAGATGAAACAGCACGATCACGGCCATCACCGGCGCGAGCAAGGCCAATCCGAAGGCCGGCACGATGTTGAGGAGCAGGCTGAGCGCGCCCGTGAGATTGACGACCTTCAGTAATGGCCAGAAGAACCCGGCATTCTGCAGGCCGGCCTCGAAGACCAGGCCGCGCTCGCTTGTTGGCGGATGGATCAGATGCGCGCCGGTGGCGAGCCACCAGAAGCCGTCGACGGCGCTGACCAGGAAGATCAGCCCGAGAAGGACGCGTGGAACCGTCACCAGAAGAATATTGCGCATGCTCGCCCCCCGACCGCACGTTCCCTATCGGAAGCGCCTATCGGGTAAGCAGGACCCGCTGTCAATGAATTCGCGCCCTCTCACTCAAGCTGAGAGGAAGAATTCACATGGTCGCGCCGATCTGCCAGGGCACGAATTCGGCATCGCCATAGCCCATCTCCTCGGATTTCGAGTGTTCGCCCGAGGCGATCCGCAGCAGATAATCGAAGATCTCCTTGCCCTTCTCCTCCAGCGTCACGCCGTCGAGGACATCGCCGCAATTGATGTCCATGTCGTCGGTCTGCTTCAGATACATCGGGGTGTTCGTGGCGAGCTTGACCGAGGGCGTCGGCTTGCAGCCATAGGCCGAGCCGCGCCCGGTGGTGAAGGCGAGGATATTGGCGCCGCCCGCAACCTGCCCCGTGGCCGAGACCGGATCGTAACCGGGCGTGTCCATATAGACGAAGCCCTTGGACTTCACCTGCTCGGCATAGTGATAGACGGCTGCCAATGTCTTGGTGCCGCCCTTGGCCGCAGCACCCAGCGACTTCTCCAGAATGGTGGTGAGGCCGCCCGCCTTGTTGCCGGGCGACGGGTTGTTGTTCATGTCCATCCGGGCGCGGGCCGTATAGTCCTCCCACCATTTGATGATGCCGACGAGCTTCTCGCCGACTTCGCGCGTCGCGGCGCGGCGGGTGAGCAGATGCTCGGCGCCGTAAATCTCGGGTGTCTCGGAGAGGATCGCCGTGCCGCCATGCTCGACCAGGAGGTCGACGGCCTTGCCCAGCGCAGGGTTGGCGGTAATGCCGGAATAGCCGTCCGACCCGCCGCATTGCAGGGCGAGCATCAGCTCGGAGGCCGGCACGGTCTCGCGCACGGCGCGGTTGGCGATCGGCAGCATGACCTTCAGCGCCTCGATGCCGGCCGCGACCGCCTTCTTCGTGCCGCCGGTCTCCTGGATCGTCAGCGTGCGGAAGACGTCGCTCTCCTCGACGCCATAGGCGTCCTTCATCCGCTTGATCTGGAAGCCTTCGCAGCCCAGACCGACGACGAGTACCGCCGCCATGTTCGGGTTGCAGGCATAGCCCCAGGTGGTGCGCTTCAGCACCTCGAAGCTCTCGCCATTATAGTCGATGCCACAGCCGGTGCCGTGGGTCAGCGCGATGACGCCGTCGACATTGGGGTAGTCCGCCAACAGGCCGGAGCGCTTGACCTCCTCGGCCATGAAGCGCGCGGCCGAGGCCGAGCAGTTCACGGATGTGAGGATGCCGACATAGTTGCGCGTGCCGGCCTTGCCGGGATTCCCGTTCGAGCCTTGGCGGCGGAAGCCCTGGAACGTCGCCTGCTGTTCGACAGGCAGCACGAATTCGGGCTTCGCCTCGGCGCAGAAAGCATAGTCGCGCTCGAAGGCGTGGAAGCCGGTATTGTGCTCGTGCACCCATTCGCCCGGCGGAATGTCGACGGTGGCGAAACCGATGATCTGGCCGAATTTGCGGATCGGCTCGCCGGTCGCGATTCTGCTGAGCGCCAGCTTGTGCCCGCGCGGGATGCGCTTCAGGGCGGTGACGCCGGCAGCCGTGACGCCGACATCAACCGGGTCAACGGCAACCGCGACATTGTCGGCGGCGTTGAGCGTGAGAGTGCGCGGCGGCGTGGCTTTGTCGAGCATGGCGAGAACCGTTGGCTGGGCTGGGCCGCAGCGAGGGCGGCAGTTCCCAAGCAATGCGCTTCCTTGGCTCAGTTTTCAATCGGTTGAAACAGGCGACCGGCTTGCAATGAGCGCGCGCAAACGAAAAAGCCCGGCGAAACCGCCGGGCTTTCCCTATCACGCAACGCAACTCATGGAGCTCGCACCGCCCGAAGGCGACGCGGCATCACATGCGAAGGCTCACTTGGTGGCCGGAACGGCCTTGGCGACGATGCCTTCGAACGGCTTGTAGGCGTCCTTGGCGAGCGAAGCGTAGAGCTCGCCCATCTTGGTCAGCTGGGCAACGGCGCCCTCGAAAGCGGTCTTGACGTATTCGGTCTGGATCTCGAGCGCCTTGTCGAGGGTCTTGACGCCAGCGAGCTTCTCGATGGTCGCGGTGCCGGCCTCGAAGGACTTCTTGGCATAGTCGGTGGCCTCGACGGCGATCGTCTGCACGCCCTTGGAGGTCACGCCGAAAGCCTTCAGCGCAGCGTCAACGTTCTCTTTCGAGGCCTTCTGGATGGTTTCGAACTGCTGGATCATGTTTCTTCCCTCGGCATCAGAGTGCCGCCTCTGCTGACGAGCCCTAACGGGCCCAGGTTCTTCGCCCCTAGGTCAGATGAATAGGTTCACCACCGGGACTGCCCTCATATTGTGCACCGCAACATGAATGTCAAGGATGCGCTGCATTGCATCAAACGCAGATCGTTCAGTTCGAGATCCTTAGACTTTTAACGGCTCCGTAACCGCATCGCCGTAACCTCCCTCACTGTGTCCTTAGTGTCACGCCGAAAGGCGACACGAAGGCGGGACGAGAGTTCTGAGTTAAGGCGAGTTGCATGGTGTTTTGTAGCGTGGGTTCCCGACGCGTGCGTCTTCGCGCACTCGTCGGATTGATCGGCATCGTCACGATTGCGGCCAGCGTGGTCGCGTCTCCGGCCGAAGCTCGCAAGCGCCGCCACCCTGGCGGCGGCGGGTATACGCCGCCTTACGCAGCCATGGTCGTGGACGTGAAAAGCGGCCGCACCCTGCATGCCGTCAACGAGGATGCCCCGCGCATCCCGGCGTCGCTGACCAAGGTCATGACGCTCTACATGCTGTTCGAGCAGATGGAGCGCGGCCGTTTCAGCATGGATTCCGAGCTCAAGGTCTCGGCCTATGCCGCTTCGCAGCCGCCGACCAAGCTCGGCCTGCGCCCAGGCTCCTCGATCGCGGTCGAAGACGCAATCAAGGGCATGATCACGCTGTCGGCCAACGACGCCTCGGTCGTCGTAGCCGAAGCCATCGCCGGGTCGGAAGATGCCTTCGCCGATATGATGACGCGCAAGGCGCGTTCGCTCGGCATGGGCTCCACGCGCTTCCACAACCCGCATGGCCTGCCCCATTCCCCGCCGAACCTGACCACGGCGCGCGATCTCACCATTCTCGCCCGCGCGATCCAGGAGCGGTTCCCGCGTTATTTCCCGCTCTTCCAGACGCGCTCCTTCCAGTATGGCGCGCGCACCATCCGCGGCCATAACCGGTTGCTCGGCCGCATCGAGGGCGTCGACGGCATCAAGACCGGCTACACCCGCGCCTCAGGCTTCAACCTGATGACCTCGGCGAAGACGGAGGGCCGGCAGATCGTCTCGATCGTGCTCGGCGGCCGTTCGGGCGCCTCCCGCGACAAGATCATGGCCGATCTCGTGATCGCCAACCTGCCCCGCGCCGCCACCAGCGGCCGCGCCTCGACGATGGTCGCCGAAGCGCCCGAGCCGGAGGAGCGTCAGGAGCGTCCTCGGCAGGCTGCTGCGCCGCAGCAGGTCGCCGCCGTCGAGCCCGCGCCGCTGCCGGTGCCGCGCCCACGGATCGAGGCCGAGCCGGTCATTCCGGCCGCTGCCCGCGCCTATGCCGCCAGCACCACCACGCCGATCGCGCCGCCGCGTCCGCTCAATGTCGGCGCCCAGCCGATGCAGCTGTCCGGCATGCGTCCGGTCACCGCGACGACGACCCCCTCGGCCATGCGCTGGTCGATCGGTGCGCAGCCCTCCGACGCCAAGATCCTGCGTCCGCCGGCCAATGTCGACGTGACCTCCTCCATCGCCAAGGTCGCCGAGCCGGTCGAGCAGCCCGCCATCCGGGCCGCCGCCAACAAGCTCGCCGAGAACAAGGTCGAGCCGCGCCAGTCGGACGCCATGCCGGCCGTCTCGACTGTCGCCAAGGCGGTTGCCGAACCCAAGGTTGCAGAGCCCAAGGCAGCCGAGCCCAAGGTTGAGCCCAAAGCCGCGCAGAGCCACCAGGCTGCGATCGTCGCCTCCGGCAAATGGATGATCCAGCTCGGCGCGACCGATGACGAAGGCAAGGCGAAGGACATCCTCGCCCGCGCCCGCTCCAAGGCATCGGGTTCGCTCGCCGAAGTGTCGGGTTACACCGAGAAGGTCGAGAAGGGCGGCGCCACGCTGTTCCGCGCCCGCTTCGCCGGCTTCGACGACTCCAAGGATGCCCAGAACGCCTGCGCGCGCCTCAAGCGCGACGGCTTCGCCTGCTTCGCCACCCGTGGCTGACCGGACAGGAACAAGGAACGCCGCCATGTCGCTCCACCCCTATTCCCTCCCGCAGCCGATCTCCTCACTTCACAAGGACGTCCTTGGCCTGGTTGACGCGAGCGGCAAGTCCGCTGGTGCCCCCGGCATCCGGGTGGATGCGCTTCATCAGGCTCCGATGGGCCTCGCGGACCGCCTGCTCGCTCGCCCCCGGCTGAAGCCCCAGGATCTCGTAGGCCTCCTGCTGCGTCATCGCGCCCGCGCTCGCCGGGCCGCTCTGCCCCGCGTCGCGGTGACGGTCTGTGTCTTCACGCCAGCCGGGCGACCGGCGGTCGAGATATGCCTCTAGCAGCCGGGCACCTTCCGGATCCTGCGCCAGGCACTCGCGCATCAGCGCGCTGATCTCGGTCATCGTCATGGCATCGAGTGCGCGTCCGGCGAATGCCCCGGCGCGGACCGTCCCCTTCATCGCGCCGCTGTCATGGTCCAGCTCGACATCGAGCAGCACGGACTGGACCTTCGACTGCGCGCCGGGCGTCTCGACCTTCCCGTCGCCCCAGGGAAAGCGGATGCCGCCCGGGCCGACCGCGCTCCAGCCGAGCAGCCACGCGCCGATGCCGCCGACGAAGAACGCCATGTCGAGCCGGCCGCGCATCATCAAAAGCGCCGCCACGCCAAGCGAGAGCACCCCGCCGCCGGTCTTCATCGCCTTCGCCAGCAGTTTCGGATCGATCCCGGTGAAGAGCTTCGACACCCACCAGAGCAGGATGAGAACGGCGACTCCGTAGAGCAGCATCACCGCGTCGGCCTCCCGCTTGCGTCCATGGCGCTCAGCAGGCCCTTCACGGCAGGGCTCGTGCCCGCCAGCCTGACCATCGCCTCGCGCCCGCCGCTGGCATAGGCCGCAGCCCCGCGCAGCAGATCGAGCAGCGAACCCGGCGCCGAGACGTCGAAGCGGGCATGAACCCCGCCGGTCAACCGCGCGATCGTGGCGAAGGCTGTGCTCGCGGCCGGCTCATGACCCTCCTGGAACAGGAAGCCGCGAATGCCACGCAGGCCAAGCTCGCCAGCCAGCGCGGCCAGCGTATCGACGTCCTCCTCCATCGCATCGCCGACGAAGACGAAAGCGCGGATCGGTACGGCCCTGGCTTCGTCGCGGATGTGCCTGAGGACGCGCGCGATCTGCGTCTGCCCGCCCTCGCAGCTGATCCGGCTCATCAGCCCGGTCAGGCGTTGCGGTTCGCCGAGCCAGCCCGAGGACCGGCATTCGGCGATACCCCGGAAGTAAACCAGCTGCACGGCAAGTCCGCCGCTCGCGGCCGCGACCTCGAACATCCTTGACTGCAGCGAACAGGCAAGGTCCCAGCTCGGCTGGCGGCTCATCGTGGCGTCGAGCGCGAAGACGAGGCGTCCCGCCTGCCCTGTCGCCAGCGGCGCAAGCTGCTTCGCCGCGCCAAGGAAACGGTCGATCTCGCCGGGCGCGGAACGGCCCGTCGCGGCAGCCGAGGTCGCGGCGGTCCGGCTGATGGCCTTGTCGGTCTTGTCGGTCATGCGACTCCCGGTCGACGGTGATCCTCTCCTCCTGATATTGGCCATCGCGCCGGCATTTGCTACCCGTCCACGGCCTTGATCCCGTGGAGCGATGCAAGTCGCTGCTCGGATTGCGGGTTTGACGGAATTTCGGCCGGAAGCAGGGACGACAGACATGAGCGGCATAGCCATCTTCGAAACAGTCGCCGCCATGCGCAAGGCCGTCGCGGGCTGGCGCTCGGCCGGCGAGAAGGTCGCGCTCGTCCCCACAATGGGCGCGCTGCATGAAGGCCATATCGCGCTGGTCAAGGAGGCGCAGCGCCATGCGAGGCGCGTCATCATCTCGATCTTCGTCAATCCCACGCAATTCGCGCCGCATGAGGATTTCAAGAAATACCCGCGCACCTTCGACAATGACTGCGCCATGCTGACCGAGGCGGGCGCCGATGGTGTCTTCTTCCCGCCTGTCGAGGAGATGTATCCGGCCGGATTCGCGACCCGCATCCTGCTGCTCGGCCCCGCGGCGGTCGGCCTCGACGACCGCTTCCGGCCGACACATTTCGAAGGCGTCGCAACGGTTTGCTGCAAGCTCTTTACCCAGAGTCAGGCCGATTGCGCCGTCTTCGGTGAGAAGGATTATCAGCAGCTCAAGGTCGTGACCCGGATGGCTGCCGATCTCGATCTCGGCATCGAGATCGTCCCTCTGCAGACCTTCCGCGAGCCCGACGGCCTCGCCATGTCCTCGCGCAATCGCTACCTCTCGGCCGAGCATCGCGCGCTCGCCCCGCTGCTCCATCGCGTCATGCAGGAACTCGCTGCGCGCCTGCGCAATCGCGACGATCTGTTCAAGGCGGTCACCGACGCGCAAGGCGAGATCATCTCGGCGGGTTTCGAGCTCGACTATCTCGAAGCTCGGCATGCGGAATCGCTGGCGCCCGTGAGCTCGCTGGCCGATGGACCGATCCGCTTGCTGATCGCGGCGAGGATCGGCGGAACCCGGCTGATCGACAACATCGCGGTGTAGATTCTACCTTCCCCTCTCCTCATCGTCATCCTGGACGAGCCGCGAAGCGGCGCAAATCCGGGATCCATCATAGGGCTCCGGCGCGCTCTATGATGGATCCCGGCGCTCCGCTTCGCTTCGGCCAGGATGACGGCGCGGTTGTGAACAGCGTTGCGCCTTCGGGCTATGTCTACAACAGCCCCAGCGCCGCCAGTTCCCGCCGCAACTCCTCCGGCATCGCGCCGAGATCGCCGCTGCGTCCGTCGATGTCGCGCGGCTTGTCCTTGTCGGCGAGATAGCGCCAGCCCTGGAAAGGCCGGCAGGGGCGCGGCTCGACCGGCACGATCACCGGCTCCAGCACGAGATGGCAGCGGCCGATGCCATCGGCATCCGTGAAGGGGCGGATTTCGGTGAGCCTCTGGCGGGCCGAAATCTGGCCCTTGATCACCCAGTAGAGCGAGCCCTCGCCGACAATCTCGTCGACGCGCTTGGGCACCATCCGGGTGGTGTGCGTCTGCTCCTCCGGGCGGCCCAGCCGCCGCATCAGCGCCATCTGCTCCTCGACCCATTCGTCGAGGTCGCTGATCGATTCCGCGCCGACGCAGAGTTTGAGCATATGAAGCGGCATGGCCGGCAACCTAATGCGGCAGGGGCAACCCGGCCAGCACCTGCGACGTTTACTCCACAGATGCGGTTCGCCCTTTATCGTCATCCCGGACGCAGCGAAGCGAAGATCCGGGATCCATTCCTGAGCGCCCTATGGAAAGCTTCCGGCATGGATCCCGGGTCTCCCTACGGTCGCCCGGGATGACGGCTACGGATAGGCGAGCTAGATCATACTCAAACGACGCGGAGACACGAACCATGCGCGGACTTGCAGGCAAAGCCATCCTCGTCACCGGCTCATCGACCGGCATCGGTTACGCGATGGCACAGCGCCTGGTCGCCGACGGCGCCAAGGTCCTGATCCACGGCCATGACCAGGCCGAGGTCGATGCCGCCTGCCGCCATCTCGGTGCAGCGACCCAAGGAGCCACCGGCGATCTCGCCGACCCGGCCACCGCCCAGGTCATCGTCGATGCCACGGTCAAGGCGTTCGGGCGCATCGACGGCCTCGTCAACAATGCCGGCATCTACCCGCGCGGCGTGCTCGGCGAGACGACGGCAGCCTTCTTCGACCATATGTTCGCGATCAACACCCGCGCGCCGCTGCTCTGCGCCGAGGCCGCTGTCCACGCCTTCCGCCTGCAGAAATCCGGTGGTGCGATCGTCACTGTCGGCTCGATCAACGCCTATTGCGGCCTGTCGAACCTGACGGTTTATTCGATGTCGAAGGGCGCGCTGATGACGATGACGCGCAATCTCGCCAACGCGCTCGGGCCCGAGCGCATCCGGGTCAACCAGCTCAATGTCGGCTGGACCTTCACCGCCAACGAGGATGCGACGCAGCGGCGCGAGGGCCAGAAACCCGGCTGGCAGAACGAAGTCCCGCTCAAGCTCGCGCCGACCGGCCGGATCATGCAGCCGGAGGAAATCGCCGCGCATACCGCCTTCTGGCTCTCCGACGACAGCGCGCCCGTCTCAGGCCAGCTCTATGAGGTCGAGCAATATCCGGTGATCGGGCGCGTATGAACGATATCCCCGAGACGAGCTTCGAGCCCTGGCTCACGCGCTGGAATCTGCTCATCGACGGCCCGCCGATCACCACGCATAGCAGCCGCCTGCTGCCGGTCCGCAGCGGCGGCGAGCCTGCCATGTTGAAGCTGCCGGACGTCGAGGACGAGCGCCTCGGCTATCGGCTGCTCGAATACTGGAACGGCGACGGTGCGGCGCGCCTCATCGCCCGCGACGAGATCGGCAGCGCCATGCTGATCGAGCGCGCGACGGGCCAGCGTTCGCTGTCAGCCATGGCCCGCAATGGGGCCGACGACGAGGCGACTGTCATTCTGTGCGAGGCGATTGCGCGATTGCAGAAGCCGCGGGGCCCGATGCCGGCCGGCCTCATCCCGCTCGAGATCTGGTTCAAGGACCTCTTTCCGATGGCGGCAAAGCGCGGCGGCCTGCTTGCCTGCTCGGCTGGCACTGCAGCGGAATTGCTCGCGGCACAGCAGGAGATCGTCCCGCTCCATGCCGATATCCATCATGACAACGTGCTGGATTTCGAGGGGCGCGGCTGGCGCGCCATCGATCCGAAATGCGTCATCGGCGACCGCGCCTTCGAATACACCATCCTGTTCTGCGACCCCGACCTTGCCGATCCGGAGCCACCTGTCGCCGTGAGCTGCTTCGCGCGGCGGCTGGAGATCGTGCTGGCGAAGTCGGGATTGGAACGCCGCCGACTACTGCAATGGATCATCGCCTGGTGCGGCCTCTCCGCCGCCTGGTTCCTCGAAGACGACGATCCGCTGGCGCAGATCAATATGGCGATCATGGAGCGGGGGGTGGCGACGCTCGACTCGTAGGCGCCTCGTCCTGCTCGCCCTTGTGGCGAGCATCCACGTCTTGAACACATCTCGGCGGCAGCAAGACGTGGATGGTCGGGACAAGCCCGACCATGACGGCAAACGCTCGCCAAAGCCGCCGAATCGAATCAAAAACTGAGGAACCGCCCGTAAGCGGCTCCCGCGATTCAGCTATTCGCTGAGCACGACCACCTTGGCGCCCTCGGCCACCTGCGCGCCGGGCTCGCCCGCGACCTCGGTGACTGTGCCGTCGCGCGGAGCGGTCAGGACATGCTCCATCTTCATCGCCTCGACGATGGCGAGCCGCTGGCCCTTCACCACCGCATCCCCGGCCGCGACGAACAATGCGATCAGCTTGCCATGCATCGGCGCCTTGATGACGCCCCCTGAACCTGCTGCCGCATCGAGATCGACGGTAAAGGGATCGAACAACGACACGGATGTCTGCCGGCCGCCATGCAGTGCCAGGAACACGCCCCGCTCGGCCTGGGCCAGCGTGATCTCATGTTCGCCCTCGTCGATCTCGTGGCCCGGCAGGCTGACGCGCGCGCCCTCCTCATGCCATTCGATCCGCGCCTCGACCCGCTCGCCATCGACCAGAAGCGGCAGACCGAGCGGCGAGCGCGGCATCAGCGAAAAGGCGTCGACTACCAGCCAGGGCGAACGCGCCTCGCCATCGGCCCGTCCAGCGGCTTGCACCTGCCCCGAGAACTGCCGCTCCTCTTCGAGCTGGAGCGCGGCAGCGGCCACTGCGGCGGCATCGAGCGGCTGCGGCTCGGCGCCGAGCGCGCTGATGTTGCGCTCGATAAAACCGGTATCGAACGGCCCTTCGCGAAAGCCCTGCGCCTCGGTCAGCTTCTTCAGGAAGGCGAGATTGGTGCGCGGCCCGGCGACGATCGTCTCGCCCAGCGCCGCACCCAGCCGGTCGAGCGCCTCATCGCGCGTCGCGCCATGAGCGATGACCTTGGCGATCATCGGATCGTAGAACGGCGTCACCGTATCGCCAGCCTCGACGCCGGTATCGATACGGATGCCCTCGCCTTCGGGAAACTGCAGCGCCCAGAGCTTGCCGGTCGAGGGCAGGAAGCCCTTTTCGGGGTCCTCGGCATAAAGCCTGGCCTCGACGGCATGGCCGGTCGCCGTCACCTCGGCCTGCGAAAAACCGAGCGGCTCGCCCGCCGCGACCCTGAGCTGAAGCTCGACCAGATCGAGCCCGGTAATCGCTTCCGTCACCGGATGTTCGACCTGGAGCCGCGTGTTCATCTCCATGAAGTAGAAGCGGTCGGCGCGCAGGCCCTCGCGCCCATCCGCGATGAACTCGACCGTGCCAGCTCCGACATAACCGACGGCCTTGGCCGCTTCCGTCGCGGCCTTGCCCATGGCGGCGCGGACCTCCTCGCTCATGCCAGGCGCCGGCGCCTCCTCGATCACCTTCTGGTGGCGGCGCTGCAGCGAGCAGTCGCGCTCATAGAGATGGACGACATTGCCATGGCTGTCGCCAAAGACCTGGATTTCGACATGGCGCGGCGAGAGCACATATTTCTCGACAAGCACGCGCGCATCGCCGAAGGCGTTCTTGCCCTCGCGCTGGGCGCTGGTCAGGGCGTCGGCGAAATCCTCCGGCCGGTCGACCTTCTTCATGCCCTTGCCGCCGCCGCCCGCGACCGCCTTGATCAGCACGGGATAGCCGATGCGCTGCGCCTCCTTGGCCAGGAAATCCACACCCTGCTCGGCGCCATGATAGCCCGGCACCACCGGGACGGCGGCCTTCTCGACCAACGCCTTGGCGGCGTCCTTCAGCCCCATCGCGCGGATGGCGGAGGCCGGCGGCCCGACGAAGACGATGCCCGCCGCAGCGCAGGCGTCGGCGAAATCGGCGTTCTCGGAGAGGAAGCCATAGCCCGGATGGATGCAGGCCGCGCCGGCCTGCTCCGCCACGGCGAGGATCTTGTCGGCATCGAGATAGCTCTCGCGCGCCGGCGCGGGGCCGATGCGGTAGGCCTCGTCGGCCATCTGCACGAACAGCGCCTCCTCATCCGCGTCGGAATAGACGGCGACGGTGCGCAGGCCCAGCCGCCTCGCGGTGCGAATGACGCGGCAGGCGATCTCGCCGCGATTGGCGATCAGGATGGAGGGCAGCTTGGTGGCGATCGACATGGGCGAGTGTCCCTCTGGGCGTGCCGCCTTTATAGCCCGCCCGCCGGCTCTGTCTTGGCCTTGTTGCGCACAGTGGCTTGAGGCTGATCCAACGGCGCCGCCTGCCGCACCGAACGCCAGATCGCCCATGTCGCCTGGAAGCAGATCACCGCGACGACGCAGTCGAAAAGATATTCCGGCCAGCGCACCGGCGCGACACGCGCCGCGAGACCGACCAGCGCAAAGCCCGTCGTCGAAATCGCATCGTTGCGGCTCGACAGCCAGGTCGCCTTGATGACCGGGTTTTGCTCGGCCCGGAAACGCCAGATCAGGCCGATGATGATGAACGCGACGGCAATCGCGCTGCCAGCCGAAAAACCCAGCGTCCAGATCTCGATCGGGCGCGGCCTGACGATCTTGTCCCAGAGGTCGTAGAGCGTATGCAGCCCTGCCACCGCCATCACCGCGCCGATGGCCAGGGCGGCGAGTTTTTCGGCGCGGTCGTCGCGGCCGAAGACCAGCGCCGCGATGCCGTAGAGCGCGACGTCATAGACCCAGTCGACGCCGTCCTTGAACAGCTGGGGGTTACCGACGGCCATCGCCCAGGCGACGACGCCGATGGCGAAGATCAGGATGCCGAGCGCGATGCCCCAGATGGTAAGGGTGTAGGCGCGGGCCACTGCCGGGGATGTGACAGCGCCGCCACCGTGCCCGTCATCGCCAGAATCGACCATGCATCATCCCCGCCGCGTCATCCCGGACAAGCCGCGAAGCGGCGCAGATCCGGGATCCATCATAGAGCGCCGATTCTGGAAATGCCTTGGCCCTCAGATGGATCCCGGATCTCCGCTTCGCTGCGTCCAGGATGACGGCTTGGTTCAACCGCACAGCGGAAACCGGCCCTCACCCCCGCCCGACGAACGGCGCCTTGGTCGCCATCACCGTCACGAACAGCACATTCGCTTCGGGCGGCAGGCTCGCCATATGCAGCACGGTCGTCGCGACGTTGTCGACATCCATCACCGCCTCGATCTTGTTGGTGCCGTCGGCCTGCGGCACGCCGGTGGTCATCTTGCGCGCCATCTCGGTCAGAGCATTGCCGATATCGACCTGGCCGACCGCGATGTCGTATTTGCGCCCGTCGAGCGCGGCGGTCTTGGTCAGGCCGGTGATGGCGTGCTTGGTTGCGGTATAGGCGACCGAGTTCGGCCGCGGCGCATGGGCCGAGATCGAGCCGTTATTGATGATGCGCCCGCCCATCGGCTCCTGCGCCTTCATCAGCTTGAAGGCCTCCTGCGTGCACAGGAACGGGCCGGTCAGATTGGTGTCGACCACCGCCTGCCACTGCGCCAGCGTCAGATCCTCCAGCATGATCCCGCCGGGCGCATTGACGCCGGCATTGTTGAAGAGAACGTCGACCCGGCCGAACGCCTGCTTCGTCTTCGCGAAGAGGTTCTGCACCGAGGCCTGGTCGGTCACGTCGGTCGACACTGCCAGCGCCTGCGCGGCCGGCACGCCCGACAGCGTGATTGTCTCCTCCAGCGCATCCACCCGGCGGCCGGCCAGCACGGTGCGATAGCCGTCCTTCAGGAAGGCGAGCGCGACGGCGCGGCCGACGCCCGACCCGGCGCCGGTGATGATCGCGACCTTGTTATGCGCAGACATGGCGTATCCTCGTCGTTTCTTTGAACAAGCCGTTTCAGATGGCGCGCGACCATAGCAGCGCATGCAGCATACGGAACAGGCCGTCGCGCAAGACGACCGCGCTTTCCAGACAGATGCGCTTTCGCAAACACTCGCTTGCCAGCGGACACGCAGCCCATAATCTGGCCGGCGGGAGGAGACGCCATGACCAGCCTGAACCGCCGCAACCTGCTGACTGCGGGCGCGGCCGCGCTCGCCATGCCCGCACTGGCCCAGCAGCCCGGCCATGAGCATCACGGCGGCCAATACGAGCGCCTGAACCAGCCCGGCCGCATCCAGAAGCCTGAACTCGCCACCACGCAGAACGTCTTCGATTCACCCGCCCCCAAGGCCGCCAATCCCGGCCGCTGGAGCGAGAGGGCCACATTGCCGATGCCACGTTCGGAAATGGCCTGGGCAACGGCGCATGAGGGCAGAATGCACATCGTCGGCGGCTATGCCGAGCAGCGTGTCGACCGGCCCTATCACCATGTCTATGAGGCGACCGCAGACCGCTGGCGCGACGCTGCCCCGCTGCCGCAGGGCGCCAACCATGTCGGCGTCGCCTTCCTAGACGGAAAGCTCTACGCCATCGGCGGCTTCCTCGAACAGAACCGCAAGCCGCATCCGCGCTGCTTCGTCTATGATCCCGCCAGCGATCGATGGGCCGAGATCGCGCCCCTGCCCGCTCCCGTCGGCTCGGCTGCGGTGGTTGGGCTCGACGGCCGCCTCCACGTCATCGGCGGCGCGATCGGCGACAGCTTCGACACCAAGAAATCGATCGACTGGCACAGGACTTATGATCCCAAGGCCGACCGCTGGGAGAGCCGCAGCCCGATGCCGACCGCGCGCGATCACACCGGCACGCTGGCGATCGGCCCGCTGATCCATGTCATCGGCGGGCGGGTCGACAGCTTTCACACCAATTCGAACCTTCACCACGCCTATGACCCCGCCAAGGACATCTGGGCCCCGCGCAACCCGCTGCCGACCGCGCGCTCCGGCCATGGCGCGGTGCTCTATCGCGGCAAAGTCTTCGTGATGGGTGGCGAAGGCACCAACCGCGTCTTCGGCCAGATGGAAGCCTACGACCCCACTGCCGATAGCTGGGAGCAATACGCCCCGATGCTCACACCGCGCCACGGCCTCGGCGCGGCGCTAGTGGGAGACGCGATCCATGTCGCCGGCGGCGGCCCGGTCATGGGCGGCGGTGTCCAGAGCGCCGTGCATGAGGCCTTCGTGCTGGGGTAAGGCAGGACTTGGGCAGAGCAAAGGGCTTGGGCAGCGCAAAGGACTTGAGCCAGCGCAAAGGACTTGGGCCAGCGCAAAGTTTGAAACGCGCGAGCGGCTTCTGGCCGAGAACCGGCCCTGGATTATCTCGTGTTGGGTTTGGAGAACTGTCATCCCGGACGAGCCGCGAAGCGGCGCTGATCCGGGATCCATTCCGGAACCTCAATCGGAAGCGCTCCGGGATGGATCCCGGGTCTCCGCTACGCTCCGCCCGGGATGACCAACCGCATTAAATTGAACGCGAAAACGATCCAGAGGCTCATACGAATGTGAGGCCCCGAGACCAGGCGTGCGCATCGCTACACAGTCGTGACCCGAGCAACGCGGGCCTCCGCCGCAATGCCGGCAAGGGCAGCGTGCGCCCCCTGCATCGCCGGATTGAGCTGTGGATTGCGGCGACGTCGAGACGACGCACCACAGAATAGCCCTTTTCCTTAATCAAAGGCTCGCATGCTTCACCGACATTTCCTGCGATCCCACAAGCTGGCAAAGGTGGATCATGATGATAGGGGCCTCTGTCGCACGGCTGGCTGTCGGCGTGGCGCTCTTTGCCAGTTGGCAGCCGGGACATGCCCGCGCCGATCAGCTCGCGGCCGTGATGCGCGGCCGCGCCTCTCCACCGGCCGCATTCGTCAACTTTTGCGGGAAGCATCCGTCCGAATGCCGCCAGTCCGGCGCCCTGACGCGCATTGCCTCCTTGTCCCCGGAGCGTCAGCGGGATCTCGATGAGGTCAACGCGCAGGTCAACGCGACGATAACCGAGATGTCCGACATGGATCATTTCGGCCGGGAGGATGTCTGGAGCATACCCACTGACGGGCGGGGCGACTGCGAGGATTTTGCACTGCTGAAGCGCAAGTTGCTGATCCAGCGCGGTTGGGCGTCATCGACCCTCTTGATCACGGTCGTCGGAACGCCCAGCGGCGAGGGACACGCGGTGCTGACTGTGGTCACCTCGTCGGGGGATTTCGTTCTCGACAACAAGACCTCGCGCATCCTGCTGTGGTCGCAAACCGGGTATCTGTTCTTCACCCGCATGTCGCAAGCCAATCCACGCGCCTGGGAGTCGATTGACGGGGGCAGCATCCGCGCAACAGCTGCGACCCGGCATGCCTTTCAGCCTCTGAGCAGTGCCAGCCGTTAGAGAAGCGCGCCCCGGGTGAACCGGGACGCGTGAGATCGTATTGCGCTGATGGCCAGCGGTTGCCTGCCATCGCCGCCACCACAACTTCAACGACCGCCGTGGCCGCTGCTACCGGCGTTGCCGCCGCCACCATTTCCGTTGCCGCCGCCCTGGCCGCC
>NZ_FNUY01000012.1 GCF_900108245.1 Allobosea lathyri
AAGAAAGCTCATCACCGTCCTCAACGCCATGCTCAAAACAAACACAGCCTTCCAGACATGACCCCAAACGACACAGTTGCCGGATCGGCGCCGCTATGCTCTGTCCGGGATGACCAACCGCTTCGACTTGAACGCGAAATGATCGAACTGTCCTTTCGAGACGCCATTTCTGCGAAATGGCTCCTCAGGTGAGGGTTCGGAGAAGGAAACGCTACGGCGTGATCCCGAAGAGCAAAGACGGCGCGTCCGCCTTCAGCACTATGCCGACACGGCGGTTGAAGGCGAGATAGGGATTGTCCTTGACCAGCGCCTCGGTGTCGCCCTTGCCGGTGACCGAGGCGAAGCGCTCGTTTGGCACACCGGCATTGGCGAGGATCTCGCGGACCGCTCCGGCCCGGCCGACGGACAGCGTCCATGGGTCGCCCTCGGGGGCGGCTCCGGGGCGCGGTGTCGCGGTGTGGCCTGATATTGCGATCTTGTTGGGCATGCGCCGCAGCGTCGGCGCGACCGCGGCCAGCACCTTGCGCATGCGCTCGTTGGGCTGGACCGAACCTTCGGCGAACATGGCGCGGCCGTCCTGATCGACCAGCTGGATATCGATGCCGGCCTCGGAAACCTCGACCAGAATGTTGCGCGAGATCTCGGCGATCTCCGGCATCTCGCGCAGGGCCTGGCGCAGCGAGGCTGCGGCGAGCGCAAAGCCGCGGTCATGCGTCGCTGCGATCAGGCCGTCTTCCTTCTGGGTGTTCTGGTTGGGCGCGGTGTTGTCGGAGGCGTCATCGAGCGGACGCACATAGGCATTCTTGATGTGCGTCTTGGTTGGAATGCCGTCGAGCTCGACGATACCGGCGAGACGGACGTCCTTTTGCGTGCCGAAGGCCTCCCGCATCGAGCCGGCGACGATCTGGAGCTTCTGCTTGTCCTGGCTCGAATAGGCCGCGACCATGACGAAGAACGCCATCAGCAGCGCCATCAGATCGGCGAAGGTCACGAACCAGCCGTGACCGCCATGGGCGCCGCGTTTCTTTTTCGCCATCGCTAGGCCCTGATCATGCCGCTGCGGCCATCTCTGCGCGATGGTGATCTGGCAGATAGGCAAGCAGCATTTCACGCACGAGGGTCGGGCTCTTGGCGTCGCGCATCTGCAGCACGCCGTCGATGATCAGCGTGCGCGAGATCTCCTCCTCCTCCAGCTTGATGTGCAGCTTGTCGGCGATCGGGAGGGTGAACATATTGGCGACCATCGCGCCGTAAAGCGTTGCCAGCAGCGCCGTTGCCATGGCCGGGCCGAGCTTGGACGGGTCGCTCATATTGGCGAACATCGTCACCATGCCCAGAATCGTGCCGATCATGCCCCAGGCCGGGGCGCAGTCGCCGATGGCGCGGTAGACCTTGGAGCCTTCGTCGAGCCGCTGCAGGAAGTTGTCGCGGTCGCGCTCCATCGTGTCGCGGATGAAGTCCTTGTCGTAGCCGTCGGCGATGTAGCGCAGGCCCTGGGCCAGGAAGGGATCGGAGACCTGGACGTTTTCCAGCGCGACCGGGCCGCTCTTGCGCGCGATTTCGGCGACGCGCGTGATCTCGTCGATCAGCTCGCGCGGGTGGATCGAGCGCATGGTGAAGGCGAAGCGGAGGCCCATCGGGAGGCCGTGGGCGATGACCGAAAAGGGAAAGCGCAGCATCGTCGCCGCAGAGGCGCCGCCGAAAATGATGATCGCGGCGTGCTTGTCCCAATAGGCGGCGAAGTTGCCGCCATCGATCATGATGAGCGCGACGATCGTGGCGATGCCGCCGATAATGCCCGCGCCGGTTGCGATATCCATGGAAAGCACCCTGATGCGCGCGACGCACCGGAGCTGGCGGTCGGCTCTTCGCAGTGGAAACCATAAGAGGGGTGGATTGAACGAAGCCTTAAGGTTCAGGCCTTGTTCGCGCGATGCGGTCGGTTAAGAGTTGGCCGATGTCATTGTTCTCGATCTACGCCCGCGTCCTCGGAGAGCTTGGCCCTGAAAAGCGGCTCGGCCTGATCCTGGCGTTCGCCAACATCCTGCTCGCGGCGGCCGCTTTCGCCGAGCCGATGCTGTTTGGCGCGCTGATCGACAAATTGTCGTCGGTGCAGGGGGCCGGCCATAAGCTCGCCTGGAGCGATCTCAACACGCTGATCCTGGCCTGGGTGGGCTTTGGCCTGTTCTCGATCGCAGCCAGCGTCTTCGTTTCCCTGCAGGCCGACAGGCTGGCGCATCGGCGCCGGCTCGCCGTGATGGCGAATTATTTCGAACACGCGCTGACCCTACCGCTGGCCTATCACACGCAGACCCATTCCGGCCGCGTGCTCAAGGTCATGCTCGACGGCACCAGCGGCATGTGGGCGCTGTGGCTGTCCTTCTTCCGCGAGCATTGCGCCAGCCTGGTCGCGCTGTTCATCCTGCTGCCCTTCACCTTGTGGAAGAACTGGCAGCTCGGGCTGCTGCTGATCTCGCTCGTCGTGCTGTTCGGCTCGCTGACGGCCTATGTGCTGCGCAAGACCGACAAGCTGCAGAGCAATGTCGAGGCCTATCATTCGAACCTCGCCGAACGGGCCTCGGACGCGCTCGGCAACGTGCCGGTGATCCAGAGCTTCACCCGGATCGAGGCCGAGGTGCGCGGCTTGCGCTCGACCATCGCCAATCTGCTCGAGGCGCAGCTGCCCGTGCTGTCCTGGTGGGCGATCGCGACGGTGGCGACGCGCGCCTCGGCGACCCTGACCGTGCTCGCGATTTTCGTCGTCGGCGCATGGCTGCTGATGCAGGGGCTCACCACCGTCGGCGAGATCGTCACCTTCATGGGCTTCGCGACCATGCTGGTCGGGCGTCTCGAGCAGATCGTCGCCTTCGTGAACTTCATCTTCATGCAGGCGCCGAAGATGCGCGAGTTCTTCGCGGTGCTGGATACGTTGCCGGCTGTGCGCGATCTGGCCACCGCAAAGGATGCCGGCCGGCTCGCAGGGGCCGTCGCCTTCGAGGATGTGTCCTTCTCCTATGATGGCAAGCGCGCGGCCGTGCGCGATGTCTCCTTTGCGGTGAAGCCGGGCGAAACCATCGCCATCGTCGGCTCGACCGGCTCTGGCAAATCGACGACGCTCGGGCTGCTGCATCGCGCCTTCGATCCGCAGTCTGGCCGCATCACCGTCGACGGGATGGATATCCGCGACATCTCGCTGATCTCGCTGCGCCGGAACATCGGCGTGGTCTTCCAGGAGCCGATGTTGTTCGCGCGCTCGATCCGCGAGAATCTCACTGTCGGCAAGCCCGACGCGACCGATGCCGAGATGATGGAGGCGCTCGACCGGGCCCAGGCCAGCGAGGTGATGGCGCGCCAGAGCGAGGGGTTGGACACGCTGGTCGGAGAGCGCGGCCGCACGCTGTCGGGCGGCGAGCGCCAGCGTCTCTCGATCGCCCGCGCGCTCCTGAAGAACCCGCCGATCCTGATCCTCGACGAGGCGACCTCGGCTCTGGACGCAGCGACCGAGGTCAAGCTCCAGAAGGCGCTGGAAGAGGTGATGAAGGGCCGCACCACCTTCGTCATCGCCCACCGCCTCGCCACCATCCGCAACGCCGATCGTATTCTGGTGTTCGAACACGGCGAGGTGCTGGAAATGGGCTCCTTCGAGGAACTCGTCGCCAAGGGCGGTCGCTTTGCCGCGCTGGCGCGGGCGCAATACCTCGTGACCGACAAGGCTCCGGAGAAGGCGCCGGTCGAAGTCGAGGTGGTGAGCCCGCTGGGCCAGAAGATCGACGTCGATTGACGCGCTGGCGGGCGGCCGCGCGCTGGATCGACTACCCCCGAGGTAGTCGACCGGAGGCGGCGGCCCAAGCATCATCATTCGCAGCGGTGGCCTTGCCGCCCCATGTGAATGATGGAGAAGACCAATGGCTTCCTATGCAATCGGCCGGCTTCGTGATGTGCGGCTCGGGCCGCAAATTGTCGCCTATCTCGAGCGCATCGATGCCACGCTGGCGCCTTTCGGCGGCCGCTTCCTGATCCATGGCGACCCGCCGGAGGTGCTGGAAGGCGCCTGGACCGGCGATCTCATCGTCATCGCCTTTCCCGATCGCACGCAGGCGAGAGCATGGTACGCGTCGCCGGCCTATCGGGCTATCCTGCCGCTGCGGACGGGGAACTCCGTCGGTGACGTCATCCTGATCGACGGCGTTTGCGAAACGCATCGAGCGGTCGACGTGCTCAAGTCGGCTGCCTCCGAAAGCGCGGCATGAGCGCGCGGAAGCGCGGTTTTGGTTCGGTGCCGAACGAAAACGTGCTTCATGGGTTGGATATCGTAAGACTATCCTCCCGACGGCCGGTTTTCTGCCGCCGGTTCCCCGAGCCAAGTCATTTCCGCCCACGCTGTTTTTGAAAGAGTACCGATTTCGTGTCGAGCATGATCATCCGCCTCGTCTGCGCTTGGGCGACTGTCGCCGCATTCCAGCTCTTCGGAGGCAGTTTTCTCGGCCAGCTCGGCGCGCCGCTGGTCTCGGCCCTGATCTTCGTGTGGCTCCTGGGTGTCATCATCTGGGCGGCGTTCGGGGTGGTGCATGAAGCGGAGATCCTCGCGACCCGGTTCGGAGAGCCCTACGGCACGCTGATCCTGACCCTCTCGATCGTGATCATCGAGGTCGCGCTTATTTCCGCCGTGATGCTCGGCGCCAAGGGCGCGCCGACGCTTGGTCGCGACACCATGTTCGCCGTTCTGATGATCGTGCTCAATGGCGTCGTCGGCATTGGCCTGCTGCTCGGTGGCCAGCGTCATTTTGCGCAGAGTTATAATCTGAAGGGGGCCTCGTCCTATCTGGCGGTCATCATTCCCTTGACGGTCATTCCGCTGGTGCTTCCCAACTTCACGACCTCGACTGCGAACGGCACGCTGACGACGCTGCAATCGGTCAGCTTCTCGGTGTTCACGGTGGCGCTATATGGCGCCTTCCTCGTGCTCCAGACCGGACGCCACCGCACATTCTTCCAGGAGCCGACCCGAGATCAGGCTCCGAAAGCGCGCACTGCCGGAGAAGAGGACGGCTTCGAGGAGGACGATCATGGCCATCCTGATCCCGGCGGCGCGACCTTGACGCATGTCGCGCTCCTGCTGGCCAACATCCTGCCGATCGTCATCCTGGCCAAAAGTCTGGCCACCGTGCTCGATTTCGGCATCATCAAGCTTGGCGCGCCGGTTGCGCTCGGCGGAATTCTGATCGCGATGGTCGTGTTCACGCCGGAATGCATCGCGGCGCTGCGCGCGATCACCGCCAACCAGCTCCAGCGCGCCATCAATCTGTGCCTTGGCGCGGCGGCGTCGACGCTCGGGCTGACCGTGCCTGCCGTGCTGGCTATCGGCCTGTATACCGGTCAGGAGGTCGTGCTCGGCCTTTCCGGCACCAACATGATCATCCTCGCCATGACGCTGCTGCTGAGCACCCTGACCTTCACAGGCACGCGCACGACGATGCTGGAAGGTGCGGTGCACCTCTCCGTGTTCTTCGTCTTCCTGGTGCTGGTGTTCAGCCCCTGAACCTGCGCGTGCCGCGTCAGGCGGCGAGCTCGGCCTCGACAAAGGCTCTGACCTCGTCGGCTGCGACGCCGGGCGCGATGAAGCTCTTGCCAATGCCGCGCGCCAGGATGAAGGTCAGCACGCCGCGCTTGACCTTCTTGTCCTGCGCCATGGCCGAGACGATCTCCTCCGCATTGCCCGCTCCGCCGGGAACCTGCTGAAGACTGCTCGGCAGGCCGACCGCATCGAGATGGCGCGAGACGCGCAGTGCATCCTGACCGGGGCAGAGATCAAGCCGCTGCGAGAAGCGGAAGGCGAGGGCGAGCCCGATCGAGACCGCCTCGCCATGGACCAGTCGCTTGGAATCGTAACCCGTCAGGCGCTCCAGCGCATGGGCGAAGGTGTGGCCGAGATTGAGCAGGGCCCTGTCGCCCTCCTCGCGCTCGTCGCGGGCGACGATCGCTGCCTTGGCGCGGCAGGAGACCGCCACCGCATGGTCGCGTTCGGGCCCGCCGGCGAGGATGCGGCTCCAGTTGGCTTCGCACCAATCGAAGAAGTCGGGATCGTTGATCAGGCCGTATTTCACCACCTCGGCATATCCCGCCTTGAACTCGCGCTCGCTGAGCGTGTCCAGCAAGGCGGTGTCGGCGATGACGAGCGCCGGCTGGTGGAAGGCGCCGATCAGGTTCTTGCCATGCGACGAGTTGATGCCGGTCTTGCCGCCGACCGAGGAATCGACCTGGGACAAAAGCGTCGTCGGCACCTGCACGAAGCGCACGCCACGCCGCAGTACAGCCGCGGCAAAGCCGGTGAGATCACCCACGACGCCGCCGCCCAGCGCGATGACGAGGTCGTTGCGCTCGATCTTGGCCTCCAGCAGCGCGTCGCAAAGACCGACGAACTGAGCATAGGATTTCGAGGCCTCGCCGGGCGGGATCGTGATCCGCGTCGTCGCGATGCCTTCCTGATGCAGGCAGGTTTCGAATGCCGGCGCGTGCAGTTCCGCGACGCTCTCGTCGGTGACCAGCGCTGCCTTGGCACCGGGTGCGAAAGCGGCGATCAGCGCGGCGGCCTCGCAAAGCTGGTGGCGGCCGATATGGATGTCGTAGGCGCGTCCCTCCAGCGCGACGGACACCACGATCCGTGCGCCAGGAGCTTCTTTCGTCTTGGTGGTCATGGCGTGTCCGATCTGCCGGGTGTCGCGCGCAAGTGCTGCTCGAGCGCAGCGACGGCGTCGGCGACGACGACATCATGGGGGGCGTCGCGCGACATCAGCGTCAAATCCGCCAGAGCATAGAACGGTTCACGCTCGGCCAACATGTGGCGCAGGGTCTCCTCGGGGTCGGCGGTCTGGAGCAGCGGCCGGTTCGAGCGCTTGCGGACGCGACGCATCAGTACATCGGCCTCTGCCTTGAGCCAGATCGAGATGCCGTATTGCGCGATGCGCGCGCGCGTCTCCGCGTTCATGAAAGCGCCACCGCCAGTCGCCAGCACCAATGGCGCACGCGTCATCAGGATGCGGCTGATCACCCGGCGCTCGCCGTCGCGGAACTCGGTTTCGCCGCGCTGCGCGAAAATCTCCGGGATCGTCATGTCGGCGGCGGTCTCGATCTCGGTGTCCGCATCGACGAAGGGAAGGCCGAGGCGTGAGCTCAGGCGCCGTCCAACGGAGCTCTTGCCCGAGCCCATCATGCCGACCAGCACGATGGCGCGCTGGCCGAGCGCGGCGCGCAACTCCGTGTGATCAAGGCTCTCGATGGGTTCGGCTATGGTCATTATGGCATTTCCTCAGGAGCGCGTTTAGCATGAGTGATCACGTGACGTCATGCCCTCCGCGCGGCGGATTCGTCTGGTGTCGTGACGCATTTGCTCTTGCGTCCCGCATCCGGCCTCGGGAATAACCGCCCGGTTCCGTCTCGCATGGTTTTGCCCTGGGGCAGCGAGAGAGTTCGAGGGCCGCCTGCCGTGCCGACACTGTTCCGATTCGTCGCTTTCGTCGCCATCCTCGGCGGGCTGGTCTTTGGCGGCATGATCGCGCTCGTGACCTTCGTCCAGCCGGTGCCGCGCGAGATGGTCGAGATCGTGCCGCCTGCCAAATTGCAGCCGCGATGAGCCGGCTGGCGCGCGCAAGGCTCGTCACCTTCCTCGACATGCTCGCAGCCGAGCGTGGCGCCGCCCGCAACACGCTCGAAGCCTATGAGCGTGATATCGACGACTATCTCGAGTTTCTGGGTGGACGGGGCCTGGGCGATGTCACGGCCGATGATATCCGCGGCTGGCTCGGCGACATTGCGGCGCGCGGATTGAAGGCGTCGTCGGCGGCGCGGCGGCTTTCCGCTGTGCGCCAGTTCCACCGTTTCCTCTATACCGAGGGCCTTTCCGCCAACGATCCCTCCGCCGCCATCGAAGGGCCGCGTCAGGGCCGCCCCCTGCCGAAGGTGATCTCGGTTGCGGATGTCGACAGGCTGATCGAGACCGCCCGGCTGATGTCCGAGCAGGAAGGGCTGTCGAAGGCGGCCCGGCTCAAGGCTCTGCGCATGCGCTGCCTGATCGAAATGCTCTACGCCACGGGTCTGCGCGTTTCGGAGCTGATAGCGCTGCCGCTATCGGCCGCGACGACGCGCGAGCGCTTTCTCGTCGTGCGCGGCAAGGGCGACAAGGACAGGCTGGTGCCGTTGAACGATGCGGCGCGCGATGCCGCCCGCGCCTGGCTTGCGGCGTTGCGCGATACGGGCGTCAGCGACGGCCGCTGGCTGTTTCCCTCCGACGGGGAGAGCGGGCATCTGACCCGGCAGGCCTTTGGCCGCGATCTGAAGAGTCTGGCTGGCGCTGCTGGCCTTTCGGCCTCGGCCTTGAGCCCGCATGTGCTGCGCCACGCCTTTGCCAGTCACCTGCTGCAGAACGGCGCCGATCTGCGCGTGGTGCAGGAGTTGCTGGGGCATGCCGATATCGCGACGACGCAGATCTACACCCATGTTCTCGACGACCGGCTGAAGAGCATGGTGCGCGATCTGCACCCGCTGGCGGATGATCTCGAATCTCACCAAAAGTGAGACTGAAAGATTCAGAAGGTCCGGTTCCGGGCGACGATCCAGGGTCCGCTCCTGGCGCAACGGAGCCCCGGTAAAGCTCAATGCGGCGATCTGGGTAACGAACAAGTCGGTTAGCTGGGCTTCCGATCTCCTACGAGGATCTCGACGAAGCGCGCCGCCAGTCGGGTCAAAGGCCGGCTCCGCACCGTCATCAGGCATATCGTGATCGGCAGTTCCGGCGTCACATCCAGCCTGACCAACCCCTCGAAGCGCTGGGCCTGGGTCAGCAGGCTGTCGATCAAGATGACATCGCCCTGGCGCGCCAGCAGATGGGCGGCGGAAATGCTATAAGGCACGGTCATGAAAGGCGCATAGGCGATACCGGCCTGCTCATGGGCGCGGGCGATCAGCCATCCCAGCGGCGATTTCTCGCGATCGAAGCAAATCAGCCGCCGGTCGCTGAGCTCGGGCAGGCTAACCCGGCCGCGATGGGCCAGCGGGTCGTCCTCGCGCACAACGGCGATGATCGAGGCCTGCGCGAAGGGTGTCAGGGCGATGTCGTCGGTGACGCGGGGCGAGAACATCACACCGAGATCGGCAGCGCCCTTCGACAGCTCCGTCGGCGCATCACCCATGATCAGCTCGATGCGAGCCTGGGGATAGTCCGTCACCAGCCGCCGGATCGCCTGCGCGATGAGCCCCTGGCCGATACTGGGCGTCGATGCGATCCGCAGCGGCAGGGCGCGCCCGGATCGCACGTCGCCGACGGCTCCACGCAAGGCGCGCCACTCCTGCTCGACATGGCCCAGCGCCGACATCAGGCTCTGGGCCTCGGGACGCAGGACGAGGCGGCCATCGCTGCGATCGAAGACCGGAACGCCGAGGGCCACTTCGCTGCGGGCGATAATCTTGCTGACGGCCGACTGCGTCAGGTGAAGCTGCCGCGCAGCCTCGACGGTGGTGCCGCAACGGTCGACGGCGCGCAGCACGGTCGCGTGAGATGGCGTCAATGCCTTCATGCGCCCGCTCCCACGAGATGCTCTAGCAGGACGCGCGCAGCATAGTCGAGCGGCGCGCTGTCACGGTGATGCGCGAAGGCCGTGACGAGGGGGCTCTCGTCGAGCGGCCGCACCGCCAGCCCTTGCGTCAGACCGCTGCTGATGACGAAGCCGTCGACGAGGGCGATGCCGACGCCCTCGCGCGCCAAGTGGCAGGCGGTGTCGGTGTGACGGACGGTGATCGCGATCCAGTCCGACAGGCCGATCCGGCCCAGTGCGTCCTGAAAGCTGTCGGCCAGGCTGATGCCATCGGGCCCATAACTGATCAGACGCTGGCCTTCGAGCGCCTCGCGCGACAGCTTGTCATAGGCAGCGAGCGGATGCGTCTCGTCGAGCACGCAGACGAGCGGACTGCTGCGCAGCACAATATCCCGCAATCCTTCCGTCGCCATCGGGCCGTAGGAAATCGCGAGATCGACTTCATTGGCGCTGAGGTGATCGCGGACGTGGTCGAACATCACTTCGACGGCGGCCCGGTCGGCCAGGTCGCGGCGCGCACCGGCGATGGCCGGTGGCAGGATGCTGTGCGCCAGTCCAGGCACGGTCGCGATCCGCAGGCGATCGGCCATGCCGACGCGGATCATATCAGCTTCATGATGGGCCCGGCGCAAGGCGCCGAAGGCCGGCCGGGCGAGCCGGTTCAATTCCAGCGCCTCGGGCGTCGGGGTCAGCCGCCCCTGGACGATCGCGACGAGGCTGAGATCGAGCTCCCTTTCGGCCAGGTGCAACGCCTTGATCACAGCGGACTGGCTGACGCCGAGCCCTTGCGCAGCTTCGCCGGTGCCGCCAAGCCGGACGAAGGCGTCGATCACCTGCAGCGCACCCAGCTTCATCTAGGCTATTCCATTTAGTTGATAATCTCGCCCAATGTTTCATTTGCGAGACTAGGTGCGCCTGTGGAAGGTTGCAAGCTGCCGCCGAGGCAGAGCGGCCAAGATCAGGGGATCTCGATGACCACATTCCGTTCCATGGTGTCGGCTGCCGCGCTTGCGCTCTCGATTTTCGGTCCGGCTCTCACCGCCGCGCCCTCCAGCGCCTTGGCTCAGGGCGTCCTCAAGTTGGCGCAGACGCAGGACCTTGTTTCGCTCGATCCGATCGCCACCAGCGACAACCCGTCGATCCACGCCCAACTCCTGATCTACGACACCTTGCTGCGCCCAAGCACGGACGCCACCAAGCTGGAGCCCGGCCTCGCTGAGAGCTGGACCGTGAGCGAGGACGGCCTGACCTATACCTTCAAGCTCAGGGCGGCGAAGTTCTCGGACGGCACGCCTGTCACCGCCGCCGATGTCGCGTTTTCGCTGAAGCGCGCCGGCAGCGACGCGTCGAGCTGGAAGCGATTCTTCGCCGGGATCGGTGCCATCGAGACGCCCGACGAGCGCACCGTCGTGCTCAAGCTCAAGACCGTGTTCACGCCGCTGCTCAACAACCTCGCCCTGTTCTCCTCGGCGATCCTGCCGCAGAAGGCGTTCGAGGCGGCTCCCGACAAGTTCTTCGAGAAGCCGATCGGCTCCGGCCCCTTCACCGTGGCGGCCTGGAACAAGGGGCAAGCGCTCTCGCTGAAGAAGAACGCGCATTACTGGCAGGCAGGCAAGCCGAGCCTCGACGGCGCCGAGATCCTCGTCCTGCCCGAGGGCAACAGCCGTGTGCTGAAGCTGCAGGCCGGCGAGATCGACGCCGCGCTCGAGATCCCGCTCAACCAGATGCAGAGCCTCGGCCGCGCTGGCACCATCAAGACCGCCGTCGCGAATGTACTGCGCACCGATTTCGTGCTGCTGAACACCAAGAAGAAGCCCTTCGACGATGCCCGCGTCCGGCAGGCGCTGAACTACGCCATCGACAAGGAAGGTCTGGTCAAGGCGCTGCTCTACGGCGCCGGCAAGGTGGCGAACTCGCCGATGCCGCTGATGGCCTATGCCGATCCCGATCTGAAGCCCTATGCGCATGACATCGCCAAGGCCAAGGCCCTGCTCAAGGAAGCGGGCTATGGCGACGGCTTCAAGACCTCGCTCCTGGTGCATTCGGGCCGGCCATTGCACCGCCAGGTCGGTCAGGCGCTGCAGAGCGCGCTCGCGCAGATCGGCGTCACCGCCGAAATCCGCCTCGTCGAGGGCGGCACGCATTGGTCGACCACCAAGGCCGGCGACTACGAGATGGCCGTCTCCTACGCCTCCAGCGACACGATCGACCCTGACCAGATGGCCGGCTTCCTGATCGTCAACCCGGAGCGCGCCAACGCCTACCACACCGAGTGGAAGAACGAGCGCGTCAACGAACTTTACGCGAAGGAGCGCGCCGCCAAGGACGGGCCCGAGCGCGGCGCGATGTTCAGGGAGATGGTCAAGCTCTCGCATGAGGGCGCCCCGTCGATCTTCCTGTTCTATCCCGGCACGCCTTACGCGCATCGCAGCAATGTCAGCGGCTTCGAAGTGCTGCCGACCGGCAATTTCCGCCTCGAAGACGTCAAGTTGAAGTGAGGAAGGGGCGTTCTCCGGCTGCCCTGCTCCCTGGCCTGCAGCCATGCTGACCTACATCCTCAAGCGGTTCGTCCAGCTCGTCCCGGTGCTGCTCGGCATCACGCTGGCCTGCTTCTTCCTGCTGCGGGCGTTGCCGGGAGACCCGGCGACGCTGCTTCTGGGCGCGCGCGGCGGTCCCGAAGAGATCGCGCTGATGAAGCAGCGGCTCGGGTTCGACCTGCCGTTGTGGCGGCAATACCTGCTCTTCCTCGGCGACATCCTGTCCGGCAGCCTCGGCCGTTCGGTCGTCTACGGCCAGCCGGTGATCTCGCTGGTACTGGAGCGCCTGCCGGCGACGCTGTGGCTCGTGGCCTATTCGACCGTGATCGCGATCGTGCTAACGATCCCGCTGGCGCTGTGGTCGGCAGTCAAGCGCGACCGGGCGCCGGATATCCTGGTCAAGCTCGTCTTCACGGTCCTGCTCGCGATCCCCTCCTTCTGGCTCGGGCTCGTGCTGGTCATGATCCTTGCCATCTGGGTGCCGCTGTTTCCGACCTCCGGCTACGGCACCGGCCTCTTCTCGCGCCTGCATCACCTGACGCTGCCGGCCTTCGTGATCGCGTTGGCGACGGCCTCGCTGACGATCCGCAGCCTGCGCAGCGGCATCCTCAACGTGCTCGGCTCGGACTATGTCACCACCGCCCGCGCCAAGGGCAACACGACCGGGCGCACCATGCGTGTCCATGTGCTGCCGAACGCGCTGATCAGCTCGATCTCGGTGCTCGGCGCCCATACCAGCTGGGTGATCGGCGGGACGGTGGTGATCGAGACCGTCTTCGCGCTGCCCGGTCTCGGTTCGCTCTTCGTCGAGTCGATCTTCGCCCGCGACTACCCAATGATCCAGGGGCTGACAATCGTCTTCGCCGTGCTGGTCGTCCTGATCAATCTCGCGACGGACATCGCCTATGCGCTGGCCGATCCGCGCATCAGGCTGGATTGAAGCGATGAGCCAACGCCGCCTCGATCCGACGCTTCTCGTCGGCCTCGTCATGCTCCTGCTGCTCGCCCTGCTCATCGGACTCGGGCAGGTCTGGACCCCGCATGACCCGTTCCTGGTCGATTACGGCAACACGCTGCAACCGCCTTCCGCCAAGCATTGGTTCGGCACCGACGATCTCGGCCGCGACGTCGCATCGCGGGTGATGGCCGGCGGCCTGGTCGACCTGCGGGTCGCGCTCATCTGCGTCATCGCGCCGGCGCTTCTCGGTATCGCGATCGGCGCGCTTGCAGGCTTCGTCGGCGGGCGGGTCGACACCGTGATCATGCGGATCACCGACGTCTTCTGGGCCTTTCCCTTCCATGTGCTGGTGATCGCCATCGTCGGCGTGCTCGGGCCGGGCGAGGCCAATCTCTATCTCGCCTTCCTGCTGGTGAACTGGATCTCGTTCGCCCGCATCACCCGCGGCGAGGTGCTGGTGCTGCGCGAGCTCGAATATGTGCAGGCGGCGCGCAGCTTCGGCTCCACCGATAGCCGCATCATCGCCGCGCATATCCTGCCCAATGCGGTGACGCCGGCGATCGTCTACGCCATGGCGGATGTCGTGCTGACGATCCTGGCCGTGACCTCGCTCTCCTTCCTCGGCCTCGGCATCCAGCCGCCAACGCCGGAATGGGGACTGATGATCGCCGACGGGCGCCAGTTCATGTTCGACGCCTGGTGGATCGCGACTGCTCCCGGCCTCGCCATCATCTACACCGGCGTAACCTTCGCCCTGATCGGCGAAGGCCTCGACACCGCGCTCCGTCCCAAGGGCTGACCCATCTTCCAGACCGACCTACCTCGCGAGACGACCATGAGCTTCTTCACCGACAGTTCCGACCTCCAGCGGATCGGCGCCCTGATCGAGGCCCATGCGGCCCCGATCTATGCGGCGCGCAACATCCCCTTCACGCAGTTCGCCTATGTACTGACCCAGCCCGGCCAGGAGGGCGCCGCCAAACCCAAGGGCGCCGCGCTCCGGCAGGATTGGCGTGCCTATCCCTGTTCGCTGGTAAAGGTGTTCCATCTCGTCGCCGCGCAATTGCGGCTGGAGGACGGGCGGCTCTCCGCCCATGGCGAGCTCGACCGAGCCATGCGCGACATGATCCTGTGGTCGTCCAATTCCGCGACGAACTACATCATCGACCTGCTCACCGGCACGACCGGCGATACGCTGCTGAGCGACGCGGAGATGAGCGCCTGGTGCGAGCGCCGCGAGGAGATCAACCGGATCTTCGCCGGGCTGGGCTGGCCGGAACTCGCCGGCATCAACCTCAACCAGAAACTGATGGACGATCTACGCTACGGCCGGGAGAAGGTCGCGCTCGATCGTTCGGCAGCCGGGCATAACTGCCTGACGCCGATCGCCATGGCACGGTTGATGAACGAGATCTTCAGCGACTCCGCCCTGTTGCCGCCGGCGCGCCGCGCTGTCATCCGCGACTATCTCGCCCGCGACGCCAACGATCCCGACCGCGGCCGCGGCGCCTATCAATTGCTCGGCTATCTCGGCGACGCGCTGCCGGAGGGTACTCGAATCTGGTCCAAGGCGGGACGGACACGCTGGCTCGGCGACGACCGCGCCTCCTTCCGCCGGCACGACATGCTGCGTGCGATCCTGCCCAACGGGCAGGAATTCCAGCTCACGGTCTTCACCCAGGGCGAGGCCATCGCCGAGGACGACACCTTCCTGCCCGGAATCGGTGCGCTGGTCGCGACCGCGGTGTCGTCTCTCTCGCGGGAAGGGTCCTAATGCCGTCCGCAGCTCTGGAGTGACTGGTGCCTATTCAGCGCCGACCTCCGGACGTAAAGTTCGCAATGTCCGGTTTCAGACCAATGCTCAATGTCCGAAAATGGCGGCCCTCAGCAGAAGTCGAGATGATGCGCTGCGCTACGATTGGCGCTGTGGCGACGGTTCCCGCAGACGAATCTGCCGAAAGCATCATCTCAGGAGGTCATCGTTAGGAATCGATTGTCAGGCGCCCAAACATTATTTTTCGCCGATCGCCAGATTGATCGCGCCAAATAGCTCCGTATTGAGCAGTGGTTTCGTAAGAACCGCAGTGATGGCTTTAGATTCAGGGCGTTCCAAAATCCTGCTGGTATTTGCCGTAATCACGATTGTTGGAATGTGGATTCCGGCGGTCATCAAATGCTGGATCAGCTCTATACCGGTCATACCGGGCATCTGCACGTCGACGATCAGGCATGCAGGTGTCTTACCGGTGAGCGATGCTAGGAAGTCGCTAGCGGATTCATAGGCGTAGGTTTGGTACCCGCGAACTCGCAACGTCCGGCTCAAGGATTTTAATACGGACGGATCATCGTCCACGATCGCAATGCAAGTCAGCTCTTGCGCCATGCGCACAAAATGCAGCTATTACTGCCGGCTGTCGACCTGACCGTTGGGCCAGTACCATCACCTAAGTGGCAATGCCGGCCTTCTGCGCGATTCGCAGGAGATCGGTGACGGAGCGGACGCCAAGCTTTCTCGTAATCGCGCTGCGGTGAAATTTTATAGTTTTTTCGACTGTCCCCAGATCGCTAGCGATCTGCTTGTTGAGCTTTCCGACCACGACGTGAGTTAGCACTTCGCGCTCGCGTGGGGTCAGAGTTGCTATTCTAGCTTCAATGGACGTCAACTCGGCTTGAGCCTGGCGCGCCCGGTCATCCAATTCCTCCGCGCGCTGTATCGCTCCAATCAGATTGCTGACGCTCACGGGCTTGGTGAGGAAATCCACGGCACCTGCCCTCATGGCACGAACGGTGGTCGGAATGTCGCCCTTGCCAGTCAGGAAAATGATAGGCCGATCTACTCCCGCAGCCGACAATGCGTGCTGCAGCTCGAGACCGTCTAGACCCGGCATGGAGACATCTAACACGGCGCAGCCGGGAACCGACGCATCGTGATGGTTCAGGAAGTCCCGCGGCGATGTGTAGGCCTCGGCGTTGTAGCCTTTCACCCGCACGAGCCGCGACAACGCCTTGACCACCCTGGCATCGTCATCGACCAGAAAGACTGTGAACATGTCACTGGGCCGCGATAAGCAACGAGCGCACCGGAAGCGAAATCATCGCGACGGCCCCGCCAAAGTTATCGTTCGAGAGTTCGATGTTGCCGCCATGCGCCTCGATGATTGTCGAACAGATCGGCAATCCCAGGCCGAGGCCGTGGGCTTTGGTCGTATAAAACGGCTCGAAAATACGGCTCTCTCCCGCGGGTGGGATGCCGGGACCGCAATCCTTTACCCGTACAACGATTGCATTCGCTCGCCACAGAAGCGTCGACACAGTGACGAGTCTTTGCGCCACCGCCGTTGAAGCCATTGCATCCATCGCATTCATCACCAGGTTAAGCAGGACCTGTTGCAATTGCACCGGATCCCCGATCGTCGTGGGCAATGATTGTGTTAAATCCAGCTTGACGCTGATCCTACGGCTAATCAATTCATTGTTCAGCAACCTGAGCGTCGACGTGACCAGTTCATTGACGTCGACTGACGCGATCGTCGCCTGATCCTTCTTCAGCAGGTTGCGGAGGCGCTGGATGACCTCGCTGGCCCGGCGGTTGTCGTCAACGATATCCTGGAAGACGTCGCGGATCTCGATTAGGTCCGGGGTGTCCGCCGCAACTAGGTCCAGTCCCGTTTCCGCATTCGACTGGATCGCGGTCAACGGCTGGTTGATTTCATGCGCAATCGCACCTGAAAGTTCGCCGAGCACGGAAACGCGCATGAGATGGGCAACTTCCTGCCGCTGCAGGGCGGTCTCAATTTCAGCCGTCTTCTGTTCGGTGATGTCGACGAAAACGCCGCTCAACTGCTTCGGCGCGCCTTGGTCGTTGGGGTGGAAGCGTGCCCGAATCCGGATCCAGCGCTGCTTTCCATCCCGCGCGACGCGAACATCGGTGACTGCTGATTGATCCTCTCTCGACGCCTTGCTGAACGAGGCGAGAGCCGTTTCACGATCCTCAGGAAGGATTGCGGTCAGGAACGCCTCCCGGGTGAGCGGAATGCCGCTCCCGAGGCCGAACAGCACCCGAGAATGCTCCGTCGCCCACAGCTCGCTGGTTTCGCGATCGAATTGCCAGATGCCAATATTCACGGACGCGGCCGCCAAGGTCATGCGCTCTTCGCTCTCCTTAAGCAGTGTCTCGGCACGGCGACGCCTGCGTCTTTGGATCAGCAGCGCGGCGGCGACGCTCGTCTGCAAGGCGAACATGAAAACCGAAGCGAGCACGAGATTGCGATGCGCCTCCCAAATCGTCGGGGCTTTGAACAGGACGATCGTGCCCGTTGGAAGATTACTTTCGCGAAGGTTCCAGCGTTGCAGTGCTCTTGCATCGACCCTGAAGGCTTGTCCCGGACTGACGCTGGGCGGAATGGTGGCGGGGTCTTTGCCGCCCATGATATCCAAGGTCAGGTCTGCGGCAGCGGTGCCAATCGATTCAAATGTATCGACGGAGCCGCCTATAACGCCGTTACCGAGGAAAGTGTCATAGGGCGAGTAGGTCGGGGCGGGAGAAAGAGCTGCAAGCGCAGTGGCGACTTCGACGGGGACAAAGGCCTTGCCCGAGCCATCAAGGAAAACTGTCAAGATGATGACGATTGCGTCGGGAGGAACGCGTTTCAACTCCGCGACAAGCGCGTCATAGGATAGTTCGAAAAGGTAGGTCGTCTCGAACCTGTCGCCGCGCCCACCCATCAGGGTCCGCGCTTGAGTCTGCCATCGGCGGTCGACACCGCCGCTCCCTGCTATGAACACGACCTGGCGTGAGCTGGGCTGCAGCGCTTCCGCCAATGCAAGTGTCTTCGCCAAGTCAAATTCCGTTAGGATCCCTGTCATGTCAGGTGGGGGCCGCGATGCCGAAAAATTGGCGGGCGAGATTCCTGCGAAAACGACCGGGACCGAGGGCGTGATGGCCTCGCGATGCTTGACAATGAACGGTAAAGCCGAGCTGCCGAGTGCAATCACAACATCAGGCTGCTCGCCGCTATATTTTTCACGAAGGAACGAGACAAGGCGATCCTCGTGGCCCGGCCCTGAATGACGGGCGAGGTCAAGGAACTCTGCGGCGATCTCGAGTTTGTGCTCGGAGCGTTCGAGTAGTCGTTTGCGAACAGCGTCTCCGCTAATCGTTGTGGCAGGGAAAGCGTGATTGAATGCATGCAGCATCAGGACGCGCCGAGGTCGTTCCTCTGCGCGAACGCCAGACGATGAGATCACGATTATAAGAAAAAGCACGACTTCCGGCTTCCGGAAGGCATGCGTCACGACACGCCAAAGACCACGAAACGGTGCCTTCATGTCTCCAGATCGCAATCCTAAGGCATTTCACTCTATGAGCCTACGGGCGCTCTAATCACAGTCACAAATTGCTAAGTCAGGGCAATTCGCGACGTAGAAAGTTGGGGAATTACGTCAGAATTTAAATAAAAACACTCGAATACCGAGGCTTTGAACGAACCCGGAATAACCCAGCGTAGCAGGCAATGGGACCCGGGTCATCCGGATACTGGGCCTTGGTCCAGTAGATGGCTGCTGCTTTACCCGGTACCCCTGCTTTGGTGAAAATCCCGCTGAACGTGGGAGCGCTGTAGCAAATACTGCGGAGACCTGCCTCCACGGGCGTCTTCGCGTCCCGCTCCCTGTAAATGCGGCTGTAAGTCGCTCGGCTTGGCACCAAACGAAGGAAATATCCAATGCGCAGCGTTACGCTTGTCTCCGCTATCATGGCAGCATTAATCGGAACCGTTTCGGCTACACAAGCGCAGGTCGGATTGAATACCTATGCCGACTCCAAGGGCTTCATTGATGTTCAGAAGCTGACCTGCGCCCAGCTTGCCGGAACCTTCCAGGAAGACGCCGATTTCCTCGGGGTCTGGTACAGTGGCTGGTATAACGGCCTTGCCAAGAAGCACGCCATCAACATGCCTCGCGCCAAAGAGGGCATCCATGAGGTCATCGTCCATTGCAAGGCGAACCCGACCAAGCGGGTCATCCAGGCCATCGATTTCGTTCTGAAGAGTGAGAAAAAGGGTCGATAGGCGCGGCACGGCGGATGGGAGACCCCGATATGACGATGGCCTTGCACGCTTCTGCTGCAGAAACAGGAGCCGTCGGGATCACAGTGCCGATGGTCTTCATCGCTGGCGGCACTTTTCATATGGGGTCTGACTCGCACTACCCCGAAGAAGCGCCGGTCCACCGCGCCACCGTCGACAGCTTCTGGATGGACCGCACGCCGGTCACAAACCGCCAGTTCAAGCAGTTCGTCCGCGCGACCGGGCACGTCACCTTCGCCGAGAAAGAGCCTGATCGCACCAACTACCCGAGCGCACTGCCGGATATGCTGTTCGCCGGCTCGCTTACGTTCACGCAGCCATCGCGTCCGGTCGACCGGCGCGACCTGCGAGAATGGTGGACGCTGCTGAAAGGCGCGGATTGGCGGCATCCATACGGCCCCAAGAGCAACATCAACGCGCTCGACAATCACCCCGTCGTGCATGTCACCTTCGCCGACGCACTCGCTTTCGCGCACTGGGCTGGCAAGGAGCTGCCAACCGAAGCGGAATGGGAGTTCGCCGCGCGGGGTGGGCTGGATCGTGCCGAATACGCTTGGGGTGACGAGTTGACGCCTGGAGGCAAGCACCTTGCCAATACCTGGCAGGGCGAGTTTCCGCAGCAGAACCTGACAGCCGACGGCTTTGACCGCACGTCGCCGGTGACCGCGTTCCCGCCCAACGGCTACGGCCTGCACGACATGATTGGCAATGTCTGGGAGTGGACCACCGACTGGTACTCGCCCAGACATACGGCCGATGCTCCCAAGGCCTGTTGCATCCCGGTGAACCCGCGCGGCGGGCGCGAAACCGAGAGCTTCGATCCGGCGCTGCCGAAGATCAAAATTCCACGCAAGGTCATCAAGGGCGGCTCGCATCTCTGCGCGCCGAACTATTGCCGCCGTTACCGCCCTGCTGCGCGCCACGCGGAGCCGGTCGACACGTCCACGAGCCATCTCGGATTCCGATGCATCACGCGCGGAACCTCCGGTGCATCTTCGTAAGAGGAGGAGAACCATATGTTTGACTGCTTATTGAAGGAAGCGGCGCCGGATCCCACGGAAGGCGTGAGGCACAGGTTCAGTGGCTGGCGTTCGAGATCCTGCGCCGCCTTTGTCGGGGCGACGACGTGGGCGTTGCTCGGACTGACCGGCACTGCGCAAGCACAGGCTCAGCCTGCGCCGACCCAGCAACGGCCCAACATCATCATGATCGTGTCGGATGATACGGGCTATGGCGATCTCGGACCCTATGGCGGCGGCATCGGCCGTGGCATGCCGACCCCCAACATCGACAAGCTGGCGGCGGAGGGGATGACATTCTTTTCCTTCTACGCCCAGCCGAGCTGCACGCCCGGCCGGGCCGCCATGCAGACCGGCCGCATCCCAAACCGCAGCGGCATGACCACCGTGGCCTTCCAGGGCCAGGGTGGCGGTCTGCCAGCAGCTGAGTGGACGCTGGCTTCCGTGCTCAAGACCGGCGGCTACAAGACCTTCTTCACCGGCAAATGGCATCTGGGCGAGGCCGACTACGCAATGCCCAATGCGCAGGGCTATGACGAGATGAAGTATTGCGGCCTCTATCATCTCAACGCCTACACCTATGCCGACCCGACCTGGTTCCCGGACATGGCGCCGGAGCTTAGGGCGATGTTTCAGCGGGTGACGAAGGGCGCCTTATCGGGCAATGCCGGGCAGCCGGCGCGGGAGGAGTTCAAGATTAACGGCCAGTATGTCGATACGCCGGTCATCAACGGGCGCGAAGGCGTTGTCGGCATCCCCTTCTTCGACGGCTACGTCGAAAAGGCGGCGCTTGAGTACATCGACCGCAACGCGAACTCGGCCGAGCCGCTCTTCATGAGCATCAATTTCATGAAGGTGCATCAGCCGAACCTGCCGCACCCGGACTACATCCATAAATCCATGTCCAAGAGCAAGTACGCCGACTCGGTGCTCGAGCTCGACTCGCGCATCGGCCGCATCATGGACAAGGTCCGCGCCAACCCCAGGCTGGCCGGTAATACGCTGGTGTTCTACACGACGGATAATGGTGCCTGGCAGGATGTCTACCCCGACGCCGGCTATACCCCGTTCCGCGGCACCAAGGGCACCGTGCGCGAGGGCGGCAACCGCGTCCCCGCGATCGCCTGGATGCCTGGCAAGATCGCGCCCAATGCGAAGAACCACGAGATCACCGGTGGTCTCGATCTGATGGCGACCTTCGCCTCCGTCGGAGGCGTCCGGCTGCCGACGCAGGATCGTGCCAACCAACCGATCGTCTTCGACAGCTTTGACCTTTCGCCGGTCCTGTTCGGCACGGGTCCCTCACCGCGCACATCGTGGTTCTACTTTACCGAGGATGAGCTTTCGCCCGGCGCCGCGCGCATCGGCAACTACAAGGCCGTCTTCAACCTGCGCGGCGACAACGGCGCCTCGACCGGCGGCCTCGCCGTCGACTCTAATCTCGGCTGGAAGGGAGCGGAGAAATACGTCGCGACGGTGCCGCAGGTGTTCGACCTCTGGCAGGATCCCCAGGAGCGTTACGACATCTTCATGAACAACTACACCGAGCGCACCTGGACCATGGTGACCATCAGCGAGGCAATCAAGAACCTGATGAAAACCTATGTGCAGTACCCGCCGCGCAAATTGCAAAGCGAGGTTTACACGGGGCCGCTGACGCTCTCCGATTACGAGAAGTTCCAGAGCGTTCGCGAGGTGCTCGAGAAGGAAGGGATCAAAATGCCGATGCCGACCGGGAACTGATCGCAACAGCGGCAACAATCCAGCCGGGCCGCCCCATCTCGGAGTGCGGCTCGGTGATCCGAATGCGCAGGCTTGTCACAGAGGAGGCGATTATGACGACCGCTCGACTGATAGCTTTCACGATCTTGTCTGGCATGGCCTTGTCAGGCTGCCAGACACCGCAGGCCCGCCAGGCGCAACTCGCCACGATTTGTGCGGATCCGGTCAACCGGCAGCCCGGGAACTTCTACTTCAACGAATGCCAGTCGATTAAACCTTCGACCAGTCGGCAGCTTCAAAAGGACTATACGCTCGGCGCCCCGACTGGTGATGACTGAGGCTCATCTTCTACGTCGCTGAGGGTTGAACCTTTCATCCGACTGCCGCCCGCTTTTGCCTGGACCGGTTTTCCATGTCGGCACCCAGGCTGGTTGGGCGCAGGCCAGATGCCTCTGCATGGCGCATGCGATGCCGTTTGACTGATCTTGTTCGCAACACGGATATCGGAAGGAGGCAACCATGAAGCCAATCAGATCCTCTGGGGATCTCAGTCGTCGCGTCCTGCTAAACGCCCTGGCAACTCTGCCGACTGTTCTGGTACCCCTATCTCTCACGTCTTCGTCGGCCTACGCGCAGACCGACCCGCTGTCATCCTGGAATGACGGCCCGACCAAGGCCTCGATCACCGGTTTCGTCGCGCGCGTCACCACTCAAGGCGGACCCGACTACGTTGCTCCGACAGAGCGCATCGCGGTCTTCGACAATGACGGGACGCTGTGGGCCGAGCAGCCAATGTACGTCCAACTCGCGTTCATACTCGATCGCGTCAAGGCGCTTTCCCCGCAGAACCCGGGCTGGAAAACGAAACAGCCTTTCAAGGCCGTGCTCGAAGGCGACATGCGGGCGCTGGCTGCCTCCGGCGAGCAGGGCTTGATGCAACTCATTGCAACCACCCATGGAGGAATGACGTCGGACGAATTTGCCAAGATTGCAACCGACTGGCTTGAAACCGCGCGCCATCCGCGTTTCAAACGTCCCTATACCGAGTTGGTCTACCAGCCGATGCTGGAGCTGCTCTCCTACCTCCGGGCCAATGGCTTTAAGACCTATATTGCGTCCGGCGGCGGCGTCGAGTTCATGCGACCATGGACCGAAAGGGTCTACGGCATCCCGCCAGAGCAGGTTCTCGGATCCTCCATCAAAACGAAATTCGAAATGCGGGACGGCCGGCCCAGCATCGTCCGTCTGCAGCAGATCAACTTCATCGACGACAAAGCCGGTAAGCCCATCGGTATCAATCAGCAGATCGGACGCCGGCCGATCGCCGCCTTCGGTAATTCCGACGGCGATCTCGAAATGCTTCAATGGACAACGATGTCCGGCGGGGTGCGCTTTGGGCTGGTCGTTCACCACACCGACTCCGACCGCGAATTTGCCTACGACCGCCAGGCCCATTTCGGAAAACTGGACAAGGCGCTCGACGCCGCGGCCGTTAACAAATGGACCGTGGTCGACATGAAGAGAGACTGGAAGAAGGTCTTTCCGTTCCAGGAATAGCGGGGTGGCGGGGGCGCAACGACGGGACCGAGGCGGAGCGAAGAGATTGCGGAGCACGGAGAAGACGCGACGAAGCGTTGCAGGCCTCCTGGGCATCGAAAGCGCTGCATCGCGCGCTCGCGCTTTCGGAGCGGCAGGTGCGAGTTCTCGGCCCGGTTGTTGAGGCCCTCTGCGCGCGATGCTCGATCGCCGGCATAATCTGGCGGCGACCCCGGATCGCGTTCGAGAGCCGGATGCGCTGGCGCATGAGCATCACCCGAATCCGATCGTGACTGCCAGACCACGCTCTCCTCCATCTTTACGAGAGCCTATGCTCCCGCGGGGCTGGAGAGCCGTCCACAGCATCAAAAGCAGACGCTGCCTGGAAGCCGACCATCCGGCCCGCAACATGATGTCTATCGGCCGTCCATTCGGTCGAGCGGTATACGTGGCAGCGTATACGAGCACTTCGTCCAGCCGCGCTCGCGATGTCGCCGCTAAACACTCGACGCCCTAGGCGCGCGCGCCAACGCATGATCGTCTGCCTGAAGCAAGAGCGGCTAGTTCACGACAAGGCTGGCGAGCTCGGCAAGTGGATGTCCGCAGCCCTCAACGCGATAGGGCGCTTGACCGCCCAAAACAATCATGACAACGTCATCATTGTAAATGACAACGATTTCATAGCGGCCAACAGGCTGCGGAGTGGCGCTGCATGCTGTCTGCCGACCAGCAATCAACTGACTCTGAACGGCCCGAGGCGGCGGCCCTGCCGATCGTGCTCGAAGGGGTCGAGAAGTTTTACGGCGGCATGCAGGCGATCGCGCCGGTGAGCCTCACGCTCGCCGGGGGTGAGGCGGTTAGCATCGTCGGCCCCAGCGGCTGCGGAAAGAGCACGCTGATGCGCTTGATCGCCGGGCTCGATCAACCGTCCGGCGGCGAGATCCGCATCGGCGAGACGGTCGTCGCCGCACCCGTTGCAGATATGGGCATCGTGTTTCAGCGTGACCTGCTGCTCGACTGGCGCAACGTGTTGGACAACGTGCTCCTGCCAGCCGAGATCAAGGGATTGCAGGGCATGACGCCACGCGCGCTCGAGCTGCTGCGCGAGCTCGACGTCGCGGATTTCGCAAAGTCCTATCCCTGGCAATTGTCGGGGGGCATGCGGCAGCGGGTCGCCATCGCGCGGGCGCTGCTGGCCCATCCCGGCCTGATCTTTCTTGACGAGCCTTTCAGCGCGCTCGATGCGCTGACGCGCGATCAGATGAATGTGCTTCTCCAGCAGGTTCAGGCCAGCCGCAATGCCACGACTCTGTTGATCACGCACAGCATCTCAGAGGCGATCTTCTGCGCCGACAGGGTGATCGTCATGTCCGGCCGACCCGGAATGATCCTCGACGACATCCGCGTGCCCTTCGAACGGCCCCGGCGCCTCGCGATACGCGAAACCGCCGAGTTCACCGCCATCGGGCGACGGATCCGCGAGCACTTCGAAAGAGCGGGGGACCTCGTCGGATGAACATCGACACCCAGCCATTGGCCGTCCGGAACTCGCGCCCAAAACCGAACACCCAGCAGACGAGCGTGCTCGATCTCGCCGGCGGCATGCTTTGGCCGCTTCTGAGCGGCGCCATCGGACTTGGGCTCTGGGAAGGCATGGTCCGGGCCTTCCGCGTCCCTGTCTTCATGGTCCCGGCGCCGAGCCAGATCGTGCTGACGATCATGGAACACTGGCAATACCTGCTCACGCAGTTGGCGATCACCACATTTGCCGCAGGTCTTGGCCTGATCCTGGCCGTTACCTTCGGGCTTTTAGCCGGCGCGGCGATTGCCGGCTCGCGGCTGGTCGACCGGATGCTGACGCCGTGGCTCGTCATTGCTCATGCTGTACCGAAGGTGGTGATCGCGCCGCTTTTTCTGGTGTGGTTCGGTTTCGGTCTGCAGAGCGAAGTGTTCTTCGTCGTCGCGTTCACCTTCTTCCCGGTCATCGTCAATACGGTATCGGGCCTGAAGTCGGCTGACCCCGAACAACTCGTCATGGTCCGCGCGATGGGGGCCACCCCCGCGCAAACGCTGCGGAAAATTCAATTCCCGAGCGCGCTGCCAAGCATCTGTGCCGGTGTGAAGCTTGCTGTGACGCTCGCGCCGGTGGGGGCCGTAATCGGCGAGTTCGTGGCGTCGAACAAAGGCCTCGGCCATCTCCTCATCAGGGCGGTTGGCGACATGGATACTCCGCTCGCTTTCGCAGCGGTCACGGTTTTCTCGATCTTCGGTGTGCTGCTGTGGCGCGCCGCGGAATGGGTCGAGAGCCGTGTGCTGCCCTGGCATCCGAGCCAACGCGCTTCATTCCTGCTGCGTAACGCCAGCACCTGACAGATGGGAGAGAGCACGATGACCCGACGCATTCCGCTTATCGCGGCAAGCCTTCGCACCGTTCTGCGAGCCGGCACCCTCGCCGCCGCAACCTGGGCCGCAAGCCCGGTGGCCGCCCAACCGCTCACCCCTGTCAAGGTTCTGCTCGACTGGGCCTGGCTACCCTACCACGCGCCTTTCCTGATCGCGCAGGAGCGTGGCTTCTACAAGGAGGCCGGCCTCGACGTCGCGCTCGAACAGGGCCGCGGCTCGGCCACCACGGCGCTGTTGCTGTCGCAGGGCGGCTTCGACATCGCTCATCTCAACATCACCAACGCAGCCCAGATGATCGGTAAGGGCGGAACGCTCAAGGTCGTGGCCCTCTACCAGCACAAGACGGCTGCGGCCTTCATCGGCATCAAGGGCAAAGTCAAACTGGAGGGCGCGCAATCCTTGAAAGGCATCAAGATCGGCAGCACCCCTGGCGGTTCCGATGCGTTGAGCTTGCGCATCTTTGCGCGCGCCAACGGCATGAAGACCACCGATCTCAATGTGGTTTCGCTTGATTCCAACGCGAAGACTACTGCTCTTTTCGGCAATACGATCGACGTCGTCAGCGGCGACAGCCCAGCCTATAATTCCTATGTCCGCGCAACCGCCCAGGAGCCGGAAACGTTCCTTCTTGCAGATGCCGGCGTGCCTCTGCTCGGCTTCGGGTTCGCAGCAAACAACGCCTACCTGACCAAGAATCCAGAGATCGTTCGCAAGTTCCTGGCAGCAACCAAGCGCGGCTTCATCGAGGCCGCCAAGGATAACAAGGCCGCCTGCGAACTGATCCAAGCCAAGGTCCATCTGGCAGGAACGGTCGAACGATGCGTCGACTACAATCAGGGCTTGCTCGCGCTTTCGACGCAGCCGGGCGCTCCGGATTGGGGCCTTCAGTCCGAGGAGGAGTGGACGAAGCTTCTTGCAACGCTCAAATCCGTCGGCGAATTGCCCGGCGACGACCGCCCGGCATCCGCGTTCTACACCAACGAATTCCTGCCGAAGTGACCGAAGGCGCGTCGACGATGCCAGCCATGCTGACCTCCTCTAGCTCGCGATACGATGCGATCGTCGTCGGGGGCGGACATAACGGCCTTGTCGTCGCCGCCTATCTCGGTCGTGCGGGCCTGAAAACGCTCGTCGTCGAAGCCAGCCCCCGCCTCGGTGGCCCGGCCGCCACGGTGGAATTCATGCCGGGCTACTCAACCACCCTCGCCAACTCGCCGGGATCGCTCGAACCCAAGATCGTGCGTGAGCTGGAGCTCGAACGCTACGGGCTGAGCTTCGTACGTCCTGATCCCACGCTCGTGCAGCCGCTCGGTACGGACGCGCTGTATGTCGGCTGGCGAGACCCGGCGCGCAACAATGCCCAGATCGAGGCTTTCGCGCCTGGCGAGGCAGCCCGCTACGCCGCCTTCTTTGCCTATCTACAGAACTTTGCCGACCGGCTCGGCATCTCGATTTTCGAGCCGCCTCCATCCCTGCAACATCTGACCCGCAACCTGTCCCGGCTCGAGGATCAAGAGGCGTTCAGCCGTATCTTCTTCGGCAGCGTCCGCGACCTGATGGACGAGTTCGAACTGGCGCCGCAGACGAAGGCCCTGATTGCACCGCTGGCCGTCGTCGGCGGCCAGGCGGCGCCGTCCACACCCGGCACTCCGTTCAATCTGATGATGCGTCCGCTCTCGCTGGCGTCGCTGCGCGAAGCCGGAGGCCAGGATCCCCGGCTGATCCCGCTGCGCGGGTCGACGGGGCTGCCGGTCGGCGGCATGGGCGCAATCATTAATGCGCTGCGCGATAGCGTTATCGCGCATGGCGGCACGGTCATGACCAGTGAGCCTGTCGCCTCGATCCGTACGAACGGCGAGGAAGTCTTGGGCATCGTCACTGCCGGTGGTCTTGCATTCGAGGCGCCGATCGTCGTGTCCGCGATCAACCCGCGCACCACTGTTGCGACGCTGCTCGACGACGTAACGAACTGGGGCGAACTTAAGCCCAAGATGATGCGCAAATCCCTGCGCGGCCGGGCCTTCAAAGTGGTGCTCGCTCTCGATGGCATGCCGCGTTTCGCTGGCGCCACCTCCGATGCCGAAGCGGCGAGCTTTGCTTGCACACAGTTCCGGATCGCGCCGACCCTCGACTATCTTGAGCAGGGGCACATGGACATGCTGGCAGGTCGGCTGTCGGACAAGCCCGTGATCTGGGGGCTGTGCCCGTCTATGACCTCACCCAGCCTGGCACCTGCCGGCAAGCACGTCCTCAGTCTCAATGTCGGCAACGCACCCTATCATCTCCGCGACGGAACCTGGGCCGAGGGACGCGACATCCTGGCGAAGCGCGCAATCGCCAAGCTCAGCGAGTTCATGCCGACTCTGCCCGGAATGATCAGCGACTATCGGATCATCGACCCGACCCAGTTCGAGAGCGAGTTCGGGCTGGTCGAGGCGAACATCACCCATGGCGACACGCTGCCTGCCAACATGTTCTGGATGCGGCCGATGCCGGGCTTGCACGCCTATCGGACGCCGACGCGCGGGCTCTATCTCAGCGGAAATGGCAGCTGGCCGGGCAACTACATTTCCGGGATCGCGGGGCACAATACCAGCCAGGAGGTCCTTCGCGATCTGCAGGCCCAGCGCCGCCCGGCGACGCAGGTCCTCGCCGGAGTGGGGAGCCACTGATGGTCAGCGTCGTCGCCGTCGCAACGCATGCCGGGGTGTCTCCCGCGACAGTCTCGCGCGTCCTGTCGGGGCGAATCGTCGTCGCCCCGGAAACGCGGGCCCGGGTGCTCGAAGCCGTCAAGGAACTCGGTTATCGGCCCAACGAGATGGCCCGGAGCCTGCGCGCCGGGCGTGGCCGGGGCGTCGCGCTCGTCACCGGCGACGTCGAGCAGGGTATCTATGCCGCCCTCGCCAAGCATGTGCAGGCAGAGCTAGAGGCGCTTGGTCTGGATCTCCTGCTGTTCAACCTCGGACATCGCGAGGACCGGCTGCGTCATTTCCTGGAGCGGGCGCCGTCGCTGGGCCTGCGCGGTGTGCTCTTGTCCTCGCCGCATATCATGGACATGGCGGAGTTGATGCCACTCATTCTCACCGCGACCGCGAGCGGAATCGACGTGATCTCGGTCAGCCAGGATCTCAGCGCCTACGGCATCGCGTCGATAATTCACGACGATGTCGGGGGAGCCCGGGCCGCTGCGGAACATCTGATCGCACAAGGCCGGACGCCGATCGCGTTCCTTGGTCGCATCGCGACCTCGGCGATCGGTCGTGCACGCTTCGAGGGCTATCGCGACGCTCTTCTTGCTCATGAACAAGCGATCGACCCGGACCTGGTCTGGGACATCTCCGAGGGCTATCGCGCTGATGCCGGTTACCAGGCGACCTCGAATGCGCTGGCAAAGGGCCTGCATTTTCGAGCTGTTCTCACTGCCAGCGACGAGCTTGCGCTGGGAAGCATGGCTGCCGCCACCGACCGTGGCCACTCGGTACCTGGCTCGGTTGCGTTCGTTGGCTTCGGCGGTCTGGGCTGGGGCGTTTTCTCGCGTCCCTCGATCACCACCGTCAGCCTCGATGTCGGCGCCGTCGCCCGAGCTGTCAGGGACAGGTTCAAGGGCGAGGACGAGGTGCCGTCGACGCCTGAGCGCATCGTCGTGCCCGCCAGACTTGTCCTGCGGCAATCCGCATAATCACCGATACGGGACTTACAAGGGTTCGAAGTCATGCTGATCGATGGCCTGCAATGCGGGCATTTCACCCGCGACGTCTTCACTGAGCTGCGGCAGGCGAATGTCGCGGCTGTCACCGTGACCTGCGGCTTCTGGGAGGGGACGGTCGAATCCCTGGACTCGCTCGCCCGCTGGCGCGATCTGGTTGCAGCCAACAGCGACCTCGTCGCAATCGCCACGACGGCAGCCGATATCGAAGCCGCGGCGGCTGCGGGCCGCACGGCAATCGTGCTCGGCTTTCAGAACGCCAACCTCTTCGAGGGCCGGATCCGCTTCGTCGAACTGTTCGCCGAACTCGGCGTTAGGGTCATTCAGCTGACCTACAACAACCAGAACGAACTCGCGGGTAGTTGTTACGAAGAGACGGATTCCGGGCTGGCCCGTTTCGGCCGCGAGGTTATCCGCGAGATGAACCGGGCCGGCATGCTGGTCGATCTCTCCCATGTCGGCAACCGCTCGACGCTGGATGCGATCGACTGCTCCGACAAGCCCGTCGCCGTGACGCATGCCAATCCCGACAGCCTGTTCACGCATAAGCGCAACAAGACCGACGATGTCTTGAAGGCGCTGGCCGGAAAGGGCGGGGTGCTGGGCTGCGCGACCTATCGCAACATCACGGGCGACCACTATTCGAGCTCGCTGCAGTCCTGGTGCGAGATGGTCGCCCGCACGGTCGACCTGATGGGCATCGACCATGTCGCGATCGGAACCGACCGGAGCCACAACTTCACCAAGCCGGATTACGACTGGATGCGGATGGGCCGCTGGACCCGTGGCGTCGATTATGGCGCCGCCTCCGCGGCCAGCCCCGGCAAGGCACCCCCGCCATCCTGGTTCACCCAGGTTCATCACCTTGGACTGTTGCCCGACGGGCTTCGCGGCGTCGGCTTCAAACCGAACGAGGTCGAGAAGATCACCAGCGGCAACTGGTTGCGGCTCTATGGCGAGGTCTTTGCGGACGGACGCCCGGCGCAGGCGGCAACGCCCGGCTTCGTCCAGAGCGATCCGGTTCTGGCCCTGTCCTGAGCCCTTTGACGACCACCGTTTTGAGAGCATCATGAACCATTCCAGGCAGTTCTATATCGATGGCGACTGGGTCGCTCCGTCGACCTCGCGGACCCTCGCGGTTGTCGATCCCGCGACCGAGACGGCCTTCGTCGAGATCGCAATGGGTGCGAAAGCCGATGTCGATCGCGCCGTCACCGCGGCACGGCGCGCCTTCGAGAGCTTCTCGCAGACCTCGCGCGCCGAGCGGGTCGCGCTGCTCCAGAAGATCGTCGCCGGCTTCGAAGCGCGCGCCGATGAACTGGCCCGGACGATCTCGCGCGAGATGGGGGCGCCGCTTCCCTTCGCGCTAAGCGCCCAGGTCGGCAGCGGCCCCAACCACATCAAGGAGATGATCCGTGTCCTGGAGCGATTCGAATTCAACGCGCCCCATGACCGCACGATGATCGCGAAGGAGCCGATCGGCGTCTGCGCGCTGATCACGCCATGGAATTGGCCGATCAACCAGATCGTCTGCAAGGTCGCGCCGGCGCTGGCAGCCGGCTGCACCATGGTGCTGAAGCCGAGCGAGATCGCACCCCTCAGCGCCATTATCTTCGCCGAGATCCTGCATGACGCAGGCGTCCCGGCCGGCGTCTTCAATCTCGTCAACGGGGATGGGCCAGAGGTCGGGGCCGCTCTGGCCGGCCATCCCGATGTCGACATGGTCTCCATCACCGGCTCGACCCGGGCGGGCGTGCTTGTCGCGAAAGCGGCGGCGGAAACGGTCAAGCGCGTCGCGCAGGAGCTCGGTGGCAAGTCGCCGAACATCCTGTTGCCGGATGCCGACATGAAGCGCGCGACCGAGCTCGGCGTCGCGCGCTGCTTCAGCAACACCGGCCAGTCCTGCAGTGCTGCGACGCGCCTGCTGGTGCCCGCAGAACGGCACGACGAGATCGCAGGCTATGCCAAGGCAGCAGCGGCGACCTTCGTCACCGGCGCCCCAGATCAGGAGGGCACGACACTAGGGCCGCTCGTCAATGCGGCTCAGTTCGACAAGGTTCAGCTGCTGATCGAAAAAGGCATTGCCGAGGGGGCAACGCTCGTAACCGGCGGCCCGGGGCGGCCAGAAGGCCTGGAGCGCGGCTATTATGTGCGTCCGACCGTCTTTGCAAATGTTCGCCCCGACATGGCGATCGCGCGCGAAGAGATCTTCGGGCCCGTGCTCGTGATCATCCCCTATCGGGACGAGGACGAGGCGGTCGCGATCGCCAATGACACGCCTTACGGCCTGTCGGCCTATGTCCAGGGCGGCGATCTGGATCGGGCGCGCCGCGTCGCAAGACGCATTCGCGCCGGCAATGTCCACATCAACTACCCTCCCATCGATCGCGGCGCGCCTTTCGGCGGCTACAAGCAGTCGGGCAACGGCCGCGAATGGGGTGCCTGGGGCCTCCACGAATTTCTCGAGATCAAGGCGATCATGGGCTACCAAGCATGAGCGCGAACATCATGGACCAAGCGGAGCCGGAACGGATCGCGCTCGATATCCATGCACATCTTGCGCCCGTTCTGCCGGAGCGCCTGGGCGCCATCCCCGGGGTCGACTGGAATGCCGATCCGGGCACGTTGACGATCGACGGCTATACGCTGGCCGCGCCGTCGGTCTATCGGGCTGAGGCGCTGATCGGATGGATGGACACCAACCGCGTCGAGCGCGCCTGGATATCGATCCCGCCGCCGCTCTATCGGCTCGATCTTGACGAGGCGGCCACCCGCAGCTGGACGCTCTACGTCAATGACGGCCTCGATGCGCTGGCCGCCCTCTTTCCCGAGCGCCTGGCCCCGCTGCATCATCTTCCGGTCAGTCATCCGGCCCTCGCGGCCGAGATCGCGACCGACCGCGCCGGTCGCGGCGTCGCGCGATTCGCGATGCCCGCCGGATCGCAGGCTCGGGAGATTATCCTGTCCGACCCGGCCTATGCGCCGCTCTGGGCCACCTTGGACGAGTCTCGCGCCTTTCTCTTTCTGCATCCATGCAAGGGCTGCGATCCACGCTACGAGCCGTTCTACCTGCACAATCTTATGGGATCCCCAGTGGAGACGGCGCTGGCCGCGGCCCATCTGGCAATGTCGGGCGTGCTGGAACGCCACCCTGGCATGCGCGTCTGCCTCGCCCATGGCGGCGGAGCGGCCGCTGCGGTCGCGGGACGCCTCGAGCGTGGGCAGCTAACAGGCCGTCCCGGCGCCGACACTGGTGCACAAAAGCCCCGCCTTGCGTTTCGCCGGTTCTGCGTCGACTGCATTACGCATGATCCCGCGGCCTTAAGACTGGCGACCGAGATTCATGGCGAAGGCCATGTGCTGTTCGGGTCCGACTGGCCCTTCTCGATGGGCCTTCCCGATCCGCACGCGCAGCTCAGCGACACCGACCCTGCTCTGCGTCGGAAGATTTTCCACGACAACCCGGTCGCGCTGGGGCTGCTGAAATAGCTGCACCCAGACTCGGCTGTTCCTCCCCACGCCGCGGCGTGCTCTTCAAGGCGGTCTTTCTCATGACAATTCAGCATATTGGAATAGGGCCGCGGGCAAGTGAGGCGGTCATTCATAACGGCGTGGCGCACTTCGCGGTCACGCCCGAGCGCCCTTATGATGGTGGGCTCGATGCCGGCGAGCAGACGCGCCAGCTGCTGGCCAGGCTCGACGCCAAGCTTGAGAAATTCGGATCCTCCAAGTCCAAGGTCATCTTTGTCACGATCGTGCTGGCGGACATGGCGAGCAACGCTGCGGTCAATCACGAGTGGGACCAATGGATCGATCCGAATGCGCCTCCCTCGCGGGCCTGCATCTCCGCCGCCTTGGCAAGCCCGGCGATGAAGGTCGAGTTCATCGTCCAGGCCGCCGTTGATGCCTGATAGCGTGATACTCAATCACAACAAGGAGGATGTCGAAAAGTTGGCCAGCTGGCCAAGTTAACACACTGAAGCAGGGTGTTTCGACTTCGCGGGGGCAAGGCATGATTTTGGGGCGGATAATTGTTCGGCCGCTCGGATGGGCGGTCGTGTAGCGTGCATATTGGTCGATGCCGTCCAGCCTGGCTGGCTAAGCGCCCTCCACCTGAGATCTCCTCGGGTTCATGCTTCGGTCCGCGGTCAGCGCAGCGGCTGCCAACATGATGCTGGTCCAATACGGCGTCCGATGTGCCTATCTCATAGGTGCGCTCGACCGAGGTCGGCGACAGTCCTGACCACGGCATCAATCGGAACCGCGTCCCGGTGGGGACCTCGAAGGCCTGCGTTACTCAGGCAGGGTTCAACGGCAGTTTTCGACCTGGCAAACGGCGGTCAGGTCGTCATAGCGGCCGGCGGAAAGTCGGGCTGGAACATGGTGCCGTCACTCCACATCCGGTGCAAAATTGAGCCTATGCGCCGCGCCAGCGCTACCATTGCGCGCTTCTAGTCGCAGCGGATCGTCTGGACCTTCTTCGGCATTTCGCCGACCGCCGGAATGAACTGTCCGGTCGCGGGGTCGAGCAGCATCAGGACGCCGGTCGCAACCGCGAAATAGGCGCCGTGCAGATGCAGCCTGCCCTTGCCCTCGAGAATCTGGACGCAGGGGAAAGTCCGCAGATTGTTCAGCGACTGCTGGATCGAGGCCAGTGCGAGACGCTCGACATAGCTTTCGAACTCCTCGTGGCGTCCGCGCCCGCCGGTGCGCTCCGCGGCGGGGCTGATCAGCGTGATCCATTTGCCGATGAAGTCGCCGGACGAAAGCGGCCCCTGCGTATCGTCGGCGAAGGCGCGGATGCCGCCGCAGCGGCCATGGCCGAGCACGACGATATGTTCGACCTTGAGCGCCTGTACGGCATATTCCAACGCCGCGGACGTTCCGTGGAGCTGATCGTCGGGCGAAAAGGGCGGTACGAGATTGGCGACGTTGCGGGCAACGAACATTTCGCCGGGACGGGCATCGAAAATGACTTCCGGCGACACGCGGGAGTCGCAGCAGCCGATCAGCATGATCTTCGGCGTCTGTCCGCTCTCGGCTAGCTCCTCGTAGCGATTCTTCTCTCGCGAGAAGCGGTCATCAAGAAAGGCGCGATAGCCTTCCGTCAGGCGATCTGGAAACGGAGCCACTGGTTTTTCCATAAGCCATGTCGAACAGCAGATCGACCGGTTCGTCAAGATCATGTTGCGTCGCGGTATCGCGACGCCGCGCCGTCAGGACGCTGTCAACTTCGCCTGCAATCGCGCGCTCAGTTCTTGAGAAACGCCGGAAACCGCCACCGTCTTGAGGCGGGCGCTGGCGCCGGCGACGAGCTGAACATGCGAGCGTGGAACCTCGAACAGCCGCGCCAGCAGGGCAATCAGTGCGGCGTTCGCTTCGCCCTCGGTCGGTGCGGCGCGAACCCTGACCTTCAGCACCTCGCGGCCATCGGACAGTTTTTCGATGCCATCGAGCGCGTCGCGACCGCCGCGCGGCGTCAGCCGGATGGAGAGGCTCAAGCCATCCCTTACTTCGCGCCAGGCTGGAAGGCCCATCTCAGCTGCCCGACTCGGCATGATCGTTCCGGTACAGCCATGCGTCGGCGTGACCTCGACATGCGCGCATGGATCCTCAAGCCCTCTATGTCTCGCCTGACGTGGCATATAGCTTGCTCAGGCTTCCACGCAATGAGAGGCCTATCCGTTGACCGAACCCTGCGAACTCAGCGCCGTCGAGGCGCGTGCCCTGATTGGGACCAAGACGCTTTCCGCCTCCGAACTGCTCGAAAGCTGTATCCGCCGGATCGACGCTGTGGATCCTGCCGTCAACGCCATGGTCGCTCGCGATGACGAGCGCGCGCGCGCCGCAGCCAAGCAGGCGGACGCTGCAACGATGCGAGGCGACGCGCTCGGGCCGCTTCATGGCCTGCCGATCGGGATCAAGGATCTCGAGAACGTCGCTGGCCTGCGCACAACCTATGGCAGCGAGCTCTATCGCGACCATGTTCCCGCCGAGGACCAGCTGATCGTCGCCTCGGTGAGGAAAGCCGGCGCGATCGTGCTCGGCAAGACCAACACGCCAGAATGGGGCGCCGGCGCCAACACGCGCAACGCCGTCTATGGCGCGACCGGCAACCCGTTCGATCCATCGAAATGCGCGGCGGGATCGTCGGGTGGCTCGGGCGTGGCGCTGGCGACCGGCATGGTTCCGATCGCGACGGGTTCGGATACCGGCGGCTCCCTGCGCAATCCCGCCGCCTATAACGGCATCGTCGGCTTCCGGCCCTCGCCGGGTTTGGTGCCGAGCGAGAAGCGCCTGCTGGGCTGGAATCCGCTGAGCGTGCTGGGGCCGATGGCGCGGACCGTGCCCGATCTCTGCCTGTTGCTGTCGACGATGGTCTCCGACAATGCGGCCGACCCGCTGGCCACGACGATCCACGGCAAGACGGTGCGCCGCCCCGAGGATTTCTTCCGGCCCGAGCCGATCGATCTCGCAACGCTACGGGTGGCGGTGACGCCCGATTTCGGCTTCGCACCGACGGAACGCCATATCCGCGAGGTCTTCGCCGAGAAGGCCGGCCGGTTCAGCCATCTCTTCGCGAAGACTGAAGAGGCGACGCCCGATTGCAGCGGCTCGGACGAAACGTTCGAGGTGCTGCGCGCGGTCAATTTCCTCGCCGGCATGTATGAGCGCGTGCGCGACACGCCCGAGATGGTCGGCCCCAATGTCAGGGCCAATGTCGAGGAAGGCCTGGGCTATGGCGCGCTCGACATTACCCGCGCGCTCAAGCAGCAGACGGTTCTGTACAAGAACTGGCAGGGCTTCTTCGCGGATTACGACGTCATCCTGTCGCCGGCCGTCACCTTGAGTCCGCGGCCCTGGTCCGAGCTTTATCCGGCGGAAATCGACGGCACGCCGACCCGGACCTATTTTCACTGGCTGGCGCTGGCTTACGCCGTCACGAATGTCGGGCATCCCGCGATCTCGCTGCCCGTGGGGCTCGATCGCAACGGCATGCCCTTTGGCCTCCAGATTGTCGGCCCGCGTGGCGGGGACGCCAAGGTGCTGGCCGTCGCGGCGGCGCTGGAAGCCGCGCTGGCCGGCGATGCGCTGACCTGCCGGCCCGTTCCCGACATCGCGAAGCTAGCGGCCATGCCGCGCCTGAGCGACAGTCCGGGCTTCCTGGGATTCGGTTGAGCGATAGCGCTGGGTTGAATGATAGCTTTGGATTGAACTGCGAGCGTCAACGACACGACAATAAGGGGACCATGCCAATGAAACGTCGCGCACTCCTGCAGGGAGCCGCTGCCGCCGCGCTGCTCGGTCCCCTGACAATCCGCTCGGCCCTTGCGCAAAGCGCCAGTCCCGACGTGCTCAAAATGGCGCCGCAGTCCAATCTGACCTCGCTGGACCCGATCTGGACGACGGCGACGGTGACCAACAACCATGGCTATTACGTCTTCGACACGCTCTATGGCGGTGATCTCGACCTGAAGCCGCAGCCGCAAATGGCGGAAGGTCACGAGATCTCCACCGACGGCAAGACCTGGCGTATCCGTTTGCGCGACGGCCTGACTTTTCACGATGGCGCCCCGGTCAAGCCTGCCGACTGCATCCAGAGCCTGAAGCGCTGGTGCCAGCGCGACCCTTACGGCCAGTTGCTGGCCAAGGTCGTCGAGGCCTGGAATGCGCCTGACGAGCGCACCATCGAGATCAAGCTCACCCGGCCGTTCCCGATGATGCTCGATCTGCTCGCCAAGGCCGACAACCCGCCCTTCATCATGCCCGAGCGGCTGGCGCAGACCGATGCCAACAAGCAGGTCACGGAGATGACGGGCTCCGGCCCCTACAAGTTCGTGCCGAGCGAATATGTTTCCGGCAGCCGCGCCGTCTATGAGAGATACGAGGGCTACAAGCCGCGCAGCGAAGCGCCGAGCCGCAATGCCGGTGGCAAGGTCGCCAATTTCAAGCGGGTCGAATGGCATATCCTGCCCGATCCCGCGACCGCCGCCAGCGCCCTCACCAAGGGCGAGATCGATTGGTGGGAACGGCCGCTGGCCGATCTTCAGCCATTGCTGGCGAGAAGCGCCGACATCAACCGGGAGGTGATCGACAAGGCCGGCCGCGGCTCGATCATGCGGCTCAACCATCTCCAGCCGCCCTTCAACAACCCGAAGGTTCGCGCTGCCGTCCGCCTTGCGGTCAATCAGGAAGACTATATGCGGGCGTCGCAGGGTGATGACAGCTCGACCTGGCAGATCTGCCGTAACCTGTGGTGGCGCGGCACGCCCTATTACACCGGCGAGCAGGAGGATCTGATGCCGCAGAGCCTCGCCAAGGGCAAGGCGGCGCTGAAGGAGTCCGGCTATAATGGCGAGAAGGTCGTCATCATCAACCCGACAGATTTCCCCGATATCGGGCCGCTCGGCGACGTCACCTTCGACCTGCTGAAGCAACTCGGCATGAACGTCGAAATGGCGGCCAGCGACTGGGGCACGGTGATCCAGCGCCGCAACAGCCGCGAGCCGGTCGAGAAGGGGGGCTGGAGCATCTTCCACACCACTGGCGCGGCCATTGGCTGGGGCAATCCGGCGCTTTCGAATCTGGTGCGCGGTCCTGGCGCCAAAGGCTGGTTCGGCTGGTGGGACAGCGCGCCCGCAGAGGTGCTGGCCGAGGAATGGCTCTATGCGCCCGACGAGGCCACCCAGAAGAAGGCGGCCGCCACGTTGGGTCGATTGGCGCTCGAAGAGGTGGCGACGATCCCGCTCGGCCAGTTCGTGATCCGCACGGCCTATCGCAAGAGCCTGACGGGCATGCTGCCGGGATCGGCGCCCTATCCGTGGGGCCTGAAGCGCGCCTGATCGCGGCCGCGCAGGGGGCGGAGTTCTCGTTCCGGCCCCCTGCTGGCGTGGCTAAGCCGTTGCTGCCACCGCCGCCGACCAGGGCGAGACGACATCGCTGCAGCCTTCCGCCCCGTCCCTGTCGACGCGGATGAAGTTCGGGCAAGCGAAATTGATCGGCAGCACGCTGTGCTCGACAATGGCGAGCGGGCCGGCGGCCTCAAGCGCCGCCAGCACATCGGCCGGCAGACGCAGATCGGCGCTGGCTGAATCGGGGCCGGACACGTCGATGCGCGGCTGATGCGCGACGTCGTCGACATCCATGCCGAAATCGAGCGACCAGGCCAGGGTCTGGTAGACGCTCGCCAGAATGCGCCGCCCGCCCGACGCTCCGACTGCCATGCGCGGCCAGCTGCCATCCTTTGGCGTCACGACGACCGGGCACATGTTGCAGAGCGGCCGCGCGCCGGGCGCGATCGCATTGGCGCTGCCGGGGCGCGGGTCGAACCACATCATGCCGTTGTTCATCAGCACGCCGGTGCGCGGCAGAACCACGCGGCTGCCCATCGAGGACAGCAGCGTCGTGGTCACCGCGACGAGATTGCCCTCGCCATCGACCACCGTGAGATGCGTGGTGCAGGTGTCGCCCGGCTCCTGTGCCGCGGCCTGCGCCGCGCCAAGGCCCTCGAGCCGGCTGCGATAGGCCTGCCGCATGACGGTGGACAGCTTGGCGAACCAGGCGGCGTCGGGGCCGTCCTTGCTAGCCTTGGTGCCGGCCATGCCCTCGACCACCTCTGCGAGTGTCGGGGCAGCGGTCAGCCCGCCGGCGGTGTGCAGCAGATGGGTGCCGCGCCACTCGATCACCGGCGCCTCGCGGACCGTCGCCGCGCAGGCCTCGAGGTCGCGCATGTCGACCACGCCGCCGGCCTCGGCGATGTCCTGGACCAGCAGCCGGCCGGTTTCGCCGGTATAGAAATCGCTCAATCCGGCCTTGGCCAGCCGTTCGAGAGTGGTGTGCAGTTCGCCAAGCGGGAAGAAGCCCGGCGTGCCCTGATAGGGCGGCACCGGCGGCAGTCCTCCCGGCAGATAGATGCGTGCGCTTTCCTGATAGAGACGCAGCACCGAGGCCGAGGAGGCGACCTTGAGCGTGGTGTACCAGTCCTGCGGCAGGCCGCGCTTGGCCAGCGCGATGGCAGGCGCCAGCAGCTCCGCCAGCGGCAGCGACGAGCCGAATTCTTCCTTCAGCCTGGCATAGCCCGCGACTGATGAGGGAATGCAGAAGGAGAGGGGGCCGTGAATGTTGCGGTCGCCCTCGACCTCCGGCCAGGTGAACAGGTCCTTCTTCATCGCCCCGGTCAGGGGGTAATCGGCGGGATCGGCGCGGTGCGGCGCGACAGGGCCGAAATCGACGACCTGCGCACGCGTTTCGCCAGCCTTGAGGACGACCGCAAAGCCGATGCCGCCGAGCCCGCTGTTCCACGGCTCCAGCGCCGCCAGCGCAAAGCAGGCGGCGACCGCCGCATCTGCCGCATTGCCACCGCTTTCCAGGATCGCGACGCCGGCCTCGGCCGCCTCGCGGTTCTGGGAGACGACGATGCCGTGGCGGCCTCGCGCGGAGGGCTTCGTCAGGTGCCAGTTTTGCGTGCGGTGGGGGCGGGCAGGTTCGACATGGGCCATGGCATCACTCGCGATTTCGATGGCGCATAGTGACACGCCCGCGATCACGCCGTCGAATGCGCGAAGTCGGTGGCGGGGGCCAGCGATTTGCAGGTCAGGGGCCGGGGCTTTCTTGTCGGGCGGCCAACCGCTTCGTCGGCAACCCCACGAAACATGCGCGCATTTCGGCAGCCGACCGATCGCGCAATGCGGACTGCGGGATGAGGGTCGGGTCGCTGGGCGACCCGCCGTGAGGCGGCGTCAGAACACGTTCGGGTAGATGTAGCGAACGATGACGCTCTGGATGAAGAAGATCAGCAGCAGCAGGATGATCGGCGAGATGTCGATGCCGCCGAGATTGGGCAGCCTCTGACGGATCGGTCTCAGCGCAGGCTCCGTGACGCGATAAAGCGAATCCCAGACGGTGGCGACGAACTGGTTGCGCGTGTTCACCACATTGAAGGCGATCAGCCAGCTCAACACCGCCGAAGCGATCAGAATCCACGTGTAGATGTTCAGCGCCAACAGCACGACATCGAGAACGGCACGCATAGGCATCCCTTTTTGAGCTTCATAGACCGGGAACGCAGAATGTTTCGCGCCCGGTGACCGAAAGTCGTGGCGCAGACGATTGACATTCACGCGACGCACGGCCTAGAAGGCCAGCGCCTTCGGGGCTGTAGCTCAGATGGGAGAGCGCTGCAATCGCACTGCAGAGGTCAGGGGTTCGATTCCCCTCAGCTCCACCAAGGCTTTCATCTAACGTGATGAAAGCCTTGGTGATTTCCGAAGTGCAATTCTCCCGGCCCTATTTTTCCACCTTGGTTCCCGTACTGGATCAAGCCGCCCGCCTACGGGCGGCTGCGACCAATTCGCGGAGAATCTGCGGCACGCATGCCGCAGGCTGCAAATCGCCTTCGTCGCCCGAGGGCACTGCCGGATGCTGAGGCCGGCACTGGCTCGTCTCCGGCACGCAACCTGCCGGCTCTCGCAGCGGCAGGATGGCTCGCTACGAGCCGATGATCCATCGTGGTCAGCGCGACGCTATGTGGCTTGCGCTCGAACAGGCTGACGCCCGCGTCGTCGTGGCGATGCGCGCAGCACCCAGGCGCAGCGTGCCTTTATTGGGAGCTGCTCTCGCAATCTCCATAGGCAGGTTTTGGCTGCAGAATTGTGACGTTCGCCCCATCGTCTAGGTCGATGGCGGGTATTGAAAGTTCGCATGAGGTGTATCACGGGCATTTTCAAGAAATCGTCATCGATCATCCCTAACGAAACGTTACCAAACGCTGGGTCAGCGTCGGAAATGTAATGGCGGGCCGGCGGGTAAAACTGCCGGCATGCGTGGGCTGTTGTACCAGCCCATTCGCCCGCTTGCATCCGAGTTGAGCCCATCCCGCTCGATGAGGATTGATCATGGTCACGTTCACCACGGCTTCGGCGCTCGGCGCTTTCTTTCCCGCGGATTCCCAAGACTGGGTCCTGAACTTCCCGAAGACCTCGAACGCCCAGGGCTACGAGATCAAGACCGGGCTGAGCGGGGCCATCTCTCAATACACGCTCGTCTATGATGTGCTGATGCCGGCTGCGACCATGGGCGGCTATGTGTCGTTCCTGCAGACCAATCTCAATAATTCCAACGATGGCGACCTTTTCGGCAAGAAAAGTGCCGCCGGCTATGGCATTGGCATTTCCGGCAACTATCAGGGCGCCGCTTCGCTGGACGCCTGGCATCGGGTCGCCTTCACGATCTCCGCCAGCACCAGCGCCTTCGGTAGCTCGACGATCACCAAATATATCGACGGCGTCAAAGTCGGCACGCAATCGGTCGGCGGCGGCACGCGCTATCTGATCGAAGCCGGCAATGAGCGCTTCTTCATCATGGCCGATGAGGACAACGAGACGTCCGCCGGCAAGCTGAGCAGCGTCTTCTTCGCCAACAAGGTGCTGAATGACAGCGAGATCGCCGCGCTCGGCGGCCCGAAGGCGGAGGGCGTCATGGCTGGCGCCCCCCAGGGCTATGAGGCCACGCAGTTCGACTTCGACAATGGCCAGTTGACCGCGAGCTTCGGCAAGGGCGCGATCGCGCGCCGGGGCGATACCTCGGACACGATCACGACCGCCGCTGCCGCGAACCTGCCGGCGCTGCCGGCGAGCCCCGCCGATTCCGGCGTGCTCGAAATCTCGACCCCGGCCAAGAAGAGCAACGGCTTTCTGTTCGATCCCGATATCGAAGGCACGGTCACGACCTTCACCATGGTCTACGATGCGCTGACAAAGTCCGGAGCTGCCGCGCCCGACGCCTGGCATCGTATCGCTACGACCGTGACGGCCAATGGCGACGGCACCTCGACGATGCGCCGATACATCGACGGCGTCGAAGTCGGCAGCGGTTCCAGCAATACCGCCGATCTTACTGTTTCGGACACGGGCATGCCGCTCTTTGCCAGCGATGACGGCGTGGATGTTCCTTCGCATCTCAACAGCTTCCTCTTCGCCGATCGCGCCATGACCGCTACCGAAATCATGGCGCTCGGCGGCGCCAAGGCCGGCGGCGTGCTCGCGGCTGCGCCATCCGAGGGCAATGTCACCCAGTTCGACTTCGACGCCGGAACGCTCGCCGCCAGCTTCGGCAAGGGCACGCTGGCCGCCATTCCCGAGCCCGAGATCGAGCAGCCCGCCGGCGTCGCCGAGGTGTTGACGCCCGGCAGGCTCAGCGATTTCCTTGTGATCGCCCATCGCGGCGCCCAGGCCTATCGCCCAGAGCACACGCTCGAGGCCTATAAGCTCGCCATCGATATGGGTGCCGATTTCATCGAGCCCGATCTGGTCTCGACCAAGGATGGCGTGCTCATCGCGCGTCACGATCCCTGGCTCGCCTCCGTGAAGCTCGATGCGAGCGGCAACATCCTGCGCGACGCGAACGGCCGGCCTGTCGTAGCCAGCAGCAGCACCAATGTCGCCGATATCGAGAAGTTCGCCGACAAGCTGACGGTCAAGGACTATGCGGGGGGCAAGGTCGGCGGCTGGTTCGTCGCCGACTTCACGCTCGCAGAGATCAAGGAATTGCGCGCCCGTGAGGATCAGCCGCAGATCCGTCCGGAATCGGCGGGCTATGACGACAAGTTCGAAATTCCGACACTGACCGAGATCCTTGATCTCGTGAAGGAGACGGAAGCAGAAACCGGCCAGAAGGTTGGCATTTACCCTGAGACGAAAGACCCGATCTTCCACAAGATTCAGGGTCTCGACACCAGCAAGATGCTGATCGACGTGTTGAAGGCGGAGAACTTCGTCGATCCCCAGCGCGTCTTCATCCAGTCCTTCGAATTCGCCAATTTGATCGAGCTCAAGACGAAGATCATGCTGGCGGCCGGAGTGGATCTCCCGCTCGTGCAATTGGTCTATTTTGAATATCCCTACGTTCCCGACGATATCGCCTATAATTTCTCCGGCGCGCCTGGAGCCGATCCTTCGGTCTATGACGTGCTCGGCCTCAACCTTTCGGCCAGCTCGACCTATCAGGCCTTCGCGACCCCACAGGCCCTGAAGACGATCGCCGATCTCTATGCGTCGGGCCTCGGCCCGGACATGCCCTTCGTCATCGACCTCGCGACCGGCGCGCCCAAGCAGCTTCTCGCCGACGCCCACGCGGCCGGCCTGAAGGTGCATCCCTATACGCATCGCGACGACAGCCTCGGCGCCAACGCGAAGAACCTCGTCGATGCGCTGATCAAGGCCGGCGTCGACGGCGTCTTCACCGACAACACCGATACGGTGGTCAACGTCGTTCTGACCTCGCAGCCGGTCCAGAACGCGGCTGGTGTGTTCATTGGCGTGCCGTCGCTCGGCGGTGATCCGGGCGTGCTCGATACGGTCGCGCCGGCCAAGGCGACCGACGGCTTCCTGTTCGACCCCGCCATCGAGGGCACGGTCACGACCTTCACCATGGTCTTCGACGTGATGGTGAAGTCCGGCGAATTCGCTGGCGATTGGAACGGCCTGTTCCAGACCAACCTCGCCAATTCAGACGATGCGAAGTTCTTCATGAAGAAGGACGGCGCGAGCTTCGGCATCGGCAAGGGCGATTATCACGGCGCCGCCGCGCTCGACGTCTGGCACCGCATCGCCGTGACCCTGACCGCCGATGGCGACGGCAAGTCGACGATGCGCAAATATATCGACGGCGTCGAAGTCGGCACCGGCACCTACGAGACCGCCGAATACACCGTCTCCGACAAGGGCGTGCTGCTCTTCGCGGATAATGACGGCGAGGGCGTGCCGTCGCATCTCAACAGCTTCCTCTTCACCGACAAGGCGATGAGCGCGGCCGAGATCGGCGCGCTCGGGGGAGCCAAGGTCGGCGGCGTTCTCACAGTCGAGGCTGTGCAGGGCAATGCCAGCCAGTTCGACTTCACCGCCGGGGCGCTCACGGCCAGCTTCGGCAAGGGCACGATCGCAGTGGCGCCCGCCATCGCGCCTGAGACGCCGGTGCCCGGCGCCCAGTCGGTTACGTTCGGCACGACGACGGCCCTCGGCCTGCCTGCCCTTCCGGATGGCGAGGGCAGCGCGCTCAGCGCTCCGCGCTTCGATCCGGAATACGGTCTCGCGCTGAAGCCAGGCTTCGCACCGCAGGATGGCGGCACCAATTTCGACAGCTATACCGTTGTCTACGACCTCTATCTGCCGAAGCAGCTCGGGCTCGGCTCGATCTTCCAGAGCGATCTCAGCAATCGCAGCGATGGCGATCTCTGGCTCGGCTTCCGCGACGGCTTTGCTGTCCTCGGCACCGACAATCAGGACGAAGGTCAGATCACGGTCAATGCCTGGCATCGCGTGGCCTTCACGGTCGAGCGCGTCGGCAACGGCCCGAGCTTCACGCTGACGAAATATGTCGACGGCGCGAAGATCGGTCAGCAGGTCGTCACGGGCGACTACGAAGTCAGCGCCAACGGCATGCTGCTCTTCGCCGATGACAGCGGCGAAACCTCGCTCTTCTCGCTGTCTTCAGTCGCCTTCGTCGAGAAGGCGTTGAGCGAGGCCGAGGTCACCGCGCTCGGCGGCCCGACCGTCGCCGGTCCCTTCACGAAGCCGATAGAGGGCGTGAACGGTGTCCAGTTCGATTTCAGCAAGGGCAACTTCGCGCCGAGCTTCGGCACCGGCAGCCTGATCGCCCGCGCCCCGGAGGTCACGACGCCGCTGGAACCGGTGGTGCTGAAGGTTATCGCCCCGATCAAGGACCTGCTGGTCACGCCCACCAGCGATGACATGGTCATCGACCTGGCTGGCGTCTTCAACGGCACTGGCCTGACCTACAAGGTCGAGACGGCCGAAGGCCGGGTGGTGAATGCCTCGGTTGCAGACGGCAAGCTGACGCTCGACTTCGGTGGGCTCGGCCATTCAGACCTGCGCATCACCGCGACGGATGCCGAGGGGCATTCCGCCGCCGACGTCTTCCGCGTCCGCGTCGCCGGGCCCAACGCCTATACGGTCGCGGTGCTGCCCGACACGCAGGACTATACCGACAATGCGCAGCGCGCGCCGATCTTCGGCAGCATGACGCAATGGCTCGCCGATCAGCAGGACAGCCGCAACATCCAGTTCGCCATCCATGTCGGCGACATCACTCAGAACAACCGTCCGGAGCAGTGGGACGTCGCCGAGTCGGCCCTGCGCACGCTCGACGGCAAGATCCCGTATTCGCTGCTGCCCGGCAATCACGACCAGGCTGATGGCGGCTCGGCCGCCAATCACAGCTCGGTCTATCTCGACCAGCGCTTCTCGCCGACCAAGCAGGAGGAGGTCGCTCCCGGGAATTTCGGCGGCGCCTATGACCAGGAAAGCTCGAGCGCGCGCAATACCTACTCGACCTTCTCCGGCACGGACGGCACGAAGTGGCTGGTCCTGTCGATGGAGTTCGGACCGCGCGACGACGTGATCCGCTGGGCTGGCGACGTGATCGAGAAGAATCTCGACCATCGCATCATCCTGGTCTCGCATTCGCTCACGGACTATGCGGGCCGTCACGATCCGCTCGGCCTGGCGCTTTATGACGAAGGCGCCGGCTATGACTACGGCATCGGCAAGGACCCGCAGGGGGCCAATGACGGCGAGACGGTCTATCGCGAACTTTCGGCCAAATATCCGAATATCGTGATGACCTTCTCCGGTCATATCTTCGGCGACGGCGCCGAGACCAATGTCAGCTACTCGCAATACGGCAACCCGGTCTTCGAGATGCTGGTCAACTACCAGAACGGTATTTCGCGCGAGATCACCGGCAATGGCGACGAATCCAAGGGCAATAATGGCGGCAACGGCGCCATGCGCCTCGTCACCATCGATCCCGACAACAAGACCGTTTCCACCGAGACCTATTTCACAGTCTTCGACGACTATCTCGACGGCTATCGCGTCAAGCCCGAGCTCGATCGCGACGGCCTGACCGGTTCCTATCGCGGCCACCAGGAGACCTTCACCGGCGTCGATCTTGGCACGCCCACGCTCTATGCCATGGCCAAGGCGGGTGATGATCTCGTCGTCGCTGCGGCGGATGGCCAGACGAAGGCGCAGGTCGGGCTCGATGCCTCGAAATCGCTCAATCCGAAATCCGAGGCGCTCAGCTATGAATGGCACGATGCGGATGGCGACGTCGTCGCCACCGGCGTCAAGACGAATGCAGCACTGGGTCTCGGCAAGCATGAGCTGACGCTGAAGGTTACCGACGCCGCAGGCGTGGTCACCTCGGACAAGGTCGAAATCGTGGTGCGCGGCAGCGAGACGCTGCTCGTCGAGACCTTCAACGATGGCACGGCGGATGGCTGGGCTCCGGCCCAGGCGGCAGCGGTCACCAAGAAGATCGTCATCGATACCGCCGCAAAACTCGGCATCCCCGGCCTCTCGGCCGACGATAAGATCGCGTTTGTTCCGGCCCTGGCCAAGGAGGACAAGCTCGTCCTGGTCCCGCCGGCCGGCGTGCCTTCGCTGAAGGTCGGCGATTATGCCCTGGTCTTCGACATCTATGTCCCCTCGGCGACGGCGAGCGAATACACGGCGCTGGTGCAGACCGACACCAGCAATGGCAGCGATGGCGAAATCTTCATCAAGAAGACCGGCGCGACCACCGGCGCCATCGGCATCTCCGGACAATATGAGGGCACATTCCAGTTCGATGCCTGGCAGCGGCTCGCCTTCGTGTTCGATGTCGAGGGCAGCCAGATCAAGCTGTCCAAATACATCAACGGCACCAAGGTCGGCACGCAGATGGTCGACAAGGATCGCTTCTCGATCGACCTGTCGAAGGGAGCGCTGCTGTTCTCGGACGAGGATGGCGAGACCTCGCCGCTCTATCTGTCGAATGCCTATGCGACCTCGAGCATCAGCATAACCCAGGCTCTTTTCGGTTCGGCGGCGTCCTCGCCTTCGCTGACGGACGAGCAGGTCAAGGATCTCGGCGGCCCCTCGGCCGGCGGGATCAAGCCGGGCACCTCCAATCAGTTCTCCGGCGGCTTCGATTTCCAGGACGGCTCCCTCTCGCCGGCCGGACAGGCGTTCTCGCTGGACTTCGTCCCCGCCGGCGGCAATGGCAGCTCCGCCCAGAACAATTTCCTGCTGAAGGGCACGGTGTTTTCGCGGCCCACCGCCGAGGCCGGGCTTGCCGCGCCTGAAGCGGCGCTGTGGGAGATGTCGGACTCCAAGAACAACAAGCTGCTCTGGACAGGCGCGGGATCGCAGGACTGGTCGGACTATGTCGTCGAGGCCGGTCTGACCTCGATGGATAACGACGCGATCGGCCTGGTGTTCTACTATCAGGACGACAACAACCATTACCGCTTTACGATGAATGGCGAGACCAACCGCCGCGAACTGGTCAAGGTTCAGAACGGGGTCGAAACCATCCTCGCCTCCACCGAGATGGGCTACCAGTTCAATGTCGAACTGAAGCTCAAGATCGCGGTGGTCGGCAACGCCATCAATGTCTTCCTCGGTGACCGCAACGTCTTCGACGGCCCGGTGGTCGATGCCGCAAACCCGCTCGCCAGGGGTACGATCGGCCTCTATTCCAGCGAGCAGCGCAGCTCGATCTTCGACGATGTCGTTGTCACCCGCGTCGGCCTGTCCGCCGAGGCCGGAGTCGACCAGCGCGTCCTCGATCTCGATGGCAATGGCAAAGCGAGCGTGACGCTCGACGGTGACGGGTCCTTCGGCCGCTCCAACATCACCTCCTGGCGTTGGACGGATGAGCACGGCAATGAGATCGCCACCGGCAAGAACCCGGTCGTCGATCTCACGACAGGCCTGAACAAGCTGACGCTGACGGTGACCGACGCCGCCGGCAACGCTTCGACGGATCGCGTCGATGTCGAGGTCGTCGCGCAGAACCGGATCCTCGTCTCCGACAGCTTCTCATCGGCCCAGTCGCTCGCGAAATGGACCGTCGTCGATGAAGGCGAGATGGGTGGCATCGGGCCGGAGGGGACATCTTCGGAATGGCTGGTCAGCGAAGGCGTCCTCAAGCAGACCACCGATCTGCAAAGCCGCGAGCTCACCTGGAATGGCGCGTCCAACGCCGATTACTGGAAGCGCGGCTGGAGCCCGCTCGGCGACGGCGTGAATGTGCTGCGCACCGGCACCTATGCGCTCTACAACGACCCGAAGGCGCTCATTTGGGATGATTATTCCATCGAGGCGACGATCAAGACGCCAGACGATGACGGCCTCGGCTTCCTGTTCCACTACACGGACGCGAAGAACTACTACAAACTCGAACTCGATGCTGAAGGCATGCTCGACCGTGCGCCCGGCAACGGCGCCGGCAGCATCTTCAACCTGATCCGCATGCGGGCTGGCGTAGAGGAAATCCTGGGGCAGGTTCCCGGCAAATACGAACCGGGCAAGGCCTTCACCTTGCGGGTCGACATCATCGCCAACAAGATCACGGCCTTCCTCAATGGCGAAGCCATCTATGCCTATGCCATCGAGGATCACGGCAATGAGAAGGGCACCTTCGGGCTCTATTCCTGGGGCAATCAGGGTCTCAGCTTCGACGACGTCACGGTCGTCGACCTCACCCCGGTCGTGGCGGCCCCGATCCTGGCCGGCACCGAAGGCGATGACATCATCAGCGGCAGCGCCGGCGACGAGGTGATCCGCGGGCTGGACGGCGACGATGCGCTCGCTGGCGGGGCCGGCAATGACCGGATCGAAGGCGGCGCGGGCGACGACACGCTCGACGGCGGCGACGGTAATGACCGCATCGAAGGCGGCGCCGGCGATGACGTCATCAGCGGCGGCAACGGGGCCGACCTGATCTTCGGCGGCGAGGGCGACGACCGGATCGACGCCGGCGCCGGTGACGATACGATCGAGCTCGTGATCGCGGCTGGCGCGCCGGCTTTGATCGATGGCGGGGAGGGCTCCGACAGCCTCATCCTCTCGGGCACCGGCACGCTCGACACCGTCACCGGCGTCGAGCACCTGGTGGTCGGCTCCGGCAGCTGGTCGGTTGCGGCAAGCGAGGCTTTTGACGACATCCGCGTCAAGGCCGGCGCGGTTCTCGCCAGCACGGCGGTGTTGACCGGCAGCCATCGCCTGACGGTCGAGGCCGGCGCCACGGTCGCGGCGGTGGCGCTCAGCGGCGCGCTCGATGGCGCGAAGCTCGACAATGCCGGCGCGATCAGCGGCGGCATCGCTGCCGATGCGACCGCGACCGGCACGCTGACGCTGGTCAATAGCGGCAGGATCGCCGGCGGCATCGTCACCGGTGCCGGCGACGACAGCGTCACGCTGCTGGAGGGCTCGGCGGTGACCGGCGCGATCGCGCTCGGCGCCGGCCAGGACGTCTTCACCGGCTCGTCGGGCAACGAGACGGTCGATGGCGGCGCCGGCGATGACGTGCTGAAGGGCGCGGGCGGCGACGATACGATCGCGGGCGGGGCGGGCTTCGATACGCTCGATCTTTCCGACGCGACCGGTTCGGTGAGCGTGAACTGGCAGGCGGGCACGGCCTCGGGAGGCGGCATCGGCAACGATCGCTTCACCGGCATCGAGAGCGTGCGGCTCGGTTCGGGCGACGATCAGCTGCGCGGCAGCGCGGCTGACGAGGTCGTCGATGGCGGCGCGGGCAAGGACACGCTCGATGCCGGCTCGGGCAACGACGTCATCGCGGGCGGCGCCGGCGACGACGCGCTCAGGGGCGGCTCGGGCGACGATGCGCTCGAGGGCGGCGACGGCAAGGACCTGCTCGAAGGCGGCTCCGGCAACGACCGGCTCTCGGGCGGCGCCGGCGAGGACGACCTCAGGGGCGGCTCGGGCGACGACCGGATCAACGGCGGCGCCGGCAACGACCGGCTCTCCGGCGGCTCCGGCCACGACGTCTTCGTCTTCGAAAAGGGCTTTGGCCGCGACGTGATCAGCGACTTCCAGGCCAGCGGCAGCAGTGCCGACCAGCTCGAATTCGCCACGAGCCTGCTTGCCGACTACGCCGCCTTCACCGCGGCGGCGACGCAGGCCGGACGCGACGTCGTCATCACGCTGGACGCCGAGACCGCGCTGACCCTGACCAATGTCACGCTCGCCTCGCTCCAGGCCGACGACTTCCGCTTCGTCTGACCAAGCATTCGTCTGACGAAGCCTTGGCCCGGCGCTCGCGCCGGGCCCGGACACCACGACCAGCAACGCAACAGGAAGGGGCGCCCGAAAGGCGCCCCTTTTCAGATCATGTTGGGTTTTCGTGGAAACGCGAGTCATTCCGGCCGGAGCGCAGAGTCGGGATCCTCGCCGGAACGTTGACCGCAAGCACTCCGGCATGGATCCCGGGTCAAGCCCGGGATGACGGCGTGTGTCCGAGTGAAATCAGCATGCTCCAGATCATCGGACCGGATATCGTATCCGGCCCGACGATCTAGCTCTTTGTTTTTGCATCGGCTTTTTCCGAAAACCGCATCCCACTTTTCGGGCCGATGCTCTAGCGGGCCGTCGAGCTTCGGCCGGGCCGGCGGACGGCTCTTACCTTGCCGCTCGGTCCGCCTCCACAGAAGAACTGATCGCCGCCATCGGCCTCAAGCCCCGACACGCCCATGCCCGACGGCATGTCGAGGGTCTCCAGAACCTCTCCCGTTCGAGGATCGATGCGCCTCAGATCGCTCTCGTCTCCTTCCCAGGTCGCGTGCCAGAGTTCTCCGTCGCTCCAGGTGACTCCGGTGACGAAGCGGCTGGACTCGATGGTGCGAAGAATCGCTCCTGTATGCGGATCGATCTGATGGATCTTCCGGTCCCGGTACTGCCCCACCCAGAGCGTCCCCTCGGCCCAGGCGAGTCCAGAGTCACTGCCGCCGCCGGGCGCCGGAATCGTGGCGAGCACGCTGCCGGTCTTCGGATCGATCTTCTGGATGCGGTCCTCGGCGATCTGGAACAGGTGCTGGCCGTCGAAAGCCGTTCCCGCATGCGCGGCAACCTCGATCGAGCGCACCGTTTCTCCGCTTGCAGGATCGAAGGCATTCAGCCTGTCTCCGGCGGCGATCCAGACGTGCTGACTGTCGAATGTGACGCCACCCACCTGGTCGACGCCGGGAAAGGGGCCATATTCGCGGAGGATTTCGGCTTCTGATCGTTTCATTCCGCTATCCTACTCACTCGGCACAGGGGGAGGGAGTAACAACGTCGTCGTGAATCCCGGCATGGGCGGGGTGATCCAGCGACGCGCTCGCCCTTGACCGAAGGATTGCACCTTGCCGGTTGCCGCAAGTGCGTCCAGTGCCCGCTGCACGCTGCGCTGGCTGGTGCCAAGCGCGAGCGCGAGCGCCGAGCTCGACCACGACTCGCCATCGGCAACGAAGGCGAGCACCCCCGCATGCCGCTCCTCGACGGGCCGCGCCAGCACGACGATCTCGCTTGCGCGGCTTGGCGACAATACAAAGCCGCGCTTCGTCGCGTTCAGGCGGGCCAGGTCTTGCAGCAGCATGCGCAGACGTCCGATTTCGACGCGCAACCGTGCGCGATGCGATTCATCGGCCTGCTTCGCCCCGAAGGCCCGCGCGACGAGCATGTCGCGGGATGCGTCCCCGGGCCACGCCTCGGCCAGCGTGCGCGCGAGCGCAAACAGCACCGGGCGCGTGGCGAGCGAGATCGCCATCCCGGGATCGCGCACCACATGCCGGCATGCATCCACCACGAGAACATTCGACGCCTGCAGCGCCTCGACCTCTTCGAGCAGGAGCGGGCGTTCTTCGCCCCGTGCAATCAGGCGCGCCGCAGTTGTTCTCAGCAGCAGAGAGGCGCTTTCGACCTCCGCCGCCAGCGCAGGGATACCGGCGCGGCGTGCGGCGACTTCGGCTAAAGCGAGAGCGGCGCGCGCGGCCTTCGTCTGGAGACGCCGCATTGCGATACCTGCCACCACCAGCTCGTGGACGGTCCGCAATGCGGGCGGGAAAGGCGCTGGGTCGAGTTCGGAAAGCTTGCGCTCGGCCTCATCGAGGCGTCCGATCAGGAGGAGGCGGCGGACCTCGAGATGCCGTGCATGAGCGCCGTTCAGTCGGTCGCCATGCTGTTCGAGCGTTGCCCGGGCGGCGTCGAGCGCTTTCGCGGGCCAGCCCAGGTCGCGCGAGGCGAGCGCGATCTCGGCCTCGGCGACGATGCATCGGGCCCGCGCCACCGCCTCTTTTGGACTGAAACTGCGCGCCGCACGCCGCAGGAGGGTCTTCGCCAGAACGAGATCGCCGAGCTGCGCCATCGCGATGCCTCGCAGCGCAAGCGCGGGCGCGTCGTCGCGCAGGGCGACCCGATTCAAGGCGCCGAGGGGATCACCCGCGGCGAGCGCGCGCGCTGCGGCGGTGATCAGCGAGTCCATCGGAATCCCGCCACACTTGTCACTCCCACCCCGCGATGCCCTGTCCGTATCAATCCCATCACCGCCGACCACCAAGTCGTCTCGCCAGCTGAGCGAGCGGCGAAGGTCACCCGACGACAGGAGTGATGACAATGACGATACACATGACCGGGACGCGTGAAGAGTGGCTGGCTGCCCGACTTGGGCTGCTCAAGGAGGAGAAGGAGCTGACGCGGCGCAGCGACGAGCTGGCACGGCGGCGGCAGGAACTGCCCTGGGTGCGGATCGACAAGGAATACCGGTTCGAAACCGATGCCGGCAACGTTGCGCTGCCGGAGCTCTTCCAGGGGCGTTCGCAGCTTCTCGTCTACCACTTCATGTTCGGGCCCGACTACAAGGCGGGTTGCCCGTCCTGCTCAGCGATCGCGGACGGGTTCAACGGCTTCCATCTTCACCTAGGGAACCACGACGTCACGCTCATGGCGGTGTCGCGGGCGCCGCTCGCGAAGTTGCAGGCGTACAAGCAGCGGATGGGCTGGACGTTTCCCTGGGCCTCGTCCGCCGGGGGCGACTTCAGCCACGACTTCAACGTCTCGTTCACCGAAGAAGAGCAACGCTCGGGGGCGATCGACTACAACTACCGGCGCGGGGGCTTCGTGATGGACGCGTTGCCGACCACTGGACCCGTCGCCGATTTCGCGGCCATGTCGGGAACCGACGTGCCCACCTATACGCGCGACAGGCCGGGCATGAGCGCCTTCGTGCTCGAGGACGGCGTCGTCTACCACAGCTATTCCACCTATTCGCGCGGGGTGGACGGCATCTGGAGCATGTATCCGTGGCTCGACCGGGCCCCCAAGGGGCGCAACGAGGCCGGTGGCCCCTGGTGGCGCCGCCACGATGAATACGGCACGGCTGAGTGAAGGCCGTGGCGATCCATGGTGAAAGCGGCGCTGCCGAGTGGCTGTGCCTCGCGGCCGCGCCGACCTTCGCGATCATGGCGCTGCTGACGGGGATGTCGGGAGGCGGCCAGGCAGATATCCTCTGCTCGGCCGCGCAGGGCGCATCACTGCTGAGCGGAATGGTCCCGATGTACGTGCTGATGAGCGTCTTTCACTCGGCGCCCTGGCTGAAGCTGATCGTCAGTTGGCGCAGCTGGCGCACGCTCAATCGTCCCAATACGGCCCGCTCTTGCAGCGATAGCCGATGAAGCAAGCCGGCGTGTCCCTGCTCTCGACCCAGGCCGGTTCGGTATATTCATCGAACTGGCAAAAGCCGCGGTCGCGGACGAAGCGGTCATAAGTGTAGCCGCCGGTACCGAGCACGACTGCACCGCTCGCCACCACGCTCTGTCGGTTGACGGCGCAAGGCCGGTTGACTGTCGATGGCCTGGATTGCCCAATGGCGGCGCTGGATGCCAGCGTCAGAACGAGCGCAATGACCAGTCGGTTCATGTGCACCTCCCGTGGCGCATGTGCACCTCTCCGAAGCGAGCGACGCCTCAGTGAGCCGCTTTCGCAACTTGCGGCGAGGTGCTCTCACCGCGCGCGGTGACAGCACTCAGCCCGTCCCCGTCGGTGCGCATATCCCGATTGGTCGCGCAGAAAAGCTCCGCCTGCCGTCGAAAAAGCGTCCAGTTGGCCGGTGCGACAGCCGTGCCGGGATATTGCAGCATCATTGTATACGGGCCCTGCGGCGCCGGTTTGTCGGGATCCATGCGAGCGGCCCTGCACATCGCCCTCGCAATTCTCTCGATGCGGTCCTCGTCCATGACATCGACCTCCGCTTTCGGCAGCCATTCAACGTTCGAGCCGATTGGGCAGTTCCGTCGCATGAGAGAAAAATCGGCGGGCTTTGCCGGCGCGCATCGCCTCTGTTCCGGAGCGCTTAAATTGCTCCGCTATCCGCCGCCCGCAAAGGACGGCGGATAGCGGTCATGGCTAGGTCACTTCGCGAAGCGGCCTTCATATTTGAACTGGGGAGCCGCCTTCAGCTGGTCCTTGGTCGCGTTGATGCGCGCGTTCCATTTCTTGTCTTTTTCGTTCCAGGTGATGGCAAGCGAAGCCGGGCTGACCGCGACATAATGCGTGCCCATGCCGAGGAAGCCGCCGACCGACAGGATGTAGGACGCCAGGGTGTTGCCGACCACGACGACGTCCTCGATCTCGCCGACGTTCTCATCGCCGGCATTGCGCACGTTCAGGCCCTTGAGGCTGCTTCCGAGTGCGGAGGCCTGATTGACCTCGGTGAAGATCGGGGCCTTGTCGAGCGTCGGCGCAGACTGGGCCAGGGCAGATGTCGAAAGCAGGGCAGTGGCGAGCGTAACGGCGATATAGCGCATTGTGTTGTGAACCTTCGCATTGTGACGCCCGCAGACAGATCTGTCGCGAGCGGCCGGCTGATCGGAGCCGGCGGTCAAAGGAATGCGCGAAGGCGTCAAACGTTCCGGAGACATTCGCCGGAAGGTAGCTATAAGCCGTTGCCGGGCGGCGGCCGGTCGAGCTCAGCCGCCGACCGTGGCGCGATGCGTCTTCAGACGAAACGCGAGCCCGACCAGGAGCACGCCAAACAGCAGAGCGTAGCTGCCGATCAGCCAGATCAGCGCCAGCGCGCCGCTTGCCGGCCAGGCGAGCACGGCGATGCCGAACAGGACCGACAAGGCTCCGGCGAGGAGGAGCATCCACTCGTGGTCGATCTGCTTGCGCAAGGCGATGGCGCCGATGATTTCGAGGATGCCATGGCAGATCGACCAGGCTCCGATCAACAGCACGAGAAAGAGCGCGACCTGACCGGGCCAGAGAAAGGCTATGGCGCCGGCGGCAATCCCGAGGACGCCGATCAAGGCGAGCCACCAGCGCAAAGCCGGAGCGCCGCCCGATATCGCAGCGACGAGGGCCAGAACACCATCTGCCAGGGCATAGCAGCCATAGAGCATCACCAGCGCCAGCAGGCTGGCGCCGGGCCAGACAAAAGCCAGGACCCCGAAGATGATGGCGGCGATTCCGCGCAGCAGGACCAGCCACCAATGGCCCGACAGGGCCGACAATAGAGGATAGATCTGGCGGGGGGCGTTCTCATTGCCGAGGGTCGTCATGCATCACCTTTGGGGTCGGGGAGGGACGGGATCGATCCAGGTTGGAGAGGCAATGAAGCAATTGGCGGACGGAGGGCTGGACGCTAACGACGCCGCCGCTTCGCGGAGTGTCGGGGACTTCCGGGCAAAGTGAAATCGGGGGGAACCCGCTAGAATGGCGAGGATCCCCCTGACCCGCCCTCTCTTCGCTATCCCCGTGCGCCGGTTCTAGCGCCGGAAGCCGCCGTGAAATCCGCCACCGCCGTGAAGGCCGCCGCCCCCGTACCGGAGCTACAGCGCAGATCGATGACCGTGCATAACGATACGTTTGGCCGGATGCGCTGCGGGGCGCCTCAGCTGGCAGTGCCGTCCGTTCCGGCGCCGCAGATCAGGGCGCAGACCTTGCTTCCCTGAGCAGGCGTAAACCGTCCCGATTGCAACGCAGCCAGCGAGGCTGCGCCGGAAAGGTCGGCCGCGATGCCGAACTCGAACCAGAGCGAGCGCGCGGCCTGCTCCATCTCGTAATCGCTCACGAGCACGATCTCGTCGACATTGCGGCTGACGGTTTCGTAGATCGCCTGATCGGTCTGCCGGCAGGACATGGTGGCGACGCGCGTTTCCAGCTTGTCGAGGCCGACGAGCCGGCCAGCCTCGAGGCAGGCGTGCAGCGTCGGAGAGCCGATGGGCTCGATGCCGATGATACGGGTGTCGGGCTTCAGCGCCTTCACGGCGGTCGACAGGCCGGTGATCAGGCCGCCGCCACCGATCGCAACCAGGATGACATCGACATCGGGCATGTCGTCGAGGATATCGAGGCCGAGCGTGCCCTGGCCAGCAACCACGATCGGATCGCTGAAGGGGTGGGCGTAGGTCGCGCCGGTCCGGGCGGCGTGAGCGAGGGCGGCCTCATTGGCGTCGTCCCAGATCTGGCCGACGATCTCGACCGTCCCACCCCATTGCCTTAGCTTGGCGACCTTGTCGGGCACCACGGTCACCGGCAGGAAGATTGTCGCCTTGACGCCCAGGACATGGGCGGAGCGCGCAATGGCAAGGCCGTGATTGCCGCCCGAAGCGGTGACGACGCCATGTTCGAGCTGTTGGGCTGAGAGCGTCAGCAGACGGTTCATGGCGCCGCGCGCCTTGAACGATCCTGCCGCCTGCAGCAGTTCGAGCTTCAGGGTCACGCCGCCGCCAAAGCTCTCGGCCTTGCTGGTCTGGGCGAAGGGCAAGGTGGGCGTGCGCCGGATATGGGGCGCGATGCGCGCGCGGGCGGCGCGGATGTCTGAGAGATCGATCACGAGAGGGTTCCCCGATAGGGCGCGGCGACGATCAGGCAGCAATTGCCGGGTTTGACGCGGCCCGGCTGGCGGCGGCCATAGAGAATGCCGTCGGCGGCGTAGTGGAGGGTCTCCGGCGGCCGGGTCGGGTCCCAGGTGCAGTGGATACGGCCTGCGGGCTGGCCGGCGCTGACGGTCGTGCCATTGGCGTGAAACGGTTCGAAGACGCCGTCTACGGTGGCGTAGACATAGGCCGAGATGCCCGGAAGTTCGAGCACCTTGCCATCGCCGCGCTTCGGCTCGGGCGCGTCGAGCGGCAGCACGCCGAGATGGTCGAGCACATTGCGCACGCCGCGACGGCAGACCTTGAGCGCGTCCAGGGACACCGTGCCGGCTCCCGCCATCTCGGTGCCGACGGTGACGAGGCCGGCCCTGCAGGCCGCGGCGGTGGCCGTGCGTGGCTCGCCGAGATTGCTGATCACCACGGTCATCGGGGCATCGAAGGCCTGCACCGCCGCGACATTGCGCTTGTGCAGGGCCGGGTCGTCGGTCGGCTCGACGATGGCGCTGGGGATGATGTCGAGCGAGGAGCCACCGGAATGGAGGTCGAGGAAGGCATCGCCGAGCGGCAGGATGTAGTCGCTGACATAAGCCGAGATCTGCTGGGTGATGGTGCCGCGCGGATCGCCCGGAAAAGTCCGGTTGAAATTCAGCCCGTCGACCGGCGAAGTGCGCTGACCCGCGATCACGGCGTGGACGTTGTTTGCCGGCATCAGGATCAACCGGCCCTGGATGCGGCCGGGATCGAGATCGCGGATCAGGTCGCAGATCGTGATCGGGCCCTCATATTCGTCACCATGGTTGCCGCCTTCGAGGATGACGGTCGGGCCTGAACCGTTCTTGATCACCGCCACCGGAATCCGGGTGGCGCCCCAGGCGTCGTCATGGGGCGAATGCGGGATCATGACGAAGCCGGCCTGTTTGCCGTCGCGCTCCGGGTCGATCGTCAGGAAAGCGCTGGAGGGGCGGGGGGCAGGCTTCTGGCTGGCGCTGGTCATGGCTGGCTCGCAGTGGAGGCGTTCGGGATTAAGCGCGGGGAACCCCTCTCCTGTAAGGAGAGGGGCAGGGGTGAGGTGTCGGCCGTTTGACGCTGTGGCTGTGGCCTCACGGCGGCTCGGCAGCAGCCAGCTGGACTTCTGGCCTACACCTCACCCTGCCCTCTCCTTACAGGAGAGGGTTCCCCGCGCCTGATTTGACAGGTGTGTTGAGGTCGCGGACTCAGAGCGTCGGCAGGGGATCCATCGGCATGTCCAGATATTTGCGGTGCAGACGGTCGAGCTCGCCGTTCATCGAGTTGAACAGGATGAAACCGTCGAGCCAGCGCACCAGATTGTGCTGGTCCATCTGCACGCCCATATGGGCCGGGCTGCGGCGGATAGTGAATTTGCGCTCGAACTCCTTGCTCGGGTTCTGCTTGGCGAGTGCCTGGGCGACGATGCTGTTGGTGGCGAGCAGGTCGGCCTGGCCGGTGATGTAGGCGGCAGCGGCCGTGGCATCATCCTCGGTGCGCATCAGGCTGGCCTTGGGCGCAGCCGCGCTGATCGCCAGCTCCTGCGTCGTGCCCTTGGCGGCGGCGATGCGGGCCGAGCCGATGGTCTCGGCGCTGCTGACGGCGGAGGCCTTGGGTCCGTAGACCGCCAGGAAGGTGTTGGCGTAGGGCGCGGTGAACTGGATCTGCCGGGCGCGTTCCGGCGTCAGCCCCATCACCGAGATCACGATGTCGACCTTGTCGGTCAGCAGGAACGGGATGCGGTTGGCGCCGGTGATCTGCTGCATCTCGAGCTTCACGCCGAGGCCCTTGGCGACCATCTCGGCCATTTCGATGTCGAAGCCGATCGGCTTGCGGTTCTCGTCCTGCGCGCCGAAGGGCGGCGCATCGAGGGGCACGCCGATCCGCACGACGCCCTTGGACAGGATGTCCTGGAGCTTGTCGGCGCGAGCTTCGGGCGCGCCGAAGGCGGCGACGGCGAGAGCTGCGATGCCCGCCAGAATGGAACGGCCCTTGAAGTGTGAACGCATGATTTGTCTCCCCTCGTTGTGATGTCTGGTCGTTGCCGGTCTTTTCCTCAGTGCAGCACCGCGCTGAGGAAGGTCTGGAGTTCGGGGGTCCTGGGCTCGGCGAGCACGGCGGCCGCCTGACCCTGTTCGTGAATGCGGCCCTCATGCATGAAGACCAGGCGCGAGCCGAAGCGGCGCGCGAAGCCCATCTCGTGCGTGACGAGGATCATGGTCATGCCGTCCTGCGCCACGGATTCGAGCACCTTCAGCACCTCGCCGGTGAGCTCGGGATCGAGCGCCGAGGTGACCTCGTCGAACAGCATCAGCTTGGGTTGCATCGCCAGCGAGCGGGCGATGGCGACGCGCTGCTGCTGGCCGCCGGAGAGCTGCGAGGGATAGGCGTCGAGCTTGTCTTCCAGCCCGACCCGCCGGAGCACCTCGCGGGCGATCTCGCGGGCCTGCTCGGGCGCCTGCTTCTTCACGACGCGCGGGGCGAGCGTGATGTTGTCGCAAACGGAGAGATGCGGGAACAGGTTGAAGCTCTGGAAGACGATCCCGACCTCCTGCCTGAGCTTGCGCAGATTGGTCTTGGGATCGTTGACCTTGACGCCGTCGACGCTAATCGAGCCGGCCTGGATCGGCTCCAGCCCGTTGATGCAGCGAAGCATCGTGCTCTTGCCCGAGCCGGAGCGGCCGATCACCGCGATGATCTCGCCCTTGGCGACGTCGAGCGAGACGTCCTTGAGCACCTGGACCGAGCCGTAGCTCTTGCTGATCCCTTGAATTTCAACGAGCGACATCGAGCCTCCGCTCGAGCGAGCGGCTCCATTGGGTCAGAGGGAAGCACATCAGGAAGTAGATCACGGCGACGGTGATGTAGACCGCGAAGGGCTTGTAGGTGCCCGCTGCCGTGAGCTGTCCCTCGCGGGTCAGCTCGACCAGCCCGATCGTCGCCGCAAGCGAGGTGTTCTTGATCAGTTGCACGAGGAAGCCGACGGTGGGCGCCACCGCGATCCGGATCGATTGCGGGACGATGATGTGGCGCAATTGCTCGGCCAGCGAGAGGCCCAGCGAGGCCCCGGCCTCCCATTGCGTTTTGGCGATCGAGACCAGCGCACCGCGCCAGATCTCGCCGAGAAAGGCGCTGCCATAGACCGAGAACGCCACGGCCGCCGCAAGCCATGGATTCACGGATATGCCGATCAACGGCAGGCCGAAGAAGATCAGGAACAGCCAGACCAGCAGCGGCGTGCCCTGGACGACATAGATATAGGTGGCGGCAAGCCAGCGCAGCGGCGCGAAGGGCAGGATGCGCATGATCGCGAGCACCATGCCGAGCAGGGCGGAGCCGGCGAAGGCGGTGACGGTCAAAGCCACCGTCCAGCGCGCCGCGCTGACGAGGTACATCACATCGATGAGGCCAAAGCTGCGGATCATCGCTGTACGAACGCCACGCGGTAGATGACGGCGAAAAGGCCGCGGAAAGCGAAGGCGAGCCCGAGATAGAGCACGCCGATCACGGTGTAGACCTCGAAGTCGCGGAAGGTGCGCGACTGCACGATGGACGCCGCATGGAACAGGTCCTCGACCGAGATCTGCGAGACCACGCTGGTCGCCAGCATCAGCAGCACGAACTGGCTGGCGAGCGCCGGGAACATCGCCTTGAGCGACGGGTACATGACGATGTAGCGGAACACCTGCAGGCCCGAGAGCCCAAGCGAATGGCCCGCCTCGATCTGCGCCTTGGGCACGGCCTCCAAACCTGCGCGGACGATCTCGGTGGTATAGGCGCCGAGATTGATGACCAGGGCGATGATCGCGGCCGTCAGTCCGTCGAGCCGGACGCCGAAGCTCGGCAGGCCGAAGAAGATCAGGAAGAGTTGCACCAGCAGCGGCGTATTGCGGATGATCTCGACATAGGCGACCACCAGACGGCGAATGAGCGGCGGTCCATAGACCCGTCCGGCGGCACAGGCGACGCCGATCACCAGCCCGCCGAGCATGGCGCAGGCCGAGAGGAACAGCGTGATCCAGACGCCGTCCAGAATGGACTCCCAGGCCGCAAACACATCTCGAAACTGGAGTCCGTATTTCATGGGGTCAGGCCGATGCGCGTCGCGGTGCGGCGTGAGCGCACATGAAACAGCTGGACTGCGGGATCGGCGTCGGCGTCATTCCTGCCCTCTTGTCATTCTTGACCCTCTTTACGTGAAAGCTAGTTTGGGTTCTTATTTGATGTCAAGCTTCATATATGAAACAGAGCGACATGTCTGATCTCCCGGATACCGATGGCGGCGACAAAACCTCCTATGCCGCTCCGGCGCTGGAGAAGGGGCTCGATATTCTCGAACTGCTGGCGGAGGTCGGCGAGCCGCTTTCGACGCGCGTCATCGCCGAGCGATTGCAGCGCTCGAAAAGCGAGATCTTCCGGATGGTTTTCGTGCTGCAGCAGCGCGGCTATCTGGAGCGTGAGGCCGGCACCGATCGTCTCGCTCTGTCGCGCCGGCTGTTCGATCTGGGCATCAGGACGCCCGGTGGCAGGCAGCTGACCTCGGTCGTGCTGCCGCTGATGGAGCGCTTCAGCGAGGAAAGCGGGCAGGCGGCGCATCTCGTCGTGCTCAGCCGGGCGCAGACCGTGGTGCTCGCCACGACCTCGGGCCATCTCGACGCCAGCGTGATCGTGCGGCCGGGCTATGGACGTCCGGCGCTCGATGCGAATTCCGGCCTGCTCATCCTGGCCTTCCAGTCGGCGGCCCAGCGGCTGATGCTGATGAAGGATGCCGATCCTGCCGAGCAGGCGCGGCTGAGCGAGCCCAGCGTCGCCGAGATGTTTGCGGGGATTCGCACGCTCGGTCACCGGGTCGCGCCCAGCCGGGACATCCTGGCTGTCACCGATATCGCCTGCCCCGTGATCGGGCCGGCGGGCCATGCGCAGGCGGCGATCCTTGTGCCCTGCCTGCAGCGCCATGGCGTCATGACCGACGAGAACGCGATTCTGCAGGCCCTCAAGGCCTGCTGCGTCGAGGCGGGTTCACAATTATCCTATGGCTGAGCGCGCGAAGGGCTAGAGCATCGGCCCGAAAAGTGGAGCGCGGTTTTCGGGAAAGCCGATGCAAAATCAAAAGCTTAAAGCATAGAGCCGAATAGGATATTCGGTCCTATGCTGTAAGCCCCGAGGGCGTTCAGGCCCATTCGCCCTTGCGGAATACCGGCACGCGACGCCCATCGGCATGGACGCCGTCGATGTCGACCTTGTCGGAGCCGATCATCCAGTCGATATGGATGAAGCTCTTGTTGCCGCCCTGTGCCGCGATCTGCTCGGGGGTGAGGCTTGCGCCATCGACGAAGCATTTCGAGTAGCACTGGCCGAGCGCGATGTGGCAGGAGGCGTTCTCGTCGAACAGCGTGTTGAAGAACAGCAACCCGCTCTTCGAGATCGGGGAGGAGTGCGGCACCAGCGCGACCTCACCGAGGCGACGCGCGCCCTCGTCGGTATCGAGCACCTTGTTCAGCACCTCCTCGCCCCGCGCGGCCTTGGCCTCGACGATGCGTCCCGCCTCGAAGCGCACCGAGATCTCGTCGATCAGCGTGCCCTGATAGGAGAGCGGCTTCGTGCTGCTGACGTAACCGTCGACCCGCCTTGCGTGGGGCGTGGTAAAGACCTCCTCGGTCGGGATGTTGGGGTTGCAGGTGATGCCGTTCTTGGCGGTCGAGGCACCGCCCTGCCATTCATGGCCTTCGGCGAGCCCGATCGTCAGGTCGGTTCCGGGGCCGGAGAAATGCAGGGCGTGGAAACGCTGGCCATTGAGCCATTGCGAGCGAGTGCGCAGCGCCGCGTTATGGGCGGCCCAGGCCGCGACCGGATCGTCATTGTCGACGCGGGAGGCGGCGAAGATCGCCTCGGCCAGGCGGCCGACCGCGACGTCCTCCTCATCGCCCGGGAAAACCTCGCGAGCCCAGGACGCGCCGGGATAGGCGATGATGTTCCAATTGATGTCGAAGCCGGCAATCTTTTCCAGCGCCGGCTGATAGGCCATCGAATTGGCCTTGCTGGCGCGCGAAACCTTGGCCGCATCCTGGCCCGCCATCAGCATCGGGGTGTCGCCGACGATGGCGAGGCGCGCGGTGTTGGTCGCGAAGGCCTTGGCGACGCCGTCATGGAGCCAGCCGGGCGCCTTGTCGAAGCTTTCGTCGGGAGCGAAACGATAGCGTGCCAGCGTGATCTCCTCATCGGAGAAGATCGGCGTGACCAGGCCGGCCCCGGCCTTGTAGGCGTGCTCGGCGATCTTGCGCACCAGAGGCAGGGCCACGACCGGCGCCGTCAGGAACAGGTCCTGCCCAGGCTGGAGATTGAGCCCGACCCTGACCGCGGTTTCGGCAAGCCTGTCGAGTTTCACCGGATCGATCGAGGCGGGGAGGGTGCGCTGGTGCATGGTCATCGAAACTCGCCTGGAATGAACATTCGCTTGAGAATGCCGACCGCTGATACCGTCCGCCCGCCCGGCTGTCAGCTAGAACCGGCAATCGGGATCGACCGCCGCGGTCCGGTCAACGGCCGCTGACCGCCAGGGCATATCGTCCGCGCTGGTGTTTCCTCGCGCTGTGAGCCCTGAGTTTGGTAGAAATCGCCAAGATGGGATGCCGGCGAACTGATCTTTGGCTCATAATGCTCGCGCATTCGTGCATGATCGAAACTTCGCTGGAGCTTTTCGATGTCCGATCCTCGCCTGCCCCATGATTCGCGCTTGCCCCATGATTCGCGCCTGCCCGTCCTTGCCGAGCTCGAGAAGAAGATCCTCTGGCTCGCGTCCTGGACGATCCACAACGCCAATCATATCCGCGCCAGCGATGATGGCATGAAGGTAGGCGGGCACCAGGCGTCTTCGGCCTCGCTCTGCACGATCATGACCGCGCTCTACATGGCCGCGCTGCGCCCGCAGGATCGGGTCGCCGTGAAGCCGCATGCCTCTCCGATCTTCCATGCCATCAACTATCTGATGGGGTTGCAGACGCGAGAGAAGCTGGAAAATTTCCGCGGCTACAAGGGCGCGCAAAGCTATCCCTCACGCACCAAGGATATCGACGATGTCGATTTCTCGACCGGCTCGGTGGGCCTGGGTGTCGCGCAGACGCTCTTCTCCTCGCTCACGCAGGATTATGTGAAGGCGCATGGCTGGGGCGGGGACCGGCCGGACGGGCGCATGGTCGCGCTGATCGGCGATGCCGAACTCGACGAGGGCAACATCTTCGAGGCCCTGATGGAGGGCTGGAAGCACGGCCTGCGCAACACCTGGTGGGTGATCGACTACAACCGCCAGTCGCTCGACGCGGTCATTCGCGAGGGGCTCTACGACCGCTTCGAGCAGATGTTCAAGAATTTCGGCTGGGACGTCGTCACGCTGAAATACGGTTCGCTGCAGCAGGCCGCCTTCAGGGAGAAGGGTGGCGAGCGCCTCAAGGCCTGGATCGATTCCTGCCCGAACCAGCTCTATTCGGCGCTGACCTTCCAGGGCGGTGCGGCCTGGCGCAAGCGCCTGATGGACGATCTCGGCGATCAGGGCCCGGTCACCAAGCTGATCGAGAAGCGCAGCGATGCCGAACTTTCGAAGCTGATGTGCAATCTCGGCGGGCACGATCTGCCATCCATCCTCGAAGCCTTCGAGGCTGTTGATCACGACCGGCCGGTCTGTTTCCTCGCCTACACCGTCAAGGGATTCGGCCTGCCGCTTGCCGGGCATAAGGACAACCATGCGGGGTTGATGACCAAGGAGCAGATGGAAGGCTTCAAGACCGCCAATGCGGTCCGTGCGGGGCATGAGTGGGATCTGTTCGAGGGGCTCGACCTGTCGGAGGCCGAGATCCGCACCTTCCTCGACAAGGTGCCGTTCTTCTCCGAGGGACGCCGGCGCTTCAGCGCGCCGCGGCTGCCGGTGCCCGAAAAGCTCGACGCGGGCATCCAAGCGACGATGTCGACGCAGATGGGCTTCGGGAAGGTGCTCGACGACATCGCCAAGCGCGGCGGCCCGCTGGCCGACCGCATCGTCACGACGGCGCCCGACGTCACGGTTTCGACCAATCTCGGGCCGTGGGTGAACCGGCGCGGCCTGTTCGCCAAGGCCTCGATGGCGGACACTTTCAAGGACGAGCGCATCCCCTCGATGCAGAAATGGGAGTTCTCTCCCAAGGGACAGCATGTCGAGCTCGGCATCGCCGAGATGAACCTGTTCATCAACCTCTCGGCGCTGGGCCTGTCGCATTCGATCTTCGGCGAGCGGCTGATCCCGATCGGCACGCTCTACGACCCGTTCATCTCGCGCGGCCTCGATGCGCTGAACTATGCCTGCTACCAGGATGCGCGCTTCATGGTGGTGGCGACGCCCTCCGGCGTGACGCTGGCGCCAGAAGGCGGGGCGCATCAGTCGATCGCGACGCCGCTGATCGGCATGTCGCAGGATGGGCTTTGCGCTTTCGAGCCGGCCTTCGTCGACGAACTCGCCGTGATGATGCGCTGGTCCTTCGACTACCTGCAGAAGGACGGCGAGGGCGACCCCGACGAGCGCACCTGGCTGCGCGACGAGACCGGCGGCTCGGTCTATCTCCGGCTCTCGACGCTCCAGCTCGAACAGCCCCAGCGTGTGATGACGCCGGAGCTGGAGGGCGAGATCATCGACGGGGCCTACTGGCTGCGCAAGCCCGGCCCCAACGCCTCGGTGGTGATCGCCTATACCGGCGCCGTCGCGGCAGAAGCGATCGAGGCCGTGGGGCTGCTCGGTGAGGATCGGCGCGATGTCGGCCTGCTCGCCATCACCTCGGCTGACCGGCTCAATGCCGGCTGGCAGGCCGCCGAGCGAGCGCGCCAGCGCGGCAACCATCAGGCGACCAGCCATATCGAGCGCCTGCTCGGGGATTTGTCACGTGATTGCGGGATCGTCTCCGTGCTGGACGGCCATCCGGCGACACTGGCCTGGCTCGGCAGCGTGCACGGCCACAGGCAGAAGGCGCTCGGCGTCGAGCATTTCGGCCAGACCGGAACGGTTGCCGACCTCTACCGGCATTTCGGTATCGATGCGAATGCGATCGTGCACGCGGCGCAAGCTGCAGCTCCGGGCCGGCCGGTGCGCTATCTCAAGGCGCTGCCGTAACAGGCGCCAAGCATGGTCGGCGGCGTGCCGACCATGTCGATCGCACCCAGAGCGAAGATCGCGTTCAAAACGAAAATGCTCGCCCAAGGGCGAGCATGACGCGGGAACGTTGTCGTCTCACCGAGATGCCCGGGGCGCGACAACGGAAGACGTCAGAAGCGCGGGGTCGCGAAGGTATTGGCGAACGGGTTGCGGCCCGCGCCGATGCGGGCGGGCAGGACGCCTTCGCCGTAGAACTCGGCCGTGCTGGCATAGACCGGCGAGGTGGTGAAATGCTGGCTGGCATACTGGTTCATCGACCCGACCGGGACGACGTTGCCCATATCGAAATAGCTGCGCTTCTGCACGGTGATCCGCAGCGGCCCGCGGCGGCTCTGGGCCTCCGCCAGGGTGGCCATGACGGTCGACGCCGCCATCGATACGGCGAGAACGGCTGCGAGGCGCTTGAGCGAAAGCATGACGACGACTCCAAAAAAAGCGGCGACCCGCTGAATATAAGTACGAGAAGGGCTGGTTGAAGCCTAGCCTACCGTAGTTAACGATTTTGTCAGTTCGACCACAGCGGAAACGCTTCGCCCGAGCGGCCGTTCATCCGGACGACGCCACCATTGCGATCGCGGACGACCTGGCGCGTGCCCGATGGATAGAACGTCGAGTTCGAGCAAGTCGGCGCCTTCGTGGCCCGGGCAGCGAGATAGGCCAGCGCCGGCGATTTGCGCTCGCCCTGCTGAAGTTTCAGGCGATCGATCATGCAGGCAAGGGGTCCGGCATCTGCGGTCTGCAGGCCGGCCGCGCAATAGAAACCACCGAGCGCGAATTCGGAGGTCTCGAAAGCGTTGCGGAATGCAATGCAGGTTCGGGTGCGCCCGTCGTTCTCGCGATAGATAAGGTCGCGCCCCGTAAAGCGGCCCCAGCGGGTGGTCATCTCGTAATGCGGGCCGCCGATCCGCGGCGACAGCACGCGCAAGGCGTCAAACTGCCAGAAAACCGGCGAGTTCAGGGTAAAGGGGTGTCCGCTTTCGCTCGGCTCGGCCAGCACCATGGCTGCGAAGGCCTGGCCGGTGCCGGGGCCACCGAACAGCCAGCCTTCCTCGCGTCCGCGGGCGGGGTGGGTCGCGATCAGCGGCGCTGCCCTGCCGCTCGCGAGCGGCTCGACAGCCCATGAGATCGTGGGCTGGCCATTGCTGATTGTCGAGACATTGCGTGAGAGCCACCAGCCGACCAGCAGGACGAGCAGAAAGACCAGCGCGCCCAGGAACAGGAAGAAAAAGCGCGCCGTGCCCATGGCGACGCGGCCGGTCGCGCCAATGATCGACATGGTCTGCAGTCTCGTCTCCGGCATGTTACCGCTTGGCGCTCGATTTCGGCTTGGCCGGCTCGGCGACAGCCGCGCTTTTCGTGCGCAAGGCTGGCGCCGTGCCGTCCGCATCGAGCCAGGAGACCTTGCGACCGGTGGCTGAAAGCCGTTGCGGTGCGCAGGCCGGCTGGCGGTTCGTTTCGGTTCTGGCGAACTCGCTGCGAAGAACATTGTCGTCGCCGGCATTGAGCAGGTCGAGCCGATCGATCAGGCAGATCAGCTGCTGCCTGTCGGCGGGTTTCGCCGCGCCGCACCACCAGCCGCTCATGGCGAGCGGCACGGAGCCTGGGCTCATCCGGAAGGCGATGCAGGTCCGGTCGACTGCGCCATCGCTCAGCACGGTGTCGGTGGTTTCGGCGGGGCCGAACCGCGTCTGGATCGCGATCGGGGCGCTGCTGCGCTGAACCGCCATGCCGCGCGCGGCGGCCTCGCGCACCAGCGCGATCATGAAGGAATGGGGCTGATCGCCGCCTCGATGCTCCACCTGGAGGCGCAGCAGGAGATGCGGCTTCTCCTCGGCGAAGGCGCCAAAAGCCAAGACATCCTCGCGCCGCGAACCATCCTGGTTCCGGCGTGCCTCGTAGGTTGTCGGTTCGCGGTCGAGCTCCGGCGATTGCAGCCCGAACATGGCGATGGGGCGTTCGATCCTGACCCAGCTGTCGGCGCCGCCGGGCAGATGGCGTGGGTCCCGGCGCACGTCGCGAACGGGGTGGACCTCCTGCTCCGGCTGAACGGAGAGGCTGGCCAGCGTCGCCTCGCCGCCATTGGCCGAGAGCCCGGTCACGAGTGCGGCCGCCAGGCCGATCCCGCTCATCGCGGCGACACTGCGCCAGAGAAGGCCACCTGTCAGGCTCAGGCCCCGGCGCCTCGCCAGGGCAGCGAGGCCACGCAAGATCAACGTAAAGCCGGCTTCGATCATGTCGGCGACCCGGATCAGCGCGCCGGCCAGATCGGCTTTCGCAAACTGTGAGCGAGCCTTGCCCGCCAGACGCGCGATATCCCGAGCCAGCAGCCTGAGCAGCAGCCTGATCCGCGTAAGCAGAAGCGATGGAATATGACCCGACACGACCTGCACCCGAACTCCAGCGTCGCGCCAGGCGCGACCGTCCACTCATACTCGACTGCATCGTGCTGGAGCGGGCGTCGCTGTCGCGTTACCGCGCGGCGGGAATCGGCGGGCAGCGTGAACGGCCGGTCAAGAAGCAGGGTTAATGTGAGGAGCCATGAAGATCTGACCGTCCGGACCGGGTCATGCGCAGGTCTTGCGGGGAGATTGACTTTTCGTCGCCGCGGGTGTTCTGAGACGGGCGTGGCGCGCGGGAGAACCCTCGGGCGCCGCCGCGAATGTTTCAGCCCTTCGGGATTGGCCCTGTGACTGTCCGTCTTACGACGAAACGCACGACCAAAACGACGACCGGTAAAACGGTTACGTCGCGCTGACGCTTCGCCTCGGTTCCGGGCCCTCCCCCCCCGGCGGGGGTAGTCCGCCAAACCCGCCAGATGCGATGCGCGGGCCGGCATCCCCGGGGGAGACCAAACGGGTTTCATCCAAAAGGAACATCACAATGAGCTTCAAGGTCGCGATCGTCGGCGCCACCGGCAATGTGGGCCACGAGATGCTCGACATCCTGGCCGAGCGCGCCTTCCCGGTCAGCGAAGTCGTGGCGCTCGCATCCTCCCGCTCGATCGGGACGGAGGTCTCCTTCGGCGACAGGACGCTGAAGGTGAAGGCGCTCGAGCATTACGACTTCTCCGACACCGATATCTGCCTGATGTCGGCCGGCGGCGAGGTGTCCAAGGAATGGTCGCCCAAGATCGGCGCGCAGGGCTGCGTCGTGATCGACAACTCCTCGGCCTGGCGCATGCACCCCGACGTGCCGCTGATCGTTCCCGAGGTGAATGCAGCAGCCGCTGCCGGTTTCACCAAGATGAACATCATCGCCAATCCGAACTGCTCGACCGCGCAGCTCGTGGTGGCGCTGAAGCCGCTGCACGACAAGTATGTGATCAAGCGCGTCGTCGTCTCGACCTATCAGTCGGTCTCTGGCGCCGGCAAGGAGGCGATGGATGAGCTCTTCAACCAGACGCGCTCGATCTTTGCCGCCGGCGAGATGGTGACCAAGAAGTTCCCCAAGCGCATCGCCTTCAACCTCATTCCGCAGATCGACGTCTTCATGGAGGACGGCTTCACCAAGGAAGAGTGGAAGATGATGGCGGAGACGAAGAAGATCCTCGATCCCAAGATCAAGCTGACCGCGACCTGCGTGCGCGTGCCGGTCTTCGTCAGCCATTCCGAGAGCGTCAACATCGAGTGCGAGAAGCCGGTCACGGCCGATGAGGCGCGCGAGCTGCTGAGGACCTCGCCTGGCGTGCTGGTGATCGATAAGCACGAGCCCGGCGGCTACATCACGCCTCATGAGGCGGCCGGCGAGGACGCGACCTATATCTCTCGCATCCGCGAGGACAATACGGTCGAGAACGGGCTCGCCTTCTGGTGCGTCTCCGACAATCTGCGCAAGGGCGCGGCGCTGAACGCGGTGCAGATCGCGGAAGTGCTGGTCAACCGCAAGCTGATCCAGCCGCGCAAGCAGGCCGCCTGAGGCTGCCGGACGGCGCTGTTGTTTTATAAAGGCGGGCCGCGTGCCCGCCTTTTTCATATTCGCCGTTTCCTCGGCGCGCTTCTTGGGTCTCAGAGATGCGTCGAGATTGCCCTCAGCCCTCATCCTGAGGAGCTATTCGCCGAGGATGGCGTCTCGAAGGATGCTTCAGGAGGCTCCTGCGACAGCTGGACCATCCTTCGAAACGCCGCTTCGCGGCTCCTCAGGATGAGGGCTCGAATTCTTTGACATCTGCCAGTGGTTTCCCGTCGCGCCCGCGCATGGGCGCCGTGCCGCCTTTGCGCGGCGGTTGCGCGTCGAATCTGCTAGCGTTCGGGATCATCACGACGTGCCAGTCCCTTGCCCCGCCCCATTCCCTCCGAAATGCCCGTGCCGCTGCGCGTCGAGACCATGCCGCCGGGGCCGCCGCGGCGGGACAATGTCTTTCGAGGCATCGGGCTGATCCTGCTCACGACCTGCTTCTTCACCACGTCGGACGTCGCGTCGAAATATCTTGCCGACCATGTGCCGGCGCTGCAGATCACCTGGCTGCGCTATTGCGCGTTTCTCGCGATCATCCTCGCGATCGCCTTTCGCACGGGCAAGGCGCGGTTGCGCACGAAGCGCCCGGTGCTGCAGGTCCTGCGCGGTCTCGGCGTCGTCGCCTCCTCCATCCTGTTCGTCTCGTCGCTGAAATATCTGGCGATTGCGGATGCGACGGCGACGAGCTTCGTCACGCCGCTCTTCGTCACCGCGCTTTCCATCCCGCTGCTCGGCGAAACGGTGGGCTGGCGGCGCTGGCTGGCGACTCTGGTCGGGCTTGTGGGGGTTCTGATCGTGGTGCGTCCGGGCGGTGCCGGTTTTCAACTGGCGTCGCTGCTGCCGGTTGTCTCGGCGCTGAGCTGGGCCTTCGGGCTGATCATGACCCGCATGATGAGCACGACCGAGAACCCGATCACCACCTTGGCCTATTCGGCGATCGTCGGCTTCATCATCCTGACCGCGATGCTGCCGCTGCAATGGCAGCCGCTTTCAGGCCAGACCATCCTGATCGGCATGTTCATCGGCATCGCCTCGACCATCGGCCATTGGCTCCTGATCCTGGCCTATCGCCATGCGGATGCCTCGCTGCTGGCGCCGTTCTCTTATGCGCAGCTGCTCTGGGCCTCGCTGTTCGGGTATTTCCTGTTTGCGGTCCTGCCCGATATCTGGACGCTGGTCGGCGCGGTGATCATTGCGGGTTCGGGTCTCTACACAGCCCATCGCGAGCGCATCCGGGCACGTCTGATCAAGGCGTGATGCTGGATCGGCGTTCCGGTTTTCACCGCCGCGTCGCGTAGCGCGCCAGGAACATCTCGACGGCGGAGGCCACCACCCGGGCGATCTCGGCTTCCGATGGCGGCTTGCGCACCGCATTGAACAGGCGCGGGCGCAGCAGCGTCGCCTGGCACAGGTCGAGGAACTGCACGGCCGCCAGCGCAGTATCGTCGATCTCCAGCTGGCCCTGAGCCACCTTGCGGTCGAGATAATCGGCGATGCGCCGTGCGCCCTGCATCGGCCCGTTCTCGTAGAATTCGCGGCCGAGCTCCGGCATGCGTTCGGCGACGCCGATCACGATGCGGTGAGCGCTGAGGGCGAAGTCGCTGACCAGGAGGCGCAGCAGCCGCTCGCCGAAATTCGACAGCGCATGCGCGAGATCTGGATCTTCGTCGAGCGCTTCGAAGGCGCCGCGCTTCTGGGCCTCGCGCTCACGCTCGATCAGCGCGACAAAGAGGTGCTCCTTGTCCTCGAAATACACATAAAGCGTGCCTTTCGAGACATTCGCGGCAGCAGCGATGTCGTTCATGCTGGCGGCGTCGAAGCCCCGCGCCTTGAAGACGTCCAGCGCGCCATCGAGAATCTGCCGGCGCTTGTCGGGATCGGTGCCCGCAATGCGGCGATTGCGGCGTGCCTGCTTAACGGGGGGCTCAGCAATATCGGTCATGGTCTCTTATACCCCACTCGAGTGGGGTCGCTCAAAAAATAATCGAACCGGCTGGTTCGATTTCACTTGATATGCGTCATCGGCAGAGCTATTTCAACTGAAATCGAACCCGCTGGTTCGAATTCAATTCGTCAGGACCTATCATGTCTGCCGAGAGCATCCCCGATACTCAGCCTCGTCGCGACCGGCTGAAGCTGGTCGACCCGACCCTGGAGACCGCGCAGCCTCCGGCTCACGCGCGCCAGAAGGATGACCGTCCAGCCGAAGCGGCCGAGAAGCCCGCCCAGCCCGCTGGCAAGCGCAGCGGCCTGCGCCGTGCCGGCCTGATGCTGCTCGCGACGGCTGCGGTGGGAACCGGCCTCTGGTTCGGCGTCGACTGGTGGCGCAATGGCCGCTTCATCGTCTCGACCGACGACGCTTATGTCGGCGCGGAGATGGCGACGATCTCGGCCAAGCTCGCTGCCAATATCGCAACGATCTCCGTGACCCAGAACCAGGAGGTCAAGGCCGGGCAGCCGCTGGTCGCGCTCGACGATGGCGATTGGCGCATCGCGCTTGACAGCGCCAGGGCCAAGAGCGCCACTGCCGCCGCCACGCTGCTGCGTATCGACAGCCAGATCGAGTCCGGCCGGGCCAGCCTGCTGCAGGCCCAGGCTCAGCAGAATTCGGCGCAGGCCGATGTGACGCGGACCATCGCCGATTTCGACCGCGCCAACAGCCTCGCCGCCAAATCCTATGGCTCGCAGGCGACCCTGGATGCCGCCACCGCCGCTCGCGACCGGGCGCGCGCGGCGCTCGTCAGCTCGCAGGCCGGCGTCACCGCCGCGCAAGCCAATATCGAAGTGCTCAAGGCCCAGCGCAACGAAGCCGCACGCCAGGCCGACGAGCTCAAGGTCGCCGAACAGAAGGCCGAGCGCGATCTGACCTTCACCAGGGTCGCCGCGCCGATCGACGGGCTCATCGCCAACACCAATGTCCAGCTGGGCGATCTCGTCAGCGCCGGCAAACGGCTGATGTCGATCGTTCCGCTCGACAAGGTCTATGTCGATGCGAATTTCAAGGAGACGCAGGTCGGCCCGCTGAAGATCGGCGACAAGGCCACGATCACGGTCGACGCGCTGCCGGATCAGGTGTTCAAGGGCACCGTCAGCGGCATCGCCGGTGGCACCGGCTCGGTCTTCACGCTGCTGCCGCCCGACAATGCGACCGGCAATTTCACCAAGATCGTCCAGCGGGTGCCGGTGCGTATCGCGCTCGATCCTGAATCGGCTGGCAAGCACGTCTTGCGGCCCGGCATGTCGGTCGTCGTCAAGATCGATCCGCGCGCCGCCGCACAGCACTGAGCGCCCTCCAAAGGAGGCCGTCATGGCCACCGCCACCCTGACCAGCGCAGCCGGCGTTCCGCCGGCCGAGGACGCTATTCCGAGGCGCCGGATCTTCGCGTTCATCGCGATGGTCTTCGGCATGTTCATGGCGATCCTGGACATCCAGATCGTCTCGGCCTCGCTGGCCGAGATTCAGGCCGGCCTGTCGGCTTCGTCGGACGAGATTGCCTGGGTCCAGACAGCCTATCTGATCGCCGAAGTGATCATGATCCCGCTATCGGGCTATCTGAGCCGGGCGCTCTCGACGCGGGTCTTCTTCTCGATTGCGGCCGGTGGATTCACCATCGCCAGCATCCTGTGCGCGACATCGTCCTCGATCAACGAGATGATCCTGTGGCGCGCGGTCCAGGGCTTCATCGGCGGCGGCATGATTCCCGGCGTCTTCGCGGCCGCCTTCACTATCTTTCCGGCTTCGAAGCGGCCGATCGTCTCGCCGATCATCGGGCTCGTCGCGACGCTGGCCCCGACCATCGGCCCCACCGTTGGCGGCTATCTCAGCCATGCCTTTTCCTGGCACTGGCTCTTCCTGGTCAATGTCGTTCCGGGCATCTGCGTCACGATCGCGGCCTGGACCCTGATCGATTTTGACAAGCCTCAGGCCGGGCTCCTGAAGCGCTTCGACTGGCTGGGCCTCGCCGGCATGGCGGCCTTCCTTGGCAGTCTCGAATATGTGCTGGAGGAAGGCACGCGGCTCGACTGGTTCGAGAGCCATGAGATCGTGTTCTTCTCGTTCGTCATGGTCGCGGGCGCCGTGCTGTTCTTCTGGCGGGCGCTGACGCGCGACGATCCGCTGGTCGATCTGCGCGCCTTCTCGGATCGCAACTTCGCCTTCGGCTCGCTGTTCTCGTTTTGCATGGGCATCGGGCTTTATGGGCTGACCTATCTCTACCCCGTCTATCTCGGGCGCATCCGCGGCTATGACGCGCTGATGATTGGCGAGACCATGTTCGTCACCGGCCTGTGCATGTTCCTGACGGCGCCGATCGCGGGCAAGCTTTCGCAGAAGATCGACCCGCGCATTCAGATGATGATCGGCTTCGCCGGTTTTGCGCTGGGCACCTATATCGCGACTGGAATCACCGCCGATTGGGATTTCCACGAGCTCCTGATTCCGCAGATCCTGCGCGGCGTCTCGCTGATGCTGTGCATGGTGCCGATCAACAATCTCGCGCTCGGCACGCTGCCGCCGCACCAGCTCAAGAACGCGTCGGGCCTCTATAACCTGACCCGCAATCTCGGCGGCGCGGTGGGGCTGGCCGTGATCAACACGATGCTGAATACGCGGACCGACCTGCACATCACGCGGCTGCATGAAGCAGTCTCCGCCGGCCGCCAGATCGCGGAGGAGAACCTTGCGTCGATGATGCAGCGCTTCGCCGGTTACGGCGATGCCGCCGAGTCGATGGCGCTGGCCCTGCTGAATCAGCGCGCTCACAAGCAGGCGCTGATCATGGCCTTCGGCGATGTCTTCCTCGCTCTGACCGTGATCTTCGGCAGCCTCGTGCTGCTGGCGCTGTTCATGCGCAAGCCGCCAGCGGCGGCTCCGGCAGGGGCGGGACACTGACGCAAGCTGGGGACGACTGACGTCATGTCGCACCCGCGAAGATTGACATTGGACTGCCTTTGCGACAAATATAACAACAATATCAGTAGTTTAGATATTTTCTAAACTGCGTGGCCGGGGGAACCGGTATTGTTGGAAGGCGTTTTGATGAGCGTTTTGTCCGTCAAGGATCAGGATCAGCCCCGCGTCGCCGCGGACCATATTCCGTGGCCGCAGAAAAGCCCGACATCCTGCCCGATCAGCGCGGTCAAAGCGCGCCTGCGCACTGCGGGCCTGCGCCCGACACGCCAGCGCATGGCTCTGGGCTGGCTGCTCTTCGCCAAGGGCGACCGCCATGTCAGCGCCGAGATGCTGTACGAAGAGGCCATTCGCGCCCGCGAGCCGCTCTCGCTGGCAACGGTCTACAACACGCTGCGCCAGTTCTCGGAAGCCGGTCTGCTGCGCCAGGTGTCGGTCTCCGGTCCGAAGACTTTCTTCGACACCAATGTCTCCGAGCACCATCATTTCTACAATGAGGATGATGAGACGGTCGTCGATATTCCCGGCTCGACCATCCAGGTCGCCGGCCTGCCGGATGCGCCCGAGGGCATGATGATTTCCTCGGTCGAGGTCATCGTGCGCCTGCGCCGCCTGGACGGCGAGGAGGTCGAGACCAAGCGCGTTGTGAGCCACCACGCGTGATCGTCTGTTCCTGCAACGTCATTTCCTGCACGCAGATCAGGGGCACCATCGCTCCTGACGGCAGCGGACCTGTGACGGCCGGGCAGGCTTATGACTGCCTCGGCTGCAGCCCCGATTGCGGGCGCTGCGCCCGAGAGGTGCGGGCGATCCTGGCGGAAGCCCGCGCGGCCTGCATGACGCAGTGCGGCAGCTGCGCCAGCCGCGACATCGAATGCGCGGTGCATGTCTCCGTCGGGCATATGCTGGACGGTCTCGATCTGTCCGAGGACCGCGCTGCAGCCTGACACGTTGCGCGCGAAAATCGTCGGCCGGTCGTCTTTTTCGCTTCCCTTCGAGTCGACCTCCCCATACATTAGGATCATTCTAATGTAGTGCCAAGGAGCGCGGCCATGAAGGGTGACAAGAAAGTCATCGAATATCTCAACCGGGGGCTTCGCTCGGAGCTGACCGCGATCAACCAGTATTGGCTGCATTACCGGATCCTCGACAATTGGGGTCTGAAGGAGATGGCCAAGACCTGGAAGAAGGAATCGATCGAGGAGATGGTCCATGCCGACCGCTTCGTCGACCGCATCCTCTTCCTCGAAGGCTTCCCCAACATGCAGACGCTCGATCCGCTGCGGATCGGCGAGAACGTCAAGGAAGTGATCGAGGCCGATCTCAAGGCCGAGCTCGAAGCGCGCTCGCTTTACCAGGAGGCCGCCGGCTATTGCCGCGAGGTTGCCGATTATCCGACCGAAGAGCTGTTCAAGGCCCTGATGAAGGATGAGGAAGGCCATATCGACTTCCTGGAGACGCAGCTCGAGCTGATCCAGCGCATCGGCCTGGAACTTTATACGCAGAAGCATATGGGCGGGCTCGAGAGCGACCACTAAGCCTTTTCGCGACTGTCGGCTTATCGCGCCGGATCTGCCAGGCAGATCCGGCGTTTTATTTTGCGATGCCCATCGAGGCGAGGCTCAAGGCCCGGCAGGGTATCAGCGCCGGGCGGCCGGATCGGGCCCGCCCGTCGTATAGCCGCGTAGACGCGCATAGCTCGTGACCTGCTCCGGCGTCTCGCTAAGGGGCGATCTGCCACCGAAGGGCCAGTGGCATCGCCTGGCGTCCGAGATCGGCGTCACGTCGGAGGCGCTCTATCGAGAGCTTGCACGGCGCCGGCGACAGCACCCCTGACATGCTGGTCGTGGAAGCGGCGTAGCTCACAAGGCCTGATCGAGGGTCTTGCGCTGGAAGACGAAGGCGTGTTGGAACGGCAGCGAACACCAGGGAGCCAAGGCGTCATGACCCCGACAATTGCCGCTGTTTGCGCTGGCGCGGGGCATCGCTTCAGCAAGCCTCCCTTATTGTCTATCCGCCTGCTGGAGGGGCTCGGCGTCGAGGGCGACGCGCATTGCGGCGTGACGGTGAAGCATCGCTCGCGCGTCAGGGTCGATCCGACACAGCCGAATCTGCGGCAGGTCCATCTGCTTCACGCCGAATTGCTGGACGAGCTGAACGCGAAAGGCTTCTCGGTTGCGCCCGGCGCGATGGGCGAGAATGTGCTGACACGCGGTCTCGACCTGCTCGCTTTGCCGGTCGGTGCACGATTGCATCTGGGCGCGACGGCGCTGGTGGAAATCACGGGCCTGCGCAACCCATGTGCCCAGATCGAATCATTTCAGCCGGGATTACTTGCCGCCGTGGTCGGACGCGATGCCCAGGGCCGGATCATCCGCAAGGCCGGCATCATGGGGATCGTGCTGGCAGGGGGCGATATCGGTCCCGGTGACGCGATCGGACTGACGCTGCCGCCAGAGCCGCATCGCGCGCTCGACAGGGTCTGACGGCGGGCGGCCACTGCTCCCACAAAAAAGGCCCGCCAGTGGCGGGCCTTTATCTTGTAAGGCAGCTCAGATCCTGGAAGGCAACTCAGGCCGTTGCTTCAGATGAAGCTGACATTGGCTGCTTCGGGTCCCTTCTTGCCGGCGCGGATCGAGAAGCGCACGCGCTGCCCGTCCATCGGCGGCTGCAGGCCGCTGCGGCCGAGCGAGCTGACATGGAGGAACACGTCCGGCCCGCCCCGATCGGGGGCGATGAAGCCGAAGCCGCGCTCGGTGTTGAAGAACTTCACGGCGCCGTCATAGGGGCCTTCGACCGGAGCATTGTCGCGGTCGCCGAAGCCGCCACGATCGCCGCCGCGGTCGTTATAGCCGCCACGGCTGCCACGATCGGCATAGCCGCCACCGCCGCCGCCGCCATATCCGCCACCGCCGAAATCATCGCGGGGAGGGCGCGGCGAGAAGGCGGCGCGCGGAGCGGCCTGAGTCGCGGTGGAGGCGTCGATCTCGTGGACAGCGACGACCTGGAGGCCGCGCCGACCCTCGCCGAGATCGGCGATGATCGTGGCGCCGGGCTGCAGGTCCTGCTGGTCGAGCGGGCCGATGGCGGAGATATGCAGGAAAACGTCGCCTGAGCCATCGGCCGGCGACGCGAAACCGAACCCCTTTTCGGGGTCGAACCATTTAACCTTGGCTTCGATATTTTCGTGGGTGACGAAGGGCTGGGCGGCAGGAGGCTTGCGACGATCGAACATGGAGACTTCAAGTGTGGAGTGACCGGGAGAGCGCAATCTAGCGGAAGCCAAGCGCGTCGTCATCGGGGTCGAACTCGAAATTATCTCATGGATTTTCCTGTTCGCTCAGCGCGCTTTCGCGCGAGTCCACAGCTTGCTCGAAGCCGTCCGGACCGGCCGGAAATGGCATCCAAGCCGGCCCGGAGGACGAAAATGCCGCAGATTTGGCCACTTGTAATCAAGTTGCGAGGGCGCATCTCTAGCCGTGAGTTAGGGAAGATACGCCTCCTGGTGGGTAGCGCGGCACTCAGCGCTGTTACAGGAGATGATTATAGTGGCTCGTTCCAAGAAGGCCGGCATCGTGACCGGCCAAGGCGAAATCCGCCGGCTTTGGCCAGCGGAGCGCGATCTGTTCAAGGCCCATTTGCTGAGGCTCGACGCGGTGACGCGGCGCGAGCGCTTTGGCACGGCCGTGAACGATGAATTCCTCGAAAACTATGCCGTCACCACCTTTGGGGTGGGCGGGCTCGTCTATGCCTATATCGAAGCTGGCGAGGTGCGCGGCGCGGCCGAACTGCGTGGCTTGGAAGACATCGTCGCACAGACCGGCGAGGCTGCTTTCAGCGTCGAGAAGGCGTGGCGCAGGCGGGGGCTTGGCGAAACGCTGTTCAGCCGCCTGATCATGGCAGCCCGTAATCGCGGCATCGGCACGCTCTACATGACCTGTCTGCCGGAGAACGTCGCGATGCGGCGGCTGGCGCGCAAGTTCGAGGCCGATCTCGTCGGCGGCTATGCCGATGTCGAGGGTGTCATCGCCACGGGCGGGCCGACGCCCTTCACCGTTCTCGACGAAGCCCTGGACAATGCCAAGGGCTTCGCGACGCTGGCCCTGTCGTTGCAGCGCCAGTTCTGGTCGCCCGCCTTTCGGTGGGCGTGACGGCGCGCGTTTACGCTGTCAGCGATTGAGAGACAGCGCGGCGCCTGACTTCGTGACCGCGCCGTCCATGGCGCCGCCGCTGCTGGTGCGCAGGCGGGCAACCACCGTCCCGCCCTGCTGGTAGAGATAAACCTCGCCGTCGCGGTAATCCCAGGCCGTGATCTTCTGCAGGTCGCGATTGGCGCAGCCGGCCGCGTTGGCGCGGTAGAGGTCGAGCGTCGGCGAGCTCGAAAGCTGGACGCGGCACGAGCCGCCCGTGGCTTCGCGCGCCGTCCAGTTGCCGATGACGCTGTCACGCGAGGTCACTGCGCCGCGCGAGGAGCCGGCGCCGGCGCTCGCTCCGCCTCCGGCACCCAGCGTCGCGATCTGGCCGCTTCCGCCGCGCAGGGTGGGAACCTCCGTCGAGCGCGGCTCGGCTGGCGGCAGCGCCGAGCCTTGCGGCGCCTCTGGGCTGCCCCCGTAATAGGGCTCCTGCGGAGGCAAGCCGCCAGGCGCGCCCTGCGGCGCGGAGGCGACGGGATAGCCGCCCGGAGGTGGCAAGGGTTCCGAGGTGACGGGGGCTGAGCTGATCGGGGGCGCCGATTGGAGCTGAGGCTGCGTGTAGACCGGCCCGCCCTGGGTTGGACCGACGAAGCGCTGCGAGCCCGCACAAGCGGTCAACGCCAGCAGAGGCAGCAGGGCGGCAGCCTTCAAGGCCATGGCCGGTGTTGCGGTCTTCGTGGTCATGCGGCGTCCGTTCCGATCGTGAGCATGCAATGCATGCGCCCTTTTTAAGCCAGTCCGGTGAACGTGGCATGAGCATGATCTAGCTCAAGGCGTGTCATTTGCGAACCCGCCGCGCATGATCTGGTTCCGCTGGGGCTGTCGATGCATAGTTGCAAGGACAGCCCGGAGAACAACATGAAATCCCTCGCGCCCGCCTCGATCCGTCCGCCCTTCGCCCGCTACAGCCATGGCGTGGAGGTGCCGATAGGTCATCGACTGGTATTCTGTTCGGGCCAGCTTGGCGTTGCCGCAGACGGCACTATCCCCGAAAGCGCTGGCGCCCAGGCCGATCTGTGCTTCGCCAACATCGCGGCAATCCTGGCGGAGTCCGGCATGGGCCTCGCCGACATCGTGCGCGTCAACGCCTATGTGACCGATCGCGCCCATATGAGGGCCTACATGGATTCGCGGGATGCCCATGTCGGCACGCCGCCTCCGGCCTCGACCCTGATGATCGTCTCCGGCTTCACGCTGCCGGAGTTCAAGGTCGAGATCGAGGTCGTCGCGGCGGCGCCGGAGAAGCGCAAGGCGCCGCGCGCGTGAGGTTGGCGCGACGCTCAGGCTGTCTTGCGCTTGTTCTGGCGGTTCTCGATGAGATCATCGACCACGGCGGGATCGGCCAGGGTCGAGGTGTCGCCGAGCGCGGAAAACTCGTCCTCCGCGATCTTGCGCAGGATGCGGCGCATGATCTTGCCGGAACGCGTCTTGGGCAGGCCGGGTGAGAACTGGATCAGGTCCGGCGATGCGATCGGGCCGATCTCGTTGCGGACATAGGCGACGAGTTCCTTGCGCAGCGCATCGCTGGGCTTCTCGCCGGTCATCAGCGTGACATAGGCGTAGATGCCCTGGCCCTTGATGTCGTGGGGATAGCCGACGACGGCGGCTTCCGACACGGACGGATGTGCGACCAGCGCCGATTCGACTTCGGCCGTGCCCATGCGATGGCCGGAGACGTTGATCACGTCGTCGACGCGGCCGGTGATCCAGTAATAGCCGTCAGCGTCGCGCCGGCAGCCGTCGCCGGTGAAGTACTTGTTCGGATAGGTCGCGAAATAGGTCTCCTCGAAGCGCTTGTGGTCGCCATAGACCGTGCGCATCTGGCCGGGCCAGCTCTCGGAGATGACGAGGTTGCCTTCGGCCGCACCCTCCAGGACCTTGCCCTCGGCATCGACGATCTCGGGCTTGACACCGAAGAAGGGCCGCGTCGCCGATCCCGGCTTGAGCTTGGTGGCGCCCGGCAGCGGCGTGATCAGGATGCCGCCGGTCTCGGTCTGCCACCAGGTGTCGACGATCGGGCAACGCCTCTCGCCGACGACGCGGTGATACCATTCCCAGGCTTCCGGGTTGATCGGCTCGCCGACCGAGCCGAGCAGGCGCAGCGACTTGCGCTTGGTCCGCTTCACCGGCTCCTCGCCAGCGCCCATCAGCGAACGGATCGCGGTGGGGGCGGTGTAGAAGGTGTTGACCTTGTGCTTGTCGATCACGTCCCAGAAGCGCGAGATCGTCGGATAGGTCGGAATGCCCTCGAACATCAGCGTCGTCGCGCCATTGGCGAGCGGGCCGTAGACGATATAGCTGTGGCCGGTGACCCAGCCGACATCGGCGGTGCACCAGTAGATGTCGCCGTCATGATAGTCGAAGACGTATTGATGGGTCATCGCGACATAGACGAGATAGCCGCCCGTCGTATGCAGCACGCCCTTGGGCTTGCCTGTCGACCCCGACGTATAGAGCAGGAAAAGCGGGTCTTCCGCCTTCATCTCCACCGGGGGGCAATGGCCCGAGACCTTCGCGGCCTCCTCATGATACCAGACGTCGCGGCCTTCCTGCATCGAGACATTGCCGCCCGTGCGCTTGACCACGATGACCTTGCCGATGCCGCCCTTCACCTTGGCATCGGCTAGGTCGACATTCTTCTTCAGGGCGATCGAACGACCGCCGCGCAATCCTTCATCGGCGGTGATGACGATCTTCGAATCGGAATCCTCGATCCGGCTTGCGACGGAGTCCGGGGAGAACCCGCCAAACACGATCGAGTGGACGGCGCCCAGACGCGCGCAGGCCAGCATCGCGTAGGTCGCCTCCGGGATCATCGGCATGTAGATGGTGACGCGGTCGCCCTTCTTGACGCCGTTCGCCCTCAGCACATTCGCGAACTTGCAGACCTCGGTGTAGAGCTGCCCGTAGGTGATCTTCTTCGACTCGGAGGGGTCATCGCCCTCCCAGATGATCGCGGTCTGCTTGGCGCGGGTGGCAAGATGCCGGTCGACGCAGTTGTACGAGACGTTCGTCGTGCCGTCCTCAAACCATTTGATCGAGACCTTGCCCGGCTTGTAACTGGCGTTGCGGACCTTCGTGTAGGGCTTGAACCAGTCGATCCGCTTGCCCTGCTCGCCCCAGAACTTGTCCGGGTCCTTGATCGAGGCCGCATACATCTTCTTGTATTTGGCGTCGTTCAGATGCGCCTTCTTGGCCCAGGCGGCCGGGACGTCATAGATCGTTTCGGACATTACAGGCGTCTCCCCAGACTTGGACCGCAATCAGCCCATCTTCGTCGCGGCTCATGAAATGAGTGCCGGATTCTTCGGCAAGAAACGACCGCTTCTTTCGAATTGCGCGCATCATAAAGCGCGAAAGAGCGGCGGCAAGCCGTCAGCCCTCGCACTTTGGTTTCAAAGACTTTTGGTGGGGATAGGCGGGGCAAAGCGTGGCGAAAAACGGCAGGCGGCGAGCCCGGCAATCGCGAGCCCGCGGGCAGCCCGGCTGCGCCATCGGGGAAGACCATGCGAATACAGGCGCGCGGCCAGCGGCCCGGCCGGTCAGGGTCGGGCGGGGCTCAGAGCCCGCCCATCTTGCAGACCAGCTTCCATTCGTCGTCCGTCACCGGTTGGACCGACAGGCGGAAGGAGGTGACGAGCGCCATCTTGGCCAGTTCCGGCGTTGCCTTGACCTGTGCAAGCGTCACCGGCCTGGGCAGGGGCTTCACGGCCTTGAAGTCGACGAGAACCCAGGGCTCTCCGGGGATCCAGATATAGGCTTCCTTGATGACCTCGACGATGCCGACGACCTCGAGCCCCTCGTTTGAGTGGTAGAAGAAGACCTGATCGCCCTGCTTCATCGCGATCAGGTTGAGCTTGGCGGTGTGGTTCTTCACGCCGTCCCAATGCGTGCCCTTCGCGCCGGCCTCGACCTGCTGGTCCCAGGACCATTTCGAGGGTTCGGATTTGATCAGCCAATGTGCCATCAGGCTTCGTCCTCTTTCAGCGGAGCGGGCGGGCGCGATGCCGCTTCGCCCTGTTCATTCCAGAACCGCACCATCTCGCGGGTCAGCGCGGCATAATCCTGCGGAGCGAGCTCGACGCGGACCTCTCCCTCGCCGAAGGGCAGGATCAGCACGAAACGGTGCGTATCCTCGGTGCGGCGCCGGCGATGCTGGATCACGGGACCTGCCGGCACGCGGCCTGCCAGTGCCACGGGCATGCTCTCGGCGACCAGCTCCGAGCCCGTCGTCTTCTTGACCTCCTTGAGGCCTCGCGCCACGCGCTTCGTCAGGTCCGACCAGTCGCCTGCCATTGCGTTCTCCTTCAGATCTCGGCGCGGATCGGCCGTGCCAGCAGGCCTGCCACCGATTCGCGTACGCTGACATGTCCGGCGATGATCGCGGTCACGGCATCGGCAATCGGTGTCTCGACGCCGCGCGCCAAAGCCATTTCCGCCAGAATCGAGGCGGTGAAGGCGCCCTCGGCGAGCTTGCCGCCGGCTGCTTCCGCCGCAGTCTTGCCCTGTCCGAGAGCAAGACCGAAGGCGAAATTGCGCGATTGAGCCGAGGCGCAGCTGAGCACGACATCGCCGAGGCCCGACAGGCCCATCAACGTCTCGCCCTGCGCGCCGTAAGCTTCGCCGAAGCGGCGCAGCTCAGAAAAGCCACGCGCCACCAGTGCCGCGCGCGCGCTTTCGCCATAGCCCAGCCCGATCGCGATGCCGGCTGCGATGGCGAGGACGTTCTTGGCGGCACCGCCGATCTCGACGCCCCGTGGATCGGCGCTGTGATAGATGCGGAAAGCCGGCGAACTCAGCGCCTGCGCCAGCGCCTGAGCGAGATCTGGATCCTCGGCCGCGAGCGTCACGGCCGTGGGCAGGCCGCGCCCGATATCGGCGGCGAAGCTTGGCCCTGAGAGAATGGCGGTGGTCGAGCCCGGCCAAGCCTCAGCGATCACCTGCGTCGTGAACAGCCCGGTCGCCTGTTCGATGCCCTTGGCCGCCGAAATCACCGGGCGTCCTGCGGGCAATGACCGCGCCATGGCGTCGCAGGCCTGCCGCAGATTCTGGGTGGGGACTGTGACGATCAGCGCCTGGGCTTCGGCGAGATTGGCAAGCGAGCTTGTCACCGAGATCGAGTCGGGCAGGGGGACGCCGGGAAGGCGCGGGACTTCGCGATTGGTTGCGATCGCTGCGACGGTGGCCTCGTCGCGTGCCCAGAGCAGGACCTTGCGGCCGGCACGGGCTGCAGCCAGTGCGAGAGCCGCGCCATAGGCGCCGGCACCGGCGATGCCGATTGTCTGGAACTCCGCCGCGCTGCTCATGTCCGCGCCGCGAGGTCCTGGCCAGCCGGTTCGGGCATGGCGGGAGCCGGCTTGGGCGTGTCCTGCGGCCGGAGTTCATCGAGCGGCCAGCGCGGGCGGGCAAGCGCGCTCATGTCGTCGACCATGCCGAGCCGAAGGCGTTCCAGCCCGGCCCAGGCGATCATCGCGCCATTGTCGCCGCAGAGCGCCATTGGCGGGGCTATCATGGGCAGACCGGCTTCCGTGGCAAGCCGCGTCAACCCGCGCCGAATCGGTTGGTTGGCCGCGACGCCGCCTGCCACGACCAGTGCCGACGGTGTGATCCCCGCAGTGCGGCAGGCGCGCAATCCGGCACGCGTGCGCTCGACCATGACATCGACGACAGCCGCCTGGAACGAGGCGCAGAGATCGGCGACGTCGCGATCCGACAAGGGCGCAATCCGCTCGGCGACCAGCCGCACGGCCGTCTTCAGGCCCGAGAGCGAGAAATCCGGGTTGGGGCGGCCCGCCATCGGGCGGGGAAAGTCGAAGCGCTCGGGATCGCCCTTCTCGGCTTCCCGCTCCACCGAGGGGCCGCCGGGATAGGCCAGGCCGAGCATTTTCGCGATCTTGTCGAAGGCTTCGCCGACGGCGTCGTCGATGGTGCCGCCGAGCTTGAGATAATCGCCGACGCCGCGCACGGCGAGAAGCTGGGTGTGGCCGCCCGAGACCAGCAGCAGCAGATAGGGGAAAGCGAGATCGTCGGTCAGGCGGGCGGTGAGAGCGTGGGCCTCGAGATGATTGACCGCGATGAAGGGCCGCCCGGTTACGAGTGCGATGGCTTTGGCGGTGGTCAGGCCCACCATCACGCCGCCGACGAGACCCGGCCCGGCCGCGGCCGCGACCGCATCGATGTCGGAGGGCTTGAGGCCGGCCGTCTCGAAGGCACGCGCGACGATGCGGTCGATCGCCTCGACATGGGCGCGCGCCGCGATTTCGGGAACGACGCCGCCAAATGCGGCATGCGCGGCAATCTGACTCAGCACCTCGTTCGAGAGGATTTTGGCCTCGCCGGAGCGCTCGATCGAGACGATCGCAGCCGCCGTCTCGTCACAAGTCGTCTCTATCCCAAGAACACGCATGATCGGTCGACTGGTCTCGCGGGTGATAAGGGGGCGGGGGTGGATGAAGGCCCGGCGGTTTCGCGCCGGCAATTCCTTCGTATAGTGCGCAGGCGGGCATAAGGCCAAGGGGTAGCTGGGTGGGGTGGCACTATCGCCCGTTTGGCCACGACTTGCGTGTTTGCCCTGCGCGCGGGATTGATGCGTGGGCGTGCCGAGGCGAGAGGAGACCATATGCGCATCTTCGTGTTCCGCCCCCGAGCCGATGCCGAGCGCACGGCGCGGGCTGTCCGCTCGCACGGATATGATCCGATCATCGCGCCGCTGTTCTCCGTCGTGCGGCTCCCCGAGCCCGCTCCGGAGGGGCCGTTCCAGGCGCTCGTCCTGACCAGCGGCAATGCCGTTCCGGCACTTGCCGACGTGCCTGCCGCCTGGCGCGACCTGCCGGTCTTCACCGTCGGCGCGCGGACGGCTGCAAGGGTTCGCGATGCCGGACTCGATGATGCCCGCAGCGCCGATGGCGATCGCAACGACCTGATCGGCCTGATCCAGCGCAACCTTCCCACGGGGGCGCGGTTGCTGCTGATCGTCGGGCGCGACCGGCATGAGGACATCCCCGACAAGCTGGCGGAAGCCGGATACGAGGTCGTCAACTGGGTTGCCTATGAGGCGCAGGCCGTAGCAGCGCTACCGGCGGAGGCCGACGCTGCCCTGCGGCAGGGCAAGCCGGACGCGGCGCTGCATTTCTCGGCGCGCGGCGCCCGTACCTTCCTTGCGCTGACGCAGGCGGCCGGGCTCTCCGCCGAGGCGCTGGACCTGACCCATGTCACCATGTCCGCCGATGTCGCGGCGCCACTGATCTCGGCTGGCGCCAGCACGGTGCTGGTGGCCGAGTATCCCGAGGAGGCGGCGCTGCTGGCGGCGCTCGACCAAGTGTCTGCCCGCAATCAAGTGTCTGCCCGCAATCAAGTGTCCGCTCGCAATGGCGCAAGCGGCGATGCTACAGAGAGCGCAGTCGCGCCGCTGGGCGTCGGAACGGATAAGGACCCGATGAGCGAGCCCGAGATTTCTGCGACATCGCGCGGCCGTGCGCGCCGGACCGCCCCGACCATCGCGCTGACAGCACAGGACGTGACGCCGCAGGGCAGCCCGGCTGCGAACGGGGTGGAGAATGCGCAGGCTGCGGCCGAGCCGTCGCCCGGGGCCGCCCCGTCACCGGAAGCGGTGTTGCCGACCGAAGCCCTGCCGGAGGAATTCACGCCGCCGGCCGCCGTTGCCGAGAAACTTGAGCCGGCATCTGAGAAGCCGCGTCTGCCCTTGCCGGCGCTGGCGCTTGCCGGACTTGTCGGTGGCGTGGTTGGCGCGGGGCTCGTCATGCTGGCGGCCAGTCGCGCGACACCGACGATCACCGTCGAGCAGATCGCCGAATTGCGCGGCCGCATCGACACGCTTCAGGCGGGCACGACTGCGCTCGACCGCAAGGTCGCTACCGCGAGCGAGGCCGCAGGCAAGGCTGCCGCCGACGCGCAAGGCGCCCTCGCGCGCACCAGCGAACTCGCACGCGTCCAGGCTCCCGAAGCCGGAGCGGTTGCCGGCCTCGGTGCGCAGGCGCAACGGGCGGAAGCGGCCGCGACCGAACTCGGCCAGCGTCTCGATCAGGCGCTCACCCGCATCGGCAGCGTCGAGACGCTTGCCAAGGCCGCGGGGGCTCCGAGCACGCAAGCGATGGCTGCGGCGCGGATCGTGCTGGCTGAGCGCATCCAGGGCGCGATCGCCTCAGGCAAGCCCTTCGCGAGCGATGTTGCGGCGCTGACCAGAGGCGGCGGCGCGCCGGAGCAGATCGCGGCGCTGAGCACTGTTGCGACCTCGGGGGCTCCGACGCGGGACACGCTGCTGGAGCAGTTCCGGGCGCATCGCACGCTGTTTGCACGCGAGGTGACGCCTGCATCGGGAGACTGGCAGGATCGCCTGCTGGGGCTCGCCAGCCGCATCGTCACGATCCGCCCCATCGGGGACACCGGCGCCAACGATCCGGCGACGCTGCCGATCCGGCTGGAGAATGCGATTGCAGGCGGCAACATCATCGCGGCGGCGGCGTTGTGGGCTCAGTTGCCGGAGCCGGCGCGGCGCGCCAGTGCCGATTTCGGATCGAATTTACAGAAGCGGGCGGCGGCGGATGCAGCGATCGCCAAGATCGCGCAGGATGCCGTTGCAGCGCTCGGCGCGGCCGGCTGACGGAGGATAGAGGTCCATGGTTCGCGTATTGCTCTATCTCGCCGTCTTCGCCTGTCTCGCGATCGGCGCCGTCTGGCTGGCCGACCGGCCGGGCGAAGTTTCCGTGCTGTGGCAGGGCTACCGTATCGAGACCAGCGTCGCCATCGCGGCGATCGGCGTCGTCGTGCTGGCGATGGCGGCGATGCTGCTCTGGGCTGTCGCACGCTTTGTCCTTGGCCTGCCATCCGCTTTCAGTTTTGCCTCGCGTGCCCGGCGCCGGGCGCGCGGGTTCGAGGCCGTTTCGCGCGGCATGGTCGCGATCGGCGCCGGCGACCCCATCGCGGCGGGACGGCACGCGACCGAAGCACGTCGCTTTGCCGGCAATGAACCGCTCACGCTGCTGCTGGAAGCGCAGGCTGCCCAGCTCTCGGGCGATCGTGGAGCGGCCGAGGCCGCCTTCAAGACCATGCTCGACAAGCCCGAGACCCGCGTGCTCGGCTTGCGCGGCCTGTTCGTCGAGGCCAAGCGCCGCGGCGACATGGCCGCTGCCCGCGCCTTTGCCGACGATGCCGTGCGCCGTTCGCCCTCGCTCGCCTGGGCCAATGACGCTCTGCTCGATTTTCACACCAATGCCGGCGACTGGCAGGCGGCGCGCACCGCCGTGGAACGTCGCGCCGCCTTGCGCCTCGCCGAGAAGGCGGAGGCCAAGCGCCAGCGTGCGGTGCTGCTGGCAGCCGAGGCGCTGGAAGCGCAGGGAAGCGAACCCGAAAAAGCGCTCGCCGCCGCGCTCGAGGCGACCAAGCTCGCGCCGGGCCTGACGCCCGCCGCAGCACTGGCCGGCCGCATGCTGGCCGAGCGGGGCGACATCCGGAAGGCCGCCAAGCTGCTCGAAGCGGCCTGGAAAGAGGTTTCTCATCCCGATATCGCCGCTGCCTATCTCGATGTTCGCCCCGGCGACAGCGCGCAGGACAGGCTCGCGCGTGCGGTCACGCTGGCCAAGCTGCGGCCCTCCGATCCCGAGGGCGTGCTCGCGCTTGCGGGCGCGGCGATCCACGCCCGTGATTTCGCCAGGGCGCGCGAGACGCTGAAGCCCTTGCTCGCCGGTGGAGCCTCGGTGCGCGCCTGCCTGCTGATGGCGGAGCTGGAGGAGGCCGAACATGGTGCGGCCGGGCGCGTGCGCGAATGGCTCTCGCGTGCCACCCGTGCGCCGCGTGACGCCGCCTGGGTCGCCGACGGGTTGGTTTCCGACACCTGGATGCCGGTCTCGCCGATTTCGGGCCGGCTCGATGCCTTCGTCTGGACGGTGCCGCCGGCCACGCTTGGCCATCATCCGCAGGCGCTCGACGATGTTCTTGCCGATCTCGACGATTCGACGCCGCTGATCGAGGCGCGGGCCGAGCCTGTGACGACAGTCGAGTCCGTGACGACGCTTGCCGCCGCACCAGTGAAGCCGTCGGCTGTGGAAGAGCCCAAGCCTGAGGTACAGACCAAGCCTGAGGCACAGGCCAAGGCCGTCGCTGAAACATCCGTGGCGGAGCCGGCGGCGAAGCAGGAGCAAAAGCCTGAGCCGAAACCCGAGCCGAAACCCGAGCTCAAGCCGGATCTGAAGCCGGAATCCAAATCGGAATCCAGGCCCGAGCCCAGGCAGGTTGCGGCCGAGGTCCTTGCGCCCGGCCCTTCGGCTCCGGCCTCCACGTCTCGTGCGGGGCATCCCACGCCCGTGATCTTCCCGGTTGCGCATGCGCCGGATGATCCGGGGCCGGAGGATGTGCAGCCTCTTGAGGCGAAAAAGTCGAAGTTCCGGCTTTTCGGCTGAGGCGACTGTCCGTTCGGCGCGAAAAGGCGTGCGGCCCGCCGCCGCGCCCCTTATAGCATCGGGCATGGAACCCGATTTGAACGAGACCGAGGCGACAGGCCCCGGCGTCACCCTGCACGTCACAGCCGAGCAGGCGGGGGTGCGCCTCGACAAGGCTCTTGCGCTTCTGGCCGGCGAAATCTCGCGCGCCCGGCTGCAGCAGGTCATCAAGGAGGGCGGCGTCAGCCTGAACGGCCTCGTTGCCACCGATGGCAGCCGCAAGGTCGTCGAGGGCGATCAGCTCGCTCTGGTGATGCCGGAGGCGAAGCCCGCAGCCCCGCTCGGGCAGGACATTCCGCTTACGGTGGTCTTCGAGGACGACCATCTCATCGTCATCGACAAGCAGGCGGGCCTCGTCGTGCACCCCGCCGGCGGGCATGAGGACGGCACGCTGGTCAATGCGCTGATCGCGCATTGCGGCGAAAGCCTGTCGGGCATCGGCGGTGTCCGGCGGCCGGGCATCGTGCACCGGCTCGACAAGGATACGACGGGGCTGCTGGTCGTCGCCAAGACGGACAAGGCGCATCAGGGGCTGGCCAAGCAGTTCGCCGACCACGGACGTACCGGCCCGCTGCAGCGCGCCTATCTCGCCCTGACCTGGGGCGTTCCGCGCCGGCCGCATGGCACGGTCGACGCTCCGCTAGAGCGATCGCACCGCAACCGCGAGAAGATGGCGGTGGTCGGCGAGGGCAAGGGCCGCGAGGCGATCACGCATTTCACCGTGATCGAGCGCTATCCGCCGCTCCTGAAGAATGGCGAGGAGGCGGAAGCGCTCGCCAGCCTGATCGAGTGCCGGCTGGAAACCGGCCGCACCCACCAGATTCGCGTGCATATGGGACATATCGGCCATCCCCTGCTCGGCGACCAGCTCTATGGCTCGGGTTTCGCGACGAAAGCCAGCCGTTTGCCAGAGACTGCTCGCGACGCCCTGGTGGCGCTCGACCGGCAGGCGCTGCATGCGGCCGTGCTTGGTTTCGCGCATCCGGTGACGGGCGAGGAGGTGCTGTTTGAGTCCGATCCGCCGGCCGACTTTGCAAATCTGCAAGAAGCGCTCGCGAGTCTGTGAGCCGATCTGGCTTCTTCGCCCACTTTCCGCCAAGCTCTCTTGGCATATAATGCCCGTCGGATGCGGATGGCCAAGGGGGCGCCGCTGCGGTGGATCCAGCCGAACCCGGGAGGGTTCCCGGCGTTGGATCGATTGTCATATCCGAAACCTGCGCGAAGGTTGATCGCGCGGTGGGTCTGCCGCGATGCGGGGGCCTGACAAGGAGAACGAGCATGGCGATTGCGTCGCTGCCCGTCCTGTCCGCTGAAGGCGGACTTTCACGTTATCTGGACGAAATCCGTCGGTTTCCGATGCTTGAGCCGAATGAAGAATTCATGCTGGCCAAACGCTGGCGCGAGCATGGTGACCGCGAAGCGGCCCATAAGCTCGTAACGTCGCACTTACGCCTCGTCGCCAAGATCGCCATGGGCTATCGCGGCTACGGCCTGCCGATCGGCGAAGTCGTGTCGGAAGGCAATGTCGGCCTGATGCAGGCGGTGAAGCGCTTCGAGCCCGACAAGGGCTTCCGCCTCGCGACCTATGCGATGTGGTGGATCAAGGCCTCGATCCAGGAATACATCCTGCGCTCGTGGTCGCTGGTGAAGATGGGCACCACCGCCAACCAGAAGAAGCTGTTCTTCAACCTGCGCAAGGCCAAGAGCAAGATCTCGGCACTGGGCGAGGGCGATCTGCGCCCCGATCAGGTCAAGAGCATCGCGACCAAGCTCGGCGTCAACGAGCAGGACGTCATCGACATGAACCGCCGCCTCGGCGGCGATGCCTCGCTCAACACGCCGCTGCGCGAGGATGGCGATGGCGAATGGCAGGACTGGCTGGTCGACGACAGCGAAAGCCAGGAGCGCCGGCTTGCGGACTCGCAAGAGGCCGACAACCGCCACTCGGCGTTGCACGAGGCGCTTTCGGTGCTGAACCCGCGTGAGCGCCGCATCTTCGAGGCGCGCCGTCTCGCCGAAGACCCGATCACGCTGGAGCAACTCTCCGAGGAGTTCGGCGTCTCGCGCGAGCGTGTCCGCCAGATCGAGGTGCGTGCCTTCGAGAAGGTTCAGGACGCGGTGAAGAAGGCGCTGACCCGGATCGAATCGCCGCGCGCGGCGTTGCCGGCAGCCTGATCCGGTCGCGGAGGCCAGAATGTCCAAGGGGCGCGGTTTCGCGCCCCTTTTTCTTGCAGGATGTTCTTTAGCGGGGAAACACGCCGTCATCCTGGACGAGCGGCCCTCGGGTCCTGCCTTCGGCAGGCCCAAGGACAGGCTCCGCCACGCAGATCCGGGATTCCATCGTAGAGGGCTGAGCCTTCCGATGGGTCCCGGAGCTCCGCTTCGCTGCGTCCAGGATGACGCTGTGTTTCCGAGAATAATCGGCTGACGTACGTGCTTTGGCTTTTTTGCGCTCAGTAAAGCGGCGCGAGCGGCTGGAGCGGCAGCCGGATCGGCCCGAGATAGACGCGGCCTTCGCGAAGGACGAGCGCGGGCAGGGGCGTCAGGCCCGGGGCGGCTCCCGGCAGTTGCGCGCTCAGCCGGCCGCCGAGCAGTCCGCCGAGACCCGATGTGAGCCCGCCAACCGGAATGCCGGCAATCTGCTGGATTCCGGCGAGCGCCACCTGCAGGCGCCCCGATGGGCGGTGCGTCTGGTCGAGCAGCAACTGTCCGCTTGCCTCGACCCGCGCAGGGCCCTTGGTCGAGGTCAGCCGGGTCAGCTCGAACTGGCCGCCGGCATTGCGCCAGGCCTCGAGCGCGTCGGGGTTGAAGCCGAGGCGAAAGGCATCGGTCTGCGTCACGCTGGCCTGCAGATCGATATCGCCGGGCTCGCTGGTTCCCAATAGCGCATCGATCGCCGGCAGCACGGTGCCCTTGGCGGTCAGAGCGAGATCGACGACCTGATCGGCCGCGGGGCGCGTCGGGTTGCGGCGGATATGGGTTTCCAGTGTCGTCGCCCGCCAGCTATCGGTTGGGGCGCCAGCCGTGGCGAGGCTGGCATTGGGCTGGGTCATGACGATCGACACCCGTTCGTCGCCGCGATGGATCAGGCTCGCGTCCAGCCCGGTCCAGGTGACATCGAGCGTGCGACCCTCCGGCAGCGTCGCGCGCAGCGGGCTCGTGACCTGAAGGATGACGTGGTTGGGTGAGTAGATCTGGCCGACCGCGACGCTCGGCCCGGTCTCCACCCTGACGGCCTCGCCCCAGCGCGTCGATGTCAATGCCAGCCCGGAGCAGCGCAGCTCGACGCGGAACGGAAAGCCGGCGATCGTCCTGTCATTGCAGGTCCAGGTCCGCCCCTTCTGGACCTCGCGCGCAAGCGCGGTATCGACGGCCTCGGCGACGCGGCCGCGCACCACCAGCCAGAATCCGGACCAGCCGAGGGCCAAAAGCGCAAGCAGGACATAGGGCGCGTAGAGCCAGAAACGGCTGCGGCGGCGCGTCGGCGAAATATCGGTCATGCGGTAGCGATCCATTGCGCAAAGGCGGGGGGATTGTTAGCTCGCGTGGATAGCAAGCGCCAGTACAGGCCGCTGTGGCGACAGCGATCTGCGGCAGACCCGATCAAGCAGGCCGTCGCGGCCAAATTATGGGGCGGTGATGACAGCGGAACTCGGCGCGGCTGATCTTTGGGTCTTCGGCTACGGCTCGCTGATCTGGCGGCCGGGCTTCAGCTTCGAGGAGAGCGTGGCGGCCAGACTGCATGGCTATCATCGTTCGCTCTGCGTATTCTCGCATGTCCATCGCGGCACGCCCGAGCGGCCTGGCCTGGTGCTCGGCCTCGATCGCGGCGGGCTATGCCGCGGGCTGGCTTTCCGCGTCGCGGCCGAACAGGCGCAGGAGACGATTGCCTATCTGCGGGCGCGCGAGCAGGCGACCATGGTCTATCTCGAACGCCACATGCCGGTGCGTCTCGACGATGGCCGGCAGGTCAAGGCGCTGGTCTACGTCGCTGATCGCAGGCATCTGCAATATGCCGGGCGCCTGCCGCCGAACGAGTTGCTCGCATTGGTGCGACAGGGTCGTGGCAGTTCCGGCGAGAACCCGGACTATGTGCTGAAGACGCACGAACATCTGCGCAAGATGGGGATTTTCGATCCCGTTCTGGCCGCTCTCGCGCAGGAACTCGCGCCAGGGCTGGGTGAGCCCCGCGCGCATCTCTAGGGGCTTTGGCGTCTTCGGACGACTTCAGACTTCCGGCATCAGATCGAGCAGCGCCGCGCGCCGGCTGATACCGTCCTCGGCCAGCAGATGGACGTGGATTTCATGGGCGCCGGCCTCGGCGACCGAGCGCTGCCACCGTGTCAGTGCGGCCTCGATGCCGAGGGGGCCGCTGTCGCGCGCGGCGATGATGCGCCGGTCGGCCGAGACGGCGAGCAGCACGGCGTCCGTGAAGCCCAGCGCGTGCTGGTCGGCAATTGCGAAGATCGAGGCGACATAGCGCCGGCCGGAGCGGCCGCGCCAGGCGGTGAAGCGCCGCTCGCCCAGCGCAGCCGTGCTGCGCATCGGCATCTCCTGTGCCGCAGGCGGCGTACCTTCGGCGAACAGGTCGTCTTTGAACTGATAAGCGAGAGCGGCCATGCCGTTCCTCCTTTGTTCAGAACAAAATGAGAACGAACGTGACCTGTGTCAAGGAGATTGCAGCGGCGCCTGTCAGGCTGCTGTCACTAGGTGTCAGGAGCTTGTCAGCGACGCTCCGCCAGGGGATCGAGGCCAAGCAGGGCCAGTTCGGCGCGGCCCTGCGCCAGCAGGCGATCGCTGGCGGTCTCGATCTGTTCCTGCACGACGCGCTGGAATTCGGCCTTGGGCAATCCCGTGGGAATTGGCGGCAGGAACTCCATGCGGATGGTCCCGGGCAGGCGCATAAACTTGCGACGCGGCCAATAGAGGCCGGAATTCAGCGCCACCGGCACACAGGGCACGCTGAGCTCGCCATAGAGATGAGCTACGCCGAATTTGTAGGCCGGAGGCGCGCCGGGCGCGCGACGCGTGCCTTCCGGGAAGATCAGAAGCTGGCGGCCCCTCTCGCCGAGCTCGCGCTTGGCGCGGCGTGCCACCTGGGCAAGCGCGCGCGCTTTCCCGCCACGATCGACCGGGATCATCTCGAGTTTGGTGAGGCACCATCCGAAGAAGGGGATTCGCGTCAGCTCGCGCTTGAGGATGAAGACCGGATCCGGGAACAGCGTGATCAGCACGAAGGTCTCCCAGAAGGACTGGTGCTTGGCCGCCACGATCAGCCCGCCCTTCGGGATGTTTTCCAGGCCGGTGATTTCGTAGCGCATCCCGGCGGTGATGCGCATCAGCCAGAGCGCGCTGGTCGCCCAGCCGATGGCGACCTTGTGGAGGTAGCGCCGTGGCAGGAGCAGCGCCGGAAATGCGGCGAAGACCAGCCAGAGCGACAGGTTGATGTAGAACAGGATGTTCGAGAGGAGCGAGCGCAGGATCAGCATGGCGCGCAAAGACCCTGCCGGCCGTCCGCCGTCAAGCGCGTCGTGTGGCTTCAGGCATCGCGCCGGCTGCTTTGCAGGCGGGTGCGCTTTTCATGCTCGGGGCCGAGCATGCTTGCCGGCTTGGGCGAGATCGGCTTGCGGCCACCGATGATGATCGAGAGCCTCGAAGTTTCCGGGTCCTTCTCGAAGACGCCGCGCAGGCGTGCGACGAGATATTTGGCGTATTCCGGCACGAGCACCCTGACGGTGCGCCACTGGTTCCACCAGCCGGAGGTGTCGATCTGATCGGTCACGACGGGGTGCGGAACGAAACGCACATTGGGCATCGCATGGGCGAATTCGGCCAGCGTGCGCGGCATGTGGTAGTTCGAGGTGACGACCAGCAGTGAGCGGAAATCGTGCTGGCGCACCCAGCGGCGGGTCTCGATGGCGTTGCCGATCGTATTGCGTGCGCGATAATCGAGGTCGACGCAGCAGGTGAGGAGTTCGCGCGCCGAGGGGTTGAGCTTTGCGAGCTCCTCGCGGCCGATCTTCTCGTTGACGCCGCTGATCAGGAGGCGCGAGCCGCGCTCGGCCCCGAGCAGCCCGATGGCGTCGCCGACGCGCTGCGACCCGCCGGTGACGACGACGATCGCATCGGTGCGCGGCACCGACGCCGGCTCGCGTGCGTCGATGGCCGAGGCAAAGCGGACATAGCCGAGGCCCAGCAATGTCAGGGAGGCGAGGAGGCCGATCCAGGCCACCGTCAACAGGATGCGCCACAGCGAGGCCGGCGCCCGCCGGGCATCCGCCGACCTGCGCGGCGATATCGCCAGAGGGTCGTTCATGCTTCCTATCATCGCCATGACATCAACAGGATACATCCGTATTCGGGCATAACGGCGGCATGGAAAGTCCGTCCCTTGCCGCAGGCGTTAAGACTTCCTTTCCCTGGTAGCAGCGGGGCCTTTTCCGAAACTGGTTCCTGGTTGCCTGTCATCTCAGGCCAGAATGCGCAGATAATGCCGCACCGTGAAGCGCGACACGAGTCCGGCAATCGCAGCCACGACCGTCGCGACCAGAATTACCGCCGCATAGCCGCTCCAGCCGATCTCGAAGGCGCCAAACAGCGCCTGCAGTTGTTCGGCTTCGGGCGCGGCGCTCAGGCTCGACGCCAGCCATCCCAGCAAGGCGATCACCACGATTGCCGCCAGCCCGCCGATGGCGCCGCCTCTCAGGCCGAGCCTGACGAAGCGGCTCTGGAATTCGCGCGCGATGAAGGCGTCATTGGCGCCAACGAGATGCAGGACCTCGACACTGTCGCGGCTCCCGGCCATCGCCCCGCGCGTTGCAAAGGCGACGGCGAGCGCTGCTGCCGTCAGCACCAGCAGCACCACGACCGTGCCCGACAGGATGATCGTGCTCGCCATGGTCGACAGCCTCCTGACCCAGAGCCGATGATCGTCGAGGATCGCGGTCGGCAATTCGCGGCGGAGCGCCGCCCCGAAGCTGGCGAGATCGGGGCTGGCATTGCTCTTCAGCTTCAGCACGATCAGCCGCGGCACCGGCAATTCGACGAGATCGAGCCCCGTGCCAAGCCAGGGCTCCAGTAATTTGTCGGATTCGGCCTTGGGCACGGCGCGCACCGCTTCGATACCATCGACCGCCTGCGCCATGGCGACGGCTCGCGCGACATCGCTCTGTGTGTCGCGGCGCGAGTCGGGGCGGATCTGGATCGTCATCTCATTGGCGACGGCGCCGCGCCATTGCTCGGAGGCACGGGCGGCGAGCACGGCGGCGCCGGCGCTGAGCGCGGCCAGGAAGGTCAGGATCGCGATGACGGCCATGAGCGCGCGGCCGGCGACGGAGTCGACGGGGACGAGCGGCTGGTCGCGCCGAAGGTTCGACGGCAAAGCGCGCTCTTCATGCTCGTGCTCATGCCCGTCAGGCTCATGCATCGACATGCAGATGACCGTCGGCGAGAACCAGACGCGGTGCGTCGTAGAGTTCCATCAAAGTGAGATCATGGGTCGCGATCACCACCGCTGTGCCAAGTGATTGCAGCTCCATGAACAGGCGCAGCAGCCGGCGGCCGAGGCCGGGATCGACATTGCCGGTCGGCTCGTCGGCGAGCAGGAGTTCGGGGCGGCCGATCAGGGCGCGGGCGATGGCGGCGCGCTGTTTCTCGCCGCCCGACAGGACCGGCGGCACGGCATGCATGCGCTCGCCGAGGCCGACCCAGCGCAGCAGCTCGACGACCTCGGCGCGATAGCTCGTCTCCTCCTTGCCCAGCACGCGCAGGGGCAAAGCGACATTCTCGTAGACCGTCAGATGATCGAGCAGGCGGAAATCCTGGAACACGACGCCCATGCGGCGGCGAAAAGCGGTGAGCGTATCGGCGTCGAGCCGCGACACGTCCTGGCCGAACAGGTTCACGAGGCCGCGCGTCGGCTTCAGCGCCATCAGCACGAGGCGCATCAGGGTCGTCTTGCCTGCACCCGACGGCCCGGTGAGGTACTGGAACGAGCGCGGCGCGATGCTGAAGTTGATGTCCTTCAGTACCTCCGGACCCATGCCGTATCGCAGGCCGACATTTTCGAACCGAACCAATCCCCGTTCCTTTACCCGTTCCGCGAATCTCGCACCTGTTCCGCGAATCTCGTCCGTCGATCCTACACCGCAAGCCCTCGCCGGAAAGCCAATGGGCTGAAAGGACCATGCCGCAGAGTTTCTTCACGCAGCGTTAACCATAAATCGCGCCAATGGAGAGGCGTGTCCGCAGGAGCGGGCGGCAGAGCTTGAACCGCCGCCTCGCGCTGGTGAAAGCTCTTCTGGCGCGCCCGCTATGCGGCGTCGCCATCCGTCATCATCGCGAAGGAACCGTCTGGCTGTCATGCTGATCGTCTGCCCGTCCTGCGCCAGCCAATATGAACTCGACGCGGCCAAACTGGGGCCGGCCGGGCGCAAGGTGCGTTGTGCCGGTTGTCAGACCTCCTGGCATGTCGAAGCGGCACTGGAAGTCCCTGTCGCCCCGACGGCGGAGGAAACCAAGGCGCTGCTCAATGACGAGCTGGAGCAGGCCGCGCTCATCGAGGCGCAGGTGACGGCGCTGGCGGCCGAGCGTGGGGAGGCGTCGGATCTGGAAGCCGCGGATGTGCAGGACAACGCACAGGACCATGATGTCGCACCGCCCCGCCCCAAACGTGCGCCCGCCCGCAAGGCGCGCGGCGGTGCCGCCAAGCCCGCAACGGCGAGATTTGGCGGGATGTTTGCGCCTGCCGCGCTGACGCTTGCGGGCGTTGTGCTGGCCGGGACGCTGGTCTGGCAGCGCGACCTCGCGGTGCGCGGTGCACCGCAACTCGCCGTGCTCTTCGAAAAAATCGGTCTTCCCGTGAATGTGCGTGGTCTCAGCCTCACCGCCGTCGAAAGCGGGCTGGTCGAGGATGGCCAGGGCCGTTTCCTGGTCGTCGAGGGCGATGTCACCAACATCGCCAAGGGCAGCACCAGGGTGCCGTTGATCGAGGTCGCCGTGAAGGATGCCTCAGGCCAGACCCTCTACACATGGACGACAGAGCCGCCGCGTCCTAATCTGGAGCCGTCCGAACTGATGCGTTTCCGGGCCAGACTGGCATCGCCGCCGGCGAATGGACAATCCGTGCAGGTGCGTTTTACGTCAGAAGGGCCGGCGAATCTCGCAAGCGTACGCTGACGCCGCCGCTCGGCCGGGTTTTTGCGTCTCCGTCGTGCCGGCTGCACTATCCGATCCGGCGAGATCGTATAAACCTGCCGCCCAGACACATCACGCAGCAATTGAACAAGCCGGTCGCCATCGTCGTGGCAACCGCGAAAGGAAAGCGAGACCATGCCAGAGCCACACCGCATCAGGGTGCTCTTCGACGAGGCCGCGATCGCGCGCCGCAACGAGGAGATGGCTCAGACCATTGCCGCCAATACGCCGGCCGACCTGCTTGTGGTCGCCGTGCTGAAGGGCAGCTTCATGTTCGTTGCCGACCTGATCCGCGCCATGCACCGCGCCGGCATGTCGCCGCAGGTCGAGTTCATCCACCTGTCCAGCTATCGCAGCGGCACGGTGTCCTCCGGCCAGGTCGAGATCCTGCGCGACGTGCAGAGCGATGTGCGCGGACGCGAGGTCCTGCTGGTCGACGACATCCTGGAATCGGGCCGCACACTCGCTTTCGCGAAGGACCTGCTGGCGGCGCGAGGCGCGGCGAAAGTCTCGAGCGCGCTGCTGCTGGAAAAGCCCGGCAAGCGCGCGGTCAACATCAAGGCCGATTATGTCGGCTTCGAATGCCCCGATTATTTCGTCGTCGGCTACGGCATGGACGTCGCCCATTCCTATCGGCAGCTGCCCTATGTCGGTGTCATCGAGATGACCGACCAGGCCGGCCTGCCGGGAATCTAGGGGTCAGCGATCATGTCTCGCATTCTGGTCGTCGATGACGAGGAGCCCTTGCGGACGCTGGTCGCACGCGGGCTGACCATGGACGGTCATAGCTGCCTGACGGCGTCGGACGGCGCCGAGGCGCTTGAGATCCTGATCGCCGAAAAGGGCCGCTTCGACCTTCTGCTGACGGACATCCGCATGCCGCTGATGGACGGGATTGCGCTGGCGCTGGCGGCGAAGCAGGAATTCCCCGACCTCACGATCATGCTGATGACCGGCTATGCCGAGCAGCGCGAGCGGGCCAAGAGCCTTGAGGCGATCGTTTCCGAAGTGATGGCCAAGCCCTTCACCATCGCCGAGCTGAGGGCGACGGTGCTCCGCGTGATCGAGCGCTCAATCAGCTGAGGCCGTCTCGAAACTCTACTCCGGCGGCCGCTTGACGTAGCCTTCTGCGCTTCCGCTGCTCACGGACGAGAAGTCCGCTGCGCTCCGATTCTCGAAAGCCACGCCAGTTGACTCACCGGAGCGCCTTTAGCGGTTCAACCACCAGATCGAGACAGTGAGCAGCGTCGCGAACGAGACCCAGGCGACATAGGGCCAGAGCAGCTTGGCCGCGAGTTGGTCGAGCGGTCGGAAGCGCGCGATCGTGACCAGGATCATCGCCAGAAGCGGGACGATGACGAGAATGCCGCCGAGCGGGCTGTTCAGCCCGAAGAAGACGCAGGACCACAGCACGTTCAGCGCAAGCTGGATGTGATAGGCCGCCAGCGCCTTCGTCTTGCCCTCGGTTTCCGCAGGCAATCTCAGGATACGAAACGCCGCATAAGCCATCATGGCGAAAAGCGCGGTCCAGACCGGGGCGAAAATCCAGTTCGGCGGGTTGAAGGGTGGTTTGGCCAGCGTCGCATACCAGCCCGGAATCTGCGGCACGGTCACCGCGCTGCCGATCAGCGAAGCGGCGACGACCGGCACGATCGCGATGAGGAGATCGATCCAGATGGATCGCTGCGCGGTGGGGGCGTGGGCAGGGCTCGTGCTCATGCTTGCGAGATGGGGCGTGGTTGCGTGGGCGGCAAGGTCAACAGGCTTGCATAGCCCCTGCCGCCTGCGCCAGATGGGTATTCCAGTCCCTCATGGAACTTTCGGGATCCCCCATGTCCAAGCGCCAGCTCCACCCCCGCTCACTCGCCGCTCAGGCGATGGGCAAGATCGATCCGCTGACGAAGGGGGTGGTCACGCCGATCCATATCGCGACGACCTATATTCGCGACGAGGACAACGCCTATTCCTCCGGCTTCGTCTATGGCCGGCCCGACAATGAGACGGTGCGCGAGGCCGAGAGCGTGCTCGCCATGCTGGAGCAGGCCAAGGCCGGCGCGCTGCTGTTCGGCTCGGGAATGGCGGCGGCAACGGCCGTGTTCCAGGCGCTGTCGCCGGGCGATCATGTCGTCGCCTCCAAGGTGATGTACTGGGCGCTGCGCTCCTGGCTTTTGACCGAAGCGACGCGCTGGGGCCTGAAGATCGATTTCGTGGAGACCGACGATCTCGTTGCGCTGAAGGCTGCGGTGAAGCCCGGCGTGACCAAGCTGGTCTGGGCCGAGACGCCCTCGAACCCGCTCTGGACGATCACCGATATCGCGGCCGCCGCGGAGATCGCGCATAAGGCCGGCGCGAAGCTCGCTGTTGATTCGACCTGCGCCTCGCCGGTGCATACGCAGCCTCTGCTGCTCGGCGCCGACATCGTCATGCACGCGGCGACCAAGGTTCTGAACGGCCATTCCGACGTCGTCGCCGGGGCACTTTGCGCGCGCGAGGATGATGAATTCTGGGGCCGGGTGAAGACGGTCCGCAAGATGCAGGGCGGCATCCTCGGACCGTTCGAGGCCTATCTGCTGATGCGCGGCATGCGCACGCTCCATGTCCGGCAGGAGCGCCAGTCGGCCTCGGCGATGGCCCTGGCCCAGAGGCTTTCAGCCCATCCGCTGGTGGCGCGCGTGCTCTATCCCGGCCTGCCGCAGCATCCCGGCCACGATATCGCCGCTCGCCAGATGGCAGGCGGCTTCGGTTTCATGCTCTCGGTTCAGGTCACCGGCGGCGAGCAGGCTGCGATCAAGGCGGCGGCTCATGTCGAACTCTACAAGCGCGCGACCTCGCTTGGCGGCGTCGAGAGCCTGATCGAGCATCGCGCCTCGATCGAGGGCGCCGGCTCGCCATGCCCGACCGATCTGCTCCGGCTGTCGACCGGAATCGAGGATGTCGAGGATCTCTATGCCGATCTCGATCAGGCGCTGAAGGTGGGGCACGCGTAGGGCATCATAGGCGTGATGGTCGGGCCTGTCCCGACCATCTCCTGCCGGAGATTCTCGGGTCTGCGCTTCGCTCCGCCCGAGAATGACGGGCTCTCAAACCCAGACCCGTTTAGCCACTTCCAGCAAACGCGCGCGCTCGGCCAGTCCGTTGCGCCCGCCATTGATCAGTTTCGTGACGCCGGCCACATCATCTGCATCCGCGGCGGTGTTGATCCTGCGTTCTCGCCAATAGGCGAAGGCGACAGCGAGGGAAATGTCGGGGGCTTCCGCCAGTTCCGGCTCGGCTTCGAGGTCGACGCCGAGGATCGCTCCGAAGCGGCGATAGTTACCCCGGCCCGTCAGCTGGAAGATGCCACGGCCATGGTAGCGGATGCCGTCGCCGGCCTGGGAATTGCCGAGATCACGGCGACCCTCGTAGCGGCTGAAATAGGCCGAGCCGCCATATTCCCTTAGCGTCCGGAAACCATCGGTTTCGTGCGCGGCCTGTGCCAGGAAATGGCAGACGCGCAGGCGTGTCGTGATGCCCTGTTCCCGCGCCAGCCGGTCGAAATGTCCGGCCAGGCCGGAGATGATCGCGGGCTTGCCTGAAGGGGAAAGATGCAGCAAGCGCTCTGCGGTGACGGCGAGCGGCGGTTGGGATGGCGCGACGGGAGGCGTGGATGCGCCGCCGGTTCCTCGCATCGACATGGCCTGTTCCTCCTTTTGAGGAGGCCATCATCGTTGCCGGTGAGGTGACGGGGATAAGGTGGTTTTCCTGTCCCGCTTCCGCGAGGTGGTCGCCTTGGCAAAGTCGAAGGGGCCAAGGCTGATCTGGCGACCCTCAGCCGTTGACGGCGGTGTACTGGGTCTCGATCGAAGACGCATGGGCCTCATGGTCGAAGCCGTAAATGTGGATCGAGATGGCGTCGCCCGCGCCCAGATTCTGCATGCGGTGGATGTTCGGACCCGAGGGCAGCATGCAGGCGACATAGCCGGCCTGGCGTTCCTGCTCCTCGACGGGGACGGCGCGCGTCGCGTCTATGGCGCGATACCAGGTCTCGGTGACGGTGCCTGAGACGACGCCGAAGCAGCAGGAGCAATGGTGGTCGTGGATGCAGGTGGTCGAACCCTCGCCCCAGACGATCGCCCAGATGCTGACGGCGTCGTTGCCGGCGAGCAGGTTACGGGTGTAGCCGCCGGCCTTGCGCTCGAGCGGCAGGCGCTGGATCAGGTCGGGCATGGCGACGAGTTCGCGCAGGACATTGCGCGCCGCAGTCAGATAATCGCGCGAGAGCGTACCCTCATCCGTCCGCAGGCTGCGCAGCACAGCACCGCGTCGCTCTTCGCTCAGAAAATCCTGCACGTGCATCCCGTTCCGCTCCGATCCATCGACAGGGACATGATAGCGCCATGGGCCGAAAACGGTTTGCGATCTCGCGCGGAATTCCCTCAAATTTGGAAACGAATGCTACGAATGAATCGATATTGAGAAAGTTATTGCGCCGTTTCGTCGTGAGGCGATAGTTGCGTTCCGATTCAAGTGAGGTTCCCTTGGCCAAGCTGGACGCCTTCGATCTTCGCATTCTCTCGCGGCTTCAGGCGGATGCGAGCCTGCCGCTGGCGGAACTGGCGGAAGCGGTCGGGCTGTCGCCGACGCCGTGCTGGCGGCGCGTGCAGAAGCTCGAAGGCGCCGGCTACATCAAGCGCCGCGTCGCGTTGCTCGATCGGGATCGGCTTCAGGCGGGCGTCACCGTCTTCATCGCGGTCAAGACGGCGCGCCACTCGATGGAATGGCTCGAACGCTTTCACGCGGCGGTGCAGGATCTGCCTGAGATCGTCGACTTCTACCGGATGAGCGGCGAGATCGATTATCTGCTCAAGGCCTATGTCTGCGATATCGCCGCCTATGACGCGCTCTACAAGAAGCTGATCTCGCGCATCGATCTCAACGACGTCACCTCGATGTTCGCCATGGAGGAACTGAAGTCGACGACGGCGATTCCGCTGGGGTTCGCGGCGCTCGGATCTTGAGGGGCAAGCCGGCTGACGCCATGACCCGTCACAGGGCCGAGACAATTCCCCGATAACCCCGTGTTCGTCATCTCAGGAGATCACGAACATGTCGGGCCACATTCCGCAGACCAGCCGCCGCGCTTTGTTGGTGGGCCTGGGCACCGCCGTGCTGGCGGCGCAGGCCGTGCCGGTTCTCGCGCGCTCCCTGCCGGCGCTGCCGACTTCGAACCTTGGCGCCGATACAGGTTATTGGAATGCCGTGCGCGGCCTCTACAGCGTCACGCCCGAGATGGTGAACCTCGAAAACGGCTATTGGGGCATCATGGCCGATCCGGTGAAGGCAGAATACAAGCGCCTGACGGATTTCGTGAATTTCGAGAACACCGTCTATGCGCGAACCAAGATCGGCAAGGATCTCGACGATGTCCGTACTCCGCTCGCGGAATTCCTCGGCGTCGCCCGCGAGGAGATCGCGCTGTCGCGTGGCGCGACCGAGGCGCTCCAGGCGCTGATCTCCGGCTACAACAAGCTGAAGGCCGGCGACACAGTGCTCTACGCCGATCTCGACTACGACTCGATGCAATATGCCATGAACTGGCTGAAGGACAGGCGCGGCGTGAACGTCGCGAAGTTCGACATTCCCGAGCCTGCGACCCGTCAGGGCGTACTCGACGCCTATGATGCGGCGCTGAAGGCCAATCCCGGGACGAAGCTGCTCCTGCTGACCCATATCAGCCACCGTACCGGGCTGATGATGCCGGTGAAGGAGATCGCGGCGATGGCTAGGGCGCGTGGCGCCGACGTCATCCTCGACGCCGCCCATAGCTGGGGCCAGATCGACTTCAAGGCCAAGGATCTCGGCGTCGATTTCATCGGCTTCAACCTGCACAAATGGATCGGCGCCCCGCTCGGCGTCGGCATGATCTATATCGCCAGGGATCGCCTCGCCGACATCGATCCTTATATGGCCGACGAGGATTTCAAGGCCGACGACATCCGCTCACGCCTGCACACGGGTACGCCGAACTTCGCGGCGCAGCTTGCCGTCCCGGCAGCGCTTGCGCTGCATCGGGAGATCGGACCCCAGGCAAAGGAGGCGCGTTATCGCCACCTGCGCAATTACTGGGTTGCCAAGGCGCGCGAATTGAAGGGCGTCGAGATCCAGACCCCGGACGATCCGAGCATGGTCGCCGGCATCACCTCCTTCGCCCTGACCGGCAAGCGCGCGCCGGCCGAGACGAATGCGATCGTCGCGGCGCTGCGCGACCAGCACAAGGTCATGACCGTGCGGCGCGGCGGCGTCGCCAAGGGCAACACCATCCGCATCTCGCCCGCGCCCTATATCATGGAGGCCGATCTCGACCGGTTCGTCGCCGCGCTGGCGGTGGTTTCGGGCAATCGGGCGGGGTGAATTCGCGCGTTTGTCCCTCTCCCCTTGGGGGAGAGGGTGGCCCGGCGAAGCCGGGTCGGGTGAGGGAAGGGTTGCACCAAACATCCCTCATCCGCCCCTACGGGGCACCTTCTCCCCCAAGGGGAGAAGGGAAGGCTCAGCCCTTCGCGACCTTCTGGTAGTCCTTCACGTCGGAGAAGGTGATGTCGGGCGCGCGTTCCGCGTCGTATTTCAGCGTGAACTGGCTGGACGCCATGAAAACCGGATCGCCGTCGAGATCATCCGCCATCGAGGACGGCTTCAGGCCGACGAATTTCTGCAGGGCGAGCTTGTCGTCGGACGAGACCCAGCGCGCGATCGAGAACTGGCAGGGCTCGAAATCGACGGGCAGCGAATATTCGACATCCATGCGCTCCTTCAGCACGTCGAGCTGAAGCGCGCCGACGACGCCGACGATGGCGGGGGCGCCGTCATGGGGCAGGAATAGCTGGACGACGCCTTCCTCGGCCATCTGCTGGAGGGCTTCGCGCAGCTTCTTGGCTTTCATCGCGTCCTTGAGTTTGACGCGGCGCAGGATTTCAGGCGCGAATGATGGCACGCCCTTGAAGACGATATCCTCACCCTCAGTCAGCGTGTCGCCGATGCGCAGCGTGCCGTGATTGGGCAGGCCGACGATGTCGCCGGCAAAGGCTTCCTCGGCGATCGAGCGGTCGCGAGCGAAGAAGAACTGCGGCGCGTTCAGGGGCATCGGCTTGCCGGTGCGCACCAACTTGGCCTTCATGCCGCGCGAGAGCTTGCCCGAGCACACTCGCATGAAGGCGATGCGGTCGCGGTGGTTGGGGTCCATGTTCGCCTGGATCTTGAAGACGAAGCCGGTCATCTTCGGCTCGTCGGCCTCGATCGGGCGCTTGTCGGCGATCTGCGCGCGCGGGCTCGGCGCATAGAGGCCGAGCGCATCGATCAGGTCGCGCACGCCGTAGTCGCGCAGCGCCGCGCCGAAATAGAGCGGCGTCAGATGGCCCTCGCGGAAGGCCTGGAGATCGAAGGGCTTTAGCCCCTCGGCCGCCAGGAAAACCTCCTCGCGCCAGGTTTCGGCTGCGCCATTGGGCAGCAATTCGTCGAAGAGCTTGTCGTCGGGGCCGGTGACGGCAAGGTCCTGCGCCCGCTCGTCGCCCTTCTGGTTGCGCCGGAAGGTGTTGGCCTTGAGATCGTAGGTGCCGACGAATTCACGTCCACGCCCGACCGGCCAGGTCATCGGCGCGACGTCGAGCGCCAGCGTCGTCTCGATCTCGTTGACGAGATCGAACAGGTCGCGCGTCTCGCGGTCGACCTTGTTGATGAAGGTGACGATCGGGATGTCGCGGAGCCGGCAGACCTCGAACAGCTTCTTGGTCCGGGCTTCGATGCCCTTGGCCGCGTCGATCACCATCACGGCGGAATCGACCGCTGTCAGGGTGCGGTAGGTGTCTTCCGAGAAGTCCTCGTGGCCCGGCGTGTCCAGCAGGTTGAAGACGTTGCCGCCATATTCGAAGGTCATCACCGAGGTCACGACCGAGATGCCGCGCTGGCGCTCGATCTTCATCCAGTCCGACGAGGTCTGGCGCCGGCCGGCCTTGGCGCGGACCTCGCCGGCAAGCTGAATCGCGCCGCCGAAATAGAGCAGCTTTTCGGTCAGCGTCGTCTTGCCCGCGTCCGGATGCGAGATGATCGCGAAGGTGCGGCGGCGGGCGTGCTGCGCCACGGCGCCGGCCGGGCTGTCGAGTGTCGAAAGGTCGGTCATGCGCAGCTTGAAGACAGGATGAGGCCGGGAAGTCAATGACGGCCGATCGGACCGCGTCGATAAGCAGCTGCCCCGCGTCAGTTCTTCAGGCGGTAGCCCGTGCGGAAGATCCAGCCGACGATGGCGATGCAGGCGGTGAGGAACACCAGCGTCATGCCGAGGCTCACGCCCAGGCTGACATCGGCGATGTTATAGAAGCTCCAGCGGAAGCCGCTGATCAGATAGACCACCGGGTTGAAGAGCGTCACCGTCCGCCAGACCGGCGGCAGCATCTCGATGGAGTAGAAGGAGCCGCCGAGGAAGGCGAGGGGCGTCACGATCAGCAGCGGAATGACCTGCAGCTTCTCGAAACCGTCCGCCCAGATTCCGATGATGAAGCCGAACAGGCTGAAGGTCGTCGCCGTCAGCACGAGGAAGAGCAGCATCCAGAACGGATGGGCGATCTGGAGCGGCACGAACAGTGCAGCGGTTGCCAGGATGATCAAACCGAGCAGGATCGATTTCGTGGCGGCGGCGCCGACATAGGCGATCACCACCTCCCACCAGGCCACAGGGGCGGAGAGCAGTTCGTAGATCGTGCCGGTGAATTTCGGGAAATAGATTGCGAAGGAGGCGTTGGCGATGCTCTGCGTCAGCAGCGACAGCATGATCAGCCCGGGCACGATGAAGGCGCCATAGGGCACGCCATCGATCGCCTGCATGCGCGAGCCGATGGCAGCGCCGAACACCACGAAATAAAGCGAGGTCGAGAGCACCGGAGACACGATGCTCTGCAACGGCGTGCGCCAGGTCCGGGCCATCTCGAAGCGATAGATCGCGCGGATCGCGTGCCAGTTCATTCCGATAGCGCTCATCGACGGTCCTTCACCAGGCTGACGAAGATGTCCTCCAGCGAACTCTGGCTGGTGCGCAGATCGTTGAATCGGATGCCGGCATTGGCCAGGTCCTGGAGCAAGGCGGTGATGCCGGTGCGCTCCGCCTTGGTGTCGTAGGTGTAGACGAGCTCCGCGCCATCCTTGGCCAGTGCCAGGGCGTAACCGGACAGCGAGGCGGGCAGTTCCGTCATCGGGGCCTGCAGCGAAAGCGTGAGCTGCTTGCGACCGAGCTTGCGCATCAGCTCGATCTTCTCCTCGACGAGGATGATCTCGCCCTTGCTGATGACGCCGATACGATCGGCCATCTCCTCGGCCTCATCGATATAGTGTGTGGTCAGGATGATCGTGACGCCGCTTTCGCGCAGCCGGCGAACGAGCTGCCACATATCCTTCCTCAGCTCGACATCGACGCCCGCCGTGGGTTCGTCGAGGAACAGGATGCGCGGCTCATGCGAGAGGGCCTTTGCGATCATCACGCGGCGCTTCATGCCTCCCGAGAGCATGCGGATCTGGCTGTCGCGCTTGTCCCAGAGCGAGAGATCCTTGAGCAGGGTCTCGATCAAGGCAGGGTCCTTCGGCTTGCCGAAGAGCCCGCGGCTGAAGGTGACGGTCGACCAGACGGTCTCGAAGGCGTCGGTCGTAAGCTCCTGCGGCACCAGCCCGATCTTGGCGCGGGCGGCGCGGTAGTCCCGCACGATCTCGTGGCCATCGGCCAGCACCTGCCCGGTGCTTGGGGTCACGAGGCCGCAGATGATGCTGATCAGCGTCGTCTTGCCCGCGCCATTGGGGCCGAGCAGCGCGAAGATTTCGCCCCGCCGGATTTCGAGATCGACGGACTTCAGCGCGCTGAAGCCAGAGGCATAGGTCTTGGACAGGCCAGAGACGGAGATGATCGGCTGCATGTGCGGCATATAGGACAGTTCGTGGGCGGTTGCGACGAGTGAAGCATGCGCGGGGCGCGCGGCAGGGAGAGCATGAGCGCCTGTCATCTGGTGTCGGCAGTGGAAAATGCAAATGGCCGGGGCGAAGCCCGGCCATTATTATTCTCAGTTGCGATCGACAGCTCAGCGCATGAAGAACCAGAGCAGGATGATCAGCGGAATCGGAACCCCGAGAAGCCAAAGAGCAATTGAACGCATTTGAAGCACCCCAGTTGGACAAATGATGCAGGGGCAACGCCGAGATGCGCGACAAAGTTCCTCATGGGACTGGCGAATACTTCATGGGGAGTGTTCGGCGCTGACATGCCAGAGCGGAACATAGCCATTGGCCAGGGCGACGACCGTCGATGGCGGGGTCAACACGCTGGCGGTGCCATCTGGTCGCTCGCGAGGGGGGAGATAGCCGGCCGGCGACCAGGGCAGCGCGACATTGCCTTTCAGCGCGAGAAATCCGCCGCCGTCCAGCAGGATAACGACCCCGTCGGGCAGGCTTTTCGCGGGCATCACATGCACGCGCTTGACGCGCCCGATGCGCCGCTCGTCATCGAGCAGATGGTCGATCTCGGGAAAGGACGGAGTGTCCTTCATGCTCAGGCCGCGCATCAGCGCGGCGCGGTAGGACAGCGCGTCGCGGCGCCGGCATTCCATGCAGGGGCGATGGCCGGCGGCCAATGCCGTAACCTCGTCGCAGAAGAACAGTTCGGTGTAGCCCTGTCCCCAGACCTGTCGCCGCCTGTCCTTGAAGGAGAGCACGCAGCAGATCCACTGGCGGCTGGCATAGACCCGCACCGGTGGATCGCGGTGCCGCGGGTCATGAAAACGTCCGCCACGATTGCCGAACAAGCTGCCGCGCGCCGGATCGGCGAAGAGCGAGCCATCGGGCCTGACGCGATTGGGAAGGGGCATGGGCTCGACCGGGCTGAAAGATGCGCGTCCAGGCTAACGCCATCCTGGTCAGATCGCGACAGGATCGGCGGCCTGCGCCCTTCAGCTACGCGCGAGCGGGCGTCAGGCCGGATGGGGCCGAATTCCTGATATTCGAGCAGCATCGTCTTAACGTTACGATGAAGTAAGACCCGCCTCATAAGGCATTTGAAGTATTTTCCGCTGCATCCAGAAGTCCGAGAGCCACACGGAAAAGCTTGCGGTCGATGAACTCCAACATTCCCCTGATCCTGTTCACGGTGCTGACCAATGCAGCCGCACAGCTTATGCTCAAGCGCGGGATGACGACGGGGGTCGGCAATCTCGACGTTGCCAACGACGGACTGATCTCGACCGTCTTCCGGGTCGTCTTCAATCCGTTCGTCTTCGCGGGCCTGTGCACCTTCGTGATCAGCATGGCCTCGCATCTGATCGTGCTGTCAAAGGTTCAGATCAGCTACGCCTATCCGTTTCTGAGCCTCGCTTACGTCGTGGTCGCGGTTTACGCCTATTTCGTCTTCCAGGAGGATCTGAGCCCTGCCCGCATCGCCGGCATCGGGTTCATCGTTCTGGGCACCATCTTCATCGCACAGAGCTGAGGGACTGACATGGACCTGATCGTACGCCTCTTCCTTCGTCTCGGGGTCCTGCTGCAGCCGCCCATGTCGCATCACGTGCTGCGGCCGATCCCGATCCCGGTCCGCAACCAGCGGCCGCGCCTGCCCGGCGGCCTGCGCTGATGCCCTGTCCCATTCACCCTGTGGCGATCTGAACATGAAACATATCATCATCGGCGGAGATGGCTTCGTCGGCTCGCATCTGGCGGCCGATCTTTCGGCTGTCGGCGAGGAGGTGCTGGTCGCCGATATCGTCAAGAGCGGCCATGCGCATTACGCCAAGGTGCCGTTCCACAAGATCGACGTTACGAGCGCAGACAGCGTCAACAGCATCCCGCTCGGGCAGGACGACCTCGTCTATAATCTCTCGGCCAAGATGCTCTCGCCCATCGTGACGCGGGCGGAGCGGCACGCGTTCTTCTGGCCGGTGAACTATCACGGCACGGCCAATATCCTGGCCTGGATGGAGAAGCGAGGGGCCAACAAGCTGGTCCATTTCACCACCGACATGATCTACGGCCATTCCGTGACCGTGCCGCAGGATGAGACCCACCCGGCAAAGCCGCTCGGCGAATATGGCGAGAGCAAGCTTGCGACGGAGACGCTGGCCCAGACCTATCGTGACAAGGGCTTCCAGATCCCGATCTTCCGGCCGCGCCTGATCATCGGGCCGGGCCGTCTGGGCATTCTCGTCAAGCTGTTCAAGCTGATCGACATGAACCTGCCGGTTCCGATGATCGGTTCGGGCAAAAACCCCTATCAGTTCATCTCGGTGTTCGACTGCGCCAGCGCCTGCGTCGCCGCCTGGAAGGCTGATTTCCCCAACAGCGCCTATAATCTTGGTTCGGATGACCCGCCGCCGGTTAGGAAGCTGCTTGGCGACCTGATCAAGCATGCCGGCTCGAAATCGATCCTGCTGCCGACGCCGGCCGCGCTGGTCAAGCTGACGCTGAACGCGCTCGATGCGGTGAACCTGCCGATCATGGACCCCGAGCAGTACATGATCGCCGACGAGATCTGCATTCTCGACACCAGCAAAGCCAAGCGCGAACTCGGCTGGAAGCCGATGCACCGCGACGAGGACATGCTGCTCGCCGCCTACACCGAATACCGCAAGGGCCTCGATGCCCATCAGCAGAGCCAGAGGAGCCTCGCAGCATGAGCATGCCCGCTTTCAAGAATGAAGACGCCGCTATGACGAACGCACCCGCGCGTCCCAAACTCTACAGCGTCGAGGATGCCAAGAACCTCGACGTCAACACGGTGAAGGACCTGTTCACCGCCCATATCAATCCGGGCCAGGTGCATTTCCTCAAGCTGCTCGGCTTCGACAAGATCCTCGTCGATCGCGCCGAAGGCATGCATTACATCACCAAGGACGGCCGCAAGATCCTCGATTTCTTCGGGGGCTTCTGCTCGGTCGCCTTCGGCCACAACCACCCGCGCATCATCGCGGCCCGGCAGAAATTCCAGGACGAGAACCGCCATGAGATCTGCATGGCGTTCATGTCGCAATATGCCTCCGCGCTTGCGGCCAATCTCGCGGCGATCTCGCCCGGCGATCTCGACATGGTCTTTCTGGGCTCGACCGGCTCCGAGGCGATGGAAGCGGCGCTGAAGGTTGCCGAGCAGGCCCAGGGGCCGGCGCGCTCGAAGATCCTGCACGCTGCAAACTCGTTCCACGGCAAGACCAAGGGCGTGCTCTCGGTCACCGATTCCAGCCTTTACCAGTCGCAGTTCAAGCTGGTCGACAACCGGGTCAAGGTGCCCTTCGGCGATATCGAGGCCATCCGACAGGCGCTGGAGAGCGACAAGTCGATCGGCATCGTCGTGATGGAGACGATTCAGGGCGGCGGCGGCATCGTCGAGGCGCCACTCGGCTTCTGGCGCGAATTGCGCGTGCTCTGCGACAAGCATGACGTGCTCTGGGTCGCCGATGAGGTCCAGTGCGGGCTCGGCCGCACCGGCCAGTTCTTTGCCTTCGAGCGCGACGGCGTGGTGCCCGACGTCACGGCGCTGGCCAAGGCGCTCGGTGGTTCAAAGGCTGCGATGGGCGCGATGATCGCCCGCCGCGAGCTCTATATGAAGGCCTATGGCAAGCCGAAGACCGCGCTGATCCACGCGCAGGCGACGTTCGGCGGCATGGGCGAGGCCTGCATCTCGGCCATCGAGGGGCTGAACGTGCTCTATGAGGAAGACCTCATGGGCAACGCCCAGCGCCAGGGCGACTACCTGATCGAGCGACTGAACGGCCTGCGTGCCAAATATCCGAGCCTGCTCAAGGAAATCCGCGGGCGCGGCCTGATGATCGGCGTCGAGTTCAACGATATCAGCGAGACCTTGCCGTTCGGGCTGAAGCACATGGTCGCGCTGCTCGACGACAAGCTGAAGGGTTCGCTCTGCGGCTTCATCGGCGCGCTCCTGCTGAAGGATTACGACGTGCTCGTCGCCTTCACCGAGTATAATCGCAACGTCATCCGCCTCGAGCCGCCGCTGATCGCGACGCGCGAGGATTGCGACACCTTCATCGATGCGCTCGACGACCTGCTTGGGCGCGGCATCACGAAGATCGTGACGGACTATCTGCGCAAGGTTGCAGTGGCCAAGGGCTGAGCCCCCGCTGCCTGTGCCGTTGTCGGGAAGGGCCGGTTCGCCGGCCCTTTTCTTTTGCGCGCGCCCTGACATCGTCTGACAAGATCACGGGAGATGATCTCCCAAACGGGAAGCGCTTCATGCTCGGTCACCTCTCTTTCGGCGTCCGCGATCTCGCTGCGGCGATCGCGTTCTACGACGCTGCGCTTGCCCCGCTCGGATTGGTCCGCGTCTGGAGCGACGCTGATGCAGCGGGCTACGGCAAGCCCGGCGGCGGTGATGTGCTCGCGTTGAAGCGCAGGCCCGACGCCGCGCCTGCTGGACCCGGTTTCCATCTCGCCTTCGACGCGCCATCGAGAGAGGCGGTCGATGCCTTTCACGCAGCCGCTCTCAATGTTGGCGGCAGCGACAACGGCGCGCCCGGGCTCAGGCTGCATTATGGGTCGAACTACTATGCCGCTTTCATCGTCGATCCCGAGGGCTGGCGGCTGGAGGCCGTGCATCAGGCGCGGGTGTGAGGCCGTCGGCCGGCCCCTGAACGCCGCCCGGCCCGTTGCTTGCGCAACGGGCCGGCTCGGAACGAGGCAGGTTCTTGCGGTGAGGGTCACTCAGTAGAGCGAGCAGACCTTGCGGTAGCCGACGACTTCGCCGAAGCGGTTGACACGCTCGACCATGTCGCAGCGGCGCACGGGCTCATCGTCATCATAGGCCGGCGCCGCATAGGCATTGCCTGCGGATGCGGCGAGCAGGCCACCGACGGCGAGGGCTCCGACGATGCCGGCGCCGACGCCCCAGCCATGACGATAACGCGGGCGGGCTTCGGCACCGCCAGCCGTCGCCAGAACGGCGGTGGCGAGGGTGAGCGCGGCGAGCGTGGCGGCGGCGGTCTTCCTGAAGCTGGTCATCGTCCTGTCTCCCGAGGTTCGTTCGGGGGCGAACCATTCGCCCTCCATGACCATTGGTCGCGGCCGGCGGCGGGTAGGTTCAAAGCGAGGCGAAGATTTTTTTGGCGCCCCATCTTTAAATACGCGTCGTCATCCCGGACGCAGCGAAGCGGAGATCCGGGATCCATCGGAGGAAACTGCGCTCTACGATCGATCCCGGATCGGCGCCGCTTACGCGGCTTGTCCGGGATGACGGTGCGGGTGATGGTACCGGCCGCGGATGAGCGGCTGCCTACCGCCAAAGGCCCTCAGCCAGCTGTCACGCGCCGCCAGAAGCCCGACGAGAATCCCGGGTCGATATGGCCAGCGAAGTCGCGCCAATGCGGAAACGAGGCCTCGAAGGTTGCCGGCGACATGCGGGCGTCCTTGTAGGGGTTCACACGTCCGCCCGCCGTGATCGCAATGCGGTCGAGTTCGTCGAGCAGGGCTGCCGTGCGCGCGCCGCGATTGGGAAAATCGAGCGTCAGGGTCGCCCCGGCAATCGGGAACGACATCATGCCGGGCGAGGGAACGTCGCCGAAGATCTTCAGGACGGTCAGGAAGGAGGCTTCGCCGGCCGCCAGCGTGCGCCTCAGCATCTCCTCCACTGCGGTGCGGGCGTGGATCATGGGGATGGCACATTGGAATTGGCGCAGGCCGCCCGGCCCGTAGGCGCGGTTCCAGTCGTTGACGCGGTCCAGCGGGTAGAAAAACGGGCGATAGGGGATGCGTCGCGGCTCCGGCGACCGTGGCTGTGCGTTCCGGTAAAGCAGGTTGAAGACGCGCAGGGTCAGCCCGTTGATCAGCGGGATCGGCGGCTTGAGCGGGAAGGGCAGGCTGCGCCTGGCGCGTGGCTGCGGCGCATCCGAAGCCGGCGCATGATTTGCCCGGAAAAACACGCCGCGGCCGAAATTCGCGCCGCTGGCGAGCGAGTCGATCCAGGCGACGGTGTAGTCATGCGTCGCATCCGATTCTTCGGCGATCGCGAAGAAGCAGTCCAGCCCGTCGAAATGCAGCGTCTCCTGCCGCATCTCGGCCGAGGCGACCGGCATCAATTGCAGCGTCACCTGCGTGATCAGCCCGGTCAGGCCAAAGCCCCCGATGGTGGCTGCGAACAGCTCGCCGTTCATGTCGGGCGCGCAGGTCAGGCGGCTGCCATCCGAGCGTACGAGCTCGAAAGCCCGGACATGGCGGCCGAAGGTGCCGGCGCGATGGTGGTTCTTGCCATGGACGTCATTGGCAAGAGCCCCGCCGATGGTCACGAAGCAGGTGCCGGGCGTCACGGGGGGAAACCAGCCGGCGGGAACGACGAGCTTCAGCAGCGTGTCGAGAAGGACGCCGGCCTCGCAAGTGATGAGCCCGCTTTCGCGGTCGAACGCCAGAATGCGGTGGAGCTCGCGCCCCATGATCAGGGTGCCGCCATCGTTCAGGCAGGAATCGCCATAGGAGCGCCCATTGCCGAAGGGCAGTGCCGGGCGGCGATGTCGGGATGGGGCCGCGATCCAGTCCTCGGGTTCGACGAACTCGCTGTCCCGCGCCGACAGCCCACCCCAGGAGCGGATATCGGGCGGGGTGCTCACGGCAGGACGGTCGCCGCGACCATGATCGCCAGCACGGTTGCGCCGGTGACCTGGCTGCGCCAGTCGCGGATCATGAAGACGAGCGGATCGTCGGGCAACTGTCCGCGCCGGGCCAGGAACCAGATTCGCGCCATCTGGTAGAGGATGATAGGGCAGACCAGCCAGATCAGCTCCGGATGTCGATAAAGCTGCTTCACTGCGGCGCTGTCGACATAGAGCGCCATGATCAGCGCGCAGGTGCAGCCGGAGGCCATGCCGAGCTGGGACAGGGCCTCGATATCTTCGGCATGGTAGCCGCGCCCGGCCTTCTTCAGGCCCGACTGGTCCTGGGTGATGCGCAATTCGGCATAACGCTTCACCAGGGCAAGGCTGAGGAACAGGAACATCGAGAAAGCGAGCAGCCAGGACGACAGGGGGATTGCGGCGGCCGCGTTGCCGGCGAGAATTCGCAGGGTATGCAGGGCGGCCAGAGCGAGCACGTCGACAAGCAGCTTGCGCTTGAGGACGAAGAGATAGGCCAGGGCCAAAGCGAGATAGGCCGTGAGCGCCAGCAGGAAGAGCCTGGGCTCGGGCACGAGGAAGGCGAGGGCGAAGGCGGTGAGCAGCAGCAGCGGCATGGCCATATAGGCCTGCCTTTCGGTGATCTCGCCCGCTGCCAGCGGCCGCTTGCATTTCGTCGGATGGCGCCTGTCCGCCTCGACATCGAGGATGTCGTTGAGGAGGTAGATGGAGGATGCGATCAGGCTGAACGAGATGAAGGCGACGATGCCGTGCTGGATCGCGGCGATATCGAAGACATCGTGGTTGAGCAGGATGGGGATGAAGACGAGGCCGTTCTTGAGCCAATGATGCGGCCGCATCGCTCTGATCATCGCGGTCAAAGACATAGCGGCTCTCGTTTTCCCTACGAAGTTCCGTTTCCCGGGCAGAGCTCGCTTCACCCATGCGCGCGGCAACAGACAGCAGATCGCTCTTGCGGCTGCGTTTCTGGCCGACAAATCCTAAGCACGGGTGGATAAGGGGCTTTTTCGGGCGCCCAATCGGCTGCCATGATTAACAGCAGCCTGCCGCAATCCTGGGCGCGGCGCGGCAAATCCGGCCGCTAGGCAGGGCATTTGGCCCGGTTTCACGCTCATCGCGATGAGGCGGGATCGTTCTGGGTGCGGCATGCGGCAGTTTGCCGGCAGGCGTGCGGAAGCGCGAGAGATCAGATCGCGATCCCATCGGCCGCGATGCTTTCGCAGAGACAGGAGCCTGGTCGTCACGGCCTGCAGCACATGGCTGCAGGCCGTCATAGAAGGCTTCAGGCCCGATCAGGCCTTGGCGGAGCTTGCGGCGGCGTCGATATTGGCGACGAGTTCGGCATCGAGGCCAAGCGCGCCTGCGAGCCCTGCAAGGAAGTCCTTCTCCGCCGGCTTGTCGGGATTGATGGCGATCCGGGCGGCCGTATAGATCTGCGCGGCCAGCTCCGGCGATTCAGCCGCTTCGACCAGCGTGTCGACCGAGGCCGGGTTGGCCATCTCGTTGGCCAGCCACTCATTCGCCTCGGGATCGAAGCCCGCTTCGCGAAGCCCGCCGAGAATCGTGTTGCGCTCGTCGGGGTCGATGGTGCCATCGGCGGCGGCCGCTGCGATCATCGCGCGAATGAAGACCAGCGCAGTGGCTTCCGTCGCGGCTGCCGGCTCGAAGCCGGTGCCGGCGGGGGCAGGCAGGATGGCCTGCTGCTGGCTGTCGAGCAGGGGCTTGCCGGCCTGATGGTTCTGGTAGGCCTTGTAGGCGAGGCCGCCGATCAGCGCGAGACCACCGAGCTTGGCCGCCGAACCGGCGACGGAGCGGCCGGCCGAGGTGCCGAAAACCAGAGCCCCGAGGCCGCCCAGCACTGCGGTGGCCATGGCGGGATTGCTGTTGAACATGCCCTTGGCCTGTTCGAGAATGTCCTGCGGCGAACGGCCACCCGCGACCTTGCCGAAGGCGTCGGTCGCCGTCTGCTGCACGCCGGTCTGGCGCGCGGCGTCGCCGACGCCCTGCGTGGCCTGACCGAAAATCTGGCCGGCCATCCCGGCCAGACCGCCTGCGCCGCCGGCCTTCTGGACCTGCTCGGCGAGCCCGCCCAGCATGCCGCCGAGACCGCCCGGCTGCCCTGCCTGCGATCCGGCCTGGCTACCTGCACTGATCAGGGCATCGAGCAGCGATTTGGCGTTGAACATAGGTTTTCCTTTCAGTCGCGGCATAGCCACCCTGCGGCGGAGTTAGGTACCGCAATGCACAATCGCCAGAGGGATCATGCAAAACAGCACGGCAGGGCTGCGGTTTTATAACACCGGACCTAGGCCATTGGCAGCGGCAGCAGGCCCGGTTCCTTCAGCGTCTCCAGCGCAATCTCCGAGCGCACGCGCGCCACGCTCTCATGCGGCATCAAGATTTCGTTGACGAGGCGAGACAGCTCCTTGAGGTCTCCGACAGCCACCTTGAGCAGGTAATCTGCCTCGCCGGTCAGCGCATGCGCCTCCAGGATCGCGGGCGTCAACCGCACGAGATCGCGAAAGCGCCGCGCATTGTCGCGGGAGTGCGTGTCGAGCGCGACATGGATGAAGACGATGACGCCGAGCCCGACGGCCGAGGGTTCGATCACGGCACGATAGCCGCGGATCGCGCCGTCCTGCTCCAGACGTTGCCGCCGCCGTGAGACCTGGCTCGCGGATAGCCCGACCTTGTCGGCGAGAGCTCCGTTCGTCAGCGAGGCGTCCTGCTGGAGAGCATCGAGCAGGCGCCAGTCGAAGGCGTCGAGATTGGTCATACCGTGCATCATTTAAGCCGAAGTGCTCAGTCTGTGCAAAATTGACCGTCATTCTCACAATTTTGCAAGCTCTTTGCCTCGTCGGCGCGCGAACATGACACGAGCGAACAAGAGGAGAGCTCTTATGGGTCCGTTTCCGCACGATGCCGCTCCGCCGGCCATTTCGGACGCCAATCCGATGGGCACCGATGGCTTCGAATTCGTCGAATACGCTCATCCGGAGCCGGAAAAGCTTGGCGCTCTGTTCGAGACGATGGGGTTCACGCCGGTCGCCCGGCACCGCTCGAAGCAGGTCACGCTATATCGACAGGGCGACATCAACTTCGTCGTGAACGCCGAGCCGAACTCTTTCGCGCAAGGTTTCGCGTCAGAGCACGGCCCCTGCGCCTGCGCCATGGCCTTTCGCGTTGTCGATGCGAAGCAGGCCTTCGCGCGCGCCGTGTCGGTCGGTGCGGAGCCTTATGAAAGCAAGGTCGGTCCCGGCGAGCTCACCATCCCCGCTGTGAAGGGCATTGGCGGTTCGATCCTTTATTTCGTCGATCGCTATGGCGAGAAGGGCTCGATCTGGGACGTCGATTTCGAGTGGATCGCCGAGGCGGACCCGCATCCCGAGCAGGCAGGACTCTACTATCTCGATCACCTCACGCATAACGTCCAGCGCGGTCGGATGAACCATTGGGCCGACTGGTATGGCAAGCTGTTCAATTTCCGCGAGATCCGCTTCTTCAATATCGAGGGCAAGCTGACCGGGCTGATCTCGCGCGCTTTGACCTCGCCCTGCGGCAAGATCCGCATTCCGATCAACGAGTCGCTCGACGACAAGAGCCAGATCGAGGAGTACCTGCGCCAGTATAAGGGCGAGGGCATCCAGCATGTCGCGATGGGCGCGCACGACATCTACGCCACTGTCGAGCAATTGCGTCGCAACCAGTTGCCCTTCATGCCGGCGCCGCCCGCGACCTATTACGAGAAGATCGATGCCCGCGTGCCAGGGCATGGCGAGCCGGTCGACCGGCTGAAGGCCAATGGCATCCTGATCGATGGCGAAGGGGCGGTGGCGCTCGGGTCCAAGGAAGGCCGGATGAGCAAGGTCCTGCTGCAGATATTCTCCGGGACCGTGGTCGGGCCGATCTTCTTCGAGTTCATCCAGCGCAAGGGCGATGATGGCTTCGGCGAAGGCAATTTCCGGGCGCTGTTCGAATCGATCGAAGAGGACCAGATCCGGCGTGGCGTGTTGACCGCGGCGGAGTAGCGCGCCACCCCGTCATTGCGAGGAGCGCAAGCGACGAAGCAATCCAGGGGACGTGGAGCGCTGCCGCCCTGGATTGCTTCGCTTGTGCTCGCAATGCCGAGTTCTACGGTGCGAGCTTGCGCAGCAATAGCGGCGCGCCGACGGCAGGGTCCCTGCGCCATTGGCTGTTCTCGAAGACGAGATCGACGCCGTGGCCCTTGCGGGCGACCAGCGTCAGCCTGCCGCCGGAATAGCGCCAGCCCACGGGATCGAAGATCGTCAGCCCGGTATCCTGGCAGGTTCCTTCGAAAGCCGCCGGTGCGCGGCCGTCGGCCGAGACCGGGGTGGCGCTGAGCGTGATGCGGCAGGCTTCGCGGTTCTGCTGCCGCATCACGGCGTAGCGGCCGGGCAGCGTGTCCGGTGCCGGAGCGCTGGCTGGATCTACGGTCGTGGGGCGCTGCGCGGCCGTGGCGGTCCGCTCGGCCGTGTTCTGGGTTGGGCGCCTGGCGCTGCGGGGGTGGTCTTTCGAGGCGAGCGCGTATTGCTTGCCATCCGTTCCCTTGCCCTGAAAGCCGGCGTCGGGCGTCCGCTCGTCGAAGGCGATCACCACCTTGCCGGCGGCATCGCGCAATTGCGGCCTGCCATTGGGGGAGATGTTCCAGGTCTGGACGTCCGACAGAACAGGCAATGCGCGCCGGCAGGTCGCGGGAAAGCGGACCTGGCGACCCTGCGGCGTTTCCTCGACGCCAAGGGTGACGGTGCAGCTGCGCGATGCACCGACCTGTTCGAGCTCCCAGGCGCCGAGCAGCGGGCGGATCGCATCGGGAGCCTTGTCGGCCCCGCGCGGTGGCGGAGCCGTCTGCGCCCCGGCGGGGGCGAACCACAATCCACAGCCTGCCGCGACCAGCGGCAGGAGGAGACCTAAGTGGCGGAGCATGCTGCGGCTCAGGCTTTCGTCCATGGTGTCTCGGGCACAGGGGTCAGCGGGCCCTTGCCATCGAACCACGAAAACAGGTTGTCGACCAGAAGCTGACCCATCTGTTCGCGGGTGTGGACCGAGGCAGAGCCGACATGGGGCAACAGCACGACATGATCCAGCGCGATCAGTTCGGCGGGCACGCGCGGTTCGTCCTCGAAGACGTCGAGACCGGCCGAGAGAATGGTCTTGCTCTTGAGCGCCTCGATCAGCGCCTGTTCGTCGATGACCGTGCCGCGGCCGACATTGACGACAATGCCGTTGGGGCCGAGCGCCTTGAACACCTCGGCATTGATCATGTGATGGGTCGAGGCGCCGCCGGGCGCGACGGAGACCAGCGTATCGACGTCGGCAGCCATCTCGACGAGCGAGGGATAGTAGCGATAGGGCACGTCCGCCTGGCGCGAGCGGCCGTGATAGGCGATCGGGACGCCGAAGGCCTCCAGCCGGTGCGCGACGGCTTTGCCGATGCGGCCCAGACCGACGATGCCGACCTTGCGCTTGCGCAGCGATGTCGTCAGCGGATAGGCGCCCTTCAGCCACTTGCCTTCGCGCAGATAGCGATCGACCTGCGGCAATTGCCTGATCGTCGCGAGCAGCAGGCCGATCGTCAGGTCGGCGACCTCGTCGGAGAGTACATCGGGGGTGTTGGACACCACGATGCCGCGCTTGCCGGCCTCCGCCGCGTCGACATTGTCGTAGCCGACACCGAAATTGGCGATCATCTCGAGCTTAGGCAGCGCGTCGAACAGCGCGCCATCGGTCCTCATGTGGCCGCCGCCGCCGGCAATGCCGCGCACGCGGTCGGCGACCTCGCGTAGCAGCGCTGCGCGGTCATCGGCCTTCCAGAGCTCGTGGACGGTGAAACGCGCCTTCAGCTGGTCGGCCGCATAGGGCATCAGCGGGCCGGTCATGATGATCTCGGTGGCGTTGGGCCGTGTCATGAAGATGCTTCCGTAAGCTGGATGTGGGCTGCTTGATTCGGTCTTTATGAATCGATTAAATAACGAGTATGAAGGCCAAGCCGAGGGTCGCACACTCCCTTGCGCAGCATGGCCGGCATCTCAACACGCTTCGCGCTGCTCGAAAAGCACCTGCGGCGTTTATTTAGTATGCTTTATTTTCGCTATTTTCAGGTTGGCCAGCGTGACCGCGTCGCCCAGGAAGGTGAGCGTGGCGTTCAGGCTGTCGATGACGAGTCCGGCCATCCGCGCTGCCGCGAGATCTCCGTCGCGCTGGATGATGGCATTCAGGATGTGTTCGTGGTCGACCAGCGACGCGACGAAGAAGTCGCGGTCGTCGACCGATTTCAGCAGCAGGGTCCACTGGATCGTCGCCGTCACCACGCTGGCGAGGCATTGCAGCGTCGAGTTCTGCGCGGCCGCGAAGATGGCCTCGTGGAAGGCGAGGTCGGCCCGGATCGTCGTGTCGGCATAGGGCGGGTTTTCGGTCATGCCGCGAAAGGCGGCCTCGATCCGGGCGATGTCGGCGGGGGTACGGCGCAGGGCCGCCAGCCGGGCTGCGCTCGGCTCGACGAAATGACGCAACTCAAAGAGATCGCGGATGAATTTCTCGTTCGGGTCGGCCTCGAAATGCCAGGAGAGCACATCGGGGTCGAGCAGGTTCCAGCTGTCGCGAGGGGCGGCGCGGGTTCCGCTCTTGGGCCGAGCCTCGACCAGGCCCTTGGCGGTCAGGATCTTTACGGCCTCGCGATAGGCTGTGCGGGAGACGGAAATCTCCGACCGCAGATCGTCCTCGTTGGGCAGAAGTTCTCCGGCCTTCACGGCGCCGGTGATGATGGCGACAGCGAGTTTCTGCGCGACCTGACCGAACAAACGGTCGGGATTCAAGGTCGTCGGCCGCGAATAGTCGCGCACCCGCATTGTTTGCCGCCCCCCTGGATTTCGCGAAGCGTGCGGCGGAAAAATGCGCCATGTTCGCCATCGCCGCGGCGCTTGACACGCCTGCTCGTATCGTATGACTTTATCGCAGATGATACCGGACGCAACAGGCCAAGCCTGATCTGCGGCCGTTTGCATCGATCGGTCACAAGAAGCCGATAATGCTGATGTGGAATCACTCCCCAAGGGAGGGCTACCGCGTCCTCGGGGAAACAGAAGTCCAAGGGAAGGCTCCAGATGGCCTCAGTCCAGATTGCCGACGTGCGCAAGGCCTATGGCTCGACGCAGGTCATCCACGGCGTCGACATCGATATCAACGACGGTGAATTCGTCATCCTGGTCGGTCCGTCCGGCTGCGGGAAGTCGACGCTTCTGCGGATGATCGCGGGGCTGGAGAACATCTCCGGTGGCGAGATCCGGATCGGCCCGCGCGTCGTCAACGACGTGCCGCCCAAAGAGCGCGACATCGCGATGGTGTTCCAGAACTATGCGCTCTATCCGCACATGACCGTGGCCGACAACATGGCCTTCTCGATGAAGCTGCGGAAGGCGCCCAAGGCCGAGATCGACGAGCGCGTCAACAAAGCGGCCGGCATCCTTGGCCTCGACAAGCTGCTCGACCGCTTTCCGCGCCAGCTTTCGGGCGGCCAGCGCCAGCGCGTCGCGATGGGCCGCGCCATCGTGCGCGATCCGCAGGTCTTCCTGTTCGACGAGCCGCTCTCCAACCTCGACGCCAAGCTGCGCGTGCAGATGCGCACCGAGATCAAGGAGCTGCACCAGCGTCTGAAGACGACGACGGTTTACGTGACCCACGACCAGATCGAGGCCATGACCATGGCCGACAAGATCGTGGTGATGCATGACGGCATCGTCGAGCAGATGGGCGCGCCGCTCGACCTCTACGATCGCCCCAACAACCTGTTCGTGGCGGCTTTCATCGGCTCGCCCTCGATGAACCTGCTCAAGGGCACGATCACGGCTGCAGGGTTCGAGACCGAAGGTGGCGTGGTCTGGCCAATCGGCCAGCATCCGGCCGATTCCAACGGCAAGGCGGCGGTGTTCGGCATCCGGCCCGAGCATATCCAGCTCAATCCCAACGGCCTGAAGGCCGAGGTCGTGGTCATCGAGCCGATGGGCTCGGAGACCCAGGTCATCGTCCGCTGCGGCGGCCAGAGCCTGACCTGCGTCTTTCGCGAGCGCATCACCGCCAAGCCCGGCGAGACGATCACCATCACGCCCGATATCCATGTGACGCATCTCTTCGACGCGGCCACGGGCAAGCGGATCGACTGAGCGGTCCGCAGGCCTGCGCAACGCGCCGAAGCCTGATCGGGAGAGACGAGACACGAGATCAAGCCGGCTCCCATCCATGTCCGATGGGGGCGGGTCCACACCAAAACCGGACAATCCGGTTCAAGGCTGCCGAAAAGAGCGGCCGAACCAACATCCCAGGGAGGACACACATGAACTTCGATCGCAGATCGCTGATCAAGGGCGGCGCGGCGCTGGGCCTCGGCGCCGGCACGAACCTGCTCGACTACGCCAAGGCCTGGGCGCAGGCCTCGCCTTTCAAGGTGGAGCCGAATGCCAAGCTCAACCTGATGCGCTGGAAGCGCTTCGTCGAGGCCGAGGACGTCGAGTTCATGAAGCTCGTCGCCGCTTTCGAGGCTGCGACCGGCGCCAAGATCACCGTCACCAACGAATCCTACGATGATCTGCAGCCCAAGGCTTCGGTGGTCGCCAATACCGGGCAGGGACTCGATCTGGTCTGGGGCCTCTACTCGCTGCCGCATCTGTTTCCGCAGAAGTGCCTCGACCTCTCCGATGTCTCGAAATATCTCGGCGAGAAGCATGGCGGCTGGTTCCCGTCAGCGGACGCTTACGGCAAGCTCGGCAACAAGTGGATCGGCATCCCGATCGCCGCGAGCGGCGGCCTCGTGAACTATCGGATATCCTCGATCAACAAGGCCGGCTTCAAGGAATTCCCGAAGGACACTGCCGGTTTCCTCGAGCTCTGCAAGGCGCTGAAGGCGAACAATACCCCGGCGGGCATGGCCTTCGGCCACGCCTCTGGCGACGCCAACACCTGGCTGCACTGGCTGCTCTGGAGCCATGGCGGCAACCTCGTCGACAAGAACGACAAGGTCATCATCAACTCGCCCGAGACCGCCAAGGCGCTGGAATACGGCAAGGCGCTCTACGAGACCTTCATTCCCGGCACGGCCTCGTGGAACGATTCCTCGAACAACAAGGCCTTCCTCGCCGGCGAGCTGCATACGACCGTCAACGGCATCTCAGTCTATGTCGCGGCCAAGAAGGAAAAGCCCGATATGGCGGCCGATATGGACCACGCCTACATGCCGATCGGGCCGGCGGGCAAGCCGACCGAACTGCATCTGCCCTTCACGATGCTGGCCTTCCAGTTCACCAAGGTGCCCAACACCTGCAAGGCGTTCATCGCCTTCATGCTGGACGCTCCGCAGTTCAACCCATGGATCGGCGCGGCGCAGGGCTACCTGTCGCACTTCCTGGCCGAATACGACAAGAATCCGGTCTGGACTGCCGATCCCAAGACAACCCCGTTCCGCGACGTCGCCAAGCGCACGCTGACGCCTGCGGGCCTGGGTACGCTGGGCGAGAAGGCGGCTTCGGCAATCGCCGACTTCATCGTGGTCGACATGTTCGCGAACTACGCCACGGGCCGCGAAGACATCAAGGGTGCGATCGCGGGCGCCGAACGGCAGGCCAAGCGCATCTACCGTTGATGCAACGAATGCGGGGGCGGCCCGTTTCGACGGGCCGCCCCTCGCTTCCAAGCGCGCTTCAAACCGCAATCCGGCGTAAGGCCGGATATGTCTCACGACTGAAACCGGAACCGCGATGGCCAATTCAGCAATCGAGATGCCGGCGAGCCTGACGAAAACCAGGAGCGAACGCTCGGCCTGGCAGAAGCTCCGCGGCAACCGCAACTGGCTCGGATTCTGGTACATGATGCCGGCTGCCGGCATCCTGCTCCTGTTCCTCGCCTATCCGCTGTTCCTCGGCGTCTGGCTCTCCTTCACCGACACCAAGATCGGCCGCGCCGGTGAGTTCATCGGGCTCGAGAACTATGAATGGCTGGGAGGCGACAGCGTCTTCTGGATGTCGGTCTTCAACACCCTGCTCTATACGGTGGTGGCCAGCATCGCGAAGTTCGTCATCGGGCTTTACCTCGCCTTGCTGCTGAACAAGCACTTGCCATGCAAGGCGCTGATCCGGGCTGCGGTGCTGATCCCCTTCATCGTGCCGACCGTGCTCTCGGCCATCGCCTTCTGGTGGATCTACGATTCGCAGTTCTCGATCATCTCCTGGTCGCTGCGCCGGCTCGGCTGGATCGACCACAACATCAATTTCCTCGGCGATCCCTGGAATGCGCGCTGGTCGACGATCTTCGCCAATGTCTGGCGCGGCGTGCCTTTCATCGCGATCACGCTGCTTGCCGGGCTGCAAACCGTCTCGCCATCGCTCTACGAGGCGGCGACGCTCGACGGCGCCACGCCCTGGCAGCGCTTCCGGCACATCACCTATCCGCTGCTGACGCCGATCATCGCGGTGGTGATGACCTTCTCGGTGCTGTTCACCTTCACCGACTTCCAGCTGATCTGGGCGCTGACGCGGGGTGGCCCGGTCAACGCGACCCATCTGATGGCGACGCTGTCCTATCAGCGCGCGATCATCGCGGGGCAGCTCGGCGAAGGCGCGGCGATCTCGACGGCGATGATTCCCTTCCTGCTCGCGGCCATCGGCATCGCCTGGTACGGGCTCCAGACGCGTAAATGGCAGCAGGGTGGCAGCAATGAGTAGCATCGACGCCGGACAGATCGATCGCGGCCGCGTTGCCACGCAGGACCACAGCGAGGGCATGGCCTATCTCGAGACGCTGCCAAGGCGTGTCGTCACGACCTATATTCCGCTGCTCCTGATCCTGATCGTGCTGCTGTTTCCATTCTACTGGATGGCTTTGACCGCGGTTAAGCCCGACGAGCAGCTGATCGACATGGAGCGGGTCAATCCGTTCTGGACGTGGACGCCGACCTTCAAGCACATCCACAAGCTGCTGTTCGAGAGCGACTACCCACGCTGGCTCTGGAACACGATGTTCATCGCGAGCTGCGCCACCTTCATCTCGCTCGTGGCCAGCGTGCTCGCCGCCTATGCGATCGTGCGCCTGCGCTTCAAGGGGGCGGTTACGGTCGGCGCGCTGATCTTCCTGGCCTATCTGGTGCCGCCTTCGATCCTGTTCATTCCGCTGGCGACGGTGATCTACAAGGTCGGCCTGTTCGATACCCCGCTGGCGCTGATCCTGGTCTATCCGACGATCCTGATCCCGTTCTCGACCTGGCTGCTGATGGGCTACTTCAAGACCATTCCCTACGAGCTCGAGGAATGCGCCCTGATCGACGGCGCCAGCCGCTGGCAGATCCTGACCAAGATCATCCTGCCACTGGCGGTTCCCGGCCTGATCTCGGCATTCATCTTCTCGTTCACGCTGTGCTGGAACGAGTTCATCTACGCGCTGACCTTCCTGTCATCGACGCAAAACAAGACGGTGCCGGTCGCGATCGTCAACGAGTTCGTCGACGGCGACATCTATCGCTGGGGCTCGCTGATGGCCGGCGCGCTGGCGGGATCGCTGCCGCTGGTGATCCTCTACGCCTTCTTCGTCGAGCACTATGTGTCGGCAATGACCGGGGCGGTGAAGGAGTAACTGTTTCGGGCTAACCTTGCCTTTCGTTCCACCCGCGCCGTCATCCCGGACGCAGCGAAGCGAAGCTCCGGGATCCATCATGGGGCGCTGAACTCTACGATGGATTCCGGATCGGCGCCGCTACGCGGCTTGTCCGGGATGACGGTGGAGTCAAAAGAGCTTCACTGAATGACCTCCACCTCCACCTCCACCTCCATCGCCTTCGTCGGACTCGGTGCCATGGGGGCGCCGATGGCCGAGAACCTCGTCAAGCGGCAGTTCCGCGTCACCGGGTTCGACATGCGCGAATCCGCGCGCGACGCGCTTGTCGCTGCGGGCGGCCATGCGGCGGCAAGCGCCGGCGCTGCCGCAGAAGGCGCGGATGCGCTCGTCCTGATGGTGGTCAATGCGGCCCAGGCGCGCGCAGTGCTGTTCGAGGCCGGCGCACTGGCGGCGCTCGCGCCGGGCGCCAGCGTCATCCTGATGGCGACGTGCCCACCCGGCGAGGTCGAGGCCATGGCCGCCGAGGTCACGGCGTCCGGCCGCCATTTCGTCGATGCGCCCGTCTCGGGTGGCGTCACCGGAGCGCGCGGGGCGACGCTGTCGATCATGGTCGGCACGCCGGCCGATAGCTTTGCCCTCGTTCGCCCGGTGCTGGAGGCTCTGGGCGACAAGGTCTTCCATGTCGGCGAGAAACCGGGGCAGGGCGCCACGGTGAAGACGGTGAACCAGCTGCTCTGCGGCGTTCACATCGCAGTCGCCGCCGAAGCCTTGTCTCTGGCCGAGAAGGCCGGCATCGATGGCCGCCTGCTGTTCGAGATCATGGGCGGCTCGGCTGCGTCGAGCTGGATGCTGAGGGATCGCGGGCCGCGCATGCACGAGCCCGACCCGATGGTGGCGAGCGCGGTCGATATCTTCGTCAAGGATCTCAGCATCGTGCTCGATGCCGGGCGCGCGGCCAAGACCGCGCTGCCCCTGGCCGCGGCCGCCCACCAGATGTTCCTGGCGGCATCGGGACTGGGCCATGGCGCGCGCGACGATTCACAGGTGGTACGGGCCTATCGCGCACTCAACGCCAAGCCCGCCAATGATCCGTGAGCATTTGCGCCCTTCATGATCGCAGGAGCATAGCGGCTGCGCCCGTTTTGTTCGACAACCGGCCGAGCGTGACGTTGAGAGCGGCGCGAAGGTCGTCAGCGCTTGGGTGGCGCCGTCGTTCCGCGCACCACCAGTTCGGGGGTCAGCAGCAGACGCCGCGTCGGCGCATGCGGCTCAGTGATGCGCCTGATCAGGAATTCCGCCGATTTGCGACCCATCTCCTCCTGGAAGTTCTTGATCGTCGTCAGCGCGGGATACCATTGCGCCGCCTCCTGGACGTCGTCGCAGCCGACCAGCGAGAAATCGACGCCAGCTTCCAGCCCGCGATGGCGCAGGCCCAGCATCGCGCCGAAGGCAGTGAGGTCGTTGAAGCAGATGGCGGCAGTCGGGGGATCGTCGACATCGAGCACGGCGTGGATGCCCTTGAGGCCGTTCTCGCGCGTGCCGGACGCCGAGTAGACGAGCGCGGGATCGAGCGGCATGTCGTGGCGATCCAGCGACTGGCAATAGCCGGAATAGCGGTTGCGGCCGGTCGAGATGTTCTGGTTCTCGCCGAGAAAGGCGATGCGGCGATGGCCGAGCGCGATGAGATGCTCCATCGCCAGCAAGGTGCCCTGGCGGTCGTCCGAGCCGACGAAATCGAGGTCGAGCTCGGGGATCTCGCGCGAAAGCTGGACGAGCGGAACGCCGGCCGCGATCAGATGCCCGAAGGTTTCGGCGGTGCTGGCGCTGGCGGCGCAAATGATCATGCCGTCGGGCCGGTATTCCTTCAGCGTGTTGAGCACGCGGTCCTGCCGTTCCAGATTCTCTGCATAGGTGCCAAGCAGGATCGAGCGGCCATGGGCGGCGGCGGTTTCCTCGATCGCCGCCAGCAATTCGGCGAAATACGGGTTGGTGATGTCGTGGAAGCCGACGCCGAGGATGTTGGTGCGGTCTGTCCTGAGCGAGGCGGCGCTGCGGTTGTAGCTGTAGCCCATCTCGCGCGCGCTTTGCTGAACGCGCAGCCGCGTGGTTTCTGCCACCAGCGGCGAGCCGCGCAGCGCCAGCGAAACCGTGGCGGTCGAGACCGAGAGATGATCGGCGAGGATCTGCAGGGTGACGCGGCCGCGCGCGGCAGGCCCGGAGGCCTGTTGCGTGGAAGAGCTGGGTTCGGGCGGGCCATTGGCCGTCATGACGCGCGTCTCCGGAGGCGGAAGCAAGACCTTGCGACCTGCCCCGGGTCCGGCCGTTCCGCTACGTTCCACGTCATTCTCATATAAACCGGAGGAATTGAAGATGAGCACAGCCAAAGAGTCGATCGGCTTCATCGGTGTCGGTCTGATGGGCCAGGGCATGGCCCGAAATCTCGTCGACAAGGGTTTCCCGCTGACCGTGATGGGCCACCGCAACCGCAAGCCGGTGGAGGAGCTGGTCGCCGCCGGGGCCAAGGAAGCGAAGACTCCGAAGGAGCTCGCGGCGAACGCCACGATCATCTTCCTCTGTGTCACCGGCTCGGCCCAGGTCGAGGCGGTCGTGAATGGGCCAGACGGCATTGTCGCCGGCGCAAAACCCGGCACCGTGATCGTCGACTGCTCGACCTCCGATCCCGGCTCGACGATCAGGATCGCCGCCGAACTGGAGGCGAAGGGCCTGCATCTTGCGGATGCGCCGTTGGGCGGGACGCCGGCGCAGGCGGCGCTGGGCCAGCTTTCGGCGATGATCGGCGCGGCGCCCGAGATCTTCGCCCGCATCAGGCCGGCCTGCGAGGCTTGGGCCCAGAAGGTCGTGCATCTCGGCCCGGTCGGCGACGGGCATAAGATGAAGCTGCTCAACAACTTCCTGTCGATGGGTTATGCGGCGATCTATGCGGAGGCGCTGACGCTGGCGCAGAAGATCGGCATCACCCCGCAGACCTTCGACAGCGTGTTGCGCGGCAGCCGGATGGATTGCGGCTTCTATCAGACCTTCATGCAATATGTGCTGGAGCGGGACCGCGACGCGCACAAGTTCACGCTGGTCAATGCGCTGAAGGATGTGCGCTATCTGGAGAGCGTCGCCAACGCGGCGGGCGTGCCGAACCCGGTCGGCAATGCCGTGAAGAACGTCTTCGCCTCGGCGGTGGCGGCCGGCAAGGGTGACGACTACGTGCCGATGCTTTCCGACTGGGTCGCGTCGCAGAACGGCGTTTCGCTGGCGAAAAAGGGCTGAGGGAAGCCTCTCACAGTCGGGCGAGAAGGCGCGCGAGCGGGGCGGAGAGGCCGGTGCTGTCCACCGCCGCCGGCAAAGCGAAATCCCCGCTTTCCGGCTTGGCGGGGGCGTGTTTCAGGGCCGCGAGAACTGCGGCGGTTCCGGTTTCCACCGAGCAGAGCACGGGGATGTCGACATGGGGCTGGACGCGTGCGGCAAGGCCGGCGAGGCCGGCGCCGCCGAGGATGACCGCGCCCGCGCCGTCGCGGTCGGCGGTTCTGCGACAGGCCTCGGCGAGCAGGGCGATCGAGCCATCGGGATCGCGCGCGATATCGGCGCCGGTCGGCGCGACGGTCTCCACTGCGGCCAGGCGGTCGCCCAATCCCAGCATCGCGACGAATTCGTTGAGGATCGGACCCCAGCGCTCGCCGCCGGTGACGATCGAGAACCGGGCGGCCTTCGCGGCTGCCGCGTGGCAGCTTGCTTCGGCCATGCCGATGACGGGTACGCGTGCGAGTTCCCTCAAGGCAAATAGTCCGGGATCGCCGAAGCAGGCGAGATAGATCGCGTCGCAACCCTCGCCATGCTCCGCATAGGCATCGAGCGCGGCGTGCGCCGCGACAACGCCGGCGCTACGGCTTGCGATGTATTGCGCCCCGAAGCGCCCGGTGGCGGGCACCAGCGTGGCGCCGGCCGGGAGATGCGGCGTGACGACCTGCACGAGCAGGTCGGTCATCTCCGGCATGGTGTTGGGATTGATCAGCAGGATGCGCAAAGTGGCCCCAGCGTTAGGGTCTAGGCCGATGGTCTCCCGGCCGTAAGCCGTCAACTGAACGAAGACAACCGCTTAATGCGGGTATCAACGCGGGCTGACGAAGCGCGCGGGGCTGTAAGGCTGCGCGCTTGCAAAGCTCTTCGTCCCCGTCATGAGGTCCGCGACGAGCCGCCCTGTCACGGGGCCGAGCGTGAAGCCGTGATGAGCATGGCCGAATGCGAACCAGAGCCCGTCATGGCGAGGCGCCTTGCCGATCACCGGCAGCATATCAGGCAGGCAGGGTCGCGCGCCTCGCCAGGGCTGCGCATCCAGCCGGCGACCGAGCGGCATCAACCGGCGCGCGACCTGTTCGGCGCGATCGAGCTGCCGGGGATCGGACGGTGCATCGCGCTCCGCCAGTTCGATGCCGGTGGTGAGGCGAATGCCGCGCTCCATCGACGACAGCACGAATCCGGCTTGCGCATCGCAAATGGGGTGGAGCGGGAGGGCTCCATCAACCGCCTCATAATGCATGTGGTAGCCGCGCTTGTAGGCGAGCGGAAAGTTGTAGCCCAGCCGCCGACAGAGATCGGCCGACCACGGCCCCAGCGCCACGACCACCTCATTTGCGCGCTGCCCGGCGCCGGATGAGGAGAGGTGCCAACCGCCTCCATCCTGCTGAAGGGTCTGGGCGTCGCCGGTTTCGATCCGGCCGCCCCTCGCTGCAAACAGCGCCGCATAGGCACGCGTGACGGCGCCGGGATCGCTGACGGTCATGGGATCGCGCCAATGCACGCCACCAGCAATGTCGCCGATCAGGCTCGGTTCGCGTCGCTTCAGTGTCGGCCCATCAAGCACATCGTAGAGGAGCTTGTGGGCTTTCAGCGCTTCGGCGGCCTTTGCAGCATCTTGCAGACCCTTGTCCGAGCGATAGAGTTCGATCCAGCCGCCGTCACGCATCAGGTTTTGCGTGCCCGCAGGCCCGGTGAAACGGGCGTGCTCGCTCATGCAGAGTTCGATCAGGGGAAGCATGGCGCGAGCGGCCTCGTCCAGCCGTTCGGGTGCAGAATGCCACCAGTAACGCGCGAGCCAGGGCAACAGGCGCAGCAGCGTCGCGGGGTTGTAGCGCACGGCGATCGAGCGGTTCGTCGCATAAGCCAGCAGCGTCGGCAGATCGCGCGGGAAGGCATAGGGGACGACGGAGGACCGCTCGATCAGGCCGGCATTGCCATGGCTGGTTTCGCCGCCCGGCTCGCCACGGTCGACCAGCAATACGGTGCGGCCGCGCTCCTGCAGGTGCAGGGCGATGCTGACCCCGACGATGCCGGCGCCCAGCACGATCACATCGCTGTCTTGCTTCATCTCGTGATCACGCGCCGACGGGCTCCCCTTGCGTCCATGGTGGCGGACGCAGCCAAGCAGGGCCCCACAAATCGACGTAATGCAAGAAAAATAAAATGCATTGACTGGATGACAGAAAAGTTTCTTGAATGGGCATCCGCTTGGGAGTGCCGATGCCCCAGACCCTTCGCCAGAGACTGCAGGCCTGTCTCACCGTCGGCTCCAAAGCCGACAAGGCGCTGGCGAGCTATATGCTGGCGCAGATGCCGAGCCTGCCATTCGAGACGGCGGCAAGCCTTGCTGAGAAGGTCTCGGTCAGCGAACCGACTGTCGGGCGTTTCTGCCGGACGCTGGGCTATAAGAGCTTCAAGGACCTCAAGCGGGGGCTGGGCCAGGACATCGGCGACAAGCCCTGGCTGATCAGCGACCGCCTCCGCGACTTTCAGCAGCGCAGCCTTGCCGGCAACGACCAGCTCGGGCGGAGTCTCCAACTCGAAATCGCCGGTCTGGTCGCGGTCTACGAACTGGCGCAGACGGAGGAATGGAAGCGCGTCGCCAAGCGTCTGGCGACAGCGTCGGCCGTCTATGTCACCGGCTTTCAGACCGAGCGCGGGCTTGCGCAATATCTCGCCAACCAGCTGCAATATCTGCGCGACGGGGTTCATCACGTCGATCTCGCCGCCGGCAATTTCTCCGAAATCCTGCTTTCGGGCGGTGCCTCGCCCTGCCTCGTGATCTTCGAAGCGCGGCGTTACTCGCGCATGGCCAAGCTCCTGGCGCGCGAGGCGAAGCAGGCCGGCATCGGCACGACCTTGGTGACCGATTCCTTCTGCGACTGGGGCCGCGAGCTGGTCGACGAAATGTTCGTGGTCTCGACCGAGGTCAACCAGTTCTGGGATTCGACCGCGCAGATGGCGAGCCTTTCCAGCCTGCTGGTGAACAGCGTCTTCGTCGAGCTCGGCCCGCAGGTCGAGGAGCGGATGAACCGGATGGCGTCTCTGTATGGCCGCTTCACGGGCCATGTCGGCGACGGCTCGGGGCCGGCGAGCTAGGCGGCCGTTTCAGCACTTCAAAAAACAAAAAGGGGATATCTGGACATGAAGACAAGTTTGAAGACGGTAATACTGGCCACGGGTCTAAGTGCTCTGGCTGCCGGCGCTGCGGTTGCGCAGGAAGCGACTTTCGTCATGACGGCCCGGCTGGTCGGTGCTCCCACCTACAACCCGATCAAGGCGACCAAGCTCAATACGGCGACGACGCTGATTTACGATCGGCTGGTCGTGCAGGATGCCGACCAGAGCTTCCATGGCCAGCTCGCGGCCTCCTGGGAGGCGTCGCCCGACGGCCTGCAATGGACCTTCAAGCTCAAGCCCGGCGTGAAATTCCACAATGGCGAGCCCTTCAACGCCAGGACGATCGAATGGTGGGTGCCCCAGTTCAAGGGAACCGAGAACGCCTTCACCGTCGATGCGATCGAGCGTGTCGAGGTCGTCGACGATTTGACCGTGCGCTTCCACATGAAGCACCCCGACCCGAACCTGCTGTTCAATCTCGCAAGCTCGTTCATGTGCGTTCCCGAGCCGAAATCCTATCAGGCGCTCGGCGACAAATTCGGCGTGACCGAAGCCGTCGGCACGGGCCCCTACAAGATGCAGCAGTTCAGCGTCGGCCAGCAGACCGTGCTCGTGCGCAATGACGACTATGCCTGGGCGTCCGACCTTTCGAAGAACCAGGGTCCGGCCAAGTTCAAGAAGCTGACATTCCGCGAGATCGCGGAGGAATCGACCGCCTATCTCGAACTCAAGACTGGCGGCGCGGATCTGCTCGTCAACGTTCCCGTCGATTTCCTGCCGCGTATCCAGGCGGACAAGGCGGCCAAGCTGATCACGATTCCGGGCACGGAGGTGGTCTACATGCCGATCAACACCAGTGTCGAACCCTTCACCGACATCAAGGTCCGCGAGGCCACCGCCTTCGCGATCAATCAAAAGGAGATCATGGCGAGCCTCTACGGCGGCGTTGGCGCCGTTGCCGACACCTTCCTGATCTCGTCGCTGAAGGAGGCGCAGGTCGATCCCAAATACAAGATCGGCTTCGACATCGAACGCTCGAAGCGGGTATTCGAGCAGGCCGGCTGGAAGCTCGGCTCGGATGGGATCCGCGCCAAGGACGGCAAGCGTCTCGAGGTCAAGCTCTGGGCCCAGAACGGCACCGAGTTCAAGCGCCTGACCGAGATCGTCCAGGCCCAGCTCAAGGCCGTGGGCATGCGAGCGGAGATCACCATTCTCGACTCCGGCACGATCAACTCGCAGTACCGCAAGAAGACCGAGCATCAGCTCGCCGTCCGCTCCTATCTCTGGACCAATGCCGATATCGTCGACTGGTTCTTCAGCGCCAAGCGGCTGGGCTATCCAAACGTCTCTATGTTCAACGACCCGGAAGCCGAGCGGCTGAACGACATCGCGATGAACAAGTCGAAGACCTGGGATGAGCGCGTGGCGAATTTCACCGCCTACCACGCCTATGTGCTCTCGCAATATCCGGTCGCACCGATCTATCAGCCGGTCCAGAGCTTCGCCCATGGCCGCAAGATCGTGATGCCCGAGACAATCCGCGGCACGGGGCTTTACGGCCCGTCCATGCTCGACATCGCACCCGCCAACTGACGCTGCTGGACACCGGCACCTGAGGGGAGTGGACCGTGCTGCCATTTGCAATCCGCCGCCTCGTCCTGCTCGTGCCGGTGTTCCTCGCCGTTTCGCTGGTGATCTTCATGATCATCCATCTCGTGCCGGGCGATCCGCTCGAGCATGTCATCCAGGTCGGGTCGTCACCCGAGCAGCAGGCGCAGATGATCGCGCGCTACGGGCTCGACCAGCCTCTGATCGCGCAGTACTGGCGCTGGCTCGGCAAGGTCATGAGCGGCGATCTCGGTGATGCCATCGTCATGCGCCAGCAGGTCTCCCGGCTGATCGCCGAGAACATGCCCCATAGCCTGGCGCTCGGCGGCAGCGCCCTGCTGTTTTCGACGATCGTCGGCATCGTGGTCGGCGTGCTCGCGGCGTCCTTTCGCGAAAGCTGGTTCGACCGGGCTGCGATGGGGGCGATCCTGCTTGGCTCGACCCTGCCGAGCTTCTGGCTGGCCTTGCTGATGATCCTGATGTTTGCCGTGCAGTTCGAGTGGTTCCCGGTCTCGGGCGCACGCAGCTGGGATGCGCTTGTCCTGCCGGTGCTGACCATCGGCATCGGCGGCACGGCGCTGATCGCACGGGTCACCCGCGCCGCCATGGTCGAGACGATGAGCCGCGATTTCGTCAGGGTGTTGCATGCCAAGGGGGTGCCGTTCTGGCGCATTCAGTTCCGGCATGTGCTGCAGCACGCGATGATGCCGGTGATGGCGATCCTGGGCTTGCGGATCGGCTGGATTCTGGGCGGCGCGGTCACGGTCGAATACGTGTTCGCACGGCCGGGCCTGGGCTCCCTCCTGATCACCGCGCTGGGCCAGCGCGACTATCCGCTGGTGCAGGGATGCCTGCTGATGCTCGCCATCGCGGTGATGCTGGGCACGCTCATCGGCGACCTCGCCCAGGCGGCCCTCGATCCGCGGCTGCGCGAAGCGATGGCCACGCGATGAACCGGCCCTCGCTTCCCCAGAGACTGGCGCGCTCGCCGAAGGGAGCGCTGTGCGGTCTCTTCCTTGCCGGGCTGGTCCTCTGCGCGATCCTGGCGCCCTGGATCGCGCCCTATGACTATGCCGCGCAAAAGCTCTCGCTGGCGAATTCCGAGCCTTCCGCCGCGCATTGGCTTGGAACCGACGAGTTCGGCCGCGACCTCCTGTCCCGCATCATTCATGGCGCGCGTACATCGCTCAGCGTCAGCCTGCTGTCGATTTCGCTTTCGGTGCTGCTGGGGGCGACGCTTGGCGCAGCGGCAGGCTATTTCGGCGGCATCTTCGATCGCGTCGTCACCATGGTCGTGGACCTGACCTGGTCCTTTCCCGAGATCCTGCTGGCGTTGATTTTGATCGCGATCCTCGGTCCGGGCCTGCACTCGACGGCGATCGCGATCGGCATCGCCTATCTCGCCCAGTTCACTCGGCTGACCCGATCGCAGGTCATGGCGCTAAAGGGCGAAATCTTCGTCGATGCGGCCGTTGCTGCCGGCGCGAGCCCCGCGCGCATCCTGTTCGCGCATCTCCTGCCCAATGCGATGACGCCGGTCATCGTCGCCGGCATGCTGGCGACGGGCGATGCGATCGTGCTGGAGGCGACCCTCGGCTTCTTCGGACTTGGCGCCCAGCCGCCAGTGCCGAGCTGGGGGGCGATGATGAGCTCGGGCACGGCGCAGATCTTCATTGCGCCATGGATCATCATCTTTCCCGGCCTCGCAATCGCGGCAACCGTCATCGCCATCAACCTGTTTGGTGATGCGCTGATCGAAGCGCTCGATATCCGCCGCCCGCTGCGGGATGGCTGACCTTCCGCCACCAATCAAGAAACCGCCGAGGACACGTCATGGCCTTCACCGTGCTGACCGCCGAATTCTCGCATGAGAGCAACACTTTCAGCCGCTGTCCGGCTGACTATGCGGCGTTCGAGGACCGGGGCGTCAGTCTTGGCGAAGCCGCGATCGCGGCGCGCGGCGACGCCAATACGCCAATCGCCGGTTTCCTCGACATAGCCCGTCCAAACAACTGGCGCGTGATCCACACGATCAGCGCCGCCGCGCAACCCTCGGGGCCGGTCACAAGGGACGCCTATGAGCGCGTCGCCGGCGTCATCCTCGATGCCGCGAAGGCCCATGCCGGCGCAATCGACGGCGTTCTGCTCGGTCTGCACGGGGCGATGGTCACCGAGTTTTCCGAGGATGGCGAGGGCGAGCTGTTGGAGCGCCTGCGCGCGGTGCTCGGGCGCGAGATCCCCATCGGCATAACGCTTGATCCGCATGCCAACGTCACACGCAGAATGGCCGAGCTTGCCGACATCGTCGTCGCCTACAAGACCTACCCGCATGTCGATGTCCGCGAATGCGGCAAACTCGCAGCGGATATCCTCCAGCGCACCATGGCCGGCGAAATCAGTCCCGTGACGGTTAGGGCGCAGCGGCCGATGCTGGAGGAGGTCAATGGCGGACGCACCGATATCGGCCCGATGGTCGAGCGCATCGCCAAGGCCAGGGCCTATGAGCGCGAGGTCGATGTATTTGCCGTCAGCGTCAACGGCGCCTTCGGCAATGCCGATATCGAGGAGGTGGGTCCCACTGTGCTCGTCACCTGCCAGGGCGACCTCGACCGGCATCGCGCCTTCGCCGAGGCGCTCGTCGACGACATGTGGCAGCGCCGCTTCGACAAGGTGACCGATTTCCTGAGCGTCGAGGCGGCGGTGGCCGAAGCCATGTCGTACAGAGCGACAAAGGGTCCGCTCATCATCGCCGACTATGCCGACAATCCAGGCGGCGGTGGCTATGGCGATTCCACCGAGCTGCTGCGGGCGATGATCGCAGGAGGTCTTCAGGACGCCTGCTTCGGCCCGATAGTCGACCCCGAGGCAGCGGCCGAGCTTCACCGCGCCAAGGCGGGCGACATTGTCTCGATCGAGCTCGGCGGCAAGATCGACCCACGGGTCGGCGGTGCGCCTTTGGCCCTGACAGGCACGATCGTCAGCCTGAGCGACGGGGCCTATGTCGGCGACGGACCGATGTTGGGCGGCCTTAAGGGCAGTTGGGGACCCTGCGCCACGCTGCGGGTTGGCGGCATCGACATCCTCGTCACGACCGCGCGCGCGCAGATGCTCGACCTGCAGCAGTTTCGCGCCTTCGGCATCGATCCTGCCGCAAGGCGCATCGTCGCACTGAAATCGATGCAGCATTTTCGCGCTGCCTTCGAGCCGATCGCCGGCAAAGTCATCGTCTGTGACAGCGGCGCGCTTTGCACGCCCGATCTCAGCAAGCTGCCCTACAAGCGGGTCCGCCGGCCCATCTTCCCGCTGGATCGCGACATGGTTTGAGATCGCGCTCCCGCGGGAAGATGGGCCGGCGTCGTCGATCCGGGGCTTGCGGATCAGTCCACGAAGCGCACCGGTACGCCCGGCTTCACGAGGTCGGCCAGTTCCTCGGCGTCCCAATTGGTCAATCTCACGCAGCCATGCGACGTGGTCTTGCTGACCTTCGAGGGTTCCGGCGTACCGTGAATCCCAAAGGTTGGCTTCGATAGTGCAATCCAGACGGTGCCGACCGGGCCATTGGGGCCTGGTGGGAGAACCAGCGTTTCCGTGTTCTTGCCCTGCTGAAAGTTCTTCTCGGGGTCGTATGTATAGTTCGGGTTCCTTGCCACCCGTTCTACGGTGTATTCGCCAGTGGGGGACGGGTTGTCCTCGCTCCCGATGGTCGCCGGATAGCTTGCAAGGATCTTGTCCTCGGCACCGAAGACCACGACCATACCGGTACTCTTGACTGCGTCGATCCGCCGGGCGCTGCCTTTTTCGAGCGAACGTCTCGACGATACCACGAAGATGCCGGTGCCGGCCTCTGAGAAACGTTCGCCGGGATTGAGCGTGTTCAGGAGCTTCTCGCTCATATGGAAGCGCTCTCCCAACATCTCCTGAGGGCTGGTGTAGGACAAGCGCTTCATCTTCGCCTGCTTGGCGTAGTCGCGCGGGATGGTGTCGGCGAAATCATACGAGACGTCCTTGTCCGACAGCCTGTACTCGACGATCACGTCATTGACGGTCTCGCCCCCGAGACCGAGCCATGTCGCTTCGTCGATCTCGTCGCCTTCGCCAAGCCTCTCCTGGCGTCGGAACTGCGCGACGGCCTTGCGAAAGTTCTCGCCGTCGACGCCATCGATCACGCCTGGCGAAATGCTGCGGCGGCTGAGCAGGACCTGAGCCTTGACGATGAAAGGATCGGGACCCGCCTTCGACTGGGTGTCCCTGTCGACGACCTGCCTGTCGACGAACCCCACCGCATTGACCTGATCTGCCGTAAGGGCGAGTGCCGCGCTTGCGCCAAGCCCGAAGACCAATCCAAGAATCGTCATGCGCAGATAAGTGGTTTTCATCGATGCCCATGGCTCCCGCGATATATGAAGCTATACGGCTGGAAGCTCATCATGTTCCCCAGCGGAATGTCGCGCAGCCGACTTTCAGGACGTGGCGGGAACCCGGCCTTTCACCTGCAAGCTGCGCATCTGCTCGAACTGGCCTTCCCGGGCTGAAAGTCGTAGCGGGTCTGCGCCTCCGTCAGCGGAACGGTGGCCGCTGTCGGACGTTCGGAAGCCGGAGGCCGATCATGCTCAAAGCTCTGTATTTCAAGTCCAGCGGTGCCGTTCCCAACAATCCGACATTGCCGGTGCTGGTCTATTCCGGCGCTTTCCCCGAGGGTGAATCGGCGATGGCGTCGGGGATGGAAGAGAGGTTTGCCGAGAACGGCTGGCCGCCCCAATGGCGAAACGGAATTTACCCCTTCCATCACTACCATTGCGAAGGCCACGAGGTGCTCGGGATCGCGGCGGGCGAAGCTCGGCTGGTCCTCGGTGGAGATGGCGGGGAGGAGCTGACTGTTCGCAAAGGCGATGTGCTGCTGCTGCCGGCCGGGACCGGACATTGCCTGATGTCCGCAACCCCGGATCTCATCGTTGTCGGCGCTTACCCGCCAGACCAGCAAGGTGATATCCAGCGCGACATTGCGACGACTGCGATGAAGCGTGCGATCGCCGAGCTGCCATATCCGAAGCGCGATCCTGTGCTTGGGGCTGGCGGTCCTTTGGTCGATCATTGGCGGTGATGATCTCCGGGGGAATGGCTGAGATGGCAGATTTTCTGATCGATGGGCCGGAGCAGGCGAGGACAACGATCCTTCTGGCGCATGGCGCCGGAGCCGGCATGGATTCCGCGTCCATGACGGCCAATGCGCTGGCCCTGGCAGGGGCGGGCTTGCGTGTCGTTCGCTTCGAGTTCGGTTACATGGCAGACCGCCGAACATCATCCAGCCGAAAGCCGCCGCCACGCGCCGAGACCCTGATTTCGGAATATGCCGCCGCGATAGACGCACTCGCATGGAAAGGCGCCCTCATCATTGGCGGCAAGTCGATGGGCGGCCGTGTCGCGAGCATGATGGCCGACGAACTTCTTGCGGCCGGCCGGATCGCCGGTCTGCTGTGCTTGGGTTATCCGTTCCATCCGATCGGCAAGCCGCAGCAGCTGCGAACCGCCCATCTCCTGGGCATGAAGACGCCGACCCTGATCGCACAAGGGACGCGGGATCTCTTTGGCACTCGCGAGGAGGTGTCGGCCTATAGCCTGTCCAGCGCGATAGAAATCCTCTGGCTGGAAGACGGCGATCACGACCTCAAACCACGCAAAGCGATCTCCGGCTTTTCCGTCGCCGACCATCTGAAAACCTTGTCCGACAGGGTCTCCGCCTGGGCCGGCCGTTTGACGGCGTGAAAACCGGCCTGACCCGCAACGATCAGCGGTTGGAGAGGCTAACCAAACGTAGATGGACGATGGCGAGTAAGGCGAAATGCCATGGCGAGCATTGAAGCTTACGATCTCGACCGTTTCGTAACCGCGCAGGCGGCCATCTTCGACACAGCGCTTGCTGAGCTGCGGGCCGGGCAAAAGCGCAGCCACTGGATGTGGTTCGTGTTTCCGCAGCTTCGCGGGCTCGGCCTATCCTCGACTGCGCAGTTCTATGGCCTGTCTTCGCTGGCCGAGGCGAAGGCTTACCTTGCCTACCCCGTCCTGGGCCCCAGATTGCACGCGTGCACGAAAGCGATCCTGGCTGTGGAGGGCAGGTCGGCCCATCAGATTCTCGGCTCGCCGGACGATCTGAAATTTCGGTCCTGCATGACACTTTTCGATACGGCGACCGACGATTCGGACAATCTGTTTCGGCAGGCGCTGGATCGCTACTGCGAGGGTGCGGGTGATGAGCGCACCTTGCGAGCGTTGAACGGCTGACCAGCGCTATGCGCGCCGAAAGGGTCCGCGCGGTCCCGAGCCTAGCCCTTCCTGCCGGTGTTATCGATGATGGTGAAATTCTCCCCCGCCAAGCCCTTCTTGGGTAGCGGGGCGGTCGCTTCCGGCTCAGGCTGTGAACCGTGTTTGGTTGCCGCCGTGCCGTCCTGGTCGTCCGACTCATAGGGTGCGTGCGGGCCGGTCGGGTGCCCGGACAGGGGGCTTGGCCCGGCGCGACGCTGGTTTTGTTCGCCGGATTGGCCAGGCCGCTGAGCGGTACGATAGGTCGTGGGAACGTCGGTGGGGTTTTTGTCGGTCATCGGCTCTGCCTCCCTCTATGTTCAAGGGAACGATGGGGGGCAGGATCGGTTCCGGTTGACCCCAGACTCTGGTTGGATCAGGCGGAATCGCAAATAAACTGGACGATCAAGAACGCGAATGGTGCCCCTGGCCGGAATCGAACCAGCACTCCTTGCGGAACTCGATTTTGAGAGACCGGATATGCCCTATCCTTTGTGTATCCGGCAGTATCCGTTTTCCCGATAACCGATTGTCAGCACTAGCTTTTTTCGGTTCTCAGATCACACATGCCTAGCCGGACGTACGCCATGGTTGGCTTTCTAGGTGCACCTATGTTGCACCTGAAATCCGACCTCAACGGAGGTTAGGAATGCCCAAAATCAAACTCACCAAGACCGCTGTAGACGCCGCAACCCCGCAGGAGCGCGATTACGAACTCCGGGATACGACGATACCGGGGTTCCTTGTCAAGGTCACCCCGACCGGCCGCAAGATTTTCATGGTCGCCTATGTCGCCCACAACGGGCAGCGCCGGAAGCCCGCTATCGGCCGCTACGGCGAGATCACCGTCGAGCAAGCCCGAGGGATCGCCCAGGACTGGTTCGCTGAGGTCCGCCGTGGCGTCGATCCAAGCGCCGAGCGGGCAACGGCTAGGCAGGCGCCCACGGTCAAAGAACTCTTCGACCGATTCATCACCGACTACTCGGAGACCCGCAACAAGCCGTCCACTGTCGAATCGAACCGCGGCTACGGCAAGCGCTACATCATCCCGGTGCTCGGCCAACTGAAGGTGCCCGACGTCACCCGCGCCGACATCTCGAACCTGATGAAGAAGATGTCGAAGAAGCCCACGAACGCCAACCGCGTCCTGGCGGCCGTGCGGAAGATGTTCAACATGGCCGAGGTCTGGGGCATGCGCCCCGACGGGTCGAACCCGTGCCGCCACGTCCCGAAATTCCCGGAACGGGGGAAGACCCGGCTGATTACCGACAGCGAGATGAAGAAGCTGTTCGCGTACCTCGCGCGCGCAGAGGGGGAGGGTCTTGAGCATCCCTTCATCCTCCTCGCGATCCGGCTCCAGTTCGAATTCGCCGCGCGCATGTCGGAGATCCTCCAGCTCGAATGGTCGTGGATCGATTACGACAATCGGCGCGTCGTCTGGCCCGACAGCAAGACCGGCGGCATGTCCAAGCCCATGAGCGCCGAAGCGCAGCGTCTCTTCGAGACCGCGCCGCTCCTTGAGGAATCGCCGTTCGTCTGCCCGTCTGTCTTCGACCCCAATCTGCCGATGTCGAAGCACACCTATTATCAGGGGTGGCGACGCATCCTTGAACGCGCGGGGCTCCCCCATATCGGGACCCATGGTATCCGGCATCGCTCGGCGACCGACATCGCCAACTCCGGCATTCCGGTAAAGGTCGGCATGGCGCTCACCGCCCACAAAACGGTGACGATGTTCATGAAGTACGTCCACACCGAGGACGACCCGGTGCGCGCTGCGGCGGAAGCCGTGAACCAGCGACGCCAGGCTTTGCTTGGCGGTCACCCAACGAGCCCGCCTCCCATCCCGACGCCGGCGCTGGTTGTTGTGGACGTGCCTTCGGTGGCGCCTGAAGGAGAGGTTATCGATCCGGTCGTGACGGCGGCCGGCAAGCCCCTCGGCTACGAGGACGGCCAGTACAGCTCCCGCACCAAGCTCGGGAATTATCGGCCCTTCCGCCATCGCTCCGGCGAGAACCGCACCGTCCCTCCAGGCACCAAGCGCGACGAGCCGAAGGAGGCGAGCCATGCATAAAGACGCCAACCAGCAACGCCGCTGGCCAACCCCGGACATCCTGCGTCGCGCCAAGTTCGTCGATGACGCTGGTCCGATCCGATTCGTCGATACCGAGGCGGCCGCCCGCTACTTGGCCCTCGAGGCGCATACGCTGGAATGTTACCGCTCGCTTGGTGGCGGACCCGCTTTCCATAAGTTCGGAAAATGGGTCCGCTACGCGGTCGACGATCTTGATGCCTGGGCCGAAAGCTGCCGTCGCGCAACCATGGCCTCGCCGGTCGCTCCGCGCATCCTTCCCATTGACCGAACATAGGTTAGAACCTATATGGAATGGGAGGTTGAATTCCACTCCTCCTTCGAGGTTGAGGTCCTGACCTTTGAGCGTGACGTGCGGGTCGCGTTGATCGCCGCCGCGAAGCTGCTGTCCGACTACGGGCCGCAGCTTGGCCGGCCTCACGCCGACACACTCAAGGGATCGAGATTCGCCAACATGAAGGAGCTGCGGTTCGAGGGCGGGGATGGCGAATGGCGCGCAGCCTTTGCCTTCGATCCCGAGCGGAGGGCCATCGTACTTGTGGCGGGCGACAAGTCTGGTGGCAGCCAGAAGCGCTTCTACAAGAAGCTAATCGCAAAAGCGGATCTACGCTTTTCCGAGCATCTGGAAAACCTGAAATCAGTAAAGAAAGGCAAGTGAGATGGGCCGGGCCCTGACCGACATCATTGCTGCGCTGCCCGCCGATGAGCAGGAGGCGATCGAAGCGCGTTATCAGGAGCTAAAGCAGAACGTTGAGGGCCTGCGCGAACTGCGTCAGATCGCCGGCAAAGCACAAGCTGAGATAGCGTCTGCCCTGAATATCAGACAGCCGTCCGTCTCTCAGATTGAGCGGCAGACTGACATGTATCTTTCAACGCTGCGCAGCTATGTCGAAGCAATTGGAGGCAAGCTTGAACTTAGCGTCAAGCTGCCTGCACGCCCTGTCCTCAAGCTCGAGCATCTCGGCGAGGTGCCAACGTCGATCAGGGGGCAGCACCCGGGACGACCAACTGCCGCCGGAAAAATGCGCCGAGGACAACGATAAAGATTAGGCGTCGTGCACGGAGAGGCACACGTGAGGACTGGGGGGAATTTCCATCAGCTCTGTACGTTCAATTGACTTGCGACTTGTGGACGATCTCGTCGATTTTGTGCGGGGTCCCGGTTTCGTGCTGGACTTCTCCGACACCAGCTTCGCGGAGTTTTTCGCTTCCGAGCTGAAGGTAAACATCGATGAACCCCGGTTCGCCGTAAACGGCGGCTCAAAGGGAAAGCGTCTGCGTTTTTTCCTCCAGTCTTGCGGCGACGCTACCGCGGGCCGGGCGCTCGCTGCTCTTTGGGAGCATCGCACTGAATACCTCGCGCGCGCCGGCGTTAGTGACCCCGTCGTCAACTCCGAGGCGCGCTACCAGGCACTAGTCGACCGGCTTTCTGGCGGCGCAGCTTCCCAGACAAAATCCGCTAAACCGACGCTGAGCCGGCTTGATCGAGACACGTTGGCCGCGATCAAGGCGGACTTGCTTCGAGTTTCCGCGCTCGCGCCGCAGACCCGAGGCTATGCGTTCGAACGCTTCCTTAAAACGGTCTTCGACGCGAATGGTCTTGCTGCGGAAGAACCATTTCGCCTTCGCGGCGAACAGATCGATGGCAGCTTTCTGCTTGGCAGCGAAACTTATTTGGTCGAAGCAAAATGGCACGGACACGCGATCGGTGTGGCAGACCTCCATACTTTCCACGGGAAGATTGAACAGAAGGCGGCTTGGACAAGAGGCCTGTTCGTCAGCAACAGCGGCTTCACCGAAGACGGCTTGGTGGCATTCGGGCGTGGGAAGCGAGTGATCTGCATGGACGGCCTCGACATCTACGACATGCTGGATCGGGAAATTCCATTGACCCAAGTCCTGGAACGAAAGGTGCGGCGCGCTGGTGAAACCGGGGCGCCGTTCGTGCGCGTCCGCGACCTCTTCCCTCAATAGGCCGGGAGGGAACGCATGGTCCAATTCAACGACTGGTGTGACTCGGCCGATACGCCAGTCGGCAACCATCATGTTCGGGTTATGAGGGGGCGAGTGGCCGACGCCGCCACTGGAGTTCAGCTTTCTGCGGCGGCTGTGCCCGTCCACTATGCGGCCGAAGAACGCATCGCTCATGCCCTAGCGCGACTGGGGAAAGCTGGCGCCGCTCAGTTGATTACCGGGCTCTTGCCCCAGACGCCCCAGATCCGGTCGGGCGACCTAGGCGAGATCTACGCTACCGAGTGGATCAACGCGCACAGCGGATACCAAGCCCCGATCAAGCGCCTGCGGTGGAAAGATCACCGTAACATGGCAATGCGCGGCGACGACGTGATCGGCATGATCCTCGACCCGGCGTCACAGCGACTACGCTTCCTGAAAACCGAGGCGAAAAGCCGGATCGACCTTCGGGCACAGACGCTCACAGAGGCGCGTGCGGGGCTCGACAAAGATGAAGGCAGGCCATCTGCGCATGCACTGTCCTTCATCGCTGCACGACTGCTTGGTTTGGCCGACCTGCCATTGGTTGACGCAATCGACGACGCCCTCGTGCGCCACGGCATCCCCCTCGATAGCGTGCAGCATCTGCTCTTTACGTTCTCCGGCAACGCACCGCAGGCGTTGCTGACCAAGTCGCTCCAAGCCTATCCCGGACCGATCAGCCAATGGGGCGTCGGCCTCCACGTCGACGGCCACGCCGCCTTCATCGGTGCCGTCTACGACCGCGTGATCGCAGATGCCAACTAACCCTGACACCATCACCGCAGCTATCGCAGATGCGGCCGCAGCCGGGTTCCGAGGCCGCCTGATCGCCCAGGGCCAGGCGCGCGCGATCATCTGGCGGAATGGCGTCCTTCCACCCGGCGCGCCGGCGTTTGCGCCTCAGCTCAGCTTCGATCTGCACAGCTACGCGTACGGCCTCCTCGGCCTCGGCCTGCGCTTACTCGAAATGGATGGTGATCCGGCCCAAGCCCGGTTGGCGTTCGTCCAGGCGGCAACCGCCCTTGAGGCGGTCATGGCCAAAGGCAATCGCGGCGAGTCGGACCGAGACTTCCATTTTATCATGGCTGCCGCGAGCTACCATCTCGCCCATCTTTCGGCGCGCGCGTATTCCCTGCTCGCCGTCGTCGCCAGCGAGGAGAATTTCTCGCCGCTCGAACGAGCGCTGGCTTTCCTGATGCGGCGCGACATCACCGCGCTACGCGCCGAAGTCTACGCGTTTCGCATGGAAGGGCGTGGATCGGACGCACGGATCCACCGGGCTCTTTCAAGAACGGATGGCACAGGCCAGTCCCGACGCGCAGCCCGACCGAGACGGCCACGACTACCTTCTCGAGGGGTTGGACCTGGCCCTAACTGACAACTTTTTCGGCGCCGTTGCCACCTTCCTGCTGGCTCTCGACAGAGGCGAGAGGCCGCTGGTCGATCTCGCAATTTCGCGCCTGCGTGAGAACCTCAGCATCTGTGCGGACCTTAATCTGCTTCCGCAATGGTGGGCGCATCGCGTAGCGATTCACCTGCTTTCCGACCTGTGGTCGAACACCTTCCACGAGAAGCTCCCTTTCCTGCCAACGGGCGGCGGCGCGGCAGAGTGGCCCGCACTGCGCGAGCTATTCATCGCTTCGCTCGGGCGTCGGCCGAAGGCGGAGATCGACCTGTGGCCATCGCAGATCGACGCTGCCGCCCGCGCCGTTGACCAATCCGACAACCTGGTAGTTTCGCTTCCAACGAGCGCCGGCAAGACTCGCATCGCCGAGATCTGCATCCTCCGATGTCTGGCTGCAGGAAGACGCGTAGTCTTCGTCACACCGTTGAGGGCTCTCTCGGCCCAGACCGAGACGACCCTGCAGCGAACCTTTGGTCCGCTCGGCAAGACGATCTCCGCGCTCTACGGCAGCATCGGAGTTTCCGACTTCGATGAGGATGCGATCCGCGAGCGAAACATCGTCGTCGCAACCCCCGAGAAAATTGACTTCGCGCTGCGAAACGATCCCACGCTGCTCGATGATGTTGGTCTGCTGGTGTTCGATGAAGGACACATGATCGGACCAGGAGAGCGGGAGGTCCGATACGAGGTGCAGATTCAGCGGCTGCTTCGCCGTCCCGATGCGGACCAGCGCCGAATCGTATGTCTCTCAGCGATTCTGCCCGATGGCGATCAACTGGAGGATTTCACCGCGTGGCTGCGACGCGACCAGCCGGGCGGCCCGATCAAGAACGATTGGCGCCCCACCCGACTGCGTTTCGGGGAGGTGGTTTGGAACAGTCCTACCGCACGCCTGAACCTTCGCGTCGGCGACGAACGTCCTTTCGTGCCGCGCTTCCTTACCGGATCTGTCCCGCAGCTCTTCATAAGACCCAAGCGGCAGCGCACGCGAATCTTTCCGGACAACCAGCAGGAGCTGAGCCTCGCTACTGCCTGGCGGCTCGTCGATGACGGCCAGACCGTGCTCATCTACTGCCCGCAGCGTCGCAGCGTGGAACCGTTCGCCAAGGTGATCGTCGACCTGCACGAGCGCGGCGCGTTGCGATCATTGCTCGCGATCGACCCTGCGGCCCTTCAAACGGCAGTCGCGCTGGGAGAAGAATGGCTGGGCAACAATAGCGACATTCTCAAATGCCTCCGCCTCGGCGTGGCCCTCCATCACGGAGCTTTACCCACGGCCTTTCGGAAGGAGGTGGAACGCTTGCTCCGTGACGGAATACTGAAGGTTACCATCTCGTCGCCCACCCTCGCGCAAGGCCTGAACCTGTCCGCGACGGTCATCGTCATGCACTCGCTTTATCGTCATGGCGAAAAGATCAAGGTATCGGAATTCAAGAACGTCATCGGCCGCGCTGGCCGCGCCTATGTAGATGTCGAGGGCCTCGTCCTGTTCCCGATCTTCGAGGATCGGCGAAACAGAAAGCATAATGAGTGGGTCGAACTGATTGAGAACCCAGGCGCGCGCGAAATGGAAAGCGGCCTAGTCCAGCTCCTCAGCTTGCTGCTCGTGCGCATGCATAAGCGCATAGGGGGCGACCTCAATCAGCTAACCGAATACGTGGTCAACAACGCCGCGGCCTGGACCTTTCCGGAAGTTGCCGGAGAGGAGCCCGACGACAGCGCACGCGCGCGAAAGGACTGGGAACGGCATCTCGCGACGCTCGACACTGCGATCCTGAGCCTGATCGGTGAAGCCGACGTCCCTGACGCTGAAATTGAACCCACCCTCGACGCGATCCTGCAATCTTCGCTTTGGCAACGCAGGCTCCAGCGGCTCAATGACCCGTCGCGCCTTGCCCTGAAGTCAGCGCTTCTCGTCCGAAGCCGTCATATCTGGGCCAACTCCACCACCGCGACCCGCCGGGGATACTTCCTCGCTGGCCTCGGCCTGGAAGCCGGCCAATCGCTCGATGCGGTCGCTGCGGAAGCCAACATATTGCTGGTTCAGGCGAACGCCGCCCTTCTCATGGGCGACGGCGAGGCGGCGATCCAAGCGATCACGGGCATCGCCGAGCGTGTGTTTGCCTTCTATCCATTCGCTCCCGATCCGTTTCCGAACGACTGGCGCGCCATCCTGCGTTGTTGGCTCCTGGGGCAGCCCTTGGCCGCCCTGGTCGCCGCGCATGAGGGCGACGCGCTGCAATTCATCGAAGGCAGCCTCGTCTATCGTCTGCCTTGGGCGATGGAGGCGTTGCGTGTCCGGGCGGCCGCGAACGGCGACGTAGTAGGTGCGATGGGCCTGGCTCTGGACGACCATGAACTTGGTCTGGCATTGCCGGCCGTCGAGACTGGCACGATGAACCGCTCTGCGTCGATCCTGATGCAGGCCGGGTTCAATTCGCGCTTGGCCGCGATCAAGGCCGTAAACGACACTGGCGCCACATTCACGACCGGGCAGGAATTAAGGGCGTGGCTCCGATCGCCCGAAGTCGCGGTCCTCGCGGCTCAGCCGGACTGGCCGACACCTGAGACGAGGGCCCTGTGGATCGAGTTTGCCGAGGAGTTCGCGCCGCGGGACAACCGGACCTGGTCGGAGCGGCGCTACAGGGCCACCGTTCTTTGGCATGGGGCGCCGGCTCCACCGGGCTCGCCGATAGCGCTCCATCACCGGAATGATCAACCGCATGTCCTCTCCGCCGACGGTCTTGTCCTGGGGGTATTAAACCATCCACTCAATCCGAGACGGCGCGGCCTAGTTCGCGCGACAACCGCTCCTGAGATTGGGCAGATCGACATCAGCTATCTGGGACCTGACGATCTCTGGCTCGGTCAGGCGAACGGATGAAGACCGACCGCTCACTCGTGCTGGACGTAGAAGAGTTCGACTAGGTCGAGGATCAAGTCGGATGGATCTTCACCCCTCTCCTTGATCGCGATCATCTCAATTAGATCGGTCGGCGTAACGAAAAGTATGACCTTCTTATCCTCGCTATAGATCGTATTGCGTTTGATGTGCGCCTGCCGCTCGGGACCCTTGTTGGTGCATAGCACCGCTAGCCGTCCCATTGGTTTAGTGAGATAATTTCGGGTTTGGTTGACCTCGTCCTTACCGACCTCGCTGGTGTCGTAGTTTTTGAACTCGAATAGGATCATACGTGCATCAAGTTCTTTGTAGAGGTGAGCCCAATTTCCTACCCCTTCATGATTGCGGTTCGGGAAGATCGCATCCCGGCGATCGATGCCCGAATAGCTTCTCGGCTGAGTGAGCGGCCTCGCGAGCGGCGGAACGAATAAGTAAGTCAGCGCCTCGACGCAGGCGTCCTCAAACTCCTTCCAACCACCGTGCCCGGCCTTGCAAGCGCGAAGTCGCGCGCGAATGTCGTTCGGCGTGCTCATTTGATGCGCTGGCCGCCGAAATGCTTTCGGACCAATTCTGGTCGCGTGAGTAGGATTCGCTTCAGCTCAACACCTTCGACTAAGCGAAGCGGTGCTTGCCGAAGAATCTCTCTGGCAGCCGACGTGACCTGGCTGCTAGTCACAAGTGCAATTTGCGTCTTCTGATCACGCATCAGTGTCGCCAAATTGGCGAATTCCGTGATTACCGCGACGCTCAGGCGGCCCGAACTGTAGTGCTTGACCTCGATGAGCCAGTCTTCCGCGATGCTTCCACCAAATGGGTCAGACCGCGTGAATGTGAGGTGGAAATCGAAATTCCGACCTTGGACGACGACTTCACGCTCGGCTTCGTAGCCAAGACTGGCGAGCAGATCTGCAACGAGTTCCTCAAACTGATATGGCGAGAGAACTGAGAAATCGATGTCGATCGCTGGTGCAAGCGTTGCAACCAGCCTTTCCATCGCCGCCCTCGGGTCGGCGCGGAAATCTAGGTAGAGGATGTCGCGCATTGAAGGCGGCACCTCCACATCGTCGAGCAGGATGGGGATGATCGGGATCGACCTGTCACTTAATCCGCGGATGAAATCGCGCCGCAGCACCTCCTCGTGGAAGTGCTTCGAGTTCACTGAGGCGGACGAAATCAGGGCAATGAAATAGTCGCTCATGCCGAGCTTGCGATCGACAACGTCCCGCCAGACCTCGCCGGGCTGAACGCTCGTGTCCAGCCAAACGTCCATGCCCACGTCCTGCAGCCTCATGGCCAGTAACTGAGCAGTAGCCCTGTCCTGCTGCGCATAGCTGACGAAGACTGATTTGCGGCCATCTGTGCCGGCGATTGGCTCCTCCGTCATCGATCCATTCCGAGAGGCAGTTGCATCGGCCAAACCCCTAATATTTCGCGCTAGCGTAGCGGTATCTATCCACGACCCTCAACGGCTACACCAGATTGACTATCCCTGCATCCTAGCCGCCCGTGGGCAGAGCATTTCACTGCCGCTCGGAATCCGCCTTGACTCTGGCGCCTAGAAATTAGAACAAATACAGAACATGATGCCGAACCCGTTCCCGGAGGTCAACAAGCAGCTTGCGGCCCGAGCCCGCCATAGAGTCTTTGCGCGCGCAGATCGAGAAGATCGAAGGCAGAAGCCGGCGTGTGAAATCGGTGCTTCCGTTTGGAATCGCCGAGGTGGATTCCCGACTCCCCGGCGAGGGCCTGGCGCTGGGTGCGCTGCACGAAATCGCGGGCGGCGGTAACGGCGCGATCGACGGTGCCGCCGCCGCGCTCTTCGCCGCCGGCATCGCCGCGCGCACCAAGGGCAAGGTGCTGTGGTGCCTCACACGTCCCGATCTCTTTGCTCCGGCATTGGCGCAGGCCGGCCTTCCGCCAGACCGTGTGATCTATGTCGAGGCCGGGGACGACAAGACCGTCCTGGCCTGTGTCGAGGAAGGCCTGCGCCATGGCGGCCTGGGAGCCATCGTTGCGGAGATCGGCCGCCTTTCCATGACCGCCTCGCGCCGCCTGCAGCTCGCCGCAGAAGGCACAGGCGCCATCGGCCTGGCGCTCCGACGCTGGCGCCGACAGACCGAGGCGACCGACTTCGGCCAGCCGACCGCCGCCATGACCCGCTGGCGGGTCTCGGCCCTGCCTTCACCCGCTTTGCCCGTTCCGGGCGTCGGCCGGCATCGCTGGCTTGTTGAGTTGATCCGCGCCCGCGCGGGCGAGAGTGCTGATTTCGAACTGGAGGCGTGCGATGACACGGGTTGTCTCGCTCTTCCTGCCCACATGGTCGACAGATCGCGTGCGCAGGAAGGCTGGCGACACGGCGCCTCCGGCTGAGGCGCCTCTCGTCCTGATAGGCCATGACGGGAGAAGGCGGGTCGTGGTCGCGGCGGACGTCGCGGCCCAGGCCGCCGGCCTGCGCGTCGGCATCCCGAAGGCTCTGACGTCAGACTGTTCGGCTTGTGTGATCTCGGCCTTGGCAGTCCTGAGTTGGGTTATCTGATGCTGAGCGAGATCGAGGATGTACGCGGCATGCTCGGCCTACCTGTCGAGCGTGACATGCCTTTCAGGGCCGAACACCGCCTCAGGACCTACGCCAAGATCGCTCGCCATGCCGGGAGGATCGTCACTTGAAGCACGATCCGGCGTGTCGTCGGCCCAACCCGCCGGATCGCTAGCGCTGGAGGCCCACGATGATCGCCGCCATTCTTCTGATCGTTCCGCTGATCATCATGCTCTGCGTTCTCGCCTACCGTCTTGCGACCTTCGCGCTCCCGTTCATGCTGGCGCTCGAGGCCGCGCGCTTCGCCTACGACACGGGAGCCGGATGGATCGGCGCGGGCATCGTCGGCTTCGTCGCTGGCATCGGATCGTTCGGGTTTCTTGCATGGCTGTTCGACACGCTGCGCGCGCCGGCCCTGCGTCTCGCCGTGGCTTTGATCTTCGCCGCCCCGCCGCCGTGGCGGGCTATGCGCTGATCCATGGCGTCACGCGCGAAGCCGTTCCCTCCGACACCTGGCGGCAAATATTCTGCGTCGCGGGCGGGTTTTCTGTCGGCTGTTCGGCGCTGGCGCGGCTCGCCGATTGATCCATCTTCCGCAAGGATCATTGATGCGCACCGCGTGCCGGTAGCGTCCGAACGGAAAGGGTCAGTGCAAGGGCTGTAGTCTTGGGCGTCTCCCTGCGGGCCGGGCTTTCGGCTGCGCTGAAGCCGCGCTGCGCGGGTCTTCACCCTTCGGGCATCAATCCCTGACGAAGAAAGAGCGGCGACGGCCATCTCGCCGAAAAAAGCCGGCGCTTTCACGAAGCGCGAGCAATGGCCTGTCCAAGGTGGCGACAGGTCGCAGGAGACAGAGGGCCAGCACAAGATCCACGCCTTCCGTCTCGATCAGGCTCGCTCCCCAGCCAATCGAGGCGAGGAAGCCGGAATCGTCCAGCTTGCCAACGCAGAGCGGCAGGGTTGCCGTTGTCAGACGGGCCTTTGCCTTCCACGCGACGGCGGACACAATGGTGCATGGAGGGAACCATGAGAAAGGTAGGTCCCTTCTCATTGTCGTCCTGAAGACTGTTGGCACCGAATGCCACCGCCATGACGTTGAGGGTCGGAGACTGGACTGCGAGGGGAACCAGCGAAACCATCATCGGTGCGGGCGAGAGAAGCGCTGTTCGGTGGTCGCCATGACGTGAGCTCCATCTCATCGACTGAGTAAACCACCCCATTGCGGTCTCGATTGATCAGGTCTGACCGAAGACCGGCGACGCAAGCGCCGCCTCGCTCTTAAACCCGCAACGTCCGCCGCCAGCTTTTTTCCGCCGCCTTCGGCTTTGCATCGCGAAGCAAAAAAGCTGTCGCCGGCCGTCCTCCACATTGTTGCGGCCCCGATGGGGTGCGGGCCGATCGTCCCCGGTCTGTCGACCATCATCGAGATCGCGATGGGCGCGGTCCGATCAGCAGAAGGAACTCACATCATGGCGACCATCGGCACTTTCATCCGCACCGACGACGGCTTCACCGGCTCGGTCAAGACCCTCACCCTCAACGTCAAGGCGGTGAAGTTCACCCCCGCCGAGGCCGACAACGAGAAGGGACCGGCCTTCCGCATCTTCGCCGGCGCCACCGAGTTCGGAGCAGCCTGGAAGGATCGCTCCGCCAAGGGCAACGACTACCTCTCTGTCAAGCTGGACGATCCGAGCTTCCCCGCTCCGATCTATGCGAGCCTGGTCGAGACGGAAGGCGAGGGACTGGCGCTGATCTGGTCGCGCCGCCGCGCCGCCAACTAGGACAGGTCACCGGCCGAGCCCCGCGAAAGCGGGGCTTTGCCATGCTCATGTCCGCCGCCGTCCTCAGAGATATGGAGCGCTGCGCGCGCTCTGTCCTGATCGGCTGCGGCTGACGCCTTGCCGATCCCGAAGGGGAAGCCAAGGGGGACTTTTCCCTTTCTCCCCCTCAAACGCCGCCTACGCACTGGCAGGCCCGCCGGCTCGCAGAACGGGCGCTGATCTTCATCTCACCGACACCCGCCAATCCGTCCCGCTCACGCTGGCAGGCCGGCCATGCTCGCCGGCATTTGTCCCCTCCCATCCCTGCGCGCTCACGCGCCCCCGGGAGGCATGTCGGGGGACATGCCTCCGGCAGCAACGGGAAAGGATCAGGACAATGAACTTCATCAGCAGCAGCCAGAGCAGCCAGCCGGTCAACACGGGTTTTCGCGTCGACATCTCGCGCGGCGAGCGCGTCGGTCGGGTTTCGTCGGAATGGTTCTGCCTACACGCCCTCGCGCCATGAGGCCTGGCTGAAGCGTCGAGGGATCGCGCCATGAAGCGCACCGGGTTCCTCTTCGCAGCCGTGCTCGGAGCGCTTGGCGTCTGCGTTCCCGCCATCACACCGATGCCGATCAAGCTGATCTGGAACGCCTCCGCCAGCGCACCGGTCGGCTTCTACACCACCACACCGGCGGACGCGCTCGAGATGCACGAGCTCGTTGCCGTCATGCCACCGGCGCCGCTCGCCCATTTCATGGTTGGGCGCGGTTATGTCGGCCCTGGCGTACCGCTTCTGAAACGCGTCCTCGGACTGCCGGGCCAGCGCGTCTGTCGCACTGGGCGCACCGTCACGGTCGATGGCGTGGAGATGGGCGACGCGCTGGAACGCGACCGGATGGGCCGCGAACTGCTCGTCTGGCGAGGCTGCCGCACCATCGCTCAGGGCGAACTCTTCCTCATGAACCGCGGCGTCAGCGACAGCTTCGACGGACGTTATTTCGGCCCGTTGCCCGCTGCGGCCGTGATCGGCCGAGCCCTTCCGCTCTTCACCGACGAGGACGGCGACGGCCGCTTCGTCTGGCGTGCGCGGACCCGCTGATCCCTCTCACCGCACTGCCACCGAAGGAGAACATCATGGCCAATATCGGCGCATTCCAGAAGACCAAGACCGGCTACACCGGGCACATCCGCAGCCTGGTCATCGACGCTGCAGTGGTGCTCAACCCAAGCGCAGAGACGTCATCTACAAGAGCCTGAAGTGCGTCGAATTTGTCTTGAGCTTCCTGGCGGGTGGTGCCGGTAAAAATCGCAATTCCGGGAAGAACCTTCACGTGATCAGGTTCGCGCCCGTAGTTGGCTACCTGGGTCTTAAGTGAGCGGTAGCCGCTCACTGCGTCCTCGATCGTCGGGTAGTTCGCATAGATCACGTCCGCGTGCTTTCCGCCGATTGCCATCCCCTTCGGCGAGCCGCCCGCTTGAACGACAATGGGTCGACCCTGCGGTGAGTAGGGGCACGTAAGCGGACCCCTCACACTGAAGTGCTTGCCCTTGTGGTTGAGAATATGAAGCTTGCGTTCATCGTAGAAGATGCCGGTTTCTTTGTCGTGAAGGAAGGCATCCCGCTCCCAACTGTTCCACAAACCCAAAACGACCTCGACGAACTCCTCGGCGCGTTCATAGCGTTCGTCCTTGCCTAGATGCTCCTCCCGCCCGAAATTCCACGCTTCCTGTTGAGACCAAGAGGTGACGACGTTCCAGCCGGCGCGGCCGTTGCTAATGTGATCGAGCGTGCTGACTCGTCGCGCGAGATGATAGGGCTCGTTGTAGGTCGTCGAGGCAGTGGCAATCAGGCCAATCCTTTCGGTCCGAGCCGCTAGCGCAGGAAGAAGAGTGAAGGGATCCAGGTCCACATTCTTCATGTCTCGCACAAGAAATCCCGGGGGGGTGTCTTTCGCGCGAATAGCGAGCCCATCCGCGTAAAAGATCATGTGGAGCTTGGCAGCCTCAGCGCGTTGCGCGCTTTGCAGATGGTAGGAGAAACTCGTTGAACCATTCGACGGCGTAGTCGGATGACGCCACGCTTTATTATGGTATCCGAGGTACCGCAAAGACAGTCCGAGAATCATTTTTCTCGTTGCTTCCGCCATATCTTTCTCCAATTCGAACGCATTTTGCTACATGTGAAGTATTTTATGCGCCTGTCCTCCAGACGCTCAGAATTAGTGGTCGCCCGAGATCTTCATCTGGGTTGCCAGAATGAGCCTGAATGCGTGTTGTGTGGTCTTAATCGTCGCGTGTGGCGGGACTTGTCAGGCGCTCATCAAGCATCCACGGCTTTCTGCAAGCTTCACCGTTCCCGATAGCCTCGATATTCGACGCCGCCATCCTCGGGTGCACTATGGATGCAAGGACCGATATTTGCCGCTCACGTAGAGCAGCGGAGCGACATCGGGTGAAACAAGCGCTTCGAGGACTTCTCCCACAATGATCGAATGGCTGCCGAATTCGAGGGATGGACCGACCCGGCATTTCACTGAAGCCTGGCTTCGCGACAGAATCGGAATGCCGTTCTCGTCGTCCACCCAAGACCCAATAGAGAAACGGTCCGCGGAAGGCAGTTTCGAAAACCGCTCACAGAACTCGGCGTCTCCGGCTCGCAGGATGTTGACTCCAAATAACCCGCGCGCCAGCAGCGGCCGATGTATGGACGCGTCGTGGTTGACACAGATTGTCAGCGCCGGAGGCCGCATTGTTAAGGAGGTTACAGCTGTCGCGGTCATACCAAAACGCTGTCCATCTATCGATGTTGTAATGATCGTAACGCTTGCTGCATGTGCACGCATTGCGTTTCGGAATTGACCCGCAACTTCGATTTTTGTGTACAAAGACATCGAAACCCCTTGCTGTATACGGTCCAGTTGCTGAACCCCGATAGATCCTCATATTATCTACGAACGCCGACATGATACGTACGGCTCTGCAGTATCTCGTTCCATTGCGCTTCGCACAGGTTTTCCGTCATCAACGACGTCTTTCGCTTGACGGAGAAAAAGCTGAACTATTCAGCTGTAATAGGCAAAAGGTACAATGGTGATTTTGCAGGGTCTAATCGAATTATGACGGGTGGCCATTCCAAAACCTGATGATCGGAATTGACGCGTTGACGGCCGGAGTGAACCTTCTCCAATTTGTAAAAACGGTGCTTCTCCGGGGCGTTTCGCTACCAATTCTGATCCGACAACCATTGTGTCGCTCGGCGTGGCCCTGCATATATTTCGCGTGCTGGCCGCCTGAAAATTGACTGCGTCCCAGCGCGAATCCGGGTGGACGTATGCGCGGAGCAATCTCAGCAGCCAACTTCCGTTCGAGAGCGCTGATGGCGCCGTGAATAATTTTGATCGAAAAGGGGCAAAATGCCGACAATCAGCCCAAGGCAAGTCTCGGCCTTCCGAGCAGTCATGTTAACTGGCGGTATCACCCGCGCCGCGTCTATGATCCATTTAACGCAGCCCGCTGTCAGTCGCCTGATCAAAGAATTTGAGCTCACCACAGGTCTGAAATTATTCGAGCGGACAGGATCCGGCATTACACCTACTCGCGAAGCCAATGTGATCTTCGCCGAGGTGGAGCGGCTGTTCACCGGGCTTGACCGGATCATGGAATTGGCGATCGAACTGCGGCAAGAGCCCGTGCAGTCTATTCGTATCGCCGCGTTTCCGGGCATTGCGAATGGCTTCTTACCCAGGATGGTCGCTAAACTAATTGCGCGTGCTCCAGGTTGCACGCCTTCCATAAACAGCGTCCACTCGGAAGAAGTGGTTGAGTGGGTCGCTAGCGATAAGTGCGATTTGGGGTTAGCCGGAACCATTCCCGAACACCCACTAGTCTCTGTTGTGGCGCTTGAATCCATACCGTTCGTTGTTGCATTGCCCCGCAATCACCCTTTGGCAGCCAAACATTTCTTGGAGCCAAGGGACTTCGCGCGCCAAGCGTACATTTCCATCTCGCAGACGGTAATGAACCTTCGCCTCAGCGCAATGTTTGCCGCCCATGAAGTAAGCCCCCACATCGTCGCCCAATCAGCGCAAGCCACCGTTGGTTGCGCGATGGTCAGCGCGGGATTGGGGATGGCGATTGTCGATCCTTTTGCCGCAGAAGACGCGAAGGCACACGGTGTCGAAATAAGACCTCTGCGGCCCTCAATTCCGTTTGAATTCGCCTATGTACTACCGGCTAACAGAGTGCAGTTTTCGATTGTTGCGGAAACAATGAAACTGCTGCAGGAGGAGGTTGCCACCCTAAGAAGCTCGCAAGAACCGTAGGACACCTGAAAGGAGGATTCCGTGGGGGCCGCCCATTTCGCTGGGCAGCAGGCTACCGGATTTGAGCGCGAGTTAACTCCCTCGGGAGCGTATCCTGAGCACTGAATGAGGATGAATTCTAATCGTCGATCGAGGCGAGCGACAACATCGGCTCGCCTAGCTCGAAGCGACACTCATTGATCCGCAGTTCGTTTCCGTACTGAAGCGACGCCGCGCCTCCCTCGTAAATCACCTCGATCTGCTGATCGTCATCCCACCTGAATTGCAAGGCAAGGAAAGCTGCGGGTCCTCGCAACCAAGGGGGCCGATCGGCAAAATTGAAGGTGGTGCGGGTGGTCGGAATCGAACCGACACTCCTTTCGGAACCGGATTTTGAATCCGGCGCGTCTACCAGTTCCACCACACCCGCACGGTGCGAACCCGTCGTGCAATGCGCCTCGAGGGTAAGTCCTCGCTCCTATATGGCACTTGGACTGAGAACGCTAGGGTGGCGAGGTTCTCTGTGGTCCTTAGACGGCATCGCGACAACGACCATGAATTCCCAAGGATTGGAGACTGCTCGCCGCTCCTATGCTGCACCCGCTCTCTCACGCCGCAGCTGTTCCGTGGCGGGAAGTGACCGAGAGCGGATCTGCAGGTTTCAACCGCCGATGTGTGAAGCGGATGCCCAAATCGGCGAGTGTATCGTCTCGATCTGGCGCGATCCGGACTCTGGCATGCCCGCTTTGCGCAGCGCAGCCAGAAGGCGCTCGAGCAACTCCATCTTATGCAGCGGGCGCCGACGTCGCAATGATTATGGCGGCCGGCCTGTCCAGCACGGTTGGAGTGAAACGCAACGGTCGCGACGGTCAAGGATGGGGTCGGATGGACTCGCGGCGGTCAGCAGTCCGGATCGTTCGGTCGATCGGCGCGATTGGCCCTATCCTGCTCGAACAATGCCACCGCCTCGAGCAGCGCCCGATGCTCGGCCGCCTCAGGCGAACCGGCCGGAAACCCGGCCAGGAGCACAAGCCGCTCCAGCGCTGCCTGCCTCTCGTCCTCGCTCGTCACGATAAACGGCGTCACTATGCTCCTCCCCGCCAAGCGCAGTCGCTTGCGCTTAACGGCTTGCCATCCAGGATGTTGATCTGGATCAAGGAAGCTTCGGCTGCAGGAATCGCAGCCGCGACATCAGATCTCAAGGCACATCGCCATCCAGCCGACGGCATGGCGCGGTGCCCGCCGATCAAGAACGAGGCTGCTCGTTGCGCTCTGCTTGCGGGCGCGGCCGGCAGGCTGCGGCACGCCCGCCGCTCCCCGAGCTTGGTACGAACAGGCCTGTGCCGACGCCGTCCGATCAGACGACGGTTCCCCTTCAGATTCGTGGGGCGCTGGGCCCATATGTTTGCTCCTTCTCGGCCGCTCTCGTCGGATCTGCGCAAACTTGGTCGCGCGAGCCGTCTCCTACAGTGTCGGGCGCGATCCTGGCATTCAGGAATTGTCCTGAGTTGCGAAGGTCGCACCGGCGGTGCTTACGAGTTCGTCTGCCCAGGGCATTCCGCGGCAGCGCCGCCTACCACGGCTCAGCGTACCGCGCCGCCCCGCCCGATGTCTGCGAAGAACCGCGCATTGGGACAGAATCCCGGGCCGCCCTCGGCGGAGCGGTTCTGCTCGATCCATTTTCCACAACTGCGGTGGGCATCGCACCAGAGGCAGCGCCGGTTGGCAGCGTCGTAGAGGCGACCGCGACTGGCCGCGGCCTCCGGCGTCACCCCGAGGCGCTCCATCATTGCGCCCATCAACCGCGCCTGCCGCGCGAAACGCCCTGTAATCCAGCGATACATGGCAGCTCCCCTGGCTTGGATGCCTTTCGTTCGATCGCTCGAACGAAAGGCTGACTCTGACGGCGCGATGAATAATAGCCAGCGGGCCCGATGCTGCTTTGATCTGGAACAAGCTTCCGGCAGCCCGAACCTGGATTCCACCCTAGGACGGCTCCTGCCCAAAGTTCATTCCGGCGCATCGCGAGCCAGCGATGTCGAGCGGCCGCTTGCCGCCTCAGTGATTTGCCGTAATTGACTTTATCGTGAGTGCGGTCGGAAATGCCTCTACCGCATCGCGACCGGTGGCCCGCTTGGCACATCCGGTTCCAGAGAGTGCGGAAGCGAGGCGCAAACGGGTATCTGCGATGGGCGGGACGCACCACGCCGACCGGATTTATTCGACCTTGAGTGATGGAGCTTCGGCAGCCCAATCCGCCGTCGCTGCGTCGTGGTCGCGTTCCTTGATGAAATACGGGCTCGATCCCGAGCATGCCCGGCCTCCGCGCAGGCTGGATCAGGGCGAGTTCAAGCTCGCCTTCCAGCGCGTCGAAGCGCTGATGCGCCTCGCTCAGGCGACCCTGGACCGTCTCTTCCAATCAGTCGGAGAGGCCGGCTGTTGCGTTCTGCTCACGGATCGCGACGGTGTCCCGCTCGACCGGCGCGGCGTCGCCGGCGACGATGCCGATTTCCTCGATCGCGGCCTATGGACTGGGATGGTCTGGAACGAGGCGAGCGAAGGCACCAACGGCGTCGGCACCTGCCTCGCCGAAGGCCGCGCCCTAACCATCCATCGCGATCAGCATTTCCTGACGCGCAATATCGGGCTCAGTTGCACGGTCGCCCCGGTTTGGGACGCGCAGGGCAAGCTCGCTGCGGCGCTCGACGTCTCGACTTGTCGATCCGACCTGACCCCCGCTCTGCTGAAGTTGATCGCAGCAGCCACCGCCGAGGCAGCGCATCGCATCGAGGCCAGCCATTTCCGCGACACGTTTCGCCACGCCCGCATCGTCTGCGGACAGGATACCGAACGCGGCAGCGGCGGCCTCCTCGCCGTCGACCGCGAGGACCTCGTCATCGGCGCCAGCCGCGCGGCGCGCCTCGCCTACGGATTGACCGACGAACAGCTCGCGCATCCCTTCCCGGCCGAGGACCTGCTGATCGGTGTTGCGGCCCGGCCGAGTGAGGAGTTGAGCGTGGCCGAGCGCGGCGCGGTGCAGCGGGCCCTCTCCCGGGCACGCGGCAATGTGTCCGCCGCAGCTCGCCTGCTCGGTGTTAGTCGGGCGACGATGCACCGCAAGCTCGTCCGCCTCGGGCTCGAACGCGGACGCTGACGGCCTCCATTTGCAATTCTTGTGGGCCGACCTGTCGCAATCCTGCGACAGGTCGGTTCTGCAAACGGCGCAGCCCATCCTGACAACCGCCATGTCTGCGCCGATCCTCCTCCCTCGCTTGCCAAGACAGGCGCAATCAGGAGGAAACAACATGAACAAGCCCGAATTCATTCGCGCATCTGCCACCCCATTCAAGACGCGTTACGGCAACTTCATCAACGGCCGCTGGGCCCAGCCGGCGAGCGGGCGCTATTTCGAGAACCATTCGCCCGTCAACGGGCGGCTGCTTTGCGAGGTCGCCCGCTCGGACGCCGCGGATGTCGAGGCGGCATTGGACGCCGCCCATGCCGCCAAGGATACCTGGGGGCGCACCAGTCCCGCCGAGCGCGCGGTGCTGCTCAACCGGATCGCCCAGGTGATGGAGGATAATCTCGCGCTGCTCGCCATGGCCGAGACCTGGGACAACGGCAAGCCGATCCGCGAGACCACCGCCGCCGACCTGCCACTCGCCGTCGACCACTTCCGCTATTTCGCCGGCGCGATCCGGGCGCAGGAAGGCAGCATCTCCGAGATCGACCACGACACGGTCGCCTATCATTTCCACGAGCCGCTCGGCGTCGTCGGCCAGATCATCCCCTGGAATTTCCCGCTGCTGATGGCGGTGTGGAAGCTCGCGCCCGCGCTCGCCGCCGGTAATTGCGTGGTGATCAAGCCGGCCGAGCAGACCCCGGCCTCGATCCTCGTCCTCGCCGAGCTGATCGGCGACATCCTGCCGCCCGGCGTCCTCAACATCGTCAACGGCTTCGGACTGGAGGCGGGCAAGCCGCTGGCCTCAAGCAACCGTATCGCCAAAATCGCCTTCACCGGCGAGACCACCACCGGCCGGCTGATCATGCAATATGCCAGCCAGAACCTCATCCCGGTGACGCTGGAGCTGGGCGGCAAGTCCCCCAACATCTTCTTCAAGGACATCGCGGCCGAGGATGACGACTTTCTCGACAAGGCGATCGAGGGCTTCGTCATGTTCGCGCTCAACCAGGGCGAGGTCTGCACCTGCCCGAGCCGCGCCCTGATCCACGAGAGCATCTATGACCGCTTCATCGAGAAGGCGTTGAAGCGCGTGGCGGCAATCAAGCAGGGCGATCCGCTCGATCCGGCAACCATGATCGGGGCGCAGGCCTCCTCCGAACAGCTTGAGAAGATCCTGAGTTATTTCGATATCGGTCGCCAGGAGGGCGCCGAAATCCTGGCCGGCGGCGAGCGCAGCGAGCTGCCGGGCGATCTTGCCGGCGGCTATTACGTCAAGCCAACTGTGCTCAAGGGCCACAACAAGATGCGGGTGTTCCAGGAGGAGATCTTCGGCCCGGTCGTCGCCGTGACGACGTTCAAGGATGACGAGGAGGCGCTTTCGATCGCAAACGACACGCTCTACGGTCTCGGCGCCGGCGTCTGGACGCGCGACGGCAATCGCGCCTACCGCTTCGGCCGGGCGATCCAGGCCGGGCGCGTCTGGACGAATTGCTACCATGCATATCCGGCCCATGCCGCCTTCGGCGGCTACAAGCAGTCCGGCATCGGTCGCGAGAACCACAAGATGATGCTCGACCACTACCAGCAGACCAAGAACATGCTGGTGAGCTACTCGCCGAAGAAGCTCGGCTTCTTCTGACGGTCTCCTCTGGGAGGGGAAGCGCATCGCAAAGCAGCATGCGCTGCATCAAGGCTCGCTCCCAGGAAGCGGTCAACCTGACATGCATCTATGACGGCCGCGGGCCCGGACGCGTTTTCCGGGCCGCTCCGGCCCAACTTGTCGAGTGGAGGCTCAAGCCATGGCAAAGACGATGAAGGCCGCAGTGGTGCGGATGTTCGGGAAGCCGCTGACCATCGACGAAGTGCCGATCCCCGAGCCCGGTCCGGGCATGATCCAGGTGGCGATCAAGGCCTCGGGTGTCTGCCATACCGATCTGCATGCGGCTGAGGGCGATTGGCCGGTGAAGCCGAACCCGCCCTTTATCCCGGGGCATGAGGGTGTCGGCTATGTCTCGGCGGTCGGTGCCGGCGTCAAGCACGTGAAGGAAGGCGACCGCGTCGGCGTGCCGTGGCTCTACACCGCCTGCGGCCATTGCCGGCACTGCCTCGGCGGCTGGGAGACGCTGTGTGAGAGCCAGCAGAACACCGGCTATTCGGTCAATGGCGGCTTCGCCGACTATGTCGTCGCCGATCCGAACTATGTCGGCCATCTCCCAAAGAATATTGAATTCACCGAGATCGCGCCCGTGCTCTGCGCTGGCGTCACCGTCTACAAGGGCCTCAAGGTCACCGACACCAAGCCGGGCGACTGGGTCGCGATTTCCGGCATCGGCGGGCTCGGCCACATGGCCGTGCAATATGCCAAGGCGATGGGGCTCAACGTCGCGGCGGTCGATATCGACGACGCCAAGCTCGATCTCGCCCGCCGCCTCGGTGCCACGGTGACCGTCAATGCTCGCAACGAGGATCCCGGCACCGCGATCCGTCGCGAAACGGGTGGCGGTGCTCAGGGCGTGCTGGTCACCGCGGTCAGCCCCAAGGCTTTCGAGCAAGCGATCGGCATGGTCAGCCGCGGCGGCACTATCGCGCTCAATGGGCTACCACCCGGCGGCTTCCCGCTCGACATCTTCGGGATGGTTCTGAACGGCATCACCGTGCGCGGCTCCATCGTCGGCACCCGCCTTGACCTGCAGGAATCGCTCGACTTCGCCGCGGACGGCAAGGTGAAGGCGACGATCACGACCGCGAAGCTCGAGGACATCAACGATATCTTCGAACGCATGCACAAGGGCCAGATCGAGGGCCGCATCGTGCTCGATATGGCTGCCTGACCGTGACAGCGCCGAGGTCTCCAGCGGCGGAAGCCGCGCCCAAGGTGTCGGCGACGCCTGCCTCGCTCTCGCTTATTGCGGAACTCACGGAGAGATACGGCCCTGTCCTGTTCCACCAGTCGGGTGGCTGCTGTGACGGCTCGTCCCCAATGTGCTACCCCCGAAGCGGCTTCATCGTTGGCGATCACGACGTCCTGCTCGGCGAGATCGGCGGTGCGCCGGTTTATATCGGCGCCGAGCAATACGAGGTTTGGCGACATACTCAGCTCGTCATCGACGTCGTGCCGGGCCGCGGCGGAATGTTCTCCCTAGACAACGGAACGGAGCGGCGCTTCCTGACACGCTCGCGCGTTGTCGCGACCGCCGGGCTTTGCGGCATCGGCGCGCGATAGCTCAATCCTGGCCGCGCCTACTCGGAGGCGATCGGCTACGGCGATCAATGCACCGCCTGATCGTGTCCGGCCCGAGAAGCGAGTGGGTCTGGATCGTCGACCCGCAGCGCCAGGGTGGCGCGTACGATTGCCATATCCTGCGGATCGGACGTCATGTCGAAGCCGAGCTCGCCCGCCATGCGTAGCATGCCGCGATTCTCGCGCAGGATGTGGCCGAACACGGTCCGGTAGCCTTTCTCGCGGGCATGGCCGATGATTTCGCTCATCAGGCGAGAGCCCAGCCCGCGGCCCTTAATGTCGGTCCGGACCAGGATCGCGAATTCGGCCGTCTCACGCTCCGGATCGCCGACGATCCTGACCACGCCGAAGATCGGGCCGGTGCCGAACTCGGCTCCGGGCTCGACCGCGATGAAGGCCATCTCGCGATCGTAGTCGATCTGCGAGAGCCGCGCCGCCAGTTCGTGCGGAAAGCCCTTTAGTGGCCCAAAGAAGCGCATCCGGATGTCTTCCGGCGCGCAGCGCGCGACTAAGCCGGCGAGCGCCGTCTCGTCCTCAGGCCGGATCGGACGCAGGTGTAGGAGCGTGCCGTCGTCGAGACTGATCGCGTGCTCCAAATCCCGCGGATAGGGGCTAACGGACAGGCCCGCCCCATCCGATTTTCGCTCGGCGATCACCACTCGCGCATCAAGCGCAATGACGCCCTCGGCATTGGCCAGCAGCGGGTTGATGTCGAGCTCGCGGATCTCGGGCAGCAGCACTGCCAGCTCCGACAATCGCAGCAGCACCTCGATTACCGGTTCGAGCGGTGTCGCTGGTGCATCGCGAAACCCGGCGAGCAGCCTGGCGATCCGCGTTCCTCCGATCATGTCGCGAGCCAGCACCGAGTTCAGCGGCGGCAGGCCGATGGTGCGGTCGCCGACGATTTCTGTCGCCTTGCCGCCGCTGCCAAATAGGATCACCGGCCCAAAGGTAGGATCCTGGGCAATGCCGGTAATGAGCTCCTGCGCGTGCCGGCGCACGATCATCGGCTGAAGCGTGAAACCGGCTATCCGCGCCTCGGGCCGGGCTGCAGCAACCGCTGCGAGCATGGCACGCCCGGCAGCCTCGATCTCTTCAGCAGAGCTCAGATCGAGGGCCACTCCGCTGACATCCGATTTATGCGTGATGTCGGGAGAGAGGATCTTGAGAACGGCGCGGCCTTTCATGGCCGGAAAGGCTCGCGCCGCCTCTTCGGGGCTGGAAGCCGTTACCGTCCTTACGGTCGGGATGCCGAACCAAGTCAGGAGCTGCTTGGATTCCGCTTCTGTCAGGGCCGAGCGCTTGTCTCGGCGTACGCTGGCGAACAGCTTCCGCGCGTCCTTGATCCGATCCTGAGCGATCATGACGCCGGCTGCCGGGGTTTCAAGCAGCAGCGCCTGGTTGCGGCGGAAGTCAGCGAGGTAGCCGAAGGCTCGCACCGCTTCTTCTGGGCTCTCAAACGTCGGCAGATTGTTCTGTGACAGGATCGCGCGCGAACGCTGCGCAACACGCCCTCCGAGCCAACTGGTCAGCACCGGCACGCCTTGATGGTTCTGTGCAATGGACGCAACCGCTCGCGCAGCATCGACACCGTCCGCGACGGCCGTCGGACAGTTGATGACGAGGACGGCGTCGCTCTCATGCCCCTCCAGCAGGGCTTCAAGCGCACTCGCATACCGCTCGCCAGTGGCGTCGCCAAGGATATCGATCGGGTTCGCGCGCGACCAGGCGGCCGGCAGACGCTTGTCGAGCCGCGCGATCGTCGCGGGATCGAGTGTTGCGACTGTGCCGCTGCCTGCGGTGATCGCATCGACAGCGAGGACACCCGCCCCGCCGCCATTGGTCAAGATAGCCATCCGCTCGCCGGAAACTCGGACTCCGCTCGCGAGAATTGCCGCTGCGGCGAAGAGTTCGTCGAGCTCGGACACACGCAGCAGCCCGGCACGGCGGAATGCAGCGTCATAGACGATATCCGCGCCGGCGAGCGCGCCCGTATGCGAAAGCGCGGCCTTGGCTCCGGCGGCGCTGCGCCCGGCCTTCACCACGATGACGGGCTTGGTTCGCCCTGCCGCCCGCGCTGCGGACATGAATTTACGCGCATGGGTGACATTCTCGACATAGAGCAGGATCGAGCGTGTCGTGGCGTCGCCGCAGAGATAGTCGAGCATGTCGCCAACATCGACATCGTTCATGTCGCCGAGCGAGACAACATGGGAAAAGCCGATGCCGCGCTGATCGGCCCAATCGAGCAGCGCGGCAATGATGGCGCCGGATTGGCTGACCAGTGCGATATTGCCTGGATGCGGGGTCAGATGGGCGAAGCTGGCGTTGATCCGACGTCGCGCCGAGATGAAGCCCAGGCAATTTGGCCCGATGATCCGCAAGAGGTGAGGCTTGGCCGCGTCGAGCAATTGCTGGCGCAAACCCGCCGGCTGATCGGCCTCGCCGAAACCTGCGCTAATGACAACGGCGGCCCTGCATCCGCGGCGGCCGAGATCCGCGATCAGGCCCGGCACGGACCGGGCCGGCGTGGCGAGGACCGCCAGATCCGGCGTGACCGGAAGTTCGGCGACCGACTGATAGCTCAGTGCTGAGCGGATCGCCGATGCATGTGGGTTGACGGCCATGATCGGTCCCGCAAACCCCGCGCCATAAAGGTTTTGGGCGAGGACTGATCCGACGGAGCCGGGCGTATTGCTCGCACCGATTACCGCGATCGCGCCAGGATCGAAGAGGGCGTCAAAGTTCCGTATGCTCATCAGCGGCTACCGGTTTGAGAGCGCCAGATCACGCGGGCCGCGCTCACCGCGAGCACCGTTCGCGTAGAGGCCGCGGACGGCGCCATTCATGCCGAGCGTTCAGGCCCGGTCGCACCAGCATGCTCGGTTTCCCAGATGCGGATCGCGTCCTTGAGCGCTACCGACTCGCGGTAACTGCTTCCGTCCTGCACGGAGAGCGCCTTGATGCGCCGAATTGCGAGCTCGTAGTCTTCAACAGTCTCGATCGTGAACGCCGGGGGATCCGACCTGCAGGATTCCGGTCCGCGCTCGATTGTCGTTTTCATAGCCGCCTCCGGTTACAAATGTCGACGATGGGAGAGGTGCCGCTGATCTTACTACAAGTTTGACTGCTCACTTTGCGCCACATCAAGCCATGCCACCGCCGCTACAGGGCTGGCCGCTACTCGACGAATAGTGACTCCGATTCCTCGCATTAAAGCCATGCCGGTCCTGTCCTGCCCTGCCCGGTCTGTCGCTGTCCGCCAGGAGCTGGCAGCGCGTCAGGAGCGACGGCGGCCGCGACTATCTTTCGGTCATGGAGATCGAGTCCGGCATGCGCATCGCGCTTACTGCGGGCGAGCGTGTCCTCGTCGATGACGAAGTCGACGACGGGGGGCCGAGCTCGATTGCGCCATCGTCACCGGCGAGAGTGCGCCGAGCCCCGCTGCGCCGAGCCCCGCTGCGCCGGGTGCAGCGTGCGAGCGGGAGCGCTGAACTGCGGGCCAGGGGCGTACCCACAAGCGCCCGATCGAACTCCTCAAAGAGCACGTCAGGCGTCTCTGCTGCGGCGCCCGAGCCAGATCGACGAGCCGATGGGCCCAGGCGTCTCGCTAATCCGAGTACGGCGGAGATGCCCAATGAACTTACCGAGCGCTATTTGCCGAGCGATGGGTCGTTCAATCCGCTCATCTTGCTGACTATGTCGTGCAAGATCAGCAGTAAATGAGCGGGTATCGAGCCAGCCACCCGGCGACGAAGGCCACCTATCTCAGGTTAGCTCCGATCCGCAGAGCTTCCTCTGCCTCCCTGATCCGGCAAGCCAGCGGCGTTGTAATGGCCGTTCCAGTCTCCGGGCAGAGCGCGCGTAGAGCCAGATCGCAGACACTGTCGGCGAGCTCAGATAAGGATGCGGCCGCGTGAAGGGGTAGGATCGTCAGCGCCGTTTCCATGAAGAGGTCACGGGCATCGGTCACATGCTCCGGTGCCAACGCTGGAAACGCTTCGTACAACGCCACTAGGCCACCACCATGATCGCCGGTTCGTGCGATGAGTGCCGTGAGAAAATGTTCGAGACCAACCTCAAAATCACACCAGCGGTTGCCCACGACACGGTTAAGCAGATTGCGCAACCTGCTGTGGGCGCGCAGTCCCTCACTAAACGCCAAAATGATGTCGCGCAGGCTGTCCTCGTCCAGGCAGAGTGCCCTATCGAATACTAGTCGCGTCACCTCCAGGCTCTCCTTCCGCTGCCGAGTTCTAGGAGCCACTGAGAGCGTTGCTGACCGACAATGATTCCGATTCCAGTGCGCCCCGGCTCGGCCAAACCCGGCTGATTTGACCCCCAGAGGCTGGACCGATTGAGGATTGAGTTTTCCGCATGAGAATCCCTCGGCGCCCAGAGCTCCTTCGGCCGTGATCGCGAAGAACCGGCCCGCACGGCTCGCGATGAAGCATCTCGGGGCCGTGGCCTTCTCCCGAACCCGGGACCCGGACCAAGTGAAGTTTGCCGATGCGGTAGTCGTCGCGCGGCACGGTAAGGTGCCGGCGAGGCATCGACGCGGAACCCGATGCTCTCCCGCAACATCGCTGAGTTAGAGCTGGATGATTCAAGCGCGCAAGGGACGGCGTCGACCTCATTGATTCCACGTATGAGAATGGAGCAAATCGGTCGTCATCGTCTGCCTTTCGCATTGCTGTTGTGCGGTTCGGATTGGCCGGGCAGGGCACCAGCTTCTCGATCGTGCGCCGCAATCCCGTCATCCTCGTGATCGAGCAGAATTCGTTCCGCTGCGCCGTCGAGATCCTCGTACTGCCCGCCGCGCAGGGACCACAGGAACGCGAGTAAGGCGGCGCCGCCCAGCAGGAGCGCGAGAGGGACGAGGAAGACAAGGCTGCTCATTCGCCCTGCTTCCAGGCCAACGCTAGGTCTTGCGCCCGTTGCGAGCGCGGCGGCGAACGACGTCCGGTCGGTCTCGCGTCAAGACGCAGCGCATTCGCGACCACGAGGATCGAGGAAAGCGACATCGCCAACGCGGCGATCAGTGGCGTGACGTGCCCTGCGACGGCGATTGGCAGGGCGATTGCGTTGTAGAGAACAGCCAGGGCGAAGTTCTGCCGCACCAGGCGACCGGCTCGGCGCGCCACGGTCAGCGCCCTCGGCACCGCATCGAGACCATCACGCAAGAACACGAAATCCGCCGCGTTCCGGCCGATATCGGCCGCCGAGGCTGGCGCCATCGAGACATGCGCCGCCGCCAGCGCCGGGGCGTCGTTGAGGCCGTCGCCCACCATCAGCACCTTGCGCCCTCGCGAGGCCATGGCGGCGAGCCGCTCGACCTTCTGCGCCGGCATCAGGCTGGCGGAGACGGCCTTGATGCCAAGCCCCGCGGCCGTGGCATGCACTGCTGCGGGCGTGTCGCCGGAGAGTAGCGTGATCTCCAGCCCGTCGCCGCGTAGGGCAGCGATGGTTGTTCGCGCTTGCGGACGCAGCGTTTCCTCGAAGGCGAAGCGGGCGAGGAGGTTGCCGTCGCAGCCGAGCACGGTGCCGCCGTCCTCGTTTCGTCCGGTAGGGCCGCCGGCGAGCGCCCATTCGGCCCGTCCGAGGCGGTAGAGCCTCCCATTCAGCCGGGCCTCAATGCCGAGGCCGGGATGCTCTCGGACCTCCGACAGCGCCAACCCGCCGGCCGGTTCCGCTGCCGTTGCGATGGTGCGCGAGAGCGGGTGGCTGGAGAGGCGAGCGATCTCAGCAGCGATCTCCAAATCTCCCGGAGCGATCGTCGCGCCGTTGACGAGGCGCGGCCGGCCGAGGGTCAGAGTGCCGGTCTTGTCGAAGGCGACGGCATCGATCTCGGCCATCCGCTCGATCGCGGAGCCGTCCTTGACCATGATGCCGCTCTCGAACAGCCGGCGCGACGCCACCACTTGCACGATCGGCACGGCGAGCCCGAGCGCGCAGGGGCAGGTGATGATCAGCACGGCGATCGCGATGGTGATGGAGCGGTGCCAGTCGCCGCTCGCCGCCATCCAGCCGAGAAAGGTGAGGAGGGCTGTGGCGTGGACGACCGGTGAGTAGAGCGCAGCGGCCCGGTCGGCGATCCGGCGATAGCGGGCGCGCCCGCCTTCCGCCGCCTCCATTAGGCGCACCATCTCGGCGAGGAAGGAATCCGCCGCCTTAGCCGAAGCCGTGATCGTGAGTGGTCCCGAGAGGTTGAGTGTTCCGGCCCGTACTGCCGCCCCCGGCTCGGCAGAGCTCGGTGCGCTCTCACCGGTGACGATGGCACAATCGAGGTCGGAAACCCCATCCTCGACCACGCCGTCGACCGGGACGCGCTCGCCGGCAGTGAGCGCGATGCGCATGCCGGGTTCGATCTCGTTCACCGGAAGATAGTCGCGGCTGCCGTCGGCGCGCAGCACCGTGGCGCCGCGCGGCGCCAGGCGCATGAGACCGCGCACGGCGGCGCGCGCCCTCTCGCGCATGACGTGTTCCAGCGTCCGCCCAATCAGCAGGAAGAAGATCAGGGAGGTCGCGGCTTCGAAATAGGCGTGCGGCCCGTCATGGACCGTGTCGTAGAGGCTGAGGCCGAAGGCGAGGGTGATGCCGATCGAAATCGGCACGTCCATGTTGGTTCGGCCACGCCGCAACGCCGACCAGGCCGAGGCGAAGAAGACACGACCTGCATAGAGCAGGCAGGGCAACGCCAGCGCCGCCGAGATCCAGTGGAAGGCGGCCCGTGTCTCCGGCTCGGCGCCCGACCAGACGGAGACCGAGAGGATCATGATGTTCATCGAACAGAAGCCGGCGACCGCGAGGGCCCTGATCAGCCGCGAGAATTCCGGATCCCGGACATCGGCGTCGGTCTCGAAGAGATGGGCCGGATAGCCGAGGCGAGCCATGGCGACCAGCAGGTCGGGCGGCGCCTCGCCGCGCCACTTTACCGCCACCCGCCGGGTCGAGAGGTTGACTCGCACATGGGCAACGCCGGCAAGTCTCGCCAGCCCGCTTTCGATGGTGTGGATGCAAGCGGCGCAATGGACGCCAGGCGCCGCCAGATCGGTCTGACGGAGGCCGTTGCCGAGATCCCGGCTCGCGAGCAGCATCTCCTCGCGCGAAGCTGCTGCGACCGTCTCGGCGTCGGCCGGCAGCGGCGTGGCGCAGCAGCTCATCTGATGGCCCGGTAGCTGTGCCAGGTGGCGTGTCCCAGCAGTGGGAAGACGACGATCAGGCCAATCAGCCCCGTCGCCATGCTCGCGAGGATCAGAGCCAGCACGATCGCACCCCAGGCCAGCATCACGGGCAGGTTGTTCCAGACCAGCGAGATGCTGGTTCCCATAGCGGTGAAGGCATCGACCCGCTCGTCGAGCAGCATCGGGATGGCGAAGGTGCTGATGGCGAAGGAAAAGGCGGCGAAGATGCCGCCGGCCACCGTGCCGACCAGCAGCATGCCCCATCCGACCGGCGTCGTCAGAAGCATGGTGACGACGTCTCCGAACCCCGGAAACGGCCGCAGGCCGAAGAACAGCGCGTAGATGATCACCGCGGCCCGCATCCAGATCAGCATCAGCAGGCACAACAGCGCGCCCGTGAACCAAACCTGGGCGCCGGAGGCCGCGCGCACGAAGATCATGTTGGCAAGGCTTGCGGGACTGCCGGCTTCGAGGGCGCGGCTCTTCTGATAGAGGCCGATCGCGATTAGCGGGCCGACGACAAGGAAGCCGGCCAGGGCCGGAAACAGGATGTAGTCGAGCTCCAGTCGGAACAGGCCCCAGACGATGAGCAGCGAGACCGCAAAGACGGCGAAACCGTAGACCAAGCTCGGCGCCGGGCTCGTCCACAGGTCTCGCCAGCCGCGCGCCAGCCAGTCAAGCGCGGCGCGGGCCGGCAGGTTGCGGCGGCGCTGCAGGTAGAGGGGGAGCGGGATGTCCCCTCCGGACTCGGTGGTGCCCATGCCGTCACTCCCTTCAGCAGGCCGAGCGGGCGGCCCGGAACATGCCGGAACCCGCTGCTTTCTCATGCGGCACGCAATCGGGCTGCGACCCGACGGCGACATAGACCAGATGCGCATTGGCGAGGAGGAGCAGCGCCGTGACGCCGGCCGCCAGCAGCCAGGCGAGCAGCCGCCCCTTCCCCTTGTGGCTGCTGCGGGGCGCGCGATCGGCCGGGGCGCTCATCGCGGACCCTCCTTGAGCGTGCCGACATAGAGTGCGAGCAGCTTAATCTCGGCCGCGGACAACCGGCCCTCCCAATGTGGCATGTGCCCCTGACGTCCCGAATGGACGCTGGCGTAGACGGACTGCGCGTCGCCGCCATAGGTCCAAACGGTGTCGGTCAGGTCGGGTGCGCCGAGATCGCGCATGCCCTTGCCCTCCGTTCCGTGGCAGGCAACGCAATTCCCAGCGAAAACCTCCTTGCCGGCCGGCAGGCGTGCCTTCTCGGTTTCCGACAGCGTCTGCCCCGAGAGTGAGCGGGCATAGGCGGTAACCGCGAGCACCTGGGCGCGGTCGAGCACGCCGTCCCGCCCGAAGGCCAACATCTGCGCGGTGCGCGTATCCTTGCTCGTCGAATTGATGCCGACGCGGATCGTCTCGGCGATGGTTTCGGGATCGCCGCCCCAGAGCCAGGCGCCAGAGGTGAGATTGGGATAGCCCGGCCCGCCCTTGCCGTTCGTACCGTGGCAGACGGCGCAGTTATCGGCGAAGAGGGTGTGGCCCGTGTCACGGACATGACGCATCAACGCCGGATCGGCGGCGATCTCGGCGAAGGAGGCCTCCTCGACCCGGCTCGTCCAGCTCGCGCGCTCCGCCGCCGCCTCCTGCACCTGCTGGGTCACAACCTGACGCTGGTCGATGCCCAGCAGCCCCTTGGTGTAAGTCCAGCCCAGCGGCCAAGCCGGCATCAACAGCCAGTAGCCAATCGCGAACAGCGTCGCCGCCGCGAGGAAGAACAGGACCACGCGCGGGACCGGCGTGTCGAGTTCCTTGATTCCGTTCCATTCATGGCCGGTCGTCATCCGCCCGGTGACGGGATCGCGTTCAGCATGGTCCATCGCTCAATCCCCCGGCCTGTCGTCCTTGTCGAGAATGCTCTTCTTGGCGCGGTCGAAGCGCTTTCGATTCGAAGGCCAGAATGCGTAGATCAGCACGCCGATCGCGAGGGCGATCAGGTAGAACAGCCCCCAGCTTTTGGCGAAGGCGACAAATGTCTGGTGATCGAAGCCCATCAGCTCATTTCCCCTTGGCCGCGGTCTGGCGATGGGCCGCGTCAGTCAGCCGGCCGAGCACCTGCAGATAGGCGACCAGCGCGTCCATCTCCGTCAGGCGCCCGGGCTCACCGTCGAAGGCGCGGACATTCGTCTCCGCGCCATAGCGCTCGCCGACGCCACCGGCATACGAGCTGTCGGGACTGGCCTGGCCATAGGCGTCGGCACTGGCATTGGCGACCTGAGCCTCAGTATAGGGCACGCCGAGCCTGCGTTGAGCCGCGAGGTGCAGGCTAAGATCGGCCGTGCTGAGCTCGTTGCGCATGAGCCAGCCATATTTCGGCATGACCGATTGCGGGACCACGGCGCGTGGATTGACCAGGTGCGCGACATGCCAAGCGTCGGAATACTTGCCGCCCAGCCTTGCCAAGTCCGGGCCTGTGCGCTTGGAGCCCCATAGCATTGGCTTGTCGTATTGGGATTCGACCGCCAGCGAATAAGGCCCGTAGCGCTCGACCTCGTCGCGCAGAGTGCGAATCATCTGGCTGTGGCAGGCGTAGCAGCCCTCTCGGATGTAGATGTTGCGACCAGCCGTCTCCAGTGGCGTATAGACACGCATGTCCGGCGCCTTCTCGACCGTCTCCTGGATGGTGAACAGTGGGGCGATTTCGACGAAGCCGCCGATTGCGGAGACGCCGATGATGGCGAGCACGAAGCCGATGGCGCTGCGTTCAAGCTTGCGGTGGAAATTCGGCATGGCGTTCACTCTCCCGGCTGCAGGGCTGCGCCGGCCGGCATGTCTGCCTCGGCGGCGTGCACCGGAGCCTGCCAACGCGCCATCCGGATCGTCATCCAGACATTGTAGGAGGCGACGATCGCGCCGATCAGGAAGAACAGCCCGCCGACGGTGCGGGCGATGTAGTAGGGATGCATCGCGACGAGGCTGTCGATGAACGAATAGGCGAGGGTGCCGCTGTCGTTATAGGTGCGCCACATCAGGCCCTGAATGATGCCCGAGTTCCACATTGCGAAGACGTAGATGACGGTTCCCGACAGCGCGAGCCAGAAGTGGACCTCAACCAGCTTGGGCGAATAGATCTGCTTGACCTTCCACATCCACGGCACGAGCGCGTAGATCGAGCCGAAGGTGATCATCGCCACCCAGCCGAGCGCCCCGGCGTGGACATGGCCGACCGTCCAGTCGGTATAATGCGACAGCGAGTTGACGGCGCGGATCGCCATGAACGAACCCTCGAAGGTCGACAGACCGTAGAAGACGGCGGCGACCATCATGAAGCGCAGCGTCGCGTCGTCGCGGACCTTGTGCCAGGCGCCGTTGAGGGTCGCGAGCGCGTTGCCGGCCGACGCCCAGGACGGGACCAGCAGCACCACCGAGAAGGTCATGCCGAGCGTCTGCACCCATTGCGGCAGGGCCGTATAATGCAGGTGGTGCGAGCCCGCCCACATGTACATGAAGGTGATGCCCCAGAAGCTGATGATCGACAGCCTGTAGGAGAAGATCGGCCGTCCCGCCCGCTTGGGCAGGTAATAGTACATCATCCCGAGGAAGCCGGCCGTCAGGAAGAAGGCAACGGCGTTGTGACCGTACCACCACTGCACCATCGCATCTTGGACACCGGAATAGACCGTGTAGCTCTTGGCGCTGCCGAGCGAGATCGGCAGGGCGAGGTTGTTGACGATGTGCAGCACCGCCACGACCAGAATGAAGGCCATGTAGTACCAATTGGCGACGTAGATGTGCGGCTCCTTGCGCCGCTGGAGTGTGCGAATGTAGATCAGGAAATAAGTAACCCAGACGACGACCAGCCATAGGTCGGCGTACCATTCCGGCTCGGCATATTCCTTGGACTGGGTCAGCCCCATCAGATAGCCGCTGGCGGCGATCACGCAGAACAGATTGTAGCCGATCAGCACGAACCACGGGCTGAACTGGTCGGGCAGGCGCGCCCGCGAGGTGCGCTGCAAGACGTGGAGGGAGGTTGCGATCAGCGCGTTGCCGCCGAAGCCGAAGATCACGCCCGAAGTGTGGACTGGCCGAAGGCGGCCGAAGCTCGCCCAGCCCGCGTCGAAGGTCAGGTCCGGCCAGGCCAGCAGCGCCGAGACCCAGACGCCGAAGAACATGCCGACGACCGCCCAAGCAAGGGAGAGCACGATGCCAACCTTGGTCGGGTCGTCGTAATAGCGGGTCAGACGCTCATCCGACGGCTCCGGCTCGAAATACTTCGACAGAACGAGGAAGATGCCGCCAACCCCGAAGAGTAGGACGATGACGCCGTGAACGCCGAGCAGGTCGTCGCGCCCGGCGAGCGCCATGGCAAAGCCGCAGAGAGCCAGCAACGACGAGACCGCGATTGCGAGCTGGCGTTCCGAGAGCGTGAGCGCTGATACCATCTGGTCAATTCCCCTGGATGCGGAACGCTGCCGAATCGGACGAGAGTGCGGCGACAGATGCAGGCGCATGTCGGTCGCGGTCAGCGTTTCCCCCAGAGAGGCTCCACAGCGCCTCCGCCGACAATGCCAGCAGCGCCAGCGCCTTGGAAAGTTCCGCTCCGACGTAAAAAAGGTGGTGGTTCGTGGGCGCCACCGCTCCACCGGCGAGAATGTCGGCGACGCGCGCATCCAGCGCTGGCAGCAGCCAGAGAGCCTGGACGAGCAGGAACAGCATCAACGCTCCAGAACAGGACCAGCGCAGCAGTCGCGGCGGCGGCGATAGCAGGACGGCGACTACGATAGCCGCGCTGAACAGCCACTCCACCTTGGCGAGTAGCGCGAAGGTGACGCGCCCGACCTCAAGCGCCACAGGCAGGGCGAGCGAAGCGGCCTCGAACTTGACCGGCGTCGCCAGAAAGGAAACGCCGAGCAGCAGGCCGAGCCAGAGGGTCGCCACGAATGGCAGGAAAAGCCTCTGAACGCCGCGTGCGGCTTCAATGCCTGGCTGAAGCACGGAATCGTCGTTCTGGAAGCAGCCACAACGGCTCGGCCCTGTGCTCTCATGTGGGTGACTCATGATGAGAGTATCGAGCCGGAGGCGCCTTCAAACATTGATTTGGATCAGAGCCCGGTTGATCAAGCCGAGCTAGGCTAAGCGGAGCACCTTCTTGTCATCCCCGGTCAGCGCGCCTCGATGCTGGCAAGATAGGACCGTAAGGCTCGCTCCGGCCCGTGCCAGGAAGCGCTGCCCTTGCCCTGCAGATCCGGCGGCTCCTTCCAGCCGGGCTCGATCCCGGTCATGTCGGGCAGCAGATGGGCGATGCCCTTGTGGCAGTCGATGCAGGTCTTGTCCTTCGGGATCAGGAAGCGGCTGTGGATATCGGCTGCGCGGCGCGTCTGCTTGGTGAAGTCCATCGCGACCGAGGAATGGCAGTTGCGGCATTCGAGCGAGTCGTTCGCCTTCAGCCGCGCCCATTCGTGCTTGGCGAGTTCGAGCCGCATGCCGAGGAACTTCTCGCGCGTCGAGATCGTGCCGAATATCTTGCCCCAGACCTCTTTGGAGGCCTGCATCTTGCGGGCGATCTTGTCGGTCCAATTGTGCGGCACGTGACAGTCCGGGCATGACGCGCGCACGCCCGAGCGGTTCGAGAAATGCACCGTCTGGGTCAGCTCCTGATAGACGTTGTCGCGCATCTCGTGACAGGAGATGCAGAACTTCTCGGTGTTGGTCACCTCGAGGGCCGTGTTGAACCCGCCCCAGAACAGCACGCCGCAGACGAAGCCGCCGAGCGTCAGGAAGCCGAGCGGCAGGTAGGCGCTCGGCCGGCTGATGATGCGCCAGAAGCGTACGACAACGCCCCAGCACCACAGGATGAGGGACTTGAGCCTGGCCATCATGCCGCCCCGCTACCGCTTGCGACCGACGTCATGGGCATCCCGGAACAGGTTCGGCACCACGGGCGGCACGTCGGTCTGCTGGACGTGGCATGCGGTGCAGAAATAGCGGCGCGGCGTCACGTCCGAGAGCACCTGGCCATCTCGGTCCTGGAAATGGGTGATGCTGATCATCGGTGCGCCCGAGCCCTCGGTAAACTCACGCCTGTGGCAATCCATGCAGCGGTTGGTGTTGAGCGTGAGTTGGTAGCCGTCGATCGAATGCGGGATCACAGGCGGCTGCTCGGGATAGTTGCGCATCCGCCTGACGTCATCGACGATCGGGCGGCCGAGCGCGGGCACCCGTTCGAGCTCCATGGGCTGCGCGTTGCCGGTCACGCGCGGTACGATCCTGATCGGCGCTCCGTCCTGCGAGAGCGCGCCGACGGTGAGGACGACGAAGGCTGCCAGGGCAGTTCCGAGAAGGGTCCAGGAGCGCATCAGGCTCAGACCGCCAGGATCTTGACCGCGCATTTCTTGAAATCCGTCTGCTTGGAGATGGGATCGGTGGCGTCGAGAGTGGTCTTGTTGATGAGCTGGCTGGCGTCGAACCACGGAACGAAGATCACGCCTGACGGCATGCGGTTGCGGCCTCGCGTTTCGACGCGGGTGCGCATCTCGCCGCGCCGCGAGATGATCCGGATTTCCGCGCCTTGGTTGAGCCCGCGGTTGCGCGCGTCCTCGGGGTGCATGAAGCAGCGCGCACCGGGGAAGGCTTTGTAGAGCTCCGGCACGCGCATGGTCATCGAACCGGAGTGCCAGTGTTCCAAGACGCGCCCGGTGACAAGCCACAGATCGTACTCGCCATCGGGCGATTCCGCCGGGGGCTCGTAGGGCACAGCTATGATGCGGGCCTTGCCGTCCTTGTTGCCGTAGAACTCGACGCCTTTGCCAGCCTTGACGTACGGATCCAGGCCCTCGCGGTAGCGCCAGAGCGTCTCCTTTCCGTCGACAACCGGCCAGCGCAGGCCGCGCACCTCGTGGTAGAGGTCGTAAGGTCCGAGATCGTGGCCATGGCCCCTGCCGAAAGTGGCATATTCCTCGAACAGCCCCTTATGGACATAGAAGCCGTATTGCTTTGATTCCTGGTTCTCGTAACCAGCTTCAATCTCGGAAAGCGGAAATTTGTCGACGTTGCCGTTGCGGTAAAGCACGTCAAACAAGGTCTTGCCGCGATAGTTCGGATTGGCCTCGAGAATCTCGGCCGGCCAGACCTCGTCGGTCGTGAAGCGCTTCGAGAATTCCATGAGCTGCCAGAGGTCGGAGCGGGCCTGGCCGGGCGCGTCGACGAGCTGGTGCCAGACATGGGTGCGCCGCTCGGCATTGCCATAGGCGCCCTCCTTCTCGACCCACATTGCGGCGGGCAGGATCAGGTCGGCGGCCATTGCCGTCACGGTCGGGTAGGCATCCGAGACGACGATGAAGTTCTCCGGGTTGCGATAGCCCGGATAGGTCTCGTTGCTGTTGTTGGGCGCGGCCTGGAGGTTGTTGTTGACCTGGATCCAGTAGAAATTCAGCTTGCCGTCCTTGAGCATGCGGTCCTGCTCGACGGCGTGGTAGCCCGGCTTCTCCGGGATGATGCCATGCGGAATTCGCCAGATTTCCTCGGCATGCTTGCGGTGTTCGGGGTTGGTCACCACCATGTCGGCCGGGAGGCGATGGGCGAAGGTGCCGACCTCGCGCGCCGTGCCGCAGGCTGAGGGCTGGCCGGTCAGCGAGAACGGGCTGTTGCCGGGCTCAGAGATCTTACCCGTCAGCAGGTGCAGGTTATAGACCATCTGGTTCGCCCAGACGCCACGCACATGCTGGTTGAAGCCCATCGTCCAGAGCGACATAACCTTGCGCTTGGGATCGGCATAGAGTTCGGCAAGCTGCTGCAGGAAGCCCGGCTCGACCCCGGTCAGGGCGGAGACCTTCTCCAGCGTGTAGTCTTTCACAAAGGCGGCGAAGGCTTCGAAGTCGATCGGAGTCGTGGCGGTGACGTCGGCGGCCTTGCGCGCTTTCATCTCGCGCGGATCGTCCGGACGGAGGCCATAGCCGATATCCGTGGCGCCCTTCAGGAAGGTGGTATGCTTGTCGACGAAATCCTTGTTCACCCGCCCGGTCGAGATGATGTGGTTGGCGATGTAGTTCAGGACCGCCAGGTCCGTGCCCGGCTTGAAGATGATCGGGATATCGGCGAGGTCCGAGCTGCGATGGGTGAAGGTCGAGAGCACCGCGACCTTCACATGCGGATGGCCGAGCCGACGGTCGGTCAACCGGGTCCACAGGATAGGGTGCATCTCCGCCATGTTCGAGCCCCAGAGCACGAAGGCGTCGGCATGCTCGAAATCGTCATAGCAGCCCATCGGCTCGTCCATGCCGAAGGTGCGCATGAAGGCGTA
>NZ_FNUY01000014.1 GCF_900108245.1 Allobosea lathyri
ATCGGCCAGAACCAGGGCATCCAGTTCCCGATCGCCAGGGCCTACGCCAATATGCGCGCAGCGGAGTTGATGGTGCGCGAGGCGGTGAGACTCTACGAGAAGGCCGAGAACTGCGGCGCGGAGGCCAACATGGCCAAGATGCTGGCGGCGGATGCCTCGTTCGAGGCGGCCAATGCCTGCATCCAGACCCATGGCGGCTTCGGCTTCGCCGAGGAATACGACATAGAGCGCAAGTTCAGGGAGACGCGGCTCTACCAGGTCGCGCCGATCTCGACCAACCTGATCCTGTCCTATCTCGCCGAGCATGTCCTGGGCATGCCGAGGTCGTACTGATGTCTGGCGAGGATTCAGCCATCGACATCGAACATCTTCGCGGCTGGGTCGGCCGCGAGGATATCGGCACCGACGTTCTGAGCGAGGATCACGCAAAGGAGGACGGTCACGGCTTGAGGCTGTGGACCGCGAAGCAGAACGGCTCTGTCTGCATGGCTGCGATCGACGACGACGCCAACCAGTCCGGCCAGGTGCTGGCGGCGCTGCTGGGCTGGTCGCAGGGCACCTGCGGCCATGGGCGCCTCGCGCGCCGCGGTCGATGCCGGCTATGCGCCCAATGACTGGCAGGTCGGCCAGACCGGCAAGGTCGTGGCACCCGATCTCTACATCGCGGTCGGCATCTCCGGCGCGATCCAGCATCTCGCCGGGATGAAGGATTCGAAGGTCATCGTCGCCATCAACAAGGACGAGGAGGCGCCGATCTTCCAGGTCGCCGATTACGGCCTCGTCGGCGATCTCTTCACCATCCTCCCTGAGCTCGACGCCGAACTCGCAAAAAGGGGGCGGTAATCGAAGAGACCCGATCTTTCCGCTCTCGAATTTGGGATGCCAAGCACATGAAAGCGCGTCGAAGCCATGTCGAAATGGAAAAGCTCGATTTCCAGTCCGGATGGGAGCCCCTTGCAGGGTTTCCCGGGGGGCTGGACGTCAAGATGTTGGCCGACGACCTGAACGAGGCCGAGAAGACCGGGGGCCGAACCCGGCTGGTGCGATTCGCTCCGGGAACCGCCACCACAACGCCCCTGACGCATGATTACTGGGAGGAAGTGTTCCTGATCGAGGGGCGTCTCGGCACGGTCGCAAGTGACAACGCCCATGCTGCACCGGCCTATTCCTGTCGACCGCCAGGCACTCCCCACGGGCCGTTTGTGTCGGATACCGGCTGCATTCTTCTCGAACTGCAATACTATTCGGCGGCTGGGGCGACGGTCACATAATCTGACGGCGGGCGGGCGGCCCTGACGCGGATCTCGTCAATTGCGATCGGAAGCTTCCACGCACCGGCCTGCGGCTTGACGCCGCCTTGGGCCCCTCTATGGTCGGGCGCGATCAAGGTTCTTCGGGCTCCGGCCCGAGGCTAAGAGGGAATTCGGTGAGGTGCTTTGCGCCAAATCCGAGGCTGCCCCCGCAACTGTGAGCGGCGAGCTCTTCACCCATCGTCCACTGGCGCTTCGGCGCCGGGAAGGCCGGGCGAAGTCAGCGTTGACCCGCGAGCCAGGAGACCTGCCCTGATCGCAGAAGCGTCTTTCGGGCGGGGTGTCCGGGGGGATTTGCGTCGGCGGCAGGTCGCAGACCACCCCCGAACCTATCCGCTCAAGCTCCCGGCTCATCATCTCGGGGAGCGATGAATTCCATGTTCACGATGACAGACCGCGGCGGCGCAGCCGCGAATGGACTCTTGACGGCGCTATCGCGCGCGTCCTATTCAAAATGTAACATAGTTACATTTAAGGCTGGGCTTCGCGAGGTCTCCGGACCTGGCAACGGCCGCCGCCACCCGTCAGAGATCCCGATGCGCAACCCAACACGCCTCCTCTACCATTCTCTGGCCGTTGCCGTCGGCATGTCGCTATGCGGGGCAGCCTCGGCGGCGCCGACGCAATATCCGCTGACGCTGGAGAATTGCCGGGAGACCGTCACCTTCGCCGGGCCGCCCAAACGCGTCGTCGCGATCGGCCAGACGCAGACGGAAATCCTTTACGCGCTCGGTCTCGGCGATCGGGTGGTGGGCACCGCCGTCTGGTTCAGCCCGGTGGCCAAGCGCTACGAAGCGGTCAATGCCGGTGTGAAGCGGCTCGCCGACAACGATCCGAGCTTCGAGGCCGTCGTTGCCCGCGAGCCTGATCTCGTCACAGCGATGTTCGAGTGGCACGTCGGGCCCAACGGCATCGTCGGGAAGCGCGACCAGTTCGCCAGATTGAAGGTGCCGACCTATGTCTCGCCGGCCGATTGCGTCGGCAAGGACAATTCCGGCCCCGGCGATGGCGTGCGCACGCAGATGTTCTCGATGGAGCTGGTCTATCGCAACATCCGCGAATACGGCCAGATCTTCGACGTCGCTGATCGCGCGGACAAGCTGGTTGCCGAACTCCGGGAACGGGAAGAGCAGGCGGTCAAATCGGTGGCCACGCTCAAGGCGCGCGATGTGCCGGTGGTGGTCTGGTTCTCCAGCCGCGACATCAAGGGCGACGGGTTCATGGCCGGCAAGACCGGCGTTCCCGCCTATATCCTGTCCAAGCTGGGCGCCCGCAACATCATCACCAGCAATGAGGAATGGCCGCTGGTCGGCTGGGAGAGCATCGCTGCCGCCGACCCGGCGGTGATCGTCGTGGTCAGGATGGACCGTCGGCGCTTCCCGGCCGACGATATCGATCTCAAGCTGAACTTCCTGAAGACCGATCCCGTCGCGAGCAAGCTCGGTGCCATCAGCGAAAACCGGATCGTCGTCATGGATGTCGGCGCGACCCGGGCCGGGCTCGACACGATCGACGGCGTCGAGGCGCTGGCCAAAGCGATTGCCGGTTTCGGCATAGCGCCTTGAGCCACGCCGTCCACGGACCGAACTGGCCGGCGCGATTTGGCATCGCGCTCCTCGCCGTGATTGCGCTTGCTGTCGCAGTTGCTCTCGCCGTCACCATCGGCGAGATGGCGATCCCGCTCGACACCGCGCTGAAGGCGCTCGGAAACGGGCTTTTCGATCTCGATTTGCCCGTCAGCGCGATCCAGCAGGGCGTGATCTTCGATTATCGCCTGAGCCGGGCCGTGATGGCCGGGCTCTGCGGCGGCTCGCTTGCGCTTTCGGGCGCGATCCTGCAGGCGCTGCTGCGTAATCCGCTGGCCGAACCTTACATCCTCGGCATCTCGGCCGGCGCTTCCACCGGCGCGGTCGCGGTAATGATCCTCGGCGTCGGCGGCACGGCGATGACCGTGTCCGCCGGGGCCTTCATCGGCTCTTGCGCGGCGCTGGCGGTGGTCGCCCTGCTCGCAGCGGGGGCCGGCGGGGCGAGCGATCGCGTCATCCTGGCGGGTGTCGCGGCCTCCCAGCTCTTCAATGCGGCGACCGCGACCATCGTGACGACCCTCGCCAGCGCCGAGCAGGCGCGCGGCGTCATGTTCTGGCTGCTCGGCAATTTCGGCGGCGTGCGCTGGCCCGATTTATGGGTCGCGACGCCCGTCGCCCTCCTCGGCTTCGGGATCTGCATGCTCCACGCCAAGGCTCTCGATGCCTTCGCCTTCGGCGCCGATGCGGCCGCCTCGCTTGGAGTGGCCGTGATGCGCGTGCGCATCGTGCTGTTCGCCACGACTGCGGTTCTGACCGCGGTGATGGTCAGCATCGTCGGCACGATCGGCTTCGTCGGCCTCGTCATCCCCCATGCCGCCCGTTTCCTCGTCGGCGCGGGTCATGCGCGGTTGCTGCCGGCCTGTCTCGTCATCGGCGCCATCTTCATGATCCTTGCCGATATTCTCTCGCGAGTGCTCGTGCCCCAACAGATCCTGCCGATCGGCGTCGTGACGGCACTGTTCGGCGCCCCGGCCTTCGCGTTCATTCTCTATCGTGCGCGAACCCCCGCATGACGCTTGCGAGCCGGGATATCCGCTGGAGCGCCGGGGGACGGATGATCGTCGATGGCGTGACGCTCGAAGCGGCGCCCGGGCGAATGCTTGGGCTGATCGGTCCGAATGGCTCCGGCAAATCGAGCCTGCTGAGACTACTTTGCCGCCTGCGCAACGCGGCGAGCGGCGTGGTGATGCTCGATGGGCGCGACATTGCCCGCGTGCCACGGCGCGATCTGGCGCGCCGGCTGGCCTTCGTCGAGCAACAGGCGACCACCGAGATCCAGCTCTCCGTCTGCGACGTGGTCCGGCTCGGCCGGACACCGCATCGCGCGGCCCTGGCATCATGGTCCGAGGCGGATGAAGCGGCCGTTACTGCCGCGCTGTCACGGGTCGGTCTCGAAGATCGGCACGACCAACTCTGGCATACGCTCTCGGGCGGGGAGCGGCAGCGCGTTCACATCGCCCGCGCACTCGCGCAGGAGCCGAGCGAACTCATTCTGGACGAGCCGACCAATCATCTCGACATCCAGCACCAGCTCTCGATCCTCTCATTGATCCAGCGGCTCGGCATCACCTGCATCGTGGCTCTGCATGATCTGAACCTTGCCGCGCTGTTCTGCGACGAGATCGCGCTGCTCCATGAAGGCCGGCTTCTGGCGGCCGGCTCGCCCGAAACGGTGCTGACGGAGGAGATGATCCGGACCGTGTTCGGGGTGACCGTCGCGATCCGGCCCGGCGCCACGGGACGCAGGCATATCGAGTACCTGATCGACACCGGTCGCGATGCAGCCAGGGCTCTCGAGGGTGCCAAGGGCTGAGCGCGCGCAAGGTTCAACGGCGATATCAGTTTACCGTAGCCACCGAATTGGCCTTAAACGTCGTGGCATCCCATATCGCTTGGTCCGAGCGCTGACGCAATGTCCTGGGCGGCGTCAGCGGGTGTCCGACAGCGACATCTCCCTGCAATCCCTGGAAAATCAGGCAAGCCCGGACAGGGTCCCGGCGTGATCGGCAAAGCCGCCCGCATCGAGCGCATTGCGACAGGTGAGATTGACGGTGCCAGCAATGACGATGGCCGGAGGGCGTGTTTGCTTCATATGGTTGATGGTTATCGTGCATTGGTTGTCTAGTATACTTTTATACAACTAAATTACGCATCTATGACGAATAACTACATGCGTTTTGTCATATAATCCATCAAAAATATCATAGCCAGATAATGTTTCACTGCAAAGAAGGATGTGATCCTTCATTGATCTGTCACCTTCGCTTCCTATTGACTTGTTTACGAACGGTTAACCCTCCGTCAGGCGGCCGCGCGAACGCGTAGCATCATCCGGTGCGACGTCGGTCTCGTCGTTTGCCTGGCATTTCCAATGACGTCGAAGAGGAAGATTCAACCATGGCGCTCGGTACAGGTTCGATTGCGTTTGTCGGGTTCAATGCGGACGGCAATGACAACATCGCCTTCGTCGCACTCACCGGTATTTCGGCCGGCGAGACCATTGTCTTCGAGGACAATGAGTGGAACGGCACTGCTTTCGCGAACACTGACGAGGGCGCCTTCAGCTGGACCGCGACGGCCGGTGTCGCCGCCGGCAGCATCGTCAAGATCGACAATATCGGTACCGGTACCATCAGCGCGAATGTCGGAACGGCCAGCAGCTCGGTCTCGGGCCGTGGCGGCAACCGCGGCATCAGCTCTTCCGGTGAGACGATCTACGCCTATCAGGGCTCGGCCTCTGCCCCGGTCTTCCTGACGGCGGTCACCAATGGTGGCTTCAACGCGTCAAACGGCGTGCTGACCGGTACGGGCCTGACAGCCGGCGTCAACGCGCTGGATCTGAGCACGCTCGATGCCGACGCCGATGTCGCCGCCTTCACCGGCGCCCGCTCGGGAGCCGCCACCTTCGCCGACTATCGCGCCAGCATCAACACCGCGTCGAACTGGATCGCCGAGGACGGTACCGGCGATCAGAGCACGAACGGAACGGCGCCCGACATGCCGTTCTCGTCGACGACCTTCACCGTCACCGGCACCGGCGGCACATCCGCCAGCGCCGTCGCATCGTTGACCGTCGATGCCGGATCGAAGCCCGAAGGCGAGACCTTCCAGTTCACCGTGACGCTCAGCGGCACCGTCACCACCGACACGGTCGTCACGCTGCAGGCCTCGGGCGCCACCGCCGATCTCCTCTCTGTTCCCACGGCCGTCACCGTCCTGGCGGGCCAGAGCACTGCGAGCTTTACCATCGATTCCGTCGAAGACACGATCACTGAGGCTGACGAGAGCTTCACCGTCACGGCGACCCTGGGCGCCTCGTCGCAGCAGGCGGCGGCTACGATCGTCAATGACGATGGGACGAACCTCACCTTGATCAGCGCGATCCAGGGCACGGGTGCGGCGAGCGCCAGGGTCGGCCAGACCGTCACGGTCGAAGCGATCGTCGTCGGCGACTTCCAGAACGGCGATGCCGATGGCGGGCGCAATCTCGCTGGCTTCTGGCTGCAGGAGGAACTGGTCGATCAGGACGGCAATGCGCTGACTTCGGAGGGCATCTTCATCGCGCAGGGCAGCCTGGGCACCGACGTCCAGCTTGGCGACCGTGTGCGTGTCACCGGCTCGGTGGCTGAAACCTACGGCAACACCGAGATCAATGCGACAGCGATCTCGGTCGTCGGCGCGAAGGCGGTCGCCGACGTCAACACCATGGCTGTCGCGATCGACCTGCCCGCGGCAGGGGTGCAGGGCTCGAGCGGCGTCTACACCGCCAATCTCGAAGCCAATGAAGGCATGCTCGTGAAGTTCAACGAGAAGCTCACCATCACCGAGCAGTATAATTTCGATCAGTTCGGCGAGACCCGGCTGATCGAGGGCAGCCGCCCGAGCTCCTACACCATGAACAACGAGCCGAGCACCACCGGTTTTGACGCGCATCTGCGCGAAATCGCCTCGCGCTCGATCATCTTCGACGATGGCCGCAGCGTGTCGAACCCCAATCTCGACAATGTCCTCACCGATGGCGCCTACAACTCCGCCACCGCACCCCGGATGGGCGACACCGTGACCGGCCTCACCGGCGTGCTCGACTATGATTTCAACCAGTTCCGCGTGCATGCGGTCGAAAATGGCGCCGGTATCAATGATTTCGTCTCGGCGAATCCGCGCCCGGCCACTCCTCCGGGCGTCGGCGGGACGCTGAAGCTCGCCAGCTTCAATGTGCTCAACTACTTCACCACCCTCGACAATGGCCAGATGACCGCCAACGGCTTCGAGCCGCGCGGCGCCGAGACGACCGCTGAGTTCCAGCGCCAGACCAGCAAGCTGGTCAACACCATCCTCGCGCTGGATGCCGATGTGCTCGGGCTCATGGAGATCGAGAACAACTTCACCCTGGGTGCGAGCGGCAACGCGATCCAGTATTTGGTCAATCAGCTGAACTCGACAGCCGGCTCCTACAAATTCGACTGGGTCCGCCCCGGCCAGAACTTCGTCGGCGGCGACGCCATCGCGGTCGGCTTTATCTATGACGTTACCTCCGTGCGCGTCTCCTTCGACACGCAGGTCTCGATCCTCGATGACAGCGACGTCGCGCCCTCGCTTCTGGCCCAGAGCACGATCGGCCATATCTTCAACGGCGCCAACACCAGCCGCGCCGCGCTCGCCGTGACCTTCGAGGAGATTGCCACCGGTGGCGAATTCACCGCCGTGGTCAATCACTTCAAGTCGAAGGGCGGCACCGGAACCGGTGGCGATGCCGACGTCAAGGACGGCAATGGCAGCTGGAACGATCAGCGCACCCTGGCCGCGGAAGCGCTGCTCGACTGGCTCGACACGAAGCCGACCGGCACGACCGACACGGACATCGTCATCCTCGGCGACCTCAATGCTTACGCGAAGGAAGACCCGATCGATGTGCTGGTAAACGCCGGCTATCGCGACCAGGGCGCCGGCGATTACGGCTATGTCTTCGATGCCCAGAAGGGTTCGCTCGACCACGTCATGACCAATGGCAGCCTGACGACGCAGGTCACCGGCGTTGCCAACTGGCACATCAATGCCGACGAGGCCGATGCCCTCGACTACCAGCAAAACTTCAACAGCGATCTCACGACCAATGAGCGCAACCCGGCGATCTTCGACGCCAGCGCCATCGCGCGCGTCTCCGATCACGATCCGATCGTCATTGGTCTCGACCTCAAGGAGGCTTCCATTTTCACGCTTCAGCTCCTGCATTTCTCCGATGGCGAGGCCGGCCTGCTTGCTGGCTCGACCGCCAAGAACATGGCAGCCCTGGTCGACGCCTTCGACGGCGCCTACGCCAACACGCTGATCCTCTCGGGCGGCGACAACTTCCTGCCGGGTCCGTTCATCGCGGCCGGCACGGACCTCTCGGTTCGCGGGGCGCTCAATGCCGCCAGCGGCTCGACCATTGCCGCCGGCGCCAACCTGCCGGTTGCCGGCGCCGATATCGCCATCATGAATGCGATCGGCGTCGATGCCTCGACGATCGGCAACCATGACTTCGACCTCGGGTCGCGCGTCCTGCGCGATGCGATCACGCCCGGCTCCGTCTCCGGCTGGTCAGGCGCCAACTTCACCTATCTCTCGTCGAACCTCGATTTCTCAGCCGATGCGGACCTGAAGCCCCGCTTCACCGAAACGATGGGCAACGGCGCGACGCCGACGCCGGAGCTCAGCACGCTCAAGGGGCGCATCGCGCCTGCCGCGATCATCACCAAGGGTGGTGAGAAGATCGGCCTGATCGGCGCGACGACGCAGATCCTGGAGCGCATCTCCTCGCCGACCGGGACCGAGGTGAAGGGCTTCGTGGGTGACGGCGCCGAGGTCGACGACATGGACCTGCTGGCGAGCCAGCTGCAGCCGATCATCGACGAACTGATCGCCGAGGGCGTCAACAAGATCATCCTGCAGACCCATCTGCAGCAGATCTCCAACGAAAAGCTCCTGGCGAGCAAGCTGCGCGGCGTCGACATCATCCTCGCCGGCGGCTCCAATACGCGCCTCGGTGACGCCGATGATCAGGCGGCCTCCTTCCCCGGCCACGACGCCTCCTTCGAAGGCAGCTATCCGGTCGTCACCGCCGGTGCCGACGGCAAGACCACGCTGATCGTCAACACGGACGGCGAATACAGCTATCTCGGCCGCCTCAAGGTCGATTTCGACAGCGAGGGCAACATCATCGTCGGCAATCTCGCCACTGACGTCGCGATCAACGGCGCCTATGCCTCGACGGCCGACAACGTCGCCAAGGCCTGGAACACCACGGTCGCCAATCTCGAGACGACCGCTTTCGCCGAAGGAACCAAGGGCGACAAGGTTCGTGACCTCACCGACGCGGTGCAGAACGTCATCAACGTCAAGGACGGCACTGTCTACGGCTTCTCCGAGGTCTATCTCGAAGGCGAGCGGGCGATCATCCGCAACGAGGAAACCAATCTCGGCAGCCTCTCGGCCGACGCCAATGCCGAAGCGCTGCGCGATGCGCTGGGAACGGCGCGCCCCGACTTCGTCGTCTCCCTCAAGAATGGCGGCGGCGTCCGGTCCCCGATCGGCACGGTCTCGGATCCCGACCCGGTCACCGGCCGCGTCGACAAGCTGCCTCCGCCCGCCAATGCCGTCACCGGCAAGCTCGAAGGCGGCGTCTCGCAGCTCGACATCGAGAACTCGCTGCGCTTCGACAACAAGCTGATGGCCTTCGACACCACGGCCAGCGGGCTCAAGGCGATCCTCGAACATGGCGTCGCCTCGCTCGGGAACCAGGGCCGCTTCCCGCAGATCGGCGGTGTCTCCTTCTCCTATGACCCGGACCTGCCGGCCGGCAGCCGCGTCTCCGACATCGCGCTGACCGACGCCTCCGGGCGCACCGTGGCGCTCTACGACAATGGCGCGCTCGTGACCGGCGCGCCGGCTGTGATCACCGTGGTGACGCTGAGCTTCCTCGCCAATGGCGGCGACAGCTACCCGATGAAGGCGAACGGCTCGAACTTCCGTTACCTGCTCGCCGATGGCGGGCTCTCAGGCTCGGTCGACGAGGCGCTCGACTTCACGGCGGCCGCAGTCGTCGCGGCAAACACGCCCGCGGGCTCGACGTTGCTTGGCGAGCAGCAGGCTTTCGCCCAGTACATGCGGGACTATCACGGCACGCAGGCGACGGCCTACGATGTTGCCGATACGACCGCGAAGCTGGACGAGCGCATCCAGAACCTGAATGTCCGCGCGGACACGGTGCTGGAAAATGCCGGGAAGATCTTCGGCACGGATGGCGACGACATGCTCGTCGGCAGCGCTGGCGCTGACGTCATCACCGCGCGTCTCGGCGACGACAAAGTCCATGCCGGCGCCGGCAACGATATCGTCGATGGCGGCGAGGGTGACGACGTGCTCGCCGGCGAAGATGGCGACGACCTGTTGAAGGGCGGTGCGGGTGACAACGACCTGTTCGGCGGAGTTGGCAACGACATCCTCGTGGGCGGCGCCAATGACGATCTGCTTGATGGCGGTGATGGCATCGACACGGCCGACTACTCTGGCGATACCGCCGGCATCATGGTCAACCTCGCAACCGGCAAGGCCGAGGGCAGCGCCATCGCCGAGGACAGGCTCGTCTCGATCGAAACCGTCATCGGCGGCTCGGGCAACGACATCCTAATCGGCGACGGCAACGCCAACCACTTCGTCGGCGGCGCGGGCAACGATACCATCGACGGTGGCGCGGGCTTCGACACGCTCGATCTCTCGGCGGCGACGGGGGTGGTCTCTGTCGACTTCACCCGAGGCCTTGTTTCGGGAGCCGGCATCGGCAGCGACAGCTTCGTCAATATCGAGAAGCTGCTCTTCGGCGCGGGCAACGACATCGTCACCGGCGGCAACGGCGACGACGCCTTCGACGGCGGCGCGGGCAACGACACGCTGAAGGGCGGTGCCGGCGACGACGCGCTCACCGGCGGGGACGGCGCCGACCTTCTCGAAGGCGGTTCGGGCAACGATGGTCTCCTCGGCGGGCTCGGCAACGACACGCTCAAGGCGGGCTCGGGCAATGACCGGGTCGAGGCGGGCGAGGGCGATGACACGGTCGACGCCGGTTCGGGCGACGATATCGTGCTGGCGGGCGCCGGCAACGATGTGGTCGATGCCGGCTCGGGCGACGACCGGATCGAGGGCGGCGCGGGCAACGACACGCTCACGGGCGGCTCCGGCCATGATAGCTTCGTCTTCGCGGCGGGCTTCGGCAAGGACATGATCACAGACTTCAGGACGACCGGCTCGAGCTCGGATGTGCTGGAGTTCTCGAGCGCGATCTTCGCCGATTTCAACACGGCGTTCTCCGCCGCCCAGCAGGTCAGTTCCGACACGGTTTTCACCATCGACGTCGATACCAGCCTCATCCTCAAGGGTGTCCAGCTCTCGACCCTCGCCCAGGACGACTTCCGCTTCGTCTGACGGGTCGACCTGTCGACTGAATGAGAAGGGCGCCGAAAGGCGCCCTTTTCTGTTTTGTCTCCCGTCAGGACAGAGGGGCCCTTCGCCATCTCCCCAACTGTCCTCGCCTGGCGGAACCCAAACCAGATCGACGCGCATGTGAACGCGTTGCTTGCGAAGAACCAGATGTATCTCCGATGGAAGCGCCGTTGAGCCCCCGCGCCAGGGGGAGGCCGCGAGCGCAACCGTTACCGATGAGCGATGGAGCGACGCAGGAGATCGGCGAAAGGCCCGCGGCCGAAGAAGGGCAGAAAATGAAACGGATGAATCTTATTGCGTAAGTGAAATATTTGTTTCGAATCCCATATGATCGCTGTTAGGCTCGCGCCTATGGACCGATCTGCCCTACAGAACGCGCTCACGGAGCGTTTTGCGACGCTGCCGACGCAACTGCGGGCCGTCGCCCGCTGGGTGCTCGATCATCCCGCCGATGTGGCGCTGCTGACGACGCGCGAGCAGGCCAAGCGTGCCGGTCTGTCCCCGGCGACCTTCACGCGGCTGGCACAGCGCATGGGCCTGCCTGGATATGATGCCCTGCGCGCGGCCTATGCCGCTTCGCTGCGCCAACGGCCCGATGGCTTCGTCAATCGCGCCACGGAGTTGCTGGAGCGCCACGGCGACGAGGGCGATGGCGCCCTGGCGCAGGATATGTTCGCCGCGCTGGCCGAGCATATCCGAGCTCTTCGCGAGCCGGAGTCGATCGCGCGGCTGGAACGCGCTGCCACCATGCTGGCGGATGCGCGGAGCGTCTTCTGTTTCGGACTGCGCTCGGCCTTTCCTGCCGTCTACATGCTCGATTACATCCGTGCGATGATCGGTGCCGGTTCCGTGCTCTGCGATGGCGCAGGCGGACGCGGTGTCGATGCTCTGCGCCGCATCGGCCCCGGCGACGTGCTCTTCGTCGCCTCGGTCTCGCCCTATACGCGCTTGACCGTCGAGGCGGCTGTCTATGCTCGCGACAAGGGCGCGGCGATCGTCGCGCTGACAGACAGTCTCCATTCGCCGCTGGCGGCGCTCGCCGACGAGACCGTCCTGGTGCGGACCGAGACGCCCTCCTTTTTCCACACGATGACGCCGGCTTTCGCGGTCGTGGAATGCCTGGCTGCACTGATGACTGCGAAACAGGGCAAGCCGGCGCTGGATGCCATCGCGGCCAGCGAAGCGCATCTCGACGTTTTCTCCACCTATGAGACCGCGCATCGGACCAGTCGGAGACGTAAATGAGCCAGATCCTGCATCGCAGTATCGCCGGCGGTTATCCCACCGCAGTGTCGGGCGAGGGCGTCTGGCTGATCGATTCCGACGGCAAGCGTTATCTCGACGGCAGCGGCGGTGCGGCCGTCTCCTGCCTTGGCCATGGTCATCCCGACATCCGGGCCGCGATGCATGCCCAGATCGACAAGCTGGCCTATGCGCATACGAGCTTCTTCACCTCGCAGCCGGCGGAGGAACTGGCCGAGCATCTGATCGCCCGGGCGCCGAACGGCTTGAGCCACGTCTTCATCTGCAGCAGCGGTTCGGAGGCGGTCGAGGCCTGCCTGAAACTGGCGCGGCACTATTTCGTCGAGAGGGGTGAGCCCAAGCGCATCCAGTTCATCTCGCGGCGGCAGAGTTATCACGGCATCACCGTCGGCGCGCTTTCGGTCGGCGGGCGGATGAAGGATCGCGCGCCTTTCAAGGAGATGCTGCTGCAGGGCCACCATATCGCGCCCTGCTACGCCTATCGCGATCAACGCGCCGATGAGACGCTGGAGCAGTATGGTCTGCGTGTCGCCGACGAGCTTGAGGCCAAAATCCTTGAATTGGGGCCCGAGACGGTCGCGGCCTTCGTCGCCGAGACGGTTGTCGGCGCGACGCTGGGCTGCGTGCCGCCGGTGCCGGGTTATTTCAAGCGCATCCGCGAGATCTGCGACCGGCATGGCGTGCTGTTGATTCTCGACGAGGTGATGAGCGGCATGGGCCGGACGGGAACGCTGCATGCCTGCGAGCAGGAAGGCATCGCCCCGGACCTGATGGCGATCGCGAAGGGCCTCGGCGCCGGCTATGTGCCGATCGGCGCGATGCTGGCCTCGAGCCAGATCATCGCGGCGGTCCGGCAGGGCTCGGGCGCCTTCCCGCACAGCCAGACCTATAACGGCCATCCGCTCGCCTGCGCGACGGCGCTCGCCGTGCAGCAGGTAATCGAGCGCGACGATCTGCTCGCCAATGTCCGCCGCCAGGGTGCGCATCTGGAGCGCCGCCTGAAGGAACGCTTCGGCAATCATCACCATGTCGGCGACGTGCGCGGCCGGGGGCACTTCTGGGGGATTGAGCTCGTCGCCGACCGCGCCAGCAAGACACCTTTCGATCCCGCGCTGAAGCTCCATGCCCGCGTCAAGCAGGCGGCGATGGCGCACGGGCTGATGGTCTATCCGATGGGCGGCACCGCCGACGGCAATGCCGGCGACCATGTCCTGCTGGCGCCGCCCTTCATCGCCGATGCCGCCATCATGGATACGCTCGTCGAACGGCTCGGAGAAGCCGTCGACGCCGCGATCGCGGGCGCCTTCTAGCGCCCGCTCCACGACAAACACAGCAAAACAGGGGATTGACGATGACAGTGAAGACCTGGGTTCTCAGGGCCGGCCTGGCACTGGCTGGTGCGTTGAGCGCGACTGCGGGCCATGCCCAGACGACCACGCTTGAACGCGTCAAGGCGCGTGGCGAGTTGATCTGCGGCAACCACGTCGCCTTGCCCGGCTTCGGCCTTCAGGGCCCGGACGGGCGCTGGGAGGGGCTCGACATCGACATGTGCCGCGCCGTCGCGGCGGCGATCTTCAACGACGCCAACAAGGTCAAATTCGTACCGACGACGCCTCAGATGCGCTTTCTCGTCGTGCAGAGCGGCGAGGTCGACATGCTCGCCCGCAACGCCACCTACACGATGTCGCGCGATACCTCGCAGGGCATGTCCTGGCCGATCATCAATTATTTCGACGGCCAGGGCTTCATGGTGAAGAAGGCGCTCGGCGTGACCGAAGCGAAAGGGCTGGACGGCGCCTCGATCTGCGTCACGCAGGGCACCACGACGGAACTGAACCTTGCCGACTTTTTCCGGGCCAATAAGCTCAAATACGAGGTCATCGGCTTTGCCACCAATGAGGAGGGCGTCAAGGCGCTCGAGGCCGGCCGTTGCGACGCCTTTACTACCGACTCCTCGGGCCTTGCCGCCGAGCGGCTGAAATTCTCCAAGCCGGACGATTTCGTCATCCTGCCGACGCTGATCTCGCGCGAGCCGCTGGGACCCGCCGTCAAACGCGGCGACGAGAGCTGGGTCGCACTGGTGAAATGGGTGCATTACGCCATGCTCAATGCCGAGGAGTTCGGATTGACCAAGGCGAATGTCGACGAAATGCTGAAATCGCCGAACCCCGAGATCAAGCGCCTGCTCGGCGTCGAGGGCAAGTTCGGCGAAGGCCTCGGCCTGACCGCCGACTGGGCCTATCGGATCGTCAAGCATGTCGGCAATTACGGCGAGAGCTTCGAGCGAAATGTCGGCATGGGCTCGCGGCTCCAGCTCAAGCGCGGGCTGAACGCTTTGGCCTCGCAGGGCGGCCTGCAATACCCGCATCCGATCAGGTGAGAACGGGCAAGAGGATACGACGATGCGCATCGCCCTGATCCATGCTCTCCGGCATTCGCCGCCTCCCATCGAGGCGGCGTTTGCCGAACTCTGGCCGCAGGCGACGCTGATGAACCTGCTCGACGACAGCCTCTCGTCGGATCTGGCCCGCGACGGCGAGATCACGGCGGCGATAACGCAGCGGTTCCTGGATCTCGCGCAATACGCCAGGAGGGCCGGAGCAGAAGCGATACTGTTCAGCTGCTCTGCCTTTGGTCCCTGCATCGAGACCGTGAAGCGCGAGCTGGCGCCGATGCCGGTGCTGAAGCCCAACGAGGCCATGATCGAGGAGGCCCAGGCTTTCGGGGGCAAGGTTGGATTGCTGGCGAGCTTCGCGCCGACGCTGGTGTCGATGCCGCCGGAATTTCCAGCCGGGCTAACGGTCGTGCCCAAGCTCGCGGAAGGTGCCCTGGCGGCGCTCGATCGCGGCGATGGGCCGGAGCATGATCGCCTGGCCGTTCGGGCGGCCGCCAAGCTCGGCGAATGCACCGTCATCGCGCTGGGGCAGTTCAGCCTGGCGCGTGCAGCTGCCGCTATCGCTGCTGCGACAGGGCGTCCAGTACTGACAACGCCGGCGAGCGCGGTGCGGAAATTGCGGACAATGATGAGGCTCCCCATCAAAAGCACTGTGTAAACCGGGCCTGATCCAGGACCGGCACCGCATCGTGCCGCGGCGAAGTCGAAGTCATTTCCGTTCGCGGCGACGCTGCCGCTGGCCATCGACTCCAGGTTCGCCGCGCCACCAGCAAAGCTCTGTGCAAACGCTCGGAAGTTTGCCACGATGACGCGGATCCTCGGATCGGTCATATGGGGCATGCGGATGAAATTCCGGTTGTTTCTCTCGGTCGCTGCTATCACGCTGCTGCTGGCGGCCTGTAATGACCGCCAGGCCGCGCAGACTGCCCCTCCGCCCCCGCCCGCCGTCGGCGTGCAGGCGGCTGCCAAGAAGGGCGTCACCTGGTCCTATTCCTTCGTCGGCCGCGTCAAGGCTCCAGAAAGCGTGGCGCTGATGGCCCGCGTGCAGGGCTTCCTCGAAAAGGTCCAGTTCACCGAGGGGCAGGACGTCAAGGCCGGCGACATTCTCTACCAGATCGAGAAGGTCCAGTATCAGGCGCAGGTCGATCAGGCGCAGGCCAATCTCGCCGCCGCCAAGGCCCAGGAGCTCAATGCCCAGCTCACCTTCGCCCGCTCACAGGATCTGGTGAAGACGCAAGCTGTCTCGCAGGCGACGCTGGACACCAACCGCGCCAGTCTCGACATCGCCCATGCCTCGGTCCTGCAGAACCAGGCGGCTCTGACCCAGGCCAAGGAGAATCTCGGTTACACCGACATCGTCGCTCCGATCAACGGCCGCATCGGCCGTACGGCCTATACCCACGGCAATCTCGTCGGTCCCAGCAGCAGCACGCTCGCGACCATCGTCAGCCAGGACCCGATGTATGTCCTGTTCCAGGTCAGCGTGCGGCAGCTCGAGGAAATCCGCGAGGCGCGCAAACAGGAGGACGGCAGCCAGATCAAGATTGCGATCACCGTGCGCCTGCCCACCGGGAAGGAATACGCCCATGCCGGCGTCTGGAACTATACCGACCCGCAGGTCGACCAGCAGACCGACACGGTGACCATGCGAGCGTCGCTGCCGAACCCCGAGCGCCAGCTCATCGACGGCGAGTTCGTCTCGGTCGAGCTGCGCGAACGGCGCGAGCAGCCCCGCCTCGTCGTGCCCCAGGCGGCGATCCAGGTCGACCAGGCCGGCAGCTACGTGCTGGTCGTCGATAAGGACAACAAGGTCCAGCAGCGCCGCATCAAGCTAGGCGCGCAGCAGGATGCCGATGTCGTCGTCGAATCCGGCCTTACTGAGGGTGAGAATGTCATTATCGAGGGCCTGCTCAAGGTGCGCCCCGGCCTGACCGTGACCGCCACGCCCGTTGCTCCGGCAAGCGGGAGCTAGCGCGTGATCTCCTCCGTCTTCGTCGACCGGCCGCGCCTCGCCTTCGTCATCTCGATCGTGATCACGCTGGCGGGCATCATCGCCATCTTCTCCATTCCCGTCGCGCAGTTCCCGGACATTGTGCCGCCGCAGGTCAGCTTGACCGCGAGCTATCCCGGCGCTGACGCCGAGGTCGTCGAGACCACGGTCGCGCAGCCGATCGAGCAGCAGATCAATGGCGTCGATAATGCGCTCTACTATCAGTCGACCAGCGGCGCCGACGGCAGCTACAGCCTTACCGTCACCTTCGCGCTGGGCACCAACCCCGACATCAACACCGTCAACGTTCAGAACCGCGCCGCGCTGGCGCAGCCGCAGCTCCCGACCGAGGTCACGCGCCAGGGCCTGACCATCCGCAAGAAATCGGCGGCGCTGTTGCAGGTGGTCGAAATCCACTCGCCCAAGCACAGCTTTGACTCGCTCTATCTGAGCAATTACGCGACCATCAATCTGATCGACGCGCTCGCCCGGATCAACGGCGTCGGCCAGGTCAGCCTGTTTGGCCCGCTCGACTATTCGCTCAGGGTCTGGCTCGACCCGAACCGGCTGACAGCGCTCAGCCTGACGCCAAACGACGTCATCAATGCCGTGCAGGGTCAGAATGTGCAGGCCGCCATTGGCCGCATCGGCGCCGCCCCTGTCAGCAGCGACCAGCAATACCAGCTCACGGTCAAAACGCAGGGCCGGCTCACCAAGCCCGAGGAATTCGCCAATATCATACTGCGCACCAATCCCGGCGGCTCGGTCGTGCGCGTCAAGGACGTGGCGCGCGTCGAGATGGGCGCCCGCACGTCCGATCGCTACAGCCGTTTCAACGGCGCGCCCGGAGCGGCGATGGGCATCTACCAGTCCCCCGGCGCCAATGCGATCGATGTCGCCAAGAAGGTGCGGGCGACGATGGAGGAACTCTCCAAGCGCTTCCCGGACGATCTCTCCTACGGCATCTTCTTCGACACGACGGTGTTCGTCAGCGCGACGATCGACGAGGTCATCCGCACCCTGCTCGAAGCCTTCGTCCTGGTCGGCATCGTCGTCTTCCTCTTCCTCGGCAAGCTGCGCACCACCATCATCCCGCTGATCGCGGTGCCGGTCTCGATCATCGGCACCTTCGCGGTCATGCTGGTGATCGGCTTCACCGCCAACACCGTCTCGCTGCTCGCGCTCGTGCTCGCTATCGGCATCGTCGTCGACGACGCCATCGTGGTGATCGAGAATGTCGAGCGCGTCGTCGAGGAGGAACCCGAGCTTTCGATCGCGGACGCGACCAAGAAGGCGATGGCCGAGATCACAGGGCCGATCATCGCGATCACCTTCGTGCTGCTCGCCGTCTTCGTGCCTGTCGCCTTCATTCCCGGCATCAGCGGCCAATTGTTCCGGCAATTCGCCGTGGCGGTTTCGGCCGCCATGCTGATCTCGGCGGTCAATGCCCTGACGCTGAGCCCGGCGCTGTGCTCGATCCTGATCAAGCGCGGCCATAGCAGCCGCGGGCCGATGCGCTATGTCATGAACGGCATCGACAGCGTCCGCGACGGCTATGCCTCGATCGTGAAGCGTCTGGTCAGGGTAGCCATCGTCGGCATCGTGGTTCTCGTCGGCATCATCGCCGCGACGGGCGGACTGTTCGTGACGACGCCGCAGAGCTTCCTGCCCGAGGAGGACCAGGGCGCCTTCTTCATCGCCATGCGCCTGCCTGAGGGCGCTTCGGTGAACCGGACTGCGGCAGTGGTCGAGCAGGTCGAGAGTATCGTGCGTCCCGTCGCCGGTGTCGAAGGCGTGCTCTCCGTCGTCGGCTTCAACTTCATCGACGGCCTCGCCTCGTCCAACCAGGCCTTCTTCGTCGTCCGCCTGAAATCCTTCGAGGAGCGCAAGGATCCGGCGCAGGCCGTGAATGCGATCATCAGGCAAATCTCGCCGCAGCTAGCCGCCGTGGAACGGGCAACAGTCTTCCCCTTCAACCTGCCGCCGATCATCGGTCTCGGCAGCACCGGCGGTTTCCAGTACGTGCTTGAAGCCCTGCAGGGCCAGTCGCCCACCGATATCGCCGCGACGATGCGCGGTCTTCTGATCGCCGCGAACCAGCAACCCGAGCTGGGCGCGGTCTTCAGCACCTTCGCCGCCAATACGCCGCAGATCTATCTCGATATCGATCGTGACAAGGCGCAGGTGCTCGGCGTCCAGATCTCCGATATCTTCAGCGCGTTGCAGGCGACGCTGGGCGGGTACTACGTCAACGACTTCAACGTTTTCGGCCGGACCTGGCAGGTCAATGTCCAGGCCGAAACGCCCTTCCGGCGTGCTGTGACCGACATCGGCAAGATCTATGTCCGCAACAATGCCGGCACCATGGTGCCGCTCAATGCGCTGGCGCAGGCGCGTCTGGTCACGGGACCCCAGGCCCTGACACGCTACAACGGCTATAGGGCGGTGATCATCAACGGCTCGCAGAAGCCCAATGTCAGCTCGGGTCAGGCACTCCAGGCCATGGAGCGGATCTCCGCGACGACCCTGCCGGCGGGCTACGGCTTCGAATGGACCGGCACGGCGTTGCAGGAGAAGGCGGCGAGTGGCGGCACGACGATCGTGCTCGCGCTCGCGGTGCTCTTCGCCTACCTCTTCCTCGTCGCGCTCTATGAGAGCTGGAACGTGCCGATCGCGGTGCTGCTCTCCGTCACGGTTGCGATTCTCGGGGCGGTCGCCTCGATTGCTCTCACCGGCGTCAGCCTCGGCGTCTACGCCCAGATCGGCCTCGTCGTGCTGATCGCGCTCGCGGCGAAGAACGGCATCCTGATAGTCGAATTTGCGCTGGAACAGCGTGCCAAAGGCGAATCGATCGTCGATTCCGCCATTTCCGGTGCCCGGCTGCGTTTCCGCCCGGTGATGATGACGAGCTTCGCCTTCATCCTCGGCCTGTTGCCGCTGGTCATTGCCACCGGTGCGGGCGCGCTCAGCCGGCGCGCAGTCGGAACCCCGGTCTTCGGCGGCATGCTCTTCGCCTCGATCTTCGGCATCTTCCTGATCCCGATGCTCTATGTCGTCTTCCAGCAGATGCGCGAGCGCACCAAGCCCAAGCCCAAGGACTCCGCTCCGGCAGCGGAACCGGCCCCTAACGCCGGCTGAGGAAGCCGCATTCCGCTCCATCCGCTCGGATGTTGAGCTCCGGAAAATCCCGTCGCAGATCGGCAATGGCGGGAGACAGGCGAGTTTGGTCTCCAGTCGGCGTGCTCTCGACACGGACAAGCCGCGCAGGCAGTTCTTTGATCGCGGTCAGGCGATGCGTGTCGGTGATGATGTTGACGAGCAAGCGGCGTCCGCAGGATCGTCGCGATCGGTCATCAAATTGCATAGGCTCGGCCCGTCCGCCAGATAGTAGCGGACAAGATGCCGGAGACTGGCGGTACGCCGACCGTATCTGAAAATTTACGACGAAATCCGGGACGAAAGCCAGAATTCCAGTTTATGGCACCTTCGCGCTCACTGTCGTGATATCCATCCTGCTGGCAAAGCTCCATCGGGAGCCCGGCGGCGGCAGGACCAGCCCGGTGACAGACGAGAAGGCGGGAATGGACTGGGCGACTGGACTAGATGATCGGCGCGGGAAATCGACCCTTTCAACGACCCTGATCGCAGGCTTCGCGCTCGTCGCGATGATTGCGCTGATCCTGCCTCTCCACCTGCCCATCGGTCCGAACAACTGGGACACCCTCGTCTACTACGACGCGATAAATCGCATCCGCGCAGGCCAGGTGCCGAATGTCGACTTCTTCGCCCCGGTCGGCCCGCTCGGTTATTATCTCGCGACACTACTGGATGGCGTTTTTCCGCGCGCCCAACCGATGTTGCTGGTCAATTGGGCGCTTTTGCCAGTGCTGCTGCCGTCGATGGCGCTGCTCGCGGGCCATGTCGCAGGCCGCTCACGCGGCCAGGCGCTCGCGTTGCTGCTGCCCTTCCTGCTGTTCGCATCGCTGCCGATCAACCTCCACGCGATTTATCCGATCTCGGGCTTCGACGGTTACGGGCATTACAACCGCCACATCGCCTTGCTGCTCTACGTGCTGGTCGCGACGCTGATCTTCGCGCGCGACCGGCGGCTTCTTGTGGGGCTGGTGGCGCTGCTGATGCTGACATTGTTCCTCGTGAAGATCACGGGGGCCGTGAGTGGCGCGCTGCTGGTCGGATATGCTGTGCTCGTGGGCCGTTTGCGGGTGATGGATGCCGTCCTGGCCGCAGTGCTGGTGCTGGCGTCGCTGGGCGCGCTCGATCTGGCGACGGGCATGGTCTGGGCCTATATCGAGGACATCCTGACGCTGCTTCTCCTCAATAGCGGCTCGTTGTCGAGCCGTTTCGTCACGGTGGCCTCGCTCAATCTGAATGTCGTCGCGCCCTGCGTCCTGCTTTTGGGCGCATTGGCGCTGGCGGGCTGGCGTGAGAGCGCTGGCCTGTCCTGGGTTCGCATGCGATCGCTGGCGGCGTCCCCGGCTGGTTGGCTCGCAGCCGTTCTGATCGCGGAGTTCCTGTTCGAGACGCAGAATACCGGCTCTCTGGAATTCATCGGGCTCTGGCCGGTCATCCTGCTTGTGCTGGTCGATTGGCAGGCGCGGCGGGATTGGCTGGGCGTCCTCGTGCTGGTGCTGTGCATGGCCGTGGTGCTGCCGGGCCTGTCCGCCTTCGTCCAGCGCAGCGCCAGGGCGGTGTTCGCCACCCCGTTCTATCACGCACTGGATCTCCCCGATCTCGGCACCCTCGGGCATGTCAGCGTCAAGGCCGAGATTGCCGAGCGTGCGCCGATCATGCTGGAGCATTACGCCACGCACCAGGAGAGCTATCGCGATCTCGCAGCGCGCGGGCAGATGCCTTCCTACATCCTGTCGTCGGAGACCGATTATCAGGCGACATGGCTCCTCGAGGTGCAGCAGGGGCTGGTCGCGATCCGCGCCTGGGAGGCCACGGCGGGACGTCAGCTGAACGGCGTCTTCACGCTGGATTTCGTGGATCCGTTCAACCGCCTGCTCGGGCGCGAGCCGGCGCGCCATGTCCCGATCGGCGTTGATCCGGCGCGCTCGAATCCCCCGCTGACCGAGCAGACGCTCGCGGCGCTGGAGGGCATCGATGCGATCCTCCAACCCAAATGTCCGTTGACGGTCAACCGGGCGACGATCGCGACGCATTTCGCTCGCGCCTTGCAGGGACGCAGGCGCGTCGCGCTCTCGAACTGCTGGGACATGTACCTGAAGAACTGACGCACGCTCCCGCCGGCTGTCGGACGCTCGGCGGTCTTCGGCCTAGGCACCGACATCCGCAGGCGCATAGAGCGCGCGGTCCACGGCGTTCACGGCACGAACCTCGCCCCGCGGCGCGGCCAACGACCCTCCACGGGGCCGCAACGGAATTCGCCGGGTGTCTCCAGGCGCGAGATGAAACCAGTTCTGCATCGGCCGCCAGCCGTCATCCACGATATGGACGGATTGTGCGAGGCGCCGACAGGAGAGGTCGAGAGCCCAGCCGTCGCCGTCGCGTACGGGCTCGGCGCGCAGACCCAGATCGTGGCGCGCATGCCCGCGCCCGAGAGGAAAATGGAACGCCTCTGCCAGCACAGGGCCGGCTTGCGCGGCTCGCAGCACGACGGAGGTCGCGTCATGGCCGGGCGGCCCGAAGCGATAGGCATAGGAGATGTCGAAGAAGCGGCCCAGCAGATCGAAGGCGGAGACGGACATGCTGCCATAGGCTGCGAGTGCGATCGTCCGAGACGCGTTCGCCACTGCCACCGCACCGTCGCGCCAGCATGTCAGTTCGAGATGAGCCGTGAGAGGCGCCGGGCGCTCGTTGATCAGATGGATCATCAGCCCGTTCACGCCTTCGTCGGTCATGGTGACCTGAACCGACCGGAAGGCCCGTGCGAGCCCATGCCAAGCCGCTTTCGGTTCGCCGTCGCTGGCGATGACACCCCATCCCGCGCCGGGCGCGAGGTCCTGCAGCAACCAGACCAGCGCGCCGCGGGTCGGGGACCCCGGCCGGCGCCATTCCGCGAAGGTCGCCTCCATCACTTCCGCGGAGGTCGCGCGTGACAGGGCCAGATAGCGCTCGCAATCCTCCCGCCGCAGCAGCACGGGGTCGACCCCGTAGAGCAGGCCCAGATAATGGTCGCGCACGTCCTCGAAATCCCAGGACGCGCCGAGGTCGCGCGGCACGCCGCGTTTCCAGTCCGGGTGATGCGTCAGCGCCGGCGGATGGCCCGATGCCAGCGATATCTCTTCGGGAACATTGGCGAAGGCGAGGCTTTCTGCTGCGAAACGGACATGTGCGCGACGGGCGTCGTCGAGGCCGCGCAGATAGGCGCCCACGCCATAGTAATGCGTCACGCCCTTGTCGGCGACGAAGGGCAGCGGTCCTCCTGAGGGCGAGTTCGGTACATAGGCGATGTCCGGCCGCAGCCGCGTCACGACCTCGGGCAGGATGTCGTCGAAGACCGGGCCGGACCAGGCCTGGGGCGGCGCACCCAGCATCGCCGCCTGCTGGAAGACCTCGCTGCCGCCGCAGAGCACCACCAGGCTGGGCGAGCCCTGCGTCCGGTCGAGCAGGGCCTCGGCCTCCGCCCGGATGGCATCGCAAAAGCCGGCATCGCCTTGCGGATAGTCGAAATTGGCCAGCATCATCTCCTGCCAGACCATGATGCCGAGCTCATCGCAGAGCGCGAAGAACGCGTCGTCCTCATATGTCATGACGCCGGCCACACGGATCATGTTCATGTTCGCATCGCGCGCGAGGCGCAGCCATGGCTCGTAGGCGGCCCGGCCTCCGCCAAGCGTGACCACGTCGGCGCTGCTCCAGCACGCGCCACGGCAGAAAATGGGCACGCCGTTGACGACGAGGCCGAAACCCTCGCCATCGGCACCACGATCGACAGCGATCGACCGGAATCCGATGCGGCCGAGGTCGATGGTCTCGTCACCCAGCACGAGCGTCAGCCCGTGCAAGGCGGGCTCGCCATGCGTATGCGGAAACCAGGGCGCGATACCGGGCAGGCTGAGCGTGCCCGACAGCGCGCCGGGCCCGGTCATATCCAGCGCAGCCTCTCGTCCCGCACATCGTATCTGGGCAGGAGGGGAGATACCCCCGGCATCATCCGACAACGATACCTTAAGACTGACCGTTCCGGCCGCGCCGTCATAGCTCGTGCGCAGATCGATGCTCGCGATAACGGGCGCCGCCGTGCCGGTCTCGACCCGCTGCACCGGCCGAAACGGCCCGGTCGGCAGCCCCGCAGGGCACCAGCCCGGCATCGAGCCCAGTGCGGTCGTTCGGAACCACCGCAGCCCGTTTGGCTGGATCATCGCCGGGCGCCAGCGCGAGCGGCGCGGCGCGGAGGCGAGCCTGGGTGCCAATGCGCGGAAACAGAGCGCTATTTCCGCTCTCGCGGGCAGATCGACCGCCAGTGCGAGCGGCTGGAACATCGAGCGGCTCTCGGCGGCCAGCGTTCCGTCGATCCAGATTTCGGTCCAGCTCGCCAGCCCCTCGAAGCGCAGGGCACCGCTCAGAGGCTGGTCGAGCCGAGTCCTGTACCAGTGGTCCTGCTGGCCGATGGCCTCGGCTGTATCGTCGGCCAGACATCCGAGCACACGCAAGGTGCCTGCGACTGTGCCCGGGACAGCCGCCTCCTGCCAGGCGCCGTCATGCGGCAGCTCGGCTGGAGCCAAGACGGCGTCAGCCGCCGTCGCAAGCCAGCTCCAGTTCTGGACCGCCTCGACGCTTTCGCCGGTGCGCGCGACAATGCGGGCCATCCGCGTTCAAGCCGGAAAGCGGCGGGCGAGCACGTCGCTTACGAGATCATGCTGCGTGGCGAGGTCGGCGAGGCTCGCGTCGAAACGCTCGAAGCGCTTCTGCTTCATCGCCCGCGCCAGATGGAACTGGGCGATCTTGGCGCCCTCGGCAATGCGAAGTGCGGCCTCTCGCGCATCGTCCAGCCCGTCCACGCTGGTGCCGAGCCAGCCGAGATGGCTCGCCAGCAGCTCGAAATTGGCGCCGAGCTGGCGCAGCGTGTTGAAGGCGTAGTGATGGAAAATCTCGCTCGGCCGCTCCGCGAGAGCTTGCGCCTGCGCGGTCGCGACCTCGCGGAAGGCCGAGACCGGGTTGGCGTCCGGCCGCCTTGCGACATGACGCGCCAGCAGCCGCAGCGCGGTCGAGCGCAACTCCCCGTCGCCCGGCAGGTGTTGGGGCAGGCGAACCATCTCCGCATAGGGAAACAGCGTATCGTCACGCATCTGGCCCGGCAGCAGCCGCAGGAGGCCGTCGAAATCCTCGCCCGAGGCGCGGTGGAGCCCGTCATTGTGGAAGTAGTCGAGCTGGCGGGCCGCGCGGTCGAGCCGGTTGACGGCGATCGTGGTCTTGCCGTGGCTGGTCCGGTACGAGATGCCCTGCGTATCCGGCATGTAGAACGAATCGAGCTCGATCAGAACGAGGCGGCGGCGCGCGATCTGCTGTTCGAGATGACCGATCAAATCGTCATAGAGCGCAAGCTCCGTGACGTGCAGCCCATACAGCGCCTCGAGATCGTCGAGCGGCGGCTTGAAGAACGTGAACTGATCGCCTTCGAAATCCTGCGCGACGGTGAAGCCGAAGGCGGCCGCAGGCTCGGTCCCCAGCATGTGCAGGATTTCGATCCAGAGATCGGCATAGCAATTTGTCTGCGGCCAGCGCCGCTCGCCGGAATGCATCTGATGACGGCGATAGGCGAGAGGGTCGCCCGGCAGCAGCGGCTTCGCGACTGCCGCTGCGACGGGGCGCTCGATCGGCGCGTGGACGGTCATGGCGCTTACGGCCAGAGCACGTCGCGCACGGCGGCCGGCCATTTCTGGACGTCGAAACCGTGATGCTTGAACAGCGCCAGCGCCACGCGCTCCATGCCGAAGCCGACACAGGCCGTATGCGCGGTCTCTCCGTCTTCCGTCTTGATGCCCCAGGTCGTGCCGAAATGGTCCTGATGGTAGTTGAAGGAGAGGCAGGCTGTGGGCTTCTCGACGCTTTCGATGGGGATCAGGAGCTCGAACTTCAGGCGCTGGTCGCGCTGGTTGTTGGCGAGCATGCGTCCGGCGCGGCCGAAGAAGGGGTCGTTCGCGACATCGACCTCCAGCGGCATGCCCAGAGACGCCATCATGGTCTGGCCGCGCTCAAGCCAGATCGCGCGGAACTCGGTGACCTGGTCGGGCGTGCCGAAGCGCACATATTCGCGCATCCGGAACAGCTGCATGCGGGCCGGATCCTTGGAAGGCTCGTGCCGGAAGCAGTAGGACTGCAGATCGAACAGCGCGCCGCCCTTGCCGACCGGGCCGCGCTTGGCGACGACGGGGTATAGCACATAGCAGGCAGCGGGGGTGAGCACGATGTCGGTGCTCTTCTGGCCCGCAGTCCAGTCCACGCCGTCGGCGACGTCGTGCAGCAGCTGGGCATGCGCCCGCTCGTCGCCGTCGAAGGCATGCACTGTGCCGGCGAGCTGCGGGAAGCTTTTCAGATAGCCGCTGCGCTCGAAATGCTGGCGGTTCATCGCGGGCGGGAAGCGCGCCACCTCGGCGCCATCCTGGCCGCCATAACGGGTGATCAGATCGTCGAAACGGGCGACAACCTCCTCGAACAGGCCGCTGCGGCCATAGAGGCCGTCGACGCCGGTGTCGATCAGCAGGCCGCTGTCGATGAGTTCAGCAAGGAAACCCTGCTGCTGCTGGCAGTTCTGGCACATGAAATCACCGGGACAGGCTGGAATCGTGCTTGTACACGGCCAGCAGATTGGAAGTGTTACCGAGGATTCGGTCGTTGTTGATCATGATCGGCGCCGAGAGCGCGTCGCGCATGAGGCGGGTCAGGCTCGAAGGGCTGTCGTTGCGATAGCCCTGGATGCCGCAGATCAGGAAGGCCTGGGAGACGATCTCGACGACGCTCTGCGAAGCCGCGATCTTGATGCTGTTCATAGCCACGACGAAGCCCATCGAGGAGAGTTCGTCGGCATCGTCGCGGGCCCGTTCGTAGCGGTCGAGCCCGGCCACGATCAGCGCCTTGAACTGCTGCAGCCGGGCGAGCAATTCGGCCAGACGCAGGGCGCTTGGCGGCGTCGTGCCGGGGCGCTTGCGCGCCTCGCTGCGCACGAAGCCCTCTGCGCGGGCGACGGCTTCGGCCGCGATCCCGTACCAGACGCCGGCCCAAAGCAGATGCGCATGCGCCAGCATCGACTGCGCGGCGATCTCGGCAAAGGGCGTGGGGATGATCTGCTGCGCCGGAGCGCGGCCGGCAAAGGAGAAATTGTCCGAGCAGGTGCCACGCATCCCCATGGTGTCCCAGACGCCGCTTCGCTCGAGCCGGTACTGGTCGCGCATCAGCACGGACATGACCTGGTCCGAGGGGGGCGCTTCGAGCGTGCGGCGCGCGGTGATCAGGATCGCGTCGGCCTGTGCACCATAGGAGATCAGGCAGCCCTCTTTTTCGAGGGTGAAGTCCTCGCCGTCGCGCACGACGCCGCAGACGCTGCTGCGCAGGTCGCCACCGACGCCGCCGCCTTCGGTCGTGGCGGAGGCCAGAAGCAGCTGCTCTTCGGCGATCCGCGCCATGAAGCCGCGATGCCAGGCGTCATCGCCGCAATGCACCACAAGGCTCGACACCTTGATCTGATGCATCGCGTAGATCATCCCGGTCGAGGAGCAACCCTGGGCCAGCACGGAGCCGATCTCGGCGATGGTGGCAAGGCTTGCCTGCTCGCCGCCATGAGCGGCCGGGATCATGATGCCCAGCAGGCGTTCCGTCCGCAGCGCCTCGAAGGCCTCCTGCGGGAAGCGCGAATGCGCGTCGACATCGGCAGCATGCTCGGCCGCGATCCTGGCGACCGCATGGGCCTTGGCGATCATGGTCTTCTCGCTATCGGCGCGTGCGCCGAGATCGACCAGGACGGGGCGTTTCCTGCCTGCAGCCGACATGTCGGGCTGCGGCTCTGTCGCGGGACGGCCGGCGAGCGACGCCATCAGACCCGCTCGCTCAGAATGCTCTGGATCGCGTTTTCGATTGCCGCGACGGAGGCGAAGTTGCGCCGGTTCATCATCTTGTCGGGAAATTCGACCTCGAAGGCTTCCTCGAGCGCCATCATCAACTCGACGGTGCCGAACGAAGTCAGCCCGGCATTGTAGAGATCGGCGTCGTCGGCGAGGGTGGCGACGTCAACCGGCAGCCGCGCCGTCGTCTTGAGAATGTCCCTGATCTTGCTCTTCATTGCTTGGTCCTGCCCATTTCGTCTGCTGGCGACCTCGGGTCGGAAGATGACGCCCGCACGCAAAGTCAAGACGAGCGTTCCATGCGCTCGCCGAGTCTCCCTGCCGATCTCATCTCTCGGGAAGTCCGTGTTTGTTATGTTCGACGCGACGTTTTCTTATGACGTCGGCATACCCCGGAAAATTTAATGGCGAGTTGCAGATTTCGTCGAAACCTGCATTCGAACATCTCGGCGGCGGCATCTTCCAAACTGTGGTAAACGGCAATCACCCTGCCGTGTCATCTGGCGCGCCGCCTTCCAGCCGGTCGTAAGCTCGATCCGGCCGGAGTTTGTCGGTCTTGTCGCCAGCCTGAGAGCTACGCTCGCATCGCCCGCAGCAGCATGTGAGGGCGAAAACGAGGGAAGAGGGTTTCAAACGTTCGGAAAGGCATTTTTTTCAGCTTTTCCTTTGGCGACTGCCAAAGCATTTCAAATTCGACAAGCTTCAATCCCGCCTTATTCAAGCAAGATTCCAATTCTGGCCTCGTATATTCGCGCCTATGAACATATTCATGTTCGAAATCGACATTCGAAAAAAGATCGTGAGGCAAGGCGACGATCGATCTGTTGAATGACAATTTCAATATATTTCTTAGTCTAGCAAAATTGTCTGTCGTAATGAAAATTTGGCCGTTTGACGAAAGGGAGGTGCTTAGTTTTCGGAATATAGTTGTCGGATCCGCTTGGAGGTGTTCGATATTGTCGAACCAGAATACGGCGTCAATTTCGTCCAACGGAGAATGCCAATCCGGGTCGGAAATATCGCCCGCAAACATTCCCGAAAAATTCTTGTATAGATCATTCTCGATAGCGAGAGTTTCAGCGAAATCGACGACATAAACCGAAGCATCGAGACGTTTTTGGATGACTTCTTCGACGAACGCGCCGCCAGCGCCTAAGGAAAGTATGCGCGATTTCGGCGCAATTCGGTTCAAGGCCATATTCGTCGAGCGATATTGTCGGTAGAAACTGCTTTCGAAATAGGAATTCATGTGGAATTTGCGCTTCTCAAGGTCGATGGAGGCGCGAAATTCAGATTGAGTTAGAGAGCCCATAATTACGATCCTCGGCAGATGACGCCGATCGATTATCAAACGATTGTTAATATGACGGGTTGGATGAAGCGGTGATTTCGGAGCTTTTGATAGCGTTTCGTAAAGTTACCTTGCCGCAGATCTATGGCGAAGCGCCGCCGGCCTGCGGCGCAGCGCTGCCGCCAGCTCAAGCTCAGACTGTTCCGGCGGCCAAGTGACCCGGGCGCGGGCTCGCAGGCTCAGTGGCTGACTCCGCTGCGGCGTCGTCGGGTGCGGCATCGCTGGTACCCGTCATGAACCACAGCAGTGCTGCGGTCTTGATCGAGTAGACGGAATCGCTGACGAGCATCAGCAGGCAGATATAAGCGGCGACGCTGGCCTTGAATCGCCAGGCCCGGGGCGTGCGCTCGGGCGTAAAGATGAAAAGGCTCCAGAAGCCGATCACGCCGATCAGGCCGATCTGGTTGAGCGAATAGGCGTAGCCCGAATCCGACAGGAAGGGCTTGTCCGGCGAAAGACCCCAGACCGCCGAAGGCGACAGCGAGGTCAGGAGACGTGCCGTCCAGAGGAGGCGGCCGCCGAAGTTGTTCTGCCAGTTCACCTCCGCGCTGGTGAAGCCGTATATGGTCAGCCCCACCAGCACGAAGAAGGGCGCTGCCAGCCAGACGAAGCGTGGTGTGCGCGGTGCGAAGAACCAGGCGATCGTCGCGACGATGCAGACATTGGCGCCGAAGCGGGAGTCGCTGAGAATGATCGCGCCGATGCCGGTCGCCATCGTCAGCCAGCGCTTGCTCATCTCTTTCCGGTTCAGGCACCAGATATAGATGATCGCGCCGAAGTTTCCGGTCGAGATCGGCTCCAGGAAGACGGATGAGGCGCGGTGCGGGCCCAGGAAGGGCAGCAGCGTGCGTGAATCAGGCCGTATCCCCGAGGCAAAGAGCGCGCCGGTATCGGGTTTGACGTCGGAGGGCGCGACCGTGCCGCGCGCGACGTAGTATTTGATGATGTTGAAATATTTGACGTAGACGTCGAGCGCCAGGAATTCAAAAAGGCCGAAGACGACGACGATGAGGCCGCAGGTCAGGGCTGCGCGATCGGCAAGGCGCGGATCCCTGCAACTGCGCCCCAGCATATAGAAGGCGATCGGGATCAGGAAATCACGCACCGCCTTTGGGTCGAGCAGCGGGCGCATCGCCATCAGCATGGCGGCATAGGAGATGAAGACGGCCAGCACGACATAGGGCGCCGCGCTGCGGCCAAGCCCGAGATAGAGCGCGGTGGTCACAAGCAGGACCTCGGAGCCCATCACCATGGTATCGTTGATGCCCATGACGTTGGTGTTCACGAAGCATAGAGCGGTGTTGAATGTCAGCGCGCCCACAAGCAGCGCGAGCGTCAGGGGAGCCGGCGGTGCCGGGGCCTCTGCTCCCGCAAGCCCGTGGCCCGAGCCGGTCACGCTGTCGCCCGTGCCGGCCTCCGCAGCAGCCGGTCGACCAGACCGCTCGCTGCGGGAGCGCTCTCACCGGGCGACACAAGCGCCATGATCAGCTTGCCTGTCGGGTCGATCTCCGAGGCCGCTTTGATGATATCGGGCGCTTTCATGCCCTTCAGGTCAGCTGCCAGCACGATCGCATCGGGAGAGACCGCGCGAATGCCGTCTCCTGCGGCGGAGCGCAGGACGAGCACGAAATTGCGACGTCGGGCCGAACCTCCCGAGGCCGCCGCGCCCGCGTCGATGCGACGGATGCTGATATCGTTGCGTCCCGCGTTTTCCCTGCAGATCAGGACGCTTTCGCCGATCGCGGCCAGGGCGCGTGCAAGGTTCTGTGCGATGTCGGCCTGCGTCGTGTCGTCGAGCGGGCCGCCGATCAGGATGGACGCCGGCAGATGCCGTCCGAATTCGTTCTGAAGCAGCCTCGCGGTTGCATCGAGCGCGGTCGCACGCTCGGCCGCGCCTTTGGGGTAGCGCGCGACATTGGCCAGGCTCAGGATCTCGCCGGCTTGCTCGAGCGTCAGGGCGCTCGGAGACAGCGGGCGGCCGGTCTTCGCAGGCAGCAGCTCAAGCAGATAGGCGATGCCTAGTCCGGCGCAGGCGCCAAACAACAGTGCTGCGGCGAGCACGATGGCCGCCGGAGGCTTGGAGGCGGTTGCAGGCGCCACAGCCTCGGAAAGCAGGCGGGAATTGCTCGTCTCGATCTTTTTCTGCTGGTCGAGTTCGCGGGCGCGGGTCAGCGATGCATTGTAGACGGCGCGGATGGCCTCCGCCTCGCTTTCGAGCTGACGGAGGCGGATTTCGGCCACGCCGCTGCTTTCCTGTGAGCGGGTCAGTTCGGCGGCGCGCTTCTGCAGATTGGCGAGATTGGCCTCGGCCTGGCGATAGGCCTGCTGCACGGACGAGCGCACGCGTCCGAGTTCCGCGGCGAGCAGCTTGCGCGTTTCGGCCAGTTCAGCCCTGATCTCGATCAGCCGCGGGTGCTGGGGCATCAGGGTTTGAGCCATGCTCGCCGCTTCGCGCGCGGTCTGCGCATACTGGGTGCGTAGCGACGCGATGCTGGACGAGCTCAGGGCCTCCGGAATCGAATCGGAAAGAAGGGCGTTCTCGCGCAGGTTGGCAACGCCGTCGCGCCGCGCCGTCTGGCGGGCAAGCTCGGCGCTGGCCTGGCTGATCTGGGTATAGAGGTCGCGCAGTTGCTGCGTGACGACAAGCCCGCTCTCGCCGGTGCTGACAAGGTTGTTCTTGATGCGGAAACTCTGGATGGAGGCTTCCGCGTCGTTCAGCTGTGTCCGCAAGCCGGCGATCTGGCCTATCAGGGACTCGTTGGCGCGCTCGACCGCACCGCGGCGTCCGTCATTGCCCTGCCGAAAATAGGCCCTGGCCAGCGCGTTCGCGATATCCGCCGATTTCTCGGCATCCGGATGCGACACGATAATGCGAAAGACGAGCGAGTTCTCCACGCGCTGGATGACGATGGAACGGCGCAACGTGTCCATCGTCTGCGCGAGCAGTTGTTGCGGGGTCGGCATCAGCAACTTGCCGAACTGGCGCGCCAGGAATCCAGCCTTCGGTGCAAAGGCGCTGTCCTGCTCCAGGTCGAGATCGCTTATCACCTGGCGCAGAACGCCCGACGACGTCATGACCAGTGCCTGGCTGTCGACATTTGCGAAGTCGATCGAGGCCGAACTGTCAGAGCGTACGATATCCTTGCCGACGATCTGCAGGGCTTGGGGGTCGACCAGCAATTCGGCTGTCGCCCGATAAATCGGCGTCTGGACGGCAAGATAGGCGAGAGCGAACAGCAACGTCACGCACGCGCTGGCAATCACCATGCGGCGCCGTCGCTTCAGAAGGCCCAGCAACTCCGACAGGCTGAATGCCGAGGCTGGCGATGGCGCGTCGCGTCGTCCGCCGACCTCCAACGCAGTGACCACCCAACGCCTCCCGCAACCCGGCCTATGCCTTCACCCGGCACTGCGCTCCCGAAGGCATGCGGCGAGGGCTTTGCAAACTCAGCGGACATGCTGGCCGTGTGTGGTTAAAATTCCCTGAAGCAAATAGCTAAAATTTGATTGATCTATCAAGATTCATCGAAAAACGGATTTAACCACGATTGATACCGATCAAGCTCGGATGTTTATTATCGTTCGCCCTGATGATAGATAGATATTTAGAGAAATCGTCCCAATTTACACCGGCCGACGCTGCTGTCGCCTAGAGATCGATCCTGGGTGGAACCTCAGCCGTGCAGACCCGTTTTCGATCCCCGGCGATGGCCCGTGCATCATCGCATGCGATGATGCTGGAGCAGCGTAAGACATCATGAACGTGCCCTGCAGCACAAAGGCTGACCCGGCAGGGACGTCCTCCCATGGCCCGAGCCCGCAGGAACGGAGCGGCATGCGTATTCTGATGGCCTGCGCAGCTTTCCCGCCGTTCATCGATGGCGGCGGACCGATCTCGGCGATGATCGTGGCGAAGCTGCTGCTGGCCGCCGGTCACGACGTCCAGGTGGTCAACGTCGCCGGCGAAGACAAGCATGAAACCTTCGACGGCGTGCCGGTCCACAGGCTGCGTTCGCTCAATGTCGACTGGAATTATCGGCTGCCGCGCCCGGCCTGGAAAAAGCTCGCCTGGCACGCGCTGGAGAATTTCAACCCGCGCGCCTTCTTCGCCATGCGCCGCGAGATCAGGCGCACCCGGCCCGACATCGTGCTCACCGACTCGATCGAAAACGTGAATGTCGCGACCTGGGCCGCCGCCAAAAGCCTCGGCGTGCCCGTCTGCCATATCCTGCGCAGCACCTTCCTGCTCTGCTGGAAGGGCAGCATGTGGCGCAATGGTGACAATTGCGCCCGCGCCTGCGGTTCCTGCCGGGCAACGTCCTATGGCAAGAAGCTGACGTCGCGCTTTGTCGATGCCGTCGTGGGCGAGACCGATTTCATCGTCGCGCGCCATCTCGACGAGGGCTATTTTCCCAATGCGACCTCGCATCGCATTCCCGGCGCGATCGCGCCGCTCGACGCAACCCCGCCGCGCGACGGGAGCCTTCGGGGCCGGCCGCTGCGCCTGGGCTTCATCGGCGTGCACGCTGCGATCAAGGGACTTGATACGTTGGCGGCCGCCGCCCACCGCCTGAAAGGACAGCCGGTCGAGTTTCTGATCGCCGGGACCGGGCAGGGCGATTATGCGGCCTCGCTGCCCGAGCGCTTTCCGAAGGACAACACCCGCTTCCTCGGCTGGGTGCAGCCCGACGTGTTCTTTCCCCAGATCGACGTGCTCGTCGTACCCTCGCTGTTCCGGGAACCTTTCGGACGCGTCGTGATCGAGGCCTTCGTCCATGGCGTGCCGGTCATCGGAGCACGTTCGGGCGGAATCCCCGAGACGATCGAGCCCGGCGTCAATGGTGCCCTTTTCGCACCCGGAGACGATGCCGAACTGGCGGAGCGGATCGCAGAATTCGTGGAGAACCCCCAGCGCATCGCGACTCTCTCCTCAGGGGCCATCGAAGCGGCGCGACGCTATGCGCCCGAGTCGATCGCTTCATCCTATGAGGCTGTGTTCGGCGCTTTGCTGCGCGGACCCCAGGCGGAGCGCGCACTTGAGATGCAGGACGCACGCCCGTGAAGGCCTTGTGGGGATTGTCCGGGCGTGTGGAGGCCAGGCGGTTCGTGTCCGCCTTCTCGTCGCGCTTCAGCAGCACCCTGCTCAGCTTCCTCGTGTTGCTCACGGCAAGCCATTTCCTGTCCACGCAGGAATACGGCCTCTATGTCTTCCTGTTTTCGATCGGTAGCGCGCTGGGTCTGATCGCGGTGCTGGGCCAGCAGATTCTCGTCGTGAAACGCTATGAGCGCAATGAGGGGGTCGGCCACAGGCTCAATCAGGCGCTGGTCGGCGTCAATGCGCGCTGGCTTGCGCTGGGCTGCGGGTTGCTGGTCGTCGCGGCTGTCGTGTTCTTCGTGCTGGCTGACCGTCTGCCGGAGCCTTACCGCCATCTCTGGGTCGCCCTGGCTTTTGGGGCCGTCTTCGCGATCAGCGAGTATCTGCAGAACTATTTTCGCATCCATGGGCAGATAAACCTGTCGCTGGTGCCGCGCGAAATCATCTGGCGGGGGGCGTCCGTCCTGTGCATCGCCGCCGCCGGCATCGTCGGCTTTCGCGCCGATGGCGAGGTGGTGATGGCGATCGTCACCATGCTCCTGGGGGCCACGACGCTCTACCAGTCCGTGGCCTTCATCCGGGGCGAGGGCTGGGGCTGGCTGGCGCGTCACGACGATGTGCCGCGGGAGACCCGGAAGATCTGGCGCAGGGAGAGCCTGTATTTCATCGCCAACAACGTCCTGAACTCATCGTCGGCCTATCTGGAAACGATCCTGATCGGTGCGGTGCTGGGCCTGGACAAGGCCGGCTTCTATTTCGTGGCGCTGCGGATCGCGATGCTGTTGATCCTGCCCGTCGCGGCGATCGACACCGTCGGCATCCCCATGATCGCCGCGCGCTTCCAGAAATCGGACAATGCCGGCGCCCAGCTGCTGATCGGGCGCCTGTCCTTCGCCAGCTTCTGCATTTCTCTTTTGGGGGCGGCGGTCCTGGCGATGGTCGCTCCGTTCGTCCTCTCGCTCTTCAACGCGGATTTCGCCCAGCATGCCGATGTGCTGACCGCGTTATGCGTGCTCTCGGTTTCTCAGGCGTTTTTCGGGCCTGGCTCCTGGCTGTTGATGATTGGAGGCGGCGAGCGCTTCTTCCTCATCGCGCGGGCCGTGATCTTCGTTTTCTATCTTGGATTGCTCTATGGCCTGGCCCAGATCGGCGGGCTGATGGGCATCGCGATCGCCAGCCTTATCATGACCCTGGCCACCAACTTGGCCGCCTGGCACTGGATCAAGCGCAAATATGCGATCGACAACATGGCGACGGCCTTCTTCAGGCCGTTCGTCTTCACGGGCTCGGCGAGATCTGCGCCGGCACACCCACCTCCGGACGATCAATCGACCGGCCCTGCGGCCAAGACGATTGCACATTGAACAAGACAGTTGCGCGTTGAAGAGCGATGGTGGGGCGGGACATGGGTGTAGCAGCTGCTGAGCGAACGCTGGCGATGGCGCAATCGCAGGGCGCCGAATGCGACGCTGCGGTTCCCCCCGACAAGCGGACGATCGCGGCGCTGTCGCATCAAGGAATGCCGATCGCCTTTTCCGGCACTATCGGCATGCTTTATCCCGGAGCCGCATCGGCCGCGGTGCTGATGCTGGGCCCTGTCGGATATGAGGAACTCTGCCTGCGCAGCACGTGGCGGACGCTGGCCGAGGCGCTTTCCCAGGCCGGCATCGCCTGCCTGCGCTTCGACTACCCCGATCTCGGCGATGCGCTGGATGCCACCGAACCTGCAGGCCTCGACGACTGGTATCGGACCGCGCATGCCGCCGCCGATCTGCTGCGGCAGGCGAGCGGCTGTTCGCGGCTGATCCTGCTCGGGCAAGGATTGGGCGGCACGCTCGCGCTGCACCTCGCGAAGGAGCTTGCTCCCGTCGCCGGATGCGTGGCGATGGCGCCGGTTGGAAACGGCCGACGCTACCTGCGCGAACTCGCGGTTTGGACGCGCATCGTCGCCGATCGCATTGGCATCGGCATGGATGCGGACGACGATACGGGTTGCGCCGTCGCTGGCCTGCGTCTGGCGCCTGCGCGGTTGTCGGCCATCGGGGGGCTGAACCTTCTCGACCTCGACGGCCCTTATTGCGACAAGGTCCTGCTGCTCGCCCGTCCCGGCCATGCCGGCGACGCAGCGCTTGAGCGTCATCTGGCGGAACGTGGCGCGTCGATGACGACGCTGGCCTATGAAGGCTACGAGATGCTGACGACGGATCCTACCGCCGCCAGGCCACCTTTGCCGACGATCGCAACCGTCGTGGAGTGGGTCGCGCAATGCGCGCGCGCGTCTCAAATGCCGGTCCATGCGCTGGCGGCGGCACGTTCGCATGACCTTCAGCCTGCGGCGCTCCACGGCGAAGGCTTCATCGAGCGTCCCATCCGCTTCGGCCCGGGCGGACGGCTGTTCGGCGTCTTCTGCGAGCCTGCCGGCGAGGCATCCCGCTCGGCGATCGTCTTCGTCAATGCGGGGCGCGACTATCATATTGGCTGGGCTCGCGTCACCGTAGCCCAGGCGCGGGCCTTCGCTGCAAACGGAATAGCGTCGCTTCGCTTCGATACCAGCGGCATCGGCGACAGCCTGGCCGACCCGGAGGGACCCGACGAGGTCCTTTATTCCGAAGAGCAGATCGACGATGTCCGCCTCGCCCTCGACGTCCTGGAGACGCGCGGTTTCCGCGACTCGATCCTGATCGGGCGTTGCAGCGGGGCTTATGCCGCCTTCAACGCCGCAGTCGCGGATGCGCGCGTCCGGCAACTCGTCATGGTCAACAACGAACGCTTCGTCTGGGATCCGGACGAATGCGTGGAGGATGCGATCCGCTATGCTCACCGCAGCGTCGGCGATTTCGGGGCGACCTTGAAGCGTAAGGGTGGTCTGCGCCGGCTGCTCACCGGGCAGCTGCGCGTTGGCCCGGCCGGCCGCTATCTCGTCTTCCGCTTTCTGAAGCATGTCTCGATCCGGCTTGCGCCTGTGCTGGGGCGCTTGACCAAGCATGGCCGGCTGCGTCGCGAATGCCACCGGCGCTTCGGCGTGCTGGCGGCTCGCAAGGTCAACGTTGCCCTGATCTATGCGCAGGGCGATATCGGCATGGCCGAGTTCGAGACCTATTTCGGCAGGACGGGCGAGGGGATTTCGGCCTATCGCAACGTGTCGCTCGCGACCATCCCCGACGCCGACCACAACTTCACTCATCTTGGCGCCGCGCGGCGGCTGCGGGACATGCTGCTGGAGACCGTGAAGCCATGAAAGCCTCGATCGGCAGGCGGGGGGCGGGCATCCTGCTCGGGGCGGCCGGCCTCCTGGGGGCGACTTTGTCAGCGGCGGGCGCCGAGATCTGCCTGCGTGGCGTCAACCTCTCCGGCGCCGAATTCGGCACGGTGCCAGGGCGAGCGAACACCGACTATACATACCCCACTGAGGCTGCGATCCGCCGGCTGGCCGGGTTGGGCATGACGTCCTTTCGACTGCCGTTCCGCTGGGAGCGCATTCAGCCCAGGCTCGGCGCAGAACTCGACCCAGCCGAGCTTGCCCGCCTGGACGAGAGCATCGCCACGGCCAGGGCCGCTGGTCTGCGCGTGATCCTCGACCTCCACAATTTCGGCTATTACGCCGGAAAAAAGCTGGGCTCCCCGGCGTTGCCGGCTTCCACGCTGGGCGATGTCTGGCGGAGGCTCGCAACGCATTATCGCGACCGGGCGGACGTGGTCTTCTCGATCATGAACGAGCCCTACGACATCCACAGCGCCGAATGGGCTAAGATCCAGAACGTCGCCATCGCCGCGATCCGCAAGGCCGGCGCGAAGCAGATGCTGCTGGTCACCGGAACAGCCTATGGCGGCGCCCATAGCTGGACGTCGGATCTTCCGGTCGGGAACAACAGCCGCGACCTGCTGGCGATCGAAGACCCGCTGAAGCGTTTTGCCTATGACTTCCACCAATATCTCGACGCCGACTATTCCGGCCGCCAGCCGGAATGCTCGGCAGCGCAAAGTGCGCTCAAGGCCATCGACGATGTCAGCGCCTGGCTGAAGGCCCATGGCCGCCAAGGCTTCCTGGGTGAATTCGCAGCCTCCGATCGGCCCGAATGCGTCGCGGCGTTCAAGGAGATGACCGCGCGGCTCGATTCGCGTCCCGAGCAATGGATCGGCTGGGCTGCGTGGGGGGCCGGGCCGTGGTGGCCGCCCGATTACGTCTTCAACCTTGAGCCGACGGCGGCGGGAGAGCGCCCGCAGATGAAGGCGCTGATCGAACAATTGAAAAGCGGGCCGGCTCGACACGCCATGTGTGGACGGGAGCGTCGACCATGAGCATGCAGCCGCAGCGCTCGACGGCGTCGACGATGGGCGGGGGAATGCGCATCGTCCATGTGGTGCGTCAGTTCCTGCCCAATCGCGGGGGCCTGGAAGACGTCGTCGCCAACCTCTGCAAAGAGCAATTGCGCATGGGGCTGGCTCCCTCGGTGGTGACGCTGGATCGGCTTTTCGGCCGGCCGGATGTCCGGTTGCCTCGCGAGGAGGTGATCAACGGCATCCCGATCCGGCGCATCCCGTATTTCGGCTCGTCGCGCTACCCGCTCGCGCCGTCGATCTTTACTTGCCTGGGGGATGCCGAGGTCGTTCACGTGCATGCCGTCGACTTCTTCTTCGACGCCCTGGCGATCGGCTGGATGCTCCATCGAAAGCCCCTGGTCGCGACGACCCATGGTGGCTTCTTTCATACGGCTGATTTCGCCGGTCTCAAGAAAATCTGGTTCAACGGCGCGACGCGACTATCATCCCGCGCCTATCGCGCGATCGCAGCTTGCAGCGCCAACGACGCCCGGATGTTTGAAAGCGTTGCCGCCGGAAACGTCCGTCTGATCGAGAACGGCGTGGATCTCGACAAATTTGCCGGGGCGTCCAGCCCTGTCCCGGTACGACGGATCGTCAGTATCGGGCGTTTCTCCAAGAACAAGCGGCCGGACCACCTTATCGCGACGATGGCCGAACTGCTGCGCTCGGGAGAAAACTGGCATCTCGATATGATCGGCGTGGCATCCGATTGGTCTGAATCCGAGCTTCGCGACGCGGTCGCTCAAGCCGGGCTGGCAGATCACATCGATCTGCATTTCGAGCTCGACGACGCAGCCGTGCGAACTCTGATGAGCCGAGCGTCGCTATTCGTTTCGGCCTCGGAGTTCGAGGGTTTCGGCTTGGCGGTGATAGAGGCGATGAGCGCTGGACTCCTGCCGATCGTTCAGCCGAATGCAGCGTTTGCGGCCTTGGCCAGAAAGCATCCGGCGATCCGGCTCGCAAACTTCGCCGACCCGATCGAGGCAGCGCAGACGATCGCCCTTGCATTCGACACGCTATCGAAGGCCGATGCATCGTCGGCGAGCAACGAGGCGGAACTATCCGTCTATTCGTGGCGCCATGTCGCCCAGAGCTATCAATCAATGTACGATACGGTGCTGGCTCGGGAAAATGTGATGAATTTGTCGGTTGGTGACGTGGAAGCCGACCCTAAGACATGATCAATAGCTGTGTTTTCTTCGCTGTTATGACGTAACAGAAGAGGCACGTTGCTGCTGCAACGGACCGTGTGAGCCGGCAGGCAGCGAGCGGAGACGCTCCGGCTCGACGGAGCACTGCCTGCAAAAGCGCCCGACCCGATCATCGAACGCCCGATCGACATCAAACACGTACATCGTGCCATCGTTCGATACAGGGCACAGCCCCGAAACGGATCTTCGACAATAACGGCAGCAGCGTCGTGCGAATTCGAATTCGCACCCTGCAGCCAATCGTACCCCATTCATGCGAGTGTTAGATTGGAAGTCATCTAAACTATTGATATTGAAAGATATTTTTCATTCGCGTATGGCCTGATGCGTCGGTGCAATCGAGATTGATTGCGAGGCGAGTGGCTCCTTGCTGGGTCGCGCACGTTTGGGAACATGCGATGATCGCAAGCCTTGTTCGGGATCTGCATCGCCAGCAGGAAAGCAGGCTTCGCCGCTTCTTCATGCGTCGCCTGCGCAACGCGGCCGATGCCGCCGACGCGACGCAGGAGACCTTCCTGCGGCTGCTCTGCGTTCAGCAGAAGACGGTTATCGAGAACCCGCAGGCCTATCTCTTCCAGATCGCAAAATCCGTCGCCAGCAGGGCTGCGCAGGAGCGCGCTGCGAATGCGGCGCTCTTCTCAGCGGAGGCGGATGGTGGCGATTTGGCGACTGACGCTCCAGACCAGGAGAGGATCGTCTACGGACGTCAGGCCCTGCTGCTGATGGCGAAGGCCATCGAAGAGTTGCCGCCGCGCTGCCAGGAGGTCTTCATTCTCAGCCGTTTGCACGGCTTGGCGAATGGCGAGATCGCTGTTGCGCTCGGCATCTCCCGCAACATGGTCGAGAAGCACATCATTCGCGCATTACTGCACTGCAGGGCGGTACGCGCCGAAATTTTCGTCTAAAGAGTCCTGAAACGTCAGGAGTTGCGCCTGTCACTGCTCTTCACGAAGGAGCGACAAGAGCAGCCCGTTCATGAGCGGCAGGAATGTTTGAACGACCATGACAGGCAAGTCCCCGACGAACGTCGACGGTCATGTCCTGGAGGAGGCGGCAGGCTGGGTCGCACGCCTGCAGTCTCGCGACGCGACCGATAGCGACCGGCACGATTTCCAGAATTGGCTCGCGCGCGATCCGGCTCACAGGACGGCCTATGACGAGTTGCGCCAGCTCTGGGGCGAATTGAGGGAAGTGCCACTCGGTTCGGAGCGGTTCAAGGCGAAGACGAGGCGTGTTGCCCTCGGCAATCTCCTGACCCTGATCGTCGTTTTCGGGCTATCCTTCGCTCTCTACCGCTTGGGCCTGATCGACCGTTTCCGCGCTGATCACTACACGGTCGTCGGCGAAGTCCGCAGCGTCGCGCTCGACGACGGCACACGCGTCGACCTGAACACGGACAGCGCCATTGCCGTTTTCTATTCCGCCGGCGAGCGCCGGATCGAGCTCCTGCGTGGTGAGGCTTTCTTCGATGTGGCGAAGAACCCGGCCAGACCTTTCATCGTCGCAGAGGGCTCCTGGCGAGCCACAGCACTGGGGACGCGCTATGGCGTGCGAGCCGCAGGTCCCTCGGAAGGCGACGTCCGGGTCGAAGAGGGGCGCGTCGAGGTCTCGAATGGTGGGGACCGGGTCGTTCTCGGTGCCGGCGAGGCCGTCAGCCTGAGCGGCGCAAAGCGTTTGTCGGTCACGCAGACGGATGTCGCCAATGAGACCGCCTGGCGCTCCGGCAAGCTCGTCTTCTCCGGCCGCCCTTTGCGCGAGGTGCTGACGGCGCTCGAGCGCTACCGTCTTGGACGGATCGTGGTGCTCGACGAAGGCGCTGCCAATCAGACGGTTTCCGGCATTTTCGACCTGAGGGATACCGATCAGGCGCTCGACGTGCTCGAGAGCAGCCTTCCGCTCAGCGTGCACAGGCTGAGCAGCATGATCGTGGTCGTGCGTTCGCGATAGCTCCAGCGCCGGACATTTTTTCGAGCATCGACGTCAGGAGGTGAGCCGTTTTCCGACTCTCATCAAGCAGGGACACGCGAAGTGCCCCGCATTGGCGAGAGGCGTGGGGGTCGGGATGGAATTTGTGGTTGATCGTATGGCAGGCCGGCGCCGCGCGTTGCTTGCGGTCCTGGCGGGCGTTTCGCTGATCGCCTGCAGCACGGCGCTACAAGCACAGGCGCCGGCGACGCAGCGCGCCGCGGCGGCCGTCAACGTCTCCGTTCCAGCGGGATCGCTTGAAAGCGGTATGCTCAGCCTCGGACGGCAGCTCAATCTGCACCTGCTCTATCCCAGCTCGCTGACACGCGCGAAGCGCACACCGGGCGTCAGCGGAGCGCTCTCTCCGGCTGCAGCGGTCTCTGCGCTGCTGGTCGGCACGGGGCTGGGCCATCGCTTCACAGGGGCCAATACGGTTCAGATCTTCGACCCGGCAGCGCCCGCCACAACGGGAGCGAGCGGGCCGGCCGGCGCGATTGCGCTCGACACCATCGAGGTGCAGGGACAGAACCTGACGGCGACGTTGCAGAACGACGGCCTCGCGAAAGACGGCTATCGTGTCAGCACGATCTCGTCGCTCGGTCCCTTGGGGCCGGTAGCGCTCAAGGACACGCCGTTTTCCGTCAGCGTCGCGCCGCGCGAATTGATTCAGAACATCCAGGCGCAGTCCCCGGACGACGTCTTCAAGGTCAATCCCTATACGCGCACGCAGACGCCGCAAGCCTCCGGCTGGGCTCCGATGGTGAACATGCGCGGCTTCACGACCTACGACACCGCAGAGGACGGGCTGCGCCGTTCCTACAGCCACGCGACGAGCCTGGAGGACAAGGAGCGCGTCGAGGTCATGACCGGCCTGTCGGGCTTTCTCTATGGCGCGGCCGCGCCGGCCGGCATGATCAACTATGTCTACAAGCGGCCGACCTTCGAGCGTCTGAACAGCGTCACGCTCGGCACCTACGGCGCCGGCCAGGCCTATGTTCACGGCGATTTCGGCGGGCGCATCGACGATGCCGGCACTGCGGGTTATCGCCTCAACGTGGTCAAGCAGGGGGGCGGAACCGCTGTCGATGACCAGAAGATCGACCGCCTGCTCGTCAGCGGTGCACTCGACTGGAAGATCACCGACAGGCTCAAGCTTGAGTTCAACGCGTCGCACAGCAAGTACGACATGGACGTGCCCTCTTCATACTGGTTCTTCCGCGCCGGCGTGCCGCATGGCCGCGCGCCCGATGCGAGCAAAAACTGGAGCCAGCCCTGGATCCGGGACGAGATCGAGAAGACGCGGATCGCGGCCCGTCTGACCTATGAGCTCAACGACAACATAACTCTGCGGGCCGGCTATGCCCGGGAATGGCTCGACCGCCCGGTGCAGGACCACACCATGAACTCGGTCCGGACTCCAGGAAAGTACTACCAGGTCGCGATCCGCTCCGGGCAGACGAAGAACGAGTTCGATGCGGTCCAGGCCTTCGCCGATGTCAAGTTCGACATGTTCTCGATCCGGCATAAGCTGACATTCGGCTATCACATGTATTCGGATATGGGCTGGGGCACTCCCTACAGTCCGAATACCGGCTATGTCGGCCCCTTCCCGATGACGCGCCCGCTGCATGTGCGGGAGCCGGCATTCCCTCTCAACACCACCTCGCCCTACAAATCCGGCTATGTCCGCAACCACAACGTCGTCATCGGCGACCAGATCGAGTTCAACGACCAGTGGTCCGCGCTGGCCGGCGTCACCTACAGCCGCATCAACACCCACTCGCTCGGCCAGAACGGCCTCAGGGCGCAGCCGGACTACAATCAGGGCCGCTGGTCGCCTTCGGCCTCGCTGCTGTTCAAGCCCGCCCCCTGGCTGACGCTCTACGGCAGTTATATCGAAGGTCTTGAACAGGGCGGCGTCGCGCCGGACACATCGATCAACTACGGCACCGTCATGGCCCCGATGGTCAGCCGGCAATACGAGGTCGGCGCCAAGGCCCAGCTCGGCGGGGTCCTCGTGACCACGGCGCTGTTCGATATCGAGAAGGCCTACGAATTCGAGGATCTGACCCGGCTCTATACGCAGGACGGACGCCAGCGGCACCGCGGCTTCGAGTTTACCGCGACCGGCAAGGTCACCGAGGACCTGACCGTCATTGGCGGCCTGACACTGCTCGACGCCAAGGTCGAGGGCGGCACCTATGACGGCAAGACGCCGATGAATGTCGCCCGGGTGCTGGCCAAGCTCTATGCCGAATACGAGTTGCCCTGGATGCGTAGCCTGTTTCTGACGGGCGGCGTCTATCACACGGGCCGTCAATGGGCGAACAACCTCAATGACGATCGGCTGAAATCCTATACCACGCTCGATCTCGGCCTGCGCTACGCCACGCAGGTTTACGGAAAACCTCTCACGCTGCGTGCAAACGTCAGCAATGTGACCGACAAGAATTATTGGCAGAACAGCTACTATCTTGGCGCGCCGAGAACGGTGGCGGTCTCGGCTCAGATCACGTTCTGATGCGGCCTCGGCCAGGCCTCCTGTCCCGGCGAGCCCTGCTCGCCGGGCTAGCTTTCGCAGCCGCGCCAGCTTTTGCAGGCGCGGATGTGCCGGGCCCGCGCGTGGCCGTGCTTGACTGGGTCAGCGGGCAGAATCTGCTGGCGCTCGGCATCGCTCCGGTCGCGATGCCGGAGCTGGAACGCTATGCACGCCTCGTCGTCGAGCCGGCCGTGCCAACGCAGATGCACGAGCTCGGCCTGCGCTCGGAGCCCAATCTGGAACTGGTCGACCGGCTGAAGCCCGACCTCGTCCTGCTAGCCCCCGAGCTGGAGCCGCTACGTGAGCGCGTCGCCCGGATCGCTCCGGTCGAGAGCTTCGATCCGAACGGCTTCGGCCGGGTTGATCTGCTCGACCACGCTCGGCGGGCTTCAAAAGCGCTCGCTGTCCGGCTCGATGCGGACCAGGCCTTCGAAGCCCTTGCCCGCTCGGTCGACGATACCCTCTCCATGGCGGCGGAACGACTTCACGCCTATGACGGGCGCCCGCTCTATGTCGCGACGATCATCGACGGGCGCCGCCTTCTCGTCTTCGGCCGCAACAGCCTGTTCCAGACGGTGCTCGACAGGTTCGGCATCGAGAATGCCTGGATTGGGGCTACCTCGCGCTTCGGCCATGTCACTCTGACCGCGGACAGGCTGGCGCAGCGGCCGGAAGCCCGCCTGCTCTGCGTCGGCGACAGCAGTCGTGCTTCGATCGGTGCCTTGCTCGCTTCCCCCGTGGTCACGAGCCTCTCCTTCGTCCGCGAGCGGCGGATCGCGCTGATTCCCGATGTGCTGTTCTACGGCGGTCTGCCGCCTGCGCGGCGCTTCGCCCGCCTCGTCTCGCACGCGCTGGTGCCGGGGGCTGGCTGATGCGGCTCTCCACGCCGTTTTGGCCAGCGTTCGCGCTGGCGGTTGTCGCCGCTCTCGCAGCGCTGCGCAACATCGCCGCCCTGCTGCCGGCCGGAACGGGCCTTGCCGCCGTACTCGTTCCCGATCCGGGCATCACCAGCGAGATGCTGCTGCACTATACGGTCCTGCCGCGGATCGCCGTTGCGCTGATGGCGGGCGGCGCGCTCGGCCTGTCGGGCACCATCCTGCAGCGCATTCTGCGCAACCCGCTGGCCGAGCCGGCGACGCTCGGCATCTCGTCTGGCGCCTATCTCGCGATGGCCGTCGCGACGCTGTGGTTTCCCGCTGTGCTGGCGCAGCGCGAATGGGTCGCCTTCACTGGCGCCGGCGCGGCGCTTGCCGTCATTCTCGCGCTGTCCTGGCGGCGCGGGCTTTCGCCGGTCACGGTGACGCTCGCCGGCATGATCGTCAGCCTCTATTGCGGTGCGGTCAGCGCGGTTCTGACGCTGTTCAACCATGATTTCCTGATCGGGCTTTTCCTCTGGGGCGCGGGTCATCTCGACCAGCAGGATTGGGGGGATGCCCGCTTCCTCGCGCCGCGAATTCTCGTCACCACCGGCATCGCTCTCCTGCTCCTGCGCCCGCTGACGCTGCTGGTCCTCAATGATGAGAGCGCGCGCAGCCTGGGTCTGCCCCTGGCGGCCTATCGGCTCGCCGCCCTGGTCGCCGCCGCCGCGCTCACCGCGACGGTTACGGCTGCCATCGGCATCATCGGCTTCGTCGGCCTCGCCGCGCCGACGCTGGCGCGAGCTTGTGGCGCTCGGCAAACCGGGCCTCTCCTGCTCTGGTCGGGCGTCATCGGGGCGCTCCTTCTGCTGGCGACCGACCAGCTCGTGCTCGGCCTGCCAGTCACCTATCGCCTGTTCCCGACGGGGGCGATCACCGCATTGCTCGGCGCCCCTCTGCTTTTCCTGCTGATCCGCAGACTCAAGCTGTTGGCGCTCCCGGAACCCGTCGAAGCCGCCTCGATCTTCCGGCTCGACCATCCGCTCGCCGTCATCATGCTGCTGGCGCTGCTCGTACCGGTAGCGGCCTGGCTGGCGACGGCTCTCGGACAGGGGCCGGAGGGTTGGGCCTTCGCCATGGGCGACGACTATGCGCATCTGCTGGGCTGGCGCGGGCCGCGCGTTCTCGCCGCCTTCGCGGGCGGGGCCATGCTGGCGCTGGCGGGGGCGGTTCTCCAGCGGATGAGTGGCAATCCGATGGCCTCGCCGGAAGTGCTCGGCGTGTCGTCAGGCGCGATGCTCGGCATCGTCGCCCTGCTCCTCTCCGCGCCGGCCCCGACGCGGACCGGCCAGATCCTGGCCGGCTCCGGCGGGGCCATGGCCGTGCTGCTGGTCATGCTCGCCCTGTCGAGGCGCCCGGGCTTCAGCGGCGAAAGGCTTCTGCTGATCGGCATAACCCTCGGCTCCGTCTCGGGCTTCGTCATGGCCGTGCTGATGGCGGCGCAGGACCCGCGTCTCGGCCAGGTCCTCGCTTGGATGTCGGGCTCGACCTATGCAGTGCGACCGGCCGAGGCCGTGGCGAGCATCGCACTTACGCTTGCCGCCCTGCTGCTTGTGCCCATGCTGCGGCGCTGGCTCGACCTTCTGCCCCTGGGGTCGACGGCGGCGAGAGCGGCTGGTGTCTCGCTGACGCTGTCCCGCGGCGTTCTCTACGGGCTCGCGGCCATCCTGACCGCAGCGGCCACCATCCTGGTGGGACCGCTGAGCTTCGCCGGGCTGATGGGGCCGCACCTGGCACGCCTTGCCGGCTTTCAGCGCGCGGGCACGCATCTCGTAGCCTCGGCTCTGAGCGGCGGGCTTATCCTGCTCGTGGCCGATTGGCTCGGGCGCAACCTGATCTTCCCATTCCAGGTCCCGGCCGGCCTGTTCGCCACCGTCGTCGGCGGACCTTTTCTTCTCGTCCTGATCGCGAGGGGCCGATGAGCGCGGCAGATGATGGCTTCCGCTGGATGCGGGTTATCGATTCACAGAGGATCGCGCCGCGCATGCAGCGCCTGCGCCTCGCGGGCGGCGATTTGCATCGCTTCGACACCGACGCCAACCTGCATGTCAGGCTCCATGTACCGGTTTCGCAGGAGGCGAAGCTGTTGCGATCTGCACCTGCAGGCGACGGACGCTCGCTAGAGGTTCCCGCCTTCGCGGCAGTGGCGACCCGCTACTATACGATCCGGCGGATCGATGCCGCCGCTGGATGGGTCGATATCGACTTTGTGCTTCACGAAACGCCCGGCCCCGCCGGGGATTTTGCTCGCCTCGCCGGTATTGGCGATGTCTGCGGCATGTCCGGCCCATGCGGGCTCGGGGTCAAGCCGGCACGCCATTACCTGCTCGCCGGCGACGAAACCGCGCTGCCCGCGATCGCACGGATCGCGGAAACGCTGTCTGGCACCGCGACAGGCGAGATCATGCTCGAGGTGGACGGGCCGGAAGACAGGCTGCCGCTGACGATCCCCGAGGGCATGGCCTGCCGATGGTTTTTCCGGCGCGGCGCCGCAATGCCGAGCGAGCAGCGCTTCATCGCTGAAGTCACGAATGCGGTGCGCGCGATAGCAGCTGGGCCGGATCACTTCGTCTGGATCGCCGCGGAGTTCGCGGCTTACGAAGCGCTGCGTACGCCTTTGAAGGCGATCGCCAAACCGCGCAGCATCAACGTGCCCTATTGGAGAGCGGGATAGGATGAGCCGGCAGCAGTTCGCCCTCTCTTGTTTCCGCGATCGCACTGAAAGGTTCCGTCGATGACGCCGTGGCGCAGGACGACCTTTGCCGTGCCCGATGAGGCGTCGCCGGAGAGTTTCGGTGCCGGGCCCGTCTCCGCCGCAAGCCCGCCCCTCTTCGCGCTGGATGCTGTCTCCTTCGCCGTTCCGGGACGGGTGCTTCTGGAGCCGCTGACACTGACCTTGCCGGCGCGGCGTGTCGTTGGGCTGATCGGCCATAACGGCTCGGGCAAGTCGACCCTGCTGAAGATCCTCGCGCGCCAGCACCCTGCCAGTGCCGGTCTGGTACGCTTCGAGGGCAGGGCGCTCGGGGCCTGGGGCGACCGTGCATTCGCCCGCAAGGTCGCCTATCTGCCTCAGCAGACACCGCCGGCCTCGGGCATGCTGGTCAGGGAACTCGTCGCACTTGGACGCTATCCCTGGCACGGTGCTCTCGGCCGCTTCGGCAGGACCGATCAAGCCAAGGTCACCGAGGCGATGTCGCTGACCGATGTCGAGGTGTTCGCCGACCGGCTCGTGGACACCCTGTCAGGCGGCGAGCGCCAGCGCGTCTGGCTCGCGATGCTGGTCGCCCAGGATGCCGAGTGCCTGTTGCTGGATGAACCGATTTCGGCGCTCGACGTTTCTCATCAGGTCGAAGTCCTGTCTCTGGTGCATCGGCTCGCCAGCGAGCGCGGGCTCGGCGTGGTCGTGGTTCTGCACGACGTCAACATGGCGGCCCGCTTCTGCGACGAGATCATCGCGCTGCATTCGGGGCGGTTGATCGCTCGCGGCACCCCCGACGACCTGATGACGCCCGAGCGGCTTGAAGCTGTCTACGGCGTCAGCATGGGCGTGATTCCGCACCCGGATACGGCGCGTCCGCTCGCGTTCGTCCGATGAAGAGCCGGTCTCCGACAATGCCGCTTTAACAGACTGGCCAATCTCGCAAATTCCGAGCCGGGAGATTCGCCGCCCTCCCGAGACATGAGCATTATCTCGCGGTTCAGCAGAGCTGCGCGTACTATCTACGCGGTGAGAAAGACGTGAGGGTCCGTCCGCTCGCATCGCATCGGCCAGCACACGCTTGAGCTTGGCGTTCTCATCCTCCGGCGTCCGAAGGCGCCGGGCCTCGAACACGTCCATCCCACCAAGCTTCGCGTTCCACTTGTAGATTCCAGCGAAGCTCGGAAGGCAAAAACAAAAATCAGATACCGGCCAAGACCATTTCATATTCCAGCGATATGGGATCGCGTTGATCCTCGGGCAAAGCCAGATAGCGAGCCAGAAGAGCGGGTTTGGCTTCGCCTGGAGTGCTGCTCACTGCCGACTGGAATGATGGCAGCGCTTCCCGCAAACGGGCTTTGCGGTCGTCGAAGAAATATTTCAGAGCGGTTTTGACAACTTGAGAGTCCTGGTGGGCACTCCAGCGCTGTTTGAAGGCTACTAGCCACCCAGCCCCATACTGAAGGCCGACAGGGTCGCGCGGTGAAGCGAATGCGCGGGCGAGTTCTTGGCCGACGGCCTCTTTTTGCTTCTCGTCACGATGCGTGTTCCAGGCGGCCTGTAGGGGATCACGGACCGGCGCCGACAAGAGGACGAAGAGCTTCACTGCCTCAAGCGCGTCCATGTCATGAAGGCCTTCGGCGCTGGCGGGCAATGCCTTCGCCTTGGCGAACATCGGCTCGAACGCTTCCGCAGCCGCCGCGCCTTCCGGAACCGCGAGCCGCGCAAGAGCCTTCTGCCTGGCTTCCTCGTTCAGATGCACGGTGGCAGGCGATGAGAACAGACGAAGCGAGCGCAGGCTGTCCAGCTTGACCCAGGTCGCTTCGTTCTCAATTCTGCGCTGTTCGTCTTCGACAATGCGCTCGGCGCTCTTCGACAGAATGTCCTTGATCGATGCGTTGATCTCGGCCTTTTGCGACGGGATCATCGTGATCGATGCGCTGTCGAATCGCACCCTGGCGGATGCAAGGTGGATTATGGCCTCTGAAAGGTCGTTCATGCGCGTCGCTTCAAGGCGTGCGACGTTGAGTTGATTCAAGGCAACGCGCGTCAGGCCGACATTTTTCACAATGAAGGTGGTCGCGGACCAGTCAAAGCCATCGGGTTGAACAACGTTCCTGTCAATATTCGTTGCAAGGAAGGCCATCCGCGGCTTTGTCAGCGGGTCTTTGGAACATTCCCGGATCGTGTTGGAAATGTCCGAGCCGACACTCGTTCCGCGTGCGGCTTCGATGGTTCGACCAAACACCGGTACGAACTCAGGATCGATGAAAAGGATCGAAGTATCGATTCGCTGGTTTCGCTGAACCGATGCCGGATATTCCTTGTCCGCTCGCGCGCCCCACTTGATCAACGCGTCGCAGCGCGCTCCAATATCACGCGCGGCATAAAATGTTCCGCCGTTCGCAGGAAGACGGACCGAGGGCATTTCCGGACTTCCCAGGGGATCGGGCCGCGCGCCCTTCAGCTCAGTGCACGGCTCGCCGCTGATAGTACCCTCGATGCCGCTTGCAGTCTGGCGGAGCACGAGGTTGGCGATGGAAGAATCCCCACCTCCTCCGGAAACAGCGGCAAACCGATAGCTTTTGTCCTCTTCCGAATACTCGCCGACCAATCTCGTCCAGATGGAACCGCCGCCTGCATTGCCGGCGACGGCCTGTGTGATCAGCGCGGCTACCCGTCCAGCCCGATTGGCGGCCATAAGACTTTGATCGACGCGTTGCGATCCGGATTGCGCGATTTCAGGAACCGTCCCAAACCGCATGAATAGCTGGCGATTGCCTCCGCGCGTGCATTTCAGTTCGCCGTCCCATTGCCCGAAGATGCCGTTCGCGGGCGTCCCGCTCGCCTGTGCGCCACCGGCCGCACCCGTCAGGCTTGCTTGAACCGCGCCAAGACCGACGCTCTGCGGCAGTTGCCGCTTCGGCACGGTTTCAGGGGTGCGCGTAAGCGGTAGTTCACCACTACAGGGAGCCGAGCGAAAGACGGGTCGATTTTCGCTACCTTCTCGCAGAGTAAGGCTCTTGAACGGATGATCTTGTTCGCCAGAGAGAACCGATGTCGCCTCGAAGCCACGTCGATTCGTACCCAGCTCGACGGCGCCAGCTCCATTGAGCGGCTTTCCGGATGGCTTGGTTGATCGGAGATCCGCACGCCAACTATATTCTATGCGGGTTTTGGCCCCTTCGGTTGCCACCGGCACGACCATTTTTATGTCGTAGATGCGTTGCCAGCATCTGGTCGATCCGGTCCACGTTCCCGATGCCCAAGCCGCGTCATTCGGCCCGACGGGGAGCTCGCGCGGACCACTGGCAAGCTCCGTTTCCGTCGCTACAAGGAGCGGCGACTGCTGGAGGGGCTGTTGCGGAGGGGCCGCCAACGCAGTTCCATCAGTGAGAACACCGCTAGCCACGGCACCAGCGCCCACTGCCCCGGCGGCGCCAACCAGAGCCGTCATCTGCGCGGGATGGAGCTTCCCCGTGGCGGGCAGGCCGTTGTCTCGCTGATAGGCGGAGATCGCCGCGCGGGTTTTTGGGCCTGACTTTCCATTGGGAGTCCCGACATCATATCCTCGCGCGACAAGCGCTTTCTGGACGGCCTCCATGTCGACGCCTTGCGCGGCCGGCGCACGTTGCTGCACCGGGCGACTGGCCCGGCGCGGCATTGGCTCAGCGCGGGCACGTGGCTGGGACAGGAGCAGGCCCAGGACGCCAAGCCCGGCAGCAATACCAAGGGCTGGGCCCACGCGACGGGGCTGCGCCTGGGCGGAAGGAGCGACGAGTGTCGCGACTAGGGCTGCAGAAATGAGCAGGACGACAGGTTTGCCGACGTTGGGCATCATGATTCCCGCACGCAAGAACGGATGGATTGAGCGACTTCGAGCTTTTTCGAGGCGACCTTCACGACGGCCGAGAACTGCTGGCCCATCGCCTCCCAGTCGTCCTCACTGAGATCGTTGGACTTCAGCTTCCCAAAGAGGCATCCGCAGAAGGAAGAGGAATCGTATTTGACGGAACAGAGCTGCCGAGCCTGGGCGGTTGCCTTCTCGATCTTCCGCTTCCTGAGCGTTACGGCCGGGTCCTCGATGCCGTGCTGATTGCGAAAGGCAGGGCTCATCAGCGTGGCGAAGACAACCTGGTCGGCTTGTTTTGGGTTGGTGCCGGTCTTCGCTTGCATCAGCCGTTCGATCACGCCGACGAAGGTGACGTATTCAGTCGTGCGACAGCCGAGCCGCGAGGCGATGGTCACACCGTCAGCCTCGCCTTCCGCCACCCTGGGCGCATCCGCAGTGAGGGACTTCGCGAAGGCATTGATATCCCCGCTCTTATGCATCTGCGCGAGGTTCATCAGAAACTGCATGCCCTTTTGCATGCCGACCTCTGCCACATCCCGACCTGGCCCGAGCCCCGGTTCGACATATCCCATGGCGTTGAGGCTCGCCGAATCCGTGTGCGGCCCGCATACCCCAGCCATGCCGGCATAGACCGAGAATATGTACCGCCGCACATCCCGGAAGTCCGGCAGGCTCCCCGCATTGTTCGCCAGCAGCGCGGCAACGACACCGGGCAAATTGAGACCGCTCAGCACCGGAGATTGCTCGGGCGCTGCGACCTGAGGCAAAGCCTCTATCGTGGCCGGCTTCTGCACCACGGCGGGCGCCTCTGGCTGAGACGCGGTCGCCGGCTGAGATGAAGACGGCAATGGCGGCAAGGGGGCTGCCTTCAGCACGCTGGTGCTGGGGCTCGATGGCGCCGGTGGAAGCGGAAGGGACACCTGGGCGCCTGCCCATGTCGAGACGGAAACGAGTATAGCCACGCTGGTAGCCAGAACTATCTTCATGGCGGGTCTCATGTTTCCTTGAATTCTGCCAGAAAGCTGTCGATCGAGGAGAATACGTGTTTGGCAATGACGCCATCGCATCCATGCCGCTTCAGAAAAAGACGTGCATCGTGCTCGCCGACAGCCGAAAAAATGCCCACCGAGGTTTGTGCGTCGGTTTCGCCGGACCACCCTCCGCCATACCGAAACGTGTAGAGTGCAACGATGCGCGTGGGTGCGATCACTTCGTCGCATTCACCGACCAGTTTCTGAACGAGCGAAAAGACATAAGCGCGGGTCAGCCATTTTCGATTTGATTCTCTGGCAATCGTCGCGATTGCCGAAAAATCCCGGCTGTAGAGCTGCGCCATGATCCCGATAGCGTACATGTCCGGCAGAAAATTGAGCTGGCTGACGAGTTCGGCTGCTCGCTCAAACCCGCCATCGCGTGCTTTGCCATAGGCTTCGCGAGCCTTCTCATAGTCAATTGGCTGGCCATGCCCGAACTGGAGCGCGTCGCCAAGATAAGCCCAGCCAGCCGCGTGACCGGCTTGCGCAGATTTCCGAAACTCGGTCGCTGCTTCAGTTTTCTTGCCTGCCGCTAGCAAAGCACGGCCAAGCTGGAAGGAGAAGCGCGGATCCTTGCTATCTTCCTTGATGGCCTGCTCGCACGCACGGACCGCCAAGCGCGGCACAATCCGGTCATCCGACACCCCTTCAGCCATGCGCTTGGGGTCGGAGGGATGAGCGGCCAGGATGTCGCATTCCTTGACGAGATCGAGAAGGTCGGCGTCCTCAGCTTTGACCTCGGCACCTAGCCCAAACACAATGGCCAACGCCATGCACGCATGAGTCGCATGGCGCAAATGAAACGACATCCGGCAAGACCCTTTCCCCAGCGTTTATTGCCTGTCAGATTAGAAGTAACTGGTGGTGCGATACAAGAGGGGGTTGCAATGACAAGGGCATGGCGGCGCGTTGTTTCTGCTCTTTGTATCGCGCTGATGACCGTGCAGCAGGCAACAGCCTTCGCGAGCCCGCACGGCGCAGCAGCTCGCGCCGTGGTGAGCCACGCCGGCGACGCAGATATTCACCTGACGCAAGGGCGCGGCAACAGCTATACGCCACCGCCAGCCTATCGAGCGCCTTCCTACAGCCCCCCGGCCTATAGAGCGCCCACACCGGCTCCGGCCTTCCGGCAGCCAACAGTACCAACTTATCGCCCCGCCCAGCCGGTTCAGCGCCCGGCGACAACGCAACCGCGCATTGCTCCCGTTGCGCCGTCCGGTCCGTCTCCCTATGCGCGCCCGTTCGTCCCGCCGCTTCGTGCCGGAAATCCCGTCGCGGGACCAAATTCCCGTTTCGGAATCGGAGCTGTACAGGTCGGCGCTCGCTCAACGGGAGGCTACATCTCTCGCTTCGGGGCGTCCTCAGCGCTGACCGCGCCCGCGTTAGCGATACGGCGGAATGCAAATGTCACGAATGTGGTGGCATCAAGGATCGCCTCTGTTGGCATCGCAGGGCGCACGACGTCCGCCTTCAACCGAGCAGCAAGCGCAAGCCCGACAGCGGCGTCATCTCAGGCAGCGCGCCGCATCGCTGCGATTGGCGCAGGCGCTGCGGCGGTCGCGCTCGTTGCCCGCGCGCCAACGAAAGCCGCGAACGACAACAGCTACTCTTCCAATGGCGGTGGGGGCTCAAAGCCCCCACCCAACGCCAAATCGCCGCCGAGGGCGCAACCCGAGTACCTGGTTCTGGCAACCGGCAACCGCACACTGGTCGGTCAGTTTCTGGGGAGCGGGAATCCTCGCGGTAATTTGGGCGGTGGAACTGTGGGGTTGCGGCAAAGACAAGAATTTCTGAGCCAAACTGCAGTTCATAAAAGCATGAAGCTCCTTCAGGAGCGCATCGCTGGCATGAAACATTTAGTAGCGAATGATAAGGAGCATACAGCCTCTAAGACATCCCAATCTGACGATTGGCATTTACTAAGTGGAATGCTTCGAACCGCGGCGGCAGGCAAGGGCGACCACACCGTGGGTTTTGCCAAACGAGAGCAGGCGAAGGCGGCTGGAGAAGCATGGGTAGGGCCTAACGCCAAGACTGCCAGCGACGGGCGCACATTGGTGAGCGAAGATGGATTGCGGCAATTTCGCCCTCCGTCCGGAAAGCCGCGCGCTGGCTTGCTTGCCCCTACTAGAATTCAGGCTAATTTGCAAAGTCGATCGCGAATAAACGATAGTTGGACCAACAATGCCCACATAGACATCGCTGATTGAAATGAAGCATGAAGTAAGATACATAAATTACCCTGATATTCGTCTAGATAATTTCTACAAATACAACAATTATTCTATTTACATATATATGTATGTCTGGGCGTAAGCGTAATTCGCCGACCGAAGCGACAAGGTCTGGTGGGATCGGCTAGGTTCTGTCCGGGGCGAACCCGAGCTGTTCCGCCGAAATGTTGACATTCGAAATGTCCAGCTTGCAAGTTCGGGGGTGCCCTTAACGCTAAGGCCGTGAGCCTGACTGGCCGGCGTGACATTGGTTGGAGGTTTTGTGGGGAACGCTTTTCCGAATGGCACAGTCCATGAGGCACGTGAGGACTTTCAAGCAGCCGTGCGTTCAGATCCAAAGGTCTTTGCGCTTTGGGAGAACCTGACGCCGCTTGGTCGAAACGAGTTCATCTGCTGGGTCGATGACGCGAAGCAGCCAGCGACGCGTCAACGCCGGATCGAGCGAACTTGTGAGGAAATTTTGGAAGGAAAAAAGCGGCCATGCTGTTGGGCGGGTTGTATTCACCGTGCCGACAAAGCGCCAAGCCGGTGGCAGCAGGCCGTCCTGATTGATAAGAAGGGGAAGAGCGGCCCATAAGCCGGTCAACAAGCGGACACTCGATTGCGTCGTTGCCGGGCGAAAGCGGCCGGGTCGCATTTCACCAGGACCGGTCGTTCCCAAAGCAGTGCAAGACCTCGAGCGAGGGCGGGCCCGGCGCCTAAAGCCATTATCGCCAAGGTCTGCTTCCAGGGAAACGCCAACGGCAGCTGCTGGCGCAATGACCACAACAAGAAAGGGGGCGCTGCCGCCTGGAGGCATCAAAACTATCCGTTCTTGGTCAATCACATCGGTCGTATCTGTGATCTCTGTGATACCGGAGCCCGATAAAAGCCATGATGCGACAGCGACGGCGTTCCGATCAGTATTGATCGACACCCGCGCAATCAGCGGTAAGGTCGGCGGGCATGATCTTCTTTGAATCGATCCTCGCCATCATGTTCGGGGCCGTGATCCTCGCTGCAGCAGCGCGGCGGGCGGGAATCCCCTATCCCGTGGTGCTCGCCATCGGCGGGACGGCCCTTGCCTTCATCCCCCATGCGCCGCGCATAGCGCTCGATCCGGAGCTGGTGCTGGCCCTGTTTGTCGCGCCGATCCTGCTTGATGCGGCCTTCGACAGCTCCCCGCGCGATCTACGCCGGAACTGGCTGCCGGTGGGTAGCCTGGTCTTCGTCGCGGTCGGCGTCACGACGGTCGTCGTCGCCATCGTGGCGCGGTGGTTCGTGCCTGACCTGCCCTGGGCTGCCGCGATCGCGCTTGGTGCGATCGTCGCGCCGCCCGACGCTGTCGCGGCTACGGCGATCCTGAGAAAGGTGCGGCCACCGCATCGTATCGTCGTGATCCTCGAGGGTGAGAGCCTGCTGAACGACGCGACCGCGCTGCTGATCTACCGCCTCGCGCTGGGAGCGGTCGCGGCCGGCAGTTTCAGCGTGACGAGTGCGCTGCCAGCCTTTGCGCTCGTCACGTTCGGCAGTCTCGTCCTCGGCGCTCTCCTCGGCCTGGTTGCAGTGCGGCTGCTCGCGCTGTTCCGGGACCCGCCGAGCGCCATCATCCTGCAATTCATCTCGACCTTCGGTGTCTGGATCCTGGCTGAGCGGCTGCATCTATCGGGGATCATCACCATCGTCGTCTATGGCATCACCCTTGCCAGGACGGCGCCGGAACGGACCAGCGCGCGGTTGCGCATCCCATCCTATGCGGTCTGGGAAACCACCGTCTTCGTGCTCCAGGTGCTGGCCTTCGTGCTCGTCGGCCTGCAATTGCGGCCCATCCTCGACAGCCTCGATGCGGCGCAGCGCGTCCAATATACCTGGATCGCGCTCGCGGTCCTCGCAACCGTCATTCTGGTGCGGCTGACCTGGGTGATGACCTACAGGGCGCTGGCCGCCCTGCGCCCCGGCGGCGCCGCCAACGCGAGCGAAAAAGCGGCATCGCTGCAGACCGCAAAGGGCAGCGTGATCGTCGCCTGGAGCGGGATGCGCGGCATCGTCACACTCGCCGCCGCCTACGCCCTTCCCGCCGACTTTCCCTACCGGGACATGATCCTCGTCTGTGCCTTCACGGTCGTGGTCGGCACACTCCTGATCCAAGGGCTGACTTTGGCGCCGCTGCTGCGCTATCTCGCCATCAGCGACGACCGCCCGGTCGACCGCGAGTTCGCCATCGCGCGCAAGGCCGCGCTGGAGGCCGCGATCGGATCCCTCGAAGGCGCGCTGCCGCCGGCAGCTGTGGCGATCCGGCAAGAGTATCGCGACATGCTGGAGCAGACCGGGCGCAACGCGCGGCTCGACACCGACCATAACGCCCTGCGGCGGACGGCCATCGCGGCGGCGCGCCGCACCGCCTTCGATCTGAGGCAGCGCGGAATCGTCGGCGATGACGCTTTCCACCGGCTCGAGGAGGAACTCGACTGGCTGGAACTGGGGGCCGCGCCACGGGAGGGGACGGCATGAAGACGCTCGACGTCGCCATCGTAGGAGCCGGCGCGGCCGGGGTTGCGGCGGGCCGGCTCCTCGCGGCGTCCGGGCTCGACGTGCTGCTGATCGAGGCGACCGACAGGATCGGCGGCCGGGCTCATACCGCCGTCAGTGACGGCCTGCACTTCGATCTCGGCTGCGGCTGGCTGCATTCGGCGGACCGGAACCCCTGGGCTTCGCTGGCGCCGGAGCTCGGCTTCCATGTCGATCGCACTACGCCGCCATGGCGCAGCCAGTTTCGCGATCTCGGATTTCCCGCCGCCGAGCAGCGCGCGGCCAGTGCAGCCTTCGGGCGTTTCGAGCAGCGCCTGCGTGAGACGCCTCTCGCCAGCGACCGCGCCTCGGACCTGCTGGAGCCTGGTGACCGCTGGACACCCTATCTCGAAGCCCTCAGCGGCTACATCAACGGCACCGAACTGGAGCATCTCTCGGTTCGCGACTATCTCGCCTATGCCGATGCGGAGACCGGCGTGAACTGGCGCGTCGTCGAGGGCTACGGCACGCTCGTGGCCGCCGCGGCCAGGGGCGTCCCGGTCACGCTCGACACGCCGGTCTCGACGATCGACGCATCGCGCCGGGCACTGCGGCTGACCACACCGAGGGGCACGCTCGATGCCACGAGCGTCATCGTTACGATCCCGACGGATGTCCTTGCATCCGGCGCGCTGCGTCTGCCCCCACGGGCCGTGGATCACATCGATGCCGCCACGCGGCTTCCGCTTGGTCTGGCGGACAAGATCATCTTCAGGCTCGCGGATTGCGAGGGATTCGAGCCCGATACCCAGGTGCTTGGTAATCCGCATTCGGTGCGAACTGCGAGCTATCATCTACGGCCTTTCGGCCGTCCACTGATCGAAGGCTTCGTGGGGGGCGCGGCCGCGCGCGAATTTGAAGCCGACGGCGACGCAATGGCCGCCTTCGCGCTTGATGAGCTGGCCGGGCTTTTCGGCTCGGGGATCAGGAACCGGCTGACGCCGATCGCCCAATCGCGCTGGGGCCGCCTGCCTTTCTCGCAGGGCTCTTACAGCCATGCCCTTCCAGGCCATGCCGACGCCCGCGCGGTCCTCGCCAGCGATATCGACGGGCGGATCTACTTCGCCGGCGAGGCCTGCTCGGCGCTCGATTTCTCGACCGCGCACGGAGCCTATCAGACCGGGCTTTCCTCCGCACAGGGCATTCTGCAAAATCGCGGCATCGCTTTCGCTGGCGCAAAGTTCAAATCTTGATTTGACCTCACGTGAGACAGAGCGGCTCAGCGTGAGCAAGGACTGTGCGGTTTCGAGTTCGTCAATGAGTGCATTCTCGGTGATCTCCAGCAGGATACGCGAAAAGGGAAATCGGGTTCGTTGAACAACCGCCTCGATTTGGGACGGAAGTGCGACGTCCCGAAATTGAAGCGGTGAAATATTGAAGGCGAGCTGGAATGTGCACCCCACTGAAGCGCCAGATTCAGCCAAGTGAACCTCCAAGACGAACGAGGGGCGTGGCGAATTCGCGTGATCGGTGCTAACGAAAGAGATTATCCGGTTTGACCGAGTTTGATGCAGCTGAATCCGCTTCTTCACGCTGAACTCGTTACAGGGCGAAGGCAATCGGCTCTGATCGACCTTTGGTCGACAACAGGCTTCGCCGCGGCTGTCAGCGACGTCACGGGCCCGCATGTCTACGAGTTCGGGGCACTTCCGGTTCCGACGGTCGCGATCACGCTCTATGACGTTCGCCGGCATGTACTGATCGAAAACGGCAGGGTCCGGCGGGACGCTCCCGTTCACGCGGGGCGTTTCCGTATCGGGCAACCCGGGCGCAGCGTGGTCGTGGATGCCGTACCTGAGGTCGGGTCCGGAAAGCTGCTGCTGCTTTACCTTGGCGAAGCGCTGCTACGGGAGGTGGCCGCGGCGCGCGGATCGGCGGGCCCGATCGCTCTGATGGACCTTGCATGGGACACCGCAGATCCGCTGCTTGAGATGTCGGCTCAACGGCTGGTCGAGGCCAGCGACAGCGGGCACCGGCCTAATGCACTGTTGGCTGAGCAGGTCGCCTACACGCTCGCGCTGCACCTGTCGGACCGCTACGCGGCGCCGGGCACACTGAAATCCGAGCGTCTGCCGAGCCTGGACGAGACGATGCGCGCGCGCGTCGCCGAGTTCGTGCGAGCCGATCCCGGCGCTCCGGTCACTTTGGCGGCGATGGCGCAGGTCGCGGGCATGAGCCCTTCCAACTTTATCCGAAGCTTCAAGCGCTCGACCGGCCTCACGCCGCATCGCTTCGTGGTGGAGCAACGGGTTCTCGTCGCCCGGCGGCTGCTCGCGACATCCGACCTGCCGATCGTCGAGATCGCCCTGGCGGTCGGCTTCTCCTCACAATCGCATTTCGGCGTCGCCTTTCGAGCCGTGACCGGCGAGAGCCCGGCGCGCTATCGCCGCCTGCAACGCGGGTATGGGTAATTTTTCGACAAAACGCCGGATATCAGGGTGCCGCTGGAGAATTTTCCGGCAGACGTCTTTGGGCGTTTTGGGAGACCTGTCCTCTTGAGCGAATCGCCCATGGAAGGCGATGCGAGGGAGGTTACGAATGGCAACATCTTCAAGCACGGTCGCGCCGATCGAGGATACCAGCCTGACCGGCTTCTACAGGGACATGACCGTCCCCGAGAAGCGCACGTTCTGGGCCTGCGCCACGGGCTGGGCGCTCGACGGGATGGATTTCATGATCTACCCGCTGGTGATCGGCACGATCATCATGCTGTGGCAGGTAGATGCTGGCACCGCCGGCCTTGCCGGTACCGTGACATTGCTGGCTTCGGCGCTCGGCGGATGGGGCGCGGGCTATCTCGCCGACCGCATCGGCCGGGTCCGCACGCTCCAACTGACCATCATCTGGTTCTCTTTCTTTTCGCTGCTCTGTGCATTCGCGCAGAATTTCGAGCAGCTCCTGATCTTCCGTGCCTTGCTGGGGCTTGGCTTCGGTGGCGAATGGGCGGCTGGCGCCGTGCTGATGGGAGAAACGATCCGCGCACAGTACCGGGGACGTGCGGTTGGCTCGGTCCAGTCGGGGTGGGCGGTCGGCTGGGGGCTCGCCGTGCTGGCGCAGGCGGCGCTGTTCTCGCTGCTACCGGCGGAGCAGGCCTGGCGCTGGATGTTCGCGATCGGAGCGCTGCCGGCGCTGCTGGTCCTGTATCTGCGCGCCTATGTGAAGGAGCCGGAGGTCTCGGTCGAAGCCCGCGCCAAGCTTGCAGCCACCGGCGACCGCCCGTCGATCCTCGAGATCTTCCAAGGCCCGATTCTGAAGACGACCATCCTGGCTTCGCTCGTTACCACCGGCTGCCAGGGCGGTTACTACGCCATCACCTTCTGGGTGCCACGCTTCCTGACGACGGAACGGAAGCTCTCGATCGTGAGCTCGACCGGTTATCTTTCGGCTGTGATCATCGGTTCCTTCGTCGGCTATCTCGTCGGTGCCTGGTTCGCCGACAAATATGGCCGCCGCAGCCTGTTCCTTTCCTTTTCGCTCGGGGCCATGGTGGTCGTACTCGCCTATACGCAGCTTCCGCTGTCGAACGAACTGCTCTGGGTTCTCGGTTTTCCGCTCGGCTTCTTCGCCTCCGGCTATTTCTCGGGCATGGGCGCCTTCCTGACAGAACTCTATCCGACCAGGCTGCGCGGCTCCGGCCAGGGCTTCTGCTATAATTTCGGACGGGGTGTCGGCGCGCTCTTTCCCTTCCTCGTGGGGTACTTGTCGCAAGTAACGTCGCTGGCCAACGCGATCTGCCTCTTCGCCCTCGTCGCCTATGTCCTGTTCTTCCTGGCGGCTTATGCGCTGCCAGAGACGCGCGGCAAGGTGCTGCACGCCGATGCGTGAGACGGCTTCTCCAACCGATCGGGCCCCGGCCTGCCCAGGGCCCGATCCCCATCCTCGCCGGCCGATGCGCTTCGCCGTGCCGAAAGGGGCGGTCGATACCCACGCTCATGTCATCGGGCAACCTCCGGCTCACCCGTTCGTGGCCGGCAGGAGCTACACGCCCGCACCAGCCACGCCCGAGAGCTATTTCGCGATGCTGGACGCAACGGGTATGACCTATGGTGTCCTGGTTCAAGTCAGCGTCCACGGCACGCACAACAGCCTGATGGTCGAGACCCTGAAGGCGAACCGCGACCGGCTGCGCGGCATCGCCGTCATCCCGCTCGGCCTGCCCGATAAAGAGCTGTTGGCGCTCAAGGAAGCAGGGGTCGTCGGCTTGCGCCTCAATATCCTGTATGGCGGCGGGATCGGCTTCGACCAGTTGAACGACTATGCGGCTCTGGCCAAAGAGATGGGTTGGCATCTGCAGTTCCTGATCGACGCCAGGGATCTGTCTCCGCTGGCCCCGAAGCTCGCCCGCCTGCCCGTGCCCTTCGTCGTCGATCATTGGGGGCATTTTCCCGTCGCGCGGGGAATCCACGATCCCGGCTTCCAGACGCTTGTCTCGCTCGTGCGCGATGGCGCCTGGGTCAAGCTCTCGGGCGCCTACCGCAACACGGTCGAGGGCCCACCCTATGCGGACACGGTTCCCTTTGCCCGCCTGCTTCATGAGGCCGCGCCCGAGCGCTGCGTCTGGGGGTCGGATTGGCCGCATGTCGCGCATTGGCAGCACATGATGAATGTCGGCGATCTGCTCGACCTGCTCGTCGACTGGGTGCCAAATCCGGCTGCCCGCGACCGGGTTCTCACCGGCAACGCACACCGCCTCTACGGCTTTGGGCAGCAAGGCTCATGAAAACACCTGCCGGCGCGGACGGCGCGTTCCTGGAGGCGCTGCACTCTATCCTGAGCGATGCCGGTCTCGTCCTGGGCGATGAAGCGATGTCGCCCTACTGCGTGGATTGGCGCGGCGAGTTCGGCGCGCCCGCCCTCGCAGTGGCTCGGCCGAAAACCGTCGATCAGGTCTCCGCCGTGGTGCGGCTCTGCGCCGAACGGGGTATCGCGATCGTGCCGCAGGGCGGCAATACCAGCCTCGCCGGCGGCGCGGTGCCGATCACCGGACCGGCCCAGATCGTGATGAATTTATCGAGGATGAACGCGATCCGTTCTATCGATCCGGTCGGCATGACCTTGACGGTCGAAGCCGGCGCCGTGCTCGCGGGGTCCGCTGAGAGACGGACTTGGCCAGCAGAATTTCGATCAACACCGCGCGCCGAGTGATGTCGGGTTTGCGCATCGCCGAGCCCCAGCACGCAAACAGCATAATTCATGCGGTAAATTCGGTCCTGACCGCCAGTCGGCAGGTCAACATGTCCGGTGACCCAGACAAGGACTGGGGTCGCGATCCGCGCGGCCTTGCTCAACGGCCCCTGCTCCCGCCTGCGGGAAGTCGCCAACGATGCTCGTAACATCCGCCTGCTCGAACGTAGCAAGCTTCTCCGCGACACGCTCCAGCAGAATTGGCGGGACCGAGGCCGCTAATGCCGACGCGTTGAACATTACCCGCTTAGCCTTCGTCCAAGAGACCAAGCACGATCAATTCTGACCGCATTGCGGCGGCAGCAGATCAGCGCCGCTTCCCAGATTCCGCCTCGGCAACAAGATGTCTGTCGCATATCAGGGGAGAAGCGCCAACTCCGGCCGCGCGGCCAACCGTTGAACTAAACCGCCCGAGAGCCGACATTCCAGAGGTCGGGAATCGGGCCAGGAGCGGACTCTGGCTGATTGCCGAAAAGCAGACCTACGGAGCGCCGTGCATGACGGCCGGCGTCCCGTCCCTGGCGGGCTGGAATTTCCGCTTCCGGGTCTGGTCCTGCGGCCCCGCTTACCACCTGTATCGGATCGCGCCCTTGCCGCCGAGGCTCCTGCTGTTCTCGCCGAACTCGCTGTCGAAGGTGGCGGCGATGGAGAGTCCGTTCCTGAGGTCGAGCTCGGCGGTGGCGCTGGTGCGCAGAGCGTTGCGGTCGAGCGCCGCGCCGCTGACCAGGAAGGTCGCGCCCGGCAGCGATTGGAAGCTGGCGATGGCCGTGGTGGCGGTGTCGAAGTTGTGGACCCAGGCGAGCGCGCCGCGCAGCGCCAACGGTAGCCCGACGAGGCTGAAGCTGGCATCCGCCCGCAGGCCGAGCTCGCTGCGTGTCGAGGTGACGTCGCGGGACGCGTAGGACAGCGCGAAGAGGCTGGTGCCGGCCGGCGCCGTCTCGGCATAGTTCGGCAGCGCGATCATGGTGAACTGCGCCGCGGCGTAAGGGGTCAGCGCCGTGGGGCCGAGCGCGAAGCGATGTCCGGTCTCGAGCCGGCCCGACCAGCTGTTGACGTCGAACTTGGCCTCGAGACGATCGCCGCCAACGCTGCGATCGGTAGTAACGTCCTGCCAGCCATAGGCCAGAGCAGCCGAGAGATAGCCCTGCCCGAAATGCTGGCGCAGGAAAAGGCCGGCCTGGAACAGGTCGGATTTGCCGGAGCCGAGCCCATAGGTGTTGAAGCTGGTGGCGCCGCCGGCCAGCGCGAAGCCGGCGATGGTCGAGGGCGTCAGCTTGTAGTCGGCGCCGACGGCGGCGCCATAGACGCGGTTGGTGTTGGCGGCGGTGCCGGCGCTGGCATCGGCGCCGGTGAACTGGGCGCCGCCGAAGCCGCTGCCCCAGACGCTCCAGCGCCAGGCATCGGGATCGGCGGTCAGCGCGAGCTTGCGCGTCGGCAGATCAACATCCTTGCTTGAGGCAGCCTTGCCCGAGCCATAGGCGGCATAGGAGGCGAAGCTGCCGGGCGCGGGCGCGATCGAGACGCCGCGGCCTTCCGGCGACGCATCGACCAGCGTGCCCATGAACTGGGTCATGGCGCCATTCGTGGCAGTCTGCGTTCCGGTCGCCGGCTCGCCTGCCGCGTGCGTCAGGCCGGCAGGCGTCAGCCCGCCGAGTTCCAGCGGGATACTGCCGTTGCTGTCAAAATAGCTCGTGACTGCGTTGGCGACACCACTTTGGTTGGAAGTGAAGCTGGTGCCGGGAGGTGGCGCCATGGCCAACGTCAGATCGAGATAGACGTTACGAGAGCCATAGCTCAGGGCTGCCTTGAAGCCGGCGGGCAGGTTAGTGTCAGTCTCGCTGACGAATTGGCCATAGATGCCGCCGCTCGACTGGAGGATGGTGTACTGCTTCGAGACATAGGTGCCGGGAGCGAAGCGCGCGCTGACCTTGCCGCCGTCGAGATGGGCCGAGCTGGAAACATTGACCCGGCTCGCGTCAGATGACGAGACTTCCACCGCATAGGTCGAGCGCAAGCCGAGCCTCAGGACCCCGTTGACGTTGAACGTGCCCATCGGGTTGCCGGGCGCGAGCGTGCCGCCGCTGATGATGGTCTGGCCGACTGAGCCGGTGCCTCCAAGCTCCCCGCCTGACACGATCACCGCATTGGCGAGCGAGCCGTTTACCTCCAGCCTGCCGCCGTAGACCCCCGTTCCGCCCGAGTAGGTGTTGGTGCCCGACAGCATCAGCGTGCCGCTGCCGGTCTTCACCAGGTCGCCGGTGCCTGAGATGACGCCCGCGTAGCTGGTGTTGGTCGACTGGTCGACGGTCAGCCTGCCGTAGTTGCTCAGAGCAATAGTGCCGCCGGTGCCGGAGAGCGAGGAGGCTGTCAGGTCATGGCTGCCGAGATCGAGCGTACCGCCGTTCACCGTATAGGCCGTGGATTGGACGGGGGCGGCGGATCCGCTCCATCGCAACGTGCCGGCCTCGACCGTCGTGCCGCCGGTATAGGTGTTGGCGCCGGTCAGCGTGAGTACGGACGTACCGATCTTGGAGACGCTGGCTGAGCCCTTGATGACATTGGATAGGGTGACATCAGTGGGGCTGTCGAGGACAAGCGAGCCCGCGACCTCGATATCGCCTCTCAACGTCGTTGAGCTGTTCAGGGTCAGCGCGTTTGCGCCGCCGGTGAAGGTGATGGCGTTGGCGCGCACGGTGCCGGAACCATTGAGGCCGCCACTGACATTAGAATTGGAGCCAAGGATGATGGACAGATTGCTGCCGATGATGGCGGCGCCGCCCACGCCGTGCGAGCCATTAGCCGTTCCCCCAAGGCCGCCAATCCCGCCATTGCCTCCGGTCACCTCGGCAGAGGAGCCAATGGAAATGGTTTTGGCGCCGGTGGATGTGAAGTAAAGCCCCACGCCGCCGCTGCCTCCAGCGCCGCCGTACCCATTCGTAGCCGAACCTCCCGCACCGCCATCGCCGCCTTTGAGAGTGCCGGTGTTGGATTGGGTCCACGTTCCGCTGCCGGTGACGATTGCGGCCGTGCCGCCCGCGCCGCCGCCGCCACCGCCGTAGGCCCAGGGCGAAGCCTGACCTTGCCCGCCCTGGACGCCCCAGCTTGAGCTAGTCAGGCCCGGGCCAAGATACCCATGGGTGCCGCCGCGGCCACCAACGCCGCCGAAGGCAGAACTGCCGCCTGCGCCACCGGTCGTCAGGCCGGCCCCACCGCCACCGCCGCCCCCACCGTGGCCACTATTGCTATCGCCGCCGGCTCCGCCGGCGCTGGTGAGAGAGTCCGTGCCGCCCGCACCACCGACGCCACCAGCGCCACCGTCGGCCCAGCCGGGCCCGGCCGCCAGCGTCAAGGCGAGAGAGGAGACCGCAATGAGAACGGTGGAGCGTGTCAAAGCGCAGAGAAGGGTCGACGGGCTCGGCGTCGGGACAGTCAGGTCGGCAAGCATAGAGATAGTCAGCCCCATAGTCCGTATTGATGCGGATGACCCAGAGTAAGCCATCGCGGCTGACGATTCGGCAATAGAGTTGTCTGTTGACGGTGGGGCGAGGCTGTCAGCGAGAGGGTCCTGGAGACGAGCCCTATCGGGTGTCGGGCGGCCGTGACTGAGGTCCGCCCCCGTCGCAGGGCGTCTGGTTCGCTTGCTGCCCGGCTACAGCATCAAGTAGGCAGAAGCTTTCCTGGTCTATCCATCAGCACGGTACATGTAGCCCGTGATCAGAGCCTTCACGGATTTTGCCATCGCTCGCCTCCGCGCCGCCGGCTTGCGTCTGGAACAAGAGCAATGGCGGCATGGGCAGCTTCTACCGCTCGAAGCATGAGCTCGTCTTCGTCTTCAAGGTCGGGACAGCTCCGCACACCAACAGCTTCGGCCTGGGCGATACCGGTCGCTATCGCACCAATGTCTGGGACTATGCCGGCATCAGCAGCATTGGCAGTCAGCGCATGGACGAACTCACCATGCACCCCACCGTCAAGCCGACTGCGCTGGTGGCGGATGCGATTAAGGACTGCTCGAAGCGCGGCGAGATCGTGCTCGATATCTTCGGCGGCTCTGGCACGACACTGCTCGCCTCCGAGACCTGCGGCCGCCAGGCACGCCTGCTCGAATACGACCCGGCCTATTGCGATACCATCATCGCACGCTGGGAGAAGCTGACCGGCAAGCATGCTGTCCTGGCCGGTACGAACGCGCGATTCGAGGATGTCGCTGAAGTCATGGCTGAGGCGGAGCGTAGAGGCGAACCGGTACCTCAGCCACTGCCCCATCCAGACGATGTCATTATCGAGCCTGGCAAGCGGGTGCGTTTTACGGGGCCGTCCAACCCGGAACAGGCAGCGGAATACGAGACGCGATGCCGTTTCCGCGACATTTTGATCATGCAACACGTGCTCGATGAAAAGCTTCTGGGCGAAGGGGCCTCGACAGGCGCAATGCTAGCCGCCTGGGTTCTCAATAATTGCCTGCCGCAGCGCATGCGATTGTGCGAGACGAATATACTCATGCGCGTATTGCGGCATCAGAGCACATCCAAGCGCGAGCTCTTGAAGCTGGTCCACCAGGCTTGGCGAGCCGTTGGCATTGACAAACCTCGCGGTTGGGTGTTTGCGCCCCAAACGGTCGTCCAAAAGCGCCTGTAATTCGCTGCGGATTTGATTGCCGGTTTTGCAAAAGGCCAACTTGATCCTGCCGCCATCGGGCGTGGGGAATTCAATGACGCAGCACTCGAACTTATGGAAAAGCACGGCATCGCGGCATGAGGATTGAGACGTCAGCCGTACGTGCCGTCGTACGAACGACGCAATTGCAGGTGTGTGTCGTGGTCGTAAAGCAAGTTTGGTGACCAGCGATGTCCGCTACTTTGATTGGCTCTCTTTTGGACGCCGCCTTGGACTATCCCAGGCGCCAAAGTCCCGCGAGCGCGCTTATCGACCTGAAGGCGATGGGCGAGCTCAACGCGGGGAAGGCAGTGTCCAAACAGGCCGCCGCTCAGATGTTACTGGTCAATCATCTGCGCCGGTTTCGCCAGCCGCCAGCGGATTTTACTTTCAGTGAAGATGATGATGCCGGGGACAAATATGAGATCGAGGACATTCCGACGTATCGAGAACTCGCGCGTTCGCTCATCCGATCAAAGCTCCCGGCGCCCCTGACGCAGTTTGCCGAGAGCGCAAAGCCGGATCTCGTCGTTGGAGACGAACAAAATCGCCCACAGGCGGTTTTTGAGATTGGCTACGGTTTTTCGCTGACGTCGGCTGTTCCAGCCGTCGATCGGCTGCTGCACTTCGCTTGGTCAAGCCGCTCGATCAATCGTTGCGATCGGTCCATCGAGACCGTCGGTTATCTCTTTGTTCATGAGTTGAGCTTTGGCGAGACAATTCGCGACACTGAACGCTCGATCGTTGACTGGATCGGGGAAACCTATGGTCCATTCAAAGGCATCGAGCGGATCGGTCTGCCCATGATGCCCAGATTGACGAGAACCGCTCAACTCTCGGCGCATGGCTCGCGCCTGTCCGCGATCAATTCGTCACATCGGCCCACAAGCTATGTCGCGTTTTGCATTTCGCACGAGCAAATGGATGGCTGATTCGCCGAACAGGGGCGGTTGCTTTGAAATCGGTTATGCTTGGGATTGCAAATGTAGGTTTTCGGAGAATTCGTCGTGCGCGCGGGAAAGCAACGGTTGATAATATTTCCGACCGGAACGACCACGGCAATTTTCTTGGATCGAATTGATGCCGGTCTTTGGTGGGACCAGCACTCCTTGGCAGCGCTCCAGCTCGGGAGCGACTCGCTGGTCGCGCATGTCGTTGCCTTTATTATCGTTCGGCCCAGGTTTCGCCTGACAAGGAGCTGTAGAGCGGGGGGCAGGCCCACCTGTCGTCTGTGCCGCCACGGGGATCGTTGCAACCAGACTCAATATCAGCGCAGCCAAAACAGAAAACCGATTGCAGAAGTAGGGTCGCGGGTGGCCTCTTGCGACCGAGACCGGTGAATTTGCCGAAACAAGCTGCATCGCTTTCAGCCGCCAATCCGTGCCGGCCGAAGCCGTCTCTCTTTAAACCGCCCGCGGAGTTGAGGACGATTGTACTTCGCCGGTTCTGGACCGAAGTTGATCGGGGTCGGCAGATCGCCAGGATCAGCTGCGAATAAAATTGCCATCACAAGCCCAGCTGTGTCTTAAGCAGCCCGCATCAGAACTGCTCGATGTCCTAACTCGCCTTACGAGCCCGCAAGGCAAGCCGTGCTCCCTGGTGAACATAAGGCCGGGTCGATTGTTCCAGCCTGCTGACGGGCGGATAGGAGCAGGAGCGATATGCCCGTGGAACCCGATCGGCGTCGCCACGTTCCATCGGCTTGCCCCTAAGGTCCCGCGCTTATCGAAAGCACGGCGGGGAACCTCGGCGACCAGACGAGCCAGCCTAATTCTTGCGATCAATGGAGAAGGTGACGATGTCGGCTCCCTTCGATGCCCTTATTGTCGGCGGAGGGCCCGCCGGCCTTTCCGCGGCTCTGATGTTGGGCCGAGCGCGTCGGCGCGTCCTCCTTCTCGACTCCGGCGAACAGCGGAACCGCTCTTCCCACCGGATCGGTGGCTTCCTGACGCGAGACGGCTGCCCGCCGCGCGCCTTGCTGCGCGTTGCGAGACAGCAACTGCGCGCCTATCCGACACTGGAATTGCGTGATGCTGTCGAGATCGTGTCGGCAACACCCGGTACGCCCGGCTTTCAGCTTTGCAGCCGAACAGGTGAAATCTTTCTCGGTCGAAAGCTTCTTATCGCGAGCGGCGTAACCGATTCTTTGCCTCCGATTCCCGATGCGGAACGCTTCTATGGATGTGGAGTGCTTCATTGCCCTTATTGCGACGCCTACGAGCAGCGCGACAAGGCCATCGCCGTCTATGGAAGTTCGAAGGAGGCGCTAGCGCTCGCCCTCGAGCTGACAGGGTGGACGTCTCGCCTCTGTCTCCTCAGCAACGGGGTGACTCAGCTTCGGCCCGCCCAACGGCGCCGGCTCGCCGCAAGCGGTATTGCCTTGCGAGAGGAACGCATCATCGCGTTGAAAGGCCGGGGCCGGCAGCTTGAACGTATCATATTCGCCGAAGGCGAAGAACTGGCCGTAGGTGCTCTCTTCTTCCATTCCGAGGGGCAAGCGCGCCTGGAACTCGCGCGCGGGCTGGGCCTCAACATCGATCATCGAAAACCGCTCAAGACGGCAGGTTATGGAAAAACGAAGGTGCCAGGCCTCTATGTCGCCGGCGACGCTTCCAACCATGTGCAGTTCGCGATCGTCGCCGCTGCCGAAGGGGCCTCCGCTGCCTTCGCGATCAACACAGAGCTGCTCAAGGAAGATATCGCAGGTTTACCGCGGCGCCGCCGAACAGCTCGGCCGGAAGCGCTTCCGGCTGGCAACACCCGATAGCGCCAAATGCTGACGTTGACGGCCTGCCAGGAAGCGGGCATTCGAAATCGTAGGTGCTGCCGGGTTCGGCTTCGGCCCATTGCAGCCCACGGCGATTACGTCGACAGTGCTCCCTCCAAATTGGCCATCGGGGCAGGGCCTTCGAACGGAAGATGACTAGACAGTCATGCATGAGCTTGCGGTCCTGATTTCGATCCTCGGCGTGTTCCTGCTCGGCGCGATCAGCCCGGGTCCAAGCTTCGTCGTGGTCTCACGCATTGCCATCTCACGATCGCGCACCGATGGTGTGATGGCCGCCATCGGCATGGGAATCGGCGGCTTCGTCTTCGCAACCATCGCGGTCGCGGGACTGACGGCGATGCTGCTGCAGGTCGAATGGCTCAACATGGTGCTCAGGCTGGCTGGCGGCGTCTATCTTCTGTGGCTCGGCATCAACATCTGGCGCGCTGCTCCCGAACCGTTGGAGGTCGCCGACACGGCAAGCGAGCGGCGGCAAAGCACGCTGTGGACCTCGTTGCTGCGGGCGCTCTTCGTCCAGCTCTCCAACCCCAAGACCGCAATCTTCTATGCGTCCATGTTCGCCGCGCTGTTGCCGTCCCCGACACCGTCCTGGATGTTTTTTGCTCTGCCGCCAATGCTCTTTCTGATCGAGTTCGGCTGGTACACGGTCGTGGCAGTCGGGTTCTCGTCCCGCACGCCACGTGCAGCCTATCTTCGCTACAAGGTCTGGATCGACCGAACCGCCGGAGCGGTGGTCGGAGCCCTGGGCGCCAAGCTAATGGTGGACAGCGCGCGCTCGTCTGCTTGAGCCTCAGTCGCGCGTCGGCTTTCGACCCAAGTTAGTTTGTGGAGCGATCGAGACGCTCGCGGCCGTCGTGCGCCACGAGCGGACATTGGCCTGCTGCCGGAAAGCGAACCTTCCAGCCAGCATGCTGCACGAAGCTTGCCATGCTTGTTGTGGACGCCGCCATCCGGTGTTTGGAGCCCTCGGCTCGCCTATCCCACGTGGCAACTTCGGTGAACGATCTTGTAGCGGTCGAAGCTGTCCAAGGTTTGGAGAGTATATGCGCACCAAATTCCTCTCCAGCCTGTTCCATGTTTTGATTTGCAACAGCCCGAGAGATGTCCTTGGCTGCGACCGTTAGGAGTGCGCAATGTGGATCGAGATCGGCGAGCGGCAGTCCATCGCACTCCGCTGCCGCGCTTCGTCCTGCTCTATGCGTTGATGTATGGGGCGTTCGGGGTGGCATCGCCATTCTGGCCACGATTTTTCGAAGAGCGTGGGGCCACCGCGGAAGAGCTGGGCGTGCTACTCGCGGCTGGAACGGCGGCGCGGCTCGTTTCCGGTCCACTGGCTGGTCGAATGGCGGATCTGCTCGCAGCGCGGCGCGCAGTGCTCGGCGCCTGCATCGGCACGGCCGGAGTGGTCGCGCTCGCCCTGCTGCCGGCACAGGGCCTATGGCTGTTGCTGCTGGTGAGCTTGTGCCATGCGGCTGCACTCGCGCCGGTCACCACGCTGGCGGATGCGCTGGCCTCGCGCGCGGCAGCCACCTCGGGGCGCGCTGGAGGCAGGCGGTTCGAATATGGCTGGGTGCGCGGCGCCGGATCGGCCGTTTTCATCATCGGAACGCTCGTCGCCGGGCAGGTCGTGGGCGCGACCGGGCTCCCCTCCATCGTCCTGATGCATGGGGCACTGCTCGCCGCCGCCGCTGTGGTCGCGCTGTTTGTCCCCGAGGTGATATCCGACCATGAGACAACCCTACGGGCGGGCTCGCCCGCAGGAGGCTTCGCAGCGCTGCTGCGCATCGCGTTGTTCCGGCGGCTGCTGCTGGTCGTTGCGCTGGTGCTCGGCAGTCACGCGATGCACGATGCCTTCGCGGTCATCCGCTGGAACGCGGCCGGCATCGGCCCGGGAGCGGCCAGCGTGTTGTGGTCGACATCGGTGGCCGCAGAGGTGCTCGTGTTCTTCCTGATTGGCCCGCCGCTGGTCGCGCGCGCTGGTCCGGCGGCGGCAGCCGCCATCGCCGCGGCCGCGGGTGCGCTGCGTTGGATCGTCATGGCACTGACAGCCGATCCCCTAGTGCTCATGCTGACGCAGCCGCTGCACGGGCTGACTTTCGCGCTGCTGCATCTGGCCTGCATGCGGCTGTTGACGCAAACCGTGCCACCTCAGCTCGCCGCGACCGGTCAGGCGATCTATGCGCTCGCAGCCGGCACGGCGACGGCGCTGCTGACGCTGGCGGCGGGGGCGCTCTATGCTCGTTTCGGCGCTGCCGCGTTCTTTGCGATGGCGGCGCTATGCGTCGGCGCTCTGCCGTTGACGCTGGGATTGCGCGCTCAGTCGCGGTAACTCGACGACGGAGAACGTCATGCCGCGCTTCGCCCTTCAGGTTGTCACAAGGACGCGGACCGGCCCGGTCCGTTCGAGGACCTGCACGACCACTTGCGAGCCGGAGCGCCGCAGTGCCACGGCGGCCGCGCTGCCGGCGACAGTGAGGTTGCGCAGCACGACCTCGTCCAGAAAATTGGGCATCACAGGCTGCTCGAAAATGATCTGGGCATGTTCCGTATCGAAGCTAAGGCCGACGCAGGATTGCAGCATGAACAGGGGCGCTGTCGCCGCCCAGGCTTGCGGTGCGCAGGCGACAGGATAGAAGGTCGGCCCTTGGGCGCGCTGCCGCCGAAAGCCGCAGAACAGCTCCGGCAATCGGCGCAGATCGATATAGGTCGAGGCGGCAAACAGCCCTTCGAAGATGCGAGCGGCCTCGCGGCGGAAGCCGTAGCGGACGAGGCCTGCCGCGATCAGTGCATTGTCATGCGGCCAGACCGAGCCGTTGTGGTAGCTCATCGGGTTGTACCGGGCCTCGTCTGAAGCCACGGTGCGCACGCCCCAGCCGCAGAACGAGTTTCCGGCCATCAGGGCTTGCGCGATTGCGGGCGCACGTTCCGGATAGGCTATGCCGGTCGCGAGCGCGTGGCCGGCATTGGACGTGCGGACCCGACATGGCCGCTTGTCGCCGTCAAGCGCCAGCACATAGGTGCCGAGCGCCTCGTCGAAGAAGGCGCTGTCGAATGCCTTCCGCAAGAACTCGGCCCGGCTTTCGTAACGCGTCGCGCGGGCGACATGACCCAGGCGGCCCGCGATCTCGGCGGCAGCATGCCAGGCCCCATAGACATAGGCCTGGACTTCGGCGAGGGCGATCGGGCCGCGGGCCAGCCGGCCGTCCATGTGGAAGACCGAGTCGTGGCTGTCTTTCCAGCCCTGGTTGATCAGGCCTTCGACGGTTTGACGGCCATATTCGACGAAACCGTCGCCATCCCGATCTCCGTGGTGATCAATCCACGCGAGTGCCGCCTCGAGGTTCGGCCAGAGCTGGCGCATCGTGGCGAGATCGCGCGTCCGGCGCAGATAGGCGCCGGCGAGCATGACGAAGAGCGGAGTCGAATCGACGCTGCCGTAGTAGCGGCGGAACGGCACCTCGCCGAGCTCGGCCATTTCGCCGTGGCGGACCTCATGAAGGATCTTGCCCGGTTCGGCATCGGAGGCGGGGTCGAGCGTCTTGGCCTGGTTCGCTGCGAGATGAAGAAGCACGCCACGCGCGATGGCGGGATCGAACCACAGCGTCTGAAGCGCCGTAATCAGCGCATCGCGGCCGAACACCGTGCTGAACCAGGGAATGCCGGCATAGGGATAGGGGCCCTCCGGCGTGTCCGTGATGAGCATGTAGAGGTCGGAGACGCTTCGGCGCACGCCCTCGTTGAAGATCTCATTCGACGTCGCGATCGAGGCGGCGCTGGACGCCGAGGACCGCCGCGCGCGCCGCGCGTCCCGCAAGGCGATGAAAAACGCACGGCGGGATGGATGATCCATGCCGTGCGTGCCGCAATTGATTTCAGCGAAGAGAGATCGCGCTTCTCCCGGCCCAAGGTCGAAGGTGAACACAGCCAGGTTGCCCGAGAGCTGTGTCGGTGCCGGGTCGAAAGTCAGGGTCGTCGTCCGGCGCCTCTTGTCGAGACCGGTATAGCCGAGGACGACCCGGTCGGAGCTCAACTCTGGGAGGCGCATTTCGCCGCGACGCTCGCGCCGCGTGCCACGCACCTCGAAAAGATCCGCAAAATCGGCCTCGAAGGCGATCTCGATCGAAATCCGCCGATGACGTTCGTCGAAGTTGCGCATGACGAGGCGCTCGAAACAGGTCGCGTTCCAGAGAAAGCGGGAGCGCCGCAAATGCACGAGGTCGTGCTCGAGCACGAGCCTGTCGCCCTCGTCGTACACATCCGGATTGGTGAGATCGCAGGTGAGCGTGGCGTTGTCGTCGCGCAGCGTTGAGGACAAGAGCATGGGTCGCCGGCCCTCTATCGTCAGATAAAGATGCGACAGATGCCGTGTGTCACGGTGGAAGACGCCCTCCGGACTGCCGGGTCCGGAGAGCGCATCGCCATTGTGATCGAACACGGCAAAGGTATCGCCGTGCTTCAGCGTGCGCGGCCTGCGCTCCTGCAACGAGGCGGTGGCCGGAATGAAAAACTGAACCAAAGGCGCCGCTTCAGGCCCCGCCGGGGCGGGGGCATGCGGCACAGCCTCAACACGGATCGATGGCATCTCCAGATCGGCCCCTACGCCACCACCTGCAGGTGAAGCCCGTCGCTACGGCGTCGCGCAGCTTCGGTTCGGACACCTGGCAAGCCGCGATAGATCGCGAGATAGTCTTGCGCCATGCGCTCGACGCTGAAACGCTTCTCGAAGGTCGCACGGACTTTAGCACGGTCGAGCTGATCCAGACCAGAGACTGCATCGACAGCCTCTGCGACGGAAGTCACGATGAAGCCCGACACGCCGTCATCGATCACCTCCGGCACCGAACCGCTGCGGAAGGCGATCACCGGCGTGCCGCAGGCCATGGCCTCGATCATGACCAGCCCGAAGGGCTCGGGCCAATCGATCGGGAACAGCAAGGCGCGGGCATTGCCGAGGAAATCGGCTTTCTGCTGTTCATTGATCTCGCCGATGAACTCGACATTGGGATGAGAGGCGATGAGCGGCGCGATGGTATCGTCCCAATAGCTCTGGTCGACCCTGTCGATCTTGGCGGCGATCTTGAGCTTCATCGCGGCATGCGCCGCGATCTCGATAGCCCGGTCCGGGCGCTTTTCCGGCGAGATGCGCCCGAGGAAGGCGAGATAGACGCCTTCAGGCTTGGCTGTGAAGGGCAAAAGGTCGCGCGGCAGGCCGTGAAGGACATTGCCTGCCCAGTTGAGATGCCGAAGAAGCGGGCGGCGTTGGTCGTTAGAGATCGAGACCAGCGGAATCTCCGGGAACGCCGCGTGGAGGGGCTTCAGGTCGGGAAGGTCGAGCCGCCCGTGCAGGGTTGTCACGGTGCGATCGGCAATGTCGCGGATGAGCGGGTAATGCAGGAGATCGGTGTGGAAATGCAGAATGTCGAACTCTTCGGCCCGCTGGCGGACCTCGTCGAGCATCATGATGTGGAAGGGCAGGTGGTCCTTCACCGCCGGGTTCAGCCTGAGGGCCGTGTCGGAACAGCGGACGAGCGTTGCTGCGGTCCGCGAGTCGCCGCTGGCGAAAAGCGTGACGTCGTGGCCCTGTCGGACAAGTTCCTCGGTGAGATAGGAAACGATCCGCTCGGTGCCGCCATAGAACCTGGGCGGGCAGCGTTCGGCGAGCGGGGCAATCTGGGCGATCTTCATCGGCTAGACCTCCGAGACGAGAGAACTGAGCGATCGACCGGCGTGACCGCGACATCGCATGGCAAAATCGCCCCGCCGGGAACCGGGACGAGACCAAAACGGAAAGAGGCCCGGTGCGGTTCCGGGCCTCGGCAATGTCTGGTCAGTAATCCATGGCATGGCCGGCGCGACCTCCTTCTTCGGCAGCTCAGGACCACCGCCTCGGTGGTGATCAGCAGGCCGGCCACCGAAGCCGCATCCTGGATCGCCGTGCGCACGACCTTGGTCGGGTCGACGATGCCAGCCTTGACGAGATCGCCATAGGTTCCGGTCTGCTGTACTCGCCCGCTTCGAGCAGTTTGCCGATCACGACGCGCCGTCATCGCCGGCATTGTCGACGATCTGGCGGGCCGGAGCGGCGATCGCCTTGCGGACGATCTCGATGCCGGTCTTCTGATCATCGTTGGCGGGTGCCAGGCCTCCAGTGCCTTGACCGCACGCAGAAGGGCGACGCCGCCTCCCGGCAGAATGCCCTCTTCCACCGCAGCGCGGGTGGCGTTCAGGGCATCGTCGACGCGGTCCTTCTTCTCCTTGACCTCGACCTCGGTCGCGCACCGACGCGGATGACCGCGACGCCGCCAGCGAGCTTGGCCAGACGCTCCTGGAGCTTCTCGCGGGCGAATTCCGACTACAGTGAAGAGGAGATTGGCTGGGCGCTCGAACCTCTTGAAGCTCTCCCTGCGGGAACCAAATTCGTCCCGCGCCCTTCGCGCACTAACTGAAAGGAGCTTTTTGGAGGACCGCCGATGATCCAGCCATTGACCGCGATCGTGCCGCCGGCTCGTCCGGACACAGACGACACAGCCCTTGACCGGCTATTGCACCCGAGCCGGTTCTATGAGCGGCCGCGTGATGTCCTGCGCGACAGTTCGCTTCCAAACTCGGAAAAGCGGGCGATCCTGTCGTCCTGGGCATCCGACGCCTGTGCCGTGGAATCATGTCCCGCGCTGCGACACCCACCCTTTGCCCCTCAACCGGTCGGCTTCGACGAGGTCATGGACGCGCTCGCGTCCCTCGATCAGCCGTCCCGAAGCCTTCGGTGAAACGGCCGTACACCGCCGCCAAAGATCGCCGCGCCTCTTCTAACCGGCCAGTTTTGCGCGCTCACAAGCTGCGCTCTGCCTTGACCATGCTCGGCATCGTCATTGGTATCGCCTCGGTCGTCAGCGTCGTCGCGCTGGGCGAAGGTTCACGCCAGCAGGTTCTCGCCAACATCGCCGGGCTCGGCACCAACATGCTCGAGATCTTCCCCGGCACAGGTTACGGCGACCGGCGCTCGAACCTGATCAAGACGCTGACAGTGGCCGACGCGCAGATCGTCGCGAGCCAGCCCTATGCCGACGGCGTTACGCCAACCGTCTCGACCAGCGCGACCCTGCGCTTTGGCTCGGCCGAGGCGAGCGGGCTGGTCAATGGCGTCGGCGAGCAGTATTTCGCTGTCAGGGGCAGCACCTTGGTTCAAGGCAGGTTCTTCGACGAGGACGATGTCCGCCGGCTTTCGCAGGACGTCGTGATCGACGAGAACACGGCCGGCGTGCTGTTCGGTCCGTCCGGGCAGAACCCGATCGGCAGCATCATACTGATCGGCTCGGTGCCAAGCCGGGTGATCGGCGTGATGCGCCGGCAGCAGGGCGGCTTCGGCGCCAGCCAGAACCCACAGGTCTTCCTGCCCTACACCACGGTTCAGGGACGCTTCCTCGGCGACCTTTCGCTGCGCGCATTACGCTGCGCGTCAGCGACGACACGCCGATGGAGGCGGCGCAGGCTGCCGTAACCGAACTTTTGACGCATCGGCATCGCACCCAGGACTTCTTCATCCAGAACCTCGATGACATCCGGCAGGCCATCACCAGCAACAACGCCACCTTCGCGCTGCTCATCGCCTCGATCGCGGTGATCTCGCTGCTGGTCGGGGGCATCGGCGTGATGAACATCATGCTGGTCTCGGTGATCGAGCGCACGGGCGAGACCGGCCTGCGCATGGCAGTCGGAGCGCGGCGTGGCGACATTCTCCAGCAATTCCTGATCGAGGCCTCGCTGGTCTGCTTCATCGGCGGCGTGCTCGGCATCGGCCTGGCGCTCTCCGTCGGCTGGGGCTTCGGCCTGGCGGGTTCGCCGGTGCGCTTCGTCTATTCGGTCGAGGCGTTTGCGGCAGCCATCGCCTGCTCGACGCTGATCGGGCTCAGTTTCGGCTTCCTGCCCGCGCGTAACGCTGCCCAGCTCGACCCCGTCGAGGCGCTGGCTCGCGGAGCCTGAGCTACTGGAAGCCGGCGGCCCCGCTGTCGAGCCAGTCGGAGATTTCCGGCCCCGGTGCGGGCGTGGCAGTCTGCAGGACGATCTCGTCAATGATCAACTTGCCGATGAACAGGACAAGCGGCGGCTGGACCGCCCGCAGCAGCCGCAGCACGACGATCAGCGCGGCCAGTGCGGGGCTCGCGTTCCAGAGCGAGCGCAGCAATCGAGGCAGGTGAGCCCAGGTGCGGAAGCGCTGGCGCAGCGCGGTGCCCCACCCTCGAAACACGGAGGCGACATTCATCTGGGGGCCTCTGGCGAGTGGGGGGACGCGGGGCTTACACGATCTGCTCTGCGCTTGTCAGCAACGCCGTCGCACCATTGTCGCCGCTGTCGAGCTTGATCGCCCGGTAATCGCCGACGCCGAGCGGCGGCCGGTGCGCGATCAGCACGAAGGTCGCGCGCGGCAGGAGTTGACGCAACGCGCCGAGCAAATGCTGCTCGGCGCGCGGATCGAGCGCGCTGGTCGCCTCGTCGAGAACGATCCACTCCGGTCGGCGCAAATGAATGCGCGCCAACGCTAACCGCTGACGTTCGCCGCCGGAGAGGCCACGGCGCGCATCGTTCCAGGCCGCTTCCTGAAGCCTCCAAAGATGAGCCATACCGACGGCTGCAAGCGCCTGCTGAAAATCCTCGACCTCATGATCCTCCGGTGGAGCCGGATAGGCCAGCGCCGTTCGCAGATCGCCGAGCGGCAAATAGGCGTGTTGAGGCAAAAACAACATCCTCGCATCCGGCCGCTCGACGCGACCGGCGCCGTGGCGCCAGAGCCCGGCCAAAGCCTTCACCAGGGCGCTCTTGCCATGACCGGAGGGGGCGGCGATCCAATAGGTCCCGCCCGCTTCGAAGCTCAGATCGGGAACCGCAGCGAGTTCACGCCCGCCTGGCGTCGCGAGCCTGACCTCCCGTAGCAATAGGCGGTCGCTGCGACCCATGGCGAGGGCTGGCCGGGGCGGGCCTGCCGTCTTTTCGGCAGCCTCGAGAAAATGGCTCAGCCGACTGGCTGAGGCGGCGAGTTCGGCGAGGTCGCGATAGGAGAAGATGAACCAGGACAGGGTCGTGACCACGTTCTGGAACGCCGAGCCGATCTGCATCAGGCCGCCGAAGGTAACGCGCCCGGCGAGAAAGGCTGGCAGCGCGAGGAAGAGCGGGATGCGCAGCACGGTCTGAAAATAGGGCCGCGTGAAACAGCCAAGAATGAGCTCTCGATTTGCCAAGCCGCGCCAGTTCTGCGCGATCGCACCGAAGCGCTGTGACAGCAGGCGTCGCTCGGCCGACTCCCCGCCAGCCAGCGCCACGGCCTCGACGTGCTCGCGCAGGCGGGTCAGGGCGAAGCGGAAATCGGCCTCGCGGCGCTGCTGCTCGAAGGCCAGGGCTTTCAAGGGCTTGCCCAGCCAATGGGTGACGCCACTGGAAATCGCGACATAAAGCGGCGCGGCCCAGACCATGTAGCGGGGGATCTCGATGGCGACACCGGCAATGGTGAAGGCGAGCGGGAAGGTCGAGAGCGACCACAGGATGGTCACGAAGGAGACGAGCGCGACGATGTTGGTGATCAGCTCGATCGCCTCGCCCGTCAACTTGTCGACGAAGATGCGGCAATCCTCCGCGATGCGCTGGTCTGGATTGTCGAGACCGTTTTCAGTGCGGTCCCGCAAATGCCAATAGGCCTTGTTCGAGAGCCAGCGATCGAGCGCGGCTTCCGTCAGGGAGCGTCGCCAGCGGATCTGCAGCATCTTGCGGAGATAGCTGCCGGTCAGGAACAGGGTCACGCTGATCGCGATCAGGCCGAAGAAGCTGGCGATCTGGCGCAGCGTCGCGTCGATGTCGAGCTTCTGGAGCGCGTTGTAGAAATCCGCCGTCCAGGCGATCAGCCGGACCGAGACCTGCACGCCGGCCAGTCCAAGGGCGAGCACGAGCGCGAAATAGATCAGCCCCGCCCTCCCTCCCGGACCGTTGATGCACAGCCGGGTCAGCAGTGCGATGTGCGAGACGACGCGCCTCACGATGAGGCCTTGGTGGAATTGCGCCGCGGCGATGGCGGTTCGGGCGTATCCAGCCGGAAGATCGCGTCGGCTATGCCCTTGAGGCTGGCGCCATCGTGGTCAGCCCGGTCCGTCGGCAGCAATACGGCGAACTCGTCGATGCCAAGATCGCGCAGCTGGTAGGGCGTGCCGTGGCCGTATTCGAGATGACCGCGCCCGATGATCCCGACTACCAGCGTGTCGTCGGGAGCCGTTGCCAGGTAATCGGCTATCCCGCAGGCGAAGGCGCGATCCCAGGCCTGCTGAGCCCGGATGAAACGATTGAACCGCTCCGGCTCCATGGCGGCCGGGCGAACGGAGCCGGCAAACCCGCCCATGAGAGTGGCGAGATAGCGTCGATATCCCTCGGTTGCGGGCGCCGATGGCGTCACGCCGTCACGGTCTTCCACCGGAATAGCATCCCAGCCGACCTGTCCGACGCGGGTGACGAGTGGGCGATGGCAATTGAGCGCCAGCATCGGCACGCGCTGCTGCCGGCAGAAATGGAACAGCGGCAAATAGAGTTCCGCATCGAAGCCCCAGACCAGCGCCCATTCCGATTTTTCGAGGAAAGTCGCGGTGTCCATCTCGCCGGCGACCCAGGCGTCGAGCACCGGCTGGATGCGGCGCGGGAACATCTCGAAACCGACAGCCATCTGCGGTCGCAACAGATGCAGATAGGCCGTCACATGCAGTTGCCAGCGATGGATCTCGGCAATGTCATGGCTCTCGCCGAGCAGCACGACGCGCTCCCCGGCGATGACGCGCATGAGATCAGGCTGCGCGATCGCTTCTCCGCTCTGGGGCAGAAGCCAGGTTCCGCGCAGGTGCGCCAGGAGCTTCGAAGCGCTGGTGTGGATTGCCTCAGCCATGATCGCCGCTACGCTCTGATGGCACGCCCTCGAAGGCCGCAGCCGATCCACGTAGCACGAGGCCGATCAGGACGCCGTCAGCGTCCCGTCCGTGCAGCTCGACCTGATCGCCCTCACCTTCTCGCTGCCAGCCCGCAATGGCGCCGGCGCGCAGGTGCAGATGGAAATCGGGCTGCATCAGATTGACGAACCCCATCGCCGGCTTCGGCTCGGGCAGAGCGCCGCTCCAGATTTGATGCAGGCCAGGCCGGCGCAGTTCGATGGCGATCGGCGCGCCGTTGCGCAGGATCGCGGCGAAGGTCACGGCTCCGAGATCGCCTTCCGGCACCTCCTGCGAGCCGCCCATGCCGGCTTCGCGCGCGACGGGCTCCAGCGCTTCGCCGGAGCCGAACCCGGCAAGCGCCTGATCAAACGGCTCAAGTCCGTCGAGACCGATGAGGCTGAACAACACCTCGCCCTCGGCATTCTGGCATTCGAGGCGCGGCAGCACGCGCTCACGCATCTTGCTGGTGCGGTCGGCAATGAGGCGCGTGATCACCGTGAGGTCGAGCGCGCTGTCATGCATCTCGCCGGACAGGCGGACGAGATCGCCTTCGACGGCGATCTTCTCGACCACGCCCATTCGCTCATGCGTGGCTCCCCCGGCGCGGGCGCTGAGCATGATGCGGCCCATGCCTGGGAGCTTGGCGAGAATCTCGGCCGGGGTCTGTTTCAGCAATTCGCGGGGCTGGGTGGTGTCGGTCATTGTTGTCTCCAGAAATGGGTTGCGACGCTCCGGGTCTCGGTCGGAGCGTCGCCGAACAGCTCTGCCCTGTCGGGTCAGGCCGTCGAACAGGTGAACGGGGGTGCGCGTCAGAACTCGACCGAGGCGGCGAGCTTGAACGTGCGGCCCGGCGCGGTCTGCAGTTCCAGCGGATTGGTCGCGGCGACCGCGGCGGATGCGGGCACCTTGTCGAAATTGTAGACGTTAGAGAAATAGCGCTTGTCGAAGATATTCTGGACGCCGCCGCGCACGGTGATGAAGGAGGTCGGCTTCCAGTTCAGGAAGGCATCGAACACGGAATAGCCGCCAGGCTTGAAGACAGTCGGCGCGCTGGCGCGGGTGACGACCGACGCGAAGGTGCCGATGAACTCGGCCTCGAGCGCGTATTCCGGCATCAGGTATTTGAGGCCGGTCACCGCCGTCAGCGGGCTGACCGAGTTGTATGGCGTTGTCAGAGCGCCGACTTCGGCCTGCTGCTTGCCGTACTGGTAGCTGAGCGCGACATTAGCGATCCAGCGCTCCTGGAACTTCCACTCGGCCGAGGCCTCGATGCCGGAGATCTTCACGCTCGCCAGGTTGCGATAGGTTATGTCGGTGGTGCCGGGGATCGTGACGAAATTCTGGATGAAGTCCTTGTAGTCGGCGTGGAAGACGCCGACCGAGAACCAGCCATTATCGAAGCGGCCGCGCAGGCCGGCCTCGTAGGACTTGACGGTCTCGGGCTTGAGATCCGGGTTCGGGATCAGGTTCTGGTTGCCGAAGGGCAGCGAGGTGTAGAGCTGCTGTGCCGTCGGCATCTTGAAGCCCTGCGCGTAGCGCGCGTAGAGCGAATAGGTGTCGTCGAGCTTGAAGATGGTGCCGACCTGCGGGATCAGCTTGTGGGAGTCGATGTCACGCGGCTCCTTGCCGGGCACGATGACGTAGCCTGGCCCGATGCTTGGATCGATCTTGTAATTGGCGTAGCGAACGCCCGGCGTGATCGTCCAGCGGCCATTCAGCAGTTCGATTTCATCCTGCAGGAAGAAGTCGTAGCGCGTGGTCGTGGCATTGGCGAAGTTGAAGCCACCCGCCACCGTCGTGGTGGTGACGCCGGTCGTCATGTTGCGGACATCGTCGCGGCGCTCGTAATCGGTCTTGGTGATGTCGCCCTGGAAGCCGTAGGTCAGCCTGTGGAAGCTCGAACCCAGCGCGAAGCTCGACTTCGCCTGGATGTCGAGCTGTGAGAACTGCTCGGAATAGTCGAGGAAGCCGCGGGTGAAGCGCTGCTGGCCGTTGGAAAGTGTCTGCAGCCGGTTGTTGGTGACCTCGCGCTTCTGCGGCGAGAAGGACGCCTGCCAGCGGATCGAATCGAGGAAGCTTGTGCCGACATCCCACTGATGTTCCAGCGCGATGCGTTGGCGCGACTTCACCTCGTCGCGGATATAGGGGCCATTGCGGGTGCCCGCGCTGACGACGTTGTAGTCCCAGAGCTGGTTGACCGTCGAAGAATTGTCGAAATATTCGCCCGTCAGCTTGAACGTGTGATCGGTCGTGGGCTTGAATACGAGCTTGCCGAAGGCGTTCCACACCGTGCTGTTGAGCGGATTCAGCGTGTCGCAGCCGATATAGCGTAAGCTTGGCACCGGGCAGCCCCAGCGGCCGCCATCGGCGCGGGCGCGGCTGAGCTTGCCTTCCTGCGCCGTCTTCTGGCTCAGGCCGACGATGGCCTCCAGCGCCGGGGTGAGCCGGAATGCGGCGATGCCGGTCTTGGTGAAGGAGCGATCGAAGCTGTCATAGCCCGCATCGAGCCTGACCGCGTAGGGCTTGTCCTTGCCCTCCAGCAGATCGCGCGGATCGAGCGTGCGATAGGCGACGATACCGCCGAGGGCATCGGCGCCCCAGAGCACCGAGCCCGGCCCCCGTACGATCTCGACGCTCTTCAGGAAAGGCAGATCGACGAAATTGCGATTGCCGTCGGTGATACGCTCGATCACGCGCGATCCGTCGACCTGCATCTGCACGCGGTTGCCGCCGACGCCGCGGATGGTGAAACCCTCGTAATTGCCGAAGGGGTCGGTACCGCTGGTGATGCGGTTGACGCTGACGCCGGGCTGGTAACGCACCAGGTCCTGCATGTCGCGCGTCATGCGCTCGTCAAGTTCCGCGCGGGGAATCACGGTGACCGTGCCCGGAACCTCCAGAACCTGTTTCTCGCCGCGCGTCGCGGTCACGGTGATCTGATCGAGGGAAATCGGTGCGCCGGTAGTGCCGGCGCCGGCAGTGTCGCTCACGCTTTGGGCATAAGACATCGCCGCAGGCGATACTGAAAAAAGCAATGTTGCCACTACACATAGATTGTAATTGTTCTTCATAGCAATGATCCAGCCCAAAGGTGAGGCTGTTTAATATGTACATGTAAGATTCTGCAATTGAGTTTAGCAGTAATTTTTAAGTAAATTATTGAACTAATTAAAATGTAGTGCCCTTATTTCTAGATCTTAGTTTTATAATTTCGCGAATAAGAATCCTAGAGTATTTTTACGTCATTTAAAATCTACGAAGTTCGAGGTCGCGCTTTCTATCGCAAGCCGGTCCCGCAGGCCGCTTAGAAATCAGGCGAACCGTGCCGAAGAACTTGGGAAGGGCATACGAACGTAACGCAACCAGCCGGTCGAACCGAAGAACGGGAAAACCACTTGCGCCACAGCGCCTTCAAGCGCGTGCTTTTGGTCGGGACCCGTCCTCGCGGAAGGCATTATGGCCAGCGGCCATGCGCGCCGCATCAACAGGGCGAACACATGGCCGCACCGACCAGCCCTGCAGAGCGCTCAAAAGCCCTTGCCAAGGGAGAGCCGTCCACACATGGCGCGAGGCGGTATCGGGTCAACAGGTAGGCTTTGTCGCGTTGTGGGTTGCGAAAGGTTGATCGTACGATCCGCTTTAGCGAGAATTTAACCGTAACGGCAATCTTGAGGCCATCCTGAGAGCGGCTAACGTAGGCCCGATCCGCAAGGGATGTTCGTCTCAGCAGGAGTTCAGACTCGCGAGTGCAAGGCCGATAGTGTTTGTAGGCTGGTGTGTGGGTCGACGGTTGCGTAAAAAATATTCTTCAACGAATTCAATTGGTTGTTTGATAATATGGCGGACAGGGCGGGATTCGAACCCGCGATACGGTTTCCCGTATACACACTTTCCAGGCGTGCGCCTTCAACCACTCGGCCACCTGTCCGGCGGGCTGCTTATGACCGCGAGACGATGTTCTTTCAAGGGGTGATGCGCTGGCTTTACACATTCATTCGATTGCCGGCCCGGCGCGGGAGCTTTCGCCCGGTTGCAAACGGCTGTGGGAATGGGCACATCCAGTGCCGGTCTTGACCGGGAGCTGAGCGCGGACGTGATTCAGGATGCGTCCACAACCCGGCATGGATGAGGGATGAGGATGCTGAGATATCTCGTGCGGCTGATCGGTTATGTCCTGATCGCGGCCGGATTTGTGTCCCTCGTCATCGATGGTGCCCGGTCGATCGCCAACTCGGCACTGCAATTCACCGCGCTGGGGCAAAGCTTCACCGCTGTTCTGCATGAGCGATACCTGCTGATCCAGCCCGCGATCGAGCGCAATATCCACCCCTTCCTCTGGGATCCGATAGTCGTGAACCTGATGCGCGCGCCGACCGCCCTGGTCGCACTCGCGCTCGGCTTCCTGCTGCTGCGCCTGGGTGCGCCGCCCAAGGCCCGGATCGGCATCGTCACGCGGCGGTAAAGGGCGGGCACGCGGCGCCCCGCCTGTGCGAACGGCCGGCTCGTGCTTATCTACGCCTGCGATTGACAGTGACGGAGTCGAGGATGTTCTTCCAGCGCAAGAAGACCGAAATGCCGCAGGCCGTGCAGGCCTTGCCGGGCCGCCAGGAGCCGATCCTGATGGCCGGATCGCATTTTCTCAATAGGCGGTCGCTGATCGGGCCATATCCTGAAGGATTGGAGACGGCCGTCTTTGGGTTGGGCTGCTTCTGGGGTGTCGGCATACAGGCTTGAAGGGGAACCCCGGCAGTGAAACTTCGCGGCGCGTTGCAAGCTGTTCTGTCTGCCGTTGGGATTTTTCGATTGATCGGCTGCCTAAAGCTTCCGACACTCGATCTGTGCACGAGAGGTTGATGGCATGGCCTTGCCTTTTCGATTGAAATTCGCTGCCGCGATCCTCGCCTTTGGCGTGGCGGCGGGAGCGACCGGTCTAGCCTTCGCTCAGGCCCGCGCCTTTGTTCGGATCGCCACCGGCGGCCCGGCCGGCACTTATCACGCGATCGGCGCGCTGATCGCGAGTGCGATCTCGGCTCCGCCGCAATTCGTCGTGACCCCCATTACCAGCAGCGGCTCGGTCGCCAACATCAACGCGATCGTTGGCGGCACGACCGAAACTGGCTTCGTGCAGGCCGACGTCGCTTATTGGGCCTATTCCGGGACGGGCGTCTATCACGGCAGGCCGAAGGTTGAGGAACTGCGCTCGATCGCCAATCTCTATCCCGAAAGTGTCCATCTCGTCGTCCGCAAGGCCTTGAACGTGAAGAGCATTGCTGAGCTCAAGGGCAAGAAGGTCTCGCTCGACGAGCCGGGCTCCGGCACCTTGCTCAATGCCAAGACGATCCTCGCGGCTTTCGGGGTCGGCGAGCGGGATATCCTGGCTGAGTATTTCAAGCCGGAGCAGGCGGCCGAGAAGATGAAGGACGGCTTGATCGACGCATTCTTCTTCACTGGTGGCTTCCCGGCCGCAGCGATCTCGGAACTGGCCTCGACCGGTGCAGGTATCGACATTCTGCCGATCGCTGGCGCACCCGTGGAGAAACTCGCCAGGGAATTCCCCTTTTTCGCTGCCGACGAGATTCCGGACGGAACCTATAAGGGAGTCGGCGCGGTCAAGACGGTCGTCGTAGGCGCACATTGGCTGACGTCGTCGAAGGTGTCCGAGGACACTATCTACGCCCTGACCAAGGCCTTGTGGAGCGACAAGACACGCGTTGCGCTCGATTCAGGCCACGCCAAAGGCGCTTCGATCCAGAAGGAGACGGCTCTTTCGGGCCTGCTTGGCGTGCCGCTGCATCCCGGTGCCGAAAAGTTCTACAGGGAAACTGGACTGCTCAAATAGCGTAAAGCGGAAGCCACTCCGCGCACGCTGCTCCCAGTGGACAAGCGGGGCAGGTCTGCGCAGGATGGAGGCCGGCATCGTCCGTAAAAGTTCACTATCTGTTCTTGCGCTGGCGTTGAAGCTCCGCTAGCTTCCCCTTGGGAATGGGGTGGTGCGGATGGTGACGCGGGTCGCGACGGTGGCGTTCGAGGGTATCGAGGCGCGCGCCGTGGATGTTCAGGTCCAGGTCACGCCCGGCGGTGTCGCCTTCCTCCTCGTGGGGCTGCCGGACAAAGCCGTGGCGGAAAGCCGGGAGCGGGTCCGTGCGGCCCTGATCGCATCGGGCTTGGCCCTCCCCGCCAAGCGCATCACCGTCAACCTGGCTCCGGCCGATCTGCCGAAGGAGGGCAGTCACTACGATCTGCCGATCGCGCTCGCCGTCATGGCGGCGATCGGCGCGATCCCGGCGGATGCTCTGGCCGGTTATACCGTGCTGGGCGAACTTGCACTCGACGGCTCCATCACGGCCGTTGCCGGTGTGTTGCCCACAGCAATCGCGGCTTATGGCAGGGGGCAGGGGCTGATCTGCCCGGCAGCGTCGGGGCCGGAAGCCGCCTGGGCGGCGGCGGATATGGACATCCTCGCGCCTCGCTCGCTGATACAACTCGCCAATCATTTCAAGGGGACGCAGGTGATGGCGCGGCCGGAGCCTGCGGTGGCGCGGCAGGCGGGGCCCTTGCCCGATCTTGCCGACATCAAGGGCCAGGAAAGTGCCAGGCGTGTGCTGGAGATCGCGGCGGCCGGCGGCCACAACCTTCTGATGAACGGGCCCCCGGGGGCTGGAAAATCCATGCTGGCGAGCCGCCTGCCTTCGATCCTGCCGCCCCTGACTCCGCGCGAATTGCTGGAAGTTTCCATGGTGCTTTCGGTGGCCGGCCATCTCGCCGATGGGGCACTGACCGACCGGCGTCCGTTTCGCGCCCCGCATCATTCGGCCTCGATGGCGGCGCTGGTCGGCGGCGGGTTTCAGGCCAAGCCGGGCGAGGTGTCGCTTGCCCATCATGGCGTGCTCTTTCTCGATGAATTGCCGGAATTCCAGGCGCAGGCGCTCGATGCGCTGCGCCAGCCGATGGAGACCGGCGATGTGCTGATTTCGCGCGCCAACCACCGGGCCGTCTATCCCGCCCGCTTCCAGCTTGTCGCAGCCATGAATCCCTGTCGTTGCGGCAAGGCGACCGAGCCCGGCTTCGCCTGTCGCCGCCAGATGAACGAGCGCTGCATGGCGCAGTATCAGTCCCGCATTTCCGGGCCGATGCTGGACCGGATCGACATCACCATCGATGTTCCGGCCGTCACGGCATCCGACCTGATCCTGCCGGCGGCGAGCGAAGGCTCGGCGCAGGTCGCGGCGCGGGTTGCCAGGGCGCGGCGCCTCCAGACGGCGCGTTTCGAGGCATTGGGGCTGGGTCACGTCACCACCAACGCCGCATGCCGGCGAAGGTGCTGGATGAGATCGCACGGCCCGACAATGCGGGCATCGCGCTGCTGCGCGATGCGGCCGAGGCCATGCGCCTGACCGCGCGCGCATATCACCGCGTGCTCAAGGTGGCGCGGACGCTGGCCGATCTCGATGGCGAGCAGAAGGTCGGCCGGATCCATCTGGCGGAGGCCTTGTCATACCGCTCTCGCAGCGAACAGGTGGCTCAGGCAGCTTGAGGCGGTCGGCAGCGAGTATCTGGCAGGGTTAACGAATCTTGCCGGATAACCCTTAGACCTTGATGTTCTGACCAACGCTTTTTTCAAGAGCGCGGTGCTAGCGTCCGCGCATGGGATTTCCTGCATCGATCTGGCCGTTCGTGGCCGCGACCGTCTTCGCGCTGATGGCGAGCCTTGCCGCGCTTGGCCTGCTTCGGCAGCGCAACCGCATCATCAGGCAGGCGACCGAACTGACGCAGGATCTTGAGAAGCTGAACGACCGGCTCTGGGCGCTGGCCGACAGCGAGGAGCGCTATCGCAGCCTGATCGAAGCGCAGGGCGATCTGATCGTGCGCCGCGACGGAGCCCGTATCGTCTATGCCAACGCCGCCTATGCCGCCTTGCTCGGCCTGAGCGAGGCGCAGGTCATCGGCAATGAAGCCGAGCCGCGACGCATCGCCCTGCGCCCGGCCCAGGCGCTCGACGATGGCGCACGTGTCTTCGATGAATGCGTTGCGACCCCCGATGGCGAGCGCTGGATCTCCTGGGTCGAGACCGCCGTGCCGGTCGCGCTCGGCAAGACCGTGCTGCAGCGCGTCGGCCGCGATATTTCGGCCCGTATCGCGGGCGAACAGGCGCTGGACGAGGCGCGCGCCCGTGCCGAAAGCGCCAATGACGCGAAATCGCGCTTCCTCGCCACCGTCAGCCATGAGTTCCGCACGCCGCTCAATGGCATTCTCGGCATGGGCGACCTGCTCACCGATACCGGGCTCGATCCCGAGCAGACGACCTATGTGCGGGCGCTGCGAACGTCCGGGCAGGCCCTGCTTGGCCTCGTCGATGATATCCTCGATTTCGCCAAGGTCGAGGCAGGCAAGCTGGAACTCGTGAACGAGCGCTTCGATCTCGGACTGCTGATCGAGACCGTGTCGGAGTTGATGGCGCCGCGCGCGCAGGCCAAGGGGATCGAACTCGCCGCATATCTCGCGCCTGATCTGCCGAGCCATCTCATCGGCGATCAGGATCGGTTGCGCCAGATTCTGCTCAATCTTGTCGGCAACGCGGTCAAGTTCACTGAGCATGGCGGTGTCGGAATCCGTTTGACCCGTGCTGGAAGCGCAATCGAGATCGTGGTTTCGGATACGGGCCCAGGTATTCCCGAAGATCGCCTCAAGGCAATTTTCGAGGAATTCGAGCAGGCGGACAATTCCTCCGCACAGCGACATGGCGGCACCGGGCTTGGCCTTGCGATCGTGCGCCGGCTCGTGACGCTGATGAATGGCGACATCGAGTTGGAGAGCAGGCAGGGCGAGGGCGCGACCTTCCGGGTCAAGCTGCCGCTCGCGGCCGCTGCCGACGCGGTCCAGCCGCCGCCGCCCGACTGGCAGGGCAAGCACGTGCTGGTTGTTTCGGCCACGCCCTTCGGAGCACGTTTTCTCGTCGAGACGATCGAGGCCACAGGCGCAGTCGTCACGCTCGCGGTGAGCGATGACGAAGCTCGTGCGCAACTGTCTAACGAGCCGGCTTTGACGGCCGTGCTGATAGACCAGTCCATCGGTCACGCCCCTGCCAAGGCCCTCGCATCGGCCGTTCGCGCTGCGGGGATCGAGAATTGCCTGAGCGTCCTTTCACCCTTCGAGCGTCATCAGTTCGGCTCGCCGCGCGAGGCGGGCTTTACCGGCTTTCTCGTCAAACCGGTGCGGGCGCGCTCGCTTTACGAGCGTCTCTCATCGAGCCCGCCGCAAGTTCAAGTGGGAAACATTCTGCAGATCGAGGCGACACCCGTGAAACCACCGGCCGCTCCGCGGCTGACGGTTCTGGTTGCCGAAGATAACGATATCAATGCGTTGTTGGTGGTGCGAACATTGGAGCGCCTCGGTTGCGCCGCGACTCGGGCGCGTGACGGGCAGGAGGCCCTCTCCCATGTCGAGGCCGGCCTGAACGGTTCGGGCCCGCATTTCGACCTCGTCCTGCTCGACATCCGCATGCCCGGCATGGACGGGTTGGCTGCCGCGCGCGCCATTCGTGCGATGGAAAAGACGCGCCGCCAGTCCGCCCCGATGCCGCTGGTTGCGGTCAGCGCCAATGTCGCGGCGGGGGACCGTGCCGAAGCGCTCGCCGCGGGCATGAATGATTGCCTGGCGAAACCTTTGGAGCGCGCCGCCCTGCAGCGCTGGCTCGATCGTGTCGAGCGGCGCGAGCCTTTGACGCTGTCGGCCTGACTTGACGTCACAGCTTCGACGCAGTTCTGTCGCGATCTCGTAAGATCATTGAGGCAAACGTCTTCTGATGCCGAAATTGACGGCGTAGGGACAAGACAGGCAATGGCACTTGACCCGGTCAACCGTGCGAGCGAGCCGGCTAGGCAGTTTCCAGCCGGCAACCCGCTGCTGTCGCGGTTCTCGCCGTTGATGCTCATAACCGGCGGAGCGATGCGCCGTTTCGGCAATATTCCCGGCGAGGCGGCGCCACTGTCCGGCACGCTTGGCCGTGCGGGTTCGCTCGAGGTACGGCTGGCGCGGGGCCCCCGTGAAATCTGGCGGGCGCAGCGCCTGCGCTATCGCGTGTTCTATCAGGAGATGTCGGCGAAGCCCGACGTCGTGTCGCGCATGTTCCGTCGCGATGCCGATCGTTTCGACGGCGCCTGTGACCATCTGCTCGTCATCGACCATGCCGCGCGTGGCCGCTTCGGCGGCATCAAGCCCAAGGTCGTCGGCACCTATCGCCTGATGCGCCAGAGCGCGGCGACGCGGCTTGGCGGCTTCTACACGCAGGGCGAGTTCGATCTCGGCCCGATGATCGCGCGGCACCCGGATCAGCGTTTCCTCGAACTCGGCCGATCCTGCGTGCTCAAGCCCTATCGTACGAAGAAGACGGTCGAACTGCTCTGGCACGGCATCTGGGCCTATCTCCGCCATCACCGGATCGACGCGATGTTCGGCTGCGCCAGCTTCGACGGGACCGATCCCGACGCGCTCGCCCTGCCGCTGAGCTTCCTGCACCATCATGCCCGTTCCGAGGGGGATTGGAGCGCGGCGGCGCGCCCCGAGCGCTATGTCGGCATGGATCGCCTGCCGGCGGGGATGGTGGACGCGAAGTTGGCGCTGAAGCAGATGCCGCCGCTGATCAAGGGCTATCTCAGACTGGGCGCCCGGTTCGGCACGGGAGCGGTCATCGACCGCCAGTTCGGCACCACCGATGTGCTGGTGATCCTGCCTGTGGCGGCGATCGACCGCCGTTATGTCGAATATTACGGCGACGAGGGCCAGCGCTACGCGGCGTGAGCCGTGCCGGTCAGGTCTCGCTCTTGACCAGCACCCGCAGCGCCTCGCGATAGGTCGGATAGCGGAAGGCATAGCCGAGCTCGCGCTTCACCAGCGCATTCGAGACGCGCTTGTTCTCGCCATAGAAGCTCGCCGCCATCGGCGAAAGCTGGGCCGGGTCGAACGGCACCTCGGGCGGCGGCGCGATACCGATGAGGTCGGCGGCGAAGCTGACGACATCCTGCGGCGGAGCCGGTTCGTCATCGGTGACATTATAAACCGCTCCGGCGCGCGGCCGGGCGATCGAGGCCATCAGGACTCCCGCGATGTCGTCGACATGGATTCGGTTGAAGACCTGTCCCGGCTTGATCAGGCGCGTGGCCTTGCCCTCGCGCAACTTGACGATCGTATTGCGGCCGGGCCCATAGATGCCCGAGAGCCGGAAAATCTGGACGGGCTTGCCGGAGCTTTCGCCCAGCGTAAGCCAGGCATTCTCGATCGCGATCCTCACCTTGGCGCGCGCACTGGCAGAACTGGGTTTTACGCTTTCATCGATCCAGGCCCCGCCATGGTCGCCATAAACCCCGATGGTCGAGAGATAGCCGATCCAGCGCAGGTTCGGCGCGGCCGCCAATTCCCCGCTGAGGCGCTCAAGCACGGGGTCGCCGTTCTCCCCCGGCTGGACGGAAACCAGGACGGCATCGGCTTCCGCCACAGCGGCAGCCAGCGCCGATGAGACGGCAAAGCCGTTGAAGACCAGCGTGCGGATGCCGTCGCGGCTCAGCCGGCCGGCCTTTTCGGCCGAGCGGACGGTGCCGGTCACCTCCCAGCCGCGTGCGAGGGCTGCGCGGGCGAAAAAGCCGGCGGAATAGCCGAGGCCGAGGACAAGCAGTTTCATGCGGCACGGTCCGTTTCAGGCGGGAGAGTCAGCCATTCACGGCGGACAGCGGGATCGGTTTCTGCTGCCAGCGCAGAGTGAACCACATGGCGCGCCGCGCAGGGATCGAGCCGGATCAGCGCCCATGCAGCCATGGCACGTATCAGGGGCGAGGCGTCGCTGACCAGCCCGGCAGCGCTCGCCGCGAGATCGGGGCGGCCGCTATTGCCGATCGCGATCAGCACATTGCGGATGAAGCGGTCGCGCCCCGTGCGCTTGACCGGCGTACCCGCGAAAAGCGCCCGGAAGGCAGCGTCGTCGAGCCGGGCGAGATCGGCCAGCGGCAGGGCCTCAAGTTCGCCCTTGAGCGCCAACCGGGTTTCCTGAGCGGCTTCGGCGAACTTGTTCCAGGGGCAGACGGCCAGGCAATCGTCACAGCCGAAGACGCGATTGCCGATGCCCGGTCGGAGTTCCACGTCGATATGGCTGCGGTGCTCGATCGTCAGATAGGCGATGCAGCGGCGCGCATCGAGCTGGTAGGGCTGCGGGAAGGCGTTGGTCGGGCAGATATCGAGGCAGCGCGTGCAGGAGCCGCAATGGTCGCTCTCGGGCACATCGGCGGGCAGGGTGGCAGTCGTATAGATCGCGCCGAGCAGCAGCCAGGAGCCGTGCTCGCGCGAGACCAGCACGGTGTGCTTGCCCTGCCAGCCAAGCCCCGCCGCTTGCGCCAATGGTTTTTCCATCACGGGCGCGGTATCGACGAAAACCTTGACGTCCGCTCCGCCGCGCGCTGCCAGCAGACCGGCGACGCTCTTGAGCTTGCCCTTGATGACATCGTGATAATCGCGGCGGCGGGCATAGAGCGAAATCGCTGCCTTCTCCCTCTCGGCGAGCATGGCGAGGGGATCACCCTCGCCGGCATAGTTCATGCCGAGCATCACGACCGAGCGCACCTCGCTCCAGAGCTTGCGCGGGTCGGCGCGCTGGTCGCGGCGCTCCTCCAGCCAGTCCATGTCGCCATGATGGCCTTCAGCGAGCCAGGCCTCGAGCTGATCGGCCGCCTGCGGGATCGCATCGCTCCCCGCCACGCGAATGACGGCGAAACCTTCCGCAAGCGCGCGTTCGACGACCGCACGCTTCAGGCGCTCGCCGGACATCAAATTCCTGGCGATGGAGCCCTCATCTCCGGATGGACCGGCCTTCGGCTCCCCGGGGCGAGAGATGGTCGGGCGCGCGCTGTTCAAAAATCCAGATTGTCGTAATGCGCGCTCGGAGCCATTCCCGGCACCCGGTCGCTCAGCAGTGGCCTGAAGCTCGGCCGGGATTTGATCCTCGCATACCATGCGCGGGCCGCCTCATCCTCTTCCCAGGGCACATCGCCGAGATAGTCGACGCAGGACAGATGCGCCGCCGCGGCGAGATCGGCATAGCTCAGCTTTTCCCCCGCCAGCCAGTTCCGTTTGGCCGTGAGCCAGGCGATATAGCGCAGATGATAGCGCACATTGGCGCGCGCGGCACGGATTGCACTCATTTCCGGCGGGCCGCCGCCTTCGTCGCGGCCCATGAAGCGCTTCATCACCTTTTCCACCACGAGCGGCTGGGTGATCTCGTCATTGAATTTGAGGTTGAACCAGTCGAGCAGGCGGCGCACCTCGACGCGTTCCTTGGGGCCTTCCGGCAGCAGCCGACGCTCGGCCAGCGCAAGGCCGCGCGTTTCGTCGAGATATTCCGCGATCGGCCCCGAGCCGGGGACGGCGAACCCGTTCTCCTCGGAGAAGACCGGCGTGGTGCCCGCCGTGTTGATTTCCAGGAACTCGCGCCGGCGCTCCCAGACACGTTCCTCGATCAATTCGGCCTCCATGCCGAACTCGCCGAGGACGAGGCGGATGAAGCGCGAATGCGGACATAGCGGATAGTGATGAAGGGTCGCCATGGCACTCTTGAAACAGGAAGGTGCGGCTGAAGCAGGGCCGCAACGGGATGCGCATCCCGACATGCGCTGGGCGCCTGCTATAGTCCTGTGAGGAAACCGTCACAACCCGCAGGCCTTCTGAAAGGGTGATTCCCGAGCGTTGCGTTGGTGAAGTGGTAACCAATTTGCAAAGAGCTGGGCTTATGCAAGCGCGCGGCTTAATGCGTGCCGCGCCCGAGATCCCTTGCGGCCAAGGAAATGCCGGACATGCAAAATCTGATCGAAGCCGTCATCCTTGGCATCGTCGAGGGGTTGACCGAATTCCTGCCGGTCTCGTCGACCGGACATCTGCTGTTGCTCGGCCATTTCCTCGGCTTCGAGTCCAATGGCAAATCCTTCGAGGTGCTGGTGCAGCTGGGCGCGATCCTGGCGATCACGCTGGTCTATTTCCGCCGCCTGCTCGACATCGCCCTGCGGCTGCGCACCGATCCCGCGGCGCGGCGTTTCGTCATCGGGGTGCTCGTCGCCTTCCTGCCGGCGGCGCTGATCGGCGCTGTGCTGCACGGGTTCATCAAGGGCGTACTGTTCAACCCCTTCCTGGTCTGTTGCACGTTGATCGCCGGTGGACTGGTGCTGCTCGTCGTCGACGAGCTGGAACTGGAAGAAAAATACACCGACGCCACGGCCTTCTCGCTGCCGATGTATCTGAAAATCGGTTTGATCCAGTGTCTGGCGATGATTCCCGGCGTATCGCGCTCGGGCTCCACCATCGTCGGCGCCATGCTGCTGGGCGCGAGCAAGCGCGCGGCGGCCGAGTTCTCCTTCTTCCTGGCCATGCCGACCATGGCAGGCGCCTTCGCCTATGATCTGCTGAAGAGCTACAAGACGCTGACCGTCGATGACACGACGCTGATCGTGGTCGGCTTCATCGCAGCCTTCTTCTCGGCGCTGCTCGTGGTCAGGACGTTCCTCGACTATGTCTCCAAGCGCGGCTTCGCGCTCTTCGCCTGGTGGCGGATCACCGTTGGCCTGGTCGGTCTCGCCGGTCTCTGGATATTCGGCTGAAGGTGGCGGCTCAGGGCGCCCGCAGCGGGTCGACCAACGGGTCCGACAGGGTGCCCGCGGCGGCTGCCTGAACCGAGGGTAGCGAGCCGGTCTGCCGTTCGATCATGCGGTGCACGACGGGCGGGTTGGGGCCGCTGTGCAAGGCGCGCACGCGCTCGCCGATTTCCGCATCGGCCTGCGTCACCCGCTGGTTCTGGCGGACATATTCGACCCAGGTCGGGCTGTCATAGCGTTCCATCCAGAGCATCGGGTCGGTCAGGTCGCGCAGCAGGGTCCAGTGACGGGCTCCGTCGCGGCGCCGAATGCGGCGGCGCTCGGCCATGGCGTTGAGGAAGGCGACGACGTCCTCCTCGCGAATGATATACTCGATGGTGACGATCACCGGCCCGCTGCGCGGTTCGATGTCGACCGCGACCTTGGGTTCGCGCCAGCTGCTCAGCGGATCGAGATTGAGCTCCTCCAGCGGCGGCAGCTTGTAACGCAGGCCGATCGCGGCGCCGACGAGCAGCGCGATGGCCGAGATCAGCAGTGCCTTTTCCGGCCCCAGATGCAGCGTCGCCTGGCCCCAGGCCCAGCTGCCCGTCGCCATGCCCCCAAAAGCCGCCATCTGATAGAGCGCCAGCGCCCTGCCCACGACCCAGCGTGGCGCGGAAAGCTGCACGGTGGCATTGAACGTGGAGAGCGTCAGCACCCAGCTTGCGCCCGCGACGCACAGGGCCGGCATCGTCAGCCACATCGACGTGCTCAGGGCGATGATTGCGGCAGCGGCGGCATAACCGGCGAAGGTCAGGCGCACCAATGCCTCGGTGCTGAGCATCCGGCGCAGGCGCGCGCTCATGAAAGCGCCCGCGACCGCGCCGGCACCGAAGGCCCCGAGCAGCACACCGAAGGTGAGGGGGCCGCCATGCACAAGGTCGCGCGCGATGAGCGGCAGCAGGGCCAGCACCACGATGCCGCCAAAGCCGAAGGCGAAGCTGCGCAGGATCACGCTGCGGATATTCGGCGACATCGCGATGTAGCGTACGCCGGCGCTCATCGCGATCCAGAGCGTCTCGCGCGGCAGCAGCCGCTCGACGCGCGGCGGCTGCCAGCGCGCCAGCACTACGATCAGGGCGATATAGCTGAAGGCGTTGATTGTGAAGGCTGCGACCGCGCCCGCAGCCGCGACGATGGCGCCGCCGATGGCCGGGCCGACGCTGCGGGCGATGTTGAAGGCGACGCTGTTCAGCGTGACGGCGGCCGGCACGTCGCGACGCGGCACCATGTCGCCGACCGAAGATTGCCAGGCTGGGTTGTTCAGGGCCGTGCCGCAGCCGATCAGAAAGGTGAAGGTCAGCAGCAGCCAGGGCGTGATCAGGCCAAACCAGGCCGACAGGGCCAGCATGACCGAAACCGTCAGCATGAAGCCCTGCGCGGTCAGCATGATCGAGCGGCGGTCGTAATTGTCGGAGATGGCACCCGCTGCGAGCGAGAACAGCATGACCGGCAGCGTCGTCGAGGCCTGAACGAGAGCGACCATGTCCGGCGACGCCGCAATCGAGGTCATCATCCAGGAGGCGCCGACGGCCTGGACCAGGCCGCCGAAATTCGAGGCCAGGCTGGCGAACCAGACCGCCCTGAACACAGGCTGGCGCAAGGGCACGAAGGGCGAAACGCGTTCCGGCACCGGCCCGAGCCCATCCGCGACAAGATCGGCGGCGGCGACGTCGGCTATCGGCTGGGCGTTCGGATCGTCAGGCATGCCATAGGGTTAGAGGCTTGCGCACGCACTGCCAACCGCGATTGAGCCGCAAACGTGATCCTGATGTTCGTCAGGAGCCGGCCCGGACTGGCACGGGCTGGCCGTCCTGCCGCGACCGCCTTGGCTTGGGCGCGCGGAAGGCATGGCCGAGCGCGACGACCAAACCGGCAAAAGCGACCCAATGGCCCGGCCGCAATGAGGCGATGTCCTGATAAACCACGATATCGGCATTGGCCTGGAACACGAGCCAGGGCGAAACGCCGGTGGCGAAGGCATACCAGCCCGTCTCACACAGCGCGGTGACGAGACCGGTCAGAAGGGCCGCCCCGACAAGCACCGGAGTAGTCACCGCGATCTTGAAGCGGTTCAGCCCGCGATACAGCATCAGCAGCGCGAACAATCCCGTCATCAGCACAGGCTGTGTGACGTCGATCTTGGACTGCAGAGCGAAATGCAGCAGCCCCAACCCCGTGATGACGTAGATAAGATTATGCAGGCGCTGCCAGCGCTTGGCGCCCATCCTCCGGATCATCCCATCGGTCGAGGTGACACCAAGTGCGATCAGGCCGATCAGCGCGGTGATGCCGACGAGCAGATAGAAGCGCTTGATGATCTCGGAAACGATCAGGCCCCAGTCGAAGGCGAGGTCGATGCAATAGAGCGAAAAATGGCCGATCGCATAGGCGAGTACCGAAAGCCCGAGCATGCGGCGGATGCCGATCAGCTTGCCCCAGTCCAGAATGCGCCGGAGCGGCGAGACGGCCAGCGTGACGAGCAGCAGCCGCACCGCCCAGGTGCCGGTGTCGTGCACGGCCTGTGTCCAGGGCTTTGAGCCGAGCTGGCCGTTCCAGGCTTCATAGGCGAGGATCAGGGCAGGGATGAGCACGAGCGCGAAGGTCGCTCCACGCAGGAGAGAAAAGCGTCCCTGCCGGTCAAGCCATGGCAACCATGCCGTCACGGTGTTCTCCTTGCCGCAGCGTATTCGCCCTTCGAGATAGCCGAGAGCTCTTGCCTCTGTCTTGCACGTCTGCACACAAGGGCGTGAACACCTCGTCTTGTCCCCTCTCTCGTTGAACGGACGGTTCCATGCCTGCCAAAGCTCCTACGGTCGTCTTCGATGTCGGCAATGTCCTGGTTCGCTGGGACCCGCGTGTGCTCTATCGCGAACTCATCCCCGACGAGGCGAAGCTCGACTGGTTCATGCAGAATGTCTGCACGGCCGCCTGGAACATCGAGCAGGATCGCGGCCGGTCCTGGGAGGATGCGGTGGCTTTGCTGGTTGCCGCCCACCCCGAATGGGAAGCCGAGATCAAGGCCTATGACGAGCGCTGGCACGAGACCATCCCCGGCGTAGTCGAGGACAGCGTCGCGGTGCTCAGGGAGTTGAAAGCGCGCGGCGACAAGGTCTACGCGATCACCAATTTCTCGCGCGAGAAATGGGCGGAATGCCTGATCCGCTTTCCCTTCCTGCAGAGCTTCGACGGCGTCGTCGTCTCCGCCCATGAGCGTCTGATCAAGCCGGATCCGGCGATTTATCATGTGCTGCTGGAGCGCTATGGCCTGTCGGCGCATGACTGCGTCTTCATCGATGACAGCGCCAGGAACATCGAAAGCGCGAGGGCGGTCGGCATGCAGGGCGTCCACTTCGTCGAGCCGATCGACCTGCGGGCGCAGTTGCGGGCGGCCGGCGTCGATATCTGAGATTTTCAAGCGATGAGCGCTGCGCGTTTCAAGTCGATAGCCGCCGAGCGGTTGATCTGGGAAAAGGACTTGCCTTGATTGCCGAATGGGAGTGGCATGCGCATCGCAACAATAGCCTTGCGATGGAGAAGACCATGCTGAGGAACGTCATTCTTGCATCCGTATCCGCCTTTGCGTTCGCGGCGATTGCCGCGACGCCGGCGGCCGCGCTCACGATGAAGGAGTGCAGCGTCAAGTATCAGGACGCCAAGAAGGCCAATAGCCTGAAGGGCCAGAAGTGGAACGACTTCCGCAAGGCGCAATGCGGCGACGACGACGCGGCCGATGACGAGGCGGCTGCTGCCATCCCGGCCGAACCGGCTGCGCCTGCCGCAACGCCCGCCGGCACGCCTGCCAAGCCTGCCACAGCGCCGGCACGTGCCAAGGCGGCCGTGTTCCCCAAGGCCGTCTCGCAGAAATACTCCGACGAAACGGCCGGCAAGGCGCGGTTGAAGACCTGTGTCGACCAGTACAATGCCAACAAGACCGCCAACGCCAACGGCACGCTGAAATGGATCGAAAAGGGCGGCGGCTACTGGAGCCAGTGCAACGCCAAGCTGAAGAGCTGATCCAGGCGGACCTTATAACGCGGTCTCGTCATAGATGACGTCAGTCCGTGCCGCGCTCATCGTCATGGTCGCCCTTGTGGCGACCATCCACGTCTATCGACGCTGATGTAAGGTCATTACTTTCGCAAACTGCGCTCTGCCGGTGCAGTCGAAGACGTGGATGGTCGGGACAAGCCCGACCATGACGGGGAGAGGCGATGCCCCTTTCCCCTTCCAGGCGAAGGAAAACGGTTCAGGCGGCAACCGCCTCGATCACCTTCTTTTCCCACTCCTCGCCCCAGATCATGACGGCGTGGCCTGGCGAGACCTCGCGGAACTGGCGGATCGGCGGGACGAAGTCGGCGTCGCGCACCGGGCTCTTGATCTCGTCGTTGGAGACCGGGCTCTTCTCGTGGCGCCGCATCGGATCGGCGATCGGCACGGCGGCCAGCAGGCGCTTGGTATAGGGGTGCTGCGGGTTGCCGAAGATCGCCTCGCGCGGGCCGATCTCGACGATCTCGCCGAGATACATCACCGCGACGCGATGGCTGACGCGCTCGACCACCGCCATGTCATGCGAGATGAACAGATAGGCGAGCTTCATCCTGGCCTGCAATTCGAGCATCAGGTTGACCACCTGCGCCTTGACCGAGACGTCGAGCGCCGAGACCGCCTCGTCGGCGACGAT
>NZ_FNUY01000020.1:7500-66172 GCF_900108245.1 Allobosea lathyri
GCCCGGCTCTACGAGAGCCTGTACGAAACCGGCATGCGCCATGACCTGCCGCGTCCGCTGATCGACGAACTGGTACGGATCTTCTCCTACGATCTCGATTTCCAGCAGCGTGTGCGCGGCGGGGACAATCTCGAGGTCATCTTCACCGAGGAAGACGAAGGCGAGCGGGCTGAGATTCTGTCGGCCTCACTGACCATCGGCGGTGAAACGCGCCGCGTCTTCCGCTATCAGGCACCGGAAGACGGTCTGATCGAATATTTCGACGAGGACGGCCGCTCGCTGAAGAAGTTCCTGCTGCGCAAGCCGATCGCAGATGGCGAGATGCGCTCGGGCTTCGGCATGCGCTACCATCCGATCATGCGTTATTCGAAGATGCATACCGGCGTGGACTGGGCCAACCGCATCGGCACGCCGATCCTGGCCGCCGGCAACGGTACCGTGCTCAAGGCCGGCTGGTCGTCGGGTTATGGCAAGCACACCGAGATCCAGCACGCCAACGGCTATGTCACGACCTATTCGCACCAGTCCAATTTCGCCAATGGCATCGTGCCCGGCGCAAAGGTCCGGCAGGGTCAGGTCATCGGCTATCTCGGCTCGACGGGCCTCTCGACCGGCCCGCACCTGCATTACGAGGTCAAGGTCAACGACAACTTCGTCAATCCGATGAAGATCCGCGTCCCGCGCGGGCGCGAGCTTCAGGGCGGCACGCTCGCCGAGTACAAGCGCCAGCGCGACGAGATCCGCGGGCTGATCGAGCGCGCCGGCGGAACGGTCGCACAACTGCGCTGAGCGCATGCGCCCCAACCAGAACGCCGCCAAACCCGCTCCACGCGCTTGACTCCGGCCGTCTAAAGGCACACCGCCAAACGGTATATTGCCCGGCAACGCCCCTTTTCGGTCTCGCAAGTCAGCGCCATGCTCGCTTCCCTTCTCGTCGTCCTGCCCGTGTTCGGCCTGATCGGCCTTGGCTATGTCGCGCGTTGGACCAAGCTGCTGCGCGAATCCACCGGCGAAGGCCTTTCGGATTTCGTCTTCGTGCTCGCCGTGCCCTGCCTGCTTTTCCGCACGCTTGCCAAAGCCGATATCCCGGCGACCCAGCCCTGGGGCTACTGGATCGCCTATTTCGCCGGGCTCGCCATCGTCTGGGCGCTGGCAATGCTGATCGCGAGTCGCTTCTTCGCGCGAACGGGGCCGGAACTCGTCGTTTCCGGCTTCGCAGCCGCGCAATCCAACACCGTCTTCGTCGGCGTTCCCATGATCCTGAAGGCTTATGGCGATGCCGGCGCGGTGCCGCTCGGCCTGCTCCTCGCGATCCACCTGCCGGTCACGATGACGGTTGCGACCCTGCTGGCGGAGGGCCGCTCGGCCTCCGTGCCGATGTTGATACGGCGCCTGTTCACCCATCCGATCATCATCGGCATCCTGCTTGGCTCGGCCGTGCGTCCCTTCGTCGATCAGGTTCCCCTGCCATTCTGGACGATCGTCGATATTCTGGCCGGGGCCGCAGTCCCCTGCGCGCTGATCAGCCTGGGCATCGCCATGCGCCGCTATGGTCTGGAATCCGGCATCGGCCTGCCGACGGTCCTGAGCGCGCTCAAGCTGGGACTGCACCCGCTGATCGTCTATCTGCTGGCGACGCGGGTGTTCCAGATGCCGCCGCACTGGTCGGGCGTCGCAGTGCTTTTTGCCGCCTGCCCCTGCGGGATCAACGCCTATCTCTTCGCCGAGCGCTATCGCCAGGGCATGGCGGACGCTTCGAGCGCGATCACGCTGTCGACGCTGCTGTCGCTCTTTACCACTGCCGCATGGCTGACCTGGCTCGGCGTCGGCTGAGCGCGGTCAGGCAAAGCCGAGCTGCGCACGGATCGCTGCGGCCGTGATGCCCCTTGCCCTTAGATCGGCAAGGCTTTCAGACGATCGGCTCTTGGCCAGCTTTTGGCCGGTCTCGTCGATCAGCAGCGGATGAAAATGATAGGCCGGACTTGGCAGGCCAAGCAGGCGCTGCAGCACGACATGGATATCGGTCGCGGCCTCGAGATCGCGGCCGCGCACCACATGCGTCACCCCCTGCAAGGCATCGTCGACGACCACGGACAGATGATAGCTCGTCGGCACGTCCTTGCGCGCCAGCACGACATCGCCCCAGCGCTCCGGGCGAGCAGGAATCTGGCGCTCCTCGCCGCTGTCGTCGAAGACGCGATAGCCGACGGCAGCGCCCGCAAGCGCCTGGGCGCGCTTCATATCGAGACGCAGCACATGCGGCTCGCCGGCCGCGACGCGCCGTTCCGCCTCTGACGGATCGAGCTCCCGACAAAGCCCCGGATAGAGCGGAGCCCCATCGGGATCGACCGGCCAGGGACGCCCGGACTGCGCTTCTTCGGCCGCAACCGCCACCCTCACCTGCTGCCGCGAGCAGAAGCAGGGGTAGACCAATCCGCGCCGGCGCAACACCGACAACGCCTGCGCATAATCGGCGAAATGCTCGGATTGCCGTCGGACCTCGCTCGCGAAATGAAGGCCAAGCCAGTCGAGATCATCGCGCATCGCCTGCTCGAATGCGGGCTTGCAGCGGCTAAGATCGATATCCTCGATCCGCAGCAGCAACCGGCCCTCGAACAGCGACGCGAACCGCTCATTGGTCAGGGCCGACAGCGCATGCCCGAGATGCAGCAGCCCGTTCGGGCTCGGCGCGAAACGGAAGACCGCCTTGTCGCAATCGGGAGGGGACGTCGCCATCTCCCCTCTCTATGGTCTCGCCCCGAAGCGGCCAAGGGGGCGTCGGCGGCAGACTGCTGACAGATCCGGTCGCAAGGCCGGTCTTGTTGAGTGTCCAATGCAGAAGATTACTTGCGACGCCGATCTCGAAGAGGGCATGGCCGCCTTGCGCGGCCTCCACCCGCATTGGGCCACCATCATCGAGCGAACCGGGCTGCCGCCCTTGCGGCGGCGCGAGGGCGGCTTTTCGGGGCTGGCCGCGATCATCGTCGCCCAGCAGCTTTCGGTGGCCAGCGCGCGCGCCGTCTGGGCGCGGGTCGAGAGCGTGCTGACGCCGCTGACGCCGGAGCGGGTCCTGGCGGCCAGCGACGAGGAGATGCGGCTGTCTGGGCTGTCGCGTCCCAAGCAGCGCACGCTGCGCGCGGTGGCGGCTGCCATCGTCGGGGAAGAGCTCGTGCTCGAATCGCTGGACACCGCGACGCCCGAACAGGTTCACGCGCATATGACGGCGATCTCGGGCATCGGCCCCTGGACGGCCGATGTCTATCTGCTCTTCTGCCTTGGCCATCGCGACGGCTTCGCCGCCGGAGACCTTGCGATCCAGGAGGCCGCGCGCGTCGCCTTCGGGCTGGACGCGCGGCCGAAGGCCTCGGAGCTGGAGTTGCTGGCCGAGGCCTGGCGACCCTGGCGCGGCGTCGCGGCCCGCTTGCTCTGGGCCTATTACGCCGCGCTCAAGAAGCGCGAAGGCATCAACGCGTGAGGGTGCCTTGAGCATCGGCCCGAAAAGTGGAATGCGGTTTTCGGGAAAGGCCGATGCAGGAACAAAGAGCTAGCCGCGGATGACCTTCAGCGCGGCCTGCGTGGCCGTGCGCAGCAGCGCGGTATCGCTCATCACCGTGACGAGCTTCGCGCCCATGTCGATGAAGGCCTTGGCCCGTTCTGCCGACTGCGCGTAGATCGCGACCGGCTTGTTCACCGCCGAGGCCCGCGCGACGATATGCCGGATCGTCTCGTCGACCTCGGCCGACAGCGCGTCGACCTGCTTGCCGCCGGACAGTGCGATCGACAGGTCGGACGGCCCGACGAAAACAGCGTCGATCCCCTCCAGAGCCAGGATATCGTCGAGGATCGCCATCGCTTCGCGCGTCTCGATCATGGCGAAGGAGAGCGAGAAGCGATTCGCCTCCTTGAGGTAAGTATTGGCGTCGAGGCCCGACGCGCCAAGACCGCCATAGCTGCCCCAGCTGCGCTCGCCCATCGGCGGGTATTTCGTGTAGGCCGCGAAGGTCCGCGCGTCCTCCATGGTGTTGATCATGGGCGCGATCACGCCGGACACGCCGGCATCGAACAGTTTCGAGACGTTCTGGAACTCGCCGACCGGGATGCGGGCCATGGCAGGTTTGCCGGCGGCATTTATCAGCGGAATCGCGCGGATGACCTCGCCGAGCGTGATCGGACCATGCTGCATGTCGAGCGTGACGGCGTCGAACCCTTCCTGCGCCAGGATGCCGGCGATGCCGGGCTCGGGCAGGCCGCACCAGGCCGAAACGATCGTATCGCCCTTGGCGAGACGGTCGGCGAGCGAAGACAGGATAGTGGGCTTGGCCATGGTGCGTTCATCCGTTTCAGACCCGCTCTTGACGTCGCGGCGGGTGAGCCACGTTGGACCAGGGAGTGGCGGAAATGCAAACGGGCGCCCATGCGCCCGTTTCAATCAAGCCCTGCGTTTGCGCATGCCAAGCCCTGCGCCCATGTCAAGCCCTGCGCCCATGCCAAGCCCCGCGTAGCGCGTGCTCTGCACCTTAGCGGCCGGCTTTACGCTCAGCGCCCGGCCTGGATCTCTTCCGCGGCCCGGATCAGAAGCTCGTTCATCACCGTCCTGATCTCGGTATCGGTGACCGCGACATCCCCCGCCGCGAAGTCACCCTTGACCTTGCGCACGACATCCTCGTCGCCGGCTTCCTGGAAATCGGCCACGACGACCTCCTTGGCGTAGGCGTCGGCCTCGGCGCCGCTCTTGCCGAGCTTCTCGGCGGCCCAGAGGCCGAGCAGCTTGTTGCGCCGGGCCGTGGCCTTGAAGCGCAGCTCCTCGTCATGGGCAAATTTGTTCTCGAAGGCATCCTTGCGCTGATCGAAGGTCGACATGCGGTTTTGATCCTCTTCCGGAGCTTCGGCGGCGTGAATGACAGCCATATAGGATGACGCGTGGCACAGGGCTAGCGCGGATTGACCAAGCGGCGTCATGCTTGCGACCAAATTGCACTGCAAAGACCCATTTGTTGCGTTTGCGGTGCAGAAGCGCCATATAGCGGGCGCGCAGACGGCCCTGGCGGTCGCGAGCGCATTGAGCCAGCCGGCAGCGCAGTCTAGGGTGATTCCGATCCGTCGGAATGGCGCAGATTGCGAAGGACCGGCTGATCAGGGGCCACGATCCCGCCGCGGGCAACCGCGACCAGAGAAAGGCCGACCTTTGGATTTCCTCAAGCCACGGTACATCCCCATGAATCGCCGCCGTCGCATCTACGAAGGCAAGGCGAAGGTCCTTTATGAAGGACCCGAGCCCGGCACGCTGATCCAGCATTTCAAAGACGATGCGACCGCCTTCAATGCCAAGAAGCACGAAGTGATCGACGGCAAGGGCGTTCTGAACAACCGGATCTCCGAGCACATCTTCTCGAACCTCAACGATATCGGCGTTCCCACGCATTTCATCCGCCGGCTGAACATGCGCGAGCAGCTCATCCGCGAGGTCGAGATCATTCCGCTCGAGGTTGTCGTGCGCAACGTCGCCGCCGGCTCGCTCTCCACCCGCCTCGGGCTGGAGGAAGGCACCCAGCTGCCCCGTTCGATCATCGAGTTCTATTACAAGAACGATGCGCTGAACGACCCGATGGTCTCCGAAGAGCACATCACCGCTTTCGGCTGGGCGACGCCCCAGGAGATCGACGACATCATGGCGCTTGCCATTCGCGTCAACGACTTCCTGTCGGGCCTGTTCCTGGGCGCCGGCATCCGCCTCGTCGATTTCAAGATCGAATGCGGCCGACTCTGGGAAGGTGAGATGATGCGCATCGTCGTCGCCGATGAGATCAGCCCCGATTCCTGCCGTCTCTGGGACATCAAGTCGAAGGACAAGATGGACAAGGACCGGTTCCGCCGTGACATGGGCGGGCTGATCGAGGCCTATACCGAAGTGGCGCGCCGCCTCGGCATTCTCGGCGAGAACGAGAAAGCCGGACCGGCAGGCCCACGGCTGGTGCAGTAATCGTCGCGCCGGCGCAGTGAACCTCCGCCCGGAACGACCGCCGGATTTGAAACGGGAGCGCTTGCGCTCCCGTTTTCACGTTGCTGCACTGCTCGCCGGTATCGCTTTCCTCGCCGGCTGCGCCAATCATTTCGGCTTCGGCATCGCCGAACTCCCCGCCGAGCGCGGCTGGCAGCCCCTGCCGATCGAATCCTGGGTGCTGAATGACGGGCTCTCGGCAAAGGCCATGTCCTTCTGCCCGCGCGCGACCTGCACGCGACAGGGGTTCGCCGCGCTCATCACCCTCGATGGACGCGAGGCCGACGCGATGGAACGGACGCTGGCGGAAGACCCGACCCGCCTCGCCCGCGATTTTGCCAAACCGACCTCCGATAACAAGACCAAGGCAGCCGGGAAGGCCCCCGCGAAACCTGCCAAGCCAGCGGCCGACAACGCGGCGAGCCCGAAAAGCACCACCACCGTCTCCCGCTTCAGCGCCGAAGGCATTGCGGGGCTGCTCGTCGAAATCGCCGCGCGCGACACCAGCGGCAAACGCGCCGTCACCGCGATCCTGTCTGGCCGCGAGGCCGGACACCTAGTCGTCGCGCTCGGCATCAGCCCCGACTCAGACGCGGCTCGCAGCCAGGCGCTCGCGGCCTGGCACGCCCGCTGATTCACGTGAAACGACGCGTAGAGGTTGAGCCTTACCCGATTCGCCGCTAAGCCACGCCCGATCATTCCCCGGAGAGACCCATGAAAGCCCGCGTCACCGTTACCCTGAAGACCGGCGTGCTCGATCCGCAGGGCAAGGCGATCGAAGGCGCGCTGAAATCCCTCGGCATCGACGGCGTCGGCGCCGTCCGTCAGGGCAAGATCTTCGACATCGAACTGGCCGGCGCCGACAAGGCTGCGGCCGAAGCGGCCTTGAAGACCGCCTGCGAGAAGCTTCTGGCCAACACCGTGATCGAGAACTACCGCGTCGAGATCGGAGCCTGATCCGATGAAAGCCGCAGTCATCACCTTTCCCGGTTCCAACCGCGAGGGCGACGTCGCCAAGGCGCTGAAGCAGGCGGGAGCGACGGTTGCCCATGTCTGGCACGCCGACACCACCCTGCCTGCCGGCACCGACCTCGTGGTCCTGCCCGGCGGCTTCTCCTATGGCGATTATCTGCGCACCGGCGCGATCGCCGGCCGTGCCAACATCATGGACGCGACCCGCGCCCATGCCGAACGCGGCGGCTATGTGCTGGGCATCTGCAACGGCTTCCAGATCGTCTGCGAGGCCGGGCTCCTGCCGGGCATCCTGATGCGCAATGCCGACCTCAAATTCGTCTGCAAGCGCCAGCATCTCACCGTCGAGCGCGCTGACACGCCCTATGCCAACGCCTATGCCAAGGGCCAGGTCATCGATGTCTGCATCGCCCATGGCGAAGGCAACTACATCGCCGACAGCGACACGCTGGCTCGGCTTGAAGGCGAAGGCCTGGTTGCGTTCCGCTATGCCGATGCGCAGGGCGCGGTCACCGCCGAAGCCAACCCCAACGGTTCGCTCAACAACATCGCCGGCATCTATTCGCCCAAGCTCAACGTGCTCGGCCTGATGCCGCATCCCGAGAACCTGATCGATTCGCTCACCGGCGGCACCGACGGTCGCGGCATGTTCGAAAGCCTGATGGGCGGTCGCAAGGCCGCCTGAACCGCCGCGTCAGCGACCCGACGCAGCTCTGACCAGCAGCCGCCCTGCAACGGCAGCATCCAGCGGCCCGACATGTTTTTCCAGAATGCGCCCGTCAGGACCGACGACGAAAGTCTCGGGCACGCCATAAACGCCCCATTCGATGGCGGCCCGGCCGGCCCGGTCGACCCCGATCGCCGAATAAGGGTTGCCGAGTGCGCCTAGAAAGCGGCGGGCATTCTCGGCCTCGTCCTTGTAGTTCATGCCGACCAGCGCGACCCGCCCCTGCTTGACCGCGTCGGATTCAGCCAGCGCGACCAGAAACGGATGCTCGACGCGGCAGGGCGCGCACCAGCTGGCGAAGATGTTGACGATCGTGGCGCGGCCCTTGAGATCGGCCATCGCGAAACTCGGAACCGGCTGGCCGTTCCGCTGAAGGCCCTCGAGCGGAGGCAGCGCGATCGTCGGTGCAGGCCTCCCGATCAGCGCGGACGGCACCTTGCTGGCATCGCCCGAGAACAGGCCGGCGGCAAAAACCAGCGCCAGAGCTCCGAACAGGATCAGCGGTATGAGGAACAGCAGCGGCGAGCGCCGGGCCGGGGCCGTCTCGGTCGTGCTCATGAGTTCACCCTGTCCGAACGGCGTCCGGCGCCACGCTTTTCGAGCGCGGCCAGGGCCCGCTTCTGCGCCCGATGATCGAGCGCAATCGACAGGATCAGCCCGCCAAGGATAGCGACTACTGCTGCATATGACGCCAGGATGAAGCCGGCATGCGGCCCCAGACCGTCTGCAGGGAAGCCGCTCATGCCGGCACCGCCTGCGCCGCCAGCCTGTCGAGCCGCTCGGCCTCCAGGATCGTCAGTGTCCGCACCCGCCGGCGCATGATCTCGGCGCGCATCGCGACGAGATGCAGCGCCAGCGCCAGGAAGGTGAAGCCGAGCGCCAGGATCAGCAGCGGCCAGAGCATGCTCGGATGGATGCTTGGGCCGCCGACGCGCAGCACCGAGGCCGGCTGGTGCAGCGTATTCCACCAGTCGACCGAAAACTTGATGATCGGAACGTTGACGAAGCCGATCAGCGTCAGGATCGCGACCGCGCGGCCAGCGCGGGAGGGTTCGTCGAGCACGCGCCAGAGCGCGATGATGCCGAGATAGATCAGGAACAGTACGAGCACCGAAGTCAGCCGCGCATCCCAGACCCAATAGGTGCCCCACATCGGCTTGCCCCAGAAGGCACCGGTCAAAAGGCAGATGAGGGCGAAGCAAGCGCCGATCGGGGCGGCCGCCTTCTGGGCGACATCGGCCAGCGGATGGCGCCAGACCAGCGTGCCCAGCGCGGATACCGCCATAAGAGTATAGAACATCAAGGCAAGCCAGGCGGCCGGCACATGCACGAACATGATCCGGATGGTTTCGCCCTGCTGGTAGTCGGCCGGGGCCACGAACCAGGCGAGATAGAGCCCGACAGCCAGCAGCAGCACCGATACGCCTGCAAGCCAGGGCAGCAGGGCGGCTGAAAAGCGCATGAAGCGCGTCGGATTCGCCAGGTCGATCAGGCTAGCCATGTCATCCGCGAAGTCTCGGGGCCGCCGGCGCAGCTTTAGCAACGCGCGCGGCGTCCAGCAATCGGCTTAGAGACGCTGCGACATTGGCGACATTATGCGAGGAAGCGTCGATCAGCCCTGCTCGCTGGGCGACGATCCGTTCGGGTGGGCCTCGCCGACCACACTGAAATCCTGCGAGCGCACCCCCTCGCCGGCAACATTGAAGCCGTCGGCGGCAAGGCCGCGCCTCAACAATTCGCGCACTGCGGACGCACGGCTCGGCATCCGCTTGCTGAAACGCCAATCTTCCAGCGCGCGCAACTCGTCCTGGCTCAACATGATTTGAAGGCGCTCGGGCCTTTCCAGTTCCGCCATCGCCCAGCCCTGCGTGATTAGTGGAGTGAGTAAGAGCCGTTGTAAGCACATTTGACTGATAATCAATATTCTATGCCGTTATCGGTTCTTGCGCCGGATTCGGCGGCGCCTCCTTTGGCGTCGTTTCAGTCCCTTACTAACTCATTGAATATATTACCATTCCTGGATTGAAAGGTTGCGGTTGAGCCCATCATTGGCTAGCCTCCGGATGAACGCGAGGAGCGACCATGCAGATACAATTGCCGGATGAGATCCAGCGCGAGGTCGAAATCGCGATCAGGTCGAAGGCCAGCCAATCCCTGGTGGTTGACGTCTATGCGACTGCCGAGCAAATCAGGCGCAGGCATGCGATGCCCGAGACCGGCCTCAACGCTCTCGCCGCGACCGTCGCGCGGCTGGCAGCGCAATGCGGCTGCGCCGTCGAACTCGACGGTATGCACTCGAACGATCAGATCAAGCAGTCGGCCTGATTTATTCGGCCTGCCGCAAGGCGACCGCTGCCGCTATCGTCCCGACGACGAGCGCGATGAGCGAAAGCGCACACAGGATCAGGAACGGTGTCAGGAACGGAATCGTCCCGCCGATCGCGGCATTCGCCGCCGAAACCCCGAATATCAGCACAGGCACAGTCAACGGCGCGACAAGGATCGGCACGATCAGGCCACCGCGGCGCAGGCTGGCTGTCAACGCCGCACCGGCCGCACCGATGAAGCTCAGCGCCGGCGTTCCAACCAGCAGCGTCGCCGAGACCGGCAGCATTGCCTCCGCGGGAAGCGCGACGAGCAGCCCGAGCAGAGGCGCAGCCAGCGCCAGCGGCAATCCCGTCGTCAGCCAATGCGCCAGTCCCTTTGCCAGAACAGCCAGCTCCAAGGGCAGCGCGGACGACCGGATCAGATCGAGTGAGCCGTCATCCTCGTCGCTCTGAAACAGGCGGTCGAGCCCGATCAGCACCGATAGCAGCGCCCCAAGCCAGAGAATCGCAGGGCCTATCCGCGAGAGCAGGTTGAGATCGGGACCGAGCGCGAAGGGCACCAGCACCACGAGCGTCAGAAAGAAGACGAGCGCGAGCTCCCCGCCGCCGCCCGCGCGGGTCGCAAGCACAAGATCGCGCTGGAGGATGGCGAGGAAGGCGCGGCTCACGGCCCGATCCTCACCTCGGTGGCGCCATCGAGCCCAAGCGGGCCATGCGTCGCGGCCAGGATCGCGCCGCCTTCGCCCAGATGCGCCTCCATCAACCCGGTCAGCATCGCCTGCGCCGAAATATCCAGCGCCGACATCGGCTCGTCGAGCAGCCAGAACGGCCGCCGGGATACCAGCAACCGCGCCAGTGCAACGCGACGGCGCTGGCCCGCCGAGAGATAGCCGACCGGCAGCTCCGCAATATGGGCCAGCCCGACGCGCTCCAGCGCCGCGTCGGCCGGCAGGGCGGCATCGCCGAGCAGCGCCTGCGCGAAGTCGAGATTTTCGCGCGCGCTCAGACTCGTCTTCAACCCGTCGCGATGGCCGACGAGATGGATCAGCTCTTGGAGCGGCGCATCGTCGGCGCCTTCGATTCGCAAGACACCCGCCTCCGGCCGCAGCCGCCCGCACAGCATCGCGATCAGGCTCGACTTACCGGCACCGTTGCGGCCGGTGAGCGCGATCGCTTCGCCATTGCCGAGGCGGAAGCCTACATCTTCGAAAATCAGCCTTCCGCCGCGACGACAGGCGAGGTTTTCCACGCTGAGCGTCCGTTTCGGGAATGAGAATTGCGTCAAGACCTCAGCGCCACCAACGTATCCGACCCTATTTCGTTCATGTAGCGCGCTTCTTGGAATTGCTCTATAGAACCCGTGGCTACGCCGCACGCCGATCCGGCGCGGGGCTCGGGCACTCCCGAGGCGGCGCGCGCGTCATGCGCATTAGGCCTTCGATCCGGCACCTCCGCAAGGTTCGTCCGGGTCGCGACCGCAACCCCTTGATCAGGATCGCCCGCATGGCTTCGCTCGACTCTTTCAAATGCCGCCAGACACTGGTTGTCGGTGACAAATCCTATGACTACTTCTCCCTGCCGATCGCCGAGCAGAACGGCCTCGCCGGCGTCTCCAGGCTCCCCTTCTCGATGAAGGTGCTGCTCGAGAACCTGCTGCGCTTCGAGGACGGCCGCTCGGTCACCAAGGCCGACATCGAAGGCGTCGCCGCCTGGATCAACGACAAGGGCACTGCCGGCAAGGAGATCGGCTTCCGCCCCGCCCGCGTGCTGATGCAGGACTTCACCGGCGTTCCCGCCGTCGTCGATCTCGCGGCGATGCGCGACGGCGTCAAGGCGCTGGGCGGCGATCCCGCCAAGATCAACCCGCTGGTGCCGGTCGATCTGGTCATCGACCATTCCGTCATCGTCGACGAATTCGGCACGCCCAAGGCGCTGTCGCAGAATGTCGAGCTTGAATACGAGCGCAATGGCGAGCGCTACCGCTTCCTGAAATGGGGCCAGCTCGCTTTCGACAATTTCCGCGTCGTGCCGCCCGGCACTGGCATCTGCCATCAGGTCAATCTCGAATATCTCGCCCAGACCGTCTGGACGCGCGCTGAAAAGAACGCGGAAGGCGTCGAGGTCGAGGTCGCCTATCCCGACACCGTCGTCGGAACGGATTCGCACACCACCATGGTCAACGGCCTGGCCGTGCTCGGCTGGGGCGTGGGCGGCATCGAGGCCGAGGCCGCAATGCTCGGCCAGCCGCAGTCGATGCTGCTGCCGGAAGTCATCGGCTTCAAGCTGACCGGTGCGCTGCGCGAGGGCATCACCGCCACCGACCTCGTGCTGACCGTCACGCAGATGCTGCGCAAGAAGGGCGTCGTCGGCAAGTTCGTCGAGTTCTTCGGCCCCGGCCTCTACAATCTGACGCTGGCCGACCGCGCCACCATCGCCAATATGGGCCCGGAATACGGCGCGACCTGCGGCTTCTTCCCCGTCGATGCCGAAACGATCGACTATCTCACCACCACCGGCCGCACCGCCGAGCGGATCGCGCTGGTCGAAGCCTACAGCAAGGCGCAGGGCCTGTTCGCCACGATCGAGACGCCCGATCCGGTCTTCACCGACACGCTCGAACTCGACCTCAGCACGGTGCAGCCTTCGATGGCCGGCCCCAAGCGCCCCGAAGGCCGCGTCGATCTCGGCGCCGTCGCTGCCGGGTTCAAAGCCGCGATGGACACCGAATACAAGAAGGGCGGCGAGATTTCGCGCCGCGTGCCCGTCGAGGGCCGCGATCACGATCTCGGCCATGGCGATGTCGTCATCGCCGCCATCACCTCCTGCACCAACACCTCGAACCCCTCGGTGCTGATGGCGGCCGGCCTGCTCGCCCGCAACGCCGTCGCCAAGGGCCTCAAGGTGAAGCCGTGGGTGAAGACCTCGCTGGCCCCTGGCTCGCAGGTCGTGGCCGAATATCTTGCCAAGGCCGGCCTCCAAGCCGATCTCGACAAGCTCGGCTTCAACCTGGTCGGCTTCGGCTGCACCACCTGCATCGGCAATTCCGGCCCGCTGCCGGCGCCGATCTCGAAGGCGATCAACGATCAGGGCCTGATCGCGGGCGCCGTCATCTCCGGCAACCGCAACTTCGAAGGCCGCGTCTCGCCCGACGTGCAGGCGAACTACCTGGCATCGCCGCCGCTGGTTGTCGCCTACGCGCTGGCGGGCTCCGTGCAGATGGACCTGACGACGCAGCCGCTCGGCACGGGCTCGGATGGTCAGCCCGTCTTTCTCAAGGACATCTGGCCCTCCAATAAGGAGATCCAGCGCTTCATCGCCGAGAACGTCACCCGCGCGATCTTCCAGGCCAAATATGCGGATGTCTTCAAGGGCGACGCGCATTGGCAGGCCGTGAAGACGCCTGAAAGCCAGACCTATGCCTGGGACGACGATTCGACCTATGTGCAGAACCCGCCCTATTTCCAGGGCATGGGCAAGACGCCCTCGCCGGTCACCGACATCCAGGGTGCCCGCATTCTCGGGCTCTTCGGCGACAAGATCACCACCGACCACATCTCGCCGGCTGGCTCGATCAAGGCCGCCTCCCCGGCTGGGGCCTATCTTTCCGAGCACGGCGTTGCCGTCGCCGACTTCAACCAGTACGGCACGCGGCGCGGCAATCATGAGGTGATGATGCGCGGCACCTTCGCCAACATCCGCATCCGCAACCACATGATGGGCCCCAACGGCCGCGAGGGTGGCTACACCATCCACTACCCGAGCAAGGAAGAGCTGCCGATCTATGATGCGGCCATGCGCTACCAGGCCGAGAAGGTGCCGCTGGTCGTCTTCGCCGGCGTCGAATACGGCAACGGCTCCTCACGCGACTGGGCGGCCAAGGGCACCAATCTGCTCGGCGTCAAGGCGGTGATCGCGCAGAGCTTCGAGCGCATCCACCGCTCGAACCTCGTCGGCATGGGCGTCGTCCCGTTCACCCTGGCGGAGGGCACCAGCTGGGCGACGCTCGATCTCAAGGGCGATGAGAGCGTCACGATCCGCGGCCTCGCCACGGTCAAGCCGCGCCAGACGCTGGAAGCCGAGATCACCTATGCCGACGGCACGGTGAAGAAGGTTCCGATCCTCTGCCGCATCGATACGCTGGACGAGCTCGACTACTTCAAGAACGCCGGCATCCTGCAATATGTGCTCCGCGGCATCGCGGCCTGATTGTCCTCTCCCCTCCGGGGGAGAAGGTGGCAGTGCGAAGCACTGACGGATGAGGGAAGAGCCGCTTACGCTGGCCAGCCCTCATCCAGCCCATCCGTCCCTCATCCGACCCGGCTGCCCCGGGTCACCTTCTCCCCCGAGGGGAGAAGGTTAGGGAGCTGATGGTTGTCCTCTCCCGCCCCGAGGTGTAAGGGGGCGTCACAGTCATCCTCGGCGGGGGGCTTGGGGCAGGCGCGGGGTATCCCCTGCGCCCGGATGTCATCCGCCTTCCTTGCATCCAAGACGGGAGCACCCGCATGTCCGCTACGTTTGAGACGGTCGCCGGAATCATTTCGGAGACCTGCGATATTCCGCGCGAGAAGATCACGCCCCAGAGCCATGCCATCGACGATCTCGGCATCGATTCCCTGGCTTTCCTCGACATCGCCTTCGCGATCGACAAGGCCTTCGGCATCAAGCTTCCGCTCGAGCAATGGACGCAGGAAGTCAACGAAGGCAAGGCGCCGGCCGAGCAGTATTTCGTGCTCGAGAACCTGTGCAAGCGCATCGACGACCTGGTCGCCGCCAAGAAGGCCTGACGCGAGAAGGCCTGACGACCTAGCAGGCCTTCGCTGAGCCCGGCCTTGAGCCGGGCACACTCTCCCGATAGAGCATAAGCACGCGACGTGGGGACGTGAGATCCGCGCCGCGTCCGCGCGCCGTTCCGGTCGCGCCTGACATGGCCAAGGATCGCATGCGCCTCGAATATTTCGACATGATCGACACGGTCGTCGCGTTCGAACCTTCGGAAAAGCGCATCGTCACGCGCTCGACCGTCCCTTCGGCGACGGCAAGCCCGGTCTTCGAAGGACATTTCCCCGGCCACCCGCTGGTGCCCGGCGTCCTGCTCACCGAAACCATGGCGCAGGCCTCCGGCTATCTGCTGCTCGGGCTGAACGGCCTGACCCAGATGCCCTTCCTGATGACGGTCGACAAGGCGCGCTTCCGCACCTTCGTCGAGCCTGATGCCGTCCTCGATGTCACGGCCGAACTTGTTATCGAAGGCTCTGGCTATGCCGCGACCAAGGCGAAGATCACCATCGCAGGCAAGCCGATCTGCGATGCGGAGCTGCGCTTTCGATTGATGCCCTTCCCCGCCGACATGCGCGTACTGATGGAAGGCCGCATCGCCGCCATCGGCCTGAAGCCGGAGCCTGCCCGATGAGCCTACGCGACGTCGTCATCACCGGAATAGGCCTTGCTTCGAGCCTCGGCGAAGGCGCCGATGTCCACGCACAGGCGCTTGGCGCGGGCACAGCCCCCAATGTCGATGCCACGAGCTTCGCGCCCTACCCGGTTCATCCGCTGAAGCCGCTTGAACTCGACCGCCAGATTCCGAAGAAGTCCGATCAGCGCCAGATGGAGCCTTGGCAGCGTATCGGCGTCTACACCGCCGGCCTGGCGCTCGACGATGCCGGTCTGAAGGACGATGCCGAGGCCAAGAGCGTGCTGCAGGTCATCGTCGCTGCAGGTGGCGGCGAGCGCGACCACGCCGTCGACGGCGCTATCCTGACGGGCCTGCGTGGCGCCAATGCGCCCGGCTCCTATCTGAACGAGCGGCTGATGGGCGATCTGCGCCCCACGCTTTTCCTGGCGCAGCTTTCGAATCTGCTCGCCGGCAACATCGCCATAGTCCACGGCGTCACCGGGGCATCGCGCACCTTCATGGGCGAGGAACAAGCCGGCGTCGACGCGATCCGCACGGCCCATGCCCGCATCGCGGCCGGCCAGGCCGAGGTCATGCTGGTGGGCGGCGCCTATAACGCCGAGCGCCGCGACATGCTGCTGTTGCTCGAACTCGGCGGCTATCTGCGCAAGGGCGAATTTGCGCCGGTCTTTGCGCGCGAAGCTGCGCCGGGCGCCATCACCGGCAGTGCCGGGGCATTCCTCGTGCTCGAAGCGGCCGATCGTGCCGCCTCGCGCGGGGCAAAAATCCATGCGAAACTGACCCATGTCGGCGCAACCCGCTCAAGGCGCCAGCCCGGCACGGTCGAGGCGGCCTTGCGCGGCCTCATCTCCGGCTTTGGCCCGATTGATTCCGGTGCCCTGGCAGTCTCGGCTGCGACAGGCGCTGCAGGCATCACTGCCGAAGAGGCAAGCGCCATAGCCACGCTGCCCCAAGTCAAAAGCGTTGCGACAGGCGATCTCGTCGGCCATGCCGTGGAAGCGGCGTTCCCGGTTTCGGTCGCGCTGGCTGCCGCCGCCATCGCAAACGGGCAGGCAAACGAGGCAATCGTCACGGGCGCCGGGCATTGGCGCGGCGAAGGCGCAGCGCGGCTGGTGAAGGCGTGAGGATCAGTCGATGAGCACCAAGAACCAGACATCACCGAACCAGACATCACCCCATCGCGACGCCAAACCCCATCGCGACGCAAAAGGCCGCCCGGTCGTCGCGGTCACAGGGCTGGGCATCGTCACCTCGCTCGGACAGGGCAAGGAGGCCAATTGGGAAGCCTTGACCGCTGGCCGGTCCGGCATCCACAAAATCGAGCGCTTCGCGACCGAAGGCCTGCGCACGACGATCGGCGGAACCGTCGATTTCCTGTTCGATGGTCCGTTCACTGCCCCGCAGCTCTCGGAGAAGCTCGCAACGCTTGCGGCCGAAGAGGCCGTGGGCCAGAGCGGGCTTGGCCAGCCCGGCGATTTCCCGGGCGAACTCTTCATGGCGGTCCCCCCCGTCGAGATGGAGTGGCCCCAGAAGCAGGAACTCGCCGCGGCCATTGATGGCGATGTCGATTATGACGGCCTGCTGCGCGCGGCTGCCTCGCAGAAATTCACGGCAATGCACGAACTTTTCCTGTTCGGTGCCGTCGCCGACCATATCGCCGATGCCTTCGGCACGAAGGGTTCGCCGATCTCGCTCTCGACAGCCTGCTCGTCGGGTGCGACCGCAATCCAGATGGGCGTCGAGGCGATCCGGCGCGGCGATACCCAGGCCGCGCTCTGCATCGGCACCGACGGCTCGATCCATGCCGAGGCGCTGATCCGCTTCTCGCTACTGTCGGCCCTTTCCACCCAGAACGATCCGCCGGAGGGCGCCGCCAAGCCGTTCTCCAAGAACCGCGATGGCTTCGTCATGGGCGAAGGCGCCGGCGCGCTGGTGCTCGAGGACTACGACCACGCTCTGGCGCGCGGCGCGACCATTCTCGGCATTGTCGCCGGTTGCGGCGAACGTGGCGACGGCTTTCACCGCACCCGCTCGAGCCCCGACGGCAAGCCGGCGATCCTCGCCATGCGGGACGCGCTCGACGATGCCGGCCTGAAGCCCGATGACGTCGACTACATCAACGCCCACGGCACATCGACGCCGGAAAACGACAAGATGGAGGCGATGAGCTGCGCCGCCGTCTTCGGCGAGCGCATGGCGACCCTGCCGATCTCCTCCAACAAGTCGATGCTCGGCCATACGCTGACCGCGGCCGGCGCGGTCGAGGCCGTGATCTCCTTCATGACCATCGCCAACGGCCGGATACCGCCAACGATCAACTACACCAATCCCGATCCGGCTATCGTGCTCGACGTCGTGCCCAATACCGCCCGCGACGCTAAGGTCCGCACCGTGATCTCCAATTCCTTCGGGTTCGGCGGCCAGAACACCTCGCTCGTCCTGACCGCGGAGCCCGCCCGGGCATGACGCGCATTCTCGTTACAGGCGGCGCAAAGGGCGTCGGCGCGGCGATCGTGCGCGCACTCGCGGCCGCCGGCCACGATGTCGATTTCACCTATCGTTCATCGTCAGAGCGGGCCCTGGCGCTGGCAGGCGAGATCGGCGCGGCCCATCCGGGACGTACTGTCACCGCCTTGCCGCTCGATCTCTCCGACAAGGCCGCGCTCGACGCTTTCTGCGAGGAGCGCGAGGGCGAAAGCTATTTCGGCCTCGTCCACAATGCCGGCCAGCCCTATGATTCGCTGGCCGCGATGATCGTGCAGGACAAGGCGGAAGCCGCGATGCAGGTCAATTTCTGGGCCTTCACCCGCCTCGCCAAGAGCCTGATGCGGAGCATGATCCGCGCCAAAACCGGCCGCATCGTCGCGATCGGCTCGGTTGCGGCGTTGCGCGGCAATCCCGGCAACGCGGCTTATGCCGCCTCCAAGGGCGCGCTGATCTCCTACGCCAAGACGCTCGCAGTCGAGACTGGCAAGCGCGGCGTCACCGTCAACATCATCGCGCCCGGCTTCGTCGATACCGACATGATGGCGCCCTACGCCGCCTATCGCGACAAGATGCAGCCCCAGATCCCTGCCGGCCGTTTCGCCAGGCCCGAGGAGGTCGCGGGTCTCGCCGCCTTCCTGATGAGCGGGCCCGCCGCCTACATCACGGGCACGGTGATCCCGATCGACGGTGGCGTGACCGCGCAGCTGGGCGTCCATCGCTGATATCGACCCGGCGGCGCCGATGTGCTAGGTTCACAATGAACCGCAGCGCACCGCCAAGGATTCAAACCGTGACCGCAGCCTTCACCATCCGCCTCGATGACGAGATGCTGGCCAAGCTCGATGCTCTGGCCGCCGACACCGACCGCTCGCGCAGCTGGATCGCAGCCAAAGCGATCGAGTCCTATGTCGAGCTGAATGCTTGGCAGATCGAACAGATCAAGGCCGGTCTGGCAGAAGCTGATCGTGGCGAGTTCGTGACCGAAGCCGAGCTGGATGAGATCGAGGCCGAGATTCAAGCCAAGATCCATCGTCAATGAAGATCGCCTGGACGCCGCGGTCGAAACGCAATCTGCGCGACGCCGCGCGTTACCTGACGCAGTTCAATCCATTGGCCGCCCTATCGATGGTGCGAACCCTCCGCGCTGCGCCGCAACAGTTGCTCCAGTATCCTGCCAGTGGGCGGCCAGGCCGCATCGACGGAACCCGCGAATTCGTGGTCACCGGTACCGCCTACCTTCTGCCCTACCGCGTGCATCACGATACCATCGAGATCCTTGCGGTAATCCACTCTTCGCGGCAGTGGCCCGACGAACTTTGAAAGACGAAATTTCCCGATGCGTTCACTCCAGCTCCACGGCGACCGCGACCTCCGGCTCGAGGAGATCGAACCGCCGCCGCCGCCGGCTCCAGGCGAAGTGCAGATCCGCATCCGCGCGGTTGGGTTGAATTATCTGGACGTCTGGGGCTTTCGTGGCATGGCCTTCGCCAAGCGCAAGATGCCCCAGGCCGCCGGCGTCGAGGCTGCCGGCGAGATCGTCTGCGTCGGCGAAGGCGTCACCAATCTGAAGGTCGGCGACACCGTCACCGCCTATGGCGCCGAGACCTGCGGCCACTGCAAGGCCTGCGTCGAGGGCCGCGACAATCTCTGCGAGAACGTAGCCGGCATCATGGGCTTCCATATCGACGGCTTCGCTCGCGAATTGCTCAACAAATCCGCCCGTCTGGTCATCAAGGCACCACCCGGCGTTTCGTTCGAGGACGCCGCCTGCGCGCCGATCGGCTTCGGCACTGTCCAGCACATGCTGTTCGACAACGCCAAGCTGGAGCCCGGCGAGTCCATTCTCGTCCATGCAGGCGGCTCTGGCATCGGGACCGCCGCGATCCTGATGGCCAAGGCGATCGGCTGCACCGTCTACACGACAGTCGGCGACGACGAGAAGGGTCGCAAGGCCAAGGAATTGGGCGCCGATTTCGTGGTCAACTACAAGACCGAGCGCTTCGAGGGCGAGGTCCGCCAGCTCACCAAGCGCAAGGGCGTCGATGTCGTGTTCGAGCATGTCGGGGCCGACACCTGGAACGGCTCGCTGCTCTGCCTGAAGCGCGGCGGAAGGCTGGTTACCTGCGGCGCGACCTCGGGCGCCTCGACCACGATGAACCTGATGCAGCTTTTCCAGCAGCAATACCGCATCACCGGCTCTTTCGGCTGCCGCATCGAGAACATCGCGCAATCGCTTGAAAAGATGGCCGGCGGCATGAAACCGGTGATCGATTCCGTGTTTCCCCTCGCCGATTTCGAGAAGGGCCTCGCGCGGCTCGAAGGCCGTCAGGTCTTCGGCAAGGTCGTCGTCACCTTCTGACAGGGACCCTGGCGGACCGAAAGGCTTGACGGGGGTGGCATTCCTGCCGCAAGTCGCCGGTTTCCTGCCTGGTTTGAAGCAAACTCACGGGCGATACGGGGCCGGGGCACCTTGAGACGACTGAAAGCTTTCGCCGCGCAAGCCGGCGCGCTGGCGATGATCGGCCTGATTCGGGCGCTGTTCGGATTCCTGAGACTGCTCGGTCCCGAGCGCTCCAGCGATCTCGGCGGCTGGCTATTGCGGACGGTGAGCCCGCTTATCCCGGTCAACCGTGTCGCGCTCGCCAATATCCGCGCGACCTTTCCCGAGAAGGACGAGGCGGAGGTCAAGCGCATCGCCCGCGGCGCCTGGGACAATCTCGGCCGCACCGCCGCGGAATATGCCCATCTGAAGACGCTGTTCGACTATGACTACCTCAACCCCGATGCAGCCTCTCGCGTCGAGGTTTCCGGCATCGAGCACTTCATCGCCCTCAAGGATGACGAAAAGCCCGGACTGATCTTCTCCTCCCACCTCGCCAATTGGGAGCTGCCGGCGATCTGCGCCGCCGCCTACGATCTCGACACCACCGCCGTCTTCCGCGCGCCCAACGATCCTGCGATCGCCGGCATCGTGCATGAGATCCGCTCGGGCGCCATGGGTGGCCTCGCCGCCGCCAAGCAGGGCGCAGCCTTCGCCATGCAGGGCGTGCTGGAGAAAGGCGGCCATCTCGGCATGCTGATCGACCAGCATTTCACGCGCGGCGTGGTGGTGCCCTTCATGGGCCGCCCGGCCCTGACCAATCCGATTCTCGGCAAGTTCGCCCGCCGCTTCGAATGCCCCGTTCATGGCGTGCGCGTCATCCGCCTGCCTAACCAGCGCTTTCGGCTCGAACTGACGCCACAGCTCGATCTGCCGCGCGACGCCGGCGGCGAGATCGACGTCAAGGGCGCGATGGCGATGATGACGGCGGTGGTCGAGGGCTGGGTCCGCGAACACCCCGAACAATGGCTCTGGATGCATCGGCGCTGGCGCCCGAACATGATCAGCGCCGCCGCTTTGGCCGAATATGATCACACCATTGCGAGAACGCCGCTTTTCAAGGCAACGTGATTTCCAAGTGAGGGCTGTTGAGGGCTTTGGTAAGGCCTGACAGTATAATGTCCCCTCGAGTTCAAAATCATGGTCCTGCGCACGCGCCTTTTCTCAGCCACGATCGCCGCCCTTATTCTCGGCGGCGCGGTGGCGTTTGCCCAGAATCCGGGCGGACAACCCAACGCGGTGATCGAGCTGTTCACGAGCCAGGGCTGTTCCTCCTGCCCGCCGGCCGACGCGCTGTTCGTCGAACTCAGCAAGAATCCAAACCTGATCGCGCTGACCATGCCCGTCACCTATTGGGACTATCTTGGCTGGAAGGACACGCTCGGCAAGGACAGCTTCGCCAAGCGCCAGAAGTTCTACGCCAAGGCGCGTGGCGACGGTCAGGTCTACACCCCGCAGGCGGTGATCAACGGCGCGTCCCATATTGTCGGCTCGGACAAGCACGAGATCGAGCGCACGGTGAAGCAGCTGCCGACTGCGAGCCTGGCGGCAAAGGTCGAAGTCGAGGAAGATAACGGGACGCTGCGGATCAGGCTCACCCCCGTCGACAGCGATCTGGACAAGACCGCCGGTGTCTGGGTGCTCCCGATCACGCGCATGGTCACCGTTCCGATCACGCGCGGCGAAAACCAGGGCAAGACGATTTCCTATGCCAATGTCGTGCGCGGCATGGTGCGGGTCGGCGATTGGGACGGCAAGGCAGCCGTGGTGACAGCGCCGTTGACGGCGACCCAGGCTCCCGAGGCTGATGGCTATGTCGTCATCGTCCAGGCCGATCAGCCGGGCCGCTATGGTATGATGCCTGGCGCGATCCTCGGCGCGGCACGCGGCACGCGCTGAGGCGCCCTACAATATCACCACCTTGTTCGGCAGCTCGTCGATATCATCCGCCGCACGCGGCGCATGGCTCGACAGCACGCGCCCGACCGCTCCCACCGCCTCGATCAGCCCTTCGCGCAGCAAGTCCTGCTTGGCCGACGCCAGCAGCGGCTCGATGATGCCGCGCCATGTCTCCTGATCGACCTTGCCCTCGATGCCCGTATCCACAACGATCTCGGCATAGCGCTCCTGGAGGGCGACATAGAGCAGCACGCCGGTGCGCCCTTGCGTCCGCGTCAGGCCGCGCGCGGTGAATTCCCGCAAAGCGACATCATGAGCCCGCCGGCGCTTGACGAAGCCGGGCACGAAGCGCCCGGCCCGGCCATACCAGAGCAGCACGCCGAGCAGCAGCGCGGCGCAGATCAGCTGGATCAGGAAGATGCGCGGCGCGCTCGTCGCGGTCAGCGCCAGCAAAGGCCAGGGCACGAACAAGGCCAGCGCCAGCGCCATCACCACCGGCACGGTCCGATAGCTCGAGGCGGCGCGGTCGATCACCACGACGATTTCGCCCGATGTCAGGCTTTCCGCCTGCGCGACGGCCTCGGCGATCGCGTCCCTGTCCTCTGAATCCATCACCAGTCTCCCGAGGCCCCGCCGCCGCCAGACGAGCCTCCACCGCCCGAAAAGCCACCGCCACCGGAGCCGGAGCTCCAACCGCCCCCTCCACCGCTCCACCCCGAGCCTGAGCCCCTGCTCCAGCCCGTGCTTTGCGGCAGGGTGACCCAGCGCCCGTCACGCAGCCGATGCCTCCTTGCACCGCCCTGCTGATTGATGCCGCGCAGGAAGGCGACGATGAACAGGAAGATGAAGATCATCGCCACGATGACGGCGATATCCTCGGAAAAGCTGCTCTCATCGTCGCGGACCGTGGCACGGCGCTGCCACTCCTCGGCATCGCCGCTGAGAATGGTCAGGATCGCGTCGACGCCACCTTCGATACCGCCCGCGAAATCGCCGGTCTTGAATTTGGGCGCCACCGCCGTGGTGATGATGACCTTGGACAGCGCGTCGGTCAGCGCGCCTTCCAGCCCGTAGCCGACCTCGATGCGAACCTTGCGCTCGTTTGGCGCGACCAGCAGCAGGACGCCGTTATTGCGCGCCTTCTCGCCGAGCTTCCAGAAGCGGAACAACCCGTTGGCGAAATCCTCGATGCCGATGCCCTGAAGCGACGGCACGGTCGCGACCACGAGCTGGTCGCTGGTCTTGTCCTCATGGGCCTTGAGCTTGGCCTCGATGCGCTCGCGGGCATCAGTCCCGATCAGCTTCGCCCCGTCGACGATCCGGCCGGTGAGGGCAGGATAGGACGGATCGGCAGCCAAGCCCGATAGCGGGCTCAGGAGGGCGAGGACAAGCGAGAGGACAAGCGCGGCAGCCAGACGCAATGATCCCGAACAAAGGATTTGCGTCATTCTCGGGCGCAGCGAAGCGAAGACCCGGGAGCTTCCCTCACGAGATGCCCAGGCCGAGCCCGCGCATGACGTGCCCTGCGCGCTCACGCTGAACCCCTCTACGCTGTCAGAACTTCACCGCTGGCGGCCGCTCGGCGCCCGCAGTCGCCGTGAACGTCTCCATCGCCTTGGCGCCCCAGAACAGCTTTGCCCAGATCACGCCCGGAAAGGTCCGGATTTCGGTGTTGAAGGCCTGCACGGCCTGGATGTAATCGCGTCGCGCGACAGTGACGCGGTTTTCCGTTCCTTCGAGCTGCGACTGCAGGGCCAGGAAGTTCTGGTTGGACTTCAGGTCCGGATAACGCTCGACCGTGACCAGAAGCCGCCCCAGCGCGCCCGTGAGCTGGTTCTGCGCGTCCTGATATTCCTTGAACTTGGCGGGATCGGTGATCGTCGATGCATCGACCTTGATCGAGCTCGCCTTGGCGCGCGCTTCGACCACCGCGGTGAGCACATCGCGCTCCTGCGCCGCATAGCCCTTCACGGTCTCGACCAGGTTCGGGATCAGGTCGGCGCGGCGCTGATACTGATTCTGCACCTCGCTCCAGCTTGCCTTCGCCTTTTCCTCGAGCGTCGGGACATTGTTGTAACCGCAGCCGGCAAGCGTAAGGCCAAGCAGGGCGACCGCCAGAAAGGCGAAATGGCGGCGAAGAATCGTGGGAAGCGCGAACGACATGCCCAAACCCCTTTTGGCAGTGTCAGGGAAGTACGATTCGGACCTTAGCCTTCCAACATCACGGCTCCAAGGCAATGCTTCAAGGCAATGCTTCAAGGCGAATGCATCAAGCGGATGCTCGGATGGCGTGCCCCGACGGATATGCGCTAGTCTCGCAAACAGGCGGGCTGATCGCCGCCGGGCCGGAGTTCGGATCATGCACATCTCTTCGTCGGCAAACCGCATGCCCTTGCGAGCTGCGTTCGCCTTGCTCGCCATCGCCGCACTCGCCCTGCCCGCAGCCGCGCAAACGCTGCCCGCGGCACCCGAAGCTGCCACCGGACGCATCGTAAAGACGCATGGCACGGCGCAGCGCTTCATGGTCGCTGCTGCCAATCCGCTCGCCGCCAGCGCCGGCCGCGAGATCCTGCGTGCAGGCGGCAGCGCGACGGACGCTGCCATCGCGATCCAGCTTGTGCTCAATCTGGTCGAACCGCAGAGCTCCGGCATCGGCGGCGGCGCATTCTTCGTCCATTGGGACGAGGCCAGGAAGAGCCTGCTTACACTGGATGGCCGCGAAACCGCGCCGCAGGCGGCAAGGCCGAACCGCTTCATCGGCCGCGACGGCAAGCCGCTGAAATTCGTCGACGCGGTCGTCGGTGGTCTCTCTGTCGGCGTTCCCGGCACGCTGAAGCTGCTGGAGGACGCGCACAAACGTTGGGGCCGGCTGCCATGGGCGCAGGTGCTGACACCCGCGATCCAGCTGGCCGAGGACGGCTTCACGATCTCGCCCCGGCTGAACGGTCTGCTTTCACGTGAAACATCGTTGGCCAAGGACGCTCGCGCCGCCGCCTATTTCTACGAGGCCGACGGCAAGGCGAAGGCCGTCGGCACGGTCCTGAAGAACCCCGCTTTCGCCGCGACCCTGAAGGCCATCGCCGAAAAGGGCTCGGATGCCTTCTATGCCGGGCCCGTTGCTGAAGACATCGTGTCGACCGTCACCGGCCATCCCACCAGCCCCGGCGACATGACGCTGGCCGACCTCGCCGCCTACAAAGTCGTGGAGCGCGAGCCCGTCTGCGGGCCCTATCGTGTCTGGCGGATTTGCGGCATGGGCCCACCGAGCTCCGGTGCCATCGCGGTCCAGCAGATGCTCGGCATCCTGGAAACGCAGAATCTGGGGCGAATCGGCGCTGGCCCGGACGCCGCGCACTGGTTCAGCGAGGCCGGGCGGCTAGCCTTCGCCGACAGAGCCCTTTATCTCGCCGACCCCGCCTTCATCAGCGTTCCCGTGTCCGGCCTCATCGACCGCGAATATATCCGCTCCCGCGCCGGGCTCGTCAGCCCCGACAGGTCGATGGGTCGCGCCACGGCCGGCGATCCGCCCAACAAGCGCGCGCAGCTCCTCGCACCTTCCGATGGCATAGAGAACGGCACGAGCCACATCTCCGTGGTCGACGCCGATGGCAACGCCGTCTCGATGACCACGACGATCGAGGACGGTTTCGGCTCGCGGCTGATGACCAAAAGCGGCTTCCTGCTCAACAACGAGCTGACCGATTTCTCATTCGTGCCCGAGGACGATGGCAAGCCCGTCGCCAACCGCGTCGAGGCGGGCAAGCGCCCGCGCTCCTCGATGGCGCCGACCATCGTCTTCGATGCCTTCGGCCGGCTCTATGCGGTGGTCGGCTCGCCCGGCGGCAGCCAGATCATCGGCTTCGTCGCCAAGACTCTGGTCGCCTTGCTCGACTGGAAGATGGATCCGCAGGCCGCCGTCGACTTCCCCAATCTCGGCAGCCGCAACGGCCCGACCGAGCTGGAGCAGGGCACCGAGGCCGAGGCCTGGAAGCCGGCGCTGGAAGCCAAAGGCCACGAGGTCCGCCTGCTGGAGATGACCTCTGGCATCCAGGCTATCGTCAAGACGCCGGAGGGCTTTGTCGGAGGGGCCGACGGCCGGCGCGAGGGCGTCGCGATCGGTGATTGAAGCGGTCAGCCGGTGACCGATCGTTCGCCGCCAGCGCCTCGCCCGGCGATCAGCCAGTAGACGAAGCCCATGGCGGCTCCGATCAGGAACAGCGCACTGATCACCTGCAACTCCGCACTTGTCGGCGTGCGTGCCAGACGCAGCATGGCAAGCGGCAGCAGCGCCGCCAGCAGGCCGGTGAGCCCGCTCTGGATCAAGCCGCTGCGCAGCCGGAACAGCTCCGATCCGACCGCCACCAGCACGACTGGTGCGACGATGATCGCAAGGCCGAGCCGTCCGAGAAGGCTGACTGCCGCCTGGGCAGCGGGAGTGGGGTCGATGCCGTTCTCGGCCAGACCGAACAGCGCGTCCAGCAGCCGCTCGACGCCGCCGCCGATCAGAAGCGCGATCCCGGGCGAGACGACGCTCGCCGCCATCATGGCGAACAGCCCCGTGCCCATGGCGAAGAGCAGTGCAAAGGGAATCAACAGCAGCCAGCGCAACATGTGCTTCAGCCAGCGACCGAAGCGGCGGCCGCCTCGTCCTGATCGAGCATCAGCCTTGCGCGGGCAGAAAGCTTCTCGGTCTCGCTCTTGAGCTGGCCGCAGGCGGCGAGAATGTCGCGCCCGCGCGGCGTGCGCACCGGCGAGGCGTAGCCCGCCCGGAAGACGATCTCCGAGAAGCGCTCGATCCGGTCCCAGTCCGAGCACTCGTATTTGGTGCCGGGCCAGGGATTGAACGGGATCAGGTTGATCTTGGCCGGAATGCCCTTGAGCAGGCGCACGAGCTCGCGCGCGTCCGCGTCACTATCATTGACGCCCTTGAGCATGACGTATTCGAAAGTGATTCTCTTGGAATTCGAAACGCCGGGATAATTCCGGCAGGCATCGAGCAGCTCGGCGATCGGATACTTCTTGTTCAGCGGCACGAGTTCGTTGCGCAGCTCGTCGCGCACCGCATGCAGCGAGATCGCCAGCATCGTGCCCATCTCATCGCCCAGCGGGCCGATCTGCGGCACGACGCCCGAGGTCGAGACCGTGATGCGGCGACGGCCGAGCGACAGCCCCTCATTATCAGAGATCACATCGATCGCGTCGCGCACGCCGTCGAAATTGTAGAGCGGCTCGCCCATGCCCATGAAGACGATGTTGGAGACGAAGCGCCCGCCATCATTCGGCACGAAGGCACCGTCAGGCTTGGCCCGATTGGGGAAATCGCCGAGCCGGTCTCGCGCCACCATCAACTGCGCCACGATCTCCTCGCAGGTGAGGTTGCGCACGAGGCGCTGCGTGCCGGTGTGGCAGAAGGTGCAGGTCAACGTGCAGCCGACCTGGCTGGAAACGCAAAGCGTGCCGCGGTCGACTTCCGGAATGTAGACGCACTCGATCTCGGCGCCGCGATCGCGCGGGCCGGTCGGGGCCATCCGGATCAGCCATTTGCGGGTACCGTCCGTCGAGACCTGCTCGGCGGTGACCTCCGGCAAATCGAGCGTGAAACGCTCGGCCAGCGCGGCGCGAAGCCCCTTGCCGATCGTGGTCATGGCCGCGAAATCGCGCACGCCATAGTGATAGATCCAGTTCCAGAGCTGGCCGACGCGCATGCGCCGTTCCTTCTCGGGAATGCCGATCTCGGCCAGCGCCTCGGCGAGACCGACGCGCGTGCGCCCGATCAGCGAGACGCGGCCTGAAACAACGGCTTCGGCCGCAGGCGCGGCGGATTCTAGGACAGCAAGGGTCATCGGAACTCTGTTCGGATCGGAGCGCTCGGGCCCGGATGGGCGCGCTCATAGCACAAGATCGCCCAGCCGCGAAATCGCGCGTGCAAGCACGACCTCCGTCATCCCGGACAAGCCGCTTCAGCGGCGCAGATCCGGGATCCATCGGAAGCCACCACACTCTACGATGGATCCCGGATCTACGCTTCGCTTCGTCCGGGGGATGACGTCGGAGCTTATGACAGACGGTGTGACTCCAGATGGAGCGGCGCCGTCCTATTTGCAGGCGTCTTTCCTATTTACACGCGTCTTCGGCGCGCTTGACGGTCTGGCTCATGCCGGCGAGCGAGTATTTGTCGCTGGTCGGGTTGCCGCGCTTGGAGGTGCCCTTGATCTCGAGCCCGGCGCCCTTGCGCAGCGAATCGAGCATGCGCGGCTCCTCGGCCGGATTCTTCAGCCACATGTTCTGGCCCTTGGCGACCAGAGCGAAGCGCTCGGAGCCGATGATGGCCTGATGCTCGACATCTTCCTTGAGGTCGAAATTCATCACGAAGCTGATCTCGTTGCGCACGCCCTCGGCCGGGCGGCTGGAGACGAAGAGCAGGCCCTCGACATCCTTGAGATTGGTGGGAATGCGGGCTTCGGCCTTCGATAGCGCGTAGCAGACCTTGTTGCGGCCCTGCTGCGAGGAGAAGGCCTGCCATTTGCCGGCGGTTTCGAGCAGCATCGCCTGCGCCTGGCCGGACGCCGCCGGCGCAGCGGCTGCCGCACGCGGCTTCGTCTGCGCATGGGCAGGTAACACCGCCACCAGCCCGGCGCCGAGCGCCAGAACCAGACGGATACGGGAGGAGGCGGTGACGCCGGTGCGGAGGGAATTGAAAATCATCGACCGCCATCAATCAGCAGAAATCTTAACAACGTCTCTATTTCCGGGGCATTTGGCCCAGAACCTCAAGATCGCAGCAACCATAGGATGTCACGATCCTGGCGAAAATGCGAATGTCGGCTGCTGAAGGCGAAACCCCAGCCCCACTGTTCCGCTCGGCGCGCGGACATGCGACATTCGGCGACAATACGCCGTCGCGTGGGGTGGGACGACGATGAGAGCATTGCTCTGCGAGACTTATGGGCCAGCCGAAGGGCTGGTCATCCGCGACCTGCCCGAGCCTGAGCCCGGCCCCGGCGAGGTCGTCATCGCGGTCAAGGCGGCCGCGCTCAACTTCTTCGATACGCTGATCATCCAGAACCGCTACCAGACCAAGCCGGCTCTGCCCTTCTCGCCATCGGCGGAATGCGCGGGAACGATAGCGTCCGTCGGCGAAGGCGTCACCGGATGGCGGGTGGGCGAGCGTGTCGCTGCCTGGCTGGGTTTCGGGGCGGCCCGAGAAAAGGTCGCCGTCTCCGCCGATTCGATCGTGCGCGTGCCCGATGCGCTTGACGATGCGCAGGCAGCGAGCCTCTTCGTCACCTATGGCACTGCGATGCACGGGCTGATCCAGCGCGCCGGGCTTAAAGGCGGCGAGACGCTCGCGATTCTCGGTGCCGCGGGTGGCGCGGGGCTGGCTGCGGTCGAGATCGGCGCCCTGCTCGGCGCCCATGTCATCGCTTGCGCCTCCTCCCCTGAAAAGCTTGCGCTGGCCCGCGAGCATGGCGCGCAGGAGGAACTCGACTACATCGCTGATGACCTGAAGGTCGGACTTCGGCGATTGACCGAGGGCCGCGGCGTCGACGTGCTCTACGACACCGTCGGGGGCGATCTCGCAGAACCGGCCTTGCGCGCCATGGCCTGGGAAGGGCGCTATCTCGTCGTCGGCTTCGCGGGCGGCGCGATTCCAAAGATCCCGCTCAACCTGCTGCTGCTCAAGGGCTGCGACCTGCGCGGCGTGTATTGGGGCGAGTTCGTAACCCGCGAGCCGGCGGCACATCGCCGCAACATGATGCGCCTGCTCGATTGGGCCGCGCGCGGGCATATCCGCGCCCATGTCCATGCGACGATCCCGCTGGAGCGCTGGACGGAGGGTTACGCGTTGATCGGCGACCGCAAGGCCAAGGGCAAGATCGTCCTGACGCTGTGAGCGCAACGCGCAAAACCCACAGCCCTCATCCTGAGGAGCGCCCCACCGGAGCGCGTTTCGAAGGATGGTTCAGGAGGCTCTTGTGTCCACTGCATCATCCTTCGAGACGCCGCTTCGCGGCTCCTCAGGATGAGGGCTGAACATCCCGGCAGCGCCTCAAAGCTCCGCCATCGCCTGCTTCGCCTTCTCGCGATGCACAGGCGTGATCGAGCCCGCCACAGCGGCAATGGCAGCCGCAAGCACGGCGGCGTCATCGGTGAAGCCGAGGAACGGCAGCAGATCGGGAATGGCGTCGATCGGCAGCACGAAATAGCCGACTGCGGCCAGAAGTGTCATCCGGACGCGACGCGGCGTCGCCGGATCGCGAGCGCAGAACCAGGCTGCCAGCAAATCCTCTGCGAAGGGAATCCGCTTCGCCACACGTTTCAGCCGGCCCATGAACTCCGAGCCGAATCGTGCCTCGTCGCGCAGGCTCCGGCGGATCGCCGCCATCTCCTCGGCGCTGAAACGCGAATGGAACGCGTCGGTCATGGTCTTGCCTCTCCTCTGCTGGCCTGCAGCATGATTCCGGTTCGGGCCCGGTTTGTGAATGTCAAAAAATGTGGGCGCAGCTGAAACGCTGCACAAGAGGCTCGCGAAGAATCACCCTTGGAGCGACGCGGCGCGGCCTCTAAACCGAATTCAAGGCCAGAATGGCAGAGCCAAGAGCAGCAGAGCCAAAACCGGGAAACGCCCATGAAACTCGATTCCTCCCTCGCTGCCGTCGTAACCGGCGGCGCCTCCGGCCTCGGCGAAGGCACCGCGCGCATGCTGGCAAGCCAGGGCGTCAAGGTCGCGATCCTCGACATGAACGCCGAACGCGGCGCGACCGTGGCCGCCGAGATCGGTGGCGTGTTCGTATCCTGTGACGTCTCCAGCGACTCCTCCGTCGATGCTGCCCTGGCCAAGGCCAGCGCCGCCCATGGCGTCGCGCGCATCCTGGTCAATTGTGCCGGCATCGCGCCCGGCCGCCGCATCGTCTCGAAGAAGCGTGAAACCGGCGAGTTGATCGCCCATGACCTCGCCACCTTCGAAAAAACCATCGCGATCAATCTCAGCGGCACCTTTCGCATGATCGCGCGCAGCGCGCTCGCACTGGCCGGCGAAGAGCCCATCACCGCAGATGGCAGCCGCGGCGTCTTCATCTGCACGGCTTCGGTCGCGGCCGAGGACGGCCAGATCGGCCAGGCCGCCTATTCCGCCTCGAAGGGCGGCATCGTCGGCATGACCCTGCCGATCGCGCGCGATCTCGCCCAGCTCGGCATCCGTGTGATGACGATCATGCCCGGCCTGTTCGAGACGCCGATGTTCGCCAGCGTCCCCGACGACTTCCGGACTGCGCTCGAGGCCTCGATTCCGCATCCCTCGCGCCTCGGCAGGCCGGCGGAATATGCCGCCCTCGTCCGGAGCATCATCGAGAACGATATGCTCAACGGCACCGCGATCCGCCTCGATGGCGCAATCCGCCTCGCGCCGAAATAGCGCTCCCCAACAGCCTTTTCGGACAGATTATCGTCATTGCGAGGAGCGATACCGACGATGCAATCCAAGAGTAGTCGAGCGAGCCCTTCTGGATTGCTTCGCTACGCTCGCAATGACGGCAAGGCTGCGAGACGGAAAGGTTGCGAGACGGCAAGCCTGGGAACCGTTGGTATCAGAGGATCCGGTAGACCTCGCCTGCGCTGCGGTCGCGATAGAGGTCCACGCGCTGCCCGTCCCAATGATAGTCGAGATGCCGGCCCTGAACCGGGCCGGACGCGCAATCCGGATAGAACAGGCCGACGCATTCGCCACCTGCACGACGAACACTCGGATAGACAATGCCATCGGAGCCCGCCTTCCGAAGCCCGGCGCCCAAAATCCGGCTCTGGGCATAGTCATCGCGATCGAAGATGACGGCCCCCTCGGCGCCAAGCCCGCGCAGATCATGCAGCCGCGCCGTGATGTCGAGCCGAATTTCGCGGAACTGCGAGGTCCAGCCGGGCGGTTGCCGTGTCGCCGCCATGAATCGCGCATGATGATGCACGGTTTCCAGCAGCGCGACCTCGAAGCTGTCGCCGGCATAGAGCACTCCAAAACTGCCATCGCTGAAGCGGCTCGGTCGATCGGGGCTGACATGGGTAAACGGCGCCATCAGATAGCTCGCACCCGGCCCCGAAACGCGCCGCTTGACCGGCACGAGGTCGAGATTGCCGACGCTCTCCATCAGGCGGGGGTTGGTCTTCTGCTCCGCGGCGAGAATGAGCGGCCAGTCGGCGGGATCGGCAATATCCTCGAACAGGTCGATCGGCGGGAACAGGCTGCGGATGATCCGTGCCGCCCCCCGCCATCCGACCTCCGTGCGACCGATCTTGGCGGGATCGATCTTGGCGGGATCGATCACCAGCCGCCACGCTCGGCGTCGAGATAGCGCCGTACCCGCATGAGGTCGGTCAATTCCCCGCCAAGCATCAGCGCGAGCGCCGAGCGACCTGAGAATTCGGCGTTGGGAGCCTGGATCCAGTCGTAGCCGCGCTGAGGCTCGACGAAGATCAGCCGCAGCGCCTTGTGGATGCCCATCAGATTGGAGAGGCGCGCCTTGCCATCGCGCGAAATCCGGCCGATTTCGCCGGCCTTCCAGCGCCGATAGGTCCGCAATGGCAGATCCACCAGTGTCGCGGCCTCCTCGTCGGAGACCCGCCAGAGCCGGAACAGATTGATGGCGGCACGAAACATCGCCGCCGCCTCGTCATCCGAAATCGGATCGGGGATGAAATCGCGCTGGGCCGTCTCGATGCGCAGCAAGGCCGTCATGGCAAAACTCCATTTGGCCTAAAATAGATACAATCCTGCCAAATGGCAATGTTGACTCGGCAGATGCTATTCAGCCGCAGCGTCGGCGCTCTTGAGTTCGTGCTTGAGGATCAGCGGCGTCTGCGCCAATGCGAAGGCCATGGTCAGCGGCATCACGCCCCAGACCTTGAAGGCGACCCAGAAGTCCTGCGTCTGGGTGCGCCAGACCACCTCGTTCAGCGCCGCCAGCACGAAGAAGAACAGGCCCCAGCGCAAAGTGAGCTTGCGCCAGCCTTCCTCGTCGAGCTGCAGCACGGTCTCCAGCACCAGCGCCAGCAGAGAGCGGCCGAAATAGAGCCCGCCGAGCAGCACGCAGCCGAACAGCGCGTTCACGATCGTCGGCTTGACCTTGATGAAGAAGGCATCGTCCAGCGCGATGGTGAGCCCGCCGAAGACAGATACGACGACCGCATTGACGATCGCCATGCGCGGCAGATGGCCCAGCAGCACACGGGCAAGCGCCAGCGAGATCAACGAGGCCACGATGAAGATGCCGGTCGCGACGAAGATGCGCCGGTCCGAGGCGATGCCGAACAGGCGGTCGCCATAGGAATTGGCGAAAAAGAAGATCGCCAGGGGTCCAAATTCGAGCGCGAGCTTCAAAAGCGGATTGACGCCCTTGCCCTTGCCGGCTGTCTCCTTGCCGGGCACTGTGTTGCCAGGCTTCGTCTCGACCACGGTTTCACTCACGCCACTTCTCCCAATCCCGCCACGGCGCGCGCGAAATCGCGGGCCGAGAACGGTTCCAGATCCTCGACGCTTTCGCCGACGCCGATGAAATGCACTGGCAGGCCGAATTTGGCCGCCAGCGCCACAAGAATGCCGCCACGCGCCGTGCCGTCGAGCTTAGTCATCACGAGCCCGGTCACGCCGGCGATCTGCTGGAACGCCTCGACCTGGCTGATCGCGTTCTGGCCGACCGTGGCATCGAGCACGAGCAGCGCCGCATGCGGCGAGTCGGGATCGAGCTTGCGGATAACCCGCACGACTTTGGCCAATTCGTCCATCAGCCCCGTCTTGTTCTGCAGCCGGCCGGCCGTATCGACCAGCAGCACATCGGTTCCTGCGGCTTTCGCCTTCTGCAGGGCCTCGAAAGCCAGGCCCGACGCGTCTGCGCCCTGCTGCCCCGAGACGACCTCGGCGCCGGTGCGTTCGCCCCAGACCTTGAGTTGCTCGATCGCGGCGGCGCGAAAGGTATCGCCGGCAGCCAGCATCACGGATTTGCCCTCGGCCCGGAATTTGGCCGCGAGCTTGCCGATGGTCGTCGTCTTGCCTGAACCATTGACGCCGACCATCAGGATCACGAACGGCTTTTTCGTGGCGTCGATCGAAAGCGGCAGCGCGACCGGCGTCAGAATCTCCTCGACTTCGCGCGCAAGGATCGCCCTGACCTCGTCGGGCTCGATCTGCTTGTCGTAGCGACCGTCGCCGACCGCCTTGGCGATGCGGGCGGCGGTTGCCAGGCCAAGATCCGCCTGGATCAAAATGTCTTCGAGGTCTTCAAGCGTGCCGGAATCCAGCTTGCGCTTGGTGAAGAGGTCGGTGATCCCGGTCGTCAGCGCCGAGGAGGTCCGCGACAGCCCTTCGGTCAGCCGGCGCCACCAGCTCCGCTTCGGCACCGGCGGTGCGGCAACGACGGGCGGCTCCATCACCGGCGGGGCAGGCAGCGGCGCGGGCTCCGGCATCGCGATCGGCAGCGGCGCGGCCTCGCCCAGCAGGACTTCCGGCGCGATAGGGCCATCGGGTTCCGGCTGCGGCCCGGCTTCGGGCACCGCCTCCACGGCGCCCGGAGCGGCCTCCTGCTCCGCTTGCTTGGCCTGCTCGCCCTCAAGCCCGAAAAGCCTTGAAAAGAAGCCGCGTTTCTTGGGTTCGGTCTCGCTCATCGCTCGTCCTGTCGTCCGGCCATTCGATCTTCAGCCCTCATCCCGAGGTTGCTTCGCCCGGCCGCCTTCGCTAGCGCAATGCCATGACCGAACCGGATCAACCAGAGATTTCGCACGCCGAGCGCGATTCCGCGCTGCCCGTGCCGCTGCTCTATCGCGACGCGATGATGCTGGTCATCGACAAGCCGGCCGGCCTGCCGTCGCATCGCGGGCCCCAGGCCAAGCGCCGCGTCATCCCGGTGCTTACAGATCATCTCGACGCGCTGCGCTTTGGCCTGCCACGCCGGCCGGAAGCCGCCCACCGGCTCGACAAGGACACCTCCGGCTGCCTCGTACTCGGCCGGCACCCGCGCGCCATGGCCGAGCTCAACCAGATGTTTCGCGAAGGCCGCATCGACAAGACCTATTGGGCCGTCGTCGAGGGACATCCCGACCGGGACGAGGGCTTGATCGACCTCCCGCTGGGGAAGCGCGCGCCCGATCGCGGCTGGTGGATGAAGGTCGATCCCGAGGGCCTGCCCTCGCAGACACGTTTCCGTGTGCTGGGGCGCGCTGCGGGCGAGAACGGGCCGTTGGCTTGGCTCGCTTTGGAGCCTCTCACCGGGCGTACCCATCAGTTGCGCGTGCATTGCGCGGCTTCGGGCTGGCCGATGCTGGGCGATGAAATCTACGGATCCGCACCGCGCGAGGGCGGTCCCGGCCTGCAATTGCACGCCCGCTCGATCTCCGTCCCGCTCTACCGCAAGCGCGCGCCTGTTCATGTCGAGGCACCGCCGCCGTCGCATATGCAAGCAGCCTTGCAGGCCTGCGGCTGGTTGGAGGCTTTCGAAACTCCTAACGCGACCCCATAGCCGCGCACTATCGCCTGCAACGCTTCCCTAATCCGGCCTTGCTATGGCTCGCACCGGACAACCGGAACGCGGCATGCCCGAGACGCAAACCTTAGAACCTGAGACAAGCCAGGCCCTGCTGACCTTCGCGGCGGCTAGGGAATGCTGCGCTGGTGGCCGGAATCCGCCGCTGGCGACGCTGCTTGCCTGGGTCGAGGGCTATTTGATGAGCGCCCATCCCGATCTCGGGCGAACCGGCGCGGTCTGTCCTTTCACCCGGCAGGCGGCACGGCTCGACACTGTCCGCATCGGAATCTCGCAGGCCGTCCCCGACGACGAGGACTCGGCCTTCGCTTTGATCCGCGAGAGCTTTCGCACGCTGGAGGCCATTCCGGCCAAGCCCTCCATGGCCCAGTTCCGCACCGTGATCGTCGGGTTCCCGGCTTGCGCGGATGCGGACGGCATCGCCATGCTCAAGCGCGTGCAGAAGCGGCATAAATTCTACTCGCTGGTGCGCAACCGGATGATCGGGCTGATGTATGCGCAATCGGATGCGCCCGGCCTGTGGAACCCGGATTTCCGGCCATTGCGCGCGCCCCTGCCGGTTCTCGCGATCCGCCACATGGTCGAGCAGGACGCGCCCTTCGCGGCCCGCCACCCCCTGCTCCTGCTGCCCTATCTGGCACGCTTTCCGCTTGCCGGCACGAAGCGGCTGATCGCGCATGTCCGGGCCGGCAGCTGAGCCATGGTTAGGGTCAAGGCGCGGCCGAGCCCGGCTCCTCCCGCAGCAAGCCGCCACAGGCCATCGGCACAAGAGGCGCCGACGATCGCCATCATCGACAACCCCCAGGATTTCATCGCGCTGCGTGAGGAGTGGGAGGCGTTGTTTGCCCGCGCCGCCCTGCCGCAGCAGGTCTTCCAGAGCCACGTCGTATTGCGCCATTGGGCAAGGCACTATCTCGACGCGCAGAGCAAGCTGAGCATCGTGACGGTGCGTCGCGATGGCAGGCTGGCCATGATCTGGCCGCTCATTCGCCAGCGCCGTTTCGGCATCGATACGCTGCGTTTCATGGGCATCCCAGTCGCCCAGTTCGGCGACGTGCTGGTCGAGGCCGGCGACGACGCCCAGGACCTGTTCCAGGCCGGCTGGAAAGCTGTGAGATCGCTGGGAAGCGATATCTTCGAGGCCCGCAAACTGCGCGCCGACTCGGCGCTCGCCTCGTCCGGCTTGCTCCGCGGCGCAGTCGAGCGCGACCGGCTGGAAGCGCCCTTCGCCGATCTCGACTTTCGGGTCGGGCCGGACGGGCCGAGCCAGGCCTATCGCCCGCGCGAACGCTCGAACCATCGCAGGAGGCTGCGCCGGCTCACCGAGCGCGGGCCGATCAGCTTTTCCTGCGTTACGCCGGGCCCGGAAGCCGCGGCACTTGTCGAACAGGCCGTCGCGATGAAGCAGGCCACCCTGCAACGCCACGGCATCATAGCTCCGGCGATTTCGGACCCGCGCTTCATGGCCTTCTTCCGCGATCTCGCCGGTGACGCCGCAGGAGGCTCGCCACTCCGCGTTGCCCTGATACTTTGCGCCGACAAGCCGGTCGGCATCGATCTCGCTTTGGACTGCAAGGGCACCAGCTTCGGCCACGTCATCGCCACCAATCCCGACCATGAGCGCGGCGGCCTCGGCGGCATCCTGATCCATCACAGCTTCGCCAGCGCCAGGGAGCGCGGCAACGCGATCTTCGATCTTCTGGCCCCGGCCGATCCCTACAAGCTCGAACATGCCGACGGGCAGACGGGCGTCAGCGATCTGGCGCTGCCGCTCTCGCTCAAGGGCAGGATCGCCTGCAGTCTGGGCATCGCGAAACTGCGCCCCGCCTTGAAAGCGACGCTGAAGCGCCTGCCCGCTCCCGTCACCCGGCGCATCGCCGCCTGGGCGGCCAGCGGCAAGGCCTGAACCCGCGGCGCCCTTCGCCTCAGCCGGTGAACCCATCCATGGCGCGCGCCAGCTTGACGTCGAGTTCGGTCAGGCCGCCGACATCATGCGTCGCCAGCGTGACATCGACGGTCTTGTAGATATTCGACCATTCGGGATGGTGGTTCATCGCCTCCGCCAGCATGGCGACCCGCGTCATCCACGAGAAAGCCTCGCTGAAATCGCGGAAGACGAAGCGCTTCGTGATCGCCTCGCGCCCGTCCACGAGCTTCCAGCCGGTCAGCGTCGCCAGTACCTCGTTGCGGGCCTCGATGCCGAGTCGCTTGGGCATGGTCATCTCCGCTGCAGCCCGGCGCGGGGCAGCCGGTTCGGATAGGAGGGTCCAAGCGGATAGGCCGCCTCAACCACATAAGGTCCGCCCCCGATCGAATCGCGCGACGACATCAGCACGATCCGCCGCGCCGTGAAGCTGATCGGCCGGATGATCGGATGCATGCTGAGATAATCGGCGACATCGACGGGCGAGGTGTCGCGCAGCCGCGCCAGCGTGACATGCGGTACGAATTTGCGGCCCTCGGCCGGCAGGCCCAACCGCCGCATCAGCCTTTCGAGATCGGCCTGGAGTTCAGTGAGCTTCTGGCTCGGCTGGACGCGGGCGAAGACCGCTCGCGGCTTGTCGCCCCCGAAACTGCCGAGCGCATCGAGCGTGACGTCGAATGGGTAGGACTGAACATCGGACAGGAAGTCGTTGACGTCATTGGCCGTGCGCCGGTCGACATCCCCCAGAAAACGCAGGGTGATGTGATAGTCCGCCGGCTCCATCCAGCGCGCGCCAACCAGCCCGCCCCGATGCAGCGTCAACGCCGAGGCGACCTCGGCGGGTATCTCCAGAGCTGTGAACAGCCTCGGCATGACGAATCAGTGCCAGCTTTTTGTGACTCTGGCGAGACGAAAAGCCGTGAGCGGGGAGGTTCCATCCACAGGGTCGCCCCGCTTGCGCGTCATGCGCAAGCAAAGCGCCGGGAATTCACGGGGCGGACATCATCGTCCCCGCGAGCTTTCCGGGCCCGCAGCGAAGCGAGCCCGGAACATAACCATGCTCAAGGGCAGGGTTGGCTGCTCAGGGGCAGGGATTGCCGACGAGCTGGTGGATCGCGTCGATCTTGCCCTCGAGTTCGGCGGAAATCGCCACGTCGATCGAGGCGATATCGGTCTTCAGCTGTTCCATCGTGGTCGCGCCAATGATGTTCGATGTCAGGAAGGCACGCGAATTGACGAAGGCCAGCGCCATCTGGGCGGGGTCGAGCCCCACCTCGCGCGCCAACGCGATGTAGCGCTTGATCGCATCCTCGGAGCCGGGCCCCTGATAGCGCTGGCCGCGGTCGAACAGCGTCGTGCGGGCGCCTGCCGGGCGGGCGCCGTCGAGATATTTGCCGGTAAGGAAACCCTGTGCCAGCGGCGAATAGGCGAGAAGCCCGACATCCTCGCGCAGCGCGATCTCGGCTAAAGCGGTCTCGAAGGTGCGGTTAAGCAGGTTGTAGGCGTTCTGGACCGACTGGACCCTCGGGCCGCCGCGCGCTTCTGAATCGTGCACAAAGCTCATCGTGCCCCAGGCGCTCTCGTTGGAGAGGCCGAGATGGCGGATCTTGCCGGCCTTGACGATCTCCGCGAAGGCGTCGAGCTGTTCGGCGATCGGCGTCTCGTCATCGGCTTTTTCGAATGCGCTCGTGTTGAAGCGCGTCGGGTTCGAACCCCAGGCCATCGGCCGGTCCGGGAAATGGATCTGGTAGAGGTCGATATAGTCGGTTTGCAGCCGCTTCAGGTTCTTGTCGACAGCTTCCCGGATCTGCGCCCTGTTGACGCGGGTCGGTCCCTTGTCGTCGCGGAACCAGTCATTGGCCGAGCGCCCGACGATCTTGCTGGCGAGGATCACCTTGTCGCGGTTGCCCCGGGCCTTGAACCAGTTGCCGATGATGCGCTCGGTCGAGCCTTGCGTCTCGGCCCTGGGCGGAATCGAGTAGAGTTCGGCGGTGTCGAAGAAGTTCACGCCCTGGTCGAGCGCGTAATCCATCTGCTCGAAACCTTCGGCTTCGGTGTTCTGCTCGCCATAGGTCATGGTTCCAAGGCAGATCACCGAGACGTTGAGATCGGTGCGCCCGAGGCGGCGATATTCCATGGCAATGCAACTCCGGAAGAAACGGGCGGAAGGCGCCGTGAAAGGTGACTGGCAATGATCGGGCCGAACGGCCGTTTCAGGGTTTGGCGGGCAACGTCGCGAGGAAGCGCTCGACCGTGGGCAGGATGTTGCGGACGATGACGCGGACGCCCTCGGCCGTGGGATGAAGCAGGTCCGCCTGGTTCAGCGCGCGGTCGCCTGCGATGCCCTCCAGGAAAAACGGGTAAAGCACCAGCCCGTAGGTTTCGGCAAGCTGCGGAAACAGCCCGTCGAACCGCGTGACGTATTCCGCCCCGAGATTGCGCGGCGCATACATGCCCGCAAGCAGGACCGGAATACCGCGCGCCTTGAGCCGGGAGATGATCGCGTCCAACGCCTTTTTGGTCGTTGCGGGATCGAGACCGCGCAGCGCGTCATTGGCGCCCAGTTCCAGGATGACGCCATCCGTCCCGTCCGGCACCGACCAGTCGAGCCGTTCGAGCCCGCCCTGCGCCGTATCGCCGGAGACACCCGCATTCACGATCTCGATAGCGATACCCTTCTGGCGTAGCGCTTGCTCCAGAACCGCGGGAAAGGCGGCGCTGCCCGGCAGGTTGTAGCCGGCTGAGAGACTGTCCCCGAGAACGACGAGCTTTCGCGGGGGTGTCTGGGCCTGGGCCATGGTTGCAGCGGAGAGTGCCAGCGTGAGGGCGAACAGAAAAAGCGCCGACAGCGATTGGACAAGCGCAACGCAGCGCCCATATCGCCGCAGGACGGGGCGCGACGCGATTTGGCCCCGCTCGGGCCGCGATCCGGTGCGAGCGGGGTAAGTCATGGATTTTGAAGTCAGGATCATTGAGCGATGAGCGAAGAGCGCGTCCCAGCCGCCGGATTGCCGGCGATCGAATTGCAGGATGTCCATCTTAGTTTGGGGCGTGCCGCTGCCCGCGTCCATATCCTCAAGGGTGTTTCTTTGGCCTTGGCCTCAGGCGAGGCCACCGGACTGGTCGGCCCGTCCGGCTCCGGCAAGTCCACCCTGCTGATGACCATGGCCGGGCTGGAGCGCCCCGATTCCGGCATCGTCCGGGTCGCGGGGCAGGATCTGGGCGCGCTCGACGAGGACGGGCTTGCGGTGTTTCGCGGCCGGCGCATCGGCATCGTCTTCCAGTCCTTCCATCTCGTGCCGACCATGACGGCCCGCGAGAATGTCGCTTTGCCGCTGGAACTGGCAGGCGCAACGGAGGCCTTCTCCCGCGCCGAGGCGGAACTGCGCAATGTCGGCCTGGGCGACCGCATGGACCATTATCCGGCGCAGCTTTCGGGCGGCGAGCAGCAGCGTGTCGCGATTGCACGGGCCGTCGCGCCCGACCCCGCCATTCTCGTCGCCGACGAACCCACCGGCAATCTCGACGAGGGCACCGGCCGCTCGATCGTCGACCTGATCTTCGCCTTGCGGCGCGAGCGCGGTGCGACGCTGGTGCTCGTCACCCATGATCTCCAGCTCGCCGCGCTCTGCGACCGGACAGTGCGGCTCCGCGCCGGGCGGATCGAATCCTCCGCCGATATGGCGGTTGCCTGACCATGCATGCGCCCGTCAAACCTGCTCCCGCGCCCTCCTACCGCTCACCGGGCCTCGGCCTGGCGCTCAGGCTCGCCTGGCGCGATCTGCGCGGTGGCCTGCGCGGCTTCGGCATCTTCATCGCCTGCCTCGCACTCGGCGTCATGGCGATCGCAGCCGTAGCCTCAGCTTCACGCGGCTTGACAGAGGGTCTGTCACGCGAGGGCCGTCGCATTCTCGGCGGCGACGCGGCCTTCAGCCTGATCCACCGCGAAGCGACCCCGCCGGAACTCGCCTTTCTTCAGTCACATGGCAGCGTGTCGACCATCGCGACCCTGCGTGGCATGGCCAATGCGGGCGAAAAAGGCGCGGCTCTGGTCGAGATCAAGGCCGTCGATACGACCTATCCCCGCATCGGCGATCTCGTCACCGAACCGCAGGCACCCATCCAGAGCCTTCTGGCCCGGGGCGATGATGTCTTCGGCGCCGTCGCCGATCCCGTCCTGCTCGGTCGGCTCGACCTGAAGCCCGGCGACGTGATCAGCGTGGGTGCTGCAAAACTCCAGCTTCGCGCCAATCTCGTCTCAGAACCCGACAAGATCGCCGCCGGCGTCGGTTTCGGCCCGCGCCTGCTGATGTCGCAGGACGCCCTGCGCGCCACCGGCCTGCTCCAGCCGGGCAGCCTCGTGCGCTGGACCTACCGCGTCTCGCTGCCCGCCGCGGCTTCCGACGATGCAGCGCTCGACACGCTGCTCTCGACAGCAGGCCGCGAACAGCGCGATGCAGGCTGGGAGATCCGCTCGCGCGCCAATGCCGCGCCTGGCTTCCAGCGCAATCTCGAACGATTCACTCAGTTCCTCACCTTGGTCGGATTGACCGCGCTTCTCGTCGGCGGTGTCGGTGTCGCCAATGCGGTGCGCCGCTTTGTCGAGGCCAAGAAGCTCGACTTCGCTACGATGAAGGCGATCGGAGCGACCGGCGGCCGCGTCGTCGCGATCCACCTGACCGAGGTCATGCTGGTCGCTGCGCTCGGCACCGCGATCGGTCTTGTCCTCGGAGCAGCCGCGCCCTTCGCGCTGGGCTATGCGCTGTCGGGCATCCTGCCGCTGCCCTTCGAGCCGACGCTGGCGCCGGGCGAACTCGCCGTCGCCGCGCTCTACGGGCTTTTGACTGCGCTCGTCTTCGCCATCCTGCCGCTCGGGCGTGCCCATGACGTGCCGGTCTCCGCCCTGTTCCGCGACCAGATCGAGCCCGATGCGCGCCGGCCGCGTGCGATCTATCTGGTGATCTGCGCGCTGGCGCTGGCCGGGCTCGTCGGCGTCGCGCTCGCCTTCGCTTATGAGCGGCGCATCGCGCTGATCTATATCGGCGTGATGAGCGGCATCTTCCTGCTGCTGCGCTGCGTCTCCTGGGGTCTGATGGCGCTGGCTCGGCGCAGCCCGCGCCCGCGCAGCCCCTCGCTGCGCATGGCACTGGCCAACAGCCACCGGCCGGGCGCGCTCACCCCTTCGCTCGTGCTCTCGCTTGGCCTGGGCGTCGCTCTGCTTTCGGCGCTCGCCTTCATCGATGTCAGCCTCACCCGGCAGCTCACACAGGCGCTGCCGCAGAAGGCCCCAAGCTTCTTCTTCCTCGACATTCCCAACGCCGAATCCGCGCGTTTCGACACCTTCGTGGCGCAGGAGCGGCCGGGCGCAACGCTGGAGCGCGTGCCGATGATGCGCGGCCGCATCGTCAGCATAAACGGCGTCCGGGCCGAGGACATCAAGGCTACCGAGCAATCGGCCTGGGTGCTCGATGGCGATCGCGGCATCACCTATTCCGACGTCATGCCGGAGGGCTCGAAGATCGCCAGCGGCGAATGGTGGCCGGCCGATTATCGCGGCGAGCCGCTGGTTTCCTTCGACGCGCAGAACGCAGCCGGCATCGGCCTGAAACTGGGCGACCGGCTCACCGTCAACGTGCTCGGCCGCAACATCACCGCCCGCGTCGCCAATCTGCGCACGGTGGAATGGCGCTCGCTCGGCATCAACTTCGTCATGCTGTTCTCACCCAACACTTTTGCCGGCGCGCCGCATACCAACCTCGCCACCGTGACGACGGCCCCCAATGGCGCCGGCGCGACCGACGCCGCGCTCATGCGCCGGCTCGCCATCGACTTCCCCTCGGTGACGGCGGTGCGGGTCAAGGATGCGCTGGAAGCGGTCAACACCATCGTGGGTCAGCTCGCCACTGCGATCCGCGGCGCATCGGGCCTCGCCATCGCCGCGAGCCTGCTCGTGCTGGGCGGCGCACTCGCCGCCGGGCAGCGGGCGCGGCTCTATGACGCGATGATCCTGAAGACGCTCGGCGCGACAAGGCGCTTTATACTTTCGTCGTACGCCCTTGAATACGCCGCGATCGGCCTCGTCTCGGCGCTGTTCGGCGTTGTCGCTGGGGCTCTGGCGGGCTGGGGCGTCGTGACTCAAGTGATGAAGATCGATTTCGTCAGTGATCCCACTGGGGCATTACTGGCCGCGACTGCTGCCGTAGGCGTTACCGTCCTGTTCGGGCTCGCTGGCACGCTGAGAATACTATCGAAAGCGCCCGCTTCTCATCTGCGGAATTTATGATGACTATCTGGAGCGGACCTATGATAGACATTACAATCATGTAAGTTTGCATGACTGAGGGCCGCCGTTTCTATTGCGAGCCTCGTCTTAACCATGAGCCCCCTTGTAAGGACGGCCAAACCCCATCATATTCCCCTCATCGTCGCGATTGCGCGCGATGACGGCCTGCGGAGGCAGGCCCGTCTTCGAAATCACAGGGGAAACTCGCTCGATGAGCAACTTCGACCGCAATGCTCCAGTCTGGGGTGCCGGCCGCGCACAGCAGACCAGCGCCGTCGAGATGGATCAGGGCCTGCGCTCGTTCATGCTCGGCGTCTACAACAACATGACGATCGGCCTGGCCATCACCGGCCTCGCCGCCATCGGCATCAGCATGCTGGCGATTGCCGGATTTGCGCCGAGCGGCAAGGCGATCCTGTCTCCGTTCGGTGTGACGCTTTTCACCAGCCCGCTTAAATGGGTCGTGATGCTGGCGCCGCTCGCCTTCATCATGCTCTTCTCGTTCAAGGCCGAAAGCATGAGCTCGGCTTCGGCGCGCCTGATGTTCTTCGCCTTCGCGGCGGTGATGGGCGTCTCGATGGCGTCGATCTTCGTCGTCTTCACGGGCGAGTCGATCACCAAGGTCTTCTTCATCACGGCCGCTGCCTTCGGGGGCCTCAGCCTCTACGGCTACACCACGAAGAAGTCGCTCTCGGGCATGGGCTCGTTCCTGATCATGGGCCTGATCGGCCTCGTGATCGCCTCGGTGGTCAACATCTTCCTGGCCTCGAGCGCGCTGTCCTTCGCCATCTCGGTGATCGGCGTGCTGGTCTTCGCCGGCCTGACCGCCTGGGATACGCAGCGCCTGAAGGACATGTACCTGCATTCGGACATGGATGCGGAATCGGCTGCGAAGCTCTCGGTGAACGGCGCGCTGTCGCTCTACCTAAACTTCATCAACATGTTCCAGATGCTGCTGTCGCTCTTCGGCGATCGCCGCTGATCATAAGTCTCCGCCTCGGCGGAGGTCATGAGCCCCGGCCGCAAGGCCGGGGCTTTTCTTTTGGTTGTGGAGCTTGGCATGATCGTCTCATGACGACCTTCGCGATCCGCCCGGCTTTGCCCGCCGACATCCTGGCCATCACGGCGATCTACGGCCACGCCGTCACCCACGGCACCGCCTCCTGGGAACTGACACCGCCCGACGAAGCGGAGATGCAGCGACGCCTCGGCGCTGTCCTCTCCGGCGGTTACCCTTATCTCGTCGCCGAGCGCGATGGCGCGCTGCTCGGCTATGCCTATGCCGGCCCCTACCGCCCGCGCCCGGCCTACCGCTCCACCGTCGAGAATTCGATCTACGTCGCTCCCGGCGCGCAGGGCTCCGGCGTCGGAGCAGCGCTTCTCGCAGCTCTGATCGAAGCCTGCACGATGCGAGGTTTTCGCCAGATGGTCGCGGTCATCGGCGACGGCACCGGCGCCTCGGTCGGCTCACGCCGCCTGCATGAACGCGCCGGCTTCAGGCTGATCGGCGTCGCTGAAAAGGTCGGCTACAAGCACGGCCGCTGGCTCGATCAGATGCTGATGCAGAAGGAACTGGGCGAAGCGGACAGGACGCCGCCTCAAGCGTGAGCTTCAGCTCACGACGCTCAACCGCTTGTCGAGCACACGCAGCACACGCGACAGCTCCGTACCGCGCTTCAGCACCAGCCCTGTCGCGGCCACCACCGAATAGGCGCCCTGGCGTCTCGCCAGTGCCGGATTCTTGACGATTCGGTAGAGCGGCACCTCGGAGGCGCGGCGGTAGACCGAGAATTGCGCGGTATCCTTGAGGAAATCGATGGCGTAGTCGCGCCATTCGCCGGCCGCGACCATGCGCCCATAGAGGTTCAGCAGTTCGGAGAGTTCGCGGCGATCGAAGGTAACTGTCGCGGGTCTGGCCGGGCTGGGGAAGGCAACGACCCCGCCGGCCACCGGCGATTGCGGCGTTTCGCTCTCGCTCATTGCGCCTCCCGATCGGCGGCCGGCTGGCCGCGCCGTTTCATCGCCCCGATGATGCGCCCGTGATGCTGCGCTGGCAAGCAACCCCGTTGGGATGCGCCCGGCGGCGGATCACGCCTTCGTCAGCAATGCCGCATTTTCGCCCGAAACGCGCCAAGCCACCGACAAGTTGCGGCGCTCAACTCTGGATCGTTGCCTCGACGGCCCGACCTTGCCGTTCTCCGGTTTGTCAGCCCCCCAGCCCCCCGGAGTTCCGGTGGGGTCGGGCCAGCGAGTCGAGGCCAACTCAGCGGCTGACGCTTCGCGTCGGCCGTTTTTCTTTGTCGGCCTCGTCGTGAGCAAGCCTCAGCGCACCTGACCGTGATAAGCCGCATTGGGCCGCATATCGACCGCCGACGCCATCCGATTCGACATATTGAAGAACGACGCCACCGCACTGACGTCCCAGATGTCACGCTCGCCGAATCCGGCCGCGCGCAGGGCCGCACGGTCCTCTTCCTCGATGAGATGCGGCGTCTCGGTCAGCTTCACCGCGAAATCGAGCATGGCACGATGCCGCGCAGACAATGCGGCCGCCCGGTAGTTCATCACCATCAGCTCACCGAGCACCGCGTCGCCCGAAAGCTGGCGAACAGCGGCGCCATGCGCGGTCAGGCAATAGTAGCAGCGGTTCACGCTGGAGACCGCGACCGCGATCATCTCGCGCTCCAGCTTCGACAATCCCGACGGCGCCAGCATCAAATCATTGTAGAAGGCGCCGAAGGCTGTCAGCTTGGCGTCGTCATGCGCGTAAGACAAAAGAACATTCGGCACGAAGCCGAGCTTTTCCAGACACTTGTCGAAATAGGCCCGATTCTCCGCCGAAAGCTCGGCCTGGGGCAGGGCAAGCGCCATCGCCGGTGGCGAGACGTCCTGCTGCGCCGGGATTTCACCGACCTTCGGTTTGTCATGCTTTATCGCCATGGTCTGTCCTGTCGCCTCGCTTCGAGCCGTGGATTTGCCGCAGGTTAAGCGCGACAAAGTTGAAAGGCCGCACAGCCTATGTCATCGCTGCGGCAAAATAACAGGGGTGGAAGATGGCCAAGCGGGTGACGAATGCAACGGCAGCGGCAATTGCCGCGATCGAGGCCGCGGCTTCCGGATTGGGAAGCGCCATGCCGCAGGAGTTTCCGCGACTGCTTTTCGGACGGGCCGTCGCCGAGGATCTCGATGCGCTGCCACCCGATATGCTCGCGCGCGCCGCTGCTGCCGCCTATGACCACCTGATTGCGCCGAGGAAGCCGGAAACCATCAATCTGCGTTTCCGCGACGACGGTTTCAGCAGTGAGGGCCGCGAGCGGCAGCTGACGATTCTCGAAGTCGTCAACGACAACAAGGCGTTCCTGCTCGATTCGACGCTGGCCGAGCTGGCCGAGCAGGGCTATGAGCCGCGCCTCGTTGCGCACCCGATCCTGGCGGTTTCGCGTGATGCGCAGGGCGACTTTCTCGCGCTGGCCGGCGAGGCTGCCGGCCGCGCGCCAGAAGGCACGCGTCGCGAAAGCCTGATCCATATCCATCTCGACCGGATCGACACGGCCGAGGCCCGCGACAGATTGCGGACCGGACTGGAACGCGTCTATGCCGATGTGGGCCTCGCCGTCGAGGATTGGGCCGCGATGCGCGGCCGCATTACCGAGGTCATCCAGGCCTACCGCGCCAATCCGCCGCCGCTGCCGGAGGACGAGGTCGCAGAGGCCTTGCAGTTCCTGGAATGGATCGCCGGCGACAATTTCACCCTGCTCGGCATGCGGGCCTATCGCTTTCCGGGCGGCGACGTTGCCGCCGACCCGATCGAAGGCTCCGGCCTGGGCATCCTGCGCGATCCCGACGTCAAGGTCCTCCGCAAGAACAGCGAGATGGTCACGACGACGCCGGAAATCCGCGCCTTCCTCGCCAAGCCGCAAGCGCTCATCATTACCAAGGCCAACGTCAAGAGCCGGGTGCACCGCCGCGTCCATCTCGACTATGTCGGCGTCAAGCTGTTCACGCCCGATGGCCGTCTCGACGGCGAGCTGCGCATTCTCGGCCTGCTCACCTCCAACGCCTATACCGGCAGCGCCCGCGCGATCCCCTATCTGCGTCTGAAAGTCGCCCGCGTCGCCAAGAGCACCGGATTCGATGCCGCAAGCTATTCCGGCCGGGCGCTGCTCAATGTTCTCGACGCGTTTCCGCGCGACGAGCTCTTCCAGATCGACGCCGGAACGCTGGAGAGCTTTGCGCTCGACATCCTGCAATTGACCGAGCGGCCGCGTATCCGCGCGCTGGCGCGTGTCGATGAATTCGACCGTTTCGTCTCGATCCTGGTCTTCATTCCGAAGGATCGTTACGACACGCAGGTTCGCCGCCGCGTGGGCGATTTCCTCGCGCGCATCTATCAGGGGCGCGTTTCGGCTGCCTATCCGGCCTATCCCGACGGGCGGCTCTCCCGCACGCATTACATTATCGGCCGCGACGAGGGCAAAACCCCGAAAGTCGATCGCGCTACCCTGGAAGCGGGGATCTCCGCGATCGTGCGGACCTGGGGCGACGGGCTGAAGGAGGTTCTCGACCAGGAAAAGGCCGGCCCCGCCGCGCGCGCGCTGGCCGAGCGCTATGCCGAGGCTTTTGGAGCTGCCTATCGCGAGCGCTTCGCCGCCGGCGATGCGCTTGTCGATATCGACATGCTGCAGAAGCTCACGCCCGAGCGCCCGCGCGCGGTCAATCTCTACCGTCGCGAGGGCGACCCGGCGACGCGCGCCAATCTCAAGGTGTTCTCGCGCGGCGCGGCGATCTCGCTCTCGGCCCGCGTGCCCGTGCTGGAAAACATGGGCTTCCGCGTCGTCAACGAGCGCACCTACAACATCATGCCGCAGACGGCGGCCGGCAATGGCGCGGAGAATGCCCGCGTCTGGCTGCATGACATGACGTTGGAACGCGCCGACGACAGCGAAATCGACGTCATCAGCCTCGACCCGACCATCGAGGCGGCGCTGATGGCGCAGTTCCGCGGCCTCGCGGAATCCGATCGCTTCGACCAACTGGTGCTGGCGGCCGGCCTCGCCTGGCGCGAGGCGGCACTGCTGCGCGCGCTCGGGCGCTATCTGCGCCAGGTCGGTGCACCCTATGCGCAAAGCTATATCGCCGACGCCCTGACCCGCCATGCCGGCATCGCATCCGGCCTGATCGCGCTCTTCGTCGCCAAATTCGATCCCCGCCTGACGGATGGCGAACGCGACAAAGCCTGCGCCGCCGAGCGCGCCAAGATCGAGACCGCGCTCGATGCCGTCACCAGCCTGGACGAGGACCGCATCCTGCGCCGCCTCGTCAATCTGATCGATGCGAGCCTGCGCACCAATTTCTTCCAGATCGGCACGGATGGGCAGCCGCGCGGCACGATCTCGATCAAATACGACTGCGCCAAGGTCGATTCGCTCCCGCTGCCGCGCCCGCTCTACGAGATCTTCGTCTATTCGCCCCGCGTCGAGGGCATCCATATGCGCTTCGGCAAGGTCGCGCGCGGCGGGCTGCGCTGGTCCGACCGGCCGCAGGATTTCCGCACCGAGGTGCTCGGCCTCGTCAAGGCGCAGCAGGTCAAGAACGCCGTCATCGTTCCGGTCGGCGCCAAGGGCGGCTTCGTGCCCAAGCAGCTGCCGGCCCCGACCGACAGGCAGGCCTGGCTCGCCGAGGGCACCGAGAGCTACCGCATCTTCGTGCGCACCTTGCTCGAACTGACCGATAATCTCGACGGCGAAACCGTCGTGCCCCCGCCCGACACCGTGCGTCACGACGGCGACGACCCCTATCTCGTCGTCGCCGCCGACAAGGGTACCGCGACCTTCTCCGACACAGCCAACGCGCTCTCGCTGGAGAAGCATCACTGGCTCGGCGATGCCTTCGCCTCCGGCGGCTCGCAGGGCTACGATCATAAGGGCATGGGCATCACGGCGCGCGGCGCCTGGGAGGCGGTCAAGCGCCACTTCCGCGAGGTCGACATCGACATCCAGACGACCCCCTTCACGGTTGCCGGTGTCGGCGACATGTCGGGCGACGTCTTCGGCAACGGCATGCTGCTTTCGCCTGCGATCAAGCTGATCGCCGCCTTCGATCACCGCGATATCTTCCTCGATCCCGAGCCGGACACCGCGAAATCCCTGGCCGAGCGCCAGCGTCTGTTCGCCTTGCCGCGTTCCTCCTGGGGCGATTACGACAAGTCGCTGATTTCGGAAGGCGGCGGCGTGTTCTCGCGCCAGGCCAAGAGCATTCCGCTCTCGAAGGCGGTGCAGGCCATGCTCGATCTGCCCAAGTCCGAGGTTTCGCCGCCGGAACTGATGACGGCGATCCTTAAAAGCCGCGTCGATCTGCTCTGGTTCGGCGGCATCGGCACCTATATCCGCGCGGCCGACGAGACTGACGCTCAGGTCGGCGACCGCGCCAATGACGCGATCCGCATCACCGGCGGCGATCTCCGGGCCCGCGTCATCGGCGAGGGCGCCAATCTGGGTAGCACCCAGCGCGGACGCATCGAGGCTGCCCGCAAGGGCGTGAAGCTCAACACCGACGCGATCGACAACTCGGCGGGCGTCAACACCTCCGACCTTGAGGTCAACATCAAGATCGCCCTCGCAGGGCCGGTCAAGGATGGCCGCCTGGCCGAGGACGACCGCAACGCATTGCTGGCGACGATGACCGACGAGGTCGGCCTGCTCGTCCTGCGCAACAACTACCTGCAGCCGCTGGCGCTTTCGCTGACGGAAGCTCAAGGCGTGGCGGCAATACCCGATCTGCGTCGGCTGATGCAGTCATTGGAGGCCGAAGGCCGGCTCGACCGCACGGTCGAGTACCTGCCCAGCGACGCCATCATCGCCGAGCGCGAGAAGCGCGGCGAGAGCCTGACCCGGCCGGAGCTCGCGGTCCTGCTCGCCTACGCCAAGCTCGCCTTGCACGATGCGCTGCTGGAATCGACGGTTCCCGACGATCTCTATCTGAACAGCGAGCTCGTCCGCTATTTCCCCAAGGCCCTGCGCGACGGCTACGGGCCGGAAATCGCGACACACAAGCTGCGCCGCGAGATCGTCGCGACCCAGCTTGCCAACGCGATCATCAACCGTGGCGGCCCCGCCATCGTCACCACGCTGGCCGACCGGACGCGCGCCGAAGCGCCGGCCATCGCCGCCGCCTATGCGATCGCGCGCGATTCCTTCGACCTGATCGCGCTCAACGGCGCGATCGATGCGCTCGACGCAAAGGTGCCCGGCAGGACGCAGCTCGGCCTCTATGGCGCGGCACAGGCGCTCGTCTCCGACCGGATGAGCTGGTTCCTGCGTCGCGGGGTAGCAAAGCCCGGTTCGATCGAGCAGACCGTCGCGCATTATGCCAAGGGCGTCGCGGAATTGGCGGAGGGGCTGGACAGCCTGCTGCCCGAGGCCGCGGCGCAAGCGCGTCTCGCTCGCATCGCCGTTCTCGTCTCGGAGGGAGTGCCCGACGTGCTTGCAGCCCGTGTCGCCAGCCTGCCGGCTCTGGCTGAGGCGACCGATATCGTCGATATCGCCGAGCGGACAGGACGCAGCATCACCGACGTCGCGCGGATTCATTTCGGAGTCGATTCGGTCTTCGGCCTGTCCAATCTCGGTGGTTCGGCCGCCGCCGTGCCGGCCACGGACGACTATGAGCGCCTTGCCCGCGAGCGCGCGGTCGAGACCCTTGACGACGCCCATTCCGGCCTGACGCAGGAGATCGCTTCGGGCACCAATGGCGCCGGCACGCTCGAAAGCTGGCTCGGCGAACGCGGAGCCGAGGCCGAGCGGACCCGCAACACCGTCCAGGCCATCGCCACGTCGGGCCTCTCGCTGCCCAAGCTGATGGTAGCGGCCGGCATGCTTGCCGATCTGCCGCGCAAGCACATCTGAATCGGAAACGAGATCATGACCGAAACCGAACCCACGACACGGATCGATCCCAAACTGCTCGAGATTCTGGTCTGTCCGCTGACCAAGAGCACGCTGGAATATGATGCCGCCAGGCAGGAACTGATCAGCAAGGCGGCCAAGCTCGCCTATCCGATCCGCGACGGCATCCCGATCATGCTGCCGGAAGAGGCGCGGCAGCTGGAAGGGTGAAGGAAGCCGTCATTCCCGGGGCGGAGCGAAGCACAGACCCGAGAATCCTTTCCCGGAAAAAGCGCGGGCAATGGCACTTCCGTCCGCGAGAGATGGTCGGGTCAAGCCCGACCATGACGCTTGAAACTACAGCGCCTCGCCCTTCAGCAATCGCGGCGTCGCGCCCGTCAGCCCCGCCGCCTCGCGGATAAAGAAGCGCTTCAGCCCCGGCAGGCGGTCGACCAGCCCCAGGCCGAGATCGCGCGCGAGCCGGACCGGCGTGACGTCATTGGAGAACAGGCGGTTGAGCCCGTCCGTAACGGCGCCCATCGCCACCGTGTCGAAGCGCCGGGCGCGCTCATAGCCTTCGAGCACGTCGAGCGTGCCGGGATCGAGCCCCAGGCGAGCAGCGTCCACGATGGTCTCGGCCAGTGCCGCGACATCCTTCAGCCCGAGATTGAGCCCCTGTCCGGCGATCGGGTGGATCACATGGGCGGCGTCGCCCAGCAGCGCCAGCCGCTCGCCGACGAAGCGTCGCGCCACGCCGAAGCCCAGCGGATGCGACCTAACAGCGCTTTCCAGCGCGATCTCGCCCAGTTCCAAACCGAAACGCTGCTCGATCTCGGCGAGCATGTCGGCCTCATCAAGCGATAGCAGCGCCGGAACATCCTCGCTGGCTTGCGTCCAGACGATCGACGAGCGGTGTCCGAGCTTGCCGCCATCTGTCAAGGGCAGGATGGCGAAAGGCCCCGATGGCAGGAAATGCTCGACCGCGCGGCCGCCATGCGGGCGCTCGTGGCTGAGCGTCGCGACCAGCCCCGATTGGCCGTAACCCCAGCCGACCCAGCCGATACCCGCAAGTTCACGCAGCTTCGAGCGCGCACCATCGGCCGCTACCAACAAGGTCGCATGTAACTTCTCGCCACCCGATAGAGTGAGTTCGATACCCGCATCATCACTCTCGAAGCGGCGCACACCCTCCCGCCTGAACTCGACGTCGGCCGCAGTGGCGGCTTCGAGCAGGGCCGTCAGCAAAGCGCGGTTCTCGACCATATGGGCAAAGGGCTGGCCCGGTTCGACCTCGCCGTCGAAAGTCAGGAAGACCGGGCGGACGGCGTCGCCATTGCGGCTGTCCGAGACGATCATTTCCGTCATCGGCTGCGCTGTCGCCGCGACAGCCTCCCAGATGCCGAGTGCCTGCAGCATCGCCTGTGCGGCGGCAGCAACGGCATAGGCGCGATTGTCGTTGCGAACAGGCGTTGCCAGCGCCGGATCGGCAAGAACGACCGAGAATGCGGTGCCCAGCGCCTGTTTCAGGGCCAGCGCCAAGGAGAGCCCGGCAATCCCCCCTCCCGCGATCACGATGCGATCGCCGGATGCCTTGGTTTCTACAGCCATCATGCTTCTCCAAGTTCCGACATCGACCGGACCTCCGACACGGATCGACGGAGGCCACTCCTGCTGCACCGTCAGCTTGACGGCGCGGGACGCGTCGGTGCTGATGCGAAACGACCGGCCATCCTCTGCGAGCCGCCGGCCGGCCCGTCAAGCCGCTCCACCCTTCAACCCGCCTCAGCAGAGCAGAGCATGTCACAGATCAGCGACTCCCTGATGTCGATCCTCGACCTCGAGCCGCTCGAACGCAATCTGTTCCGCGGTCGCAGCCCCCAGATCGGCTGGCCGCGCGTCTTCGGCGGGCAGGTCATCGGCCAGGCCCTCTACGCCGCCTGCAAGACGGTCGAAGACCGTCAGCCGCATTCGCTGCATGCCTATTTCCTGCTGCCGGGCGATCCCGAAATCCCGATCGTCTACGAAGTCGACCGCCTGCGCGACGGCCGGTCCTTCACCACGCGGCGGGTTCTCGCAATCCAGAAGGGCGAGGCGATTTTCGCCATGTCGGCCTCCTTCCAGATCGAGGAACCCGGCTACGAGCACCAGATGCCGATGCCGGCCGTGCCGATGCCCGAGGAGCTTCCCGATAGAGAGGAAATGAAGCGCAGCGTGCTGCCGCATATGCCCAAGGCCGTCCGCGCCTATTACGAGCGCGAAAGGCCGATCGAGGTCCGGCCGGTCGAGCTGGCGCGTTACGCCACCGGCGGCAAGATGGAGCCGAAGTTCAACGTCTGGATCAAGGCGATGCATCCCTTGCCCGACGACCCGGCGATCCACCGCAGCGTACTCGCCTACGCCTCGGACCTGATGCTGCTCGATTCCAGCCTGATCGCGCATGGCACGACCGTCTTCGACCAGAAGATCCAGGGGGCGAGCCTCGACCACGCGCTCTGGTTCCATCGGCCGTTCCGCGCCGACGAATGGCTGCTCTACGCACAGGACAGCCCATCGACCTCGGGTGCGCGCGGCTTCTCGCGTGGCCTCGTCTTCGACAGGCAGGGCCGGCTCGTCGCCTCCGTCGCGCAGGAGGGCTTGATCCGCCCGCGCCCTGACATCGCCTGAGCACTTTGCGGGCATAAGTCCAATAATTCGGCAGATGCCTATTTCAGTGGCATAGACTGCCCACCTCCTCTGTTTCCGCAGCCTGATTCGTCACATCCCCGCTGCGATGCAGCGCGGGGCAGTTGGCACGCGCCTTGAATTGCAACCCACGACGCGCTGCGACCTCGCAGGGCGCGCGAACGCAACAAGTTCGCCGGGGCTGACTTCCAGGCGGCGTAAACGGGGAAACCCTGCAATGAAAATCGTGATGGCTATCATCAAGCCGTTCAAGCTGGAGGAGGTGCGCGACGGGCTCACCGCCATCGGCGTGCACGGCCTGACCGTGACCGAAGTGAAGGGCTATGGCCGGCAGAAGGGCCATACGGAGATCTACCGTGGCGCCGAGTATGCCGTTAGCTTCCTGCCGAAGATCAAGATCGAGGTGGCCGTCTCCGACGAGCTCGTCGGCAAAGTGATCGAGGCGATTACAGCCGCCGCCCGCACCGGCCAGATCGGCGACGGCAAGATCTTCGTCTCGTCGATCGAAAAAGCTGTCCGCATCCGCACCGGCGAGACCGACAGCGACGCCCTCTGAGCCCCGATTTTACCGCCAGGAGTTTCCGCAGATGAATTTCAAGACCCTTAGCCGGGCCGGGCTTGTCGGGCTGGCGCTCGCCGCCGCCGGCACCGCGCTCGCGCAGGCCCCCGCCACACCGCCGGCCCCCGTGCCCAACAAGGGCGACGTCGCCTTCATGATGAGCTCGACAATCCTTGTCCTGCTCATGACCATCCCGGGCCTGGCCCTGTTCTATGGCGGTCTCGTCCGCAGCAAGAACATGCTCTCCGTGCTGACCCAGGTCTTCGCCATCGTCTGCATCGTCTCGCTGATGTGGGTGATCTTCGGTTACTCGCTCGCCTTCACCAATGGCGGCGGCCTGAACGACTTCGTCGGCGGCTTCTCGAAGGCGTTCCTGCGTGGCGTCGATGCGACGACCGTGGCCGCGACCTTCTCCAACGGCGTCGTCATCCCGGAATTCGTCTATATCTGCTTCCAGATGACCTTCGCCTGCATCACGCCGGCCCTCATCGTCGGCGCCTTCGCCGAGCGCATGAAGTTCTCGGCGCTGCTGCTGTTCACCGTGCTCTGGGTCACTTTCATCTATTTCCCGATGGCCCACATGGTCTGGTACTGGGGCGGGCCTGACCTCGTCGGCAATGCCGCCAAGGCCCTGGCCGAAGCGCCCGCGGACGGCAAGGCCGCCGCTCAGGCCGCGCTCGATGCGGTCAACGCGGACGCCGGCATGCTCTTCAAATGGGGTGCGCTCGATTTCGCCGGCGGCACGGTCGTGCACATCAACGCGGGCATCGCCGGCCTCGTCGGCTGTATCCTGCTCGGCAAGCGCATCGGCTATGGCAAGGAGCTGATGGCTCCCCACTCGCTGACGATGACCCTGATCGGCGGCGCGCTGCTCTGGGTCGGCTGGTTCGGCTTCAATGCCGGCTCCAACCTGGAAGCCAACGGCACGGCCGCGCTCGCCATGATCAACACCTTCGTCGCCACTGCCGCGGCGGGCGTCGCCTGGCTGTTCGTCGAATGGGCGGTCAAGGGCAAGCCCTCGATGCTCGGCATGGTCTCGGGCGCGGTGGCCGGTCTCGTTGCCGTCACCCCGGCCGCGGGCTTTGCCGGCCCGATGGGCTGCATTGTGCTTGGCCTGATCTCCGGCGTCGTCTGCTTCGTCTTCTGCTCGACCGTGAAGAACGCGCTCGGCTATGACGACTCGCTCGACGTCTTCGGCATCCACTGCATCGGCGGCATCATCGGCGCGCTGGCCACCGGCATCCTGGTCAACGGAGCGCTCGGCGGCGCCGGCATCCCCGACTACACCACCAAGCCGGGCGAGCTCGTGACGGCGGCCTATGAGATGGGCCCGGCCTTCATGTCCCAGCTCAAGGCGGTGCTGTTCACGCTGGTCTTCAGCGGCGTCGGATCGCTGATCCTCTACAAGATCGTCGACGTGGTCGTCGGCCTGCGCGTCGCTCCCGATCAGGAACGCGAAGGCCTCGATATCGCCGAGCATGGCGAGCGCGCCTATCACGCCTGATCTGCCGGGCGACAGCGACTCACGTGAAACAATCCCCGGCGGGCAACCGCCGGGGATTTTTGTTGTGCCGTCGGCTTTGGCCGACGATAGGCGGTCCACAGCTGGCAAGGTTAAGCGGGTCTTAACCTCGCCTTCCTAACGTGATCGAGAAGGCCGAAATAACGGCCCGAAGTCCCAGGATGACGGCCGACCCCGCATGCGCACGATCCGACGTTCCTCATCGCTCATGGACCGCCTGCCCGATCCGGTGCGGGAGTTCCTGTCACGTCGCGCCACCGAGATCTTCGGGCTGGCACTGCTGGCGCTGATGGCGGCGATCGCCTTGTCGCTCGCGACCTGGTCGGTCGACGATCCCAGCATCAACAATGCCACGAGCGGCGCGGTGAAGAACTGGCTTGGCCGGCCCGGCGCCATGGTCGCCGACCTGCTGATGCAGTTGATCGGGCTTGGTGTCATCGCGATCCTGTTTCCGCCGATCATCTGGTCGCTCAGGCTTGTGCGCTTTCATCTTTTCGATCGCGGTGCCCTGAAGCTCGGCCTCTGGGTCGTCGGCGTCGCCGCCACGGCGGCCGTCGCCAGCGCCCTTCCGGCCACCCCGCGCTGGCCGCTGCCCACCGGCATGGGCGGCGTCATCGGCGACGGGCTGCTGTTCGGCACCCGCAATCTCGCCGGCATCGCCGGCAACGCGCTGGGCGGCCTTGTCGGCTTCCTCTATGCGGGCATCGCGATCCTCGCTGTGACGGCTGCTGCCGGCTTCGGCTTCGTCACCGACGAGGACCCGATCACGGAAACCGATGATGCGGACGAATCCTGGGCGGAAAGCGAGGACCGCCGTGACGACGAACCCGGTATCGCGGTCATCCTGATCGGTTGGCTCGCCCATGGCGCGATGGCTCTGCGGGGCATGATCCTGCGCCGCCTGCCCCAGGCGCCCGACCCGCTCGTCAATGCCGGGCCAGGCGTTCCGCGCGAAAGCACCGGCCGCGTGCGCCGCGAGCCGCAATTCGTCGATTCTCCGGTGCGCGACGCGCCCGCGCGCAAGCCGATGCCGGCCTTCCAGCCCGAGCCGCTGCCGGCCTCACGCGTCGCCCCGCAGTCGCCTGCCTTCGACGAGCCTTTCGATGACGACGACCAGCCGCAGGACCTGCGCGATCTCAACGCACCCCGCGTCACCGCTCCGCCCGTCGCGCCCAAGCCCGGCAAGCGCATCCAGCGCGAGGCCCAGCCCTCGCTGCTCGACCGGGACCAGTTCGAGCTGCCGCCGCTGACCTATCTGGCCGAGCCGAAGAAGCTGCCGGTCAGCACCGTCTCGACCGACGCACTCGAGCAGAACGCCACGCTGCTCGAAGGCGTGCTCGAGGATTTCGGCGTGCGCGGCGAAATCACCCAGGTTCGCCCCGGTCCGGTGGTGACCCTATACGAGCTCGAGCCGGCGCCCGGGACGAAGTCCTCCCGCGTGATCTCCCTGGCCGACGACATCGCCCGCTCGATGAGCGCGATCTCGGCCCGCGTCGCCGTGGTCCAGGGCAAGAACGCCATGGGCGTCGAACTGCCCAATGCCAAGCGCGAGACGGTCTTCCTGCGCGAATTGCTGGCGAGCCAGGATTTCGATTCGACCAAGCACAAGCTCGCCTTGTGCCTCGGCAAGACCATCGGCGGCGAGCCGGTGATCGTCGATCTCGCCAAGATGCCGCATCTCTTGGTCGCCGGCACCACCGGCTCGGGCAAATCGGTCGCGATCAACACCATGATCCTGTCGCTGCTCTACCGGCTCAAGCCCGAGCAGTGCCGGCTGATCATGGTCGATCCGAAAATGCTCGAACTCTCCGTCTATGACGGCATCCCGCATCTGCTCACCCCCGTCGTCACCGACCCGAAGAAGGCGGTCGTGGCGCTGAAATGGGCGGTGCGCGAGATGGAGGAACGCTACAAGAAGATGTCGAAGGTCGCGGTGCGCAACATCGACGGCTTCAATGCCCGCGTCGGCGAGGCCAAGGCCGCCGGCGAGGTCATCACCCGCACGGTCCAGACCGGCTTCGACAAGCATTCCGGCGAGGCAATCTACGAGGAAGAGGTCATGGACCTCGAGCCCTTGCCCTATATCGTCGTCATCG
>NZ_FNUY01000013.1 GCF_900108245.1 Allobosea lathyri
GCGGCGAAGGCGTAACCCGTCGCGCGCGTGGTCGGCGTCGCCCAGGTCGGATCGACCAGGGTGGCTTCGATGGTGCGCAGGAAGTCGAAGATGCCGACGATCGTGACGAGCGTCGTATCCTTAAACAACCCGATGAAGGTATTGACGATGCCGGGAATGACGATGCGCAGCGCCTGCGGCAGGATGATCAGCCGCATCATCTGCCAGTAGCCCAGGCCCAGCGACATCGCGCCCTCGTACTGGCCCTTCGGAATAGCCTGCAGACCGCCACGGATGACCTCCGCCATATAGGCGGCGGCAAACAGCGCGACGCCGATGAGCGGGCGCAGCAGGCGGTCAGGCGAATACTCCTGCGGCACGAACAGCGGCAGCATGGTGTTTGCCATGAACAGCACCGTGATCAGCGGCACGCCGCGCACGAGCTCGATGAAGATCACCGAGAGCAGCTGGATCACCGGCAACCGCGAACGTCTGCCGAGAGCAAGCATCACGCCGAGCGGCAGCGAGAACACGATGCCGACCGCCGCAATCAGGAAGGTCACCATCATGCCGCCCCAGAGGCCGGTGTCGACGCGTGGCAGGCCGGCCGTGCTCGCCAGCATGGCGATGATGCCGAAGACCACCATCGACATCAGGATCAGGCGCTTGGGCCTGTAGAAGCGCTGCCAGGGCGGCGCGGCGACCTCGACGGCCAGCAGCGCCGGGCCGACCCAGAACCGCGCCAGGGTCGGCACGAAGGACAGCACCAGGTAAAGCACCGCCAGTGCGAAGGTGAGCAGGATCAGGAAACGCAGGAAGCTCTCGGCCCCGTTGCCACCCAGCAACAGCAGATAGGCGCTGATCGGCAGCATGACGAAGAAGAAGAAGGCTCCGACCTTCTTCAGCGGCGCCTTGTCCCAGAGCATCCAGACGACGCCGAGCGCAAACATCGCGAAGACGATGTTGACGCGCCAGCGCTGCGGCACCGGATAGGAGCCGTAGATGAAGTATTGCAGGCGATCGCCGACATAGGCCCAGCAGGCGCCCACGGGACGGCCGACCTTGTCTGCGAGGCACGCGTCGCGGTTCGTACCGGTCCAGACCGCATCGAGGAAATAGAAGCGGATCAGCTCGGGCACGCTGGTCACGACGATATAGACGCAGACCAGCGTCATCAGCGAGTTGATCGGACTGGAAAACAGGTTGGCCCGGACCCAGGCGATGGGACCCGCGACAGAAAGCGGCGCCGCCTGTTGCTCAAGCTGCTCGCGCCGGACGAAGGCGAATGGTGCGTTCTCGGTGGTTGCATCGGTCATCGTGGCGCCCTCACCGTTCCACCAGCGCCATGCGCTTGTTGTAGATGTTCATGATGAACGACGTGACGAGCGAGATCGTCAGATAGACCGCCATTGTGATGGCGACGACCTCGACGGCCTGGCCGGTCTGGTTCAGAACGGTTCCGGTGAAGACCTGGACGAGGTCCGGATAGCCGATCGCCACCGCCAGCGACGAATTCTTGGTCAGGTTCAGGTAGTTCGAGGTCAGCGGCGGAATGATCACGCGCATCGCCTGCGGGATCACCACGAGCTTCAGCGTCGGGCCGGCGCGCAGTCCAAGCGCGTTGGCGGCTTCCGTCTGCCCCTTGGAGACCGCGAGGATACCGGCTCGGACCACCTCGGCGATGAAGCCCGCCGTATAGGTCGTCAGGCCGATCAGCAGCGCCACGAATTCAGGGAAGATCTGTAGGCCACCAGTGAGGTTGAAGCGCCCCTGCTGCGGCAGATCGAAGGAGAGCGGCTGCCCCGCGGCGTAATAGGTCAGGAGCGGCACGCCGAGAATCAGCGCGAGCGAGATCAGGCCGTTCGGATATTGCGTGCCCGTGCGCTCCTGCTGCTTCTTCGACCAGATATAGAAGGCGATCGCAGCCACGATCGCGAGGAAGAACGCAATGACCACCGCCTCGAAGGCCGGCGCGAATTGCGGGTTCGGCAGGATCAGGCCGCGGTTGTTCAGGAAGATGTTGAACGGAAGCGCGATCGAGTTGCGCGCATCGGGCAAGGGCTTGAGCACCGCATTGTACCAGAAGAACAATTGCAGCAGCAGCGGCAGGTTGCGGATGACCTCGACATAGATCATCGCCAGCTTGGACAGCACCCAGTTGCTCGACAGGCGGGAGACGCCCACGAAGAAGCCAAGAAACGTCGACAGCACGATACCGATGGCCGCGACCAGCAGCGTATTGAGCAGGCCGACATAGAAAGCCTGGCCATAAGTGCTGCCCGACGCGCTGAAGGGGATCAGCTTCTGGTTGACGTCGAAGCCGGCCGCATTGTGCCAGAAGCCGAAGCCCGAGGCGATCTTCTGCGCGCGCAGGTTCTCGATCGCGTTGGATGCGGCCGAATAAATCAGGAAGCCGACGATAGCCAGCAGCGCAAACTGATAGACGTAGCCTCTGATCCTTGGATCGTAGAATAGCGAGGCTTTTCCGCTAGAAACGGTCTCGGTCGGTATGGTCGACACCTGTTTACGCCCTCTTCGTCGCTTGTTGCGGCCGGCGATCCGGAGACGGGCTTTGAGGCCGCCGACGGTCGTGCTGTTGTCCGTTGCCGTTCGTTCAATATGAGCGTGCCGCGCGGCTTTACACCGCGCGGCACCGTCAGATCAGCGGATCGGGGGGGCGTATTGCAGCCCGCCCTTGGTCCAGAGCGCGTTCTGGCCGCGAGCGATCTTCAACAGCGAGCCCTGGCCGACATTCTTCTCGAAGGATTCGCCGTAGTTCCCGACATGCTTGACGATCCGATAGGCCCAGTCCGTGGTCAGGCCGACGGCCTCGCCGAACTTGCCCTCGGTTCCGACCAGCCGCTTGATCTCCGGATTATCGGATTTCAGCATCTCGTCGATATTGGCCTTGGTCACGCCGAGTTCCTCGGCGTTCAGCATGGCGTTATGGGTCCATTTGACGATATCGAGCCAGTTGTCGTCGCCATGGCGGACAGCCGGTCCAAGCGGCTCCTTGGAGATGATCTCAGGCAGGACGATATGGTCGGCCGGCACCGAAAGCTTCAGGCGCTCGGCATAGAGACCCGAGGCGTCGGTGGTGAAGGCATCGCAACGGCCCGACTCATAGGCCTTGATGGTTTCATCGGCCGAGGCGAAGGCGACGACCTCGTATTTCAGCTTATTGGCCCGGAAGAAATCGGCGAGGTTGAGCTCGGTCGTCGTGCCCTGCTGCGTGCAGACCGACGCGCCAGCCAGCTTCAGCGCGGAATCGACGCCGAGCTTCTTGCGGACGAGGAAGCCCTGGCCGTCATAATAGTTGATGCCCGCGAAGTTGAGGCCGAGCGAGGTATCGCGCGACATCGTCCAGGTGGTGTTGCGGGACAAGAGATCGACTTCGCCCGACTGGAGCGCAGTGAAACGATCCTTCGACGAAAGCGGGATATATTTGACCTTGTTCGGGTCATTGAAAATGGCGGCGGAAATCGCCCGGCAGAGATCGACGTCGAGGCCGCTCCACGCGCCCTGTGCATCGGGAATGCCGAAGCCGGCGAGGCCCGGGCCGACACCGCAGGTCAGGACACCCTTGGTCTTGATTTGTGCGAGCAGCCCGGTCTGTGCCTGCGCACCGCCGATACAGATGCTCGTTGCGGCAGCGACGATCGCTGCTGCCAAAAATTTCTTCATGCTCGTATCCCCTGTTGGCGGAACGGGTTCCTCCCCGTTCTCGGTTACCTTGCAAGTCCCAGACCAAGCCCCCGGGCCCGGTTATCCTCCTTTCGGCTGTATCTTCAGCCTGCAAATGCGATGCAAAAGAGAACGGGCGCCGGCATCGCCGGCGCCCGTTCCAATGCCCTAGCGAACCGGAGCGGCGTACTGCAATCCGCCCTTGGTCCAGAGCGCGTTCTGGCCGCGCGCGATCTTCAGCAGCGAGCCCTGACCGACATTGCGCTCGAAGGATTCGCCGTAATTTCCAATGTGCTTGACGATGCGCACGACCCAGTCGGTGGTCAGGCCGACCGTCTCGCCGAACTTGCCCTCGGTGCCAAGCAGGCGCTTGACCTCGGGGTTCGTCGACTTCAGCTGCTCATCGACATTCGCCTTGGTGACACCGAGTTCCTCGGCGTTCAGCATGGCGAAATGCACCCATTTCACCAGGTTGAACCATTGCGGATCGTTGTTGCGGACCGACGGGCCAAGCGGCTCCTTGGAGATGATTTCCGGCAGGACGATATGCTCGTCGGGAGCGGTCAGCTTCAGGCGCTCGGAATAGAGGCCCGAGGCGTCCGTCGTGAAGGCATCGCAACGGCCGGCGTCATAGGCCTTCACCGTCTCGTCCGAAGACGCGAAAGCAACGACCTCGTATTTCAGGTTGTTGGCGCGGAAATAGTCGGCGAGGTTGAGCTCGGTCGTCGTGCCCTGCTGCGTGCAGACCGAGGCGCCCGAAAGCTGCAGCGCCGAGGTGACGCCGAGCTTCTTGCGGACCATGAAGCCCTGGCCGTCATAATAGTTCACGCCGGTGAAGAGCAGGCCGAGCGAGGCATCGCGCGTCATCGTCCAGGTCGAGTTGCGGACGAGGACATCGACTTCGCCCGACTGCAGGGCCGTGAAACGGTCCTTCGCGGAGAGCGGAATGAACTTGATCTTGGTCGGGTCGTTGAAGATCGCCGCGGCGATCGCGCGGCAGAACTCGACGTCGAGACCGCCCCAATTGCCCTGCGCATCGGGCACGCCGAAGCCGGCGAGGCCGGTGTTCGAACCGCAGTTGAGCATGCCGCGCTGCTTGACCTGAGCCAGCGTGGCGGGCGCCTGCGCCGAGACTGCGGTCGCGGTGATCGCGAATCCGAGCCCTGCTAGCGCGGCTGTCATGAACTTTTTCATCGATATCTCTCCCATTGAAATCTTCTACCTGGCCGCAGCCGGCAGTCCGTCGTTGGTTCAGTCGCCAGCGGTTGTGAAGGCCCCGCGCGCATGCTCATTAATTAAGCGACATCCCCTCGGATGCGATTGCCAGAGCTATACATGAGCGTCAAGCAACCGGTGGCCATCAGTAACGCCCTTGTCCATAGCATGCATCACATGCGAGTTTGCGAAGGTGGTCAAGCCTGACCAAAGCCCCCCTCTCCTGCCTGCCGGTTCCATGAAAAAGCTGTCTCCACCTGAATTTGCCCGCCTTCGCGTGAAAACCCGGCTGAACCTCGCAGGACGCGACCCGACCGACAGTTACGGCTTCGTCAACCCGGCCATCGTGCGCGGTTCGACGGTGGTCTACCCGAACACCGAGGACTTCCTGGTTCGCAAGGCCCGCTATACCTACGGGACCGACGGCAACCCGACGATCGACGCCTTGCTGGCGGCCGCAAACACGATCGAGGGCGGTGCCGGTGTCGTGGTCACGCCTTCAGGGCTGATGGCCTGCACGCTGGCCTTCCTGGCGATGCTCTCGTCGGGCGACCACGTCCTGGTGACCGACAGCGTGTACCGGCCGACGCGGAACTTCTGCGAGACCTTCCTGAAGCGGATGGGGATCGAGACGACCTATTACGACCCGGCGATCGGCGCCGATATCGCCACGCTGTTCAAGCCGAACACCAAGGCGGTCTGGACCGAGGCTCCGGGCTCGCAGACCTTCGAGATGCAGGACATCCCGGCGATCGTCGCGGCGGCGCATGCGCGCGACGTGCTGGTGTTGATGGACAACACCTGGGCGACCCCGCTGTTCTTCGACAGCCACAAATTCGGCGTCGATATCTCCGTGCAGGCCGGCACGAAGTACTATGCCGGCCATTCCGACGTGCTGATCGGCACCGTCTCGGCCCGGACACCGGAGCTCTACAAGAGCCTGAACCGCGCCTGGCACGAGCTTGGCCTGATCATCGCGCCGGAAGACGCCTTCCTGACCCTCCGCGGCATGCGCACCATGGCGCTGCGCCTGAAGGAGCAGATGCCGGCCGGCCTCGAGATGGCGCAGTGGCTCGGCGAGCGACCCGAGGTCGCCCGCGTGCTGCACCCGGCCCTGCCGGGCGCTCCCGGCCATGAGATCTGGAAGCGCGACTTCACCGGTGCGTCGTCGCTCTTTGCCATCGAGCTCGCGCCGGTTTCGATGAAGGCCGTGGGCGCGATGCTGGACGGGTTGACGCTGTTTGGCATCGGCGCGTCCTGGGGCGGCTATGAGAGCCTGGTCCTGCCGTTCGACTGCAAGGCCTATCGCACGGCAACGACGCCGGACTTCAAGGGGCCGACGATCCGGCTGCATATCGGGCTCGAGGATCTCGATGACCTGAAGGCCGATCTGGACGCCGGCTTCGCGCGGTTGCGCGCTGCGAGCTAACGCCTCTGGATCATCGGGCCGTATGTTCTATTCGGTCCGATGGTCCAGTTCTTTGTTTTGCGTGGGGTCGTCCGACAACCGCCACTCAATTTTCGGAGACTGTTTGATACTTCAGCCCTCATCCTGAGGAGCCGCGAAGCGGCGTCTCGAAGGAGGGTTCAGGAGGCTCCCGATCCATCTGGAACATCCTTCGAGACGCCATTTCCAGCGAAATGGCCCCTCAGGATGAGGGCTGTAGAATTTTAGAACGGCTCTCAGCCAGATGCGCTAGCCGGGCCCGGCGTTGCTATCCTCGCCGCGGGCCCTGGCTCTCAGGACGAATTGCAGGTTGCGAAGATAGACGAATACACCGAAGCCCTGTCCGATGATGAAGACCGGATCGCGGCGATAGAGCGCGTAGATCAGCAAGAGCATTCCGCCGCCGATGGAAAACCACCAGAACGTCATCGGCACGACCGAGCGCTTCGCTTTCTCGCTCGCCAGCCATTGCACGACGAAGCGCATGGTGAAGAGCGCCTGCGCGACGATGCCGAGCAGCACCCACCAGTCGAGATTGTTCACGAACACGTCGTGGAAGTAGTCGCCGATCCTGTGCTGAAGATCGATCAGCATCACCTTGTCTCCGATACGATCTGCGGCACGCGCTTGCGCCGCCGGATAAGCCACCAGACACCGACCAGGTCGACAATGCCGACCCAGAGCCGGTCGAAGAAGCCGTAGTTCGAGACGCCCGTCAGCCGCGGCCGGTCACGGACGTCGACATGGACCACCCGGTAGCCCTCGCGCACCATCAGCGCCGGCATGAAGCGATGCAGCGCGTCGAAATAGGGCAGAGCGAGATAGGCCTCGCGACGGAAGCACTTCAGCCCGCAGCCGGCGTCACGCGTGCCATCCTTGAGGATGCGCCCGCGCACGCCGTTGGCGATGCGAGACTGGAGCTTCTTGAAGCCGGTATCCTTGCGCCCGACCCGCTGGCCCTGGACCAGCCCCGCCTGCAACCCGGCCGCCTGCAAGGCCTCCAGCATCCTGGGCAGGAACGCTGGGTCGTTCTGGCCGTCTCCGTCGAGCGTTGCAACGACGGGCGCATGGGCATGGCGAACGCCGCTGCGCACGGCAGCGCTCTGGCCGCAGGACTGCGCGTGGGTGACGATCCGCAGCCATGGCCGGCTAGAGGCCAGCGCGGCGAGCGCAGCAGGCGTGCCGTCGGTCGAGCCGTCATTGACGAAGACCACCTCGAAGGCGCCGATGCCAGCGCAGGCCGTCTCGATATCGGCCAGCAGGGGGCCGACATTGCCGACCTCGTTGCGGACTGGCACGACGACGCTGAGCAGCGGCGGGGGGACAAGAGTTTCGGTCAACAGAGCATCATCCGGAAAAGCGGCCCGCAAACTGCGTCAGTGCGGCAAACAGGGCAAGAAAAACAGGGACAAGAAATACAGGGACAAGAACCTGGAGGCAAAAAGCTACAGCGAAAAACGGCGCCTCGAACATCTACTCGCGTGCATAGACGGCAATATCGAGTTTTCGTCCGCCATTGATGTTGAAGCCGCGAATCGTAGTCAGCAGGCGGGGCTTGATCGCCGATTGAGCGATCGCCGTCTGGAAATCGCCGGCGAAGCGGCTTTCGACGAAGGCGACGCGGCAGCCCGGCTGGTTCAGGAAGGCGGCGGCTTCCGCGCCGGTCGTTGCCATGGCGAGGTCGGTGCCGGTCAGGAAGACGAGGCTCGGTTCGCGATAGCCGAGCGTCATCACGGCTGGATTGGCGCAGCCGGCGGCGCGCACCGTCTCGGCAAGCCGGGGGGAGAGCTTGAGGGAGCGCAGGCTCTCCACGGCAAAGCCGTAGACGCCAATGCTGAGGAACAGGCTCGCCAGCACGCAGCGCCAGAGCGCGCCTTCGAAATCGCTGCGCCGGAACGCGCCGATCACTGTCCCGGCGAGGAACAGCGTCACCAGCAGGAAGGGCAGTGCGAGATAAGGCAGGGTGTTGTCGAGCGACCAGTTCGCACCGATGATGACTGCCACCAGCGCGAGCGGAACGAGGAAGACGAGCGCGGCCGTGGCGACCGCGCCGCGCCGGAAGCGGTCGATGCCGCCATTGATCACGGCGAGCAGCAGCAGCGCCGTCACTGCCGGATAGAGCGGCAGGACATAGTGCGGCAGCTTGGTCGGCACGGCCTCGAAGACGATCCAGGACGGCACGATCCAGGCCAGCAGGAACAGGATCTGCGGCTCGCGCCGCCGGACCCAGGCGAAGGGCACCGCCATCGCCGCGAAAGCCGCAGCCGGCCAATAGGTGCCGAAGAAGATCAGCAGATAGAGTCCCGGCGGACCCCAGTGCTTTTCCTGCCCTTCGGCGACCTTGCCGAGCATGTCCTGACCGACGCTTTCGGCAAAAAAGCTGCCGCCGGTCTTCCAGGCGATCGCGACGAACCAGGGCAGCACGACAACCACGCACAACAGCAGACCCCAGCCGAAGCGAAGCGGCTTCAGCCAGCGGAAGGAGCGTTCGCTCAGGCTCAGCACGATAATGGCGAGGCCCCAGACCATGGGCACGATCGGGCCCTTGATCAGGAGCGCAATGGCGGTCGCCCCCCAGAAGACCAGCCAGTTGCGCGAACTCGGCACAAAGGCGAGCGAGCGCGTCCAGTCGAGCCAGCAGCGGGCCAGCGCCCCCATCGTTGCAACCGCGCAGGCGGCCAGCACGGCATCGGTCTTGGCGATGCGGGCCTCGACGCCAAGCAGCACGGCCGCCGCCATAAGCGCGCCGCCGAGCAGAGCAAGGCGCGGCCCGACAAAGGCGAGCAGTGCCCAATAAGTCAGCAGCACGGTTGCGATCGCGCCGACCAGCGAAGGCAGCCGGTAAAGCCAGATCTGCGTGCGTGCCTCGGGCACGCCGAGCGCCTGGCCGGCCGCTACCGTCGCGCTTTGCAGCCAGTAGATGCCGACCGGCTTCTTGTGCCGCGCCTCGCCCTGGAACCGGATGTCGACGAAATCGCCGCTCTCGAGCATCTGCTTGCTGGCCTGCGCAAAGCGCGGCTCGTCGCGATCGAGCGGCTGCAACGTGCTGAAACCCGGCAGGAAGGCGACCAGCGAGAGCAGGAGCAGCAAGGCGCAGGCGCGGACATGGCTGGCAGAGGCCATGGCCGTCAGGCGGTCGAGCGCGGGCGTGAGCGAGAGCATGATCCATCCTCGCGACCGCCGGGTCGCGCCTGTCTTGAAGCCATAAGCGGCGAGACCGGCCCCGCGCAGCCTGCGAAGGCCAAGCGGAACGACGCCCGGATGACCAGCCTTTCGGGCGCGATCAAGGCGGAGCCGTCACTTTGGACTGCAGCCGGCGCGGTTTACGCCGCCCGGCGCCTCGCGGCAAGCCGGACGCGGTGACAGGGCTGCGCGCCGGCGCTAGCCTCGCGCCCGTTCTCGGGGGCTCTGATGGGGCGAATTCTGTGGAAGGCACTATCTGCCGGGCTGTGCGGCCTTCTGCTCGGCCCGCTGCTCGCGATCCTCATGGTGGTCGCGGCGATGATTTTCGATCCGAAATGCGGTGTCGGAGATTCAGGCGGCTGCGCCATGGGGCTGGTCACAGCGCCGCTCGCCATCGCGCTGCCGAGCTTCGGGCTGTTCTTCATGATCAGCCTCGTGCACAGCCTGTGGCAGCGAAGGCCGACAAACCCGGCATCGGCCATCAAACGGCTGCGCAGTTGGGGGCGTGAAGAATAAGGAGGCGCCAGGCCCGTCCGCTCACGCCTTCTTGAGAAACGCCGTCTTGAGGACGAGGCCCTTCACCTTGTCGGCGTTGCATTCGATCTCTTCTTCATCGCCGGTCAGGCGGATGTTCTTGATCAACGTGCCGCGCTTCAGGGTGACCGAGGTGCCCTTGACCTTGAGGTCCTTGATCAGCGTGACGGAATCACCGTCGTTCAGCGCGGTGCCGTTGCTGTCCTTGACGTCGCTCATGGCTCTTCCTGAAAAGACTGGGGCGGCCGCAACGGCGAAGCGCAACGCCGCCGCCTGCGGCAGAAAAATGGCGAGCCCGGCTGGATCGAACCAGCGACCAGCAGCTAGGGCTCCTCGGAGAATCGAGTGGATCGCCGCCTTATTCTCACATGTTCCCGGTTTTGCCCAGCATTGAGACTGCTGGGGAATTCGCCCGCGTCAGAATGCCTCTGGGCGAAGCGCGGGACTGGGGCGGCCGCTCGGCGTTGCCTGCTGGCGCCGCCCCTACGCCGGACGACTCCGGCGTGTTTTCACCGGGCAATGCCGGTGCTTGGTTGGGCGAGCGCTGCTCACCCACCGCAATAATATCAAAGGCTGCAGCGCCTTCAAATACGGATTTTGCGTCAGTCGCTGATTTTGCGGAGGGCATGGCCGTGAGCGCTGTTCCCTACGAGAAAGCAACGTCTGGCCGTATCCACGCGGTTCGCCCACGCCGCCAATCGGTCCGAATATTGTCCGACCCACGTCACGTCCGAATCTGGCAGCCTTCCTAGCCTAGTGGGCAAATGCTAAGCTCCGCTAGCGGGGACGAGCAGGTCAAAGACGAGGAGGTCAAAATGGACCGTCGATCATTTCTGGCTGCGATGCTTGGATTCCCGGCTTTTGGGGTCGCGCTGGGGGCCTCCGGAGCAGTCGCTGCCCCGTTTGCTTCCGCGGCCTGCACCGATGCCCCGGTTGAAAATGCCGCGTTGATTCCAGACGACGCGCCCGCCGAGTTTGCGCAGTATCGCAACTCGCCCCACTGGCATCATCGAAATCGCAGGTATCGCCACCATCGACGGCACGTCCGCCGTCGGCATGTCTGCCGCGTCCATATCGACAGATGGGGACGCAGAGTCCGACGCTGCCACTGGGTTTGGATGTAGTCGGCCTCGCTAGGCTGCCTCGTCCTCCTTCACCCGCGCGCTTCGACCAGGGCGCCATCGGGTAAAGGCCGCAGCAGGGCCCTCGCCTGCTCCCACGGCGCCGTTGACGATCTGTCGTTCTCGTCGCTCCGCCATGGGGCCTGACCAAGGGCGGCGAGCCGGACATGACGGATCGCGAGATCCTCGCGCAGTCCGCCCGAAAGTCTGCGAAGCTGCTGCCCCGCTACGTCAAGAAAACGATGAAGCAGGTCACGGCGCCCGAAAGCATCGGGCGTCAGGAGCAGACAGAGGTCAATTGTCAAAATGACCAGCAGCGGGCAGTGTCAGAATGAAGAACTCCCCGACGGGAAATTCTTCATTGAATAGAATGGCGAGCCCGGCTGGATTCGAACCAGCGACCAGCAGCTTAGAAGGCTGCTGCTCTATCCATCTGAGCTACGGGCCCGTAAGCAAGGGCTTAAGCGCCCTCGCCTGAAAAGAATATCAATGCGTCCACTGGCCGACGCGGGAAAACTTGAAATTGTCGGAATAGGCCATCGTGCGGCGGCTGGGCTCGTGCGGCTGCTCGACGCGATAGGGAATGCCGTTGCGCGTCGCGTAGGCGACGGCCTCCTCTTGCGTGTCGAACCAGAGCTTCAGCTGGCTCTTCATGTCGCCCGACGAGGTCCAGCCCATCAGCGGCTCGATCTCGCGCGGCCGCTCGGCCTCATATTCGAGGAGCCAGCGATCCGTCTTGGCAGTGCCGGACTGCATGGCCGTGCGGGCGGGGCGATAGATGCGTGCGGTCATTAGTCTCGCTCGGCCGTCACCAGATGTCCTGAAGGCCCGCGTTCATGCGGGCCCTGGATTGCGGTTGAAATGGTCGGGGCACCAGGATTCGAACCTGGGACCCTCTGCTCCCAAAGCAGATGCGCTACCGGGCTGCGCTATACCCCGACTGGCATTTCAACGTCGCGGTTGGCTATCACGTCGCGGGCTTGCGCCGCAAGCGAAAGCCCGCGTCTTTGTCGCTCAACGCTTGAAAAGTACGTGTTCGATCCTGTCGCCGGCCTTGATGCCGAGCGTCTTGCTGACCCCGCCATTGATCTCGAGCACCGAGAGCACGGGTTCGCCGGAGGGAATCGTGCGTGTCGAGAGCGGTTCGGTGCGCTCGGCAATGCGGGCGATCGTGCCGTCGGCGCGGATGAACAACATGTCGAGCGGAATATAGGTGTTCTGCATCCACATCGCGACCGGTTCGGTGCTGCCGAAATCGAACAGCATGCCGCGATCGGCCGGCATGTAGTTGCGATGCATGAGGCCGCGCGCGCGCTGGTCGGGCGTGCGCATAACCTCCACCTGGAAGGCGTGGCGCTTGTCGCCGCTGACGATCACCAGCGACTCCAGCCCGGCCGCAGATGCCGCCGGCGCTGGCTGAGCCTGTGCGAACACCGCGGCGGGCGCGAATGCGACCATCGCGACGGCGATACAGGCGGCAAGGAAACGTCTGGTGGCCTGCATCGGCTCGAACTCCCGGGGACAACGTCGCGCCACCATCGCTACGAGGCGGCCATGGCGAATCTTCGACAGATACCGGCCATCGCGCTGTCGCGGTCAAGTTTTTCGTCTGGATGATCGGCGCGCTTGCCTTTCCTTCGCCGTCTGCTTGCGGCAGGGTCCGCTTCACAAAACAGGAGACTACAATGACCGCTCCGAGTCTTTCTCGTCCGAGTGCTTCTCGCCCGAGCCTCTCTCGGCCGATGCGCTATACGGGCGCAGCCCTCGCCGCTGTCATTTTCGCGCTTGCGCAGCCTGCCGCAGCAGCCGATTTTCAGATCGACAATCTCAAATTCGAATTCGGCAAGATCGTGATCGCGGCGCCCAAGATCATGGTCAAGGGTTCTCCGCTGGAGCGCGAGGCCTTCATTTCGCTGTTCAACGGCAATACCGGCGAAAGCGCGGTCGCGCGGATGGGCCGCCTGAACGCTGCCGAAATCAGCGCGCCGGAACTCAGATTCGAGCATACGCTGGGCCCGCAGAAGCAGGTGACCGTCTATCGCGACATCCGCTTCTCGGATGTTCGGGACGGCAGGATCGGACAAGGCGAGTCGGCCAGCGCGACCGTCTCGGTCGAAGGCGCTCCCAGCGGGGCGATGAAGGGCGAGCTCAAGCGCACGAGCTTCGAGGCCCTCGATCTCAAGCAGACCGTGCGCGTGATGACGGAAAAGGCGGCCCCCGGCGTCATCGAGCCGGCCCTGCCGCTGTTCAGCCGGTTCGAGCAGGACGGCTACACGCTCGACATGGGCGCAGCGGGCAAGATGTCGCTCGGCAAGGCGAGCGGACGCGGCTTTTCCGCCCGGGTCGGCGCGGAGCCGCTGGGCGAGGTGTTGTCTCGCATCGTCAGTTTTTTCGAGCAGGCGGAGAAAAAAACCGACGACTCCGACGCGAAGATCGATCCCGCGCAGCGCGAGATCCAGAGGCGCTTGGGTCTGTCGCTGCTCGCCCTGTTCGACACGGTCGAATATGGCAGCGGCGAAGTGCGCGACTTCGTGGCCAACATGGTCGCGCCGCCCAAACCCGGCGCCAAGCCCGGCGCTAAGACCGAAGCGATCGAGATGCGGATCGCCCGGATCGCCTATGGCGAGGACACCCCGGCGAAATCCGGCTTCGTCGTCGAGGGGCTGCAATTCGCCGGCAGCGGCGCCAAGGGACAGATCGATTCGATCAGCCATTCCGGCTTTTCCTTCGGCCCCGTGATCCGCGAACTGCAGGCAGCGCTCGCCACGCCCGACACCGATTTCGATACGCTCGACTTCCGCAAGTTCATCCCGACCATCGGGACGATCAGAATGACCGGGTTTTCCGTCGATGCGCCGCCCGCGACCGGAAGCACCCAGCCGATCAAGGTCGCGCTCGGCACGTTCGAGCTGCAGGCGGGCGAACAGCTCAACGGCATCCCCACCAGCGTCGCCCTGACGATCGACAAGCTCGTCGCGCCGATTACGGAAGGCGCGGGCAATCCCACCGCGACCGACCTGATCGCCATGGGCATCCGCTCGCTCGACCTCTCGGCCAAGCTCGATCTCGCCTGGGAGGCAGCGCGCAACGAACTCGCCATCCGCTCGATCTCGCTGGGCAGCGCTGGGCTGATCAAGTTCGACGCGTCGGGCACGCTCGGCAATGTCACCAAGGACCTGTTTTCGAGCGATCTCGCGCTGGCTCAGGTCGCAGCGCTCGGTGCAACCGCACGCACGATCGAAGCCAGGCTGCAGAATTTCGGCCTGATCGAGAAGCTGATCGCCAACGAGGCCCGCAAGGCCAAGCGCAAGCCCGACGAGATGCGCCAGCAATTCGCGATGATGGCGAGCCTCGGCCTTGCCGCGATCCTCGGCCCTTCCGACGCCGCCAAGGCGCTGACGGCGGCCGTGTCGCGCTTCGCGGCCAAGCCCGGCACCCTCACCATCCAGGCCAGTGCGAAATCGACCAGCGGTCTCGGTCTTGCCGACGTCATCACGCTCGCCGATCCGACCGAGATCTTCGACAAAATCGATCTCAAAGCCAATGCCGAGTGAAGCAGGCGGCGTGCTCTCGCCGGAGGATGAGAGCTGGCGCCCGGGTGCTCTCATCGCCTGGTGGGCAGGGTTGCCGAACGTCGCGCGCGGGTTGCTGCGGCGACGCCTTAACCCCGACAACCAGACGCGGCTGCATCTGGCCCATCTGGTTGCGCGGCGTCCGGGGCAGATCGCGATCGGTCGCTACACCTATGGTCGGCCCAAGGTACGCTTCCCCGAGAGCGGCGCGCGCTTGACGATCGGCCGTTACGGCTCGATCGCCGATGGCGTCGAGATCCTGCTCGGCGGCAATCATCGGCTCGACTGGGCAACGACCTACCCCTTCCCGGCCCTGCCGCGCCTGTGGTTGGCGGCTGCGGGCGTCAGCGGCAGCGATACCAGCCGGGGCGATGTCACCATCGGCCACGACGTCTGGCTGGCCTCGCAGAGCATGGTGATGTCGGGCGTGAGCATCGGCCATGGCGCCGTCGTGGCGGCGCGCGCCGTCGTGACGCGCGATGTGCCGCCCTATGCGATCGTGGCCGGGAATCCCGCGCGCGTCGTGCGGTCGCGCTTCAGCGAGGCGCAGGTCGCGGAATTGCTCGCGACGCGCTGGTGGGACCAGGCGCCCGAGACGATCACGGCCTTGCTGCCGCTGCTGATGTCGGACCGGATCGACGAGCTGGTTGCCGCGCTCAAGGGCCGAGCAGCCAGCGCCGCTTGAGGCGCAGCGCCGGCTTCTCGACCAGGAACCACGACAAGGCCGCCAGAACGAGGGTTACGGCCAGCGACGGCCACAGCAATATGAACACGCCAAGGCTCGGAAACAGCGCATGCAGCATCTGCTGCACCGGCCAGCCATAGAGATAAGCGCCGTAGGACAGGTCGGCCGACGGCTCCGTATGCCAGCGGGTCAATGACGGCGCCATCGCCAGGACAAGGATGCCCCAGGCCGTTCCGACATAGAGGGCAGCTTTGTAGAGCGGTGTATGCGATAGCACCGCGAGAACGACGAGCAGCAGGGCAAGCCCCGGCAGCGAAAGCGGCACACGGTCTCGCCAGAGATAGATCAGGCTGCCGGACAGAAAGATCAGAGGCAGGCGCAGCACGGTCTCCCCCCATTTGACGTCATGGGGCGCGGCGATCTCGCGCAGGACGACCGCAACGACCAGAACACAGCCGATTCCGAGCGCGAGCCTGCGCATCTGCAACAGACCTGCGACGCCCGCGACGAGCACGCCGAGATAGCAGAAGGTCTCGTATTTCAGCGTCCAGACCGTCCCCATCGGAAATTGGAGCGGATTCGTCTCGAAGACGCCCGGCAGCGCCGCAGCGCTCTTGAAGGTCGTCAACGTGCCCTGGATGAAGCGCCAGAGTCGCGGATCGGTGAGGTATGACGCCAGGTCGAGGCGCGTCATCGCCCCCCCGATCAGAAAGGCCACGACGAGCGTCGCCGCGACCAGGCCAGGCACGATCCGGAGCACGCGCGCCAGCGAATAGTCGCGCCAGCCCCGGCGGACGAAGCTCATCGTCACCAGAAAGCCCGAGATCGCGAAGAAGGCGTTGACGGCATGCTCGCCGAGCGTGAACCCGGTGCTCTGGAACAGGGGCTCGTCTTCGACCAGGCCAGTGGTGACGCTGAACGCATGCGACACCACCACCGCCAGCGCCAGGACCAGCCGAAGCAGGCCAAAATTGTTGCGCCCGCAGACCAGCGCATCCGCGAAGCACTCTAAGCGCGGGCGGGTCACGCAACCGTCTCCAGATGCTCGCGCGCAAGCGCCGTCGCGCCGCGCTGCCATGCCCATGCCCCGGCGACCGAACCGGCATGGGCGAACATCTTGTCCTGATTCAGGAAAATGCCATAACCAATTGATTTCGCGATATTTCCGATGGTTTTTATCCCACTGGGCACAGGCAGGCCGTATTTGTGCGCGACATAGCGTTCCGACCAGGCGAGGTGCCAGCGTGCCCGAAAGCGCCGCTTCGCGGAAGAGCCGCTCGAACGCCCCCTGCCATGCCCGGTCTCGGCTCCATCGACATGCACGAGAGCATGGCCGGAATCGCGCATGCGGCGGCAGAGATCGTCATCTTCGTAGAATAGGAAGATCGCCGGATCGAAGCCGCCGAGCTTGAGAAACACCTCCCGGCGGATGAGCAGGCAGGCGCCGGACAGGAACGGCAGGCAGGCATCGCCTTCGGGGATGTCCATGTCGCCGGCCCGATTGAGATGAGCGGGTGAAAGCAGCGAGCGTGGCTGCAGGAAAACCCGGCCGGATGGCTCGATGATGCGGGGAGCGAGCATGCCGGCATCCGGATAGAGCTCGGCCGCCGCCAGCAGCGCGGCAGCCGCGCCCCGCCGCAATTCGAGATCGGGATTGACGATCAGGACATAGGGCGTGGTGCTGGCCGCAACGCCCTGATTGTTGGCGCGGCCATAACCCTCATTTCGGAGGTTGGCGATGACCACGGCACCACGCGCCCTGGCGATCTCGCCACTGCCGTCGCTGCTGGCATTGTCGACGACAAGCGCCGGGACCCCCTCGCCTGCAAGAGCGTCGAGACAGGCCGGAAGAACCTCGGCACTGTCATAGCTGACGACGATGGCGGTGATGGATTCGGCAAACCGCATCAGGGGGTTGTGGCCGCGATGGCGGCTTCAAGGCAAGCGGAAATCACCGCTTGTCCAAAGCGCCGATCTCGCGCTGCACGCTCGAGCGCTCCGATGCGTCGCAGGAGCGCGGCGCCTTGTAGGAGCTCACGGCGAAGGTGGCGTTCGCGCTGACGAAGCGCGGGCGTTCCTGCTGGTCGAGCCGGGCGATGATGTGTGCCCTGTCGACGCGCAGGCCGCAATCATAGGCGCGTGACACCCGCGCGGCCAGGTATTCCGGTGTGCCCGGCAGCGGGCCGACCGTCGTGCAGGCGGCAAGGCCGAGCAGGACCGGCGCGGCAAGGCAGAGTTTCAGCGAGGACATCACGGCACGGGATCAGAGCGCGTCGAACTTTCCGGCGCGGATGCGTGACATCCGCTCCTTCACGGCCGCACGCTCCTCCGGCAAGCACGCCTGAGGCTGGATATCCTGATTGATCGTCTCGGCTTCCGACACGGTGACATAGGTCGAACGTGCGCCTGCGACCTGTTCGGGGGTCGCGCCGCGCGCAACCTCAGCCGCAATGAAACGGTCCAGCGTGCTGGCGCGCGGATAGCCCGCCTTGCAGGCGACCGACCGCGAAACCAGGCTCGCAAGCTCCGACGCCCTGCCCGCGCTGGGATTGGCCTGGCCGGCAACGCAGGCCGAGAGCGGGAAGGCAAGCAGGCAGGCGAGCGCAAGCAGCCGCGCGACAGGCAAGGCAGGCAGGGCAGGCATCTTGGATCAGCCGTTCTTCTCGGGCGCGTTGACGCGCAGATGCGCCTCGCGAAGCTGCTTGGGAGAGGCTTCGGACGGCGCGCCCATCAGCAGATCGACCGCCTGCTGGTTCATGGGGAACAGCGCGACTTCACGCAGGTTCGTAGCACCGGCCAGGAGCATGATGATGCGGTCGACACCGGCTGCCATGCCGCCATGGGGCGGTGCGCCGTACTGGAAGGCGCGATACATGCCGCCGAAGCGCTCGATCACGGTCTCCTCGCCATAGCCGGCGATCTCGAAGGCCTTCACCATCGCTTCGGGGCGGTGGTTGCGGATGCCGCCGGAGGCCAGCTCATAGCCGTTGCAGGCGATGTCGTACTGGAAGGCCTTGATCGCCAGCGGATCGTCGTTCTTCAGCGATTCCAGCCCGCCCTGGGGCATCGAGAACGGGTTGTGCGAGAAATCGACCCGCTTGTCCTCCTCGTTGTACTCGTACATCGGGAAGTCGACGATCCAGGCGAAGGCGAAGGCGTTCTCGTCGATCAGGCCGAGCTCGGACCCGACCTTGTTACGGGCCGCACCGGCGAATTTGTAGAACTTGTCGGGGTTGCCGGCGGCGAAGAAGCAGGCATCCCCGCCCTTCAGCCCCATCTGGGCGACGATAGCGGCCACGCGCTCGGGGCCGATATTGTTGGCGATCGGCCCTTGCCCTTCGCCGTCTTCCTTGATCATCAGATAGCCGAGCCCCGGCTGACCCTCGCCCTGGGCCCAGGAGTTCATCCTGTCGCAGAAAGCGCGGCTGCCACCCTTCGGGCCGGGAATGGCCCAGACGCGGTTCTTCTCGTCTTCGAGGATGCGGGAGAAGACCTTGAAGCCCGAGCCGCGGAAATGCTCGGAGACGTCCTGCATCACCAGCGGGTTGCGCAGGTCCGGCTTGTCGGAGCCGTATTTGCGGATCGACTCGGCGTAAGGAATGCGCGGCCAGTTCTTGGTCACGGACTTGCCGCCGCCGAACTCCTCGAAGACACCGGCGATGACCGGCTCCATCGTGGCGAAGACGTCCTCCTGCTCGACGAAGCTCATCTCGACGTCGAGCTGATAGAACTCGCCGGGCAGGCGATCGGCACGCGGGTCCTCGTCGCGGAAGCAGGGCGCGATCTGGAAATAGCGGTCGAAGCCCGCCATCATCAGCAGCTGCTTGTACTGCTGCGGCGCCTGCGGCAGCGCATAGAACTTGCCGGGATGAAGGCGGCTCGGCACCAGGAAGTCGCGCGCGCCTTCCGGCGAGGACGCCGTCAGGATCGGCGTCTGGAATTCGGAGAAGCCGGAATTCTTCATCCGCGTCCGCAGCGAGTCGATCACCTTGCCGCGCAGCATGATGTTGTTGTGCAGCTTTTCGCGGCGCAGATCGAGGAAGCGGTATTTCAGCCGTGTGTCCTCGGGATATTCGAGATCGCCGAAGACCGGCAGCGGCAGCTCGGCGGCAGGGCCGAGCACCTCGATGCCGGTCGCGAAGACCTCGACCGCGCCGGTGGCGAGGTTGGCGTTCTCGGTGCCTTCGAGCCGGGCCTTGACCTTGCCGTCGATGCGCACGACCCATTCCGAGCGCACCACTTCCGCATTCGCGAAGGCCGGCGAATCCGGGTCGATGACCACCTGGGTCACGCCGTAATGATCGCGCAGATCGATGAACAGCACGCCGCCATGATCGCGGATGCGGTGGCACCAGCCGGAGATGCGGACCTGGCTGCCGATGTCGCTGTCGCGAAGGGCGCCGCAGGTGTGGGAACGGTAGCGATGCAAGGTCACGGAAAACGTCTCTCGAAAACGCGAATAGGCCCGCTTGCGGCAAGGCCTTGAACTGGGGCGTAAGCACACGCGGGCGGGCAGCTTGTCAAGGATGCGCAGGACAGAGCGCATGCGCATATGTAGCATCAAGTGCAGATAACCGCGATCTCAGCCAGAAGGATATGCTGCGTGCGTGCAGAACTGTTAGCCGATCGACGCTTTGCCGCAGCCGGCCTTTGCGTGTTGATGACGATGCTGAGCTACAGCCCGGCCCTGGCCCAATCGCCGGCCTATCGCGCCGGCCTGAGGATCGCAAACAGCCGCCACTACGAGAAACCTGATTGCTATGCGCGGGTTTTCGCCATTCACGCGCGCCGCAGCAACCACCCGGAAAAGAGGAGCCACTGGTCGGCCCCGGCCGGCGGGGCCTTCAAGGGCGAACTCTGGAGCCAATGCGGCATCAGCCGATAACCGCAGAGTGGACTCGACGTCTGCCCCCCTCCTCCGCTAAGCCCGGATCATGAGCCTCATCACCACCACCCAGGATCTCGCCCACGCCTGCGCGCGCCTGGCGATGCATCCTTTCGTCACGGTCGATACCGAGTTCCTGCGGGAGACGACGTATTACCCCAAGCTCTGCCTGATCCAGCTTGCCTCGCCCGACGAAGCCGTGCTGGTGGATCCGCTTGCGCCCGAGATCGACCTCGCGCCGTTCCTCGAGCTGATGGCCAACGAGGCCGTGGTCAAGGTGTTCCATGCGGCTCGGCAGGATCTCGAGATCGTCTGGATCATCGGCCGCCTGATCCCCACGCCGCTCTTCGACACGCAGGTCGCGGCCATGGTCTGCGGCTATGGCGACTCGGTCGGTTACGAGCAGCTCGCCAACGATCTCGCCAAGGCGCGCATCGACAAATCCTCGCGCTTCACCGACTGGTCGCGCCGCCCGCTCAGCGAGGCGCAGCTGGTCTACGCCGAGTCCGACGTCACGCATCTGCGCGACATCTATCTGGCGCTCGACGCCGACATCAAGGCCAGCGGTCGCGAGACCTGGGTCGCGGAAGAAATGTCGGTGCTGAATTCGCCGGGCACCTATGAGGTCAAGCCCGAGAATGCCTGGCAGCGCCTGAAGGGCCGCATCCGCAAGCCCAAGGAACTCGCGCTATTGATGGAGCTCGCGGCCTGGCGCGAACGCGAGGCGCAGACGCGCGACGTGCCGCGCCAGCGCGTTCTCAAGGACGATGCCATGATGGATATCGTCCAGCGTGCGCCACGTTCGGTCGAGGCGCTCGCCGAGCTGCGCTCCGTACCCAACGGCTTCGAGCGCTCGCGCGCCGGGGGCGAGGTGCTCGCGGCGATCGAACGCGGGCTCGCGCTCGATCCCAAGGGCCTGCCGCGCCTGGAGCGGGAACGTGGTCGCGCCGCCAATGGCGCAGTGCTCGATCTGCTCAAGGTCTTGCTCAAGGCCGTCGCCGATGCCGAGCGCGTCGCTCCGAAGATCATCGCCTCCTCGGACGATCTGGAGGCGATCGCCTCGGACGATCTCGCAGAGGTGCCGGCTTTGCAGGGCTGGCGCCGTGAGGTCTTCGGCGAGAAGGCGCTTGCGCTCAAGAGCGGGACGCTCAGCCTCAAGATCGCACGAGGTCGCGTTATCGTCGGCTGAGATCGACCGACTACCCCTTCGAGCCCTCATCCTGAGGAGCGAACGGAGTTCGCGTCTCGAAGGATGATCCAGTCCACTCAGGAACCACCCTTCGAGACGCCGCTGCGCGGCTCCTCAGGGTGAGGGCTCGGGTTCCATCTCGCTAATGGTCAGAGACGCGCGATCTCGTAATCGCGCCCCAGAAGCCGCGCCAGCTGCTTCAGCCGCCCGATGACCCTCTCGCTGGCGAGCGGGTAGAGATCGGCCGGGAAGCGCAGGATCAGCCGGCCATCGACACAGGTCGCCGGCAGCCGCCCCAGAATGCCCGGCATGCCGGCCGAGAGCAGATAGGCGACGCGGAAGATCGCCGCCAGTAGCAGTGCCCGCTCCAGGATCGGCGGCGGCACCAGACCCCGCAGCGCCATGGCGGCCGGTGACGAGGCCTTCAACCCCGCATAGCGGTGAAAGATCGTCAGCGCGAGGAAGGCCCGGCCGACATGATCGACCCCGGTGAAATAAGCGTGGGCGACGACATTCATGCTCTGCTCGCCGCGATAATCGGGATGGGCGCGCCAGCCGATATCGGAGAGCAGGCAGACCGATTCGATCAATCTGCGCGACGGTTCGTCCTCTGACAGGCCGGCCGTTTCGATGATCGTGCGCGTCCAGGCGATCAGCTCGGCCGCATGGCGGGGATCGCGGGCGCGCAGGTGGTTGTAGTCCTTGGCCGAGCGCAGCAGCGGGTCGGCCGCGCGCTCTTCCGGCGACAGCTGCTCATGCAGGAGGCCTTCACGCACGCCCTGCGCGGAGACGATGACGCTGCGCGGCCTGCCGCGCTTGATCAGCTCGTCCAGAACCAGCGCGCCATAGGAGAGCAAGGGCCGGCGGGCCGACGAGACGGCATCGATCGCATCGAGCACGACCGCATCCGCCCGTTCGACCAGCCGGGCGAAATCGGCGATGTCGCGAGCCGGAATGGTGTAGCCGTGCATGACGTTGAGCGGATAGCGCGACTGGCGCTGATGCAGGGTCGCCAGCGCGCGCCAGGTGCCGCCGACGGCGTAGAAGTCGCGCCCCTTCATCGCGGCGAGCTGAGGCAGCTTGTCGAGCTCGTCCTTGACGATCTTCTCGGCCGCCTTGAGCGAGCCCTTGGAACGGTCGAGCAAGGCAAGGCCGCCCAGCGGGACGCTCGCGCCCTCGCCGACCTCACCGCCGGAAATGCTGATCAGCTCCAGGCTGCCGCCGCCGAGGTCGCCGACCACGCCATCGGGATTGTCGAAGCCGGAGACGACGCCGAGCCCGGACAGGATCGCCTCGCGATCGCCCGAGATCAGCTCGATCGGCTGGCCGATCGCCTCCTCGGCCCGCGCGATGAATTCAGGCCCGTTGCTGGCGTAGCGCGCCGCAGCGGTCGCGATGACGCGGATCGAGCCGACATGCATGGCCTCGCAGAGAATGCGGAAGCGGACCAGCGCGGAGATCGCTTTCGCCATCGCGTCGACCGCGAGCCGGCCTGTGCTCGCGACCTGACGGCCAAGCCCGGCCATCTCCTTCTCGTTGAAGACCTGTGCGGGAGCCCGCGCCAGATTTTCATAGACGACGAGGCGGACCGAGTTCGAGCCGATGTCGATGATGGCGAGAGTGCCGCCCTGGCTCAGGCGGCCGGGAGCCTGCGCCACTTCAGCGCTTTTTCCCGCCGTGCCTGGAGAGGGAGCGGGGACTTGAATTGGAGAGTGATTTTCCACGTCCTGACAGGCTCGGATTCGTCATAAAGTATTTATGCGCGTTGAACGGCTCTTCGTTCGGCGCCGGGACAATGCGGGCTGAGCCCCCATCGGGCAAGATCGTCCAGCTCTGTTCGTTGTCGAGAAAATTCGCAAGCATGATCTGCTCCAGCAATTGCTGGTGCACCGTCGCGTTCAGGATCGGCGTCAGAGCCTCGACACGACGGTCGAGATTGCGCGGCATCAGATCGGCCGAGGAAATATACAGCTTGGCCTTGGGTGACGGCATGCCATGGCCGGCGCCGAAAGCATAGACGCGCGTATGCTCGAGGAAGCGGCCGACGATCGACTTGACGCGGATATTGTCGGAGAGGCCGGGCACGCCCGGCCGCAGGCAGCAGATGCCGCGCACGACGAAGTCGATCTCGACGCCCGCCTGGCTCGCATCATAGAGGGCGTCGATGATCTCAGGGTCGACCAGCGAATTGCACTTGCCCCAGATCGCTCCCTTGCGGCCGGCTTTGACGTGGGCGACCTCCTCGGCGATGTCGTCGAGCAGGCGCTGTTTCAGGCCCACCGGCGAGACCGACATCTTCTCCAGCTCGGCCGGCTCGGCATAGCCGGTGATGAAATTGAAGATGCGGGCGACATCCTGCGACATCACCGGGTCGGCCGTGAAGAAGGAGACGTCGGTGTAGATGCGCGCCGTGATAGGATGGTAGTTGCCGGTCGCGATATGGCAGTAGCTGACGAGCTGGCCGGCCTCACGGCGCACCACGAGCGAGAGCTTGGCATGCGTCTTCAGCTCGATGAAGCCGTAGACGACCTGGACGCCAGCGCGCTCGAGGTCCTTGGCCCAGCGGATATTGGCCTCCTCGTCGAAACGCGCCTTGAGCTCGACCAGCGCGGTCACCGACTTGCCGGCCTCGGCGGCTTCGGCCAGCGCCTGCACGATCGGGGAGTTCGAGGACGTCCGGTAGAGCGTCTGCTTGATCGCGACCACGCTGGGATCGCGCGCCGCCTGCTGCAGGAACTGCACGACGACGTCGAAGCTCTCATAGGGGTGGTGGACGATCAGGTCCTTCTGGCGGATCGCGGCGAAGCAGTCGCCGCCATGCTCGCGGATGCGCTCGGGGAAACGCGCGTTGTAGGGCTTGAACTTAAGGTCCGGCCGATCGACGCCGACGAGCTGGGAGAGTTCGTTGAGGCCGATCATGCCGGCGACGTCGACGATCTCGTCGTGATCGACCTTCAGCTCGCGCACGATCAGCTTGCGCAGATGCGCGGGCATGCCGACGCTGACCTCGAGCCGGATGACGACGCCGCGCCGGCGCTGCTTCAGCATCGTCTCGAAGACCCGCACCAGGTCCTCGGCCTCCTCCTCGATATCGAGGTCGGAGTCGCGGATGACGCGGAAGGAGCCGGTACCCTTGACGTCATAGCCGGGGAACAGCTTGCCGATGAAGAGCGAGACCGCATCCTCCAGCGTGATGAAGCGATGCACGCCATCGCGCGCCAGATCGGGCAATTCGATGAAGCGATCCATCTTGATGGGCACGCGGATCAGCGCGTCGAGCTGGCGCCCGTCGGTCATGCGCTCCAGCGCCAGCGCCAGGGTGAAACCGAGATTGGGAATGAAGGGGAACGGGTGGGCCGGGTCGATCGCCAGCGGCGTCAGGACCGGGAAGACGTAATGCAGGAAATAATCCTCGAGCCAGACGCGTTCCTGCGGGCCGATATCCCGGGGCTTGAGCAGGCGGATGCGGTTGTCCTGGAGATCATGCCTGAGCTTGTCCCAGCGCGCCTGCTGGTCGTCGGTCAGTGCCACGACCGCCTTGCCGAGCTCCGCCAGCTGCTCGGCCGGGGTCAGCCCGTCCTGGCTCCTCGTCACGACGCCGGCCTTGAGCTGCTCGCGCAGGCCGGAGACGCGGACCATGAAGAATTCATCGAGATTGGCTGCCGAGATCGACAGGAAGCGCAGCTGCTCGAGCAGCGGATGGTGCTGGTTGGAGGCCTCTTCCATGACCCGGCGGTTGAACTGGAGCCAGGACAGTTCGCGGTTCATGAAGCGCGCCGGCGACTGCCTGAGCGAAAACCCTTCGGCTACGGGCGTGGAATCGACGGCCGTGATGTTCGCAGGTTCGATATTCATCCGCCTTGCTTTCGTTCGGGTCGCAATTCTGGCCACATCAGTCTCCCTTGCGACGTTGAAGCCATCCTAGCGTGACGCTTCGATGACGGGCGAGGCGCATATCGGATTGCAAGCCGATTTTGCCCATGCGGCAAGCGGCCTACTTGCGCGGGATCGCGCGGTCCTGTTTCGTTGACATGGCCGATGCGCGACTCGGTCATGAGCATACCCGATCAACGCTCGCGAAACGACACTCCAGAGGCAAACTTGACCCGCAATGACGCCCCCCATGACGAAGGCGACATCGTCTATCCGTCCGCCGTCCCCTTCGTACTGGCCCATCTGGCGTGTTTCGGCGCGCTCTTGAGCGGCGTGACCTGGACCTCGGTGTGGCTCGCGATCGGTCTCTATTGGTTGCGCATGTTCGCGGTGACCGGCGGCTACCACCGCTATTTCTCGCACCGGACCTACAAGACCAACCGCTTCGGACAGTTCCTGCTGGCCCTGCTGGCGCAGTCGACCGCGCAGAAGAGCGTGCTCTGGTGGGCGTCCAAGCATCGTCATCACCATCGCTATGCCGATACCGAGCATGACGTGCATTCGCCCGTGCACACCTCATTCGCCTATTCGCATCTCGGCTGGATCTTCAGCACCCAGCACGCGCGCTTCGACGATTCCAGCATCGCCGACCTGACGAAGTTTCCGGAGCTGCGCTGGCTGCACCGTTTCGAGATCGCTCCCGCGATCCTGCTGGCGCTGATCTGCTTTGCCATCGATGGCTGGGCCGGCCTGTTCGTCGGCTTCTTCTGGTCGACGGTTGCGGTCTATCACGCCACCTTCTGCATCAACTCGCTGGCGCATGTGCATGGCGACAAGGACTATGTCACCGGCGACGAGAGCCGCAACAACTGGTGGCTCGCGATCATCACCATGGGTGAAGGCTGGCACAACAACCACCACGCCTATCAGTACAGCGTGCGCCAGGGTTTCCGCTGGTGGCAGTGGGACCCGACCTACTATCTCATCCTCGGCCTGTCGAAGCTCAGGCTGGTCTGGGATCTGAAAGAGCCGCCGCAGGCCGTCATCGAGCGTTCGCAGGCATTGCCGCCGCGCGTGATCGAACGCTCCGCGGAAACGCTGGCAGCCTCCGTACCGCTGGACCGCATCGTCGCGGCCTTCCAGGAGGCCTATGCCGCGACGCCGACGCTGGCCGACTTGCATCTGCCGACGATGACCACGGCGGAGCTGCGCGCCGCGCTGACCGAGCTGAGCAGCCGCGCCAGCGACCGGCTCGCGCAGATGCAGCAGCAGGCCCAGGACGCCTATGCGAACTGGCACATGCCGGTGCTGCCGAGCCGCGAAGAGCTCAGCGAGAAGGCGGCGGCGATGTTCGTCAAGACGCCTTCTCTCGACGCGATCGCAGCGCGGGCGCATGAACTGCTCGTCGAGGCGATGCATGCGCGGCTGATCGCGCAGCCTGCGGCCGCCGGGCCCAGCCCCAACGCCTGAGCGCAGCCCTCAGATCGGTTCCTGCGGAAACAGTTCCGCGAGAACCTCCTGAACCAGCGGTCGCGTGACGCGGCGGCCGCGCTCCAGCGCCCGACGGTCGAGCAGGTCCACCACCTGGCGGGCGGCTGCGAAGGAACGCTCCATCCGCAGCGTCAGCGCCTCGATGATGCCGGTGTCGACGATCAGCTGGCGGTCGATGAAGAGCTTGACCAGCAGCGCGCGCAGCAGCGCATCATCGGGCGCGTCGATCGTGGCATGGGGGGCAAGCCTCAACCGCGACAGCAGATCCGGCACGCGCAGCCCCCAGAGATCGGGCGCGCTGCGGGCGGTCAGGAGCAGCGAACCGCCCTTCGCCTTGATCGCGTTCATCAGGTGGAACAGCGCCGCCTCGTCGCGCGGGCCCTCATCGCAATCCTCGACCACGAGCGCGCCACCCGAAATCAGATGAGGCACCTTGGCCTCCGTCACTTCCGCTGCCGACACGGTCCAGGCATGGGCGGTCTTGGCCCAGATCGCGGCGAGATGCGTCTTGCCGGCGCCTTCAGGCCCGATCAGCCGAAGCCAGGCATCAGGCCAATGCGGCCAGGCCTCGACCAGCCCATAGGCCGCCTCGTTTGAGGGACCAATCAGAAAATCCTCGACGCCGTGGCGGCTATCGACGGGCAGGTCGAATGCGAGCTGGCGCGGGCGGGCAGGAACTTCGGCCATATGCGATCAGACCTCGGTCCCGATGCTGGCCTTGACCTTCGTCGCCTGGATCTGCGTCGCCTGGATCTGCGCGGCCTTGGTCACATCGCCACCGTGATAGATGTTGCTGGCGAGATATTGCCTTAGCGCAAAGCGGCAGAGCACGCCGATGACGGCCGCCAGCGGCACGGCCAGCAAGAGCCCGACGAAGCCGAACAGCGTGCCGAAGGCGAGCAGCGCGAACATCAGCCAGACCGGATGGACGCCGATGGAGTCGCCGACGAATTTCGGCTGGAAGATATTGCCTTCGAGGAACTGCCCGGCGGCGAAGACGCCGAGCGTCGCCAGCGGCCAGGTCCATTCCGGCCAGAATTGAACGATCGCGACGCCGACCGAAAGAACGAGGCCGGTCAGCGATCCGACATAGGGGATGAAGGAGAGAAAGCCGCTGATGATGCCGATCAGCGCGCCGAAATTCACCCCGATCAGGCTCAGGCCCACGGCATAGAAGCTGCCGAGCAGCAGGCAGACGAGAGCCTGCCCGCGCAGGAACCCGGCAATGGCGACATCCATCTCGTGAAGCAGGCCGCGAATGGTGTCGCGATGATCGAGCGGCAGCCAGCTGTCGACGGCCGCCACCATGCGATCCCAGTCGACCAGGAGGTAGAAGGCGATGACGGGCGTCAGCACGAGCAGCGAGAACACGCCGATGATGGCGGTGCCGCCGGTCCAGAGCGATTGCAGCACGCTGCCGACCCATTTCGTGGCTTCGCCGACGAGATTGCCAAGCGAGCTCTGGGCGTCTTCGGCGAGCTTGGCGCCGCCGAGCCGTTCGAGCCAGGGCGCGCCCCGCTCCATGATCAGCGCCTGCAGTTTGGCCGCGTCCGCCGGCAGGCGGGCGACGAGACCAGCCAGCTGCTGTCCGAGCAGAGGCGCCAGCAATACCAGGCCAACCACGAAGATCAGCAGGAAGACGATCAGGATCGCCAGCGTCGCAGCGAGCCGGCTCATCCCGATCCGCTCAAGCCGGTCGGCGAGCGGATCGAGCAGATAGGCCAGTGCCAGCGCCGCCACGAAAGGCAGCAACACGTCGCGCAGCAGCACGAGCAGCAGCACGCAGACGACCAGCGAGCCCAGCCAGAAGCCGATTTGTCGTTGCAAGGTCATAGATCCAAGCCTCTCGCGGGTCGGCGGGGGTGCGCTGCACAAATGGGCGAGAGCGGTGACGGTTCCAAGGCTGGCCCGGAAATCGCTGTCGATGTGCTGTCTTGCCTGTTGTCTTGCCTGTTGTCCTGCCTGCTGCCTTGCCCTCATGCCGCCATGTGGCGCAGCCAGAAGGCGAGATAGGCGGTCATCGAGCCAAGCGTCAATACGGCCACGACAAGCTGCCCCACGTCGACGGCGGAGCCAAGATCGAGCCCGAAGGCGCGCGAGCCCAGCAGCAGGGCCGCGAAGATCAATTGTGCGGCAGTGTTGAGCTTGCTGACCACGAATGGCGCGATCACGACCGGGCGCGCCATCACCCAGGACAGGAGCACGGCCGACACGATCATCACGTCGCGGGACACGACGAGGATGGCGAGCCAGGACGGGATAGCGCCGACCATCGCCAGGGTGATGTAGATCGAGACGATCAGCGCCTTGTCGGCCATCGGATCGAGATAGGCGCCAAGCTCGCTGGTCATGTTGAAGCGCTTGGCGATGAAGCCGTCTATGGCGTCGGAGACGCCGGCCAGGACGAAGATGATGAAGGCGGCCTGCCAGCGCGTATTGACGATCATGACGATCACCAGCGGCACCAGGAACAGCCGGCCGATGGTAATGATATTGGGAAGCGTCATGCCGGCAGGGTTCTTGGGAAGGGAAGGTTCTTTTAGGACGGAACCCAACGCTAGAGCATGACGGCAAAGGTGGAAACCGCATTTCAGGGTCGCATTGGCTGCTGCGCTGCCGAAATGGCCGAAACGGTGGATCGGCAGCAGCGAAAACACTGCTACGCCTTGCCAGCGGCGGCGCGCTTGCCTATCGCTCGCGCGAACAGCATCGAAGGCCACATGACATGACCAAGCCGGGCGCGAACGGACTGACCTATGCGCAAGCGGGCGTCGACATCGACGCCGGAAACGCCATGGTCGACGCCATCAAGCCGCTGGTGCGCGCGACGCGCCGGCCGGGCGCCGACGCCGAGATCGGCGGCTTCGGCGGATTGTTCGACCTCAAGGCCGCCGGCTTCAGCGATCCGATCCTGGTCGCCGCCAATGACGGCGTCGGCACCAAGGTGAAGATCGCGATCGAGAGCGGTTTGCATTCGACGATCGGGATCGATCTCGTCGCGATGTGCGTCAACGATCTCATCGTGCAGGGCGCCGAGCCCCTGCTCTTCCTCGACTATTATGCGACCGGCAAGCTCGACCCCAAGGTCGGCGTCGAGATCGTGCGCGGCATCGCCGATGGCTGCCGGCAGGCGGGCTGCGCCCTGATCGGCGGCGAAACGGCCGAAATGCCCGGCATGTATGCCGAGAAGGACTACGATCTGGCCGGTTTCGCCGTGGGCGCGGCCGAGCGTGGGGCGCTGCTGCCGCGCGCCGATCTCGAAGCTGGCGACGTCGTTTTCGGCCTGCCCTCCTCCGGCGTGCATTCGAACGGCTATTCGCTGGTCCGGCGCATCGTCGCCATGACCAGTCTGGCATGGGACGCGCCCGCGCCCTTCGCTCCGGAACAGAGCCTTGCAGAAGCCCTGCTCGTGCCGACGCGGATCTATGTGAAGCCCCTGCTCGCCGCCCTCAGGGCGACGGACGGCATCAAGGCTCTCGCACATATCACCGGCGGCGGTTTCCCGGACAACATTCCGCGCGTCCTGCCCGAAAGCCTCGGCGTTGCGCTCGATCTCGCCGCCATCCCGGTTCCGCCGGTGTTCGGCTGGCTGGCGAAGATCGGCGGCGTGGCCGAGCGCGAGATGCTGCGGACCTTCAACTGCGGCATCGGCATGATCGTCGCTGCCGAGGCCGGCAAGGCCGATGAGGTCGCGGCCGCTTTGCGCGCGGCTGGCGAGGCTCCTGTCAGGCTCGGTGAGGTCATCGCGATCAACGAGGGGAATGAGGCCGTCAGCTATCGCGGCAAGCTCGCCCTGTGACGACGCTGCCGGCTCGCAAACGCGTCGGGATCCTGATCTCCGGACGCGGCTCCAACATGGTGTCGCTGGCGCAGGCGGCGCAGGCGCCCGATTTTCCTGCCGAGATCGCGCTCGTGCTGTCGAACGTTCCCGGGGCAGGCGGGCTCGAACGCGCCCGCGAATTTGGCATCGCGACGGCAACCGTCGATCACCGCGCCTTCAACAAGGACCGCGAGGCCTTCGAACGGGCGATGGACGAGGTCCTGCGCGTCAACCAGATCGAGTTCGTCGTGCTTGCCGGATTCATGCGCATCATGACGTCCTGGTTCGTGCGCCGCTGGGAAGGCCGGATGATCAACATCCACCCCTCCCTGCTGCCGCTGTTCAAGGGCACGCATACGCACCGGCAGGCGCTGGAGGCCGGCATGACGGAGCATGGCTGCAGCGTGCATTTCGTCGTGCCGGAGCTCGATGCCGGACCGGTGATCGCCCAGGCGAAGGTCCCGGTGCTGCCGGGTGACGACGAGGAGAGCCTGGCGACGCGCGTACTCGCGCAGGAGCACACGCTTTATCCGCGCGCGCTGGCCGAGGTCGCTTCGGGCCGCGTCGCGCTGGTCGACGGGGTGATCGCGCGGCGCTGAGCGGCGCCCTGGCTGTCGCAGGCCGCCCGGTCGCGCTGCGTTTCGGCCTCTTCCTTCTGCCAGCGGCGAAACAGATCGGCGCGGCGGGCCGGATACCGCTCCTCGCGGGCGGTCAGCTCGGTGATGCGGTCGGTGCGGAAATGCCGGAAGGCCTCGCGCAGCTCGCACCAGGCAATGACGATGCGAACCCGCTCGTAGAAGGTCATGCCGATCGGCCAGATCATTCGCTCCGTGTCCTGTCCGCTCTCGTCGCGATAGCGGATAGCGAGCTTGCGGCCCTGGCGGATCGCGGCGCGGACGCTGGCGACATCGACCTGATCGACCGGCGTGTCGCCGCCATAGGCAGGAGCAAACAGCGCACCGTCGAGCAGGATCGGTCGCAGATGCGCGGGCAGCACGGCCGCGACCTTGCTGACGACATCCTCCGCCGCGCGGGCGAGCACAGGGTCGGCGCGCTCACTGAGCCAGCGCATGCCGACGAGCACCGCTTCGATCTCGTCTGGCGACAGCATCAACGGCGGCAGGTCGAAGCCGGCATCGAGCACATAGCCGATCCCAGCCTCGCCACGAACCGGCACGCCCTGGCGCATCAGGGCGGCGATATCGCGATAGACCGTGCGTACGGAGACATCGAGCTCGGAGGCGAGCGTTTCAGCCGTCACCGGCCGGCGCCGGCGGCGCAGGCCCTGGATCATGTCGAGCAATCGTTCGGCGCGCTGCATGATGAAGGTCCCCACCTCGGCTGTATCGGCGACACGATGGCCGAATCCGGTGACAAGTTCTGTCAGCAGCGTGTCAGCAGCAAGGCGGAGTTTCCAATCGAGCCCGCAAGCACCGGCCCGGAAGCGAGCCGGTGCGGTCAGCGCATCGCAGCGATCAGATCGGGCGCTTCAGCTTGCACTGGTCGATATAGCCCAGGCCCTTGGCGCGAGCGGAATCGTTGAAATAGCCGGTCTCGCGGAAGGCCTGGATCTCGTCCTTGGTCATGGCGTTGACCGTGCCCTTTGCATAGCAGCTGCACGGCGAATGCACGGCTTCGCGCGTGGTGCCCAGCAACTGCGACTGCGTCACCAGGCAGGCGTCGAAGGCCCTGAGCTGGATCATGTAAGGGGTGAGGTTCTTCGCGGTCGGGTCCGGCGGCGGCAGGGCGCTCGTGCCGCTGGCGGCAAAAGCCGCGCCTCCAAGCAAAATCGATAGCCCTCCGGCCAGAATGACCGCACCAAACCGCCGCATCGTCATGAGTTCGCTAGCCCTTCGAGAATAGACAGATCAAGCATATTTCATGCCCCGCCCATGCGGCGGGATGGTCCACACAGTCGTCCAAACGTCAAGACTTCGTGAGATCACGCTTTCCTGATCCAGACCTTGTTGTCGTGGAAAGCGGCCCCGCCGAAGGGCGCGGGGGAATCCGCGCCGGTGATCGTGTTGATGCCGCGGCCGTGCCTGTGGGCGGCGTTGGGCCAGATCGACTCGGCGATGACGACGCCGCGCACGACGCCCTCGAACAGCGCGGCCGCGAGGTGGACGCTGCCGCGCCGGTTGCCGACGATGATCTCCTGGCCTGCGACGATATCGAGCTTCGCAGCGTCGTCGGGATGCAGCATCAGCGTCGGCCCGCCCTCCTTCTTCAGCGAGCTCGGCGTCTCCGTGAAGGTCGAATTGAGGAAATTGCGCGCAGGACTCGTCGCGAGCCGGAAAGGGTGGCTATCATCGGCGGCCTCGATCACGTCCCACTGATCGGGAAGAGCCGGCATCTGCTCATAGGGCCCGGTCGGGCCGGCATTGGCGTTGGGCACCTTCGGCCAGTCCGGCTTGAAGCGGAATTTGCGGTCGCGATAGCCGAAGCCGTCGAGATAATGCGCCGTGCGGAAGTCCGGCTGGATGTCGAGGAAGTCGTTGGCGACAAGCTCGTCGAGCGTCCCTCGTCCGCTTTCGCGCAGCGTCCAGTCGGCGAGCTCGCGCGGCGTCATGGTGAAGCCGCGATGATCCACACCCAGGCGCTGCGCCAGCGCGCAGATCACCTCATGGTTCGAGCGGCATTCGCCGGGCGCCTCGACGAGTTTGCCGCCCCACATGATGTGCTGGTGGCCGCCGCCCTGATAGAGATCGTCATGTTCCATGAACTGCGTCGCGGGCAGGACGATATCGGCCATCGCCGCCGTCTCGGTCATGAACTGTTCGTGGACCACGGTGAACAGGTCCTCGCGCGCAAAGCCCTGCTTCACCAGCTCCTGCTCGGGGGCGACCGAAACCGGATTGGTATTCTGGATGAAGAGCGCCCTCACCGCCCCGCCCTGGCGCAGAGCCTGAGCGTCGCCGGTGAGCACGCGGCCGATCTGCGACTGGTCGAGCCTGCGTACTTTGGGATCGGCAACATCGAGCCCCTCGATCAGGCTCTTGCGCCATTTATAGATGCCGCTGTTGCTGTGGAAGGCGCCGCCGCCCTCATACTGCCAGGCGCCCGTCACGGTGGGCACGCAGAGCGCCGCATGCATCGCGACGGCACCGTTGCGCTGGCGGGCAAAGCCATAGCCCAGCCGGAAGAAGCTCTTCTTGCGCGTGCCGATGAGGGTCGCGAATTCCTCGATCTCGGCGACGCTCAGGCCGGTGATGGCGGCCGCCCATTCCGGCGTGCGCGTCGCCAGATGCGCCTCCAGCTCGTCTGGCGCATCCGTATGGGCAGCCAGGTAGTCGCGGTCGGCGTGGCCATCGCGGAAGAGGACATGCATGACCGCGCAGGCGAGCGCTGCATCCGTTCCGGGCCGCAGCACCAGAGCGAGATCGGCCTGGGCGAGCGTGGCATTGTGGTAGATGTCGATCGCAACGATCTTCGCGCCACGCTGCTTTCGCGCCTTGATGGCGTGATGCATGACATTGACCTGCGTGTGCACGGCATTCGTGCCCCAGATCACCACGCAATCGGACTTCGCCATCTCCCGCGGATCGGGCCCCGCGAGCTTGCCCGTGCCGGCGATGAAGCCGGTCCAGGCCGTCGTCGTGCAGATCGTCGAATATTGCTCGGAATAGCGCTTGGCGTGACGCAGGCGGTTGATGCCGTCGCGCATCACCAGTCCCATGGTGCCGGCATAGTAGTACGGCCAGACCGCCTCGGAACCGTGCTCGGCCTCGATCGCCAGGAAACGCCGCGCGATCTCGTCGAGCGCCTCGTCCCAGGAGATGCGCTCGAAGGCGCCCGAGCCCTTGGGACCGGTGCGGCGCAGCGGATGGAGCAGCCGGTCTGGGTGGTGAATGCGCTCCGAATAGCGCGCGACCTTGGCGCAGATCACGCCGTCCGTGTAGCTCTGGCGCTTGTTGCCGCGAACCCGGCCGATGCTGCGCCCGTCGATGACCTCGACCTCCAGCGAACAGGCGGAGGGGCAATCATGCGGGCAAACCGACGAATGATGGGTGATGCGCGGAAGTTCGGTCATGTCCATTTCCTAGAGCATGACTGGGAAAAGTGAAATGCGGAGCCGCATGGCGGTGTCTCGCTCCGGGCATGCAAGCCTCAGTGCAAGCCTTCCATACAAGCAAGCCTTCCATACAAGCCCTCGATCGACCGCTCCCCGGCAAACCGGGCTGCCAGCGACATTTAGGCAGCAGGTTGATGCCCGTTGCCAGCCAGAGCTCGTAACGAGCTGTAAACGCTAACGACTAATTAAGCCTCATGACTCAGATTGTCGGTGTTTCCTGCGTTCAAGGCGCCGTTCGCGCCGGAGTTTCGAGTCCATGCGTTGCCTTGCGTTCCTGACGGGCCTGTTGGCCTGCCTTGCCTTGTCGTCAACTGACCGTGCCTTCGCCCAGTCGAGCGACTACACCACCCTCACCTCGCCTCAGTCCGCCCAGAACTGGCACCTCACGCTTGGCGCAGGGCTGCGCTATCAGCCCGATTACGAAGGCTCGAACGACTACATGTTCCGTGCGAGGCCGATCATTTCGCTCGGCCGCGGCGTCAAGAGCACCTGGTGGTCGGCCGAGGACGACGCGATCAGCATCGGTTTCTTCTCCGGCCAGGCCTGGCGCGTCGGCTTCTCCGGCGACATCCTGTGGAAGCGTAATGCCAGCACCAATGTTGCGCTGATCGGCATGCCCGAGCCCAAATTCGGCGTCGAGGCCGGTGGCTTCGTCGAATTCTATCCGACCTCGTGGCTGCGCGGTCGGGTCGATCTTCGCCGCGGCTTCGTCACCCATGACGCGCTCGTCGCCGACGTCAAGCTCGAAGCCTTTACCCGGATCGGAGCCTGGTCGCTCGGCGCCGGACCGCGCATGCGGATCGCCGGCGCCGACTATGTCCGCACCTATTTCGGAACTTATGGCGGCTGGCCGGGAACAGGCGGGCTGCTGCAGCGCTTCAATGCCGGCGTATATTCTGTCGGCGCGATCGCGCAGGCGACCTATAACTGGACCGACAAGTTCCAGACGACGGCCTATGTCGAGTACAAGCATCTGGTCGGCGACGCGGCGAAATCGCCGATCGTCAAGACCTACGGCTCGCGCGATTCAATCACGCTCGGCATCTCCGCGAGCTACGCCTTCGATCTCGGCTTCTGAGCACCGGGTACCCGTTCCACGAGAGCGACACGAAGCCCGGCGCAGGCATGCGCCGGGCTTCGCCTTTTTTGAACCAACCGCGCGGGACAGCACCGTTCGTCAATCAGCCCGCGAACAGCAGGCGCCCGTGGCAGGCCATCCGCCTGCGCCAAGACGCGGCACCAGTTTCGGACCATCGACGACTGGCACGCCGCCGCGCCGCCTCTTCACGCCTCACGTTCTCGTCAACTTGTAATCTTAGCCGAATATATATTCGCTATTCCGCTGACAGAAATCGCCGAATTACACAGCGCTTTCTAGGATTCTCTTCAAATGAATCCGAAAACTATTTGGCGGCTATCCATAATCATTTGTCATAATTATGATACAAATACGATAGACGTTTTTATCCTATCGTAAACGAATTGTGGAACCGGAACGCGGTTGCGTTGTTAGTCCCCGACATCTCGACCAGCGATCAACTCGTCAGCGTCTAGGGAGGCCGTAATGCCTGCTGGGAAAGGTCGCATTATCCTGCGCAGCGGCTTCAGCCTTGCTGTGACCTATGAATACGCATCGTCGCGGCGTCCGGGTGTTCTGGAGGGCTGCTTCTCCGGCAAACTCGTTCGCCTTGAGCGCTGCGCCTTCTTCGACAGCATGACGCTGGTCTGCGAGGGCGGCCGCGAGATCGATCTCACGGTCACGACCTACAGCGAAAAGCTCGCATCCTTCACCGGTACCGCGCCTCGGCATGAAATCGAGGCAGCCGAGCAGGGAGCGTTTCCGCGGGCCGTGGCTTAGAGCATGCTGCGTGGGGTCATGAAAAAAGGCGGGCCGATCCGGCCCGCCTCCACATCTTCAAGATCGCTGGAACCCGAAACGGCTCAGCCGACGATCTCGTTGCCGGAGAAGAACTGCGCGATCTCGATCGCGGCGGTCTCGGGCGCATCCGAACCATGCACGGTGTTCTCGCCGACAGATTCTGCGAAGAGCTTGCGGATGGTGCCCTCAGCGGCGTTGGCCGGGTTGGTCGCGCCCATGACTTCGCGATAAGTCGCGATGGCGTTCTCGCCCTCGAGCACCTGCACAACGACCGGCGCCGACATCATGAATTCGACGAGTTCGTCGAAGAAGGGACGCGCGGAGTGGACCGCATAGAAGGTCTCGGCCTGGCCCTTGGTCATCTGAATGCGCTTCTGCGCGACGATGCGCAGGCCAGCCTTCTCGATGACGGCGTTGACGGCGCCGGTGAGATTGCGCCGCGTTGCGTCGGGCTTGAGAATGGAAAAGGTACGCTGGAGAGCCATCGATGAATCCTTGGGGAAATCTGGGAATGCGGCGCGCTTATAGCGGCCACCTCCCGGCCCCACAAGGCTCGGTCCGGCAAGTCCTGCTTATGCGATGGTTCTTGCTGACGCGATGTTCGTGCTGACGCGATCGTTGATCCGGCAGCGCTCAGTGGCGGGTCAGGAAGCAGCGGGCCTCGCGCAGCGCCTCGGCGATCTGGTCGCGCGTCATTTCAAGCGCCAGTTCCTGACGATGGGCCGCTGCACGGCTGCAACCGCGAGCCTGGGCGACGTTGAACCATTTCTGCGCCGCGACCAGATCGACCGGTGTGCTGCGACCGGCAGCGTACATCAGGCCGAGCTCGTAATAGGCCTGCGCCGAAACTTCGGTCGGGATGACCAGTGAAGCGGGGACCGCGCTCATTTCCATGCGTGCCATGACAACCACCCTCTCGTTCTGTGGTGCCGGCCACCCGTCCAAGGCCCCGGCTCTTGACGATGAGAATTGGCGCCAGCGGTTAAAGGCGGCGCTAAAATTCGAGATGAATCGAAGCTCAACGAGACGTAATCGCCAGGTTAAATCAACGAAGGATTCATGTTCTAAATTCGAAAATCGTTTTAATATCAATGGCCTGTGAAACTCTTATCGACTGCCTCGTTGACGGTGCGTTCACCTTGGCGCAAGGCGCCCGTCGATACGTCTGCCCCAAGGGCAGCTTGGAAGCCGCGAGGATCCCGGATATCGTTCATATCTGAACCATGCAGTCATAGCCTGGTCGAACGAGGGAGGATGGCATGCAGAGTGGATCAAGCGCGCTCAGGGCGTCTGTAGCGGCAGCCGGACTGGCGATGGGGGGATTTCTATCGCCTGTACTCGCGCAGGACGTGACAGGCACCTGGTTGCGCGACACCGGCGCCTCGCGCGTCCGCTTCGCCAAATGCGGCGAAGCGATCTGCGGCACATTGGCCTGGCTCAAGGATACCAACGGACCGGCCAAGGTCGGCCAGCGCATCTTCTACGACATGAAGCCTGCGGGCGCCGGCAAATGGAGCGGAAACGCCTTCAATCCCGAGGACGGCAAAAACTATTCGGGCACGATGACGCTCTCGGGCGACATGCTGACCACGTCGGGCTGCGTGCTCGGCGGCCTGATCTGCCGCTCGGTAAAATGGTCGCGCACGACCCCGTAAAGCGCGTCATCCTCGGGCTTGCCCCGAGGATCTCGTGCCGGAGGGGGCTCGGCCCCAAAGCACGCTGCGTTTTCGTGGAAGCGCGGGTCGTCCCGGCCGGAGCGAAGGCAGAGCCGGGATCCTTCCCGGCAGATTTGTCGGCAAGCGCTCCGGCATAGGTCCCGGGTCAAGCCCGGGACGACGGCGTGTTTCCGAGCGAAATCAACACTCTCTAAGTTCCGGGATGGCGGCAGAGCGTAGTCAGCGCGCCTTCTGGCCAAACAGCATGGCGTGCTCTTCGGGCGTGCGCGCCTCAGGCGGCTTGCGCAGTTCGGAGGCGACGGCAAGGCCGCGCGCCACGGCGGGCCGCGCCAGCATGGTCGCAATCCAGCGTTCGACATGCGGGAACTGCTTGATGTCCTGCCCCTGCTTTTCCCAGCCCTTCGACCAGCCGATGCAGGCCATGTCGGCGACCGAATATTCACCGCAGATGTATTCGCGCCGGGCCAGGCGCTTGTTCAGCACGCCATAGAGGCGGTTGGCCTCATTGGTGTAGCGTTCGATGGCGTAGGGCACCTTCTCGGGCGCGTAGAGCCGGAAATGGTGCGCCTGGCCCAGCATCGGCCCAAGCCCTCCCATCTGCCAGAACAGCCATTCATCCACGGCAACGCGGGCGCGCTCGTCGGCCGGGTAGAACTGTCCGGTCTTGCGCCCGAGATATTGCAGGATCGCGCCCGACTCGAACACCGAGATCGGCCTGCCGTCTGGCCCCTCGGGGTCGACGATCGCCGGCATGCGGTTATTGGGTGAGATCGCCAGGAATTCGGGCTTGAACTGGTCGCCCTTGCCGATGTTCACGGGGATGACCGTGTAGGGCAGCCCGCACTCTTCCAGCATGATGCTGATCTTCCAGCCATTGGGCGTAGGCCAGTAATACAGATCGATCGGCTTGGTCTGGCTGGCGGACATGATCGAGGCTTCCTGTCACGGTTGAGATCGCGCGACATCTAGACCCCATCCGGGCGCCAAGAAAAGAGACCCGACGTGTTCGCCTTGCGGGATCGCCATGTCGTGAAGGCCGATCCGGGCAGGACGAACCCGCCTTGGCGCCGAACACGACGAGGATCAGACCAGCTTCTTGAAGCCCTCATGGCTCTGCGCGAAGCCGAGTCTGCGATAGAAGCGATGCGCGTCGGGGCGGGCTTTGTCGGAGGTCAGTTCGACCAGCTTCGCCCCATTTTCACTGGCGAAGGCCAGCGCGGCCTCGATCATCAGCGCACCAATGCCCAGGCTGCGGCTCTCCGGGGCGACGTGAACGCTCTCGATCTTGGCCCGTGTGCGCCCGCGCGCGGCAAGGCCCGGAATGAGCGTCACCTGGAAGGTGCCGACGACCTCCCCCGCCCGCTCCGCCACGAACAACGTGCTGCCAGGGCTTGCAGAGACTGTCTCGAAAGCCTGTTCATAGGATGGGTGGGCCGCCTCGGCCTCGATCTCTGCCGCCGTCATCGTCTGCGTCGCCGCGCCCAGCATGATCAGGCTGGCGATGGGGGCAACGTCCTCGCGGCGCGCGGCGCGGATGGTGATCTGAGGCAGTTCGCGCGGGCTGGCGTTCATCGGTCTGGTTCTCTCGCTGTCGTTGCGCCGGGCGAGGCGCCGGCCCGTTTCATTCGGCAAAGAGCCGCTTGGCCATCATCAGGGTGTTGGGAGTGTCCTCGCGCCCATCGAAACGGGCCTGCCGCTGCAGGAAGAAGCCCATGCGCTCGTAGAAGGTGATCGCCGGCTCGTTCTGGCTCTCGACCTCGAGGCGCGCGACGGGAGCCTGCGGAAAGCAGGCAAGCGTGACCTGGAGCAGGGTGCGGCCGATACCGATGCCCTGATAGGCCGGCAGGACGTAAAGCCGCGTCAGCAGCGCCGCGCGGTCACGTTCCAACCGCGCCGACGATGTGGCGATGACCTCCTCGCCGACCAGGGCGATGAGGAAGGTCTCGCCCTCGCGTTCGAGCTGGGCACCGAGATTTTCCAGCGAATGCCAGGCATTGGTGATCTCGGCAACGCGCTGCCAGCCATAGATGCCGTCATAGGTCGCGTGCCAGGTCTCGACCAGCAGACCGCGGACCGCCGGAAGATCGGCGGCGAGCGCATCGCGGATGATCAGACCCTTTGGCGTCACTCGATGCCCAGCTTCGCTTTCAAGATCTCGTTCAGTGCCTGCGGGTTGGCCTTGCCACCCGAAGCCTTCATCGCCTGGCCGACGAACCAGCCGAGCATGGTGGGCTTCAGCTTGACCTGCTCCACCTTGTCGGGATTGGCCGCGATCAGTTCATCGACAGCCTTCTCGATCGCGCCGGTATCCGTGACCTGCTTCATGCCGCGGGCCTCGACGATCTCGCGCGGGTCCAGAGGTCCGTTTCCTGCCTCCGACCAGAGGATCTCGAACAAGTCCTTGGCGATCCGGCCGGAGATCACGCCCTCGCCGATCAGATCGACCAGCCCGCCGAGCTGTGCGGCGGAGACAGGCGACGTCGTGACGTCCTGGCCTTCCTTGTTCAGGCGGCCGAAGAGCTCGTTGATCACCCAGTTGGCTGCAGCCTTGCCGTCGCGCCCCTTGGCGACCGCCTCGAAATAATCGGCCTGCTCGCGCTCCGCGACCAGCACCGATGCATCATAGGGCGACAGGCCGTATTCCGCGATGAAGCGGGTCTTCTTGGCGTCCGGCAGCTCCGGCAGGCAGCCCTTCAGCTCAGCGACGAAGGCATCGTCGAATTCGAGCGGCAGCAGGTCCGGATCCGGGAAATAGCGGTAGTCATGGGCCTCTTCCTTGGAGCGCATCGAGCGGGTCTCGCCCTTGCCGGGATCATAGAGGCGCGTCTCCTGGTCGATCTTGCCGCCGTCTTCGAGGATGCCGATCTGGCGGCGGGCCTCGACATCGACCGACTGGCCGATGAAGCGGATCGAATTGACGTTCTTGATCTCGCAGCGCGTGCCGAGCTCCTCGCCGGGCCGGCGCACGGAGACGTTCACGTCGGCACGCAGATTGCCCTTCTCCATGTCGCCGTCGCAGGTGCCGAGATAGCGCAGGATGGTGCGCAGCTTGGTGACATAGGCCTTGGCCTCGTCGGCTGAGCGCAGATCGGGCCGCGAGACGATCTCCATCAGTGCGACGCCCGAACGGTTGAGATCGACGAAGCTCATCGTCGGGTGCTGATCGTGGATCGACTTGCCGGCATCCTGCTCGAGATGCAGCCGCTCGATGCCGACGGTGATCTGTTCGGTCGGCGACAGGTCGACGATGATCTCGCCTTCGCCGATGATCGGGCTTTTGTACTGGCTGATCTGGTAGCCCTGCGGCAGATCGGGATAGAAGTAGTTCTTGCGATCGAAGACGGAGCGGTTGTTGATCTGGGCATTGAGCCCGAGTCCGGTGCGAACCGCCTGACGCACGCATTCGGCGTTGATGACCGGCAGCATGCCGGGCATGGCGGCGTCGACAAGGCTGACATGTTCGTTGGGTTCGGCGCCGAACGTGGTCGAGGCGCCGGAAAACAGCTTTGCGTTGGAGGTAACCTGTGCATGGATCTCCATGCCGATCACAACTTCCCAATCGCCAGTCGCGCCCTTGATCAGCTTCTTCGGGTCGGCGGGGCGGGCATGCGCGTTCATCGTTGGTCTTCCGACTTGGTTTGCTTGCGGCTTGGTTTGCTGCCTTACGCGTTACGACCTCGGCGGCCGGGCGGCAAGCACCTGTTGCCTCCTGTCATCTCCTGGCCGGATTGTTGCTTATTCATTACCGATCGCCATTCGTGTCGAGTGATGGAACTTGACATTCGTCAGGGTCCGCGCTTCTTGCGCCACAGGCCGGAAACCCGCTTTGGTTGCAACGGCCCCGTAATCCGGAGTTCCGCTATGTCAGGCAGCCGTTCAATCGGTCTGATGCTCACCGCCTTTTCGGCGTCCATCGTCTCAGCGTCAATCGCGCTCGCGCAGGGGGCGCCGCCCGCCCCGCCGGTGCAGGTCTCGGCCCCGCTCGCCAAGCGCGTCACCAATTGGGACGAGTTCACCGGCCGCTTCGAGGCCAGCGAGCAGGTCGAGGTGCGCGCCCGCGTCTCCGGCTTCCTCGACTCGCTGCACTTCCGCGACGGCGCGCTTGTCCAGAAGGGCGACCTGCTCTTCACGATCGACCAGCGCCCCTACAAGCTGGCCGTCGATGTCGCCCGCGCCGATGTCGCGCGTGCCAAGGCGCAGGTCGAGCTCGCACAGAACGAAGTCGAGCGCGCCGAAGGACTGACGCAGAACCGCACCATCACGGCGCGCGATGTCGACCAGCGCCGCGCCAACCTCAACAGCGCGATCGGCACGCAGCAAGGCGCCGAGGCCAATCTCAAGACGGCCGAGCTCAATCTCGAATGGACGCAGGTGCGCGCGCCGCTGGCGGGCCGCATCTCGAACCGCCGTGTCGACCCCGGCAACCTGATCGCCGGTGGACAATCGGGCGCCACGCTGCTGACGACGATCGTCGCCGTGAACCCGATCTATTTCACCTTCGACGCTTCCGAAGCGGACTACCTGCGCTCGTCGCGGCTTGCCGGCGACATCCGCAAGGCGACCAACAGCCAGAACATCCCGGCAGAGGCCCGGCTGTCCGATGAAGCCGTCTGGAATCGCAAGGGGCAGATCGACTTCGTCGACAACGCCCTGAATGCCCGCTCGGGCACCATTCGCCGGCGCGCGATCTTCGAAAACCAAGATCAGTTCCTGACGCCGGGCACCTTCGGGCGGCTGCGCGTCTATGCCGGAGAGGTCGATGCGCTGCTGGTGCCCGACACCGTCATCGTGTCGGACCAGGCCAGCAAGATCGTGCTGACGGTCGGGCCTGAGAACAAGGTCGTGCCCAAGCCCGTCGTGCTCGGGCAGCTCACCGAGGGACTTCGCGTCGTCACCAAAGGCCTGACCCCCGATGACAAGGTCATCATCAGCGGCTTCGCCAATCCGATGGTGCGCCCTGGCGGGACGGTCACGCCGCAGCCGGGCGAGATCAAGCCCGTCGTGACGAACTGATCGCGCCTCTCCCAGCATAAGCCAGGGGCGCCTCCGGGCGCCCGCCGCCGTCTTAAGGCCAGGACATCCTCATGTTCCGCTTCGCGCATTTCTTCATCGACAGGCCGATCTTCGCCACGGTGCTGTCCATCCTGCTGACGATCGCAGGCGCCATCGCCCAACGCGGTCTGCCGATCGCCGAATATCCCGAGATCGCGCCGCCGACCGTCACGATCACCGCGACCTATCCGGGCGCTTCGGCCGAGGTTGTCGCCGCGACGGTCGCGGCCCCGATCGAGCAGGAAGTCAACGGCGTCGACGACATGCTCTATATTTCGTCGCAATCGACCGGCGACGGACGCGTCACGATCAGCGTCGTGTTCAAGGCCGGCACCGATGTCGACCAGGCTCAGGTGCTGGTGCAGAACCGCGTCTCCGCGGCCGAGCCGCGCCTGCCGCAGGATGTGCGTCTGCTCGGCCTGCAGGTCCGCAAGGCCTCGCCGGACTTCCTGATGGTCATCCACATGCTGTCGCCCGACGCCTCGCGCGACCAGCAATACGTCTCCAACTACACGACGCTCAATGTGAAGGACGTGCTGACCCGCGTTGACGGCGTCGGCGACGTTCAGGTCTTCGGTGCCCGCGATTACTCGATGCGCGTCTGGCTCGATCCGGCCAAGGTCGCATCGCGCAACCTGACGGCCGGCGATGTCGTCGCTGCGATCCGCGCCGCCAACATCCAGGTCGCGGCGGGCGCGATCAACCAGCCACCGGCCAAGTCCGACGGCGCGTTCCAGCTTTCGGTCAATACGCTCGGACGCCTCACCAGCATCGAGGAATTCTACAACATCGTCGTCCGCTCTGACGCGGATGCCGGCACGATCCGGATTCGCGATGTCGCACGCGTCGAACTCGGCGCGCAGGACTACCTGTCGAACTCCTATCTCGACAACAAGGAAGCCGTCGCGATCGGCGTCTTCCAGCGTCCTGGTTCGAACGCCCTGGCGGCTTCGGAATCGCTGATCAAGACGATGGACAGGCTGTCGAAGGACTTCCCGGCCGGGCTCGAATACAAGATCGTCTACAACCCGACCGAGTTCATCGCGGAATCCGTCTCCGCCGTGGTCACGACGCTGCTCGAGGCGATCGTACTCGTCGTCTTCGTCGTGATCCTGTTCCTGCAGACCTGGCGCGCCGCGATCATCCCGATCATCGCGATCCCGGTTTCGCTGGTCGGTACCTTCCTGGTGATGAGCGCAGTCGGCATCTCCTTCAACACGATCTCGCTGCTGGCACTGGTGCTAGCGATCGGCATCGTCGTCGATGACGCGATCGTTGTCGTCGAGAATGTCGAGCGCTATCTGGCGCAAGGCATGAGCGCCAAGGACGCGGCGCACAAGACCATGGACGAGGTCGGCGGCGCCCTGCTCGCGATCGCGCTCGTGCTCTGCGCCGTGTTCATCCCGACCGCCTTCATCACCGGCCTGCAAGGCACGTTCTACCAGCAGTTCGCGGTGACGATTGCGGCCTCGACGGCGATCTCCTGCTTCGTCTCGCTGACGCTGTCGCCGGCGCTGTCGGCAATCCTGCTGAAGCCGCACAGCCATGAGAAGCCGACCGGCTTCTTCGCGGCGCTCGGTGCGCCGCTCCGCTGGTTCTTCAAGTACTTCAACATGGGCTTCGACTGGCTCTCGCGCGGCTATGGTGCGGTCACCTCGCGCCTGATTCGCTTCGGCGTCGTGATGCTGCTCGTCTACGCCGCCCTGATCGCGGTCGCCGGCCAGCGCCTCGCTGCAATCCCGACGGGTCTCGTGCCGCAGCTCGACCGCGGCTATTTCATCGCGGTCTTCCAGCTGCCTCCGGGCTCCTCGCTGCCGCGAACCGACGCGGTGATCCGCAAGGCGACCGACGTGCTGCTGTCGCGCCCCGGCGTCGCCCATGCCGTTGCCTTCGCCGGCCTCGACGGGGCAACCTTCACATTGGCGCCCAATGCCGGCGTCGCCTTCGTCACCCTCACCGACTTCCGGGAAAGGGCCAAGGCCGGCCTGACGACCCAGGGCATCCTCAACGACCTGCGTACCCAGCTGTTCCAGATCAGCGAAGCCTTCGCCCTGGTGATCGAGCCTCCAGCCGTTCCCGGCATCGGCAATGGCGGCGGCCTCAAGGGCTATGTCCAGGATCGTGGCGGGCGTGGTCTCGTGGCGCTGGAAGGCGCGACCTGGGCCGTGGCGGGAACGGCGGGCCAGACGCCGGGAATCCAGCAGCCCTTCACCCTGTTCTCGACCAAGACGCCGCAGGTCTACGCCGATATCGACCGGACCAAGGCGGAAATGCTGGGCGTCCCCGTGACCCGCGTGTTCGAAACCCTGTCGATCTATATGGGTTCGGCCTATGTCAACGACTTCAACATCCTGGGCCGGACCTTCCGGGTGACGGCGCAGGCGGACAATCCCTTCCGGCTGGACACCCGCGACGTCGCGGCATTGAAGACGCGCAATACCGATGGCGAGATGGTGCCGATCGGCTCGGTCGCGACCTTCTCCGACACGACCGGCCCCTATCGCGTGCCGCGCTACAATCTCTACCCGGCAGCCGAAGTGCAGCTTTCGATGGCGCGCGGCTACTCGACCGGCCAGGGCATTGCGGCGGTGGAAAAGATCGCGGAGCAGGTGCTGCCGACCGGGTTCGGTTTCGAATGGACCGAAATCGCGCTGCAGGAGAAGCTCGCCGGCAACACGGCGATCGTCGCCTTCGGCCTCGCCGTCGTCTTCGTCTTCCTGCTGCTCGCGGCGCTGTATGAGAGCTGGACCCTGCCGCTCGCCGTCATCCTGATCGTGCCGATGTGTATTCTCGCGGCAATGATCGGCGTCGGCTACAAGGGCTTCGATCGCAACGTGCTGGTCGATATCGGTCTCGTCGTGCTCGTCGGCCTCGCTGCAAAGAACGCGATCCTGATCGTCGAGTTCGCCAAGCAGGCCGAGGACGAAGGCATGAGCCGGCGCGAGGCCGCGATCGCGGCGGCCAGGACCCGGCTGCGCCCGATCCTGATGACGTCGCTCGCCTTCATCCTCGGCGTGCTGCCCCTGACGATCTCGATCGGCGCTGGCGCGGAAATGCGGCAGGTGCTCGGCGTCGCCGTGTTCTCCGGCATGCTCGGCGTCACCGTCTTCGGCCTGATCTTCACGCCGGTGTTCTACGTCGTGGTGCGCTGGCTGGCCGATCTCGGCAGCAGGAGGCGCAAGCTGGCCGCGGAGAGCAAGGTCAGTCCCGCGACGCATTGATCGACGTCGCGTTGAAACAAGAAAAGAGCGCCCCGGTGACGGGGCGCTCTTTTCACATTCAAGTCTCAGGTTGAGCCGCTCGGTACGTCCGCCTGCATCCCGCTCGCTTCAGGACGAACGTGCGAGATGGCTGTCCTCATAGTCGATCGTCCAGGAAATCATCGAACGCCAGAGGGTCTCGACCAGATCCTGCGGCAAGCCGGCCTCCCCCGCCAACGCGCGTGCGGCGCGCACGACGTCCTCGACGCGCTCGGGAATATTGGCCGGAAGTCCGTCGCGCTGCTTCACCACGATGACCCGCTGCACGATGTCGAAGCGCTTGCTCAGCAGGTCTATCAGCCCGGCATCGACAGCGTCGATCTCCCGGCGCAGGGCCGGGAGTGTATCGGGGGCGACCGGCTCGACCATCAGCCCCACCAGCGCTCACCGACCTTGAAGCGGCCGGCCGCGTCCTCGATCACCTGTCCGAGCGAGAACAGCGTCTCCTCGTCGAAGGGCCGGCCCACGAGCTGGAGACCGAGCGGCAAGCCCTGGCTGTCCAGCCCCGCCGGAACCGCAATGCCCGGCAGGCCGGCCATGTTCACCGTCACCGTGAAGATGTCGTTGAGATACATCTCGACCGGGTCGGCCGAGCCCTTCTCGCCGATGCCGAACGCCGCCGAGGGTGTCGCCGGCGTGAGCACTGCGTCGATGCCGGCCGCATAGGCCTCGTCGAAATCGCGCTTGATCAACGTCCGCACCTTCTGGGCGCGCAGATAATAGGCGTCGTAATAGCCGGCCGAGAGCACATAGGTGCCGATCATGATGCGGCGCTTGACCTCGGCGCCGAAACCATCGGCGCGGGTCTTCTCATACATCTCGACGATGTCGCGGCCCTGATGGCGCAGGCCGTAGCGCACGCCGTCATAACGGGCGAGATTGGACGAGGCTTCCGCCGGCGCGACGATGTAATAGGCCGGCAGGGCGTATTTCGTGTGGGGCAGCGAGATGTCGATGATCTCGGCACCGGCCGCCTTCAGCCAGGCGATGCCCTGCTGCCAGAGCGCCTCGATCTCCGGAGACATGCCGTCCAAGCGATATTCCCGGGGAATGCCGATCTTCATGCCCTTGACCGAGCGGCCGACCGCCTTCTCGTAATCGGGTACGGGCAGGTTCGCCGAGGTCGTGTCCTTGGGATCGTGACCGGCCATGGAGCGCAGCATCACGGCGCAGTCGCGCACGGTCTTGCCGATCGGCCCTGCCTGATCCAGCGAAGAGGCGAAGGCGACGATGCCCCAGCGCGAGCAGCGGCCATAGGTCGGCTTGATGCCGACCGTGCCGGTGAAGGCCGCGGGCTGGCGGATCGAGCCGCCCGTGTCGGTCGCGGTTGCAGCAAGGCAGAGACCGGCTGCAACGGCTGATGCCGAGCCACCCGAGGAGCCGCCGGGAACGAGGTGGTTGCCCTCGACCGAGCCCGTGCCGGCTGCTCCGACATTGGAGCCTTTACGCCGCCAGGGATTGACGACATTGCCGAAGGCGCTGGTCTCGTTAGACGAGCCCATGGCGAACTCGTCATTGTTGAGCTTGCCGAGCATGACCGCGCCATCGCGCCAGAGCTGGCCCGACACGGTCGACTCATAGGGCGGCACGAAATTGCCGAGGATCTTCGAGCAGGCGGTGGTGCGAATGCCCTGCGTCGCGAACAGGTCCTTGATGCCGAGCGGCAGGCCTTCGAGCGGGCCGCCCTCGCCTTTGGCCAGCTTCGCATCGGAAGCGGCGGCCTGCTTCAGCGCATGCTCCGGCGTCTCCAGCACATAGGCGTTGAGCGCCCTTGCCTTCTCGACAGCGGCGATATGCGCCGTGGCGATCTCGGTGGCGGAGAAGGTCTTGGCTTTCAGGCCGTCACGGGCCTCGGTCAGGGTCAGGCTTGTGAGATCGGTCACGGGAGATATCCGGTTCTGCATGCGGCTGGCGGCCCCGGATCACGCTTCGCGCGTCCGGGGTGATCGAAAGAGGGCTGCGCGCCTATTCGATCACCTTCGGCACCATGAAATAGTTGTCTTCGGACGCAGGAGCGTTGGCGACGATCCTGTCGGCGATCTCGCCGTCAGTCACGACATCCTCGCGCTGCTTCATCGCCATCGGCGTCACCGAGGTCATCGGCTCGATGCCGGTCACATCGACCTCGTTCAGCTGCTCGACGAAGCCGAGAATGGCATTGAGCTCGCCTTGCAGCTTCGGCAGGTCAGCCTCCGGGACGGCGATGCGCGCGAGATGCGCGACGCGCTTGACGGTGGCGAGATCGACCGACATGGCGGACTCCTGAGATGGACGGCTTGAACAGCGTCGAGAATGAGTTGCCGCGCTATAGCGCGCCAACGACGAAACGATAAGTCATTACTGAATTATCCTCGTCATCCCGGCCGAAGCGCCGGGATCCATCGTAGAGTGCAGCGGCCTCCGATGGATCCCGGATCTCCGCTTCGCTGCGTCCGGGATGACGGCGGGATGATCGAAATCATCCGAATCAAAGCGAAATCGCCTCGCCCTTCTCCGGCACCAGGGCCTGGACATCGCTGCCCTTCAGTCCGTCGAGGAAGGCGCCGGCATTCGGATCGATCATCGGAAACGAGCCGTAATGGCAGGGGATCGCGACCTTCGGCTTGACGAAGCGCGTCATGGCGAGCGCCGCGGTCTTGCCGCCCATGGTGAAGCGATCGCCGATCGGGCAGATGCAGGCCTCGACACCATGGAGCTCGCTGATCAGCGCCATATCGGCGAAGATGTCGGTGTCGCCCATATGCCAGAGCGTCTTTTCGCCCTTGGCCTTGATCACCGCGCCATTGGCGTTCCCCAGCGGAAAATTGACGCCGCCCTCGACCAGGCCGGCCGAATGATCGGCCCGGACCAGGCTGACGCTGAAGGCGACGAGATCGACCGTGCCGCCGGTGTTCATCGGCTCGAAGCTCTTCAGGCCTTTCGAGGCCAAGTACATGCACAGGTCGAAATTCGTGACAACGGTCGCGCCTGTCGCTTCCGCGATCGCAAGCGAATCGCCGATATGGTCGCCATGGCCATGGGTGATGACGATGTGGCTGATACCTTTCGAAGCGGTCGCGATATCGCCCTCGAACGCCGGATTCCCGGTGAAGAAGGGATCGATCAGCAGGGACGCGTCGACAAGGTCGATGCGGAAGGCCGAATGGCCGAACCAGGTCAGTTTCATTGCGGGCTCCGGACGAAAGGAATGGCGCCCGTCGTTCTAAGCCGGGAGGGGCTCACCTCCAAGTCGACATTCGGCAGATGCGCGTGCAGGCTTCAGCTCCCGCATCGCACGGAATCAGCGCCATGACCGACACCCAGACGCTCGCCCGACGCATCGCCCAGGGACGCGGCGACGAGCCGGCCGATCTCGTCATCCGGGGCGCAAGGCTCCTCGATCTCGTCACCGGCGCGCTCGTCGAGAGCGATATCGCGCTGTGCGGCGACACCATCGTCGGCACTTACGGCAGCTATCGCGGCAAGGCGGAGTTCGATGCTGCCGGCCTGATCGCTGTGCCCGGCTTCATCGACACGCATCTGCATGTCGAATCCTCGCTGGTGACCCCGCTCGAATTCGAGCGTTGCGTGCTACCCCATGGCGTGACGACCGCGATCTGCGACCCCCACGAGATCGCCAACGTGCTGGGCGTCGAGGGCATCACCTATTTCCTCGCCTGTGCCGAGGCGATGCGGATGGATCTGCGGGTGCAGCTTTCGAGCTGCGTCCCGGCAACGCATCTGGAGACCGCCGGCGCAAGGCTCGAAGCTGCGGACCTCGTCGCGCTGATGCACCATCCCAAGGTCATCGGCCTCGCGGAATTCATGAATTTTCCGGGCGTGCTGCACCGCGATCAGGGCTGCCTCGACAAGCTCGCGGCTTTCTCGCACAGGCATATCGACGGCCACGCGCCGCTGGTGCGGGGCAAGGACCTCAACGGCTATCTCTCGGCCGGCATCCGCACCGACCATGAGACCACGACGGCAGACGAGGCCCGCGAAAAGCTGGCCAAGGGCATGGCGATCCTGATCCGCGAAGGTTCTGTCTCGAAGGACCTGCATGCGCTGATCCCGTTGATCACGCGCGACGCATCGCCCCTGCTCGCCTTCTGCACCGATGACCGCAACCCGCTCGACATCGCGGAGGAAGGCCATCTCGATTACATGATCCGCACCGCGATCGCCGAGGGAGCCGACATGCTGGCGACCTACCGCGTCGCGACCTTGTCGGCGGCGCGGAATTTCGGGCTGTTCGACCGCGGCTTCATCGGGCCCGGCAAGCGCGCCGATATCGTTCTCGTCGAGGATCTCGCCACTTGCTCGGTCAGGCAGGTCTTCGCCGCCGGCAGGCTTGTCGAGGATGCCCTGTTCAAGGATCGAGCGACGATCGCACCTGTGGGCCTCGGCAGCGTCCATAGCCGCAGGCTGACGCCGGAGGATTTCAAGGCGGTGGCGCGCAGCGGTGACACGCCCGTCATCGGCGTGGTGCCCGGCCGCATCATCACCGAACGTCTTGGCATGCCCCTGCCGTCGCTGGACGGGGAGGCCTTGCCGGATCTGACGAACGATGTCGCCAAGGTCACCGTGATCGAGCGGCACGGCAAGAATGGCGGCATCGCGACCGGCTTCGTCCATGGCTTTGGCATGAAGCGCGGCGCCATCGCCTCTTCAGTCGGGCATGACAGCCATAATCTCTGCGTCGTCGGCGTCGACGAGGTCTCGATGGCCGCGGCCGCCAACCGGCTGATCGCGATCGGGGGCGGCTTTGCCGTCGCCGATGATGGCGAGGTCACGGCCGAACTGGCGCTCCCGGTCGCGGGGCTGATGAGCGACCAGCCCTTCGAGGCGGTTCGCCATGAGCTGGAAGCCCTGCGCATGGCGGCAAAGGCGCTCGGCGTCGTGCTGGCCGAGCCATTCCTGCAGGTGGCATTCCTGACGCTGCCGGTGATCCCGCATCTGAAGATCACCGACAAAGGATTGGTCGATGTCGACCGGTTCAGCCTGGTGTGAGATCAGGAACCGTCATTGCGAGGAGCGCTTCGCCTTCAGGCCGCTTTAGAGGGCGGTCATCCCGGACAAGCCGCATAGCGGCGCCGATCCGGGAACCATTCCGGATCCTCAATCGTCAAGGCTCCGGAATGGATCCCGGGTCTCCGCTTCGCTGTGCCCGGGATGACCGAGCTTCTGCGCTTCGCTCGCAATGACGGGGCAGGTAGAGCGGATATCGCACTAGACCGCGAGGATTTCCTCAGCGACCTCAATCCCTTCCGCCTTAGCCTTCGCACGCAGATTCAAGCGCCGGACGCCGGGCAACCTTGTGCCGCCCTGATCCTCGATGGCGTGGGCGAGCATGCGCATGCGTTCGTCGAACCAGTGGCCGCCCATGCTCGAAGGGTCGATCGCGAGGATGAGCTGGCCGGTATCGGGAGGTCCGCCCTTGTCGTCGATGAAGGACGAGGCCTGGAAGGCGAAATGCGTGCCGACCAGCGCGGCGGCCAGGATTTCGACCATCATCGCCAAGGTCGCGCCCTTGGCATCGCCGAGCGGCACCATGGTTCCGGCCAGCGCAGCGCCCGCGTCGGTCGTCGGCTTGCCCGATGGATCGAGCGCCCAGCCCTCGGGGATGGCCTCGCCCTTCTGCCTGGCGGCGACGATCGGCCCGCGCGCGACCTTGGACAGGGCCATGTCGATGACCACAGGCTCGCGACCGGCGAGCGGGGCGGCAAAGGCGATCGGATTCGTGCCGAAGACCGGCTTTGCGCCACCCCAGGGCGCAATCGCAGCCGGCGTGTTGGCAAAGAGCAGAGCGACCAGCCCCTGCTCGGCCAGGCGCTCGACATGCAGGCCCGCCGCGCCGCAATGGTTCGAGCGGCGGATCGGAGCAGCGACCACGCCCTGCTCGCGCGCAATCGCAGGCAATTCACTGACAGCGAGATCGATCGCCGGATAGGCAAAACCATGGCCGGCGTCGATCGCCAGCACGCCGGGCCGGGGGCGGCGCGCGATCGGCACCGCCTGCCCGTCGATCTTGCCCGCCTTCAGCATCGCGAGATAGGTCGGCACGCGCGACAGTCCGTGCCCCTTCAACCCGTCCGCCTCGGCCATGACGAGCGCCCAGGCGACGGAGGCCGCATTGGCCGGCGAGGCACCGGCCGCCACGAACAGCGCGCTGACCGCTCCTTCGGCTTCGGACAGCGAGAGCCGCATCATGTCCGGCCCTCCAGCGCCGCCATGACGCGCTCGGCCACCAGGCCGGAAACACGGCTGTTCGATTCGACCGTGTTGCCGGCGATATGCGGGGTCAGGATCAGGTTCGGCGCGCCTGCGAAGATTTTTGCCCCGTCCCGAAGCGGTTCCTCGTCGAAGACATCGATCGCGGCACCTCCGAGCTTGCCGCCCTTCAAGGCGGCGACCAGCGCCGCTTCATCCATGACGCCGCCCCGGGCTGCATTCACGAGGATTGCGTCGGATTTCATCTTGGCGAAGGCTTCCTTGCCGATCAGCCCGCGGGTCTCCGGCGTCAGCGGCAGGTGGAGACTGATGACGTCGGCACTCCCCAGAACGGCGTCGAGATCGAGCGCTTGCGTCGACTGCCAGGCGGGATCGTCGGCCGCGACATAGGGGTCATAAGCGACGACCTCCATGCCGAGCGCGCGGGCGTGATGGCCGACATCGCGCGCGATCGCGCCGAAGCCGACCAGTCCCAGACGCTTGCCGGCGATCTCGCGGCCGATCAGTTTCGTCTTGGGGAATTCGCCGGCCAGCATCGCGGCATTGGCGAAATAGGCCCCGCGCAACAGCACCATCGCGCTGCAGATCACATATTCCACGACTGAAAGGCTGTTGGCCCCGGTCGCGGGAAAAACCCGGATGTCGCGCTTCGCACAAGCGTCCATGTCGATATTGTCGAGGCCGACGCCGAGCCGGCCGACGACCTTCAGCTTGCCGGCGGCTTCCAGCACAGCCCCCCTCACCTGCGTCTGATTGCGCACGATCAGGGCCGGGACATTGGCGAGCAGGCCAGCCAGTTCGTCTGGCTTGCCGAAAAGCTCGGGATCGTGATGGACCTTGTAGCGCGCCTTCAACGTGGCGACGGCAGCCTCGTCCATGAATTCGGTGATGACGATGTCGGTCATGGATCTCCCGCCTTGGCTTCCGGCCCAGATCATCGGGCCGGATATCGCATCCGTTCCGATGAGCCAGACCTCTGTTATCGCATCGGCCTTTTCCGGAAATCGCAATCCAGTTTCAGGGCCGATGCCCTAAAGCACGATAGCCTCAGCCCAGCATCAACAGGCCACCGGTGACGATACACAGGATCGTAAGGGTCGTGCCCGTGACCAGAGCAAGGTGGCGCCAACCCAGCCGCGCCATGGCGCCCATCGACGTGGCCAGCCCCAGCGCCGCAATCGCGATCAGCAGGCCCCAGCGCGACGCCTCGAGCAATGCGTCTCGCAGCGGCTGATAGATCCCGGTAAGCGCCGGTTGCGTAGCCATCAAGCTGTTGAGCAGGCACAGGCACAGGAACACAATGGCGAAGACCGGCACCGGGACCTTGGCCTTGGCGGTCACGTCCGCAGTTTTGGCACTGTCGCGTACCAGCCACCAGCCGACGATCAGGACCGCGGGCAGCAGCATGAAGACGCGGAAGAGCTTGACGATGACCGCGGCATTCGCGGCCTCGTCGGAAACCGATTGGCCCGCGCCGACGACCTGCGCGACGTCATGGATCGTCGCGCCCAGCATGATGCCGGTCTGCTCGGTCGAAAATCCCAGCCAGACGCAGATCAGCGGATAGGCCAGCATCGCGATCGTGGCCAAGACGTTCATCGCGATGACGGTAAAGGCCACGTCGGCGGCCTTGTTACGATAGTCCGGCACCACGGTCGCCGTGGCGAGCGCCGCCGATGCCCCGCAGACGGCCGTCGCGACACCGGCCAACGCGCCCATGCCCGCCTCCCGGCCGAGCCAGCGTGCCAGCAGCATCCCGGTCACGACGGTGATCACCATCGAACCCACGACCAGCAGCGCCGTGCTGATGCCAAGCGAAATGATGTCGCCCAATGCGATGCGCAGGCCAAGAAGCGCAATTGCCCAGCGCAGCAGCTTCTTGACGCAGAAGGTCATGCCCGGCTCGAAGCGCGCGGTATTGGCCAGGGGATGCAGCAGCATGCCGATGACCAGCGCGATGACGATGGCGGGAACGCCGACGCGCCCTCCCAAAGCGGCCTTCAACAGCGGCTCGGCGACCACCGAGGCAATGGCGACCGCGACCGAGAGCACGATGCCGTCGAGGCGCGGGCGCCAGGCGATAAGCGGTGAGATGGTCGCAACAGACAAGAAGGCGGCTCCGGCTCGTTTTGCCGATCTGGAAGCAGAATGGAGGCCAAAGCGGCAGGTTGCCCGAGCCGCTTTGGCTGATAGCAGCGGCTCAGGCCGAGCGGTAGAGCTTGGTCATCGAGAATTCGCGGTGTCCCAATGCTTCGGACGCCGTGAGGCGGCCATTGGCCGTCCTGACGATGTTCTGGATCAGGGCGTCGCCGGCCTGCGGGATGGTCAGATCGCGGCGCAGGATGCCGGAGACGTCGACGTCGATATGCTCGGGCATGGTGCGCATCGTCTTCGGGTTGCCGGTGATCTTGATGACCGGGACGATCGGGTTGCCGATGACGTTGCCCTGCCCGGTCGGGAAGGTGTGCACGACATAGCCGCCCGCCGCCATCAGCGTGACGCATTCGGCCGCCGCAGAGGAGGTGTCCATGTAATAGAGCCCTGCCCCCTTGGTCGGCGTCTCCGCCGGCTGCAGGATGTCGATATAGGTGCATTCGCGGCCGATCTTCTCGAGATTGCCAAGCGCCTTCTCCTCGATCGTGGTCAGGCCGCCGGCGATATTGCCCTTGGTCGGCTGCGAATCGGAGAGATCGTCGGTCTTGTGGGCCTCGATCACGTCGTCCTGATAGGCCTTCCACATCTTGTACCAGCGCTCGCCGACTTCCGGCGTCGCCGCGCGGGCCTTGCAGAGATGCTCCGCGCCGGTGATCTCGGAGGTCTCGCCGAAGACGCCATGGATGCCGCGCGGGATCCATTTATCGTACATGTTGCCGACGGTCGGGCAGGAGGACAGCCCCGTGGTGGTGTCGGACTCGCCGCATTTGGTCGAGACCCAGAGCTCCTCGATGCCGCATTTCTCGCGCTGCAATTCGCTCGCCCACTGTACGAACTCCTTGGCGACATAAGACGCCTTGGCGATGGTGGCGATGTCGCCATGGCCCTCGATGCCGAAGCCGACGACAGGCTTTCCGGTCGCGGCGATGCCGTCGACGACGCGCTTGGTCCAGCCATCCTCGATGCCGATCACCACGACGGCGGCGACGTTGGGGTTCGAGCCGGTGCCGATCAGCGTGCGGAAATGGATGTCGAGGTCTTCGCCGAACTGCAGGCGGCCATAGGCATGCGGGATTGCCAGCGTGCCCTTGATGTTGTTGGCGACGGCCTCGCAGGCTGCGTTGGAGAGATCGTCCAGCGGCAGCAGCAGCACATGATTGCGCACGCCGACGCGACCGTTCTCGCGGCGCCAGCCATGGAAGGCATCGAGGCTGCGGCCGGTTGGACGCCTGACCATCGGGGCCTTGAACTCAGGCGCCTCGATCTTGCGGCCCTTGATGCGTCCGAGCTTGCCTTTCACGAGGTCGAAATTGGCGACGATCGACATGGCGTTTTCTCCGTTATGGCGGGCTCGACCTCGGGGGGAGCCGGTGGCGTGCAAATCTTGAGTGGTTCAAACGTCGGCTGCGCTTTCGAGGAACCACCGCGTCATCCTGGCCGAAGCGAAGCGGAGCGCCGGGATCCATCGTAGAGAAACAACGCCTTACGATGGATCCCGGATCTGCGCGGCTGCGCCGCTTGTCCAGGATGACGTGGTGATTCCGTGCGAAATCATGACGCGGGGACCGTCACCAACGCTTCGTCTTGGCGTTGTGGACGTGCAGGTGCTCGCCCTGCTTCACATCAGCCTTGGCCACGCCGATATCCTGGCCGTATTTCCAGAGCGTATCGCCCTTCTTGATGTCCCTGAGCGCAACCTTGTGGCCGATGGGAATGTCCATCTTGGCGGTCAGCCGGAAATCGGAATTGTCGTGAGTGACGACGCCGAGCATATCGGTGCCGGCCTTGAGACCCTCGACGACGACGACGCCGACGGTATCCTTCTTCTCGTGAACCAGGAGATGGGGCTTGCTCATTTATGGCCTCCTCGCAACCAAGTGGCGGGCCGGTCCCCCCTCGATAAAACGGGGCTCGACCTGAATGATGCAGAGTCTTATATAAGACAGATGAGTGTGCACAAGCTCGAAAATGCAGACCGGACCAGCGTGCCCGATGCAGCTGAAACGCTCGGCTTCCGGCCGCTCTACCGGCAGGTCAAGGCGATCTTCGTGCGGCGGCTCGTCGATGGCGTCTGGTCGCCCGGAACGGCGCTGCCAAGCGAGGCGCAGCTTGCAAGCGAAATCGGCGTCAGCCAGGGCACGGTTCGCAAGGCGCTCGACGAACTCGCAGCCGAGAACCTGCTGGTGCGCCGCCAGGGGCGCGGCACCTTCGTCGCCGAACATGACGAGCGGCGCATCCTGTTCCAGTTCTTCAAGCTGGTTCACGACGATGGCGAGCGGCGCTTTCCCGACAGCCTTGTGCTGGGCGTCGAGACCGGCATGGCGAACGCCGCGGAACGCGCCGCGCTCGATCTCGATGCCGGGGCTAGCGTCATTCGAATCCGCCGGCTGCGGGCCTTCGAGACGATTCCGATCATTCTGGAAACGCTCAGCCTGCCGCAACGGGTCTTCCCGGGGCTTGAGACAGCGCCGATCCCCAACAATCTCTACAGCCTGTTCGCCGCCCGCTATGGCGTGACGATCGCCCATGCGCGCGAGCGCCTGAAGGCGATCGCGCTCTCGGCGGATGAAGCCGGGCTGCTCGGCGTCGCCCAGGGAACCCCTGCTTTGCGCATCGACCGGGTCGCCCTCTCTCTCGACGGTTCGCCCGTCGAATTGCGCGTCAGCCTCTGTCTCACGGAGGAGGCTCACTACCTGTCCGACCTGCGCTGAAGCGCTAGCGCAGCCATACGCTTTCCATCGACCAAGCTTGCCGCCAAGCAAGTTTGCCCGCCAAGCCGCCGCAGAGCGGTTCATTGCAACCGGAGGAAACGAATGCTCGTGAACACTGCCAGACGAATTGCGCTTGGGGGGCTCCTGGCCCTCGGGCTCGCCGCGCCCGCCTCGGCGCAGACTTTCCCCAGCCGCCCCGTCACCCTGATCGTGCCCTTCGCGGCCGGCGGCCCCAGCGACGTGATCGCCCGCCTGGTCGGCGACCATATGGGGCGCACGCTCGGCCAGCAGTTCGTGGTCGAGAACGTCGCGGGCGCCGGCGGCACGGCCGGAGCCAAACGCCTGCTGACGGCGGAAGCGGACGGCTATGTCCTGCTGATCCATCACCTTGCTCTGGCGGCAGCGCCCGCGCTCTACAATAATCTCGGCTACGACACCCAGACGGCCTTCGCCCCCGTGGGCCTCGTCAATGCCGGCCCCATGGTGATCGCGGGCAAGCTCGCTCTGCCACCTGTCGACGCAAAATCGTTCTTTCCCTTTGCCAAGGCCCAGGCGGAAAAGCTGACCATCGCTCATGCCGGCGTCGGCTCGAACGCGCATCTCTGCGCCGTGCTGATGTCGCAGGCGCTCGGCGCGAAATTCGCGCAGGTCGCCTATCGCGGTACCGGCCCCGCCATGAACGACCTGGTCGCCGGACAGGTCGACATGCTCTGCGACCAGTCGACCACCGCCGTCCCGCAGATCCAGGGCGACAAGATTCGCGCCTATGCGGTCACCTCGACCGAACGGCTCGGCGTGCTGCCGAATACGCCAACGGTGCGCGAAACCGGCGTCGATCTGGAAATGACGATCTGGCACGGGCTCTACGCGCCCAAAGGCACGCCAGCGCCGGTGCTCGACCGGCTGAACACGGCGCTGCGGGCCGCCCTGAAGGACCCGACCGTGCTCGATCGCTTCAAATCCGTCGGCACCAACGCCTTTCCGGAGACGGAATGGACCCGCGAGGCCCATGCCAAGCGCTTTGGCGCCGAGATCGCGAAATGGGCCGCTTCGCTCAAGGCTGCCGGCGTAAATCCGCAGAACGTCAACTAGTCGCAACCGCCGCCTAACGCACGCGCCGCTCGCAGGATGCGGCGGCGCGTGCTACCGGCGGTTCATGTCAAGCAATGTCGTGCCACTCGAAACGTTTCTGGGCCTGCCGGACCATGCCCGACTGCTGGGGCTCGATCTCGGTACCAAGACGATCGGCCTCGCGCTGTCCGATGTCGAACGGCAGATCGCCACGCCGCTGGAAACGATCAAACGCGTCAAATTCGGCGTCGATGTCGCCGCTCTGTTGAAGATCGCTGACAAATATCAGGTCGCCGGCCTCGTCATCGGCCTACCGCTCAACATGGACGGCTCGGAGGGCCCGCGCGTCCAGTCGACCCGCGCCTTCGTGCGCAACCTCGTGCCGCTGACGCCCCTGCCGATCGTCTTCTGGGACGAACGCATGTCGACCATGGCCGTGACCCGGACGTTGCTCGATGCCGATGCGTCCCGCGCCAAGCGCGCCTCGGTCGTCGACAAGATGGCAGCCGCGTACATCCTGCAAGGCGCGCTCGATCGCTTGATGCGCATGCCGCCGGACGAGCCAACCGAGGATTGAGACAAGAAAATGCCGCCCCGGCCTGGCCGGAGCGGCGCTTTCGAATGCCGGGCTGGATTGCGCTCCCTTACGGGATGATCACGCCCTGCTTGAAGGCCTTCTTCTGGGCCCGGCGATGATTCTTCACGGCGCGCTTCTGGTCCTCGATGCTCATTCCGGCGAGCGGATTGGCATTGCCGCCCCGAGGCCCCCGGCCATAGCCGTCACCACGACCATAGTCGCGGCCGCGATCATAGCCGCCGCGGTCATAATCCCGACCACGTCCGTAATTGTCGCCCCCACGGTCATATCGTTCACGGCGCTCGTAACCACGATCGCGCTCATAGCCGCCCCCGTAATACTGGGCCGAAGCGGGCTGAGCCCAAACCAGAGCCGTCGCCAGCAAGCCGAAGCCAGCTGCCAGCGCCTGTCGAACCGATATCATCTCGTAATCCCCCAAAGCCTGAAGCGGCTGCTCAAATGTCGTGTAGGCCAAGTGTCGTGTAGGCCGAGTTGTAGGCCAAGTGTCGTCTGTGCCCGCTATCGCTTGCGAACGAAGTAGCACGGCTGTCGTGAAGGAAATCCGAAGCCAGGGATGACCGGAAGCTTCGAGGTATCCTGCGCGCCCCAAACGAGCGCGCAGGAGAAGGAGCCTGGATCAGACTTCAGCGATGATCGCGGAAGTCGTAAGGGGCATAATAGCGCCTGCCATAAACCGGCGCGGCATAGACGGGCCCGCCATAGACCGGCGCTGCATAGACCGGCGCGCCATAGGCGTAGCCGTCATCATAATAATACGGGTCGGCGTAGGCGCTGCGGTTCGCGGCAATCGCTGCGGCACCCAGAATTCCGAGGCCCACGGCACCTGCCACGGCCGCGCCACGACCGCCGCCATACCAGCCATTGCGGTATCCACGATATCCACCGTGATATCCGCGGTATCCGCGGTATTGCGTGTATTCCGCCGCAGCCTTGTCCAGCCTCGACGCGTCCACAGCCGGGCGCGTTTCGCCGGCGAAGGCCGGAGCGACCGAACCTGCCGAGACCACACTGATCGAAGCCAGCGCGATGATGGCGGTTTTCCTGAGAGACATCATGATCGTATCTCCTGTTTTCGGGCTCTCCCGAAGATGAGGACAGGTTCGCGCAGTCCGGTTGAATGGCGCGTGAACCAATCGCGGCTGGATTGCGGCGGGCGCAACGCCCTCTCCGCCCTCAGCCCTTGTCCCCGAACGGCCGCCGTGAAAGGAAGCTATCAGCGCTTCCCAAGACAGCACCTGTCCATCAACGACGAGCGGAGCCGGTTGTTCCGGGTCGCGGCGGACAGGCGGGCATCTTGGACCCGGCGCAGCCCGACCTGGATCGCACAATGCTCGACAGCCTGATCGCCGTATTTCTCGTCATCGCGACCGGCTGGGCGCTCAAGACAAGCGGGATCGTTTCAGCCGCGCATTGGGGTGGCGTCGAGCGCCTGACCTATCAGGTGCTGTTTCCGGCCGTCGTGATCCATACCTTGGCCACCGCCGACCTGAGCCGGCTTCCCGTCGTGGCGATGGGGCTGAGCCTGGTATTCTCGATTCTCAGCGTAGCGGCGCTTCTGCTCCTCTGCCGCCCGCTGATGGCGCGGATCGGCATAGACGGCCCGGCCTTCACCTCGATCTTCCAGGGGTCGGTGCGCTGGAACACCTTCGTCGCGCTGGCGCTTGCCGCAGGCTTGAGTGGCCGTACCGGTGCGACACTGATGGCCATCGCGGTTGCCGCCATGATCCCCCTGCTCAACGTGCTCTGCGTCCTCGTTCTGGCGCGTTACGCGAATGGACGGCCGATGGGCGCAGCAGCGACCGCCCGTTCGATCGCGCTCAACCCGTTTATCTGGTCCTCGGTTCTCGGCCTTGCGCTCAACCAGATGCAGTGGATGCTGCCGACCGCCCTGACCACCTATGTCGACGTGCTCGGCCGCGCCGCGCTCGGCGTCGGGCTCCTGGTCGTCGGCGCCGGCCTCGATCTGCGCCGGCTGGCGCGACCGCGCCTGGCCCACGGCATCGCCATCGGCCTGAAGCTCGTCGTCATGCCGCTGGTCGCCTGGTTTTTCGCGCGGCAACTCGGCGTCTCCGGCCCGGCCCTGACCATGACGATCGTGGCTTCGGCTGTTCCGACCGCAACGGCTGCTTATTTCCTGGCACGAGATCTGGGAGGCGATGCACCTCTGATGGCTGAGATCACGACCATGCAAACGCTGCTCGCGCTTGCGACGCTTCCGGTCGCTGTGCTGTTGCTCGGGTGAACAATCCTCGCTTGAGATTCAACTTAAATACACGCTATGATTGTATATGCTCAGTCGAACCGTGAGATGCCGGAACGGAACTGACACATCAGAGCATGTTTCCGGCACGCAGGTGTGAGTCCAGCCCGATGAAATCCAGAGCGCCAACCCCACTCTTACCGGGTGAGAATGAGGATATGGATGCCGAAAGGGGTGGGGACGTCACGCCGCCCCCGGACGACGAGGGAGACGAGAGCGCCTCGCGCGGAACGCAATTGGAGGTTGCATCCTATATCGAAATCCTCAGCGCCGAGCTCAGCGAAATGGCGAAGGCGGCCGACCTGAAGAGCCTTGCGTATTTTCTGGAGATGGCGCGGCTGGAGGCTTCGATCCAGGTCGAGCGTCACGCCATGTCGATGTCGATGTCGATGTCGATGTCGGAGAGCTAGCTGCAATCCGGCGCATAATCACCATCGAATATTAAACTATCGATTGCATTAAGCGGCAATCACACGCCAGAGATGCAATATTATGGAACCTCCCCTCGGCGCAGCCATCGCTGCACCAACACGAGCCGCCGAAGCGACCAGCGCCAGTCAGCCCTCCGCGACTGCTCCCTCGGCAACCGCGCAAAACGCCCTCGCTCCTGAGCAGCATCGCCAGCGGCGCTTCGAGGCCTCGCATCATATCGAGACCATCCTGGGCGAGCTCGGAACGATTGCTGAAGCGGCCAACCTCATGCATCTGCACTATTTTATCGAGCTCACGCGGCAGGAAGCGAAAAACCAGACGCAGCGCGACAGGCCCGACCGGTAGCGTCGGAGCGTCTCCGCCGGCTCAGGGGGCGATGCGCGTCAGAGCTCCGCCGGGATGACGCAGAATCACGCCGTCGAGCTCGAGTTCGAACACGGTATGGTTGATCTCGCGGGCAGAGCGGCCACTGGCGCGCACCAACTCGTCGACCGAGACCGGAGCCGCCCCGAGCAGGCGCATGACAAGGGCGCGCACCGCTTCGCCATCAGCGCCATCCACGAGAGCCGGTGGCTCCATTCCAAGCTGCGGTTCGGGAAGCGGCGCGGACGGGGCAGCCGGCACGCCCGGCAGATCGAGTTCGTCCCACAACGTCTGAGACGCGTCCTCCCGCACTCCCTCGCTCATGACCAATGGCAGCTGGCGAAAATCATGGCCGCCGCGCAATAGCGGTTCGAGCGCCTCGATGACATGAGCGGCCTCGGCGCATAGCGTCGCCCCCTCGCGAATCAGATGGTTGCCACCCTCCGCACGCGGGTCGAGCGGAGATCCCGGAACGGCGAAGACCTGCCTCCCCTGCTCATTGGCAAAGCGCGCGGTGATCAGCGAGCCGGATTTGCGGGCGGCTTCCACGACGACCGTGCCCAGCGACAGCCCCGAAACCAGCCGGTTGCGCCTCGGGAAGTCGCGTCCGCGCGGCTTCCAGCCCAGAGGCATTTCGCTGATAGCCGCGCCCTCCTCCAGCATGCGCCTGAGCAGCGGCAGGTTCTGGGGCGGATAGACCTCGTCGAGGCCGCCGGCCAGGACGGCGACGCTGCCGCTCGCGACGCTGGCTTCATGGGCTGCGGTATCGATGCCGCGCGCGAGGCCGGAGACGATGACGAAGCCTGCCTCGCCGAGGTCGCGCGCCAGTCTCGCGGTGAATTTCTGGCCCGCGGCCGAGGCATTACGCGATCCGACCAGCGCCACGCTCGGGCGCAGCAGGGCGTCAGCCCGCCCCAGCACGGCGATGAGCGGCGGCGCCGAATCGATCGCCTGCAAGGGCAGCGGATAGGACGCCTCGCCCAGCGCGATCAGGCTGCCGCCAAGCCGTCGAAGGCTCTCGAACTCGCGTTCGGCGTCCACCAGCGGACATAACCGGACGCTTCGACCGGCCTGCCGGGCAAGTTCAGGCAAGGCGTCGAGCGCGGCTGCAGCCCCGCCGAAACGGTTCATCAGGGAGCGAAAGGTACGGGGGCCGACGCTTTCGCTGCGGATCAGTCTCAGCCAATCGAGGCGCTGGCGGTCTGAAAGGACGATGCCAGCCATTTTCGCCTCAGCCCTTCTGGCCGATTTTGCCTTCGCGCCCGCGAAGCAGGCGCAGGATGTTCTCACGATGCGTGATCCACAGGATCACCGTCAGCACTCCCATCAGCAGCGCCGATTGGTAGAGGCCCGGCCAGAACCAGAGCAGGAGCGGCGTCAGCAGGCTCGCGACCAGTGCCGAAAGCGAGGAATAGCGGGAGAGATAGGCGATGCTGAGCCACAATGCCGCGAACACGATGGCGATCGAGAATTTCAGCGCGATCAGGACGCCGAGATAGGTCGCGACGCCCTTGCCACCCTTGAACTTGAGCCAGACCGGAAAGACATGGCCGAGAAAGGCGCCGAGCCCCGCAACCAGCGCAGCCTCGCGCCCCCCGACGAGCCAGCCGCCGACCAGCACGGCGGCCGTGCCCTTGAGCATATCGCCAAGCAGCGTCAGCGCCGCGAGCTTCTTGTTGCCGGTGCGCAGCACATTGGTCGCGCCGATATTGCCAGAGCCGATGCTGCGCAGATCCGGCCCGCCAGCGAGCCGGGTCAGGATGATGCCAAAGGGAATCGATCCGAACAGATAGCCGATGACGAGGGCAGCAAGGCTCGCGGGCCATGCAAGGCCCCAACTCAACGTCTCCGGCATGCCGCCCCTCTTGTCCCAGCCCAATCCACCCGCGGCAGACTAGCTTGCCTGCGCCTCGTAGACCACTCGCCCGCCCACGAAAGTCACCTGAACGAGGCCTTCGAGCCGTGCCTCGTCGAAAGGCGAGTTCTTGGCCCGCGATTTCAGCTTGCGCTTGTCGACGACATGGGGCGCATCGGGGTCGAGCAGCATCAGATCGGCCGGTGCGCCGGTCGCGAGGCGCCCGCAGGCCAGGCCGAGCAGCGCGGCAGGGCGTGTCGACAGCGCCGCCAGCAAGGGCGCGAGTTCGATCTGGCCGGCCTGCACCATGCGTAGCGCAGCCGGGAGCAGCGTCTCGATGCCGAGCGCGCCATCGGCCGCTTCCGCGAAGGGCTGGCGCTTGGTCTCGACATCCTGCGGGTCGTGATCGGAGACGACGACATCGATGACACCCTCGGCGAGTGCTGCGACCATGGCGAGGCGCTCGTCCTCATGGCGCAGCGGCGGCGAGACCTTGCAGAAGGTGCGGTAATCGCCGACGTCGTTCTCGTTCAAGGTCAGATTGTTGATCGAGACGCCGCAGGTGACCCGCACGCCCTCGGCTTTGGCCCGGCGCACCAGCTCGACCGATTCCGCGCAGGAGATCATGGCCGCGTGATAGCGGACGCCTGTCGCCCTCGCGAGCCTGATGTCGCGCTCCAGCATGATCGTCTCAGCCTCCAGCGGAATGCCCGGCAAGCCCCTCCGGCTGGCGAATTCGCCCTCGTTCATCACGCCGGAGCCGCGCAGATCGGGGTCCTCGACATGGTTCATGATCAGCGCGTCGAAGTCGCGGCCATAGATCATCGCACGCCGCATCACCTGCGGATTGCGCAACGCCCTGGCGCCATCGCCGAACGCGACCGCACCGGCTTCCAGCAACAGGCCGAATTCGGTGATCTCCTTGCCGCGCAGCCCCTTGGTCAGGGCAGCCGATGGCAGGACGTTGACGATCGCCTTGTCGCGGGCGCGGCGCTTGATGAAATCGATGATCGCGGGATCGTCGATGGGCGGATCGGTGTCGGGCCGGCAGACGACGGTGGTGACGCCGCCGGCAGCGGCCGCCTGCGACCCGGTGCTGAGCGTCTCACGGAATTCCGCGCCCGGCTCGCCGAGAAAGGCGCGCAGATCGACGAGGCCCGGCGCCAGCACGAGGCCCCGGGCGTCGATACGCCGGACACCCTCACCGCCAGAAGGGGCCGCTTCGCCCCAGTTGACGTCTGCAATGGCGCCGGCGCGGATCAGGATCGATCCGCGTCCGTCGCGGCCTGTCGCAGGATCGACCAGCCGCGCGTTGACGATCTCGATGTCCTGTAGCTCGATGTCCTGCAGTTCAGCCATGCCCGGTTCCACCAGCGCCATCACGGCCCTGCCTGTGCGTGAAGACGGAGGTCCAGAATCCGACCAGCCCCCAGAACAACAGGCACAGCAGCGCGCCCGCGATGATAATGAACCAGGTCCAGCCCGCGCGTGGATCGGCATAGAGGAAGCCAGCCGCCACCACGACGTAAAGTCCTGAGAAGACGAACCTGGCCCGGCGCATCTGTCGCAACAGCCAGGCGAGGATATTGTCCACCGGGCTCAGCCATTGGGCAGGTGCTGGGCAAGCGCATCGAGCACTGCCATGCGGACCGCGACACCCATTTCGACCTGTTCCCGGATCAGCGACTGCGCCCCGTCGGCAACCTCGGAGGAAATCTCGACGCCGCGATTCATCGGGCCGGGATGCATCACGAGCGCATCGGGCTGGGCGCGGTCGAGCTTGTCGCGATCGAGCCCGAAATAGCGGAAATACTCTTTCGACGACGGCACGAAGGCGCCGTGCATGCGCTCGAGCTGAAGCCGCAACATCATCACGATGTCAGCGCCTTCGAGCCCTTTGTTCATGTCGGTGAAGATGGACACGCCCATGCGCTCGATGCCCGGCGGCAGCAGCGTCGAGGGGGCGATCAGCCTGACCTTGGCGCCAAGGGCGTTGAGCAGGATGATGTTGGAGCGGGCAACGCGCGAATGCACGATGTCCCCGCAAATCGCGACGGTCAGCCCGGCGATGCGGCCCTTGTTGCGGCGAATGGTCAGCGCGTCGAGCAGCGCCTGCGTCGGATGCTCATGAGCGCCGTCGCCGGCATTGACGACGGAGCAGTCGACCTTGCGGGCGAGCAGGTTGACGGCGCCGGCCGCATGATGGCGCACCACCAGGATGTCGGGGCGCATGGCGTTTAGCGTGGCCGCCGTGTCGATCAGGGTCTCGCCCTTCTTCACGGAAGAGGACGCGACCGACATGTTCATGACGTCGGCGCCCAGGCGCTTTCCCGCGAGCTCGAAGGAGGCCTGCGTGCGTGTCGAGGGCTCGAAGAACAGGTTGATCTGGGTGCGACCGCGCAAGGTCGCGGTCTTTTTCTCGACCTGCCGGGAGAGCGCGACATAGGTGTCGGCTCTGTCCAACAGCGCCTCGATGTCCAGATGGGACAACCCCTCGATGCCGAGGAGATGGCGGTGCGGATAGATCGGGGCTGGCGATGTCATTTGAAGATGGGTGTTTATGCCCAGCCTCGACGCCGCGCAAGCGGCGATCCCGACCTTATCGCTGGACGCCACCCACAAGCCTCACCCGACGCGCATCACGGCGCCTTCAGCGCATAGCCATGTTCGGGGCCCGGAAAGCGCCGGGACCGGACCTCTTCGGCATATTGTGCAAGCGCGGCGCGCATGTCCGCGCCCAGGCTGCCGTATTGCTTGACGAATTTGGGGACGCGCGGCGTCAGGCCGAGCATATCGTCCAGCACCAGGATCTGGCCGTCGCACATTGCGGATGCGCCGATTCCGATGGTCGGCACGGCGACGCGTCTGGTGATCTCGGCGCCCAGCGGCTCGGCGACAGCCTCGACCACGACCGCAAAGGCCCCGGCTTCGGCGACAGCCTCGGCATCGGCGAGAATCGCCGGCCATTCCGCTTCGCTGCGGCCCTGGGCCTTGAAGCCGCCCAGCGTATTGACCGCCTGCGGGGTCAGCCCGACATGGGCCATCACCGGCACGCCGCGACCGACCAGGAAGCGGATGGTGTCGGCCATGCGAAGGCCGCCTTCCAGCTTGACGGCGCCGCAGCCGGTTTCCTTGAGAATGCGCGCCGCATTGCGCAGGGCCTGCTCGCGGCTTTCCTCATAGGTGCCGAAGGGCATGTCGACCACCACCAGGGCCTTGCTGGTCGAGCGCATCACGGCCTGGCCATGCAGGATCATCATCTCCAGCGTGACCGGGACCGTGCTGTCGAGGCCGTAGACCACCATGCCAACTGAGTCGCCCACCAGAATGAAGTCGGCGACGTCATCGACGATCGCGGCCATCGTCGCCGTATAGGCCGTGAGCGACACGATCGGCTCGCCGGATTTGCGGGTCCTGATATCCTGCGCCGTCCGACGCTTGATTGCGGTGTGAAGCGACACGATATCCTCCTGCTCGGCCTCGTCGGGCACTTGAGTTCCCGGTAAAGCCTCCGCCGCTCGGCGAACAGCATAATCGGCGTTTGACAGAGCGAAGCGCGTGAACCACTTTCGCGCGCAATTCCGACCCTGTATCAACGCGCCCCGTGCCCCACTCGGCCGGGCGGGCACATAAAGTGCTTTACCAGCGCTTTGCCCGATCCTGTCCTTTGCCCTTTTTGAGACTGAAACGCACCATGAAGCTCCTCGTCGTCGAGTCGCCGGCCAAGGCCAAGACGATCAACAAGTATCTGGGCTCCGACTATGAGGTCGTGGCGTCGTTCGGTCATATCCGCGACCTTCCTGCCAAGGACGGCTCGGTCGACCCCGAAGACGACTTCAAGATGCTCTGGGAGATCGAAGGGCGCGGAGCCAAGCAGGTCGCCGAGATCGTCAAGGCGCTGAAGGGCGCCGACAAACTGATTCTCGCAACCGACCCGGATCGCGAGGGAGAGGCGATTTCCTGGCACGTGCTCGAAGCGCTCAACCAGAAGAAGGCGCTGAAGGGTATTCCGGTCGAGCGCGTCACCTTCAACGCCGTCACCAAGGACGCCGTGCAGAAGGCGCTGGCCAATCCGCGCCAGGTCGACCAGGCGCTGGTCGACGCCTATCTGGCACGCCGCGCACTCGACTATCTCGTCGGCTTCACCCTCTCGCCCGTGCTCTGGCGCAAGCTGCCCGGCGCCCGCTCGGCCGGACGCGTCCAGTCCGTCGCCTTGCGCATCGTCTGCGATCGCGAACGCGAGATCGAGGCCTTCCGGGCGCGGGAGTACTGGTCGCTGATCGCAACGCTGGCGACGGGCGCGGGCGGCGTCTTCGACGCCCGCCTCGTCGGCGCCGACGGCAAGAAGATCACCCGGCTCGACATCGGCAAGGGCGACGAGGCGCAGGCCTTCAAGGATGCGCTGGAGACCGCCGCCTTCAGCGTGGCGGATGTCGAGGCCAAACCGGTCAAGCGCCACCCCTACCCGCCGTTCCAGACCTCGACCCTGCAGCAAGAGGCCTCGCGCAAGCTCGGCATGGCGCCGGCACGCACCATGCAGCTGGCGCAGCGGCTTTATGAGGGCGTCGATATCGGCGGCGAGACGGTCGGCCTGATCACCTATATGCGTACCGACGGCGTCGACATGGACGGCAGCGCGATTACAGCTGCGCGCAGCGTCATCGGCAAGGAATTCGGCGACGCCTATGTTCCTGGCGTGCCGCGCAAATATACGGTCAAGGCCAAGAACGCGCAGGAGGCCCACGAGGCCATCCGACCGACCGACCTCGCCCGCTTGCCGGCCATGGTCGCGCGCCATCTCGAACCCGAGCAGGCCAAGCTCTACGAGTTGATCTGGAAGCGCACCATTGCAAGCCAGATGGAATCGGCCTCGCTGGAACGCACGACCGTCGACATCGCCGCCAAGGTGGCCGGCCGCAATCTCGAACTGCGTGCCACGGGCCAGGTCACTCTCTTCGATGGCTTCCTGACGCTCTATCAGGAGAGCCGCGACGACGAAGAGGACGAGGACTCAAAGAAGCTGCCGCCGATGAAGACCGGGGACGGGCTGGAGAAGCGCGCGATTGCCGCGACCCAGCACTTCACCGAGCCGCCGCCGCGCTATTCGGAAGCGAGCCTGGTCAAGCGCATGGAAGAGCTCGGCATCGGCCGGCCCTCCACCTATGCCGCGACGCTCTCGACCCTGCGCGACCGCGAATATGTCCGCATCGAGAAGAAGCGGCTCGTGCCCGAGGACAAGGGCATGCTGGTGACGGCATTCCTGGAGAGCTTCTTCAAGCGCTATGTCGAATTCGACTTCACGGCGAACCTCGAGGAGAAGCTCGACCGCGTCTCCAATGCCGAGATCGACTTCAAGGTCGTGCTGCGCGAATTCTGGGAAGAGTTCACCAAGTCGATCGGCGAGACCAAGGACCTGCGCGTCACCGAAGTGCTGGAGGCGCTGAACGGCGTGCTCGGCGCCCATGTCTTCCCGGCGCGGGAAGATGGCGGCGATCCGCGCTCGTGCCAGGTCTGCGGCACAGGCACGCTCTCGCTCAAGCTCGGCAAGTTCGGCGCCTTCGTCGGCTGCTCCAACTATCCGGAATGCCGCTATACCCGCCCCCTCACAGTCGCCGCCGCTGACGGCGAGGCGACGGCCGAAGGCGGACAGGGCGCGCCGGGCGTGCGCATCCTCGGCAAGGATCCGGTGACGCAGGTCGACATCACGCTGCGCGACGGGCGCTTCGGGCCTTATGTCCAGCTTGGCGAGGGCGAAAAGCCCAAGCGCCAGAGCCTGCCCAAGGGTATGAGCGCGGCGACAGTCGACCTCGACATGGCGCTCGCGCTGCTGGCGCTGCCGAAGGAAGTTGCGAAGCATCCCGAAAGCGGCGAGCCCATCCTGGCCGGCATCGGCCGCTACGGGCCTTACGTCCAGCACGGCAAGACCTACGCCAATATCGACAAGGACGACGACATCCTGCAGATCGGCGGCAATCGCGCCATCGACCTGATCGTCGCCAAGGAAAGCGGTGGCGGTGGAAGCCGCTTCGGGCGTGGCGCAGCTGTGCCGGGCCGCGATCTCGGCGAACATCCCGGCGGCGGCAAGCTCGTCGTCCGCGCCGGCAAATACGGGCCTTACGTCAATTGGGGCAAGGTCAACGCGACGCTTCCCAAGTCATTGACGCAGGAGGCGATCACGCTCGAACAGGCAGTCGAACTCGTCAACGCCAAGGCGGAAGCCAGCGGCGTCAAGGGACCGGGCAAGGCGAAGGCCGCCAAGGCGCCTGCGAAGAAGGCTGCTCCTGCGAAGAAGGCCGCCGCCAAATCGGCTGGCGACAAGCCTGCCAAGGCCAAGGCCACTGCCAAGCCGAAAGCGCCGGCGAAAGCCAAAGCTGCCGCCAAGGGATGATCTGCGGCGGAGGGATAATCTGCCGCGAAGGGATGATCGCTGCTTTCGTCGCGGTCAGCTTGCGCTGGCCACGACGACGAGGCGCTTCACCTCGCCTCTGAGATAGGCCTGCAGGAACTTGTCGTAGTCCTTGAAGGACACGCAGCCGTTCGAATCGCCGTTCGGTCCGAGGAGATAGGTGTGAGCCAGCAGGCCGGCGCGGCCATGGATCGCGCCGCTGCCGCCGACCGGGTTCAGGCGCAGTGCCCGCACCCCATGGAACAGGGCCTCACGTTCGGTCAGGGTGTAGGTATGGGGCGGCGTCACGCCCTTCATCCGGACATGGGCGAAGCGTGGATCGTCCAGCTTGTCGCCGAGCCCGGAATGGGCCTCCAGCCTCTCGCCATTGGGCATGTAGACGGTGCGGGCGGAGATATCGTAGACGGCGGTCCCCTGCGCCGAAACCGGGCCGGACGGGAGCGTGGGGCTGAGCCTTCTGCCGCGCCCCCTGTCCACGACATCATCCTCCGGCGCCGCATAAGCGAGCGCAGTCCCGGTCGATGGCGTCGCGCCGAAGAGTTTTTCGAAGAACGAGCGACCATCGGCCGGCGTGGCCAGTGCCACGGCCGCCTTGCTGCGCCTCATGCTCGGCCGCTCGGCCAGACGCGGCGGCTGCGGCTCCACGGGCGCCCGCAGATCGGACGGTCGCGGCGCCGGCAGGGTTACGCCCTCGACGAGCTTGGGCAGCGGCAGTGACGGCGCGATGCCGGCCGGATCAGGCTGCGAGACTTTCGGCTCCGCCAGCGCAGCTGTCTCGACAGGGCGAGCGGCGGGAGCGGCAGGAAAGGCAGTAGCGGCAGGCTGGGGCTGGATTGACTGAAACCGCGCGTCGAGGGGCGCATTCTGCCCCAGCGGTACCGGTGCAGGCCCCAAAGCGAAGCCCGGATCCAGGATCGGGTTGTAGAGCTTTGCGGGACGAGCGACCGCGACTTGCACCGGAGCAGCTGGCTCGCTCTTGCCCGCGGGCAAGGCGACGGGCGTCGTCTCAGGCTGCCAGCTGATAGCCAGCAGGCCGAGGCCGGCTGCGGCGATTGCAACGAGCGCAAAGGGGAAGAACGATATCCGGCGTCCGCGACGGCGTGAGCGAGGGACGAAAACGGATGACGTACGGGGCCGGTCTATCATTCGCGACGCTCTCGAGACGCTCTTACGCAACACACGTCCTGCCCGGGCAATCGGAGGCGCCAACACGGCGCGCACGCGCGCTCATCGAATGAGCGCGTGACGCACAAAACCGACCGTCAGTGCAGGAAACTCAGCAACTTCACTTGCCTCCATAGGAGGCTTGCGTGGTTAATTGCCGGTGAATGAAGTGCTGTGTTTTTTCCAAAATAATTTGAGACGCACCGCAACATCGCTTGTCTCTGCGAGATCGGTTGACGCCGGAGGTGGCCATGCCGCAGGCTCGTGTCAGACGTCGCTTGACCATGCCTGCCTAGGACAGGAGCGCGACGCGGCAGGGAGCAGTGGATGGCGTCGAATAGCCAAGACAGGAACCCGGCGCAAGTTCCGGAGCCTGCGACATGTGTGCTGCGCTACATGCTCGAACGTCAGGCAGCGACTGTCCCTGAGCGCCGCTTTGTCCAGTTCTGGCCCGGCTCGACATGGACCTATGCGGAAACGCTGCATCGCGTGCGTCTGCGGGCGGCTGCGCTGGCCGCGGCGGGCGTGCGGCAGGGCGACCATGTGCTGTGCTGGATGGGCAACGGCCCCGATCTGCTGCTCAGCTGGTTCGCGATCAACTATCTCGGGGCTGTGTATGTGCCCTTGAACACGGCCGCTCGCGGGCGGCCGCTCGAATACGTCCTCGATGATGCGGACGCAGCCTTGATGATCGCCCATCGCGCTCTTGTCCCGCGATTGGCCGAGGTGAAGCCCGGAAAGGTCCGGCGCGTGCTGCTGGTCGGCGAGGCCGGGGATACCGAGCACTCGGCCGTCGAAGGCCTCGAAATGGCCGCGCTCGAAGATCCAGCATCCGTGCCGGATACGGCCCTTGCGCTCGATCAACCGATCGAGCCCTGGGACACGCAGGCGATCATGTACACCTCCGGCACGACCGGGAACGCCAAGGGCGTGCTGTCATCCTATGTCCAGCTCTACACGATGGGGCCGGACGCGTTCGACTGCATCGGCCCCGATGATTGCTGCATGATCTGCGGGCCGATCTTCCATTGCGGCTCGACGCTCTACGTCTATGCGATGCTGGCCTGCGGCGGCTCGATCGGGATGGTGCGCGAGTTCCGCACGACTGATTTCTGGGACGCCATCCGCGACACCGGCTCGACCGTCGTGCTGCTGCTGGGTGTCATGGCGACCTTCCTGCTGAAGCAACCGCCCGATCCTCGTGACCGCGAACATCCCTTGCAGAAGGCCTTCATCGTGCCCTTTGGCGAAGATGCCGCCACTTTCCGGGACAGGTTCGGCGTCGCGCTCCATACCGTCTACAACATGACCGAGATCGCCAGCCCGCTGAGCGCTGGCCCCGGCATTGCGGAGCCGGGTCTTGCGGGCACGCCGAGACCCTGGTTCGAGGTCAAGGTCGCCGATAGCGAGGACCGTGAGCGGCCGCGTGGCGAAGTCGGCGAATTGCTGGTGCGCGCCAACCGGCCCTGGGCCCTGATGAAGGGCTACTACAAGAATCCCGAGGCGACGCTTGCCGCCATGCGCAATGGCTGGTTCCACACCGGCGATGCCTTCCGGCAGGCTCCCGATGGCCGCTTTTTCTTCGTCGACCGGATCAAGGATGTGATCCGCCGGCGCGGCGAAAACATCTCCTCCTTCGCACTGGAAAGCGAAATCCTGGCCCATCCCCACGTGCGCGAGGCGGTTGCCGTCGCGGTCCCGAGCGCCGACAGCGAGGATGAGGTTCTGGCCGTGGTCACGCCTGTCGCGGGCGGCATGATCGATCCCGCCGAATTGACCGCCTTCCTTGCCGGGCGGGTCCCGCACTACATGGTGCCACGCTTCGTCAGAGTGGTCGCGGACCTGCCCAAGACGGCCAGCGGCAAGCTCCAGAAGCATGTCCTGCGCAGCGAGGGCGTAACGGTCGATACATTCGACCGCGACGCCGCCGGCATCCGCCTCAAACGTGAACGGCTCGCCTGAGCGAGCCGTTCGTAGTGCTTTGGATCATCGGCTTTTCCCGAAATCCGCATTCCACTTTTCGGGCCGATGATCCAGCTCTTTGGTTTTGCATCGGCTTTTCCCGAAAACCGCATTCCACTTTTCGGGCCGATGCTTAGAGCGGCTTCAATCCCGCCTCGATCTGGGCGCGCCTGGGCTCCAGGAAGGGCGGCAAGGCAAGCTTCTCGCCCATCGTCTCGGCGGGCTCGTCTGCTGAGAAGCCGGGCTCGTCCGTCGCGATCTCGATCAGGATGCCGTTCGGCTCGCGCAGGTAGAGCGAGCGGAAGTAGAAGCGATCGACCTTGCCGCTATTGGGATAGCCGGCTGCCTTCAGCTTTTCGGCCCAGGCGTCGTAATCCGCGAAGCTCGGCGTGCGCAGCGCCAGATGGTGGACGCCGCCCGCGCCTTCGCGGGCCTGAGCCAGATCAGGTTCGACCGCGACGTGGAGTTCAGCGGCCGGGCCACCCTCCCCGATCTTGAAGACATGGATCTCGCCAGTGGCGTGGTCCGCATCGCGATAGCTCGAAATGCGCTCCAGGCCGAGCAACTGGGTCAGTACGACTTCGGTACGGTCGAGCTTCGGCACCGAGATGGTGACGGGCCCGAGACCGCGGATCTGATGCTCGGCGGGAACCGGGCTCTTCTCCCAGACGACGAAGGGGATATCGCCGCCATCGGCGATCAGCGTCAGGCGCTGGCCTTCCGGGTCCTCGAAATCGACGGCCGAGCGGCCATTGATCGCACGGATCGGCGAAACCGTGATGCCGCCCTTGGTCAAGCGCTCGCGCCACCACTCCAGCGAGGCCTCGTTTGCCACGCGCAGCGAGGTGCGGCTGATCGAATGGGTGCCACGGCGCGCAGGCGCAGCCGGCCAATCGAAGAACGTCAGATCGGAACCGGGAGAGCCGGCGCCATCGGCATAAAACAGATGATAGGCCGAGGTGTCGTCCTGATTGACGGTCTTCTTGACCAGCCGCATGCCGAGCACCTCGGCATAGAAGCGCCGGTTGCCGGGAGCGTCGGCGGAAATGGCGGTGACATGGTGGATGCCGGTGAGTTTCATGTGACCCTCGTCTGGACAGGCCGCTCTCTGGAGCCGCCGATGCTCCCGAGATAGCATTGATTTTTTGCCGCGCCAGATTCACGCCGGCAATCTATTGATTGCACCAATGCAATATCGATCGAGATTCGGATACCTGTCAGGGCTTGATCGGGTTGGTGCGCGACGCGCCGGCCTTGTCGCCCGGCGTTGCGGGAACCGTGCAATCCTCCGGCTTCGCCTTGCAATCATAGACCATCGTCGGGGCGGCGGACGGGGCGGATTGTCCCGCGGAGGGCAGGATATTGTTCTGCCCCTTGTCGACCTGACCGGGATGCGTGGTGGTCGGGCCCGTGCCAGGAGTTTGCTGGCCGGTCGAGGGGGGCGTCTGCGGTGCGGCCGGTGTCGTCTGCGCCATCGCGCCTTGCGACAGCGCAAAGGTCAAGGCAGTGGCCTGAACGGCCCAACGAACGGAACGAAACATATCGATCTCCCAACGCCCCGAAACGGGCATCAGAAGGGAACGGCGACGCATGCTCCGTGGTTCCCCCGAGCACGCCGTTCCGCTCAGGAGGCCGGTGCGTGCCGGCTTGGCTTTGCCTTCAGCTTCAGCTCCTGAAGATCGTCGCGCTCGCGCGGCGTGTTGCGCATGAGCTGGTCCTTGCCGGGCTGGTACTGGACGGGCTGGGCGATATCGACGCCATACCACGCGGCCGCACGCAGCACGAATGATGGATCCGCCAGATGAGGCCGGCCAAGCGCGACGAGATCGGCGCGGCCGGATGCCACGATGGTGTTGACCTGATCGGCCGTGGTGATGTTGCCGACGCACATGGTCGCAATTCCGGCCTCGTTGCGGATCTGGTCCGAGAACGGCGTCTGGAACATGCGGCCATAGATCGGCCGGCTGTCATTGACGGTCTGTCCCGTCGAGACATCGACCAGATCGCAGCCTTCACTCGCAAAAGCTGACGCGATCGCGACGGAATCCTCCGGCGTCAGGCCGCCCGCCTTCCAGTCGGTCGCGGAGATGCGCACCGACATCGGCTTTTCGCGCGGCCAGTTCTCCCGGAGCGCCCGGAAAACCTCAAGGGGATAGCGCAAGCGGTTCTCGATCGAGCCACCATAGGCATCGCTGCGCAGATTGGTCAGCGGCGAGAGGAAGCTCGCCAGCAGGTAGCCATGGGCGCAGTGCAGCTCCAGCATGTCGAAGCCGGCGCGCTCGCCGCGCTCGGCCGCCGCGACGAATTCGTCGCGCACGCGGTCCATGTCGGCGCGGGACATGGCGCGCGGAAGCTGGCTCTCGGGGTAGTAGGGCAAGGACGAGGCGGAGATGATCGGCCAGGCACCCTGCTCCAGCGGCTGGTCCATGCCCTCCCACATCAGCTTGGTCGCGCCCTTGCGGCCGGCATGACCGAGCTGGAGGCAGATTTTTGCTGCCGAGCTCGCATGAACGAAGGCGACGATGCGCGCCCAGGCGGCCTCCTGCTCGTCCGTATAGAGCCCGGCGCAGCCCGGCGTGATGCGCGCATCTGCCGCCACGCAGACCATCTCGGTGAAGATCAGCCCCGGGCCGCCGATGGCCCGGGAGCCATAATGCATCAGGTGCCAATCGTTGGGCATGCCCTCATCGGCCGAATACTGGCACATGGGCGAGAGCACCATGCGGTTCTCCACCTGCATTTCGCGCATCCTGAAGGGCTGGAAGGCCGGCGGGACGGCCGAACCGTCCTTGCGGGTGCGGGCCAGCGGGCCGAGTTCCTGGGCAACCAGCCTGTCGACGCCCGCGACGAAGTCGGGCGCGCGCAATGCCAGATTGTCATAGGTGATCGCCTTGGAGCGGGTCATCAGGCCGAAGGCGAAGCGCAGCGGGTCGAAATCCCAGAAGCGACGCAGCTGCTCGAACCAGACCAGCGAGACATCGGCCGCATGTTGCGTCTTCTCGACCTCCTCGCGGCGCGTACGCTCGTACAGAGCGAGCGCCTCGGGGACCTTGAGCCCAGCCTTGTGGAAGGCCCTGTGCAGGCCGATCGCGTCCTCCATCGCGAGCTTGGTGCCCGAGCCGATCGAGAAATGCGCCGTCGCCTTGGCGTCGCCGATCAGCACGACGTTTTCGCTGACCCAGCTGCGGCAGCGGATCATCGGAAAATTGCGCCAGAGCGAGCGGTTGGTGATGAGCTTGTGGCCCTGCAACTCGTCGGCGAAAATGCCTTCGAGGAAGGTGGCGGAGGCCGCCTCATCCATCGTGTCGAGGCCGGCGCGCGCAAAGGTCTCCGGATCGGTCTCCAGCACCCAGGTCGAACGACCCGCCTCGTATTGGTAGCAATGGGCGATGAAGAGGCCGTGCTCGGTCTGCTTGAAGAAAAAGGTGAAAGCGTCGAAGGGCCGGGTCGAGCCCATCCAGGTGAACATATTGGGGCGCAGATCGACCTCCGGCTGGAAACGATCGCGCCAGCCCTCGCGGATGCGGCTGTTGATGCCATCGGCCGCGACGACGAGATCGTAGTCGCGCTTCAACGCCTCGATATCGGCCGCCTCCTCGCCGAAACGGAGGGTTACGCCGAGTTCGCGCGCCCTCGCCTGCACGAGCATCAGCAGCGAGCGGCGCGAACAGCCGCAAAAGCCGTTTCCCGAGACGCGATGGACGCTGTCCTTGAAATGGACCTCGACATCATCCCAATATGCGAAATTGTCGCGGATCGCGGCATAGCTTGCAGCGTCGGCGGCCTTGAAGATGTCGAGCGTCTGATCGGAAAAGACCACGCCGAAGCCGAAGGTGTCGTCGGGCTGATTGCGCTCGAGAACGGTGACGTCGAGCGCTGGCCAGTCGCGCTTCATCAGCAGCGCGAAATAAAGTCCGGCGGGACCGCCGCCAACCACTGCGATGCGCATCTGAGCTCTCCCGAAGCCGATGGGAACGATCGGTCGAAAATTATTTTAGGTCTGAAATAATTTTATCTCAAGAGGCAGTTTCCAGACCCCTTGCCCGGAGCCGATCCTGACCTCACCGAAAACGTTTTTTGCCGCACAACAGTGATAAACTTGCGCGGAACCGATATCGCATCCGGCCTCATGATGCCGCTTGCAAATTGCTTTAGACCTAAAATATATTGACGAGATCGGGAGGCTGCTCGGCATGACCTTGGCAGGACGACACGCGCTGGTGACCGGCGGCGGACGCGGCATCGGCCGCGCCATCGCAACGGCCCTGAAGATGCAAGGCGCGCGCGTCAGCATCATCGGCCGCGATGCCACCGTGCTGCAGGACGCCGTTGCGACCGAAGCCGCCGACGCCTTCGCGATCTGCGACGTGCGGGACGAGGCCGCGGTCGCAGCCAGCGTCGCCGAACTCGCCGAGGCCCAGCCCTTTGACATCGTCGTCGCCAATGCCGGAGCGGTCGAGACCGGCCCTTTCACGCGCAGCAATGCCGAACGTTTCCGGCGCATGAGCGAGATCAACCTCATCGGCACCGTCAACGCCTTCCATGCCGTGCTGCCGGGCATGCTGGAGCGCGGCCACGGCCGGCTGATCGCCATCGCCTCGACGGCAGGTCATCGCGGCTATGCCTATGTTTCGGCCTATGCCGCCGCCAAGCACGCCGTGATCGGGCTCGTCCGTTCGCTGGCGCTGGAGACGGCGCGGGCGGGCGTCACGGTCAATGCCGTCTGCCCGGGCTATGCGGATACCGACATGGTCGCTGCGGGTCTCGACACCATCACCGCCAAGACCGGCGTGTCTCGCGAGCAAGCGCTTGCCGAAATGGTCAAGGCAAACCCGCAAGGGCGCCTGATCGCCCCCGATGAAGTCGCCGCCGCCATCCTCTATCTCTGCGGCCCCGGCAGCGCGTCCGTCACGGGCCAGTCGATGCTGATCAATGGCGGGGAGTTCTGAGATGGAAGCGCCCTCCCACAGCCTCATCCTCGACCGCGAGACCAAGGCGAGCGAGCGTCCCGGCGATCATAAGGACGAGTTGCGGCTCTGGTTGAGGATGCTGACCTGCTCGACATTGATCGAGACCGAGATCCGCAACCGCCTGCGCGAGGAGTTCAAGACGACACTGCCGCGCTTCGACCTGATGGCCCAGCTTGAGAAATCGACGACCGGCATGACGGTCGGCGAGGTCTCGCAACGGCTGATGGTGTCGAACGGCAATGTCACCGCCGTGGTCGCCGGCCTGCTTGCCGACGGGCTGGTCGACAAGCGCGCGGCCGCGCAGGACCGGCGCGTGCAGGTGCTGACGCTGACGGCGCAGGGCCGCAAGGCCTTCCGGGCGATGGCGGAACGGCATGAAGGCTGGATCGCCGAGCTCTTCGCCGGGCTTGAGCAGCCGGAGATCGTGCAGCTCTTCCGCCTGCTCGGACAGACCAAGACCTCGCTGCATCGCGCGATCGCGCAGCGTGCCAGCGAGACGCCCAAGGGAGAGAAATGATGAGCTTCGCCAACACCACGACCCTGCCTTTGGCGACGTTCAAGCCGAACCATTTCCAGCTCGAAGTCAGCGACAAGGTCGCGACCGTGACGCTGAACCGGCCTGAGAAAAAGAATCCGCTGACCTTCGCAAGCTACCGCGAACTCACGGATTTCTTCCTCGCGGCACAGAAGGATGAGGCGATCGCGGCGATCGTCGTCACCGGCGCCGGCGGCAATTTCTCGTCGGGCGGCGACGTCTTCGAGATCATCGGGCCGCTGGTCGCGATGGAGACCAAGGAGCTGCTGAAGTTCACCCGCATGACCGGCGAGCTGGTCAAGGCGATCCGCGCCTGCCCGCAGCCGGTCATCGCAGCGATCGACGGTATCTGCGCTGGCGCCGGCGCGATCGTGGCGATGGCCTCCGACATCCGGCTGGGAACGGCGGAGAGCAAGATCGCCTTCCTGTTCAACCGTGTCGGGCTCGCCGGCTGCGACATGGGCGCCTGCGCGATGCTGCCGCGCATCATCGGCCAGGGCCGTGCCGCCGAGCTGCTCTATACCGGCCGCGTCCTGCGCGGCGAGGAGGCCGAGCGCTGGGGCTTCCTGAACCGCCTTGTCGCGAAGGACGCGCTGATCGGCGAGGCCCAGACGCTGGCCTCGGAGCTTGCGAACGGGCCGACCTTCGCCAACGCCATGACGAAGCGCATGCTGGAAATGGAATGGGCGATGTCGGTCGAGAGCGCGATCGAGGCGGAAGCGGTGGCTCAGGCCCTATGCATGCAGACCGAGGATTTCGCCCGCGCCTACCGCGCCTTCGCGGCGAAGAAGCAGCCGGTCTTCGAGGGCAATTGAGATGAGCGCGCCCGGCGATCGTTTTGTTGGTGACGGACTGCTCGGCGACACGCTGTCCTGGCCCTTCTTCGAGGAGCGCCACCGCGCTTTCGCCGCCGAGCTCTCCGCCTGGGCCGATGCCTATCTGCCTGACCTGCCACATGACGATGTCGATGCCGCCTGCCGGGCGCGGGTCGCGGCGCTGGGACAGGCCGGTTTCCTGAAGGCGGTCGTGCCGGCCGCCTATGGCGGGCTCGGCAAGACCTTCGACGTGCGCACGCTGTGCCTCGCCCGCGAAATCCTCGCGGCACGCGACGGGCTGGCGGATTTCGCCTTTGCGATGCAGGGTTTGGGAACGGGCTCGATCACGCTTGCCGGGTCCGAGGCCATGAAGGCGCGCATCCTGCCCGGCATTTGCGCGGGCACGCATATCGCCGCCTTCGCGCTGTCGGAAAAGGAGGCCGGCTCCGACGTTGCGGCCATGGCGACGACCGCGGTGCCAGACGGCGACGATCATGTCCGGATCGACGGCGAGAAGAGCTGGATCTCGAATGGCGGCATCGCCGACCATTATGTCGTCTTCGCCCGGACGGGCGAGGCGCCGGGCGCGCGCGGCCTGTCGGCCTTCCTGGTCGAGGCCGATACGCCCGGCCTGAGCATCACGGAGCGGATCGATGTGATCGCGCCCCATCCGCTCGCCACCTTGCGCTTCGAGGCCTGCCGCGTCCCCGTGACAAACCGCATCGGCGGCCCCGGCGACGGCTTCAAGGTGGCGATGGCGACGCTCGACATCTTCCGGTCGACGGTCGGAGCCGCGGCGCTGGGCTTCGCAAGGCGCGCGCTGCACGAGACCGTTTCGCACGCCAACAGCCGCAAGCTCTTCGGCGGCACGCTGGGAGATCTTCAGCTCAGCCAGGCCGCGATCGCCGACAGCGCGGCCGAGGTCGATGCTGCCGCTTTACTGGTGTACCGCGCCGCCTGGACCAAGGATCAGGGCGCGGCCCGGGTCACGCGCGAGGCGGCACTTGCCAAGATGGTCGCGACGGAGAACGCCCAGCGCGTCATCGACCGCGCCGTGCAGATCCATGGCGGGCTCGGCGTGACCAGGGGCGTCAAGGTCGAGGAGCTCTACCGCGAGATCCGGGCGCTGCGCATTTATGAGGGCGCGACCGAGGTGCAGAAGGTCGTGATCGCGCGCGACCTGTTGAAATCCCATGCCGATAAGCAGAATTCCGACAGGATGAGGGGCTGACGATGGCGGCCGAATTTTTGCGATCGGGACATGTCGACGGCTTCGCGCGCGAAAACCTGCCGTCGCGCGAGACATGGCCGGATCTGCGCCTCGCCGAGGCCGGCCTGAGCTATCCCGACCGCCTCAATGTCGTCACCGAACTGCTCGACCGCCATGTCGCCGAGGGGCGCGGATCGCGCACCGCCATTATCGCTCCCGGCCTGGAATGGAGCTATGCCGACCTCGCCGAGAAGGTGAACCGCATCGCCAACGTGCTGGTGCGTGATCTCGGGCTCACTGCCGGCAATCGCGTGCTGCTGCGCGCCGCCAATACGCCGATGATGGTCGCCGCCTATCTCGCCGTGCTGAAAGCGGGCGGCATCGCGGTTGCGACCATGCCGATGCTGCGGGTGGGCGAGCTGGTCTATCCGATCCGCAAGGCCAGGATCGCGCTGGCGCTCTGCGACGACCGGATCGTCGCCGACCTTGCCGCCGCGCAGGCACAGGCGCCCGAACTCAAGCGCATCGTGACCTGGGGTGGCGACGGCGAGGACAGCCTCGACGCGCTGATGCGGCGCGACGATTATGAGAGTTTCGCAGCCGCCGACACCTCCCGCGACGATGTCTGCCTGATCGGCTTCACCTCGGGCACCACCGGGGAACCGAAGGGCACGATGCATTTCCATCAGGACCTTCTGGCGATCTGCGATGCCTATGGCGCGCGCGTGCTGAAGGCCTCGCCCGACGATCGCTTCATCGGCTCGCCGCCGCTCGCCTTCACCTTCGGGCTCGGCGGCCTCGTGCTGTTCCCGATGCGGATCGGGGCCGCGATGGTCCTGCCGGACAAGGCCGGCCCGCCCGACCTGATCGACGCGATCGAACGCTACAAGGCCAGCGTCAGCTTCACCGCGCCAACCGCCTATCGCGCCATGCTCGACAAGCTCGATGGGCGCGACATATCCTCGCTGCGCATCTGCGTCTCCGCCGGCGAGGCCTTGCCCAAGCCGACCTTCGACGCCTGGCAGGCAAAGACGGGATTGCCCCTGATGGACGGCATCGGCGCGACCGAAATGCTGCACATCTTCATCGGCGCCGCCCGCGACAAGATCCGCCCGGGATCGACCGGACTCCCCGTACCCGGCTACGAGGCCAAGATCGTCGACGAGGAGGGCCGCGAGGTTGCCGACGGCATAGCCGGACGGCTGGCCGTGCGCGGGCCGACCGGTTGCCGCTATCTCGCCGACGCGCGCCAGGCCAGATATGTGCTCGACGGCTGGAACGTCACCGGCGACACCTATCTGCGCGATTCGGACGGCTATTTCTGGTATCAGGCCCGCTCCGACGACATGATCATCTCGGCCGGCTACAATATTGCCGGGCCGGAGGTCGAGGTCTGCCTGTTGACGCATGAGGCGGTGGCGGAGTGCGGCGTCGTCGGCGCGCCCTGCCCCGACCGGGGCCAGATCGTGAAGGCCTATATCGTGCTGCGCAGCGGCCTGACCGGCGATGCGGGCCTGGCGAAAGCCTTGCAGGAGCATGTAAAGGCGGGTCTGGCGCCCTATAAGTACCCGCGCGCCATCGCCTTCGTCGATGCCCTGCCGAAAACGGCGACTGGCAAATTGCAACGTTTCGCCCTGCGCCAGATGGCGCGCGACGAAAGCTGAATTTCTTCCCGAACGACGAGCCGGAACGGCCGAAATCGAGGCGATACCATGTCGAATGCTCCTGCTTCCCGCGCCATTCTGCCCGAGGGCTGGCCCGTGCCACGGGGCTATGCCAACGGCATGGTCGCGGAAGGCCGTGTGCTGGTGACGGGCGGGCTCGTCGGCTGGGATGCCAACGGCGTGTTCGCGGAGGGGCTCCTGCCGCAGCTTCGGCAGACCCTCATCAATATCAAGGCCGTGGTCGAGGCAGGTGGCGGCCGTGTCGAGGATATCGTGCGCCTGACCTGGTACGTCACCGATATCGCGGACTATCGCGCCAGCCTGAAGGAGATGGGGCCGATCTATCGCGAAACGCTCGGCCGGCATTTTCCCGCAATGGCGGTGGTGCAGGTCGTGGCGCTGGTCGAGCCGCAGGCGCTGGTCGAGATCGAGGCGACGGCCGTGATCGCCGGCTGAGCCGTCCATGCCGCGTGAATTGCGCGGGAGCTTAGAGACGGTTTGACAATTCAGCCCTCATCCTGAGGAGCCGCGGAACGCGGCGTCTCGAAGGATGATTCAGGAGGCTCCTGAACCATCTGGAGCATCCTTCGAGACGCCATTCCTGACGAAATGGCTCCTCAGGATGAGGGCTGTAGGAATTTCCAAACGGGAGCTTAGCAGTTTACCAATGATTCACCCTGATGCTGACTGTCGCCGTCAATCGGCGGCATCAACAGCATCGGAGATGCATTCATGTCCAGCATCGGCGGCGTCGGTGGCCATCGCCCACCTCCGCCCGGAAAACCGCCGAGCTTCGAGAAGCTCGACAGCGACAGCAATGGCGCGCTCAGCCTTGACGAGTTCAAGAGCGGTGCGCCCAAGGAGGCCGACAGCGCCAAGCTCGAAGCGCGCTTCAAATCGATCGATTCCGACGGCGACGGATCGGTCACCAAAGCCGAACTCGACGCCGCCAAGACCAAGGCGGACAAAACCAAGGCGGACAAGGCCGAACAACAGCTGCAGGCGTTCCTGTTCTCGCTGCAGCCGGGCAGCACAGCGAAGGCGGGCGACAGCAAGGATGACAAGAAAGACATCTTTGCTCAGCTCGACGCCAATGCCGATGGCAGCATAGCCAAGGACGAGTTCCTCAAGGCGCTGTCCGCCGGTCAGAAGACGTCGAGCGACCTCCTGAGCAAGCTCTTCGACGCGATCGATTCCGATTCAAACGGCTCGATCACGGAAGACGAGACGAAGTCCTTCCAGGCGGCGCTTGAAAGGCGCGGCCCACCGCCGGCTCTACCCGCGACAGCCTCGTTGGGCGCCTCGCAAGCCTATGGCAGCACCTCCCAGCTCGGCGCGACGAATTCGGCCGGCACCGCCTACTCGCAGGCAGCGTAACCCGCATAGCCTGCTCAACGCCGGTCAGCAGAAGGCTGCCCGGCGCTCTTCAAATACCCGCCCCATCCTGCAGCGCCGCAGCCGGCCCCTTTCGCCAGAGCCTCGCATGCAGGCTGCGCAGGAGCGGCCGCAACGCAATGTCACCAAGCGCCAGTACGGCCGAAATGCCGAGCCGCCCCGTCAACGCGAAGGCTGCGGCGAAGAGGCCCATGGTGCTGAGCACGCGCCAGCTCACGGCGGTAAGCCAGGCGCGTCGGTCGGGGGTGCCGCGCCGGCCGACCACGCGAATGACATTTCGCCTGAGCTGCGCGGCCGGGCCGCTTTCGCCGATCCCGTCCGACCGCTTCGCACCGCCCTCGCCTGCCTCGACGAAACCGAAAGCGACCGTCTCGTTGCTGATGCGATCGATCAGGATGAAGCCGCCGAGCTCGTGGCTCTCGGCATAGGGCAGCGACACCAGCGACTTGTCGAGCCGCAGCGTCACGAGCCCGATGCCGTTCATGCGCAGGCTTTGCGCCGGTACAGCGCGGAAACCCTCGATATCGATGGCGTGATGCAGCGTCTCCAGCGTCGCATTGGCGCTCTGCGTCGCGAGTTTGACGAGAAACTGCCCGCCCTCCAGCAGAGCGCGCTCGCCGGTCCAGAGCAGGCGCGCCTTCACCGTACGGCTGACCGGGACAGGCCTGGTGGCGGCGGCGATGACATCGCCGCGCGAGATGTCGATATCGTCCTCCAGCGTCACCGTGACGGCCTGGCCGGCCGCGATCGTGCTGGTCTCGCCGACCGCCCCGATCAGCCGCGCGATCCGGCTGGTCCGCCCCGAGGGCAAGGCGATGACGGCGTCGCCAACCCGCGCGCGGCCCCGTATCGAGGCGCCCGCATAGCCGCGAAAGTCGAGATCGGGCCGGTTGACGCATTGCACAGGCAGGATGAACCCGTCGCCCTCCTGCTGGGCGGACGCGACCGTCACGGCTTCGAGCAAAGGCAGCAAGGCCGGCCCGTCATACCAGGCCATCGCGGCCGAGCGGCGCATGACGTTCTCGCCGTCCCGGGCCGAGACCGGGATGAACTGGATGGAGGCGAAGCCCAGGCTCCTGGTCGCCGCGCGATAGTCGTCGGCGATCCGTGTAAACACCGCCTCGTCATAGCCGACGAGGTCCATCTTGTTGATGGCGACCACGACATGGCGCACGCCGACCAGCGAGACGATGAAGGAATGTCGCCTGGTCTGCGGCAGCAGGCCCTTTCTCGCATCGATCAGGATGATGGCGAGATCGGCCGTAGAGGCGCCCGTCGCCATGTTGCGGGTATACTGCTCGTGGCCCGGCGTGTCGGCCACGATGAAGCTGCGCTTGTCGGTCGCGAAATAGCGATAGGCGACGTCGATGGTGATGCCCTGTTCGCGCTCTGCCGACAGGCCGTCCACCAGCAGCGCGAAATCGGGCTGCGACCCCTGCGTGCCGAATTTGCGGGAATCGCTGTCGAGCGCGGTCAGCTGGTCGTCGAAGACGGCGCCGGCCTCGTAGAGCATGCGGCCGATCAGCGTCGACTTGCCGTCATCGACCGAGCCGCAGGTGATGAAGCGCAGCAGCGAATTCTGGCCGGTCTCGCTGAGGCCGGATGCGTCATTGGCAGGCAGCAGCCCCTGGGCCGGGTTGACCGGTTTCTTCTTTGCGGCGGCGAGGCCCATCAGAAATAGCCTTCCTGCTTCTTCTGCTCCATCGAGCCGGCGCCGTCATGGTCGATGACGCGGCCCTCGCGTTCCGACGATCGGGACGAGCGCATCTCGGCGATGATGTCGGTGAGGTTCGTCGCTTCGCTCTCGACCGCGCCGGTCAGTGGATAGCAGCCCAGCGTCCGGAACCGGACCATGCGGGTCTCGACGGTCTCGTCGGGCAGCAGATCCATCCGCTCGTCATCGCGCATGATCCAGGCGTCGCCGCGCCTCACGACCGGACGCGGGGCGGCAAAATAGAGCGGCACGACGGGGATGTTCTCAAGCGCGATGTAGTCCCAGACGTCGCGCTCGGTCCAGTTCGAGAGCGGAAACACGCGGAAGCTCTCGCCCTTGTGCTTGCGCGTGTTGAACAGCTGCCAGGGTTCAGGGCGCTGGTTCTTCGGGTCCCAGCGATGCTCGGGAGAGCGTAGCGAGAAGACCCGCTCCTTGGCTCGGCTCTTCTCCTCGTCGCGGCGGGCGCCGCCGAAGGCCGCGTCGAACTTGTGGAAGTCGAGCGCCTGCTTCAGCCCTTGCGTCTTCATCACATCGGTGTGGACACGCGAACCCGAGGCGAAGGGGCCAATGCCGGCCCTGACGCCCTCCTGATTGATGTGGACGATCAGATCGAGCCCGAGCCGGACCGCCGTCTCGTCGCGAAAGGCGATCATCTCGCGGAACTTCCAGGTCGTATCGACATGGAGCAGCGGAAAAGGCGGCCTGGCCGGATAGAACGCCTTCATGGCGAGATGCAGCAGGACGGCCGAGTCCTTGCCGATCGAATAGAGCAGCACCGGCTTGTCGCAGGTCGCCACGACCTCGCGGATGATGAAGATCGCTTCGGCTTCGAGCTTCTGGAGATGGCTGAGCTGGATCATGCAAGCACCTGCGCGGGCTGGGACTTCGTCCGCACCAGCTTTCCGTCCGGCCCGACATGGAGGCCGCATTCCTTGGCCGCGTCATCCTCCCACCACCAGCGCCCGGCCCGCTCGGGCTCGCCGGGCTCGATGGCGCGCGTGCAGGGTTGGCAGCCGATCGAGACGAAGCCCTGGCCGTGTAGGGGATTGAGAGGGACGCGGTGTGCCTCCGCAAAGGTGAGCGCGCGATCCCGCGACCAGTCGAGCAGCGGGCTGACCTTGATCAGGCCCCTGCCCGCATCGGCCTCCGCCAGCACTACGCCGCCGCGCGCCGCCGATTGATCGGCACGCAGGCCGGTGATCCAGATATCGGCGCCGCTGAGGGCACGGCCGAGCGGCTCGACCTTGCGGATATCGCAGCAGGCTTTGCGAGCCTCGCGCGTGTCGTAGAAGCCGTTGATGCCATGGTCGCGGACAAAGCCCTCGACCGCATCGTGGCGCGGGTAGAAGGGCTGGATCCTGATGCCGTAGCGGGCCTCGGTCTGCGCCCAGAGCGCGTAGACCTCCGGGAAGAGCCGGCCCGTGTCGAGCGTGGCGAAGACGACCGGCAACCCAGCCTCGGCGATGAGATGGGTCAGGACCTGGTCTTCCAGCCCGAAGCTCGTGGTGAAGACGAGCCTGCCGGCAGCGCTGGACACGATGCCGCTGAGACGATCCGCAGCATCCGCCTTGCCGAACGCGTCGTTCAGTGCTGCCGCCCGCCGCACCAGCGCGGCTGCGGGCGCCTCATTGGCGCTCGCCTCGCTCTGGCTATGCAGGGGCACCGCGCCCCGAGGTTGCGTCGACATGATCTTGAGCTACGCAAAACGTTCGGTAAATCGAACGCTTTATGTATAGCCAACGGCAAATCGGATCAATTCACGGCAGGTAGCGTGATTTTTCTTATTTCACATCCAATGTAGAACAACCGTTTCGACCTATCGCTACGTCGCGCGAGAAGTGTTCAACCGCGGCCTGTCAGATGCCTCGGGTGGCGCCGCCATCGATGCGGATTTTTGCGCCGGTGACGTAGCTGGCGCGCTCGCTGGCGAGGAAGGCCACGACATCGGCGAATTCCTGGGCCGTGCCGTAGCGGCCAGCGGGAATCGTTGCTCGCGACGCCTTGGCTGCTTCTTCCGGGGTCGTGCCGGTGCGGTCGGCCGCCGCCTTGTCGAGCTGGTCGACGCGTTCGGTATGGATGCGCCCGGGCAATACGACGTTGACGGTGACGCCCTGCGCCGCGACTTCCGCCGACAGGGTTTTCGACCAGCCGATCACGGCCGAGCGGATGCCGTTGGACAGGGCAAGGCGCGGGATCGGTTGTTCGACGCCCGACGATGCGATGGTGATGATGCGGCCGAAACCGCGCTCGACCATGCCCGGCAACAGGCCCTGCGTGAGGTGGAAGAGGTTCGCAGCCATCGCCTCGAAATGCTTCAGCCAGTCGTCGCGCCCGGCCTCCCGAGCCTCGGCCGGCGGCGGGCCACCGGAATTGCCGATCAGGATATCGACGCCGCCGGCGTCCTTGAGCACGCCGACAAGCGAATCGACAGAAGAGAGATCGGCAAGATCGAGGCTCGCGGCGAAGACGCGCGCCCGCACATCCTCCGGACACTCGGCCACCCAGGCGTCCGTCGCTGCGACATTGCGGGCAGCCGCAATCACCGACGCCCCCTCGCTCGCCAATGTCCGGGCGATGGCCGCGCCAAGGCCGCGGCTCGCGCCCAACACCAGTGCGCGCTTGTTGTGAAGGCCGAGATCCATGCTTCGCTCCGTCGGGACGAGTCGGCGCGGCCAGGCCGCGCGGCTGTGATCGCTGATAGCGGCTCGGCCGCGTCGTGGAAACCGCGCAGCCGGGGTTAGTGCGGGACATTCAATGAAAATCGCGCGATTTCGGCAAAATCCGAACGTCACGCGGGTGGCGGCCACGGGGCAGCTGCGGATGCAGGAACTCGTCGGCCCGCGTCAGTTCGATCGTAGCGCGGTGCGTGTCTGACAGGCGGTCGAGATCGGCCGAGCGATCGAAGACGCGCTGCGCCATCAGATGCGTGACGCCTTCCGGGCTTTTCTGCACCCGGCCTTCGACGAGGAGAAGCCGCGCGCCCATGACCTCGCGGCGAAAGCGCTCGAACAGCCTGGCCCAGAGCACGACATTGCTGATGCCGGTCTCGTCCTCCAGCGTGATGAAGATGGCTTTGCCATTGCCCGGACGCTGGCGCACCAGAACCACGCCCGCAGTTCTCACCCAGCTCGCATCCGGCTTGGCATCCGTTTCCTCGCAGCTGAGGATGCCCTGCTTGCGGAACAGCGGCCGCAGAATGCCCATGGGGTGGCCCTTCAGGGAGAGCCGGACGGTCTGATAATCCGCGACGATGTGCTCCGGCAGCGGCATGGCAGGCAGAGTCATCGCCGGTTCCTCGCCCAGTTCACGGGCCTGAACGGCCGCGAACAAGGGAAGCGCCTCGTCATCGGGAAGGCGACGCACCGCCCACAGCGCCTCGCGACGGTCGAGCCCCAGCGAGCGAAAGGCATCGGCATCGGCCAGCAGGCGCATGGCGCGGGCGGGCAGATTGGCGCGACGGGCGAGGCTCTCGATGTCGGTGTAGCCTTCGCCTCGCGCGTCAGAGAGACGCTTGGCCCAATCCTCAGCGAAACCGTCGATCTGCCGCAGGCCCAGGCGTAAGGCGAAGGGGCTTGGCTTTTTCTCCGCCGTCATCCCGGGCTTGCCCCGGGATCCATCGAAGGGCGTTGCACTCGACGATGGATCCCGGGCATGCGCTTCGCTTCGCCCGGGATGACGGCAAGGCGAACACGGCTCCTGAGTTACTGAAGCCGCCACCTCCAGCGTATTGTCCCAGAAGCTGAAGTTCACATCGATCGCCCTCGGCTCGACGCCGCCATTTTCCTGCGCCTCCCTCACGATCTGGGCGGGCGCGTAGAAGCCCATCGGCTGCGAATTCAGCAGCGCGCAGGCAAAGATCGCCGGGTGATGGCACTTCAGATAGGAGGAGATGTAGACCAGCTTGGCGAAGGAGGCCGCGTGGCTTTCGGGAAAGCCGTAGCTGCCGAACCCCTTGATCTGGTCGAAACAGCGCTGGGCGAAATCACGCTCATAGCCGCGCGCGACCATGCGCTCCACCATCATCGTCTCGAACTGGCCGATGGTGCCGAGATTGCGGAAGGTCGCCATGGCGCGGCGTAGCTGGTTGGCCTCAGGGTCGGTGAATTTCGCCGCCACCATGGCGAGTTTCATCGCCTGTTCCTGAAAGAGAGGCACGCCGAAGGTCTTCTTGAGAACCGGAACGAGTTCGTCGGCCTTCCCGTGCGCGGGCGACGGCGAAGGGTATACAACCTCCTCTACGCCCGCGCGCCGCTTCAGATAGGGGTGGACCATGTTGCCCTGGATCGGGCCGGGCCTGACGATCGCGACCTGGATGACCAGATCGTAGAACTCACGCGGCTTGAGGCGCGGCAGCATGTTCATCTGCGCCCGGCTCTCGACCTGGAAGACGCCGAGCGACTTTCCCTCGCAGAGCATGTCGTAGGTCGCTTCGTCTTTCGTGGGCACGTCGGCGAGGCCCCAGTCGATGCTCTCGTGCTCGCGCAGAAGATCGAAGGCCTTCTGGATGCAGGTCAGCATGCCCAACGCCAGCACATCGACCTTCATCAATTGCAGCGCGTCGATGTCGTCCTTGTCCCATTCGATGAAGGTGCGGTCCTCCATCGCGGCATTGCCGATCGGCACCGTCTCGTCGAGGCGACCGCGCGCCAGCACGAAGCCGCCGACATGCTGCGAGAGATGGCGCGGAAAACCGAGCAGCCTGATGGCGAAGCCCACGGCCCGAAGGATGGTCGGGTTTGTCGGATCGAGCCCGGCCTGACGGACATGATTGGCCCCGATCTCCGTGCCCCAGCTGCCCCATTGCGTGTTGGCAAGCCTTGCCGTGACGTCCTCGGTCAGGCCCAGCGCCTTGCCGACATCGCGGATCGCGCTGCGCGGCCGGTATCGGATCACGGTCGCGGCGATGCCGGCGCGCTCGCGGCCATAGGTCTTGTAGATCCACTGGATCACCTCCTCGCGCCGCTCATGCTCGAAATCGACATCGATATCGGGCGGCTCGCGGCGTTCCTCGGAGATGAAGCGGGCGAAGAGGACATCGTTCTCGTTGGGGTCGACCGCCGTGATGCCGAGCACGTAGCAGACGGCGGAATTGGCGGCCGAGCCCCTGCCCTGGCAGAGGATGCCCCGGCTGTCGGCAAACTCGACGATCTGGCGGATGGTCAGGAAATAGCGCGCGTAATCGAGTTTCTCGATCAAGACGAGTTCCTGGGCCAGCAGGGCCTGGACCTTCTCCGGCACGCCCTGGGGGTAGCGCATCCGACCTCGTCGATGGACCAGTTCGGTCAACCAGCCCTGTGGCGTCCAGCCCGGCGGGACCGGCTCGTCGGGATATTCGTATTTCAGCTGGTCGAGATCGAAATCGATGCGGCCGAGCAGATGGCTGGTCTCCTCGATCGCCTCGGGCGCATCCCGAAAAAGTCGCATCATCTCCTTTGAGGGCTTGAGATAGCGCTCGGCATTGGCTTCGAGCAGGCGCCCGGCCCGCTCGATGGTGACGCCCTCGCGAATGCAGCTCAGCACATCCTGCAGGTCGCGCTGCTCGATTGCGTCATAGAGCACGTCATTGGTTGCCAGCAGCGGCGTGCGGGTTGCGGCTGCGATCGCCTTCAGGCGCGCGAGGCGGCGGCGGTCGTCACCCCTGCGATGCATGCAGGCTCCAAGCCAGACGGCGCCGGGGGCAGCTTCGGCCAGACGCGCCAGAAGGGCTGGCAACCCGTCATGGTTCAGGCCCGGCATGACGATCAGCAGGAGGTCGCGCGCATCGTTCAGGAGATCGTCGAGATGCAGGATGCAATCGCCCTTTTTCACCCCCTCCTTCAGATTACCCCGGCTGAGCAGGCGGCAGAGCCGGCCCCAGCCGGCGCGGTTGGCGGGATAGGCGACGATGTCGGGCGTGCCGTCGGCGAAGACGAGCCGGCTGCCCAGGACGAGCTTGAAGGCCTTCGCCATGGCCTGCATCTGCTCGGGAATGAAGGGCAATTCGGCGAAAGCCGGGTTCTCGATCCAGATATATTCGCCGGGACTGCCGCCCTCGCGGATTTTCTCCGGTTCCGGCAAACCCGTCTCGCGCAGATGCCTCAAGGCGCTCCAGGCGCGCACCACGCCGGCAACCGTGTTGCGATCGGCGATGCCGATGCCGCCATGCCCGAGCAGCAGCGCCGTCATCACCAGATTGGGACCGGGCGAAGCACCGCGCAGGAAGGAAAAATTCGTGGCGGCAACGAGTTCCGCATACATGTTCGCAATCTGATTCATGCGAAGAGCCCGTGCAGGAACCAGCGTGGCGGCTCGCATTCGGGCTCGTAGAAGCCGACCCGGAAGAGCCAGAAACGGCGTCCTTGCGCATCCTCGACGCGGTAATAGTCGCGCATCGGCTCACCCGAGCCATCGCGCCACCACTCCGGGGCGATACGTTCAGGCCCCTCGGCGCGAGCGACATCGTGGAGCAGGCGGCGCCAACGAAAGCGGATCGGCGGACCATCGGGAACCTCGGCAATCGCCTCGACAGGCTGCGGCGGTTCGAAGAGCTGGAGCGGGCGCGTCGGCGGTTCGTCCGGCGCAGGCGCCGGCCAGGCGGTGCCCGAAGACAGTTTCGCAGCGGCGGAGATCGCCTTTGCCGCCCGAAGGGGATCGTGGCTGTCCTGCGCCACGAAGCGCAGCACCCGGTCGCGACCGAAACGGGCGACCAGCCGGTCGACCAGATCGGCCACAGCCTCATCCTCGACCGCACGCCCGTCCAGGCTGGGCTGGTGGGTGTTCAGGGGCTCGCAGACCGGGACCGCGAGCCGGACCGCATCGAAGCCGAAGCCGGGATCGAGCGGGTCCGCCACCGTGTCGAGCCGCTCACGGTAGAGCCTGAGAATTGCCTTTGCATCGCGCGAGGGGCGCCCGGTCTCGACCATCAGCCGTCTGACCGCGCCATCCGTGCGAAAGAAGCTGACCTCGAAGGCGCGTCCGCCCTCTCCCCGCAATTCGAGCACCCGCGCGGCTTCCGCGATCAGCCGCGTCACGACCGTCTCGAGCCCCCCCATATCGAGCAGGGGTTCGGCGAAATGCCGCTCGACCACGCAATCGGGCGGCGGGCGCAATGGCGTGATGCGCCTATCCTCGCGGCCAAGCGTGCGCCGCAGCCGCGTCGCCACCTCCTCCTCGCCGAAGCGGGCGGACAGGGCCGAGGATGGGCGATCGGCAAGGTCGGCAAGGGTCTTCAGCCCCGCCCGCGACAAAGCGATCACGGTCTCGGAGGTGACGCCCAGCGCCGCAATCGGAAGCGGACGCGCCGTCGCCTCGTCTGCGCCCGGCGGCACGATGCCGCCCCGGCCGAAGCGGGAGATGGCGCGTGCCGCATCCGGCGTTCCAGCCACGGCGCTTCGGAGGGAGAGCCCGATCTGCCGCAGCCTGGCGCCGATCGCGTCCTGAAGCGCGGCCTCGCCTCCGAAAAGATGCGCGCAACCGGTGATGTCGAGGATCAATCCGTGAGGCGGATCGAGCGCGACCAGCGGCGTGAAGCGATCGCAGAAGGCGGCCAGGCGGTCGAGGAAGCGCTGGTCGGCTTCGGGCTCGGCCTCGATCACGGTAAGGTCAGGGATGCGCGCGCGCGCATCGGCCAGGGTCAGGCCACGGGTCAGCCCGAGCGCGACCGCGCGCTGGTCGCAATCGACGAGCCTGAGCGCATTCTGCTGTGTCTCGACCACCACCACCGGCAGCTCAACCCGTCCGGCGCAAGCCGGAATCCGGCGCTCCCAGCGCAGCCGGTCGATCGGCAGGAAGGGGAACCAGAGGGCGAGATAGCGGCGCGGCATCAAGCCTTCTCTCCTCGAATGATTGTCGGCCACGGTTCCACTCCACACACCACTCACGCTCGCTCAGGCCACCGCGATGGCGCAGCAGCCTGAGGTTGAAAGCCGGATCGCCCGGCGCGTTGGCCTCCAGCCCCCGCGAAAGCAGGGGGCGCACCAGCCAGCGGGTCCGGGCGGCGCTCGGCGCCTGGGCGGCCGCCACCCGCAGCAGCAGCGTGGTGACGCCGGACGTCTCCGTCGCCAGCGACAACCGCCGGCTCGCGGTCAGATCGAGCAGGCGCGGCTCGCCCCATGGCTCGATCAGAACGGCTCCCAGTCCCGAGCAACGCGCAGCCTCGGCTCCGGCCCGCAGCACTCCTTCCGCATCGCGCGCGCGCACCAGCAGAATGCGCGCCGGGTCGAGGCCGAGTTCGGTCAAGCCCGGTGCATGCAATCGCCCGGTCTCGGCATCGACGAAATCCTGCCTGACCCAGAGGATCGGGCGCTGCCCCGCCGCCCGGATGGCCAGCCCGACGGCAAACCCCGTCGCCGCGGCAAGATCGGCTGTTGCGGGCGCATAGACCTCATGCAGCGCCGCCCGCGCGAGGCCGCCACCCAGGGGCTCGTCCAGCGCCGGCGTGCCGAAGGTCACGCGCCCGATCGCGGCCGGCGCGGCACGCAACGCCGCCTCGGCAAGGCTGCGCCGCAGGTCCGACAAGGCGAAAGGGGCAGGTTTTTGGCTCATGACAGCAATTGTTCACTCTTTGTTCCTTTATAGAGTGCGCTTTGCGCCAAGGCGAGTCATCCTTGCGACAGGAGCGACCTGCATCGCCCGTGATCCTGACTAAAGCTTCAATGCCGAAAGGTGCCTGGCGCCGTGCAGCACACGTTCGATGACGAGTGCGCCGTCTCGCACGGCATGGAAGATGAGGTAGCGGCCATGGGCGGTGATGCGCACGCCCGCGCCATATTCCTCTCTCAATGCATAGGCTTCCGGCTGCAAAGCTATAATTTCACAATGAGCCCGAAGCTCGGCCACGAAAGCCAGAGCGTCGCGAGGACTGTCCATCGCAATGAAGAGGGCTATCTCTTCGAGATCGGATTCCGCCAAGCGTGTGAAACGGCAAGGGAAGCCCACCCTACCCCACCATGGATTTCAGCTTGGCCTCGATACGATCGAAAACTGCCGCCGCAGGGCGCGTTGTCCCATCGGCCCGACCTTCTGCGATGGAGCGCCGAATATCCTCGACGGATAACTGGCGCGCCAACTCCTGATCCCGCCGTATCAGATCCCGGACATAATCGCTCACGCTGGCATATTGGCCGCTGTCGATCCGGGTCTGAACCCATTCGCGCATCAGGTCCGGCAATGACACATTCATAGATGCCATGGCTCATCCTCCTGCCGGCAGGATGGCATTCTTTGGCATTAATTGCCACTGCAAGGGCAAGCCGATCGAGCTCGCCGGCCATCCAGGCCTATTCGGCGGCGGCGGTTCCTGTCGCCAATCGCAACGGCGCGACCTGGGCTTCGTGCAGCGCCTGATAGGGGCCGCCCGCATGGACCAGTTCGTCATGCCGCCCCTGCTCGGCGATGCCGGCCTGGGTTACCACCACGATGCGATCGGCATGGCGGATCGTCGCCAGCCTGTGCGCGATGACAAGCGTCGTGCGTCCCTGGGCGAGTTCGGTCAGCGAGGCCTGGATCGCCTGTTCGGTCTCGGTGTCGAGCGCCGAGGTCGCCTCGTCGAGGATCAGGATCGGCGGGTTCTTCAGGAAGATGCGGGCGATGGCGAGGCGCTGCTTCTGCCCGCCCGACAGTTTTACGCCGCGCTCGCCGATCAACGTATCGAGCCCGGCCGGCAGATCGGCGATCATCGTCTCCAGACGGGCGCGGCGCGCCGCCTCGTTGATCTCGGCCTCGCTTGCATCGAGCCTGCCATAGGCGATGTTCTCGCGGATCGTGCCGGCGAAGAGGAAGACATCCTGCTGCACGATGCCGATCTTGCGGCGCAGCGAGGCAAGGGTCAGCTTGCGGATATCCAGCCCATCGATGGTGATGGCGCCGGAATCGACCTCGTAGAAGCGCGGCAGCAACGAGAGCAAGGTGGTCTTGCCCGCCCCTGACGGCCCCACGAAGGCGATGGTTTCCCCCGCCCCGATCCGCAGATCGATGCCCGACAGCACGGGACGCTCCTTCGCATAACCGAAGCCGACCTGCTCGAAGCGGATATCGCCCTTCAGGGCCGGCGCGTCGATGGCGCCCGGAGCATCGGCGATATCGGGCTCGGTCGCGAGCAGCTCCTGATAGCGCCGGAAGCCGGCGATCCCCTTCGGATAGGTCTCGATCACGGCGGCGATCTTGTCGAGCGGGCGGTAGAATACGCCGACCAGCAGGAGGAAGCCGACGAAACCGCCGATCGACAGCGTGCCCTGCACGACATACCAGGTGCCGCCCAGCATGACCGCGAGCTGGACGAGGCGCATGCCGAGATAGTTGAGCGCCTGGCTTGCCGCCATGATGCGGTAGGCCTCGAGCTTGGTGGCACGGTAGCGGTTGTTGTCGCCGGCGAAGAGGCGGCGCTCATGGGCCTCGTTGGCGAAGGCCTGGACGACACGCATGCCGCCGATATTCTCCTCCAGCCGCGCATTGAAAGCGCCGACGCGGCCATATTGCGCCTGCCAGTTGCGCGTCATGCGGCCGCCATAGCGGGCCACGATGAAGCCCGCGAGCGGCACGATCAGCGCGGTCATCAAAGCCAGATGCACATGCACGCTGAGCATCAGCGCGAAGGCGCCGAGGAAGGTCATGATCGCGATGAACAGGTCTTCGGGCCCGTGATGGGCGACCTCGCCGATCTCCTCCAGATCCTTGGTGACGCGCGCGACGAGATGGCCGGTCTTCTGGTCGTCATAGAAGCGGAACGAGAGCTTCTGCAGGTGATCGAAGGCGCGCCTGCGCATCTCCGTCTCGATATTGATGCCCAGCCGATGGCCCCAATAGGTCACGATCGCCATCAGCCCGGTATTGAGCGTGTAGATCAGCAGCAGGACCGCGCCGGCCAGCATGATCAGCGGCCAGTCGCCGCGCGGCAGCAGGAGATCGACAAAGGCCTTCATCGCCATCGGAAAGCCGAGTTCGAGCAGGCCCGACAGCACGGCGCAGCCGAAATCGACCAGGAACAGGGCCCGATGCGGGCGATAATAGGCGAAGAACTCTTTCAGCATGCTGGGCTCATAGCAGGTTCCGGGCTCAAGGCGTCAGACTGTTGACGACACGCCGGCCATGCCTCCCGAAAGGGTATAGTTTCCGAAGTGAGGTGGTTTAACGCAAAAAGGCTCAGGCCGGCTCCGGCTGGGCGCCGGCCTTCACCTGCGAAGGCGATCGGCCAAAGCGCTTGCGAAAGCTGCGGTTGAAATAGGAGAGGTCGCCGAAGCCGACCTCGAAGGCGACCGTGCTGATGGTCGGCCCCCGCCCCTCGATCGTGACCAGACGGTGCCAGGCCCGCTCGAGCCGCCGCTCCAGCACATAATCCGAAAACGTCCGCCGCTCGCTCTCGAACAGCTTCTGGATGGCGCGCGAACTCACGCCGTGCAGGGCCGCGATCATGTCGATGCTCAAATCGCGCCGCTCGAGCCGCGCTTCGACATCGGCCTTGATGGCGGCCAGCCGCCCGGAACGCCGATCGATCGCCGGCATGCTGGCAGGAAGATCGCGCTCGGCCAGCATGATGCCGACGAGATCATGGATATGACCGATCGCGAGGCTTTGCAGGCCCGCCGAGTTGAGCGGCAGCAAGCCCCGCATCAGCAGCGCCCCATAATGCGCCAGCACCTGCAAACCGCGATTGCCACGCGGCATCGCCTGCATCAGGCCAGAATCATGCGCATCGTCGAGCGCCGGCAACCTTGTCGCATCCAGAGCGATGAGATCAATGCGGCCGATCTCCACGAGCGAGAACTGCGTCTCGCAGCCGACGCAGATGACGGCGGCCTCCCGCGCGCGCAACACGATCCGGCGGCCCGCCTGCTCGATCGCGACCCGCCCATCGGCCGGCCGCACCAGGACATGGCGCGGTGCCTTCTGCAGACCTGCTCCACCGCGCAAAGCTGCGCCGCCCTGCGGCCATGACCATCGCGGCGCCGGGCTGAAGCAGGACATCAGGCCGATATCGGGGCGCGTCGTCAGCACGCAGCGTGCGTCGAAGGGCAAAGACAGGCCAGCCCCGACGGCTTCGCGCGCGACACCGTGGCCCAGGACCTTGTGCGAGAGCGCGCTCGCTTCCTCGCGCTCGACCATGCTGGAAACCAGCCAGAACGGCGAGAAGGTTTCGCTCCCCGCGGCGTCGCCTCCCCGGGCGACGCCCGATCGGGAGCGTGTCGCTACAGCCACATCCATCGCTTTCGGCACTTCGGTTCGCCTGAGTCCCATGACCCGTTCGCGCAAGTCCAAGATTAAATCCCTGTGACATCGATACAGGAATTGAACAAGCGAGGCATCAGATATGCCAAAGCGCAGCAATGAACAAGATATAGCCTCTTTATTATAATTCTAAACAAGAAACACACGACAGACTCAAGTAATAACGTGCAGGCCGAACGGAGAAAAACTCCGCCCGACTCTCACGGATGCAACAGCCGGCGTTGACAGGTGCACTCCATGATCAGACCAATCTCCCTCGCCACCAGCGTCACGGCGCTTCTGGTGTCCTCGGTCGCGGTGGCGCAGGTTTCGCCCCAAGCCAATGCGCCTGCCGTCATCGACCTCGACACCATCACCGTCACGGCCGCCCGCGCCGAGCGCAGCACGGCGGAGACACCGCAATCCGTGCAGGTGCTCAACCGCGAGCAGATCGAGGAGCAGCTCAAGTTCAGCCCCAACGCCGCAGCCGCGCTCGGCAAGCTCGTTCCGGGCTATTCGACAGCGACGCAGACGGTCTCCAGCGCCTCGGAGAACTATCGCGGCCGCGACCTGCTGGTCATGATCGACGGCGTGCCGATGAACACGCCCTTGCGCGACGTCTCGCGCATCCTGGCGCTGATCGACCTCAATACGGTCGAGCGCATCGAGGTCGTGTCCGGCGCTTCCAGTCTTTATGGAGCGGGTGCGACGGGCGGAACCGTCAATTTCATCACCAAGAAGGCGACAGACGGCAAGCCGACCGTCACCATCAACACGGCCATGCGCGCCTTCACGCAAAATGTCGGCCGTTCGCTCGCGCCGGAACTCTCGGCCACCGTTTCGGGCAAGGTGCCCAATGGCTTCGACTATCTGCTCTCAGGCCAGATTCGGGGCGCAGGCCGCACTTATGATGGCGCGGGCCGTGAATTGCCCTCGGACGGCCTGCTCGGCCAGGGCGGCGGCGATCGCTACAAGGCCGGCAACCTGCTGGCCAAGCTCGGTTATGATTTCGACGCGTCCAAGCGCATCGAACTCAACGGCTCGCTGATCGCCTTCGACCAGGACCCGAAATACCTGACCAACTACGCCGCGCCCTTCGCGCGCCCAGACCGGACGAAGCCCTATACCGGCCAGAGCGTGCTGGAGGACACCAAGTCGATCTCGCTGCGCTACACCGACAGCGATTTTGCGCTCGGCAAGCTGAGCGTGCTGGGCTTCTACAACGACATCAAGAAGCGTTTCAATTTCTCGACCTTCTCCTATCCCTACAACTCGCAGGTCTATTATTCCTTCAACCCGGCATCGCCGACGAGCCCTGCCAACCAGACGACGCTCTATTCCCAGCGCGGCGGCGTGAACGTCACGATCGACACGGCGCTCGACCGGTTCCTGCCCGGCGCCAAGCTGACCTGGGGCGGCGACCTGATCCAGGAGAAGACCTGGCAGACGCTGACCAGCGGCCAGGACGTGTTCACGCCGCTGAAGCAGAATACGGCGGCGGGCTTCGGCCAGCTCCAGATCCCGATCGGCGAGCGCATCGTGGTGCGCGGCGGCCTGCGCTACGAGCATTTCGGGCTGTCGGTCAGCAACTACACCCGGCCAGCGGCCTACGCAGCCGTCGCCGCCAATAATGCGCTGGGCTACCAGCCTTTCGTGCTGCCGGCGCTCAATGTGATCGGCGGGGATTTCGACTATTCGGCGCTGACCGCCAATCTCGGCGCCACCGTCAAGCTGAGCGAATCCAGCGAAGTCTTCGGCGGCTTCTCGCAAGGCTTCGCCCTGCCCGATGTCGGCGCCTTCACGCGCCGCGCCGGCATCTCGACCGCCTTTGCCTGCTCCGTGGCGCGGCCTGACTGCCTGCCCGCCAGCCGCAGCACGATCAGCTACAGCTCGATCGCGCCCAAGGCGCAGATCGTCAACAATTACGAGCTCGGCGTGCGCGGCAGCTACGGCGCCTTCAAGGGCTCGCTGTCGGGCTATGTCAGCACGTCCGAAGACGGCGTGACCTTCGATTCCGTCACCAATACGGTGTCGCAGCAGAAGGAACGCATCTGGGGCGTCGAGGCGACCGGCGACTACGCCTTCACCGAGCAGTTCACCATGGGCACCGTCCTGTCCTATCGCGAGGGCCGCTACGATACCAATGGCGACGGCCGGCTCGACAGCGACCTGCCGAACAACCGCATCGGCTCGCCCTGGCGCGGGATGCTCTATGGCAGCTACCGCTTCGTGAACGGCGTGCAACTCCGGGTCGAGGGCGAAGCCTTCTCCGAGCGCGACGTCGCCATCGATCTGCGGGGCACTCACTACAAGCTCAAGGGCGCAGCCACCATGAACGTGGCGCTGACAGCGCCAGTGTTCTCGGGCGAGGCCTATGTCGCGGTGAACAACCTGTTCGACCGGGCCTATCAGAACCCCACGGCGACCTCGGTGCGCAATCTCGACAATTATGCCTGGGGCCGGACCGTCACGGTCGGCTTCAAGAAGACCTTCTGAGCCGTGGTCAGCCTCGACATCGACGCGGACGCGATCGTGACGCTGCGCTTCATGCCGCCTTACGAAGCGGAGGACGAGCGCGCCTATCTCGACGCGCTCGCAGAGATCGGCCGCCGTGAGGAGCCGTTTCTGCTCCTCACCGTCTTCGGCGGCGGGCGCGGACTCTCGCCGGCCGGCGAGCGCGAACAGGCGCTCTGGTTCAAGGCCACGCGGGTACGGTTCAGCCAGCATTGCCGCGCCTGCGCCATCGTGAGGCCCGACGCCAGCGAACGCACGGCCGAAACCTTCAGGAAGCTCTGGCCCTTCCCGATCTGCGCGGAACGGGAGGAGGCGGTCGGGCGTGCCTTCCTGCTTGGGCATAAGAAGGACATGACATGAGAGAAGGACTGGCATGAGCGTCTCAGTGACCTCCCCCGCTCAGCCGGGCAAGACGATCATGCGCAACCGGCTCTTTGCGGTGCTCGGCGGGCTTTATCTGGCGCAGTCGATCCCGTCCTATCTGTTTGTCGCCGCCCTCCCCCCGATCATGCGCGAGGTCGGCGTCTCGCGCACCGCGATCGGCTATATGAGCATCCTGCTGCTGCCGCTGGTGCTCAAATTCATCTGGGCGCCCTGGATCGACCGTATCCGGCCGTTCGCGCGGGCCCATCGCGCCGGCTGGGTCTTCATCACCCAGATCGGCGTGATCGCGACCATTCTGGCCCTGATCGCGGTCGGGCCAACGCAGGTCGGCTGGATCATCGCCATCGGCTTTGTTGCCTCGCTGCTGATCTCGACGCAGGACATCGCGACCGACGGCTATGCGGCGAAATACCTGCCGGAAGCCGACAGGCCGATCGGGAACGCCATCCAGGGCGGCTCGATCGCCTTTGGCGTCGTCATCGGCGGCACGCTGGGACTGGTGCTGTACCATTACATCGGCTGGACCGGCATGCTGGTCACCATCGCGATCATCTCCCTCCTGCCGCTCGTCGCGGCAGCGCTGATGCGAGAGGACGATCCGGTTCCCGATCCCGCCGCCAAGCGACCTTCGATCCGCGCCTTCCTCAGGCGGCCGGAGGCACGGCAGATCCTCTGGATCGCCCTGATCTACCGCGCCAGCGAGGGGCTGGTGAAGGCGATGGAGGGCTCATATCTCGTCGATGCCGGCATTCCGCTGAACCAGATCGGCTACCTCTCCGGCATCGCGGCGACGACGGCGGGGCTTGGCGGCTCGATCCTGGCGGCCTGGATGGTCAGGACGCGCGGGCTTGCCTTCGTGCTTGCCCTGCTCGGGGGCTTGCGCACCTTCTGTTTCCTGCTCTTCGCCGGCCACGCGCTCGGCGTCGTCACGGGCGCCTGGCCGCTGTTCGGAGCGGCGGGCTTCCAGACGCTGATCCGCTATATGGAAATCGTCGCGCTCTATTCGCTGTTCATGGCGGTGACGACCTCGGAGCAGCCCGGCACCGATTTCACCATCCTGGCCTGCGCCCAGCTGCTGGTCTATCTCGCGGGTTCGATGATGGCCGGCAAGCTCGCCGATACGCTCGGCTATGGCTGGCTGTTCTCGATCGCGACGGCGATTTCGGCGCTGGCGGTCATCGCCACGGTCAGGATGATCGCCACTACGGCCGCCGCACGAAAAGGCGCTGGCGCGGCGTGAACCTCACGCCCTTTGCGAGCGCTGCCAGGCGGCCGGCGTCTCCCCGACCACGCGCCTGAAGACGCGGGTGAAATGGGCCTGGTCGGAAAATCCGGCCTCGACCGCGATCTCGGTCAAGGTGCGATCGCCCGCGACCAGCATCTCCTGCCCCCGGCGCACCCGCGCCTGCAACTGCCATTGATGCGGCGGCACGCCGGTCGAGGCCTTGAAGGCATGGCTGAAATGGGATTGCGAAAGGTCGACCAGGGCAGCCAGATCCTGCAGCCGGATGTTGTCGTCGCAATGGGCGGACATATAGTCGGTCACGCGCCTTAGCTGCCATGTCGTCAGGGGCGAACGCTTGCGCGGCTGTTTGCGGCCGATCTGAAACAGGTCGATCAGCACGGCCAGCGTCAACCCGTCGCCATAGAGGTCATGGCGCGCATCGGGCTCGGCGCACTCCGCTGCGATCAGGCGCGCGAGAGCAAGGATGCGCTCGTTCGAGAACATGATCTTCGGCTCGGCCAAAAGGCTCGCATCGAAGCGCTCGGACAGGCGCTCGCTCACCTCCGCCGGGTCGAAATGCAGATCGAGATGTCTGATCTGCATCCTCTGCCGGGTCCGGCCCCAGATCGGTACGCCGGCGGGCATATAGGTTATGGAGCCGTCGCGCTCATGGCTCGTCGGGCCGGGCATATCCGGGCGAAGCCTCGTCTCGAACTCGCCGCCGATCTTGTCGAGCACGATGAACAGGCGCGGATGCTCCGAAACGTACTCGCCCCGCGCGCCAGTCCCGCATTCTGCATGCCAGAGATCAGCGACCACGCCGTTGAAGGCGCGCCATTTCAGCGCTCCGATGACGGTCACGCCCTCGCGAAGCGACGTCATGCGCGGCTGGAACGTCATCGGCCATCTCCTGGCCCGCCGCGGTGGGCGAAGCGGTGAAAATGCAACTATCGGCAAGCAATGATACGCCAGCACCCAGGAACGTTCAACACGCAACAGAAACGATCAATCCACGCCTGAACCAAGCTGTTATCAGCGCGCATCCTTGATGAGGCGTGTTTTGAACCGTTCTAAATTTGAACAATTCTGAGATAGCGCCCTTTATTCAGATCGAGCATAAAAATGTGCTATCGCAGAATAATGAATGCCAGATTTATTCTTGCCTCGACCGCGTCGATTGCCGCCTTGCTGTACGGACCGGCGGCATTTTCCCAGCCTTCGGCTGCCCAGTCCTCTCCTGCGCCTGAAACCTCTGTCCAGCTCGAGACGATCGTCGTCGAGGGACAGGGCGAGGTCGCCGGGGGCCCGGTTCGCGGCTATGTCGCCCAGCGCTCGGCCACCGGCTCTAAATCGAACACGCCCATCACCGCTATTCCGCAATCCGTCTCGGTGATCGGCCGCGAGGAGATCGATGACCGGAAGGCGCAGAAGGTCGACGAGGCGCTGCGCTACACGGCCGGCGTCACCGCCCAGGCCTTCGGACCGGACCCCGACACGGACTGGTTCTTCATCCGGGGTTTCCAGGCGACACAGAACGGCGTCTTCCTCGATGGCCTCTCGCTCTTCGCCTATGGCTTCGGCGGCTTCCAGATCGATCCCGTCCTGCTCGAGCGCGTCGAGGTGCTCAAGGGCCCCTCTTCGGCCCTCTATGGCGGCGGCAATCCAGGCGGCATCGTCAACCTCGTCAGCAAGCGCCCCAACGGCAAGACTTTCGGCTCGATCGAAGCCGGCATCAACAATTGGGGCAATGCCTATACGGATGTCGATATCGGCGTCAGCGACAAGCAGGGCCTGTGGAGCACGCGGCTGACCGGGCGCATCAGCGGCGGCGACCAGTACACCGATGTCGCGAAGGATTTTCGCGGCGTGATCATGCCGCAGATCACCTATCAGCCGACGGGCGCGACACGCTTCACGGCATTCGGCATGTATCAGGCCCTCGACCAGATCCATGTCGGCGGCGGCTTCCTGCCCTATGTCGGCACGGTCGTGAACGCGCCCTTCGGCAGGATCCCGCGCAAGGCTTTCCTCGGCGAACCCGACATCGACAGCCAGAAGCGCACGCAGGCGATGGTGGGCTATGAGTTCCAGCACCAGTTCGATACGTGGACCTTCACCCAGAACGCGCGCTATGGCCGCATGAAGGGCTCGCAGCTCGGCCCCTATGGCTATGGCTATGCCGGGCCGGGCTCGCCATTCGGCAACGGCTTCCTGCCGGTGGGGCCGGACAACCAGCTCTATCGCATCGGCTTCCAGGAGCGCAGCGAGGTCAACACCTTCACCATCGACAACCGCCTGGAGCGCAGCTTCGGCACCGGCGCGCTCAACCACTCGCTGTTGCTCGGGGCCGACTATAAATATTTCAACATCGACCACACCCAGGCATCGGGCGGCGCCACGACGATCAGCGTGACCAACCCGGTCTATGGCGCGCCGCAGGGACCTTCCTCCGTCTATCTCGACCAGAATCTGAAACAGCAGCAGCTGGGCTTCTACGCGCAGGACCAGATCCGCTTCGGCGGCGGCTGGCTCGTGACCCTGAACGGGCGCTACGACTATGTGGACAAGAAATCGGTCAGCGCGCCCGGCCTGCTGTTCTCGCCGAGCTATGAGAAGACCGAGGTCGCCTTCAGCGGCCGCGCCGGGCTCGCCTATGAATTCGCCAACGGCGTGACCCCCTATGTCAGCGCGGCGAGCTTCTTCAACCCGGTCTTCGACGCCAACCCGAACCTGACCGGCGGAGCCGCGCAGCCCTTCCAGCCTGAAACCGGGCATCAGTTCGAGGCGGGCATCAAATACAAGCCGGCCTTCATGGACGCGCTGTTCACGGCATCCGCGTTCCGTCTCGTGAAGCAGAACGTACTCAACCCCGCCCCGACCGTGGTCAATCCCTTCGCCCAGCAGCAGCTCGGCGAGGTCACCTCGACCGGCTTCGAATTCGAGGCCAAGGCCAACATCACCGAGAATCTCAAGGTGCTGGCCGCCTTCACCGCTTTCGATCTCGAAACCACCAAGGATTCTCGCCCGCTTTATGTCGGCAGGACGCCCCAGATCGTGCCGGAGGTCACCGCCTCCGGTTGGGTCGACTACACCTTCTCCGAGGGTCTGCTGAAAGGCGTGAGCCTTGGCGGCGGCGTGCGCTATGTCGGCCAATCCTGGGTCGACAACGAGAACACGTTGAAGGTGCCCGCCGTCACGCTCGTCGATGCGGCGATCCGTTACAAGATCGGCGACTGGGGCGTGGCGCTCAACGTGACAAACCTGTTCGACAAGGAATACGTCAAGAGCTGCCAGGGCATCTCCGGCTGTGGCTATGGCGATGCCCGCACGGTCACGCTATCGGCCAACTACAAGTGGTAGCATTCGGGCGACAACCCCGGATATCGAGGCCGTGGCCCATGCTGCGGCCTCGATATCTTTCACAAGCCGGCAGAACCCCGTGACCGCTCCCCGTTTCGATCTCACTGACCTCAGCTTCTCGGTTCCCGGCCGCGACATCCTGCACCCGCTGTCGCTGACGCTGGAGCCCGGCCGGATCCATGGCCTGATCGGCCCCAACGGCTCGGGCAAGAGCACGCTGGTCAAGATGCTGGCGCGCCAGCTGGCGCCGAGCGGCGGGAGCTTGCGCTTCGACGGCATGTCGCTGGCGCACTGGCGCGACCGCGACTTCGCCCGCAACGTCGCCTATATGCCGCAGTTCACGCCGCCGGCCGAGGGCATGTCGGTGCGCGAGCTCGTCGCGCTCGGCCGCTTTCCCTGGCATGGCACGCTTGGGCGCTTCACAACGGAGGATGGCGAGCATGTCGAGCGCGCCATCGCCCGCACCAATCTCGGCGCCTTCGCCGACCGCGCGGTCGACACCCTCTCGGGCGGCGAACGCCAGAAGGTCTGGCTCGCGCTGATGCTGGCCCAGACGACCCGCTGCATCCTGCTGGACGAACCGACCTCGGCGCTGGACGTGGCGCATGAGGCGGCGATGCTCGCTTTGGTGCGCGAAACCTGCCTGGAGCGTGGCGTCACCGTGGTCGTCGTGCTCCACGACATCAACCTCGCCGCCCGCAACTGCGACGACATCATCGCGCTGCGAGCCGGGCGGCTCGTCGCGCAAGGACCTGTCGAGGCGATCATGCAGCCTGAGGTTCTCGGCGAGATCTATGGCGTGCCCATGGGCGTGCTTCCGCATCCGACGCGGGGCGGCACGATCGGGTACATGCTTTGAGCCCGACCTGCCTCTTCACGCGGCGCCATGCGCTGGCGCTGCTGGCGGGCGTGGCTGCGGCCTCGCCTGCCCAAGCGGCCGCCTTGCGCGTTGCGACTGTCGACTGGGCCGTGCTTGAGACCTTGCTGGCATTGGGGGTAACGCCAGTGGCGGCGACCGAATTGCTGCAATTCCGCGAGGTCGCGGTCGAGCCGGAGGTTCCCGCGGGGGTCGCGGATCTCGGGCTGCGCGGCACCGTGAATTTCGAGATGCTGCGGCTGGCGCGTCCCGACCTGATCTTCAGCTCGAGCTTCTATGTTTCGTCCGAGCCGCGCATGCGCCGCATCGCCCCGCTCGAGAGTTTCTCGATCTATGCGCGCGGCGTGCAGCCCTTCGCAGCGTCGGAGACGATGACGCGCGCTATCGGAGAGCGGCTTGGCGTTTCCGAGGCCGCAGAGCGCTATCTCGCCGAGACCCACGCCGAATTCGCGACCCTGCGCGCCAAACTCGGCAGGCTCGACGGCCGGCCGGTCATCCCGATCAATCTCGGCGATGCCCGCCATTTCCGCGTCTTCGGCGCCGACAGCATGTTCGGCGAGGCGCTGGCGCGGCTCGGCATCGCCAATGCCTGGACCGAGGCGACCAGCTATTCGGCGATGGCCCCCGTCGGGCTGGAGGCATTGGCGCGCGTGCCGGAAGCCTGGATCGTCCTGATTCCGCCGGTCCCGCCGGATGCGATGCGAATTCTCGCCGGGAGCGTTTTCTGGAACGCGCTGCCCAATGTCCGGCAAGGCCGCCTGCTGACGCTGGGCTCGATCAATCCCTATGGCGCCCTGCCCGCCGCGCGCCGCTTCGCGCGGCTGCTGACCGAAGCGCTTGGCCATGCCGGAGCGAGCGGGCGTGGCTAGCGTCGTTCCGACACCGCGCATCGCGGCAATCTGGTTCCTGCCAGTCCTCGCCATCGCGCTGCTCTTCGCGGCGGTGATCGCGACACGCCCGCCGCTGGCTGGCGACCCTGCCGTGACGCTCGTGCTGGAGCGCATCCTGCTCTGGCACAGCCTCGTGCCGCGTTTCGTCACGGCGCTGCTTTGCGGGGCGGCGCTTGGCCTGTCGGGCGCCCTGCTCCAGCGCGTCCTGCGGAATCCGATCGCCGATCCATCCACGCTCGGCATCGCATCGGGCGCGCAGCTGGCGCTCACCATCGCGACCGCCTATGCGCCGGCCCTGATCGCGTTCTCCCGCGAAGGCGTGGCCTTTGGCGGCGGCATCGCGGCGGTCACCATCGTGCTGGCGCTGAGCTGGCGCCGTGGGCTCGATCCGGTCACTGTCGTGCTCTCGGGCATGGTGCTGTCGCTGGTGGCGGCGGCGCTGAGCGCGACCGTGATCCTCGCCAAGGGCGAGTATGTGCTGTCGCTGTTCATCTGGGGCGCGGGCTCGCTGAACCAGCAGAGCTGGGATGCCGCGATCGCGCTCGGCCCGCGCCTCATCCTCGGCTGCATCGCCGCGGCATTGCTGTTGCGGCCTCTGGCCTTGCTGGGTCTCGACGATAGCGGCGCGCGCAGCCTCGGCCTTGCCTTGCACAGCGCGCGCTTTCTCGTGCTCGCCATCGCGGTCTGGCTAGCGGCGACCGTCACCGCCGAGGTCGGCGTCATCGGCTTTGTCGGCCTCGCGGCCCCCGCGCTGGCGCGTTTTGCCGGTGCGCGCCGGATGCGCGACGTCCTGATCGCCTCGCCCTTCATCGGTGCCATCCTGTTGTCGCTGACGGACAGCGCGGTGCAACTCCTCGGCTCAGGCACCGCCGATCTTGCTCCGACGGGCGCGGCCACCGCGCTGCTCGGCGGGCCGATCCTGCTTTGGATGCTCAGGCGCGTTCCGCTGACAATTCCGCCCCAGGCCAATCTTCCGCATGGCCCGCTGCGCCGCATCGCTCGGCCGTGGCTGGCTGCCGCCGGCCTTGCTCTCGTCGCGGCCCTGCTCGCCATCCTGGCGCTGGTTGCGGGGCGCGGTCCGGACGGCTGGAACCTGGCCACCGGCTCGCTGTTCCTCGACCTCCTGCCCTTCCGCGCGCCACGCATCGTCGCGGCCGGCACGGCGGGCGCCATGCTGGGCGCGGCCGGCACGCTGATGCAACGGCTGACCGCCAACCCGCTCGCAGGACCCGAGGTCCTCGGCGTCAGCGCTGGCGGCGGTGTCGGACTGGCTGTCATGTTGATGCTTACGCCGGGCATGGAGCCGCTCCATCTGTTGCTGGGCGCGGTCGCGGGATCGCTCGCGGTCATCCTGGCGATGCTGCTGCTTGCGTCGCGTCCCGGCTTTGGCCCGACGCGCCTGCTGCTGGCCGGCGTCGCCATGGGAGCTTTGTGCATGGCGATCGTCTCGACCGTGCTCGCGCAAGGCGACATGCGCTCCTACGCGCTGTTGCTCTGGATGTCGGGCTCGACCAATCGGGTCGGCGATTTCGAGGCCTGGACGGGCGTTGTCGCCTGTCTCGCGCTGATCTCGCCACTGTTCCTGTTCTCGCGCTGGCTCGACATCCTGCCGCTCGGCGAGGGCATGAGCGGCAGCATCGGCCTGTCGCGACGGGCAAGCCGGCTGACGCTCGCAACCTTCGCCGCCGTGCTCACCGGTCTTGCCTCGCTGCTGATAGGGCCGCTCAGCCTGATCGGGCTGATCGCCCCCCACCTCGCCCGGCTTGCGGGTTTTGCGCATGGCCGCCACCAGCTGGCGGCTGCCGTGCTGATCGGCTGCGCGACGATGGTGCTGGCGGACTGGCTCTCGCGCGTGGTGGCCTTTCCCTATCAGGTCCCGGTCGGCCTGTTCGCCGCGCTGATCGGCGGCCCCTATCTCATCTGGCTGCTGAGCCGAGCAGGGCCGCACCATGGCTGATGGGTGAAGCTCGCGGATCCTGCAGCGATGCTGAACAAGCTCTGCGAGCCGGTTAGCTGACGCTACCGGACTTTAAGCCCGAGTTCGGCGAGCAGTTGCCCCGCCTGCTGCCGGGAAATCGTTGCGCCGCGAAAGAGCGCGGCGTCGACCATTCGCAGCCCGCCGAGATCGGCGCCGCGCAGGTCGGCCCCCTCAAAACGGCAGCCGGTCAGGGTGGTATCCCGCAGATTGCAATCCTCGAAGACCGAATCACGGAAATCGCATTTGCGGAGATCGGCCTGGCTGAAATCGATCCTCGCAAGCGTCGTCTTGCGAAATCCGAACGAGGGGAGTTTCGCGTTGATGAGGAGCACCTCCTCGAATTGCGCGTTCAGCGCCCTCGCCTCGGAGAAATCCACGCCGGTGAGCTTGCTGCCCTTGAACGAGGCCGAGACGAGCGTCGTCCGGCGCAGGCTCGCATTGTTGAAATCGCCGGATTGAAACCGGCTTTCCGTGAGATCGGCGCCCATGAAATCGGCGAAGGCCGCACGGCATCCCAGCCACTGCGTCCGTTCGAGCTTCGCGCCCTTGAGCTTCGCGCGCTTCAGGCTGCAGCGCTCGAACACCCATCCCGACAGATCGAGGCCGGACAGGTCCGTTTCGTCGAGATCGCAAGCGGTCAGATGACAGGGCGTCCCCTGCCTGGCCAGGGATTCCACATCAGCCCGCTGAAGCGGCTTGTCGGAGACGGTTCGGTCGGGAGGCAGGGCTTCAATCATACGTGTCCGTAGCGACCTCAGCGCCTGCATTCAATTCCGTGCGGGACATTCAATTCCGTGCAGGGCGTGCAAATCCGCCGGCATGCGCCCCGCCTCACTGAAGCGGACCTTCCGCCTCCCGCAGCCGCACGTCGAAGCTCAACAACTGGTCGAAGAGCGGCGTTTTCCGATATTCCTGCACATCATCGTCGGAGCGCGTTCCGGCCTCCCTCACCTCCAGCAGCCCCAGCCATGTCAGGGGCCTGAGCGCGCGGGTGATCAGCGCGAATTCAGGATAGTCCGGCGCGATCGGATCGCCGATCGTCTCCATCAACGTGCAGCTTTCGACAAGCGTGCTCGCGCGGGACCAGTCATGAGCGGCGACCGAGAGGCTCCACAGCACCAGCCCCATATGGTGCTGCGGCCAGAACTCCAGCGGATTGCGATCGAAATCCTGCAGGTTTGTCTTCCAGAACGCCGACTCGAACAGAAGGGAGAGCAAGGCCGGCGCGGCTTCGGGCTCCAGCAGCGACTTGCCGACCTTGCTTGCCCGCAGCACGCCGCCGCGCTTCCTGAGGAGCCCGGCGCTCTGCAGGACGATCCGCGTGAACAGCACGCCGAAGGCGTCCTGCTCGTTGAGGACCTTGTTCATGGCAAGGGTGTGCGCCTTGCTCAGGCCGGGCCATTCGGTCCGGTCGAAGACCTCCCAGACATCGGCCCGCTTGAGAAAGCCGGCCTTCGTCAAAATCAGGCCCGCGCCCTCCTGAACCCGCTCCAGCAGAAGCCTCGCGGCCACGATCATCGGGGCCTGAAGCGCGACTTCGGGAGCGATCCTGGCCGGCACGAGCGCAAGCGCCTTCGGAACGCCGGCTGGAGGCTCCAGGAGAGCCTTGACGGATTGCGGCTCGAGCAGGTGCCAGGCGGGAAGAAGAGTTGTCACCTGCCAAGCCTAGGCGGCTGCGGAAATCAGCTCAATGCCTGAGTCAGCAAAATGCTCCATCGCATTGATACCGTGCTCGGTTTTTGACGAGCCTCAGACCTTCTCATGTTCCGCAAGCTTTGCGTCCGAGGGCGCGACAGCCGAAGTTCGACCAGCATCCTCGCGGCGGCCGAACAGGTTCATCACGAAGACGAAGAAGGCCGGCACGAAGAAGATCGCCAGGATCGTCGCCGAAATCATGCCGCCGAGAACGCCGGTGCCGATCGCGTTCTGGCTCGCGGCGCTGGCGCCCGACGCGATCGCCAGCGGCACGACGCCGAGCGTGAAGGCGAGCGACGTCATCAAGATCGGGCGGAAGCGCAGCTGCGCCGCCTCGATCGTGGCCTCCCGCAACGGCTTGCCCTCGGCGCGCAGATCCTTGGCGAACTCGATGATCAGGATCGCGTTCTTGGCCGAAAGCCCGATGATCGCGATCAGGCCGACCATGAAGTAGACGTCGTTGGGCATGCCGCGCAGCGTCACCGCCGCGACCGAGCCGATGACGCCCAGCGGTACGACCATGATCACCGAAAGCGGGATCGACCAGCTTTCATAGAGCGCCGCCAGCAGCAGGAAGACGAGGAGGATGCTGAGGCCGATCAGGAACGGCGCCTGCGATCCGGACTGGATTTCCTGAAGCGACTGCCCCGTCCATTCATAGCCGAACCCCGACGGCAGGTCGCGCGCCAGCCGCTGCATCTCGGCGATCGCCGCGCCCGAGGAGTAGCCCGGCGCGGCCTGGCCGGCGATGCGCACCGCCGGATAGCCGTTATAGCCGACGACCTGGGTCGGGCCCTTCTGCCATTCGATGGTGGCGAAGGCGGAAAAGGGCACCATGCCGCCATGGACGTTGCGCACGTTCAGGCGCAGCAGATCGCCGGTCTGCATGCGCTGGCCCGCATCGGCCTGCACGGTGACGCGTTGCATTCTTCCCGAATTCGGGAAGTCGTTGACATAGGACGAGCCGAGATTGGCCGAGATCGTCTGGTTGATGTCGGCAAAGGCGACGCCGAAGGTGTTCGCCTTCTCGCGGTCGATGACCAGGCTGACCTGGGCAGCGTCGGCGAGACCTTCGACGCGCAGGCCGGCGAGCACGGGGCTCTGCGCCGCAGCGCTCATCAACTGCGTGCGCGCGGCCGCGAGCGCCTGCTGGCCCAGACCCGCGCGATCCTGCAGGCGGAAGGTGAAGCCGCTCGAATTGCCCAGCCCCTGGATCGGCGGCGGGGACAGCGCGAAGGTCTGCGCGTCCTTGATCTGCATCAGCTTGCCGTTGATGCGGGCGGAGATCGCCGCGGCGGAATCGTTGGCGCCGCGCTCGTTCCAGTCCTTCAGGGTGATGAAGGCCAGTGCCGCGTTCTCGCCTGCACCGGCGAAGCTGTAGCCGGCGATGCCGAGCATCTTGAAGACGGCAGGCTCCGCCAGCGCGATCTTCTCGATCTGCTTGATGACGTCGAGCGTGCGGTTGGCGCTCGCTTCAGGCGGCGCCTGCACGTCGACCAGCAGATAGCCCTGATCCTCGTTCGGCAGGAAGGCCGAGGGCAGGCGCATGAAGCTCCAGCCCAAACCGACCAGCAAAGCGAGATAGATCACCATGTAGCGGCTGGGCCGGCGCGTGACGGCGCCGACCATGCCGCCATAGCCGCGCGAGGCCTTGTCGAAATTGCGGTTGAACCAGCCGAAGAAACCCTTCTTCTCGTGGTGACCATGCGCGATCGGCTTGAGGAAGGTGGCGCAGAGCGCCGGCGTCAGCGTCAGCGCGAGGAAGCCCGAGAACAGGATCGAGACGACCATGGTCAGGCTGAACTGCTGGTAGATGATGCCGACCGCGCCGGGGAAGAAGGCCATCGGCACGAACACCGCGGTCAACACCAGCGTGATGCCGATGATGGCGCCGGTGATCTGCGTCATCGCCTTGCGCGTGGCCTCCTTGGGCGAAAGCCCTTCCTCGGCCATGATGCGCTCGACATTCTCGACGACGACGATGGCATCATCGACGAGGATGCCGATCGCCAGCACCATCGCGAACATGGTGAGCACGTTGATGGAGAAGCCGGCGGCAAACATCACCGCACAGGTGCCGAGCAGCGCGACCGGCACCACCAGCGTCGGAATGACCGTGTATCGGAAGTTCTGCAGGAACAGGAACATGACGATGAAGACGAGCACCATCGCCTCGAGCAGCGTGTGCAGCACCTTCTCGATCGAGACCTGAACGAAGGGCGAGGTGTCGTAGGGCACGTCATGCTTCAGCCCGGCCGGGAAGAAGCGGGCGAGCTCGTCCATCTTGGCGCGCACGGCGTTGGCGGTGGCGAGCGCGTTGCCGGTCGCGGCAAGCTGGACGCCGACGCCGGCGCTGGCCTGACCGTTCAGACGTGTCGAGAAGTTATAGGATTCGCCGCCGACCTCGATGCGAGCGACATCGCGCAGACGCACCGATGAGCCGTCCGTATTGGCGCGCAGCACGATCGCCCCGAACTCCTCGGGCGATACCAGCTGGCCGCGCACCAGAACGCTGGCCGAGGTCTGCTGGGTGATCGGATTGGGCTGGGCGCCGATGCGGCCTGCCGCGACCTGCGCGTTCTGCGCCCGGACGGCTGCGATGACGTCGTTCGACGTCAGGCCGAGCCCGAGCATCTTCTCCGGATCCATCCAGATCCGCATCGAGCGCTGGGTCGCAAACAGCGTCGCGCTGCCGACGCCGGGAACACGGCGGATTTCGCCGACGACGTTGCGGCTGAGATAGTCGCCGAGGCCGACCGCATCGAGCTTGCCGTCCTCCGACGTCAGGGTAACGAACATCAGGAAGCCGGAGCCGGCCTGCTCGACGCGCATGCCCTGCTGCACGACCGATTGCGGCAGGCGGGGCTCAACGCGGCGAATGCGGTTCTGCACCTCGACCTGGGCTTCGCCGATGACGGTGCCCGGGTTGAAGGTGACGGTGAGGTTGATGCGGCCGTTCGACTCCGAGGTGGACTCGAAGTAGAGCAGCCCCGGCACGCCGTTCAGCTCTTCCTCGATCGGGCGCGTGACGCTCTGATAGATTTCCTCGGGCGAGGCGCCAGGGAAGTTCGTCCCGATCGTGATCGTCGGCGGCGCGACATTCGGATACTGCGCGATCGGCAGCATCGGAAGGGTGATGACGCCCGCGAGCATGATGAAGATCGCGACGACCCACGCGAAGATGGGGCGGTCAATGAAGAAACTCGGCATCGTGATCAGCCCTGCTTGCCGGTTGTGGCGGCAGGCGCGGACGCGCCCGTGCTGGCGGGGTCCTGCCGCCACGGCTTGCCGGTGAACCGCGCGCCGGGGCGAATCTTCTGGAAGCCCTCGACCATGACGTGCTCATCGGCCTTCAGCCCATCGTCGATCACCACGCGGTGGTCGACGGTGCGGCCGGCCTTGACGGGGCGCAGTTCGAGCGTGCCGTCCGGCTTGACGATGTAGAGCTGCGCCTGCCCGCTGCCGTCGCGCTGGATGGCCTGCTGCGGAACGGCGATCGCATTGCTCTGCATGCCCTGTTCGATCACGACGCGGACATACATTCCCGGCAGCAGGTCGCCATCGGAATTGGGGAACTCGCCACGCAATGTCACCTGTCCCGTGGTCGCGTCGACAGTGGCTTCGGAGAACAGCAGCCGGCCGGGATGCTTGTACTCGCTGCCGTCGTCGAACAGCAGGCGGACATTGGCCGCGCCGGGATCGGAACCGGTCAACGCTCCCAGCTTGAGCGCCCGCCGCAGGGCCAAAAGATCCCCCGCCGACTGGGTGAAGTCCGCATAGACAGGGTCGAGCTGCTGGATGGTCGCCAGATTATCGGCCGCATTGTTGCCGACGAGCGCGCCTTCCGTGATCAATGCCCGGCCGATGCGGCCGCTGATCGGCGCCTTGACCTCGGAATATTGCAGATCGAGCTGCGCGGAGGTCAGGCCGGCCTGCGCTACCGCCACGTCGGCATCCGCCTGCGCCAGAGCGGCCGTCGCGCTTTCCTGCTGCTGGACACTGGCGACGTTGCGCTCGCGCAGCTCGACGATCCGGTCCGACTGCTGGCGCGCCTGCAAATGGGTCGCCTGGGCGCGCTTCAGCGTGGCCGCCGCGCTTTCGACCCGCACCCTGAACGGCGCCGGATCGATCCGGTAGAGCACGTCGCCCTCCTTGACGATGCTGCCCTGCTGGAAAACGCGCTCGACCACGATCCCCGAAACACGCGGACGCACCTCGGCGATCCGGGTGGCTGCGATCCGGCCCGGCAGGTTGTTGGTGACGGGCAGCGTCTCCGGCCTGGCGACGACGATGCCGACCTCGGTGGCCGGCGGTGGCGCCTTTGGCGCATTGCTGGCCGCCTTTTTGTCCTCGGTGCAGGCTCCTACCAGCACGAGAAGGCCAAGGGCCAGAGCGCGGCCGGTCGCAGAAAGTGAAAAGGTCATCAGGGACTTCCGGGTCGACATTGTCATGAGTTTGAGAGGGCGAAAGCGAGGACGGCGGCGTTCAGCCGGCGCTCGGTCCGCTCGGGCTCTGGGCAACGAGCCAGGCGATATCCGCGGTGAGCTGTTCGCGCTCGGCGGCAGGCCATGAGTGCAGCCCGAACCATTCCAGCAGCATCAGTCCTTCCACCGCGAGGAAAGCGAGCATCGCACCACGTGGATCGGTGGAAGTTCTGCGAATTTCATCGATCCGCTCGCGGTGGATCTTCTGGATCGGCTGGCGCAGTTCCGCATCATGGGCAAGCGCGGCGCAGAGGCTGATGGCGACAGCGCGCTCATCGTCCGAAACGGGGCGGGACGCCGCCGCAAGACAACCCAGGATCTGCGCATTGTCGACCGGCCCGAGATTCGCGATCTGCTCCTGCACACGCGCCTCCTCGACCGCAACGCGACGCTCGATCACGGCCTTGGTCAGGGCCTGTTTGGTCTTGTAGTCGTAGAGGACGCTGGCCTTGCTGATGCCGGCCTCGGTGGCTACGGCGTCGAGGGTCAGGCGCACCGCTCCATCCCGGCTCACCACCCTCTCGGCAGCGTCCAGAACAGCCTCGCGATCGATGACCCGGTGGCGGCCCATGCTTCGTCCTTATTTATATCCGACCAGTTGGATATAAATCCAGCCAGCGTGTTGTCAAGCGGATCCCGGCGGCTGGCCGACATCGCCCGCGCCTTGGCGGCAGTCGCAAGCCGCGATGCCGGCAAGGCCGAAGGCTTCGCGAGGGAATGCGGCATTGAACGATCGCACGGCTCCTATGAGGCGCTACTGTCGCGATGAAAGCCTGTGCGACATGCAATCGCCCGGCCCCTGCCCCGCGCCTGCATTGTTGACAGAGCCCGGTGTTGACAGAGCCCTGGTGCGGCCGTCATGTTGCGGCCGTTCCCAGGGGGGCCTCGCTAGGAGGCTGAGATTCCGCCGGTTCGGACCTGTTTCGAGCGACGCGGTGACCCTCCGAACCTGATCCGGCTCATACCGGCGTAGGGATGCGGGACATTGGGTGGCCAGCCGCCCCTTTTCCATGCTCGCGCTGTCGACCGGACAGAAGGTGGCATACCGGCATCGTGCCGGGGCATGCGCCTTGATCTGTTTGAAGGTGTTCGGGACGTGACGGAAGCGCAGATCATTGCAACGCTGCTCGATTATATCGGCGGCGAAGACCGCACGGAGGCGACGTTCGAGCGGCAGGCGCTGCTGATCTTCGCCTATCAGTTCGAGAACAATCAGCCCTATCGCCGCTTCGCCGTGAAGCGGGGCAAGACGCCCCTCACCGTCCGGTCCTGGCGCGACATCCCCGCCGTGCCGATCACCGCCTTCAAGGATCTGACGCTGAGCTGCCGGCCGGTGGAGGGGATCGAGCACGTCTTCATGACCAGCGGGACGACGCGCGGTGGCGTCAGAGGCCGCAGCTACCACCCGACGCTGGCCGTCTACGACCGCTCGATGACCCTGAACTTCCGCCAGCGCTTCATGCAGGGGCCGGACGGGATGAGAGGGCTCGAGCGTATCCGCATGGGTATCCTGTTCCCCGACGAGGTGGCGATGCCGAACTCCTCGCTGGCGCATTATCTGGCTCTGGCGATGCGCAGCTTCGGAACGCCTGACAGCGCCGGCTTCATCGGCGAAAACGGGCTCGACATGCCCCGTCTGCTCGCGACGCTGGAGCGCGCTGAGGTGAGCGGGGAGCCCTATGCGCTGCTGGGCGCGAGCTACAGCTTCGTGCCATTGCTCGACGAATTGCAGCGGCTGGGCCGGCGCTTTGCGCTGCCCGAAGGCAGCCGCATCCTCGATACCGGTGGCTTCAAGGGCCAGTCACGCGAACTCGCCGCCGACGAGTTCTACGATGGGCTGTCGGGCGCCTTGGGCGTGCCGCGCAGCTCCTGCATCAACATGTACGGCATGACTGAACTCAGCACCCAGTTCTACGATGACGGCAACGCGGTCTGCCCGCCGCTGAAATCAGGACCGCATTGGGCTCGCAGCCGGGTGGTGAACCCGATCACCGGGCAGGACGTGCCCGACGGCGCGACCGGTGTGCTGGTGCATCATGATCTCGCGCATTTCAACTCGGTCTCGGCCATCCTCACGGAGGATGCGGGCGTAGCGGTCCCGGGGGGCTTCCGCCTGCTCGGCCGTGTCGACGGCGCGGATTCCAAGGGCTGTTCGGTCGCGGTCGAGGAGTTCCTGAAGGCCGCGCAGGGGTAAGAGCGTGACCGAATTCGCAGGACATCTGCCGGGGTTTGCCATCGACGAGGTCGACTGGCGGCGGCTTCACTTCGGCGCCTGGGGCGAGACCGTCGAGGTCGCCGTGCCCATGCTGAGCGATGCCCAGAGCGCGGCGCTGGCGACACGCGTCAGGGACAATGCCCGCAACTATCTCAAGACCCTGAGCGTCACCGAAATCGTTGCGATCCTCGACCGCGCGATCGCGCGACTGCTCGATCGCGACGATCCCTGGCGGCAGAAGGCCGAGGCGCTGCTGCCGATCGTGACGGGCTATGATCGCGAGATGGTCCGGCTCGGCCTGACCGGCTATCTGAAGACCTTCCGCGGCCCGCAGCTGCAGCGCTTCCTGAGCGAGGATTTTGCCAATCCGCAGATCCTCGACGCGTTCCAGCCGGCGGTAAAGGGCGGCTTCGCGAGAGCATTCGGCCCTGATCTGCTGCTGCATGTCTGGGCGGGCAATGTGCCCGGCCTGCCGCTCTGGAGCCTGATCTCCGGCCTGCTGGTCAAGGCGGGAACGATAGGCAAGGTGCCCAGTGCCGAGCCCTTGCTGGCGAGCTGGTTTGCCAGGCTCATCGCCGAGATCGACCCCAGGCTCGGCGATTGTCTGGCCGTGGTCTGGTGGAAGGGTGGGGACGAGACGCAGGAGCGCATCTGGCTTGAACAGGCCGATGTCGTCGTCGCCTATGGTGGTAACGACGCGCTCGCGGCAGTCCAGAAGCGCCTGCCGGTCACCACGCGCTACCTGCCCCATGGCCACAAGATCGGCTTCGGCATGGTCTCGCGCGCCGCGCTCGATACGCGCAAGGCCGGCGTGCTTGCCCGTCAGGCGGCCTATGACGTGATCCGCTACGAGCAGCAGGGCTGCTACTCACCGCAGATGCTCTTCGTCGAGCGCGGCGGGACAGTCTCGCCCCGCGAGTTCTCGGGCTATGTCGCCCATGAACTGGCCAGCTTCAGCCAGAAGCATCCCCGCCGCGTGCTGTCGATCGAGGAGGCCAGCGCTGTCGCGAACTGGCGCAGCGCCGCGGAGCTCAGCACCTTCGGCGGCGATCGCGACCTGATCGGCGATGCGCACAACGATTGGAGCGTCGTTCATGTCGAGGACGAACAGGAGCTGGCTCCCAGCGGCCTGAACCGGACGCTTTCCGTCGTCGCGGTCGACGGGCTCGACGATGTCGTCGGCCTGATCGCCCCCTATCGCAGCTTCCTCCAGAGCGCGGGCGTCGCGGCAGAGCCCGAGGAACTCTTCCGGCTGGCGGGATTGCTCGGACAGGCCGGCGTCACCCGCATCTCGGCTTTGGGCCTGATGACGTCGCCCGAGGCAGGCTGGCACAATGACGGGCGCTTCAACCTGCTCGACCTCGTCACGATGACGGAGATCGAGCACTCGGCAGAGGCAGAGGCAGAGAGGTTCGCGCCCTATGCCGATTGAGCCGCAGGTTGAGCCGCACGATCCGGATTTCGTCGCCATCGAGCGGGCGAGCTACCGCTACGGCACCGATCCCGCCACCGTCGACGGCGTCGACTGGGCCATTCCGCGCGGCGCGATCCACTGTCTGGTGGGGCGCAGCGGCAGCGGCAAGACGACCTTGCTGAAACTCGCAGCCGGCCTGCTGCTGCCCGATCAGGGGGCCGTCCGCATCGCTGGCGCGACCTTGCGCGAGCCGGGTTCGCAGATCGGCTTCGTGTTCCAGCAGCCGACCCTGCTGGACTGGCACAGCGTGACCGACAACGTCCTGCTGCCGATCTCGCTCAAGCAAAAAGTTCGCCCGCAGCATCGCAAGAAGGCTGCCGAACTGCTGGAGCTCGTTTCGCTCAGTGCATTCGCGCAGCGTCATCCATCCGAACTCTCCGGCGGCCAGCAAAGCCGGGTCGCGGTTGCACGCGCGCTGATCGCGGAGCCCGCCGTGCTGCTGCTGGACGAGCCCTTTGCCGCGCTGGACGCCCTCACCCGCGAAGAGCTGCAGGACGATCTGCTGAGGCTTTGCGCGCTGCACCGCACCACGGTGCTGTTCGTGACCCATGACATCGCCGAGGCGGTCTATCTCGCCGATCGCGTGGCGATCATGGCAGCGGGGCGGCTCCATCACGAACTCACCATCGACCTGCCCCGGCCGCGAAACCGCGAGATGCGCTACGGACAGGCATTCAACGCGCTTTGCCGCGAGTTGCGGCAGGCGATGGATTGCGCGTCATGATCCCGCGGCTGTCCTCGGCGCTCCTTCTGCTTGCCCTCCTCGCGGGCTGGGAGCTGTACTGCCGCAGCTCCGGCGTTTCGTCCCTGATCGTGCCGGCGCCCTCCGCCGTTCTGGCCACCCTGTGGAGCGAGGTCGCCAGCGGACGCCTGCTGCCGCATCTGCGGATCACGGCCACCGAGATGACGCTGGGCCTCGCTCTGGGCTGCGCGATCGGGCTGGTGACAGGCATCGTGCTGGCCGAGGCCGAGTTCCTGCGGCGCCTGCTGCACCCCTATATCGTTGCAAGCCAGGTCGTGCCCAAGCTGGCCCTGGGGCCGCTCTTCATCATCTGGTTCGGCTTCGGCATGACCTCGACCATCGTGATCACGGCCCTGATCTGCTTTTTTCCGCTGATGGAGAACACCGTCACCGGACTGCGGCAGGTCGATCCGGCGCGGCGCGAATTGTTTCGCATGCTGGGCGCCAGCCGCCTGCAGACGCTGCTGCGCTTGAAACTGCCGAGCGCCCTGCCGATGATCATGGCCGGTCTGCGGGTCGCCGTCGTGCTGGCGCTGGTGGGCGCGGTCGTCGGCGAGTTCATCGGCGGGCGCGCGGGGCTCGGCGCCTCGATCATCGCCGCCCAGAGCGTGATGGATTCGAGCCTGATGTTCGCGCTCTTCGTCGTGATCACCCTGCTGGGGATGCTGTTCTACCAGGCCGCCCTCTGGGTCGAGCGCCTGATGCTGCGCCATCATCTGAAAGGATAAGTCATGTTCGCGATCCACCAGGGCTTCCGCCTTCCGGATAACTTCCGGAAGAAACTGGTCATCCTGGCCGGAGCGAAGCGGAGCGCCGGGATCCATCCTAGAGCTTCGGAGCCCTCCGATGGATCCCGGGTCGACCTTCGGTCGCCCAGGATGACGGCGCGGTTGACGTTTGCCGTCGTCGCTTCACTGCTCGGGTGCTCGGCAGTGCAGGCTCAAACCCTCGACAAGGTCACCGTCGCCGGCTGGAGCCAGCCGATCAGCGAGATCACCAACCTCTTGGCCGAACCGGACAAAGGTTTCTTCAAGGCGCAGGGGATCGCGCTCGACTATGTGCCGGGCACCGGCGGCGGCTCGGCCATCCAGACCATGCTGACCGGCCAGGCCGACATCGCCTTCACCGACCCGGCCTCGCTCTACCTCGCCCTCGACAAGGGCGAGAAGCTGGTCGCGATCTACAACATCTATCCGCAGAACGTCTTCAACGTGGTCTCGCCGAAATCGCGGGGCATCAGGAGCGCGGCCGATCTCAAGGGCAAGCGCATCGGCGTCTACAGCCTGTCGAGCGGCACGCGCCAGAACCTGCAGGTGCTGCTCAACCAGGCCGGCATTAGCGAAAGCGACGTGACGATCGAGGTCACCGGCCTGCTCAACTTCGCGCCGCTGATCCAGGGACAGGTCGACGCCACCGCCGCGACCGATACCGGGTTGCTGGTCGGCCGGATGAAGGGCCTGCCCGAGGTCGACGTGATCGAGGTCAAGGATCATCTCAACCTGCCCAGCGACATCTTCGTGGTGACGCAGGCGACCTATGAGGCGAAAAAGCCGCTGCTGAAGCGCTTCCTAGCCGCCTATCGCGACAGCGCCGCCTGGATGATCGCCAAGCCCGAGGAGGCCGCGAAGATCGCCGTGACGCGGGCGATCAACGGCCGCGACGAGGCCTTGAATCTCGAAATCATCAAGCTGCGGAACATCTCCACGATATCGCCGACGACGGACGCCAAGGGCCTCGGCCATTTCGATGCAGGCGTGATGCAGACGGGCGCCGATGCATTCCACAAGCTCGGGCTGATCGCAAAGCCGATCGACATGAGCCAGATCGTCAAGAGCGACCTGATCCCTTGAGGCGTCCATCATGAAGTTCCGCAATAGGGCCATTCTCGTGACCGGCGCGAGCCGCGGCATCGGCGCCGCGATCGCAAAGGCTTTTGCAGCCGAGGGCGGGCTCGTCATCGTCAACTACCGGCACAACGAGGCTGCTGCGCTTGGCGTGGTCGAGGCCTGCAAGGCCGCTGGCGGGCAGGCGCTGGCGATCGCAGCCGACGTCACCTCGGAAGCAGCGGTGGGCGCGATGGTCGCCCGCATCGCCGACGAGATCGGCAGGATCGACGCGGTCGTCAACAACGCCTTCGCCCCTTACGTGTTCGACCCCGACAACCGGACCCGGTTCTGGGACACGCCCTGGTCGGCCTATCAGACGCAGATCGATGGGGCGCTGAAGGCGACCTACAATGTCTGTCAGGCGGTGCTGCCGCTGATGAAGCAGCGGGTTCAGGGCAGCATCGTCAACATGGCGAGCGACCTCGTCGCACGGCCGAGCATCCCCTATCACGACTACACCACGGCCAAAGCGGCCCTGATCGGCTTCAGCCGGACGCTCGCCGCGGAACTCGGCCCTCTGGGCATCCGGGTCAATTGCGTCGCGCCCGGGCTGGTCTATCCGACGGATTCGAGCCGTGCGACCCGCGAGGAGGTCAAGGACATGCTGATCGCTCAGACCCCCCTGCGACGGATCGCGACGGTCGAGGACGTGACCGGCCCCGTGCTGTTCCTGGCTTCCGACTGGAGCCGCTTCGTGACCGGGCAGATTCTGCATGTCGATGGCGGGCTGGTGATGACATAAGGGGAGCTGTCCAGCCGCGGCGACACCATTGCCAAGCGGCTTTGCCCGGCGGCGGCGATGCTGACACCGGAGCGGCTCGCGGAGCTTTACCGGGCGAGCATCGAGACGGTCCGCGACGATGCCAGTTCAACCCCGGGCGTCGACCCAACGCCTTTCGGCCATGTGGAAGGCCCCGACGAGGATGAAGGTGAGGCAGAGATAGATCGCCGCCGCCGTCACATAGGGCTCGAACAGGATGTAGGATGTGAGGGTGATGTTGCGGGCGACGCCGGTGATCTCCAGCAGCGTCACCGTGCTCGCGAGCGAGGTCGCATGCATCATCATGATCGTCTCATTGCCGTAGAGCGTCAGCGAGCGGCTCAGCATGGCGGGGATGAGGATGCGCCGCGCAATCGTCCAGGGCGACATGCCATAGGCGCGCGCGGCTTCGATCTCGCCCGGCGGCAGATGACGCAAGCCGCCCGCGAAGATCTCGGTCGTATAGGCGGTGGTGTTGAGCACGAAGGTGAGCAGCACGCAGAACAGCGGGCTCGACAGCCAGGGCCAGAGAATGCTCTGGCGGAGCAATCCGAACTGCGCCAGGCCGAAATAGATCAGGAAGAGCTGCACCAGCAGCGGCGTTCCCCTGAAGACCAGCGTGTAGCTCGCGATCGGCAGTCTGATCCAGGGATTGGGTGAATTGCGCAGCAAGGCGAGACCGAGCGACAGCCCGAAGCCGATCGCCAGAGCGGACACGGTCAGCAGCACCGTCAGGCGAGCGCCCTGGGCATAAAGCGGCAGGCTGTCGGCGATGATCGTCCAGTTCATCGTGACAACTCGCGCGTGCCGAGATCGAGCCTGCGTCCGAGCCAGGCCAGGAACAGGACGGAAGACAAGGTCAGCGCCAGATAGAAGCCACCGGCCAGCAGATAGAAGGTGAAGGGCTGCCCGGTCGCCTCCGCCGCGCCCTTGGCGGTCAACATCACGTCCTGCAGGCCGATCAGCGAGGCGAGCGCGGTGGCCTTGAGCAGGACCAGCCAGTTATTGGTGAAGCCGGGAAGCGCGAGACGCGCCATCTGGGGCAGCAGGATGCCGGTAAAGGTCCGCATGGGGCCAAGCCCGTAGGCGCGAGCCGCCTCGACCTGCCCTTTGGGGATCGCGACGAGAGCGCCGCGGAAGGTCTCGGTCATGTAGGCGCCGAAGATCAACGCCAGCGTCACGGTTCCCGCGATGAAGGGATCGAGCTCGAAATAATAGGAAATGCCGGCCGCGGTCAGAACCTCGTTGACCAGCGTCGGCAGGCTGTAGAACACCAGCAGCATCAGGACGAGATCGGGAATGCCCCGGACGACCGAGGTGTAGATGCCCGCCAGCGTGCGCAACACGACGCTGGAGGACAGTTTGCACAAAGCTCCCGCCAGCCCGAACAGGACGGCGAGCGCAAGCGCGCCCGCCGCCAGTTGCAGCGTGACCAGTCCGGCGCCCAGCACCGTCATGGCATAGGCGGCCAGCATCGGCTCAGTTGGTCCCGAAATACTTGGCGTTGAGGGCGGCGAGAGCGCCGTTCTCGCGCAGCTTGGCGAGCCCCTCATTCACTGATTTCACCAGCTCCACATTGCGCTTGTTGATCGCAATCGCGACGCCCTCGCCGAATTCCGGCGCGTCCTTGCCGGTATAGCGCGGCCCGAGCAGGCCGAAACCCTTGCCATCCTCGCTCTTGAGGAAGGCGTGCGTGATCTGCGCCTCATAGCTCATATGCAGCTCGGCGCGGCCAGAGGCCAGCTCAAGATAGGGCGCGCTGCCGCTGGTGTAGCGCTTGATGTCGGCCTGCGGGAAGGTCTTGGTGACGAAGGCATCCATCGGAGTGCCGGTCTGGACGGCGATGGTCTTGCCCTTCAGCCCTTCCGGCGTGAATTCGTAAGTCGCGCCCTGCTTGGCGACGAAGCGGAAGACGGGACGATCGTAGATGTCGCTGAAGGCGAGAATCTTGCGACGCGCCTCGGTCACTGTCAGCTGCGAGATCAGCGCATCGTATTTGCCGGCGATGAGGCCGGGGATCATCCCCTCCCAGGCGGCATTGATGATGTTGCATTTGAGCTTCGCAGCGTCGCAGACGGCCTGCATCAGCTCGACATCATAGCCCACGACCTTGCCCGAACTGTCGATCGATTCAAACGGCGGAAAGGTTGCGTCAGTCGCGATCGTGAGCACCTTCTGCGCGGCTGCGGGCTGGATCTGGAGAGCACTCGAGGCAATCAGCATCGCTGCGCCGAACAGGCGGAAGAGCGGTTTCATGGCGGGTTCTCCGTTTCTTGGTGGCTGGTTGTGGAATCGCGCCGGAAACCAGGAATCCGGGGCCCCGGCACATGGACCCGGCTCGGTTGGGACCTGGAGACCGTTCAGTGCAGCCGGCCCGCGAGGAACTGCTGGAGCCTGACGCTTTGCGGGTGCTCGAAGATCTCGGCGGGCGATCCCCGCTCCTCGACGAGCCCCTGATGCAGGAACAGCACCTCGCTGGAGACATGGCGCGCGAAGCCCATCTCATGGGTCACGATCACCATGGTGCGCCCCTCCTCCGCCAGAGCCTGCATGACCTTGAGCACCTCGCCGACGAGTTCCGGATCCAGCGCGGAGGTCGGCTCATCGAACAGCATCACCTCCGGCTCCATGCAAAGCGCGCGCGCAATCGCAACGCGCTGCTGCTGGCCGCCCGACAGCCGCGCCGGATAGCGGTCGTGCATGTCCTTGCCGAGGCCGACCTTGGCGAGGTTGGCGTAGGCCCGCTCCAGCGCCTCGACGCGGGGAATGCCGAGCGCATGGATCGGCGCCTCGATCACGTTCTGCAGCACGGTCATATGCGACCACAGGCAGAAGTTCTGGAACACCATCGAAAGGCGCGTGCGGATGCGCTGAAGCTGTGCCGGGCTCTTGGCCCGCAATTCGCCGGTTCGCGGATCGGGCACGGTGACCAGCGTCTCGCCGCCGACTTCGATCGTGCCGCGATGCGGCCGTTCGAGAAAATTGATGCAACGCAGGAAGGTGCTTTTGCCGGAGCCGCTGGAGCCGAGAATGCTGACGACATCGCCCGCCCTGGCCGACAGGCTGACGCCCTTGAGCACTTCATGAGGCCCGTAATGCTTGTGAATATCCGTGACGGCCAGTTTCATCATCATCAGTGCTCCTCCAGAGAAGGCGGCGCTTGTCGAGCCCGCAAAACCGCGCAGGCATGGCGGCGCCGATCTCGAACGTGCTCTCGTGCGGCACCGTCTCGTGTCCGCCCGCGCCTTCTTTTGTCCCCTGGCCGAAATGGTGTGAAGTCATCCGGCGACCGGGCTCTTGCAGCCCTTGTCAACCTATCAAGCAAGCCCGGCCGGTCAGAGCAAATGATGAATCGTCACCAAAAACATGACTCAAATTCATGTTTAAACCGACATCACTGGATTAATTCTTGGGCACGCCGGCAAATACCTGAAATGTCATCAACCGATGGCTGACGAAGCTTCACTTCACGCATCGTCGCATCGCATGCCAAATCCCGCTCGGCAGATGACAGGAGCGTGCCTTGGACAAACTCAACCTTCTTCCCCCGGGCCTGATCGTCAATACGATGAAGGGCGATGTGGCCGAGCACCGTGCTGGCGCCTGGCTGACATGGGACGGCACGCTCGATCTCGACTGCGCCATCGTCGGCGTGCCCTATGACGGCGCCTCCGTGGTTCGCTCGGGCTCGCGCCACGGCCCCGATGCCGTGCGTCAGGGCCTGATGTATTTCACCACCTATTCGAGCCGCGACCGCCGCACCATGACCGACTTCCGCGCCGCCGATATCGGCGACGTGGAGGTCGTGCTCACCGATATGGACGGCACCTTCAAGCGCATCACCGACACCGTGCGCACGCTGGTCTCGAAGAAGATCGTTCCGGTAATGATCGGCGGCGACCATTCGATCGCCTTTCCGAACCTGCGCGGCGTGATGGAGGCGATGGGGCCGGGCAAGAAGCTGGGCGTCATCCATTTCGACGCTCATCACGATCTGCGCAAAGCCCATCTCGGCGCGGAATCGAGCGGCGTGCCGTTCCGCAAGGCGCTGGAAATGCCGGGCACCCTGCTCAGCGGCCCCAATCTCGTGCAGATCGGCATGGCCGAGTTCACCAACTCGCCCGCGCTCGACGACTACGCCAAGGAGATGGGCGTGACCGTGATCTCCGGGCTTGAGGTCCGCGAGCGCGGCATTGCCGCGGTCGTCGATCAGGCGCTGCGGATCGCCGGCGACGGTACCGACGCGATCTATCTCTCCGTTGATATCGACGTGCTCGATCTGTCGCAGGCGCCGGGCACCGCTGCACCGAACCCGTTCGGCCTGCCCGCCCATGACGTTCAGTTTGCGCTGCGCAAGATCGGTGCGAGCGGCCTGCTGGCCGGCGCCGATCTCGTCGAGATCTCACCACCCTTCGATCCGCGCAACATGACGGGCTCGACCGGCGCCTCGCTGATCCTGAGCCTGCTCTACGGCTTGTCCTCGACAAAGGCCTGATGCCGTCGTGACATAGGCCGGTCATTGGACATCGGCCGCTCACGCCCCGTTTTGCGCCTCCGCCTCCTCGGCGGATGGCAAGGTGAGCGTCTTGCCGAAACGGCCGAGCAGCCAATGCAGGAAGAGCCGGGCGTTCGAACGCTCGAGCTTGTAGCCGTCGCACAGCACATACCAGCCGCCCGTGGCCTGGATCGAGCCGGCGAAGGGGCGCAGCAGCATGCCTTCGCCGACATGCGAGGCAGAAAGCGTATCGCTGACCAGCACGACCCCTGCCCCTTCGGCGGCAAGGTCGATGGCGATGCTGAGATCGCTGCAATAGAGATGCCGCCGGTAGCTTTCGAAGGCATGTTCGCCCTCGCCCGCCAGCCAGCGCCGCCATTCGGTACCGTCATCCTGATGCAGCAGGATCACGTCGCGCAGGTCCGAAGGCTGGGTGAAGCTGCGGCCGGCCCGGCGAAACAGCAGAGGACTACAGGCCGGCGCGATCGCGACGTTTTCCAGCAGCGCCGACCATTTGGCCGGCCATGCGCCGCTGCCGAAGAGGATGCCGAGATCGGCGTCGCCGGCATCCGCGACGCGCTCGTTGTCGGCAAGCTGGATATGGCATTCGATAGCGGGGTGATCGTAGCAGAAATCCGCGAGGTTCTTTGCCAGCCACTTGCTGGCGAACATCGGCGGGCAGGCAATGGTGAGCCGCCCGCCGACCTGATCGGCATCGGCGAGGCTGTGGGCCGTGCGGGCGATGTCGTGCAGGGCGGTTCCGACCGAGCGGGCGAACACCCGCCCCGCATCCGTCAGGGCCACGCCCCGCCCGGCCTTCTCGAACAGATCGATACCGAGCGCATCCTCCAGCCGCCGGAGCTGATGGCTCACCGCGCTGTCGGTCAGGTTCAGCTCGAGGGCCGCCTTCGCCAGGCTCTGATGACGCGCCGCCGCCTCGAAAGTGCGCAGCGTCGCCAGGGGCAGATTGCGGATCACGGTAAGGGCATCTCGGACAGGCCGCTCGCGGCAGAAGCGCAGTTCTGCCGCGCAAGGCTCGGCCTGTCCAGACGAGGGCCGGTCAGAGCGCCATCCGACGAGGGTCGGAGAACCGCACTTGATCTCGGCTACAGCCCGCTCATTTCATGAAGCCGCCCTCGCGGAAGGCTTTCTCGGCGCCGGGATGCAACGGCACGGGCTGCATCTTCCAGGCGGTCGCGGGGTCGTAGCGGCTCATCGCCTGGTAGATGTTGGCCAATCGCGGACGATTGCTGATGATCGCCTTCGTCATCGCGTAGACGAAATCATCGGGCAAGTCGGCCGAGACGAGGTAGAGGTTACCCATCGCGCTGACCGAGATGTCGCTGCTTTGCAGTTCAGGAAACGTGCCGGCCTTGATGACGCCGGTGCTGTAGCCGTATTTATCGGTCAGGTTCTTCTGGAGGGCATCGGAGAACGAGACGAACTTCACCTTGCGGCGTCCGTCGATGATCTGGCTCGCGAGCCCGGAGGGAATTTCGCCGGCCGTCCAGAGGATGTCGAACTGGTTGTCGTTGAAGCCCTGGATCAATTCGCCATAGGCGGAGATCACGACCTTGCCGCCGCCCTGCCGGATCTTGGCGAAGGAATTGCCATAGAACTCAAGTGCGCGCTGAAGGGTCAGGTGTTCGGAGGTTGCCTGCGAGGTCACGCCGATCGTGAGCTTCGGATCGCTCAGGAGTTCGGCGAGCGAACGCTTCTCCTCGACCGGCACATAGACCATGTAATAGACGTCGACGCCGCTGGAACCGAGCGTGCGCAGCTTGTCGTGCTTCTGCTTGTAGGGTTCCTCGCCCTTCAGGGCGGCGGCGCTGAGAAAGTCGATGCCCATGCCGATCTGGCTGAGACCGGCCTGGATGCGGCTGGGATTGTCCTTGCCGCCGCCGGGCACCACGCGGATGTTGACGCCTGGCACGGCCTCCATGACGAGCGTCGAAACGCCGGTCGTCTGCGTGAACCAGGCGCCGCCGGGCGAGCCGGAGGTCCATTCGACATTCTTGGTCTGGGATGCGGCCGGCAGCGGCGCGGCAAGTATCGCGCCCAGCAATGCGAATACGGAGAGGCGAGGTAACAGACGGCGGGACATGGTGACGTCTCCTTAGGATGGGTTGGAGGAAAGGCCGGTGCTGGAGGAAAGGCCTGTGCTGGAGGAAAGGCCTGTGCTGGGGGAAAGACTTGGATCGGGCGCACCTGGATCGAGCGCAGCGGCACGCGCCGCCTCGCTCGTTTCAAATGCGGCAAGGGTTGCCGCGTCGGCTGGGTAAAGCCCGACCAGTGCCGCGCCGCCGGCGACGCGCTTCTGCACCCAGGCCTCGAACCGGTTCTGCTTCTCGCCACCAGCCGCGATCTCTTCGGCGAGCCCGAGCGGCACGACGAGGACGCCGTCCTCATCGGCGACGATCAGGTCGCCCGGCCAGATCGCGACGCCCCCGCAGCCGATGGGCTCCCCCCAGCCGGCAAAGCTCAGTCCGCCGATCGAGGGCGGCGAGGCGGTGCCGCCTGCCCAGATCGGCAACCCGACCTGACGCAAGCCCGGCAGATCGCGCACGACGCCGTCGCTGACGATGCCCTTGACCTGTTTCAGGCGGAGACGCTCGGCGAAGATGTCGCCGACCGTGCCCGCGCCCTGATGGCCGCGGGCATCGATCACGACGACACTGCCCGCCGATACCGCGTCGATGGCGGCCGGCAGAGCGCCGGGCCAGCCATAGCTCGCAGGTGTCGCCTTGTCCTCGCGGCCAGGAACGAAGCGCAAGGTGAAGGCCGGGCCGCAGATGGCGTCCTGGCCGACAAGGCGGTGCGCGCCGACAAGGTAGCTCGAGCGCAGCCCATGCTTGATCAGCTGGCTCGACAAGGTCGGCGTCCCGATCGCGGCAAGGCGGGCGAGCAATTCGGGCTTTGGCGAAACGTCTGCTGCGGCTTCACTCATCGCGCGTCACTCGAACGCCGGGTCGACTGGCACGCGATAGGCCGTCACGAGCCGGTTGGTCTCATTGGCCATGCCGATCACCGCGACGAGCTCGGCGAACATCGCCTCGCTCATTCCCGCCTTGCGCGCGGCGGCGCTGTGGCTCGCGATGCAATAGGTGCAGTTATTGGTGACGCTGACGGCGAGATAGACCATCTCCTTGGTCAGGGGATCGAGCGCACCGGGCGCCATGACCTCCTTGATGCTCTCCCAGGTGCGCTTCAGCGTCTTGGGATCGCGGGCGAGATACTTCCAGAAATCATTGACGTCCGGCACGTTGCGCGAGCGTTTGATGTCGTCGATCACCTCGCGCGCCTCGGGCGACGCCTCTTCGTAGGAAACCGGCTGCGGCCTGCTCATGATGCGTAACTCCCTTTGGATCGCTCTCCGGCGATGTCGCCGAGCGTCACCGGTTTCACCGGCATGCGAATGCGCAGATAGCCGATCTCCGCCGGCTGGCGCCCTGTCAGCGCGGACATGAGCTCGCTCACGCTATGCCCGCACATACGGCCCTGGCAGGGTCCCATGCCGCAGCGGGTGAAGCTCTTGAGCTGGTTCGGCCCGGCGCATTTTTCTGCAACCGCAGCGGCAATCGCGCCGCGGGTCACTTCCTCGCAGCGACAGATGATCACCGCGTCGTCGGACGGCGCGCGAAACTGCGCCGCCGGACGGTAGAGCTCCTCGATGAACGGCCGGACCGCCTTGTCCCGGCGCTGGCTGGCGAAGAGCGGAGCCGCGAGCCGCTCGGCGGCCGCATCGTCCAACGCGTCGAGCTCGGCTGCGACTGCGATCGCCGCGAGATCGCCCGCCAGCCTTGCCGACAACGCTCCGGCGATGCCGCCGGCATCGCCGGCGACGAACACATTCGGCAGGCTCGATCGCCCCCAACGGTCGAGTTCCGGGCGCCAGCAGCGCTGGCTCTCGTCCCAGAGCTGGCGACAGCCCAGCGCCATGGCGAGATTGACGTTGGGGATGACGCCCTGATGCAGGAAGACCTGCGTCGCCGAAGCCGCCTCCTCGCCGTCGCGGGTCCGCCAGCGCAGCCCCGTCACTGCGCCCTCGCCCTCGATCGAGAGATCCTCGACATGGCTGACCACACGGATTCCAGCTCGCCGGATCTCGCGGAGCAATCCGAGCCCCTTGCCCAGATAGCTTGCGGCGCGAAGCGCGCCGGGCAAATGCCGGGCTGCGCGCAGGCGTGCTCCACGCGGCGTCGTGTCGAGCACCAGCGCAATCGGCACGCCTGCGCGGATATATTGCGCCACGACGAGATAGAGCAGCGGCCCGCTGCCGACGAAGACCGCGTCCGGGATCGCGGTCGCTGAGGTCTTCAGCATGATCTGCGCCGCACCGGCCGTCATCACACCCGGCAGGGTCCAGCCCTTGACGGGAAAGGGGCGCTCCATCGCACCGCTCGCCACGACGATGCGCTTCGCCTGCACGGAATCGGGGCCGTAGGAGGTGGTAAAGTCGAGCGTGTCATTCTGGATCTGCCAGATCAGCGCTCCCGGCCGATAATGCGCACCACAGGCGGCGAAGCGCTCGGCGAGATCCCGGCCGGAATGGTAATCGGGGCCCAGCACGTTGGCAGGCAAGGTCGAGCCTTGCGTGACGGCACGATAGATCTGGCCGCCCGGAGAGGGCTGCTCGTCGAGAACCGCGACGGACAGGCCGAGGCTGCACGCCCGCAGGGCAGCCGCCATTCCGGCCGGACCGGCACCAATCACCGCCAGATCGACCGCGCGCGGCATCATGAGCGACATCCCGCAGCCAGCGGCGCGCCATCCTGACGTTCGACCACCAGCCCTGACCTGACCTGCACCATGCAGGCCTGCCGGTTGGGCTCGCCATCGATCGTGACGAGACAGTCGAAGCAGACGCCCATCATGCAATAGGCCGCGCGCGCCGCACCGCTTTTCGGCGTCGACCGGAACGGCGAGAACCCCTCGCGCAGCAAGGTCGCGGCGAGGTTGTCGCCCTCTGGCGCCAGCACGCTGCGGCCGGCGAGCCGCAGGGCGACCATGGGCCGGTCAGGCAGCGCGATGATCTTGAACATGGAAGCGTCCCGGCGAGAAGGTTGCGGCAAGGGTCGGGTCGAGATGGCCGGCCAGAATGGCCGCCGCCATCTGCTGCTCATGGAAGGGCGCGAGCGTCACGCCGCTATGGACGGAAACCAGGAAGGCGCCGGGATGGCGGGCGGATTGCTGGTAGATCGGCTGCCCGTCCGGGCTCATCACGCGGAGCGCGCCCCAGCTGCGGACGATCCTGACGCTGCGGAGGAAGGGAAAGACGGTGACGATCCGCTGCGCGGTGTTCTGCAGGACGGGCCGGGTCGTGCCCTCGTCCAACCCCACTTCCTCCGAGGATTCCCCGCAGATCAGGCCACCATCGGCCGTCTGCCGGATGAAGTGGACACCGCGCGGCATGAAAGGCTGCAGCTTCTCGGTGATGACGATCTGGCCTCGCACCGGCCGCACCGGAGCGTCGAGGCCGAGCTGCGGCGCCAGGGCGGCATTCCCCAGCCCTGCTGCCAGCACGACCCGCTCGGCGCGATGCTCGCCCGCCGCGCTGTCGATGCGGAAACAGCTGCCATCATGGTAGATGCCGTTGACGCGCGCGCTGGGGACGTACAGCCCGCCTCGCGCCTGGAAGCCGGCGAGCAGCGCCCTGAGCAGGCGCAGCGGATCGACCATGCCGTCGAGCTTGCAGAAGGTGGCGCCTGGAATCGTGGGCCCGATCATCGGGAAATCGGCGCGCAGATCGGCTGCGCTGGCGACCGAGAAGCCGCTGGCTATGGCCGACCGCGCCTCGGCCGCCTGCAATTGGGCGGCCCGGCGCTCAAGCTCCTCGGGCGTGAAGCAGACATAATAGGCCCCCTGCTGGCGGAACCCGAGATCGATGCCGGTATCGCCCTTCATGCGCGCCGCGAATTCCGACCAGGCCAGCGCGGCGGTTCGGCTGAGATCGGCATAGGGCGGGCTCGTCAGCCCCTTGCCCTGAACCCAGACATTGCCAAGATTGCCGCGGGCAGCACGGAAGGCGATATCGCCTTCGTCGAGCAGAACGACCTTCGCCCCGCCTCTCGCCAGGCCGTGGCCGATCGCGGCTCCAACGAGCCCGCCTCCGACGACAGCGATATCGGCCTGTCCCGGCATCGGCGCTCAGCGCTCGTCCTGCCGGAACCGGCGTGGCCGCAGGCCGGCCTGGAACCAGTTGACCAGCGAAACGGCGTCATAGACCGGCACGCCGAAGCGCTGCGCGATGTCGGCACTGTAGGGCGTGAGGTTGGTGCATTCGGACACGATCGCGCCCACATCGGGATGCTCGCGCAACAGTCGGCCGGCCGCTTCGAGAACCTCGGCCTTCAGCGTCTCGAACGGCACCGAATTGTCGCCATCGCGGATCGAGCGCACGAATTCGCTGTCGGGCGGCATGCCGATCACAGGTGTATCGGGCGAAACGCCCACGCCGTCGAAATAGCGCCCGCTCAGCGAGGTCGCATTATAGGTGAGGATGCCGACACGCTGGCTCGGCTTGATCAGCCGCGCAACCATCGGAACCTGCAGCAGCGCGCTGGTTGCGACGGGAACGCTGGAGAACTCGGCCAGCTCGCGCTGGTAGATCGAGAGGAAGCCGCAGGTGGTGGTGATGCCGTCGACGCCGGCGTCGATCAGCTCCTGGGCTGCGACCTTGAACTTGTCGAGCAGGTCGACATTGTGCAGGTCGGTCATCCGGGCGGGGATCGCGTCGTGCACGATGCGGTATTGCACCGGGAAATCCCAGGTGCCGGCATGGCCGATATCGCCGAGAAAGCGCTCGAAATAACTGCGCACCATCAAGATGCCGACGCTGACGCCGTAATAGGTCTTCTTGCGCTCGTTCAACGAATCTCTCCTTCGGTGGGATGGGCCATCGAGGGCCTCAAGGGGGCGGCGGCACCGCGTGCGGCGGCCAGCAGGCTCATCACGATCACCGCCCCGACAAGGGCCGCGCCGACAAGGCCGCGCTGCAGGACAGGCACGGTGTACCAAAGCGAGCAGAAGCAGCCGGCGGTAACGAAGCCGAGCCGCAGCCATGCAGGCAGCGGACCCCATGCATAGCCGGCAAGCCCGGCCGAGATCAGCACGAGCCCCGTGGAGAGCGCGACCGCGGTAGCGATGATATCGACCAGCGAGCCGGTCAGGATCAGGCCGGGCTCGTAGATATAGGCCATTCCGGTGACGAAGCCGCCGAGCGCGAAGCGGCAGGCATAGAACCCCGTCGTCATCGCGGGTGCGCCGGCAATCGTCGCCGCCGCATCGGCGACGGGCGCAACCGGTGGCGAGGCGTCGGCCAGCACGGCGAAGTAGAAGATGAAGAGATGGATCGCGATCAGCGGGACATTGTATTCGGCGATCAGCGGCGCCCCGATGGCGGCGGTGATGATATAGGCCGGGGTCGTGGGAATGCCGACGCCGAGGAAGAGGCAGGTTGCCGCGATCAGCAGGGCCAGCAGGAACAGCGAACCGCCGGCAGCGGCTTTGATCATGCCTGTAAAGGCCAGCAGCAGGCCGGTGCTGGTCAAGGCCGCGGTGATGATGCCCGCCGAGGTGACCGCGACTGCGATCATCGAGATCAGGTAACCGCCGTCGCGCAGCGCCACCAGGATCGCGCGCGGGTTCATGCGCGTGTGCCGCCGCAGCGCTGCGACGAGAACCGTGGCGATCGTCGCCCAGAATGCAGCCAGATAGGGCGAGAAGCGCATCATCATCAACGTGACCAGCAGGGCCAGCGGGATGATCAGATGAGCATCGCGGCCGAGGTCACGCAGGCTCGGCAGATCCTTGCGCGGGATCGCTCCGATGCCGAGCTTCTTCGATTCGTAATGCACGGCGGAGAGGATGTTGACGTAATACAGCACCGCCCCCATCGCCGCGGCGATGATGATCGCCGAATAGGGCACCGCGATCATCTCCGACATGATGAAGGCCGCAGCCCCCATGACCGGAGGCATCAGCGGGCCGCCGACGCTCGCTGCGGCTTCGATGCCGGCAGCAAAGACCGGGCGGAAGCCGAGACGCTTCATCAGCGGGATCGACATCGAGCCGGTGACGACGACATTGGCGACGGAAGAACCGCTCATCGTGCCGAAGAGCGCCGAGGAGATGACCGCCACCTTGGCCGGTCCGCCCGTGAAGCGGCCGCCGGTGACCGCGCCGAAATTGCCGAAGAGCCGGCTCATGCCGCTCGCCTGCATCAGCGAGCCGAAAATCAGGAACGAGGCGACGATCGTCGCGCTCATCACGGTCAAAGAGCCGTAGAGTCCGCTGCCGACGGAGAGGAAGTTGATCTCGGTGATATGGGCGAAGCTGAGCTCCCGGTAGAACCAAGCGCCCGGCAGGAGATGGCAGATCGCCATATAACCGATCACGACGAGGACGAGCCCGGCGAGCGTGTACGAGATCGAGCGGCGCGTCGCCTCCACGACGGCCAGCACCATTATCGTTCCCAGGACATATTGGGTGGTCGTCAGCGGATCGATGAAGCTCGTGCGCTCGTAGATCTGCTCCTGATTGAGATAGATGTAGACGTTGGGGACGAAGGCGCAGAGCGCCAGCACGAGATCGAGCACGGTCGCCCTGTCGGTCGGCGAATTGGCGCCGGCGGGAAAGAGCAGGAACACCGGCGGGACGAACAGGGCCAGGTGGATCGCCGCCAGTTCAAGCGGCTCGGGATAGCCCCGCCCCGCGAAATAGAGGTGCAGCAGCACCGCACCAACCGACCACAGCCCAAGAATGGCACCGGGTATTCCCTCGATACGCCGCATCTCATGCCCCCTCTTTTGGCCGGATTTCGTCGGTTCGGGCGGCTCCGGCGCGAGACCGGCATGCCCGTCTCATTCGATGGTCGAAGCCCGGCTTGTTGACATTGTGGATTGCATGCAATGATCAAAACAGCTTAGAATGCTGTCGTCAATTCCATAGAATTGGCAAATTTGAGAAAAATATTCTCCATAGAGAACGTATTGTTCTTTAGGGCGAACGATATGACAAGAGAGCCGCCGAAAGGTCTGGCTTCCCATCCTCATGGATCGGTGAACACTGCGGGGGGAGATCCAGATGAACGACGAGCAGAACACGATGAAGCTGGCTTCCGCCGAGCCGGTCGAGGGTCCGGGATTGCCGGTGTCGCCGCAGCCCTTGCCGCAGCAGATCGCCGCGCATCTGCGCCATCAGATCATCCATGACGTGCTGAAGCCCGGCGAACGCATCCGCGAGCAGCCGCTTTCGGCCGAACTCAACGTGTCGCGCACGCCCTTGCGGGACGCCCTGAAGATACTTTCGGTCGAGCGGCTGGTCGATCTTCCGCCGAATCGCGGGGCGATCGTGACCGATCTCGGGATCGAAGAGCTGCGCGATCTGCTGCGTGTCTATTCATCGCTCGAGGCGCTGGGCGGCGAACTTGCCTGCGAGCGGATGACACTCGCCGATCTCGCGCTGATCCACCGGCATCAGGACGGCATGCTGCAGGCCTACCAGCATCAGGACCGGCTCAGCTATTTCCGCTCAAACCAGGCCTTTCATCTCGGCATCATCGCCGCATCGCGCAATGCGCCGCTGATCGAGGTCCATCACCACCTCAACCTGCGCCTTTACCGGGTGCGCTATCTCGCGATCATGCAGCATCGCAGCTGGACCTTCGTCAGCAATCAGCACGAAGCGATCCTGACAGCGCTCGACCGCCGCGACGGGCCCTTGCTCGGTCGGCTTCTGGTCGAGCATCTGTCGGGAGCCTGGCAGGCGATCGCGACGCTCGAGGCCAAGGCCAAGGGCGAGATCGCTTCAGGCGAGGCGCCATCAGCCGAAACAGCCTGAATCCGGCTGGACTTCAACCCCGCTCCAACAGGAGAGACGCATGCTGCCGACGCCGGAGCGTCCCACCCTTGCAACGCATTGGGGCACCTACAGGGTTCACAGCGACGGCTCCGTTCCCGTCGGTCTCAGCCCTTATGAGGGCGACCCGAACCCCTCCCCGATCGCCGATGCGATGATCGCGGCGCGCACTTCGCCGGCCCGCATTCTGCGCCCGGCGATCAGGCGTTCTTTTCTGGAGCGCGGCGCAGCGGCAGGCGGCGAGGCACGCGGCGCCGAACCCTTCGTCGAAGTCGAATGGGAGCAGGCGCTGGCGATCGTGGCCGGCGAGGTCGACCGCGTCCGCAAGGATCACGGCAACGCCGCGATCTATGGTGGCTCCTATGGCTGGGCCAGCGCTGGCCGCTTCCACCATGCGCAAAGCCAGATCCATCGCTTCCTTAATGTGATCGGCGGCTATACCCGCTCGGTCCAGAACTACAGCTTCGCTGCCGCCGATACGATCCTGCCGCATGTCATCGGAGACCGGCGCGGGCTCGCGAGCGGCCACACGCCATGGCGGCTGCTCGCGGGGCATGCGGAGCTCATCGTCATGTTCGGCGGCGCCTCCCCCAAGAACGCCCAGGTCAGCTCGGGAGGCTTGAGCCGGCATACCCTGCGCGAGGGCATTCTGGCCTGCCGCGATGCGGGCGCCCGGCTGGTCTCAATCAGCCCGATCCGGGATGACACCGCCACCGAGGCCGGCGCTGAATGGTGGGCGCCCCGTCCCAATTCCGATGTCGCGCTGATGCTCGGGCTCTGCCACACGCTTCTGAGCGAGAACCTCCACGACCGCGATTTCCTCGCCAGCCACACGACGGGCTTCGAGCGTGTCGCGGCCTATCTGCTCGGCGAGCCCGATGGCGTCGTGAAAAGCGCCGACTGGGCGGCGGCCCTGTGCGAGCTTCCCGCCGAGGACATCCGCGCGCTTGCCCGCCGCATGGCCGCTTCGCGGACCTTCCTGATGATGTCCTGGTCGCTGCAACGCGCCGACCATGGCGAACAGCCCTATTGGATGACGGTGACGCTCGCCGCGATGCTGGGCCAGATCGGCCTGCCCGGCGGGGGCTTCGGTTTCGGCTATGGCTCGGTCAATGGCGTCGGCAACGCGGCCCATGAGATCGCGTGGCCCTCGCTGCCGCAGGGAAGCAATGCGGTCGAGGATTTCATCCCCGTCGCCCGCATCGCCGACATGCTGCTGCATCCCGGCGAACCCTATGATTTCAATGGCGAGCAGCGCCGCTATCCCCATGCCCGGCTGGTCTATTGGGCCGGCGGCAACCCCTTCCATCATCATCAGGATCTCAACCGTCTGGTCGCGGCGTGGAAACGCCCGGAGACCATCATCGTCCACGACGCCTGGTGGACCGCAACGGCGCGGCATGCCGACATCGTGCTGCCCGTGACGACGCAGTTCGAGCGCAACGATCTCGTCTGCGCCAATCGCGATCTGATGCTCGCCGCTTCGCACAGGCTGGCAGACCCGGCCGGCGAAGCGCGCGACGATTTCGCGATCTTCTCGGCGCTGGCCGCCCGGCTCGGCGTCGAGGAGGCCTTCACCGAAGGTCGCGACGAGGAAAGCTGGATCCGGCACCTGTACGGGCTGGCGCGGCAGCGCATCGCCGCGGTCGATATAGAGATCCCCGATTTCGACCAGTTCTGGCGCGATGGCATCACCCTCTTGCCGGAACCGGCCAAGGTGAAGCCTCTCCTGGCCGATTTCCGCGCAGATCCGCACGCCTACCCCCTGACCACGCCATCAGGTCTGATCGAGCTGTTTTCGGAGCGCATAGCGAGTTTCGGCTATGCGGATTGCCCGGGCCATGCCGCCTGGCTGCCATCGGCGGAGTGGCTCGGTGCAGCCGCTGCGAAACGGTTTCCGCTGCATCTCATCTCCAACCAGCCTGCGACCAGGCTGCACAGCCAATACGACAATGGCAGCCATGCGCGCGCCTCCAAGATCGCCGGCCGCGAACCGTTGCGCATGCATCCCGACGATGCCGCCGCGCGCGGCCTCCGCGATGGCGACATCGTCAGGGTCTTCAATGACCGGGGAGCCTGCCTGGCGGGCCTGCGGACCTCCGACGCCTTGCGCCCCGGCGTCGTTCAACTCGCCACCGGGGCCTGGTTTGACCCGCTTCAGCCGGGCGAGCCGGGATCGCTCGACAAACACGGCAACCCCAATGTGCTGACGCCCGATCGCGGCACGTCGCGCCTCGGACAGGGTCCGAGCGCTCATTCCTGCCTCGTCGAGATCGAAGCCTATCGCGAAAGCGCCCCTCCCGTGACGAGCCACGAGCCGCCGCCCTTCTTCAGCCGTCAGCCGTGAGTGAAAGAAAGACGAAGCCGATCATGACCATTCGACGCCTCGATTCCAACGGCCGCCGCAGCCGTGCCGTCATTCACGCCGGCCTCGTGCATTTCGCCGGGCAGGTCGCCGACGATTTCGGTGGCGACATCACCAGCCAGACGCAGGAAGTTTTGGCCCGGATAGACCGGCTGCTGGGCGAGGCCGGCAGCGACCGCAGCCGCGTCATCAGCGCCACGATCTGGCTCAAGACGATGGCTGATTATGCCGGGATGAACGCGGTATGGGACGGCTGGATCGACCGGGACAACGCGCCGGCGCGCTGCTGTGGCGTGGTGGAAATGGCCGACCCCGGCATTCTCGTCGAAATCATCATGGTTGCGGCGGCCTGAGGCCGAGCACCGCAACGAGCAGATCGAGGGCAGCGGCGCCAGGCGAGTTTTCCGAGCCCGCCTCCGCCACGGCCCGAATCGGGGGATGAGATTCGGCGATACCGCAGTCGCCACCAGAGGCGACACCGTCTAGTCTGGACGCTAGGACAGCCGAGAGGTCGCGCCCGGAGCAATCGATCGATTTTATCGAACGAATCCACATTTATTACTCGTTTGATCGCTCAATCGCGATGACGCATCGTCTCGGCATCACGACCGCCCAGTCACTCAAGGCCCTCTCCCATGGCAGCGTTCAGCTCCGAAACCGGCTCGGCCGGCTTTCTTGCCGCGAGCACGAGCAAGGCGCGCCGCATCCTGCCGGGTCTTGGCCTGTGCATCGCGGTGACGCTCGCCGCGATTGCGCTGGAGCGTATTGAAGAGCATCTGTTCGGGCGCGCGTGGCTGGAAGCCCTCGTCCTCGCGATCCTGATCGGCACGGCGGTGCGGACAGCCTGGGCGCCGAGCGCACGCTGGCGCGGTGGCATCACCTTCTCGGCCAAGACGCTTCTGGAAATCGCCGTTGTGCTTCTGGGCGCCTCGCTGAGCGCGGCCACGATCCTGGCGGCAGGTTCGGGACTGCTGTTCGGCATTGCCGGCATCGTCATGATCGCGATAGCGACGAGCTACGGGATCGCCCGGACACTCAAACTGCCGCGCCGGATGGCGATCCTGATCGCATGCGGGAATTCGATCTGCGGAAACTCCGCCATCGCAGCGGTTGCACCTGTGATCGGCGCCAATAGCGAGGACGTCGCGTCGTCGATCGCCTTTACCGCGGTTCTCGGCGTTCTCGTCGTCCTGGGCCTGCCGCTCCTCATTCCGGCGCTGGGACTCAGCGTGACGCAGTTCGGCATCCTGTCGGGGCTGACGGTGTATGCCGTGCCGCAGGTCATCGCCGCGACCGCCCCGGCCGGCCTGATCGCCGTCCAGATCGGCACGCTGGTCAAGCTCGTGCGTGTGCTGATGCTGGGGCCGGTCGTGCTTGTCCTGTCGATCCTGTCCAGCCGGTTGCGGGAGGAGAGCGACAGGTCTGTGCAGGAGGCTTCTGCGCAACAGGCTGGGGCCGGCGATCGCACGGCCCCCCGCCCGGTGCCGGTCAATCAACTTGTGCCCTGGTTCATCGTAGGCTTTCTCGTCATGGCCGCTCTGCGGTCGGCAGCCCTGATCCCGACATTTGCGCTGCCGTCGATCGCAACTGCAGCCAGTCTGCTGACGGTGGTCTCGATGGCCGCGCTCGGTCTCGGCGTCGATATCCGAACCGTCGCCAAGGCCGGCCCCCGCGTCACGGCGGCAGTCACGCTCTCGCTGATCACGCTGGCCGCCATCAGCTATGGGCTGATCCGTCTGCTCGGGGTTGCCTGAACGGACGGACCCTTCCCGCTGACAGCCTCCGAGATCAGCGCATAGAACGCGCGCACTGCCTGGGTGAGGTGGCGCTCCTTGTGCCGCAGCGCCAGGAAATCGCGATGCCACAAAGCGAACCTGTCCGTGCCGCCGCGCATGGCGATATCGAGCGCGACGAGCGATCCGGTCTTCAGGGCTCCCTCCGCCACCAGTCGCGAGATCATGGTCGCGCCACCTCCGGCGGCAACGGCAGCACATATCGCTTCGTTGGAAGGCAGCTCGAGGGCTATGGTCAGGCCGTCCAGCGAGAGGCCGGCGCCGGTCAAAGCCTCCTCGAACTGCGCGCGCGTGCCAGATCCCGGCTCCCGCAATAGCCAGGACGTCTCCGAAAACCGGCTGACATCGATTTTGCCTCGATCGGCCCAGGGATGGCCGGGCGCAACCACCAGCACCATTTCGTCGGCACCCACACGTTCGACGGCGAGATGGGGGTCGTCGATCCGGCCCTCGACGAAGCCGAGATCGGCGACACCGTCATGGACCGCGGCCGCGACCGTTTCGGTATTGCCGATCGTCAGGCTGAGCGCGATGCCGGGATGGCGCAGCTTGTAGCGCTGCATCAGCGGCGGCAGCCAGTAATTCGCCACTGTCTGGCTGGCGGCGAGCGCGAGTGAGCCTTGCTTCAATCCGGCGAGATCGGCGAGCACGGTCTCGGCGGCGGCAGCACGCGCCAGTACAGCACGCGCCTCGTTGAGGAAAACCTCTCCCGCTTTCGTCAACATGATGCGCCGCCCCACGCGATCGAACAGCTTGACCGCATGGCGCGCCTCAAGCGCGGCAATGGCGGCGCTCGTCGCGGATTGAGTGAGGTTGAGATCGCGTGCGCCTTGCGTGACATGCTCGCGCTGCGCAACCGCGACAAAAATCCGGAGCTGTTCGAGGGTCATTGCGATACGCTCTTTGCCTCTTGAAGCGCGGTTGCGCCATGATGGGATATCGCGCCCAATTCATCGATCCAACAGATTATATCGAGGTCGACGATCGATGCCGGCAAACGCTGCCCGGTGCCCAGGACACGTGCCGCCTCCGCGCTCAGGCGCCTTCAAACATGATCGTTCGTTAATGCTGCGGCCAGCGGCACGGCATCTTGCTCCGTCTAGTTTGCTCCCATGGGCCACAGACCGTTGGTCCGCTGCTCAACGGAGAATTTCCATGTCGATGCTTCAGACAAACCTCGCCAGTGTCGGCCGCAAGCGCATGCTCGCATCCGTGGCCGCCATCGCCCTCGTCGTGTCCGGCGCGGCCGGCGGCGCCATGCTGACCAATGCGACCCCGGCCCAGGCCGGCGCGGTCGTAACCTCCGACCTGCAGGCGCAGGCTGTCCCCTCTTTTTCCACAGTCGTCGAGCGCGTGAAGCCGGCGGTCGTCTCCGTTCGCGTCAAGATCGAGAACGCAGCCGACACCAGCTCCGACACGTCCCAGCAGATCGAAAAGCTGCCGCCGCAGCTGCGTGAGCTGTTCAAGCGCTTCGGCGAGGAAGGCGGCGCGGCGCCCCAGCAGAAGCCGAAATTCGGCATGGCGCAGGGCTCGGGCTTCTTCATCTCCGGCGACGGTTATGTCGTCACCAATAACCACGTCGTCGAGCACGCCAAGACCGTTACCGTCACCACCGATGATGGCCGGACGCTCGACGCCAAGGTGATCGGCACCGATCCGAAGACCGACCTCGCCCTGCTGAAGGTCGTCGAGGCGGGCGACTATCCCTTCGTCGCGCTGGCCAAGGAGACGCCCAAGGTCGGCGATTGGGTTGTCGCGATCGGCAATCCCTTCGGGCTTGGCGGCACGGTGACATCCGGCATCGTCTCGGCACGCGGCCGCGATATCGGCGCAGGCCCCTATGACGACTTCCTGCAGATCGATGCGCCCATCAACAAGGGCAATTCGGGCGGCCCGACCTTCAACCTCAAGGGCGAAGTCGTCGGCGTCAACACGGCGATCTTCTCGCCATCGGGTGGCAGCGTCGGACTGGCCTTCGCGATTCCCGCGGGAACGGTGACGAGCGTCGTCGATTCGCTTGAACGCAACGGTTCGGTGCAGCGCGGTTATCTCGGTGTGCAGATCCAGCCGGTGACGCAGGAAATCGCCGACAGCCTGGGCCTCAAGACGGCAGCCGGCGCGCTCGTCGACGAAGCCCAGCCGGGCACGCCTGCAGCCAAGGCCGGTGTTCTGTCCGGCGACGTCATCACCAAGCTGAATGGCCAGCCGCTGAAGGACGGACGTGAGCTCTCGCGCCGCGTCGGCCAGCTCAAGCCCGGCGACAAGGCCGAACTCGCGATCATCCGCGGTGGCAAGGAGGAAACCCTGCCGATCACGCTTGCCGCCCAGAGCGGCGACTCAGGCAAGCCCGCAGCCGCTGAGGCCCAGGACAGCGCTGCCGTTCTCGGCGTGCAGCTTGCTCCGGTGCAGCAGCTGAAGGGCGCGGGTGATCGCGGCGTCGCCATCATCAATGTCGACCCCGATGGCGTGGCTGCCAGCAAGGGCGTCTCGTCCGGCGACGTGATCCTCGAAGTCGCAGGCAAGGCCGTCAATGCCCCGGCCGAGGTCAAGGCCGGGATCGCCAGCGCCAAGCAGGAGGGCAAGAAGGCCGTTCTGGTGAAGATCAAGACCGCCGAGGGACAGCGTTTCGTCGCCTTCCCGCTCGCCAAGGCCTGAGGCGCAATCGCTGCGTAGAATGGAAGGGGCTCATCGCTGAGCCCCTTCCCAATGCACTCCAGGAGGTGGAGCGGCGTGAGCGCCGCTCCACCCTTTTTTTGTTCAGGTTGAATTTTTGAAGCACTCTGCGTTTTCGTGGAAGTGCGGGTCATCCCGGCCGAAGCGAAGCGCAGAGCCGGGATCCACGCCTGAACGATGACCGCAAGCGCTCCGGAATGGATCCCGGGTCAAGCCCGGGATGACGGCGCGTTTCCGAGTGGAATCAGCATCCTCTACCGCGCATCCTCAGGCCGCCAGCCGCGCAGCCGCCAGGCGGCCCGCGAGTTCGACCGCAGTATTCAAGGCGCCCGGGGTGGCCACGCCCTTGCCGACGATGTCGAAGGCAGTGCCGTGGGCGGGCGTCGTGAAAATGACGTCGAGACCGGCCGTCACGGTTACGCCGCGACTGAAGCCTTTAAGCTTTGTCGCGATCTGGCCCTGGTCGTGATACATCGCGACGACGCTGTCGAACTCGCCGGCAAAGGCGCGGATGTAGACTGTATCCGACGGATAGGGGCCGGTGCAGGCGATGCCCGTCGCCGCGATGCGCTCCACCGTCGGGCGGATCAATTCGATCTCGTCGCGGCCGAACAGGCCGTTTTCGCCGGCATGGGGATTGAGTGCGGCGACCGCGATGCGCGGCTTTGCGATGCCGGCGCTTTTCATCATGCGATCCACCAGTTCCACCGCGTCCGTGATCGCGCGCGCATCGATGAGGTCGAGCGCTTCGCGCAGCGAGACGTGAGAGGTCACGCGCGACATCCACTGGCCGTCGAGCACGTTCATTTCAGAGAAATAGCCCTGATGCTTCAGGAGATGCGCGAACATCTTGTGCTCGTCGGGAAAGCGCCAGCCGCCCGCGAACATCGCCGCCTTGTTGAGCGGCGCGAAGGTGATGGCGTCGAGCTTGCCCGCTTGCGCCATGGTGATCGCGTGAGCCAGCGTCTCGCCGGTGATGCGGCCCGATTCCGCCGACATCTGCCCGCGCCCGAGCGCGGCAGGGTCGGCATTGCCGAGGTCGATCAGCGGGAACCCGGAGGCCTGCCAATCGATCTCGCCGCCTTCGGGAACCTGCGTCCAGCGCAACTGAACGCCGGCATCGCGCGCACCCTGCTCCAGCACGCGCCGATCGCCGATCGCAACCAGCCGCACGTGATCGCGCCAGCCCCCCTCTGCGAGCACCTTCGCCGCGATTTCTGGGCCGATGCCGGTGCAATCCCCGAAGAGAAAGCCGAGGCGGGGCTTGTCTTGCATGGCGGCCATGACGGTCCTCAGATTCAATGTGCTTATTGTCGACAATATGATATCCATCGCATGGGATCAGGCCAGGAGCAATGCCCATGATGCTGGAACGACTGGACGGCGGCGCGAGCCGACCACCCTTATTGCCGCATGGCCCGGTGCTGATGGCGGGCTTCGAGCGGCGCAAGGTGAAGACGCGCGGCGCCGAGATCGAGGTGGCCATCGCCGGCAGCGGGCCGCCGCTGCTGCTCATACACGGCAATCCGCTCAATCTGGCGAGCTGGCACAAGATCGCGCCGTCGCTGGCGCAGAGCTTCACGGTGATCGCGACGGATCTGCGCGGCTATGGCGACAGCTCCAAGCCCGAGGGCGGCGGAGACCATTCCGAATACAGCTTCCGCGCCATGGGCGAGGATAATTTCGACGTGATGGACGCGCTCGGCTTCGAGACCTTCGCGGTCGCCGGGCATGATCGCGGGGCGCGTGTCGCCTTCCGCATGGCGCTCGACCAGCCGCACCGCGTCACGGCACTGGCGGCGCTCGACATCGTGCCAACCCACCATGTCCTGACCCATGTCAGCCTGGGCTGGGGGCTGGAATCCTATCACTGGTTCTTCATGGCGCAGAAGGCGCCCTTCCCCGAGCGGCTGATCTGCGCCGATCTCGACTATTACATCCGCTACAAGCTCAACAAGAAGGGCGTCGGACTCGAGATCTTCACGCCGGAGGCGCTGGCCGACTATGCGCGCTGCACCACGCCGGAGCAGATCCACGCTGTCTGCGAGGATTACCGCGCCACGGTGACGCTCGACCTCGCCATGGACACGGCCGACTATGGCAAGCGCAAGATCGCGTGTCCGGTCCTCGTGCTATGGGGCTCGAACAGCCATTGCGGCCGGCATTTCAAGCCGATCGAGGCCTGGGCCGAATGGGCCGGCGACCTGCGCGGATGGGATATCCCCACCGGGCATTACCCGGCCGAGCACCGGCCCGATCTGGTCTACGCCACCTTCCACGAATTCTTCTCGGGCAGCGAGCCCGCGCCCTACAGCGAAGCCGCCTGATGGCTGCGATCGATCCGCATGAAGCGAAGCGGCGCCTGCACGCTGCCGGCGAGATCGCCTGTCTCGATGTGCGCGAGCACGGCCAGTATGGCGAGGGCCATCCATTCCTCGCCGTCCCCTGCCCTTATAGCCGGCTAGAGACCATGGTCGTGGGCCTCGTGCCGCGCCGCGACGTGCCGATCATCCTGGTCGACGAGGGCGATGGCGTGGCCCAGCGAGCCGCCGCGCGTCTGGAAGCGATGGGCTATACGGATACTGACTGGATCGAAGGCGGCGCTCCCGCCTGGGCAACCGCCGGCTACACCCTGTTCAAGGGCGTGAACCTGCCAAGCAAGACGCTGGGCGAATTGGTCGAGGACAATTGGCACATCCCCGCCATCGGTCCAGCGGCTCTCGAGGCATGGCGCAGCGAGCAGCGGCCCTTTCAACTGTTCGACGGCCGCCCCGCCGTCGAATTCGCCAAGATGACCATCCCCGGCTCGCGATCCATGCCCAATGGCGAGGCCGCCCATCGCTGGGATGCGCTCGTCTCGAATGACGGGCCTGTCGTGGTCAACTGCGCCGGGCGCACGCGCAGCATCATCGGGGCGGCGGGTCTGGCGCTTGTGCAACCCCGCTTACCCGTGCTGGCGCTGGAGAACGGCACTCAGGGCTGGGCCTTGTCGGGCCGCGCGCTGGCGCATGGTCAGGTTGCCGCGCCCCTGCCCGCCGCACAGACCGAGGGGAGCCGGCTGCGCGCCGAGGCCTTCATGGCGGTCCACCGGCTGCGTCGGCTCGACCGCACCGAGGCCGAAACGCTCGCGCGCGAGCCGGGCCGGACCACCTACCTCCTCGATGTGCGCGATCCGGCCGAGCATGCGGCCGCGCCACATGCCGCAGCGCCCTCCGCCCCAGGTGGCCAGCTCGTACAAGCAACGGATCAATGGATCGGCGCGCGCCGCGCTCGCGTGATCCTTGCCGACGATACCGGCCTGCGGGCAGCGCTTGCCGCCTTCTGGCTGCGTCAGCTCGGCTACGAGACCTATGTGCTCGCGGGCATCGACGAATGGCCCGCCGACTGGAGCCTGCCTGCCGGGACCTTTGTGCCCCAGCATTGTCCCGCGCTGCCCGAAATCGCGGCGAGCGATGCCGTCGCGCGCGCGCAGAATGGCGACCTCCTGCTCGATCTGCGCGGTTCGTTCGATTATCGTGCCGGCCATCTGGCGGGAGCCCTATGGTCGGTCCGGCCCCGCCTGCTGGCAGCGGCAGGTCGTAATGTCCTTCTGGCGGGCGATGCGAGCATCACCGCGCTGGCCGCCATCGATCTGATGGAGGGCGGCGCAGCGTCGGTCGAACGGATAGCAGGCGACGCGCGGGATTGGCGCAACGCAGGACAGGCTCTCGACGCGTCACCGCAATCCCCGAAAGACGCCGAGGCGATCGACTATCTGTTCTTCGTTCATGACCGGCATGACGGCAATCTCGATGCCGCCCGGCGCTATCTTGCCTGGGAAACCGGCCTTCTCAGCCAGCTCGACGACGCCGAACGGGGCGAATACCGGCTGGACGCGATCAACCTCAGCCGATCGCGCTGACGATCGCCTCGGTCATGGCCCGCGTCCCGGCCGTGCCGCGAATGTCGCGCGTGCGCGTCTGCGGCGCGGCTAGCGCCTTGTCGATCGCAGCCTGCATCGTGCGCGCAGCGTCGAGCGCGTGGGGTAAATTCCGGGCGCGGCCGAGATGTTCGATCAGCATCCGCGCCGATTCGATCATCGCATAGGGGTTGGCGATGTCCTTGCCGGCGATGTCGGGGGCCGAGCCATGCGTCGCCTGCGCCATGGCAAGCCCGCCCTCCCCGATGCACAGGCCCGGCGCCATGCCGAGCCCACCGACGAGGCCCGCAGCCTCGTCGGTCAGGATGTCGCCGAACATGTTCGTCGTCACCACCGTATCGAAACTCTGCGGATCGCGGACGAGGCGCATCGCGAAGGTATCGACGATCACCTCGTCGACCGTGACGTCGGGATAGTCCTTCGCCGCCTCATAGCAGCTCTCGACGAACATGCCGCAGCCGAGCTTGAACACGGTGTTCTTGTGCACGAGCGTCAGGCGCTTCTTGCGCGAGCGGGCAATGTCGAGGGCCGCGCGTGCGACCTTGCGGCTACCCTTGCGCGAGATGACGCGCACCGAAATGGTCAGGTCGTCATTGGGCCTGAACTCTCCGGAGCCCATCACCACATTGCGGTCCGGCTGGAAGCCTTCGTTGTTCTCGCGGACGATGACGAGGTCGATATCATCGTAGATGCAGCCGATGCCGGGATAGGAGCGCGTCGGGCGGACATTGGCGAACAGGTCGAAATGCTTGCGCAGGATCGGGTGCGGATTGATCGCGCCCGGCCCTTTCGGATAGGCCTGATGACCGATGGGGCCGAGGATGAAGCCGTCGAAGGTGGCGAGCGTCTCCAGCGTGCCCTCGGGCATCGTCGTGCCGTGACTGTCGAGTGCGGTGCGACCGATAGGCATCGGCCGCCAGTCGATCTGCAGGCCGTGCCGGGCTGCGGCAGCCTTCACCACCGCAACTGCTGCCGGCACGATCTCATGGCCGATATCGTCCCCGTCGAGGATGCCGATGGTGAGCTGTGTCATGGCTGGTCCCGTCGCCTCAGAGCCGCAGCGGCGCCATCAGGCGCTCGATCGAGGGCAGGTTTTCGAGATCGCTGACCATGGCGATGACATCGTCGATCTTGTCGCGGCCGAGGCTGGCGAAGCCGGCGGTCTCGCGGAACTTGTCCGAGACCTCCTCATAGCTCATCGGATTGGCCGGGCTTCCCTTGCCGAAATCGGACCGGCCCGAGACCTTGCGCCCGTCCTTCAGGGCGATCTCGATCAGGGTCGTCATCTTGTCGTAGCCGGCGGCCTCGGCCTCCTCGTCCACCACGAAATCGACGCGCTCGATCATCGCCTTGACGTCGGGACGGTTCACGACCTCGTCGGTGAATTCGGCAAGGCCGGCCTTGCCCTCGATCAGCAGGATCGCCATGCAGAATTCCATCGAGAACTTGGCCTGAAGCTCATTGGTCGGGCGATGGTGGATCAAGGCGTTGGGCATGTTGTGGTTGGTGCCGATGCGGACCCGCTCGACATCGCCAGCCGTGATCTTGTTCTCCCGGATCAGGCGCAGCATCTCGGTCATGCCGGGATGGGTGAGCGAGCCTGACGGATGCGGCTTGATCGAGACGCCCGGCATCGCGAAGGTCCAGGGCGCACCGAGCATGTTCAGGATCGCCTCCTCGTCATAGCCGCCGCCGGCGGCGCGGAAGAAGCCGCGTGGCGCCTCCAGGATCTTGTCCGTGGCGCTCCAGCCATATTCGGCAAACTGCGCCGCCGCGACGCCGCTCTCCGACGAGCGCCCGGCGTGGAAGGGCTTGGTCATCGTGCCGAAATTTTCGCGCAGGCCGGCCGACTGGCTGCCGGCGATGGAGAGCGCGCGCAGGGTCTGGTCGAGGTTCAGCCCCAGCAGCTTGGCGCTGGCGGCAGCCGCCGCGAAGGTGCCGCAAGTGGCGGTGGCGTGAAAGCCGGTCTGGTAGTGGCGCGGATGGATCGCCTCGGCGATCTTGCACTCCACCTCGACGCCGAGATGATAGGCGAGCATCACGTCGCGCCCGCTGGCGCCCTTCGCCTCGCCCATGGCAAGCGCGGCAGGAAGCGCGGGCGCGGTGGGATGGGTGAGCAGACCGTAGACCCGGTCCTTGGCGACCGCGAGCTGGGTGTCGTCGTAATCATCGGCGTGGATGCCGACACCGTTGGCGAAGGCCGCAAAACGCGGCGCAACCTTCAACCCGGAGCCGATCACAGTGGCCGGCCCCTCGGCGAGATTCAGATCGGCCAGATGCCGGCGGACATATTCGCCGCTATGGGCGACCGACCCCGACAGTGCCAGCCCGAGCCCGTCAAGGATCGATTTCTTGCCGAGCGCCACGACATCGGCCGGCAGGCTCGCAGGCGTGGCTCCCAAGATGAAGGTCGCGACATAGCGCGTCAGACCATTGTCCGAGGGGGAGAGATTGTCAGGCGTCTTCATCGGGCTTCCTCCTTGAACGTGGGTCCATCTCGTAATTGCCTTTTGTCGATTGTCAACATTTTAAGATCGGTGGCATGAACCCGCGCCCGCTGGTAGATTGTGGGAAGCAACGGAAAACCAGCCATGAGTCTCGATACCGATTCCGCCCTGCAGCTGCGCCGCAGCCAGTCCCTCACCTCGATCATCCGGCGCGAGCTGGAGCGCATGATCGAGATCGGCGAGCTCAGCGCCGGCGAGCGGCTGAACGAGAACGCGCTCGCCGCCAAGCTCGGTGTCAGCCGGGGGCCGATCCGAGAGGCCTGCCGTGGGCTCGAGCAAAGCGGGTTGGTCGATGTCGTGGTCAATCGCGGCGTGTTCATCCGCGCCCTCAACGGGCGCGACGCGGCCGAGCTCTACGAGGTGCGCGCCGTGCTCTACGGCCTGTCCGGCCGGCTGCTCGCGCCGATCGTCACCGATGAGCAGGTCGCCACCCTCACCCGTTATGTCGAGGAGATGGACGCCGCCATGGCGGCGGGAGACCTGAACGGCTTCTATCCGCGCAACCTGCGCTTCCACGAAGCCATCGTCGAATTCGGCGGCAACAGCCGGCTTGTCAGCGAATGCGCCGCGATCCACCGCGAAATGCATCTCTACCGCCGCCGCACCCTCGACATGCCCGGCCGCATGGCGACGTCCAACACCGAGCATCGGGCCATCGTCGAGCGCATCGCGGCGCGCGACGCTGCGGGCGCCGCCGCGGCACTGGAGGAGCATGTCCTGATCAGCCGCAACGCGCTGTTCGGGCCTCTGGGCCATTACCCCGACGCCTGATCAACCGCGGACCGGCGCGACTTTCAACCCGCCCAGAAGCGGCAGCCGGTTGGCAAGGAAGACGACGGCGAACGAGACCATCAGCAGCATGATCCCGAGCACGGAGATCGCGCCGAGATCGCCGGATTCGTTGAGATCGTAGATGATCACCGAGACAAGCTTGGTATCGGCCGTCGTCAACAGGATCGTGGCGGAGAGCTCGCGGATCGTGCCGATGAAGACGAAGCACCAGGCCGCCACGACATTCGAGCGCAGCAAGGGCGCCGTGATCGTGCGCAGCGTCATCATGCGCGTCGCGCCGAGGATGCGCCCCGCCTCCTCCAGCTCGACATGCACGCTTTTGAAGGCCGATGAGAGCTGCTGGTAACCCGCCGGCATCTCGATCGTGAGGAAGGCGATCAGCAGGATCCAGAGCGTGCCGTAAAGCGGCAGGATCGGGCTGGAATAGCTCAGGAAGAGGCCGACGCCGAGCACGATGCCGGGAATGGCGATCGGTGCGGTCGCGAGATAGCCGAGATAGGGCGCGGCCCGCGAGGTGCCGCGCGTGACGAGATAGGCCACGACGAGCGCGATCGCCGTGCCGATGGTCGCAGTCAGGAAGCCGAGCAGGAAGGTGTTGCGCAAGGCGAGCTGCGTCGCGGAAAACTCGAAGAACACGAACCAGATGTGGTGGAGCGTGAAGCTCTCGAAGGTCAGCGGCTCTGCCACCGTGCGCGTGAGGGCCGTCTTCAGGAGCGCCGCGTAGGGCATCAGCACCGTCAGCGACAGAATGAAGAAGGTGAAGCCGATCGCCAGCCATTTCCAGCGGCCGAGCACGGTGATGCGCGCGGTGCCGCTCTTGCCGCCGACAGTGGTGTAGCCGCGCCGGCCGAGGATGCGCCGCTGGGTCCACAGCAGCACGATTGTGACCAGCAGCAGCGGCAGGGCCGCAGCCGCCGCAAGCCCGGGCTTGGGCGGGTACTGGAACAGGCTCCAGATCTTGGTGGTGATGACGTGGAAATTCGCCGGCAGGGCCAGGATCGCCGGCGAGCCGAACATGGTCAGTGCCTGCAGGATCGCGATGAGCGAGCCGGCAAGCATGGCGGGCAGCACGAGCGGGATCGTCACCTTTCGCAACGTAGGCCACAGGCCGCCGCCGAGAATGGCAGATGCCTCCTCGAGCTCGGTCGGCACACGTTCGAGCGCGTTCGTCACCAGCGTGAAGACATAAGGGAAGGTGTAGCAGGAGATGGCGAACACGAGGCCCGACAGCGTGTAGATGTCGACGAGGTATTCGTAGGGGTCGAGGTTGAAGAGCCAGCGATAGACGGCATTGATGATGCCGCTATTGGGCGCAGCCAGAATTTCCCAGGCGATGGCGCCGAGGAAGGGCGGCGTCACGAAGGACGCGGTGACGAGACCGCGCACCATGGTGCGGCCGGGCATGTCGGTGCGCGCCACGATCCAGGCGAGCGGGACCGCGATGACGCAGGACATCGCGCCAACGCTGAGCGACATCGTGATGGCGACGATGAAGGGCCGGCGCAGCGTCACATCGGTGACCAGCGCCCTGAAATTGGCGAGGCTCAGGCTGCCCGTCTGGTCGGTCACCGCGTAGTAGCCGAGCCAGCCGAGCGGCAGCACCACCAGTACGGCCAGGATCACCGTCAGCAGCACGAAGATCGGCTTCGACCAGTCGAATGTGACACGGCGCGTGGGAACGCCGGCGTCGACCCCGGTTATCGCAGTCATGAGGATCTCCATGCGCGGCCGGCACTCGACGCGCAAATGCCGAGCGCACTCACGTCCATAAGGCGAGGGAACGGCGCGGAACCTCCGCGCCGCAAAGGCGGCCTCGGATCAGGTGCCGAAATACTCTTCGTATTTCTTCTTGATCATCTCGATATTGGGCTCGAGCTTCAGCGGGTCGGAGTAGAGCAGCTTGATCTTGGAGAGCGGCGTGCGCGTCTCCTTCTCCTTCACGCGCGGATGGAACGAGCGCAGGCCGCCGAAATCGCTGTTGAGCTGCTGCGTCTCCTGATCGTAGAGGAAGGAGTAGAACAGCTTGGCGGCATTGGGATGCGGCGCGTTCTTCAGCATGCCGCCATGGCCGATGGCGATCGGCGTGCCCTCGGTCGCATAGACGACCTCGACGGGGACGCCGGTCTCCTTGAGCATGAACATGTTGTATTCATTGCCGTCGGCCTCGATGGAGCGCTCGCCCTGGGCGAGTTTCTTCGGCGGCTCGGTCGAGGACTGCACCTGCATGACGCGCTGCTTGCCGAGCTTCTCGAAGAAGTCCCAGCCGAGCGCCTGGCTCAGCACATCGGTCCCGGTCATCACCGTGCCGGAATAGCCCGGATGGGCCTTGACGATGCGACCGCGCCATTTCGGATTCAGCAGGTCGGCATGGCTCTTGGGGGCCTCCTCGGCCTTCACCTGCTTGGTGTTGTAGCCGATGACCGAGAGATGGGCGCGATAGGCGGCATAGTAGCCGTCCGGGTCCCTCGCCTCCTTCGGCCAGTCCTTGGCGACCTCGGCCGGCACGGCCTGGGCCAGCCAGCCATTGCGTTTGAACAGCACGAAATGCACAGCGTCCGAGGTTTCCACGACATCGGCATTATAGATCGAGCTGCCATATTCCTGGCTCAGCCGCTGGAACACGCGTTCCGAGCCGGAGCGCTCGACCTTGACCTTGATGCCGGGATATTTCGCCTCGAAGGCACTGCCGACCCGCTCGGCGACCGCGACGTCGGTCGCGGTATAGAAGGTCACGGTACCTTCCTTCTTGGCGGCCTCGATCAGTTCCGGCGTCACGTTGTAGGGTGCCGGCGCCTGTGCCAGGGCGGGCAGACCGCCGAGAGCGGTGGAGAGAAGAAGGCCGGCCATCACGGACCGCCTGTCGAACGTTGGGCGTTTCATTCGTGTTCCTCCCTATTGTTGTTATGGGTTGGCTAGAACGGCCCCGACGCCGTGTTCAGCGGGCCAGGGCGCGGCAGTGCTCCTGTGGGAAATGCAGCCAGACGGGCTGGCCGCGATCGATGGACAGATGAGGCTCGGCGACCGTGCGGATCTGCGCTCCGCCGGGAAGTTCGATCAGGTAGTCGCGATGCGAGCCGAGATAGACCTGGCGCAGCACCGTGCCCTGCGTCCGGTTGATGCCGTCGCCCTGTGGCTTTGAGTCCAGCACGATGTCGTGGTGGCGCACCGAGACGACGCCGTCGCCCCCGGCGGAAAAATCGCCTGCTCCGCAGCGCAGCTTCAGCGGCCCGCACTCCACCGTATCGGCATCGAGCCAGCGGCCCTTCAGGATGTTGGTGCCGCCGAGGAAGCGCGCCACGAATTCGGACTGCGGCCGCTCGTAGATTTCTTCCGGGCTTCCTGCCTGCTCGATGCGGCCCTGATTCATCACCACGATCAGATCGGCCGTGGTCATGGCCTCGGCCTGATCATGCGTCACATAGACGGTGGTGTAGCGGTAGGCATCATGCAGCCGGCGAATCTCGAAGCGCATCTCCTCGCGCAGATTGGCGTCGAGATTCGAGAGCGGCTCGTCGAGCAGCAGGATCTCGGGCTCCACAACGAGCGCGCGGGCCAGCGAGACGCGCTGCTGCTGGCCGCCGGAGAGCTCCCCGGGATAGCGCTCGGCAAGCGGCTTCAGCCGGGTGACGTCGAGGATTTTGTCGACGAGCCGCACGATCTCGGCCTGCGGCATCTTCCGGAGCATCAGCCCGTAGCCGATATTCTCGCGAACGGTCATATGCGGCCAGAGCGCGTAGCTCTGGAAGATCATCGACATGCCGCGCCGCTCGGGCGGCTCGCTCCAGCCGGCGGACGAGATCGTCCGGCCGCCGACATTGATCTGCCCGCCCTTGGGCGTGATGAAACCGGCGATGAGGCGCAGCGTCGTCGTCTTGCCGCAGCCCGACGGGCCGAGCAGGCAGACGAGATTGCCCTTCTCGACATTGAGGTTGACGCGATCGACCACGGTCAGCGCGCCGTACCGCATGCTAAGGTCGGCTAGCTCCAGAAACGCCAATGCATCCTCCCAGACGCCGTCTCGTTGCGACAACAGCTCCGGGCATTGTCTCGTATCCGGCATCGAGCCGGGCCGAGAGCGCCTCTATGTGAGCTATCGACCGAAGCGTAAGAAGCTCCATATAAATTGTCAACAATAAGCATTTCGGTTTGCAGATTGTTGACATTCTTCAGACGACATTCTATCCACCATTCCTGACAAAGGAAAGCCAATGCTCGCCCAGGCCATCGAGCTGCTGAGGGATCGCTCCCTGCCCATGCTGATCGAGCAGGAGATCGAGCGCGTGATCCTGGGCGGCGAATACGCGCCCGGCGACAAGATCAACGAACAGGCGCTGGCCCTGCGCTTCGGCATCAGCCGTGGTCCCATTCGCGAGGCCCTGCGCTCGCTCGACCGCACGGGGCTGATCGACACCATTCCCAATCGCGGCGTCTTCGTGCGGCGACTTAACGCCGCGCAGGCGGCCGACATCTACGACGTGCGCGCCGCGCTCTTCGCGCTGGCGGGCCAGTGTTTCGCCTTGCGTGCCAGCGCTGCGGATGTGGAGCGCCTGCGCGGCCATGTCGCGGCGATGGACGACGCCGTCGCGCGCGACGATTTCGAGACCTACATCATCGAGAATTTCGCCTTGCACGAGGCCATCGTCACCGGCGCGGGCAATGCGACGCTCGCCTCGCATTATCTCGCGCTCGTCAAGCAGTTGCGCCTCTATCGCACCCGCAACCTGATGCTGGCGGATTCCGTGCACGCCTCGAACGAGGAGCATCACGAGATGGTCGAGGCCATCGCGGCGCATGACCCCGTGCGCGCTTATGCCGCTCATTTCAACCATGTGGCCACGGCCAAGACCCGCCTGATGGCGAACCATCTGACCGAGAAGGAACTCCCGTGAGCGCAGCCGCCAGCGACATCACCCGCCAAGCTCTCCGCTTCGTCGAGACCACCGCCTATGCCGACCTGTCGGCCGAGGCGCTGCGGATCGGGCGACGCTGCATCGTCGATGCGCTCGGGCTCTATCTCGCCGGCAGCCGCGAGCATTCGGTCGAGATCCTCGTCGCTGATGCGCTGGAACAGGGCGGACGGGCCGATGCGCCGCTGCCGGCGGCCGGGGGCGCCCGCGTGCCCGCGGCGCTGGCTGCCCGTGTCTGGGGCACGGCCGGCCATGCGCATGACTGGGACGATACGCAGGTCTCGCATGATCCTGCCCATATCTACGGGCTGCTCACGCATCCGACGATACCGCCGCTGACGGCCGCCCTCGTCATGGCCGAGCGCCTCGGCATCACCGATGGCAAGGCTGTGATGCTCGCCTTCCAGCTCGGCTTCGAGGTCGAGTGCAAGATCTCGGAATGGATGACGCCGCGGCATTACCGGCGCGGCCATCATACCAGCGGCACGGTGGGTACGTTCGGCGCCTGCGTCGCCGCCGCTCACCTTCTGGGCCTGTCGGGAGACCGGCTTGCGCATGCATTGGGAATGGCGGCGAGCTTTGCCGCCGGCATCCGCTGCAATTTCGGCACGATGACCAAGCCGCTGCATGTCGGTCGCGCCTGCGAGAACGGCGTCACCGCCGCCCTCCTCGCGTCCCGCGGGTTCGATGCCGATCCTGCGGCCCTCGACGGGCCCTGGGGCTTCTTCTCCGTGATGGGCGAAGGGTTTGACACGCAGAAGGCCAGCCAAGGCTTCGGCGGCACGCTCACGATCGAGAGCCCGGGCATCTCGATCAAGCCCTACCCGTCCGGCATCCTGACTCACCAGTCCATGGATGCGATGCTGAAGCTCGTCCTCGATCACGACCTGAAGCCCGAGCAGGTGGAGCGCGTGCGCTTCTTCGCCGGCAAGAACATCATCGAGCCGATCCGCTATCCGATCGCCAAAAACCATCTGCAGGCCAAGTTCTCGATGCCGGCCCTGCTGGCGATGATCGTGCTCTGCCGGCGCGCCAGCCATCACGAATTCGAGGACGCGTTCGTGGCCGGCGAGGCGATGCAGGACCTGCAGGCCCGCACCGATGTGATCAACGATCCCGAGATCGACGCTCGCGGCTACGACCTCATCCGCTCGCGCATCGAGGTCGAGACCAGGGACGGGCGTAATCTCGTGCAATGGGCCGACGAGCGCTATCGCGGCGGCCCGCTCAACCCGATCAGCGATGCCGATCTCGACGGCAAGTTCCGCATGTGCGCCGAAGGCGTGCTCGACAGCGCCGCGCAGGATGAAATCCTGGCGCTGACCCGGAGTTTCGATACCGGCGCCGATCTGAAGCGCCTGATGAGCCTGATGACGGGGACGGCGCAGTCGATCCGTTCGGCGGCCGAATGACTTTGCCTAGATAAACCGAGGCCACGCGGCCGTCGCCCATCAAGAGGCGGCGCCGCCTTCCAGGGGAGGATGAGCCATGCTGACAAGACGCCATTTCATCGGCACCGCGATCGCGGCTACCATTGCCCTGCCGGGGCTCGCTTTGGCCGAGCCGGCCGCCTATCCGCACAAGGTGGTGACGCTGGTCACTCATTCGAGCCCCGGCGGCGGCTCGGACGTGTTCCTGCGCGAGATGTCGAAATATCTCAGCAAATATATCGGCGCGACCTTCATCATCGAGAACGTGCAGGGCGGCAGCGGGGCGAAGGCCATCGCGCGCGTCGCCTCCGCGCCGGCGAACGGAAGCGTCTTCTACGCGACGACGCCGACCTACATCTACACCTCGCTGCTCTCGCAGCCGACCAACACCTACAAGGACCTCGACCCGCTGGTGAACTTCTTCGCCGATAGCGAGGTCATCTACACGCGCACAGATGGGCCGTTCAAAACATTGGCCGAGGTCATCGACCATGCCCGCAAGACGCGCGGACGCTGGGGCGCGGCCAACCCCGCCTCCCTCGAAAGGCAGGCGGCCGAGCAGCTGAAACGCGCAGCCGGCGTCAACGCCGCCATCGTCACCCATGAGGGCGGCGGCGACCTGATGCTGAACACGCTGAACGGCACGCTCGATATCGGCATCGGCGAGATCCAGGAGCTGCGCTCGCAGCTCGACGCGAACAAGATCAGGCTGCTCGCGACCTTCAATCCCCAGCGCATCCCGGACAAGCCGGACGTGCCGACCGTCAGGGAAAGCGGCTTCGACGTCGCGCTGGTGAAGTTTCGCGGCCTGGCCGGTCCGAAAGGCATCCCGGCGGACGTAACGGCCATCTGGGACGATGCAGTTCAGAAGGTTCTCGCCGACCCCGATTACAAGAAGGCCTATTCGGCAGAGGTGCTCGTGCCGAACTTCATCGCCCACAAGGATTATCCCGCCTTCGTCAACGACTTCGCCACACGAACGGAAGCGTTCCTGAAGGAAACCGGCGCGATCAAGTAAAAGCTGACGGGACCGGCCATGAACAAGGATATCGTGAGCGGGCTCGTCCTGCTCGTTATCGCAGGGCTCTATCATCGGGCGAGCGGCGCCATCGCCGACAGCACGCTGGCCGACGAAGTCGGGGCCGCAGGACTGCCTCGCCTGCTCACGATCGCGCTCGTCATGCTGGCGGGCATCCTGATCGTGCGCGCCATGTTCGCGCCCAAGCCTGTCGCAATCGCAGTGCGGACGAAAGAGGCCTCCGGCGATGCGGTCGAGGACGATGCCCGCATGCCCCGCGCATTGGGCTTCCTCCTGTTCGGCGCGGCCTATATCGCGCTGCTGCCCCTCATCGGCTACATCGCCGGCGTCGCGCTCCTGATCGGCGCCGTCGCGCTCTATGAAGGCGCTCCGCGCCGCTGGACCGTGCCCATCGCGGCGATCGGCGGAGCCCTGCTCTATTGGGCGATCTTCGTAAAGCTGCTCGGCGTCAACCAGCCGGTCGGCTCGCTCTTCCAGGGGCTGTTCTCGTGACGACCTTCTGGAGCATGCTGCATCTTCTCACGGCGACGCCGCTCGTCCCCGTCGCCCTCATCGGCCTGACCTGGGGCATTCTCGGCGGCGCGCTGCCGGGCATCTCGGCGTCCATCACCATGGCGCTGGTGCTGCCGTTCACCTACACGATGGACCCGGCGATGGCGATCGCGCTGCTCGCCTGCGTCTATATCGGCGCCGAATATGGCGGCTCGATCCCAGCCATACTGATCCGCACGCCCGGCACCAACTCCGCCGCCGCCACCGTCATCGATGGCTACGAGCTCAACCGCCAGGGCCGGGCCGGCGAGGCGCTCGGCATCTCGCTGATGTCGGGTGTGGTCGGCAGCCTTTTCGGGCTGGTCATGCTGATCATGCTCACCGAGCCTCTGTCCTGGCTAGCGCTGGCCTTCAAGCCGACCTCCTATTTCGGCCTCGGCATTCTCGGCCTCTCCGTCATCGCCTCGATGACCGGCGGCTCGCTGGTGAAAGGCCTTGCCGCCGCCGTGATCGGCCTGATGATCGCCACGGTGGGCACCGACCCGATTTCCGGCGTCACCCGCTTCACCTTCGGCGTGCCCGATCTACTCAATGGCATCGAGCCTGTTCTGGTCATGGTCGGGCTGTTCGCGCTGACCGAATTGATGAGCCAGTCGGGCTCGTCGAACGTGCTGAAGCTGAATGCCTCCGTCCGCATCCGCCTGCCCAGCCTCGCCATGATGAACAAGCTCAAGCGTTCCCAGTTCATCGGCTGCATACTGGGCACATTCGAGGGGCTGACGCCGGGTGGCGGCGGCTCCATCGCCGCCTTCATGTCCTATAACGAGGCGCGCCGCTGGTCGAAGACGCCGGAGAAGTTCGGCAAGGGCTCGGAGGAAGGCGTCGCCGCGCCGGAGACCGCCAACAATACGGTGGCGAGCGCTGCGCTCATCCCCCTGCTCTCCTTCGGCATTCCGAGCTCGAATTCCACCGCGGTGCTGCTCGGCGGCCTGCTGATGCACGGCCTGCTGCCGGGACCCCGCCTGTTCGAGCAGAATCCGCAGGTGATCGACAGCCTCTATCTCGGCTCCTTCATCGCGATCATCGCGCAGATCGGCATCGGCATCGTCATTCTGCCGGCCTGCGTCTGGCTGGTGAACCGCCCTCGCCCCTATCGCGCCGGTTTTATCTTCGCGCTGATCCTGTCGGGCATCTACACGCTCAACAACAGCCTGTTCGATCTCTCGATCGCGCTGTGCCTCGGCATCGTCGGCTATCTCATGCGGATCGCGAAGTTCCCCTTCCTGCCGATGATCCTCGGCGTCGTGCTCGGCCATATGATCGAGTCCAGCTACCGGCGCTCGCTCGTGCTGTCGGGCGGCGATCACGGCATCTTCCTGGAGGATCCGATCGCGGTCGGCTTCCTCCTCTTCGCGTTCGGTTTCGTCATCTTCTCGCTGACCCGCGAACTCCGCGACGCCCGCAAGCCGAAAATCCAGGAAGCGCATTCGTGAACCAGCATCACACGCCCGCTGCATCGCAGGCCGCCACGCCCATCGCCAGCCAACTCGCCGCCTTCGCTGTCGAGGCCCGGCCGCCCGAGGCGGCGCTCGCGATCAGCCGGCGCCTGCTTTTCGACGTAACCGGACTGGCGGTGGCAGCGCGCGACACGGATTACGTGACGGCGGCGCTGGCCAGCGCGGTCGATGAGGGACCCTGCACGGCGCTCGGCCATGCCCGTCGCCTGACCATGTATGACGCCGCCCTCGTCAACGGCACGGCGGCGCATGGCGAGGATTATGACGACACCTTCGAGGGGGGCCCGATCCATGCGGGCGCCGTGATCGTGCCGGCCGTGCTGGCAGCGGCTGAGCGGCACGGCCTCTCCGGCGACACCGTCATGCGCGCGATCACGGTCGGCGCCGAGCTGATGTGTCGCTTCAGCCTCGTCGCGCCGCAGGCGACGCACAAGGCCGGTTTCCATCCCACCGCGATCTTCGGGGCTCCCGCCGCTGCGGCCGCTGTCGGCGTGGCGCTCGGCCTGTCCGCGGAAGCGATCGCGCGCGCCTTCGGCATCGCCGGCAGCCTCGCCTCGGGCATCATCGAGTATCTGGCTGACGGCAGCTCGACCAAGCGCCTCCATGCCGGAGCTGCAGCGCAGGCAGGTCTCAGGTCCGCCCATCTTGCCCAGGCCGGCTTCACGGGCCCGCTCACCGTTTTCGAGGGCTCGCATGGGCTTTACAAGGCGTTCGCCCCATCGAAGACACCCGATTTCAGCAAGCTTCTCGACGGGCTCGGGCAGCGCTGGGTCATGGAGACACTGGCCTTCAAACCCTATGCCTGCGGGACGATGACCCAGCCTTTCGTGGATTGCGCGCTGCGCCTGGCTGCTTCCGGCGTCAAGGCGGACGAGATCGTCGCCATAACCTGCAAGGTCGGCGAGGGCACGGTGCATCGCCTCTGGGAACCGCTCAGCGAGAAGCATAATCCGCCCAACGGCTATGCGGGCAAGTTCTCGACGCCCTACTGCATGGCGGTGGCCTTCATCGATGGCGAGGCCGGGCTGGGCCAGTTCACCGACATGCGGGCGCGCGATCCTGCTTTGCGCAAGCTCGCTGCCAGGATGTCCTATGTGATCGACCCGGATGACGAGTATCCGCGCAATTTCTCAGGCCATCTGAAGGCCGAGCTGGTCGACGGGACGACGCGCGAATTCACGCAGCCGCATATGCGTGGCGGTGCCCGCGAGCCGCTGGATGATGCGGAACTCGACGCCAAGCTCGAAGCGAACCTTCGCTTCGGCCGCCTCGATGCCCCCGCTATCGCGGCGCTGCGCGCGGCATTGGCTGGAATCGCGGATGGCGGTCCCGTCGATCTCGGAGCGGCCCGCGCATGACCGGTCCGGTGGCGCAGGACCTCTCGGGCCGCGTCGCGCTCGTCACCGGCGCCTCGCGCAATATCGGCCGCGCCATCGCGCTCGCATTGGCGCGGGCTGGCTGCGCCGTGATCGTGGCCGCACGCACCGACCGGGCGGCACTGGACGAGGTTGTCCGCACGATCGAGGCCGAGGGTGGACGCGCCCTCCCCGTTCTCGGCGACGTGACCGACGAGGCGGCGGTCTCGTCCATCGTCGAAGCCGGGGTCGCCGCCTTTGGCGGGCTAGACATCCTCGTCAACAACGCCGCGATCCGCACCGAAGCAACCTTCGAGGAGATGACGCTGGCCCAGTGGCGGGCAGTGATGGCTCTGGCGCTCGACGCGCCGTTCCTGTGCGCGAAAGCGGCGCTGCCGCATCTCGCCCGTTCGCCGGCCGGCGCGATCATCAATATCGGCGGCCTCACCGCCTATATCGGCGCGCCACGCCGCGCCGCGGTGGTCGCCGCCAAGGCCGGGCTCGACGGGCTGACGAAGGCGCTCGCCCACGACCTCGCCCCCCAGGGAATCACGGTCAATCTGGTGTCTCCCGGCCTTATCGAGACTGTCCGCGCCGACGGGCATCAGCCGCACCACCATGCGAAAGCAGCCAATCTCGTCGGACGGCGCGGCACACCCGAGGAGGTCGCGGCCATGGTTCGGTTCCTGGCCGGCCCCGACGCCCGCTACGTCACCGGCCAGACGATGCATGTGAACGGCGGCGCTTTCCTGCCCTAGATGTGAGCGTGGAAACACGCCGTCATCCTGTGCGACCGAAGGTCGACCCGTTCCCGAGCTGAATCATTTGGCTCTTCCTAGAGACCTGACAGGACAGTCAGCTCACGCCCCGTCGCTGACGCTCGCAAGCATTGCCGCGCCCGCCCGCCGCTCGGAGCGGACAGGCAATGTTGGCGTAACCTTCACCGGTCTTCTGCACCTCGCTCGACTGATCCGATCGACGGATTCGGGGGCAAGCAGACGCGGCGATGCCGGACGGCAGCTGCGAGGAGTTATCGATGCATCGTCATATCCCGATCATAAGCCTCTGCCTGCTGGCGGTGGCCGCTATCCCAGCAGCTGCGGCCGATCGCAGGGAGCCGCGAGCCCAGGAGTGGCAGGCCAATACCGCCCAGCCGCTCCGTTACAACTGGAATGGCGTCTATGCCGGTCTTCATTCCGGCGGCGCCTTCGAAAGGTTCACCGGAGTGACCAGGAAAAGCCGGAACGAAGCGCTGCTCGGCGGCCAGATCGGCTACAACATGCAAGCCGGCAGCATGGTCTATGGCCTCGAGACCGATTTCTCGATGAACGGTTTCGGCAAGGGCTCGTCGCGCGGCGTCGTCGGCACGAATGCCGATATGCGCTATACCGGAACCGCCAAGGCTCGCGTAGGCGTGGCCTTCGACCGGGCTCTGGTCTACGCAACCGGCGGTCTCGCCTATGGCAGCCTCAAGGCGACCAGCGGCAATCTCTCGAAAACCAAGGGCAAGACCGGCTATGTCGTCGGTGCGGGCGTCGAATACGGCATCACGCAGAACTGGTCCGCAAAGCTCGAGTACAACTACGTGTCGCTCGGCAAGCAGGACTTTCAGTTCGGCCCGACGCGCAAGAAGATCGAAGTCAACGAACATCTGGTCAAGGCCGGCGTGAACTACCGGTTCTAAGCCCCTGATATCTCGATCAGTCGTTCCGGCTACCGCATCGGGAAGCCGGGAGCGACTGTTCACAAGAATGGACGGAGTGTGATGCGTTTGGCAGGTCGCCCCGAGCTTTCCGGCCTCGCGCTCCAGACATGCGCTGCGACGGGAACGACATGCGAGCTCTGATCGTCGAAGACGAACCGGAGCTGATGTCGTTCCTGTCGTCGCTGCTGCTTGACGCAGGCCTCGTCGTGGATCGCGCCGGCACGGTCGAAGACGGGCTGCTTGCCCTGAAGGCCGCGCCCTTCGACCTCGCCATCATCGATCGACGTTTGCCGGACGGCGACGGCCTGTCGATCGTCAAGGCGATGAAGTCGGTCGAGACCCGTCCCGCCTTCCTTGTCCTGACCGCACGCGATGCGAAATGCGACGTGATCGAAGGCTTGAACGGCGGTGCCGACGACTATCTGGTCAAGCCCTTTGAACCCGGCGAGCTCGTCGCGCGCCTGCGGGTCATCGCCCGCCGCAAGTTCCCCGGCCGCTCGCTCGTGATGTCGGCCGGCAACGTTTCGGTCGATCTCGACGGCGGGAACACTCTGGTCGCCACCGTACCGCTTGAACTGCGGCGGCGCGAGGCGCTCATCCTGCAGGCGCTGGTTCAGCGCGCCGGGCGGGTCGTAACCCGCAACGTCCTGATCGAGGCGGTCTATGGCTTCGATGACCTGATCGAATCCAATACGCTCGAAGCCCAGATCTCGAGATTGCGGCGCAAGCTCCGGGACGCGGCCGCCGATGTCGAAATCTCGTCGCTGCGCGGCATCGGCTACATCCTGAGGAAACCCGGCGCGTCCTTGTGACGGGACGCCGGGCTCTGGAAACGCGCCGTCATCCCGGACGCAGCGAAGCGGAGATCCGGGATCCATTCCGGAACCCCACCGGCAAGCGCTCCGGAATGGATCCCTGTTTGTCAGATTCGTGTCATGTTTGGTGCGGGCGGGAAGCCGTTGGATCCCTGGTGGGGAACACCGTGTTCCGGCTCGGTTCCCGCCCGCGTTTGCGTAACCCCATCCTGAACAGTTGACCGAGGCCGCTAGCACCGGACCTCGCAGCACAGGGACAGGCACCATGACCATACACCCCTGCTTCATCGGTTGCGATATCGCCAAGCATCATCTCGATCTGTTCGACGAGACGAGCGGGCAGAGCCTTCGCATCGCCAATACGGGCGCGGCGATCGCAAGCTGGCTGTCGTCCTTCGACAGCCGCAC
>NZ_FNUY01000017.1:0-82500 GCF_900108245.1 Allobosea lathyri
GTGCAGAAATAGCGGCGCGGCGTCACGTCCGAGAGCACCTGGCCATCTCGGTCCTGGAAATGGGTGATGCTGATCATCGGTGCGCCCGAGCCCTCGGTAAACTCACGCCTGTGGCAATCCATGCAGCGGTTGGTGTTGAGCGTGAGTTGGTAGCCGTCGATCGAATGCGGGATCACAGGCGGCTGCTCGGGATAGTTGCGCATCCGCCTGACGTCATCGACGATCGGGCGGCCGAGCGCGGGCACCCGTTCGAGCTCCATGGGCTGCGCGTTGCCGGTCACGCGCGGTACGATCCTGATCGGCGCTCCGTCCTGCGAGAGCGCGCCGACGGTGAGGACGACGAAGGCTGCCAGGGCAGTTCCGAGAAGGGTCCAGGAGCGCATCAGGCTCAGACCGCCAGGATCTTGACCGCGCATTTCTTGAAATCCGTCTGCTTGGAGATGGGATCGGTGGCGTCGAGAGTGGTCTTGTTGATGAGCTGGCTGGCGTCGAACCACGGAACGAAGATCACGCCTGACGGCATGCGGTTGCGGCCTCGCGTTTCGACGCGGGTGCGCATCTCGCCGCGCCGCGAGATGATCCGGATTTCCGCGCCTTGGTTGAGCCCGCGGTTGCGCGCGTCCTCGGGGTGCATGAAGCAGCGCGCACCGGGGAAGGCTTTGTAGAGCTCCGGCACGCGCATGGTCATCGAACCGGAGTGCCAGTGTTCCAAGACGCGCCCGGTGACAAGCCACAGATCGTACTCGCCATCGGGCGATTCCGCCGGGGGCTCGTAGGGCACAGCTATGATGCGGGCCTTGCCGTCCTTGTTGCCGTAGAACTCGACGCCTTTGCCAGCCTTGACGTACGGATCCAGGCCCTCGCGGTAGCGCCAGAGCGTCTCCTTTCCGTCGACAACCGGCCAGCGCAGGCCGCGCACCTCGTGGTAGAGGTCGTAAGGTCCGAGATCGTGGCCATGGCCCCTGCCGAAAGTGGCATATTCCTCGAACAGCCCCTTATGGACATAGAAGCCGTATTGCTTTGATTCCTGGTTCTCGTAACCAGCTTCAATCTCGGAAAGCGGAAATTTGTCGACGTTGCCGTTGCGGTAAAGCACGTCAAACAAGGTCTTGCCGCGATAGTTCGGATTGGCCTCGAGAATCTCGGCCGGCCAGACCTCGTCGGTCGTGAAGCGCTTCGAGAATTCCATGAGCTGCCAGAGGTCGGAGCGGGCCTGGCCGGGCGCGTCGACGAGCTGGTGCCAGACATGGGTGCGCCGCTCGGCATTGCCATAGGCGCCCTCCTTCTCGACCCACATTGCGGCGGGCAGGATCAGGTCGGCGGCCATTGCCGTCACGGTCGGGTAGGCATCCGAGACGACGATGAAGTTCTCCGGGTTGCGATAGCCCGGATAGGTCTCGTTGCTGTTGTTGGGCGCGGCCTGGAGGTTGTTGTTGACCTGGATCCAGTAGAAATTCAGCTTGCCGTCCTTGAGCATGCGGTCCTGCTCGACGGCGTGGTAGCCCGGCTTCTCCGGGATGATGCCATGCGGAATTCGCCAGATTTCCTCGGCATGCTTGCGGTGTTCGGGGTTGGTCACCACCATGTCGGCCGGGAGGCGATGGGCGAAGGTGCCGACCTCGCGCGCCGTGCCGCAGGCTGAGGGCTGGCCGGTCAGCGAGAACGGGCTGTTGCCGGGCTCAGAGATCTTACCCGTCAGCAGGTGCAGGTTATAGACCATCTGGTTCGCCCAGACGCCACGCACATGCTGGTTGAAGCCCATCGTCCAGAGCGACATAACCTTGCGCTTGGGATCGGCATAGAGTTCGGCAAGCTGCTGCAGGAAGCCCGGCTCGACCCCGGTCAGGGCGGAGACCTTCTCCAGCGTGTAGTCTTTCACAAAGGCGGCGAAGGCTTCGAAGTCGATCGGAGTCGTGGCGGTGACGTCGGCGGCCTTGCGCGCTTTCATCTCGCGCGGATCGTCCGGACGGAGGCCATAGCCGATATCCGTGGCGCCCTTCAGGAAGGTGGTATGCTTGTCGACGAAATCCTTGTTCACCCGCCCGGTCGAGATGATGTGGTTGGCGATGTAGTTCAGGACCGCCAGGTCCGTGCCCGGCTTGAAGATGATCGGGATATCGGCGAGGTCCGAGCTGCGATGGGTGAAGGTCGAGAGCACCGCGACCTTCACATGCGGATGGCCGAGCCGACGGTCGGTCAACCGGGTCCACAGGATAGGGTGCATCTCCGCCATGTTCGAGCCCCAGAGCACGAAGGCGTCGGCATGCTCGAAATCGTCATAGCAGCCCATCGGCTCGTCCATGCCGAAGGTGCGCATGAAGGCGTACGCCGCCGAGGCCATGCAGTGACGGGCGTTCGGATCGAGGTTGTTGGAACGGAAGCCGGCCCGCATCAGCTTGGTCGCGGCATAGCCTTCGAAGATCGTCCACTGCCCGGAGCCGAACATGCCGAGCGCGGTCGGCCCCTTCGCCTTCAGCGTCTCCTTGGCCTTGGCGGCCATAGTGTCGAAGGCCTCCTCCCAGGAGACCGGGGTGAACTCGCCGTCCTTGGCGTAAACGCCGTTCTTCTTGCGCAGCAGCGGCTGGGTCAGCCGGTCGCCGCCATACATGATCTTGGAGAGGAAATAGCCCTTGACGCAGTTGAGGCCACGGTTGACCTCGGCCTTAATGTCGCCATGGGTGGCGATCACGCGGCCTTCCTTGACGCCGACCATGACGCCGCAGCCCGTCCCGCAAAAGCGACACGGCGCCTTCGACCATTTGATCTGCAGCGCATCGACGCCGCCCGGCACGGGCTGGGCGCTGGCGGGGAAGCTGACGTGGGCGGCCAGGGCGGCGACGCCGGCAGCCTGCGCCTTGATTAGCTCGCGACGAGAGACCGTCATCGGTCGCCTCCGTGGTCGTTCAGGGGTTCGATCTGCTCGAAGACGAGATTGGCCGAGAAGACACGGTCCATCAGCGCCATTTCCGTCAGGCGGCTGCCGATATCGCCATTGTTCTCGCTTTCCATCACGACGATGATCTTCGTGCCCTCGATGCCGTGGATCTCCGTGCCCGGCATCTCCGCAATGCAGCGGGCCACCTCCGGGCAATCCTCGGCACGAGCCGTCACGACGGCGCTGGCGATATAAAGAAAGCGTGCGGAACCAGCTTGCCCGGTTCCCTCATCGGACGCGATGCGTCCTTTGAGAAAGTCGCGCCGGTCGATGCGATGCTCGTGCGCGGACATGGGGCGGCCTTAATGCGGAGGGCCGGGAGGACCGAGAACGACCTGCGACATCCAGACAAGGAAGCCGTAGCCGCCAACGATTCCGACAGCGATGATGGGCCAGATCAGGACAGCCAGAACAAGAAAGGCAGCGATTTCCGATCGCCGCGTCGGCCTGTCGTCAGCTTCAGGGACGCCAGAGCCCGCTGTCTCCGTCATCATCTCTTCCTTTAGGCCGCCCCAACGATCACTTACTGTACTGAGCCATTTAGAGATTGAGGAAAGAGAATAAGGGTTCGGCGGTCCTTGTCCATGCCTCCTATGCCAGTGAGACGTGCAACAGGCATCGTCTTTGACATGGCGCAAATCCGATCGAACGGATGCAATATGTCGATCGGTCATGGCGTCGTACTTGCATGTCCGTGCTGGTCATTTTCCGCCGGCTGAGCGGGGCAATCCTGACGGCAATGACCAGTGATCCCAATTTTCTGCGCGGATTGCCTCCGTTCGCGGCCCTCCGCTCTGAGGCAGAATCTCCAGGGTGTCTGATGAGGGCCAGCATTCGCGCCTTGCTGCCCGGACAATCGGAATTCCCGAAAGCGGACCAAACCCTCCCCGGCGGGCCATCTTTGGGCTTGCTGGCCACGCGCCGCCGATGTCTCAGATGGGTCGGTCGAAAGCGGACATCGGCCGCCGCCGACCGGATCGGGGTCCGCCGGAACAGCCCCCGTCACCGCGCTGTCATATATCCGCACCCTTCGTAATCTTCCGTTCTTTTGGCTAGGTGACGTTCCTCTAAGCCGACCGAAGGGGCTGGGTCGCGCCATAACCAGACATTGGAGCTTCGCCCTGAAGCGGACGTTCGCATGGCGGACGAGAGGTCTGTTGGCGACCCAAGTGAGACCTTCGCGGCAGAGCGCAGTAGGGGGAAAGATGGCCCTCAGCAGAAGTCGAGACGTCTGCTTTCCGGCAGGTTGGGATAACGCTCAGTCCGCGTGCTGAGCAAGGCAGACAGCGGCGCAGTGAGTAGGGCTTGATCCAGCCGGGATTCGACACGGCTGCGCGCGCGGCGGAGGTAAGCCACCGCATTTTATTCAGGCTGTTCGACTCGGGAGAAGCGTCCTCTTGCTTCAGTCGTAGGATTCCCGTCCTCGCCGAGTGGTATTCGATGACGGCGTTTTCGATGCTAGCCATCTTGCTTAGAATCGGGCGCCTGGGACACACCTAAGAATGCAATCGGGGGAGATTCTGCAGCGCACCCAAGCTGCTTGGCATTATGCCAAGAGTGACCGGTAGAGCTGCCAGTATCGATCCGCCATGCGGTCCACCGTAAAGCGCGCGGCGACTGAGGCTCGGCAGGCGGCGCGATCGAGATCTCCGATACGGCCGATCGCGTCCACGGCTTCATCGAGATTGTCGACCAGAAAGCCGGTCACACCATGCTCGATCAGCTCCGGCATCGAGCCGCGTCTGGAGGCGATGACCGGCGTGCCGCAGGCTAGCGCCTCCACCACCGACAGCCCGAACGGCTCGTCGAAATTGACGAGATGAAGCAGTGCCCGTGCCGATCCCAGCGCCTTTGTGCGAGCCTCGCCGCCGACCGGGCCCAGATAGGCCACCGAACGGCCATCGAGCGCAGGGACGACCTGCTCGTTGTGGTAGCCCTGATCCTGAACGATGCCGGCCATGACCAGTCGCCGCCCGGCCCGACGGGCCGCGGCGATCGCGTCCGCGGCGCCCTTGTCGGGATGGATGCGGCCGAAGAAGAGCAGGTCTTCGCTGCCATCGGCATCGAAGGGAAAATCCTCCAGCCTGATCCCGTGATGGATCGTCGCCGCATAGCGCAAATCCGGATGCCGATCGGCATCGCTGATCGCGACATAGTGGACGCGATCCTCATAGGCCTTGAAGGCTGGCAGGATGCGGTCCGAGGAGAAGCCATGGATCGTCGTCACCACCGGCGTCTCGACCAGCCGCGAGAAGGCGAGCGGCACGAAATCCGCCTGATTGTGAATGAGATCGAACTCGCCCGCGCGCTCAAAGACATGGGCGACATGGAGCATCTCCCAGACCTTGGCGTCGATCGTGGGGTCTTCGGAATAGGGCGCCGGGCAGACCCCGGCCAGCGTTCCCGCCGTCCGGCTGTCCTTGGTGGCGAAGAGCGTGACGTCGAGGCCGCGCGCGACCAGCGCCTCGGTCAAGAGGCTCGTCACGAGCTCCCAGGGTCCGTAATGGCGCGGCGGGGTGCGCCAGGAGATTGGCGCCAGCATGGCGATGCGCAAGGGAGCGTCCTTTCCGGGCATGCGATCAGGCGGCGAGGATCACGCCCTCATCCCCCCGCAGCAGCAGCACATTGTTTTCGATCACGAGCGATTCAGCACTCGTCGACAGCAGCAACCGCCAATCACTCGGCGATTCCGGCAATTCCAGGCGCTGCGATTGCCCACTGAGATTGAGCGCCACGACCAGTCGTTGCGCCCCGTGCCGGCGTTCATAGGCGAGCACATCTTCCTCGGAGTCCAGCAGCATGAAATCACCGATCGCCAGGGCCGGATGGGCACGCCTGACAGTCAGCAGGCGGCGATAGAGCGTCAGGAGGGAGGCGGGGTCCTCAGCCATGACCGCCACGTTGCGCACAGGCCAATCGGCATTCAGCGGCAGCCAGGGCGATGCCGTGCTGAAGCCGGCATTTGCGCTTGCCTCCCCATGCACGCTTGCCTCCCCATTCACGCCTGCCTCCCATGGCATCGGCGTCCGGACCGGATCGCGGCCCAGACCGAGCCCGGGCTCGCGGAGTTCCCGAGGGTCCTGAACCTGGGCGGGCGGGATCTGGACATCGCTCAGGCCCAGCTCGTCGCCGTAATAGAGGGTGGGCGTTCCCCTTAGCGTCAGCAACAGCATCGCGGCGATACGAGACTGGGCCTCTCCGCGCTTGCTGGCGATGCGCGGCCGGTCATGATTGCCGAGCACCCAGTTCGGCCATCCATCCGGCGGAAGCGCCGCCTCATAATCGGCGATCAGCCTTGCAAGCGCAGGCGCCTGCCATGGCGCATCGATGAGCTGGAAATTGAAGGGCAGGTGCAGCTCGCGCCGCTCACCGCCGTAATAGGACATCAGGCGATCGACCGGCAGATAGATCTCGCCGATCAGCACGCGCTCGCCTTCGCCTCTTGTCCCATACTCATCGGCGATGGCGCGCATCTCTGCAGCGATTGCATGGATTTCGGGTTGGTCGGTCGAGTGAAGCTGCAACAGGCGATGCATATCGCCCATTTCGGGCCGATAGGCGGGATTGAGTGGGTTGTCTGGAAAATCGGCTGCCTTGACCATGTGCCAGAGCACGTCGATGCGGAAGCCGTCCACGCCGCGGTCGAACCAGAAACGTATGACCTCGTACATGGCCAACTGCACGGCCGGATTGCGCCAGTTGAGGTCCGGCTGCTCTTTCAGGAAGGCGTGGTAATAGTACTGACCGGTGGGCTCGTCCCACTCCCAGGCCGAGCCGCCGAAATCGCTGATCCAGTTGTTGGGCGGCCCGCCATCGGGAGCCGGGTCGCGCCAAATGTACCAGTCCCGTCTCGGATGATCGCGCGAGGACCGGCTCTCGACGAACCAGGGATGATGGTCGGAGCTGTGGTTTGGCACGAAATCGAGCACGAGCTTCAGGCCGCGCGCATGGATCTGCGCCAACAGATCGTCAAAATCGGCAAGCGTGCCGAAGCGCGGATCGACATTGCAATAATCGGCAACGTCATAGCCGAAATCGGCCATGGGCGAGGGATAGATCGGTGAGATCCATATCGTGTCCATGCCGAGATCGGCGAGATAGTCGAGCCGCTGCGCAATGCCCGCGAGGTCGCCTATGCCGTCGCCATTCGTATCCTGAAAGGAGCGCGGGTAAATCTGGTAGATCACGGCCGCCTGCCACCAGCGTGCGATCATGCGGATCGGAGCTCGATCGGGCGGACAACCATGGCTGACGCCTCCTGCTTCCAAAGCCTGCGACGAGAGAATTTTCTAGGAATACCGGTGAAGAACCGTCGAATTTAGCGCCAGATCGTAGATGGTTGATCTTATATTTATCAGGTCGGTCGATATTACTATCGTAATTCGCGCCAACGCAGCGCCTGCATTCGCATCGGAACAAATATACGGCGACCGCGTTATTTATGAATGACTATTGTAGCACGCAAGAAAATCGGCGCCCCTGAAATGTCCGGCTCCGCCCCGGTGACGGTGCGGGAAATCTCGCCTTTGCATCACGACATGGATTTGTCGCTCCCGACCCATGCGCCCGATAATGTCACCCGAAAGAGCCAGCAGCTGAAAGTCCGGGCAGCCGCTGGCCGCCAGATCGATAAGGCACTCGCCAAGATGCCGGCTTCGGACGCGACAAAAGCCTCGCGCAAGGCCAAACTCATCGATCTGCCGGAGGGCACTCCGCCCAAGCGGAGCCTCGCCTAACCAATCCCTGCCAAACGAAATCTCCAAAAGGTCGGTGAGCAGCCAGCGCAATCCATCGCTCTTGAGGTTCAGGTCGGGCTCACCCAGAAAAAACGCACTATGCCGGTTGCGTTTACTCGGGCGCTTTTACTTGGGCGCTTTCGGCTTTGGCAAAGCAGCTTCGCCAGCCGCGCGGTCGAGCGCCTCCTTGTTCAGCCGTAGCTCCTTCAGCCTCGCGGTGTTGGCATCGCGCGCCTGATTGGCGGTATCGGTTTCCGACATCACACGGCCTCGCGGCGGGGATTGGGTTTGCGTCTTGAGGAATGCTGCCTCAGCCTGCACGCGGGATTTCGAGTTCTCGACCAGGTGCTCATCTCCGAGTTGATACCAGCCTCAACGGCCCATGATGCAACAATGGGCCGGATACGAAAAAGGCCAGGTTTAAACCTGGCCTTCCCTGTTCATCCTCGCAGTCGATGCCAGTACATCCGTGGTCATCGGCGAAGTTGAATATCGATCACGCAGCCTGCAGCTGCTCGGCGGCCAATTTGCCGGACTTGTTGTCCTTGACCATTTCATAGCTGAGCTTCTGGCCTTCCACGACCTCGCGCATTCCGGCGCGCTCGACGGCGGAGATATGGACGAAGACGTCCTGACTGCCGTCATCGGGCTGGATGAAGCCGAAGCCCTTGGTGGAATTGAACCATTTCACTGTGCCGGTGGCCATGGTGAACTCTCCTCTTGATAATATTCGTCGGCCGCTGCGCGAATGCACGACGGGATCAGCACGATTTCGAAAGGGAGTTCGTCAAAGGCGCGTTGAAGCGCGAAAAAACAACAGCCAACCAAACAAATATCGGCAAAGTCACGATAAGCTGAGATCTTAAGAAAGTCAACCTTGAGTTAATGTCAATTGCATCTTCTTGAAAAGATTGCCGTTCGCCGTCAATTTCAATACCGGCGAAATCGCGGCTGTCAGGTGCGCGGCATTCCCGCACAACTCAGCCAGGCGGGGAAGACGATTTCGGGCTCGTCCCGATGAGTTGGCCGTGGCCGATCGCCCTTTCGAAGCCATCTGCACCGCGAATCCTGTATTGCCGCTCGCCATCCTCGCGCGTCGGCATGACACGAATGATCTCGTATTCGCCCGACCCTGATTGATCGGCGAAGCCGAACGACAAGCGCACGATGTCGCCGACCTTGATGGGCTGTTCGGTCATCGCGTGTCGCTTTCAAGTGCAGCTTGGTCTGCCGGAAGCCGTTCCGCTTCGTAACAGGCGCCTGGTCGCGCATCGCAGCGCTCCATCGATTGCAGGAGGGCAGCGATGCGGATCGTCGCGAAATTGCAGAAGGTGTCGGAGACCGCATAGGGCAGAATGATCTGGTCCCCGTGGCGCATCGCGCCGCAGGTGTAGACGACATTGGGCACATATCCCTCGCGTTCGGATGGCTCAGGGCGAACAAAGGGTTCGCGGGAGCGCGCGAGCACTTTCGACGGATCCGCCTTGTCGAGAAGTACGGCTCCGATCGAATATTTCCGCACCGGCCCGACGCCATGGGTCAGCAGCAGCCAGCCTTCGTCGAGTTCGATGGGCGAGCCGCATGTGCCGATCTGGATGAATTCCCAAGGGAATTGCGGCTTCAGCAGGGCGACGCCCCCGTCCCAGGTGAAGAGGTCGTCGGAGTAGATCAAATAGAGGTTTTCGCTGTCCTGCCGCGCGATCATGGCATAGCGGCCACCGATCTTGCGCGGAAACAGCGCCATGCCCTTGTTCACGGCGGCCGAGCCCCGCAGCGGCGACATCCGGAACGACAGAAAGTCGCTGGTCTCGATCAGTTCCGAGCGGATGCCCTTGCCGTTATAGGCGGTGTAGGTCGCGCGAAACACGGTCCGTCCGTCCTCGTCAAAAGCGACGAAGCGCGCATCCTCGATCCCATTGGACTGCGATGCGGTGACCGGAAAGATCACGCGCTCGCTGATGTCGCCATCGGGCGAGAAGACCACTTCGACGTCCTCTCCGTCGAGACGCGCCATGCGGTTGCGCAAGGTGGCGATCGAGGCCAGGCGCGAGGTTGGATCGACGCTGACGCTGCCATCGTTTGCGATCGATCCCGAGCGGAACGTCAGGGACGAGATATGCCCCTCTCCAACGGCGCGAACGCTCAGGACGAAGCGAAGCCCGCCTTCAGGAGCGCCGGACTGATCAGGATGCGAGACGATGCTCGGATTGAAGAGCGCCGCCGCCTCGAACGAATACTCGTGCAGGAAATAGGATCCCACCAACCGGCGCTGGACCTGCGTGAATTCGCGATGGGTCTCGAAAGCCTCTTCCATCTCGTTGGCGCGGGCCTCGAACCTCTCCAGAAGGTTGCGATGCCTGCCCTTGAAATTCTCCAGCACCTCGGTGAGCAGGTTTTCCGCTGTCGCAGGGTCGAGCGACAGGACCCGGTCGACGATATGGTTCGCCCGGAGCTTGTCGGTGTGGCTGAGATCGCTGGGCTCGGCCTGGGGGCCGAACCGACGCACGACGACGCGGGCAGGATCGGGGCGCAAATACAAGGCCTGCCGGTTGAGGAAGGTACGTTGGGACAAGGCGACCCCAGTCTCTTTTTTTGCGCGTTCGCCGGAGGCTCAGGCGTGCAAGGCCCGAAGCGGCGCCAGTTTCGGGCGATCCCCGCTGATGCGGGCTAGCTGGCGAATCTCGGCGAGGCTGAGCAGGTAGGATATCACGGATTCGCCGCCGCGGTTCTCATTTGGCCGGTCACGATGCAGGCCGTCCCGACAGGCGCCTGTATCCAGATCGACCAGCGGCGACGAGAGATCGTTATGCCCCAGGAACCAGGCGAAGGCGCGCGCGGCCTCGGCCCGCCATTGCGGGTTGCCATCGGCCCGCAAAGCGGCAAGGCAGGCCGAGACAGTCGCCGTCGCTTCCAGCGGCTGCTGATCGAACGCCTTGGGCGCGCAGCGCTTGTCGCCGAAACTGTCCGAGCCGACCGGCCTGAACAAACCCGCCGGCGTGGTCTGCAGGCCTGTGAGCCAACGCAGCGACCGCAAGCCGGCCTCGACATAGGCGGGGACCTTCATCGAGACGCCGGTTGCGATCAGGGCCTGGGGCAGGCGCGCATTGTCATAGGACAAGCCATCCTCGAACCAGACCCAGTCGGGGGTCTCGACCTTCGACATCAGGCCGAGCAGCCGGTCAGCCAAAAGCGTGCGCAGCCAGATCGCGGTCGGTGGCGCGCCGACAATCGTGCAATAGGCGTCGAGGCCGAGCAGGGCGAAAGCCCAGGCGCGGGGCGAAGTGAAGCCCTCGACGGTCGGCAGGGATTCCGCAAACAGGGCTGCGGCCCATCGCCGGCGCGAGGGGCTGACATCGCTGCGTGCGCATTCTCCGAGCGCCCAGAGCGTGCGTCCGTGACTGTCTTCCGAGCCGGTATCCTCCAGCCAGCGCCGGTCGAAGCTCATGAAATTGCGGAACCGTCGGGTATCGGGATTCCAGGCGTGCTGCACGAAGGAGGCGAAGCGCGCCGTCAGCGCTTCCGTCAGGCGTGACTCGCCAGTGCTGTTCAGCACGCAGGCGAGGAGCAGCGCGCGGGCATTGTCGTCGACGCAGTAGCCATGCGTGCGATCCGGCACGGAATGGACGGCGTGCTGGAACAGCCCGGTATCGTCACACATGCACAGGAGATGGCCGGTCTTCATCTCGGGCGGAGCGGCCATCTGTAGCGAAGGGCTTGTCTGGGCCGGGCTCGCGACGACGCTGAGCACACGGCCGCGGCGCGCCGTCTCGAAGGCTGCGAGATAGCGCTTGGCTGTTCGCTCCCATGTCATAGAACGGCTGCTCGCATAAGCGCGCAGCCGCATTGCCTGCCGCCGTTCGTCATCGGTCAGCAACCCGGCGATTTCGTCGCCGATGGCCACAGCGTCGCCGAACGGCACCAGGATACCGCGGCCATCGGCGAGCAGTTCCTGCGCATGCCAGTAAGGTGTCGAGACGACCGCCTTGCCCAGGCCGAAGCTGTAGGCCAGCGTGCCCGACGTCATCTGCGCCTCCTTGAGATAGGGCGTGACATAGACGTCGCACATCGAGATGAAGCCGAGCAGCGTCGCCTGGTCGACGAACTGGTCGAGGAAGACCACGTGATCCTCGACGCCGAGTTCGCGCACGCGGTTCATCAGGCTGGCGCGATAGGCCTCGCCCTGTTCGCGAACCAGATTGGGATGTGTCGCGCCCAGAACCACATAGACCGCATCGGGACGGCGTCTCAGGATCGAGGGCATCGCGTCGATCATCACCTCGATGCCTTTGTTGGGCGACAAAAGGCCGAAGGTCAGGATGACGGAGCGGCCGCTGAAGCCGAGCCTGGCCTTGGCCTCCTCGGGCTCGAGAAAGGCGAATTCGGGAATGCCGTGGGCGATGACCTCGATCTTGTCGGCGGGGAGCCGATAGACCGTGCGCAGCAGGTGGCGCGCCTTGTCGGCCATGACGACGACCCGTGCCGAAGCGTCGATGATCCGCTCCATCACATCGCGCTGCGCACCTGTCGGCGCGGCCAGCACGGTGTGCAGCGTGGTGACGACCGGCATTGTCAGGCGCGAGAGCAGCGTCATGAGATGGCCGCCGGCCTCACCGCCGAAAATGCCGAACTCGTGCTGGAGCGAGACGACGTCGAACCGCCCGTCATTCAGGAAGTCGGCGGCACGCGCGTAGTCCTCCAGCTTGTCATCGCGAACCTGACAATGGACGGAGGGCGGATAGTCATAGCCACGGCCATGGTCGTTCATCGCCACGATCGATGTGTCGACATCCGCGCCCGAGGCCGCGGCGGCCAGCTGAAGATCGGTCGTGAAGGTCGCGATCCCACAGCGCCGCGGGAGAGAGTTGCCGATGAAGGCAATGCGATGGATCGGGCTCATGATTGTGCCTCCGTGAAAGAATTCGTCGAACCCGCAAGCGCGGGAAGCGGCGCGGGTGACTGAAAAGCGGGATTGCCAGCGGCGAATGCAGCGCTGCCGTCGACAGCGCGGAGGAAATCGCGGATGGGTTCTGCGGCGTCATAGGCCACAAGGCAGGTCACGCCATTGCGGCCCGCCTCGATGCGCATGAGCTGGTCGTCAACGAAGCAGCCCTCGCCAATGCCGGTCTGGGACGGCCCGAACCGGGCATTGCCGTCGATCACGACCAGCCAGGTCTCGCATCTGGCATCCAGTTCCCACGTAGCCCCGGCTGCCAGATCGAGCCGTTCGAGGATGAAATACGGGCTTGCGACGAGCAGGGTCCTGGCGTCGCTCAGGCGCTGCGGCGGCGTCTGCTCGTCAGACGGCCTGGCGTGGGCAGCCGCAACCCCGCTTTCGATGTGAAGTTCGCGGGCGCGGCCATGGTCAAACAGGCGGAATGTCGTATCGCTTCGCTGCTGGATTTCCACCAGCACGAGGCCGGGGCCAATGGCGTGGATCGTTCCGGCCGGCACGAAGATGACATCGCCCTTCACGGCCCTGCGCCATTGCACAAGATCGGCGATCGAGCCATCCGCGATGGCGGCCCGCAGCTGGGAGCCCGTGAGCGCGGACTTCAGCCCAAGGCCGACAGTGGCATCAGGCGTTGCCGAAAGGATGTACCAGGCTTCGGTCTTGCCGTGCGGCAGCCCCATCGCCTGCGCCATTGCGTCGTCGGGGTGCACCTGGATCGAGAGCGCCTCCTGCGTAAACAGCAATTTGAGCAGGAGGGCGGCTTCGGGCGCTTTCGGATCACGACGCTGGAACCAGAGTTCGCCGATCGCGGCGTCGCCATGTTCGGCCTCGCTCCAGGGCAGAAGCTCGGTCGATCCCCAAGGCTTGGGTACAAGCTGAATTCTGGCTTGTTCGAGCGCCATATCGGTCTCCTGGTTCGCATTGCCGTCGATCCCGCGACAGGGTGTCGGGGACACGGCAATGGTCGGCGACGGCTTCAATGGCGCTGGTGTCGAGGGGGCAAGGCCCCGTCGCGAGCGGCGTCATGCGCGGCGTAGCGCGCGGAAAACGGGTCAGGCCCACCCCATTGCTGGAGCGGGCTTGCAACCCGAGAAGGGAATGCCGGCGCGCGGTGCGCCGTCATCAGTTGGTCAGGCGATCAGCTTACTCGATGACCTGAACGACGCGGCCGGTCCTGGGATCGACCAGTACGGTGCGGTTGTTGACCACCGTGTAGCGATAGCTGGTCTCGCCATATTCGCGGGGCACGTCGTAATAGGTGACCCCCTCGTTCGGCAGTGTGGCGCCTACGACCACCGGCTCGGCATAGGTGTAGGACGGACGGCGCTGTTCCACGACATAGGTCTGGAATCGCGGGGTCTGGTCGCCGATGATGGCACCGACGACGGCGCCCCCGACACCACCAACGACGGCACCGATCGGGCCACCGACGATAGCACCGCCGACCGCTCCAGTCGCAGCACCGCCGACAGCGCCGCCCTGAGCCGCCGGAGCGTTCTGGGCGAAAGCCGTCGCAGGCGCGATCGAAATCGCGGCCAAAAGCAAAATTGTCTTCATCATGGAAGTAATCCTTCGCATGAACCGGCGAGAAAGGATATCCGTCAAGCTGGTCAAGTGAACTTAAAACGGCAAATTACATAAAAGGTTCCGATTTTTATTTTTTGATAACGTCGCGTCTCACGAATAAATACCCAGTCATCCAGAAACGGAGGTTGGTTTTTATCGACATTATTTAGTGGAGTTCGACCTGCCGGGTCGGAGCCCGGCTGGTATGTCGAAAGCTCTGTCTGTCGATCTTCGTTCGGGTGCTGGCGGCGGTGGTGCGCGGGTTGACGCATCGGAAAGCCGGCGAGCGGTTTGGCGTGAGTGCGGCCAGCGTCAGCCGCTGGCCCAAGCTGGAGCGTGAGCAGGGTGATGCGCGCCCCGGCCCGCTTGGCGGCGACAGGCGCTCGCATCGGCTTGAGCGGCATGGTGCGGTGATCAGCGCGCGATAGTCAGCGGGTCGTGGTCGATTGCGGAGATTGGTTCCGGTGGCTGTGAGCGGACATTCGCCTTGCAGTAATCGCTGCATCTTCGATGACGGGTAAGGTGCGGGGGCTTGCCGCCAACCCTGCGGACGTGCCTTGTGAAAGACTGATCATTTCTCAAAAGCCGCACAGGGCGCCTGGCGATCATCGGTTTTTATTCTCGGTCAGCCGCTCGTCTCCGCGCTCGATTATCTCGCACAGGCCTTCTTGGAGATAAAACTATGTTCACGCACGTCATGATCGGCAGCAACGACCTGGAGCGGGCTAGAGATTTCTACGACGCCACATTCGCCGCGTTAGGAGGCGAGCCTGGCGAGATAGATGCCAGAGGCAGGCTGATCTATGCCCATAAGGGCGGCCGGCTGATGATTACGAAGCCGATCGACGGCAATCCAGCGACCGCGGCCAACGGTGGGACCATCGGCATCGCCGCTGCGAGCCGTGACCATGTTCTCGCGTGGCATAAGGCCGGCACCACGCGTGGTGGAACGGCGATCGAGAGCCCACCCAGCGAGCGTCCGAACGGAGCCTTCGTCGCCTACCTTCGCGATCCGGACGGAAACAAGCTCACCGCGCGCTCTCAGCCGACGAAGTAGCACAATCGGCAACAGCCCCTCCGGAGATCATCCCGCTCCCGGGAAATCCGCCGGCCAGCGGACGGTCCAATCTCATCCTCTCCTTTCGGGATCGGCTGCCAGGACGCTGACCTCGCCGTAGTTCCAGATCAGCCCGCCTGGGCCGCTGCCGGCACTGCCAAAGTCGCCGGAATGCGCCGACCCGCGACATCGGCCGATGGCATGGGCAGTCCCCACGCTTCTGCAATCAAGCGCCAGCCTGTACGAAGAGGGTAAGCCGTGGCGACAGCGGCTAGGCAGAAACCATTAGGGAGATCTCGCCCCCGTGCCGACCGGACGCATCTTCACGACAGGCCAGATGGCCGCTCTTGCCCGCAAGCGCCTGCCGCGCGCGATCTTCGATTTCGTCGAGGGCGGCGCTGGCTCAGAAACCGCCGTGCTGAGAAACCGGGAGCGCTTCGAGCAGATCGCCCTGATGCCGCAGGCCCTGCGTGACTGCTCGGCGGCCCATTCCGAGATCACGATCTTCAGTCGCCGTTACGCCGCGCCCTTCGGCATCGCCCCGATGGGCTTCGCCAACCTCGTCTGCCCTGGGACGGACCTCGCTCTGGCTCGCGCGGCAAAGGCGTGTAACATCCCCTATGTCCTGTCCACGGCTGCGACGACCTCGATCGAGACGATCGCCGGCGTCGCGCAGGACAATCTCTGGTTCCAGCTCTACCCCGGCGCCGATGAGGACATCGCCGCAGCGCTGATGGAGCGGGCACTAAAGGCCGGCGTCACGACCCTCGTCGTCACCGTGGACATCCCTGTTCCGGCCAAACGCGTCCGCGATCTCACCAATGGGCTGGCCATCCCGCTTCGCCCGTCGCTGCGCACGGTTCTCGATGTCGGGCGGCACCCCGCCTGGCTGCTGCGGGCAGCCCTCGGCGAGCGTCCCGGCATGGCGAATTTCGTGGAGAACAAGGGTTCGATGAGCGGTTTGGCCCACGCCGAATTCGTCTCGCGTCAGCTCTCCTGCCCCGGTCTCGACTGGAAGCGGATCGAGCGCATCCGCAAGGCCTGGCCGCATCACCTCGTCATCAAGGGCATCCTGAACCCGCAGGATGCCCTTGCCGCCGAACGGATCGGCGCCGACGGTCTCGTCGTGTCCAACCATGGCGGGCGCCAGCTCGATTCGGCGCCCTCTTCGATCGAGGTCCTGCCCGCGATCCGCGAAGCCTGCGGCGATCGATTGACGTTGATCCTGGATAGCGGCGTGCGCACCGGCGACGACATCGCGCGCGGTCTTGCTTCGGGGGCGGACTTCGTCCTGTTGGGACGGCCGTTCCTGTTTGCCGTGGCGGCGCTTGGCCTGACGCGCGGCCCGACGGAGATCATCGACGTCCTTCGCGCCGAATTCCTGAACACGCTGATCCACCTCGGCTGCGCCGATCCTTCCGAGCTCGGCAGCGACCATCTCTGGCCAAGGCAGGGAGCCAACCGATGAAGATCGCGATCATGGGAGCTGGCGCCGTCGGCTGCTATTACGGCGCCATGCTGGCGCGGGCCGGCCATGCGCTGACGCTGATCACGCGGCCGCAGCATGTCGAGGCGATCAAAGAACGCGGCCTCGTCTTCGAGACCAAGGCTTTCACCGAGACCGTCCCGGTCACCGCGACGACGCAGCCGTCCGGCGTCGCCGACGCGGAGATCATCCTATTCTGCGTGAAATCGGGCGACACGGCTTCGGCCGGCAATGACATCGCATCCCACCTAGCCACTGACGCCTCGATCCTGAGCCTGCAGAACGGCGTCGACAACGCCGAACGCCTGCAGGAGGTCTTGGGACGGCCGGTGATCCCGACCGCGGTCTATGTGGCCTGCGAGATGTCGGGGCCGGGCCATGTCAGGCATCACGGCCGCGGCGAACTGGTCATCGGGCCCAGCCCTTCTAGTGCAATGATCGTCGAGACTTTCGGACAGGCCGGCATCGGCACGGAGATCTCCGACAACGTCATCAGCGCGCTCTGGACCAAACTGATCGTGAACTGCGCCTACAACGCCCTCTCGGCCATCCCGCAACTGCCCTATGGCCGGATGACCGCGGTCGAGGGCGTCGGCGCCAGCATGACCGACATCGTCGCGGAATGCCTGGCCGTGGCGAAACGCAAGCATATCCTCGTCGACGAGAGCATTCTGGACACCGTGCTGGGTCTCGCCTCGGGGATGCCGGACCAGTTCTCCTCGACCGCGCATGACCTCGCGCGCGGTAAGATGACCGAGATCGACCACCTCAACGGCTATGTCGCCAGGACCGGCGCACAGCTTGGGATCGCGACACCGGCCAACCGCCTGCTTACCGTCGTGGTCAAGCTGATGGAGGAACGTTCCAGGTCCTGAACGCCGCGCCTGCCCGATGCGTCGAGCCGCCGGGCCGGCATGCAGCCGCGTTCATTGTCGCTCGCAGCCGACGCTGCCATTCTGCCCGCACGCCGATAACGGCGAAGCAAAAAAATCAGGCAGGAAACGACATCCATGAAGCGCAGATCCTTTCTGAAGGGCGCCGGCGTCGGCGTCGGCGTCGGCGCCGCCGCCGGCATCGCATCCCCCGCCATTGCCCAGAGCGCACCGACCGTCACCTGGCGCCTGGCCTCGAGCTATCCGAAGTCGCTCGACACGCTCTACGGCTCCTGCACCTACCTGTCGGAGGCGGTGTCGGCGATCACGGACGGCAAGTTCAAGATCCAAGTTTTCGCCACCGGCGAGATCGTGCCGGCTTTGCAGGTTGCCGATGCCGTGACCAACGGCACTGTTGAGATGGGCCATTCCGGGTCGTATTTCTACACCGGCAAGGACACCGCCTTCGCCTTCGGCACGGTGATCCCCTGGGGACCCAACAGCCGCCAGATGCAGGGCTGGCTGTTCCATGCCGGCGGGCTCGAACTGCTCAACGAGTTCTACGCCAAGTTCAATATCTACAACCTGCCGGCCGGTAACACCGGCGCGCAGATGGGCGGCTGGTTCCGCAAGGAGATCAAATCCGCGGCCGACCTTCAAGGCCTGAAGATGCGGATCGGTGGTCTCGGCGGCAACGTGCTGCAGAAGATGGGCGTGGTGCCGCAGCAGCTCGGCGCCGGCGACATCTACCCGGCGCTGGAGCGCGGCGTTCTCGATGCTGTCGAATTCGTCGGACCCGCCGATGACGAGAAGCTCGGCTTCGCCAAGGTCGCGCCGTACTACTACTATCCCGGCTTCTGGGACGGCAGCGCCGAACTGAGCTTCTTCATCAATCTCGAGAAGTGGAACAGCCTGCCGCCGATCTACCAGAAGGTGCTGAGGACCTGCGCCATGGCTGCCGGCCATGACATGCAAGCGAAGTACGACGTCCTGAACCCCGCCGCGCTAAAGCGGCTCGTCGCCGGCGGCGCGCAGCTTCGCCCGTTGCCCAACGACATCCTCAAATCCAGCTACAAGATCACCAAGGATCTTTACGCGGAGATGTCGGCCGCCAATCCCAACTTCAAGAAGATCTACGACCACCTCTGGGCGTTCCAGCAGGACAGCCTGCGTTATTGGCAAATTTCCGATTTCTCGTTCGACTACATGGCGGTGACCGCTCTGCAGCAGCGCTGGGCGGACGGCTGACGCTGTCCTGCGCGGACGATCATCAGGCGCCCGCCTGTTGATCGTGATCATCGATGGCGATCTCAGGTCTGGAGCGGATTTGAGAATAGTGCCCAGCCGTGAAACTCGCCCACGATGCGTTGATCGGCGACAGAGCTCAGCCCGTGTCCGGCCCGGGCTCAATGCTACCTCGCGCCAACAGCAGACACTGAGCAGTGGTCGCATAGCGGCCATTGCGAAGCGTCGGTGCTGAGAGCCAAACCCGGAACGGTGCGCCTATTAGAAGCTGACCCTGAGTTGGGCTGTAGCGCCGACGCGGCGGGTGTTGGCCGATAGTTCCGAATCGACCCGCATGCTGAGGCTGACGCCTTGGCTCACCCTGATGTCGGCGCCTGCCGCCAGCAGGGCTGCATTGCGGCCGGGCTTCGCGCCGCCGGCCGTGAAACTCGCGCCGGGCAGGCCGTTGAGCGAGGCGGTGAGGTCCGCGTCGCAAGGCACGCGTCCACTCGCGCGAAGCTGAATGACCGGTGACGGCCGGAACGACGCCGGAAAGACAGGGAATCCGGGTCGATACAGCCGCGAAATAACGTTGTGCCAAGAGAGGATGGTTGGAGGTGCGCGTTGGCCCCCGGCCGTTAAAGCCCATGCTCAGTTGAATCGCTGGAAAGCGGACAACCCAGGCCGGCGAGCAGAGCGATAGTTGTGTAGTCCTCTCACACTGCTGCCGATCCGAGGAACAAGCGACCCTTGCCTGACATCATGGGCATTTCCTCCTTGGAGGGGCCGTGAATTTTACGGACGATTGCTCGGGTTAGGGGAGGCCCGAAACCTGAAGTTCAACTTCAGCCGCGGCACTATCAAATGTTAAGCTTTGCGAGGCGGCTTTGCTTCCTTCCCAGCGCGGAACGCCACTCACGGCGCTTTGCCTGGTTCAATCGAGACTGTCGCTTTGCGTTCCGTGCAACCCGCTCATGAAGCTTGACAGTTACCTCGACTAAAAAACTTAAATAATTCAGTAAGTTAAATCGATATCCGCAGGCGAAGGAAGCCGCATTTTTTTGCTGGAACCTGGGTGGGGGAAACCAGTTGGACGGACGTGAATGCCTCAGCATTCACGCTTTCGAAAATCCAGATGGAGAATGCATCATGGCTAATCAGTCAGGCCGAGGCTTTGCGTCCATGGACGACGACAAGCAGCGCGATATCGCTTCCAAGGGAGGTCAGAGCGTTCCCGCCGAAAAGCGGAGTTTCTCGCAGGATCATGAACTGGCCTCGGAGGCCGGCCGCGAAGGTGGCGAAAGCAGCGGCGGCGGTGACCGCCAGCAAGAAGCGAGCAGCAGTGATCGCGACCAGAAGGGCGGCCAGCGTGGTGGCTCGGGCAATTTTGCCAACGACCGCGAGCGGGCATCCGAAGCTGGCAAGAAGGGCGGACAAAGCTAGTCCGTCGGCGCAAAAAAGGGCGGGCCCTGTCGGGCCCGCCAATTCCACGCAAGCGATGGGGTTGTCATGTGGGGGCAGCCTAGGCTCAGGACTCATTGATCAGAGCCAGAAGATGACGGCAGCAGCAATGGATATGGCTGAGAAGTATGTGTGGGCGCATCGGTCGTAGCGTGTGGCGATGCGTCGCCAGTCCTTGAGCTTTGCGAAGAGGTTTTCGACCTTGTGGCGCTGGCGATAGAGCGCCTTGTCGTAGGCGTACGGGATTTTCCGACTTCTGCTCGATGGAATGCAGGGTTCGATGCCTTTGGCGGCCAGCGCCTGGCGGAACCCGGTGCTGTCATAGCCGCGGTCGGCGATGAGGGTTTTGGCTGGCGGCAGGGCAGCGAGCACGAGGCTTGCGCCCTTGTGGTCGCTCATCTGGCCCTCCGAGAGCAGCATGATGATCGGGCGGCCAGCATCGTCGCAGACCGTGTGGAGCTTGGAGTTCAGCCCGCCCTTGGTGCGCCCGATACGGCGGGGAAGAGCCCCTTTTTGAGCAGGCTCGCCGCTGTGCGGTGCGCCTTCAGATGCGTCGCGTCGATCATGATGCGCTCAGGCCGGGGTCCTTCGCTGGCAAGCCCGGCGAAGATCCGGTCGAAGACGCCGAGCCGGCTCCAGCGGATGAAACGATTGTAGAGCGTCTTGTGCGGACCGTAGCCCTTGGGCGCGTCCTTCCACTGCAGGCCGTTGCGGATCACATAGACGATGCCGCTCACGACGCGCCGGTCATCGACCCGGGGCACACCATGCGACAGAGGGAAATAACCCTCGATCCGAGCCATCTGCCGCTCGCTCAGCAGAAACAAATCACCCATCACGGTATCCTCCCAGACACCGTGAATCACATCTCAAACCAAATTAATAGGTCCTGAGCCTAGTCGATAGAGACAACTGTCGGTGGATTCAGGCTCCCGCAACCAAAATCAACGAAAACCCCGCTTCACATCGAAGCGGGGTTTTCGCGTTCAGATCCCAAATGGCCATAGGCCTCTGTCTGGACGTTAAAGGGCTGGCTGTGGTTCCCAAGGGCCGCCCCGATGTGTCGCCGCCGCAAGCACTATAGCGCTGGTGCCCTTGTGAATGCCGGGATTCGTGACGATCCGTTCCCTTCGTCCGTCCGGCCAGATTCGGACGACGCTGCCGTCCTCGCTCAAGATGTAGGCCGACAGACCGGCGTTTCTGGCGCGCTCGGCCTCGCGGCGATGGAATTGCTCCAGCTTCTCTTCATATGGACAGATCATCTTGGCTCTCCGAGCTTGATCAGCTCGTGCGGCATATCCGTTCCGCTGCGGAAAAAGTGTGAGGTAGCTCACATCGAGCAAACGCCAATAAGCGTGCCCAAGCGCTGCTGATTTCCGATAGCCTACCCGAGCTGAGCGGAAACGCCTTCGCCGAATCGTCAGACGTTCGCGCCACAAGCTTGAAAAACGCATAACCGCCTTAGCCCAAAGTCTATAGCTGATCGCCGTCGGCGGCCCCACCTAGAGCATGTCATTCGCGACGGGATGTAGCGGCGGATCAGCCGATAGGAGGTGGCACAGTGGCTAAGCGGAACACCGGCTCCGTTCGGAGGCGAAACAAGCTGCAGGCTGTGAGAGCGGAGTGGCGCAAGGCTGTTGCAGCCTGGTCGGTCAATCCAACGTTCTGGCAAAGGGAGTGGGGGCCTCCCCCTGACGATCCGCACTGCCTCTGCCCGCAGGATATCCTGGCTGAACCGCGGCCAAGTCATCCGGCTATTGCGGCTTGAGCGGAGCTTCTGTTGCGCTGCTAGCCCCTATGAAAAATCTCCGCGAGACCGGCTTTTCGGGTCGGGCCGCGCGGCGAGCCTAATGCCTTGGAACGGGATATTCTTTCGCGCGTTATGACATGCGGCATCGGCCGGCGCAGTGGGAATGTCCGTGAATATGGCTTTTGATCTTAACCTGGCAGACGATCGATATCGGCTGCTCGTCGACGCAGTGACCGACTATGCGATCTATATGCTGGACGCGACGGGATTGGTCTCAAGCTGGAATCCTGGCGCTCGTCGTTTCAAGGGCTATCAAGATCACGAAATTATCGGCGAGCATTTCTCGCGCTTCTACACCGCTGAGGATCAGGCAGCCGGACTGCCGTCCCGCGCGCTCGCAATCGCTCTGAAGGATGGCCGTTTCGAGAACGAGGGATGGCGGGTCCGCAAGGATGGTTCGCGATTCTGGGCCCACGTCATCATTGATCCCATCATCCATCCGACGAGCGGCCGCACCTTAGGCTATGCGAAAATCACGCGGGATCTGACGGAACGGCGAGAGCAGGAAATAGCCCTGCGGCGGAGCGAGCAGTCGTTTCGGCTGCTGGTTCAAGGGGTCACGGACTACGCGATCTACATGCTCGACGAGCACGGCACGGTCAGCAACTGGAATGCCGGAGCCGAGCGGATCAAGGGCTATCGGCCAGAGGAAATCGTGGGTCGCCATTTCTCGGTTTTCTATACTCCAGAGGAACGAGCTCGTGGCGAATGCGAACGGGCGCTGGCGATTGCGAGATCCGAAGGTAGTTTCCAGACGGAAGGGTGGCGCGTTCGCAAGAGCGGCGAGCGCTTCTGGGCGAGCGTGGTGATTGATCCGATCCATGATGAGCAGGGCGCCATCATCGGCTTCGCCAAGATCACTCGCGACATGAGCGAGAGGCGCAAGGCGGAGGACGAACTCCTATCTGCGAGGGAGGCTCTCTACCAATCCCAGAAGATGGAATCGCTGGGGCAGCTTACGGGTGGAATAGCCCATGATTTCAATAATCTGCTCAACGCTGTGGTCGGAAGCCTGGAGTTGCTCCGCAAGCAGGAGAAAAACGAACGACAGCTTGGTCTGATCGACAATGCTCTGGCGGGTGCGACACGCGGGATCACGCTGACGCAACGCATGCTCGCCTTCGCCCGTAAGCAGGAGCTGAAGGTTCGTCCCGTCGATATCTACGAGTTGGTGGGCGGGATGACGGACTTGCTGAGCCGTTCGCTCGGCCCGTCGATCGAGCTCGAGACGCTGTTTCCCGTCGGCCTCATGCCGGCATTCGCCGACGCCGGACAGATTGAGCTGGCCATCCTGAATCTTGCCGTCAATGCGCGCGATGCCATGCCCTCCGGGGGGAAAATTACGATCTCCGCAAAGAACGAACTTGTCCCGGACCGAACACAGTCGCGGTTGGTCCCTGGCAGGTATATCCGCATTGCCGTGGCCGACACCGGCGAAGGCATGGATGCCGAAACGCTGGCAAAGGCGTCCGAGCCCTTTTTCACGACAAAAGGAGTCGGGAAAGGAACTGGCCTCGGGCTTTCGATGGTATCGGGCACAGCTCAGCAACTGGGCGGACGTCTCGAACTGCAAAGCGAGCCCGGCAAGGGCACCACTGCCATCCTGTGGCTGCCAGTTTCCGAGCCAGCGGCAACTCCCGTGGAAGTCGAAGAGGCTCGCATTACAACACGCGTGCCGACAACCTCGCTCTCAATTCTGGCGGTTGACGATGACGCACTGATCCTGATGAACACGGTGGCCCTGCTCGAAGACCTCGGACATATCGTCGTCGAGGCCAGCTCGGGCCGCGAAGCCCTTCAGAGACTCGAGGGGCAGGCGTTCGATCTCATAATCACCGATCATGCCATGCCACAGATGACGGGTGGACAGCTGATAGCCGAGGTGTCCAAGCGGTGGCCTGGAATGCCGATCATTCTGGCAACTGGATATGCTGACCTGCCGGGTGGACTTCCGTCCGGAGTGACACGCATCGCCAAGCCGTTCTGGCAATCGGATCTGCAAAAGGGCATCGCAGAGGCGACCGGCGCCTGAACACGGCACGGACCAACCGCTCTTGGCTGGACACCCGGCTCGGCGGGACAATCAGCAACTCGGCAGATGGCTCTGCGCTTGACGCAGATCTCGTTGCTGACCGAGTTTGAAATGCCGCCAGACGTTCAGTGGCTGCTATGTGGCTCGCTGGCGGTCGTCGCGCGGGGCCGGCTGCTCGGTGCGGCCGTCTCGTCCGGGCTTTGGTCCGCGTCGCTGTTGCGAAAGGCCCAGATCACTTTTGCCGCCTCCCAATGCTCCCGGTCGCGGCCATCCGGCTGCCCCTGCTCCATCCACAAGGCGTAGGCTATTTTTCGGATTTCACGCTGAGCGGTGTCCTTGCTGGCCATGTCAGGCTCCCATTTCCAATCACAACCCCATGAAACGCATGTGCCCCGACAGCGTTCCCGGGCTGCGTCAATTGGGCGCCCGGCCGAGACTGGCAGTGATCTGCGCGAACCCGATCAATCGGGAGCCTGGCTCATTCTATCGGGGCGAGTGCCAGTCGCTCAATCCGTCGACGGATCGGCAGCTGCAGCGGAGCTACGCGCTTGGAGTGCCGACCGGCAATTGATCCGAACAGCTCGGTCATCGCCCTGGAGACGCGCCCGGCGAGAGGGGTAACAGCGCGTCCGCGCTGTTACAGCGCCCTCGCGAGGGCAGCGAAGAAGGCGTCGTCGTTGATCTCGAGGCGGCGCGTATGCGATGGTTTCGAGCGTGCGCTGAGGACGACCACGACGAGTCGCTTGTGCGGGTTGATGTGGATGAACTGACCGTAGATGCCCTCGGCCTGGAAGGTGCCCTCCAACGCCGGGTCTGCGAGGACGGGAATCCACCACATGTAACCATAGGGGATACGCTCGCTGCCGATATGGTAGGCCGAGCCCGCTTCCGCGGTCCAGCCATCGGGCAGGAGTTTGTCGCCGCCGATGCGGCCTTCATCCAGGACGAACTGTCCGAAGCGGGCATAGTCGCGCAGGCGGGCGTTGAAGCCGCTCCCCGAAACCGTCATTCCGTCCGGGCATTCCGACCACCAGGAGGCGTCAGCCTCCGTGCCGAGGCGAGACCAGATTCGGGAGAGGTAATCGGCCAGATTGGTGCCGGTTGCGCCCTCCATCACGGCGCTGACCAGATAGGAATCGCCGGTATTGTACTTCCATGATCCGCCAGGCGGCGTTTCGGCAGGCAGCGAGTTCATATGCCTGAGGATTCCGCCTTTTTCCCAACGGCTCTGGATCGCCATGAGCTGGCGGCGGTCGGATGTCGGATCGCCGTAATCCTCGCTCCAGCGCACGCCGGAGGCCATGCGCAGCAGTTGCCGCACGCTGACCTTGGAGTAGATGCCGCCGATATCCGCGTAGCGTGATACGGGGTCGTCGAGGCTCTCGATCAACCCTTCCTTCAGCGCCATGCCGACCAGCGTCGCGGTAATCGATTTGGCGAGCGAACAGGATTTCCAGATCGTCTCCGGCCGAGTGCCCAGGGCGTGGACTTCCTCGACCACCTCGCCATCCCTCAGGATGAGAAGGCCCGCGACGCGGTTCACCGAGAGGTAGTCGTGGAAATCGAAGGTGCGGCCGTGATCGGCGATCTCCAGCCGCGGCAAGACGACGGGAGAGCGCCGCAGCGGTGTCACCTGTGATCCGCCGGGCACGGTACGCGCGGGGAACCAGCCGGTATCACTGGACATCACCGTGACGAGTTCGTCGGGCAGCATCGTGCCGTCATAGTAGCGTTCGACCTGCTTGCGGGCGGCCGGGCTCATGCTCATCGTAGGGGCTCCTTGGGAAGCGCAGGGCGTCGAGGATATTCAGTCCGCGAACGGCCGCCGAATGGCGATCCAGGTGGTCTTGGTCTGAAGATACTGGGCCATCGCCTCGGTGCCTTTGTCGCGCGACAGCGAACCCGACTGCCGATAGCCCCCGAAAGGCGTCTTGATATCCCCTTCCGTGAAGCCGTTGATCGCGACCGTCCCGCAGGCCAGACGCCGCGAGACGGACAGCGCACGATCGATGTCCCGCGTATAAACTGTCGCGTGCAGCCCGTATTCACTGGCATCGGCGAGGGCAAGAGCCTGCTCCATGTCGTCGACAGGCAGCACGCCCAGCACCGGCCCGAAGATCTCTTCGCGCGCGATGCCCATATCAGGCGACAGGTCGGCGAAGACAATCGGGCCGAGGAAGCTGCCGGGGCCTTCGGAGAGAGGTGTGTCGCCAGTGAAGGCGCAGCGCGCGCCTTCACGATAACCGCTTTCGATGTGGCCCTGCACCCGTGCACGATGATCGCGCGTCACCATCGGCCCCAGATCCGTCCGGGGATCAAGCGGATCGCCGATGACGAGCTCGGAGGTGCGCTCCACGATCCTGTGCAGGTATTCCTCCTGCCGGCTGCGCGCCACGATCTGGCGCATATTGGCCGAACAGTTCTGGCCGCCGTTCCAGAAGGCGGACATCACGGCATTGTCGATCAGCTCGGGCGAGAGCTCCGCATCGTCGAGCACGATGAACGGGCTTTTACCGCCCATCTCCAGGCCGATCGTCTTCAGGTTGCTGTCGGCTGCGTAGCGGAGGAACAGCCGTCCCACGTCCGTTGACCCGGTGAAGGCGACCGCATCGATATCCATATGCAGCCCCAGGGCGCGCCCGGTCGTCTCGCCGAGACCCGGCACCACATTGAGAACGCCGGCGGGAAGACCGGCCTCGATCGACAGCTCCGCCAGCCGCAGGAGTGAGAGAGATGTCTGTTCCGCCGGCTTGACCACTACGGAACAGCCGCTGGCGAGCGCCGGCCCGAGCTTCCATGCTGCCATGAGCAGCGGAAAATTCCAGGGCAGCACCGCGCCGACGACGCCGATAGGCTCCCGCGTGATCAGCGCAAGAGCATCCTCCCCGGTGGGCGCGACCTTGCCGAAGCTCTTGTCGATCAGCTCCGCATACCATTGGATGGTGTCGGGCACTTCCGTCCCGATCTCCTTGAGGCAGTCGCGGATCGGCTTGCCGCTGTCGAGGCTCTCCAGAACCGCAAGTTCCTCGCTGTGCACGCGGATCAATCCGGCCAGCCTGAGCAGAACCGCCTTGCGACGCTCGGGCGCGCAGCGGGACCAGGAGCCGTCGCGGAAGGCGCGCCGCGCCGCCGCAACCGCCCGATCGACATCCGCCGTCTGGCAATGAGCGACCGCGGCCAGGATTTCCCCGGTGGCGGGATTGACGGTCTCCATCACTGCCCCGCCGCTTGCCGCCGCGAACGCACCGTCGATGAAGGCGCGGCCGGACAAGGTGATCCGGCCGGCGATGGCGTGATAATGCGCAGCGGTCTGAACTGTCATCGTCGGCTCGCTCTCAAAGGGGCGCGTGGGCGCGCGCGTAGGTGCCGCGAGCGAAACGGTCGAAGCGCAACGGGGCGAGGATTTCGGCCGGAGCGTCGCCTTTGGCGAGGCGCGCGACATGGCGACCCACCGCCGGACCCAGTCCGAAGCCATGTCCGGAGAAGCCGGTCGCGACGATCAGGCCCGCGATCCCGCCGGGTGCATCGAGCACGGGCAATGCGTCGGGGAGCACGTCGATCCGGCCCGCCCATGATTTGACGATCTCGATCGCCTCCGTGCCGGCAAACAGCCGGCTCACGGTTTCGCTTGTCCGTGCGGCGCGATCTCGGTTGGCAGGGATCGACGGTCGCCTGCCGGCAAGTGCGCGCTCGTGCTGTGGAACGGCGAGGCGCTCATGCAGGTCGTCGAGGAAGGGGCGTCCCAGCCGCAGGGCGAAGCCGTTACGGTGCCGCAATAGCTCGGGCAGGAAGAACCGTGCGGCCCTGAAAGAATCGAGCGACAGATCGATGTCGGAACTCGAATCCGCGGCGATGATGCAGGATCCGTCGACCCGTTGGCGAAGGCCGATGCCGAAGCCGCAGAAACAGGCCTCCGCAAGCGGCGGCAAGGGAGCGGTGAGGGAGACCGTGCTGCGCACGCTCTGCTGCGGCAGGTCTAACCCTAGCGGCGCGAGCAGGCGGTGGCTCAAGGCTCCGGCGGCGCAGACCGCGACATCGCAGCGGATCAGCCCGTGCTCGGTCTGAACACCGCTCACTTTCCCTCCCGCCGTCTCGATGGCGATGGCTCCACAATCCTCGAGAATCGTCACGCCGCTACGGGCCGCCGCGCGGGCGAAGGCCGTCGTGGCGAGTGCCGGTTCCGCCTGGCCGTCCGAAGGTGTGTGCAGCCCGCCCGCCGTCATGCGCCGCAGCGCGGGAAGCAGCGCCGAAACCTCGCGGCCCGACAGAATGCGCGCGTCGGGTGAGATGTCCCTCGCGCGATCCTGCCAGCGAGCGAAGGCGCTCTGCTCCTCTTCGGTATCGGCGACGAAGATGCAGCCATTGCGACGCCAGCCGGTCGCCTCGCCGAGTTCCTGCTCCAAACCCGGCCAGATCGACAAGGCCTCCATCGCCAGCGGAAGTTCGAGCGGGTCGCGGTACTGTGTGCGCACGAAGCCCCAGTTGCGGCCGGACTGCTGTGAGGAGACGCGATCGCGCTCGACCAGCACCGTCTCCAACCCCGCTCCGGCGAGATAGTAGGCGGCCGCCGCGCCCATGATGCCGCCACCGATGACCACCGCGTCGGCTCGCTCCGGGAACGCGGCAGGCCGCGCGGAGAGCCGCGCCATCACATCGTCGGGGACGTGCGGAAGCAGGCTAAGCGCGGGCATCGAGGATGGCGTCCATGTCCATCTCGACGAGGATGTCGGGGTCGAACAAGCCGGCCTGAACTGTCGTGCAGGCAGGATCTATGCCCCGGAAGGTTGCGGCGAAGACCCCCATCACGGCCTCGTAGTCGCCGGTCTTGGCGATATACATCCGAACCCGCACCACATCGGCGAGGTCCGCGCCAGCCTTGGCGAAGGCGGCTGCGGCATTGCGAAAGAGCTGCTTCGTCTGTTCTTCGGCGCCAGCAGCCAGAGTGCTGGTCGCATAGTCGTAACCCGTGGTGCCCGAGAGCATGACATGGGGGCCAACGACGACCGCGCGGCTGTAGCTGTAGGTTGTCTCGAATTCGCTGCCCGAGGATATCAGCCGCCTTGCGGCAGCCGGGGATGTCATGTCGCCCATCATTGTTGCCCGCCTGTTGAGTTGAGCAACGCATCGGCGGCCGCAGGCGCGATGTCGATTTCAATAATTGGAGGCAGAGAGCGAGGAATTCGCGGGGCCCCGCATCAGCTTTTGAGCCCTCGACCCCGAATTATTGAAATCGACAAGCAGGGCGGCCGGTGACCTTGTTTCCGGCATGGCGTAACCGGTCGGCGGTTGCGCATGGCGGTTCGAGGATTTTGTCGACTGATGAAGGTAGACGTCGTCATCGTCGGAGGCGGGATTGCGGGAGCTTCCGCTGCGTATTTTCTGTCGCAGCACGGCTCGGTTGCGCTGGTCGAGCGCGAGGAGCATTTCAGCTACCACAGCTCGGGCCGAACCGCTGCCCAGTTCACGGTCGGGATCGGTGCCCCGACGATGCGTCGCATGGCGCAGGCCAGCCGCAGCTTCCTGGAAACGCCGCCGGAGGGCTTCTGCACACATTCGATCCTGACGCCGCGCGGCTGCCTGACAGTGGCGAAGGCCGGGAAGGAAGGAGTGCTTCGTCGGTTGCAGGACAATCTCGCTTCCGCCGGGGCTCGCGCTGAGTATCTCGATAAGGAAGCCGCGCTGGCGCTGTTCCCGGCACTCGTCGCCGAGAATGTCGATGCCGGGGTCCATGAGCCCGATGCCATGGATATCGACGTCGACCTTCTGCTCCAGGGCTATCTGCGCGGCGCCAAGGCCAGGGGCGCGTCGCTGCTCACGCGCACTCCCATCGAAAGCATCCGCCGCGAGAGCGGTGCGTGGATCGTGGGATGGCAGGGCGGCGAAATCGCGGCGCCGATCCTCGTCAATGCGGCTGGAGCCTGGGCCGACGAGGTCAGCCGCATGGCGGGGCTCGCGCCGATCGGCATCGTCCCGCATCGGCGTACCGCCTTCACCTTCGCCTTGCAGAAGGAGTTCGATACGCGCTCCTGGCCCCATGTCGGCAGCGTCGATTACAACTGGTACGTCAAGCCCGAACAAGGCTGTCTTATGGGCAGCCTGTCGGATGCAGTGCCAACGCAGCCGGGAGATGTCTATCCAGAGGATCTCGATGTCGCGCAGGCGATCGAAAACATCGAGGCGGAGACACGGCTGCGCATCGGGCGCCCCTTGAGCCAATGGGCCGGGCTGCGCAGCTTCGTCGCCGACAGGAATCCGGTGGCCGGAAGCAGGCCGGACGCGCCGGGCTTCTTCTGGCTCGCCGGGCAGGGTGGCTGCGGAATCCTGACCTCGCCGGCGATGGGACAGGCGCTCGCCGCGCTCGTCGCCGGCCATGACTTGCCTGCTCACCTGACGGAAATCGGGGTGTCGGCTCGTGATCTTTCGCCGTCGCGCGAGGGCCTCGTCGGAGGCGCCTGAAGAATTCGGCGCCGCTCGGCGTGACAGCGTTTCGAGGCTGAAAACAGCCCGTGCAACAAAGGGGATATCAGATGACGGATCGCGACAGGGACCACGGCCTCGGATTGAGGCGCCGCGACATGCTGGCGCTCGGCCTGCTCGCGGGAGGCGGCGCGCTCATCGGCGGGCAAAAGCGGGCAGCCGCCCAGATGAAACCCGCGACTGCCCCGGCAAAACCGCGCGGGCAGGTGGTCGCCGGCATCTCGCAGGAGCCGACGGTCTTCAACCCGCTGATGCCGGGCAGCGAAGTCGACCAGGGCGTTTGGTGGCAGCTCTTCAGTCCGCTCTGGCATATCGATCCGCAAGGGCGTTTCGTACCCGATCTCGCCCGCGAGGTGCCCAGCGTCGCCAATGGCGGGCTCTCCGCCGACGGTCTCACCTGGAAGATCAGGCTGCGCAGCGATGCGAAATGGCATGACGGCACGCCATTCACCGCGGAGGACGTGAAATACACGCTTGAGCTGATCAACACGCCGGGCTTCCGGGTCCGCAACCGCATTGGCCACAATCTCGTGCGCGACATCGCCATCGTCGCGCCCGACGAGATCCACTGGCGGATGGAAGGCGCCTACTCGCCTTATCTCTCGATCCTGGCACTGACCTTCATGGTTCCCAGGCACATTCTGGCGAAAGCTGATGATCCCAACACCGCCCCCTTCAACAACCGGCCGATCGGGACCGGACCCTTCCGCTGGGGCGAGCGCGTCGCAGGCGACAATCTCCTGCTGCAGGCAAGCGAGAGCTATCACGGCGCTGGGCCGCATCTCGAACGTGTGGTGTTCAAATACATCCCCGACCTGACCGCGCTCTATACCCAGTTCAGGACCGGGCAGGTCGACTATCTCGGCATCGGCGGCATTCCAGCCCATTTCGCCAAAGAAGCCGAAAGCCTGAAGGGGCGACGAATCTCACGCTCGCCGACGCCTTTCGTCGAGCATATCGCGCTCAATCTCGAATTCGGCCCCTTCGCCAACAAGGTGGTGCGCGAGGCGCTCTATCTTGCCATGGACAAGCAGGCGCGGATCGACGCGATCTATTACGGGCTGCCGGTCGCGACCGAATCCTTTCTGCCGCGCGAATCCTGGGCTTTTGAGCCGGACCTTCCCGTGCACAGACACGACCCGGCCCGCGCCAACGCCCTGCTTGATGCCGCAGGTTGGACGCGCGGCGCGAACGGGATCCGTGAAAAGAGCGGCGTGCGGCTCTCCTTTGCGAACTCGACCACAACCGGCAATCCCGGCCGCGAACAGTCGCAGCAACTTCTGCAGCAGGACTGGCGCGCCATCGGCGCTGAGATGAAGATCAGCAACATGCCGGCGGCGGTGATATGGGGCGATTTCTGGCAGAAGTCGAAGTTCGAATCCGTCACCGTCGGCTCGAACTTCATGATCGGCAACGATCCCGACGTCACACCGCGCTTCTCCGGCAAGGCGATCCCCGCCAAACAGGGGGCTGGGCTGAATACCTACCAGTATCAGAACGCCGAAATGGACAAGCTGCTGGCACTTGGAGCCAGCCAGTTCGATCAACGCGAGCGCAAGGCCACATACAGCCAGATCCAGCGCATGATCCGCGAGGATCTCGTCCTCCTGCCGGTCTACCAGTCGGTCATGGCGGAGGGCTTGAAGGAGGGGCTGAACGGCTTTGCTCCGAACATCAACTGCTCTTCCAACTGCTGGAACATGCGCGACTGGTTCTGGGCCTCGTAAGGTCTCATGAGCTCCTTTCTTCTGCGCCGCTTCGGGCAGGCCGTGTTGCTGCTGTTCATCGTTTCGATGATCGGCTTCGCCATCCTGCACCTGGCTCCCGGCGGGCCAATGTCGCAATTCGCTGCCGGCGGCGAGATGTCCCAGGAGGATCTCGACCGCATAGCGCAACAGCTTGGCCTGAACCGGCCACTGCCGGTGCAATATGGCGAATGGCTCTGGAGGATGCTGTCGGGGGATTGGGGCCGATCCTATCGTGACGGACAGACCGTGACGGCGATCATCGGTTCGCATATCGGGGCAACGCTGCAGCTGATGGCGACTTCAACCGTGCTGGCTATGACGTTCGGCGCCTGGATCGGCATATTGGGCGCCATCCGCCGCTATTCGCTGTTCGACTCGCTGGCCACGGTCGGCGCGATGATAGCGCTGTCGATCCCGACCTTCTGGTTCGGCCTGGTCTTGATCTACGTCTTTTCGGTCTGGCTCGGCTGGCTGCCTTCGGGCAATCGCTACACCATTGGCGACGGCTCGCTGATGAACCAGATTCACCACATGATTGGCCCCGTCATGGTGCTGGCGCTGGTCTCGACGGCGGTATGGAGCCGCTACATGCGCTCCTCGATGCTCGAAGTCGTCAACCAGGACTATGTCCGCACGGCCCGCGCCAAGGGGCTCTCCGAGCGCTCGATCCTGATCCGCCACGCGCTGCGCAATGCGCTGCTGCCGATGATCACCATTACCGGCCTTCATGTGCCCACGCTGCTGTCGGGTGCGCTGGTGACGGAAACGGTCTTCACCTGGCCCGGCATGGGCCGGCTCTTCCTCGATTCGATCAGCTACCGCGATTATCCCGTGGTCATGGGCATCCTGATGTTCAGCGCAGTCCTCGTCCTCCTCGGCAGCCTGACCGCCGATCTGCTCTACGGCGTGGCTGATCCGCGCATCGCGAGGAGCGGCTGATGAGCGCGTCGCATGTCTCCGTCGAAACGCTTTCTCTGCCGCCGCCAGGGTTATGGCATCGGCCCGGCTTCAAGCGCTTCCGGCGTCACAAGCTGGCGGTGTTCGGTGCCTGCGGCATCGTCCTGCTGACGCTGGCCTGTGTGTTGGGTCCGATGCTGCTGCCTTATACCGATACCTTCATCGACATCCGCCAGCGCTTCGCGCCGCCCTTCTCGGGGCCACATATCCTTGGCACCGACCCGCTGGGTCGCGACATCCTGGCGCGCCTGCTGATGGCGGGGCGTATCTCGCTTGCGGTCGGTTTCTGCGCGATGATCATCGCCATGGCGATCGGCGTGTGCATCGGGCTCATCGCAGGCTTCTACGAGGGCATTGTCGGGACGGCGCTGATGCGTTTCGTCGACGCCATGCTGTGCTTTCCCTCGATCTTTCTGCTGCTGGCCATCTCGGCGCTGATCCAGCCTTCCGTCCCCTCGATCGTGATGCTGATCGCGATGACCTCCTGGATGGAAGTGGCTCGCGTCGTCGAGGCGCAGATCCGCTCGCTGAAGTCGCGCGACTTCGTACAGGCCGCGGTTTCCTTCGGCGCATCCCACCGACGCATCATGTTCCGCGAACTCCTGCCGAACGCGGTCGCGCCGATCGTGGTCGCGGCCACGCTCAATGTCGCTCACGCCATTCTGGCCGAAAGCTACATCTCCTTCCTCGGCTACGGCATCCAGCCGCCGACACCGAGCTGGGGCAACATGCTGGAAAGCGCACAAAGCTACCTCACCAGCGCGCCCTGGCTGGCCATTCTGCCGGGCGCCGCCATCACGCTCGCCGTCACCAGCTTCAACTTCGTCGGCGATGGGCTCAGGGACGCGCTCGATCCAAGGATGGATCTGGGCTAACTGAAATCCCGTCGGTCCGGCGCGGGTGGAAGACGATCGCGGGCGGGACAAGCGCGGGCAGGACAAGCGCGGAAGGGAGACGCCATGACGAGACGGTTGCCCTCCCTGAATGCGCTGCGTTGTTTCGAGGTCGTCGCCGCACAGCTCAGCATCAAGAAGGCGGCGCTGATCCTGAACGTCAGCGAAAGCGCGGTCAGCCGGCAAGTGAAGATTCTCGAGGATCAGCTCGGCGCCCAGCTCTTCCTGCGCACCCATAACGGACTGGAGATCACGGATGCCGGCCGGCGCCTGGCACTCAGCGTCAAGGAGGCGTTCGACCACATCGCCAATGCCGTCAATCCGTTTCGAAACGACCGCGACGCGGTGACGATCAAGGTTCTGCCGACCTTCGCGCTGCGCTGGTTGCTGCCACGGCTGCGCGGGTTCAAGGAGCGGCATCCGCTGATCAAGGTGAACGTCCATACCCGTCTCAACGACATGACGCTGAACGACACCGACGCCGATCTCGGCATTCGCTACGGCATCGGCAATTGGCCGCTGGACTGCGCCAGCGAGCTCTATCCCGAATGGATCCTGCCGGTCTGCGCGCCGGGTTATCTCGACGGAATGCTCGCAGGCGAGACCGATCTCTCACATGCGACGCTACTCCACCCCTTGCCGGACCGGCAGGACTGGCTCACCTGGGCCGAAAAATCGGGAACGCGGCTCGACACCAGCGGCGGGCTGGATTTCGACGCGCTCGACATGGCCTTGAGTGCGGCGGAAGCCGGACTTGGCGTCGCGGTGACCGATGTCGTGCTGGCCCATGAAGCGATCCAGGCCGGCCGGCTGGCCGTGGCCGTTCCCAAGGCGGTGCCGACCGGCTCGTCCTATTACCTCGTGCGCCCGCCGGAGATGCGCCGGCGTCGCGAGGTCGCGCTTGTCGAGGAGTGGATCCGAAGCGAGATCGAGGACGCGCGCGCGCTTGTGCGCCGGTATGCGACCTGACAGCGGCTGCCTCTGATTTTTAGAGGCAGGGTTTCAAAAATCGTGATCGACCGAGGCGTGCTGACGGGCTCTATCCAGTGCGTTTTGCATGGGCACGTCAATGCTCTGCTCCTTCCAAGAGGGGGTGGATGTATTCTTGCGAGACTCAAAGGCGCACTTTATAGTAATTACAAGATTAGAGTTGTAATTTTGCGACATCAAGTTCTGTGTATGTGCGCGATCTCCATTTTATATTTGCGATCATGATCTGCCCCTGACAGTAAAGCCCCGTTGAGCCGAGCTTGTCTCGGCTGGGTATTTATTGACGGAGACGAGCATGACGACTCAGCGCACCTTTCCCGCCCGGACTGAAGCGCGCGCGGAGCCTGGTCTCGGGCTGCGCAGGTTGGCGCTGACCGGTGCCGCGATCGCCCTGGGCTCGGCAGTTGCTCAGGCGCAGCAGGTACCTCCCGCGGTCCAACTCGACGAACTCGTCGTCGAGGGGCCGGCCGCGACGGCCGTTCCCCCCGCCTTTGCGGGCGGGCAGGTGGCGACAGGCGCGCGCCTTGGCCTGCTGGGGAATGCCGATACGCTGAAGTCGCCCTTCAACGTCACGAGCTACACGGACGAATTCATCCGTAATCAGCAGGCGCCGACGCTGTCCGACGCGCTGATCCTCGATCCCTCCGTGCGCAGCTCTCATCCCTCCGGCGGCATCGTCGAATCGTTCAACATCCGGGGATTTCCAGTCGGAGAGGGCAATAGCGGCGAGATCGCCTTCGACGGCGTTTTCGGCGTGGCGCCGAACTACAAGGTCTTCACCGATTACGCCGAGCGAATCGAGGTGCTCAAGGGCCCGTCAGCGGCACTGACCGGCATCGCGCCCAATGGCGGGATCGGCGGCGTCATCAACATCGTGCCAAAGCGCGCGGAGGCCGATCTGACGCGCGTGGGAACGGAATTTGCCTCGAAAGCCTATGGAGGCGCCACCTTCGACGTCGCTCGCAGATACGGCGCCGGCCGTGAATTCGGTGCGCGCGTCAACGGCAGTCTGCGCGGCGGTGATACCGCCATCGACGGCCAGCACAACGTCACAGGCATCGGCTCGCTGGCGCTGGATTATCAGGGGGAGCGTTTCAGGAGCTGGGTCTATGCCCTGACGCAGCGCGACAGCTGGGATGCGCCTTCTCGCCCCTACAGGATGAGCGCCGGCATTCCGGTTCCGAAGGCACCCAATGGTGCCCGCAACATGATCCAGCCCTGGGAAACCTCGCAGGTCGACGACACGTCGGCGCTGATCAAGAACGAATATGATCTCACCGACAATGTGACGCTGTTTGCCAATGCCGGCGGCTCACGGTCGCGGGTCAACCGCTTCTTCGCCAATTCGCCGCTGCCGACGATTCTCAATCTGCGAGGCGATACCACGCAGGCGCCGCAATATTTCGACCTGACGATTGATCGACGGACCTATGACGCTGGTTTCCGCGCCCGATTCGACACGGGATTCATCAAGCACGCACTGACCTTCCAGACATCCTATTATCATGAGGATACCGACCGGGCCCTGACCGTCGGACGCGCTTTCGCGTCGAACATTTACGCTCCCGCCGTGACTGCCCCGCAATTCGCGACGCGCGCTCCCCGCATCAGGCTCTCGGACAGCGACCTGACCAGCATCGCATTGGCCGACACGCTGTCCGTGCTGGACGAGCGCGTGGCGCTGACGCTCGGCCTGCGCCGGCAATCCGTCGAATCGACCAATTATTCGACGATAAACGGGGCAGTGACCTCGTCCTATGACGAGAGCGCCACGACTCCTCTGGTCGGTCTCGTCCTGCGGCCACATGAGAATGTGTCGCTTTACGCCAATTACGTCGAAGGACTGAGTCGCGGCGACATCGCCCCGAACACGGCCAGCAATGCCGGCGAGACCTTCGCGCCCTACCGGACGAAGCAGTATGAGGCCGGCGTGAAGGTGCAGTATGGCAGCTTCGGAGCGACGCTCGCAGGCTTCCAGATCACCAAGCCGAGCGGGGAACTCAACGGCAATCTGTTCGTCATCGGTGGCGAGCAGCGCGTTCGCGGGCTCGAATTCAACGTCTATGGCGAGGTCGCGTCCGGGCTGCGGCTCCTGGGTGGGCTCGCCTTGCTCGACGGCACGCTGACCAAAACGGCGGTCGCGCTCAATCGCGGCAATGACCCGATCGGCGTGCCGTCCACTCAGTTCAACCTGGGCGCCGAATGGGATGTGCCTTGGCTCAAGGGCCTCACTCTGACAGGGGCCCTGATCTATACCGGCAAGCAATACATCGATGCCGCCAACACCCAATCGCTTCCGGACTGGGCACGGGTCGATGTCGGCGCGCGCTACGCCACAGAGATCGCCGGCCGCAAGACGACCTTCCGGGCCTCCGTTCAGAACGTCACGGCGGAAAAATACTGGTCGAGCGTGGCGTCCTTCGGCACCTTCTATCTCGGCGCGCCGCGGACCTACCGCCTTTCCATGTCGGTCGACCTGTGAAGCCTGGCTTCCGTCCGGCGCGGATGGGCCTGATCGCGGGTTTCGTCGCGGCGCTGCTGGCAATGCTCGGCGGCATCGCGCCCGGCCGGGCCGAGCAGGTGACGCTGACCGACATCACGGGCCGCAAAGTCAGTCTCTCCCTGCCCGTCCAGCGCGTCCTGCTCGCGGAAGGCAGACAGATTCATACGGTGGCGGCGCTCGATCGCGAGGCGCCGTTCGGGCGGGTTGTCGGCTGGGGCGCCGATCTGGAGAAGGCCGATCCGGAGAGCTATGCCGCCTATGTGGCTGCTTATCCGCAGGCGGCGGCGCTGCCGAAATTCGGGAGCGTGGCTGGGGGAGGGTTCGACGTTGAAAGCGCCATCGTCCTGAATCCGGACGTCGTCCTGCTCAACTACGAGGCGCAACGGGCGAGCGACGAAACCCGGCTCATCGAGAAGCTCGCCTCGGTCGGCATAGCGGTTGTCTATATCGATTTCCGCCATGCCCCCTTCGAGAACATCGAGCCCTCCCTGCGCCTGCTCGGCAAGCTGTTTGGACGCGAAGCGGTCGCCGAGCGGCTGATCGCATTCCGCGCAGCACAGTCGGCGCGGATAACCGACAGGCTGGCGCAGGAATCCAAGCTCAAACGCCCGTTGGTGATGGTCGACCGTATTCCCGGCTATTCGGAAGGTTGCTGCCTGAGCTTCGGGCCGGAGAATTTCGGGCGCATGGTCGAGATCGCCGGCGGGCGAAATCTCGGCTCGGCGCTGTTGTCCGGAACCTTCGGCAGCATCAATCCGGAGGCGATCATTGCGCGTGATCCTGACGTGCTGATCGTGACCGGGGGCAGCTTCGGCGCGCTTGCGCCCGGCGGTGGCTGGGTCGGGCTTGGGCCGGGGGCCGATCTGGCGGAGGCACGGCGCAAGCTCGCCATGCTGGCACAACGCCCGGCCTTCCTGCATTCGTCAGCGGTAGCGAACCGCCGGGTTCACGCGATCTGGCATCAGTTCTACAACAGCCCGTATCAGTTCGTGGCGCTTCAGCGCATCGCAACCTGGCTGCACCCGCAGCTCTTTTCCGATCTCGATCCGGAAGCGACGCTGCGGGAGTTGCATGAGCGCTTCCTGCCGATTCCCTACAGGCCGGGCTATTGGACCGACCTCGACGCCGGCAAAAGCGGTGCGATGGGTACGCCCTGATTGGCGAAGCTATCGGCGGCCGGAGAAGAGGCGGCCGATGAGTCCTCAAAGGCGAGCCGAAATTGAATACAACGAGGCTGGATACTTGCTTTCCCGTTGTCACTCTGCCGTCATCCCGGACAAGCCGCGTTAGCGGCGCCGATCCGGGATCCATTCCGGAACGCTTTTCTGAGAGGTTCAGGAATGGATCCCGGGTCTACGCTGCGCTCCGCCCGGGACGACGCCGCCTTTCGCTGATGCCCGACGCAGGTCCTGATCCGCGCCAAAGCTCCGCTTGACGATATAGGGATCGCATTCACCGATCAGGCGATCACTTTCTGCCGGGATAATCATCGGGCAGGATGAACGGGAAGGGACCCGGGGATCGATCGACCTGCGACGTGTGCGTGACCAATCCTTCGCGCTCGATCCACGCATGCAGCAGGAAGGCCGGCGGCTCGAGAACGAAGTTGGACGGCGCCTCGTCGCGCAGATCCAGATCGACCTGATGGGCGACAGATGGCGCGACCTGACACAGCGTTTCTGCGAAGCGATGCTGGATCGCGCGATGATGGTGCCCGCACAGGATGCGCTCCACCTGCGGGTGAGCCGCGATGATGGCGCCGAGTCGGTCGACGCCGCCGAGCAGGCGGACGCGATCCATATGCCCGATGCCGCAGCGAAACGGCGGATGGTGCAGCATCACCAGGGTCGGCACGTCCGGTGCGGATGCCAGCGCCTTCGCCAGAAACCCGAGCGTTGCATCGGACAGGGCGCCGAAGCTCTCGCCGGGCACGAGGCTGTCGAGGCCGATCAGCCTGAGAGGGCGAGTTTCGACCACGAAGTTCAGTTCGCCGGCTTCGGGCATATAGCCCGCCGCGCTGAAAGCCGCCCGCATGGCTTCGCGGCGATCATGGTTGCCGGGAACGCAATAGACCGGCATCGGCAGCCTCGCGAACAGACCGGTGGCGATGGCGTATTCTTCCTCCAATCCGCAATCGGTCACGTCACCCGTCACCAGGACGAGGTCCGGCGCCGGGCGCAGGCGCAGAAGCGCGTTGATCGCGTGCTCGGCGAAGACGTTGGTTTCGGAGACGCCATAGGCGAGCTGGCCATGAGGACGGATGTGCAAATCGGATATCTGAGCAACGAGCATGGAGAGGCGATCAGGTTTCGGGTTGGAATTCGAGCATCGCCTCGGGCGCGATGTCCAGGCGAAGGGGGGCGCCGGCGCTGAACGACAGGTCGGAAGGCACGTCGATCTGCAGCTCCTTGCCGGGCGTTATCGCGACGGTGAGCCGCTGCGTCGCGCCGAAGAAGGTCGAGCTGCGCAGTTGCCCCCGAATGGGCGCTTCGGAATCCGATGAAAGGCGGATGGCTTCGGGCCGGAACCAGAGGGTCGTGTCGCGATCGACGCCCCCGATGGCCAGACGCGTCGCCAGATCGCCGTCACCGACGGCCAGCACACCAGAGGTCACCTTGCCGTCGAGCCGGTTCATCGTGCCGACGAATTCCGCGACGAAGGCATTTGCAGGACGGCGATAGATCATCCGCGGCGTGTCGATCTGGGCGATCGCGCCGCGCTGCATGACCGCGATGCGATCGCCGATCGCCATGGCCTCGGCCTGATCATGGGTGACATAGATGGCGGTGATGCCGAAATCACGCAGCAACTCGCCGATCTCGACCCGGAGCCGTTCGCGCAGCACGGCGTCGAGCGCGGCGAGCGGCTCGTCGAGGAGCAGGACGCGCGGCTTGATCGCCAGCGCTCGTGCCAGCGCCACCCGCTGACGCTGGCCGCCGGACACCTTGTCGATGCGACGGTCGGCGAGATCCTCCAGACCGACCATCGTCAGCAGGCGTTGCGTCTGCGCGTCGCGCTCGGCGCGGGCGACCTTGCGCACCTTCAGGCCATAGGCGACGTTTTCCGCCACGGTCATGTTCGGGAACAGAGCGTAGGACTGGAAGACCATGCCGATATTGCGGCGCTCGATCGCAACACCCGAGACATCCTCGCCATCGAAATGGATCATGCCGGGACCGTCCGGCTGTTCGAGCCCCGCGATCAGGCGCAGCAGCGTGGTCTTGCCGCAGCCGGATGGTCCGAGCAGAACGAGAATCTCACCGGCTGGAATCTGGAGTGTCGTCGATTGCAGGGCGATGTTGCCGTTGAAGGTCTTGGTCAGCGCATGCGTGCTAACGGACGACCCGCGCTTCTCGTCCTTGGGTTTCATGGCTTGGGCCTTTTCTCCGTGAAATCGGCAGCCATTTGCATGCCGATCAAGAGCGGAACGATCATGATGAAGAAGGTCAGCGTATAGGCGGAGGCGATCTCGAGGCGCATCGACGCATAGGCGTCGGCAAGACCGACCGGCAGGGTCTTGGTCAGCGGTGTGTGCATCATCCAGGTGAGGTTGAATTCGCCGATCGAGAGCGTCACCACGGTCAAGGCGCCGGCCATGACGCCAGGGCGCACATTCGGCAGGATCACGTCGAAAAAGCGCCGCCAGGACGAGGCCCCGAGGCTGGCGGCTCCTTCATCGAGCGTCTTCCAATCGATGGTGCCGAGGACAGCCATGACGGCCCGCACCATGAAGGGCAGGGTGAAGAGCACGTGGCCGACAACGATGAACAGGCTTGACCCCCTGAAGGCGCCAAAGCCGCCATAGGTGATGATCAGGGCCAGCGCGAGTGCGAGCCCCGGAATCGCGACCGGCAGCGTGATGAGTTCTTCCACCAGGACGGCAAGACGCCCTCCTTGCCGCACGAGGGCATAGGCGCCGGGGACGCCAATCAACAGTGTCAAGGCGAGCGTTGCCAGAGCGACCAGAATGGACCTCAGGATGGTGTCGGAATAGAGCGCCCAGACCTGGATGACCCAGTTGAGCGTCAATCCGCTCGACAGGCCTTTCGCGTAATTGACGCTCAGGCCCGCCACGATCGACATAATGGCGGGCGTAACGAGGAAAGCGACGATGAGGGCTGTCAGGCAGCCCCCGACAAGGGTGGTCCAGCGGATGGTCATCGTCTTCAGCCTGCCGCCGGGACCTGGCTCGAACCGGACCGCGCGAGCGCAAGCGCCGCCCAGGTGACCAGACCGAGCACGATCGAGAGGGCCGCCGCCATGCTGGCATTGGTTGCCAGCGTGAACTCGGTATAGATCACCATCGGAAACACATCGATGCTGGTTGCCAGCGTGAAGGCCGTGCCAAACGCGCCCATCGCCGTGGCGAAGCTCAGCGCTCCCGCCGAGAACAGGGCCGGGTAGAGAGCCGGCAGCACGACATCGCGCTGGATCATGAACGGTCCCGCTCCCAGCGAGCGGGCGGCCTCGACGAGCGACGGATCGAGTTTCTCGGCGGCAGCCATGAGGGTGAGGATCACGCGCGGGATCGAAAAATAGAGATAGCCGATGAACAGCCCGACGATCGAATAGGCGAACACGACATTGGTGCCGATCGTCGCCTTGGTCAGCGTCCCGACAAGTCCGAGCCGGCCGCCGAGCAGGATGATCATGAAGCCCACCACGACGCCGGGAAAAGCCAGTGGGAAGGTCAGCAGCGCGACGACGAGGCTGCGGCCGGGGAAGCGGCGTCCGGCCAGGGTCTGCGCCGCGATCGTCGAGGTTATCAAAGTGGCCAGCGTCGTCGCGAGCGCCAGCAGCATCGTGACGAAAAGGCTCGTGCGATAGCGTTCCTCGGTCAGAATGCTGACGAACGCCATGAGCCCTTGTTCGCCGGATCCTGCCGTCACGGATAATTGTCCGAGGGGCAGGATGAGAAAGGCGAGCACGAAGACTGCCAGAGGTAGCAGCAGCACGATATTGAAGCGATGATTGGGCATCGAAGGATTCCGGAATTGGCAAGGCAGCGGCCGATGCGGTCGCTGGCTGACCCCTGACGATGTCGGACAGATGTCGTCAGGGGGTGATCATCGCGTCATAAGCCCGAGCCGTCTCGACACCAGGCTGGTCGCCGGAACAGGAGCGAGGCTGGTTCTTCGGGAGCTAGCGCATGCTGCGTTCGGAGAAGCGCGGGGCATCTCGGCCGGAGCGAAGCGTCGAGCCGGGATCCATGCCCGAACATCGATCGCAAGCGCTCCGGAATGGGGCCCGGGTCAAGCCCGGGATAACCCGGTGTTTCCGAGAAGAACCGGCACGCTCTAGCGGACTTCCTTCAGATAACGAGTCTGGAAGTCCTTCTGGGCGGCCTGGGCCGCTCCCCAGTCCACTGTCTTGGCCCGCGCGTAGTGGCTGTCGGGCAGGAAGCGCGACTTGATGTCGGCGGGAAGAGCAACGGAGCGGGCGGGGCGGAGATAGGCATTCGCCCACATGATCTGCGCTTTGTCCGACAGCAGGTAGTCCAGAACCGCGCGGGCCTTTTCCGGATGCGGGGCGTTCTTCACCATCGTCATCACATAGGGAAAGTTCACCGTGCCTTCGCAGGGAATGACGAAGGCGAACGCTCCGTTTTCCTTGTACTTCGCGCGGTAGGCGTTGAAGTCGTAGTCCATGAGGATCGGGATTTCGCCCGACACGGTGCGCGCGTAGGAGGTCTGCTTGGTGACGATGGCCTCGTTGGCGCGCAAGGCCTTGAGATAATCGATGGCGGGAGTGAAGTTCTCGAGCGTGCCGCCAAAGGCGGTGTTGATGGCAACCGCGGAGACATAGCCGACAGCCGCCGAAGTCGGGTCGAGATAGCCGACGAGGCCCTTGTATTCGGGCTTCTTGAGATCGGCCCAGCAGGCCGGCACGGGCTTGCCCTGGAGCGCATCGACATTGACGAAGAGCCCGAGCGTGCCCTGGTGCACCGTCCACCAATTGCCGTTGGGATCCTTCAGACCGTCCGAAATTTCGTCGAACTTAGCCGGCTTGTAAGCGCCGGTCAGCCCCTGCGCCGCGGCGGAAATGCCGGCGTTCACGCCGAGATAGGCGATGTCGGCGACGGGGCTCGCCTTCTCGGCGATGATCTGGGCAATGGCCTGCCCGGAATTCTTGTTGTCCTGGGGAATGTCGATGTTGAGATCGGCCTTGATCGTCTTGAGCATCGTGCCCCAATCGGCCCATTCGGGCGGGCAGTTATAGCAGATGACATCAGCGGCGCGGGCCTGGGGCAGGCCAAGCATGAAGGTGCCGGCGATCGCGGCCAGAAGATAATCGCGGAAGCGAAGTTTTACGCTCATGGGAATCTGCTTTCAAAGGTTGGGAGAAGGACATGTTTTGGTGGAAACGGGTGCGATCGTGCGGCCGCGCCGAAACACATGACTGGCGCGGATCGGCCGGGGGATGGCGCGTCCGGCAACGATGTCGAGAAGCAGGGACGCGGCTGACACGCCCATTGTGTAGGAGGGCTGTTCGATCGTGGTGAGACGGGGCGTCACGAGGCGGCCCAGTTCGATGCCGTCGAAACCGGTGACCGAGATATCGCCGGGTACGTCGAAGCCCATCCGTCGAACCGATGCGATAACGGTCAGGGCCAGGAGGTCGTTGGAGGCCACGATGGCGGTCGGGCTGCAGCGCGAAAAGGCGCTGGTGAGATCGATGTCGCTCGCCCCTTCGATGAAATCCACTTCAACAGGGGGCAGGGTCTTGAGGCCGGCAAGCAGCATGGCATCGCAATAGCCTTCGTAGCGCCAGTAAGACCGGTCCGAAGTCGAGAACCGGCCGGCGACGAAGAGAATGCTGCGGTGACCGAGCGCGACGAGTTCGCCGACCAGGTCGGAAAGGGCTGCGCGGTTGTCGACGGTGACTGCGGCGGGATAAGCAGACGTCGCTTCATTGTAGACAAGTACGGTGGGCACGCCGAGATCGGCGGCGTGGCGAAGCCCGTGGCTGGTGTCGGGGTTGCACACCGTGAGAACGAGCCCGAGCGGCCGCTCCTCGATCAGCGCCTTGACCGCATCTGCCTCGCGCAGCGGGTCATAATCGGATTGGGTTATGATCACGGAAAGCCCCGCCACGCGGGCGCAATGCTGGATTCCCGCAAGTGCCGCTGCGAAGACAGGGTTGGTTACGCTGGGAACGAGGACGCCAAGAGCCTGGCGGGTGCTGCGGCCCGGCATGCTCGGTTTGAAGCCGAGATCCGCCACTGCAGCCTGCACGCGTGCCCGCATGGCGGCGCTCGCGGGCCCGGTGCCGCTCACAACGCGGCTGACGGTTGCGATCGAGCAGCCAGCGCGCGCCGCAACGTCGCGTATGGTGGTGATCGTCGCCTTCATTGCGCGCGAACCTCAAAACGTTGGGCTCGCCGAGCCGGAACCTCATTGTGGGTGCGGCTGTATCGCGGCCGTATTACAGCCCGGCGACGCGGTTTTCAGTCGTTTTCAGTCGCGCGGGGCTGCGGCACAGACGTTGTCGGCTGCTGAGGGGCGCGCATGGTTGAAGTCATCGCGGTTGTTGGCTTACAGCCAAGATGTCGTTCGAGCGACGCGCAAAGGAATTCGGCCTTGACGGAAACGGCCTCCACCGGCTCAGGCGAGAACGCGAGCACGCGCGACCGGATCAAGGCGATCGCTGCGGAGCTCTATGTGCTGCGCGGCCATGACGGTTTCAGCTTCGGCGACATTGCCAGCGTGATCGGCACGACGCGGGCCAATATCCATCACCATTTCGGCAACAAGCGCCAGCTCATGGACGAGCTCGTCGCCGACATCTCGGCGGATGCCCAGTCCCGGATCGAGCGGCACTGGATCTCGGGCCGACATCCCCTGAGGCAGCGCCTGTCGCTCCAGCTCGACGATCTCCGGCGCTTCTACGACAAGTTCAACCCCGCGCCTGAGGACCGCAACGTCTGGAGCCCTTTGTCGCGCCTCCGGCATGATCTCACGGCGCTCGGCGAGATTGCGGTCAGCGCGCTTGAAAAGGTCAACCGCACCTATGATCGCGCGCTCGACCATGCGGTGCGCGCCGCGATCACGGACGGTGAACTCAGCCATGATGCCCCGGTCGAGGCGATCGTGCGGCTCCTGCGCTCGACCCTGCTCTCCTGTCCGCCGATGACCCAGGATGCAGGGAGTTTCGTCGAGGTCGAGCGGCTTTTCGCAGCTCTTGAGGACACCGTCCTGCGGGCCTGGGCCGGCGGATCAACTCGCGACGGCCGCTAGATTCGATTTCGACAATTGAAAAAATCCGTTGACCGGCCGCTTGGGCTATGTGACTTACTTATAAGTAAGTCAGTCCGCGGCGGAGATCGCGACAGCTCAGGAGGACCGCCCATGAAAAGCGTTCAGGATTACAAGCGTTTCGAGGTTCGCCCCTTCACCGGCGCGATGGGCGCCGAAATCATCGGAGTCGATCTGACCAGCTGCTCGGACGAGGTGTTCCGCGATGTGCAACGGGCCTTGCACGAGTTCCACGCACTCGCCGTGCGCGATCAGAAGCTCGACACTCCCACCATGCAGAAGGTCGCCCGCCGCTTCGGCCCCTTCAGCGGCAACCCCGTGCATACCGGCCTCGAAGGCTTCGAAGACATCGTCCGTTTCGTCCGCGAGCCCGACGACACCGGCAAGGTGATCGGCGAGGACTGGCACATGGATCTCGCCTGGCTGGAGAAGCCGCCGGGCATCACCATGCTCTATGCCGAGGAAATCCCTCCTGTGGGCGGCGATACCTGTTTCTGCAGCCTCGAGAAGGCCTATCAATCGCTTTCGCCGAAAATGGTCGCGACGCTGGAGACGCTGACCGGCATCCATAGCGGCCGCGGCGTCTTCGCGATCAACGCCTCGCAGAAGCGGCTGGGGGTCAACAAGGATATCGAGGCGATCGAGAATGCCGCCGTCGAGCATCCGGTGATCTGCCAGCACCCGGTCACCGGCAAGCGCTACGTCTTCGTTTCCAGCGTGATGACCCATTTCAAGGGCATGACCGAGGAGGAGAGCAAGCCGCTGATCGCCTTCCTGATGGCGCGCGCGACGCGGCCCGAATTCCACTGCCGCCTGCGTTGGGAGACCAATACTCTGGGCATGTGGAACAACCCGACCGTGCTTCATACCGCGATCAACGATTATCCGGGCTATCGCCGGGTGATGTACCGCACCACGATCGAGGGGCAGGTTCCGCTTGCCGCCGCCCCGAGCTCGGCGTCTCGCGCGGCCTGATTTTCGGACTACGATAGGGCGGGCCGCCGCAACAGACGGCCTCGCGACCCATAAAATCCACCGTCGCCAAGGCGGGGAGACAGGGAGGCATATGGAGCGCCAGCCGCGAGGACTGGCAGGGGTGACCCTGCCGTTCATTGCGCCCGTGCACGTGATGGTGCTGGGCGTTATCGTGATTCCGTCGCTCTTCGTGATCTGGCTAAGTTTCCAGTCCTCGACCTTCGGCCAGTCGGCACGTTTCGTCGGCTGGGACAATTATGTCCGGGTGCTCAGCGACCCCTATTTCTGGCGGGCCCTGCTCAACACCGTTCTCGTCATCGCCGCTGCCGTGCATATCGAGATGCTCATAGGGCTGGGCATGGCGCTGCTCTTTTCCGCGGGCCTACCCATGCGTCGCCTTTTGCTCGTCGTCGTGCTGGCGCCCTATGCGATCAGCGAGGTGACGGCGGTGGCGATGTGGCGGTTCCTGTTCGATCCCGATGTCGGCCCGGTGACGGCGGCGATCGCCTGGCTGGGACTGCCGGCGCTGGACTGGACCTTCGTGCCGGCACATGGGCTGATCCTGGTCGGCCTGCTCACCATCTGGCTGCACCTGCCCTTCACCTTCATCATCCTCTACGCCGCGCGCCTCGCGGTCCCCAAGGAACTCTACGAAGCCGGCCGGACGGACGGCGCGTCGCTCTGGCAGCTCTTCCGCCATGTGACGCTGCCAATGCTCGCACCCGCGATCCTGATCGCTATGCTGTTTCGCTACATCTTCGCCTTCCGGCTCTTTTCCGAGGTCTGGCTGATGACGCAAGGGGGGCCGGCGCGCACGACCGAAGTCGTCGCGGTCTATCTCTATCTCGAGGCCTTCCGGTACAACTCCTTCGGCAGCGCCGCCGCTACAGCCTGGATCATGGTCGCGATCTCGCTGCTGCTGGCGACCGGGTATATCTGGCGCCTGAAGAAGGAGACCAGCCATGCGGCTTGAGCGTCTCCTGATCGGCCTCGGCAAGATGGTCGCTGTCATCCTGATCGTGCTCTGGTCGGTCTTCCCAATCGCCTTCGTCGTGCTGTCGTCGTTCAAGCCCGGGCGCGACATCTTCGCAGTGCCGCCCAAATTCGTGTTCACCCCGACCTTCGCGCATTATCTCAATCTCTGGGAGCGCTGGGGCGGGTTTTTCGACGGGCTGCGCAACAGTCTGATCGTCACGGTCGGAGCGGCACTCCTCGCCGTCACCGCGAGTTCGCTGGCCGGCTTCATCTATTCGCGCCATCAAAGCCGGTTCCCAGCCGGCTCGATCTTCTTCCTGATCTGCATCCGCCTGATCCCGCCGATCGTGGTGACGCTGCCGTTGTTTCCGATGGTCAACTGGCTTGGGCTCAACGACACCCACCTCGTCCTGATCGTGCTCTACGCGACCTTCTTCGTTTCGCTCGGCACGGTTTTGATGCGCACCTTCATCGACCAGATTCCGCGCGAACTCGACGAGGCCGCCACGATTGATGGCGCCAGCCAGCTTACCCTGCTGGTGCGCGTCATCCTGCCACTCGCGGCGCCCGGCATGATCGCCGTTGCGGTCTTCGTCGTGGTCTACGCCTGGAACGAGTTCCTGTTTGCCTTCATCTTCACCGCGACCAAAGCCAAGACCGCGCCATTCGTCCTGTCCGAGATGATCAGCTCGGTCGATGGGGTCGATTGGGGCGTGCTCTTCGCCGCCGCCACGGTGCAGCTCATCCCGGTTCTGCTCTTCGTGATCGTCATGAACCGGTTTCTCGTCGCAGGCCTCACAGCCGGAGCGACCAAAGGGTGACGAATGTCACCGCATCCAGGGAGAACGCCATGACCTCGACGCTGAATCGACGCCGTTTCCTTGCTGCCGCAAGCGCTGGCGCCAGCGCGCTCGCCTTTGGCGGTCGTGCGCTCGCGCAGGAGAAGACCATCAATGCGCTGTCGCATCTGGTCCATCAGAACGTCCTGACCAAGGGCGCGGCCGGCGACGTGATCGCGCCCTGGCGCGAGGCGCAGAAGGCAAAGATCTCCTGGACCACGCTCGACAGCAATCCGCTGCAGGACAGGCTGTTTCGCGAGGCCAGCCTGAACGCGACCGAGTTCAATGTCGGCTATGTCATCGACAACCGGATGACAGCCGATGTCGCCAAGCTGTTCGAGCCGCTGGACGCGATGCAGAAGGCCGATCCGATCGAGGCTTTCGACGATCTCGCGCCCGGTCTCGTCAAGGCGATGACGGTCAAGGACAAGCTTGTCGGCATTCCCGTCCGCCACGCGACGCAGGCGCTGTTCTACAACGAGGCGTTGCTCAAGGAGGCCGGCATCGCCGCGCCGCCCAAGACATTGGAAGAGCTGGTCGAGCAGGCCAAGAAGCTGACCTTCACCTCGGCTGCGGGGACGCCGGTGACGGGCATGGTGCTCGCCAGCGATCTCGCTGTCTTCCCGGTCATGTTCGCCCGCGCTTTCGGCGGCGATTTCATCACGCTCGACTTCAAGCTGATGCCCGATCGGGAGGCCATGCAGAAAGGCCTTGCGGTCCTTGCCGATCTGCTTGCGTCCAAGGCCTTGCCGCGCAGCTACGCGACGACGCGCAATGACGACATGGTGACCTGGATGCAGCAGGGGCGGGCGGCCTTCTGCGTGCTGCCCTTTGCCCGCTACGCCCAGCTCAACAATGCTGACCAGTCGCAATTCGCCGGCAAGATCAAGGCCGTCGCCTTCCCCGGTTCCGCAACCGTCTCGGGTGGAGCGGGTATGAGCGCGGTCGTCGAATCCTGGGCGATGGCGATCCCCGCCAACGCCAAGGACAAGGAACTGGCCTGGAGCTTCATCAAGGCGGTCAGCAGCAAGGCGGTGACGCTCGGCATGGCCCGCAACGGCAACGGGCCGGTCCGCATCTCGACCTATGCCGATGCGGGCTTTGCCGCCTCGCAACCGCTTGCCGCGATCGAATCCGAGGTCCTTGCCAAGGCGCGGCCCGCATTCCCGGCTTTCCCGGAGGCCGTGCGGGCGCAGTCGGTGTTCCTTGAGGAGGTGCAGCTTGCCGTGCTCGGTCGCAAGACCCCGGCCGAGGCCGTCAAGGCGATCGCCGAGCGCGTCCAGCCGCTGCTGCCTGCGTGAGGGTAATCTGATCGGCCCGGCGTCTCTTGCCGGGCCGTCTCGAACGGATCCATGACGGAGCAGCGCGTGACTTCAGCCACGGTCGAAGCATCCTATGTCGTTGCCGTCGATGTCGGCACAGGCAGCGCGCGGGCCGGCCTGTTCGATCTCGGGGGCAGGCAGCTTGCGCGGGCGGAGCGCGCCATCGCCATGCGACGGCCGCAGCCCGACTGGGCCGAACAGGATTCGACGCAGATCTGGGCCGCGGTCTGCGAGGCCGTGCGCGATGCCGTCACGGCCTCAGGCATTGCGCCGGCGGCGGTCTGCGGCATCGGCTTCGACGCGACCTGTTCCCTTGTCGTCCGCGACCGCGCCGGCGCGCCGCTGCCCGTTTCGGCCGGAGCGGAGCCGCATTGGGATACGATCGTCTGGCTCGATCATCGCGCCACGGATGAGGCGCAACGCTGCAATGCCACGGGCCATCGCGTGCTCGATTTCGTCGGCGGCGCGATCTCGCCGGAGATGGAGACGCCGAAGCTGATGTGGCTCAAGCGTCATGTCCGGGAGAGCTGGGAGCGTGCCGGCCATTTCTTCGATCTTGCGGATTTCCTGACCTGGCGCGCGACCGGCGGGACCGCGCGCTCGCAATGCACGCTCACCTGCAAATGGACCTACCTGCCGCATGAGGGCGGCTGGCAGCGCGATTTCTTCGAGGCGGTCGGCATTCCCGACATGCTCGAGCGTGGCGGCCTGCCCGATGAGGTCAGCGAGATCGGCGCCGATCTCGGGCCGCTGACGCCGGGTGCCGCGGCGGAGTTGGGCCTGACGACGCGATGCCGCGTCGCGACCGGGCTGATCGATGCGCATGCCGGCATGCTCGGGCTGCTCGGCAGCGCGGCCGGCGGCAGCGACATCGACACTAATGTCGGGCTGATCGCGGGCACGTCGACCTGCCTGATGGCCCTGTCGCCAGAGTTGCGGGCCGTTCCAGGCGTGTGGGGGCCGTATCTTGGCGCCGTGCTGCCGGGCCTCTGGCTCAATGAGGGCGGCCAATCGGCCACCGGCGCCCTCCTCGACCATATCATCGCCTGGCACAGCGCCGGCGGTGAGCCCGGCCCGGCCATGCATCGGCGCATCAGCGAGCGGGTCGATGAATTGCGCCGCACCGAAGGGAATGATTTCGCCGGAGGGCTGCACGTGCTGCCGGATTTCCATGGCAACCGCTCGCCCTTGGCCCAACCCAATGCCGTCGGCGTCATCTCGGGGCTGACACTCGATGCGAGTTTCGACAGCCTGTGCCGGCTCTACTGGCGCACTTGCGTCAGCATAGCGCTCGGCGTTCGCCATATCATTGAGGCGTTGAACGCCAAGGGTTACCGCAACGATACGCTTCATGTCGCCGGCGGGCATGTGAACAATCCGCTCCTCATGGAGCTCTACGCCGACGCCACGGGCTGCGATGTCGTCCAGCCCGAGGCGGGCGACGCCGTGCTTCTCGGCACGGCGATGGCGGCTGCCAGCGCTGCGGGCAAGTTCGGTACTCTCCCGGAGGCCTGCCTGATGATGCTGGGCCCGGCCAGGCGCCGCAGCCCCGATGCAGCGCAGCGCGCCCGCTTCGACCGCGACTATCGGATCTTTCTCACGATGCACGAGCAACGGCGGGAACTCGATCGCCTGTCTCGCTCAACCTGAAGCGAGGCAAGCCTTTATGGACCTCCGGCCCGGTGCTAGCCTTGGTGAAATCGTTGCCGAGGAAGCTTCGTAAGCCCGGATATCGCCGGAGCTTCGGGCCTGTGGCGGCGGCAGCGTCTGCGTCGGGGATGGGTTGGCAGCATGCGAACCGAAACGCGGTGCCCAAAATCATCCTGGCGCATTAGCGCTGCCGGAGCCGCGGCCGACGAGCTCTTTCACGCTTCGTCGGACGTTCGGCGCCAATGATCGGTCTGTTCGCCTATATCTGGCGCAACAGCCGGCGCGAGCAGAGCAAGATACTCTGCATCGTCCTCCTGTCTTTCCCGTTCTATTATCTCTCGCTGGATCTGCCGAAATACATCATTTCCGATGCGCTGCAGGGCCGGGCCTTTGCCGGCGGACAGGCCACCGCCAACCTTTTTCACCTTGCACTCGATCTGCCGGGCTGGCTGGGCGGCCCGCGTGTCATTTCATCCGGAATCCAGCTTGAACGGCTGCCGTATCTGTTTGCGCTGTCGGGGCTGTTTCTGCTGCTCGTGCTCATAAATGGCGCCTTCAAATACGTCATCAACATGCGCAAGGGCGCGCTGGGCGAGCGTCTGTTGCAGCGTCTGCGCCTCGACCTCTTCTCGGCGCTGTTGAGCTTCAAGCCCGAAGCGCTGCAGCGGATCAAACCGTCCGAGGCCGCCACCATCATCAAGGACGAGGTCGAGCCGGTCGGGGGTTTCGTCGGCGACGCCTTCGTGCAGCCGGTCTTTCTGGGCGGGCAGGCGCTGACCGCACTGGTTTTCATCCTCGTGCAGAACCTTGCGCTCGGCCTGATCGCGGCGGGCATGGTGCTGATCCAGGGCGCCCTCATTCCCCGGCTGCGGCGCGAGCAGATCCGCCTTGGGAAGCAGCGCCAGATCGCCTCGCGCGCCTTTGCGGGCAAGATCGGTGAAGTCGTCGAAACCATCGGCGAGGTCTCGAACCATGGCACCTGGACCGTCGAGAAGAGCCAGGTGGCGCAGCGGCTGGAGGAGCTCTTCGGCATTCGCTACCGGCTTTACGGCCGGAAATTCGCGGTCAAGAGCCTGAACAACCTGCTCGCCCAGATCACGCCCTTCCTGTTCTACTCCGTCGGAGGCTACTTCGCGCTCACCGGGCGTCTCGACATCGGCCAGCTTGTCGCTGTCATCGTGGCCTATCGCGACCTGCCGCCGCCGATAAAGGACCTGATCGACTGGGATCAGCAGCGGCTGGATGTCGAGGCCAAATTCCAGCAGGTCGTCGAGCAATTCGCGCTCAATGGCGATGCGTCGACAGAACAGCGGCCCGGCGATGATGGCGAGGCGGACTGCATCTTCTCCACAGGGCATATCGTGGCGCAGGGGCTCTCGGTCGTGAACCTCACCGGCGATCGCGTACTGGACCGGGCAACCCTGTCGCTGCCGCTGGGCCGACATGTCGCGCTTTCGGGCGGGGCGAGCGAGGGCGCGGGCGGTTTTGCGCAGGTGCTGGGGGGGCGCCTGAGCATCAGCGAGGGGACGCTGACCATCGCCGGTATCCCGTTTGCCGAGCTTTCCGCTGGGGCGCGCGGGCGCGCTATCGCCTATGCCGGCCCCGACCCGGTCATTCTCGACGGGACCTTGAGAGACAACATTCTCTATGGCTTGCGCCGGGTCGAGGGGAACGGCGAGAGTCCGGGTGACTGGTCGATCGACCATGAGCGGGCGAATGCCGCAAACACAGCCGAGCTCGAGCAAAGGCTCGTCGAGGTCCTGGCGACCCTGGGGCTAGCGGAGACGGTGTTCCGCTTCGGGCTGGCGGCCAAGGCCGATCTCGCCAATCCGTCGAACGTGGTGCGTGGCATCGCGGATATCCGCTCCCGTATCCGCACCGTTCTCGCGCAGCGCGGCAGCGAGGATGCCGTCGAGCCCTATGATCCCCAGCGCTATACGCGCAACGCAACGATCGGCGAGAACGTGCTCTTCGGCGTGCCGACCGAGGCTGCTTTTGTCGGCTCGCGCCTGGCTGGCCACGCGCTGATGCAAGAGGTGCTGGCCGAGCTGGATCTGACCGAGGCGCTGATCGCGATGGGACGGCGCATCGCTGTGACGATGCTGGACATCTTCCGCGATCTTGCCCCTGGCCATGTGCTGTTCGACCAGTTCTCCTTCATCGCGGCCGACGACTTCCCGGATTATCGCGATGCGCTGTCCCGCATGGACGCCGGCCTTGCCGGCGAGGCTGACCGCGTCAGGCTGATCGGACTTGCTTTTCTCTATGTCGAACCGCGCCATCGCCTGGGTCTGCTCGATGCCGGGTTGGAAGCACGCATCCTCGCCGCGCGTGGCGTGTTTCGTGACCGGGCCTCGTCGAGCCAGCTGAATTCGATCGCCTTCTACGATCCGCAAAGCTACTGCGCGGCGGCTCCCTTGCGCGACAACCTCCTCTTCGGGCTGGTTGCGCATGGAGCGGCGGCTGGACGCGAGCGGGCCGATGAAGCCATCCGCGATACGCTCGCGGAACTCGGCCTGGACGGAGAGATCTATCGACGGGGGCTCGAACAACCCGCCGGCTATGCCGGGCGACTGCTTTTTCCGGTCGTGAAGGGGCAGATCGCGCTCGCACGCTGTTTGATCAAGCGGCCCGAGATCCTGATCCTCAACAACGCCTTCGGCGCTTTCGGCAAGAACGAGGCGCGACAAATCCAGGATCGTATCCGGGCTGCAATGGTTGGGCGAACCCTGATCGTCGCAGATCGCGAGGTCGACCCCGACCAAGGCTACGATCTGCACTTTACCTTCGAGGGCGCGAGATTGGCCGCATCTTCGGGGAGCGAGGCCGATGCCTTGCCGCCGGTTTCGATCCCACCGCCGGAGCTGGAGGTGGCGCCCGATAATGAGGAAGTCCGCGTGCTCCGGTCGGTTGCGATCTTCGGCAACCTCGATACGCCCCGCCTGAAGCTGCTTGCCTTCACCAGCGAGCGCACCGTCTTTGCTCCCGGTGCTGTCCTGTTTCGCCAGGGCGATGAATCGGACGCGGCCTATGTTCTGGTCTCGGGCACGGCAGATGTCCTGATCGAGAGGGCCGACGGGCGTATCTTGATGTCGAGCGTCGCCGGCAATGCCATTATCGGCGAAATGGGTATCGTCACGGGCGATCCGCGCTCGGCCACGATCGTCGCCACATCCGAGATCGTAGCCCTGAAACTCCGCAAGGAGGTCTTCCTCGCGCTGCTCGCCGAGTTCCCGCAAATGGCGCTGTCGGTCACGCGACTGATGGTCAAGCGCCTTCAGGACAATATCGCCGCGATCAGCCAGCGCGACCATGACGGAGATGGCCGCGGCTCCGCATAGACCGGTGTTGCACGCCCCCAATGAAGGGCCGAAGCTCTAAGCTGTGATGCGCGTCAATTCGAGCCTCTGGGCCGGTTCGAGCACGCGTTGGGCGGTCGAGATCGTGCGGGTGCCCGGTGGGTTCGCGATGATCTCATACATCCGGATGAGGCGGGCGCTGTCCAAATCGTGGTCCTGCAGGGAAACGCCGCCGGGCGCGATCGATTCCGCCACACATCCTGTAAAGGCGAATGGCGAGTAGTCGGGCAGGGGATAGGCATCCCAGCCGTCCGATCCCATCGGACTGGGCCGTTCCATGATCCATTCGGCCGTCGCACCGCTGATACGGCATGGCGCTGGAGCGGAGGCATTGAAGGCCTGGAGGATAATGCCGAGCGTTTCGTTCTTCAGATTGAAGCGCACCGTCCTGTCGTCGAGCACTGTGATAATGGCGCTGATCTCGTGGCCGGCGTCTACCGGCAGCGGCAGGTCTTCCGGCGGGTTGTCCTGGCCACGTGCCCACCACTGGAACCAGGCGGTGTATTCAGCTCCTGCATAGGGGGCCGTAAGCCATTTCTGCCCCGTCCCGATCTGCGGCAGAGAGGAATCCAGATATAATCGCTGGCCGTCGAGCCCGATCCAGGTCGAGCTGCGGAATTCCTGCGCAGTGCTCCCGAAGGGTCGCGACACGGCGGGGACGGTCCAGCGCCCCATGACGGACGCGAAGCTGCGCCCGCCGCTTGGCACGACATAGCCGCCCGACCAGTTGACGCTCTTCTGAATCGGCCAGGATGCGATCGCGGCAATCGGGCGAATGCCGGGAGGCGGAGCAATCATCGTCGGGTCCTGCGCGAGGAGGAAGCGTAAGGGCCCCCCTCCCCGAGGTGGCAGGAGGAAGCTGCGGCGAAATGCGGTCGCGGCCGGGTTAAACCTTCCGGCCTGCTGGCTGGGAAGCCCGTAGTAGCTTAGCTCCTCATCCTCTGCCTCCGAGGGAACGAAGGAGGCTGGCGGCAAGGGATATGGCTTGATGGCCGTGCCCCGCGGCTTCTCTCGCTGCAACTGCGCGTGATCTTCGGTGTGAGAGTTGGCCATCACGGGAAGCCCCTGCCGGGGTCCCATTCGCGCCTTGCCGCGGTGATCGCCGCCCGGCCAAAGATCTCGATGGTATAGCCATTGGGGTCCAGCGGGTCGCCGCCATGCTCGGCCAGCGCCGCGAAAGCGGCTTCCGCAAGCTTCTGTCCGGCCTGGGAATCGCTCTGGAAGTGAAGGCCGGCGATTTCGCGGTTGCGCGCCACGCGCCGCGCCAACGCCGCCAGCGTTTCCCGCATCGCGGTGATGTCGCCTGCGGGCAGCGCCGGGCTGACGAGGCCCAACACATAGATCATGCACAAGGCCATCAGATGGGCCTGCGTGGCGTGACCGCTCGGATAGGACGAGTGGCCCGGCACAGGCACCGGCGGCATCAGGGCCGGGCATTCCCACGAAGGACGCGGCCTCTCGAACTCATCCTTGAAATCCAGCGCGACGAACGAACCGATCAGGCTCGCTATGTGCAGGATGCGGAAGGTTTTCGGATGCGAGCCGGGCGTGATCGCCAGGGCTTCCATGAAGGTGGTGATGAACTCGACGTCCTGGGCGAGGATCTCACCGAGCGCCGAAGCGCGTTCGTCGCGGGCCATGGCGATGAGGGTTTCGATCTCGATCTGTTGCGGGGTCTTTCCGCCCGTCGAGGGCACGGTCAGGTCGATCAGAATCTGGGCGAGATCGTTATGGAGCGCGTCGCTGTCCCAGTCGCATCTGACGAAGCGCTTCAAAACCCTGAAGGCGAACCACCGCGCGGCCCAATTGTTGTCGTCGAATGCGATTGATTGAGCGCTGGTTGCATCGGCCCTCCGGAACGCGATCGTTTTCCTTTGCGGTGGCGGCGTGGTGACCGGCGTTTCGTCGCGGATATGAACGGTGCGGTGAAGGTCGCGCAGCCTGACGCCGGCCTTGTTGGTTTCCATCACGAAGGGAAAATCGGCCCTGTCTGGGATGACCCAGCCGCCGGCGTCGCCATTTATGCCGGCATTTCCGGTATTGCCGGTGTTGCCGGTATTCCCTGTGTTGCCTGTCATGGTGAGCTCCCGGTGCTCTCAACTGTTGCTGCAACGGCTCCAAATCTCGGCTCAATCCGGCAATCCCGCCGCCCGCAAATGGTCGATCCATCCATCGAGGACGGGTCGCACGAACGGGCAGCGCGGGGCATAGGAACTCAGTCTAAAATCGGGCTGAAGCAGCAGGAGGTGAGCCGCCGCGCTTGCGGCCTCCTGCATCCGGCCAGCAGCGGCTAAGCTGGCGGCAAGTGTTCGCAAAGTAAAGCGGATCGACCGGTTGTGGGCGACAGCGCTGCGTGCCCAGCCGACGGCTTGTTCGAAATCGCCATTGATGTAATGCGCCTGGGCCAGCATGCCCTCATGCCAGAATCGGTAGGGATCGCTCGGAGCGAGGCGCTGCCCGTTCTCGGCATGCAGGACCGCAAGAGGGCCGTTGCCGACGAAACCGCGCGTTGCGCTGCTCATGGTCCAGGCCATCGCGACGCTCGGCCCCGCCTCGATCGCCCGATCGAGGAAGCGTTGGGCGGTGACGGTATCGCGCAGGAGATAGCCCTGGACATGGCCGTAGATGGCGAGGGCCAGCGCATCGTTGCCGTCGCGCTCGATCGCCGCCAGTGCCCGGTCGGCTGCCGCCTTCGCATCCCCCTCCGGGTCGGGCGATCCAAACTCACCGACACGGAACACGTGCCATAACGCAGCGTAAGTGAAGGGCGGGGCGTAGGACGGATCGAGCACCATCGCCTGCTGCAGCAACCCCCGGGCGCGCGCGAAACTGTCGGCATCCATCTTGTAGAGAAGGTCGAGCGCCTGCAGCAGCAGATCGTAGCCCGTCATGCTCTGGGGGTGCTTGCGCAAGGCCCGGCGCAACTCGCGCTCGCGCAGATGCGGGGCGATCATCTTCACGAGCTTCAGGGAGATGCGGTCCTGCAATTCGAACAGCTCGCTCGTCGTGCCGTCGTAATGGTCGGCGCTGACGACGGCGCCGTTCTCGTTGGCGATCAGTTCGGTGCTGATCCGGACGCGCCCTTCGGAGAGCCAGACGGCGCCGTCCATGACGTAGCGCACGCCCAGCTTGCGCCCGATCACGCTCGGATCGGTCCGGCGCCTGCCATAGGCCAGGGTCGACCCACGCGAGATCACGAACAGGTCCTTGAGGCTCGACAGCGAATGGATGATGGAATCGACCACGCCATCGGCGACGTGGTTCCTGTCGGAGCCCGCGCCGTTCATGCGGAACGGCAGCACGGCGATCGACGCCCTGGCCTCGGAGCCGGCAAGATTCTCGCCCAACCTGCGGGACGGCGCCGTCAAGGGCAGGGCTCGAAGGGCATAAACGTGCACGGGTTTGGCGTGGTTGCGAAGGTGCAGCTCGCCCATGTCGAAGCCGAGCGACTTGGTCGCGTCATCGACCTGGCCGAACACGACCTCCGACACGATGACCTCGCCGGGTTCGGCATAGGATTGCAGCCTCGCGGCCACATTGACGCCATCGCCGAAAATGTCGTCATTTTCGACGATGACGTTGGCGAGATTGACGCTCATGCGAAACGCAATGCGCATGCTCGCGGGTTGTTCGGCCGTGCTTGCGGCAAGAGCGCGTTGCAGCGACAGTGCACAGCTGGTCGCGGCCGGCGCGCTATCAAATGTCGCCAGAAACCCGTCGCCCGTGTTCTTGACGACCCGCCCGCTATACTCAAGAACGCATGGATCGATCAGGCTGGCGCGCAGACTTGTCAGACGGTGATGCGTCTCTTCCTCGGCGGCTTCGCTGAGGCGCACGTATCCGACCACGTCGGCTGCGAGAATGGCGGTCAGATGGCGTTGCATCTTCGCTACGAAGCCCTCGCGGCTAAACTCGGTCGATCACCGTCGTTACTGCACGGGACCGTCGGCAAAGGCTTAAGCTTCATCGAATGTTGGCACGAGAGCCACGTTTGGTCTACCCGTCTACAGCTCGATCCAGCTGCCAAAAGATTGGGCGAACGCCAGCAAAATGGCCTGGGATCAAAGCGGGCTCGTCGACCAGAAGGCGACGGACATGGATTTGCGCCTTCCGCGGATTTCGACGGTGCGGACCTCATCCGGCTCTCGGTGCCGCCCTGCGCTTTCGCCGCGCGCGGCCAGGAACTCCGCGGAAACGGCAAGCATGGCCCCATGTGTCTTCGCGAGATCCATCAGGCGGCACTCAAACCGGACACCAGCACAAGTGCGGCGCTTGAGGCGATCCAACGTCCGAAGGTGGGCATGACATGCCTCGCGCGCTTGGTATTCACATTGTCCCGATCTTCGCCAGCCGCCGAAAGTCGTCGAGATCATGGATCAGCAGCCGGCCTCGCCCAAGCGAGAGAAAGCCGACCCGCTTCCAGCATTGAAGCTGGCGGTTCACCGTTTCACGGGTAACGCCGGTCAACGAGGCCAACTCCTCCTGCGAAGTGTGGACCTCGGCGCCGTAGTCGGTAGCAAGCATGAGGATGCGCCGCGCCAGCCGTGTCTCGGCGGGCAGGAAGACCTTTTCCTCCATGCGATCGATCACATCGCGCAGCCGGGCGCAGAGCAGTTCGATCAGTTGAAGCGCGATCGAGGGCTCGCTACCCAGCAGCTTCAGGAAGTCGTGCCGCGGCAGGAAAAACATGTCGGTGTCCTCCATCGCGACGGCGTCGGCCGTTCGCGAGCGGCCATCGAGCAGCGCGATTTCGCCGAAGACATCCCCGCCTCCCAGAAGGTTCATCGTCATCTGCTGACCGCTATCATCGGTTGTTCCGATGCGAATCTGGCCACGCCGAATAGCGTACAGCCCGTTGCTGACGTCCCCCTTCAGGAACAACACCTCACGCGCCGCTAGGTGATGCTCCCGGCAGATGCCGGCGATCTTCGCAAGCGCATCCTGTGCAAGCCCCGCAAAGAACGGGTTTGCCGACAGAAGCTGGACGATACGATGAGGGCCGCTTTGCATTCACTGGCCTCCACATCCGGGTTTAGACGGCGCATGGCGAAGCTTACGTGAGGTAGCGCACAGAACAGGAAGCAGAGACGGCTCAGAAACCCGATCCGATCGGCCGCCGCGTTTGCAGTCCGCATTCGCCGAGTGAGACGATCCAAACAGGGAGTTTCGCCGTGCAAAGTGCTCTAAACGGTCATCCCACGCCACTGAAACTAACAGCTCTCGAACCGCTGCACGAGACCATGACTGCCGAACGCAGGGGCGAATGTCCGTTTCTTGCTCGGTTGGCGCTCGCGACTCGGGCCTTGCGCCCGTGGCTGGCGCAAGCAATCAGGGGGCGGCAGGACCATATTCATTTCGCGCCGCTCGACGAGCATACGCTGAATGATATCGGCTTGACACGCGTCGAGGCCGCCGATTGGGGGCCCGATGAGGCTCGCCCAGGATAGGCCTGGGGGGACTCGATTGTCAGTGGAAGCTTCGCGCTGCCTCTGTCTAACTCTACGGCGATCTCACGCCCGCACGAATTGTCGCGCCAGCGCCTCCGTTGCCTTGACCAGCATCGCGGCATCGACGCCGACGGCCGTGAACAGCGTGCCGAGCTCGATACATCGGGCGGCGAAGGCGTTGTCCGGCGTGAGGATGCCGGCGGGCTTCCCGCAGGCTCCGATCCGGGCAATCGCCTCCTCGATCAGTGCCTTGACCTTGGGGTGACCGGGATCTCCGACATGACCGAGGCTCGCTGCCAGATCGGCCGGCCCAATGAAGACGCCATCGACACCCTCGACCGAGGCAATGGACTCGAGGTTATCCAGCGCTTCCTGCGTCTCGATCTGCACGAGCAGGCAAAGTTCCTCCTCTGCCCGCATGCCGTAGTTCGGGACCCGGCCGAAACGGGTGGCGCGCGTCACGCCCGAGACGCCACGGATGCCGCCAGGCGGATAGCGCATCGCGGAAACAGCGGCCTTCGCCTCCTCGGCATTCTGGACGTACGGGATCAGCAGCGTCTGGGCGCCGAAGTCGAGGAGGCGTTTGATCAGCACGGCATCGTTGCTGGCCGGACGGACCACGGCCGAAACCGGATATGGCGCTACGGCTTGTAACTGTGCGAGCACCGTCAGCGGATCGCCGGGAGAGTGTTCAGTGTCGAACAGCAGCCAGTCGAAGCCCGATCCAGCGACGGCTTCGGCCGCATAGGCGCCCGGCAGGCTGCACCACAGGCCGAGCTGATGGCGGCGCTCGCTCAACGCACGCTTGAAGTTGTTCGGCGGGAGTTCCATGGCGACCTCAGGTGAAAGAGACGCCGATGGCGCCGAGTGGGCCATAGTCGGCCTGGATGACGTCACCGGCAACGATATCGACAGGCCGCGTGAAAGAGCCGGCGAGCACGATCTGGCCCTTCTTCAGGCCCGCACCAACGACATGGAGCTTGTTGACGAGCCAGGCGATGCCGGCGGCAGGATGGCCCATGATCGCGGCCGAGACACCCGATTCCTCGATGATACCGTTCTTCGACAAGGTCGCGCCAACCCAGCGGATATCGACATCCATCGGGCGGATCGGCCGGCCGCCGACGACAATCGCTCCGAAGGCTGCATTATCGGCGATCGTATCGGTGATCGCGCGTGGCACCTCGGTGCGATAGTCGATGATCTCCAGCGCGGGCACGACCATCTCGGTCGCACGCATCACGTCATAGATGCGCTTGCCCGGTCCTTCGAGATCCTCGCCCATGATGAAAGCGAGCTCGACCTCCAGACGCGGCTTGATGAAGAGGTTCGCCTTGATCTGGGCGCCGTCGTTGAACAATGCGTCATCGAGGATGCAGCCATAATCGGGCTCGCTGATCTTCGAGGCCATCTGCATGGCGCGCGAGGTCAGGCCGATCTTGTGCCCGACCATGCGTGCACCGCTTGCGATCCGCGCATCCGCCCACAGGCCCTGGATGCGATAGGCGTCTTCCAGCTCGATCTGGGGATATGTCTTGCTCAATTGCGGGATCGGTTTGAGCGTGCGCTCAGCCTGCAACAAGGCATCGGCAGCCGTCTGGCGCTCAGCATCGGTCAACATAGCGGTACTCCCTGGCAGCGTGAGCGCGCGAGCGCTTCACTTGATCGGCGGGCGCGGCAGGACGGTCTCGCCGGGCTCCATCACATAGGTGTAGTCGAGGGCGTACCAGGGCGTGGCCATGCCCGGATCGGTCGGGTGCGGCTCGTCGTGGCGGACATAGTCGCCGACCAGTGCTTTCGTGACGCCGAATTGCACGTCTGAATCGATATGCGGGTCGCGGGGGTCGTAGACCTGCGAAATCAGCACCTTGAAGCCGGGTTTGACGATCAGCGCGTGCAGATGCGCCGGGCGGTAGGGGTGGCGATCCTGCGCGGCGAGCAGCCGGCCGACGACTCCGTCGGTCGGGATCGGATAACCCACCATCTTCACCGTCGAGAACCAGAAGCGGCCGTTTGAATCGGTCGTGAATTTGCCCCGCAGGTTCATCTCGGCCTGCTCGGGATCCTGGTTCTCATAGAGGCCGACAGGCGATGCGTGCCAGATGTCGATCTCGGCGCCTGAGATCGGCGCGCCCGACTTGTCGACGACTAGAGCCGTGACGAGCAGCGGGTCGCCTGGTGTATCCGAGCGGATGATCGTGCCGCCATTCTCGACGGGCGGGGCGTTCAGCCGCCAGAACGGCCCGAGCAGCGATTGCGAGGTCTCGGTGTTGCCGCCATCGCCATTGTTGAGCAGGCAGACCAACGAGGAGACACCCAGCGAACCGGCCATCAAAACCATCTCGTTGTGGCTGTCGCTGGCGAGTTTGCCGATCTCGTTGAGAATCGCGGTCGCGTCGCGAAACTCGGCTTCGGTCAAACGGATGTCGCGGACGAATGCGTGGAGATGGCTGACCAGCGAGGTCAGGATTTCGCGTTGGCGAGGGTCTTTCGTGCGCTGCATCACGGCAAGCGCATCGCGCGTCACATCCTGATGGCTCTCGATGATCATGGCGTCCTCCCAGCCCTTCCATGTCTAATAATCGATTATATGTCAATCGACAGGCGGGTGGCTATAGGCCGATTGCGGCGTCGGATGAGCCCTGTCCATCGTAAATCTCAGAAACTGCAACGATCTTCCGATCTTCTTACCAGTTCTCCGTCGCCATCCTCACGACAAGTGACTGTCTTCCATCCTGCGTAGAAAGCTGGGTAATGCTTGATTGACATAAAAAATCGATTATCCTATGCACTAAGCCCGTTGCCGACGCGATGCCGGAGGAGGGGACGATGAGCTTTAGCGCAAACGATCCCCCGTCCACCTCGGCGCGCCCTGCGGGTATTACCGGGCCTGAGTCTAACGACCTGCAGGCTACCGGCGGCGCGACGCGCGACGCTGCTGATCTCAAGAACACCAAGGCCTCTCGCCTCGTAGGCCGCCTGCGCGAGGCGATCCTGTCGGGCGAGCTTGCTCCGGGTACCAAGATCAATCTGGATAGTGTGCGGCGCCGGCTCGATGTTTCACTCAGCCCGCTGCGCGAGGCGCTGGCGCGACTGATCGCAGTCGGGCTCGTCGAGCTTCACGACAATCGGGGCTACACGGTTGCGCCGGTGTCGCTGTCCAATCTTGCCGAGATCACCAAGCTCCGCGTCGAGTTCGAGAGCCTCGCGCTCTCATCCGCGATCGCGAAAGGCGATCTGGCCTGGGAGAGCGACGTCATGCGCGCGCTCCACCGCCTCAACCGAACCGAGCGGATCGCAAGCGAGCCTGCGACGCTGGAGGCCTGGGAGCACGCTCATCGTGACTTCCACCTCGCGCTGATCACGGGCTGCGGCATGCCGCTGCTGCTGAATTCCTGCGTCATGCTACACAATCTGAACGACCGCTACCGCCGCATCTTCCTCGTGGCGCAGGGCGGAGATCGCAATGTCGCTGCCGAGCACGGCGAGATCGCCCAGGGTGCGGTCGCGCGAGACGCCGACTATGCCTGCGCTAGGCTGCGCGAACATATCCAGCGCACAGGCAGCAATCTGCACGCCCGCCTCGCCAGCCAGTTGCAGCCCTGAGCCGATGGAGCGCAGCGTGCCCCTGCCATCAGCTCTGCCATCAGCTCTGCCATCGCTCGGAATCGCTCATTTCACCACGATCGAGGTGCACCCGCTCGAATTCCTCGCAATGGCCGCAAGGATCGGCTTTTCCGCTGTGGGCCTGCGGTTGCACCCGGCTTTTCCGGGCGCTCCCTTCTATGAGATCCGCCCCGGTAGCGCAGAGATGCTGTCAATGCGGACGCTGCTGGCCCAGACCGGCCTCCGGGTTCACGACATCGAGTTCGTCGTGATCGACGCGAATTTCGAGCCGGCCGCCCTTGAGCCCATTCTGGAAAGCTCGGCCGAACTCGGAGCCGCGCGGTTGAGCGTGTGCGGCGACGATCCCGAGCATGGCCGGCTCGTCGGTCACTTCGCCGCCCTCTGTGACCTGGCGGCCGGCTTCGGCATGGGCGTCGATATCGAAAACATGCCCTGGCGACAGGTGGCGACCGTGCAGCAGGCGGCCAATGTCGTGAAGGAGGCAGAGAGGGCTAATGGCGGCGTGCTCGTCGACGCGCTGCACCTGTCGCGCGGCGGAGGAAGCGCAGCGGATCTGCAGGCGATGCCTGCTTACTTCATCAAGAGCGCTCAGCTCTGCGACGCTGGATCTCCGCGACCGGTTTCATTCGAGGCGATCATCCAGGAAGCGCGTGGCGGGCGCCGGCTTCCCGGCCACGGCGTCCTGCCCCTGCAACAGCTGCTCGCCGAACTCCCGGTCGATGTGGCGCTCTCCGTCGAGGTGCCCAACCAGGGCGCGCCGGCGGAGGAACACGCGAAGGCCGTGTTCGAAGCCGCGATGACGGTCATTGCGATCCGCGATCTGGCACGATCGGGGTCAAGCCGGTGAGGCGAGCGCTTCAACAGGTGGATTCAGCGGCAGACCATCCGGAGCAAGGTGTCGACCGCGCTTGCGCAACGTCGCGCGCGAGCGTCCGGCGCAGCCATATCATGGCCGAAGACCTGCCGGATGCTGGCCCGGTTCGAGACGTTGTAGAAGCTCAGCGCGCTGATCGTCAGGTGGATGTCGATCGGGTCGAGCCCCTCGCGAAACACGCCTTCCGCCAGACCGCGCTCGTAGATCTCGCCGATCATGGCGATTGCCGAGAGATTCAGCGAACCGATCTGGGACGAAGTCGCGAGATGGCGGGCGTGATGGATATTCTCTATCATCACGAGCCGGACGAAATCGGGGTTGTCGGCGTGATAGTCGAAGGTGAAGGCCGTCAGCCTCGCGATCGCTTCGCGCGGCGCCAGGGTGCCGAGGTCGAGGCTGCGCTCGAAGGTTCGGATGCGGGCATAAGCCTCTTCCAGCACCGCCCGATAGAGCCCCTCCTTGTCGCCGAAATAGTAGTAGATCATCCGCTTGCTGTTGGATGTCTTGGCGGCGATTTCGTCGACCCGCGCGCCGCTCAGGCCCTTCTCGGCGAATTCGGTGCGGGCGACAGCAAGAATATCGCGACGCACGCCCTCGGGATCCTGCGTCCAGCTCGCGATTTTCCGGTCTTTCGGTCCCTTCGGCGGGGGCCTCACTCTCTGATTCATGGCGCGTTCGTTCCGGTTTGCCGGCACACTAGCGTGTCGCGTGTTGCTGTAAATGGACCAGGCAGTTAATTTCGCTTGATCAATTGAACCATTTAGTACAATTACGAACGTGAAGCGAAGGGGAAAGCGGCGCCAGCTCGGTGCCGCCGACCTGAAAAGTCTCCAAGCGCCCGAGCAGAGGCGCACGCGCAAGCACCGCATCGTCCGGACCGACCCATAGAGAAGGTTGGCCGCTCCAGGGAAAACGCCGTGAACTACACGCTTGATTTCACGCCCGTGATCAACGGGCTTCCAAGCCTGCTAGCCGCCTGCCTGGGCACGCTGGGTCTTGCCGTTGGCGGCATGGTCCTGGCGATCATCATCGGCATCGGCGGCGTTATCCTGAGGGACTCGCCGATCCGGCCGGTGCGCTGGCTCGTCAAGGCCTTCGTCGAGCTGATCCGCAACACACCCTTCCTGGTCCAGATCTTCTTCATCTATTTCGCGCTGCCGCTGGCGGGACTTCGGCTCGATCCGACGCCGACCGCCATCATCGCGCTCGGCATCAACGGCGGCGCCTACGCGATCGAGATCATCCGCGGTGGCGTCCAGTCGATCAGCAAGGGCCAGGTCGAGGCCGGTCTGGCGCTCGGGCTGCACAAGAGCCAGGTGTTTCGCCTGATCGTGCTGAAACCGGCTTTGCGCGCGATCTACCCATCGCTGACCAGCCAATTCATCCTGCTCACGCTGACGACGAGCGTCGCCTCGGCGATCGCAGCCTACGAGCTGACTTCCGTCGCCCAGCGCATCGAATCGGACAGCTTCCGCAGCTTCGAGGTCTATGGCGCGGTGACGCTGTTCTACCTCGTCATGTCATGGCTGCTGATGAGCATCTTCGGCCTGATCCAGTCGCGCTACTTCAGCTACCCGGTCAAGTGAGGTCAGCGCGTCATGGGTCTCAACGAATTCATCTTCCTCCTCGTCGGCCTGAAATGGACGGTCTTCCTGTCGGCCATCGGGTTCGCCTGCGGCGGCATCACGGGGCTTGGCGTCGCGCTGGCGCGGACCTCCGGCATTCCGGTGCTGGAGCGGGTCACGGCCGGCTATATCGCGCTTTTCCAGGGCACGCCGCTGCTGATGCAGCTCTTCGTCGTCTATTACGGGCTGGCGCTGATGGGCCTGAGGCTCGATGCCTGGGTGGCGGTCGCGATCGGTTTCACGCTGCATGCCAGCGCCTATCTCGGTGAGATCTGGCGCGGCGCGATCGAGGCCGTGCCGCGCGGCCAGACCGAGGCCGCCAAGGCGCTGAGCCTGAAATACGTCTCGCGGATGAAAGACGTGATCCTGCCGCAGGCGCTGCGCATCTCCTTGCCGGCGACGATCGGGTTCCTCGTGCAGTTGATCAAGGGCACATCGCTGGCGGCCATCGTGGGCTTCACCGAGCTCGCGCGTGCCGGCAGCATCGTCTCGAACCAGATTTTCGAGCCGCTTACCGTCTTCGGCATCGTCGGGGCTCTCTACTTTGCCATGTGCTGGCCGCTGTCGCTGTACGGAGCGCATCTCGAAAGCCGCTTTGCCGCTGCCACACGCTGAGGCGCCGGCAGACACGCTCCACAAAGCCTGACCCAACCAGAAAACCAAGGGAGAAACACCATGACGCATTCGACACTCAGCCGTCGCCATGTCCTGCTCGGAGCCTCCGCAGCGCTGGCGGCTCCCGCCCTCCTGACCCGGCCCGCTCTGGCGATCACGCCGGCCGAGATCAAGAGCAGGGGCAAGCTCGTCATCGGCATCCAGGGCGACAACCCGCCCTTCGGCTTCGTCAACACCAGCGGCAAGCAGGAGGGCCTGGACGCCGATGTCGGCGAGCTCTTCGCCAGGGAACTCGGCGTCACCGTGGAATTCGTGCCGCTGGCGGTGGCTAACCGCATTCCGGCGCTGACGGCGGGCCGCGTCGACATCCTGTTTGCGACCATGGCGATGCTGCCCGAGCGCGCCAAGGCGGTGCAGTTCTCGAAGCCCTACGTGGCCAACTACATCACGCTGGTCGCGCCCAAGGCAACCTTGGTCAAGGCGAATGCCGATATGGGCAAGCTTGCGATCGGCGTGCCGCGCGCCAGCGTCCAGGACACGCAGGTCACCAAGAACGCGCCTGAGGGAACGACCATCCGCCGCTTCGACGATGATGCGGCGACGATCCAGGCGCTGCTCTCGGGCCAGGTCCAGGCCGTCGGCGGCAACATGTTCTACGTCCAGCGGCTCAACGCGGCCAAGCCCGATACCTTCGAGGACAAGCTCGAATTCACGCGGCTCTACAACGGCGCCTGCACGCGGCTCGGCGAGAAGGAGATCAACGCGGCGGCGAATGCCTTCATCGACAAGATCGTGGCGAATGGCGAACTCGCCAAGATCTACGCGAAGTGGATCAAGGTGCCGATGCCGACATTCCCCGCGAGTGTCGAAGGCGTTTCCTTCACCGTCTCCTGACGCCATCCGCCCCAAAAACGGAGCCCGGTCATGACCAGCCTTGAACACGCCAGCCCTGCAACCGAGACACCCATGATCGTCATGGAGCATGTCGATAAATGGTATGGCGAGTTCAAGGCCCTGACCGATATCAACCTTGCGGTTCGTGCCGGCGAGAAGATCGTCCTGTGCGGGCCGTCGGGGTCGGGAAAGTCGACCCTGATCCGCTGCATCAACCATCTCGAAATCTATCAGAAGGGCGCGATCCGCGTCGAAGGCATCACACTGGGCTCCGATCCCGGCACCATCGATGCGGTGCGCCGCGAGGTCGGCATGGTCTTCCAGAACTTCAACCTGTTCCCGCATCTGACTGTCTTGGAGAACTGCACGCTGGCGCCGATGCGTTCGCTGCGAATGAGCAAGGCGAAGGCGGAGGCAACCGCCCGGCGTCTGCTCGACCGGGTGAAGATTCTCGAGCAGGCGGAGAAATACCCGGCCCAGCTTTCAGGCGGCCAGCAACAGCGTGTCGCCATCGCGCGCGCACTCTGCATGGGCCCGAAAGTGATGCTGTTCGACGAGCCGACCTCCGCTCTCGACCCCGAAATGGTCAAGGAGGTGCTCGACACCATGGTCGCGCTCGCGGAGGAGGGCATGACCATGATCTGCGTCACCCATGAAATGGGCTTCGCGCGTCAGGTGGCCGATCGGGTCATCTTCATGGCCAGTGGCGAGATCGTCGAGGAGGCGCCGCCGGAGGTCTTCTTCAGCAATCCCAGCCACGAGCGCACCAAGAAGTTTCTTGGTGAAATCCTGCACCGGCACTGACCTCGCGATCGCATCGGATATTGCAATGAGCCGCCTCGTCTATGTCCTGAACGGGCCCAATCTCAATCTGCTCGGCAAGCGCCAGCCGGAGATCTACGGCCACGTCACCCTCGCCGATGTCGAGGCGGAATGCCGCACGCTGGCGCGCGAGCTTGAGCTCGAGATCAAGTTCCACCAGAGCAATCGCGAATACGAAATCATCGACTGGATTCACGCGGCCCGCGAGGAGGCGGGCGGCATCGTCATCAATCCGGCGGCCTTCACCCACACATCGGTGGCGATCCTCGATGCGCTGAACACGTTCGAAGGCGCGATCATCGAGGTGCACATCTCGAATGTCCACAAGCGCGAGGCCTTCCGGCACCATTCCTATGTCTCGCTGCGCGCCGATGGCGTCATCGCCGGCTGCGGCACGCAGGGCTATGCGCTGGGTCTGCGACGGGTGGCGGCGCTGATCGAGCCCGTGGCTGTAGCGGCGTGAAAGCACATTCGTCATGATCAGCGGCACGACCAAGCTCATCGCCCATCTCGGCTACCCCACCGAATCCTTCCGGGCGCCGATGATCTACAATCCCTATTTCGAGAAGCATGGCATCGATGCCGTCGTCGTACCGCTGGGCTGCAAGGCGCAGGACTATCCCGCATTCCTCAAGCTCGTCTTCCGGCTGTCCAATATCCATGGCGCGCTCGTGACCATGCCGCACAAGGTCACGACGATCGCGTTGCTCGACGAGGTGCTGACGACCGCTGAGATCGCCGGTTCCTGCAACGCCATCCGCCTGGGGCCGGGGGGCACGCTGGTCGGCGACATGTTCGACGGAGAGGGCTTTGTCCGCGGCGTGCTGCGCAAAGGCCGGACGCTGGCCGGCGCCCGCGTCCTGGTCGTTGGTGCGGGTGGCGTCGGAGCGGCGATCGCCGCCTCGCTGGCAAAGGCAGGCGTGTCGGAACTCGCGCTGTTCGACGCTCACGCCCCTCTCGCCGAAGCGCTCGGCGAGCGCTTGCGAACGCATTATCCGGCGCTGACGGTCACCGTGGGATCGAACGACCCCGCCGGCTATGACATCGTCGTCAACGCGACGCCGCTGGGAATGAAGGACGGCGACCCGCTGCCGATGGATGTGGAGCGCATTGCTCCTTCCACCTTCGTCGGCGAGGTCGTGATGAAACAGGAAATCACGCCTTTCCTCGCCGCCGCCCGGGCGCGCGGGTGCGACTTTCAGATTGGCACGGACATGCTTTTCGAGCAGATCCCGGCCTATCTGGAGTTCTTCGGGCTTCCTACTACGACTGCTGATGAGCTGCGCGCGGTTGCGCGCATCGCCTACTGACATCCGACTGCGGCGGGGCGTTTTGGCGCATCAGGTTAGGCTAGGGTTCCTCGCGCCAGCGCGAAGTCGACGCAGCCCATGATGTGCCGGCTCAAAATCTCTTGGGCCTTCGCGGCATCCCGCTTCAGCGCCGCGGCGAGCAGAGCCTTGTGCTCATCGGCCGCGACCTCTCCCCGGAAGATCACGAAGACCATCTGATAGCGAAGGTAGCGGTCGTAGACGCCCGAATGCAGGTCCAGCAGCGCGCGCGACCCACAGGCTGAAACCAGGGCCTGATGGAACTCCCAATCGTAGCGTTTCCAGGGTTCGGTGTTCGATCGGTCGCCGGCCAGCAATTCCGCTTCCATGCGCGCAAGCTTGTGGTGCGCTGCGACGACGCGGCCTTCCCACTCCATGTCGCCGGCCTGAAAAGACTGGGCCATGGCATGGCTTTCGAGCATGAGGCGCAGCGACGCGATATCCTTGAGGTCGAGCGCCGAACAGGGCGCGACCTGGAAGCCGCGCTGCCCTTCCGCGACGACTAGGCACTCCGGCGCCAGGCGGCTGAGAATCTCGCGCAAGGTGCTGATGCCGACGCCGTAATCGGCCCGCAGCTTCTCGAGCTTGAGGCGATGCCCCGGCGGCAAACGCCCGAAGACGATGTCCTTCCGGATGCGGTCATAGGCCTGCTCTCCGGCCGTTCCGGCATCAGGCTCATAGGCGGGGGCGGCAAGCTCGGTCATGCGCATGCTCAGTGTGGAATCGCAGTCCTCGGCCAGGCGCGTATCGCCTTCAGCCGTGGGTCAAAGCGGTTGATCATGTCATTCAGGATATAACTGATGTTTTCTATTTTGTCAGTTGATTTTAGCGTGAGGCGGTGAGAGATTGCCGTCGACGCGACCCGGCCGAGATCGGGAGCAAGGCGGATCCGGGCAGACCATCGATTGTCCAATCCGCGCCATTCAGGGAGGACATGACGATGACTGGACCGAAACTGCTGCGACGCGACGTGCTTCTGGGAGGGGCGGCGCTGTTGGCCGCGCCCGCGATCGTGACGCGGCCTGCGCTCGCGATCACGCCCGACGAGATCAAGAAGAAGGGGAAGATCGTCGTCGGAATTCAGGGCGACAACCCACCCTGGGGTTTCGTCAACAGCGCCGGCAAGCAGGAAGGGCTCGACGCGGATATCGCTGAGCTTTTCGGCAAGGAACTCGGCGTTCCCGTGGAGTTCATGCCGCTCGAGGTCAATAACCGCATTCCCGCGCTGACGACGGGGCGCGTCGACCTGCTCTTCGCGACGATGGCGATGCTGCCCGAGCGCGCGAAGGCGGTCCAGTTCAGCAAGCCCTATGTCGCCAACACCATCGTGCTGATCGGCCCGAAGGCGGAGAGCATCAAGACCAACGAAGATATGGGTCGTTACACCATCGGCGTGGCCAAGGGCGCGGCGCAGGACACGCAGGTCACCAAGAACGCGCCGGCCAATACGACCATCCGTCGTTATGACGGCGATGCGCCGAGCATCCAGGCGCTCGTGTCGGGTCAGGTGCAGGCCCTTGGCGGCAATATCTTCTATCTGCAGCGGATCGAGCAGGCCCGCCCCGGCGTCTTCGAGAACAAGCTCGAATTCCAGAACCTCTACAACGGCGCCTGCACGCGGCTGGGAGAGAAGGAGATCAACGCGGCGCTCAACCTGTTCATCGACAAGATCAGGGCCAATGGCGAGCTGCAGAAGGTCTACGACAAGTGGATGAAGGTGCCGGTGCACAAATTCCCCGACAGCCTCGAAAACATTCCCTTCACCGTTACCTGATGAGTCCGTCCCGTTGCGTCGCCAGCACGGCGGTGCAACGGGACGCAATCATATCCGGCTAACGGCCATCATCGAGCCGTGCCGCGGAGCCTGCCCATGAAGAAGCCGATCTACGTTCTGAACGGCCCCAATCTGAACCGCCTCGGCCGTCGCCAGCCGGAAATCTATGGGCATACGACGCTGGCCGAGGTCGAGGCCCTCTGCCACGCCACGCTGCCCGATCGAGGGGTCGTCTTTCGCCAGTCCAACCGCGAATATGAGCTCATCGAATGGATTCATGAGGCGATCGACGAAGGCGACGGCATCATCATCAATCCCGCCGGCCTCACCTTCACATCCGTCGCGCTCATGGATGCGCTCAAGATGTTCGAGGGGCCGATCATCGAGTTCCATATCTCCAACGTCCACAAGCGCGAGGCGATCTATCACAAGTCGCTTGTCTCGCCTGTCGTGACGGCTGTCATGGCCGGGCTGGGCGCGCGCGGTTACGCGACCGCGCTGATGGCGATGAGCGATCTGCTGACGCGGGACTGAGCCCCGACGAAACAAACTTGCATCCAGGGCCTTAAATTGCAGCGCCTTTTTCGCGGCGCTGGCCATATCGTTGCGGCATCGAATTCTGCCGAGGCCGCGATGTTCCTGCTCAACAAGCACGCCGACTACCGCACTGCGCTGGACCCCGTCGATGCCGACACGCTCGGTTCCGCCGGCGCCGATGCGATTGAGCGGCATCTTGCGCAACGGGTCGACCACGCGGCGACGCCGCTCCATGGCTTGCCGGGGCTGGCGTCGGAATTCGGCATCGGCACGCTCCATGTGAAGGACGAGGGGCATCGTCTCGGCCTCGGCAGCTTCAAGGCGCTGGGCGGAGGCTATGCCGTGACCAGGCTGGTTCTGGAGGCCGCGGAGGCGCAGCTTGGCCGGAGTTTGGGCGACGATGCGTTTCTCCTGCCCGAGGTTCGCGCGCTCGTAGCAAGCATGACATTCGCATGCGCGACGGATGGCAATCACGGCCGCTCGGTTGCCCAGGGCGCGCAGCTTGTTGGCGCGAAAGCTGCGATCATCGTCCATGGCGGCGTCAGTGAGGAACGGATTGCCGCGATTGCACGCTTCGGAGCGCAGATCGTGCGCGTTGCCGGAACCTATGACGATTCCATCGTCGAAGCGGCCCGTATGGCCGGAGAGAACGGCTGGATCGTCGTCTCCGACACGTCATGGCCCGGCTATGAGCGCGTCCCGGGCCTGGTGATGCAGGGTTACACCGCCATCGTGCGCGAGGCATTGAAGCAGCTGCTGTCGGCTCCGACGCATGTCTTCGTTCAAGCGGGTGTCGGCGGAATCGCGGCGGCGGTCGCGGCGCATCTGGCGCTCGTCCTGGGCGAGGATCGGCCGGTCTTCACGGTGGTCGACCCCGCCCGGGCCGCCTGTATCTTCGAGGCCGCCCGCGCCGGCCGGCCGATCAAGGTGGCCCATGGCGAGCCCACGGTGATGGCGATGCTGGAATGCTACGAGCCGTCTCCCATTGCCTGGCGCGTGCTGTCCCGGGTCGCCGATGCGTTCATGACGGTCGAGGATGCGGATGCCGTCGCAATGATGAACCGCCTTGCCCGCCCCACCGGGGGAGACCCGGCGATCGTCGGCGGCGAGAGTGGCGTTGCCGGTCTGGCCGGGCTCATGCGCGCCATGGCCGATCCCGCCATCGCAGGGGCATTGGGGCTCGATGGATCGTCGCGCGTGCTTGTGATCAACACCGAGGGGGCGACAGACCCGGTTCAGTACGAGGCGCTTGTGGGGCTGACACCCGACGCGGTGCGGTCGGTCACGCCTCAGGCGCGGGTATGAGGATGTCGAAGATGGCCGAATTCGATCACGACGCTCTCCAGGCCGAGATGACCGGTTGGCGCCGCCGGCTGCATGCCGCGCCCGAGCATGGGTTTGAGGAGAAACAGACGGCTGCGTTCGTTGCCGCCAAGCTGCGCGAGTTCGGCCTGACCGATATCGCGGAAGGCATCGGGGGCACCGGTGTCGTCGGCACGCTGACATGCGGCACGGGCAACCGGGCGATCGCATTGCGGGCCGATATGGACGCGCTGCGCATCACGGAGCAGGGCGATCATGCGCATCGTTCGCAGACGCCTGGCGTCATGCATGCCTGCGGGCATGACGGGCACACGGTGATGCTGCTCGGAGCTGCGAAAATGCTGGCGAAGGAAGGCGGGTTCGACGGCACCGTGCGCTTCATTTTCCAACCGGCGGAGGAATGGGGCAAGGGCGCGCTCGCCATGCTCGCCGACGGATTGCTCGAACGCTATCCGTTCGAGGAAATCTTCGGGCTGCACAACCAGCCTGGAATGGCCGTCGGGCGGTTCCAGACCAAAGCGGGGCCGATCATGTCGGCCGAGGACAATTTCGAGATCGTGCTCAAGGGCGTCGGCGGCCATGCGGCGCGCCCGCAAATGGGCAATGAGGTGCTGGTTGCGGCCTGCGCGCTCGTCACCAATCTCCAGAGCATCGTCTCGCGCCGGCTGAGCCCGACGGATATCGGCGTCGTCTCGGTGACCGAACTGTTGACCGATGGCACCCGCAACGCCCTGCCGGGTCTTGCTCGCATCCTCGGCGACGCCCGCAGCTTCCGCCCGGAGATCAGCGCGAAGATCGAGGAGCAGATGGGCATCATCGCGGCGGGTACGGCTCTTGCTTACAACGTCACTGCCGAGATGACCTACACGCGCGAGTTCGTGCCGTTGTTGAATGACGAGAGTCTGGTTCAGGACGCTTTTGTCGCCGCGCGCAGCGTCTTCGGTGACGATGCGGTCGCGACGGCCCGCGAGCCGATGACCGGCTCGGAGGATTTTGCCCGCTTCCTGGAGCATGTGCCGGGCTGTTTCTCATTCGTCGGCAATGGCGAGAACTCTTCTCCGCTTCACAATCCGACCTATGACTTCGACGACGATGGCCTGATATTCGGTGCGCGGTTCCATGCCGCGATCGCGCGTCAACGGCTGCCCATCTCGTAAACTCATCGTCCGATCACGGGAAAATTGCCCATGGCCCATTCGCTCAATGCCAGCTCCGCAGCAGCACCCGTCACGGCGGGGGGCAACCAGCCCGCGCTGGATGGCGAAGCCGTATACGAGGCCCGCTGCGATCTCGCGGCCTGCTTCCGGATGGCGGCGCGATATGGGCTGGAGGAGGGCATCTGCAACCATTTCTCGGCGCTCGTTCCCGGCTATGACGATCTCTTCCTGGTCAATCCCTATGGCTATGCCTTTCGCGAATTGACGGCATCGCAGCTGCTGATCTGCGATTTTCACGGCAATGTCGTTTCCGGCGACGGGCAGCCCGAAGCGACGGCCTTCTATATCCACGCTCGCGTCCACAAGAACGTGCCGCGCGCCCGCGTCGCCTTCCATACGCACATGCCCTACGCCACAGCGCTCTCGATGACGGAAGGCGATCCGCTGATCTTCGCCGGCCAGACGGCGCTGAAGTTCTACGGGCGCACGGCCTTCGATCACGACTATAACGGCCTGGCGCTCGACGAACGCGAAGGCGATCGCATCGCAGCCGCCATCGGTGAGGCCGATATCATCTTCATGAAGCATCATGGTGTCATGGTGCTCGGCCCGACGATCGCCGAGGCCTGGGACGATCTCTATTATCTGGAACGCGCCTGCGAGGTGCAGACGATCGCGCTTTCGACCGGCCGCGAGGTTCGCCCCGTCGACCCCGCCATCGCCGAGGCAGCCTACCGCCAGATGCGCGAGGGGGATGCGGAGTCGGGGCGCCTGCATCTGGCTTCAGTCCGGCGCATCCTCGATCTCGAAGAGCCGATCTACAAAGCATGATGCAGGCCTGCTGAGGGCGCTTGCAGCCTTTCAGCGCCGATCAGCGTTTGCAGCGTTCCGAACGCAAAACCCAGCATTGACCGAAGCGTCACAGCGAGAGGCCGCCCTTCAGGCGGACGAAGAAGCGCGCTCAAAGCGCAGGAGGAGGACTCTTATGAAAACGATATTGGGACTGGTGGCGATGGCCTGCCTTGCGGGCTCCCATCTCGCAGGAGCGACGACGCTGGAGAGCGTGGTCAAGCGCGGCACCGTCAAATGCAGCTCGACGGTGGGCACGCCGGGCTTCTCGATTCCCGACAGCAACGGCCGGTATCGCGGACTCGATGTCGATATCTGCCGGGCGGTGGCATCGGCCGTCTTCGGCGATCCTGAGAAGATCTCGATCGTCCCCTTGAGCCCGGTGGCGCGCTTCACGGCGTTGCAGACCGGCGAGGTGGACATCCTCCTGAACACCACGACCTGGACTCTGGGCCGCGAGGCCACCAACGGCATCCTCTTTGCCGGCGTGAACTATTATGACGGGCAGGGCATCATGGTGCGCTCCGGCGACATCCAGACAGCCAAGGAGCTCAACGGCGCGACGATCTGCACCAATCAGGGGTCGACGACGGAACTCAACCTCACCGACTTCTTCCGCATCAACGGGATCAAGAACGAGATCGTCGCCTTCTCGACGCAGGAGGAGGCCGCGCAGGCCTACCAGTCCGGTCGCTGCGATGCGTTCAGCTCCGACCGTTCGGTGCTCTACGCGTTTCGCTCGAAGCTGACGGAGCCGGCCAAACACAGCGTTCTCGCCGAGACGCTGTCGAAGGAGCCGCTCGGCCCGTCGGTGCGGCAGGGCGACGACCAATGGTTCAACGTCGTCAGATGGTCGGTCCATGTGCTGCACGCCGCCGAAGAGCTTGGGCTGACCTCGGCCAATGTCGACCAGATCGCCGGTTCGACCGTCAATCCCAACGTCCTGCGGCTGGTCGGCAAGGAGGGCAAGCTCGGCGCTGCGCTTGGCCTCCCGAACGAATGGGCCTTGAGCATCGTTCAGAAGGTCGGCTCCTATGCGGAGGTATTCGACCGCAATATCGGCAAGGACAGCCCCCTGAAGATCCAGCGCGGGCTCAATGCCTCGTGGAAGGATGGCGGCCTGCACTATGCGCCGCCGATCAGGTGAAATCGGCGGGATCGGGCCCGTCATTCGATTCCAAATGGAAAAGGGAGGCGCAAGCCTCCCTTTTTTTGCGAAGGGCAAAGCCTTTCGGGCTCAGCTATTGGCCTCCATCGCGTGGAGCTTCTCGACGCGGCGACGGCAATCCTCGTCGGTTGAGAACTCCGCCGCGAGATAGGAGGTGATCAGATCCTTCGCCAGCCAGGGGCCGACGATCTGCGCGCCGATGCACATCACGTTGACATCGTCATGCTCGACCGACTGATGCGCGGAATGCACATCATGGCACACGGCTGCGCGGATGCCCTTGACCTTGTTGGCCGCGATCGACGCGCCGACGCCGGTTCCGCAGACCATGATGCCGCGCTGGACCTCGCCCGAGGTGACCTTGCTGGTGACCTCCCTGGCGATATCGGGGAAATCGACCGGCTTGTCGTCATATGAGCCAGCGTCCAGGACCTCGTGGCCCAGACTGCGGGCGTGCTCCATCACGGTGTTCTTCAAACTCCAGCCCGCATGGTCGGATCCAATGACGAGGCGCATGTGACGTCCTTTCGGTTCTTATCGGTGAAGAAGCGGCGCCCGGCAGGGCGCCGCCGAGATTGATGGCTTCAGCTGCGCATGGCGGCCGGCAGCTCGCTGCCGTGGAACTTCTTGTAGATCTCGTTCAGCTTGCCGTTCTTGAGGTTGGTGGCGATCCACTCGTTCAGCTTTTCGATCATCTTGGGCTCGCCTTGGCGGACGCCGACGGCGAGATCGAAATTGGTGATCGTGACCTTCGGCTCGAAGATACGCGCCGGGTTCTTGACGCCGACCTGATTGACGATGGTCGCGGAGGTGGCGACGCAATCGGCCTGTCCGGAGATCGCCGCCGTCACCATCGTAGCGTCGTCATCATAGCGCGAGATCTTCAATTCACGCTCCTTCATATTGGTCAGGGTCGTGTCCTGCGTCGTGCCGCGGGAGACCGCGATCGTCTTGCCCTTGAGATCGGGCCAGTCCTTGACGTCGAGCGACTTCAGGCAGCCGACGACGGACTGCAGCGCGGCATAGGCCTTGCTGAAGTCGATGACCTTGGCGCGCTCGGGCGTGACCGACAGCGTCGAGATGATGATGTCGGCCTTGTTGGTCTGGACGTTGGGAATGCGGGTCGCGCCGGTCGTCTGGATGAATTCGAGTTCGAGACCCCAGTCCTTGGCGAGAAGCTGGGCGGTCTCCACGTCGGAACCTGTCGGCTTGAGATTGCCGTCGACCATGCCCGATGGCGGAATGGCGAGATCGGTCGCGATGCGGATCTTCTTGGCCTTCATGACATCGTCGAGAAGGTCGGCGCGCGAAGCCGTTGCGCTGAAGACGAGGCAGGTGGCGGCGAAGGCGACGAGAAGCGACTGGCGTTTTGCGATCATGGTTTTCTCTCCCTGGTTTCTTTGTTTGGTTGGTCAGAATCCGGCGCCGACGAACTGAGCGAGCTCCGGGGTCGCTGGCGCCGAAAGGATCGATGCGGGGCCGGTCTCGTGGACCTTGCCGCGATGCATGAACACCACCGTGTCGGCGATGCTCCTGGCAAATCCCATCTCGTGCGTGACCATCACCATGGTCATGCCGTCCGCAGCGAGCGCTTCGATGACCTTGAGCACTTCGCCGGTCAGTTCCGGATCCAGCGCCGAGGTCACCTCGTCGAACAGCATCACCTTCGGCTGCATGGCGAGCGAGCGCGCGATCGCGCCCCGCTGCTGCTGGCCGCCGGAGAGCTGTTCGGGATATTGATGCAGCTTGTCCTCGAGCCCGACCTGGGCGAGCGCGAGCCGCGCCTGCTCCCTGGCCTGCTTCTTGGAGACGCCCTTCACCGAACAGGGCGCGAGGATGATGTTCTCCTCCAGCGTCAGATGCGGGAAGAGATTGTAGCTCTGGAAGACGATGCCAATGTCCTGGCGCAGCGCGCGCAGGTTGAGCCTGGGATCGTGGACGCGATGGCCGCAGACCACGATCTCGCCTTGGTCGATCGTCTCGAACCGGTCGATGCAGCGCAAGGCGGTGCTCTTGCCCGATCCGCTTCGGCCGATGATCACCAGCACATTGCCGCGCTGGACTTCGAAATCGACGCCATCGAGCACCTTGAGCGCGCCGAAGCTCTTGTGAACGCCGCGCAACGCAACGATCGGCTCTTGTGTCGGCATGTCGGATGTCTCCTGCATATCAGACCGCCAGGATCTTTGGCCGCGCCGGGCCGCCCCGCTGCTCGAGCTTGCGGCTGAGGCGGGAGATCGGAAAACAGAGCGCGAAATAGATGACCGCGATGATCGCGTAGATCAGCAGCGGCTCGAACAGCGAATTGTTGATGATCTGCCCGGAACGGGCGAGCTCGACGAAGCCGACGACAGAGGCCAGCGAGGTGTTCTTGATGATCTGCACCATGAACCCGACCGTCGGCGGCGTGGCGATCCGGACCGCCTGCGGCAGGATCACTTTGATCATCCGTTGCGTGCGGCTGAGCGCCAGGCCTTCCGCCGCCTCCCATTGCTGGCGCGGCACCGACTGGATGCAGCCGCGCCAGATCTCGCCGAGATAGGCGCCGACATAGACCGTCAGCGATGCGCTGGCTGCCGCGAGCGGCGAGACCGAGAAACCGAGGGTCGGCAGGCCGAAATAGGTCAGGAACATGATGACCAGCAGCGGCGTGCCCTGGATCAGCTGGACATAGGCGCCGCTGAGCAGTCGTACGAAGCGGCTCGGCGAGACCCGGCAGAGCGCGATGACCGCGCCGGCAAGTCCGCCGCCGATCAGCGCGATCAGGGATAGTCCGATCGTCCAGAGCGCACCCTGGCCGAGGAACATCAGATGGTTTGCGTTCAGAGAGCCGCCCATCACAGCACCTTCACAGCGGTGTGCCGAGGCGCCGGCGGCGCGGGAACAGGACGAGACCCAAGGCCCAGAAGCCGGTGCGCATGATCAGCGACAGGGCGATATAGGCGATCGCGACGAGGATGTAGGTCTCGAAGGCGCGATAGGTGTCGGACTGGATGTAGTTGGCGACTGCGGTCAACTCCTCCGCCGAGATCTGCGAGGTCACCGAGGACGCCAGCATCAGCAGCACGAACTGGCTGGTCAGCGCCGGATAGACCCGCTCGACGGCCGGCCAGAGCACGACATGCCAGTAGATCTGCAGGCGCGAGAGCGCGAGCCCTTCGGCCGCCTCGATCTGTCCGCGGGGAATCGAGTCGAAGCCGGCGCGCATGATCTCGGTCGTGTAGGCGCCGACATTGATGGTCAGCGCGACCGCCGCGACCGTGAAGGCCGAGAATTTCAGCCCCATGCTTGCGAGGCCGAAATAGACGAGGAAAATCTGTACGAGCAACGGGGTATTGCGGATGGTCTCGACATAGATGTCGCTGATGCCCGCAGCGAGCCTGTTCCGGCTGCGCCGGCAGACAGCGCCGACAGCGCCGATGGCTGCCCCGAGCAGGGTGGCGATCACCGCGAGCTGCAGCGTCATCACGGCGCCATCGAGGAAAGCCGGCCAGCGCTCCAGAACGACGCCGAAATCGAGGTTGAGCTTCATTCCGCTGCCCCCTCGCCGTCAGGTCGCGGCCTGGTTGGTCATGCGGTCGTAGACCTTGAAGAGCGCCTGATTGCCATTGGTGCCTTCGCCATGCGCGCGCGCCTCGACATACTGGTTCGTCACCAGCGCGGTGGCGGGCAGGGGCACAGACAGGGACAGGGCCTGTTCCTGGACGAGGCGCAGATCCTTCAGCATCAGGTCGATGCGGAAACCGGCGGCCGTGTCGCCCGCGATCATTGCGGGGCCGAGCCGGTCGAGCATCCAGGATGCGGCCGAGCCGCCCAGAAGCACGTTGCGCAATTGCTCGAGATCGATACCCGATGCGCGTCCGAGCGCCAGGGCTTCGCAGATCGCCTGGATGTTGATACCGCAGATCAACTGGTTGCAGAGCTTGACGGTCTGGCCCGCGCCGGCCGCGCCGACATGGGTGATCGTCGTTCCCATGGCGCGGAAGAAGGGCTCTGCCCGGGCGAAAGCGTCGGCCTCGCCGCCAGCCATGATCGACAGGGCCGCATTCTTGGCGCCAACAGGACCGCCCGAGACGGGCGCATCGATGGCGGCGACGCCCACATTTGCCAGATCGGCATGAATGCGCCGGCTCGCAACCGGCGAGATCGTGCTCATATCGACGAAGAGGCGTCCGCGCGGCGGAGATGTCAGCAGCCCGTCCTTGCCGTAGACGACGTCTTCGACCTCAGGTGTATCGGGCAGCATCGCAATCGCGATGTCGGCGTCACGTCCGGCGTCGGCCGGGCTCGATGCCGGTTCCGCGCCGTGCCCGACGAGATCGGCAATAGCCGCCTCGACGACGTCATAAACGCATACACGATAGCCGGCCTTGAGCAGGTTGAGGGCCATTTCGCGGCCCATGGTGCCGAGGCCGATGAAGCCGACGGTACCCAATTGATCGTTTCGTCCCATGGTCTTTTCTCTTTTGATTGGAAGTCAGGGGGAGGCGGTGCGGCGCACTCCTTCCCCGATCGCGGCGCGGCGTCGAAAATCGTCGCCGATCGCAAAATGGTCGCGCAGAACCCTCTCCGCGTGTTCGGGATCGCGCGCCACGATGGCGTCGAAGATCCGGCGATGGTCGTCGATCAGGTAGCTCTTCATCGTGTCGAAGACTTCGAGCAGATCGCGCCGCCCGCGATGCGAGCGCTGCAGAATGCCGGACATCGACTGATAGAGGACGTTCAGCGTCTCGGATTTTCCCGCCGCCACCACGGCGCGATGGAATTCGAAATCGGCAATGCCGCCCGCCTCGGGGTCTTCGATCGTCTCGACGATGCGGGCCAGAGCGCGCTGCAGGATTTCGAGATCGGCCACCGTGGCGCGCTCTGCCGCCAGCCGGATCGCCTGGCACTCGATCGCGATGCGCGCCTGCATGACGTCGTCGATGATGTCCGCCTGCTGGGCGAGCGCGAAGGTGAAGAAGTCGTTGAGGACGGAGACGTCAGGCCGGCGCACGACGGTGCCGATCCGGTCGCGTATTTCGACGACGCCGAGCACGGTCAGGGCGCGCAGCGCCTCGCGCAGGATCGGACGGCTCACGCCGAGCTGCGCTGCGAGATCGCGTTCGGGAATGAGGCGGTCGCCTGGGCGCAGCGAGCCGGCGAGTAGCCGTTCGCGCAAGAAGGCGAACACCTTCTCGAAGCCCTTGCCGCCGCTCTCCCCCAGTCGCGTGATTTCGATCTCGGTCGTCATTGATCCTACCTTGGTCATACCAAGGTACACGCGATGGCCGATCGGTCAAGCGGGGTGGGGCTTCCTGCGTGCAGTTGTGATGGAGAGGCTGGCGCGCCTGCTGGCATCGGGTTCGTCTGGGATTGGCGAGCCAACGGACCAAGCCGGAGCGCAA
>NZ_FNUY01000018.1 GCF_900108245.1 Allobosea lathyri
AACGAACATGCCCCGGCACGCCGCGCAGGATGAAGAGGTCCGACAAGACGTCAATGACATCGGTGGACTTGAGCTTCCGGTCTATCCGGATCGCGATGCATTCGCGGGTAAACTCGTCGACCACGTTCAACATGCGGAACTTCCGGCCATCATGGGTGCGATCCTCGACAAAGTCGTAGGACCAGACATGATTGGGATGCTCCGGTCGCAGCCGCATGCAGGATCCATCGTTCAACCATAAGCGGCCTTTCTTCGGTTGCTTTGCAGGCACCTTGAGCCCTTCGCACCGCCAGATCCTCTCGACACGTTTGACGTTCACGGCCCAACCTGACGAACGCAGCATCGCTGCGATCCGGCGATAGCCATAGTAGCCGATGAAAGTGTCGGGCGGCTCGTCGGTGATGATCTGCATCACCGCGATCGAGACCTTCACCCTGGCCTTCGGGTGGACCCACTTCGACCAGATCGCCCAGACAAACCCGGACAGGGACACCGCGAACGAAAACAGCGAGACGATCAGGGCCCAGTCAGCCGTCGTCATCGCGGTCGCCACTGCCGCGGGATTAGCCGTCCCAGCCATTCCGATTAGCCCCCATCGCCTGGCTAGAGCATGCCCCGCCAGCAGCGAAAAAACGAATCGCTATCATAAGGAGCTGGGCCGCATCTCCCACGCTCTAACCTGCTTGAGGAGGCTGCATGAAGGCAACGCGGCCTGGCCCCGCGACGTTCACGCTATGCAGTTCTGTCCCGCCAAGCGTACGCTCTGCTCGAAGCCTTGGTTGTTGAAGCCATAGAGGCTGTAGATGTCGCGGATGGTGCCGACTACTCCGAACGGGCTCATCGTGGCGCGCGCATCAGTAGCAGCCAATTCACCCGTCCATGGACCGGAGATGGTCAGCAGGTCGCCTTTGACCTCCAGCTTGATGTCCTTGCGAAGGATCGTCTTCCCCGCGACGTGGATATCCTCGAAATTGGCGGTGTCCTTCACGAAATCGGTGCTGTAAGGCGCTCCGCGTGCAGTCAGCGTGAACCGGGTGTCCTTCGCACGGCAGAAGATCGTTAGCTGCTTGCGAGCATCCTTCGACCGGGCAAACGCGACGACCCCCTTGCCGTAGGCCTCAATCTGCCATTTTTCGAATGCGTTCGGAGCGAACGCGATGTTGGCCCGACGGATCTCCTCGATCGTCAACCACTTCATTTCGTCGGCCTTTTTCTCGTTCATCATCTCGATGATCGAGGGGGCGATGCCCATCGAGATGAAGTGCGTCAGGACCAAGCTGAGCGCTTTCTGAGGCATGGAGAAGTTTTGCGTCAGGTCTTCGATCGAGACCGGCTTGTCACCGTAGAGCCGGACGAAATCGACACCCATTTGATGGACACCGACACGGCTGCCTTCGCTCGCATCCCTCTCGATCCCGCCAGCCAATGCGAAGACGCATGCGCTCGCACAGATACCGGGTGAAGGTTCAGAGAAGTTGGCCGTCTTGACTGTCTTCGACACCGCAGTCCGAAAGCCGTTCTTCCGGATGATCTCGCCTAACCGGATGCCGCCGATGACGTTGCCGCCGCCCGAATTCAGAACAATGCGCTGCCGCTTCCAGATCGTGGCTGTCTTCAGGAATTCCTCGAACTTCGCTGGGGTCTCGTCGGTGATCTCGCCGTCCGCGTAGATCCACGTGCTCTCGGCATCGACACGCGTCGCGCCGTTGAAATGCTCGGAGAACTCCATCGCCGACGCAGTTCCGCAGCCCATGACCGCCAGGGTCGCGCCGACGACGATTTTCAGGATGCGGAGCCGACGTTCGAATGATCTGGGCACGGGAGGTATACCGGTCCTCTGCATAAGCGATGGTCACTCTCCGAATGGCAAAACCAGGGCATGTGCGCCGATGGCACCGCTGACGTAGGGTGGCCGGCCGTCACATCCGCGTACCACAGCCCGAGCCGCTATCAAAAACTGACTTACGTCTATGGCCGATCTGTCGTGCGGGATGGGGGAAGTCTCCCTGCGCGCAGACCACTGGACCCGGGTCACGGCGCTAGGTGAGGCATGGGCACCACCGGAGAACGCCGCCGCCGTTCGGTCTGCCAAACACATCGGACGCGCAGAGGCAAAGGCGGCTTAGGCCAAGGCAGCCAAGGCAGTAGCTTGACAAACTTCACGGCGTCGTCCCGGAGAACATCGGGCCTCCCCAAAATTAGATATGTAGGCCCCTGCATGACCTAGGACAGTAGGCCCTCGCAAGGGCCTTAGACTGATCCGGTTTAGGCCCCATAGGGGGCCTGGCTCAGCCCCTTGTCGGGGCCTGGCTTTCTGAATTTCATACTACGGGCACGGAATTCTGCACTTCCGCTATTCCCACTGCAGGTGCGAAGGCCTGCTGTCGGATGTGGGCCTTAGTCCCGTTGCCAAAAAACGGAATGCTTCAGAAACGGTGCTGTGGCTATCCCGTGGCTATTCCCAGAGCAGGCCCAAGCCACCAAAACACGAACAGAAACAGAAACACCAATAACATCAGAGAGTTAAATGGCGCGCCCGACACGATTCGAACGTGTGACCTTTGCCTTCGGAGGGCAACGCTCTATCCAGCTGAGCTACGGGCGCAATCCGTGGGAGGTGGATAGCTGATTGCCGGACGCTCGGCAACAAGCGTTTGGATGAAGGAGCAAGGGCCGAGGCGGCAACGGTCACACGTTCGTATCGTGTCGGGCGCGCCGCGGTTGTGGCGGGGCAGCTATAAGACCGTCGGCTGTGAGGGATCCTCCGTATCGCTTGAGCTCTGCGACCAGGCGAGTAGCTCGATCCCGGCTGCGACGTATGCGGCGCGAGGATCTGGGCGGCCTCTCCTGCGCAGCACCTTGTCTTCGCTTTTGAGGATCCAGGCTATTTCGGCGCGCATAAGGATCGGAGCGATTGTCGACGGCATTGGGTTTTCTAGCGCCACCAATGCCTGCACGATGTCACTAACGGGGACAACGTGCTCCCAATGAAAGATCTCACGCGTGGGATCCTTCATGGCGGCTCGCTGATGCCCCCAGTGAAATTTGGATAGATCACCCAGCTCCAGTTCATCGGCGCGAGCTTGAGCGGCACGTGATACACCGGGCACCACATACCTTTCGAGATCCCGTGCCATCCAACGAAGCATCGCAGCGAGCGTGCCACGGACGTCAGCTGGTGCGGATTTGTATTGCCGAAGCAGACCGATGATAGCCTCGGCGATCAAGGGCACAGCCTCCGCAAGGCTCGACCGTGCTGTTGACTCAGGCACGAGCTCGTCCGTCGGCTGGGGTATGTCTCGTAGCGTCATGCAACCGCACTCTCGTTCAGCTCACGAATCGTCGAGAAGAGCTTCCCGACCCTCGGCTCGTCAAATACCTGCTCCGGCCCCGTCGGCGCCAGGTCGATGAAGGGCCGCGCGTAGAGCAGACTGGGGTCCATCGTGCCCTGGTGGGTCAGATGCTCGATGATCATGCCGATGAACTCGATCTGAGCGGCTGTCGCGGTGCCGGGCGCAATGAACTCGCTGAAGGCTGCGCTGACGGCCTGCGGGTCGAGCCCGACCAGCGAGCGCACGAAGCGGCCGAAGCCCTGGCTTGTTTCCCTGGCACGCGTGATGTCGGCCGCGTCGCCGATCCCGGCGTCGAGCAGCATCTTTTCGAGCTCGGCCAGGTCCGTCGGCGTCAGCGGGCGTCCATGGCGGACCTTGTGCAGCACGATGTGGTCCTCGTGCTTCCTAAGGAAGTGGCGCGCCTTGGCCTTAAAGCGTGCGAAGTCGGCCTCGCCGACCTGGGGCAGCTCGAGCTCGACGCCCTCGCCGATCTCATCGGCGAAGTCCGAATAGACGATCGCCTTCTTGCCCTTCTCGACGTGCTGGACGAGATCGCGCAGGCGCAGCCGGACCAGCTCCAGCAGCGGGACCGTGACGCCTTCCCACCACAGATCGGTCTGGATCTCCTCGATCAGCATCGCTTGCTGGGCGATCGCCGGGATGCCGGTCTGCTCCTCCAGCGCCGAGGCGATCTCGATCAGCTGTTTGCGCAGGTCGGGGAAGCGCTTGGAGCCGCGCAGAAGCGCCAGCTCCAGCGAGAACATCAGCAGGTCGAAGCGCTTGGCTTCCTCGGTGCCCAGGCGCTGCGACGACGGCAGGGGCGCGATTTCGGATAGCAGTTCCTGACGCTTGTGCTCGTCGAGCGCGCCCCAAGCTTCTGGAGCGCTGTAGGCCTCCACGGCGCGCCGGTTCTGCCTGACGATGAAGTTGTCCCGGTTGAGACCGGCGACCATGCCCTGCAGCGTCCTGAGCGCGTCGGCGCGGATCTCGGCCGCGCTCGGGGACCCGCCGCCCTGAGCCTCGTAAGAGGCCTGTTCACCGCTCTCCAGGCCGGGCGGCCGCTCGCCAGCTTTGCCATCGAGCGCCATGACCAGGTCCAGCCGGGCCGCGAACAGGCGTTCCGACAGCGTCTTGGCCGTGCTCGCCTCCTTGAGCTCTGGGTTGGCGCCGAAGAATTCCAGGTTCTGGCAGTAGTCGAAGACGCGGAAGAACTCCTTGTCCTGGCCCGGACCGAACAGATCGGGGCAGAGCCGCGTGCCGCGGCCCATCATCTGCCAGAACTTCGTCTTGGAGCGCACCTGCTTGAAGAAGACCAAGTTGACCACCTCGGGCACGTCGATGCCGGTGTCGAGCATGTCGACCGAGATCGCGATGTGCGGCGCACTCGACTGCTTGGAGAAGTCGTCGATCAGGGTCTGGGCATAGGGGCCGCTGTTGTAGGTGATGATGCGCGCGAAATGGCCGGCATGGTTCGGATAGGCCAGGTCAAAGCGCTGCGAGATGAAGTCGGCATGAGCCTGATTCTTGGCGAAGATGATGGTCTTGCCGAGCCTGTCGCCACCCTCGACCTTGATGCCGTTGGTCATCAGATGGGCAATGACCAGATCCACCGTGTCGATATTGAACAGCCGCTTGTTGACCTCGGCCGCCTCGACTGAGTCGGGGATCTCCTCCTCGCCCCATTCCAGGCTGTCCCATTGGTCCTTCTCGTCTTCGCTGAGGTCGTCATAGCGCAGGCCGGAGCGCACGATTTTGAGCGGCACCGAGATCGCCACAGGCGGCACGAGATGCCCGTCGGCGACCGCCTCGTCTAATGAATAGGCATCCGTGGGAACACCGTCCTCGAGGTCGAACAGCGAATAGGTATTGTGGTCGATCTCATCCTTGGGTGTCGCGGTCAGCCCGACCAAGAATGAATCGAAATAGGCGAAGATCGCGCGGAAGCGTTGGTAAACCGAGCGATGCGCCTCGTCGATGACGATCAGGTCGAAATGGCCCGGCCCGAACTTGGCCTTGCCGTCCTGCTTCCCGTCGATGAGGTTCATCATCGTCGGATAAGTCGAGAGGAAAACGCGGCCCTCACTCGTCCGCTCGGTGACGAGGTTAACCGGCGCGGAATCCGGCAGATGCGCCTTGAAGGCTCCCGTCGCCTGGTTCACCAGCGCGACGCGGTCGGCCAGGAAGAGCACGCGTTTGACCCAGCCAGCGCGCATCAGGAGATCCACCAGCGCGATGACCGTGCGGGTCTTGCCGGAACCGGTCGCCATCACGAGCAGCGCCTTGCGCTCGTGGTCCTGCTCGAAGCTCTTGGCGATCGCGCGGATGGCCCGGTGCTGATAGTGCCGCTCGACGATCTTGCGGTTGATCGGCTCGAATCCGAGCGCCTTGCGGCTGCCGCGGCGCTGGATCGCCAGCTCCAGCTCATCACGCTTGTAGAAGCCGCCGATCTGGCGCGGTGGATAGCGCGTGTCGTCCCAGATCCAGTGCTCGTAGCCGTTGGAATAGAAGATCACAGGCCGCTGGCCGAAGCGCGCCTCCAGGCAATCGGCATAGAGCTTAGCCTGCTGCTGGCCCTTGCGCGCATCGTGCCGGCTGCGCTTGGCCTCGACCAGACCGAGCGGCTTGCCGTCCGCGCCCCAGAGCACATAGTCGACGAAGCCAACGCCTTCCGCATTCGGCATGCCCTCGACGCGAAACTCGATGTCGTCGGTGCGGTCGAGCGCCCAGCCGGCCTCGCGCAAAAGCAAGTCGATATAGCGGTCGCGGGTCTGCGCCTCGTTGTAGTCGTGGTCGTCGGGCCTGGCATCCGCGGCCTTGCGCGCGGCGCCGACCTCGGTCCGCAGCCGCCTGAGCTCGGCGTCCAGGCTCTCGCGGTCGGCGAGCAGCCGCGTCAGCTCGCCATTCCTAGCGTCGAGCTCGGCCTGCTGCGCCTTGATGTGGGCGAAGCTCTTCTTGAGGATGTCGTCGCGACGCGAAAGCAGCGACGCGTCGAACGTCAGGCCGTCCACAGGCTTGGCGTCCCGCGCATAGGTGCGCGCCAACCAGAAGCAAACATGGAAGAGCTCCTGCACCGCGCCAACCGCATCGGCTGGGCGGATCGTCTTCTCCTCATGCACAGCGCGGTTGCGCAGCGAATTGATGTATTTTGCCTTGGCGAACACCGCCTCGCCGGCGGCGCGGCGGAAGCTCGGCTCGTGCAGCAGCGCCGCGATGTTGTCCTGATAAGGCAGCTTCAGCCCGGGATCATTGCGGAACGCCCATTTCACCCCCACCTCGACCGCCTTGCCGGCGAAGAAGGCTGCCGCTGTCGGCGAGACGCCCGCCTGCCTCTCAGCCTCCAGCGCCGCCTCGTGCACAGCGGGGAATTCGGCGGCGAGGAAAGCGAAGTTGGACATGGCGCCTCAGAGCTGGCCGGTGAAGGCGCGATGCTGGAGGGAGGAGAAGAGGCCTGCGCAATGTGCCTCTGAAGCTTCGGCCATCACGCTTTGAACGGCTATCATTTCAAGCTTCTCCACGAACTGACGCTGTAGCCGCAACGGGGGCAAACGTAGTGCGAGTGACTTTATGATGCCCATATTCAGCCCAGGCATAACAGCCCCTTTTGCCTGCACGCCAAGTTGCCTCTTAATATCAGGATGACAGAGAAATGCCGCATGCAGAAACTCGGGCAAGCATCTGGTCTTATCGAGAGTGATACAACATAGGTGCTTCGTATTGATCGAAGTAGGAACGTCTTCGGGGATGATCGCACATCTCCCACACGTTCCCATGATTGTGATTATCAGATCACCTGGATATACTTGGTAACGGCGCAGCGTCTTAAATTTTTCTTCGGTTATAAATCGGCGCTCGGCCCAACGAAATTCATTCGATACCGCGTTGTCGATACCAATAACCGCGACCCCTTCCGAAACGAACTCGGAATGTAGCAACTGGCTGCCGAAAGGCCCGGTGCGCATGTCTTTAGCCAAGTCACCGACCGTCACAGTCGGCCATGAGCCCTCTTCGGCGATCACGAACGTATCTCGGAAAAGAGCTTCGCCAAGGTTGCGGAGCAGTTTGAGCACGCGTTTGCGCTTGCGGCGCATCGCATCCGCGTTGTCCAGGATCGCCGCGACCCGCCGCTGTTCGTCGAACGGGGGGAGCGGGATTTCGAGTGATGCCAGTTGATCTTTGGTGATGGACGCCTGGTTGACCCAGCTCCGGCACATGGCGGCAAATCTGCCGTGCGCAAACTCTCTTTGCAGCCAGCGCGACAAATAGGTCGGATCGACCGTGTCACGCTTGGAACGCAGTCTAAGGAAGTGGTTGCTGAACGTGACGGGCTCGTCGAAGCCGCAGAAAAGAGCGGTCTTGCCAACAAGATCCGGGCTGTTTGTTGCGTTGAAAAGAATGTCACCTGGCTCGATTAGCAAGTCCTTCCGGGCCTTGGACCGCGGAACACGTCGCAACTTGCTCCAATTGAGCTCGCCGCTTCGTTCCACATTGTTCATGCGGAACTGGACGACCCCCTCTGGATCATCCCCGCCGCTTGCGAACCCACTACGGAGATCAGCTACGATTTCTCCAATGGCGACCGCCGGCCAGCTCACAGCATCGCCTCCAACTCGGCCAGCCCCTCGGCGATCTCCTGCTCCAGAACCTTAAGCTCCGCGATGATCTCCTTCGGCGGCTGGTGCTCGCTCGCCGCATGCACCACCTGCTTGTAGCGGTTGAGCGAGAGATCGTAGCCGGCCGCCGCGATCTCGGCCTTGGGCACGCAGAAGCTCTGGGCCGTGCGCGGACGTTCTCGTTCGGCTCGCCCTCGCTCCAGCCAGCGCGCGGCGATGTCGGGCAGGTTGTTTTTCGCCTGCTCCGCCTCGTCCAGCGCCAGGTTGACGAAATGGCCGCTCTGCCAGGAGCCCGGCGCGGGCCCCAGCTTCTCGGCCGGCAGCAGCGGGTTGCGCTTGTCGTCGAGCGAGAAGCCATCGGCCTGGCAGTCATAGAACCAGACCTGGTCGGTGCCACCAGAATTGGTCTTGGTGAAGAACACGATCGCGGTCGAGACGCCGGCATAAGGCCGGAACACGCCGGACGGCAGCTTGACGATGCCGTCGAGCCGATGATCCTCGACCAGCATTTTGCGGATCGCCTTGTGCGCGGTCGAGGAGCCGAAGAGCACGCCGTCGGGCACGATCACCGCCGCGCGCCCGCCGGGCTTCAGTAGCTTGAGAAACAGCGCCATGAAGAGCAGCTCGGTCTTCTTCGTCTTGACGACCGAGAGCAGATCCTTGGCGGTCGTCTCGTAATCGAGCGAGCCGGCGAAGGGCGGGTTGGCGAGCACGAGCGAATAGCGGTCGGCATCGCCGCCATGCTCCTGGGCAAGCGAATCCTTGTAGCGAATGTCGGGATTGTCGACGCCGTGGAGCACCATGTTCATCGAGCCGATGCGCAGCATGGTGCCGTCAAAGTCGAAGCCGTGAAACATCTCCTGGTGGAAATGATCGCGGCTCTCCGGCTCCTGGAACAGGCGCGGGTGATTATCGCGCAAATATTCGCCGGCCGCGACCAGAAAGCCGCAGGTGCCGCAGGCGGGATCGACGATGACGTCCTTCGGGCCAGGTGCCGTCATCTCGACCATCAGCGCGATGATGTGGCGCGGCGTGCGGAACTGGCCATTCTGCCCGGCGCTGGCGATCTTGCCGAGCATATACTCGTAGAGATCACCCTTGGTGTCGCGATCGTCCATCGGTATCTCGGCCAGGAGATCGACGACCTTGGCCAGCAGCGCTGGCGTGGGAATCGTGAAGCGCGCGCCCTTCATATGGGTGGCGTGGGCGCTGTCGTCCTCGGCCATCGAGCGCAGGAACGGGAAGACGTGCTCGGAGACGAGCGCGAACATCTGTGCCGGGGCATTGTTCTTGAGCTTCGACCAGCGCAGATCCTCGAAGGCGACGCCGCCAGCCTTGCCGATGCCGTCCTTGCCGGCCGGGAAGATATGCCGGCGCATGGGCTGGCCGGTGCGCGTCGCCCTGCGCTCCTCGAGAAATTGCGCCTCGTCGAGGCCCCGCATGAACAAAAGATAGGTGATCTGCTCGATGACCTCGAGCGGGTTGGCGATGCCGCCCGCCCAGAACGCATTCCACACAGCATCGATCTTGCTGCGCAACTCACCCGTGACCATGCCGTCTCCGCGAATCCGTGTCGTCTTGTGCTGGCGAGGTTAGGTCATCCCCGGCTCTGCTCCTACAGCCATCAGGCCTGGGGCAGGTCCGGGACATAGATCTGCTTGAGCGGGATGAGCGAGCGATAGCGCGGCGCGAGCTTGCCGTAGTGCTGCTGAACCAGCTCGACGAACTGCTCGCCATTGATCAGCCGGAGCTTCGGACGATTGCGCTCCAACTCGACCGCGCTGCGGCTGTAGGAGCCGAGATTGACGAACAGGCCGAATTCGCCCTCCCCGAGGGTCCCGAGCAGCTGGTTAACCTCGGGGCTGCCGGTCTGGCTGGTCACGCGCTTGCACTGGACCTTGACGATCGGTGGCTGGAAGCCGAGCGCGTCCATGTGGGCAATGACATCGACCCCGCCATCGCCCGAGCGAGCGGTCACCCGCGCCGTGTAGCCCATGCACTCGAGGAGATGCGCGACCAATTCCTCGAACTGGTAACCGGAGAGCTCTCCGGTTATCCGGCGGATGACGAAATCCGCGGTTGTCTCCTCGGCCTGGCGCGAGACTGAGACCGTCGCGGCATCATCGTCGGCGACCTCTTCGGTCACATCGGATGCCGGCGCTGCGTCGCTCTCGGGAGCCAGAAGACCGACCTTCGCCAGGAACTCCGAGGCGTGGCGCCGAACGCGGAACAGCGTCAGCGCAGATCCGATCTCATTGAGGGCTGCTTGGCTGAAGTCGTTGCGTGGGAAGCTCCCGAGCCAGGCGACATGACGGCGGTTGGGATATTCGTCACGATCGCCCTCGACATAGCTGGTCTCGCCGGTGAAGCGCCCGATGTTGACCATCCGATCATGCTTGGAAGGGTAGACAACAATGTCACCCGCCTTCATTTCATGGACGAAGCGGAACAGGACGCCAGCCTGGACGGGAACAGCCCCCGCGCTGCCTTCGCCGGACTGCCGTGCGAGCGCAGCTTTGAAGACCTCGCGGTCCGCAGCGTAGGCGCGCAGATCACCGAGCGCCGGCCAACCGATCGCGACATAGCCTTCGTCCACAGGTCTGCCATCGACGTGCCAACCCATGTGCACGCCCCATACCACCGGTTGAACAGCCATTAGCGGTCGCCCCATTGCCCAGGCGGGAACCTAGGGGCGAAGTCTGGTGCACACAATGACCAAAACGAGCACGCAAGCGCGGAGACGAATATCGGATAAAACCCGCCGCACGCCGCCCGGGGCGAGTCCCTGGCTGGCTCCTCAGCCCACGAGCAGCTCCTCTTGCGGCGAGACGGCCAATGCTGCCTGTGACCACCTGACACGCGAGGCGAAGCGATGGCACCAAATCGGAAGAAGCCGGGAGTGTTTCATCTTCCGGACATCATCCCTGGCAGCTGGACTGGAGACCTGGTTGGGACACCTCGCGTGCATTTCGGCCAAGCGGTCCAGTCAGGGCCGCCGCGACAATCAGTCGAGTTCACCTATCTGATCGTCGCCGCGACGCTCCTTCCCCCGGACAAAAAATTCCGATGGCCGGGGGTCGTTATGTGCTGGGCTCCTACACCGATGAAAACGGAGTCCCCTGATGCCGGCGTGATGTTCAGCTCGAAAGCGGAACCAATTCCCGTTCTCCATCTCTCCCTAGAGGTCACGCGACCGCAGTTTTCAGACATGCTGCGTTTACTCGAAACCGGGCGCTTCAAGGAGTTCTATTTTTCAATCGAAGATGGCGCCGATGGCTCCTGGCCCATCCGTAGCTGGGGGATGACGACCGAGATCCGTAGCTGAATCCACGGATGATGAGGATCACCTCCCACCTGGGCCACTTGAAGCCAAGGACGAGTTTCCTAACACAACGTCGATTGTCTGACGTAACGCATGGGACGCCCTATTCGCCGGCACGACAGGGTATTGCCTATGGGGTCGACGTTGACCTGGACACACCGGAAAAGCACAGAATTGAGCATGGGCGCGTTCCTCGCGAGGTTTACCAGTCGGCGCGCCGGTAAACCTGGCTTCATCGCAATCATGGGCAATTTTCTCGCTTGCACCGCACTTTTTTCGAAACGCTGCTTTTTGGGCAACATACGGGCAACATACGGGCAACCTTTCGGGCAAGATCGACGTCATTTCGGCCGGATATGTTGCCCATTAGTCTCCACGGAATACCTATTTCGAGGCTCTCGAACCTCAAAAGGTTGACCGTATGTTGCCCAAAATGTTTACCAACGCGATTCTAGGCGAGGATCGCCCTGCAATCGGCGCACTCCTACTACCTGGGGCTGGTTCAGAAAAAGAGCCGACGATCTATGCCCATTATCTCGCCGGGCACTTCAAGAGCGCGTCCGCGGCGATCCTGGCTGCTGGTGTTCGAACTCAGCCGAAGCAGATTCATGTGCTTATGCGAGCGTGGAACAGGGCTAGCGCCATCGAGCAAGCCGATTTTCTGTTTCGTCCAGTGGCGGCACGGCACCGCACGTAGCGAGCGTGCCAATTGCCGATGTCCACCGGCGGCTGACACTACAAGGAAAGCGGCGGATCGAAACGATCATTGCGACACGCGCATCAAGATGGGCAATGTGATGAACGAACTCGGCCGGTCGCGGCTCGACGCAAATATTAGCCGCGCGCTCAATCGCGATCAACGCCTAGACTCAGACCTAATCGCAGCATTGCAGGCATTTGTAGATCGACACTGACCTCCACCAGGTAACATGCGGCGCAGGCCAGAACGGACGCTCTTTCTGCTAACGCGGCTATGACACCCGAAGGGCCATCAACTCAAGTCAAGGTCGGCGAGTGCCGCCTTGATTTCGAGGCTGGTAAGCCCGTCGCTCCCAGCCGGCGTGGTTTTGCCACGCTGTTTCCGCTTTCGTTCCGCAGCCTGCTCCTTTTTGCGTTGCGCCTTCTGTTCGGGAGTCAGGCCGGATAGGTCCTTGTAGCCACGCGGGCCCCCTGGCTTGCCTTCAGCTTCTCGCCGGCGTTCTCGACGAATGCGCGCGCGAAATGCCGGATCATCCTCGCCAGGCAAGCGCTCTTCGATCTTGATTGAACGGTAGGCCCGAACGGACTTGCCCTCCGCTTTCCGCTCCCGCATGTAAGTGTTGCGATCGACAGCGCGCTCGAATTTCCGGTGGCTCTGGTATTGCTTCTCGCTCCGCGCTTGGATGGCGTCAGCGATCATACGCTTGTAAGCGCTTACGCCACCAGCAATCGCTTCGTCTGCGTCCACCGCACCCGGAGATGTCGCTTGACCGTCCATATCTGCCTCCAGCTTCTGGAGACGATATAGCGGTTTGCCCGAGGTAGCGCACAAATGTCACGCTTTCGGTATATTTTCCTATATATAGTATATATAAGATAAGCTTCTATGACTTACATATTTGTGGATTATCCCAAAAGCGTGACCGGGTGCCCCTCTCCGGGAATGAATTTGGTGCGGAGTCATGATTGATGCTGCTCCCGGCTCGCTGCGCTCGCCCTGCGCGGCCTTCGGCCTTGCCAGCACCTTCGGTGCTGAAAAATCTTCTTCCGGAGGAGGAGGAGCTCACCAATAGAGCTTCCGGCGTCAAAATGGGCTGCCGAGACTTAGAACACACAAGAGACTTTGTGGGTGCGGTTGCTAAAGCTGACCTCATCACGACCCGGCCGCACCTCTTCGCCGGTCCTCCTGGCTGCTCCTCCCTCCCTCGGGCCGAAGAGGGAGCGGTGCGCGCCCTCTTCGGTCGGGAATACAGCTAGGCGGCCGCCCCGCGCAGTGCCTCATTGTTCTCGTTCTCACCGTGGACTCGATCACGGCTGTCCAGCGTAGCGCGATAGGGCTGGCGCGCGCGCCGGATCCTGTCGAGCATCTTGGCGCTCGCCCCGGCACAGACACCGATAAGCGCAAGTCTTCCGGCAGGCGTTTCAGCATACAGCGCTTCTAGATCGCTAGCGCAGCGCAGTGAGATGTAGCGAAGCTCTCCATGCGACCTGATCTCGACCGCTTCAGGTTTCAACCCATGTCGAGCCGCGGCGTTGTCAGCCGCCCTGTTCACAAGCGTGGCGGCCGACAAACGCTTGGACTGACCGACATAAACGCCCAAAAGCGCGGCGACGCGATAGAGCTTTTCGATCCTCCTTCTATTTCTCCGGAGCCGCTGGTCATGCTTGCGCTTGAGCCAGCTGCTCCTCTTGGCTTCGAGGATTTTCATTCGCTCAGAGCGGATTTCGGCCGCGACCTGGATCAGTTCAGCCCGAACATCATCCGCAGGCGCACTTTTGATGACCTCGATCACCTGGGATCGGAGATCCGTGCCGGAGCTCTTATTCCGCCCCTGCCGGCGTCGTCCCGTCGTTTTCGTCTTGACGGTTTGATTCTGCACAGCGTGACTCCTTCTAAAACGGACGAAAGCGAACTCGCGTTCGCGCCAGAAGGTGTCCGAGAAACTCCCAACGACTATGCTATAGCGATCGCGTCGTGATATGCGTCTGGAGGAAACGCCTTCCGGTCCAAATGTTGCGTTCGCGCAACATCAGCGACATAGGTCGCCAGCCATCAGTTCATCGATCGACATGAAAAGCGCCGTCATCCCGACGATGTGGAGCTTTCCATTTTCGAGCATCAACGAGGCGACGTAAGATCCCTTGGCAGCGACCGATGGTTGGCGGCGGAGGGAAACAACCGGCCCGCATACCTTTCCGATCTCTGTCCTGGCTCTTGGGATGCGCAGAAACTCGATGTCCAGCCTGGAATTGTCGGCGTCGATCATCCAGGCGTGTGCGTCGCGATTGACCAACGCCAGCACGTCCAGGCGGGTAAAGTCCGCGGCCAGGGCTGGCGACGATACCAAGGCGCTTACGGTCGACAGGGCTGCGACGGTGATGCTGACTAGGTTCATGATCTTGATCTCCTGGAGGTCGAGATCATGCGTCTATCGGACCGGTCAGGTCGGCCTAGTCACCCGCGCTGGAATAGTGGTGGGAATTTGACTCGACCACCGTGCGCCGATGCACAGCCGCTCTGGCCGCCCTTGGTAGCCAAGGGTAGGACAAGGCCGAGCGGCAGCTAGCCGGCATCCTGTTGAGCAAAAGCGCGTCAATCTAGGACTTCGACTTTTTGGGTTTAGCCCAGGCGCGCGACAAGATCCCCAGCACGCAGATGTGCGTAGCGGGCGAGCATGCGCAGCTCTTTGTGGCCCGAGATCGTCCCGACTTCGATCACGTTGAAGCCCTTCTCGAAGAGGCGGGAGACCGCTTCGTGGCGTAGGTCGTGGAAGTGCAGACCCGATATCCCGGCGCGGCCACACAGATGACTCCAGGCTTGCACGACGGCGCTCTCTGAGGTGGGTAGCGCTCGCCCCGCTGAGGGGCTTCCTTGCCCCTCCCAGAGTCGTTGCAACACGTCTTGTGCACGGGAGGACAGTGGCACGTCACGGGAATCCCCGTTCTTTGTCAGCGGCAGGTGCGCGATGTGCGCATCCAGGTCGATGTGCTCCCAGTCGAGAGACAGCAACTCGCCCCGACGCATACCGGTCTCGATCGCCAACACGATGAGGTCGCGCATGTAGATGTTTCTACCGCTGTCGGCAGCGTCGAGAAGCTTCTGCTCCTCGTCGTCGCGCAGGCGGCGGTTGCGCCCTCTCGGTGGGCTCGGGCGTCGCACGAGCTTGCAGGGATTGCGGTGCAGATAGACGTCCCAGTCACGCATCGCAGTGTCGATCGCATGGCTGATCGTATTCAGCTCGCGGATGACGGTTGAGGGCGACACGGTTCGAAGTCGCTCATCACGATAGGTCGCGAGATCCGACGACGACAGCAGTGCAAGCGTCCGGTGAGCGATAGGTCGCCGAACTAGAGCCTTGATCCGCGAGATCTCGGTGTGCGCGCTGCGCTTCTTTGGCGAAACCTCGAGCATGTATCGCTCGAGGATCGCCCGCAGCGCGGTAGATTCAGCTACGCGAGTGTCTGGCAGCATGCCGGCGCGATCGAGCTCGCTCTCGAGGGACCGCGCCCACTTCTCAGCGTCGGACTTCTGATCGAAGCTCTTGGCCCTGGGTGCCATGCCACGACGACGCACCTGCGCCTGCCAACGGCCTCTAAGCTTACGTATGGTCGCCATTGCGGATCGGTCCTGTTCATCCGATCAATAGAGGACGCCGGCACCCCGGAGCCAAGGAGGTTTCCGGACCCGGCACGGGAAATCCCGAGCTGTATGTGGCGCGAGTGTGCCGCGGCACGAGACCCCGATGAAGACGGCTCGAATGCACCCAGCAGGATCAAGGGCTTCCGGCGATCGTCGCGTGGATCTCGTGTGCCTTCGGTAGGCAATGCTCTCAGCTGTTCCAACCGGCATGCGGCTGCTAAGTGTAGCCAGGGGGGAGTCGCATGCCGGCCAACATCGTCAATTACGTCATACCGAGCCAACTTTACAGGTATCGGAGCCTTCGCCGCATCGGAGAGGCTGATGACGTCGTGCTTGATCGGGAACTTGGCGCAATCGCGCAGGGCTACATATGGGCTTCGTCTTTCCAAGGCATGAATGACCCGATGGAAGGGGTCTTCAGCGCTGGAAAAAACATAGACCCCGGGAAGAAAAGAATACTGGAACAGATGAAATGGCATAAAGAAAGCACTGGCATTTGCTGCTTTAGTGAGACTCCGACAAATGAACTCATGTGGGCGCACTATGCCGACGAATTTCGGGGGATCTGCTTAGCTTATGATTTCTCTGATCTCAGAGATTCGCTTGTCGACGACGCTCAATTTACAAGATTATTTTATTCCGAAAGTCACCCGAGATTGTCTTTGACACGCGCTGATCTTGAGACCTCGGTGAGGCGCGTCCTATCATCGAAGAGCCAAAAGTGGTCCTACGAGCGAGAATGGCGGCTATTTACCTCCCGCACCGGCTCTATGCGCTATAACAAGGCAAGTGTAATCAAGACAGTTTATGTTGGTAGCCGAATCGACCCGAGAGCGAAAGAGCTTATCTCTCGCCGAATAAATCCCCTGGGCATTACGCTGTCGGAAATGAATTTGCGTGGCTATCGTATAGCTTTTGATAATACTTCAGTGAGGCATGGGAGTGAATCAATTTATATTTGACGAAATTTGAGGTGAGCTGATTGGCGTCAATCCCTGAAAATCTATTCCTCCTGCATAGCGGTGAAGAGGAGCTGCGAGCGAGAACCGTCGCGCTAATTGAGGCAAGCGAGAGCATGTCGCTGCATGTGTCCATGGTCGAGACCTGTATGGACATGCTGCAATATGTTCGCATTAACACACCGGACATGAGTGAGGATCGGGTAGTCGTGATGCTCGTCGGTGCCAGCATCTTTAATTCGATGGCTTCGGCCTTCAAGTTGATGCTCGGTGGCTACTACCAGTCATCCGGATTGCAGATCCGTTACATCATGGAGAGCGGTTGGCTGCTCGATTATCTGAGGACAGACCCCGAACTTGTCCAGAAGTGGAAAACCACTCCCGAGGACAAGCGTCAAAAGGTATTCGGGCCATCCTTTATCCGCGACGAATTGGATAAGCGCGATGGCTTCACCGAGAAGAAGCGCGCGGCACATTACAAACGACTATGCGTCTTGTGCGGTCATCCGACCTTCGCGGGCTTCGCGATGCTCCGGCCTGAGCCGAATGCCGATGCTCACATGGGCCCGTTCCTTGTGCCGAGCCTGCTCGAACAGTGCATTCAGGAATTGGTGATGGTTTCGATCACAGCATGGCAGGCGCTCATGCAGTTCTTTCCGCCGAAAAAACTGCCGGACTTCAGGGCTCGTATTGCCTACATCGAAAAGCAGAACACCTGGTTCAACGTTGTCTACGGAAAGCCGCATGATACGGCGGCCGTTGACCAACTCAAAAGGCTCATCGAGCGATTAGAGAGTGTAGTCACGGCGCAACAGCGGTAGCGCCATCAATTGTAACGCCCGACTTGAGCGCCGCCAACTTGAGCCTGGATCTCACTCCGGCACTCGCCGGCGCGATCATGTAGCCAGTTTCCAGATCCCCAATCATGATCGATTCGTTGCGCGTTTTCGTGCGCCACAGAAGGCCGACCAGCGCACAGATTGCTGCATCGAGCTTATCCTGATCGCCCTTTCTCGGCGCAGCCAGCGAGCTGGCCTTCTGCGCCCATAACGCGAGTTCCGGGACGATCTCCATGGACGCATGCCGCCGAACCGCCTCGGAGACCCTGGACCAGTCTGGCGAACGAAAACGCCGACGCTTCTCAGGATTGTAGCGAGGCGCGAGTAGCCGGCCAAAATAGGCTGCCTCCAGGGATGGCAGTGCGAGGGCAGGGAATACCTCGATCAGAAACAATCCGCTGCTCGCCGATCGGGCAGCTTCGGGATCGTCATCCGCGCCCAGCCGATTCTTGAAGCGCCAGACCGGAGCAGCATCGTCGAACATGCCAATCTTCGAGCGATTGGCAGGCTGAACGCCGCCGCCCAACCATGAGATCAACGACGCCGCGACACGGTCGACGGGGCGCATGCTCGTTAGGTTGGGCACGATCGTAGGCTGGTCAAGCGCAACGATACAGACGTCGCAACGTGCACGCTCCGCCGCGATGAATTCAAGCGCCTGGTCAAAGGTCGCCAACTGCGGTTCGGACGAGGACCGTCGCCTCTGGGCGTCGGATCGAATGGCGCAGACGGCTCCAGGTGCTGTGAGCTTATCCGTCCAGGCCGAGTCGAAGCCAACGATCGTCCAGGAGCAGGAGGTCACTTGGGTTAATTCAACGAGCTTGTGATCGGCGTGCCGCGCCCGAGTGATCCAGGTTTGTCGCGCGATGAAGGGGCAGGGCTACCCAATGTCGCCAACCATTCATGTGCTCCCGCGATCCGGATCCGCTGCAGTCGGTGCAACACGTCGTGATCAAAGCTCTCGGCGCGACAACGAGCGCGCGCGTCCGCGCAAATACGGTCGAAAAGGTGGGTTGTAACAAAGGTATCTGCACTCGCCCTGTGAAGGCGGCCAGGAGACGCGATGCCCATCTCGTCGACAAGGCCGCCCAGTCGATAGCTTTTCCGGCCCGGAAATATGCGCCGAGCCAAGAGCAAAGTGCAGAAGGCGCGAACATGCTGCCCATCGAGAAACGCGCTCGCCTCGTGCTCATAGAAACGCCGGTCGAAGCCGGCGTTGTGGCAAACGATCGGCGATGAGCCGATGAAGGACGTCAATTGACGCATAGCCACGGCCGAGGTCGGCGCGCCGCTCAGCATCGCAGTGGTTATGCCGGTGATCTGCGTTATCTCAGCCGGCACGCGGACACCTGGGTCGACGAAGGTGAGCAATTCGTGGCCTGCCCGGCCATCCACCACCTCGCGAGCGGACACCTCAATCACCCGCGCCCCCATCGCCGGGCTAAGTCCGGTCGTCTCGAAGTCGAGCACGACGAAACGCCCACTGGGCATGCTATTCAAGGTCGAAACTCCCGATGTCTCGGTGGGTCGTTCGAAACGTGCCCGCATCATAAGGTTGAGGGTATGCTTCAATGGAAACCGTCGATCTCATGCAGGCCGATACAGACAGGGCTTGGCAGGATCTTCGAGCCAGATTGCAACAAGGCCGGTTCCCAAAATTTGCCTGGCCTTGAGATCCTGATGTCTGAATCCGCAACGAAATGTCGAACGCCTCATACCCGCGAGCGGCCCCGACTCATTTGAGCGACAGAACCATAAGCCTTCCCAGACGCTCGACAAAGCGCTGAGCATCGGCGGGGCGTTCTCCATCCAGGACGCGAGCTTCGTCGAGCAGAAGGTGCGCCAGGTCGTTACGCATCGCATCGTCGTCCAACGCCGCGAGCTTGGCCACGAGACTATGATGCGGATTGATTTCGAGGATCGGCTTGGTTGGGCTATCGAGTCGGCCGGCGGCGGAGAGCAGCTTCTCAAATTGCCGGTCAGGTCCCTTGTCGGGCGCGACGAGGCAGACCGCGCTGTCCGTCAGGCGATCGGACGCACGGACATCGGCGACTTCGGAAGTCAGTATCTGCTTGAACGCTTCGATCAGCGCGTCGACCTGGGGCGAGGTCGCGGCGGAAGGCTGGGCGTCGCCGTTGACGAGCGGGATCAGCCCGAGATCGGCCGCGCCCTGGGTGATCGACTTGAATGGCTTGCCGTCGAAATCCGGAGCGCTCGAAGCCCAGAAACTATCGACATGATCGTTCAGCAACAGAACCTCAACCCCACGTGCACGGAAGCCTTCGAGCTGCGGCGAGGCCGCAATCCGCGCCAGGTCATCACCGACGATGTAGTAGATCGCAGTCTGATTTTCCTTAAGGGCGGCGGCATAGTCCTTGAGGCTGCGCAGACCTTCGCCCGAGGCGGTCGTCCTGAAGCGCGCCAACCCCAGCAACTGCTCGCGTCGCTCGTAATCCTCGTAAAGGCCCTCCTTCACGACGGCACCGAAGTTCCCCCAGATTGCCGCGAAGGTTTCGGGCTCGCTCTCGGACAACTTGCCAAGATCTAACAGGACGCGGCTGGTTACGCCTTTTTTGATGGCAACCAGCAGCGGACTGTCCTGAATCATCTCGCGCGAGACATTCAAAGGAAGATCGGACGTATCGACAAGGCCCCGCACGAATCGCAGATAGCGCGGAAGCAGCTCCGCCTCGTCCGTGATGAAGACGCGCTTCACATAGAGCTTCATCCGGCCCTTGCGTTCGGCATCGAACAGGTCGAACGGCTTGCTACCCGGGACAAACGCGAGCGCCGTGTATTCATGGCGGCCTTCTGCCCGGAAATGCACCGTCGCTGCTGGCTCGTCATACTGGGCAGCCAGACTGCGGTAGAAGTCGGTATATTCCGCAGGGGTGATCTCGCTCTTGGGCTTGGTCCAGAGCGCTGCGCCATCGGCAAGCGGCGTCGGCTCCGCTCCGGGCTTCTCCACGAGCGCGATCGGCACCGGAACATGGCCCGACTGAGCCTTGACGATGCGCTCCAGCGTCCAGCGCTCGGCATAGGTCTTCGCGTCCTCCAGCAACTTGAGCGTGACCCGCGTGCCCCGTCCAGGCGCATCGTCCAATGCGGCGGGAGAAACAGAAAACTCTCCCTTGCCGTCCGAGATCCAGCGCCAAGCCTCGTCGCTACCGGCCCGGCGGCTCACGACATCGACCTCGCTTGCGACCATGAAGGACGAATAGAAACCAACGCCGAACTGGCCGATGAGCTGAGCGCCCTCCTTGCCCTTGGCCGCCTCGACCTGCTCCATAAAGGCGCGTGTGCCAGAGCGCGCAATCGTGCCGAGAGCCTCGATCATTTCATCGCGGCTCATACCGATGCCGTTGTCGCTGATCGAGAGCGTGCCGGCCTCCGGATCCGCCGCGATGGTGATCGCGGGCTTGCCACCATTTTCGATCAACGCCGGCGTGGCGATGGCCTCATAGCGCAGCTTCTCGCAGGCATCTGCAGCGTTCGAGATCAGCTCGCGCAGGAAGACGTCGCGGTCAGAATAAACCGAGTGCACCATCATGTGCAGGAGGCGCGAGACGTCGGCTTCGAAGCTGCGGTTCTCTGTGGTTGCGGTCGACATAGCGGTTCTCGAACCTCTTGATTGATGGCGGCGATTTGGACGCGTCAGATCAGGTTTTCAAGAGGCAAACAAGCACGGCAAATTCGTTCCATGACGGGCCTGTGGCGCGGTTGTGCCGAACCGAGTTGTGATCGGGCTTCGGGCACTTATCAGCCGCGTAAGCTTCTGTGAATGTGAGGGCTTTTCGGCAGCGCTTTCGGCGAAAACCCAGCTTCGGAGGGACCTACTCCATCGCGCCTGCACCTTCGACGAGCAATGCTCTCACGCTACCAAGTTCCGCTGTCGGCCAATCTGTAGCGCGTCGCAAGCGCCCCCAGCCCGCGATCCACGCGTGCGGGGCCAATATGGATCACGCGGCCCGATCGGCGAAGGAGGCTGCATCGGCGATCGCTTGAAAATGCTCAAGATACTCCGGTCGGTTCTGTAGGAGGTAGCGCACGACGCGGGGGTTGCCGAGGAGTTTCCCGAGATAGCCCTTCACCACGGTCAGCTGGAGATGATCCTTGCCGTAGGTTTCTTGGATTTCGGCCATTGATTCCTGCAGGCGGGCGAGTTCCTTCTCCATCTTCGCCATCGCTTCGGGCGTCACGCCGCGCACCTTCTTTGACTTCCTCTCGCCGGCGAGCTCGTTGGTCGGCGTCCCGGCAAGGAGCGCGGTTGCGTAGGCCGCCGTGAAGTTATTCGCGGCGATCATCAGTTCGGTCGCCTCGAGCTGGCGCAGCGGCTTCATTCGCTTCAGAATCTCGAAGACCGCCATCGGGCACATTGTGTCCTTGAGCATCGACACGACCTCATGGCAGACGCCATCAAGAAGGGTCGCCTTCCGTCGCACGCTGTTAACATGGAGGCTGAGCGCCCGTGCGATCTTCTCGTTGGATACGCCGCGGGCGATCGCCTTCAAGATCATGGCGTGCTCTTGCGCGGCGGAGAGGCGGCTGACCCGCTTGTTAAAGGTGAAGCTTTCGTCGTCGGTCGAGACGAGGCATTCCACCTCGGTTTTGCCGAGGTCTTTCAGGATCTCGACGCGGACGTGGCCGTCGAGCAGGAGGAAGCTCTCGGAATTGCCGTTGATCCTGGCTATCACGGGCTGCTCGACCAGCCCGATCTCGATCACAGAGGTTCGGATCTGCTGATACTTGCGGCTCGCTTTGACCGAAGCTCGCGGCGGCCGGACGGGCAGGAGCGACGCAATCCGCACGGTGATGCAGTCCGGCTCGAAGGCAATCCGCATCGGGTTTCCCGTCTCTATCATGCCGCCTCTCCCAAAATGCGGGTCTCCAGATCCTTCGGCATGGTGTCGAGCCGCTCGGCCCTTAAAAGGGTCACGAAGTTCTCATCGGCTCGCAGGTTTTTGAGGGCCTCGACGACGAAAAGCAGGCGGGTTTGCGTGACCTCGGCCTTCTTGACTAGCAAGCGCTGCTTATCGGCCTCCTGCTGGAATATGCGGACGAAGGCCTGCGACGTCCTCGCCTTGCTCAGCTTTTTCCCGAACGGGTTCATGGACATGTGTTTGCCGAGCCGCGCTCGCTGCTCGATCAGACGCCGCATCTTGATCAGCCGGGGACCGGAGATCTTGCCCTCGGTGTAGGCCTCGGCCAACATCTTCTGGATATTCCCGTCGTCGGCGCGGGCGATCTCCATCGCGACTGAAATGGGAATCGTCCCGGAGTCTACGGCCTCGACGAGGCGATCCTCACCCTTCTCGATCAGCGTCGCCATCATGTTGACCCACTCCGACGAGGTGCCGATTTTCTCGGCGATCTGGCGGTCGGTGTAGCCGCGCTGGCGTAGAGTGGCGACGTCCTGGAGCAGGTCGATGGAGCGATGCTGCCGGCGAGCGCAGTTTTCGACAAGGCTCATGATGAGGCATTCCTCCTCGGTCGCCTCGGTGACGATGGCGGGGATTTCGGTCCGCCCAAGTTCACGAAAGGCTTCAATGCGTCCTTGGCCGCAAGCGAGACCGTAGCAGCGTCGGCCATCCGAACTCATCATCGTGTTGACCCGGATCGGGCGCTTGAGACCCAAGATCTTGATGCTCTCGATCACCTCCAGGAACTTGCGCCGATTCCGGACGCGTGGGTTCAGGATGAGGATCCTATCGATCGGCACCATCTCGACACGGGTGTGCTTCGCTTCGGTCATGCTGCGTCCTCAAATTGGGCTCGTGCCGCCAGGGAGAACAAGAAATCCAGTGTCTCGAACCGATAGCCGTCCAGGGACAGGCCGTTGCATTCAGCGAGCCGCAACTTTGGCTCCGTCATATCGAGACGTGGAAGCAGGTAGTAGTCGAGCGGGGACGTATTGCCGTGGTCCATTCTCACGGCGACAGTGATGTCGGGCGCCAGTCCGGTGTCTAGCCGGATGCGCCAGCGCGGCGAGCCCCCTGGCGTCTCGCCACAGCGTGCTACGACGACCGAGGCGGTAAACTCGCCGTTGATATCAATCAACCCCGTCTCGGGGTCGACACGGACCTCGCCACCGGCATCGCGTAGGCCGTTGATGACCGTCGCGACGACGTCGGGATGCATCGCGCGAAGGCGCCGGTTGATCTCGATGTAGCGGTAGTCGCGCTGGGGGCTGTAGCCGACTAGGTGGTAGGCGCGCAGCAAGCTGCCGAAGCGGTTCCGGTATACGCTGCTAGATGGCATGTCCTCGCGCTCGTCGATTACGAGGCTTGAGAGGGATCCTTGCGCCGCCAGCAGCGCACGAAGCAGATTGAGGAGATCGTCGTCCCCGAGCCTACGGCTGCGTTCCTCTATAATCTTTGCGGCGTGTTCGTAGGTGGCGACCTCGACAATCGCTGTAAAAACGCCGCGGGCGCGAACCCAGTGCTCCTGAGTGTTAACGACCCGGCGCATCTTCAACTTAAAGCTCACGCGGTTGAAAACGTTGTCGCCTATATATTTCGGGTTCGTCAGGATCTGGTGGACCGTGCCGCGCGTCCATGGCCGCCCCAGGTCGGTGAAGATACCCTCGCGATTGAGGCGGGCCGCAATCTCGGCCTCGTGGATGCCGAGTTCGACGAAGAGGCAATAGATGCGCCGCACGATCTCGACCTCCTCGGCCGGGCCGGGCACCAGGATCACCCGATCCGTTTGGAGACTCTTGCGCTCGCCGATCGCGAGCTCGGACTTGGACTCGCCATTCTCGTCAATCAGAAGCCGCCTTAAGCCGTAGCCGGCCATCCCGCCTTGTCGAAATCCCTTCTCGACTAGACGGCACTGACCGGCGAATACCTTGACCGAGAGCTCGCGGCTGTATTCGCCGGCCATGACCCGCTTCACGGTCTTCAATAGGTTGGAGCCAATGCTGCCGTCGTTCTCAAACTGCTCGCCGCAATAGTGCACGATGATGTCCGCGCGTGAGCACAAGAATTCCAGATGCGCGCCGTGGTCGGCATTTTGAAAGCGCCCCCAGCGGCTGACGTCGTAGACCAGGATTGTTCCGAAATCGGCCGAGCCTCGCTCGACGTCAGCAAGGAGGCGTTGAAATGCGTCCCGACCTTCCAGGTTCAAGCCGCTCTTGCCGGCGTCCTCATAGACCCGGACGATCTCGATCTCCCGAGCAGCGGCGAACCGGTTGATCGTTTCGAGCTGGTTCTCGGTCGAGTAGCGTTGGTGGTCGGTCGACATTCTGACATACGCGACCGCCCGCCTCGACCTCTCAGGCCCAATCCGCGCAATCCGACTCGATCCGTCAGCGCTACTCACACACCGCCACTCCACACTCGACGCCTCGTAGGCCGGCGGACGTCCCCGGTCAGTCAAGCGCGGAGGTGGCGGAATGTCTTTTCCGAATTCGGGCAACGTCTTTCCCGGCGACCGTGGCCGGGCGATCATCAACCCAGCGTTTGCCAAGCTGGTCTCGACGGCTCTGAGGGCATCGCTTCGGGGTCAGTCGTCCAAGATCAAGACTGTGGCGCGCTGGACTGGCGCGCACGACCGCACAGTGAAGAATTGGCTCTCCGGGGAACGGGCTCCAAGCGGAGATCACTTCCTGGGCTTGGCGGCAAATTGCCCCGCCGTGCTCGCGGCCTTCTTGGCGGCCATCCACCGAAGCGACTGCTTGGTTATGGCCGACATCGAGGAGGCGCGGGCGAAGGTCGCCGCGGCGTTGGTAGCACTGGAAGCTGTTAGGGCCGTCCAGCTAGAGCGAGTGGACCAAGACCCGGGGCGAGAATACCCGCTATCGCCAGGAAGCAGATAGGCCTCTTGCTGCAACAGAAGTCTCGGCCAACTGCAGACGTCGATCATCAGCGGCCGCGTGGCGAACTGATACTATTAAGCGAAGGCGCGACGGTATCATGTGCCGAGCTCAGTCGGAAACAAGTCCGCAACTAAGCCAAAAAGGTAAGTATCGAGAAAATAAGGGGTATTTTCAGCGCTTCTGGTCGTAAAACCCAGCGTCGCAGGGACCTGCTCCCTCAAGCGGATGTCTTCGATAGGCAATAGTCCTACCTTCGTGCGGTATGTGCATAACCATTGCTTATAACACGTTTGCCAAACTTCATTTGACGGCATGCAAAGCGATCAGCCTCATGCACCAAAGCATGGGGAATTTCACGATGAACAAGACAACCATGGCCATTCTTGCTGGCCTGCTGGCGACGCCGGCTCTTGCCACCTTTCCGGCTATGGCGGAAACGCTGCAGGTCGCCGTCGGCACGTCGGATATCACGAATATCGATCCACATCGCGCAAACGGCTTCGATTCGATGTTGCTGAGCAACGTCTTTGATGGTCTCGTTCGGTTTCCGCCCGGCAGCGCGGATCCGGCTAAGCTCGAGCCCGACCTCGCCGAGCGCTGGGAAACGGCAGCTGACGGCAAGTCTTGGACCTTCCATCTGCGCAAGGGTGTCAAGTTCCAGGGCGGCTTCGGCGAGGTTTCGGCCGATGACGTGGTATTCTCCCTGAAGCGCGCCTCCGACCCGAAGACCTCCTCCTTCGCAGGCAATTTCTCGGCAATCGCCGATGTTGTGAAGGTCGACGAGATGACCGTGCGCGTCGACCTTAAATATCCCGATGCCGGCCTGCTCGGGCTGCTCTCGAACTTCAATGGCGGACGCATCGTCAGCAAAAAGGCGGCTGAGCAGATGGGGGCCGGCTTCTCGGCCAAGCCGGTCGGCACCGGCCCCTTCGCGATCGCCGAGCATGTGCCGCAGCAATATGTCCGTCTAACCGCTAACAAGGACAGCTTCCGAGGCGCGCCGAAGATCGACGAAATTTTCTGGCGCTTTGTGCTCTCCGATAGCAGCCGCGACCTAGCCTTCCAGTCGGGCCAGATAGACATGATCTACGGCCGGCGCGAGCAGCGCTGGGTAACGCAGGTCAAGGCACGCCCCGATGCCGTGGTCGACGTCTTCGGCCTTGGCGAGTTTCGCACGCTGCATATCAACCGCAGTATTAAGCCGCTTGACGACATCCGGGTTCGGCAAGCGATCGCAGCGGCCATCGACGTCGATCAGATCGTCCGTTTCGTCGGTCCCGACGTTGCCAAGAAGGGCTGCTCGGTCGTGCCGCCGGGCTATCGCGGCGAGGACTGCTCCTGGACAGTCAAGGCCGACGTCAATCGCGCCAAAGCGCTGCTCAAGGAGGCCGGCCATCCCGACGGCATCACGCTGACTGTCGTGGTCTCGAACATCTCCTCGCAGCTGCCGATCATGGAAGTGATTCAGAACCAACTGGGCAAGGCCGGTATCAAGCTGGACATGAAGGTGGTCGACCATCCGACCTACCAGCAACAGATCCGCCAGAACGCCAGCGCGCTGGTGTTCTACGGCGCAGCGCGCTTCCCGGTCGCCGACACCTATCTAACCGAGTTCTACCACTCGGCTGCGACGGTGGGTAAGCCGACCGCGATCACCAACTTCTCGCATTGCGCCATTGCTGACGTCGAGATCGAGCAGGCGCGCAAGGAGACAGATGCGGACAAGCAAATGGCGGCATGGAAAGTGGCGCAAGCGAAGATCAACAGCGATGTCTGCGCCGTGCCGCTGTTCGAGCTGCAGCAGGTCTGGGCACGAAGCAAGAAGGTCGATTACGGCTATGAGCTGAAGGGCGCGATCAACATCGCCCCGCAGATCACCGAGAAGACGACTGTCACGCGCTGAGCACGCGCCGATCAGGTTAATCAGTCTGATCGGGACTGGCTCTGAGCGCCTCCCGCATCAGTTCGCCGCCGCAGCGGCGGGCGTGCTCTATGAAGAGATCCAAAAGGCCCGCATTGCGGGCCTTTTGTGCTTTGACCAGTAAGAAATGATTGTCGATCGCGGGCTCGAAGCGGCGGATCGCAACACGCGCCTGCACCGGCCCAGCCATCAGGGGGTGGACAAGCGACAGGCCCAGGCCATGGGCGACGAACTCGCATAGCGTCGGTGCCGTCGTGACCTCGAGCACAAGGCGGGGCTGCGATCCGTAACTCGCCATGACTTCGTCAACCACGCGGCGGATCTCGACGCCTTCGTCAAAGCCGACGAAGGGCTCATCGTGGAGATCGGACGGCGTTATCACGGACTTCCGTGCCAATGGGTGATCAAGCGGCATGATGCAGACCAGTGGATGAGACAGGAACTGCTCGGTCTCGAGATAGGCATGCTCGACCCTGGCATTCAGGATGCCGACATCGACCTGGCGAGTGGCTAGCCAGTCGGTGAGGCCCGGCGAGCCGCGCACGATTAGCGAGACGAAGACATGTGGCTCGCTTTCGAGAAAGCGCATCGTCACCTGTTGGATGAAATGGCCGGATAGGGCGGGTAGCACACCGATCACAAGCCGGCCCTTCTCTTCTCGGCGAACGGTCTCGACTGCTCGTTCGAGCTGGTGCAGGCCGGAGAACACGCGATCCACTTCCTCGTAGAGCCGGACGCCCTGGATTGTCGGCACTAGCTTGCCCTTGACCCTGTCGAAGAGGCGCAGGCCTGTATCGTATTCGAGATTGGATACGAGTTTGCTGACCGCTGGCTGGGTCACGTTCAAAGCGAGCGCGGCAGCGCTGACGGTGCCGTTCTCGATCACCGCCCGGAAGGCCTCGACCTGCCGTAGATTGATGCTTCTAGGCATAACTCTCTGGAATACACCGGGCCAAAAACGTTGTTGGACGTTTTAGCATTGGCTGCAGATATTCACCAGAAGGAGGTCGCACTGGCGCGACTTTAAGAATCGACATGCAATACGCACTGAAACGCATACTACTCGGCCTGCCGACGCTGCTTGCCATGTTCACGGCCATCTTCGTGATCATCCGGGTTGTGCCGGGTGATGCGGCCGCCGTCATTCTCGGCGACCAGGCGAGCACCGCCGCACTCGACGCGCTGCGCCTTGAGCTCGGGCTGAACCGCCCGCTCTCCGAGCAGTATCTAGGGTTCCTCGGCGGTCTCCTGCAGGGCGACCTCGGCACCTCGCTCGTCACTAAGCGCCCGGTGCTCGACGAGGCCTTGCGCGTCCTGCCGAACACATTGGAGCTGGCGGCCGCATCAATCTTTGTCGGTCTCGCGCTCGGCCTACCCTTCGGTATTTATGCGGCCGTTCATCGAAATGCCTGGCCGGATTATGTCGGCCGGCTGTTCTCACTCGTCGGGCTCTCGCTGCCGGCCTTCGTCTCCGGCATCCTGCTGCTTCTCGCCTTCGCGATCCAGTTGCGCTGGTTCCCGGTGATCGGGACGAGCCAGAACGCCGGGCCCTGGGATCGATTTTTGGGCGTTGCCCTGCCGGCGCTCAATCTCGGCATCATTATGAGCGCCTATGTCGCCCGGGTGACCCGCTCCTCGATGCTGGCGACACTCGGCGAGGACTACGTCAGAACTGCCCGCGCGAAGGGCGTCGGGCCAACTACCGTCGCGCTACGCCATGTCCTGTCGAACTCGCTGCTGCCGATCATCACGGTCGTCGGGCTGTATTTCGGCACGTTGATCGGCAACGCTGTGCTGACGGAGATCGTCTTCAACCGGCCCGGTCTCGGGCGGCTCATCCTGAGCGCATTGAACACCCGCGACTACACGCTGCTGCAGGGGCTGATGATCATCTTCGCCTCCTTCGTGGTGCTCGCCAACGTGCTGACCGACCTGGCCTATGCCGCCGTCGATCCGCGGATCAGGACGGCCTGACCATGAACGCAACCCTCACAACCTTGCGCGACTCCTCGCGCTTCATCTCGCGCGGAGGGGCCTTCGCCTGGGCCGGACTAGCCTTGCTGACGGCGATTGTCCTGACCGCAATCCTGGCTCCCCTGATCGCGCCCTATGACCCGCTCGCGCAGGATGTCGTCAACCGTTTGATGCCGCCATCATCCGAGTTCTGGCTCGGCACGGACTCCTACGGACGGGACGTTCTCTCCCGCATCATCTATGGCGCGCGGGTTTCGCTCTTCGTCGGCCTCGTCTCGATCCTGATCGCGATGACGCTTGGCACGACGCTCGGTGTGATCTCCGGCTATGTCGGCGGCCGCTTCGACGCCTTCGTCATGGCCCTCGTCGACCTGATGCTGTCTTTCCCGAGCCTTCTCCTCGGCATGCTCGTTGCGGCCGTGCTGGGCGCGAGCCTCGAGAACCTGATCGTCGCAATTGCGATCACCGAGATCGCGCCCTTCGTGCGGCTGGCTCGGGCGCCGACACTCGTGCTCAAGGAGGCGGAATTCGTCCAGGCGGCCCGCTCGATGGGCTGCACTCACCAGCGGATCATGCGCGTCCACATCCTGCCGAACTTGATCGCCGATATACTGGTGATGGGTTCGTTGTGGATGGCGACGGCGATCCGCACGGAAGCCTCGCTCAGCTTTATCGGCCTCGGCGTCAAACCGCCGACGGCGACCTGGGGCGGCATGATCCGCGAAGGCTTTGAGAACATCCTCGAGGCGTGGTGGCTGGCCGTCTTTCCGAGCGTCTTCGTCTTCCTGACCGTGCTCGCTCTCAACCTTCTCGGCGACGGTTTGCGCGACGCGACCGACCCAAAGCTGCGGCAGCGCGACTGACGCCATCTCTATCGTAGAAACGACCACCCGGAGTCTTGTCATGAGCGAAGCCAATTTCATCTATCTCAGCCAGGAAGACGCCGTGCGCTGCGGCGCGGGCGACGTCGCCGCCACCGTCGCTGATACCGAGCGCACCACGCTGCTCGCATATCAGGGCAAGGCAATCGAGGCGCCGACTGCCACGCTATTCTGGGGCGTGCCAGCCGAGAAGCTTAAGAATTTTGTCGGCTATCCCAGCAAGAAGCGCGCGAATATCCATGCTGGCTATCTCGACGACGACGGCGTGATGAAGGTCGCGCTGAAGAACATCCCGAGCAACCCGGACAACCCGATCAACGGCAAGGGACCCCGCGCCTCGGGCCTGGTCACGATCCTCGATCCCGAGACCGGCTATCCAATAGCCCTAATGGACGCAATGGTGATCAGCTGCATGCGCACGGGCGCGCTCGGTGCAATTGGCGTTAAGCATCTGCGCCGCCCGGGGGCGCGCAGCGTGGGCCTGATTGGCGTTGGTCCGATCAACCAAGCCGCAATCGCTTGCACTGCCGAGGTGATGCCGGAGCTTGAGGTCGCCTATGTTTATGATCTCAACAGCGATCGCGCCAAGGCCTTTGCCACCGAGTTTTCGCGGAAGCTGAACATCGATGTCCGCGCGGTTGATTCTGCCCGCGCGGCAGTCGCCGATGCCGACGTGGTCATCCCCGCGACCAACGTCCAGACGATCGACGATGCCTATATCGAGCCGGACTGGATGAAGAAGGGTAGCCTGCTGGTCGACCTCTCAATCTGGGACGCGACCTTCGAGACGCTCGCTCGCGCCGACGGCTATGTCATGAACTCGGCGATCAGCATGGAGCGCAAGACGATGACGCCGAGCGTCATGGTCGATCGCGGCCTGGCCAAGGAAGAGGAGATCATAGATCTCGGCAAGGTCATCGCCGGCGAGACCGGCGGACGCCGTGACGACGACGACGTGATCGTCTACTTCGCCCGTGGCATGGCTATTTACGACGTGATGTGCAGCTACCGCGTCTACGAGAACGCGCTGAAGAACGGCGTCGGAGAGAAGCTGAGCCTGTGGCAGAGCGCATTCTGGAGCTGAGAGCCCAGCGTTAAAAAGCGGTCGGAGACAAGAACATTTTCGGTCTTGTTCTCGACCGCACTTTTACAAAAGCCCTTCGTGCGCGAAGCGCGACACATGGTTGTGGCGCGGTCGTGCCGAACTGAATTGCGATCGCGTTTCACACGCCGGCTTGCAGTGCAAGTTACTGACAATATTGGAATATTTAGGCAGCACCCTCGGCAAAAATCCAGCTTCGGAGGGCAACGCTCTATCCAGCTGAGCTACGGGCGCAATCCGTGGGAGGTGGATAGCTGATTGCCGGACGCTCGGCAACAAGCGTTTGGATGAAGATGCGCGGGCCCGGCAGGCAAGGCTTCGGAAGCACGAACATCGTCCAGCCCATCACGCGTCTGGCGCTCGGCGCGTTGCTGTCGGAGGTTTTGGCCGTGCGCCCAAAGATTGGGCAGGCCCTGATCAGACTAAAGACTCATCTATTCAGCCGAGACACATGATATCATTAGTTGCAGGCGCAACTGATTGGTCTACCTCTTTGCGGTGAGGCTACGGGGTATCTGCCTTGGACGGGTATGCTGTCGGCATTCTGCCTGGACGGCCAAGAAGACGTGATAATCCGAGCAAATCGGGACATCGAACCGCAACACAGGGACGGAAAAACGATGACGATCAAGACATGGCTCGCCGCCGCGGCCTTCAGTGCGGCCTTTATCGGCGCGGCCCACGCTCAGCAAACAATCAAGATCGGCGTCAGCGGGCCCTATACGGGCGGTTCCGCTGCGATGGGCGTCAGCATGCGCGACGGCGTCAAGCTCGCGACGCAAGAGATCAACAAGGCAGGCGGCGTGCTCGGCAAGCCGATCCAGTTGATCGAGCGCGACGACGAGGCAAAGAACGAACTGGGCGTCCAGATCGCGCAGGAACTGATCAACAAGGAACAGGTGGTCGCGACCGTCGGCTTCATCAACACAGGCGTCTCGCTCGCGGCCCAGCGCTTCTATCAGGAAGCCGAGATCCCCGTGATGAACAACGTCTCGACCGGCACCTTGGTGACGCAGCAGTTCAAGCCGCCGGAGAACAAGGCGAACTACATCTTCCGCAACTCCGCCAACGACACCATCCAGAGCGCGATGGTCGCCGAAGCCGTGAAGAAAGCCGGCTATACCAAGGTCGCGATCATCGCGGACTCGACCAACTACGGCCAGCTCGGCCGCGCCGACCTTGAAAAGGCTCTCGCCGAACGCGGATTGAAGCCCGTTGCGACCGAGAAATTCAACATCGGCGACACCGACATGACGGCCCAGGCGCTGCGCGCCAAGGATGCCGGCGCCGACGTGGTGCTGACCTATGCGATCGGCCCCGAGCTGGCGCAGACCGTCAACGCCGTCGTCAAACTCGGCTGGAAAGTGCCTGTGATGGGCTCCTGGACCCTGTCGATGGCGAGCTTCATCGATGCCGCCGGCGCCAATGGCGAAGGCGTGATGATGCCCCAGACCTTCATCCAGCTGCCCTCCACGCCCAAGCGCAAGAGCTTCATCGAGGCCTATCAGGCGGCCTACAAGGTCGATCGCATCCCCTCGCCGGTCTCGGCCGCGCAGGGCTATGATTCGATGTATCTACTGGCTGCGGCGATCAACCAGGCCAAGTCGACCGATGGGCGCAAGGTCCGCGAAGCCCTGGAAAACCTGACGACCAAGGTCGAGGGCGTCGTCACCACCTATGACAAGCCCTTCAGCGCCACGGACCATGAGGCGATCACCGCCAACATCCCGGTGCTCGGCATCGTCAAGGGCGGTCGCGTGATACCGGCCAACCCTGCCGATCTCGAAGGCGACGGGGCGCTGCGCGTCAAGCCGAAGGTCTGAGGCGCTGTCGCTGCGATCGCATCAGAACGAACCCTCCCCGCCTCGCGGGGAGGGCCTTTTTCAAACAGCCTTCGAGCCCAGTCCGAGCCCTCATCCTGAGGAGCCGTTCCGATCGGAACGGCGTCTCGAAGGAGGCTCCAGCATACACTGGAACCATCCTTCGAGACGCCGCTGCGCGGCTCCTCAGGATGAGGGCTGAGTTTTCCAAACCAGACCTCCAGCCCGCGGTCGGGACCTCATGCAGAACTTCTTCCAGATTCTCGTCTCCGGCATCTCGGTCGGGATGATCTATGGCGTCATCGCCTTCGGCTACCAGCTGACCTTCGCGACCTCGAAAACGCTGAATTTCGGCCAGGGCGAGGCCCTGACGCTGGGCGCGCTCGTCGGTTTGACCTGCGTGAACTTCCTGATCGGGCTGCATCTGGGCAATCTCGCCGCCTATCTCATCGCGCTGCCCTTCGTCTTCGCCTTCGGGCTGTTGCAGGGCGCCGTCGTCGAGCGGTTGGGCGTGCGCCAGGCGATGAAGACCAAATCCGAGGCCGGATGGATCATGGCCACCATCGCTCTGGGCATCATCTTCAAGAACATGGCCGAGAACATCTGGGGCAAGGACCCGCTGAAGTTCCCCTCGCCTCTCAGCGAGAATCCGCTGACGATCGCCGGTGTGAATGTGCGCCCCATGGAGATCGCGATCGTGCTCGGTGCGCTCGCGATGATGCTGGCGGTCGAGACCTTCAACCGCCGCTCGATCTACGGCAAGGCGGTGGTCGCGACCTCGAACGACCGTGACGCGGCCGGGTTGATGGGCATCAACACGCCGCTGGTCATCACCTTCTCCTACGCGCTGTCCTCGCTCGCGGCGGCGCTGGCGGGCGTTCTGATCGCCCCGATCACGCTGACCGGCGCCAATATGGGCGCTGCCCTCGGCCTCAAGGCTTTCGCGGTCGCAATCATCGGCGGCCTGTCGAGCGGCTTCGGCGTCGTCGCCGGCGGCCTGATCCTCGGCATCACCGAAAGCATGACCGGCTTTTATTTCGACACCGGCTACAAGGACGTGCCCGGTCTCATCCTGCTGCTGCTCGTCCTGTCGCTGAAGCCCGCCGGGCTCTTCGGCAAGACCGCGATCAAGAAGGTCTGACCCGGCCATGAAGACGCTTCTCTTCATCGCCGGTGTCGTGCTGCTGGCTGCGCTGCCCCTGGTGGTGACCTCGTCCTACTACCTGCCGCTGATCACCACGATCGTGATCTATTCGATCCTGGTGCTCGGGCTCGACATCGTCTTCGGCTATACCGGCGAGGTCTCGATCGGCCATGCCGCGCTGTTTGGCGTCGGTGCCTATTCGGCGGGCCTGCTCTCGCTGCATTTCGGACTGGGCTTCTGGTGGGCGCTGCCCGCCGGCATCGTGATCACCGCGCTGTTCGGCGCGCTTCTGGCGCTGCCGGCGCTGAAGGTGACCGGGCCCTATCTTGCCATGGTGACGCTCGCCTTCGGGACGATCGTGATCACGCTCATCAACGAGATGACCGACCTCGGCCCCTGGTTCAATCACCTCAACCTGACCAACGGCCCGCTCGGCATCGAACTGCGCACGCCGCTCTTCATCGACCTGCGCGACTATATCGATCTCTCGCTGAAGCGGCTGCGCGAGGTCGAGTACTACTACATCTCGGCGATCGCCCTGGTGCTGACGGTGGTGGTGATCAACCGCATCATCGCTTCGCGCTATGGCCGGGCTTTCGAGGCCCTGCGCGACTCGCCGATAGCGTCCGACTGCATGGGCGTCAGCGTCTACAAGCACAAGGTTCTGGCCTTCGTCATCAGCGCCGGCTTTGCCGGGCTGGCGGGCGCGCTTTACGCCTATTTCCGGCAGTATATCGCGCCGGAGGCCTTCAACTTCGCCACCTCTATCGAGTTCCTGCTGGCGGTGGCGATGGGCGGGCGCAAATCGCGGATGGGGCCGATCATCGGCTCGGCCATCGTCGTGTTCCTCCCGAATATTCTGGCCGATCTCGAACTCTTCCGGATCACGGCCGGGCTGATCGCGCTCGTAGCCCTCGCCGGCGGGTTCTATGCCTGGCGTCGTGACCCGAGCCAGGCGCGCAGCATCGCCATTCCCGTCGTGCTGTGCCTTGCGATGTTCGTGTTCTCGCTCTTCCTCGAGCATATCGTCGACTACAAGCTGACCATCTACGGGCTGATGATCCTGTTCGTGGTCTATTATCTGCCCGATGGCATCATGGGCTTCGTCCGGCAGGTGCTGACGCAGCTGTCGCTGCGCCGTGGCGGTCGCGCGCTGGTGGCGGGCGAGGCCGGCGACGCCTCGCGGGTCTGGGGGGCGACGGCGACCTCGACGCCTCCCGGCGGCGTCCTGCTCGATGCACAGGCCGTGCTGATGCAGTTCGGCGGGCTGAAGGCCTTGAACGCCGTCGACCTCGCCGTGAAGCCGGGCACGATCCATGGGCTGATCGGGCCTAATGGCTCGGGCAAGAGCACGATGATGAATGTGCTGACGGGCATCTACAAACCGACCGGCGGCGATATCCGCTTCGAGGGCGAGAGCCTTGTCGGACGCAATTCGCCCGAGATCGCAGCCCGCGGCGTTGCCCGCACCTTCCAGAACGTCCAGCTCTTTGGCGAATTGACCTGCCTGGAGAACGTCATGGTCGGCCTGCACCGCACTTATCGCACCGGCTTCTTCGCGGTCGCGCTGGGCCTGCCGGCCGCGCGTCGCGAGGAGCTGGCCGCGCGCGAACGTGCAGCCAGCATCCTGCAATTCGTTGGGCTGGAAGCGATGGCCAACGAGGAAGCGCGCAACCTGCCCTATGGCAAGATGCGCCTGCTCGAGATCGGCCGCGCACTCGCGCTCGACCCCAAGCTGCTCCTGCTCGACGAGCCGGCGGCGGGGCTGACCGCGCCCGACATCAAGGAGCTCATCGAGATCATCCGCAAGATCAAGGATCACGGCATCACCGTGGTCCTGATCGAGCATCACATGGATGTGGTGATGAGCATCTCCGACACCGTGACGGTGCTCGATTTCGGCCAGAAGATCGCCGAGGGCGTGCCCGCAAAAGTCCAGGCCGACCCGCGCGTCATCGAGGCCTATCTCGGCGGCAGCGCCGCGACAGCTCACTGAGGGACCCCAGATGCTCCAGGTCCACAATCTCGTCGCCGGCTACGGCAAGGTGCAGGTGCTGCACCAGCTCTCGATCTCCGTGCCCAAGGGCCAGTTGGTCACGCTGATCGGCTCCAACGGCGCCGGCAAGTCCACGACGCTGCGAGCGATCTCGGGCATGATCAAGCCGGATTCCGGCGAGATCCTGCTGGCGGGCCGGAATATAGCCGGCCTCCCCTCGCATGAGATCACCAAGCTCGGCATGGCGCATTCGCCCGAAGGACGACGCGTGTTTCCCGCGCTCAGCGTCGACGACAATCTCGAACTCGGGGCCTTCCCGCGCCTGACCGGCGCGCGGCCCAAGGGCGATGTCGAGCAGGACCGGCAGCGCATGTTCGAGCTCTTCCCACGGCTCAGGGAGCGTCGGAGCCAATTAGCCGGCACACTTTCTGGCGGCGAGCAGCAGATGTTGGCGATGGCGCGCGCGCTGATGCTGGCGCCGGAGGTGCTGCTGCTCGACGAGCCCTCGATGGGTCTCGCGCCGCGCCTCGTCGAGGAGGTTTTTGCCACGATCGCGCGGCTGAAGGCGGCGAAGATCACCATGCTGCTGGTGGAGCAGTTCGCGGCTGCCGCGCTCGAAGTCGCCGATTACGGCTATGTGCTGGAAAATGGCCGCCTGGCCAGCTCCGGCGACGCCACGAAGCTGAAGAACGACCCGGCCGTGCGGGCCGCCTATCTCGGCGCGAGCCACTGAGCTGCGCGCCTTTCGGGAACCGGTTGATAGGGGCGGCCCCGGCATTCTTGCCGGTGGCCGCCACGCGTATCCGTTTAGGCTAACCGGCGGCTACGGGCAGGCAAAGCCGCCACGCGCATCGGGGAGGCAGCGCGAGCCATTGGGCAGGTTCAATGCGCCGGACCTGTCGCGGCGAACATAGTCTCCGTTGGGCAACGTGAAGCCGCCCTGCCCGTCGACTGCGACGCGCGATCCATCCGGCAGGATCAGACCGCCGGCGCCGTCATTGGCGATGCGCTTGACCGAACCCGCGGGAGGCGGCTCGGAGTTCACGAGGGCGCGCGGACGCGAACTATCGACGCAAGCTGAGGCAAGGCATGCCAGGGCGACGACAGCTGCAGCTGACAGCACGCGATTCATGAGCGCACCGCTTCAAAACGATGGCAGTCGAAACCATACTCCGCCGCCCTTGTGACAAGCTGCATCGACACCTCCTGTTTCATCCCGGCCCGCAGCACGCATGCAGCGTCCTGACCGACCGTCGTCATAGTCTTTGTGTTCATTGTGCGATCTCCGTGACCGTCAGTGAACGCGCGATAGACCCTTCTGTTTCCAGACTGGGCAATGAATGACGATCAGGCAAGGCCTCCCCACACAGAGCACCCTGTTTCGAATGCCTATCGACATGCCGCCAATTTGGCCCGACATCGCGTCATTGCACGATACGCACATCCTCGGGCGCCCAGCGGCATGTGACGTCACTGCCCGGGGGCAGGAGTGCGCCACGAGGCGCTGCGACCTTCAGGATCGAGCCGTCGCGGAGGCGGATTTCATAACGGGCGGTCGACCCCAGGAAGGCAGCCATCTGGATCGTGCCGGGGAAACCGGCGCCATCGTTCGACGTGCCCTGCGCCACCACGATCGATTCCGGCCGCAGAGTGATCTTGACCGCACTGCCGGGTGCCTGGCCGGCGCCGATACCTTCAAGGGCGCCGAAACCGGTCTCGGCACGTGCAAAGGTACCGGTCGCATCGATCATCCGGCCGTCGAGGATATTGTTGATCCCGACGAAATCCGCGACGAAGAGCGAGGCCGGCGCGTTGTAGATCTCCGTGGGCGTACCGACCTGCTCCAGGCGGCCACGGCTCATCACCACGATCCGGTCGGAGACCGCCATCGCCTCGTCCTGGTCATGCGTGACGAAAACGGTGGTGATGCCGAGCTGCTTTTGCAGGTCGCGCAGCTCGAAACGGATGCGCTCGCGCAGCTTCGCGTCGAGATTGGACAGGGGTTCGTCGAGCAGCAGGACGGAGGGGCGGATGGCGATGGCGCGTGCGATTGCGACGCGCTGCTGCTGGCCGCCCGACATCTGCCGGGGATAGCGGCCGGCGAATTCGCTCAGGCCCACGATCTCAAGGACTTCGCCGACGCGCTTCTGCAGCTCGGCCTTGGGCGTCTTGCGCAGCTTCAGCCCGTAGCCGACATTCGCCGCAACCGTCATGTGCGGGAACAGCGCATAGGACTGGAAGACGAAGCCGCAATCGCGCCGGTTCGGCGGCAGGCTGGTGACATCCTTGCCGGCGATGACGATCCGGCCCTGATCGGGCTCGGCGAAACCGCCGAGCATGCGCAGAAGCGTGGTCTTGCCGCAGCCCGAAGGGCCGAGAAAAGTCATGAACTCGCCCGGCTGGACGGAGATCGAGATGTCGTCGAGCACGGTGTTCGCGCCATAGGTCTTCGTCACGCGATCGACGAGAAGATCGGCTGCATTCACCACCAGCGTGCCCTCCGCACTAGAACTTCCAGAATGACGATGACGCCGACCGCAAACAGGTTGGTCGCCATGGCCACGGCCGCGCCAAGCCGCGTCGAACCGCTCTCGAATGCATGGTAGATCGCTATCGGCATGGTGCTGATCTCGGGTGTCGTGAGCAGGAGCGTGATTTCGAAATCCGAGATCGAACGCGCGAAGACGAGGGCCATGCCGGTGATGATCGACGGCACGATATTGGGCAGGACCACGGTCATGAAGGCACCGAGCGGACCGGCGCCGAGGCTGCGAGCAGCCTCCTCGGCCGAGCGATCGATCTGCTCCAGCGCCGAAATCAGCGGCCGGATCATGAAGGGGATCGACACGACGGTGTGTCCCAGGATGATCGCCGTCCAGGCGCCGAGCGGGGCGAGCGGCCCCAGCTTGAACAGCGACATCAGGCCGAAGGCGAGCACGATCGGCGGGAACACCATCGGCAGGTTGACGAGTTCCGAGACGATGCCACGACCGGCGAACTTGAAACGCACCAGCGCATAGGCGACGGGAAGCCCGATCAGCAGGCACAGGATGACGGCGGGCACCGCGATGAACAGGCTGTCGCGGATCGAACGCAGGATGCGCCCGCCCCATTGCGTATACATCTCGAAGCTCAGGCCCGAAGGCAGGATGCCATAGGCAAGGTCGAAGCGCTCCGAGACCGACAGCGAGAGCAGCGTGATCGGCGGGATGACGATGAACAGCACGAGGCCGAGCGTCGTCAGCGGGAAGATCCACCTGAACGGCGGCAGGACGGAGGAAATCGCCGAGGGTGTCCGGGGGCCGCGCCGCATCAGAGAGCCTCGACCGAGAGCGTGCCGCGGAACAGGCGACGAACCACGAGCACATAGAGGAAGCGGCCGAGCAGCGTGATCACGGCCAGGACCACCGCGAATGCGCAGATCTGCGCCATCGTGCCGGAGATGCCGAGCGACTGGATGCGGTTGAAGATTTCGAGCGGGAGCACGACGACGCCCTTGCTGCCGCCGCCGAGGATCAACGCCGCGACATAGGCGACCATCGTGCGGATGAAGACGAAGATCCAGATCGCGGCGACGCCGGGCAGAACAAGCGGCAACACGATGTTGAAGAACGTCTCGCGCTCGGTGGCGCCGAGGCTGGACGAGGCATCCTCAAGCGCGACATCGACCATCTCGAACAGCGAGGCGGTCATGCGCACCGAGATCGTGGCGAAGAGCGCGAGATCGCCGATGACGACGGCTGCGAAGGTGCCGGTCAATTCGAGCGGCTCGTTGATCCATTCCAGCGTCTGGAACAGCAAATGGTTGATCGGCCCGGTCGAGCTGATGAACCAGAGGATGCCGAAGATGATCGTGATCGCCGGGGCCAGCGAGGGATAGGTCACGATCGCCGACAGGGCCGGCGCGATGCGGGGGCGGCGCGCCATGTAATAGCCGACGGCGATGCCGACCACGGCCAGGATCGTCGCGACGACGACCGAGATCGCCAGCGTCCTGACAATGACCTCGCGGTTATGCGGGTCGTTGAGGACGAGTGCGTAGTTCGAGAGCGTCGGCACGATGCTCGACAGCGTCTCCTGCCCCGAGAGATAGGGCAGGCCGAACGCCGTCGAGGACGAGACGCTTTTCAGCAGGATCGCCGCGAAAGGCACGAGCAGGAGGATCAGCAGCAAGGCGATGAACGGCGCGACCAGAAGCCACGCCGTCACCGTCTCCCGCCTTTGCGCGGAGAAGGCCTTCATTGGATTTCCGTCACCCGCGCCGCTTCAGGACTTCGCTTTCCCAGGTCGCGACATAGCGGTCCATCTTGCCCGCCCAATCGACCCAATCGACGGGAATCGTGTGGTTCTGGACGTCTTCCCAGGTCTTCAGGCCGACGCGCTCGGCATTGTTCAGCGCCATGATCTTGTTGGGGAGTTCATGGGGGAAGTTCTTGGGATTGTTGCTGGGGTTGAGGCCGATATCCATCATCACCTTGGCGTATTTGGCGGTGCTGGTCAGGTCCAGTACCTTCATTGCCGCAGTGCGGCTCGGCGCTGTCTTCAGGAGGCCGACAGAGACCGGCAGCACGCCCAGCGCCTTCTGCGGCGTCACGATCGGCAGGCCCGAGACCGAGGCCTTGTCGACCTCGACGCTGATATAGACGTTCGGCAGGTTGAGGAAGGTGATCCACGCATCGCCGCGCTGCAGGCCGAGGCGGTTGTCGATCCAGCGCGCATTATAGGTCTTCACATTCGCGTCGACCTTGCGGCAGTAGTCGATCCAGCCGTTCTCGCCATAGAGTTCGACGACGATCGGGATCCAGACTGGGAAGCCGCGCGGATCGGACCAGCTCAGGCGGTTCTTCCAGCGCGGATCGGTGAAGATGTCCCAGGTCGGCTTTTCCGGCAGGCTGCTTGCCTTGACGAAGTTGGTGTTGAAGCCGACGACGCCCCAATTGGTGCGGAAGACCTCGAGCGTGTATTCGCCGCGCGCGAACGGGTAGAGCTCCTGCGTGCCGGGCATGTCGGCATAGGGCATCTTCTCGAGCAGGCCGTCGAGAACGAGGCGCTCGGGGAACGGGGCGTCGCCATAGAACAGGTCGGTCGAGTAGGTCTTGCTCTCGACCTCGGTCTTGATCTTGGCGAAGGCGGGGGCGTAGCCCAGCGGGTCGTAGCGAACCTCGACCGCGCCTTGCGTGTCGGCCGCGATCATCTTCGACCACTCTTCCCAGAGCTTCAGATGCAGGCCGGGTACGCCGAGAATGTTGACGACCTGGGTCGCGGCAAAGGCAGGGCGGATGACGAAGGGAGCGGCGATCGCAGCGCCGGCACCGACTTTAAGAGCCGTGCGCCGCGAGAGCGGCGTGTTCAGGGTTTCAGACATGGGTGTTCCTCCGGGGGAGACATGTGAAGGGTCTGGTCGGAATCGGCCCTTTCGGCGCGTCCCGGCTTCTTGGTCTTGGCAAAAGGCGAAGCGTGGTGTCAGGCGGCCGGGTTACGACACTCCCTTGCGCTTGAGCTGCTGGCGGGCCGCATCGGCCACGGCCTTCGCCGTAATGCCGAATAGCTCGTAGAGTTCTTCGGCCGGGCCGCTGGCGCCAAAACTGTTCATGCCGATGAAATCGCCGTCGATACCGATCAGACCGTCCCAGCTCTGACGGACGGCGGCCTCGACTGCGACGCGAACCGGCGCGGTGCCGAGGATCGCGGCACGGTAGCTGGCAGGCTGTTCGGCGAACAGCTCGAAACTCGGCACCGAGACGACACGGGTCGCGATGCCCTCGCTCTCCAGTTGGTCCCGGGCGGCCAACGCCAGCTGAACTTCGGAGCCGGAGGAGAACAGCGAGACCTGCGCCTCGCCATTGGCGGCGGCGATCTCGTAGGCGCCCAGCGCCGAGCGGTTCTGCGTCTCGGCATCCTGGCGCAATTGCGGTACGGGCTGGCGGGTGAGAGCGAGAATCGTCGGCCGCTTGCGGTTCTGCAGCGCGATTTCCCAGGCTTCCGCCGTTTCAATGCCATCAGCCGGGCGCAGCACAAGCAGGTTCGGCATGGCGCGCAAGGCGGCGAGATGCTCGACCGGCTGATGCGTCGAACCGTCTTCGCCAAGCCCGATCGAGTCATGTGTCATGACGTGGATCGTGCCGAGCCCCATCAGCGCCGAGAGACGCAAGGCAGGACGGAAATAGTCGGAGAAGGCGAGGAAGGTCGCGCCTACGGGGATGAAGCCCTCGATCGCCAGCCCGTTCATCGCCGCGACCATCGCATGCTCGCGGATGCCCCAATGGACGAAATGTCCGCTGAAATCCTCCGGCGTGATCGCGCGCAGGCTCGCCTTGTTCAGTGTTGCGGAGGTGAGATCTGCAGAACCTGAGATCAGTTCCGGCAGGAGCCGGCTAAGCTGGTCGAAGACCTGTTCGGAGGCCTTGCGCGTGGGGATCTGCGCGGCGCTCTCGACGAAACCGCGCTTGGCGGCGAGCACGGCCTCGGAGAGGCCGGCCGGCAGGGATTTCGTCAGGCAGCGCTCGAACACAACCTTGCGATCAGCCGGCACCTGGGCAAAGCGCTTTATCCAGTCCTGGCGGTCCTGCTTGCCACGCGCGGCGGCCGCCTTCCAGGCAGCGTCGGCGGCGTCGGGAATTTCGAACGGCCCCCAGTTCCAGCCGAGATTGGCGCGCGCACCGGCGACTTCCTTGGTGCCCAGCGGCGAGGAGTGCGCGTCGGGCTTATTGGCCTTGGTCGGCGCACTGAAGCCGATCACCGTGCGGCAGGCGATCAGGGTCGGCCTGTCGCTGGCGCGGGCCTCGTCGATGGCTGCGGAAATCGCTTCGGGGTCATGTCCGTCGATGCGCAGGACATGCCAGCCGGAAGCCCGGAAACGGGCTAGCTGGTCGGTCGATTCCACCATGTCGACGCTGCCGTCGATGCAGATGTTGTTGTCGTCGAACAGCACGGTCAGGCGGCTGAGCTTGAAATGTCCGGCGAGCGCGATCGCCTCCTGGCTGATGCCCTCCATCAGATCGCCGTCGGAGGCGATGACATAGGTGCGGTGGTCGACGATGTCCTTGCCGAAATGAGCAGCGCCAAGCCGCTCAGCCAGCGCAAAACCGATCGCGGTGGCCAGCCCCTGGCCAAGCGGGCCGGTCGTCGTCTCGATACCGCCGGCATGGCCGTATTCGGGATGGCCGGCCGCGCGCGAATGCGTCGTGCGGAAGCGCTTGAGTTCGTCGAGCGGCATGTCCTCGTAGCCGAGCAGATGCAGCGCCGCGTAGAGCAGCATCGAACCGTGGCCAGCCGAAAGGATCAGCCGGTCGCGATCGGGCCAGGCGGGATCGGCGGGATCGAATTTCAGATGCTGCGAGAACAGCACGGCCGCGACGTCGGCCATGCCGAGCGGCATGCCGGGATGGCCGGATTTGGCCTGCTCGATCGCATCCATCGTCAGCGCGCGCAGCGCATTGGCCATCAGCTTGAGCTCAGCCAGATCGAGCGAGGCAGCGGGAATGGCACGCGAAAGAGACGAAACAGGCATGAAATGAAGCTCACGACGGAAGGCGGACCAATCAATGGGCGCTTGCGCCAAACCCTTGATATGAGATGTTTGATATGTGATCACAGATTTTGTGTCAACAAATCGAATCCCGTCTGGATGCGACAAACCGCGTATGGCTAGATGACGCGGATGGGGTGGAATACGAGCCGATGGACGCACTGACAGAAGTCGAGAGGCTGGAGCATCGGACTCTCGGTGAGCGCGCCTATAACCAGCTTGCCGACCTGCTGACCTCCGGCCGCGTTTCGCCCGGGGACAAGCTCACCTTGCGTGCCGTCGCCGACGCATTCGGCGTCTCGATCCAGCCGATCCGGGAGGCGGTGTCGCGGCTCGTCTCGGACGGCGCGCTCGAGGCCACGGCCAATCGCGCGGTTCGGGTTCCGACGATGACGCTCGCGCAGTTTCGCGACCTGACGAAAGTCCGGCTGATGGTCGAGGGACAGGCTGCGGCGGAAGCCGCCCTCACCCGCACGGAGGCCGATCTCGAAGCCATGCGCGTCGCCGAAGCCGGCTTTCGCGAGCAAGGCGAACAGGCCCAGCCCGATGTCGGGCAAGCCGTGCGGTTCAACAAGGAATTTCACTTTGCGGTTTATGGCGCGGCGCACTCGCCTTTGCTCGTCAACATTATCCGCGGCCTCTGGCTGAAGGCCGGTCCGATCATCAATCTCGATTCCCGTGAGAACCCCAACCGCATCGCGACGGGCGGTTTGAAGCGCCATATCGTGATCCTCGAGGCCATCGAGCGCGGGGATGCGGAGGCGGCGCGCGCAGCCTTGGCGGCCGACATCAATGTGACCGCCGACGTCATCCTCGCCCGGAGCACTTTCGCGCGTCCCGAGTGATAGCAACGCTCTCAGCTTATGCTTAACGCCTCTTAAAGCGCCCCGGCGCGGGGCTGCTGCCGCGCGGCCCGCTCGTATCCGGTGAGTTCTCGCGGTTTTCTTCGAGCAGCTTGCGCCAGCGGCTCAGGCGCGCCGGATCGAGCGTGCCGTTGTCGACCGCAGCCTGGACGGCGCAGCCGGGTTCATGCGCATGGGTGCAGTCGCGGAACTTGCATTGAGGGGCAAGCTCGGTGATTTCAGCAAACAGCGTCTCGATGCCGAATGCGGCATCGCCGACCTGCAGCGTCCGCATTCCCGGCGTATCGATCACCCAGCCGCCACCAGCGATGGCATGGAGCGAGCGCGACGTCGTGGTGTGCCGGCCCTTGGAATCGTGTTCGCGGATGTCTCCGGTTTCCTGGGGCAGTTCCTGTGCGGGACCCGCCAGCGTGTTCACCAATGTCGATTTGCCGACGCCGGACGAACCGACCAGCGCCACGGTCTGCCCGGCACCACACCATGGCGCCAGCGCAGTCGCGGCTTCCGGAGAGCGTGGGTTCAGCACGATGACGGGAAGCCCGCGTTGCAGCGCGGCCGCCTGCTCCTGGAACGTCGCCGCATCGTCGACAGCGTCGGCCTTGGTCAGCAGCATCACCGGGACGGCACCCGACTCATTGGCCAGCGCGAGATACCGTTCCAGCCGGCCGATGTTGAAGTCGGCATTGCAGGAGGTCACGATGAACAGCGTGTCGACATTGGCCGCCGCCAGCTGCGGGATCTTGCTGCCTTCGCCGCGACGTTCGAGCACCGTCCTGCGGGCCAGGCGACGCCGCATCAGCTGGGTGTCGGGCTCGGCCAGAACCCAGTCGCCCACGGCAAAGTCTCGCGTGCGGGCATGGACCGGCAGTGTCAGCCCCAGCGGCCCCGTTTCGGATATCGCTGTCAGCCGCGTGCGGTGAATCGTGGCGATACGCGCCCGCACGAGGTCCGCCTCGCGAGGCTCGACCTGATCCTCGAAGAAGTCGGACCAACCCAGGCCGGCAAGCGTCATAGGACCGGCCAGGGCGGGGCGCCCCGTCACAGCGTCGCCCGGTCCTGCGAGGCGCCCTGGCTGAGATGAGCGATGGCGGCAGCCGCCCCGCCGCTGCCATGGGGGACCTGAAGGGCCTGCAAGGCCATCTCGACCGAGCTGATCGCGCCGAGCACCATCGGCGCGTTGACGTGTCCCATATGGGCCAGGCGGAAGGCCTTGCCGGTGAGATCGCCGATGCCGGAGCCGAGCGTCACGCCGCAGACCGCGCGGGTGTATTCGGCGAGGGCGTCGGGCTCGTAGCCCTGCAACAGGACCGGCGTCACCGAGGCCGCGCGTTGCGAGGGCTCGACGATGTTGAACGACAGCGCCTGCCCCTCGGCCCATTTCGAAACCGCCGCGTGGGTGGCGCCGGCCAGAAGCGCGTGCCGGCTCCAGATCGCCTCCAGCCCCTCCTCGAAGATCATGTCGAAAGCAGCGCGCAGGCCGAACATCAGATGCTCCGGCGGCGTCCCGCAATGCTTCATGTAATGCAGAGGGCTGCGGCGGGAGGTCCAGTCCCAATATAGGGTCTTCATCGTCGCCCGTTCGTGGGCGCGATGCGCCTTGTCACTGGCGGCCACGAAAGCGAGTCCCGGCGACGTCATCAGCCCCTTCTGCGAAGCCGACATGGCGACGTCGATGCCCCATGCGTCCATCTCGAAGGGCATGCAGGCAACTGACGCGACACCGTCGACCATGTAGAGCGCAGGGTGCCCGGCGGCGTCGATCGCCTTCCGGATCGCCTGGATGTCGTTGACCACGCCCGAGGCCGTGTCGATCTGGACGACCAGAACCGCCTTGATCTCATGGTCCGGATCGCGCCGCAGCCGGGCCTCGACGGCAGCAGGATCGACCGCCGCGCGCCAGGAACCCGAGAGCACCTCGACATCGGCGCCCATGAAGCCTGCCATCTCGCCCCAGCCCATGGCGAAGCGGCCGCTCGACAGCACGAGAACCTTGTCGCCACGGGAGAGGACGTTGGTCAATGCCGCCTCCCAACCGCCATGGCCGTTGGCGGCATAGATGTAGGTTTGGGCCTCGGTGCGGAACAGGCGCTTCAGATCACCCAGCAGTCCGTCCGTGAGCGCGATCATCGCAGCCGTGTTGAGCTCTTCCGCCGGCCGCATCATCGCCTGGAGCACGCGATCGGGAATATTGGTCGGGCCGGGTGTTGCCAGCAATGCCCGGCCGTTGGCGACACTCATGAAAGGCTCCTGAAGCTTGGCAGTCCGAACGGACGAGCAGCCCGTGGGTCGGGATGGCCCACGGCGAAACCGCAACGCCGACGCTTCTCGACACCGTGAGGCAATGCGCCGCCCGTCCGTAACGCTATCCGGCCTGCCCGTCGCGGCAAACCAAGTCAAGATGGAGTTGCCGCAATTTGCCTGCCGTGACCGTGTCAGGGACGGGCGACGACCGGAACGTAGCTTTCCAGCTCGGCATCCGGGAACATCACCGTGCGGCCGAGTTCGGCCGAGCGATACAGGCCCATCAGCATTTCCATGACGCCGACGCCATCATGGAAGGTCTCGGCCGGCTGGAGACCGCGCCGGAAGGCCTCGACCATGTGGCGGTTTTCGTCGGTGTAGCCGTAGACCCCGGCCTCATCCTCGATCACCGGCATCAGGCCCTGCTCGGCGTTCTGCTTCTCGACGAGGTCCTCGCCCTCCGAGCCGGTGACATGGCGCGAGAGGAAGACCTTGAGCCCGGTCGAGAGCGATGAGAATTCCATCGAATATTCCGGGCCGAGCAATTCGAGCTGAATGCGCAATCCCGCGCCGACATAGGCCCATGAGGTCGTCGCCTCGATCATCAGCTGATGCCCGTCGGCATCCTCCAGCGTCAGGATACCGCGTGCGAAATCCTCGACGGGACGCCTGGCGAAATCGATGCCCATCCGCGCCTTCAGGTCGGCGGCATAGCGCGGACGCGTCCATTTGAGATTGGCGGTCGTCGCGCTGGCGCTGACCAGCTTCAGCGTGTCGCGGGCAGCGCCGGGTGCGGTCAGCATGAAGCGGGCGACCTCGACCGAATGGCACATCATGTCGGACAGCACGCCGCCGCCCTGTCGCTCGCCCTGCCAGAACCAGGGCTCATGCGGGCCGGAATGCTCCTCGGCCGCGCGCGCCAGATAGGGCCGTCCACCCTGGGGCACGGCGCGCCGCCAAATGATGTCCTTGCCGCGCATGACGGCGGTCGAGAAGAGCTGGTTCTCCAGATAGCCATGCAGCAGGCCGGCATCCTCGGCCAGCGCCAGCATCTCCCGCGCTTCGGCCAGCGTCCGCGCCAGCGGCTTTTCGCAGGCGATGGCGCGGATCGGCGCGCCGGCCTTCGTCAGGCGATGGATCTCGCGCATGATGTCGAGGCGGGTGTCGTTGGGCGTCAGCAGCCAGAGCGCATCGACCTCGCCCGACATCGCCATGGCCTCGACGCTGTCAAAAACATGCGCCGGCCCGAGACCGAGGTCGCGCGCCTTCTGGGCCAGCCGGGTGCGGCGCTCATGCGAGCGGCTGTAGACGCCGCAAACCGCGACATTGCGAACGCCGAGCATCGATTGCAGGTGGAACGCCGCGATGAAGCCGCTGCCGATCAGGCCAATGCGAAGCAGCGGAAGTTCGGGAAGCTGTGACATCGGTTGGATCTCCGGCAATGGAAACGAGCGGCGTCGGATCAGGAAAGCGGCGCGATGCGTTGCCTGCCCGGAACGGCGGCAAGCAGCGCGCGGGTATAGGGGTGCTCGGGCGCATTCAGCAGTTCGGCGGTCGGCTTCAATTCGACGATCTCGCCGCGATGCATCACCGCGATCCGGTCGCAGACCTGGGCGGCGACGTTGAGATCATGGGTAATGAACAGCATGGCGAGCCGCAGGCGCGTCTTGAGCTCTTCGAGCAGCGCCAGAACCTGCGCCTGCACGGAGACATCGAGCGCCGAGACGGGTTCATCGGCGACGAGGACATCGGGATCGAGCGCCAAGGCGCGGGCGATGCCGATGCGCTGGCGCTGGCCGCCGGAGAATTCGTGCGGGAAGCGCCGCATCGCGCTCGCATCGAGCCCGACGAGCGAGAGCAGTTCTTCGGCGCGCGCGAATGCCTGCGTCTTGGCGACGCCATGGGCGATCGGCCCGTCGGCGATGATCTGGCCGACCCGACGACGCGGATTGAGCGAGGCGAAAGGGTCCTGGAACACCATCTGGACATGTTTGCGCGCGGCGCGAAGGCCCGCGCCCGCGCTTTGCGTGAAGTCCAGCTCGCCGATGCGGACGACGCCGGAATCGGCCTCGATCAAACGCACCACGAGCCGGCCGATCGTGCTCTTGCCCGAGCCGGATTCCCCGACGAGGCCGAGCGTCTCGCCGCGCCGGATGTCGAAGCTCACATCCTTCACGGCCGCGACCTCGCGTCCGACGCCGAACCAGCCCTTACTGCGATAGATCTTGCCGAGCCCCGTCGCTTCGCAGGCAACGGGTTCGGCCGCGACGGAGGATCGCACGGGCGGAGACAGCGTGGGCACGGCGGCAAGCAGCCGGCGCGTATAGGGATGCTGCGGTCGTTCCAGCACGTCGGCAACCGCGCCCTCCTCGACGACGCGGCCCTTTTCCATCACTGCGACGCGGTCGGCGATATCGGCGACGACGCCGAAATCATGGGTAATGAACATCACCGCCATGCCGCGCCGCTGCTGGATGTCGCGGATCAGGCGCAGGATTTGCGCCTGCGTAGTGACGTCGAGCGCAGTGGTGGGCTCGTCGGCGACGAGGATCGACGGTTCGAGCGCCAGTGCCATCGCGATCATCGCGCGCTGGCGCTGGCCGCCCGAGAGCTGATGCGGGTAGCTGCGAATAATGCGCTCGGGCTCGGGCAGGCCGACCTCTTCGGCCAGCGCGATGGTGCGGGCACGACGTTCGGCGGGTGTGAGGCGGCCATGCGCCTCGAACGCCTCCATGATCTGGTCGCCGATGCGAATGACGGGATTGAGCGCCGTCATCGGCTCCTGGAAGATCATCGCGATGCGCTGGCCGCGCAATTCGCGCCAGTCCGCCGCCGGCAAAGTCAGGAGGTCGCGGCCCTCGAAATGGATCGCGCCGCCGGCGACCGCGATCGCCTTCGGCAGGAGGCCCATGACCGCCGAGGCGCACATCGACTTGCCCGAGCCGGATTCGCCGACAATGCAAAGAATCTGACGCGGATAGAGCGCGAGCGAGACCTGCTCCACCGCGAAGGGCCGGTCCGCGCCTGCAGGCAAGGCAAGCGTCAGCGCCTCTATCGACAGGATCGCGCCGGGCATTGCGGCATTCATGACGCGCGATCCGCCTGCATGGCTGCTTCCATTGTCCTCATGCCGCCAACGCGATGCCGTCCTTGCGGTGGTCGGACGCACCAAGCATCACGCCGCGCTCATGATCGACCTGCACGGCCTGGAAGCCACCGATCGGCTCGTCGGCCCAGGTGACGCGATGACCACGCGCGATCAGATCGTCGGCGACGGATGCGCAGACGGTCGGCTCCAGCGAGAGGGCGCCGTCGAAGGCGAAGCTGCGGGGAACGTCGGAAGCCTGCTGGATGTCGAGGCCGAGGTCGAGCACGCCGCTCAGGATCTGCATATGGCCGGTCGCCTGATATTGCCCGCCCATCACCCCCAGCGCCATGACCGGCTTGCCGTCCTTCTCGAGCAGGCCGGGAATGATGGTGTGGAACGGCCGCTTGCGCGGCGCGATCGCGTTGGGATGGCCCTCGATCAGGCGGAAGCCAGCGCCACGGTTCTGCAGCAGCACGCCGGAGCGCGGCGCATAGATGCCGCTGCCAAAGGCGAAGAAGAGCGAATTGATGAAAGACACCATGTTGCCGTCGCGATCGACCACCGCGACATAGACGGTGTCGCGGTGAACAGGCATGTCGAACGCTGTGGGCTCGCTAGCGCGTTTCAGGTCGATCCTGCCGCGCAGGGCCGAGACGGAGGCCTCCGACAGCAGTGCTTCGACATCGAGCGGATGAAAAGCCGGATCGGCCACTAGCGCGTCGCGCTGGCGATAGGCCGCCTTGCTGGCTTCGGCGAGGAGATGAATCCGATCGGCCTCGCTAAGGTCGGCATCGCTCAAATCGAAACCCGAGAGGATACGGGCGATCAGCAGCGCCGCCACGCCCTGACCATTGGGCGGGCACTCCAGGAGACGGTGGCCACGATAGTCGGCGCCAATCGGGGCGACCTCGTCGGCTCCGGCGCCGGCGAGGTCTTCCAGCTCCATAAGCCCGCCGAGCCCCTTCAGAGTGGCGACGATCTCCTCGGCAACCACGCCCTCGTAAAAGGCGGCCCTGCCCTTGCGCGCGATCATGCGCAACGTCGCGGCGAGCGCGGGATGCGTCAGCCTGCTGCCGGTCGTCGGCGCGACGCCGCCCGGCAGATAGACGGGCACGCCCGCGCCATGTCGCTGGATACGGTTTGCATAGCGCGCCCAGTCCAATGCGGCGCGTGGCGTGACGACGAAACCGTCCTCCGCTGCCCGGATCGCGGGAGCCAGCACCGCATCGAGCCCCTTCCGGCCATGAGCTGCCGAGAGACGGCACCAGGCATCGACCGCGCCGGGCACGGTGACGGCATGGGGAGAATCGTCGGCGATGGCGGTGATGCCATGCTGCTGGAACCATGCCAGTTCGGCCCTGGCCGGTGCCCGGCCAGAACCGTTGATCGCGACGGGCCGGCCCTGTGCTGGAGCATAGATTGCAAAACAATCACCGCCGATCCCGGTCATGTGGGGGTCGATGACACCCTGCAGCGCGACGGCGGCAATCGCTGCATCGACCGCATTGCCGCCGGCTCGCAGGATGTCGACGGCCGCCAGGGTGGCTGCGGGATGGGAGGTCGCCGCCACGCCGCGATCGCCGACCGCAAGCGAACGGCCCGGCGCCATGAAGTCACGCTGTCCCCAGCTCATCCCGTTTTCCTGACCTTGTTCTGGAATGCGGCGAGCAGAGAGGCCGCCTCTTCGTCGCAAAGGATGGTGACGTCACCATGCATCCGAAGCGCGGAGGCCGGACAGTCGGTGGTGACGGGCCCCTCGAGCGCGGCGGCTATCGCCTTCGCCTTGGCCCGCCCCGTCGCGATCACGATTATGGCGCGCGCAGCGAGGATCGTTTCGATGCCCATGGTGATCGCCCGGTCGGGCGGGGATGAGCGCTTCAGGAAGCTCGCCGCGTTGGCGCGCCGGGTCGCCGGGTCGAGTGTGATCTGCCGGGTGCGCGAGGCGAAATCCGATCCGGGCTCGTTATAGCCGATATGGCCGTTGGCTCCGATGCCAAGCAATTGCAGGTCGATGCCGCCGGCAGCAGCGATCAGCCCTTCGTAACGGGCAGCCTCGGCTTCGAGATCTCCGGCCATGCCGTCCAGGAGATGCGCATGGCCGGGCGCCATGTCGATATGATCCAGCAGATGCTCGTGCATGTAGCGTTCGAAGCTGCCGGGCTCATGCGGGGGAACGCCGACATGCTCGTCGAGATTGAAGCTCGTAACAGCCCGGAACGAGACCGCGCCGGTGCAGCAGGCCTCGCTCAGTCTCGCGTAAAGCGGCGTCATGGTTGCCCCGGTCGCCAGCCCAAGCGTGACGGGCGCACCGCCGCGCAGGCGCGCTATGACGAGGGCAGCGGCGCGCTCGGCCACGCTCGCGTGATCCGCCAGAACCTCCAGATGCGGCGAATGGAGTGTCATTCCGCGGCCTCCGCGGCCACGGGCAGCGCGAGAGGGCTCGCATCCGTGCCTATGCCGAACAGGGAGCGATGCACGAGATCGATCGCGCTGCCGATCGCACCGGTCAGCGTCGCCTGATTGCCGAGGGCGCTGATCTCGATATGGGCGGGCTCGCGCATGCAGCGTGCCAGATGGGTCTCGATGCGCAGCTTAAGCTCCGGCCTTGCGCCGATACTGCCTCCGAGCACGACGATCTCGGGGTCGATGATACTGTGCACGGCCAGAACCGCGGTCGCGATGACGCGGGCAACTTCGTCGATGGTGGTGCGGGCCGCCTCGTCGCTCTCCAGCCGGTCGAAGATCGCGCGCACGGTGGTGCCGGGCTCGCCACCCAGGCCGGCATAACGCTCGGCGATACCGGCGCTGCCGATCGCGGTTTCCAGCGTGCCCAGCCGCATGCCGCGCGTATCGTAGGGGTCTGCGCCAAGCGGCAGATAGGCGATCTCGCCTGCCGCGCCGCGCGCACCGCGAATGAGATGGCCATCGGCGAACAGGCCCATGCCGATGCCCGTGCCCACCGCTATGAAGGCGAAGGTGCGGGCCTTGCGGCTGTTGCCGCGCCAATGCTCGCCGATCGCGGCGAGATTGACGTCGTTCTCGATGGCGATGTCGATGCCGAGCCTGGCTCGCAGGGCAGCGGGCACGTCGATGGAATCGAGCCCCGCGATATTGGGCGCGATGACGATGGCGCCCGATTTGGGATCGATGATGCCGGGGCTGCCCATGACACCGCCGCGCAGGCGCTGGGCCGGCACGCCGGCGCGCGCCAGCAACGTGTCGGCCATTCGCCCGATCTGCGCGACGACGGCCTCGCCGCCTTCGCCGGTCGTGGGCTCGACGCTGTCGGCGACGATCCTGCCCTGCAGATCGGCCAGCGCGACATGCAGCTTCGTGCCGCCAAGGTCGATGCCGAGCACGAAGGCGGCATCGGGCCGCAAGGCATAGGTCACCGCGCTGCGGCCGACCGTGCCTTGGATCTGCCCGTCCTCGCGCACCCAGCCGTCGCGTTCCAGATCTCGCATGACCTCGGAAATAGTCTGCTTTGACAGGCCCGTGCCACGCGCGATCTCCGCGCGTGAAACCGAACCATCGCGCAGCAGGCGCTCGATGACGAGCCTGATCGATTGCTGCCGCGCGACGGGCGAGGACGATGTGTCGAGACGCATGAAGCCAATCCGATTAGTCTGGATACCGAACTAATAATGATGAGAAGCTTCCGTCAAGCGGCTTTTGGTCAGCTTCGTGGCATCATTTTTCGATATGCGAGAGCGAGGCACACGCAATTCGTTCGGGCCGTTTACAAATGATATGAGGCGTGCTTGCTTTGCGCTGGACTACCGAACAAACAGACGGAGGGGATCCGCATGAGACGCCTGTGCACAGCGTTGGTTGCCATATCGACCATGGCGTTGGCGATCGCCTCCGCCCAAGCCACGACCCTGCGCGTCGGCACGCAGGACGACCCCGATGCGCTCGACCCCGCCTTGAGCGGCACCTATGCCGGGCGCTTCATCTTCGCCTCGCTTTGCGACAAGCTCGTGGACATATCGCCCGACCTGAAGATCGTGCCGCAGCTCGCCGAAAGCTGGGAATGGGCGCCCGATGGCAAGGCGATCACCTTCACCCTGCGCAAGAACGTGACCTTCCACGACGGCACCGCCTTCGATGCCGCTGCCGTGAAGTTCAACATCGAACGCATGAAGACGATGCCCGACTCCAAGCGCAAGGCGGAGCTCGCGCCGGTCGCGACCGTGGAGGCGCTCGCCGCCGACAAGGTCAAGTTCAACCTGTCGGAGCCCTTCGTACCTCTGCTGGCCAATCTCAGCGACCGCGCCGGCATGATGGTCTCGCCCAAGGCCGCGACGGAAAAGGCCGGCGAGTTCGCCGCGAGCCCGGTCTGCGCCGGTCCCTATCAGTTCGTCGAGCGCAAATCCCGCGACCTCATCCGCGTGAAGAAGTTCCCGGGCTACTGGAACGCCGGCCAGATCGGCTATGACGAGGTGGTGTATTATTACGTGCCGGACTCAACTGTCCGGCTTTCGCGCGTGCGCGCCGGCGATCTCGACATCGCCGAGCGTATCGCGCCGACCGACCTCAAGAAAGTACGAGACGATGCCAACCTCGCTTTGCATTCGGGCCAGGGCCTCGCCGTCTCGCATCTGATGTTCAATGTCGGGGCCGGCGCCAAGGCCGATACGCCGCTGGGCAAGAATGCGACCCTGCGGCAGGCCTTCGAACTCGCGATCGACCGCAACGTCATCAATCGCGTCGCCTTCAACGGCGAGTTCCTGGCCGACAACCAGATGATCTCGCCCTCGAGCCCGTTCTACAGCCAGGCCAACAAGGCCCCGGCACGCGACGTCGCCAAGGCCAAGGCGCTGATCGCTGCGGCCGGGATGACGCGCGTACCCGTCGAGCTGACCTATGAGAATGCACTCGCCGACGGCCGCGTCGCCCAGATCGTGCAGTCGATGGCCGGCGAGGCGGGTTTCGACGTGAAGCTGCTGCCGCTCGAGACGGCGTCTGCGATCGAGCGTTACCTCAACGGCAATTTCGAAGCCTATATCGGCAATTGGAGCGGGCGCGCCGACCCTGATCCGACGCTGATCTCGTTCTTCAGCTGCACGGGGTCGCAGAACGTCAACAAATACTGCAACAAGGATCTCGACGCGATCCTCACCGAAGCGCGTGGCGAGGCCGATGAGGCCAAGCGCAAGGCGCTCTACGCCAAGGCGACGGGCATCTATCTCAGCGCACTCTCCTCGATCCCGCTCTACCACCCGAACTGGTTCTTCGCCGGCCGCAAGGCGGTCGCGGGCGTCGAGATGTATCCCGATGGCCTGCTGCGCCTGAACGGCCTCAAGCCCGCCAACTGACTGCCCACGCGCGCGATGTCCCCCCGGCCATCGCGCGCTTTGAATGGAGCAAGACTGTCATCATGACGGCCTTTCTGCTGCGACGCCTCGGCGTCGCGCTGCCAACCCTGCTGCTCGTGTCGATGATGGTCTTCGGGCTTCAGAAGCTCCTGCCCGGAGACCCGGCGCTGGCGCTGGCAGGCGAAGAACGCAATCCTGAAGTCATCGAGTATCTGCGCGAGAAGTATCGCTTCAACGATCCCGTTCCTGTGCAATATGCCGCCTGGTTCTCGGGGCTCGTGAGGGGTGATTTCGGTACGTCGGTGCGGACGCGCCTGCCGATCGGCACGATGCTGGCGGAAAAACTCCCGGTCACGATCGAGCTCGCGATCCTGTCCATGCTGATCGCGCTACTCATCGGACTACCGGTCGGAGTGCTCGCCGCGCTGCGCCGTGGTTCGGCGCTCGATTACGGCGCCAGCCTGTTCGGGTTGGCTGGGCTGTCGATCCCGAATTTCTGGCTCGGCATCATGCTGATCCTGCTGTTCTCGGTGAATCTCGGCTGGTTGCCGGCGGGCGGCTATGTCCCGCTCTCGGAAAGCATCTGGGGCAATCTGCGGGGCATGCTGATGCCGGCTCTGGTGCTGGGCACCGGAACAGCAGCCATCATCATGCGCCATACGCGAAGCGCGATGATCGGCGCCATGAAGCAGGATTATGTCCGCACAGCCCGCGCCAAGGGCGTGCGCGAGCGGCTTATCGTGCTCAAGCACGCGCTACCCAACGCCCTGACCCCCGTGGTGACGCTTGGCACGCTGCAGTTCGGCGAACTTCTCGCCGGCGCGGTGCTGACCGAACAGGTGTTCTCGATCCCGGGCTTCGGCAAGATGATCGTCGATGGCGTCTTCAGCAGGGACTATGCGGTGGTGCAGGCCGTGGTGCTGTGCACGGCGGCCGTCTTCCTGTTGATGAGCCTGCTTGCCGACATCGCCTATGTCCTGCTGAATCCGAGGCTCCGGACGTGACCTTGCCCGCAACCACACCCGTCGCCGCGGCCACGCGTGCACCGGCGCGCTCGGAATTCCGCCGCCTGCTGGGCGAGCCCTCCGCCGCGATCGGCGCGGCGATCGTGACCTTCTTCATCGCGATCGCCTTCCTCGCGCCCTGGATCGCGCCCTATGATCCCAATGCGCCCGACTGGATGGCCATTCGCCAGGCGCCGGATCTCGCGCACTGGTTCGGCACCGACGATCTCGGCCGCGATGTGCTCTCGCGCGTCATCTTCGGAACGCGGGCCTCGCTGATGGCCGGCATCGTATCGGTTGCGGTCGCCGTGCTGGTCGGCGTGCCCTTCGGGCTGATCGCCGGCTATTTCGGCGGCCTGGCCGATATCGCGATCTCCCGGATGGCGGATGCATTGCTGGCCTGCCCCTTTCTGGTGCTGGCCATCGCCCTGGCGGCTTTTCTCGGCCCCAGCCTGGAAAACGCGATGATCGCCATCGGCATCTCGGCGATGCCGATCTTCGTCCGGGTCGCCCGTGCGCAGACGCTGATCGTCTGCACCGAGGACTACATCGCCGCCGCGCGCTCGCAGGGCATCGGCCATGTCGCGATGCTGACCGGCCAGATCCTGCCCAATGTGCTGGCCCCGATCGTCGTGCAGGCGACGCTGACGATGGCGATCGCCGTTCTCGCCGAAGCAAGCCTGGCCTTTCTCGGCCTGGGCCAGCTGCCGCCCGCGCCATCCTGGGGCAGCATGCTCGATGTCGCCCGCCAATTCCTGGGCGAAGCGCCGTGGATGGCGTTGTGGCCGGGCTTTGCGATCATCACGGTGGTGATCGGTTTCAACCTGTTGGGCGACGGATTGAATGATGCGCTGAACCCGCGCGACTGAGGATTGCTCTGGACTGAAGCCTCAGTGCGGACGCCGTCGCACCGCCCCTCTTGAGATCAAGCCGGAAGTGACGCCTGATATCCGCGGCAACAGATCAAGGCAGGGCCATGCGCACATCCAAAATCGTTCACATCGTGGCCTGCCATTGCGAGGGTGAGGTCGGCGATGTCATCGTCGGCGGCGTGCTGCCGCCCCCGGGCAGCACGTTATGGGAGCAGTCGCGCTTCATCGCCAACGACAAGACGCTGCGCGATTTCGTCCTGAACGAACCGCGCGGCGGCGTCTTCCGGCATGTCAACCTGCTGGTGCCGCCCAAGGACCCGCGCGCGCAGGTGGGGTGGATCGTCATGGAGCCGGAGGATACGCCTCCGATGTCGGGGTCGAACTCGATCTGCGTTTCGACCGTGCTGCTGGACACCGGTATCATACCCATGTCGGAGCCGGAGACGCGGCTGGTGCTGGAAGCGCCCGGTGGGCTCATCGACGTCGTCGCGCATTGCAGGAACGGCAAGGCCGAGCGCATCACGGTGCGCAACCTGCCCTCCTTCGCCGACCGTCTCGACGCCGTGATCGAGGTCGCAGGCATCGGTACGCTGAGCGTCGACACCGCCTATGGCGGCGACAGCTTCGTCGTCGTCGATGGCAGCGCGCTCGGTCTTGCCGTGGCCGCCGACGAGGCCCGGGACATCGCCGAGCTCGGCATCAAGATCGTTAGCGCCGCCAACGAACAGATCGGCTTCCGGCATCCGGAGAATCCCGACTGGGCCCATATCTCCTTCTGCCAGGTCACGATGCCCGTCACATTCGAGGAGGGCGTCGCAACAGGCCGCAGCGCGGTCGCGATCGCGCCGGGCAAGATCGACAGGTCGCCCTGCGGCACCGGTTGTTCCGCACGGATGGCGCTTCTGCATGCCCGCGGCCAGCTGCGGGTCGGCGACAGCTTCATCGGCCGCTCGATCATCGGCACCCGCTTCGACTGTCGGATCGAGGCCGAGACGCAGGTCGGAGGCAGGCCGGCGATCATCCCGTCGATCTCGGGACGGGCCTGGATCACCGGAACACGGCAGGACATGCTCGATCCCAGCGATCCATTTCCGGGCGGCTACAAACTCTCGGATACCTGGCCGCGCCTCGGCTGATCGAGCTAGACGTCGGCTGCGATGGCCGCATAGAGCTGGTCGGCGGTCGCGGCAGCGCGGATGCCATACAGCACGGTCTGGGAGCGCAGATGACGCGCGGCGCAGGCGAGCATGTTGAGATGATCCCGGCCGGGGTTGCCCGGCGTCAGCAGCACGATGACGATATCGACAGGCATGCCATCGATCGATTCGAAATCGACCGGTTTGCCGAGCCGCGCGAGCAAGCCGAACGGTTTCGCCAGCCCCGGCACGGGCGCATGGGGGATCGCGACGCCCTCGCCCACTCCGGTCGAGCCCAGATTTTCCCGCCGCAGGAGCGCATCGAGAATGACGCTCGCCGGGATCGACAGCGCTGCCTCAGCTTTCTTCGCGATGATCTGGAGAGCCCTCGCCTTGGTCGGCGCGGGGAGGTCGAGGATGACGTTGTCCGGTCGGATGAAATCCGACGCCTTCATGGTCGTATTCACGTGAATTCCTGTGTTGAATCCCGGTCTTGCGAAACTGTCGCCGTGCCTTGCCGTGCAAGCGCTCACTCGACCTCGCGAAGCCGATAGCCGACCCCGGTTTCTGTGGTGATGTATTGCGGCTCATCGGGCGTCCGCTCGATCTTCTGGCGGAGCTGGCGGACATAGACGCGCAGATACTGAACGTCGGTCGCGCCGCCCCAGACCTGGTTCAGCAGATGCTGATGGGTCAGGACCTTCCCGGCATGCTGCACGAGGACGCGGAGGATGTCGTATTCCTTGGGAGACAGCTTGATCTCCTTGTCGCCGAGCTTGACGATCCGCTTCACCAGATCGACCGACAGCTCACCTGTCTGGAAGATCGGCTTTTCGCCCTGCTGCTGCAGCCTGTGACGCAGCGCGACACGGATGCGTGCGGCCAGTTCCTTCATGCCGAAGGGCTTCGTCACATAGTCATCGGCGCCAAGCTCGAGCGCCTTGACGATGCCGGCTTCATCGGTCCGGCTGGACAGGATCAGGATCGGCAGATCCAGAAGCTCGTCGCGCCATTTTCTGAGAAGATCATGGCCGGGCATGTCGGGCAGCCCGAGGTCGAGCAGGATGAGATCGGGCTTGTCCTCCTTGACGCGCTCGATCGCGTCCCTGGCGTTGGCGGCCTCGGTGGTCGCATAACCTTCAGTGCCGAGCCCGACACGGAGGAGTTTGCGGATCGGCGGCTCATCATCGACGATGAGGACTTTCACGGTGGATATCGTCATGTCAGGCCTTCCAGATTATGCGCATCGAGGGGGACCGGCATCGTGATCGTGAAGACCGCTCCGGAGCGGTCGGTCCTGTTGGCTGCGGCGATCGTGCCCCCCATCGCCTCGATGAAACCCCGGCAGATCGAGAGACCGAGCCCCGTGCCGGCGCGGACATGGTCGCCCTTGCGGACCCTGTAGAAGCTGTCGAAGACACGCTCGAGATCGCCCGGCGGGATGCCGGGCCCCTCATCCATGACCTGAAGGATCACCGAGCCGTTATCGGCCCAACCCTGGATGCGAATGGTCGAGTCCACCGGCGCGTATTTCGCGGCGTTGTCGATGAGGTTGAACAGCACCTGCTCGAACAAGACGGGATCGAGCTTGAGCATCGGCAGATCCGAGGCAAGGCCGGTCTCTGTCTTGTGCTGCGCCGTGATCTTGGCGGCGCGCCGCAAGGCGGAACCGACAACGTCGCTCGCATAATGCAGGGCGTAGTTCGGCTCCATCGCGCCGGACTCGATCCTGGTCATGTCGAGCAGATTGGCGATGAAGCGATGAAGCCGTTCCGACTCGTCGATGATCGTCGAGAGCAGTTCGGCGCGATCCTCTTCCGGTATCGAGATCGGATAATCGCGCAGCGCCCCCGCAGCTCCCAGAATGGCGGCGAGCGGCGTCTTCAGGTCATGCGAGATCGAGGTCAGCAACGCCGAGCGAAGCCTGTCGGCTTCGGCGGCCAGCTTCGCCCGGTCGACATCGGCCACGAGCTGAATGCGCTCGATGGCAACGGCTGCCTGGTCGGCCAGCGCGTCGAAAAGGCGTTGCTGCTCGGGCGTCAGCAGCGGTCCCTGCTTGTCGTTGTCGAGGCCGACCACGCCGACCGCGGTCCGTCCGGTTCGCAGCGGCAGATAAAGCCGCTTGGCGCCCGGCAGCGTGTCGGCGCCGCGACCGGCGGGCCGGTCGTGCTCCCATGCCCAGCGGGCGGCCGCGATATCGGCGTCGACCAGGGTGTCGTCGGGAGGATATCCGGCCCTGACGGCGATCGAGTCGCTCTCGGGCAGCAGCAGCACGACCCTGACCCTGAGCATGGAGGCGATCTGATAAGCCGTGGCCCATAACACGTCGTCGAGCGTGCCGGTGCCTGCGAGCTTTTTGGAGAACAGATAGAGGTCTTCGGTGGTGCGGGCTCGCTGATGCGCGGCGGCGGCCTGCCTCTGGACGCGGGCGGTCAGGTTGCTTGCGATCACGGCCACGCCGAGAAAGAAGCCGAGAGCGATGACGCTTTCAGGGTCGGCGATGGTCAGCGTGTAGAGCGGTGGAAGGAAGAAGAAATTGAAGGCGAATGCGCTGAGGACCGACGCGAACAGCGCGGGCCACAACCCCCACTGCACTGCCGAGACCAGCACCGCCATGAGGAAAACGAGCGCGATATTGCGAACATCCAGCACCCGGAAGAGCAACGTGCCGAAACCGATGGCCACCGCGACGTGGAGGGCGCTCCAGAGATAGGGCCAGATCTGGAAACGACCCGGCTCGATAGCGGTCATCGGGCGCGAGACGCCTGGGTCCCGCTCATTGCCGGAGATGACATGGACACTGATGTCGCCGGCATGGCGGATCAGCTCATGCGAAACCGAGCCCTCGAAGAGTTCACGCCAGCGTGGCTTGTTGGGCTTGCCGATGACGATGTGGGTGACGTTGTTTGCCGCCGCATGGCGGATGATTTCGGTGGCGACGTCCTGGCCGGGCAGCGTGATCGCCTCGCCGCCGAGTTGCTCGGCCAGGCGCAGGCTTGCGGCGATCCGGTCCTTGTCCGGTTCGGACAAACCTGCAGAGCGAGGCGTCTCGATATAAAGCGCGGCCAGCGGCGCGCGGAGACGGTCGGCCTGGCGTTTTGCATAACGGATCAGCGACGCCCCGCGCGGCTGTTCGTCGATGCAGACCAGCACACGATCGCCCGCCGCCCAGGGGCCGGAAATGGCGTGCGCCTGCATATGGCTCAGGAGCTGATCGTCGACGCGCTGGGCCGTGCGACGCAGCGCCAGCTCGCGCAGCGCCGTCAGATTGCCGGGCGAGAAGTAGTTCTCGACCGCTCGCGTCGCGGTCGTCGGCAGATAGACCTTGCCCTCGTGCAGGCGCTTGATCAGGTCGTCGGGCGTCAGGTCGATGATCTCGACATCGTCGGCGCGGTCGATGATGGAGTCAGGCACCGTCTCGCGCACCCTGATGCGGGTGATCTGGGCGACGACGTCATTGAGGCTTTCGACATGCTGGATGTTCAGCGTCGTGTAGACGTCGATGCCACGGGAAAGCAGCTCCTGAACGTCGAGATAGCGCTTGGGATGCCGGCTGCCCGCGACATTGGTGTGCGCGAGTTCGTCGACGAGAACGAGCGCCGGGCGCCTCGACAGGATCGCGTCGAGATCCATTTCGTCGAGCAGGCGGTCCTTATATTCCAGCTTCGTGCGGGGAATGATCTCGAAGCCCTCGACCAGGGCTTCGGTCTCCTTGCGGCCGTGGGTTTCGACCACGCCGACGACCACATCGACACCATCTGCTTTCCGGGCCCGCCCCGATGTCAGCATTTCATAGGTCTTGCCGACGCCCGGCGCCGCGCCGAGGAATATCTTCAGACGGCCCCGGCCCTCGCGCTCGGCGTTCTCGAGAAGCGCATCCGGTGACGGCCTGCCCCTGGCATCGCGGTTATCTTCGGGCATCAGCTTGCCATCTCTCGTTTCCAGGACACGCCGGAGGCGCCATCTAGACGCCACCAGCGGCCTCTTGTCAGCGCGGAGTTGCGCGATCCAGAGCGAGATTCAATACGAGCACATTGACCACGGGCTCTCCGAGAAAGCCGAGCCCGCGGCCCTCGATGCTGTTGTCGACCAGCGCCTTGACCGCCACATCATCCAGGCCACGCGCCTTTGCCACGCGCGGCACCTGGAAATAAGCGGCTGCCGGCGAGATATGCGGGTCGAGGCCGCTGCCTGATGTCGTCACGAGGTCCATCGGCACCGGAGCGTTGGGATTGCTCTCCTTCAGCGCGGCGGCATCGCCCTTGATCCGCTCGATCAGCTTCGGGTTGGTCGGCCCGAGATTGGAGCCGCCGGAGCTTGCTGCATTGTAGCCGTCGCCTGCCGCCGATGGCCGGCCATGGAAGTAGCGCTCGCTGGTGAAGGCCTGGCCGATCAGGCCCGAACCAATCACCTTTCCGGCCTTCTCGATCAGGCTGCCATTGGCCTGGCGGGGGAACAGCGCCTGGGCAATGCCGGTCATGCCAAGCGGATAGATCAGCCCGGTGATGACGGTGAGCGCGATGATCATTATGATCGCGGGGCGGATTTGTTTCAGCATGAGAGACGTCCTTTACACGAGGCCGATGGCTGTGATGGCCATGTCGATGGCCTTGATCCCGACGAAGGGGACGATGATGCCGCCCAACCCGTAGATGAGCAGATTGCGGCTGAGCAGGGCGCCAGCGCCGACGGCGCGGTACTTGACGCCCTTCAGCGAGAGCGGGATCAGGGCGACGATGATGAGCGCATTGAAGATGATCGCGGACAGGATCGCGCTCTGCGGCGTCTGCAGCCCCATCACGTTGAGCGCGCCCAGCTGCGGATAAAAGGCGAGGAACATCGCGGGGATGATGGCGAAATACTTGGCGATGTCGTTGGCGATCGAGAAGGTCGTCAGCGCACCGCGCGTCATCAGGAGCTGCTTGCCGATCTCGACGATCTCGACGAGCTTGGTCGGGTCGCTGTCGAGGTCGATCATGTTGCCGGCCTCGCGCGCAGCCACCGTGCCGGTATTCATGGCCACGCCGACATCGGCCTGCGCCAGCGCCGGGGCGTCGTTGGTGCCGTCGCCGCACATCGCGACCAGCTTGCCCTTGGCCTGCTCCTCGCGGATGAGCGAAAGCTTGTTCTCGGGCGTGGCCTGGGCAAGAAAATCATCGACGCCGGCCTCGGCCGCGATTGCGGCCGCCGTCATCGGGTTGTCGCCGGTGATCATCACCGTGCGGATGCCCATGCGCCGCAATTCGGCGAAGCGCTCCTTGATGCCGCCCTTCACGATGTCCTTCAGGTGGATGACGCCGAGCAGGCGGCCGTCGCGCACCACAGCGAGCGGGGTGCCGCCGGCTTTCGAGATCTCATCGGCAATGGCCTGGATCTCGCGAACGGTCTCGCCGCTGGCCCGCGTGCTGCCCGTCGCGACGGTACCAAGATCGACATGGCGCAGCACGGCCTCGACGGCGCCCTTGCGGATCGACGAGCCGTCGAGATCGACGCCGCTCATCCGGCTCTGGGCGGTGAAGGGCACGAAGGTCGCATGCAGGCTCGCCATGTCGCGGGCGCGGATGGCGTATTTGTCCTTGGCGAGCACGACGATCGAGCGGCCTTCCGGCGTCTCGTCGGCGAGCGAGGCAAGCTGCGCTGCATCCGCCAGTTCCTGCTCGGTGACATTCCTGACCGGCCGCAGTTCAGTCGCTTGGCGGTTGCCGAGCGTGATGGTGCCGGTCTTGTCGAGCAGGAGCGTATCGACGTCACCCGCTGCTTCGACGGCGCGGCCGGACATGGCGAGCACGTTGAAGCGCACCAGCCTGTCCATGCCGGCGATGCCGATGGCCGAGAGCAACGCGCCGATGGTCGTCGGAATCAGCGTCACGAACAGGGCGACGAGCACGATCACCGGAATGTAGCCGCCGGCATAGGAGGCGAAGCTCGGGATCGTCGCGGTCGCCAGCACGAAGATCAGCGTCATTCCGGCGAGCAGGATGTTGAGCGCGATCTCGTTTGGCGTCTTCTGGCGCTCGGCGCCTTCGACGAGCGCGATCATGCGGTCGATGAAGGTCGAGCCGGCGGCAGCGGTGATGCGAACCTTGATCCAGTCTGACAGCACCTGCGTGCCGCCGGTGACGGCGGAGCGGTCGCCGCCGGATTCGCGGATGACCGGAGCCGATTCACCGGTTATCGCGGCTTCGTTGACCGAAGCGACGCCTTCGACGACTTCGCCGTCGGAGGGAATGATGTCGCCGGCCTCGACGATGACGACGTCGCCGACCTTGAGGCTGGTCCCGGCAACCAGCTTGAACTTCGTGCGGTCATCGCCGGACAGGAGTTTCGCCTGCGTTTCGGTGCGCGTGCGCCGCAGCGACTCGGCCTGCGCTTTGCCACGTCCTTCCGCGACCGCTTCGGCAAAATTGGCGAAGAGCACGGTGAACCAGAGCCAGATAACGATCTGAAAGGAGAAGCCGAGGCTGGCTCCGCCTGTCACCAGATCCTTCAGCAACAGGACCGTGGTCAGCGCGGAGACGACTGCGACGACGAACATCACCGGATTCTTGGCGAGGCTCCTCGGATTGAGCTTCCGAAAGGCGTCGCCAATGGCGGGAACGAGGATGCGAGCGTCCATGATGCTCGCGGATTTGGACTGGCTCATGAGAGACTCCAGCGTGATGTCTTGTGGGGCGCCGCGAACGGTCAGGCCGCCGTGAAGAAATGGGTGAGCGCCTTGGCGAGCAGCACGACCAGCAGCATCATCAGCGTCATGCCGAGAATGATGTCGGAGGCGCGCGCAGACCGGGCCTCTCCCCGCGCCAGAATGTCGGCGCGGGGAGCGATGTGCCGTCGCAGTTCCCTGAAGAACGGTTGCAACATGACGGAACGCCTCAGAACGTCTGGCTCTGGATCATCGCGAAATGCTCGACGATGGGTCCCAGCGCCAGAGCCGGGAAAAAGGTCAGGCCACCTACGATCAGGATCACGCCGACCAGAAGCCCGACGAACAGCACCCCGTCCGTCGGGAACGTCCCGGCCGATGCTGGCACGGTCTTCTTCGTGACGAGCGAGCCGGCGATCGCCAGAGCGGGGATGATGATCATGAAGCGGCCGATCAGCATCGCGAGGCCGATGGTGATGTTGAACCAGGGCGTGTTGCCGGACAGTCCGCCGAAGGCAGAACCGTTATTCGCCGCAGCCGAGGTATAGGCGTAGAGTATCTCCGAGAAGCCGTGCGGGCCTGCATTGCCGACCGAGGCGACCGCGCTCGGCAGCACGACGGAGATGGCGGTGAAGGTCAGCATCACGCCGGGCAGGCACAGGATGGCAAGGACCGCCATCTTGACCTCCTTGGCCTCGATCTTCTTGCCGAGATATTCCGGCGTGCGGCCGACCATCAGGCCTGCGACGAAGATCGCGAGCACGACGAACAGCAGGATGCCGTAGAAGCCGGCGCCGACACCACCGATGACGACCTCGCCGAGCTCCATGTTGATGAGCGGAATCAAGCCGCCCAGCGCGGTGAAGCTGCCATGCATCGCATTGACCGCGCCGCAGGAGGCAGCCGTCGTGATGACCGCAAACAAGGCGGAGAGCGGAATGCCGAAGCGGACCTCCTTGCCTTCCATGTTGCCGCCCTCGAGACCGAGCGCGTGAACCAGCGGATTGCCGGCGGCCTCCGCCCAGTAGCAGACGGCGACGCCAGCGAGGAACAGGACGCCCATCGTCGACAGGATCGCCCAGCCCTGCCGCTGGTTGCCGACCATCCGGCCGAACACATTGGTCATTGCCGCGCCGATGGCGAAGATCGACACCATCTGGATCAGGTTGGAGATGGCATCGGGATTCTCGAAGGGATGGGCGGAATTGGCGTTGAAGAAGCCGCCGCCATTGGTTCCCAGCATCTTGATGGCCAGCTGCGACGCGACCGGACCGACGGCGATCGACTGCTGCGCGCCTTCCAGCGTGGTGGCGCTGACATAGGCGCCCAGCGTCTGCGGAACGCCCAGTGCGACATAGGCCATGGTCAGCACGATGCAGAGCGGAAGCAGCACATAGAGGGTGCTACGGGTCATATCGACCCAGAAATTGCCGATCGACTTGCCCGATGCCCTGGCGAAGCCGCGGATCAGCGCCACGGCGACGGCGATGCCGGTGGCTGCGGAGACGAAGTTCTGGACGGCGAGCCCGACCATCTGGGTCAGGTAGGACATGGTGCTTTCGCCGCCATAGTTCTGCCAGTTGGTGTTGGTCACGAAGCTGGCGGCCGTATTGAACGCCAGCTCGGGACCAACGGCAGCCATCCCCTCGGGGTTGAAGGGCAAGGAGCCCTGCAGGCGCTGCAGCAGATACAGCACGAGGAAGCCGGCGAGGTTGAAGAAGAGCATCCCGGCCGCATAGGCGGTCCAGTGCTGGTCCTCACGCTCGCTCGTTCCGGCAAGGCGGTAGAGACCCCGCTCGATGGGCCTGAGAACCGGCGAAAGAAACGTGCGGTCCCCGTTGAAGACGCGCGTCATGTAGCCGCCGAGCGGCTTTACGAGCGCGATGATGATCCCGCAGAAAACGAGGATCTGTAGCCATCCGTTGAGAGTCATGCCGTTGAGAGTCATGCCGTTGAGAGTCATGGGTATCGCTTTCCGAGCGTCGTGCCTTTGCGATCAGAACCGTTCCGGCCGAACGAGGGCGTAGGTCAGGTAGGCGAGCAGGAACAACGTCACGCCGCCACCGAGGATGTATTCGACAAGCATGTCTCGATCCGATCCGACTAAAGGTTGTCGCATGCCTTGACGTAGGCAAACGAGATGATGAAGAACAGGATCCCCGCCCCGAACAGAATTACATCCATTTCCGTGACCCCTAGACTGTAATCGCCAGTACTTTGACGCGCTTCCGAGCAGCGCAGGCAGCATTTCAGCGCCTCACGCGGCTCGATGAATGCCGATGCGGGGGTCTGAACGTCACGGGAATATGGCTCCGAACCGCATAGGGGTTCGAGAGAGGCCGCATAGGAAAGAAATAAAAATCCTATAGGAGAAACGACGCCTGCACCGACGACCGGGCCTCGCGATCTCTGCCACAGCCGTCGCACGGGCGGGATTTCTCCCGAAAAACGCAGTTCTCGGGGAATGCGCCGGCGGCGCCTGGCTGATGCCGCGCCGCACCGATGGCGGGATGCAATGGGCTCACTTGAGCACGCCGGGAGATCGAAAGGTCTCGCGCCCTCGCCTTCGCTACGGCATCGTGTATAAACGTATTTTTATTTGACTTAGTGCGCCCGGAATCGCTGCCTGTTCCTGTTTGGAGGATGCGATATGCAGGCGATTACGCTGGACGAACTGGCGCTGGGCCTGGCCAGCAACAGAAAGAAGGGCGCGCTCTCCAACCTGCCGCTGGAGGGGCTGCATTCACGGGCAGATGCGGCCTTCGTGCAGGCAGCCGCGCTTGACGCCTATGCCGACGATTTCACCGGCTACACCCTGATCGGCACCAGCGACGTGTGTCGCCACATGCTCGGTCTTGCCGCGCCGATCTACGCCACCATCGCTGACAAAGCCCATCATGAGGACGATTACCGGATCCATCTGCCGCAGGGCATGATCGGCGCCCAATGCGAGTTGGCGTTCACGCTCGGCAGGGCCTTTCCGGTCGGCAACGAGACGATCGATCGCCGCTCCGTGGCCGAGGCGATCCTGGGCTGCCAACCGGCGATCGGCCTGCTCGGACGACGCGCCCGCCCCGGCGAGGAGCGCGAGCTCGTGGCCATCGCCGATTTTGCGCTGCATGTCGCGACGATCTGCGGGCCGCCGGTGGAACATCTCGACAAGGACGCGCTGGACCAATCCGTGATGACAGCGCGCATCGACGGCAAACCCGTCATCACGGCCAAAGCCAGCGCAATCCTCGGCCACCCGCTCGATGCCGTGGTCTGGCTCGCGCAGAAGCTCTCCCGTCACAACCGGCAGCTCAATGCCGGCGATGTCGTGACGACAGGCTCCTGCGCTCCGATCCTACAGGTTCTTCCCGACCAGCACCTGACGGTCGAGTTCCAGACGGTCGGGATCGCCTCCGCCTGGTTCGACTAGCCGCACGCATTCCAGCCCCGCATGACCGGCCTGCGTGATTTATGTGCATGGCATGTAATTAGCATGCTATATAAATCGCATGCCCACCGCCCGCCAAGAATCCGAACTCGAATTCATCGTCAGCCTGTCGACGTCCAGCCGCAAGATGCAGACCGCGTTCGACAGCCTGCTTCGCCAGAAGGGGCTGACGCTCGCCCGGGCCCGGGCAATGCTGCACATCGCGCGCAACCCCGGTGTGGGCCAAAGCGAACTGGCGAAGTTTCTCGCCATCGAAAGCCCGACCCTGGTGCGATTGCTCGATGGCCTGGAGAAACAGGGCTTGATCCGCCGCAGCACCATCGAAGGCGATCGCAGGGCCAAGCAATTGACCCTGACCGAACTGGCGCAGGGCGACGTCCGCCAGATCGAGGATCTCACCAAAGTCGTCGGCAGCTTCATGCTGCGCGGTGTCGAGGCGGATGAACTCGCCATCGCGGTCCGCGTGCTCGATCGGGTCTTCGAGAATATCGAAACCGCGATGGGCGGGCATGCCGCATCATGACGACCGAACCCGGGCGCAGCACGCCAGCCCCGGCTGCTGCGCCGACATCCCCTCCCGCGCCGCCGCTTTCTCCTGCGCCACTGGCCGATCCGACGCTGCGGCGTTCCATCGCCTGCATCGGCGCGTCCGTCCTGCTCTGGTCGACCCAGGGGCTGGGGATGAATTTCGTCGCCTCCAATACTGTCCAGATCCAGGGCGCGCTCGGGGCGACGCTGACCGAGACGAACTGGCTGATCGCGGCCTATATGGCGCCCAATGTCAGTCTGACGCTGATCCTGACGAAGGTGCGGACGCAGTTCGGCCTGCGCCGTTTCGCCCTCCTGAGCCTGTGCATTTTCCTGTTCGCCGCCATCCTGCATCTGTTCGTGCATGATCTGCGCTCGGCCGTGGCGGTGCGCTTCCTGGCCGGGATGGCCAGCTCACCTATATCGACGCTCGGCTTCCTCTACATGCTCGATGCCTTCCCTGCGGCCAGGAAGATGTCATGGGGCCTCAGCCTCGCGCTGACCTGTTCGGCGGCGACGCCGACACTCGCGCGCCTGCTGTCGCCGGCCCTGCTGGATCTCGGCCAGTGGCATGAGCTCTATCTGATGGAGATGGGGCTGGCCCTGATCTCATTTGCGGTCGTCTACCTGCTGCCCCTGACGCCGATCGTCCACAGCAAGGTGCTGACCAGGCTCGACTTCATCAGCTACCCGCTGATTGCGTTGAGCTTCGGCCTGCTCGCCGTCGTTCTCGTGCTCGGGCGCTACTACTGGTGGTTCGAAGCACCGTGGATCGGCTGGTGCCTTGCGATCTCGATCCTCTCGCTGGGCATTGCCGTGGCGATCGAATTCCAGCGCGAGACGCCGCTGCTGAATGTGCGCTGGCTGATGAGCCGCGAGATCCTGCATCTGACGGCGATCCTGCTGCTCTTCCGCCTCGTGCTGTCGGAGCAGAGCTCGGGCGCGATCGGCCTGTTCCAGACGGTCGGCCTGCTCAACGAGCAGAGCGCCGACCTCTACGGGGTGATCCTGCTAGCCTCGGTCGCAGGAGGCCTGACATGCGGCGCCCTGCTCAAGCCTGCGCACGTGCCGGCGCTGCATGCCGTCGCGCTCGCCTGCATCTGCGTCGGCGCCTATCTGGACAGCCAGGCCACCAATCTCACGCGCCCGGCGAACATGTATTTCAGCCAGGCGCTAATCGCCTTCGGTGGCGCGCTGTTCCTGCCGCCTTCGCTGCTGACCGGGCTGACGGCCGCGCTGAAGCGCGGCCCGGAATACATCACCAGCTTCATCGTCGTCTTCCTGTTCACGCAAAGCGTGGGAGGCCTGCTCGGCTCGGCCTTTTTCAGCACCTTCGTCGTCCTGCGCGAGCAGTTCCATTCGAGCTATCTGGTCGAGCGGCTGACGCTGAGCGACCCACTGGTCGTAGAGCGCGTCCGGCAGCTCGCGGGCGCCTATGGCAAGGTTTTGACCGACAGTCAGCTGCTGAATGCGGAGGGGCTGGCGCTGCTTGCGCAGCAGGCGACGCGGGAGGCCAACATCCTCGCCTATAACGACATCTTCCTGCTGATCTGCGGCATAGCCGGGCTCGCGCTGTGCGGGCTGGTCATCCACCTTCTCTATCTGAACCTGCGGCAGGCGATCGACGGGCAACGCCCCTCCGTCGCTGCTCCCAACTGAAACGCACGATGCTGAAATCTCTCCGCTCGCCGGCGACCTTGCTCGCCCTTCTCGTCGCCGTCTCAGGCGCGCTGCTCGTGCTCTACGCCTGGAAACTGCCGCCCTTCGGCAGCGCAGTGGAGACCACCGAGAACGCCTATGTGAAGGGTCAGGTCACGATCATAAGCCCGCAGCTTGCCGGCTATGTTAAGACGGTCGCGGTTCAGGACTACCAGTCGGTCAAGGCTGGCGACCTGATCGTTGAGATCGACGACCGCATCTACGACCAAAAGGTCAAGCAGGCGCAGGCCGTGCTGGCCGGCCAGAAGGCCAATCTCGCCAATGCCGACCAAAGCATCAGCGCGGCCAAAGCGCGGATCGGGTCCAGCCAGGCTCAGATCGCCAGCGCACAGGCAGCGCTGCGAACGGCGGAGGCCAATGCCGACCGCGTCAGCTCGCTGCTGGAGAAGGGCATCTCGACACAAGCCACGGGCGACCAGGCGACGCAGGCGCTCGACCAGGCGCGGGCCGGCCTGCGGCAGGCCGAAGCCGCGCTCGAAGTGTCACGGCAGGACCTGCAGTCGATCGTCGTCAACCGGCAGTCGCTCGAGGCCTCCGTCGAGAATGCCAAGGCTGCCGTCCAGCTTGCGGTGATCGACCTGCAGAACACGCGCGTCCTGGCACCGCAGGACGGCAGGCTCGGCGAGATCGGCGTGCGCCTCGGCCAGTATGTCGCTGCCGGAACGCAGCTCGCCTCGCTCGTGCCCGCCCGCAAATGGGTCGTCGCGAACTTCAAGGAGACGCAGCTCTACGGCATGAAGATCGGCCAGCCGGTCAGCTTCACCGTCGACGCCCTGCGCCACCAGACCCTGACGGGGCGCATCCAGGAGTTCTCACCGGCGACCGGGGCGGAGTTCAGCGTGCTGAAGGCTGACAATGCGACCGGCAACTTCACCAAGATCGCCCAGCGCCTGCCGGTCCGCATCGCCATCGACGAGGGACAACCGCTCGCAGCCGATCTCGCGCCGGGGATGTCCGTCGTCGTCACGATCGATACCGGCGCGGCAGCGCGGCCGTAGCGACCCCGGCTCGGGACTGCGCAAGTTACCGCACTGCCCAATGGGTTCGCAGTTGCACAATTGACAAGCAGCACATCGCAGTCATCATCGCCTCCGGTTGATGACAGCCGACGCGTATCCGTTCGGGCCTGCTCGTGCGCCGTTCCACCGGCGCCGATCCCGTTCCTGCTGCGCCAGCCCGCCATCATAGGACTGTTACAATAGCCCGTTACAGGGACTGCCACGATGCATTGCACAGCTGTGCAAGGAGACCGTCCAGATGACCAGCGCGCCTTTCCTGCATGTCGACGGAGTGAGCGTCACCTATGGGAAGACGCGGATTCTCGACCGGCTCGACCTCGGCGTGGCCAAGGGTGAATTCGTAGCCCTCCTCGGCTCGTCCGGCTGCGGCAAGACCACGCTGCTGCGCACCATTGCCGGCTTCTCGACGCCGACCGAAGGCGCCCTGCGCGTCGATGGCCGCGACGTGACGCGGGCGCCGCCGGATCGCCGCGGCATGGCGCTGGTGTTCCAGTCCTATGCGCTCTGGCCGCATATGACTGTCGCCGCCAATATCGGCTACGGGCTCAAGCTCAAGCGTCAGAGCCGCACCGAGATCGCAACCCGCGTCGACGAGATCCAGAATCTGCTCGGGCTCAACGGCCTGGGCGAACGACTGCCGACAGCGCTTTCGGGCGGACAGCGCCAGCGCGTGGCGCTAGGCCGGGCGCTGGCGGTCAATCCCGATATCCTCCTGCTTGACGAGCCTTTGTCCAATCTCGATGCACGGATCCGCCTCTCGGTGCGCCATGAGATCCGCGCGCTGCAGCGGCGGCTCGGCATCACCGCGATCCACGTCACGCATGACCGCGAGGAGGCCATGGTCATGGCCGACCGCATCGTCATCCTCGATGCCGGCCGCATCGCCCAGCAGGGCACACCGGAAGAGGTCTACAACCAGCCGGCCTCCGCCTTCGTCGCCGCCTTCATGGGCGCCGAGAACCTTCTGCAGCTCGATGGGCAGGTTTCCGGTTCCAGTGCCGCCTTCAGCCATCCCGCCGCAGCGTCTGCCTTCACCCGCCAGACAGGCGAGGAAACCTGGCGCAGCGGCGCTTTTGCCGCCCGCTTCCGCGCCGAGGCGGCGGTCCTCTGCGCCGCGGGCGAGGCCCGGCCCGACGCTCACGGGATGGAGTTCCAGGGCAAGGTGACCTCGGTCAGCTATCCCGGCGGGCTCTGGCGCCATGCCGTCACGATCGGCAACGACAGTGTGCTTGTCGACGCGCCGCGCTGCCTGCCCGAGGGCGAAGCCGTACGGGTCTTCATACCCACCGCTTCGCTGTTCCTGTTTCCCATGTCCGAGGCCTCCTCCGGCATGGCGTCCACCTCCCGCTCCGACGGCTTTTCTGCGGCCCCGGGTCAGGATTGATCCCGCCTAGATCGATATCAACGGAGACATCATCATGAATGCCATCATGCGTACGAGCCTCGCGCTCCTGCTCCTTTCGGCTCCTGCCTCTGCCGCCGAACTCACCGTTCTGACCGCAGGCGACCAGAACATGGTCGATTATGTGAACGACTATCTCGGACCGCTCTTCGAAAAGGAAAATCCCGGCAACACCGTCCGCGTCGTCGGCACAGGCCCGGGCGACGCCGGCTCGCAGAAGATCGTCGAGCGCTTCACGGCCCAATCGGGCGCCGGTTCGGCCAAATGGGATGCCGACGTTGCCGTCGTGCACGAGAAGTTCGCCGGCCCGATGGTCGAGAAGAACTGGCTCCTGTCCTACCGCGGCGACATCGCCAGCGGAAAGCTCGTCACCCGCTCCAATGCGGACATGGCGCTGGGCACCAAGGTCTCGGGCTTCGTGATGCCGATGTTCAACAGCCAGACGGCACTGGCCTACAACCCCGCGCTGATCCCGACCCCGCCCAAGAGCTATGACGAGCTCGTCGCCTGGGCCAAGAAGAACCCCAAGCAGTTCGGCTATAACGGCATCAAGGGCGGCGCCTCGGGCGTCAGCTTCGTGATGGGCTGGATCTACGCCTATGGCGACGGCAGCGCCGACAAGCTGATGAACGGTCCCTTCGAGGAGGCCGAAACCAAGAAGTGGGACAAGGCCTTCGCCAGCCTGAAGGAGTTCAACAAGAACGCCGTCCTGACGCCGGGCAATGCCGGCACTCTCGACATGCTCAGCCGCGGCGAAATCGCGATGGGTCCTGTCTGGGTCGACATGTTCTATTCCTGGCAGGCCAACGGCCAGCTTCCGCCGACCATGAAGCTCGCTCTGCCCGCGCCCGGCATGCCCGGCCAGCCGATGCACTACGTCATCCCGGCCAAGAGCCCCAACACCAAGCTCGCCGAGAAGTTCGTCGCGCTCGCCACCAGCCCGAAGGTCCAGGCCGAAGGCATCGTCAAGCGCTTCAACTGGTATCCCGGCATCGACGCCAAGCACGTCCAGGCCGAGCTCGACAAGGCGACCTGGGACAAGCTCTTCACCTCGATCACGCCCGACGCCCTCGCCCAATATGGCAAACCCTTCCCGATCGCGCCCTACAACAACGCGATCCTGGAAGCCTATGAGCGCAGCGTCGCCAACTAAGACCGTCCGAGGGCTGCCCGGCATGCCGGGCAGCCCTTTTCCGCGCGATCCTTTCTTCCCCAAAATCTTCCTGTCGCACGATCTCCTGCCTCACGATCTCCTGCTCGGGTCCTCGCCTGTCATGCCAAGATACAGCCTCGGCCTTGCTCTCGTTCTGCCGGCCCTGACGATCATCGTCCTGTTCTTCATCGTGCCGCTGACTGCGTCGGTCATCGGCGCGTTCCGTATCGGCGACGGTTTCGGCATCGGCAATTTCGAGAAGGCGTTCTCGCTCTATACGGCGGACATCATCTTCTCGCTTGCGGTCGTGGCGCTCTCGACGCTGCTGATCGGCCTGTTCTCGATCGCGATCGGCGGTTATCTCGTGCTCGGCGAGAATCCGCGCGCGGTCGCGATCCTGCGCTGGCTCTATCGCTGGCCGCTGTTCATTCCCTTCATCGTCGTTGGCCAGATCCTGCGGACCTTCCTCGCCAAGAACGGGCTGATGAACAACATCCTGGTCGGCGCGGGCATCCTGACGCCACTGCAGACCACCGGCCTGCTCGACTGGCGCGGCATCGTCATCGCCTTCGTCTGGAAGCAGACGCCCTTCGTCGCCTTGCTGGTCTCGGGCGCCATGGCCTCGATCGACCGCGGCACGATCGAGGCGGCGCGCAATCTCGGCGCATCGCGCTTTCGCATCCTCTGGGAGATCATCGTGCCGCAGGTGCGCGGCACCCTCTCGGTCGGGTTGATCCTGTCCTTCGTGACGATGATGTCGGTGCTCTCCGTGCCGCTGATGATCAACGCGCAATCGCCCACCATGATCACCGCCGACATCGCCTTCCGGATCAACTCCTATGGCGATTACGGCGTGGCCAACGCGCTCGGGTTCATCTCGCTGATCCTGACCTCCTGCGTCGCCTGGATCTACATGCGCCAAGCCGTGAAGGAGCGGATGTGAGCCTGCTGAAATTCGACCCATGGTGGCTGCTGCGCGGCGCCGTGCTCGGCCTGCTGGCCTTCGCCATCTTCGGCCCTATCGCCAATCTGTTGCTCTGGGCTGTGGCGGAGCGCTGGTATTTTCCCCATATGCTGCCGCTGGAATACGGCTTCAGCTTCTGGGCCCGCGTCTTCGCACCGCGCGGCAATGCGATGGTGTCGCTCCTGAACAGCGTCATGATCGCCGTGCTGACCGTCGGGATGGCACTGCTGGTCGCGATCCCCGCCGGCTATGCGCTCGCCCGCTGCAAGCTGCCGCTGCGGGGCCTGATCCTGATCGCCTTCCTGATCCCACAGGCCTTCCCCAACCTGCCGGTTTACGTGAACATCGCCCAGCTGTTCTATCAGGTCGGGCTAAACGGCACGGTGCCGGGCGTCGTCATCGTCCATGTCACGCATGGGCTGGTCTATGCGGTCTGGATCGCGACCGCCGCCTTCTCGGCCGTCGACCGCGAGCTGGAAGAGGCGGCGCGATCGATCGGCGCCAGTGGTCTGCGGGCCTTTGCCGACATCACGCTGCCGCTGGCGGCACCAGGGCTGATGGCGAGCGCCGTGTTCGTCTTTCTCGAATCGCTCGATGAGTTCACCGGCACCTATTTCGTCGGCGCGCCCGATGTCAGCACTCTGCCGCTGCTGCTCTATACGGCTGGTGCCGGCGGCAACTATCAGGTCGCCTCGATCACCGCCCTGCTGCTGCTGATCCCATCAATCGGCTTCATGCTCGTCGTCGAACGCTTCCTGAAGGCCGACGTTCTCTCCCGCGTCGGGCGTTGACCGCCCGACCCTTCACCATGCTTGCCTAGAGTTGCCTGCCGATGAAGATCATCCAGCTGACCGACCCTCATCTCGTCCAGCCCGGCCAGATGCTGAACGGCACGGACCCGCTTGCGCGTCTGGGCATTGTCCTCGACGACATCAGCCGGCATCACGGTGACGCCGGCCTGCTCGTGATCACCGGCGACCTGACGGATGACGGCCTCGACCAGGCCTATCGCGCGCTCGACGAGCGCCTGCGCAAGCTCGGGTTGCCTTATCGCCTGCTGCTGGGCAATCACGACCAGCGCACGACTTTCGGGGCAATCTTCCCCCAGGTGCCGCGCGATGAAGCCGGCTTCGTGCAATCGGTCCTCGATACGCGCGAAGCCCGCCTGATCTTCCTGGACACGCTGGATGACGGCAAGGTCGGCGGCCGCCTCTGCGCGACCCGCCTCGCCTGGCTGGAACAGCGACTGACCGAAGCGCAGGGTCGCCCCGTCCTCCTGTTCATGCACCATCCGCCATTCGAAATCGGCCTGCCGGCACTCGATCACTGCCTGCTGGCGGCTGACGACGCATTGTCTCTCGCCACGCTCGTCCGTGGTCACGGCGACGTCAGGCAGATTTTTGCCGGCCATGTCCATCGCCCCGCTCATGGGCTGTGGAACGGTGTCCCCGTCACCATGCTGCCGGGGACCAATCACCAGATGCCGCTGGATCTGCACGATGCCTCCGTGGGCCCGGTCGACGAACCGCCGGCCTATGGCGTCATTCTGCTTGATGCCGACAACCTGATCATCCATCTCAGAATCCTCGCTCCACCTGCCATGGCACCCGCACATGGCTAGTCGGCTCGCGGCGAGGCCGCACGCAGGCAGATGACAGAACACGACAAACCGACAACGCCCTTTCCATCCTTCGTCAACGCCCAGGAGGTCGCCGACCGGGCGGGTGTTTCCCGGTCGGCAGTGTCCCGCGCGTTCACGCCAGGCGCCAGCATCGCGCATGAGACACGCGTCAAGGTGATGGAGGCCGCCGAACAGCTCGGCTACGAGGTCAACGATCTCGCGCGCGGCCTGCTCGCCCGGCGCAGCCAGCTCGTCGGCCTGATCGTGACCGAACCCGAGCAGGGTTTTCGCGCCCATCTCGTCAGCGCGCTGACGCGCAGCCTGATCCAGCGCGGGCGCCTGCCCGTCGTGCTGAACACCGGCCGCAGGGCCGAGGAAATCGCCGCCGCACAGAAGTTGCTCGTCGGCTACCGGGCCGAAGCGACGATCGTATTGTCAGGGTCGCCGCCATCCTCGGTCGTCGAGCTTGCCCGCCGCAACGGCCAGCCCCTGATCCTGATCGGTCGTTCGGAAGCCGGCGCCGACCATATCCGCAGCCGCAACCGGGATGCGGCGACGCAAGCTGCCGAACTATTCCACAAAGCGGGTTTCACACGGCTGGGCCTTGCCAGCTCGACGAGCGGGACACCGAGCGTCGTCGAGCGCGAGGAGGCCTTCGTCGCGGCCGCCTTAGGCTATGGCATCACGGTCTCGATCGCGCGGGGCGACAATACCGACTATGCCGGCGGCCGCATGGCGGCGACCGCCATGCTGGCGCAGGCCGCTCCGCAGGCGGTGTTCTGCATCAACGACCTGATCGCCTTCGGCTTCATCGACCGAATGCGCGAATGCGGGATCGCCGTGCCGCTCGACATCTCCGTCATCGGCTTCGACGACATTCCGGAAGCGAGTTGGGCGGCCTACGACCTCACGACGTTCCGGCAGGATCCCGAAGTGCTTGCCGCCCAGGCGATGGCGCTGCTGGAGCACCGGCTTGCTCATCCGCACGCTCCCCCTGAGACCATCGAGATCACGGCGCCGCTCGTTCTGCGCGGGTCGGTGCGGACCGCGTGACCGTGGCCTGAAGATAGCCCTGTAGCTGCCTTTGCTTCAGCAGTGGAGACAGCGATCCCCCGTCACGGCAGATCCATGCGTGGGTCGAGCGCGTCGCGCAGGCCGTCGCCGACGAAATTGAAGCTGGTGACGGCGAGCGTGATCGCGGCACCCGGCAGGATGGCGAGCCAGGGCGCGCTCGTCAGATAGCTCTGCGCGTTTTCCAGCATGTTGCCCCAGCTCGGCGTCGGCGGTTGGATGCCATAGCCGAGGAAGGAAATGTAGCTCTCGGCGAGAATGGCATGGGCGACGTTCAAGGTCGCCGCAACCACAATCGGTGCGACTGCATTGGGCAGCAATTCGCGGAACATGATGCGCGCGTTGCTGGAGCCCATCGAGACGGCGGCGACCGCGAAATCGCGTGTCCGCAGCGAGCGGATCTGCGCCTCGACGACACGGGCGACCTCCATCCAGGAGGTCATCGCGATCAGCAGCACGATCGAGGGCACGGAGGGCTCGATCAGGGCGGAGATGGCGAGAAGCAGGAAGATCGACGGGAAGCAGAGCATCGCGTCGACGAAACGCATCAGGGCGGCCCCGACAACGCCCTGATAGAAGCCCGCGATGACGCCGACGCAAACGCCGATCGCCATGCTGACCAGCATCGCCGAGAAGCCCACAGCCAGCGAAATGCGTCCGGCCATCAGCAGGCGAGCGAGGATGTCGCGCCCGAGCGGGTCGGTGCCGAGGACATGCGGACCCGAGAAGGGCGGCGCGAAACGCTGGCGGATGTCGATGAAGGTATCGCTATAGGGCAGCAGCATGGGACCGAAGACGCAGGCCAGCACCATCGTGACGATGGCAGCCGCGCCGAAGACCGCGAGCTTGTGCCGCCTGAAGCGACGCATCCCCGCACTGTTCCAGCGCGATGGGGGCAGCTGCGGGGCCAGGCTTTGTGTATCCGACAGGTTGGCGGCGCTCATTGTCCACTCCTCTCGATGCGGGGGTCGGCCAGGCCGTAGAGGAGGTCCGCGATCAGGCTTCCCAGCAGAACCAGCACCGCCGTCAGCATCAGGATGCCCATGATCGTCGGATAGTCGCGATAGCTGATCGAATCGAGGAAGAGGCGCCCCATGCCCGGCCAGGTGAAGACGGTCTCGGTAACGAGCGCCCCCGAGAGCAGCGTCGGCACATGCAGGCCGGTGATCGTGATCATCGGCAGCAAAGCGTTGCGCAAGGCGTGGCGCAGCAGGATGTAGCGCTCGGACAGGCCCTTGGCCCTGGCCGTGCGGACATAGTCTTGGTTGATCACCTCCAGCATCGAGGAGCGCATGTAGCGGCTCCAGACCGCGGTCGAGACCAGCGCAAGCACGATGCAGGGGCCGATCAGATGATGCAGCTGGTTGAGAAAGGAGCCGTCTCCGACGGTATAGCGGTTGCCAGAGGGCAGCCAGCCAAGCCCGACGGAGAAGACGTAGATGATCACGAGGCCGAACCAGAAGGTCGGGATCGACAGGGCGATCATCGCGCCGATCGTCGCTAGGCTGTCGAAAAGCGAGTAGCGCTTGATGGCACCGAGAATGCCGATCCACGCGCCCAGAAACATGGCGAGCAACGTCGAAGTCAGCATCAGCTCCATCGTTGCGCCGATATGCGAGGTCACGATCTTCAACACCGGCTGCTGGTCGCGATAGGACACGCCCCAGTCACCGCGCAGCATGCGCCAGAGCCATTCCAGATACTGGACCGGCAAGGGTCGGTTCAGGCCGAGCTGTTCCGCGATGCGGTCCAGATCGGCCTGGGTCATTTCGCCACTCGCCGCGAATTGCGACAGAGGCCCGCCGGGAGCCAGATGCAGGATCGCGAAGCCGATCATCGAAACGATGAACAGCAACAGCACGGCCTGCATCAGGCGGCGAATGAGGAAACCGCTCACGCGACGATGCTCCTGGCGCGACAGATCATGCTCAGCGGGCCCAGTACCAGCTGCCCATGTTCCAGGCGTTCTGGCGGGCGTTGATGTTGGGACGGTAGCCGACGAGCCCGTCCTTGATGCCTTCCAGAGGCGCGTACTGGAAGATCGGCAGAATCGGCAGCTCCTCGCGCACAATCTCCTGCAGCTTCCAGTAGATCGCCTTGCGCTTGTCCTGGTTGAAGGTCGCCTGGCCGTCCTTCATCAGCTGATCGGCTTCAGTGTTCTGCCACTGCATGTAGTTGCCGCCATTGCCGTTCTTGGCGGGAATCGCGTCCGACGCGAAACGCGAGGCCGGATCGGGATCGAGCCCGGTGCGGAAGGCGGTGCCGACCAGTAGCGACTGGAACTTCGAGCGGACGTAGAAATCGCCCCAAATCACGGCGGCCGGCATGTTGCTGATCTTGATCGTCGCGCCGACCTGCTGCCAATCCTGCATCATCAGCTGCTGGCACTGCTCGCGCAGGGCATTGCCCGTCGTGGTCGAAACCGCGAATTCCAGACGTGTGCCGTTCTTCTCGCGCACGCCTCGGGAGCCACGCTTCCAGCCGGCCTGGTCGAGCAGCTGGTTGGCCTTGGCGAGATCGTATTCCTGCTTCGGCAGATTGGGGTTGTAGGCCCAGGACTCGCGCGGCGCGAAGGACTCGGTCCCCTTGGGCACGCCATAATAGATGGAGTCGACGATCGCCTGCTTGTTGATCGAGGCGTAGAGCGCCTGTCGCACGGCCTTCTCGACAAAGGCAGGATGCTCGAGGTTGGGCATGATGACCTCGATATTGCCGCTGGGGGCAACAGCCACCTTGCGGCCGGGAAGCTTGATCGCCTCCTCGTAATAGTTCGCCGGAATGCCGGAGATGATCACGACATCGACCTGCCCGGTCCTGAACTGCGCATAGAGCGCCGTCATGTCCGGGATGTATTTGGCGACCGCGCCTTCGAGATAGGGCCCGGCGCCGTGATAGCGCTCGTTGGCGACGAGCGTGATGCTGTCCCCCGGCCTGCGTTCGCCCCATTTGAACGGGCCGGTGCCAACCGGCGCGCCATTGAAGGGCGCGGTGTTGGGGTCTTCGGCCTTGCCGAGAATATGCTTGGGCACGATGTGCGTGTTGGCGAGCTGTGCGAGATAGGGCGCAAAGGCGCGCTCCATCCGCCAGGAAATCTCATAGGGTCCCTTGACGACGATGTCCTTGACCAGGTCATGCCCGACGCGCGTGCGGGCCTTGAAACCCGGCGACATGATCAGGTCGAGCGAGTACTTGACGTCTTCGGCCGTAAAAGGCGCTCCGTCATGCCAGACGACGCCTTCGCGCAGCTTGACCGTCCAGGCCAGGCCGCCCTCGGTGATGCCACCATTTTCTTCGCTGGGCACGCTGACCGCGAGATCGGGAACGAGCGTGCCGTCCGGCTCGGCCACCCAGAGCGAGCTGAACACGCTCGTCCAGATCACTTCATCGACTTCGACGCCCGGCATCAACGGATTGAAGGCCTTGGGCTCCTGGGAGAGGCCGAGCACGACCTGTCCCGCGCGCTTCGCAGGCGGCGGCGGAACGGCACCTGCCGTCTGCGCCTGGGCGCCAAAGCCCATGGAAGCTGCAACGCCCGCAGCGCTCAGGCCAAGAAAATCGCGCCTATGCAGGGCAGGTAACGGAAACCCAAGGTCTGAAAACCTCTTCGACTGATCCGACATGATATGTCTCCCTTCCCTTTTTCTGCCAAACGCGATCAAAATCAGCGAATTCGCCAATCCCTGATCTTTGGGTCGTCGAGCGCTATCAGATCAATTTTTCCGGGCAGGATTCGATAGCTTCCTGACGCGCGGCGATTTCTTCGACCCGGCTTCGACATTCCCATTCACAAGCGAAGCCAATTCTCCGCGCTGGCCTTTGACAAAGGCGTCGCGCCGATCGCTTCACCGAACCAGGACTGGCGCCTCAGCACCAGCCATATGCATTTCACAGCGCCATAAATCCATTATAATGATGGACCCGTCAAGCGAATGACACAATCCGAATCGCACCTCACGGAATCACGCGCATCCGACGCCCGATTTTCCCCGAAAAATGAAGCATCCGCGAAATTCGTCCAATTCCAGAGCTAACCAATTGCGCAGGATCGCAGCCGCGCCTATGATCGATCTTCATTAAAATGGATTTCAGGGACCATGCCGCCAGCCGAAAGCTTCAAGCCCGATGCGGACGCGTTCGCCCATCCCCTGGGCGATCAATCCCAGCAGATCGGGAACAGGCTTCGCAGCCTGCGCAGCGAGCGAAAGCTGACGATCGCCGAGCTTGCCGCCAAGGCCGGCGTGTCCTCGGGAATCATCAGCCAGATCGAGCGCGGAGCCTCCAATCCCTCGATCAACACGCTGCAGAAAATCCGCTCGGCGCTTGGCGTCAATCTCTGGCAGTTCCTGGACGACGCGCCGAGCCCCTCAGCGGAGGATCTGCCCTTCGTGCGGCGGCGGGCCAACCGGCCGCGCATCGTCGCCGGCAAAATGCATCTGACCAAGGAACTGCTCTCGCCCAGCAGCAGCGAAAACCTGCGCTTCATGATCCTGACGCTGCCGCAGGGCGCCGAAAGCGAGGACATGTTGAGCGGGCCCGGCGACAAGGGCGGCTATGTGATGAGCGGGCAGGTCGAATTGACCGTGGACGACCGCGTCGCCCAGCTCGTCGAAGGCGATGCCTTTCAGTTCAAAAGCACCCTGCCCCACCGCCTCGTGAACCGCCACGATGTCGAGGCAAAACTGGTCTGGATCATCAATATCCAGGATTCGCACCTGTAGGCCGACGCCTGCCGCCCGCTCAAATTCCCCGCCATCCCCCAATGTCGTCGCGCAACCGCGCGGTCGCATAACCTAGCCTCAACTGGAGTAGTTCAAGATGATCGTGCGTCACGAAAATACCGGCCGTCTCAGCAAGGCCCTGGTCGCGAACGGTTTCGTGTTCCTGTCGGGCCTGACCGCCAAGGACCGCAGCGGCGGCGTCCGCGAGCAGACCGCCGATATCCTCGCGCAGATCGACCACTATCTGGCGCTTGCGGGCACCAACAAGTCGCGTCTGGTGACCGGCAATGTCTGGCTGAAGGATGTCGGCACGTTCAATGAAATGAACGAGGCCTGGGAGGCCTGGGTCGACAAGGAATGCCCGCCGGCACGCGCCACGGTCGAAGCCCGCCTCGCCCATGATTCGATCCTCGTCGAGATCCAGGTTCAGGGCCTCGTCTGACCCAAAAGTCTCGCGCCCGCCGCTTCGGTGGCGGGCGCTCTCCTGCCAGCGAAAACCGTTTGATCTGCCCAGATCCGCCAAGCGTAGCGAAGGTGTCACATGTCCTCTGATCATCGCGTTCCCAGCGTCGATCCCGCCGATCCGTCATGGTGGTTCGCGGATGCCATGAAAGCCGAAGGCGGCGCCCGGCCCTCGCCTGCACTGACCGGCGAGACCATCGTCGACGTCGCGATCGTCGGCGGTGGCTTCACCGGATTGTGGACCGCACTCGCGCTCAAGGAACGCTCGCCGGCACTGTCGATCGCACTGATCGAGGCTTCGCTATGCGGCTCGGGCGCGAGCGGCAAGAACGGTGGCAAGGTGCATGGCTACTGGTCGGCGCTGGCCGGCATGGAAGCCAATATCGGCGCCGACGGTGCGCTCGCAGTGGCGCGGGCCGGCACACGGGCGCAGGACGCTATCCGCAGCTTCGCGACCGCTCCCGGGCGGGATGTCTGGTGGCGTGAAGCCGGCAATATGCGCGTTTCCGCCTCGGTCGGTCAGGATGCCAAGATTTCAGGCTATGTCGCGACGGCCAAGCGCCTCGGCGTGCCCGATACAGCGCAGGCGCTGACGCCGACCGAGGTCGCCCAGCGCTGCAAATCACCGGTCTTCCGCGGCGGCGTCTTCCTTCCCGAAGGCGCGAACGTCCACCCCGCGCGCCTGGCGCGGGCTCTGCGCCAGGCCGCGATCGAGGCTGGCGTCGCGATCTACGAGAACACGCCGATGACCGGCGTCGAACCCGGCTCGCCCAACCGGGTGCTGACGCCCAACGGCCAGATCCAGGCCCGCGAGGTCGTGCTCGCGACCAATATCGAACTCGCCCGCCGGCCCGAGATCAAGCCGCACGTCACTGTGTTCTCAAGCTATGCCCTAATGACCGAGCCGGCGCCGGAGAAGCTCGCGGCGGCCGGCTGGGCGGGCGAAGAAGGCCTCGCCGATCTCAGGATGTTCGTCCATTATTTCCGCAAGACGCCGGATGGGCGTTTGCTCATGGGCTCGGGCTCCGGCCCGATCAGCTATAACGGCAACACGACGGACCCGCATCTGACGCAGGACCGGCCCTCGGCCGCGCGCGCCGAGAAGGCGTTGCGGCGGTTGCTGCCGACCTTCGCCGACGTCGCCATCGCCAAGACCTGGGGCGGCGGGATCGATATCTCGTCCGATCGCCTGCCGTTCTTCCGGACCTTGCCGGGCACGCGCATCCACTATGGCTGCGGCTATTCCGGGCATGGCGTGAACCCGACCTATATGGGCGGCCAGTGCCTGGCCTCGCTCGTGCTGGGGGTCAAGGACGAATGGTCGACGCTGCCGCTCTGCACGCGCGAATTGCCGTCCCTACCGCCCGAACCCTTCCGGACAGTCGGTGGCCGGCTGGTGCGCTGGGGCATCATCGGCTGCGAGGAGGCCGATGAGCGCGGCATGAAAGGCAGCCTGCCCATGCAGGCCGCCGCGGCCATCCCGCGGCTGTTTGGCTTGCGGATCGGCACACGCTAGCCTTCCAGCCGAAAATTAGAGCATGATGGCGCCGGAAATTCGCTCGTTCCGGAATCATGCTCTAAATCGGACCTGCTATTGTTCCGTTCGTGTTGCCCGCCCGCCGCCAACCGTCAAAGGCGTATTCATGACCCTACCGATCCTGTCCGTCTCTAACCTCTCGACGTCGTTTCGTGTCGAGGGTCAGTGGAAGCCTGTCGTTCGGGACGTTTCGTTCGAGATCGCGCCGAAGGAGACGCTTGCGGTCGTCGGCGAGTCCGGTTCGGGCAAGAGCGTGACGGCTTTGTCGATCATGCGGCTGACGCCGTCCGGCAACAGCAAGATCGAGGGCTCGATCAAGCTCTCGGGCAAGGAATTGCTGACCCTGCCCGACGCCCAGATGCGCCAGATCCGCGGCAACGAGATCGCGATGATCTTCCAGGAGCCGATGACGAGCTTGAACCCGGTGCTGACCATCGGCTTCCAGATCGCCGAGGCGCTGATCCTGCATCGCGGCCTGTCGCGCTCGGCGGCCGAGGCCGAGACGATCCGGCTGCTCGAGAAGGTCCGCATCCCCGCGGCCAAGTCGCGCTTCCACGAATATCCGCACCGCTTCTCCGGCGGCATGCGCCAGCGCGTGATGATCGCGATGGCGCTGGCCTGCAAGCCCAAACTGCTGATCGCCGACGAGCCGACCACCGCGCTCGACGTCACCATCCAGGCGCAGATCCTGCAGCTGATCAAGGAGCTGCAGGAGGAGGAGGGCATGTCGGTGCTCTTCATCACCCACGATATGGGCGTGGTCGCCGAGATCGCCGACCGCACGGTGGTGATGTATAACGGC
>NZ_FNUY01000021.1 GCF_900108245.1 Allobosea lathyri
GTGCGGCTGTCGAAGGACGACAGCCAGCTTGCGATCGCCGCGCCCGTATTGGCGATGCGAAGGCTCTGCCCGCTCGTCTCGTCGAACAGATCGAGATGATGCTTGGCGATATCGCAACCGATGAAGCAGGGGTGTATGGTCATGGTGCCTGTCCCTGTGCTGCGAGGTCCGGTGCTAGCGGCCTCGGTCAACTGTTCAGGATGGGGTTACGCAAACGCGGGCGGGAACCGAGCCGGAACACGGTGTTCCCCACCAGGGATCCAACGGCTTCCCGCCCGCACCAAACATGACACGAATCTGACAAACAGGGATCCATTCCGGAGCGCTTCCGATAAAGCTTCCGGAATGGATCCCGGATCTGCGCGGCTTTGCCGCTTGTCCGGGACGACAACGATCTAAACCAATATAAACCCAACGTAATCTAGGGATGCTATTGAACGAGCCTTCGAGACGCCGCTACCCGGCTCCACAGGATGAGGCTCGCAAAACCGACACAGCGGCGAACTCTCAGGGCGCGACGATCAGCGCCCAATAGACCTGGTATTTCGAACCAGGCGCATAGGCCGTGGCGATACCCATGCGGGTGGCGTCGGGCGTCTTCATCACGCGGTCGTGCTGCGGCGAGTCGCGCCAGCCGGAAAAAGCTTCGGCCAGACGCCGGTAGCCCGCCGACAGGTTGGCCTCGGCGCCCGGCTGCCCGCTGCGCGCCAGCCTGGCCTTCACGGCCTCCGCCTGTACCGGCTTGTCCGCCGCCGCCATCGCCGTCGCCTCCTGCTGTGCAGCCTCGACCAGCCCGGGATCGAGCGTCAAAGCCTTCAGCCCGGCATTCATGCGATAGGCCGAGATCATCGCCCGGGCCTCGTTCGCATCGACGCGGGCGGAAGCCGAGCCGAGATCGCGATAGAAGGCGGGCTGGCTCGTGCGCGCTGGCTCGGTACAGCCTGCCAGCCCGAAGACAGCGAGCGCACCGGCAAGGACAGCCGGGCAGGTCATGGTGCGGGCTCGCGCCGGGCCACGGGGGAAGCTGAGCATCGCGTCATTCCTTGCTGTCGTCCTTGCTCGGCTCCGGCGCTGGTGCAGGCGCAGGCGGCTCGGCAATCTCTTCTTCGCCCTGCGGCTCTTCCGCCGCCGGGCGAGCCTTGCGGGTCGCGGCCGGCGTCCTGGCGGGCTTGCGGGCCTTGATCTCGCGCCCGACCGCAGCCGCGATGTCGCCAAGCGACTGCTCGACACCATCCAGCCCCTTGACCAGAAGCTCCGCCGTGGCGGCCGGCGGCTCCATCTCGGTCAGGCGCTTGTGAATCGAGAAATTGAGATCGCTGTTAACGCGGCCGGCGATATCCACCTCGGCGACGATGCAGATGAGCTCGAAATCCATCGTCGTGGTGCCGATTTTCTTGAACATCACCGCCGGCGGCGGCTTTTGCAGGACATCGCCATGGGCCGAGGCGGCGTCCGCCAGCATCGAGCGCACCGCCGAGGCATCGAGCGCACGCGGCACCGAAATCGCGATCAGGACCCGCCCGGTCCGGTCGGAGCGGACGCGATTGCGCACCACGCCCGAAACGAGGTTGGAGTTCGGCACGATCACCGTCGAGCGATCGAAGGTCGCGATCTCGGTCGAGCGCACATTGATGCGCTTGACGATGCCTTCGACATCCCCGACCACGACCTGATCGCCGACCCGGATCGGCCGCTCCCAGAGCAGGATCAGCCCCGAGACGAAGTTCGACACCACCGATTGCAGGCCAAAACCGATACCGACGGAGAGCGCGCTGGCCACGAGCGTCAACCGCTCGAGGCTGAGGCCGAGCGCCGAGACCGACAGCGCCACCGCAGCGATATAGCCGAGATAGCCGGCCGCCGTGGTGATGGAGTTGCGCAGCCCTGTGTCGAGCTGCGTCGTCGGCAGAAACTTGCTGTCGAGCCAGCCCTGCACCGAACGGGTCGCAGTCAGGCCCAGTGCAAACAGCAGGCCCGCGATGATGATCGACGACAGCGAGATGGTCACGCCGCCGACCTGGAAGCCGAAGAACGCCGCCCGTAGCGATGTCAGGAAATCGGTCGATTCGAGCCCCCAGGGCGCGAGCGCCAGCAGGATCGTGATCACGATCAGGATGAGCTTGAGAATTCCGGCGCCGACCACCGCGATCTTCTGCAGCGTCCCGGAGCGGAAGCCGATTCCCGCCTTCAGGGTCAGGGCGAGACGCCCGTCGCCGGTCAGGGCGTGGGGCACGCCGAGGTCGATGAACTGATAGGCCAGCATGAACAGACTGGCGACGATGCCGATCCACAGCGTCTGCTGGGACAGGAAGGAAGCGAAGACGACATAGCCCGAGAGCGCCGCGAGGATGATCACGATGCCGACGACCCAGCCGAACATCCTGACCGGACCGAGGCTTGCACCGTCGACAGGCACATAAGGCCCAAGACAGGCCTCGTCCTCGACCTCCTTGTCGTCGCGTATCTGGTAGAGCCCCGCGATCAGCGTCAGCGCGAAGATGATCACGAGAATGCCGCGCACGATGATCGAGACAGCAAGCCCGGCCGCGATCGCCTGCAGCCATGCCTCCAGCACCTTGCTGACCGACATCACCAGAGCGAGCGAGCTGGCGATCCAGACAACGCTGCGCGCTGTCGAATCCATGACGCTGATGAGGCGCCGCTGCGGCTGGTTCGGCGCAAACAGCGCATCCGCCAGCGCCTGCACGAAGGCGAAGATCGCAAGGCCGGCGACGGCTGCGGCGACGACCGGCTGGACGCGCAGCGGCAGGAGACCCGCCGTATTCAGCGCGGCATAGATCAGCCAGCTCGCCAGCGCCGGCGGCGCCGCGCCAGCGACGATATGGGCCAGCGCGATGTAGAGGCAGTGCAGGCTGCCGGCATCCTGCGTCCTGCCGAAGCGCTCCTTGAAGCGCGGCATGTAGCGCGCCCGGATCACATACAGCAGCACGGCTCCGATGAAGGCGAGCGCCACGAGCAGGCCGCGCGCGCCCGAGAACGCATCGCCGAAGCCCGACAGCCAGCCGCCGAAGATATAGCCGGATGCCCGCAGATCCTCAGGCAGGGCTGTGACCGCACTGCCCCAGACATCGGGGCTCAGGATCGACGGGCCGGCGGCAAACAGTGCCTTGGCAAAGAGATCGCGGCGGCGGTCGCCGATATTGGTCTGCAGCTGCTCCGCCTGGAGAAGCGCGGCGCGCGCGATCTTCATCGTCTCGTCGGCGTCGACGAACGCCTTGGTCCGCGCCTCGCGCTCACGGGCGATCTCGGCGCTTTCGGGCGGCGCATTCGCATCGGGCTTGGCGCCGAGCTGGTCGAGCCGCAGCTTCGCCTGCTCGACGCGGGGAGCCTGCTCGTCGAGGATCAGGCGCAGCTGGTCGAGCGAAGGCTGCAGGCGCGAGCGCTGCCGCTGCAATTCGGCGTCGGTGGCGGTGGGGGCCGCAAGGCCCGTTTCGATCTGCGTCAGTTCTAGCCGGATACCGTCGAGCCGTGCCCGCGCCGCAGCGGCGTCGGGCGTCTGCGCAAACGCATGAAGCGATCCGAGCAGGAGCGACAGCAGGATGGCGAAGGCTGCGACAAGGCCATGCCAGCGGCGGTTGTCTCCGAACATATGCCCCACGCGCCCAGCCATTCCGGTCCCGCCTCGCTCAATCGGATGATTCGGTACAGGATCGACCCTCGTCACAGCTGTGCCCGCAAGGCAAGGCGCAGCAGAAAAATGCGCGACGACGGGCAATGGACGGCCTCTTTCAGCGTTGAAGGGTCAGCAACCGAGATGCGAGCGCCCGAGATTCCAACGCTCGCAAAGCCTCATTGCCGCCAAACGCGACCTGATCATGGCATCCTCAGGAAATTCGACGCCTGAAGCCCCCGCTTCAGCCCTTGGCCTTCGGTTTTGCCCGGTTCTGGTAGCTCGCATTGCCGAGCCCGGTGCCGATCGTAAGCACCGCCCAATGGCCGACGTCCTGCATTGCCGGCATCTCGCTCAGGCCCTGAATGACCGCATCATTGTGCATCACCACTTGCGTCTCATGCTCGCCGATTTCCGGCACGAGTTCCCGGATGCTCTCGACCAGGTTGAAGCGGCTGCTTTCCCAGTTGCCGGGCAGGTTCTGGGCGCCCCGGTCGATGGAGCCGTCCGGCTCGATCAGGCCTGGGCAGCCGACCCCGATAAAGGGCGCGACACGCAGGCCGGCCTTCTGCGCCTGCTTGATCTGGTCGTTCAGCATCTTGCCGAGGCGCTTGATGGCCTCGTCACGGCTGGGCTCGTCATCGGCATGCCGCCAGAGCTCGGAGGTGCTGGCGCGGGCCTTGCTCAGATCGGCAGCCTTGTCCTGGCGCAGTTCGACGATGCCGGCCCGGATGTTGGAGCCGCCGATATCGACGGCCACGAGGCTGTCATAGGCCTCGAAGATCCATTTCGGCGCCAGATGCGCGGCGCCGATCAATCCAGCCTCGTCGGGATGATGGCTGATCGGTACGAGATCGATCTCATGGCCATCCGTACGCAGGATGATGCTGGCGCGGCCGATCGCCAGTTCGCCGACGCGGCTTTCGCGAAACCCGCCGCCGACGACGATACGCTCGACCGGGGCCCAGCTCTTGAGCCGGACGAAGCGCCTGATCACGAAGGCGAGCGACTGGGCGAAACGCTCGATGGCGCTGAGTACGAGCGCTGCTTCATGGGCATCGCCATCCTTCAGCAGGGCGTCCAGCGCCTTCTTGCTGATATCGGCGGTCTCGCCCTTGAGCGGGTCGTCGCCATTCTTCTTGAGATGCATGCGCAACGCGTCGAGGTGCTCGACGAAAGCGCCCCGGCTCGCCTTGTCGCCGACGAAACCGTCCTCGTCGCGGATTTCGAGATTGTAACTGGTGATGGTGACGGATGGCAGTTCCGCCGATCCATGTGTTCCCGCGCCATGGCTACGTGCCTTGTCTGCCGTCGCAGCGACCATGCCTGCTCTCCCCCTGCTGTGAGGGGATGGAACACCCGAACACGCCGCGAAGTTCCCGGCGATGGTTGCTCATCGCTCCCCGGACGCGCCGGGCGCATGGCGTGATTGCGCCGTTTGCGTCGGACCGGCGCGCGAGACGGGTTGACCCAGAAGCCCGATCACCGCTCCATGGCGGCAGGCGCAAGCAACGCCACGGACGTCGGGCCAGGCAGGCCCGGACGTCTCGATCGGGGGATGGAATGCTGGAATTTATTGTTCGCGCCGTGCTGATCGGCATCGGCGCCACCGTGCTGCTCGATATCTGGGCGCAATTCCTCAAGCGCGTCTTCGGCCTCGGGGCCCCGAACTGGGCAATGGTCGGGCGCTGGTTCGCGCATATGGCCCGCGGCCGCTTCATGCATGAGGACATCGCGCGCGCCGAGCCCGTTCCCAACGAACTCGCCATCGGCTGGATCGCGCACTACCTCGTCGGCATCCTGTTCGCCGCCATCGTGCTGGCGATCTGGGGGCTCGGCTGGGCCCACAGCCCGACCTTCCTGCCAGCGCTGATCGTCGGCCTCGCCACGGTCGGCTGCGGCTGGTTCATCCTCCAGCCCGGCATGGGCGCAGGGATCGCCGCCTCGAAGCGCCCCAACGCCAATCAGCTTCGCATGCTCAACATCATCGGCCACACGGTCTTCGCCGTGGGTCTCTACGGCACGGCCCTGCTGATCCGCTGAGCCACCCCTCCCTTTCGAACCGCGAGACCCCGCCATGGCCAGCACCCTCTTCACCAATGCCCGCATCGTCGACGGCACCGCCCCGGCGCGCGGCGAGCCCCTGAACGTACTGGTCGAAGGCAGCACGATCCGCGAGATCGGCAGGAACGTCTCCTCGGAGAAGGCCAGGACGGTCAACCTCAAGGGCCGCACGCTGATGCCCGGCCTGATCGACGCCCACGTTCATGTCGTCGCCGGTGTCGCCGATCTCGGCCGCAACGCTCAATTGCCGGACTCGCTCGTCACCGCACGTTCCTTCGTCATCATGCGCGCCATGCTGATGCGCGGCTTCACCACGGTGCGCGACGTCGGCGGCGCCGATTTCGGGCTCAAGGCAGCAGTCGAGGAAGGCCATTTTCCGACGCCGCGCCTCGTCATCTCCGGCAAGGCCCTGAGCCAGACCGGCGGCCATGCCGATTTCCGCGGCCGCTATGACGATCGCGAGACCGCCCTGACGCGCCATCGCCTCGGCGCGCTCGGACGCATCTGCGACGGTCTCGATCAAGTCCGGCGCGCCGCCCGCGAGGAAATCAAGGGCGGGGCCGATTTCATCAAGATCATGGCCAATGGCGGCTGCGCCTCGCCGACCGACCCGATCCATTTCCTCGGCTTCTCCGTGAGCGAGCTGGAAGCGATTGTCGAGGAGGCCCGGATGGCCGGAACCTACGTCTCGGCACATGTCTATACCGACGAGGCCATCCGCCGCTGCGTCGAGGCCGGTGTGCACTCGCTCGAACACTGCAACCTGATCCAGGCCGAGACGGCCAGGCTCGCGGCCTCAAAGGGCGCTATCGCGGTACCGACGCTGGTGACCTATGACAAGCTGGCGAGCGAGGGGCGCAAGCTCGGCTTCCCGCCGGACTCGGTCGCCAAGGTCGAGAACGTTCGCATAGCCGGCATGGATTCGCTCGCGATCATGAAGAAGGCCGGGCTCGCCATGGCCTATGGCAGCGACCTGCTCGGCGAGATGCACCGCCATCAGTCGGAGGAGTTCGTGATTCGCAGCCGAGCCCTGCCCGCCCATGAGGTCATCGCTTCGGCAACCCATATCGCCGCGAAGCTGCTCAAGCTCGAAGGGAAGATCGGTACGGTGGCGCCCGGCGCCCATGCCGATCTCATCGTCGTCGACGGCGATCCGCTGAAGGATCTCAGCCTGCTGACGCATCAAGGCCGGCACATGCCGGTGATCATGAAGGGCGGCGCCTTCATGAAACGCACCAACCTGAACTGACAGGTCGAGCCGGCAGCGCAAGCCGTCATTGCGAGGAGCTTAGCGACGAAGCACTCCAGGGGGACGTCCAACGAGACCTGGATTGCTTCGCTGCGCTCGCAATGACGACGAAGCTTTATGCCGCGATGTCGAGAATGCGCGTCTCATAAGCGTAGAGCTGCCGGAAGCCGAGGCTCCGGTAGAGGCCGATAGCGACCGCATTGGTCTGGTCGACCTGGAGATAGGCGCTGTCACAGCCCATCGCACGCGCCCAGCCCATCAGGCCCTTGACGATGCGGCGGCCGAGGCCCTGGCCGCGATGGCCGGGATCGACGACGATGCCGCCGATCTCGGCCATGCCGCGCTCCGCGACGCTCATGCCGAAGGCCACGGGCTCTCCAGCCACGAGCCATGTCGCGAAGGCCGCAGGCAGGCGGACCTTCTCGACAATGGCCGCGAGATTGCCCACATGGGTCTTCACGCCGCTCTGGCGGGCGGCGACGCCGGCGATCCAGTCGGCGCTCGGCCGCGCCTCGATCTGGAGTTCCGGCTCCTCCGAGGGCTGTAGCCCCTCCAGCGGCACGATCATGCCGAAAGAGGCGTCCTTGACCCGATAGCCACGCGCCAGCACGGCAGCGCGGGTCGCCTCGCCGACGAGCGGCGTCAGGCGGATGCAGGGATCGAGCCCGTCGGAACGATAGAGTTCCTCGATAAGCTCCAGCGTTGTCTCGTCAAGCTGGGCACCGGGCTTCAGGGGCGAGGCCGAATTGGCCCGGCCGGAATAGCCGCTGGCGAAACGCACGACCCAGTCGCCGATCAGCAATGTCGCCGGAGACGGCCAGGCATTGACGATGCGCCGTTCGCATTCGAGGACGAGCCCGATTTCGTCCGTATCCTGCGCCTTCATGATGCCCCTCCGGGTTTGCGCGGCGTCGGCCGCCAGCCGGGCGCAGCCATTTCGAAGCCGGAGAAATCGAAACCCGGCGCAACCGTGCAACCGACCAGCGTCCAGGCGCCCAGCGAGGTCGCGCTCTGCCACCAGCCCGCCGGCACGACGAATTGCGGCCGCTGGCCGGTTCTGAGGTCCGTGCCGAGATGATGGGCCGAGGCGTCATGCCCATTGGGCGACACGCTGATGACGAGCGGCGCCCCGGCATAATGATGCCAGATCTCGGCGGCATCGACGCGATGCCATTCCGAGGTCTCGCCGGTGTCGAGCAGATAATAGATCGCCGTCGAGAAGCCCCGCCCTGCGGGGCCGGCGGAATCGCGAAACGTCTCGCGATAATGCCCGCCTTCCGGATGGGGCTTCAGATCGAGCAGGCGGATGACCTCCGCCGCGTTCAAGCCGCTGAACTGCTGCACGAGACGTGCCTCAGAACCGGTTCTTGGCTTCGCGCAGCGCGGCGAAGACCTCATCGGCAGGCGCGCCGACCAGCCCCACCGCCGCGGCGAGAGCCCCCTCGCCTGCCCGGAAGAACGGGTTGGTCGCAGCCTCTTCCCCGACCGTCGTCAGCGCCCAGAAACGCCCTGCCGCCTTGGCGGCTTCCGCCTCGGCCAGCCTGGCCTGCAGGGCGGCATTGGCCGGGTCCATCGCGCTGGCGAAGCGGGCATTGGCGAGCGTGTAGTCATGCCCTCCGACGAGGCGGGTGTCGCCGGGCAGCGCCATGATGCGCGAAAGCGAGGTCCACATCGCCGCCATCTGGCCGGGCTGGACGCGTCCGCATCCCATGACGAAGACGACATCGCCGACCAGAGCGAGCTTCGCTTCGCGCCCGACAAAGGTCAGATGCCCGTCGGAATGGCCGGGCGTATGCCAGATCTCGAAGCCATAGCCACCAAGAGACACACTGTCGCCCTCGCCGACGATCCGATCGAGCGGTGCTAACGAAGCAGCGTCTGCGGGGCCGCAAACCTTGGCACCCGTCGCCTGCTTAAGTTCGGCCACGCCCTGGGTGTGGTCGTGATGAGCATGCGTCACGAAGATGTCGCTGATCGTCCAGCCCTTCGCCCGGGCCGCAGCCAGCACCTGCCCGGCATCGGGAACATCGACGGCCGCGCAGGCCTTCGTAGCGGGATCGAACAGCAGCGCCCCGGCATTGTCGCTGAGCGTGCGGAAGACATGAAGGTCAAGCGACATGGCGGAACTCCGGGAGCGTCTGGCGGATAGCCCATAGCGAATAGCGAATGGCGCCGGCCGAGACCAGCCCGGCCCAGCCGGCCTCGCGCCCAAGCCCGGAATACCCGTTGGTCGCTCGCCGACCGACCTGGGCCCTTGCGCGCACCGGCTCAGCACCACATCTTCCCACTCCATGTCTCTCGACGTCGTCGACCTCCGCGCTTTCTATGCCAGCCCGCTTGGCCATGTGGCGCGACGCTTCATCGGGCGTACGATGCTGCGTTTCTGGCCGGATTGCGCCCGGCAGCGCGTTCTGGGGTTGGGTTTCTCGACGCCTTATCTTTCGGTTCTCGGAATGGAGGCAGAGCGCGTCATCGCCTTCATGCCCGCCGCGCAAGGCGTGGTGAACTGGCCCTCGACCGGGCTTTCAGCTTCCGCACTGGTCGAGCCGACCCTGCTGCCGCTGCCGACCGCCTCGATCGACCGGGTGGTTCTGGTCCATGCGCTGGAAGAAACAGAGAGCCCCGACGACCTGCTCGACGAAGTCGCGCGGGTCCTCAGCCCGGGTGGCCGGATGATCCTTGTCGTGCCGAACCGGCGCGGGCTCTGGGCGCGCATGGACGGCACGCCTTTCGGACAAGGGCGTCCTTTCAGCCGCACACAGCTTGCCGCACTGATGCGCGCGGCGGAATTCTCGCCCGAGCACTGGGCCGAAGCGCTCTATGTTCCGCCGTTGAAACGCAGGCTTCTGATGCGCTCGGCCCCCGCCTGGGAGCAGATCGGCGCGGGCCTGTCCCTGCCCTTCGCCGGAGTGCACGTCATTGACGCGACGAAGCAGTTCTACCGCCGGGCGCCTTTGCGCGCGACACGGCGCAGCTTCGCCTTCCGCCCCATCCTGTTGCCGCAACCGACGCCGACGCCACGCTCGGCACGCCCGTCTCAAGCCGACCCGGCGGGTTGACAAGCCGACCGAGGCGCGGCCAAGGTCCGCCGCTTTTCGCGAGCCTGGCCTCCCATATGACGCTCATGTCTCAAGCATGATGCCGAAAAGTGGAGCCGGTTTTCGGGCGACATCATGCTCTAAGCCGTTTATCGACGGCATCCGGCGCGAAACCTGAACTGGACCACGATGCGTAGCTATCTCGATTTCGAAAAACCGGTCGCCGAACTGGAGGCGAAGGCAGACGAGTTGCGCGCCCTCGAGGCGAAGGGCGACGGCTATTCCCTGTCCGAAGAGATCGGCAAGCTCGACGCCAAGGCAAACCAGGCGCTGAAGGATATCTATGCGGCGCTGACGCCCTGGCAGAAGACGCTGGTGGCGCGCCATCCGCAGCGGCCGCATTTCAAGGACTATTGCGCCACGCTCATCAGTGAATTCACGCCGCTCGCCGGCGATCGCGCCTTTGGCGAGGACGAGGCGATCGTTGCCGGCTTCGGGCGCTTTCGCGGCGAGCCCGTCTGCGTCGTCGGCCAGGAAAAGGGCGATTCGACCGAGACCCGCATCCGGCACAATTTCGGCATGCCCAAGCCCGAGGGCTACCGCAAGGCCGTGCGCCTCGTCGAACTGGCGGACCGCTTCGGCCTCCCCGTGCTGAGCTTCGTCGATACGGCAGGCGCCTATCCAGGCATCGAGGCCGAGGAGCGCGGGCAGGCCGAGGCCATCGCGCGCTCGACCGATGCCTGGCTCGGCCTGCGCACGCCGAGCGTGGCCTTGGTGATCGGCGAAGGCGGCTCAGGCGGCGCGATCGCGATCGCGGCGGCCAGCCGGGTCATGATGCTGGAGCACGCGATCTATTCGGTGATCTCGCCGGAAGGTGCCGCCTCGATACTCTGGCGCGACACGGCACGCGCCCAGGACGCCGCCACCGGCATGAAGATCACCGCGCAGGATCTGCTGAAATTCGGCATCATCGACCGGATTGTGACCGAGCCGACAGGTGGCGCGCATCGCGACAGGCAGGCCGTGATCGGCCGCGCCGGCGACGCGATCGCAGCTGCGCTGGCGGAATTCGCGGGCAATACGCCTGAGCAGATCGTCAACCGGCGCGAGGACAAATTCCTCGCCATCGGGCGCAATCTTTGATCGCCTGTTTTCGCACGTGCGAAGGCAGGCGCGATTAACCTGTCCTTGACCATGTGGCCAGAACCGATGGCCCTGTGGTAAGGAACCCTCAAGGCTAATGCTTCTACAACGTTGCGGCGGGCACAATTTGGCCGCCTTGCAAAGTCAAAGGTCGCGCTTCTGAGGCCGGCCGTTGGATGGGATTGACGACGTGGCATTCAAGCAACTCGCGCTCGTGGCTTTTGTTGCATTGACCCTGGGCGCCTGCGAGGAGGACCGTTATCGCGGCTCTGCTCGGCACAACATCCCGATTCCGTCGGCGACCTACACGCTCATGGCCGAGAAGGGCATGAGCAAGGACCAGCCGGTGCTGATCCGCTCCTATAAGAAGGAGTCGGAGCTCGAAGTCTGGAAGCGCAAGCCCAGCGGCGAATACGCCCTGCTCAAGACCTTCCCGATGTGCCGCTGGTCCGGCCAGCTCGGCCCGAAGGTCCGCGAGGGCGATCGCATGGCGCCGGAGGGCTTCTACGCCATCTCGGCGGCGCAGATGAACCCGAACTCCTCCTATTACGTCTCTTTCAACATGGGCTATCCCAACGCCTATGACAGGTCGCTGGGCCGCACCGGCGCGCATCTGATGGTGCATGGCGCCTGCTCCTCGGCGGGCTGCTATTCCATGACCGACGACCAGATCGGCGAGATCTATGCGCTGCTGCGCGAGGCCCAGAACGCCGGCCAGAAGGCCGTGCAGATGCAGGCCCTGCCCTTCCGCATGACGCCTGAGAACCTCGCCAAGCACCGGCTCGATTCGAACATCGCCTTCTGGAAGAACCTCAAGGAAGGCACCGACTATTTCGAGGTCGCCAGGGACGAGCCGCAGGTGTCGGTGTCCGGCGGGCGCTATGTCTTCAACGGCGGCTCGGCCACGGCCGCGGTGCAGCAGAAGCGCCAGCAGGACGACAGTCAGGTCGCGGCGCTCGTCGCCAAGGGAACGCCCGCGATCAAGCTGGTCTATGACGACGGCGACCAGCACTCCTCCTTCAAGCAGACACTCGTCGCCAGCGGCTCCGATTCGCTCAACAAATCGGTTTCCTGGGGTTCGCGTGACGTCGGTGTGAGCCGGCCTGACGCTCTGACGATCGGCCCGCGCGTCGTTGTTCTCGACGACAAGGGCAGGGCAAAGGCGACCGTGCGCGCCGCCTCGGCGGATAACGACGCCGTTCTCGCAGCCATTGCCTCCGCCGCCGAAGAGCCGGCCAAGGTTGAAGTCGCCAAGGCTGAAGCCGCCAAGGCCGACCCCGCAAAGCCCGAATCGAACAAGCTCGATCCAAGCAAGACCGGGACGATCCGCCAGGCGGCGCCTTCCGCCGCGACGCAGGTCGCCAAGGTCCTGCCCGGCGCCGCCCAGCAGGCCCCCGTACTTGCCAGCGCAACTCCCGCCGCCCCTGTGGCTGCGGAAGAGAGCCAGCCCTTCTACCAGCGCGCGCTGAGCTTCGTGCCGCTGATCGGCGCTTCGCGTCCGGCTGCCCCGGTCGAAGCCGCGCCGGTCGCCTCGGTCGTGCCGGCATCGCCGACCAATGTTCGGGCCCCCGTGCCTCCCCGCCGTGCCGATGGCCTGCGGACGAGTCAGCTCGACCAGCCTGCGGCAGCCTTCGCCAGCCAGCCGACCCTGCGCTGATCAGGACGGTTACGCCGGCATTCCGGCGTGATCGAAATACAACACCCCGCTACTTTGTCGGCTTAGCCCATTTCGCAGGCGCGAATACCGCGCCTGCGAAGCTCTTTGCCTGTTCGACAGGCAGGCTGCCAAAAAGCTCACCTTGCCGGAAATCCGATCGCCCCGCTTGATTGTGGCGGAAACGCGGTGAACCGCGTTGTTGGATTTCTGGCACGGAGCATATGATGGTCTTCGATTTATTCCGGTCTTCGATCGCTGGCCTGACGCTCTCCTTGACGGTGCTGACCGGCTCGGCACAAGCCGCCGATCTCCCCAGCCGCAAGGACGCCCCGATCGCGCCGGTGCCGCCGAGCATCACCTGGATCGATGCTGCCGTCAGCCTCAAGGCCGTGACCGACTACAACTTCCGCGGCATTTCGCAGACCGACCGCAAGCCCGGTGTTCAGGGCTCCGTCGAGCTGCAGTTCTACGACAACCTGTTTTATCTCGGCGTCTTCGGCGCGAATGTGGACCTCGCCACCAGCCCGCCGGCCGAAATCGACTTCTACGCCGGCATTCGCCCGAAATTCGGCCCCGTCGCCTTCGATTTCGGCGTGATCCAGTATTATTATCCCGACGAAAAGCGCTTCGTTGACTCGTTTGGCTTGATCTGGACGCCCCGCAACACCGACTTCATGGAAGTCGTCGGCAAGGCCTCCTACAATTGGGAAGACAAGGTCACGGTCGGCGCCAACGTCTTCCACGCCTGGGATTGGCTTGGCACGGGCGCTGACGGCACCTACGCCTCGGTGACCGCCAAATACAGCCTGCCCTTCCTGGAAGGTCTTGCCGTATCCGGCGAGTTCGGCCGCTACTGGCTCGGCACCACCAACACCAACATCGCCTTCCCCGTCGCGATCCGGCTGCCCGACTACAATTACTGGAACCTCGGCCTGTCCTACACCTACAAGAACCTGACGGCGGATGTCCGCTACCACGACACCAACCTGTCGAAGTCGAACTGCTTCCTGCTGACCTCCGATCCACGCGGCATCGACCGCGGCAATGCCGGCGGCGGCTACACTTCGAACTGGTGCAACCCGACCGTGGTCGGCACGCTCTCCTTCGACATCACCGCAAGCAGCGTCGGCATCTTCGCACCGAAGTAAGCCGAACCATCAGGGCCAAAGACGACAAAGGCCGCTCGCGAGAGCGGCCTTTTGCTTTCGTTCGGGGCTCTTCAGCGCCTCAACTCTCCAAGGCCTTGGCGACACGGCGCAGCATCTCACCGACAGCGTCGCATTCGGCATCGCTCAGAACCGTCATCATCGCCTCGATGCGTGCGACATGGATCGCCATCGCCTTGCGCGTAAGGGCCTCGCCCTCTGGCGTCAGCCAGAGCCGCCGCAGCCGCTTGTCGGCCTCGTCGCTGCGCCGTTCCAGCAATGTGCGCCGCTCCAGCTCCGGCAGCAGCATGCTCATCGCGCTGCGCCCGACCAGCAGCTTTTCGGCCAGCGCCTGCTGGGTCAGACCCGGCGTGTGAAACACATTGGCCAGCACATCGTAATGGGCAAGCTGGATGCCGAGCGGCACCAGCGCCTCCGTAAAGACCTTCTTCCAGAGAGCATGGGCCCGCGCGACAGAGAGCCAGTTGCGAAACCGCGGCAGATCCCAGGGCAGGACCTGCGTTTCGCCGGAGAAGTCGGGCTGGGGCGCTTGCTTTTTGTTCATGGTTGAACATACTTGTTCAGCGTTGAACGAAATTGGATCCGCGCCATGGCCGCTGCTGCACTCCGCCTGCTCCGCCCGCTGATCCGGGCTGCGAGCTTCATCGCGCCTTCGACCACGGGAACACTCGCCTTCAAGGTCTTCTGTACCCCGCCGCGCCGCAAGGAGCGAAGCGGAAATGGCAAGGGCGTGGCCAGAACCGCAGCGACCCGCCTGGCGCGAGCAACAGCCATCGCAGTGCCGTTTCCCTGCGGCAGCGTCTCGGCTTATCTCTTCGAGCCACCGGGCCGGCGCGTCCCTTCAAGCCCCCGACCGACCGTGATCCTCGTGCATGGCTGGTCAAGCGAGGCCGCCTTCATGACGGCTTTCGTCTCGCCACTGACAGAGGCCGGCTTTCGCGTCGTCGCCTTCGACCTGCCGGGGCATGGCAACTCGACCGGCCGCGAACTCAACATCCCGCTCGGCGTCGCCAGCCTTGCCGCCGTGGCGCATGCCTTCGCGCCGGTCCATGCGATCGTCACCCATTCCTTTGGCGGCGCGATCGCGATGGCTGCTATGGCAGGCTCGGTGCCGGCCCAGCCGCAGGTCAAGGCAGCCAGGCTCGCCATGATCGCCGCGCCCTCCTCCATAAGCCTGATCACCCGCGGGTTCGGAAAGACCATCGGGCTCGGCGCGCGCGGGCAGGCGGCCCTGGAGCGCCGCATCCATATCGTCGCCGGCGCGCCGGTCGAATCCTTCGAAGGCCGGGACCAGTTGGCCGCGATCGGCCAGCCGACCTTGCTCGTGCATTGCCACGACGACCGCGAACTCGGCTTCCACCATGCCGAGGCGCTCGCAAAGGCGGGCGCATTCGTCGAACTCGAAGCGACCAGCGGCTTCGGTCATCGCCGCATCCTTCAGGCGAAACCGGTGGTGCAAGCTGTCACGCGCTTCGTCTGCGCCTGAGGATCAACTGGGCTTACAGCCAGCCCATCAGCTCGCGCCGCACCACCGCTTCGAGCGCATCGACGCCATCCTGGGAGTCGTTCAGGCAGGGCAGATAGGCGAAGCGCTCGCCGCCATTATGCATGAAGAACTCGCGGTTCTCGACATCGAGTTCCTCGAGCGTCTCCAGGCAATCGGCGGAGAAGCCGGGCGCCACGATCGCAAGCGACTTGGTGCCGGATTTTGCCAGCGCCTTGACCGTCTCGTCGGTATAGGGCTGCAACCACTCATCCGGCCCGAAGCGCGACTGAAACGTCAGCCTGAAGCGTTCGGCCGGCAATCCGAGCTCGTCACGCAGCAGCCGCCAGGTCTTGGCGCAATGGCAATAATAGGGATCGCCCTTGAGGAGATACTCCTTCGGCATGCCGTGGAAGGAGCAGAGAATGATTTCGGGCTCGAAGTCGAGCTTCGCCAGCGACGCCCGCATCGAGGCAGCCAGCGCCTTTATATAGGCCGGATCATCATGATAGGGCGGCGCGACCCGCACCGAAGGCTGCCAGCGCATCTGCATCAACGCGCGAAAGGCCTGGTCGCAGGCGGTGGCCGAGGTCGGCGCGGCATATTGCGGGTAGAGCGGCACGAGCAGGATGCGGTCGCAGCCCTGAGCGAGCAGGGCCTTGAGCCTGCTCTTCACATCGGGGAAGCCGTAGCGCATCGCCCAGTCGAAGACGACGCGCTCACCCATGGCCGGCTTCAAGCGCTCAGCCAATTGTTCGGTCTGCGAGCGAGTGATCGTTTTGAGCGGCCCCTCGTCGCGCTCCTTGTTCCAGATCGACGCGTAGTCCTTGCCCTTGCGGCCCGGGCGCGTCGTCAGGATGATCAGGTTCAGCAGCGGCCACCACAGCCAGCGCGAGGTTTCGATCACGCGTCTGTCGGACAGGAATTCCCTGAGATAGGCCCGCATCGGCCAGTAGCTGGTGCCTTCCGGCGTGCCGAGATTCATCAGCAGAACGCCAAGCCGCCCGCCTCTGGCGCTGGGATGGTCGGACGGCATCGGCACGGTCTGCCGGTCGGCAACCGGCGTCATCTCAACTGTCATGGGCGCAGGCTTTCATGTGCCTGTGATTTAGACGAGTTCCGGTTTTCGTCCAGTGCAGAAGACGGGGTGCGACACTGGCGAACTGCATGCCTTAAAAACTCCGGCTGCACTGGCCAGCGCGGCGCAAGCTTTGCTAGTCTGGAGGGGTTCTCAAGCAGAGGCGTTACTCCATGACCAAGCTGACCCGTCGCAATGCGCTTGGCGTCATCGCCGCACCGGCCACGCTCGCTGCCACTGCGCCGGTTGCCATCGCGCAAACGCCGCCGCCGGCCTTCACGCTCCTGCTGGTCAACGACATCTACAAGATGAGCGACGACAAGGGCAAAGGCGGGTTCGCGCGGGCGGCCGGCATCGCCAAAGCGGAGCGAGCCAAGGGCGTGCCGGTGCTGTTCTGCCATGCCGGCGACTGCTACTCGCCCTCGCTGATGTCGGGCTTCGATCAGGGCGCCCATATCGTCGCGATGCAGAATAAGATGGGGATCGACGTCTTCGTGCCCGGTAATCACGAGTTCGATTTCGGCAAGGACAACTATCTCAAGCTCACGGCCGCGCAGACCTACCCGACCTTCGCCGCGAACCTGCGCGACGCAGCCGGCAACATGTTGCCGGGGCACAGGGATTCGCAGCTCTTCGAACTCGGCGGCATCAAGGTCGGCGTCATCGGCACGGCCTATGATCCGACCCCGCAGATCTCCAATCCCGGCGACCTCAAATTCTCCTCGACCATGGATGCGCTGCGCCGCGAGGCGAAGGCGCTCAAGAGCCAGGGCGCCGACATCCTCGTCGCCGTCGTCCATGCCGACCGCAGGATGGACAACGAGATCGTTCGTTCGCGCGTTGTCGACGTGCTGTTGACCGGCCACGATCACGACCTCGCCATCGCCTATGACGGCAAGGTCGTGATGGTCGAATCCAACGAGGAGGGGAATTACGTCACCGCGATCGACATCGCCGTCAGCATCAGGGGCGAAGGGTCCGCTCGCCAGGTGTCGTGGACGCCGACCTTCCGCGTCAACGATTCCCGGGCGGCTACGCCCGATCCCGACGTCGCCGCTATCGTCAAAGGCTATGAGGGCGAGCTGTCGAAGGAGCTCGACGTCGATGTCGCGGTGCTGGCGGCGCCGCTTGATTCCCGCACCGGCGTCATCCGCACCCAGGAAACCGCCATCGGCAACCTGATCGCCGACGCGATCAAGGCGGCAACCGGCGCGCAACTCGCCATCACCAATGCCGGCGGCATCCGCGCCAACAAGCAATATGCCGCAGGCCAGAAGCTGACGCGCCGAGACGTCTTGAGCGAATTGCCCTTCGGCAATGCGACCGTGATGGTCGAGATCACCGGCAAGGACGTGAAGGACGCGATCGAGAACGGCCTGCGCGATGCTCCGCAGGGCGCCGGCCGCTTCCCGGTCGTCGCCGGCCTCACATTCGAGGCCGATCTCAAGCAGCCGCAGGGTTCGCGCGTCACCACGGTCGTCGTCGACGGCAAGCCTATCGACCCAGCCGCCAAATACACCGTCGCCTCCAACAACTTCATGCTGGAGGGTGGCGACGGCTATACGGCTCTCGGGCGCGGCAGGACGCTGATCGGCCTGACCGATGGCAAGCTGATGGCCAATGAGGTGATGGTCTATCTGCGCCGCCTCGGCACCGTCGATGCCAAGGTCGAAGGACGGGCCGTCCTGAAGTGAGCGGCTATGCAGCGGCGCTGACGCGCTTCCTGACGTCGCCAGAAGCGCAAGGCTGGCGGGAACTCGGCGTCTTCTCGAACGGTTTGGCGAAGACGGCCGCTGCAGCGGCCGATCGCGATGGAGAAGCCGGCGCGATCGTGGCGCCCGGCCCGTCGCGCGCCTTCGCCGCGCTTGCGCTGACGCCGCTCGACAGTGTGCGCGTCGTCATCCTCGGCCAGGACCCGTACCCGACGCCGGGCCATGCCAACGGGCTCGCCTTCTCCTATGTCGGCCCGCCGCCGCTGCCGCGCTCCCTGGTCAACATCTACAAGGAGCGGGCCGACGACCTCGCTCAGCCCGCCCCTACCAACGGCGATCTCTCGGAATGGGCGCGCCAAGGCGTCCTGCTGCTCAACACGGCGCTGACCGTGCGCGAGGGCGCAAGCAAGGCAGGCTCGCATCTTGGCCTCGGCTGGGGGGAGGTGACGGATGCGATCATTGCCACCGTTTCCGACAGCCGGCCCCATGTGGTCTTCATGCTCTGGGGCGCGCCTGCGCAGAAGAAGCGTCCGCTCATCGACGAAACCCGGCATCTCGTGATCGCCAGCCCCCACCCCTCCCCGCTCTCGGCGCGGCGCGGCTTCTTCGGCTCGAAGCCGTTCAGCCGCGCAAATGAGTGGCTGGAAGCACAGGGGGAGACGCCGATTGCCTGGTGAAGCCAGCACCGTCATGCTCGGGCCTGACCCGAGCATCTCTCGCAAGAAAAGGCGCCTTGTCCGGCGAGAGATTCGCGGATCGAAGCTCTGCTTCGCCCGAGAATGACGCAAAGCTACCCGATCGGCCGCTCGTCGGCGATGACCTTGCCGTCATTCGGCAGGGCGCCCAGCGGCAGGATCTCCACCGCGCCCTTGAGCTTCGTGACCTGCTGCAGGCTCTGCGACACCGCATCCACCAGACCCGCTGGTTCAGCATAGATCTCGGCCTTCAGCGTCATCGTGTCGACCTCGTTGGCACGGCCGACGACAAGGCGAAGCTTTGCGATCTCGGCATGGCGTTTGGCGATCTCGGCGACCTGTTCGGGCCGCACGAACATGCCCTTGATCTTGGCGGTCTGGTCGGCCCGGCCCATCCAGCCCTTGATGCGCGTATTCGTCCGGCCGCATGAGCTCTTGCCCGGAAGCACGGCCGTGAGATCGCCCACCGCGAGCCTGATCTGCGGGTGATGCGGATCGAGATTGGTGACCACGATCTCTCCGACCTCGCCCTCGGAGACCGGGTCGCCGGTACCGGGCCGCACGATCTCGACGATGAGGTTCTCGTTCAGCACCATGCCCTCGCGGGCGGAGGTCTCATAGGCGATGATGCCGATATCGGCCGTGGCGTAGAGCTGATAGGCGTCGATGCCGCGCTCCCGCACCCAGGCTTGAAGCGAGGGCGGAAAGGCCGCGCCGGACACGACCGCGCGCTTGATGCAGGAGATGTCGACGCCGCGCGCATCCGCCGCCTCGATCAGGATCTTCAGGAAATCGGGTGTGCCGGCATAGGCGCTCGGCCGATAGGCGCCGATCACCTCCATCTGCTGCTCGGTATTGCCAGGACCCGCCGGAATGACCGCGCAGCCGAGCGCGCGTGCACCGGAATCCATCAGGAAGCCACCGGGAGTCAGATGGTAGCTGAAGGTGTTGATGACGACGTCGCCGCTGCGGAAACCGGCAGCATAGAGCCCACGCGCCGCCCCCCACATATCCGCGCCCGTGCCTTCCGGCTCGAAAATCGGGCCGGGCGAGGTGAACAGCCGACCGAAGGCGCCAGGCGATGTCGGGACGAAGCCGCCAAAGGGCAGCGCCACCTTCTGCAGTGCCGGCAGGTCCGCCTTGCGCAGGATAGGCAGGCGGCTGAGTGCCTTGCGGTTCGTGACCACAGCCGGATCGACGCCCTTGAGATGCGCGCCATAGCCCGGCGCCGCCATCGCAGCGCTCAGCACGGCCGGCAGCCTGGCAAAGAGATCGGTTTCGCGCGCGTCGGGCGAGCGGGTTTCGAGATCGTCGTGATGCACGCTCATCTGTCTCGTCCCTGGATCATGTCTCTGGGCAGGTCGATGGCCCGGTTCAGCGGATAATGCGCAAGATGCGCAGGAAATTGAGCAGGCCGATCAAAGCCCCGGCGACATAGGTGAAGGCGGCCGCCCGCAGCACGCCCCGGGCTGCCGGGACATCGCGCCGGTCGAGATAGCCGTCCGCGGTCAGGATCGGCAGCGCCTTGCCGAAGCTGGCATCGATCTCCAGCGGCAGCGTCACCAGATGCACGACGAGGCCGACGCCGAGCATCGCGATGGCGATCCCGAACTGCATCAGCCCGATCGCCGGCACATGCGTCACGATCGCCACGATCGGCGCGGTGATCAGCACTGCCATGGCGATCTTGTCGAAGACGCCGAGGAAGCGCGCCAGCATCGTGCGCAGCGCAAACAGCGTACTTCCCTGCGCATGCTGGATGGCATGGCCGACCTCATGCGCTGCGACTGCAACCGCCGTGATCGAGCGTCCATCATGGTTGTCCTGCGATAATCTCACTGCGCGGGCATCGGGATCGTAATGGTCGCCGCCTTGCGTCGTCTCGACCGCCACCGCGCCAAGCTGGAAACGGTCGAGCAGATGCCGGGCCAGCTCGCCTCCGGTGCCCGGCAGATCAGGCCGCGCCGCCGCATGCCTGCTCATCTCGCTGCGCACCCAGGCCTGCGGCGCGAAGATCAGCAGGATCACCAGCAGGGCGATGACGAAATAGAGCATCGGCCTCGCTGCCGGCTCAGGAGAGCCAGCGCTTGCGGCGCTTGTAGCTCTTCACCTCGCGAAACGACTTCTTGTCGCCCTCCGCCACGCCCAGATAGAACTCCTTCACATCCTCGTTCTCGCGCAGCATGCTGGCGGCGCCATCCATGACGATGCGGCCGGTCTCCATGATGTAGCCATAGGTCGCGTAGCGCAGCGCCATATTGGTGTTCTGCTCGGCGACGAGGAAGGAGACGCCGTCCTCGGCATTCAGCCGGCGCACGATCTCGAAGATTTCCTCGACGATCTGCGGAGCCAGCCCCATGGACGGCTCGTCGAGCAGGATCATCTTGGGCTTCGACATCATCGCGCGCCCGACTGCGCACATCTGCTGCTCGCCACCCGACGTATAGCCGGCCTGCGAGCTGCGGCGCTGCTTGAGGCGTGGGAACAGCTCGTAGATCTTCTCCAGGTCCCGCTTGATCGCGGCATTGCCGTCGCGGCGCGTGAAGGCCCCGGTCAGCAAATTCTCCTCGATCGAGAGATGGCCGAAACAATGCCGCCCCTCCATCACCTGGATGCAGCCGCGCCGAACCAGCTCGTTGGGCGACATCTTGTCGACGCGCTCGCCCTCGAACACGATCGAGCCCTTGGTGACCTCGCCGCGCTCGGCCTTGAGCAGGTTGGAGATCGCCTTCAGCGTCGTGGTCTTGCCGGCCCCGTTGGCGCCGAGGATCGCGACGATGCCCTTGCGCGGCACCGTGAGCGAAACACCCTTCAGCACGAGGATGACGTGATCGTAGATCACCTCGATGTTGTTCAGCGACAGGATGTTGTCGCTCGCGGGGGTGGTGGACGTGGGCGCATCAAGGGTGGCGATCGACATCTCGTGCTCCTTCCTTCTCCCCTCGGGGGAGAAGGTGGTCCGGCGTCAGCCGGGTCGGATGAGGGAAGGACGGATGGGGGGAGTGCGTGACTTCCCTCATCCGTCAGCGCTTCGCGCTGCCACCTTCTCCCCCGAGGGGAGAAGGGAAAGCGAGCGGGAGCTATTTAGGACGACTTCTCGCAGGACTCGGTCCGCTTCGGCCAATTGCCGGCCTTCTCGGCATAGTCCTTGGCGTTGGTCTCGATCAGCGGTCGGACCTCGTCCTTCAACGGCTCGATCCAGTCCGAACCCTTGATCCACTTCGCGCCGTCCCACTGCGCCACGAACATCTTGCTGTGGCCCGAATGGTCGGTGCAGGAGATCGAGGTCGGCGTCGCGAAGCCGTCCATGCCGATCTCTTTCAGCCGCGCCTCGGTGATGTTGAGGCTCTCCAGGCCGCGGCGCATGTCCTCGGCGGTGACGACCTTCTTGCCGGTCAGCTTCTGTGCGTTGCGGATGCCCTCGACGACGAGCATCGAGTTGTAGACGCCGCGATTGTAGAGAGCCTCGCCGACCTTATCCTTCGGCGTGGTGCTCTTGCCCTTCTCGACGACGTGCTTGAGGATGTCCTGCATCACCGGGAAGCCGGTGCCGGCATTGGCCCAGCTCAGCGACTTGTAGCCCTTGGCCTGCTCGCCGCCGGCGCGCGCGTCGTCATCGCCACCCGCCCACCAGACGCCGACCAGCTTGTTGATCGGGAAGTTGTTCTTGATCGCCTCCTTCACCGCGGTCGGGTTCATCGCGCCCCAGCCCTGATTGTAGAGGTAATCGGGCCGGTCACGGCGGATCGACAGCCAGAGCGAGCCCTGGTTCTGCATGTCGGCCGCGGCGACCGGATAGATCTTGAGCTCGAAGCCGTATTTCTTGGCGAGATTCTCGAGAACCGGGATCGGCTCCTTGCCGAAGGGGGCGTCGAGATGGATCAGGCCGAGCTTCTTGCCCTTGAGCTTGTCCATGCCGCCGAGTTCGGCGGCCATGTGTTTCACCATGACGGACGCGCCGTCCCAATAGGTGAAGGGCGGAATGAAGACCCAGGGGAACTGGGTGCCGTCAGCCGAGGCCGAGAGGCCGTAGGCCATCGACAGGATCGGGATCTTGTCGATATGGGCGCGCGGGATCGCAGCCAGCGTCGCGCCGGTCGACCAGGGCGAGTAGACGATCGTGTTCTTCGACTTCGCCTGCTCGTAGCACTCGATCGACTTCTTGGTGTCGTAGCCGGTCTCGCATTCCTCATAGACGATCTTGACACCGTTCACGCCGCCGTCGCGCTCGTTGATCATCGTGATATAGTCGCGCATGCCGTCGCCGATCGGGATGCCCGAGCCCGAGAACGGGCCGGTGCGATAGGCATTGTTGGCGAAGTAGACGCTATCCTGGGCATAGGCGGGGGCAACGACCGCGCCTGCCGCGAGCAACGCTCCGAGAGCGGCACCCTTCATCAGCTTGCTTGTCTTCATGGACTTCCTCCGTTCGTTTCCTCCGGGCCGGTCTTGGAGCCGGGCCGGTCTGCTTTCGCCTGCGTCTTGAAAACCGACGAAGGTCGTTTCTTGGGCCTTCCCTTGAGCCTCAATAGGGGAATGGCCACGTCCGCAATTTCTGCTTCCCGATCTGCCAGAGCCGGGCCAGACCGTGGGGTTCGACGATCAGGAAAACGATGATCAGCGCGCCGACCAGCATGAAGGTGACATGCTCGGCCGTGGCTCCCGAGAGCGGGACACCCAGCGCAGGCAGGCCGAATTTCAGGATCGTCGGCAGGCTGGCGATGAAGGCGGCCCCGAAGAACGAGCCGATCAGCGAGCCGAGCCCCCCGATGATCACCATGAACAGGATGTTGAAGGAGAGGCGGATGTTGAACACATCGGCCGCTTCGCCGCCGCCATACCAGAAGAAGATCATCATCGCCCCGGCAACGCCGGCATAGAAGGACGACACGGCGAAGGCGAGCAGCTTGGCGTTGAGCAGTTTGATGCCCATCAACTCGGCAGCGATATCCATGTCGCGAACGGCCATCCAGGAGCGGCCGAGCTTGCCGTGGACGAGGTTCGAGGCAAACCAGGTCAGCACGACCACCAGCACAAGGCAGACGAAATAGCGTGTCTCCGGCGAAGCCGAGGCGCCCGTGACCGGAATGCCGAAGAACAGGCGCTGCGGCACTTCGATGGCGCCAGACGCATTGTAGTTGAACAGCCAGGGCACGCGCACGAAGGCCCATTGCAGGAAGAACTGCGCGGCCAGCGTCGCGACGGCCAGATAGAACCCCTTGATCCGCAGCGAGGGCAGGCCAAACAGGACTCCGATCGCGGCCGAGAACAGGCCCGAGACCAGCACGAGCACGATGATGTTCACGCCCGGGAAGAAGGTCGTCAGCTTGTAAGCCGCATAAGCGCCGACCCCCATGAAGGCCGCGGTACCCAACGAGATCAGCCCGGTATAGCCCGTCAGGATGTTGAGCCCGATTGCGGCGAGCGAGAACACCAGGAAGGGGATCATCACCGTCGACGTGAAGAAGTCGTTGCCGATCAGCGGCACGCCGACAAAGGCGAGCAGCAGGATGACCGCGATGCCGATCCGGTCCTGCCGGATCGGGAACACCGCCATATCCGCGGCATAGGTCGATTTGAATTGGCCGGCTTCGCGGTAGAACACGGTGTCAGCCTCTCAGATGCGTTCGATGATCTTGTCGCCGAACAGGCCCTGCGGCCGGAACAGCAGGAAGCCCAGCGCAATGAAATAGGCGAGCCAGCTCTCGATGCCGCCGCCGATCAGCGGGCCCCAGTAGAATTCGCCGAGCTTTTCGCCGATGCCGATGATCAGCCCGCCGATGATCGCTCCCGGGATCGAGGTGAAGCCGCCCAGGATCAGCACCGGCAGCGCCTTCAGCGCGACGATCTCCAGGGCGAAGGACACGTCCGAGCGCGCGCCCCACATGATGCCCGTGATCAGCGCGACGATGCCGGCGGTGAACCAGACGATGACCCAGATCTGATTGAGCGAGATGCCGACCGAGAGCGCAGCCTTATGGCTGTCGGCGACGGCCCGCAGCGCCCGGCCGATGCGGGTGTACTGGAAGAAGAGGGCCAGTGCCGCGATCATGATCGAGGCGATGACCGCAGCGGCGATGTCGATCTTCTGCAGCGAGACAAGGCCGCCGAAAATCTGCAGGTCGATGGCCCCCTTGGGCAGGTACAGCTCGTCGGCGATCATCTGCTTGGGATTGCCACCGAACAGGGATTCGCCGAAGCCGATCAGGAAATAGGTGATCCCGAAGGTCGCCATGAACAGGATGATGTCGGGTTGGTTCACCAGCGGCCGCAGCACCACGCGCTCGATCGTCACGGCCAGCACGAACATGACGCCCAGCGTCAGGATGACGGCGAGCCAGGCCGGCACGCCCTTCTCATGGAGACCGACCAGGGTCAGCGCCGCGAACACCACCATGATGCCCTGCGCGAAATTGAACACGCCCGAGGCCTTGAAGATCAGCACGAAGCCGAGCGCGATCAGCGCATAAAGCACGCCGGAGACCAGCCCCTCCCAGATCGTCTGCGCCAGCAGGTCGGGAGCCGCGACCATTTGCTGGAACGGGTCGATGAAGACCTTGTAGAAAGTTCCGGAGCCGTCGAGCTGAGCGCCGACGAGCGCGACGACGACAAGGCCGGCAAGGATAAGCCCGGCCTTGATCCAGCCATTGGCGAGTAGGTTGGGCGCAGGCCGCGCGGCGACGTCGCTCATGGCAGGAGACCTCGGCTGAACAAAGCGGACGGGCGCGACCAGTCCCCTTCCCCCCGCTTGCGGTGGGGAAGGGTTAGGGATGGGGGGGCGAAAAGCTGGGACGCTGTCCTTGAACGGCTTGCCGAGCGGAACTGCCCCCCACCCCAGCCCTCCCCACCGCAAGCGGGGGGAGGGAGTGTGTCGTGCCAAGTCGTCAGTGTGCTCGCGAGATCGGCCATCAATGCGCCACTCCCAGATAGGCATCGATGACCTTCTGGTCGGACTTGACCTGATCGGGCGTGCCATCCGCGATCTTGCGGCCGTATTCCAGCACCACCACGCGGTCCGAGAGGTCCATGACCACGCCCATATCGTGTTCGATCAAGGCGATCGTCGTGCCGAACTGGTTGTTCACGTCGAGGATGAAGCGGCACATGTCCTCCTTTTCCTCGAGGTTCATGCCGGCCATCGGCTCGTCCAGCAGCAAGAGCTCCGGCTCCATCGCCAGCGCCCGCCCAAGCTCGACGCGCTTCTGCAGGCCATAGGGCAGCTTGCCGACCGGCAATTTGCGAATGTGCTCGATCTGCAGGAAGTCGATAATGTCCTCGACAACACGCCGGTGCTCGATCTCCTCCTGCATTGCCGGGCCGTGGCGCAGCGCCTGCCAGAAGAAGCCGCGCTTCATCTTGAGGGTGCGCCCGGTCATGATGTTGTCGAGCGTCGACATGCCCTTGAACAGGGCGACGTTCTGGAAGGTGCGCGCGATGCCTGCGGCTGCAGCGCGATGCGGCTTCATCTTGTCGCGGCGCGCGCCCTTATAGGTGATGCGGCCTTCCTGCGGATGATAGAAGCCGTTGATGCAGTTCAGCATCGAGGTCTTGCCGGCGCCGTTGGGGCCGATGATGGCACGCACCTCGCCCTTGCGGATATCGAAGGAGACGTCCGAGATCGCCTTCACGCCGCCAAAGCGCAGCGAGACGTTCTCGACGGCGAGGAGAACCTCGCCCTTCCCGGTCATCGGTTCGCCGGTCACGTTCATGGGTTCCGCGTTCATGCCGCCCTCGCTGTCGCAGGACGCTCAGCTGCCGTGACGGGATAGGTCTTGGCGTCGCGAACCTTGACGCGTGCCGAGATCACACCCTTGCGGCCGTCTTCGAAGGTGACTTCGGTGGAGATGTCGGCGGCCTCCGAGCCGTCATAGAGAGCGTTCACCAGCGGCGCGTAGCGCTCGGCGATGAAGCCGCGCCTCACCTTTTGCGTCCGCGTCAGTTCGCCATCGTCGGCGTCGAGTTCCTTGTGCAGGATCAGGAAGCGCTTGATCTGCGCTCCGCCCATCAGCGGTTCGGCTGCCAGCGAACGGTTCACCTCGTCGATGTGCTTGGCGATCATGTCGTAGACGAGATCGTGACCGGCGAGCTCCTGATAGGAGGCATAGACGACATTGTTGCGCTCGGCCCAGTTGCCGACGGCAGTGAGGTCGATATTGAGCGCGACGGTGGCGTAGTCGCGGCCCTGCCCGAAGGCCACGACCTCCTTGATGTTGGGATAGAATTTCAGCTTGTTCTCGATGTATTTCGGCGGGAACAGGTCGCCGGCATTGAGCTTGCCGACATCCTTGGCCCGGTCGATGATCTTGAGATGGCCGGCATCGTCGAAGAACCCGGCATCGCCCGAGCGGACATAGCCGTCGGCGGTCATCGTCTCCGCCGTCTTCTCCGGATCCTTGTAGTAGCCGCCGAAGATCGAGGGCGAGCGGTAGAGCACCTCGCCATTATCGTCGATGCGGATCTCCACCAGCGGCGCAGGCTTGCCGACGGTGTCGGCCTTGATCTCGCCATTGGGCTGCATGGTGATGTAGACGCCGGCCTCGGTCTGTCCGTAGAGCTGCTTCAGGTTGACGCCGATCGAGCGGTAGAACTTGAACAGTTCCGGGCCGATCGCTTCGCCCGCAGTGTAGCCGACCTTGATGTTGCTGAGACCGAAACGGTTGCGCAGCGGCCCGTAGATGACGATGTCGCCGAGCTTGTAGAGCAGCCTGGCCCCCAGCGGCACGCTCTCGCCATTGAGGATCTTCTCGCCATGCTGCTTGGCGACGCCGAGGAAGTAGTGGAATAGCTTCCGCATCAGCGGCCCGGCATCTTCCATGCGCACCATGGTCACGGTCAGCATGGTCTCGAAGACGCGCGGCGGCGCGAAGGCGTAGGTGGTGCCTACCTCGCGGCGGTCGTCGATGACGGTTTCCGGCCCTTCCGGGCAGTTCACGCAGAAACCGGCGACGATCGCCTGCGCATAGGAGAAGACATGGTCGCCGACCCAGGCGATCGGCAGATAGGCGATGATCTCGTCGCTTTCGTTCAGCCCGTCGAACTGGCAGCCGATCTCGGCGGCCGTGATGACGTTGAAATGGCTGAGCATGACGCCCTTGGGACGCCCCGTCGTGCCGGAGGTGTAGAGGATGATGCCGAGATCGGCACCGGCGCCCGCCTCCATCTCGCGTTCGAGCGCCGCGCTGACCTCAGGCGATGCCCGCAGGGCCTTGCAGCCTGAATCGATCACGTCCCCGATCGCATGCAGCTTGTTGTGGTCGTAGTCGCGCAAGCCCCGGGGCTCGTCATAGAGCATATGCCGCAGCTTCGGCAGACGCTCGGCGATGGAGAGTATCTTGTCGACCTGCTCCTGGTCCTGCACGCAGGCGAAAACCGCCTCGGCATGATCCAGCACATAGGCCATCTCTTCGGCGACGCTGTCGGCATAGACAGGTACCGGTACGGCTCCGATCCACTGCGCGGCGCACATGGACCAGTAGAGCCTGGGGCGATTGTAGCCGATGATCGCCACCTTATCGCCGCGCTTCAGCCCGAGATCGCGCAGACCCTGGGCATAGTTGCGGACATGCTCGGCGACCTCCGCCCAGTTCCAGGACTGCCAGATGCCGAGGTCCTTGTGCCGGAATGCGACGCGCGTACCCCGCTCGCGCGCATTGCGCAGCAGCAATTTCGGAAAGGTATCCGCCTGGCCGGCGGTTGCGCTTGCCACGGTCGCGTTCTCCCTGACGAGCCGCCGTACTTTGCGGCGGCTTTCATTCGGGCCGGTTCCAGCCCTTGTTCTTCATGCAAATCTTGCAGCCACGTGACATCTTCGCAAGGGGGGCCTTGACAGACAATCCAGCATTTGGTCGATATTGTCAGCCGAAGTGTGCATTGACGTTCTTGCACATGATCGTGACCTGCTGCGGTCATAATCGATCTGCGCGGATCAGGCGATTTTAGCCCTCATACCGCGCCAGCCGGTCGAGATCGATGATCGTGACGCTGCCATGGCCGACCTCGATCAGGCCGAGATCGGCGAGTTTTGCCAGTCCCTGATTGGCGACCTGCCGCGACATGCCGGCGAGCAGGCCGAGCTCCTCCTGCGAGATCGCCAGCGTCCGGTCCTGTCCGGGGTAGAGGATCGGATTGAACAGCCAGGCGAGATTGCGCGCCAGCCGGCCGGTCGAGCCCAGCATGCGGTCATATTCGGCCAATGCGATGAACTGGGCCAAGCGCTCGTTGAACTGGTGCACAAGGAAGCGGTTGAACGCCGCGCTGTGCTCGAACAGCCAGAGGAAGGTGGAGCGCCGCATCAGCGCCAGCCGTGTTTCGCGCAACGCGACCAGTTCATAGCGGCGCGGCTCGGCCTTGATCACCGTGCCCTCGCCGAACCAGGCGCCGGCGCGCATGCCCGCCAGCGTCGCGGATTTGCCGGTCTTTGACGTTGCGCTCATCTTGACCAGGCCCTCGGCGACGCCGGTCCAGGATTCGAGGGTGTCGCCGACATGGCAGATATAATTGCCCTTGCCGTAGAGCTTCATGGTGATGCCGCGCCGCGCTTCCTCGAACTCCCCCTCCGCAAGGTCGCGCGACCAGACGGCTATGCGGCGCAACTCTTCGGCTGGGATCAAGGCGGGGGCTGTCCTTCGCGGCGAATTGAATCTGACGTCTCCGCAATATGCAGCGCCGCCGCCGCAAAACTCAAGATTGCAGAACGCGCGAACTGCCTTCTCCCCTCGCGGGAGAAGGTGGTGGCGGCGCGTAGCGCTGACGGATGAGGGGGCGCCGTGAGCTTTCCATGTTCATGGGGGACACCAGCCGGATAAGGCACGGCGCCCCCTCATCCGGCGCTGCGCGCCACCTTCTCCCGCGAGGGGAGAAGGGAGGCGGTGGCCTATTCCGCCGCCCTGGGCATCGCCAGCGCCGCGGCCGAGCCGTCGCGCAGCCTTTCCAGCAGTTCGGCCTCCTCCGCCTTCGCCTGCTTGAGATGGCGCTCCTTCACATGGCCGAAGCCGCGGATTTTCTCCGGGATCGCCGCCAGAGCCACGCAGATCGCGTGGTTCTCCACCGAGAGCCTGCTGACGATTTCGCCGATCAGCCCCTCGTAATCGGCGATGAGCTGGCGCTCGGTCTTGCGCTCGGGGCTGTAGCCGAAGATGTCGAAGGCCGTCCCGCGCAGGCCCTTGAGCTTTGAGAGCCAGCCGAAGGCCGTCATCATCCACGGCCCGAAGCTCATCTTGCGCGGCAGGCCGGTATTCGGATCGAGCTTCGCCATCAGCGGGGGCGCCAGATGGAAATCGTAGCGCAGAGGTTTGCCGGCCCCATCGGTCGTCTCAAAAGTCGAAGCGATCTGCTTCTGAAAGGCGCCATCAGCGTAAAGCCGCGCCACCTCATACTCGTCCTTATAGGCCATCAGCTTGAAGAGGTAACGCGCGACGCTCTCCGAGAGCGCGGTCTGGCCGGGCAGCACGCCGGCCTCCTTTGTCTGTGCGCGCGCAACGAGGTGGCGATAGCGCGCGCCATAGGCCGCGTTTTGGTACGCGGTGAGATAGTCGACGCGACGCGCGATGATCTCTTCGAGCGTTTCGGAGATGTGCCGCGCCTGCGTCGGCGCGCTCGCCTCCCTCAGCACAGCAGCCAGCGCAGCCGGATCATGTGCCGCACGGCGGCCCAGTTCGAACGCCTGCTTGTTCATCGGCACAGCTTCGCCATTGAGCTCTATCGCCCGCATCAATGCCGCCAGCGACAGCGGCACGCCGCCGAACTGCCAGGCGTAGCCGAGCATGAACATGTTGGCGGCGATGGCATTGCCGAGGAAGGCGACGGCCGCAGCCGTGGCATCGACGAAATGCGTCTGCTCGCGGCCCGAGGCCGAGACAATGGCCCGCTTCAGCCGCTCGATCGGTAGCGAGAAATCGGCATTGCGGGTGAAGTCGCCCGGCATGCTCTCGGCGGTGTTGACGACGACGGTAGCGCCCATCGGCTTGATCGCGCCCAGCACCTTCTTCGAGCCGGTGACGGTGAGATCGCAGCCCAGCACGAGATCGGCCTGACCGGCGGAGACGCGGATGGCGTGAATGTCCTCCGGCCTTGGCGCCAGCTTGACGTGGCTGAACACGGCGCCGCCCTTCTGGGCGAGGCCAGCCATGTCGATCATGCCGCAGCCCTTGCCCTCGAGATGAGCGGCCATGCCGAGGATTGCGCCGATCGTCACGACGCCGGTGCCACCGACGCCTGTCACAACCACCGCAAAGCTGCGGTCGAGCGCCGGAACCTGCGGCTCCGGAATCGCGGTTTGCGCCAGACCGCCCGCATCGAGCTGGCGCGGCGCCGCCTTCTTGAGCCTTGCACCGTGCACGGTGACGAAAGACGGGCAGAAGCCCTTCAGGCAGGAGAAATCCTTGTTGCAGTTCGACTGGTCGATCTGGCGCTTGCGGCCGAATTCCGTTTCCAGCGGCTGCACCGAGACGCAGTTCGACTGCACGCCGCAATCGCCACAGCCCTCGCAAACCAGCTCGTTGACGACGACGCGCTTGTCGGGGTCGGGATAGCTGCCGCGCTTGCGGCGGCGGCGCTTCTCGGTTGCACAGGTCTGGTCGTAGAGCAGCAGCGAGACGCCCTCGACCTGTGCCAGCTCCCGCTGCACGGCGTCGAGATCGTCGCGATGGTGCATCGTCGTGCCCGGCGGCCACTGCGTGCCAGCCGGATATTTGTCGGGATCATCCGCCACGATGGCGATGCGTTTGACGCCCTCGGCAGCGACCTGCCGCGCCATCTGGTCGGGCGTCAGATGCCCTTCCGCCTGCTGTCCGCCCGTCATCGCGACGGCGTCGTTGTAGAGCAGCTTGTAGGTGACGTTGACGCCCGATGCGACGGCCCAGCGGATCGCGAGCGAGCCGGAATGGGTATAGGTGCCGTCGCCGAGGTTCTGGAAGACATGGCTGCGGGTCGAGAACGGCGCCTCGCCGATCCAGTTTGCGCCCTCGCCCCCCATCTGGGTGAAGCCGGCGGTCGAGCGGTCCATCCACTGCACCATGTAGTGGCAGCCTATGCCGGCATAGGCGCGCGAGCCTTCGGGCACCACCGTCGAGGTGCTGTGCGGGCAGCCCGAGCAGTAATAGGGCGTGCGTTTGGCGATGTCCTGCGCTTCCGCGAGCCGCCCCTGCGCGCCAGCGATCTCGTCCAGCCGACCACGCAAGGCGGGATCGTCCTTGTACTGAAGCAGTCTTGCGCCGAGCGCGATTGCGACATCATTGGGATCGAGCGCGCCATGGACAGGAAACAGCCACTCGCCGTTCTCATCCTTCTTGCCGATTACCATCGGCTGGGACTTCGCGCCGTAAAGCTCCTCGCGGACCTGAACCTCGATCAGCGAGCGCTTCTCCTCGACCACCATGATCAGGTCGAGCCCTCCGGCGAAACGCTTGAGCTCGCCTGGGTCGATCGGCCAGGGACAGGCGACCTTGAACAGCCGGAGGCCCAGATCATTCGCCTTGACCTCGTCGATGCCGAGGTCCTCCAGCGCCTGGCGGACATCGAGATAGGATTTCCCGACGGTGATGATGCCAATGCGCGGCTTCTTGCCGCCCGAGGTGATCGCCTGGTTGAGCTTGTTGGCGCGCAGATAGGCCAGGATCGCGGCGCGCTTGTGAATATGCAGCCGCTTCTCCTGTTCGAGGAAGTCGAGCTCCCGGCGGATGCTCAGGCCGCCCGGCGGCATCGCGAAATCATCGGGCGTCGCGATCTCGACGCGATCGACGGAACCGTCGACGGAAGCGGTCGATTCGATGTTATCCTTGACGCATTTGATGCCGACCCAGACCGAAGCGAAACGCGAGAGCGCGATGCCGTGCAGGGCGTAGTCCATGATCTCCTGCACGCCGGCAGGATTCAGGATCGGCATCATCCGGTCGACCAGGACGAATTCGGTCTGGTGCGCATTGGTCGAGGATTCGGCGGTGTGGTCGTCGCCCATCAGGCAGATGACACCGCCATGGGGCGAGGTTCCCGCCATATTGCCATGGCGGAAGACGTCGCCGCTGCGATCGACGCCCGGCCCCTTGCCGTACCAGAGCGCGAAGACGCCGTCATAGCGGCCCTCGCCCTGAAGCTCGGCCTGCTGCGTGCCCCAGACGGCAGTTGCCGCGAGATCCTCGTTGAGGCCGGGCTGGAAGACGATATTCGCGGCCTTGAGCGGCTTGGCCGCGCGCGAAAGCTGCTGGTCGAGCCCGCCGAGCGGCGAGCCGCGATAACCGGAGACGAAGCCCGCCGTATTCAATCCGGCCCGCCTGTCGCGCTCGCGCTGGACCAGCAGCATGCGCGCGATGGCCTGCGTGCCCGTCAGGAAGATGCTTTGCTTGGACAGGTCGTATTTGTCGTCGAGCGCAACCTCGCGCAGACCGCCGCTCGCAGCGTCGGTGCCCGCGCCGGAATTCCGCGTCATCTCGGCCATGGCCGACCTCCCGATCGTCCGTTTCCTGGAATACGGGCCGGTTGGTCCGGCCTCGGGCCTGCGAAGAGACAGGTTAATAAGTCAGCATTGCTGACATTTACTGGGCATGCGGTCAACCAGATTGGCATCATTCCAGATTCCGGCGGCAGGTCCAATCCCGCTGCGCCGCGATTTGGCCCCTATTACGGGCGATGGCTTCGCCGGGAGTGCCAGTGGTGCCGGGCGCCGCGCATTCACAATGCGTTAACCATGATCGCCCAGGTTCCCGCCTCATGCAGAGGAAGCCGTTTTTGACGCGACGCATGACCCTTTCGGCCTTGCTTGCAGCTGTGGCGATGGTGATCGGGCTCGCTGGGCCGGCACGCGCCCACCCCCACGTCTTCGTTTCCGCACGTGCCGAAATCGTCTTCGCGCCGGACGGCGCGGTAACGGCGCTGAAGCACATCTGGAGCTTCGACGAGGCCTATTCCGCCTATATCACGCAAGGGCTCGACAAGAACGGCGACGGCAAGCTCACGCCCGACGAACTGGTCGAACTTGCCAAGGTGAACATGGATTCGCTTCCCGATGTCGGCTTCTTCACCACGGCCAAGGCCAATGGCAGGCCGCAGGAGTTCGGCGTGCCCCATGACGCCAGCCTGTCCTTCGAGAACAAGATCCTGACACTGACCTACACGCTGCCGCTGAAGACGCCCGTGCGCGCCATTCGGTCCATAGGGCTGGAGATCGGCGATCCCACCTATTTCGTCGCCTTCGATATCGTCGACGGGGCGGACGCCGTGATCACGAAGGATGCGCCGAAGGGCTGCGTCGTGCGCATCGCACGGCCGCCCAAGCTCGACGCGGAAACCCAGCAGAAACTGGCCCAGGAGGACATCACCGCCACGCCCGACACGAGCGGCCTCCAGGTCACCACGCGCGCGCTGGTCGCATGTCCCTGAATCCTCCGCGCCCTGCCCCGCTGCAATGGCCCGCGCTGTCGCGCCGCCTGATCGTCATCGGCATCGCGCTGGCTGTCGTCGCAAGCGCGCTGGCGCTGCTGGCCTATCTCATCGCCACCGTGAGCCCACCACCCCCGCCCCCGCCGCGCAACCCGTTCGGCACGGCCCTGCCGCGCGAGGCGCTGCCCTCGACGACGGGGTTGAGCGGGTTGATCCTGTCCTGGCAATCCAGCTTCTATCGTGAGCTCACCGCGACCCTGAAGGCCGTCAGGGAGAGCCCCGCCGCGCTGTGGAGCCTGCTCGCCCTCGCCTTCGGCTATGGTGTCTTCCACGCGGCCGGCCCCGGCCATGGCAAGGCGGTGATCTCGGCCTATATCGTCGCCGACAACCGCAGCCTGCGGCGCGGATTGGGGCTGAGCTTCGCGGCCGCGATCCTTCAGGCGCTGGTCGCGATCACGCTGGTCGGCGTGCTCACCCTGGTGCTGCGGGCGACAGCACAGACCATGAGCGCCACCACGAACCTGATCGAGCAGGCGAGTTTCGCCCTCGTCGCATTGGTCGGCATGCTCGTGCTCTGGCGCAAGGCCGGTGCCCTGCTCGCGCTCGGCCATGGCGCGCAGGCGCATGACCCGACCTGCGACCATGTTCATATGCCCGGTCCCGACGAGATCGCCCGCCTGCGCAACTGGCGCGAAATGGCGGGCATCGTCTTCGCCGCCGGCTTGCGCCCCTGCGCCGGTGCGCTGATCATCCTGGTCTTCGCGGCCTCACAAGGCTTGCTCTGGGCCGGGATCGCCGGAACCTTCGCAATGGCGTTGGGCACGGCGCTGACCACGGGCGCACTGGCCGCAGTGGCCGTCTTCTTCAAATTCGCGGCGCTCAAGTTTGCCGGCGGCGGCAGCCTGCGCAGCGCCCGGATCATCGCCGGGCTGGAATTGCTGGCAGCGGCCTTCGTCGCGGTGCTGGGCGCGGCGCTGTTTCTTGGGCTGCTTGCCGGCGGGGCAGGTAGCTAGAGGAAGCCGCATCTAACGCGGAAGCCCGCCGTCATCCTGGGCGCCCGAAGGGCGTCCCGGAATCCATCAAAGGGCCGGACATTGCCCTATGATGGATCCCGGATCTGCGCGGCTTTGCCGCTTGTCCAGGATGACACTGTGTTTCCGACCCGAGACGGCACATGCGCCCTCGAGCAGCCACGCCCTACTTCGTCACAGCCTCATAGGTGAACAGCGTCGAGTTGTCGTCGTCGGGCATGAAATAGGCCCGCACGCCCTGCCCCGTCGGCTCCACCCAGAACGGGTTCTGCGTCATCGGCAGCCCTGATGGCGACCAGAGCTCGATCGGGACCTGGAAGACCGGCCGGTTGTCCTTGAGGTCGACGATCTCGAATCCACCAAGGCGGAAAATCGGGCCATCCTTGGAGGCCCGGTAGTTGTTCAGCCCGGAACAGAGCATCCGGCTCGTGCCGATGAAATGGCAGTCCTGATAGTCGATATAAAGCGCCGGGTTGATGACGCGCAGTTGCTCGGGCGGTGTCGCGGCATTCGTCACCTTGCCGGCCGCGTCGAGCGGCCAGGCATAGAAGCGCCGAGAGCCCCAGCTGACCCCGTGAAGCGACTTGGCGTCGGTGTTGTGGACGATACCGCCGATATGATCCTTGTAGCGGAAGACCTCGGTCGCTTTCATCGTCTGCGGATCGACCTTGTAGATAATCGACTGGCTGTTGGGCCGGTATTCGGCGACGGGTACCCAGATATCCTTGCCGTCGAAGTCGATGCCGCCAGGATGATAGATCGAGCCTTCGCCCAGCGTGATGTCGGCCAGCAGCTTGCCCTGCGCGTCGAACTTGAAGAGATGGCCGACGCCCTCTCCGGTATCGCGATCATAGCCATCCTGCAGGGCGGGGTAGCGCGTGGTCGGCTTCCTGATATCAACCGACGAAACGTAGAAGGCATCGCCGATCTTGAGCATGCCCTGCGGATGAAAGGTCGGGAACTGCAGCGTGACCGCAGCGGTCTGCTGCCATGGCGTCGCGCGCGTAAGCGTCTGGACGAGCCCGTTGAGTGCGGAATCGGCTGCGAAGGCCGGTTGACTAAGCGCCAGGCTTCCCGCCGCGATCAGCCCCTTGATCCACATCTTCATGGTCGCTCCCTGCTCCGCCATGCGATCTGGTTGTGAGCGATGCCCGCATCCATGCAGGAGAGCAGTTACCCGGCTCGGGTAACAACCCTGAGACAACGGAGCGAACAGCATTCGACCGCTGTAGCGCCAAGCCCGCTAAAATTAGCCGGCAAGAGGGTCGTTCGCAAGCACGATCGGCTTGCCATGCGGCGTCGCTTCCGCCGCGCGCGCCCATGACGCCGCCAGAGCGTCGACCCCGTCATGCGAGGTCAGCCCCTTGGCAATCAGCAGATGTTCCAGCGCCTCGCACCAGCGCTCGTAATAATCGGAGCCATCGCGACAGCCGCCAGCCGCAACCGCCTCACGTATTTCGGCGCCGAGCGCCTGCGCCCATTCGTCGGCCGTGAACACGCCTCGGTTCTGCAGGGCAACGACAAGCGCAAAGGCCTGCGCCTGCCATGGCTCGGCAAAGACGGGGCCCTCAGCGTCGCGCGGGATCGGCGTGCCCGCGAACAGCGCCTCGGACAAAGCCGCATCAGGCCGGTTCAAGATAGCTCTCCCAGGCTTCGATGCTGACGCTAGTCGCCGAATCGGCATCCCGACCCCAGAGTTCGGGGCCGGTAAAGACGACCGTGTAGAGCCACTGCGCCGTCTCCGGCGCACCATGTGCGCCGGTATCCGGAAAGACATGGCAGCCGCTGACGCGCTCGACGATACCCGTCTTGCCGCGCGCATAACGCGGCAGCCGGGTGTGATGCTGCGGATGCATCACGATGGTGCGCACGGCGTCGCCGACCGAGAACGCAGGCCGCGCCTTCGGCTCGCGCTCATAGGGGAAGCCGCGACGCAGCACGGCGGCGACGTCCTCGCCCTTGAGCACGCGCTTGGGCTGGCGGGGCGTCTCGATCGCCTTCCCCTCCGCCAGTTCGTGCTCGCTGACGAAACCATGCCGCACCAGCAGGCCCTGCAGGCCCGCAAGCCAGATCTGGTAATAGGAGAACGAGAGATAATCGGCCGGCGGGATGCTTTCTCGCGCATGCCGGCTCTCGTCGATGCTCCATTGCCCCATCGCGCCGGCGGCCACGTTGAGCGCCAGCACCCGCTTCTCCCACTCGCCATGGAAGATCGGCTCGTTGGGCTCGGGCTTTACCGGGCCGAACCCCATCTGCCCGCCGAGATCCTGCCCGCCATTCATGATGCAGCGTCCAGTTGGGGCAGGCCGGTGCCAATCATCGAGTCGCGCGTGACGATGGCTGCCAGCTGCTCCTCGCTCCAGCCTTCCGTGCCGGCCGGGCGCAGGGGAATGACGAGGAAACGCGTCTCGGCGGTCGAATCCCAGACGCGGATACGCTGCCCTTCCGGGAGCGTTACGCCGAAATCCGCAAGCACGCCGCGCGGATCGATCACCGCCTTGGATCGATAGGGCGGCGATTTGTACCAGACCGGCGGCAGGCCCAGCACCGGCCACGGATAGCAGGAGCACAGCGTGCAAACGATCAGGTTGTGTTCCTCGCACGTGTTGAACACCGCCACGATATGTTCGCCGCCGCGCCCGCCATAGCTGAGTTCGGCGACAGCCGCAGTGCCGTCCGCCTTCAACCGCTCAGCATAGGCCGGATCGGTCCAGGCTTTGGCGACCACGCGCGCGCCGTTGCGCGGCCCGACCTTGGTCTCATAGGTCTCGATGATCGCATCGAGCGCGGCGGGATCGACATAGCCCTTTTCGACCATCAGCGATTCCAGCGCCTTCACCCGCGCTTCGATCGGAGTGAAGTGATTGTCGTGGTCGTGATGATGATGGTCGTGGTGATCGTGTCCGCTCATGGCAACCTCCTCAGTCGATCCTGCTCCTCAAGCGATCCTCGTCAAGCGATCCTGATCCGCGCCGCCCGCTCGAACTTCACCGCGAAGGCGACAAGCGATTTGTCGGAACCTTTGGGGCCGATCAATGACAGGCCCAGCGGCGCGCCTTCCCGCTGCGCCACCGGCACGGTGATCTGCGGAAAGCCAGTGAGCCCGGACAGGCAGAGCAGCCGCAGCGCCCTATTGCGGAAATCCTCGAGCTCCGGCTCGGCCGCGCTGACCAGCGGCGCGATATCGGGCACCGTCGGCAGGATCAGCACGCCGTCGGAGCCAAGCTGCTTTGCCAGCCTGGCGCGGATGCTCTTTCGAACCGTCTCGCCCTTGGCATAGTCGGCATCGCCGACGGCTTTCGAGAAGGCAAAGCGCTCCGCGACGCCCGGCCCGAGCGGCGGCCCGAAACGATCGATCATGGCACCATCCGCGATCCAGGCCTCGCGACCCTGGATCCAGCGGAAGGCCCAGTAGAGCGCATCGAGATCGCGCGCGACCTTCACGCCCTCGGGCTGTCCAAGCGCGGGGATCGTGCGCTGCACGACATTGCGCAGAATGGTCTCGGCCTCCGGCACGGCCTGGGCGAACAGGTCCTCCGCCAGGAGCAGGCGCGGCAGCTCGGGCAGCTCGACGCGGTCTTTTCCCAGAACGACCAGGGCGACGCGCGCGAAAGTCTCACCGTCCCGCGCGAACCAGCCCGGCGTGTCCAGGCTCTCCGCCAGCGGCCAGGCGCGCTTCAGGGAGAGGCGGCCATGTGTGGGCCGGATGCCGAAGAGGCCGCCATAGCTGGCCGGTGCACGCACCGAACCGCCGGTGTCGGAGCCAACCGCGATATCAGCCAGGCGGCCCGCAACCGCCGCCATCGAGCCAGACGAGGAGCCCCCGGTAATGCGCTCGGGCGCGGCCGGATTGATCGGCGAGCCGAAATGCGCGTTCTTGCCGTTCAGCGAAAAGGCGAGCTCGTCAGTATGCGTCTTGCCGACGAAACGCGCGCCGGCATCGAGCAGCGTCTTCACCATCGGCGCGGTTTTGGTCTTGATGCCGGACTGGGCCAGCACGATCGGCGAACCAGCCCCTGTCGGATAGCCCTTGACGTCGAACAGGTCCTTGACCGCCAGGGTCAGCCCGGTGAGCGGGCCGGTCGCCGCGTTTTTCACATGGGCGTCGGGATAGGGAACGAAGCAGCGAAACGGATCGTCGAACGTCATCGGTTTCAAATCCCCCTAGCGTCGCCATCGGAGCGCGGATCATGCGTCGCTTCGACATGGCCCTTGGGATGTTTCAGAAGCATCCCGGCATGCCCGAACTGATCGGAATAGGCTTCGCTGTACTCCTCGACCGGATGGCTGGCGGCGGTCAGACGCGCAAGCAGCATCGGGTCGAACCGGCTCTCCAGCTTGAGCGACAGCGAGCCCGCCCCCCAGGTCTTGCCGAAGAGCCAGCGCGGCGCATCGACCGCAGTGGCGAGGTTCTGGCCGAAGCGATAGCGCGACAGGATCTGCGCCTGAAACTGCGGCTGCCCATCTCCCCCCATCGCGCCATAGGACAGGATGCGGCCATCGTCGAAGCGGGCGAAGGCGGGGTTCAGGGTATGGAACGGCTTGCGGCCGGGTGTCAGCGGATTGACCGCCTTCTTGTCGAGCGAGAACGAGACGCCACGATTTTGCCAGTGCACGCCTGTCTTGGGCAGGATGCAGCCCGAACCGTATTCCCAGTACAGCGACTGGATATAGGACACCGCCATGCCCTTGCCGTCGATCGCGCCCATCCAGATGGTGTCGCCATCGCCCGACTTCAGCGGCCAGTTCGCGGCGCGCTTCCGGTCGATCGCCTCGGCCTCGCGGGCAAAGACCGCATCGGTCAGGAAGTTCGCGGGATCGACCTTCATATGAGCGGGATCGGTGATGTGCCGGTCGCGGATCGCGAAAGCCCGCTTCGTCGCCTCGACCAGACCGTGATGGTGGTCGAAGCCCTCGGCGCGGCTCACGCCGAGCTTCTCGAAGATGCCGAGGATCAGCAGCGAGGCCAGCCCCTGCGTCGGCGGCGGGAAGTTGTAGACGGCAAGGCCCGGCAGCTTCATCGCGAGCGGTTCGACGAGACGCGCCCTGAAGGCTTCCATGTCGGCACGCGTGATCGGAGCCCCAATCGCGTCGAGATCGTTGGCGATCTCGCGGCCGACATCGCCGCGATAGAAGTCGTCGAGACCGGCATCGACCAGCTGCTTAAACGTCTCGCCAAGCGCATCGGGCTTGCGGCGCGCACCGGCCTTCGGCTGCTCGCCGCCAGGCCAGAAGAATTCGCTGAACCCCGGCGCAAGCTTGGCCTCCTCGACCTGCTGTGGCCAGGTGCGAAGCTCGGACGCCGACACCGCATAGCCCGCGTCGCAATGGGAGATCGCGTTCGCCAGCAAATCCCTGAGCGGCATCCTGCCGCCAAGGCTCTGCGACAGCTCCAGCGCCGCCTGCCAGCCGCCGACAGCTCCGGCGACCGTCACGGCAGCGTCGGCGCCGCGTGCCGGGATCGTGTCGTGGCCCTTCTCGCGATAGCGCTCGATCGTGGCAAGCGAGCCGGCCGAGCCACAAGCCTCGATCGCGTGGACCTTGCCGCCCGGCTGATGCACCAGCCAGAACCCGTCGCCGCCGATCGCGTTCATATGCGGGTAGACCACCGCGATCGTCGCGGCCATGGCAACCATCGCCTCGATCGCATTGCCGCCCTCGGCGAGCACGGCGCGCCCTGCTTCCGATGCGAGATGGTGGGGGGCGGCAGCGGCGGCCGAGCCGAAAACAGGCGTATCGATCATCAGGGGCTTTTCAATCTCGACGAGGGCTACCATCTTGGCCGGGAGGCGCGATTTTGTTGCATGCCGCGACGTGCTCCGCTAGGTGCGTCCTGCGCATGGGCATTTTGGGCCTTCGCGTTTGAGGAATGACAGCATGGCCGCGAGGCACATCAACTGGCGCACCCTGATCATGGTGGTGTCGCTCGGAATCCTGATTGCGGTCGAATTGTTCGGCGTCGCGCTGGCATCGGGCTGGGCCCTGGCCGGCTTGTTCGATCTCGGCCATATCGTCGGCTACGTGCTGATGGCACTGTTCTCGGCCCTTGCCGCTTACGCGATGTTCAATCTGATGCGCCGGGTCCTCAAGGTCGAGCGGCTGACCAGCTGAGCCTCAATCGCAGGCTCGCAAGGTGACCGGGTCGGCCTCGGCCGGCAGATAGCTCCCCATCGCCCGGCACGCCCCGGCAATACAGACCTGCCAATCTGCCGTGGCGCCAGAGCGGCGCATCACGACCTCGCGCTGCGCCGGCAGCGCCGGCGTCCAGCGCCAGAACCCGTCGACCAGCCTTGCGCCATCGGGCGGGTCCATGCCCGCACCTGAGCCCTCTACGCGTGCTTCGATCAGGCGGATGCCGCCGGGCGTATCGCGCCAGACCTCTTCCCACAGCGTCTTCTGCACCGAATGCCGCCAGCGCAGCGTGATCTCGTCACCGCCGAGCGCAACGACGAGCATGCCGGCCGCCAGGCACAGGCTCATGCCAGGCTGCTGGCCCGCTCCTCGGCACGTGACGCCCACCAGTGGCGGACCGTCAGCGCAAGCGCGAGCGCATAGCCAAGCGGGTCGCTATAGGGGAACTCGCCGAACAGGAAGACGGCCGCGGCAAAGCAGAGCACCCGCTCGACGACAGTGAGACGGCTGAAGAGATAGCCGATCGCCACCATGCCGAAGAGCGCGATCGCGACCCCGGCCTTGAAGGTGGCGTAGACGACTGCGGGCCAGAAGCCGATCACATTCGCCATCGGATCGCCCGCCTGCAGCATCAAGGCCGGCGAATACACCGCGATGAAGGGGATGACGTAGCCGGCGAGCGCGACCCGCATGGCTTCCCAGCCGATCTTGTCGGGGTTTTCCTTGGCGATCGGCGCTGCCGCGAGCGCCGCCAGCGCCACAGGCGGCGAGAGGTCGGCCATGATGCCGTAATAAAACGCGAACATGTGGCTGACGATCAGCGGCACGCCGAGCTTTTCCAGCGCCGGAGCCGCCAGTGCCGCGACGATAATGTAGGTCGGGATCGTGGGAATGCCGGTGCCGAGCAGGATCGACAGGATCATCGTCAGGACGAGCGCCAGGAACAGGCTGTGCTGGCCGAGACCGATGATCCACGCCCCGAAGGTCGTGCCGATGCCGGTCTGCGTCATCAGGCCGATGATGGTGCCGACGATCGCGCAGGCGATACCGACGGGAAGCGCCGTCTTGGCGCTGTCTGCCAGTGCATCGCGGCAGATCAGCAGCGTGGCGCGTCCGCCGATCGTGAGCCCATTGAGCAGGATCAGCGCCGCGATCAGCCCGGCGACGATCTTGACGTCCATGCCGTCCTTGAACAGCGCAGCCGCGATCAGCCCAAGACCGACCCAGAAGATCACCCGCAGGCTCGTTGATTTCAGGCCGAGCGCAACGCCAGCGCCGAGCAGCAGACCGACCGTCAGTGCCAACCCCATCGTGCCGGCAAAAAGCGGCGTGAACCCGTGGAACAGCATGAAGACCAGAACGGCCAGCGGCAGCGCCAGATACCAGCGCTCTTTCAGCGCCTTCAGCGGCTTCGGCAGCAGGCTGCGCTCGATGCCCTTGAGGCCATGCTTGCCGGCTTCCAGATGCACCATCCAGAAGGCCGAGGCGAAATAGAGCACGGCCGGGATGACGGCTGCCTTGACGATCTCGGAATATTCGACGCCGAGCGTCTCGGCCATGATGAAGGCGGCTGCACCCATCACCGGCGGCATGATCTGCCCGCCCATCGAGGCCGTGGCCTCGACACCGGCGGCAAAGGCGCGGCGGTAGCCGAACTTGATCATCAGAGGAATCGTGAACTGCCCGACGGTCACGACATTGGCGACGCCGGAGCCCGAGATCATGCCCATCAGGCCAGACGAGAACACCGCAACCTTGGCCGGGCCGCCGCGCGCGCCGCCGAACAGCCCAAGCGAGACGTCGTTGAAAAGATGGATCATCCCGGCCTTCTCGAGGAAGGAACCGAAGACGATGAACAGGAAGATATAGGTCGCCGAGACATAAATCGGCGTGCCGTAAAGGCCCTCGGTACCGAAGGAAAGATGGCCGATGATCTGGTCGAAGCCGTAGCCGCGATGGTTGAAGGGCGCGGGCAGATACTGGCCGAAAAACCAGTAGAGCAGGCAGACGCCGCACATGATCGGCAACGCATTGCCCATCAGCCGCCGCGCTGCCTCGAACACCAGGATAACGAGAAGCGAGCCGACGACGAGGTCCATCGTCGTGGGGTCGCCGTCGCGAATGATCAGGTCATTGTAGAAAATCAGCTGGTAAAGCCCGACGCCAAAACCGACCAGGCCCAGCGCCCAGCCGAACAGGCGCTCGGCCTCCGTCTTCGCCTTGAAATTGGCGACGAGGCCGAAGGAGAGCAGCAGCAGGAAGCCGACATGGATGCCGCGCACCGACTGGCTCGGCAGGAAATGCCAGGCAGAGATCAGGATCTGGAAACTGGCGAAGACGAGGGCGATGCCATAGGCGAGCAGTCCCCATTTGCCGGGGCCGAAGCCCGGCGGAAAGCCATGCTCGAAATTGTCGAGAGCCTCGTTCTCGATCGGCGCACCAGTGGCGCCCGAAAGCGCGTGCAACTGATCGGTGTCGGCTCCCGTCACGGACGTCTGCTGTGTCATCGCGCTATCCTTGAAAGCCGACCGCCGTCATGCTCGGGCCTGGCCCGAGCATCCTGGAAACCAGCAAACTGGTCATGAGATTCTCGGGCCAAACCCAAGAATGACGCCTTACGAGCCGGCCTTCAGGCCCTTTTCCTTAAGATAGCGCGCTGCACCCGGGTGCAGCGGCACCGGCATGCCGTCGAGCGCATTTTCGAGCTTGATCGCCTTGCCGGCCGAATGGGACGCGCCGAGCTCCGTGAGGTTCTCGAAGACGTTCTTGGTCATCTGGTAGACCAGCTCTTCCTTCACGCCTTCATGGGTGACGAGGTAGTTAACCACGGCCGCCGTGTTCACATCCGCTGTCTGGCCGCCATAGGTGTTGGCGGGGATCGGCGCGTTGATGAAGGGGGGGCCGGCCTTGTCGACGATGGCCTTGGGCACTTCGACGACGACGATTTCGACCGACGTCGCGAGGTCGCGGATCGAGGCGACACCAAGCCCGGCCGATTGCAGCGTCGCATCGAGCTGCCGGTTCTTCATCAGCTCGACCGATTCGGCGAAGGGCAGATATTCGATCTTGCCGAGGTCCTTATAGGACAGCCCCGCCGCATGAAGGATGGCGCGCGCATTCAACTCCGTGCCGGATTTCGGCGCGCCGACGGACAGGCGCTTGCCCTTGAGATCGGCCAGCGTCTTGATGCCGCTTTCCTTGGAAGCGACGATCTGCACGTAATTCGGGTAGATCGCGGTGATGCCGCGCAGTTTCTTCAGCGGGCTCTTGAAGCCGGCATCCTCATCACCCTTCCAGGCGGCATCGAGCGAGTCGCCGAGCGTGAACGCAATCTCGCCGCGCCCCTGCTGGAGCAGCACGAGGTTTTCGACCGAGGCCTTGGTCGCCTGCACGGAGGGTCGGGTATTGGCGATCTTGTCGCCATAGATCTTCGAAAGCGCGACACCCATCGGGTAATACACGCCCGAGGTGCCGCCAGTCAGGATGTTGATGAAGTCCTGGGCACGCGCGGTGGCGGGGGCGAGGGCGAGCAGCGCAGCTGCGGCCATCCCGGCAAAACGCCGGGTCCTTGCAAGCGTTGTCATGGAGTCTCCCTGAAAATTATCCCGGCTCGTGCGGCCAGCTTGCCCTGTTGTAGTTCAGGCCCGGCACGAAGGGAAAGCGGAAGAAAACGAACGGCCTTCCGCCTTTAGCCCAATCTGTGCGACGGTTTCGCCATCATTCACGCCTAGGTCCGGACCTCCCGCCCGGTTGCCCTTGCCCCTTGGACAGGCTAGCCCGGCAATTCCATCTCCACACAGCAAGCGAGCCCCGTCAGACATGCCCGACCGCGCCAAGCCGCCGCTCCTCGACCGCCGCACCTTGCTGAGCAGCGCCGGCGCGACCGCGACACTGGCAGCGCTGGGCTTCTCGCCCGCCGCTCTGGCGCAGCAAGGGCTTAAGCTCGGCTCGGCCGACGCATTCACCTTCGAGGGCCTGAAGGCCCGCGCCCGCGATCTCGCCGCCCAGCCCTATCAGGCACCGCCGAGCCCGCGCCCCGACGTGCTCGAACGGATCGACTACGACGCCCACGGCAAGATCAGGTTCAAGCCGGAGATGGCACTCTGGGCGAACGGTCCCTCGCCCTGGCCGGTGACCTTCTTCCATCTCGGCCGCTACTTCCAGAAGCCGGTGCGGATGCATGTGCTGGATGACGGCAAGGCTCGCGAGATCATCTACGACGAGAGCTATTTCGAGATGCCCGCGGATTCGCCGGCCCGCGACCTGCCGCAGGGCGCGGGCTTCGCCGGCTTCCGCTTTCAGGAGAGCCGCTCAGGCCATCCCGGTCGCAAGGGCGAAAAACTCGATTGGCAGAAGAACGACTGGGTCGCCTTCCTCGGCGCATCCTATTTCCGTGCCATCGGCGAACTCTACCAGTACGGGCTCTCGGCGCGCGGACTGGCGATCGACCCGGCGGTCGGAGGCAAGGCCGAGGAATTTCCGGATTTCACCCATGTCTGGCTCGAGACACCGCAAGCCAGCGCCGAATATGTCGTCGTCTATGCCCTGCTGTCGGGTCCGAGCGTGGCCGGCGCCTATCGCTTCCGCATGCATCGCGGCAAGGGCGTCACCATGGAGATCGAGACCGCGCTGCATCTGCGCAAGGATGTCGAGCGGCTCGGCATCGCCCCGCTGACCTCGATGTACTGGTATTCCGAAACGGCCAAGGCGACCGCCGTCGACTGGCGCCCCGAAGTACATGATTCCGACGGGCTGGCGCTCTGGACCGGAGCGGGCGAGCGCGCCTTCCGGCCGCTCAACAACCCCTCCCAGACCACCGCCTCCTCCTTCATGGACGAGAACCCGCGCGGCTTCGGCCTGATGCAGCGCGACCGCGAGGTCGGCCATTTCCTCGATGGCGTCTTCTATGAGCGCCGGCCGAGCCTTTGGGTCGAAACTCAGGGCGAATGGGGCCGGGGCGCGGTCCAGCTCATCGAGATCCCCACCGATGACGAGATCCACGACAACATCGTCGCCATGTGGGTGCCGCAGGCGCCGGCAAAGGCGGGAGCCGCCTATGCCTTCCGCTACAAGCTGCACTGGCTTGCCGACGAGCCCTTCCCGTCGACGCTGGGCCGCGTCGTCGCCACCCGGCTCGGCAATGGCGGCCAACCCGGCACGGCGCGGCCCAAGGGCGTGCGCAAATTCATGATCGAGTTCAAGGGGCCGGCGCTGGAGTCGATCCCCTTCGGCGTGAAGCCTGAGGTGGTGCTCTCGACCTCGCGCGGGAGCTTCTCCTACATCTTCGCCGAAGCAGTGCCCAATGACGTGCCCGGCCATTGGCGCGCCCAGTTCGACCTTACCGTCGAGGGCAACGAGCCGGTCGAGATGCGCTGCTTCCTGCGCGGCGGCGATGCGGTTTTGACCGAGACCTGGCTCTATCAGTATCGGCCGTTTTGAGGCTCTGCAGGAGCGCCTTCGATCAGGCGGTAAACCTCCCCGCCGGCAATTACGATCGACAGTGCCATGACCTGGGAAACGACGCCCAGCCCGACACGGGTAGGCAAGGCGGGTTCCTTCGCATTTTCTGGGTCTGCCAAGTCGAATCCGGCTAGAACGGCGACAATGATAGGAGCGAAGCCAATCAGGCCTACAATGATCATCGGCAGAATTGCGACCGCAGACACTCGCAGCGTCTGACCGGCTGTCCGCCTGTATGATTGCACGAGGCCGAGATCGAGCCGGCCGAGAGCCAGCGCCGAACATGTCAGCGTTGTCCTGACGATAATGAAGCACAATGCGATCGAGCCGACAAAGACAAAGCTGGCTCCAGCAAACGACCCGGTGGGAATCGCCGCTAGCAACTCGCTGATCAGCAGCACGGCGAAGGCGCAGAGTCCGTATCGGTACGTCGATACGGACAGGATCAGGCGCGGCGAAAGCGACACGATCTCGGAGCAGACCGTCTCCCGGACAGCCATGACGAAAACAGGGAGCCAGATCACCAATAGGATCGCCGATAGCAGCCATGACATGCCGAAGGCTGACGCGCTGCTTCGGTCGATCTCGTCTAGCCCCCACGCGGAACGCACAATTTCGAAGGGCATGGATAAAGCCAAGGTGGTCAGCAACAGGGCCGGATGCCTCGTCGCAAAGCGTAGCGTATTGCGGCAGGCGCGGCGCACCACAGACAGAACCGGAATTTTCACCGACACCCCCATGCCGTTACGTAAGAACGTAAAGAGTACACATCGAACGAAAATGCAACCCCTGGCTGTGGGTTTCGTCTTTTCCAAAGAGGTATTGGAGCAGCGCTTGCTTCCCAAAGCGCGTAACATTATATCATCTCATATGAGCCATCCGCACGCCCATGCCAGCCGCGCCGTCTCGGAAAATCCGGGCTGGTCGCTGCTGCGCCTGTCGGCATCGAGCCGCCTCGGGCTGGCGCTCGTGATCATCGGCGCGCTCTGGCTCGCCACGCTTGCCGTCATCCTGTGAAACCGCTGGTCGCAACGAAAGCCGTGTCGCCCGTGTCCGCCATTCGTCTCACCGATCTGACGCTCGGCTATGACCGCCATCCGGCGGTGCATCATCTGTCGGGCGAGATCGCCTCGGGCAGCCTGATCGCGATTGTCGGTCCCAACGGCGCCGGCAAGTCGACGCTGCTGAAGGGCATCGCCGGCGCCTTGTCGCCGCTGGAAGGCAGCATCGCAGTCAGCAAGGGCAAGCGTCTGGCCTATCTCCCGCAATCGGCCGATCTCGACCGCTCCTTCCCGATCCATGTCTATGACCTCGTCGCCATGGGCCTTTGGAACAGTGCCGGCATCTTCGGCCGCATCGGATTCAGCGCCAGGGCCAAGGTCGAGGAGGCGATTGCCGCCGTCGGCTTGACCGGCTTCGAGACCCGTCCGATCGGAACGCTGTCCGGCGGCCAGATGCAGCGCGCGCTCTTCGCCCGCCTGCTGCTGCAGGACGCCGACGTCATCCTGCTCGACGAACCCTTCACCGCAATCGATGCGCGCACCACCGCCGACCTGCTGGCGCTGGTCCAGCGCTGGCATGGCGAGAGCCGCACCGTCGTCGCCGTGCTCCACGACATCGAGACCGTCCGCCGCGCCTTTCCGCAGACGCTGCTGCTGGCGCGCGAGGCCGTGGCCTGGGGCGAGACCGGCGAAGTCCTGACCGCCGCCAATCTGCTCAAGGCCCGCCGCATGGTCGAGGCCTTCGACAGCCATGCTGCTCCCTGCGAGCGCGACGCCGCCTGATTCCAACCCGCCGTTTTGGCCTGTCCGTCATTGCGAGCGAAGCGAAGCAATCCAGCCGCATACACGCCATTCTGGATTGCTTCGCTTCGCTCGCAATGACGGGTGTGGCGCACGACGCTTGATGCCACCGACCGCCACGGAAAAATGCTGTCCTCCCTCTACGATCTCTTCATCGGCCCCTTCGCCGAATTCGACTTCATGCGCCGCGCGCTGGTTGGCATCATCGCGCTGTCGGTTTCCGGCGCGCCGATTGGCGTCTTCCTGATGCTGCGCCGGATGAGCCTGACCGGCGATGCCATGGCGCATGCGATCCTGCCCGGCGCCGCGATCGGCTATCTCGTCGCCGGCTTCTCGCTGCCGGCCATGACGATCGGCGGGCTTGCCGCCGGCTTTGCCGTGGCGCTCGCGGCCGGCGCGGTGGCGCGGCTGACGGTGCTGAAGGAGGACGCATCGCTGGCCGCCTTCTATCTGATCTCGCTGGCGCTCGGCGTCACCATCGTCTCCCTGCGCGGCTCGGCCGTCGATCTGCTGCATGTGCTGTTCGGCAATGTCCTCGCGCTCGACGACGATGTCCTGATCCTGCTGAGCAGCGTCGCGACCCTCTCACTGCTGACACTGGCTGCGCTCTATCGCCCGCTGGTGATGGAATGTGTCGATCCGGGTTTCCTGCGCTCTGTCAGCCGCTCCGGCGGGGTGGTCCATCTGACATTCCTCGCCCTCGTCGTGCTCAATCTTGTCGCTGGTTTCCACGCGCTCGGCACCCTGCTTGCGGTGGGCCTGATGATGCTGCCGGCCGCCGCCGCGCGCTTCTGGACGGCCGACATCACCCGGCTGATCCTGCTGGCCACCGGCTTTGGCATGCTCTCGGGCTATGGCGGGCTCGTGCTGTCCTATTCGGCCGGAGCCAATCTCCCGGCCGGCCCGGCGATCATCCTGGCCGCCGGCGCGCTCTATCTCGGCTCGCTCCTGATCGGTTCGCAGGGCGGACTTGCAAGACGCCTCTTGCCTCGCCCACATCTCCAGCGTTAGTAATGTTATAGTATTTCATTTCTGACTGGAGAGACGCCATGTCGAACCGACGCGAACTCGTCGCGGGCCTTGCCGCAGCATTGATCCTTGCCACCACGCCGATCGCGGCGCGGGCGCAGGAGAAACTGCCGGTCGTGGCGAGCTTTTCCGTCCTCGGCGACTTCGTGAAGGAGATCGGGGGGGACCGCGTCGCAGTGACCACGCTGGTCGGCCCCAATGGCGACGCGCATGTCTACTCGCCGACCCCCGCCGATGCGAAGAGCATGGCCGCGGCCAGACTGATCGTCGTCAACGGCCTGAAGTTCGAGGGCTGGCTGCCGCGCCTGATCAAATCCTCAGGCGCCAAGGGCGTCGTCGCGACCGCCACGACCGGCATCAAGCCGATCGAGGCCGCGGAGGAAGAACCTGCCGCCGGCAAGAAGGGTGCCGCCGCGCATAGCCATGACCATGGCCATGAAGATCCACACGCCTGGCAGAGCGTCGCCAACGCCAAGCTTTATGTCGCCAACATCCGCGATGCGCTGGGTGTCGCCGATCCCGCGGGCAAGGCGAGCTATGAGGCCAATGCCACCGCCTATCTCGCAAGGCTCGATGCGCTGGAGACCGAGATCAAGGCTGCGGTCGTGCGTATCCCTGCGGACCGTCGCAAGGCGATCACCTCGCATGATGCCTTCGGTTATTTCGTCAAGGCCTATGGCATCGAGTTCATCGCGCCACAGGGCGTTTCGACCGAGGCCGAGGCCTCGGCGAAGGATGTCGCGCGCATCATCCGCCAGATGAAGGCGGAGAAGATTCAAGCCGTCTTCCTGGAAAATGTCACCAATCCCCGCCTGATCGAGCAGATAGCGCGTGAAACCGGCGCCAGGATCGGCGGCCGGCTGTTCTCGGATGCGCTCTCCGACGCTTCGGGCCCGGCCGGGACTTACATCCAGATGATAAAACACAATATAAGCCAGATCGAAAAGGCGCTCGCCGCCGGTCCGGCCTGAGAGGCATATCCGCCAACCCATCGTCATCCCGGACAAGCTGCGAAGCAGCGCCGATCCGGGATCCATCGTAGAGCGCAGTTCCCTATGATGGATCCCGGATCTCCGCTTCGCTCCGTCCGGGATGACGGGTGGAGGATATAATCAAGGGTGCGGGCCTGCCCGGACCGCTATCTGAACCAGGATCGACCATGTCCGAAAAAATCCCCGTCACGGTGCTCACCGGCTATCTCGGCGCCGGCAAGACCACGCTCCTGAACCGCATCCTCACCGAAGATCACGGCAAGAAATTCGCCGTGATCGTCAATGAGTTCGGCGAGGTCGGCATCGACAACGAACTCATCGTCGGCGCCGACGAGGAGGTCTTCGAGATGAATAACGGCTGCATCTGCTGCACCGTGCGTGGCGACCTGATCCGCATCCTCGATGGGTTGATGAAGCGCAAGGGCAAGTTCGACGCGATCATCGTCGAGACCACGGGGCTGGCCGATCCGGCTCCCGTGGCGCAGACCTTCTTCGTCGACCAGGATGTCGGCGATGCAACCCGTCTCGACGCGGTCGTCACCGTCACCGACGCCAAATGGCTGACCGAGCGGCTGAAGGACGCACCCGAGGCGAAGAACCAGATCGCCTTCGCCGATGTCATCATCCTCAACAAGGTCGATCTCGTCTCGGCCGAGGAACTGGCCGAGGTCGAGGCCCGCATCCGCGCCATCAACCCCTATGCCAAGCTGCACAAGACGACGCGCTGCGACCTGCCGATAGCCAATCTGCTTGATCGCAACGCCTTCGATCTCGACCGCATTCTCGATATCGAGCCCGATTTCCTTGAGTCCGGGCACCATCACCATCATTCCGAGGATGTCCGGTCGGTCTCCTTCACCATCCCCGGCGATGTCGATCCGGAAAAATTCATGCCCTGGATCAACGACATCAGCCAGGTGCAGGGTCCCAACATCCTGCGCTCCAAGGGCATCCTCGCCTTCAAGGACGAGCCGCGCCGCTTCGTCTTCCAGGGCGTTCACATGATCCTCGACGGTGATCTCCAGCGCGACTGGAAGGTCGACGAGACACGCAACTCGCGTCTGGTCTTCATCGGCCGCGATCTCGACGAAGCGGAATTGCGCAAGGGGTTTTTGGCCTGCGCGGCGTGAAGTGCGCTCGTCATGCTCGGGCTTGACCCGGGCATCTCCTGCCTGAGATTCTCGGGTCGCCGCTTTGCGGCGCCCGAGAATGACGGCGTGGTTCCCTTGAAAAACAAGCTGCGCTAGACCCTGCCTCATGAACACCATCACCAAACCCGTCTCGCTGCGCGAACATGTCGTCCCCGTCGAAGCCGGGGCGCATGTCGTGGCGGCCCATTGGCTGAAAACCACTCTGGCGCTCGCCCTCGCGGACGGACGCGTGCTGCGCTGGCGCGACGGCACGGCTGAAACGGTCGAGGCCCATGCCGGCGGCATTCTCTGTGCCACCGGCGATGGCGAGCGGCTGATCAGCGGCGGCGATGATGGCCGCATGGTCGCGACCGGCGCGGACGGTGAACCGGCAGAGCTGGCGAAAGACCCAAAGCGTCGCTGGATCGACGCCGTCACCCTGTCCCCGACCGGCAGCATCGCCTGGAACACCGGCAAGACGGTCAATGCCTGCGACGACAAGGGCAGGGTCCGCTCGCTCGACGTCACCACGACGCCGCAGGGGCTGGTGCTGGCGCCCAAGGGCTATCGTCTCGCCATCGCACAGATGAACGGCGTTTCGCTCTGGTACCCCAACACCGAGGCCAAGCCTGAATTCCTGGAATGGAAGGGCTCGCATCTCGACGTGACCTGGTCGCCGGACGGGCGCTTCGTCGTCTCCTCGATGCAGGAAAACGCGCTGCATGGCTGGCGGCTGGGCGAGAAGCCGTCGCATATGCGCATGACCGGCTATCCCGCCAAACCGCGCTCGCTGTCCTGGTCGCATGACGGGCTCTGGCTTGCCTCCAGCGGGGCGGACGCCGCGATCATCTGGCCCTTCCAGGGCGAGGGGCCGACCGGAAAGGCCCCGCGCGAATGCGGCGCGCGCCACGCCAAGGTTACGCGCGTGGCCTTCCACCCAAAGGCGCTGGTGCTGGCGATCGGCTATGACGATGGCTGCATCCTGCTGGTCAGGCTGACCGACGCCTCCGAACTGCTAGTGCGCCCGGCGCTCAGGGACAGCGGCATCACCGCTTTCGCCTGGGACAAGCTCGGCAAGCGCCTTGCCTTCGGCACCGAAGACGGCGCGGCCGGCGTGCTCACCCTGCCGGCCCTCTGAGCCGCGCGATGCGCTTTGGCCTCTTCGGCAAAAGCAGCGCGGACAAGGCGCAGGCCGCACAGGCGGCAAACCGCATCAAGGCAGAAATCCGCGAGTTGTTCGGCCTGCCCGAAGCTGCCGCAATCGCAGTCAACGAGATCATCTGCGCCGACCCCGCCTGCCCCGGCACCGAGACCGTTATCCTGGTGATGAATCCGGGCGAAAAGACCAAGGCGTTCAAATTGCAGATGGCACTGGCGGAGGTAACGCGAGAGGCGCTGCTCGACCTGCTCCAGACCGACGCGAATTGACGTGGGGCAGAAACGACAGGGCATGGCCGTGCGTTGGGCGACGCGGCATGCTGCTGACATAACCTTGGGCGCGCCGGGCTAGGTTCGGCGCTGCCTTTCGCGAATACGGGCCTGCCATGCCACCCCGCAAGACCAAGCTCACCACGCTCTCTCAGGAACAGGCGCGCCGCATCTGGCTGCACGCCCAGCGCCTCGATACGCGCGAACCGTTCGGCTCCGGCTCAGAGGCCACGCAGGCTGCGGTCGAGCATCTCGGCTATGTCCAGATCGATACGATCAACGTGATCGAGCGCTGCCACCATCACATCCTGTATTCGCGCATTCCCGCCTATCGGCGCGGCGACCTGGCGCAGGCGCAATCGACCGCCAAAAGCGTGTTCGAGTACTGGACGCACGCCCTCTCTTATGTGCCGACCCGCGATATTCGCTTCTTCCTCGGCGCGATGAAAGCGCATCGCGACGAGCCGCGGCGCTGGTCGGCGGTCGGCGGCCGAGATGAGATCCGCAAGCTCGTCACCCGCATTCGCAAGGAGGGCGCGCTCACGATCCGCGACTTCGATGACGACGTCCTGACCGAGAAGGAACATCTCTGGGCCAGCCGCAAGCCCTCGAAAGGCCTGCTCGAGCGCGCTTTCTACGATGGTGACCTCGCAATCTCGGCGCGGGCCGGCATGCTCAAGACCTACGAGCTGATGGATCGGCATTTTGGTTGGGACAAGCGCCCGACGCCGGCCAGCGAACGGCAGGTGACGGCCTATCTGCTCGACCGGGCGCTGCGCGCACAAGGCGTGGTCAGCCTCGATTCGATCTGCCATCTCGACGCTCCCCGCAAGAAGGACGTCGCCGAACTGATCGCCGCGCGGGTCAAGCGCCGGGAACTCTTGGCCATACAGATCGAAGGCGCTGAAAAGGTCCCGCACTGGGCAAGCCGGCAGGTGCTTGAGGAGCCCGTCCAGCCAGAAGCCGACCTCGTCCACATCCTCTCGCCCTTCGATCCGCTGATCATCCAGCGCAAGCGGCTGAACCTGTTCTTCGGCTATCAGCACCTGTTCGAGGCCTATCTGCCCAAGGAAAAGCGGACCTATGGCTATTTCGCCCTGCCGGTGCTCGTCGGCGACAGGGTCGTGGCTGCGCTCGATCTGAAAACGGATAGAGCCGGCGGGAAGCTGCTCGTCCAGCAATGGACCTGGCTCGATGGCCAGGGAACGCCCGCGCTGAAAGCGCTCATCGAGGAGGAACTTGGCCGCTTCGAACGCTTCCAGCTCGCCAACGGCCCGTCCGAGGAACCCGTGCCAGCATCCGATCCTTCGGAAGCGGCTCTTTGAAACCCGCCGCAAAAATGTCGCGTTGATGGGAATTCCTGCGCCCGCCGAACGGCAAGCGCATGGAACCGTCGGGTGATCCAGACCCTCTTCGCCAGCCTGACACCCCTTGCATGCTTGGAAATCTGAGCAGTGCCGGCTATGGCGCTCCCACAGGTCAGAGCGCCCATGCCGGGCCTGCCAGCCGCAGCCTTGCTGCATCTGGCTCTCCTGGTCCTGCTGGCGCTGGCGGTGATGCCGCCACATGACAATGTGGCTCCGCTTCCGGAAAACATCGTCGACGTCGAGCTTCTGACACCCGGACAGTTCCAGGCGGCGATCACTCCGCCCCCCGTCGAGCCCCCGCTGCCTCAAACGCCACCTCTCCCTACGCGAGTAACGCCGGAACCGCCGGTGCGTGCGCAGCCTGATCCCGAGCCCCCCGCCGAGCCGGGCGCGATGATCAAGGCAAGACGTCTTCTGTCGGAAACGGCACTCGCCGACCCGCGCAGCCGGCAGGCACGGGAGATGCTTCCCCACCTCGCAGAAGATGAACGCGTCGAGCAGCTCTGCTCGATCGAGGCGATGAGCCAGATCCATGCCTGGAAGAAGGAGTTCGAGCCCGACAGGCTCGCCGCCTATGCCATGGCCGACACGAGAATTTCAGGCCGGATATTGCTGGCCGAAGGGGCTGCTTTCCGCAGCAAGCGGCGCTGGTACAATCTTCGCTTCAAATGCGAGTTCACTTCGGACCGAAAGCGGGTCGCCGCCTTCGAATTCCGCGTCGGCGAGGCCGTTCCATCGTCCCAATGGGAAGCGCGCGGCTTGCCGCCTGTGCATTAAATCAGTTCGCGTATAGCTTGGCTTGGAGCGTTGTCATCCCGGACAAGCCGCGAAGCGGCGCCGATCCGGCAACTGTGTCGTTTGGGGTCATGTCTGGAAGGCTGTGTTTGTTTTGAGCATGGCGTTGAGGACGGTGATGAGCTTTCTTGCGACGGCGATGATGGCGACTTTGGCGGCGGCGCTTCGGGCGCGGATGGTGTCGTAGAAGGTCTTGAAGCGCGGCGATGTCCGGATGGCGGCAAGCGCGGCCATGTAGAGGGCTCGCCGGACGCGGCGCCTTCCGCCCCTGATCATGCGCTGGCCGCGCCTGCGTCCGCTGTCGTTGTTGAAGGGCGCGAGGCCCGTCAGGGCAGCGATGGCCTTTGGCGAGACGTGCCCGAGTTCGGGCATCAGGGCGATGAGCGTGACCGCCGTGACAGGCCC